>CANMDW010000200.1 GCA_947496705.1 uncultured Aquimarina sp. | reverse complement strand
CAACTGTTCTTTTTGCTCGCAATCGGCAGTAGCCAGTTCCTGATTGTACCCCTCTAGTTTGTTGTCGATATAGGCAACATGGCGATCGGTTTTCTTAGTGTTGAAATTGTTTTTCTTACTGTTGTGGGCACGCAGCTTGGTACTGTCCCCTGCAATGAGTTTACCCCCGATCAAGTTAAAATGTTTTGCAATGGAAACGGT
>CANMDW010000199.1 GCA_947496705.1 uncultured Aquimarina sp. | reverse complement strand
TTTTTTAGGTCCTGATTTTTTTCTCTCAGCTGTTTTGGAGTTTTTTAGGTCCTGATTTTTTTCCCTCAGCTGTTTTGGAGTTTCTGAGGTCCTGATTTTTTTCCCTCAGCTGTTTTGAAGTTTCTGAGGTCCTGATTTTTTTCCCTCAGCTGTTTTGGAGTTTTTTAGGTCCTGATTTTTTTCCCTCAGCTGTTTTGGAGTTT
>CANMDW010000198.1 GCA_947496705.1 uncultured Aquimarina sp. | reverse complement strand
TCTTTGATTACCCCCAACCCCTAAAGGGGAGTAACCTCTGCTGTACTTTAACTACCGACTCATTCCTCACAGACTTCAGTCTTCCTGCTCCCTCGCTCACAGCGTAGCGCCCTCGAACCTCCTTCCTTTTATTACCCCCGGCCCCTGTCTGCCGACTAGGCAGGCCTAAAGCTTGCCTACCAAATAGGTAGGGGGAGTAACCT
>CANMDW010000197.1 GCA_947496705.1 uncultured Aquimarina sp. | reverse complement strand
ATATTTTTACAACGCTTTAAAAAAGCAGATAGAAACAAAAGTTCTTATCAAATAAGTTACCTAATCGGTTACCAAGTACAATTAATAATATGTAACTTTTTGATTTTTAAAAATATAAAAGGAACGGTAGGCTTCCTGCCACCCCGACGAACCTAGAAATAGGTCACAACAAAACACTGTTAATCGTATGATTTTCAGTGTTTTT
>CANMDW010000196.1 GCA_947496705.1 uncultured Aquimarina sp. | reverse complement strand
TATCTATACTCCCTATAATAATGTCACTCTCTCTGATGAAAATTACATCTTTACGCGTCTGTATCAAAGGGAAATGACATCACCAAATAACATCAGATATAATAGAGATGTGATTGAAAGTATCACCTACTATGATGGGTTGGGAAGACCCAAGCAGCAGATCGCGATCAAAGCCACACCTTCAGAAAAAGACCTGGTCACCCATAT
>CANMDW010000195.1 GCA_947496705.1 uncultured Aquimarina sp. | reverse complement strand
ACGTTGCTTCATCATGCCGAAATTGGTGGAGAAGAATCAAAAGAACTATTTGATTATTTACAAATGAAAGGGTTGACCAAAAAGCAGATGAAATTAAAATAAGATGGAAATTTTTGAAAATTCAACATCTGGAATTCTGGCAGCTGAAAATTCTGGCGCAAAAAAGATAATCATTACAAAGTCTACAAATAACGATTATAGCAGATGG
>CANMDW010000194.1 GCA_947496705.1 uncultured Aquimarina sp. | reverse complement strand
TAAAATATTCCCCATTTTGTCATAGGTAACATTGGATAGGTTATAGTTATTATCACTACTAATCCCTGCGGTAATTCGATTCAATGCATCGTGGGTATAGGTATAATTTCTTGCAATGTTATCATTGGCTGTTTTCCAGGAAGTTTTTGAGATATTACCATTATATAATGGGTTTGCACCATTATTATAGTCTATGGCAAATCCAAAGA
>CANMDW010000193.1 GCA_947496705.1 uncultured Aquimarina sp. | reverse complement strand
ATCGATCTACCCTCTTTAAAAACCTTCACATCATAGGTCAGAGCGTCCCCATCCTGATCACTCCCTGTCCAGGAGATCTTCATCTGCGAGGTATCTTCTTCATCAAAAGTGATCGTTATCACAGCAGTATAGGGGGCAAAATTACCGATGGGAACACCAGGAGTGCTGAAAGAGTAGCTATCACCGATGGTCTGCCCATCTTCATTGAC
>CANMDW010000192.1 GCA_947496705.1 uncultured Aquimarina sp. | reverse complement strand
GCAGGTACGTTTAGCAATACGGCCTTAGCCAGTGCAGCAAATCCACTAAATCCAACGGGTCCACCAATCACGGATGACTCCGATGATCCGGATAATACGACAGATATAGATCCAGATAACGACGGTAGTCCCGATGATCCAACGGTAACGGATCTCAGACAACCCCTACTGGATATCACCAAACAAGACACCTATGCAGATACGAATGG
>CANMDW010000191.1 GCA_947496705.1 uncultured Aquimarina sp. | reverse complement strand
AAAAACTAAAAGAGTATTTCCCAAATCAACAATATAATTTTGAAAAACTTAATACTATTGATACCATAAAAAATCCTCATCTAAAAGAACCAGTAAAAAAGCTCCATGAATTTTTAACTTACGAGCTTACCCAAGAATCGCTAGACGATTTTGAAAAGTATGTTCATAGTATAAAAGATTATAAATTAAATTATGCGTATGCAGATAGAAA
>CANMDW010000190.1 GCA_947496705.1 uncultured Aquimarina sp. | reverse complement strand
ATAACACTCAATGATGTTGAAGAAGTACCCATCACCATTACGATAGAAGACCTTGCCATCACCATCGATGAAAACCCTGAGCAGGGGGCAACCCTGGACACCATCAGTGCGAGTACCAATCGCGGTACCTTGGTATTTTCACTATCCGATCAAAATCCGGAAGGCGCTATGAATATTGATCCCGATACGGGAGTACTTACTGTTGCAGATA
>CANMDW010000189.1 GCA_947496705.1 uncultured Aquimarina sp. | reverse complement strand
TCTGTTTGTGTATAGCATATCGGTTCCTTCTTGTGAGGTTTAGGGGGGGTATGCAACCATCGGTTTCGGGCTTTATAAATCAACTGTACAGCCTCGTCACTGGTTTTGTCTTTGTGGTAGAGTTTATCGATCCATAGATACAAGATAATCTCATACAAATAACCATGTGCCAGGTTATACATAAACCGATCGAAGGGCATATGCAATGCCTG
>CANMDW010000188.1 GCA_947496705.1 uncultured Aquimarina sp. | reverse complement strand
CCAATCGTTCCCTTTTCAACTGACCAGCCTTCAGTACTTTCGTAAGCTTCAAACCCTAAATAGGCTGTCTCTTTGGCGTAACTATTTGGAAAAGTAGCAACTCTAACAGCATCCTGCAACCCTAATATGGTAGAGGTTGGTCTTCCGTTTGCGTCCAAAGCTTCTATAGCGAAGCCTGAGGAATTCCGTGATGTAGTCTCTGCCATTTTTCGC
>CANMDW010000187.1 GCA_947496705.1 uncultured Aquimarina sp. | reverse complement strand
TAGATAAATTGGCATCTGTCTTTGCAGCAACCGTGGTATTACCATCTTTATCATAAACAAAACGCACAGGCGGTGTTTCATCTGTAGTTATGGATGTTACTTGATCCGTTTTCTCATCGTAAGTATAACCAAATACTGTATTGCCTCTTGAAAGGCTTAAAATATTTCCGTTTTCATCGTACATTAAAGGGGATTCCACTCCCAGACTATAAT
>CANMDW010000186.1 GCA_947496705.1 uncultured Aquimarina sp. | reverse complement strand
ATTATAGTCTGGGAGTGGAATCCCCTTTAATGTACGATGAAAACGGAAATATTTTAAGCCTTTCAAGAGGCAATACAAGATTTGATTATACTTACGATGAGAAAACGGATCAAGTAACATCCATAACTACAGGTGGAACACCGCCTGTGCGTTTTGTTTATGATAAAGATGGTAATACCACGGTTGCTGCAAAGACAGATGCCAATTTATCTA
>CANMDW010000185.1 GCA_947496705.1 uncultured Aquimarina sp. | reverse complement strand
GCAATAGTTACATTGGTCCCTGCATTAACAATGGTTTCGGTACCATCTGCAGAAGGTAAAGTTACACTGTTCCCTCCCGTAGCAGGATTGGTAAGTGTTAATGTATTTCCGGTAATAGACAGGTCGGAAAGTTCATTAGTAGCATCGGCATCGGCATCATTTACATTCAGGTTTAGGGTTGACCCTCCGGATATTGCAATGTTTCCTGCATTTCC
>CANMDW010000184.1 GCA_947496705.1 uncultured Aquimarina sp. | reverse complement strand
AACGATTATGGCAATCTCAATTTTGTATTGCCGCCTAAGGTAAATACAGACGACGGGGTAGCGCTAACCGAATTAGACGAACTGTGTTATCAATATAAATATGACGAACGTAACCGATTGGCAGAAAAGAAAATACCCGGTAAAGATTGGGAGTATATTGTGTATAACAAACTCGATCAACCGGTATTAACACAACATGCCAACTTAAGAAAAGAAAA
>CANMDW010000183.1 GCA_947496705.1 uncultured Aquimarina sp. | reverse complement strand
TCGACGTTGTTTTCATAATCAAGAGGATAAAAATTGTAATCATCAATATTTTTACTATCATTACCCGCTGCATGTACAATTAGAACATTGTGCTTGGCTGCATATTTTATGGCATCAGTTACAAGATCTGGTTGAGGAGAGAAAAATTTGCCAAAACTCATATTAATTACTTTGGCTCCGTTATCTACCGCATAACGAATAGCCAAAGCTATGTCTTTATCATATTC
>CANMDW010000182.1 GCA_947496705.1 uncultured Aquimarina sp. | reverse complement strand
GTCTTTCCCCTATCCAATTCCTCCTTTGTACTCAAAGCACTGAACGAATTGTTGAAAACCTGGGTACTTCCTTCCAAAACTGTCAACACGTAACTCTCTGCAAACTGCGCGGCATCCCATTCGAACAAAACAAGTACCTTTGCACCATCACCGACCACTTCCTCATATTCAGAGCAGGGTTCGTTATTTGCGGGCAATGTCCCGACTGCCTTTTCCGGAGGGTTCACCGGG
>CANMDW010000181.1 GCA_947496705.1 uncultured Aquimarina sp. | reverse complement strand
GTCAGGGAGGTGCGGTGAGCATTCCCCCAACAGTGGATAATGGCCCGAACACCTACACGGTGACCAGTATTGGAAATGAAGCTTTCAAGAACAAAGCCTTGACCAGTGTGAGCATACCCGATGGTGTGACCAGTATTGCAGATGGGGCTTTTCAAGACAACCCGGACCTTGACCTGGTGACGGTGGAGGCCAACGATCCCCCCACACTCCATGCAAATGCCTTTCAAAATCG
>CANMDW010000180.1 GCA_947496705.1 uncultured Aquimarina sp. | reverse complement strand
GGACTACCATCATTATCTGGATCTATATCCGTAGTATCATCCGGATCATCGGAATCATCGGTGATCGGTGGATCTGTTGGATTCAGTGGATCTGCTGCACTGGCTAAGGCCGTATTGCTAAACGTACCTGCTGCAATATCTACCGGAGTAATCACATAACTCGCCGTATAGGTCGTAGCATCATTAGCACCTACTACTAAATCTATCGTCGTAGCCGGAACTACCGTTACTA
>CANMDW010000179.1 GCA_947496705.1 uncultured Aquimarina sp. | reverse complement strand
TTAAACTGTGTCCCCCAAGATTGAAGAAGTCGGCGTTCCGACCGATCGCTTTAAGGTCTCGGTCAAGGACCTCCGCCCAGATAACCGCCAAACGCTTCTCGGTATCACCAACAGGTGCCTCATAGGGATCGCCTCCAGACAAGCCTGTGTCTCCCAGCTCAGCCAAAGCACGTTTGTCAACCTTACCGTTTGCTGTAAGTGGGATGGCATCCACACGGACAAACCTACTTGGTA
>CANMDW010000178.1 GCA_947496705.1 uncultured Aquimarina sp. | reverse complement strand
TCTTAGTCCCCATTTTAACACGCTTAAACACATTTTTTTACAAGAATAGATAATTAGGATGAATATTAGCGTAGAAACTAAAACTGAAACCGAAGTTTTTTAATCTCATCATTTATAATTTAAAGTATTACATAGACAAATGCAATCCTTATCAAAATGTAAAATAAAATTATCCATGCTTAATAGATAATTATCCATGTTTTAGCATGAAGAATGAAGGTAGTTTTGTCTATAA
>CANMDW010000177.1 GCA_947496705.1 uncultured Aquimarina sp. | reverse complement strand
ACCATTACTGCGGGTACAACAACAGCTACGATTGATTTAACGGTGGTCGATGATGCGCTATTAGAAGTTGCAGAGACAGTGATTGGTACTTTGGATAGTACAGATAATGGATCAGTAACAGTAGCTGTTGCACCAAATAATGCAGCTACCTTAAATATTAACGATAATGATACGGCTACGGTAAGTATCGCCGCCGATGCCGATGCCGATGAAGGTACCGCTGCTCGTGCTTTTAC
>CANMDW010000176.1 GCA_947496705.1 uncultured Aquimarina sp. | reverse complement strand
TTGAAAGCCATTGCACAGTGGCGAGAACGTTTCAATGACCATTGAAAGCCATTGCACAGTGACGAGAACGTTTCAATGACCATTGAAAGCCATTGCACAGTGACGAGAACGTTTCAATGACTATTGAAAGCCATTGCACAGTGGCGAGAACGTTTCAATGACTATTGAAAGCCATTGCACAGTGGCGAGAACGTTTCAATGACCATTGAAAGCCATTGCACAGTGACGAGAACGTTTCAAT
>CANMDW010000175.1 GCA_947496705.1 uncultured Aquimarina sp. | reverse complement strand
CCCTTTAGGGGTTGGGGGTAATCAAAGAGATGAGGAGTTTGGAAGTCCGAAAACCGAAGTCGGTAGTTAAAGTACAGTAGGGTTTACTCCCCTTTAGGGGCCGGGGGTAATAAAAGGAAGGAGGTTCGAGGGCGCTACGCTGTGAGCGAGGGAGCAGGAAGACCGAAGTCTGTGAGGAATGAGTCGGTAGTTAAAGTACAGCAGAGGTTACTCCCCTTTAGGGGTTGGGGGTAATCAAAGA
>CANMDW010000174.1 GCA_947496705.1 uncultured Aquimarina sp. | reverse complement strand
TCTTCAATCTTGGGGGACACAGTTTAAGGGCCATCCGCCTAACAGGACAGATCCATAGAGAGTTCGGTGTCAAACTTGAGCTGAAGGAGGTCTTTGCCCTTCCTGTGCTCTCCCGAATGGCGGAGTCGATCGCCACGTCGGATACCTCCCCATATACCAGGATAGTCCCAGTACCAGATTCCGATCGTTATGTTGTATCCTCTTCGCAACGGCGTTTATGGGTGCTTTCACAGTTTGCCGAGAGCAA
>CANMDW010000173.1 GCA_947496705.1 uncultured Aquimarina sp. | reverse complement strand
GGTAGTTAAAGTACAGTAGGGTTTACTCCCCTTTAGGGGCCGGGGGTAATAAAAGGAATAAGGTGTGAGAACGCTACACTCTGAGTGGTGAGGAAGTGAGAACGCTACGTTGTGAGCGATGAGGGGTCGGAAGACCGAAGACCGAAGTCGGTAGTTAAAGTACAGTAGGGTTTACTCCCCCTACCTATTTGGTAGGCAAGCTTTAGGCCTGCCTAGTCGGCAGACAGGGGCCGGGGGTAATAAAAAGA
>CANMDW010000172.1 GCA_947496705.1 uncultured Aquimarina sp. | reverse complement strand
TTTAGGATCGGATTGGTTGATTGCTAAAGCTACATTAGGAATAAGACTTAACCCTAAACTGCTTACAATACTGGTTTTGATAAATGACTTTCTATCCATAATATTTCGATTTTAAGAGATTACTTTACTTTAATTGTTTTTATGCTTAACTAGGTTTTCTGAAATTAAATCTTTTTGCTCCCATTATCAGCAACCATAAACACATTCCGATTTCTCCTAAACTAGCTGGCAAGCTCACAAAAGATGGA
>CANMDW010000171.1 GCA_947496705.1 uncultured Aquimarina sp. | reverse complement strand
CACTAAACACCGAAAATCATGAAAATCATCATCCAACACATTGCCCTCTTAGAACGTATCGATCAGCTGGCCCGCCTGCAGGCCACAGGAAATGCCGAGGAGCTGGCATACAAATTAGGGATCTCAAAAACCAAGCTATACCGCATTATCAACCTGATGAAAGAATGGGGAGCCCCCATTACCTATGACTTTACCAAACAAAGCTTTGTCTATGATGAAGCCGTAGGGTTTCGCTTTGGTTTTTTTAC
>CANMDW010000170.1 GCA_947496705.1 uncultured Aquimarina sp. | reverse complement strand
CCTCCAAAAGAAAGGGACAAACCATTAAAATTATAAAAAGATGAAATGTAGCAGAATTATATTTTTATGTTTAGGAGCCTTTGGCCTCACTTTTTTCTCTTGTGGCGGCGGCGATGACGCACCACCAGTGGACCCGGTGAACCCTCCGGTAATGGCAGTTGGGACATTGCCTGCAAATAACGAACCCTGCTCTGAATATGAGGAAGTGGCCGGTAACGATGCAAAGGTACTCGTTTTGTTCGAATGGGA
>CANMDW010000169.1 GCA_947496705.1 uncultured Aquimarina sp. | reverse complement strand
GGTGAAAATGCCGTATTTACCATTACGGGAACCCCCGGTGATATCGTAACCTATAGCGGAGCCTCAACGGGAACGGTAACCATAGAAGCTGGCGGAGCGGTAGATGTGACAGTAAACGAGGCAAACTCCAATGCCACCTTAAACGTAACAAAGGTAACCAATGGAAATTGCAGTGTTTCATTAACGAGAACTGCTACGGTAACGGTCAACGCTCTGCCAGTGGCCCCTACAATAAGTACGAACACTCCTGT
>CANMDW010000168.1 GCA_947496705.1 uncultured Aquimarina sp. | reverse complement strand
CTGGCAGGAACAGATGCCAGCTTGTTTACCATCGACGATACTGCGACTGGTGTGGTCACCATGGTAGCCAGGGACTTTGAAGCACCTGCTGACGACAATCAAGACAATGTTTATGAGCTCAGCATCACCGCCACTGACGATGGCGCCAATAGCGCAAGTGAAGACTGGACAGTGACCATACGGGATGTCAACGAAATTGCAAACGATGCATTACGGGTCCTGGTGATGACCCCCAGCTGCACAGGCAGTGC
>CANMDW010000167.1 GCA_947496705.1 uncultured Aquimarina sp. | reverse complement strand
GCCGGAACTACCGTTACTAAAGCGTCTGTAACACTAATACCCGTTAAATCTACATTACCCCTATTGGTCACATCAAACACATAGTTGATCGTATCGCCAGCATCGATGATACCGTTGCCATTGGTATCCACATAGGTATCTTGCTTGGTGATATCCAGTAATGGCTGACGTAAATCAGTCGTCGTTACATCATCCGGACTTCCATCGTTATCTGGATCTACATCCGTCACATCATCCGGATCATCGGAATCATC
>CANMDW010000166.1 GCA_947496705.1 uncultured Aquimarina sp. | reverse complement strand
GTAAAAAAACCAAAGCGAAACCCTACGGCTTCATCATAGACAAAGCTTTGTTTGGTAAAGTCATAGGTAATGGGGGCGTCCCATTCTTTCATCAGGTTGATAATGCGGTATAGCTTGGTTTTTGAGATCCCTAATTTGTATGCCAGCTCCTCGGAATTTCCTGTGGCCTGCAGGCGGGTCAGCTGATCGATACGTTCTAAGAGGGCAATGTGTTGGATGATGATTTTCATGATTTTCGGTGTTTAGTGATTTGTAT
>CANMDW010000165.1 GCA_947496705.1 uncultured Aquimarina sp. | reverse complement strand
ATGGACACCGGATAATAGGTCTGTTTTCCAATATCAGCATAGAACTGCCAGCATTCTGGCTGGCCTGATGCTTTCTGACGGAGTATGTTTGTCGATATGGATCGGGAGGTTAGAAAATTGTTAACATGCGACGTCAATGCGCCTTCATTGACCTTTTTAGATCGCATAGAGGCCAATACCACGGGATCTTCATATTGGGTGCTCTCGGTCGAGGTTGTTTTTACATAGCCTCCGATTAAAGGCAACAAATTGTCGGG
>CANMDW010000164.1 GCA_947496705.1 uncultured Aquimarina sp. | reverse complement strand
GAAACGATAGGTCCATAATGTTCTCCCTTTCTGTAAACCTTGCCCTTTTTACAAGTCTTCCCACAAGGGTATAGACCCGTGCATCAAGGGAATCGCTCTCGGTCAAAATGGTAATAAAAGAAGAGGTTATCGTTGGATATACCTCCGCCAGAACGCTGTTCATAAAAAAACTATCGGTAATCTTGCCCTGACAGTCGTTTCTCCCTGAAATAACAACGTCCGTATGACCGTACAGGTTTTCCAATTGTATGTTCTGAG
>CANMDW010000163.1 GCA_947496705.1 uncultured Aquimarina sp. | reverse complement strand
CTATGGGTGTGCCATCAATGGATGGTGCTATACTCGTATACTCCGTGTTTTCATCAATGGTTTCATCAGCGATCGGGTTGATGGTAAAGGTGACTGCTTCGTTGACATCCCGTATGGTCACTGTCCAGTCTTCACTTGCGCTATTGGCATCCTCGTCTGTGGCGGTGATGCTGAGCTCATAGACATTGTCTTGATTGTCGTCAGCAGGTGCTTCAAAGTCCCTGGCTACCATGGTGACCACACCAGTCGCAGTATCGTC
>CANMDW010000162.1 GCA_947496705.1 uncultured Aquimarina sp. | reverse complement strand
CGCCATAGAAGCAGATGGTACCGTAGAGGTAACGGTCAACGGGGTAAGTTCAGATGCCACCTTAAACGTAACAAAGGTAACCAACGGAAACAATTGCAGCGTTTCATTATCGAAAACGGCTACCATAACAGTCAATGCCCTACCACTGGCCCCGACAATAAGTTCAAGCAGCCCTATATGTTCTGGTGAAAATGCCGTATTTACCATTACGGGAACCCCCGGTGATATCGTAACCTATAGCGGAGCCTCAACGGGAACGGT
>CANMDW010000161.1 GCA_947496705.1 uncultured Aquimarina sp. | reverse complement strand
GACGTATTACCTGAGACGGGGTCTTTACTGCTCATTAACAACCATTCCACTCCAAAACCAGAAGTATTTGGAATGGGTGATGCAATATTTTCCGTGCTGCCAAAAAGGGTTAAACGCCATCCGGATTTTGGTTCCCAAATAACTTCCAGATTTGGCCCCAAAGCCATGCCCATGGCTTTGCTTGGAGCAATAGGCACTCCAGATTCGTCCTGGGGTTGTATTAACGATACCCGAATACCATAATCTGTTTTATTTTGTGTAGG
>CANMDW010000160.1 GCA_947496705.1 uncultured Aquimarina sp. | reverse complement strand
CTCTCCATAAACACGGCAAATAACAATACCACGACCATTGAATATGGCACCAACCAGGAAGGCCAGTACCCCGGTACAAAAAACTGGCCTGCAGGTCAATATTTTGTTACAAAAGTTAAAGATGCGAACGGCCAGGAAGACATTACGGTAACCACAAAGATAGGCCAGGAGATTGCCAGGCTAAGGGGCCCTCTTGACGATGGTAGCTATGAAACATTTTGGTTCTATTACGACCACAATCAGCGGCTGGTAAAGACCATCCC
>CANMDW010000159.1 GCA_947496705.1 uncultured Aquimarina sp. | reverse complement strand
CTATGGGTGTGCCATCAATGGATGGTGCTATACTCGTATACTCCGTGTTTTCATCAATGGTTTCATCAGCGATCGGGCCGATGGTGAAGGTGGCTGTTTGCGTGATGGTTTTGAAGCCTGTCCACCCATTATCTAAATAAAGTTGTCTCTTTCCCTCGGGAACGATCACATTTATTTGGTTACGGTTTCGATTTTGAAAGGCATCTGCATGGAGTGTGGGGGGATCGTTGGCCTCCACTGTCACCAGGTCAAGGTCCGGGTTGT
>CANMDW010000158.1 GCA_947496705.1 uncultured Aquimarina sp. | reverse complement strand
TATAGTGATTGATCTGATACTCATCTATGCTTGAGTATATAGATGGATCATATAATAGTATTTCTTCACTATCCTTAGTTGGGCGATAGTATAACCTAGTGGTATTTTCTTTGGCAAGTGTTTTCAGATAAAAGTATTTTCCGCTGATCGTATTTTTAACAGCATAAATCTCAAATGCACTAGATGCATCATATTCTAATTGCTTGTCTATCAACCTTTGTCTACCGGGAATATTTTCTACAATATCAAAAGCATATGTTCCTTGTT
>CANMDW010000157.1 GCA_947496705.1 uncultured Aquimarina sp. | reverse complement strand
AATTGTATAAAGCGTTAATTCCTCAATTTTTTTTAGAAGATTCATATCCATTTCTGCTTGCATCACTCCATTTTGTTCAAATTCTTTAGCGGATGGGATTTCTGGTAAATGACTATATTCCTCTATAAATTTTTCTACCTCTTGAATACTCCTTAATTTATAATTCTCTTTGAAAACATAATCGGGAGCAGGAATGTTAAGATCTATTTTTACTTCTTTTGCATGGATGTTTCCATTAACAGTTAGTTTCATATCAGGATTAGTTGTTC
>CANMDW010000156.1 GCA_947496705.1 uncultured Aquimarina sp. | reverse complement strand
CACACCTTATTCCTTTTATTACCCCCGGCCCCTAAAGGGGAGTAAACCCTACTGTACTTTAACTACCGACTTCGGTTTTCGGTCTTCCGACTCCTCACCACTCACAGCGCAGCGTCCTCACACCTCATTCCTCACAGCGCAGCGCCCTCAAACCTCACTCCCTCACAGACATCCGTCTTCCGTCATCGGACATCTGTCTTCCCAGGTTCTAACACGCAGTTTCCCGTATTACTTTGTGCCGTATTCTTAACAGCGTATCATGAAACAATACCAC
>CANMDW010000155.1 GCA_947496705.1 uncultured Aquimarina sp. | reverse complement strand
CCGTATAATCAGGGCCATGCCAAAACCGCGTTGTCTCGGTTGGGTTCCACCCCATGGTACGGCTTGTGCCCGGAAGTGCCGCATGTTCAAAATCGTAGGTCACTTTTCCGCCCTGGGGATATATGATATCTTTTAGGGCGCCGGGTTGCCCCTTACCCGAAGAAATAGATTTAGGGGTATTATAATAGGTGAAGCTTATGTTTGACAACTCCAGGCCATTTGGACCCAACATAACAACATCTGTTAAATAGCGCTTATAAAAATTGGCATCACCGGGATGGT
>CANMDW010000154.1 GCA_947496705.1 uncultured Aquimarina sp. | reverse complement strand
GTGATTAAAAAGGATCATATCCTAAACACACATATAATAGGGCGGCGATATATAGACAAATTACTATTATCGCTATTGCTAGAAATAATGTTCTTGTTGTTTTCTTCATATTTTCTATTTGTTTTTTAGCTGGGATACTACTTTTTTAATTTTATAGTCTTTTTCTTTTTTGTCACAATTCCAATAATTCACTGTATGTTTTTGATTAAATAAGGGTATTGCGTTTGAAATGTCTAATTTGTATTTGTTTGCTATTAGCGGTTTAAAATTTAAACCGTCAATA
>CANMDW010000153.1 GCA_947496705.1 uncultured Aquimarina sp. | reverse complement strand
GATGTTACTGCCGGTACGTTTAGTAACCAGGCATTAGTAAGTGCCTTGAATCCATTAAACCCACTAGGCCCATCGATCACGGATGACTCTGATGATCCTGATGATCCAACGAACGATGATCCAGATAACGATGGTAGTCCGGATGATCCAACAGTAACGGATCTAAGACAACCGTTACTGGATATCACCAAGCAAGATACCTATGTGGATACGAATGCCAATGGTATTATTGATGCGGGAGATACGATCAACTATGTATTTGATGTGACCAATAGGGGTAATGT
>CANMDW010000152.1 GCA_947496705.1 uncultured Aquimarina sp. | reverse complement strand
GGTTACGGTGGTGATCCATTGTATGGGACTTGCCGTTTCCAGTATCCTTACTTTACTCCCGGTAGCCAGGCTTTTTGCATTAAGATCTACAGACTGCCCCAGAACGGTTTGCGGGTTAACAAACTCAGGGGCCGGTTCACTCTGTAAAAAGAGATAATCATCATAATAATTCACCGTATAGATATCCATACCTCCTGTAGGTCTGGTATCTTTACTGTAGTACACCTGTATATTGTCCATGGTATTTGGGGTTGCTATCCGGGTTTCATAATGCAAAGTAGCTTG
>CANMDW010000151.1 GCA_947496705.1 uncultured Aquimarina sp. | reverse complement strand
TATCAAGGCAGTACCAAATTAGGTGAAGACACTACGAGTCCATATAATTATACATGGAATAATGTACAGAAAGGAAATTATAATATCACGGCAAAAGCTACCGATAATGAAGGTGCTACTACCACTTCTTCGACGGTAAATATTACCGTGAACAGTTCTGGTGGAACCAATGAATATTTTGTAGAGTCTGGGGGTGTTCTTTCTATAGAGGCCGAACATTTTGATGGCTCTGTTGCTGGTAGTGGTTCAACATCAGGCAGTTCTCTGGAGGTTTTTACAGATACCAA
>CANMDW010000150.1 GCA_947496705.1 uncultured Aquimarina sp. | reverse complement strand
ATAACTTCGAACTTCCGGTATTTTGTGGTTTTTATATTTCTAATTTCGTATCTCGTATTTTTTATCCATTAAATCTCCCGTCTCCCGTCTCCCGTCTCCCGTCTCCGGTCTGACTTCCGTCCTCGGACTTCGGTCTTCCGGCTCCTCACACCTCCTTCCTCACAGACTTCCGTCCTCGGACATCGATCACCCCACAAAAGGATTGATCTCCGGGGGGTATCGTTCGCTGGTAAAAAAACCAAAGCGAAACCCTACGGCTTCATCATAGACAAAGCTTTGTTTGGTAAA
>CANMDW010000149.1 GCA_947496705.1 uncultured Aquimarina sp. | reverse complement strand
AAAACCAAAACTACGCATACCAAAGAAGGTAATGCACCCATTATAACCATAGATACATTTGAATATGATCACGTAGGCAGACTGCTTACCCAAACCCAAAAGATCAATACGCAAAACGAAGAAGTCATTGCAGAAAACAGCTATGATGCTCTTGGGCAACTCACTAGTAAAAAAGTAGGTGGTAGATTGCAAAAGGTGGATTATACATATAATGTGAGAGGGTGGTTAAAAGGGATTAACAATGGCAATACCGCAAACGGAGATCTCTTTGGATTTGCCATAGACTATAATAA
>CANMDW010000148.1 GCA_947496705.1 uncultured Aquimarina sp. | reverse complement strand
GTACTTCCTTCCAAGATTGTCAACACGTAACTCTCTGCAAACTGCGCGGCATCCCATTCGAACAAAACAAGTACCTTTGCACCGTCACCGACCACTTCCTCATATTCAGAGCAGGGTTCGTTATTTGCAGGCAATGTCCCGACTGCCTTTTCCGGAGGGTTCACCGGGTCCATTGGTGGTTCGTCATCGCCGCCACAAGAAAAAAAAGTGAGACCAAAGACTCCTAAACATAAAAATATAATTCTGCTACATTTCATCTTTTTATAATTTTAATGGTTTGCCCCTTTCTTTTGGA
>CANMDW010000147.1 GCA_947496705.1 uncultured Aquimarina sp. | reverse complement strand
GGCGGAGGTCCTTGACCGAGACCTTAAAGCGATCGGTCGGAACGCCGACTTCTTCAATCTTGGGGGACACAGTTTAAAAATTGTTCGATCAGCAAATCAAATATACAAGACCTTCAATGTTAAGCTTGAATTAAAAGAATTATTCGAAAAAAGAACAATTAAAGAACAAGCCGATTATATTTTAAAGTCTCAAAAAACAAATTACCTTCATATAGAACCTGTAGAAGATCAGTCAGATTATGTTCTTTCGTCCTCACAGCTAAGATTGTGGTTGCAGTGCCAAATTAATTCTGATAAT
>CANMDW010000146.1 GCA_947496705.1 uncultured Aquimarina sp. | reverse complement strand
TTACTCTTTAGGTTGATAATCGGGGTGGCCGGTTTGCCAGAGGGCGAAGGAGAGGGCGTCTGCATATTTTTCAAATATTTCCATTTTGCTATTATGCATACCTGCATGGCCATCCTCAAAATTTACCCCAAACAGCATAGGATTACCTGATGCATTTGAAGCCTGCAATCTGGCTACAAACTTTGCGTGGTCCCAAATAACGACACGGCCATCTTTCATCCCGCCAGTCACAAATGTTGCAGGATAATGTACTCCTTTTTTAATATGATGATACGAATCCATTTCCAGAAGTGCTTCGAA
>CANMDW010000145.1 GCA_947496705.1 uncultured Aquimarina sp. | reverse complement strand
AGTCTCAGGCAGACTCGAACTGCCGACCTCTACATTATCAGTGTAGCGCTCTAACCAGCTGAGCTATGAGACTGTTTCTTTAGTCGGTGAGTCTCTTAGTCAATGAGCCTGCGAGTTTATCTTTTTAATAAAGAGGCTCCTCAAATACTCAATCACTCAAATACTCAATTACTAACTTTAATTAATCGACAGCGACAAAGACTAAAAACATTAATTCGATACATCCCATCGTATCATTTCTTGATCGCCTTATTGGCTAATCTCTAGAAAGGAGGTGTTCCAGCCGCACCTTCCGGTACGGC
>CANMDW010000144.1 GCA_947496705.1 uncultured Aquimarina sp. | reverse complement strand
GAGGAATGAGAAAAAATTATGAATTCTGAATTCAGAATTATGAGTTTTGAAAGCAGGAATACGAAAGTAGAAATCCGGAAATCGCAGCGTCGGGAGTCGGATGACTGATGTGGATATGGGAAACCGAAGGCAGAAGACCGAAGCTAATAATTACAGTACAACAACAATCCTCCCCTATAGGGGCTGGGGGTAATCAAAGGTATGAGGAATGAGAAAATTATGAATTCAGAATTCAGAATTATGAGTTTTGAAAGCAGGAATACGAAAGTAGAAAATCCGGAAATTGCAGTGTCAGGAGTCGGATG
>CANMDW010000143.1 GCA_947496705.1 uncultured Aquimarina sp. | reverse complement strand
ATCATCAAAGATGAAAACTGGAAACCCGAAGATGGTGATCTTCGTACCACCAAAGAATACAAAGACAAACTTGGCCGAGTGATCCTTAAAAGAACATATGCTAGCTCCTCCCCCTCATCAGGGGGAGGTGCCGAAGGCGGAGGGGGTGAGCACGACACCTACTACGTCTACGACGATTTTGGTAACCTCACCTATGTGATCCCACCAAAAGTAACTGTGAACGATGGTGTATCGAATAGTGAGCTTACCGAACTATGTTATCAATACAAATATGATTTTAGAAACCGCCTGATCGAAAAGAAGAT
>CANMDW010000142.1 GCA_947496705.1 uncultured Aquimarina sp. | reverse complement strand
CTGTTTTGACCATTAGGCTGAATTTCTGAACGAAGCATATTAAGCGCAGGAGAGGTTAACAGTACCGCACTATACAGGTCTGGGCGGTCAGTCATTGCTCTACCTGCTAAGATGCCCCCGGCACTAGATCCCCAAATTGCAGAATTTTCAGGTGAGGTATACCCTTCTTTGATCATGTATTCTGTACAGGTAATCATATCTTTCCATGTGTTGGGTTTGGTAGTTTTATAACCCGCTTTATGCCATGCTTCTCCTTTTTCACCACCACCTCTTACATGGGCAATAGCAATAATTCCACCTTCAACAACCCAGGTCAGCAAACTTGAATC
>CANMDW010000141.1 GCA_947496705.1 uncultured Aquimarina sp. | reverse complement strand
TCTCAAGTAAAAGATATTATCCTAAGCTCTGGAAATTTATATCATATAAATGTGAGATTTCCAGGGATGGTCAAAGGCCCTAGAGTTCCCTTCTCCCAACTATCAAAATCTGGTAAAGTAGTAAACCTTTATAACGCTTTATTACTAGCAGAACAAATTTCTAAAAGTAAGAATTAAGAAAAAAATTGATAGCAAACCAGCCATCCCGATTATCAACCTAAAGAATAATAATGCCAAAAAAGAGATTTTTACTTATTCTAATCATTATCATATCATGCACTACAGATAAGAAGCAAACGTTTTCTTACCCGGTCATTGCCTCTGTAACGGCGAC
>CANMDW010000140.1 GCA_947496705.1 uncultured Aquimarina sp. | reverse complement strand
TGGTCGAACCTCTGGGATTACGTCCCTATTTTTAGTAAGACAATGGTTAAACACCCTTGTAGACTTTGAATTTCCTGAGGAAACTCCAAATGCAATTATGGAGGTATCTGCCATGGAAGGGGGCGTTATGATAGATTTAATTCAAGGAGAGGACTGGAAAAAAGAGTGGTCCTCGCAAGAGTTAAACGATTGGAGTACCAATAATGGGGTACTTAGATATGATGGAGATGAAACCATACTCAGTAGTATTACCTATAATCCTACACAAAATAAAACAGATTATGGTATTCGGGTATCGTTAATACAACCCCAGGACGAATCTGGAGTGCCTATT
>CANMDW010000139.1 GCA_947496705.1 uncultured Aquimarina sp. | reverse complement strand
GCCAGGCCCTGCTACGGTCTTTAATCAGGTGAGTGTACCGTACGTTTGGATATGGAAAAATTCCCAGAACCGTCTTTGGATACCACCTCGACCGAATACTCTGTTTCGATACTGAACTCAATGGGCGCTATGGCGGTCGATGCCAAATCAACCGCTTCAAAAATCGATCTACCCTCTTTAAAAACCTTCACATCATAGGTCAGAGCGTCTCCATCCTGATCACTCCCTCTCCAGGAGATCTTCATCTGCGAGGTATCTTCTTCATCAAAAGTGATCGTTATCACGGCAGTATAAGGGGCAAAATTACCGATGGGAACACCAGGAGTGCTGAAAGAG
>CANMDW010000138.1 GCA_947496705.1 uncultured Aquimarina sp. | reverse complement strand
ACCGCTAGCCTCTTGGCTAGTGGCCTTATCGCTTAGTAAGTCCATATAAATACCCATCACTATCAATTTCCAGTACGGTTTGATCATCCTGGTAATTTCTGGCACTACTATATTTCCAATCAACAGGATTTAACACAAAACCTGCTTCTACAGGGTTATTATGAATATAATCTATTTTCTGTTGAATGACTTTATCACTCCACAACTCTATAGGTTGATTATGCTGCTGCCATAGCTGTCGATTGATCCCCCGCTACCGCTAGCCCAATGTCATTAAGTTAAGGGGATAATTATTTGATTTTCAGACAGATACTGTTGTTTTTTTCATTGATTTTTTGTA
>CANMDW010000137.1 GCA_947496705.1 uncultured Aquimarina sp. | reverse complement strand
TTGATTCAAGATCTATGATAGGTTGCCAGGCCCTGCTACGGTCTTTAATCAGGTGAGTGTACCGTACGTTTGGATATTGAAAAATTCCCAGAACCGTCTTTGGATATCACCTCGACCGAATACTCTGTTTCGATTCTGAACATAATGGGCGCTATGGCGGTCGATGCCAGATCGACCACTTCAAAAATCGATATGCCCCCTTCAAAGACCTTCACATCATAGATCAGAGCGTCTCCATCCTGATCACTCCCTGTCCAGGAGATCTTCATCTGCGAGGGACCTTCATCAAAAGTGATCGTTATCACGGCAGTATAAGGGGCAAAATTACCGATGGGAACACC
>CANMDW010000136.1 GCA_947496705.1 uncultured Aquimarina sp. | reverse complement strand
GCCGTACCGGAAGGTGCGGCTGGAACACCTCCTTTCTAGAGATTAGCCAATAAGGCGATCAAGAAATGATACGATGGAATGTATCGAATTAATGTTTTTAGTCTTTGTCGCTGTCGATTAATAAATTTAGTAATGAGTACAGGGTATTAAGTATTAAGTATAAGTTTTTTTAGATTTTTATCTAACTACTTATTACTAATTACTCACTACTATTAAAAACAGTCTCATAGCTCAGCTGGTTAGAGCGCTACACTGATAATGTAGAGGTCGGCAGTTCGAGTCTGCCTGAGACTACAAGTCGAAAGACAGCCGAGAAGTTTATGCGCCTATGGCGTAAGTCTGCCTGAGACTACGA
>CANMDW010000135.1 GCA_947496705.1 uncultured Aquimarina sp. | reverse complement strand
GTCGTCGTTACATCATCCGGACTTCCATCGTTATCTGGATCTACATCCGTCACATCATCCGGATCATCGGAATCATCGGTGATCGGTGGACCTAATGGATCTAATGGATTCAGTGCACTGACTAATGCCTGGTTGCTAAACGTACCGGCAGTAACATCGGCTGCAGTAATCACATAGCTCGCGGTATAGGTAGTATTATCTACCCCTCCGGCAACTAGATCAATCGTCGTCGTCGGAGTAACGGTAGCATCTGCATCTGTTACGCTAATCCCTGTAAGATCTACTGTTCCCGTATTGGTTACTACAAACACATAGTTGATCGTATCCCCGGCATCGATGATACCGTTACCATTCGTATCTGC
>CANMDW010000134.1 GCA_947496705.1 uncultured Aquimarina sp. | reverse complement strand
TTCTCACCGTTGACAGAAACCTGGTAACGGTCACTTCCCGATACAACATACGTAGCTTTACCTTGTTTAAAATCAAGGGACTCCCTTCTGCCACTGACCGCACCTATCCCATTGACCGTGACCCCAAAAGTACCTTCAAAGGATATTTCCGGTATCGTAACGGTAACCGTATAATTGCCAACCGCCAGGTCATCGATTTCAAAATTGGCCCCGGAAGCGATGTCCATAAAATGATTCTCCATGGTATCGCCCTCTATCAAAATATCCATAAGATATCCAGAAGTATCCATAATCACCTCTACCGAACCATCGGCACTGCCTGTGCAGCTGGGGGTCATCACCAGGACCCGTAATGCATCGTTTGCAAT
>CANMDW010000133.1 GCA_947496705.1 uncultured Aquimarina sp. | reverse complement strand
GACAATGAATTAAAGCAAATAGGAGGCGGCAGTGGTCTTTTTTATACGGTGGCCTCGCGTTTAAAAATGCTAAATGCCCCATTTACCAGAAGCCTTACATTTATCTATGGCGATAAAGTGTACGATAATATGATTAAGGAATACGAATTTCCGAATCAATATATAGGAGGGGCAGATTTTCGGATATTTCAAGATCGTTTGGAAACCAAGTATCTTGACCGGATCGAACTTCGCAATGCCAGTGATGCGGCCTCGGCTCCCGAAGCTTTACTTAGCACCGTGAATTTTAAATACGATATCATAAACATAGCAGAGCACCATCCCGGTGATGCCAATTTTTATAAGCGCTATTTAACAGATGTTGTTATGTTGGGTCCAAATGGCCT
>CANMDW010000132.1 GCA_947496705.1 uncultured Aquimarina sp. | reverse complement strand
TTTGATGTCATTATCGGTAAAGATGCCCAAGGTGGTAGATCTGAAGCCCGTCCAGCCGTTGTTCGATTCCTTATAAGTATCCAGGGCACCAACAGGCACTACCAGGTCTATTTGGTTACGGTCTGCATTTACAAAAGCAGCTGCATGGAGTGTGGGGGGATCGTTGGCCTCCACTGTCACCAGGTCAAGGTCCGGGTTGTCTTGAAAAGCCCCATCTGCAATACTGGTCACACTGTTGGGTATAGTAACCTCGGTCAATTGGTTTTCGGCAAAAGCATCTTCCCCGATACTGGTAATGTTCTGGCCAATGACCACACTGGTCAATTGGTTACTTGAAAAAGCGTTATTGCCAATGGCGGTCACCGTGTAACCGGTACTCTGGTCGTTGG
>CANMDW010000131.1 GCA_947496705.1 uncultured Aquimarina sp. | reverse complement strand
AGTTTGGATATGCAACCAATGTCAATGCCGACAATGTAAAACAATATAACATTACCCTTAGTTTTGCCAATAATATCTATACCCCAACACTTATTGAAAGAACAGATAATAATGGCCTCTATAACGAAGGACAACTTTATAAAAACATTACCAAAGACGAAAATCATACCGGTGGTAAGAACCATACCACAGAAGAGTTTAGAGATAAGCAGGGCAGGGTTATTCTAAAAAGAACCTATGCCGATGCCGATCTCAACGATGATGGGGATGCTCTGGATCCAGGAGAAACAGAAGTACCTCATGACACCTATTATGTGTATAACGATTATGGCAATCTCAATTTTGTATTGCCGCCTAAGGTAAATACAGACGACGGGGTAGCGCTAACCGAATTAGA
>CANMDW010000130.1 GCA_947496705.1 uncultured Aquimarina sp. | reverse complement strand
TTAGCTACGTAATTCGGGTTTTTGACCAAAGTGGGAGCTTCGGTATTGTTTGGATCGGTAAAATCAACACTAAAATACACTACTTCACTGGTATCATTGGTATCCCAATCAAATTTGATGGTATGATCGGTGTTGCTATTGGGATTGGCTTTCCAGTCTTTCCCTGGAGCGCCTTGTTCCAATACACGATTGAGCGGAGAAGGTTCAAAAATACTTTGGCTATAGGCATTGACATTGGCCAGCGTTACCCCGGAAAAATCATCAGGATATGTATTTTGATAATAGCTGTTAATGTCATTGGCTACATTTACCGGTTTATACGCTCCGGAAGTGCCATTGGATGCAAAGGGTAAATACTCTTTATCCTGTCTTCCATAGTCATCATAATCGATATGGGTGACCAGGTCT
>CANMDW010000129.1 GCA_947496705.1 uncultured Aquimarina sp. | reverse complement strand
TTGTATGCTTTAGATTTTTTAATTTAACTTTTCCAAAATTAAAAAAATAAAGGGACAGTAGTTCAGCTTCGGTAACATTTAATCCCCCAACTTTTTCGGAGCTACCCGAACCTATGGAATATACATATCCATGTATGATCCGTTGGTGAAGGGAACTAAAACTACGTTTTTATTCTGATTAGCCGCACCACAATTCCACTTCAAATTTGACTTTGTAAAAAATTTTCGCGAACTTGTTCAGGTACTTTATAACGAGCTAGCGTTTGGAGAGAGCAAAACTCTCCACGATACCATCGAAAAGTACCTGGACATACCCTTTTATCAAAGGCTTTGTCCGTTCTGCTAATCAGAATAAAACTCCATAAACCCCGCGTACTCCTCCGAAAAAGTTGTCCCCTCGAACTGGACTATTGCATACAACG
>CANMDW010000128.1 GCA_947496705.1 uncultured Aquimarina sp. | reverse complement strand
CAGGTTTTCGAAACCTGTCAGGTCTGATTTCGTGATAAAAAGATATTTTCCAAAGATCTGCCTGAACGATGCTGATACATTAATGGGTTCCGGAGATTTCATCAATATTTTAGAAAACTTTCGGATGCTAGTGAAAATTTTTCTATGTTATTTAATTTTTTAAAAACATTTTCATAGCTTCGTTACAACCTAACTTAAATATACATAATATGACTACGATTAAAACCGCCTTAATTAGACAATACCGAAACGGCGAAGCGATTCAATTTACAGATGATATTTTATCATTGACCGAAAACAGGAAACCGATCCATCCAAAACTCGAAAGCAGGTACCAGGAGCTAAAAACCGCTTATACAGTAGCTTCAGATGCTTTTGAGCCTTCCAAAAAATTAATAAATACCCAGGAACTAATTGCTATAGACAA
>CANMDW010000127.1 GCA_947496705.1 uncultured Aquimarina sp. | reverse complement strand
TTAAAATCAACAAAAGGTTTAAAAAAGATTCTATACAAATCAATGGTTGCATTGCCTTCAGCAGTTTTTATCTTTTTTGAAATGTTACTGTAAAAAGTTATTTTGTATTTATGCTTATGAAATAAGTGGTATATCACAATATCATCTCTAAATATATCAAAGAAGTAATAGTCAATTAATATAAAATCGTATTCGTTTTTCTGTTCTGATAACCATATATCTTTCCAAGAAAAAAAAACCGTACTTCTTCTTACCCCACTTAACTTTAAATCCTCTAACAAGGATGTGCATTGTGATTTTTCCCTGGCCAAAATTGCCACTTTATTCGTCATAAAATCTTAAATTTTCTTTTTTGTACTATAAACTCAAAAACCTCGTTGCTACTTTTTTAAACCTTAGCATCTACATACTAAGGTGAAAAATAAGCG
>CANMDW010000126.1 GCA_947496705.1 uncultured Aquimarina sp. | reverse complement strand
GATCAAGGGATTGTGGTGACAGGCGATGAATTTATGATGGCGCTTAGCTCTCCTGGTGTTTTTTATGTAAAGGTATGGGATAAACGAACAAAAACCTGGCTTGATAAAACGAACAGTATCTCGGTGCCCACGAATGCAAAATATGCGCTGGAAGCCAATAATAATTACCTGGTATTGGCTAGTTATAAATCCGGTAGTGCAAGTTTGGTACAATACTATTTAAATGAGACCGGTGATTTTAGTCAGGCTACACTTGCAGTAAGCACGATTTCAAAAATGGATTGGTTGGATGAGAGCACCCCTGATACGTTCTGGGCACTAGGTAATGATTTCTTTGTAACGACTTACATTACAGGGGGGGTTGATGACAAAATACATTACAAAATTCAAATTCAGCAGTGGAATGAAAAGTTTCAGTCAAGTCTTGTTGTC
>CANMDW010000125.1 GCA_947496705.1 uncultured Aquimarina sp. | reverse complement strand
TCCGCCAGAACGCTGTCCATAAAAAAACTATCGGTAACCTTGCCCTGACAGTCGTTTCTCCCTGAAATAACAACGTCTGTACGACCGTACAGGTTTTCCAATTGTATGCTCTGGGGGCCCTTGTCCTCAAAAGAGAAGTCCATTTTCTCTCCGTTGACAGAAACCTGGTAACGGTCACTTCCCCGTACAACATACCTAGCTTTACCTTGTTTAAGATCAAGGGACTCCCTTTTGCCACTGACCGAACCTATCTCATTGACCGTGACCCCAAAAGTACGTTCAAAGGATATTTCTGGTATGGTAACGGTAACCGTATAATTGCCAACTCCTAAGCCATCGATTTCAAAATTGGTACTGGAAGCGATGTCCTGAAAAAAACGATTCTCCATGGTATCGCCCTCTATCGAAATATCCATAAGATATCCGGGGATAT
>CANMDW010000124.1 GCA_947496705.1 uncultured Aquimarina sp. | reverse complement strand
TGTTTTAAGTCCATTGGATCAAGTGTGTTGGCCATATCGCTTTTTTAGCGCGATAAGGTAATTACTTGATCTCTCTATTAGTGGCACAATTCAAACCGAAACAACTGGCACAAAACGAACCGTTATATGATTGCCAAAATTTAAAATGGCACAAATCAAACCGGAATAACTGGCACAGTTTGAACCGAAATCACTGGCACTATAACTCCGAAATTAGTGGCACAAATCGAACCGTGTTAGCCAAGTTTATTAAAATTGACTAAAAACTTACGTAAACCCATATAAACAGTTTGTAAATTAGAGTTTATCCAGAAAATAAGTTTTTACTAAAAAAGCCATATTAGTAAGACCCCAAAGATTTTAAAACCTTTGGGGTCTGGACTTTTCAATATGTTGATTCTTACATTTAAGCTTAAAAACGTAACTTTCGGATGCTAGTGAAAAAGAGTTTAC
>CANMDW010000123.1 GCA_947496705.1 uncultured Aquimarina sp. | reverse complement strand
CGTTATGGGTCAGCATCTGAGGTCTGAAAAACAAAACGCAAACAAAACGTAAACTGACAAGCCACGGACCAGTGAGCTGAGTTTATTTTCAAAAGTCTGGCCTCATACAAAGTCTAGTACCGATCAGCGGCGGACGGAAGGCCAGAACATTCTCCCAGTGGCAGTTCCCTAACCCAAAGTCGCAAAGCGATCGCGGAGAGTTTGAAAAATATAACGCAAAACAAAACGCAAGCAATCATCGCTTTGCTTGAGCAAGTTTGCAAAGGTAACGGCTAACGAAAAAGCCAACCCATAACAAGATGTATGAAATCAGGGCAATTAGGCTAAACCAATGGTCATTTTGTGTTTGTAATTGCGCTGATTTTTAATAGGTTTGTAAAAGAAATTAAAAACAAGCGCGGCTGGATCGATTGGTTCAGGCTTTTTTGCAAGCCCCGATTCATACATGTAGCGTTG
>CANMDW010000122.1 GCA_947496705.1 uncultured Aquimarina sp. | reverse complement strand
CCTCCGCCAGAACGCTGTCCATAAAAAAACTATCGGTAACCTTGCCCTGACAGTCGTTTCTCCCTGAAATAACAACGACCGTATGACCGTACAGGTTTTCCAATTGTATGCTCTGGGGGCCCTTGTCCTCAAAAGCGAAGTCCATTTTCTCACCGTTGACAGAAACTTCGTAACGGTCACTTCCTGATACAACATACGTAGCTTTACCTTGTTTAAGATCAAGGGACTCCCTTTTGCCACTAACCGAACCTATCTCATTGACCGTGACCCCAAAAGTACGTTCAAAGTATATTTCCGGTATGGTAACGGTAACCGTATAATTGCCAACTCCTAAGCCATCGATTTCAAAATTGGCCCCGGAAGCGATGTCCTGAAAAAAACGATCCTCCATGGTATCGCCCTCTATCGAAATATCCATAAGATATCCGGGGATATCCATGATCACCTCTACCGAACCATCGG
>CANMDW010000121.1 GCA_947496705.1 uncultured Aquimarina sp. | reverse complement strand
GATTCCGATCGTTATGTTGTATCCTCTTCGCAACGGCGTTTATGGGTGCTTTCACAGTTTGCCGAGAGCAACGTGGCCTATAATGTTCCGGGAAGTTATCTCTTTAAAGGAGACCTTGATGAAGTAGCCCTTGAGGATTCGATCCTATCGATGATCGAACGGCACGAGATATTAAGGACAGTGTTCAAACCAGATGGTGAAGGCGAAGTATATCAGTATGTGCTCCCACTCGGGGAGGTCGTCTTCGGGATCCGAAACAAAGATATGCGCAAGGATCCCCAGGAGCATGTTACCAAACTAGTACAGGAAGACTACCAAAGACCCTTCGATCTCGAAAAAGGTCCTTTGTTAAGGGCTGGGCTGTATCGTACCAAGAAAAATCAATGGGTCCTCAGCTTCGTGATGCACCATATCGTGAGTGACGGCTGGTCAATAGATATCCTTGTAAGGGAGCTGATGACATACTAC
>CANMDW010000120.1 GCA_947496705.1 uncultured Aquimarina sp. | reverse complement strand
ATGGTAACGGTATAAGAGCCTGCACAAAGCGCACTGATGCTTCGGGTGGTGGCTCCTGTATTCCACAGGTAGGTAAAGTCTCCGTTTCCGCGGTTGACCAGGATGTCGATAGCCCCATTACAATCGTCAAAACAAATAGGTTGTGCAATAGTAGCTTCTACCACATCGGGTTGGGTGATTTCATAGGTAGCCTCAATGAGACAGGTATTTTGATCTGTAATGCCAACGCGGTAAAAGTCGGCCACCAGGTTGTCTATCACAGTAGTGTTTCCCAGATTTACATTGTCAGACAGGCGTGTCCAGTTGATGGTATAAGGGGGAGCTCCTCCTGCCAGCAGTACTTCAATACGCCCGTCGGTACCTTCATATTCCGATACATTTTTTAGTATGAGCTGCTGGATACTGAACTGATTGTCTACGGGGTTTACAGCAATAGTACGATCGGCCAGGCAACCTTCGGCATCTTCGACCATGATGTT
>CANMDW010000119.1 GCA_947496705.1 uncultured Aquimarina sp. | reverse complement strand
AACATCATGGTCGAAGATGCCGAAGGTTGCCTGGCCGATCGTACTATTGCTGTAAACCCCGTAGACAATCAGTTCAGGATCCAGCAGCTCATACTAAAAAATGTATCGGAATATGAAGGTACCGATGGGCGTATCGAACTCCTCCTGGCCGGGGGAGCAGCCCCTTATACCTTCAACTGGACACGCCTGTCTGATAACGTACCCCTGGGAAACACGCCTGTAATAGACAACCTGGTGGCCGACTTTTACCGCGTTGGCATTACAGATCAAAATACCTGCCGCATCGAGGCTACCTATGAAATCACACAACCCGATGTAGTAGAAGCTACTATTGCACAACCTATTTGTTTTGACGATTGTAATGGTGCCATCGACATCCTGGTCAACCGCGGAAACGGAGAATTTACCTACCTGTGGAATACAGGAGCCACCACCCGAAGCATCAGTGCGCTTTGTGCAGGCTCTTATACCGTTACCAT
>CANMDW010000118.1 GCA_947496705.1 uncultured Aquimarina sp. | reverse complement strand
CTTTTTCTATCACCAAAGATTGGGCGGTGGGTTTAAATTTGTTTCTCAAATATGGGAAACCTTCGGCCTCTGGATGTGAATCGGCGACCTTGCCTTCCATAATTCCCGTTTCCGGATCAAACGACTCTACAAAATCTGTTTGATAGACTGGAGCAATTCCTTCTATTCTTGTTGCTTTGGTACCCAATGCCTCACTGCCTATGGCATCATAAACGGTTTGCTGTACAACAAGGCCCAATCCTGTGAAACTATGCTTTTGAAGTTCCTTGCCGGCACCGTCCAAATACGTCATGGATTGTATCGGGTTTTCAAAGGTGGTTATTGTGGTAAACCCATAACCCGGTTCGCCTAGTTTTAAACTAAGGGCGCCTGCAATCGCAGGGGCATTAAGATTGCTATATAATAACAATCCGTCTACCATAAAGAAAATAGACGTATTACCTGAGACGGGGTCTTTACTGCTCATTAACAACCATTCCACTCCAAA
>CANMDW010000117.1 GCA_947496705.1 uncultured Aquimarina sp. | reverse complement strand
CGTCAGTTTGTCTAAAAACTTACTATTCTTTTCTGTTTGGTTTTTTGTATTTTAAAGGTATGAAATTTATACAAGGCAGTGACCGTAATCAAACCCATCTTTTTCCTGTTTGATTGGAAGCCTCTATCCAAGAAGGCAATGATGTAAGATTGATTGATCTTTTTGTGGAAAGTCTGGAGTTATCGGATTTTGGATTTGCAATGGATTTTACCGAGAATGGAAGGCCAGCTTACCACCCCAGTGATTTACTGAAGCTATACATTTATGGGTATATGAACAAGATACGTTCCTCGCGTGATCTGGAGAAATCTTGTAAGCGCAATATCGAAGTGATGTGGTTGTTAAAGAGCCTTCAACCGGATCATAATACGATCTCCAATTTCCGAAGGGACAATCCCAAGGCCATCAAAAAGGTGTTCAGAGCTACCGTTTCCATTGCAAAACATTTTAACTTGATCGGGGGTAAACTCATTGCAGGGGACAGTACCAAGCTGCGTGCCCA
>CANMDW010000116.1 GCA_947496705.1 uncultured Aquimarina sp. | reverse complement strand
CAGGAAATTCAAAGTCTACAAGGGTGTTTAACCATTGTCTTACTAAAAATAGGGACGTAATCCCAGAGGTTCGACCATTACTGGTTTGGACCATGGCCCTTCGGTAAGCATCATATCCTGTCTTTGCCGTTTGTCCCGCTGGGGTAACGCTACCTAACACATCGCCATAAACGGCATCATATACAGTAACTGACGTATCACTTATCAAAGGATTAAAAAGAATGGTATCGATTAATAAAGTACTGTTTTCCGATGCTTTTTGATTTTTTAAAATGAGGGTCACCTCTTCAAAACTACCATCGTTGGTGTCGCTTCCCATTTGAACTACATAGTGCCTATGTTCCCAAATACCATTGGTACCTTCTATATGAACAGATGGTTGCAAATCTATTCCTTCGGAATTTTGTACACTCCATGTCGCTTCTCCTTGGTCTGAATCAAACTCATCCGATGTTTTTACCCAATAAGAAAGAATATATGTTTTATTATTCTGAATGCTTACCGCTTTTTTAAGG
>CANMDW010000115.1 GCA_947496705.1 uncultured Aquimarina sp. | reverse complement strand
AGGATTTTTTATGGTATCAATAGTATTAAGTTTTTCAAAATTATATTGTTGATTTGGGAAATACTCTTTTAGTTTTTCTCGAATGTTTTTTAATGAAGCATTTTGTTCAGCGATATATTCTAGATCTTCATCTAAAACATTTTTTTCTTTTTGATAGAATTTTATTGCTTCCAGAATTATAGAATCTTTCTCTTCTTTAGGAGCTACAAGTCCTTTTTTAGTTAAATATCCTTTTTCATTTAGAATCCTTACATACTCTAATCTAGCATAATAACTGTTTTCTCCTTTCGCATTACCAAGAAAATTCCATCCATGGATATCGTCTACATAACCATTTTTGTCATCATCTATATTGTTGTTTGGGATTTCTTTATTATTTATCCAGATTTGATTTTTAAGATCTTCGTGATCTATATCTACTCCACTATCAATGACTGCAACGATAATTGTGTCTCCAGGCTTTTTTGACAGTATTTCTTTGTATGCTTTTTCAGAACTTACTCCTTGAATTGTATCCAG
>CANMDW010000114.1 GCA_947496705.1 uncultured Aquimarina sp. | reverse complement strand
GCATTTTTTGCCGATAAAAAATAAACAGCATCTTTACCTACCCTAATTTTCTCTACTTTGTCGGCTTGTTTACATAAAAGTTTCCATGGTGAATTTTTAGAAAAAATAGTACCTTCCTCCTTAAAATAGATATCTCGAAATGAAGAAACCCCTCCTACAATCCCAAAAAGATAACCATCCTGAGGATCATAATTATGTACATAGGGAAAATCCTCTGGGTTTAAGGGTAATTCCGGATTATTAACTTTAGAAAAAATATCATGAAGTTCTTTAGGATCACTGCCAATTGTATAGACCACTGCCCTGGTATTTAACCAGTAATTTGGATCATTAGGATCTATGATTGGAACATGCAGATAAATAAATCCAGAACTATCAGACAACCAGTGTATCCCTCCAATATCAGGAGTACAGTTTTTAATAATTTCGGGATACACTTTTTTTGTAGCTACTTCTATGACAATAATTTCTGAAGCTTCTTCTCCTTTTTTAGACAAGCTTACAGCCACTTTTTCACCTTCCCAATCGGGT
>CANMDW010000113.1 GCA_947496705.1 uncultured Aquimarina sp. | reverse complement strand
GCCGGAACTACCGTTACTAAAGCGTCTGTAACACTAATACCCGTTAAATCTACATTACCCCTATTGGTCACATCAAATACATAGTTGATCGTATCTCCCGCATCAATAATACCATTGGCATTCGTATCTACATAGGTATCTGTTTTGGTAATATCTAATAATGGTTGTCTCAAGTCAGTCGTAGTCACATCATCTGGGCTACCATCACCGTCAGGATCATTATCTGTAGTATCATCCGGATCATCAGAGTCATCGGTGATCGGTGGGCCTAGTGGGTTTAATGGATTGAGTGCACTTACTACTGCCTGGTTACTAAAGCTTCCTGCAGTAACATCGGCAGCAGTAATCACATAGCTCGCGGTATAGGTAGTATTATCTACCCCTCCGGCAACCAAATCAATGGTCGTGGCTGGTATTACCGTTACCAAGGCATCGGTCACACTGATCCCTGTAAGATCTACATTACCTCTATTGGTTACTACAAACACATAGTTGATCGTATCCCCGGCATCGATGATACCGTTACCATTCGTATCTGCATAGGTG
>CANMDW010000112.1 GCA_947496705.1 uncultured Aquimarina sp. | reverse complement strand
GTGTGCCGAGAATGCAATGAACGGCTGACAAATTTCATTGTTAACTATTTATAAGATGGTGGAACCGACCCACCGGTGTTGTCTTGCAGGAGAGAGCATCAAACCCCCATAAGGTGCTTTGGTAAAGAGCCAAGGTATTGAGCGTTATGGAAAAGGCTATGTCAAGAGCATGGTCAGGTATGGATAAAAGAGATGAATGCAAATGAACCTCTGATGAAGTGTCGAGAAAGTGCAACTTTCTGTCAAAAGTGTTTGAAGTATGACAAACATGATAAGTTTAGCGGTTACCTGTTTACTGGCTAATCGGCAGGCGTCATTTAGGAGGCATGACTTTTATCTGGGCTTATTTATGGAACTCGGGAACCTGCATACTAATGCAAAGGGAAATGCACAATAAGCTCAACTTAGAGGCAGAATACCGAAGTAGTATGTAGGGGCGGACTAATCCGTAGTAGCGTTGAAGGTTTTGTAATGAAACTGGAGCGAAGGGATTAGCTTATACAGTCACATCACATTTAACAACTTGAAAGAGGATGACTTTATGGAATGAGACAAAATCAGTA
>CANMDW010000111.1 GCA_947496705.1 uncultured Aquimarina sp. | reverse complement strand
TATTATCTAGTTAAAGGTTAAAACCCTGCAATTTCATTGCAGTTACTTTAGTTTCTATAAATGTTTTAGTTTTGTTGAATGTCAAATTACCGAAAAAATTCACATTCGATAACCAATTTGAGCTGCCATGTTGTATGGGCGACCAAATATCGATTTGATGTTTTACAAGGTGATATCCAACATCGCTGTCGTGATTTGTTAATTCAGGTTTGTAATTCTGAAAATGTCCATATTCTAAAAGGTGTTGTGAGTAAGGATCATATACATATGCATGTTGAGTATCCGCCTTCATTAAGTATAAGTGTTTTAGTAAAGAAATTAAAAGGTCGCTCATCTCGCATTTTACAACAGGAATTCCCCAAGCTGAATAAGCAATATTGGGGTCGACACTTTTGGGCTGTGGGTTATGGAGCTTGGAGTACTGGAAATATAACAGATGAGATGGTTCAGGAATATCTAGAGCATCACAAGGATAAGCCAAATTCAGAAAAAGGCAACTGGATATTAGAGTAGTGTTAAGAAAGAATTTCATTCTTTTGTTTAAAACTATGGATTTCAAATCCATAGTGGTTTATTT
>CANMDW010000110.1 GCA_947496705.1 uncultured Aquimarina sp. | reverse complement strand
CCTTTTTCACCACCACCTCTTACATGGGCAATAGCAATAATTCCACCTTCAACAACCCAGGTCAGCAAACTTGAATCAAAAAAGGGATTCCCACTAGCGCCATAAGATCCATAACCAAAGAATAAAGTTCGGTTATTCCCATCTTTCTTACTGTTTTTATTTCTTATAATAGACAGAGGGACTAACACCCCATCATGAGAAGGAATTTCAATTTCTTCTACTATAAAGTATTTAAAATCAGGAAACTCACTCTTCGGATTAAGATTTTCCGGCATGAAAGTATTGCTTAAAAAATCGTAGTAATAATGTACTGTAGGATTAATATAACCTCCGATTGAAACCTTTAAAAACTCATGTTTAGGCCCCTTAGAGCTTATAGAGATCCTACCGGAAGGATTTGGAAGCTTAATTTCTTTTTCTTTAGTGTTCCTGAAATGATAGAGTTTTGCTTCAACTCCGTTTTTTATTGTTGTAAAATACAATCCATCTTTGGTCAATTCAAAATCAGAGATTACCCGATCTTCTTTTTCAGAAACTAAGATTTCAGGGGTATTAAAATCAGGATTGTTGATAGAAGTTTTACATAATTGGAAATTAGG
>CANMDW010000109.1 GCA_947496705.1 uncultured Aquimarina sp. | reverse complement strand
GGTCGGTAGTCATCCCATCTATACCTGAACTGCCCTTGTTCGCAACAACTTTTGTCCTTGCAAGGGTTAGGTTTCTGGCGGTGAGTACTTGTGCTATCACCTTTTTTTTTTTTTTTCTAATTTGATGTTCCTGTCCTTTTAGGTATGGGCTATGTAAGCACAAGACTTACATTCCTATACGAATCCAGACTTGATAATACGTTCGGCCCTTCCTTAGCCCGTGAGACCTCCACGCTGTAGGCGTGGCTCGTTTCCCGTAAGTACTATGGCTTCTGCTGACTTCTCCTTACAATCAACTCGTGATTCAGAAGACCTCCCTCGGTAAGGTAAATACCCTCTAGTTAATCACTGCTGGATCTACTGATCTGACCCTTTCTTGTGGACGTTACTATGATGTGCTAGCTTATCCAAATCAAAACAGCCTCGGTATCCAGTTCCTGTTCGTCAGTACCAACTACGCAGTCTGGCTTACTTCAGTGCTTGGGTCACCCCAAACCACCTTGCCACTTGCTTTGCTTACGGAAACCAATCCGCGCATCAGGGACTTTAACCCTTTGGGACGTTCATCGAAATGAACTATATTTACCATTCAAGGCACACACAAT
>CANMDW010000108.1 GCA_947496705.1 uncultured Aquimarina sp. | reverse complement strand
CTGAACTGATTGTCTACGGGGTTTACAGCAATAGTACGATCGGCCAGGCAACCTTCGGCATCTTCGACCATGATGTTATAATCCCCTACCGAGAGGTTTTGCAGATCTTCGGTAGTGGCCCCGGTATCCCAAATGATGGTATAGGGGGGTGTTCCTCCTGCAATCGATACATCGATGGCCCCGGTAGATGCATCGGGGCATACCACGGGAGTGGTTTCTTCGAGGATAACTTCCAATAGTTCGGGTTGTATAATTTCAAAGGCTTCAGAAGTGATCATCACATCTGCATCATCGGTTACAGTGACGGTATAGGTTCCCGGTTGCAGGTTTTCTACCGCAGGATCGTCGGGAGTAGTAAAAGAAGGGTCTCCTTCTTTGGCCCAGACATAGGAATAGGGAGAGATTCCTCCAATCACGGTGACGCTGATGCTTCCATCTGCTTCTTCCCTACAACTGACATCATTTTCGATACTGGATTGTATCTCTAAGCGATCGGGTTGAGTGATACGAATGGGGTCGGATAATTGTGCTGTGCACGTATCGCTATCGGTTACTATTACTGTGTATACTCCGGCAGGTAGATTGATAAGTCGGGTATCGGTAGATCCGGAAGGTAGGGTAAAG
>CANMDW010000107.1 GCA_947496705.1 uncultured Aquimarina sp. | reverse complement strand
TACATTCGTCTTGTATTATACTAAAATGATAACAAGATGAAAAAAATAATATCAATTTTTTGGATGATTATAGTATTATTGTCGAGTTGTAGTAAAGATGATGATAACCCTGTACCTATCACCATTACGATAGAAGATCTCACCATCACTATCGATGAAAACCCCGAGCAGGAAGCAACCCTGGACACCATCAGTGCGAGTACCAATCGTGGTACTGTAACATTTTCACTATCCGATCAAAATCCGGAAGGCGCTATGAATATTGATCCCGATACGGGAGTACTTACTGTTGCAGATAAGCTGTTATTTGATTATGAGGTCAACCCAACGCTTACCACTACCGTAGTAGCGACCAATGAGGATGTGACAGAGCAAGCTACCATTACCATAACACTTACCGATGTTGATGAAACACCCATCACCATCACCATAGAAGACCTTGCCATTACCATAGATGAGAATCCTGAGAAAGGAGCAATCCTGGACACCATCAGTGCGAGTACTAATCGGGAAACTATAACATTTTCATTAATTAATGAAAAACCGGAGGGGGCCATGGTGATCGATAGCATCACAGGAATACTCTCTGTTGCCAGTGCAGCACTTTTCAATTTTGAGGTGAATCCCACACT
>CANMDW010000106.1 GCA_947496705.1 uncultured Aquimarina sp. | reverse complement strand
CATAAGGGCTTCCGCCCACTTGCTTGGGATCTATGGCATAAAAACGCCCAGACTCGGGATCGTACATACGTGCTGGAAAATTATACAGCCCTGTTTCTTTATCAAACTCCTGCCCTGTATAACGATAGAAGATGATATCCGAATCTGTACTACCTTCTTTGGTAATTGTAATTCCAAATGGCGTATAATCAAAACTTGCCACGACGGCTCCCGTCTCATCTACCACGGTACGAATGTTTCCCAAATAATCCTTTACCACCACATAACGCTTATCACCGTTCACCATACCCATTAATCCATCGGGTCCATAGATATATTGCGAATTGTTTTTGGGGGTATCACCCTCTTTTTCCTGTTCAAAAAGACTGTTCGTATCCGCTCCACGGATATAGAGTTTTTTGCTAAGTTCCTGGTTCGAGGCATCTGTGAGTTTTTTAACCGTTCTATCCCCTGAGGAACCGTAATCTATAGACATTTTGGTATCGGGAGTTCCCGTTTGGGTATCCGGGCCAATCTCTATGGAAGTAACCTTTTTGCCCGACACCTGATAGGTAATATTAGATAAATTGGCATCTGTCTTTGCAGCAACCGTGGTATTACCATCTTTATCATAAACAAAACGCACAGGCGGTGTT
>CANMDW010000105.1 GCA_947496705.1 uncultured Aquimarina sp. | reverse complement strand
AACGTTATAAGCAATTCCCCACATAAAGAAACTCTATTGATTTCTTCAGCCAACGAGTCAATTTTTGTGGTAATTTTAAAAAGCAAAAAATTGACGTTAGTCAGAATTACTCAAAATATTGAGGTAACGATTTCTAATAATGAGACACTAACTTATATAAGTATAAAAAAATGAAAAAAATTGTATTAATTATTACCATTCTAGCAGTGTACAATCAATTAAATTCACAAACAATAGTTGCAAATCCACAAAATACAGATAAAGAAGGGGGAGAAATTAAATTAATGAACAGTAATAACAATTATAACCCTTGGCACATTGATAATTATTCTGGTTTTTTTAGGTTGTTTCATTCAGGGACAAGTTATTTTACATTATCACCTGAGGGAAATACCACCATTAAGGATATATCAACCGATAAGATAGTTGTTAATTCTTCAAGAAATAGTTTGTTAATTAATGGACTAATGAGCGGTAGTAATTTTTCTGACCATCAGGTTAAGTTTATTTTTAGTGACTCCGGAATTATTGATTCAGGAATCAAATTCAACAAAAAAAATTCTGGAAATTACTTTGACATATTAGATGCATCGTATGATGGAAGTCCGCTTTTGATAGTGAAAAGTAATGGAAAAGTAGGAATT
>CANMDW010000104.1 GCA_947496705.1 uncultured Aquimarina sp. | reverse complement strand
TTTCGGGGTTTTGTGCATCCTGCCCTTCGAGTGTTTCTTTTTGTAGTACCAATACCTTTTGTGTATAGGTATCTTTACAGTTGCCTAATGAGGAGACCATGGTGATCTCATAGGTTCCGGGGTTTTCAAAATAGAGTTCAGCCAGGTCCTGATCTTGTACTACGATGGTGGCACTTTCCGGGAATATCCACTCGATACGGTCTGGAGCAGGATGGGTTACATCTACGATCACAAAGGATTCCTGAGTAAACACCTGACTGGTATATAGGAACTCTGCCTTAATATCGGCAGCCACTTCGGTAACTACTATACTATCACTACCGATACATCCTTTACTATCGGTTACCGTTACAGTATAGGTACCCTGCCGGTCTATGGTGATTTCGGGTTGATTGCTGGTAAATCCGTTATCACTACTCCAGCTATAGGTGGCATTGGCATCGTTGATGGCAGCATCAAACGAGGTAGTTTGTCCCAGGCAAATAAACCGATCTTCTCCCAAGTCGATAGCCAGGGGGTCGGGGTTGATGATCTCGTAGGTCCTTACCAGATCCCGATCTCTGAATCCTTTGATGGTAACGGTATAAGAGCCTGCACAAAGCGCACTGATGCTTCGGGTGGTGGCTCCTGTATTCCACAGGTAGGTAAA
>CANMDW010000103.1 GCA_947496705.1 uncultured Aquimarina sp. | reverse complement strand
ACTAACGGTCAAGACCTGACAGGTTTTCGAAACCTGTCAGGTCTGATTTCGTGATAAAAAGATATTTTCCAAAGATCTGCCTGAACGATGCTGATAAATTAATGGGTTCCGGAGATTTCATCAATATTTTAGAAAACTTTCGGATGCTAGTGAAAATTTTTCTATGTTACTTAATTTTTTAAAAACATTTTCATAGTTTCGTTACAACCTAACTTAAACCAGGAGCTAAAGACTGCTTATACAGTAGCTTCAGATGCTTTTGAGCCTTCCAAAAAATTAATAAATACCCAGGAACTAATTGCTATAGACAAAGAATGTGATGAGACCACTATAGGATTGCGTATCACCCTGGTAGGGCTCACCAAACACCCAAATCCGGCATTTCAAAGCAGCAACCTAAAAAACTCTTAACTAAATAACATTGAGCTATCGGGAGGGGCAAAATGTTGCGTTTGCAGCCCAGAACTATAACCTAAGATGAATTCAATAACATAATTAACGATACAATTTACTTTTACACTTTATAAAAGGTACCGCTCCATTTAGAGGTGCGAAACACCTGAAGTATCACCTTACATTCGTCTTGTATTATACTAAAATGATAACAAGATGAAAAAAATAATATCAATTTTTTGGATGATTATAGTATT
>CANMDW010000102.1 GCA_947496705.1 uncultured Aquimarina sp. | reverse complement strand
TTTTTAATTGTGTTAATACCTCTATAGCTTGTTCTAAATGCCTCCGTTCGTGAGTTATTATTACATCAAAAGCGGTTTCAAGACTGTATCTGTATGCTTGATTAGCAGGTGATGAAATTACAGCTCTATTCTCTACAAGTATTGAAGACTTTTCAATTTCAATTTTTAAGTTTGTTTGATGATTTGAAAATTCGGCGAGAATATCAGTCTCAATATTTTCTGATGATGGCTCCCAAATAGGAAATGTATTTATCTTTTGACTTCTCTCTGGTTGCACAGACTGCAATAAAATTTTTCCAGTTGCCTTAACTTGCTCATCATTATCACTTGCGTCTTTATTGGAATTAGCTCTTAATTTTTCTAGTAATGGGAAATACGATTCATTAACTAATATTAAGTGACTAATATTTTGAGCAATACTCCAAGTTTCTAAATCTGGTTTCCAGTTTAATTCTTTGCTTGTAAGATGACCAAACTGCTCTATAAATGCTGTTGTATTTGCATCTATACTATGTATCCAATTTTTCATTTTTATTGTTTTTAATTTAAATAATATATCTATTTACCTCCGAAAAATGTCTGTATTCCTTCATAATTCCATCTGCTATAATCGTTATTTGTAGACTTTGTAATGATTATCTTTTTTGCGCCAGAATTTTCAGCTGCCAGAATTC
>CANMDW010000101.1 GCA_947496705.1 uncultured Aquimarina sp. | reverse complement strand
AGAGGTTACTCCCCTTTAGGGGTTGGGGGTAATCAAAGAGATGAGGAGTTTGGAAGTCCGACACCAGACACCAAACATCCAACAGAACAGTAAACAATTAAATAATAACACAAAAACAAAAACAACATGAGTGAAATGAACCGAATCAGTAAAACATTGAACCAGGAAGAAGTAACAAACATCAATCAGGGGATAGGTACCTTAAAAGAGTCTTTGACTTTCTTACAAAACCTCACCCCAAAAGAGCGGCAAAATTTACCCAAGATCAACAGTGCCAATAAGATCTTTGCCGAAGATGGGATTCATACCCTGGAAGGAAAACCCAAATGGGTACCCAAAGCACTTACAGCTGAAGAAGCCCGAAAAGACCTTACCTTATTTGAACAGCTCGATCCTATCATCCTGGAACTTGAGATCCTGCTACGCCAGTTAAAAGATACCCAGATCATTGCAGGTAGTGAAGTGTACAAAACCGCCCTGGCCGTTTACAAGCTCTCTGATGCTGCACGAAAAATACCTATGGAAGGGGCCGAAAGTGCTTACCAGCTGTTGCGAGCACGATTTATGCAAAGTGTAAATAATCAACCCGAAACCCCGGAAACCGAACAGCAACCCGAAGCCCCGGAATAAAGTGACACGATATAGGTCACCGACTGGCATGTTATCCACCCCCTTCC
>CANMDW010000100.1 GCA_947496705.1 uncultured Aquimarina sp. | reverse complement strand
CGTATACAGCGGTTCATTAAGTTGTGGAGCAATTTTCTTGTAGATATCCAACATAGCCAAGTATCCTCTTCTTTTCAATCTCTCGATTGTAACTGTAGTCACTAGAATAGGGCTTTGAGCTACTCGCCATCCCCCCATCCGTGTTCTACTCCATCCATAGGCTTGCCCTTGTTCGATTCCTAAACGAATAAGATTCTTTCTTTTACGTTCAGGTTTCTTCCAATGATGCCATATACAATATCGAAGTCGATTACGTATCCAACTATCGATGTCTTTAAGTTTGACGTAAATATTAGCCATACGGTAATGATTTACCCATCCTCGTTGTACTTCGAGTAGTTTTCTGATGCGTTCTTCAAAATTTAGTGGAGTAGTTTTACGCGTAATGGTTTTTAGTTTTTGTTTGAATTTATTCCAACTCTCTTTGGAAACTACAAGCTGGTATTGACCTTTCTCCCCTTTTATATAGGTAGCTACAAAACTAAACCCTAAAATAGTGAATGTCGAGGGTCTACGAATCCCACTCTTTTCTCGGCTTATTGGTAATCGTAATTTGTCTCTCAGAAATTTATAAAGATAATTACCTACCCTTCGAGCTTCTTGTTTAGATCTACAGTAAATACTGAAATCGTCTGCGTAACGGATATACTTCAACCCACCAATTTCCATTTCCCTATCCAATTCATGTAATATAATGTTGGACAGTAAAGGACTTAGTGGACTACCTTGGGGAACGCCTTTTCTTCGCTTGA
>CANMDW010000099.1 GCA_947496705.1 uncultured Aquimarina sp. | reverse complement strand
CAGTTTTCCTTTTATGAGAATCGGGGCGCGTAGCCACTTTCTGATCAGACGTAGTGTTACCCTACACTTTATCTTACGATATAGCAATTGTAACAAAAGTCGATGGTCTACTTCATCAAAGAAGCTTTTTAGATCTATATCAACAATGTCTTGATGACCTTCGTTGATATAACGTTGGGATTGCTGAACCGCTTGATGTAGGTTCCGCTTTGGTCTAAAACCATAGCTGTAATCCATAAACTCAAACTCAAATCTCGCAGTAATAACCTGCGATACGGCTTGTTGAAGCAAGCGGTCAATTGCTGTGGGAATACCCAACAATCGTTTCTTCCCATTGCTTTTGGGTATGAATACCCCCAAAATAGGTTGTGGTAGATACTTCCCTGAGCTAACCTTAACTATCAGGTCTTGTTGATCTATTAACAGGAGTTCCGATAAATCATTTACAGGCATAAGATCTACTCCTGGACAACCTTGGTTGCGTTGAACATGATCTTTAGCCCGTAATAAATTATTTCCTTGAAGTATCCTTTCAATCATTTTGGTTACTACTTAAATTTCTACGCTGTTCCGCTTAATGTAAGGCTAGAATCTTATCGATAGCTTCCTTACAACATTTGAAACAACTTAATGTTCTGTCCTTCCTTACTCGTGAGACCTCCAAGCTCTGGCGTGGCTCGTTTCCTGTAAGTACTATGACTTCTGCTGACTTCTCCACTATGCCAACTCGTGACTATGGAGACCTCCCCAGGTAATGACATCTTCCCTGTCT
>CANMDW010000098.1 GCA_947496705.1 uncultured Aquimarina sp. | reverse complement strand
TATGACTTTACCAAACAAAGCTTTGTCTATGATGAAGCCGTAGGGTTTCGCTTTGGTTTTTTTACCAGCGAACGATATCCCCCCGAGATCAATCCTTTTGTGGGGTGAGGAGTCCGATGTCCGATGTCCGAGGACGGAAGTCTGGGCTCCGCCTTCGGCGGATGTGAGTCTGTGAGGGATGAGGAGTCGGGTGTCGGAAGACCGGTGTCCGATGTCCGAAGTCTGAAGTTTGTGAGGAAGGAGGTGTGAGGGAGTTATGAGTTGCGGGTTACGAGTTCAGAGATCGAAGACCAAAAAGAATTTGAACATCTGACCTCCGACACCGGACACCGGGCCTCTTTTGAGAACGCTACGCTGTGAGGAGTCGGAAGTCCGAAGCCGGAAGACAGACCGGTGTCCGATGTCCCAAGTCGGAAGTCTGTGAGGAAGGAGGTGTGAGGGAGTTATGAGTATATCCCCCGCTTTCTAGCGTGTTTTCCGATGATATAACCTGGATCGTGGTTATAGTATCAGGGAACAAAAGGAAAGTTGTTATATAATAGTTGCGGGTTACGGGTTCAGAGATCGAAGGCCAAAAAGAATTTGAACATCTGACCTCCGACACCGGACACCGGGCCTCTTTTGAGAACGCTGCGCTGTGAGGAGTCCGAAGTCCGAAGTCGGAAGACCGGTGTCCGAAGTCCGATGACGGAAGACGGGAGACCAGAGATTTAATGGATAAAAAATACGAGATACGAAATTAGAAATATAAAAACCACAAAATACCGGAAGTTCGAAGTTAT
>CANMDW010000097.1 GCA_947496705.1 uncultured Aquimarina sp. | reverse complement strand
AAGAAATTAAAAACAAGCGCGGCTGGATCGATTGGTTCAGGCTTTTTTGCAAGCCCCGATTCATACATGTAGCGTTGCGGTGCATTACCTACTCTACCGATTAAAACCTAATCTAAACTACAATAATCCAAAAATTATGCTTAAACTTGTATCCAAGTAGATACAGTGTTTATGTTCTTTATTGAGAAAACAACTGAATTTGACAAATGGCTAAAAAAGTTAAAAGACTTTAAAGCAAAAGCGAAAATTTTGTTCAGAATTCAAAAATTAGAAACTGACGAGCATTTTGGCGATTGTAAAACTGTTGGAGACGGAATTCGGGAAATGCGAATAAATTTTGCGAAAGGTTATCGAGTTTACTTCAAAGAAAAAGACGGAAAAGTAATAGTTCTTTTGGTTGGTGGAGATAAATCAACTCAACAGAAAGACATTGCAAAAGCGAAAGATATTTGGAAAAAATTAAATAAATAGAAAATGGGAACTTCAAAATTTGAAATAGCAGATTATTTGGATAATAAAGAGATGATTGCTGATTATCTCAATATTGTTTTAGAAGAAGGTGACAATGCTGATTTGATTAATGCAATTGGACATATCGCAAAGGCTATCGGAATGACAAAAATTGCGGAGGAAACTGGATTAAGTAGACCGAGTTTATACAAAGCATTATCAGATGGGGCTAAACCACAATTTGCTACAATTATGAAAGTTTTGAAAGCAGTCGGAGGACAAATACAAGTAAATCCAATGTCTGCATAAAAAAACGACACCACAATCGAGTAGACGGCTCTCCCCATAGATGAGGAGAGTGCGCCTCTCACACCACCCAGCGTACGGGTCTCGTACT
>CANMDW010000096.1 GCA_947496705.1 uncultured Aquimarina sp. | reverse complement strand
TTAAAATCTGTCCCATATTGATCGTCATCCCATCTTCAAATCCAACCTAGTTTTCCTTAAAAAACTCAATTATGAATCGTGCCAAAAATAACAAAACCAAAAACACACCGGAAATCAGTCCGTTGGATTTTATTTTATCCCTATTCTTATAGATAAACATTAATATTCCATATATCAGAAGATATGAAAATGCCTTATAGAGCCGGGTCGGATGTCTTGGGATTAAATCATCCCTTTGAAAAACAATCCCCCAATTTCCATTTGTTGACTTTCCATAAATTTCGGAGTTCATAAAATTTCCAAATCTTATGAAAGCTGCTGCAATCGGGGCAACGATGGCCACGCTGTCCAAGACCCAGAAAAAGTTGGTTTTATTTTTTTGCAATAGATTCCAATTGCCATTAATAGGCCAAGAGTTCTCCCGTGGCTTGCCAAGCCCTGAAACTCTATAAATTTATAAGTGTCTCCTATTTTTTTATCGGGAGCAAAACTTCAATTGGGTTTTGAAAGTAGTATAAGGGGTCATAAAACAAACAATGTCCAAGTCTTGCGCCCAAAGTCGTTCCAACAACCACATAGAAAAACAACTTTTCTAAATTTTCAGTGGGAATATTTTCTTTGACATAAATCCGTTTAACCACATAATGTGCCAAAAAAAGTCCTGCAAAAAAAACAGACCGTAATACTTTAATGGGATGGTATCGGTTACCCAATATATTACTGGGTCGATATTCCAATTTATTGTTCCGCCGTTCATTCGTTATCATAGGTTTTATGTCTTGCGTACAACACCTATGTACAGAAACATAGTATTTAAAAAACGTTTACTTCTCGGATTAACACAGAGCAGGATTTCTGTTTTTCAGTTTAATTTTCTTTTATAAAATATACCAAATTATCAATTTGGTGGTCTTATGGTAAATTCAACACCCTGCAACTTCACAACCGTAATTTCCTCTTATTATGGAATTG
>CANMDW010000095.1 GCA_947496705.1 uncultured Aquimarina sp. | reverse complement strand
ATCCGCGCATCAGGGACTTTAACCCTTTGGGACGTTCATCGAAATGAACTATATTTACCATTCAAGGCACACACAATTTGTATAGTGCATATGCTCCCTTTGGGAAGCAAACGCACCATACAAGAAACGTTGTAGCATATTAAAAAATGACTGAAAACGAATTCATAAATTATTGGAATAAGGAATATCCGGAATCATTTCCAATCAACCACGAATTGAAATGGACATATGCGGATAGGTGGTTTAGAATTCATAGTCTACCTCAATCAAAAAGGTATGCAGATACTGATGACGATTACAAAATCATATTTGGCCGACAAAACCAATTAATTGACGATCTAATCGGAGAAGAATCGGAAGTTGCAATCTCTTTCGGACTTTATAAGGATAATATAGCTAATGAAAATTATAAAGAGCTGACTGATTTCGGAGAATTCCAAAAAGTCTTGACAATTGACTTACAAAAAGAACGACCTGAAGAATATGAAAATGGGATGCTCCTTGACATATTCGTAAAGATCGAAAATTGGAAAAATGGTAATAGAAACAAAATTCTTAAAGCAATAGCTGACGATGAAATAAGAGCTATGTTTTTTAGCTATTCAAAGAAATGCGTAATTGCACCATATGATGGCGGAGTTGATGTAATTGTTGACTCAACTGAAGAAAGAGATAGACTTAAGAGTAAATACAAGAATTGGCTTTCTGACAGAGAGGACGGAATGTAAAAAAAACATGCTACAACACGATATATGTGATCATAGCAGCTAAGTGATCAATCAAATGGTTATTATATATTTGGTAAGGCGCAATGCTTGCCAAAAATTAAAGTTAGCAACCAATGCGCAGATAATGTTAATGGCTAGGTAACATTTTGCCTTGCTACGACACATATATTAAACGTTATAAGCAATTCCCCACATAAAGAAACTCTATTGATTTCTTCAGCCAACGAGTCAATTTTTGTGGTAATTTT
>CANMDW010000094.1 GCA_947496705.1 uncultured Aquimarina sp. | reverse complement strand
ATGCTCAAGGTGTGTCCTTTTCTTTTTCCTTGATTTTTTAAGTTGTTTCTATAGTGTGCATAGGTATCCATCCAGGCATTAGCACTTGCATAGTCTGCTTGTCCCGGGTTTCCTAGTACTGCAGAGATACTGCTGCAGTATATGGTAAAGTCCATGTCGAGTTCTTTGGTGGCATGATCCAGGTATTTGGCTCCCAGTATTTTGGGAGAGAGCACGGCAAAAGCTTCTTGATCAGTTTTGTTTGCTAAAAAGCTGTCCTGGATCACTCCTGCACTATGGATGATTCCATCGAGTTTTCCATGAGATTTGATGATTTTTTCGATGAGATGTTCTACAGAAGCCTGATGGGTAACATCACAGGGTTGGTAGGAAGCATTAAGTTTTTTAAGCTGTTGTATAGAGAGTTTACTTTCTTTACTTCTTGCTGTAAGGATGATTTGTGTGTTGGGTGTTTTTGCAATGTGTTGTGCAAATATTTTTCCTAATCCTCCGGTTCCTCCTGTGATCAGGTAGACTCCTTTTTCTTTGATTATAGGTGTATTTGTTGGCTGAGAAGCGGGTAGTAGAGGAGTGATGCTAGGTACTTCTCTTTTATCGGGTGTATATCGTACTTCTGCTGTGAGATCTTTCTGTTCTGCTTGAATGATATCTGAAAGTACTTCCAATTCACCGATTGACAAACTGGGCACGCCTATGGTTTTGGTGGTTAGTTTAGGATGTTCCAGGGCAGCTGTTTTTAACAATCCGGAGATAAATCCATAGTCTATATACTCCTTATCCTGGTATATGACTATCAAATTGGTTGTATTTTTTTGCTTCAGTTGATCTTGCAGGATGTGTTGCACTTTTAGATAGTAATCTATTTCATTGGCTTCATTGATGGAAATGACTTCTTGTTGGAGGGTTTGGGTAAGTTTTTCGGCCAGATTTGCTGAGCTCCCTGCTAAGAGGATAATTTGATTGGCATTGTTGGGATCTACTTGCTGCTCTACC
>CANMDW010000093.1 GCA_947496705.1 uncultured Aquimarina sp. | reverse complement strand
AGAAGAGTTTACGATCCGGTCAAGTATTGCATCTGCAATAGTTCCTTCTCCAATAATATCGTACCAAGCTGACACCGGTATTTGTGAAGCGATAATGGTTGATTTTTTATTGTACCTGTCATCGATTATATCCATTAAGGCTTCTCTAGCATGATTGTCAAAACTCTGTAAACCAAAATCATCGAAGATTAATAGGTCAGCCTTTAATAGTTTTGCAAGTTCTTTGAGATAGGTACCATCTACCTTACTAAGTTTAAGTTTTTTGAGTAACCTGGCTGTATTGGCGTATATGGTCTTATGTTGCATCATGCACCCCTGATGCCCCAGTGCTTGTGCCAGGTAACTTTTCCCTGTTCCCGAAGCCCCGGTAATGATGATATTCTCTTTTTTGGATATAAAATCCAATGTTGCCAGGCGTTCGAACATATTCTTGTCCAGGTTCCTGTTTTGGGTATAATCAATATCGGCAAGGTTGGCTTGTTGTTTAAAGCTGGCTTGTTGTAACAACCTTTCGATCTTTTTGTTTTGACGGTCTTCCCATTGATGGTCTGTGAGCAATGACAGGTACTCATCGGCTGTATGTTTATCCACGCGGTTATCTTTTAGTTGGTTGGAATGCAGTTCAGCCATTGCTGATAACCTCATTGCTTTTAACTTTTCGATTGTTTGATTTGTATTCATTGTTTTTATAAAATTTAAGTGATTTCTAATTGTAATTGGATGCCCCCCGTATATTTTGATGTTTGGGGATATGGGATTGCTCATCTTCCAGATCCTGGAAAAACAAGGAGCTCTGATCAAGGTTGTTTTTTAGGATATTCTGGATGCGTTTATAACTAACAGCATCTGCTTGTAAAGCCCTTTTGCATGCATTGTCCAATCGCTGGGATCCATATGATTTATGTAATTGTATAAGCCCCATAGCCCTTTTATATCCTACCTCGGGATACTCTACTTTAGCAATAATCTGTTCTACACAACTTGCAACATAGTTGCCGTGAACAGCAGCCTTTTTCTTAAAAAAACCGGGGCTCCACTCACTATAGTGCTTATGGGTACTGCTCAAGTGGTCTTTGTTGGTGATATAACAAC
>CANMDW010000092.1 GCA_947496705.1 uncultured Aquimarina sp. | reverse complement strand
GGCCCTCTTGACGATGGTAGCTATGAAACATTTTGGTTCTATTACGACCACAATCAGCGGCTGGTAAAGACCATCCCTCCAAAAGGCGTTTCAGAAGTTATACAAGGAACCGGAGACGGTGATGACTGGGCCACTATAAGCCATTATGATTTTATAGGAAATGTTGAGTTTGAACAGGGCCCCAACTCAAATAGGATTCAGTACATATCCAATAGTTTGGGTCAGACCAGGTTTTTGTTAACTTCAGAGAATGACAATGATGGAACAAATGATACGATTATTTATAATAAATACGATACATTGGGCAGGCTGATAGAACATGGATTTTTTAAGGGGGCCTGGAATAGGGAGCATCTGACCGACAAAGCCCTTACAGATCCTAATTATCCTGAAACCCTTGGTTCTTATATCATATTGAACACTTATACCTATGATGGAGACGGCAGCAACGCCCTGGAATTTGGTCAGCTCATTGAAACAAAGGCCTATGATGAGAATGGAGCGCCACAGGTTAAAGAACATTTTGAATATGATATCCATGGTAATTTAATCCAAAAAACCACCAAAGCCCCTAATTATAATAGTGATTGCTGGAAACTTTCTTATGAGTATGACAATTTGGGGCAAGTCATCAAGATTCACTATCCAGAGGGCTCAGGTTTACCGGTAGTGAGTTATTTATACGACAAACTGTCGCAAGTATATGCCATAGGAAATGGCGAGCAGGAAGATGCCTTTGGCACCTTTACATATAATGCAGAGGGATCGATCATAGAATCGACCTTGAATCTGGATGCTTCCAAGGCTATTATCAGGCAATCCAACTACAATGCACCAGGTTGGCCAACAGGCACTGAAAATAAGTTAAATAGCAATGACAGCCTTATTTTTAGAGAAAGTCTCAAATATATGAAAGATGGTTATGACCAGGCCGGTTATTTTGATGGAAAAGTAGCCCAGGTAAGCTATACGGGTGAAAATAATTCGGATTACGCATACAAATTTAAATACGATGAGCTGTCAAGAATCGTAACAGCCGAAAATACGGTTAATCCGGATTATAGTCTGGGAGTGGAATCCCCTTTAATGTACGATGAAAACGGAAATATTTTAAGCCTTTCAAGAGGCAATACA
>CANMDW010000091.1 GCA_947496705.1 uncultured Aquimarina sp. | reverse complement strand
ATAATGATTAGGATAAGTAAAAATCTCTTATTTGGCATTATTCTTCTTTAGGTTGATAATCGGGATGGCTGGTTTGCTATCAATTTTTTTCTTAATTCTTACTTTTAGAAATTTGTTCTACTAGTAATAAAGCGTTATAAAGGTTTACTACTTTACCAGATTTTGATAGTTGGGAGAAGGGAACTCTAGGACCTTTGACCATCCCTGGAAATCTCACATTTATATGATATAAATTTCCAGAGCTTAGGATAATATCTTTTACTTGAGAAGCGGACAATTTGGGATAGCGTGATCTTATAACCGCAGCTATACCAGAAACAATTGGGGCTGCTAGTGATGTTCCGTCATCTGTATCATAAGTATTATTAACAGCAGTAGTATATAAATCTTTACCAGGAGCAAAAACATCTACATTGTTTTTACCATAATTAGAAAAATATGCAGGTAATCTATGATCCAAAAATTTATTCAAGGCACCAACATTAATAAAGTTTTGAGAAACTTCGACGTTGTTTTCATAATCAAGAGGATAAAAATTGTAATCATCAATATTTTTACTATCATTACCCGCTGCATGTACCAATAAAACATCATTTCTGGCGGCATATTTTATGGCATCAGTTACAAGATCTGGTTGAAGAGAGAAAAATTTACCAAAACTCATATTAATTACTTTGGCTCCGTTATCTACCGCATAACGAATAGCCAAAGCTATGTCTTTATCATATTCATCACCGATAGGTGCAGCACGCAATATCATTAACTTTACTTTATCTGCAATACCATCTATACCAATATTATTGTCTCTTGAAGCACCTATCAATCCCGCAACAGAGGTTCCATGGGTGTCTAAGGAAGTATCTCCTATAACATTGTTATTCCCATAATTTGCATCATGTATATCTTTAACGTTATCTTCAACTAGTTTTCTATCTGCATACGCATAATTTAATTTATAATCTTTTATACTATGAACATACTTTTCAAAATCGTCTAGCGATTCCTGGGTAAGCTCGTAAGTTAAAAATTCATGGAGCTTTTTTACTGGTTCTTTTAGGTAAGGATTTTTTATGGTATCAATAGTATTAAGTTTTTCAAAATTATATTGTTGATTTGGGAAATACTCTTTTAGTTTTT
>CANMDW010000090.1 GCA_947496705.1 uncultured Aquimarina sp. | reverse complement strand
CTTGGAAGGGTTACGAGAGTGCAAGGCAATACGTTGGTGGTTATAATATACCTCTACTGTAGAACTGGTATAATGAATAGAAGTTTCCCTTCCGATATACCTGTAAGGAACACTGTAGTAGGTTTTATCAGGGGAAAAATAGACATAGCCTATTTTCTGTACTTTGCCCCTACAGTAATTTTTAAGTTCATACTTTGCTGTAGGCAGTGGTTTTAGGTATTCCCGCTCTACGGATTGAAAAAGTTCTAACCGACTGGCTTCTTTTCTTTTGAAAAGCAGGTTATTGTAACGCTCCAATAACCTTTTGATTTCTTTGTTTAATTCTTCTAAAGAAAAGAAGGTCATCTCCCGAAGGGGATAATAGATACGCTGATAAGCCAGATGAACTGCATTTTCCACAAGTGCTTTGTCTTGAGGGGAATAACTACGAGTAGGATTGATCACACAATTATAATGCCTGGCAAAGTCTTTAAAACTACGATTGATCTGTGCTTCATATTTACTAGAACGAGTTACAGCAGATTTTAAATTATCCGATACGATGGCCTTGGGAACACCTCCATAAAAATGTAATGCGTTTTCTGTGGCACCGATCAGGTCTTCTCGTTTTTGGCTCTTGCAAGCTTCTACATACGTATACTGACTATTAGGCAAAATGGCTACAAATACCTCTACAGGAATGATTTCTCCTGTAGCTTTGTCCACAATAGATAACTTCTTACCTGCAAAGTCAATGAACATTTCCTTCCCAGCTTCGTGTTCCAGTTTCATGGAACCTTTTTGCTTAGCATATTTCCTATGATAATGCTCCATAAATTGTGTGTAACTATAAGGCTCCTTTGCCCTCTGGACATACTCATGGTAATGGTATAGGAAAGTAAAACCGGGATGCCTGCGGGCTTTGTTGACACCTTCAAAATAACGCATCAGTTCATCGTACCTTGGGTTTTTGATGGTAGTATGGGAGCAAAAAAGGGATGCTAACATCTTGTTTTCAAAGGATAACAGTTCTTTAAAAGTATAGCCACTGCCTTTGAACAAACGCATATAGGTGTTTACCGTGTTTCTGGAGATACCAAGGGTAGTACCTATCTGACGGTTGCTAAGCCCGTCTTTGTGTAAAGTGATAATTTGTTTTAAGTCCATTGGATCAAGTGTGTTGGCCATATCGCTTTTTTAGCGCGATAAGGTAATTACTTGATCTCTCTA
>CANMDW010000089.1 GCA_947496705.1 uncultured Aquimarina sp. | reverse complement strand
ATTTGATTCCTTTTTTACAAAATCCCTAAAAACTTCTATTATATCCCTATTTTTTAATCTTTCAGCACTAATTATTGATGTTTTCTTTGTAGGGTTCTACTTTGTGATACTCAAAAAGCCTAGAAAAATCATCACTAGAAAAATCATCAAATGAAAAAACAATTACAATTAATACTATCTACCCTCTTTATGATATTGGCGAGCCTTACCGCTTATGGCCAAAATGTAGGGGACCGTTTTACCAGTTACGGCTGGCAATTCAATATTACTTCTAAAAATCCCAATATGGTAGAGGTTGTGGGGCTGTCGGAGGGCACTCAGCTTAGCGAATTGTTTGGGTTTCCCACCTTGATAATCCGTACACATGCCCAGCCTGTTGGTCAAAATGAATCTTATGCCATTACAGCTATTGGGTCTAATGCTTTTGATGGTAGAAACATGGACAAACTGGTCGGCGTGTACTCGCTAGCCAATGATTTGGGCGCCGAGGCCCCGACCGTTATTGGGAACTATGCTTTTGCCAATAATAATTTTACCCGTCTGGACCTATGGGAAGGTCTGACCCGTATTGGACATCGCGCTTTTGCCAGCAACCAATTGACCGAGATCATTATACCCAGCACAGTGACCGATATCGGGGAGTCGGCTTTTTGGAACAACCCAAACCTGGCCACGGTAGTGGCAAAGCCCATCAATCCCCCATTGCTCTATACATCAGCACATCCCTTTGGAGTCTCCGGTCAACGGCAAGAAATAGACCTGATAGTACCCAGGGGGAAGAAACAAGCTTATATAAATGCAGGGTGGACAGGCTTCAAATCCATCGTGGAAGACGAGGTGGGAGTGTCGTTTACAGCCCATATCAGTCATCGAGGCCATGCACCGGCCCGATTTGAAGTTACTTCTGTAAGCCCAAAGACCGTTACGCTGGTTGAATATATTGGCGATCAACAAGGGATTGTTGCGCTGACAGACATAATCATCCCTGGAAGGATCGGTGATGGTGATTATGCTATAACCAGTATCGGGCACGATGCATTTAGGAACAAAGGCCTGACCAGTGTGACCATACCCAGCAGAGTGACCAGTATTGGGAATAGTGCTTTTCAGCACAACGAATTAACCAGTGTAACCATACCCGATAATGTGACAACCATAGGCAACTTTGCCTTTGTCGATAATGAATTAAGCAGCATAACGTTGGGGTCCAATGTTACCG
>CANMDW010000088.1 GCA_947496705.1 uncultured Aquimarina sp. | reverse complement strand
ATGACGAGTTCACTGCCGGCCATATCACTTACACAATCACTGAAACAACCCCCAACAGACGAATATCGGCAACAAGCTATGACGCTGCGGGAGGCACCAGTGTGACCATCCCCCAAATGATCGACTACCAGGGTGTCGGTTACCAGGTGACCGCCATTGGCGATGATGCTTTTCATGGCAACCAATTGACCAGTGTAACCATACCCAATAGTGTGACCAGTATTGGGGTTAGTGCTTTCAGAAACAATCACTTGACCAGTGTAGAGATACCCGGTAATGTGACAACCATAGGCAACTTTGCCTTTGTCGATAATGAATTAAGCAGCATAACGTTGGGGTCCAATGTTACCGCTATTGGCTACGCCACTTTTAGGGGTAACCAATTGACCCATGTGGAGATCCCCAATGGGGTTGCCAGTATTGGTGCACAAGCCTTCTATAACAACCAGGGCCTTCGCCTGGTGACAATGGAGCGTAACGACCCACCAACCCTCCATGAACTTGCCTTTCAAAACCGTCCCCAAATAGCTGTGATCGTTCCCAGGGGCAAGAAACAAGATTATGAAAATGCAGAGTATTGGAAAGACTTCAGCTCCATCACCGAAGAAGCGCAGGTCGATGACGAGTTCACTGCCGGCCATATCACTTACACAATCACTGAAACAACCCCCAACAGACGAATATCGGCAACAAGCTATGACGCTGCGGGAGGCACCAGTGTGACCATCCCCCAAATGATCGACTACCAGGGTGTCGGTTACCAGGTGACCGCCATTGGCGATGATGCTTTTCATGGCAACCAATTGACCAGTGTAACCATACCCAATAGTGTGACCAGTATTGGACAATTAGCTTTTGCCGATAACGAACTGACCAGTGTGAACATACCCAATAGTGTGACCAGTATTGGGGTTAGTGCTTTCAGAAACAATCACTTGACCAGTGTAGAGATACCCGGTAATGTGACAACCATAGGCAACTTTGCCTTTGTCGATAATGAATTAAGCAGCATAACGTTGGGGTCCAATGTTACCGCTATTGGCTACGCCACTTTTAGGGGTAACCAATTGACCCATGTGGAGATCCCCAATGGGGTTGCCAGTATTGGTGAACAAGCCTTCTATAACAACCAGGGCCTTCGCCTGGTGACAATGGAGCGTAACGACCCACCAACCCTCCATGAACTTGCCTTTCAAAACCGTCCCCAAATAGCTGTGATCGT
>CANMDW010000087.1 GCA_947496705.1 uncultured Aquimarina sp. | reverse complement strand
GTAAACTCTTTTTCACTAGCATCCGAAAGTTACGTTTTTAAGCTTAAATGTAAGAATCAACATATTGAAAAGTCCAGGACCCCAAAGGTTTTTAAATCTTTGGGGTCCTACTAATATGGCTTTTTTAGTAAAAAACTTATTTTCCGGATAGAACTCTAATTTACAAACTGTTTATATGGGTTTACGTAAGTTTTTAGTCAATTTTAATAAACTTTCGGATGTTAATGACTCTTTTTAAAAATCCAAAGCATATACAGAGTACTTTAAGTTACTCCCATAAAGTATGTCTTTTAGTATCGATACATCTCCATTGGTATATAATTGATGATTTCCTGTCTCAGAAGAGGGATTTAATAAACGGTTTGTGACTAGCACCGCCTTGGTTTGCCGGGCAACAGCTTCGCCAGAATCAATGATAGTAACCCTATCAGAAAGCATTTTCTGTAAAACAGGAATCAGGTAAGGATAATGACTACATCCCAAAACCAAATAATCAATATCTTTTTCGATCATTGGGCGAATATAAGAGGTAAGCAACCTATACATTTCGGGACTATCGATGGTACCGTCTTCAATACCTTCTACCAGCCCTGTACCAATCACCTCGATCACCTCGATGTTTTGAGCATACAGATCTGAGGTTTTGGCAAACAATTCGCTGGATAAGGTACCTTTGGTGGCCAATACACCTACTTTTTTGGTTTTGGTATTGATAGCAGCAGGTTTGATGGCGGGTTCGATGCCTATAAAAGGAACTTTATACCTTTCTCTCAGTATTTTGATCGCATTAGTAGTGGCTGTATTGCAGGCCACCACGATGATTTTGCAATCCATTTCCAGTAGCTTTTCGGTGTTTTTTATACTCAGTGCCAGAATCTCCTCCCGACTTCGTTTACCGTAGGGGGCATACTTGCTATCGGCCAGATAGATGGTGTTTTCATTTGGTAATAAACCAGCGATTTCTTTCCAGATCGAGGTGCCGCCTACACCCGAGTCAAAAATACCAATAGCTTGTTGTTGCATGGTTGTTTGTTATTAGTTATTTTCATGTGAGCTTATAATCTTTATCAGATCCTTCTGCTAAGTAAGGGATAAAGTTAGTTGCGATGGCTAGCTAGAGGAGATTTTCAGATCGAAACACCTCTATAATCCTCTCAAGGGCTATGTCCCATCAAAAGACAGTTACAATTTATCCTCCCCAAACCCCTCCAAAGGAAGGGCTTTCTGTCCAGG
>CANMDW010000086.1 GCA_947496705.1 uncultured Aquimarina sp. | reverse complement strand
CACAATCGAGTAGACGGCTCTCCCCATAGATGAGGAGAGTGCGCCTCTCACACCACCCAGCGTACGGGTCTCGTACTGGGCGGTTCGTATTATCAAAACTTCACTTTTAGATAGTAATACAGCATACTTTCGTAACCTCGTTTTCTTAGCCGTTTTTCAGTGATGGTCGTACGTAGTATAGGGCTCTGGGCTACTGCCCATCCTCCCATTCGGGTACGGCTCCAAGCATAAGCCTGTCCCTGTTTTACGCCTAATCGAATCAGGTTCTTGCGCTTGCGCTCAAGTTTCTTCCAATCGTGCCAAATACAGTACCGCAGGCGGTTGCGCAGCCACTCATCCAGCTTTTTAAGTTTACCCTTAATCCTCCCCAAACGGAAGTTGTTGAGCCAACCTGCGTAGATGAGTTTTAGCCTATTTAGCCGTTCTGCAATACTCAATGGCAAGGTCTTCTTGGTTACATACTTGAGTTTACGCTTTAAGTTGCTCCAGGACTTACTACTTACCACAAGCTGGTACTGCCCTTTTACACCCTTCTTGTAGAGGGGTACGAATCCATAGCCTAACACCTTAAATGTACTTGGTCTACGTATGCCACTCTTTGCACGGTTGATAGGTAACTCTAGTTTGTCCTTTAGAAAAAGGTACACCTGATTACCTATGGCACGTGCTTCTGATTTTGTTGGTGCATAGATGCTAAAATCATCGGCATAGCGCATAAACTTGTAACCCTTATACTTTAAGTATTTATCTAGCCGATCCAACAATATGTTGGACAGTAGCGGGCTTAATGGACTACCCTGTGGGATCCCTTTTGTACGCTTGTGCAACTCCCCTTCTATGGAAATAGGCGCGCGCAGCCACTTTCGGATCAACCACAAGGTGGTAGGGCATTTCACCTTGTTGTGGATAAGCTGTAGTAGTTTATAGTGCGGTACTTCATCAAAGAAGCCTTTTAAGTCAATATCTACTATGTCCTGATAGCCATCGTTGATGTACTGCTGACTCTTCAATACTGCCTGTTGCAAGTTCTTCTTTGGGCGGAAACCATAACTCTCTTCTTCGAATTCCAACTCGCAGTAGATTGCCAGTTGCTGGCTTACCGCTTGTTGCAACCACCTGTCCACTACCGTGGGAATACCTAATAACCGGGTCTTCCCATTGCCTTTGGGGATTGCTACCCCTTTGATAGCACTAACGCGGTACTCCCCGGATAGAATCTGACTGACTACCTCCCCTCGATGAACCCTTATATAGTCCGTGAGC
>CANMDW010000085.1 GCA_947496705.1 uncultured Aquimarina sp. | reverse complement strand
TGGTCGAACCTCTGGGATTACGTCCCTATTTTTAGTAAGACAATGGTTAAACACCCTTGTAGACTTTGAATTTCCTGTGAAAACTCCAAATGCGGTTATGGAGGTATCTGCCATGAAAGGGGGCGTTATGGTAGATTTAATTCAAGGAGACGCCTGGAAAAATGAGTGGTCATCGAATGAGTTAGACGATTGGAGTACCAATAATGGGGTACTTAGATATGATGGAGATGGAACCATACTCAGTAGTATTACCTATGATGATCCTACACAAAATAAAACAGATTATGGTATTCGGGTATCGTTAATACAACCCCAGGACGAATCTGGAGTGCCTATTGCACCAAGCCAAGCCATGGGCATGGCTTTGGGGCCAAATCTGGAAGTTATTTGGTATCCAGAATCCGGATGGTGTTTAACCCTTTTCAGCAGCACGGAAAGTATTGCATCGCCCATTCCAAATACTTCTGGTTTTGGAGTGGAATGGTTGTTAATGAGCAGTAAAGACCCCGTCTCAGGTAATACGTCTATTTTCTTTATGGTAGACGGGTTGTTATTATGTAGCAAATTATATAGTAATAGTAATCCTGATGCCCCTGCGATTGAAGGCCCCTTTAGTTTAAAACTAGGTGAACCGGGTTATGGGTTTACCACAATAACGACCTTTGAAAACCCGATACAATCCATGACGTATTTGGACGGTGCCGGGAAGGAACTTCAAAAGCATAGTTTCACAGGATCGGACCTTGTTGTACAGCAAACCGTTTATGATGCCATAGGCCGTGAGGCATTGGGTACCAAAGCAACAAGAATACCAAAAATAGAAGGAGAAGAATTTGTTCCAGGCTATCAAACAGATTTTGTAAAGTCGTTTGATCCGGAAACGGGAATTATGACCGGAGATGTGGCCACTTTACATCCAGAGGCCGAAGGTTTCCCATATTTGAGAAACAAATTTAAACCCACCGCCCAATCTTTGGTGATAGAAAAAGGCCTTCCGGGGGAAGCGCTCTCCATAAACACGGCAAATAACAATACCACGACCATTGAATATGGCACCAACCAGGAAGGCCAGTACCCCGGTACTAAGTGGCCTGCAGGGCAATATTTTGTTACAAAAGTTAAAGATGCGAACGGCCAGGAAGACATAACGGTAACCACCAAGATAGGCCAGGAGATCGCCAGGCTAAGAGGCCCTCTTGACGATGGTAGCTATGAAACATTTTGGTTCTATTACGACCACAATCAGCGGCTGGTAAAGACCATCCC
>CANMDW010000084.1 GCA_947496705.1 uncultured Aquimarina sp. | reverse complement strand
GGTGAAAATGCCGTATTTACCATTACGGGAACCCCCGGTGATATCGTAACCTATAGCGGAGCCTCAACGGGAACGGTCGCCATAGAAGCAGATGGTACCGTAGAGGTAACGGTCAACGGGGCAAACTCCAATGCCACCTTAAACGTAACAAAGGTAACCAACGGAAACAATTGCAGCGTTTCATTAACGAGAACTGCTACGGTAACGGTCAACGCTCTGCCAGTGGCCCCTACAATAAGTACGAACACTCCTGTATGTTCTGGTGAAGATGCCATATTCACCATTACGGGAACCCCCGGTGATATCGTAACCTATAGCGGAGCCTCAACGGGAACGGTCGCCATAGAAGCTGGCGGAGCGGTAGATGTAACGGTAAACGGGGTAAGTTCAGATGCCACCTTAAACTTAACCGAGGTAACCAATGGAAACAATTGCAGCGTTTCATTAACGAGAACTGCTACCATAACGGTCAACGCTCTGCCAGTGGCCCCTACAATAAGTTCAAGCAGCCCTATATGTCCTGGTGAAGATGCCATATTCACCATTACGGGAACCCCCGGTGATATCGTAACCTATAGCGGAGCTTCAACTGGAACGGTCGCCATAGAAGCAGATGGTACCGTAGAGGTAACGGTCAACGGGGTAAGTTCAGATGCCACCTTAAACGTAACAAAGGCAACCAATGGAAACAATTGCAGCGTTTCATTATCGAAAACGGCTACAGTAACAGTCAATGCCACCCCATTAGCCCCAATGGTAAGTAGTTCGCCCGTCGAATACTGTGTGAACGAGACGGCTGATCCATTGACGGCAACAGGAGATAACCTACTATGGTATACTTCATCAACAGATGAAACGGGGGATGCCAACGCACCCACACCTAATACAGCAATAGTAGGAACCACCTCCTATTATGTCACTCAAATCATTAACGGTTGTGAAAGTGAACGCACAGAGATCGTAGTAACAGTCAATGCCCTACCGGAAGCACCGACAATAAGTTCAAGCAGCCCTATATGTTCTGGTGAAGACACCATATTTACTATCAACGGAACTGCTGGTGATGCGGTAACCTATGATGACGGAACCTCAACGGGAACGGTAACCATAGAAGCAGATGGCACGGTAGATGTAACGGTAAACGGGGTAAGTTCAGATGTCACCTTAAACTTAACCGAGGTAACCAATGGAAACAATTGCAGCGTTTCATTAACGAGAACAGCTACGGTAGTCGTTCAGGATGGTACATTAACAGCTATTGCCCAGAACATTACCGTACAGTTGAATACCAGCGGGCAAGCTGTGATCACCCCCGAAATGATC
>CANMDW010000083.1 GCA_947496705.1 uncultured Aquimarina sp. | reverse complement strand
CATAAGGGACTTGCACCCTCTAGATTAATTATTTACCTTCGATAAACAAAAAGATGCCCATGCTGGGCACACACAATTTGTATAATGCATATGCACCCTTCGGGATGCAAACGCATCATACAAGAGACGTTGGCAACAATTACAGCCCACCACCTTCAGAAAAAAATAGATTCATCAAACTTTAAGCTTAAAATTTGCGTAACTGAATGATTACATTTATATTTGTAACCGATCGATTACATAAAATATGAGAAGAGATGTTTTTCAAGCTATAGCCGACCCAATAAGAAGAGATATTATTGAATTAGTTTCAAAAGAGCCTTTAAGCGTAAATGAGGTAGCTGAAAAATTTGAAATCAGTAGACCAGCTATTTCAAAACATTTAAAAATCTTAAATGAATGCGGAATAATAGATTATAACCAAATAGGAAGAGAGCGCTTGTGTTTAATTCAACCACAAAAATTGATTCCAGCTTTCCTATGGATAAAACAATACAATAAACTTTGGGAAGATAGAATAGACTCCTTTGAAAATTATATAAATGAAATTCAAACAAAAGTAAAAGATGAATGATTTAAAAAATAGAACATTAACAATTGAAAAAAACTTTAATGCGCCATTACAGTTGGTTTGGGATGCCTGGACACAAGCTGAGCACATTCTGAAATGGTGGGCACCAAAAGGAGTAGACGTTAAAATTATCGAACACGATTTTAAAATTGGTGGAAAATGGAAGTATTCTGGCGTAATGCCTGATGGAAACGAATATATAACAGAAGGAACTTACACAGAAATTCTTAAACTAAAGAAAATCGTCACTTCTGCAGATTTCAAACCAATGACTGAAAATGTAGAAATACAAGTATACTTTGAAGCAGATGGAGAAAAAACAAAATTCACTTTCAGCGTAATTCACGCTACACAAGAATACTGCAAACAACAAGAAGAAATGGGGTTCTATAATGGTTGGGGCTCTGTGCTGAATAGATTAGAAGAATTTTTAAATAAAAACCAATAAATAAAACATACAATTATGAAAACAATGACTTGTAACCAATTAGGAGGAGCCTGTGAAAAAGAGTTTACTGCAAATACTTTTGAAGAAATAGCAGAAATGAGTAAAAAACACGGTATGGAAATGTTTCAGAAAAATGACAAACCTCATTTAGAAGCAATGAATAAAATGAAAGAATTAATGAAATCTCCAGACGCTATGAAAGAATTTCACGAAAGCAAAATAAGAGAATTCAACAATCTTCCTGCTGATTAAAAACGGAAAAAACTGTTGCCAGTCGAGTAGACGGCTCCGCTCACAAGTGAGCGGAGTGCGCCTCTCACACCACTGTACGTACGGGTCTCGTATACAGCG
>CANMDW010000082.1 GCA_947496705.1 uncultured Aquimarina sp. | reverse complement strand
GGATCGTTGGCCTCCACTGTCACCAGGTCAAGGTCCGGGTTGTCTCGAAAAGCCCCATCTGCAATACTGGTCACACTACTGGGTATAACAACACTGGTCAATTGGTTACTTGAAAAAGCGTTATTGCCAATGGCGGTCACCGTGTAACCGGTACTCTGGTCGTTGGCCGTTTCGGGTATGGTCACCGCACCTCCCGTACCGGTATAGTCCATTGCCGCTACTTCGGTCTGGGAAGTGATCCCGTATTTGATGTCATTATCGGTAAAGATGCCCAAGGTGGTGGATCTGAAGCCCGTCCAGCCGTTGATCGTTTCCTTATAAGCATCCAGGGCACCAACAGGCACTACCAGGTCTATTTGGTTACGGTCTGCATTTACAAAAGCATCTGCATGGAGTGTTGGGGGATCGTTGGCCTCCACTGTCACCAGGTCAAGGTCCGGGTTAAGCCAAAAAGCACTTTCTCCAATACTGGTCACACTACTGGGTATAACAACACTGGTCAATTGGTTACTTAAAAAAGCGTTATTGCCAATACTGGTGATACTGTTGGGTATGGTCACCTGGGCCAATTGGTTGATTGAAAAAGCCCCATCTGCAATACTGGTCACACTACTGGGTATAACAACACTGGTCAATTGGTTGTCCCTAAAAGCAAAGTCGTTAATACTGGTAACACTGTTGGGTATGGTCACCTCGGTCAAGTCATTGTTAAAAAAAGCACTGGTCCCGATACTGGTAACTTCAAAGTCATTGGGCCCATAGGTTACGGTTCCGGAAATGGTGAGGTCTCCTGTATTTGTATTGTCTGTTATGGTGACCGTGCCCGGACTGCCCAGTGCCGTTATTTCATAAGTGATATCCTCAACTGTAAAGCTGTCACCATTGGCCACTTCTTCGGTGATGGATTTGAAACCTGTGCCCCAAACGGTTTCATAAGCGGTTTTGGTGCTACCGGCAGGGGTCCCTTTGGGAACGACCACATCGATTTGGCTACGGTTTGTAAAAACATCATTGCCAAGGCCTGGAGGGGTGCTGCCCTGTGCTATCACTTTATTGATCGGGTTGCCTGTAAAAACTCCGCCCCCAACACTGGTCACACTGCCTGGTATGGTCACACTGGTCAATTGGTTACTTGAAAAAGCGTTATTGCCAATGGCGGTCACCGTGTAACCGGTACTCTGGTCGTTGGCCGTTTCGGGTATGGTCACCGCACCTCCCGTACCGGTATAGTCCATTGCCGCTACTTCGGTCTGGGAAGTGATTCCGTATTTGATGTCATTATCGGTAAAGATGCCCAAGGTGGTAGATCTGAAGCCCGTCCAGCCGTTGTTCGATTCCTTATAAGCATCCAGGGCACCAACAGGCACTACCAG
>CANMDW010000081.1 GCA_947496705.1 uncultured Aquimarina sp. | reverse complement strand
AGGACAGATCTTGATGACCTAAAGGCCGATGACGGATTCGAGATCCAAGAATTTGCAAGTGTGGAAAACATCGGGAGCCGGTTTGATATACAGTTCATGTTCACGGAACGAGATCGAAACATGGAATTGTCGGTAGTATACAATAATGATATATATGATGAAAACTCTATGAACAACTTATTGTTACACACTAATGAAATATTTAAAAGTACAACAGTATCATCAATAGACCCCATTCAAGGTTTAGAAATTTTAACCAAAGGAGAGAAGAAGCAGCTTTTAAAAAAGTTTAAAGGAAATTGGAAAAAAGAATCAATAAAAGGTAGTATAATAGACTTGTTTAATAAACAGGTTGAAAAATATCCCTTAAAAGTTGCTATAAGATCTAATGATACACAACTAACCTTTCAACAGCTTGATGTAAATTCTAATAGGATTGCCAACTATTTACGAGATAAATGTAATTGTCACAAAGGTACTTTAGTATGCATTATGTTGGATCGTTCTGATGTGCTTATTGCGTCGATATTAGGTATTTTAAAAGCAGGAGGAGCCTATGTTCCAATAGATCCTAATTATCCGAAATTTAGAAGAGAATATATATTAAAAGAAACTAAATCAAATATTTTAATAACCCAAGTTGATTATCTCTATGGGTTAGATGGTTTTTCAGGCGAATTAATTGCTATAGATCTTCAAATGAACGATATGGTGAATAATAATCCTCTAAACACCTCAAAGTTAACCATCAAAGACCTTGCCTATGTAATGTATACTTCAGGTTCGAGTGGGGTCCCAAAGGGAACGATGATCGAGCACGGGAGCGTGCTCCGATTGGTAAAAGAACCGAACTATATTGACCTGGGTGAGGATGACATACTGCTGAGTACCGGATCTATATCTTTTGATGCAGTAACATTTGAATATTGGGGTACTTTATTAAATGGAGGGGAATTAATTCTTAATGAGCAGGAGTCTTTACTGGACACCGATAAGTTAAAATCGGTAATATCCAAAAACGGAGTAAATCTTATGTGGTTAACTGCCGGATTGCTTAATGAACTGGTCGAAAAAGATATCAAAATATTTGCGGAACTAAAGACAATAATTGCGGGCGGTGATAAATTGTCTTTTAACCATATTAAAAAATTGAGGCAGCATTACCCTACCCTAAAAATTATTAATGGATATGGTCCTACCGAGAATACCACATTCTCTACAACTTATGAAATAACAACACTTACAGACCCCATCCTTATCGGCCGTCCTATCAGCAATACGGAGGTTTATATAGTTGGTCCTGGAGATATGTTACAGCCCATCGGCGCGGTGGGTGAGATATGTCTGGCCGGTGCCGGTCTGGCAAGGGGGTACTTGAATCGCGAGGACCT
>CANMDW010000080.1 GCA_947496705.1 uncultured Aquimarina sp. | reverse complement strand
CCCAATGTCATTAAGTTAAGGGGATAATTATTTGATTTTCAGACAGATACTGTTGTTTTTTTCATTGATTTTTTGTATATTTATTTAGTAATCAAGCAGTTATTATGTTGAAAAAAAACACCGTATTCTATCTTTTCGAAAATCCAGAAAGAGATTTTCAGTAATTCACTTCAAGAATCCTTTAAAGTACAAGAAAATGATTTTACAAGAACTAGGAAGCAATCTTTTTCAACTACCTTGCTCTTTATGATAAATTTTCTAAATAAAAGCTTGTCTATAGAGATAGAAAACTTTGTGAGTCATCTAAAAAAGGAGTGTGGTCTTTCTAGTTTTAAATCTTTCACAAAGAGTGCATTTGTTCAATACCGGAGAAAGATAAAACCTGCTGTGTTCAAAAAACTATCCTCAATCCTCATTGATGAATTTTATACAGATAATGATTGTGCTATAAAGTTATGGAATGGCTTTAGGGTTTTATCTGTAGATGGTTCTTCAATTATCTTACCTATTACCAAGGAATTGAAAAAGATTTATGGAGAGACAAAGAATCAGACCAAAACCAGTTTAGTTCAGGCTAGGGCTTCGGTGCTTTATGATGTATTAAACCATTATGTTTTGGATGGCATCCTTTCCCCAAAAGATGTAGGGGAAAGGGTTTTAGCACTACAACACTTGTGTTATAGCAAGACAAAAGATCTTATTGTCTATGATAGAGGGTATCCTGCCTATGATTTTATCTATGAGCATTGTGAAAAGAATGTTGATTATCTTATGAGGGTCAAAGTTAGTTTTAGCGCCGTTACAAAAGCATTTATTAATAGTGGGAAAACTTCTCAACTTGTTGAAATCTATCCAGGGAAGAATGTTAATATTTCAGAGAAACAATATCAGAAAGACACTTCAATAAAAGTTAGGCTGATTCGTGTAGAATTACCTAGCGGAGAAACTGAGTTACTCATAACATCATTATTAAACAGTAAACGATACCCTAATAAGATTTTTAAGCAATTATATTTTAAAAGATGGAAAGTAGAGACATTTTATGATGAATTGAAGAATAAATTAAAAGTAGAACATTTCTCAGGCTATTCCAATCAAAGTATCCTACAAGATTTTAATGCTGCTTTATTCATTAGCAATGTGCAGACTTTAATTGTAAGTGATCTAGAAGACGAGTTAATTCAGGAAAAATCAGGAAAGAAATACCAGTATAAAGTAAACACAAATTTATCTTATGGGTTCTTAAAGAACAGGATTATTAAACTCTTTTTCTCTAAAACTGATATCAAAGATGTGATTATGGAACTAAAAACATTATTCAAACAACATTTGGTGCCAATCAGACAAAATAGAAACCAACAAAGAGATACCGATAAATATCGAAGAAGAGAAAAACCTAAAGTAACTAAAAATCAAAAAGATGCGGTATGACGATTCCTTAACTTAATGACATTG
>CANMDW010000079.1 GCA_947496705.1 uncultured Aquimarina sp. | reverse complement strand
AATATTATTTAAAGACAAACGATGAAGAGTTTGATCCTGGCTCAGGATGAACGCTAGCGGCAGGCTTAACACATGCAAGTCGAGGGGTAACAGGGTGCTTGCACCGCTGACGACCGGCGCACGGGTGCGTAACGCGTATAGAACCTACCTTATAGAGAGGGATAGCCCAGAGAAATTTGGATTAATACCTCATAGTATCTTTAGTGAGCCTTCACTTTAGATTAAAGATTTATTGCTATAAGATGGCTATGCGTTCTATTAGTTAGTTGGTAAGGTAACGGCTTACCAAGACATCGATAGATAGGGGCCCTGAGAGGGGGATCCCCCACACTGGTACTGAGACACGGACCAGACTCCTACGGGAGGCAGCAGTGAGGAATATTGGACAATGGAGGCCACTCTGATCCAGCCATGCCGCGTGCAGGAAGACTGCCCTATGGGTTGTAAACTGCTTTTATAGAGGAAGAAACCTATTTACGTGTAAATAGCTGACGGTACTCTACGAATAAGGATCGGCTAACTCCGTGCCAGCAGCCGCGGTAATACGGAGGATCCAAGCGTTATCCGGAATCATTGGGTTTAAAGGGTCCGTAGGCGGGTCTGTAAGTCAGTGGTGAAAGTTTACGGCTCAACCGTGAAATTGCCATTGATACTGCAGGTCTTGAATTATTGTGAAGTGATTAGAATGTGTAGTGTAGCGGTGAAATGCATAGATATTACACAGAATACCGATTGCGAAGGCAGATCACTAACAATTGATTGACGCTAAGGGACGAAAGCGTGGGTAGCGAACAGGATTAGATACCCTGGTAGTCCACGCCGTAAACGATGGTTACTAGCTGTTCGGATTTCGGTCTGAGTGGCTAAGCGAAAGTGATAAGTAACCCACCTGGGGAGTACGTTCGCAAGAATGAAACTCAAAGGAATTGACGGGGGCCCGCACAAGCGGTGGAGCATGTGGTTTAATTCGATGATACGCGAGGAACCTTACCAGGGCTTAAATGTAGATTGACAGGTTTAGAGATAGACTTTCCTTCGGGCAATTTACAAGGTGCTGCATGGTTGTCGTCAGCTCGTGCCGTGAGGTGTCAGGTTAAGTCCTATAACGAGCGCAACCCCTGTTGTTAGTTGCCATCGAGTAATGTCGGGAACTCTAGCAAGACTGCCGGTGCAAACCGCGAGGAAGGTGGGGATGACGTCAAATCATCACGGCCCTTACGTCCTGGGCCACACACGTGCTACAATGGTAGGTACAGAGAGCAGCCACTGGGTGACCAGGAGCGAATCTATAAAGCCTATCACAGTTCGGATCGGAGTCTGCAACTCGACTCCGTGAAGCTGGAATCGCTAGTAATCGGATATCAGCCATGATCCGGTGAATACGTTCCCGGGCCTTGTACACACCGCCCGTCAAGCCATGGAAGCTGGGAGTACCTGAAGTCCGTCACCGTTTAAGGAGCGGCCTAGGGTAAAACTGGTAACTGGGGCTAAGTCGTAACAAGGTAGCCGTACCGGAAGGTGCGGCTGGAACACCTCCTTTCTAGAGATTAGCCAATAAGGCGATCAAGAAATGATACGATGG
>CANMDW010000078.1 GCA_947496705.1 uncultured Aquimarina sp. | reverse complement strand
AGAGAAAGATATTTTAAAACCGGAATTGGAAGAGAATATTTAAAACACAAGATTAGGCCGCGTGGCGCAACTGAATAGCGCATCAGATTTCGGCTCTGAGGGTTGGGGGTTTGAATCCCTCCGCGGTCACGAATGAATCACAAAAAAAGTGAATCATGAAGCGAGTTTCAAAAATGAAGCTCGCTTCTTTTTTTGAAAATTGCGAAATGGTTCTTTTTGTGATTCTCAACGCGGAGCGTTGTAGGGATCAGCCCAAGGTAATCTCTTCGCGGTCACTTTTAAGTAAATATTTACCAAACCCAGACAATTTTGTCTGGGTTTTTTGTTTGTAATTGTTACTTTTATATGTAGGAAATATACCCAATTGAGTATATACAATTGTTATAACTAATAAACTCATATAATGGATAGAGAGATTTTGAGAGCCATATTTAAAGGTGATATTGATAAGTTTAATCAAATCATTCAAGAAGGATATGATGTTCATTTTATTACGGAAAAAGAACGTTGGAATTTATTACATAGAGCATTGGTTTCCGTTACTTTGGAACCTAAGACAGAAATGATTAATCATCTGATTAAGTGCAATGTTAATGTTAATGGAATTGATTATTATGGATATACCCCCTTACATTATGCTGCAAGAATAAAAAATGTAAAGATTATTGAAATGTTATTAAATTCAGGTGCTGAGATTGACCCTGTTGAAAATAAAGGGCAAACACCTTTAAGAATAGCATTTCAAACTAAACCTTACGATTTAGAAGTTGTAAATTTATTACTATCAAGAGGTGCTAATATGGATCATTCAATTAATGGAAATGCATCAGTATTTGAATTAGTAAAAACAATTTGCTGGGCAAAAAATGACCTACAAATTGTTGAGATATTCAATAAGTATAGAAACGAAAAAAACTAGCCATAACACAAAAGTAAAATTAATATGAATGAAAACGAAGAGTTTATTTATGAATCCATTTTCAACCAAGTACGAATGGGTTTCCTTTCAGTTTCAGAAATTAAAGAAAATATTATTGAGGAAATAGAAGATAATGGATTTGATAAAGAAATTTCTGAAAAATGGGCTTTTGAAAATATAGAACGAGAATTTGAAAGATTACTAGAAGAAAGTAAAAATTGGAAAAGACCAACAGATAGTGAAAGACTAATTGAAGCTTTTGATGAATTATGTAAACAAAATATTATTGCTCTTCATAATGCTGGATATACGACCAGTGACGGAGAATATGAAGTTGTCGAAGTGGAAAGGGCACTACGTGAAAATCAAGTGACTTCAGATGGCTATTGTTTTTATCACAAACAAGACCTTTCAAGAGCTATTACTCCTAAGGATTCTAGTCTTTACATTGCATATCAAAAAGTTAATAATTCAGATGATAATGTAACGTTAGAAGTTGGCAAAAAAGTTATAAAAGTACTAACTGACAAAGGATTTGAAATAGAATGGAATGAAGATGTAAATTCAAAAATCCTAATTCCGAATTTCAAGTGGCAATATATCTATGATGAGCAAAAAAGAGATATACGGAATTATGACAAAGTTGCCGAAATTATAATACAAAAAAAGCAGCAGTCAACCATGCATAAAAGCAATGGCGGTATAGGCACAAAATCAAACGAAAGTACTAACAATCAAAATAAGTCTTGGTGGAAAAGGCTGTGGTCATAAATCCGCCACTGCTCTTATGTGTGCCGAGAATGCAATGAACGGCTGACAAATTTCATTGTTAACTATTTATAAGATGGTGGAACCGACCCACCGGT
>CANMDW010000077.1 GCA_947496705.1 uncultured Aquimarina sp. | reverse complement strand
TCCAGCACGTATGTACGATCCCGAGTCTGGGCGTTTTTATGCCATAGATCCCAAGCAAGTGGGCGGAAGCCCTTATGCCTATGTCCTAAACAATCCTGCAAATTTGATAGATCCAGATGGAGAAGTACCGGTATTTTTAATTGCAGCAGCAGCAGGAGTAGGAGCCGTAGCAGGAGCTATTACTTATGCTGCGACATATCAGGAAAGTTTTAATGTAGGAGAATTTTTTGCTTACACAACAGTTGGTCTTGTAACAGGAGCGCTTGGAACAGCGGCTACAATTGCAGCTGGACCCGCCGTCGTAGCAGGAGTAGGAAATAGTGCGGCCTCTATTAGAAACGGTATTGTTATAAGAAGAAACAACAGACTAAGAAACAGACTAATAAACAGACGTTTACAACAGGTCCGCCTAGATCGACCTAAGGGTATAGAACTTGCTGATTTCCAGTCAAATAGAAGTTCAATTTCATCAAGTGGTTCAATTTCATCAAGTGGTTCAATTTCATCAAGTGGTTCAATTTCATCAAGTGGTACAGTTAGATATACTGACTCCCTTAGAAGTAGAAGAAATTTCGCTAGTCTTGATGGAAGACATAGCCTCCGTTCTAATCGAGCAGTTTCTATCTTTGAACCCCGTCGTCCATCCTTTAGTTCTTTCTTGGAACCTAATTCATTATATGGAACATCAAGATCAAATACAAGAACCTTAAGCTCTAGATTATCCGGCTCAATGCTAATAGAGCAAGATTTGAAATCCTCATCCTCATCCCTTAATTTTTCCCTTGGTGAATACGCTAGTCCTGCATCCTCTCGCAGCACCCCCAGTAGTCTTTCTGTTCGTTCTACCCGTAGCTTGTCTTTGCCTACATTTAGACTTAGTTCTGCTAGGAAAACCAGTTGGTAGTATAATGATGTGGAACATATGATAGAAACCGAAAATACATTTTCAATCAACATGGAGAATCCACCTCAGGACAATTTTTCGCTATTGAACACCATATTTTAAAATCAATTAAATACAAATCTCTTAATTTAAAAAAAATGTCTGATAAAATTACAGAAAACGGCACTCATCTTGACACAGCTTCGGAAATCCCAAACATACGGGATTTTCAAATAGACCCCAACGGATTAGGGGATATTGCAGAAAGTTTAAACCTCTTTAGGGGTGATATCAATTTACCACTTCCTTTAACAAGTATTACCGGTCGAAATGAACTGGAGGCATCGGTAACGCTATTATACAGTAGCAACGTATCTAAGGCTGTAGATATATGTAACAAAGAAACCCCTACCGGACCTTTGGGGCTAGGTTGGTCTATGGGGATCGATTTTATAGCCCTGGACAACCAGGATAGCATCGCCCCGAATAATAACCAGTATTACCTAATTTCAGAAGGAAGTACCAATAGATTGCACTTTGTGTCGGATACGCCTGATTACCTGGAATTTGAATTGGAGTCTTATCAATTCTGGCAAATTCGATTTTACCCATCTCAAGAAAGGTGGGTGATCATCAAAGAAAACGGGAATCGATACATGTATGGGGGATCTACTGGAAATATGGCCAAAGATCCCTTGCAATACGGTATAAAATGGGGACAGAAAAATGGGAATTGGAAAGACGGCTCGTCCCGTACCACAGGACAGGCGAATTTTACAGTGGCCTGGAACCTGGCAAGCATAGAAAATCATTTTGGAGATAGCATCGAGTATTATTATGACAATGAATTAAAGCAAATAGGAGGCGGCAGTGGTCTTTTTTATACGGTGGCCTCGCGTTTAAAAA
>CANMDW010000076.1 GCA_947496705.1 uncultured Aquimarina sp. | reverse complement strand
TTACTCTTTAGGTTGATAATCGGGGTGGCCGGTTTGCCAGAGGGCGAAGGAGAGGGCGTCTGCATATTTTTCAAATAACTCTACTGGTGTATTGCCTATGCCCGCATGACCATCCTCAAAATTTACCCCAAATAAAATGGGATGATCAGAAGCATTAGAGGTTTGTAATCTGGCTACAAATTTTGCAGGATCCCAAATAGCCACACGGCCATCTTTCATTCCTCCAGTGACTAAGGTTGCAGGGTACTTTTCTCCCTTTTTAATATGATGATACGAATCCATTTCTAACAATGCTTCAAACTCTTCTTTTATTTTTACAGTACCAAATTCTTTAATACTATTTTGACCATTAGGTTGCACCTCACAACGAAGCATATTAAGAGCTGGAGAGGTCAATACTACTGCTTTATATAAATCCGGTCGTTCCGTCATAGCTCTACCAGCTAGTATTCCTCCTGCACTAGACCCCCATATAGCGGTAAGTTCTGGTGAGGTATACCCTTCTTTGATCATGTATTCTGTACAGGCAATCATATCTTTCCATGTGTTGGGTTTGGTAGTTTTATAACCCGCTTTATGCCATGCTTCTCCTTTTTCACCCCCTCCTCTTACATGTGCTATAGCCAAAATACCTCCTTCACTGACCCAACTAAGTAGGTTGGGATCATAAAAGGGGTTTCCTCCCGCGCCATAAGACCCATAACCAAAAAACAAAGTTCTATTTGCATTATTTTTCTTAAGATTTTTATCCCTAATAATAGACAGCGGTACTAAAACACCATCATGAGAAGGTATCTCAATTTCTTCTACTATAAAATTTTTAAAGTCAGAGAATTCGCTTTTCGGATTAAAATTTTCTAAAGAGAATGTATTATTTAAAAAATCGTAATTGTAGTATGTTGTAGCATTGATATAGCCATTACAAGATACTCTTAAAGATGAATAGTCAGGGCCTTTAGAACGGATTAAAATTCCTCCAGAGGGGTTAGGGAGTTTGATTTCTTTTTCTTTGGCATCTTTAAAATGGTGTAACCTAGCTTCAACCCCGTTTCTTACAGTAGTAAAAAACAATCCATCTTTAGTAAGTTCAAAATCTGTAATTACCTGATCTTTTTTTTCAGAAACTAAAACTTCAGGGGTATCAAAATCAGGGTTTTTTATAGCTGTTTTACATATCTTGAACTTAGAAGCATTCTTACCCGATATAAATATGAGACTATCGTTGTATACCCTTACTTTTTTTACTTTATCAGCCTGCTTACACAAAAGTCTCCAAGGAGATTTTTTAGAAAACAAGGTGTTTTCCTCTTTAATATACATATCATCAAATGAAGATACTCCACCAATGATACCAAAAAGGTAACCATCATTAGGGTCATAATTGCGTACATAGGGGAAATCTTCAGGGTTTAAGAACACTTCAGGGTTGTTGATTTTAGAAAAAACATCATTAAGTTTTTTCGAATCTGAACCAATTTTATAAACAACAGCTCTTGTATTTAACCAATAGTCTGGGTCATTAGGGTCAATTACTGGGACATGTAAATAAACAAACCCTGAGTTATCAGATAACCAGTGTATTTTTCCAATACTTGGTGTACAGTTTTTAACAATTCCAGGAAGTACTTTTGTTGTAGCAACTTCTACAACAATAATTTCTGAGGCTTCTTCTCCTTTTTTAGATAGACTTACCGCTACTTTTTCACCATTCCAGTCGGGTTTATATAGATTAACTTGATATTCCTCTTTATTTGAATATAAAGAAGGATCATACAATAGTATTTCTGGGCTACTCTTAGTGGCACGATAGTACAATTTAGGGTTATCTTCATGGCTTAGGGCTTTCATATAAAAATACTGTCCATCAACAGTGTTTTTAATATTATAAATACTAAATCCCTTATTTATATCAGAACCTATAAATTTATCAATCAACTCTTGCCTGCCTGAGATATGTTGTAAGACATCAAAAGCATATGTTCCTTGTT
>CANMDW010000075.1 GCA_947496705.1 uncultured Aquimarina sp. | reverse complement strand
CTGTAGAAATACAAATTACGGATGGTACCAATACTACTATCAATATTCAGGATGCCGATGCCGATGCTACCAATGAACTTTCCGACCTGTCTATTACCGGAAACACATTAACACTTACCAATCCTGCTACGGGAGGGAACAGTGTAACTTTGCCTTCTGCAGATGGTACCGAAACCATTGTTAATGCAGGGACCAATGTAACTATTGCCGGGGACGGATCGGCTGCAACTCCATATGTGGTCAATGTACCTTCGCTGGATGATGCAGATGCCGATGCTACCAATGAAATACAGGATATATCTACTGATGGAAATGCAGGAAACATTGCAATATCCGGAGGGTCAACCCTAAACCTGAATGTAAATGATGCCGATGCCGATGCTACTAACGAACTTTCCGACCTGTCTATTACCGGAAACACATTAACACTTACCAATCCTGCTACGGGAGGGAACAGTGTAACTTTGCCTTCTGCAGATGGTACCGAAACCATTGTTAATGCAGGGACCAATGTAACTATTGCCGGGGACGGATCGGCCGCTACTCCATATGTGGTCAACGTACCTTCGCTGGATGATGCAGATGCCGATGCTACTAATGAATTTCAGGATCTATCCAATGCAGTGGTAACTCCCAATGAAACTGTAGAAATACAAATCACAGATGGTACCAATACTACTATCAATATTCAGGATGCAGATGCCGATGCTACCAATGAAATACAGGATATATCTACTGATGGAAATGCAGGAAACATTGCAATATCCGGAGGGTCAACCCTAAACCTGAATGTAAATGATGCCGATGCCGATGCTACCAATGAACTTTCCGACCTGTCTATTACCGGAAACACATTAACACTTACCAATCCTGCCACAGGAGGGAACAGTGTAACTTTGCCTTCTGCAGATGGTACTGAAACCATTGTCAATGCAGGGACCAATGTAACTATTGCCGGGGACGGATCGGCTGCTACTCCATATGTAGTCAATGTACCTTCACTGGATGATGCTGATGCCGATGCTACTAATGAATTTCAGGATCTGTCTAATTCTGTAGTTACTGCCAATGAAACTGTAGAAATACAAATCACAGATGGTACCAATACTACTATCAATATTCAGGATGCCGATGCCGATGCTACCAATGAACTTTCCGACCTGTCTATTACCGGAAACACATTAACACTTACCAATCCTGCTACGGGAGGGAACAGTGTAACTTTGCCTTCTGCAGATGGTACTGAAACCATTGTCAATGCAGGGACCAATGTAACTATTGCCGGGGACGGATCGGCTGCAACTCCATATGTAGTCAATGTACCTTCACTGGATGATGCAGATGCCGATGCTACTAATGAATTTCAGGATCTATCCAATGCAGTGGTAACTCCCAATGAAACTGTAGAAATACAAATCACAGATGGTACCAATACTACTATCAATATTCAGGATGCAGATGCCGATGCTACCAATGAAATACAGGATATATCTACTGATGGAAATGCAGGAAACATTGCAATATCCGGAGGATCAACCCTAAACCTGAATGTAAATGATGCCGATGCCGATGCTACTAACGAACTTTCCGACCTGTCTATTACCGGAAACACATTAACACTTACCAATCCTGCCACAGGAGGGAACAGTGTAACTTTGCCTTCTGCAGATGGTACCGAAACCATTGTTAATGCAGGGACCAATGTAACTATTGCCGGGGACGGATCGGCTGCAACTCCATATGTGGTCAACGTACCTTCGCTGGATGATGCCGATGCAGATGCTACTAATGAATTTCAGGATCTGTCTAATTCTGTAGTTACTGCCAATGAAACTGTAGAAATACAAATTACGGATGGTACCAATACTACTATCAATATTCAGGATGCCGATGCCGATGCTACCAATGAAATACAGGATATATCTACCGATGGAAATGCAGGAAACATTGCAATATCCGGAGGATCAACCCTAAACCTGAATGTAAATGATGCCGATGCTGATGCTACTAACGAACTTTCCGACCTATCTATTACCGGAAATACATTAACACTTACCAATCCTGCCACAGGAGGGAACAGTGTAACTTTACCTTCTGCAGATGGTACCGAAACCATTGTTAATGCAGGGACCAATGTAACTATTGCCGGGGACGGATCGGCTGCAAC
>CANMDW010000074.1 GCA_947496705.1 uncultured Aquimarina sp. | reverse complement strand
CAAACTCATCCGATGTTTTTACCCAATAAGAAAGAATATATGTTTTATTATTCTGAATGCTTACCGCTTTTTTAAGGGATTGTGATGCATCTGCCGGTAACCCAAAACTCGTGTACCCCATATGGGCATCCCCGCTTATTAAAAAATCACCAATCGTTCCCTTTTCAACTGACCAGCCTTCAGTACTTTCGTAAGCTTCAAACCCTAAATAGGCTGTCTCTTTGGCATAACTATTTGGAAAAGTAGCAACTCTAACAGCATCCTGCAACCCTAATATGGTAGAGATTGGTCTTCCGTTTGCGTCCAAAGCTTCTATAGCGAAGCCTGAGGAATTCCGTGATGTAGTCTCTGCCATTTTTCGCCAATCATCTACGGTACTGGTCGTATTATCCCAATTGGTAAAGGATACTGGTATTGTTTTTGCTTTATCATATGCTGCTTCGCTGGTACCGATCCATGTTGATTGAGGCGCCCAGGGGGTTAACCCTTCCTGAGTATCATCACCCCAGGACTTAAATGTGGTCAGGGAAAACTCTACAGGTCGATTTTCTATATGGTTATCATCGCGATGAACGCGATGAAATTTTATCGATACGGCAACTGCTGACCAGATATGCCGATCTTTCAGTATAGAATATTCGGGAACCTGATAGGCAAAATAAATCTCTCTGCGAAAGGTTTCACAGATCCCTTCCATGGTATGGTTTTCGGTTTCGTCGGCAATCAATAGACCGGTATCACTGGCATAGGTGGAACTTACCGTTCTGGTAACACCGATAGAGGCCTGGAGCTCCCCATTTTTAATGGACACCGGATAATAGGTCTGTTTTCCAATATCAGCATAGAACTGCCAGCATTCTGGCTGGCCTGATGCTTTCTGGCGGAGTATGTTTGTCGATATGGATCGGGAGGTTAGAAAATCGTTAACATGCGACGTCAATGCGCCTTCATTGACCTTTTTAGATCGCATAGAGGCCAATACAACGGGATCTTCATATTGGGTGCTCTCGGTCGAGGTTGTTTTTACATAGCCTCCGATTAAAGGCAACAAATTGTCGGGCTCCCCTATTGGAGCATATTCGGTATGTACTTTATAATAATTTATCAAACGCTGTACAGGGTTGCCCTGATCGTCGTAGTCTGTTTTATCGAATAGCATACCGTTTAAATAACTGTAGTAGTAAACAGTATCCCCCTGGTCTCCCCAATCGAGTGTCAATCCCGATTGTATTGACGGACTGTTGTTATGGTACCTAAACTCTGTTCTCCCAAACTTATTATCTTCCGGTGGCGGGTAACAAATTCCCATATCCGGCAAATCGGAACCATAAAGTGCCGTGGCTGCTGCAAATTCGGTCACACTACCGTCTCCACTAATCGTAACATGATTGCAATCGTAACAATATTGGGTGGTATGATCTCGAATATCTACATCGTTCCAGGTAAGGGGATAGCCATTATTTATGGTCAATTTGTTCACCACATAGGACATCATAGGTCCTGCTATCCGGTCATTGACAAATTGATAGATCGTAAATTTTGAAGGGTTTGAAAAATCACCCTCATAAGTAATAAATGACCTTGAACCTACCAAATTTGTTCCCGGAGCGGTAGCATCTGTATATATCTTTTGATTGCTCAATTTAATGGGGGCATCTGCGGCCTCTCCGTTTTTTAAGAGTAAAACATAGGTGTTTCCACTAACATCTTCCCAGGCGAAAAAGTAGGGGCCTCTGTTACAAAGGCTTTTCCCTAAAATATTTTGGGGCAACGTATAAATAAGCCGGAGTTCATCATAACTGTCCTTATAATAAATCTGGCGGCCCAAAGAAAAATAATCATAACTAATGGTTGGAACAATGTCACTACTGGCAACATTCAAGGTTTGTTTCCAACTTAATGAATATGGGTTATATTGATTGATTTGGTTCACCGAATCACTAACCACCAATGCGGCATCCGATCCATATAAAAGCATCGGGACATCTGAATTCGAGGAAGGAATTGATAATGTCCCCCTATTCCATTCTAATCCATCAAATCGGTATAAGCTTTCCAGGTTCCCAACCACGCTTCCACTTACTATGGATTGTAAAAAAGGAAAATCGGTATCGACAGCTATTTGTTTTGAATCGTTGACAACAAGACTTGACTGAAACTTTTCATTCCACTGCTGAATTTGAATTTTGTAATGTATTTTGTCATCAACCCCCC
>CANMDW010000073.1 GCA_947496705.1 uncultured Aquimarina sp. | reverse complement strand
ATTACTATAGAAGATTTTGCTGTTTCAATAGATGAAAACCCTATACAAGGGCAATCATTAGGAACAATTGTAGCAAGTACCAATCGGGGAAATCTTACCTTCTCTCTTAGTAATGAAAACCCTCAGAATGCTATGGCTATTGATGAAAATACCGGAGTGCTAACGGTAGCAGATGCCTCTCTTTTTGAGTATGATATACATACAACTCTTACAGCTACTGTAGTAGCCACCAATCAGGATGTCGCCGAAGAGGCTTCTATTACCATTACCCTTAGACCAAGGCCCGAAGATTGGAAACAGATAGGGATGGATATATATGGGGACATGCCCGATGAAATAGGTACAGCAGTAAGTTTAAATACCGATGGTTCGGTAATGGCGATAGGAGCAAGTGCAGGTGTCGGTTATGCCGGTTACGTAAGAGTGTATAAAAACCAGGGAAGTGGTTGGATCCAGGTAGGAACAGATATAATTGGAGAGGCTGCCATTGATCGATCAGGCACTTCTGTAAGCTTAAATGCAGATGGTTCGATAGTGGCGATAGGAGCTAACAATAATGATGGAAACGGAGAAACAGCAGGTCACGTAAGGGTATATAAAAATCAAGGTAATAATTGGATTCAGGTAGGGGCAGATATCGATGGAGAGGCGAGGGATAATTTTTCCGGTCAATCTGTAAGTTTAAGTGCTGATGGCTCTATAGTAGCTATAGGAGCCCCTGTTAATAGTGATAATGGTTTGTATACAGGTCATGTAAGGGTATATCAAAACCAGGCGGGAAGTTGGGTGAAGATCGGGGCCGATATTGATGGAGAAACTGTTAGGGATTATACCGGTTATTCAGTAAGTTTAAGCGCAGATGGTTCGATGGTAGCGATAGGGTCACCACGTACCAATCAGTTTGATGGCCCTACTCCGGGCCGTGTACGTGTGTATCGCAACCAGAGTGGTAACTGGATAAAAATAGGAGCAGATATCATAGGGCAGGCTACTGCAGATGGGTTCGGTTCTTCTGTAAGTATAAGTGCCGATGGTTCTATAGTAGCCATAGGAGCCCCTCTTGTTGGTAATAATACTAATATAGGATATGTAAAAGTGTATAGAAATATGGGTAGCAGTTGGGTACAAGTTGGATCTGATATTAATGGAAGATTTTCTAGAGACAAATTAGGTAGATCTGTGAGTTTAAATGCTGATGGTTCTACGGTAGCTATAACGGCAAGTGGTTATGCGGTTGTTCATAGAAATCGGGGAGGTAGTTGGGTACAGATAGGCTCAGATATCACTTCGGGTAATTCTACAGGTATAAGTTCTGATGGTTCAATAGTCGCTGTAGGGGATAAAAACTATAGTATAGATAGTGGTAGATCTGGACTTGTAAGGGTTTTTAAGTTCGAATGACCCTAAATATTATAGAATAAATGATTTATAGATATCTCTCAGAGCGGCTATGTCCCAGGAGATGGCAGCATATGTAAATCCCCTCTCCTAAATCCTCTCCCCAAAGGCCTGCCTGCCGGCTAGGCAGGGGAAAGGACTTTTCCCTGAACAGAAAGCCCTTCCTTTGGAGGGGTTTGGGGAGGATAAATTGTAACTGTCTTTTGATGGGACATATCCCTCAGAGCCTGTTTAAAAAGGATGTGAACTGAAAAATAATAGTTTAAGATTCTGAGGAGACTTCACATCATGAGCATATCTGGGATATTTGAAGTATTTGAAGTGGGGTCATGGCCTGTCTAACTGATGTCAGCCAGGTAGATTCTCAAAATAATGATGTTCAGGAAAAAAGGTTTTTAAACAAGCTCTCAAGACAATCATGTACTATACCATAGCTGGCGGTCAGACAAGGTAGATCCGGTCAGGCGGGCCTCATGCAAACTTTTAGTTCCAGAAAGGAAATTTGTCATATATTCCTTCAATAATTAAATGTAGACCCCAAAGATTTTTAAAACTTTGGGGTCTGGAGCTTATCAAACACAAAAGATTTGCCTATACAATACAAAGTATCTGGTAAATACATGCTATTGCACAGTGACGAGAACATTTCGGCGGTCGCCGGAAGCTGTTGCACAGTGACGAGAACGTTTCGGCGGTCGCCGGAAGCCGTTGCACGATGACGAGAACGTTTCGCCGGTCGCCGGAAGCTGTTGCACAGTGACGAGAACATTTCGGCGGTCGCCGGAAGCCGTTGCACGATGACGAGAACGTTTCGCCGGTCGCCGGAAGCCGGTTGCACGATGACGAGAACGTTTCAATGACTATTGAAAACCATTGCACGATGGCAGGAAAATTATTGTAAAATTTTTCAGAAGTATCCGAAAGTTTATAGAAAAATGAAGAGAGAA
>CANMDW010000072.1 GCA_947496705.1 uncultured Aquimarina sp. | reverse complement strand
ACCATGGTAGCCAGGGACTTCGAAGCACCTGCTGACGACAATCAAGACAATGTTTATGAGCTCAGCATCACCGCCACAGACGATGGCGCCAATAGCGCAAGTGAAGACTGGACAGTAACCATACGGGATGTCAACGAAGCAGTCACCTTTACCATCAATCCGATCGCTGATGAAACCATTGATGAAAACACGGAGTATACGAGTATAGCACCATCCATTGATGGCACACCCATAGGCACCGTGACATGGACACTTGGTGGTACAGATGCAGAGGATTTCTCTATCGATAGTTCGACTGGTGTGGTCACCATGGTAGCCAGGGACTTTGAAGCACCTGCTGACGACAATCAAAACAATGTCTATGAGCTCAGCATCACCGCCACAGACGATGACGCCAATAGCGCGAGTGAAGACTGGACAGTAACCATACGGGATGTCAACGAAATTGCAAACGATGCATTACGGGTCCTGGTGATGACCCCCAGCTGCACAGGCAGTGCCGATGGTTCGGTAGAGGTGATCATGGATATCCCCGGATATCTTATGGATATTTCGATAGAGGGCGATACCATGGAGAATCGTTTTTTTCAGGACATCGCTTCCGGGGCCAATTTTGAAATCGATGACTTAGGAGTTGGCAGTTATACGGTTACCGTTACCATACCAGAAATATCCTTTGAACGTACTTTTGGGGTCAAGGTCAATGAGATAGGTTCGGTTAGTGGCAGAAGGGAGTCACTTGATTTTAAACAAGGTAAAGCTACGTATGTTGTATCGGGAAGTGACCGTTACCAGGTTTCTGTCAACGGTGAGAAAATGAACTTCGCTTTTGGGGACAAGGGTCCTCAGAACATACAATTGGAAAACCTGTACGGTCATACGGACGTTGTTATTTCAGGGAGAAACGACTGTCAGGGCAAGGTTACCGATAGTTTTTTTATGGACAGCGTTCTGGCGGAGGTATATCCAACGATAACCTCTTCTTTTATTACCATTTTAACGCAGAGCGATTCCCTTGATGTACAGGTCTATACCCTTGTGGGAAGACTTGTAAAAAGGGCAAGGTTTACAGAAAGGGAGAACATTATGGACCTATCGTTTCTTGAATCAGGGATCTACATCCTTAAGATGACCTCCAAAAGAAAGGGGCAAACCATTAAAATTATAAAAAGATGAAATGTAGCAGAATTATATTTTTATGTTTAGGAGTCCTTGGCCTCACTTTTTTCTCTTGCGGCGGTGATGACAGACCACCAACGAACCCGGTGAACCCTCCGGAAAAGGCAGTCGGGACATTGCCCGCAAATAACGAACCCTGCTCTGAATATGAGGAAGTGGCCGGTAACGATGCAAAGGTACTCGTTTTGTTCGAATGGGAGGCCGCGCAGTTTGCAGAGAGTTACGTGTTGACAATCTTGGAAGGAAGTACCCAGGTTTTCAACACTTCGTTCAGTGCCTTGAGCACAAAGGTAGAATTGGATAGGGGAAAGACCTATACCTGGTTTCTGACATCGGTCAATGAAGATGGGCAGACCATCGGTGATAGCTACTCTTTCAGCACTCCTGGTGTTCCCATCGGTAATTTTGCCCCTTATACTGCCGTGATAACGATCACTTTTGATGAAGGTCCCTCGCAGATGAATATCTCCTGGACAGGGAGTGATCAGGATGGGGACGCTCTGACCTATGATGTGAAGGTTTTTAAAGAGGGTAGATCGATTTTTGAAGCGGTCGATCTGGCATCGACCGCCATAACACCCATTGAGTTCAGTATCGAAACAGAGTATTCGGTCGAGGTGATATCTAAAGACGGTTCTGGGAATTTTTCCATATCCAAACGTACGGTACACTCACCTGATTAAAGACCGTAGCAGGGCCTGGCAACCTATCATAGGTCTTGAATCAATATAGGACTTGACCGAAAGAAACCCCATAACCACTATAGCCCTTTGTTGCCAGCAAATATGGGCTTTTACTACAAGACGGAACGATAAAAAGTGTCTATAGCGGTTAAAGCCGGGACGAACAAACTGTCAAAAGGGGATTACTGGATTCTTATTATCCCCAAAACATCATATAACATCCCATTTTTAAAGAGGTTGGGCACCTTTTTTTGAAGAAATTATGAAAAAAAGCAACCTTACATGTGTAAACTAATTAGTTTAAAATCAGAATAGAAGAAAGGAATACCATACCATTAAATAATAGTTTTTTGATAGGACTATTGATTTGACCAGTTGCAATCAAGCCCAATGCTTTGACTATCGTTCTTTAAGAAAATGAATTACGGACAAAATGAAGAAAATGTATTGCAAAATATTCGGACACGGTTATAGAGTATCTCGATGCGTGACTTCTCATGTAAGAGAGTATACCTGTAGTCATTGCCGCAAGGAAATGACTACAAACAGTAAAGGTAATCTAACAGAATTAACACCAAAACTTAAAGAAATAAATGACGTACTGGAACAATTCCATAATAAGAGGAAATTACGGTTGTGAAGTTGCAGGGTGTTGAATTTACCATAAGACCACCAAATTGATAA
>CANMDW010000071.1 GCA_947496705.1 uncultured Aquimarina sp. | reverse complement strand
ATTAACTATAATTGCAGGATCTCTCTAAGTGGCACCATTTGACCGAAATCGGTGGCACGGTCACTCCGAAATAGCCAACAATCTGTTATTTTTAAACAATACTTTTGGACTTGTTTTTTACCATTTGATGATATATTTTTGCTTAATTCATCACAGAATGGTGATTATTGATACATTATGAGTACTACTTTTGGCAATAGATTAAAGAATATTAGAACAGAAAAAGGTGTGAAGCGTGAAGAGTTAGCATCTTTAATTGGTACTTCTCCTGCGATTATTGGTAGATATGAACGTAATGAGCGTACTCCTTCTATTGATATTGCTAAAAACATAGCACAAGCCCTTAATGTTTCTCTCGATTTTCTTGCTGGCGATACTTCTGTATTGGTAAAGGATAAAGAAGTTTTACAGCGTATTGAGGAGATTTCTAACTTATCGGAAGATCGTAAAAAATATATCTACGATTTTATTGATATGTGCCTACGTGACTATAAAACCCAAAAAGCTTACTCATAAAAAAACCACTCCGAAGAGTGGTTTCCTGTTATCATTGTTTATGATATTTTAGTTTGTTAAAGACAAGCTCTTATTACTATCTAAAACTGTTATTCCTTTTTCTTTAATATCAAGCTTATAAGATATTACATTTATATCTTTCAAAAAATAATAGTCATAACCTTCTTTGTGATTTTTATCTAAATTATTACTCCTATAGCTACCTATTGACAATGCTTCTGTCCACTTAAAAGGTACTTTGTATTTCTCCCAAATTCCATCGATATAAACTACATTATAAACCCATTTTGTACCTTTATCTTCTACTACTTGTATAGTGGTTTCTTTATTATGAGTTTGGAAGCTTTTATACTCATCAAGTTGAGATAGTTCTATTGTATTGTTTTTTAAATAAAACTTTAAATCAGAACTAGTTGACTTTATTCTTCTTTCTGATTCAGTTAACGTCAAAGGAAGGTATAAATAGTTACTTTTAAAGTTATTTACTTTCTCTAAAGTCTGTTTAAATGTGGGTAGCATATCACTCAAAGAAATAAAAAAATGCCTTTTGGGTCTGTCTATCGGTATTGAGATAGTATCAGCATTAACATCTATAGGTTCTTCTAAAGTTGTTATTGTAAATAAATAACCTTGCATCCTAACTTTTTTATTCTCAATGTTATTTTCTTGAGCACAGGAAACTAAGGTTTTCATTATAAATATTAATAAAATTAAATTTCTCATACTATATTAATTTATTGTTTTTAATCTACCTACAGTACCATCTTTCTCTACTTTATTTACTCTTTTATTTTCTTTATCCGATAAATAAGCTGAGTTTATAGAGCCTGGAACCATATTAACTCTACCCATAATAGCTCTAATACCATTTTTATCAACTGAAGGATTATCATAACTAAAAGTACCATTCCCAGAACCTCCAATAGTATTAGAAGAACGATTTGGATTTATACCCGTATCTTGCATAATAGAACCTGGGTCTCCGTGATTTCCTCCAATATTATGACCTATTTCGTGAATAAACACACCTCTTAATACATTACTTTCTTTACCACCTGGATTTGCATTTAAAGTATTAGTTATTTTCTCTTGATTTAATTCTATATTGAACCTTGAAGCACTTCCTAGCTCATTTCCTTCTGAACTACTGCCCACAGCAACAACATTACCAAATCTTGCAACTCCACCATCTGAGGTATCTTTATAATCCGCTTTAGCAAGTTCATCTGCTTGTTCTGCACTTTCAGCCTTCGTTACTCCAATATTGAATTTAACATAAACTTTGTTCCCATCTCCATCTTTAATAGTATGGGCTTTACCTTTGTTGTTATAGGTATCCGCAGCCGATTGAAGTCCTTCTGCTTGTTTATCACTTAAACCGTGATGATAGTAATTCGCTGTTACAACATAAGGATCATCTTTAGTTCCAGAGCCAGATACTATACCGTCTCTTCCATCAGGATCTATAACTAATGCAGGATTATTAAAGGCATAATTATATGGTGTAGCCCAAGGATAACTATCAGCGTGTGGGTCTAATTGCATAAATCTACCGATTGCGGGATCATACATTCTAGCTCCATAATCATAAGTATTTAACCCTAATTCTTCTTGGAGTTCTTTTCCATTGTATTTATAAGGGTGTTCTCTGCCGACAATAGTATTGTTGTATCCACGATGCTTTAATCCAAAGGGATAATACGAGTTTTCCTCTAATATTTCGTGAGCATTGTCCCCATCTCCATCGACATCAATATTATTTCTAAGAACATCTACAACTCCATCATTATCCTTGTCTGAGTAGGACAATCGTATGTTTCCTAAATGATCTTTGTATTGGTATATGTACTTATACCCATCAGCTTCTTTTTCTACAATCCCTTCCGGGTGATGAAAGAACTCCAGGGTTCCGTCTTTATAGACAAAGCCTCCAGTATACTCCGTGGTTGTTAATGAACTTCCTTCTGAAACGGTCTTTTTGAGTTTTGTTCCAGTGGCATCATAAATATACGTAATTGTTCCGGTATGTTCGCTATTGTCGATAGAAACTGTTTTAGGTAGATTTAAATGGTTATAGGTAATATCGGTGATGCCTTTGTTACGATCCAGGGTCATATTGCCATCGGCATCATATTCAAAGTCATCATTGGTATTGGTACCATCTTTAAAACCGTAGGTTTTGTTAGCTGTGTCTGTAACGCTTAACAGCTTGTTTCCATCATCATAGGTATAGGATAA
>CANMDW010000070.1 GCA_947496705.1 uncultured Aquimarina sp. | reverse complement strand
CGGTTACTATTACTGTGTATACTCCGGCAGGTAGATTGATAAGTCGGGTATCGGTAGATCCGGAAGGTAGGGTAAAGACCTGTTCATCTTTAAACCACTCAAACTGCGGAGCTCCCTGATTGTTGATGACCCCGATTTCCAACACCCCCTCACTACCTTCAAACACTGTATTATCGATATGCGAAGCTACTACTTCGAATACTTCGATATCCACCAGGGGTTGTGTTACTTCAATGGGATTTCCAATGTTATCAATAGGGCAGTTGTTTTCATCGGTGATGGAGTATTCATAGAATCCGGCAGTGAGTTCATCAATACTCGCTCCTGAAACAGAGAAGCTATTGTCAAAGAGTTTGGTCCAGGTCACAGTATAGACTCCGGTTCCTCCGGTGATGGTTAAGGAGATGCTTCCGTCACCTCCATTTCTACAGCTTACAGCACCTACATTGGAGACTACATTTAGAGGATCAGGTCCGCTTACGGTAATTTCTTTGGTATCGGTATTATTTCCATCATCGGTAACGGTGACTTGATAGGTACCGATACCTACATTTGGCAGTACGGCTCCTGTTGTATTATTTACATCATTCCAGGTATAGGTATAGTCTGAGTCTGTATTGAGATACCCTCCCGAAGCACTGGCAGTAATGTTGACTTTGGTATCGGCGCAGTTGACGGTTTGCGGTATCTGCGAGAATGCGATAGTGATAGGTTCGGGATCGGTAAGGACAAATGTTTCGATCTCAGAACTACAGCCGTTGCTATCGGTCACCACTACGGTATAGACTCCTTCAAAAAGGTTAATGATATTGGTACTTGTTGAGCCCGTTGGAGGAGTAAATGGAGTACCATCTTTGGTCCAGGCATAGGTATAACTCCCTGATCCTCCTGAGACCGAGATGGCGATCACCCCGTTGTTCCCATCAATGGTGGTAGGGTTGGAGGTAGCAGGAAGCCCGATCACATTGGGAATGGTGGGGAATTGTGTCGCAATATCTATCGTTTCATTGGTGGAAGCCTCACAATCATTTGCATCTTTGATAGTAATGGTATATTGTCCCTCCGATAAACCTTCAAAAAGCGTTTCCGATTGAAAATCTGTACCGTCAATTTTATACATATAAGGAGGTGTTCCTCCCGAGGGAGAAGCGGTGATGCTTCCATCGCTACCCCCGCCACAGGTAACATTATTGCCTGCACCGCTTACTGATAAGACAGGGGGATCGTTCAAAGTAAAAAAGCCACTTTGTTCAAAAGCATCAGGGAGAGATCCAAAATCATCATAGCCTGCAGCTCCTTTTTTGGTTTGCCAGATGAGTTTATAGGTTCCTGCAGGGATCTCTTTGACCCAGGTATACGATCTTCCGGTAAAGTCACTTCTGATCAAATCTTCACCAAATACAAAATCAAGGACACTTCCTTCCTGCTTATACACCATGAGTAGCATCTTTTCTGAAACGCTGTTGTCTAATTCCCGATCAAAAGTTACCGTAAAACGACCACTGCTTTCGCCGGCACACTCTGGATCTATAGGTTGTGGGTTTGGGGATATAGTAGGATCCAGCTCAGGAGAACAGTCCAAAAAGGATATGGTACGAACTTCAGGATTAGGATAATATACATATTCTGCACGTAATCTTATACTTTGATTTATATAATCTCGAGGATTGGCTGCAAGTTCATTGGGGTTTATTATTAATAGTTCCTCACCATCATGTCCGGGCAGATATTGTTCTGATTGACCAGGTAATGTATAATACCATTTATTAACTGCTACATTATTACATGTAGAACGTACATCTACTTCGATATCTTCTTTATAACACTTTGGGTCTTGTGAAGTTTGAGGGGGTATATTTATCTGGTTTGCACCAAAAATGATCGATGCTAAGACTGGTCCATTTCCATTTTGATTACAAAGAAAGCCAAACTGGTTATTGCAAGAATTATTGTTATATGTAAAAGTTTGGCTTTCGCTACAATTCGCAGAATCGGCACCTCTGTAAGAAACACTTATAAAAACGCTGGTAATTTTAGAGTCTAAATTGAGTACTCCTCTTCTATTTTCTGGTTCATTACTGGCAAAGATTGTTTGAGATGCTCCATTCTCTTTTGTTACTCTAATAAGAAATGAACTACTAATTTTGTCTGCAGCTCTTTCTGATGTGTTCCAATAAAAATTATAATAATTTTGCCCATAGAAGCTTATAGAACTCATGACTAAGAGTATATATACTATGATTTTTGACATAATCTAGTTTTTAATAACCTGATTCTTCAATTATTGGTTATCATATCATGTCCCTTCAATAGCCGAATATTGTAAATAGGCATAAGAAAGATTGATGTATGGATACAGGTGTTTCTTATACTGTTACTTTTGAGGAGAAATATTACCCACTAGATGCAAGAAATATCTACCTTACCGCACCACTACTTTTCTAAGGGCGCTGCCATACTCAGTTTCGAGTACTACGGCATAGATACCTGAAGCGGCACTAAAGCTAAAGGGAATATCATATTCACTTTTCCCAGATGCTTTCACTTCCGCCAACAGCGCATTATTGGTAAGGTAAAATACTTTTACGCTTACTTCTTTGGGTGCTGCAAGTACTACTTTGGCCGAAAACTGCCCGTCTGATGGGTTGGGGTATACGGTAAACTCCTGTATATTGGCCAATTGCGTTTCGGGGTTTTGTGCATCCTGCCCTTCGAGTGTTTCTTTTTGTAGTACCAATACCTTTTGTGTATAGGTATCTTTA
>CANMDW010000069.1 GCA_947496705.1 uncultured Aquimarina sp. | reverse complement strand
CGAGAGTGCCATACTAATTTTACAATGGTTTTTTTCTAAAAGTTCATTCCTAATTCAGAATTCAGAATTCAGAATTTTATACCCCACTGCTTCGTGATTTCATAAAGCGCAATCCCCGTAGCTGTCGCAACGTTCATACTACTATTATTGCCATACATATTGATGTGAATGCTTTGTTTTACCATTTTCAAGACTTCTTCAGAGACCCCAAAATTTTCTTCTCCAATAATCAGGGCTATTTTTTCATCAACATCAGCTCTATATTCAGAAACAGGAATACTATCGTTGGTAATTTCTAATGCCATGATGGTATATCCATCAGAAATAAACTCGTTAATGATACTAATAATATGTTCTGATTGTTTATATGCAACCACTTTATGTGTCGACCTTGCAGTGCGTTGCATGCGTTTGCTAACCACAGTAATATCTTCTCCGCAAAAATAAATTTGTTCAATCCCAAAACTATCTGCAATTCTGAAAATACTTCCAATATTGGCCGGAGAATTTACATTGTCACAAATCAAAGAGATAGGAAATCGTTTTTTTACAAACCCGGTATGATGATGAAGTTGTTGCCCGCTCATTAATTTTCGAAAGCATATTTAATGATATTAGCACCCATTTTAAGTGCTTTTGTACGAACTTCTTCGGGATCGTTATGAACTTCCGGGCTTTCCCAGCCATCTCCCAGGTCACTCTCAAAGGTAAAGAGCAATACCAATCGTTCTTCATGAATAATACCCAGAGCCTGTGGCCGTTTGCCATCATGTTCATGAATTTTAGGCAGCCCTTGCGGGAAACTATACATCGAAGAAAAAACAGGGTGTGTAACCGGTAGTTCTTCCAGTTCCTTATCAGGAAAAACTTTGATCAGTTCTTTTCGTATATAAGGTTCCATACCGTAATTGTCATCAATGTGCAGAAAACCACCACTCAACAAATAATTTCTAAGGTTCTCGGCATCTTCTTCAGTAAAAAACACATTACCATGACCCGTCATATGAATATAGGGGTACTGAAAAATGTCTACACTTTCTGGTTTTACAGTCTGTGGTTTATTGCCGATCGCAGTACGTATATTTTGATTACAGAATGCAATGAGGTTGGGCAAGGCAGTAGGATTGCTATACCAGTCACCACCACCTTTGTATTGCAAAACTGCAATATCCTGGCTGTATACTGATATAGAAATTAAAAAAATGAGCAGCTGTCCCGTAAGTTTCATCATAATGGCCGTCTAAAATAAAATCTAAATGTACTAAAATTAAACAGATGAGAAAGAAGCTTTTGATAGGATTAACGCTCATTTTTTCGATATCCTTAAGTGCACAAGATACCAATGAATCTGTGGTTGTATTAGAATTATTTACCTCTCAGGGATGTAGTAGCTGCCCGCCGGCAGATGAATTATTAGACAATATTAAGAAAAAACACAAAGACCAGAATGTATTTGTATTGTCTTATCATGTAGATTACTGGAACCGACTGGGTTGGAAAGATCCTTTTAGTACAGCCGAATATAGCGACTATCAACGTGCCTATGCACAGCAGTTTAATAGCAGATCGATATATACACCGCAATTGGTAGTGAATGGCAGTGAGCACTTTACAGGCTCTAATGAGTATAAAGCAGAGAATGCTTTGCAGAAGTATTCAAAATCAAAAGCAGGCAATACTTTAGTAATAAAGGATATAGAGCGAAAAACGGCTGCCATTATGTTTGATTATGAAATTAAGGGGAGTTCATTTGATAATGTTATCCTTGCTTTGGTTGTTTCCCAACGTATTACAGATATATCCAGAGGAGAAAATCGCAATCGTACCCTAAAAAACACCAACATTGTAGCCAATCGTATAGTGAAAAAGGAAAATTCGGGGAGTATATCGATGGGTATTCCCGATTGGATATCAGAAAAAGATGAGCTCTCTGTCATAGCATATACCCAGGATACATCGTTAAAAACTACCGGAGCTGTTCGGGTTGGTATATGATCTAAAATACAGAACTGGTGTAAACTTTTCAACAAAGAACCAAGACAAAATAGTATAATTTTGAGTACTCTTTGCTTTGCAGACCTCACAGGTCTTCAGGTATCTGTGAGGTCTGGTAATGGCTGCCAATGTATACATTATTACTCTGCAGCGAGCTCTTCTTCTATATCCTCTTCACTATCGGGATCGGGATCTGTAGTTTTACCACTGCGATCGATAACTACTTGATTGTATTGATCAATAGATGCATTGATGTCTCTAATAAGGTTCATATCAAGAAGGCCTTCATCATCCATCTCTTCTATAGCTCGCAAACGGTCGATAAACCTACGGTAAGTAACTTCTATGTTTTTAATTAAAGTTTCCATTTCGGCTTCTACCTTTTGTCCTTTTTCTTTGGTACGGTCCAGGTATTTTTCTCCAAACAAGGTATTGGTATGCTCAAGTGTATCTATAAAAGCACGAATCACCAATAGCATATCTATAGCTGTATTTAAAGAAGGATCATCTTTTAGGGCTTTTATAAAATCTTTGGTGATCCGGGTTTGTAGCTGAAAGTTAAAACGATAGATCCTTTTACCATAACTATCCAACCTTTTTAATACCAATGTTGCTGCTTTGCGAAATGCCGGATCTGGGTGCTTGGTGAGCCCTACCAGGGTAATACGCAATCCTATAGTGGTCTCGTCACGTTCTTTGTCTATAGCAATTAGTTCCTGGGTATTTATTAATTTTTTGGAAGGCTCAAAAGCATCTGAAGCTACTGTAT
>CANMDW010000068.1 GCA_947496705.1 uncultured Aquimarina sp. | reverse complement strand
AGGGATTAGCTTATACAGTCACATCACATTTAACAACTTGAAAGAGGATGACTTTATGGAATGAGACAAAATCAGTACCTATTACCAAAGAAATGGTATGGGAAGCCTATCTAGAGGTTAAGCGAAAAGGGGAAAGTGCAGGAGTTGATCATTTAAGTATGTCAGAGTATGACAAACAAAGGAGTAAACACCTATACAAGGTCTGGAATCGGTTAGCTTCAGGAAGTTACTTTCCTCCACCAGTCTTGCAGGTTGAAATTCCCAAGAAAGACGGTTCAATACGTCAACTAGGGATTCCAACGATCAGTGATCGAGTAGCCCAAACGGTGATCAAGAATCAAATAGAAACTAAGATAGAAAAAGTTTTTCATCCCAACTCCTACGGCTATCGACCAAATCGCAATGCACATCAGGCATTGGGTAAAGTTCGAGAAAACTGTTGGAGTTATGATTGGGTGATCGATTTGGATATCAAGAATTTCTTTGATCAGATCAACCATGATAAGCTACTCAAGGCAGTGGATAAACATGTAAGTGAAGATTGGATAATATTCTACATCAAGAGATGGTTGGAATGCCCAATACAGACAAGAGAAGGTAAGATCATAGCAAGGACTAAAGGCACGCCACAAGGCGGGGTGGTCAGCCCACTGTTAGCCAACCTATATTTGCACTATACCTTAGATGTTTGGATTTCACAAGCAGATCCATCTATTGAATTTGTACGCTATGCGGATGATATAATTATCCATTGCAAGACACAAAGTCAAGCAGAACATAGTTTACAAATGATAAAACAAAGAGTTGAGCAATGTGGATTAACATTAAATCCTGAAAAGACCAAGATTGTGTATTGTAAGGATTTCAAAAGGCAGAAAGAATACAAAGAAGTCAAATTTGATTTTCTTGGGTATACCTTTCAGCCACGCACCTCTAAGTCCAAGAAAACAGGTAGATTGTTTCTGGGCTACGATTGTGCGATGAGTATCCAATCAAGATCACGGATATTTGAGAACATCAGGAAAATGGGAATTCCTAGAATGCGGTGTGATAGCATTGTTGGTATTGCACATCATTTGAATCCTAAACTCAGGGGATGGATACGTTATTTTGGCAAATATCGTGGATATAGTTTGTCCAAAGTATTTTATGTGCTTCGCATCAAACTGGTAAGGTGGGCAAGGTATAGGTACAAAAGATACCGACATAATTTGGTCAAAGCCTACAAATGGTTGAACAGGGTTAGGGAACAATTTCCTACCGTATTCTATCATTGGAGTGTAGGATATTCAAATTAAGTGTATAGATTTGTATAAGAAGAGCCGTATGATGGGAGACTATCACGTACGGTTCTGTGCCTGCGCACCGTAGTGCTTCGGCACACAGGTGTGAGAGGCTCGGGGTGAGATTCCCCTTGTCTACTCGACACAAGACCGTTGTAAAACATTATGAGAAAAACGCTGATATTAATACTAATAGTCTTGACTTCAAACATAGTTGAAGCACAATTTATCAAGGAAAAATCAATAAATGCTCAAATTGGATATGGATTAAGTGCCCCAAATAATAGTGTTAACGAAGTTGTAGACGACGGATTTTTTGCACAAGGTGAATTAGTTCTTAAAGTAGCATCTTGGATTGAATTTAGACCTTATGCAGGTTTCATTTTAACAAACTCAAATGGAAAAGACCTTAATGATAATCCAACTGATGAAAAAGCGGAATCAAAAGCATTTTTACTTGGTGGAAAAGCAAGAGTTAGAGCACCTATCCCTTGGATAGCACCTTATGTTGAAATTGGAATTGGAACTTCGATTGGAAAATTTGAAATATTAACAGCAGATAACATTGTGTAAGATTGCATTGATCAAATAGTTTGTCTTCGCTATCGATACGCAAACGATTTAACCAACGACGCTAACGCTCATCTTAGACTTATAGTTGTGTGTAATGTCAAAAATCTGTTTCCAAAATTAAATTTGTTTCTTAAAAAGGAAACTTCTACCTTTGTTATAAACAAATATGTGAATGAAGGGAAAATTTAAGGTTGAGTTTCTTAAAGAAGTCTTTGATTTTTTAGATGAACTTGATAAAAAAGCTCGGGAGAAAATTCTTTTCAATATTGACAAAGCAAAAGTCAAAACCGACAATACACTTTTCAAAAAACTGACTTCAGATATTTGGGAATTTCGCACTTTATATAACAAAAAACAATACAGGCTTTTTGCATTTTGGGATAAAACGGACAATAAAGTGACAATCGTAATAGCAACTCACGGAATTGTGAAGAAAACGCAGAAAACACCAAAAAAAGAAATCGACAAAGCGATCGAATTGATGAACAAATATTTTGAGAGTAAAAACAAAAAGAGATGAAAACATATTCATTTGACAAAGCAAAAGACAAGTACATTGGAAAAAAAGGCACGCCTGAAAGAGATACTTATGAAAATGAGTTAAGACTTGACTTAATTGGAGAGGTAATCAAACAAGCTCGAAAAGAAAGAAAATTAACTCAAACTCAACTTGGAGAGCTAATCGGAGTCAAAAAAGCTCAAATTTCTAAAATTGAGAATAATTTGACCGATGCCAGATTTGAAACAATTTTAAAAGTATTCAGAGCGTTAAACGCAAAAATCAATTTTAATGTAGAGTTACTGAATCAAAAAGTGGATTTGGCAACCGAATAACAGCACTACACATAATCGAGTAGACGGCTCCGCTCACAAGTGAGCGGAGTGCGCCTCTCACACCACTGTACGTACGGGTCTCGTATACAGCGGTTCATTAAGTTGTGGAGCAATTTTCTTGTAGATATCCAACATAGCCAAGTATCCTCTTCTTTTCA
>CANMDW010000067.1 GCA_947496705.1 uncultured Aquimarina sp. | reverse complement strand
TTACTGGCATTGGTATCTGTAAAAACCTCCAGAGAACTGCCTGATGTTGAACCACTACCAGCAACAGAGCCATCAAAATGTTCGGCTTCGATAGAAAGAACACCCCCAGACTCTACAAAATATTCATTGGTTCCACCAGAACTGTTCACGGTAATATTTACTACTGAAGAAGTTGTGGTAGCTCCTTCATTATCGGTAGCTTTTGCCGTGATATCATAGTTTCCTTTCTGTACATTATTCCATGTATAATTATATGGACTCGTAGTGTCTTCACCAAGTTTGGTACTGCCCTGGTAAAATTCAACCTTGGTAACATTACCATCGCTATCACTGGCGTTGGCAGTAATGTTGACGGTATCACCTTCAGTAAAAGTTGCATTATCAGAAGGTCCTGTAATAGAAACCAAAGGTCTTTGATTACCTGAAGCTTCAACACTTATTACTTCAAAAAAGTCAAAAATAAGATTGTTCTTATTAACAATTTTAATGGTATGTGATCCCGGATCCAAAATCCCCGAGCTCCATGCTTTATATTTATATCCTCCTTTTCCGCGTATGTTGTAAGTACCTTTTGAATTTCCGTCAAGGAACACCTCAAACTCACCTTTATGCTCTGTTCTTGCCGAGGAATAAAAATCTATTTTTGTCCCCGAAAAGGTATAGGTTACAGAAGCACCATTAGTTAACGTTTTTCTGGCAGTTCCTCCATCATAATCACTATTATTTTCAGGGGCGTTCCATCCTCCATTAAATGTAAGATCAACATTTTTTTCCTGAATCTTTGTTTTGGTTCCTATGGATATTTCATGGGCAGCTGATTTTATTTTTTGTCCGTTAGAGAGATTTAGCTCTGCTACAATTTCATAAAATCCGGGATCGGCATTCCATGCTACACTATAAGAGGATCCATTGGCGGTACCTATATTAGCACCATTTGCAAAAAAACTTACCGAGTTGATACTCGTTCCTTGTGCTGCATTGGCATATGCCTTGATAGTTACTGTTCCCGGAGCAGCAACATCTGCCAACGGGCTTGCCAGGTTGATATAAGATTCATCTTTTTTTCTTTCATCAAGAATCGCTTTATACAGGTTTTTTATTGATGGTGTCTTATTATGATCGGCAATTACTACATTTTTATCTGCACAGGGCATGAGACTGCAATTGCTACCCGATCTATATACTGCTGCCCCTTTAATCCCAACCAAAGCACTAAATGTATGATTATGTGGCTGGTAAATGTGTTTCCCGGGCTCAGGCCTGTCAGAACCGCTAACGGTGACATTCCAATGTATCATTCTCCTACCAGAAAAAGGACCTGCTTTTGAAGACCCTCCCGGATTTGCCTTATTTTCATTTCTAAGGGAAATTTCGGTCCTGACAATATCAAAAGGCATGGCACGATGTGAATCAAAGGTTCCCCTGTTCATCTTTCCTTTGCTCCAAACATTACCACTTGTTAAAAACTCAGTGTTTATCCCATGAAAACCATGACGATTGGTTTCAGCGTCTTTTACGTCTATCTCAAAATCCTCATACAATACATTACTAGCCATACACCGGTTGGTATAAGGATGATGCATATATTTTCTACTCTTTACTTTTGTATTAATTATTGAGATCTCTTTACTTGCAGATACTAAAAAACCATTACTACCATTATCTACTTCTACATTCTTAACCCAACAATTCCAGGCTCTTGACAGTGATATGCCATTCCACCCTAAATCATAAATATCTTCATACCTTTTGTTTAATAACAGCGTCATGTTTTCGATCCCTATCTCCTGGACATACGCTCCGGGATCCCATATCTTAACATTATATTCTGATTTAATGGATACTCGTAGTCTATCTCCAATGATAATCTCATTTCCTCGTATCTCCTGTATCTCGGTTACCCATTGCCATCTGGGATAGCTTGATGATTTAAGCCAATCTCCAAATTTGTTCCAGTTTTTAAAAGAACTGTGCTGTCCGATTTCTTTTAAAAGACCCTGATTATTATTGTTTTCCCAGGTTAGAAGCACCAATTGACCGGGTTTCAGCTTTGAAGTACTATTCACCGTTATTTTCTTATCCCCTCTTTTATTAGTTGATGTGACGTTTGCCAGCAACTCTTTTTGTCTCCAGTATTCCCAAGGGTTGCTAGAAGAATTATAGCCTTGTTTTTTATTCGTATCTACTTTAGGTTTTCCATTACTATCATAATACATTACTGTCCCCCTGGGGTGAGCCCATATTAAACCGCCTGTCCAGCCCCATGCATTGGTACCGCTCTGGGTGAGCCCGTTCACTACTTTGTTTCCTTCTTTCCCAAATTTTATTTTAGTGCCAGAACGACTTTGCCCTCTAAGGACTACATTGTCTCTATTCAACCAGATCATGCCATTGACCTTATACGTTCCATTAGGTATATACACCGCACCGCCACCGGCTAAATAGGCGGCTTCAATGGCGGCTTCGAATGCCTTCGTATTATCTGTACTTCCGTCTCCCTTTCCACCAAAATCTTTGATGTCTGCCACTACCGGAACATTTGGGATAGGAGCTTCTCCCCGATGATATCCCGCATAACTATTGTTTGGTATGTACTCATCGTCATTGCTATTGGATTCATAACCCGACCAAATATCATTTGATGACTGAGCCCGAACAGCAATAGCACTTATGAATAGAAAAGCCGTTAATAAGCTTAAAATTTGAATTTGCTTTTTCATCTGTTAAAATTTATTGTTTTTTTATTGTCAGACCTACCTTGCCTGCAGCAGGCAGGCTGGCAAACACCAGTTAGACAATGATCACCTTGGTTGCTATTAAAATTTATAATTGTGCTCATTTCATAGGTTATTAAGTTTGAAAAACAGCCTCCTTATGGAAGCTGCTTTAATGAAATTTTTATCTTTTGATCACTTGTCTTACAAATTTGCCTCGATCTGTATCTATCTCAATAAAATAAGTACCGTTTGGATA
>CANMDW010000066.1 GCA_947496705.1 uncultured Aquimarina sp. | reverse complement strand
TTTCGGCCAGATTTGCTGAGCTCCCTGCTAAGAGGATAATTTGATTGGCATTGTTGGGATCTACTTGCTGCTCTACCGTTTTTTCTTGCCACTGGCAGGTATATAAATGAAGAGCTGCTTTGTCTTCACCTATGCTGTTTTGTTGTTCTGTAGGGTTTTGTACTGCTGTTTTTTGAGTTGATTTGTCAGCACCGTTACTAGGTAGTGCTACAAAATCGATAAAACTGAGCACTACTTCTCCCTGCTCGTTTAAAAGATAGATATCATAATTGGTTACTTTATTATGGGTTTTATTGTTGTCGCTTTTACGAGCATAGCACCATCTGGTTTGGGAGAGTTCACTATAGATATTGACTTGTTTGACACTAAAGGGTAGGTTTAAAACAGGTTTCAGTTGACTTTTGAATGCGATTCCGATACAGGTTTGCAAGGCACAATCGAGAATTCCCGGTTGTAAGAGATAGTCTTGTTGTATGGGTAGTTTGATTTTGCTTAGAGCTTCCTGGTCTCCGATATAGAGTAGTTCTATTCCCTGGAAGGAGTTTCCATAGTTAAACCCTAGTTGTTGGAATAGCTCATAGCATTCTTTTTTTTGTATAGAATGCTGTAAGCGATCTTTGATTGCGTTGATATCCAGGGCATGGGGAGGTGTTAGTGGAGTTGTAGATAGGCTTCCCTGTGCATGTATGGTCTCCTGAGCTGTATCAGAGTCTTCATTTATGCTATATACTTCATATCCTATGGTATTGTTTTGTTGTTCAAAGAGGGATATATTGACTTTTTTAGGCTTTTCGTTTATCTGTATGGGCGTTAACCAAGTACTGTTTTTGATTTGAGTGATTTGTTGATGCAGGCTTCTTTCTCCTGCTTCTCTGGCAAGTTCGAGATAGGCGACACCCGGGAGTACTTTTTGTTGTTGTACCAGGTGGTCAGACAGGAAGGATTCTCTTCCTGTAAATACACTTTGGTATTTTTGTTGATAGAGATCCGATTCATCAGTGTGCAACAGGGGGTGCAAATGGCCATTGGCCTTATACGAGATTTGCTCTTTTGTTTGTTGAGTGATCCAATAGCGTTCTCTGGCAAAGGGATAGGTGGGTAGGCTGATCTTATTGGGTAGGTTGTTATTTGGGTACAATAAGTTCCAGTCGATGGCTACCCCTTTGGCCCAGAGTTGCGCCAGGCTTTCCGCTTCTTTATTGACGATGGCTTCCTTTAGGTAAGCTTCTCCTGCTTTTCCTTTTAGGACAAAATCACTTTTTTCTTTTTTGATATTTCCTGTTAATAGTTTTTCATGATTTCCTTGCAGATATTCGTTTAATTGTTGTTGTAACTCCTTACTATCGTTAACTACCAAAGCGAGTCGTTCTTCCATAGCTTCTCTACCGAGTTGCAGGGTATAGGCAACATCATAGAGGTTGCTTTGTTTGTTTTTCTCAAGAAAATCCTTGAGGTTTGAGGCTTGTTGTTTTAATCGCTGCTGATTTTTGGCAGATAGTGTGATGATTGCAGAATCATTGCTTTTGTAGGGTTGTTTTTTTTGTTTAGGGATATATTCTTGTATGACTACATGTGCATTGGCCCCACCAAAACCAAAGGAATTTACACCGGCAATTCTTTTATGATGCTGTGTTGCTTCCCATCTGGAAGTTTCTTTAGTGAGGTAAAATGGGGATTGTTTTAGGTCGATATAAGTGTTTTGTGACTTTAGATGTGGATTACCGGGTAGTATTTTATGTTGTAAGGAGAGCAATACTTTAATAACCCCTGCCACACCTGCAGCTGCTTCGAGGTGGCCGATGTTGGTTTTGACACTGCCAATACCGCAATATGGTTTTTGTGGTTTTGGTAGCTCTTTGTCTTTATACAACTGTTCGAAAGCGAGTTTTAAGCCTTCAATTTCTATGGGGTCTCCCAGGGGAGTTCCGGTACCATGTGCTTCTATGTAGGAGACCTCTGTTGGGTCGATACCTGCCGATCGATAGGCTTTTAGTAGCAGTTCTTTTTGTGCATTGGGGTTAGGAGAGGTTAAGGTATTTGCTTTTCCTCCATGATTTTCAGCTGTACTGCGAATGATCCCATAAATAGGATTTCCCTCGGCTTGTGCTTTATGCAATGGTTTAAGGATAAGCATTCCCACACCTTCTGCTCTTACATATCCATTGGCACTTTGATCAAAGGTTTTACATCTTCCATCTTCGCTTAGCATGCCTGCTTTTGAGAAGGATAGTGTAAGAGCAGGACTCAACAGTGCATTGACCCCTCCTGCAATGGCCATGTCGCAATGCCCATTATTGATGTTTTCTACTGCCCGGTGAATTGCTATGAGTGAGCTGCTGCAAGCCGTATCGATGGGTTCACTGGGTCCATGAAGGTCTAGTAAATAAGAAATACGATTGGCTAACACCGAATGCGCAGAACCTGTCGAAAATTGCGCTTGATCGGTTTGATCGGTAAGCTTATTGATTAATAACGAGTAATCGCTAGAAGATACTCCTACAAACACACCTGTATTACTTCCCTTTATAGATTGGGGAGCAATACCTGCATCTTCTAGGGCATGATAGACGGTTTGGAGTGCTATGCGTTGTTGGGGGTCCATCAATTCTGCTTCTCGCGGAGATATGTTGAAGAACAAAGGGTCAAAGATGTCGATATCTTTTATGAATCCTCCCCACTTTGCTTTAGTCTTTCCTTTTTCGGTTCGAGGGTTCCCATAATATTGTTGCCAGTTCCATCTGTCTTGAGGGATCTCTGTAATCAGATCTTCATTATTTTCGAGGTGTTTCCAGAAAGTAGTTACATTGGGTGATCCTGGGAAACGGCCACTTATCCCTACGATAGCAATAGGGCTGGTAGACGACATAGATGATCCCGGCTGTGATATGGGTTGTATTTGTGTGAAACGTTTTTTTCTTTTAGATATTGAAGAAGGTATCGCAGAAGATAGAGAATCTATATTCTTGTTTTCTTTGATCGAATGGGTAATTGCCTGGTGTTTATTACGTAATACATTGGGGTGTTCTTCGATTAAGAAAGATGATAATTCTTCTATGGTAGGATAGTTGTAAAAGATGGTAGGTAACAGATCGATAGCATAATATTCATTTAAATCATTAGCAAACTTAGTTAACATGATAGAATCAAAACCATAGTCTCCTAATTCTTTATCTGTTGAGATATTGCTCACTTTTATTTTCAATAGGGGAGAAACTAGCTTAAGGATCGCTTCTTCCACTTTAGTTTGAAGAAGCGTGGAATCTGTACTGCTGTTCTTATCAGAACGGATATTCTTTTCTTCTTTGTTTAGCAATTTTGATCTTGCTTCAGATCCCTTTCCAAAAATCACAATGCTTTGCACACTGTTTTGCTGTAATAGTTTTTCCAGGGCGATTATTCCCTGCGTTGTTGGCATGGGAATCATTCCCCATTTTTTTTCAAGGAGTCGTTCGCTTTGCTGATCTATTTGCATTCCCCCTTCTTTCCACAGGGGCCAGTTAATGCTCAAGGTGTGTCCTTTTCTTTTTCCTTGATTTTTTAAGTTGTTTCTATAGTGTGCATAGGTATCCATCCAGGC
>CANMDW010000065.1 GCA_947496705.1 uncultured Aquimarina sp. | reverse complement strand
CTATTTTCTGTTGAATGACTTTATCACTCCACAACTCTATAGGTTGATTATGCTGCTGCCATAGCTGTCGATTGATCACCGTAGCATTCTTATTACCAGCTTTCTCAAACATCCATAACAGCCACTCTTTCCTACTTTCCTGTGGATTTTCCTCTATTGCATGGGTCACTTTTTTTGAGGTATACCCTTTAAAATCTCTGATAAGACCCGATGGATCCTCCTTTGCAGATCGGAAGACCAAATGTAGATGAGAAGGCATAAAACAATAGGCATAAACTTCCATGCCCTTATGTTTTCTGCAATAATCTATACTTTTTGCTAATATGGATGCATAGCGTTCTCGTGTAAAGACATCGATCCAATACACAGTAGCAAAGCTTATAAAATACAACCCTGACTTATTATGAAATTTATAATTTCTACTCATCATACCAAAATACAGAAAATTAGTTTCATTTTTTGAAATCTGCTAATAAAAAACAGTCACAATCCCTTTTATAAGATCGTGACTGTTTTTACTATTTCCTAGTTGCCTGCACTATCGCTGCTCTAGACAAGCTCTTACAGCTTGCCCATACTCTGACCGGCTTTGACGCCACTAGCCAGGAGGCTAGCGGTAGCGGGGGGGGGCTAGCGGTAGCGGGGATTATTGATACATTATGAGTACTACTTTTGGTAATAGATTAAAGAATATTAGAACAGAAAAAGGTGTGAAGCGAGAAGAGTTAGCATCTTTAATTGGTACTTCTCCTGCGATTATTGGAAGATATGAGCGTAACGAGCGTACTCCATCTATTGATATTGCTAAAAACATTGCACAAGCTCTTAATGTTTCGCTTGATTTCTTAGCTGGTGATACCTCTGTACTAGTAAAGGATAAAGAAGTACTACAACGTATAGAAGAGATTTCTAACTTATCAGAAGATCGTAAAAAATATATCTACGATTTTATTGATATGTGCCTACGTGACTATAAAACTCAAAAAGCGTACTCATAAAAAATCCACAACATCAATGCTGTGGATTTATTTTTCTACTTTTTTTCTAAACTATAAATCGTTGTTATTATACTTGCTTATTTTGGAACATTAATATTACCTCTTTTGATACACGATTCATAATAACTATCATGATTAACTTTACTATTTATAAATTTTTCTAATGTTATAGAGTCTTTTACCTTAACAATCTTCTTTTTTTCTAAATCAATAACTGATGAATCAAATTTTATTATTTTATCGTAATACTCGTAATTCTTATTCTCAAGTTCTGGGTGAACAAAATATCTGTAAATAGAGTTACCTTTAATGATATATTTAAATTGAAAAATGTTACCTGCATAAGGGTCATAGATATACATGTCATCGCTATCAAAATAATATTCTTGATACGTATTGTTATTCAAACTAGACCAATTACCTTTTAATAAGTCATTATTAAAATTATTTTTTTCTTCTTTATTACAAGAAAAAAATAAAATTGCTACTAAAATCAACCAGTAATATTTCATATTAAATTATTGCTTTTTATGTGGTATTATTTTAACCTTCTCATATTGATAAGAATTGATTCTCTTAGATATTTGATTATAGAATTTTTTATTATCTCCCGTAAAGTGCATAAATATAATAGCTTGGGGTGTGCCAGATCCAATATCATGTGATCTGATACTTATCCTACCTTCTCTTTCTTGAAAATCAACAGAATTTCCACTATATATATCTGCGTGGGCTCCAATATGACTAAAATATCCTATTCTTACGGTATTTCCATTACCATCATTAATATATACATCGTTGTGATCCTCTGAATTACCTCCCGCAATATCTTCAAGGAATGATAACACTTTTTGACCAAATGATTTTTCTGTTTTTGACTCTGCATAAAAGTCAATGATGCTTCCTGGATGTATCGATTTGCTACCAAATTTGTTAACAAAACCAAACCACTCTATAACTTCTCCCAAGAATCTTTCTTTATCTTCATTTGTTTTAACATTTTTAAAATCAAGTTTGTCAGGATATCGCTGCGTATACTCGTCTATTAGTGAAATCGAACTATCTTCTTTATCACTATCATTATTTTTCTCAGAACTACTTTTGGAACTTCCATCAGCATTTAACCCTTGACTAGCCATTGCTGTTTCAAAAGATACTTCGTTTCCTTGATCATCCTCATATCTTCCTGTATCCCAGTTATAATGTTCTCCATCAGCTCCTGAAGGATCAGCCCAGAATACAGGGTTATTATCAAAAGCAACATACGGAGACATTGAGTGATGAGTAACAGGATCAATAGATGTAAATCTACCTATAGCAGGATCGTATTGACGTAATGGCATCTCATATAAATCAAGTCCTAAATCTTCATTCAATTCAACACCATTAAATTTATAATCAAGTGCTTTATTGGTACTAATGATAAGGTTATTATATCCCTTATGTTTCATTCCAAAAGGATAATAATTGTTTTCTTCGAGGATTTCGTGAGCGTAGTCGTTATCTCCGTCAACATCTGCATCATTTCTTAAAACATCAATTTTACCGTCATTGTCGCGGTCTGAGTATGAGAGTCGTATGTTTCCTAAGTGATCTTTAAACTGGTATACATACTTATACCCATCTGCTTCTTTTTCTACGATTCCTTCTGGCTGGTTAAAGAACTCAAGATTTCCATTCTTATAGATGTAATTCCCCGCATAGTCTGTTTCTGTTAAAGAACTTCCTTCTGAAACGGTCTTTTTGAGTTTTGTCCCAGTGGCATCATAAATATACGTAATTGTTCCGGTATGTTCGCTATTGTCGATAGAAACTGTTTTAGGTAGATTTAAATGGTTATAGGTAATATCGGTAATGCCTTTGTTACGATCCAGGGTCATATTGCCATCGGCATCATATTCAAAGTCATCATTGGTATTGGTACCATCTTTAAAACCGTAGGTTTTGTTAGCTGTGTCTGTAACACTTAACAGCTTGTTTCCATCATCATAGGTATAGGATAATATATCCATATCACCAAAGGTGGTAGCACCACTATTGGTATGTCCCTTACGGTTTAACGATAAAATATTCCCCATTTTGTCATAGGTAACATTGGATAGGTTATAGTTATTATCACTACTAATCCCTGCGGTAATTCTATTTAAGGCATCATAGGTATAGGTATAGTTTCTTGCAATGTTATCATTGGCTGTTTTCCAGGAAGTTTTTGAGATATTACCATTGTATAATGGGTTTGCACCATTATTATAGTCTATGGCAAATGAGAATAAATCAGTGCCGATGTTATTAACATCATTAATCCCTTTTAACCACCCTCTTACATTGTATGTATAATCCACCTTTTGCAATCCACCACCTACTTTTTTACTAGTGAGTTGCCCAAGAGCATCATAGCTGTTTTCTGCAATGACTTCTTCGTCTTGCGTATTGATCTTTTGGGTTTGGGTAAGCAGCCTCCCCACATGATCATATTCAAAGGTGTCTACAGTTACAATCGCTGCATTACTGCCTTTGGTATGGGTGGTTTTGGTTTGTAATACCTTTCCTGCAAAATCATACTGGGTTTCTATAACATCGATAGTATTAAGGTGTTCATTGTTACTGGCCACATAAATGGGCCGTGATTTTTGATCATAATAGGTTACGGTGGTGATCCATTGTATGGGACTTGCCGTT
>CANMDW010000064.1 GCA_947496705.1 uncultured Aquimarina sp. | reverse complement strand
AGTCTGCCTGAGACTACAAGTCGAAAGACAGCCGAGAAGTTTATGCGCCTATGGCGTAAGTCTGGCTGAGACTACGATTTTAATTCAGAATTCAGAATTATGAATTCAGAATTAACAAGTTCATTGATTATATATTGAAAAGGAAATTCTAGAAGTTAGGGAATTCTAAATTCATAATTCTGAATTCTACATTCTGAATTTGAAAGGGGGATTAGCTCAGCTGGCTAGTGTGTCCCGATTTAACATCGGGAAGGTCATCGGTTCGACGATTCCTTGAAAAAGGGGGGTATAGCTCAGTTGGCTAGAGCACTTGCCTTGCACGCAAGGGGTCATCGGTTCGAATCCGATTACCTCCACTATAAGTTCATTAAGATATTGAAGTGTTGATTATTTGGGTTAGGTTTTTGTTGACTTTGTTGACCGGCCTGTCTAACTGGCGTTAGCCAGGTAGATTCGACCCTGTCTGCCGACAGGTAGATCCGATATTCTCCACATTTATTTCCCGCGTATGCGGGAATCTCATAAGGTGTAGCTGTTCATTTTAATTAGCGGTTTACTGGAAGAGATACCCAGTCAATCTGGGTATTAAAAACGTTCATTGACATATTGATTTAAAAATACGAGCACATATTAATAATATGTGATAATAAAAGAGGTCTGTACTAATTTAGTTACTTACTTAGTATAGACAAAAACTAAAAGAGCAAGTTTCTGCCAGTTGGCAGATAAAAAAGCAAAGACGCATAAGCTAATTAAGGGCGTATGGGGAATGCCTAGGCTCTCAGAGGCGAAGAAGGACGTGATAAGCTGCGATAAGCTGTGGTGAGGGGCACATACCCATTGATCCGCAGATTTCCGAATGGGGCAACCCGTTATGTTGAAGACATATCATTCCGATTTATCGGAAGGCAAACCCGGGGAACTGAAACATCTAAGTACCCGGAGGAGAAGAAAACAATAGTGATTCCGTTAGTAGTGGCGAGCGAACGCGGATTAGCCCAAACCATATTTGTTACGGCAGATGTGGGGTTGTAGGACTACGATTGTGAGTTGTGTACTGAATTAGAATCCTTTGGAAAGAGGAGCCATAGACGGTGATAGCCCGGTATAAGTAAAGGGCATTAATTCTAGTAGTATCCTGAGTAGTGCGGGACACGAGTAATCCTGTATGAATCAGTCGGGACCATCCGATAAGGCTAAATACTCCTGAGAGACCGATAGTGAACCAGTACCGTGAGGGAAAGGTGAAAAGAACCCTGAATAAGGGAGTGAAACAGATCCTGAAACCATACGCTTACAAGCGGTCGGAGTCCCGATTTATCGGGATGACGGCGTGCCTTTTGCATAATGAGCCTACGAGTTACTTTTACTAGCGAGGTTAAGTTGTTCAGCAACGGATCCGTAGCGAAAGCGAGTCTGAATAGGGCGTTATAGTTAGTAGTAGTAGACGCGAAACCGAGTGATCTACCCTTGGGCAGGTTGAAGCTTTGTTAACCCAAAGTGGAGGACCGAACCCGTTGACGTTGAAAAGTCTTGGGATGACCTGAGGGTAGGGGTGAAAGGCCAATCAAACTCGGAAATAGCTCGTACTCCCCGAAATGCATTTAGGTGCAGCGTTGGTATAGTTTTATAGAGGTAGAGCTACTGATTGGATGCGGGGGCTTCACCGCCTACCAATTCCTGACAAACTCCGAATGCTATAAAATGATTATCAGCAGTGAGGGCATGGGTGCTAAGGTCCATGTCCGAGAGGGAAACAACCCAGACCATCAGCTAAGGTCCCAAAATATATGCTAAGTTGCAAAAACGCGGTTGAACTGCTTAGACAGCTAGGATGTTGGCTTGGAAGCAGCCATTCATTTAAAGAGTGCGTAACAGCTCACTAGTCGAGCGGTTCGGCATGGATAATAATCGGGCATAAGCATATTACCGAAGCTATGGTCCCGACTTTAAGTCGGGAGGTAGGGGAGCATTGTAGTGACGATGAAGGTGTACTGTGAGGTATGCTGGAGTAGCTAGAAAAGAAAATGTAGGCATAAGTAACGATAAGCGGTGCGAGAAACACCGCCACCGAAAGACTAAGGTTTCCTCAGCTATGCTAATCAGCTGAGGGTTAGTCGGGCCCTAACGCGAACCCGAAAGGGGTAGTGGATGGACAACAGGTTAATATTCCTGTACCTGCTCACATTAAAAGTGACGGAGGCGAGAAGTTAGTGCGCACTGACGGAAATGTGCGTTGAAGGGAACAGTAATGTCCCGATAGTACACTAAGACTACGGTCGAGGTGATAATCTAGCGAATCGACTTCCAAGAAAACCGAGTGAAGCAGCCCGTACCGTAAACCGACACAGGTAGTTGGGATGAGAATTCTAAGGTGCTCGAGAGATTCATGGCTAAGGAACTAGGCAAAATCGACCCGTAACTTCGGGAGAAGGGTCGCCCCCGCCTCGGCGGGGGCCGCAGTTAAAAGGTCCAGGCGACTGTTTATCAAAAACACAGGGCTATGCTAAATAGAAATATGATGTATATGGCCTGACACCTGCCCGGTGCCGGAAGGTTAAGAGGAGATGTTATCCGCCTCGGCGGAGAGGCATTGAATTGAAGCCCCGGTAAACGGCGGCCGTAACTATAACGGTCCTAAGGTAGCGAAATTCCTTGTCGGGTAAGTTCCGACCTGCACGAATGGTGCAACGATCTGGACACTGTCTCAGCCATGATCTCGGTGAAATTGTAGTATCGGTGAAGATGCCGGTTACCCGCTGTGGGACGAAAAGACCCCGTGAACCTTTACTATAGCTTAGTATTGACTTTGGATAAGTAATGTGTAGGATAGGTGGGAGACTTCGATCATGCGTCGCCAGGCGTGTGTTAGTCATTGTTGAAATACCACCCTTTGCTTATTCGGAGCCTAATCCCGATTAATCGGGAGACAGTGCTTGGTGGGTAGTTTGACTGGGGTGGTCGCCTCCAAAAGAGTAACGGAGGCTTCTAAAGGTTTGCTCAGTACGGTTGGTAATCGTGCGTAGAGTGCAATGGCATAAGCAAGCTTGACTGAGAGGCCTACAAGCCGATCAGGTACGAAAGTAGAGCATAGTGATCCGGTGGTTCCGCATGGAAGGGCCATCGCTCAAAGGATAAAAGGTACTCCGGGGATAACAGGCTGATCTCCCCCAAGAGCTCACATCGACGGGGGGGTTTGGCACCTCGATGTCGGCTCGTCACATCCTGGGGCTGGAGAAGGTCCCAAGGGTTGGGCTGTTCGCCCATTAAAGTGGCACGCGAGCTGGGTTCAGAACGTCGTGAGACAGTTCGGTCTCTATCTACAGTGGGCGTTAGAAATTTGAGTGGATCTGACTTTAGTACGAGAGGACCGAGTTGGACTAACCGCTGGTGTATCTGTTGTCTCGCCAGAGGCATTGCAGAGTAGCTACGTTGGGAAGGGATAAGCGCTGAAAGCATATAAGCGCGAAACCCACCACAAGATGAGATTTCTTTAAAGGGTCGTGAGAGACCATCACGTTGATAGGCTATAGGTGTAAAGGCAGTAATGTCATAGCCGAGTAGTACTAATAACCCATAGGCTTATGTGGGCCCTGCTAAGCAATTAGCAGGGCTGCAGAATTGCTTTACAAACTTTATTTAGTATCATCTTTTATCGTATTTATATATCAATATGTCAACTTATACAGTTGGCAGTGAAAAGTTTACAGTGCGCAGTATTTACTGCTTACTGCATACTAAAAAAACTGCCCACTGAAATCCCGGATCAACTCCGGGACTAAAGGCTTAAGGTGGTTATAGCAACGGGGCTCACCTCTTACCATTCCGAACAGAGTAGTTAAGCCCGTTAGCGCCAATGGTACTGCAATCCGTGGGAGAGTAGGTCACCGCCTT
>CANMDW010000063.1 GCA_947496705.1 uncultured Aquimarina sp. | reverse complement strand
GGTGGGTCGGTTCCACCATCTTATAAATAGTTAACAATGAAATTTGTCAGCCGTTCATTGCATTCTCGGCACACATATGAATAGTAGCGTGTAAAAAGACGCTAACTTTTCGGATAAACACAGAGTCGAATTTTTATATTTTGTTTTTACTTTTTTTATTTAAAAGCCAAATTTTTAAATTTGGCGGTCTTTGCAAATAAGCACAAACCTTTCGGTTTAGCAATTATTAGCTATGTTTTATACACCGCGTTGCAACGTACTTTTTCACAATTAATTTCAATTCCATTTTTCATTATTTCCACCAACCCTTATATTTTCGGATATAAATAATTTGTCCTGTGTGATAAGCAGTATGTGCAGTCATATTGGCAATTTCAGTATTCCATTCCGCTATTTGTTTTTCCGTTGCATTTTCAGTCAATCGTTCCCATTCAGTCTGGATGCTATCTAATTTCTTTGTCGCATTTTTCCAGTCTTGTCCGTTGTTCTTTTTAAAGGTTTCTTTATTGTCATCTTTAAATTCGGCAACTTCTTCTCCTTTAAAAGCGTTTAGATTCATTTCATTCCAGAATATTAAATGCGAAACTAATTCTCCAATTGAATGATTTTCAGTACTGTCTTTCCAATTTGATTGCTCTAAAGTCAGCCCTTCAATTGCTTTTTTTGTCGGAACAAACCATTCCTGATTCGTGTGAGTATTTTTTAACTGCTCAACAAGTAATGACTTTACATTCGGTTCATTATTTTTTTCTGAACAACTCAAAAATATCAGTCCTAAAATGGTTATTGTTATAATTCGTTTCATCGTTTTTTCGGTATGTTGCACAACGTGTTCGTGTATGGTTTCGTTGCGTTAGGTACTAAGATAGCAAAAAGGAACAGCGTTGAGGAAATTCGCTTGAATTTCCTTGAAAAACATTAAACGCCATTACGCAATGAATTATAGGACACGTTGTTAGGCTTAGTACTAATATTAATATGTAGAAAAATCTTGAGATATAATTAATGCATAGTAATTGTAGAAATTACTATTTGGTTCTCCCGTATTATTTTTAGCGTTGCAATTTTTTTATCAGATTCTCCAATCACATCTTCCAAACCTTGATAGAATTTTTGATGTTTTATTGGCTTATCGTCAATTGCAACTATTAGGTCGCCAGGAATTAATCCTGAAATATACCCTTTGGAATCTTTAACTACACTTGTTACTTTAAATGCAACTTCTCCGTCAAAATTCCTCATTAATTTCTCTTCATTAGTGGCTAAGCCACCCGACACTCCCAATAAACTGGACAGATCTCCTTCAAATGTGAAATTGCCAGACGAATTCGCAAGTTGGATTAAATAATTCAGAATATATTGAGATCTATTTTTTAGGAGAATATAGTCCAAACTATCGGCATGATCTAAGGTCGTGTGTACATTGATTCTACTTCCTGTGCCAATCGTAATTGCAGGAATACTGCGTTGTGTAAATGCATAATGATCTGTATCTGCAATTATACCTGGATAAAAAGGTGTCAATTTGATATCTGATACGGTATCAGCTAATTTTCTTATGTCCTCGAAAATTGAATTTGTTCCATATGAAACGTATAAAAATTCGACATCTGAATCACCTACGATTTTTTCTAGGTTTATCATTCCTTTAATTTGTTGTTTAGGAACAACTGGATGATTAACGAAATATGTTGATCCATCTAACGCGGATTCTTCTGCGCTAAATGTTGCAAAAATTATTGAGCGCTTGAGTTTGACATTGCTTTCTTGTAATACTCGAGCAATTTCCATTATGACTGCGATACTAACCGCATTATCCACAGCACTATTCCAAATAGTATCTTTTAGGGTCAGAATAGAGTCGGTTGCCTCACTTTCGGCAGCATCTCTGCCCAAAATTGCCTGACCCGTCATCCCTTGACCATCATGGTGACCACCAACAACAATATATTCATTTCTGGTTTCACCTTCGATAAATCCCACAACGTTTTGTGTAGATAAAATTTCCCACGGATTTGAGGATTCTATTGTATAAAAATCAAATTCTTGGAAGTAATCTCTGTAGTTGCTATATTTTTTTTGAAAAGGCTCTAGCCGTAATTCTTTAAAAACGCCGGCAATATACTTTGCAGCTTCTTTTTCACCTTTATATCCTGCACCACGGCCTTCAAATTCATCGCTAGCTAATTTATATACATGTTCTTTAAGTTTGAAAGAGGAGATTTCTATATTCTTTTCTACTTCTGCTGTGGTCCTCTTGTTGCACGAAATAAGAATTAGGCTTAAAAAAGGTAAGATTAAAAAAAGCTTCATAATTGCTAAATTGAAAATTATTTTATCTTAAGTAAAGATGACAAAAAATCAAGTTTGTTACAGTATTAAGCCTAACGGTTACTGTATGGTTAGTTGCGTGGTTAAGCCTTAAAGTTAGCAAACAAATCACAGATAGAAAATTCCAGCGGAATTTTCGTAAGTCGGCAGTGAACCAAGCAATTAATTATACATGGTGTTTGCACGAATGCTTAGTTATTGTGGTTAGTTTTTTTCAAACTCTAAAGGTTCAGTATAAGCAATATTTAGAGTTATTGATTTAACTTTATTATTTCTATAATTAATCTTAAAATGCATTTCTTCTTTTCCTGTAAAATGATTTACAAAAGCGATATATGTGTCGTTTTTTTTATCTGATTTTATAGTACCAATAAAGTCCGTATATTCAAACGAAAAGACATTCTTGTGTTTTTTATTTATAATAATTTTTCCATAAGCAGGATGATTATAGGTTCCAATTATTTTTTCCGCTTTGTTTATTTCATTTTCATCGTTCAAAGAAAAATCATCATAATTTGATATTGTTTGGTTGGCTCTTTTCTCAATTATTTCTTCGTATTGAGTTAGTCTTTCAAAATTATTTTTTAAAAATATTCTATCAGCATAGTATCCTATAACACTTTGTATTGCACTTTGTTGATTTGTTAAAACTACAATTCCGAAACCTTGTTCGGGATTGATTTGAATAATTGATTGTTGACCAGCAGAACTACCTTTATGATAAATTGTATTTTCAAGCAAATCAATTTCCCAACCTATACCATAAAATTCCTTGGTTAAACCATTTTTTACAGTCAATGGACTTACTAAAAAATCAATTTCTTTTTTAGCTAAAAATTCAGTTCCATCTACTTGTCCATAATTAGCAAACATCATCAGCCATTTCGACATATCATCTATATTGGACGTAATATTACCAGCAGGTGCATAAGTATCAAAACTGTAATGAGGAATGACTGTTTTACCATCGTTACGATAACTCGTTGTTCGATTTTCATATTTCAAGAAATCGTCTGATGTTGAAAATGAATGATTCATTTTTAACGGTAAGAATATTTTTTCCTTAATTAGTGTATCCCAATTCTTATTTGAAACATTTTCTTCAAGCATACCTGCGATAGTGTACATAAAGTTATTATACACATATTTTTCTCTAAAAGTATTACTAAAACTTAAATATTCAATTTTGCTCAAAAGCTCTTCACTTTCATACTTTGGACCATACATTAAATAGTAATGTTTATCTAAACCAACTTTATGCGTTAACAAATCAATTAAAGTTGTGTTTTCTTCTGCATATTTGTCTTTCAATTTAAAATTGGGAATATGTTTTTTTACTTTATCGTCCCATTTAATTAGTCCATCTTTTATTAAAAGTGATGCAATAGTTCCTGTAAAACCTTTCGTGAGTGAACCTATTTCAAATAAGGTTTGATTATTAACTTTAGTCTTATTTTCTATGTTTGAAACACCAAATCCTCCTTTGAAAATTAATTCATTTTCATAAACTATTGCTATTGCCATTGCTGGATTTTCGCCTTTGTTTCTTAATGTATCGACGATTTTTAAGAAGTAGTTTAGCTTATCTTGTTTTGAGGTACTATCAATCTGAGCTTTTAGACTTGTTTGAAATAATAATGTAATTATGAGCAAAAAAAATATTCGCATTTGCGTGACTATTTATTTTTCTTTTAAAACGATTCAGATTGTCTTTTGTTACTGAGTTTTTTAAATTAACCACAACGTCTCTTGTATGATGCGTTTGCATCCCGAAGGGTGCATATGCATTATACACATTGTGTGTGCCCAGCATGGGCATCTTTTTGTTTATCGAAGGTAAATAATTAATCTAGAGGGTGCAAGTC
>CANMDW010000062.1 GCA_947496705.1 uncultured Aquimarina sp. | reverse complement strand
TGTTGACGGTATCACCCTCAGTAAAAGTTGCATTATCAGAAGGACTTGTTAAAGAAATACTTGGAGAAGTATTGCCACTACCTTGACCTGGTACAAAAGTTCCATAATCTACATTAGCAGTTATTTTATCTACTTTTATTTCAACTCCGGCACCATCTGCTTCCATTCGAAGTTTGGCATCTCCCCATTTTTGACTTACTATATTGTCTCCAAAGGATACTTTATAACTATCCCAAGTATTAAAATCTATAAATTGCCCATTACCCCATACTCTTGGGACTACCCCAGCAGGATCTATGGTGTAGGTGTTACAAGACGAGCTCCCTGCAGATGTATGGATATAAGTATATTTGGTTGGATTTACCCATGCTACTTTCAGGCTATTATCTTTGGTAGAAATATATTCGACTTCTCCATTCGCCGGAGATTTTAAGGTGGTTTTGTTTTTTATAGCGTTCTTAAAATTGCTAAAAGAACCATGTTCTGCCGAGGTACCTGTCTCAATGGCTAAGGCCCCCAGGTTTGAACCAAATTTCCAGGTAAATCTGGTGTAGTCTTTTCCGTCTCCGCCTTTCTTTACCTGGGATGATTTACCCGAACTGTTATAAGGTGTTACGGCAATATATACGCCACTTTCCATATTCACAAACATCCGATCTCCATCAAAAGAAGGGTTCTTGCTTTTGGGTGCATAGACGTATTGATCTTTTCCTCCTTTAATCAATTGAAGTATAGAATTTCTGAACTGGCCAATTTCCTGATGTGGTGACCTTCCTACAACATCTCTGTGTATTTCTGAATTGTTATCTCCAAAATCGTTATTGTTGTTGGCATTACCAAATACCTGTAGTCCAAAACCATTGGATTGCTTGACACCAATGCTCCAAAGTTCTTGTTCAGAAAATGTTCTTTCGCCTCTTGGCCTGTTTGCTGCCAAACTTGCCATGGTATAATTATCATCAATCCAGATGGTTTCAAACTCGAAACGTTTGCTTCTGTTTGTGTTTCCATTCCAATCCGAATAGTTCTCCTCATCCAGATCATAGAACGGTTTGGCAGATTGAATTTCGATGGGGGTTTTAAATTTTCTGTTGGCAATATCTACGGCAATATCCAGTGGTCTGTATTTCATATGTTTTGCCAATCCTGCAGACCATTGTCCTTCTTTACCCGAAAACGATGAAGCAGACCCCTGGCCAAACCATGTATAATAATATGGAGCTACCGAACCTTGTTGCGCTTCATACCCTTCTCCTTTTCCTCTGGATTTTGGCCCTACATAGGTACCATCAACAACATGCAATGCTGTCTCCAGGGCAATCCAATCCAGGATAGCCGCAGCTCTTTCTTTTGCTTCGGGATCCCAGCTTGCATAGTTATATACTGGTTCAATCGCTTGAATACAGAATCCGGTGTAGGTCTGCGAATTCCATTCAACCCTACCTGCGCTAAACGTAGCTCTTGTAAGATTTTTTAGATACTCATCAAACCATTGTTGTGCAGGTTTGCCTTCAACACTGGTATTATCATTTAATTGATGGGACATCATGTACCCAAAAATCCGGTTCATCCAGTTAAAGTTTTCAGAATTAAATTCCGTGCAAACGTAAATCGGATCCATTTTTCCGTCTTTACGAGAGCTAAATGCCCTTCCTCCTCCACTTTGGCCTGACACTGTATTGTACACCGAACCGTTCCAATGTCCTTCGATACGATCTTTATGTGTATTTGTGGCATATTCATAATAGTAATACAATAATCCCGGGGCCGAGAAAGGTTTGAAGACACTTCCTTCATTTTCGTTATAAACACCCCATCCTTTATCTTTTAATTCATTGGTACTGGCGGCTCCTTTAGAAAGTTGTGCCAAATATTGCGGCCAAAAACGTTTTCCGTTGTCCCGATCCCCATGACTCGTCTTGGCATAATCCCAGTTTTTTACATTGACCAGACTGTTTACACGATTTGTATACCCACTCATCCAGGACGAATTGGGTAACAGATTGTCTCTTGCCGTTTTAGTTACAGGATCCCCCCCTCCCCCTGAAGCATTGACTGTGACATTGATCTTGGCAGATGTTGTAACATTATTGCTGTTATCTGTTGCTTTTGCCGAAAGATCATAACTACCCTGACTAACATTGGTCCATTTATAGCTGTAGGGACTTGTGGTATCTTCTCCCAGCTTTGTATTGCCTTGATAGAATGCTACTTTGGTTACATTTCCATCGCTATCACTGGCATTTGCATTGATAGTAATTGTATTTCCCGCAATAAAAGTAGCATCATTAGCAGGTGAAGTAATATTTACCGTTGGGGAATTGTTGCTTGGTATACCACTTATTTTCACGGGGCCCACTTGATTACTTGCTCCATTATTATTATCAGTGCAATTAATGGCTACCGTTCTGTAGTACAAATCTTTACCGGCAGGTGCTAAATAATCATTCCATTTCTGAGGGTTTTCTGAAGTACCGTTGCTTTTTCTTGGTCGGTATGCAATGGTTTTCCAGTTTCCGTTACCTCCAATTTTTCTTTGTATTTTAAAACCAATTTCATTCCCGGAATTATCTGACCATGTGATATCAATATGATCGTTTTTGGGAATTGCTTTTACATTTTTTGGTGCTGATGGCGACCCTGAAGGACAGGAAGATATATAATTTTTAGTGCCTCCGAATTCTGTTCTGGTGCGTGATGCTGTATTTTTTACAAAAGCTACGTCTATGGCATTATTACCAGAAGATTTAATATGCCCTACATCTCCATTTGTGGTGTTAAATGCAATTAGAAAACCATAACAATTCACATCATATCCTCCCAAATAACCTGGTTCTCCGCTCCCCCTTGGGTGGTTATTATTCGTATATGCCCAGGAATATACACTAGTACCTCCATGACGTTGTGCCAGGATACCTTCACCGTCATTACCGGGGTCAGAACCAGTATTGGTTAAGTAATTACCATCTACCCATAGGTTTTGACCCGCCAGGTCAAAACCTCTTGACTCGTTGTCTGATGCACTACCGCTGCCTCCGGCAGTAGCTTCTTTATAACCATCCAGGGTAAGTTCCCAACCACCTCCAAGGCCATATACATTATCTCCTTCTTTAAGATAATCCCGTTGATTATGATTATTCTGAACAACCATCCAGGTGCCTGATACATCTGTTCCTTTCTTACCATGATTATAAAACCAATTATCTTTGATTATAACTCCTTTTTTCCAATATCCCCCTGTATTTCTATTATTTTTATTAGCATTGATATTACAGAATGTTTTATTAATATCGATCGCGTTAGTCATACCGTAATCGTACAGCAATGTTTTTTCTCTTCCGCTATTGGTTTTTTGATTATACTTGAAGCATTTTGTTGGTTTGGGTAATACATTATTGGCAACTAATACATTAGAGCCGTACACTGATATTCTGGCACCGAACTTAAAAGGAAAAAAACCACTGTCCCCATACCCTTCATCAATAATATCATTCAAAATACTGGCATTTCTGAGTTTGCAACCAAATACTAATCTGCCCGCTCCCGATCCTACGTAAAGCCCTGTATTTAAAGGAGAGCCACAAAAAGGGTCCATAGGGTGGGTGCCATCCGGAATACGATTAGTCCAAGTACTCTTCACTTTAGTACTTTTCCAGCCATTAGCCTTAGAGTATGAAGTACCCCAGGTCATTTGTGCCCCAAAATAAATGGCCGAACCATCAAAATCGATCCAAATGACACCAATATTATTTACATCTTTTAATTCTTCGTTTCCGGAAGGTATGATTCCGACAAAATTCCAATCTTTTGGGACTTTGCCTCCTTTTTTAGTTTGAAATGGAAAAATAAATTTTGTAGACAGGTTCAAAGTACCATCTGTTCCATCTTTATCGGTAGGAGTTTCTCCCCGCATAACAACTCCTGATTTTAGTAGTAATCCTCTGCCATTTGGCCCAGATGCCGGCATATTAGAAAAATCATAGGTGCCGGCAGGATAATAGAGCACTCCTCCACCCTGAGCATGAAGCTCATCCCGGGCTTTTTCAAATTTTTCAAAATCATTAGCTCCATTGGTATATGTTGCCATATTAACTGCATTGTTCCATTGTATATCATCTGTCCAAGAAGGATACCCTTCATTTCCGCCGTAGTGGCTAGAAACCGGATTATCAGTTGGTTGAGCCCATATGAAAAAGTTGCTAACAAATAGAAAAATGAACATAGTCCACATGAGAGTCAGGTTTATAGAATCACCTGGTAAGCCTAAGATTTGAGTTTGATTTTTCATGATTTATAAGAGTCTAAAAGCAGCCGCCTACTGAATAAGAAAGCAGGCTGCTATATAATGAGATTATGATATCTTATTCTTTGATTACTTGTCTTACAAATTTGCCTCGATCTGTATCTATCTCAATAAAATAAGTACCGTTTGGATAGGTGCTCAAATCGAT
>CANMDW010000061.1 GCA_947496705.1 uncultured Aquimarina sp. | reverse complement strand
ATGACTTCTGCTGACTTCTCCACTATGCCAACTCGTGACTATGGAGACCTCCCCAGGTAATGACATCTTCCCTGTCTCGCCGGCAGGCAGGTTTCTCTTGATACCTGCCAGATCTACTACTTCGGTTATCACCTTTTAAAAAAAAATGTTTAGGACTTCACAATGATCCCGAGGAATCGGGACAAGTTGTGCTTGCTCATCCAACCTCATAGCCTCATATCTGGTTTCTATTCGTCAGTACCAAGATTTGTAGTCCTGCTTCCTTCAGTCCTATCTTCACAGATAGCAACCTTGCAGCTTACTAATGGTTCGAGACGTTACTCCCGCCCATAAGGGACTTGCACCCTCTAGATTAATTATTTACCTTCGATAAACAAAAAGATGCCCATGCTGGGCACACACAATGTGTATATTCCATTTGGCAAATAGTTTATCTTCGCTATCGCTACGTAAACGATTATCACCAAACAGAACATACACTTAACGTTAGCAAACATTATGACAAAATTTAAGTTAAATATATTATTCATTCTTATTTTAGGCATATCTAAGGTTTTTTCTCAAGATGTCAACTGGTTAGAATATTATTCAATAGAGGAAGCTCTAAAAGAGCCTGAAAAAGTTGGTTGTTTAGTTTTAAGAAACCAAAAACTAGATAGTTTCCCTATAGAAATTTTAAATTTTAAAAACCTTGTAAGGTTAGATCTTCAAGGAAACAAAATTTCCGAATTTCCTAAAGAAATAAATCAATTAAAAAATCTTAAGGAACTTATTTTAAGAAATAATTACCTAACTGAATTTCCAAAAGATGTTTTATATCTTAAAAATTTGACAGAACTCGATTTACAACAAAATAAAATCACAAAAATACCTGAAGAAATTGAGCAATTATCTAAGCTAAAAAAACTAGTCCTTCAAGATAATAATATAACTTCTTTACCCAAATCATTTGGAAACTTAAAAAATCTAGAAGAGCTTTATTTAAGAGATAACAATATTGATGAATTGCCTGAGACTTTTGGTGATTTACAAAATCTAAAATACCTATATATTATGAATAATAATTTAGAAGATCTCCCTAGCTCTTTTAGTAATTTAAAATCTCTAATTGGATTAAATTTAAACCGAAATAAGTTAGAAAATTTACCTGATTATTTTGGGCAAATGAAAAATCTGGAGATTTTAGAAGTATCAAGAAATAATATTAACAAATTACCACCTCTAGACAACCTATTCAAATTATATAAATTGAGCGCTTCCGGACTTAGCGATTTCCCAAAATCTATCTTAAAACATATTAATATTGAACAATTATTTTTTAATGATTGTATGTTTAAAAAATTACCTGCTGAAATTACAAATTTAACAGAGCTCAACAAGTTAGTTCTAATTAATTGTAACTTAGAAAAACTACCAAAAGGTTTTGAAAACTTAGACCAAATTAAAATGTTGGATCTTAGAGGCAATAAATTAGTTACATTTTTACCATATATCAAAAAATGTAATAAACTGAAAGAAGTTATTTTGGAAGGAAATAATATTTCTATAGACGAAAAAGACACTTTGAAACTAAAATGTTCTAATGTTCATTTTAGAATATAGGTTTTAAAATAAAAAACATTTGCTAACACTTGTATAATGCATATACACCCTACGGGACACAAACGCACCATACAAGAGACGTTATGTGCAACTACTAACCAACATGAAAGAATAAGATTGGATAAAATTTAAAAATGTCTCTGAGAAAGAATTTAAACCTTTAACAATTCAAGAATGTTAGGCATTGAAATTAAGTTTTAAGTTTATCTTGTGCCCTTGAAATGACTAATCATTTCTTGTTCCACCACAACCTCTAAACCTTGAGGATGTCCCAGTTTATTATCTCTTATTAAATTATAGAGAAGATTAATAACACTTTTTTCTTCCGGACTGTTTAATTCAACTAAGACTTGATTGATATAGATTCTTCTTGGAATATGAGGGTTGGGAGGTGGAGAATATTCTTCTTCTTCAAGTAAAAGTAGACCTTCATCGTTCGGTAACATATCAATATTAATTTTTTTATCTAAAGAATCAATTAATGCTATCATCAAACTGCAGGGTTGTGGAGGGCACCAAGAAGATACTTCTTTTATTTCTTCATATGGAGGAATTCTATTCATAAAACAGGATTTAGGGGTTTTGAGATTTCAGAACCATTAACAGATTCTACTTGATTGTCATTAAGACAGGCTGTCTGAAAGTACGAAAAAGAATGAAATAAGTGAGGAGAAAAAGCACATAACAAAAGATAAAGTGAATTTCTCTAAACGCTTTCTACTGAGGTCAGTGAATAATCAGTATCTTGTACATATTAAGATAAGGTATAGAAGCTCACTTTATCCAGACGTTATGCTCAAGCACCAGCGACGAAAACGGAATCTGAAAAGCAAAACCTACCTAAAAACTGGCAGGCAGGCGCAATCAGACTCTAAACGGACGGGCTACACTGCAAAGACCTGTCTGTTTTTTAAATGATTTTTACCGATTCAAAAGTTGGAGCTCCTCCCCGATTCGGACACTGTACGCGTTGATGAATTTGGAATGGTTTAGCCAAATCCAATGGCAGCAAAGCGATCGCGAGAGTTAGAAAAGCGGTACGCAAGGATTTCGCAAGCAGGTATCGCTTTGCCAGGCAAGTTTGCAAAGTACAGGCTTCATAAAAAGCCAGAGCATAACAAAATGTATAATTCATAGCGGCGGAAATTCCCTGCCTCGCCGTCAGGCAGGGAATTTCACGTGTATTTGCTATCTTTGGGCAATGCGGAGAGTTCTTTACCGAGATTTCCCGCTACGAAACTATACATTAAGCGTTATAAGCAATAAAATTAATTATTTGAAAATAGTAGAACTATCAAAAGAAGTAAAGAGTTTACTTAAACAGTTTGATGCTCCTCAAAGACTTATCAAACATCTAACAATTGTTAATTCAACAGCTTTTTATATCATTGAACAATTAAAAAGTGAATGGCCAAACTTGCCATTAAATGAAAAGGAAATACTATTTGGCGCATCCACTCATGACATCGGAAAAGCTATAATTACTGACGAATTATATAAAAAAGGTAAAGAGCACGAATCTGTTGGGTTTAAAATATTAAAAGAACTTGGCTATGAAGACAAGGAATCAAGATTTGCCATTACTCACGGGAATTGAGAAAAATCTAATCTTCAAATAGAAGACCTTATTGTTTGTTTATCTGACAAAATTTGGAAAGGAAAACGAATAAATGAATTAGAGGAACGGATAACCAGTAAGATTTCGGAATCAACCAAAACCGATTTTTGGAATGTTTCAATGAAATTGGAATTAATTCTAGAAAAGATTGCTATTGGATCGGATGAAAGAATAGCTTGGCAAGGAATATAAAATGTGTATAATAACTAAGCATTCATGCGGTCGGCACAACCGAGCATGAATGCAGTGTTGACTGCCCGCCCGCCAGTGGTGGGAAACCGGGGTTGATGTTCTTTTCTATGGGGATTGATAGGGTGTGCTTAGATACTCCTAAAGCGTTAGAGACCCAGAAAAGAACATTAACTATCTAAAGCAGTATCCAAAGAAGAAATCCTTTTAATGATTGATCAGCCTAACCATATAACACATCGATGTGTTATAGGTCTTATATTCTGCAGGATAGCCATAGTAGCACAAAAAACAACAGAAATACATACGCAAGTTGCTGTAAACAATTTTAAGTTTATCAAAAATCTCCTAGATTTGTAGCTGAACATACATGGAATATAATAGCAATTGCTATTATATAATTGTTGTAGCACATTAGACAAAACGAAGAAATGAGTACTTAAATCCAAAAGATAAAAACATGAAAAACTACATAGATGGCTTCGTTCTCCCAATTCCTCGAATTTATTTGGACGAATACAAAAAGGCGGCTGAAAAAGTAGCTGAAATTTGGAAAGAATACGGTGCAATTGCTTACTTCGAATTCGTTGGAGATGATTTATCTTTAGAAGGGACGAAATCTTTTATAGAAACCGTAGATGCAAAAGAAGACGAGGAAATTGTATTTGGTTGGGTTGTGTTTCCTTCAAAAGAGATACGTGACTTAGCCAACAAAAAAGTTCCTACAGACCCAAGAATGACAGAATTAGTTGCCCCTTTAACTGACCCTAATAAGTTAATATTTGACGGCAGTAGAATGGTTTATGGAGGGTTTCAACCACTTGTACAATCGAATGAATAGAGTTGAAATATAAAGCAAAAGAACGTGCTACAACACGGGTGTATAAGTAATAGCGGTTTAAGTAATAAAACGAAAATACAAACATAAAATTATGGTCAGTGCTAAACTGAAAAGTTAGTGAGTAAAAATCCACTACTACTCATACGTGTGCCGAGAATGCAATGAACGGCTGACAAATTTCATTGTTAACTATTTATAAGATGGTGGAACCGACCCACCGGT
>CANMDW010000060.1 GCA_947496705.1 uncultured Aquimarina sp. | reverse complement strand
GTGACAATGGAGCGTAACGACCCACCAACCCTCCATGAACTTGCCTTTCAAAACCGTCCCCAAATAGCTGTGATCGTCCCCAAAGGTAGCCCTGCTGGTAGTAACGAAACCGCTTACAAAGCTGCTGGATGGGCGGGCTTCAACTCCATCACCGAAGTTGCGCAGGTCAATGAAAGGTTCACTATCGATCATATCACTTACCAAATTACAGAAATAACCCCCAATAGGAAAGTAAGGGCAACAAGCTATGATAAGACTGCGGGAGGTCCCACAGTGAACATCCCCCAGACGGTCCCATACCAAGGTACCAACTATGCCGTGACCGCCATTTGGCATTGGGCTTTTCAGCACAGCGAATTGGACGAGGTGAACATACCCAATGGTGTGACAAGTATCGGGGATTTGGCTTTTTTCGATAACAAACTAACCGAGGTTACCATACCTGGCAGTGTTGCCAGTATCGGGATTCAAGCCTTTGCCAATAACGACAATTTGAACAGTGTGATCATTGGTGAGAACGTTACCAGTATCGGGGCAGAAGCTTTTAAGGGCAACCTGACCCTAAAAGTAACGGCACATGGTGTTGCTACCGTGCCCACCATTGTTACCCAAAACACCTTTTCAGGCCGCCACCTAACAGATCTGGTCGTGCCCAAGGGTAACCCTGCCGGAAGTACCGAAACTGCTTATTTAGATGCTGGATGGACAGGCTTCAGATCCATCACGGAAGGGATCCAGGTTTCAATAGATGCGCAGGCAGAAACAACTAATTTATTGGCCTTTGAGGTCACCTTTCAGTTTGATTTGGATGTGACGGATTTTACGATGGATGACATCAATCTGACCAATGCCACCGCAAACAATTTTACACCAATTAGCGGTTCCATGTATACCGTAGAGGTCACACCAGAACCAGGATTGTGTGATGGCACCATTACCATTGAGGTTCCTGAAAATGTAGCGGAACATGCGCCCGGTTTCCCCAATTTGGCAGCAAGCACAACGGTAACGGTCAGTGCCTTACCGGAAGCGCCCACGGTGAGTAGTCTCGAATACTGTGTGGACGAGACGGCCACTGCATTGACAGCAACAGGAGATAACCTGTTATGGTATACCGCAGCAACAGGAGGTTCAGGAACTACTGAGGCACCGATACCCAATACGGCAACTGCCGGGGAGACCAGCTATTACGTCAGTCAAACAAACATCAACGGTTGCGAGAGTGAGCGCGCACAGATCGTGGTAACGGTCAACGCCCCGCCGGCGCCCGTGGTAAGCTCACCCGTCGAGTACTGTGTAGGAGATAATGCTGTAGCATTGACGGCAACAGGAACTTACCTGTTATGGTATACCTCACGAACAGGAGGAGCCGGAACTCCCGTGGCACCGATACCCAATACGGCAAATGCCGGGAAGGTCTCCTATTATGTCAGTCAAATAGACGACACCAACGGTTGTGAGAGTGAGCGCGCAGAGATCGTGGTGATCGTGCAGGCTTGTTCTGCTCAAACAGCTAATGTATCCACTGTATCGGGAAGGGACTATGAAACAACCGCAAAAGAAAGCCAGGTACTAACCGCAGTAAGTAATAATGAAGTCAACGATATCACAGTCTATCCCAACCCGGCAAGGGATAAGGTTCATATTGATTTAGGTCCCGATAGCTATCGGGAAGGGCAAGCATTAAAACAAGTAAATATCTATACGATAACCGGAGCTTATTTGTACTCGGAAAACAGACTGGAAATAAACACGAGTCATTTATCCGAAGGGATGTACCTATTTGAAATCGTGACCCAAACAGGTGATCGATCCATGAAGAGGGTGATCATACAGTAATATCACGAAGCTATCATTTTACGTCATTGCAAAACCAAAGCCACGATCATGAGAAATTTCAATTTTAGTCGTACTCCTATTATCTATCTAAATAAGACCATGAAAAAACAAATACAATTAATAATATTCGCCACCTTTTTAACGAGCCTTGCCGGTTATGGCCAACAAGTAGGTGAAGAGTTTACCGCTAACGATATCAAATATAAAGTAACGGCACTCATGCCCACCAACACAGTGATGGTCGTAGATTATGAAGGGACAGACCCCAGTGTAAACATCCCCGGAACCGTAACCTCTCCTCAGGCAAATGACTTTGAGGTGACCAGTATTGAGGAGCGGGCTTTTCTGTTCAACAACTTGACCAGTGTTGAGATACCCAACAGTGTGACCAGTATTGGGAGGAATGCTTTCTCCTTCAACAACTTGACCAGTATCGAGATTCCCAACAGTGTGACCAGTATTGGGAATAGAGCTTTTTGGAACAACCATCAATTGACCAGTGTACGGGTACGTACCGATATGCCTCCAACCCTTGGCACTGATGCTTTTACAAATCCTGGCAATATACATGTAGTTGTTCCCAAAGGGAACCCCGCCGGTAGTATCAAAACCGTTTATGAAGGTGCAGAGTATTGGAAAGATTTCAAATCCATAACAGAAGAAGTGGCCGAAGGTGACAACTTGATAGTTGAAAATATCACCTATGAAATAACGGCACTGGGCAGTTCCAACACCGTCACCATAACGGACAATACAAATACAGGAGACCTCACCATACCTGGTACCGTACCTCATGGGCCCATTGACTTTGAAGTGACCCGTATTGGGGAGGAGGCTTTTCAGAACAACCAATTGACCAGTGTCGAGATTCCCAACAGTGTGACCAGTATTGGGAATGGAGCTTTTCAGAACAACCAATTGACCAGTGTACGGTTAGGTGCCGATATGCCTCCAGACCTCGGCACTGATACTTTTACAGATCGTGGCAATATACATGTAATTGTTCCCGTGGGAGCTCAAGGTAATTATGTATCAGCTTGGAACCACTATGGTTTCAACTCCATCACAGAAGGAGTGTTCGTTGGTGACACCTTTATAGACAATGGTATTACCTATCAAATAACGGCACTGGGCAGTTCCAACACCGTCACCATAACAGGCAATACAAATACAGGAGACCTCACCATCCTCGGCACCGTAACTAATGGGCCTAATGACTTTGAGGTTACGGCTATTGGGGATGAAGTTTTTAAGGGTAATCAATTGACCAGTGTGACCATTGGTGAGAACGTGACCAGTATTGGGGCGGAGGCTTTTATGTTCAACCAATTGACCAATGTTGTCATTCCGGAAAGTATGACCAGTATTGAGAATAGAGCTTTTCAGAACAACCATTTGACCAGTGTGACCATTGGTGAGAACGTGACCAGTATTGGGGAGCAGGCTTTTTGGAACAATCAATTGACCAGTGTGACCATTGGTGAGAACGTTACCAGTATTGGGGAGCAGGCTTTTCGGGAAAACCAATTAACCGAGGTTACTATACCCAACAGTGTGACCAGTATTGCAGATTGGGCTTTTCGAGACAACCCGGACCTTGACCTGGTGACAGTGGAGGCCAACGATCCCCCCACACTCCATGCAGATGCCTTTCAAAATCGAGACCGTAACCAAATAGACCTGGTAGTGCCTGTTGGTGCCCTGGATGCTTATAAGGAATCGAACAACGGCTGGACGGGCTTCAGATCTACCACCGAAGAAGCGCAGGTCAATGACGAGTTCACTGCCGGCCATATCACTTACAAAATCACTGAAACAGCCCCCAATAGTCGAGTAACGGCAACAGACTATGACGCTGCTGCCGGAGGTCCCGAAGTGACCATCCCCCAAACGGTGGATCATGGCCCGAACATCTTTACGGTAACCAGCATAGGAGAGATTGCTTTTCAGGATAACCAACTGACCAGTGTCGAGATTCCCAACAGTGTGACCAGTATTGCAGATGGGGCTTTTCGAGACAACCCGGACCTTGACCTGGTGACAGTGGAGGCCAACGATCCCCCCACACTCCATGCAGATGCCTTTCAAAATCGAGACCGTAACCAAATAGACCTGGTAGTGCCTGTTGGTGCCCTGGATGCTTATAAGGAATCGAACAACGGCTGGACGGGCTTCAGATCTACCACCTTAGGCATCTTTACCGATAATGACATCAAATACGGAATTACTTCCCCGAACGAAGTAACAACAATGGACTATACCGGTCAGGGAGGTGCGGTGAGCATTCCCCCAACAGTGGATAATGGCCCGAACACCTACACGGTGACCAGTATTGGAAATAAAGCTTTCAAGAACAAAGACTTGACCAGTGTGAGCATACCCGATGGTGTGACCAGTATTGGCATTGAAGCTTTTAATGATAACGAATTGACCAGTGTGGAGATACCCGAAGGTGTGACCCGTATTGAGTTCAGTGTTTTTGCCTTTAACAAATTGGAGAGTGTGCTCATGCCCAACAGTGTCAACACTATTGTAAATTTTGCTTTTACTAATAACCAATTGACCAGTGTGGAGATACCCGAAGGTGTGATCCGTATAGGGAACGGTGCTTTTTGGGATAACCAATTGACCAGCGTGACCATACCGGGCAGTGTGGTCAGTATTGGGGAGGCGGCTTTTGAGGACAACCCGGACCTTGACCTGGTGACGGTGGAGGCCAACGATCCCCCCACACTCCATGCAAATGCCTTTCAAAATCG
>CANMDW010000059.1 GCA_947496705.1 uncultured Aquimarina sp. | reverse complement strand
AGGGATTAGCTTATACAGTCACATCACATTTAACAACTTGAAAGAGGATGACTTTATGGAATGAGACAAAATCAGTAATAGATTTGTATAAGAAGAGCCGTATGATGGGAGACTATCACGTACGGTTCTGTGCCTGCACACCGTAGTGCTTCGGCACACAGGTGTGAGAGGCTCGGGGTGAGATTCCCCTTGTCTACTCGACGCGAGACGTTATTTTTAATTCTTTTCAAAAGTTATAGAAAAGTTAAAACATTAAAATCGAGCACTACTTCAACAACCTATCATCAAGGCTTGATGCTCTTTTGCATATTCGGTTATTTCTTCTAAATATTCTGTTAAAAAGTTTGAACCGTGAATGCTTGGGGTCACTACAAGCAGAAAACCACGCCATTGGCGTGGTTCTGTAGCTGCCTGTCGGCAGCTACCCTGTACACATATCTCTAGCTAACCTTGTACCTTCTATAATATGAGCTAATCTATCTATCTTTTTTAGGATTATTCGTCATAATCTCAATTTTAAAATCACTTCATGAGTACCATTATTAAATGTTCCTACATCGGTAGTTGTATATTCATATGCATATCCAAAATTGAGTACCCCATCAATAAAACCGGTCGTTAGGAAAAAGGTAACACTTTCGTCCAGTCTGTAATTTGCTCCCAGTTCAAGACGATCATTGTATGATCCGGCGGCAGTGATGTCTACACTAATTGGTGAACCATTTACGGCCCTACCCAAAACCGAAGGTTTTAAGGTAAAGGTATCGCTAAGTGCAAAATCATATCCTCCCCCCAGAAAGAAAGAAGTGTCATCACTGGCGGAAACGGGCGATACTCCTTCTTTTTCAAAGCGATCATTTTGCAATAAAGCAGGTGCCGATAAAGTCACATAATACTGCTCCCCTTTCAGATAAAACCCTACACCAACATTGGGATTAAAACTGCTTACATTCTCTGCAAATAATGGATCATTTCTGATATTCAATTCATTAAGGTCTATATTCAAAAAAGTACCTCCTGCCTTCACCCCGGCATACAGGTTCAACTCATCTGCTACCTGTATTTTATAAGAAAAATCAGCATATACATGAGTTTCCTCTAGAACAAAAACCCTATCATTAACCACGCTTAACCCCACGCCAATATTGCGACCTATAGGAGAATTTACGTTAAAATTAAGGGTCTCTGGCCCGTCTTCGATACCTACCCATTGGCTGCGTACACCAAACAATGCCTCCAGGCTTCCATTGGTACCAGCATATGCCGGAGTAATGACATTCATATTATACTTATACATACTGAAATGGGGATCTTGCTGTGCGTTACCTTGTACTACAAATGATAGTGCCAGTACAAAAAATATATAGTTTATGTATTTCATTTTTTTATATTTTGTTGTTTTTAATGAAGTGCAGCGGTAGATGCCGATGCACTCTCTGATTATATCATTTAATAGTTTATATAGATCCAACCTGTTAACGGTGGTACTTGGCTGGTTCCTGTTTCAATTATATAGTAATACGCTCCTGTAGGTAATTGATCGCTTGAGCCAAATACTCGTTTCCCATTGGAGACCCCGTTCCAGTCATTTTGGTAATTAATAGCGCTAAACACTTCACTACCCCATCGGTTAAAGAGTCTTACCTGATTGTTAGGAAAAGCATCAATACCTTCAATTACCCAGGTATCATTAATCCCATCTCCATTGGGTGAGAAACCAGCTGCAATATTGCCAATACCACATGGATCTGCATCTAAGAAATCTGGAGTGCCATCACTATCACAATCATCGTTATACGGATTGCCATCGCCATCTTCATCTTCGACACTATTTGATACACCATCACCATCATCATCACCATTAGGGTCGTAAGCATCCAAATAATCTGGAATGCCATCACCATCGCTATCAAAATCAGCAGGATTTCCTCCTCCGGGTGGTGATTCATCAACAGTATCAATACCATCACCATCATCATCGGTATCTAAATAATCGGGGGTACCATCACCATCACTATCAGGGCAATTAGGATTATCAGGACACTCTATACTATCCGGAACACCATCACCATCACGATCTTGATCATCATCTTCGCAGTAGATATCACAAATACCATCACCATCGTTATCACAATTCAGATCACAATCGCCATCTTCATCGGTATCACAATTTAAATCACAATCGCCGTCACCATCGGTGTCGATATTCACATCAGGATCGCCATCACCATCAGTATCACAATTGATATCACAATCACCGTCTCCATCGGTATCACAATTCAAGTCACAATCGCCATCGCCATCTGTATCACAGTTCAGGTCGCAATCACCATCACCATCGGTGTCACAATTCAGATCGCAATCACCATCACCATCGGTATCACAATTGATATCACAATCACCATCACCATCGGTATCACAATTCAGATCACAAGTACCATCACCATCGGTATCACAATTGATATCACAATCACCATCTCCATCGGTATCACAATTGATATCACAATCACCATCTCCATCGGTATCACAGTTCAGGTCACAATCACCATCACCGTCTGTATCACAATTTAAATCACAATCACCATCACCATCTGTATCACAATTGATATCACAATCACCATCACCATCCGTGTCACAATTTACTGTACAACTAGGGTCTGTATCTAAAATGAAACTAATTGTAGCATTATTATTTATAGCATCTCCATTTAAAGTACCAGTGACCGTTACCGACTCCACTAATAAATTGCTATAAGTAGCTGTATATGTTCCATCTAGATTATCCGTAACTCCACTAACAAGAACTGCATTTCCTGAAACCGTCAATACCACAGTCTCACCTCCGGTAGTAATCAAATTACCATTGGTATCGGCTAACTGAACCGTTACTGTAGCTACATCTGTTCCATTTGCAGGAACAGTACCTGTTGCTGTAATGGTTGTATTCACATTAGTTGGATCCGGAGTATCCGGTGTAAATAAAACTTGTGCCGGACTACCATTAAGAATATTCACTTCTGGGGTAGTTCCTCCATCATTATCGTCATCAATAGTTGCTGTCACATCTACGGTTTCTGCAACTGCGCTAATAATTGTTATGGTTGCTGTACCATTTGCATCTGTAACTGCCGTTGTAGATGACAGTACAGCACTTCCTGTAACTGCAAAGGTTACATTAATTCCTGCTCCTGTAAGATCATTACCTGCAGCATCTTTTAACTGTACCGTAATGGTTTCTGTCTCTGTTCCATTACCTAAAGCTGTGCCATCGGCGGCACTAATCATAGTCCCTGTTGCCGTAACACTAATGATATCATTATCAATAATATTAGCTGTGGAAGTATTCGTAGCACTCACAGATCCCACACTTGGGGCAGAAATGGTAGCAATCACAGTCTCACTCATCTCTACTTCGGTATCATTGGTTACCGGTACGGTAATCGTTACCGAACTAGAAGCGTCTGCTATTGAAAAGGTCGTTACATCCGTATAATCTGTTCCATTCGTAGCTGTCCCTGTTAAGGCTAAAGTTCCTGTAATGGCTGCTCCTGTATTATTGATTACTCCACCATCTAAAGACACTACATACGTAATATCTGAAGTACCCTCGGTTCCATCTACAGGGCTGCCAATAGAAATTGTTAAGGCAGCACTATCATCATCTGTTATATTCAAGGTAACAGGAGTCGTATCTGCGGTCACGGAAGCATTGTTGGTGGCTGCGGTTAATGTCGCAATCACGGTTTCGGTAACTTCTACAAGGCCATCATCAACAACCATTAAATCAATCGTTCCTGTAGTGGTTCCTGCGGCAATGGTAACTGTTCCTACTACAGTAGTAGCATCATCATAATCTGCAGGATCGCCAGCAGTACCCGTTAGCGTATAGTTCACCACTACATCTGTAGAGGCTGTTCCACTCATCGTTACAGTAAATGCTCTGTTTGCCGTAGCTTCATCGGCATCGGCATCGGCGGCAATGCTTACCGTAGCCGTATCATTATCGTTGATATTTAAGGTAGCTGCATTATTTGGTGCAACAGCTACTGTTACTGATCCATTGTCTGTACTATCCAAAGTACCAATCACGGTCTCTGTTGCTTCTACAACACCATCATCAACAACCGTTAAGTCGATCGTGGCTGTGGTCGTACCCGCTGTAATGGTAACCGAACCTCCTGAACCATCTGCATAATCTGCAGGATCGCCAGCAGTACCCGTTAACGTATAGTTCACCACTACATCTGTAGAGGCGGTTCCACTCATCGTTACAGTAAATGCTCTGTTTGCCGTAGCTTCATCGGCATCGGCATCGGCGGCAATGCTTACCGTAGCCGTATCATTATCAGTTATATTTAGTGTAGCGGCATTACCAGGAGCAGCGACTACTGTGACAGAACCATTATCAGTACTGTCTAGCGTACCAATCACCGTCTCTGTAGCTTCTACAAGACCATCATCGACCACTGTTAAATCAATCGTAGCTGTCGTTGTACCCGCAGTAATGGTTACTGAACCACCCGATCCATCAGCATAATCTGCTGGATCTGCGGCTGTACCTGTTAAAGTATAGTTCACCACAACATCTAATGTGGATGTACCGCTCATTGTAACTGTAAAGGCACGAGATGCTGTTGCTTCATTTGCATCGGCATCCGCGGCAATGCTTACCGTAAGGGAATCATTATCATTAATATTTAGTGTAGCAGTATTGCCAGGAGCAGCAGCTACTGTAACAGAACCATTGTCGGTACTGTCTAGCGTACCAATTACCGTCTCTGCAACTTCTAATAGCGCATCATCGACCACCGTTAAATCAATCGTAGC
>CANMDW010000058.1 GCA_947496705.1 uncultured Aquimarina sp. | reverse complement strand
TCTATATTGTAGTTGATGGTTCTTGCGGTACTCCAGCATAGGTTGTTATTATGTCTTGCTCTTAAATAATAGGTACTGCCACTGGTTCGGGTTACCGAGATCGATGTATTGGCAGTACTGGTCCCGGTAGCACTGCTTTGCCAGTACCAGGTGACCCCGCCCGGAGGAGTGCTTCTGGTTAATACACTGTTTTGGCAATTATTGGTCACCGTTGGGGTAGCGGGTATACCGGGTACTGCTTTGATACTATAGGTAACCGATACCGAGGGACCCCAGCATCCCGCATCACTTCTACCTCTTAAATAGTAGGTGCTACCACTGGTTCTGGTAATTGACGTATTGGCGTTCGAGGTACTGGTCCCTGAGGCACTGCTTTGCCAATACCAGATAACCCTATTCGGTAGAGTACCATTGTAGCTTAAGATAGTACCCCCACAGTTTTCTGCAACTATAGGAGCTGGCGGTGTTAAAGGAATGATGTTTACAACATAACCAATACTACGAGTGTTACTCCACACACCATTGCTATTATTTCTGGCTCTTAAGTAATGTTCAGTTCCGCTGGTTTTGGTCACCGATTTACGGCTATCAGCGGTGCTCTTCCCCGAACGGCTATTCTGCCAGTACCATGTCACATTAGGAGGAGGGTTTCCTCTTGTAATGATGGTATTTCCACAATTGTAGGTGATCGACTCTACCGTGGGGGTGGCAGGAAGCGTTACCGCATCCTGACTTACAGAAACCCCACCACTGGTATTGCCGTTATAGGTGATTGTGATGGTACCGCTACGTGCTGGTCCTGTATTTTCGGGAACTGTGATGTATAGAATACTCCCGGAAATTGATGCAGTAATCCAACTGGGTTTTCCGCCGATACCAAAAATACCTCCTATACAATTAGATCCCAAGGTTCTTTGTGCACCTCCTCCATCTTCTGAAAAAGATACACTTTCGACAGTGATAAAACAACTACCCTGGCCATACATGTTATCTGTTATGGCAAGGAATAGTAAAAGAACAATGATATTTTTTATCTGATGATATATTGAATGCTGTATCATTTTTAAGTTTTTTTTAGTTAGACTGCCCTTTGTAGTGATATTTGTTTTCTGAGACCAGGTTCCCCTCTGCATCTTTTACAAATTGTAAGCGGTTAGAGTCATCATATTCAAAATAAGAGGTATATCCTTTGGGATCGGTCATGCTGGTTACCCCAATCAAAGGATCATAGGTATAGGTAGAGACCATGGCGTTGGGGAGTACGGTTCTTAAAGCATCCAGATCTTGTCGCAACGCTCCTTCCTTACCAGTATACCCTATAGTACGGTCATTATCGGCATTGGATTTGGTTTTGAGATTGCTTATATAAGAAGACACATCAGTATAGGTTACATTCTCTATTTTAGCAATAGGAAATTGATCCTGATAGCCCCAGATATATACAACATGAGAACCATCAGTTTTGGAGATTTCTATGGGGTTGCCCTGGGGATCATAGTTATGGTATTGAATTCGATTTTCTAATAGGTTTGTCGGGTTTTCATTACCTTTTAATGTTTGTACAAACTCAGGGAGTACAAGATTATTCCCCCAATCTTTAAATAGGGTTCTTTGAGTACTTAGCTTTTTATGAACTGTTCCGTTTTTCTCTAAATTTTCTATCTGTATTGGTGTGGCGATTTGGTGTAAATCATTTTTCTGTAATCGTTTTATCGCATTTTTCTCGGGTAATGATAATCCGGATATAGATTCCACATTGGCAGGATAATAATTTCTGGTTTTAAATTCTTTCCCATCACTATCTTTAGTTGTGCTTTCTGTGAGGAAATAATTGGGATGATTGTAATCAAATGTTTTTTCGGTGACTATTGGGTTTTGACCATGGGTATCATAGGTAGTTTCTATAGTAGAAGTAAGTAATTTTTTACCAAAGGAATAGAAGCCCATAGTGTATAAAAAAGAAAAATTTTCTGAAGCACATTGACTACTGCCATCACCTGGGTAATCTGCTAGTCCCAATTGTATTACTGGATGAGTGTAATTGTAAGGAATTGATGTTTGATCAACACTTAAATATCCATTTTCAATACTTTTTACCTTTACAAAACTGTTATCGAAATCAAGTTTATAAATATCTTGCTTTTTTAAACTACCACTAGCCCAACTTTTCACAAAAAAATTTATAAAATTACCATACCCAAAAGTTTTTATAGTACCAAGATAAGTATCTAATATACCATCTGCTCCAGGGCAATCAAAAAAATCCGGATGGTGATAATATTTAAAATCTGAACCAATAGCTCCGTCATCAATAATTTTATGTGCTGGGGTAGACTCATATTCATAAACTATTTTACCATTATTCTTTTCGGAATGATCATAATTATATTCTGTTATTCGTGTGTATTCAATTGAAGGTCCTGAGTTGACATTCATCGAATATGTTGGGTATGAGGTTATTATATTACGTAAATGATAATTGTCGTGTACTTTATGTAAAGTATGGAAATTTGTAAGATCAACCGGTATTAAAACTGAAGGCTTATCATATTCAAATTCTTTTTTGGATGTAAAATAGGTATGTGCTCCATCATAATTGGTGATAGATTTAATACGTAATCCTCCAACCAAATGTGTTACGGTTTCTTCATTGTAGTCTTTAATATATTTCCAACTCACATTTGCATAAACAGAAGGACAAGGTTCTGCTCCTAATGCTCCATTTCCGTCCTCTCTAGCTTCTAAATCATATTCAAAAGAATTAGACAAATTTATCAAGTCGATATTATAGGTTGTTGCACAATATTGCGGGCTACACCCTGCTTTTCTTTTGTAGATTTCATTATTAAATTTAACATAAGAAGTGCCTCCATTGCGAGGGGGATTACTGCTAGTAATCTTATCTGATGCATTTGTAAAAGATATGTTGAGTTTTGCTTCAACAATATTATTTTGTTGGGGTCTAAATACCTTTCTATCAACTCCGGTAGGATCACAAGAATATCCGTCTCTGGTTCCGATGCCCCGAGAGGACACACTTACGGTTTGATGACCATATTCCGGTACATTGGCAAGTACTTCATATTTGTTAGCTTCATAATCAAATAGTGTATATCCCCCTGTTGGATAAACAATTTTTTCTAATATCCCGGCTTTCATTTTTTCCTCATCTGGTGACCTATCACCATTCCCAACTTCCATTTTATAAGATACGGTCTTTCCTTCGTCTGCCATGAAATGAAAATCAGTTTCATGTTTATGGATATAACTTCCTGAATTTTTATTGGCATACCCCCAAAAATCTTGACCAGAAGATGTACGCAATGGTAAGGTAGTCGAACTGTATTCAAACCGATACGACTGTGGCTCATCAGTATTCGAGTATACATCAACACCATTTAGACGTAAAGACTTACTATAATGTGGCCCTGACAATTTTTGATGTTCTGGATAATATCCTCCACCGGATCTAGAATAGTAATCGTACTTAAAAGTAATTTGTTTGATTAAGTTTTCTACTCCATCATCAGTTGTATAGACTTTAATATGATTCAGTTTGGCCGATTCACTATCTTCTCTATTTAAGTCATAATCAAAGACTACATATCCCGATTTAAAATTTATTCTTTTTAAAGTTTTTTCAGTTGCTCTAAAGGGTTTAGGTGCTGAAACCTTTGGCGGATTTGGACGCCAACCGGGGTAGTATAATGCCAAATCCATAGAGATTTGATCGCCTGTGATTTCATATTTTTTGTCAATTTCTTGATTGTCATAATCTAATGTAATAATATCTTTTCGATTTGCAGAAGTTACTTTAGATAGATAATAAGAAGATATATATTCCCTAAAACTATAAGCAATTTGACTATTTTGTAAAATAGTAATTCTTTCATGGTCGTCAAAATTTAATACAGTGCCGTTTTCAGTAGTAGCCGTGAAAAAATAATCCCCTTCACCGTTAATAGTTCCATTAATAAGTACTGGCTTATAATCAATAAATATAAACCTTTGATCATTTTGATTATAAATGAACTTACCTGATATACCTGAATAATTGAATATGTACTCATCATGATTAGAGTCTGCACGATTTTGTTCTATATCTCTAAAATACCTAGTAAAGGTGTTATTAAATTCTACATTTGTGAGATCAGGTATGTCTGATGCGCCAGGTTGTCCTTTTACATTTCTCACAATAGCCCCACCGGCTTCCAGAGTCCACCCTAGTCCCACCCACGATGCCTCTTCGTTGACTCTTATTCCCGAAGTCGCGTTATAGCGTAGTGTAATTGGTAATTCTATATCTCCTTGTTTAATGGTGTATAAGGGTATGGAAATATCGGTGGTTCCCAGGTTGGTATTTACAGGAAATGTTCCAAATTTTCCTAAACTGGCTGCATTAGGCGAGACCGGAGCATATGTGGGTAAGTCTTGACTGTATCCTACTCCTGTTAATAGGAATACAAAATAAATAATATGTTTTTTCATTGTATAAAATTTAAAATGGTTGTTTATAGGGTAGGATCCTCAAACCCGATACGGTAATTTTAAGCCATACAAGGTCTGTTACAAGAAGAAGCATGCTTCCTGCAGGTCATTTTGAGTATTGCGAACCCCTGTGTAGTGCACTATACCAATACGGTCATATCGATATTCCGGAGAGGTGTGTTTTGTTTTTTATAAAAGATGTAACTTCGAGTTTGTTCTCATAGATGATTTGTTTATAGGTTATTAAGAATTTTTGTTTTGATAAATGTAAGTGCTGCTAGTTTCATTTTCCGACACTCCAACTATTTTCATGTTAAAGTTTTGTTATTTTTTATTATAAGTTTGAGGTCCGGAGTCTGAAGTCGGGTGTTTATGTCTCAAACTCGCAACTTATAACTTCGAACTTCCGGTATTTTGTGGTTTTTATATTTCTAATTTCGTATCTCGTATTTTTTATCCATTAAATCTC
>CANMDW010000057.1 GCA_947496705.1 uncultured Aquimarina sp. | reverse complement strand
GCCACCCCGACGAACCTAGAAATAGGTCACAACAAAACACTGTTAATCGTATGATTTTCAGTGTTTTTTGTTTTTATACATTTTTTTTGATGCCAAATGAAATCATTTAAAACCAGTAAAAAGGTGTGCAATCAGGTGTGCAATGTTTCACTAAAATTGTATTAACTTTATAGAGCTTTGAGGCATGATTTGACTTTCGTCCTTACAGATTATTGTTGAACCAAAGTCACCTTAAAATGAAAACAAAAAACAGCTTCACCCTTATTTTCTTCACCAGAAAATCAAGAAGCAATCCCAATCAACTTTCCATCTATGTGCGCATTACCGTAGCGGGGAAGCGTGCTGAAATCAGTTTAAAAAGAAATGTCCACTACCCAGATATATGCCAGAGTGGTCGAAAGCAAAATAAGCGAAGATATCAACAACGAATTGGAACGTTTTAAAGAAAAGAGAAGTAGTGAACTACCTCGGGGCAAGCCCACAAGGCATCGGTTAGAAAATGACTTTGATTTCAAGGCAATCCTCGGAGCATTCAAATCTCGATTATCGAGTAAAACCTTAGTATTGGCTTGTTCCAAAAAAACGACAGGGACCGTTGTTTCCAATCCCCGTCGCTGGTATTAATATATTCAAAAGCCAAAGAACATTTTACCCTTATAAAACCAATGATCAATCTGGTCCTACGCCATCACTCCATTGCGCATGTTTTCTGTTGGATAGCCCTTTGTTAGAAACAAAGGTGGGGTTTTAGTACAATATCGATGATAAAAAGTACCCATATTGTTTAAAACCGGGAAAAACAAGCCATCAAAGGGGATTACTGAATTTTCATTATCCCAAAAAAAACCTATTACATCCCACATTTAAAGAGGTTCAGCACTAATTGTTGGATATTTCCCTTGTATGGTCGTTTTTATTTTTTTTTCAAAAGTCCATAAAAAATTAATAAACCCGTTATTATGAAAAAACAACTACAATTAATAGTGTACGTTTGCATGGTGCTAGCAGGCCTTACTGGCTATGGGCAGCAAGTTGGCGATACCTTTGATGCTGCTAATGGTATCAAATATCAAATAACAGAACTCGGTAGTCCCTACACGGTAATGATTGTGGATTATCTCGGTTCGGCCACCGTTGTAAACATTCCCGATACTGTGACCTATCAGAGCAGTGACTTTAAAGTTACCAGTATTAGGCTTGGTGCTTTTCAGGCTAACGACTTGACCAGTGTGACCATACCGAACAGTGTGACCAATATTGGAGGGCTTGCTTTTGCGGAGAACTTCTTGGAGAGTGTAACCATACCGAACAGTGTGACCATTATTGGTACTAAAGCTTTTCAGAATAACCAATTGACCAGCGTGACCATACCCGAAAGCGTTACCACTATTGGGGGAGTCGCTTTTGCGGACAACCAAAAACTTGCCACAGTGGTGTTAGAGGGCACAGAACCTCCAAGCCTAGGTTCTTACGGTGTTGGCGGCACTTCTGGTTTTACTGATGCTTTTACAAACCCTCACCAAATAGATGTGATCGTTCCCAGGGGCTCATTAGACAATTTTGTACCAGCTTGGGATAGCTTTAATTTCAAATCCATCACAGAAGAAGTGGCCAATAGTGATAGCTTTATAGTTGAGGGTATCACATATAAAATAACGGCACTCGGCAGCCCCAGCCTCAACATGGTCACTATAACGGACAATACAAATACAGGAGACCTCACCATACCTGGCACCGTAACCTATGGGCCTAATGACTTTGAGGTTACCCGTATCGAGGACTATGCTTTTCAGGGCAACGCCTTGACCAGTGTGACCATTCCCGAAAGCGTTACCGATATTGAGGGAGCAGCTTTTACCAACAACCCAGACCTTGTCACAGTGGTGTTAGAGGGCACTAATCCCCCGTTAATCGAACAAAGCACCTTTGAAGACCGCAACCAAATAGATCTGGTTGTTCCCAAGGACGCATTAAATGATTATAAAACAGCCTGGGACAGCTTAAATTTCAAATCCATCACGGGAGAAAAAGGCGTTGGCGAGACCTTTACAGTCAATGGTATCGCATATGAAATAACGGCACTCGGCAGCCCCGGTCCCAACACGGTAACAATAACAGGTTATCAAAATACAGCTACCAGTGTAAAGATCCCCAAAACCATAACCTATCAGGGCAATGGCTTTGAGGTTACCCGTATCGGGGACGATGCTTTTCAGGATAACGCCTTGACCAGCGTGGACATTCCCGATAGCGTTACCAGTATTGGGCAGCGGGCTTTTCAGAACAACCAATTGACCAGTGTGATCATACCTGAAAGTGTAGAAACAATTGATGATTGGGCCTTTGCGAATAACCCAGGCCTTACCAAAGTGGGGTCAGAGCGCACTGATCCCCCATCAATCGAAGAAAACACCTTTGAAGACCGTAACCAAATAGCTGTGATCGTTCCAAAGGATACCAAAACCGCTTATGAAAACGAATGGGGCACAGATTTTAAACCCATCACGGAAGAAGGAGACGTTGATGAGACTTTTATAGATAATGGTATAGGTTATAGAATAACATCTTTAAGCCCTAGAAAAGTGATGGTGACCGGAAGGGCCGGCAGCTCAACAGCTACTGATATAACCATACCTGCCACGGTGGCTAACGGGCTGAACTATGCCGTTACCCTTATTGGGGCGAATGCTTTTGTGAACGACCAATTGAGCAGTATCACCCTTGGGCAAAATGTTGCCCTTATTAGGGGTGGTGCTTTTTGGAAGAACAACTTGACCAGTGTGACCATCCCCGGTAGTGTAAAAAGTATTGGAGGGCTTGCTTTTGCAGAGAACGCCTTGACCAGTGTAACCATACAGAACGGTGTGAAAAGTATTGAGGCCGGTGCTTTTCAGACGAACAAATTGACCAGCGTGACCATGCCCGAAAGCGTTACCGCTATTTGGGGAGCCGCTTTTGCCGACAACCAAGACTTTGCTACGATAGTGTTAGAGGGCACAGAACCCCCAAATCTTGGCTCTTACGGTGTTGGCGGCAATTCTGGTTTTACCGATGCTTTTACAGATCGCCTTGCTATAAATGTAATCGTTCCGGTGGGCGCTCGAGATAATTATCTGAACCACGCCGTCGGGTGGATGGGCTTCGAATCTATCACTGAAGACGTGTCCAATAGTGATAGCTTTACAATTGAGGGGATCACATATCAAGTAAATGAATTGAATCCCAACACAGTAACAATAACAGACTATCAAAATCAAAATGCAGCTACCAGTGTAAATATCCCCGAAACCATAACCCATGAGGGTAACGACTTTGAGATTACCCGTATCGGGGACGATGCTTTTCAGGATAACGCTTTGACCAGTGTAGAGATTCCCGATAGCGTTACTCGTATCGGGGACTATGCTTTTCAGGGCAATGCCTTGACCAGTGTGACCATTCCTGAAAGCGTTACCAGTATAGGCTTTGGAGCTTTTAGTGTTTGTGGATTATCCAGTGTTCACATACCCGAGGGAGTAACCAGTATTGAAGACAGTGCTTTTAGGAATAACCGATTGACCAGTGTTACAATACCCAGCAGCGTGACCAATATTGGGGTGAATGCTTTTGCCTATAACGAATTAACCCATTTCACCATTTCAAGTAATGGTAACGGGATCAGTATTGGGGATGGAGCCCTATGTCACAACAAATTATCCAGTGTTACCCTACCAAGTAGTGTGACCAGTATTGGGCAAAATGTTTTTAAGGACAACCCCAACCTTGTCACAGTGGTGTCAAAGCGAACCAATCCCCCTTCAATTCAGGGAGGTACTTTTATAAACGCAGGCCGTGACAAAATAGACGTGTTTGTTCCCAGGGGTGCCCTGGGTGATTATCAAGATCCGGCCAACGGCTGGACAGATTTCAAATCCATTACGGACGGAATTGGGGTTTCAATAGAAGCGCCTGCGGAAACAGCTGGTTTATCGACCTTTACGGTCATCTTTCAGTTTGATCTGGAGGTGACAGGTTTTACGATGGATAACATTGATCTGATCAATGCCACCGCAGACAATTTTACAGGTAGCGGTTCCATATATGCCGTAGAGATCACACCAACATCCTGTAATGGTGCTGTCCAGATCGATATTCCCGCAAATGCAGCGGAATATGCGCCTAGTTTTCCCAATTTGGCAGCAAGCACGACGGCAGAGATCAATGCCCTGCCAGCGGCGCCAACGGTAAGTAGCTCGTTGATCGAATACTGTGTAGGCAATAGTGCCGCTGCACTGACGGCAACCGGCACCGGTCTATTATGGTATACCACCGAGACGGGGGGAACGGGAATTTCCGTGGCACCGATACCAGATACAGGAAATGTGGGAAGCACCTACTACTATGTCAGTCAAACAAACACCAACGGTTGTGAGAGTGAACGTGCAGAGATTGTGGTAACGGTCAATGCCATCACAGTGGCCCCGACAATAAGTTCAAGCAGTCCCATATGTCCCGGTGAAAATGCCGTGTTTACCATTACGGGAACCCCCGGTGACATGGTAACCTATAACGGGGCCTTAGCCTTAAGTGGAACGGTAGCCATAGAAGCAGACAGGACGGTAGATGTAACGGTAAACGGGGCAGGCTCGGACACCACCTTGAACCTAATAGAGGTGACCAATGGGAGCTGTAGTATGCCGTTAGCGAGAACAGCCACGGTAACCGTTCAGAATAGTCCATTAACAGCTATTGCCCAGAACATTACCGTACAGTTGAATACCAGCGGGCAAGCTGTGATCACCCCCGAAATGATCGACAACGATTCCAGCTATGGCTGCGACAAAACCCCGAACTTAAGCCTGGACATCGATAGTTTTGATTGTGATGATGTGGGCAGCCCGGTAACGGTAACCCTTACCGCTACCCAGAATGGCCAAACGGCCGCCGCTACCGCCGTGGTGACCGTCTTAAATTCTGCTTTGGGTGAAAATGGGTGCGGCAATATTGCAAACGATGCATTACGGGTGTTGGTGATGACCCCGAGTTGCACGGGCAGTGCCGATGGTTCGGTAGAGGTGATCATGGATATCCCCGGATATCTTATGGATATTTCGATAGAGGG
>CANMDW010000056.1 GCA_947496705.1 uncultured Aquimarina sp. | reverse complement strand
ATATACTAAATATATATATAAAAACAATAAACAACCTTTTAAAACCTGTATTGATGAAACTCTTTTCTTTTTTGGCAGATGGTTTTTATAATGTAACAGATATTGCTATTTATGAGATCCGCTCAAATAGGCTACTAAATATTGGCGGGGTGGCCATAAGGGATACAAACAATGCCTTTCCTACAGCAAATATCGTAGAAACATTATCTGTGAACTATTATGACTATCATGATTTTACAGATCCAGACAAGCCTTTTAAACCAACGACTGCATTGGGTAATACCATCACCACCCGTACTAAAGGATTGCCTACTGCTGGGTGGACAAAAACGTATACCTTTTATGACGAAAAAACCCGTTTGAGCCTCAGTTTCAAATTTTGTAACAACTATACTATATGTTTACAATAAATATCAATTCTTAACAACCTAAACCTTATACTGCCTATGCACATATATCAACATTTTTCTTTAACACGCTAGTGACGATGATACCTTAAAGCCAAGCGATATTACGGCTTTAAGACTAGCAGGCGTAATGACCTAACAGGAAATTTTCCTTAACTACCTAGCAGCAAGGGGTTCCCGTTGTTGTAGGTTTCCTACCCACATGATAAATAGTACTGTAGCGATATCGCTGTGGTAGCCAAATACTATTGGGGCATTACCTCACAGGGAGGCCTTTGCCTCAACCATACAGGCAAATAATACACTATATAAACCATTAAATTTTATACACATGAAAAAATTACACGTATGGAGTTTACTCCTTATCACCTTTTGTTTTGTGCATACCGGGTATGCGCAGGAAATTGATGAATTGAGCTGCGATGAAAAAGCAGAATTTATTATCCAAAGAGAACCTTATTTTGATATTTATGTTGAAAATTCATATGAACTTGAACTAATTGATGAATTGTTAGAATATATAGCGCCCTGTGTAGATTCTTCAAACCCCAAAGCTATGTATGCCAAGGGGTTACTTCACCTGGTAAAGGGAGATTATCGGTATCATGAGGTTTTGGGGTACATAGAACTATCTTATCAGTGGATTAATCTGGCTGCATTTTACGGCTATGGCCCTGCGCAATTGAGGAACGCTTTGAATTTTTACCACGGAACCTATGAATCTAAAGGAGTAAATTACGGGTTGGCCAAGAGCGATCTATATGACATGTTGGAAAACAATTATAAACCTGATATAGCCAACTATCTATTAGGGTATTTTTCTCTTAAAAAATTAAATGGTGAAGGTATTTATACCAGTGAGCAGCAATTGACCAATGCAAAAAACTATTTTGAAAGCAGTAATCACCCTATGGCCAAACACTGGTTGGCCATTATGCATTATTTTGGCTATGGAGTACCTAAAAATGAAACCCTTGCACTACAAATGCTGGCCGACAATGCTATTTTAAATAGCCAGACCTTACTGCAACATCTACAAAACCAAAATAACGATTGGATTCCAATTTCTGCTGAAGAACGGACCGCATACTTAGAAGGTTTTGACTCTTTCGAAAAAGCAACAGCGACAGATCTTGATGGAAAAACATTTTCAGGGCATTTTACCGAATTTGACTGGCCCGCCAAAGGGGTAAAACGATATATCCCTGTAACTATTAGCTTAGAAATTACTGGAAGTCACGGCTTCTATACATTTTTGGATTATGAGTTTACTATGAATGGAATAACAACTTCGGGAGAAGCAAGGATCTATGATAATATATTAGGTTTTGTAGACGGTCTCACTCTGGCTCCTTTACCGAATTTATTAAAAGATCATCCAGATAAAAATACTCTAACCTATCATATTACGGGACTATCTTTTAATAAAGGACTCGTAGACAATAATTTTGCACTATTGGCAAAAGTGCATGAATATGGTAATATAGCCAGGATTGAAGAATTGGATGAGTATATAAAAACTCCGCTGCGGATGATTCTATACCCAGAAACTCCCCCTGCTGCTTTGGCTGCCAATACTTCTTTATCTGAGAACCAAATAAAGACCAGCACAACCCTTAAAAAAGAGGCTGCCGTAATTGCACCCAATCCTATTGGGGATCAATTTACGATTACTTATACTTCAGATCAGGAGGCAAGCATACAGGTTTCGGTCTACGACTTTTTTGGCCGGCAACGATTAAGTCTTCCGGTACAACATTATAAAGCCGAAGGTACACACACCATTACCATCGATAGTGCTGCACTACCCAGTGGTACCTATTTGGTACAATTGACTATTAATGGAGCACCCTATACCAAAACCGTAATTAAAGAATAAACAAACCACAAAAATCTGTACAACAATGAAATCTATATATAAATTAATGATACTGGGTATGCTATACCTGGTATCAAATACGACCTGCGCTCAGTTATATCAATATTCAGAAGATGGTACAAAAAGCTGTATAGAATGTGATAAAACAGAAGGAGGAGAACATCCTTTTTGGCACTTACCTGGTTTATTTTTCTTTCCAGGGGACTTAGCTACATGGCCTAGAATCATTCCCTCTTATAATCCTGAAAGAGAAAACTGGCTTCGTCATCAGGAGTTAATGATGGCTGAACGGTTGTGTAATTGCAATTTGGATTTTTATACCGATTGGGATTTCAACAATTACCAGAGAAATTATTTTCGCAATCTGTACCTAGGTGATATAAAAGACATTTACCTACCATCCATTGAAACCGAATTTGAGAACCGAGCCGGCTATGATGCCGATAAATTAAGAAAGGCTGAAGCAGCATTTCCCGTTCTTTATCATAGATTACAGGTAGGTACCGGAGAAAATGCACGCTATGGTGATCTTAAGTATAATGGCCAGTATCTACGAGATATTCCCAATTATGATTTAATCTATATGCTTACCGGAGAAGAACGAACCAGAGATGAGCAGCGTGCAGCAAGAAATAATGACCTTAGATATGATGCATATTATAAGCATATAAAAGATAATCCGGAGATACTGGCAGCATATCTGGCCGATCAAATGGTCGGTCATTACAATAGTCTGGATTATGAACCTGCCGCCAGATGGATGGCAACCGTTATTATGGGGCATGCGGGATATGATAATTCTCACGTTTTAGACAATATTTGGGATGTAAGAGATCATAATTATCTTGAAGATCTTATCGATATTACATTAGAACAAGAAGTGTCTTATAATCAGGTTCAGTTTGAGGATTTACCGTTGGATGAGGCGCTGTTTAGGCATGCGTTATATAATGAATTCACAAATCAAAGTGAAAACTTTGTAAGAACGAACGCTAATGTAAGAAGTGAATTTAAAAAGTATATGCAACATCATGAATATTCGAGGGAATCTTTGGATCTTGCTGATGAGCTTTCTGCTAAATTTTCTTCAGACACTCCTTTTCCCCATAATGAACAGAATTATAAAGATGACGGTCTTTTACTTTTCCAAGATGAGACTCGTAAAAATTTGCTCTACAATGTAGGTAAAACAAAAGTTGCAAACTCCAAATTATACGGACTTACAAACCTTATTGAGTCTTACCGACAAGTAGAAAACCATGATCCTGCGATTATAGGAGAATTTATACGTGAAATAGCATTAAGGCAATTTTTCAACTTTCCCAATTACTTTACTAAAACAGAAATAGGTTTGCTATTTGAGTTTGAAACTGTTAATGCGTATGATTCGGGGCCAGATTATTATTTAGAAGTCTCTTTTAGGAACAATCTTGGTACCATTACCTGGGATGAAGGTGTCGATTTTCATCATCACATAGATAGACCATACGTAGCGGAAGGTTTTCGATCAATACTTAATGGTGAATCCTTTGATTTTGCGTTTAAAAGAATGGTGTATGAGCTTTCTAACACTCTTAACTTGAGTGAGGCTCAGGAAAATTGGTTGGTTGGAAATAGGGATGAGACGGAAGCACTTTATACATTTTGGGCCGAAAATAATAATGAACAGGGTAGGAATTTTTCGAGAGAGGCGTTGGAGGTACTAAGAAATGGTGGAGAAGTCGATTTCTTTGATGAAGTGATTTTAGATTCATCTTTTTTAGAAACTAATGCCTATTGCGTATATAGCGAGTTAAAAGCACGAAATGGAAATTTATTTAGACAAACCATAGGTTCTTTTATTGATGATCCTAAATATAAATTGTATTTTAGAGTCGGCGAATGTGATACAACTGACCAAGCTTGTACTGATGCAAAAGACATAGACAATACCAATTCAATTACAATTATTTTAGAGAATGTCAATATAAGTTCCCTAAACGCTGCAGCTTTAATCTTACATGAAGGAATTCATGCAGAATTATATCGATTTGTTGACCAAGCACATAATGAGGAAGTAGACCCAAACGATAGAAAACTCTTATTCGACTTATATGAAAACTATAAAGGATCTGAATGGCAAGATGCTAATGCTCAACATAACTATATGACCACTAAATATGTTGAACCAATAGCAAAAGCAATAAGAGCTTTAGATAATAATCAATATCCTTTAGAATATTATATGGGTTTTGGTTGGGATGGTCTAAGAGCTTATGACTATCAAGGGATATTATCCAATGAAGAAAGTGATGAATTATATGAATTACAAGCTATTGTAAATCAAAATACGACGTTTAATCCACAAAATTGTAATTAAAATGAAAAACATATTTGTTTTCACCCTGATATTATCTTTTCTTATCATTTCTTGTCAATCAAAAGATGAATATAAAACTAATGCATATCAAATTATCAATTTAATCATTCAAGAATTCGGAAAGCCTTTAGTGCCTCCAGCTACTGATCAAAATGGAAATCTTTTATATAATCAAAACCAATTGGATTCTATAAAATCCTCAAACCAGAAAGTAAGAGTTTATCCATTGGTTAAAAATAAAAATCGCGAAACTACTTTAGAAAATCGTGATGAATTTAAAAATCTATTTCAAGATTTAAGAAATTCTGAAGAATTATTATCTTTTCAAATTAACAAAGATGATTTAGAATACCCTAATAATTACAAATTAAAACTTTTGGATACCGTTGCCTATAAAAAAGATAGACAATATTTAGAAAAAAATCGTTTTGTTATGGTTAGTGTGGATAATATGATTTTTAATGACGACTATACAAAAGCAATAGTAATAGCAGGGGCAGCTAGAAGTCAGCTGGCGGGCTTTTCCTCCTTAATTTTATTTGAGAAGAAAAACGGGAAATGGATAATCAAAGACACTAAAACTTTAACTATTTCATAATAATTTTTTAGAACATTAAACTCTGCATTACAATCTTTGTGGTGCAGAGTCTTAACTTTAGATATACTGTGTTCTTTACAACAATCAATATACCCTAGACCATTATTTGTGGTTTGCCTGGGAAAACTTGTTGTATGATGCATCTGAAGAACTTCGTCCTTCAGATGCAGAATTAGCAGAGTAGTTTAATATCCAGAATAGGGCATTAGAAACTATCGTGCATACACAATAGTTAATAAAAACTTAATATTTTAAGAAACGATCATGAATTTATCCATCGACAAAATACATACTACACGATTTATAATTATCGGCTATTGATAGGTCAGGTATGCGTTTATCGGTTGTATGAAATCATCATTTCAATGTCTGCGCAATTACTAAAGGTTCGTTAAACCTTTTTTT
>CANMDW010000055.1 GCA_947496705.1 uncultured Aquimarina sp. | reverse complement strand
GTTATATGTGAACACGGTAGCCCTGCGCATGGGGTTCTCAGGCACGGACAGCTTTAGGGAACTACTCCGCAAAGCAAGGCAGGTTACCATGGAGGCCTATGAGCATCAAATATACCCCTTCGACCATCTGGTGGAAGAACTGGGACTGGAAAGGGACATGGGCAGACACCCATTATTCGATGTAATGGTCGTACTACAAAACAATGAAAGGACAGATCTTGATGACCTAAAGGCCGATGACGGATTCGAGATCCAAGAATTTGCAAGTGTGGAAAACATCGGGAGTAAGTTTGATATACAGTTCATGTTCACGGAACGAGATCGAAACATGGAATTGTCGGTAGTATACAATAATGATATATATAACAGCTCTAACATCGAACGATTATCGCTCAATTTGGAAAGACTCATGCATTCCGTTCTTTTAACACCAAATAGCAAATTATATGAACTTGAGTACTTGCCCAAGACAGAACAACTTCAATTATTGAAATATCTAAATAACGCTTCGATTGATTACCCAAAAGAGGATACTCTTATTGACCTTTTCGAATTGCAGGCAGGCAATACCCCAGATGCCGTTGCAGCTATTTATGGACAAAGCTGTTTGAATTATCAACAATTGAATGAGGAAGCTAATCGCCTGGCTCACTATCTTAGAGATAAAAAGGGAATTAAGCGAGAAGAACTTGTAGGGATTTCCCTAGAGAGAGGTATCCCAATGATCATTACCATATTAGGAATTTTAAAATCGGGAGGAGCATATGTGCCAATCGATCCCAATTATCCGGAAGAACGTATTGAATTTATTTTAATTGACAGTAAGTGCAGGGTTGTAATTGACAAAAACGAATTTGAGCATTTTCAAAAAAAATCTCGAAATTATAGTTCGGAAAACCCTATCCCTGTTAATAAATCAAAAGATCTGGCGTACATTATTTATACTTCGGGATCCACCGGAAAACCAAAAGGGGCATTGGTTGAACATCGCAATGTGGTGAGATTGTTCAAAAACGAAACTCCTCTTTTTTATTTTGGTTCCAATGATGTCTGGACCATGTTTCATTCTTACTGTTTTGATTTTTCCGTATGGGAAATGTATGGAGCTCTTTTATTTGGCGGGAGTTTAGTGATAATTCCCAATCAGGTTGCAAAAGACCCAGAATTATATTTAAGCCTATTAGCCGAAAAACAAGTCACAATCTTAAATCAAACTCCTTCTTACTTTTATACTTTGATGCGAAAAGAGCTAGAAAGTAATAAAAAAGCGTTAGTTCTTAGGTATGTCATTTTTGGAGGAGAGGCATTGACACCAAGTGTTTTATCAGGTTGGAATAAAAAATACCCTGAAGTACGACTTATCAACATGTACGGCATAACCGAAACCACTGTTCATGTTACTTATAAGGAAATAACTGAAACTGAAATCCAAGAGGGTACAAGTAATATTGGCAAACCTATACCAACACTAAGCTGTTTTGTCTTAGATAATAATAAGAATATAGTTCCCTTGGGGGTGCCCGGAGAATTGTATGTGGGTGGAGAAGGTGTATGCAGAGGTTATTTAAACAGAAAAGCTTTAACCAAAGAACGCTTTATTAAAAATCCTTTTAATACTACTGAGCGATTATATCGCAGCGGAGATAAAGCCCGATTATTGGAAAACGGTGAATTGGAGTTTTTAGGACGAATGGACGACCAGGTAAAGATACGTGGCTACCGTATCGAACTCGGAGAGATCGAACACGTGCTGTTAAAACACCCCGATGTAGCCGCGGCGGTGGTACTGGCAACACAAAACATGCACAGGGAACGGGAGCTCTACGCCTATATCATGACCCAAGCAGAGATGGATGCCAAAGAGCTGGGAAGCTATCTTTCCGGTAAGCTGCCTGGGTATATGGTACCAAGTAGGTTTGTCCGTGTGGATGCCATCCCACTTACAGCAAACGGTAAGGTTGACAAACGTGCTTTGGCTGAGATTGGAGGGGATAGTCTTTTAGGTACAAAAGACTATGAAGCGCCTCTGGGAGAAATCGAAGAATACCTAGCCTATATTTGGGCGGAAACCCTAGATCAAAATCAGGAGATGATTAGTAGAAATGTAGATTTTTTTAGCTTGGGTGGACACAGTCTCAAGGCTATAATAATAATAAACAAAATCGAAGTTGATTATTCAATAAACCTTGGTATGGCAACTTTCTATCAAAATCCAACAATTCAAAACTTAGCAATTCAAATCGATTTCTTAAGAAAGCAAAACTCAAATAGAAAAGACAAATCTAAAATGACTCAAATCAAAATTTGAAAATTAATAAACCTCTATGGATTTCCAATCCATAGTTTTAAACAAAAAGAATGAAATTCTTTACTTATATGATTCTGATATCCAGTTACCTTTCTCTGAATTCAGCTTATTCTTATGGTGCTCAAGATATTCTTGAACCATCTCATCTGTTATCTTGCCAGTACTCCAAGCTCCATAACCCAAAGCCCAAAAGTATCGATCCCAATATTGCTTGTTTAACCTGGGGAATTCTTGTTGTAGAAGTCATGATGAACGACCTCTCAATTTCTTTATCAAAAAAACACTTATGCTCAATGATGGCAGGTACTGTATATGCATATGAATATGATCCATACTTACGAAGCCTTTTAGAATGTGAACATTCTCAGAATTACATATCTGTATCAACAAATGACGATAGTGATCTTGAATATCTCCTTGAAGAACTGCATAACGATATTTCGTTACCTATACAAGATGACTACTCAAAATACTTATCGAATGTGAATTACTACGGTAGTTTCAATATTCAACAAAATTAAAAAATTCATAAAAACTAAAGTGACTGCAATGAAATTGCATGGTTTTAACCTTTAACTTGAGAATAAAATGAAAATCGTACAAAGTTTATGGTCCAAACCAGGAATGCCTAAAGACTTATCTGAACTTAAAAGTCATAACAAATGTGGATGGAGTGAGAAGAAGTATCATTATTTTAGTTGGGCACTTAGCGCGAGACAACTTCTAAAATTTTATGATAAGGTAGAACTGGTAACTGACAAAAATGGATATAATCTTCTTATAAACAAATTAGAACTACCATATACAAAAGTAGATGTGGTGTTAGATGATTTAAATGACTATGATTCTAAACTATGGGCATTAGGCAAGATTTACGCATATAGAATGCAAAATGAACCTTTTTTGCATGTTGACGGAGATATATTTATTTGGGAAAGATTTCAGAAATCATTGGAAGACTCAAATTTGATATGCCAAAGCAAAGAAGAAGGGACTTATTTTGAACCTTTATATAAGAATATATTCCTGCCTATTGCATTGAATTTTGAATACTATCCTGAAGAGTTAGATAGGGCTATTGATAAGGATAAATCAGTTAGGGCGATATGTGCTGGAATTATAGGTGGTAACGACATAAATTTTTTCCAATATTATACGGCAAAAGCTTTCGAATTCGTCGATCGAAATACAAAGCATCTGGATAAAACGAATTCTACATTTAATTTGATTTTCGAACAATTTTTATTTAGAGCTCTGGCAGAAGATCAAAACATTCCTATCAGTTTTTTTGATGACAGTACAGCACCCACATACTATTATGATTTCACAGGCGTCCCTAATAGTACCAAATATATTCACTTGGGTGGTAATACTAAACGTAATAAGTTTTTAGCCGAATGTATGGCATATAGATTAAGAAAAGATTATCCCACCGATTATTATAGAATAATTGGACTACTTAAAAAAAACCAAATATAGGTTCAAATGAAGAGTATTAATAATGTCTTAGAAAATAGAACAATTGACCTTATCGGCCTTTATGTGGATTTACTGATGTTAGAATATCCTACAATCGATAAGAAGGATTTACCTTGGTATCATCTGGTTTCAGAGTCAAACCCAAACCCAGAGAACATAGAGGTTGGCATTTCTGGTATTCTCATATTTCTCATGGAATACTATGCGAAATACCCATCAGATAAGTTACTTTATGTCGTGGATGATGCTATTGAAAGATTGACCAAATATTGCGAAAGAGAGGCAACTAATGACTATGGATTATTTACGGGTAGGTCAGGATTTATATATGTATTAATTGATCGTTATGAAATTGACCAAAATCAAAAATTTCTAGATATAGCTATTGAACTTGTAGTTAATTGTTCTGAGTTTTTTCGTTACTCAAATTATACCTCTAATTTTCTATACGATGGAAAATCAGGATTTTTAATAGTTCTACTGAAACTTTACGAATTAACTTTAAACAGTAAAATCAAGAAATATATTAACGAACTATTTGAATCGATTATCAGTGAAATTCGCCCATCAAAAACTGGTGTTCACTGGAGAAATAGAGATGAATATCATTTGAATAGTCCTTGTGGCTTTGCATATGGTTCCTCAGGTATTCTTTATGCGTTAAAATATATCAAAAAATATTGTGAGGATGACTTAATCAATCAAATCTTTTACCAAGGGGAAAAACATATTTCTAATAGTTGGAATGCCAAAGTAGGGAATTGGTTGGATTATTATATTGATAATTCTTGTCAATCTACCATCGATCATTCTAAAATTGCATACTCAAAAGATAAAAACCATTTTTTGAATCCGAGTTATTCATCAACTTGGAGTACCGGAATGTCAGGATTACTTATCTATTATTCATTGTATGAGAATTTAGGAGGGTTGAATTCAGAAAAAATAACTCTTCATAATTCAAATAAAAAAACGGGACTGAAAAATGGAATGCCGGGAACTGTACTAAGTTATCTGTTATCTTTTTCTGATTTAGATTCTGAACAGCTTTCAAAAATTGTTGGTTTAATAGATCAAAGTATTTTAACTCCCCCAACGGGGCATACTATTAGAAAAGGCTTACTCAACGGAAATTTAGGTAGTATTTATGCCTTATTAAAGCTCAAATCAAAGAACCCTTATAAAAATGTGTTGACCCCTTTTTACAATGAGATAAAAGCAAAAAGGAAGATTCCTTTAGCAATAGAGTTTCCGCATTGTAAGTTATACTTTGGAATCTTGAAAAATATTTTCCCTAAAACTTTTTGGCTTATGTGCCAGGTGTCACCTGAACTACCAACAAATACCAAGCTATGGAAAAAATCGTTCCATGGTGTCCTTGAATTTGACAGACTCAAGGAGATATTGGACAATTTAATTTCACACAAGTTATTTGACCAGTATAGAGAATCTATTAGTGAATTGATACAAATAGAAAAAACCAAGGCAGATATTTTTCATAAAGACCCGATAAATACATTTCAAAAATTTATTGAGAACGAATGCCATAAAGATAATATTCTATCATTTTTGGATTTGTCCAATTACGAGCTTTTAGAGCTTCGACTTACAATGTCAAAGCAAATAACTATAATCGAGACTAAATGGGACTGGTCTTTTGTAGAATCCGTGAACTATAAAATTAACTCAATTTATGATTTATTGGGAAGTAATAAAAAAGACGCTTTCGTCATTTTAAAACATCAAGCACAATATGATGAAATGGATATTTATATTAAACATGATTTTTGTATCCTTCTACAATCATTTGATGGAAAAAGAAATGTGGGAGATGTCTTAAATGATCTTAGGAAGTATATAAATTCACTTTCTGAAACGGAAACTGCCGTTTTGTTTAATAACCTAAATATAGGCAAATTTAGGACAGATAAGGAGTATCAGCATTTTTTACAAAAAGTCATATTAATTACTATTAGGGATTGGCTCTACATGGGCATACTGGAAGTTTCAGCTGATTAATCACCTTATATTATCAAAACCTTTTGCTCGTATTCATTCTCATTAAATATAACGACCTGTGACCTAGTATTTTCATTATTTAAAGATTATCAGCATGCTTAATTTATTAAAAAACCTTTCTGAAAACAATATTCTCGTCGAAGTTGTAGATAGTGAATTAAAAATATATGCGAAAGATAATGACATTGACGAAATGCTATTAAAGGAAATTAAAAAAAATAAGAATCAACTAATTAAATACTTAAGTGATTCTAATCCCCTGTCGAGACAAATGAAAATCCCGCTATTACCGGATTCCGATCGTTATGTTGTATCCTCTTCGCAACGGCGTTTATGGGTGCTTTCACAGTTTGCCGAGAGCAACGTGGC
>CANMDW010000054.1 GCA_947496705.1 uncultured Aquimarina sp. | reverse complement strand
ATAATGATTAGGATAAGTAAAAATCTCTTATTTGGCATTATTCTTCTTTAGGTTGATAATCGGGATGGCCGGTTTGCCAGAGGGCGAAACTTAAAATATTAGCATATCTCTCAAATTCTTTAAGCTTTGTATCGCCCTCACCATGACCAGTATCTGCGTCTAATAATAATAAGTTGGGATTATCAGAAACATTAGAAGCTTCCATTCTAGCGGCAAATTTTACAGAAAACCAAGCAGGTACCCTTGGGTCATTTAATCCTGCTGTTAACAATGTTGCTGGATATTTTTCTCCTTTCTTTATATGATGATATGCATCCATCTCCTCCAAAGCTTTAAATTCTAATGAATCCTTTATGGTACCATATTCCTTAACACTGTTCGCCCCATTTGGTCTACTTTCAGATCTTAATGTATTTAGTACACCAAATTCTATAATCGCTGATTTAAATAAATCAGGTCTTTCGGTTATTGCTCTACCAATCATAATACCACCTGCACTACCACTCCATATGGCTAATTTATCTTTTGAAGTAAATTTATTGTCTATCAAATATTCTGCACAAGAAATAAAGTCTTTCCACGTATTTGGTTTTGTAGTCTTAAACCCTCCTTTATGCCAGGCATCTCCTTTTTCTCCACCACCTCGTATATGAGCAATGGCGTAAACCCCACCTTCTTTTACCCACAACAATCTACGTAACGAAAAAAAAGGAATCATAGAAACACCATAAGCCCCATAACCATCCATCATAGCAATATTATTTCCATCCTTTATAAGAGATTTTCTATAAATTAAAGATAAAGGAATTTTTTCGCCATCATGCGCAGCAACTTCTACCTCTTTAATGACAATATCCTTTAATTCTTCGTCTTCATAAGATGGATTTAAACTTTTTTCAATTAACGAATTGTTCCGATACTCATACCTCTTATTTTGTGTAAGCCATCCTCTAGTAGTAATCCATAATTCTGGATGATTTAAACTTTTTGTAGAAAGTGAAATATTTCCAAAAACATAAGGAAGTTTAATTTGATTTTGTTTATTAGAATTCAATTTGAATAAATCTGCTTGTACTCCATTTTTACTAGTCACAAAATATAACCCATCACTGGTCATATTAAAATCAGTAATAATAGTGTCTTTTTTTTCTTTTACCAGTACTTCTGCATTATCAAAATCAAGGTTTTTTATAGAGGTTTTTCTAATTTCGAAATTAGGTGTGTTTTTTGATGTAATGTAGAAAAGAGAGTCTTTATTAATGATGAACCTCTTTATTTGATCTGATTTTTTAAAAAGAGGTTTCCAATTTTTAGATTTGATTTGGTCCATGGATAAAAAATAGGCATCATTATAAGTTGCTGCTCCAGTTTTTTGACCAATAAAATACTTATTGGAAGGGCTTGTTAACAATACGGTAGGAAAATCTTCCTCCTTAATAGCAAGATCATTATTATATTCCATTGAAAAAAATTCTACTAAATCTTCTTTTTTATTTCCTAAAGTGTAAATTACCGACTTGGTATTTTTTAGAAATTTAGGGGACTTGGGATCCGTAGTAGGGTGATATACGTAGATGAAACCTGAATTACTAGGCAACCAAGTTATTCCCCCTATTTCTGAAACCCAAGAATTAGTTAAAACTTCATTAGAGATTTCTTTTGTTAAAACATCTATAATGAGTAATTCTGAAATTTCTTTTCCTTTTTCGGTGAGACTAACGACTACCTTCGAACCATTCCAACTAGGTTTTAAGTAATTAATTACATAATCGACATTAGATTCTTCTTTTTTGAAATCTTTTGGATCATACAGTAATATTTCAGGTTCATTGAAAGAATTTCTGTAATACAATTTTGCAGTATTTTCATCTGAAAATCTTTTTAGATAGAAATGGTTATCATTTTCTAAAATATGGACATTCGTAATAGAAAAGGACTTTTTTCTATCAAATTCTTTTTGTTTTTCTATTAGAGATATTCTTTTTTCTATTGTTGTTAGGTGTTCTTTAGAAATCTTATTTTGTTTTTCTATCCACTTTTTTACTTCAGGGTCTTCTAAATTTTCCGCATTTCTGTATGGATCCTCAATTGTTTGACCGTGATATTGATCTTTAACAGCGTAAGGGGTTAATATGTGTATTTTTTTACATCCTGTAAACACAGTTAGGAATAAAACTAAAAAGAGAATAATATATCTCATAATATTATTTAAAAATAGTCTAAAGAAAAGGTTGATTGAAAACTAAATATCATTAATTATTGCTTTTTGAACTTATTAAGGTAAATATGTTTTACAAATAACCTTATTAACGTGATTTATATGATATAAGAAAATCACGTAAGCTTGAATGTTTTTGCAATAGCAAAAATGTATCAAAAATATAATTTCAATGCAATTTTTCTTCTTTTCATTGCGAAAAAACACTTAATTTGACAGCTTTTGATAAGATGGAAACTGAAACTAGAAACTCACGTTAAATAATAAAGCTAATATACTTATTTAATTGGTTGGGGAGGTTGTCCATTCATCAGGTGTAATACAGTCATTACTACCTCCTTTTATAGTGTTTAAATTTGTAATTCTAGAAATCTTGAACTTCTTAAAATGCAATTGGGTTTTGTTTGGTTTTTCTTGTTTCATAATTGAAATTTATTAATATATTATACACTGCTAAAATATTATTTATATACGACTGTTTTATTATAATATTTAATATACTTGTCTATTTTCATGAATATCGACCTTTAAATAATTGAAATCATCATTTTTAAAGATTCCGTTTCTAGAGTGTTTTTTTTAACTCTTTTAAAAAGAATGATGGGTAAATACCTGTTTTTTTGTAAAATAACTTAGAGAATACTTCTGACGAGTTAAATCCTATTTCATTGGCTATAGCCTTAATAGTATACTTTCTAAATTTTTCGTTTTGTTTTAATTCTTCAATAGCATATTTAATTCTCAAATCATTCAGATAATTACTAAAGCTCTTTTCTTTAAATATATTTATTACTTTGGATAAATATCTAGAGTTTGTTTCAAAGGTTTTTGCCAATTTAGCTATGGTTAAACCTGAACTTAGGTATCCTTTATTTTTTTCAAATGTCTCGAGTTTATTGAGAATGTTGTCAATAAGTTCTTCGGGAATTCCAATATCTCGGGGGTTTTGATTTGTGTCTCCTTTTTCACTATCGACTATAACATTTTGCTCATCATAAAGTTTTAGAAATCGAGATTTATAAATTTTCCTTTTACGATTATTATAAAAAAGAATCGATGATATTAGTGAAAGAGCAATTATAAGAAGACTTATTTGTATCCGATTATTTTTCTTATTTGCTTCTAATGAGTTTATAATTTGCTCTTTTTCCAAAATTAGACTAGGGGTAGAATATTCTTTCTCTATATTCTTATATAAATATTTAAAATCTCTATTTATTATACTGTCAGTTTTGAGTATTTTATCAATATATTCAACCTGTTTTTCTATGTTATTTTTGCTCTTATATATTTTAAGTAACAGTTCGTAACAGGATCTTAATTGAATTGCAGAAATGGAATCTACTTTTTGTAAGTATTCAATTGCTTTTTCCGTATTATTATTTTCGTAATAATTTTTCCCAAGATATAAATCTGCAATAGCTATGTTAGCATCTTTAATTTTATATTTAAACTTTTTCTTAAATTTAAGGAGGCTATCGGTACTGGATGGGTAATCTTTTTTTTGGTAATTTATGATACCTGAAGACAACAAAAAATAACCATAATATATACTATCGTTTAACTTCAATGCCAACTGCATTCCCTTTTTCATAAAGTAATAAGCAGAATCATTTTTTTTAAGTCTGGTATAGCCATTACCTAGTGCGAAAAGTGATTTGAGGTAATCTTGATTATATTTATTATTTTCTTCGTATTTCTTTTTATAATATGCTATTGTTGATTTATATTGATCCAAAGATGCTTGCAATTCCCCCAAATTGATTTTTAATACACCAATAAAATATTTTATCTTGAATTTTTGATCAATATTTCCATTCTTAGTGGCATAATGATTTGCCTTTATTAATTCATCTAATGCTTCCGGATAAGATTGTATTCTACCTAGATTTCGAGCTTTTAATAAATGCCCCCTCGCAGGATAAACAAAATCCTCTATTTCTTTGGTAAGATTTACAATACTATCAGCATACCGTATCGCAATAGACTCTTTAGAAATTAATCCAAGTAAATAAAATCCATCGCTTTGTTTTATAATATCCCCTTCCAATTTAGCTTTTTCTAAATAGATCTTTGCATATTTTTTATACAGTAATGTGTCTTTTCTGATTGTATTGAATTTTTGGGATAATTGATCATAATCAAGTTCATACAAAGAATCTATTTGATGCCTAATTGTGTCCTGAGACTGAATTTCTTGAATAAAAAGGAAAAGAACAAATATACCAAATATATAAGGACAGGACCTTTTAGTTATAATTAAATGGAATATCATAGTAATCGGCAAATATATTACTTTCATTAGACATTGGATTTATTTCATAAATCATTTATAACAAGCATATTACCCAAATATAAAATTGATCTATTTTCATGAATCTCGACCTTGATTTTCATGAATCTCGACCACCTCCCCTTGCATACACCCTATCACTCCCCCTACCTTTATGCTAACCAAAACCCCATAATATGCAAACTTTTTATCCACACAAAAGCCAGTTTCTCTATACCGTGTTGCGAGCACTTCATATGCCTTATGACCGGTTTATGTATAACCTGGCACACGGCCACCTGTATGAGATCATCCTCTACCTATGGATCGATAAGTTGTACCGCAAAGACAAAACCAGTGACGAGGCAGTGCAACTCATCTATAAAGCCCGAAACCGATGGTTGCATACCCCCCCTAAACCTCACAAGGAGGAACCGATCTGCTATACACAAACAGAACGGAAGCCGAAAAAACCAATAACGAATTACCTACCTGGCTATACCGGTAGACAGGCTCAATAACTATATCATGCTCACAAAAACCTATAGCCAATTAAACAATGAACAAAAAACACTGGTACATCAAAAGATCGCAGAACATACCCATGCGACCATAAAGATCATCAAAAAAATACTATACCATATGAATCCCCCGATACGGGTAAACAATGGCCGGGTACAACTCTTTCGCAATACCATGACCAAGATACAGTATCAGGTGTTACAGGAAAAGAAAAATATGTAGATGAACGGCAAAGAGTAGTAGATGGTAAGAAGTTGATGAGTGAGTGAGGGCGCTACGCTGTGAGTGATGAGGAAGTGAGGGCGCTGCGCTGTGAGGAATGAGGTGTGAGGACGCTACGCTGTGAGGAATGAGGGAGTAGGGAGACGGGTGTCCGGTGTCAGAAGTCAGATAACCGAAGTCGGTAGTTAAAGTACAGTAGGGGTTACTCCCCTTTAGGGGCCGGGGGTAATAAAAGGAATAAGGTGTGAGAACGCTACGCTCTGAGTGGTGAGGAAATGAGGACGCTGCGCTCTGAGGAGTGAGGAAGTGAGAACGCTACGCTGTGAGGAATGAGGAGTCGGAAGACCGAAGACCGAAGTCCGATGACGGAAAACGGGTGTCAGATGACCGAAGTCCGAAGTCCGATGACGGAAGACAGGTGTCAGATGACCGAAGTCCGAAGTCCGATGACGGAAGACCGAAGTCTTTGAGGAGTGAGGTGTGAGGGCTCTATGCTGTGAGGAATGAGTTGGTGAGGGGTGAGGGATATGGAGTTTGGGAGTCGGGAGTTGAAAACACACCATAACCAATCGCTTAAATGCGAATACATAATAGCAATAAACAATGACAATAAATAATAATTCATATGTTCACTAAAACCTATAACCAATTAACCGATACACAAAAAGCCCTGGCTTGTCTGCGTATTGCACACCGTACCTATACCACTACTATAAAAGCCCATGATGTCCTAACCAGGATGAATCCCCCAATAGAAATTGATAACGATAAGGTGGTATTGTTTCATGATACGCTGTTACGAATACGGCACAAAGTAATACGGGAAACTGCGTGTTAGAACCTGGGAAGTCGGGTGTCGGAAGACCGAAGACGGATGTCTGTATGGAAGTCGGGTGTCGGAAGACCGATGACGGAAGACCGAAGTCTGTGAGGAATGAGGTGTGAGGACGCTACGCTCTGAGTGGTGAGGAAGTGAGGGCGCTGCGCTGTGAGGAATGAGGTGTGAGGACGCTGCGCTGTGAGTGGTGAGGAGTCGGAAGACCGAAGTCTGTGAGGAATGAGGTGTGAGGACGCTGCGCTGTGAGGAATGAGGTGTGAGGACGCTACGCTGTGAGGCATGAGGAGTCGGAAGACCGAAGACCGAAGTCGGTAGTTAAAGTACAGCAGAGGTTACTCCCCCTACCTATTTGGTAGGCAAGCTTTAGGCCTGCCTAGTCGGCAGACAGGGGCCGGGGGTAATAA
>CANMDW010000053.1 GCA_947496705.1 uncultured Aquimarina sp. | reverse complement strand
ATGATATGATAATGATTAGGATAAGTAAAAATCTCTTATTTGGCATTATTCTTCTTTAGGTTGATAATCGGGATGGCTGGTTTGCCAGAGGGCGAAGGAAATAGCCTCAGCTATCATATTGAATTCCTTATTTTTAGAAAACTGTATTCCATGACCAGAGTCAAACTCTGTTTTTAACAAAATAGGATGATCAGAACTATTGGCTTCTTGTAAACGGGTAGCAAATTTGATAGACTGCCAAGGAGATACCCGAGTGTCATTCATACCTGTTCGAATAAATGTAGCAGGATAATGTGTGTTTTTCTTAATATGATGATAAGAATCCATTTCTAGAAGCCCTTTAAATTCAATAGAATCATTAACGGTACCAAACTCTTTGGCACTGTTGGCGCCATTAATCCCTTCCTCCATTCTTATCGTATTTAATATTCCACGATCGATGATTGCAGCAGCAAACAGATCTGGCCTTTCCGTAATGGCTCTACCAATAAGAATACCTCCCGCACTGCCACTCCAAACCGCTATTTTTCCTTTAGAAGTATATTTTTTATCAATTAAATACTCGGTACAGGCAATAAAATCTTTCCAGGTATTAGGTTTGGTTGCTTTATGCCCACCTTTGTACCAAGCATTCCCTTTTTCGCCCCCGCCCCGTACATGGGCTACCGCATAAATACCGCCTTCACGGGCATATAACAAAAAGGGATAGTAAGGATTAGGCACCATAGGAACTCCGTATGCTCCGTATCCTCGTATCAAAACCGGAGTATTACCGTCTTTTTTAGTTCCTTTTTTATAAATTAAAGAAAGGGGCACTTCTTTCCCATCATGTGATGGAACTGTTAACTCTTCTACCACAAGATCATCAAAGTCATCAGTATTGTTGTCTGAAAATAAATTATACTCATCCAAAGTCTCTGTTTCAAAATTAAACAGATATCTTTTCGTTTTGCTCAACCAGCCTTTAGTAGCTATCATTACATTATTACCATGAGTATATAGTTTTATATCTGCAGATGGTTTCGGTAATAAAATTTCTATTTGTCGGCCATCATGAAGTCTATATAATTTAGCCCTAACACCATTGATTACGGTAGTAAAAAACAATCCTTTTTTAGTAACAACGAAATACTTAATGATTTCTTCTTTTTTCTCTGGAACTAAAACTTCGGGATCATCAAAATTTTTAGAATCCATGGAAGTTTTACATATTTTAAAATTAGGAGCATTATTAGCCGTAAGAAAAAAGATGTTTTCTCCGTGCACTATATAATCTTTTATCCTGTGTGTTTTTTTGAATAGAGGAATCCATTTTGTTTTATTCTGATATAACTGGTCTATAGGGATATAATAACTATCATCATAAGGACTTGAACCAGATATAACACCAACGGCATATTTGGCATTCGTATCAGTAATCTCAACAATGGGAAAATCCTCCGGTTTTATAGAAATATCGGGATTATATTCTTTGGAAAGTACTACATTCAGATTTTCTGGATTTGTATCTAATCTGTAAACGATAGCTTTGCTATTTAAGTTAGAATTTTTGTTTTTTTCTGAAGCGTTAGGAAAATAGCTGTAATAAAAAGAATTATTATTAGGTAACCATTGTACACCACCAACACTATTAGGTTTACAATGATCTATACTATGTGGCAGCATTTTTCTGGTGTTCACGTCTAATATTATCATTTTTGAGTATTCATCTTCGTCTTTGATTAAATTGACAACCACTTTGCTACCATCCCAATTGGGCTTTATATAATTAATTTGATATTCTTTGTTTGATTGAGGATCTAAATCTTTAAGATCAAATAATTTTATTTCTTTATCTATAAGATTTTTACGGTAATAAAGATTGGAAACGTTTTCTCCTGAATTTCTTTTCAAATAAAAAATACGATTATTAGCCGTTATGAATAGTTTACTTATTACATAGCTTCTTTTTCTGTCATAAATTTCTAACTTATTAATTAATCTTTTTTTACTAGGTATTTTGGATAATATAGATTCAGTTTTTAGATTCTGGTTTTTTACCAAATTTATGACCTTCGTATTTTCTAAATCTTCTAGATGCCTATGATAATCCTTCATTTTCCTACCATGATATTTATCTATAACAAACTCTTTTTCAATATTTAAACAACTTTGTAAAATAAATGCAATTAATACAATAAAAGGTTTTTTCATCATAAATTTTTTGAACATGAATAATTATAGGTATGAAAACAAATATATTGCTTTCTATTATTGAATAGAGAGCAATATATTTGAAAAATTAATGTCAATTATCACAAATGTCTATTGAAAACGATGAAGTACACTCACCTGTTTCTCCTCCTTTGATTTGTATACTTTGTAAAGTATTCAATTTGGTCACTTTAATCTTTTTTAATACTACTTTTTTTTGGTTTGTTTTTTTCATTTGAGTGAAGTTTTAATGTCTCCTTCGGGGAATGGGAGAAAATCCCTCGCCTTTAGGCGAAGACTTTAGTTTAACATATTTTATATTTTTGTAAGATGCAGCATTACAGAAAGACATCTCACAGTTTATATGATATAAAATTTCATATTGTTTGGATCACGAAGTATCGTAAACAGGTTATGTCTGGAGAGGTTGCAAAACGTACTCGAGAGCTGATTCGTCAAATATGTAAAGCAAATGATGTAGAAATATTGAAGGGTCATATATCAAAAGATCATATCCATTTGTTTGTTTCGGTACCTCCACATCTTTCAGTGAGTAAGTTGGTTCAACATTTGAAAGGAAAGAGTTCACGAAAACTATTATCGGAGTTCAAAACTTTATCAAAGCAGTTTTGGGGCAGACATCTGTGGGGAAGAGGCTATTTTGTAGCAAGTTCTGGAAATGTGACAGATGAAATTATAATGGAGTATATAAAGAATCAAGATTTAGAACGAGAAGATGGTAACTTTGAGATAGGTTAATCTTAAGCCGACTTAAAGTCGGTTTCTAAATCTACCGGCTTCAAGCCGGTAGTAGTTTAATTCTTAGTGCATAAAAGTAGAAAAATAAACTTCCTAAATGATATATTTTTTCATTTAGCAAATAAAATTTATAAATTTTACAACAGCTGTTTCTATTTTAAATCATTAATAATTAAACTCTTAATATACAAAGATGGATGTTTTTCAGTGCATTTGTAAAATGCAGCAGAAAATGATTGAATATTATTAAAACCTACTTCTTTGGCAATAGATAATATAGAATATCGCCTAAATTTTCGATCGTTTTTTAGTTTTTCAATACAATACTCAATACGCAAATCATTAAGATAATTGGCAAAATTCTTTTGTTTATGCGTATTAATGATCTTTGACAAATAGGTAGAGTTGGTCTTAAATTTTTTGGCCACTTTTACCAGGGTGATATTGTTCTTCAAAAATTCCTGACCATCCTCAAACTGTTTCAGTTTTTCTAATACTTCGTTAGTTAATTCTGTAGATATTTCTAAATCTTTGGTTTTATTTCTTTTAGAGTTATTTTTTTGTTGAAAATCTAAAAGCTTCTTTTCATATTCCTCTATGTACTTTAATTTCTTTCTTTTATAATAATTCAGATAGAATACTACAATAACTATAATAAGAGTAATACCAGGAATGATTGTATATAGGTATTTTTGTGTGTTTTTGTTTTTAATTTCTTGTATTAGCTCATCTTTTTCTTGTATTAACTTTGCCGTATCATAATTCTTTACCAGATCAACACTTAATTTATAATGTCTTTTATTAGTAATACTGTCCAGTTGTATTAATTTTTTCATTAACCTAAGCTGATTTTTTTTATCATCAATACTCCTGTAATAGTTAATCATCCATGTAATGACATCTCTTGTCTCAGGTAAATAATTATTAATTGAAGTAATCGAATCAAATTTTTTAAAATAAATCAGGGCTTCATCTTGTTTTTTAAGTTTTAATAAGCTTTTTGCTAGATAGCTATATGCTATTGTTTTATCTTTTGAAATTGTAAGTACTTTTTTCAAACTATCAATAGCTATAGAATATTTTTTTCTCTTGTAACTGTTTATCCCATAACTTCTCAATAGGTTTGGATAATAACGTTTGTCTTTTCTCGATACAGACATCCTAATTCCTTTTTCTATGTAATGGCTTGCAGAATCGAGTAGTTCAAAATTATTATATATCTCAGATATTTTTGCTAATGTCGCGATGTAATGGGTCTGGAACTTAGTGACAGTATCTTGCCTCTTAATAAATTTAAGATTCTCTCTATATTCTTGTAATGCTTCATCATCATTTCCCAAAAGATCTTTTAAAAGAGCTATATTATGCTTTAAAACAATGAAGTTTTCAGGATCATCTTTTAGTCTAGCATGATGAATCCCCTGCAAATAAGGATCTAATGCTTTTTCATATTGATTCGATAAAAACAATGCATAACCCTTAAATAAATACCCACGAGTTGGATATTTTTTATACATGCTATTTTGTGTAATATTGATTATTGAATCCGCATATTGGATAATGATTCCTGGTTTGTCGATATTAAAATTACAGTACAGGTAATAAGCATTTGCTATCCTTAGAGTGTCTTGAGTTTCTTTTGCTCTATTCAGATAATTCTCAACATATATTTTTGCTAAAATAGAATCATTCTTGTTTTCATAAAATAGATTTTCGAGTTCTTGATATGTCCTTATTTTTAATGAATCTACAATAGAACTTTTATTTGAAGTTTTAAATTTATCGTCTTGATATTTTTGAACACTATTATTCTTACCAAAAAAAATATTTGAACTAAAAAAAAAGAATATGATAAAAAGAAAAACTCTCATGTGTGCTATTAATATTTTAGTTGGAAAACATGTTAGAATAAACATTATTTCATAATAATGGAACATTTAAACGGTAAAAATCAAAAAACAACCTGTATAAAATTTTAATTCATTTATTTTTAACACATTACATTTCTATTTGTAGTTCAAGATTTATAAATATATAGGGCTAAAATTTATAAATCAAGACCACCTCTCCTTGCATCTCACCACAATCTCCCCTTACATTTGGAATAACCAAAACCCAAGAGTATGCAAACATCCTATCCACACAAAAGCCAGTTTCTCTATACCGTGTTACAGGCATTGCATATGCCCTTCGATCGGTTTATGTATAACCTGGCACATGGTTATTTGTATGAGATTATCTTGTATCTGTGGATCGATAAACTCTACCATAAAAACAAAACCAGTGATGAGGCAGTACAACTCATCTATAAAGCCCGAAACCGATGGTTGCATACCCCCCCTAAACCTCACAAGAAGGAACCGATATGCTATACACAAACAGAACGAAAGCCGAAAAAACCAATAACGAATAACCTACCTGGCTATACCGGTAGACAGGCTCAATAACTATATCATGCTCACTAAAACCTATAGCCAATTAAACAATGAACAAAAAATACTGGTACATCAAAAGATCGCAGAACATACCCATGCGACCATAAAGATCATCAAAAAAATACTATACCATATGAATCCCCCGATACGGGTAAACAATGGCCGGGTACAACTCTTTCGAAATACCATGACCAAGATACAGTATCAGGTGTTACAGGAAAAGAAAAATATGTAGATGAACGGCAAAGAGTAGTAGATGGTAGGAAGTTGATGAGTGAGTGAGGACGCTACGCTGTGAGGAATGAGGTGTGAGGACGCTACGCTCTGAGTGGTGAGGAAGTGAGAACGCTACGCTGTGAGGAATGAGGTGTGAGGACGCTACGCTGTGAGGCATGAGGAGTCGGAAGACCGAAGTCGGTAGTTAAAGTACAGTAGAGGTTACTCCCCCTACCTATTTGGTAGGCAAGCTTTAGGCCTGCCTAGTCGGCAGACAGGGGCCGGGGGTAATAAAAAGAATGAGGAAGTGAGAACGCTACGCTGTGAGGAGTGAGTTGGTGAGGGGTGAGAGATATGGAGTTTGGGAGTCGGGAGTTGAAAACACACCATAGCCAATCGCTTAAATGCGAATACATAATAACAATAAACAATGACAATAAATAATAATTCATATGTTCACTAAAACCTATAACCAATTAACCGATACACAAAAAGCCCTGGCTTGTCTGCGTATTGCACACCGTACCTATACCACTACTATAAAAGCCCATGATGTCCTAACCAGGATGAATCCCCCAATAGAAATTGATAACGATAAGGTGGTATTGTTTCATGATACGCTGTTAAGAATACGGCACAAAGTAATACGGGAAACTGCGTGTTAGAACCTGGGAAGTCCGAAGACCGAAGTCGGTAGTTAAAGTACAGTAGGGTTTACTCTCCCTACCTATTTGGTAGGCAAGCTTTAGGCCTGCCTAGTCGGCAGACAGGGGCCGGGGGTAATAAAAGGAATAAGGTGTAAGGACGCTACGCTCTGAGTGGTGAGGAAATGAGGGCGCTGCGCTGTGAGGCATGAGGAGTCGGAAGACCGAAGACCGAAGTCGGTAGTTAAAGTACAGTAGGGGTTACTCCC
>CANMDW010000052.1 GCA_947496705.1 uncultured Aquimarina sp. | reverse complement strand
AGTACGAGACCCGTACGCTGGGTGGTGTGAGAGGCGCACTCTCCTCATCTATGGGGAGAGCCGTCTACTCGATTGTGTTTTCGTACTTTTTCCATTCTGCTGATAGCGTTGGCAAAGATATACTCTTTTGCTATTTTGGGCTTGAGCATTGGCTGTAGCGAATTGCAAATGTGTATGGCTTTAGCGTGGCATATTTTCATTAAAATCAAACATTAGATGATAAATTTTCAACTTTTGATTGTCTTTGTCCAAATGTTCTGAATCATAATGATATTCAAAGTCTTCTATAAAAGAACTCTTAGTTATTTTTTTTGTTGTATTTATTGCTTTATTTGATTGTAAAAGCAAATTAATATTCTTCTCTGTGTTTTTATGAATGTCTAATTCGTCTACAATAAATCCAATCATAGCATTTACACGATAAAATGAATAATAATAATTGGATGTAAATCGATAAATTCCATTGTAAACATATTTTGCGTTTAATCCCTTAGCTCCTGTAAGGTTTTCATTCTTCAATACTTTACATTCTATAGAATAATATTGTTCAGGATTATAAAATGTATTTGGAGATTGAAATTTAATATCAGGTCTTTTATTATTTCTTTCAGGTACTTCAGGGTTAATGAAATATTCTAGTTTGAGCTCTTTTTTTATTGTAGGATTGTTTAAATAATCGTTTACAAGGATGTCTCTGATTTTATTCTCATCTTTAATTAAAGGTTCTTTATTTTCAATCATTTTGTTATAGCAAATAGTGATTTTGGATAGGATATCTTCAAAATTCACATCATAAAAAGGAATTGAACCACTAAAATTGGTTGCATCTAAATTGTTAAACATTGAATTTACCCTTTTTACCTGCTATAAGAATAGCGTCCATAAATTCATCTACATCAAGATGTCCAATTGCTTTGTGCCAAAGCTTTTGTTCGTTTGGCTTTATTATATAAAACCCATTTTCTTCAAATCCTCTAATATCCTTTTGAATAAAAAGTCTGTCAGTTACTTTTTCAACTCCTAATGATGATAGGAATTCCAGAAGGGTTGTGTTTTTTTCTTCAACTAAATTTATTGAAGTTGCTTTTGAGTTTAAAGGAATTAGTTTAAAGAATAATCCTATTATTTGATTGGTATGTTTTACATCAACTATTAATTTTTGATTAAGCTTGTTGTAAACAGGGTTAAAACGTTTAAAAAATAGATTTACATATTTAGAAATAATATCACTATCTAATTTCAAAGGATTGAAAATCTTCTCATATCCTTTATGTCTCATTATCATAGGAATTACTATTTCTGTAGAATAATTTAGTAAGTCTTTTTCTTGTTCTGAAAAAGAGAATGCAGAAATAACTGTATTGTCTAATTCTTTAATTTTAGTATTAATATTGTTAGAAATACTTGAATCAAGTAGTGTATTTAATTCCTTATTTTTCAATTTTGTTATTGTAGAAACTGTAGAAGCAATTGTATTACTATCAGTAAAAGGAACTTCAAATTTTTCTTTATCGTGTGATTGTTCTCTTTCTATTCCTGAAGAACTAAATGTTTGCAAACAGTAATATGAGAATAAAGATGAATTTAAAATACCTGATATTGTCTGAAGGTTTTTAATATTATTATTGAGACTTTTAATAGCTGTTAAAGAACTTTTAAAAACAACATCTTTTTCGCAAACAGCCGAAACTGAGCGCAAGCTTATATTAATACCTTCTGTTATTAGAACCATTGGAGCCTTGTACAAATCTGCATTTCTAGGCCTATGTACTACATTATGATTCCAAGTATTTAAAATATTATTGTTAATCCAAAAAGGCTTAATATCTTTTCTTGTATCAATAAATGGTTTTCCTATTAAGTTTGATGAATCATTTTTATCTCCCCCTCCAATCATAGCACCTTGTCCAATTAGAAACAGGTCTTTATTGGATGTTATTTTTCCAAGAGAATTATATTTACTTTTTAAACGATTAATTAAATTGAAGTCAAGATAACTACCATAGACCAATACTTTCCATAGGTAATCATAGGCTTTTAACTTCTCTTGAGCTACTTCTTTATAATCACCTCTTTGAATTGTAAATACTTTGAATAAAGAAAAAAATCGACTTGGTTTTAGTGTAATATGCTTAACAATATTTTTATCGGTATCTTCATTTTTAGCATATTTATAGAATAGTACAGAAGCTGGAGCTACTGCCTTATCATTAGAGTTATTAAAAACCTCTTTTCTTACAGGAGCTAATTCAAAAACTTTATTTAATGTGAATTTATCTAAAAAGTATTTTCTGAAATTTTTAGCATTTAAATTATATAGTATTTTACTAGTTACAATTAAGCTTATGTTAGTATTTCTAGAAGAAAAATCACTCGTTCTTAAAACAAATGCTTGTGCAATCTCATTGTTACTTATTTCAATTTCAATATCTGATTTACCTTTTTCTTCTTTTCGTCTATTCTTTATGTATTGAACAAATAAAGGAGTCTTTTCTTCTCCTTTGCCTCGTTTCCAAGGTGGATTTCCTAGAATAAAATTAAAATCTATTTTTTCAATTATCGTATTAAAATCTGCCTTAGTATCAAAAAAATCTGATGAAAAGAAATTTTTATTCTCTAAGTGTGGGAATTTGAAATTTTCAATATCAGATGGACTTTGATAATCTAAAAGTGTTAAGTAAATAGAAAAAACAGCAACATTTATTGCACTTTTATCTTTATCTATTCCAAAGATATTATCAGATGCAAGTTGTTTTAAATCTTCTTTATATTTATCAATGTTTTTTAAATAATTCGGATTATTATGTTGATACTTTTCAATTATTTTTCTGAGAGTTTCTACTAAAAAAATCCCAGAACCACACGAAGGGTCAAGTACTTTGCAATTATAGTTAGATTCTTTTTGAATTTGTTTTTCTACAGTTTCAGTAAGAATATAATCAACTAAAAATAATGGTGTATAATATGCTCCTTGTTTTTCTTGTTCATTTTGACCAATAAAAAGTTCATATACATTGCTAATGAATTCAACAGGGATTATTGAAAAATCATATAGGTCAAAAAGTGATACTTGACCTGATGCCACTTCATCTCCTGATAAGAGTTTGACTATTATTGAAAAGCAATGATTAGGTATTGTGTCAATTTCATTTTCTGTTATAGGGAATAAATCGCCATTAAATTTATTTTTCAAATATTTAAAAAACTCCTTTACTTGAGTTTTGTTCGATAATAAATCACAAAACTCTAGATTTTTCCATTTTCTAGATTTTCCTTTTTGTTCGAAATCTAATTTTATTCCCCTGTCAATTAAATAACGAACGAAAATGACTTTACCTATAAGAGAGTTTGTAAGTCCTTGAGATAATGATTGAGTAATAAGAATATCTCTTGCAGATTTAATGTTCTTTAAAAGATGAAAATCGATTCTGTTTTTTGAATTAAAACTCTTCTCATATTTCTCCCAAGTTTTTCCAGTAACTAACTCGAAATATTTAAAGTCATTTAGTTTCTCTTCATTTCCAAAAAGTTTTAAGGTCTCTTTATTAGTAAGATATTCGAATCCGTTATAGATTTCTACAGAATCTTGCTCTGAAACTATAACTATTGGAGATTCATTAAAATTCCAAATCTCTTTAAGCTTATCTTTTTTTGTACTTCCTAAGTTTTCAAAAAAAAGAATAAATGGTTTATTATCAATACAAAAGAAAGCATCTGGTTTAATAGTATTCACTAAAAGTCTTTCCACACGATTCGAAAAAAGGCTTTTTCTTTGCTCATTGGCAATGAAAAGACCGTTCTCTTTAGAAAGATTTAGTTTATCAAATATTTGATTTAGATGTTTCAATTTATCATATTTTTAAGAAAGTCTGCTTTATGCCCGTAACCTATTTACGTTCTTCTGTGGAAATCAATAATTCCCTTACGTCTATTCCAAGTGCGTTAGCAATTTGAAATAAAGTTTCAACTCTTGGTTGCATATCATTTCTACACCATTTGGAAATGGTTGTTCTATTCATATCCAATTCATCTGCTAACCAGTTGTTTGTTTTTCCTTTTTCTGCTAAAACCGCTTTTATTCGATTGTACACTTGTTTCTCCATAGTAAATAATATGGTTTATAACGCAAAGATAATAACTTAAAAAGAACCTTTTTAGCATCATTTTGTGCTTTATTATATTTTATTGAATATTTTTAATACCTTTGTAATGCTTTTAAAGCATAATAAGAATCTATTAAAGTTTTTATTGAACATTTTAAATATTGATTATGAGTAAACGATATACAAAAGCCGATTTAGAAGAGATTGTCTATAAACAATTAGAGAATTTGAATGCAATGCACGATTTATTAGGTATTATGAAATTCCAAAATGATTTAATTCAAAATATCAATCAGACTTTAAGAGAAGAAATAGGTCAATTCAAAGAGCAACAAGTGATGTATCCGACAAGAAGAAAATCAAAATCATAATTATTGGAAGCGGTGGAGAATTAAGCTCTTTTGGTTTTTTAGGGTTGGCTTGTGTGATGGAAAAAAACCAAATGTGCTTAATGTGTGGCTGGTTTTTTGGGTATGAAACACAACGTTAAGTGTATGTTTTGTTTGGTTATAATCGTTTGCGTAGCGATAGCGCAGACAAACTATTTGCCAAATGAAATATACACAGTGTGTGTGCCTTGAATGGTAAATATAATCCTTTTTAAAGGATGTCCCAAAGGGTTTAAGTCCCGTATGCGTGGAGTCGTGTCCATAAGCAAAGCAAGTGGCAAGGTGGTTTGGGGCGACCCTTACACTGAAGTAAGCCAGACTGCGTAGTTGATACTGACGAACAGGAACTGAATATAGAGGCTATTGTAATTTGGATAAGCTAGCACACCTTAGTAACGTCCACAAGAAAAGGTTATGATAGTAGATTCAGCAGTGATTAACTAGAGGGTATTTACCTTACCGAGGGAGGTCTCCTAATCTACGGGTTAGATAGAAGGAGAAGTCAGCAGAAGTCATAGTACTTACAGGAAACGAGTTGAGTAGCAGTAAACTCATAGGTCTCACAAGTAAGGAAGGACAGAACGTTACATTGGTTCAGATTCGTATAGGAATCATTATGATAGCCTATACTTAGACGAACAGGAATTACATTAATTATGATAAGACAAGTACTTGCACCTAGAAACCTAATGCTTGCCTGCACCCGAGTTATTACTAACCAAGGTAGCGCAGGTGTTGATGGTATGACTACACGTGAGTTACTGTCTTATGTACGAAAGCATCAAAGAGCGATCATCACCAATATTTTGTCTGATGATTATCAAGTCTCACCGATCAGAGGGGTTCGTATTTCCAAAGGCAACGGAAAGACCAGATTACTGGGTATTCCTACGGTAGTGGATAGATGGCTACAGCAAGCTGTTGGTCAACAATTGGCTATTTGTTTTGAAGTCAATTTCAAGCCAGAGAGTTATGGTTTTCGTCCTAAGAAGAACTTGCAACAAGCGGTGTTGAAGGGTCAGGAGCATATCAATGCTGGATTCCAAGACATCGTTGATATTGACTTGCAAGGTTTCTTTGACGAAGTTCAACACTACAAGTTACTACAACTGATTTATCATCGAGTTCCTTGCAGAACGACCGTGCGATTGATTCGTAAATGGCTACAAGCTCCTATGGAGATTAATGGTCGTTTAGTTAAACGTCACAAGGGTTTGCCACAAGGTAGCCCATTGAGTCCATTGCTATCTAATATCCTACTGGATCAATTGGATCAGTATTTGTCAGGTAACGGGTATCGATTTATCCGCTATGCCGATGATTTCAGTATCTACACCAGTAGCAAGGCAGCAGCTCGACGGATTGGTAACGAAGTGTATCATTATTTACGTGATCACTTAGATTTACCAATCAATAGATCCAAGAGCGGTATCCGCCGTCCAAAAGACTTTGAAGTCCTAGGGTATGGATTTGTTCCTGTGTACAAGAAGGGTAGTAAGGGGCAGTATCAGTTAGTGGTAGCCAAGAAACCTTGGGAAACCCTGAAGCGTAAACTCAGGCAAGCTACCAAGAAAACCAATCCACTTACACTGACTGGACGGTTGTCACGAATCCAGGAAATCTACAGAGGATGGATTTATAATTTCCGACTAGGGAGTATACACGCCAAACTCAAGAAATTGGATGAATGGCTACGCAATCGTCTTCGATATTGTATTTGGCATGATTGGAAGAAGCCAGAGCGTAAGCGCAAGAATCTGATTAGACTAGGAGTCAAACAAGGACAAGCCTATGCTTGGAGTAGGACTCGTATGGGAGGATGGGCAGTAGCTCAAAGCCCCATATTAGGAACTACTATAACCAAGGAACGACTCTTCAAAAGGGGCTATCAGAGTATGCTATCCTACTATCATAAAGTGAAGTTCTAATGTAATGAACCGCCGTATACGAGACCCGTACGTACGGTGGTGTGAGAGCCTCAACGCGGTGAACTATCACCGCGTCGGGCTACTCGATTGTATGCTTTAGATTTTTTAATTTAACTTTTCCAAAATTAAAAAAATAAAGGGACAGTAGTTCAGCTTCGGTAACA
>CANMDW010000051.1 GCA_947496705.1 uncultured Aquimarina sp. | reverse complement strand
AAACAGAAAATAAAAGCAGCATAAAGAATATTCTTTTCATCTTAGATAGTATTAAATTTAACACCATTTTAGCATATTTGCGATTCACAAACTTTAACACCTTTGGATGTAGGTTTCACAGTATGATCTCCACCACAAATAATATTTAAGTGGTTAGTGTTAAGTTTTTCGCAGTGATTCAAAAAAATAATCTCTTTGGAAAAATTATTTATTTCTTGAGTATAGCCGTAAAACAAACCAAAAAAAAATACCAAAAGCATTTTCTTCATTTTATTATCATATTTGATAAGAAGGCTAAAAATTTATGATATGTTAATTTGTAGGTCAAATTGTAAAAAAATGTGTTTTTATTTCTATGAAGTAAGATTTCTTTCCTTTTTTGGAATACCGAATCGGATTCTTGTTGTAAACCTTTGATTGATTGGCAATCGTCTCAACAATACGATCAGATTTAACAACTTATTTCCCTTGTGCTAATCTTTTTTCGATTTCTTTTTTACCTCCAGGGGTGAGAGTCGCGCTAGAAGTTTCTTTGATAAAGATCATCCCATCAAAGAATTTCCCAGGTTCAATATCTCTAGTAGGAGAATAGGAATATTCAAAAGTCCAATTTGCCCCTCCGTTATTGGTTTTGTGTTTATTATTTAAAAAATTGTTTACGGCATTAGGATGGGACTTATCATTAAAATTAATAAAAAATATGTCTTTTTTTGATTTCTCAAAATACCAATCCAGACTCCCTTCTTCTGATGGATATATTTTAAAAGAAGCAACTTTATCAAATTTATCGTTTTCTACACTATAATTTCTGGCTTGAAAACTTCCTTTGAAAGTAGAAAAACCTATAGCATAATATTTTTTGCCAATATACCCTTTTAAGACACTTCCAAGGGGTTTTTTATAGCCATTAACATGCGAATCTATATTTTTACTAATATGGCTATTATGTGCCCATAGAACCATTTTGGCTTCTTGTCCTTTTTTTTGTAATACCTCTAGGACAGTTTGTGCCATATATTCATCTCGAATGTTATATTGTAGTTCTTTCTCTAATTTTTGATCCCCTGATTCCACTCCTTGGATAATCTTTCGCAAATCGGAAAGGACCGATTCATATGTCGATCTCGAATTAGTATGAACAAATCTCAATTCGTTCAATACCAAATAAGACATTAGTTGATGAAGTTTGGTTCGTATTGCTAGTCCATCTTTTAAAATTTCTCTTCGTTTTTGTTGATCTTTTAATTGATCAATGATAGTATCCAAACCCATTCTTGGCCGCATTCGTTCTTCAATGTTATTTACAAAAGAACTAACATTTTTATAGGCTGTGTCAAGAGCAGTCATTTGTGTATCAAACCCAACAAATTGCACTTTTTTATCCTCTGTAACCGTCTTGTTATAATCTCTCATCCATTCAATCATATCGATTACCTCTTCGGTATTCCAAACCCAAAATCCTTGTGCTGATAAGGCATCTCTGCTATTACCTTTTCCATATAACACATAATCATTAATAGGCCTACATCCTACATGACTAGCCTCAATACCAAAAATGGTAAACCCCATTTCTTTGACCAAAAATTCCAACATACGATGTTTCATCTGAAAGATTTCCCTAGTGCCGTGACTAGTTTCTCCAAGTCCTACAATTTGTACATCCTTTAAAATAGGTTTTAAATGAGAAAAGTCTTCAAGTCCCGTCTCAGCTTTTACACTTTTTAAGGGTATTGACGTCTCCCTGATCCAGGAAATCACACTGTCTTTTTGAGCTTCTCTAAATTCAATTAATTGATTATGCTCATTTCTAGATAAGATTTTAAATTTTTGAATTTGATAACTACCATTAATAGTTTTTATAAAATTGGTTCGTATAGAATCTTTATTAGTTTTTGGTATTAGAGGAATAATTTTAAAAGAATACGTTCCACTTTCACTGATGGGAAGTTCTACAATTTCTAGACCATTTTGTCCGTTAGGAGAATCGAATTGCTGTATTGTATCATTTTTTTGGAAAATTGCCAAAACCTGAATATCTACGTTTTTCTGTAGTACATCCAACTGTAAAAGTTCTCCTTGATTGAGGTTTAGCTTATAGTGATGTATTTGATCACCCTTTACGTTTTTTTCTATTCCTTTTTGGAATACCAAAGCAGATTCTTGACCGAAATTGACCTGTATAAATATAGTAAATACTACAGCTGTTATGAACGAACATTTGCTATTGACTTTTTTGTAAATAGGATTTGTTATTCTACGTAAAATCATATTACTAAATAATGGGGTTTCTAAAACTGATTTGTAAACTATTTTAAAGTTAATATAAAAGTTAGCTTTTGAAAGCGATTTTTTAACAATTGCCATCTTTAGTATCTGGGCATAATTTATCCATTGGTGTCGTAATCTGACCACCAGATACATCATACTCTACTTGTTTGTCTATCAACCTTTGTCTACCGGGAATATTTTCTACAATATCAAAAGCATATGTTCCTTGTTGTTTTAACCAATTGATGACTGTAGAATCTTTTAGGTTTTCCAAATTTCGATACGGGTCTTCTATTTTCTGGCCGTGATAGGTATCGGTCGCCGTTACAGAGGCAATGACCGGGTAAGAAAACGTTTGCTTCTTATCTGTAGTGCATGATATGATAATGATTAGGATAAGTAAAAATCTCTTATTTGGCATTATTCTTCTTTAGGTTGATAATCGGGATGGCCGGTTTGCTATCAATTTTTTTCTTAATTCTTACTTTTAGAAATTTGTTCTGCTAGTAATAAAGCGTTATATGCGTTGACTATTTTTCCAGATTTAGAGAGTTCTGAAAAGGGCACCATTTTTTTTGTGCCGTCTTCTTGTTTGATCTCTACATCAATATGATAAGATGTGCCGGATTTCATAAGGATATTTTTTACTTCCGGGGCGGTTAGATTTGGATAATAGGATCGTATTAAGGCTGCTACTCCTGAAACTATAGCTGAAGAATATGAACTCCCAGATGCGAATTTATATTTCTCTTCAAGAGGAGAAGTAGTATATATATTGTAACCCGGAGCAAAAAGGTCTACATTATTTTTTCCGTAATTACTGGAAGGTCTTTTTAAACCTTTATCTAAAGAATATGTGGACGCCCCAACTAACAAAAAGTTATTTGAAATTTCTTCACCTGTAGTATAATCAAGATCATTTACATAATATATGTCCTGATTATCCAAATTTCGTGATTCATTTCCTGCAGAACTTACAATTAAAACGTCTTTTTTTGAGGCGTATTTAATTGCTTCATACACCCATTCTTTATTAAGAGAAAAGTCCTTACCAAAGCTCATATTGATGATTTTGGCACCATTGTCTACAGCATATTTGATTGCCAAAGAAATATCTTTGTCATTTTCATCACCAATGGGAGATATACTTAGCACCATAATTTTACAATTATTTAGTATCCCTTGAGCGCCTATTTCATTATCTCTTCTACTAGCTATTACACCTGCAACATTTGTTCCATGATAAAGAACTTTCGAGTGATTGTTTACGATATTATTTCCATACTCATTATCATTCAGGTCATTGGGGTCATCTCCAAGAATATTTCTTTCATTATAGTCAATATTCATTAATTTCGATAATCGTTCATCGGCTGTTTTTTTAGTTTCCTTAATCCAATCTTCAGACAAATTATATTTGATGTAGTCATACATAAAATATATCAATTTATTGAATTCATCATTTTCTTTGTGAGTTTTATATAAGCTATCTACTTGCTCAAGCGTATAGTTTTCCTGAGGGAAAAATTCTTTTAATAATCGCTTCGATTTAGGATAGTTTGCGACTAAAAAATCACCATATTCTTGTCTCTTTTTTGCAAATTTTAATTTTTCCTTGTAAGCTTCTTTGGATTTTTCGTAAATAATAAAATTGGATTTTTGACTGGGATGAATATGTTTAATTTTCTTATTCTTGAAACTACTGTCAAATTTTCTTATTACCCTGACAAATTCATAATTAGCTTTTATAACATTTTCACCTTTGGCATTGCCTAAAAAATTCCAACCATAAATATCATCTATATAACCATTATCATCATCATCAGTATTATTATTTGGTATTTCATTAGGGTTTACCCATACTTGGTCTTTTAGATCTTCATGATTAATTTCTACTTGTTGATCTATAATAGCGACAACAATATTTTCTGTCTTCTTTTTATTTAAGATTTCTTTATAAGCTTTGTCCAAACTGATACCCGGTATGGTATCTTCTATAACATCTTTGTGATGCCAGGATTTTAGCTGCCCTTTGCTAATTTTGGTTTTTTTGGAATTCAAAACCATAATTGCAGGCGATAAATAGATTATGTTCTCCCTTTCTTTACAATTAAAAAGTAAAACGGATAATAAAAGAATCAAAAAAATTGATTTCATAAAAGGCTGTTATTTAAAAAAGGATGCTGAGAAGAATAACACCCTAAATTAATAAAGAGTTTAAAGTTACTGAACTGGATTTGTTGGATCAGTACAACTTACAGAGACATCCTCTTCTGTTCCATCTGAAGTACCACTACCACCACCTTTAATTTTGTTCATATTGTTAAGTTTAGCAATGTTTAACTTCTTTAAAAGAAGCTTTTTTTCGTAGTCTAAATTTTTCATGATATTAAATTTTATTATGATCAATCAAATTTATGCAAATAGTTTTTTTTATAGAATAAAAAAATAAAATTGTCAATCTGAATTTATGAATTCAGACCTATCATAATTCTTAAAAAGTAATAATATAGCATTAGTAAAAAAGTTTGTATTCTTGTTTTATTTTTTACAATAGTTTCCCTTTATAGGAATAGGCTTACTTCAAAATTTTTATACGAACTCATTTAAACTAAATATCACAATTTATCAAGTTGTTTTATAAAATAAGAAGGATATATTCCTGTTTTCTTATGGAAGGCTTTCGAGAAAGCTTCACTGGTATTAAATCCTACTTCATTAGCTATTGCATGAATAGTAAATTTTCTGAATCTTTTTTCATTTTTTAATTTTTGAATTGTATATTCTATCCTCAAATCATTAAGATAGGTAACAACGCTTTTTTTCTTATAGGTGTTAATAATTTTAGATAAATAGCGAATATTAGTATTAAATTTTTTTGCTAATAAAGATGATGTAATATTTTTTTCAATAAACTTATCGCTTTTTTCGAATTTATCAAGTTTATTAATGATATCGTCTATAATTTTTGATGATATTCCTATTGGTTCTGAATTATGAGTAGCCTTATCGTTTTTGAGTTGTTTTTTTTCATTCTCATTAATTAGGTTCTCAAAACGTATTTTATAAATTCTCTTTTTAGTATAATTATAAATTAATAAAAACAAAAGAACTACTGATATTATAAAAAGAACGTAAATAAATAATTTAGATTTCTCTTCTTCATCTTTAAGATCGTCAATTATTCTTTCTTTTTCATGAATAAGTTTTGGGGTATCATATTTTTTGTTAATTCTTTCATTGAGATATTTATAATTGCTATTTAAAATACTATCAATTTTTAATAATCTTTTTATATAAACTAATTGAGATTGATTGTCATTTTTAGCATCGTAATAATTAATTAAAATTTCATATCCTTCGCGTAATTCAGGATTCAAATCCGAGTATTTTATAAATATAGTATCTACTTTTTTGAAATATAGTATTGCACCATCAATATCGCCTTTCTCTTTATTTATTTTTCCTAAGTAATGAAATCCAATCGCTTGGTTTAACTCATTAACTTTAAGTATAGATTTATTAATACTATCTATTGCGGCCGAATAATCTCTCTTATTATATAGGTTTATTCCTTCATTTAAAACAAATTTATAATAACTTATAGAATCATTATTTTTAATAGACTCTTTAATCCCTAGTTTGTTATATAATGAAACTGAATCTATTTGTCCTAATTTTCTATGAGTAACACTTAATGAAAAAAGGACATTTCTATATTTTTCATTTCTCCTTTTTATGTTATCATTCTTACTCAAATAACGTAAACTATTTTGATAGATATGTAAAGCTTCCTTATGAAACCCTATTCGATTTTTTAAAATTCCAATTTCATGACTAATACTAAAGGCTAGCTCTTCATTTTTTAGATTCTTAGATAATTGATAGGCCGATAAATAATTATCTAATGTCTTTTTAAAATCCCTTATTTTATAAAGATAATATGCTTTTGCAAGATAACCTTGAGCAGGATATTTGTTGTTAGGGAAATTTTTAGAAGCTTCAATAATACTATCCGCATATTTAAGACTACAGCTATTATTTCTATTCAAATATGCAAAAAAGTGATATCCCTCAGCAATTTTTATTGGATCAGATATTTCTTTTGCTTTTGCCAAATAGATACTGGCATATAATTCTAACTTAGATGAATCTTGTTCACGTTCTGCTAAATAGAATTGATTCACTAATTCTTTAAAAGTTTTCTTTTTTAAAGAATCATAAATCCCAGTCCTTAAATTCTGCTGGGCATTTATTATTACTGAATTAAAAGAAATGGAAAGCAAAATTATGGGAAATATTTTTTTTTTCACTTTAGAAAAAATATTGTATCCTTTTTCAAGAAATGGATCAATTATATTTATGTAATCTTTTATCATCTGAAGCTTCAGCTATGTAACAAATATCGTTCCTGTTAATCCATATACAAAAAAATAGATAAACAAAAATTCAAAACAAACTATATTTGAGTTAAACACCTGAATATCATGAAATTAATATGATTCTTTAAATAGTCTGAATTCATGAATCAGAAATCCTTTTTTCATGAATCAAGACCACCTCCCCTTGCATCTCAACACAATCTCCCCTTACATTTGGAATAACCAAAACCCAATAGTATGCAAACATCCTATCCACATAAAAGCCAGTTTCTCTATACCGTGTTACAGGCATTGCATATGCCCTTCGATCGGTTTATGTATAACCTGGCACATGG
>CANMDW010000050.1 GCA_947496705.1 uncultured Aquimarina sp. | reverse complement strand
TTTTTTCAACATTGGCACACTTTCCCACGGTTCTACTCCAAAAACAGCTTACATTTTTTTAAAAAGAACGTCCTTTCTATCATCATTCTACTATGCTAAAGTACTAAATACTCCCTAAAAGCCACGCAGCAGCAACCCAGATTATTGCTAAGGCAATAAACCCCTGTTTTGCTGCTGCTTCCTGATCCTCGATATTGTACATAATACGAGTTATACCCGCACTTCCTTCGTCAGGGTCTATAACAAGTATTATGTAGCAATACTTCCGTAGCTTCGCCCCAAGCTGCCATTGCGCTCAAAATCTGACTTCTAACAAACTATTTCTACTGAAGATATTACAATACTGAACTCTTATAATCGTGTCGTAAATGTGATTTGGATGGGTTTGGAGGGTGTTCTGAGTAGTTTTGAGCAAGTTTGTGCGACGTTCAGTCGGCACTTTGCCTAACACTTCAAAAGTGGAAGATCACAACCGCATTTGCCTTTCAATCTTCCACTTTTGAAGCGTTTTTAAAGACTTTCGAAGATTCGTCGATTAGATTCTAACTTTATCATCCATCGCGGTCTTGAGTTTCTTATTCTTTCGATTTCCTGCTGCGTAGGTTCTCCTGATGGTAATTCAACGATTTCTAATGTTAATTGCTTCCTAGCTGTTTCTGATATTGCATAATTAAATAACATTCCAACCGATGACATTTCTCCATATCTTCCCACTTGATATATAATTCTTTTATTTATGAGTCCTGATACAGTAGGATTATCCATAGGGATTTTAATAGTGTTTTTTCCTTGAATATAAAATTCCCTAAGCACTGCTTTTTCGTGAGAATCTAGGTTTAGAACTGATTCTATAATTAAAGCTTTATATTTCTTTTTTAAGCTTCGGCTATTTATTTTTTTATAAATCCAAGAAGCACAAAAAACTATTAAAAGTCCAGAAGAAGCTAGGAAAATTATACCAAAAAACTTTCCATAATCCTTTTTAAATTCAGTTAATTCAAGTTTACCAATAAATTCTTCGGGTAAAAAAAGTAGAAGTAATAGTATTACCCAAATAATAAATATCCAGTTTGTTGGTATTTTTTTTACATCTAATAACTTAGTAATCCAGTCCATTTGTTTGGTTGATTTGATATACTAAACTTACTTTAAAAAGTAAGCCTAAATATAATGGGGTAGAGTTTTTTACCAACACTTTTGTAAACATTTAGATAAAAACTGAAGCTGCGAGAGATCGAGTGGCTGACCTTCAGTTTTTATCTAAATGGTAGGCAATCTGCCGATTGAAGATGCCTGCGTGGCGAACGCAGAAGACAAAGGCGTAGCCAAAGCGAAGAGGAGCAGCCGACACACAAAAAGGAGTGTAACGGTTTTGTGTGCCAGACGATTTTTATGTTTTCCGACTTATCAAATATAAACTTCAACATAAATAATCGGCTAGGCTGCGACCAAGCGGCGTAGCCAATGAAGTAGCGGTTTTGCTTAATTTAATATTCAGCGATAGCGTACCTTATTGTTTTTAAGCAAAAAAGTAGCTACGAGTGATAGAGGAACAGAACAAGGCTATTTATTTGTAGTGGAGACTGACGACCGAAGGCGAGGAAGTCGCAACGGTATGGAACAAGTGCTTTTTCTGCACTTGTAGAATAACAAAAAATAGCTTGTGGCGTGACGAAGGAACACCTTATAACAGCTTATTACAAAAGCCCTTTTCGGGCTGATGTGATAATAGTAAATTGGAGCGAAGCGACTCACTTGGCTATTTCTTGTAGCCTATTTTATTTCGATCTTTTGGTTTTTTTGTGTCTAGTTTTTCGTTCAGTTCATCAAGATAATCAAAGACCAGTTCTATATTTTTACTATGATTGGTAAGTTTCTTTTTAATTTCTTCGATTTCAAGTTGTAAGTTCAAGTTCTCTGTAAGCATTTGCCTGATTTTAGTAAATACTCTAATAATCTGTATGTTAACTTTTATAGCTGTAGGGCTATTAAGTACACTTGATAACATTGCAACTCCTTGTTCTGTAAATACCATAGGCATATATCGTGTTCCTCCACGGTTTGAGGTGCCAAATTGGCTCCTCAAAACAGTAAACTCTTCTTTGGTCAGTTCAAACATAAAATCTTCGGGGAAGCGTTCTATATTCCTACGAACTTGCCTTTTTAATTGTTTGGTTTCAACATTATAAAGTTCTGCTAAATCTTGATCTAACATTACTTTCTGATCTCTGATTAAGTATATTTTACTGGTTATTATTTCATCTGGTATAGTGATTTCCTTGCTCATTTTGTGTGCTTATTTCGTTGGTAAAATTACAGTTTTAAAAACTTGATATTCCAATTTGGAATACCAAGTTCTATTCTTTTTTATAACAACTTTGATGCTGCTTTGATCAGTTTTGCTATTCCTTCGATTTCTTCGGCAGGATAACTGGCTAATAGTATTTTGGATATCCAAAACATACTGTCTTTCATATCCCTTTCGGTTCTTATATCATCATCTAATTGACTTAATAAATTCAGGTTTTCTATCAAAGTGTGTTGCATAAAGGATAGTTCTCCATAATCTTGTATGGGTACTCTGATATAGGTTTCTTTAGTTGTTGGGTCTGTATGTATAATACTCACATACTTTTCTGTGAAGTTTTTAATATTCATTTTTACGATTTTTAGAGAGTTAAAATACCCGCCTTAGTTTTCTCTGCTGCTCGTAAAAACAGCGCAAGGGTTTCCCTTCTTGCAAACATAGCGGGATTTGACTTATTTATGGTCTAGTAATACTTTACGATTTTCAGAGATAAATGTACTATGTTTTCTTCTTTTATGGGCTTCTATTTCTAGTTTTCATAATGTATATTTTATTGTATTGGATGATAATTGTTTACGATTTCGTGTAGGTTTTCCAGATCATCTTGTAAATATCTTTCTGTAGAACTGATATACCGATGTCCTGCTAAGTATTGCGTTTTTCTAAGATTATGTTCACTTAACCAATTGGTAATTACGGATGCTCTTATCTGCTTGTTGCTCTCTACTTTTTGATTGTATTTTTTCAGTTTTTTGATAATGGTATTGGTAATTATAAATCGATCTCCAGAAGGGAAGAGTTGATCTGTATCTATGTTTAATCGTTGTAGCAGATATTTTCTAACTTCATTGATATATTCCATAAACTCCATCATCTGCCACGGTTTAAGTTCCAGTTCCCTGGCATTGCTTCGTTTTCTGCTCGGAACATAGATTTTGCCTTTATTCAAGTGTAAATGTTCTGTTCTTAGGTTTTTCAGGTCTTGTGTGTCTAAACCTTGATATACCAGTAACCCAACAATAATTTTATTACGCTTCGAGGTGTGTTTGTGATATTCTTCTTGGTGGTTATCAGTTTCGTAACTATAGTATAAATCTTCCAGTTCTTCGGGTTCAAGTAAGTTGTAATTTATACTTCTTTGTGTTCCTCTAATATTTACATTCTCTATTGGGTTATCGGTTCTGTAAGATTCACTTATTAGGTAATTGAAGTGTGTTTTTATGCTACTTAATTTATGATTGATCGTCTTTTTACTATTTCCTTTTCTGGTTAGGTGTTTGATATATTTTAGACAAGTTTTGTAATCGATTTCTACAGGTGTAGTGGATTGTCGTTTACACCATTTTGCGAAGTACTGTAATGCAAGTTCTTTTGATTTTATAGTCTTTGCTGTATATCCTTCTTTCTTTAGATAGGTTTTGTAATCATTCATTCTCAAGTGTTTTTGCGATATGAGTATAGATTTGTGTAGATTCTAAGCTACTATGCCCTAAAAAGTGTTTAATACTTTCGAGTGGTACTTCTTTTTGTAATAGATGGGTAGCAATAGAGTGCCGTAAGGTGTGTAATGTGATGTTCTTGTCTGCTATTACCTTATTTTCTGTAGCTTTTACAATGGCTTGCAACCGACAAGCAAAGGTCATTCCTTGTAACCGTGTTCCGTGATGATTGAGTAGTAATGCTTCTGTATCGTGTTTGATATTAAATTCTAAGCGTGCATCGTAGAGATAATCTTCTAGGATTTCAAGATTGTAACTATTGATCGGTACAAATCGTTCTTTGTAATTCTTTCCTTTACGCACATAAATGCGTTCTTTATCAAAAAGGATATCACTAACATCTAAGTGTACTGCTTCATTTCTTCTAAGTCCACAACTGTAGAGTAGTGCTAATATGGCTTTATCTCGTTGTCGATAATGTTTTTTAATATGGCTACGATTGGTAGCGTTAAAGAGTTGTTTTACTTCTTTTTGGGTTAAAATATTGATTCTTTCTTCGGTTGGATAGCTCTCTGATTTTAAGTGTATACTGATTCCTTTGTGATTATGGTTTTGTAAATATTCTTTGAACTTTTTTAGAGCCTGTTGATGTTTGTTTAAGTATGATTTACTTAATGCTCCGTACCGTCTTTCATTACTACGTTGTTTAAGTTCCTCGTAATACTCTTTGATATCTTTTGCAGTAATGGTATTTATATCGGTATGTCCGTGAGATTCGAGCCAGTAAAAGAACTCTTGTAAATGATTCGGTAAGTTATAAACGGTAGTTTCTGCATAGCCTAGTATATCCAACCATTCTTTGTAATTAGATATAAGCATCCTGTAACTATCGTTTTGTAGTCTTAATTTTTTCATCGGTATGTCTTTTTTAGGTTTCTCTTGCGAGTTGGGGTAACTAACTGTTATTGTTTGTGTTATTTCGCAAAAACGGTGGTTGCGGGTTAGTTGCGAGGTTGCGAGTTAATTTGCTCGATACAATGTCGCAAGGAGTTGTCAATCTGACTTTTAAGTATTTTATACTCGTTTACGTCTGTGACTTCAAAACAATGACTTTTGGTCTTTGCATTCTTGATTCGTTTGATGTAATCCTCTGCTAATAATTGTTTATGATAGTTGCGTAAAGTACTTTCCTTTATTCGTAGGTTTCTTCTGATTTCTGCATTGGTAAAAGTGGTTTGGTTATTTTGCTCTAAATAGGCTTTTAGTTGTTCCAGATAATTACGGGCTGCCCCTGTAATCGTGTCACTTTTACGTAGTAAAACCTCTTTGATGATTTCATTGGCTTCTTGTATATCTTCAATCGTGGTTTCTATATATTCCTCGCCAGTATTCTGGTCATATTGCTTCTCACGTTGATACTGTTTGTAAAAGGTAATAGCTTCTATAAATTGTAGGTAGTGGGTATTCGTCCTTCTTGGTTTAAATACCGATTGTGGTAACTCTAAAAACTCTGCATACGGATTGATTACTTTAATGGGTTGGAGTAACATTTGTACACTTTGTAAAAATGATTTTGCTTTTAGTTCTGCATCGATATTTACTTTTCCAGCACTTATTAATCGTTGATAGTACATTATTTTCTTATCCTGTTCACTAGACTCATCGATATAGAGTAAAAAGCTACGATTGCTATTATCTTCGTAGATACTTTCTTGTGTGGTACAACCTGCAACGCTTACAGGGCCTTCTACAGTTAGGTGTATCGTTTTGGTATTGCCTTTACGATCTTTATGTACTACGGTTTTGGTAATCCTACGTTTGGATTGTAACTCTCGTAATGGATAGAGTACTGATTCTGCACCGTCCAGATCTTCTATTAATATGAGTTTGTTTCGTAATTCTGTTCTGTTGAAGTAATAAAAAGCATTTTCTGATAGTACGGTAATCTCTACTTTTTCGTGATCGGGTATGAGTTCTGCTACTTTGGATTGTAAATGTGTCTTTCCTGCTCCGGAACTTCCTAAGCTGATACAATGCAATGGATTATAGCTTTTACGGCTTGTAAAGATCAGGTACATTAATAATCGATTGGTTTCTTCGCCGATTACACCACCTTCTCCTATGAGTTTATTAGTTTTGGTAAGTAGATCATTTGATTTTAAAAATTTGATAGCTGCTTTTTCTTCTGTAGAAGATAATTCTTTGATAGTGGTTTCTGATTCATCGTTATCAAGTTGACTTAATCGGTATTGTTCTAATTCATTGGTCAGTTCCTGAAGGCATCGCCTCACTATGGATGTGCCAATTTCTATACGTTCTGCTACTTTTCTTACCAGTTTCTCTACTTGGTTATCGTTATATAAATCTACATTGTGCCTTAGTTTGGTTTCAGATTTTACTTTATTGATACCTAATGTAACCCGTAACGCTTCTAAATGATTGAGTTTGATACCTCCTAGAATCGATATTTCTAAGTGCTTTGTGGTGTACTGGTAATTGTTTGGATTGGTAGTATTGAGCATCATAAAAATATTTAGTTGCGATTATTTGGTACAAATCTATAAAATCTTATTGTTTTTGCAACTAAAAATTTATTTTAAAGTATAATTTATTCGCAATATATTTGCCTAATAAGCGCAAATAGGCGTTTTTAATACCATATTTTATAAGTATATGCAGAGTTTTGGTAAAAAATTAAGGGAACAAAGAGAAGCTAAAAAGATTTCGCAAAATGAGTTGGCTAAACTGATTGAAGCACATCATTCTGCTATTGGCAAGTATGAACGTGACGAAGTAAGACCTTCTATTGATGTGGTGGTAAAAATTGCAGATGTACTTGATACAACTGTAGGATATTTATTGGGAGAGACTAATGATGCTGATGCTTTACAAGACCCTGTAATGCTTAAACGCCTTAATGATATTAACGAACTACCACAAAAGGAACGGGATGCCTTGTTGCTTACCGTTGATGCGTTTTTACGAGATTTTAAAACAAAAAGGGCATATACATAATTATTATGGATAAAATCAAAGAAGATATCATCGCAATATTAATAGATCACCTAAGAGACTATTTTAAAGATTATACTATTGAACGCTTATACGAGACAATAATAAAAGTTGATGTATTTCATCCTTTTGAATTAGATTTTGATGACCTTAATAATATTAATGGTCTTACTAACTTTAGATGTCTAGTAAAAGGAAAAACAAAAGGTCTAGTAAGTAAAGTAAAAAACTATTCATTTAAAATTTCAGGCATTAAAGCTGTAATAGAAAATAACGAGGTAACTGGCTTAAATCTCGATAATATGACAATATTTCATTACAGTTAAGATATAAAAAAAACCGCCACTTGGGCGGTTTCTTATTTAGTTAAGATCGTTGATTTCTTTGACCCTATCTATCCGATAGTAGTTTAAAAATCCATCTTTATATTCTTGCTTAAGTAATACAAAATCATCATCAAAATATTTATAGTTCGATATACCATCTACTATTACCTCTGTAACTAAAAACTTATAAGAACTATCATAAGTTATGCTGTTTAAGGTCAGCTTTGATTTGCCTAAGTAACAGGTTTTATATTCATTGTTCGATTTATTATAATGAGAATAACAAGAATCTGGATTACTGACTATCAACAAATGTTCACCATTAAATGATTTTACAAGATTTTTCTCGATACTAAACTTTTCCAATCTAGTATTTTGAAGTTCTTTTTCCTTATTGTAGCGAAAAATTGAGTCAACTCTTTTGTTTTCATCATACGTTACTATTCTTTTATAGTAACCTTTTGTATTATTATCATTATCAAATATTTCATAATAATACTTCTTACTATTCGTAGTTTCTTGACCACAAGAGTAAAATAGAATAATTATTAAAATTGAGAATAAATATTTCATTTTAGTTTCTTCTTCTTTCTAGGTTATTATCGTGAGACTTTAGAGCTTTATTAACACTTGATGGATTTAAAACTTGTTTTAATTGAGTTAAATAAGATCTCATCTGCTTAAATTCAGGTTTACTGTCAAGATAATTATTATGCTCTGGTCTTCCTCCTCCGTTTCTAGCTATTTGCTTTCTTTCCTTAAAAATTTCATTTACCCTATTCATATCTCCACTGTCAAAAGCTTCTATTAACTCATCAATATACTGAGAATAATGAATAAACGCTTCGTGTCCATTAGTTATAGCATTTGATGTTGTTGGGTCAATACCATCACTCCTTTGATCTCCACTATATGCCGTATTCAAAGTCCATTCAAAAGTCAACTTATCATCTCCATTTTTTAATTTAGCTTTAGATGAACCTGATGCTCCACCGTAATAGTTAAACTCTCCAAAAGACAACTCGTGTTTCGCATATTTACCTGTTTCTCCAAACTCAACATCTCCTATTTTATCACCTTCATTAGCAAAGTCAGATAAAAAATTAAACCCTTCTTCTGTTTCTGCAAAAGCAACTAAAGATTCTTGAACCTCTTTACTTAATTGATTAAATTCAACTTGTTCCCACTTTCCATCATCGTTCTTTTGCCAGAATAATAAATCTCTACCATCAGGATCAACAAATGATATAGGATTATTTGCAAAAGAATTATATGAACTTAATGAATAGTAATTTTCTGAATGAGGATCAATGTTAAACCACCTTCCTACAGATGCATCATAATTTCTCCAACCGAAGTCGTGCCAGTTTAAACCAAGTTCTTGGTTATTTTCTTTACCATTATAATCATACGGATGTTCTCTACCAGTAATGGTATTGTTGTACCCTTTGTGTTCGAGCCCAAAAGGATAAAAGTTTATGCG
>CANMDW010000049.1 GCA_947496705.1 uncultured Aquimarina sp. | reverse complement strand
AGCAGTAGCGTTGTTTCCATATCAGGATAGGGCCTATCAATACATCGTTGAGGTATCTAGCGATGGTATTAATTACACTCAAGTTGTAGACCGAAGGGGGAATACTACTTCAGGCAATTCTTTTGAAGATAGTTTTGCTGCTACGCAGGGCAGATATGTACGGCTAACAGTTGAGGATTGTAACTGCTCTACCAAATGGAGCAGCATCAATGAATTGAAGGTATACTGCACAAGTACTCCTGCTACTCGTTCCCTTTCCGCGCAAGCGTCACCAACAACACAAAAAGGGATGGTAATTTATCCAAACCCAACCAAAGGGGTGGTGACCATTGATGCAGGAAATGTCAAAGTGAGCAAAGTGATCTTGACAGATTTGACAGGTACTGTTCAATTAACCAAAAAAGGTAATGTGCCAGAGATCGATTTGAGCACCTATCCAAACGGTACTTATTTTATTGAGATAGATACAGATCGAGGCAAATTTGTAAGACAAGTGATTAAAAAATAAAATGCTCTTAATGAAATAAATAAAATTTTTCGCACAACTAACAAAATTCAATTAAAATGAAACACACAACTTTGTTTTTAATGGGCTTATACATAATCTTTAATTTGTATAGTATACAAGCTCAGGATTATAATTTAGAAGCTTCCAGCTATTTTAATGACAGTTCAGATGGTGATGCTGTAAAATCGGCAAGGATACTATCAGATGGAACGATCATATTAGCTGCAAACACGACAAATAACTATGGTAAAACACCTATAACACTCAATGGAGCGGGAGCTTCGTCTAAAGGTGCGGTGGTTAGGTTATCATCTGATGGCGCTACTGTGCTGTCCATTACCAGGATAGGTGACGAAGTCTACGATATGGCGATAGATGACAATAACAATATCTATGTAGCTCTTGGTTCCCAGGGATTTGTTAAATTGAATTCAGCAGCCAATACTGTTGTTTATCAAAAAGACAACAACGGATATTGTGGCCGTGTGGATGTGAGTCCAAATGGTACTGTTGCCGCGTTGCAAGGTGACGGAGGATCTACAGGAAATATCTACGTATATAACGGTTCAGGAAATTCGATTACTAATTTTAAAGGTAAAAATTTCACTAGCGATGTTGCTATAGACCAAGCCAATCGATTGGTATTCATTACAGGTTTTGTAAACTCTAATAGTGGTTGTAACCCGGTACAAATATCATATTTACTAGCACATGATTTTAATGGAAACAGGGTTTGGAAGAATTATGACCATAGTGGTAGAGACCTGGAGACCTGTAATGGGCCTTCTGTAGAAAACAATATGGCAGATACTCGTGGGTATAGAGTGGTTTCAGGACCTGACGGAAATATATATGCAGCCTTTGAAGTTGCAGGAGGAAACCATATTTTCAGGAGACATCCCAGAGACCTAAAAACTGCAGTGCCTGTAGTGGGAGGGGATAAATATCACCAATTCTATAATTCCCGATCAGAGCACAAATCATTTATAGGTATATATAACCCAAAAAATGGAGACTATCTAAAAGGACAACAATTTAGTGCAAGATTAGAAAATGGAAGAGCCAATGCGTTAAGACTTAGAAGAGGTGACTTTACAGTGGGACCCAATGGCAATGTATATATTGCTTTTACTTCAGCTTCGGGTGGAGGATCAGGAAATAGATTGCTAGGCTTGCCTTATGATTTTAGCCCTTCTGAATTAAGTAGTGGTTATGGTGGTGGCCCAACATTGATGGTGATGTCACCAGATCTTAAAGACAGAGAATTTGTAGCAAGAGTATCCGGAAACGGAGATGCGCACACCGTCGCAGTACGTACCATCGGAGGAGAACAAAAGATTGTTTTAGCAGGTTTAGTAGATTCCGGTGAGCCGTTTTTTGGTAAGAATGCAATAGACAATTCGCCCGACGGAGGTTCAGGTAACGGTTTCTTTTCGGTTTTTACAACAGCAGCTGTTTCTCCGGTGAATATTGTTCCCAGTGTTTCTTTAACAAGCCCCTCTGGTGGAGCAACATTCATCGAAGGTGCTAACATCAACATTACTGCCAATGCCAGTGATAGTGATGGTACTGTAACCAAGGTAGAATTCTATCAAGGCAGTACCAAACTAGGCGAAGATACTAGTAGTCCATACAGTTATAGTTGGAACAACGTTCAACCCGGAAGCTATTCTTTAACAGCAAAAGCTACCGATAATGAAGGTGCTACTACCACTTCTTCGACGGTAAATATTACCGTGAATAGCTCTGGAGGCGGTACTACTGAATATTTTGTAGAGTCAGGAGGTATTCTTTCTATCGAAGCCGAACATTTTGATGGCTCTGTGGCAGGTAGTGGTTCAACATCAGGCAGTTCTCTGGAGGTTTTTACAGATACCAATGCCAGTAATGGCGAAGGCATCAGGGCGACCCCCAACACAGGGGTCAATGCCGGAGCCACGACCAATGGCCCTGGCTATACCTATGATGTGTATTTTAACACTACAGGAACTTACAAGGTTTGGATCCGTATGCTTGGCGCTGGGGGCGGCGATGATTCCTGGCACATAGGATTGGATGGTACTTTATTGACCGGTGGTGGTTATGGATTGGGGGACACCCAACCCAACTGGACCTGGGTCAATGATGTAATGGCAGGCCCTACCGGGATCACGATGAATGTAACCACACCAGGAGCTCATACGATCAATGTCTGGATGCGTGAAGATGGAGCTCAATTAGACAAGCTGGTGTTTACACAAGGAGCAGTCCCAACAGGAGCAGGTCCTGCAGAAAGTCCAAGAGGTGATGGATCTGGTACACCAAATGTTGCCCCGGTAGTTTCACTCACTGCTCCGGCCAATGCAGCCACATTTACCGAAGGAAACAGTATCAACATTACTGCCGATGCCAGTGATAGTGATGGCAGTGTGGATAAGGTTGAGTTCTATCAGGGCAGTACCAAACTAGGTGAAGACACTAGTAGTCCATACAACTATACATGGAACAATGCACAGGTGGGGAGCTACACTTTAACAGCCAAAGCGATTGATGATAAGGGGGCAGAAACGACCTCTTCAGGAGTTTCGGTTACAGTAGAAGCTGCACCTTCAGGATCTTGTGTTGCAGGGGAGAACCTTACCCAAAATAATGGTGTTACCATAGAAGGGGTTACCCAACAGTCTTCCAATCCACCGGCCAATATGATCGATAATAATACAGCCGATGGATCACGCTGGTCTATACAGGCATTTCCTACAGTGGGTGTGATCGATTTACAGGAAATACAATCGATAGACGGGGTAGCGTTATTTCCTTACCAGGATAGGGCTTATCAATACAGGATTGAAATATCGACCGATGGTATTAATTACACCCAAGTAGTAGATCGAAGTGGGAATACAGCTTCAGGCAATTCCTTCAAAGATAGCTTTACTACGATGCAGGGCAGATATGTACGGCTAACAGTTGAGGATTGTAATTGTTCCACTGGATGGAGCAGTATCAATGAATTGAAGGTATATTGTGCAGGAGATGGAAATGCTGGTACAGCACCGGTGGTATCCATTACCTCACCTTCAAATAACGCGATCTTTACCAAAGGTGATACGATCAATATAAGTGCCAATGCCTCCGATAGTGATGGTACTGTTACCCAGGTTGAATTCTTTAACGGATCAACTTCTCTGGGTATAGATAGTTTGAGCCCTTACAATGTTACAATCAGTAACGCTTCCGAAGGAAATTATTCGTTTACAGCAGTTGCCACAGATAATGAAGGTCTGTCAACAACATCTTCAGTAATTACTGTCAAAGTTAATGCTTCCGGAGGTAATATTTGCGGTAGTTCTTCTGGCGGTCCTACAGATAATCCTGTTGAATCAGCATATCCCGGAGAATATACCTGGGCAAAAAATATCAAGTGGAACTGCGTATTTAATGTTAACGATTACTCAGGGAGTGCTATGGATAAATTCAAGGCAGCACAAAACGATGCTGTTGCCAATGGTGGTGGTGTGGTATATTTCCCTTCGGGAACATACACATTTACCAATGACATATATATAAAATCAGGAGTAGTGATCAGAGGAGCAAACTTTTCCAGCGATGATGCCAAAAAGAGCAATTTTGATCCTGCTACTAACTTCGAATTTCCAAAATATAGTTTTAAAGAATCAGGAAGTGGAAGCCCTAACAGCTCAGCTTTTAAATTTATTCGCTTAGATGATCGGGATGCAAATTCTGCGTCAAATGTTGGGGTGGTAAATATCGATATAAACCGAGCTGGGATCGAACTGTCGGCATCTAATAAATCAGGAGCCTCTGGTGAGAATATGGTCGTTTATGGTGTGCGCACCAATAATGTGGCCAAGCCTGCACCCAATGTGCCCAATAGCTCAAGAGGGCAAAAAGCATATCAGCGATACAGTTACCGATTTGCGTATAACATTTTGGCATATAATAAGAAGAATATCCTTATCGCTAATACAAGGCATAATGATAAGGTTACCGATAACTATTCTTATAAATCTTATGTAGTAAGCGATGGCGGAAGTACCAAAAATTTAAAGGACGGAAAAGCCATCTTTAACTATACAGATCATTACGGGATCGAAGCTGGTCAGGGTAACGGGCGTTGTTCTGGAAGTACTCCAAGCAATTGTCCGGAAAACTTTAGAGAAGGTATAATAATTCGTGATAACTGGGTATACCATACCATGCGTACAGCAATCCTGGCAAGAGGCCAGGGGCTTAGGATCCTGAATAATGTGATCCGCGATAAATCGGGAAAAACCATATGGGTACATCCGACAGGCGATCGGTTAACAGGAAATAGCACCACTCATGAAAACAGAGCTATTGACTGGGCAGGATGGGATGTAAAGGTAAACGGTAATGATTATGAAGTATATCGCCATAAACTCAAAGATACTCCATACCTGAGTGTAGATGGAGAAGGTATCCTGATCCAGGAATGTTGCGGTGGTACTGTGGTAAATGGAGCAGAGATTACAGATAATTTTGGCCCTAAAACCAGATATATTGGTATATACAAAACACGGGATGTTAAAGACCTGGTGATTAGAAATAATGTGGTTAATGACGGAAATATTTTGATGTGGGCCAATACCAATGGAGGCTCGTATAAAGCAGAAAATGTAGTGATTGAAAACAATACTGTAAGTGGCGATATTAGTTTTCAGGCAGATAAAGCTTCAGGTTCTGGTAATGTGATTAGGAATAATAAGGCAACTAGAAGTAATTCTAAAATTAAACATTCCTGTGCAGCCAATGTGCAGATTAGCGGTAATACCGGGTTTAATGTTTCTTCGTGTGAATCATTTAGAACAAGAAGTGCCCATGCTATACAAGGTACCGATAATATCTTAAGTAAGAAACCCATAGTGTATCCTAACCCGTCAATCGGAGTTGTTAATATCCAGGGAGTTACAAAAAATACAGTGATTAAAGTGTATAATACTTTTGGTGTTCAGATTTTGTCGGTAAAAGGACAAGAAGTGATTGATTTGACACAGGAAATGAAAGGAATGTACCTGGTACGTATTATAGACGAAAATAGCAGTATTGTAAAAACTGTTGTGATTAAATAAATAGTAGATATCGCAAAGAAAAAGTGAGAGCGATATGAAAAAAAAATGCCGCTCTCCTGTTCTTTGTTTGAAGCATTATAAAAAATTGTACTTACTCTCAAAATGCTAAAAACAAATAATTATGAAAAAACAAACCCTTCATTGTTTTAGTATCCTGATTTTTAGTTGTTTACTAAGCTTTACGATACTAGTAGCACCAAAAGTGCAGACAATAAACCCAGCTGATGGAGCTACGGGAGTATCTCCAAGCGTTGCTATCAGAATTGATTTTGATGAATCTATAGATCCGTCTACCCTCACTAGTGCAGGAATACGGCTTAAGAAAGGAAATACAATTATTTTTTCTTCTCTAAATAGCGATTTATCAAATAGTGCGATCACCATCAATCCAGATGGTGTGTTAGAAGAAAATACTATCTATACAGTAGAGGTAACTTCAGCATTGAAAGGAGTTTCGGGCGAATCTGCCATTCCTTTTACATCTACATTTACTACAGGTACTACTCCTGCCGGGAGTGGTGTTGGATTTAAATTCGATAAAATAAAAATAGATGGTAAAACAGCCTGTACTAGTCTGGATGTAGGGCCCGACGGTAATTTATATGTGTCGTTCAGAAGAGGTGAAATACGCCGCTACATATTAGATCCTGTAACAGGAAAGTCCACAAAGACCGAAGTGTTTAAAAATGTAAGTAGTGATATTATTTCATTGATATTTGATCCAGATGCAACCAGTACCAATCTTGTTGGCTGGATATCATATGCAAATTGCGGTGGGGGTACAGACGGATTTACCGGAACGGTATCTAAAATTGTATTTCCTCCTGCTGGTTCTACTCAAAAGCCCAAAGAAACTAAATATATCACAGGTTTACCGCACTCTAGCAGATGTCAGCATCAAGCTAATGGATTACAGTTCTCACCCGATGGGATACTCTATCAAACTATAGGTGGTGTGACCACACTGGGATCTTTTTATTGGGATTCTAACGAATCCAAATTAAGCGCCGCGGTAATCTATATGGATGTAAAAAACGATCCTGCGTTTGCTCCAGGAAATCTTCCAGTGAATGTAAAAACAGTTTCGCCGGTAAATTATAATCCTGATAGGTCGAATGCACCCGTAAAAGTGCATTCTACAGGATTTAGAAACATGCTAGGCATTGTTTTTCATACGAACGGAAACTTATATGGGGCTACCAATCAGAACAGTACCAATAACGGAAGAACTCCAAAATGTGATGGCCTTAAAGAAATCGGAACCAAACCGAATGAAATGTTATATATCATTGAAGAGGGCAAGTACTACGGGCATCCAAATCCTTCGCGAGGAGAATGTGTGTTAAATGGTGGGAATCCTACAAATGGTAAAGACCCTTTTGAAGTCACTAAATATCCTGTAGGCACAAGGCCTGAGCCCAATTTTGATCCGGACTTGATTTATGATATCCGTAAAGGTGGCGGTAATAGTGCTAATGGTATGGATGAGTATAAAGGCCCTGGAGAGTTAAACGGGCGATTATTGGTGGCCTATTTTACAGGATCAAAAACGATACAGACATTTGAATTTAATCGCAATGGAACAGTAAAAGATGAACGGCCATTGGTAGATAAAAATAATAATAGAGTCAAATTCACAGGAGCACTGGATGTAGTATATCATCCAATGAATAATAAAGTATATGTTGCAGATTATGGGATACAGAATGGAGGTACCGGCGGATCGGTTTATTTATTAGACCCGATTACCAATAATCCTCCACCGCCACCTGTAGGAGGAGAATACCAGGCAGAAAACAGAACTTCGCAAAACGATACCTCTGTAAGAGATAATATCCCTGGATTTACAGGATCTGGATTTGTTGATTTTGGTGGTAACGGATCTTTTATCGAATGGAACAATGTAAATGAAGGCCAGGGACAAGCTACTATTACTTTTCGTTATGGAAATGGCTCTAATGTTAACCGCCAGTGTGAGTTGATTGTAAATGGTAACAACCAGGGAAATATTGCTTTTGAAACAGTAACTCCGGGCAAATGGAGTGATTGGGGGACTGCTATCAGAACAGTAACACTCAATAGCGGAAACAATACCATTCGCTTAAGAGCCAACACCTCTAATGGAGGCCCTAATTTGGATAAAATGAATGTTTCTGTAAGTGGAGGCGGTACTAATAATTCCCCAGCTGTGAATATTACATCACCGTCCAATAATACGACATTCACTGAAGGAGATAACATTTCTATTACTGCCAACGCCAGTGATAGCGATGGAAATGTAACTAAAGTAGAATTCTATCAAGGCAGTACCAAATTAGGTGAAGACACTACGAGTCCATATAATTATACATGGAATAATGTACAGAAAGGAAACTATTCTTTAACAGCAAAAGCTACCGATAATGAAGGTGCTACTACCACTTCTTCGACGGTAAATATTACCGTGAATAGCTCTGGAGGCGGTACTACTGAATATTTTGTAGAATCAGGAGGTGTTCTTTCTATAGAGGCCGAACATTTTGATGGCTCTGTTGCTGGTAGTGGTTCAACATCAGGCAGTTCTCTGGAGGTTTTTACAGATACCAATGCCAGTAATGGCGAAGGCATCAGGGCGACTCCCAACACAGGGGTCAATGCCGGAGGTACGACCAATGGCCCTGGCTATACCTATGATGTGTATTTTAACACTACAGGAACTTACCAGGTTTGGATCCGTATGCTTGGCGCTGGGGGCGGCGATGATTCCTGGCACATAGGATTGGATGGTACTTTATTGACCGGTGGAGGTTATGGATTGGGGGACACCCAACCCAACTGGACCTGGGTCAATGATGTAATGGCAGGCCCTACCGGGATCACGATGAATGTAACCACACCAGGAGCTCATACAATTAATGTCTGGATGCGTGAAGATGGTGCCCAATTAGACAAGCTGGTGTTTACACAAGGAGCAGCCCCAACAGGAGCAGGCCCTGCAGAAAGCCCAAGAGGTGATGGATCTGGTACACCGAATGTTGCCCCGGTAGTTTCACTCACTGCTCCGGCCAATGCAGCCACATTTACCGAGGGCAACAGTATCAACATTACTGCCGATGCCAGTGATAGTGATGGCAGTGTGAGTAAGGTTGAGTTCTATCAGGGCAGTACCAAATTAGGCGAAGACACTAGTAGTCCATACAACTATACATGGAACAATGCACAGGTGGGGAGCTACACTTTAACAGCCAAAGCGATTGATGATAAGGGGGCAGAAACGACCTCTTCAGGAGTTTTGGTTACAGTAGAGGCTGCACCTTCAGGATCTTGTGTTGCAGGGGAGAACCTTACCCAAAACAATGGTGTTACCATAGAAGGGGTTACTCAACAGTCTTCCAATCCACCGGCCAATATGATCGATAATAATACAGCCGATGGATCACGCTGGTCTGTACAGGCATTTCCTACAGTGGGTGTGATCGATTTACAGGAAGTACAAACGATAGAAGCAGTAGCGTTGTTTCCATATCAGGATAGGGCCTATCAATACATCGTTGAGGTATCTAGCGATGGTATTAATTACA
>CANMDW010000048.1 GCA_947496705.1 uncultured Aquimarina sp. | reverse complement strand
CATACCTTTACATAAAAAACACCAGGAGAGCTAAGCGCCATCATAAATTCATCGCCTGTCACCACAATCCCTTGATCGCCGTTGGAGATACCTAACGAGTGAAAGTTCTCTTCGGCGATCCATTGCCCAAAACGACCAGTCTCCTTATGAAAAAGAACCGTAAATAAAGAGGGATTGTTTTCATCTGAAATAAAACTTAGGACAAAAAAATCTTTTTGTATGGATACTTTTAACGTTTCAAGATCTATTTTCTTTGCCACATCATAGGTCTGTGGGGCCTCTACCCAATTACCGTTCCAACTTAAAACTTTTACTTCCAATCTATTGATACGATCGTAACTAGCACAGACCGTATAATCAGGGCCATGCCAAAACCGCGTTGTCTCGGTTGGGTTCCACCCCATGGTACGGCTTGTGCCCGGAAGTACCGCATGTTCAAAATCGTAGGTCACTTTTCCGCCCTGGGGGTATATGATATCTTTTAGGGCGCCAGGTTGCCCCTTACCCGAAGAAATAGCTTCAGGGGTATTATAATAGGTGAAGCTTATGTTTGGCAACTCCAGGCCATTTGGACCCAACATAACAACATCTGTTAAATAGCGCTTATAAAAATTGGCATCACCGGGATGGTGCTCTGCAATGTTTATGATATCGTATTTAAACTTCACCGTGCTAAGTAAAGCTTCGGGAGCCGAGGCCGCATCACTGGCATTGCGAAGTTCAATACGGTCAAGATACTTGGTCTCCAAACGATCTTGAAATATCCGAAAATCTGCCCCTCCTATATATCGATTCGGAAATTCGTATTCCTTAATCGTATCATGGTACACTTTATCACCATAGATAAATGTAAGGCTTCTAATAAATGGAGCATTTAGCATTTTTAAACGCGAGGCCACCGTATAAAAAAGACCACTGCCGCCTCCTATTTGCTTTAATTCATTGTCATAATAATACGCGATGCTATCTCCAAAATGATTTTCTATGCTTGCCAGGTTCCAGGCCACTGTAAAATTCGCCTGTCCCGTGGTACGGGAGGAGCCGTCTTTCCAATTGCCATTTTTCTGCCCCCATTTTATTCCGTATTGCAAGGGATCTTTGGCCATATTGCCAGTAGATCCCCCATACACGTATCGATTCCCGTTTTCTTTGATGATCACCCATCTTTCTTGAGATGGGTAAAATCGAATTTGCCAAAATTGATACTGCTCCAATTCAAATTCCAGGTAATCAGGCGTATCCGACACACAGTGCAATCTATTGGTCCCGCCTTCTGAAATTAGGTAATACTGGTTATTATTCGGGGCGATACTATCCTGGTTGTCCAGGGCTATAAAATCGATCCCCATAGACCAACCTAGCCCCAAAGGTCCGGTAGGGGCTTCTTTGTTCCAGCTATCTACAGCCTTAGATACGTTGCTACTGTATAATATGGTTACCGATGCCTCCAGTCCATTTCGACCGGTAATACTTGTTAAAGGAAGTGGTAAATTGATATCACCCCTAAAGAGGTTCAAACTTTCTGCAATATCCCCCAATCCGTTGGGGTCTATTTGAAAATCTCGTATGTTTGGGGTTTCCGAAGCTGTGTCAAGATGAGTGCCGTTTTCTGTAATTTTATCAGACATTTTTTTAGATTAAGAGGTGTGTATTTAATTAATTTTAGCATATGCTGTTAAAAAAACGAAAAACTGTCCGGAGGTGGCGTTTCTGTTAAACAATGGTCTGGCAATATATCTATGGGCCTAAATCCTAGTTGACAGTTCAAATAAAAGCCATCGTTTACCCTGTAGGCCTCCAACTCCACAGGAGCCGTTCCTTCATTTCTAAAATAATAGAACGTGGGCTTTTCCTCTGGCAGAAGGACACTTACGGCCACCATCCTGTCTGTGCCACTCATATTGGGAGGGGATGCATGAAAAAGAGTCTGGTCGATAACTATGGCCTGCCCGTATGTTGTGGGTAATGATTTTAGGTAATGCGCCCTTAATTCCTTTTCCCTGGCCAAGAGTGGAAAAGGGGTACCCACAGCCCGTTCATGGCGGTAATATAAATGACTTTTGGGCACGACCTGTAAGTTGCCATTGACTTTGCCTGTAGGTACCAGGGGCAGCCAAAAGCCCAATGCGGGCCGGCCACCTGGTTGTATCATGGATATGTCCTGGTGCAACGGCATTTCTCCATGTCGTGCTTTCGAGTTTTTTACCGCAAACCCACAACAAATCTGACGATATGATTTGAAATAATGCTTGATTACGGGTTCTAGAATTTCAGATACCTTTTCATGCATCGATTTTCGGTGTTGGGGATCCGAACTAAAAATTGTAGCGGAAAAGCCCGATCTATACCTGGATGATACCGTTTGATACAAATCGAAAAGTTCTTCAAGGATTTCGGGAGCATCAATGTTCAGTATTTGATAACCGCTTTCTGCAAAATGGATATTGGATTGTTCATCACAAAAAATGTCCCAATTTATATTTTCATTCATATGTATAAAACTTATTTAAATGTGTTTATTCTTAGAACGGCCCTTATCAAATGCCACCACACAATAATGATCGTTCTGGGAATTTCGGCAAAAACCAACCTACCAAAGGTTACCCGATTACCTTTAACAAGAATGAGCTGTCCCTGATGTTCTGCATATTTTTCATATAGCCTGTTTGCCGCTTCACCTTCAATGGGAACTCTTTTTATACTGCCCAAAGATAACATTACAGACAGTTTGGACATCCATTGACAAGGCGGGCAGTAACTGTTATAAAACAATGTGGCCCTGATATTTTTCATTACTTTGTTATGCTATATGTTGTTTAAGTACTTTAATGACCGTTGCTGTTGTTATCGTACTCGCAAAATCACGGTACAACTGCCCTTGGGGATTTATCCATGGCTGTTCACAATCAGGTTCCGTTACTCTTAAATTGAACCCGCCGCGCCATCGGCCGTCCAACAACTGATCGGATAAAAGTGCTTTGCTCTTTTCTAAAGTATCGATGTTTCTGTACTGCATAATCCCGATTTCCAATGCCCGTTCAAATGCTGTTGCTCCATTTTGGTGGTCCAAAACGGCCTTATCGTAAAATTCATTTTCAAAAAGTTCCATACTTTGGAACAACTCTAGAAAATGATACGTACTATATAGGTGGTTTTTCCACCAATAGCCGGGCCATTGGCCATCTTTAGAATCTATGTTTCGTAAATACCCGATGAGTTCCGAACGCCATGTCTCCCGGGTGGTTTTATCCAATCCCAAATAGGCTGTAGCGGTTACACAAGGATGGGCATCTCCCCAATGATCTGTGGATCTATATGTTGAAAACCCTCCTGTGGCTTTCCAATGGGAAGCCAAAAACTCGCGATCTTTAATGTCTATGCTTCTATTTAATTTTTTAAACAATCGCAAGGTCCATCCCGTGGAGTCAGCATCTGCACCGGTTATGGCATTATAGCCCCAACCCCTGGTATAATTTCTATGGTTTTCCAACCAATCTGCCGCTTTGGTTGCAGATACCCTAGCAGATTCAAACCCTGTGATCTCTCCTATCTCGGCCAGTGCATACCCAACATATGCGGTCACCCATGCTATCGAACTGCCTACGGGTAAATAATAATCTTCCCATGAACCGTTTTCTGCCTGAATATGGATGAGATACCTGACCGCTCTTTGCAATTTGGTATAGCACAAGTATTTAAAATTGGCTGTATCACCTTCTGCTCTTAAAGGCCATTGTGGCTTCATATATAAATTAAGCCTTGGTTTTGAGCTTGTAGAAATTCCCATGCCTAAAAAGGCAACTTCACAGTCGCCATTCAATAATGGTTCCGCTACTTCAAATGGTTGTAACCCAAACCTGGTGGTCAATCCATCCAGAACGGCTATCCATTCATCGGGGGGTATGTCTACACAATGTGCACATAAATCGATTTTTACATCTTCCAAGGCTCCTGTACTTAAATCGAACCCTGCACTAAAAACCGTTCCAGATAACCCCATTTGTTTTTTACCTATAACTTGAAACAGAAACGCTATCATTTTGGGATCAATCAGTGGTGCAATTCCCAAATCGCTTAATACTATAGGCTTCTTTAACCTCCAATATATTTTTGCTCTACCCTGATCTGGAGAAACAGCCTCCAGACCGATACTGGCAGGTATGGTATGTTTTCGAAGTATCTCTATAATCTTTTTGCTTTCTTTGGTATTGGGAAGTACTTTATCCAACCATGTTTGTATGGCATTCCAACTTTCAGAAACTCCCAAAGGAGAGGTATCCAGATACAAAGCAACACCGGGCTCATCTGGTGATGCTCCAATCCAGCAAACTCCTCTGTAAAAGGCATTTAAATTGGCAGGTACATCACCTAAAATGGTTTCAAATAAATCATGGCAATATCCCCTCAACGAAGTCGTTTTTGTTTCAATAAGTACTTTTTCTAAAATGTCCCGACTGATCGAGGCTCTTAATGCAGGTTGGAAAACTTCAGACGCCGGATCGGCGATAAGCCTTAATTTTACCCGTTTGGAATTTGAGGATAGGCACAATTGTAAAGGAGATCCATCATTGTTAAGTTCTGACACACCTCCAAGGCGAATGCCATCTGGACCATTAATACCTAACAACAGTGTACCCAAGCGGTCTATTACACTGGCGTTTTTAGAAAAGGAATGAGCCAAGTTCAATAACGTACCCACCTCATTCCCTACACTATATAATTCATTCATATACAATTGTTAAATGGCTATATACCGTAAATTCACGGCTTTTTGGCTCCAGAATCTATAATTTGAATTGTACTCACAGCTCCTGGTCTCGATCCATTGTTGCCTGCAACTCCTACTGTTCCTGAATCACCAGAATTACCGCCGGGGGATCCTCCGTTGCCACCTTGTCCGCCTTCTCCGCCTTCTCCGCCTTGTCCGACCATTGACCGTGCTGTTTTTGCTTTAATGGCATTACTTTCTGTTTTTGTATAATTTATAGTAACGGTGGTTCCGTCGCCACCATTACCACCATTACCACCATTACCACCGCTTCCGCCTGTGCCACCGTTACCGCCTGGAGATCCTGGTGTGGTATATACTCCTGATTGATCTTCTGCACCGCCTGTACCACCATTACCGCCTGGGCCACCATTACCGCCTATTCCGCCGTTACCGCCATTACCTCCGGCACTAAGAACTTCTATATTACCCGTTAACTCAACTATATCGAACGTAGCGGGAGCTGCGGGTGCGCCATCATTACCATCTTTTCCATTTGCTCCTAGACCACCATTACCGCCATCGCCCCCTCTTTCAGACTCTTTACATCCGGAAGCCCAATTACACTTTCCATCTCTCCCTCTTGGGCCATTAGAACCCCTGAGACTATTTTCCCCTGGTTGACCTGTTGAACCCACATTGCCAAGTACTTGTATATCACCTAAATTTGTTTTACTTATCTTTGTCATTTTTAAATATCTTTATATTATTTTATTTAATTTTTGAATGGTCACTTTAAAAGCAGCTGACATACTTCTAGCACCAGGAATATCGGGATAGGAAACATAAATACTTCCGCCTTTGATAATTACCTCCTCATACTCTGCAGGAGTATGGTTAATTCTTAAAGGACACTCTGGTGTTACCTCTCTTGGTTCTTGTCCGCTAACGTTTATGATGGCTTTTTCATTTTGAAAGCTTATCTTCTCTTTTTTTGAAGTACTCATATAACTATATTTAATTGTTTATAAATTTGTTTTGCTCTGTTTTGCGAAAACTACCTATGGTAGCATGACAAATGGTATAGGTTTCCATCTGTCCATCGCCTTGTATTTCCATCTCATCTATTAATAAAATTGAAGGTCCTCCTTTTACAAGTAGGCGGCCTCCTGGTTGGATAACCAACCTACGTATGTGGTATAGGGATGCCTCAAAATTTCCGTGATAGCTTTCAATAGCTTTGGAGTAACTTGCTACTTTGTTCGAATCATTGAAAATATAGATCCACCCAGACTTTTCAATATCTGATACTTCCTTTTTTGTAAGTTCCTCTTTGGACTTAAACGATTTATGGCCCCATGCTTTCGACGGCATTTCCCAGGCATAGTCATCGGCCAGCTCATTACTGCGACCAATCCATAATTTGTATTCATCGATACTTGTCGTGGAAATAACCCGGGGTGCAATCCCATCTTCTAAAATAACCGTGGAATTAATCGGAACCAACAAATCATGACCCGCCTCAGTAATGTCGAAGCGTTTCTTTTTGCCAGTTAATACGTTGGGCGATTCTTTTAGAGTCGCCATTCTACCCCGATTAAATTGATCTGTAGATTCTTTTAAATCAAATTCTTCAAGAAGAGAATTAAATTCATTCATAATGTTACATGTTGTATATTTTGCCTACTCTTTACTGGATTTTCGGCATACTCCAAATACTTGTATTCTTAAAAAACTATCTGTTTTTTTAACAATTATAAAATTTATGACATAGGATACACTAATAAATGTGACGAAGTCACTTAAAAATGGGACAAATACATAATTAAATGATTTTTCGCTTATATATCAAAAGCATATACATATCCATGGTATTTATAACCTTATTATAAAAATATCAGATGGATAATGAAATTCAAGATTTGATGGTTTCTAGCGATAAAGTCTTTTAGGAGGGGGATTAAATAGACTAAATTTTGTAAGAATTTAGCCAATATAAAGCCATAAAAATCTTGATATTGTATAATTAAAATCGTTCCATTCTTATCCTGCTTAAACTCCTATCACTATCTCGTAAAAAGAGTGTTGCATGATATTTAAAAGAAACTTTTAGAAAGAAAAAACTTGCACAGAGCGTAGTCGAAGTATCAAAGAAAATTAGTCAACTACCTTGGGGCAAGCCCACAAGGCATTCGTTAGGAAAGGACTTAAAAAATCGAGGCAAGCCTCGGAGCATTTAAATCTCGATTATCGAGTAAATAATAAAAGCTTTTTACCAAAGCAAAAATTACTCTTCGGCCACGCTGTAGGGTAAACTCCGTGCAGAATACTCTAGTACAAAATACTAAAACAATCCGTATAATCTGGTTTTTCAATAACTTATTGCAGCTAGGTCTAATTATACTTGATGTATTGAAAAATAAAATAGTAATTGTTTTTTAATTACACATACATATAGTTGTAAGAGCAGTGCTATAAAATCGCATTTGATTCCTTTTTTACAAAATCCCTAAAAACTTCTATTATATCCCTATTTTTTAATCTTTCAGCACTAATTATTGGATGTCTTCTTGTCTGGTTATAATTTCAATGTTCAAAAATCTAAAATGAAAAAAAAATTACAATTGATAACGTCCGCCTTCTTTATGGTATTAGTGGGTCTTATCAGTTATGTCAGTTATGGCCAAAATGTAGGAGACCAATTTGATATTGACGGCTACGATTATAAAATTACTTCTTCAGCTCCGCCTCAAGTAGAGGTGACGGGCTATGACACTGCGGAAGGTCTGAGTTTGGAAATCGCCCCAACAGTCACCTACCAAGGTACTGATTACATGGTGACCGCTATTGGTGAAGAAGCTTTTAAGGGAAATCAATTGACCAGTGTGACCATACCCAACACTGTGACCAGTATTGGGAAGACTGCTTTTAGCCAAAACATGTTGACCAGTGTCACCATACCCAACAGTGTGACCAGTATCGGGGAGGAGGCTTTTTGGAAAAACGAATTGAACGAGGTGACCATACCCAACAGTGTGACCAGTATTGGGCCTTATGCTTTTACAGAGAATAGTTTGACCAGGGTCACTATACCCAGCTCGGTGACCCATATCGAGAACGGAGCTTTTTCGAACAACCAATTAACCGAGGTTATTATACCCAACTCGGTAACCCATATCGGGGATTGGGCTTTTTCGTACAACCAACAATTAACCGAGGTTATTATACCCAACTCGGTAACCCATATCGAGAACGGAGCTTTTTCGCACAACCAATTAACCCAGGTTATTATACCCAACTCGGTAACCCATATCGGGGATTGGGCTTTTTCGTACAACCAATTAACCGAGGTTATTATACCCAACTCGGTAACCCATATCGGGGATTGGGCTTTTAGAGAGAACCATTTGACCGACGTCATTATACCCAGCTCGGTGACCTGTATCGAGGACGGAACTTTTGCGTACAACCAATTGGGCAGCGTGGAAATTCCCAACAGTGTCACCAGTATCAGGAGTCTGGCTTTTAAAGAAAATAAATTGACCGAGGTGACCATACCCAACAGTATCACCAATATCGGGAGAGAGACTTTTAAAGAAAACAAATTGACCGAGGTTATTATACCCAACTCGGTAACCCATATCGGGTCTTCCGCTTTTAGGGACAACGAATTGGAGAGTGTTGTCATACCCAAAAGTGTGACCCGTATTAATGAGCGCGTTTTTGCGGATAACTCAGACCTTGACCTGGTGACGGTGGAGTCAAACGATCCCCCAACGATCCATCCAAGGGCTTTTGAGAATGCAAACCGCGACCAAATAAACCTGGTAGTGCCTATTGGCAAGGAACAAGAATATCGGGAGAACTCCTGGACGGGCTTCAAATCCATCAACGAACCGGTCACCTTCACCATCGATCCGATCTATGACGTTATCATTGATGAAAACACGGAGTATACGAGTATAGAACCATCCATTACGGGTACGCCCATAGGCACCGTGACCTATACCCTCGGTGGGGACGATGCCAGTTTGTTCACCATCGACACTGCCAACGGGCAGGTCGGTATGGTAGCACGTAATTTCGAAGACCCTGTTGACAGCGATACCAACAATACCTATCAACTGTCAATTACCGCCACCGATGATGATAACAATACCGATTCGGAAGGGTGGATCGTTACCGTGACCGATGTCAACGAAGCGGTCACCTTCACCATCGATCCGATCTATGACGTTATCATTAATGAAAACACGGAGTATACGAGTATAGAACCATCCATTACGGGTACGCCCATAGGCACCGTGACCTATACCCTCGGTGGGGACGATGCCAGTTTGTTCACCATCGACACTGCCAACGGGCAGGTCGGTATGGTAGCACGTAATTTCGAAGACCCTGTTGACAGCGATACCAACAATACCTATCAACTGTCAATTACCGCCACCGATGATGATAACAATACCGATTCGGAAGAGTGGATCGTTACCGTGACCGATGTCAACGAAGCAGTCACCTTTACCATCAATCCGATCGCTGATGAAACCATTGATGAAAACACGGAGTATACGAG
>CANMDW010000047.1 GCA_947496705.1 uncultured Aquimarina sp. | reverse complement strand
TATGAGGAAGTGGCCGGTAACGATGCAAAGGTACTCGTTTTGTTCGAATGGGAGGCCGCGCAGTTTGCAGAGAGTTATGTGTTGACAATCTTGGAAGGAAGTACTCAGGTCTTCAATAATTCGTTCAATGCCTTGAGCACAAAGGTAGAATTGGATAGGGGAAAGACCTATACCTGGTCGCTAACATCGGTCAATGAAGATGGGCAGACCATCGGTGATAGCTACTCTTTCAGCACCCCTGGTGTTCCCATCGGTAATTTTGCTCCTTATACTGCTGTAATAACGATCGTTTTTGATAAAGGTACCTCGGAGATGGAGGTCTCTTGGACAGGGAGCGATGAGGATGGGGATCCCCTGACCTATGATGTGAGGGTCTTTGAAGGGGGCAGATCGATCTTTGAGGCGGTCGATCTGGCATCGACCGCCATAGCGCCCATTGAGTTCAGTATCGAAACAGAGTATTCGGTCGAGGTGGTATCCAAAGATGGTTCTGGGAATTTTTCCATATCCAAACGTACGGTACCCTCACCTGATTAAAGACCGTAGCAGGGCCGGGCAACCAAACCGCCACGGCGACCACCACAGTGACCGTTGAGGCGGTCGGCGCTTGTGGGTCTAGTGAACCCCTTACGGATTTCAATAATGGGTTTTCCCCCAACGGCGATGGCACTGCCGATACCTTGGTGATCCAGGGCCTTGAAGCGTATGTGAACAACGTGGTGAAGATCTACGACCTGAGCCAACGTTTGGTGTTCAGTGCCCATTATGGCGGACCCGAAGATGGTTGGGACGGTACCCATAAAGGTGGGATGGTGCCCGTGGGTTCCTATGTATGCGTGATCGACTACAACGAACCGAAGCTGCGCCGCGAAACAAAAATGATCTATGTTAATTATTGATTTTTTTGTTTCTCGAATAACCGGGTTTCGATCCTTCGAGAGCCTCAGGATCCGTTACCTCGTTGCTATTCGAACCCCCGCTCCAAAGTCTCCTGACTTCGATGAATTTCAGTACCTTCTATACTTTTAACATATAAATTTTTGAAAGAAGGTTACATCAAGCTTGTAAAAAGTACTTTTGGCAGGGAATACCTCAAGTTGAAACTACTCATGGAAGCATCGGAAAAATATAAAAGAACCATAAGAAATCATTAGAAGACAGATCCTCCTTTCATTTTTTAAATCCCAGAAAGACTCTCTTACATCCCTTTTTTAAAGGATTTCAGCACTTATTGTTGAATGATTTATGAAGATAGCTCTTCTTTACACAAGAACTAGCAATACACTTTACAAAAGTCTCTGAAATTTTCTACAACGAAATCATAGTCAAACCGTTTATAAATAATTTAAAACCAAAAATAGAGAAATGAAGCAAATTTTATTCTTAGGACTTATCATAAGTTCATTATCCGTAAAAAGTCAAACAGTAACTGAATTGCAAGAACAAATAACTATTCTTGAACAGCAAAATCAAGTTCTTCAAGAGAAAGTCGATTTTTGCGATTTATATAACAATTCAGAAGCTTCAGATACCAAAAGCTTTAATTCAAACTTTGAATTTAAAGTGATTGAATGTAAAGGAAATGCTATCGAACAAACTGTTGAACTTGTAGTTACAATTAAACATTCATTACCTCACCAACAACTTGACCTTTACACGGGAAGTAAAAAACCTATTGCATATAGCGAAACGGGAAGTAATTACGAGTTTAAAAGTGCTTCTTTTCCAGAATCAGGAATTGGATTTGGAACCGAATCGTTTTACGTTCCAACAAATTTACTAATTCAAGGAAAACTAACATTTAGAAATGTACTTCCTCAAACTGAAAAATTAAGCCTGATTAATGGAACTTTTCAATTTAAGAATAAAGATGGTGGAGGAAATAGAGAAAAAGGCGAGTTTGAAATTAGAAACTTAACTATTAATTGGAACTAAACTATGAAAAGGATATTTTTATTTTCAGCACTCATAACTTTATTGACAATATCTTGCTCAGATAATCTTTCTAATGCTAAAGCTGAGAAAATCATAAACGATTGTCTTGAAAAAGAGCCATATCGTAAAACCGTAAAATTCCAATACGGAGAACGGACAATTTTCAATAGAAACAAAGAGGAATTTGAAAGACTTCGAGAACTTGAAAATATTGGACTTCTTAAAATTGATTCACTTGGAAGGAAAAAGGTGCGACATTATGGAACATACACGTATTATGATATCAAATTACTTGATAAGGCCAAAGAATTTATTCTTGAACAAACAGAAAGAGATAAAAAACAATATGTTGAATTATTGGCCTTTGACTATGAAGTTGAAGAAGTAAAAGAGGTTCACGAAATTCCGTCACTAAATGCTGCGGAAGTCAAAGTAAATTATAAAAAGGTAAACATAACTCCTTTTTCAATTTTAAGTACCGAAAACACAACCGATTTTAAAATTAGGAAATTGACTTTTACGAAAACTAGTAATGGATGGAGATATTGTGAAAAGTAAACTGTTTATTAACAACCAAGTAATCCTAGTAAATATACAAGCCTAGACCGTTATAGCTCATAAAACCAAAGTATATGAAGCACTTAGACAAATTATTAGTTGTATTGATTTTCTCCTCTTGTACAAATAAAGATTTAATAATAGAAACAGGAGAGTTAAACAATGGAACTTATTTAAACAACTCACTTGGAATATCAATTAGCTATCAGGAAGATTTAATAAGCCCATGGACTAAAGATTCTTTAAATAGAGCAACGTCTTTTGATCGAGTTAAAAAAAGCTACGTTGATTTTAATAATCAAATTGTAGCATTATTGATTGGTTTTCACGACAATTATAAAAATACTGATATAACGCTTACAGTGTTAAATAATGACAAAGTAAAGCTATCTAAAGTAAAAGATTATATCGTCTCAAAAAATAGGGAAAGAGTAGAAACGCGTGGAGCAAAATTAAAAATCACGAGCTCAAAAAAGGAAACATTAAAAATAAAAGGGATAGATTATAAGTATTTTAGCGCGACATACATGATTTTGGGGCAAGATTTCACTCAGAAATCAAAATATGCATATAAACAACATAGGGATTTCATATTATTAATTGAGCTCCCATTGACTTTTAGTTCAAGTAGTTCTTCAGAAAGAAGTCCAGACAAAAAGGAACTTATTAAATTTCTTAATAGTATTAGCTTCATAAAATTAAATTAAAAATTACGCGCTACAACAATGGTAACCATTGCATAACCCCTTTTTCGAATATAAAATGAAGCGCTTTAAGCTCGTAAAGATCTTACCCTGTTTGAGCAATTAGATCTTATCATTCTGGAGCTGGAGTGTATTACCCCAGTTAAAAGACACGCAAACCATTGTGAGTAGCGAGGTATACCGAGTAGCACTGTCGGTCTATAGCCTTGCCGATGCTGCACGCAAAATGCCCATGGAAGGCGCCCAAAGTGCTCACGAACTCTTAAAAGCCAGATTTTCTCAAAGCATGAACACCAGGGCCGATACCCCGGAAGATACCGTTGAATAGCAACAGATTAGCAAAAAAGGTGAGTGCATCGTCAAAAAAGATAGCTCGAGGTACAAAAATACCCCGGTAACGTACCAAAAAGACGGGGTGAGGTGCCAATCTACCAGGCGCACCTACTACTATAAGTGGGTGAACTGACAAATCTACAGGGATCTTTAACAATTGAAGTACCCCCGGGTACTTATACAAGTGGGAGGGGGTACTTATATAAGTGGGGGTATACCATTTGACAGGATTAAGAATCTCCGCTCCGCAAAGTCTCCTGACTTCTCCAAACTCCTGAGACATACCAAGCTATCCACCACACATATTATATGTCGAGTGGTCGAAAGTGAACTACCTCGGGGCAAGCCCATAAGGCATCGGTTAGAAAATGACTTTGATTTCGAGGCAATCCTCGGAGCATTCAAATCTCGCCGCACCTGCCGTTAGGCAGGATTATCGAGTAAAGTCGTAGTATTTGGGCTTGTTCCAAAAAAAAACGACAGGGACCGTTGTTTCCAATCCCCGTCGCTGGTATTAATATATTCAAAAGTCAAAAGAACATTTTACCCTTATAAGACCAATGAATGATCCGGCTCCCCACCATCACTCCATTGGACATACTTATAGGATAGCCCTTTGTTAGAAACAAAGATGGGGTTTTGGTAGAAGACCTGTCTATAAAAAGTGCTTATATCGATTAAAACCGGGACAAACAGATCATCAAAAGGGATTTCTGGATTTCTATTATCCCTAAAGCATCATGTAATATCCCATTTTTAATGGAGTTGGACACCAATTATTGGATATTTCCCTTGTATGGTGTTTCTTACTTTGAATTAATATTCAAAAATGTTAAAATAAATAGACTCTTCAAATGAAAAAACAATTACAATTCATTATAGCTGCCATCTTTATAATGTCAGTAGGCCTTGCCAGCTATGAGCAATAGGTAAATGACGTGTTTATCTCTGGTAATATCACGTATCGAGTAAAAAAACTTGTTCCCAATAAAGAAGTGGAAGTAAAAGGCAGTATAAACACAGGAGATCTCGTCATACCCTATCAGAGCTATAACTTTGAAGTTATTATTATCGAAATAAACACTTTTAGGGACAACCGATTGAACAATGTGAGCGACTTGGTTTTAAATCAATATCTAACGCTAACGGATTAAAAAAAAGAAAAATTCGAAATTGTACGCTAAGACAATGAACAACAAAAGTCTATATATCACAATTTTTTTTTTCCTGACCTTGATTCAATTGCACGCACAAAATGAAAGGCAAAAAAATCAAATTAGCAGTAGGTACAATTCGACCCGACTGACAAGCCTTAAGCAAGCGTTTATTCAAAAATCAACGAATGAAAAGCAATTGGCACTACAAATGGCACGACAACGGGGATGGAAAACCAGAATAACAAAACCGGATGGAACTGCAATGGAACTTCAAAGAGTGGTTGACGGCAAACCTATTTACTATACTACATACAACCATGTTGCGGCCAAATCCACCAGGACAAGACATTTACATAAGGGGGGTACCCTGGGATTAAACCTTATGGGAAGAGGGATGACAGTCCATGTATGGGATGATGGTGGAGCAAGAGCGTCGCACAGGGAGTTTGATGGTGCGGGCGGGGCCAACCGTTTTTCCATGGGTGACAATAGTGGTCGTGTAACGGATCACGCGACTCATGTAACCGGTACTATTATTAACTCCGGGGTCAATAGCGATGCCAAAGGAATGGCCCCGCATGCAAGAACTGTGGGTTATCATTGGGACAATGATCTGGGCGAAGCTACAGCAGCGGCCGTAAGCGGAATGCTGATCTCGAACCATTCATATGGTATGCGAGTAAGGAACCCCGATACCGGCGAGGTGCTGTTGCATCAATATTTTTTTGGGGGATATATTACAACTTCCAGGTCTTGGGATCAATTGATGTTCAATGCCCCATATTATTTAATGGTTACAGCTGCAGGAAATGCGGGTGATGACAATACCGCTAATATCAACCCAACAGGAGGTTATGGATTTGATAAATTAACAGGGGCGGGGACAGCCAAAAACAATTTGGTAGTGGCAAACGCACGTGATGCCGATGTAGATGCGAACGGAAATTTAATTTCCGTAGCTATCAATAGCTCAAGCAGCCAGGGTCCTACCGATGATTATCGTATTAAACCGGATATAACAGGCAATGGCACGAATGTATATTCTTCTTCTAATAGCACCTCTGCATTTTGGTGGTGGGAGGATGATGAAGAGTATAGATATCAAACCAAAACCGGCACCTCGATGGCATCACCCAATGTTGCAGGGTCTTTGTTACTGTTGCAAGAGCATTTCTATAATTTAAACGGAAATTTTATGCGGTCCGCCACTTTGAAGGGGCTGGCCCTTCATACAGCTGATGATGCCGGTCCGTCGGGACCAGATGCCATATTTGGTTGGGGACTGTTAAATGCAAAAAAAGCTGCGGAAGCCATTTCCAACAACGACGATAAAGTTAAAATTGAAGAGTTGACCTTACACAATGGAAGTTCTTACACCACTGTTGTTGAGGCCGATGGAAGCAACCCTCTAATGGCTTCCATATCATGGACAGATAGACCTGGTCACGCTGTTTTTAGTCTAAACGCTACTACTCCCGTGCTGGTTAATGACTTGGATATAAGAGTTTCACGAGGGAACGCTACCTATCGACCCTACGAATTAACGGGAGCTATCACAAGTGCGAAAAGAGATAACAATGTAGATCCATTTGAAAGAATTGATGTCTCCAATGCATCGGGCATCTATACCATTACAGTAACCCATAAAGGAACATTGGTAGGCGGGAATCAAAATTATACATTAATAGTCACAGGGATAGATCATGGTGCAACGAAAGTAGCAGAAACACCTTTCACGGTTGATCATATCGAATATGAAGTTACCGGTCTCAATCCCAATACAGTAACAGCATCAGGGTATACAGGCACGGGAGGAGCCCTAAGGATACCCTCAATCGTACCCCATGGACCTAATAACTTCAAAGTGACCAGTATTGGGAATAGTGCTTTTAATAACAAAGACCTGACCAGTGTGAACATACCCAACAGTGTGACCACTATTGGGATTGAAGCTTTTAGTAATAATCGATTGACTCATGCGAACATTGGTCGGAACGTTACCAGTATGGGGCGTAGTGCTTTTGAGGGCAACCAATTGACCGTGGTGACCATACCGAACAATGTGACCACCATTGAGCATGGTGTTTTTGCCCGCAACCAATTGAACAATGTGGAGATTCCTAACAGTGTTATCAGTATTGAAATTTATGCTTTTTGGAACAACCAATTGACCGAAGTGACCATACCGACCAGTGTGACCACTATTAAGAGCGAAGCTTTTAGCGTCAACCCAAATCTTGCCACAGTGGTGTTAAAGAGAGCCAGTCCCCCATCAATTAATGTAAACACCTTTACAAATGCAAATCGTCACCGAATAGATGTGGTCGTTCCCAGGGGAGCTCTAAGTAATTATCAGAGTCATCCCGATTGGACAGGCTTCAGATCCATCACCGAAGAAGTGGCCGAAGGTGACATTTTTATAGTTGAAGATATCACCTATCAGGTAACGGCACTGGGCAGTTCCAACACGGTTGTCATAAAGGACAATACAAACACAGGAAACCTCACCATACCCGGAACCGTAACCCATGGACCCAATAACTTTGAAGTGACCAGTATTGGGAATAGTGCTTTTAATAACAAAGACCTGACCAGTGTGGAGATTCCTAACAGCGTGACCAGTATAGGGAGCAATGCTTTTAGGAATAATAAATTGACTGAAGTTATCATACCCAACAGTGTAACCAGTATTGGGCATACTGCTTTTTTCAATAACCAATTAACCAGTGTGGCCATACCCAACAGTGTGACCAGTATAGCGGGTCATGCTTTTAGGGGCAACGACCTGGAAGGTGTAATCATACCCAACAGTGTAACCAGTATCGGAAATTGGGCTTTTGCAGAAAACCAATTGACCAGTGTGATCATGAAGGCGACCGCCCCCCCATCGATTCAGGCAAATACCTTTCAAACTGCAAACCAAATAGATGTGGTCGTTCCCAGGGGTGCCCTGGCTAATTATCAAAACCCTACCAACGGGTGGACAGGCTTTAAATCCATTACGGAAGAAGTGGCCGAAGGTGACAGCTTTACAGCTGATGACATCACCTATCGAATAACAGCACTGGGCAGTACCAACACCGTTACCATAATAGGCAATACAAACACAGGAGACCTCACCATACCCGGAATCGTAACCCATGGGCCCAATGATTTTGAAGTTATCCGTATTGAAGAAAGTGCTTTTGCGGGCAACCAGTTGACCAGTGTGATCCTACCGAACAGTGTAACCAGTATTGGTGACAGTGCTTTTACCAACAATCCAATAGCCACAGTAGTGTCAAGGAGCACAGATCCCCCCTCAATAGAAGAAAACACCTTTACGGGCCGTAACCAAATAAGTGTGGTTGTTCCCAAAGGTACCGAAGCTGCTTATGAAGCTGCTGGATGGACAGGGTTCAGGCCCATCACAGGAGGAATCGGAATTTCAATAGAAGGGCCGGCAGAAATAGCTGATTTATCGGCCTTTGAGGTCACCTTTCGGTTTGATTTGGATGTGACAGGTTTTACGATGGATGATATTGTCCTGGACAATGCCACCACTAACAATTTCACACCACTTAGCGATTCCGTATATACCGTAGAGATCGCACTGGAATCAGGATTTTGTGATGGTATCATTACCATTCATGTCCCTGAAAATGTAGCGGAATATGCGCCCAATTTCCCCAATTTGGCGGCAAGCACTACGGTAATGGTCAATGCCCCGTCAGCGCCCACGGTAGGTTCACCCGTTGAATACTGTATAGGCGATAATGATGTAGCATTGACGGCGATAGGTACCGACCTATTATGGTATACCTCACAAACAGGGGGTTCGGGAACTCCCAATGCACCGATACCCAATACGACAACTGTAGGAAGTATCTCCCATTTTGTCAGTCAAACCATCAACGGTTGTGAGAGTGAGCGCGCAGAGGTGATGGTAACGGTCAATGTTACCCTGTCGGTACCCACGATAGGTGCTCCCGTCGAATACTGTGTAAGTGATAATGCTGTAGCATTGACAGCAACGACAACAGGAACTAATAACCTATTATGGTATACCTCACCAACAGGAGAAACGGGAACTCCCGACGCACCGACACCCAATACAGAAAGCGCCGGGGAGATCTCCTATTATGTCAGCCAAAAAAACACCTACGGTTGTGAGAGTGAACGTGCAGAGATCGTGGTAACGGTCAACGCCCTGCCAATGGCCCCAATGGTCAATTCATCCGTCGAATACTGTGCGGGCGAGACGGCTGATGCATTGACGGCCACAGGAGATGACCTGTTATGGTATACCGCAGCAACAGGAGGTTCGGGAAGTGCCGCCGCACCGATACCCAGTACAGCAACTGCCGGGGAGATCTCTTATTATGTCAGCCAAAAAAACGAAAATGGTTGCGAGAGTGAACGCGCAGAGATCATGGTAACGGTCAATGCCCCGTCAGCGCCATCGGTAAGTACACCCGTGAAATACTGTGTGGGCGAGACGACCACTGTATTGACGGCCACAGGAGATAACCTGTTATGGTATAGCTCTCCAACAGGAGGTTCAGGAACTACTGAGGCACCAACACCAGGTACAGAAACTGCCAGGGAAACCTCCTATTACGTCAGTCAAACCACCAACGGTTGTGAGAGTGAACGCTTAGAGATCGTAGTAACGGTCAACGCCCTACCAGTGGCCCCGACAATAAGTACGAACAGCCCTATATGCTCCGGTGAAAATGCCGTGTTTACCATTTCGGGAACGTCTGGTGATATCGTAACCTATGACGGGGACTTAAGTGGAACGGTAACCATAGAAGCAGGCGGAACGGTAGATGTAACGGTGAACGGGGCAAGTTCGGATGCCACCTTGAACCTAACAGAGGTGACCAATGGAAACTGCAGCGTTTCATTAATGGAAACAGCTACGATAACGGTCAATGCCCTGCCAGTAGCCCCATCGGTAAGTATGCCCACCTCTGCTGTATGTTCAGGTGAAGATGCCGTGTTTACCATTGCAGGAACTGCTGGTGATATCGTAACCTATAACGGGAACTTAAGTGGAACGGTAACCATACCAGCAGCCGGAACCGTAGATATAGCGGTAAACGGGGCAAGTTCGGATGCCACCTTAAGCTTAATAGAGGTGACCAATGGAAATTGCAGTGTTTCATTAACGGAAACAGCTACGGTAACGGTCAACGCTCTGCCAGTGGCCCCTACAATAAGTACGAACACTCCTGTATGTTCTGGTGAAGATGC
>CANMDW010000046.1 GCA_947496705.1 uncultured Aquimarina sp. | reverse complement strand
CCTAAAAAACTCCAAAACAGCTGAGGGAAAAAAATCAGGACCTAAAAAACTCCAAAACAGCTGAGAGAAAAAAATCAAGGCCTAAAAAACTCCAAAACAGCTGAGGGAAAAAAATCAAGACCTAAAAAACTCCAAAACAGCTGAGAGAAGAAAAATGATGTTTCAGTTTCATCAAAACCATTGAGAGATAAAAGATAGCCTTTTAGCTTCATACAGCAGTCATTTGAAGAAAAAAATTGTTTCATATTTATTCCTCAAATATATTGTAAAAGTTAACCAAAATCTTACACAAATTATGATCAGAAAATTCCCATATTCGCTCCTATCGCTTGAAAATCTTATCACACTATCTATAGAATCTATAAAGATTATTAAAAACAACCATAAAGAAGAACAATTGTTTTCTAAGAGTCTTATTAGATTACAAAACGCTATAGAAAAAGCGCAAAAGGGGGTGGGAAAAACTCAAAAAGAAGCACTCACGCTAGAGTTGGCACAGGCAGATGCAAAACGAGATGATAATTTCAGAGGGATACGAGATCATATTGAAGCGGGATTAAATCGCCATCGCAATCTAAAGTATCAAAAAGCATGTGAGTATCTTGATAAAATGATACTAAAACACGGTAAAGATCTATATAAATCAAGCTATCCTGAAGAAAATACCCGACTCAACAAACTTTTAAAAGAGTTAAAGACTCCAAAAACACAAAAGAACTTGCAAACGGTACATCTAATTGAATGGGTAGCAGAATTACAACTAGATCAGGACTACTTTGAAGAAGTATTTACCAGGCGTAACAATCAAAAAGCCGCAAAAGATACATTGACTGATAATGAAGCGATCAAATTATTGAAACCGGAGCTTCAGAAATTTTATATCCTGGTTGATGCTTTTTATATTGATGATACTGTTATCGATATAGAAAAATCGATTAATGAGATCAATAGCACAATAGACAGAATCATTAAAAGTGCAAAAAGATCGTAGGTAATGATTGTGGGTGGGACCGAAGTCGGAAGTCTGGTGTCCGATGTCAGAGGTTTGCTTCGGACACCAGACTTCGGACTCCTCACCTCATTGATTCATAATTCTAAACATCTCCCTAACCCCTTAGCCTACCTTTGGTAGATAAACAGGCCTTTAAAGGGTTATGTCCCATTAAAAGACAGTTACAATTTATCCTCCCCAAACTCTACCTGGCTTGGTAGACAGGCCCTCCAAAGGAAGGGCTTTCTGTCCAGGGAAAAGTCCTTTCCCCTGCCTAGCCGGCAGGGGAAATTATTCTCTTCATTGATCGAGTTTACTCCTAGTCTTCCGACCCTATCATTTTCTATATTTCTACTTTCGTTTTTCAGGTTTCCTCATTCCTCTCCCACTTACTGCCTCACCTCTCACAGCGCAGCGTCCTCACAAACTCACTGCTCAACTACTCCCTCACTAACTTTTAAGAAAACTTTTAAATCAAATTATCAGATATCCTCTATTTTAGGAGAGAAAATAGCGGTGCTGTGTTTTTATTACCTATTCAATACTTTAAAAAATGAAATACTTATGCCTATTTCTATATGCATTAAGCATATCGACCGTTTATGCCCAGAAATCTAAGCTGTTGATTGAACAAACTCTGATTTCCGATTTATCAAAAGAAGAAGTATACTCCAAATTGGTAGTAAAAGGAACTACTACCTGGAAAAAACAATATACATATCTGGATAGCATACAGCTCTATGACATTACTTATTTAAGTGACGGACTAAAAATAAAAGGCTACCTCATAAAACCCAAAACACCAGGAAACTACCCTTGTATCATCTATAACCGGGGAGGAAATCGGGAGTTTGGAGCTTTAAGCATTGGTCGTGCGGCAGTATCACTGGGTCGTATTGCAAAAAAAGGATATGTCATTATCGCCAGTCAATACAGAGGCAATGGCGGTGGCGAAGGGCAGGAAGAGTTTGGCGGCAAAGAAGTAAATGATGTTATTGCACTAACCGAGGCAGTAAAGGAAGTTACCAGTGCAGATGCCGAAAATATTGGAATGTATGGGTGGAGCCGTGGTGGAATGATGACCTACATCGCCCTTACCAAAACCGATAAGATCAAAGCAGCCGTAGTAGGCGGTGCCGTATCAGATAGTTTTGAGACCATAAAAGATCGGCCGGTTATGGAAACCAAAGTCATTGCAGAATTGGTGCCCGATTATGAGCAAAACCGAGAACAGGAACTCATAAAACGATCGGCGATACGATGGGTAGATAAATTTCCTAAGGATGTACCCATTTTGATGATGCATGGTAATGCAGATTGGCGGGTAAAACCAGAGCAGAGCCTTCAAATGGCATTGGCATTCGAAAAACACAGAATCCCCTATCGCCTCATTATGTTTGAAGGTGGGGATCATGGCATCACAGAATATCGAGAAGAAGTAGACCAGCAGATTATCTCATGGTTTGACCGGTATTTAAAAAATAAAGAAGCCCTCCCTAAAATGGAATATCATGGAAGGTAAATGATCTTTTAATTATGGGTCTGCAGATAACTCTGCTTGCCCTGTAGAAGACATGCAAACGCCCCAAATTTATATTTATGTATATTAGTTGTACTATATTTTTGAATAAAACAGCAAAATTGTACACCTAAACCTATGTATACTTTTAGAAAAATACAACTATTATAAAAACGCTCTTCACATGAATACATCACAAAAAATTACCCCATCACTGTTTCTGTACCTGTTTTTTGCACAAAAAAGCAGTACTCAAAAACCGAAACCAATACCCAAAGACTCCTCTGTAAGTTTTAAAGACGGAAAGATTTCCAAAATATTTGAGTATTGGTAATCTATATATTCTATGTCTTTTCAGTAATACATCACTTTAGATGATCACAATACATTCAACATGAGACCATATATATTGTTTCCGGTTTATTTTGCTATCCTTGCTTCATTAGAAATAAATGCACAAACCCGGCAAGATTCGATAGCCATCAGGCAAGTTGCTTTAGACTACATCGAAGCACAGCACCAGGTAAATTCTGCACAATTTGAGAGGGCTGCACATCCGAGAATGGTAAAAAGAACCTTCTGGAAGGATAAAACCACTCAAAAAGAATATCTGCGTGAGACTTTTAAAGATTATATGGTTTTGCTCTCAGAATCTTATAATCGTAATGGTGATAAATTTCCCAAAAACCCTAAAAAAGAGATTATCATACTAGACATTTTTGACAGAACCGCATCGGTAAAACTCATCGCCGATGAATGGATCGACTATCTGCACATCATAAAAATAAACAGCACATGGAAAATTGTCAATGTCCTTTGGCAGTTTAATGATGCTTCAAAACACTAACCCCAAAAAAACACAAAGAATCATGAAACCAAAAAACATAATACCTTATTTTATTTTCCTGATCCTAACCATACCATATACGCAAGCACAACAACCAACGATTTCAGATAACGTATTGCAGGTTAAAACAAAGCCCCTGGCGTTTGTAGAACAACATATATTAAATTCTAAAATTCTTGAGCAAAAGATAGCCCTCGATGTTTACTTACCCGAAACATACAACGATGCCTCTATACAACATACCTATCCAATAATTCTTTTACTTGAAAATGAGTTCTTTTATCAAATTACCGGTGCCGTAAAACACTTAAGTTCTGTAGATAGCATGCCAGAGGCTATTGTGGTAGGTTTTCCAAGTGGTTTTGAAAAGTTCTATGCGCCAAAAGTATATACCAATAACAGTGATTTTTGGCCCAAAAGCTGGAAACAGATGCCATTTGACGGAGCTCCTGAAACGTTTGTTGATTTTTTAAGGAAAGAGTTATTTATGTATCTGCAAGGACACTATCGAACTGCCGATTACCGTATGATCATTGGCACATCGCCCACTTCTACTTTTCCATTGCATGCTTTTTGTAAAGAACCTGGTTTATTTCAGGCGCATATAGCAATTGCTGCCGGAGATATTTTGGGTATGGGGTATGAACCAGAAGAAAATTTTATCAATGCTATTACAGAAAGTATTAAAACCCATCCCGATCGCAGAGCACATTTATACATCACCTCTGCCGATGCCGATACTGATTATGATGCTACAATAGGTACAAATATCGAGGAATTAGAACGACAAATGACCCCATTTAAATCACAAAATCTAAAACTGAAAGCAGAAATCTTTCCAAATGAAAGTCATTATGGTGTTGTTTTACCTGCATTTACTGCTGCAATGGAAACATTTTTCCCGAAAAAGAAATGGAACCTGGATTTTAGAGATTTTGAAAAACAACCGGGAAATACCTTGAATAATATAGATGTTTACTTTCAAAAGTTATCCTCAGAATATGGATATACGATACTACCAAAAGCTGATCGATGGAATAGCGGAAGTAGCCTGAGAGCTAGTGCCAATAGACTTCTAAGACAAAAACGCTTTGAAGAGTCTATACAGGTATATCAACGTTTAACAGCATATCGCCCAAAATCACCCGAAGCACTAAGCCGGTTGGCCTCGGCATTTGAAGCGAATAACAATCTCGAAAAAGCATTAATGGCGCAGGAAAAAGCGCTGGAATTGGCAAAAAAACATGATAGAGACCATCTAACACAATACGAAGAACGCATGGAAAAAATAAGCTCGAAGATTAACGACTTAAAAGAATAGTTAAATGTACTAAAAAAGGTAGAGTCATCGAGGTATCAAAACAATTCTGATAGCTATCCCGAATGCCTAACTTGCTTGCAAGAAGGCTACAGGAGCCAAGAACCAAGACAATTGTATATCTTGATTCTTGGCGCTAACAGTCTTGGTTCTTTAAAAAAATCACACAACACCCGTGGCAAAGCCTGGGGAATTATATAGAAGTAATTTAAACTTTTTTGCCTGTCTACTAACCAGCCTGGCAGATAGACAGAATAGAATTGAAGCGGAAAAGTTTAAATCACTTCATAGATTAAATCAAAATCATATGAACAGAATCTTTATTTCTTTAGTCCTGGCGATCGTCATTTGCTCCTGCAATCAAACAGAACAATCAAATTCAAACTGGTTGGCTGTATACAAAAATGATAAGCAAGGAAATACAATAGCAGGCAGTAAACAGGAGCTCATTAATGCTATACGAAAAGGCGCTTCTATACGAATCGGATGGGGAGCAAAAGGGAAGAATCATAGCATTGAACACTTAAGCGATCCCATCTGGCTTGCAATTTTGGAGGAAAAAGAGGTCATCGCTCATCTTGATCCACAAATGCTATCTGCTATCGATTGGGAAAAATATACCGCCCATTATGCAGATACTACTTTGGTAAAAAACATGTGGAGGGTGGTATTGGACACCCAAGGAAATTTTGATGCGATCTGGTATCATCCAATAACACAAAAGATCATAGAACGAAGACCTCAAAACCATACAATCACATGGTTTATAAAAAATATTGATTTGAATACTAAAGTGCAACCATTATATGTTGATGAGTAGTGCTTCTCATTTCAATCACCACACTTGGGCGTGGCACTCGATGTGATGATATAGGTTTTACCAACTTTTACTACATGTTTTTTTGATTTTTTATCTCATGGTGTAACAATTCATTATTCGTTGCATCAAAGGGAAAAACAAAACCTGAAAATCAAAAAAAAATAGAAACATGAAACCATTTAAAATCATACTAGTCGTATTAGCTATTATACATGTAGGGTATGTATGGTCAAACACCTGCCATCATGTCTGAAGTTATCGGAAAAGGAAATCCGGTATTATTTTTACCAGGTTTTACTACTTCCGGGTCTTATTTTTATATCCATCGTTAGAAAAAATATCAAAAAAGAAGTGCTAACCCTTCTGAAGATTATGGAACTAAAAAAGAAGATGATAGAAGAAATGTCGTAAAAAAATAAAAAACTGTAACAATAACTCAAAAAACAGCTCTTTAATAAGAAAGGATCCAATACATACAGATATGTAATATCATATTGAGCGTCCCGAAATTTTGGAAGAAGAATAAAAGCGGCTAACTATTATGTGTGTTTTTCTAATGCTTTGGGACGCCCAATATGATCATCCAAATAAACTATCACGGTCATAAACAAATCATTATGGTATCTCTATTTAACACTATTTATTTCCTCATTCAATCATCAAACGAACATCTCCATATTTCAAAACCTCCAATACTTTTAGTATTAAGTATACTGTTATTTACTGGCTCGGCATTCGGTAATTCGAGCTCTCTAAAAACAAAAACAGATCATCTGGTCACCCTATCCAATGGTGCCATTGCCTATGCATATCCCGTATCTAATATCAAAATTGACGGGGATATTACCGATTGGCCCAAAGATTTTGTCCAATATCCTATTAAACATTTAATTAATAATAATGGTCCAAAAGATAAAACAGATTTTGATGCCTATTTCAGGGTTGGATATAACCTCACCGAACAGGCACTATATCTTGTAGTCGTAGTTACCGACGATTCTCATGTAATTTTATCAGATACCAAAAACAAAGGAGCTTGGAAAGATCAGGATAGTTTTAGTCTATTTATAGACAAAAAACACTCCCCTGATGGCTCTGGAGTGGATTTATATAAATTTAGTGAGCATTTTAGAAAAGTAAACAATCAATCCATAAGCTGGGATCCTACGATGAAAGAAACCAGTTGGGATGATATTGAGATCATATCAAAACGCAAAGGAAATATCACCATATATGAATGCAAAGTAGCTCTTGGCAATCAATTTGTTATAGGGAAATCTATAGGAATCGATTACATAATTGTTGATAAAGATACGGCAGATAAAGAAGGGGCTGAATCCCGTATAAGCTGGGGTAAAAATGGTGGAAAAAGTAGTAAACCAGGAAGATTAGGTGATGTGATACTAATGAGAGCTAAAGAAAAAACAGGTGCCATCAGTGGGAAACTAGTTTGGAAAGACCTTACCGTAAAAGGGTATCCCAACCTAATTCGATGTACTTCGACTGCCAATCCTACTTTATGGACACAAGTCACAGTAGATTCTACCGGACAGTATACAGCAGATCTTCCGGTCGGGGACTATACTATAACCCCCGTAAGAAACATACATTTTCAGAAGCGGGATGCATACAGGATAGATACCAAAAATACCCGTGTCGCTATAACAGTCGCTGCTAATAAAAAAGTCGAAGCCCCGGTTCTTGAACTGGCTACCATCCCAAATCCTGATACCATTCCCGAAAAGGGAATCCTGCACGATTTTGATCCAAAGAATCCTGTAGCTATTGATCAATTTATCAAAACCTATCAGGAGCATTACCAAATTCCGGGTGTATCACTTGCCCTTATTAAAGAAGGTAAGTTAGCATACCATAAAACATATGGGGTAAAGAATACATATACCCAAGAAAAAGTAAACGACAAAACATTGTTTGAAGCTGCCTCTATCACCAAACCGGTTTTTGGATTTGCCGTAATGCGATTGGCAGAACGTAAAGTGATTGATCTAGATAAACCTTTACATGAGTATCTGCCTTTTGAAGATATCGCCCATGATGAACGGTATAAATTGATTACAGCCAGACATGTAATGACTCACCAAACCGGATTTCCCAATTGGGCATGGATGAACGAAGACAATAAGATCAATATCAAGTTTACACCGGGAACCAGTTATGGGTACTCTGGTGAAGGATTTGAATACCTGAAAAGAGTAGTGGCTCATATTACCAAAAAAGATATCAACGATCTTTTAAAAGAAGAAGTACTTACTCAATTGGGTTTAGAGAATACCTACTTCTCAAAAAATGACTACCTGGCCAAAGTAGTGGCCAATGGGCATTACGATAACCTACCCAGTCAAAGGAATCTTCCAGATGCACCGGGTATGGCCTGGAGCATGCATACTGAAGCCAAAACCTTTACCAACTTCTTACTCGGGCTATCTGATAAAAAAGGCCTGAAATCCGAAACCTATAAAGAAATGTTCACCACACATACTGAAATTCCCAGAGGAGAAAATGATCCGGTACCCGAAGAATATAAGAACTACTTTGGGTTAGCGATTTCTATACAAAAATCTCCATTTGGACTGGCTTTTGGGCATGGAGGTAATAATGGAGATTTTAAGTGCCTGGCCCTTATGTACCAGGACCTCGATATGGGCTTTGTAGTCTTTACCAACAGCAATACAGGAGACAGGTTGCATATGGCACTTACAGAATATCTGGTTACCGGAAAAAGGAAAAAAAGCCAATAACCTCCTGTTATATCATACGATGAAGTCTTAAAAGAAATTCTGATCCCGGATGATCTTTTGAGCCTTTGTTTTGCCTCACTTTCACTTACGTCAGGTTTAATAATGTAATGCAAAAAAATAGCCTGTTTACCAAGCTCAGATCTTTTTCAACTAAATCAATATTCAAACATCTTTACTCCTACTGTATCTTGACACAACTTGCTTTGTCACACACCATTCAATACAGCACAGCGTAACGATTATTTATTATACTCGGAATATACACGTTCCATAAATCTTTATTATTTTTAAACTGGATTAGGATAACACTCACTACAAAACATAAATACCATGATTCAAAAGACAATACTGGCTGCTGTATTACTATTCTTTAGTTATACTTTGTTTGCCACACCAACCAAAATAATGGTGCGAGCCAAAGCTAAAGATGCCAAGTTTATCGGAAACTCTATGGGTGGTGCTTATGTAATTATTAGGAATAAAATCAATAGAGAAATTCTTGCACAGGGAAAAACCCGTGGCGGAACAGGAAATACCAACCTGATCATGAAAACACCAAAAGAGAGAGAGACCAGAATTGCAGATGACAAAACCTCTGGTTTTTTAGCAACATTAGACATCTCCGAACCAGTTTTTGTAATTATAGAAGTAATTGCTCCCGTAAATAAAAAACAAGCTGCAGTAACTGGATCAACAGAAGTATGGGTTATCCCTGGAAAAGATATCTTGGGCGACGGTATTGTAATCGAAATCCCGGGTTTTGTAGTAGATATTTTAGCTCCCAGAACCCATCAGTTTATTTCATTGAAAACTTTGAAAAAAAAGAGCATCCCTATACAATCAAATATTGTTATGATGTGTGGTTGTACCATTAGTGATGGAGGACTTTGGAATGCCAATGCAATAGAAGTAAAAGGTATCCTGAAAAAAGATGGAACCAAAATTGATGAAATAGCACTTAAAGTTAGTTCGCCTAATCTTTTTGAAGGTAGTATACATATAGACACTACAGGAAGCTATGAACTGATTGTATATGCATATCACTCTAAAACCGGCAATACCGGAGTTGATAAGACAAATTATATCATAACACCATAATATGTTCACTATGGATAAACCCGAACTGTATTTCAAAAATGATCAGGAATGGCGAGCCTGGCTTCATGATAATTATAACACCTCTGATGGAGTGTATTTGATTTTTTACAGAGTTGAAACCAAAAAACCAAGTATGCGATGGGAAGAAGCTGTAAAAGTAGCCCTATGTTATGGCTGGATCGACTCTACGGTCAAAAAACTGGATGATGAACGACGCAGGCAATATTTCTGCCCCCGAAAACCCAAAAGTGTATGGAGCAAAGTCAATAAAACCTATATAGTCGATCTTATAAAGAACAACCTCATGCACGAAAGTGGTGTTAAAAGTATCGAAATTGCTAAAGAAAATAATTCCTGGACAGCTTTAGATCATGTAGAAAATGGAGTGATTCCCGATGATCTGCAAAAAGCATTTGATCAAAACCCAAAAGCCTTTGTAAACTATCAAAATTTTGCCAAAGGCTATAGAAAAAGTTACCTCTATTGGCTCAGCCAGGCCAAGCGACAGGAAACCCGGGATAAAAGAATCGTTGAGATTATGAAGCTTTGTGAAAAAAACCAGAAAACAAGAGGAAACAGGGGGTAAACTTCATTATCTGTTCTCAGACAAACAAAAACCTCCTCCAGCAGAAAAAAATAGTCTGCCCGTACATTTTTTATCGACCAGCGGTATATATTTCAGCGCAATAGTAAAGGATTATCAGAATTTACAGTACCTATAAAACGTTTATAACTCTTAGGGGGAACTTCCAACATCAAGCATCAGACTTCCACACCTCACACCTTTTTCTGCTGGAAGTCCGGTGTCCGAAGTCAGATGTTCAAATTCTGTGAGGAATGAGGAAATTGAGAAATACGAAATTAGAAATATGAAAATTATAGGATTTCGGGAGTTGAAAGCAGGAAACAATAGTGTAGTAGAATTGCTCCCCTTTAGGGGCTGGGGGTAA
>CANMDW010000045.1 GCA_947496705.1 uncultured Aquimarina sp. | reverse complement strand
TCGTGATGCACCATATCGTGAGTGACGGCTGGTCAATAGATATCCTTGTAAGGGAGCTGATGACATACTACCGGTCAAATGTTGAGGGAACCGATGCAAACCTACCCCCTTTGCCCATCCAATATAAAGATTATGCCGCCTGGCAAGCACGGGAACTTTCCATGGAGTCCATGTTGGCTCACCAGAGCTACTGGCTCGATCGCTTCCATGGTGAGGTGCCAGTTCTAGCCCTTCACGGAGACAAGCCTAGGCCGAGTGTGAAGACCTATAACGGACGTACGATAAGGTGCGAATTGGACGGGGAACTTGTCAACGGCTTCCGGGCATTGTTGCAAGAGGAGGATTGCACGCTTTTCATGGGGCTGCTGGCTGTTGTGAACACACTTCTGTATCGCTACACCGGCCAGGAGGATATTATAATCGGGAGCCCGGTCGCGGGAAGGGACCATGCTGACCTTGAGGATCAGATAGGGTTATATGTGAACACGGTAGCCCTGCGCATGGGGTTCTCAGGCACGGACAGCTTTAGGGAACTACTCCGCAAAGCAAAGCAGGTTACCATGGAGGCCTATGAGCATCAAATATACCCCTTCGACCACCTGGTGGAAGAACTGGGACTGGAAAGGGACATGGGCAGACACCCATTATTCGATGTATGGATTGTAGTTAAAGAAAATGTACTTAATTATTCACCGAAATACTCTAAAGTAAATTTAGAGGTAGAGCAATGGGCAAAAAAAGTTCAAAATCTTTCAAGTCGCTTAGATTTATCCTTTGAATTTACTGCTGTTGATGATAAACTAGTTATTAGAATTGTTCATAATAACGATATATACCACACAAAATTTGCAAATAAACTAATTGAACACTTGAAGCAAATAATCGGAAAATGCATTATCCAATCGGATATACCTATCTCTAAAATTAATTATTTATCTACTAAGGAAATAAAGGAGTTACGAACCTGGGGAACCAGTGTAACATCTAAGAAAGTAGAAAACACTCTTATCGACCTTTTCAAAAAACAGGTAAAGTATGACCCTCTTAAGCTGGCTTTGATAAGCAAGACTGAGTCAATCAATTTTCTCGAATTAGAAAATCTAAGTAATAAGCTAGCTAATTATTTAAAAGATACCTACAAAATAAATCAAGGTGACCGAATTTGTCTCCTACTTGAAAGAGATCATTGGTGTATAATTGCTATTCTAGCAATTCTTAAACTTCAAGCGATATATGTACCAATAGATACGGAGATTCCTGAGTCACGAAAAGCATATATCATACAAGATAGCAAATGTGCTCTTACTATAAATGCAAAGTTGGTTGGCGAATTTTTAGGTAAAATTCATAGAACCAGTAAACATTTTGATTATGTAGCTAGCAGAGATAATCCGGCTTACATCATATACACTTCAGGATCTACAGGTGCTCCCAAAGGCGTTATAATCAAAAATTCATCGATTATCGATTACGTTTATGGAATTTTTGATAAGACAATTATGTCCAAGTGTAATTCTTTTGGATTATTATCCACAATAGCTTCCGATTTAGGGAATACTACTCTTTTTGCATCCTTAATTAAAGGAGGAGTCCTCCATATTTTTAATAACGAAGAGGTTATGAATGCTTCACTTTTGAGTAAAGTAGATTTGGATTGTATTAAAATAGTTCCGTCTCATTGGAAATCAATTAATGAAGATCATTTGTCCCTATTGCCAAAAACTTGTTTGATTTTTGGAGGAGAATCTCTGACTAATGATATTCTGGACCGATTGAATGCCAAAAACGCAAAATGCACGGTATATAATCATTATGGACCTACCGAAGCCACGATTGGCAAGTTGATAAAAGAAATCAATCTTTCAAGTCCACAAGAAAAAATCACCTTAGGTGGCCCCTTTGGTAATACAACGATTTATATTTTGGATACTAATTTGCAAATGGCACCGCCATACGCATTAGGCGAAATATATATAGGCGGAACTGGTCTGGCATCCGGATATTGGGGTAATACTGGGTTGACAAATCAATTTTTTATTTCTGACCCCTATGATAAGAAGAAAAAGCTATACAAGACAGGTGATTTAGGACGATGGCTATCCAATGGAGAGATAGAATTCTGGGGTCGAATCGATGATCAAATTAAAATTAGAGGCTATCGCATCGAATTAGGCGAAATCAAGAATTCGCTGTTAAAAATAGACGAAATAGATGAGGCTATAGTATTACCCTACCAGAATGATAGTAGCCAAATCATCATTGCGTTTCTAATTTCAGCTAATCCTTTGGAACCCTTAAATATAACTAATGAACTCCAAGAATTTCTTCCGCCATATATGATACCCAGCATTATAATTAAAATCCAAGAAATTCCATTACTAGCCAATGGGAAAATAGACAGAAAATCACTTATTAAACTATATGAAAATGAGTCTATTACACTTAAGGAGAATGTCAACCCAAGAAATGAAACAGAGGCAATATTGGTTAGAATGTTCAGTGAAGTGATTAATAAATCACCAGACGAAATAAGTGTCACAGGTAATTTTTTTGGACTAGGTGGTAACAGCCTAGCCGTTATTCGAATAATGGCAAAAATACATGAACAGTTCAATATTCAAATAAACATAAAAAACTTCTTTGATGATCCTACTGTCGAGGGTCTTGCCTTAGAGATTGACAATGTTTTGTGGCTCAATTCTTAATTACCCTTCACAAATTAAATAATTAAAATCATGTCCAGTATTAATTCCGATTTTATCAAAAAGGGAGAACAGTGCCTATATGTTATAAAACCTAATAAGAGAACGTTACAAAATGTAGAGGCTTTAAAAAAGTATTTGGAAGTGGAAAAGCAATCTGTACTCGAAAACTGTTTGAAATTTGGTGGAATACTTTTTAGAAACTTCAATATTAGTTCAGAAAAGGATTTTATTAGCATTGTTAATTTTTTTAGAGAATCCTCCTCCTTAAACTACGTGGATGGAAATTCTCCTAGGACAAAGCTTAGAGAAAATGTCTATACCTCAACTGAATATCCAAAGGAGTACAGTATTTCTCTACATAATGAAATGTCATACTCAAAAAAATGGCCAGATTTAATTTTCTTTTTCTGCCATACTCCTGCAGCTGAAGGGGGTGAAACACCGATTATTGATTCTCGGTATCTGCTAACAGTCTTGGACCCAGAAATAGTTGAAAATTTTAGAAAGCATAGAATAAAATATACAAGATACCTAGTTGGAGACAAAGGATTTGGCAAAACATGGTCAGAAACTTTTGAATGTAATGACAAATCCGAAGTTGAAAACCTACTTAAATCAATGAACATCGATTTTTTTTGGGAAGACAATAATCTTGCAATTTCTAATATTGGCTTAGGAACAGCGGTACATCCAAAAACAAATGACGAAGTATGGTTTAATCAGGCAAATCAATTTCATCCATCTAACCTACCTGATGATATTTGTAAAATGTTAAAAATCATGCATATGGAGAATCCTCATCGATTCCCGCACTATTCCTGTTTTAATGATGGATCGGAAATTTCAGAAAAACATTTAAAACAAATAACAAGAAAATCATTTGATCATGCTATAGTATTTCCTTGGCAAAAAGGAGACTTACTCATGTTAGACAACATGTTAATGGCCCATGGAAGATTACCCTTCAAAGGAGATAGAAGGATACTAGTTAGCATGTGTTAAGTGATTAAACCCTAAAAAATTATGAGAGAGATTAAGCATATATTAAAAGATTTAAGAAAATTAGATGCTAAAATATCTTTAAAAGATAAGGATCTGCACATTGAAAAGAGCTCAGATTTACCAAAAAAATTACAAACTCGAATAATCGAAAATAAAAAGCACATCATTGAGTATCTAAGTAAAACGCTTCAAAGCAATGACTTCAATAAAATACAAAGATTAGAAGATCAGTCAGATTATGTTCTTTCGTCCTCACAGCTAAGATTGTGGTTGCAGTGCCAAATTAATTCTGATAATACCGCCTATAATATTTCTTCGGCCTATATTTTTAAGGAAAATCTGAATTTCGAAGCTCTGGAATCCGCCTTTCTCAAATTACTAGAACGTCATGAAAGTCTCCACACGGTTTTTAGGGAAAATGAAAATGGAGAAGTGAGGCAACATATCGAGCCCCTTTCGGAATTGGATTTTAAAGTACATTTTCATGATTTAACCAATGAGGATGATGCGATCAAATTTGCCGAAGCAGAGGTTGAAAAGGATTTCGTTTTTCAATTTGATTTGGAGAAAGGACCGCTATTGCGGGTAAATCTTTATCATGTTTTCTCCGATCAATGGATTTTAAGCTGTGTAATGCACCATATCGTGAGTGACGGCTGGTCAATGGATATCCTTGTAAGAGAGCTGATGACATACTACCGGTCACATGTTGAGAAAACCGATGCAAACCTACCCCCTTTGCCCATCCAATATAAAGATTATGCCGCCTGGCAACAAGAATGGTTGCAGGGCGAAACCCTTGAGCAACATAAGCAATACTGGGCGAACCAGTTGTCCGGAGAGCTTCCCGTAATGTATAATTTGGGCAATAGAAAAAGACCTTCTATACGTAGCTTCTCCGGAGGAACGGTCAGTCGTGGTGTGTCGGATTCGATTTTAGAAGCTTTAAAAAACTTAAGCCAGCAGAAAGGTGGGTCCCTCTTCATGGGACTGCTTACTTCCTTAAAAATACTGTTGTATAAATACACTGGACAAAATGATATTATAATTGGTTGCCCTACCGCAGGAAGAGAACATGCCGACCTTGAGGGCCAGATAGGATTTTACTTGAACATGCTTCCTTTTAGAACACGTTTCAATGAAAGTGATTCGTTTTTATCCTTATTTGACAATGTCCGTGATGTCACTTTGGGGGGGTATGAGCATCAAATGTTTCCATTTGATGCGCTGATCGATCTATTGGATGTAAATAGAGATCCTAGCCGCAACCCTATTTTTGATGTTCTGATCGATTTCCATGATGACCGTAATGCAATCGGCCATCAGGAAATGGGATCTTTGAACATCGATTCGTATGCTCCATCGCAACATCAAGTCAGCAAGTATGATCTGACATTCATGTTTATAGAAACGGATCAGGGATTAAGTCTATCCATTGAATATAACAGTGATATTTTCACAGGTGATTATGTGCAGCGGATGTACGATCACTTCGAGTTGATTTTGGTGGATATCGTTGAAAACCCTGAACTTCCTATATCGGAGATCAATTATATCTCGGATGGTGAAAGGGACACGGTGCTCGAACTCTTCAATACTTCTATCGACCAATCCTTGGATTATATTCCCGTGATTGATCTGTTCGAGCAACATGCTGCCTCCCAGCCTGATGACATTGCCCTGTTTTATGGCGATGTCGGTTACAGTTATTCCGATGTGGATTCGAAGGCCAACCAATTGGCGCATTACCTGATCGATGAGTTCGCGGTAGCTCCAGGGGATTTTATCGGCGTACTTCAGGAGCGTTCCGAGAAGATGGTAATCTCCATTCTTGCCATACTCAAAACCGGTGCAGCCTACCTACCGATCGATCCGGATTATCCCCTTGCCCGAAGGGAGTACCTAGTAACCAATTCGGGAATGCAGGTCCTGCTCACACAAACAGCGTTTGCTTTTGACCTGTCCTATTACCAGGGCGATGTTGTGGCAGTGGATCTACAAATGGACGATCTCGATACCGCATCATCGAGACCCGATATTAAAGTAGCGAAAGAAAACCCCGTATATGTTATATATACCTCCGGGTCAACGGGTGATCCCAAAGGATGTATGGTTACTCAAAACAATCTATCGAATTACATACAATGGGCCAACAGATATTATTTTGGTCAGGGCGTTCCTGCCAACTTCGGTCTTTTTACACCCCTGGGCTTCGATCTGACCGTTACTAGCCTCTTCACGTCCCTGACCAGTGGTGGTCATTTGCGTATCTACGACCAACAACAGAAACTCGATGATATACTGAGGGACCTTTTAGGGGACCACAGCGGTGTGGAAAACATCAAGTTGACCCCTTCCCATGTAAAGTACCTGAAAGAACTCAATATAAATTCAAGCTCCCTTAAGCGTGTGATAATCGGGGGCGAAGAAGTCTATTCGGACCATTACATGACCCTTAAGGCAATAAACCCCGAGGTAAGGGTCTACAATGAATACGGCCCTACCGAGACAACCGTTGGTTGTACAGTGAAAGAGCTTACCGAAGAAGGACCTGTTACCATCGGAAAGCCCATCGACGGTATGGCGGCCTATATCCTGGACCAGAATAAAAAACTGTGCGGTATCGGTGTACATGGAGAACTGGCCATCAGCGGTGAAGGTGTATCCCTGGGATACCTAAACAAGGAAGGACTTACCTCTGAAAAATTCGTGGAGGACCCTTTCAGAAAAAACAGGAAAATGTACCTGACCGGAGATCGGTGCTACTGGCTTGCGAATGGAGAGATACAGTTCTTGGGCCGAATGGACGACCAGGTAAAGATACGTGGCTACCGTATCGAACTCGGAGAGATCGAACACGTGCTGTTGGAGCATCCCAAAATAAATTCAACCAAAATACTTGCCAAGACGGATGATGATCGCGATACAATATTGATAGCTTTCTTCACTGGTCAAGAGCCTATCGATATTAAAAGCCTAAAAAACTTTCTGGAAAACAGTTTGCCGACATTTATGGTCCCTGCACAGTTCACTCAGGTAGAATCGATGCCATTAACCCATAACGGTAAAATAAACAAAAGAGTTTTAATAGAACAGGATATAAAAATTGATTCGAGTAAAGAGTTGGTACCTCCTAAAAGTGAACTGGAAAGAGAACTCGTAAATGTGTATCAAGAAGTGTTAAGGGTTCAAAAAATGGGAATGAATGATAACTTCTTTTATTTGGGAGGAGATTCAATCAAATCAATTCAAATTGTTTCCAGATTACGTAAACGTGGATATTCGGTGTCCATTCAAGACATTTTAATGAATCCTGAACTTAGTCAATTAAAATCTAAAGTTAAGCCAAGTGTTCGAATACCAGATCAAGGAATAGTAACGGGTGAAGTGGCATTAAGCCCTATACAGAAGAAGTTCTTTAATGAAACCTCAAAAGACTTTCGACATTTTAATCAATCAGTATTATTAGGAAGCAAAGAAACATTAGATACAATAGGTTTAAGAAAAGTCTTTGATAGAATAATAGAACATCATGATGCACTAAGAATGGTCTTTATTCATGAGGAAGATTCTTGGAAGCAAATTAATCTAGGTCTCGAACAATCTTATTATTTTGAAGAAGTTATTGGATTTGATGAAAAGTCTTTTACCAAGAAGTGCGAATCATTGCAAAAATCCATTCAATTAGATAAAGGACCTATTTTAAAGGTATGCGCCTTTATACAAGAAAATGATAATAGGTTACTAATTATTGCTCATCACTTGGTAATTGATGCAGTATCTTGGAGAATATTATTCGAAGATTTGTCCTCTTTGTATCAAAATCACTTATCAAATAGCAAATTAATCTTACCTCCTAAGTCCGATTCATTTAGATTATGGATGGAAAAACAGATTAAGTTTAAGGAAAGTGAAATTCTTTTTAAAGAATTAGATTATTGGGAAAGTGTAGTTAGTGATAACATCTCTAAAATAAATTTGGACTATCCCAAGGGTAGTAATTTAAGAAAAGACTCGACATCAAAATCCTTTAAACTCGAAGCTACAATTACAAAGCAACTTTTTATGGACTGTAATATTCCATATAAAACCAAAACAAACGATATATTAATTGCTGCTCTAAGTTTAGCCTTATATGATACCTTTAATTTAAAATCGATAGCATACAATTTTGAAGGACATGGAAGAGAGTCGATTGACCAAGATATTGATGTTACCAGAACTGTTGGTTGGTTTACCACTATTTACCCTGTTGTTATCCGATTGGACCAGTCTAACACTCTTGAGGACCATCTGGTTGCTTGTAAAGAAGTACTACATAGAATTCCAAACAAAGGAATTGGCTATGGCATTCTACGCTATTTATCTCACAAGGAATTTAATATTTCGCCAGAAATCAATTTCAATTTTCTTGGTGATTTTGGTAAAGGTGTTGAATCACAAGATGGAAAAAACATTTTTGAATTTATGGGTTCTTACCATGGAGATGTTATTTCGCCAAAACGTTCGCGAGATTCAATTCTGAATATTTCTGGAAGGATTTTGTATGATGAGTGTCATTTAACAATAGAATACAGTAATAAACAATTCAAAAGTGAAACGATAGATTTTCTTCAACAAAATTTTGAAAAATATATCCTACAGTATGTGGAAGAACTATCAAATAAAGAATTTATTTCATTAAGTCCCGTTGATTTAACTTTTAAAGGTCTTAGCCAAACTGAAATAAAAAAGCTTAGCAAATCTTAATCCATTGTTGTTAACGATTCTTCTATTAGGATACAACCCACAGATATAATTTAACAAAAATATTATGCTTGAAGATGTTTATTCTTTAAGTCCCTTGCAGGAGGGGCTCTATTACCATTGGCTTAAAAATCCAGATTCCCTGGATCACTTCGTTCAGTTTTCCTTGACTATTAGTGGGAAAATTGATAAAGATTTATTGAAGCGAAGCTACGATACTTTAGTAGAACGTTATAGTATCCTACGCACTTTCTTTACCCAAGATTACGGTTCTGAACTACTTCAGGTAGTAAAAAGGGATATTGACTCTAACTTCAGTTATTATCGGTTAGGCGAGGATGAAACATTGGATATCTGCAGAGAAAGAGATAAAGCAGAAGGATTTAATTTGAACAAAGATTCTCAAATGCGACTAACTGTCGTTCAGGTTGAAAATGAGCAACATGAGTTTATTTGGAGTCATCATCACATTATAATAGATGGTTGGTGTTTAGGGATTTTAATGAAAGATTTTTTTGAGATATACACCTCTTTACTTAGGGGGTTAGAGCCAGAACTCAATGCAGTAAAACCCTTTTCAGAATATATTAAATGGATCCAGAATACAGATAAAAACAAATCATTGAATTTCTGGAAAGTGTACTTAAAGGATATTAATATATTAACCCCCATATTTCGATCACAGGGTAAATATGGTTTAAGCAAATCACTTGCAAAGCATCATACATTTAAAATTAGTCAAGTGCTCTTTGAAAAAATTCGCCATATAAGCAGTAAAAATTTTATAACCGAGGCAATATTTTTTCAAACTTTATGGGGTCTTCTTATTTCAAAAATGAACAACCGTTCTACGGATGTTGTGTATGGTACAATTGTATCTGGACGCCCTCCAAATTTAGAAGGTGTTGAAGAAATGGTTGGACTATTCAGTAACGTTGTTCCTTTAAGGATAAAATTTAACAATAACATTAATTTTATTGAACAGGCCAAACAAGTGCAAAAGGAATTTATCCAGACTACACCTCACCACTTCCTTCAAATTGCAGATATTAACGCAGCCGTTAAGAGTAAGGATTATATTTTCGATCACATTTTAGTTTATGAAAATTTTCCAACTCAGGACTTGGTCGAATCAACTTTGAGTGATTACGATGATACTTCAAATAATAAAGACAGCTTAAAGCTGGAGTCAACCTATGCATTTGATCAAAATAGCTATGATTTCTGGATAACTATAAGTGCTAGGGGTTTTTTAAATGTAGACTTTGGGTATAATCCAAATGCTATAGGGAAAGAAGAAATAGTAACACTTGAAAAACGATTTACCAATTTATTGTTAACAATAATTCAGAATGAATCATTTGCTATAAAGGAATTGAGTTGTTTGTCGGATGAAGATGCCGCATTAATTTTGGACAAGTTCAATACTTCTATCGACCAATCCTTGGATTATATTCCCGTGATTGATCTGTTCGAGCAACATGCTGCCTCCCAGCCTGATGACATTGCCCTGTTTTATGGCGATGTCGGTTACAGTTATTCCGATGTGGATTCGAAGGCCAACCAATTGGCGCATTACCTGATCGATGAGTTCGCGGTAGCTCCAGGGGATTTTATCGGCGTACTTCAGGAGCGTTCCGAGAAGATGGTAATCTCCATTCTTGCCATACTCAAAACCGGTGCAGCCTACCTACCGATCGATCCGGATTATCCCCTTGCCCGAAGGGAGTACCTAGTAACCAATTCGGGAATGCAGGTCCTGCTCACACAAACAGCGTTTGCTTTTGACCTGTCCTATTACCAGGGCGATGTTGTGGCAGTGGATCTACAAATGGACGATCTCGATACCGCATCATCGAGACCCGATATTAAAGTAGCGAAAGAAAACCCCGTATATGTTATATATACCTCCGGGTCAACGGGTGATCCCAAAGGATGTATGGTTACTCAAAACAATCTATCGAATTACATACAATGGGCCAACAGATATTATTTTGGTCAGGGCGTTCCTGCCAACTTCGGTCTTTTTACACCCCTGGGCTTCGATCTGACCGTTACTAGCCTCTTCACGTCCCTGACCAGTGGTGGTCATTTGCGTATCTACGACCAACAACAGAAACTCGATGATATACTGAGGGACCTTTTAGGGGACCACAGCGGTGTGGAAAACATCAAGTTGACCCCTTCCCATGTAAAGTACCTGAAAGAACTCAATATAAATTCAAGCTCCCTTAAGCGTGTGATAATCGGGGGCGAAGAAGTCTATTCGGACCATTACATGACCCTTAAGGCAATAAACCCCGAGGTAAGGGTCTACAATGAATACGGCCCTACCGAGACAACCGTTGGTTGTACAGTGAAAGAGCTTACCGAAGAAGGACCTGTTACCATCGGAAAGCCCATCGACGGTATGGCGGCCTATATCCTGGACCAGAATAAAAAACTGTGCGGTATCGGTGTACATGGAGAACTGGCCATCAGCGGTGAAGGTGTATCCCTGGGATACCTAAACAAGGAAGGACTTACCTCTGAAAAATTCGTGGAGGACCCTTTCAGAAAAAACAGGAAAATGTACCTGACCGGAGATCGGTGCTACTGGCTTGCGAATGGAGAGATACAGTTCTTGGGCCGAATGGACGACCAGGTAAAGATACGTGGCTACCGTATCGAACTCGGAGAGATCGAACACGTGCTGTTAAAACACCC
>CANMDW010000044.1 GCA_947496705.1 uncultured Aquimarina sp. | reverse complement strand
GATATTATTGGCAAAACTAAGGGTAATGTTATATTGTTTTACATTGTCGGCATTGACATTGGTTGCATATCCAAACTCGGTTTCATGTCCGGCATCCATGGCCCAATCTGTTCCCGGAGCGGCTTGTTTCAATACTCTATTAAGGGGTGAAGCTTCAAATTCTTTCTGAGAATAAGGATTAGAGGTTTTTTCATATTTCTGTGTGAAATAATAGCTTACCGTTGCACTTTTGGCATAACTCTGATATTCTGCAAAAGTGCCGCCTACATAAGGAAGGTAATCCTCTGTCTGTCGTCCAAAATTATCATATCCGATATGGGTTATAATATCATTCTTATTAGTAGATTGATCTATTCCTATTTGTTGTATGGGCCTACCCAAACCGTCAAAATATGTAATCTCTTGAATAAGATTGTCATTGGCCGTAAAGAAAGGAATACTAGCAGTACTTTCTTTTTGATATATATGCGTGTAAATATAATTCAAATCGGTTCTTATCACATTACAATTGTTTGAGGCAGACGGTTTGTTTGGACACTGGTCGTTACTATTCTGAACAAAACCACTAGGCCTAGTACAACTAGGCGCGCTGGGACTGCTAGGGTCGCCTAATCCATCTTGATCTGCATCAGCATACCATATTGTATCTGGATTGATGTTAGGGTCGTCATCTTCACAGTCTCCCATTGGTAATTCCTCTCTGGTATAGTCTGGACCGGGAGAAGTGCAGCTCTTTATTTTTGAAATAGCAAAATGATCTCCGTCTGAATCTAAAAACCATTCCGTATCCGGGTTTAATGTACTATCAGAGTCATCACAGTCTCCCATAGGCAATACTATATTAGTATACCCTTGTCCATTTGGAGTTTCACAGCTTATTTCTGTTGAAATAGCAAAACCATCACCATCTGCGTCTAAGTACCAAGTTATAGCATCCCCAACTGTAACTTTAATAGATTTTCTAGTACTACTCACACACATCGTATTGCTGTTATAACTAGCTGCATAATATGTGGTAGTGGTGGTAATTATACTAGTTGTATAACTAGATCCTGTATGCAACACAGATCCTCCACTTGCGACATTATACCATCGTGTTGTATTTGCATTTGTGCCAGGAATCGCTGTTAACGTTTGTTTGCCCGAACCACATTGACTAATTTCACTAAAACCAACTGTTGCTTCACCAGGTATTGGTAGAAAACTATAATTTACAGAAACAGCATTACTCCAGCAATCTGCGACATTATTCTTTGCTCTTAAATAATAAATATTTCCACTTGTTGGTGTAAATGAAGTACTACTATTAGAGGTACTTGTCCCATTGGGAGTAGTCTGCCAATACCAGGTGAAACCACTTGGTGGAGTTCCTCTTGTTAAAATTGTGCTGCCACAACTTACATTCGCTACGGGAGTACTAGGAGGAGATGCTTCTTTATGTACTTCATAATTGATTGTTCTGGCAGTACTCCAGTTTCTTGTACTGTTGTTGTATGCGCGGAGGTAATATACAGTACCGCTTGTCAATGTAATAGACAAGGAGGAGTTTGAAAAACTCTGGCCATTAGAGGTACTTTGCCAATAATAGGTAAGCCCGCTTGGAGAATTACCAGTCGTTAATACCGTATTACCACAATTATTGGTTACTGCGGGTGCAGGGGGCATAAGGGGCACCACATAATTTATTGTTACAGGTAATACAGAAGAGTATGTATTGTTAGAATCCTGGTACCTTACTATAACTGTACCACCATCGGTACCGTTCCAAAGAATATTAACATCTTTATAAGAATTAGCAGAAGGAACGGTACCTCCAATAGCACTCCAGGAAATATTGAAGTAATTGTTATTGTTTATCCGGTAATTATGTCTCTCTCCCTGGTTAACAACTGTTGGTCCGGTTATAGGGCTATATTGAGCAAATACCACGTTAAAAGAGGTAATTACAAAAAAAGCAATCAGCATAAAAAGATGTTTTTCTATGCTTATTTTTATAATTGTAGATGAATTCATATTTAAGATTTTTTAACTATACTTTTTATAGTTCTGTTACTTTTTATCCTTTTGAGAATTATGAATTGGTTATCAGATTAGCCATAGATATTATTATCATAGCTACTTTAATAATCTCAAGAAATCTATTAAGGTCTAGCTAACACCTATGAGAGGGTTAGCTTCATGTCGTTAATTAGTTTCACTTCCGTATCTGTATTTGTTTACCGATATTAAATTGTCATTGGTATCTCTTATAGCCATAAGTCTATTAAAATCATCATATTCATAATAGGTAGTATATCCTTTGGGATCGGTGATGCTAGTTACACCGATCAGGGGATCGTAGGTATAAGAAGTGATCATAGCATCTGGAAGAGCGTCTCTGAGATTTTGCAGAGAGTTTCTTAAAACCTGTTCTTTACAGGTTGCTGATCTACAATTGTCATTATCAGCATTAGATTTCATTTTTAGATCGGCTTCATAAGCAGATACATCAGAATAAGTAGCGTTTTCTATCTTAGCGATAGGGTACTCATCATTGTATCCCCAGATATATACTATATGTGAGCCACCTTCTTTGGAGACGTCCAATAAGTTGCCCTGAGAATCATACTCGTGGAATTGAAGCCTCGGTTCGTAAGAACTGCTACCTTTGCTTATTTTCATGGCCTGAGGGGCAATCATGGGATCTGTACTTCCCCAGTTGCCATAGTTGGTCTGCACGCTTTTTACAGGCAGGCCATTTTTAAACTCACTTTGTTCAATGGGAAAATTCAACATATTGATATTAGGATCAATCATTTGGGTGAGTACAGGATCACTTGTAGTATCATCAAAAGGATACTTCATTTGCGTATTCAAAACCTTACCATCTGATGCGCTGTGAGTTATCTGGGATATAAGTTGATGGGTATTGTAAGTATAAGAAGTACTGTTGCTAACCTCACTGCCATCATCATTATATAGTGTTTCTGTTGTTGAAGTTAAATTTTTTATACCAACAGGAATGCGATACTCACTATAGTGATAAATAGGCAAGTTCTCTTCCTGAACTGCATGCGACTCGGGATATAGATTACTATCTAAAACGCGATTTGTTTGAGGCAAAACATGAAGTCGCTGTGCATGCAATCCCTTAATATATTCAAAGGTATTTGTGCTATATCTATTCGTGATTTCTTTTCTTTTTTGATAAGTAGTGCCTTCTACATACTTAAAATCAGTTTTCTTGATCAATGAAGCATTGTTCCAATAATTGTAATCATAGATATGCCATTTCTGGGGCCCAAGTCCGGCAGCACCCCAAGGTATGCGAGTATAATTGTAAATTGTCTTTCCGATATTATTGCCAGGGGTACCATTATAGGCTGTTACTTCAGTATAAATTATGGGTCTTTGAACAACTTCTTTCAATTGCGGGGCAAATCCAGAATAAAAAACTCGATGTCGATTGTGACTCCTTGCTCCTGAAAAACTAGTCCTAAAATAGTCATATCTATATTTCGTATGCATAAAGTTAAGAAGGGGCTCTATGTCTATAAAACCATATCCCGATTCTTCGATACCATACTTAAAGGTTTTAGTATGAATGTTACCATTGTTGTCATTTGTCATCATTTGCGCGACCCGTAATCCAGGACCATCTTTAATTTGTTGGGTAGACAGACTAAAGTATTTATTGTTTTCATAAATAAATTCTGTGCTCCCTCCGGTTGGGTAAGTAATCTTTTTCAATACACCACTCTTCATGGCATCCAAGTCTGGTTCTCTATCGGCATTGATATTTCCTAAATTATAATCATGATGGATACCAACACTATTTTGAACAGTTAGATTAATATGGTACGGAACCATGTCATGTTCACCGGAAGCATTGTAATATCCCCACCAGTCCTTATGACGAACATTGATCTGATTGGATCCTCCAACATAAGAAGTGGGATAATATTCAAAAGAATATTCTTCAACATTGGCTCCTGATCTATTTTTTATCACAATTTTATCCAGCTTGTGTGTACCATATTGCACTTCAGCCAGACTATGTAGTATTGATCTAAAAAACTGAATAGTCCTAATTACATTTCCTTCCTTATCAATTACTTCTATATTATTAATCAAATCACTATCATTAACAAGATGTATCAATACCTTTCCTTGATTAAAATCGATTTCTGTCAGTCGTGATATGCTATAAAGGTCATGATTATAACTTTGGCTAGGAATCTGATTTATTTGAATGCCTACTCCGGTTCCAAGACTTACAAAATTATCTTCTAAAATGATATTTTGATCTATTGAGTATCGTTCTTGATTAAAAGTCTTATATTCAAAGGTTATGATATCAGTTTTATTTGCCGAAATTATTTCTTTTATTGCATAACCTGTCTTAGCAATACCGTATCCAGATGAAAATGGAGATATATATTCAGAGCCCTGAAATGAGTAAAAAATGCCATTTTCATCTAAAATATTTATAGAACTCAATGAAGAGTTAAAAGTTATTGGAGTTATTTTATAGGATTTATGTGGTAGAAGTACGGGAGTTTTGATGCCATTTTCATCTTTAAACAAAAATTTACCAGTATTGCCTCCAAAAGAATAGGAAAATATATCGTACTCAGCATCCAACCAGTCTACCTGAGGGGCAAGATCTGGGTTTTTATCAAAATGCATGATTTTTTCTATATAAGCTAAGTCATCCTGATTATAGTTGGGATTTATTCCATTTGTTATAAAAGGATGAGGAAAAGGATAATATTTATTGACACCACCCCCAAAATCAGGAGAACCATGTACTGTTCTTGAAATCATTCCTCCAGCATTCAAGCTCCAACCAACAGCAATGGGCCCGTCCCGATCAGATACTTGGCATCCTGATGCATGATAACTAATACTAATAGGAACACTTAAATCGCCACTCTTAACCTCAAATAGTGGGATTGAAATCTGGGCGAGCCCTGTAGAATAATCCATAGGATATTCTTGGTATCTAAAAAGAGTTGCTGTTTCTGGTGAAGGTTGTATTACTTCTGGCAACTGCTGCGCACAAACTATTTTAAATAGCAGGCATAATATCATAGTCATAACTGTTTTTTGTCTTTGTAATAATTCAATTGTATACATCTCTATCATTTTTATAATTATTAACCTGTTGCGTATAGCAAGCATTTTATTGTTTTTTCTTGTATAATTTATTTTACATGGTAATATTAGTATATGCCAGTTTTATTTTCCGATACTCCAAACGTCTTTATGTTAAAGTTTTGTTGTTTTTATGGTTGAGTTATTAGGTTATTTATATTCCTGGCTTCCCCACTCCTCATACCTTTGATTACCCCCGATCCCTAAAGGGGAGTAATGCTGCTGTACTGTAACTACTAGCTTCCGACCCCCGGTATTTCTACTTTCGTTTTTCTACTTTTATCATTGTCCGGTGTCGGAGGTCAGATGTTCAAATTCTGTTGGTCTCCGGTCTCTGAATTCGTAATTCATCCCACCCCGGCCCTCCCAAAGAGAGGGGGTTTACATTCTTGAAGGATCATTGTGCACTTATCATCACTTGACTCCGGACTTTCTACAACCTAACACCGGACATCCGGCTTCGGGCTCCTCACTACTCACAGACTCAACTCTCACCGACTTATAATCAAACTTTTCGTATAAACACCCCCTTAATCCCCTCAGGGGGGAAATTATTTTCTTTGTTGGTTATGTTTAGCTTCAGACTTCCATCTTCGGACTTCCGACTTAAATCATCCTACAAAAGGATTGATCTCTGGGGGGTATCGTTCGCTGGTAAAAAAACCAAATCGAAACCCTACAGCTTCATCATAGACAAAACTCTGTATAGAGATATTATACTCTATGAGGGTGCGTTTAATTTTTTCATGATATCGATTAGCCTATAGAGTTTAGTTTTTGAGATTCTTAACCTAGATGTAAAGTCTTCAGGTGATCCAGTGGTTTGCAAGCGTATGAATTGGTCCATTCGTTCAATGATTTCAGCGTGTCTAATAATAATGTTCATAATTTATTTACCTTTAATAGTTACTACTTATTGTTGATTAGCAATGCATGGGATGGTTTACGTTTATTTTTATCGATTGGTTATAGGGTAATCGGTTGATTTTGATATTTTAACTTTTTATAAATTAATATTAATCGAAAACTTATAGAGGCTTAAAAAATAATAAGGTGACTACATATTTCTCTATTTTGTTTAAGTAAGAGTATGTTTCTTGCTTTATAGATGAGTTGGACAGCATCTTCAGTAGTTTTACCTTTTGTATACAATTTATTAATCCATACGTAGAGTACAATTTCATAAGGATTATAATGAACCAAATTATACATAAAAACATCTAACTTCATATGAAGCGCTTGTATCGTTTCGACGATAAATTTGCTTTTTTTGTTATAACCAAAATGATTCATATAAGATTTTTTGTTGAGTTAAATGTAGAGAAAAGTGCTAGAGTAAAACAAGAAATACAACTCGGAATTGATGAAAATCGTGTAGTTTTTTGTATTCACCAAGAATATTTTTGAGTTCTAACTACTACTCTAAACAGTGGTGAATATCTTTAAAGCAAGAGCTTTTTCAATTACATCAATGATTTGTGAATAGGTTTGTAATAGACAAATTAAGAGAAAATCGTATTTTTAGAAAATACACAGTAAAAGCCATCGCACAAGATATTGGATTTAATAATGCAGAAGTCTTTTTGAGAGCATTCTATAAAAAGGCAGGAATCTATCCTTCGTATTTTATTAAGGAGGTAGAGAAAAGATAGAATATTACTTCAAAAATTAATCACACTATCTAAAGCCTCATCAGTATCTTTATGAATAAAATTACCCTGATATCCTATGGTTGTGCTAAGATGACTATGTCTATATAATTTCTGAAGCATTTGAGGAGATATTTTATCTCCTGCAATATTACCAAAAGAGTGCCTGGCAATATGAGTAGTGATTTTTTTATTGATTTCAGCTTTTTCTCTGATTTTGTCTAAGTAGTTATTAAATTTTTTAACAGCTGTTCTTATCTTAGAATTAACATCTCTAGGATCTTTAGAATTGGCCTTTTTTAATTCAGGAAAGATATAATCGTTTTCACTTTTTTTATAGGGTTTATAGTATCCAAGAATCATTTTTACTTTTTCCGGAAGTTTTAGTGAATCTACTTTACTATTTTTGTTCATCTTGTAAATAATTCTGTGCCCTTGTATATCAGACCACCTCATATTTAATACATCAGAAATTCGTATTCCGGCTAAATAAAATGAAAACAAAAAGACATTACGGGTATGCCAAATAGGAGAGTGTTCCTCCAAGGTAAGATTTTCAATTTTTGCCATCTCATTCTGATCCAAACCTATCTTGACTGATTCGGGGAATTTGATTTGTATTTTATCTTTACCAAAAGGATAATCTTTTTGATCAGCTACTCCTTCAGTAATTGCTCGATTATATAAAGTACGAATAACTACAAAAGTATTCATGGCAGATCGCTCTCCAGAATTTTTTCCTTTATCAGAACTTTTAGCCAGGATATATGTTTTTAACCTTTTAAGTAAAGGTTCGTTAATTTCATAAAAACTAATGTCTGATCCTTTGAGAAATTCTTTAAATAGTTTTATACGACTATTGTCTGGTTTTGCACGATTTAGTTTCCCTTGTGTTGTAAGTTCATCGATATATTCTTCGGCAACCTTAAAAAAGGAACCATCTTTTTTGCCACTTCTTAATAGAACTATAATATCATTAGAAGTGTAGGGTTTCTTTTTGGTTTCGTATTCCAGGATAATATCATTAGCTTCAGTAAGTTTTTTGAGAATATGATGATTAAGGCGTTGTGAGTTGGGATGTGATTTTTTAACCCTCATCTGTGTCTGATCCCAATCTTTTTCATGAACCCATTCAAAAAATAGATAAGCTGGTTTTCTATCGTGTGTCACTCTTAACGTTAGGAGATATTTACCGTCAACTTTTTTCTTTCCTTTAAATAAAATAAGCTTTGTTGTGGCCATGTGTAATGATTCAGTATTCTAGTACTAATATAGGTAATGGTTTCAACATAGTTTCAACATTTAGAGGTTTTTAAAGGATTATAGTGTTTTTGTATAACTCTGTAAACTGTTGTCATTGTTATGTAAATAGGAGGTTTTGGTTTTTTACGGCTTTTTTGAAACCATAAAGATTTGGACTTAAAATCCAATGGGCTGTAAGGCCCGTGCGGGTTCAAGTCCCGCCTTCAGTACTTACGAAACCCCTTGATTTATCAGGGGGTTTCTTTGTTTTTAGACTTTTCAAACCTTTTTATGTTTAGCTTTTAAACTGGGTTAAAACCCATCGCGTATTGTATCTTTTCCTAATAATGTATCTTTAGCACAAATTATAGGATACATGAAATATAATCTTATCATTGCTGACGATCATAAAATGTTTTTAGAAGGGATGCTTAGTATGCTTGAGGACCAGGAACAATATCATATTATGTTTACCGCCAAAAGCGGTGAGAATATTATAAAATATCTGCAAATTAACTCTTCTAATGACATAGATCTGATCATTACAGATATCACTATGCCAGATGTAGATGGGATTGCACTTAATAGCTTTGTAAAAGAAAATCACCCAGATTTAAAAATATTGGTTGTAAGTATGCATCATGATCCGGGAATGATTAATACACTCATTAAAAAAGATGTGGATGGTTATATTCCTAAGAATGCAGAAAAACGAGAACTGTTATTGGCTATTCAAACTATTCTTTCTGGAAAAAAGTATTTTTCGAGTGATATCAAAGAGGTATATATGAATAGTATCTTTCATAAAAAAAAAGATGTACTGATTTCGCTCACCAAAAGAGAAAGAGATGTTCTCAAACTCATCGCACAAGAACACACGACCCAAGAAATTGCAGATACCTTGTTTTTAAGTAAACATACTGTAGAAAGCTATCGAAAAAACCTGATATCAAAACTTAATGTTCGTAATCTTGCAGGCCTAACCAAATATGCTATAAAGCTTGGATTGATTGATTAGGCGTTTTACACCCCTGAAAACAGGGGATCTTTTTTCACTGAATCTGGGATGTTTTAGAGTATATAAGTATTGCAAATTTGCATAGTTGTAACTTTAAAAACAGAGAAAATTATGTCTTACGGAATCACGTTAATTTTATTAAGTATTATTGCAGTACCATCGCTAATCTTATCAAAAAAATCTAATGCCAAAGAATTATTAGAGAAAATAGAACCGTATCAGGGCTGGATAGGAATTGTCTTTTTCTTTTGGGGAATTTGGGGAATCATTCAATCTATTCTTAATATGGGCCTATTATCCAGAATCCCAATCTGGTGGGTGACTTGGTTGGTGGGTTGTGTTGTAACTGCAGCACTAGGCTTTATGCTCGGTTATGGATTGCTAAATCAGTTTTTTCTTTCCAAAAATAATGCTGCAAAACAAAAAGCCGAACGTTTAAGAGAAAAAATAGCTCCAAAACAGGGAAAATTGGGCGTTGTAGGAGTCTTTTTAGGAGTATGGATGATTGTAGCAAATATACTCTTTTAGCTCTTAAACAAAACCTGGTAAAAGTGCGGTTTTAATCTAAATAATTCCCCGACGGCTCTGCCTCGGGGTTTCCGATTAACCTCTCCTTGGGAGAGGTCGGAACTGCCTTTTTTGGCAGTTCCGGGTGAGGTTAAATACAAAATTTCGGTTTTTGGCCCCGAGGCCAAAATGAAACCGGCAAAATACCCCTATGGCTTGCCTCGGGGATACCTGCCTGTCGGCAAGGCAGGGTCGGTTTCAAGAAATTTTTTATTTAAATCACTTCAAACAATCCCAATGCTGTTATCACACCACAAATATCGAGTATGGAGGCCCTGGTGAACAAAAGTTTCAGAATGATTTTCACAGAAAAACGAGAAATTATTGATATTAAGGGAATCAAAACATTAATCGACCAGATTATTGGGGAGATAGAGGGGCTGAATGTTTCGCAAAGAGAGCAGGTTAAAGTAGCTCTTGAGCAAATGATAGGTGAAGAAGCACTTAAAAGTTCGTTACAAAAAAGTTTGATTGAATATCCGAATGAAGAAATTACAATAGGTAAAGAATGGAAAATCGATCAATCTACCAAAACTCCCTATCCTATGAATGTAAAAACTACATATCTTGTAACCAGTATTGATCAACAATATGTAAATTTAAGGATCGATTCTGTTATTCGTTCTGATAGTGAAAAAATGAATTTTGGCGGGATGGAAATGGCCATAGATTTAAACCCGGTTTATGGGTGAAAATTGGCCCATCGAAATAACCAGTAATATTGTGGTTGCAGACATAGAGTAAGTTTAAAAACAACACAAAAAACTATAGCATGAATACAAAAAGTTATATAGGTGCGGTTTTGATAATATTGTGCTGTTTGGGATGCAGAGATCATGGTGCTGTAAAAAACAATCAGAAAGATGGTATACCGGCAAAAACCGATGATAGTATCAAAAAGGGAACTTTAAAAAATGTAGAAAAACCCGATTCTGGTGCTTTAGCTACAAATAATTATCTCAAAAATATCACCAGATCAAGATCAAAACAGCCTGAGAAGGTCTCTGGTTTCCTTGTTTTTGGAATTGAAGTGCAGTCATTTCGCCCTTGCGATTCAGACAAACAATATTGGTGGGAAATTACAGATGATATTTCCTGGAACGATTTGCAAACACATTACAAAGGTATTACCACAAAACCCTATGAAAAAGTATTCGCAGAACTTCTTGTAGAAGAAAAAGGAAAGCCTACTGATGGTTTTTCGGCAGCATATGAGAATGTATTATTGATTACTGAAATTGTAGAAATAAGACCAATCAATACAGATGATTGTAAGTAATTATTTTCAGAATGAAAGAAGAAACCAGAGAGAATAATTCGGGGAGCTATCTCGGTTGTACTACTTATTTTAAGAATGATGTAATTTAAAAAGAAGAAGAAAAATGGACATTTCTGAATATTTCTGGTTACTCATTAGTATCATATCAATTGTAAGTATGCTACTTATAAAATTTAAAACGAAAAAACACATAACAGAAAAACCAGAATTAAAAAAGGGGTATGATCAGTATTTTAAATGGTTTCTGATTTGTTTCAATGCTCCATGCCTTATTGCAGGAGTAGGAAATACATTAGGAATAACAACTGCAAAGGATTATTTCAATATAAATATCAATAATTCGATAGTCCTGATATTTTTTTTTACTCTAATAATCATTAGCGGAACGGTAATGTATTGGATTTTCTTTAAAGAAGGGGCTAAGTTTATAGAACAACATCCCAAACTTATAAGAACCCGAACATTAAAAGGATATAGAAATGCTAAGGCAAAAGAGGTAAAAATACTTTATGTACTTATGCTTATCGGGTTTATTACTTCGATTATACTAATAAAAATAAAGTGATGGAATTAGTTTTACTGCTTTTTGGACTTCCGGCTGCTCTGGTGACGATCGACTTTATAAAATTTGTGATCACAGGAAAAAGACTTTACGGTAAAGAATTGATTCGCTTTGTAGATGTTATTGTGGTGGTTGTACTTCCTTTATTTTATTTAATATTTATCGATATTAATATAAATGACTGTTGTTGGGATAGTGCCACATTCTCTCCAGATCATAAATTAACTATATATGTACTCGTTGCCTTGTGTGTGATAGCTTATCTATATTCTAGTTTCAAAAAAACAATAACGAGCCCCATAGTAGAAATACTGGTAAATTCACTTTTGTTGGGTGGTATTGTCTTAAATATTTTTATAGCAATTCAGATTAATGAATTTATTATCTAGTTAAAGGTTAAAACCCTGCAATTTCATTGCAGTTACTTTAGTTTCTATAAATGTTTTAGTTTTGT
>CANMDW010000043.1 GCA_947496705.1 uncultured Aquimarina sp. | reverse complement strand
GCGTCAAAAAAGAAAATTAAAATCCCATCAAAAATAATTCAAATTATAAAAACCGCCTATTTCCGACCAGACACTATTTATGGTGTATGAATATAAAAAAAACCTGCTGAAAAACAGCAGGCTTTGTATAAGTATATGCTATACTATTTTTTAATTCACTTCATTACTTACGGTAACGGTTCCGTAATCACCAGGATTAACACTTGGTAAATTTGCCCCGTAAGTAGCCTCAACAGCTCTTAAGATCCCATTGGTTACCAATGCATGAGCTCGCGGGGTAGGATGTACCCCATCCAGTGAGAAACCTCCTCCTCTAACAAATTCTGAGGTAATGATCCCTCCATCATAAGGAATACCTCCGTTTGCTGCTTGCGCCAAATCACTGGCAACATCATACAGTGCAAGGTTATTTGCTGTAGCAAGACCTGCAATGGTTGTATTAAATGAAGTCCGGGCTGTTTCTACAGCAGCCTGCTCTTCGGGAGTTAATACCCATTTATCTTCTAAAGCAACACCAACACCAATAACAGAAGCCGGATTATTAGGATCAGCTAATGTACCAAGAACCGAACTTGATGTAAGAACTAACAAATCACTTGCCGTTGCTTGTCTATAGTTTAATAATGCTGCATTAAAACCAGTTAAGTCGGTAAGATCTTCATCCAAAATCACCGGAGCATTCTGGCCTGCAGAGAATTTTATTGTACGCCTAGAAGCTTCTTCACTTGACAAAAGGCCAGCTAATACCAATCCTTGTAAACCATTATTATATAAATCATAATTACTGTTTACAACAGCAGCTGTTTGCGCATCCAGAGGAATTGCATTATAAGGCACTGTAGTAAAAAATGGTAACGAAGTTACATTCGGTAAATTCAACACTACACCTTTGGCACCATTTACTGTTAATGCGCCCAGCAATTGACTGTACACTCCTGCAAATGTAGTGTTGTTTGTAATATCATTTGATCCATATTTTTCAGGATCTTGTTCACCTGTTACATTATGATCAACACCTACGCCGCCCGAGGTAGCATAGCTAAGAATATCATTATTACCAATCCACAAAGTAAAGAAAGTTGGATCTTGCGCTACCGCATCTCCTATAATAGTTGAAGTTGCAGAAGAAGCAAACCTTGCATAGTAAGGATTTGACAATCCTGGCTCTACCCCTGCTACATTACCATAGTTTGGAGCAGCTAAATGAAAACTCTTTGCTCCCGGAACTCCCATATTATTAAAAGAACTTCCTAAATTCGCAGATATTTCTGTAATAGGTGGAGCTCCTGTATAAATAGCAGGACCAACTGGATTACCTCCCTCGTCAAAAACTAATACCCGTCTATTCGGAAATCTATTAGAACCATCGAGATTCAAAACAGGACTTCCGTTAAGTAATAACCCTCCAGCATTATCCGCCATTAACGGCTGTGTAAATTCTCCGCCGCCGGCAAATGCAAATTGTTGAGACAATATATTCGGGAAAGAATTCTCTTGTCCGGTAATATACAAAGCTCCATCGGCAAAACCTGCGGTAAGCGAGTTACCTAATGCTATATATTTACTAAAATCAGCTTCACCACTGGTATATATTCCCGATTCATCGATCGGGTTATCAAATTCTGGCTCACAAGCCACTAGTCCTATAGCCAGAATAGCTAAAAATTTTATATTTTTCCTCATCATCTGTATTACATTTTATATGTTAAACCAAGTCCAGGCGCAAAAGCGCTTGATTTATAGGTTCCCTCAAAAGGAACATTTTGTCCATTCTCCTGATAAAAATCATATGACGCATCCACTTCTTCAAACCTTAGATAAAAGAAAGAAGCATCAATAGCCAACTTAGGAGTGATTGCAAAACTTAAACCACCTGAAAACCCATCGGAATCATTACGCGGGGTTTCTGGGGCAAAAAATCTTTCCTGAACTGGTGATTCATCCCGATAATATCCAGCTCTGAGTGTAATTTTATCGGTTGCCTGGTATTGTAATCCAAATCGATATACTGAAGAATTCTTATAGTTACGTGGGTTTACCGAATCAGGGCCATCTGGTGTATTTGCAAAATCTATATCCAAAGATTCATATACATCCCAGAACTGCCTGTTATAATCAAATGCAAAGATCCATTTTTTATACTCATAAGAAAGCCCTACCGTTAACTCTGCGGGTAATGGTAACTCAGCATCAAACGTAGTCGAACCATTTGTAAAATCAACTGCCGGAGAATTAGGAATATTGGTAAATGTAGCATCACCACCTTCGGCTTCAAAGATAATCTCACTTCGATAATTAAGACCAATATGGAAATTTTCTGTAGGATTAAACATCGCTCCTATACTCCACCCCCAATTACTAACTCCAGTATCGTCTATCGTAACATTTGAACGATTTCCGTCAATATCGGCAAGTGTTCTGTTCAGGTTACGATTAAAGTTTACAGAACCTGTAGCATAAATAGGACCTCCGCCTATACTAAAGTGTTCAGAAAGCTTAAATGAAACTACTGGTTGGATATAAACTCCTGCAAGGTCAATACTATTTACCAAATGTGACCCTGCCCAGTCTGTAGGCCAGGTTACTTCACTACCATAGGGTGTATAAACACCAAGACCAACCGACATCCAATCATTTAACTGGTAAGAGACATATAAATTAAGAGGTGTTCCAACAGAACTATCGGTCTCTGAAGATATTCCGAATTCTTCATTTTGATAGACCACATCGGTAAAAATACCACTCGCACCTACACTCACATTCAGTTTGTTTTCTAAGTAGACCAAACCTGCAGGATTAAAGAATACAAGTTCTGCACTATTCACAACAGCAACACCTGTATGTCCCATTGCCATAGCCCTCTGCCCTTGCACACTAACCCTATATCCACCGGCATAGGTGACCATAGTCACCGAGATGAATAGAAGTAATAATAATTGTTTTTTCATAATAATTTTGAATTGTTTTTTTAGGATTTCATAAAATGAATCCCCAAAAATAGTAGAAAATACCAATTATCCAACGAAATCATCAAAATATTATGCATACATAGTATTTTTTGTCTATTTTCTGACAAATTCTAACACTTGTATTAAAAAATCTGTAGGGTTTTCGGCATGTAACCAGTGTCCGGCAGCAGAAATTTCCCCGATTACCGAATTAGGGAATTGTTTTTTTATTCTAGTTTCATCTGCATCCAGAATATAATTAGATCTTTCTCCCTTAAGAAAAAGAGTATTTCCATGATAGCTATATTTTTCGGGAAGTTCTACCCCTATTTCATGAGCATTTTCAACCAATGCTTTTAAGTTTATTCGCAATCCGAGTGCTCCTTTATCTTTCCAATATAGATTTTTAAGAAGAAACATTCGCACTCCAATATCTGCCACATACAAACTTAATTCCTTATCTACTTCTCCTCTCGATTTTAAGATTTCGAAATCCAAAGCACTCAACCCATCCAAAATATCCTGGTGATGCAAAGGATAGTATTTTGGTGCAATATCTGCCACGATTAAGTCTTCAACTACATCCGAATATTGTATTGCAAAGAGCATGGCTGTTTTTCCGCCCATAGAATGCCCTAAAAGATGGATGCGTTTCAAATTATGATCCCGGCAATACTCTATTAGATCTTCGACCATCAACTCATAACTAAATGCATCACTATGCCCACTTCTGCCATGATTGCGTTGATCTATTAAGTGCACCTGAAACCCTTGTTCAGAAATTTTCTTTCCCAGTGTTTTCCAATTATCACCCATCCCCAGGAATCCATGAAGAATTATAAAAGGTTGTCCTTCTCCAATAATATTGCCGTGTAATTTCACCTGAATCTATTTAATTAAATCATTCTCAATAACTCACCCCTCACAGTGTAGCCTTTTTATCCCTCACTTCTTTGAACACCCCTTGAAACCTGCCTGCTGGTCTCCCGTCTTCAGACTTCAGTCACCACTCACAGCGTAGCGTTCTCAACCCTCATTCCTCACAGCGTAGCACCCTCACTTCCTCATCACTCACAGCGTAGCGTCCTCGAACCTCCTTCCTTTTATTACCCCCGGCCCCTAAAGGGGAGTAACCCCCACTGTACTTTAACTACCGACTTTGGTCTTCCGACTCCTCATGCCTCACAGCGCAGCGCCCTCACTTCCTCACCACTCACAGCGTAGCGCTCTCACTTCCTCACCACTCACAGCGTAGCGCTCTCACTTCCTCACCACTCACAGCGTAGCACCCTCACTTCCTTACCACTCAGAGCGTAGCGCTCTCACTTCCTCACCACTCACAGCGTAGCGCCCTCACCACTCACAAACCCATCAACTTCTACTTAAGCCTGTGCAAATACATATTAACTACATTCTCCAATCCCAGATATATAGATTCACTTATCAAAGCATGCCCAATGGAGACCTCAAGTAGCCCCGGGATATTTTCTTTAAAAAACTGAATGTTATCCAAAGAGAGATCGTGACCTGCATTCACTCCGATTCCAAGGTCAATTGCTTGCTGAGCACATGTCGAATAAGGCAGTATCGCTTTTAAATTTCCTTTAGCATATTCTGAAGCAAATTCTTCTGTATACAATTCTATTCTATCTGCAGCTGTAATTGCGGCGCCTTCTATCATCTCAGAAACCGGGTCTACAAATATTGAAGTTCTGATATCATTACGCTTAAACTCAGATATTACTTCTTTTAAAAAATCTTCATGCTTTTTTGTATCCCAACCTGCATTACTGGTAATGGCATCCTCGGCGTCGGGGACCAAAGTAACCTGGGTGGGTTTAACCGCCAATACCAGCTCTATAAACTTAGGGATCGGGTTTCCTTCTATATTATATTCTGTAGTTACAATTGGTTTCAGATCATAAGCATCCTGATATCGGATATGCCTTTCATCGGGTCTTGGATGTATCGTGATCCCCTCACCTCCAAAACGCTCGATATCACTAGCTACCTGAAGTAAATCTGGAGTGTTTCCTCCTCTCGAATTACGTAAAGTTGCTATTTTATTTATGTTAACACTTAACTTTGTCATGGTTTTTGATGTCTTTGAGATGAGTTCTGAACTAAAAAAGCAAAAATACAAACTTGAGAACGCCTTGATTGTATATTTTTTGATTATTTTGCATTATATAGTTTCGCGTATATTATGAAAACAAACTTATATATCGTTAATGAAATAGCACCACTCACTGTAGCCTCTAAAGTTACAGATGCGCAATTGTTATTTAATGAATTAACTTATACTCATTTCCCGGTAATTAAAGACAATATCTATTTGGGATGCGTTTCTGAAGCCGACATCAGATGCTTTGAAACCGATAAGACCCTCGAGGCATATCAATATGCTCTGGAAGGTTTTTTTGCCAGAAAAGACGATAATTGGCTGGATATATTAGAATCATTTGCACAGAACAATTCTAATATTATGCCGGTATTAGATGACGATAATAGGTATTTAGGATTTTTTGAGCTTCGTGATATCATCAACCTTTTTAATGAAACCCCTTTTCTTAGTGAGCCCGGGAACATTTTGATCGTAGAAAAAGGTATTTTGGACTATTCCTTTAGTGAAATTTCCCAAATAGTAGAATCCAACAACGCCAAAGTACTGGGTTTGTTTATTTCTAATATGAAAAACGATGTTGCACAAATCACACTTAAGATTAGTGATAGCGACATCAACAATATAGTACAAACATTCAGAAGATATAGCTACAATATAGTCTCAAAACATCATGAAGATACATTTTTGACAAATCTGAAGGAGAGATCTCAATATTTGGAAAAATACCTTAATATCTAGCACGGTTTACCTAACCAACAAATCAAATTATAATGAAGATCGGTATATACGGGCAGTTCTATCACAAGAATTCTGGAATCTATATTCAGCAATTACTGGAAACCCTGGACAAAAACAACATAGAGGTTGTTATTGAGGAAAATTTTCTGGAATTAATCAATCTTCATGATGAAATTGATAAAACCTATTCTCATTTCAGCACTTTTGAAGAATTAGATACATCTTATGACCTGTTTTTTAGTATCGGCGGGGATGGTACTATCTTAAAAACCATTACCTATGTGAGGGATTTGGGGATTCCCATTGCAGGAATAAATACCGGCAGGCTTGGTTTTCTGGCTACTATTCAGAAAGAAGAAATTAAAGATAGTATAGAATTAATATTGAATAAAAAGTTTCATATCTCTTCGAGAAGCCTTGTCACTATAGAAACTATACCCGCAACAGAAGAATTCGGAGTGCTGAACTTTGCCATGAACGAAATAGCCGTGAGTAGAAGAAATACCACTTCTATGGTTACGGTACATACTAGTTTAAACGACGAATTTCTCACTTCTTATTGGGCAGATGGCCTGATAGTTTCAACCCCCACAGGATCTACAGGATATTCCTTAAGTTGTGGCGGGCCCGTAATAATGCCCGATGCAAAAAGTATTGTACTTACCCCTATTGCTCCCCATAATCTTAATGCCAGGCCCTTGATCATTCCTGATAATCAAGAAATTAAACTACAGGTTTCAGGAAGAGAAGATACATATCTGGTCTCTTTGGATTCCAGAATCCACACATTACCCAATGAAACTACAATACTTATTAAAAAAGCCCCTTTCAAAATCAATATGGTCGTGCTACAGGACAATAGTTTTCTAAAAACTTTACGTAAAAAGATGCTTTGGGGAGAAGATAAACGCAATTAGGCAATAAAATCTGGTAAAAAGTGTTTTTTAATTCATACTATTTTACTCAAATTCTTGTGTACTAAAGTTAATTGTTATATTTGCAAACTTTTGAAAATCTATGAGATACTTAGCATCAATTATAATTGTTCTGTTTTTTATACAGTCTGTTAGATCACAAACTTACGAAGTGGGATTAATGGCCGGTGGGGCTAATTATGTAGGTGATATAGGTTCTACCTACTATATTTCTCCCAATGACATTGCCTTTGGCGCCATCGGAAAGTGGAATCGAAGCAAACGACATGCTTTCAGAGCCTCTTTTTTATATGCAGCGTTTAATGCAGATGATGACAAGGGAGATGACAGAAGAAAAGAACGAGGCCTTAGTTTTAATAATTCTGTAAAAGAAATATCAATAGGAATGGAATATAACTTCTGGGATTGGTATCTTTACAGCGGAGAACAACAATTTACCCCTTATCTATACACCGGAATCACCACATTTAATTATGGTGCTATGGCAGTTGATTCTAGTAATCAAATTGATGCATATAGTGATAAATGGAGTTTTGCCATACCGATGGTGCTGGGAATTAAAAAAACGCTGGGTAGAGATTTTGTGCTGGGAGCCGAAATCGGAGCAAGATATACATTTACAGATAATCTGGATGGTAGTAATCCCGATAGTAGATTTGGGGAAGGATTCGGGAATTTAAATAATAATGACTGGTATGTATTTACCGGTATAACAATATCGTACACCTGGGGTAAGATACCTTGTTATTGTGCTTTCTAAAAATGATTGATAAAAAACAGTTAAACTCCAACATTCCACAGCACATAGCCATCATCATGGATGGTAATGGCCGATGGGCCAAAAAGAAAGGTTTGTTTAGAGCTGTTGGCCACGAAAACGGAACCAAAGCAGTGCGGGAAACTGTAGAGAGTTGTACCGAAATAGGAGTAAAATATCTTACTCTATATGCCTTTTCTACAGAAAACTGGAACCGGCCAAAACTAGAAGTAGATACATTAATGAAACTTTTGGTAAACTCCCTAAAGAAAGAGATCAAAACCCTTCAGGAAAACAATATCAGACTTCATGCAATTGGAAACCTGCAAGCACTTCCCCAAAAGGCAAGAACAGAGCTTTTAGAAGTCATTGAAAAAACCAAAACCAATGACCAAATGACCCTTACATTAGCGCTTAGTTATGGAAGTCGTGAAGAGCTTATAAAAACTATAGAAGAAATAAGTATTAAAGTTAAAAATGGTGTAATTTCGCCACATCTTATAAATGAAGCAGTCATTAATGAGCATTTATATACAAAAAACCTGCCAGATGTGGACTTATTGATACGAACAAGTGGAGAACAGCGTATCAGTAATTTCCTGTTATGGCAGATTGCATATGCAGAATTATATTTTACAGAAATTTTATGGCCCGATTTTAAAAAAACAGATTTGTTTGAAGCCATATTAAATTATCAAAAAAGAGAACGAAGATTTGGAAAAACTAGTGAGCAGCTCAGTTAAAGAAATGACAAAAAAATTACCTATTAAGTATTTTACGTTACTTGCCTTTTTAATTTCAATATCGCTTTCAGCACAAAAATTACCGGGTGCCAGTGGAAAAGAATACATTATTGGAAACATTAAAGTTACCGGAACCACCAGCTACAATGAGAATACGGTCATTACGTTTACCGGCCTTAAGAAAGGAGAGCGTATTGTTATGCCGGGAGACCGGGTAAGCCAGGTTATCAAAAAATTGTGGGATCTCGAATTATTTAGTGATATCGATTTATATATCACCGGGATAGAAGGAGAAGTCGCCGATCTGGAAATTTATATCCAGGAAGTTCCCGAGCTTAATGAGGCCCGTGTCGAAGGAGTAAAAAAGCGTAAAGCCGAAGAACTAATAAAAGACAACGGATTAACCAAAGGTGCTAAGGTCACAGAGAACCTCATTACTACAACCCGCAATTTTATTAGCAACAAGTATAAAAAAGAAGGCTTTCTTAATACCAAAGTTGTCATAAACACCACACAAATAAAAGACACCGTACCAAGTAACAAGGTGAATATGCTGGTGCGGGTGGATAAAGGTGACAGGGTTAAGGTCGATAAAATCAACATAGACGGAAACGAGCAACTCTCTGATGCCAAAGTGCGCAGAGCGATGAAAAACACGAAACGGAAAAAGCCTTTACGATTCTGGAAGCGATCAAAATATATTAAAGCAGATTATGACGACGATAAAGACAATATCGTTACAAAATATAAAGAAAAAGGATATCGTGATGCCCGGATTACATCAGACACTTTGGTTGTTGAAGACGACAATAGTATTTCATTAAATCTTACTATTGAAGAAGGTAATAAATATTATTTTGGAAACATTACTTTCTTAGGAAATAGCGTGTATACAGACCCCCAATTAGCACGACAGCTGGTTATTAAAAAAGGAGATGTGTATAATGGTGTTTTGCTGGAAAAGCAAATAGCAGATAATACCAGACCAGATGCCGATGATCTCACAAACCTTTATCAAAACAATGGGTATTTATTTTCATCTATAGATGCAGTAGAAACCAACGTCTATAATGATACCATCGATTTTGAAATCAGGATCCGGGAAGGAAAATTAACGCATTTCAACCATATTACCGTTACAGGTAATGACAAGACAAATGATCACGTAGTATACAGAATACTTCGAACCAAACCGGGACAACGCTATAGCAAAGACCTTGTGGTAAGAACGGTTCGTGAAATCGGGCAGTTAGGCTTTTTTGATCCCGAGCAATTAGAACCTCAGTTTCAAAATGCAAATCCCCAGGCCGGAACCATCGATATTAATTACCCTGTGGTAGAAAAGGGATCAAGTCAGATCGAACTCCAGGGAGGTTTTGGAGGTGGTGGTTTTGTAGGAACACTGGGACTGGCTTTTAACAATTTCTCGATACGAAATATTTTTAAAGGTGAAGCCTATAGCCCACTGCCTATGGGAGATGGGCAAACCCTTAGATTAAGAGCGCAAGCCAGTAGATTTTTTCAAACCTATAGTCTATCCTTTATAGAACCCTGGCTAGGAGGAAAAAGGCCCTATCAGCTTTCGACCTCATTTTCACATACCATTCAGTTTTTACTTAATAATATAACCCGGAATGTTGACAGAGATAGTAAATTCCTGATCACAGGAGGCTCTATAGGTATTGCCAAAAGGCTCAACTGGCCAGATAACTATTTCACCTTATCCCAAGCCGTAAGCTTAAGGCACTATGATCTTAAAAACTATAATACCCGATTGTTTACCTTTGGTAATGGATCTTCTGATGATCTAGCCTATACTATTGGGATTAACCGAAATAACACAACAGTAAATCCAATTTTCCCGATAGGAGGATCAGAATTTAATCTGGTAGCCAAGTTAACGCTTCCTTATTCTTTGTTTGATGGAGTAGATTACGGTGAATTAGCAGATCAAAGAGATGCCCTGGAAGAAGAAAGAAATGATCTTAGCCCTGCGACAGATTCGAGAGATGCGGTGCGAAATGCAGAAATAGGAGATGAGATAGGAGAAATCGATCAGGAACGTTTTAAATGGCTGGAGTATTACAAAATTAAATTTGATGGTTCCTGGTATACCAGTTTATTTAAATTAGGCAAAAACCCGCTGGTATTAAAAACAACCGCAGAATATGGATTTTTGGGTGCCTACAATAATAATAGAGGTAATATCCCTTTTGAGCGATTTTTTTTAGGAGGTGTCGCATTGGGAGCTACCGCTCTGGATGGTCGTGAGCTTATTGCATTAAGAGGATATCCCGATCAATCTCTAAGACCAGAAAGCAGAGCCCAAAATCAGGATTTTGACGCCGATGGGGCAACAATTTATAACAAATATTCGTTAGAGCTTCGTTATCCTATAACATTAAAACCGTCGGCATCGATTTATATGCTTGCATTTTTAGAAGGAGGAGCAGCTTATGACAGTTTTAAAGATTTTAATCCTTTTCAGTTAAATCGTTCTGCTGGAGTAGGTTTGCGTATCTTTATGCCGGCATTTGGACTACTCGGAATAGACTTTGGATATGGATTTGACCCTATTCCGGGAACGGGTGTAGGGCCTCATGGGTGGGAAACCCATTTCATTATAGGACAACAGTTTTAAATTTTGGCACGATTATTTCAATATATACACAGAATTATGAAAACAAAGGTTCTTTTAATATTTGCGTCACTTGGTTGGTTGTTCTTTGCGCATGCAGTGCATGCACAAAAAGGAATTAGAATTGGTTATATCGATATGGATTATATTCTCGAAAATGTTCCTGAATATAATGAGGCTTCTGCCGATCTGGAAAGTAAAGTACAAAAATGGAAAGTCGAGATCGAAGCAGAACTAAAAGAAGTAGAAGAAATGCGTAAAGACTTAAATAATGAAAGAGTCTTGCTCACCAAAGAACTAATTGAAGAAAGAGAAGAAGATATCTTTTTTAAGGAAAAGGAAATCTTAGAATATCAACAAAAAAGATTTGGACCCAACGGAGATTTGTTTATCCAGAAAAAAAGACTGGTCCAGCCCATACAGGATCAGGTTTTTGTAGCCGTTCAGGAAATTGCTAAAAACAAAAAATATGATTTTGTCTTTGATAAATCGGCAGATCTGGTAATGCTATATTCTGCAGACAGATATGATATCAGCGATCAGGTTTTGCTAAGACTTAACAGAGCTTCAAAAAGAAAACAACTCAATACCAAAAAAGAAAAGAAAGCTTTAGAAAGGGATGAAAAAAGAAATGCAGAGCAAGAAAGAGAAGTAACCGACAGAGAGAAAGCATCGCAAGAAAGATTATCAGAAAGAGAACGATTGCTGGCCGAGCGTAAAGCAGAAAGAGATTCTATAAGAGCCGTAAAAAAGAAAGAATTTGAAGAAAGAAGGGCAAAACTTCTTGAACTACAAAAAAGAAAAAAAGATTCTCTTAATGCATTAAGAGCAAAAAAAGAACAATTAAAAGATAAAGACAACCAGGAAACTCCATCAAATTCTGAGGAAAGCGAAGGAAACAATAATAATTAGCAAAACAATTTTAAATTTATAACACCCTTTAATATTACTTACAAATGAAACAATTTAGAACATTACTAGTAGCTTTTGCACTAACTTTAGGAACATTCGGTTTTGTAAACGCACAATCCAAAGTAGCGCATATAGCATCGCAGGAACTAGTTGAAGCAATGCCCGCTTTTAAAGCAGCAAAAAGTGAGATAGAAAAATTGAATAAAACCTATGATGCCGAAATTAGAAATATGGTGCTGGAATTACAAAATACTATCAAAAAATATTCTCAGGAAGCTGAAACCAAAACCGATGAGGAAAACTTAAAGAGACAGCAGGAGATACAAGCTACAGAGAAGAGTATCAATGATTACAGACAAAATGCATTGCAGGATCTTCAGAAAAAAGAGATCGAGCTCATGAAGCCTATCTATGAAAAAGCGCGTACGTCGATCCAAAAAGTTGCCAGAGCACAAGGATTTCAGTATGTACTAGATTCTACAACCGGAACCGGTGTGATCATGGCCGATGGTAAAGACCTGATGGTTGATGTAAAGAAAGACCTGGGGATTTAAACTACGCCAGGGTTTGATAAAAATATACACAAACAGTGAGACTAGCTCTTGCTGTTTTTTTTATTTTTGGCGAAAGAACACATCTAGAGTAATAAAAAATTTCAAGAAATTTTGTATTTAGCCTCACCCGGAAACCCCGAGGCAGAGCCGTCGGGGAATTATTTAGATTAATGATGAACTTATTCCTGTTTCTTCCCAAGGGAGGAATGATTAGAGGTATGTGTACTTAATTTTTAGGTTTGACATAAGATAAAACAAGTTTTGACCTAATGATAGACTTGAATTTTTTTCGTAAAAGCTTATGAATTGTTTTTTTGTGTTTTCGCTTTCACAGAGCTACTTTTTACATATTTTTTGGATATGGAAATGATAATGAAAACTTGATCAAAACACTCCTATAATCCTCTCAAAGGGATATAAATTCCCCCTTTGAAGGGTTATGTCCCAGGAGATGGCAGCATATGTAAATCCCCTCTCCTAAATCCTCTCCCCAAAG
>CANMDW010000042.1 GCA_947496705.1 uncultured Aquimarina sp. | reverse complement strand
ATCCGCGCATCAGGGACTTTAACCCTTTGGGACGTTCATCGAAATGAACTATATTTACCATTCAAGGCACACACAATGTATATAAAAAATAGGCTAGATATTAGTAAAATCAAGGGTTTTGGCTTGTATCAAACTTGGTGCTTAACTGAAAGTTCCGGACTTCAAAATCGCCTACTTTTCATATACTAACCGTTATGCTCCAGCATCAACAACGAAATTGGAATGTAAAAAGCAATACGCAAGCAAACTCTAAACGGACGGGCTACACTGCAAAGACCTGAGTATTTTTTCAAAGATTTTTACCGATTCAAAAGTTGGAGCTACTCCCCGATTCGGACGCTGTACGCGGTAGTAAACTTGGGTTGGTTTAGTCTAATCCAATGGCAGCAAAGCGATCGCGAGAGTTAGAAAAGCAGTACGCAAAAGTTTCGCAAGCAGTTATCGCTTTGCCAGGCTATTTTGCAAAGTGCAGGCTATATAAAAAGCCAGAGCATAACAAAATGTATAAGTTCATAGCGGCGGAAATTCCTAACGCCTGCCTGACGGCGAGGCAGGGAATTTCAAGCGCTTTTACTATCTTCGTGCCAATGCGGAACGTTAATTTTAGATCAGCCCGCTACGAAACTATACATTAAGCGTTATAAGCAATTACTCAAAATACTTAGATAGCAATTTAAAATAATAAGGCATTAACAAAGAAAAAATGAAAGCAAAAAAGACTCTATTATTTATATTTTTGACTACTTTATCAATACATATAAAGGCTCAAACACAAATACAATCAAGTGATATATGGTATTCAGGAAATAATACTGTTTTAGGAAATTCTGGACAATTTCTTCAACCATATGGTGGTTACAACAATCAAAATAATAAAAGTATCCAGCTTTTTGGAAATTCAACAAATTATGGTATCCCAAATCTAATATTTGTAAAATCTTCACACAGCAATGTACTTGGCGGTTCTCTAATTTGGTTATCTGATAGTTTTCAGACAAGTGAAAAACGATTTGCGCAGTTTGCAGGAAAAATAAATAATGGACGAGGAAGCCTTAATTTTTATACAAGAAGCGAAACTGATCCTTCAAGTCAATTTAACTCCATTACTATGGATGATAAAGGAAATTTAGGAGTTGGAATCTCAAATCCTTCAGCTTCATTAGAAATAAATAAAGCCGATTCTGGTATTAAAATCCTTACAGATCAGTCTCATCAACCATTTATAACCCTAGGAATGAGTCAAATGGATAGATGGAGTATAGGAGCATATGAAGCAACAAACAACCAATATAAAAGAACTTTTTTCATCTATGAAGATCATACAGGTGTAAACGGATCAAAAGGAGTACGCTTTGCTATTAAACCAAATGGAAATATTGGAATTGGAACATTAAATCCTGATATGAAACTAACTGTTAAGGGAAATATTCATGCAGAAGAAGTAAAAATTGATCTAAATGTTCCTGCTCCAGATTATGTTTTTAAAGAAGGTTATAATCTCAGAACAATAGAGGAAGTAGAAGAATTCATAGAAAGGAATAGTCATTTACCAGAAATACCATCCGCTAAAGAATTTAAACAAAATGGAGTGATGCAAGCAGAAATGGATATGAATCTTCTAAAAAAAATTGAGGAATTAACGCTTTATACAATTCAACAGCAAAAAGAAATTGAAAGTCTAAAAAAAGAAAATGAAGAAGTGAAATTGTTAAACACAAAACTTCTTGAATTGCAATCTAGACTTGAAAAGTTGGAATCTGAAAAATAAAAAAGCTTATAACACAGATGTATGAACCCATAATGCCCTAACGGGACATTACGCCTCATACATGATACGTTATGCGCCAGCATCTGAGGTCTGAAAAGCAAAACGCAAGCAACACTCAAAACTGACAGGCCACAGACCAAAGATCTGAGTATTCCTGCCTACCTGGCGGATGGCAGGCAGGTTTCCAAAGAATTTTAATGATCCAAAGGTTCTCTACTATCCGCAACTGACGCCTGCCTGACGGCGAGGCAGGGAATTTCACGCAGGTTTGCTACCTTTGGGGCAGTGCGGAACATTCCTTGCGAGTTTGTCCGCTACGAAACTATACATTAAACGTTGGCATGCATTTGAACTGAAAAAGAGTGAAAAATTTAAATAAGTAAAAAATTGTACAATATTATAAACTTCGTCATTTCATTTGGTGCCATGCAAGGTCTTATTATTGGTGTTTTTCTTTTAATAAAAGGATTTAAACTAAAACAAGATTTTTTTTATTTAGCCCTAATACTAATCGGTTTTGCATCCTTATTAGGAAGAGTTGTAATAATAGGTATCTATGAAAACCAACCATTGTTCTTTAATAATCTTAACTTCGTTTTATTGATTTCTCCCGCTTTGTACTTTTATGCAAAAGAATCATCTAGAGCTACTAAGAATCCTTTGAAATTTAACTCCCTACATTTCCTCCCATTTCTAATTATAAATTTAGTATTTATATTGTATTATTTTTCTTTAAAAAATCCAATCGATTACATGATGTATTTAATTAACATCATTAAAATTAACGATCGTTTTAGCATCATCTATTTTTCAATATACCTTTATCTAACTTATAAAATTGTTAGACAACATAAATCTTCATATCGTAAAAAACTTTACAAACTATTAAATAAATTGATATACAATTTTTTGGTTTTTTTTATCATTTGGTTAATCTACGTTTTGTTAGAATTAGTATACTTTGACTATACTATGGAGCTCATATATTATTATCCAATTATGTTAATATTAGCAGTGATTCTTTATTATATGAGTTTACAAGTTATTATAAACGATCGATTTCTCTTTGACATTAAGGCAATTACAAAAAGGAAAAATTTTACTTTAAAAGAAGCAGATGGTAAAAAATTATTGAATCAATTAACTCTTTTTATGACTGAAGAAAAACCTTTTTTAGATGGTGATATTTCTCTAATTGCTCTTGCTGGCTCATTAGATGTAAATCCAAAAGCCCTATCTTTTGTAATCAATGAACATATTCATAAGAATTTTAACAATTATATTAATGATTGGAGGATCGAAGAAGTAAAGAAAAGGTTAAACGACAAGGAATATAATCAATTGAAAATGCTAACAATTGCCTTTGATTGCGGTTTTAATTCTAAATCAACTTTTAATCTTGCTTTCAAAAAAGCTACAGGATTATCTCCTTCCGAGTATAGAAAACTCTAACAATCATTCAGTCTTAAATCTTTTTTAAGACCATTTTTTTAATATTTCGAGTCCTAAATCTTCTTTTAGAGCATTTAATCCTTTTCTCTGTGGTTATTTTGTCAATAAAACATAACAGATGAATCCAACTCAACTAACCATACACGAACACGTTGGCATGCATTAAAAGAATGATTATGAAAAAAACAATATTGCTACTAATTATATTACAGGCACTCTCTTGTCAAGAGAAAAAAGAACAATTGAATCTTACTCAAGGTCTGTACATATCAAACGCTACCATAATCTCAACAGAAGATGGGAATTATAACCCGTATATCGGTCATTTAGTAATCGAAAAAGATAAAATCATTTACATAGACAAGAATGAACCCAGTATAAGCGGAACATTTGATCAGATTGATGCAACGGGAAAATTCGTAATTCCAGGTTTAATTGATAGTCATGTTCATATGACAGATGTACAAGGAATGCTTGCTCATCATATAAAAAAGTACCCTGAACTAGTCAAAGAATTTAATATCCAAATGCCTAGAAGTTATTTATACTATGGCTTTACCACTATCATTAATCTTGGAGGTATATCAGATGAACAAATCAATTCTTTTAACATGCAACCATTAAAACCCGATTTATATCATATTGGATATTCAGGAGCTACGATTGCAAATGGTTACCCAATGATTTATACTCCTGAAGAATTTCGATTTGAAATTGAGCCAAATTTCATATACTTGGAAAGTCAGGCAGAGAATATTCCAGATAAGTATAAACCAGCCGACCATACACCCAAAGCAGTTGTTAATCGTATTAAAAATTCTGGGGCTATTGCTGTAAAATCCTATTATGAGTCAGGTTTTGGACGCATGTCCAATTTACCTTTACCAACTAAAAGTATTATGACTGAATTACTTAACGAATCACATGCAAATGGGCTTGTTCTAACGGTTCATGCTAATTCACTTGAAGGACATTCTTTTTTGGCTGACGTAGGGGTAGATATTTTAGCGCACGGACTATGGAACTGGGAAAAGTATAAAGATGTACCAACGGACTCTCTTCCATTAGAAATAAAAGAAACGTTGGATTTACAAATTCAAAAACAAATAGGCTACACTCCCACATTAACAGTCATTGAAGGAGAGGGAGCTTTGGTTGACAATAAATTTATTAATCAGCCTGCCTTAAAAAAAGTGATTCCTAAAAATTTACTTGAATGGTATAAAACGGAAGAAGCACAATGGTTCGCCAAAGACCTTTTTAGTGAATCTAATGTCGAAGAAGCACATAAAATCTATGGAAATGTACAGGCTCATGCCATGCTAGTTTTAAAATATATTTCTGACAATAATGGTCTAATTCTATTTGGGACAGATACGCCATCTGGCCCAATTTATGCCAATCAACCTGGTCATAATGGATATTGGGAACTAAAATTAATGAAAAAGGCAGAAGTTCCTTTAAATAAAATTCTTGCATCTACTACAATTAATAATGCCAAAGCTTTTCATTTAGATTCTTCTCTCGGTTCATTGGCTATCGGAAAAAAGGCAAATATAATTATGATGAATAAAAACCCTTTAATAGATATTGAAGCATATGATGCTATAGAAAAAATTATTATTGGAGGTGAAATTATAAAAAGAGAAGATTTAGCGGTCAAAGAATAACGACATGCCAACAATGGCTATAATTAATGCGCTAGGTTTGGCTTTTTCGATGGAGGTTTTGTATTTGAATGTCACAAAACCTTTTTTATTTCCTTGTATTACTTAAATTTACAAGCAAAACAAAAGGTTTTTCTTGTGCTCAACCCGAAGTTTATGACTTCTTGCAGCGCACTAATAATAGCCGAGACCGTTATGCGCCAGCATCTGAGGTCTAAAAAGCAAGACGCAAGCAACACCCAAAACTGACAGGCAACGAACCAAAGACCTGAGTATTCCTGCCTACCTGGCGGATGGCAGGCAGGTTTCCAAAGAATTTTAATGATCCAACGGTTTGCTCCTATCTGCAACTGACGCCTGCCGGCAGGCAGGGAAGAAAGGTCATCGTAATTTTGTGATGGTCATTACCAAACCCAAAGTCACAAAGCGATCGCGAGAATCTGAAAAAGCAGTTCGCAAGTGATTCGTAAGCAATCATCGCTTTGCTTAAGGCTATTTTGCAAGTCCTGGCTGAATAAAAAGCCGGCGCATACACCATGTATAAGTTCATAGCGGCGGAAATTCCTAACGCCTGCCTAACGGCAAGGCAGGGAATTTCACGCGTTTTTGCTATCTTTGAGCATTGCGGAGGGTTCTTTGTGAGTTTATCCGCTACGAAACCATACATTAAACATTAAGGTGCATAGTTAACGACCGCCCTGCCAAAACAATATGAAAAACATTATCTTGATCCTCCTTCTGGCTTTTCCCTCAATGGCAAAAAGTCAGGGTATTGAAAGCCCAGAGTGGACAAAAGATCTCATTGTTTATGAGATCTCTACAAAGAATTTCACATCTCCTAATGGACCGGGCACAGGAACATTTCAGTCGACTCAAAAAAAGGTGCCGTACCTTGCAGAGCTAGGTATAAACGGGGTCTGGCTCACAGGTCACAACTGGGCCGATGACAAACATTTTTATGGTTTATGGACCCAATATGCCACTATCCGACCTGATAGTATCGACTCCTCCTTAGGTACAAAAAATGACTTAAAGCTGATGGTGGATGAATTTCATAAGTATGACATTAAAGTATTTCTTGATGTTGTGACCCACGGAGTTATGAATTATAGTCCGCTCATAACTGAGAACCCTAAATGGTTTAAAAGCGGGTCATGGGGAATGACCGACTATGATTGGCATGGAAATCACAAAGACCTGGACGAGTGGTGGGTGAAGACCCATGTGGATTATGTATTGCAACAAGGGATTGACGGATACCGGTTAGATGTATCAATATACCGCCCGGACTTATGGTATGAAATCAAAAGGCAATGTGCAGAAGCTGGTCATCCCATCGTCATATTTTTAGAATTTGAACGCCCAAGTAACAACGTATGTGATTTTTATCAACGAAGCAGAAAACTCAGCGAACAAACGCATGGTATCGATACCATCCTGCCAGCCTATGCCAACGTTGCTTTGGGTTTTAAGAAAAAATATGAAAACACATCGGACTACAGCATAAAGGTCTTTTATGAAGACGGAAGCTTCGACGAGGGGTCAAGCTTACGTAGGGGTCAACTCGCTGTAAAGATCAAAAACGAGCCCGCCGTTACCATGGTGTCGGATGTTACATTTCTGGAAAATCCGGATAATGTTATTAACCTTTTGATTAGCAATATAGACACCACTAAAAAAATTACGAAATTAAGAATACACAGCGACCCTAAAGATGGCTATCATAAGTGGAACCTATCTTCGAATGAACTCAAGGCCAGGCAGGAACATGGTGATACCTTGAGCCTTCTGCTGAAACCACCTGCTCCTCAATTACAATATTATTCGGTTCAACTAAGCGCTCATGATGATGGATGGGATGGCTTCCCCTCTGACCGAAATCCTTATGTTGCAGAAGGCAGCCGGTGCCTTTTCGGATACAATTGTCTTTTTAGCCCGGCTATACCTTTATTTATGAGTGGTGAAGAGTTTAACGCCGGTTTTTCCGCTAATCCAAAATTGACCCCAGAATTGTTTGGCAAAGGCGAAGAAGGAAAAGGAACATGGCTATACGGAGCTGTCATTGACTGGGCAGAATTGGATGAAGACGAACATAGATCGATGTTCAATGATGTAAAAAAAATGATCTCAATTAGAAAATCGGAAAGTGATTTATTACGCTCTTACTCAAACGACACTTTACCAGATATTTTTGGGTTGGATTACATTGCTAAAATAGATTTACCCGTTCCCTTTGCCATACAGAATGAGCACAAGATCATCATTGTTATTGGCAATAATACGGAAACGGATGTTAAATTAACGGTTAAAGTCCCTTTGAAAAAAGTAAGTATCAATCCTGATAGGACCTATGTAATTCAAGATCTCTGGAATGATAAAAAATGGGAAATACCAGGAAAAGAATTGGAAAACTTTCAAATTAATGTAACAAGAGATAAAGTATCATCTGGAGGATTAGCAATATTCAAAATCACTAAATGATGCACCTTAACAAGCGATAAGCTCAATGAGCAAACTGAGCTATGAGCGATTTTCACCGCAAAAAACTAACTTCAGAATTAAAAAAGAACCTGTATGCCCACTAAGCTTATCTAGACGTTGTAGTGCATTGCGGAAAAATTAAATAATGAGAATAATATATTGTGATAGTGTTTTTGATAACAGAATAATCGAGCCTGATTATGAAGAAGAAAAGAAATCTGCTGTTAATACTGGATTTGACTTTTCATTAATCAGTTTCGAAGAATTGACTGATGGGAACATTGCAACGGCTTTGCGGTTTGTAAAACAACCAGAAAATAAAGAATTTGGAATTTATAGAGGTTGGATGCTTACTCCTAACCAATACAAAAATCTTTATGACGGACTTCTAAAAAAGAATATTGAGTTAATAAACTCTCCTACTGAATATAAACATTGTCATTATTTACCAGATTCATACAAAATAATAGAGTCTAAAACTCCAAAATCAAATTGGACAACTGAATTAACTAATGATGCCGTACTTGAATTGACAAGCAATTTTGGGAAAAGCCCTATTATAGTAAAAGACTTTGTGAAATCTGAAAAGCATAATTGGGATGAAGCTTGTTTTATTCCAAATGCATCTGATTCTGATAAGGTAAAGTCTGTAGTAGATAAGTTCATTGAATTAAGAGGAGATTCACTAAACGAAGGACTGGTATTTCGCCAATTCGAAGAGCTTGAATTTCTGACTGAACATTCAAAAAGCGGAATGCCTTTGACCAAAGAATTTAGAATCTTTTTTGCAAATAAGAAAATAGTAAAAGTATTTGACTATTGGGATGAAGGAGAATATGGAAATACGAAACCCGAACTTGACGATTTTATCGAAATAGCTCAAAAAATTGATAGTAAATTCTTTACAATGGATGTTGCTAAAAAGAAAAACGGAGAATGGATAATTATGGAACTTGGTGACGGACAAGTCGCTGGATTACCTGATAATGCTGACAGAAAAGAATTTTACAATAACTTAAAAGAAAACGCAACAATGCATATAGCTTATGACGGATGAAAGGCTTTAAGCAAGGTTTTCGCTTCGTAGTCAAGGTTCAGCCTCGGCTGAAAGGAAAATGCTTGGAAAGCCACCACAAGCCATATGCAAACCGTTGTAAAGCATTTGAAGGAATCTAAAAACAGGAATTGAAATGAGTGAAATAATTTTAAAAGGAATACCAACTTTTAGAATTCTTGACTATAAAAAAGCAACGGACTTCTATATTGATGGACTTGGATTTAATATCGATTGGGAACATCGATTTGGACCTAAAGAACCTGTATATATGCAAATTTCCAGGAACGGACTTACACTTCATCTTTCTGAAAATAAAAGATTTGATGCAGGTGTGATTGTTTTTGTTGATTGTAAGGAATTAAATGAATTCTACTCTGATGTGAATAGTAGAAAATCCGATATTGAACTATCCAAACCTGAAAAAACGAATTGGCAGACTATACAAATGGAAATTGAAGATCCTTTTGGAAATTTGCTGCGATTTAATGAAACTATATTTGAATAAAAACGCAGTACAACAATGGTAACCGTTGGGTGTAATTCGAGCAAACAATATGATTTGAGAAATTTACCAGATTTTGGTATATTTGATCAAAGTTTGAATAATGAAAAATACATCTATATCACTCGGAAATTATTTTGATCAATTCGTACAGAGTCAGGTTTCGGCTGGACGATATAAAAATGTCAGCGAAGTTATCAGAGCTGGACTTCGACTTTTGGAAAATGAAGAAAGTAAAGCAATTGCATTAAGAAATGCCATTCAAGAAGGGTTGAATAGTCCATTAGTTGAAGATTTTGATTTTGACGAAAATCTAAAAAGATTAAAAGCTGAAAAAAGAAAGAATGGCTAAGGTTATATTGAGACAAAAAGCCATAGATGACTTGAATAATATTTGGGATTACACTTTTGAAAAGTGGTCAGAAAAACAAGCCGACAAATATTATGCTACTATAAAAATCGCTTGTAACGGAATTGGAGAAAATCCTAATGTCGGAAAGGAATATGACGGAATAAACCGAAATCTACTCGGATTAAAATCTGGAAAAAATATAATATTTTATCAAGTCATATCTAATGATAGTATTGAGGTTATAAGAATATTACACGAACGAATGGATTTAAAAAATAGAATAACCGAATAATAAAAACTACACCAAATAACTAAGCATTCGTGTGGTCGGTACGACCCAACATGAATGCAGTGTTGACTGAACCGGGTAAAAAAAACATCAATCAATGTATAATCTTCTACGACATAAAGAACAAGATAAGCAGGTAATCAATGAATTTATTGGACAGTATCCCTTTGCCTTTCTAACCGGATGTGATTTAAAAAACAGACCTATTGCAACACAAGTTCCACTTTTTATTGAAAACAAGGACGGAAGAAAAGTCCTTCGAGGACATATAATGAAAGGTACGGACCACTATAAAGCATTTTCGCATAATAAAAATGTGCTTGCAGTTTTTACAGGAAAGCATACTTATGTAAGCGGTACTTGGTATAGTAACCCATTTACACCATCCACGTGGAACTATATGAGCGTGCACGTAAAAGGAATTGTCAGATTCGTAAATAGCGTTGAATTGGAAGATATTCTTAGAATGACTTCACTATATTTTGAAGGTAACAACCAGCAATCAACAACTGTTTTTGACAATTTACCATTGGCTTTCAAACAAAAAGCACTCGAATTAATAATAGGTTTCGAGATTGAAATAAATGAAATTGATACAGTATTCAAACTCAGTCAAGACCGAGATGCAGAAAGTTACCAGAATATTATTAAGAAACTGAAAGAACAAGACGAAAGTGGACGTATAATTGCCGAAGAAATGGAAAAGAGACAGAAAAACCTGTTCTCTAAAAATTAATGATGAGTATAAAAACGAACCGCCAATAATGTATATAAAAAATAGGCAGAGTATCAGTAAAATCAAGATTTCTAGCTTATATCAAGCTTTGTATTTAATCGAAAGTTTGGTACTTTGTAAATGCCTACTTTTCATATACTAACCGTTACCCTTTATTAACCATGACTAAGACTCAAAATAAAATATTTAAGCTGAATAACCACGTGAATATGCCATCAATAGGTCTTGGTGTTCTTTTTGCCAAAAATAATGGCGAGGTAGAAAATGCAATTCTCTCAGCTTTACAAAATGGCTACCGAAAAATAGATACGGCTTCAGGATATGGGAATGAGGAAGGTGTGGGAAAAGGAATAATGGAAAGCAATATTGAAAGAAATGATATTTTTTTAACAACCAAGGTTTGGAATACTGAACAAGGATACGATAAAACTCTATATTCATTTGAGCAAAGTTTAAAACGTCTGCAGACTCATTATATCGACCTATACATGATACATTGGCCGGTCAAAACTAAATATATAGACACTTATAAAGCAATTGAAAAACTTTATTCTGAGGAACAAGTAAAGGCCATAGGTGTTTGTAATTTTAGCATCCAACAATTAGAAGATTTGATGCAACAATCTCAAATTATCCCTGCGATTAATCAAATTGAAATGCATCCACGTTTAAGTCAAAATCAACTACTGAAATTTTCAAAAGAACATAATATACAACTTGAAGCTTGGCGACCTATCATGATGGGTGAAGTCCTAAAAATTCCCGAATTAGTCGATATTGGAAAATCTCATTCAAAAACTGCCGTCCAAATTGCTCTAAGATGGTTAATACAACGAGGGGTCGCAGCAATTCCGAAATCTGTAAATCCGAAAAGAATAATAGAAAATTTTGAAGTATACGATTTTGAATTAACTAAAAACCAAATGAACATTATAGAAGGTTTGAATCAAGATAAAAGGTTAGGTGAAGACTTATCACATATTGAATAAGAAAAACGAAGTAAAACAACGGCTATAATTCATTGTGGCGGAATTTCCTACCGGAAATTCATATCTTTAAACCCCAGGTCCGGATGATTTCTTTAGAAGAAATGATCGAGAAAGAAAGTCTAGTTCGTATCATTGACGCTTTTGTTGATATGCTGGATTTGCAACAATTCGAATTTACCTACTTTCAATTAAACAAAGAAGGCCGTCCACCTTTTCATCCAGCTACGATGATGAAACTTTATCTCTATGGGTAGCAAAATAGTATCCGGAGTTGTAGAAAATTAGAAAAAGCCTGCAAGACTAATATCGAAGTGATGTGGCTCATTAATGAACAAAGACCTCATTACAGAACCATTGCTAACTTCAGGAAAGATAATGCTCAGGCTTTAAATGGATAAATGTTAATGTATACTAGTATATTATGAAAACTCTATTGAAATAAATTAATAAGATTGAACTTTAATATTTAAAAACGATAGTAAATCAGGGCCATCTCATAACAAGTGGTAAAGAAAATTGCGATTTGGCTTGTATTTAATTATTGTTACATTTATTGAAATTAAAAACAGAATGGTAAGGTTTGGTGTTTCAAATTTTCGCAACTTCCCTTACCGCAATCGTTGGCGGTCATTTTGAAAACAACATTTATAATGAAAAGAGATTTCCAAAATAGGAGTTATAACCCTGAGCACGGCTTTCCATATTATTTTGATTTAGTAAAGGACGATGACTTGCATACTCTTTTTTCTTCATTGTCATCTTTTACATTTTTAAAATCCATTGGTGAGGTAAAAGCTACTCATCGTTATTCACCTATCAAATGGAGTATAAAACAAATTGTGGGGCACATAACAGACCATGAAAGAATAAAAATGTTTAGAGCATTTCAATTAAGTAGAAATGAGATGGTTGAACTATGGGGTTATGACCAGAATTTTCTTGTAAATAATTCTCGTTTTGAAGAACTAACAATGGAACAATTAATTGCGGACATTTTGAGCGTAAGGAAAGCGTCCTTAAGTTTTATCAATACCTTATCAGAGAGACAACTGAAAAAAAAAGGCAACGCACAGCAATATCAAATTACACTTGAAGAATTTCTCAAGTCAATAATTGGTCATGAAAGACATCATATAAACATCATCAAAGAGAAATATCTAAAAAAGATTTAGAAAATGGATCAATCCTTAAAAGAAACGATTTGGCGACAGTATTGAAATGCTTGAAAATGCAATCAAACTTTGTCCCGTTGAATTTTGGGATACTGAAAAAAAGTTTTGGTACATCTCCTATCATTGTTTGTTCTGGCTGGATTATTACCTTACCCTTGAGCCTAACGAATTTTCACCTCCTACACCATACTCCTTATCAGAATTTGACCCTTCTGGGGCAATGCCAGATAGAACATATAGCAAGAAAGAACTGCTTTCCTACCTCAAATACAGCAGAGAAAAATGCCACGATTTGGTTTTAGGCATGACAGACGAAATTGCAAGTTCCCGTTGGATAAATGATTATAAGAACTATTCAGTTTTTGAAATATTGCTCTATAATATGCGACATGTTCAACACCATACGGCACAACTTAATTTATTACTTCGTCAGGAGATTAATGATGCGCCTCGATGGGTTTCAGTAACAAGTAGAGAATTGGAATAAATTATAATTTAAAAACGAAAGTCATGAAAGTTGACCCAATTATTGCCGTAATGAATGTTGAAGAAAGTTCTAAATGGTATCAGACTGTATTTGGTTGTAGAAGCATACACGAGGGTAATGAATTTGATGTTTTAGTTTCTAAAGAAGACGAAATTTTTATCTGCCTTCATAAATGGAGAGCACATGAACATCCAACTATGAAAAGTCCAAACATTACTCCAGGAAATGGACTTATTCTCTACTTCAGAACTGAAAACATGGAAGATATACGTCAGAATTTGAGAAAAATCGGCTATTCAGTTGAAGAAGAAATTCAATTGAATCCGAATTCACGGAAAAAAGAATTCTCAATTATAGACCTTAACGGGTACTACCTGACAATTTCTGAATTTCACAATTATAAAGGATGAAAAAACCAGTTCAACACCGTATATAATTCATTGCTAGTGCAAGTTTACTTACGAAAATCCTCGTAAATTTTCTATTTGTTTTGTATTTGCTAAATTAGTGGCTTAGACAGGCAATTAATCATACACAAGACCACTAGGCTTAATTAGAAAAAAGTGAACATAAAAATTATATCGTTATCAATATTAATCAACCTTATAAATTGGAGTAACCTTTATTCTCAACAGGTTGCTGATTCTCTATTCAATCCTGAAATAAAATCAAAAATGTATCCTGATAAGAATGGTACAACTATTCATATTGATGAGGGACATAATAATTTTCATACAAAAGATGGCAGATACTACGCATTTGCCCAATTATTAAAATCGGATGGATACCTAATAAAAGGAAACAAGGTTAAGTTTGACAATGAAGTTTTTAAGGACATTGAGATTTTGGTGATAGCAAATGCTGAATCCGACGGAGTTACTCACCCTATCGTAGCACCAACGAAGAGTGCTTTTTCAAAAAGTGAGATCAAATCTTTAAAAAGATGGGTTGAAAAAGGAGGATCTCTTTTTCTTATTGCAGACCATATGCCGTTTGCTGGAGCATCAGCAAAATTAGCTAAAGAATTTGGGTTTCAATTTTATGACTCTTATGTGATGTATGATATCAAAAATAGTATTATAGATTTTAGTATCGAAAAAGGAACATTGCACAAAAACTTCATTACAATTGGAAGAAATTCGAATGAAAGTGTGAATAAAATAAGGACTTTCACTGGGCAAGGATTTAGAACTCCCAAAAAAGCAAAATCAATATTAAACTTGGATGAAACTCAAACGGTTTTTTTAGTAGACACTATGCGCGTTTTTAACAACAAAGTAAAGCGTTTTCCTGCTAAAGGGCTGTCTCAAGGTGCAGTAATGAACTTTGGAAAAGGAAAAATTGCTGTTTTTGGAGAAGCGGCTATGTTTACTGCGCAATTAGTCGGACCAAACAGAAGAAAAGGAGGAATGAATAGTGAAGAAGCAAAAGAAAATTATCAACTCTTACTTAATATAATCCATTGGCTGGATGGTAAATTGGAAGATGAAAACTAAGCTTAACACTTAGCGATCCGAAACAAATTGCTTATCACCTACCCTACGTTTCCTATACGGGATGTTGGCAGTAATACAAAACTCAAAATAAAATATGAATTTTTCATTTTAAAGATTTAATTGATTTTAGTAAAATCCCAATAAAAGTATTCTTGTTTATAGGAATAGTACGCGGAATTCTTCTATTTAGTAGTGATGAATTTTTGTCTCAACTAAAATTGATGAAATTTAAACAAGATTATAGTAAATTTTTTGGGATTATTTTTATCGTATGTATTGCACTTTCAATTGTCTATTACTTTGTCGATAAAGTGAAATATCATTTTAAAAAAAGAGAATTTTATAAAGATATAAAAGAAGAGGCAAAGAGCTAAAGCCACCTGCCTTTACCTAAAGGGAGGTGCTGTTTTTTTTATCTTGTCAAGCTACTAGCCTGGATTTATAATCCGTGATCATATGCTATGATCTATTGGCGCACTGAAAACATTTCTGCACTATCTGGAACCTGGAGTGAAAATTATATGGCATACCCTATAAAATATGCCATATAGAAATGAATCATCCTTAAACACACTTCTTGAAGAATTTGGTACTACCACAATGATACTCCTTGCAGTGGGTGACGTTACCAGGAAGGTTACGACAATCAGAATCAGAGCTACAGGTACTTTGTGGGCAATCACCACCTCCTTCTGGCAGCGGTGTATCAAAATTTCTTCCAAAAATAGTTTTTTGCTGGGTTTTGCTCAATGTGTCCACCCCGTTCAGGTTTTTTAATTTTTTCATAAAATCATAATTTAAAAATAATAATTGCCCTTGGACAAATTTAGGACACCCAAGGTTTGTGTCCATTCTCGGTATGAGAATTTTATATTCTACAGGGTAAATACCCGAGGTTTGCCTCGTTAGTAAATGTTTAAAGTTTGAAAATGTGTTTCTTTAAAATACTCCGTGGGCTTGCCCTTTAACAAGTCCAAAACTTCTTTGTGGAGGTCATAATGTTTTCTATATCTAAACTTTAAGTAATAAAAGTAAATCAGCGAAATTAACTTCATAAAGTTACACAATGATTAAATTTATGGGTAATATAAAGCCTTAAATAAGTGTTAATTCATGAATCGGTGATTATAAAAATTTATTGAGAAAGCGTTATATAAGCCTTAGAGCTTCTGTGACAATCTCTACCCTATCTCGCATCATGAATATGAACAATCCGTTCTTCGAGAATTTGGAGTTATGCAAAAGAAAACAATTTCAATGCCAATGGACAATCCTGTAGTTTCTGGTCTTTTGCAGAAAGGAGTTCTTAAACGTGTTACAAATATTGGTGATGGAGTGTTTTTTGCGATGACGATCTCTAAATCGGCTGATAAATTTTTAAAAGAAATACATCTAGGAATTAACACAAAAAAGCCTGATAATGAATTAAGAAGAATATTCTCAAATAGACCCGATGAACAAAAGATTTTCTGTACAAAAGACTAAATAAATAGTTGTACGTATGGTAACATTATATATGAAATCAGAGCAAAGTTTAGTTTCAAATCGAAAGGCTATTTCCTTTTAACAATGGCGCTAAATTTTTATAAGTTTAACCTGCCTCGCCGGCAGGTAAGAAATAAAAATGCACACCTGCCTGCCATCCGCCAGGTAGGCAGGGATAAATCAATTGGTTTAGGTATATTTACCTTACTCCGATTCATATATTTAGCGTTGGTGCTCATTACAACAAATTTCAACGCTATTAACAAAATCAAAGAATATGGAACAATCAAAAATCGTTAGACCAGAAAATTTAGTTTTTATTGATTATTCAAAAATTGAACTAGAAAAAATTAGACAATCCTTCGAAACTCAGGGTTTTTTGGCTGTTAGAAATCACAACGTATCAATGGATTTACTGGATACGTGTTATAAACATAGTGAGTTTTTTTTTAACCTTCCTCTTTCTAAAAAAGAAGAAGTACATTTTGAAAAAATTGATCAAAAAAACTTCAGTAATGTTGGTTATTTTCCGTACCAAACTGAAAAAGCAGTCGGTTTTGATAAGCCCGATCTAAAGGAATTCTATCACATAGGTAATGATTTTAGAAAGATAGAATCACTTCAAGATCTGTTTGCTGTTAATGTTTTTCCTGACATACCTGAATTCAAAAAGGATTTCGAACAATTATTCAATCAATTTCAGGTATTGGGTGACAAATTAGTAGCCGCTATTTGGAATGCATTTAGCTATCCTGAAGAATACATCATGGATTTAGTTGATAATGGGAATAGTATACTCCGAAGCATTCATTATCCACCTTTAGAACAAAATGACCGTGCAATGAGAGCTGCTCCACATACCGGAATACAACTGTTAGGAATTCAACCTAGAACAACTCATGAAGGACTTGAATTCTTTACGCCAAATAAAGAATGGATTGCAATAGAAGATAAAAAGCCAGATTATCTATTAATAAACATTGGGGATATGTTGGAGCACTTGTTGGACAACCAGGTAAAAGCTACCCTGCACAGAGTAGTAAACTCAACAAATGATTCACACTTGGAACATAGATACTGCATTGTTCATTTTTATCATTCAAACTCTTTAAAGACTCTAATAAAAAGGGGAGACATTGAATTTGACAATAAACCTATTAATTCAGGTGAATGGCTAATCAATAGGCTGAAAGAAATTGGAGCATTTAAATAAAACGAGCACCATAAAATATAGTACAATTGCAGATAGTGCCAAAAATGAAAATGACAACAGTTAAGAAACATAGAAGTAAATTGAAAAATTAGAATGCCGAAATGCCAAACGCACCATATTCAAACCGTCAGTTTGTCTAAAAACTTACTATTCTTTTCTGTTTGGTTTTTTGTATTTTAAAGGTATGAAATTTATACAAGGC
>CANMDW010000041.1 GCA_947496705.1 uncultured Aquimarina sp. | reverse complement strand
GTATCGCCCTCTATCGAAATATCCATAAGATATCCGGGGATATCCATGATCACCTCTACCGAACCATCGGCACTGCCCGTGCAGCTCGGGGTCATCACCAGCACCCGTAATGCATCGTTGTCGTCTTCCCTGGTATCTCCTGTGATGGTCCACCCATAAACGCCTGTCAGTTCTCCCCTGTAAGCGGCTCCTATTTGCTCGTATACCAATCCATCTGCTCCCAGGGCGACCCCTGTGGGGGTATTGGGAAAGTCCGCCCAACCCTGTAATGTATCTCCATAATTGGCTACAGACAAGCCGCTATTGCTCAACATACTTCTCATATCGGTGACCTTGCTTATGTCCCAATTGCCTATGTCCTGGTTGAATGAAGTAGCTCCATCAAACATCGAAGTTGTGCTTTCTACATTGCTCATATCCCAACGACTTATATCCTGGTTGAACGAAGTAGCATCCTTGAACATCCCCAACATGGATACTGAGCTACTTACATTCCAATCACTTATATCCTGATTGAATGAAGTAGCTTCTTCGAACATCCAAGTTATTGATGTTACGTTACTTACATCCCAACTACCTATGTCCTGATTGAATGAAGTTGCTTTCCAAAACATGTTACGCGTGATTTCTACATTGCTCACATCCCAACCATCAATATCCTGATTGAAAGCAGTTGCTCCATGAAAAGTTGCATGCATGTTTATTACCTTACTCACATCCCATCTACCTATGTCCTGATTGAATGAAGTAGCATTCTGAAACATCTTAGACATGTCTGTCACCGCAGACAGGTCAGGGGCATCAGTGGCGTTGATTTCCAGGTTGCTACATCCTGCAAAGGCCTCCTTCATACTTTTCCACTGGATGTCTCCCCACTGCTCGACCGCCTGTATTTTCTCTGATCCCTCACGATCATCAAAATGAATATGAGGAAAATCTCCAGTGATTTCTACCACGTGCTCTCCCGGGCTGGAATACTTGTGGGTAGCATTGCCGGTTTGGTCAGAATTAATAGTACCATCACCCCAATCGACGGTGTAGTTGTAAGGACCGCTGCTACTATTGGTAGGGATGGTAATTTCCTCGTTATCCACTGTTGTTTGCCAGATAGTGATAAAAGGTCGTATTTCATTGCTACAACTTGGATTGAGTATATCCCCGGAGATGGCCCATCCCCGATCGATGAGCGCTTTTCGGGCATCCGTGGCCTGTGAACCATAAGCCCTATCAGCAGCTCCTAAATTGACACCTGTAACAGATGTATTGGCTGCCCATCCAATCAGGGTTGCCGAATAGTTGGAACAATCCAAGCCTGAGCCATCGAACATTTCATGTCTATTGATAGCATGAGACGTCCAACTCCCCAGATCCTGATTGAAAGCCGCAGCTCCTTCGAACATCTTATGCATATTTTCTACCTTGCTCACATCCCAACTGCCTATATCCTGATTGAATGAAGTAGCCCCACTGAACATTTCTGACATAGATTCTACCTTGCTCACATCCCAACCACTTATATCTTGATTAAAAGTGGCAGCCCCACTGAACATCCCATTTAAGCTTGTTACCTTTCTCAGATCCCATCTACTTATGTCCTGATTGAACGAAGTAGCTTCTTCGAACATCCAGGTCATGTATTCTACGTTACGGACATCCCAGCTACCGATGTCTTGATTGAAAGCGGTAGCCCCACTGAACATTAAACGCATGACTTCTACGTTGCTTACATCCCAATTGCTTATGTTTTGATTAAAAGCCGCAGCTCCTTCGAACATCTTATACATATTTACTACCTTGCTCACATCCCATCTGCTTATGTCCTGATTGAATGAAGTAGCCCCACTGAACATTTCTGACATAGATTCTACCTGTGACAAATCAGGTGCGTCGGTAGCGGTGATTTCCAGGTTGCTACATCCTTTGAAGGCTCCCGCCATGCTCTCCCACTTAATGTCTCCCCACTGCTCGACGGTCTGTATTTTGTCCGATCCCTCACGACCATTAAAATGAATATGAGGAAAATCTCCAGAGATTTTTATCTCGTACTCTCCTGCGGCTGTATACGTGTGAGTAGCATTTTCAGTCAGACTTTCTTCTGCTGGAGTACCATCACCCCAATCGACGGTGTAGTTGTAGTCGTAATCACCGCTGCTACTATTGGTAGGGATGGTAATTTCCTCGTTATCCGCCGTTGTCTGCCAGACAGTAATGAAGCTTGAGTTTTCTTTTGTTGTAAAAAAAACTGAAGCAGTATAATCAGAAATATTATTTTCTTGGCATTTACTCCTTACCTGGACTTCATATTGGGCACCACCTTCCAGGCCATTTAGCTCAAAAAAAGAAGCATTGGAAGAGGAAACAGTTGTCCAGTTAGCTGATCCTAATTTTCTATATCTTATATCATGTGTAGCATATGGAATTTTGTCCCAGGATATGGTAGCTGTGTTCCTACCCACAGTGCCGAGATTAAGATTAGTAGGCGTGCCAGCTGTACCATCGCAGCTAATATTCACTCCTGTGACGATTAGTGAATAGTTCTGAGATTCAGATTCGCCTGAAAGTAAACCCTTGTGAGTAACAGTAACGATGTAATTCCCACTGGCTTCTTTCACATCAACCCGTTCATATGGATCTACGATGTTGTCCTCCTGATCATTGGTATCTACTCCAGTCAACCGATAAGGGAAGAAGGTATTGGAGGCCTGGGTCACTCTAATGTCCAGGTCATTGACCAATTTGGGTGTGGAGTTGTTGGCAGTAGTAAGGTCAACTGTTCCGGGAGGATCCGTCCACGAAATGGAAGCGATCAAATCATTGTCATTGTCCTCATCTGCCTTAACTGGCAAGGAGTATGTTTGGCCAGGGGTTAATGTGAGCTCAGCGATAATAGAAGTTTCGCCATTGGCTGTAATTTCCTGCGCTGCGGCTTTTGCGTTGAGCAGTCCCCACCCGAAGATGGCATCAGGTCCTGGTATGCCTGCATCGTCCGCGGTATGCAAGGCCAGACCTTTCAGTGTGGCCGCTCGCATAAATGAACCATCATTCAGATTACGGTAGTGTTGCTGTAGCAGTAACAGACTTCCTGTTACGTTTGGAGCTGCCATGGAAGTTCCCGACGCTTTACCATAGCCCGGGATAATCGTGGAGTGTACCTCCGTTCCATTCCCAGTAATATCTGGTTTGATCCTGAAATCATCCGTAGGCCCCTGACTGCTTCCGGGATTAATAGAGACACTTATCAATGAGCCATCATCGGCAACATCAGCGTCTTGTGCGTTAGCCACCACTAGATTGTTTTTGGCTGTTTGCCAGCCCGATAACTTGTCAAAAGCTCGCTTAGTAATATCCAACGGAGCATCATTGAGGTCATTACGGTTTCCGTCATTTCCGGCAGCAAACACAGGCAAGTACGCAGGGGCATCGTACATCAATCCATCCCAGGCCCTTGCCGTATGCTCATATGCTCCAAAGTACCTGCTGGAAAAGGTCAATCTGGGGGGACCGGTGTCCCATCCATAAGAGTGGTTGGATAAGAGCATGCCCTCACCCGCCGCCTTGGTTGCTTCTCCCAGGTCACTGCTCCAATTATGGGTAAACGCTTGTGCCAGGGGAGCCATGCCTTTGGCCTGTGCCTGTACACCAGCTGCTATAATGGTCCCGGTCACATGTTGTGCATGCCAGCTATTTGTATTCAGTGTTGTTATACTATCATTAATGATCACTCGACTAGAGCTAACCTGGTAATTAAATTCCTGGTGGGTGGGTGAGGTAGGACCACCATCCCATACATAAACTTTCATGCCTTGTCCATTTAAATCTAGGTCCAGCGAACCGCCTATATTCAAGTGATTCGTACGCGTTGACTTGGCGGCTTTTACGTTATCCAGTGTATAATAAATGGGACTGCCATCATCTCTGACCCCCATGAGCTCACTGAAGGTGCCATCGGCATTGTACTTCATTGGCTCCCATCCATGTATTTTAGCCAGCGCTAGCGCTTCCTGTTTATTTGCATAAGCAGTAGCAGTAAATTCTTTAGCCATTGCCTGAAGCTTGTTATGATCGTAATCCCGGGTAATCGCACGGCGCTGAGTAGGTGTCTGAGCCTGCACTAAAGCATGGGAAAGAAGAACTACTAGTAGCAGTATTAACTTTTCGAAATTTAATATGTTATTTTGTTTCATCTCTTCTTTAAAAATTATACATATATTTTTTTAACATTAATAACATTGTCTCTTAAAAGTGTAATCTGCTTCCATGTACATTTTGAACCGTTGTATTTATAGCCTATCCGTACACTGTTTGTCATTTTAAAGAATTCAAGGGTACTTATGGATTCCCTTAACCTGTAGCTGAGGCCCAAGTTCCAGCACGTCGTACAGGTCGAAGGTCCCACTGGTATCCATGGAGAAAGGCACTTCGCTGATCATCCGTGTTAAAAAATAGGGCGTAAAGGTCAGATCCCTGGTCAAAGAAAGATGATAGCCCGTCCCCATAAAAAATTGCATTTTGTCCGCGGCCTGTGTCACAATACCCGATTCCTTTTCGTACCTTCCTGTTTTTAGAAGGGCCAGTGCGGAAATATTTATAAAATAGCGTTCTCCCCTTAAATAGGCACCGACCCCGACATTTGGATTGAATACACTTACATTTTCCGAAAAAATCGGGTCGTTGTCAAGTCCTATCTCAGCAAGGTCTATGTTACCGGCGGCCCCACCCGCCTTAAGACCCAGGAACAGGTCCAATTTTTCCCTTAACTGTAGCCTATACGAAAAATCGGCAAAAATATCCGTTTCATTGAGTACGAACACACTGCTGTTGATTACGGAAAGGGCCTGTCCCACCTTATCGCCCATTGGGGCACTCGCTGAAAAACTCCAGGTCCTGGGTGCGCCGTCCAGACCGGCCCACTGCCTCCAGAAATTCGAGGTGAGCTCCAAATTTTCACCGGTCCCCGCATAGGCCGGGTTGATGATGTTCATGTTGTAATTGTACAGTGTAAACGTTACATCCTGCTGGGCATGGGACTGGATACACCATATCGAGATTGTTATAAAAAAATATAACTTGTTGCTTTTCATTCTTTTTTATTTAAAACGCTCCCGACCCATTGGATGGCGGGTTTTATCGTTTGTTCACAAAATTATTTTGACCAGATGCTGTTTTGTTTTTATATGGGCTTTGGTTCCCAGAGGAAAGATCAATAATTGACATAGATCATTTTTGCCTCGTAGCTCAGCCCCGGTTCGTTATAGTCGATCACACATACATAAGAGCCCACGGGTACCATGCTACCTTTATGGGTGCCGTCCCAACCATCGCTGGGTCCCCCATAATGGGCGCTGAACAGCAATTGCTGGTTCAGGTTATATACTTTCACGACGTTGTTCTTATATTTTTCAAGATCTTCAATCACCAAAGTATCAGCAATGCCATCGCCGTTGGGAGAAATCCCTCTGTTAAAATTCACAATTGCCGAATCCGAACCGGACCCACAATTACCGAACACGGTTACCATGGCGGTGGCCGTTGCGGTTTGGTCGCCTTGGGCAGCGGTAAGGGTGACCATCACCTGGGTGCCCACATTATCACAATCAAAACTATCTATATCCAAGCTCAATTCTGGTGTGCTGTCACAGCCATAGGAACCATTGTCGATATCCTCTGGCGAGATGGTGGCCCTTCCGTTGGCATCCAACTGTACGGCAATGTTCCGGGCAATGGCCACAAAGCTGATCGAATCAGATTCCACAGCGACCCTTGCACTTGCTGGTAGATTGGTGGAATCGGGCGTATTCACTGCATTTACAGGGAGATCAATGCTAATGGTACCATCACAGGATGCCGGGGTGATCTCTACGGTATATATGGAACCGCTACCCGTAAAATGGTTTGCTACGGCATTGCCCAGATCAATGTCATCGATCGTAAAGTCCGTCACATCTGCATCGAACCGAAAGGTGACCGTAAAGGCCGATAAATCATTTATCAATGCCGGCGCGTCTATTGAGATCCCGATCCCTTCCTTGATGGACTTGAACCCTGTCCACCCGACATCTTCATAGTTGACCCTGATCCTTCCGGCAGGAGTACCCGAGGGAACGATCAAATCTATTTGGCCACGGTCTGCATTTGTAAAGGTGCTTTCTTCGATCGATGGGGGGATGAAGGCCATTGACACCACTGCAGCAAGGTCAGGGTTGTCGGTAAAAGCATTGACACCAATACCGGTAACGTTTTCAGGAATGGTCACACTGGTCAATAGGTTGCCCTGAAAGGCACCGGCCCCGATACTGGTAACACTTTCAGGTATGTCCACACGGGTCAATTGGTTGTCCTGAAAAGCAAAGTCCCCGATACTGGTCACGTTGTTCGGTATGGTGACACTGCTCAAGGCGTTGTTTGAAAAAGCATAGGCCTCGATACTTTCCACACCATCGGGTAGGGTTACATTAGTCAATTGGTTGCCCGAAAAAGCGGATTCTCCGATACCGGTAACGCTTTCCGGTAGGGTCACACTCGTCAATTGGTTGTTCTGAAAAGCACTTTCTTCGATACTTTCCACACCATCCGGTATGGTAAGAGCGCCGATTATATTTCGGTCAGCAAAAGCATGCTCGCCAATTTTGGTAACTTTAAACTCATGCCCCACATGTGCTACGGAGTCAAATATTTCCAAAAGTCTACGATTGTCATCTTCATTATTGATGACCGTAACTGTGTTAGTAGGGCCGAATGCGGTTACTTGATATTTGATAACAGCCGTGTTGGCATCACGCTCGACCGTAAAGGTATCGCCAATAGCTACTTTTGCTTTGATGGATTTAAATTTAAAATCGTTCCAGGCCGGTACATAATTATCGAATGCGCCATTGGGAACGATCACATCTATTTGGTCACGGTTTGCAAAGGTGCTTTCTTCGATTGATGGGGGATCTGTTCCCTCCAATTCTACTGTAGCAAGGCGTGGGTTGCCCACAAAAGCATTGGCACCGATACTGGCAAGGCTGTCGGGAATGATCACACGGGTCAATTGATTGTTCTGAAAAGCAACGGCCTCAATATCGATAACCTTATATTCAACTACTATTTCCCCAGAAGTTTCAAAGGGTCCTGCTTTCTCGAGTCTTTCTACCTTCATTGGTATGGTAAGGTCTCCTGTATTTTCATTGTCTATTATGGTGAGCGTGTTGGGGTTGAATTCTGTTATTTTATAGGTGATACCTGCCTTTTCAAAGGTTTCTCCGATGTCTCCTTCTTCCGTGATGGATTTAAAACCATAGTCCCCCCAACCTCTACTGGTTAAGTATTCGTGTTTGTTTCTACCGGGAGGGTCACTCCTGGGAACGATCACATCTATTAGGGGGCGACGATCTGCGCTGAAAATAGTAGTCTCAGTATGGTATATATGATCAAAGATTTCAGGCTCGAGTGGGATAGGACTAGGGCTCTTCATCACAAGCGTAACAAGCTCTAGGTTGTTGACAAAAACACCTTTCTCAATATTTTTCACATTGGCGGGAATGGTAACCTCGGTCAATAGGTTATTCTGAAAAATACCGATTTCAATAGTCTCCAGATTGTCTGGTATGGCAACACTGGTCAATTGGTTGTTCGAAAAAGCACCACCTATGATTTCGGTCGCACTGTTGGGAATTTCGAGATGTCCTGTTAATCCGCTGTTCTTAAAAGCCCGCTCCTTAATACTGGTAACCCCTTCAGGGAGAGTCACAGTGATCAATTGGTTGTTCTCAAAAGCACCTTTTCCAATACTGGTCACGGTTTCAGGAATCTCTACACTAGTTAATTGGTTGTTCTCAAAAGCAAAATCCCCAATAGCGGTAACAGTATAAGGAACCCCATGAAACACCTTCTCGGGTATGATCACATCGAGTGGGCCGTTGGCGACTCTTCCGGTCACCCTCACTCTTCTATCCAAGTCCGAAATTACTTGGTAATTCATACTTTTTTTTTCCACGAGGGGAACATCCGAATAGGTAAAGGAGCCTCTAGCGGGCAGTTCTTCTATAATGTTTAAGTCTTTCCAATGGTCTTCGGTTACATATGCACCCCTGGCACCCCTGGGAACGATCACGGTGAATGAGCGGTTTTCTTCGCATTTCTCTCTAAAGACACGATTACAATCACCGTTGGAAATATCAAGAACAGGGGGATCAGAACTGCTTAGCCCTACTATAACCATATAATTCTTACTCATAAAAGCGGTTTGCCCAATTTTGGTCACATTACTTGGTATGTGCACACGACTAAGTTTGTTGGCATTAAAAGCACTTCCCTGTATTTCGGTAACGCTTTCGGGAATGATAACCTCGTTCAAGCTATTGTTAGCAAAAACACCCCCCTCAAGGACCTCCAATTTGTCCGGTAGGGTCACACTTTTTAAGCGGTTGCCTGCAAAAGCCCTCTGCCCAATACGGGTTACACTATTCGGTATAGTCACACTGGTCAAACCGGCACTGACATCTCTTGAATTAAAAGCGTCATCCTCAATACTGGTAACGCTGTTGGGAATTTCAAGATGTCCAGATAATCCGCTGTCCCTAAAAGCTTCGTTTCCGATGTGGGTTACACCGTTCGGTATGGTCACACTGGTCAAGGCGTTTTCAAAAAAAGCCCTATCCCCAATATGGGTAACGGTATACTCAATGCCCCCATCGGTTATGGTTCCCGGGATGTCCACACTGGTAGCCATACCGGTATAACCCGTGATTCTTACTGTGTTGGGATTAGTACTGGTTATTATTTCATATTCGAAATCATCGGTCCCGGCGATTTCTTCTTCCGTGATGGATTTGAAACCTGTCCATCCAAAAAAATCTTCATAAGCAGTTATGCTACCTACGGGAACTGTCAGGGCTATTTCGCTTCTGTCATCAAATGCAGTTGGGTTAAGAGATGGGGGAGGATTGGCGCCCTTTGCCACCACTTTTTTAAGGTCTGGGTTACTGGTAAAAGCATTGGCACCAATACTGGTAATGCTTTCGGGAATGGTCACTTTGGTCAAGTCGTTTGCCATAAAAGTATTGGCAGCAATACTGGTAACGGTAAAGGTATCCGCCCCATTGGTTACGTTCCCGGGGATGATAAGGTCTCCCGTATTTATATTGCCCGTTATTGCGACTGTACCAGAGGAACCGGGAATCACTTGATATGTAATATTGTCAGCGGTAAATTGTTGCCCATAGCCAATGAGGCCCGTTAACACCATAAAAACGGTGTACATTGTTAATTGAAATTGCTTTTTCATGTCTTTTTTATTTTATGATTATTTTTTTAACTGCTTTGGCCCCTGTTTGGGTTGTTATTTCCAGTATATACATACCGCCGGGTACATGGCTTACATCTATTTGTAAGGTACGTGCAGAATACACACGGGCACCCTGGGTAGTGTATAGGTTTACCTGCCGTAAGGCTTCGCCATCACCCAATGCAATGTTGATGTAATCTTGTACGGGGTTGGGATACACCATGACATCATTTATAGGGGCGGGTGCTAAAGTGGATGCTACCACCGTGGCACTGCCAGGCTGTACTGCCATTTCTGCCACTGTACTTTTTGGGGCGGATGCCACCTTGGCACTGGTGCTCTGGCCCGCGACCCCTGCGCCAAAAATCCATTGAAAGCCCGTCCACCCGGCACCCAAATAAGCATTTTCCCTACCTGCAGGCACTATCAGGTTTATTCGGTTACGGTCTGCATTTACAAAGGCATTTTGATCAAGCGATGGGGGAACAATGGCCTTTACCTCCACTAAGCTAAGGTCTGGGTTGAACTCAAAAGCACCATTCCCGATACTGGTCACACTGTTCGGTATGGTCACACTGCTCAAGTTGTTAACTGCAAAAGCATAACCCCCAATACTGGTCACACCATCCGGTATGGTCACACTGGTCAATTGGTTGTGTCCAAAAGCTCCACTCTCAATACTGGTCACACTATTCGGTATGGTCACACTGCTCAAGTTGTTAGCTGAAAAAGCACTGCTCCCAATACTGGTCACACTGTTCGGGATGTTGACCTGGGTCAAACTATTGAGCGCAAAAGCTCCACCCTCAATACTGGTCACACTGTTCGGTATGGTCACACTGCTCAAGTAGTTGAACTCAAAAGCACCATTCCCGATACTGGTCACACTATTCGGTATGGTCACACTGTGCAAGTTGTTTTCCGTAAAAGCATAATCCCCAATACTGGTCACCTCAAAATCATTGCCCCCATTATTGGTAACGGTTTTGGGGATATTTACATCAGTGGCCGTACCTGTATAGTCTATGGCCATTACGGTATAGGGCAGCAATGATGTGATTTCGTATTTGATGCCACCATCGGTAAAGGTATCTCCTACTTCGCCATTTGAGATGGATTTAAAGCCCGCCCACCCTGCGGCCAAATAAGTGTCTTTAGCACCTATACGAACTATTAAGTCTATTTGGTCACGGTCTGCATTAAAAAAAGCATCTTCATGAAGTGATGGCGGAACGACAGCCTTTGTCCCCACTGTGACAAGGTTTGGGTTATTGGCAAAAGCAAAACTCCCGATACTGGTCACACTGTTCGGCAGGGTCACACTGGTCAAGTTGTTATTTTTAAAAGCCCACCCTCCGATATTGGTCACACTGTTTGGCAGGGTCACACCGGTTAAGGCATTACCTTCAAAAGCACTATTTCCAATACTGGTCACACTGTTTGGAATGGTCACGCTAATCAAGCTGTTGTCTTTAAAAGTCGAATCGTCAATACCAGTTACACTGTTCGGTAGGGTCACACTGGTCAAGGCATTGCCTTCAAAAGCACCATCGCCAATACTGCTAACGCCTTCGGGAATGGTCACGCTGCTCAATTGGTTGTTCAGAAAAGCCCGTTCCCCAATAGTGGCCACACTATTCGGTATGGTCACACTGGTCAAGTCGCTGTTTTCAAAAGCACCATCGCCAATACTGATAACCTCAAAGTCATTAGGCCCATAGGTTATGGTTTGGAGGATGTTTATACTGGTAGCCGTACCCTCGTAACCTTCAATCCTCACGGTGTTGATGGGGCCAAGTGCCATTATTTTATAGGTAATGCCTTGAACTGTAAAGCTGTCGTTAATCTCCAGTTCTTCCGTGATGGATTTAAAATCCATGCCCCAATCGGTTTCATAAGCGGTCTTGATGCTACCGGCTGGAGTACCCCTGGGCACTACCACATCTATTTGGTCACGGTTTCCAAAGGTGTTTGTTTGAATTGATGGGGGATCTGTGCCCTCTGGCACCACTATGCCAAGGTCTGGATTGCCGTTAAAAGCATTGGCACCAATACTGGCAACGCCAGCGGGAATGGTCACATGGGTCAATTGATTAAAGGTAAAAGCCTCATCCTCGATACCGGTAACGCTAAAGTCATTACCCCCTCTGGTTATGGTCCCGGGTATGGTAAGATTCCCTGTATTTGTATTGTCCGTTATGGTGACCGTTTTGGTGGGGGCCAGCGCCGTTACTTTATAGGTGATCCCTTCAACTGTAAAACTGTCGTTAATCTCCAGTACTTCCGTGATGGATTTAAAATCCATGCCCCAGTTGGTTTCATAAGCGGCCTTGATGCTACCGGCGGGAGTACCCTTGGGGACTATCACATCTATTTGGTTACGGTTTCCAAAAGTGTTTGTTTGAATTGATGGGGGATCTGTGCGCTCTGACACTACTGTGGCCAATGGGTTGTTGGCAAAAGCACTATTCGCAATACTGGTCACACTACTTGGTATGGTCACACTTGTCAATTGGTTGTTCTCAAAAATACCACCCCCAATGCTGGTCACACTGTTCGGTAGGGTCACACTCGTCAATTGATTATGACTAAAAGCATTATCCCCAATATGGGTCACACTATTCGGTAGGGTGACAATCGCTAATTGGTTATGCATAAAAGCATTATTCCCAATACGGGTTACACTGTTCGGTAGGGTCACACTACTTAATTGATTCTTAAAAAAAGCATAATCCCCAATATGGGTTACACTATTCGGCAGGATTACACTCGTCAATTGATTACTATCAAAAGCGTCATCGCCAATACGGGTAACCTCAAAGCCATTAGGCCCATAGTTTACGGATCCAGGTATGGTAAGGTCCCCTGTATTTGTATTGTCTATTATGGTGACCGTGTTGGGGGCCAGCGCCGTTACTTTATAGGTAATGCCTTGAACTGTAAAGGTGTCGTTAATCTCTAGTACTTCTGTAATGGATTTGAATCCTGCCCACTCGGCATGGTTCTGATAACTGCCTAGGGCACCCCTGGGCACTACCACATCTATTTGGTTACGGTTTCCAAAGGTGTTTTCTTCTATTGATGGGGGATCTATGCTCTCTGGCACCACTATAGCAAGATCCGGATTGCCGTTAAAAGTATTGGCCCCAATACTGGTAACGCCAACGGGAATGGTGACACGGGTCAATTGATTAAAGGCAAAAGCTTCATCCTCGATACCCGTAACATTAAAGTCATTGCCCCCTCTGGTTATGGTCCCGGGTATGATAAGGTCCCCTGTATTTGTATTGTCTATTATGGTGACGGTGTTGGTGGAACCCAGCCCCGTTACTTTATAGGTGATGCCTTCAACCGTAAAACTGTCGTTAATCCCCAGTACTTCTGTAATGGATTTGAACGCTGTCCACTCGGCATGGTTCTGATAACTGCCTAGGGCACCCCTGGGAACAAACACATCTATTTGATTACGGTTTCCAAAGGTGTTTGTTTGAATTGATGGGGGATCTATGCGCTCCAGCACCACTGTGGCCAATAGATTATTGGCAAAAGCATTTTCCTTAATATTGGTAACGCCTTCGGGGATGATTACACTGGTCAAGGCATTATCCTCAAAAGCACCACTCCCAATAGTGGTCACACTGTTCGGTATGGTCACACTGGTCAAGTTGTTATACCTAAAAGCATTACTCCCAATACTGGTCACACTGTTGGGAATCTCGACACTGGTCAATTGATTGTTACTAAAAGTACTTTGCGCAATACTGGTTACACCATCGGGTATGGTCACCTCGGTCAATTGATTGTTCCTAAAAGCACTATGCCCAATACTAATCACACTGTTGGGAATGGTCACGCTGGTCAACTGATTGTTATCAAAAGCATTACTCCCAATAGTGGTCGCACTGTTGGGAATCTCGACACTGGTCAATTGATTGTTACTAAAAGTACTTTGCGCAATACTGGTTACACCATCGGGTATGGTCACCTCGGTCAATTGATTGTTCCTAAAAGCACTACTCCCAATACTGGTCACACTGTTGGGTAGGGTCACACTGGTCAATTGGTTGTTTTCAAAAGCACTGTTACCAATACTGGTCACAGCACAGTCCTGCCCATAAAACACCGTACCGGGTATGGTTATATCGGTATCCGTTGAGCCGCTGTTCCTTCCGGTCACCGCCACTTTTCCAGGGTTTACGGACGTTATTCGATAACCAATACCGTTGCCCGTAAAGGCTGTTCCTACCCCAAATTGCGTGATGTCCTTAAAAGCATACCTATTGCCCCAAGCAGGATTACTTTCATAAGTGGTTTTGTTACCAACGGGTACCACTACTTCTATTATACCCGGATTTGAAAAAGTATCATTTGCGGGAAGGCTTGGAGGTACATTGGCCAATACCAGTACGCTGGTCAAGGGGTTGTCCTTAAAAGCACCCGTCGCAATAAGGGTAACGTTTTCGGGAATGGTCACACTCTCCAAGGTGGTGTTCCTAAATGCATCGGTCCCAATAATTTTAATACTGTTGGGGATTCTCACACTGGTCAAGGCCTTGTCCTTAAAAGCATAGGGACCAATAACGGTAACGCTAAAATTATTACCCTGATAGGTTACGGTTTCGGGCATTGTCAGGGCTCCTCCTGTATTTGTACTGCTTTGTATGGTCACTTCTTTGTTGAGGACAAGTTTCGTTACTCGATATGTGACATTGTCATAAGTAAACACGTCACCAACTTGTTGCCCATAGCCGATAAGGCCAAATGACACCATAAGAATGGTAGATGCTATTAATTGTAGTTGTTTTTTCATGTTGGAAGGTTTTTATTGTTAGTTTTTTTAATATTAGTTCATAACAAAGAATAACAACACTAAGCAAATACCCAAAATTTGGTGTCGAACTCCGTTAAAAATGGGATGTTATATGGTTTTTTGGGGATTATATGAATCCAGCAATCTCCTTTGATAGTTTGTTCATTTTAATGTTGATAGGATACGAAGTGTGAGTTTCATTTTTTAGAACTGGCACTTCGGACAAGCTCAGTATGGCACCTCAGGGTTCGATTATATCTAGGGCTGAGCGTAGCCGAAACCCGGTTATTTGAGAAACGAAAAGATCAATAATTGACATAGATCATTTTTGCCTTCTGGCCTAGTCCTGGGTCGTTAAAGTCTATCACACATAGATAAGAACCCACGGGTACCAGACTGCCTTTATGGGTGCAGTCCCAAGCATTGCCAGGTCCTCTATAATGGGCACTGAACACCAAACGTTGGCTCAGGTTGTATATCTTGACTACGTTGTTCTGATATTTTTCGAGGCCTTGGATCACCAGGGTATCGGCAATGCCATCGCCGTTGGGAGAAAACCCTCTATTGAAATCTGCAAGGGGTTTACGTTCACCATTCCCCGCCGCTTCCACGGTCACCCTCCATACTTGTTGGGTGCTTCCATCCTCTGCGGTCACCGTGTAGCTTACCTGATCGGTGAAGTCACGTGCCACGCCACTTTCTGGATTGGCACTGGCTCCATCTGATAGGGCGATCGTTGGAGTCAACCCGCTTAAATCTCTACCCAGTTCGACCTCAATAACCACCGTATGGTTGTCATAATCAATCACAGTCTCACCGCTCTGTCCGGGTATTGTGAAGCTGAGAATATCTGTGGCGGTATTAATCACCGTTACGATCAGGTCTTTGCTGGCTGCATTGCCATAGGGATCACTCACGAACAAGGTCACGGTTTGTTCCCCCCGATCGTCAAGACCAAATTCCCTGGTCGTCACATTGCTGTTTGGGGCATCAAAACTGTAAACCAACTCACTCTCTTCGCTACAGTTGTCCTCTGCGCTATATGCTAATTGATCTAAACTAAGAGTGGCCATACCCATATCCAGGTATAGGCGCAGCTGTTGAGTGGTTAAGTTGAGCACAGGAGCTTGGTCGTCTCCTTTAGCATCTCCAGCAAACTCCCAGCCATAGGTATCCATCAGTGTTTGTCTGTGTGCTTCTTCATCACAGTCATATACCAAATCATGCGCACCCAGCGTAATCCCTGTGGGGGTATTGTCCAAGTCCGCCCAGTACTTTAATGTGGCCCCATAATAGCCCCTGGACAAACCGCTATAGCTCAACATAAAACTCATATTGGTGACATTGCTTACGTTCCAACCGCTTATGTCTTGATTAAAGTTAGTGGCTCCATTGAACATATCTCTCATATTGGTGACATTGCTTACGGTCCAATTGCCTATGTTCTGATTGAACTTAGTGGCGCCATTGAACATAAAACCCATATTGGTGACCTTGCTTACAGTCCAACCGCTGATGTTCCCGTCGAAGTTAGTGGCATTTTGGAACATACCTCCCATATCGGTGACCTTGCTTACGTCCCAGCGGTTGAAATGCTCGTTTCCCACAAGGGACTGGGCTCCATCGAACATACCGTTCATACTGGTTACATTATCTGACAGATTGGGTACATCTGTGGCGGTGATATCCAGATTGGTACATCCCTGGAAGGCCCTGGCCACAAAATGCCACTCGATATCCCCCCACTGCTTTACGGTCAGGATCTTGTCCTTGTCCCCTGCATTGTTAAAGTATAGGGCAGGGAAATCTCCGTAAATACGTACATCATAGGTGCCCGCATTTGCGTAGGTATGGGTAAGGGCGGCATTATTGGGATTATTCATGGCAATTGCTGTTGTCATACCATCTCCCCAGTCTACGGTAAAGTTATAGGTATAAGTATTAATAATGGGGATGGTGACGGTTAGGTCTCCATCTCCATAATCAATTTCTCCTACCTTCCAGGTGGTGGTGAAGGGAGCAGGTTCGCGGATGCTTTTAAAACCTGCCCAGCCTGCACTTTCATAATCTTGTTTCTTGCCCGTGGGCACTACCAGGTCTATTTGAATACGGTTTGCGTTTATAAAAGAGTTTGTATGGATTGAAGGGGGGACTGTTCTGTTTGACACCAATGTGACAAGACCGGGATTATCTGCAAAGGCCTGTTCCCCAATACTGGTCATGCTGCTGGGTAGGGTCACACTGGTTAATCGGTTTCTCTCAAAAGCACTACCCCCAATACTGGTCACACTACTCGGTAGGGTCACACTGGTCAAGTTATTGTTATAAAAAGCACTATTATAAATATTGGCCACACTGTTGGGTATGGCCACACTTCCCAATTGGTTGCGGGCAAAAGCACCGTGACCAATAATGATCACACTGCCCGGTAGGGTCACGCTGGTCAGCCCTTTGTTATTAAAAGCATTGTCCCCAATACGGGTTATAGTATAACCATTGACCGATGAGGGGATGGATACGTCTTTCCGCACAACCCCTTGATGCCCAGGTACTCAATGAGTGTAACGGTCTTTGGGCTTACCGAAGTAACCTTATATCGGGACAGTGTATTTTGCCCTCCATTGGTAAAGGTTATAAATGTGTCTCCCACAGCATGTTGTCCATACGTGGTAAGACTCGTTAAAAAGAGGGTGACTGTTATTAATAGGAATTGCTTTTTCATTTTATAAAGTTTTAATCATAGCTTTTGAATATTAAATACAACAAAGAATAACCATACACAGATAATATCCAACAATTAGTGTTTAACCCTTTTAAAAATGGGATGTTACATAATGTTTTAGGGATAATAGGAATCCAGAAATCCCTTTTGATGATCTGTTTGTCCCGGTTTTAATCGATATAAGCACTTTTTATAGACAGGTCTTCTACCAAAACCCCATCTTTGTTTCTAACAAAGGGCTATCCTATAAGTATGTTCAATGGAGTGATGGCTTAGGGCCGGATCGACCATTGGTTTTAATAAGAGTAATTTGGAACAACGGTTCCCGTCATTTTTTTTGGAACAAGCCAATACTAAGGTTTTACTAGTTCTCTTTTCTTTAAAACGTTCTAACAGGTTGTTTTATCACATTTTCAATAGTTTTAATATGCTTGTCACTATTTGTAGTCAGCCTGTTTAACTTGATAACCTACTCTAGATTAAGGCTTATAATCTTTTTACTGAGTCAGCAACTTTTTTCGCATCTTAATTCTGGAGTCCCTCTCTAACAAAACGACTTTAACCTATATTATCAAATAGGAATAACAATAGATGTTTAACATAAAAACATATAAATACTTGTGAAAAACTGTTTTACAAAGTCCCTTAAAACCTTTTCTTAGTCCCCATTTTAACACGCTTAAACACATTTTTTTACAAGAATAGATAATTAGGATGAATATTAGCGTAGA
>CANMDW010000040.1 GCA_947496705.1 uncultured Aquimarina sp. | reverse complement strand
TGCTAGATGCTAGATGCTAGATGCTAGATGCTAGATGCTAGATGCTAGATGCTAGATGCTAGATGCTAGATGCTAGAAAATTACAATTTATTTCTGAATTCAAAATAATGAAATAATACTTCCTTTGGTGCTTCAACTTGGGGGTAATGTCCTATTTCCTCGAGTACAACCACATCTGCATTGGGGACGATTTCTTTATAGAATTCTGCCATATGCTTTCCTGAAATCGGATCATGACCACCATTAATAAGCCGTTTTGGGATATCTGTATACTGTATGGCTTCACGCCATCTGATTTTATAGATATCCCTTTCTGTAAGGTACTTTATAAGCTTAGGAATTACACTTTTCCCAGAATTATAAGCCACCACTCCCCAAAATTCATCAATCTCCTGATCGCTGGGCTGTGTTTGCTTTCCAAATATCTTCTTAAAATTCTTAGCAAGTGTATTTCTACCCATATAATGCTTTAAAATGGTTCCAAAAGGGGTTAATAAAAGTTTCTGAGTAAACGTGGGAAAATTAGTTTCGGGAAACATGCCTCCGTTTAAAAAGCAAACTGATTTAATGTTGAATGTATACTCTGGATTTTCTTTGAATCTTGCCAGCATTTCCTGTACCACTGTATCTCCGTAATCATGTGCAAGTATATGAAAAGAAGAGAGCTTTTTTTCTTTCAAAAAAGCTTCCCATACATCTGCTTGAGCAGAAATAGTATAATTGAATTTTATGGGTTTGGAAGAAAATCCATATCCCATCATATCCAAAGTATAAACTTTATATTTCTCGATAAGGGTATTCCAAATTTTATTCCAGTCCCAGGAAGATGTAGGAAACCCATGAACAAGGATTAAAGGTTCTCCACTCCCTTCTTCTTTATAAAATATTTGATACTTCTCTTTATACTCAAAATAAAAGCCTGAATTCTTCCAATCTTCTGGTTTCATACTATTTCTTTTCAAATATCTTTTGAATTACCCAGGCAGGCCCGATTAATAAAAACTGAAGATCTTTTAAGAAAGACGGTTTTTGACCTTCAATTTTATGTCCATAAAACTGACCAATCCATGCTACGGCAAAAATGATAAGTGAAACTACCCATAGCGGGGCATATTGTCCAATGTAGTAATTGGCAATAATACAAAAAGCAGAAAATATCAAAATTTGCAACGCCATCTTCACAGATAAGCGCATGTAGAAAAATAATATCAAAAGTAATACTACAAAAGCCCAGTTTTCTATAAAAGGATTTGCACCAGGAACAACAGAGGCCAATATCCCACTGGGAATACTCATTAAAAGTCCAACGATAGAAAAAAATATAGCTGGCACACATATAAAGTGAATAGCAATATTTGTTTTATTTTGATGGCTTACAGCATATTCCTTAAACCAGGTTTCCAAAGATTTCATCTATTTAAATTTAGTTGTAACTAAGGTAGTAATTTTTAGACTTATTATATAGAAAATCGTAATTTGGAACCCTTGAAAATTAAGAATTATGGCACGTACTCCTTCAAATATGCTACCACTAGGTACAATAGCCCCCGACTTTACCCTTATCGATACTATTACTAATGAATTAGTGACTCTGCAGGATGCCAGAGGCGAAAAAGGGACTGTGGTAATGTTTATCTGTAATCATTGCCCTTTTGTTATTCATGTAAACGAAGAAATTGTACGTATTGCCAACGATTATCGTTCACAAGGGTTTGGTTTTATAGCCATCAGTAGTAACGATATCGAAAAATACCCAGAGGATGCTCCCGACAAAATGTGGAAAACAGCACAAAAAAACAACTACACTTTTCCCTATCTATATGATAAAGCTCAAGAGGTAGCCAAAGCTTTTGATGCAGCATGCACCCCTGATTTTTATTTATTCGATGCCGAATTAAAACTGATCTATCGCGGCCAGCTTGATGACTCGAGACCAGGAAACGGAATCCCGGTAAATGGTCGTGACCTTCGGCAGGCGATTGATGCAGTACTGCGTAATGCCAAAGTCTCTGAGGACCAAAAACCTAGTATTGGCTGTAATATAAAATGGAAAGATTAATTTTTAAAAAGAATTGATTATCAAATACTTATTGTAAAAGATAGAATCAATCTGAAAAGATTAACATTATTTATGATTTTTCGTCCTTCAATCATCTCAAGAAATGTTAAGCGCTGATTTTTAATAACATAAACTCTAAATTCACTCAAATATTTGTTAAAAATATAGCTTACCCATTCACATTTGAAGCTTAAATAGTTTTGGTAATACGCTTTTTAATTTATATATTTATACCACATAGGGTTTAAAAGGGTATAAATATGATTATTAATCGAACTAAATTAACATTAATAGTTCTATTTTTTTGAACCCTACTCTCACTAAAGAAGAGTTAATTTATACACAGGCTCATTTAGATTTATTATTCCTAACCCTAATTATCTTAAAACCATTTCAAAAAAATCAATGATATTGTAAGCATCCTAATTCAAAATTGAACGATCAATTTTGTCAATCAAGGGATTTGAATGATAATTTCTGATACATCTTACTATCCTAGCTTTCAATATATCACTTATCACTTTAGATTGATTAAATATGTAATCAATGTTTAGCCAAAACCTCTTTGGTTTCTATAAAATTATATTTCTTAAATAGGATGAAAATGGCAATAATCCAATATGTTTAAGATATGTATTGAAACAAATAAGGTAATCTGGCAGTAAATTAATAGAAGTAAAAATTACTATTGATATACACATGCTAAACCTTGATATCATTTAATCAAAAAGTATAAGTCCCGATATTTCGGGGAAATTTCAGTATTTAAAATATCTAGCATAGTATAGGCAATTGTAATTATTCTAGATACTAAACCTAACGAAAAACCTAACACAATGAGAAATTTAATTTATGACTTCAAGCTTTTATGGCCCTTTATTGGTATTTCTAAAGATATCACTCAGAAAAATACAAAAACCTCGGTAGTTAAAGCCCATAAAGAAAAAAAAGACACTTTCCGCAATATGTTTGAAGACGCTTTAAGCGAAGCATCCAAAAGTGTATCAAAGACTATGGGATATACCTGTTCTGAGAAACTATAGAAGGAAAACATAAATAGACTTCATTCTAAAACTTATCCATGAAAACGTTTACAATTTTTCATTGTAGGATGAGATATGCATGTACTTTCCTTTTATTCAAAAACTATTTCATTACGTAACCATGATCATACAATCATGAGAACTCTGTTGTATAAAAAACTTCATGCAAATTAATTATAACACAAATGGGCTTACAACGAAATCACAAATTAAACTTACCACAGCTTTTATGGGGGGGAATAAATGAGAATTGGCTGTTAAAAGAGTTAGGGGATATTCATTGGGAACAAATAACAAATGCTTTAGGTACAGAGTCAGGTGATCTAAAAGATAGTCATGGAGCACGTTTGTATGCAAGTTTTGTTCGTTTATCGTGGTCTGGAGACAATATTAGTCGTTTTTCAGAAAATGAAAAACTTGAATTCGATAGCAAACTCTCATGCTATGGAAATAAAATGTTTTTTAGTGAGACCCTTTGTTCAGGGCCATCAGGAAAATTTACAGCAAATTTGATGTCTGTATTTTCAACAAAAGAAACATCAGATAATACGGAGCTAAAGAATAGCATATCAAAAATAGCCGTTCATTCTAAAGGAATTAAAAAATATGAGAAACTACCAGATTTTGCAAAAGAATATCTAAACACCAAAGCTTTAGTTTTTGATAAAAAAGACGAAACAAAAATTGACCCTGATACCTGTATAGTATATCGTCATACCTATAAAATTGATGCTTATGATGATATCAACGGACTTGGATTACTATATTTTGTAAGTTATCCTAAAATTAGTGATAAATGTGAACGGGAATATATTACTACATATTATAATCTGGAAAAAGATTGGTTGAAACTGACAGGTACCATATCAAGAGATGTTCATTATTACGGTAATGCAAACCCAGATGAAGAGCTAATTTATGAGTTGAATAAATTAGAGGAAGTAAGTGGAAAAGTGAAACTGCATAGCTCTTTATATAGATCCTCAGACCAGCAGTTAATTGCTAAAATATATACTGTGAAGGAATTAACAGATGGTGTATCATTGAATAAAAGACAAGATAATAGTGCAAATGAAGAGTCTTTCAAAGAAAAACCTGTTCAAAAAGAAGAATCTGATAAGAAGATATCATCACATAACAAAAAAGTGATAAACTACAATTACAATAAGGAATCTTTGAATGGTATCATTATAGATTTTTTAGAATCTATGTTAGATATCACAGAACTTTCTTCCGAAAGTGATTTGCGAGCTCTAGGTATAGAATCTATTTTGTACCAGGAATTATCAGAGTTTCTCCTGGATCATCATAGTATTGATAGTAATCCGGGTAGGTTTTATGGCATATCAACAATAAACGATCTATCAGATTATCTATTAGGAATACCTTCACCTTCTGTAACTTCTGCAAAAAAAGTAACCGTATCATCAAATGAACGTGAGTCGATAGCAATTATAGGAATGAGCGGACGATTTCCAGGGTCACCAGATGTAAATACCTTATGGGAACATATTAAAAACAACAAAGACTTAATCACCGAAATACCTGGTGATAGATGGGATTGGCGAGCTTTCTATGGCGTCTCTTCTGGTGATAATAATAAAACCAAATCCAAATGGGGTGGTTTTATTGAAGATATTGACAAGTTTGATCCTCTATATTTTGGTATCAGTCCTCATGAAGCAGAATTAATGGATCCCCAACAACGCATTGCCTTAGAAAGTGTTTATGCTGCTTTAGAAGATGCGGCCATTGCTCCAACAGCTTTAAAGGGCAGTGATACCGGAGTATTTATAGGTGTTTCAGGGTCAGATTATGCTTATCTGCTACATGATGCACATAAAAATAAAATAGAAGCATATCATTCCTTAGGTTCAGCTCATTCTATTTTGGCCAACCGTATTTCGTATGTATTGGATCTGCATGGACCCAGTGAGGCAATAGATACAGCTTGCTCCTCTTCTTTGGTCGCTTTGCATGAAGCAGTAAATCATATAAAAGATGGTTCTTGCGATATTGCCATAGCCGGCGGAGTCAATGCTTTGCTGAGCCCAGAATTAACAATATCCTATAGCCAGGCAGGAATGCTAAGTGAAGATGGAAAATGCAAAACATTTGATCAAACCGCCAATGGCTATGTAAGAGCAGAAGGCGTGGGAATGCTCATCCTAAAACCTTTGCATAAAGCTCAAGCCGATGGAAATCCTATTTATGGAATCATTCGAAGTACTGCAGAAAACCACGGAGGGAAAGCTAATACCTTAACCTCCCCTAACCCCAATGCACAAAAACAACTCCTGTTAAAAGCATATCGATCTGCCAATATCGACCCCAGAGAGGTCAGCTACATAGAAGCTCATGGAACAGGAACACCCCTGGGAGATCCCATAGAAATAGAAGGCCTAAAACTCGCCTTTGAACAATTGTACAAAGACAAAGAGCTACCAAAACCACAAACACCACATTGTGCTATCGGAAGTGTCAAAACAAATATCGGTCACCTTGAAGCGGCTGCAGGTGTGGCAGGAGTATTTAAAGTATTGCTATCCATAAAACACAAAACACTGCCCGGTAATCCTCATCTAAAATCGCAAAACACTTATATCGACCTAAAACAATCCCCATTTTACCTCACTAAAGAAACTGCCAGATGGGAAGCTAAAGACAATAACCCTCGAATAGCTGGTGTAAGCTCATTCGGATTTGGAGGAGCCAATGCCCATGTTGTCATAGAAGAGTATATTTCTAAGGAAAAACAATCTTACAAAAGCAATGATCCTGCAATCATCACACTATCTGCCAAAAATCAAGAACGATTAAAACAACAGGTCTCAAATCTGAAGGATTTTCTTAAGAAAAACAAACAAAACAACCTCTATGATATTGCCTATACTCTGCAAATCGGTAGAGAAGCTATGGAAGAACGACTGGCAATCGTTGCAAACGATATCGAAAACTTAAAAAAACAATTAAACGAATATCTGCAAGGAAATCATGAAAAACTATTAACAGGAAATACCAAAAAAAATAAAAGTGATTTTGTCCTAAAAGGAAAAGCAGGGGAAGCGTATCTACGTGAAGCCATTGCCAATAAAGAGGCAGAAAGTCTGGCACAACTCTGGAGCAAAGGGGTAGCCATAGACTGGAACTTATTGTACCCAAATAACAACCTTCCCAATAAGATCAGTCTGCCCACCTATCCCTTTGCAAAACAACGATACTGGATCCCTGAAGCTGAAGGAATAACAATCACAGGTGCAATCAACCAATTGCACCCCTTACTGCACAGCAATATATCGGACCTCTCTGAACAAAAATACCAAAGCACATTTACTGGCTCAGAATCCTTCCTGTCTGATCACCAGGTACAACAACAAAAAGTACTCCCTGGGGTAGCCTATCTCGAACTGGCCAGAGAAGCCGGACAGAGAAGCCTACACCAAAACATCACGCAAATCAAAAACATCACCTGGCTAAAACCAATACACCTAAACGGAAAATCTGAAAAAATCAATATTAGCCTATTTGAAGATGAAAATGCAACAATAGCATATGAAATATATAGCGTATCTGACAATAACACTAAAGAAAATACAAAACAAGAAACCATTCATGCACAGGGAAGCTTATACACAACTCCCCTAACTCCTGCTGCTGTTGTCGATATCAATACCATCAAAAAGCGCTTAACAAAGCAAATACAAAAAAAAGAATGCTATGACATATTCAATACCATAGGACTCAATTATGGTAACTCCTTCCAGGGAATAGAGCTATTGTATATTGGAGTTGAAGAATCCCTAAGTAAGATCAAACTCCATAAACAACAAGAATATATACTGCAACCGGGAATATTAGATACTGCCCTGCAGACTTGCATCGGCATGAGCTTCAAAAAACAACAAAACACAACGCTGAAACTACCCTTTAGTGTAAAACAAGTTAATATCTATGGAGATGTGAGCCAGGCCTCATGGTGTTATGCTCGTAAAAGTGACAACAACCAACCAGGAAGTAAAGTCACCAACTATGATATTGAACTTTTAAATCAAAAAGGCGAAGTATTACTGAGTTTTATCGATTTTGTGACTTTGCCTATTAATAGCTTTAAAGCAAATCATAAAACTACGCTACAGCATGCCAGTCTTCCAGAAAACAATACCCATATAGATCATACATTGCTTCAGACCAAAGTAGAAGAAGCGATTCTTAGGCTAGCTTCACTCCTGCTAAAAATAGAGGTAAGTGCTATCTCAACTGATGAAGAATTAGGTGATTATGGTTTTGACTCCATCATGCTAACTAAGTTTGCCAATGATTTAAATGAGTATTATGCGATCGATCTGTTACCAACCACTTTTTTCAACTATCCTACCATAGAAGAATTAGCTTCTTTTCTAATAGCAGAACATCCCAAAGCATTAAGTAATAAACACCCATCAAACACCCCTTCTAATGAAGAAAATAAGAGCATATACTCACAGCCTGTCTCATTATCCAAAAGAAAAAAACGTTTCGTTCAAACACAGCCAGTATCACAGTTAGGGTCACCTATTTCTTCCGCCAATCCCATCGCTATTGTAGGGATGAGTGGTCGTTTCCCTGGTTCACCCGATCTGACTACTTTCTGGCAATACTTAAAAAATAATAAAGACTTAATCACCGAAATCCCACAAAACCGTTGGGACTGGCGACAATACTACGGAAATCCACAATCTGAAAAAGGAAAAACCAAAGCAAAATGGGGTGGATTCATAGAAGGCATCGACACCTTCGACTCCCTGTTCTTCAACATATCCCCCCGAGAAGCTGCTCTTATGGACCCTCAACAACGCATAACTCTTCAAGCCGTGTATCATGCTCTGGAAGATGCAGGTATTGCTCCGCAATCCATAAAAGGAAGTAATACAGGGGTATTTGTAGGAGTATCTTCTAATGATTACTCTTTACTAATCAATAAGCATACAGATCAAACCAGCCAGGCACAATTTTCAACAGGATCCGCACATTCGGTACTAGTCAATCGTATTTCTTATTTGTTAGATCTTCATGGCCCTAGTGAACCCATAGATACAGCTTGCAGCAGTTCTCTGATAGCTATGCACCGCGCAGTAGAAAACATCAGAAACGGCTCTTGTGATCTAGCCATAGCCGGAGGAGTCAATGCTCTGCTAAGCCCAGAATTAACAATATCCTATAGCCAGGCAGGCATGTTAAGCGAAGATGGGAGATGCAAAACCTTTGATCAAAGTGCCAATGGATATGTAAGAGCAGAAGGCGTGGGAATGCTCATCCTTAAACCATTGCATAAAGCACAAGCCGATGGAAATCCTATTTATGGGATCATTCGCAGTACAGCTGAAAATCATGGAGGAAAAGCAAATACCTTAACCTCTCCTAACCCCAATGCACAAAAAGAACTGCTACTAAAAGCCTATCGATCGGCAGGTATCGACCCAACAGAGGTCTCCTACATAGAAGCACATGGTACCGGAACTCCCCTGGGAGACCCCATAGAAATTGAAGGCTTAAAACTCGCTTTCGAACAGTTGTATAAAGATCACCTCCTTGATCTGCCAAAAAATCCACACATATCCATAGGCAGTGTCAAAACAAATATCGGTCACCTTGAAGCAGCTGCAGGTGTGGCAGGAGTATTCAAAGTATTGTTATCCATAAAACACAAAACACTGCCCGGTAATCCTCATCTAAAATCGCAAAACACTTATATCGACCTAAAACAATCCCCATTTTACCTCACTAAAGAAACTGCCAGATGGGAAGCTAAAGACAATAACCCTCGAATAGCTGGTGTAAGCTCCTTTGGTTTTGGAGGAGCCAATGCCCATGTTGTCATAGAAGAGTATATTTCTAAGGAAAAACAATCTTACAAAAGCAATGATCCTGCAATCATCACACTATCTGCCAAAAATCAAGAACGATTAAAACAACAGGTCTCAAATCTGAAGGATTTTCTTAAGAAAAACAAACAAAACAACCTCTATGATATCGCATATACCCTGCAAATCGGTAGAGAAGCTATGGAAGAACGACTGGCAATCGTTGCAAACGATATCGAAAACTTAAAAAAACAATTAAACGAATATCTGCAAGGAAATCATGAAAAACTATTAACAGGAAATACAAAAAAAAATAAAAGTGATTTTGTCCTAAAAGGAAAAGCAGGGGAAGCTTATCTACGTGAAGCCATTGCCAATAAAGAGGCTGAAAGCCTGGCACAACTCTGGAGCAAAGGGGTAGCCATAGACTGGAACTTATTGTACCCAAATAACAACCTTCCCAATAAGATCAGTCTGCCCACCTATCCCTTTGCAAAACAACGATACTGGATCCCTGAAGCTGAAGGAATAACAATTACAGGTGCAATCAACCAATTGCACCCCTTACTGCATAGCAATATATCGGATCTCTCTGAACAAAAATACCAAAGTACATTTACTGGCTCAGAATCCTTCCTGTCTGATCACCAGGTACAACAACAAAAAGTACTCCCAGGGGTAGCCTATCTCGAACTGGCCAGAGAAGCCGGACAGAGAAGCCTACACCAAAACATCACACAAATCAAAAACATCACCTGGCTAAAACCAATACACCTAAACGGAAAACCTGAAAAAATCAATATTAGCCTATTTGAAGATGAAAATGCAACAATAGCATATGAAGTATATAGCGTATCTGACAATAACACTAAAGAAAATACAAAACAAGAAACCATTCATGCACAGGGAAGCTTATACACAACTCCCCTAACTCCTGCTGCTGTTGTCGATATCAATACCATCAAAAAGCGCTTAACAAAGCAAATACAAAAAAAAGAATGCTATGACATATTCAATACCATAGGACTCAATTATGGTAACTCCTTCCAGGGAATAGAGCTATTGTATATTGGAGTTGAAGAATCCCTAAGTAAGATCAAACTCCATAAACAACAAGAATATATACTGCAACCGGGAATATTGGATTGTGCTTTACAAACTTGTATCGGTATAAATTTCAGTCAGGGAACTGAAAAACTAAGCTTGCCCTTCAGCATAAGACAAGCTAATATCTATGGAGATGTCTCTCAAACTACCTGGTGCTATGCCCGAAAAAGTGACAACAACCAACCAGGAAGTAAAGTCACCAACTATGATATTGACCTTTTATCTGAACAAGGCGAAGTATTGTTGAGTTTTATCGATTTTGTGACTTTGCCTTTCAATAGTTTTGACAAATCATCTCAAAAAAAACCTTTACAAGAGCACACAAAAAAGCAAAAAAACAAAGTTGAAAATCAGAAGAAACTTCATTTATATACCTCCCATTGGGAAAACAAAGCAATAAGTGACCCTATAAATAGTGAGAGTACCATAGTGAATCAAACCATCCTTTTGGCAGGTGGAGCAGCAGACCTGGCTGAAAAACTAACGCAAACCCTCGAACAGGAAGTTATTGCTATCAATGAAGACAACGAAATAGACTACTACATCAAAGTACAACAAATCATACAAAAACAACTCAAACAAAAAGACAAATCCAATCTGGTAGTACTCTACCAAAATACCGATCATCTCAATTATGCATTTATCGCCGGATTGCTAAAAACTGCTTCCATAGAGCAACCTAAGCTAACCACAAAAATCATAGGAGTAACCAACTTGTCTATCAGTGAATTACAAACACTTTCAAATATCATTCAATCAGAGCTGCAAGATCACTCAACACAAATACGCTATACAAATGCACAAAGAGAAGTAGCTACCTTCGCTGAATTAGCTTCTTCTAATTTACCATCCAACCCCATAGCCATTAAAAAAGAAGGAGTCTACCTCATCACAGGAGGAACAGGGGGGTTAGGACAAATAGTAGCCCAACACATCGCAAAAACTCCCAATACTCAAATCATCCTAACAGGGAGAAGTGAAAACTCTAAACTTACCCAAACTCAACTCCAACAGTGCAATGCAACCTATTATAGCTGTGATATTACCGACCAGGATTCTGTAGTACAACTCATTGAGCACACTATCAAAAACCATCAAAAACTCGATGGCATCATACACTGTGCAGGAATCATAAAAGACAGCTTTTTAATAAACAAAACCATAGAACAAGCCACTGCTGTGCTCTCACCTAAGATCTTAGGAGCTAAACACCTCGACCAAGCCACCAAAGACCTCGATCTCGAATTTATGGTATATTTCAGTAGCATATCCGGGGTCTTAGGAAATATAGGACAAGCTGACTATGCCTGTGCCAATGCCTGGCTAGACAACTATGCACTGTATCGCAATGAGTTAAACAAAACTGGAAAAAGAAAAGGACATACCCTAAGCATCAACTGGCCCCTATGGAAACATGGTGGTATGCAGATCGATAAACACAGCGAGCAACTCCTTGAAAAAAAGTGGGGAATGATACCCCTACCTACTGCCATAGGAATCAAAGCCTTAAAGAAAATCTTACAACAAAAATACACACAAACAATCGTAGCCTTTGGAAAAAAGAACAACTTAGAGAAAAACTTTAACATTCAGACAAAACAAAATGAAGATCAAATTAAAAACCAAACCACAAACGCTGATGCTATATCACAAACACTACAGCAAATACAAAATCAACTAATAACACTTACCAGTGAAGTGTTAAATCTCGACAAACAACTCATAGAAACAGAAGTGGACTTCGCTGAATACGGACTGGACTCTATCTTGATGATCACTATCCTGAACCGTATCGAAGAAGCCTTTAACATCACTATCGAACCCACAGCTATTGTCAATTACCCTACCATCTCTCTGTTGGCAGCACACCTGAAAAGCAACCTAAAATACCTCCCCGATACTCAACCAGAAAACACCTCTGATGGGAGCATAAAAACCGTTAATGAAAAAACAACCCAAAAGCTTTTGAGTAAACGAAAAAGAAGAAGAACATCCCATATGGATGCTAAAGACCAAAAAGTAGCCATCATAGGAATGAGCTGTCGATTACCACAATCTGACAATTTACAACAATACTGGGAAAACCTAAAAATCGGAAAAGATCTCATCTCTGAAACTCCTCAACAAAGATGGGACCCTAAACAATACTACGCTCCTGAACAACAAGCGGATAAAACCTATACGACCAAAGGAGGGTTTATCAACAATCCTGGACTATTTGATGCCGCCTATTTTAAAATCAGTGATCACGATGCCATCAGTATGGACCCTCAACAACGTATTATATTAGAATTGAGTAGAGCTCTACTGGCACATGCAGGCTACAAAAAAGAAGAACTCAACAATACCAGTACAGGTGTATATATAGGGGCTAAGGATAATAATTATGTGAAAAACAACTATCATCTCATACCGCAAGAGGCCTATCAACATACCATTGTCAATAATATCAGTAATATGATCGCTGCCAGAGTCTCTGATTTTTATAACCTAAAAGGACCCAGCCAGATCATAGACACTGCATGCTCTTCTTCGCTGGTAGCCATACACCAGGGGTGCCAGGATATCCTGCAAGGTAAAACAAAAATGGCCATTGCAGGAGGAATATCCATCATGGTAGATCCTTTTGGTCACATAGCTTTTAGCCAGGCCAAAGTATTAAGCAAAGATGGGAAAAGCTATGTCTTCGACCAAAGAGCACAAGGGTTTGTATTGGCCGAAGGAGCAGGTTTAGTACTCTTAAAAAACTACCAACAGGCAAAAGACGATGGGGATCACATCTATGGGGTGATCTCTGGATCCACTGTCAATAATGATGGAAATACCATGGGACTCACCGTACCCAACATAGAAGGACAAAAACAAGTCATACAACAAGCGCTTAATAAAACGTCCATCGACCCAATACAAATATCCTACTACGAAGCACATGGTACCGGAACACTACTAGGGGATCCTATAGAAGTAAAAGCTGCTACAGAAATATATCAAACACTAACAAAAGACAATACGCAAAAACAATACTGTGCCATAGGATCGGTAAAAAGCAACCTGGGACATACCATGACCGCCGCAGGAGTTACAGGGCTCATCAAAATCCTGCTGCAATTACATCACAAAACAATCGTGCCAACCCTGCATTGTAAAACACCACACCCCAGGTTTGCCTTTGAAAAAAGCCCATTCTATCCAAACACAAAAGTAAAACATTGGAAAACCTTAAAAGAAGAAAATCGAAAAGCGGCCATCAGCAGTTTCGGGTTTGGAGGAACCAATTGCCACATGATCATTGAAGAAGAAAATAACATAACAGCTAATAGAAATCCTCTTCCCATTAAAAACATAGCTAGTAAACATTATTGGTTGGGACAAAAAGTGGTTGCTAAAGAACAAAATTCAATGATAAAAGAAGAGACGCTCAAGTTATTAAAAACAGACGTTTTTGTGTATAACGAACCTTACTTACGGGATCATATTGTGAATCACAATCAGGTGATTTTGGGAGTTACATATGCCTCCCTACTAGTTGATGGTTTAAAAGAAAAAGATTCCTTTTTATCAGTAAGTAGTTTATTATTTAAAGACCCTGTAGCATTGGAAAAAGGCGAAAAAGTAATAATACGTGCTTACGCTAGTTCTTCAGGAAGTTTTCATATTACTTCGACTTCAGATACCGAAATCTCAACTCAAGTTGCAGAAGGAAAAGTATCATTATTAACTACACAGCCACCATCAATTAAGAAAAAACTGGATGAAGTTCTGAATAAACCTGAGAAAACAATAAACAAAGAAGCTATATATTCTTCAGAACAGAAATCAACTATCTGGCATGGAGAAAGTCTTAGGATTATAGAAAACGTTTTTATTCACTCAGATATTGCGATAGGAGAATTAAAACTAGATATAGACTCACTTCCAGAACACAGTTATGAAAATATTCACCCAGCGTTATTAAATGCAGGGTTGATCACAGGTTTAAGCTTATCTGAAGAAATAGGTGGTAACTTTCTTCCCATAATGATTAAACAGTTGAACGTATTTGGTTCGGTGGGCGAAACTTGTTATGCACACACAAAACTGGTAAAGTCAAATCGTGAGATACTGGAATTAGACTATCAATTATGCAATGATGCAGGAGTCATATTAGTAGAAGTAAAAGGCTTTGTTTGTAAGCGTGTAAATAACGAAGAGCAGAGGCAAGTTATACAGAAACCAATAGTCTCCAATACTGTTGAAATTGAAAATGCTGATATACATGTAGCAGAGGCATTTTTACGAGAACAATTGTCGGGTTTAGTAAAAGAAGATATATACAAGATTTCCTCAGAAAGGAACTTCATGGATTTAGGTATCGACTCTGCGCAATTGATATTATTAGTTCAACAACTGGAGAAAAAGTTAAAAACAGAATTATATCCCACCTTATTTTTTGAATATCAGAATATATCTGAACTCGCTATTTTTTTAACAAAAGAATATCCAAAGGCATTTGCAATAACATCTTCGCTGTCAAAAGGTAAAGTTCAAGATGCTTCAAGAGTTATAAAACCAGTATTGACAAAAGAAACAAATCAAAGTACGCCCCTTTCAAATAGATTGCCTATTCAGCCTTTGAATTTTGAATCATCAATGCTTAAATCGGCCGGCCAACCAGTTAAAGATCCTATAGCTATAGTTGGTGTTCATGGCGTATTCCCGGGTTCTCGAAATAAAGAAGAGTTCTGGGAACATCTTCATAATAAAAGTGATCTGATAAAAGAAATACCAAAAGATCATTTTGACTATATACCCTGGTACGATAGCGATCCAGAAGCAGAAGATAAAATGTATTGCAAATGGGGCAGTTTTATAGATGATGTAGACAAGTTTGATCCGAGTTTCTTTAATATCTCACCAAGAGAAGCAGAGATGATGGATCCACAGTTGCGTTATATGTTACAGGTTTTATATGGCACAGCAGAAGATGCAGGGGTTATCAAAAATATCAAAGGAACAAATACAGGTTTATATGTAGGCGTTTGTTTTCAGGATTATGCTCAAGAGATGGCCAGGTCCGATTACAAAGTAAGCCCGTATGAAGGAACAGGTAATGCCCCTACAATGTTAGCTAATCGTCCTTCATTTTATTTTAACCTTACAGGGCCTAGTATGTCGATAGACACAGCTTGTTCAAGCAGTTTGGTGGCATTACACACAGCAGTAAAAGCGATAGAAAACGGGGATTGTGACCAAGCCTTTGTTGCGGGAGCAAACTTATTGTTGTCCTCCCACCACTATCGTTATTTTTGTAGCATTGGAGCACTATCTCATAGTGGCCGAAGTTATAGTTTTGATGATAAAGCCGATGGTTATGTACCAGGAGAAAGTGTAGCAGCCATATTGCTTAAACCTTTAAGTCAGGCAAAAGCAGCTGGCGATAAGATCTATGGTATTATAAAAGGAGGAGCTGTAAGCCATGGAGGATACACTCCTTCGATTACAGCACCCAGTGTTGATGGAGAGGTACATGTATTAACTAAAGCCTGGAAAAATGCCGGTATCAGTCCAGACACTTTAGGATATATAGAAGCCCATGGAACAGGGACAAAATTAGGTGATCCCATAGAGGTGAATGCATTAAAGAAAGCATTTAATCAACATTCCAACAAAAATACAAAAGAGGCTTTTATTGCAATAGGTTCGGCTAAAGCACACATAGGCCATACAGAAGGAGCAGCAGGAATAGTTGGAGTCATCAAAGCATTATTATCAATCAACAACAAGATCATTCCGGCGATGCCTAAATTTGAATCTGTGAATTCTTTCATCAAACTAGAAGATTCTCCATTTCATATCAATACAGATCCACAAGAATGGAAAACAGAAAACAATCAACCAAGACGAGCAGGAATAAGTAGCTTTGGGTTTGGAGGAGCTTATGCACATATAGTAATAGAGGAATACCTGCAAGAACTCACCCATTATCAAAGTGATGTGCCCGCTATTATAGTTTTATCAGCCAAGAATAATGAGCAACTAAAAGAACAGGCACAAAATTTAAGTACTTACCTAAACGACCATACAGGAATCAATTTATATGATATCGCATATACATTGCAGTTAGGCAGAGAATCTATGGAAGAACGACTAGCAATAGTTGTGAATGATCTTCAAGAGTTAAAAGAACAATTAAGCAATTATCTGAAAGGAAAAACAGAAGAACTGCTAACTGGCAATATCGTAAAAAAAGGTAAAAGTGATTTCTTACCAGATGGAAAGGCAGGGGAAGACTATATCCGAACAGCTATCTCCAAACAACAAATAAAAACACTTGCTAAGCTTTGGGTTAATGGTATCTCAATCGATTGGACTTTATTATACAAAAAAGATAACCTCCCAAATAAAATCAGCTTACCGACCTATCCATTTGCCCGAGAACGTTATTGGGTTCCTGTTCAGGAAGTTGCTAATGCTCCAATTACCAGTAGATTGCATCCCTTACTTCACAGTAATGCATCCAATTTGAATGAACAGAAATATAAAAGTGTTTATACAGGCAAAGAGTTTTTTCTTTCGGATCATGTTATTAATGGAGAAAAAATATTACCTGGTGTAGCACATCTGGAACTTATTCGAGTTGCGGGTAATCTTAGTACAGAGGGTACGGTCACTCAGATAAAAGACATTGTCTGGTTAAATCCTATACGTATAAACGATACCCCGGTAGAGGTACAAGTTAGTGTTTATCCATTAGATGAAGAAATAGGTTTTGAAGTATATGGTCAAAATGGTGAAGAAAACCATGTGTATAGTCAAGGTAAATTGATGACCAAAAAACAACCATCTTCCAAAAGCTACGATTTGAAAAGTATTCGAAGAACGCTTACTCAATCAAAAGATAAAGAAACATTTTACGATACATTAAAGGGTATTGGTATGAATCTCGGCCCGACTTTCTGTGGCATACAGCAAATTTGGTATAGTGATTCGGCTGCCCTTTCAAAAATTACAATCCCAAAAGAAAAAGGTTATATGCTGTTACCAGGAGTATTGGACAGCAGCTTGCAAACATGTCTTGGCTTAAGTCTTGATCAAGGAATACCTGGCCTTTCATTACCTTTTAGTGTCAAAGAGTTCAATATATACAGTGAATTACCAGAAACCGTATGGTCTTATGCCAGGAAGAGTGCTAATAATAAAGATAATGATACGGTCTTAACTTATGACATAGATCTTTTAAATGAAGAAGGTGAAGTTCTGGCAAATTTCAAAGACTTTGTTGCACTACCACTAGATGGTTTTTCAAACCCAATATCAGAGAAAAAACCTACTGTCCATTTTTATAGTAACGATTGGTCGGTTTCATCTGAAATATTATCTCAGGAAATATGCGATTCTCAATTAGTAGTAATTGCTGGAAATTTTGCAGATTTTGCAGAGCTGCTTAGAGAAAAGTTAACGGGTGAAATAGAAACAATAGTTGAGAAAACAGCAGAAGCATATTTTCTTAAAGTATTTGAAAAGGTAAAAGACAAATTAGAAGCCAACAAAGCTACCAATATAACAGTAATTTGCAAGAATAGCGATTATCTCGATTATGGTTTTGTATCAGGATTATTAAAAACAGTACATCTTGAAAACCCAAAAATAACCGGAAAAGTAATAGGAGTAGATAATTTATCTCCTAAAAACCTTTCAGTACTTACCGATATTTTGGAAGCCGAACAAGGTCAATCTGATGCTGAAGTACGCTATATTAATGGTAAAAGAGAATCCAAAGTTCTTATGCCTATATCCTCTCCTGTAACTACTGAAGATACTATAAATATTAAAGAAGGTGGAGTATATCTGATTACTGGCGGAACGGGAGGTCTGGGGCGAATTTTTGCTGCTCATATTAACAAAATAAAAGACACCAAGGCAATTCTTATTGGCCGTAGTGCATTAACCAAAGAAAAGGAAACCTTTTTATCATCTCTTCCAGAAGCAAGCTATTATGCTTGTGATATAACTGATAAGAAATCTGTGGAAGTGCTTATTAATAAAATTATTAAAACCCATGGAAAACTTGATGGTATTATTCATAGTGCAGGTATTATTCATGATAGCATAATCAGTAAGAAAACATCAGCAGAAATACAAGAGGTACTTTCTTCTAAGGTATTGGGAGTTAGAAATCTTGATGAAGCTACAAAAGGAGAAATACTTGATTTTATGGTGCTCTTTTCTTCTATAGCAAGTGTTTTAGGTAATATCGGACAGGCTGACTATGCTAGTGCCAATGCTTATCTAGACAACTATGCATTGTACCGTGAGGAGAAACGTTCATTAGGAGAAAGAAAAGGAAAAACATTTAGTATCAATTGGCCCTTATGGAAAGACGGCGGGATGCAACCAGGCAAAGATGTTGAGCAATATCTTAAACAACAATGGGGTCTTGTACCATTACCTATGCAAGAAGGGACTTTTTCATTCGACAAGCTTCTTAACAGTACTATAAACCAAGGACTTGTTGCTTTTGGTGACGGAAATAAAATAGCGGAAAAATTATTAATTAAAGGCAGAAAATTAAATAATAAAAAAATAGAAACTGGTAATATATCAGTTTTACAAAAGCAAATAACAGCAAAGGTTATAAAACTGGTTTCTGATTTACTGAAATTAGACACAAATGCTTTGGCATTAAATAAAGAGCTGGGCGATTACGGTTTTGATTCGATATTGTTAACCAAATTCTGCAATGAGCTTAATGCATATTATGATTTGGACTTAATGCCTACAGTATTTTATAACTATCCTACTATTGAAATGTTGACAACATATCTAATCGAAGATTATGCCGAGAAGCTTCTAAAACATCACAGTATTACATCGAAAGAGACAAAAGAGCAACCAGATGTGGGTATCTCAGATACGACCTCCTCGCAAAAGAGAGCAAGGTTTTTGATTTCCAAAGGTAATTCCAGAGCCGCAACAAGAGAGGTCATTAAAGAAAGTGATTGGGAAGGGGTTGCTATCATAGGGGTAAGCGGTCGTTTTCCAGGTTCACCAGATTTAAAAACCTTTTGGGAGAACATCAGGGAGAATAAAGATCTTATTATAGAAGTTCCTTCTTCACGTTGGGACTGGAAGTCCTACTATGGAGATCCACATAAACAACCCGGTAAAACAAAAGCAAAGTGGGGTGGATTCATCAAAGATATCGATAAGTTTGACCCATTGTTTTTCGGGATATCCCCAAGAGAAGCAGAATTAATGGACCCGCAACAGCGTATAACACTTGAAGCCGTGTATCAGGCTATAGAGGATGCAGGTATTTCTAAATCCATAAAAGGAAGCAACACAGGAGTTTTTGTCGGCGTATCAGGTTTAGATTATTCGTTATTGCTCAATAATCAAAAAGAATTAACAAACCAGGCACAATATCCAACAGGAACCACACATTCTATACTAGTAAATCGTATCTCATATATACTTGATCTTCATGGCCCCAGTGAACCTATCGATACGGCTTGCAGTAGTTCACTGATAGCGATTCATCGTGCGGTAGAAAGCATAAGGAATGGTCATTGCGATATGGCCATAGCCGGAGGAGTCAATGCCCTGCTTTCGCCAGAAGTAACTTTGGCTTTCAGTCAGGCGGGAATGCTAAGTGAAAATGGAAGATGTAAAACTTTTGATCAAAGCGCCAATGGATATGTACGAAGTGAGGGTGTAGGTACTATTATCTTAAAACCTTTAAGCAAAGCAGAATCCGATGGTGACCATATTTATGGCATTATTCGCAGCACAGCTGAAAATCATGGCGGAAAAGCAAACACGCTAACTTCCCCTAACCCCAATGCCCAAAAAGAAGTGCTGCTAAAAGCCTATCGATCGGCCAATATTGATCCCAGAGAGGTCAGTTATATAGAAGCTCATGGGACCGGAACTCCTTTGGGTGATCCTGTCGAAATAGAAGGTTTAAAGCTGGCTTTTAAAGAACTCCACAAAGAAAGAAACTTAGATTTTTCCAATATTCCATGCATTAAATTAGGAAGTGTAAAAACCAATATAGGACATCTGGAAGCAGCAGCTGGTATAGCCGGGGTATTAAAAGTAATACAATCGATTCAACATAAAACCTTACCCGGAAATCCGCATTTGAGCATCCCCAATGAATACCTAAAACTAGATAATAGCCCATTCGAACTGCAAAAAGAAACAACAGCCTGGAAAACAAAAGACAACAGACCTCGGATAGCAGGAGTAAGCTCATTTGGATTTGGAGGAGCCAATGCACATATAGTTATACAAGAATATATTCCTAAAGAAAAAAAACAATCATACAAAAGCAACGATCCTGCAATCATACCTCTGTCTGCCAAAAATCAAGAACAACTAAAACAGCAGGCTTTAAACCTAAAAACCTATTTAAAAACCAATACAGATGTTAACCTGTACGATATAGCCTATACTTTACAAGTAGGTCGAGAATCTATGGAAGAACGACTAGCTATAGTAGTTAATGATATTGAAGAGTTACAAAAACAATTAACTAACTATCAGAAGGGAAATACAGAAGATCTGTTAACAGGTAATATCAGGAAAAACAAGAATGATTTTTTATTAGAAGGCAATGCAGGGAAATCATATATAAAAACCGCTATAAAAGATAAAGAAACCAAATCACTCGCTCAATTATGGATCAAAGGTATAGCAATAGATTGGCACTTATTATATGAGGATTATCGTCCCAACAAGGTCAGTTTACCTACTTATCCTTTTGCTCGAGAACGGTATTGGATACCTGAATCAGAAGGAACAACGTTAACAAACTCTAATAATCGACTTCATCCTTTATTACATTCAAACAGTTCTAATCTCAAAGAACAGCGTTTTACAAGTGAATATAGCGGCAAAGAAACCTTTCTGTCAGATCATAAAGTAAGAGAAGAAAAAGTATTACCCGGCGTGGCCTATTTAGAACTAGCCAGAGAAGCAGGATCCATTTCTCTTGAACAACCTATTACACAACTCAAAGACATTACCTGGTTAAGTCCCATATATATTAATGGTAAATCACAGCAAATCCATATCAGTTTGTTTGAAGAAGAGAAAGGAGAAACAGGATATGAAGTATATAGCTTGTCTGCTGATAAGATCGATGAAGAAAGTGAAAAAGAAATAATTCATGCTCAAGGAAGGTTATGCACAATACCTCTCACTAGCCCTCCTTCTTTTGATATTCTCACAGTCAAAGATCGTTTACGAAATAAAAAGGAAGGAAAAGAATGTTACGATTTTTTTAAAAAATCGGGCCTGTGTTTGGGTGCTAGCTTTCAGGGGATCGAAGTACTACATTACGGCACAACTGAAGCCTTAAGCAGAATCAATCTGCCTAAAGAGGATGGATATATGCTGCAACCCGGTATACTGGATTGTGCCTTACAAACTTGTATTGGTGGTGTGAGTTTGGCAGAAAAAACAAAAGGGTTAAACCTTCCTTTTAGTGTCAAACAAGTCAATATCTATAGTGAGCTCTCCCAAACCAAATGGTGCTATGCTCGTAAAAGTGATAACAACAAAACAAATAGTAAAGTAACCAACTATGATATCTATCTTTTAAACGAGCAGGGAGAAATACTGTTGAGTTTTATCGATTTTATTGCCTTGCCTTTAGATGGTTTTCAACAGCAAGCCCATCGGGTTGATAGCAAGACTACTCTTGATTTATACACCTGTAATTGGCAAGAAAAAATGGTAGAGCAGCAAGTAGATCCCAACAATGCCAATCAAATTATCCTCTTAGCAGGGAGCTCAGCAAATCTGGCCGAAA
>CANMDW010000039.1 GCA_947496705.1 uncultured Aquimarina sp. | reverse complement strand
AAGCTGCCCGATTAGCTGAAGAACAAAGGCTGGCTCAGGAAGCTGCTGAAGCTGCCCGATTAGCTGAAGAACAAAGGTTGGCTCAGGAAGCTGCCGAAGCTGCCCGTTTGGCTGAAGAACAAAGGCTGGCTCAGGAAGCTGCTGAAGCTGCCCGTTTGGCTGAAGAGGAAAGAAAGAGACAAGAAGCAGCTGCCGCAGCCGCTGCTGCAGCTCAGGATGAAAATCAGGAGGATATTAAAGAAATTCAGAATGAGTTGGAAAGTAAAAGCCGTGTGAGTAGTAAGATTATTGCGCGCCGGGATTCGTTATTAACCACAAGTTTAAATGTAGATAAGCGTGAGTTTAGTAAATTATTAGAATCTCTTGTCAATATGAATGACGATGCAAATCCTGCCAGCTCCAAGAGGCTTACCAGTAGAAACAGATTTATAAAATTCGCTGACGCCACAAGGCCCGAAGCACAATATGCCACCAAGTTTATCCCGGGATATCCAGAAGGATACTACTTAATTGGTAACGTGTTTAAAGGCGGTGAGTATGCTAATAAGTTTACCGGTACCTTAAAGGATCTGGGTTTTAATGACTCTCAGATTATCGTTAATCCCGAGAATCAGTTCCAGTATGTGGCTATCGAAAGTTATACCGATAAAAATGAAGCCGCAGAGAAGTACTTAAATAATATCGATAACCGATATTTTGGAGATATGTGGATATTACATATTGCCAAGAGTAGAATGGAGTCCTTTAAGAGACTATTACAAGAGACCAAATTGATTACCGATACGGTAAAAGACGATACGGTATTAACAGAAAACCTGTCCTATATCGGAGGACATAATATTCAACCAGGATATTACTTGATTGCCAATATTTACAAAAGAGAGAATTATTTTGAAAGAGGAATGGAGCGATTGCGATCAAGAGGATTAGAACCCCAATATTTCAGGAACCCAAAAGATAACTATATATACGTATACCTAAAAAGATTTGAAGATCTGGATGGAGCAAAGCAAAGCTTATTCTCTAACGTAAATAATTCGTATGATGGTGATCTCTATATACTAAAGATACAGTAATGCTATCTTAAATGATGATTGAATGACCCAAGATAAAACACTAAATACTCAGCTTATGAAACCAATAGCCCATATAAAATCAACGTTGGTATTATTTGCCATACTTTGCTTAGGTGAAGTTTATTCTCAAAGTAATGGAAATGTAACCCTGCCTACACCGATACCGGTTGCCTTTGATACGGTACCTAATAGTGTGGTGAGAGTTCGTGGAGAATTGAAGATGATCGCTAATGCAATTGTTGGTCCCAATGACAGGTTAGAAAATGAATTTGGAAATAATCAGGATTATCTGCCCAATGATGATTATAACGGCCCCGAAACCAATAACCAAAAAACCTTTGGGTATATTAATATAGATCCTGGTCCCTCAATATTTAGTTCCAGTAGTGCAGATTTGGCATCTAGCGGTACCTGTGCCGAAGTGGTTTATGCAGGATTGTATTGGGCAGCGGCCTATTATGTAGATAGAACGAATAGTACTGGTTCAGCTAATAGTGGGATTTATCCCAGATATGAGAATTTGCCCTTTCCAGACAACAGACCGGATTTTCGTACATTGAAATTCAAGCCAGCATGGAGCACGAGTTATATTGATATTTTACCTTCCAGAACAGAAGTGATCTATGATGGATACCGCAATACCGCCACCAACCCTAATGATGTTGCTATTAAAGATATTCCTTATGCGTGTTATGCAGATGTAACCGATTTATTTGCAGGTCAGGACGGAGATGATATAACAGGCACCTATACCATAGCCAATATGCGCGCTTCTACGGGAAGGGCGGGTAACAACTCTGCCGGTATATCAGGAGGTTGGGTTCTGGTAGTGATCTATGAAGACCCGTCATTATCCAGTAAATATATCAGTACCAATAAAGGCTTCTTAGAAGTGTCTAATGATAATGCCAGTACCAGAAATAAGACCTTTACCTATACAGGGTTCCGAACCTTACCACCACCATTAGATGTAAGGGCAAGATATGGTGCTGCAACGCTGGAAGGAGATTTTGATCTAAGAGGAGATCGTCTTAAAATAGTAGATCCATCCAATAATGATGTAGATTTATCAACCAGTCCTGCCAATCCTGCCAATAACTTTTTTGATAGCTCTATTTCGGTAGACGGTGCCTATGTGGATCGTCCGCAACGTATTCCGGCATCCAGAAATACCCTGGGTTTTGATGCAGATATTTTTGAAATCCCTAACCAGACACCCACCCAGCAAAATGTGCTGATCGGGAATAATCAAACATCGGTACAGTTTAAGGCAAATTCAAGTAGTGATCGATATCGGATATTTTTAAATACATTTCAGGTAGAAATTATAGAGCCAGAACTACGCGTGACCAAACGGGTAATCGACAGGGCTTCTGAGACCGATATTACCAATGGTACTGTAAATTTGGGTCAGGGATTATATTACCAACTGGAGATCCAAAATGTAGGGAATGAAAGTATTATTGATGCTACCATACGGGACATAATTCCTGGCAATGTAAATTTTGATGAGCTAGCACCGAATATTACTATTGATCCTGCAGGGTCAATGACGTATACCTATGATAATATCCTCAGAGAGTTTAATATTGAAATAAGTGATAGCTATGTACAAAAGAATGACGGCCCTATTACCATGCGTTTTGGTGTGGATGTTGCAGCTAGCTGTGCAGAATTAAGGGATGCCTGTTCTAATGAAATAGCAAATATAGCCTTTGCAACCTATAGAGGGGAAGAGTCTCGAACTCTAAGAACCGGAGAACCCAGTATTCAGGGTGTAGATCCTCTTTGTAATACCGATCAATCTGGTGCTTCTGTATTTCTGGTCGATTTAGGTTCGTGTAACGGAGATTTTACCGAGTTTTTATGTACAGGATCTTTACCGCTTACTGCAGGAGGGGGATTTGATACCTATGAATGGAGAAATATTACCGCAGGGCTACCGGGAACGGTCATAGGAAATACCCAGACGATTAATGTAAGTAGTGCAGGAAGATATCAGGTAACAAAAACAGATGCTGTTTGTTCTGATGGTGTGGAAACCTATACTGTAACCACTTTAGCTAACTTTGTGAATCCTATTATTGCTATCGCACAAAATCTTCCCGTTGATGGTAATGTAAAAGGAAATGTAAGGCCGTGTGCGGCTACAGGAAATGATTTCCCTGAACTCTTTTTATGTGGGGCAGCAGCCTCTATAGATTTAAATATTGGATTTCCTAATCCAACAACAAATATTACCTGGGAACGTTTAGATCCGACAGATTGTCCTGCGGTAACCAGAATTCCAGGCTGTCCTACCGTAGATCCGGGATGTGATACGAGCTGGTCTGTTGTAGGAACAGGAAGTTCTTTTATCCTTAATCAAGCCGGAGAATATAGAATTACCGCAGTTTTTGACAATAACTGCCCCAGAACCTTCTATTTTAATGCATTTCAGAATAATTTTGAACCCAACCTGGTTATTGTACGCGAGATTATTTGTGGTACTGCAGGTACCTTACGAGTGCAAAACTCATCCAATCAATATGAATACCAATTGGAGACACCCTTAGGGGCTTTTATTCCCGGGGCAGGCACCTATCAGGCATCACCAGAATTTAGCGGGTTAACAGAGCCCGGGGTATATACCGTATATGCCCGCCAGAATAACGGGGAGCCAACCGCCTGTATTTTCCAGGCAACCCAACCGATGGTCAACCAGTTATCAGAGGTGATTGTGAGTAAAGTTGACCCTAGTTGTCCTGACGATACCGGAGAAATCACTATCAATGTAAACAATTCTGAGTTCAACTACACCTATAATATTAGTAATACGGCAGCAACCTTTAGTGACTCTTTTGGGCCTACCATAGATGCCAACCATACGTTTACAGGATTAAATCCAGATACCTATGATATTGAAGTGTTATCCTATGATGGCAGTTGTGTAGATACCCCACAGGAAACCATTTTACCACCGGCAGCCTTTTCTGCAGTAGCGGTTTTAAACCGGGATTTGGCCTGTAATCCAAATTTCCAGCCAGATCCAACCTTGCCTTTTGAAGATCAGGATGAATTTATAGCACTTATCGAGATCAATGTGACTGGGGGATCAGGAAACTTTTCATATTTTTCCGAACGTGTACCCCCGGGAGGAACACTTGAACCTTTAGAACTTAATACACAAACCCCACCGGTTACCAATATTTTTAGAGTAAATGCAGATGGTAACTATGAAATCACGGTTACTGATAATATTACCGGTTGTAGTGTGCCCGCCGGAACTATTGTTGTTTCAGATTTTGAAGCACTAGACGGAGGAGCAGTGGCTTCTACACTTTTGTGTCCTCTGGATCCAGGGGCTATTACCGTAACCCTTACTGCAGGAGAAGGTCCCTTTACCTATGTGTTGAATGGCACCGATACTATTGGCCCCAGCTTTAATACAACAGAAACCTTTAATAATGTAGATGCGTCTATTACTCATTCGGTAGTGGTGACCGATACTTTTGATTGTGATATTACGTTTGATAACATTCAGTTTACTGCACCTACACCGATTACAGCCACCGCTACACTTACCGAAGATTATCGCTGTGATGCAACAGGAACCGGAGTGATTTTCGGGCAAATTACCGTGACTATTAACAGTGGTGGTAACGGAAACTTTGAATACAGTATCGATGGATTTACCACCTTTAATACTACAGGAATATTTAATAACCTTACTGATGGTACCTATACGGTTTCTGTAAGAGATACCGATACCGGTGCGTGTCCTGTAACGTTGACACCCGATATTACCATTGATCCTTTACAGGAAGTTACAGGCCTTACATTTACGGAAGGGCCAATCACCTGTCCTTCACTTACTTCTGTTATTACCGTAGCTGCTACAGGAACCAATGGCGCGACCAGTTTTGAGTACCGGGTAGCCACATTGCCTCCTGCACAACCAGGATATGATGTGTTTAGCACAAACACCACCTATACGCTTCCACAAGGGGTCACCTATACTTTTGAAGCAAGGACCACAGTAGATAATTGTGTGTATTCAGATACTTATACGATCAATCCTATCGATAATATTGCGGTAACCGGTAGTATGGCTGCAGAACCTATTTGTAATGGAGATACTAATGGCTCTTTACAGTTTACGGTAAGCAATATTGATTTGGCAGGTGGTAACACCTATACCTACAATATTGATGGTGGTACAGAATCGGCTAGTCAATCGGCTGCTACGATTACTGAAACAGGACTAGGTGCCGGTACCTATCGCATCAATGTTACCGACGAGACCACCAATTGTACCAATTTTGTGGATATTACGATTACGGAGCCTACGCCGATTACGTTTAATCCGGTTCCTTCTGTAGCAGATTGTAATGCCGCTAATGCGACCATCACGGTAACCGCAAGCGGCGGTAGAGGAGGCTATCAATATGAATTAAGAGACAATCTCGGAGCAGTTTTGGTACCCTTTCAAAATAACAATGTATTTACCGGATTGGCCGGAGGCGCTCCTCCTACGCCTATTACCTATATAGTGGTCGTAAGAGATGGTAGCGATCCCGCTACAGCTTGTGAAGCCACGCCAATACCAGTAGATGTATTCCAGGCACCGCCAATTACTATTAGCGCGGTACCCGGTGGAGATTTGTGCTATACCCCTGCAGATCCAGCCACACAGTGGATCACCATTGCTGGTGGTGTAGGACCTTTCGAGTATAGTTTGGATGGTGGAGCACTGCAAACAGTTACCTTTTTGGCAGCACCACCCAATACCTTCGAAATACCCAACCTTACCCCCAGAAACGCCGGAACGGTACCACCCAACTATAGTGTCACCGTAACCGACACCAATGGTTGTACCTCAAATACCGTTACTTTTGAGATACAGGATGAGTTGATCATTACAGCAACACGCCTGAAAAACCTTACGTGTGAGTTGGGTAATGAAGCCGCGCAAATTGACATCACAGTTACCGGAGGTAACGGAGCTACCACTGTTGAAGTAAGCTTTAACGGGGGAGCGTTTGGCCCTGTTGGAGCCAATCCGTATACCACCAATATACCAGGAGATTATCAATTTAGAGTAACCGATTCGGCATCGCCTACAGCGTGTACCGATCTTTCTGAAGTGATCACGATAGACCCTGCACCCAACCCTGATGTTTTACCACCTACAGTAAGCAATGCAACCTGTCCGGGTACAGCAGACGGATCGGTCACAGTAAATATAGATACTTCGGTAGGAACACCGCCATATCTGATCTCATTTGATGGTTCTCCCTTTACTTCGCAAACCACCTATGGTAGTTTGGCAGGTTCTACTGCTGGTACTAGCTACAGTTATACCATACAAGACGCCAAGTTATGTGAGGCTACGTTTAGTGCAACTGTTTTCGCTCCGGCAGCGTTTACTTTCAACAAAAATGAAGTAGACATTGGTTGTGATACCACTCCAACTACACCCCCAGCTCCACCTCCAGGAAATATACCTGGAAGAGTTGAATATACTTCTATCGCAGGAGGCACATCAACATACACTTACAGTTTAAGAAATTTAGATAATACTTTGGCGACTACAACATCTCCAAATCCAGTAAATAACACTGCAGCAACAGCAGTGACCTTTGATGGCCTAGGGTTTGGTAATTACATCTTTAGAATCGTAGATGCCAATGGTTGTATTTTTGAGGATCCAGTTGAGATTGCCAATCCAGCGAGTTTTACAATTAATTCGACAGCATCTACTACGGATTGTACAGGTGGAGTAACATTGGATTTTACTGTGAGCGGAGGTTCAGGATCTTTTGAAATACGACTTTTCACTCCCGGAGGAACTGAAATATATCAACCACTTAATCCCGGACCTGCTACTCATACAATTCCTGGTGTTCCTTACAATACTACAATCACCTATGAGATTCGTGACACTGTAACCGAATGTACAGACGTAGAATCGATTACTACTCCACCAAATCCCTCTAGTTTAGCAATTACCGGAACGGAGACAGATATACAGTGTTTTGGTGCTAATAATGGTACATTTCCTTATACAGTTACTGGATATTCCGGAACTGAGTTAACTTATGCTATTTTTAGGGCAAACGATTTAACTACAGAAATTACGGGCTCATATACATTTAACAATCCACCATTTAATTCTAATGTAGAAACAGGACTTACCGGACCACCTTCTACAGGAACGGTTGAAGGTTTTGGACCGGGAGAGTATGTACTACGGGTAACTGAAACTGATAGCGGTTTGACAAGCCCTTGTAACGATGCCATAACATTTACAATAAACGAGCCACCCCAGTTACAGTTTAATGTAGGAACACCAACGATTGCCAATTGTAATACACCCTCGCAAGTAACTGTAAATGGAAGTGGAGGTACTCCTCCCTATCGCTATGCTGCGGTTGCAGATGCAGTAGCACCGGTGGCAGGAGATTATGGTACGGGTAATGTATTGACGTTGGATCCGGGAGCAGGACCAGTATTCCAGTTAGACTGGGATATTTATATCCTCGACGCCAATGATTGTCCATTACCATTAGTAGATGTTACCATTACCCGTACGGAAGATCCACAATTCGAAACGCCTTTCCCAACATTTGTAGATAATGCATGTACCACCAACAATTCATTAACGGTCAGGGCAACGGGTGCAAGTCAGCTTACCTTTGGTAGAGATGATGGAGATACCAGTACTGCTGATAGCCCTGTTACAGGGCTTGGGACACCTACAGGAAATCCTAATGAATATGAATTTACCTATACGTTCCCCGGGCCTAGTGTAGATCAATATACGCTTACGGTGACCGATGTGAATGGCTGTTTTGATCCAGAAACCATTATTGTGTACCCGGCATTGCAGGTAGACGCCAACTTTATTTTACCAGATCCCACCTGTCGAGACGCAGATGGTACCATTGAAGTGACTGTAACCGGTGGATCAGATTTTGCAGCGAATCCTGGTAACTTTACCTTTACGCTTACAGGTACCGATAGTAGCGGAAATCCTGTAAATAGAACGCAAGGTGGTCTGGCAACAGATAATATCTTCACCTTGGTTACAGCAGGTAATTATACAGTAGAAGTGCGGGACAGTGCTATAGGCCCTAATCCGCCGGCACCGGGAGGATGTACCGCAAGCGATACGGTATCCAGGCCGGTACCTATAGATCCAAGGCCAACTGCTGCGGCAACACCCGTTTCATGTTTTGGAGATGATAATGGTACTATTTTAATTACTCTTGATCCTGGTGATAACGACACACCATATACCTATACCTTATTTGTATATGATGCAACACCCAATACAACCGGAGCATTGGTAGCAGGCCCACAGGCCAGCCCGTTTTTTGATAATACCATAGCGCCGATACCGGCAGGACAATATGAAGTAGTAGTAACTTCAGATAGTAATTGTTCTGCTACAGTAGAACCGATAACGGTTGGAGGACCAGCTGCTGCATTATCAGCAACGCCTACACCAGGCAATTATCGTTGTGATGCAGCCAATAATGAAGTGTTCCCTGATATTGTAGTCGATATTGTGGGCGGCACAGCTCCTTATACCATCACCTATACCGGTCCCGTACCTTTAGCAGGGACAAATCTTTCGGTTACAGGTACGCAATTTACGATTGATGCCGATCTTGCGGGTACCTATGTAATTACGGTAACAGATAGCAGAGGGTGTCCCTTTATCATCCCGGATGTAATCTTCCCGGCATTCCCGGTTATGAGCAATCCAACGATTGCTCAGGATACTGCGATTACCTGTCCCACAGGACAGGAAGTGGTAACGGTATCGGTGACCGGAGGTACGGCAGGAGGTAATTTCTTGTTTGAAGAAGTAAATGGTGCTGTAGGCTCACAAACGGTAGCGTATGAAAATGGCAATGCTGCGGGAAGTAATATCACCAGTGCGACCTTTAACCTGCCTGGTGTAGGTACATATACCTTTAGAATTACCGATCAAACGACGACTTGTTCTACGCTTACGACACCTCCTTATCCGGTGGCTCCTTTCGACCTGATCGAAGCTACCGCAACAGTGACTCAAAATGTAGCTTGTTTTGGAGATACTACCGGTGAAATCACGGTAAATATTTCGAATTATACATATACCGGTGCAGTAACCGGCCCTGGTGCATATGACTATACCATCACTACCAGTACCGGAACAACAGGACCTTTCTCAGATACTGCGAATCCTCTGGTGATTCCAAACCTGGTGCCAGGTAGCTATGTAATTAACATTCTGGAAACCGATCCTACATCGACTATGTGTAATGACGATACCAATTCGGTAACCATAATAGGACCAGGATCGGCAGTTACGATCAATTTAAACGAGCGAAAGCAGGAAACCTGTGCCCCTGGTAATGATGCTTCTATCGAGGTAGTGGCCAGCGGAGGGACACCTCCGTATCAATATCAGCTGGAAAATGCTACAGGCGGAATATTGGTTGCGTATCAAAGTACAACCACCATATTTACAGGCTTGGATGCTAATAATGTAGGAAATCCAAACTATAGAGTAAGAGTGCTGGATGCCAATAACTGTCCGGTAGATGATACGATTATTATTAATCCACCAGTGCCAATAGCTGTTACGGCACCAAATCCGGTAAATCTGCTTTGTGCAGATAGCAGGGATGGTTCTATTACAGCAACGGTAACAGGAGGTCAGGGCCTTGGGCTATACCAGTTTACACTTACCTTACCCGATGGAACAGTATCAGGACCGGTAACCAGTATCACCAATCAATATACTTGGAATGATCTGGCACCCAATAATACGACAGACTATGTGGTTACGGTTTCAGATAACTTAAACTGTAGTGATACAGCCAATGTGAGAATCGTTGCTCCAGATCCGTTAACGGTGGGTGTGATTGCCTCTGGAGAGAGTTGTTTTACGCCCAATCCCAATACCATCACCGTAACAGGTGGTGGAGGAACACCAGGATATACGTATTTCTATCTCAATAGTGTGGGAGCAGAGGTATTCAATACGCCTCCTACAGCCAACGTGTTTACAGGACTTCCGGCAGGTAATTATCAGTTCTATGTGCGAGATGCCAATAATTGTACATCTCCTGCATCCAACAACATACAACTTACCTTACCAGAGACTTTTGCGGCCGTATTGGATGAGAGTAATTTTGATGTTGTTTGTTTTAGCGAAGCTACCGCTTCTGTAGATGCGACAGTAACAGGTGGCCTGGGCAATTATGAATACCGCGTAGAGGGTACAGACTATCTGGGGAATGCAGTTTTGCTTCCTGGACCTGCAAACACCAATGTACAGAACACCAGTTTCTTTGGGGATCTTTTTGCAGGTACTTATACCTATATTGTGAATAGCGGCGATTGTACCGAGATTCGTTTGCCTTTCACCATTACACAGCCGGAAGAATTTATTGCAGAAGCCTTTGAAGAGCCTATTTCCTGTAATGGAGAAACAGACGGAAGCATACGAGTAACTGCCGTAGGGGGTACACCAGGTGAACCGTCGTATTTCTACTCACTATATGATAGTGCCGATAATGCCGTGTTTGTGTTTATTGAAGATGATGGAGATGGAGAACACACCTTTGAAGATTTGCCTGCTGGCAACTATCGTGTTGAAGTAGAAGATAGCAGAGGTTGCCCGATAACGATAGAACCTATAGAAATTCTAGAGCCCGATACTATTGATGCTACTACAGTAAGCACCACACCAGAAGATTGTGCGGGAGATATGAATGGTACAGCCACCTTATCACTTACGGGAGGGCTGGCACCAGACCCTGTAACAGATCCGGCTTATTTCTGGAGTTTGGATGGTATTACCTATACCCCGGTGGTGGATCCAACAAATCTGTTGATCGAAAATCTGCCCGGAGGTACAAATATCATATTTATCAGAGATTCCAGAAACAATCCAAATTGTCAACTGGCATATGAGGTGGAAATCACACCTGGCCCGCTATTGGATGCAGAACTGGTACCAAGGTTAGAGTGCCCTGTATATGATTATACCGATCCTACGAATCCGGTTATGACGCAGGAAGAGCGGTATTTTATAAACTTTGATATTGTAACCGAATCCGAGGGTCTGAATATTATCTATACACTCAATGGTATTAACGGAACACCAAATCCTGCCAATAACTCGAATCTTACAGGAGAGTTTGAAGTAGTACCAGGAGAATATGAAGGTATAATGGAGTCTGATATGTGTATCAGAACCATCGGAACCATAGAAATACAAGACTATACACCATTGGCCATACCGGTGGCTCAAATGACAGGAAACCCGCAGGATCCTAATGAATATCGAATCATAGCATCTGGTGGCCGACAGTTTGAAAACGATCCGTTTTATGCGTTCTCCTTTACTATTTTGCGTGAAGGAACGACCATCGATCAGTTAACATCATCAGATTTTACCGAGTTGGATGGCAATATCTTTGTAATACGGGAAACAGCAGATTATGTGTTAAGAGTAGTCGATGCCGATGGATGTGAGGTACTTGCAGTTCAGAATCTGACCTATATCAATATTCGTATCCCGAATTACTTTACACCGGGTGATCCAAATGCAAGCACAGAAAACAGATTCTGGTACCCAAGACAGATTACGCCTAATATCGATGACCCATTCTTCTTTGACAATATGGAGGTGATGGTATTTGACCGATATGGCAGGAAGCTGGCAGATTTTAAAGGAGATGAGCAAGGATGGGATGGTTTATACCAGGGAAAACAATTGCCTTCGGGAGACTATTGGTTTATGATCATCCTCAATGATATTGATAATAGAGAGTTTACAGGTCACTTTACCTTATATAGATAATATATGATGCTAAAGTGAGTTATAAAACAATATGGATAAAACCGGAAGACTCAACAAAGTCTATGGTCTGTAATTTAAATGTTAGATGAAGAAGTATATTATAATATTTAGTCTATTTGCAAGTTATTGCACTTTTGCACAGGAGTTTTTGGCTCCCGTACAAAACCAATATATCGCAGATAACCCATATTTGATATCCTCTGCGTATGCAGGTATTGGAGATTGTTGGCAGATCAGGGCTTCAGGTTTAGAGCAATGGGTAAGTATCGAGGATGCCCCGGGAACACAATCCTTATCTATAGACGGCAGAATATCTGACCGCTCGGGGGTGGGAGCGATACTTTTCAATGACCAGAATGGTTTTACAACACAAAGGGGAATACAATTATCCTTTGCGCATCACTTAACACTAAGTGAATATAACAACCAATACCTGTCTTTTGGGATTAGTTATAAATTTACCCAGTTTGGGATTGATACTTCAGAATTCAGCAGTGGAGATCCCGACAACCCATTTAATCCCGGGTTGGCAGATATTAGTGTGAACGATTCTAATTTTGATATTGCACTGCTGTATCGCTTGGGGAGATTCTTTTTGAGCGCCAATGCGGTCAACCTGCTTCAAAAAGAGATCGATGATTTTAATCCAACAGAACCCTCACAGATACAGAACTATTTTCTCTATTCTGGATATACATTTTATCATAGATTTAGTGATATCGAGATAGAACCTTCTGTGTTGTATCAAAATTTTGCGGGAGATGGCCGTTCTACGACCGATATTAACTTAAAGGTGCGTAAATTGGATAGAGCAGATTACTATTGGGCTGGCATTAGCCTTAGATCTCTGGTAGATCAGGATTTTAAACCGGTTTCGGTATCTCCTATGATTGGGATCAAAAAGGCTAATTTCTATATAGCCTATGGATATCAAATCAATGTGAATGAATCTTTTGAAGCTACTACCGCCGCAGGAACCCACATGATTACCCTGGGCATAGACTTTGGCTGCAGGCAGAGTAAATGTGGATGTACCTATTAAAATAGTAGTATGCATATATATAAAAGTAAAATCCTATCAATGCTATTGGTAGGATTTTTAATGTGAAAATGTTATATATTCGCATTTTTTCATCAAATAAAGTAGGTAAGATTTTTAAAAATCCAGCACATTATATCACAGATACAAATTAATTTAAAACCTAATCAAAGTAAAACATGAGAAAACAATTACGATTTAGAGAAGCACTACTTCTGCTGCTTGCCTTTTTAGCATTTGGCATTAAAAATATTGAAGCTCAAAATATAACAACACCTATGCCTGTGCCAGTCCCTTTTGGCGAGGTCACCAATAGTGCACTCACGATGCACGGAGAATTAAAAGTCATAGCCAATGCCATCGTTGGACCCGATCAAACATTACAAGATGAAAATGGGGTCAATAGGGTTTTCACTCCCAACGATGATTACAATGGCCCCGAGACCAATAATCGAAAAGTGTTTGGATACATCGATATTGATAACGATCCTGCTACTTTTAGCTCTAGCAATGCAGATCTGGCAAGTAGTAATCCTGGTTGCGGCACTGTAGTGTATGCAGGATTATATTGGGCAGCTTCTTATTATGTAGATAGAACAAGCAGTGACGGAACCGCTGGTAGCGGAGATTTTGTGAGGTATGAAAATTTACTGCAGCCAGATAACAGGCCAGATTACCGTACTTTAAAATTTAAACCCGCCTGGAGCACAAGTTATATAGATATTCTACCTTCAAGAACCCAGGTGCTTTATGACGGATATCGCAATACACCAACCAATCCAAATGATATTGCTGTAAAAGATATACCTTATGCCTGTTATGCAGATGTCACAGATATATTTACTGCGATGCCTGATGACGGTTCTATAGACGGAACCTATACCATAGCAAATATGCGTGCATCTATAGGGCAGGCAGCAACAAATTCCAGTGGGATATCTGGCGGCTGGGTTTTGGTGGTCGCCTATGAGGATGCTTCATTATCAAAAAAATACATAAGTACCAATAATGGATATGTTGTGGTTAATAGCGATAATTCTGGAGATATAACCTATACCAATTTTCAGACACCGCCGCCGCCTTTGCAGGTAAATGCAAGATATAGTATTGCCTCTTTAGAAGGAGATTTTGATTTAGCAGGAGATAGAATACGTATAACAACACCACAGGGAACATTAGAAAACCTATTTACAGTACCAGCCAATCCGGCAAACAACTTTTTTGATAGTTCTATCTCTGTCGATGGTGTTTATGTGGATCGCCCTGCTCGTGTTCCGGCATCCAGAAACACCCTGGGATTTGATGCAGACATTTTTGACATTCCCAATTTTAATAATTCGCTTATCGGGAACAATCAAAGCTCGGTTGATTTTACCTTAACCTCAAGTGCCGATGAATTTAGTGTGTTTTTTAATTCCTTTCAGGTGGAGCTTATCGAACCAGAACTGGTGGTCGAAAAACGAGTCTTAGATAGCAATGAAGTGGATATTACAGGAGGTGATGTAAATTTTGCAGATGAACTGTTTTATGAGATCACTATTCAAAACAAAGGCAACGAAGACATTATTAATACCAGCATACGGGATAGGATCCCTGCCAATGTTAATTTTAGTGGAGCTGCTTCCGTTCAGGCCGATCCCGGTATGAATTGGACGTATAATGCGGCGACTCGCGAATTTGACATTACTATAGATGACAACATTATAGAACGATTTGACGGCCCTTCAAAAATACGCTATCGGGTAGCTGTTGCTGCCAGTTGTGCAGATTTACAAGATGCCTGCTCCAACGAGATTGGCAATAGTGCATTTGCAAATTATACTGGCAAACAATCATTCATTACGGTTGGCGGACAAGAAAGTATTGCAGAACAAGATGCCTGCGGACTTAATATTCCAGGGACTCCTAATGTGTTGATTCGCGAGGATATTTGTTTTACAGAGCAGCTGGAAGCTATATTATGCAGTGGACAAGTTGAGCTTGTTGCCGGTGCCGGTTTTTCTGAGTATAGCTGGGAAGGCCCATCGGGCTCAATTGCCGGAAACACACAAAGTATTGCAGTAACTGAGCCAGGAACCTATACGGTGACCAAAACAGGAAGTAGCGATTGTAGAAATGGCACAGAAACTTTTATAGTAACCGATGGAGAAACTGCAGTAAATCCAGTTATAGCTATCGCTACTAATTTAGGAGGCAATCCCGATGTAAATGGTAACATTAGAATATGCCCGATAACCGGCAACGACCTACCAGAGATTTTCTTGTGTGGTGCCGGTACTACAATAGATTTAGATAGTGGTTTTGTAAATGCTGCAGAGATCCTCTGGGAGCGCCTTGATCCTGCTGCTTGTGCTTCGGTGCCCAGAGATGAAAATTGCCCGACAGCAGATCCAGCATGTGAACCAGAATGGATAACGGTAGGCGATGGTATTGTATATACTGCCAACCAGGCAGGAGAGTATAGAATAACAACCACTTTTGATGGAGGTTGTGTACAACAGTTTTATTTTAATGTATATGTTACCGATTATGACCCTCAAATAGTTGTTGTTGAAGAAATTATATGTGGAAATCCGGGAACGTTGATTGTAGCAAACGAATCTTCGCAATATGAATATCAGTTGATGTTTCCCAACGGAAACACAACACCGTATCAGGCTTCACCAGAATTTACAGGCTTAACCGCAGCAGGTGCTTATACCGTAAATGCACGTCAGAATAACGGGTTACCTGAAGCCTGTGTATTCCAGACAACTCAATTTTTGGATGCAAGAGAAGCCAATGTTATTATCAATACGATTTCTCCTATCTGTGAAGGAAATTTGGGAGAAGTGCAGATTGCAGTTACAGATGGCGAAATTAATTATACCTATACCATTAGCAATGGCACAGGAAATATCAATCTCACTACAGGGCCCATCGCCTCAAGCGATTATGTTTTTTCAGCATTACCGCCAGATACCTATATTGTAGAGGTGCTGTCTTTTGATGGAAAATGTATTCAAACAGAGCAAGTAACCCTTCTTCCTGCAGAACCGCTGTTTGCCAATGCAGTATTGGTAAAGGATCTAAGCTGTAATTCAAATTATCAGCCCGATCCTGCACTGCCTTTTTTCGATCCGGATCAAAATACAGCCTTGATTGAAGTGATCGTAAATGGAGGATTAGGTGATTTTGTGTATAGTACAACACCAGATTTTAGCACATTACTATCACCAGAACCGGGAGAGACCAATATATTTAGATTTATACAGGCAGGAACCTATACGATCTATGTACAGGATGTGGCTACAGCTTGTATATTTATTTCGAGTGGGATTGTAGTAAGTCCTTATGAAGCATTACAAGCCTCTGCCACCACGGGTGGTGTTGCTTGTGCAGGAGATACAGGAAATATCGGGGTTACCGTTACTGCCGGAGCAGCACCGTATGTTTATACATTAGACAGTACTACGGTTAGCGGCCCTACTATGGAGACCACAGTAACCTTTAACAATATAGATCCTTCACAAATTCATACAGTCACCATTACCGATACTTTTGGGTGTATATTCACCTTACCAGAGATTGTTTTTGTAATACCGTCACCTATAACGGCAAATGTTACAACTGTTCAGGCTACTACACTTACCGGTGGAGAAATTCGTGTCGAAAATACTGCAGGAGGTACTCCTCCTTATGAATATAGCCTTGATGGGTTGACGTTCTCATCGTCTAATGTTTTTACAGATGTACCTGCGGGCAATTATACTGTATCTGTAAGAGATAATAATGGTTGTTTGATAATACTTCAGGTTACGATAGACCCGGCAACAGATCCGCTGGTAATCGATTTAGACCAAAGCAACACCAATATTCTTTGTTTTGGTGAAGCTACAGCCTCAATAAGCTCAACAGTTACTGGTGGTTCGGGAACATATGCATATACCATTACAGGAACCGATTTTCTGGGAAATCCAATCACGATTACCACTCAGGCAGAAAGTTCTTTTGGTAATTTGATGGCTGGCAGTTATGAATATCTGGTTACCGATGATAATGGAGATATAGCGTCAGCTTCCTTTGTCGTTACACAACCTTTAGAATTGATAGTAACCGCTACCACCAGTAATGTGGCTTGCAGCGGTGATCAAAACGGAACTATTACTGTAATTGCCGATGGAGGCACCACACCATATGTTTTCTCTTTATATACTAGTAGCGGAGCAGCAATCTCTCTTTTTGTTGAAGATAGTATAGACGGAGTAGCAGGAACACATACTTTTGAAGACCTGGTAGCAGGAGCGTATCGGGTAGAAGCCGAAGACACCAACGGTTGCCTGGCAGTAAGTACAGATCTTATCATTAACGAACCGGCTCCTATAACTTTGGATTTGGTAGTAACCCCTATTACCAACGAAGCCGACGGAAGCATCGTAATAAATGCCCTGGGAGGTGCACCGCCGTATATTTTTGAGCTTAAAGAAGCCGCCACAGGAGCTATCATTGCTACGCAAGCTAATAATATATTTACGGTAGGTGTTGCCGGAGAATATATACTTTCGGCAATAGACAGCAACGCTTGTACAGTAGTACAACCGGTTGAAGTTGAATCAACACAGCAAAATCCGTTACTGGAATATGCAGACGAGATCTTCTTTTGTGCAATAACCGGGCAGGTGTATCCAACAATCACTGTTCAGGATACTACGGGAGAGACTATTGATCTTCCTTTTGCCGGGGTGGCAGCTATTGTTTGGCAGAAGTTTGATGAAATCACATGCGATATCGAGCTTCAGGATAATTGCCCTACTACAGATTCTAGTTGTAGTTCGGGTTGGTTTGATCTGTGTACCACGCTGGATTGTGATATTACAGATCCCGGAGAATATCGTGTAGTGATCGAATTTGTAGCCAAATCTACCGATAAGGTACAAACCTACTATTTTAAAATCGAAAACAACAATCCGGATATCAAACAAAACCTTACCATGTATCCCAATCCTGCAGAAGACATAGTAGTGGTTAATGCCGATGTAAAAACCATTCAGGTATTTGATGTAATGGGAAAACAGGTACTGGAAACGACAGAAAATACCTATAATATTGTGTCTTTGCGTAGTGGCATCTATTTTGCCAAAATTATAACAAAAGACGATAAGGAGAAGATCCTTAAATTGATCAAGGAATAGTAGAAATACCTTTGTAAGAATAAAAAGAGCGCTACCAGAGCGCTCTTTTTTTGTAAATACCATGACAACCCGGGATAACACCTCTGTCTTCTCTACAATTCGGCCAATGTTATTAAGTTAAGGGTTTTTTGAGTTGTTGGCCCTCACCCAAGCCTGCCTGGCCAGCATTTGGACAAGGAGTACATAAAGAGTTTCAGTTCCTTTAGAATTCTTTACTAAAATAGATATGAGTATACGGCAGCTATAGTTTGAGGGAAATTATAGGGGATGGCATCACCCCAACTCACCACGAAGCCCTTCTTCTGCAGACTCCTGCTGTGTTTTGATATACGCCTGGATATCTTCTATTTTGTCCAAAGGTACTTTACGGATCAAATCGGTAAGGTGCGCTATCAAATTCCTGTCTTTGGCCTTGATGGCATATAATGCATGATTTTTATGGGTATGCTGCATCCGCGAAGGATACCACTCCATCATATCATTGGGGGTACAGTTGAGCAGCAAACATAGTTTTTCTATGGTCTTGGGCCGAAGGTATTTTACTTTGTTATTCTTCAGTTTTGTAGCCAGGTGTGTAGAAAAACCGGCATGTACAAAATAGGTATACGGCTTGTCGATACCCCGGGCAAACAGGAGGTGTTCAAAATTATAGCGTAACATGGCATGTATATTTTAAGTGATGTTTTATTTCTTTTTTCCTATGGAAAAACATAGAGATGTCCACAAAATATATGCCATTCTTACAGGCAAACCTGTGGTAACTACACTTTTTAATGCCACGGAAGCTCTTTTTGCTGCCACGGCTGAAGCTCTAGCTGCCCTAAATGAGCATAAACCTGCTTTACTTGACACTAAAGCTGTCCTAAATGAGAACAAAGATGCTTTACTTGACATTAAAACTGTCTTATTTGACGATTTAGCTGTCCTAAATGAGCACAAAGCTGTCTTATTTGATGATCTAGCTGCCCTAAATGAGCATAAAACTGTCTTACTTGAAGCTTTTACTGTGTTTAGCACCATTTCCCGGTTGTCAACCATAGTATTTCTAAGATGTTTTCTTCTACATATCTGGTCTGGGACACTATACTTTTTAACATGACAGGAAAGAACAGCGGCATGATTGTAGCAACATCGGTACTGATTGCTATCGGGGACAGCGAGGGTAGCGATTACAGGGTAGTAGCGATTATAGACAAAGGCAGTACCAGCATCCTGGCCGTCAGCTACGGCACTACACCTTTAGCCCCTAAAAAGGGAAGGAGCTTTTGATATCATCTGGGTGTACGACAAATTTCTCTTCTGGAACTAAAAGTTTGCGTGAGGCCCGCCTGACCGGCAAGGCAGGGATAGTAGCGGCATCCTTTTTGTTATGCCGAGAAGCTGAACTGAGGAACGAAGGGGTAGCCATAGTATAGACAAAAAGATATAGCGGATTAGCCCGACCCCGTCCCATCCCGATAGTCTCGTATCGGGATGGGACGGGGTCACGCCCAGAAAAATCAACAACCTGGGAGCAAGTTCACGAGGGATGCTTCCGAAAAAATATTTTGTTTTCGAGGCAAGCCTGCCTGGGTCGGCCGGCAAGCCTGCCTGGGTCGGCCTTGGGAAATTAGACCCTCGATGAGGGATTAAAAAAGGGAAATTTGTCGTACACCCTATCATCTCTGCTTGAGTTGTTTACCAAAAAGAGGTCGTGCACACCATAGTCCACAGAAAGAGCAAACCTAAAGTCTATAGATCACGGTAAATAAAACAGCTGCTTATAGCGTAACGACATACAATCCAAAAACAGCCACAATAAAGTAACAGGTGATCGTTAGCGCTCCTTGATAATCTTTTGCCACTCTTTGGCCAAAGAGCAATAGTAAGAGTGTTATACAGGCTAAAAACATCGCTAAAACGGCAATATAGGTGTTATTATCTGCAATAAGAAAATACATGCCGATCACACAGCATATAGCAGTGATCACTTCAATAACCAGGATCACGGCAAGAAGCATGGGAACCATCTTACCCATAAAGGTGTCGGCAAAATGGCCGGTTAACCAGCTTAGGTTTCCTTTCCAATCGGTGATTTTATCGATACCCGATTGTAAAAAAGTAATTAAAAGAAATAACAGAATAGTGATGGGGACGATGTGTGTGATAAAATGATCCATATACTAGTTTTTAGGTTTCAACTCCCCTTTGGGCTTGCCTGCCAATGAGGTAGGGGTTGGGGGGCTTTTTTTATGAAGCAGCCGCGTAAGCTTTATAGAAAGATCGGTTAAAATGATCTTTGCATTACCATTACGCTCAATATGATATGCAGCATCCTGCAGCTCATTACAGATATCCATAATATTGGCTCCATGTACAAAAGGAGCAAAATTCTCCAGCTTAAAACCACTTGTGTTGGGTTCTAAAAACACCAGGTCATCGGCGCCATAATTCAACAACATGGCTTGCCTGAAAAAATCCAGGCAGTATTTCAGGAATTTCTTCTGGGTTTCCCGTCCGGTTGTGGCAATAGATTCGCTCCAGGTGATCAGGTCATTCACCGCAGACTTATTTCCTTTGGCCCTAAAAGCAGTACGCACCCATTGTATAAACCAGTCTTCAAACTGGTCGTCGCCTCCATCGTGGTGCAACAGGTGCAAGGCCTTGCTATAATCTCCATCAGCCTGATGCGCAACTTTGAGTGCTTCGCTATCAGACACATCTTCTCTTTTCAGAAGGGCTTCTTTGATGACCTGTTCGCCCAAAGGCGGAAAATGCAGCACCTGGCATCTGGATCTGATGGTTTGTATGAGTTGCTCTTCGTCTTCGGCAATTAGTATAAATATGGTTTTCTCCGGAGGCTCTTCAATTAATTTAAGCAACTTATTAGAAGCTGCAATATTCATTTTATCAGCCATCCAGATAAGCATTATCTTGTATCCGCCTTCATAGCTTTTCAGCGAAAGCTTTTTTACAATTTGCAACGCTTCGTCGACCCCGATTTGCCCCTGCTTATTTTCGATACCCAGAGAAAGGTACCAGTCAAAAATACTTCCATAGGGGTTTTCTTTTACAAAACTTCTCCACTCTTCGGCAAATTGATCGGACACAGGATGCTTTTTTACCTTATCATTTACCGCTACGGGGTATGCAAAATGAAGATCGGGATGTGCCAGATGATCAAACTTTATATTGCAAGCCTGCTTGCCATTGGTATTTTCTGCGTGTAGGTTCTCGCATAAAATATATTGGGCATAGGCAATGGCCATAGGCAGGGTTCCGCTTCCGTTACGGCCGGTAAAAAGCTGTGCATGCGGGATGCGGCCACGATCGGCACTCGTGGTTAAGTAATTTTTGATATGGGTAAGACCCAGGATGTCAGAAAAAAGCATAGGCAAATATAAAAAGAAGTACGATGTTTGGCGTATGAATTACGAATTATGAATTCAGAATTATGAATTATGGAGGGAGTTTGTGAGGGGTGGGTGGGGAGTCGGGTGACCGAAGTCCGAAGTCGGTGTCCGGTGTCCGAGGTCGGAAGTTCAAAGTCTGTGAGGGAATGAGTTCAGAGTTCAGAGTTATGAAAGATGAAAAACGAAATTATAGGATTTCAGGAGTTGAAAGCCGGAAATAATAGTATAGCAGAATTGCTCCCCTTTAGGGGCTGGGGGTAATCAAAGATATGAGGAATGAGAAAATTATGAATTCAGAATTATGAATTATGGAGGGAGTTTGTGAGGGGTGAGGAAATTGAAAACCACTATTTATGAAAACACATTAGCTGTTTCTTAGATAGTCATCACAAAAAATCAAGAAGGGTTCTTTGTGAGAAATTGAAAAGAGTGCGCTTTGAGGTAGTTTAATATCCAGAATAGGGCATTAGAAACTATCGTGCATACACAATAGTTAATAAAAACTTAATATTTTAAGA
>CANMDW010000038.1 GCA_947496705.1 uncultured Aquimarina sp. | reverse complement strand
ATCGATGGGCCTAGTGGGTTTAATGGATTCAAGGCACTTACTAATGCCTGGTTACTAAACGTACCGGCAGTAACATCGGCTGCAGTAATCACATAGCTCGCGGTATAGGTACTGTTATCAATTGCTCCGGCAACTAAATCAATTGTCGTGGCTGGAGTCACGGTAGCTAAAGCATCCGTTACACTGATACCGGTTAAATCTACCGTTCCCGTATTGGTTACTACAAACACATAGTTGATCGTATCCCCGGCATCGATGATACCGTTACCATTCGTATCTGCATAGGTGTCTTGTTTGGTGATATCCAGTAGGGGTTGTCTGAGATCCGTTACCGTTGGATCATCGGGACTACCGTCGTTATCCGGATCTACATCAGTTGTATTATCCGGATCATCAGAATCATCCGTAATCGCTGGACCTGTTGGATTCAGTGGATCTGCTGCACTGGCTAAGGCCGTATTGCTAAACGTACCTGCCGTAATATCTGCTGGTGTAATCACATAACTCGCCGTATAGGTCGTAGCATCATTGGCACCTGCTACTAAATCAATTGTCGTAGCTGGAATCACAGTTACTAAAGCATCCGTAACACTAATCCCGGTTAAATCTACATTACCCCTATTGGTCACATCAAACACATAGTTGATCGTATCGCCCGCATCGATAATACCGTTGCCATTGGTATCCACATAGGTATCTTGCTTGGTGATATCCAGTAACGGTTGTCGTAAATCTGTGGTGGTCACATCATCCGGACTACCATCGTTATCTGGATCATCGTTCGTTGGATCATCAGGATCATCGGAGTCATCTTCTATCGGTGGACCTAGTGGGTTTAATGGATTCAAGGCACTCACTACTGCCTGATTGCTAAAGGTACCTGCAGTAACATCTGCAGCTGTAATCACATAACTGGCAGTATAGGTACTGTTATCTATCGCTCCGGCAACTAAATCAATGGTCGTGGCTGGAGTTACTGTAGCATCTGCATCCGTAACACTGATTCCCGTGAGATCTACTGTCCCTGTATTGGTCACTACAAATACATAGTTAATCGTATCCCCAGCATCAATGATACCATTGGTATTTGTATCAACATACGTATCAGTCTTGGTAATATCCAGTAGTGGTTGTCTAAGATCCGTTACTGTTGGATCGTCGGGACTACCGTCGTTATCTGGATCTATATCTGTTGTATTATCCGGATCATCAGAGTTATCCGTGATATCTGGTCCTCCCAGTGGGTTCGGTGCTGTAGCTACTGCAGTGTTACTAAACGTACCTGCCGTAATATCGGCTGGGGTGATCACATAACTCGCTGTATAGGTGGTAGCATCATTGGCACCTGCCACTAAATCAATTGTTGTGGCTGGAATTACGGTTACCAGGGCATCTGTCACACTAATCCCTGTTAAATCAACATTACCCGTATTAGTTACATTAAATGCATAGTTGATCGTATCCCCGGCATCAATGATACCATTAGCATTCGTATCGACATAGGTATCTTGCTTAGTAATATCCAGTAGTGGCTGTCTCAAGTCCGTCGTCGTTACATCATCTGGGCTACCATCATCATCAGTTGGATCCAAAGGATCACCATCTACATCTGTAAGGTCATCTGGATCATCAGAAATATCTGTGATCGGTGGACCGAAAGGATCTAATGGATTCGGGGCAGCTACAACCGCTTGATTTGTAAAACTTCCTGCCGTAACATCTACGGCTGTAATCACATAACTGGCGGTGAAATTGGTATTGTCAAAGGCACCAACAGCCAGGTTGATTGTTGGTGTCACACCAACAACAGTGGCAAGAGCATCTACAACACTAATCCCAACTAAATCTACATTACCAATATTGGTGACTACAAATACATAATTGATCGTATCCCCGGTATCAATAATACCATTGGCGTTCGTATCTACATATGTATCTTGTTTGGTGATATCTAATAAGGGTTGTCCTAAATCGGTCACGGTTGGATCATCTGGACTACCATCGTTATCTGGATCTATATCTGTCGGATTATCTGGATCATCTGAATCATCAGAGATATCCGGACCTCCTAATGGATTCGGTGCTGTAGCAACTGCTGTATTGGTAAAACTTCCTGCCGTAATATCTGCCGGGGTAATTACATAACTCGCTGTAAAGTTCGTGTTATCATTAGCTCCAACAACCAAATCTATGGTTGGAGTTACACCAGTAACAGTTACCAGAGCGTCTGTAACACTAATCCCCGTTAAATCTACCGTACCCCTATTGGTTACATTAAATACATAGTTGATCGTATCACCGGCATCAATAATCCCGTTGGTATTTGTATCTACATAGGTATCTGTTTTCGTAACATCTAATAGTGGCTGACGTAAATCGGTTATTGTCGGATCATCCGGATTTCCATCACCATCATCATCCGTGGCATCTGCTGGATCATCAGGGTCATCAGATAAGCTTGTAATTGTATTTCCATTAGGATCTTCTGCACTTACCGTAGCTGTATTTGTAAAACTTTGTGTTGTAATATCTGCAGCGGTAATCGTATAGGTTCCCGTAAAATTAAAAGCTGAAACTGTAGCCGGAGGCAATGCCGGTATGATCGCTCCTGCAAGGGCAACCCCTGCAGCATTATCTATAATATTTACATTCGTTAAGGTAACATTTCCATTATTGAATATAGCAAACTCATAAGTAATCGTATCTCCTGCATCAATAATACCATTGGCATTGGTATCAACATAGGTATCTACTTTAGTTATTTCAAGATCATTATTGATTTGATCTCTCCAGTCTGGTTCTCCTCCTGGGCTATCAGTATCTGGGAATGGATTTCCTGCCGTCTGTCCACCATTTGTTGGATCAGGACTTGCAGTATCGGTATCAAACGCATCATCTAATCCGTCATCATCAACATCTGCAAGACTAGGTACTGTATCTGCCACACCATCATCATCGGTATCATAAGCTTCAATCGTGTCAGATTCTCCATCACCATCAGAATCTGAATCGATATAATCAGGATCTGTATCTGGATTCAGCAATGAAGCATCTGTGTTTTCTGGGAAATTTAATAATGTTGCTCCAGGAATATCACTATCATATGCATCATCGATACCATCATTATCAGCATCAGTCCCTAATGGGGCTACATAGGCTGTTGTAGGTTGTGCTTCTATATTATCTACAATACCATCATCATCTGCATCGATATCTAAGAAATTAGGGTTACCTGTGCCATCGGTATTTGGAGTCGGTAATGGAGTCGTTCCTATCACATCATCCTGACCATCACCATTGGCATCTGGATCAGCCGCATCATCAATACCATCACCGTCGGTATCTGTACCTCCTGTGAAATCAATATCTGCCGTATCATCAATGCCATCTAAGTCAATATCAATTCCTCCTGTTTGATTCACATCTACACTATCCGGAATACCATCATCATCACTATCTAATTGCGTATCCACAACACCATCCCCATCGGTATCGGTACCTCCAGCTTCAGTCAAGTCTGGGATACCGTCATTATCAGCATCCAGGTCAAACTGATCGATGATTCCATCGCCATCGGCATCAAAGACATCTACAACACCATCATTATTCAAGTCATTGGCCGGAGTAACTTCCTGATAATCTAAAATACCATTCCCATCAGTATCTGCTAATGGATCTCCACCAGTTCCTTGCTCTACGGTATCTGGGATACCATCATTATCGTCATCGATATCGATACTATCGGCTATACCGTCATTATCATTATCTTCTATGTCTCTATAATTTACTTCTCCATCACCATCGGCATCTCCTAAGTTGCCAGCATTTGGTGGGTTGATACCATCATTTACCGTTGATCCGGGAGTAGCACTATCATCATTATCATCAAAAGCATCATCTAATCCATCACCGTCGGTATCGGTACCACTGGCTACATTATCTGTATCTCCGTTTTCAATGATATCATTAATACCATCATTGTCGGTATCCGTATCCCGATAATCAGGATTATCTGTACCATCAGTGTTCTCTGGAACATTTAATGGCGTACTGCCCGGTTGATCACTATCATACTGATCATCAATACCATCATTATCACTATCGGTTCCTAAAGGTGGGCTATATCCTGCAGTACTCTGAGCCTCAACATTATCTGGGATACCATCATCATCGGCATCGATATCAAGATAATCTGGACCATCAATCGCACTTGCATCTGAATTTGGAATCGGTAATGGCGTTCCTGTGGTAACAGTTCCTCCTATATTATCCAAACTATCATCCAATCCATCGTTATCTACATCCACCATAGAAGTTGGATCTCCCGGAGTTGGGTAATCCACCTCTCCATCACCATCAGTATCAATTCCTCCTGCTTCTATACTATCAGGTATACCATCATTATCACTGTCCTTATCTAAATGATTTGGCACACCATCACCGTCGGCATCGTAGACATCGGGAATACCATCTAAATTAACATCTGTATAATCTGTGGTTGAACCATCTCCTACACCATCATCAGTCGTATCCAGGTAATTCAGGATACCATCTCCATCTTCATCTAAGAAAGGATCGTTACCTACAAGTTCTACCAAATCAGGAATACCATCATTATCATCATCCAGATCTACGGTATCTGGTGTTCCATCTCCGTCATAATCATCGGCATCCAGATAATCTGGCGTACCATCATTATCACTATCCTGTGCATCGTTGGTTAACGGATCACCATCTGGATCCGGGTTCTCGTCTGTTGTTAAAATACCATCGTTATCATCATCGGTATCTCTATAATCTACATCTACCAGAGGTGCTGTAGTAGCATCGCCATCGGTATCTGGTAATTCTCCAGCTGGATTTGTGGTTACCTGGTTTCCGTTAGGATCACCATACCCCGTTGCTGGTGTACCATCAAAAGCATCATCCAATCCATCAAAATCTGAATCAGCTCCTGCTGGTATACTATTAGGTACTCCATCAGCATCGGTATCGAAACCTTCTACAGCATCTAATACCCCATCCTGATCACTATCGGTATCTAAGTAATCAGGAACAGTATCTGCCGGGCCATCTGTGTTTTCTGGTGCAATTCCTAATCCACCATAGGCCGTATCAAACCCATTGGTATCTGAAACTCCATTGGGTGCGATATATCCAGCAGTAGATTGTGCTTCTACATTATCCGGGATTCCATCTTGATCACTGTCTAAATCTACAAAGTCAAAATTAGCATCAACAAGATCTGAGTTAGCAGTAATATAATTAGTCGTATTACTATCTGGGCCTATTTCTGCAGCATCAAATAGTCCATTAACACCTACAGTAGCATTAGAAGCTCCATCAACAATACCATCGTTATCGGCATCAGTAAGCGTAGTACCGTTGATCAATCCAGCTTCCTGAACATCGGCAATACCGTCGTTATCAGAATCTAAATCCAAGTGATTAGGTATTCCATCACCATCGGCATCGGGTCCATCTGGAATTTCGAGTATAGGGGTTGTCAATTTTAATACAGCACATTCACCAAGTTCAAAGAAAAAACTCTTATTACCAGCAGTCTGTGTTCCAAATCTAATATCTAATGTAGCTCCGGTAGTGTACCCCAAGTAAAAGATCCCTTGTGGATCTTCAGAACCATCTACAAAACTAGCGCCGTTCGAACTAAATCGTTCGACTCCTCCTCCTCTATTAAATGTATTTACATTGGTCGGGCTATTGATAGCAAAGACATTAGAGCTTGCTATCTCGATGATTTCATCACCTGGACCACCATCAACATCCAATGCTATTCCCCCATATCTAGGCACGGTAAATACAGTATTTGTACCTGAAAGCACAAAGCTTAACTGGAATTGAATAGACTCTGTTGTGCCAGCCGTTGGTAAGGTGTTTTCTATAATAGGTTGCCAATTCGTTGGTCTTGTAGTATCATCATCCACATTGACAAGCACTGCGTTTGCAGTCTTATCATTAATGGCAAACAGAAGATCGACTGTTACCGGGAATACAGGAGGAAGCACATTTGTTGCACGATATACAGCTCCTATTTCTCCAGCCACCCCAGATTCTAATACCAAGCCCTGTACACTAGGAGCCAACTGCAGACAAGGTGCAACTGGATCTATGGTTAAAGCATCGGTAAGATCGGGAATACCGTCATTATCATCATCTATATCTATCCTATTAGCAATAGTGTCTAAATCAGTATCTATATCCACTAATAATCTGGCCTGTGCCGAAGTTACTTCTCCACATAAGAAGGTACCATCGGTAACCACTACCCTATATAAATTCTCATCTAACGCATCAGTTACTCCTGTTAAGGTCAATTGGTTTGTATCTACTCCAGAATATGGGCTTATATTGGTAAGCGCAGTCCAGGTTACCCCATTATCTGTACTTTCTTCCCATCGATACACCTCAACCAATGGTAATGGCAGCGATAAGGCTACATCAAAAGTAGCATTATTCCCCGCAATAATCAATGCGTCTACAGGACTTGTAGCAATTACTGGGGCAGTTCCTGGTTCTCTATAATCGGGTATTAATGACGTATCTTCATCATTCACTGGCACAGTATATCCATCGGTACCCGAGGTAACTACACCATTAGCATCTACAGTTAATTGTGCTTGAGGTGCTACAGGACTTGGCACTCCATCTCCCAAGAATCCATTACCATCATCATCGGTAAAGCCAGCTTCTACTGTATCAAAACAAGTATCATTATCACTATCAATTTCATAGGCATCCAATATACCATCACTATCTGCATCTAATGGTGTATAATTGGGCGTACCACTTTCTACAGGGTTTTCTACAGCATCAAAATATCCATTAGGCCCTGATGCGGTTGCCGAATTCTGAATTCTTCCCTCTGTATCAAATGGTTGGTTATGACCTGCTTCCGTTGCATCATAAATTCCGTCATTATCGGAATCCAGATCCAATCGATCTACAATTCCATCGCCATCGGTATCTCTATCAAAACATACTACAAATGAATTTCCTTTAAATAATAACCAGGAGTCAAAAAAGCGATCCCCATTATCAGCAATACCAATTTTAATAATATTGTTTCCTGCATTTAAGGCTGCCGCAAATCGTAATGTGGTTGTAAATCCATCGGCTTCGATATTGACCGCATTAGGGTTGGATTCGTTATCCACATAAAATGCTGCTTCAGCCCCGTTATTAATAGCGTCTATACTTAAGGTAGCACCTCCAGGGGTTAAGGCCACATTATCGCCATTTACGAATACTTTGGCCGCATCATTTACCCCTTGATTTACAAAATCGTTATATTCTTCTGAAGCAAATACAAATTCTCCTGTTACTATGGTTGCCGAAGGCACATTAATAACAATTTCTAAACTAGCTACATCAAATTCTGGTGTTGCTCCGGCAAAATCGGGATCTGTTCCATTACCTCCGAAACCTGGTGCTCCCTGACCTAATGCAGGGCCAACAGTTGTAAATGGTGGTCCTACTTCATCTTCGAAAAGCGTATTAGAAGTTCCCAAATTGGTAACGTCTCCGGTAGAGAAAATAATACCTGTACTAAAATCAACAAAAGCATTGGGTGCTCCTCCAATATCCGTGATCTGATCTCCATCATCAAAGGTTCCTACCTGTGCTACAGAATTATCTCCCTGACTTAATACTGCCGAAACCAGGGTAATATTAGAATTTTCCTGAAATAAGAAGTTTGCTAAATCATTTGCATTGGTATTAGGTGTAATATCAAAACTCAAATCCGCATCATCAGGAATTATAATTCCAAAACTACCACCCCCTAAATCACATTCTTCTGTATCTAATAATCCATCATTGTCATCATCCAGATCAAAACTATCATTAACGGTATCTCCATCAGAATCAGCATCTATTAATAAAGCTGCTGAATTAGAAGTTCGTGCTAAACACACGTAATTTACTGTAGTTACAGCAATTCGGTACAAATTAAGGTCAAGAGATGCATCTACCGGACTAATCAACAACGTTTGAGTGGTAGCTCCTGAATATATTCCCCCATTTGATATTGGATTCCATGTAGCACCACCATCGGTACTTTCTTCCCATTGCAAATTCAAGGGAGCCGGTCCAGTTATTGTAACTCCAAAAGTAGCTGCCCCACCGTTAAGTGCGCTAAAATTGATCGGTTGATTGGCTATAAATGGTATTTCTTCCTGAAAATCTAATTCGCCGTTACTATCTGCATCAGCTATAGTAATCGTATAATCTGCTCCATTATTGGTAACAATACCCGTTATTGGATCCAGAATAATTGTTCCATCATCACCAATTACTCCGGTATCTCCACCGTCTTGCCCTGCATTAGCATAGGCCTCGTTTGCATCGTTACATAAATCATTATCACTATCCAGTTCTTGAGCGTCAATGATACCATCACTATCAGAATCTGCATTAGCTGCAAGCAAAGTCGCAGTATTTAGATCATTATTTTCGATACCATTATAGAGCCCATTTGCCCCAAAATTGGTTGCTCCTCCATCTATGCGACCATTAAAATCTGCATCGGCTGCTTGTGGTGCACCTCCGGTACCTAATTGACCACTTTCTACTATATCGTACACACCATCATTATCACTATCTAGATCCAAATGATTGGCTACGCCATCACTATCGGTATCATATACATCAGGAATGCCATCTAGGTTACTATCTGTATACTCTGTTGTAGATCCGTCACCTACTCCTCCACCATCGGTAGTATCCTGGTAATTTGGTATCCCATCACCATCTGCATCACCATCAGGGTCGTTACCATTGGCCTCTACCAAATCCGGAATACCATCATTATCATCATCAAGATCAACAGTATCTGGTATGGTGTCTCCATCGGCATCATTACCAATCGCTAATAATGCATTTGCTGATGTTACTGTGGTACAAACGTATGTTAAATCACTTATGATTACCTGATACAAATATCCATCATAGGTCGCAGGAACATCTGCCAAGGTTAAGGTTGCCCCAGTTGCTCCGGAAACTGTTACCCCATCACCATTAACACCATCTGTTAATGGTAAAAATGTAGCGCCTCCATTAATACTTTGTTGCCATTGATAGACTATTAAGCTTGCAGATCCTCCTGCTGTAAAGTTGGCTGTACCCCCAGCACCGATCAATTGATCTGTAGGATCGGTCACCACAGTAGGTGCAGTCCCTACTTGTTGATAATCATCGGTGCCATTTGTATCTGCATCTGCAGGATCTGTATATCCATCTGTACCCGAGGTCACTACTCCATTGGCATCGATTGTTAGGCCAGCACCAAAAGTACCCGTACCTAATAATCCATTATCATCACCATCTGTAAATCCTGCTTCTAGAGTATCATTACACAAATCTCCATCACTATCTAAGGTTAAGTAATCCAAAGAACCATCTGCTAAGGTATCTGTTGGGTTGGTACCTGTACCTGCAGAGGTAGGAATACCTGGTCCACCAGCACTACCCGTATTATCCACATTATTGTCATCGTCATCTGCTCGACCTTCTTGACCAGTTGCAGTACTGGGTGTACCTCCTGATTCTACTACATCATAAATACCATCGTTGTCGCTGTCCAAGTCTAAATAATTTCCTATACCATCTCCATCTGTATCTACATTACAATCATAGATGGTAATAAAAAAACCGTCTCCTAGTCCTGCAGCATCGTTAGATGTCCAACTTAGGGTTGTGAGGGGACCTTGAAACAATAAAGTTCCGTTAGCATCAGAACCTGCCTGAGCTAATCCAGTAAGAGTATTACCCGAAATCGTAAAATCACCATCACTGGATAATAAGACAAAAGGTTCATTGAAAGTTAATCCATTACCAGCTAATTGGCGAATATTAAGTCTTACCTGAGATACCGGTTGTGTAAAAGTCATTGTGATATCATCAGCACTTTGTAGAATTGGTACTTCATTTGCGGGAAATGTACCATCGGGGCCAAAAAATGCGTCCTCAAAAGTTATTGGCCCACCTGGCAATGTCAAAGTACCATCATTTGAGGTAAGTGTTAACGTATTAGCATTCAAACTTGCTGTAGCAGTTGTTGCGTTAAGCGCACTAAAAACAAACTGCCCACATCCTTCATCTTCATCCAAAATTCCATCGTTATCATTATCCAAATCAACTACATCGGAAACTCCATCCATATCCGTATCGATATCCATAGTAGCTATTGTAAAACGTGTTCCTGAAGCCATATCAATAGCAGCAGCCGTTTCCCAAAGGCTTCCTGAGCTATTGGTTAACGCAATTGGGGTTTCATCACTTAAATTAGTATCACCATTGGTATCGTATACGATATAATAAGTGGTTCCTGTTACTAATACCGGTACATCAAAATCGGCATCGTCTACATCAAACTCCAGCGCTACTGCACCTACGGCATTCGTATCTTGTACCTGCCATTCGCGACTTAGTACCCTAAATAGACCTGGTGCTCCTGTTGTTGTCCAGGCCGCACCTGCACCATTATTACCTAAGGTAAAGAACTGTTTGTCTGTACCAAAAGCTGCGGGAGTAGTTAGATCAGTATTTGCTACCGTTACAATTGCATCTGTATTGACAGATTTTGACTTAGGTTGACTAAGAGACTGACAGTCATCACGACCAATCCCAAAAATATCGTTATTGTATGCGGCATTTACCGTTGCATCCCAAATGGTGCTGCCTTGACCATCCAGATAATTGGTCGCTATCGTTTGATCTAGTGTGATCCCATATTTGATGGCGAGGTAGGATTCTACCTTTTGTAAATCAGTACCCGTATTAGGGACTGCGTAGTAAATGATTTCTGCTATGTCTGCGTCTAATTGTCCTACTGTTCCTATAGATACATTACCATTTCCTTGAAAACCTGGAACCGCTATATTTTCATAAAGCCCAGTTGTAATTCCTGCTAATCCATCTACTCTACCCGAGGTGATTCCTACTGGAACCGCTGCGGTTCCTATAGCAACTCCTATATGCCATTGCCCTCTAGGAGCTGGAACATTCACTCCACCAGCCGCAAATACATCGTTAAAAACCTCTAAACGTTCATTAGGTATGGCCCCATCAAAATCCCATAGATCTGGAAAAATATTAGAACCCAAGCTGCCATTGGTGACCTCTTGATTATATACAAAAAATATTTGATACTGTGTGGTACTTATATCTGTTAACCCGTAATTAGCCCCGTTAAGTCTATCATTAGAGACGTCATTAAAATCAAGATATGGGTTAAAGTTTGCATCAGTTTCTGAGCTTTCAAAATCGGGTGCTTGTCCTACTGTAGGAGGCGTCATTGTACCCCCATTGGCAGTTTGATCTGTCCAGGAAGTCACCGCGGCACCATCTGCATAACTTTCTGCATCTGCTTTGACCCAAAGATTAAGATTCGTATCCACACATCCCGGAGCTGGTTTTTCTCTATAATCTACTTGTACTGTACCCGGATTAAATGTATTTTGCAATCCTATGGATCCTGTATTTTGATCATCGTCTACATCATAAGGCCCATCTACCGGATCTGCAGGGCTGGCATCATATTGATCTAATAATCCATCGAGATCGGTATCAATAGTATTGGTAGCGGTTGTAAAGCCTGCCTCTACGGTATCATCGATACCATCATTATCGGTATCGGTATCCAGGTAATCAGGCGTGCCATCACCATCGGTATCTTCTGGGGTAAACCCAGTACCAAAACCGTTAGGAATCCCTTCGACTCCTACTGCTGTTTGTACACTGGTACCTACGACCCCACTATTAGGCAATTGTATATAGGTTCCTCCTGCAGCACCACCGGTAGCTTGTGCTTCAACTACATCGGGGATCCCATCGTTATCGGAGTCGATATCCACATAATTCCCAAAACCATCTCCATCTGTATCGACATTACAATCATAAATAGCTAAAAAGAAACCGTCACCAGGAAAAGCATTATTCGATGTCCAGCTTAGGGTTGTAAGAGGACCTTGGAATAACAAAGTACCATTGGCATCTGAGCCAACTTGTGAGAGTCCTGTAAGTGTATTGCTGGTGACAGTAAAATCACCATCACTTGATAACAGGATAAAAGTCTGGTCAAATGTCAATGTATTAGACGATAACTGACGTATATTAAGTCTTAATTGTGAAACTGGCTGTGAAAAAGTAAGAGTAATATCATCATCACCTCCGATAATTGGTACTTCATTAGCTGCAAAAGTACCATCGGGGCCAAAAAATGCATCTTCAAAAGTGATAGCTCCACCGGGAGCTGTAATATCATTATCCGCCGAGTTTACGGTAACCGTAACAGCATTTAAAGTTCCTACAGCATTATTTGTTGGAATAGTAGCGAATGCAAACAACCCGCATCCTTCGTCTTCATCCAAAATCCCATCGTTATCAGAATCCAGATCTGCAACATCAAGTATCCCATCGCCATCGCTATCTGAAGTAACCGTTGCAGGGCCTGATGGATCCGTAATTTCCCCATCTTGTAAGGTATCATCACCTGTTAAGCCATCTACCAATACATAGGTGGTGGTAGGCACTGTAACACCTCCAACAAGCTCAGCTCCTTCAGTGATGGCTAGATCACGATATACATCGGTGGCACCTCCTGCGGCCAATGGTCCATATTTTCTATAAAACTCTACATCAAAGAGTCCATGCCAGTAGAACTTTACTACGGCAGATTCTCCAGGAGCACCACATTGCAAGGTAAAATCGATTAACCCTACCGGGAAATCAAAATCATCATCTAACGAGGCTAAATCTGCTTCCAAAAATGCCTGCATATTGATTATCTGGCTACAATTACCTGTAACTTCTAGTGTAGCATACGCCAGTCCTGTGGCATCTACAATACTGGCTACATTTGATTGTTGAGAATCTAATGTACCATCACCATTAGCGTCACCACCATTGGGTGCTGCATCTTCTATGGCATCAGGGACACCATCACCATCGGTAACCGTAACATCTATAGTACCTACTACCGGGCATAAATATGAAGTTCCTGTAACTGTAATTGTATACGTTCCCACACCTGCAACCGAAGGATCAAATGTTCCATTGGCTGTATCTGTAATCCCGGTTCCTGAGAACGTTACACCGGCAACATTAGGATCTGTAGCCGGAGGAGAAATTTGTAAATTTTGAGGAGCATCTGAAACTATAAACGTATTAGTTTGGGCCGCACTAAAACTTAATGGACCTCCTAAGGTAGCTGTGTTAGTACCATGATTATTATCAGGAGATAGGGTAATATCGGTAGCCGCTCCAGAAAAATTGTTTATCATTAATATATAAACCTCTCCTGCCAATACGCCCGGTACATCAATCTGTTCAGAAGGATCTACACTATAATCACAATCTATAGGCACACCTGGCGGGAAATTACCTCCAGCACAATTGGCAACCACATCAGGAGAAGCAAAGGGCCCCCATAAGGCAAAATCAACATCCACCGCCGGACTTGTGTTGACAAATAGATACAAATCACCCGACTCTACCACCTGTAGTGTATAGAAAGCGGGATTAGGTGTTGCAAATAAGGTTGGAGATACTGGAAACCCAGGAGGTGCTCCTGCCGTTCCACAAGTAGGAACAGGCCCCAAATCTGAGGCAGCTGTCTCAGCAGGGAATGCTGCATTAGGTGTACATAGCACTTCTGCCATAACACATGTATTATTTAATAATGCCAGCCCCGATGGATCTACAATTTGTCCATCGATAACCGTATCATCCCCAAACGCCCCATCGGTAATACTATATGAAATCGTTGGTACATTTACTCCATTAATATTGGCAGTTCCCGGGATTACTGTAAAATCCTGGTATTGACTGGTCGCTCCTCCCGGAACAGCCGGGCCATATTTTCTATATACATAATCAGCGGTACTACTTAATCCATGCCAGGTATATGTAACCGTTGCAGAATCACCGGGGCTTACACAGTTTAATGTAAAATCAAATAACCCCAAGGGATAACTATAATCGGCATCATCTGAAACAATGCTGCTTTCATCTATATTTTCTATCGTAAGAATCTGTTGGCATAAACCCGTAGTTTCTACGGTTACATAACTTCCATTCAATGATTCCAAAGTAACTACTGTTGGCTGTAAATAATCAGGGGTGCCATCATCATTAGAATCCCCACCATTGGGTCCTCCTTGTTCCACAAAATCGAGTACTCCATCACCATCTGTATCTGAACAAGCTCCCGGATCTGTAATAATAACACTTATTGCACAACTAATCGAATCATCAATATCTGCCAATGTAACTGTCACATTTCCTGCTCCTACGCTTCCATTTTGTAGTGTAAATGTAGTAGCAACTCCATACGCCGCCGAAGTGGGTGTGATACTACCTGATGTTACAGAAACTGTATAGGTTGCCCCAATATTATTTCCTCTGGGATTGAGATCAAAAGTTATAAAATCGTCAGTCGTTATTCCTGTACCATTGTCATTGCAAGTAATAGCTTTAAGATTTGCAGTTGCTATTGTACATGCTGATGGATCTATGGCAGTAAACGCATCCAGATTATAGGCTATAAATGGAGGATCTGCCTGATTAGGTAAAATCAAACGTAATTCTGTAGCAGTAGCCATTTGTGCCTGGGAAATCCCCAAATCTGAAAGATCCACAGAAAACCCCTGAACGAATTGATTGGCTCCAACAGCACCCGCTCCAGAGCTTACTCCAGTTTCAGTTAAAAACCTATCATTTTTTACCCTGGCCACATTGGCGTGTGAGTTTTCTTGGCTAGCCACCGTACCTAATAAGGTTGCCCCGCTGTAAATTTCGAATACAATATTAGATGTTGAAGGCGCTGCCATATTAAAGTATACCAAATCCGGAATACCATCCCCCACTGTGGAAGCATCAATATTGGTTAAATTAAAAATAAAAGTACCCCCAACGTTATTGGCAAAAGTAGAAAACCCTAAGCCGTTAATTCCATCTGTTAAATATGCTCGTACATCTCGATTAGCGCCCGTACCCGGAGTCGGATAAATTTGTGCACCTGTTGTAAAACTATCGGTTACACCATCATCAAAATCACCTTGTCCCGCCCGTGCAGCTTCTGCAACCGAGGGAACTAAAGCCCCGTAATTACCTGCTGTAAATGTTACTGTATTTGTGGTAAGTACTGCATCATTAACTCCCGTAGAATAGGTCGTGGCTCCTACCGTAAATGCTAGTAGGTTATTGAGCCTATCCATACGTGGCGATGCATTTACAGTAGCCGTGGTAGACTCTGTAAACCCTTGAAAATCGGTAGTCACCCCAACAATAGAGCTTTGGGCATTGATGTTTTGAATCATCAAAAGACTAATGATTACTATACTACTTCTAAGTGTTACTAATGAACATTTAGAATTTTGAAGTAATTTTTGAGTAAAAACTTTCATAAGCTATTTATGATAAAATTGTTTTGTAATTCATTTTGAGGTGATTCGAAGGAATCGCGGTATGCGGTATCAAAAAAGTAACCTGAATTCGATGTATCCAAACTGCACTAGTCTGATGATGTATAGGCACTTGGGAGTGGACCCAACATACATCTTGCCTGTGTTCGGGCATAAGGTTTGGACTTAAAAGGCTATTTCCCAAATACCACACTTGTATGATGGCACTCGAATTATCGTCTTTTCCATAGTCAATTGAATTCAGGTTACGAATATATTCTGAAGAGAAAAATTGTATATTTTCGCCACTAGCATCTGTGGCAATAGTATTGATACTGTTATCGTTATGATATTGATTAGCAAGACCCGAAGAAATGTATAAAAACATAGACACGACCAGGAAATAAACCCCTATTAAAAAAAGGGTAATTCCCCCTAATAGAAGTAGGCTATTATACTTAAATTTGCTATGAGTTTGTTTTTGAAAATTGGTGGTGTCTACATAGCTGTCGACACTCTTTATAGAAGAGTATTTTGGTACATCTTTTGAAGTAAAAGAATATAACTTCATAATGGTTGATTTACTATTAAATTGATCGTTATTCAGACCCCTGCTTTTGTTGGCTCGCCAAAGTTTTACATTAGCGGGGTTGTCGTTTTCTATTCCTTATTATCTATTACAATTTTTTATTGTTATCAGTTATTATCTATTGCGGTTATCTGATGTAAATTTAGCATCGGAGTTTTTTGAAATTTGCTATTTAGCAACCTCAAAAACGCTTTATATACATGTACGTATGATTGATAGTGGTATATATACCGTTATCTGTTTTATGAAGGAAATATGAGTATTTTCATCCATAAGCATATATTTTATTCAAATTATTTAAGTTCATAATTCTACCAGCTGTAAGGGCATACAGATACCAAAATGCAATCATACAATTTTGACAATTAAAAAACACGAACAGTGATTAGAAAATCATACTATGGACACACAGGGGTAAGAAAATAAAATGTCTGGCGTAGTTTTTTCTATAAGCAATAACTGTTTAAGGCACAATACTTACATTAAGTTTTCTTTAACATTACAAATGTATAGATAAAACTTTAATTTAGAATACCTTGAAACATCAAAATAAATATGGTAAAACCGTAATTTAAGTTTTACTACCTTTACTATACGCAAAAACGATCGACAGATAGTATGTTGCTGCTATAATTACCCCTGAGTTCGCATAGTATATGATTTAGTTTTGATAGAATGAAAAACATCTTCATCCTGTTCTCTTGTTTGTATGCCTATAATGGGATTTCACAGATCGATGCCAATGCTCTTTTGGGATTGCCCAACGCCAGCAGTTCAGAGATTACTGGTATAAATACAGCAACCATACAAGAGGGTGCTCTGGTTTTTGATAGCGACAAAAAAAGAGTGTATGAATTTGATGGTATCGAATGGAGAGAATTATTGATTGCCCCATCTGTTTTTGAGAAAACGGGGAATTATACCCTTGTAGTTACCGATAATCTTAACATCCTTACTTTTAACAGCGCTACCGATATTACTTTAACCGTTCCGGCGGGTCTGCCGGTAGGTTTTAATGTAAGTGTTTATCAAATAGGTAACGGCAAAGTGACCATTGTTGGTGCCGGTGGGGCGACCATCAGAAATCGCTTATCTCGTTTTAAGACTGCCGGCCAGGATGCCGGTGTGGGCATTGTCTGCACAGCGACCAATGTTTTTCATGTGACCGGCGATTTAAAAAGAGATTGAACCATGCAAAAACTACTGTTGTATATTGGTTTATTAAGTTCGGTACTGAGTTTTGGGCAGATCGCATCCTACAATCAATTTCCTACCAAGCATCCCTCACATATTCTCGATGAAAAACTAGATGACATCAGTTTTGCACTTTCCTTGAGAGTATTAGAATCTGATTATAACGGCCCTTTGATACGATTGCGAAGGGATAGTGATAATGCCGAACAGGATTTTGGCTGGGCCGATAATGATATTGTAGATGTAATAGCGATCGATACCTGGCGTGCAGGAGCCAATGTGTATGTGGTGACCTGGTATGACCAAAGTGGTTTGGGTAGAGATGCTGTGCAAAATACGGCTGCTTTTCAGCCCCAGTTTATTACCGATCCTGCAAGACCTTATTTTGTAGGGGATGGTGCTAATGACCGCCTGGATATTAATACCAGTATACAGATTCTTACCAATGCCGGGGTTGATGGCTCTGTTTTTACTGTAGTATACTCGACTTCTAATCAAAATTTTTCTTCTGGTACCCGACAGCCAGGGGTAAATACAAATCGATGGTCTATACATATCAATTGGACCAATAATCGTGTTTATTTTGACTCTGGGATATGTTGTGATGAATCTGTACGGTTTGCACCAAACGTTAATAACCAATGGCAGCAATTGTCTTTTATTCGTGGTACAATAGTGCAAACCATACGACGTGGTGGTACTATATTAAGAACTGGTAATTATACCAATGGTCGTTGTACTGCTACTAATAATTTTGGGATTTTATATTCTAATGGAAATGCCTCTCAATTTGCTACTAATCGTTATACAGAATTTATTATGTATCGCATGGATATAGGTACTACTAATATCACCGAAATCGAAGAAGATCAGATTGGTTTTTGGGGGTTGTAGGTATCTTATGAAAACAAAATATGATTCTCCGCAATTATACCAGTGCTCATTTTATGATATTAAAAATTCAGTTGCTCCCTTTAGGGAAAGGGGTACAGAACTGAATTTTCAGCACTTTCTTTTTGACCCCTCCCAATAGCTATCGGAACTAAAGAGTGAAGAAAATGCTTGGAATTTTTGTACTGGCATAATTGCGGATATACGTAAACAAAAAAAGGATATCCAAAAATGAAATCCTTTCTTTTATATATCATGAATAGTTTCTTATCCTTGAAGTGGTTTAAACTTTTTTGCCTGTCTGCCGACCAGCCTGCCTGGCCAGTCAGGGTAGAATTGAAGCGAACCCACCTGCCGGGCGGGCAGGAAATAGGGGTTTTGTAATCAATTGAAGACTTTTTTGCACTTCATAGCAGCGCTACGGAGTAAGAAAAAGACAAAAATTGAGTGCAAAAGACCATTCCTGCCTGGCTTGCCGCTAGGCAGACAGGTTTATAGCCAATTGAAAAAAGTTTAAATCACTTCCTTATATAAACCCTCGTTTACGAGCTTCTTCCAATAGTTTTTGATCATCGGCCTTGGCAATCGAAAACATCTCTTTGATCTGATTTTTTCTTTTCTCAATAGCACTTAAGGATAAGCTCACATAGTTGGGAAGATTCTTTGTCTTTACCCCACGGGATAAGTGATATAGAATTTTCAGGTTTTTTTCGTCCAAAGAGAATTTATTGGTCATCATTTTTCTAAAATGATCATTGACCGTGGCGCTGTAATAGGCCTTTCCTTTTACAATATTATTAAAAGCCAACAGTAATTCACTGGAGGTAAGATCACTTTTAATCAAAAACCCGGTGGGGTTGATGTTTTTGAGGATATTATGAATCCTGTGATCTTCTCTATGCATGGTTAATATGATAATCTTGGATTTGGGCAATAATTCTTTTGCATGCTTTGCCAGATCCTCCCCCGAAGTGATACTGCCATCTGAGGAAGGCGGTAATTTGATATCGATAAAAAGCATATCATAAGGAACAGATTCGGAAGATTTTAGGATTCTGTCATAGGCATCATCGCAATTGGAAGCGATATCAATCTTAATCTGATATTCTTTTTGGTTTTCACCTAACAGGGTATTTTTATACCCTTCAATAATCATGGGATGATCATCGATCATAAGAACTTTGAGCTTTTTCTTCATCTTAAAATTTGTTGTTTTAAATTCTGAAAAATAAAACGATCATATATACTATAACTTCATAAAACGAAGCATCGTATGATCGCATATTTTTGGAATATGGATGAACACTTGTTTAAACTGGTACACTCACAGATACTTTGGTACCTGCATTGTTATTACTTAAAAACTGAACTACCCCACTCATCTGACTAACCCTTGAAGTAATATTTTTTAACCCAATTCCTCTTTTAACCTTATTGCTTTTGAATCCTATTCCATCATCTAAAATAGTAAGATTTATTTTATCTTCTACATAATCAAAACTAATTTTTACATTTTCGGCATTGGCATGCTTAAAAATATTCTGTAAAGACTCCTGTAAAATCCTGTAGAAATTAACTTTTTTCTGGTCTGTAACTTCCTCCCAATCGATATGCTCATCGTTATTAAACTCATATTTTATTTCGTTAAGCCCGCACAGATCACCCACCAATTCTTCTATGGCATCTATATAGGCCACCTCAGACGGCAGGGTTTCTGTACTCAGGTCATGCGAGATCAATCGTATTTCTTTTTCTATCGATTTTAGTTCTTCTATATATTTGTTTCTTGCCTCTGTAAACCCGTCATTGGCCCGTTGATTGATCCCATCCAGACTAAGCCGTACTCCAAATAACCTGCCCAGCACCCCATCGTGCAGCTCTTCAGACATTCTTTTTTGCTCGAGTTGCCGGCCTTCTTCGAGTTTTACCAGTTGGTTCTTTAACAATCCCTGGATCTCTGCATCGGCTTCTTGCTGGGTTTGTGCAAATAACAATTCTTTATTGCTTTGCTGCTGGCGGAAGATAATATACCCCAGCAGAAATAATGCTGTGAGGCCTAATATGGCAATGATCAGGATTTCGTTCTCCCGGCTTATCTGAACATTTTGTTGTGCGATCTCGTCGGTTTCGAATTGAATACGGGCGAATTTATCCCGGAAGAGACGTTCTTTTTTAACCAAACTATCATTTAGTTTTATATATTCTTGTGCATATCTTAAGCCTGTTTCCTTATCTGAAACTTCAGATAAAATTTGAAAAGATCTAAGTAAATTTGGATTATATTTTATTGCGCTAGAAACTTCTTTTGCTCTATTAGCATATAATCTGGCAATACTATCCTCTCCGACTGCTTGGAAATACTCTGCCAAATGCAAGGTATTAATACTAATTCCAGATTTATCATCTATGCTATCTCTTATTCTTAAGGCATTGATAAAAACATCATAAATACCTCTGTCCTCTCCTGAAAGAAACCTAGTATATGCTAAATTGTCCAATAACAAAGCATATCTTTTTGGATTGTTTTTCAAATATTCTTTATACGAAAGTGCCTTATTATAATACTCAATTGCCTTATCATATTTTTTCTGATTTTTGTATACAATCCCAATATTGTTGTATGCTAATATTTCTCTTAAGTCTTTATTTTTTAACTTTTCAGCATGTTCTAATGATTTAAAGTGATATTCAATTGCTTTATTATACTCTTCTAGATTATTTGAAACTATACCCATATTGCTATAACAGATAGATAAATAATTATGTGCATTCCCATCTAATTCGAACTTTTTTATGGCATTTACAGTTGTTGATATACTATTGGTATAATCTTTTACTTGTCTTCTTATTACAGATAATCCAAGTAGAGCTTTACCATGATTATACGGATCTTTATCATTTAACTTTGAATAAATCTTTTCTGCCTTAAAATAATTTGAATATGCACTGTCCAACCTATTCTTTCTTTCATAGTAAATAGCTAACCTATTATAATTGAAAGCAGCTCCTAAAGAGTCTGATATAGAATTCGCAAGCTCAATAGTATAATTAGTTGTCCTAAAAAATCTAAGGCTATCTTCTAGTTCATAATAAATCTTCGAGATTGTTGTAAGTTTTTTCCTTTTTGGGATATCATTTTCCTTTTTATCTAACCAATAAAAAGCGTTATCCGCATTAATGATCCTTTCTTTGTCATCAATGGACTTATTAGTTGCTATCGAAATATAAGTTTCGATTAGTTTTAACTCTTCTTGATTACTATCAGATACTTCATGTGTATCTTTGCAACCAAAAAATGTAAAAAAAAATATTACTAACAATACAAAAGAAATAAATCTCACATCAATTCTTTTTATTAAAATCTTTCTAGAGTTTAATATAACTAAAAAAATTAAAAAAGGACTTTCAGAAAAAGTCCTTTTTTAAAAAAATTCTTATTGTAGCTGTATCTAGATATTTAACTTATATTTTAATTACCATTTCCCGTTCTGTTTTCATCCTCTATTTCATTACTACCTGACTCTTCTCCAGTTCCAAGAGTTTCAATATCTTCCATTCCTACTTCATCATTTACAGTGTTTGTTTCACAACCTATGAAAATAATACCTACAAATAATGCTACTGATAATACTTTTATATTTTTCATAAATATATTTATTTTAATTTCTAATTAAATTAATTATCTCTATAATTTTAATTATTACGATCCTCGTCTTCAACTTCATTACTACCAGATTCCTCTCCTGTTCCCAAAATCTCCACATCCTCAATCCCCACCTCATCATTAACTGCATCTGCTTCACAAGCAATAAAAAAAGTACTTAAAAATAGTATTACGAATAATGTTTTTATAGTTTTCATAATTTTTTACTTTAAAATGTTTTAAAAGACCATCAGTCTTTATTAGATTAATTTTATTTAAGGGGCTTTTTTTGCGCTAGCAATTTTATTAGAGTACATATCAAAATTGTTATATTAACTATTTATTAAGACTTTGTATCTCTATTGTACACTACAAATGTAGCTGGATTCTGGATTGGCGCACCATATATTAAAGAGTGTTTAGTAGTTTACCCCCTGTGAGAAGTACATGAACAGATTATACGGGTACATGACCGATTTTAAAACGTTAAAAGTTTGTAAGAAACCCTTTACTAAATAATTATTAAAATATTTTTCGGTTGATTCATAAAAAAAACCGATAGGATACAGGTTCTATCGGTTTCTTTGTAGATGATAATTTCTTAAATCAAATATGAATCAGGCTTTTCTTGGCCAGATTATCTTTAATCTCTTCTACATTATTTTTATAGGATCGTGAGAATGGAATCATATCGTTGGTGTTCTTGATCGCACACTTTGCCTTGCCAAAATGGATCCTCGACACATACCGTATATTGATGATATAACTGTTGTGAATGCGCACAAAATGATCTGGTAATAAGTTCTGAAAATGCTTTAATGTCTTAAAAGCTTCTATCTTATTTCCATTGCTCATAATAAAATCTGTGGTATTATTATCGGCTTTCAGATACAGCACTTCATTCACATCTACAAACCTGTAATCACCATACGATTTAAAACATAATGTGTTGTCTACCACTTCATCAAAATCTTTTTCAAACCGAAGTAATGTCCTTATAATCTGACTCTTACCTATCGGTTTAATGATATAATCCAGCACTCTGTTTCGAATTCCTTCTATGGCATATTCTGCTGTTTTAGTAACTACAATAAACTCTGGTATCCTTAACATATATTTGGCAAGCTCAGACATTAACGAATATTGCGTTTTGGTGCAATACAATCCCTGCACTTCTGGTTCTAAAAAGACTAATCGGGGTTTTCTCTCTAAAATTAAATCCAAAGCTTCTTGTTCATCATTTGCAATTCCTGTACAGATATAATCTGTTTGTCCTTCTAATGCAATTTGAATAGAATCAGCAATTTTCTGATCATTGTCAATAATGACATATGGATATTTCATAGGGTATGAGATTAAATAGTTATTGTTAATTAGTATGCGTTGTATTATTATACCTACAAGATAGTGTTTTTAACGTTTTCTTAGATACGGTAAAACCGTAATATTAGTACGGAAGTACTTTATTATCAGGTACTTAGGCCATACCGATCATCGGCTCATATCTGTATTTTGTCGAAACAAAACTCTAGATCCATTAAAACATACATAGACATAACGTAGTATATAATTTCACTAAAAAGCGCTAAAAAGTATCTTTACAAGCTCAAAAAAAACCAAATAAATAACCCCTAACTATTGTTTTATTTTTTTAATAACTAAAATCTATGGATATTTCGCAACCGTTACTCAATAATTTTAAATAGTTTTAAACCTAATTTGTATATCAGAAATGACACCAGTGATTATTTATATTGAATTCATTTTATAGAAACCAAATGATTATTGGCGATTCCATATAACCGTTGAAAAACAAAAAAATAAACAGATGAAAAAAATAGTTATACTTACAGGGGCTGGGATTAGTGCAGAAAGCGGGATCAATACCTTTAGAGATGCCAATGGGCTGTGGGAAGGTCATGATATTATGGAAGTTGCCTCTCCAATTGGCTGGAATAACAATCCAGAACTGGTATTAGATTTTTATAACAAAAGACGAAGCCAGTTGTTAACCGTTGTTCCCAACAAAGCCCATTATTCACTCGCCGAATTAGAAGCAAGCTTTGAGGTAACTATCATTACCCAAAATGTTGACGATTTACATGAAAGAGCCGGCAGCAGCAGTATTGTTCATTTACACGGCGAACTCCTGAAGGTAAGAAGTCAGTTTGATGAACGCCTGATTCTGGATTGGAAAAAAGACCTGAACCTGGGAGATTTTTGTGAGCACAATTCGCAATTGCGCCCCCATATTGTATGGTTTGGAGAAGATGTCCCCATGATGGAGGAAGCGATAACAGTGACCGAAAAAGCAGATATCCTTATGATTGTTGGTACTTCTATGCAGGTATACCCCGCCGCAGGTTTATTACAATACGCACCCCATAGCACCCCTGTATACTTTATAGATCCCAAACCAGCTATTGCTCCCAAGAAAAACCTCACCATATTGTCAGAAAAAGCAACAACCGGTGTACCCAAAGTAGTGAATGAGCTGTTAAATTAATAAGTACGCCACAGAGATTATCTATATTTATTGCGCACTGTCATCGGTACTTAAACTGTCTGTTTCTGCAGTATTGGGTTCCTTTGGGTCCAAGGTGTCCTTTTTTACCTCTTTCTGTTTTTCGCGAAGCTCTTTTGCCCAACTCATCAATTTTTCTGCATCTTGATTTGGCAGCTCTCCGTGAATCCATGTATATGATTGCAATGGCATTTCTTTACCTTCTACTTCCTCTATAAGCTCCTCTAGCTTGCGATCCTTCTGTTTATCGGTATAAAATTCCCATTCAGAAACGCTAAAATGCTCTTTTCCTTCTTCTATATGGTAGGCCATCCAGTGCGAAACCGGACTTACCTGCATATACCAGGGGTATCGAGTAGTATTACTATGGCAATCATAACAATTATTCTGTAAGATCGTTTTAACCTCGGCAGATACTCCGGTGGCTTCTTCAAAACTAGCTATGCTATCGTAGCTACCTTCATTTTTTTCTGGTCTCAAAAACTGTGTAATCACCAAGACCAATAATAGTACAATAAAAATATTTTTAATCTTTGTAAGCATTTTGTGTGTTATTTAGTAAGGTAAATATAGAAAAATGATAATTAGTGTCTGGTCGGAAATAAACAGTTTTTATAATTTGAATTATTTTTGATTTTCTTTTTTGACGCAGATGCCTTAGCATCAGGCGATAAAAAATAAATTGAAATAGCTCAAAAAGAAACAAATTTAATAGTGATCTATTTCCGACCAGACACTAATTACCTGCTACAGAACAGATAACGATTTTAACAACTTATTATTATTAGTAAAACTATCTTTTGATGGGGCATACCCCTTATAAACAGGATCTTTTTACTCCATATTATTTTTTATTTTTGAAAGTGTTAATATACAAATCATTATGATATCTCTTGAAGAAATGTTGGATACTATTGATCATTCCCGAAAAAAAAGGAGCTATTTTGCGAATTTGATGCTTGATAATCCGGCATTGCTTCCCGAGCTATTAACTATTTGTGAGAAAGTAGATGATGAGATTTCCTGCAGAGCATTCTGGGGACTTGAGTTTTTATGTAAGAAGAACCTTAATGCTATTTTATCCTATCTTGATCGGCTTATAACTATTGCTCCAACAGTATACCAGCACCCGGCTGTAAGACCGATGGCCAAAATCTTTGAGTGCCTTACCATAGCTTTTTACCAAAAGAAATCTCCCGACGTAAAAAGGTCTTTAACCAAAACACATCGTGAAAAAATCACCGAAATCTGCTTCGACTGGTTGATTACAGATCAAAAAGTGGCCCCAAAAGCGTATTCTATGACATCACTCTATTTATTAGGAACTGAATTTGATTGGGTACATCCCGAACTTAAAATCACCCTCGAAAACAATTATAATGCAGGTAGTGCAGCATACAAAGCGAGGTCCAGAATGACACTAAAGAAGTTATCATAGTGCATTCCTAATTCAGAATTCCTAATTCAGAATTCAGAATTCAGAATTTTAACTGTACTTCCCTGAATAGAGTTGACCGTTTTTAGGTTAGTATTTCATTGTTAAAAATAGTTATAGTTTTCCTTTGATGGCTAGCCATCAAAGGAAAATCTTTTTCAAACTCGACAGGTGTTTTTTTGTCGATGTTGTTGTGGGTTCTTATCATGTTATAATTATTTACAGCTTGCTTCATTCGCTTTTTGAGTTGATCAAATGTTTTGATTTCCCATAGGTCAATGTAATCTCTCTTGATTGTCCTATTGATGCGTTCTGCATAGGTATTGTCTTGTGCCGAGAGTGCCATACTAATTTTACAATGGTTTTTTTCTAAAAGTTCATTCCTAATTCAGAATTCAGAATTCAGAATTCAGAATTTTAACTGTACTTCCCTGAATAGAGTTGACCGTTTTTAGGTTAGTATTTCATTGTTAAAAATAGTTATAGTT
>CANMDW010000037.1 GCA_947496705.1 uncultured Aquimarina sp. | reverse complement strand
AGAAACCCCATAACCACTATAGCCCTTTGTTACCAGCAAATATGGGCTTTTACTACAAGACGGAACGATAAAAAGTGTCTATAGCGATTAAAGCCGGGACGAACAAACTACCAAAGGGGATTACTGGATTTCTTTTATCCCCAAAACATCATATAACATCCCATTTTTAAAGAGGTTGGGCACTAATTATTGGATATTTCCCAGTATGATCATACTTTGTTTATCGATTAATATTCAAAAGAAAACCTTTCAAATGAAAAAACAAGTGCGATTATAATTAGTATGGGTATTCCTTTTTCGGTGCATAAGCTTTGGCGTTCATGGTCAGATACAGATAGGGGATGCTATCGATGGCGAGGCGGCGTTCGGTTTTTCGGGAGATGCTGTAAGCCTGTCTTCTGAAACGTAAAATCCATGTCAAAAAATAATATAAAGGTGCAGGTTGCCAAAATTCGATTGATGACTAAGAAAATAATACTGCTGAGCCTCCTTGTAGGCCAGTTTTCGTATGCCCAGTTTAATTCCAGCGCCCCTTGGATGCAAAACCTGGAGAAATCCAAAAGCACCGTCGCCCAAGAGCTACAGCAACGCTATACTCTGGATGAAATCTCCGCAGCCTTCCACGAATACTGGAAGGATAAAAATCCTAACGAAAAAGGTAGTGGATACAAACCCTATATGCGTTGGGAGAACTACTGGCAACATTATGTAGATCAGAATGGGTACTTACCCACGCCTAATCAACTCTGGACGGCTTGGGAGAACAAGAGAGATCGGGTGGGAAAAGTAGTAAATCCAACAAGCGCCTGGACATCCATAGGACCTAACACCCACGGCACTCGATCTGGTAGTCTTTCCGGGCAGGGAAGGGTTAATGCGGTGGCAATAGACCCCAATGATGCTGATGTCTGGTATGTGGGTGCACCTGCAGGAGGAATTTGGAAATCTGAGGATGCCGGAAGTAGCTGGACCAATTTGTTCGATGATTTTCCGCAAATCGGGGTTTCGGGAATCGCTATTGACCCAAACAATTCTAATATCATTTATATAAGTACAGGTGATGATGATGCTGCTGATTCTTATAGCGTAGGTGTATTCAAGTCTACGAACGGCGGCACCACTTGGGCTGAGACCGGTTTAAACCCTTCTAATTCTACCGTCAATACATTGATGAATGAGATTGTGATAGACCCTACCGATTCTGATGTGCTTTGGGTAGCCACCAACAGCGGCCTGTACAAATCGATTGATGCCGGGGATACCTGGGATCGAAAAAGAGCTGGAAACATCAGAGATTTCAAATTAAAACCAGGTGATCCCAATACCGTTTATGCGGTAAGCCGTTCTGCTTATTACAAAAGTACCAATGGAGAAGATTTTGCTCAGATAACGGATATTTTGCCCACAAGTTCTGGGAGACTTGTATTGGGGGTTTCAGCAGCAGATCCGAGCGTCCTTTATATTCTAAGTGTGGATACCACGGCCAACCTTGCTTATCAAGGGTTATATAGGTCTGAAGATAGTGGAGAGACCTTTACAAAAAGTCCAAATACAGTGAACATCATGGAATCTAACCAGGCTTGGTTTGATCTTGCGTTAGAAGTTGCTCCAGATGACGCAGATGAAGTTTATGTAGGCTGTTTGAACATTTGGAAAAGCCAGAATGGAGGCGACACATTTGTCAGGCTCAACCGATGGTTCCTCCCCAACCAAGCATATTCGCATGCAGACATACATACTTTAAAATTTTTCAACAATAAATTATTTGCCGGAACAGATGGGGGCATCTATGTTTCTGAGGATAGAGGCCTTTCCTTTACGGACTATACAATAAACGGAATCGGCATTGGACAGTTCTATCGAATTTCTGTTGCAAGTGATAATGCTGCTAAGATGGTTGGTGGAACCCAGGACAATTCTGGTTTTGTTAGAAACAACGGGAGTTGGAATGTATATACTGGGGGTGATGGAATGGATTACGAGGTAGACCCTACAAATAATAATGTTGTTTACGGTTTTATGCAGTTTGGTCGCATTTTATATGTCTCCTCAGATTCCGGCCAATCTGTCGGGACTGTTGCGGCGCCCAGGGGGGGCAATGGCCGTAATTTGTCTGGAAACTGGATAACCCCCTTGGCAATCTCAAGCGAAGGAGATGTATATTCAGGTTATGATGGGGTCTACAAATTGGTTGGTAATGCCTGGGAAAAACAATCGGATGACATAGGAAATGGCAACATTGACGACCTAGAAGTGGATTCTACGGATCCTATGGTCATTTATGCCGCTGAGGGGAATACGGTGTTCCGAAGTGAAGATGCCGGTGTTACTTTTACAGCTTTCAATATTTTTGACTCAGACGTATCTGATATTGCGGTGAATACCACGAATGGCTCTTTCATTTATGTAACCACTTCTAACCGGGTAGAAATAGCGCAAATCCAACAACAAAGTGCAAGAGGGGTGTTCAGAGTTCCTGTAAATGCAAATGGCTCTGCAGGACCGGAAGAAGACATTACACTTAACCTTCCCACTGATCAGGCCTATTTTGCCATCGCCCATCAGGGCAGGCATACAGACAATCCTATATATGTGGCAACAAGTCTTGGGGTCTATAGACTTGATGATACGCTAACAGAGTGGGAGGATTACTTTACCGACCTGCCTAGTGTAGCAGTAAGCGATTTAGATATCAGTCTGGATGATGAAATTATTACAGCCTCTACTTACGGAAGAGGAGTTTGGCAATCGCCAATCCCTGATAACTGCCCGCTACTGGCCAATGCAGATCAGGCAGATGCAGATATGGACGGCATAGGTGATGTATGTGACAATGATGTTGACAACGATGGGGTACCTAACAATATCGATCAATGTGATGATACGCCAGTAGGCACCATCGTAGACATTGATGGATGCCCGGTATTTTCACTACCGAATACGAATTTCAGGATATTGAGCACTGCTGAGAGCTGTATTTCCAGTAATGACGGCAGTATTTCGATAGAAACAGAGGAGTCTCTGAACTATACCGCCACCCTAAGCGGAAATGGCGTAGACCAAAATGAGAATTTTACAGCTGCTCTAGAATTAGGTGGACTGGCTGCCGGGGATTACACCCTCTGCATTACGGTTGAAGGGCAGAGTGGTTACAAAATTTGTTTTGATGTCAACATTTCAGAACCTGAGTCACTTTCTGTAAGCTCAAAAGTGAGTACAGCCAAGGGCAAGGTATCGCTGGAGCTGGATGGTGGAAAAACATATATCATTCAACTCAATGGGCAGGTGTATCGCACTTCGGAAAAGAGTATTACCCTTCCTTTGACCAAAGCCAGTAACGAACTCATTGTACGTACGGATAAAGACTGCCAGGGAACTTATGAGCAGACTATCATCCTGAGTTCAGAATTGTTTGTCTATCCTAACCCGGTTGCAGAAGGAACGATTTCGGCCTTCATTGGGAACACGGAGCCGGCAACAGTAGATGTTACCTTATACAATATCAATGGACAGCGGGTTTTTGACAGGCCGTATGAAACACAGGCTGGAGAAGTAGTATTAAATGTAGATAATTTACCAGCCGGGATCTACCTGCTGAATGTCAGGACAAAAACCTCCGTGTTCAATTTTAAAATTGTTAAAAGATGAAAATTTTATCAAGAATATTAATTCCATTTGTTTTGGTTTCCTGTGGGGGCGAGGATTCAGGGGGCGATGGTAATCCTAATCCAGAACCGGTGCCGGCTCCTCAGGCGGCTACCCTAATCTTCCCAGACAATAATGAGGAATGCAACGAAGGAGAGAACCTAAGCGATGAAGAAAGCAGAGTGACCTTCCGCTGGAACGCTTCACAAAATACAGATAGTTATACGGTAAACCTGGTGAATCTGAATACCAATACCACTTCTCAGGCCTCAGCCACAACCAATGAGGTGGACATTGCCATACAACGAGGCACTCCATATGAGTGGTCCGTAGTATCCCGAGCAAGCGGTACCAATGAGACAGCTACCAGTGCAACCTGGAGGTTTTACAACCAGGGCCCAGGTGTGGAGAATTACGCACCATTCCCGGCCGTGGCGGTTAGTCCTGCAAGAGGGACTACAATAAATGCAAGTGGAATGCTTACGTTGGAATGGGAAGGCAATGATGTGGATGATGACATTGTGGAATACGAGATTTTTTTCGGCACAGACAGCAATCCTCAAACCCTGATCGCTACCACTTCCGAAACGACTGAGGAGGTTGCAGTGAGTTCTAACCAGGTATATTTTTGGAGGGTGCTGACCAGGGATGCAGAAGGAAATACGTCCCAGTCTGAGATCTTTGAATTCAAAACATAGTTTTAGAAAGTAAAATCAAATAAAAAAGACAAACAGTAATGTTTGGATATTATTTTTAAAATTTTAATGGGCTTTATCAAAAATTGACGCTGCCGAGTCAAAACTTAGAACAGTCCCGACTATGCGATGGGCCTTTTTAACCTTCTGAAGGGCCATTTTGGCGAAGTGTTAGGCTTTGATAGCCTTAAATTGAGACCATCTTACCTAAATTTTAACTTCTTAGGTCTAATGTTAGACCATTAAGGCTCAATTTTTAACTCCTGAGGGGTAAATCTGAGTGTATTGAGCCTAATAGAAGGCCTTTTTGGCCCAACAGAAGGTGTTTGGGGGTAAACTGACTAGCACACATGTCACACTAAGCCTGTCGAAGTGTAATTGAACAACAGTTTCATTAGTCTTCGAAAAGCTCAGACTAACATTATTGTGTGTTTTCTTCTGCTTTTGGCTGGCTCTTAGTACGATTAAAGACCACGCCATCACCCTATTATTAAACATACTTTATGTCGGATAGCCCTTTGTTACCAGCAAATATGGGTTTTTACTACAAGACGGAACGATAAAAAGTGTCTATAGCGATTAAAGCCGGGACGAACAAACTACCAAAGGGGATTACTGGATTCTTTTTATCCCTAAAACACCATTCAATATCCCATTTTTAAAGAGATTGGGCACTAATTGTTGGATATTATCAGTGTATGGTTTTTTTTTGTTATTAATTAATATTCAAAAGTTTATAATAAAAATACTCCAACATGAAAAAGCAATTACAATTGATAATGTCTACCATCTTTATGGTATTGACGAGTCTTACCGCTTATGGCCAACAGAATACCTTTATCACCACCTGGGCGGTGGATGATGGTGGGTCAATTACCATCCCCATCAATGGATCTTATGCCTATGACTTTACCATATACTGGGGAGATAATACGATAACAACAATTGCTACAAGTGATCCCGATGATACCCGTCTTACCCATACCTATGCAGATGCGGGTACATATACGGTAAGTATTAACGGCGTTTTTCCTTCCTTATACTTTTACAATGCAGAGGACAATGACAAGATAAGGACCGTAGAGCGGTGGGGGAGTATACAATGGGCAAGCATGTTTAGGGCTTTTTATGGATGTAGTAACTTGGATATCACCGCTACAGATGCCCCTGATCTGCAAAATGTATGGGATATGCGAATGATGTTCCGTGAATCTGGGGTCATTGGGCAACATACCAACCTTAACAGTTGGGACGTAAGCAATGTCACCCATATGAGTTCGATGTTCCATGAAGCCGTTAATTTTAATGGGAATATAGGCCATTGGGATGTAAGCAATGTCAGCGATATGGGATCAATGTTCGATGGAGCCATTAACTTCAATCAGTACATAGGCAATTGGAACGTGGGCAATGTCACCACGGTGTCTAATATGTTCTATAGAGCCACTAACTTCAACCAGGACATAGGCCGTTGGGACGTAAGCAACGTAAGCGATGTATACGGCATGTATGGGATGTTCAGTCGAGCCACTAACTTCAACCAGGACATAGGCCGCTGGGACGTAAGCAATGTCACTAATATGAAATACATGTTCGATGAAGCCACTAACTTCAATGGGGACATAGGCAAGTGGGACGTAAGCAATGTCACCAATATGGGAGATATGTTCAGAGACACCAACTTCAACCAGGACATAGGTCGTTGGGACGTAAGCAACGTCACCAATATGGGTGCGATGTTCCAAGGAGCTAGTAACTTCAATCAGAACATAGGTAATTGGAAGGTGGACAATGTCACCAATATGGTAGCTATGTTCAATGGAGCTACTAATTTTAACCAGGACATAGGCCGTTGGGACGTAAGCAATGTCACCAATATGGGTTGGATGTTCATAGAAGCCAGTAACTTTAACCAGGACATAGGCAATTGGAACGTAAGCAATGTCACCAATATGGGATTTATGTTGGACGGTAGCAACTTGACTATGGCCAATTATGGGGCTACACTAGAGGGCTGGGCGGACTTGCCCAATACCCCCAGAGGGATAACCCTGGGAGCAGAGGGATTGGGATACGACTCAATAGGAGCCGATCACAGGCAAAAACTGATGAACGATTATGGGTGGACCATCACAGAAGATATCGATATAACAAGTGTTCCTCCCTTCATCACCACTTGGGCGGTAGATGCCGTTGATGCGTCTATTACCATTCCCATCCATGGGGGGTATGCCTATGACTTTATCATAGACTGGGGAGATGGTACTACGACAACGACAATTGCCACAAATGATCCCAATGATGCCCGCCTTACCCATACCTACGCAGGTGCGGGCACCTATGAGGTAAGCATTTACGGAGATTTCCCTGCTCTATATTTTAACGATACAGGGGACAAAGACAAGATACGAACCGTAGAGCAATGGGGAGCTATACAATGGGCAACCATGTTGGACACCTTTCGTGGATGTAGCCACCTGGATATCACCGCCACAGATACCCCTAATCTGCAAAACGTGACGGATATGAGAGGGATGTTCCTAGGATCTGGTGTCACTGGGCAAAACCTTAACAGCTGGAATGTGGGCAATGTCACCAATATGAGTTTTATGTTCACCGGAGCGAGTAACTTTAATCAGAACATAGGCAGTTGGGACGTAAGCAATGTCACCGATATGAGTTGGATGTTGAGCAATAGCGGCCTGTCCATGGCCAATTATGGGGCCACATTAGAGGGCTGGGCGGCCTTACCGAATACTCCCACAGGGATTGCACTGGGAGCACATGAATTGGTATATGACAACGAAGGGGCTCTTCACAGAAAAAAACTGATAAGTAATTATCAATGGATCATCACAGGAGATATCAATGGAGACGACAATGAGGCTCCTACGGTCGTATTGGCACCGATCACCCTGGCACTGGATGAAAATGGTCAGGTCACCCTTTTGGCAACTCAATTGAACAATGGCAGTACGGACAATCGCAGTACACCTGAAAATCTTATGTTCAGTTTTGATGCCGATGGTGATGAAACCGATATGATCTTTGACTGTGGTGATCTGGGTGATCATCAAGTGAATCTCTACGTAACCGATGAGAGTGAAAACTCGGCAAGCGCGGCTATTACAGTGACCGTCAATGAGCATTTGGACAACTTGGTGGCCATTGCAAAAGATGATATAACCGTGCAGTTAGATGCCAGCGGGCAGGTGACCATCTCGCCAGAGGATATAGACAATGGCTCTACTTATGGCTGTGGCACCACCCCAGAATTGAGCCTGGACATAGATACCTTTACCTGTAATGACATAAATACTCCGCTGATGGTTACCCTTACCGCTACACAGGGTGCCCAAACGTCTACCGCTACTGCTATAGTAACCGTAGAAGCGATTGGCAATTGTGGGACTGGTGAGCCCCTTGCGGATTTCAATAGAGGGTTTTCCCCCAACGGTGATGGCATTGCCGATACCCTGGTGATCGAAGGCCTCGAAAAATATAAGAACAACGTAGTCAAAATATACAATCTGAACCAACAGTTGCTGTTCAGCGCCCATTATGGGGGACCCAGCGATGGTTGGGACGCCACCCATAAAGGTAGCATGGTACCCGTTGGTACCTATGTATGTGTGATCGACTATAACGAACCGGGGCTGAGTTACGAGGCAAAAATGATCTATGTTAATTATTGATCTTTTCGCTTCTGTAATGGTCGGAGGATTGAGGATTTGATGATGTGAGAAGCTCCCTCTCCCTTTGGGAGAGGGTCGGGGTGAGGGACTTATTCCCTCAAATTATATAAAAACCAAATACATAATTATAAACAACAAAAACTAAAATGAACGAAAACAACAGAATTAGTAAGGTACTTACCCGTGAAGAGATTACCAGTATACAACATTGTCTTACCACCTTAAAATGTGAATTAGATTTTTTACAAAACTTAACTCCCAACGAACGTAAAAATCTACCCAAAATCAATAGCGCCAACAAAATTTTTGCAGAAGATAGCATGCATATCCTTGAGGGCAAGCCCCAATGGATCCCTGGCGCCTTAACGGCCGAAGAAGCTCGCAAAGATCTTACCCTGTTTGAGCAATTAGATCCTATCATTCTGGAGCTAGAAAGTGTATTGCGCCGGTTAAAAGATACGCAAACCATTGTGGGTAGTGAGGTATACCGAGTAGCACTGTCGGTCTATAGCCTTGCCGATGCTGCACGCAAAATGCCCATGGAAGGCGCCCAAAGTGCTCACGAACTCTTAAAAGCCAGATTTTCTCAAAGCATGAACACCAAGGCCGACACCCCAGAAGATACGGTTGAATAGCAACAAATTAGCAAAAAAGGTGGGTGCATCGTCAAAAAAGATAGCTCGAGGTACAAAAATACCCCGGTAACGTACCAAAAAGACGGGATGAGGTGCCAATCTACCAGGCGCACCTACTACTATAAGTGGGTGAACTGACAAATCTACAGGGATCTTTAACAATTGAAGTACCCTACCTGACAACTCTACAGGAACCTTTAACAATTGAAGTACCCCCAGGTACTTGTACAAGTGGGAGGGGGTACTTATATAAGTGGGGGTATACCATTTGACAGACGGGAAAAAATAAGAAGCAAGAGGGTAGCACACCTAGACAGTGCTACATATTCAGTTATTCCTATATCAACAAACTTCAATTGAAATTTTGAACAAAAGTATCCTTTACGTTACTTTTGTTTTACGAATAAGATCAAAGAGATCATAGCCATATAAATATGATTTAAAAAAATGTTAGAAACTTTTATAAAAGGTATTAGAATTACTGAGGAAGAGCTTAAAGAAGAGCTACACAAAAATGCTACTATCACAACGCACAAAAAAGGTGATTTTATAATTAAAAACAATCAGTATATAAAAGTTTTAAAAATTGTTTTAGAAGGTAAAGTAAGGGTGTATCAAGAAAATGAAGACAGAGAAATTTTGATTTACTATCTAAACACTATGGAAACCTGTACACTATCTTTATCTGCTTGTTTCGAAGATTGCAAAAGCACTGTAAATGCCATTGCAGAAGAAGATTGTACTATTATTCTTAATATTCCGGTTCGATTCGTAAGAGATTGGAATTTCAAGTACAAATCTTGGAATCGTTTTACTATCAACATATTCAGACAGAGTTATTTGTATCTCATTGATCAGTATTCAAATTTAGCATTTCAGCCACTTAAAGATCGTCTGTTTGATTATTTAGTATCAAAAGCACATGGTGGTGTTGTTAAAAAATCACATCAAGAATTAGCCAAAGAATTAGGTACTACACGAGAGGTTATCTCTAGGCTTTTAAAAACATTAGAAAAGAATAAAAAAATTCATCTGGGACAAAAACAGATAGAAATTGTATAAAAAAATGACTGTTGTGACAAAAGTCACAACTTTCTCTCTTTTATTCCTTCGTTCTTTGTATCAATAATTTGATAACATACAATGATATGAAACGTATGAAAGGAATAATAATGGGACTGGCATTAATGATAAGCTATATCTCTTGTGCGCAAAAAGCGGAAGGCAATAAACAACCAGAAAAAGCACAACAATCTTACCAAAAACATTCGCCAACGAAACATCATCAAACGGCTTTACAAGTATTGGATGCTAGTAAAAAATGGATTGAAGAATTTAATAAAGGGAACGCCGAAGCTTGTGTAAAAGGCTATGATGCAAATGCAATAATGAGTGCTATACCCTTTGGAGTTAAAAAAGGAACAAAAGAAATTTCTGAGTTTTGGACACCGTTTATAGCATCTGGAGCTACCAACTTAATTTACACAAATGTAAGTGTAGAAGTTGTTAATGAAACCACAGCTTTTTTATCTGCTAATTGGAGTATGAATGTCGGTAAGGGGTTGATTTATCAGGAAAAATGGGAGAAGAAAAAAGGTCAATGGTTATTGACTTATGACAATTTTCAAGTTTTAGAACAGTTTCAAACACCAAAAGAAAACAAAACAAACCCTGTTGCAAGTCATATTGTTTTAGAAAACATTATCAAAGCTTCTATAACATGGACTAACGGTTTTAACTCGGGACAAGGGACGGTCTGCGGTGAAGGCTATTCAAAAAATGCAACAATGAATGCCATGCCATTTGCTTCTATAAATGGGCGAGAAGGTATCGAAGGGTTTTGGGAAAAATTGATAGCAGATGGAGCTAAAAATTTAACTTATCACAATCCTACATTCAAGGCTTTAACAGATAAGAGCGGGATGCTATCATCTATGTGGAGTATGAATATTGGTGAAGGTAAAATTTATCAAGAAAAATGGGAAAACATTGAAGGTAAATGGATGTTAACCTATGATGAATTTCAAGTGCTGAGACACTATTAAAAACTGCATACAATCGACTAGATGGCTGGGCTAATCAATAGATAGGAGATCGTCTCCTATGTGTAAATATTTGTTAAATGATTCTTAAATAAAAATAAGACAAAATTTGAAACGTTTCAAAAAAAGACATCAGTTTGAACCGTACCAACCAAAACCTTATTGAAATCAAGTAAATAGTTAAAGAAATTACTAACAATTTCTATCACCAATAAAAATCAATAAAAAAATGATACGTATTAAAACCTGTAAAACATTGTTTTTTATGCTACTAACCCTAGCATTTTCCTCCTGTAATTCTGATGATGACGCTAATCCTAACCCTAACCCGGAAAATAGTGAAGAAATAAGGGCTACTAAAGAAAAATTAGTTGGAGAGTGGAAATTGATAAGCAGCACTATTGACAATAAAAATGTTTCACCTGCTGAATTCGAATGCTTAAAAAATTCAACTGCGACTTTTAATCAGGATGACACTTATGAATTAACTTTTTTAAAACTAGGGAGTAATTCTGCAACTCTTTGTTCTAGAACAGTTACACAATCTGGGACCTATACGGTCATTGGTTTGGATAGTGTTACTTTTTTCAATTTTGATTCTGAGATCGAGTTGATTGACGATACCTTACAGATTACTTCAAAAGTTACCAATGGTGGTCAAGAACAAGACCAAATTGATATTTTTATTAGAAATGACAATTCGGAATTGGAGGAAAATCCGGATGAAGAGACAGATGATGTGGAAACAGATGAGACAGATGAGGATAATGGTGACAATACTTTTGATGGTACAGCGGTAATTCAAAAGATATTGGGGAAGTGGAAAATCGAATCCGACCGAGATTGCCTTCAAAAAAACACAATAGAATTTAAACCTCAAAGTGTTTTTGAATTCATTCAACATAAGAAAACCTTTAATCGTAGAGATTTGTTAAATTATAATGTAAGCGTAAGTTATCCTTTGCCAGAAAGTATTAATGCAACAATTTTCAAAGGAAATGACATGGTTGTCTTTGATACCAGTGCAGAATGTCAATTTATCAAAACCAGTACTCTGGAATATGTGGTAAAAGATGAGAAAACCATAGTACTTAAAAACATATCAGGATTAAAACTTTTGTTAGAAGATGACACTACTATTAAACTTATATATACGTTTACAGATAGTGATAACAATGAACAGGTTAGAGAATTTGTTTATAACAAGCTATAAGATCAGTTTACTTATTCGGTAAATTGGTAATATAATATAAAAAAATGGAGAGTTTTTTACCTCCATTTTTTTAGTATTCGATGTTCTAAAAAGGTTGTCTTTTAATGATGATAAAGAATGCGATGTCGTAGTAGTGGACAACAGCAACAAAAAGATTTACCAAACAACTTATCCAAGTTTGAAAGAAGGGAATTCGTCTAATAACTTAATGATAGAATATGCAATAGTATCATACGTGACCTTGCAAAATGAAGAAGAAGGATTGTTTTTCTGTTCTAACCACGATATAGGAGCGATGGCTACAACAACAAAATTCACTGATTTTGAGTGGTTAAAAAAGTTTTATAAAGTAAATAATATCAAACCAAACGAAGAATTTACCGCATTGTTTAAGGTCATTGGACTGGAACGTACTGGGCTTAGCTGTTAGTTAGTAAATATAGAAGTATTGGAATAGCACAAATAATGATTTTCAATAACTCAAATTTGATTTATGAGTTTGGTCTTTTATGCGTACTTGTTGTTTGTATATTATTTTTGAAATTTTAATGGGCTTTATCAAAAATTAACGCAGCCGAGTTAAAACTTAGAAGTCCCGACTGTGCTATGGGCCGTTTTAACCTTCTGAAGGACCATTTTGACGAAGTGTTAGGCTTTGATAGCCTTAAATTGAGACCATCTTACCTAAATTTTAACTTCTTAGGTCTAATGTGTTAGACCATTAAGGCTCAATTTTTAACTCCTGAGGGGTAAATCTGAGCGTATTGAGCCTAATAGAAGGCCTTTTTGGCCCAACAGAAGGTCTTTTAGTAAAACCGATTAATGAACACAAATAAATGTCAAAACAACGATGATGCGTTTTCTTCTGCTTTTGGCGGGCTCTTAGTGCGATTAAAGACCACGCCATCACCCTATTATTAAGCATACTTTATATCGGATAGTTCTTAGTTAGAAACAAAGGTGGAGTTTTAGTACAAGACAGGCGATAAAAAGTGTTTATATCGACTAAAACCGGGACGAACAAACTATCAAAGGGGATTGCTGGATTTTTATTATCCCCAAAACATCATATAACATCCCATTTTTAAAGAGGTTGGGCACCAATTATTGGATATTTCCCTTGTATGATTTTTCTTGTATTAATATTCAAAAATTCATAATAAAAACCTTCCAACATGAAAAAACAAATACGATTACAATTGATATGAGTATTCTTTTTTAATGCGCTGTGGGTTACAATAATAAAAAGTAAAAACACAATGTAAAAAATTGACTATGGAAACAAATATTTTTAAGACAATACTTGTGTTCTCCTTTGTATGGGTAAACACAAGCATACATGCACAATTGTGGACTCCCACATCTGCAAGTAAAACAAGTTCAAAGGCCAAAGAACTTAGAAAAACAACTCCTAATAAGTACCAATTATTTGACCTCAACACCAAGGTATTAACTTTTACTTTAGAAAAAGCCCCATCAAGAACACAACGGAAAAGTTCTAACACCATTTTAGAATTTCCTGTCAATGGGGTGATGAAAAAATTTAGAATTCTTGAAGCTTCTATACTAGATAATGGGCTTCAGAAGAAATTTCCAAGCATCAAGTCGTTTGTAGGTTATGGTATTGATGACCCTACCTCGATAGCAAGATTCAGTTATTCAAAAATCGGGCTACACGCCATGATTACTTCAGGAAATCATAAAACCATCTATATTGATCCATATATTAAGGATAAGGGAAGTTACATCTCTTATTCTAAAAAAGATTTACCTGCTAATCCAGATACTTTTGAATGTTTGGTTGAGGATAATTTCAAAACAGATTTTTCTGAACAACAAATTCCTACTACTAAAAATGCTAATGATGGAAAATTAAGAACATTTAGACTTGCAGTAGCATGTACCGGGGAATACTCGGAATTTCATCTTAATAACCAAGGAATATCTTCTGGTGTTTCGGATGAATTAAAAAAAGAAGTTGTCCTGTCTGCTGTAAACACTACAATGACCAGAGTAAATGGTATTTTCGAAAGAGATTTAGCTATTACTATGGTATTGGTAAGTAACAATACAGGTATTATCTTCTTGGATACTGATACTGATAACCTAAGTAATAACGACACCGAAGCTCTATTGAATGAGAATCAAACGGTTTGTGATCAATTTATTGGACGCAATAATTATGATATTGGTCACGTTTTCAGCACTGCCTCAGGTGGGTTGGCGAGCCTGGAGGCTGTGTGTGACGACGATTTTAAGGCGATGGGCACTACTGGCATTGCCACACCGATCGGCGATCCTTTTGATGTTGATTTTGTGGCGCACGAAATCGGCCATCAGTTTGGAGCTACCCACACTTTTAATGGCACCGCCGGCAATTGTGATAATCTAAATAGGTCAGGCATCACTTCCTACGAACCGGGGAGCGGCACCACCATCATGGCTTATGCCGGAATCTGCTCACGACAAAATATTCAAAATAATAGCAGTGATTATTTTCATACCGCCAGCTATGACCAGATCATTGAATTTGTTACCAATGGTGGTGGAAGTTGTGCCAATGTTACAGTTACCGGCAATACCCCACCTTCGGTTGACGCCGGTAACGATTACTTTATACCAGTTAACACCCCTTTTGTGCTGACAGGCTCTGCTACCGATGATGACGGTGACGCGCTCACCTATTGTTGGGAACAATTTGATCTGGGTCCGGCATCCCCACCTAACGATCCAAACAGTTTAGGCCCTCTGTTTCGATCTTTTCCTCCTGTGATGTCTCCATCCAGAACATTCCCACAACTTTCGGATATTTTAAATAATACCGCGACCATGGGAGAAATACTTCCTGCCATACCCAGAACTATGAATTTTAGACTTACAGCTAGAGATAATGCACCAGGCGGTGGGGGTTCAGCTAGCGACAACACAAGAATTACTGTTGTTGGAGCAGCTGGGCCTTTTGTAGTAAATGCACCTAACATAAATGTAAGTTGGCCTGTAGGATCTACGCAAACTGTTAGCTGGGATGTAGCAGGGACTACAGAAAATGGAATAAATGTTGCTAATGTAGACATTCTATTATCTACAGATGGCGGCAACACATACCCTATTATGATAGGCACTGCAGTGGCAAATGATGGTTCTCAAAATATCACAGTACCAAATGCTTTAGGAACACAAAACCGAATTATGGTTAGAGGGTCTGGACATATTTTCTACGATATTTCCAATGCAAATTTTAAAATTACTTCCGAGGACGATATAGACACCGAAGCACCTACGGCACCAACAAACCTAACCGCTTCAAATATTACACAAACCACTGTAGATCTTTCCTGGAATGCTTCTACGGATAATATCGAAGTAATAGTATACGACGTTTATCAAGACAGTACCGTTATTGCTTCTGTACATACGACCTCATACCAGAGAAAGGGGTTAACCCAAAATACAGCATATTCCTTTAGAGTAAGAGCAAAAGATGGATTTAGTAATGAATCTGGTTTTAGCAATACCGTAAATACCATGACCTTGTCGGTAGACATCGAAGCACCTACAGCACCAACAAACCTAACCGCTTCAAATATTACACAAACCACTGTAGATCTTTCCTGGAATGCTTCTACGGATAATATCGGCGTAACAGCATACGACGTTTATCGAGATGATACTGTTATTGTTTCTGTACCTACGACCTCATACCAGGTAACGGGACTATTAGCTAATACGACGTATAGTTTTAACATAAAAGCAAAAGATGCGCTTAGTAATAAATCTGGTTTTAGCAATACCGTAAATGCCAGGACCTTGCCGGTAGACATCGAAGCACCTACGGCACCAACAAACCTAACCGCTTCAAATATTACAGAAACCACTGTAGATCTTTCATGGGATATTTCTACAGATAATATCGGCGTAACAGTATACGACGTTTATCAAGACAGTACCATTATTGCTTCTGTACCTACGACCTCATACCAGATAACGGAACTATTAGCTAATACGACGTATAGTTTTAGCATAAAAGCAAAAGACGCTACTGGCAATGAATCTGGTTATAGTAACACCGTAAATGCCACGACCTTGCAAGACACCGAAGCACCTACGGCACCAACAAACCTAACCGCTTCAAATATTACACAAACCACTGTAGATCTTTCCTGGAATGCTTCTACGGATAATATCGGCGTAACAGCATACGACGTTTATCGAGATGATACTGCTATTGTTTCTGTACCTACGACCTCTTACCAGATAACGGGACTATTAGCTAATACGACGTATAGTTTTAACATAAAAGCAAAAGATGCGCTTAGTAATAAATCTGGTTTTAGCAATACCGTAAATGCCAGGACCTTGCCGGTAGACATCGAAGCACCAACGGCACCAACAAACCTAACCGCTTCAAATATTACAGAAACCACTGTAGATCTTTCATGGGATATTTCTACAGATAATATCGGCGTAACAGTATACGAGGTTTATCAAGACAGTACCATTATTGCTTCTGTACCTACGACCTCTTACCAGATAACGGAACTATTAGCTAATACGACGTATAGTTTTAGCATAAAAGCAAAAGACGCTGCTGGCAATGAATCTCATGCTAGTAATGAGGCAAATGTTACCACACAATCAGGAGGATCCTCAACTTGTACCGATGTTACTTTGATACTTAATTTTGACGACTATCCACAAGAAACCAGTTGGCAAATTACAAGCAACAATCAGATTGTCGCTTCAGGTAGCACATACCCTATCCAACAAGATGGATCTACACTAGCCTTAAAAGAATGCTTAGAATCTGGCAAGTATACGCTTACAATTCTTGATAGTTATGGAGATGGGATGTGTTGTAGGTATGGAAATGGCTCATACTCACTTACATTCCCAGGAAATACTATTGCTTCAGGAGCATCTTTTGGAAGCTATGAATCTACCACATTTACTATTGATAATACGTCTTTAACTACAGAAGATGTAATTACCACAGAGCAGTTATCTATTACTGCATTTCCTAATCCGGTAAAAAAAGATAGAATATTAAATGTAACAGTTCAGAATAAAGATGCAGAATATGAAATCTTCAATTTACTAGGTAACACTGTTATGAAAGGTAAATTAGTTCAAAAATCAATCAATACACCCCAATTACCTACTGGTATGTACTTTTTGAATATTAATGATAAAGGAAAAACAACCACTATTCGATTTATACAGGAATAAACTTCTTATATGTGAGTCGTCCTAATATATAGGCTGACAATTTTAGAGCGACACAGTAATTTTTTCCTTGATTATCTTTAATTTATGAGAAGCCTGATCAATAGTTAACAAGGGGGCTATTATAAGTTCATTGTTTGATTTTTCCAACATCGAACTCCCTTTATCTATTTTATAATATCCTGATTCACCAAGTGTAAAAGAATTGATTTCGAGTTTACAAATGGAATTTAGAAGTGCTATCCAGGAGCAAAACCAGTTATTGGAAACCTATAAATAATAGTAGTATCAAAAACTGTAATTTTTAGATACCCTATTGCATACGGAAAATAGGAATGGATGCTTTTTTCTGGTAATCAAATAGATTACTTTCAAATACAATAAGTAATAAATTTATTATGTATAAGTGTTTACAGAGATATAGGTGTACTTTTGGTGTACGCTTAACGCTAAAAAACATTATATAAAGGAAAAAACTTCACAATAATAACGATCATCATAAAAAGGGATAAAGCTCAAAAAAGGGGAAATCATTGGCTTTGTAGGGAGTATCGGTAAGTCAGCCGGAATTCATATTCATTATGATGTCAGGAAAAACAACAAACCCGTTGACCTACTCTTTTTGCTTTTTGGCAAATTGTCCATGGACTTGAATAAGTGATTAGCTTAAATTTAAGCAACCAGAACCCTAAATCACTATCAATCATGTCACAAGTTATTCAAAGAAAACCCCATGAACTTTCCAATAAAGAAAAAAATCAATTAAAAAACTTACTAAAACGATACTATCCTACAGCTAATGAAGAATACATAAATACCAGATTATCAAATAAATATGATTTTAATATTGTTCTTTTAAAATATCACGGCATTGTGCTGGGAGCCAACTATTTCAAACTAGACAAGTTAAAAACTCCCTTTCATCGCAAAGAAATTTGGGTTGTATATTTTGGGCAGGCACTAAAAAATGAATATTACCCGGGCAGCGTTATTTGGCGTACTGGGCACTGGTATGCCAAAAAGAATATTAGTTATCTCTATCCCATAAAAAGAACAGTGGGTTTATCTGTAATAAGCACCCCAAAAGTCTTCGAGCACTTTACGAAACTTTTTAAAAACCATTTCCCAAATTTAGGATCTTATGAGGTGGGAAAAAGTTTTTCTATTGCCAATTTTTTACGAAATACATATGGAAAAAGAGGCGTTCAGCTCAAATTTGACAGCAACTATTGTTTTGCCATACTGGATTTTGATCCCATTGATATCACCGATGATTGGGAAAGGCATTATAAGGCCAAAAATGAAGCTATCAATGAGTTTTTTATTAAGAATGAAATTATCAAATTTGAAGGAGGCAGAATTTATGACAACAATATTGGACTCATTGCATGTGGCTATCGAAATCCTTGGAATTTCATGGCAAAGCAACAGGTACGTATTCAAATATGATTGATTATATGTGTTTCTGATTATTTTTTAAAATTTTGAAAGGCTTTTATCAAAAATTAACGCTGTAGAGTCAAAACGTAGAACTTCCCGACCATGCTATGGGCCGTTTTAACCTTCTCAAGGGCCATTTTTACGAAGTGTTAGGCTTTGATAGCTTTAAATTGAGACCATCTTGCCTAAACTTTAACTTCTCGGGTCTAATGTTGGACCATTACGACTCAATTTTTAACGCCCGGGGGCTAAATTTGAGCGTATTGAGTCTAATAGAATGCCTTTTTGGCCCAACAGAAGGTCTTTTTGGCCCAACGCATTACAGGCATCCTTGATATCTGGCCTTGTCTCACAAAAAACGGCGGGGACCATTGTTTCTGATCCCCGCCGCTGGTAATAAAACTTAACAGTAAATGAAAAAACTTTACCCTTAATAAAACCAATGATCGATCCGGTTTCACGCCGTCACTCCATTGGGCATACTTGTTATTTGGATAATTTTTTATTGTAAACAAATATGGGGCTTTAGTACGGGATTGGATGACAAAAAGTGTTCATGTCGGTTAAACTCGGGACGAATACATCGTTAAAAGTGATAAAGACATGAAGGATATTTTTTTTGAACATCGTTTGTTTATTGTCGTTCCCGACACTAACCGTTCTTTTTTCCCTTACAAAGATATATAGTACTTACCTGTTCTATTATCCCAAAAACGCTGTATACTATCCCATTTTCAAGGAAGTTCAGCACTAATTATTGAATATTTCTGGTACATGGACATTATTTGTGTTTAAAATAATATTCAAAAAGCAAATAAAAACATCAAAATGAAAAAACAATTACAATTAACAATGTCTGCCATTTTATGGTATTGGTAGGCCTTAGCAGCTACGGACAGCAAGTTGATGATGAGTTTACCTCTAACAATATCACATACAAAGTAACGATATTGGGCAGTTCCAACACGGTCATGATAACTGACACTGGCAATGAAAATAGGGGAAACTTTACCATACTTGAGAACGTAACCAATTGGGGCATTGACTTTGAGGTTATCGTTATAAGGGATGGTGCTATTGCAGACAACACCTTGACCAGTGTGATCATACCGAGCAGTGTGACCCACATCGAAAAAAAAGCTTTTATGGATAGCGGGCACAAAGAAGTTATACAAAAAAGTCTTGGAAGAGAACAAAAGGCCCGAGGACGAGAAGAAAAGTCGCATAGCCGATATCAAGATATTGATCAAAAAAAATTTCGCCCGAGAAAAAGTTTGTGAAGTCAAAATGGCGAAAACACTTTGAAAAGGATGAAACCTTAAAAAAATTATGGAAAGAGATACAACCGAGAAGAGGTCGTGGGGGGTAACAAACACTATATATACTGCCCTGACCCTATTGCTTTGTGTTATGGCGACCTTTGCACGGGCCCAGGTGGACGCCGTCAAGGTGACGGAGATCAAATCCAAGAACCGGATCGCTTTTTTTGCCGAGAACAGGACCTTTACGGACTATGATGTGTTATTTGAGGTAAAGGGCTCCAATTTTGGACAGAGTAAAGCCAAACCCAGGTGGATCAGAGTTCCGGCAGCATCCAGGGTCCACTTAAAGACCATTATTTTATTTCGGGGCAAACGACCGGTTTACACCAAAACATTAAAGACCAATGACAGTTTATCAAAACGGGCGTTGAAAAAGGAATTCGAGGTATTGAATATCCCACCGCCTAAAATCAAGCCTAAAAAGCAGATCACAATCTACACATCCAAGGGTTGTGATGCCTGTGATAGCATTGTAGGCCAACTTAATTCCCAAAATATTATCTTTAGAAGTGTTTCCTTGGATGAAAGACCCGAAATAAAAAAACAATTGGGTCAATTTTTGTCAAGATCGACCCAAGAGATGGATTCTTTGTCCAGCCCCATAATCAGTTTGGGGGGCAAGCTCTACAGTTGGATCACCACTTTCGACCGGATGATGGAGGAAGTAGAAAAAAATTAAGGCTGTTTTGGCCATGACACCACTTGTAAAGAGCATAGGCAAAGGCCTGCAAAAAGGTTGAGACTATTCGTGTTTATCCAGAATCCCAATAATCCTTTTTTACGTCCCAACTTTAATAGATGTCAACACTTTTTATGGGATATTTTGCGCATTATTTAATCATTGCGATTTAGAACAATATAAAGTTTATACCAACATATTATTATTATGAGACAAATTTTCCCAAAAGAATGCGAACTTAATTCACTCTTTTTTCTGGTTTTATTTGGTCTTTTTTTTCAAGAGTCGAATGCGCAATTGGGTTTTTGCAGCGGTAATTATGGCGATGCCATTTTTACGGAAACCTTTGGTACGGGCACCCAAAATGGGCCTCCACTACCTCCTGGCACTACCACTTATACTTATGTGGACGGCGCGCCAACGGACGGGACTTATACGATTTCGAGTCGAACCAATTATTACGAGTGATTCGATACCACAGACCATACCCCAGGCGACACCAATGGAAAATTACTTATAGTAAATGCAAGCGTTACGGCTGGAGAATTTTTTAGGCAGACCATTACCGGGCTTTGCGAAAACACCTCTTATGAATTTTCCTCATGGGTAATGAACTTACAACCGAGCACAAGCACCGGCTGTCCACAAAGCATCCCAGTGAATTTAAAGTTTCAAGTATGGGACAATACCAATACGCAGTTATTGGCGACCGGTGATACAGGTGATATTTTTGACAAAACTTCCCCTACTTGGGAACAATATGCCCCTAGTATTCCAGACTTTGCCTGGTCAAACCTCGGTCATTTTAAAAATGTTGAACAACGGCACCGGGGGATGTGGCAATGATGTTGGCATTGACGACATCGTATTCAAAAGTTGCGGTGATACTATCTTACTTACAGACAGCACCAACAGCACTTCCATTACGGTTTGCGAAAATCAAGCACCGATAACAACGACTTTGACCGCCTATCCTGATTTTTCTGCGTTCAAAACCCGTGCCTATCAGTGGCAGGAAAGTACGGATGGAACAAATTGGAACGATCTTGTTGGTGAAACCACTTCTATTTTCACAACACCCCAATTCAACACCTCTACTTTCTATAGGGTAAAGGTTGCCGAGGATGCCATTAATCTGGCAAATTTAAGTTGCAGTGTTTTTTCGAATGTTTTTCATGTTACTATTGATGCCACTCCGGATGCGCCCGTAAGCCAAGGTGATGTAGAACCATGTGTGGATAGTCTCAGAGGCGTTCAGGTTTCGGTTCCAAACGATGCCCTGGTCAATTGGTATGATGCACCTACTGGAGGCAACCTATTGGCAGAGGATTCCGCGCTATACCTCACAACAATTTCAGGCACTTATTATGCGGAGGCAGTGAGCAAAACAACAAAATGTATTTCCAACACACGAACCGCAGTTTCAATTGTTTATTTTGATTTGTTCTCGTATGAAAGTTTGACTTTCTGCGAAGGGCAGCCTGTTACGTTATCAGGAGATGTGACCAATGCTTCCTATTTGTGGAACACCGGAGAAACGACTAAGGAAATAGTGGTAACTTCCCCTGGCACCTATACTGTTGTTGTCACCAATGGAAATGGATGTTCAACCACCAAAACGATTCAACTTTCGCAAATTGACAATCCGATAATAGACAAGGTAGTATCGGATTATCGAGATTTAACCATTCTTACCCTTAATTCAGGAGATTTTGAATATTCCCTCGATGGTCTTATTTATCAAGAAACACCCTTCTTTGGAAACCTACGGGGTGGTGTTTATAACGTTTTTGTAAGGGAGAAAAGTGGTTGTGGTGTCGCACAATTGAATTTTGTCCATCTGGTTGTTCCACGTTTTTTTGCCCCCAACGGGGATAATAGGAACGATGTGTTCCAACTGGAAGGAATAAATCTTTCACAGGAATTCAGCATTGAGATTTATGACAGGTTCTCTAAACTGTTATTTCAATCAAAAGACCTAAATTTTAATGGGATGGGGCTTATAAGGGCAGGGCACTTCCCGCTTCGACTTACTGGTATCGGATTCAAGTGAGGGGGGAGTATCCTTATTGGACATGTTGCATTGTTACGTTAGGAGATTGGTCCGTGATCATGGAATTCTGTTCAAATAGGGATTGCGACATGGCTATTGTTAGTAGGGTCCGGCTTTTTTCAATATCCTTTATGGTGGCTATGGATGCATTGGTGCGTTTTCGGTTCTTTATAATTTTCTCAACCATGCTCTTCCCAAAACGGTCAGAAGGCAAAAAACCATGCCACTCAAAAAAGTTCATTATCATATCCAAAGTTTTGGAATAGCTATTCGAAATCTTTCTTGAAAAACTCTTGTACCTGATCAAGATTTTCTTTTTTATCCATACCGTTTTAAAATCATCCATTTGAGTTATGTTTTGTAGTCTATTGTGACAATATTTTTTAATGTCCATGGGACTTTTCAAAGGTTTTGTGACAATTTGTTTTACCTTTTCAAAACTTATAAAACTCCAAACCACTTATAAACAGGGGTTTTACAGAGTAAATAGAGTATGTAGCGCTGCGCCAGCACGCTACCCTTGCTCTTCAGCGCCCATTATGGGGGATCGGCGATGGTTGGGATGGCAAGCATAAGGGCGGGCGAGTGCCCGTTGGGTCTTATGTATGTGTCATAGACTATAACGAACCGGGGTTGACCCACCAAACAAAAATGATATATGTCAATGGTTAAGCGTTGATGTGAATAAAGATTTTAGAGGATGCAGGAGGAGACTCCCCTCCCTTCCTCAGAAAGGAAAGTGAAAGTAAGGGAGTTAGGGGGCAAAAACACGCTTATTTTTTGACTTACAGTGGTTAAACGTCATCAATAGAAGCTAGTTATAAAGAAACGGAAAGGGGTGAGAAAAGCCTGGATATATGTGGTGATAAACCACAAGAACTATAGTTCATAAAGTGTTCGTCCCAATCATCGCCTCTTCTATCCCATTTTTTAGCTTGATCAACACATTTTTATAGAGATTAACCGTAAAGGGTTGAATTTTGGTAAAAAGACGGGCAGTTTTAGGTCTATTGTACTATGGGCAATTGTTGGAGTAAGTATGTATGCTTAATCAAGAATTGTTCATGTTTTGAAATACGTAGTAAAAATAATCTTGAGAATAAATAATTGAAGTGCCATTGAATGAGTCAAGAGAATTCTAAATAAAAACCACCCACATTAAAAAATAATAAAATGAAAAATAACAAATTATACTTTTTTACCATATTCGCTATATGCTGCATTGGGTCTTATGCTCAACAGGATGTAACATTTACACTGTACAATTATAACATGAATATCATCAACCCGGCCTATGCGGGAGCTGATGAAAAATTTGAGCTCACCTCAAACTATAGAGCACAGTGGGCGGGTCTTGACGAAGCACCCGAGACCTGGAGTTTTTCATTGAGCGGTCCAATGAGTAGAAAAGAAGGGGTAGGTGACAAGGTGGGGCTGGGCCTTTCTGTGACCAACAGTAGTGTGTTCGTACTCAAAGAAACTGATGTTTTTGTTGATTTTTCCTATAGGTTACAATTAAAGGAAACATTAGACCTGTTTTTAGGGGTTAAAGCGGGAGGCTCTTCGGTTAATATAGATTTGACAGGGATAGGACTTGATGAGGACCCACTTTTTTCAGAAAATGTAAGTGTGTTCAATCCAAATGTTGGGGTGGGTGCCTATTTAAAGGGAGAACGCTTTTATGTAAACATATCTGCACCTGCCCTTCTAAAAACAAAAAGGTACGAAAAGGAATCGGGCATTGTAACACAGGCCACCGACAAAATGCAATTTTTTATGGGAGCGGGATATCATTTTCCTTTGAGCAAGAATTTGACCTTTACGCCCTTTTTTTTAACACGGGTAATAAGCGAAGTGCCTTTCTCCATGGATATCAGCGGAACCTTCGGCGTATACGACAAGGTAGAACTTGGTCTCAGCTACAGGTTAAAAGAATCCATAAGTACTGTTGTGCTATTTAAGATGTTGGATAGAATCAAGATAGGGTATGCTTATGATAGCTCTATAACAGCAATAAATAATTATAGAAGAGGAAACCACGAAGTGATAGTAAAGGTTCCACTGTTTTCAGAAAAACAATCGCAACAACAACAGCAACCAAATTAATATAGATGTAGCAAGCAATATAGCAATAATAAACTATGTGCTTATGTATAAATACAACGGTTTAAGTATATATTGAAAAGGGCAAACAAAGATATATAGTACTGATTGTTGGTTTGGATAAGTACTATTGATGGTAAAATGGGAGTATTTAGATTGGTCCATAAATCTTGCTTATAAAGGTAGGCTTAAGTAAGATGTTTTCATATAAAAGGTTTATATCTTTACAGGGGCAACCTATCTACCTCCAGATAGCAGTACAATAATAAATACAATCAATCATGGATATGAAAAAAATTACAACTACATACCATTTCCATTATTCAAAAATTAGATCACTAATTTCTGATATGGGCGAAAATTAAAAATGTTATTGGCACTAAGGTAAGTGTTCATTAAACTGTATAAAAAGTGAAATAATGTAAAGTTTGAAACGTTATAAATAAGGTATTAGTTTGATCCGTTTTATTGAAGTAAATGAATTTACGTTTAAAATAGTGGAGCACAGCCATATTGAAAGCAAAAGAATAGTTATGGGAATTGCTAACAATTTATATCACCTATAAAAATTAATAAAAAAATGATGCGTATTAAAACCTGCAAAGCATTATTTTTTATGCTACTTACCCTGGTATTTTTCTCGTGTAATTCTGATGATGACGCTAATCCTAACCTGGAAAACAGTGAAGAAATAAGGATCACTAAAGAAAAATTAGTTGGAGACTGGAAATTGATAAGCAGCACTATTGACAATAAAAATGTTTCACCTGCTGAATTTGAATGCTTAAAAAACTCAACTGCCATTTTTAATCAGGATGACACTTATGAATTGACCTTTTTAAAACTAGGAAGTAATTCTACAACTCTTTGTTCTAGAACAGTTACACAATCTGGAACCTATACGGTCATTGGTTTGGATAGTGTTACTTTTTTCAATTTTGATTCTGAGATCGAGTTGATTGACGATACCTTAAAGATTACTTCAAAAATTACCAATGGCAGTGAGGAACAAGACCAAATAGATATTTTTATCAGAAGTGACAATTCAGAATTAGCGGAAAATCCAGATGAAGAGACAGATGATGTGGAAACAGATGAGACAGATGGGGATAATGGTGACAATACTTTTGATGGAACAGCGGTAATTCAAAAGATATTGGGGAAGTGGAAAATCGACTCCGACCAAGATTGCCTTCAAAAAAACACAATGGAATTTAAAGCTCAAAGTGTTTTTGAATTCATTCAACATAAGAAAACCTTTAATCGTAGGGATTTGTTAAATTATAATGTAAGCGTTAGTTATCCTTTGCCAGAAAGTATTAATGCAACAATTTTCAAAGGAAATGACATGGTTGTCTTTGATACCAGTGCAGAATGTCAATTTATCAAAACCAGTACTCTGGAATATGTGGTAAAAGATGAGAAGACCATAGTACTTAAAAACATATCAGGATTAAAACTTTTGTTAGAAGATAATACTACTATTAAGCTTATTTATACATTCACAGATAGTGATGCCAATGAACAGGTTAGAGAATTTGTTTATAACAAGCTATAAGATAGGAGGTTAGATAAGTTTGTTTACGATAAATAATAAAAAAATGGAGGTAAAACTACTCTCCATTTTTTTATTATTATATTCTAAAAAAGTTGCTCTTGTAATGTATTAATATTTTTTATTAGATCCTTCCACTTACTTCGATTCTGCTACACATGTTGTGCTTTGAACAAAATTCTCATATTTTTTTTAAGTGTACAAAAGTCAAAAGTTATATAGATATATTGGAAGGCTGTCTATTCTTCCCAAGTCCACGATGGCGAATAGTCATCATCTTTAAATAATTCTCCAAGCCCCTTGAACTGTTTTAGTCGTAGTACCTCATCTGCCTCCATTCCCAAGGCATCCATAATTTTTGCCGAGGACCATCCGTTATTTGATAGGGTTTTTACGACTTCGCCTATTTCTCCTATCTGATGCCTCCCACGAGCCCTGTTATGCCGAACTGCGGCTACTATTTGGTTTTTGTCGGATATATTCAATACTACCACAGGAACATTGTGATTTAACCTGTTACGCAACTCTTTGTTTCTTTTTATAATTTTCCAACGATGGTAACCATCTATTAATTCATACAGTTGGTTTTTTTCTGGCGCTACCAACAAAGGTTGAGTGATTCCATGGTCCAGCATAGAACGAAGTAGTAGTCGTTTTTCGGGGCTTGCCATTTTATTGGGGTTATAGCTATTTGGTGAAATACAACTCATTGGTACCCACAACACTTCTGAAATGGGTTCTTTATGTTGATTGAAAACTGTTACAACCTTTTTCATTAGCTCCTTTTTACGATCCTCAAAAATGGCATCACTTTCTTTTATGATGTCTAAAATGTTTTGTTTTACACTCTTATTCATAAGGTTGTTTTTTTGCATATAAGGTCTTATAGGTATTTTTAGTTTGACAAAAGCCCAAACTGCGACACCACCAATCGTTTTTGATGATACATTTACATATTCTTCTCCAGGATGGTATCTTTCCGGTATTTTCTAATTTTAAGTTGCCCTGATCCGGGATTAGTTCTAAAGCAAATCCATTATTCTTCCACCACTTAAGGAAGGTTTTTATTTTTCCTACATAATGCTTTCTTGTAATTTCTGGCATAGATTGTAATAAGATATAGGTGTATCTTTCCCAGGTAAGCCCCTCAGGTAATACCACTTTTATTCTGCCCAAAACCGCCGTTTTGCTATAAAGAGCTCCAAAATTAACTCCATAAACTCGTGTTACTACCTTGTTCCAGGTATCCGGTTCTATCTGCTGATAATAGGCAAGGCTTTGGCGTTGGTCATCACCATAAGGTTGGCAAATACGCATTTTGTGAATGGACATTCCACATAAATAAAAATAATCATATAGTTTATTATACTGTATTTTCTGCTTCCCCACATAACGCCATATATCTTCGGTGCGCCAATCGTAGATAGGGTAAGAGAACACTAAATTATTTGAAGCCTTACTTAACCAGTTTTTGCCACGCCAACCGTGTTTTGTAACAGAAAAGAACCTGTTTAAACTTTCATCTGACCGAATCCCCAATAGGCAAGTGCACCTTTCACCGTTTGAAAACCAATTACCCCATTGGTATACAAAATCTTCAAATTCCATTCCATATTTAAAAAAAGGATATTGCTCTGGATTAGATACTACTTGCGGGTGTTGCGGCATTGGGCGAATCCATACGTTGGATTGTTCTGGGTCCCAACAGCGCCAATGAGGTTGAAAAACACTAACCGAGTTTCTAAGATTTAAAGGCAAACAAATCCAATGCAAATTAATTTCTTCTGAATTTAGAGCCACTTCTTCAATATGACGTATTGTGGTATCGTATTGCCCTTCTAAATCGACAAATAATACATCAAGAGGTATTCTATTTTCTGACCTTGCCACTTCGAGTGCCATATGTAACATTACGGTACTGTCTTTTCCACCGCTAAAAGCTATGTATACCTTAGGGAACGTATTAAAAATATCCTGTATACGTTTTTTGGCTGCGACATAAACATTATCTTTCTGATAGTTTTTAGGCATTTTTTATGTAGTGCTAATAGTTAATATCATTTACTGCTTTCATGGTTGTTTTTCTTTGATACTACATTTTCAAACTATTACATTCACCTGTAAGGTATTAGCAATGTCTAGCAAAATTTGTATTATTTTCATGATCATTTTTGATGGCTTTGTTATATAGATTTTATTAACGAGGGTTATTCCATGAATAATGATATTATTAACAGTACTGTACATATAAACAGTATGACTGCCAACGCACATAAAGCATATATTTTTTCTTCCAAATGTTTCATTTAAAGTTTTTCTATTAGATAGAATTCATCGTGA
>CANMDW010000036.1 GCA_947496705.1 uncultured Aquimarina sp. | reverse complement strand
ATACTCCCATACTCCCATACTCCCATACTCCCATACTCCCATACTCCCATACTCCCATACTCCCATACTCCCATACTATTTAAAGTCCAGTTTCTTTTTTCGAAGCTCAAAGTTTTGTCCCAGGTATACTTTACGCACCATTTCGTCTTCGGCCAATTCTTCCGGGATACCAGCTTTAAGAATACTTCCTTCAAACATCAGGTAGGTTCTGTCTGTTATGGCAAGGGTTTCTTGCACGTTATGGTCGGTGATGAGGATACCGATATTTTTGTTTTTGAGCTGTGCTACAATGCGTTGGATATCTTCTACCGCTACAGGGTCTACTCCTGCAAAAGGCTCATCCAGAAGGATGAAATTGGGATCTGTAGCCAGTGCACGGGCAATCTCGGTACGACGACGTTCCCCACCGCTCAATAGATCACCTCTGTTTTTACGAATATGCCCTAAACCAAATTCTTCGATCAGGGCTTCCATTTTATCTAGTTGTTCTTTTTTAGAAAGTTTGGTGAGTTGCAGTACGCTAAGAATATTATCTTCAATGCTTAATTTTCTAAAAACAGAAGCCTCCTGAGCCAGATAGCCAATACCATTCTGAGCACGTTTGTACATAGGATATTTTGTGATATCGGTACCATCGAGCGTTATTTTACCTCCATTAGGTTTTACCAGACCCACAATCATATAAAAGGAGGTTGTTTTACCGGCTCCATTAGGCCCCAAAAGCCCTACAATCTCCCCCTGATTTACTTCCAGAGAAATTCCTTTCACTACTTTTCTGCCTTTATAGGATTTTACCAGATTATCTGCTTTCAATTTCATATCACAATAACTGTTTTATAAGAAAAATGTTGCCAAAAGTAAATAAGTGACGATTCACTTCAAAACTTATAACTCCTCCTTTGGGCTTGCCTGTTCATCAGACAGGGGTTGTGGTGCTTTTTTAGCTTCGAGTGCATCCCAAAATTCGTATGCACGCCGTAAATGGGGAATAACAATGGTTCCGCCAACCAAAGTAGCTATGCCGAGTGCCTCTGCGACTTCTTCTTTGGTGAGACCTTCTTTGTGACAAGTTTCCAGATGATACCGCACACAATCATCACATCTTAATACTGCCGAAGCCACCAAGCCCAGTAATTCTTTGGTTCTGATATTCAGGGCACCTTCCATAAAGGCATTGGTGTCCAGGTTAAAGATTCGTTTAATAACTTTATTGTTATCTTCCAGGATTCGGGAATTCATTTTTTCCCGGTATGCATTAAATTCATCAACTATATCACTCATGCCGATCGTTTTTGTAATTCTTTCTTTTCTTTTTTGATGACTGCTTTAGAAATATAAATACTCACTTCATACAATATCAAAACCGGAATGGCAACAATAACCTGACTTGCAATATCAGGTGGTGTAATGATTGCAGAGAGTATTAAAACAATTACCAAAGCAAATTTGCGATATTTTCTTAAGAATTCGGGGGTTACTAATCCTACTTTGGTAAGAAAAAACATGATAACCGGTAACTCAAATATTAATCCGCACGCAATTACTGAAGCCCTCACCAGTGCGATATAGCTATCAATGTCAAATTCATTCAACACCTCTTTACTCACCTGATATCCTCCCAGAAAATTAATAGATAAAGGTGTGATCACATAATATCCAAAAAGTACACCCAGGAAAAACAAAAAGGAGCAAATGATGATAAAACCTTTAGAATATCTTTTTTCATCAGTGTGCATAGCAGGTGCAATAAATTTCCAGAATTCATATAAAACATAAGGAAACGCTATAATAAACCCGGCAGTTATCGATGTCCATATATGCACCGAAAACTGCCCGGCTACCTTTCTGCTTTGTACACTAAATGGTAGCTCTTTAAAACATAGACTCTCATCCAGACCAAGATATTTTGATAGATTACAAAGGCCTTTATAGGTAGGGAAATCTGGTTTTTTTGGGCCAAAAAGAAGTACATCAAAAATAAATTCTTTGGCAATAAAAGCTGCAATACCTGCAATAAGTACTGCAATGGTTGCACGTATTAAATGCCAGCGCAGCTCTTCGAGATGATCCAGAAAAGACATCGATTGAGGATTTTTTTTAGTGTTTTTTGCCATTATAAAATCCCTTCTCTCATTAAATCATGAATATGCAATAGCCCGGCATACTTGCCATCTTCTTCTGCCAATAATTGGGTGATTGAGTTTTCTTCTAATTTCTCGAGAGCATCAACAGCCATGGCATCATTATCAATTCGTTTAGGATTTGAAGACATAATATCCCTGGCGGTTAATCCAACAAAAGAAGTAGTATTTTTAGTGAGCATCCTACGCAGATCTCCATCTGTTATGATACCAATAATAACTCCGTTTTCGGTGACAGCAGTTGCTCCCAGTCTTTTTTCGGTCATTTCAACGATCACAGTATTGATATTAGAGTCGGGAGATACCTCGGGTTTTTCATTACGGGTAGTAATATCACTTACCCGCAGGTACAATTTTTTTCCTAACGCTCCTCCCGGGTGATATTTGGCAAAATCATGACTAGAAAATCCTTGTAAATGTAATAAACAAACTGCCAGGGCATCGCCAATTACCAATTGTGCTGTTGTACTGGTAGTAGGTGCCAGATTATTTGGACACGCTTCTTTTTCGACATAAGCGTGCAACACGTGATCTGCTTCTACTCCTAAAAAGGATTCTTTGTTTGCTGTAATGCCAATTAATGGATTTTTAAAGCTTTTAATCAGTGGAACTAATACTTTTATTTCGGGGGTATTACCACTTTTAGAGATACAGATAACGACATCGTCCTTAAGAATATTTCCTAAGTCTCCATGGATTGCATCTGCGGCATGCATAAATACTGCCGGAGTTCCGGTAGAGTTCATTGTCGCCACAATTTTGGTAGCGATAATTGCACTTTTTCCGATTCCGGCGATAATTACCCTTCCATTTGAGTTGTGTATGGTTTCCACCGCTTCAGAAAATTCCTCATCAATAAGTTCTTCTAAGTAGGCAATTGCCCGAGCTTCTTCGGCAATGGTTTTTTTGGCATATGAAATTATAGTGTCTTGGGTGTTCAAAATTTAAAAATTTGCGTGTTATAAATAAAGATTTTTATTATCTTTAATTTACGCAAAGGTATACAATACCGTATTAATTTTAAATACTGTCAAAGAAAAGGATATTAATTAATTTATGCTTTGATTATATTTGGCAATCTAAAAATTAAAAAAATGAAAGTATCCACTAAATCTGGGTTTGGGGAAACAGGTTTTAGTGCTGGTGAGATATTTATTTAATTGGTATATAAAAGTTAAAGGATTTAATGAGTTTGAAAGAAACTGACGTGCAAAATGCCTTAAAGAAGTATTTTGGATTTAGTCAATTTAGAGGATTACAAGAAAAGGTAATAGAAAGTATTCTTGAACAGCAAAATACTTTTGTTATTATGCCTACAGGCGGTGGAAAGTCCCTATGTTACCAACTACCTGCATTAATGTGTAATGGTACTGCTATTGTAGTCTCCCCACTTATTGCGTTAATGAAAAATCAGGTAGACGCTATCAGAAGTATCTCATCAGAAGAGGGAATAGCACATGTGCTTAATTCTTCGCTGAATAAATCAGAGGTAAAAAAAGTAAAAGATGATATTATTAGTGGAGTTACCAAATTGTTATATGTGGCTCCAGAATCCCTTACCAAAGAAGAATATGTAGATTTCTTAAAATCTCAAAAGATTTCTTTTTTGGCTGTAGATGAAGCCCACTGTATTAGTGAATGGGGCCATGATTTTAGGCCAGAGTATCGAAATCTACGTAATATCATTAAAAGAATCGGTGAGGATATTCCAATTATCGGGCTTACCGCAACAGCAACTCCAAAAGTACAGGAAGATATACTCAAAAACCTGGGTATGAGCGATGCTCAAACGTTCAAAGCATCATTCAATCGCCCGAATTTATTTTATGAAATTAGACCAAAAACCAAAAATGTTGATGCAGATATTATTCGTTTTGTAAAACAGAATACCGGAAAAAGTGGTATTATATATTGTCTTAGCAGAAAACGGGTAGAAGAACTTGCACAAACGCTAGAGGTAAACGGGGTAAAGGCCGTTCCTTATCATGCCGGGTTGGATGCCAAAACCAGAGCCAAACACCAGGATATGTTTTTGATGGAGGATGCAGATGTCGTGGTCGCTACTATTGCCTTTGGTATGGGGATCGATAAACCCGATGTGCGTTTTGTGATCCATCACGATATGCCAAAGAGTATAGAGAGCTATTATCAGGAAACAGGCAGAGCCGGCCGTGATGGAGGCGAAGGTCATTGCCTGGCATACTATGCATATAAGGATATCGAAAAGCTGGAAAAATTTATGAGCGGTAAACCTGTTGCAGAGCAAGAGATTGGTCATGCACTGCTGCAAGAAGTGGTCGCCTTTGCAGAAACATCAATATCAAGGCGTAAATTTATTTTGCACTATTTTGGGGAAGAGTTTGATGAAATACATGGGGATGGGGCAGATATGGATGATAATGTGCGCAATCCAAAGAAAAAACATGAAGCCAGTGATGAAGTAAAACTACTGCTCGAGGTTGTTAGTAAAACCGGAGAGATATATAAATCAAAGGATCTGGTGAACACACTTATAGGTAAAAGTAATGCATTGATCATCTCGCATAAAACACACAAACAATCTTTTTTCGGAAGTGGAAATGCACATGATGATAAATATTGGATGGCCCTTGTGCGTCAGGTATTGGTGTCAGGATATTTACGTAAGGACATTGAAACCTACGGTGTGATTAGGATTACCAAAGAAGGAAAGAACTTTATTGATACTCCAACTAGTTTCATGATGACCGAAGATCATATATATAATGAAACTAATGATGATTCTATAATCACGGCAGCAAAGTCTGGTGGTAAAGGAGCAGGAGATGATAAACTGGCGGCAATGTTAAAGGATCTGCGAAAAACAGTTGCCAAAAAATTGGGAGTTCCTCCATTTGTGGTGTTTCAGGACCCGTCTATTGACGATATGGCCTTGAAATACCCTATAAATACCGAAGAACTTGGTAATGTTCATGGAGTAGGAGAAGGGAAAGCCAAAAAATATGGAAAAGAATTTGTTGAACTCATCGCCAGGTATGTAGAAGAAAATGATATTATGCGACCAGATGATTTTGTGGTGAAAAGTACGGGCGCTAATAGTGGCCTTAAGCTATATATTATACAAAATGTAGACCGTAAATTACCACTGGATGATATCGCAGCCGCCAAAGGAATGGATATGACAACTTTTATTAAGGAAATGGAAGCTATCGTATATAGCGGTACCAAACTTAATATCAACTATTGGATTGATGAAATCCTCGATGAAGATCAGCAAGAAGAAATTCATGAATACTTCCTTGATGCAGAAAATGATAAAATAGATACAGCTATAGAAGAATTTGACGGGGATTATGATGATGAGGAACTGCGCCTATATCGTATTAAGTTTATTAGTGAGGTGGCGAATTGATATACTAGGCATTTGTACATTAATAATAAGGGAGGCTATGGTAGTCTCCCTTATTGTTTTATTCAATTTCTCGTTTAAATGACTTTTGGTAGCGCTTATCAATTTTTTTGGTGTCTTTATCAGATAGTGTTATCTGATCATTGAATTCTCATGTTATCTTTAATAAACATAGCAGCATTATTGATTTAACAAATCAATTTTGATATATGTCAATCTAATCCAATAGAAAAAGCATCAATATCCTACCAAGTTTTCTATATGGATAGGCTTGTAAATCAAGTATTTATTTTTTAAAATTTGAGAATGAAGGAATCGCTAGAAAGAAAACTAGATGAAATAAGCATAATACTTAAGGATGCCTATAAAAATGATCTTGAAATCGGTATTTTTTCAGGAATTTCAGGCATTTCTCTTTTCTTTTTTTACTACGCAAAGTATTTAAATGATGATTCTTATTCTGATATAGGAGTCGAAATCATTACTGAATGTATTGATAGAATTAACAAGGATTATACGTATCCTACCTATTGTTCTGGTATAGCAGGAGCAGGATGGGTTTTGGATCACTTAGAAGAAGAGGCGTTTATAGAATTAAATACAGATGACATCCTTGGAGATCTCGATACCTATCTCTTTAATGTCATGCTAAAAGATTTGAAAGACAATAATTATGATTTTTTACATGGGGCTATCGGTTATGGGTATTATTTCTTAAAAAGGTTTAAAAATACTAAATCGACGAAATTAAAAGCCCGTTATGTTGAATTTCTGACAGAATTAATTTCGAGTTTAGAAAAACTCTCTATAAAAGATCCTAAAGGGATAAAATGGTTATCTGTAATAGACAAAACTACAGGTGAACAAGTTTATAATTTAAGCTTATCCCACGGGATGGCCAGTATTATCAATTTTCTTGCACGATTATTTGAGCATCCTGTTTTTAAAAAAATTGTAAAACCATTACTTGAAGGAGCGGTTTCTTATGTTTTAAGTTGTGAGAATTATAATAAGAATGGTGTTTATTTATTCCCCAGCTGGGTTTCAGAATCCTATGAAAAGGTTCCCAGTAGATTATCATGGTGTTATGGTGATCTTGGTGTGGGACTTTCTTTAATGCTTACCGCTAAAGTTCTAAAAGATGATCAATTGTACAAGAAAAGTTTGAGGATTCTAAAGCACGCCGCATTTAGAAAGACAGAAGATCATTCTTTTATAAAGGATGCCGGAATTTGCCACGGTGCCTATGGTAATGCACAGGTTTTTGAACGTTTATATAGAGAAACTAAAGAAGATGTTTTTAAAGAAACCGCAACATACTGGGTTAAAGAAGGTTTGGCAATGGCAAGGTTTGAAGATGGATATGCCGGATATAAACAATGGAATTCAATGAAATTGGGATGGAGAAAAGAGCTTGGTTTTTTAACAGGTATTGCAGGCATAGGACTATCTATGCTATTTTATCTCTCAGATGTTAAGGCTACATGGGATGAATCTTTAATGGTGTCTTAGATAGACTTATTTTCTATCTATTTTTAAGATAAAACGCACATACTATTGACATGGTCATCAGACATAATAGTATAAAGAATTCACATATTTATTAACATTTAAAATTTTTTACACATGAAAAAAAAGAAGTTATCAAGCTTAAGCTTGAAGAAAAAAGCTATTTCCAGGTTAAATAGCTCAAAAATTATTGGAGGAGGTCATACTGATAATACCTGTGTTGGAGGACCAGGAAATGGTTGTACCTTTGATACAGATTGTTGCACTGGACCGATGTGTGAGCCATCTACGCGTGTTTGGGATTGTCCAATACCGTAGGAGAAGAGAGCACTAGAGACAATAAGAAACGTTCTACTGTTAAGGAATTTAATTCTTGATTATTGTCTTTCAGTTCATCCTTGTGCATTAGTAGAATACCTAAGAGGTTTTTTTGATCACTTTGTAATCATGCAATGAGGCATGTTTATTACACAAAAATCTCAGAGCACCTTGGTGCCTGAGATTTTTCTAATTCAATGTTTCCTGCTCTTATTGTATAGTTTTAAAAATTTTATTGGTGGTATGAAAAATAATAAAAACCCATATGAAAACTTCGACAAGTTTGTAGTAAGATCCCCACTATTGCCTGTTGATTTTTATAAAGAACTTATTAAAGATAAAAGTATCAATGATGAAGACTTAAAAGCTTTGTGCAATAGACCAATAATTAAGGAGGCTATATTTTTGGCTTCGCCATCATTATATTTTGAGTTAAAAAAATGGCTAGATGATGAATTAACCGATAAAAAGGAGATCATTAGGCTTACTAATTCTGTTATAAAATACCTAAGTAGAATGTCTTCTCGTTGTACCCCCTTTGGGATTTTTGCAGGGTGTGGTGTAGGGTATTTTTCTAAAGAACATCAGGAAAAACTCGAGCTAGGAAAAAAGAATAAACGGCATACCCGTTTGGATATGAATTATTTAGTTGCATTATCTCAAGATTTGATTAAGAATAAAATAATCAGGGATCAACTCTTATTTTATCCAAATACCAGCATATATCGAGTTGGAGATCATCTTAGGTACGTAGAGTATTACCATATTAAAAGCAAGAGAAATCATGATATTGTGTCCGTCGATTATTCAAAATATGTGCAAAAAATAGTAGATGTATCTAAAAAGGGGATATTATTGAAAGATCTAATCGCACTTTTGATGCGTGAGAATATTTCTAAAGAAGAGTCCAGGCTTTTTATTGATGAAATAGTAGAAAGTCAATTATTGATAAGTGAATTAGAACCTTCGGTAACGGGAGATGAATTTTTATTACAAATAATTAGCACATTAAAAAAACTTGATGGAGTAAAGGAGGTGATTTCAATATTAGAGTCTATACATCAAAACTTAAAAAAAATAGATACGATTATTGGTAATAATGTCGATCAATACATTGGTGTTAGCGAAGCTATAAAACACTTAGACACTGATTATGATCTCAAGTTTTTATTTCAAACGGATATGATATTGAATTTGAATAAAAATAAATTAAATCATCAAACAGCACATAAAGTAAAAAGAGGGATTTCATTCTTAAATAAGATTTCACAAGCACCAGGAGAAACTAATATTAAAAAATTTAGAGCATCTTTTTATGAACGATATGAAAATCGAGAAGTGAGATTATCACAGGCATTGGATACAGAAATGGGCATTGGGTATCTTCAAAATCAAGATTCAGGAACCATTAATCCATTGATTGATGATCTACATGTATCATTTCCTTCTGATGATACAACTTCTTCAATACCCTGGAATCAACTTTATTCGATATTATATAAAAAACTTCATAAAGTCCAATTAGAAAATGAATATAGTCTTAAGCTTACGGATACGGATTTTGAAAATTTTAAAAATAATTGGGATGATCTGCCGGATACTATTTCTGTAATGACTGAGATAGTAGTAATTGAAGGTGAAGAAAAGATTTTTATGTCTGGTGCAGGAGGATCTAGTGGAGCAAATTTATTGGGTAGATTTTGTAATAGTGATGAAGAATTATATGAGTATACTAAATCTATAACAAATTATGAGGCAATAATGAACAGTGATAAAATCATGGCCGAAATTGTCCATCTTCCAGAGTCTAGAGTTGGCAACATATTAGCAAGACCTGTTTTACGAGAATACGAGATTCCTTACTTGGCAAATTCAACATTAAATTTTGATAACCAACTACAGTTGGATGATCTCATGGTTTCTGTTAAAAACAATAGCGAAGTTTTTTTACGTTCTAAGAAGAAGAATAAACAAGTGTTACCCTATTTGACAAATGCTCATAATTACTCCTATAATTCATTACCTGTATATCATTTTTTGTCCGATATGCAATTACAAAATAGGCGAAGCGGTATAGGTTTTAATTGGGGACCCTTAGCGGGAGAATTTGAGTTTTTACCAAGAGTGACGTATGACGATATTATCTTTTCCAAAGCCACATGGAATTTTAAGAACGCCTCAATTAAATCTTTTATCTCGTTAATGAATGATGAAAAAAAGCTTTTTGAGACATTTACTGAATGGAAAGAAAAAAAGCGATTACCAAAATATGTCTTGTTGATAGAAGGGGATAATCAGTTATTAATATGTTTGACTAATGTAACGTCTATCAAAATTCTATTAAATGCGGTCAAAAGCCAGCCTTCTTTCGAACTTTCAGAATTTTTATTCTCTGAAGACGGTATATTAAAAAAGGAGGATGACTATCATACTAACCAAATTATAATCTCTTTTTATAATGCAGAAAAATTAAAAGCAAACAAAAACTAATGAGTAGTAACATAGAAAGATCATTTATAATTGGCGAGAAATGGCTCTATTACAAAATCTATACAGGACCAAACACGGCTGATAAAATACTTGGAGAAGTCTTACATCCTATCGCTGATGAAATGTTCAAAAATAAATTAATTGATAAATGGTTTTTTATTCGATATGCTGATCCCAAACAACACCTTAGAATTCGTTTTCACGTAACAGACACTAATAATTTGGGCAATGTAATAGGTTTTTTAACTCCGGGTTTTAAAGATTTGGTAAAAAAAGATTTAGTATGGAAAATACAAACGGATACGTACAATAGAGAATTAGAAAGATATGGTAAAACGATGATCAGTGAAGCTGAATCCATTTTTTTTCGTGATAGCGTAATGATTTGTAAATTATTAAGTATGATCGAGGATGATGAGGGTGAAGAGATTCGATGGCTTTTTGGATTGAGAGCAATTAATGATTTGTTAGATAATTTTCACTGTTCAGAGGATAAAAAGTTATACCTTTTAAATAGTTTGAAAACTAATTTTAGAAATGAGTTTAGTCCATCTAAAATTCTTAATAACCAATTGAAAGATAAATATAGATCCAAAAGAAAGAAAATAGAAGAGTTTATGGATATAGACCTATCAAATGCAGGAGATTATTTGCTTTTATTAGATGTTTTAATCGAAAAATCAGAACAGATTACACCTTGTGTTGATGCCATACTCAATAGAGAAGAATTTGAGATTGATTTAGATAATTTATTAGCAAGCTACATACATATGCTCATGAATCGTCTTTTTAAATCTAGAAATAGAATCCATGAGATGGTTTGTTATGATTTTCTTCATCGCTATTATTTATCAAGTAAAGCTAGAAAAAAAACAAGTATTGCATATCAATCTCTTTGATACTATATTTATTATTCACGAAAGATGCTTTATAAGTTCGGATAACTTCGATTTATTACGAGTAGAAACAATCGTCTTCTCTTTATTACTAAGCATAAGCGCTTCTTTTTTGTAAATAGAGTTGATATGTTTAATATTTACTAATGTGGATCTATTCGCTCTAAAAAACTGTTGTTCAGACAATAAAGTTTCGTAATATTTCAAGGATTTTGATGCTAAATATTTTGATTTATCAGATAAAAAGAAAGTACAGTAATTGCCTTCTGCTTCACACTTAATAACATCATTTATATGTATTGAAACGTATTCATTACCAGTTAGAATTAGTAATTTTGATTCTGTCAGGAACTCTTTTAAAAGAATGTATTTTTGTTTTGTAAATAAACGTTTTTTTAAATTGATGTATCGTTTTATTGTATTGGTTAGTAATCTAATGTCTATGGGTTTAGCAATAAAATTTAGGGCATAGTATGCTATAGATTTTTCGATGTAATTATTGTGGGCAGTTACAAAAATTACTTCAAAATCATAGTTTTCAATAGCGTCAAGGATCTCAAATGAATTTCCATCAATCAATTCGATATCCATAAAAACAAGTTCTGGTGTGGTATTTCTTAAAAGTTGTATTGAATCCCTTATACTATTAGAAGTTCCTATTATTTTTATTTCACTAAAATGTTCTTCGAGTAAAGAAGAGAAATATGTCAAAGCTTCTTCTTCATCCTCTATGATTATCGCGGGAATATTGTGATTCATTTATGATTTGTGTGAAATGATTAAAGCTAAATTAGTTAATTTAACCTTATAGCTTAAACAGATTTTAAATATTCATCAGAATGAAAAAAATAGTAGTATTCTTCATTGTAATATCACACATTCAGATATTTGCTCAAAAGAAAATCTATACTCAAAAAGATGTTGACAGTTTTAGTCTACGTAATCCTACCCCAGAAAAATTATCTAAGTTTAAATCTATGTTAGAATCCAATGATGAGCTTGTATGTTGGATGTCGTATTACAAACAGAAGTGTTATTATCACCTAGTGAAAAAAGAACACGATTCGGTTTTGTATTACGGGAAAAAAGGATTTCAATATCTCAAGAATAAAGACTTATCTATAGAAAAGTATGAGGTAGAAGAACGATATTTAAAAGCATTATATTTATATATGGCAATTGTGCTTACTAATAATAAAAAACAATATAGAGCATCAACAGAATACTTATTAAAAGCCAAGGCATTGATTACTAAATATCCAAATTTCAAAACAACCAATCATCCTTTTATTTATAGATATTTAGTGGAGAATTTTTTAGAAATGGGTGACAAAAATGAAGCGTTAAAGTATAGTTTAATAATTTCTAAAGATTCAACTTATATGATGGTTCCAATGAATGCAGTTAGTGCTTATAATTATCTAGGAATTTTATATCAAAAATTGGGTAAAAAAGATTCTGCTTTTTACTGGCATAAAAAGAGTTTATTGCAAAAAGAAAAAATTGAGGATTACGCTGGGATGAGAGCATCATATAATAATATAGGGGATTTACATCGATATGGTGGTCAAATAGATTCGGCTGTGTTTTATTATAAAAAATCTAAAAATTTACTAACTAACTATCCTAATCACAATTATGGTATTAGTAAGTATTTTACCCAATCAAATTTTGGATATGTTTTACTTCAGGAGGGGAATACAAAAAAAGCAATTAGTGTCTTACAAATAGTTTTAGATTCGATAAGTAATATTAAAAAGAATTATTTTGATCTTAAAATCTTAAAATCTACCACAATTGATTATTTAGTTGAAGCATATCAACAAAATAATCAATTAAATAAAGCATTAGAAATTTCGCAACAAAAAAGTGATTTTTTAGAAAAATATCATCAACAAGTATTGGATGAGAAACTAAGAGAGCTCAACATAGCTTATGAAGTTAAAGAAAAAGATGAATCTATAGAACAATTAGAAACAACTACAGAAGAACAAAGTGAAGTTATAAAGCAACGTAATTTTATTTCCTTGATTCTGGGAGGATTGTTACTTTCTATGTCTGGGATTGGATTCTTAGTTTTTAGGCAAAGAAGATTAGAAAATAAATATGAAACTGCAAATCTAGAACAGCGCTTATTACGATCACAGCTTAATCCACATTTTGTGTTTAATGCTTTAAATACAGTGAGTAGTTTAGCAAATAAGAAATCAGAAAACACAAGCTCCTATATCACAAAACTGAGTAGTTTGATTCGATTGATTCTCAAAAATTCTCTCGAAGAGTTTGTGTCACTAGAAGATGAATTAAAGTCTATTGAAGATTATCTGGAGTTACAATCTAATTTTTCGCAAAAATTCAAGTATCAGATTGTTATTAAAGATGATATAGATAAAGAAGAAACTTATATCCCACCAATGTTTATTCAACCATTTATTGAAAATGCAATTGAACATGGTTTGAGAGGTGTAGACGATGGAAATATAAATATTGATATACGAATTAATGAAACTGATACATTACTACAATGCAAAATTACCGATAATGGTATTGGAGTTGTGAAAGCGGAAGAGTTTAAAAGTAAAAATGGAGTAGAATATGAATCTTATTCGGGTAAAATTTTAAAGGAAAGGCTCCAGATTTATTCAAGATCACTTAACAAAAAAGCAAAATATACAATCCAGCCATTAACCAAAGAAAAAGGTACTGAGGTGAATGTATTATTACCATATGTTTTAGAGTGATGTTACCTCTTTATATTATAATCAATTTGTATAATAAACAATAACCAATTACTTATCTTTGCAGCTCAAAAATTAAAACGCTTAAACACAAATTATTATGCAAGACGGATTATACGCAAAATTCAAAACCACAAAAGGAAACATCCTTATTAATCTTGAGTATATAAAAACACCAGGAACCGTAGGTAATTTTGTTGGCCTAGCCGAAGGAAATATAGAAAACCAGGCTATTCCTCAAGGGAAACCATATTACAATGGTTTAAAATTTCACAGAGTAATTGCCGATTTTATGATTCAGGGTGGAGATCCTCAGGGAACAGGGGCAGGCGGCCCCGGGTATCAATTTGATGATGAAATACATCCCGACCTGAAACACGATGGCCCCGGAGTATTATCTATGGCCAATGCAGGTGCCGGAACCAATGGGAGCCAGTTTTTTATTACTCATGTAGAAACGTCTTGGCTAGATGGAAAACATACCGTATTTGGTAAAGTAGTAGAAGGATTAGAGGTTGTAAATGTTATTGAGCAGGGAGATGAGATCGAATCTATAGAAATTCATAGAGTTGGAGCAGATGCAGAAAATTTTAACGCCGTTGAAACTTTTAGAAAATTTAATGGTGCCAAAGCAGAACGAGAAGCTGCGGCCAAAAAGAAAACTGAAGAATTATTGGAGGAGCTTGCTGCCGGATTTGACAAGACTGAGAGCGGTATGCGATACAAGATCTTTGAAAATGGAACAGGATCCAAAGCAGAAAAAGGTAAAACCGTTTCTGTACACTATAAAGGTAGTTTAACAGATGGCACGGTATTTGACTCTTCTTATAAACGAAACCAGCCTATTGATTTTCCTTTGGGAATGGGACAAGTGATTCCCGGATGGGATGAGGGAATTGAATTGTTGGCAGTAGGTGATAAAGCACGTTTTGTAATTCCTCCATATCTTGGATATGGCGAAAGAGGTGCCGGAGGAGTTATTCCTCCAAACGCCACACTTATTTTTGATGTAGAGCTGGTAGCGGTAAAATAATTGTAAATCATTGTTTACAAAATATTTAAAAAAAATCCTTTAATAGTATGAGGAGTTTTGTGGCGGTTATTTTACAGAATTATTAATAAAACAACATTTTGATAGGTGTTTTTTATTAAAAATGAAAGAATATTGTGAAAGTTAATTGTTATGTTAACAATGAGATTATTGATTTAAATACCTTATTTTTAAGTTTTTAAGTTTAATTTAACATAAGTTTTTTTATTTTGCTGAAAAATCGTTTTGTTAAATAAATAGTAAGTTATTTAGATTTTTTTTATATTTTAATTAGAAGTGATTTAAACTTTTTTCAATTGGCTATAAAAATGGTCTTTTGCAATCAATTGAAAAAAGTTTAAATCACTTCAGAAATTGTTACATCCCCTAGATAGATATGAGACAAGTATTAATGTTTTTTTTGATTCTATGTAATATTCAGTTTTCTTCTGGACAAGAAAAGGAAGATATTCTTATGAATATCAAGGATCAAATAGAGATCATAGATGGCTATATCGAATTCGATACGTTTTTCTTAGATCCTGAAGAATTCCTTGATAAAATGGCAGATCACGGGGCCGAGCTAAACGGTTATTATGAACATGATCGCCTAAAAAAAATTACCAGAAAAATAGGTGCCAGAACAGCAGACATAGTGACTATATTTTATTTTTGGAATGATCAATTGATTTATGTGAATTATGAACAGAGACCCTATGTGAAAGCAAAGAATGCTAGCGGACAGGTAATATTTGATTATTCTAATACCTATAGCAAGTATGAGTCAAAGCACTATTTTAATAATGGAGAGGAAATAGAAAAAAAAGAAATTGGATCGGCTCTAAAAGAATTCATACTTGAAGAGGATTTTTTGGCGTATGCTAATAAAATGAAATCCCTGCTGGATAATAAATTTTATAATAGGGATATGTATGAAGCACTGCAAGGAAAGTGGCTTTTTGTGCAAAATACAGATGATTATATCATTTTTGAAGGAACCATACGATTTAATTTTTATGATGGTAAATTTGCAAACCGTTTGAAGACCAGGATTGATGAAGATAATGTTCTGGTATGTTTTTTTCCGATGGATGACCGTATTTACAGATATAAAATAGAAAACATAAATGAGAGTGTACTTACCCTGAAAAACCTTTTTTCGAATGAAGAGTTTGTATATGCTAAAGTGGATTAATGAATGAATATAGACACCAGGTATCCTATAGGAAAATTTGAATGCCCTGATTATATAACATCAGACCACATAAAAAGCTGGATAGCCGATATCGAAGAACTACCGGCAAAAATAACGAACCTTGTTACCGGTTTTACAGAAGAACAATTAGAGATCCCTTATCGTCTGGGGGGCTGGACTGCCAGACAAGTAATTCATCATATTCATGATAGCCATCATAACGGATATATTCGTTTTAAGTGGGCGATGACAGAGAATAAACCCATGATCAAGGCGTATAATGAAAAATTGTGGGCAGAACTGTTTGATACAACATCGGCTCCGATCTATTTGTCATTGGATTTGATAAAGGCATTACATGCCAAATGGGTGTATTTTTTAAAAGGATTGTCTTCTCAGGATCTGGAAAAAGTATTTATTCATCCCGAAGGTAATGTGAAGATCTCTTTGGGTGAGGATATAGGTATATATGCATGGCATGGTAATCATCATCTGGCACATTTACAAATTGTTGCAGACTTAAATGCTTAAAATCATTCGTTGCATTTCTCTATATTCATCTTTTAGTCCCGGATAATCTAAGTTATAAAAAGTGATGGTCTGAAAACCCATTCTTTGGTAAAAGATAAGTGCAGGACTCGTTGTCATTACATCCAACCAAAGCACTCTTTTTTTCAGGTTGAAAGCATAGTTTTTTACGAATTCTATCGCTTTTTTACCAATTCCTAAACCTGTTGACGCTTTTAAAAGATATATTTTTTCCAGTTGAAGGGCCTCAGAATTATTGAAACCCTCAACTTTATGGTGTTGTCGTATCTTCAATAAACCTAAAACATTGTCTGCGCTTTGAATCAAAAAATAAATGATATTTTCATTTTTCAAATCTTCTTTAAAAGCACTTTGGGTAAAGCTTAGGTTTATATAATAACCAGGGTCTTCATTCTTCCATATATGGGTATAATGTTCAGGATAGAATTGTTGACTGATTGCAACCAAATTATCAATATCACTTTCTGTGCATTGCTTGAATTCTATAGTTGAAGGCATTCTTTTTTTACAAAAATAGAAAACTTTTATTTCCTACGTCTACCATTAATATCTGGTGGTATTTTTCTGAAAATAATGCATGCATTAACATCTCCAAAACCAAAACTGGTCTTTGCAACAACATTAAGTTTGTTGTCAAACACAACTTCTGAAGGTATTTTTGATTCATTTATTTTTGATTCAATATCTGGATGCACCACTTGGCAATTAAGTGATGGATGGATAAAGCCATGGTATAACTGTAAAACTGCCGAGACACTTTCTATAGAACCCGCGGCACTTAGGCAATGACCAATCATTGATTTTAAAGAATTCACCCATGGAAAGTCGGATTTATCTCTTTTAAGTACAGAAGACCAGCATCCAATTTCAATTCTATCTCCTATAGTAGAGGTGAGGTGCCCGGAAATCAAATCTACCTGGTTGGCTGAAATATCACTCATTGTCAAAGCATCGTTGATGCATTTCTCAATTCCGCTAATATTTCCAATGGTCATGGTTCCATTTTCCCGCTGTCCTCCAGAATTCACGTTTGCTCCTGTGATTTCGCAATATACTCTGGCTCCTCTTTTTTTTGCAGCGCTCAAACTTTCTAATACTAAGGCTCCGGCCCCAGCCCCGGGAACAAAACCGCTAGAATGTTTACTCATGGGCTTAGAAGCCGTTTTGGGAGTATCATTGTCTTTTCGGTTTAATGCGAGCATCGCATCAAAGGGAGCCCATACATTTGCACCCTGGCTTTCGGTACTGCCAACCAGCATTCTTTCTGCCAAACCAAAACGTATGCGGTCATATCCCATTACTATAGCTTCGGCACCTGTGGTGCAAGCCGAAGAATTGGTCGTAACCTGATTACCAAGTCCTATAATGCCTCCCAGATAAGCACTTATACCACTGTTCATTGCTTGTTGTGCTATTCGTCCTCCCATTTTTCGGGGATTACCATTATCTACTGTTTTATCAGAGAAATCTATTGCTTCGATTCCAGAGATACCTGTACCAAAAACACATCCGCTTTCCCAATCTGGGTTGCCTCCTTCATTAATTGTTAAACCTGCATCAACCCATGCCTCTGTACCTGCCATGCAGCCAAATAAAATTCCGGAGCTGATGATTTTTTTGAGCTTATACTTATTGGTGAAATCTTCTTTGTATTTGGCCTCAATCTTTGGAATACTGGCTATCTGGCAACCAAAATTTAAGTTCTTTAATTCGTCCATATGTTCTACTCCCGAAACCCCATTTATAATAGCTTCCTTAAAATTAGATTTCCCAATTCCGTTTGGAGCCACAACACCTAGTCCTGTGATTACCACTCTTTCTTTGTCCATTTTTTTGTTTAATTAAGTGAATCGCTCCCGAAGATTCGGGATTGAAAAGTTTATAAGACGCACCTGCCAACCGCAGGTTAAGTCATCCCGATCCCGCTATCGGGAATACCGAGATAATCCCAATGTTAAAGCAGTGTCTCAGCTTCTATGCCTTAACCCATGTTGATGCTACGCATGAATTTAAGAGCAGCAAGGTTAAGATCCTTTATTTGACATACCTGACATAATTCCTTTAGAAATTATAGTACCATGTTCATCTTGCATTGTTACATTACATTTAAGTTTCTTGTGCTTGTAAAAGATCTTCTCTGAGTGCACAATAACACCAGTATTCGGTTTAACGATTTTGTTAAACCTGATCTCAGACGAGACAAGATAAAATTCATCCTGGTATTCATTATTCTCATCCAGGCTCAAGTACATCCCAAAGGCAAGCAGACCAATCTGTGCCATGGTTTCTAATAAAATTGCTCCCGGTGTAATGGGATTTCCTTTGAAGTGTCCTTGATAAAAATATTCATCTACTTTATAATGATACTTCCCCACGATATGATCTGTATCGGCCTCAAGTATTTCATTAATATACCTATAAGGTGTATCGCAAGGGAAGTTATTAAGAATAATGTCTGTTTCCCTGGCCATTTATAGGTGAGAATGATAAATAGGCTTGTCTGTTTTCTTAGTTATTTCAGAAACCAGATCGTTAAAGGTTTCAATCCTTTTTATTTCTTCATCAATAAATTCAATATTGAAATGGTCTTCTACGTCAACAACAATGTCTACTATGTCTACTGAATCTACTCCTAAAACATTTACAAGTTTTTCATCATAGTCCAGGGTATCTGGATCGATTGTTGATTGATCACCATAGTTATAATTCTTTGTGATTTCTAATACTCCTTTGATTATAGCTTCTTTTTTCATTTTTTTATAATTTTAATGTTTACGTTTTTAATTTTGTGATCGTCCGATCCATTGGGATACTACCGGCCATATTTCTTTAGCAGAATTTCTTGAAAGAATTATTCTGGTATGGTTATAATTTTCTGAATGACCATTTGTAGTGGAACAAAATAATAGTTTGTTCTGAGGGTTGCCAAAAGCGCTTAAAAAATCCTGACATCCTTTTTGAGGGGCAATAAAAGTGTCGCCTCCAGAACAAATAGATAGTATGGGAGTTTTTACTAAACTCATATTTTTTAAATAGTTATAATTATTTTCGCCTTTGAAATTTTTGAGTAAATTCCAATCATACCATTGCTTTATCATGGCATAGCTCTCATCGTGCGGGCCTAAGCCGATTTTTTTCCCGGGGATATAACCTAGAATACGGCTTAAGAATTTGCTTACGAGCATTTTCAGATAGTTTTTTATGGAATGGCATGCTCCAAACGACTGGCAACTAAACATGGTAATGCTACTTACTTTGGAAACATATTTTTGGTTTCTGATTAAAAACATAGTTAAACAGATACCTCCACCACTATGGGTAATGCAGGCAATGTTTTTGATGTTTAATGTTTCAAAGAAATATTCAAAAGCTGTTTTAATATCATATTTTGCAATGGTCTCAAAATTGAATTTTTTTTTGACTTTCGAACTTTTTCCATGATTTCTCCATTCCATGATCCAGCAGGTGTATCCAAGATTTACAAAATACCTTGAAATTTTTGAGCAGATTTTTCTATCAGAGAAGGCTCCATGAGTTAGAAAAATGCTTTTATTCAATTCACTTTTGGAACCAGAGATTTTCCACAATGCGATGTGCTCGTAGTCGTTTGTTTTTAGTTTTAATAATTCTTCATTAATCATAGTACTCAATAGTAAATTAGATTACATTTGTGTAGGTGTTTGAATTAAGAAAAGTACATGCATATCTCATCCTACCAATGAAAAATTGTAAACGTTTTCATGGATAAGTTTTAGAATGAAGTCTATTTATGTTTTCCTTCTATAGTTTCTCAGAACAGGTATATCCCATAGTCTTTGATACACTTTTGGATGCTTCGCTTAAAGCGTCTTCAAACATATTGCGGAAAGTGTCTTTTTTTTCTTTATGGGCTTTGACTACCGAGGTTTTTGTATTTTTCTGAGTGATATCTTTAGAAATACCAATATAGGGCCATAAAAGCTTGAAGTCATAAATTAAATTTCTCATTGTGTTAGGTTTTTCGTTAGGTTTAGTATCTAGAATAATTACAATTGCCTATACTATGCTAGATATTTTAAATACTGAATTTTTCCCGAAATATCGGAACTTATACTTTTTGATTAAATGATATCAAGGTTTAGCTTGCGTATATCAATAGTAATTTTTACTTCTATTAATTTACTGCCGATTACCTTATTTGTTTCAATACACATCTTAAACATATTGGATTATTGCCATTTTCATCCTATTTAAGAAATATAATTTTGTAGAAACCAAAGAGGCTTCGGCTAAACATTGATTACATATTTAATCAATCTAAAGTGATATATTGAAAGCTACGATAGTAAGATGTATCAGAAATTATCATTCAAATCCCTTGATTGACAAAATTGATCGTTCAATTTTGAATTAGGATGCTTACAATATCATTGATTTTTTTGAAATGGTTTTTTAAGATAATTAGGGTTAGAAATAATAAATCTAAATGAGCCTGTGCATAAATCAACTCTTCTGTAGAGAGTAGGGTTCAAAAAATAGAACTATTAGTGTTAATTTAGTTCGATTAAAAATCATATTTATACCCTTTTAAACCCTATATGGTATAAATATATAAATTAAAAAGCGTATTACCAAAACTATTTAAGCTTTAAATGTGAATGGGTAAACTATATTTTTAACAAATATTTAAGTAAATCTAGTATTTATACTATTGAAAATCAGTAAGTAACATTTTTTAAGATGATTGAAGGACGAAAAATCATAAATAATGTTAATCTTTTTGAAACACCATTTTTTTTCTGAATATCTATAAATTTATCATCGAACTCGTCTTGAGATGTAACAACATATTATTTGATATTTGATCAATTCACTATATTACAAGAATTTGCTATAGCATTCCAAAAATGATTTAAATCTGAAGAGGTGTTCTTTGGTAGTGTAATAGAGCAAACATGGTCACCTATTTGACATGAAAATGCTTTATATTGAGAAAAATACCGAAAAGTACTCACATACATTGATCCTACTTTTTCTATAGATTCAATTTCAAGGATATTGAAATCTATCGTTAGCCCGGTCCTTAATATCTTAGATAAGCTCTCTTTAATAGTCCAGATAATTGGACAAGCTATTAATACAGGTAAAAAATGATTCTCCATTAGTGTAAGCTCTTCATCACAGATTACGCTTTTCATGGTATCGATTTTATGTTCATCTATTTTTTCAATATCTATTCCTAATGGATGCTCTTCCGGAAAAGCAAGAGCAGCTCCAAAGTTATTGCAATGACTTATACTCACCTGGATGTTTTGATGTTGCACATATTTTACGACAGGAAATTGGAAAATCCCTGATTGTATAGAAATAGATTGAACAGCTTGTTTTGTAATAAGCAGTTCTGATATTGCATTTTTTGCTGCAATCCTGCCCAATAAATAGCTTGTTTTTCTTCTGTCGAATTGTAAGGTTTTATAATATGCATGCTCATCTGGATGTAGTATGGATGTTTCCTGTATAAGATCGGGTAAGTCTTTATTAACAATACAAAATCCTGCCTTAAAATGGCCATCTTTTCTTTTTAGTAAAATTTCGCCTTTGTACATTTAGTGTTACTATATTTGAGTTAAACTCGTTATTTCTTTTAACCTTTCTAACTGTTTCAATTCGTTATTAAATAGAGTCATTATCTGAAAAGTCTTAGATGTAGACAATCGATTCAGATTGTATTTTACAAAAGTAGCACTTGTACCCGAAGGACCGAGATCTATATAAAGACAAGATCCTTTATTTTCAATATAAGATACCATTTTTGGGTAGTTGATGTATACGCTCACAGCTTGCCAGAAATAGTGTGTTGGTATCGTATCGAGTTCTTTACATTGTATTCCGGAAATAAACCCTGGTATAGGTTTCTGTAAAGACGGAATGCGAGCCATATAGCAGTTAAAATCTTTCAACGCTTTGAGAATTAAAGGAGAGTGGAAAGGAACTTTTACCGGAAGACGAAGGAACTGAATCCCAAGTTCACTTAACTCTGACTGATAGGCGTCTAAATTCCCTGCCGTCCCTGAAAGGGTATAGTGTCCTTCAAAATTATCGGCGGCCAAAAAAAGACCCCTCTCAAGATAATTATGTTCTTTAATCGTTTTTTCGGGATCAATTATAGCAAGCATACCTCCTGTAATGTTATTTTGAGTAATGAATTTTGCTTGCTCAATAGATGCCTCTAGTGCTGTTTCCGCATCCCATATTCCACTCATCACTGCAGCTGCAAATTCACCCAAACTGTTACCACATACATAATCGGGGGTAATGTCCATACTTTTCAAAGTCATATACATTGCAATTTCTATGGCAACTATAGCAGGATGGGTAATCAATACATCATCAAACCCTTTATGGTTTATAAAATACAACTCGTCTATTAATGATCTATTTATATGTTTCTGAACTATCACTTCGCTATCTTCCAAACTAGCCCTGAATACACTATTGTTTTCAAACAGTTTTCTACCCATTCCTCTGTAATGGCTCCCTTGCCCTGAAAATAGAAATACTATTTTATTCCTTTGCATGTTAGGATAAAATTATCGAGTTATTACAAATAAAGGTTGATTAAATTCCACAGGTGAAAAGTCTTCTACCAATATTTCTGTAACTTCACCAGAGACCTCACTTGTTACTTCATTAAAGAGTTTTAATGCCTCTATCATACAGAGTGTTTCTCCTTGCTCAATAGTATCTCCAATTTTTACATATTCTGATTTTCCCGATGATGGGCGTGTAACAAAAGTGCCAATAAAAGGTGAGGTAATGATATGGCTTTTTTCAATATCTTTTTCTGATTTAATTATACTATCTGATATATGTGTTACTGATTTTTCTGTGACTACATGTTTTATTATTTTATCAATCTCTGAAGGAGATCGTTTTATTTTCACTTCACTTTCTGTAATATTAGCTTTAACAACTATTTTCACTTCTTCAGAAGCTAATTTAAATTCAACTGCTCCCGAATTAGCTACTGATTTGATTAAACTTTGGACCTCTTTCAAATTCATAACTCTCGAATTATATTAGGTGATATTTTGTAATTCTAAGTACGAAAAATTTCGTCTTTACATGTCTAAGTTTGGTTGGGTTAATAGTATAACCGATTCATTATCTAACGATTATCATCATGGCATGGTAGAAATCACAGCATGTTAAGCTATGGCCAGAATGATGATCAAATCACTATCGGCCTACTGTACTTAATAAATAGCACTATGCCCCAATAAATTCATGCTGATTTTGCATTCACTCTTTGCGTAAACATTTCTGCCAATTCTCCCAGGTTTGCTGCAGCATGGAATTCAAATCGATTGGCCTCTATTTCAAGGTCTTCAAGGGTTTTTTCAATTAATTCTGCTCTGCCAACAGAGCCTGTTCCCAAAAGACATAATCTGGAGCCATATTCTATGGGTTCGTGTTCTATCTCTGGGAGTATATCCCTAAGATTGCTAACAATTACTTCAAAAATTTCTTTAGAATTCATAACGTACTTTTTTAGGTTATTTACTAGGTTAATTCATTACATTATTTTAATTATTATGTATTTCTGATAAACTTGTCTCCATTATTTTGGCCGCCTCTTTCATCATTTTGATTCCTATGATATCTGGATGACGATTTCTCCAACTTTCGAGTTTTGTACCTTTTACCCACTGATTAAAAGCCCCCAGAGCTGGACCAGTATGTACCTGAAAGTTTACTTTTTCATTTATCTCGGCATCAAAAGACAATCGCATACTATAACCAAAATACCACTTGAATACCAATGCCATTTTCTTCTTAGAATTTTGTTCGGCTTCTGTAATTACAGCTTGTTCTCCTTTACTTATCCAATACGCTTTGGTTTCTTCCCATATCGTGGGGATTGACTTCTTAAAATAAGATCTTTCTAGTTGTGAAATGGTCTTCTGTGGTATTTCTTCGAGTGAATTGTACTGTTGGTAAAGTGCGTATAACTTGTTTGCTCTTGCAGGAAACAGAACTCCTTTTTTTAATACCTGAATTCTTGCACCTATTTCAAACATATCTCCTGCAGGGGCATAGTCGGTATCCTGAACATTAATATCCTGCAGTAAGTCTTTTACCACATCACTGGTTCCTGCTTCTACCGTACATTGATTGATAGAACCTGTCAGTACAAAGTCGGCTCCCATAACAAAGGCACAGGCAACGGCCTGGGGGGTTCCTATGCCACCTGCCAAACCGATATGAATCGACTCGAGATAGGAAATTTCTTTTTCTATACTCGCTCTCAGACTTTGCATAGAGGGCAATAAGACCAAGGCTACTCCGCTATCTGTATGCCCGCCCGAATCTGCTTCAACACAGATATCATAACTCATAGGAACGGCCCTGGACATTGCCGCCTGTTCTGAAGTTATAAGACCTTGATCCAACAGTTTTTGCACAATTCTTTCTGGGGCAGGACTCATAAAAGCTTCTGCTACCTCTGGCCTTGATATTTTTGCCAGCACTTTGTGATCACAAATGATGTTGCCTTCATCGTCCTTTTTAAGGCCCTGCAGACGATAGAAAACCAATGCTGGTGTTATTTGCATAAAAGCAGAGGCTTCTATGTTTTTAATACTATACTTTAAATATAGTTTTACCGTCTCCATTTCTACTTCAGGATTGCTAAGATTATGCAGTAAATTCATACCATAGGCCTCGCCATTGTTCAATTCTGCCTGAATGAACTTTATGTTTGTTTCTATTTCTTCAAAAGACATTCCCCCCGTACCCAGAAAAGCCAGCATTTTCGCCTTCCCCATGCATACCACCAATTCTTTAGATGCAATACCTCTGTACATAGCACCTGCCAAATAAGCATATTTGATGCCATAAGCGTCGCGAAAAGATTTGCTGCCTATACGAGGAGATAAGTCTTGTCCGTTTTGTGTTTTTTGAAGTGTGTCTATATCAATATTTGCTTTTAACTGAGAACTTTCCTTATTAGAGGGTGTTATTATTTTTTCTTCTCCATTAGGAGAAAAATCACCTTTAATCTCATGTACCATTTTGGTAAGAATTTCGTTTATGTTTCCTATTTCTTCATATTTAGTAACATCATTTTTTATTAAATGTTGAATAGTATCTGTCCAGCGTACAGGACTGGTAATTTGTTGGCTTAGTAATATTGAAATATTGCCTTGCTCATAAGGTAATGCTGTTGCATTAGAAATTACAGGGGTTTTTAAGGAAGAAAAATCGAAATCTTTCAGAAAAACAGCAAACTCTTCTGAAGCTTGTTTCATATACCTGGAATGAAATGGAGCAGTTACAAATAATGGGATTACTTTGGCTTCCTTACGAAAAGCTCTAAATACTTTGTTGATGGTGTCTTGTGGTCCTGCAATTACAATTTGTGTGGGTGTATTAAAATTAGCAATGTCGAGGTCGCCATATCCTCCTTCATCCAATTTATGTCGCAATGTCACTGCATCAAGACCAAGCACGGCTGCCATTCCCCCGCCAGAGGCTGCAGCCATTAGTGCTCCTCTTTTTTGTACCAATTTTAATCCTGTTTCAAAATCAAAGGCCTCTGCAGCTAGCAATGCATTGTACTCGCCCAAACTATGACCAATCAAATAATCAGGTAGGCTCCCATTTTGACTGTCGTAATAGGTAAGAGCATTCACAACATATAATGCAGGCTGGGTGAATTGTGTTTTGTCTAATTCCCTGTTTGGATCATGAACACATAGCGCTTCTATATCATAACCAAGAATATCTGAAGCTGTCTTTGTTTGTGATGGGAATTTTGAGAAAAGTTCTTTACCCATACCTCTGTATTGCGATCCCTGACCGGGAAACATGATTACTTTTTTCATCTATTATTCATTTTTTCTAATTGGTTGATCCATTTACTTACAAAGGGTTCTTTTACTATATTAAAATGATCTCCTTCTGATGCTATTATCTGTATAGATTTATAATGCGGTGCCCATCCTAGTGTATCGTCTTGAGATTCAAAAAAGAATTTTTTGCTTTTGATAAGAATAATATCATGATCCAACTTCTGTGTTAATTTGTATTTAATACTCATAGAAGTATCCCATAAATCATAAGTGCGCGAAAAGAGTTCCTTGTTTATTTTTGCTCCTTTTTGAGCGAGGTAATTGTAAATTAAATCCCCTCTGGTTTTTTTTGGCCGTTTGACAAGTTTATCGGAAAATGCAAGAATATCCTTCTTACTAACTTTTAGATTAAATTGCTTACATGATGAATGAATGAAGAAAGACATTCTTTCTTTCAATCGCATTTTTAAAGTATTTGTATAACTATCTAGTAAAACAATACGATCAATTTTAATCGCTTTTCTTTGTAATATTTTTAACAATTCAAAAAGTACAAGACCTCCATAACTATGAGCGTATAATGTAATTTTTGCTTTTTTGGTATGGATGATTTGTATCATACGGTAATAATGTTCAGCTATCGATATCATTGATTTGAGGGGTTCCTCATTTTCAAACCCAACCATATGAATCCCATATACAGTTCCTTCCTTCAAATTTTGGGCTAATTCATAATATCCATCAACGATTCCGGGCATTCCTGGCAGAATAATGGCAATGTTTCCTTCTGGTTTATTTTCTTTAAAACAGATTATATGTTTATCCAAATTTGGTGCTGCTTGAGTATCAGTACCATAAAACGAAGCATGATAGGCTGTAGCTATGTCATCTTTTGATTGTAGTTGGTTATTTAAGGATATCTGTTTTCTATGTATTATTCTTCTTGGACTATCGATAATTTTATTCTCAATGTTTTTTTCTATGGGTTCTGTTTTGGCTCCTTGCTCTAAAAGATATTCTGACAATTCGTTTATTGTTGAATAATTAATTAAAGCTGTAGGATCTATATTTATTTGGAATTTGTCTTCAATTCCACTAATTATTTTCATCATTAAAATTGAATCCAGCCCGTATTCTGTAAAATCCACATCTTCTTCAATATCGTCTTTGTTTAGTTTTAATAATTCACTGGTTAGTGTTATTAAACGATTTTGTATTTGTTGTAAAGCTTCTGATGATGATGGAGTGTCCTCTGTAAGAGGTTTTGTGAGGTTTTGCTTTTGATTGAGATGAATACTGAAAACATTTTTTATGAAGTCTTTTTTTCCAAAAGCCACCATCCCTTGCGAGATATTTTGTTGCAAGATTATCTCTAAGGCTTTGATTCCTTTGAAAGAGGGTAGGGGGAGCATTCCCCATTTTTTTTCAAGCAGTCGTTCACTTTGTGGATTGATTTGCATGCCCCCTTCTTTCCACAGGGGCCAATTGATACTAAGGGTATGCCCTTTTCTTTTTCCTTGTTGTTTTAAGGTGTTTCTATAGTGTGCATAGGTATCCATCCATGCATTGGCACTGGCATAATCTGCTTGTCCCAGATTTCCTACCACCCCAGATATACTACTGAAATACACCATAAAGTCCAGGTCGATTTCTTTAGTGGCTTGATCCAGGTATTTTGTTCCTAAGATCTTTGGATTAAGCACAGCAGTGGCTTCTTGTGTGGTTTTCTTTATCAAGAAGCTGTCTTTAATAACCCCTGCACTGTGTATAATGCCATCGAGTTTGCCATGGGTTTTGATGATCTGATCGATGAGTTGTGTTACAGAATCCTGATGGGTAACATCACAGCTATGGTAGGAGGCATTGAGTTGGTGAAGTTTTTCTTGAGAGAGTTGACTGTTCTTATTTCTCCCGGTTAGGATAACATGGGTATTGGGTGTTTGAGCGATATGTTGTGCAAATATTTGTCCTATACCCCCGGCCCCTCCTGTGATCAGGTAGACGCCGCCTTGTTTGATCTTTAATTCATTTGTTGTTTCAGAATCGGGGACTAGTGGTTTGATACTGTTTATTTCTCTTTTCCCGGTTGTATAGCGTACCTCTGTTGAGGGATCTTGTTGTTCTGCCTGAATAATATCGGAAAGCGTTTCCAATTCACTGATGGACAAGTTGGTTACTGCTACGGTTTTGGCAGTTAGCTTAGGGTGTTCCAGGGTAGCTGTTTTTAATAATCCGCTGATAAATCCATAGTCGACCGCATCGTCATTGTTGTAGACGACTATCAGGTTGGTTTTTTGTTGTAGCGCTATCTTCTCTTGTATTATTTGCTGTACTTTGAGGTAGTAAGCTATTTCAGAGGTTTCATTAATGGAGATGACTTCCTGTTCGAGTGATTCAGTTAGTTTTTCTGCCAGAGTTGCTGGGTCTCCTACCAAAAGGATGATTTGATTAGTTTTAGTGTTTTCTAATTGCTTAGAGAGTGTTTTTTCTTCCCATACAGGGGTATATAGATAAAGGTCTGTTTTGTTATCAACAAGGCTGTTTTGTTGTTGCATATGCTTGGCAAAGGAATCTTTTTGATTTTGTTTTTGAAACCCATCGAAAGGTAAGGTGACAAAATCTTTGAAACGCAAGAGGACTTCGCCTTGCTCAGATATAAGATCAATATCATAATTGGTTAGTTTACTGCTTGCTGTATTGCTGTCACTTTTTCTAGCATAACACCAGGCAGTTTGAGAGACATCCCCATAGATATTGACTTGTTTTATGCTAAAAGGTAAGCTTAGATCTTTTTCTTCCAGTCGTATGCCCATACATGTCTGTAAGGCACTATCAAGTATACTAGGTTGTAAAACATAGTGTTCTTCTATAGGCAAAGTAATCCTACTTAGAGCTTCCGTAGCACTGTAAAATATTTTTTTGATTCCCCGGAAGGAATTACCATAATTGAATCCTAGTTTTTTTAATACTTCATAACATTCATGTCCTTGTTTTTGATTGGGAAGATGATCTTTGATGGTGTTGATATCAAAAGCAGGAGGGGTTGTAAGTTGTGTTGTATTGAGTTTTCCACGGGCATGAATGACTTCTTGTTCTGGATTCCTACCCTCCTTTTCAGTAGTCTGGCTGTATATTTCATAGCCGATGGTATCTAGATCCTCAAAGAGGCTAATATGAATTTTTTGTGGTTGACCATTAACCTGTATAGGGCTTAACCAGGTGACATCTTTGAGTTGTGTAATGGGTTGTTCTAATGAAATCGATCCGGCTTCTCTCGCTAATTCGATATAGGCAACACCAGGCAATACTTTCTCTTCTCCAACTCTATGATCTTCCAAGAAAGGTTCCTTTCCGCTATATTCACTTGTAAAGCGTTGTTCTTTTAGATTAGAACTGTTCAAATGTAATAATGGATGCAATTGACTGGTAGAGGAATTATAGGTTCCTGTTACTGATTCCGGGATCCAATAGCGTTCTTTTGCGAAGGGATAGTTGGGCAGACTGATCTTATCAGGTTGGTTGTTCTCTGGATAGAGCAATTTCCAATCGACAGCCACCCCTTTGATCCAGAGTTGCGCCAATGATTTGGATTCTTTGTCTTTTATTGCAGTTTCTATATAAGATTTTCCGGCATTACCTTCCAGTAAGAAGTCATTTTGATTTTTTTTGATATTGCCTGTTACTACTTCTTTGTCCCGATAGCTATCGGGATTTCCTTTGAGATAATTATCTAAATTTTCTTTTAATCCTTGGAGCGTATTGACCACTATTGCAAGTCTTTCTTCCAAAGCTTCTCTGCCGATTTGTAAGGTATATGCGATATCATATAGGTTTGGTTCTTTGTTTTTATCAATAAAATCCTTCAGATTTTGTGCCTGTTCTTTTAAGCGTTCCTGATTTTTTGCAGATAGCAGGATGATGGCCAAACTATTGCTGGTATAGGATTGTTTTTTCTTTGGGATGTATTCTTGTAAGACTACATGTGCGTTATTTCCGGTCATTCCAAAGGAGCTAATTCCGGCCAATTTTGGTTTTTGAGTATTCCATAGTTCGTTTTTGGTATTGATCTTTAAGGGTGATCCTTCTAATTTGATATATGGGTTTATGGTTTCAAAATTGGGCATGGTTGGTATCTGCTTATGTTTAATCATTTGCAGTACTTTGATGACACTGGCAAGACCTGCTGCTCCTTCGAGATGACCTGTGTGCGCTTTTGTGGATCCGATATAGCAAAACCCTTGTTTTTGAGTATGTTTTTTAAAAGCCTTTTTCAGAGCATTGATTTCTATGGGATCCCCCAGGGATGTTCCGGTTCCATGAGCTTCTATATAGGAGATGTCTTCGGGATGTATGTTTGCTGTTTTCCAGGCATCCAACAAGAGTTTAGTCTGTAATTCAGGTCTGGGAGAAGTTGGATTATTTGAGTGCCCCACATGATTAATAGCACTGCCTTTAATGATTCCATGAATTCTATCGTTTTCTTGAATGGCTTTTGATAAAGGTTTTATCAGTACCGAAACAACTCCTTCTCCAGGTGCATATCCATCGGCCTTTTGATCAAAGGTATGACATCTTCCTGTAGGAGATAGAGCCTGCATTCTGGAGAAATATACATAGTGCAATGGGCTTAGCAATACATTGAGCCCTGCAATTAAGGCACAGTTTATTTCTCCATTGCGAATAGCCTGGCAGCCTAAATGCAAAGCCGTCATTGATGATGCACAGGCGTTGTCTAAGGGTATGGAGCCCCCTTGTAAGTCAAAATAGTATGAAACGGTAGATGAAAGACTGGACATGGCACTGCTACTATGTTGATAATCTTTTATAGGAATACCTGCCCGTACGATCTCATCCCAATATTCATGAAAACAACTTCCTACATATACTCCTGTTCTCGTTCCTCTAATCTTATTGATCACTCCAGCATCTTCAAAGGTATGATATGCAGCCTGCAATAACAACCGTACTTGAGGGTCCATCCATTCGGCCTGAAGAGGATTAATGCCAAAAAATAAAGGATCGAATTTGTCGATATCTGGTAAAAAACCACCCCATTTGCTATAGGTTTTGTTATCTTCCTTTCGGTTTTGGCTAAACCAAGGGCGATAATCCCAATGATCTGCTGGAATTTCCCGTATTAAATCTTTTCCTGAAGAGATGTTTTCCCAGAACTCATCAATATTTTTTGAGTCGGGGAAGTATCCGCTCATTCCTATAATGGCGATGTCTTGTGTAGGTTGTTTTTTAGGTTGTATTGTTTTAAACTCTCCAAAGTGCAAAGGAGAAATACTTGATATAAGTTGCTTTTTGTTTGGAGGGGATAGAGGTACTGAAGTGGAGGTGGAAGTACTTTCTATTTTTGAATCAGTCACTTTTTCTTCAGAAATTGACTCTCTAAACTTTAACATTACTTTTTCCCAATGATCCTCCAATAAATAAGTTGCTAAATCTTCTATGTTTTGGTTTTCAAAAAATAAAGTGGGGTATAGCTCTACTTCTAATTCTTTTTCTAATGACTCTGACATCCTAATCATTTGAATAGATTCTAAACCGATCTCCATAAAATTTTGACCTATAAGAACATCATTGTGAGTTATATTTAATGTGGATGCAATTTTTGTTTTTAAATATAAAATAAGAGCTTGTTTGATTTGATTTTCGGAGTTGGCAGGTTTGAGACCTCTGAGAGTTTGTTGCTGTGTTGCTGTTGGAGTATCTATAGGTTTTGTTTCAGATTTGGGAGTTTGTTTTTTTTGTTGTACCGTTTCAAATATGCCTTCAGCAGAAGGTGCCGATTTGGTAGTAAATCCTTCAAGGATAGCGATACATTTTCCTTGGAGGGTATATAATTCGATATCAAATTCTGCGATTTGATCGTTGGATTGTTTAGGGGTGATAAGTATATAAAATTGAAGAGTAGAAAAACTAATGATTTCCTTTGCTATTTTTACTTTTTTGATCATTAAAGGGGGGCAATGATTTTTGATGGCCTTGGCAGGATCTCTGTCCATGCATAGTGTAGCAGCTACATGGGCCCCATCAAAAATTGCAGGATGTATTAAGAACCCTGTTTTTTGATGGTATTCTGTATTCAATTGAAGGCTAGCCAGAGCTTTTCCATCGGGCAGATACCATAATTGTTGTAGTGTTTTTGTTGTTGTTCCATAACAATTTTGTTCAGGTAGATCGTAGTATTGGCTTCCTGCGATTGCTGTTTCACTATGTTGTTTAAGCGCTTCCAGATCCAGGTTTTTGTGTTGAAAATCAATTTTAGATACACTTGATTTTGCAGCCATACTTTCTACTCCGTTAATTTGATAGTGCACTTCTATTTTTTGTTCTTCTGCATTGAGTAGGCAACTTTGTATTGCGGTTTCTCCTTCTTGTAGCACCATTGGATTGGAAAACAGCACTTTTTCTAATTGAACATCGGCATTCGGATATACTTTCCTTGCTGCATCTATGCTTAAAGAAAGATGTGCCACCCCCATTAATACCTGTCGGCCAAAAATGAGATGATCTTGCATAATGGGCTCATTATACATATAGGTTTGTTGAGCCAGGTACTGATGCTTCATTATTGGGGCTTCTTTTTGCTGTGAAGCGATGTTTTTTTGGGTAATTTCCTCTCCCAACCAATAATGTTTACTGGATACGGTTTTTATAGGGATCGGATTTCTGTGAGTTGTTATGTTTTTTTCTTCTTGAATGATCATATGGCAATTGGTTCCTCCAAACCCGAAACTGCTAATGGCCGCTACCCTGTTATTTGAATTATGGTTTTCCCAGGGTTTTAGTTGGGTATTGGGGTAAAAGGGACTTTGCTCAAATTCAAATCTTGGGTGTGGTTTTTGGCAGTGCAGGGTGGGCACCAGTGTTTTGTGTTGTAATTGTAGCAGGATTTTAATAAGACCTGTAACTCCTGCAGCTGTCATGGTATGTCCCAGGTTGCTTTTTACCGATCCTATAGCGCAGTATTGCTTCAGACTTGTATCTTTTGCCATGTTTTGGTATACTTCTGAAGCAGCTTTTACCTCTATAGGGTCACCGAGTAGGGTTCCTGTACCATGAGCTTCATAATAGGAGATCTGTGTTGGGTCGATAGTTGTTTTAGAAAAGGCTTGTTGTATGACCTGTTTTTGTCCTTCTATGTTGGGTACGGTGAGTCCCATGGTATTTCCATCATTATTGACCGCAGATCCAGAGATCACCCCATAGATATGGTCTCCATCGGCTTTTGCCTGTTCATATAATTTTAAGAGTACCAGTCCACCACCTTCGGCCAATACAAACCCTTTTGCTCTTTGATCAAAGACATAACTTTTTCCGTCTTTGCTCAATACGTTTGCCTGGCTGAAAGCGATATGGGTAAAGGGATCGACCATGATAGATATTCCTCCTGCAATGGCCATTTTTGTTTTTCCTTGCAGGATATCCTGGCATCCTTGATGTATGGCTACCAGTGAAGAAGAGCATGCGGTGTCTATGATCTGGCTGGTTCCTTTTAGATTATAAAAGTCAGAGATTCTTGCCGCGATCATATTACTGATATTATTGACAATGGTATGTTGATATGCTTTTTGAGGTATAAGGTGATAGTTGTTTTTGACATAATTATTGTCTTTAGCCCCTATATATACACCAGTATTGGTATTGTTGATTTCCTCTTTTTTATAACCGGCCTGTGCCAGCAGGGACCTGCTCAATTCTAATATGATTCGTTGCTGGGGATCCATACTAATGGCATCATGATCACTGATGTTAAAATAGGAGGCATCAAAGAGTCCTGGGTTATTGATAAACCCTCCTTTGGTGGTATAGGTTTTATCGGCTTGTTGTTCAGGAGCATAGTATTGGTTAGGGTCCCATCTTTGTTGCGGAGTCTCAGAGATGAGATCTTTTCCAAGTTTTAGATTTTCCCAGTATTGTTGTAAGTTGTCTGATTGTGGTAAGTGACAGCTCATCCCGATGATAGCTATTTTTTCTTCTGTAGCAGGCCTGTGCGATGTTTTTCTGTGTTTTTGCTTACTCAACAATCTGGGAGCAGGCTTACTATCATAGGTTTTGACTACAGGGGTGTTACCAGGGGTATTCTCTGCAGTACTCAATGGAAGCTTTGCTGTTTTACTTTGTAGGTATGTTGCCAACAGGTCGATGGTAGGATAATTGACAATGGCCGTAGGTTCGACCGTAATGGTAAAGGCTTCTTCAATACGATTGAGCATATTGATCATCATCATAGAGTCTAGTCCATATTCAGAGAATTCTACTTCTGTTTCGATGAGTTGTTTGTCGAGATTTAAAACTTCACTGATAAGTGTTATCAATCGATTTTGTATTTTCCGGGTTGTTTGTAAATCAGAAGAGGTGTTTTCTGGTACGGGTTTACTTTGAGGTTGCTCTTGTTGCAGATTGATATTGAACACATTTTCTAGGGTGTTCTTTTTTGCAAAAGCGACAATAGCCTGCACACTGTTTTGTTGTAATAGTTTTTCCAGGGCGATTATTCCCTGCGTTGTTGGCATGGGAATCATTCCCCATTTTTTTTCAAGCAGTCGTTCGCTTTGCTGATCTATTTGCATTCCCCCTTCTTTCCACAGGGGCCAGTTGATGCTCAAGGTGTGTCCTTTTCTTTTTCCTTGATTTTTTAAGTTGTTTCTATAGTGTGCATAGGTATCCATCCAGGC
>CANMDW010000035.1 GCA_947496705.1 uncultured Aquimarina sp. | reverse complement strand
GAGTGGTTACAAATTATGAATTACGGTTTTGGAGTTACGGTCTAAGGATTTTAAACTTCGGACCTCGGACCTCGGACCTCGGACCTCGGACCTCGGACCTCGGACCTCGGACATTAGTAGGGTTGAGGAGTATGTGAGTGGTTACAAATTGTGAATTACGGTTTTGGAGTTACGGTCTAAGAATTTTAAACTTCGGACTTCGGACTTCGGACTTCGGACTTCGGACTTCGGACATCGGACATCGGACTTCGGACTTCGGACTTCGGACTTCGGACTTCGGACCTCGGACATCGGACATCGGACATCCGACTTTTCCCGCCTCCCAAAAAATAGGTCGTAATTTATAAATCACTACCCTGTTTTTTATAAATCAAGACCATCTTCCCTTGTACATAACAGATCCCTTCCTTTACATTTGGTACATCTAAAACCTAACGATGAACCAACAAACCCAATACACAAAAAACCAATGTATCTACGATATCCTGCAGGCATTACCTATACGATTTGACGATTTTATATATAACCTGGTGCATTGCCACTCCTATAAAACAATCCTCTATCTCTGGATCAATACGTTGTATACAAAAGGCAAAACCCCCGAAGACGCTATTCAGCTTATCTATAGGGTGAGTTTTTGAGTTATGAGTTTTTGAATTCAGAATTCAGAATTATGAATTATGAAATTTGTGAGGAATGGAGGAGTAGGGTTGAGGAGTATGTGAGTGGTTACAAATTATGAATTCAGAATTCAGAATTCAGAATTCTGAATTTTCGGACCTCATACCTCGGACTTCGGACATCCGACATCCGACTTCGGACACCCGGACATCCAACATCCAACAGAACAGTAAACAATTAAATAATAACACAAAAATAAAAACAACATGAGTGAAATGAACAGAATTAGCAAGGTACTGGTAACAGAAGAAGTAGCAACCATTCAGCAGGGGATAGGTACACTAAAAAGTGCTTTAAACTTTTTGCAAAACCTTACCCCAAAAGAACGGAAGAACCTACCCAAGATCAACAGTGCCAATAAAATTTTTGCCGAAGATGGGATTCATACCCTCGAGGGAAAACCCAAATGGGTACCCGAAGCACTAACGGCCGAAGAGGCCCGTAAAGACCTTAGCCTCTTTGAACAGTTGGATCCGATCATTCTGGAGCTTGAGATCTTGCTGCGTCAAATAAAAGATACCCAGATCATTGCCGGAAGCGAAGTATATAAAACCGCTCTGGCAGTATACAGCCTGGCAGATGCCGCCCGTAAAATACCTATGGAAGGTGCAGAAAGTGCCTACCAATTGCTAAAAACCCGGTTTACCCAGAGTATGAATGCCCCAACAGATACAGCAGACGATACAGACGATACAACAAAAGAATAAAGAATGGTGGTTATAGCCATTGCAATACCAACAAGGGGTGGCTGTATGACAAAAAGAGCTTGTGGGCTAGTAATGGTAGTAAATCAACCACAAAAAGTATGGACTGCAGGGCAAAAAAGATGCGCCAGACAGCAAATTTTGCAGGATGAGGTAGTAACGAAGTGGGTCGGCTGACAAACTAGCAGGATTCTTTAACAAATCTACGAGGTTCTTTAACAAATGAAGTACCCCAACCTACTTATATAAGTGGGTAGACTGACAAACTTACGTGGATCTTTAACAAATCTACCGGGTTCTTTAACAAATACAGTGGGAGGGGGTACTTCTGAAGTGGGGGAGGGTACTTCTGAAGTACCCCTTGTAATCTACTTAACATAGCCAATTACTTATTTTTTTGTTAAAGTTTTGACCTCCATACAAAATTCCAGTTACAAAAAATGAAACTGGGATCCATTATTTTTATAAAATGACATGTATATCCGTAATTATACTAATAGTAATTTCATAATATAGAAAATTCAGTTACTCCCTTTAGGGCTGGGGTAAAAAACTGAATTTTTTGGTATTTTTTTTTGACCCCTCCCGATAGCTATCGGGACTAAAGCCCGCCTGAATGACATAGTCGGGCAGGGGTGAAGAAAATACTCATACTGATATAATTTCGGATCTACATATAAAATGATATGCCCGTTGTGTATTTAGAAGTAAATAGCACAAAATATAGGATTAATCCTCATCTTTTTACTTCTATCCCGTATCGGGAGGGGGAAAAATTGAAGAAATAGTTTCTAAACACACAACGGCTAATCATACATCAATTCTTATAACCATAAATACACAACTCATGAAACCAAACCAAGCTGTTCTTCAGTAATACTAAAGCCAATATGCATAGACTGCTGCCCTGCGAATATCTGTGACTTTGCAGCAACCCAACTGTTTTGGGCAGGATGCCCAAACACCAGGCTTCTTTATCAAAACGACCTATAAGGGAGCTTTCCCTTAACAGCCCTGCAGTATGCATCAAAAATAGCATACCAGGCTCGATACCAGATTCTATATATAAACACTAACCATTTAAATTTTACACACATGAAAAAATTACACGTATGGAGTTTACTCCTTATCACCTTTTGTTTTATGCATACCGGGTATGCGCAGGAAGAACTGACCAGAGAAATCTGCGATGAGAAAGCAGAAGAAATATTGAAATTTAGACATCATTTAAAAGATTATCCCCATGAAGTACTAAATGAGATGATCGAGTTTATTGCTCCCTGCTCAGAGGATAACTATTCCAGGACCAGTCCCAAATCTGCTTATGCAAGAGCATTAATTCACTATCAAAAAGGAGATTTCGCTATTTTATACGGCCATAATAAGGAGTTATCAGAATTTTATTTTTTTAGATCGGCAGTTAATAATTATCCTCCCGGAATGTTTAGACATGGGATTTATAAATTGTCAAATAGCTTTATTGTCAAGGATGGATCTGTTCACTATCTTGATATTTATAATGATTTTAAACGATTATTAACTCTGGGTTATGAAACCGATGTGGTAAATTATGTACTGGGATATTTAAGTCTAAAAAATTTACATACATGGAGAGTGGAATTTACCACTGAAACGCTGGTAAATGAGGCAAAAACGTATTTTGAAAACAGCAATCACCCTATGGCCAAACACTGGCTGGCCATCATACATTATTTTGGTTATGGGGTGCCTGAAGATAAAGCCAAAGGGTTACAGATGCTCTCAGAAAATGATATTCTGAACAGCCAAACCTTATTACAACACTTGCAAGGTCAAAATAACGATTGGATCCCGATTTCAGCCGAAGAGCGGCGGGCTACTGTAGAAATTTTTTATTATCTCGATGTACCTGAACTTGAAACGTTAGATGATCAGGTATATCATGGTCATTTTATTGAATATGATTGGTTGGATAGAGGAGTGGCAAAGCGTTATATTCCTGTATCGCTATCTTTAGAATATCGCGAAGCAATAGGTACTTATACCGGTGTTAATTATGAATTGACCATAGAAGGGCAAACTATTTCTGGAAATGGGGTTATGATGGCAAATAATGGTCAAGTTTATATAAGTTTTTATCCTTCTTTTCCCCTAGTTTTACCCCCATTAGAAAATTTATTACAGGACCACCCCGACAAAAACACTATAACCTATTCATCAGGAATCATTAATTTTCGTACAGAAACAATAGATGGGAAGTCAGCACTAATTGCAAGACTTGGTCATAAAATTGTAGATTATAACGAGGATATACGCAAGCCTGTTGCAATGATTTTATACCCGGAGGAAGCAGCTCCGCTATTGGCACAAAATGAACCCAGAATAGCAACCGAAACTCCATTGGACAAAAATTTTGCAGTCATTTCACCCAACCCGATCGGTGATCAATTTACCATTACCTATACCCTGGATCAAGCAGCTACGGTAGAGGTAGCTATATATGATTTCTTTGGGCAACAGAGAGTACAGGTGCCTACTCAAAAGAGTAGTGCAGGAGCTACACAAACCATTACTGTCGATAGTACCACACTTATCAGTGGCACTTATATCGTACAAATGACCATTAACGGGCAGCCGTACAGCAAGACCGTTATTAAACTTTAACCGAACCACACAAAATATTAATCTTATGAAATGTATTTATAACATATTGGTGATAAGCATGATATGCCTATTATCAAATACAACATATGCACAGTTTGTTCCTTATAATAATGATGGAACGGAGAGTTGTATTGATTGCGAAGAAAAAGGTGCAGGCACTGAAAGAAGCTGTCTTTGTATCGCTCCTTTTCAATTGGGAATATTTAATACTGAAATATTGAACTTAGGAGGGTCTCTAAGAGAAGAATGGCTATACGAGCAAGAGCTTTTATTAGCAACAACAATTACAGGACTAAACTATTTTTCGATGTATCATGGTCCTTTTGGGGTGCCAAGTGATTATAACTTTAGCGTTATACAGGAAAATTACTTTAAAACTAAGGAAACTAATAAACTTGCTAATGAGTATTATCCAAAGGTTGATGCCTATTTTCAAGAACTTCGCAATTACAACCGTATTACACTAAGAAATGCAACATATAATCATAAAGTACTTGATATAAGGAAAAAAGAAGGAGTTATAAATCCTAAATACGGAGTTCTAAAATATAAAGGAGAATACTTGTCTCATTATCCAGATAGTGAAATAAATAACCTCCTTAATGAAGAGCTTTCTATAAGGGATTCACAAAGATCCAATTTCAGAAGATATGATGAATCTAGAAGCCGATTAGAGCGGTACTACAATGAAGGGTGGATGTCTCGTGATCTGGCTCGACGCTATATTAGACATTATAATGGATTAGGTTATGAAGATGCGATACGATTTATGACCCGATATATGGTCTGGATTAATGAACAGGATAGCAGCATTCTTTACAGACCATTTGGGAACCCTCATAATATTTTTGTACTCGAAGACCAGGATTATACAGAAACGATCGCCATAAATGCCGACTTAGGCCCAACGATGGAAGGTTGGACGCCAAGAGAGTTTGGAGAACTAAACGAAAATAATGCATTATTTGATTTAGCTCTAAAAAATCTTAATGCAGGTGATTCACCAATAGGTAATTTTTTATCTGATCCTAAAACTAAAAAAGTTGAAGACGCAACAAAGAAATATATGGAACATCATCGCTATGGTGGTCTGGCATGGAGTGCTTATAGACACTTAATGCGTTCATTTGTTTCTGGCTATCAATTAGGATTGGGGTTTGGTGCAGATGGTCCAGGACAACGATTTCTTACAGAGCAATATGATACTGAACCTAATTTGCTTTTTAGAAGCGTTGGTAAAAAAAACGATGGTCTTAACAATCGGTTTTGGGGTTTTGGAAACCTTCTCCACTCTTTGGAAACCAGTGAGATAGACAGACCACAACTAGAAGGAGAAGTAACTCGTAGGTTTCTAGTTGATAATGAAAGAACCGATCTAAGTCTATATTTTACAACAGAAGAAATCGCTAGACTCTTTAATTATGCCACCGACGACTATAATCCTGTGGGAGATAACTTTTTTATCGAAGCGTATTTTGTAAATAATATAGGAGAAATATTGTATAACAATGGAGTACATTTTTTATCTATGCTTGATAGACCCTATGTTATTGAAGGTGTTAGAGCTTTACAGAACAACCAACCTTTTGATTTTGCTTTTAGGGGTATGGTACATAACCTGGTACAAGACCTATCATTAGACGGCAATCAGGAAAACTGGTTGATTGTTAACCCCAATGAAGCAACAAATCTCGATGAATATTTTAGAAACACCAATAATTCCGATTTTACCAGAGAAGCGTTGGAAGCACTTAGAAATGGTGGTGAGGTGGATTTTTTTGATGAGGTAATTTTAGATTCCTCTTTTTTAGAAACAAATGCTTATTGCGTATATAGTGAACTAAAAAGTCGTAACGGTAATTTATTTAGAACCACAATTGGCTCGTTTATTGATGATCCTAAATATAATTTGTATTTTAGAGTTGGTGATTGTGATGATCCGGCTGATATGTGTACAGATGACAGCGAGTTGGTAGATTTTAATATTCTAACAATAAAAGTTGATAACTTAAATCTCCCTTCTCTTGAGAATGCAGCAAATCTGCTCCACGAAGGTGTCCATGCTGAATTATTTAGATTTGTCAACGAAGCAAATCAAGGAAATGTAAACCCGAATGAACGAAAAAGACTATTTGATTTATATAGAAATTTTAAAGGGCTAAGTTCAATGAGCAGTAGAGCTCAACATGTATATATGGTTGAAAATTATGTTACTCCTATTGCTAAAGCTATTAGGGAATTAGACAATAATAAATATCCTTTAAATCATTATATGGGATTTGGTTGGGATGGATTGAGGAATTATGACTATCAGGGTACACTAACACCAGAGGAGAGCACCGAATTATATAATTTACAAGCAATCGTTAATCAAAATACAGAATTTAATCCTATTAATTGTAACTAATTATGAAAGTCTATTTTTTAATTTTTTATACTTTGTTTCTAGCTTTATCTTGTAGTAAACCTATCGATAATGAGAAAGACAAAAATGCCTATGAGATTTACTCATTATTGATTGATAAATTTGGTAGCCCAATTAAACCTCCACCACCTCCGGAGGGACAAAAGCCATTGTTCAACAATAGCCAAATTGATTCTATTGTTAATCAGAAACAAACGATTGGTATTTATCAATTATTAAGACATAAGCAAGAAAAAGAAAGTTTATTGAAAAATGTTGAGGACAAGGATTATCATAAATTAATGAAGTTATTTAACAGTTTTGAAAATGATCTTAAACTTGATCTCAATAAAATCAAAAGCAACAAAGGTTATGATATAGTCTATTTAGACTCATTATTATCAAAACAACAACAGCATAATACATATGACTGGCAAATGTATTTTTCAAGAATAGCTTTTGATGATAATTTAGAAAAAGCATTAACAACAATTTCCATTAAAAATAGTGGTTATTTTTTATGTCTTCTAAAAAAGAACAGAGAGAAATGGGAAATAAGAGATTCTAAAATGATATATGTATATTAATTTGATAATATAGATTTTTATCTTTTATCCGCCACACTCCGCAAAGTCTTAAAACTTTGCGGAGTTGTTGTTCTTAATGCACCGCAGCTACTCTATTACATGAAAGAATTCATGCTGAATTATACAGATTTGTTGATCAAGCTCATAATGGAGAGGTCGATCCTAATGACAGAGTAAGATTATTTGATTTATATAAAGGTTATAAAGGCTTAAAAAATCTTAGTAGTCAAGCACAACATGTTTATATGGCAGAAAATTATGTAGTTCCAATTGCGACAGCAATAAGGAATTTGGACAATAATCGTTACCCATTAGACTATTATATGGGATTTGGATGGGACGGTCTGCGGGCTTATGCTCATGAAATTTTGTTGTCTGATGAAGACGAAGCTCTTTTTGCAAGCTATCAACAATTGGTAAAAAACCAAACAGAATTTAATCCTCAAAATTGTAACTAAATATGAAAAAGCCACTTAGATTATTTTTAGTATTCACAATCTTTTTGTCCTGTAAACCAGATAGTAGGGAAAAGAATACCTATGAAATAATTTCTTTAATTACCCAAGAATACGGCTTGCCATTGCCTCCTGTACCACCACCACCACCGGCAAAACTACCTTCATTAAAAGAAATGGGTTGGGATTCAATAAAAAGGTTAGAGCAAAATATAGCTGTATATCCTGTCCTTAAGAATATTAGTAACCAATTTTCTAAATATCCGGAAGAGGAAGATATCGAATTCAAGATACTTCTTGAAAAAATAAACAAAAGTAAAAAGGCTTTGACATTAGACCTTTCTAAATTTAATGTCAAAAAACAGTTTCAATTATCAATAGTTGATACCTTTTTATTGAAAAAGGATAAATATCACATAGAGAAAAATTATGATAAATTATTAATCTTTCATAATATTTCTTTTAATAGTGAATTTAATAAGGCTGTTACAATTATTGGAGTATCGATAGCGCCTTTAAATGGATATTCTTCATTGGTTTTCTTAGAAAAGAAAAATGGGAAATGGATTATTAAAAACTCTAAAACTTTAAGTATATCATAAGTATTATTCAAATAGCATCATAAAGTTTAAAGTTTTATGGTGCTATTTTTTGACTTCATATTATATTCCAATAGATATATGACAGAAAAATATGTAATACCCATAGCTGAAGCATTAAGGGAACTCGACGAAAACCAATATCCCTTAGATCATTATATGCACTTTGCTTGGGAGGGATTAATTGAGCATGCCCCAGAATATATAAAACCGTCTCCACAGCAGTTATCAGAATGGGCTTCTTTAAGTAATAAAGTATTAGAAAATAACAACATACCATGTCAATAATTAGTAAAATATATTTGTATTTAGTCTGTTTAGTATTATTATTAGTTATTTCTTGTTCCAATTCAAAAAATGACATAAATAAGGATAAATATGAAATAATTGCTTTGTTAATTGAAAGACTTCCAGCAGGGCCTCCTCCTCCTCCTCCTCCTGGAGTTTATTTAAAAGATACGATTGCTTTTAAGAGATATGCGGATTCTGTCAATAGATTAGATGTGTCTATAGTTTTGTTAGATCATTTTATTGATAGTGAAAAAACATCGACTCAGCTAAAAAGGAAAGTCGAAAAAGATTTTCACTTGTTAATAGAAAGGTTAGAGAACGTTGAAACAGATAATTCTAAAATTAACTTTGATTCTATTATTGTTTCCAAGAACCGTAAAATCATACCTACAAATGGAGTTTATAGAGATTTATTAAAGGATAATAATGCTTCACATTATATTGCTTTTTCGAACATTATCTTTAGCAAAAATAGAGATAAAGCAGTCATTTATATCATTAATACTAGAGGACCTTTGAGTGGAAGTACAAGCTTAGTTCTTCTTCAAAAAAGTGATGGTAAATGGAAAGTTTATAAGAATATTGGATTAACAATATCTTAACGGATATTTTTGAGCCTCCACAAAGTGAAAATACTATGTGGAGGTTATTTTTATAGCATTACTTTAATATCGTAAAGCGATAAGAAACTTGATGGCAATAAATACACCCATTAGAATATTATACGGGTTTTGGTTGGGATGGCCTTAGAGCATATGATTATACTGGTATTTCCCTAAACCTCTTAATGGTGGTATAAGTTTAGTTCTTTTTGAGAAAATTGATGGAAAATGGAAAATTCATAGACCAATTGGTTTAACTATTTCCTAATCTATTATGATAAAAATGTTAAAGACAACAACTTTCCTCGCTACCGCAAGAATCTTTCGTGTGGTAAGTTTTCTACAATTCATCATAAAATGGTAATTTTAAGAGATGAGCCGTAACTACAAGCTTGCCTGCGTCAGAAAGGTTTTATAATCCTGAAGGGCTTTATTTTGTTAGTTTTGCTGTTGTATTTTGGTTAGATGTGTTTACCAGAAATGCCTATAAAGACTTATTGTTAGATAGTCTCACCTTTTGCCAACAAGAGAAAGGAATGGTAATTATAGCCTGGTGCATAATGACCAACCATGTACATTTGATATTTAGAAGTGTAAAAGGACAGCATCCATCCTTATTATTGGGAGATTTTAAACGTTTTACAAGTAAGGCAGTTGTAAAAGCCATCAAAGAGCATCCTAGAGAAAGTAGAAAAGAGAATTTATTAGAGCAGTTTAAAAAGGCAGCCTGGTAAGCAAGCAATGTAGAGGTCTATCAATTTTGGCGGCATGACAATAAACCTATAGAACTTTCGAGCAATACTGTCATTCAACAAAAAATAGAGTATATTCATAATAATCCTGTTGAAGCAGGTTTTGTAACAGATTCTGTAGGCTGGAAGTACAGTAGTGCCAGAAATTACCAGGATGATCATACGGTTTTAGAAATTGATAGTGATGGATATCTGTTTGGACTTGCGAAGCAATAACGCCACTAGCGAGACGCTAGCGGTATCGGGGAATCAGGGCTTCAAAAGCCATCTATATAAAGTTTTACAGCTTTTTTCTTTTTTTGCTTGCTACACTGGATCAGCTTATGTTAATCTAAAGAATTCCTCGAGGCCGTTTCTGCCGAACAACTACCACTTACCCACAAATATGGCCCTTAAAAGTGATTGATACTCATAATAAACTATTTTGTATCAATTATTTAACACAGAACCCTAGTGAAACATCCCTCTTTGCCATACATCAATTCGCCCATAGCTATCGCTATGTCGTCTTCAAAGGGAGACTTTCAATACTAACTTTAAAAATAAAATGACTTTGTGCAGCGGGGCAACTATCAATATGTATAGTCGACCCACATATATTAATATTCAAACCAAAGTTTGACACATTTTTGAGATAAAGAAAAAACTGATTTTCAACTTTTTAAAAAGAAGGTGAAATCAAATAAAAAATAATGGTAGAAAAATGTTGGATTGTAGGCACATAAAAGTTACATTTGCATCCGCATTTGAAATACTAGTGCAAGGTTCATAATAATTTTATGGAGAGGTGCCAGAGTGGTAATGGAGCAGATTGCTAATCTGTCAACGCGTAAGTGTTGCCTGGGTTCGAATCCCAGTCTCTCCGCATTTTTATTTCGGGGTGTAGTCCCACAATAAGTGCGGGATAAACTGCGCCCGGTCATCGCGTTCCGATGTGAAATCGGGAAGTTCGCAACAGGTTCTTAACATATTGAAAACAGCAATACAAATTATTGCAAAATAATACACCATTCGGGGTGTAGCGTAGCCCGGTTATCGCGTCCCGATGTGAAATCGGGAAGTTCGCAACAGGTTCTTAACATATTGAAAACAGCAATACGAATTATTGCAAAATTATACACCATTCGGGGTGTAGCGTAGCCCGGTCATCGCGCCTGCTTTGGGAGCAGGAGGTCGCAGGTTCGAATCCTGCCACCCCGACAAGAAAAATATCGGTCGCGTAGCTCAGCTGGATAGAGCATCTGCCTTCTAAGCAGACGGTCACAGGTTCGAATCCTGTCGCGATCACAGGAAGCCTTACTTTTGTAGGGCTTTTTTGTTTTTGAAAATCATCTGCTTTTTGTAGGACATCTCTCTTTTTAGTAAGTATACCAATAAGTAACCCCTTAACCACTTCTTTTTATATATTTGTATACTATTGACCTATTTAATATGTTATGTGTATGTATAAAAGCCCTATAAAAATGAATAGTAAGTATATCCTGATGTTTACCATACTTATTGGTAGTTTCACTTTTGCACAAAAACCAATACTACTCAAGGATTTTACATTTAAGATAGGAGAGAAGTATAAGCGTATTAAAAGCCTGAATACGTATCATGTTGCTTCTGGTAACCGCCTCGTTTCTATAAAAAAAGGACGTAGTACCATGACAATACAGCGTTATTCTTTGGAAGACTTAAAAGAAGAGGTAAAGAAACGACAGGTTATTGAAGATAAAGGTGATTTTGAAACCGTGATGAAATTGGGCGATAAGGCCGTTGTCTTTTATTCGAAAGGTGACCGGGCATATGGACAAAAAATTTCACTTACCGGAATTGTAGCGCAAAAACCCATTCAGCTTATTAATGAGAAGCAAAATATCGACAGGGATTTTGGTTTTAAAGGCACCCATGGGTTTGATGCCGGCGGAAGGATCAACAAATTTGTATTCAAAAAATCTGCAGATGCAAAAAAACTGTTGGTTTTGTACCGTATAGAAACCGGATCAAATAATGCAGATAAAATAGGGATCGCCGTTTTTAGTGATGGACTAAATTTACTGTGGAAACGAAAAGTAACCATGCCTTATGCTTCTGATAGCATGCAGAATGAGGATTTTATGATTGATAATTATGGCAATTTTTATATGACAGCCTCAATTTTTAACGCATCTTCAGATGGAAAAGACAAGCTAGAATCTACCTATCATACCGAAGTGTATAGAATTACCGAAACTGGTGATGAAATTGCAAAACATAAGATCGATATACCAGGAAAATCCATTACCGATGCTGTTATAGAAATTAATAAAGCTGGAAAGGTGAAAGTTTCGGGCTTTTATGCAAATCCCGATAATAAAGCAGAGATTTCTGGTGTTTTTTCGGTCAGTCTGGCAGATAATGGAGCCATAAGTGCTGTTGTACAAAGTGATATACCGCAAGAAAAACTGCAGGAGCTGGTTATTAAAAGAGAAGAACGCATAAACGAGGGAACCCAGAAAGAAAATGATATGAAAGATCTTGAGAATCTTAAGGTCAATAATGTGGTTTATAGTCCCGATGGCAGTACTATTTTATTTGGAGAGCAACGCTATGCAGAATCTTTTACAACATCCAGTTCTTCTGGATCCAGAACAACCTATAAGTATTATTACAGAGATATTTTTATATTTAAGCTGTCTTCAGATGGAAAGATGGCATGGATGCATAAGCTGCCCAAATACCAGATGGGAACAGTTGGTAAGCGTAGTATGTCTTACTTAAATTTTGAGAATAAAGGAAAACACTATCTGTTTTATATTGATGATTTTACCAACCTGAAACGATCGTTTGGTGAAACTCCAACACGATATTTTGATGGTAAAAAAGAATTTAATTACCTCACTTCTTATGTTATTGATGATAGTACTGGTGAGACTACCAAAGAGGCGATTTTAACCGGTAGCGATATCAGAAATTCCCGTTTAGACGTTTTGGAAATTGCCAGGGCGGCTACCTTACCCAACAAAGATATCATCCTGGAAGCTTATGATGGGAAAAAGAATAACTTGTTGCTTAAAATTTCTTTGGCCAAATAATCCGGCAACTTATTTCGGGATGAAACGTTATGAATTAAATAGACACCTCTTTTACACCAAAAAAATAAATGAAAACGCTATTAATTGCCCTGGCATTTTTCTTTACCACCAACGATGTTATTCGTATTGAAGAAATACGGGATTCTTATAAGATTTGTAATCAATCAAAGCAAAATGCCGAACAATTCTATGAGTTAACTCAAAAATCATTACAAAATAAAGGAGCTGTTTATCTGGGCTATCATGGAGCAGCGTTGGCATTAAAGGCTTCTTTTTCATGGAATCCGTTTAAAAAAATGTCTTACTTCAACAAAGGAAAGAAAATGATAGATAAGGCTATTCAATCAGAACCCGACAATATAGAGCTAAGGGTAATACGATTGAGTATTCAGTCTAACACACCAACGATTGTTGGTTATCATAAGAATATCGCAGAGGATAAAGATTTTGTGCTTAACAATATAGAGAAAGTTATGCATGAGGATCTAAAGGAATACATCCAGGGGTTTATTACCCATTCTGAGGTATTTCCTAAAGAATAATATCCAGAAGCAAGTTTTTAAGGATTTAGGGTTGAAATAAATCAAGATACACAACGGGTGATTCATAGTGCTTTTGTATCAAATGTATTGATGAGACCTGCACCAATCTCTTTTCTCACCCTGGATTGAGTTTTATAAGTAAAAGCAATCAATAGTAATCCTCCAAAAAATGCTCTTGCCCATGTAGATGGTGTAGCATTAATTAACAAAATGCGATCTTTCTTTTCAAATATCCTGATCCATATACCAACAAATCCGGTTTTCTTTACCTCAATATATTGAAAACCTAATAGTGGATTTCTCTTAATCGAAGTTTTGTAGTGTGGATATTCTTCTTGAATTATTTGACACATTGATTCAAATGTCATTTCCTTTGTATGCGCTATTTTCATAATGATTAATTATTTGTTGATAACAAAATTAATCTAATGCCACTTTTATTGTTATAACAATAGTTCCAATTGTTTGTACTTTAGTTTAGGGAATGTATTTTTCTAAGAAATTTTTTCACATTGTATCATTATCTTTTTATGCTCATGATCTGTTGTGAAAAACAAATAATTTTCACTACCATCCTTAATGTTAAGCTTTTTTCTTATTGTAGCGACACTTTCCGGAAAGTTGCGTATGGTAATATTGGCTCGGGTGATGCCTGCCTTGGAGAGTATTTTTTTCTGATATGGAAGTACAGAAACGATCCTGAATCTCCGCCCAGGGAAATCAATTTGTTCATCAGAGGTGTACAAATGAGAATGTATATGAAGTTTTTGTAACCCAAATGCGTTGGCAATACTTAAAAAACCACCACTTTTTAGAATAGCCGAATTTGGTTCATACAAATAGGTCTTTGGCAATGCAAAATCAATAGTTTGCTTTGCTTCATCCTTTAAAATAAAAGAAAACTCCTGGTTTGCTGCTTTTTGAATATTCATGGTTTTGATGGCGACATCGCCTGTAAAAGCCTTGTCTAATATCCATAACAGTTCTTTTACTTCATTATTCACAGCAACAATGTGAATTTCTTTTACTTGTTTTAACGCGTTGATTCCTGTTTGAATATCGAGTAGTGGAGAAGTTTTGATGAGTATATTGTTGCTTTTACTAAAAAATAGCTCCAAACTAGCCGGAACGTTGGGTAAACAGTCTTCAAGAAAGAAAACTTTTCCTTTGCTTTCATGTCTTCTCGATGGATCGATATAGATCCAATCTACATTCTTTTGATTTTTAAGTATCTCTAATCCGTCACTGGCAATAGTTACACAGTTATGTACACCTAGAACCTTAAAATTATGTGCTGTTATATGGCTAAGTTCTGAATGGAGCTCACAATGAATTACTTTTTGTATATGCCTGGCAAAGAAGTAATCATCAATGCCAAAACCTCCTGTAAGGTCTATGAGTGTATTTCCTGAAACTAACTTGCTTTTATAGATAGCTGTCGTTTCGGAAGAAGTTTGCTCGAGATTGAGCGTAGGAGGGTAGTAGATACCCCTTTGAGCAAACCAGGTTGGTAGTTTTTGCCGGGCTTTTACCCTTCCGGCGATTTGCTGAGCCAATTCTTGTGGAGAAACATTGTCGAACGGGCTTCCGCTTAAAATCAGTTTATTGATATCAACTGCAACATTTGATTTTTCAACAATGAACTCCTGTATTTCTTTATGTAAAATTTTGTGATTCAATATGTTTTATCATTCTTTCAAAGAGTAAAGTCTATTTTTAACTTCCGACTTCTCTACAAATCCTTGGTCAGCGTTTTTACGATCTTATATTCAGATAAAAACTCTTTGGCAATTACTTTGATCGCTGTGTAAAAAGGTACAGCGATAATTAATCCACCTATACCAAACAACAACCCAAAAATGAGTATAGCAAGAAAAATCTCTAAAGGATGTGATTTTACGCTAGTGCCAAAAATCAAAGGTTGATTTGCAAAATTGTCAATAAGTTGTATGATGAGATACCCAATTAATATATACGTTAATTTTGGTAATATCACCGTAGGAAAATCATACCCCAGATTACTGGTGGTGGCTAGAATTAACACAAACATCCCTCCAAACAGGGGTCCGATATAGGGTATAAGATTAAAAATAGCTGCAATCAATGCTACCGCAATGGCGTTATTAACTCCGAATATTAGTAAAAGTACCGTGTAGAGAACAAAAAGAATTAGGACTTGTAGCAGTAAACCTACAAAATAACGGGATAATAGGTCTTTAATTTTGGTGAAAGCCTTCATAAACTTGGTTTCGTCCTCTTTTTTGGCAAAAACCAATAAGCTATTTTCTAATAATAAGCTGTCTTTTAACAGAAAAAAAGAAATAAACAACACAGAGAACACACCAATTAACAAAGAACCAAAGCCACTAAGGAATGAATTGATGGTGTTTGGAACAGCTTTAAGATCAAAGAACTGCATTAAATCTGTCTTTTTAATAAGTTCTATAAGGCTCAGCTTTTCGATATTAAAATAATCACTAATCTCTTGATTAAGACGATCCAGATCATCGCCAATACGATTTACATCGATCTCTCCGATCAATTGTCCTTGTTCTACCACAATAGGAACAAACAAGGTGAAAATGCTTAAAAACAACCCAATAGTAATAAAGAGCGTAAACACTACAGCCAAAGTGTTGTTGAGCTTTAGTTTTCTTTTTAGAAATAACACCAAAGGTCTTCCCATTAAAGAAATCACTGCGGCAAAAGCGATATAGATTAAAACAGATTGTATTTTATATAGAAACCACAATAATCCAAGTACACCAACAATAATCGCTACTGCTCTCAGGATACCATATGCAATTGTTTTTGAATTCATATTTTAAAAAGTTTCAGAGTGGCAAAGATTCAAAGTTACAAAGTTTTTGATGTGTATTTCTATTCATAATTCATAATTCTGAATTCTGAATTCATAATTCAGAATTAATTAAATTATCTTTGCAGCTTCAAAAAAGAAAATCATGTCATTATTTCCTTTGCAAGCTATCTCACCGATAGATGGCCGTTATGCATCAAAAACCCAATCTCTTAGTAGCTTTTTTAGTGAAGAGGCACTAATCAAATACCGGGTGCTCGTAGAAATTGAATATTTTATAGCCTTGTGTGAGCTGCCTTTACCTCAATTACAAGACATTGAGGCTTCTTTGTTTGATAAATTGAGGGAAATTTATACCGCTTTCTCCAGTGAGGATGCTTTGGCAATAAAGGAAATTGAGAAAGTGACCAACCACGATGTCAAGGCTGTAGAATACTTTATCAAAGAAAAATTTGACCTTCTCGGTTTGCAAAAATATAAAGAGTTTATTCATTTTGGATTGACTTCTCAGGATATTAATAACACTGCGATCCCGTTGAGTATCAAAGAAGCTATTAGCAGCGTATACATCCCGCAGTATCATGAGCTTTTGGAAAAACTAAAGTCCTTGGTATCTGAGTGGTCTGCAATACCGATGCTGGCACGTACCCATGGGCAACCCGCTTCTCCTACTCGGTTGGGAAAAGAATTTCAGGTATATGTTACCCGAATGGAAGCACAGTTTGATCTGCTTAAAGACATCCCGAGTGCAGCAAAATTTGGAGGAGCTACCGGAAACTACAACGCCCATAAAGTAGCCTATCCCGATATCGACTGGAAGGCCTTCGGAACGCATTTTGTTCAATCAATACTTGGATTGCATCATTCTTTCCCGACTACGCAAATTGAGCATTATGATCATATGGCCGCGCTTTTTGATGGATTAAAACGTATTAATACAATACTACTTGACCTGGACCGTGATGTGTGGACCTATGTGTCTATGGAGTATTTTAAACAAAAAATCAAAAAAGGGGAGGTGGGTTCTTCGGCTATGCCACATAAGGTGAATCCTATCGATTTTGAAAACAGCGAAGGAAACCTGGGTATCGCCAATGCTTTATTTGAGCATCTTGCGGCAAAATTACCGGTAAGCCGATTACAACGTGACCTTACCGATAGTACCGTATTAAGAAATATAGGAGTGCCTTTTGGTCATACATTGATTGCTTTTCAGGCTACCATAAAAGGATTGAATAAGCTTTTACTGAATGAAGAAAAATTTGCCGAAGACCTTGAAAATAACTGGGCTGTGGTGGCAGAAGCTATTCAAACCATTTTGAGAAGAGAGGGGTACCCAAATCCCTATGAAGCCTTAAAAGGCCTTACCCGTACCAATGCAACCATACATCAAAAATCTATAGCCAATTTTATAGAGACCCTTGATGTTTCTGATGCCATAAAAGCTGAATTAAAACAAATTACGCCTTCTAATTATACCGGAATATAGAAAGAGGAATCTTTATAAGTGAAAAAGAAATACTTCGAGAATTTCTCTTTTCTCCAAAACCCTAAAGGGTGGAAAAATTCTGTCTTGACACAAAAATCAGGATTTTCATTATGAACTCATTTGAACTTTTTGTTTTTAAGCAAAATTTGCAGCAAAAAGTAAAAGTTCAAATGAGTTCTATACTTGATTAAGAATTATTTATGTAATTCACTAGTCAATATCAATAGTTTTTGCAATATTTTCAAAAGCTTCCAGGTCAATTTTACCATTCTCTACCGATTTCATGAGTTTTGCCATTTTCTCGGGTCTCATATTATCGCCTAATACACGTATTAATGCCAATCCTCTATCCTGATCGGTAGCAAAAACAATCACTTCATCGATATCGTCATCGTCTCCCTGATATTTCAACACCGCATTTGTACCATTAGATCCAAATCGCATGAGGGTTTCATATTTGTCTGAGTTAAGGATCTTTGCAATCCTGGAGCTTTCTTCATCAAAGCGTACTTTATTTTCTTTGTTGAGTGGCAATGCCAAAAAATTCACCTTTTTTATACTCTCTAATGCCTCCTGCTCTTCTTGAGTAAGCTCTATATTTTCTTTATCCAAAAGACTGGATGGCACATCTACAGCAATAAAATCTACATCTCCCTGATGATCTACAAAATATTTTTGCAAAGAAGGCTCACTATTACAACTCATCGCCAGCGAAACACAAATTATGCCTAGAATTTTAAATACATTTTTCATTTTAATTGTTTTTTGATTGCTTGTTTTGGGTGCGCGACAAATTTCCGTTTTTAGAATTTAGATAGCTCCCTACCTTCGAAGGGAGGGTTGGGGAAGGATGTTCATAGTATTTTAGAACACCCATCTCCGGCTAGCACTTCATAAATAGAAATTTGTCGTACATCCATTGTTTTTGATTGATGTTTATACTTAATTTCCTTTCTTTACATTTTTTAATTCTTTCCCTCCGGGAATATTAAGATCATTGGCCAGTTTTGATACTTGTTTCAGATCTATATTACCCGTAATAGTAAGTATCACCGTCTCTGGCCCATTTTTACTATCATTTCCCTCGAGATACATAAAAAGTTCTTTTACATAATCTTCACTACTACCTGGTTTCACATAAAACTTTATGTTCTCGCCATCATCACTCTTTACGCGCATCAATTCGTCTAATGAGGAAGTCTTCAGATATTTATCTACATCGCTTCTCATCTTGTTGCTCACATCTTTATTTTCGGTAACGAATACTTTAATATTATTGATATTCTCTACCAGATTAAGGTACTGTTGTGTTTCTGCGTCAGAACTTTCAAAATCAATTTTGCTTAATAGTTTAAACATTTTGCTGGTCATCACCATCGAGGTAACATCCTTCATGTTTTCGTATTTATCAAAATAACCCTGTGCATTCGATACATATGGTAAAACAGCCAGTATTAAAACAATTGCTAACTTTTTCATATCACTTAATTTAAATCATCCCGATACTCCCGGGATCGTTATTTTTATTTTATAAACTTATTTTTAGTGTTTTCAAATTCTTTCAGGTACACTAGTTCCTGCTTACCCTCATTCATATATTGAGAAACCATATTGAGGATTTTTTTGGTTTCCTGTAATGCTACTTCCGGATCCTCATAGGTGCCAAGATTCTCATCCTGTCCCAGGGGCATATTGGTTACAAACAGCCCAACAATCAATGCAATGGATGCTGCAACCCCAACCCAGGTATACCAGGATTTTCTACTCGTGGTATGCAATTTCAGATCTTTGGTAGCCGTTATGTTGCTCTCTTCAGAAAAATACTGAAACAGATCTTTGTATCTCTCCAAATGCGACGGCACAGTTTCTCTGGTAAAATAAACCTTTAATTCTTTTTCTTCAGAAATGGTCGTTTCTCCTTCGAAATACTTTTCCAGTAATTTTTCAATGTTAGACAACTCCATAATTATGCTTTTTTAATAATTCTTCTCTAATTTTTTTTCTTCCTCTGGATAATGTCACTCTCACAGCCGTTTCATTGATTCCCAACATCTCTGCAATCTCTGCATTATCATATTGCTCTATATCTCTAAGCTGGATAACCATTCGCTGTTGTTCTGGCAAGCTATTCATAATTTTACCTACCCAATCCAGGTTATCTTTTGCTTCTATCTCTCTTTGCAACGATGGTTGCTTGTCTTTATAATTACTGTGTACGATCTTTAGGTTAGCTGTTTCTTTCGCCTTCAGTTTATCATAACAATAATTTTTGGTCATTGTCATCGCAAAAGCTTCCACGTTTTTATACTCAGCCATCTTATTTTTATTCTTCCACAGCTTCAGTAATACTTCCTGCGTAGCATCTTCTGCTTCTTCATTACTCACCAGCAAACGCTTTGCTAACCTAAAAAGTTTATCTTTAAATCCGTTGGTAAGCGTTATAAATGCTCTTTCTTTCATTTTTTGATTGGTTGTTTATAAAACCCTGCCTGCTGCGGGCAGATTTGTTAGCTTTATATAAGGGAGACGACTACCTATGTAATTTGTTACAATCTTTTTTAAATTTATAATAAAGTAGTTACATTTAACACGTTCTATTAAAAAAAGAATCTATGAGATCCTTAAAGTATTTTATACTATTACTTTTTCTGGGAACCCTTTTTACAGGGTGTTTTGATGACAATGATGATGTTCCACAGATTGCCAGCACACTAGAGATCAATGATTTTATTCACCGCGGCATGAGGCTCTGGTATCTTTATAAAGATAATGTGCCGGATCTGGCCGACAATCGTTTTTCTTCAAATCAGGAATATACAGGATTTTTGGGGAGCTTTTCTTCACCCGAAGCTATTTTTAGTGCCTTGCGGACCAAAGAAATAGATCCGGCAAGTACCAAACCTGTTGATGATTTTAGTTTTTTGGTAGATGATTATATAGCCCTGGAGCAAGCATTTGACGGGATTACAAGAAATAATGGGATGGAGTTTGGCCTGATACAATATCCTAATGGTTCTTCTAATATATTTGGTTATGTGCGCTATGTACTGCCAGATACCGATGCCGAAGCCAAAGGCATCAAAAGAGGGGATATTTTTAATACTATAGATGGTGTGCAAATGACCATTGATAACCGTAGACAATTACTTAGCTCTGATAGCTACACCATAGGATTGGCTACATATGATGGCAATAATATTACTCCCACAGGTACATCGGTTGCACTAACAAAAGTTCAGTATACCGAAAATCCTGTTTTTATAAATAAAACACTGGATGTTGGAGGTAATAAAGTAGGGTATCTTATGTATAATGCGTTTACCCGGGATTTTGATCCACAACTCAACGCCGCATTTGCAGAATTAAAGGCAAATCAGGTTACAGAGCTGATATTGGATTTAAGATATAACGGTGGCGGGGATACCGAAACGGCTAAGGATCTTGCAGATATGATTACCGGGCAATTTAATGGTGATATCTTCACCACAGAAGAATGGAATTCTATTCTCCAGGAATTAGCAAGTATCAACCGTTTTGATGGTGAGATCAGCACAGGAGCGGCTATTAATAGTCTTAACTTAACAAAAGTTTATATGCTCACAACCAGAGGCTCGGCATCAGCGAGTGAACTAGTTATAAGTGGACTAACACCTTATATCACTGTAATGAAAGTTGGAGACACTACCCGCGGAAAATTTCAGGCTTCTGTTACCGTGTATGATTCTGATAACTTTGGCCGACAGGGGGCAAATCCCGGACATACCTACGCAATTCAGCCTTTGGTGCTTAAATCTATTAATTCTGCCGGTTTAACCGACTATTTTAATGGATTTGCCCCAGACATACTTTTAGGAGAAAATCTAGTCAATGACGGAGGTACAACTAATCTTGGTGTCCTCGGAGATGAAAATGAACCCTTACTAAAGGCCGCAATAGATAATATATTGGGAAATCCGGTTGCCGCTGCCAAAAGCTATACAAAACCATTAAAAAGTGTTGGAGACAGTAAAATGTTTCAACCAAACTATGAACGAATGTATAAGGAAATTGATTTTTCTGTTCCGAAAAATTAAGAGTATGTTTAAAAACCCTGTTTTCTGAAAACTACTATTTTCTGAAAACAGGGTTTTTTAATGAATTCAATATACTACAATCAGAACTTCAAATTGAATCCTATTCTGGCATTTCTTCCTCGGGTACTAAATCCAAAAATCTCCTGATACTCTTCATTAGTAATATTATTCATTGCCGCATAACAACTTAGATTTTTCATTAATTGATGGCTGATATAAAAATCTAATATTCCATAACTATCCAGAGTAATCGGACTAAACGTAGAAAAATCGGTATCAGATCGTTCTGTATTATACTGATAACTCAACGAAGTAAATGTTTTTTTATGTAACTGATACCCAACACTTGCATTGATCATATGCTTTGGTATCCTGATGTTATCATCCAGTTTATCAATGTTGGTATAGGTGTAATTACTGTTAAAAGACAACTTATCTTCTAAGGTTGTTACAGATAATGCTACTTCTATCCCATCTACTTCTATATCTTCTGTAGAGTTAATGCTTAGAAAAGTGGAAGGATCGGATGTAATAAAATTTTCTGATTTGCGATTGAAGTACACGACACTTAAGAGTGCTTTTTTCTCATGCGAAAATTCTACTCCTCCTTCTATTGTTGTGCTTTCTTCGGGCTCCAGATCAGGATTTCCTGTAAAAAATGCGGTATCATACAATTGAAATAAGGACGGAGTGATATATGCGGTGCTATAAGACGCTAATCCTTTAATATAGTTATTGCCAAATATATGGGCATACGATGGGTTTATATTGTATACTATTTGATTACCATAAACACTGTGGGTATTTAGCCTTGCTCCTGTATTTATATTCAAACCAAACGCTGAAATATACACCACATTTATATAAGGGTCGATAATATCAAACGTTGCTTCATCATCACTAATGATCTCTTCCAAATTAGTACCACCACTCAAAAGATTAAAATCACTAAAAGAACCATTGGCACCTACAACAGTATAAAGCACATTATTAAATGTATACTTATTGAAAGCATCAAAGGTATATACATCACTTTTGTATTTTGAAGGAAAACCAGAATTGGTAAGATCCCTTTCTAAAGACGCATAACTATTGGTAAATGTAAAGCTACCATTTGGATATGTAAACTCCCAGAAAGAACCTGCCCGTAGTTGACGACTATCAAATGAATCATCAGCATCAGAGCCGTCAAATGCATCAAAATCGTTTTTATATTGATCTAAATTTCCATAGAAATGAAATCTAAAATTATCATTCCATTGGTACCCCAATTTTGCATTCACATTAAATTTTGAAAAAGCATCACTGTTAGCCCCTTCGGCTTCTCCTGCAGACAATCCATCGGTAAATTGATTACCGAAGCTTGCTAAATAGTTTACTTTCCCCAGAGTACCGCCAACAGATGCCAGATTTACAAACTCATTGATATCATATCCCTGATCATCCTGAGATTGATTGGTGCCTATGCTTGATTGAAAACTCGCCGCAATTTTCTCTTTACTTTCTGTTTTTGTCGTAATATTGATCACTGCAGCAGCGGCTCCCGATCCATATAAGGTACTCGATGCTCCTTTCAGGATCTCAATTTCCTGTATTTGATTTACGGATAGTAATCGTAAATCAAATTCTCCCGAAGGAAGCGAAGGATCACTCACTGTAACCCCATCGATTCTAATCACTACCTGGCGATTTCTTCCTCCTCGGGCATATACCCCAAGATCCTGACCTGCAGCACTACCACTACCATTGACAAATAACCCTGCTGTTTTGGTGAGTACTGTAGCCACAGATTCTCCCTGGCTGCGTTCTAATTCTCCGGCAGTGATTTTGGTAATTACCTTACCGCTTTGCTCACGCTTTAGATTAAACTTTGAATCAGAAATTACTACTTCTTCCAATTCATTAACTTTCTCATCAATCTGGACTTCCTGCCCAAATACACATGAGGATCCCAGCATCAAAAATGCTGCTCCAAAAAACCTTGTTTTGTTCATTCTTACCTACTTAATTTTTACAATTACCGGAAAAAAGTATGTAGTTTACCCATACCCAAACCTTTGTCCCGAAAGTTTGATTAATACCGAATAAAGGCAGGTCTCCTGGCTCGCGTCTTGTTGTTTACCTTCCCATCCTGACAACGATCAGGACAGTGGCTTTCTAGCAGAATTAACAACAAGCACCTACTACACACTGATATTCTTACTTATCAGTGTCGATTCGGCACAGCTTACAGTTGCGGGAACAGCTCAGGATTTATCAATTCTTAATTCAGAATTATGAATTCAGAATTGGTTCACCTGATTCCCTTTTAATCTTCAACCCTATGAGTAGAGTATCAGAACCAAAATTCTCCGCGAATGTATTATATTTTGAGTAATTTGACATTACTTTAACAAATAAATAATGTATACAGCTATCTTTGCTTTTTCTAAAATCGTTTTTAATGATATACTATATTACCGGAGGGGAGCGCTCAGGTAAAAGCCACTATGCCCAGGAGCTGGCATTGCAACTTTCAGAGACACCGTGCTATCTGGCAACCTCACGAATTTGGGATGAAGATCACCGCAAACGTATCGACAGGCACATTGCCGATCGTGATCAGCGTTGGGTATCTGTCGAAGAAGAAAAAGAACTCTCTAAAGTCATTGATGAGGATAGTGTTGTAGTTATTGATTGCGTAACCCTATGGCTTACCAATTTTTTTGTAGATACTAAAAATAATATTGAAAACTCATTAACCCTTGCAAAAGAAGAATTTAATAAACTACTGAAGATAAACGCTACCATCATTATCATTTCTAACGAAATCGGAATGGGCGTTCATGCTGCTACAGAAGTGGGGAGAAAATTTACCGAATTGCAGGGATGGATGAACCAGCATATCGCCAAACATGCCGATAAAGCCATTTTGATGGTCTCAGGAATTGCAGTAGAAATTAAAAGCCCTGCCCGGCCTTCCCAAAAGGGAGGAGTGATTCATAATGACATTTTGTAAATCTCAAAGTAGAATACCTGCACAATGAATTTTAATATACAACCTGTCTCAAATAACAACTTAGAAAAAATTCTTCAATCCAAAATTGATAATAAAACAAAACCTATTGGTGCACTGGGGGCATTAGAAAAGGTAGCATCACACATCGGAATGATACAAAATACCGATCGACCCAGTTTGAATCGACCCACAATCCTTGTTTTTGCAGGGGATCACGGTATTGCCCAAAAAGGCGAAGTAAATCCTTATCCGCAGGAAGTTACTGCGCAAATGGTATATAACTTTTTACATGGAGGAGCTGCAATTAATGTATTTTGCAAACAACATAACATCGCTCTTCATATAGTAGATGCCGGAGTGAATCATGATTTTGAAGGTATTTCAGGATTAATTGATGCTAAAATTGATTATGGTACCAAAAACTATCAGGAAGAACCTGCAATGTGTATGGAGCAGTGTACACTAGCTATAAAAAAAGGGGCAACTCTGGTAACAGAAAGATATACCGATGGTTGCAATACGATAGGTTTTGGCGAAATGGGAATAGGAAATACCTCTTCTGCCTCATTATTGATGTCGTATTTTACAAAAATTCCTATTGCCGAATGTGTAGGCGCTGGTACCGGATTGGATGAAGAAGCCATTAAAATCAAGCAAGGTGTTTTATCTGAAGTATATCAACACTATACTCCATCATCACCACTCGAAGCATTAGCGACTTTCGGTGGTTTCGAAGTGGCTATGATCACCGGTGCCATTCTAAAGGCCGCCGAGCTCAAAATGACTATTATTATGGATGGATTTATTGTTACAGCATCTTTATTAGCTGCACATGCTATGCACAAAAATGTATTAGATTATTGCATATTTGCACATACTTCCGGAGAACAGGGGCATCAGAAAATGCATCGGTTTCTGGGTAAAAAACCGTTGATCAGCCTTGGTATGCGCTTGGGCGAAGGAACCGGGATAGCTATCGCCTATCCGATTATCGAATCTGCCGTTGCTTTTTTAAATACTATGGCAAGTTTTGAAAGTGCCATGGTTTCAGGTAGTAAATAATGAAAAGATTTCCGCCTTCGCGGAAATGACTAAACAAGTTTAGTTCAATGAAAAATGAAATCCATATTTTCTTTACCGCACTCATGTTCTTCACCCGTATTCCCTGTCCGAAATGGGTAGATCACGATCCCGAATATTTAAGATTGAGTTCTAAGTATTTTCCACTGGTAGGGATCATCGTAGGCAGTATCGGGGCATTGGTTTTTTACGGAGCTTCTTTTCTCTTTTCTGCCGAAATTTCATTACTACTATCCATATTTGCAACAATATACACAACAGGAGCATTTCATGAAGATGGGTTTGCCGATGTATGTGATGGCTTTGGCGGCGGATGGACCAAAGAGAAGATCCTGCTCATCATGAAAGACTCCCGACTGGGTACTTATGGAACCGTTGGGCTGTTACTTATTCTGGCTGTAAAATTTGCAGCATTACAGCAAACCGAAGTACTTTATATTCCATTAGTGTTAATTTCTGGGCATAGCCTGAGCCGATTTATCGCTACTACCCTGATCTTTACACATCCTTATGTGCGGGATACCGAAGATAGCAAAGCCAAGCCGGCTGCCAAGAGTATGAGTACATCCATGGTGTTGATTAGTGGTCTTTTTGGAATTGCCCCTTTATTTTTCTTCAAAAACCCCTGGATATTCCTTACCTTGATTCCCATGTATTTGTCAAAAATGTTTTTAGGGGCTAAATTCAAGAAATGGATTGGCGGACAAACAGGGGATTGTGCAGGTGCTGTGCAACAACTAAGCGAAGTTGTATTTTACCTTACCATTAGTGCGTTATGGAAATATATCTGGTAAGGCATACTACTCCAAACATCGAAAAAGGTGTTTGTTACGGGCAAAGCGATCTGGGGATTACAGAATCATTTGCCGCCGAAGTAGAAAAAATACACCAGCAAATACCTATTGAAGATATTACTAAAGTATATAGCAGTCCCTTACAGCGATGTAAACTCCTCGCCAAAACTTTTCAAAAAGAAATTACTTTTGATAACCGCTTAAAAGAACTGAATTTTGGAGATTGGGAGTTGCAACCGTGGGATTTGATTCATCAGAAAGAACTGAATCGATGGATGAATGATTTTGTAAATGTAGAGGTTCCTAACGGAGAGTCTTATGTAATGCTTCAGCAAAGAGCATTGGATTTCTTCTCTTCTCTGGACACTGATTCTGAGGAAAAAAATATCATTGTATCTCATGCAGGCTGGATTAGGTCAATACTGGCTTTTATCCACAAGATACCGCTAAAAGATTCTTTTTCTATTCAACTTAATTATGGACATATCATCACTATAGAGACTACCCAACAACAATTTAAAATTACTTCGGGACTAAACTTATCCTGATTTATTATTTTTACAAAAAACGATCTGTATGCGTAACATTTTTATGGTTCTCTTAATACTCCTTATTTGTAATTCCTGCAAAAAAACACCTGAAGAGGCAGACCAACTTACTGTAATGTATCTGGCACCCCAAAAGATTGAGTATGCTACCGGTTTTACTATTCAAAACAAGAACAGCTATAAAGAGATTAAAGTAACTACTCCCTGGCCGGATGCTAAGCAGGAACTCATCTATATTTTACATCCCAAAGGAACCCCAAGACCTTTTAAAGCTCCTAATACAATATTTATTGAGGTACCTGTAGAAAGAGTTGTGGTTACTTCTACTACAGATATCCCGATGCTGGAGTATATGGATCTTGAAGAAAAACTGGTTGGTTTTCCGCATACAGATTATATTTCTTCAGAAAAGACCCGCGCCCTGGTCGATAATGGTAAGATCAAGGAACTTGGCACAGAATATAATTTAAATACCGAAGTAGTCCTGGAACTTGCTCCGGGTTTAATTATCGGATTTTCTTCCAGTGGTGATACCAAAGCCTATGATCTGATAGAAAAAACAGGAATTTCGGTCGTGATGAATGGTTCGTGGGTTGAAAAACACCCATTGGGCAGAGCAGAATGGATAAAATTTGTAGCGGCTTTCTTCGGTAAAGAAGCTGTGGCCGAAGACATCTTTCAGAACATTAAAAAAGAATATCACAAAGCTGTTACTCTGGCCCAAAATACAACTGCCACACCTACTGTGTTATCTGGTATTATGTTTAAAGATGTATGGCACGTACCCGGCGGAGATAGTTTTGTAGCTGCGTTTTTAAAAGATGCCAATACCAATTACCTCTGGGCCGACACCAAAAAAACAGGAAGCATGGCATTGAGTTTTGAAAGTGTATTGGAAAAAGCTAAAAATGCAGATCTGTGGATTGGATCGGGAAATACCAGATCTCTCGAAGAACTAAAAGAAAAGAACCACCGATATGCACTGTTTGATGCATTTAAAAATAATAACGTATATTCTTCTACGTTAAAGATGGGTCCCAAAGGCGGATTAATCTATTATGAATTAGGACCCATGAGACCTGATTTAATTCTAAAAGACATTATCAAAATTGCGCATCCCGAGCTATTAAAGGATTACGAACCTTATTTTTTTGAAAAACTTAACTAATTGACCCCCACTAAATCATACAAGAACGTTTTTATAAGCATTATCGTGCTCTTACTGATTTGTTTTATTGTAAATATCAGTTTGGGCTCTGTATTCATTCCATGGCTGGATACTTTGAGCAGTCTTTTTGGCGGCCAGGTAGACAAGGAATCCTGGAGGCATATCATTATTGATTATCGATTACCAAAAGCACTTACTGCCATTATTGTGGGTAGTGGATTGGGAGTTTCGGGATTGTTAATGCAAACGTTGTTTAGAAACCCCCTGGCAGGCCCTTTTGTTCTGGGTATCAGTTCTGGAGCAAGTCTTGGGGTTGCTCTTTTGATTCTGGGAAGCAGTTTTACAGTAGCTACAGTCTCTGTTTTTTTAGTTTCAAAATGGGGATTGGTCATTGCAGCCAGTGTAGGAAGTATTTTGGTATTATTTGCAGTCATGCTGGTATCGGCAAGAGTTAGGGATACCATGGCAATACTCATTATAGGATTGATGTTTGGCAGTATTACGGCAGCTATTGTAAGTGTACTTTCCTACTTTGCGCCTTCCGATCAATTACAACAATATATCTTTTGGGGTTTTGGAAGCCTGGGGAATCTCTCCTGGTATGATGTACTTATCTTTTTTGGCATTTCAATATTAGGCATGGTATTATCGGTTCTTTCCATAAAACCATTAAATACCTTACTCTTAGGAGAAAACTACGCCCGAAGTCTCGGATTGAATATCAAAAAAAGTCGTTTCCTGATTATTGTAGCTACCGGATTACTGGCAGGAAGCATTACTGCCTTTGCCGGCCCCATTGCCTTTATAGGTTTGGCCGTACCACATCTTACCCGGCAATTGTTTCATACCTCAGACCACAAGACATTGATTCCTGCAGTAATATTACTCGGTAGTATCATCATGCTGGTTTGTGACAGCATCGCTCAACTGCCTTCCAGCGAGTATACCTTGCCGATTAATGCAATTACCTCATTGATAGGAGCACCAGTAGTCATCTGGTTATTGGTACGCAAACGGAAGATGTTATTTTAACCTTTGCCAGTACTGGTGCGAATATTGGAGCACGCTGATGATAAATTCTTATCTTTAAACTAAAAAAACACAATGAATCCAAACGAATATCTGGAGGGCATCAAAAAACAATGTAAGTATTCCAAATCACTGGGCGAAAAAACCATAGACCAACTCCCCGAAGCACAACTTTTCTGGCAATACAATGAGGATAGCAATAGCATTGCGATTATTGTAAAACATCTTTGGGGAAATATGAAATCCCGATGGACCGATTTTTTAACTTCAGACGGAGAAAAAGAGTGGCGCCAACGTGATGCCGAATTTGAGAGTGATATACATACCAAAGAGGAGCTTTTAAACAAATGGAATGAAGGCTGGGAATGCCTTTTTGAAGCCCTGGAAAGTGTAAACGAAAGTAATTTTAACCAACCCGTTTATATACGCAATATAGAACATAGTATCACCGAAGCCATCAACAGGCAACTGGTGCACTACTCATACCATATTGGCCAAATTGTATTTCTTGGAAAAATGATTGCCGGTAAACAGTGGCAAAGCCTGTCTATACCAAAGGGAAAATCCTCTGTATATAATGAGAAACGTTTTGCTAAACCCAAACATAAAGGACATTATACAGATAACCTGATGGATGAGAAATAGTAGATAGTGGAAGTACCTAAAAAAATCTAACCACTAAAACACTAACTGCCTACTACAACTCTGAACTAAAAAAATGCAATTATTTTATAACGATACATTAACAGAATCCAGCACCGAAATAAAATTCTCGAGAGAAGAAAGCAAGCATATTGCCAAAGTCTTACGCAAAAAAGAAGGTGATATATTGCATATTACCAACGGAAAAGGTTGTTTATTCACTTCGCGTATTACGTTTTCTGGCCCGACGCAATGCATTGCGGGAATTGATGTCTTTAAGAAACAACAAAATAAGCCATATAGACTGCACCTCGCTGTAGCTCCTACCAAAATGAATGATCGTTACGAATGGTTTTTGGAGAAAGCTACAGAAATAGGCATCGATGAGATCACTCCCGTTATTTGTGATCATAGCGAACGAAAAGTGATTAAAGCAGCACGTTTTGAACGCATCTTACAAAGTGCTATGAAGCAATCATTGCAATACTATCTGCCGAAACTGAACCCTGCAATTTCGTTTTCAGAATTTATACATCAAAAAAACGATGATCAATTGTTAATTGCACATTGTGAAGTATCCGAAAAGCAATCTTTAAAAGACATGCTGCAACCAAAATTAAGTAGTACCATTCTTATTGGGCCCGAAGGGGATTTTTCTTCAAAAGAGATTGCATTGGCCTTAACCTCTGGATATACTCCTGTTACATTGGGTGAAACAAGGTTACGAACTGAAACTGCTGCGATTGTTGCGGCGCATAGTGTAGCATTTATAAATACCTGAGATTGATAATGAAAGAGGCATAGCCAGCCGTCGGGGTATCGAAACAAAACCGTCCCGATACGGGACCACAGGATTCTCGAACCAAGACAATTGGTCACTAGCATCCGAAAGTTTATTAAAATTTGACTAAAAACTTATGTAAACCCATATAAACAGTTTGTAAATTAGAATTTATCCAGAAAATAAGTTTTCACTAAAAAAGCCATATTATAAGACCCCAAAGGTTTTAAAAACCTTTGGGGTCTGAACTTTTCAATATTTTGATTCTTATATTTAAGTTTAAAAACGCAACTTTCGGATGCTAGTGAAATCACTTCATATACTCACTATCCCTTCTTTAGAAAAAAAATGAGTCACTTCAACATACCAAAATACCTGAAGTGACTCGATATCGATAATTATTTTACCCGTTCTGTCTATAAAAAATTATTTCTTTACAAACTTCATTGATTGGGTTTCGCCATTTTCTGTTGTTAATTTTACGATATAGATGCCTGCATCCAAAGCTTCTGTAGATAGTACTATTTTTCGTTTTCGATTTATCTTTATATTGCTCATAACCTCATTGCCCTGTATATCAAAAATTCCTGCCTTTGTAATCCTTAAGGTTTTTTCAACATATATGGTAAGAAGGTTATTTACCGGATTGGGAAACAACGTAGCGCCCGATTCTTTTTTTGGTGTTTCGACCTCTTCGGCTTTAAAACCTGCTGCACTTACACACCTGTCTTCCTTGTATTCAACTCTAATCTCGGGGTGTTCTATTTTTTTGAAATCATCTACAAAAATTTGTTTTGCATTACGGGTTATACAAGGTTCATGCCTCACTTCTTCCAGTTTTATCTCTTCTTCACAAGATGTATCGGTTTTACCCGTATCTGTGGTTTCTACCAGATAAATTTCTGTTCCACCTGCTCCAAAGGATGTAGTATACCCTGTAAATGCAAAACCTTTATCAAAATCATCTGTTACCATTTCTACACCCGATTCATTTCCATCGCTACCATAAATTCGTGCCCATTGCAGGGTTCCACCGGTATCTGTTTGAAACAGCATCGCTTTTCGGGATGAAATAGCCTGCAGGCCAACCACAGTATATACCTGATTACCAGCTGCATCTATAGTCTCTTCCAAACCATATCCCGCCTCTGTTCTATCGGTACCATACGTCTTCATTCTTAAAAAATTACCTGCGCCGTCCAGAAATAACAGAAAGGCATCATAAGAATTGTTGATCCCAAAACTACTGGTATACCCTGTAAGCACATAATTACCTTCCTTATTTTGCTTCACACAGGTAGCTACATTTCTGTAACCTATTGCGGGATCTAATTCTTTGGGATACCCCAATATTCTGTTCCATTCTATGTTGAGATCTGGTTTTAGTTTGATAGCAAACAGATCTGCCGGTGGATTGATTAGTGCCGCACTTCCTCCACATCTATTGTTGGTACTAGAACCTGCAATAATATATCCTCCATCTTCTGTTTGTTCGATCCACAAACCCCGCTGATCTCCTTTTGCCCCAATTACGGTAGCTCGTGTCAAATTTCCAAACAGATCTGTTTGTACTACATATACGTTGGTTCCTGGAAATGCTGCAGAATAGCTTCTGGTTTCGCCAACAAAAATATAGCCTGGTTCTCCACGCTCATCCTTAATATTTTGTACACAATGCGCTACATCATATTCTTTACCTCCGTAGATCCCAGAAAAAACCGGGATACCGTTGGTATCTGTTCCCATTAGGAATGCATCTCCTGCTCCAAAACCAAAACTTTGGGTAATACCGGCAGCCACATAAGAAACCGGATTATTTGGACTAAAATATGTAGATTGCCGTACAGAATTAAAATACTCGTAGTCCTTTCCCCCATAGACACGAGACCATATCTGATTACCGTCGAGGTCGGTCTTAACCAGAGTGGCTTCAAGACCGCCTATAAAACTCTCAGAAGTATACCCTGCCAGCAAGTAGCCCTTTTCAACTTTCTGAAGCTGTGTGAGAGACCTGCCCATTTCTGATTTTTCTGTCCCAAAAGTGTGTTGGAATTGTGAAAAACTCATATTAAAGATAAAGCAACATGCTATACCAAATAAAATTGTTCTCATAATAATTAAGTTTTAATTAGTGTCTGGTCGGAAATAGACAGTTTTTATAATTTGAATTATTTTTGGTGGGATTTTAATTTTCTTTTTTGACGCAGATGCCTTAGCATCAGGCGATAAAAAACAAATAAAAATAGCGCAAAAAGAAACAAATTTAATGGTGATATATTTCCGACCAGATACTAAATAGTTAATAAATAATTGAAATAATTCAATTACTAAATAATGGAATGATTCTATGAGTATCAAGAGGTATATCCCTGATAAACAAGGGATAAAAACCTGTATTGCTTTGCAAAATTGACATAGATTACCAGGAACATGTGAACTAGTGTACATTTTCTGGGTTAATTCTATCGGATCTAGGCCAACGATAACCGATTTAGCCTTTACAAATTCTTAAAGAGAAGTTTCAGAACAAATCAATATCTTTATCGCTCAATCAAAGCCATTATGATACAGACTGTTAAAAGAACATTGTGTATAGTTTTGTTATGCTGGAGTTGCTCATCTAATAATAATGATACAGTAACAGTGACAGACCCAGATGTTACACCTCCGGTAAGTGAACAAAACACGATCGGTGCTCTTGAGTTTATTGATGAATTTATAATCCCTAATCAGGAAATTGATGGTGTAGCTATCGGTGGTTTCTCGGGGATTGATTATCAAAACGGAAAATGGTATATCATCTGTGACACCTCTACACCACCTATACGATATTATGAAGCAGCTATATCTTTTGATAAAGACATATTCCTTAAGGCTGCTATTACCAGTATGATCGAGATCAAAGATGCCACAGGAAACCCTATAAAAGATCCTCCTGTCGATCCTGAAGCCATCAGGTTTGATGCCAATACGGGTACTATTGTATATACCAGCGAAGGCTCTATCAATAATGGCACAGATCCTGCTTTGATAGAAATTGCTACGCAGGGAAATCAAATCAAAAGCTTCACGCTGCCAGATAACTTTAAAGCAAATACCGTTGATGATCTGTCTGGCCCAAGGCATAATGGGGTTCTCGAAGGGCTTTCGATAAGTTTTGATGACAAGGGGTATTGGATTTCTTTTGAGTTACCTCTAGTTGAAGATGGCCCCGAACCCACCACCACCGATACCGAATCCCCCGTGCGAATCACACTCATAAATAAAACCACGGGACAGCCAGAACGACAATTTGCTTATGAACTCGACCCTGTGGCAAGAGAGGCTGCCCTGGGAACAACCTTTGAAGTGAATGGCCTGGTTGAAATCCTGGAGTATGATGAAAATCAATTCTTAGCGCTCGAGCGTTCCTTTTCTTCAGGGTATTTGGATGGCGGAAATGTAGTAAAAATCTATAAAGTAGATGCTGCCAATGCTACCAATACCCTTTCTATAGCAACCCTTTCTGGTACAACCTATACCAAAGCTACCAAAACATTGCTATTTAATTTCGAAACCATTCGTAGTCAATTGACCAATACCACTGTCGATAATTTGGAAGGGATTACTTTTGGCCCAAAACTAGCAGACGGAAGCAGAACGATAGTAGTGATCTCTGATAATAATTTTAATTCATTCTTCCCGCAATTAAATCAATTGATTGCTTTAAAGGTGGTGCCATAATGCCATAGAGGTTCGTTCAAACAGAGTATGGGTCAATCTAATAGTATTCAATTCTTCATGTAGGATGGTATAAATTTTCTAAAACTTTTTAAAACTCTTTTCTTCTTTTTTAAATGTAGACCCCAAAAACCTTTGGGGTCTGGAGCTTATCAAACACAAAAGATTTGCCTATATAGTACAAAGTATCTGGTAAATACAAGCTGTTGCACAGTGACGAGAACGTTTCGCCGGTCGCCGGAAGCCGTTGCACGATGACGAGAACGTTTCAATGACCATTGAAAGCCATTGCACAGTGGCGAGAACGTTTCAATGACCATTGAAAGCCATTGCACAGTGGCGAGAACGTTTCAATGACCATTGAAAGCCATTGCACAGTGACGAGAACGTTTCAATGACCATTGAAAGCCATTGCACAGTGGCGAGAACGTTTCAATGACCATTGAAAGCCATTGCACAGTGACGAGAACGTTTCAATGACTATTGAAAGCCATTGCAC
>CANMDW010000034.1 GCA_947496705.1 uncultured Aquimarina sp. | reverse complement strand
GCTGTGGTCGTACCCGCTGTAATGGTAACCGAACCTCCTGAACCATCTGCATAATCTGCAGGATCGCCAGCAGTACCTGTTAACGTATAGTTCACCACTACATCCGTAGAGGCGGTTCCACTCATCGTTACAGTAAATGCTCTGTTTGCCGTAGCTTCATCGGCATCCGCATCGGCGGCAATACTTACCGTAGCCGTATCATTATCAGTTATATTTAGTGTAGCGGCATTACCAGGAGCAGTGGCTACTGTGACAGAACCATTATCGGTACTGTCTAGCGTACCAATTACCGTCTCTGTAGCTTCTACAAGACCATCATCGACCACTGTTAAGTCAATCGTAGCTGTCGTTGTACCCGCAGTAATGGTTACTGAACCACCCGATCCATCAGCATAATCCGCTGGATCTGCGGCGGTACCTGTTAAAGTATAGTTCACCACAACATCGGTGGAGGCAGCAGCACTCATGGTGACTGTAAAAGCACGAGCAGCGGTACCTTCATCGGCATCGGCATCGGCGGCTATGGTTACTGTTGCTGTATCATCATTCGTAATCGTATATACGTGGTTATCTATTAATGCACCTCCTGTGATTTCCTGTATTACTAAACCAGACTGGGGATTAGATAAAGTAAGATCAATTGTTTCATCTGCTTCGACCAAGCTTTCGTCTGTAATGGCAAAATTTACTGATCCACCTCCGGATACATTTAGACTGCTTAAAGCGACCGGCGTAGTAGAAATGTAGGTGCCTGCGGGTATGGTGACTGTAACAGTTTGTAAAGCATCACCGGTAGCAGCTCCTAAGGTAAAATCTGTTCCTGCCGTAGCGGTTCCCGCTGCATTTACTAAGATATCTATATCTGTATCCGTGTTAACAGTTCCGTCAATTAATAGATTAGGTAAGTTTCCTCCGGTAGCCTCTACATCATTGGCAGTTGCTGCTTCAAATTCTATACTAGTAGCTAATCTTGCCAGTGTAAAGAATGAGCCATTGGCTAGCGTGATCCCGGTGATTTCACCAGCAGCACTTAATGCTCCGGCATTGGTAACGCCAGTACTAAAATCTCCGTCGGTATCCGTTAATAACACCCAGGTGTTATCAAAACCATCAAACTTTAGGTTGATTGCTCCAACACTTCCGGTATTTTGTACTTTCCACTCTCGGATGGTTCTTTCATAATACACGGTAGCATCGATTTCGGTTGTTTGTGCTGTCGTAGCGCCCCCGTTATTACCGATTACCAAAAACTGCCCATCAGTCAAAGAAGTATGCGTTCCATTAGCACCTGTAAAATTAGTATCTGTAGAAAGGGTTAGTACCGCTCCTGTATTGACAGATTTTGAAATCTGCTGATCCAAGCCTTGCGCTGCATCATTAGCAATCCCAAAAATATCGCTATTATAAGTAGCATCTACCGGCCAAACTGGGTTGCCTGCGCTATCTAAATAAGCAACTGTTCCATTATTTATTGTAACACCATATTTAATCGCTAAATAAGAATGAATCCTATTACGCTCTCCTTCCGTAACTTCTTTCCCAAAAAGAATAACTTCGGCTATGTCAGACTCTATTGCATTATTTTCAAAACGATTCACTCCAACTTTATACTCATCAAAAAATTGACCATTTCTCCCAGCTCCCGCATTTCCTGTATCTATTGGTAATCCATTTTGATAGGTGTTTACTAAAGGATTATCAAGATCACTTGATGTATGTGCATAAAATTGAACTGATCCGTCAAATGTACCAGCCGTTGTTCCTGTTCCTAAATACCTAATTACATCAGCCCCGTCTGAATCAATTTGAAAAGACCTTGGTTCACTATTAGACGAAGTAGTTGAAAACAAACTACTGAATGTATCCTGTCCGACTGGCGTTTTATGAACAATAAAGAGTGAATTAGGTCCTATATAACTTTCGGATAAGACATGCTTCATGTTAGCCGTAACACCGTTAAATGATACTACTGGATTAAAATTCATCGAATTATCAACAATAACTGGTTCGTTAGGTGAGATCGATCCTAAATTAGCTAAGTTTCCTGATTGATCGTCCCATTGAAACGTAGTAGCTCCTACATTCGCTTTTACCCAAAGGGCTAAACCTCCCGTTACTGCTCCAGGCGCTTCACCTATGGCTAAGGTTATATATGTATTATTGTTAAGGGTTACTCCTAAAAGTTCTCCTGCTGCATTTAATCTTCCTAAGGATGTGGCGCCTGCTGAAAAATCTCCATCGGCGTCCGTCAATACAATGTAATTATCATCAAAGCCATCAAATTTTAAATTCACAGCACCAACACTTCCTGTATTTTGAACTTTCCATTCTCTATTAATACCGGAAATTACTGTTTCTAGTACTTCTGTGGTTTGAGCTGAAGTGTCTAAACCATTACTACCTAATATTAAAAACTGACCATCTGTTAACGAAGTATGTGTGCCATTTGCCGCGGTAAAGTCAGTATCATTAGAAATAGTTAAAATAGCCTCGACATCTGTAGATTTTGAAATTTGCTGATCTAAAGCAGAACCTGCATCATTACCAATACCAAAAATACTTTGACCATAAGTTGCATCTACTGCATAAATAGTATTCCCCGAACTATCTAAGTATGGCGTACTTAAAAGTGAACTACCATATTTGATGGCTAGATATGACATCACTTTATTTCTATCGGTTCCTGTAATATCGGCTCCAAAAACTATTACCTCACCAACATTAGTATCTAATAATGGTGAAGTATTAGCAAAACCACCAAAAGTCGTAGCATTAATAAAACTAATATCAATTGGTGTGGTGTTTGTTGCCACCTCTTCTCCATTAATTACTATCTGTCTACCCGTGGTGCTACTGCTTACTAGAGTACCTACTGTAGCTTCTCCTTGTTGTGTCACATCTGTAGGAGATCCTGTGATTCTGTTAGAAATCCCTTCTACATCCCAAATAGCTTGACTACCTGCTGTCGTTCTATCATAGTGTAATAGTACACGTGGAGCGGTACCATCCTGATTATTTAATGTGAGTAATACATTACTTTGACCTGGTGTATCTCTTAAGGTTGCTACAAAGACCGTCAGGTTGCTCAAAGGAGTACCAGCAGACACCCCAGGAATGGATCCCGTGCTATTTGTGAGCATATCTCCTATATCAAAATCAATAGCTGAGTTAAAATTAATCTTGTTAGTTACTAAGTCTGGAAGTCCATTAGCCCCACTTACTCCTAAGGTATAGGTATTATCGGTCTGGTCGGTCCAACCAGTAATATTTGTAGTACCTGTAACCCCTGCATCTGCCTTGAGCCAAAGGTCAGCTCCTGTTACACCTCCTGGAGAAGTCGTTGGCGCATCACCTATCTCAATAACTCCTTTAAGATCAAAACCTGTGGCGTTAACGGTCCCATCTCTCGTAAAAAGGGCGCCACCAGTATAAGGGTTTGAAGCTCTAGCAACCAGATTGGTAGTACCTCCTCCTGTTCTCAATAAACCAACAGTGTAAACCGTACCATTAACAACGGGCATATTACCACTTAATGTATATACCTGAGTTACGTTGGTTATATTAGTAGGCAATGCTTCCTGATAGTCAACACCACCTATGCCAGGCCATACTGTACCTTGAAATACCACTAAGGTAAGAGTGGTAAACGTTGTTGTACCAGTGTATTCGACCTGAAAACTCTCTAACAAGCCATCTTGGCATGCAGTAAAGGTTTGCCCTGTTGGAATAACACCTTCTGGACTCTCGTCAAACTGAAAACCACCACCAAAGGTTCCCGTAGTTTGGGTATCCATAACTTGACATGCAAAAAAAGCAGCAGCCATATCCGCTGCTGTTGCTGGCATAGGCCCTATCAATGGGGCTTCAGTCGACTGTGAACTTGTCCAAAGGAACAAATTATCAAATATCATATCTGTATCGGCTGCAACTTCCAGGTTGCCTTCTACCGCATATCCCGCGTCTTCATTAACTATAGGAGTTATAAGGTTTTTTATTACCCCAAACCCATTTGTAAACGTAGTTTCTGCAGGTTTGGCTGTGAGTGATGTGCTTCCTATATATAGAAGCAATACGATAGTTATTATATTTCTAAAAAAAGTAGACTTTTTCATGTTCTCAAAAATTTAATAGTGAATTTGTATGGGCGTAAGTACCCGACTTATGATGAGCACCAAAAAAAACGTTACATATTTTATAGTCAATATGTTAGGTTTGTATCGTAGACTACGACCCCATACCTGAAGCATACCAGGTCTGAAAAAACTTGTTAAGGAAGTATTAAAATATTTACGGGAAGCCCGTAACAAAGCCATAGAATTCCTGTATTTCTCTTTTGAAATAATTTGAAATCTAAACGTATTTTTTTCTAGTTGAGAAAGAAGAATCTTACAGGTAATAAAGACATATCGATACCGTGTAAGTACTATACGTAATAGTCTACTCATAATGATTGATTTATTTTATTAATCGTTATTCACACGCTGCTTTTGTTGACTCGCCAAAGTTTACAAATAGCAGTGCTGTTTTTTTAAGCCTTTCAGTCCCCAAGGGATAGTTGAACTTTATATATTTTATTTTTCAATTTTTTACTTGTGTATATATTAGGTTGTTAAATTACAAATTATGATACTGTTTAGTTTCTTATAACCCGTTGTGCATTTTGAAGAATGAACAACGATTATATATCAAATCCTCATCTATTTACCTCTAATCCTAAAACTCGCCTGGCCAGGCAGGCTTTTGGGAGGGGTAAAAATTGAAGAAATATAGTCAAAATGCACAACGGGCTCTTATATATATCCATGATTGTACACTTCTATATATACACGCCTCTTTATCTAGTATAATATACAAAATACTGTGTTTTAGATGTATCCAAAACTATTATAGTATATAAAAAGCTCAGGGAGGGGTAAGAAAATAAGCTTATATTATTTGGAATATTATACTATTCTTTTCTGTTATATAACAGTATTTAAAGATAACCACTATTTGTTAAAGTCAAATACCGCAAATCCGCATAATAACTACGGTTTATCCGTAATAAACAAACCGCTGACTAAAATCCTCAAAAAGTTAAACAAAAACACGGCTGATTCTCATAAGAATATTTATAAATATTTAATAATCAAATATTTAAAATAATACTATATTGATAAATCTTACATTTTGTTTAATATACTTGTAAGAATATTCCTATTTTAGCTATACTAATAAAATTGTATTATCCTGTTTTTTATGCTTTTTATCTGTTTTTAGTTATCTGTAAAAACGTCAAATATGTATAGGTTAGCCGTAAAAAGTGTTAAAAAATTGTTGTTCTTTACCGGTACCATATCATTCATCAATGTGGGTACCATTTACTCAATAAAAATTTCTTGAAACCAACAGGCAGGGTCGGTTTCAAGAAATTTTTTATTAGATAAGCTTTTATGCTATACGCATAAGGTTACTTGAGGTCAAAACGATCAAGTGCCATCACTTTGTTCCATGCATGAACAAAGTCTTTCACAAACTTCTCTTTTGCATCATTGCTTGCATAAACCTCTGCCATTGCTCTTAATTCAGAATTCGAACCAAAAATAAGATCTGCACGTGTGGCGGTCCACTTGAGATCGTTTGTTGTTCTATCTCTTCCTTCATATTTTTCTTTTGCATCAGAAACTGCTTTCCATTCTGTACTCATATCCAAAAGATTGACAAAGAAATCATTTGTTAAAGTTCCAGGGCTTTTTGTAAAAATACCATGTCTGGAATTGTCATAATTTGCATTTAAAACACGCATACCACCTAGAAGAACTGTCATTTCGGGAATGGTTAATGTTAATAACTGAGCTTTGTCGATTAGTAATTCTTCGGTTGTTAAAGTATACTTTGTTTTTAGATAATTTCTAAATCCATCTGCCATTGGTTCAAGCACTGCCATCGAATTTACGTCTGTTTGCTCTTGTAAAGCATCCATGCGTCCGGGAGTAAAAGGAACATGAATAGAGTGCCCTGCCTTTTTTGCAGCTTCTTCTACAGCGGCAGATCCTCCTAACACAATCAGGTCGGCCATAGATATTTTTTTGCCTTTTGCATTAAAATCGTTTTGAATTTTTTCCAAAGTTGTCAGTACTTTATTCAATTGTTTAGGGTTGTTGACTTCCCAGTTTCTTTGAGGTTCTAATCGAATACGAGCTCCATTGGCACCACCTCTTCTATCCGAGTTACGGAAGGTAGATGCAGAAGCCCATGCTGTAGAAATCAATTCACTGATCGTTAGATTAGAGCTCAAGATGCTTGATTTCAAATCAGCAATATCCTTTGTATTCACTAATTCGTGATTTACTGCTGGAATTGGGTCTTGCCAGACAAATTCTTCTTTCGGAATTTCAGGCCCCAGATATGTAGTTCTAGGCCCCATATCTCTATGCGTTAGTTTAAACCACGCACGAGCAAAAGCAGCATTAAATTCCTTGGGGTTTTCATGAAAGTTTCTTGAAATTTTTTCATAAACAGGATCAAATCGTAGTGAAAGATCGGTAGTTAACATCGTTGGTTTATGTCTCTTTTCCGGATCAAAAGCATCCGGAAATATTTCTTCAGAATCTTTAGCGACCCATTGATGGGCTCCCCCCGGGCTTTTTATCAATTCCCATTCATTATTAAATAAATTGGCAAAGAAAGCCTGACTCCATCGAGTAGGTGTTGCTGTCCAGATTACTTCTAAGCCTGAAGTGATGGCATCTTTACCTTTTCCCGTGCCATAATCACTTTTCCAACCAAGCCCTTGTTCTTCAATAGTAGCTGCTTCTGGTGAAGGGCCTAAATGTGAGCCAGGAGCAGCACCATGCGCTTTACCCAGTGTATGTCCTCCTGCGATAAGCGCTACTGTTTCTTCATCGTTCATTCCCATTCGTCCAAATGTTTCTCGTATATCTATGGCTGCAGCAACAGGATCCGGCTTACCATTAGGGCCTTCTGGGTTCACGTATATAAGTCCCATCTGCACAGCAGCCAGAGGCTTTTCAAGTTCACGATCCCCTGTGTAGCGGTCATCGTCCAGCATTTTGGATTCTGGGCCCCAATACACATTACTTGCAGGTTCCCAAACATCTTCTCTACCTCCGGCAAAGCCAATAGTCTGAAATCCCATTGATTCGAAAGCAACATTTCCGGTAAGGATCATCAAATCTGCCCATGAGATTTTACTCCCATATTTTTGTTTAATGGGCCAAAGAAGTCTTCTGGCTTTATCCAGGTTCCCATTATCGGGCCAACTGTTGAGTGGTGCAAAACGTTGTTGCCCTTCACGCGAACCTCCACGGCCATCACCCGTTCTATAGGTACCGGCACTGTGCCATGCCATACGAATAAAGAAAGGCCCATAATGTCCATAATCTGCCGGCCACCAGTCCTGTGATTGTGTCATCAATTCAGTTAAATCTTTTTTTAAGGCTTGGTAATCCAGGCTATTAAACTTTTCTGCATAATTAAAATCGTCATCCATCGGATCTGACTTAGCTGAATGTTGTCGAAGCACGTTTAAATCAAGTTGATTAGGCCACCAATCCCTATTGGTTTTACCATCATTGCTCACATTAAGTCCTCCCGATGGTCCTTCAGAGGTGAAACCAAAAGGGCATTTTCCTTTTTTGGATGCGTCGCCTTTTACTTCATTTTGATGACATCCCGCAAAGAGAAGTGTTAGACAGGCTAAGGTTATTAAGAGTGATTTTTTCATTTGTGTTCTTTTAAGAGTTAATAAGCGGTTTTATTATCAATAAATTTACATGTAATTTTTGTAGATAAAAATTGATATTGTATATAAAATTTTAGATAAATAGGTACTATCTATATTTATAACTTGTCACAAGGCACATCCAGGAAAAATACATTGAGAGTAAAGCCTATATTTTCGCCTTCAGACAAAAAGTCTAAATGAGTTCATCTAATATTTAGAAGCCTATACCAAAATGCAATGCTGCAGTAAGTGATATTTCTTGATCATTACCTACTCTTAAAGGTACTACTAATTCTGCAAAAACATTGGCTTTTCCTAAACGAAATCCTCTGTTTAAAAGGGGTGTAATTCCATACCTTCCGCTTTTTGTCTCATAAGCAATCCTATTTCCAAACGTAAGTTTATTACCGATACCCCATAGTAAACCAGGGTGTATTAATAGCTCATTTACAGCACTAACAGTATCTCCTTCAGAGTTCTCAATAGAACTTATAAATGGAACAAGTTCGACATCAAAGGCAAATTTTTCATTTTTTCGGATCGTTACGCCTATTGGAAATCCAATGGTGTATGGATCAAATCCATCAGAGGTGTCTCCATCCTGAATGGTTACTATAGGTTGAACAAAGCCAAAGTGGCCTCCGATAGTATTTTGCCCTTTTACACTGTAAGTGCTTATGCCTGCAAATAGAATACCCGCAATTAAAAAAGTTGGTTTTAGAGTCATGATATTTTGTGTTATATATTAATAAAAAATAATAATGGTATACATGCTACTATATGGAATAGGTTAAATGTGCATGTGACACACTGTTTTTTCTTCTAATACAAATACAGGTTTGTTATGAAAGAGTAGTTTTTGATCATCATCTTTTATTTAGTCTGGTCAGAAATAAACGGTTTTTATAAATTAGATGATCTCAGAAGGCTCCCGTAAATTTGAAAAAAAGAATCAAAAAACTGTCTGTATTTTTCTACCATAATATGGATCTAATCTATGAGTTCTAATTCTAAATCACTTTTTAAAGAATGAATTCAATAAGAGTAACTATTATTTATTAAGAAGACGGAAGGTTTAATGAGATTTTTCATATTATATCACTAGCATCCGAAAGTTTTCTAAAATATTGATGAAATCTCCGGAACCCATTAATGTATCAGCATCGTTCATGCAAATCTTTGGAAAATTCTTTTTATCACGAAATCAGACCTGACAGGTTTCGAAAACCTGTCAGGTCTTGACCGTTAGTGTTTTTAGATTTTTAAAGCGTCGTTCTCTCTTCATTTTTCAATAAACTTTCAAATACTTCTGATTATATAATTATTTAAGTTGATATCTCAAATTTAATACTATAAATATTGATAATATGTTAGCTATCTAACATATTAAGTTATATAATTTTTATAACTATCCGAATAGATCTGGCCAGATCATTTTTTGTGATTCGTGCAAAAAAACCTAAAATCAAAGCATATGTATTTCTAAAAAGTTGACAAATCCACAGGATTGAGATGTGACCATACCATAAAGCGTATTGGCAAGAAATCTGCTATCCATTATCCCGAAAAGCTCAGGAGGATTAAATTTTTCGATCAGGCCAAGCCTAAAACGTATGTATTCTTAACAAATAACTTTGAAATCGATGCATTAACTATGTACTGGTCGCCATTATGAAGAAAAAAATGAAAATAGCGCAGAGTCTCTACGAAATAGTACAAATGTGATGGGTATTTGTTTTTGATAAAACACCTGTCAAGCAGCTATTTAGAAAATATGATTTACAAAAAAAACGAAAACAAAGATTCTAACCAATTGAATATGTTCAACTTATAACGCAACACTAATGGTTTATTTGCTGTATGATGTGTAGGCAGACTTTATAATGTAGTGCCATTGCACTATACAAATTAACCCCAAAGGGAGTACCCAATCTTTCTATTGCATGCCGACCAGATTTGGTACTTCCCCTCAGGGTATAACTATGGCACAAAAAAGTAATACCAAAAACAGAGAAAATGACTACGATATCTTTGGCGTATCTGTAGTATCGGTATCACTACCAGTATTGCCCGACTTTGGTACTTTGTATCGGCTGCGCCTCACAGGTTCATTTTTAAAAACAGATTCGGCAGCCTCGTTTAATTTTTGTAACAGATCATACAAACTATTCAGGTGTATGATACGTGCTTCGGTATCAATAGCACGATCTCCTTTTTGTTTTTCCTGATCTTTATTTGCTTGCCGCAGTGCTTTGGATAATGGTGCTGATTTATCTAACAAGTCGACAGGAGTACCTACCTCTTCAAAACGGGTACGATGCATTTTTATAACACCAGGAAGGTTTTCCATAAATTGGATCAACCTGGGCTGGGTCCTAAAAATACTACCGATACGGTTTACTCCCAACTGCCGTTGTATCACAGGATTATCGGGATATGCCTTTTTTACCCAATATTTTAAGTCCTTCAGATAGTCCTTACAGTTTTGTATTGCTTGCCGTACCGTTAGGGTTTTTGTTCCCAACAAAGCTTTGTTGTTACTATCACCCCCTTCAATCAATGCATCGGTTACTCTTTGTTCGATCATCTCGGGGAGTGTTTCAGGAAATTCCTGAGGGTCAAATTCTTGAAATTTGGCGATATCTTTTGTAAGATTTTCAGAATTGATATCGGCCCATTCTAATAAAAGCGAATCGCTAAGTGCATATTTTCTTTCTATCATCACGCTAGTATTTAAATTAATATTCCGTTCACATACCATAACCACAAAAATGATACCAAAAAAATATGGTAAACAAATTTGAACCTTATAGGGAAGATTTAAAGCCGCTGCGGAACAATTGACGCTGCTGCGGAACAATTGACGCCTCTGCGGAACAATTGACGCTGCTGCGGAACAATTGACGCCTCTGCGGAACAATTGACGCCGCTGCGGAACAATTGACGCCTCTGCGGAACAATTGACGCTGCTGCGGAACAATTGACGCCTCTGCGGAACAATTGACGCTGCTGCGGAACAATTGACGCTGCTGCGGAACAATTGACGCCGCTGCGGAACAATTGACGCCGCTGCGGAAGATCTGAACGCTGTAAAGAAACCCTTATCTCTTCTGTATTAGACAGATTAGAAAGAAAAGATGAGTTCATTATATAAAACCCTATATTGTTGGCATTAATCTAAAAGAAACATTTCACAAACTTTGAAAAACAACAATCTCTATGGATTATCAAACATTTCAACCGCATTCAGATTTAGAATCACTTGTAAAATGTTATTGGACTTTAGAGATTCCATATGAAAAAAACACTCAAAGACAACGTATTATACCCGACGGCTGTATAGAAATGATTTTTATTCTTGGAGACGATATAAAACGATATACTTCAGAAGATGAATTTATCATTCAACCTCGGGAAATGGTAATCGGACAAATTACAGAACCTTTTTTTATCAAGCCAATAGGACATGTCAATTCCTTTGCTGTTCGCTTTTACCCCTATGGCTTTGCTAACTTCGTACCAACGCCCATTAAAAAATTAGCAAATAAAGAAACGCCAATCGCCCTGTTATTTGGAGAAAAACCTGCAATAGAATTAGAACAAAAAATAATCAACGCAACAACTACTGAAAAAAGAATAGAAATTATAGAGAGTTTTCTTCTGAGTAAGTTAAAACATAAATCCACAATTGACAACATTGTAAAAGACACGATTGATACTCTATTTTTGACGAAAGGAAGTATGCCAATCAATTCTATTCTAAAAGACGAATTATCAAAAAGAAGGAGCCTCGAAAGAAAATTCTTAAAACAAGTGGGTATTAGTCCGAAGCAACTAAGTAAAGTCATCAGATTACAAACAGCGTTAAAAATGTTACTTAACAAGCAATCTGAAAGCCTGACAAAAATTGCCTATGAAAGTGAATATTATGACCAGGCCCATTTTATTAAAGATTTTAAGGAGTTTACAGGAACCAATCCCAAAGAGTATTTAAGCGATGAAGAAATGGTTCTTTCTTCACTTTTCTACTCGCAAGACTAGGTGTCGCATTTTTACAATTTCAATCTTGGTAAGCAACATAAATTTGCATTGTCAATTTAAAACAAGGTAAAAATGAAAATGACAATACTAAGCGCAGCGATAATTCTTGTGGTTGGTTTTACCGCTTGTAATAATCAAAACAGCGCTAATTCACAAACACAAAAGGCTGATTCAACCGTAAAGCAAATCACAGATGATATGAAAAGTTTTATTTCCATTTTTGAAATACCAGCAACAGAATTTTCACGTGCAGTCGAGTTTTATCAATCAATTTTGGATATTAAGGTTGAAGAAATTGATATGCAGGGCACACAAATGGGACTATTTCCAAGTGATGGACAAATAGTTTCAGGCGTTATAATCAAAGGAGAAGATTACAAACCTTCAACCGACGGAGTAATCATATATCTCAATGGAGGGGATAACCTTCAGTTTATCTTAGATAAGGTTGAGATTAACGGAGGGAAAATAGTTGTTCCTAAAACACTTATTGATGAAGAAAATGGCTACTTTGCTATGTTTCTTGATACAGAAGGGAACAGAATTGGATTGCATTCCCCAAATTAAGTAAAGGAAAAAAAGAGTGGCCGCACAATGTGTATAGTACATAGCTACGACACATAATGTGCCTAGAAACAGAGGGATGTATTTTCCTATGCATGCTTCGAAAAAAAGGCTTCATTAGAAACCAAAAGTCTACCTGGTATTAGTATAGACAGGCAGGCGTACCATTTAGACAGGTTCGCTTCCAGCAAAAAAGTCTAAATGAGTTCCAGGCTATCATCAAAGCTTGATGCTCTTTTGCGTAGTCTGTAATTTCTTCTCAATATGGAGCGTTTTAGAGATCAACGCAGTGCATCCTTTTGATAGAAATTTCAATGAATTATCTGGTAAGATTTTCTTTAAGACTTAGCCTGCTTTACCAAACGGGGAACCTTTTCTCCAGATGATTCCCTAACGATCAGGTTCGAATTTATTGTTACGATCTCGTTTACGCCCTTATCAGTTTCTCCACGAATTTCGGCAATCAATCTTTTGGCAGCTATTTTCCCGATTTCCTCCCCCGATTGATCAACAGTTGTGAGCCCCGGATCTATGATTGAGGCACTGGGTGAGTTACTGAATCCTGCAAAAGCAATATCCCCGGGCACCGAAAACGGGGTGTTTTGATGAATATATTTCATAGCGGCTATAGCAGCAAGGTCATTTGAAGAGAAAAGAGCATCAGGGCGATCGGGTAGCGATAAAAGATATTTGATACCTTCAACACCATCATCGATCAACAAACGGGATTCGAAAACTAAGTTTGGATCAAATACCAATCCATAATCCTCAAGGGCTTTTTTATAACCATTTAAACGGTCTGTATAGATATTGAGGTTGCTGGGCCCAGAAAAATGAGCAATTCGTTTACGACCACCACTTATTAAGTGTTCTGTAACCTGGTAAGCCGTCTGAAAATCATCGATAACCACTCGGCAAGCTTGTATATCTGGCGCATATCTATCAAAGAATACCAAAGGTATACCTTCGTCAATAAATTGTTCTAAATGATCATATTTAACCGTATCCATAGCCACAGATGTCAGAATTCCTTCTACTCTGTTGGCAAATAAAGTGTAGGCATTGGCCACCTCCCGGTCATATTCATCATGAGATTGGCAAATAATCACATTATAGCCTTCTGCATAAGCTATTTCTTCAATACCCGATATAGCAGAAGAAAAGAAATACCTTGAGATCCAGGGAACAATCACCCCTATCGTTTTAGAGGATTGGGTCCTTAGATTTGCTGCCATAACGTTGGGTTTGTACCCCAGCTCTTTTGCAGCCTTCTTTATTTTTTCTATAGTTTTTGGCTTAACCCTCGGACTATTATTAAGAGCTCTGGATACTGTGGAGCCATCAATATTGAGGTGCCGGGCAATATCATGAATGGTAACTCTTCCCTTTTTCATAAAGTAAATATAAGGACTTCTTCTAAAATAATATATACAATCGATTGTATTTTTAAAAAATTATTGTAAATTTAATTTTTATATAAAGAAATTATCATATCTGAACGAATGTGTACAATCGATTGTCTATATAGAAATATGATAAACCTGGTTTTTGATAAGTAAAATTTTAACGTTTTAAAATAACAATTAGTGCTAATTGATAAAAAATACCCCAATTCAGGGTCTAAGCATCCTGAAACATCAAATAATCCCGGCAGATATAGTTTAATCAGACTATGGCCCCTCATAGTCCCGGGATTATTTGTTTTGGTTTTATACTCTTGTTCTAAAGAAGTTACCTATGTAATTCGATTAGAGAATACACTAGATGCTGTGAGAGTAGATGAGCCGATTGTTCTGGCAAGAGAAGTTGTAGATAAAGTATTAGGTAATCAGAAATCAGCTAATATAATAAGGATCAAAACTCCATCAGGACAAATGCTTCCAAGTCAGACAGATGATCTTGATCAGGATGGCCAATGGGATGAATTGGTTTTTCAATATTCATTTGAGTCTAATGAAATTGCAGAAGTTATCCTTGATATTAATGGCCAGGATGATGCTTCAAATAAGCATCATCCTCGTGCTCATGCCTATTTAGGATACCGGCCATCACGAGAAGGGGAGTTTAAGTCTATTGATTATAATGTAAGGCCCAAGGATCATGAACCGCAAAGCTGGCCTTATTTGTATCAGTTTGAAGGCCCTGGTTGGGAGAGCGATTTAATAGCCTACCGTATATATTTTGATAAGCGTAATGGTAAGGATATTTTCGGAAAAACAAAGAAAGGGGTATTTCTGGATTCGATCGGGTTAGGAGAAAACTATCATAAGCTTCAACCTTGGGGGATGGACGTACTTAAAGTTGGAAACTCTCTTGGTGCCGGATCATTAGCTATGTATAAAAAAGACTCACTCTATCGATTAGAACAGACTAAGACTGCAACATATCAAAAGCTGGCAGATGGACCAGTAAGGGCAATTATAAAATTGGAGTTTGGTGGCTGGCAGGTAGATGATACATCCTATGATGTAGATGAAATGATCACCATTTGGGGAGGGAAAAGATGGTATCATGATCAAGTAATTGTTAAAGATGCTTCCAAAGATACATTGGTAACCGGAATTGTTAACATGTTTGACATTGTTCCGATTAAGAGTTATATGGCGACGTCTTATCGTGTTCTTTCTAGTTATGGCAAACAAAGTGAAAACAAAGATGTATTGGGGATGGCCATTCTGGCTCCCGAGGAACAATTTGCAGGTTTCGGAAGTGCTCCAAAAGAAGGAAAGGGAATCACCCAAACCGATTATATCAAACTACAGAGTAATACAGGTTCTTATCAATTTTACTTCTATACAGGATGGGAATTGGATGATAAGAAATTTGCCGATCAGGGCTATTTTATAAACAGATTGAAACATGAGGCTGTCAAATTGGCCAATCCCATACAAATTACCTATTAAATAATTGATAAAATAAACCATGAAGAAATTGAAGAGCGATATACGATATGCTTCGAATCCAACAGATGTTAAGAATTATACAACGCAACGATTGAGAGAAGATTTTTTGATAGAAGATCTGTTTGAAGATAATCGGCTAAAAGCAATATATACATTATATGATCGATTCATTGTTATGGGGGCCAGGCCCGTGGGCGAAATTATTCAATTGGAAGCTTTTAATGAATGGACCAAATCAGATTATTTTCTGCAAAAAAGAGAATTGGGGATAATTAATCTAGGAGGTAGTGGTGAAGTAATCGTAGATGGAAACACCTATCGATTGGAGAAAAAAGAATGCCTGTATATAGGCGCAGGAAAAAAAGATATTGTTTTCAAAAGTATAACGCAGCAAGACGCTGCCGAATTCTATATAAACTCGGCACCAGCACACAAAGAATATCCTACAGTTAAAGCTGCCTTATCAGATGCTAATAGAGTTGAGCTGGGGGATCATGAGACCAGCAATCAAAGAACAATATTTCAGTACATCCATGAAGATGGTATACAAAGTTGTCAGCTTGTGATGGGCTTCACCGAATTGAAACCGGGCAATGTTTGGAATACATTTCCGCCTCATACACATATGAGAAGGATGGAGGTGTATTTCTATTTTGATTTAGCACCCGATCAACTAGTGATGCATTTTATGGGTGAACCCAACGAGACCAGGCATCTGGCTATGAAAAATAAGCAGGCTGTAATATCTCCGGAATGGTCTATACATGCAGGTTCTGGTACAAAATCATATGCCTTTGTATGGGGCATGGCAGGAGAGAACCAGTCTTTTACCGATATGGATGCTGTAGATATGAAAACACTTAAATAACTGTAATGAACGAAAATGGTTTATTTGATCTAAAAGGTAAAACAGCACTTGTAACAGGCTGTAATAGAGGAATTGGAAAAGCTCTGGCAATAGGTTTGGCAGAAGCAGGAGCCGATATAGTTGGGGTTTCGGCATCGATTGAGCCCGGAAGTGATGTAGAAATTGAAGTTTTAAAGAGAAATAGAAAGTTTAAGTCTTTTAAGTGTGATTTTGCCAATCGATTGGATTTATATGATTTTATAAAAAAAGTCAATGAAGCTTTCGCTATTGATATTTTAGTCAATAATGCTGGAACTATAATGAGAAAACCAGCTATCGAACATCCAGATGAATATTGGGACAAAGTTATTGATATTAACCTGAATGCTCAATTTATAATGAGTCGTGAGTTTGCCAAAGGAATGATCAAACGCGGTCATGGTAAAATAATATTCATAGCTTCTCTTTTGACTTTTCAGGGCGGAATAACCGTACCAGGTTATGCAGCGAGCAAGGGAGCAATTGGGCAGTTGATTATGGCACTGTCAAATGAATGGGCAAGCAAAGGGTTGAATGTAAATGGTATAGCCCCGGGATATATCACGACAGACAATACACAAGCGCTTCGTAATGACCCGAAAAGAAACCAGTCAATTCTTGACCGCATCCCACAAGGACGATGGGGGCAACCAGAAGATTTAATAGGAGTGGCCACTTTGTTGGCTTCAAAAGCCTCAAATTATATAAATGGCACCATTATAACTGTCGATGGCGGTTGGATGGGGCGATAACTATACACAGAGATTTTAAGTATATGATAATATTTTACTAATCTTTTTTAATAGACCCAAATTATGGAGAAGCTGAAATTAATGCAATCTGTTATTTCGCATAGCGAAGATAGCCCCTCTAAAAGTAGTAAACTTCGGGTTATAAAAGGAAAATACAATCCTGAACGTAACCATGAAGACATGCTGTTGTGGAAAGAATTTACACAGAAAGGGTGCGAAAGTTCGTTTGCGATGTTATATCAAAAGTATTTTATAGAACTCTATAGATATGGATCAAAACTTTTTCAGGAGAAAGAATTGGTAAAAGACTGTATTCACGATCTGTATGTTGATCTTTGGAAGAAAAGAAAAGAATTAAAGCCAGTAAACAATATCAGGCATTATTTATTAGTCGCCTTAAAAAGACGACTCATAAATCAATACCATAGATCAAAAAAAATCACCTTTCAGGATACATTTGAAGACAGATACTGCCTTTTTAGTTTGTCAAGAGAGCATGAAATAATTGATCTTCAAACCTTAAAAGCAAAAAAAGAGCGTATTATAAACGCTTTAAATTTACTTACCGAACGTCAGCAAAAGGTTCTCAGGCTTAAATTCTATAATAACTTTACAAACCAGGAAATTGCTGATAAATTATCTATAGATATTACATCTACTTACAATCTTGTCTCTAAGGCACTCAAAGGTCTTCGTAACAACCTTACCTCATAATCACATATTCATCTTTATAAAATTTAGTTGGTCCTTTTAGAATACTCCTGGCTAAAGACTATTCGAAAAAGGGGCTTTAAGCATTCTTTTTTTTGAAAATAAACAAATGATTATCAATTGTTTATGTTTTTTTTAAGCTTAACTGATTAGAAATGCTAATTTCACTTGTCATATAAGTACAAGAGTCCCGAATTATCAATATGAAAAATGAGAATCAAATAGTTAAAGATTTGGTGTTGGATGAAAATTTCCAATCATGGGTGCTTCATCCAAATGATAAAACCAATGCTTATTGGAACAGATGGCTAAAGAATCATCCACAATGTGAAGGACAGATCCAGGAAGCCCGGGATATTGTGTTATTGTTACAATTTACCGAGGATACTACTGCAAATCAGGATTTGGTTGATGTATGGTCAAAAATTAAGCGGGATGTAAATTCACAACCTCTTAATCTAAACCTGGTTTGGAGACTTACTGCTGTATTCGCTGTTTTGGCGATGCTTGTGCCCGGGTATTTTTTATTCTTCAATCATACCGATATTCTTAAATATTCTTCAGAATACGGAGAGATAAAGAACATTACCCTTCCCGATGGTTCCGAAGTTACATTAAATGGTAATACGCAACTACTTCTCTACAAAAGTGACTGGCAGGAATCTATAAACAGAGAAGTGTTTCTTGAAGGAGAAGCTTTTTTTGAAGTTAAACATATCACTGACCTGGGAACCCCAAGAAAATTTATGGTACACACCAACGAACTAGATATAGAAGTATTGGGTACAACATTTAATGTAACCAGTAGGCATGAGGAAACAAAAGTGCTCCTCAATACCGGAAAGGTACAGCTAAAGCTTCCTGAAAATGCTGATGTTTCTGAATTTATGATGAACCCTGGTGATCTGGTAACCTTCAATAAGAAAAAAGGAAATGCAGTAGTAGACTATGCCGAAAGCCCCGAAATGCTCACGCAATGGAGGAATAACCAACTTATTTTTGATGGAACTACCCTTAGTGAAATCTCACAGATTCTAAAAGACACCTATGGTTTAGAGATAAGGTTTTCAGATGACTCATTAAAAGAAAAGAAATTTAGAGGAACTTTTCTTACAGATGATATAGATATCCTAAAAGAAGTATTAACCCAAACCTACAACATAAAAATTATTGAAAATGCCTGGGAAAAATAATGGCATAACCAGGGATTTTCAAATTAATTAATTAAACACCAAACAATGTATACTATGAAAAATCGTTTACGAACCACCAAAGGAACGGCATGCCTCCTTATGGCATTCCTAAGCTCCTTTTTATTTGGCTATGCTAACGAGACGGGCTCGATTAGCAAAGATTTTGTAGAAAATTCTATATCCAGGCAGGAAAAAAATCTTGAAGAACTCCTGGAATGGGTAGAATCTACTTATGAGATCAATCTTAGCTATGACACCGAACTAGTAAAAGGCAAAAGTCTTGAGATTGAAAAAAATACCTTCCCTAAAAAAAATAGAGCTAAAGTAAAAGAGCTGGAGTTTGCTCTTAGACAAGCTTTGGCTCCCCTGGGCTTGAGCGTTAAACGTGTCGAGAAGAATTACTATTTGATACAAAAACGCCAAAAGGAAACCAGGGCTAAACGTATACCAGAAGAACAACCTGGTGCAAGTAGCTACATCGCCAATATAGATCCAGGTCAGGTGCTGCTGGCTCCTGAAAAAATGAATTCATCTATACAAGAACGTACCATTACCGGTACTATAACCGATGAAAACGGACAACCAATGCCCGGTGCCAGTGTGCAGGTAAAAGGAGCATCGATAGGAGCGGTTTCAGATTTTGATGGGAATTATACCATAAAAGCCCCTGATAATGCTACTACCTTAGTTTTTACCTATCTGGGGTACCTGAGTCAGGAAATAGCCATTGCCGGAAAATCGGTTGTCGATGTGCAATTGAGTCCCGACATCAATACACTCGAGCAAATCGTGGTGGTTGGGTATGGTACCCAGCGAAGAAGTGATCTTACGAGTTCGGTGGTATCGGTCTCGGGTGAAGATGTTGTCGAGATTCCTGTGCCTCGTATTGAAGAATCATTGAAAGCAAGAGTTCCTGGACTTCAGATAAACACTACAGGTGGTCAGCCTGGAAATACCTTACAAATACGTCTTAGAGGTAATAACTCAATACAGGGAAACAACAACCCATTAATTGTGATCGATGGAATGATTGGTGGAGATTTGTTTTATGTAAATCCTAGTGATATAGAGTCTGTTGAAGTATTAAAAGACGCTTCAGCAACTGCCATTTATGGTGCACGGGGTTCTAATGGGGTGATTATCATTACCACAAAGAAAGGTAAAGGAAAGACAAAAGTAAATTTTGATATGTATACCGGTTGGCAAACTGTAGCCAAAACTATTGATCTTTTGGATGCTGAAGGATTCAATCAGGTACAGAGCGCCCTGGATCCTGATTATGTACCTCCTCCATATGATGCCGATACCGATTGGCAGGATGAAATTTTTGAGGGTGCTTTAATGCAAAATTATCAGATTTCGTTTTCGGGAGGTAATGAAGAAACCAGTTATTTATTGTCTTCCAGTTTTTTTGATCAAGATGGAATTATTGAAGGCTCCGATTTTGAACGGTTAACTTTACGAATGAATCTGGAACAAAAACTGAGTGATCGCATTACTATTGGTAACAACCTTTCCTTCAGTCGTACCAAAAATAACCTGATTAGGATAGGTGGTACCTCTGCGGCTACTATTTTGGCATTAAGAGCTCCTCCAGTGTTTCCCATTACCGACCCTGCAACCGGAGATTTTCTTAGATTCGATAATGAAGACTTAAACACAGATTTGGAAAATCCCGCAAGGTTAATTAATCAAAGACAAGATTTACGAACCAATAACTATTTGATTGGTAACTTCTATAGTGATGTAGAATTATTTGAAGGACTTACGTATCGATTAAATTTGGGATATGTGGTTCAGGATTTATTACAACAAACGTATGAAGGCATAGAGCTGTTAACGCCAGATCCGGGAACAGCTGAAATAAGGTCTACAAAAAGAGACCGAATATTATTTGAGAATACCCTTACTTATAAAAACACCTTTGCCGACAAACATAACCTGACGGTATTAGGAGGTTTTACCCTCCAGGAGGATAATGAAGATGAATTTTTTATGAAAGGAGTTGGTTTCTCTAGTGATGATCTGGGCTTTAATTCCATTCAATCGGCCAATGTGATAGGCCCTGTTGAAACCGATGTATCAAAAGAAAGAATTACTTCATTCTTAGGAAGGTTAAATTATAACTTTGATAGCAGATATTTGTTTACAGCTGCTTTCAGGGCAGATGGAGCTTCGGTATTTGCAGAAAATAATAAATGGGGATACTTTCCGTCGGTTTCTGCAGGTTGGAATATTGCCAACGAACCTTTTATGGCAGACCAGAATCTGTTTAGTGACTTTAAATTAAGAGCCAGTTATGGTGAAGCCGGAAGCCCAAATATTGGTCCTTATCAATCTCTGGCATCTTTCAGAACCGGTCAGGATTATTCTAATGGAGAATCCGTGCTTTTTAATGGAGTGCTTCCGGGAAGAGTAGCAAACCCCGATCTGAAATGGGAGACTACTGCTACCTTAAACTTTGGTCTTGATCTAAGCCTGTTTAATAGACGTATTGCTTTAACGGCAGAATACTATGAAAAAGAAACTACCGATCTGCTTTATAGAAGACCGCTTCCAGATTACACCGGTTTCGAAACACAAACCCAGAATGTAGGTAAAATGACGAATGAGGGGATGGAGTTTTCATTGAATACCGTAAATACAAACGGTGCATTCAAATGGAGTAGCAATTTTAATATCTTTTTTAACCGGAATGAAATCGTTGAGATCGGAGACGAAAATGTGGACGAGATCATACAATTCAATGGAAATAGTGTTCCTCAAGCCATTCGTGAAACTTCTATTCTAAGAGAAGGAGAGACTTTGGGGGCATTTTTTGGATTTATTTTTGATGGAATTTACCAAACCCAGGAAGAAGCTGATGCAAGTGGACAGGCAGGAGCTGCTCCTGGAACGGTAAGATTCCGTGATCGAGATGGAGACGGGGATGTTGATAATGATGATAGAGGTATTATCGGTGATCCACAACCAGATTTTGTATGGGGTTTCACCAATAACTTTAGTTACAAAAACTTTGATTTGAATTTCACGCTTCAAGGTTCCTATGGTGGAGATGTATTTTGGGCAACAAAGTATCGACTGCTGAGGCCGATTACTGAGGATAACTTGTTACCGGAAGTGCTAGGTGCATGGGACGGAGAAGGAACTTCCAACACAATGCAGGCTGTGGATCAGGATCCTGGAGCTATGTCTACAAGATATCTGGAAGATGGTTCTTATATTCGATTACAGAACATAGCGTTAGGGTATACCTTGCCAAAACCTGTTTTGGATAACTTGAAAATGGAGCAGTTACGGTTCTATATCGGAGCACAGAATTTGTTCCTGATCTCAGATTACCCGGGGTATGATCCCGAGGTAAATTCAAGAGGAGGTACCGGTACAGTATCCAATGAAAATGTATTCTTAGGATATGATCAGGGATCCTACCCTGGTGTACGTACATTCACCTTCGGGATAAATGCAACATTTTAACAGTTAAAAATAATAGTTATGAAGAAAATCATATATAGTCTTATCATACTAATGACCGTCTTGGTCTCTTGTAATGAGTACCTGGAAGAAGACCCTTTAATAGTATCTCCAAATAACTTTCCCACTACCGAGGGAGATATCCAGTCATTATTTGGCCCATCATTGAACCACCTCCATAATAGTGGAGGGTATTTTGAGCGTGCCTTGATGTTTTTGAACGAAGTAGGCGCAGATAATGGAGGAACCAGACGTAATCTTGGAGATAATGGTCGTGGAGACATGAATTTTTATACCATTTCCACTACGAATGGAGAAGTAACGAGAGCGTGGAGAGAATTGTATCAGGGAGTGAATGAAATGAATTTTATTGTTGTGAGCCTTGAGAATTCAGAAGAAGACTGGGCTCCAACTTATCTTGGCGCGGCCAAAGCCTGGAGAGCGTATCTGTATTCTGATCTTGTACAACATTTTGGAGAGGTACCGCTTTTAATAGATCCAATTGATAATGTAGCAGAAGCTTCAGGAACGCTGAGAGCTCCCGTACTCGACGTTTACGAACAGATCGTTCAGGATCTGCAGGATGCCGAAGTATTGTTGGAAGGACATGAGTGGTCATTTCCCGGATGGCTTCCCGATGAGTCGTTTGCCAAAGCAGCTTTGGCTCGTGCATATATGGTAATGTCTGGAAACGCCGTTAATGTAGATAGATGGGCACAGGCCGCAGCAAAAGCCAAAGAAGTAAAAGCACTTGGGAAATACAGCCTTGTACCACGCTACAGAGATTTGTGGCAGATCGAAAACAAAAACAATAATGAAATCCTCATAGCCGGACAACGAAGCCTGGACGGAGGGGATACCCGATCTTTGATAAATAACAGAACTAGACCTCGGGTAAGTGGAGTCGACTATGCAGGAAGCGGAGATTTTAATGCCAATATTGAATTTTATAACAAATTTACCCTTGGTGATATTCGAAGAGAAGTATCGGTAGCTATAGAATTTATTGATTCTTTGGTAGATCCTGTGAGAATAGTGCCATTTACCGAATTTAGAGATGGTAACCGGGGACGACATCCCCACTACAGAAAATATTGGGATTCAGATCGTCCTCCTGAAAGTTTTGGAGATCAAAGTAACCGTAACTCCAATGCTATTCCCGTAATGAGATATGCCGAGGTACTACTCATGATCGCTGAAGCTGATAATGAGGCCAATGGCCCAACACAAGACGCCTATGATGCCATCAATGAAGTAAGAGATAGAGCAGGGTTATCCCCATTAAGCGGACTTACCAAAGAACAGTTCAGAGATGCGGTTCGGTTAGAAAGAGAACTCGAATTGTGTATGGAGGGAAAACGACGGTTCGATCTGATCCGGTGGGGTACATTTCTGGAGGTGATGGCACAGGATCAATTTGCTAAAGACAATATCCAGCCGTTCCACATATTGTTCCCAATACCCGATGATGAAAGAAGACTGAATCCTGCCATTACCCAAAATCCCGGATATGCAGATGGATCAGGTAATTAATAAAAAAGTGAATGTTTACATAAATTGATTTGTAGTTATTCATAAGAATAATCAGTCAGAGAATATAGTTTTTTAAGTTTATTTGAGTTAGTCAGGTAGGTTGGCAACAGCCAACCTACCTTTTTTAACTGGTAAAATGAGTATCTTGTTGTATAAAGTTTAAAATAATCAATTTAAGGAATTACATAGTACAATGATCACTAAGGGAAAATACCAAAAACATATTTTACTAATAGTCGGTGTTTTTTTTGTCACATCATTGATGGGGCAAAACAAAAAAGTATTCAAAACCGAAGAAAATACCATACGTTTTTTGGCAGATAAAGTACTCGAAACTACTTCCTTACAATTAATCAACCATAAGACAGGAGAAACTTATAGCAACAGTAAGGGTCTGGCTGTTTCAGCAGATATAAAGCTAAAAAGCAAATATGTAGACTGGCATTATGAAAACGGAGTACTCAATTTGTCACTCTTTAGAATGGCCGAGGTACTTCAAGACCCCAAATATTCGAATTATGTCACAAATAATTATGCATATGCTTTTGATCAACTGGATTATTTTAAAAAGTTATACAACAAAAAGGTAAAAAAACCTTCCCTGTTCCGCTATTTTCAAATGTCTATGCTAGACAATTGCGGTACTATGGGCGCAGCATTGATTGAAACTTATAAAATTAAAAAAGATCCCCGATATAAAATATATATCGATAAAGCGGCAGACTATATCAGCAATGTGCAATCACGGCACGATGATGGCACTTTTGTGAGAGATCATCCGGTAGAAATGACATTATGGGGTGATGATTTGTATATGTCCTGTATCTTTTTGGTTAAAATGGGCCAGTTTACAGGAGATCATAAATACTATGATGACGCAGCAAAACAGATCATTAATTTTACCAAGTATCTGTATGATAAAAATGATCGCTTATATAATCATGCTTATATCTTTCCTACAAAAGAACATACACCCGCCTATTGGGGTAGAGCCAATGGTTGGATCATGATGGCACAAATCGAGCTGCTTAATGTATTACCTGCCGATCACCCAAAACGAAATGAATTATTAGAGATACTTCAGCAACATATACGAGGGATCATTCGGCATCAGGGAAGCTCAGGCCGATGGCATCAGGTATTAAATAAAGTAGATTCTTATGAAGAATCCTCTTGCACTGCCATGTTTACCTACAGCATCGCAAGAGCAGTAAATGAAGGATGGATTCCTGATTATTACAGCATTGCAGCTCAACAAGGCTGGAGAGGCCTTAAAAACAACATTACCGAAGACGCACAGATCAAAGATATCTGTGTAGGAACCCATGTAGAGATCAATGCCCCCTTTTATTATAATCGCCCCAAGTCTGTTAACGACACTCACGGTCTGGCAACCACCTTATTGGCCGGTACCGAAATACATAGAATGAAAAAACTTCAAAAGAAAATTGATAAAAAATAAAGAGTTCAAATGAGTTCGTCTTATTGAAATAGTTACAAAATGCCATTATCATTGTTTTATTCACTAGTGTTTTTTAAAGGCATTTTTAGATCAGAAACCTTTGCGAAAAGCCCCATCAGTATACTATAAATATTGAGCTAAACCTCCAAAACAAAACTTTGGAACGCTTCATTATATTAAAAAAAATACAATGCTATGAAATTAGTAGTGCTAGCACATAAATGTTGACCATTACTATTTTTCAGTTATAAGTTATTGAAAGGTAGTTGATTTAAATAGTATAAAACACAACCTTTAAAAACGAATAAAATGATAACAAATATACCCCACCTTTATAACAACTTTGTCAAAATATTTTTTACACTCCTGTTGGTTTCAGGGTTTTTTATATCACCAGTTTTGGCACAAACCTTTGATGCACGCAAAAATGAAATTTTAAATTGGGCTTCAGCTCGAACTGATACAGACCCCAAATTTGCATTTTGGTATGCACAGGCAAAATACGAGAAAGGAAATATTTCTGGTGGAAATTCCCAGGCACTAGACGCAATAGGTTTGTTAAATACCAACGATCCTGCTTTTCAGCTCTGGGGAGCCATGGAGTGCTATCTCAGATGGAATCAGGTGATGGATCAAAATTTGAAGAATCAGTTTAAGACCAAGCTGACCACTACCACCCAATGGAGCAATCATAATACGTCTAATAAACAGATGATGTCTGCAGCAGGCCGTTACCTGGCACAGCAAACCTGGCCCGGAGAATCTTTTGCAAGTAATTATAGTGCCAGTGATCCTACAGGTGAGATCTTTTTGAATGATATCACAGATCGCTATGTGCATATCGGTCAGCGTGAGCATAACTCACCTACCTATTTTGTATTCCATTACGGCGGATTACGATCAGTGGCCGACTTTGCCACAAATGCCGGTCTGCAAAATAAGGCAAAATTAACAGCAGAGTGGCTCATGACCTCGGCTGCAGTAAAATGGTTAAGTGGTCATTGGGTGGCAGCTTCAGAAAGAACCCGGGTCCCTTTTCGGGCTCAAAATGAGTATCGTGGGGCTACAATGCCTTTGTGGCTCCATTATGATGGTCCCAATCCATTAGGTTTTGATCAGTTTAGTGACCATGCTTTTTCAGTACAATCATGTGTTTCTGATTTCAGAGTGCCAGCCATATTTAATGATATCGCCAACGACAGGTCTACCGATTTTACCCACAAAGAGCTTCATAAATTCACCAATCAAATGCGTTTTTATCTGGTGTCCTACCTCACAAACGATTGGGGATTATACAGTCAGCATGAAGCATGGACGGGTAATGATTTTAAGGCCAACCTTCAGTTTCAACGATGGGCTGTAAACTGGAAAAAACCAAGCGGAAAAAGTACTTTTTTTATTAAGAATCCTTATAATGATAATAATGATAACGGAGAAACCGAATGGGAACAAGTGCTCCAAAACAAAGGAACACTGGTAGGAGTATATGATTTGAGCAGTGCTACCAGAAAGTTTGTAAAAGGATGGGTTCCTACAAACTATACTTCGGTAATCAATAATGCTTCATCAACAGGGCGAGTTTATCTGGATTATGGTACGATCAAGATGGCTTTTGTATTAACACAAACATTTAACTGGACGTCTTCTTCAGAGACTTTTCAAAAAAATTCTAATAGTGATATCGGCTTAGTGGTAGAAGTGGTATCAGGATCTGATTATGCGTCATTAAATGCTTTCAAATCTGCTGTCGACCCTAAATTTGATGCTATTTCTTTTTCCTCAGGCCCTGCGATTTCCTATGCGGCACTTGATGGAACAACGTTGGAAACCAGCTATAGAAATTTTGATAAGATCAATGGAACCACCGTTAGTTATACGACAACAAATTGGCCGTTGTTGGGTAACCAATGGATGAATCAGGATTATGATGGAGACATCCTCACCATCAGCAAAGGAGGACAGACCCGAACCTATGATTTTTTGAATTGGACTGTCTCAACCAGTGGTGGAGGAAATACCCCGCCAAGCGCTAGTATCACTTCACCATCCAATGCAGCTATCTTTAATGAAGGAGATACTGTGACTATCAATGCCAATGCTTCTGATCCTGATGGTACTGTTACCAAAGTTGAATTTTTTCAGGGAAGTACGATTATAGGAGAAGACACCAGTTCACCATATAGCTTTAACTGGACAAATGTGGCAGCTGGTAGCTATAGTCTAACAGCGCGTGCTACAGATAACAACGGAGCAACCACTACCTCGGGGGCTGTAAATATTACGGTAAATAATACCGGTGGAGGAGGTCCAACCACTACCTATCAGGCAGAAAATGCCACTGTAGGAGGCGGTGCAGCAATCGAATCAAGCAATTTTGGTTATAACGGAACAGGCTACATAAATTTTCCTTCAAATGGAGGGTCAGCACAATTTGATAATGTAGATGGAGGCTCCGGTGGAACAGCAACGCTTACATATCGTTATGCATTAGGCAATTCTAACCGTACCGGAAACCTTATTGTCAATGGAGTGAATCAAAGCCTCACCATGACCGGCACAGGATCCTGGACTTCTTATAATAGTGTGAATCTTTCTGTAACGCTCAATAGCGGAACGACAAATACCATCCGTTTTGAGAGTACAGGACAAGACTTTGGAAATCTGGATGAAATCATCATAGAAACTGCTGGAGGAGGAACAAATAATCCTCCAACTGTAAGCATTACCTCACCTTCAAATGGTACTGGTTTTACTGAAGGTGATACCATAACGATCAATGCCAATGCTTCTGATCCTGATGGTTCTGTTACCAAAGTCGAATTTTTTCAGGGAAGTACGATTATAGGAGAAGATACCAGTTCGCCATATAGCTTTAACTGGATAAATGTGGCAGCTGGCAGCTATAGTCTAACAGTACGTGCTACAGATAACAACGGAGCAACCACTACTTCATCGGTAATAAGCATTAATGTAAATTCTGCAGCTAATAACCCACCTGTTGTGAATGTTACCTCTCCTTCAAATGGAGCCGGTTTTGCCGAAGGCGATACCATTGTGATCAATGCCAGTGCCACAGATAGTGATGGTTCGGTGACCAAAGTCGAATTCTTTGAAGGAAGTACTAAATTGGGTGAAGATACAACCTCTCCATACAGCTTCACATGGAGCAATGTATCAGCTGGAAGCTATAGTTTAACTGCAAAAGCGACAGACAATGGTGCCGCAGTTACTTCTTCTTCGGTAGTTTCAATTACGGTGAATACCTCAGGAGGTGGGGGAAATCCTGACCTGGAGGTGTTTTGGAAGTTTGATGAAACTTCGGGAACCATAGCTTCAGATGATACGTCCAATGGACGTGATGGAACCCTGCAGGGCGGACTAAGCTTTGCAACCAATGCTGTAGCTGGAAAATATCAAAATGCACTTGATTTTGATGGCACCGACGATGTGGTTAGATTAAGTAATGGAGTGGTTACCGGATTCCCATTTACCCTAAGTGCATGGGTGAAATTTACAGGTACTAATAAAATGATGGTGGTCTATCTTGGTAATGGAAATGCTTTTAATCAATATTTTACTATTGGAGTCAAGAGCGGAAAAGGATTGATTGTAGGAAGAAATACTTCAAGCCAGGAATTAACTGGATCTGCCAATATTAATGATAATCAATGGCATCTAATTACCGGAGTATTTGAAAGTAATACAAACAGGAAACTTTATGTAGACGGACAACTAGAGGGTACTAATACCAATAGCGTATCATTTATCTCTAATACCAATCGTTTTTCTTCAGGAGCACTAGACAGATCAAGTTTGGCAGATAGGTTTAATGGAGCCATAGATGATGTGAGGTTATATAGCAATGCGCTAACCGCTGCAGAGGTAAGTAATTTGTACAATGCCACTTCATCTGCTAAAATTTCATTAGAGGTACCGGTAACAAAAGATGAGGTTTTGATCTACCCAAATCCTGCAAAAAATAAATTGCAGATGCTATATAATTCGGCATATAAAACATCAGCACATATAATGATTTTAGACCTTCAAGGTAGAAAAATAAAGGAATTAACAACAGAATTTAAGAAAGATAGCAATAATGTTGAATTAGATGTATCACTATTTTCAAATGGTTTGTATTTCCTGAATATGAAAACAGCAGAACAGCAGGTTTTGAAGAAAATTAGGATTGAAAATTAGGTTCAGGTACGTAAAGGTACTTCATGAATTTGCATTACATTAAGATAAAAGATGTAAAAAAACATAACATGAAACACACACAGATAAATTGATAAAATTGGAACTCATGGAAGATTTTAAATTAAATAGTAACGATATGATAAAAGATGGTACCATCCTTTGGTCACTGATATTACTTTTAACAATATCAATATCCCCGGTACAAGCACAAAATACTTTTGAAGAACGTGCTGCAGCGATCACCGATCAGTATGCAACAACTGTTGTACCGGGAGACATACCAAAATATGGGTTTTGGTTTGCACAGGCCAATTTTCTAAAAGGAAAAGACGCCGATGGAATAAATGTGCTAAATCAAACCTATGCCGAGATTCCAGGAGACTCTCCATTTGCGTATTGGTCTGCAATGGATACTTATCTACGTTGGAAAAATACAAAATATGATCAGCCATTAACAGATCGATCCAAAGAGTATTTTACCACCTTTACCGATTATAAAGGAGGTTTTTCCCAAAACCATAGAGTGATGCTTGCAGTGGCTAGGTTTCTTGCCTCAGAGCAATGGCCTGAAACAGATTTTGTTCCTGGATCCGAATATCAAACCAGTGATCCAACAGGAAGGGATTTTCTAATCCGTAAAATGAAAGAATGGATATATACCGGTGTGATAGAACACGATTCTCCAATTTATATCGCGTTTCACCTTGGTCCCATGCGAACTTTGGCAGATCTCTCACAAGACCCCGAAATAAAGCAATTGGCAGCATGGGCCTTCGAATGGTTAATGATCAATTCTGCCAACAACTGGATGGAAGGGCACATGGCTACATCATCATTACGTAATCTTTTTCCTTATGATGCACAAAATGAATATTATGAATCAGATTTTATGCATTGGCTCTATTTTGGAGGAAAGAATCAAACCAATTTTGACCTCGGAGGATTACCTAGAGCATGTTTTGCCTTGGGACTTATCACTTCAGACTATCAGCTTCCTCAGATCATTACTGACATTGCCAATACACGAACAAATACATTTACCAATTTAGAATCTCATGCGGTAAATGATGCTTGGAGTTTAGAATTCAGGAAGACCACCTTTATGGATAAAGATCTTTATGCAGTATATAGCCAGGCCGAATTGCCTTCGGGACAAAACTCTGGCCTTAATGAACAATCGCATCGTTGGGGGGTAGTTTGGCAATCCATCAATGATGATCAAAAAAGCACTTTTTGGTTCAAACACGGAAGAAAAGATATTTCCAAAAATAAAGCAGGAACCACCAAATATGAACAGGTAGTACAAAAAGACAGAACATTGGCTGCCGTATACGATATTCCAGCCGATGATGGTTTCCCTTTTGTCGAAGGTTTTGTGTCTCCCGATCTTAGTGTGTTTATAGACACTCCCAATAAAGTATATTTTCACTATGGAAACGTACTCATTGCAGTACTTTCTCCAAAACCCATTTCCTGGGATCCGAGCGATCCCAGAATAAAACTCGATCATATCATTACGGGAGCGGTGGTTGAAACCGCATTGCCCACACGATATGAAGGAACACCAGCACAACAATTAGAAGCTTTTAAAGCCGAAATAGAAAGCTTTGACAGGCTCGAAGGCTCTTCGGTAGAGGTGAGTCCTCCAAGAATTGTATACCAATCTATTTATGGAAATGAACTGGATATCAAATATGAAGCACATAGAAAAGTGAATGGAAACCAAATTGATTATACCGCCTGGCCTTTGATGAGTAATCCTTGGGTAGAACAGGATGTGAACGGAAATATATTAACATTGAATATCAATGGATCTTCTCGGGTGTATGATTTTGCCGGCAGAACGGTAATTGACGGACCCGGGTCCTCATTAGTAGCCCCTGCCAATCTTACGGCAACAACAATTTCTTCAAATGAAATTCAATTAACCTGGGAAGATCCTAATACTATCGAAGAAGGCTTTAAGCTAGAGCGAAAATCTGCCGAAGGAGCTTATGCAGAAGTGGCTACTTTAGAGAGTGATATTACTACTTATAAGGATAGTAGTTTGATAAGCAATACCTTATATAGTTATCGCATAAGAACTTTTAAAGAAGTACAAAATTCCTTCTATTCTAATCCGGCTTCGGCGACAACTTTAAAAAAAAAACCGGTAGCCGCCGATAGCCTGGAAATAGAACAAATATTTTTTGACAGGGTAGATTTAAAATGGCGAGATAATTCGGATAATGAGGATGGATTTAAAGTAGAGAGAAAGGGAAAACTTGGAGATTTTGAGGTTATTGCCGAATTAGATAAAGATGCTGTTTATTTTTCAGATACTTCCTTAACGCACTCAGGATATTATACCTATCGTATAGTAGCCTTTAACAATGGGGGAGAAACTGTTTCTGGCGAAGAAAATATATATTACCAAAGATGGATCCGTAACCTTCAGTTAGACCATAGCTGTTCTAATGATCCGGATTATGAACGTCGCTGGAGTGTATATAATCCTAATCCGTTTCAGGTAGTTGCAGATTGGAAGACATTATACAGAAAACAATCTGGAGATTTGATCGTACCTTCCGGGACTTCATATTTCTTTACAACTACTGAAGATATCTTAAATGTAGTAAAGCTAATATGGGAAGACGATAAAGGACGCACTCATAAAAGAATTAACTACTCAAGAGGTACCCAATGCGACCTGCAAGTACCTGAGACACCTGTTAACCCAGATATAAAACCTATAAGCATTAGCCAATTATTGGTGACCTGGGAGGACGCCTCAGATACTGAAAATTCTTTTAAGGTAGAACGAAAAAATGAAGATGGTGATTTTGAGCAGGTAGGGGTAGTACCTGCCAATGAAACAAGCTTTTTGGATAATGGACTCGATGAAAATAATGCGTATACGTATCGGGTGCGTGCATTTAATGCTATAAATGGTCACTCACCATATGCTGTAGAAGTTTCAGATACTACATTAAGTAAGCTGGCCTATTATAAATTTGATGATAATGTAGAAGATGCTCTGGGGAATTATCCGGGTGAAAACAAAGGAGTCGGTTTTGTTTTAGGCGGACTTATTGATCAGGCAGCCAGTTTCAATGGGATTGACCAATATGTCAATATCCCTACTGGTATTTTTGGAAGTGACAAAGGATCGGTATCTATGTGGGTAAAGACCACGCAATCTTCTCGGGGAATGCTTTTTTATGGAGCGGCCCAAAAAGGAAATGGTTTCGGACCCGAACAAGAACTTCATCTGAATATCACTAATGATGGAGAAATCGAATTCTATCATGAAGGAGCAGAAGGCCTTAGGTTAACTGCCAACAGAATAGATGATGACCAATGGCATCATATTGTAGCTACCTGGGATGTTGAAGACGTCGTTAAACTCTATGTGGATGGTATCGAGAAACGATCGGCACCTCATGATGGTAATCCGTTCGTCTTCAGCGATAAGCTGCGTTTCGGGCGATCAGGTAAAAACGAGCGATATTTTGATGGGTTGATGGATGAGGTAAAACTATACAACAGTGTTCTTGCAGCATCCGATGTTCAAAATCTTTTTGCAGATGGAGATAATCCAATTCAAATAGCGATACTATCCCCTGTTGAAGGCCCTGCTTATCTACTTGGCCAAACCCTAACCATAGAAGTAGAAGCCACTCACGAAACTTCTACTATTGAAACAGTAGCTTTTTACGTTGCAGATTCCTTACTAGGAGAAGTAAATAATGCTCCTTATGTTTTTGATCTTATTCTGGAAGAGGCGGGTGAATATGTTATTTCGGCCATTGCAACAGCTAATGATGGTGCTTCAGCCGGAGTCGGTCCTGTTCGTTTTTTGGTGGTTGAAGCCGATGGCGAAATATATCAGGCCGAAGAGGGGTTTATTTTTAACGGGGCAATAGAAACCGAACATAGTAATTACCTGGGTACAGCATATGTTAATAATGATAATGAAGCTGGTAGCTATACAGAGTGGACGGTAAATGCTGAACAATCGGGTGATTATGTACTCAATTTCCGGTTTGCAAATGGATCATCAAGTGACCGGCCTGTCGAGATCATGATCAATGATATAATCACAGGTAGCTTAACTGGAAATTCCACAGGTGCATGGTCTGTGTGGGAGATTGCAACCATGAATGCTATATTAAATGCCGGCGAAAATAAAATCCGTGTTACTGGCATAACAAGTGGCGGCGGACCAAATCTCGATGCGCTCTTTGTAGTCAATTCAGTACTTAATAATCTGCTAAAACCCGAAAATCATTTAAAAATAGCCGAAAACCAAATTTCTTTGTACCCCAACCCGGCAAGTTCTGAGTTACATCTGCGGTTTCCCGAAAAAGGTATTTGGAATATTGCAATTACAGACATAACAGGAAGAAATATGCTGCAAAAATTGAATTATGCTGATTCAAACAAACAGTTAGTATTGATCAATGTTGAAGAGTTTAATGAAGGCTTATATCTGATACAATTAACTCGGTCAGACAAAAAATATTTCTATAAATTAATAATTGAACGATAAAAACGATTTTAAGTGATTAAAAAAAATAAACTCCTGATCCGGCTGTCTATTACAGCTGTGATTTGTTATGCTTTCAACAGCTGTGATACTGCTGATAAGTCTCATAATTCCGATCCTTATGAAAAGAAGGTGGATTCTTTGATAGCATTAATGACTTTGGAAGAAAAAATTGGCCAGTTAAATCTGGTAGGCCGTGATGGTAATCGTAATTCGGCTACCCAAATCGGGCCTGAAAAAGCAGAGGCCATTAGAAAGGGGAGTGTAGGAAATCTAATAGGCGTAGTGGGAGCAGGACCCAATAGAGAAGTGCAGCGTATTGCTGTAGAGGAATCCAGATTGGGGATTCCGCTATTATTTGCAAGAGATGTGATCCATGGATACAAAACACTTACTCCAATACCATTGGCCGAAGCTGCCAGTTGGGATCTGGAGGCTATAGAGAAATCAGCAAGGATAGCTGCTATCGAGGCCTCAGCCTCTGGGATTAATTGGACCTATGCTCCTATGGTAGATGTTTCCCGCGACCCAAGATGGGGAAGGGTAATGGAAGGTGCTGGTGAAGACCCCTATTATGGAAGCCTGGTTGCAGCGGCTCGTGTCAAGGGCTTTCAGGGGGATGATTTGAGCAAAGAGAATACCATATTGGCATGTGCCAAGCATTTTGCAGGGTATGGTTCCCCTATGGCAGGTAGGGAGTATAGCATCACAGATGTCTCGATGAGAGAATTGTATGAGGTGCATTTTCCACCTTTTGAGGCTACTCTTAATGCAGGAGTTGGCACCTACATGACCTCCTTTACAGAAGTGAATGCGGTACCAGCTACGGTAAGTAGGTTCTTATTGACAGATATTCTTAGAACACAGTGGGGGTTTGACGGTTTTGTGGTTACCGATTGGAGTACGATTACCCAACTAATGGAACATGGTGTGGCAGCAGATTCAAGTTCGGCAGCAGCAGCTTCTATCAAAGCTGGCGTGGATATGGATATGGGATCAAAGTCCTTTGTCAAAAACCTGGTGCAATTGGTAAAAGAGAACAAGGTGTCTGAAAAAGATATTGATATAGCTGCAGCTAGGATTTTGCTTGCCAAATACAGATTAGGTCTTTTTGATGACCCGTATCAATATACTAATCCCGAAAGAGAAAAAACAGAGGTATTAACTCTCGAAAATCGAGAAGCTGCCCGGGATATAGCCCGGAAATCCCTGGTGTTGTTAAAAAATAAAGATCAGTTGCTGCCTTTGTCTAAAAAGCTGAAAACCATTGCCCTCATAGGGCCCATGATCGATGATCCTAAGGCCACTATGGGTAGATGGAAAGCCGAAGGAAATAAAGAAGACGTCATTACCATAATCCAGGGACTTAAAAATAAACTGCCAGAAACTAAGATTCTCACAGCAAAAGGTGCCGATTATGATACAGAAGACCGATCTGGTTTTAGCCAAGCAATAGCGATAGCCAAACAGGCAGAAGTAATTATTTTAGCCGTTGGTGAAAGTCAAAAACACAGCGGAGAAGCTTCTAGCAGAGCTTCAATTGATATTCCGGGAGTTCAGATGGAACTGGTTAAAGAACTTCATACATTAGGAAAACCCATGGTCGTAATCTTGCATAATGGCAGACCCTTGACTATTAATTGGATCAATGATAACGTACCGGCAATTCTCGAGGTATGGATTCCCGGAACAGAAGGAGGGAATGCTATTGCCGATGTGCTTTTTGGAGATTATAACCCCTCGGGTAAACTGCCTATTACTTTTCCGCTTTCCGTAGGACAAATCCCTATATTTTATAGCTATAAGAACACCGGCCGGCCAGATGATGGCTCTGGATCCAGATGGGCTTCAAAATATTATGACATCCCCAACAAACCTCTCTACCCTTTTGGGTATGGATTGAGTTATACCACATTTGAATATTCCGACCTGCAAATTGAAAAATCAAAGGTTGGTATTAATGATATAGTTACCTTTAGTATAAAGATTACCAATACAGGTAGGATTAAGGGCGAAGAAGTAATTCAGGTATATACCAGAGACCTTATAGCCAGTGTGACAAGACCTGTTAAAGAGTTAAAAAGATTCAGGAAAGTACTATTGAAACCCGGTGAAACCAAAGTGATCCATTTCAGTTTGACTACAAAAGACCTGAAGCTATTGAATGAAGAGCTACAATGGGTAACAGAACCCGGAGCGTTTCAATTGATGATAGGGAGTTCTTCATCAGACATAAGACTGGAAGGAATGTTTGAATTGATAGAATGAACATGACAACAGCTGTTGTGTACAATAATAAGTATGAAAAAGCTTTCACGCATAGTAAAGAAATCACTTCTGGTAGTTTATCTGCTATATTCAGGAATTGTATTGGCACAGGACAAACGTGATGCTCATTCCAAAAATATGGATAATCCTTATTGGGCAACAGATAATAACATATTATAAGGTCAATGGGAAAAGATATTATATCAGGGATATTGGTGGATGGAATTATGCCTATCACAATTAAATAAAGGCAAATTGTATCATGTTCAATATTCCTTTGGATGCTATACACGTAGATCATGATTAAATATAAACAACTATACAGTTATGTATTAATTGCGCTGTTAATTCAATTTGACAGTTGTAAACCCGAAAAAACTCCTGAAAAAGAAATAGTCGAGGAGGATTTTATCACCTATGTAAATCCGTTTATCGGAACAGGAGGTCATGGTCATACTTTTCCCGGGGCAACGTTGCCTTTTAGTATGGTACAATTGAGTCCTGATACCTATACCAGAGGTTGGGACTGGTGCTCTGGTTATCACTATAGTGATAGCTCAATCATGGGTTTCAGTCATACCCACCTAAGTGGTACGGGCCGTGGTGACCTCATGGATATTATGATGATGCCAACCGTAGGAGAAGTCAAATGGAATCCCGGAAGCCGTGAAAACCCCGATGAAGGATATCGGTCCCGCTTTTCTCACAGTAATGAGGAAGCTTCCCCCGGGTTTTATTCGGTTTTTCTTGAAGATTATGAAATTCAAGCTTCGTTAACGGTTACTCCAAGAACAGGATTTCATCAGTATCAGTTTCCGGCTTCACAAAAAGCCAATATCCTTTTTGATCTTACACATGGAAGAAAAGGTGATAAGGAGATTGAGGCATATATGTCTGTTAAAAATGATTCGCTAATTACCGGCCTAAGAAGAAGCTCGGGATGGGCAGAAGACCAATATGTGTACTTTGCAGCACGATTTTCAAAATCTTTTCAGCAGTATACATTTCAGGTAGAAGGAGAAGTACTGAACGAAAATATTTCAGCCGTAGGAAATCAAATAAAAGGAGCGTTTCATTTCCGAACTAAAGAAGGAGAAAAAATATATGTAAAAGTCGGGATTTCGCCAGTAAGTGAAGAAGGAGCACTCAATAATCTGGACACTGAAAATCCGGGATGGGATTTTGATATGGTAAAGAAACATGCACAACAAAACTGGGAACAGGAGCTTCGCAAAATTCGAGTAGAATCAGATCATCACGATCGTAAAGAGATCTTTTACACGGCAGCCTATCACAGCTACTTGGCTCCCTATCTTTTTACAGATATCGATGGTAAATTCAGAGGAGCAGATAAAAAGATCCATACCGCAGATAATTTTACCCGCTATACTGTTTTTTCTCTTTGGGACACCTTTAGAGCCGCCCATCCATTATATACGATCACCCAGAAAGAACGAGTACATGCTATGATCCTCTCTATGCTCTCTCACTATGATGAATATGGCCTTTTGCCAGAATGGCCGTTAATGGGTACAGAAACCTTCACAATGATTGGATATCACTCGATACCAGTCATAGCTGATGCCTATTTTAAAGGAATCCGTGATTTTGATGTAGAAAAAGCATATAAAGCCATGAAAAACAGTGCTATGCAGGATCATTTTGGGATCAATCACTATAAAAAACACAACTATATCCCGTCAGAATTAGAAAACAAATCTGTATCCAAAACCCTGGAATATGCCTATGACGATTGGTGCATCGCCCAAATGGCCAAAGCCCTGGGGAAGGACGAAGATTACCAATATTTCATGAATAGAGCCGGAGCCTATAAAAATGTATTTGACACCTCAAGTGGATTCATGCGAGGAAGAAAAGCCGATGGTTCCTGGGTCACTCCTTTCGATCCTACCTATGCTTCGCATAGCGGTTACGATTTTGTCGAAGCCAATGCATGGCAATATACCTGGTTTGTGCCTCATGATGTGCAGGGGCTGGTAAATTTGATGGGTGGCGAATCACAATTTATTGCCAAACTCGATTCGTTGTTCAATGTGAATTCAAAGATCGAAGGAGAAGACGTATCGATAGACATTACGGGCCTAATAGGACAATATGCGCATGGCAATGAACCCAGTCATCATGTAGCTTATTTGTACAATTATGTGGGACAACCATGGAAAACACAGGAAAAAGTACATCAAATACTAACAGAATTATATGATAATACTCCCGAAGGATTAAGCGGAAATGAGGATTGTGGCCAAATGTCTTCATGGTATTTGCTTAGTGCTATGGGCTTTTATCCGGTAAATCCCATGGGAGGAGTATATGCCATGGGAACCCCAATATTTGATAAAGTGACTATTCAGGTAGATGATGGAAAGACATTTGTTATTGAAGCCAATAACCTTTCAAAAGAGAATATATATGTACAGTCGGTTACACTCAATGGTGAAGTATTAGAGCGTACCTGGATTTCCCATCAGGAAATTATGAACGGAGGACAATTGATTTTTGAAATGACCGATATCCCCAATACCACCCGGGGGATACATGAAGAAAACTACCCGCCAGATCACATTATTTTTTAAGCCTGGGTTACGACCTAATTTCCTTAACTACGCTCGACGAAGCCTGTCTACTTCAGCCTGCCGTGGCAGAGTAGATTTGTAACTTCGTTGAAGATGTAGTCACAGTTTTTAATAATGCGCAAAGCCTGCCTCGTCGTCAGACAGGTTGCAAATTCGTACAGCTCTTGATTTTTTCCCATAGCTGTTTTGAAGTTTCTGAAGCTTTAATTTCTTTCCCTCAGCTGTTTTGGAGTTTCTGAGGTCTTAATTTTTTTCTCTCAGCTGTTTTGGAGTTTTTTAAGTCCTGATTTTTTTCTCTCAGCTGTTTTGGAGTTTTTTAGGTCCTGATTTTTTTCTCTCAGCTGTTTTGGAGTTTTTTAGGTCCTGATTTTTT
>CANMDW010000033.1 GCA_947496705.1 uncultured Aquimarina sp. | reverse complement strand
TTTACTTTTGTGTTCTTTGTTTTGAGTTTCTGATAAACTTGTTGGTATCACTTATGACCCGTGTGTGATTTCCTTCACCAGTTTTTCTGCCAATATCGTATGCTTCGACTTTAAAATTATAAAGAGAGTCTTCCTTTCCCGAATATGTAGAAATTATGGATGCTTCTTGAACAATTAGTGTAGCATTTAAGTGTCGAATGTTTACATCTACGCCAACAGATAATTGATTGGGTTTCTGTATTTTGTGAAGTGGTCGTCCGGGGGCTAATCCCATAAGCACTATCATTTTTGTGGTAGCAAAAACATTTGCATAATTATCGATTGGCAGAGTAGAACCATAACTAGTTAAAAATGATTTGGCAGTTTCGCTTACTGTTATGGAAACCTTTTCTGTTTTACCTATTTCAAGCATTTTGAATAATTTTAAAATCAACTACTGCTTATTAAATCTAAGCTGTTTTACTTTTATTACTTATAATATTATCTAATTCAAAATACTTTTCTTTGATTAGACTTATTGCAAATGCTCCAGCCGAAGCAGTGAATACTGAAAAATCGAAAACGCCTTTTATTCCAGTAGAAAATGTCATTGATATTGCGAAAATTAATAATAGAAACCCACTTAGTTTTGCGAATAATTCTGTCTTAAATCCTACTAGTAAAAACAAAGCGAGTAATATCTCAGCAGCGGTAACAAGCATTCCTAGTGTTGAAATTACCGAAGTAGGAAACCAAGGGTTTATTAAATAGGTATATTCTAAAAAACTTTCCCAATTACCCCAAACAGAAACTTTTTTACTCCATAGCCCAAATCTGTCTGCTACTGCAGAAAAAATACCAAATGAAATAGATACTCTTAAAAATAGTTTAACCAGTTTGTTGCTTGACATTATTAATTAGTTAGAGTTACTCTTTTTGTTTTCTTGTTCTTTTTCAAATTCAACTGTCCGTTTTATTTGGTCATCCAAATCCCAGTCAATATTTAGTTTTCTATTCAAGAATTCTGAAATAGGCTCAAGACCTATCTCTGCTCTTCTTTTATCTACATTCGATGGATCATATATTGGCCATACATTAAAATTGAGTGTCTCAGAGTAATATTTTATTTGAGTACCATAAACCTGGAGATCACCTCTTTCAGTAGCGATTCTATCTTCGGCTCTTGCTAGAAACCTTGGGCTTAATTTACCATCCATTACTGCTTTCTTCATTATCGGAAGATATTTGAGTCTTACTTCATTATCTGAATGTTGAATAACATTACATACAGTTAAGCTTCCTTGTTCACCAACCACACTTTTATCTGGCCATCCATAAGTATCTATAAGTTTCTTTATTTTTCGCTCATTAACCTCGTGATTAATATCTGCCACTGTCTGTTGCTCTTGCACTAGTTTGGATTCAGCTCCATATATTTTCATTAAGGAATCTCTTAACCTTATAGGTTCTTGTTCAATCTTAAAAATAGTGTCTAGAACCCCAATTATATATTCATTCGTCTGTTCAGGAGTCTTGACTTCATGATTTTTACCCTTGCAGGAACAAGTAATCATTATAAGCGCTAGTATTAGTGTTCTCATATTCCATATATTTTCGTTTCATTAATTCTTTTTCCAACTAAATTCGCATTATTAGTAAGTTCAAATTTATTTAAATTATTTTATTAGCCAATTTTTGGTTACTAAATAATGTGTTAAAGTTACTAATTAACTACTTTGTAATTCCAGTAAATATTTACTGTTAAATTTTATTTATGGCGGATTCAAGGTAATTATTAGTTTATCTAAAACTTATATTTTCGTTTAAGAGAAAAGAGGTTTAGCGTTACGTATGCTCCAAAAGTTGATACATTGAAATATAGGTCGTGCTCAAATTCTAAATTGAAATTATAATTAACCTTGAAATGTCTGTTAATTTTATTTAGAGTTCAAATTTAACATTACCAACAAGCTTAAGATTGATATTTTACGCCATTCTTCATTTGGTAGGATCCGTGCTGAATACTATGTTTTAAGTTGACGAATTGTGAACTCCATATAGTACTCAATATTACTATTTAATATTTCGTCAAGTACAAATGTATATATTTCAAATCAAAACTAGTTGCTAAAAGCAATTAGTTTTGTAAATTTGTTTTTCATTTACATTAAATAACTAATGGAAAACTTACTTAGAATTTACACTTTAGTTCTAACTACGCTAATTGTAGGGTGCAATTCGGATGATAATAAGAACTTAAATTCCAATCATAGTAATTCAAAGTATGATTTAGGTTTACTACCTGATATTGTTGCAGATGTAGAATGGCCAAGTGAACCAAATACCACAGAGCAACTATTAGTCACAAACGATATTGAATTTCAAGAAGCTATTTCTGTCAATGGTGTATCTGCTAAAGTGTTAGCAGGAATATATAATGATGTAAATATTACCTGTAATGATTGTGAATTTATTTTGGAAGACAACGCAGAAATTCAAGGCAATTTAACCTTTACGGGTAATCATATACATTGGGTTGGTGGAAGGGTAACTACAGGACCAGTTGTCATGAACAGTACAGGAGATATACTAATAGACAATTTACATTCAATTACAAATACAAATGGAGGTGAATTAAACAATTTCTCTGGCCCACCAACAGAGTGGAATCGAGTAGCCATAATCAATTCTACTCTCGAAGTGATAAATGGAGATGATAGTGGTGATTGGGCACTCTTTGTACAAGGTAAGAATGGAACAGATTTTAGAGAAAAGAATTTCATTTCGGCAAATATCCACTTAGAGTCTGATGCACAAAACAATAGATTTCAATCTATTCAGAATCTTGTAGTGGTTGACTCATATTTTAATTCCAACATAACGTCAAAAAATAATTAACTTTTAAACCCAACAAATCTTATCTATAAACCGATGTCAAAAAAAATAGTCTTCATAATCCCCCCTCAAGTACATCTTTTGGATTTAAATGGACCAATCCATTCATTTTATGAAGCTAACGAGTATGGTGGAGCTTTCGATTTGCAGTTTGCATCTATTTTTGAAGAAAATGATAGCGTCACTAGTAGTGCGGGACTAGCGTTTACCAATATGGTTTCATTCAAAGAGTTAGTTCTTTCAGAGTCTGACTATGTTTTTGTTCCTGGAATTTCTTTTTCGTTGTTATCTGATATTTCTTTTTTGTCTAAATGCAAAGACTTTTTCGAATGGTTGAGGATACAAAATTCAAAAAATGTAAAAATTTGTTCGGTTTGCACGGGTTTATTCTTACTAGCCGAGGCTGGTATTTTAGATGGAAAAAGATGCACTACCCATTGGAATAGAATAGATAGTTTCAACAAAAAATATTCGAACATTATGATTGAAAAAAATAGGATGTTCGTAAAGGATAAGAATATATATAGTAGTGCCGGTGTTACAGCTGGAATCGATTTATCCTTACACGTAATTGAAGAAGAACTAGGTGCCAAATTTGCGATTGATGTAGCAAAAGAGATGGTAGTTTATTTTCGTCGTGGAGAATCAGATACTCAAATAAATGCCTATCTACAATATCGAAATCATATGGAGAACAGAGTACATGAAGCTCAAACTTATATTCTTAACCATCTGGAGAAAGCCCATACCCTAGACCATATTGCAGAAGAAATTGGTATGAGTAGAAGGAACTTATCCCGTTTATTTAAAAAAACGATTGGAATTACAATTGGAACTTATCGGGAAAAGCTTAGAGTTGAACGTGCTTCTCAAATGCTTGTCGAGAAAAATACCATGAGTACTGTGGCCAATGCTTGCGGTTTAAAAAGTACCAACCAATTACGAGCATTATTAAAAAAGTATAACTAATCCTAATAGCCATTTCTCTTCATGTCCCAATACTGCGCAAAGTTGTCCCGATTATAATTGTCTGTGCCACTACATTTGAAGAAAACAAATCAAGCCAATTATGATTAAAAGCATTTTGATTCCAGTATTTACATTGTTGCTATCTGGCAATATTCAAGCAACATCAAACCTGCATGCGGATGCAATTTATGTATGTCCGCCTTGTGGACAAAAATGTGATTCACTAGAATTCAAACAAGATGGAGTGTGCAAGCACTGCAATATGAAACTCATATTAAAGAACGAAATGGATAAATTACAAACCGGCGCAAATAAAAAAAGGATAGCTTTTTATCTTCATGATGGTGTAGAAATTTTAGATTTTGCAGGTCCGTTAGAGGTGTTTAAAGTGGCAGGACATGAAGTCATTATAGTTTCTAAAACTACTGAACCTATTGTAAGCCAGGGGACGTTGAAAATAGTTCCGGACTACGATATTGAAAATGTGCCTTCCGTAGATGTAATTGCTTTCTTCGGTGGTAATGTTCGTTTGGATATTATTAATAATGGTGTTTCTAAGTGGATTCAATCCTTAAATGATGTGGACAACTATTTTTCTGTTTGTACTGGTGTTTTCTTTTTAGGTGAGGCAGGTATTCTTAAGAATAAGACAGCAACCACTTTTCATAGCTCGTTAGACTACTTGGAACAAAATTATAAAGACACAAAGGTTTTAAGAGAAGCCAGGTATGTTGATAATGGTAAAGTAATTACAACTGCCGGAATATCAGCAGGAATAGATGGTGCTTTACATCTGGTTGCGAAGTGGCAAGGTTTCAATAAAGCTCGTGAAGTTGCTTTCGTAATGGAATATGACAAATGGGTACCTGGAGAGGGAATGATACTGTCAGAAGATAATCCATATCAAAATCTAATTAGTCTTAACGAGCTTGAAGATTATGATGGCATCTATGTCAATGATAAAGGTATAAGTGTAACTATCAAAGTTGATAAGCGAGAAAAAGGATTATATGCTCTTCTAGGGAAAAATAGAACTCCAATTTTTCATGAGAAAGAGGACAAGTTTTCAAGAATGAATAAAGAGTATGTAACGTTCATCAGAAATGATAACAAGGAAGTAATACGAATGGAATCCAGTGAGCATCAAGGTCAATTTTTCAAACAATAATTTCAATCGATGAAAGTCCATAATCTTATATTGTCAATTTCAATTTTTATTTTCTCCTGTAAAAATGGTCATGGTGATTACGTCTGTACGCCTTGTGATTTGTCATGTGATGAATTTAGTTTTTCAGAGCCAGGAATGTGTCCGCATTGTGATATGGCTCTTGTTAAAAAGAGTGATTTAAAAAATAAAAAGGAACTGGTATTGAATGAAATCAATATTCAGGAAGGTTCTGGGGCGTTTTTAATTGAAGGTGGAAAAGGTAAAGTTGACAAACCGATAAAAGTATATTACCACAAGCCAAAAAAATTCAATGCAGATTCCAAGGTATTAATGGTTATTCCTGGAGCAGGAAGAAATGGCAATAGCTATCGAGATGCATGGATTGAAGAATCGGAAAAGTATGGCGTTCTTATACTTTCTCCCATGTATATAGAAGAAAATTATCACTTTGAAGATTATCACTTATGTGGATTAATGGGTAACCTTAATTTGAAAAATAGTATTACCCGTATTGAGAATACAAACATGGTGAAGCTTGACGAAGGTAATTTTACGTTTACAATAAACCCCAATAAAGACGAATGGATTTTCAATGATTTTGATAGAATATTTGACCTCGCAGTAAATGAACTTCAATCCAATCAAACCGAATATGATGCCTTTGGACATTCTGCAGGTGGACAGATTTTACATCGACTAGCGGTCTGTGCCAAATCCTCAAAAGTTAATCGGATTTTGGCTTCAAACTCTGGATTTTACACCCTTCCTGATTTTGATACTGAACTCCCTTTTGGTATCAAAAATACATCCATTAGTAAAAAGGATTTAAAAACCTCCTTCAAGAGAAATCTAGTTCTATTTACAGGTGAGCTCGATAATGAAAATGAAGCAGGAGGGACACTTCTCCGTTCCAACTCGGCAGATTTACAAGGATTACATAGATTGGATAGGGCTAAATACTTTTATGAAACATCCAAATTAATAGCAAAAGAGATGCAGTTTGATTTCAACTGGAAATTAGAAATCATATCAAATGTTGGACATAACCATCGAAAAATAGGCGAAGCGGCGGCTATTTATTTATATAGCGAGAATGAGAATTAATCAATTGCAAGAAGAAAATAAGTGGTAAAAAATCGAATATGTCAGCACCAAATATGAAAACACACCCTTTTGGACTATTACTCACATTTATTTTGGGGTTGAATTTTGGTGTAGCTCAAAATTTAGATTCTTTAGATGTAAATATTAAGTTCTATCAAAAGATTAAGGTCTCCGATGGAATTAGTTTGTCATCCAATGTTTACATACCAACTGATTCAAATAAAAAATATCCTGTAGTTCTCATTATCACACCATATATTTCTGACGAGAATCATTCCCGAGGTCTTTTTTTCGCAAGAAATGGATACGTTTTTATAACTGTAGATTCAAGGGGTAGAGGAAATTCCGAAGGAGAATTTATTCCTTTTGAGAATGATGGTAAAGATGGGTATGATATCGTCAATTGGATTTCAAAACAAAATTGGTGCGATGGGAACATTGGAATGCTCGGAGGTTCTTACCGAGGCATGAGCCAGTGGCTTACTTTAAAACATTTTCCGAAGAACTTAAAAACTATAATTCCAATAGCTTCAGTAGGTCCAGGAAGAGATTTTCCTAAATATAACAACATCTTCTCATCCTACTCATTACGTTGGTTAATGTTTACAGGTGGTAAAACATATAATGGGAATCTATTTGCACAGGATTTTTGGAAAGTTAAGCGAGAAAAATTATACGCAAGTGGAATACCGTTTTACAAATTTGACAGTATTGTTGGTGCTCCAAATAAAGTTTTTCAAAGATGGCTTGAACATTCCACTTACGACGAATACTGGAAAAGTTTCTATTTGACTCCAAAAGAGAATTATAGAATAAACATCCCGATTCTATCAATTACTGGACATTTTGATGGAGACCAAATGGGAACTCTTCTTTATTATAAAGGCCATATGGACCATGGCAACCCGAGCTCTAAAAAAGACCATTACCTATTAATGGGTCCATGGAGCCATGGGGGAACAAGAAACCCAAAAAGTGAACTTGGAGGTCTTGAGTTCGGCAAAAATGCAGTAATGAATATGAATCAATTGTATCTCGATTGGTTTAACTGGACCTTAAAAGGAGGAGAGAAACCTAAACAACTGAAAAATCGTGTGATGTATTATGAAATGGGTAGTAACCAATGGAAACATGCTACTGACATCAATTCGATTTCAAATGGAGAAGTAATTCTTTACCTAAGCTCCTTACATTCAGATGCTAAAGATGTTTTCTTTTCGGGTGATTTAAGAAAAGAACTATCTGATGATGATTTAGAGCCAGACTCAATTATATATAGCCCTTCGTTAAAAGAAGGAATTAACAACCCAAGTTATAAGGACAGTAATAATGATAATTATTCAAGTCAGAACTATATCGATGATGCCAACATTTTAATATATACTTCCTTACCATTTAAGAAAAATACTACTGTCAATGGGAAAATTAAATTAGAAGCCTACATTTCAATGAATGTTGAGGATACCGATTTGAAGTTCACCGCATATGAAATAACGAGTGACAACAAATCCATTTTTTTGCAAGAGGATTTTGTAAGGGCGAGATATAGGAATAGCTTGGGAAAAGCCGAAAAAGTTCCAAAAGACAAAATTGTGAAATACACTCTTGAAGGAAGAAACATGTTTAGCAGAGTTATTAAAGAAGGAAGTAGAATTAGACTAGTATTTTCAGCGGTAGATTCCCCTAATTATCAGAAAAATTACAATTATTGGGAAGACTCTGCACGTCAGTCGAGTGAGCATTCACAAAAAGCACAGCTAAAATTATATCATAACACAAAGTATCCTAGCAGGGTTGTTTTGCCAATATATATGGAAGATGCCGCTGCTAAATAGTCCTCATCAAATCAAATACAAAATATAAATTCATAATGATAAAAATTCGAGAGGCAACAAAAAATGACATTGGCACCCTATATAATCTGATTTTAGGAATTGCAAAATATCATAATCAAGAAAAGTCTGTGATTACAAATAGCAAAGAAATGTTGGGTTCAGGTTTTGGTGACAACCTAAAATTTGGGGCTTTGTTAGCTGAAATTAATGGCGAAATTGTAGGCTACCTTTCCTATACTTGGAACTATTCTATATGGAACGGGTGTGAGTATATGAACTTAGATGACTTGTATGTAACAAGTGAATATAGAGGACAGAAAGTTGGCTTGCACTTAATGCGACATGCACAAGATTTTTGCATTAATAAAGAAATAAACCCAATCCGTTGGGAAGTACAAAAAAAACAATAGTAAGGCCATTAAATTTTATGATAGACTTGGTGTAAAAATGACTGAGAAAGGAATTTTTCGATGGAAGCTAGAAGCCAATAGCTAGTTATCTATAATTTGCTTTTTTGGGATTTTGCGATAGAACTATCCTAGAAAATCATAGTCTGGACTAATCATAGGAATCTGCCATATGATTATTATAGTAATAGGATGATACCGTTACTAGTAACTATATTTATTAGATTTGACATATATAGTAATAGGTTGCTTTATAGGATTGTTAGCATAAATTATAATCGAGCATAGTAGTAAATGAAGCCAGAAGATTTTATAAAAGAATATGAAGTTGCATTAAAAACACAGGATTGGAATAATGTTGACCCACTATTTCATGATAATGCCTGTGTTACTTTTTCTAATGGAACAATTCATTTAGGGAAATCAAAAGTTAGAATTGCCTTTGAAAACAATTTTTCAATGATTAAGAGCGAACAATATTCAATACAAAACGTGCGCTGGATTCTTAAAAATGAATCTATGGCCGCTTTTGTGTTTGAATTCTACTGGGAAGGAATAATCAATGAAAATCCTACAAAAGGAAACGGAATTGGGACCACAGTCCTAATCAATGAAAATGGAAAATGGATTTTGTTAACAGAAAATCTGAGTAAAAAAATAGCCTGATGAATATTGTGAAATCAAAAATAACTGCTGCTAATAATAGTAACCGTTGCACAAGCCCTTAATTTCCATAACGGCGACCCGATATAAGCTTCTTTAAGCGACTTTTTCGGTTAATATTTTATAGTTCAACATTTCGGAATTTTATGGATTTGACTGCCCCAGAAAGTCACTATCTCTTGTTCATGCAAATTTATTCTACTGTATAAGGATGTGTATCTAATCTAGGTCAAACATTAAAGCTTGAGGTGGACATATCACTACAACCCCAAACTTCAAGGTTTGGGGTTTTTAATTGGAGTAAAGTTATAATTTACTTCCACTTCCTTCTATTTTATAATTCACACAGTCTTTTAATCCACTTACCGAGCTCTCGCCATCACACTTTTTTTGTCAGCAAAACAACAACATTTAGTTTTGAACTACGGCATCAATCAGGCTCGTACCTCGCTCTTTTTTATATGTCTTATCAAATCTGAATATTGAATCCCAAGGGGCATCAAAAAAAGGTAACAACGAGGAATCTATGGGAAGTAAATCGAAATATCGAACCATGAAATCATCTCAAAATACCCAAAAAGGAAGTGGAACTAAAGAAAATCAAAAAAAGGAAAACCCTCTGGATATAATAAGTAAATCACTCTTAAAACAAACGAATATTAATCTTTAAATATATAATTATGAATACAATTAAAAATCACGTACAGTTAATTGGAAACGTTGGACAGGAACCAACAGTTACAAACCTTGAAAGCGGTAAAAAAGTTGCTCGCTTTTCTTTAGCTACTAATGAGAATTACAAAGACAGCAAAGGCGAAAAACAAACAGATACCAAATGGCATACGGTAGTTGCTTGAGGTAAAGTTGCTGAAATCATTGAAAAGTATGTAACAAAAGGTAAAGAGGTTGGAGTTAGCGGAAAATTAAAAACCCGAACCTACGAAACCGAAGAAGGCAATCAACGCTATGTTACGGAAGTCGAAGCAAATGAAATCTTGCTTTTGGGTAATAAGTAAACAAAAAATAAAGAGGGCATCTCTCGGAAAAATTCTGCCCTCTTTTTCATTATCAATCCTAAAAGAAAAAACAATGAAGAACAAAGTTAACGAAATACAGATTAGTTACAAAAAGCGTGTGAAATCACCTTTTTGGAAAAAGATAAATTCATCGCAAGATGCTAGTGAATTATAGTATGAGCATTGGAACAAAAACACTATTGAGATACGAGAATCCTTTAAAGTCATACTTCTAAATAATAGTAATAAGGTAAAAGGCATTTATCAACTTTCACAAGGTGGAATTACAGCAACTATGATTGATTTACGCATTTTGTTTGCGGTAGTACTAAAATCATTATCGGTTGCCATTATCTTGACACATAATCATCCATCGGGTAAATTAGAAGCCAGTAAAGCAAACATTCAACTACGAACAAGATAAAAAAAGCAGCAGCTCTTTTTGATATTAATGTACTTGACCATTTGATTATCGCACCGAATGGAGATTATTACTGTTTTTTGTCTCTTCAAGCTGCTGCATTAAGTAACATTTTCCATTGCAGTAGAGTTTGGGTTTCTCTTTATTGATGCACAAAAACTCTTTGATGTACTCTTGATTAAGTAGTGTCTGGTCAGAAATACATCACTATTAAATTTGTTTCTTTTTGCGCTATTTTTATTTGTTTTTATCGCCTGATGCTAAGGCATCTGCGTCAAAAAAGAAAATTAAAATCCCATCAAAAATAATTCAAATTATAAAAACTGTCTATTTCCGGCCAGACACTAAGTAGAAAGTCTAAGACGATAATTCCATTAGCCACTGGTTGTAGATGAAGTATAATTAAAACTAGTATGGCATAGGTCTTTTGCAAGTCATTTTTTATTTGTGTAAAGGTAAAAGTTCACAAAGTCAATACCAATCAAAAATGTATAAATCGCGTAGCTTATAATCGAAACGATATTGTCTATAACTATTAGGGCAGTAGATATAGATTAATAAAAGACTATAGCTCCTAAGATGATAGGGTTTTCTAGAGATTAGTCTATCAATTTTACTTTTCATTGTCCTAAAATCATATGATTTTGTCCTTTTATTTCAAATAAGAGTAAAATAGATTTATATAGTGGGTGGTCTAATGTGTCTACATTGAAAAGCTTTATGTAGTAAATTAGCTTACTGAAAATTTGAGGTTTAATCTATACTTAAAGAAGTATATCTCTTCTTCACTGCGCCTAAATTGATTTTGAAACACTAGTTTTCTAAGCTGATTCAAGGAAGTTTTGGTAGCTTGTATACTATTCTCAGCCAATAAATGGACTTCTTGAAATTCTGTTTCAAAGAATTCAAAGGTTTCACAGAAGCTTTGATAATTTCATCATCAATCTACTATCGTGGCTTACAGCTTACTTTTTCTTCCTAACTAAACCTAATATCAATATTGATAACCTGCAAATAATGGGGTAAACTTGTCCCGAACTCATGTTGTTTTTGGAATTTTTGGGTACGTACACGAAAAGCTACTATAAAAATTGTCATTTCAAAAATTAATCAGTAATTATGTAAGATGTTTTATCGATTCATACTTTATTGAGCCCGAAATTTATCACAAATGATCACCATAAAAGACATCGCAAAAAAAGCCAGTGTTTCCGAAGGGACCGTTGATCGCGTTATCCATAACAGAGGAGGGGTATCAAAAAAGACCGAGCAAAAAATCAAAAGGATTCTCAAAGAAAATAATTTTAAACTCAACCCGATTGCGAGTGCCCTGGCGTTGAAGAAAAAATACAATATCGCGACGCTCATCCCTAAATTCAACAAGAGAAACATCTTTTGGGAATCTCCATATATCGGAATAATGAAAGCTTTGACTGAAGTTGAAAACTATGGAATCCAAATACAAAATTATAGTTTCGATCAATTTGAGGCCTCCTCCTACTTGAATGAATTTGACAAACTTTTCAGTACCCACCCAGACGTTGTCATCTTGGTCCCTATGTTTAGAAATGAAACCAAGCATGTTGCCAAAAAGCTAGATCAGCGTGACATACCTTACATGTTTTTAAACATTGACCTTGAAGGGCTAAATAACATTTCCTTTATCGGACAAGACTCTTTTAAAGGGGGGTGTGTAGCTGGAAAGCTTATGTGTTTGAGCTTGAATGATGGAGACGAGTGTGTTACGGTTCAGACCAGGTCGAATATTAGTAATTACCATGCTATATACAAACGAATAGAAGGATTCAACAACTTTCTTGATTCTGAAAGCAATAAGATCAGAAACCATAACTTAAAATGGGATAACTTGAATGCGCTTAGTGCGGTTAAGGCAAAATTAGAAAGTTGTTTGCTCCAAAACAAAAATATCAGGGGGATTTATGTTCCTTCCAGCCGAGCTTCAGTAATCGCGAGCTGCCTTAGCGATGAACTGCATAAAAAGGTAAACATTATTGGATTTGACACTACAGATCAAAACATAAAGTTTATGGAAGATGATAAAATCCAGTTTTTAATCTCTCAAAAATCTTTTAATCAAGGGTACGAGGCAGTACGGACCATGTCTGATTTTTTGATTCAAAAAAAGACCCCTCCAAAAAAAATATTTTCTCCTATACAAATTATTATTAAGGAAAACCTTGCTTTCAGCAATAGAAATAAAATCTCATTTCAAATAGAAAATGCAAACCCGAAAAAGAATACTTCTGAATCATAATTTGGAGAAGAATTGAGTCCAATATTACTGTAACGATCTTTATGAAATCGTATCATAAAGGGGCTTATTTTTGACAAAATTCGTTTTTTCTCATTAGCATACGAAAGTCTGATTTTTGACAATTGATTTCACATGACAAAAATGTAAAATACTGATTGTTAAGACCCCAATGGTATTTAAACCCCTTGGGGTCTACATGATTTTGAAAAGATAATTTTTTCAGTTGTAGCCTCCAATCTGCTTTTCAAGTCGCGATAGGCAACTCCGTTCTGTAGCAGCGTTTTATGATTTGGATAATTCCTAAACTTAAAACCTAAATCAGCCAATGCCAAATGAATTGTTTAGGAAAAACCTTTGAAAACATTATTTTATGGAATTGGTCCGGCCACAACACTTATATCATCAAATGCAAGCGATCTTCCGCCACCGGAATTGGTACCGTCATTGGTATATACTATGTTTATGTTAAGTCGACCATTTTCGTCAGGGATCCCTGTTCTAGTAAATTCCTGATAACCTGCACTTCTGCCGCCAAGTCCGCCTAAATCATCGAAAATAGGGGATGTATCTCCTGTTACGGTAACGTTCAAACCGCGTGAACTGTTTCCGCCAGGAAGCACATAATAGGTAATAGTAAATGTTCTGCCGGGCTCTAACCCCAATAATTCAATATTCAAGGTAGTTCCCACACGCCTTAACTCCAATACATCGCCGCATGGTGGATCAAAAGTATTGTCGGGGCATCTTGCAAAATCATCATCAGACCTCAAATCCCGTTCTTGACCCAAATTATCCGGGTCGGTACTTAGTGCTACGGTAGAAATGGCTATTACCGATGGATCTGTTTGTTGATCGATGCCTATTTCACCGTTGCCTACAGCAGTACCATCCTCAATTCCAAATTCAAATCCGTTTGCATACACCACGGTACCTTCCTCTAAGGGTAGGGGTTCGACAACATTGGCAGTGACCTGCAAGGTTTTTGAGATTCCTTCAGTCGTGATATCTACGGTGGTTGAAACAGGCCCTCTATCCGACCGGTCAGGCATAAACAATACACGTCCGTTATTCACAATGTTGGCGGCTGCAAAAAGTACACTTTCACCAAAATCCGAAGTTTGAATATTTACATCATTTGTGGTCCCTAATTGATAAAATCGACCTATAGAAAAATCTTCTCCAGCGATACTAAGTGTTATGGGACGGGTAAGGCTTTGTCCTTTTACAGAAAAATCCCCCTGACCAGTACTTCCGGCAGGTACCTCTCCCAGGTTCACGACATCTCCAGTAAGCAATATAATATCCTTTTCGGGAGAATCATCATCTTCACATGAGCTAAGCGATACACAAAGTATTGCTGCCAAAAATGATACATAAATTGAACTTTTTATTTTCATATTCTTATCTATTATGGGTTAGTACCCGGGATTGTTCTGTATTGGATTGTCAATATTGGCGTCAATAAATGATTGAGGAATAGGGTACAACACATCGCGGAATTCATTAATATTGGGAGATGCATTATCATTGTGCAACTGGGTTCTGTTTACCCAGGTCCCCGTACGTAATAATGTATATCTTCGGTGTTCTTCTGAAAAAAGTTCCCGTGCTCTTTCGTCCAGAATAAAATCCAACGTGACATCACCCGGAGTTATAGGAGCCGCGTTTGCCCTGTTTCTCAATACATTGATGGTCTGTGCTGCTCTGTCCGGATTTCCGTTTAAAAAATAGGCTTCGGCAAGCAACAAATAGGTATCTGCCAGTCTCAGGTAAATAAAATCTTTATAGGATCTGGTAGATGCATCGGATTGCGGATCATCTTCTGTATTTACATTGGTATCGGAATCCCATTTTCTTGTAAAAACCCGAAACCGATCATTGCGGGGATCTGGTTGAGAGGGATCAAACCTTAAATAGAGGGTGTCGCCAACATTACCGGCGGCAGGAGGATCTATTTCAATGAGTGTGAAGAAATGACGCCAGGCAAACATACCTCCCCGATCATCTGCTACATTCATAAGATCCATCGCTGATGTTGCTGTAGGGTCATATAGATTGAGCATAAAATTCGTGGCAGAAACCCGGTTCAATCCACGACCACCACGGTCTACCGTTACCGTTAAACCAGGGGCATTATCGCTTGTAGAGTCGTAGTTGGAAGTGAACCAGCGCCTCATGATATTGTTTCCTTCGCCACCAACCGGTCCGAACTCACTTGGAAAAACCCATAATACTTCGGTATTACCTTCGCTGGGGTTGGTATTACCCTCGAGAAACATGTCGGTATACGGTGTTCCGGGTTCAGAAGCGTTTACACCATATCTGCTGGTCACTAGCGACCTGCCGCTATTGTTAATGGCATCAAGTGCGGTGGCAATAGCCGTGGTATATTCTCCTTGAATAATGAGCAGTTCTGTTAAATAATGCTGTGCGACAGCTCTAATCATGGTACCATCACTTCTAAATTCTGTAGGTAGGTTCTGGACAGCAAATTCCAGATCTGCCCGCATCTGAGCACGTATTTCGGCTACAGAGTTACGCTCGAAGTCAAGTCGTACGGTCTCTCCGGTTGATTCTTCCAGCACCAATGGAACATCACCGAACAGAAAAGTCAGGTGCCGGTAGCACCATGCTCTGATGGTCCTCGCTTCTGCCAGGATCCTATTTAGAGCAGCGGGTTCAATATTGTCGCCAGCAAAGTTTTCTCCCCTATTGATAATTGTATTTGCGGCATTAATGGCCTCATAAAGCCAATCAAATAGAGTCTCGAAACCATTGCTGGCACTAGCGCCCAAACTGATATCTCCCCAGTCATTCAAAAAGTCAAAAGCAGCAGGACGGTTCCCGTACATAATATCTGTGCCGTTCATCATCATTTCTGCTACCAGGTTGTTGGTTGTACCTGTTGGATTATTATCATTTGGAAGCCCTGCACGTTCAATTCGAACGGTGGCGTATAAACCATTCAATCCGGCGTTAAAACCGGCCTCATCCACAAACAGATTGTCAGGTGCAATGATTCCTTGGGTATCTTGATCCAAAAAATCCTCGCTGCATGCGGTCAATAAAAAAACTGTCAATAGGATATAGGTTATATTCTTATGAAACATCATCTTGTTTTATTATTAGTTTGTTGTTTAAAAATTAACATTTACCCCAAAAACGTATTGTTTTTGTAAGGGAACAGCCTGTTGTTCTGATAACTCTGGGTCCAATCCGGTCCAATCGGTAAACGTAAAAAGATTGATCCCTGTAGCATATATTTTAATAGAAGTATCTGAGTCTGGAAAAACTTCCTTATCCAAGGTATACGAAATCGTAATATCTTTGATTCTCACAAAATCGGCGCTTTCAAAAAAAGGCACATTATTAGGGTTTGCCAATCCACTATTTCTATGAAAAGTGTTTATAGGGTTTTCGGGTGTCCAATGTTCATTTACGATCCAGTTTCTCCGCACACCTCCGAAAACATTTTCGCTATATCTGTTGTTCTCACGAGTAGTTCCGCCCACCCCGTGTGCAAACACGCTTAAAGTAAATTTTTTATATCGAAAGGTTTGGGTAAGTCCAAAAGTTGTTTTTGGGTCTATTTGCCCCTGTACCACTCTATCATCATTTTCTGATATGTTTCTTACGATATTACCATTTTCATCAAGGGTGGTATTCGCTACATCTCGTACTCTGACATCACCGGGAACGGCATCGGGTTGTGATGAGTTTGCGATATCATCGCCTATTTGAAATATGCCATCAAACGCCAGGCCATAATTTGACCTGATCGCCTCGCCTATAAAAAGTTCATTAGCTATATCATCGTCAGTTCCATTAAACAGAGAAACAATTTTATTTTCATTAAAACTAAAATTACCTGAAAAACTCCAGCTGAAGTTTTCTGTGCTGATCAGGGTACCGCTGATCCCCAGTTCTATTCCTTTATTTTGAGTTTCTCCGATATTTTGAACAATTTCGGTGATCCCATTTGCGGACGGGATACTTCTTTCCAGCAATAGATCAGAAGTATCAGACTGGTAGGCATCTACCGTTAGCTGGATATTATTATTGAAGAGCCCAAGATCAACACCAATATTTGCCGTGGCCGTAGTTTCCCAGGTAAGAAGTTCATTTGCTAATTGGCTAGGTATGAAACCGGGGTCAGTGATTTCACCATCCAGAAATGACCTATTTTCTAATCGGGCCAGGTTATCGTAGGGACCTACTGCCTGGTTGCCATTTACTCCGTAGGAGAGTCTCAACTTTAAGGAATTTAGCCATCCGTCCTGATTAAAAAAAGATTCATTATGCGCGTTCCAGGCGATGGCAGCCGATCCGAAATCGCCAAATTTTGTATCACGTCCAAAACCAGAAAATCCGTCCCTTCGATATGTCAAAGTTGCATTATAGCGATTGTCATATCCATAGTTTATTCTTGCCAATTGTGATATCAGTTGGGTAGCCTCAAATTCAGTATTCGAGGATAGGTTTACTGCAATATCCATTTGATTGAAGGTCAACAGATCGTTCGGAAAATCGGTTCCCTCAGTTTCATTTAGTTTTGTAATGGTCTCCTGCGCACTATACAGCAATGTGGCTCCAAAAGAATGATCTCCCCATTGTTTATCGTAGGTTACAATATTTTCCACCAGGTAATTTTCGGCGGTTGCATCAGTAATTGACGCAATACCTCCTTTGTCAAGACCATCCGCTGTGTTTCTTCCCTGATAATTTCTCTCTAAGTTGGTTTCATATTCAACCCCGGTATTCAAACGAAATTTAAGACCCTCTACCCAGGGAATGTCGACTTCCAGGTAATTGGAAGTAAATATCCTATACCCAATATTATTGTTCACTTCCAAAGTGGGTGCCAACGGATTTATAAAATTAACATCTTCTGGGTTGGGATTGATTGTTAAATTTCCATCCTCATCAAAGGCCGTCGTAAGGGGGTTCATAAAAAACGCTCCCTGCTGTCCTGAAAATTCAGCATCTTTTCCAGACCTGTCAAATCGGGCGATTTGGGTGGCGGTTCCAAATTTTATATGTTCGGTGATATCAAAGTTCAAATTGGTTCTTATTGAGGTCCTTACAAAATCATCTCCCACAGAAACCCCTTCGATATCCTGATGTCCCAAGGAAACAAAATAATTCATAGAGGGTCCGCCACCTGTAACAGAAAGGTTGTATTCCTGTCTGATGCCTGTTCTTGTTGCCAAATCAATCCAATCTACCGATGTTCCGGCATTAAGTACTGCTATTTCCGATTGAGACAATGAGCCGGGTGATCTGGTTTCTTTAAAAGCGGCAAACCCTTGTCCTGAATATACTGCGGGAACATTGGCAATTTCATTAAACCCGGTGTATGTGCTGAAACTCACTTTGGGTTTTCCTTCCTTACCTTTTTTAGTTTCTATGAGAATGACTCCGTTGGCGCCTCTGGAACCATAAATTGCTGTAGAAGAAGCATCCTTCAAAACATTTATTGATTTAATATCGTTGGGATTAATTTCGGCAAGACCGCCTGTATAGGGTATACCATCTAAAACTATCAGCGGGCTATTTGAAGCATTTATTGAATTTCGTCCACGTATTAAAATATCAACATCTCCTTGCTCGGCGCTAGAAACATTTTGATTAATAGTGATCCCTGGTAAAGATCCTTGCAAGGATTGTGTGAAATTGGTGTTGGGTTTGTCCTCCAAACGCTCCAAAGAAACGGTTGCAATTGAACCAGTTACGTCGCTCTTTCTTTGGGTACCGTATCCCACTACAATGATCTGATCTAAAGCGGTAACATCGGGAGAAAGTGAAACGTTAATTTCGGTGGTAGCACCCACAGGAACTTGTTTCTGCACATATCCTATGTAACTGAACTCTAAAATTTCACCTTCGCTTACCTGAATGCTGTACATCCCATCAAAATCTGACGTAACGCCACGCGCTGTCCCCTGAACAATGATGTTTACGCCGGGTATGGGCGTTCCATCTGTTTCATCGACAACGGAGCCCGTTACGGTTTTGTTCTGCTGCGAAAAAGCGCACACATATATCATAAAAAAAAGAAAAGTAATGTACTTAATCTTGGCTGCTTTCATAAAGTTTTAATATTTGGTTAGTTGCCCCTGATTTGGAATACCTTTTATCCTTACTAAAGGCCAGAAAAACCGGTTTTTAATTTTCGTGTCCGAACACGTTTTTAAATAAAATAAAAAGCTTTTTTTAAAATTGTCTAAAAGCTATCTGATACTTGTCATAAATGTTAATTGTGCGCGCACACGAACTTATTAAAAGCAAATATATATAATTATTTTAGAAATGTTTAATAGTTATTTTAGAAATGTTTAGTATTTTTTTGAAAAATTTTGTTTCATCCCTAACAGAAGATAACATTTGGGCTCAGTTGTCCAGTCTTATATTTCAATGGTCGTACCAGGCTAGTGAACAAAAACCTTTTTGAACGTACTCCGAAATTGAATTTGATTTACAGGCCGACATGTTTCGAAAGAACGTTTATTTAATTTTGCCATATTTATCGAAAAACCTCCTTGGGTTACAGCTTGATAAATCACTGGAAATTGTCTTTTTGTACTGTGGAAAATTCTCTCATTTCCGAATATATTCTAGTCGTCTTTATTGAAGGTATTTTCCCAAACGTCCTGGAAAATCATGAAAAAAGTTCTTCCAAAAATTTCTAAATTAAGGACTTTATGTCATCACAATTGGAATAACCCTTTGCAGATTTTTAATTCATGGAATAAATGGGTTTTAAATTTCGATAAGTTCTTTTTCAGACTTAACACCCTAGTCATTATCTTACGCATGTATGTTGTACCCAACCGTGGAACGCATTTGGCGATTGCCTTCCATTTTTATCAAGTCTAATTTTTTTTCAGCTTCATATTTGCACATTTAATATTTACAATTCGCAATTTGTTAATCTATAGTGAAGGTGTGTGACGTTTTCATAGTTGTCATCTTTAAAAGTTAATCAGTAAGATGAAAGTAAAATCAACTATAATTTGCGTTTTTGGTTAATCGTCAACCGTTGTTGACGATTAAAAATCTGTTGATTGATTTGTTGACGTTTGAAACCAAATCGATTCAAATAATATGATAGTCCAAAAAGAATAAAACCTTACAAATCATAGAATTTGTAAGGTTTTAGTACTCTTTGTGAGTAATTTTGTGACCTCGGCAGGATTCAAACCTGCAACCTCTTGAGCCGTAATCAAGTGCACTATTCAGTTATGCTACGAGGCCTTTTTGCGGGTGCAAATATAATTGTTTTTTATGGGGTTGGCAAAATTTGGATTAACTTTTTATAATTAGTAAAAAAGCTACCCGAAATGTATAATCAGGCAGCTTTGTATTATTGGGTTAACAATGAATGCATCACGTTATATCGTCAAAGTTTATATGTTTACGGATTCTTTTTTGTCATCATCTTTTTGGCAAGATCCGCCCCAATTAACGATTGTAACAGGTTTCCGTCATTATCTTGTTTGTTGCCATCCTGGATATAGATCTCAGGAAGTTTAAGTTCTTTAAGCTCTCTGGCTATATTCACAGAGGTCTTATATTCCCATTCTGCACGCTCCTGGGGAGTAAGACCGGCGGTGACCAATTTAGCATTTTCATAAGATTGGGCGTCTGCCATGGTTTTTTGAGTTTTAGCTTTAAATTGTGCTACTTCATAATTCTTGCGCTCTTCAATAAGATTAAACTCAGCAACTTTAGCTTTGGTTTCAGCTTCAATAGTCTTTTGAATTTGTTCCTTCTCTAATCGAGCACGTTCGGTTGCTTTTTCAGCCTCACCTTTGGCAATTTCCTTTTGAGCACGATAGAATTGACGTTCTGCCTGTTGTTTTTCCAGCTGGGTTTGTGCCACTTCTTCTTTTTGTAACTGCAATCTTTTGTCAAAGGTGGTTTCCCAATCAATTTCTGTAACGACAGCTTGTACAACGGTCAAACCATAAGCTTTTAAAGAATTCCCGTATTCTCTTACCGGCTCTCCGTTTACGTACTTTATTCTATATCGCTTCTGCTTGGATTCTTTATTGGCTACAGTTCTCACAGTAGTACTATCGCCTATAATTTCTCTTTTTTCACTAGCAAAATATTCTTCTAGTACATACATTCCATTTTCTAGTTGATCCTTAAAATACCGATCAAAATCTGAAGCTTGTCCCGAGATATAATCCTGAGCGTCCATAAGTTTACAGGTGTTTTTAATAGACTGATCGATATTTGGGATGATCCTGGAGCGAATCAGGTTTCTTTCGGTTTTGTTACGATCGGCTACAGATAAAAATTGAGCTTCGTCTGCGGTATTAATACTAATAACTACCGAGGTGGCAATCCTGGCTTTAACCGCATCGCTAAAAGCCCAATATTTGGCTTTATCTACATTGGCATATTTACTTTGTTCCCCTAATTCACCTTCGTTATCAGGAATAACATATTTGATAGGGAGTTCAAATTGTATAGGGATCAAGCGCCCCCACAATTTGGTATTGACCCCCTGGTGAACTACCGCTTTTTGACTTCCCCATGGATACTGTACTGCGTACGCTGTTCCGGGTTCTGCATAAAAGAATACGCCTGAGATAACACTCATGACAAGGCCGATCCCTATCATTTGAAAATTGCGTTGTCTGGTAAACCAATTTAGGGTTTTGGAAGTTCCGAAAATGGTTTTAATAATAAAAATAATGATTCCACCAAGAATCAGTATGATTCCTAAAAATGTTAGCATATTGTTTAGTTTTAAAAATGAATACTTGTTTTTTTGTTTTCTGAAGAGGTAATTTTGTTTACATGATTTCTAAGTTTTATAATTATATATTGCTTTTTGTTACAACTGTTTTTTCAATATATCGATCAGAAAATTACTAGCAAAAAAATTATAATGAAATCAATAAAACTCATTACAGATATGTAAGTAAAAAACAGTATTTTGTTCTGAATTGTAACTAATTGATCTTAAAATTAATTATAAAATGTAAGTTATATCACTTCTTTCTGTTTACGATTGTAACTTATCAAGACGATTTTTAGTGCTTTTTTTTCTTCCGAAGGTAATTATGAGATTTTATTGCACTCTTTTTTCAATTTTCATTATTTTCGGGCAATGAAATTACAAGATTTTATCAGAGATATTCCTGACTTTCCCAAACCCGGAATTCTATTTAAAGACATCACTCCTTTATTGGCAGATCATCAAGCTTTGGTAAGTTGTGCAGATCAACTTGCAGCCCTTTGCCCCAATGAAGTAAAAATTGACAAAGTTGTGGGTATAGAATCACGGGGTTTTATTATAGGGGCTATGATAGCCGAGCGCTTGGGAGCAGGTTTTATACCTGTGCGAAAAAAAGGAAAGTTGCCATATCGTGTCAATTCAAAAAGTTATAGTCTTGAGTATGGAAAGGATACTTTAGAGATCCATACCGATGCCATCAATCCCGGGGAAAATGTTGTAATACATGATGATGTTCTGGCTACAGGTGGCACTGCAAAAGCAGTTTGTGATTTGGTCGTAGCATCGGGTGGGGTAGTGGTACAATGTAATTTTATTATGGAACTCAATTTTTTAAAAGGAAGAGATCGGTTAACGGCCCCAATAGCGGTACTTTTAAATTATTAAGCACCAAAAAAAGCCTTCAATGAAATAATTGAAGGCCTTTATTACAACAAATATATAAAGAAACAGTTTACTGTTTTGTTGTAGCGATGATTGCCCCGTCTTTTGCTTTATCACCATATATACTAATTGCAGTTTTTGATTTTAAAAAATCTACCTCTGCCAATTGATCAGCTTTTGCCAGGCTGTCCAAAGTTTCAAAATCAGATTCTTTACCATCAATAATAATTAGTTTTTCGATATCGGGATTATCAACAAAACTGAACTTTTGAGACCCGAAGTTATGGAAAGAAGGTATTGGTTGTCCGTTAAAAAGGAAATTTCCATCTTCATCCTCTTCAAAAGTAAAAGAATTCATGATTTGATCTTTAAACTTCTTAATATCAAAGTGGCCTTGAAAGAATAAGGAATCTGCATTCTTATCAAAATTAAAATCAAATGCAAAATGGTGCTTTTTCATTAAACTGTCCATATCGATCTGTGGATAAGTAAAGCCAGATTGGTTTCTCCAGGCGGCTATATCAAACATACCCGAATTGGTAATATACAGATTGTCATCTTTAAGACCCAATTCTATTTCAGAAATTGGGGTGTTTGAAGAAGAAGAATACTGGCTCTTTGCATTTCCTTTTTTAAGTATAATACTCAGGCTTATGATCTCGTTTTGATCATTATATTCTACTTCTTTAATAATTAATTCAATACCATTTTCAGAAAAGAAAGTTTTTAGATCTTCCAGTTCTTTCTCAGAGGTATTTTTGTTTATTACAGCGGTTATTTCATCAGATTGAATGTTGCCGGCCGTCGAATGCTCATTTTGGTTTACTGTAAATGCTGTAAGGGAAAGCATACCTAGTATGCTCACTCCTATAATGATCCATTTTTTCATTTGTCTGCGTATATTGTTTTTCAAAGGTCAAGTCTACCCGGCAAACGCCTGTTAGACAGGCCTGCCTATGCCGGCAGGCAAGAGGAATTCGCATAATAACAATTTCGTTTAGAAAAGAAATCCTTAGTTATGCTCATTTCATACTACATGTTTTTTGGTTATTTATTGAACTCATTTGAAAGATATTTGACACTATCTTTTCTTTAATTACGAAAAATCAGCTCCAGTGTTGCAAAAAAAGATGATTTTTTGTCAGCATTTTTGGATGTATTATCCTAATGCTCTTTTAGTCACATATAACCTCCAGCCAAATACAAGTAGTTGTAATTTGGTGGCTTTACTAAGATCTAACCGTTTTTTGGTAAAACTGGGTAGAATGAGTTTGTTTATTCTGGCAAGAATTGAAAAGAAGTATTTTTGCATGCTTCAAAAATACAAAAAAACTCACTTGATATAAGTGAGCTTTTAAAGATTTATGATTCAACTTGGATTATGCACTTAGTTCTTTTTGGTAGTAATTTCAATCACTCCATCTTCGGCTTCTTTGCCGTATTTTTTGATAGCACTTTTGCCTTTTAAAACATTGATACTTTCGATCTGATCCGAATCTAGTTTTTCCATTTTTTCTTTGGTAGATTCTTTTCCGTCAATAAAAAAGATAGGTTCTTTTCCGTCGTTGCCAGTAATGAAAGCAAAGGTTTTGTCATCGTCGGTATATATTTCAAAATCCTTATCAGAATCTCCATGAACTTCTTTTATGATTACTTGTCCGTCTTTATCTTTTTTCTTGATTTTTCTGATTTTCATTTTTTTATCTCCAGTACCAAAAATGAACTCGTGTTTATTATCATCACCCGAGTGGATTTTGACGACTTTGCCCTTGTTTCCCCCTTTCTTACTAACCCATACAAAATCGTTATGATTTGTTGATTGGCCGATATTGATTTTGTCGATTTTGCAATTGTATGAAATCACAAACGGCTGGATAGGAGTGTCATCTTTTATAGCATAATTGGCTTTACTTTTTTTGGATAATATTTTTACTTCGATACCAGTGATTTCATCGGCATCATTTCGTTCAATATTTGTAAATTTAATATCCACATCATACTCGGTCTTCAACGTTTTTTTAATCTTATCGAAATCTTCTTCCGATGTCTTTTTGCTAATCATAAATTGTATGATTTTCTTACTTTTCTTTGGTTGAAAAACGTTATTAGAATTCGAGGTATCAGGATTTTCGGCAGGTTTGATTTTAATAATTTCTTTGGTATTAAAACTCCATAAAAATAGACTTAGTAATGGAAGAATAACTGTAAGTTTCCATAATTTTTTACTCTGGGAAGTTTGCTTGTTTAACATAACAATTCGTTTTTTGATTAATGATTGATAAAAATTATTGGTGATGGTAGTATAGTTATTTGATGATACTCTCACCAGCGTTAATTGATATTCTTTTTTACACGATACCTGATTCACGGCATCGCGATCGGCAATAAATTCCAGATTTTGTTCCAGGTATTTTTTATAAAACCATACAAAAGGATTTGCCCATTGAAAGATTGTAAAGAGGTTTATGGCCAGTATATCCAGGGTATGATATTGTCTGGCATGTGTTTTTTCATGTTTTAGGATCATGTCTAATTCCTCTTCAGAATGTAGCATAGGATTATAAACAATAGTATTGAAAAACGAAAAAGGAGCAATATCTTCTGAAACTTCTAACAATCTGAATTTTCCTGTTGTTTTACTGGGACAGCCTGATAATAGTTTTTTGAGTGATGCTAGTTGAAAGGCAAAACGCGATAAGAAAAAGAGAATGCCGGCTATATACATCATAGATGCAACCAGCCGCCAATTAATTGATTCAGAAATTATTTTTGACGAGGCTGTAACGTTGGTTTCTATACTATAAAAATTAGGATACTCGATAAATTTGATGGAGGTGAACTCTAGAAATGGTAATAGTAAAGAAGTAAGTGCTCCTGCCAATAAAAAATGTCGATGTATAGTAAAAAAAGTGTCTTTTCTTAATAAAAGATAATACACCCAATAAAAAATAGAGAGTAGTATGCCAGATTTAAACAGGTACATTAAAAAGGCTTCCATAGGTTACTTTTTTTGTTCTATTACTTCTAAAATTTCCCGCAATTCTTCTGCAGTGATTTTTTCCTCTTTGGCAAAAAAGGATACCATGTTTTTATAAGAGTTATTAAAATACTGTGTCATTGCTTTGCTTACAAAATGATTTCGGTAAGCTTCCTTTGTTATGATAGGGAAATATTGGTGCGTTTTCCCAAAAGCTTGATGCCCTATATACCCTTTATCCTCCAGATTACGGATGATGGTGGATACTGTGTTATAATGAACTGTATTATTCAATTCTGCTTGCACTTCTTTTGCAAAAGCTTTCCCGAGCTTCCATAGTGCTTGCATGATTTCTTCTTCTTTGTTTGTAAGTTTTTCCATGAGGAATTGTTTAAATATGACCAAATCTATAACTATATTCATAGTTTTACAACTATTTTTATAGTTATTTAACTATTTTTGTAGTTTGTTTTTAGTTTTTTTGAGTAAAATTCTATAAAAAAATAATTCCGACACTATAAAACAATGCAATACTTATCCTATATTCGCAGGCAAATATCGAGCTATGATAGAAAGTATACTTTATGTACTAATTGGACTGGTGTTACTTGTGGTCGGTGGTGAGTTTTTGGTTAGATCCTCTGTAGCATTATCTTTTAGACTTAAACTTTCTAAAATGGTTATTGGATTAACTGTAGTTTCCTTTGCGACATCTGCTCCAGAATTGATCGTGAGTGTACAGGCCGCGTTAAATGGGTTATCGGACATCGCTTTGGGTAATGTGGTGGGGTCTAATATTGCAAATATAGGATTGGTATTAGGTATTACGGCAATCATTGGCCCCCTAGCGATTGATCGGGATTTTTATAAATTCAATTGGCCGGTGATGGTATTACTATCTTTTGCTTTGTACTTTTTTTTAGATAATGATGCTGTATTAACCCATTTTGAAGGCCTTGTGCTTTTTCTGTCGTTACTGACATACCTTTTTTTCTTAATAAGAAGATCCAGAAAATTTGCTGATACTATGGTAGAAGAGGTAGATGATTCTCTTCAAAAAACGTCTAATTTTAAGATTATAGTTTGGTTGCTAATTGGAGGAGGAGCCTTGTATTTTGGTTCTGAGCTATTGGTTAATGGAGCAGAAGATATTGCCTTAAGAATGAAAGTAAGTGAAGGAATAATAGCCGTTACCCTGATTGCTATTGGAACGAGTGTTCCCGAGTTGGCTGCTTCGGTTATTGCAGCGTTGAAACAGGAAAAAGCAATTTCTCTGGGAAATTTGATCGGTTCTAATATTTTTAATATTGCTTCGGTTCTGGGGATAACTTCATTGATTCAACCTATTGCGATAAAAGATGAGACCCTCATGAGTGTTAATATATACTGGATGCTGGCTTTTGCTATAATTTTACTGCCCTTGGCTTTTGTTCCTAAAAAAATGATTATTGGCCGTCCAAAAGGGCTTTTGATTTTTGTTGGGTATTGTATTTTTATTGCTTTGGTTTTTCTTAAGTAATATCTTTTTATAGATAGATTTTTGGTATAAAAAAACCTTTGAAGCATGCTTCAAAGGTTTTAGCGTTTAACCAACATAAAATAGTTAGTAGTTAGTGTCTGGTCGGAAATAGACGTTTTTTACAATCTGGATTATTTTTGATGGGATTTTAATTTTCTTTTTTGACGCAGATGCCTTAGCATCAGGCGATAAAAAACAAACAAAAATAGCGCAAAAAGAAACAAATTTAATAGTGATATATTTCCGACCAGACACTAGTTAGTTACAATATATCTTTATGCCAATACTGCCGCAATATCTGCTGTCTTCACAGTTTTTACAATTCGGGCGGCGATTTTATATGGATCTCCATTAGAAGCAGGACGACGATCTTCTAGCCATCCTTTCCATCCTTTTTCTACGGTGATGATTGGAATTCTTATAGAAGCTCCTCTGTCTGATATTCCATAAGAGAATTCATGTATAGATTGTGTTTCATGCTCACCGGTCAATCGTTGATCATTAAACTCACCATAGACAGCAATATGTTCTTTGGTAACAGGTCTGAAAGCTTCACAAATAGTTTCATACACTTCTTTAGAACCGCAAGTTCTTAATACGCTATTCGAAAAGTTTGCATGCATCCCAGAACCGTTCCAGTCTCCTTTAATAGGTTTTGGGTGGTACTCAATATAATAGCCATATCTCTCGGTAAGGCGATCTAATAAATATCTGGCAACCCAGATTTCATCTCCTGCCTTTTTAGCTCCTTTGGCAAACAATTGAAACTCCCATTGTCCACTGGCAACTTCCTGGTTGATCCCTTCAAAGGTAAGACCGGCAGCAAGACATAGATCGGCATGTTCTTCAACAAAATCCCGTCCATGAGTATTTTTTCCTCCTACAGAGCAATAATACATACCTTGTGGACCAGGATAACCTCCAACAGGAAATCCTAATGGCAATTGCGTATGTGTATCCATAATAAAGTATTCTTGCTCAAAACCAAACCAGAAATCATTATCATCATCATCAATTGTAGCTCTCGCATTAGATTCATGAGGTGTTCCATCGGCATTTAAAACTTCGGTCATTACCAAATATCCATTTTTTCTAATCGGATCAGGATAAATAGCTACTGGTTTTAATAAGCAATCAGAAGAACCTCCTTCTGCTTGTTTTGTAGAACTTCCATCAAAAGACCACATAGGGCAATCTTCGAGCTTTCCACTAAAATCCTCTTCAATTTTTGTTTTACTTCTTAGATTGGCAGTTGGCTTATAACCATCTAACCAGATGTATTCTAATTTAGCTTTACTCATAATTAACACTTTATAAATTGAACTCTTATAAGTTGTCAAAATTAATTCATCTTTCGAGATAACCAAAAAAAACAGGGGGGTTATAATTAACTTTACCCCGATTTTTATTAACACCCTACTTTTTTATGGGGTATTTTCAAAATATATTAATTTTAAAAGAATATATTTTTCATATTGACAAAAGAAACTTCTTCTATCTTTGCAATAAAACTTACTTAATTATGTCAACACTCAGATTTCAAGCTTTAAAAGAGACGTTACATCGTAGTTCTGTGGGAGTTTCAGAAACAAAACGTCGCTCTGTATTGTTTGGTGAAAATGTTTTCAACCAAACTGCCATGTTACAGTCTTTAACCAAAGATGCCTACAAAAGTGTCATGAATGCCATAGAAGATGGCTCTAAAATTGATCGGAAAATTGCAGATCAGATAGCTTCTGCTATGAAAGATTGGGCATTATCGAAGGGTGTAACGCATTATACCCATTGGTTTCAGCCACTTACAGGAGCTACGGCAGAAAAACATGATGCTTTCTTTGAAACGATTGGTAACGGGCAGGCCCTAGAAAAATTTGGTGGAGATCAGTTGGTACAGCAAGAACCCGATGCTTCTTCTTTTCCTCATGGTGGTATTCGGAATACTTTTGAAGCAAGGGGATATACTGCATGGGATCCCACATCGCCGGCTTTTATTTATGGAACTACGTTGTGTATTCCCACTGTTTTTGTAGCCTATACGGGCGAGGCTTTAGATTATAAAACTCCTTTATTGAGAGCATTACAAACAGTAGATCATGCCGCAACCGCGGTAGCTAAGTATTTTGACAAAAATGTAAAAAAAGTAAATGCTTCTTTGGGTTGGGAACAGGAGTATTTTTTGATCGATAGTGCATTGGCATATTCAAGACCCGATATCGTGATGACGGGCAGAACACTCTTGGGGCATTCTTCGGCCAAAGGACAGCAGTTGGATGATCATTATTTTGGAAGTATTCCTACCAGAGCATTAAACTTTATGATGGATCTGGAAATAGAGTGTATGAAATTGGGAATCCCGGTAAAAACACGTCATAACGAAGTAGCTCCCAATCAGTTCGAATTGGCTCCGATCTATGAAGAAACTAATTTAGCCGTTGATCATAACTCATTGCTCATGGATGTTATGGGTAAAATTGCAGCAAGACATCATCTGAAAGTATTGTTGCACGAAAAACCCTTTGCCGGAGTAAATGGATCTGGTAAACATAATAATTGGTCTTTGGGAACCAATACAGGTGTTAATCTGTTAGGGCCAGGTAAGACTCCGATGAGTAATCTTCAGTTTTTAACATTTTTTATTAACACCATTAAGGCAATTAACGATAATGAAGAATTAATGAGAGCTGGTATAGCGTCTGCCAGTAACGATCATCGTTTAGGAGCAAATGAAGCCCCGCCAGCTATTATGTCTGTATTTATCGGGCAGCAATTAACAGCTGTTCTCAAAGAATTAGAAGGTGTCACAGATGGTAAATTGTCTCCTCAGGAGAAAACAGACCTAAAACTAAATGTGGTTGGTAAAATACCAGAGATACTATTGGATAATACAGATCGCAACAGAACTTCTCCTTTTGCTTTTACAGGTAATAAATTTGAATTTAGGGCAGTTGGATCAAAAGCAAATTGTGCGAATCCAATGACTATATTGAATACCATTGTGGCTAAACAATTAGTTGATTTTAAAAAAGAAGTTGATATTTTGATTGACAAAAAAGGATTAAAAAAGGATGAAGCCGTCTTTAATGTTCTCAGAGAATATATCAAGCAGTCTAAAAGCATTCTTTTTGAAGGAAATGGGTATAGTTCTGCCTGGGAGAAGGAAGCAAAGACACGAGGACTTAGTAATAATAAAACCACACCGGAAGCATTAAAGGTTAAAGTTGCTAAAAGTACACTTAACCTTTTTGAAGAAATGGGGGTAATGAACAAAATTGAAGCCGAAGCCCGTTATGAAATAGAGATTGAAGAATATGTAATGCACATTCAGATAGAAGGCCGTGTGCTTGGGGATATTGCCCGAAACCACGTGATTCCTACAGCAATTAAATATCAAAATATGCTGATTAACAATGTTTCTGGATTAAAAGTACTCTATGGCAATGAGTTTAAAAAATATGCAAAAGAACAAATGGAAATTATCGAAGAGATCTCTGGGCATATTGGAAAAATAAATACAAAAGTCAATGAAATGACTGAAGCACGTAAGAAAGCAAATAATCTTGATGATTTGGAGAAAAAAGCAGCTGACTATTGCAATAAAGTGAAACCACTTTTTGATGAGATTAGATACAGTTGTGATAAATTAGAGTTACTGGTAGATGATGAATTATGGCCGCTGACAAAATATAGAGAGTTGCTTTTTACAAGATGAGTTCAAAGTAAGAATTAACTTACATAATCATTTTTGGCATTATTTTTAACAAAAAAATGTTACTTGTTAAAACCTTTAGATCCGTAATAATTCTCTTATATTACGGGTTTTCCGTAATGCGTTTTGTCGATTTATTAAGAAATTCGTAAAAATAGCCTTAATATTTTCATAAATTTGTGAATACCAAAAAAATATAATACGTTGACATTACCCCTTAAAAGTCTTCCCCAAAATGCTTTTATACTTATCGTAAATAGGATTAGAATTTTCTAATCTTCGCTTATTATTATGCTAAAATTTTAAAACAATCAACTCATTAAATCATTTTAATATATTACGTATGAAAACAGTAATTTTTAGTCTAGCAACTTTATTAAGTGCGACAATTATGGTTGCACAGTCCAACACTAGCAGTGTAAATCAAACCGGAGAAGACAACACAGCCAATGTCACCCAAATAGGTACTGCTAATTTTTCCCAAACAATTCAGGAAGGAACAGCCAATAGTGCAGAAGCTATTCAGGGAAGTAATGATTTCAATTCCAGAAATGGGGTTGTAGAACAAACTCAGATCGGAAGTAAAAATTCTGCATCTGCTCAACATGAAGACGATGAAAATCAAATATTTCAGGAGCAGATTGGTGACGGAAACTCTGCAAGTGCCACTCAGAATTTAGCACTTACAGGAAGTGGTAATGCTGCCAATCAGCTTCAGGAAGGAAATGGGAATGATGCAACGATTTCTCAGGAAGGGATATCAAATAGTGCTTTCCAGACCCAGATAGGAGATGCCAATTCGGCGTCTACATTCCAGCAAGGAATTTCTAATTTAAGTGAAATTAATCAGGAAGGTATTTTTAATACAGCATCGATTGCACAGATAGGTGATTTTAATTCTTCATTACAAACACAATTTGGAGACGCCAATATCGCAACTGCAGAGCAATGGGGTGCCGATAATGTTCTAGTTCAGGATCAACAAGGAGGAGGCAACTCTGCTACTTCTATACAAGGAAGCAGTCTTTTTGGCTCCGTAGGAGGAACAGTACAGCAGCAGCAGGTCGGTGATGAAAATATTGCTTTTGCTAATCATGAAGAAGATAATAATACAGTGATTCAGGTACAGACAGGAGATGGTAATAACGCTGGTGTAGAGCAAAATTTAAGAACTTTTGGAGAGGATAATGAGGCGCAACAATTTCAAATAGGAGATGGAAACGTGGCCACTTCAATACAGGAAGGAACAGAGAATCTTCTTCTTCAGAATCAAAGAGGTAGAGGCAACTCTGCTACTTCTATACAAGGTACTTTTTTCGCATCAAGAGGAGGGATAGTAGATCAGCTTCAGTCTGGAGATGATAACACTGCGTTTGCAAGACATGAAGAAGATAATAATATTGTTGTTCAGACCCAATTAGGAAATAGAAATAGTGTTTCTGCAACTCAAAATGTTTTAAGTGTCGGTGGCGGTAACATTATTCAGCAAACACAGTTGGGTGATGGCAATATAGCCGAAGGATCTCAGGAAAGTGATTCAGGTTCCGGAAGCTTCATTAGCGAAAATAACAGGATCGTTCATTTTCAGTTTGGAGATGAAAACCTGGCAACTTCATCTCAAAACGGATCGCTTAATATAAGTAATATCTTCCAAAGTGGTAATATGAATATTGCAGAAGACATTCAGATGGGAGACGGTAACTTTACTTTTGTGACCCAGATTGGAGATATGAACAACAGCATAATTCTTCAAACGGGAATAAATAATTCTGCTATTGTAACCCAGGTTGGTGTTGGAGCAACAGAATCTTCAAGATAAGATTTTGACAAAAATTCAGTATCTTTAGAAGAGTTATGCTTATATATTTATAAGCATAACTCTTTTCTTGGTTTTTTAATTCCAAAAAGATGAATACTACTATTTTAAGAACATTTACTTTACCGATCCTTTTTTCTTCTGGGCTATATGCACAGGATATAAAGGATGATACGCAGGTTTTGCTTACAGATCAGGATAAATTTATTACACTGTCTCAGATTGATAACTCAGTACGTCAAACCACTGCAGACCGATCATCTGTTGCAGGAGGAGTAAATACTGTTTTTATTCAGCAAATAGGTACCGGCAATGCTGTATTTTCTACGATTAATGCGGTATCTTCAGATATTAAGATATTTCAAAATGGAATTGAAAATAAGGTCGAAATCAATGAAGCTGCATTAGAAATACAAAAACGTATTACACAAACCGGCGATAATAATACGGTAATTGATGTTTCCTCAAATCGGGATATATCTACAAGTCTGGATCTTATTCAGGAAGGTAATCATTTGATTTTCGAACGTTTTGGCACTAATGAATTGTCCAAAAATTTAAAGTTTAGAATGTCTGGTGATGCCAGAACGATAATTGTAAGAAGTTTTTAACTTGCGCACACTATGAAGCCTAAACTTATACTACTTCTGGCTTTGGTTTTTCAGGTTTCGACAGCTCAATTTACCAATACCGATGTGGTTGCAAAAATAAAGACAGAACCCATCGATGGTACCATCTCGATAACCAGCACTGCTATTAATACTACAGAAGTATATAAGAGCTTGATGTATACGCTCACAGTTTTTAAAACAGATGCTCAAAATAATGTATCAAAGAATAATCAGGAAGGAAGATTTACTTTGGAAGCGAATGAAACAAAAGAGCTGTCGGGAACTTCTGTAAATATTGAAGACCCTAATAAAATAGTAATACTTTTGCTTATCTATGAAGATGATAAGATTGTTGGCAAAGATCGCATAGCATTCAATGAAGAAACAGCTGCAAAACCTGAGAAAGATGAAGAAGAATTCCTGGAGGATGGCATTGAGTTGAGAGGTATTGTAGTAGAGGAGACCAAAACCAAACCCGGAAGGGATTTTTATGAGTTTTTCTATAATTCATATAGCCTTAATCAAATCAATGGCAATAAGGTGGTGGGGATATATGAAACGCTCAGTTTTGGAAGAACTACCATCATTCAGGTAAAAATAGAGGATAATGTCATTCATAAATTTATAGGAAAGCCTGATTTGGAATATTTGGAACAGATGTCGAAGATTGCAGTTCGAAAAGTATTTAAATATTTTAAAGACCTTAAAAACCAAAAGAAGGATATTTTTCAATATTAATGAAAATTTAGGATGAAACCATTTTTAACAACCGTAGTACTCGTTTTTTCTATGTACAGCTTTTCTTTTGGGCAAGATTTGGTATATCGGCCTACAAATCCTGCTTTTGGAGGCGATACATTTAATTATCAATGGCTCTTAAGCGCTGCCGAAGCACAGAATACGTTTACCGATGCTAGTGATTCATCAAGAGATCAGAGATCTGATCTGGAAAGATTTACAGAGAACCTGAACAGTCAGCTATTAAATCAAATATCCAGAACACTATTTAATGAACAATTTGGTGAAGAGGGCCTTACCGAAGGAACCTTTAGTTTTGGGACGTTATTTGTTGAGATTTTTCCTTCGGGGGAAGGTTTGGTCATCAATATTTTAGACACAAGTACCGGAGACCAATCTCAAGTAATAATTCCTAATTAATTTTTAATGTACGATACGTTTTATAGAGTAATCGCAGTAATTTCTTGCGTACTTTTATTATCAGGGTGCGGTACCTACTTTAATCAGCCTATTACTATCGAAACTGCCAGAATTGGTGAGGATACCGAAGTTACAAAAACATTAAGAGATTTTCCATCACCGGTAGAGCCTGTCGTGGTGGGGGTATATAAATTTAGAGATCAAACGGGTCAATATAAACCTACCGAGAGTGGAAATACCTTTAGCACAGCAGTAACCCAGGGAGCAACAACAATTCTGATCAAAGCACTCGAAGATTCCAAATGGTTTGTACCTATCGAGCGGGAGAATCTAAGCAATTTACTTAACGAACGTAATATTATACGTTCTACCAGAAAAGAATATAGAAAAAGCACAAACCCAAATGAGCCTCAACTGCCCCCGCTATTATATGCCGGGATTATTCTCGAAGGAGGTATTGTTTCGTATGATTCAAATATTATTACCGGAGGATTAGGAGCCAGGTATTTTGGCGTGGGCGCTTCAACGCAATACAGGCAAGACAGAATTACAATTTACCTGCGTGCTGTTTCAACATCCAGTGGTAAGATCTTAAAAACGGTATATGTTTCTAAGACTATTTTATCGCAGGCCCTGGATGCAAACTTTTTCAGGTATGTAAGATTCAGAAGGTTGCTTGAAGCAGAAACAGGATTCACTAAAAACGAACCGGCACAATTAGCAGTGTCTGAAGCTATAGAAAAAGCAGTAGAATCTTTGATTATAGAAGGAATAGAAGATAAGCTATGGGCCGTTAATGCCAAACCTGAAACCGTAAATAAATTAATTGGGGAGTATAATGCCGAAAAAGATGAAGCACAAAACACCGCTTTGTATGATCGGTATTTTAAGGAAAGACGTGGCAAAACATCCATTTTTATAAAAGGAGGTACTGCTTTGATTAGCGGGGATTTTAATAATCCCGAACTCACCTATTCTGCCAGAATAGGAGCCAGGCGGTATGTTAATCCATACCTTAATGTCAATGCCAGCATCCATAAATTTGAACTTACGAATCAAAATGCATTTTCCAGCGGATTTAATGCTGTAGATCTTAATACAGCATTGAATTTATTGCCATTTGAAAAAGTATCCCCCTTCTTTTTTGGAGGAATAGGTCTCGTAAACGATGATGATTTTGATAACACATCATTCAAGTTTCAGTATGGTGGGGGCGTCGAATACCTCGTTTCCGATAAGATCGGAATTTCAATAAACGCCACTCATAACCTTGTGCTAGGTGATGAATTAGATACGATCGTTCAGGGAAAACGAGATGATCAATATTTTGATTTTTCTTTAGGATTTAACTGGTATTTTGGTAATCCAATGAAAATGAGCAAGAAATCCAGGCTAGAAAAACAAAAGGAAAACAAGAAACTGCAAAGTTTAAAAAAAAGAAATAGAAAAGTGAGAAAAGAGGGGATACCCCCAAAAGAATAAAATGACTCCAATTAATGAGATCATCTCTTTGCGAGATGTCATCAAATTGATTCTGTGCCGGGCATGGCAACTAAATTTAAAATACAGTGAAAAAATTTATCATTAAAATAGCAAGTATTGTAGTTTTTGCAGTTGTAGTTTCCTGCAGTGAAGATACAATAGACCTGGAAGGTTTGGGTGCTGTAAAAGGAAGAATAGTTAAAGTAGGGACCAATGAACCTTTAGAAAATGTAAAAATATCCACAAACCCGGCGTCGAGTACCGTTTTTACAGATGCAGATGGTTTTTACCGTATCGATAATATACCTTCTGGTGAGTATTCGCTCTCTGCACAGCGCGAAGATTTATTAGCCGTTTTTGAAGGGATTACGGTAATTGCCAATAGCGAGTTGGAAATCGTTTTTGAAATGGATATTAAAACCGCAAGTAACCGTCCGCCTGGTGCAGCAACATTGATCACTCCGGCAGATAATACTGTTGATATCCCTTTGGAAGTTAATTTAGTTTGGAGCGCCAGTGATCCCGATAAAGATGATCTCACCTATGTGGTACGTTTAAGAAATGATAAAAATGCCGATGTAGAGGTCTTTGAAAATATCACAGATACCACATATACCATTTCGGGACTTTCCTATGGCATAAAATACTTCTGGCAGGTAAGCGTCAGCGATGATATCAATGACCCCGTGAATAGTACTACTTTCGTATTTAAAACACAAAATCCCCCGAATAACAGGATTATTTTTACCAGATTAGTCGATGGCAATAGTGTTATTTATTCTGCAGATGAAAGCGGGGGAACAGAAATACCACTTACAGCTGCTGCAAAAAACAGTTTTAGACCAAGAAGGAATGCAACTACGGGTAAGATTGCCTTTTTACAGTCTGCGGGTTCGCAAACGCATTTGTTTACCATGAATGAAGATGGCTCACAGGTAAAACAAGTAACGACTGCGGTTGGAGTTTCGGGATTTAACCTCGGGGAAATCGATTTTTCCTGGGATGATAATGGAGCAAAACTATTGTTTCCTAATCAGGATAAATTATATGCTGTCAATGCAGATGGAAGTGGCCTGGATTTGATATACCAAACTACCGGGGATCTTATTACCGAGGTCGATAAAAACGAAAGTACCGGCATTATTGCCATAAAAACAAATGATCTGGACGGATATTCGGTACAGATTTTTACCATTGATGAACTTGGAGCAGTGCAGGATGTTGTATTGACCGGAGTGAATGGGGCCGCAGGCAGTATCAACCTGTCTGTAGATGGGTCTCGGTTACTTTACAGCCAGGATATGTCTGGATCAGAGAATCCTGCCAATTACCGTCAATTGGATTCCCGGGTGTTTATTTATAATTTCGGGACTATGGTGAGTACTCCATTATCAACAGATAAACCTGTAGGCACCAATGATCTAGATGCTCGCTTTTCACCCAATGAAGCTAGTGTTATTTTTGTAAACACCTCTAATGATGGTATTTCGGTAAAAAACATTCAGACAGTACCTATTGGTGATCTGGATGCAAGAGTTACTTTGATAGAAAATGCAACCATGCCCGATTGGGAATAAGATAATTGAGAATTCTGAATTCTGAATTCTGAATTTCGACTATCTTTGCGCTTTAATTTCCGTTATCATGAGTCAAGAAGTTAGTAAACGCTATGCACAACGTGGGGTTTCGGCATCAAAAGAAGATGTACATAGTGCGATAAAGAATATAGACAAAGGACTTTTTCCGAAAGCGTTTTGTAAAATAGTCCCCGATTATCTTACTGGTGATGAGGAGTATTGTCTGATTATGCATGCAGATGGAGCGGGTACTAAATCTTCTTTGGCATATATGTATTGGAAAGAAACCGGAGATATTTCGGTCTGGAAAGGCATTGCACAGGATGCATTGATCATGAACATCGACGATTTACTGTGTGTGGGTGCTACCGATAATATTATGTTGTCATCTACTATAGGAAGAAATAAAAACCTGATTCCGGGAGAGGTGATCTCTGCTATTATCAATGGCACAGAAGAATTATTGGAAGAGCTTAAAAGCTTTGGAGTACATATTCATGCTACAGGAGGTGAAACGGCAGATGTGGGAGACCTGGTGCGAACGATCATTGTAGATTCTACGGTTACTGCTCGTATGAAGCGTAAAGACGTTATCGATAATGCAAACATACAGGCCGGAGATGTGATCGTCGGACTTGCTTCTTTTGGACAGGCAAGCTATGAAACGGCTTATAATGGAGGCATGGGGAGTAATGGGCTGACTTCTGCACGTCACGATGTTTTTAATAAAAAACTGGCAGAGAAATACCCAGAAAGTTTTGATCCTTCGCTTCCATCAGACCTGGTGTATTCTGGAAAAACAAATCTAACCGATACCGTAAAAGATTCACCAATTGATGCCGGTAAACTGGTATTGTCTCCCACGAGGACATATGCACCAATTATCAAAAAGATCTTATCGAAGTTTGATAACAAAACGATTCATGGGATGGTACATTGCAGTGGCGGTGCACAGACCAAGATCTTACATTTTATAGATAAGTTGCATATTGTAAAAGATACTTTATTTGATGTTCCTCCTTTATTCAAATTGATTCAGGAAAACTCTGGTACAGACTGGAAAGAGATGTACCAGGTATTTAATATGGGGCACCGTATGGAATTGTATGTTTCTCCCGAAATTGCAGATGAGGTTATTTCAATTTCCGAAAGTGTTAATGTAAAAGCACAGATCGTTGGTCGAGTAGAAGTTTCTGAGCAGAAGAAACTAACGATTCGCAGTGAGTTTGGAGAATATGTATATTAAGCCTGTTTTCTATTGTGTAATGTGGGTTTAACAGCTTTCTGTTTTTTTAGAGTATGTTTAAAAACCCTACTTCCCGAAAACTATTCATTTTCAGTTCATATTCTTTTTAAACATGCTCTTATCATAACATCTCAAATACCACCTGAACACTAAAGTTTTCTTCATGAATTTCTGATGTCCAAAGTGATTTGGGCAATGGGCTTTCTCTAATAGATAGGATGATTCCGATCTTTTTTTCAACTCGTTTTGCCATTTTTTTAGCTTTGCGTTCGGCATCTTCTATACCTTTCTGAAAAATCTCATCATAGGTTTTATCATCAATATCCATTTTGTAGGACTTAAAAACAGGGATAATACCATCAAACTGTATGTTTAATAACTTTTTGATCTCTTCGGCAGAAGTTGTAGTAAACTCAAGGATAGTGCCCTTATCGTGATAACTCGAAGATGAAAATTCTAATTTCTTTTCATTGAATTTTGAAGTGTCGATTCCTTTTTCCTGGAGTGTTGTAAGATAATAACTCATTCGGGAAGTGATATCTTTATTTTTGATATGTTCATTAGAGTGTATTACAATTCTGGCTTTGTAGCCCGATATGGTTCTTGTAAATGTAGTATTGCCATATACACTGATAACATTTTTATGCATCTCAACGTTTTGACCATAAGTCAAAAGTACCGATATACAGAAAAGAAGTAGTAGTATCGTTCTCATTTTTTTATTTTTACTTTTCATTTTAATAAGTTAAGAAATTTCCTGGTATTTGTTGAAAGCATTACTTAAGAAGCGTTTAATAGCAGATCTGCTATAACCAACCAAATCCCGACGATGATTCCAATAATCCCTAGTTTTCCTTGTTTTGGAGCGATTTTTTGACGAAATTCATCTTGCTTTTTCATAGAAACAGGATTTCCTGATTTTATTATTTTATTGATAAGGCCATATCCTAGCATAAAACCAAGGAGTGTTTGTATACTACATCCAATAAGGCAGGTGATCCACCATATTGGATTTGTTTTAAGTACATCCATAGATGCCATCATCACTACTATACCTATTAATGCCCAGATACAGAAAAAAATTCCTATCCATCCTTGATAGGGCTCTACTTTTTCAAGCAGTTCTGATGCGTTAGGGTTTTTGTATAATAGCAGAGAGGGTACTGCGAATACACTTAAAAATATCAGAGAAATTCCCCAGATCATAATGTTACTATTTAAGTTCATCTTATAGAAACTCACATTAACAAAGATGAGGAGTAATCCTTTATGGCAATACCCTGAATTCAGTGAAAATAACGTTGCTAACTTTCTGAGATAAAATAGTTGAAGTGCTATCATTCAATTGACCCCAATTTGATAGTGTTTTTACTACTTTCTGTGTTGAAGTGGTTTAAAGTTTCATGCTTACTTACGAATCTGCCATTCCTGCCCGACAGGTGGGTTAACTGCTGATTTCGTCTTTTCTTTATACGAATATTCGATCATCGATCTAAAAACATTTTGAAATGGGTTGCAATAATAAAATTACTGGTCATCATTTGATGGTTTGTCATTAAATAATGGGATATCGATATCTATAATAGTTCCTCGCTGAGGATATGAATCGACCACCAGGGATCCCGATAGGCTGTCTAACCGGTTTTTTATGTTTCTAAGTCCAATACCTTTGGTAGTCTTGTGAACATCAAAACCAACCCCATCATCTTCAAATAATAGTTTTATGTCATCAGGATGTTTGTTGAGATGTATTTCTATACGGTTGGCTTTAGAGTATTTTAAAGCATTATTTAGCAGTTCTTGTATAACCTTAAAAATAGTAACCAGTATGGTTTCTTCTATAAGGTTAATGTGCTCTTCGGGATGTGGGTGAAAAGAGATGTCAAAACCATTGCTGTTTTTTATATTTTCGATATATTCTTTTACTAAGGTGGTAAAAGCATTCTGCTGAAATTTTTTTGGGATCAGCGTATGAGATATGTCCCTAACCTGGTCATAGGTTTCGTCTAATTGTTTGACTACCCGGGTATAATTTGTGCTTTGCTCCTTAAAGGCAGACAGCTGCATTTTTATACTGGCCAGGTTGCCTCCAATACTATCGTGTAGTTCCTGGGCGATACGCTGGCGTTCTTCATCCTGTACTTCGACAGAAGTTTTGATTAACTTTAGTTCCTGATCTTTAATCAGGCTGCTTATTTTTTGACCATTTACTTCTTCCTGTGATTTATTAAGTGCAATTTGGGTTTTTAGCTTTTGATAATAGGTGATTAATAATATGATGATAGGAATCAATACCACCAGTGAACCAATGAGTAACGAACTCTTAACCACTTTTTGGCGTTTTATTTCATTTTCTTTTTTGTTTTGCTCTTCTCTTAATTCCAGGTTTTTATTCTTCTCTCGTTGTGAAGCATTCTCTAATAAAAGTATCCTATTCTTATCTTGTTCACTTTCTAATTCTTTTTCTAGAATTAATGCTTTGTATTCATCTTGTTGATTTTTTAATTCCAGCTTTTGATTCTTTGAGGTAACTTTTAAGACTTCGACTTCCTTTTTTCTTTTTTCAGTTTCATATTGAATCTCGAGTTCCTTAATTTCTTTGGCAAATCGATCTTTATTAAGAGAATCCTGAAGTTTGTAGTATTCTTTTTGATAGGCATTTGCAGTTTTATAATCCCTTACCTTGGCATGCACAAAACTAAGGTCTTTATAAATATCTTTTTGATTATCGAGATCATACAGTCTTTTAGCTTCTATTAATGCCTGGTTAAGAGTCAATATAGCAGCCTGATGGTCGCCCTGGGCGTCCTGTACAAGTCCAAGATTGCGTATGGCATTCAGACGATAGGTCTTAAAATGATATTGAGCAGCGATTTCTCTACCTTTGGTAAAATATTTTTTAGCCTGTTCATATTCATCTTTTTCAAAAGCAATCCTGCCCAGGTTAAGCAATGCTATGGTTACTATGCTTGGATCTTTATGTATAGAAAAATCTTCCAAACCTTTGCCAAAATAGGTCTCTGCCAGTTTCAGGTTTCCTTTGGATAGATATATCTTACCAATATTCATATAGATCTTATAGCTGCCTTCGCTGGAAGGAGCTGCCTCAAGGCTCTCTTTTAAATAGACCAGTGCTTTATCCAAATCTCCTTTTACACCGTAGAGTATACCAAGCTCTGATTTTGCAGAACAAAGCATTTCTTTGTTATTTATTTTTTCAGCTGTTTTCAGACTTTTCATAAGCCATTTGAAAGCCGCTTCCCTCTTACCCAGACCACGATTACCAGAACCCAATAGCTGGTATGCCCGGGCAAATTGCTTTTGTGTCTTAATAAATGGTAATGCTTTATTGACATAATATATCGTCGAATCTGCAATCCCTGTTACATTAAAGTATCTTGCCAGATTGAGTTGTATATGAACCCGGTCACTATGTGTCAATGGTTTTTGCTTATAGAGTTTTGATAAGACAGCATAACTGTAATTGGGATTATTGGTAAGAGAGTCCCGGGCAATTTGTATGCGCGAAGTTATATCTGGCTGAGCATATACGCTGGTAGCACATATCACTATGATAATGAATAATGATTTTTTGCAAAGATTTGGCATATCATTATGTTGATAATTGATTTATCATTAGTATTCTCTGACTAAGATATTGATTTCTTAAAAGTTGAATAGTCCAAATAAGAAAAACCTCTTCTTTTTACATAGAAATCAGTATATTTTTTTATTTTTTAAAATTATAAAAGAATCATATATATAAACCCCCCTGTTTTCAGGGATTTTAATTTGGCTAGGATAAGGGGGTAACAAAATGTTTCTCATTGGCTACATTTGAATACATTAATTACAAAACACACAGATGATGAATATCAGAGGTCTTATTACACTTTGTTTTTTATTTATATTAGAAACCATAACAGGGCAGTATGTCTACTTTTATGAAGATGGAGGAACCAGAAACCTCAACAAAAATGAAGTAACAATCTATAGTGAAGATAAAAAGTTGGGCGAAATGGAATATAACTGGATCAGGCTAGACCTGAAAGCAAATAAAAAATATGATCTGAAGCTGAAATCTGCATTTTATAAAAAAACAAAGAAGATCCGTATTGATTTTACCAAAAAGAATGTCGTTTTTGTGGCAATCAAGGCATTTGATGAATCCTGGCAGCTTGTAGAGGAAACCATTGAGGATGCTGAGTTTTCAGTAACAAATGATTATGAAAAAGTCGAAAAGGAAATACAATTACAGCAACGCATCAAGACACATCCCAATACCGGTTGGACCAAAGAAAAATTACAACAGCGTTTTGACAAAGAAACAAAAGGAATAGAGGGGATATATGAAGTATACCTGTATCAAAGTTCTCCGCGATATATAGTAGGCATCATTAAAGAAGACAAAGAATATAGCGTTATTTACCTGGCGGGGACCCTTGACCCAAAAATATGGACAGAAGGAGACCTTAAGGCCGAACTGATCAGGACTGCCTCTCCGACCTTGTTTAAGGTACATTGGTATGGGTTTGATAAATCTATAAATAAAAGATGTTATATAGAGTTCTTTGATTACTCTTTTAGATTAACGCAACATAATGATGTTATTACCTATATGAAAATGTACCCCACTTTTAAGGAATGAACTTTGTGATTTTTTACACTTCCCTACTATTAACCTGTGCCTTAAAATCTTCAATGTTTTGTTCTAAAGTTAGTATTTCTTTTGATGTCCAATGAGTTTCAAGATATTCCAAAACTTCATCCACCTTCCCGACTTTGTGGTTTAACGAATACGAAGGGCAATTGGCAAGGTGCAGGTAGGTATAGGTCACCGCTACCGCTAGCCTCTTGGCTAGTGGCCTTATCGCTTAGTAAGTCCATATAAATACCCATCACTATCAATTTCCAGTACG
>CANMDW010000032.1 GCA_947496705.1 uncultured Aquimarina sp. | reverse complement strand
AACCGCTTTTGATGTAATAATAACTCACGAACGGAGGCATTTAGAACAAGCTATAGAGGTATTAACACAATTAAAAAACGATATATAAACCCAAAAACCCAAGGATAATCATCGGTGCTTTTATTATCAAACATACATTATGTATATCGGTTGAGGAAACCTTGGATATTCTCAGTGAGAACCCATATATGCAATTTTTCTTAAGACTTGACCATTACCACCCAAAGCACCTGTTCTCACCTACTCTTTTTATAGAGATGCACAAAAAATAGATCCACCATTGCTGATTAGTACATCCGTTACCCAAATGACCTGGGGTTGGTTAATGAAGCAAGGATAAAGACCGAAGCCCTGATCGACAAACTCTTTGAATTGCTGTGTGATAAATTACCCCTCAAATCTAGGGCATATCGAAGAAGTGCCCATAAACGGTATTTAGCCGAAGCTAAAAAGAAGAACTAAAACAAAAAGGAGATCAGGAAAGCCTTGAGGGTTTCATTGAATTGTGTGCAACACAATTTGGGACATATAGATAAAATGCTGGATATCTTAGGAAATGATAGCCTAACTTTACTAAACAGTAAACAATACAAAGATCTTTTGGTCATCCATCAACTTTATAGCCAACAACAATGAATGTAAGCCAAGCCACCAATACTTGTGCTGATCGTATTGTGAGCATAACTCAACCACACGCGCCCAATGGTACGGAGAAAACAAGGTAAAATATAGAGTTTGGACCCATGTTAGGCCTCTCTCTTAAGTAATGGATACCTTAAAAAAAGTTGCTAAATGCAAGAATCTTATAGTTTAAAAAATTAAATTTTAGAGGCTAGATAAGCTTCCCAAGTTTGAAGATCTGTAATTTCTTTAGCTCCCTCAAGTGCAAAGTTTTCACATAAAAATGAAGTAACCGATTTTCCATTTTCTAAAGATACTTTTCCAAAACCTAAAGGTGCCCCTATTTGATTAATAAAGCCACTTAATTCTTTTGAAGGAACTTTCCATATCTGCACCTCTATTTGACCTCCATGCTCTTTATCCTTTACCAAACCTGGTCTTGGAGGAACCATATCTTCTAAGGCATAAAAACGATACTCTGATGTTGTTTTAACTGTCGATTTGTAAACAGCACCTATTTCAAGTAATTGGTAATTTAAAGTACCTCCTGTTTTATGAGCACCGCAAACAGCAAGATCTATATACTTTGTTTTTGTACTAGGTAGGTTAAGTATTTCTTTTTTACACATAGAATTTGCCATGTTCAATAAATTATTATCATTAAAAGCAGTAGAAAATAAAGTAATACCAAAAGGAAGGTTTCCTTCGGTAATTGATACAGGTAGCGCAATAGCTGAACAATCCAGTAAATTCATAAAATTTGTGTAATAACCTAAGTTTGAATTTAGATGAATGGGGTCATTATTTATTTCTTCCAACGTATAAATACTTCCTACTGTTGGCATTATAAAAATTGTGAATTTTTCAGTATAGTTTTTAAACGTTTTTTCGAAAGAAGTCAACTTATATTCGGCATCAAAATAAGAGCTTGCAGAAGGTTTTTTTCCTCCTAAAATAATTTTTTTGATGATGGCTAGCACCTCTGTTTCATTTTGTTCTATAAATTCACCAACACTATGATATCTTTCTGCCACCCATGGCCCATCGTATAAAAGTTTTGCAACTTCAAACATTGGTAAAAAATCAATTTCTTCTATATTAAAGCCTTTAGTTTTTAGAGATTCAATAAATTCATGATACGCTTTTTCATAATGTATATTTCCGAAAAAATTCAGGTTTTCTTTAAGAGGAACAGCAATTGTATTGGTGTAGCTTATTGGAAGTTGTTTGTTTTCTCTACTATACGTATCATTTGGATCGTAAGCAGCCATTACAGACAAAACAGGCTCTATATCCTGTAGTTTCTTGGCAAAAATAGATACACAGTCTAACGATTTACAGGCAGGTACAACTCCCGAAGTCGAAATGATACCTTTACTTGGTTTAAAACCAATGAGATTTTGAAACGCAGCAGGAACACGACCAGATCCAGCGGTATCTGTTCCTAATGAAAAGGGAACATACCCAGCAGTAATTGCACTTGCAGAACCAGAACTTGACCCCCCGGGTATATACGCTTCATTATAATAATTTTTAGAAATCCCATAAGATGAACGTGTGCCAACTAGCCCGGTAGCAAATTGATCCATATTGGTTTTACCTATGCATATAGCTCCGGCAGCTTCTAGCATTTTTACTGCAAAAGCAGAATCATCGGGTTTAAAACCATAGGCTTTGCAGCCCGCAGTTGTGCTATAACCAGCCACATCAATATTATCTTTAGCAGCAAATGGAACACCCAGAAGCGGGTATTTGTTCGGACACATATTTTGTGTCTGATCAATTTTTTCAGAAAGAATTTTTACATCTAATGCACTGATGAAAATATTTTCTTCGATTAGTTTTTCATGGATTAATTGTTGATTAGCTATTAATGTTTGTTTATAAACTCTAAAATCATCGACGATTAATCCTTGTATTTCTTGTATTGTCATTTCTATTTTTTATTGAAATCAAATAATCTCCTGCATGTACTTCTTTACCCTCATGCACAAATACGCCATTAGCATAGCCATCGACGTGACTTACAATTGTAAATTCCATTTTCATACTTTCAAGAGTAATAACAGGTTGGTTCTTTTTTACCTTATCTCCCTCTTTGATTAACACCTTCCATACAACAGCAGAGAGAGGTGACTCAACAAGCTCTGAGTTCTCTGGAATGGTGATTTTTGAATCTTCTTTGGTAACAACTTGCTCTTCTTGACTAAAATTAAGCTTACCTGTCCTAATCCATTCATTTTTTTCATCCTGAAATGCTTTCTGCTGCTTTTCTTTAAAAGCACATATTTCTTTGTCATTTTCTGCCAAGAATTCTTTATATGCTTTAAGACTAAAAGAAACCTCTTCTATTTTTAGATGATATCGTCCTTGTGGGAAATCGCGCCTTATTTTTAATAATTCTTCAGCAGATACCGGGAAAAATTTTATTTGATCAAAAAAACGAAGTAAAAAAGGTTTTTCTTTAGTAAAATAGGCTCCTTTTGGATAGGTATTCCACATCTGGAGGGTTCTTCCAAATAATTGATAACCTCCTGGCCCTTCCATTCCATAGATACATAAATAGGCGCCACCAATACCCACTGCATTATCTGGAGTCCACGTCCTGGCCGGGTTATATTTTGTAGTAACTAGCCTCTGTCTTGGGTCTAGAGGAGTTGCTATTGGGGCTCCCAAATAAACATCACCAAGTCCTAATACCAAATTATTAGCTTCAAAAATAATATCCTTTACCTGATCTATAGTATCTAATCCATTTATTCTTCTAATAAATTCAATGTTGTCTGGAGACCAAGGAGCATCAGAACGAACTGTCGTATGGTATTTTTCCATAGCTAGTTTTGCCTGTGGATCATTCCAGCTAATTGGTAAATGAACTATTCTAGAAGGTACAATGATATCTTCAGTATCTTCTAAATCTGATAAGATACTCGAGATTTTAGTTAATAATTCTTTACGGCTTATCAAAGAAGAAGTAAAGTGAATTTGTAGTGAGCGAACTCCAGGTGTTAAATCAATAATACCCGCCAACTCTTCTTTTACAAAAGCTTGATATATTTTGTGAATAATAAGTCGTAATTCAAGATCTAACTCCAATTCGCCTAATTCTACAAGTATATTATCATCTCCGGATTGGCGGATAACAACTTGATGTTGTTTAAAAGTATAGTGTTCTAATACAGGCGTTAAACTATTAATATTTGCCGCTTCGTATGTAGGGATATTTCCTTCTAATTTATGTATTAATAACGCTACCGCATTTTCTTTTTCTAAAGCCTGTTCATAGGTAACAATATTAAATTTAATCTTTGATTTTGTAGAAAGTTGCCCAATTTTCCATAAATCGGCTTTTATAATAGTAAAAGGACACACAAAACCTCCTAAACTTGGACCATCAGGGCCAAGAATAATAGGTGTGTCTCCTGTAAAATCTATGGAGCCTATTGCATATGCGTTATCGTGTATATTAGAAGGGTGCAATCCTGCTTCGCCACCATCTGTTCTTGTCCATTTTGGTGCAGGACCGATTAATCTAACCCCTGTACGCGAAGAGTTAAAATGAATGCGCCAAGTAGCTTCAAGAAATTCTTCAATATATTCATCGGTGAAAAAATCAGGTGACCCATGAGGTCCATACATAACATCTATGGTTATCTCGGGAGAAATTTCGGGTAAAATAAATGCTCTATTTGGTGGTTTGTTTTTGTAGGTATTTAAATGAAGTACATCTCCTAATCTTAGGGTACGACCACAATGCCCACCCATGGCACCCAAAGTAAAAGTAGATGTACTCCCAAGGTAATTGGAAACATCTAAACCTCCTGCAAAAAGAAGATAAGATCGCTGCCCAGCATCTTGTATCTTTTCTAGTGAAAGGATTTCATCTTTTTCGGCCTTGTAAATTTTATAGTTTTTTAGAGGTTTATCATTCAACTGTGCCTGTATGTTTGCTCCTGTAATTACAAAATAGGTTTCGGTTCTGAACTGAATTCTTGGTCCTTCAAGAGTAATCTCTAAACCCGCAGCATTTTCAGGGTTTCCCAATAAGCGGTTTCCAATTCTAAAAGAACGACTATCCATAGGGCCTGAAGGAGGTATACCAACCATCCAATATTTTTTTCTGCCTGGATAATCCTGAATAGTTGTAAATGTGCCAGGTGATACTATATCTATTGCAGTACTTGTATAGTGAAAAGTATCTAAAAATTTTGTAGAAAGATTGGCTTGAGCAAAAGACCCGCTTTTTGCTATTGCTAATAAAAATTCTAAATTAGTTTCTACACCTTCTATCGTTGTTTTGGAAAGTATATCAATGGCTTTTTTGACACATTTTTCTCTATTCTCTGCGGTAACAATTATTTTGGCTAACAGCGGGTCGAAAAGCGGAGAGACTTCAATACCTTCTCGTATCCATGTATCTATTCTTGCTTCTTCCGGAAAATTTAATTTAGTAACTAAACCTGTAGCCGGCATGTAGTTTTTATAAGGATCTTCAGAATACAATCTAAATTGCATTGAAGCTCCTGTAGGTTTTGGGTCTTTAGGAAAATTAAAACGTTCTTCTTGAAGCAACACCATGGCTTCAACAATATCAATGTTAAAAACCTCTTCTGTAATTGTATGTTCTACCTGAAGTCTTGTGTTTACTTCAAGAAAGTAAAATTCTTTATTTGTTTCATCATATAAAAATTCTATGGTACCAGCACTTCTATACATAACTTGTTTCATCAAATTTCTGGCACCATTGTATAGAGCTTGTCGTATATCATCTGATATGTTGGGAGCAGGGGTCTCTTCAATAATTTTTTGTGAACGTCTTTGTATAGAGCAATCTCTATCACCCAGAACTATTCCACCACCTTTTCCATCACCAAAAATTTGTACTTCTACATGTCTGGCTGTTACCAAAAATTTTTCTAAGAACACCCCACCATTTGAAAAATTCTTTTCTGCTAAAGAAACTACAGTTTGATAGGCAGATTCTAATTCATCTTTTGTATAACATATTTGCATACCAATACCGCCACCGCCACCGGTACTTTTTAATATAACAGGATATCCTATTGAATTGGCTGCCTCTTGTGCTTCTTTGTAAGAGGATAATAAGCCCGTTCCGGTAAGGATTGGCAATCCACTTTTAATAGCAATTTCTCTTGCTTTATGTTTGAGCCCAAATGCTTCTATTTGCTGCGGGGTTGGCCCCAAAAAAACTATCCCTAAGTTTTCTAAATTTGTAGCAAAAGTCGAGTTCTCGCTCAAAAGTCCGTAACCAGGATGTACCGCATCAATATTTTGTTCTTTAATAATTTTTAGAATAGCATCTATTTTCAAATAGGTTTCAGAAACACTACCAGAACCAATATAAAAAGCTTCATCGGCTTCTAGCATGTGCGCGGTATTTGTATCGGCTTCGTTGTATATAGCTATCGCTACTTTACCCATTTTTTTAAGGGTTTTAATAATTCTAACCGCAATTTCACCACGATTTACAATTAACACTCTCTGTATCATAAGAAAAACCTATGTTTTATTAATAAAATTTCCCGACGCCTGTCTGCCGATCCAGGCAGGCTCTGCCTCGGTGGTTTAGAGAAAAGTTTGAAAACCTGAGGTTTTCATAAAACTAAAAAATAAACTTTCTTTCATTGAATACCGCGATGGCCCTACCTCGAGGATAATTTATTCCCAAATAAGCAACGCTATTGGAGTTGGATTAAATGCGTTGCAAGGGTTATTAAGCTGCGGACAATTACTAATAATGCATAAAACATCTATTGCTGCTTTTAATTGTACATATTTTCCTTTTTCAGAAATTCCATCCGAAAAAGTAGATTTTCCATCTGGCGATATTGGAACATTCATAAAGAAATTAATATTACTATTTAAATCTTTTTTTCCCAATTCTAAATTATGTTCTCTAAGAGCAGCAACAAAAGAATCTCGGCAATTGTGCATATTAATTTTTTCTAAATCGTATCTTACAGAGTTACTTTCTGCAGAACAAGCACCACCAAGTGTGTCATGTCTTCCGCAGGTATCTTCAGTAATTGTTAGCAATAGATTGCCTAAATTGGATATCAATTGACTCCCTTTGGTGAGGTAAACATTTTTTTGATGGTTTATGGTGTCTTGCGCACTATACCTTTCTTGTGGGTTACTGATAGCATAGAACATAGTGTCTGCAGCTTGGTTTCCTTCGCAATCAATAATCCTTAATGTTTGACCTGCTTTAATTATATGTGACCAATAATCTCCTGCCAAGACTACTGTATTATACATTGCGTTTTTTGGTTCAAAAGTCATAATCAATATGTTGTTATTTGTTGTAATTTGTAGTATTTATAAAGCCTCTTTTGTTTTCGTCACGCAAATGGTATGACGGATTTTCTTTTTGTGAATAATTAGATTCCCAAACAGTAATCTTTAACGGTTTTGGACTATAATTTGGCTCTGGATTCATTGGGTGAGGACATGTATTGATTACAACCAATGTATCCATTTCTGCTTGTATATCCACAAATGCTCCAGCTCTAGCTTGTTTTGTATAACTCAATCCTCCGTTTTGATCTACGTCAATTCGTGTAAAAAAATTAATCATCGAATGCATGTCTCTTAGACTCATGTCATATTTTGAAACTTCTGTTAATAAGCTAGTAAAACCATCTCTGTAGTATTCGTTTCTAAATTCTTGATAGTTTTTTTTACCATATTTTTCTATGTTGGTAACAGGGGTACTACAAGCAGTCATTGTATCGTGCCATCCACAGGTATCTTCAATAACAGCAACTAATATTCGCCCCATATCAGAAAACAGCGCATGCCCTTTGGTAATATATGATGTAAATTGCGCTTTTAAAGTGTCAGCCATATTGTATCTTTCACTATAATCTTTTTGATTAAATAATAAAGTAGAGGCATTTACTCCTCCTTCAATATCTGTGAGTCTTAAAGAGGTCCCTCTTTTTAATATATGACTAAAATTCCAGCCTCCGGGGATTTCTTTTTCGAATAGAGTTACGTTTTCTTCAAAATCATTCATAAAATAAATTCTTTAGGTTTCTTATGTAATTGTTTTATAGATTATATATATGTGTCTAGTTTTTTTTTGCTAATTAAATTAGGTACTTATATTCAATTTACATTGATGCTCAACTGCATCATTTAACTTATAGAACATTTTCATTAATATCAGGAGGGATTATAATATGATTCACTTCATCATCATCTTTTTTAGGATGAATCAGTTCTTCTAATCGCTTTTTTGTTGCTAAGAATTCTGGTGATAAGAATTGTTCTGGTGTTCTTGGTCTAGGAACTGGAACTTCAATTATTTCTTGAATTTCTCCGGGATCAGTTTTAAGTACTATAATTCTGTCTGAAAGATATATTGCTTCATCTATATCATGTGTAATAAACGTAATAGAAATATTTACATTTTTCCATATTTCAAGTAAGTATGCCTGCATTTTTGAACGCGTTTGTGGGTCTAATGCACTAAAAGGTTCGTCCATTAATAGCATTTTTGGATGTGTAGCTATCGAACGTGCTATGGCAACTCGTTGTTTCATGCCTCCAGAAAGTTGGGAAGGATATGCATCTTGATATTTCTCTAAACCAACAATTTTCACCCAATTTAATGCACAGTTTTTGGCTTCAGTTCTTAACATTTTTTTCCGCAAGAGTCCGTACATAACATTTTCAACAACAGTGAGCCATGGAAATAAGGTATATCCTTGAAAAACCATTCCTCTTTCTATACCTGGACCAGAAATTTCTTTGTTGTTTACAATGATTTTGCCAGAGTCAATATCTTCTAAACCAGCAATAAGTCTTATCATTGTAGATTTACCGCAACCAGATGGGCCAATAATAGACACAAACTCTCTTCTATAGGTTTGAAAGGATATATTGTCTAACACAGGCCCTTTTTCAGAATCGAATGTTTTTGAAAGACGTTCAACTTTTAAGATTAGTTCTCTTTGTTTAATTCTGTCAAAGCGTTCTTTAACTTTTTGACTTTGCTCTTTGTAGCTTGGTAGTTGTAGTTCTCTCATTTTCTTTTTTGTCTTGTTGAAGATGTTGCCAATAAAATAATTTATTCCCTAAATACGCTAATATTTGATCAGATAACAATCCTACAATTCCAATAATTAAAATTGATGCATACACATACTCAAAATTTCTATATTTTGCTTGTTGGTTGATAAACCATGTGATACCTGTACTTGTTCCGATAACCTCAGCAACTACCAAATAGGTCCAGGCCCAACCAAGTAATATTCGCATATCCTTGTATATATATGGCAGAATGCCTGGTATAATAATTGTTCTTAATGTGGCCCATCTTTTTGCTCCTAATGTTTGGGCAGCTTCAATTAAGCTAACATCTATATTTCGGGTGGTATTGGAAATAACCAATACCTGTTGAAAAAATGTACCGATAATAATAATTGCAATTTTAGGGCCGTCATTAATACCAAGAATTGCTACTGCTAATGCACCAAATACAGGAGCAGGCAAGTACCTGAAAAATTCTATGAAAGGTTCTGTCAAATGTTTAAAAAAGCTAAATGTTCCACATAAGATACCTAACGGTACTCCTATCATAGAAGAAAGAAAAAAACCCCAGAATATGATTTTAATACTATGAAATAGACTTTCATGCAGCCAAGGTTCTCCTGTTCTTCTAGGTGGGGTTGTAAAGGCTTTATACAGGCTCGTAACCACATCTTGGGGTGCGGGTAAGTATATCGGGTTACTAGGTTCACCTTGAGCCAATTTTAACCCACGACTTTTCATTCTTTCATTTTCTATTTTAAAGACCTCTTTCTTTATGAGCATTTCCTTCTTGAAGTATGCTACGCTTCCTGTATCTGTAATCTTTACCATTGGGTGCCAGAGAAAGGGAAGATTACTTACAGCAAACCAAAGTAATAGTGGAATTATGAAGGAAAGCACAATAAGTCTATGCTTGTGTTTCTTCGAAAGAGGTTTTCTAATATCAAACATTCTATTATTTGAACTCATATTATTTTTTCGAGTTATAAAGGCACCTTTCGCTAATTTAAAACCTATCAATTTGTTATTCAGTAATTTAAAATATTCTCGATTTACATTTTGATCTTAAGATTATTTATGTATTTATCGATTACTGATGTAATAAGCCTAATAAATATAGTGAACTCATAACCCTATTGTAAAAGACGGATCTATATAAAAATCTATATCTTGAGGAGTCTCATAAACTTTATTTTGGATATTAAATTCATCTACTTTTTTAGAAGATCCATATAAAGATTTTAGCGTCTGATTTTTTTCAAAAATCTTTTTAGCTTCATTTAAGCTTAAAAACTTGACGCCATTCATAAAACCGGCATATTCTTCTGGGGAAATTCCAACACGACTAGACATAATATCCAATACTTCTTTAGTATTGTCTGGATTGTTTAAATAGTCAATAATTCTATACCATACTTTTACTACTTTTTTCCAATCTTCTCTGCGTTCACTTAGACTTGAGGGTGAAACTGCCAAACAATCATAAATTAGCCCAGGCACATTGGCACTGGTATATATTGCCTTTGAACCGGTAACTTCTTTCAAAGCTTCTCCAGAGTTTGGTTGCCATGCCGCAATTGCAGCCACTTCACCTGATGCTAAAGTTTGAGCTGTTTGATGTGTCGCTACATTAACAATTTCTACATCTGTTTCTTTTAGTCCGGCACTTTTCAATGCTTCTGATAATAAGAGATGTTCAACAAAACCAACTTCTAAACCAATCTTTTTGCCTTTTAGTTGCGAAATACTATCTATCCCAGGCTGAACAACGATCATATCGTTTCCATTACTGTAATCTGAAACCATAATCATAACATTAGATGCCCCTGTAGCTCCTGTTACCAAAGCATCACCATTAGTCATATTAACGGCATCAATATTTCCAGAAGCAAAAGCATCCATAGAAGGCACATATTCAAACCAGGAGAATTCTACATCAACCCCTTCTTCTTTGAACCATCCTTTTGAAATACCGATATCCCAGGCAACCCACCCTGGCCAATCACTGTAGCCTATTTTTAGAGGTTTTTTTTCTTCTTGACAACTATATATAAACGATACTAATACAAGTAAAATAATTGATTTTTTCATAAAATATGTATTATTTAATTTGAATTTTTTTGTGTGTATAATGAATTAACTTAGTTTGATCAGAACATGTACGTTAAACCTATAATGGCAAAACTATCATCAGAAACAAGATCGCCGTCTACATTGGTGAACGTATCCTCAGAAGCACCATCAAGTCGTACTTCAGGTGTTATTTTTATGTTTTCTCCAATAGTATAATTTAAAGATGCCGTAACATTGTATAGGCTATTGTCTGAAATCAATGAGAAATAGCCTTCTTCATCTATAAGAATTTCCCCTCTTAAGGCAATCGAGATTTTATCATTCATTGAAAATGATGGGTATAAAGCAGCAGCAAAAATGTTGCTGTCACTTCCTGATATCCTGGTCATCATATTATGGACGTTGTACCCTAATGTGAACTTTTCAGATATATTTACTGCTCCCACCAGGTCAATCAGGTTTAGGGTAACACCATCAGGCTCAGTACTGTTAAGGTATGTTAATGCTACACTAAAAGTATCGTCTGCATAAGCTAAGTTACCTGCTACCGTTTTGTTAGTATCTCCTCCTGTTTGTTCTCTTTGATAAACATTATTAAATACACCAAGCATGGCATTCCAATTTTTATTAATTGTATAGTCTACTTTTGCTCCTGCATAACCAGCAGAAGATAATGTATAGATATAACCATTAGAATAGTTGCCATTTAAGTGAACATCATCTACCTCATATCCATAGAAAGTTTGAAACAAACCAGCAGAAAAAGTTAAGTCTTGTGTAGCATTAAAATATGCAAAAGCATCTCTAACATAATTAAATGTAGACTCTTCTCCGGAATAAAAACCTGTTTTAAAAAAATCATCATTTTTTGGCCCATAGGAAAGATTGGCTTGAAAACCGTGGTTTTTTCCTTCATGCATAACACCTGCACTTAACCAACCTAGTGTAAATTGATCATCTTGATATCTTGGAAACGTTATTGTAATTGGTACATTATTAAAATTTACTGCATAGTATGCATCTACACTAGCGGTAAAGGTTGTTTTTCTTTGTTTTTGTTTTTCTTCTTGTGAAAAACAAAATGTGATCATTAATAACATTGTAAGCAGTGAAAAAAAATTAGTTTTCATAAATTATTGTTTTTATGGTTAAAATTAACTGAGTCAAATTTTAGTACATGACAAAAAATGATTTCAAAAACATAATAACCTGAATATTAAAAATTTAAAATTCAGCATATTGTTAGACCTCACCAGTTTTGAAAACCAGTGAGGTCTTGATAGTAAGGTGATCATTTGATTTTGAATTGAGAATATGTATTTTGTGTCATCTACTTGGAGATTTTATAGTTATTAGAGTATACAAATACCAACATTTAGCAACAAATAGGATCCAACAAATGGATGATTTGGATAAGGGCATTACCGATTATTGAAAAGCACCAACATGTAAGTCGGCAACAAATAACTGTTTTTTTCCTTCAAGCCCGATGATACCAATCACCTCGTTTTGATCATTGATATCTACAATATCCAGAACCTTCCACTCTTTCGGAAGGTTAATGGTCTTCTTCAGATCAAGAAATTCATTATCGTGCCAGACAAACCCCATATCCCCTCTTTTTCCCACTACCACTCCATCATTATTGATCGCCCTGGGTATGGCAATTAGTAAATCCAACCATCCATACTCTGAGGTTTTGCCAATTTCCCGATCCCAATAGAAACCATATCCCCTCCCTGTAAGAGGGTGCTCCCAGATGCCAATAACCTGATCATGATTATTCATCGCTATGGCTTTTCCCTGATACCCATCTATCAAACGATACACCGAGTCTTTGTCGGCAAAAAACGGATAGGGAGACCGCACATTTTCACCCAGGGTATATCCTTGTGATTGCCCGCAATAGTTTCCCTGTTTATTAAAACCTGTTATCTGAGAATTCAAATGATACCAATCGGCAATAGGAAACCCTCCTCTGAACATCTTTCCATTTTTAAGATCAAGCAGATGCCCTTTTGAAGCAATTTGAGGGATAGTACCAATAGCAGATGCTTTTTCTTTGTAGGGGTTTTTTGCACTCTTTGTTTTGTCTTCCAATCCAGAAAGCCAAAGTGTGATCGCCACCTTACCTCCTTCCATATCATGAATTTCACTTTTATCGTCCTGCGGAAATATACGTTGAGGTGCATCAGACCCGGCAGAAGAAAAAATCCAGGCCTGCCGGTTAACAGCTCCATCAAGCTTTGCATTCATTGCAATCTTTCCTTGATTATTAATGACCACGGGTTCACATTCGGGATATACACCATGAAAAGTGAGTTGGTATTCTTTCCCTTTTTTACGTAACACAAAAAGCTGTCGGCTATTAGGATCATGTACAGAGCTCAGGCTACCCAAAACAGTACCCTGGTCATTGATCGAGTGCACCCTTGCATCGATAAGGTACACAGGATCTTTCTCTGCAGCAAGCACTTCACTGAGATTAGTGAATTTTTGTGCACTCAACCCTATAGGAAGCATATATATCCATAAAACTGCTACTATGATATTTCTCATAAAATAATATTGTTGTTATCTGCGTTGCTTTTTATTTAATCACCATAATTTTATGGGTTTCTTTTAATGATTCATGAGTGATCTTTACAAAGTATATCCCTTCTTCCAAATTAGGAATAGGTACATCCATCATTTTTTTATCAGACAGCGTAATTTTTTGTTTCCGTACTACTTTCCCCTCAACACTTAGTATTTCTAATCGGGAAAAATCATCCTGTACTATTTCACCTTCAGGAAATTGAATACTCAACATATTTGATGCCGGATTAGGAAACAGTCGGATCTTATTATCAGCAGGGCTTAGGGCAAGGTTCCCCTGGGGTACATTATCGATGCAGTTTTCTATTTTTACTTCTACGGTTCCCGGGGCGGTACCGCCATTAACCACTTCCAGGCGAAGATCCTGGTAAATGACCGGATCTCCGACACCAACACTTTGGCCAGGTGCCAGAATATAACTCAAGAAGTCTTGTGGATCTGGTTCATAGATCAATTCATTAACAAATGTCTCTAACCCTATATAGGTGAGTATTGATAATGTAACCTGGCTATCTACGGGTCTTATTCCATTAATAACCCCTATTTTTTCAGGAATAAAAACTCTCCTATTCAGTTTGTCTCCAGGGCCACCAAGTCCTGGGAAAATATTGGGCACCCCATCAAAATTTGCAGTCATAGCAACGCTATTGCAGTACCAGGATTGGCAAATATCGACAGGTGGCACAGGGTACTTCTCCTCAAAAGAATGCCCATTAGACTCTAAAAGCGATAATGGTTGGTTCAGGAATTCGCAAGGTGGCGAATAGTGACCGCTAAAAACGTCTATAAACACGGGTTGTCCATTTTCTACACTTATCCTTCCTGATGCAGCTACCGATGCTCCACCAAGAAACTGAGAGTGGAATATTCTCCTGTTTTTTGCTACATATACCTGACCCATACAATCTTGTACATAAGAAAAAGTATCAACATTCAATGGAGATTGATTTTCATCCCTTATCATCAATCCATTCGCATCGAAGGTAACCAGATAACCTTTCCTGTCTTCCGGAGATTGATTGTAGTATACAGGTACGGGTCGATCTGGGCTGACATCAAAATCCCAACGATCGATATTCATTTGCTTAAGTACATACTCACTATTCCCATCATAACCAGGTGTTGGGAAATTTGGCCCCCGTATCGTAGAAATATCATATCCCGCTAAATCTATTGCCTGAGCTTTAAGCTCCATATAATCGTTGGCTTTTGAAACCTCCTTAAGAGATTCGCCTCCAGCAGTAATGCGCCCCTCTTCACCAAAATTAGCATTGGTCATTCTAAAAGAAAGCTGTTCAGGATCCGAATTAGAATCCAGTAGTTTGCCCCATGTCGCCAGGGAGATCCAGCCACCATCTACTTTGTTGTAACACATCGCTTCCAGCAAATCAGCATAATAGTTGGTTTTGTCGTTTATAGACTGCCCAATGAATGGTATGGTTACATCTCCATCTGTATAAGGATGAGAGATCAGCATGATCAATTTATTGGGATCTCCATCTGGTAAGTTCTGGCTCTCTCCGATCACATATCGCGAATAGTATCCTGCGATACATTCGGTGTTGGCCGTGCCAGCACCAGCATTTAAGGAGTCAAATTCCTTTGCCAGAAATTCATCGAGGGCATAGGCTAGTCTTTTTTGCTGGCCAACCGGCACCCCATCGTCATTGTTATAAAGTATTCTCAAATTTGGGTTGATCTGTTCAAGTTCATCTCTGGTGAGTTCCCTTAACCGATCCAGCGTATAGCAATCTGCAGGAGGGGCATCGGGGCAGTTTTCGATCTTGATCTCTACAGTACCTGTCGTTGTACCGCCGTTGAGTACTTTGAGGCGAAGTTCTTTGTAAAATGCCGTATCCCCAGCATTATAATTTTGCCCCGGTGCCAGGATATAAGTGGAAGGATCCTGAGGATCTGGTTCATAGATCAGTTCAATTATATCTCCTATGGTTCCATATGTAGACAATAATTTCACCTGACTGGCTGCCGGTCTTGTTCCGGTAATGACCTGTATTTTTTCAGGAATCAACATTCTTCTTACCTGATCTACAGAATCAAAAAAGCCGGGAACTCCATCAAAATTAGCTGTCATCGTAACAGTGTTGCAGTACCAGGCCTGGCAAATGTCATTAGGTGACGCAGGGTATTTCTCCTCAAAAGAATGCCTGTTAGACTTTAAAAGCGATAATGGTTGGTCCAGAAATGTGCAAGGGGGTACATAATGGCCGCTATCAAGATTTATAAATAAGGGGTTCCCATCTTCTACATTGATCTTTCCCGATGCAGCTACCGCTGCCCCGCCAAGCAATTCTGAATGATATGTATCGGTATCTTTTGCTATATATAAACGATTCATACAATCTTGCACATAAGACAGATTATTTCCATTTACTAGTATTTGATCTTTATCTCTTATCAATCCATTTGTATCAAATATGGCTTCAAAACGTGCTCTGTCTTTTGGAGCCTGATTGTAATATAAGAGTTGAGGGACATCGGTTTCCCAACGGGTACTAAGCATTTGCTTAAGTACAAAAGAGCTATTCCCTGTATACCCGGGAGTTGGGAAGTTCGGCCCGAGCAGATCAGAAATCTCATACCCAGCCTTTGTTATTTCTGAGGTTTTAAGTTCAAGATAATCCCAGCTCTCCTGAATTGGATCCAGGTATTCGCCATCTTCAGTGATACGGCCTGTTTCACTATAGTTTGCATTAGTCATCCTAAAAGAAAGCTGTTCTGGATTAGCATTGGGATCTAATAATTTGTCCCATGCCGCCAGGGAGATCCATCCGCTATCAACCTCCCCATAACACATGGCCTGTAGTAAATCTGTATAATTAACAGTTTTGTCTTCTATACGTTCACCCTCAACCAGGCCAGGTAACCTTACATCTTCCTCGCTATAGGGGTGAGAGATCAAAATGATCAGTTTATCGGGATCATCATCTGGCAAGTTCTGGTTCTCCCCAATCACATATCGCGAATAGTATCCTGCGATACATTCGGTATTGGCTGTGCCAGCAGTACCAGAAGGATCAAATCGTTTTGCCAGGAATTCATCGAGCGTATAGGCCAGTCGTTTTTGGCCATTATCTAGCGGCAGCCCGTCATCATTGTCATAGAGCGTTCCCAGATCCAGATTTAGATCGGGTTTGACTGCTACCAGTTCATCTCTGGTGAGTTCCCTTAACCGATCCAGCGTATAGCAATCTGCAGGAGGGGCATCGGGGCAGTTTTCGATCTTGATCTCTACAGTACCTGTGGTTGTACCGCCGTTGATCACTACCAGGGTGAGGCTCGAGAAAATGACAAAGTCCCCAACGTTTAAAGCCTGCCCGGAAACCAGATTGTATGCAGTAGGGTCTCCCGGGTCTGGCTCATAAAACAGTTCAAATGCATTTCCTGCCCCAAAAGTTGTTAGTCGAACCTGGCTATCCATCGGCCTTGTTCCACTTGTAACATCCACTTTTTCGGGAACAACCATTCTTCTATAAGGTGTATCCGGATTGCTGCCAGGCTCAAAGCTACCGGGAGTTCCATCAAAGCCAGCCTCAATTGTAATGGTATTGCAATACCATGCCTGACAAATTCCCTCAAGAGGTTCCGGGTGCTTTTCTTCAAAGCTGTATCCCTGAGATTCTATCAGAGTCAGGGGAACATCCAAAAATTCGCAAGCTGGTTTATAATGCCCACTAAAAACATCAACAAATTTTGGCTCACCATCTTCAACAATTATCTGTCCTGCAGAAGCCAGGGCACCTCCTCCAATGAATTGAGAATGACTGAATAGATCATCTTTGGCAATGTACAAACGCCCCATACAATCCTGCGCGTAAGATACATAGTCAACATTAACGGGTTCCTGGTTCTCATCCAAAATCTGGCCGTCGGCGCTGAAGGTGACCTGGAATAATTCTCTTTCGAAAGGAGCCTGATTGTAAAGAAGTTCCGGGGTGAGACTCGCGTCATCCTCCCAGAGGTCTGTCAGCATTTGTTTTAGCACGCGGTCATTTTCCTCATACTTGGGTGTTGGGAAGTTTGGCCCTAAAATTTCCGAAACATCGAATCCAAAGGCCTTGATCTCTTCGGACTTACGTGTAAAGTAATCGTACGCAGATGTACCTGGTTTCAGGTGCTCACCACCAGTAGTGATCCGTCCGGCCTCGTAAAAATTGCTGTTGGTCATTCTGAAAGCAAATCCTGGTTCCGGCAGGGCCGGGTCCAGTTTATGCCATTGCGCCTGAGATACCCAACCCGAATCGACCAGTTCGTAACACATCGCTTGCAGTAAAGCAGAAAAATTTTCCGTTTTGTCTTTAACCACACGCTGCTCCGGAAGGCCATCGTTTCGTACAGCTACATCTTCTTCCGTATACGGATGTGACATGAGTATAATCAAACGATTAGGATCATTGTCAGGAAGGTCTGTGTTTTCGCCAATGACATACCGGGAATAATAGCCGGGTATGCATTCCGTATTAGCGGTATTAAAACCCGAAGGCTCAAATTCCTGTAACAAAAACTCATCGAGGGTATAGGCCAGTCGTTTTTGCTGGCCAACCGGCACCCCGTCATCTTCATCATGCAGCGTTCCCAAATTAGGATTGACCGCTACTAGGTCTTCTCTGGTGAGTTCCCTTAACCGATCCAGCGTATAGCAATCTGCAGGAGGGGCATCGGGGCAGTTTTCGATCTTGATCTCTACAGTACCTGTCGTTGTACCGCCGTTGAGTACTTTGAGGACAAGATCTTTGTAAAATGCCGTATCCCCAGCATTATAATTTTGCCCCGGTGCCAGGATATAAGCGGAAGGATCCTGTGCATCGGCTTCATAAATAAGTTCGGCTATATTATTATCCAATGTTAATAGTACCTGGCTTCCCAGAGGTCTTATACCACTCGCGACACCCACTTTTTTGGGAACAATCATACTTCGATTAAGAAATGATGTAGGGTCGTCAAGCTCATATATAGGCCCGAAATAGCTTTCTGCTCCGTCAAAACCGGCCGATATGGTAATGGTATGACAGTACCATGATTCATGAAAATCGCTCTGCGGTTCTTTAAAAGGTTTTTCAAAGCGTATACCGGTAGTATCTTTCACTACTTTTAATAATTGTTCAATATATTTGAGGGGGGGGGAATAATGACCACTATTGGCATTGATATACAAAGGTTTCCCTTCTACCGCATAAATCTTGCCTGGTGCAGCCACGGCAGCTCCGCCAAGAAATGTCGAATGAACAAAAGTAGTACTTTTTGCTACATACAGGTTCCCCATACAATCCATGATATAGTCAAGAGCTTCGGGGATCAATAAATCCTGATTATTATCCCTGATCAATTCATTGTCGAATGAAACTTTAAATGGTTTCCTGTCGAATGGAGATTGATTATAATAGCGTGACATCTGGGCATCAAAATCCCAGAATGATAGTTCCATTTGCTTAAGTGCATACTCACTATTCCCTTTATAACCCAGTGTTGGGAAATTTGGTCCACTAAACTCTGAGATATTATATCCTGCTTCTGTTATTTGAGCCCTCTTAAGATCAAGATAGACATAAGCATCCTTAATCGGCTCCAGGTATTCACCCCCACTGGTAATACGCCCTGCTACACCATAATTATCATTGGTCATCCTAAAAGAAAACTGTTCGGGGCTCGAATTGGGATCCAGTAATTTGTCCCATGCCGCCAAGGAGATCCATCCGCTATCTACCTCCTCATAGCACATGGCCTGTAGTAAATCTGTATAATTAACAGTTTTGTCTTTTATACGTTCACCCTCAGCCAAGCCAGGTAACCTTACATCTTCCTCGCTATAAGGGTGAGAAATCAGAATGATCAGTTTATCGGAATCATCATCTGGCAAGTTCTGGTTCTCCCCAATCACATATCGCGAATAGTATCCTGCAATACATTCGGTATTGGCTGTGCCAGCAGTACCAGAAGGATCAAATTCTTTGGCTAGAAATTCGTCGAGGGTATAGGCTAGTCGTTTTTGCTGGCCAACCGGCACCCCGTCATCATTGTCATAGAGCGTTCCCAAATCCAGATTTAGATCGGGTTTGATCGCTACCAGGTCTTCTCTGGATAACGACCTTAAGTCGGCCAGGGTATAACAGTCTTTTACCGGAGTATCATTTTGGCAGTTTTCGATGTTGATCTCTACAGTGCCTGTTGCTGTATCACTGTTGAGCACTTGCAAACTAAAGTCTGAGAAAATGATCGGATCTCCGGCATTCAAATTTTGGCCGGATACCAGCGTGTAGGCTCCAAGATCCTGCAGATCTGGCTCATAGATAAGTTCGTTAGTGATTGTTGTATCAGAGAGGAATATATAATAGCTTGCCGTTAGTTTAACCTGGCTTCCTACTGGTCTTGTTCCACTAATAACATTCACTTTTTCTGGAGCCAACATCCTTCTATATGGGATATTAGGATCATTTCCGGAATTAAATTCTGCGGGAACTCCATCAAAACCGGCTGCTACAGTTATAGTATTGCAGTGCCAGGCCTGACATACATCTGTAGATGGGTCAGGGTACTTCTCTTCAAAAGAATACCCATTGGGTTCTAAAAGCTTAAATGATGCTTCCAGAAACTTACAAGGGGGTTTATAATGACCGCTGAAAACATCTACAAAAACAGGTCTTCCGTTTTGAACAATAATATCTCCTGCCGAAGCTACAGCGCCTCCTCCAATAAACTCAGAATGGCTATATGAACCAGATTTTGCTATATACAAACGTCCCATACAATCTACTACATAAGCTGTATTGTCTACATTAAGTACTTCCTGGTTTTGATCTCTGATCAATCCATTGGTATCAAATGAAACTTCAAGGAGTTTTCTGTCGAATGGGGATTGATTGTAGTACAACACCCCTTCTTCAGAATTAGGATCGGCATCTCGCCCCCAAAATATGGGCAGCATTTGTCTAAGCTTATATTCATCATTGTCCTCATACCCGGGAGTTGGGAAATTTGGCCCGCGCATCTCGGCAGTTTCATATCCGGCTGCTGTTATTTTTAAGGAATTATCTGTAAGATACCTATAGGCAGGTGTGTTATTTAACAAGTATTCGCCCCTGCGGGTAATACGGCCCCTATCACTAAAATTATAATTGGTCATCCGTAATGAAAGTGTCACAGCGGACTGATTGGGATCTAGTAGTTTGCTCCATTCTGCCAGGGAGATCCATCCATCATCTACCCGGGTATAACACATTGCTTCGAGTAAATCGGTATACTCACGAGTTTTGTCTTCTATAGACTCACCGGCACTTAGTACCGTTGCATCTTCTTCTGTATAGGGGTGGCTAATCAGGATCATCTGTTGATTGGGGTCATTGGGTTGTGCCCCGGGTTTTTCACCAATCACGTATCTTGAATAATACCCTGTAATACATTCGGTATTGGCCATACTAAAACCAGAAGGTTCAAATTCTTTATCCAAAAATTCATCAAATGTATAGGCCAGTCGTTTTTGCTGGCCAAACGGCACTCCATCATCTTCATCATAAAGCACTCCCAGACTAGTATCGATCTGTGAAAGCTCCTCTCTTGATAATGATCTTAAATCCTGAAGCGTAGGACAATCTGTATCTTCTTTCGGGCAGTTTTCGATGTTGATCTCTACAGTGCCTGTTGCTGTATCGCCATTCATCACTTCCAACTCAAGATCAAAGAAAAGAAGCGGATCCCCGGCACTTAAGTCTTGCCCGGCCATTAGAATATATGCTAAAGAATTTTGTGGATCTGGTTCATAAATCAACTCAGTAATGTTTGTATCTATAATTGACGATAGTTTAACCTGGCTCCCTATGGGTCTAACTCCATTACTAACATCTACTTTTTCAGGAACAAACATTCTCTTAATATTGATAAAAGTATTGTTAAATAAACCGGGGGTTCCATCAAAATCTGCCGATATACTCGTGGTATTGCAATACCAAGATTGACAAATTCCGGTCATAAATGTATCATATGGTTTTTCAAAAAGAGTGCCGCTTTCTTTCAATACTTCCAATGGTGGTTCAAGGAATTCGCAGGGTGGCAAATAATGGCCACTATCAAGATTGATATAAACCGGTTGGCCATCTACGATATTTATCCTACCCGCCGAGGTTACCGCTGCCCCGCCGAGAAATGTCGAATGTAAAAAGCTTTTATCTTCTTTCATATACCACCGCCCCATACAATCTACTACATAAGCTGCATTGTCTACATTAAGTACTTCCTGGTTTTGATCTTTTATCAATCCATTGGCATCAAATGAAACCTCAAGAAGTTCCCTGTCGAATGGGGATTGATTGTAATATACCTGTGAAGGAGGGATGGCATCAACTTCCCATTCCCCTAATACCATTTGCTTAAGTTTGTATGGGCTATTTCCTGTATAGCCTGGTGTCGGGAAATTTGGCCCGCGCATCCTACTGGAAATATTATATCCGGCTGCAGCTATATCTGAACTTTTAAGGATAAGATAATTATCTGCATGGGTATTTTCTTTAAGATATTCACCTTGCCTGGTAATACGCCCGAGCTCACCAAAATTAGTATTGGTCATTCTAAAAGTTAATCGCTCGGGAGATAACCTGGGATCGAGTTTGTCCCATGCTGCCAGGGAGATCCACCCACCATCTACCTCCTTATAGCACATGGCCTTTAGTAAATCGGTATAAATCCGGGTTTTGTCATTAATAGACTGGCCAATATATGGCAAGCTTGAACCTTCTTGTGTATAGGGGTGGGTTACTAAAATCATCAACTCACTGGGGTCATCTGGTTGTGCCCCGGGTTTTTCACCAATCACGTATCTCGAATAATACCCTGTAATACATTCTGTATTTGCAGTACCAGAACCAGAGGGATCAAATTCCTGAGCCAGGAATTCATCCAGAGTATAAGCCAGTCGTTTTTGGCCATTATCTAGCGGCACCCCGTCATCATTATCATAGAGTGTTTCCAGATCCAGATTTGGATAGACCTCTACCAGTTGCTCTCTGGAGAATATTCTTAATTCATCCAGCGTAGTACAGATAGTTCCCGGATTCTCACAGGAAATATCCGGTTCTTCTGCAGAAACATCTGCCAACGATCGAAACGGCCTTGCCGGATCTGTGCGGAGATACTGAAAGGCATCGTTGTATTGTTTAAGCTGATCTTTTGTCTCTGTATTCGCCCCCGCAACAATACCGTTCATATCCCATATATACTTACAACCGGCATCCCCACCGTCGCTCCAGTAATGACAAGGGAAATTATCGAATTCTGACCCGATCCTGGTATCGGGCCTCATAATTTTTGACCCAAAAGGATGAAGATCAGACCGGGCATAAAATGCCTGTGGAAAATAGCTCTGAAAATTCAAAGTAAGGCACTCATACAAACGCTCCTGATTATAAGTAGATTTATCATTCGAAATAGCATATACATTAATAACTTTTTGACCGTTTGGCTGTTTTTCTGGCACCCAAAGGGTAAAATTCCCCAGAGGGCCCATATTTACTTCTGCTTCACCATAATTATTACGTTCATACCATTCGTCCTGCGGACTGTGTTGTACCATATCCCAGGGTCTGGTTTTTACCAGGTTTTGGTTAACACCTCCAGTTATAGGAAACTGACCAAGAGCAGTATTGATATTTACTCCAGAATTTGTATAATAAGATTTAATAGTATTATAGGTTTCCTGTTGTTCTATAGGGATATTGGATTCGTCCTCCCAGGGAAACTCCTGCATTAGGTAATGGTTGATTAATTCTCTGGCATATTCTCTATCATCATTGGCAAGCATATCAATATCTATAGGATCTACGTTGTTTTCTTGTGCGGTCCATGACGGATACCAGCTGTTCCCTTTTTGTAATGCATCTCTATAGGTTTCAGCGATATAATAGCCATGACCATCATAATCACTAAAATATTGATTTCCTTCGGTATTTTTTACAATATAGCAAGAATGCGCATACACTTTATTGGATTTCCAATTAACAGGATCATAATCCTGGGTATTATATGCAAAATAACGATGCAGGATCTCATAATAAATTGCAACCCAACTTTGTTCATCCCATTTATTATCCGGGTTCCATCCCGGATCCCCATTTGTTGCGGGCCTTGTTCCTTTTATCTTTTCAGGGGTATAGAGGGCCGGTAAATTTTTATATAAAAAACTAATGTATTCATTGCCGAAATGGCTTAAGGGTAAAGAGGTTTCGTTATTATCCAACCAAACAGGATACTCGGTATCATCAACCAGATACGCACTATATTGGTTAGAATGTAAAGGTTTGATCAAATGAAGAGGCTTATTCCATAGTAATTCTCCGATGGCAGTTGGATCCATCGGGTCTCGTCTATAAGCATACACAAAAACACCGGTGTTTTGTGTTGCTAATTCATTCACAGTAAATTGACTTTGCCCATTAAAACCAAATACTTCGGGTTTGCCATTACTATCTGTTGATGTTACCCCCAAATTGGTATTACCTGTCTGGTTTTTTAAATATAGATGAACAGGCTCGGCCGATTGATCGGTATAATAATGATTTATAGTGACAGTCCCATTCTGTAAAGAATTGATAACACGTCCGGCTTCCAGGCCAGTCACCTGAGTGATATCAAACGATTCCTGATATTTATTGGCAAAATAAGGAATAGGATATACATAGAAACCCTGATTCATCATTTTTTCTTGTAAAGCTACAGCATATGACCTTTCGAAAGTGGCATTATTATCACAACTCGTCTGAAATTGTACATCATTAAATTTTCCTTCGGGATCAATAATTTTTCTTCCCCGATTGGTTCTGGGGTCAAAGCTCGCCAGGCCTCCAAGATCTCCGCATTCTGTATCACATACTTTACAATCTTCATCATTTACAATTGCTTTTCCGGGGCCTAAAATTCGGGTATTTCCGGTACCGCAATCATTTACCCCTTCCTGGCATAACGGCACATACGTACGCTCTACTATGCTTTTTCCCTTAATATTTAATGGTTTAGGACGAAAATCTGCTCCTTCGTACATTTTATTAAGCCAGTTCGTTGCTGATTTATTAGAGTTGCGAATGCCTACAATAACATCATAATCACTGGCAAATTTGGCATAACGCACATAATGATGAGGATGCAGTCCTATCTCACCGGCTATGTTTTTTACAAAATCGGTAGTATTTGGTGTCTGATCGGTTATGTTAAAGCTAGTGATAAAAAATTCTGAATCCCTGCCAATCACCGCAGAGCATTCAAACGTTTCTCTGTCTGCAATAACCATACTGGCTTTAAAATTATACGCTCCGATATCATTTGATAACCGGTCTTCCCAATACTCTCGTTGTGTATTTGTAGGCCTTCCCGGATCATCGGGTAGTTTGTGTACTACAGGATAACCTCCAATATTTAGTGAATTTTGGCTCACATTCCCTTCGCGGGAAGCGTATAAATTATTGTCATCTTCGGGGTTATCAGGATATAGTTCTTCCCATTTTTCTTTGGTTATACCTATACATTGGTACAGGTTCTTTTGCATAGCAATGCTATCAATTGCCACGGTTGATCTGCTTCCATTAGGCCAATATACCGTAAAATTGGCCTGAGGCCCCATTTCTCTGCCGGCAAGAACCCAGTTATTTCTACCATCCCATTGGTCATGAGTACCATTTTGGATTAATTGGATCTTTTCATTATCAAAAATATCAGAACGTATACTGCCATCATTGCCAAAAGGATCAAATCCATTTGCATCTGTTTGGGTATTAATGATCTTTCTCAATACATCCAAAGCATCTTCCTCTGATGTCCATGTGCTTCCATCTTCATTGTAAACCCCATGAAGTTTATAGTCGTTAAACAGTACATTACCCAGGCTATCTTTGACTACATAGCAGTCATCTGCAAAAATTTTCCAATTGCCTTCAAGCTTTTTATGGGCCAGCATGTCTTTATAGGTATGATACCAGCGGGTATCCTTAAATTCTGGCATAGGGTATACATATAACCCCCTGGGGAAAAGTACATTGAAAACATAATGTGCATATTCCCGGGAGATTTCGGGAACCGATGTCAGATGTTCAATATCACGATCTACCATTAACCGGGCTTTTCTTGAATCGGGATGTATGCTTATCAACCCATTGGATGCCCCACAATCTGTAATATTCTCTTCTGAAGTAAGGGCGGTAAATTCACGATATTGATTAGGACGATAGGCAGGGGTATCATCGATACGCACATTATCTGGAGAAGCTGTTAAAAGGGCAGTCGTATAGTTTTGTGTACCTGGCTCGGGATTTCTTACAAACAAGATTTGTTTATTGCAATGAGCATATTCCCTGAAGGCTATATCATGGGTTATGGGTATACCAATTTCTAATGGGGGCTTTGCTGGTTCGAGTGCACAAGAACAAAACTCTTCTAACAGCATCCTGTCGTCCCCTGTATCAATAGTTTCAAAACCTGAAATCTGCCTCGAAAACTTATTGCCTTTCTGAAGGTTCTTACTGGCCAGAAAAGCAGTTCTTGCAATGATCCCAAATCCTGCATACGTTTCCCAGGCACAGTCGGTTTCAGTTAATGGGTATGCCCGCTCTTCTGAATCCCTGGGTAGTTCTGAATCTACCAATTCTGGCAAAATAGGAAAATTAATAGATTTAAGGTACCACAGGTATATAGATTCGTGTAGTTTTTTGTCATTTGCCAGCAGTGGGTTTAATTCGTCAGGTACATTTACCAATTCATCCAGCCAGGTTGGTTTCAGATCGGCATAGGCAGTAATGGCTTTGATCGAATCATTATTATCCCCAAAATAAGGTAAGCTTTCTTCTTTGCCAAAATACAAATTGCGATAGGTTTCAATAAGCACGTCTTTTTTATATAATGCGAGTAGGTCCTGCAGTGATCGTTTTGCGGTCTTATTCACAGGTTGCGGAGCATCTGCAATCGTTTCTCCCAGGTAATACGATTTCTCTTCTGCCGACCAATAGGGGTTGAGCATCACCAACCGCTGTATTTTTCCAGTTCTGTTATTTTCTCTGAGCCTGGTGGCGAGCTCTACAGCGAGTTGTGCCCCCACATCATGCCCTACTATTCTTACATTAGAACTCGGATTCCAATCTTTGAAAGCATCATATACAAGGTCTCCAATGGTTTTCCCTTCAGGAAAATTTTCAAGAACACGGTCACCCAATGGATCTCTCCAACTCATGCTACCCATATCCCATATTTTATCTTCAGCTTCACTTAGGCTGCCTTCATCGGCAAACTGGGTCCAGTTAAAGACCACAAAATTGAAGCCTTTGCTTCGCCATAATGCCGGAAGGTTTATATCTACTGTAATCTCCTCCCCTGTTTGTGGATCTGTCTCAAGAGTACTAAAAATAAAATCCTGTTTAAGGTCATTATCTGCTGCTCCTTGTCGTAATCCATGAATAAAAAGTATAGAAGGCTTAGACGGGTCATAAAATCCAGCGAGGTCGGCATCAGTGGCACCTCTTCTGTGCTTTTTGGGCTCTCCCAGATCATTATAAAACCATATTCCCCAATCAAGGATCGGCAAGATTACCCCATCGGCACAATCATAATCACCTTCGCAATCTACTCTGGAGCTATACAATACAGCACCCCATTTTTCGGCCAGATGATTAAAGGTTGGCCGATCACTCCCTACATCCTCAATTTCTTCAAAATTTTCGTCACAAACATTCTTATACAACCATTTGGACCGACAATTATCTCCTTCGATATCGGCACTTACCGTAAAAAACTCGTTGGTATTGGCACGTTCTATTTTTGTGACCCCATCAGTTTTGAGAAACTCAACATTCATTTCACAACATCTTTCTACAAGCCCTACTCTATCGGGGTCTACAATAACCTGACCTCTTACTCCAATTGCAGATAACAGGGTGATCAACAATAAAACCGTATATACCAAATATGGGTTACTCTCCAAACGATGCTTCTTATATGCTGCTATCTGCTTCATTGTTCTGGTTATTAAAAGTTAATTATTGTCCTTTTTGAAGTGTTTTACCGGTTCCGGTCACGATAGTCTCCAGTGCCTTATCATCTGCATCTCGCAGGTTTTGAATCTCTAAAACAATTTTTCGTAACCTGCTTTGATTATCCTCTTCCATCAACCGGAAGACATCCGGAATATTATTGCCGGTCAGGCTTGTAAAATTCAATCCTTTGAAATGATAACTTGTGCCTGGAAAACCATTAGGGTCTTTGAAATAATTCCTTAAACTCCCGCAAGCGGGGCCTTTATACCCTATATACGGCAAAGGCCCTAAATTTGGACGGACAGTACTCCAACATGGCACCCCGGCAAATACTCCTAATTCTTCTGTTTCAGGATTTGCCAGGGCATCAGAACAATAGGTAATTCCCAATTCACCATATTCCCCCAGGGCATGCATGTATTTTGACAATAAATTAAAGTTATTACCCTCATTGATGGGATTACCAATTCTTAAAAGATCTAAAAAGCTCAAATCATATCGTATCGTCTTGTCGAGCACCTCGTCTCCATCGGTGCCATAAATTTTATTTCTTAAAGTAGTTACATACGATTGTGCTGTGAATACGGTCACATTAGATCTGGCAGAGAGGGCTTCTACATGGTCACTTAACCATTGATTAACATCACCAATATCCGGATGATCATCTGGCCAGACGGGATCAAGAAAACCTAAGACAAAATGTAGGTTAACATATTGACCACTCACATCTTCATCCAGCAACTCCCGTATGGTAGGTAACATTCTTAAAATACTCACGTCTTCTACATACATTGCGATCGCCCTGCCCTTTTTACCGGTCTGTCCCGGGATATCGCATCTGAAATTGTAGTCATCTGCAGGAGAAGAAGGATCTGCGGCAGCTGCGGCAGCATAAACGTCCAGGATTCCCCTAAAGTACTCTTTATCTGCTTTCCACAAAGGTTTTTGAGGAGCTACTTCGTTTCCACTGATCACTTCTCCACTATATTCATCAAAAAAGTCTACCCGATCTGTTGATGTAGCATTATCGAGAATACGATCGGCAATGATACGATATGCATCCTCTCCCAATACATCAGATTCCATATACCCTAAACTATGATATATATAAGTTTGAAAGTCATTCCAGCGGTCGAAGAACTCCCTTCGCGTAATAGAACCATTATTTGTCTTCTGGTCACGGAAAATCAGATCTTCCTGTTCATAAATCCTGTTTACCGAATCTCCCGTCCCGCTATTGTGAATAAGCCCTCTTTCTGGTGTGCCAGGAACGAATATGGCTGCATTTTTGGCCGTTTCAAGTTCATTTAAATCGAATATTACTGATTGCCTACCTGAATTATCTGTAATTTTACTCAAACGATGTGACACTAAATTGATCTCTTTGGCAGATTCAAAATAATTTTGCTCTGTATCTTTGGCACATACCCTAATGCGAAAACTACCATTTGGAGGTATCAATTTGTTAGTTTCAAAACTTAAAGGGTCTAGTTCTATTTTAAGATTTAAATGGTCAATTTTAGTATTGGCAGGATCCTCAATGGTTGTTTCCTTGGTTCCCGATTTAAGGCCAATAGCTGGTACTGTATTTTCGGCGTTTATAAAATTTTTTTCATAAAAAGCATCTTCAATTTCATATCCATCTTTGAGTTTTATTTCAAAGGGGTCCCCATTCAGGTAATCATCATTCTGAGGACTTAAAATAAGGTCATCCAGAGGTTCGGCTTTAATCCCTATGTTGAATGAAACTGCACCTGCAAAAGGCAGCAGCCAGGTTTCGATTGTATTCAATGGCTGTAGCTGGGTTGACAAAGCATTCTTGCTGGCACTATAAGGAATCATTCCATAGCAAGGTTGATGAGGAGAATGCTTAATTAATCTATTATAGGTAAGGTATCCAGCGCCCCCCAACCAAATCGCATATCCTCCACAAGCATTGCGTCGAATACGTCGTATTACTCTAATATTCCCATCAATACTGGTTTCTGTTTCAGGAGGCGTATTTTGGCTTCTCATTTTAAATATTTCTGAAGGATCCTCATTACAGGTATCATCAAGAACCACTTCACCAGCAACAGGAATGGTAATAATTTCTCCGTCACGAGGAACGGTTTGCTCTCCCTCCTCATCATCCCAGATATTGTTTGCTATGCGTATTGCCTCGCGGGCCAGCGTATAGGCATATAAATAATCATTTTCTGCTCCGATATCGGTGGAAGTAGTTACTTTAATGTATTCTCCCGTGAAAGTATTATGCACATAAGGCACAATTTGTATGTTATCGGTAAGTAATGCCATTTCAGAAAAAAAGCGCTTCAACCAGAATCGAGTATTGTTTTGATCCATGATAAAATCTGTCTCTGTTGGGATTACCAGAGCAATTTCTTTGGAACTCACATTGGTAAAAGACTGAAGGTATGCTGGTTGATCTTCACTAGCTGCAATGGCATCATTTCGCACCATTTCTAATCCTTCAACAACGGCACCATAGGTAAGTGTTCGCTCGGTATCGCTTATCAATTGGTCTGTCATCCAAAAACCATCGAAAAACACTTCTTTTTTGTGATCCAGAAAACGTTTTAAATCTGGGTCTGTAGCTAAATCTTCCGGGCTGGCAGTAAAAATTACAGCATACGCTGGTTGCGGATCAGTGGAAGTCTTATAGTAATAATAAATCATAACACCAATAACAACACCCCCAACGACTAGTGGTGTGGATTTAACTAATATAGGTGCTAAACCTTTAAAAGCATTTGGAATAGACGGGTCAATAATTCCAGTTCCTTTTAATGCAGATACTGTCAGGCCTCCTCCAACAGGAACCGTACCCGCCAGGCCTACAGTAGTTGCCGTCTCAATGGCTGCTGGTATTAAGTCAATACGATTATCTGCAGTGCCTTTATCCAGAAATCTGGTAAACTCTACCTGTTGTATTTCTTCTGAAATGCCATGAATCCTAAAATCCTTAAACATTATACCATCGCCAGTCTCGCAAACATCACTTATAAAACTGAATCGCAACTGAACATCTTTGTTTATATATGTTGAAAGATCAATGAAATAATTAGCCCATCCTTCTTCCAGCTGGTTGGTAGCTATATTGTTGAAATTAGAATACGGTGCATCAGGGTCATAAGATTCTGAAATATATGCCAAAGAGTTCCAATTGTCATCCCCTATACTTCTGATCTCGATTTTTACATGGTCGTAAATCCCTTTTTCCTGATGTGACCACACTTTAAACGACAGGTATGCCTCTTTAAAGATTCCCTGAGTAAGCACCGGGAAAAAATTGGATTCAATAGCATACCGGGCATTATTGGGATATCCGGCTTCTATATTGGTCAATAGTGCGGCCGGTTCTTGCGGACCATATGTGGCAGTTTCTTTCACATACCATCCTTGTTCCGTACCTTCTCCTTCGAGATTATCATTATCCCTGAAAAGATTTAACAGAGACTCATTTACCCTGGGAAGGGTTGCAAAATCACCCGGATTATTTCCAATCTCATAAATACGACGGTATGTTGCATTATAGAATTCCATACCTGCAGGATTGATGGGATCAAAATTTCCTTTGGGATATATGCCTCTTGTTTCTGAAAGTTCACAGGGATTAAAGGCAAAGAGATATGCCCTGGTATTACCGTCGGGGCCAATCCCGCGGCCAATCACCTGGTTGTTATTGTTGATGTCTTTTGCTGTGCTCAGTTTTTGCCAGCCACTAAGCCCAATCTTTGCCCGGCCATATTCGGTCATATCTTTAAAAGCCTTGCTAAAATCCAATATATCTACTCCCTGGTCGTTCACCGGCGGTTGTTGAGGGCTATGACAATCCAACGATTGAAACATAAATGTTCTAAGTTCAAGAGCAGCTCCATACAGATAGTTTCCTACTGTCCAACCTTCATCATTTATTCCATTAGGTAATACGGAGCGATCGGGATAAATATCAACAAAAGGACGATAGCCTCCCGAGGGTTCCAGACACCCTATTGCTGTTTTGAATCCCCGCTGCGAATTGGGTGTCTGACTATTGCCAGGTGTAAACCAGGTACCTGCAATTTCGCCGATGGTATTCACTTCACGAATCTGGCCGGGAGTTCCTTCCAGCATTTCGAGTACTGTAAAATTAGTTCCCGATTCCTGGCTATAGACCATCGCATGGGCACTGGTAAACCGCTCATCGCCTTGTCCTTTTCCAAAGCTCTCTCCTCCTACATAGAGTAAATCGCCAGAAGCTGATGCTTTTACGGTATACGCCCTGGAGCTAAGTCCGCATAATTCTGCTTCCTGAAATGCAATCGACAGTGCTGAGCCTGGCCCTCCTCCTTCAATATTAAACACCATGGCCCGAACCAGGTTTTCCGGGCCAAATAAAACTCCGTAATCCGGACTAATAGAAAAGGGACAAAACTGATTGTTTGGTGGTGGCCCTGATCGTCCTATAAATACATCTGCTGCTACCCAGGAGCCCGAGATATCTTTCATCTGAAAATGCTCTGCTCCTACGCCGGCTTCATAAAGTCCTGTCGTTTCATTAAATAGGCGATACCCTCCAGTAATATCATTGGTCACCGGGTCTGTAACATTATAAATAATAGTTCTATTATCACTAATCCCTGCGGCAGTAAGTCCAACGGCCGAGCTAACCAGTATCACTTTAGATTCTCCTGCCTGGCTCACGGTAATATCTTCTGGTGGGATCCACACAAAAAGCTGGTTTTGCCCTCCGGAAACAGGATAATGTCCTACTACCCAACCCAAATCATTGATCCCTATGGGCTCGACATCTGCCAACTGGCTGATATCGGTAATCGATGGATCTGTCTCTAAAAGATCGGCAGAAATGTCGGTGATTCCTGATTGTGCCTGCAATCCTGACAAACAAGTCATTGACCATAACAGGATAAACAAAAGTGAATGTGTGTTTTTCATGATTTTGACTGGTTATTTATTATGAATTAGGACCTTATGATATGATATTTTCTTTCCAACCGTAACCTTCAGGAAATAATAACCACTTGGTTGATTTGATAAATCGATTTTATAGGTTCTGAAGGCATCATACTTTTTCTGGAAGATTTGCGTGCCCAAGGCTCCAAAAACTTTCAGATCGATTCCTCCTGCAGGAATCACAGCTGCAGGAACTCCTGATGCTTTCTTATTAGATGACATAGCCAGCTCTACACTTAATATTCCTGTTGTGGAAGGAGTAGGGTAAATTCTTATTTTAAACCCGTCCCGGGCAATGCTTCTTACTTCGTTAAAAGGAACATTTGTAGTCTCAATACTGGTTCCCAACACCATATACGCTACCATTTCGGCAATATGCTCCCTTTCATTGTCTTTTATACGGTCTTCCTCTATAGCAAGACCAATTGTGGAGGAAGACAACCCCTGATCGTATATAACCGGCCATCCGCCATCATTATCTGCCATCCCTGTAATACTTGCTACTGCAGTATGCACATTAACATTTGATACATTCCAGGTGAGGTTATAATTGTAAGGAGGGTTGTTTTCAATTCCTTGAATACTTTTTTCTCCTCTATCGGTGGTCATCACCAGATTTTCCCAGTTATATTGCCCGGCCTCAAGGCAGATGTATCCCACGGTCTCATCATTACGGGATATATCTTTATCTTGCCCTACATGTTTGCCAATACGCAGATCATTATCTACAGGTGGGGTATTTACATTGGGGCCTCTGGACCAGAATACCGACCAATCCCGATCATTTACAGACATTACCTGACCCAGTGCTACCAAATCCAGATAATCGTTAACAAGCTGGGTCTTTTTTGCTTTCCATGAGTTGGTTCGATCGGTTCTTGTTGATATTATTTTTCCTGCTTCCATGGTAATGCCATGAACTGCTTCGAGATAGGCTCCTTCTTCTACTACTATATAGTGTACGGTTGTCTGTTCTAAAGGGTCTTCGAGAGGGTTTTGCAGCTTAATTTCGAATTGGTTTCCATTTACATTTCGGATTCGTGTCACTGCTGGTATATTATTCTTTGCATAGACTGGTGTGGCTACGATTATCGGGGATTGATACGTTCTTGGTAATGTAGCTGTTTGCCAGGTATTGTCTACCAGTAATTGTCCGGAAACGAACTTAGGTCCGCTACAATCAACATCGGTTGCCACAGTAATACTGCTATTCAAAGTACCACATCCAAAAGGTTCTGATATCTCTACGGTATAAATACCTGCACTGTTTACCTTGATGGTTCTGGTAGTTTCTCCTGTGGACCAGAAATAATCAAATCCATCCCGCCCGGCATCGAGGGTAAGTTCTTCTCCCGGGCAAATCATACTAATAGCAGGAAGTATTGGCTTTGGGGGTTCATGAAAAAACACTTCGGTAGTAGCAGCAACCGTACAGCCAGGTTCTCCAAGACAATTGATCACTTTAATACCATCTAGATCGAAACCATCATGATGTCCTCCAAAAAGAGGGCTGTTTGTATCAGATTTATCTACGATTTTAATGTAATTTACACCATCAAGGCCTATGGTAGCCAGGTCAAATTGATTATCCTGCGGAAAGTGATCTACTCGTGCTCTTCCCAACAGTTTGAAATCTATTCCATCTGCAGAAGCATACACATCGGCTTCTTCAGGAAATTCTTCGAAGGTTGGATTTCCGGTACTTGTTTCAAAGACTTTAAAATCATTGCCCTCAATATCCAGAATCGGGAGATCAAATTGTAATGTGATACTTCCTCCGAAACCAAGTGATACGTAGTCAATATCATAATCAAGGGCATCGGGTTCTCCGAGTGCCTCATCAGGATTACTTCTTTCAACCAATACCGGTTTGCCATCTATCCGGGTTCCCTGATTGAATGCTATTACCGTTACTGCTTCACCACAGACCGTATTGTTAGAATTTGTTACCTGAACGCCGTAAACTCCTGGTGTAGATACCGAAATCTGCTGAGTTTCCTCGCCTGTAGACCATAAATAATACTTTCCCTGATTTCCAGCATCCAGAAGTGCTGTACTTCCTTCGCAGGCATGAATCTCAGCAGGAAGGGTTACTACAGGTAAATCTTCAGACCCTATGGATACTTGATCATCTAACGTACAATTGTCTGCATCAGTAATAGTAAATGAATAGTTACCTTCGCATAGATCTATACGTTCTATACCAATTGATCCATCATCCCAGATTACACTGTATGGCTCAACCCCTCCAGAAATTATTAATCTGGCGACCCCTAAGCAATCCTGGGCACAAGATATATCTTCTGTTTCGATGGTGACTGCTAATGGGTTTCCTGAAAATTCAATAGTATAGGTGTCTGTATATATACATCCCAAACTATCTGTAATTGATAAAGTATAATCTCCTTCTGCCAGATCAACCAGGTCTTCTTCCTGGCTAATTCCCCAATCTACGGTATATGGTGTTGTTCCTCCCAAAATGGTTACATCAATCGCACCATCGTTATCACCACTACAACTCACAGGAGTGATCAAAGATGTCACCACCAATTCTTCAGGTTGGTCTATGGTAAACGCTTGTTCTATGGTTGTTCCTAAAGCATCAGTTACTACAATTGTGTACGTTCCTGCTACCAGATTATTCAAATCCTCTTCATTACTTAAACCCCAATCGAATTGATAGGGCATCGTCCCTCCTGTTACTGTAATATCAATACTCCCGTCTGCTTCGCCAAAACAACTGACAGCATTTACTATTGCTGTAACATTGAGATCGGCAACTGGAATAACCGTAAGTGTATCGGTAATAACAGTATTGCATCCTTGACTGAATACAGAAAGGCTTATTATTTGTTCTCCTATATCAGAGGTTTCATATACAATCCCGCTTGGGTTTTGCAGGTTATTCAGGATAATGGAAGGATCATTTTCATCAAGATAGATCTTATCGTTTCCAAAATTCCATTCGAACACAACCAATGACACATCTATTGAAGGGTCTATCACCGCCATAAAATCCATAGGTGTTCCTACTTCTACAGTTTTTGTTACATCTACGGGAGAACCATACATAATGGTAACGGCCAGCAGATCACCAGAAGATTCAATAGTATACGTATCGGTAAATGTACATCCTGTGCTATCTGTAATTAGTAGCGTATAATCGCCTTCTGCCAGGTTGGCCAAATCTTCTTCCTGGCTAATACCCCAATCTAGTATGTATGGTGCTGTTCCGCCCGAAATTGTGATATCAATTGCACCATCACTTCCACCACTACAACTCACAGGAGTGATCAAAGATATCACTGCGATCCTATCTGGTTGTTCTACGATAAATGTTTCTTCGATGGTTGTTCCTGAAGCATCAGTCACTACAATCCCATACGTTCCTGCTACAAGGTTATCAAGGTCTTCTTCGGTACTGAAACCCCAATCGAATTGATAAGGCATCTGCCCACCTGATACGGTGATATCAATGCTTCCGTCTGTTTCACCAAAACAACTGGCAGCATTTACTATTGCTGTAACATTGAGATCAAAAGTGGTAACGACAGTAATCGTATCGGTCACTGTAGTTTTACATCCCTGACTGAAAGTAGAAAGGCTTATTACTTGTTCGCCTACATCAGAAGCTTCATAGATTATCCCACGTGGATTTTGCAGGTTATTCAGGATCACGGAAGGGTCATTTTGATCAACAAAAAGTTTGTCATTTCCAAAATTCCACTCAAATACTACCGATGACAGGTCTATTGCAGGATCTACCATAGCAATAAAATCCATAGGCGTTCCCACTTGTACGGTTTTTGTCACATCAACTGGCGATGCATATGTGATGGATGGGGTAACAGAAGGATAAGTTACTATGGTTTTGACCACGGTTTCCTCTTTATCCAGCACCTCGTTTCTCACTTTTAAACGCACCTCATAGGGTACGGGTTGTGTAGATTCTGGATAGATGTGACATGGTGTTAATTCGTTAGAGACAGCAGAACCATCGCCAAAATCCCATTCATAGGTAATATCTTGCCCCTGAGTGGATAAATTAGCAAAGCAAATATCCAATCCCTGGCATTGATTATCGGTATCGAATTCGGCTATTACTTTATCAAATTCTGGTGGTATACAAGTAGGGTCTGAAGGATTGGCGGCGGTCACAGACATGGTAACGATACCATTGGCAAAGGAAGGTGCTGTTACCTGTACATAATATGCCGTATTTGGAGGCATACAATCTAGTGTAAAACCGGTAGTTTGTTTACTACTACAGCCAATACTGGTCATAGAGCCGCACGATCCGGTAAAAACCCTGAATGCCAGATCACTCAGGCCTACAAACTGACCACCAGTGCTGTTAAAACCTGCAAACTCAAAAGTAAGGTTAGACTTGCCAATGTCGCCTACTGAAAACTTGAACCAGGAAGATTTTACTTTCAAGGGGTCTTTGAATTCCAGCGGTAATCCCGAGACTGATCCATCTTCAAAAATACAGGCTGTATTGGTGAAATCATCTTCGCCAAAATCCCCTCCCCAGGAGTGACAGGAAATATCTAATGGAATATCGATTCGTTGATTTTTTACATCTACTGCTGCTATTGCCGGGTTATCACAAATATCTCCAGCTTCCGGGATCAGTGATATGCTAGGTGTAACAGATAAAGCGGTAGGAAAACAACCGGTAAGGGTGAAATAATATACTCCCCGATTGAGGCAACCTTCTACCTCTTTATTTCCAGAAACGGTGGCTAGTGGAATAGTAAGTAAACCCTCTGGTTTGCCCGATTCGAGTTCTTTATAAAGTGTTATCTCTTTAGGATTCGCCCTGGTAGTTAACGTATCGATCGTATAGTTCATTCGTATCTTTCCTGACACGTTCGATTCAAACCGGTACCAAATGGTAGTTTGCCCGCAATCGTTCTGATCATATTCATCACGGGTGGCACAGGTAAATGAAGATGTAGCCCCATCGTAGGTTCCTTCTTCTAATACTTCGGTTACAAATGGATCCTGGGTATTGTTTATGTTAAAAGCATTTACAATCCTGTCATTCTCAGACGGTGTAGCTTCTACGGATCTGAAGTTAACGGCGACCTCCAATTGACTATTTGGGAGCATAAATCCATAATTTTCTACGACCACATAATAGCGTCTTTTTCTTTTTATCGGGCAAGGATCGATATTCCAGGAAACGGTACGATCTGAATTTAAACATCTGGGAATCAAACCTCCGATAACCGCATTATTTCCTATAAATCCACTTTCGAGTGTTGTCGTTGTATCTACCGCCGACATCGTCATAAGTTGTTCGTAAGACAAGTCACCAGAGACATCCTCATCGGTATAAATTGCAAATGGATATTGAAAACTAGGACCAGGAAACAGTGCATTAAAAACCTGGTCAAACTCAAAAGGATTGAAGTTTTCGATCAACTCCTGCAGATCAGGTGAATAGGGATTAAACCCTCCTTTACCTTTGGTCATGTTAAAAACACTTACACTTACCATTCCCGGGCCATCAACCACAAAAGAATACCAAAGATTTTTTCTGAGGGTATTGTGGTCTTTATTGGGTCTAAGAGGGTAATGATTTTCATCAACCGAAGCCACGCTATGACAGTAATCAAGTGGCGGATCCAATTCGTTGGTCCATCGCGGATCGCCGGAAGCTGCACCGGTTTCGCATGAGAAAAAATCATTGGTCCATGCCCTGCCTGGATAGGTGGGATGCGGTGAGTACAGATCATCCATATTCATGAACTGTGACCTTCCATCACCATTGATCTCACCCATATCATAGGCATTTTTGGCAAAATCGTATCTTGATTCTAATACACGGTCTATATATGCAGACGGGGTCACTTTTCGATCACCATCTTTAGAATACACCACCAATGTATAATCACCGGGTTGCAGGCTGCAATACTCATGACCATTAGAGCAGGGAGACAATGGTTCTATACGTTGCGGGTTTCCAATCTTAAGACTAATGGAATCCTTACGTACATCAAAGGGATATATTTCTCCTTTATCATATCCTGAAAATCTGGCAAAAGAATTGTGCTTGATTTTAAAAGTATAGTAGGTTACCCGGTTATATCCTGTTGGAAAATCCTGAAATTCGGTTACAAATGGAGCATCTTCAATACATTCATTAAGCGTAGTCTCGGTAAAGCGGTAATTTTTAGTATATAATGGGTAAGCTCCTGAAGTTTCGGGATCTCTTTCCCAAAATAATTCACCTTCATCTGAGGCCAGATAAGGTCTGTTATGGATACTTTCAAGGGTACTACGTGGGCTTACTAATTTAATATTAATACTATTATTATATCGGGCAGCACTACGTATATAGTATGCATCGGTCATCCCGTCATAACTTCCTCCACTGGCATAATAAACTACCGTATACCATCCGGCAGGAAGTGGTTGTGGGTCACATATATCAAGGTTTGATGTCCATTGGGGCGTGCGATTAGAACCACGGGCCTTACAACCATTACTTCGGTCGTTGGAAAATTTAGGATCATGCCTTTTAAGCGTTTCTATACCATCACTTACTTTACCATTGTATAAACGAATTGAGGGTCCGGTGGTCACACTAGAGTGATCGCTTCCTGTGATTTGAATAAGTTGTGGTGAGCTTAAGAAAAACTGACGGAAAAATAGTTTGTCATAGCGTGGTCTACAGGGCGCCTCTCCATCTATCGTCAACGGGTTACTTTCACAAGTGATCCTGGTTTCAGAGCTCGATATCGTTTCACCGGCAATCAATGCTGCAGTAATATCACCAAGATCTTCGGGAGTAGCGGGATCTGTAAATTGGGGAGCACCAGCAGGCTGTTCAAAAAAGGTAAACACAGGTGCACTGACTGAACCGACATTGGAATTAATTCCCAGAGATACCAGGGTATAAATACCGGGGGTAACGCAAAAATTAGAAGTTCCCGAAAATAATGTAGTGAAGCAATTACCACTGGTAAGATCTCCTTCGAAGATGATTTCGTCGGTTGGTGTAAATCCAGTCGCCAGCGCAGCTGCGTCACCCAGGTAAAATCGATGTCTGAAGGGTGAAGTACTACTAATAAATAGCTCTCCTGGTCTATCAATATTTATTGTTCTATAGATTGCTCCCTGAATGGCATTGTTATCACTGCAAAGCGGGCCTGCCGGCAAAACGGTGGCCGCACATCCCATGATATCAGGTGTACTCGCATATTCCTGACCATCTACCAAAGAAGTCCAACTAGCAGTTGTTGCATCAAAATTGATCTTTTCGATCCGATTGGCAGCACTTAGATCAAATTGATGGGTTTGTTGCAATTGCATAACATAGAATTCCAGATCATTTTCCCTCCCCAGGTTTGATTTAGGATTAAGGACATCATCTTCATAGGATGTTCCTAATACCTGTAAACTATAATTTCCTGCTGATACGCATACCCCGCGAAAAGCTCCGAATCGCCCAGATGATTCCCGAACAAGATTAATACGTTCTCCAGAGGTACAAGCTTGCTGTACATCACCAGAATATAATCTTAGGTATTTAGACCCAGGGCCATTACTATTGATCCATAAATTCACATCTTCATCAAAAGAGAACGAATACCATTGATTCAGATCAAATTCTTCGTTACCAAACGTGTAAGAACCGGTAGCAGGAAGCACCTGGCAGGCAGGTTGATTGATCATGTAGGCATTACAAGCAAAATAATTATTAATTGCCGTACGTTCTCCTCCCGGAACTTGTATTCCGCCCAGGTCGTCTAAAACCGGTGGTGTATCCGATTTTGGCAGCATACCCATTACAACCGGATTGGCAGGGTCGGTACCTTGAGTGGGTGCCATTCCCAAATCGTGAATGCTTAAGATAAATCGGTTTTCGTAATTTTTATAGAAAAATAGTTGAATAGAATAAAATGTATCGTTGGCAACGTTACAAACACTGTCTAAAAACGGAACATCTACCCTGAAACTTGAACGGGTGATCCTTTCAAAAATAGCCTCTTCTTCTAATTGTAAATTAGAAAGTGTTGTAGTACGGGCATCTCCCTGATAGAGGCGAAAACCTACTTTATTAATATCTTTGAAGTCACTTAGCGCATTCAATTGTATCCTTAATGCATCATTATAATCATCGGTTTTAAAAACGAACCAGGCACTTTGGTCATATTCCTGAAAGTTAGTGCCCAATAGTGGCATTACCTCATCTTTACTATCGATGGATAAACATCCTGTTTCAAAAACTACGTCTCTCCACCGATGCCCAATTGGTACGGGAAATACATGTGCATCCCTGGGTTGATCATGCTGCATTGCTTTCAATATATTAGATGGTAATGCGACAAACTCTTCGGGGCTACGTATTTCTATGGTTGCATTTAGAGGAATATCATCCAGATAATTATCTGCGCTAAACCGCACATAATACACCCCTTCTTTCAAACACTTTTCAAAAGTATTTCCAAATTGATTTAACTGTACAAATGAAGACAGGTCACTGGTTCCATCTGGTAAGGTTACTTTTGGCAGTCCGGCAATCTTTGGTTGCACAAATACACTTACCCCTACCTGGGTTTTACCAAGATGTAGCTGATTATCTCGTTCTTCAACATTTATTTTAACATAGCGAGAGGTTGGTATTTGAAATTTATACCACAAACTTTTCTGCCCCGGTATTCCGGTAGAGAATTGTTCTCCGGGTTCTATAGTCGCATTTGTAAGATCCAGATTATTAAAAGGAATCAGGCCATAGCCATAATTTTCGTTAGGAATATCGATAGCACAGGCATTAATGAAATTATCGCCACAAGGTCCGGGAGAGGGATTGGTAGCTGATGATATACTAATGGCCTGAGGACTTATCAGTGTATTGTTTCCGGAAGGTTCACTCACTGCTCCGGTTACATTAGTTACCAGATAAAAGAAAAAGTCTCCTTCGAGATTAGATGGCAAAAATACCTGACTTTGCCCTTGATAGGTATTCCCTGACACTAATGGATTATTAGGATCCTCAAAGTGGGCAAATTGCCCCACAAGAGTACCACAAGATGATACATCTGCACAATTGGGAGAAGAAGATAAATAAAGAGCATCAATCCAGGAGTTAACAAAAGGTGCCCCTGTTCCCTGGTTCTCTACACTCCAGCTTACATCTACAAGAGTTCCCGCCTCACTTAACGAAGGAGAAGAGACACTCAACGCAACCAAATCGGGTACCGGGGCCAAGCTAACAGTAATGACACCCCCTGCATCATTATTATTAGTCTCATTGGCCTCGAATACCTGATTAAAACTATCGGTTCTTATATGAAGGAAAAAGTCTCCCTGAATATTTTCGGGTAAATTGAAAGAAAGGCTGATATCGGTGACTTCTCCTGGTAGTAATTCAAAAGTTTCTAATGGTGGATCCAGGATTACCCCATTCTGTTCGGTAATAATTTCAACATTTTCCTGTGTGGCTAATAAAGTAGCCTCAGAAATATTAAACACAGGCGAATCTGAAATGTAAATTCTGTCACTAAATATCTTGTTGATTTTCGCGGTACCGATATTCTCTATTTGATAACCTACGTCGATAATTTGACCACTTAATGCATCTGACGAATATGATATATTGTTGACTACAATATCTGCGATAGGTACTGTTTCTATAATGAGCAGATCATCACTTATAGCATTATTATTTTCTATATTTCCTTCAGATCCGTTTGTAGTGAAATTCATAAAAACAAAGTATTCACCAGACAGTACCGCATTAGGCACAACAAAAGCGTCATTCTGTAGGGTACTTTCACCCGGATTTAAAACCAATGTGTCAACAACTGTGGTGCCGATCAGGATATCGTCTGCAACATTTAATGAATCGTCTATAGACAGATACACCTCACTGGTAGCAGTAATTTGCCCGGTTGTTTTAAGACCAATGTTGTCATAGGACCATTCGATAGCTACCTCTTCTCCCGCGAAAAGCCTATCGGGATCCATGGTTATTTGTGTAATGATAAGATCAGGAAGGTCTACAAGAGAGAAATTCCAGGCAGGTCCTTCATTAGAGATCGTTTGACAAGCATTTGAAGCAGTTACCTGCCAGGTATAAGTTTTGCCCAGATCAAGCTGGTCTTCTATTACAAAACCATTACTGGAAACCCCAACTGCAAAGGGTTGGTCGGGTTTTGTCATGCCGTCTTCCCAAACAAAAAGATCGTAAGAAGCCGCATTAATAGTTGGGCTCCAGAATAGTGTAATCGGCAAGGTAAGTTCTGTAGCACCATTTGCCGGGATCACATTATTTACACTTCCTACTACCAATTCTGGAGTTAGGTTGACCTGAACAGTATCTGTACGTACGCAGCCGCCCCGGTCTACTTCTAGTGTATACTCTCCTATCTGATTCACAGTAATCTGAGGTGTGGTTTCTCCTCCTGGTGACCAAAGAAAGGTGACATTGGGATCAATAACCCCAGAATCCAAAATAATTTCCTGTCCTTCACAGAGACCAACATCATCACCCAACTCAAGGATAAAATCGGTAGTTTCTATAGACAGGTTTATAGTTCCTGTAGCGGTTCCAAAACCTTCTGCTACTATAAAATAAGTTGTTTCGGGCAATACTGTAATCTTCAATTGGGCATCATCATCACATGCATCATCGTTTGATGCCAGTAGAGTGCGGTTGGCATCAAAAACATAAAGTATTGTGTTGAAATCTGACCCGCAGGTTTCAATAGAAATGGTTTCCGTGCAAATAGATGTCGAAAAACGGTAAAATACATCTGGGGAAGATTGCCCTCCGGCTGCAGTACCCAATTGATTGGAATATTCTGCATTGGCACTTGTAATTTGCAAAGGTGCTGTAGTAAGATCAAGCTCGAAAGGAGTGTCAAAATTATCTCCCCGCAGCTCTGAAATCTCTACTGTAAGTATGTTTGAAATAGCTGTACTGCATCCAAAGAAGTCTTGTTGTACCCTGAAGTAGCGAATGCCTTCCTGATTAAAAGAAATATTCAATTCGTTACTGCTTTCTGATAAAGGTTCCCAATTTAAATTATCTTCAGACATTTCCCAGGTTAGCACACCAAAATCATCACCATAGGTGAGCGTAATATTTTCATTAAGTCTTGCCAAATCGGGACCGGTCAAAGTCGCTGCCGTATCATTTAATATCACGGTAACTTCATCCTGTACCACACAGTTTCCCGAGGCAAAGGTTACCTTATATATTCCGTTTTGGGTAACGGTAATTTGTTTTGCATTTTCTCCTGTTGACCATGAATAATTACTATCTGTCCCAACACTGCCTGCATCTACCACGATACTAGCTTGTCCGGGTTGACATACTTGTGTTTCAGTAATAAGTTCTTCTACCAGCGGAAGAGCCTTGATCTCCAGATCGATCTCACCGGTACTGGTTCCGGCTCCTTCTATCACCAAAGTATAGTTATTGCCTCCTATCAATGCATTTGTAGCGATCAAAGACCGATCACTCCCTGTGCAACCATCGTCATCGAATAACACTTCATTTCCTGCCTGATCCAACACATGCATGTATGTATTGAATGCAGAATTGCATAGGGATATGGTCAATACATCTGTACATAGTGGGACTGTAAAACGATAGAAAATATCTGCAGAAGCCTGATTACTTGCACCATTAAAATCATCGTTATATAGCGTAAGGTTTCTGGTATCTGTAAAAGGCAAGCTAGTGATGATAATGGGGTCGTCAGAAAGGTCTCCTTCCTGTATTCCTATGGTCACCCCTTCTCCCAAAATGTATTCTGCATGAGGGGTCGAATTATCAGTAAGTAATCGCTGATTACTGTTATCCAGCAGTGCCTGGCTATCGCCCCATAAAGTAGTGGCATTATTTTCTCGGGTTGCCAGATTAAGGATGTCTGTATTTTGTGAATTTACAAAGGGGTTTCCATTGTAATTATAAGTGATGTCTACCTGGCTATTTTCAGGATTTACTATAAAATAACCATAGTATCTAAAGAAGGATAGCCCTCCAAACCCAACTGGCAGTTCAATTACATTAGGTGCCTGATCTACACGATAGATATGGATTCCTGCCATAGTACCAGATGTGAGTACTGTGGCAAAATTATCTCCTGAAGGATGCCCAAAGTTAAGTGTCGTAACACCGTATCCAAAAGTATTTTCATCTCCAAGTGCCGCACCAGAAATCTGCCAATCGGCTCCGGTTATCGTTGCACCTGCTATAGTTATTAAATCGGTAAGAATAGCCCCTTCACCTTCATCAAATCGGTAGTATTTTTTTAGATGTGTTGTATAATTAGGATGATTTTCATTAAGTTTTTTGGTCATCCCAGAGCGGATTTCATCCGGGCTTAACGAATGATCCCAAATCCTCACTTCATCCAGTTTTCCCTGAAAGAAATTACCTCCCGATTGTGATCTTCCGATAAATAGACTATTATTGGTCTGGGTGATTGTATTTCCGGTATCAGAACCCACAGACAAACCATTGACATAGAGTGTAACGGTATCATTCTCATAAGTAAAGGCGATATGCGTCCATTGATTAGGAAGTATTTTTCCAGGAGTACTTGACGTAATCCTGCCAGTGTTGGTTAGTACCTGCAGGGTACCATCGCTGGTAACGCGAAGTTCATAACCAAGGGTGTCATTATAATCTGAAATAAGGGTTCCCAGTGCTGCTCCAGACCAGTTTGCCCAGGTTTCTATGGTAAGGGCATTTGTAAATGCTACGGGATCACTTTGTACAAAATCATTGCCTGAAAAACCCAAAGCATATCCTGCGCCCGGTCGGATGGGGTACTCTGATGCCGATACGGTGAATTCTGCTGTTTCGTTATGGGTCCATTGCCTTTCTTCATTTTGAAATCTATAAGTAATATTATGTATCCCTGGCGTAAGGTTATCGATGGCTACATCGGTTAAAAAGTTGAGTACTACCTGCCCATCAACAAAACCAGCCGTTACCGGTTCATTTTGACCTAATCCCAGATCATTACCATCCAGAAAATACTCTCCTTTGGTAATTTTTGAAGGTATCTGAGTATTATTGCCTGCAGTATTGACTATAAAGAAAATACCCTGTTCATCATGCGACCAAACCCCATCTTCATTTTGAAAACGGAAAGTAATGTTATGAAAGCCTTCGCCCAATCCATCGATGGAAAAGTTAGAAGTAAAATTTAATAGCGTACTATTTCCTACAGATGATAGATCGACAGGTAGGTTTTTACCATGCCCCCGATCTCCTTTATCAAAAAAATACTCTCCTTTCGTTATAGCTACCGGCAGGGACTCTCCACTATTGTTTTCTGCCACAAAAAACAAGGCACTTTCATTATGAGACCAGGCACCTTGCTGAGATTTAAAACGATAGGTAATTTTATGAAAACCTATGGGTAACGACTCGATAAGACGTTCATCTATAAAATCCAGCGCAAAGCCCGATTGACTGATAGAAACCGATGAATTATTACCTATGCCCAGATCATTGTCGTCAAAAAAATACTCCCCCGCAACAATAGGAAAGGCCTGCTGTAATGTAATTTGCTGCATCACAAACAATGAGGTCTCATTATGACTCCAAATTCCTGCATTGTTACGTACCCTAACACTTAATCTATGAAATCCATTGGCTAATCCTACTGTAGCAACGGTTTGGGCCATAGACAATTCGATGGTTGATCCATCAAAATTTTGGGTAATAGGAAGGTTTGGGTTATTACCAAAACCCAGGTCATTACCATCAAAAAAATATTCTATATTGGTAAGAGGCTCCTGAGCGTGCGTGGTATATGTTAACAACATACTGCACGTGAAGCATATAGATAACAGGTAACCAACTATGTGACTTAAAAGGGATTTCACTGTGTTTGGTTTAGATTTAGTTGTGCCTTACATCAGAATATCATTAGTTATTCTGTGGGTACTTCACTTTTAACTGAATAGACAAATTGCTGCCATTGGTTACTGTTGGGTTAAGAATAGTCAACCCGGTAACATAGGGCAGGTATGGAGAGCCATACATCACCACAAAATCCATTAAGCCTATATCATCTCCATCTGTAGCTACTCCCAAAGCAGGGGATCCTGCTTGTACTTTAAAATTCCAATCATTGGTTACCTGACCGCCATAATCCCCATTTGCACTATCTGGAAAATTGATAAACAATGGATTTGCTTCAATATTACCAGAGGTGGTATTATTGAGTAGTGCGGTCCCATCAACTTCAAAAAAGATATTATTGGAGATCACATTACCTTGTAGACCAGTAGTCGGGAAGGTCCTGCGGTAAAAAATATTATTGGTTACCTGGAGACCTTCACAATCTCTTAGTGCATCCTTCTTATTAGCAGTACCTGATATAAAAACATTATGTGAGACATTGATCGTCCCATTTTTAAAATCACGTATCATGGCACTATCTCCAAAAACATTGTTCCTGATGATAAAGTTATTAGCATTGGTACCATTTATAAGCCCATCATTAGTATTCGATTGAGATTCTAAAATATTCTCTTCGATCAACCAGTTTACGGCAGAATAATTACCAAAGTGAATTCCCCGGTTCAACCGACAATTTCTGATTACTATATCATTCACTCCATTTTGATTTAAATATATCCTGTTTGTAACATAAAAGCCCATAATCACAGACCCTGATCCTGAGGGTACGATTAATATATCAGTTATAAAAGGCCTTAAAAAACTACCTTGTTCTTTATTGCTTTTATATCCTTCACCAATGAGGACCAACGGTTTTGTAAGGGTTACATTGGTATACTTTATGCCCGACCTGCTTACCATGAGAGTATCGCCGGCTAGTACGCGGGCATCGCTCTGTGCTTCAGCGATCTGGGTAAATGTGCCGTGAATCGCGGGATTATTGCTTACGGTCCAGATATTGGCCTGCGCCTGAAATACGCAGGCCAACAGGACCAAAAATAAGGGTAGTGTGAAAGTTTTCATAGTTGTGATTTTTAGGTGGGTAATTTTTTATCATTCTATTTTTTTTTTGAGATAAGTCATCTTGACATTTGAGGGACTAAAAGTCAAGATGACTTTGATTACTTTCTTATAATTTGCTACTTAACAATGAGCATTTTTTTCATGGTTTTTCCTTCATCTGTAATATGAACAAAGTACAATCCCCTGGTCTGGTTGCTTAGATCAATCACATTTTCTTTTCTAACCGATAACAAAGGACTACCCAAAGTATTAAACACCTTAATGGTAGCATTTTTTGATACACCCAGGATATTAATAATTCCATTTGAAGGGTTAGGGAATAATTTGATCACCTGCTCTGGGTCTTCATCCTTGGCAATCTCTTTGATCGACTGTGTAACTGTAGCCAATCTTTGGGTGGTACTCAAGTTGATTGTACCAGAAACATTATCAAAACCAGCATCTGTACATGAGCCGCCCCCTCTTTGTGTAAAGAGAAATACCTCTACGCTTCGTGTACCTGAAGGTATTGCTACATCTGAAATCGTCATTTCTGTCCAAACATTTGGAGCTTCGGCTTTGTTACTGGTTTGAGTGCCACCTATCTGACCGCCACCATTGATTGCATCAAAGAATTTAATTTGCATTTGTGCAAAATCCTTTCCGGTTCCTTCACCAACACCCCAGGCAGACATATTTACTTTTGCGTTTCCTGCATCAATATCTGCAGCATAAGTGCTTATATCAATAAATTGTGAAACACCAGCAGGGTTTGCACCACCACATCCAGCTTCTCTGCCCCAAACATAATAGGTTCCCTCTTCTGCGGCATTAGGGCCAGAACCACCGGCATCACCAGTTTTTACAGCATTTTTATTATTTCCTTCGACAATCCAACTGGTAAGATCTCCATTTTCAAAACCAAAATTGGCAATGCTTAAATTTTCTGTGATAGTGATTACCGGCTCTGAAGCACCTTCAATAGAAGCAGAAACGTTGTCAAAACCAGCATCTGTACAAGAACCACCCCCTCTTTGAGTAAATAAGAACACTTCGATGCTTCGTGTACCGGCAGGTATTGCACTGGCAAGCCTCATTTCTGTCCAGATATTAGGTGCTTCGGCTTTGTTACTGGATTTAGTATTACTAAGTACACTACCACCTCCATTAACTGCATTATAGAACTTGATCTGCATTTGTGCAAAATCACTTCCGGCTCCCTGGCCAACGCCCCAGGCAGACATATTTATCCTTGTGCTACCACCATCGATATCAACGGCATACGGGCTTACATCAATAAACTGTGAAACACCTGCGGGATTAGCGCCACCACATCCGGCTTCTCTTCCCCATACATAATGGGTACCATCCTGGGCAGCAGCGGGACCAGAACCACCGGCATCACCTGTTTTTACTGCATTTTTATTGTTTCCTTGAGCAATCCAGTTGGTAAGATCTCCATTTTCAAAACTATGGTTTGCTATGGTTAAGTTTTTAACCGTTGGACCAGGGTATAACTGAGTTTTTTGGATAATAGACCTTTCCTGGCTTTTACTTCCCCATTTCAATTTGGCGACTGCATCATTTCTATCCTCATAATACTCCATTTTGATATCATACTTCTGGTTTGCAACAAGATCGATAGTTCCTGTCCAGTTGGTCGGAGTAGACTGATCGATCCACTTATCGATAATCAATTGATTATCGACCCATAGTCTTACCCCATCAGAGGTCCTTGTCTCAAATGTATAGGTCTCGGTAAAACAAGCTTCAACCTGTCCGGTCCATCTAACACTAAAATAGTTTTTAGGTAATCCAGCACCAGGGCTTTCTTTTCTCCAATTGAAATCTATACTGATATCGGTTCTCGTGATAACCGGTGTGCCCGATAGACTAATATTGTCATAATATGCACCGGTTAAACCGGTACCAGTTCCATTACAGCCTTGTGCTACAGGTACTCCTTCATATGCGGTATATAATCCAAAACCAGTGCCTCCATTATCTGCCCTTGTATACGTTTTGGTGGTGGTACCTCTTGTTTCTTCTACTAGTTTATCATAGTGGAAGTTTCGGAAATTATATTGATTTACCGCGGTAAAAGAAGCTTCTGCATTGTTTACTATAAACAAGGGGTCTGCAGGGACAAAATCTTTATTTTGATAGATAAATGCTCCTATAACTTCTGTTTTTCCTCCGTTTCTGGTTTCAAGTTTTGTAGCAGGTTTTTCTGTTTTAAGGCCGAGTACCCAAAAAGTTCCCCCGTCATTCAGGTTATTGGGTTGGTCGGTGTTTTCACTGTTTAATTGACGACCGTAAAAGCTGGCTCCCACATCTAATACATCTACATAACCGCCACCATTTAACTGGTAGGTTTCACTGCCGTTTCCTGTACAAAAGATATAGGTACCACCAGATTCTATGATTACTTTGCGACTTGACGCATTTTCAATCTGTATCCCTTCTTTACCATGCCCATAAAGCCTCAGGAATTTTACTACAGGAGCACTACCGTTTTCTACAATAATTCGTGCACCACTCTTGGCGATAATTCTTGCTGCACCTCCAATCAGGAATTTTACACTTCCATGCACCCGAATATTTGTAAAATGCCTGTAAATATCATCTGGAAAATACACCACAGTCTTGTTATTGACCGCTGCATCATCGATCGCTGCCTGTATTGCCGGGCCATTATCCCCATTATTGCCTAGTGTTGCTCCATAATCACGAACATTTACCCAGTTACTAAGATCTGTTTCCCAGGCTACTTCTGGTACTTCTTTAATAGGAAGGTTAAGTGAAGTAGTTGCTGATGGAGACCAGGCACTTTTTACCCCATGCGAGGTCCATTCGGTAACATAACCATTCTGATCTACACCTGTACCATTTTGATTTTCAATAGTTTTTCCATATCCTGAAGATGAAATATTTCTGGCAAATAGTGTACTTGTATTGATAATTCCAGAATTTCCCGATGCTCCACCTGTGAGTGTCACATCAACCAAAGGATTATTACCTACATTTCTAATAGCAGTAACACTGTTGGTACTGGTAACTCCACGCACAAAAGATCTTCCTCCAAGCCTCATTCCAAGCTCTGATTGGTTTTTGAGTGTTATATTCTCCAAAGTCACGCTGTTTAAACTCCCGGTGCGAACTCCTTCTTTAAATCCTTCTACCTCTACATTCCGCACCAAACAAGGGCCATTTAAATGTAAATCTAAATTCAGTCCCCTTACTGCATTTGCAGGACCCTTAATTTTTACATTTTGAAGGATCCCTACATTGTTGCTGTAAAACTCCATCCCGATAGCTCCGATGTTATTACCAACGTCTATCGTCATATTCTGAATATCCCGGCGAAAAAAATCGGCAGATCCAATAGATTGTGTTGCAGTTCTCACTACAGATTTTGGGTTGCTGGGATCTCCAAAACCGGTGGCTCCATCTTTTAATTTAATAATAACCCCATCACGGCTTTCTCCAACCCATTGCGGGCCGTTATTATCTCTGTTAAAAGAGATCAATTGATCAGAAACCAAATAAGTACCATTAGGGAAATAGATGAATTTATAACCTCCATTTAGTTCTAATGAAGTCAATATTGCCTGGGTATCATCGGTGACACCATCTCCTTTGGCTCCATAATCGGTCTTAATGTTCAGTCCAAATCCTGCTGGGAAGACTGCATCTTGTGCACGTAGTTCTCCAAAGCTAATCAATACCAACAGAAGGATTACCTTCGAAATCAAATAATAGTTAAATCTTTTCATATACAATAAAATTTAGTTGTGTAATTATGAACTCATTTGAAGTTTTCATTCTGGGCTGCAAAAGCTTCAAATGAATTCTATTTATAAATATGTCTCAAAAATTTGCTATACATGTGGCCTGATAACATATATTTTATAATTCAGAAATTAACACTTCACAGATCATGGCCATGTAATACTTTATAAGCATTCTGACTTTTTTCATCTTAAAAAAGTCAGAATGTCTAATTACTTAACAATAATGGTTTTAACAATAGTTTTACTCTCTCTGCTATGCTTAACTCTAACAAGATATAAGCCCTTATTCTGCTGACTCAAATCGATTTTTTGTTCTCCTTTTACCGATAGCACCTTTAATCCTATCGAATTATATACATCAATCGAAGTCTCTTTGGAAACTCCCTGAATGTTGACAATTCCAACTGAAGGATTAGGATACATCATCACTTTTTCCTCATCGGGATCTACCGTACCATCACCTTCTTCCTCTTCATCAGGATCAGAGATTGAAGTTGTTGAGGAAATTACTATTGTAACAGGATCAGAGGTTGTAGATGCATTATTATTGTCATAAGCTACTGCAGTAATCGTATATGTTCCAGCCGGCACATTACTACTTGTGGCACTATAAGGCGCGGTAGTATCTGTAGCTAACAAAAAGCTTTCTACATAGAATTCGACTTTGGTAATATTTCCATCAGGATCTGTTGCAGTTACCTCTGCAGTAATATCGGATCCTACGGTAAAAACAGTACCATCTATTGGAGCAGTAATAGCCAGTACAGGTGGTTGATTCATCGTAGAAGTAACCGTTACATTGACTGCACCAGCAGTAGCTGTTGCCCCTTTATCATCATAGGCTTTTGCCGTAATACTATAGGAACCTGCTCTTACATTGCTCCAATTATAACTATATGGTGCCGTTGTATCGGTTCCTAATAAAACATTGCCGCTAAAAAATTCTACTTTGGCAATGCTACCATCGGCATCTGTAGCTGTAGCATTAATCGTGATATTTGCTGGGGCGGCAAAAGTATCTCCATCTGATGGAGAAGTAATCGATACCGTAGGCAATTCATTAGTCGGATCTGTAACAGTAAGATTTACCGCTGTAGAAGTAGCTGTTGCCCCTTTATCATCATAGGCTTTTGCCATAATACTATAGGAACTTGCTCCTACATTGCTCCAATTATAACTATATGGTGCCGTTGTATCGGTTCCTAATAAAACATTGCCGCTAAAAAATTCTACTTTGGCAATGCTACCATCGGCATCTGTAGCTGTAGCATTAATTGTGATACTTGCCGGTGCGGTAAAAGTACTTCCATCGGCTGGAGAGGTTATTGATACCGTAGGCAATTCATTAGCCGGATCTGTAACAGTAAGGTTTACCGCTGTAGAAGTAGCTGTTGCCCCTTTATCATCATAGGCTTTTGCCGTAATACTATAGGAACCTGCTCCTACATTGCTCCAATTATAACTATATGGTGCGGTTGTATCGGTTCCTAATAAAACATTGCCGTTAAAAAATTCTACTTTGGCAATGCTACCATCGGCATCTGTAGCTGTAGCATTAATCGTGATAATTGCTGGAGCGGTAAAGGTGGCTCCATTAGTTGGGGAGCTAATTGATACCACGGGTAATTCATTTACAGGATCTGTAATAGTAATATTCACCGCTCCAGCAATAGCTGTTGCTCCTTTATCATCATATGCTTTCGCCGTAATACTATAGGAACCTGCTCCTACATTGCTCCAATTATAACTATATGGTGCGGTTGTATCGGTTCCTAATAATGTATTACCATTAAAAAACTCTACCTTAGCAATGCTCCCATCAGCATCTGAAGCTGTAGCATTAATTGTGATACTTGCCGGTGCGGTAAAAGTACTTCCATCGGCTGGAGAGGTTATTGATACTGTGGGTGGATTATTACCACCACCAGTAGTACTTAGAGTAGCTACATTACTGACTGTAGAACCATTATTATCTGAAATCACAACTCTATACTTCCAGCCGTTCATTTCTTGTTTAATCGTTTCAGTACTGAAGTTAGCCATACGTTCTACATCATGCCATAAGCCATTTCCTGTATTTCTTTGCCATTGGTAGTATAAACTTCCTGTACCGGAAGCGGTAACGTTAAACGATCCTACTCCACCAATCGCTCCATTAAAGTCTACAGGTTGTGCAGAAATACTAGGACCTCCATTACCTTTACCAACAAGTTTATCCGGATCTAATACCACATGTCTTATATGCATTGTTGGATTTTTGGTAAACTGAGAGTACACTACATGTATTTTTCTATCTGCAGACTGAATTACGGTAGGATATGCACCTCCTGCATCTTTATTTAATTCAATTACATTGTCAAAATTGGTTCCATCGCTACTAACAGAAACATAAATAGATTTTCTATTATTTGATTCGGCTACAATTACATGGTATCCATTATCCAGCGTATACGAGTCATGCCCTCTTTTACCAACTCCTCGGATAGGCCTTCCTTTGGTCCAGGAACGCCCACCATCATTTGAATCGGCAGTTTGAATATCACCACCAAACCTTCCGGTAGCTTTTAATTTTTGATAGTCTCCAGACAATACTAAAATCGAAGGCTGGATTACATCTTCGGCTACAGCAGCATATCCCCAGTTTCCAGAACCACTACCTTCATAATTTTGATAAGGTGCAATCTCCATATGTGCTTTCCAATTGGATCCTGCACATTCTGTACTGGATGGCATCAATGCAGACCCATCAGGAAGTTCTAATGGCGGATTTTTAATAGGCCCCAGGTATCTTTGTGTGCATACATTACCTCCAGAATCAGGAAGCAAAGAACCTTCTCTGGGAGCTGCTGCATCACTGGCAAGCTCAAATAAAGTGCCGCCACTGGCTTGTCTCCAGCTTATACCATCATCTGGCGAGGTATATGCCCAGCCATTAGAGGTAATCCCTCTTCTGCTATACAAATACAAAGGCTGATTGGGGTCTCTTTTTGGCTGAAAAAGTGCTGGATTATAGCATGAATTTACAACCACAGCAGGATCAGACCATCCATTACCATGATTATAACTAACAGCCAGGGAAAGATCCTCTTCTTCGCATTGGTCTGAAACATACCAGGCTACCACAAACTTACCGGGAGAAGATTCCTGGATAGTGGGACAATGCTCAAAACAAATATCCCTATTGTTCTTATACCCTCTGAATTTGCTATTATCGGGGGCTATGATCTCGTCAACAAGAATGGCATCTGCTCTACTTCCAACATTGGATTGCCCAAATGTTAAAAAAGAGAAAAATACACTGAAAAAAGTAACTAATGTTTTCATGAGTTTATTTTTTATGATTGTTTTAAATCTGTTTCAGGAGGTTTTTATGAGTTTCATTCAAATTAACCATATAGAGTGATCAAGAAAGATAATTGATTGTATCTCTTCAAAATGATGGTTATGTGAACCATAAATTCTTCAAAAATATCTGACTTTACTTAGCGGTATTCAGGCAATAAAATGTGCTTGAAAATTGAGATGTAATTGCAGGTAATGATTCTGAAATAGCATACAGAAAAATGAAATAATTTTTTATATTAAAAGCCATTTGGTCTTTAGCTTTTTTTAAAAGAAGTGAGTAAATAGTCTTCATGGGGTAAGGTTTTTAGAGTTTGGTTTTTTAATTCTAAACTTAATTTGAATTTGTATAGTGCTAAACTATCGCAAAAAAAAGATTTTGACTTTCTATAAATTGCGTCGATTTTAAAAAAATTGACTTTATTTTAAACCCTTAGAAATTAATACAGCCTCCATAAATACATGTGGAGGCTGTATAATCCAACTCATAAAATTGATCATTTTATCTTTTGATCACTTGTCTTACAAATTTGCCTCGATCTGTATCTATCTCAATAAAATAAGTACCGTTTGGATAGTTACTCAAATCAACTGTTGATACATTACCTTTTTTGGTTAATTGAACAGTACCTGTCAAATCTGTCAAGATCACTTTGCTCACTTTGGCATCTCCTGC
>CANMDW010000031.1 GCA_947496705.1 uncultured Aquimarina sp. | reverse complement strand
TTTGTACTATAAACTCAAAAACCTCGTTGCTACTTTTTTAAACCTTAGCATCTACATACTAAGGTGAAAAATAAGCGCGCCCTTACTTAATTTGGAAATTGAGGTCATTATATGAGAATATCAAATTTAACTTATCCAACTTAGCGCCAAAATAACGACACGCATATCGTTATTATTTATAGACAAAACTACCTTCATTCTTCATGCTAAAACATGGATAATTATCTATTAAGCATGGATAATTTTATTTTACGTTTTGATAAGGGTTGTATTTGTCTATGTAATACTTTAAATTATAAATGATGAGATTAAAAAACTTGGGTTTCAGTTTTAATTTCTACGCTAATATTCATCCTAATTATCTATTCTTGTAAAAAAATGTGTTTAAGCGTGTTAAAATGGGGACTAAGAAAGGGTTTTAAGTGACTTTGCAAAACAGTTTTTCACAAGTGTTTATATGTTTTATGTTAAACATCTATTGTTATTCCTATTTGATAATATTGGTTAAAGTCGTTTTGTTAGAGAGGGACTCTAGAATTAAAATGTGATAAGACAGCTTGTTGAAACGTTTTAAAGAAAAGAGAAGTAATACATTGAGTAATTGTTGAACAGTATTATATGATTACTGTCAAACCAATACTCCTAATATAAAGACATATCCCCATATTTTCAAACACTTTGAACTGTGTGTTATAGGCATCTTTGGTATCGGGCCTTGTTACACAAAAACGACGGGAACCGTTGTTGTACACCCCCGCCGTTGTTAATAAACCTAAAAACAAACTCAAAAATACTTACCCTTATAAGACCAATATTTGATTTGGCTCTACACCATCACTCTATTGGGCATACTTGTTATTGGATAATCCTTTGTTGTAAACAAAAATGGGATTTTAGTACAAGACCGAATCATAAAATGTGTCCATATCGGCTAAAACCGGGACGAGCAGTCTGTTAAAAGTGATAAGGGCATGAAAGATGTATTTTTTGAACATCATTTGTTCATTGTTGTTTCCGGCACTGACTGTTCTTCTTTCCCTCACAGAGGGTGTATAGTACCTGCTTGTTTCATTATCCCTAAAACACTACATAATATCCTAACTTTTAACAAGGTTCAGCACTAATTATTGGATAACTCTCCTGTATGATTGTTTTTTGTTTTTGATTAATACATCAAAAGCTCATGAAATGGATTTGTCATTCGCAGTTCTTTTAGGGATCTGTTTATCAAATTCCACCGGTCATGTCCAAGTTCAAAATGGACGATGGATTTTCGGCAGCGGACATTTTGGGATGCAAGATCACCCGCAGGTTCCCATGCCGAGGTGGCACACAGTCTTTCAGGGGTTAGTGTGGACCTGTCGTCTAACGGCAGCGTGCTGACCATAAGGAACACTGGGAACAGACAAAATTCAGGCTATGTACAGGAGGTGTATGAAAAGGATGGTTCTATCGTTGTCATAGGAGTTATTATCAATAGGGGTAATGGTAAAAATTTGGAGCATGTGCGTGTTTAATGACTCTGAGAACCGTCAGCTAGGCTTGATATTGATGATGAGGAAACTAATGATGATTTATCGGAATTAAACGTGGATGTATCCGGAAATAATTTTATTGTGGTTATCGAGACCTGTGAGAAAAATGGTGATAATGGTCCAAACAAGCACATAATATTAGCTAAACAACAACGCTATATGTTAATTGATGATTGCCACTCGTTGAAACCTTATTAAAAATAAAGTATTACAGTTAAATTAAATTATAAAGTACTATATGTATAGAAAAGAAGACACATCAGAAGAAATAGATTTAGGATAACTGTTCAAACTTATAGGAAACGCAATTAATACATTTTGTAACTGGGTTTATAATAGTTTGAAAGCCATATATCACCTTTTTATTTTATGTGTTCTCTTCCTTAGAGCCCATTTTTTTAAGTTTTGTTTGGCGGCTATATTAGGTATTGGGCTTGGGAGTTACATGGATTATGGTAGATCACGTATATATAGATATAGATCTTCTATGATTGTACAACCTAATTTTAACAGTGCACGGCAACTATATAGTAATATTGAATTTTACAATGAATTGGTAGAGCAAGGAGAAAATGAAGAGTTGGCAGGAGTATTACATATTCCGCAGTCAGCAGCAAAAAGTATAACAAATATTGAAATAATGGCATTAATAAATGAAGAACGAAAAATTATAAAGTTTGATGAGTTTATTAAAGATAAGGATTCTGTTACACGAAAGAGCATAAATTATGAAGATTACTTAAAGAACTTTAATGAAATTAATGCAGAATTTTATAAAATTCAAATAGAGGCGACAGCACCTGAAATAGCAAAGCAATGCCAAAAGGTAATAGTAGCCTCTATAGAAACCAATGAATATTTCAAGCTTCAAAAAAAGGTTAATGATGATAATTTGGCAGTTAAAGATACTATGATTAGCGAACAGCTAAAGGAAATCAATAAATTACAATCGTTTTATAAAGAAATAAGAGTTTTAGATGCACAACAATCGGTAGGGGCAACTAATATTAATTTGGCAGATAATAAAATAAAGCAAACCCCAGAATTTGAGTTATTCAAACAAATAGAAAAATTAAAAGAAGAAAAAACTGAGGTAAACATAGAGAAGGCAAATACAAAAAATATCATCAATATAGTTTCTGATTTTCCTAATAGAGGAAAATTGATAAATGACTTAAGATTTAAAAAAATAGTACAAATGCCTGCATTATTTGTGGTTATTCTACTTTTAATATTAATAATGCCTATCTTTAATAAGTACCTGGCTAAATATAGTAAAAGTATCAGTTATTAAATGGTGTAAGCCCTTGGCGAATGTTATTTAGTGCATTTCGGTAATTATCGGAGTCGAAGAGGTTCATTAGCTTATCTTCCTCTATGTTTGTAATGAATAAGTTTCTTTAGACTTGAATAAGTAAATAAGTATTAAATTTAGAAGAAGAAATAGTAAAACAATTGCTTAAGCATAATGCAGTGGAGTTGTAGTGAAGATTTACCCTTTTTGTAGACTTCAGAATTTCAAGAAATTCCTCTTTTAATATTGTAAATTCATTTGATGAGTGATATGATATCAACATCGAATAATCCCTGTTAAACCAATGCCCTCATATAAAGATATACATCAGGTTTTTAAATACTTTGAACTGTGTATTGTAGTCATCTTTGGTACCGGACCTTGTTCCACAAAAACGACGGGAACCGTTGTGGTAAATCCCCGTCGTTGCTATTAACTCAATAAATCATGAAAACGCTTAACCCTTATAAGACCAATGGTTGATTTGGCTCCACGCCATCACTCCATTGGGCATACTTTCGTTGGGTGCAACATTAGTTATATCTACAAAAGTGGTGTTTAGTACGGGAGTGGACAATAAAATGTGCCCATATTGGCTAAAACCGGGACAAACAGGTTATTAAAAGTGATAGAGGCCTGAAAGACATATTTTTTGTACATCGTGTGTTTATTGTCGTTCCCGACACTAACCGTTCTTTTTTCCCTTACAAAGGCATATAGTACATACCTGTTCTATTATCCCAAAAACATTGTATGCTGTCCCACTTTTAATGAGTTTTAGCACTAATTGTTGGATATTATCTGTGTATGTTTTTTTTTGTTGTATTTAATATTCAAAAGTTATGACTAAAGTTTTATAAAATGAAAAAACAAGCGCAATTAATAATGCCTGCCATCTTTATGGTATGGGCAAGCCTTACTGCTTATAGCCAAAATGTAGGGGAAGAATTTATCGTTGATGGCATTAAATACGAAATTACCACTGGCCCTGTCTATCTTAATCCCAATTCTTTATTTTTTCTTCCAGGCAAAGTAGAGGTCGTAGAATATGTCGGTGTCGAAAAAGAGGTGACTATCCCCTCAAAGGTTAACAACCAAGGTTTCGATTACACGGTGACCAGTATCGGAGAGGAAGCTTTTCTTAATGACAAATTGACCGGTGTTGATATCCCCCACACGGTAACCCGTATCGGGGATGGAGCTTTTCGTGATAACGAGTTAACCGAGGTGGTCATACCCGTTGCCCGTATTGGGGCTTCTGCTTTTCACGATAACCCGAACCTGAATACCGTGATTGTAAGGTCCTCCAATCCCCCATTGCTCAATTCAAATGCCTTTAATAATAATCCCTCACGTGGTCAAATACGTCTTTTAGTGCCCGCAGGCAGGTCGCAAGCCTATGAAGATAATGGGTGGGACGGGTTCAGCTCCATCGACCCCGGCACCTTTACCACCACCATTGATGGTATCACATATGCAATTACGGCTACCGCTCCAGCCAAAGTTGAGATCGCAGACTATGATACCAATTCCGGAACAGAGGTGACCATCCCCGAAACGGTGGATCATGGCACGAACACCTACACGGTGACTGCTATTGGCTATAGAGCGTTTCATAATAAGCAATTGGCCAAGTTGAGCTTCTCCGGTGAGAGTAATGTGACCCATATCAGAGAAGATGCATTTTATGAAAACCAATTGACAGGTAATATGGAGATTCCAGAAAGTGTGACCAGTATCGGGCAACGGGCATTTGGAAGTAATTTAGAGATGACCAGTGTTAACATTCCAGAAAATATCACCAGAATTGAGCGGTGGACCTTTGCCGCAAACAATTTAAAAGAACTGACCATACCAGTCAATGTGGAATATATTGGTTCTCAGGCCTTTTATGGACTCCAAAACATTCCCATTGTGAGGTGCGAGCGCAATCCCCCACCAGAAATTGATAAAACGGCCTTTGATACTCCAAGCGGACCGCACTTCCGAAAAATGGACCTTGTGGTGCCCTTTATCGCTATACAAGCTTATGAAGATGCAGGCTGGAAGGAGGACTTCGGTTTTGTGAGCATCACCGCCGGGTTCACTACCGTTGATAAAGTTAAATACGGACTTGTCGACTCTCCGGGCGCAGCAACGTTGATTGCCGATGTTGGTGTACCCTTTCATTTAATCATTCCTTCAGAGGTGGATATTGGCGGGAACTCCTACCCTGTGACCGCTATAGGCGATGGTGCTTTTGTATCTACGGAACGCCCCCTGCTAACGGTTATCATACCGGAGAGTGTGAAAAGTATTGGGAAACAGGCCTTTTATGTACGGAGGATTGACTGGATGATAATGATGTCCGATGATCCACCGGCGCTCGATGCAGATGCCTTTGAGTATCCATATCGTAACGAAATAGACCTGATAGTGCCCGAGGGTAGGGAGCAAGTGTATAAAGATGCAGGGTGGACGGGTTTCAGGGAGGTCTTTTCGCTCAAAGGGAGGCAAACTCTGAATGATGGCTGGCTTTGGGAAGTCACATCGCTAATCCCCAATGAAGTAAGTCTCCTGGACTATCGCGGTCCTAGAGTTGATATCCTGAAAATTCCCTCAGAAATCGAATACCTCTCAAACAGCAAGCTTGACAAGACGTATACGGTCACCTCTATTGGGAACAAAGTTTTTAAGGGAAAGAAATTGGCTAGTGTTCTCATACCCAATACGGTGGACAGTATTGCGGTCAGTGCTTTTCATAATAACGAATTAACCAGTATTGAGATACCCGATGCTGTGACCTATATCGGGAATTATGCTTTTGCACAGAACCAATTGACCAGTGTAGAGATACCCGACAACGTGACCTATATCGGAGAGTCTGCTTTTCAGAGTAACCAATTGACCAGTGTTGATATACCCGAAAGTGTCACCGAAATCGGGGAGCATGCTTTTAGTGACAACAAATTGACCAGTGTAGAGATTCCTACTAGTGTAACCCATATCAGGGAGTCTGCTTTTGCACAGAATCAATTGACAAAGGTGGCCATATCTGACAGTGTGACAACTATAGACTTGTATGCTTTTTTGGACAACCCCGATCTTCGTCTGGTGACGGTTGAGGCCAAGACTCCCCCAAAGCTTCATAAGGATGCCTTTTCCAATGCATACCGTGACCAAATAGACCTTGTGGTGCCCGCGGATAGCTTGGGTAGGAGACAAGATTATTTGGACAATGGGTGGCACGGGTTCAGGTCCATCAGCTTCGGAATTTTTACCGTAGACGGTATCAAATACGGAATTACCTCTCGAACTGAAGTAATGGTGGTGGACTATACCGGTACGGACACAGAGGTCACCATCCCCGAAACGGCGGATAATGGCCAGTACATCTACACGGTGACCGCTATCGGAGAAGGTGCTTTTCAAAACAAGGAACTGGCCGGCGTTGAGATTCCATCCAGTGTCATCAGTATTGGGGAACTGGCGTTTAGTGACAACCAATTGACAGTGGTTACCATACCGAGTAGTGTAGAACGTATAGGGAGTCATGCCTTTTACAACAATCCAGACCTTGCTTTGGTGACAGTAGAGGCAATAAATCCACCGGTGCTCGATGCAACTGCTTTTGCCAATGCAAACCGTCACCAAATTGACCTTGTAGTGCCCACAGGTAGGATGCAAGTTTATGAAGATAATGGGTGGGGCGGCTTCAGATCCACATTAGATGGCAGCGCCCCTCCGCGACCAACCATTGATGCGCCACAAAGTGTTGATCACCTAAAGCCCTTTACCGTAAACATTACATTTGATGGCGACGTTACGGATTTTATGGTGGACGATATTCAAATTACCAATGCCTCGGTAAGTGTTCTTACGGGCAGCGGATCAACATATACCGCCACCATTGCGGCTACATCGCTCTGTGATGGCAATATTACCATAGATGTACCAGTCAATGTAGCCATGGGAGCAAATAGTTTGCCCAATCTGGCGGCGCAACAGGTAAGCGTAGGTACTGTAGCCTCCTCAGAGCGATGTGGGTCCGAACCTCTTGTGGGTTTTAACAGAGGGATCTCGCCCAATGGTGATGGTATAGCAGATACTTTGGTGATTGAAGATCTTGAAAAATATAAGAACAACGTTGTGAAAGTATATAACCTGAACCAGCAATTGCTGTTCAGTGCCCATTATGGGGGACCGGGTAATGCTTGGGACTGCACCCATAAAGGCAGTCTGGTTCCTGTTGGCTCCTATGTATGTGTTATAGATTATAACGAACCCGGGTTGAGCTATGAAGCAAAAATGATATATGTTAATTATTGATGTTTTCGCTTCTCTAACGGTTGACAGTAACTAACAAGAAAAATATAGAGGTTTTTAAAAAGAAAATAGACGTTTCACCAGATATGATAAAAAAATAATTGGGTTTGCTAAACTTGAAAAAAATACAAGCTGACCTCTTGTAGTTATACAACAAGCTTGAATATTTATATATCTATATATCAAAAAAGGAGCATCAATTAAAATGCTCCTTTTCTAACTATGGTAAAAGCTATTATTTCGAAGCCAAAATATCTACTTTTTGAATAGCTGTGGCTTTAAAGTCGTTCAGCATAATAGGAGCATTTTCCATAAGTGCAGCTGCTACTTTACCGGTTAGATGGGCCTCCCTTCCGGAGTCATTGGCAAAAGTGTCAAATATAGCATACGTTGTATCGTCTAATTTAAGAGCATACCATGCTAATGTCTCGGGCTCGTCGACTACCAGTTGCTTTCCAGTCTGAAGGAAATTTTCTACAGCCTCAGATTTTCCTGTTTTAACATTCATAATAACCAATAACCCTTTTTTTTGAGTTCCGGGTTTATGGTTAGAAGCAATCACATTAACCGGTCGAATACTCACTTTTATATCAAAACTTTCCAATAAATTATCAGCATGAGCTAATAATGCTATTGCAACCTCACCTGTTAAATGTTCTTGTCTACCTGCTTCAACCTCAAAAGTATCATATATACCAAAAGTGCTGTGGTCTATCTGCAAAGCAAACCAGGATACCGTTTCAGGCTCTTGAAGTACTAGTGGTAATCCACTAAGTAAAAAATCTTTAACTTCCTTTTCTTTACCAGCTTTGGCTTTCATAGTTACTAATAGTCCAATTGTTTCTTTCTTTCTGTGTTTCATAATAGTATGGTGTTTTGATTTAGAAAATAATTGAAAATCCCAGAATGAAGACCAGGAATACTACTTTTAATAGCATTTTTGTTTTCAATAATTTATCATTTTGTTACTGTGCAAATTTGTAACTAGTCTAAAGATTGTGGAATGGACATCTGTAATTTATACATGGACGATTTTACAAAAACAACAACACGCATACGTAGTGCAGGTGATCCCAAAACCTATCTACCAAAGAGTCGCTGTGGTGCATAAAAAAACTGATGTAATTAAACCTAGATTCATAGACATTTTGAACTGTGGTATAGAGTTCTAACCCTTAAACAGAGTCAGCACTTAACTAAAAAATGCCTTGTAAAATTTTGCCTAAAAAATGAAATGAAGCAAGCGTTAACAAACTAAGACCAGACAGGGCCATCGAGGCATCAGAAGCAAGGCTATTTCATTTTATGAACAAAGAAACAAAACCACTTTTTTGCCCTGGGCTTTGGTCATACATGTTTTTAGTCAACAAGCTAAACCCCAGGAAAGAGTCTCAATTAAAAATATATCAAGGCTTTCAATTTCAAATTATTTCAACCCTAACGTATAATAAAATGACTCAAAAAATAATTTTGTAAAGTCCCATAAAATTGCTTTTCAGTCCCAGTTTCAATTCATTTCAGCACTTTATTTATCAAATCTGCAAAATAAGTGGAATTTTTGTTTTCAAATAAATACCAATACCAACAGGCAGATAGTTGATTTATTCATATATAGTGCAAGTTTTTCTGATAACGGTAATGTTTTGACATCAATTATTGGATATTTTTCCTGTATGGTTATTTTTTGTTTTAGAATGCTTTTTAAAAATGGATAAAAATAAACCCATCAAATGAGAAAACAATTAGAATTAATAATGCCTACCATCTTTATAGTATTGGCAGTTCTTACCGGTTATGGCCAAAATGTAGGGGACGAATTTAGCTTTGATAGCATCAAATATCGAATTACTTCTAAAAACCCCAATTCGGTAGAGGTTGTGGGACTGTCTGGAGGCATTAGGACTTCGTGGTCCCACAACTTGACAATCCTCAAAAATATCCTTTTTAAAAATCAGATCTATGACGTTACCGCTATTGGAGAAGATGCTTTTAATCGACGTAACCAGGTCTCCCTAGAAGTTTCCTCGGACATGTTGACCGAGATAACCTTCGAAAGTCCAAGCAATGTGACAGTTATCGGGGCTAGTGCTTTTGCCTATAATCGATTGACAGAGGTAACCCTACCCGAAAGTGTAATCAGTATTGGCAGATATGCTTTTTACGATAACAGATTGACTGGTGTGACCATACCCAATAGTGTGACCAGTATTGACCGGTATGCTTTTGCCTATAACAGATTAACCAGGGTAACCATATCCAGAAATGTGACCAGTTTTGGCATGTATGCTTTTTGGGACAACGATTTGACCAAGATCATCATACCTGCCTCGGTGACCTATACAGGGAATTCGACTTTTGCGAACAACCCAAACTTAGCCACGGTAGAGGTAAAACCCACCGATCCACCAACACTGCATACAGCTACCTTTCTAGATTTGAATGGCACTGATCTTCGTAACCAAATAAACCTTATAGTGCCCCTTGGAAGAATACAAGCTTATTTGGATAATGGATGGACGGGGTTTAAATCCATATCCGACGGTAGCACGTCGGCCATAGGCGGACTCAAAAAGGACAGCTTTATCATCTACCCCAACCCGGCAATGGATAAGGACCCTATTAATCTGGGTCTAGGGCAAGAATTAAAACAGGTAAACATCTATTCTATCGATACTATCGTCGGGACTTATTTGCACTCGGAAAACAGACTAGAAATAAACATTGATCGTCTATCCAAAGGGATGTACTTATTGGAAATCGTGACAAAAACAGACGATAGATCTATTGAGAAAATAGTGATTGCAGATAGGTAGAATGTTTAAGGCACGTTTGATCAATAGAATAAATAGAATATTATTTGTAATAACAACAAAAGAATAAAGAGGTTTTTCAAGAATTGGGTGATGGATTTAGTAAACCCTAGAAACAGGACGGATAATTGTTCAAGGACTGAGCAGTTGTTTAAATCAGTCTAAAACGCCAATAGATGAACCGAACCCAAAAACACTGTGAAACTAAACTATTGTTTTAGTCCTCACTTGCTTTTTTTGCAATTCAGCCTTTTTTGATCCAAATAATAGCTTCTGGCGCTGTTTGGTTTTTGTAAAGTTTATTAAATAATAAAGAACTCAAAATGTAATTCAACGCAAACCTGTTACAGGAAAATAAAGTAGCAATGAAAAAAAAGACATTACCAAAATATTACATGAATAAAAGAAGTATCGAGGAAACCAAAAGAACGGGAAAACAGCATATGATGGAGCGTTTGCAAAATGGGAACTCGGTACTGGTGGTGGTTACCAACTATGTTCCATTGACATTTGCCAGATCTCTAAATGACCGCTAACATCATGGAAAATCTGAGCCAAAATGTTCTATCCCCCGGTATCTTTATAATTCTAATGATATTAATAATTATAGCTGTGTCGGCATTGATAAGTTGGAATATAAAATGGGTAATCGAACAATTTATCAGTATTTTAAAAAAAGATAAAAAGAGACGTTGAGCAATAAGTATGTAAGTGAATAAGTTACCAAGAGAACCCTAATATAATATGTAACTTTTGAATTTTTAAACGTATGAGTGGTAGTTGTAATACATTGTAAAACAGACGAATAAGGTCCAATCATGAAAATGATTGGATTTTTTGTTTAATGAAGCTTCATAATGTAGTTTTAGAAGATATAATCAACTAAAAAAAGACAACCCAACCAATAAAGTGGGGATTGGGTTTTATTGAGCAACAAATTCAATACAGGGTCATCAAAGATAATTCTGTTGCCTTGACAAAAAGGGTCTTGAATTAAAAATACTTTAAATAATTGAAAACCAGTAAAATAAATTTTGTTGGTTTTTTTGTTCCTATTTAAAACCATATACAAATATGTACTATAATGATGTCCTGCTTTTTCTAATTAGGAATTCATAAATTACGTTCGTATTTGACTTTCATGGGATTCGACTTTCGCAAAAAGGATTATATAGCCTAATGCTTGTAAAATCCAAACTCAAAACCCACTGGTTCGGCATATACAAAACTTTGTATTGTGTTATCATAGCGTATTGGGGCTTCTAACTCCTTCATGATATTGAGCACACGATACAAGGTGGTTTTTGATATCCCTAAACGACTTGCAAATTGTTTAGGACTTCCTGTGGCTTGCATATTAATAAGCATATCCATTCTTGCTATTAGTCCTAGTTGTTGTTGTTGTATATTATTCATTGCTTTTTTCCCTTTAATTATTGTATCCTTTAGCAATGTATGACGATGTGTTTTGGTGTTTGGATATCAGGTATTGAGTATCCGCTATTAAGAGTGCGCATACAGCAGTTGTAGGAAGAATTACATTTCTTCAAGTATTGAATTATTAACTTCTAAATTCTGATTCCTGATAGTAATCGGAGCTTATGACCTTATCTTTGATATGGGCCAAAGCAAATGCCTTTACCACTATTGCACTATGGTGTTGTTTTAGTTACTAGTTTATGATTAGTAGTTTATGATTAGTAGTTTTTTGTATATTATTTTTTAAAATTTTAATTGGCTTTATCAAAAATTCATTCTGCCGAGTTAAAATTTAGAACTTTGCGACTATGCTATGAGTCGTTTTAACCTTCTGGAGGGCCATTTTGACGAAGTGTTAGACTTTGATAGACTAAAATTTTGAGACCATCTTGCCTAACTTTTAACTTCTTAGGTCTAATGTTAGACCTTTAAGGCTCAATTTTTAACTTCAGGGGGCTAAATCTGAGCGTGTTGAGCCTAATAGAAGGCCTTTTTGGCCCAACAGAAGGTATTATTAATAAAAATGATTAATTAACTAACACCCATAAATGTCAAAACCAACACTATTGTGTGTTTTCTTCTGCCTTTGGCTGATTCTTAGTGCGATTAAAGAATTGTTTAAGTTCGACTACTTTTTCTGTAAATCCTGGTTTTCCTGCTCCTTTACTGTATTGTGAATACGCATAGTCATTAAGTGCATCCTGGTAGTTGTTATGATCATGTAGCATTTTGGCACTTTCAAGGCGATAGGCGACACTCTCAATGCTACCCAATAAATGCTCTGCAAACCCACGAGCTTTATAATCACTTTCAAATTCCTGACCAATCTACATCGGGTGAACTTAGACCTGCACTATGCCTATGATAATCCCAAACCTTTTCATGGGTTAATTGATTTTGAATGATGTCTCTCATATTTTTAAAATATTTTTTGGTATTCAAGTCCTCTTAATATATTCTTTTAGTAAAGAAAACTAGGTTAATCTGAAAAATCAAAAAAATGTAACGAAGCTCATAAAAAGTGGGACGAAGCATCTAATATTCAGGACAAAAGCGAAGTGCGTGTTTATGGTGTCAAGGTGAGGCAAGTCCGTTATCATGATTTTTTGGTATTAAAACATGGTTTTGGTTGTAATTTCCTTACTAGGTGTATTGAAATTATTTCAAACGTTATTATTGACAACTTTTATAATCACATTTCAACCTTTCTTCGTCCCACTTTAAAACAATTTTGGCACTTTTTTTAGAATATTTTAGATCAAGAATTGATATTTGATGTACTACAGAGTTCAAGAAAAAAATAAACTATGGAGGGTAATTTAATCACATTATCAAATAAGGAAAAGTACTTTTTGAGATTATCTGTTCTTAATGTCGATGATCAATATATTGCAGATTTCCTCTCACTTAGAAAGGGGGATTTAGGTTATGTAAGAAGTACACTAAAAAAGAAATTCAAGACTAAAAATTGGGCTGCTTTAATTCAACAAGCATTTGAACTTGGCATACTAAAAAAACAGGATTATGTGGATTCAACCGTGGAAAAAATAGCATTAGGGTATGCATCAAAAATTATAAAAGATTTTAAAAACATATCATATGGATATAAAGTTACTCAGGATACCTTGCTTGATTTCGATAATACAGTAACATCTACTTTAAAACATTTGATAATTACTTCAAAATGATGTATGCGCTATCAAAACTACTTAATGATAAGGAATTAATCTATTTGAGTTTAATGTATCAAGGGTTAGATAAAGAAGCTATATCCAAAGAATTGCAGTTTAATGATAATAGAAAGCATAGCTATATGGAAAAACGGATTTTTGATAAACTTTCTGTTCATAATTGGCATAATGCCTTTAGAAGTGCTTTTAATTTACAACTGCTTGATAGACAGGATTTTTTGTTGATTGATATTCAAAAAGAAGCTTCAACGATTTCTACAAAGATCACAAAAATTTTAAACGCTACAGAAATTGATGATAAAGAAAAAGAACTCGTAATTTATTTAGCCTTGTTATCCTTTCAAATTAAGATTGAATATAGTTACTTGTTTAAAGAGAAGCAATGATAATGACTTACTCTAAATAATACAAGAAATAGGGATGACCGAGTTTTTTGGTGATGAGATGATCTAAAATTTGATCCTAAGTAACTATACTAATTTACAGCGGAGTTACTATTGGGTTTATCATGCTCCCATAGAAAGATTAGTGCTATTCAAATATGATAAAAGTAGATCTTCAAAAGCTTCTCAAAAGTTTTTGCAAAACTATACAGGAGTCCTGCAAACTGATGGATACAAAAAGTTTATTAAAATCTAAAGACATTTGGAGAAATAACACTACTATCGTGTATGGCACATGCTAGACGCTATTTTGAAAAAGCACTTGATAATGATAAATCAAGAGCCAGTTATGTATTAAGAAATCTATTACAGCTCTGAGCGACTGCAAATACTACCACTTCGTTACTTTATGTAATTTAACCATAGCTATGCAATAGTGAGACCGAGAAAAAAGTTGGTGTTTAGGGTATCTCAAAGCTTCATTAAGAAGTTTCAATTCATAATCCGGGTTTAAGCTTCTATTAAATACTCATAATATAATCTTCAAGAGATTCTTCTATAGTAAGCTTCAATTTTTTTCTTAATCTGTGACGAGCTTTTTTAACTCCTTCTGTAGATATATTAAGAAATGTACTTATTTCTTTTGAAGAAAGGTTAAGTCTTAACAAGCAAATAAGTCTTAGCTCTTTTGAAGTAATAGAGGGAAACCTGTTTTTTATTTCTTTATAAAAACCCCGATGGCTTTCTTCAAAAAGTTCTCTAAAAAGCCCCCAATTTTGATCTTCTTTTTTATCAAAATTTATAACCTGTAACACCTTACGATACTCATATATATTTGCATCTTGTGCATTGCATAAGTCTGTTACTTTTTCTTTAACGTTATTAAGGGTGTTATTTTTTTTTAGCAAATGGAGTGTATTGGTGGTTAACTCTTTATTTTTTCGTACCACTATTTCCTCCAATTTTTGTTTTTGTTTATTTTTTTTTCTTAACATCTTACCGCCTACAAGCAAAAAAGCTATACAAACTAACCCCAAAATCATTAATGCCACAATTTGTTTTCGTTTCGTTTTAGTGCTTTTTTCGAATTGCTCAATCTTTAAGTCTTTTTCATTGGCTTCATATTGAGCGCTCAGTTCGTAAACCAGCGTTTTATTTTCTAGCTCTTGTATAGAATCTTTCAACATTGCCAATTTTTTAAAATATTCAAGAGCAACAATATTATTGTTTTTTTCTTCCGCAGCGAGCGCCAATAGATGATAGGTGTCCATTTTTGCTCGTAAAAAACCATTTTTATGTGTATATTTTAATGCCTTTTGTGCATAAAAGACTGCTGAGTCCGTTTTTTTTTGCTTTAGAAAAAGTGTGCCCATAGAAATATAGGTATACGCTTTCCCTAGCTTGTACATTTTTTTATTGGAATTCAATTCCAGTACGGCTTTTTTTTGATAGTAGGTAGCTTTATCGAGCTGATTTAAATCGTAATAGATCTCACTTAACATGGATAATACATAACAACTATTAGATATTGGATATTTGTTTTTATAAATTTCTAATGCTTTTTCATAGTGTTTAATGGCATTATCATAATCTTTTAATTCTTTGTAACACCATCCTAAACTTTGATGATTAACTAAAATGAATTTAAAATTACCTATTCCTTGAAAGCCTGATAAAGACGAGTTCAAATAAGGTAAAGCTTTTCTATATTCTTTTTTTATCGATAAAATATCCCCTAATTGATAGTTTGAATGTGTTATCCCCGTTGTAATGTTAAGTTGTTTATAGATTTTTATTGAGGCTAAGTATTTCTTAGTCGCTACGCTTAGCCGTCCCAATCTTTTATAAGCAACCGCCAAAGTTTGCAGGGATTTTGCATAAGAGAGAGAATCATTAATTTTCAAAAACAACGCTCCAGATTTCTCTAGTACAGTGATTCCTTCATGATAATTTCCTGAATAAACGTGGGTAGCAGCAATTAGATGCAGTGCAGAAGCCTGTCCCAAAATATGATTTGATTTTTTATTAATCTGTAACGCTTTCTCAAAATATTTTAGAGCAGTATCATACTCATTCTGATAAAGGTAAACCTTACCCAAACAATTATATGAACCAGCTATTCCTCTAGGGTTATTATTTTGTTGTGAAATAGCTAGCGACTTCATTATATAATCCTTTGCCAATAAGGGTTTTGATATAGCATATTCGACTCCTATATCATTAAAGGCTATCGCTAAGGTTGTATCTGCTACTGATTTTTGATGTATAATCTGTAAAAGACTATCCACTACTCTTTTATTTTGTGCATTTACAAAAAGACAAACTAAAAAAAGCCAAAAAAACATGAAGGTTTTAAGAAACATTTTTAGATTTTTTTCAATCAAGTTAAATTTTGTTTATTTATGACATTCATAGGAAATAAAGTAAGGTACTAACTCCACCTCTCTGTTTTATATTGTTTTAATACTGTTTCAGTACTTGAAATTCATCATATGTCAAAAGCCATTTACCATTTATTCGCTCCCATTTTTCTTGATAGATTTTGCCTTCACCTATATTCATACTCCAGTCTGCAGATAAAAATGCAGTCGTTTTATTAACGACTTCAATGCTTACATTAGTATAAATTCAATTAGTGGCACCAGAAGAGATGAATGGCTTCCAAAATCCAGAAATTTCTGAAGTCCCCTTTTTGATTCCAAAAGGCATAGCTCTCACTATTGCATTTCTATCATATCCTTTTACGCAAGCTACGGCATTTCCTGCATTAAAATTCATAATCCAATTTTTACTAGCATTTAATACTTCTAATGCTACCTCGTGATGTAATGTAGTTATATCTCCTATAAAAGATGGTTTAATTTGGGTTTTTTCGGTATTCGATTTTTGTCCGCAAGAAGTTAAATATATCATCAATGCTGCCGCTGTAATTACTGTTTTAATACGTTTCATTGTCTTTATATTTTAATTTAATACAAAGGAAGAAGTATTTAAGAATAATTATTTGTGACTTTTGGCACAACAGAAAAAATTATTTTAAAATTTGAATTTCTTTTTGTCTTAGGTTTAGTTTTCCATTAGATTGTAATTTTTTTAGCAACCTAGAAATAACTTCTCTAGTAGTTCCTAATTCTCTTGCTAATTCAGGGTTACTAAGATTACTGATGTATTTGATTTACAACACGCACCTTTGCATAAAGATATTCCAGAAGGTGATTTAGCCTCGCAATCTACTGTATCCAGATGAGGATAATATAACCAAGCATGCTATTTTTTTATTGCGTAATGGATGGGTTGAACCCTATGTCAATAGTTTAAAAGATTTAAAATCAATACTATTGATATAGATATTACTGAACTCATCCTCACTTTTTCTATTTCCTACATGTATAGTTTTTTTTAATTTTAACGTACGGTCCCCCCTTTGTCCACCCCCTATTTTTGGGAAAGGTAAACATGATCAATATGTTTGTTACCACAATCTAATTACCTAAAAAATAAAGGGCGTTTTTAAAAATAAGGCAAAAACTAATTGAGGAATATTCCTGATAGTAAATGGCATAATACTTTTAGTGTATTGTTAGTGTAGAGGATGCTACGCCTTTTATTAGTACATCAGTGCAAAATCAGTTTTTAACCAACAAAAAACTGTATAACCGAATAAATTAAAACCAACTCTTAAAATAAACTATAAAATGAAAAAGATAACGACTGAAAGTTCAACGGGAGTAATCGAATCTACTTCTAAAAGTAGATTCGATTACAAATAATATTATACATTAAAATCAAACAAAATGATCCGTATTAAAACCTACAAATCAATTCTATGTATTCTGTTGTCTCTTACTCTTTTTTCTTGTGATTCTGATAACGATCCTAATCCAGAAAACAATGAACAAGTTTCTCAGAATATAATGGTCACTAAAGAAAAATTAGTTGGAGATTGGATATTAGTAAACAGTATTATCGACAATGAAAATGTTTCACCATCTGAATTCGAATGCTTAAAAAAATCAACGGCTACTTTCAATCAAGACGACACCTATGAAGTAACTTTTTTAAAACTAGGGAGTAATTCTACAAATCTTTGTTCTAGAACAGTTACACAATCCGGGACCTATACAGTTGTTGGTTTGAACAGTGTCACTTTTTTTAACTTTGATTCTGAAATCAAGTTGATTGACGATACTTTACAGATTACTTCCAAAGTTACTAATGATAATGAAGAACAAGATCAAATTGATATTTTTATTAGAAGTGACAATTCAGAATTAGGAGAAAATCAGGTAGAAGAAACAGACGAGGTAGAAACAGATAACCAGACAGATGAGGATAATAATGACGACACTTTTGATGGAACAGAAGTAATTCAAAATATATTAGGAAAATGGAAAATTGACTCTGACAAAGATTGCCTTCAAAAAAACACCATAGAATTTAAATCCCAAAGTGTTTTTGAATTTATTCAACATAAAAAAACCTTTAGTCGTAGAGATTTGTTAGACTATAATGTAAGTGTGAGTTATCCTTTGCCAGAAAGTATTGAGGCAACAATTATCAAAGGAAATAGCACGGTTGTTTTTGATACCAGTGCAGAATGTCAATTTATCAAAACCAGCACTCTAGAGTATGTAGTAAAAGATGAGAAAACTATAGCCCTTAAAAATAACCCTAGGGTCAAATTTGTATTAGAAGATAGCACTACTATTAAGCTTGTCCATACATTCACTGATAGTGATAATAATGAACAAATTAGAGAATTTATTTACAAAAAGCTATAAAGAGACCAGAACAGTTTATTTGGTAAAAATAATAAACATTAAAAAATGAGGCTATCTAAAAAGTAGTTTCACGATTTCAAATCGTACTTGTCGAAGTTTTTAAACTATTGATTTTCAATTTGCCTTCGACCGGCTCAGACTGACAAACTTGAATTTTAATATTTTTTAGACAACCTTTTTTTGGATTGATTTTAAAAAACAAGTTTCAATAATTTCTAAAAATATCATAGAAATTTAAACCTACTTCAAGGTGTAATAGGATTTTTAAAGCATAAAGTAGGTTAAACATTGCAGAAATTGATAAGGAAAAGAAGCTGGTCATCTGTTGGGTATTATTGTCCTGTCAAATTGAAATTGAATATTAAAACGAAAGAATGATATTGTAATTAATGCTATACCTTATTCATAATTTAGGTATTACAAGGTTTGAACATTAGTTAGATGTAATGAATACTAAATACTATTAAATAGGGCTAGTGTTTTTCATTATTCTTCACTTTGTAGAAACTTGCCTCTAGTGTATTAACAAAATACAGAAATGTTTTAATAATGGTTTAACGAGATTACGAAAATTTGGATGTATAGTAAAATGTTGAAAATTAAAGCAGCATGCTGAGATTCATCTAAAAGCTCAAGTTAAGAACTCTAAAAACCTATATAGAAAATGGAAAGACTCAAGGATGTTCTGACAAGAACTAAAACAAAAATAGACACTGCGTTTAGGGATATAACGTTTCCTGAACCAAATTGGCTTGAATCCACAAATGAGGCTATGTATTACATGCTAAATTTGGGAGATGGCGGGAAAAGAATAAGATCGGCCATTGTTTTTGCAATATCAGAGGGATTTAATGGTGATACACAACAAGCCTTTGAATTTGCCAAAGCTGTAGAATTTATTCACACCTATACCCTAATTATCGATGATATTCAAGATAATGATGCTATTAGAAGAAATGCACCCACCTGTCATATAAAATATGATGTCAACACAGCTACCTTGGCCGCCTCAAGACTCTTTGAGGAAGGATTGTATCCATTTCATAAGTATTGCCAGGACATAGAACTTTTCCGAAAACTAAACAATCAGTTGCATAAAGGTCAATGTGCAGATTTAAATGCTGAATCATGGGCAGAAGATATGGTATCATTAAAACACTTGCAATTTATACACTCGGGTAAAACAAGTGCTTTAATTCAAATAGCCATTTTAGGAGGGTGTATTACTTGCAAGCTATCAGAACAAAAAATAAATAAACTATTAGATTATGGATATTATTTAGGTCTTGCATTTCAAGCAAAAGATGATATCCTTAGTCAAACTGAAACAACAGAATCATTGGGCAAACCAGCAGGAGAACAAGCAGATGAAAATAAGCTAACCTATCCATCACTTTTTGGTTCTGTAGAAAATGCTCAAATCGAAGCCAACAAATTATCAGAAAGAGCAATAGCTAACTTAAATGAATTTGAGAACGATAGTGTAGCAGTTTTAGAAGAACTTGCAAGATTTACAGTTCAGAGGAAGCGATAATACCATCTCGAAAGTAAACACACATCTTACCTAATTGTTTTCTAGAACAAAAAGCTAAGGTGGATTTCTCGTCATATGTTTCACCAATAAACCAAAATAACATGAAAGAAGTTTTAACCCCAGAACTTATTACCAGCTTACAAGAATTATCACAAACATTAGATATTTATGATACGATTGTTTTTGACCTGGGCGATGTCCTTTTAAATTGGGATTCGGTACACTTTACATCAGAAACAAAAGGAATAGATGATGTACGAAAAATGGTCAAACATCCCGTTTGGCAGGATTTAGAAAAAGGTTTAATTAATAGAGAGCTAGCCCTTTCGATGCTGAGTTGCGAATTACAAACCCCTTATAGCAAATTAAAAGAACTGCTTGAGTTAAGTGTAGGCAGTTTAAAGGTTAATGAGTTTATGCTAGGGGTGCTTAAAGCATTACATGAAAAAGAAAAAAAGATATACTGCCTTTCGAATGTTGATTTAGAATCCTTCGTCTATTTATATACTCATTTTGATTATTGGGAATATTTTAATGGGATATATGTATCGGCTTTGTTACAACTTAGAAAACCAAACCCAGATATTTTTCAATACCTTATTTCAAGTGCTTCGATAAACACCAAAAGCACCATCTTTATAGATGATAAATCAGAAAACCTGCAGGAAGCTGCAAACTTTGGGATTAGTACCTTAAAATATAATAAAGATAACTTTGAATATACCGCCATAGAAAGTGGTGGACCTATACCTCTTCAAAATATAACACCAGAAGTACATAAAAAGAAGACATTAGGAGAGGCCTATTTAAACCTTAGACTACGTAAATTTCCTTTTTGCAAGAGTTTTGTAAGTAACAACGTACAATTAATAGGAGGGGAAGATTTTTCTAAAGAAATATTTTCTACAGCGGTCATTTTACACTCCTATACATCACTTCCGAATGATATCATAGAGTCCATGTGCCATGAGATACTAAAACATGATGGACAACATAAATTGCGATGGTGTTTTTACAAAAATGAGGCTAGGCCAGACAATTTTCCAGACGATTTAGATACGACATCTATGGTATTGTCTTTTCTGTTAAACCATAACAAGCTCAGTAGAGAGGAGATTATACCTGTGATAGAACAAATGATAGATAATAGAAATGAAGAAGGTATTATCCAGGTGTATTTTGATGACAATAGACCAAGAATAGATGCTATAGTTGCTATTAATGTATTGTATTTAATGCACCAAATAGGGTATGGAGAAAGAAACGAGTTAAAAGAAACTGAGGCATTTGTGTTCAATTTTTTAACAAGTAATGAATACCTTAAAGGTACACGATATTACCCAGCCCCGGATGTCTTTTTATTTTTTCTTTCTAGACTAGTGGCTGACTTCCCTGATAAATTTGAAAAATTTTATAAGCCACTCACAGAAATGCTTATAGCTCGGGTAAATTGTTCAACGTTTCCATTAGAAAGAGCATTAAGAATCATTGCGTTAAAAAAGCTAGGAATTGTGAATAGAGTAGATTTTTTAAAATTATTAGACACACAATTGGCAGATGGAGGCTGGCCGGTGTATGGGCTTTTTATAGCACCAAGGTCTAATACATATTTTGGAAGTAGAGAGCTTAGTACGGCATTTGCCTTAGAAGCTTTAAATTTATTGAGTTAAAACTAAGCTAAGTTTTATGGTACAGACTATTATTAATAAACAAAATAATGAATTAGCATTTAGATTAGAACAGTTCAGTAACCTAGATCAGTTTGAACATTTACAAAGAAAAAATTATTACTCTATCATCCTGTTAAGAAGTAATAGTTTTACTTTGAAAGTAGATTTCTCAGAATATCAACTCAAGGAAAATCATATCATTTGCTTGTCACCTTACCAACCATTTATGTTGAGTTCGGAAAAAGAATGCTCAGGATTTATATTAAATTTTCATCCCGATTTTTTTTGTACATACCGCCATCAAAATGAAATAGAAACAGAAGGGGTGCTTTTTGGTAATTTTCATGGCTTACCTTTTTTTAAAATAGCAGAAGAGTTTTTGTTTTTTGGCCTTATGGAGCAAATTTCAAGAGAAATGAGTAAAGATTCGATTGCGCAACACGAGGTGTTGGTTGCTTTTTTAAAAGTATTTCTTATTGAAGCTGTAAGGCAGAAAAAGAAATTCGATAAAGATTCTGTGCTTCAATATACAGATCGACAATCCGAAATCTTACAAAATTTAGTAAATGCTATAGAAAGTAATTATGCTAGATTACATGCCCCGCAAGAATATGCAGATATGCTATGTGTAAGTTCTAGAACTTTAGCAGGAATAGTAAAGAAATATTTAAATCAAACCTTAACCTCTTTAATAACTCATAGAATTGTAGTAGCGGCCAAAAGAGAATTATATCTAACCTCTAAACCAGTAAAGCAAATAGCAGCTAATTTGGGGTATGAAGATGAATTTTATTTTAGTAGATTTTTTAAAAAGAAAGTAGGTGTTTCACCAGATATTTACCGAAAGACAGTTGGGTTTGCTAAACTTGAAAAAAATGCAAGCTGACCTCTTGTAGTTATACAACAAGCTTGAACGTTTATGTATCTATATATCAAAAAAGGAGCATCAATTAAAATGCTCCTTTTCTAACTACGGTAAAAGCTATTATTTCGAAGCCAAAATATCTATCTTCTGGATAGCTGTAGCGCTAAAATCCTTCAGTATAACAGGCGCATTTTCTATAAGAGCAGCAGCCACTTTACCATTTAGGTGAGTATCCCTTCCGGAATCTTTAGTAAAAGTATCAAATATGGCATAAGTTGTATCATCTAATTTAAAACCATACCATCCTAATGTTTCAGGTTCATTATCGACTAATTGCCTACCAGCCTTCAGAAAATGTTCTACAGCTTCAGATTTTCCTGCTTTGGCGTTCATAATAACAAGGAGCCCTTTGTTTTGTGTTCCAGGTTTGTGATTAGAGGCAATCACATTAACAAATTGAATGCTCGCGTTTGCATCAAAATTTTCTAATAAATCATCAGCATGAGCTAATAGAGCTTTTGCAACCTCACCTTTTAGATGAGCTTGTCTCCCAGTTTCCGTTTCAAAAGTATCATATATACCAAAAGTATTATTGTCAATTTGAAAAGCAAACCAAGATACCGTTTCAGACTCTTGAAGTACTAGCGGTAGTCCGCTAAATAGGAAGTCTCTAACATCCTTCGTTTTACCAGCTTTGGCTTTCATGGTTACTAATAGTCCCATGGTTTCTTTTTTTTTGTTCTTCATAATATTACTGTTTTTGAGTTTAGAAAATAATTGAATAGAAAATCCTAAAAACATGATTAGGGCTGTGGTTTTTAATAGAATTCCTGTTTTTCAATAGTTTAATATTTAATTAGAGGTCAAATTTGTGACTAATATGAAGATCTAGGAATGGATATCTGTAACTTATTCATGGACAATTTTACATGGATAAAAATAAGTATCAACACCACTAGTAGATGTCATTACAAAGTAGATGTAACTTTGGTAATCTGTTTATGAATACTCATTATGCTATGCTGTTTAGTTACCATAATTTGTGTATTCTAAAAAAAAAGTGAGTGTAAAAGTTAATCGTTAAGAATAGACCATAAGGCAGTCCCAGATCTGTCATATGAATAAAGTAGAAAACTTCGAAACCCAGAAGCATAGTTATGATGAGGTTTTTGGGTTAATTCTTCTTGAGCATAGCAAAAGAAGTAATCTTACCGACAGGGGCGTCTTTTCTTTTGGTTCGTTTTCTTTAGACCAGTAAAGAAAATGAAAATTAACAATGATTTATCTATAAGAGTAATGAGAGGAATACACTTAGCATGTTGAAAGTATAGAAAATCGCTGCTAATCTCTATTAAATTCTGTAATACAATCAAATTAGAACACTATTCAGAGCGTGGTCAGTGAACAATATTGAAGTGCAGCGAAGAATCTTATCGGCTTAATCGTTATAGTTAAAAGTACTGATAGCCCGCAATTAGCAGTGTCGAAGTATGGCAATCTCATTAAAGAAAATCAATACTAAATAAGTTATCTCAAAACTCATTAAAACTGCTCAAAAAAGTTTTTAAAGTCCCATAAAATATATTTTTAGTCCCCATTTTAACATACTTCAGCACTTTTTTTATTAGGGTAGCTAAATACGGTGAATCTTCGTTTTAAAATTAGCACGAATTGATACAATTGAAGAAACATACGGCTATTCTTTTTGGGATATTAAATTTAGCTAGCTATGCTCAGGCTCAAATAACTAGAAATATAAAGAAATCGGTAGTTGATTTGTCAGCTTATAGTGTGAGTTTATCCGATGATGAAACCATCTTGGCTGTAGGAACATATCAAGCTAATTACAACAATACCAAATCCGGATGTGTACGTATATACAAAAAAAACTCAGGAGCTTGGAGTCAAATAGGGAATGATATCAACGGCGAAGCAATAGGGGATTGGTCAGTCTATAGTGTGAGCTTATCAGGAAACGGTACTACGGTGGCTGTTGGAGCTAATCATAACAATGGGCGTAACGGTGAAAGTTCAGGGCATGTACGCGTGTATAAAAATAATGCAGGAGTTTGGGAACAAGTAGGAAGAGATATCGATGGCGAGATGAAAGGGGACTGGTCTGGCTATAGTGTAAGCTTATCTCAAGACGGTACTACGCTGGCCATAGGAGCAGTGCTTAACAGTGGTAATGGCAAACACTCTGGTCATGTACGTATGTACAAAAATACATCAGGAAAATGGTCTCAGATAGGCGAAGATATAAATGGAAAAGCAGTAAGAGATTATATAGATTATTTTGGGGCAAGTGTGAGTTTATCGAGTGATGGTCAAATGGTTGCTATAGGAGCTCACCAGGGTGGAGTTTCATCGGGTTACGTAAGTGTTTATCAAAACGTATCAGGGCTTTGGGAGCAAATAGGTAAAGATATCGTTGGATTACCAACAGATAATTTTTCAGGGTGGAATATCAGCTTATCTGGTAATGGTGCTGCTATTTCAATAGCTTCATATAACAATGGTAAAGAGAAGAGGTATGGGTATGTGAGGACTTACCGCAATACGTCTAATCGCTGGGTACAACAAGGTGCAGATATAGATGATAGAATAGCAGGGTATAATCTATCAGGTTTTAATACTATGAGCTTGAGTAATGACAATACTATTACCCTTATAGGAGCCTTGGAAAAAAGTGGAAATAGTAATAAACAAGTACCTATAATAAGCTATATACGTGTGTATAAATTTGAAAAGAGTTCCAATTTATGGAGGCACACAAATATTAGGATATAGAATTAAAAATGTTGTCTATATGGTGGAAGTATATAGGTTGTTCCCTCAACTCCCTTTCGTATTACTAATATGGGGCAATAGTAGTAATATAATAATGGGAAATTTGTTTTGATGAGTTTGGATTGAAACATTTTTGGTAAGCAGCCTGTATACCACTAAATGTTATTATACCTATAAATAAATAAATTCTAAAAAATGGAAAAAAAGGAGATAAAAAAAGATGTCTTTATGATGTCATTGTTCAAAGTGTTGCAAAAACCAGCTAGCATACTAAAATTATCATATCTGTTGTACTTGATTGTGTTTATACAAATGATCGCCATTTTATTTGGGTTGTTAAACATAGTTTACATGGCAATTTACGGTTGGAAAAATATATAAAGCAAAAAATATGAAAAACAATCAGGAATTATTTTTAAGTCAAAATCGTACCTCACCATGCTTTTAGGTGGCCTATGAAAAAAACGATGATAAGAAACAAAGCACAATACCAAGTATACTATATGTATGTATACAAGTTTAAAGAACGTTCTAGTATATGGTGCAAATAGTTAAAGATGGTATGTTAAATTGTAGAAGGTAAGTTGTAGAAGGTAAGTTGCTTCGATAACATTCTTAGTTATTGAAAATAAATAAATGTTTAATTAAGTAAATAAGTAAGAGTTGGGGTGTTTGAGGGGCAACTTACGTACCACCTAGTAGAAATAATATACCTGTTATACGTAAAAGTATTAGTACAGATAAGTATCATTTATTCGTAATGATAATACTGTTAATTAATAAAAAAAGCACCGAAAATAAATACTAAAGGGAGTATGAAAAACCAATTACAATCTAAAAATAAATGGAGACTGGTTATTGTTTTTTTTTTTAATTATGGTCACTTATGGGCAAAGCTTTACTGTTGATGACATAAGATATGAAATTATCTCTTCAACTGAAGTAATGGTTGTGAACTATACAGGTACAGCGACCAGTGTAAACATTCCCGAAACAGTGGTTAGTAATGGTATGGAATATACGTTAACTCATATTGGGACAAGTGCTTTTCAAAAAGGAGAATTGGTGGAGAGCGTTATTATACCAAACAGTGTGAGAAGTATTGGGAGTAATGCTTTTGGTTGGAACCAATTGGAGCGGATAACCATACCAAAAAAAATGGAAGGTGTCGGGCTTTGGTCTTTTTTGGATAATCCAAATTATACCACTGTGCTGGTAGAGGCCAATAGTCGCCCTTTTTTTGAAGTTAAAAAGAGAAGCATTAATGAGTTTGTAGAAGATTACCGAGACGAAATGAACTTGATAGTCCTCTTAAATGACAGAAGTTTATATAAAAACCATGATAGTAGGTGGGAGTTTAAACCTATTACTGTAAATGTGGTACAGCCTTCAAGAGATACAAATGAGCCCGGTGATTTTACGGTCTATCCCAACCCAGCGCAAGACAAAATTCATATTCAGTTAAGAGAAGGTGAAGAATTACAGAAAGTAAATATATACAATACGTTAGGTGTTCAAGTGTATTCGTCACGAAACTTGCAAATAGATGTAAGTGGCCTATATAATGATGGTATGTATATACTGGAAATAGCAACCAAAACAGGGGTCAAAGTAGTTAAACGAATAATTATAAATAAGGTTTAAGGATAGAAGAAGTGGATAAAAAAAACTGTAAGAAGGAAGGTCCTTAAACTCTACGGAGCGGTAAAAATTTTCTCAAGTTGAGTTTGTGTAACCCTAACTAAGATACCTGATGTTTTGACAAGTACGCAATTGAAGTTCACTATATGGCTCACCAAATTTTTGTCTTTAATAGTGGATCATTTCTTTTGATTTTATTTTCCAATTTCAATGTTCCCCTCAAGTACAAGTTAAGCATCAGGATATCTTAGTTTAACAACATCTTCGTCATGCAAGCGTATGCTACTAAGAATTATTGATAATACCATATTTATTTTTGATGGTATTGATGAAATACAAAATATTCAAGACTTTGTTTCTAAATTGGAAAACTTCATAACTAACTTAGAAAAAGAAGATAGAGAATTTGATATTGTAATTAGTTGCAGAACGAACATATATGAAAGTATTGTAAAGAATGTCTTAGGTTTTATAGTTTTCTATATAAAATAATTAGTTTACCTGCATCAGAGTTCCATTTAGTTAAAAGTACTTTGCGTTTTTATACTTACTTCGCTTCTTTTACCATTAACAGTTATTCTCAGATAAACAGAGGTCTTCCCGTTTTTATCTACATCATTTCCTCTTGGATAAAAAAGTACAGAGAATGTATTTTGCATCGGTGCGTGGTTTTTATTCTTTTCTAGAGATACAAAAAATATAAATATGATTTATATATAAAACCTTAATTAATAGCATATAACATGTAATTCGGTGCGTAAATTATGCTTCAAAAACACACACCGAATCTCGCACTTTTTATTTGATATTGAAGAAAATGTAAAAGCCCATAAGCATGGTATTTATAGGCTTTTTAAGGAATTTGATTAATTCCTAGTGGAGTCGGAGGGATTGCAGATCCCTATTATTCCAGTTCTGCAAATGCAACTAGCTGTCCTTGCAGTCCAGACGCTTAGAAACAACAAAGCTCACTCAAGCAAGCTTGATGAGCTTTTTATGTTTCAAATCACAATCTAGTTGCACTTGATCGTGGAGTCGGAGGGTCTAACTGTTATGTTTTAAATGACTGTAAATCAGTTTATAGGGTTTGTGTTTTTAAAATTACGCACCGAATTTCTCACCGCTTAGGTAATTTTGGTTTTTACTTGGTTTTACAACAGTAAATATCATCATTTAAAGGCGAAATTTATTTACGCATCTGCTTTTTTTTAAAGATTCAATTACAAATAAAATGTGATCGTCCCCTAATCATTGGTATAGCTATTTTCATTATTAAATGTTTAATAAGAATCTTGTATAATCCTATTTTTTTATCCTCCAATTCAGGACTACTTCATTATAATGGAGAGCAATGGACTTTAAACAAGTTACCTAATGAAAAGATCATACGTTCCGTGGCAGTTGTGGATGATAAAATTTATACAGGCTTTTATGAAGAATTTGAATTCTGGAAGAAAAATGACATAAACTTACTTGAATATTTTTCACTTACACATCTGATTAAATATTACCTATTCACTAGCGAAGAATTCTGGCAGATCGTTCCTTATGAAAGCACAATAATTTTCCGATCGTTTTTCGGAATCTATTTGTATCAAAATGATAAAATTGATGTGCTGGATTCAGATATTATTGTCACCTTTTATTATTTTAATTAACACTACATGATTATTTCCAATTTTATATAGTAACACAAAAAGTGCGTTATAACGCACTTTTTGTGTTACTTAATTATTGCGGCAATTATAATCAGTTGAATAGTGCTTTAAAAAACACTTATTGTGTTTTTTTAAATAAAATTGCGTATATTTACATTAAAAGAGCCATATAATGCACTCGCAAAAATTAATAGAAACTATAAAAACGCGTAGGGATATGTTAAACGTGACACAGGATATGCTTGCAGATCTTTCTGGTGTAGGTTTACGCACGCTTAAGCAGTTTGAAAGTGGTAAAGGAAATCCAACTTTAGAAACCCTAAATAAGCTTGGTAATGCATTGGGTATGGAATTGACATTTACAATAAAAGATATGACAGCTAAATAATGAGACAAGCAGAAGTGTTATATAAAAAAGAAACAGCTGGATTGATAACGCAATTAGACGATGGTAGTTTTGTATTTCGTTATCATGATCATTGGTTTAATGAAACTGATAAGCCAGCGATTAGTTTAACCTTACCTAAAGCACAGCAAGAATATCAGTCTAAATTCCTATTTTCTTTTTTTTATAATATGTTACCCGAAGGTTCCAATAAGCAAACCGTTTGCTTTGAAAATCGTATTGACACCAAAGATCATTTCGGATTATTAATGACTACTGCAAAATATGATACTATTGGTGCTGTTCAAATTATAAAAATGGATGTGTAATGGAAAACCTAAAACTAATTAATTGCCCAGGTACGCTTGCAGCAGGTTATAGCACATATAGCAATACCGCATTAAGACGTGTCTTTAAAGGGAAAAAGGTAAGTCCAATTTTACCCTATGATTCACCTGCAACGAATGAGATTACGGATGCCTTGTTTACGGAAAACCGAAAACGCATGTCAATTTCTGGTGTGCAAGAAAAATTTTCGGTTTTATTAGAAAATAATAAGTTAGGCTTAATACAAGAGGGAGAGCAAGGACAGTACATTTTAAAACCAATACCTAATGTAGGTAAAAATGCTGATCAAATGCCAGCCAATGAGCATGTAACTATGCAAATAGCACGTCAGGTATTTAATATTGAAACCGCAGAGAATGCTTTAATTTTTTTTAAAAATGGTTCACCTGCTTACATTACCAAACGTTTTGATGTTAAAGCGGATGGGAGTAAATGGGCTCAAGAGGATTTTGCCTCTTTAGGTGGCAGGACACCGCAAACCTATGGTGAAGATTTTAAATATATTGGTAATTATTTAGAGCTTTTTAAATTACTTGAGCGCTATACACCAGCTTATAAGGTAGAGTCTATCAAGTTATTTAAGCTCATACTTTTTAATTATTTATTTTCTAATGGAGATGCCCACTACAAAAACTTTTCTTTAATAGAAACCCCTTTGGGAGATTATAGATTAAGTCCTGCTTACGATCTTCTAAATAGTAGATTACATATTGACGATAATGATTTTGCTCTAGAAGATGGCCTGCTACCAAGATCATTGGCACAAGGAAAAATCAGCAAGCAATTTTATATTTTAGGTGAACAGGCAGATATTTCCAAAAAACAAATAGAAAAAGTGTACAGTGATTTAACGTCAAATTCAGATGACGTATTAACACTAATTAAAGCTTCCTATCTCAATGAAAAATCAAAAAGAAATTATATACAAGCTTACCAGACGCGTTTGAAAAAATTATTAAGCAAATAAAGTCCCTAAGTAACGTGGCTACTAAAATTGAGATAACGTTACAGTAAATGTATCGTCTATTCTGAATTACTGGACTTGCAACAAAAAACTAGACTATTATTTAAGAGTGGGTTTGTAAAGATTTAAAAATTTAAAAAACCTTGGTTTAATGATTAATGATGAGCAAATACGGCTTTGATCGGTGCGTAAATTATCTTTTAAAAATACGCACCGAATCACTCACCATTTTCATCAGATTCTAACTCTTTATTTGATATCAGATGATATTAAATAAAATTAAAAAAGCCCATAAACATTTAATTTACGGGCAAATGATATCATTTGATATCAAATTTCAGTGGAGTCGGAGGGTCTATATTTTTATTTGTAATTATTTGTTTTTCAGATGCTTAAATATGTTTTTTAAAGTGTACTCACCGATAAACTCACCTTTTAGTTGATAGTTTAAATTTCGGCAGGATTCAAACCACCTTTTTGTGAACTTAAAATGACAGAGTTCTAACTTTTTAAAAACAGATATATCATAGAACGAAGGCTTATTTTTTTGCTTCTAGACAAAAAATTCAAATGGGTTCATTACTAAAAAGATTATATCATCAGTCTATGTTAAAAATGTTTAGAGGTCAGTAGTTAGTAACTGATAATTTGTTTCTGATAAATTTTATCACTACCAACTATTTTAGTTATTAAGTTATTGAATATTGTATCCTTGTTTTGATAGCGATTAACTCTAAAACAAAATTCATTAAAATATCGATTTAGATTAAAATCACTCACCCAAGAATAAGTTGTTCTTATCCAAGTTTTGATTTGATGAATCTCACATGAAGTGCTTTGAAATTAAGCTCTTTGTTACTTTCTATTTGTGTAATATCATATGTTTAGCTATAGGCCTTTATCCTTTCCATTTGTCAGTAATTACTTATGCTTGTCCACTAATATGGTTTATGAACTTATATTGCAAAGGCCTTGCAGGGAAGTTTTCTATTTTCAAAGCATACATTCTCTTGATTTTACCGTCATTAGTAAGTTGAACAGCCGTGATTGCTTTCTTTTTCTTAGCATTATAACTGTGTCCTATTTTTCCTTGCCTACAACCACCCAAAACTAATTCGCCTACCTGACCATTACCATCCATGGGATGATTTTTACTAGAGTTCATCGCTTCTCTGACTTTAAGATAAATAAACGAGCTGTTTTTCTGTGATACCGTAATGAACCATTTGTGCAGCAGATAAACTCTTGGTGGTAGTAGCCATTTCAAAACAAATGAAAAAAGCATTAAGAACTCCAAAACGTACCCTATGAAATATAGTGTTGGCTGGTGAACTTTCTAATTCAATACAGCGATTACAAGTTCTCGAGCAATCCTTTCGATTTGGTAGGTCTTGTTTGAATATTTGTGATATATAGTCTTCTTTCTATTTGATTTGACTCAAATAATCTTTGTAATCTAAGTCCGTTTTGAAGCATTCAGCGAACCCTAAAAGGTTTTGACCCTTGAAAATATTCATAAATATCTTATTTTTATTGATTTTTAATATAGAAAATTATCTACTGTCCTCTATAAATGTTTTTCTAAAATAAAACAAATCCTTCTTTTTTACTTTATCTTTTCTTATACATAGACAATCATTTCCTAATATGAAAATGTTATAATTATCTTTCAAAAACATTAAGGCTTCCAATCTTTCAAACTCTTCTAAATGATTATATTCAAACAAAATTAAAGTGGGTGAATACTTTTTTAAATTTAGCTGAGAGAGTACCTTCCAATCATAACCTTCCGCATCAATATGAAGTAAATCTATGCTATCAATTCGATTTCTTTCAAATAATTCTTTTAAGGTAATTCCTTTAATCTTTGTTTCAACTATATAAGATTTTAGAATTCCATTTAAGTGTTTCGTAATATTTTCTTTATAAAAAGACCCCAATCCCTGAATCCAAATCGGAAGATTCGGAATTTTGTCATTGACATCTTCCTTAACCGAATAGAAAACTTGACATGCTCCATCATTAATTGCAACATTTTCAAAAATAAACCTAGAGCTTATTTTGTAATTATGCTTTAATTTTTCAAATAGATATGGCACTGGCTCAACAAATAAAACTTTCCATTTTTTATTTTTATTAATAAGCCGGAAAAGAGGATCCCCCATCACTCCGTCATTTGATCCAATTTGAACAATGCTTAAATCATTGTTTTTTAGATATTTATTTATCCAATACGCCGAAGCATATAAATTGGGAAATATTTTCTGAAAGATTCGTTTTTCGAAATGTATTAAATGTTTCATAATATCATAAAATGTTGATAAAACATTCCTCTGTTAAATTATGTTATTAAATAATATAAAATTGAATATTGTGTTTATGTTCAAAAACTTAAATGGATGTTCCGTAGTAATGATGCAATCTATTTCTATTTTCTGTCATACTGTTTTATGGATTTTGTAGCATTGAAATATAATTTGTTCTCCAGTTTTTGTGAATACTTTCGATAGAAAATACCACACCCCAAGATATTGCCGAAACAGTTTTATTTTGATGTTCAAAGGAGCCCGATTTTATCTCAGGAACTAGAATAAAGTTTAAATTCAGAAATAGTAAGGGCTTTAAAAGTGATGGAGGTTCAAATGCTCCATACTCGAACTATCAAAATCTTAATTTTTGAACTGTTTCATAAAACGAACGTTTTTCGGGACTTCAACATTTTTATCCATTTCCTTATCTTAATCGGCTATTATATAGAATAGTTTTGTATTAATATAATGGGGTAGAATTCTTTTTTATCGTCCGATAATACATTTATACCCTATTCCAATTTAATCATTACAAATTGAATTCAGACCTTTTTTCTTTGGACAAGGAATATATTAAATATACTTTCCAAAACAATCAATCGAACGGGATAAACGGCATGCTTCAAATCCGAAACAAAAAATTAATCCTCGATATCCAGCAGAATTCTGTGTTTAGAATATTGGGTTTCCAAAATATTTGTGATGATCATTTGAAATCCTTCCTTTATTACACTGTAATCGGTCCCGATATTTTCCAGTTATAGAAGGATTAGGTCAGTTGTTACCTTCATAATTTTTATACTTTCAATCAATAGTTTTATCAATCACTCAATACGCAAACTTTTTACGGGGTTTACAATAGCTGCCTTTATAGTATGAAAACTTACAGTAAGCACTGCGACCAGCGCGACCAGAAAACCAACCCAAATGAAGGTAAAGGGATTGATGTCTATGCGATATTCATACCCTTCGATCCAATTTTGCATTGCGAACCAAGCTAATGGTATCGCAATAAAAAGGCTGATTAATACCAATTTTAAAAAATGGAATGAAATAATCTTGACAATGTCCTTTACCGAGGCACCCATTACTTTTCGTATACCGATTTCTTTTGTGCGTAGCTCGATTACCAACAGCGAAATTGCAAAAAGTCCCAAACAGGATAGAAAAATCGCTATGCTTGAAGCCAGCCCGAAAATAGTGGTCATTATACTTTCCTCTTCATACCACGCCTGAAGATTTTCATTCAAAAAAGAAGCGTTGAAAACTGTACTGGAGGTTACTTTTTCCCAAACCGAGGAAAGTTTCTCCATAGAAGCACTTGGGTTGTCTGACTTGACCTTTAAAAAAATGTAATTTATAGCCTCGTTAGCCGATACATACATGGCTATCGGCCGACTTTTTTCAGAGGGGGAATATGCATAAAAATCAGGTATTACACCTATGATTTGATTTCCAGAGGCACTATCTTTCCCCCCAATAAATTTGCCGATAGGATCTGTTTCCCCTATTGCTTTTACCAAACTCTCTGTGACTACTATGGCATTTATGGTATCCGAGGAATAGTCGCGATTAAAACCCCTTCCTTTTAGGATAGGGATTTGCAATGTTTTCAGGTAATCAAAATCGGTTAAAAGCCAATCGGCCGAAACTTGATTCTGATTGTAATCCAATCTTTTAACAGATCTGGAAGTTATCCTATCCCTGCCCCTGCCCAAATTACCGCCTGCTCCGGCGACAGAAACGATACTGGGGTCGCTGGCAATTTCGTTTCGTATCCGGGCCAATACTTTTCTGCCATTTTCTTGATTGCCAACGGGAATACTGATTACCTGTTCCTTTTCAAAACCTATAGGTTTTTCCTTTAAAAAATTCAATTGTTGCCAAGCGATTACACTAACACAGATTAACAGACTAGAAATAGCGAATTGACTTACCAGTAGCGTATTTCTTAGTGCCCCGGGTTTTTTTGTGGAAACATTTCCCTTAAGAATCTCGACCAGCCTAAAATTAGCCATTTTTAGTGCGGGGTATCCCCCAGCAATCAAAGTGACCAAAACGAACACTCCCAACATAATGACCAAAAAAGTAGGCTGCAATAAGGTAGAAATTTCAGTACCTCCGCCAAATTGGTCATTGAATACGGGAACAAGTTGATAGGCGAGCCCTATACCAGCTATAAAACCGATAAAATAGAGTAAAAAAGCCTCACCCCATAATTGTAAAAAGAGTTGCCCTTTAAAAGCACCTAAGGTTTTTCGAACTCCTAATTCACGGCTTCTTTTAAAGGAACGTGCCATATTCAAGTTTATGAAATTGAAACAGGCTATTAACAAAATAAACGCTCCCAAGCCTATAAGGGCATATATCAATCCCAAAGGGGCGCCCTTTTGTCCTGAAAAATGTATCTTTTCGATATTGGTCAGATTTAAGCTCAGTAATTCACTTGTTTTCTTGATCTCCGGATGCTCGTTTTTGAGTTGTGCCAATTGGTCAGGGTAATATTTTTCTACAAAAGGGACTAGTTTGCTTTCTACCGACTGTTGGTTACTCTTCTTGGAAATCTTCACAAAAATATTGGATGCATTGGAACCCCAATTATCTTTATTAACACGGTAATCCTGAAGCGATTCGATTCTTGCCACCACATCAGATGCAATACTGGAGTTCTTAGGAGCATCTTTAATTACGGCCGACACGGTATACGACTGCTGTTCTTCGGTTTTTCCTATTCTTAGCTCTTTACCGATAGGATCAGTGTCTCCGAATATCGCTTTCGCCGTACTTTCGTTCAAGGCAATATTCTGGATACCGGAAAGTGCTTCCGTACTATTCCCTTTAATAATAGGGAAGTTGAGCATATCGAAAAATTCGGGGTCGGTCCTGACAATTGCCCTTTCAATATTTTTATCCTGATATGTAATGTTTTCAGGTTTGCCCCTGTGGACAGTTATGGCGGTTTCAATATCAGGAATTTCTTCCTCCAAAGCAGCCCCTAAGGGCAATGGCATATTGGTACTTAGTTCTATACCCTGTGTAGTATTTTCAACAAGGGATGTTCTAAACAGTTGGTCCTTATCCTTATGAAAAGAATCATAACTTAATTGGAAATAGGCCACTAGGAACAATAGTATGCTGATCGAAAACGCAATCGCCATCCCGGCAATATTAATTAAGAAGTGTAGTTTATTTTTTCTGACGTTCCGCCAAGCTATTTTTAAATAATTTTTGAACATGGTTTTCGTTTTTTAATTGAAGATACCCTTTAGAAAGGCGATTGTCATTCGAAATTCGATATGAATTGTAAAATTCTTAGCAGCTATATTTATGCCAAAAAATTAACCAATTGAAAATCAATTTTTTAAAAAAAGAATCACAATAGAAATAACTTTGACCTGTAAAATATTTATACAGAAAGTGTCCAATAAATTTACGATTTTGAAGGGGATTAAACGCAGCGCTAGTTTCAAAAAAAATAGGGGCTGGAGTTTCATAAAATGAATCTTTATTGAGATTACTACTTTTTCTTCAATTGGTTCTTTTCACCGGCCATTCAAATGTCATCTGGTGCGTGAGAGGACAGATATGGTCAAAAATGAAAAAAAAGCATCAAAACAAGATAATTCCAAATGAAAAACCTCTTAAAGTGATAAAACTACGTGTACTCTAAAATGGCACCCAAAATAAGATGTCCTACCGGCATCAATGCTCCGGCCTAGAACAATTCCCGAAGACACCAATCGCCATAGTAAATGTAAAACCAGCCTAGCTCAGTCAATACGGAATTCGTATTTGGTCGTAACGACCACACAAATACATAGTCATTATTGGTCGTTTTTGTATTTATTCTTCACTAGAGATAGAATCTTCATAAACTTATATTCGTTTTTTTACTTCTCTAATCAAAAGAGGCTTTAATGAGTGAATAACTTTCATCATATAATCCTTGTCAGTTGTCGGAAAGATAGCAAGCCGTAAAGCTTCCTTCATCTCATCGGATTTACTTGGATAATGTTTAGAGAACAATTCATAACAAGGATATAAATCCCGTGTAAAACATTGCTCTTCTTTCATGACCAATTCAAAACCTAATCTCACAATTCCTTTCATAATCCATGAGCAGGTTTCTTTCAAGTATTGTTCGGTATTCTCTTCTTTCAAACGAGTTTCTACTTTTCGCATAGCTTCTTCAATATAATTAGAATGTGAATAAGCCCATTCTCCAATTCCGAATTTTGGAATTTCATTTCTAAGGTTCTTCCCATGAATACAAATGCATTGGGATTGTATTAGGAACTGTAATTCTTTAGAGGACATTACATTATCCAAACTCTCAAAATACATTTCTATACCATTAAGGTATGGGTATTTATTATTCATTTCAATCCAAAATGGCTCCCTCACTTTTAGATTTTCCTTGGTTATTTCTGAATAGGAAATGCCAATGGTATCCAGATCAGAAATGTGATGAATTGCCATTCCTTTGGCCACACTTCCCTTAAGGTATATGCTATGAATGTTTGTCTTGAAATGATACTTATAAAATGCTAATACATCATCAAGAATAATTGCATATTCCTGTTGAATATTGTCAAGTGAAAGATTATTGATAATATATCCATTTTTATCTAAATTCTGTACTGTACCTATACTCCTTATTTTATTATCCAATTTTTTGATTTTAAGATTATTATTAGCTATTTATAATGAGTAGTTTCCGAAATTGCCTGTTTGTAAGTAATCAACGATATCAAAGTTTCCTTCTCCAATTTTCCAATCATAGTACTCAAAACTATTGATTTTTATATGAGTAAAAGTTTCATCAAGAGTAGAGGTGGGAAAAGCTGTCTCAAGAAATCTGAATAACTCCAAAGGGGAATATTTACGCCCACATCGATTTGCTATTCCAATTGTAGGATCGATTTGGAATAGTTGATTCTCTAAGGTACCATATTCCCTAGTTTAGAAAATGTTATGATAAAATTCGCTAATCAATTTAATATGTATTTACTTCACAGGTATTCCAAGAAACTATCTACTGATTACTAGTTAGTGAAAATTATTTTGTACCTGCGTTACACTTGCGATACTTTGCTTGAATACCTCCATATACAAATGCAAATCCATGGATAAGCAAGATCGTGCAATCAAAGAAACACTGAATCGGTCGACTCATGAGCATACTTTAACCTATTCAATTCGAATTGACTTCTTTTTGGGAGAGGTATGATTCATAGCCATATTCGTTTTGAAATACTCGTGAAGGGCATCTATGTGTTCCTTTCGCAAAAACTCACCATCCAGGTCTTCCAAGAGATGTTTTTCCGAAATTAATTTTCCTCGGGAATATTTTCGTATCACAGGATGCAAGAAATCGCTTTCGTGCGCATTCTCCATATCAAATCGGTTTACCCTTTGAACTTCATTGCTGAAAGGATCAAAATGTCGAGTACCGTATTCTAATGTGAATAAATGATACTCTTCTCTCTCTTTACATAATATTTCGTGAATGTAGTCACAAGGTAATGCCTCTAAGTAATATGCCTTATTTTCTTGAACTTCAATAATCAACACATCTCCAAAAAAACCGAACTGCTGCCAAAGAGCAGAAGACCTATTGATTTTATTCAATACTAATTTATGGATTTTAGAAAGGCAAATAGTTTTCAATTTATGAACGGGTAAATCAATTTCATAATTCTTTCTTAAAAGCATCTGTATCAGTGCCTTGCAATTGTATCGGTAGCCATGGATAAAACCAGATGTAGCCTTTTTATAATCCCGAGAATGACTAAGGACTCCGGCGAAGTATAGATTTTTAACATTTGTTGATTCCCATTCACAAGTTAATCTCGGAAATTTTCCATCATGGGCGGATTGTGGTTTTATACTTTTGTCAAAAAATGATAGATTCATAGTGAATCCACTCGCAATAATAACTCTATCATAGCTTAATTCTTCATGTTCGATCCCACTAACTTTAGTATAATTTACTAAAACATGATATTGTCCGTCTTCGTCCTTTCTTATTTTTATAATTTCGGCATTCAATACGGCATTTTGAGATTTTAGCAGGTAGGTGTCAAGGTGATTGTTATTCAATGCTCTTAGGTCACCAACATAATGTGTTTTCCATGCAAATTTAACAATATTTGGACTTAGTAAATGAATTCTGCTAGCTGTAGAGACCAAGTTATCAGCCGTTTCGAATCCTGAATTTCCCTTACCTATTATTAATACCTTTTGATCTAAATAATCATTGGGATCTACAGAACAGTTTTCGTATAACTCGCATAACTCAATACCCTCAATTTCAGGTATCCTTTGTTTTGGGATTCCTGTAGCGACTATTAAGAATTTAGAGCGGTAAGTAACGGTATTGGATTGAATTATAAAATTTTCATGATTGTCCTTGCTAATATTATCAACCTCTGAGTTATATTTAATATTGAGCTCATAATGAGCTGCAAAATCCTTTAGATACCTAATAAAATCATCTGGATGAGGAAAAAACTTTTTCGAATAATTCTTAAACAAAAGCTTTGGTTCATCACACAATAGTGAATTCCAATCCCATCTCAAGTTTATTTCTAGATCATCGTATCCTGTGAAGATTTTGTTAATTGAAATAAGTCTTCTTTGGCGAGGATATTTTTCAAAAAAACTTCCAACGGAGCTTGATTTTTCTAAAATACAGTAGTTAAGATTGTGCTTTTCCATGAAATATCCTAACTGAACGCCAGCGGGACCTGCTCCGATTATAATATAGTCGAAGTAATTTTTAGATAAATTGTTCATAGTTGTAAAATTATTGGGTTAATAAACTCCTATAATGGATTATGTAATATCTCTTATTAGCATTGTGATATATTGAACACATGAATGCAAGTGTTATATCGGTATTCAATTAATTCAAGGGAGCGGTTCTTGATTAACCGTTTCCTTTGGGATTATTAATTTGTTTGTATTAAAATTCAAAGTACTGTACATTTTTGTATATACTTGTGTTTATAGAAAACAATGGAGTTTGTCCAAATAGCCTGAATTAAAAAGAGAAGTCACATGCATTATATGAATTGTATTGCCCTCCCAATAATCAATTTAATGCAATATAACAGACTGATTTTAAATATATTTTATTCTCCAATGATTTAGAGAGATGTTCAATTTCTTTTCCTAAGAGATACCGTGATTGAACTTAAGAAGATGTTGATGAAGCTAATTTTAAATGATAGTTCAAATAATCATTAATCCCATCTTCTAATGATGTGAATCCTTTTTTGTAACCTAATTTTCTAAATTTGTCCATTTTGGCCTCCGTAAAATATTGATATCTTGTCTCCAATTCTTTGGTTATATTGATATAACGAATGTTTGTCTTTTGCTGTAAATTCCGAAAAATGATATTTACAAGTTCGTTAAATGTTCTTGCTCTACCTGTACCAAGATTATAAATACCATTGATTTTGATGCCTTTCGTAGTCAACCAAAATAATATATGAATTATATCTTTCACGTATATAAAATCCCTTTTTTGATCTCCATCATTAAACCCTCTTCTATATGATCTAAACAATCTCACCTGACCTGTAGATGAGATTTGATTAAAAGCATGATATACCATACTTGCCATCTGATTCTTGTGACATTCGTTTGGGCCATAAACATTGAAAAATTTTAAACCTATCCATTCTGGTGGTGAATCTTTTTGAAGAAGTACCCAGATATCAAATTCATTTTTTGAAATGGCGTATGGATTCAAAGGTTTTAACTCAGGAATTAGATCATGGTCATCATCAAAAGAATTGTTGATTGATCCATAAGTCGCAGCAGAGGATGCGTATATAAAGGGTATTTTTCTTTCTGAGCAAAACTCCCACGCTTTCTTGGAGAATTCGAGATTATAATGCTTAAATATATTATAGTCTAATTTTTGAGTATCCGTTTTGGCACCAAGATGAATAAAATTTGAGATATTTTTATAGATGGGTAAGTTTTTTTTAAAAAATACTTCTCGATCAATTAATTTAAAATATTTTTTAGTGAATAGATTTGTTTTCTTTTTTGTAAAATCATCAACTAAGATTAAGTTATTGAATCCTATTTTACTTAGATGTTGAACTAAACAACTACCTATAAATCCAGCTGCTCCTGTTATTACAATATAATTACTCTTTTTCATATTTAATTAAATGTTTAGAATACTTTATGTTATCAAATTTTGATTTGACGGATTCGTTGAAAAGTAAGCGTTGTAGACTGATTAGGGTACGTAGGAAGTATTACAATTTTACCCCCAAACTTCTCTACTAGAGAAGTCTCCGTAAGATTTTCCTTTGCGTGATTGCCTCCTTTTGTATAAATATCAGGATGTATAATTTCGATTAATGATAATGCTTCATCGTTTTCCAAATTTCCAAATGGAATAATATGATTGACAGATCCCAATCCGGAGATTACTTTAATTCTTTCTTGTAGTTTATTTATGGGCCTATGTTCTCCTTTAAGTCTTCTTATACTATCATCAGTATTCACCCCAACAATTAAAATGTCGCCAAGTTCTCTTGCTGAATTAAGGAAGTTTACATGACCACTATGAAGTACATCAAAACAGCCATTTGTTAAGACAACCCTTTTACCCTGAGATTTATATAACTCTATAATGCTTTTCAATGGTTTTCTTGCTGTAATGATTTTTTGATCTCTTGACAGGAATGCATTCAATTCATTAGCACTACAAGTCGCAGTGATTTTCTTGGTAATTGCAACTGCTGCCATTGCACCGGCAATTTCGGAAGACTGTTGAATACTGGCACAGGATAATAAGGACAACGTAAGTGCACTAAAATAGGCATCTCCTGCCCCTGAGACCTGATTTTTTAGGGAGGGAATGGCAAAACTGCGATAACATAATTTATCTTTCTCAAAGATTATCGAGCCTTCTCTATCCATGCTAACAGCTGTAATGAGAGCATTGGTTTTTTGATAAATGTCCTTACCCAGCTTACTTATTTGATTAACTCGGTTTCGTTTCTCAATCCGTAGGTTCAAAAGTTGTATAGCCTCAGAATAGTTAGGTTTAACAAGAGTCGGAGCCAATTTTGCAAATACGCCTAATTTTTTGGAATCTACAGCAATGAATTTTTTATTGAACAAGTTTAATTCTGTGAGCAATGATATGACGGAATTCGTTATTAATCCCTTATTATAATCTGAGATAACTATCGCATCATGACGGTCAAATTCTTCCACAATTAATTTTAGATATTGATTTTCCAGTTTTGGTTTTAAATAAAATTCTGAACCGATATCATATCTAACTATGATTTGATCGTCTGAAATTACTCTAGTTTTAACACTTGTATTCAGTCCATGACCTATGATTAATCGAGATCTAATCCCGAAAGCTTTAAGCTCCTCATGAGCCATTTGACCGGGTTCGTCATTTCCCACAATACTGCAAAAAGTGATGTCTGCGCCTAGTGCTTTTAAATTAAAAGCTGTGTTGGCTGCCCCACCAAGTACTTTATCTTTTGTCAAAATGTCTACTACAGGGACGGGGCCTTCTGGGGCTAATCGTGAACTTCCCCCATGCAAATAACAATCGATCATTAAATCGCCTAGAACAAGAATTGAAAAATCACCAAACCTGGAAATAATATCTGAGTACATATCTTCTGGAGATTAAGTTATATATAGGAATTTGTAAATTGAGTTTACCATTTAATTTCATGGATAGAATTAATTGTATATCCATGGATAATTTAACAGTCCAATATTAATTCCACTAGTTAGGTTGGCTACTAATTCTTTGTGGAGTTTTTAAATAAATTATATCAAATAAACTGGAAAAAGGTATGATCGATTATTTGATGAGACACTCAACTACCTTTTAAGAAAATTAGTAGTGATTTTCGAGTTTTAAATAATTGGTTTATCAAATGCCAAAATCAGAACTGCAAATTAGATTTTCATTATAGTTCTTCTATTTTTCGAGGTTTTTAGTTCTCGAAGTGAGCCCTCTTTACTCTATCATTATGATTTTCAGTGTGAAGAAACATGTTATTTGTGATTTCACAAACAAGCCCTAGCCATATTTAAAAAAGTACCATCTTTTTAAAAGCTTCATGCGAAGAAATACCAAAAGAACATATATGGCGTTCGTGGAAAAAGCTTTTTCAATCCCTTTTATTAGGAAATTAGCCTCCTGAAGGTTAATATTCAGTGGGGGCAAAAGTCGGGTGTAAATACAAAAAATACTTGCACGTTTATAGAACAAATAACTTACAACATCATTTCGCATTGAACTTTTCATTATATTATAAGGAAAAAGATGATTGTTTACTTCCATGTTTATATGTAGCCCCTTGATCTCCATTTTTTTTAAATAATGGACCTTTCCCTGAATGGACTTCCATTTTTCGATAATCATATCTGAATTCTTATTTACATTATTCTGGATGGCCAATTCTTCGGTCCATTTGAAATATTCCAGCGTAACACAAGCTCTAAATTCACTTCTGTATTTTTGGGCAAGCTCATTCGTATAATCAAGATCTCTTTTTGAGCAAGCAGTATATATTTTATCGGAAATGGCAACGAAAGCGTTCGGAATGATCATTCCGCTAAAGGCCTTGGAAAAAGTAATTATCTCCGGATTGATATCATCTCTGTAACTTGTCAAGCGACCAGTGCGAAACCCTCCATTTAAAATTTCATCTATGCCAATAAAATATTTATGTCTTTCACGATTACGTAGTATAACATCTAATAGTTCATCACCCATTGTTTGAAAGCTTCTTCCCTGGATATATTCCATCCAAACTAAACCTACATTCTGTTCAGATAATACATCTAATAAGGTCTCTTTTGCATTTTTTTGGTTCGCATCAAAAATGGTTAGATTCTTATAAATTGGGTTAAACATATGCTTAACCCCATCAGTTACTGACATTGCCAACAATGTCTTTCCCGAAAAGTTACCGCGAATAATTAATATATGGTTCCTTTGTGGCTGTGCTAAAAGAGCAAGTCGAATGGCAATTTCAACAACTGAAGCCCCACTCACACCTTGAATCGTCCTTTCTAAACCTGTATGCTTCTGTATTAGTTGTCTTAGAATTTCACTATACACTTGGTTACTATCATAACTACGAATGACTCTCTCCAAAAAGATATCGTTGTTATGACCAATTGCATTGCATCCACTACTGCCAACGCAGTCAAGAATATTATCTTTTGAATTATTTGCAGTACTCAAATAAGATCCTTTGGCGGAAATGAAATTTAATTTTGGATTAATTAAGTATAAAGGAAGTAATGTATATCCATTTAGGTATTTAAAAATAAATTTCAATTTTATTTTTCTAGACCTCTCAATTTGATCAAGCTTTGAAACGTGCTTATTCGACGTTTTAAAAATGGGATATTGTCCAAGCAACCGATTTTTTATAAAGGACAAAACCATCGAATTACCGCCATAAGTTGATGAATGTAAGCCACAGTTGCCTATATTATGCCAGACCTTATACAATTTTGGCTTCGTAGAAAATGCACCAAATGGGAACATATGATTTGTCAAGCTTTCACCCCAAATAACGATATCAAAAAATCGCAAGAGCATGTCTTTATCTTTCAATCGAATCTTTTTAGTAAAAGATAGATCTAAAATGTTAATTGAATCTTGATTATTTGCCCATTTATCAAAATTAAATTCCTCTAATTCTAAAAGACTTTTAAAGGAAAATATTCGAATTGTGGGGCGCCTAACGGCAATACCCGAAAACATACTGTATGAAGAAAAAAAAATGATTCCTGGAAGGACTTCCATGAACTGATTTGAACTAAAATCTCGCTTATAACGCCCAGAAGAATCAAAGATGAATACACTTCCATCATAATTTTTAAATTCAGAATACAAGTAATGTCTTGCTAATTTTATTGCTCCGTGAAAACCCTCAATTACCGAATTACAAAAAAATGAGTGGTAATTAACATCATCTTCAAATTGGTTTAGGATTTCACTCATCATATAACCAACTTGAACAGCATCCGTAGTTATTGCATTGAATGGCGAAAAGAAATTTAACTGTTTTTCGGAGGTTCTTTTTCTTAAATGACCAATCAACTCGGAATCTATAGGAGCATGTTTTTGATTATTTGTTACCATGTTAGTTTTTGCTCAGAATGTTTTTAGCGACAAGGAAACCAATATTAATTGTTAGTGCCATTAAAAGGCCAGTTAATAATCCGGAAGTAATTAGACCTAAAAAACTGTAGAAAAATCCTAATTTATCGAAGAGTGGTCCGTCATATTTGAAATGAAAGAAAATATTAAGTAAAGGCCATAATAAAAAACCTGTAATGAACCCTATGAGAGTATGAGGAATTTTCCAATTAATTATGTAAATGGTCCCGCCTGTGATAGCGCATGGAAGAATAAAAATCCACCAAGGCAAATCTTCAATTAGTTTGATAGCAATGGTCAAAAGAGAGATAACAAGCATTATTATAAAAATTCTTTTCCAGTTCATTCCTTTTCAATTGTCCAATTATTTGTGGAGTACTTTACCGCCTCACTTTCATTAATGAAATAATTCAATTTGTAATACTTTCCATCTCTCCAATCTTTCACCGAATTTCCATAATATTTACTTAGTGGATTTCCAGATTGTCCTCCAGGATAAATACCATATGCAAATGGTACTGTATCCATTTCAACAACCATTTTCCAGGAAGGACCCCATGACGAGGAAACGGCATTTATAGTGTTGGAATACCCAGAAGTCTTGAGGTCGCGAATCTCAAATTGTTCAATACCTAAAAAATGTGTTAGGTGAATAGAGTTATGATCTCCCCATTGAATACTTCCATTTTTTTTGACTTCTTCAAATTCTTTAATAGTTTGGGTGAAAGAAGTAAAGATTATGTTTGAAGCATCCTCTACATTTTCAGTTGAAAGAACATCAAAATATTTATTGAAAGGATCTTTTTCTAACATATCAACCAGTACGAAGTCATCCGGTATTTTGAGGCCATTAGTATAATTATTTAGCTCATCCCAGGTATAATCCGTAATTCTTCCTAACCATAAATAAAATAGTCCCGCATTTTGGCTCTTATAATTATAGGTGCCTTTCCATAATTTAAGTTTCTTTAAATATGTTTTTTCAACTTCATTTAGCTTCGTTGAATCTAAATGGAAGATCAAAATTGGTAAGGCGTAAGATGCTAAATAACTTTTATTGTCAAGTTGTGAATTCATCATTAATTTAGGGTCAAATTGTGGTATGCTATCTAATAACTCTTTTATTCTGAGTGCTCTTTTTTCTACAAAATATCCATCGTAGAAGTACGGATAGTTATAATCTGTTGGTCTTTGATTAGCAGAAAAAATATAGTCCGATCCAGGATTAAATGTTTTAGGTAAGCTATCGTTGGGAATATATCGATTATATAAATGTGATTCTTTTGAACCATCCATAATAAACATACCCTGACCTGGCCATTTGATGGGGATTTCACCCTGATGAAATCCGGCAATATCTTGATTCTTCGTAGCAATAATAAAATTCAATGCACTTCCTTTATAAGATTTTATCGCTTCCATATAATTAGCACTATTTGCCATGTTTAATTTTAAAAAGGGAGAAAGTTCATCTGTCGGTTTATGTAGCTTCCAGCTTAGCGCATGATTAAATATCAGATTAGAATCACTTGAAAATGATTTATCGTAAACTATTGGGCCATGTACGGAGTTATAAATTGTATCAATAATGATTTCATTATTTTTTACCCTTACTGTGTCAATATTAACCTCTAAAGAATGCCATTCACGCTCATAAAAGTATTGCTTGTAATCTTCGTCTATTTGTAATTTATACCAATCCTTAGTATCAACACTTCCATTAGTAACTCCCCAAGCTAATTCAGCATTAAACCCTATTAAAATACCTGGAACTCCTGGTATAGAAACCCCGTATACATTTAAATCTGGCCCGTGAAGTTGCATTTCTAACCAAATTGAAGGAATGTTTAAATTCAAATGAGGATCGTTAGCAAGTAAACTATTTCCATTGTGACTTTTTGATTTATTAACCGCCCAACTATTACTTCCTAAATTTGGATTGAAACCAGAATTTTTAATCTTAGAATTCCTGTTTATAAAAGCATAGGTCAAATAATCAGGCTTTGGAATAGAATCGAATTGATGATTGATTCTTCGGTCGGTAAATGTTATCATAGGAGCAATATGTGTCCCCTTGGAAGGATATAATAAATTATATTCGTCTTTGCCTAATGCTAACATTGATTGGGTGTTTGATTGGTCCGCCTCAAAACCGGAAAGAACACTCATCATATATTTCATTACCAAGGCCGTTTTTAGGTTATTCCACTTTTCTGGCCAATAATCTAAAAGTTTGTATTCGACCGGAAGATCACGTTCATATAAATTTTCAATATAAGTGTTTACGCCCGCTGTAAAGGCGTCCATGATTTTTTTGGTCTGTGGATTATTTTCCATAACGCGAAGGGATTTTTTTGCCGCCATTTCGATACCCAATCTATTTTGAAGACGATCATGATCGATATATTTGTCAGAAATCTTTTCAGATATTCTCCCAGAAGCATTTAAGGTTAGGAATTCCATTTGCCATAATCGAAAGTAGGCTACTAGGTAGCCTTGGGCTTTAAATAAATCTTCAATAGTTTCGGCATATACATGAGGAACCCTTCTTTCATCAAAATATACTCTTACGGTATTATTAAAAGTTTCTTTAAATTCAATTTCTTGATTTGTTATCAAAGTTGATTCATTTTCATTTTGGACCAAACCTATGAAGGGATCCAACACCTTTCCAATCGGAGGTAGTTTAAAAAAGTTTTTTGAACTAATCATTATTAACAACGTAACTGCTAGAATCCAGAAAAATGGTTCTAATAATTTTTTCATCTTGGGTATTTTTAGGATTTAAAAATGAGTTTTGTTTAAGAAAGAAAGCCAACCAGTTTAAATGATTTATTGCTTTAAAAGATAATTCATGGGCATTGGCTGCATGAAAATTACAATCCTATTTTGATATAATCTCTCTCGAAATGAGGTTCATGAGAGTCTTAATACTAAAAACCCTTTGTCTTTATGAATAAAAATGCAATTTACCAAGTGAACTTCCACAATTGATTTATATTATAATTTTCATCTTTTTATAATTATATATAGGCCATAATATGTGGAGGCTTAATGTGGTATGAGATACTTTTCGATAGTAGTTCCAAATACTAGAAACACAATGTAATTGATCGCTATAAAGTCTAAAAATCATATTAACTAGACTTTCCCCAGTAAAGCCAAATCTTGCCGTAAAGCTTTCATAAGGTAAAAGTCTACCAGCAACTATGGAAGAGTTCATTATTATGAATAGTCGATCGTAATGTTTAAGGCCTTTGTTTTTCAGTTAGTTATCCACATCTTTTTTTCTTTTTCAGCAATGTGTAGCTGAAATAGGTGCATTAGCAAGTAATTTTTCTTCTGAATTTTTATCATTAGCAATTTGGATAAAATATGCCTTCCGTTAGCAGTGATGCGACTTTAGATAGAGAAATCAACTGGAGTAAATAATTTTTATCTATTAACCGATTTGAATATTTTTTAGTCAAATATTTAGGTAACTTTTCTTCTCGTTTCGAAATAACTAAAATTAAGATCATAATGCAGAAAGTTAATATTCTTCATGGTTCAAAAGAAATTTTATTTATAATAGGATTATTTGAAAGTAAAAATTCCATTAATTTTCTGCTCTTTTGTGCTGCAAAATTTACTATAAATTCTTTTGGTTAGAATTATTGGTAAATTAATCTCATCTTATCAAATCGGATGCAACAATCTCCTAACAATAATATTTCGTGATCGAACAAAAGAAGTACCTTCCCAATATTTTTCCGGTTTCACGGTATCAATATTGATTTTTGAATACTTCACAATCAATTTTATTAAAGTTTATGGGTATATGCCAATGGTTTGCTAGCGTCAAAATACCAAGCCCAATTTGCTGTCTAAGTATTCTAAGATTTGTTTAGAAGAGTATTCAGTGCAGGATAACTTTACAATATCACTTCTATCTTTTTTGGCAATCTTGTCCAATGAAATAATCTGCTTCTTCATCCCCTGTTTACGTAGTAAAAGACAGTCAATCAATGGAGAAGTTCCCCACCAATAATCTGAATTTTTGTTACCCTTTCCCGGCTTTCCGGTATAGACCACCATAAGGGGGGGCTTATACGAAGTAGAGTTATTGGCAGTAAAATTATTGTAAATACTAGAGGCACAGTGCATTATACCAGTGCAGGGGCCAAAGATAAGTGCTATGTTATCAGAGCTAATCAATGCCAAATTAGCGCGTAGGCTAAAGCCCTTCGAAAAGATTATTCTCGAAACCAATTCGTCACCTAACCACGCTCTGTAGAACTGATCTTTACCAATATTCCTTTCATCAAAAACAAGAAGTTTAATTTTAGGTCTGCTAAGTAATTGGCTGAGAATCTCAAAATAAACATTGATTTTCAATAATTTACGTCTTTCAGATGCGGAATCAACTATAATAAATAATTTTTCATCCGGTTTTAATCCCTGTAATTTTAGCCATTTATTGGCAAAACCAACTTCATTTTTATCTATGTATAATTCTCCTGGCCCAAGATCATCCATTCCATTCTCAAGACCTGGAATAGTGGGAAATACAGTATGTTCAACATCACTCTCTTTTAGCGTTAGTTTTGATATCGAGAATATCATTATCTTAAATGTATCTAACTTAAATAAATGCCTATATCTATTTCTAAAATAATCCCAGAAACTCTCTTCATCATTAGAAATGATTACGATAATATCATAGCTTTCGAAATCAATTTCATCCCATTGTTTATTCTTAATTTTTGATATAAATGGATGGTTTTTTAATATAGCCTGGTATAACCATTTATTTGAGGGGTTACTGTAACAAAGAGTCAAATTACAATTCCCAATTACATTCTCAATGTATTTTATTTTATTAAATCGAAAACAACAATCCCCAATAAAATACATTTTTCCCATGTCTAATAACAGAACATTAAAATCATCTCTTTTTATTAGCTTTTTATTATTTTGGATTATCTGATTTAGGCTAGGGTCTTTAATTTTCATGTTAAATTTGAATTTCGTGCTGAGATTGAAATTTAATTATAGAAGTATTTAAACCTTTTCAATTGGCTAAAAGGTTTAAATCACTTCATACTTAATGTTGGGTATAACAATATCTATAAATAACTTGTAAAAGATGCTTTGATAATTTTAGCCAAGGCATTTGGGTTATCATAAATAAAAAAATGGCCCCCTGGCAGGGTATATAGCCTACAACTTGATGTTGTAAATCTCTTCCAATTATTTATTTGATTGACTTTGTCCTCCTTATCTCCCATAATTGCTGCAATGGGTACATTCACTATGTCAAAGTCTTCAAGTGTTACTCTTTCCGCTACTTCAAAGTCCGAGCGCAAAACAGGTTCAAAGAAATTGAAAGCTTCATAGTTTTCTAGGATTTCATCGGGAATTCCTCCTAATTCTCTTAAGGAATTTAGAAATAGTTCACCTTCTAACTGAAATCGTCTACAAACATTTTCATCAAATTTTTGCGGACCAATATTTCCGCTCACAATTAGAGCTACAGGGTAAATTCTTTCATTTGAAAGCATAGCCGTTAATTTTAAAGCTAAATATGCACCCATACTGTGGCCGTAAATCATGAAATAATTGTTGCTTTGAAAAAACGATTTTACTTGTCTATATATATCCTTTGCAGCTAAGTTAAAATCCGTAATTAAATTTTCTGAAATTCTCTTTCCTCTGCCTGGCAGCTCGAGTGGAATTATTTCGAAATTCTTTAGATAAGGTTTGAGGAAATCATAGGAGTAGAAACTTCCTCCTGCAAAATGGATCATAAATATCCTCGGAATATTCATATATACTTAACTGAATAAATTGCTCCCATTAGCTGTATATTTTTCAATGTTTTCTTTATACAATAATCCATCCTCTATTCTAAACAGCTTTGCACCATAATGATAATATCTATCATCATGTGTTATAGCAATAAATGTGAATCCATTGGAATTTAGAATAGGGAGAATTTCTGTATAAAACTTATTTCTAAAATATGGATCTTGATCTGCAGCCCATTCATCCAAAACAATAATAGGCTTCTGTTCGATTAAGGCAACTACCAAAGCCAAGCGTTTTCTTTGACCAGATGAAAGATCCGTTGTAGAAAGTTTGTTTTTTTTAAGGGTTACTTTTTTTTCAATTTCAAAAAGTGTTAAATAATATTGCCATAAATTGAATTCCACCACGTCTTCTTTTAACACCTCATTGAATAAATACACATCACTAAAAACAACTGCAAAGTATTTTCTAAAATCTGAGTGAATCTCAGGTGTAATAGGGTTATTATTTAGGCTTATTTCACCTTTTTGTGGTGGTAAAAGCCCTAATAAATTATAAATAAATGTGGTCTTACCACTTCCGTTGGCCCCATTGATAAAAATAATTTCCCCTTTAGCTAGTGCAAAGTTTATCGGTCCAATTTTAAAAGACTCTTCCTGAGTGTGGTAAGAAAAGGTCAAACCTCTTATTTCCAAATGTTCAAATTCTCCAAATCTTAAATTGATTGAGCTTTTTCCATTTGAGTTTTTTTGATATTTTTCTAATTCATCGTTCAAACCTAACAATTTATTAGCTGCAATTTTCGCCTTCATGAGATTAGGAAACTGAGCCATAATTGTTTCTATTGAGCCCAATAAATATAGAAGTGTAAATATAAATGCCACCACATTCTTTGATTCAAAATTTAAGACAATGCTAAACACAAGTAAAACAAGGGCAATGAGGATGTAAAAAAGTATTTGTCCTGTCATTTGATTGTTTATATATCCTGTACCCGCTTTAACACTATAATCAAACGATTCTTTGGCATTTTGGACTATTTTATTTCTAAACAAATAGGAAGCCTTACTATCATCCATAAACAATTGTTTGAAACCATTTAGTACATTGTTTAAATTAGTTTGAAAATCGCCCTCCAACTCCCTTCTCTTTTGCAGATTGCGCATATTGGCTTTAGAAGAAAAATAATATGTGCTTACGCCTAAAACAGCCACAAAAAAGGTAATAATAAAAAGTTGTATAGATATGGTAGCGAGATAAGTAAAACAAGAAACAGTTACAATAATAGCGATGAAAAAATCGATTATACCCAAAGAGGCCGATGTAAGAACGCCAATATCACTTAATATCGCTGTTTGAATATCAGTGATTCTTTTTGACAGTTGATAATAATTAGCATTCAATACCTTCTTAAGGATTCTGGTTCGTAATGTCCAGCTTATTTTTAGCGAAATATCCATGCTTGTTAAAGACAATGATCTTTTGGTCCAAACAAATATTAAGATAATTGTAGCGAAAATAAGTAAGTATTCTCTTCTAATAGTATTAAGCTTACCATCAATCAAAAGTCCGATTACAATGGTAGTCTGATTTATAAAAAGAAAGCTACTTAATCCTGAAACCACACCTAAGAAAATGTACTTTAGAGCTCCAGAGCGACCAATTATTGGTAGTATAAGTTTATTTAACTCTTTCATTTAAGGCGCAATCAAGAATCTAAGTATCACTGTTATCCAAGTTTTCTATACAACAGGTTGTAAATTAATATCATAAAGAATCTCTTTTTCGCCATATAATCTCTCCGAAATAATTCCTCTTTTTTTACACTCTTCTATTAACCTATTGGATTGTATTATTGGGTTTGACTCGTCTGTGTATTTGATTGTACTAATAAACTCCAACCACGGTTCTTGTCCCATTGCATATACATAGACCTCCTTTGGATTGAAAATATCGACCAAGTGAATTCCACGCTCAAAATTTGATCCGGCCAATCTCCTCGACTGATCCTTGTCACGTGCTAACTCTTCAGTAAGTAACGGACCGTATAACCAGGTCAAAGGAGCACCATCACACTCCATACCTAAAAAGATAACATCTACATCTCCGAGCATTTTATAAACATGCTCGTAAACTTTTCTTTCAAGAATTCGCGAATCTGCCGCAAAGAAGAATTTAAATCCACTAACATCTACATGATAACAGGCTTTGGACTGAATGTTTAAATCGCAGTGTTCGCCAGTAAATGGTATACCGGTTATTGAACAATTTTCAATTACCACACATTCCATATCATCTATTTCAATTACATTTTTAAACCCGGTTTTTTCAAATACTAATTTTAGATTAGGATCCTGCAACGAACCTGTTGTGGTCCTCGGTACAATTATATTCTTGATTTTATGCCTTAATGGTAACAAGGTCTCAAATAATATGTGATCTTGATGATTATGTGTAATCAAAACATAATCAATTACGTCTGGCAAATCGATGTCTGAAAAATGATCTATACTAGATTGGTATCCATAGTAATTTATTAACGGATCAACCAGAATACTAACATCTCTTGTTTCAACTAAAATACAGGCATGGCCGAAATACCGCATACGAACATTAGGTCCTTGGTATTTTTCATATTTTGGGAGTGGCTTTTTTGTAAAAAACGAATCAAAAAGTTCTCTATCCTTGGAACTAATATTCAAAATTTTAGCTAATTCCTCTTTTGATCCTCCTTTTCTTTTCATTTGGCCAAGCATATCAATTCCAACGTGGTCGAATGGGATAGATATATGAAGAACATGAGGTTCATCCAGTCTTGGTGTGCTCAAACAAAAAGGTCTATCATCATTATTAGTAATCCATAATGCTATACTTTGTGAAGCCTTATTGTAGAACTCGCTTTGGTATAGTAGGGGTTCAAAAAATCTGAAGGATGGATTATCATTTAAATCATATACTAATTCGACAAAGCCTTTTAATATATCTGGGACTTTAACATATAGGGACTCTAAGGAATATCCTTTACCTTCTTTTTTCAAAAGATCGTCTAATTCCTTAATAGCATCTGCGAGTAACAAGTTTTTACTTTGCTTTTCAACGGTTTTTTCTTTCAAATTCTTAATATCTTCAACTCTTTCTGATTTGAAATCCATAAAAGGACCTCCCAACAATTTAGGGTTTCTAACGGCAGCTTCATGAATTTTAGGGGATTGAATATAAGAGGACATGATTTTCAAATGTCTTTCTTTAATATTCATGGCCGCCGTAGCGGGAGAAATGAGGTGAGACCAAGCATACCACCTGTCATAAAGTGGTTCAATAACTAGATTAGGTTTGGCGTACCATTTTTGCTCTTTCATGATCATTGGTTTTAAGATTAAATTAAATTCTTCAAATATTTTTTTACATAGTGCTTTTCATCTGGAAATGATATGTCTAAACTTTTTAATATTTCGATTGTTAATTCGGTTGAATAATTCGCCCTGCTAAGACTAAATTCAATGATAGGTTGATTGTTTTCATCGTATTTGACGTTGCTAAAATCAATTAATGGAGAAATAGGCAAAGGATGTTCTTTAGAATCTAGGTATAACTTCTTTAACCACTCCTTGCCATCTAATGGGGCTAATTGTTTGTCAACTCCCTCAGGAGCGCAAAGAATACTATTCAAGGGAACATTTTTATTATTTGTTAGATGAAAAACATATTGTTCTATATTGGTGTTGTTGGATAGTTTTGTAATGGACTTGGCGACAAAGTCTACAGGTGTACAGGGTGCCGAAAAATCTTTGGGATAAGTTCCCATTTGATAACATGACTGAAGTAGTTTTGGAAACCATTGGCTACTTGGCATTTTACCCATTTTGCTATCTCCAGTAATTAATCCTAGTCTAAATATTTGTACTGGAACTCCTTTTTTACGGCTTTCGAGTAGTATATTTTCGGCTACCCATTTTGTGCTCTTATAACCGTTCTTTTGAAAATGAATTTGACTTTCAACATCTTCGTTTTCAAGTATTTGACCCTTTCTGTTGTCTGTGAATATTGAAAGAGTTGAGATATGAACAATTTTTTTTAGTTTAAAATTTGTAGCAAATTTTAAAACTTCTATCGTTCCGTCAACATTTGGGCCTTTTAACTGCTGAAATGAAGAAAGTAAATCCAATTGTGCCCCGGCATGATAGATAACATCAATTTCTTTTATCAAGTAATCGTAGCACGAATTTTCAATAGCCAAATCTTCCTTGCTCAAATCGCCAATGACAGGGATAATACGGTCGTTGAATTTGGGTTTATATAGATTATATTTTTTTAGGGCTCCAATAATTTTAGTAAATCCCCTTGACTTATTTTTAGCACGAGTAAGACAATATATTCTAGCTTTGGTATTGGTTAAAAGTTCAAAAAGTAAATACACACCCACAAAACCAGAGGCACCGGTAATTAATATAGAATTAGGTACTATTGAATATTCTCTGAGGCTTTTTATTTTGGCAGTTTGAATACTATAATTGATGGTAAAATTTAAATCTACCTTTAAATTATTTTCTTTGAAATCCTGGTCAGAAATGAGATAGTTTCCGATTTTTTGGACTGTTGGAAAATTATATAAATCGGTTATTTTTAAACCCTTATTTAATCTTCGGTTAATTTGATTAATGAGTTTAACAGCTAAAATTGAATTGCCGCCTTGTTCAAAAAAAATATCATTGGTGGAAACCTCCTTAATATTCAGTACATTTTCCCAAATTTTTAATATGGATTTTTCTATATCATTTTTAGGTGTTACCTTATTTTTTTTAGGTGTATATTCTTCCAATTTCATTTCAGATAAGGCCTTAGAATCAACCTTTCCATTGTTTGTTATTGGGAAGTTTATCATTGGTACAATAATTGTCGGCACCATATATTTTGGAAGTTCAAGGTCTAAATACTTTTTGATTCCTTTAACCGTACTTTCTTTAGCGATAACGAATGCTACAAGTTTACTGTAGCCTTGGTTGTCTGTAATTTTTAGTACCCGAGCTCCGGAAATTTTCGAATAGTCTAACAGAACATTCTCTATTTCTTGAAGTTCAATACGATGTCCATCAACTTTTACTTGGTCATCTTTTCGTCCGCAAAAAACCAAATTATTATCAACGCTCCACTTACCAAGGTCACCTGTTCTATAAAGTTTCTCATTAGGCAGAAAAGGAAGCTCAATGAAATTTTCGTTAGTCAATTTAGAATCATTCAAATATCCCTCAGCCAATCCATTCCCGCTTATTAGTATTTCACCAATAAATCCTTTGGTTAAAAGTTTTAAATCATCATTCACAATAAAAATTCCGGTGCCATCAACAGGTTTTCCAATTGGTACATAATCTAAATTGAGCTCTCTGGATAGTTTATAAAACGTTGCTGCTATCGTTGCTTCTGATGGTCCATATGAATTAAAATATTCTCCTTTTCCAATCCATTTTCGCGCTTGATTAATATCAAATTGCTCTCCTCCAGTTATCAACTTTTTAACACTAGTAAGAACATCCATATTAAGTAAGTTTGCAAATGCTGGGGGTAAAAAGATAGTTTCAATATTTCTAATTTTCAGAAATTTCACAAATTGTTCAGGGTCTCTTTTTAAGCTTTCGTTTACAATGAATATCGTAGCTCCAGAAGTCAAGGACAAAAAAATTTCTAAAATTGAGGTATCAAAAGAAATGGATAAAAATTGTGTCATTTTTTCTGTGGGCTTAATATCGAAAACCTTCTGGTGTGTAAGTATAGTGTGAGCGAGAGCACTAATTGATATTTTAACGCCTTTAGGTTTTCCAGTAGTTCCGGAAGTATAAATAATGTAAGCCAATTCTCTGTTGTTACTTAGACTAAATTCAACCGTTTTATCTTGTGGTTTCAAAAGCTCATCAACATTTGATGTATTAATTTGAAAAATACTATCACTATCTTGGATGATAAATTCTTTCCGTTCTTTGGGAAAAGTTGGATCTACGGGAACATAGACGCATCCCGACTTTAAAATGCCCAAAATAACTGGTATAAGTTTTTCGCTCCTGTCTAAGCTAACTACAATTCGTGAACCTACGGCAATATTCTTTATCCACTTAATATAGGCTGCTGCATAATTCGACAATGTATCAACTTCTATGTAACTAAGTTTTTCATTTTCAAAAACCACAGCTGAAGAATCTGGAGTCGAGGAGACCCAATTCTTAAATGCTACAAGTATGTTTCCGCTTTCATTTTGATTAGATTCAGGTGCTCCAATTTGCAGAAGTTCATTTTTTTCATTGATAGTAAGATAATTAAGATTTGAAATAGGTTGTAGTGGACTATTTATCACATTTAAAATGATTTGTTCTAAATGTTTTAACATTCGTTCCACGTATTGAATTGTAAATAGATCAGTATTATATTCCAAATTTATAATCAGCTCATTTTCATTCTCTATGAAGCTAAATCCCAAATCGACCTTACTGGAGTTCTTGTCTTCAAATTGATATGATGCTACATTTGGATCATTTTCAAGTTCCATTTGGCCATTAAACTTATTGTCGTTAAGATGTTTGAGAATAATCATTACATCAAATAGAGGGTTTCTGCTTAAATCCCATTGTGAAGTAAGGTCACCTACCAGTTTATCGAAGGGATACATTTGATTATCAAAAGCTTTAAGAGTAGTCTTTTGTACATTATTCAAAAGGTCAATAAATCCCTCATGTTGATTAAATTGGATTCGAATAGGAAGTGTGTTTACAAAGCAACCAATCAAATTATTTAAATTTTCATGATATCTCCCGGCTATTGGTGTTCCAATTACAATATCATTCTGGTCAGAGTATTTATATAATAATATATTCACAACCGCTGTAATTCCCATGAACAAAGTAGCGTTTTCGCTACCAAGTAGTTGTTTAAATTCACTGAACGTGTTTGAATCAATAGTTAATTTGACCTTAGAACCATTGTAGGTCTTTAAACTTGGCCTGGGATTGTCTAATGGAAGGTTTAAAATAGGAAGTTCACCATTGAATTTTTCCATCCAATAATTTTTCTGTTTCTGAAGCTCATCCTGGTTCAGATTGTTTTGTTCCCACTCAGCAAAATCCCTATAATGTAATCGTAGTTCGGGAAGATCTACCTCCACGTTCTTCTTGAATGCATCATAGGCAATTCTAAATTCTCTTTTGAACACATCCATGGACCATGCATCGCTTATTATATGATGGACAACATAACTTAATATCCAATGATTTTCTTTGATTTTATAAACTGTTCCCTTAAAAAGAGGACCCAATTTCAAATCAAACTTATGAGCGCAATCGATTTTCAGGTGTTTGTGTAGTTGCTGTTCCACATCTTCACATGTCGTAAGGTCTATTTCAAAAATATTAGTGGCAATATCCTTAGTATTTCGCACTAATTGGCGGAGGTTTCCAGCCTTATCTTCTTGAAAAACGGTTCTTAAGATTTCATGTCTGTCAACAAGAAAGTTAAATGCATTCTGCATTGCTTCTCTATCTAAAGAATCATCAAGTGCGAAGGTATTGGGGATGTTATAGGCAATGCAGGCCTCCGGTATTTGACTTAGGAGCCAAATTCTTTGTTGGGAAGATGATAATTTATAGGTTTCCTTTTCATCTAAGGAGGGAATATCTACGAAATCTTTCTTTATTGCATTTTGTAAAAGAACTGCTTGATCTTTAAGCATGAGTGTAGTGAACAAATCATAAAAATCAATTTTTATATTGAATTCTTTTGAAATTTGGGTAACTAAACGTGTAATTCTCAAACTGTGACCACCCAATTCAAAAAAACTAGAATTCAAACCTATTTGATTTGTTGGGATACCTAGAATTTCACTCCACAAACCTGCTAGTTTTACCTCAGTGCTTGTTTTCGGTATATCTTCGGCCCTAGATTGTGCCTCTTCGGCAGGTCTAGTTTCCGTTAATTTCTCCAAATCAATTTTACCATTGGGCAAAAGGGGCAGTGTATCTATAAAAAAGTATTGGGAAGGCAACATATATGATGGTAGCACATGTTGCAGCTGACTTTTGATTTTTTTCAAATCAATTGATGACTTACCTATTATATATGCAAGAAGTTCAATATCATATTCCGAAACGTATTTCGCTAATAGCTTGACTTGGAGGTTATCATCAATGAATTCTTTTATTTGTTCTTCAATTTCCAACAGTTCTACCCTGTTTCCTCTAATTTTTAATTGACTGTCTTTTCTTCCTTCAAAAAGTAAATCTGAGTTATTGAGCCACCTTCCATGGTCCCCGGTCTTATAAATAATTTGATGAGGCTTATAAGGGTTTTTTATGAACTTTTCTTTTGTTAATTCTTTAGCGTTCAAATACCCATTGGCAAGACCTTTCCCACCAATATGTATTTCACCTATGGCTCCAAATGGAAGAAGTGAACAATGCTGATCTAGTATTAGAATTTCGGTATTTCCAAAAGGTCTTCCTATAGGGGCACGGTTATATTTTTCGGTTAGGTTTATTTGTTTGATTACTTTACCTATAGTGGTTTCCGTCGGCCCATAGTGGTTATATACTGTACAATCAGAGCCGGATTCAAAGATTTTGTTTATAATATCCATTGATAATTGTTCTCCGCCGAAGATCAGACATTTAGAAGGCATAATAAAGTCATTACAACTAGATAAAATCTGCCAATGGGTTGGTACTATCTTTATACAATCAAGATTTTCTCGTGAAATTTTATGACCATCCATAGATTCTTCATGGTTGAATATTTTTAGATTACCACCGGTTATTAGGCTTCCAAAAATTGTAGTATTGCCAAGGTCTGTAGCAAAGGAAGATAATAGCCCAAATTTATTACATGTCTTTATATTGGTATCGGTGATTAAGCCGAAACAATAATCCGTTATTGCGCCATGGCCTACAATTACCCCTTTAGGTTTACCAGTTGATCCTGATGTATAAATAATGTAGGCGTTATTTTCCGGTTTAATGTAAAATTTTTCATGATCTTCAGATAGAGCTAATTGTATATCAATCGCGTAAAGATCTCCGACGTAATAATCAAAATCGAAGAGATATTCTGATTCGGTTACAAGGACCTTGGGTCGGGCATCTTCTAGGATATATTTCACCCGCTGTGTTAGAAACTCTGGATCGATTGGGAGATATACACCTCCAGCTTTCATAATACCCAAAATGCTAATAATTGTATTTTCATTTCTATTCAAATAAATACCTATAATATCGCCTGTCTGGACCCCAAAATTATTTTTAAGGTCAAAAGCCAATTGGGTAGATAACTTGTCTAGTTCCATATAGGTTAATGAAGTATTACCTGCGGTTACGGCAATTTGTGTAGGGCGTTGATCCACGTGTTCATAAAAAAGATTAAGTATGGTTTTCCCTTTATCATATTTTAAAATGGTGCGGCCAATAAGATTTATTAGATTACTTTCCTCATTTTCATTGAAAACTGAAAGTTTGAATAATGTTTGATCTGGGTCATTGGCAATATCGTTTAAAAGGTTTTTGAAGTAACCGCTTAGCCTTTCAATTGAAACCTTATCAAATAAATCCGTATTGAAAACTATACTTAAATCGAGATGATCACTTTGTTCGCTTAAAAAGAAAGTAAAATCGAATTTACTAATACTGGGGTTTTCTAAACTATAAGTTTCGATTTCAACACCTTCCATATAAGCGTTTTGCAGATGCTCATTATTCTCAAGCGGCTGGAAAACCACCATTATATCGAATAATGGATGCCTATCGGTATTCCTGTCAAGGGACAGATTATCGACAAGTTCATTGAACTGGTAATCTTGGTGGCCGTAGGCCTCGGTAGTGGTCTGATATACCTTTTTCAATAACGTTCTAAAACTATCATTGTGTGAAAATTGTGTCCTGAGCGCCAAAGTGTTTACATAAAAGCCTACTTGGGATATCAAATCCACATGGTCCCTATTCACCATCGAGGTTCCAATGGTTAGATCGACCTGTTGGGTATATTTATAGATAAGGATTTTTACTGCTGTTAGTAACGCCATGAATAAGCTAGAATCCTTTTTCGATATTATATCTTTAATTCTATCAAGGGTCTTGCTGGGTATCGTCCTGTGGATTACATCTCCATTGAAAGTTCTGTACTGTGGTCTTGGACGATCCAATGGAAAATCTGTTGATGGTATTGGGGGTTCAAACTTGTTCAACCAATACACCTTATGCTTTTCATAATTATCAGATTCCAATTTTTCATTCCGCCAACTGATATAGTCTTTATAATGAAATTTCAATGGCTCAAGTGATGGCTGGCTGCTGTTTAAAATAGAATTATACAGGTGAGTCATTTCGGCTAGCATCACATTCAAAGACCAATTGTCACTGATAATATGATGGATCACATAGCAAAAAATATACTCATCATTTTTTAGTTTTAGAAGTGAGGTGGATAATAAGGGCCCTTGGTCTAAGTCGAATGGGGTGTTTATTTTTTTATAAAGAACATCCTTTATTTCTTCTTCATTTTTATCTTGAAGATCCTGAAAATTGAGCTTGAAGCTCAATTCTTCAATGGAAAGTATAAATTGACGGGCTTCTCCTTTATTATTTACTTTGAACACAGTTCTTAAGATTTCATGTCTTTCAATTAACATGAATAGCGCTTTTTCTAGAACATCGATGTCAAGACTGCCACTGAATTTAAATGCACCCGGAACGTTATAAGCTATGTTACCACCTTTAAAATTACTCAACAACCAAAGTCTACTTTGTGCTGGTGAAAGTTCATAAGAATCTTTTTTCTCTATGGGATCAATATTCTGGTAAGAAGCATTTTCACCAATCAATATAAAATTTGCTAAATCTTTTAAAATAGGATAGTCAAAAGGATCGTTAATAGAAAGTTTGACACCGAACTCTCTATGGATCTGTCCTGTTAGGCGGATGGCCCTTAAACTGTGTCCCCCAAGATTGAAGAAGTCGGCGTTCCGACCGATCGCTTTAAGGTCTCGGTCAAGGACCTCCGCC
>CANMDW010000030.1 GCA_947496705.1 uncultured Aquimarina sp. | reverse complement strand
TTGAAAGCAGGAAACAATAGTGTAGTAGAATTGCTCCCCTTTAGGGGCTGGGGGTAATAGAAGGGATGAGTTATGAAAGTAGAAATATGAAAAATATGAAAAACGAAATTATAGGATTTCGGGAGTTGAAAGCAGGAAACAATAGTGTAGTAGAATTGCTCCCCTTTAGGGGCTGGGGGTAATAGAAGGGATGAGTTATGAATTACGAATTATGAATTCAGAATTATGAATTATGGAACTCATAACTCACACCTCATAACTCACCACTCACAGGCTCACCCCTCACCTACTCACCATTAAAAAACTCACAAACCCTCACTTAACACCTCTTTAAGATAAATTACACAGGCAAATGCTTATTTTCGGTTTTACTTTCACACAAATTCAGTCTATGATACAACAAATTATATATAAAAAACTATCGATACCATTTTTAAACAGTTCATTTTGAAATACCTATATTTTTATAGTATCCTCCTTCTTCTCTTTGGCTGCAAAACCGAAAAAAACCCATCTTATAAGATAGCCATTCATAATATCAATATTATTGATATACATACAGGCAAAATTACAAACGGAGATGTATATGCTTTAAACAAGAGGATTGTAAAAATTATAACTCCATCGGCAGAAACAACCCCAAATGCCAAAAAAGTAATCAATGGAACCGGTAAGTTTCTTCTTCCGGGTTTTTGGGATAACCATATTCATCTTAGAGGCGGCGATTCGTTAATTGAAGAAAACAGAAACCTGCTTCCTCTCTTTATCGCCAATGGAATTACCACGGTACGTGATGCCGGTGGTGATCTAACGGCTTCGGTTTTAAAATGGAGAAAAGAAATTGAAGACGGTACTTTAACGGGCCCAACCATATACACTTCAGGACCAAAACTGGATGGTATCAGCGCTACCTGGGCAGGTTCATTGGAGGTAGCATCTTCAGAAGATGTTAGCAAAGCACTGGATTCTCTGGAAAAGATCCCATCTGATTTTGTAAAGATCTATGATAGCAGAATTTCCGGAGAATACTATTTGGAAATCCTAAAAGAAGCTACAAAGCGAGGTATGATCTCTTCCGGACATATGCCTTTTACCGTAGAATTAAACGAAGCAGTAACTTCGGGAATCGGAGCTATAGAACATCTGTATTATATCCTTAAAGGCTGTTCCTATGAAGAAAAAGAAATTACCGAAGCAATCATCAACAAAGAATTAGGTTTTTGGAACTCAATGGAGCAATTAATCGCTTCCTATCGGGATACTACGGCTCAAAAAACATTTAAATTGTTAAAAGATAACAACACCTATGTGGTCCCTACATTGCATATTGGCCATGTGTTGAGTTACCTGGATGAAGTAGACCATTCGAATGATCTATATCTAAAAGTTGTTGGAAAAGGAATCATCAAAACATATGACAGACGTATTAAACGGGCACTCAACGCTTCACAAGAAGCCAGGAAGTCCAGAAAAGAACTCAATACATTTTTCAGAAAGCTCACCAAATCGTTGCAGGATGCCAAGGTAAACTTATTAGCAGGATCAGATAGCGGAGCATATAATTCCTATACCTATCCGGGGATTTCGCTGCATAAAGAATTGGAAGCATTGGTAGAAGCCGGATTGTCTACAATCGAAACGCTACAAACTTCATCCTATAATGGATCAAAATTTCTTGAAAAGAGTGACATTTCAGGAAGTATTGAGATTGGAAAAGTGTCTGATCTGGTGATTTTAAATAGCAATCCTTTACAAGACATAAAAAACACACGTGATATTTACCGGGTAATTAAAGGGGATCGGGTTTACGATCCCAAAGAAATTGCCAAGCAATACAACTGCCCGGAGTGCTTTACTTTCAAAAATTAAACTTTATTAAAATGGAAAAATATCTTTTTATGCTTTTTGCTATATCCTTACTTGCTTGTGCTCAATCAACGCAAGAACAACATAGCAAAACAGCGATTCTGATTACCGATGCAAACATTATCAATGTTCAGAATGGATCTATAAAAAAGAAACAACAAATTGTTGTAGACTTAGGAAAAATCAAAAATATTTCTCCAACAGTAGAAAACCCAGAAGATTATCCTACAAAAATTAATGCTGAAGGAAAATATGTTATCCCAGGTTTGGCAGAAATGCATGCACATATTCCATCACCTTCAACAGACAAGAAACGTATCCTGGAAGTTTTGTTTCTGTATCTTTCTAATGGGGTAACAACCATTAGAGGTATGCTTGGCCATCCCGCTCACCTCACATTACGTAAGCAAGCTGCCGAAGGTGAGATACTGAGTCCGAGGATTTTTACTTCCAGCCCCTCACTTAATGGAAACTCGATCAAAACCAAAGAAGAAGCGATCTCCAAAGTTACCCAATACCAAAAGGATGGGTATGATTTCTTAAAAATCCACCCGGGAATTACCTTAGAGGTATTCGATCAATTAGTAGAGACCGCAAACCAGGTAGGAATCAAATTCTCGGGGCATGTTCCTGTAGATGTAGGAGTGAGGCATGCTTTACAAAGCAACTATGCCTCTGTAGATCATATAGACGGTTTTCTTGAAGGACTTGTACCCGAATCTGAAAATGTAAACCCCGGCGATAATGGATTTTTTGGGTACAATTTCACTTCTCTGGCAGATGAATCCAAAATTGATGAATTGGTAGAATTAGCAAATGAGCATAATGTCTGGATTGTGCCTACCCAAAGTTTATTCGAACGATGGTTTGCACCAGTAAGCGCAGATGAATTACTCAAAGAACCCGAAATGAAATATATGCCGGTTTCCACTTTACAAACATGGAAAGAAAGAAAAAATCAATATCCTGTTGAAGAAGCTCAATGGAATCAATTTAATAACATCAGAAGGAAATTACTAAAAAAACTGCAAGATAATGGAAGCAGAATACTGTTGGGGTCAGATGCCCCACAATTATTTAACGTTCCCGGATTCTCGATACATCACGAAATTGATGGAATGATAAAAGCCGGATTAACACCATTAGAAATTATCCGGTCCGGAACCATGAATCCTGCTACTTTTTTTGATAAAGAAGATACTTTTGGCCAAATCAAAGAGGGGCTTGATGCCGATATGGTTATTTTGGATGCAAATCCTCTCGAAAATATTGATGCATTACAAAAAATTCATGGAGTAATGGCACAGGGACAATGGCTTTCTAAGGAAATGATTGATAAAAAATTGAACGAGATCGCTCAAAATGCTACTCAAAACTAAAAATAAATAAGAGCATGTTTAAAATGAAAAACAGACGTTATCTAGTACTCATATTATTCGTTTTTTCGCTTCACGCGAAAGCACAACAAGTTAAAGTTCTGGTAGATACCATGATAGTATCTACGCATACAACTACAATCAAAGGAAAAACCATTCCTTATAAAGCTACCGTTGGATTTCAACCAGTATGGGATGAGAACAGAATGCCTATCGCTTCTTTGTGTTATACCTATTATAAAAGATCGGATATAAAAAATGATGAAAACCGGCCACTACTGATTTCATTCAATGGAGGTCCGGGATCTGCTTCGGTATGGATGCATATTGCCTATACCGGGCCTCGTATCCTGAAGATCGATGATGAAGGGTTTCCGGTTCAGCCCTATGGCATAAAAGCAAATCCAAACTCTGTTTTGGATGTGGCAGATATTGTTTATGTAAACCCGGTAAATACCGGATATTCAAGAATGATAGCTGACAAAGAAGGTAAAATGCCCGATAAGAAATTGTTTTTTGGTGTAAACGCCGATGTAAAGTACCTGGCCGATTGGATCAATACGTTTGTAACTAGAAATAACCGCTGGCGATCTCCAAAATACCTTATCGGAGAAAGTTATGGAACCACAAGAGTCTCTGGCCTGGCATTAGAATTACAAAATCGTCAATGGATGTACCTTAATGGTGTGATCCTGGTTTCTCCTACAGAGATCGGTTTTAAATTTGCCGGTCCGGTAGAAGTTGCCAATCGCCTGCCTTATTATGCAGCGGCAGCCTGGTATCATAAAATGCTGCCTCCCAGGCTTCAGAATAAAGATTTATTAGAAGTACTGCCAGAAGTTGAAAACTATACTATTAATGAATTACTACCTGCTATTGTAAAAAGCGGATATCTGGATCCTTCCAAAAAGGAAGAGGTGATCAATAAAATGGCATACTACTCTGGTTTATCCAAAAAAACCATCCTTCACCATAATCTGGAAGTGCCCAAATCATATTTCTGGAAAGACCTGCTCAGAGATAAAGAAGGATATACCATTGGACGGTTAGACTCCCGCTATAAAGGAATGGATATTAAAGAAGCAGGAGATCATCCTGATTATAATAGCGAGTTAACCTCGTGGTTACACGCTTTTACCCCAGCAATCAACTATTATTATAGCCAGGAGCTGGGTTTTAAAACCGATCTTAAATACAATATGTTTGGTCCCGTGCACCCATGGGATCGAAACAAAGGCAATAACACAGGAGAACACCTTAGAAAAGCTATGGCAATGAATGCCAACCTGCATACCATGATACAATCGGGATATTATGATGGTGCTACCACATATTTTAATGCTAAATATGTTATGTGGCAATTGAATGCAAACGGAAAGCTGACCGATCGCCTTAGTTTTAAAGGATATCGTAGTGGTCATATGATGTATCTGCGCAATGAAGATCTGATCCGGGCCAATGAGGATATTCGCGAATTTATAACGAGATCTTCGGTAAATATTAATAATGGGTCTAAATACTAAATAACCAAAACCATTCAATAATTCAGTATGCATTTAGCACAAGTAAATATAGCCGAAATGATTGCTCCCATAGATAGCCCTGTGATGGCTGATTTTGTAAATAATTTGGACCGCATTAATGCAATGGCAGAGCAAAGCAATGGTTTTGTATGGAGATTGAAAGGCGATGAAGGCAATGCTACCGCCATACGAGTTTTTGATTATGACTTTTTAATCATCAATATGTCGGTTTGGGAAGATATAGACACTTTGTTTGACTTTACCTACAAAACGGCACACGTTGAAATCTTAAAACGTAAAAAAGAATGGTTTCAGCGAATGCCGAAGATGCATATGGCTTTTTGGTATGTAGAAAAAGGGCATACACCAACACCTGATGAGGCCAAAGAACGATTAAACTATATTAGGGAACATGGAGAAACTCCTTATGCATTTACGTTTAAAGGTGGGTTTACCATCGAAAACTTAAAAAACTTCAAATGAGTTCAATATAAATTAAGAAACATGTCTGCAATTATCAAAATCAAGCCTTTAGGTTTCCCGTGGGAAACCAGTGATCCTTTTCTATTTTGCGCATATCATGAAGATCAATATCCCAAAGGCAATGGAGATCTTGGACCTGATGCTTCTCTGGAAGGTAGAAATATCGGACAAGATTTTACCCTCAAAGATGGATGGCGCATGTATCATGGCACCAAAGTACCGGGATTTCCGGCACATCCTCATCGCGGATTTGAAACCATTACTATTGTTCAAAAAGGATTGGTAGATCACTCAGATTCGTTGGGTGCTGCGGGTCGGTTTGGAAATGGTGATGTGCAATGGATGACCGCTGGAAAAGGAGTGCAGCATTCTGAGATGTTTCCGTTATTGCACAGAGATAAAGAAAATTTGTTTTTATTATTTCAGATTTGGTTAAACCTTCCGAAGAATAAAAAAATGGTTGATCCACATTTTAAAATGCTTTGGAATGAAGAAATTCCTAAAATAACTATCTATGACGATCATAGCAATTCTACCGAGATCATATTAATTGCAGGAAATCTAAATGGCAAAATCGCAGCTGCTCCCGCTCCCGATTCCTGGGCTGCAGATCCCGAAAATGAAATTGCAATTTGGACAATGAAAATGGATCCTAATGCTACCTACAAATTACCGATAGCATCTGAAGGAATAAGCAGATCCCTGTATTTCTTTAAAGGAAATGAAATTACAGCCGAAGGATATACCATACCGGTGAACCATGAAATTATTCTCAATGCACATCAGGAACTTGTTATAAAAAATAGTGGTACCGAAGCTCATTTACTACTATTACAGGGGAAGCCAATTAACGAAACTGTGGTGAAACACGGTCCGTTTGTGATGAACAGCCAGGTCGAGATCAGAGAAGCTATTCTCGAATATCAACAAACTGAATTTGGAGGCTGGCCATGGCCAAGTCATGATCATGTTCATGATGCATCCAAAGGCAGGTTTGCCTTATATCCTGATGGTACCCAAATCAATAAGTAACTTTAAAAAAACACTTCATTCAAAAAGTGCCAGAAACCCAAAACTTACAATCCGCTAATATAGCTCCCATACAGGTCATTAAAATGAAAGCCTTCTGACAATCTGTGTTTGCTAAGCTTTTTGTATTCTACCAATCCCCATAACAGGAATTCTTTCATAAAGTAACTGTCTTCTTTACTAATATCGGGTTGGTATTTTTTTATTAAATCACCAAGAGGAGTAACTGCATCTATCTTTTTTTGATACACTGCCTCGGGGGCATCATCCAAAAGTTCGAATCCACTTTGTTCAAAGAACCAATCGATCAGGTCCTGATATGGGCTTTTGTGGTCTTCTTTTTCTAATTTTTCAATTTTCGGAAAATACTCAGAGAATAATGTCTTTATTGCTTCAGTAATTAGGGATTGCGCCACAAAATCTGCTCCCTCCTGTTCCCCTTCATATACCAGCTCTACCTTTCCGGTTATTGAAGGGATGATTCCAATAAAATCACTTAATCGCAACAATGTTTTTTGATCTCCAGATCTCAATAACCTGTGTTCTGCAGTACTTAACAAGTTTTCATAGGCAGTAATACTCATTCGGGCACTTACTCCACTCTTATGATCAATAAATTCGCTTTCCCGTGCCTGAAAACTAATTTGTTCTACCAGGTCTTTTGCCAAATCCGGTACATAGACCAGATCACTTTGCCTTGTATCCAACTTAGCTTCCTGCCGGGTAATTGTTTTGGCAATGTTTATGGTTTCGGGATAATGTGTTAGAATCTGCGAACCTATTCTATCTTTAAGAGGCGTGACTATGCTTCCGCGATTGGTATAATCCTCTGGATTTGCCGTAAATACAAACTGAATATCCAATGGCAGCCTCAATTTAAACCCTCTGATCTGGATATCTCCTTCTTGCAATATATTAAATAACGCCACCTGAATACGGGCTTGTAAATCTGGCAATTCATTGATCACAAAAATGCTGCGATTGGCTCTGGGGATCATTCCAAAATGGATTACTCTGTCGTCTGCATAACTTAGTTTCAGGTTAGCAGCTTTTATTGGATCTACATCTCCAATAATATCTGCCACTGTTACATCTGGCGTTGCCAATTTTTCAGCAAAACGCTCTGATCTGTGTAACCAGCTAATCGGGGTGTCATCGCCTTTTTCTTCCAATACATTAACAGCATATCTTGAGATAGGGTTAAACGGATCATCATTAATTTCAGATCCTTCGACTACAGGAATCCACTCATCTAACAGATTGATCATCTGTCTGGCCAATCGGGTTTTGGCCTGGCCTCTCAATCCTAATAAATTGATATTATGCCTGGAAAGAATGGCCCTTTCCAATTCGGGTATCACGGTATTTTCATATCCGTGTATGCCAGTAAAGGTTTCTTCTTTATTTCCAATTTTTGTTCTTAAGTTATTTCTAAGCTCATCTTTTATAGACTTGCCGGTATATCCAGAGTCTTTGAGCTGACCAAATGTTTTTATAGTAGAAATTTTCATCTGTTTATTTTCTTTGTTCTCTTTTCTTTTTTAATTATCCTCTAATTCTCTTTTTTCTGTTGGTTTCGTAATCTTCAAAAATCATTTCCCCCAGACCTTTTAGTCCGGTATAAAATGCTTTTCCCTGGTTGGCATAAGTGAATTCCCGAACAAATTGCATTAAATATGGATCTTGTGCAATCATAAATGTGGTTATAGGTATATGCAGTCTTCTGGCTTGTTGTGCCATCATATAGCATTTATTTACAATATGCGGGTCTAAACCATTGCTGTTTTTATAATATTGCCCATCAGACATTCTAAGGCAGCTTGGTTTACCATCGGTGATCATAAAAATCTGCTTGTTTGTATTGCGTTTTCTGCGCAGCATATCCATCGCCAATTGCAAGCCCGCAACAGTATTTGTATGATATGGCCCTACTTGCAGATACGGCAGGTCTTTGATTGCAATCGGCCAGGCATCATTACCAAAAACCAGAATATCAAGCGTGTCTTTAGGGTATCGTGTTGTAATCAACTCTGCCAGCGCCATGGCTACTTTTTTGGCAGGAGTGATACGATCTTCACCATACAGGATCATGCTATGGCTGATATCGATCATCAAAACTGTGCTCATCTGGGCTTTATACTGCGTCTCTTCGACTACCAAATCATCTTCGGTAAGATGCAGGTCACCGATACCGTGATTGATCTGCGCATTTTTAAGGCTTTCGGTCATCGAAATACGCTCTATAGAATCTCCGTATTGATAATTACGAAACTCTCCGGCATGTTCGTCTCCTCTGCCTATGTAATTTGTTCTGTGATTTCCGGCTCCACTGCGCTTTAGTTTTCCAAAAATCTGCTCCAGAGCACGTTTTCGTATGGCTTGTTCTGTTTTGGCTGTAATAGACATCCCTCCTTTACCACCGGGTTTTATCTCCTCACGGATATAGCCTTTCTTCTTTAAATCCTCGACAAAATCATCCATGGTATAATCTTCATCGGTGAGATTATACTCTTTGTCTAGTTCGTTCATCCAGTCTAAAGCTTCATCCAGATCACCCGAAGTATGGGTGATAACTTCCTGAAAGATATCAAAAAGCTTTTCAAACGGAGATTGTTCTGGTGCCTCGTATAGCTTAAAAGCGAAGCCCTTTTTGAATAATTTTTTCTTTTCTTTCATTAGCATAAATTTCGAATACCTATTGGTTTTATTTTACGCATTCACCGAAAGGTCTTCACATTTTTTCAAAATCCCATCATGGATTTTTATATGTTAAAGTTAGTACATTTTATAAAAGATAGATACTCATTTGAGCAAGAAGAAATCAGAATTAACATTTGTTTTGGATAATTAGAGGGGGTGAATTACTTCCTGCAAGTACAAATTGCTAACAATTGTTATCTTTGAAGGAAAAGAGGTTATCATTTGCTTTCTTATACCAAAAGATAACATATCACACATTACATCTTATTTATACGTATGAAAAAATTAGCACTCCTATCCCTATTTCTTGTTTCTGTTTTATCGACCTATGCACAAGACAATGATGTCGAAAAAGTGAAAACTACAGTTTCTAAAAGTGAAATTGAAGGACATATCTATTTCCTGGCTTCAGATGAGTTAAAAGGAAGACAAACGGGAACTTCCGAAAACAAAATTGCTGCTCAATATTTGGCAAATATGCTACGAAGCTATGGCGTAAAACCTATCCCCGAAACAAACAGTTATTTTCAGAATGTACTATTAAAAAGGACTTCTGGCGCTACAAAGACCGAATTTAAGTCGGGAACATTAACGCTTCATACTATTTTTACCCTCAACAAAACCAATACAAATTATAAAGGAAAAGCTATTTTCCTAAATCATGGATTGGAAGAAGACTATAAAGATGTCGATGTAAAAGGCAAATATGTGGTTTGTATTATTGGATCCAAAGATGACAGAGCTATCCGGGCTGCTTTTTCAAAAACCCGGGAAAAAAGTAAGCTAGCCAAAGAAAAAGGAGCTCTGGGTGTTATTGAGATATGTAATGTGGATGATCAAACAAAAACGCAAATGGAACATTTTTTTAATGGTGAAAGTATGTCTTTACCAAACCCAAATGACCCTGGTAAGAGTGAATTTACATATCTCTGGATCAATGATAAAAATGAAGAAATCAGTAAAATCTTTACAGAAAAGAAAGAAGCCGATATAGAAATCAGCGTTGAAGGAATTAGTGAGCATACTATTAACTCACAAAATGTGGTTGGTATTATTGAAGGAACCGATCCTAAACTAAAAAACGAATATATTATTTACTCTGCGCATTATGATCATGTAGGTATTGGTAAAGCCGTAGAGAACGATTCTATTTATAATGGTGCCCGAGATAATGCGGTAGGAACGGTTACCGTACTTTCTGCAGCAGAGAATATTGCAAAATATCCCACCAAAAGATCTGCACTCTTTATTCTTTTTACAGGAGAAGAGAAAGGGTTGCTGGGAAGCAAATGGTATGTAAATCACCCTGTACTTCCTTTGGAACAGATGGTGTATTGTTTCAATAGTGATAATGGAGGTTATAACGACACTAGCCTGGCTACTATCATTGGTTTGGGCAGAACTACCGCCGAAAAAGATATTGTAGAGGCTGTAGCAAAATTTGGGCTAAAAGCTATTGATGACCCTGCCCCCGAACAAGGATTATTTGATCGGTCTGATAATGTGAATTTTGCGGCAAAAGGAATCCCGGCACCAACATTTAGCATGGGGTTTACTGCATTTGATGAAGAAATCACCAAATATTATCATCAGGTAACCGATAATCCCGATAGTGTGGATTATGATTATTTATTAAAATTCTTCCAATCTTATGTGCTGGCTTGCAGAAAAATAGCTAACAATCCTGAAACTCCCTTTTGGATAGAAGGTGATAAATATTATGAAGCTGGTAAAAAGCTATATCAAAAATAAATGAAAACAACGCTGCGCTTTCAACTAATTCGAGACTTATGAAATGAGCATAATCAAGAATTTCAATACCTCCAGAAATCGAAGATTTACGAACTCAAATAATTTAAAGGAAAAGATTTGTGAGTAAATTTACTATGCGAATTCTATCTAAACATAACATAAACAGATGAAATATATCCTTTCCATCCTTATATCCATACTCATTATCACATCTTGCACTCAAAAGACACCGCTTGAAACTGTTTTAAATTCTGATTCAGAAAAAATCAAAACAGTCATGCAAGACCCAGAGCGTTATGAGCTACAAATTATATATACTCGAATTAAAAGAGGAAAAAACGACTCCATTAGTTTTACAGACTATGAATTCAATGTTAATGATAGTATATACTTCTACCCTGCCAGTTCTGTAAAATTTCCCATAGCGTTGATCACTCTAGAAAAACTAAAAGAATTACAAGAAAAAGGGATTAATCTGGATCGAAAAGTAGTTTTTAAAACACAAAATGACACTCTTTATACCAATATAGAGAAAGAAATTGTTAAAATTTTTGCTGTAAGTGGTAATCAAGCTTATAATCGGCTGTTTGAGTTTCTTGGTCAGGATTATATTAATCAAAAATTACAATCTAAGAATATCATCGGGAGAATTTCTCACAGATTATCAGCATTTCATTCTCATAATCCAAAAACTCAATCGATAGTGTTTTTTAAAGAAAACACACACGATAGCAGTTCTATTTACAAACAAGCTAGTATAGAAAATTCACCTCAGCTTAAATTGTCTTTAAAAAAACTGTTAAAAGGTAAGGGTTACATATATAATGATACACTGATGGAAAAACCCAAAGATTTTTCCGAAAAAAACTATCTTCCCCTGACCTCCCTTCACGAAATGATGAAACGGATTCAATTTCCGGAATTGTATTCCCAAAATAAACGATTTAACATTACCAAATCTGATCGCAGTTTCATTCTTAGTGCAATGAAAAAAACACCCTCTGAGGCTGGTTATGATAAAAGAAAATATTACGACAGCTATGTGAAATTTTTTATGTTTGGTGACACCAAAGAAGATATTCCTGAAAATATCCACATATATAACAAAGTTGGAGCTGCCTATGGTTATTTAACCGATTGTGCTTATATAAAGGATGTTAAAAACAATATTGAGTTTATGCTTTCGGCTACTATCCATGTAAACAAAAATGGAATTTATAACGATAATGCTTATGAATATGATGACATTGGTATTCCTTTTTTGGCAGCATTGGGTAGAGCAATATACCAACATGAAAAAGAACATAAAGAATAACCATACCAAAACTACGGTTTATTGATTATTTAGCAACAATTCAAGGATAAACAGGCAAAAAATCTAAGGGTTTAAGAAATTTTATATTTTTATTAACAAAATAATGTTAATAAAACATGAATTTAAGTCTTAAATTTATAAAACCCTTACTTAGATTGATTGTTAAAGCATTTTACAAATACAATATGATTACAAACACAAACGTCAAGTAATTGCATAGTATGTAAAATCATAGTATGTAATTCTAAAATCTTATCGATTATGAAAAATTATATACTATTCCTTTTCCTGGTATTTTCCTTGTATTTAATATATCCTAATACCCAAAATCAAAATTCAATACAAATTGATCAGACCCAAAACCCCAGGGATCGTAAACTCTCTGCAGCGGAGGTGAAACAAAGAGGTATTGATCTTTTGGCAAACCAGATCATGGAAAATATTGATGAAATAAATTTACGGAAAATAGCAAGGTCTGCGATCTATGAGACTTCTTACGGTTTCAGATGGAAAGTGGTGCATCTACCCACTAGTAGAATAATCATTGTGAAGGTAAATAAAGATTTCAAACTTATCTCTGTTAGAAATAAAGATAACTCAAAAATCATGATCCCATAAAAAAGAGAGTTCAAAATATCAAGTTAATACTTCGCAGATGTGATAATGCTTTTGATACATGAATTTCGACTGTTTTGATAGGCGATCCCGTTACTTCGGCTATTTCTTTATATGAAGTGGTTTTCAAATTTGCTTAATTTAAAGGCTTCTTTGCACTTTGGAGGCAATGTTTCTATAGCTTGAGAAAGTTTCTTAATTCTTTCGCCATATCTTCTTACTATAATGTCATAAAGTGTTTCCTTCTTTATTTCATTAAGGCTTGTGTTGATCATCGGGTTCTTTATAGCAATAGCATTAGGTTTAAATCTGAAACTTTGTTCAAAAATGGTAGGTATAGGTATCCCGATATCCATACCTTTATTGTTTAGTGTTTGGTCGGAAATAGGCAGTTTTTATAATTTGAATTATTTTTGATGGGATTTTAATTTTCTTTTTTGACGCAGATGCCTTAGCATCAGGCGATGAAAAACAAATAAAAATAGCGCAATAAAGAAACAAATTTAATAGTGAACTCATTTAGACTTTTATTCTGGGCTGCAAACATAGTATTTTGCCCCCCAGAATAAAAGTCTAAATGAGTTCAGTGGTATATTTCCGACCAGACACTATTTATAATGAATCGTTTACTAACGAAGTGATTTAAACTATGAATGTAAGTATCAAAAAAATTGGAGCTATTTCGGGACCACTAGCCTTTCTTCTTGTATTGTTGTTTTTTCATCCCGAAGGTCTTGGTAAAGAAGCCAATGCGATCCTGGCCAGTACCCTTTGGGTCGCTATCTGGTGGATTACCGAAGCAATTCCAATTGCAGCTACTTCATTATTACCAATAATCCTATTTCCATTATCTGGTGGATTAGACATCAAAACGACTACCGCTGCCTTCGGGAATCATAATATTTTCTTGTATGCAGGAGGATTTATTCTAGCCATAGGAATAGAGAGATGGAACCTGCATAAACGTATTGCACTAAGTATTATTAATGTAATCGGCACTAATGTAAAAACCATGATCCTTGGTTTTATGATTGCTACAGCCTTTTTATCTATGTGGATTTCTAATACAGCCACATCGGTGATGATGTTGCCTATAGGTATTGCCATCATTACACAACTTACAGATAATCCAAATACGGTTGAGGATGAAAATAAGATTTTTGGAAAAGCTTTGATGCTGGCCATCGCCTATAGTGCTTCTATTGGTGGAGTTGCCACACTCATAGGAACACCTACCAATCTTATTCTGTCGGGAATTGTAAAAGAAATCTATGATTTTGAGATCACCTTTACCGATTGGATTATTATTGGTTTACCCATTTCTATATTGATGCTTTTTATCTGCTGGCGTTATCTGGTACAGGTTGCATTTTCATTTAAACAAAAAGAGTTTCCAGGAGGAAAAGACGAGGTAAAAAGGCAATTAAAAAGCCTGGGAAAGATCTCTTTCGAAGAAAAACTAGTGCTTTCCGTATTTATATTCACAGCTTTTGCATGGATTACAAGATCATTTTTGCTGCAACCTATATTTGCAGCTATAGATGATACCATTATCGCTATTACAGCTGCTGTGCTTTTATTTCTGCTTCCCAGCCGAAAAAAAGGAAAGCCTTTGATGAACTGGGAATCTGCGGTAAAACTACCCTGGGGTGTGCTATTGCTATTTGGTGGCGGTCTCGCCTTGGCTGCTGGTTTTAAAGAATCAGGACTAGCACTGTGGATAGGCACACAAATGACATTACTTCAAGGAGTGTATTTAATCACACTATTGGCTGTTATCGTTATTGCTGTAAATTTCCTTACCGAAATCACCTCCAATGTAGCCACCACATCCATGTTATTACCCGTTTTGGCATCTATGGCATTATCACTAGATGTACATCCTTTTATTCTCATGGTAGGCGCAACCATAGCTGCCTCTTGTGCATTTATGCTTCCTGTAGCTACGCCACCCAATGCAGTAGTATTTGGTTCAGGATATTTGACCATTCCCGATATGATGAAAAAGGGGTTCTGGTTAAATATCATATCCATTATCCTGATTATCGTGATTATCTATTATCTATTACCCTATTTCTGGGGTTTTGACCCTTCCTCGTTTCCAGAGGAATTTAAAATAAATTAAACTATGTTCGAGAATTTTATAAAAGATCCTATAAAACCAAAAGAAGCATCTATTAGTCATAAAGTGATGTAAAACAGACAAACAAGCATTATAAAACAACAGGAAATTTCACCTTAACACCCCTTTAAGACTTTCGCATCTTCATTTTAGTAACTTTAAGGGGTACAAAGTCAATCCATCAAAAAGTGTTAAAATTACTTTTTCTTTTCACTAGTGTCCTGCTAAGTTTTTCCAGCATATCACAGGAAAATATTTCTTTGATCTATACCGGAAATATGGGAGTATATCTTTCTGATGGGCAATCTTCTGTTTTGATTGATGGTTTACATTCACAATATGGTGATGATTATCTATTTCCGACTAAAGAATTAGTATCTAAAATTAACACTGAATTAAAACCTGATGCCATTTTATTTACGCATCGTCACGGAGACCATTATAGTAAAACACTATCAAAAGAATATCTAAACGCAAATCAAAAAGCAGTCCTTTTTGGAGCAAATCAGGTTACAAAGGAATTTCCAGGGCAGAACGACAGGGTCTTCACCATAGCTACAAAAGATTATACCAAGCAAACGATTGTTATCGGAAAAACCAAGGTGACAGGCCTTAAAATAAATCATGCCGGAAAAAGACATGTGTCAGTAGAAAATGTAGGATATCTAATTACAATGAATACTAAAAAGATCCTTCATGTGGGTGATACCGACTGGCTTGAAAAAATCGATCTGTTTAATAAACTCGATTTAACAAATGAAGCGATAGACATAGCCATTCTACCATATTGGATGTTATTACAGCAAGACGCTCCTTCTTTGATCAAAAAATATATCAATCCAAAACAGCTTATTGCAACCCATATTTCGCCAAGAATTAAAAAACAAGAACTTTTGGAATTAAAAAACAGGTATCCAGACACCTATTTTCTCACAACATTAGAACAACAAATACAATTATAATTAACTCACATTCAATCAACACAATGAAAAAAATATTTTTTCTATTTCAGTTACTATTAATTTCTACAATATCTGCACAGGAATTTTCTATGGATCTTATCAAGGATCTTACCCCTCGTAATATTGGTCCCGGTGGCATGAGTGGTCGTGTAACTGCAATAGATGTAGTTATTTCTAATCCCGATATAATGTATGCAGGTACTGCATCAGGTGGATTATGGAAATCTACCTCAGGAGGAATTAAATGGGATCCAATTTTTGATAATGAAACTACTGCATCTATCGGTGCAATTGCCGTTCAACAATCTAATCCTTCGGTTATTTGGGTCGGAACAGGAGAAGGAAACCCCAGAAACAGCCTCAATGGAGGATATGGTATTTATAGATCACTTGATGGTGGTAAGAACTGGAAACTCATGGGATTAGAAAAAACCAGACATATCCATAGAGTAATTATTGATCCTACCGATCCCAACACGGTGTATGTAGCTGCTATTGGTTCTCCCTGGGGAGAACATCCAGAAAGAGGGGTTTTTAAAACTACTGATGGCGGGAAAACCTGGAATAAAACCTTATTTGTAAATAATAAAACAGGAGCGGCAGATCTTATTATGGACCCAACAAATCCAAATAAGTTAATAGCCGCCATGTGGGAACATAAACGGGATCCATGGTATTTTAAATCAGGAGGCGAAGGATCTGGAGTTTTTATCACACACAATGGTGGACAAACATGGGAAGAACGCACTGATAAAGACGGACTTCCAAAAGGGGATTTAGGACGGATTGGATTAGCTATCGCTGCCAATAAACCCGATATTATCTATGCTTTAATTGAAGCAAAAAAGAATGGCTTATATAAATCTGTCGATGGAGGTTTTACCTGGAAAAAAATTAATGATAAAAAAGATATTGGAAATCGTCCTTTCTATTATTCAGATATATTCGTAGATCCGGAAAATGAAAACAGAGTGTATTCTGTGTTTACTTTTGTAAATGTTTCTGAAGACGGCGGTAAAAATTTCTCCCAATTGATGCCTGCCTATGGTGTAGATAATGGCGTGCATCCCGATCATCATGCCTGGTGGATTCATCCCAATGATGGTAGTTTTATGATCGATGGAAATGACGGGGGAATGAATATCACACGAGATGGCGGAAAAACATGGCGTTTTATAGGTAATTTGCCTGTTGCACAGTTTTATCATATCAGTATTGATAATGAATTTCCGTATAATGTATATGGTGGTATGCAGGATAATGGTAGCTGGAGAGGACCGGCTTATGTATGGAAAGCTCAGGGAATCAGGAATTCATACTGGCAGGAGATCTCTTTTGGTGATGGATTTGATGTAGTACCCGATAAGGATGACTCACGTTATGGATGGTCGATGAGCCAGCAGGGATTTGTAGTACGGTATGACTGGAAGACAGGTAATAATTATATTGTGCGGCCTACACACTCAGACCCGGAAATGAAACTGCGTTTTAACTGGAACTCGGCGATTAACATTGATCCTTTTGACAATAGTACCCTTTATTTTGGAAGTCAGTTTGTACATAAAAGTACAGACAAAGGTTTTACCTGGGAAGTTATTTCTCCCGATCTTACCACCAACGATCCCGAAAAACAAAAGCAAGCAGAAAGTGGTGGATTAACCATGGACGCGACAGGGGCAGAAAATCATTGTACCGTTATAGTAGTTGAACCCTCTCCGCTAGAACAAAATATGCTTTGGGCAGGTACCGATGACGGACGTGTGCATATTACTCAAAATGGTGGTGCCAACTGGACCGATGTTTCTAAAAATATTAAAGAGCTGCCTAAAGGAAGTTGGATTGTACAAATCAAGGCATCAAACAAAAAGAAGGGAGAAGCCTTACTGGTTGCAAACGATTACCGAAGGTTTAATTATACGCCTTATGCCTTCAGAACTATAGATTATGGCAAAACCTGGAAACGTATCGCAGACGAAAATGATGTGAAAAGCTATACGTTGAGTATTGTAGAAGATCCTGTAGAAAAAAATCTTATGTTTCTGGGTACAGATGATGGATTGTATATTTCTTTAAATGCCGGAAACAGTTGGACAAAGTGGACCAAAGGCTTTCCTACGGTTTCGGTAAAAGACTTAGTAATCCAACCCCGAGAACACGACCTGGTCATCGGCACATTTGGTAGAGCTGCCTGGGTACTGGATGATATACGCCCATTACGTGCTTTGGCAAAGAATAAAAGTATTTTAAATCAAAAACTACAACTTTTTGATCCTCCAACGGCATATCAGGCAGCCTATCAGCAACCTACCGGAAGCCGTTTTGGAGGAGACGCCCTCTATAACGGTGAGAATCGTGATTATGGAGCACTTATCTCCTATTATCTCCAGGTAGAGAAAAAGAAAAAAGAAGAAACGGAAGAAGACAAAGACGCTGAAGAAGATGATACAGCAGATGAAGAGAAAGAAGAAGCCAAAGTAAAATGGGATTCTGTTCATCTTAAAATATATGATGGAGACCGTTTGATAAGAACCCTTAAACAAAAAACTCCAGATTCTACCGGATTCTATAAAATAAAATGGCAAATGGATGAAAAAGGAGTGGATCGCCCTGCAAGAAAAATTAAAAAGCAGGAGAAAGAACCGGGTGGTGTTGATGTCAAACCAGGAACATATAAAGTCGTAATGGAGTATGGTGATCAAAAGTCTGAAACAATGATCAAAATACAATCTGATCCCAGACTGAAAGTGTCACAGAAAAACATCAACGAAATTTATACAGCTTCAAAAGATTTGGAAAAGATGACCAAAATTGCAGCTGATGCAGTAAAGCAACTGGTAGAAAGCAAAGAAGTTGTTTCAAAATACCAAAAGGAACTTCAGAAATCAGACAAAAAGAAATATAAAGATCAGATCAAATTATCTAAGGATATTACAAAGAAAATCGATAGTGTAATCGCAATTTATCTGGGTAAAGAAGATAAACGTCAGGGAATCACCCGCAATCCGGAGATTACCGTTATGCAGCGCCTGGGTGCTGCCGGTTGGTATGTTGGCAGTCGCCAGAATGGTTTGACCTCAACAGAAAATACACTCATAAAACATGCAAAAGATGCCCTGCAAGATGCTTTGAAAAAAACAAATGCTTTTTTTGATGCAACCTGGAAACCTTATCGTGAAGAAATTGAGAATTTAAAAGTATCGCCTTTTAAAGAAACTGAACGTTTTAGCTTGAAGTAAAATATATTATGAAGTTATTGATGTTTAGAAAAAATACTGTACTGATTATACTCTCGTTAACAGCCTTATATTCAAGCGCCCAGGAAACCGGAGAAGACAAATGGGGTGCCTGGTATATGTATTTTGGAACCAATCGTATTACAAATAAGCTTAGTATTCATTCTGAGGCACAATTTCGTTTTTATGAAGTGACTTCAAGCTTTAATCAATTGTTGTTAAGGACTGGTTTAAACTATCATATTAATGACAATGCCATAGCTACTATCGGGTATGGCTATATTAATACCGATGGTTCTTTTGAAGACATTCCCGGGGAAGAAAACACTGAAGAACACCGTATTTTTGAACAGTTTATATTGAAAAACACGGTAAATAAGTTCAAATTTGAACATCGCTATCGACTGGAACAACGATTTATCAGTACCCAAGTTGATAACTTTACCGAACATAGGGTACGATACCGGCTTCAGCTCACCTACCCGATTAATGAACAATGGTTTTTAAATGTGTATGATGAAGTTTTTATCAATTTACAGGAACCCATTTTTGGGCAAAATCGGCTCTATGGAGCCATTGGATATCAGGCAAAGCCTAACCTCAGCTTTCAACTGGGCTATCTCAAAAATCATTTTACCGGAATCAACTTTGATCGACTGCAGTTGGGAGTATTTTTTAATACTGATTTTAGTAAAGAAAAGTAAAACTTGATTCAAGAATGTAAGAGATTTTATACTGAAGTGGTTTAAACCACTTCATTGAAAATATACACTAATTGTTCCTGTATTCAGATGGAGTCTTACCAAACATTCCCCTAAAACATTTAGTAAAGTATGAAAGGTTGTTAAAACCTACTGCATAAGCTACATCAGACACATTATTATCTTGTCGTTGTAAGAGGCATGACGCTTTTTTTAAACGAACAATTCGTATGAAATCTGAAGGAGAGAGTCCGGTTACAGCCAGAGTTTTTCGATATAGCTGCACCCTGCTCATCGCTAATTCTTTACTTAACAGATCTACTGTTAAGTCGGGATCATCTATATTTTTTTCTATTACCAGCCTTAGTTTATCAATAAAACAATCTTTCTGGAAAGGATGACCTTTCTCATAAGGTTCTGTAAGCAATTCTTTTTTGAATTTTTCTCGCAGTATTATTTGCTGCTGTAAGAAGTTTTTAATTTTCAGTGTAAGTTCTTTACTTTCAAAAGGTTTTGTAATATAATCATCTGCTCCAGTCTCCAGTCCTTCCATCTTACTATCCTTCGAAGCTTTGGCAGTAAGCATGATAAACGGAATGTGATTGGTACGTTCATGGGTTTTCAATAACTTACAAAGCTCCATTCCATTCATTTTTGGCATCATCAAATCACTAATAATAATATTTGGTACTGTTTCCATTGCCTTTTCTAAACCTTCTTTTCCATTAGCAGCTTCTATGAATTGATAATTATGGTTTCCAAGGCACTCTCGTATGTAATACCTGAGGTCTTCATTATCTTCTACAATTAATAAAACAGGGTTTGAATCGGTAGGTATTTCTTTTTCAACAAGTGGCTCTGAAAAGACTTCAATGCGCTTCTTTTTAGCATTTGTAGCTATCGATGATTTCATTTCCAGTATCTCTATAGGTAAGGAAATACGAAAAACAGTTCCTTTTCCTTTTTCACTTTCAACATGAATAGTTCCTTTCATCAGATCTATGAGCTCTTTTGTAAGTGCTAATCCAATACCCGTTCCTTCGATCTCATCTTTTACACTTTCTTTGGTGCGGTAAAACCGATCAAAAATGGTATCCAGATTTTCATTTTCGATTCCCTTACCCGTATCGCTAATAAAAATCAACAATTCATGATCCGGGTCGCTCACATTGAATGTAATTGCTATAGTTACACTACCTTGTTCTGGAGTAAATTTAAACGCGTTGGACAGTAAATTATAGAGGATCTTTTCTAACTTGTCTGGATCAAATAGAGCGGTACAACTTTTTGCGGGGACCTGTTTTTTAAACTGTATTTTTTTCTGATCTGCCAAAGAATCAAAAGAAGAAGTGATGGTTCTAATGAAGCGTATCAATTCTTTTTCTTCTTTCTTTATTGTTAATTTCCCCGTTTCTAAACGGGACAGGTCGAGTAATTGATTGATAAGGCGTAACAACCGTTTTGCATTTTGATGCATAATGGTTAACTCCTTTTTCTTACCATTAGATCGTTGACGTAGCATTTTTTCTAACGGGCCAATAATAAGTGTCAAAGGAGTACGAAACTCATGAGATATATTAGCAAAAAACTGAGATTTTAAGGTATTAACTTCCTGCATCTTTTGTAGAGCCAAGTGCTCCTGCTGCAATTTGTTTCTAAGTCTTTCTCTACGAATGATTTGCTGTCTCGCAAAGATCAGTGCCACTATGCCCATCAAAGTATACAGTATATAGGCCCACCAGGTTTTCCAGAAGGGAGGTGTAATGATCAACTTTAAAGAGGTTGGAACATCACTCCATACCCCATCGTTATTAGATCCTTTTACCATAAAGGTATAGTTACCGGGGTCCAAATTGGTGTAAGTAGCAAATCGATAGCTGGCATCGGTCACTATCCAGTCTTTATCAAAACCTTCTAATTTAAAGGTATATTGATTTTTCTCGGGTGCTTTATAATTTAAGGCAGCGAACTCAAAAGAGATCATATTTTCTTTATATGATAACGCTATTTCTTCTGTGAAGTTAATAGTCTGACCCAAAGAAAATCTATCGGTCTGCTCTACAGAAACTGATTTGTTAAATAGTTTGACATCGGTCAATATGACAGGAGGTGAATAATTGTTTTTTATAATAGCATCCGGATGAAAAGCATAATATCCCCCTATGCCTCCAATCAGGATCTGACTTGTTGATGAGTCAAAGTAAATGGCTTTACTAGAAAATTTCATCCCATCAGATTGGTCAAAAAATTTAGCAGTTTTAGAGATGCGATCCAGATGTAACAACCCCTTATTGGTAAGCAACCAAAGATTTCTATGGTGATCCTGCGTTATTGCCGTTACCTCTACGTATGGCATTTGATATATCTTATGCACATCTACAAACCGTTCTTTTTTAGGATCATATAGGTTTACACCTCCATTGGTTCCCAAATAAGTTTCCCCTTTATCATTATTAAAAATACAATTAACATTACGATGTAAAATACCTTTGTTGGATATTTCAGCAGATACAGGGCTTAAAGCTAAAGTATTAGCTACAATATCATATTGTAGTAAGCCATTGCCTGTAGCCAACCATAATTGTTTATCGATACGTAAAATATCATGAACACTGCCAGATTCCATTCGACCAAAACTTTTATTGGTAGTTTTATCAAAAAAACTTAGACCCGCAGAGGTACCAAACCACAAACTTCCCCAGGGATCTGCATAGGTAGTAAATACCGAATCATGATAAAGGCTTTTAGGGTTACCATGTTGATAGCGGTACACAGAAAACGTATACGTCGTTGGATCAAAACAATTCAGTCCTGCACCATTAGTCCCTATCCAAATATTTCCTATCGTATCCTGAGTAATACTCTCGACAAAATTTTGTGATAGACCATGATTTACATTAATTTGTTGAATTTGATGATCATTGTTGATCATATAAATACCTTGCCCAATGGTTCCCAGCCATTTTTTTCCTTCGTTGTCAACAAAGATTTTTGAAACATATTTTTGAAGCCCTGGTATAGTAACAAAATTAAACTTTGGAATATCATAATATCGGCATACCCCATTTCCATCGGTACCTAGCCAAATAATACCGGTTCTATCCCGATATGCAGTATACAAGTTCTTCGCAGTTTTATGTAGATCTGTTACAAAAACAAACTCCTCTTTTTGAAGATTAAATTTATGAATGCCTCCGCCAAAAGTAATGATCCACAAGTAATCCTTTTCGCTCTTTACAATACCGTGCAAAGAAGGGGTTTTAAGCCCCCGCTTTTCAGAAAGATCACCTGCCCAGTGTGTAAAGTTGCCGGTAGTTTTATTTAACTTATTTAACCCATAATAAGTAGCAGCCCATATGTTTCCATTGCCATCATCATATAGATCCCTAATTACGTTGCTACGAAACGTTTTTGTGGGGTTATCTAATTGTATCTGATAATTTGTAAATTTTTCCTTTTTTTTATCAAACTTATCAATACCATACCCATTCAATCCTATCCATAAAAAACCATCACTATCTTCAATAATATCTGTAACATAGTTTTGTTTGATACTGTTTGTATCATTTTTATCGTGCTTGTAGTTCGTAAAAGATTCAGTTTTAGGATCAAATTTATTTAACCCTCCTCCAATAGTACCAATCCATATCATACCTTCTTTATCCTCATAAATAGATCTGACATTATTATTGCTAAGAGTATTTGGATTCTCTGCATCATGCTGATATGCACAAAAGCTATTCAATCTTGGATTATATACATTAACTCCACCGTGTACCGTTGCAATCCAGATATTTCCTTTAGAATCCTCCATTAATCGAACAATAAAGTCACTCGATAAAGAATTTGGATTTCCATATTCATGCCTGAATGTTTTTAACTGATAGCCATCAAATCGATGCAACCCCTCATTTGTTCCAAACCACATAAAACCCTGCCTATCCTGCAGAATGGCCATCACAGTATTTTGATTAACAGTTTGGCCCGGTAACAAATGTTCATAATGTAACTTTTCCTGTTGTGCAGCTACCAAAAAAGAACTTGTTACAAAGAAAAAAAACTTAATCATTAAACTCTTTGTCATAACTAAAAAAGGGTTTAAAAATAAAATATATGAATTTTTTGGGTCATAATCATATCGAATGAAACCTTTAACCTAAGGAAAAAATAATAAAGCGAGAAAGATAGCGATTGGCTTGTTTGATATTTTCTTTTAATTTTCAATAAGATGAAGAGGCAATTCTTATTAAAGCTCAAAAGTTAATTGGTAAGCTGATACGAAAAAGGGGAACTAAATAATATGTAAACTTTAAACAAACTATTAGCGATTTAGTTTCCCCTTTATCTCGGTTAAAAAACAGTAATCTTGTTTTCACAATTAACAGGTATACCATAACATTTTAACCATTTACAATACCCCCTTATTTTTTCATAAAGTTGGTATCGATAAAAATTCTAAAAACAGAGTAACCCAATTATAAGACTGATTGACATCGTAACAATATCATTGACAAGGTCCAACCCGTACATTTCTATATCTAAAACTCACACAACAACCAGCCGCACATTCTATATCTGTTGCAGGAAATGACTCTTTACAAAATTGCTCAGGGTCTAGATCATCTCTCGGTTCATCGATAGTGATAGATCTTTCTTCCCAATCACTATAATTACTGTTATTACAGCCCGTTCTTTGTTGTTCATACAAACAGCTAAAACAGCCTACCGAATCATCATCATCCCCAGGGCAACCTGTCAATACTAACAGAGCAGTTAAAAGCATTATGTTTTGAATAATTTTTTTCATATTATATAGTTTAATTATTGGTTTTTATAAAGCAAAGGCAATCCCGGCTCTCACTGTTAAAACTGGAGAAAAAGTAATAGTAAACTCGTCGTTTCCTCCGGCAGGTTGCGTAATAAAACCAATGTCCAAAAATGGTTTAAAGGTCTCATGAATATTCAACTGTAGTTCGGTGGTCAGGTTAATACCAAGCCCTTGGATCTTACCCCCGATAAAATCAATATTATTACTATTAACAGTTCGATACCCTATATTCAGACCCGGTTTAATGGTCAGAACATCCTGGATAAAAAAACGAGGTTTTATCGCCAGTCCAACTTCAGTGAAAGTACTGCCTTCTTCTGCAAACTCTATTTCGGGGAAAGAAAAATTTAAATAGCCTCCTATCGACAAATATTCGGCAACAAAATGATCATAGAAAGAATGAATCATAAGCCCACTGGTAAAATCAAAATACTGATCCTGTTCTTCTACGTAGGCCTCTCCTCCTGCTAGTATCCCAACAGAGAGCCCAATCTCATGTTTCTTTTCCTGGGCCATGCTCCAATTACTAAATAAAAAGGTGAATACAACAACAACAATTACTTTTACTTTTTTCATAAATTTCTAAAATTAAATAGTTAGTAATGATTTGATGTTCAAAAGTACTTGGTGAAAAGATCTTCTATTAACAGTGATGTTACAATTATTAACAGTGATGTTACATTATAGAAAAAACACCCGTTTCTTATAATAAACAATCTTATATTTGAAGAAATAATTCAAAAGATTTTAACCAATTTTGGTTGGAAGTTATTTATCACACACTTTAAGAGAAAGGATAAAAACAATGAATATTTCTAAAAATGATAAACCAGCACTACTTCTGATCGATATCCAACAAGGATTTGAGGATATCAACTATTGGGGAGGGGAGCGCAATAATCCTAATGCTGAAAGCAACACTGAAAAACTTCTCAGATTCTGGAGAGCAAATAACCTTCCTGTATTCCATATTAAACATTGTTCTACCAATCCTAATTCTCCTCTTACTAGAGGAAAGCCCGGAAACAATTTTTACGATTTTAATACCCCTTTAGAAGAAGAACCTGTTATTGAAAAAGAAGTCAATAGTGCCTTTATAGGAACCGATCTTCAAGAACAGTTAGAAAGCAAAGATATCAACACCCTTGTGATCGTTGGACTCACCACAGATCATTGTGTGTCTACCACTACCCGAATGGCTGGTAATTTTGGTTTTAAAACGTATTTGGTAGAGGATGCGGTAGCCACTTTTAATAAAGTCGGGGCCAATGGTACAGTCTACAGTGCGCAATTAATACACGATACGGCAATAGCAAGCTTAAAAGATGAATTTGCCACGATTTTGTCTACCAAAGCTGTTTTGAAATCTTTAACAGAGAATTTATAAATATCTCCTTAGAAACTAGTCTATCCCTTTCCCTCCTATTACAATAAGCTCTATCCCTTTTTCAGGTTGTCCTTCAAGGATCGGAATAGCTTTTGAGATTAATGCCCTCACTTCGGGGTTCTTTAGAGAATTATCATGATCTTCTTTGGTCTCCCATACTTCATTTACCCAAATATAATTTGTATCGATCTTGTCGACACTTACCATATACAAAATACATCCTCTGGTCTTTGACACCAACTCTGACGCCTTCATTAAAATTGCAGTGAGTTCTTCTCCTTTTCCTTCTTTTGACTTTAATTTTACCTGCAATCCATATTTATCTGGATTGACTACATTTATTTTTGTCTTTTCGGTAGTAGTTTGAGCATATCCATTTTTACTCATAAAAAAAGTGAAAATCATTATTAATACAATAGTATGTCTTATTTTTTTCATTATGAAGTGATTTAAAATCTTGGTTATAAAATTGTTAATTAAGAAACTTTCTCGATATACTGTATAGGTGTCATTCCGGTTATTTTCTTAAACGCTCTATAAAAACTGGTCTTATTGCTAAAACCGCATTCCTGCCCTATAGCTTGTACCGATATTTTCTGTAATGCTTCCGATTGTAACATCTCTTTGGCCTTGTTGATACGATACTGGTTTACAATCTCATAAAAGTTAGAACTCATTTTCTCGCTTAACACCTGAGATATGTGATGTGATGGTATATTAATAGTATGAGCCAGGTCTGCAATTTTAAGGTTTGGATTCAGGTAAGCACTTTCCTGATCGAAAAAAGCGGTTATCTGTTGTTGAATCTGTTGTGAGCGTGCTTCCGATAAGGGTGAGGTTTTATATTTTCTGCCTTCTAATACAGGAAGTACTTGTTTTATATCAACAATCCAATATCCCAATAACAAAATGGTGATCGACATGCAACCCGAAAGAAGTATTTCTGTAGTGATTGCCGAAGCACCTTTAAGTAAAAATCCTGTTTGCAATACCATCTCGATAAATGCCAAAATAGCCAACAGCATTCCAAACCTTTTTAATAACATGCTGTTCTTCTTATCTCTTTTATAAACTATGAATAATGAAGCTATAGCATATACAAATAACAAAATCAAATGTAAACTCGCCTGTAACCAATCTGAGAATGCCACACTACCATTGGGTAAAATATCAAAGTAATATTGTATAATCATACGCTTTTCTTCTACACTAGCCGAATATCTGGGAATAAAAAGTACCAGCATCACCAAAAAAGGCAGCAGATGTAAAATGTCGATTCTCCTGAGCCTAAAATCAGTTTCTCCATAGCTCTTAACAAACATATAAAAACAAGGACCTGCCAAAAATAGCAACGGATAGCCAATACCCAGCATATGGGGCCATTGTTTAATGAGTTGGGTAGTAAATAACAAGTAGGTAAACAGATGCTGTGTGAGTCCAAAAAGAGACACTGCCAAAAAATATCTCGATAGTTTTAATGACGTACTCTTTAGGATTACCAGAATTATAAAAAACCCTACCAGAATAACCCCGCCCAACAAAAAGGTAATCACAAATGCAAAAGACTCAATACTATTCATACGATAAAAATAGCACTACTTAATTACATGGAAAAACATACCAGACATCAATCTTATACAAAAAGGTTTCAATTAATTAAGCGTACTCTATTTCTTATGAAATGCGGCTATTTCTTAGGTACTTTTATACCTCATTCAAAAAACGAACAGTTATGATACGTAAAATTTTAAAAGGATTTACACTTTTCTTAATACTGGATATTGTGCTTTTATTAATCTATGGATTTGTTCAATATCCAAAAGCCAAAGGTGAGCAACACTTTACTGCAGAACGTATAGTAAATGCACCTAAAGACAAAGTCTGGGAAATTATTTCTGATGTAGGCAACTACCACAAAGTCACTGCACCTGGTATATATAATGTAGCCATCATTGAAGGCCAGGGTTTAGGCTTGAAACGTGTTTGTAGTGCTCCCGATGGAACCAGCTGGGAAGAAACCTGTACACTTTGGAATCCCGGAAAGGAATTTCAGTTTGTAGTCAACACCCGAAAAGAAGATTATCCCTTCCCATTAAGATCATTATCCGGTAGCTGGAAAGTAGATTCAATTGGTCCTTCAAAAACTAAACTTTCTATGGATTTCAATTATCAATTTAAGAGCCCTTTTTTGAGTGGTTATTTTATATCTATGGGTAAAGAACAAGCTGAAAAAGACACTGAATTCCTATTGGATAACTGGCAACGATTAGCAGAAAAATAAGAAGTAACAAATTAGAACTCGTATAGACGGGTTCTCTAAACCAATATCATGAAAACATATATCACAACACTTATCTTTTTAGTAACCACACATATCACATTATCCCAACAAAAGATCCCGGATTGGTTTGTTGAAAATATGGAGCAATCCATCGGTACCTGGATAACCGATAACAAAGCCTATAAAAATGAGAACGAACCTTTTGACCAATATGGGATGGATTGGGAATGGGGAATCGGGAAACAAAGCATCATCGGTAGGCTTTATGGACTAATTAAGGGAAAGAAACAGGGAACATTCTGGGAGTTTCGTCAATATTGGGATGTTGCCAAAAATGAAGGTATTGTCGTTCAATATGGAGGAGATGGTACTATAGGAATAGGACCTATAACTATGAAAGGCAAAAATCAAACTGAGATGACACAAGAATTTGTAAGCCCAAATGCTAGTAAAACCGTTCACGGACATCTTTCAACGTTAAAAGATGGTATCCTCACTACCACTTCTTATGATGTATCTACAAATGGCGACTGGAAAAAAAGAAGGTCATACGTTTGGTATATATCCAAAATCAATTGAAAAATTGCTTCATACTGATAACTCAAAAATATAGGGTTAGATAAGACAGACCCCAAGGGCTATAAAACCCTTGGGATCTCACTCTTATACAATATCAAAACAACAGTTAAGCATGTGTCTATTCATAGTTATTTTGCGCCCAGACAATACCATTTGTTATAGCATGGATCAGTCTTTGATGTACCATATCCAGATCATATCCATAAGATCCGTCATGATTTCCTATTGATAAATTTTTAAGATTGGCTGCAACACTTTTTAGTTGACCCACCATTTTCACCGGTACGTTAGTTGTATCAGATTTTGGCATATTCAAAGAAGCAATAGCTGCATCAATCAACATTGCAGCATCGTGAATATCTGTTTTTATATTTTCCGGAAGGTCAAGCTGCACTCTTCCCTTTACATTACCCCTCAGATCATAAAGTATTTTCTCGTGTTTCATAAATAATGTTCTTGCTTTCAACAATTGCTCAATTTCACTTTGGATTATAGGAGAAAGCCCCAGTTTGGTATCACCGAGTATATAGGATAGTGAAGGTATCTTAATTGGAGTACCCTCTTTGATGTTATTCACATTATCTATCTCATTATATACCGATAAAATAGCAGCATAATGCCGGTTTCCATAATATCTACTGCACAAATCCCATAAGGTCTCCCCGGTTTTAAAAATATGAATGGGGATAGAATCTGCTGCTGCTGATGGATTAACTGTCTTCTCTACTTCCTGATCGTTAATTTTTTCATGATTCAGTTTTGTGTGAACAGAATCTTCAATTGCCTTAGTGAACTGCTTATTATCTGCAGGCTTTCTTTCAATACATGATTGAAAAACCAGGCATATCAAAATAACACAGTATATATTTTTCATACGTTTAATTTTTTTAATTCTCAGGTTGCGTTTCAATTGCCTGCTCTGCCTTTGCCCCTTCCTCTTACCCAAAGAGATAGATTTTACCTTAGTATCAAATAGGATTTAACACTTTTTTAACCCCTGTAAAAAGTTATCTTACCATAAAAAAATCGACATTTATTTAAAACTATCAACCTTATGAGCCTATCCAAAGTCACTTTTACCAATGCAGAAGGCCAAACGCTTTCCGGGCGTTTAGAGCTTCCTGCCGATCAACATCCACATAATTTTGCGCTGTTTGCTCATTGTTTTACTTGTAATAAAAATCTGGGAGCTGTGCGAAATATAAGCAGAGGTCTTACCTCTCAGGGATTTGGTGTATTGCGATTTGATTTTACCGGTCTTGGAGAAAGTGAAGGTGATTTTGCAGATACCAACTTCTCTGGTAATGTAGAAGACCTGATTGCTGCGGCAGATTTTTTGGCAGAAATATATGAGGCTCCTTCCCTACTTATCGGGCATTCTCTGGGTGGTGCCGCTGCTATCTTTGCTGCTGCACAAATTAACACAATAAAAGCTATTACAACCGTAGGGGCCCCTTCTCATCCCAGACATGTAAAACACTTATTAAAAAGTGGACTGGAAGAAATTGAAGCAAACGGTGTAGCAGTTGTGAACTTAAGCGGACGTGATTTTACCATAAAAAAGCAGTTTATCGATGACCTGGAGACCAAATCATTACCAGAAGTGGCCAAAAACTTAGGAAAAGCCTTGTTGGTCATGCATTCTCCTCAGGATACTACGGTAGGGATCAAAAATGCCGAAGAAATTTATCATGCTGCCAAACATCCTAAAAGTTTTGTGACTCTGGATGGTGCAGATCATTTATTAATGCGCAAAGAAGATTCTAATTATGTCGGAATGGTGATTGCAGGCTGGTCATCGAGGTATGTCGATATTCCCGATACGCCACAGCTGCGTAGTACACATCAGGTAGTAGCCAGTTTGGGAAATGATGAAGGATTCACCACACAAATGAAAGTAGGCAATCATTATATGGTGGCCGATGAACCCGAAAGTGTGGGTGGAAAAGACTTTGGTCCAACTCCTTATGAATTGGTATCTGCCGGCTTATCTGCCTGTACGGCCATGACGATCAAAATGTATGTAGCCAGAAAAGGCTGGGATCTGCAAAACATAGAGGTACATACCAGCTATGATAAAAAACATGCTGAGGATTGTGAGAATTGTGAAGATCCAACGGCAAAAATAGATACGTTTGAAAGAGAAATCAAATTGGAAGGTACTCTCGATGAAAAACAAATCAAAAGAATTTTGCAGATAGCCGATAAATGCCCGGTGCATAAAACCTTGCATAGCGAGACGCAAGTAGTAACTACGTTGATTAGGTAGAACTTTGTACCCAACCAAATCTGGACAAGGAAAATTACCGGGGTAATCGAAAAATTGCAGGATGAATCATGATAAAGATGAAAAATTTATTAACTAGTGTTTGGTGCCTCTCACCCTACTATATCCATGCCAATTCTATATACTGAAAGTGGAACTCTATATGCTATTTTCAATTTGAGTTAGAACAACATGAAATAATGATAAAACAAAAGCCAGTAATTTTTCTAATCATAACTTTTCTATGGTCCTGGATATACTGGATTATCGGACTAGATTATCTTTCTGATGGAATTAACCGGGAGTCAATACAGCAGTTTATTAAATTCTTCTTCATTGGAGTGTACGGCCCCTTTATTAGCTCAATTATAACTACACTATATTTTGATGGATATACCGGGCTTATCACATTGCTTAAGAAGCTGATTATTTGGAAATATCCTTTAAAAAACTATTTGATCGTTATCATTTTGCCTTTAGTATTTGTTATTATCGGAATAGGATTGTATGCTTTATTTTTAGGAGAAATCGGCGTTTTCGATCAAAATGCAGTGGCTACAATTCCGGCTGTTCTTTGGGCCGGCTTATATGCAGGGCCTTTGGGAGAAGAGCTTGGATGGAGAGGCCTGTTACTCCCTGAACTACAAAAAGAATATTCGATGATTAAAAGTGCTCTGATTATTGGTTTTATATGGTTCTGCTGGCATATTCCCTTATTCTGGGCACCATTCGGAACCCTGGTTAGTGGAGAACCTTTAACTTTTCTTACACTATTAACCTATTTGGTCATGCTCATTTGTTTATCGGTCATAATAACCTGGCTTGTTAATACTTCTAAGGGAAGCGTTCTGATTGCCATTCTATTTCATCTTTCAATAAATGCAGGTATTGCGCTTTTATTTTTTCCGGATCTGGCTCCCGAGTTTAAAAAAGTACATCTCTTATCGGGTATTCCTATGCTATTATTTACATTGTACCTGGTACTAAGAGTTAAAAAAGCTCCTCTCTTGAAATGAAAGGAGGTGGATTCCTTCTTTTTGAAGGAAAGCAGAAAGACAGAGGGTTTTACTCATGTGAGGTAAAACCTACTTGTCACATTTCATTTTTTAATTTGCAGTACACGTATTACCACTATCTGTTATAGCACCCGGAGTTTCTGATGTATTCTTGATACATACATATCGTTCTGCTCCTGTAGGTTCATAGATCGTATTATTCATAATAGATATGCCAGCATGGGTTCCGTATAATCTAATGCCATCACTTTCATTAGGTCTTATAGTATTACCCATAATAAGGGTATTTGATGTATTTCCTATTTCAATACCACCTGTAATCTCATTATTTTGGAATGTTATACCCGTAGTATTAGAAAAGCTTACTTTTCTGGTATTTATAAATGTATTGCCTTCCAGTACCATAGTATGTGTTTTATGCTCTTCTTTGTTGTTGAGCTGTGCAAAATACACATGAAAACTTTCTGATGTTACCTTATTACCTATGATTTCTATCTCATCTGCATAGGTATTTGTAGACTGGATTCCGTTTTTTGTAACATTAATATCATTATCATGAATACGAGCTTTAAATGCCTGACTTATCTGGATCCCGGCCCCACACTCTTTTATCGTATTGGTATGCACATAGGTATCATAAGAGCCAGTAACAATCCCCAGACTGTAGCCTTCTATAGTGTTGCCCGAGATCTCATTATTAAAAACGGTTTCACCACTTCCTGCAGCAAAGATAGCCCAGCTTTCGGTGGCTTTATCTACTGCTTTGAATCGATTATTAACAACTCTTACTCCCGAAACAAGAGAATATACCACTCGTGATCCTATATTGTTGTCTTCGACAGTAAGATCCTGCCCGATCGTTAATGTAACGAATCCTCCTCTGCTACCACTTTCTGTATTTCCTTTAATAAGTACATTGAAAACCTTTTGACGTTCCTTAAGCACTCCATTCTCATCCCTGTACCTGTCTGGTTCAATATTAATGGCATAGCCCACTTCGCCTCCATCAGAATTGGAAGAAGGCTGGCCTGAGTTTATAAAGGTATTTCCTTCGATTACAATATCACGACCGTCGGTAAGTGCAATCGCCATTCTTCTGGAATCTTTAAACACACAATTCTTTATTGTTACATTGGTGGTAGGGTTATAATCGGGATTGAATGAAAAACCAAACGAATATATAGTTATCGACCCTTTGGAACCTTCTTCAAACCTGATACCATCTAATACAATATTTCTACCAGAGTGAATATGAAACAGATGACTGCCTTCTAAACCATCATCAGATGGAGAATATATACGCTGGTCCCTGTCTCCATGCAACGTACCACCTGTTATGGTAATGTTCTCTGCATCTCTCACTGCAAGTATGGCACCTCCTTTTGTTTCCGGCTCTCCGGGAAATATACGCAAGTGTGTATTATCTGTCATCTTCAGGCTAAAGTCTGAAGGAATATTAACCGCTTCAAGTGACGTATAAAAGTTTTGATTACTGGTAGTGCTTGTCACTTTGGTCACCTCAAAATATGCATCGAGTTTATCGACGGTGCAGGTTGTGGCTCCCAGTTCTTTGGTAAGAAACATTACTTTTTCCAAAATGGCAGTGTTCTCTAAAGCAATATCAGAAGTTGTTCTGCCTTCGATAAGCTCCCATCTAAGGGCATAAAACTTAAAGGTGGGATCAATCAAGGTTACATCACCTTCCAGGTTCAGTTTTGAACTGAGAAGCCTGCCATCAATCTTACCACCAACGGCAAAATTTAATGTTCCGTTAATAATATCACCTTTATCAAATTGAAGCGTAACATTTGCAGGAAGATTCACTGTTTGTCCTTCCAGATCCAAAACACAATCAATAACCAAAGTTTGATTGGGGGTAACTCCTGTAAGATCAAAATCACAGGGGGTGGTTGCCGTATTTTCGGGAATATCGGGATCTGGGTTTCCTCCTTCGGGAATAACTCCATCTGCACTTTCATTGCTGCAGGAGGCAAAGAAAACCATACAAAGGATAAGTAAGCAACTACATACATTTTTCATTTGGGGTAATTTAGTTATCAAGATATCACAGTAACACGTTACAGCAATTATGATATATCCTATAGTTTTTTTATTCATACCAGTGCGAACGTATACCTATATCTGCTATCATAGCTTATAAAAGTATTAGAAATATTTCAGTCTCACAAATCCCAGTTGGAAAGCTCCCTCGCGAGTCTTATCATCTTCAGGCTGCTTTGAGAAAATTGCTTAAAATACCGTAAGTTGTTTTTATCTGTCACCATTACATCTCACTGTAATAGACAGGTTTTGTATCTCTTGCATACTCGTATCGGCTTACTCTTACCGCCACTAGCCAGAGGCATAGCGGTAGCAATATTGACAGGCTATACTACAGCGGGGGCTGTTTTATTATTTTTTATTTCATACGATAATTCTACCATTCCGTCTTTATATGCTGTTACATCTTTTAGATGTAATGCCTGTTCTTGACCGATGTGGTCAAAGAATAATTTTCCGTCACCAAGAACAACTGGTATTATTGATATTACTATATCGTCTGCCAGTTTCAAACGCATAAATTCTTTTGTAAGCATAGCTCCTCCAACCATCCAAATGTTCCTGTGATTTGGTTTAAGCCGAACGTTTACAAGTTCTTGCAAGTCACCTGAATAGAATTCGACATTTTCTCTATCTGTAGTCAGGTTTCTATTAGTCAATACAATAACCGGCACATCACCATAGGGCCAGCCGAGTTCAAGTGCATGTTCATAGGTTCGTGAACCCATGATATAACAATCTATAGACTTAAGAAATTCTGCTATATACTCATCGGTAAGAGTAACCCCTTTGTCATAAGTATCCGACGATTGCATCCATGAAATACTTCCATCTTTTTTGGCTATAAAACCGTCAAGACTTGAAACCATATGTATTGTTACTTTTGATGTATCTGTTGCCATTTTTTAATATGTGTTAAACTTTCTACACTTCCGTTAATTATTTTAAATTCAATATCTTCATTCTCTGTAGTTAAGAAAAAATTCTTTGTATTCTCTTTGCAAGATAATGCTACCAGTAAAAAAGTGAATGAGACAAGAATGGATATGATGTTTTTTCATTTAAATTGTTCTAATGTAGTATAACAACGATTAGTGTAGCTGCCGCATGAACATGCTACACATTGTACACAGTTATTTTATAGCAGTAGTCAGATTTTCTTTTGCCAACTCTAAAATTTCATGCAATTCCTTTAGCGTTATATCTTCAGCGTTATTAAAATCGACTAAAACGTGATCGTATTTTTTAGGGTATTTTTCTTGTATGGCGTCTCTAACAAATTTTACAGCAGGTCTTAAATGACGGTATGCTCCATCAACTTGTATTGACGATTGATAAAGTGCACAGAAAAGACTGTAAGAACTATCGGAATCACATATTCTATTGTCACTTTTGTTCCAGTTTTCATTAGTATCCAGTAGTTTAATAGTGTTCTCAATAATCTTTACTTCAATCTCACTAGGTTCAAACCAATTTCCTTGCAATTGGGCATCTTGAAAGTTAAATTTCTTGATGACCATTGGGAGTATTTTTGTTCCGTCTTCAAAATTTCCGGCATAATAACCGTTCGTATATTGAATAAGAGTAGCGATTCTTTCGGGTTTTTCGGGCCAAGCAATCTCAACAAACCTTTTGACAGTATCATTTTTTATAATTGTAAACTCCATAGGAGTATTTCCATAAGGGGCAAGAACAATTTTTGTCAGTGCTCTATCTTCTTTAATTATGTTATATCTTCCTTGTTGAACTTTCCCATTCTCATCTGTGTAAGTTCCAAACCACAGCTGCTCTTTCTGGGCAAGAACATTTGTGCAGAATAATATTAGGAAAAACAACATCAATGAATTAAAAAAGGTAAATGACTTGGTTTTTAAGATTGATGATTTCATTTCTTTAGATTTAGATACTCCTTTAAATATATATACTCCTTTTAAACCAAATGGTTATATTTTATAACACCTTTTATTTATCATACCGTTTCTCATATTGTCGTTTTGTTTATTCAAATATATAGAAGTTGTTTTTATTATGTATTGGAATGAGGATTTTTGTCAAAAAGTGCTTAAGGACCTTTTCTTTGGATCTGATCAAGGTGTAGTCAACGTCTCAAATAAGCTCAGTGAGCATATCAGCTCTTAACAGGTACTAAATTAATTTTTCTAAGTGAAATTGGCAAGCTACTAAGTCTGCTCATTGAGCATATTGTTTATTAGCCTTCGTATCTTCACTTAGTAGCGATAAGAGTTCAGATGTGACTTCAAGAATATCTTCATACATGTCACTTTGAAATTCGAATAATTTCAAACTTTCAACCAAAGAATTATTGAGTATTCTATACTGATTTGAATTCAGGTCCTGTTTCCAATCTTTCGTATCCTGATGTTCTTTATCTGAAAGCCCTTTTAGGTATAGTAAATCAAAATTCTTTTTTATTTCTTGTTCGTATAAGGCTACATCCTGAATAGTTTGAGTCTCATAAAACACATATCGATCATGGGTGTTTTTGAGCTTAAGAATACAGGCTTTCTTTTGCTTGGAGAAAAGAGATAGGTTTCCTGTGGTAATTAAATCATCGATAGTATATGCACTTGTGTAGAAGGCTATTTTTGTGGAAATGACACTGTCTAATTTATGATGAAGGATATCCAGGTCAGGCTTTTCTGAAGTATAGTAATCAAGATAATTTTTAATGGAGTTCTTTTTGATAATATTACGGCTATCCAGATTCTTTAAATGAGCTGTATCATTTTCAAGCTCGCTTATAAGGCCAACTTCATAAATTTTACGCTGCAGCTCTTTCTTTCTCGTTTCATTCCAATTATTAATCTGAACTGCAATTAAGATACCTATTACAATAAGAAAAATTTCCCCAAGAGCATAAAGCAGGTATTTGCCCAACTTGCCTGCCGGCGAGCTAGGTTTATTTTCACTTAGCAATCGCTGCCTGTTTTTTCTAAAGAATTTTAGCATTAACTCTGTTGGTTTTATAATGAAGGTGTAGAGTAGAGCTCGATAGCCCTATCTATTAATATCTGGTTAAATATAAAAGCTATCAGTGCTCCCTTCATTAAACCTCCTTCGTTCCGTAATCATCTATCTATAATCACACCATCCCTATAACTCCGGCAACTCTTTAATATTCAATCGACTGCTAATCCTATTGAAATGACAGGGTTCGATGACCGTCAAAACTCTCCCCAAATTGCAGATACACTTCTCGAAGCTACTACGGGTTCACGCTCTCACATTACGGCTTGATTATTTGTCTGGTACAGCTTCAGAAATACCTTTACAACTACAACTGTGTACCTTTCTTCAGAGTGAACAGCCAATTACTCTGGTGGGATGTACACCCACTGGATTGCCACAGCTTCGGGCACACTAACGGTTTTAATATGGGACCTTGGACATTTTGAAACACCAACCTATCAAACCGCTATATGTTTTATTAAATGTACTCATATTCAATTATTGCACTATCTGCCCAATGATCTATATTTATTGTTGGCGTGTCGTTGATTTTACTCATCACCATTCTCAAGATAGTAAGTTTCAATTTTGTTGAATTCTCCATCGGGATTAAACAATAAATGTACTATCTGAAAAATAATCAGACTATTCTCTTTATCTGTGAAATGCCCTGCTTTTATTTTTGTCAATTCACTATCAAATTCATCGATTGTAAATGCTTTTCTGGAAATCGCTTTTGATATATTATTCAAATCCTCTGTTACAGTAATCAGATTGTCATAATTGTGTCCAGAAGTAATCGTATTAGCAGTTATAATAAATGCTCCTCCGACTATCAAGACCATATTAATACTCAACGACACCCAGAAAGCAATTTTCCATTTTTTAGTCATTTGTCTTATTATTAGTTTACTGTCACATTATACAACGCCTTATTGGCCAGGAATATTTACAACAAACAGGTATTCCGTTTTTCTTTCCTGGTGTTCATGAAGTCATAGTCATTATTTTTTGTTTCAATTCATTTTTGCATTGTTCAGTCGCATTTAATCTATCAAATTGAATGTCAATAACTTTTCCTTTTATCTATCGTCATTGTCAAATACAAGCTTGCAATCAATGTGCTATCGCTTTGAGTACAATCAGTAAGAATTGGGATTAAATCCTTGCTTAAATAATCCATCAATCCTTTTGTTCCATTCTCATATTCGGGCATAATCTCAACAAAACTGTATATAGAATCGCAATCATTATTAGTCTGCCCGAATGATTCATTTGAAAACATCAGAGAACAAAAAATCAATATCAAATAGTATATATGTTCATGGTCTGTTCAATGTTCGTTAAGTATAACAAGCGTTGCCATCCCGATGGGTGGCTATGATTTTTCAGCCATTGTTACCAGCTTTTATTATTTTTTTATATAATTCAGTATTCATCAAATATTCTTTGGTCAATTCTTCGTCAAAATATGGATAGATTTTCACTTCGATCCCATAGCAAGTTAATACTATTCCAGTCTGTATTTTTTTGAAACTTTTAAGAGATTTTTCCAATTCAGATTTAAATGAACTTTCTCTTTTCTTTTCACTTACTATGTGAATTATTTTTTCACTTGCATGGTTTTTAGCTCCAGGAGATTCGGTTAAGGCATGAGGTAATAATATAATAATTGCACTATCAATTTTATTAAGTTTTAAGTAGCAATCAGAAATATTAGAAGCTAGTTTGATTTTATTCAATTTCAAGTCAGTACCCGAAGTGTTATAGTATGGATATTGAGTGTCTGCCAATTTATAATATCTTAATGCTTCTGAATAGTCTCCAGTGTTATAGTTGATCACTCCAATATTCATAGCTGAATAATGTTTAAAATTGGTATTTGTTTCAAAAATTCCCCGAGAGTGGTCTTTTTCAGAATCGTCTAATTTTCTATCATTTAGAACTTTTTTAAACCATTCAATTGCCAATGCAGTTGAATCTAATTCTTGATATATAGTTGGAATATTATAGAGGTTTCGTCCATAATGTTCAGATTTTGGATAATCTCTTACCAACTCTTTGAATACCAAAAGAGCTTCATACTTTTCTCCTTTTTCATAGTGTTTAAAAGCGATTTCTGCCTTTTTCATCATCTTCTTTTGACCAAAGGCCAATATCGATAATAAAACAAATAATATGGTCGATATTTTTTTCATCTTATTGCTGGTAACGGTCTAGTGGTCGAGTAGACAAGGGGAGTTTCACCCCGAGTCTCTCACAGCTGTGTGCCAAAGCACTACGATGCGCAGGCACAAAACCGTAGGTGATAGTCTCCCATCATACGGCTCTTGTTTTTCAATTTATTTCTAATTTTATTACTTGCATCTACTTTAAATTTTACTACTAAAACCCTTATTGGATATAGCCTTTGTTGTGGCGTCGTAATTTATTATTCCCGTGTAGTAATTTCAATAATCATTCTTTGACGCTCCTTTTTACATGGTCTATTGCAGATACTATTCTCCAATTTTCTTTAAATCTGTATAAGAAAATATAATCAACCGCAATACTATTTTCTCTTGTCATTTCTATTTTAGCATTTGCCGCATCACCTTCAATATCAATATAAAAAATAGTGTAGGTGACTTTTGGAAGATTTGTTCGTTTCTTTCGTTGACTAATCCAATCGTCTCTCGTTTTTTTTGTAAGTAAACTATCTTGATGTCCCCATATCACAAAATCCTCATGAATACCTTCTTTTGCTTTCTCAAAATCTTCACCATCTATTAATCCATGAATATAAGAGTTAATAATAACTTTTTCTACTTTTTGTTTGTCATTTGATTGTGAAAACAAATTAATTGAGAGTAATAAGAAAGTTGTTGTAAGAAAAATATTTATTTGGTTCATAGTTTATGATGTTTTACTTGATTATTAGTTTATTCAATTTCATTATTTGAATCTATCAGCTTTTTATGTCGATTAACCATTCATGTTTTTGATATTCAATCGGTGGTTCTTTTGTTCGCTCGAATATTTCTGCCTTCAAATTGTTTTCCTGAAACTGAATTTTTGAAATATATCTCCAAGATTCACTTTTAGGAATTTTTAGTAGTAGCAATTCTAGCTTTTCGTTTAATGCTAAATCAACTACTTTTAACTTACCTGAATTGATGAAAATTATGTCTCCGTTACTACATGTAATTGGTTTTGAAGCAGAAGGTGTATTAAGTTTTACTCCCTTTTGAATTGTTCCATCAAATTTCAGTCTTACAACATGTGCATTAGTTGGATTCTTCCTGTCTTGCTCTATAACACGGATATCATTATTTTCTCCGATAATATAATGTCCATAACTTTTCCATTGTTGAATAAGCTCACCATTTGCCCCATACATCCATGTATCAAATACATCATATCCTTCCAGTCCTATCAAAAATCGTCCATTAGTTAAAGCTTCACCTTGTGAACCTTTAATTTCGCTAATAATAGTTCCTTCATCCAAATCTACAAGAATAGCTGGACCCAAATATCCCCATGCATGATATTCATCTGAGGAAGTCGTAACTAGTAAACGATTATCTGAAATCCAGACATTGTTAGGAGTTCCAGGGCAGCTAATGGGCTTTTTCCATATAGAATTTCCATTAACGTCAACTAATGCAAGTTCTTTTTTATTTGCGACAATAAAGTTTTCATTTTTTGCACCCAATAATTTACCCCAATTATTGGGGCCAGATGGCAACTTTTCCCAAGTATAACTTTCGTTAGTAATTTTTGATTCTATAATTCTTAAGGAGTAGTTCATTTATTGATATTATATGTAATGATAAGTGTAAGATGAGCGTTAGCGTCGTTGATTAAATCGTTTTGCACAGCGATAGCGAAGGCAAACTATTTACTCAATGCAATCTTACACAATGTTGAACTAAACCTAAAGGTAGTTTTTGAATACTGCTGTATTAACTACTTTTAGGATAGGTATTAATTTCTAAAATTCAAATTATGAAAAAAAAGTGAAACCCTGATCGAAAAAGCTTGTAGATTGGTTCCAGAATTTGGGATAGTTTAAAAAATATAAGACCTGGAAGAAAATAAACGTTGATGTAAATATTAGACCCCGATTCATGAGCATAAACAAAGAAAAACGACCTGTAAAAAAAGTTCTTGGCAACACAATCCTCCCGAACGATACCATGGGTATATTAGCACCTATCGAAAAAAGTAAAACACTTGCTATTACTAGCCCCCGCAGGTATCCCACCCTCCCCCGCGAGTATATCACCCTCCCCCGCAGATATCCCGGGCTCCCCCGCACTATACAAGTGTGCCCCCGCAGGTATCCCGAGCTCCCCCGCGAATGTATTAGCTTCCCCCGCACTATAATTTGGTTTCCCCGCGGGTGTACCAGCCTCCCCCGCACTATACAAGTGTGCCCCCTCAGGCATCCCACCCTTCCCCGCAGGTATCCCGAGCTCCCCCGTGGATGTATTAGCTTCCCCCGCACTATGATTTGGTTTCCCCGCAGGTATTCTATGCTTCCCCGCGGGTATACTACCCTCCCCCGTAGGCATCCCGGTCTCCCCCGCGGGTATCCCGAGCTCCCCCGAACTATGATTTGGTTTCCCCGCAGGTATACAGGTCTTCCCCGTAGCGGGGGAAGGTATTTTTGATGTGGGAGCCTGGTTTCCAAATACAGGAATCGTCGGTTAATCTGCAAGCACCTTAGTTTTATTTACGGGGATTATTACTGAACCTATGAAGTCGGGAGACTTCGCAGCATCAAACAAACAAGACTCCAGCTCTACAAACAAAGAGTTATTTAAGACCTGTCAGGTTTTAGAAACCTGACAGGTCTGATGTGACGTTAGAGTGAGAAAAGAAACATGATCGATGGCGTAGAAATATTTTCTGTACCAAGCCTGCAAATACCAAGTATCCAGGCTCTGCAAAGCTTATCTACTACAGGGGTAATAACTTCACAGTAAAACTTGTCCTGGTTTTCTGTACAGCATTCGATTATTTTTTTGGAAGCTGTCTAACACCAGAGCCTGGCGGTGAGCTACCGTACCCATAAATATTTTAAGTTCAATTTTTGGTGTATTCCATTCCCGAATCAAGCCTGTCTACAATAACAGGTAGATTCGGGACAGGGATGGGGCGTGATTTTGAGAAAAGTTTCAAGTAACATCTTACCTAATATATGTGTACGGTAGTTCAGAAGGAAAGGAAACTCAAAGAGCTTATTAATAGGTTTTTAACAGAATGTTCAAATTTGCTTTATCCCGAACTCACATTAACTAACAAACCAGCTGATTTTTTAACCATAAGAACCGTTAACTCCAGATAGGAATTAACGGTTCTAAAAAATACACCCCAGATTTTTCAGCTATGAGGGCTCATCCCGAGTTTTCCTGTTTGCTGAAAAATCATCGCCTTTATCGTTTAATTATTTTTTGTGTTACCAATGATTTACCATTAGCATTTTTAACTTTTACAAAATAAATACCTCCTTTAACATCTTTTAAAGAAAGGGAAATCCTCTTTGTAACCACCTTCTTTGTTTCTTTATGTACACGGTTACCACTAAGATCGAATACTTCTATAGAAATTTCATCTGTTATTCCGAAAACAGAAAGGTTCAGGAGATTATTAAATGGATTAGGGAATATCCTTACTTCAGTATTTTTTACCTCATCGATTGTGGTAGCTCTTGAGAGTACTGTGTTTACTCCCCGGATTGCAGATCCTGTAGTATAGGTGGTATATACCGAATATCGAAAATCACTTTGCGATCCGCTTCCATGAGTAGATGGCATATTATTACCACTGGCAGACCAGCTGGTACCTGTTGCCTGATACCTTCCGGGAGCTCCCGCTACATAAGCGACACCGGGATTGTTAGAAAATATCCAGGACAACCATATGGTATCTCCATTATTTACCGTAACCGGATTCTCCAGCGAAATCGTTTGCCACCCTCTTGTTGCCTGAACCGCTGTAATAGCAGTCTGCCCCAATCGGTTACCTGGTGCTCCATTATTATCGGCATATACTCCTAATTGCACATTACCAGTACCTCCGGCTATATGTATAGAGATACTTTGCAGGCTACCGTTCTCATTCATTGTATATGACATAGATCTTTGGGTGCTATGTGTCGAATCCCGATCTCCTATGGTAGTAATACCTACTGTACCACCCCCACCAACAGTAGTTTCTTTAAATGTAGCAGTACAATTTTTATCTGCATTCATAAGTACTGTTTCAGGGTTTGCTGTTCCGGATAGTGCTCCGCTCCAACCGTCAAATTCCCATCCTGATGCAGGAGTTGCTGTAACGGTAACTGTGCTTCCATCATCATAGGTTCCTGCTCCGGTAACCGTTCCTTGTCCTACCGTATTTGTAGTAAGGGTATATGTGGCCGAGGATTGGTTTCTAAGGTAATTTGCATATATCGAATATAGATAATCACTTTGGGTTCCTGCACCATAACCAGAAGGCATATTACCTCCACTTGCAGACCAGCTGGTTCCTGTTGCCTCGTATCTACCTGGTGCTCCCGCCACATATGCTATACCGGGGTTGTTAGAAAATATCCAGGCCAGCCATATAGTAGTTCCATTATTTGCCGTAACCGGGTTTTCTAATGAAATGGTTTGCCATCCTCTGGAGGATCTAACGGGAGTTATTGCGGTAGTTCCTAATCGATTCCCTGGTGCTCCGTTATCATCGGCATATACTCCTAATTGTACATCACCGGCACCTCCGGCTATGTGAAAAGAAATACTTTGTAAGATACCATTTTCACTCATCGTATAAGGCATCGCCCTACGTGTAGTATGAGTAGCATCTCTATCACCAACTGTGGTAATCCCCAAAGTAAATAATTGAGTCGAACCATCTAATGTAGTAACATTCTCTGTATTACTAAATCCCGAAGTATTACCTGCAGCATCTTTTGCCTTCACTTTAAATGCATACGAAGTGTTAGAAGATAATCCACTTACATCATATCCTGTGGTTCCTGTACTTCCGATAATAGTATTATTCTGATATACATCATATCCCGAAACGGCTACATTATCTGTAGCTGCATTCCAGTCTAAAGAAACTGAACTTGCTGTAACATTAAATGATGTGAGATTGGTTGGAGCAGATGGTGCTTCATTATCTGGCACACTCGTATTATTGATAGTAACCACACTTCCGTTTGAAGGATTCCAGATATCTAAATTAGCAGGTATTGCAAAGACATTGTTATTGGATACTGTGCCAACCTGTGATGCATTATCTACTTTGATGGTTCTAACTTCGATTTTATTTTCGTCTACAAAGACCCATTTAAATTGATTAAACTTTGCAGAATTACGGGTCCAGTTCTTATTATCATTATTTGTACGTAACGGGGCACCCCAGCATCCTTCTCCGGCATACACGGTTCCGTTTTGATCATCTCTCACAAATCCTTCATCGCTTCCGGACCCTGTAGATGGGCGAACAGGCCAGGTTGTTTTTACGGTATGCGCGTCACACTCTATCACGAGTTTTACATTATTATCATAAAAAAGTTGCGCCCAGTTGGTGTATTGATTATTTCCTTCCGATTTTGAAGAAACATGTGGACGCATTGGTTTATGATATTGTGCCATTTTCCAGACAGTATTGCTGTTGGCATTTAAATCATTTTGCAACCAGGTTGTCTGGTTTCCTGCGATAGAGATCTCTGTGTTTAATGTATACGTTCTCACCAGGTTATTTCCGAAAGTAATGGCATAATACACACTGGACGATGGTACATCAAAAAGATTGTAAATACTGTTATTACTGTCTTCATGATTTCCTCTGGTTGCTACAATAGGAAATATTCTGTTATCACTGGCAATTGTTAACTGCCAGTCGTTAAACCAATCGATCCATTCACCGTTACTATCTCCGTTGGTCATATCTCCTCCAAACAAAACCGCATGGGGTTTTAATTTTGCCACCAAACGATTTGCGTTTTGTCTGGGAGTACGATTGTTACGAGAATCTCCTCCTGCTATAAATGATAATCTGCTATTATCTGCAGGTGCCGTCTTAAACCAAAAGCGTTCGCTGGTGCCTTCACTATCTCTTACCACAAAGTAATATGCGGTATTAGGAGTTAAACCGGTAAGGCGCGCAAAATTGTTGTTCATTCCTTTGTAGGAAACTGTACGGTCTGGAGCTTTAGAACTGGGATAACTACTATAATCTGTTCCGAAATCAGTAGTGCCAAAATGTACGACAGGATTACTTCCCGAAGTCTGATCCCACCCAATTACGATTGAGGTTGCGGGGTTGTCTCGCAATGTTAAACGGTATTTACCATTTGACGAATACGTGTTAATTGCTAATAAACATAGTAGCAATAGAAAAGTTCTTTTCATTTTGTGTAAAATTTAATGGGTTAGTGTTTAAGTTAAAATTATATATTCTATAAATTTCAGGTTAATAATGAAGTTCTTGTCTATAATACTAAGACGTAAAAAAGCATAACTACCCCCAAATTTTTATTTGTTTTTTATTGAACTCATCTTGAGTTCAATAAAAAAGGCCGTTCTTTCAAACGGCCTTTAACTTTACTACCCCAACAAATCAATTATTGAATAATAAAACGTTCTATTGTTTTGCTTTCTGAATTCTGAATTCTAAGCAAATACATACCTGCTTCCAGGTAATCCACCTGTATAGAGCTACTATTTTTAAGTACTCCTTCTCCAACTACTTGCCCCATGATATTGATGATCGAATACGAAGTATCTGATAAATTTTTACCTGGTATATGCACTTGAAGCAAATTTCCTTTCTTCAATGGATTCGGAGAAATTCTAATAGAAGATACTATACCTTCGTCTTCATCTCCCAAAATAGCCACTGCACCTGCAAACCCTGCAATTGTCTCTGCTGCCAATACCGATCCGCTACAGGATCCTTCATAAATCTTTACATCAGAGAATGTAGAGTTATTTCCTGAGCCAGCATCATTATCATTAATAAACACCAGGCGATCCATACTACCCGTATAAAAAGTACCTACCGGGATAACATATTTTTTGGTTCCGCTACCATAATTATCATAGTTGGTTACTCCATAATTTTGAGTACCATGAACTTTGAAATATCTTGTAGCAGTCAAATCGTTGTCATTTTCAAAACCAACTGCATGGATTTCTCCCTGACCTGTACTACTAAAATCAAATTCGATCACTGTATTTGGTGTTACTGTGTAATTAAAAGGAATATATTTCCATGTATTGTTTTGCATAGACAATCCTGCTCCTGCATTTACAATTGAGAAATTACCTGCCGAATCCTGATTAGAAAAAGGATTGATTTGGAAATCGTTAAAATTCAACGCATCACAACCAGAAGGTGGTACTGTACCGTTCTGAATAGAAACAGCATCTATAGCAATATCACTTTGCCATCCGCTGGTACCATCTCCTGTAACTGCATTAAATCGCAATTGCACACTTGCTTCTCCTGCATAAGCAGAAAGATCAATATTTGCCGCATTCCAATCGGTACCTTGAGCACCTGTTTTGCTAAATACAGCTACCCAGTCTCCTGTATTGTCTTTTCTTGCTTCGACTGCAAAGGTTTCTACTGCGCTCCCTACCATATGATACTGGAACGTAAGCGTTGGCGATGTTAAGCTACTAAAATCAAGACAAGGAGAATGTAAGATTGCTCTCTTATTAGGGAATCCCGTTCCATTTCCTGAAGCTTCTACATATAGGTAGAAACTACCGTCTACAGCAGCAGCAGGTCCGGTTCCGTTTGAAGGAGTACCTCCAGAATTTCTGGTCCAGTCGATATCATCCCCAGAGGTAGCTTGTTTCCATTCTCCCAGGTTCGTTTCAAAACTCTCTGCAAATGGGAATGAAGCTATATCACCAGAACAGTCACCATTACCTGGCCCGGGGCCTCCATCACATGGATTCTCAAAAGAAACTGTTTGATCGGTTTGGCCATTAGAACCTCCATTATTGTTTTCGTTGGCTCCCTGTCCAACCCCTCGTTCTGCAAATGTTTTCCAGATCAGGCAATTATATTGTCCTCCATACAGATCCTGATCTGCCTGAAGAATCCCATCACGACCCGAGACAAATCCAGGATTGTTTGCTGTATTTTTTAACCCTTCGATAACGAGTGCCATGGCAATATTATTTCCTCCGGTTCCATTATAAAAATCGGGATCAAAACCTTCTACATCAATTAATGCCCAGGTCATATCCCAAAGTATTGTAGCAAAGGCATATCCTACACCATGAGGTCTGGCAAGGCCGCCTATATCTGCATAATCTGTATTATTAATAGATCTGTTGATTGAATATCGAGTTGGGCGAATTCCGGGGCCACCTGTACCTTGTCCCAGTACATAGGTGCCAATTCCTCTACCATCGGTTCCGACATCACCGGCTTTCATGGTAAGCATAAGGCCAAACCAGTCTGACCAGCCTTCTCCCATCTGTTCAGAACCTCCTAAATTATTGGAAGAAGGGCCTCCCACCAATCGAATAGAAATACCGTGCCCATATTCATGAGCAATGATCCCATTATCAAGGTCTCCATCCCTACCCGGACTCGTTCTGTTCCAAAGAAACATTTGCATTCTTGGATTACCACCGTCTCCGGGAGTTGAGAAATTAGCATTATTGGTCCCGCTTCCATCTTGAGCATCTGCATTTACCGAGTCACTTCCTGCACCTCCTTTTCCATAATTATTTTCCTGGAAATTTCCGCTGGATTCATCAAAACCATATTGGTACCATACATCATGCATAATATTGTTCCAATAAAACAGGTTGGTAATAGCAGCACTTCTATAACTACTTGGGTTTTGGTTTAAATTAACCGGGAAATCAAAATCCAAACTTGCTCCCCCATCTGGTGAAAAACCGGTTCCGTTATTACCATTACTATCATCCTGTGCCCATACATTATTACCTCTGGTAATGGTATACTCTGCTCCTGCGTTTCCGTTGGTGTCATGCCATCCAAAAGGAGAAGCTGTTGTATTGGCAGGATTTGTTGCTACAGAACGATTACCATGAATCGGGCTCTCTAACGGTAAAGCAAATACATTGTATGAATCGGGGGCCAAAGCTGCGGTTGGCGCTGTGGCAGCCGTAGCCACCTTTTTGTTATCAAAAAGTACAGATTCGTGATGGTGAGCTTCATGATCGGGAGTGCCGAAATTACAAGAGATTACTCCATCATATTCATAGATGATTTGATTGCTCGCCATATCTACGTAAGAATTCCACCAATGATTTCCATCTTTTTGATATAGGCTTACATACCAGCAAAGACGCAGTTCGTTATTAAAAAGTTTATACACTTTTCTGATTTCGATGGGCTCATTATCAATGGTTATCCCAGAATTCCTGAATTCCAGAACATCGCTTCCGCTTGATTTGTTTATCGTTTTTGCCAGCACCTTTGCAGAAGGTAATTTATGGGCCCTTATAACTGCATTGATTGCACTTTCGGGAGTTGAAGATGATTTGGCAGAAACGACCTTAGATTTAACATTATCTATCAATTGATCGATTTTCCAGGTCACCTGATTATTTTTAACCGTCAATTTATAGGTTCCATCCTCAATGGGAGTCCCATTATAGAATTGTTTCACATATACATGCTTAATCTCAGAATTAAGCGAGTTAACAACATCTGTTATCTTCCACTCAGACACATCATCGACGGTAAGAGCAGATTTTGCAGTACTTGTTGTAAGATCTTGGAAATGATTACGAACAATAGTGTTCATGTCCTGTGCTAAGATTGTTTGCCCCAATAAGAATACCAAAAAGGCAAACGAGTAGACTTTTTTCATAAAAATAAGTTTTGAGTTTGTGTTCTACAAAATTAGCAAAATTTAAATAATTTATGACAATAGATAACAAAGTCATATTTAATTATTATAAATTAACAATAATATTGATTTTTTTTCAGTGTTGTGATCAAAAATACTGCGTTCACAAATCATTCTTGTTTAACCATTACTGGCATTGGCTTCATCAAAAAATAATATTCAATACGTGTATATTTTCAAAAATCGGAAGAATACAAATTCCCTTTTCTTATTACGGTAAAAGCGTCAATTTTTTTTTAATTTTTTAAGAAAAATGATTTAACTACCTTTATAAATCTATAATTTTTGATTAACAAAAACTCACAAAGCTTAAACAAGATATTCTCAAATCATAGTTTATTATATTCATGCTCTTTTTTTAAATAATTTTGTAACCTATGAAAACTCCTGTTTTTGAAACTTCTCTTCACTCTAATCACAGTATTATTGTCCCTGATGAAATTGTACAATCACTTTTAAAGCAAGGTCACAAAAGAGTTATGGTTCAAATTACATTTGGTAATACATCTGTACAATTTCATGCGGCACTTCAAAAATACCAGGGAAACTATCATATCACTTTTAATAAAGAAAATCAGAAAAAACTTGGTGTTTTCTCTACAGACTATTTTGAAGTGCAGTTATCTGAGGACACCTCAAAGTACGGTGTAGAAATGCCAGAGGAGTTTGATGCAGTTTTACAAAGTGACCCGGAATCTTTAGAAATCTTTGAATCTCTGACCGATGGTAAAAAACGAAGTCTAATTTACTACATTTTGAAAATCAAAAATTCACAGACCCGTATTGATAAGGCTCTTATTATTACAGAAAATCTAAAACGAGGTATTCGGGATAACCGAGAACTCATAAAAAGATAATGATCAATCAAAATATCAGACTTGCAGACACATTTTGGATTTCCTGCTTATTTTTTTTGCCATAAACTAAAACTACATTATCTTACGTTTACAAACTACATAGTGCCTGGTCGGAAATAGACAGTTTTTATAATTTGAATTATTTTTGGTGGGATTTTAATTTTCTTTTTTTGAAGCAGATGCCATAGCATCAGGCGATAAAAAACAAATGAAAATAGCGCAAAAAGAAACAAATTTAATAGTGATATATTTCTGACCAGGCACTACATACAAATCATAAAATTATGAAAACGTTACAATTGGTAGTATTCTCTTTTTTATCCATTACCATATTTAGTTGTAAAGGAGAAAAGAAAGAAGCAGATCGGGAAAATAATACAGAAACTGTTGAAGAAGAAAAAATGGAAGAACAAACAAAGACTATCTCATTTGCACTAGAGCCAAAAAGTGATAGTAAAGTTTCTGGTAAAGTCATCTTTACAGAATCTGAGGGCATGGTAAATATGGTGGCCGAAATTACCGGGCTTAGTGAAGGTGAGCATGCAATTCATATTCATGAGAAAGCTGATTGCTCTTCGCCAGATGGTAAATCTACAGGCGGGCATTGGAATCCAACGATGAAACCTCATGGGAAATGGGGTGCTTCTGAAGGGTATCACAAAGGAGATATTGGCAATCTTAAAGCCGATACAGAAGGAAATGCCAGTATTACTTTTGCCACTAATGAATGGTGTATTGGATGTGATGACGAAAAAAAGAATATTATTGGTAAAGCGATCATTGTACATCAGGGTATAGACGACTTTACCTCCCAACCCACTGGTGCTGCCGGTGGCAGAGTAAGTTGTGGTGGAATTATTCAATAGTAAGTTATTTTTTATTCAAAAAAAGCATTCTTTGATATTTTATCAAGAATGCTTTTTTCTTTTATATTATTTAAAATAACTTAGCTATCTAACTAGTGTCTGGTCGGAAATAGACGGTTTTTATAATTTGAATTATTTTTGATGAGATTTTAATTTTCTTTTTTGACGCAGATGCCTTAGCATCAGGCGATAAAAAACAAATAAAAATAGCGCAAAAAGAAACAAATTGAATAGTGATATATTCCCGACCAGGCACTAACTAACACCAATGTATGAATCCTTCGACTTCTGGTTGGGTAGAAAAATTTTTAAAGGATCTGGATAGCGATCCACATGTATTTCAATGGTCACTAGACGAGTTGTACTCTGATCTGAGACGAGTGGGGTTTATATACGGAACATCGGTAGGTACTATCATTTCTAATAATTCTGATATTGTATATTCTGAAGAGGAGAAAACCAAAATTAACTTATTTACCGCCCTCATCGTTACGTATTATGATACTATCGAAAATGCAGACAAAAAGGACTGTATCGATGCACTTATTCAGTTTTATGGCTTTCTGGATACAAAAAAATCATTTTTTTCTTTTGCCAATGTACTTCCTGCCAATAAAAATGAGAAGCTGGAAAAAATTATACACGCCCGTATTCAAACAAATGAGTCTATTTTTAAGAAAAACTTCAGTCATCTCTTAACCAATGCCTTATTGTTTATTGATGTGTTGGCTTTTGATTATTTTTTGATACACGACAAGAATCCCTTTGAGTATGCGGCAAAACTTGAAGAAACCCTCACAAATACTGTTTTCCTTGCATTGAATTCTAAACAGGAACAAGACGATTATGATAAATTGTTGGTTAAATTATTTGCTTCATCTGTAAGGTATACCAATATCTCTACCGAAGAGGAAGCTAGTTTTGATTATATAGAATTAGATCCTTATACCGATGAAATTGAAAAAAGGTATATTCTGGATCTTACAAGTCTTGCAGTATGGAATGACAAGAAATTGGATCAAGGTGAGCAAACCTTTATGTCTGCCCTTGGAGCAGAGTTGCAGATTCCTACAACTGTTGTAAATGAATCTATAGACCTGGTACAAAGATTTATAGATGATCATAAGAATAAAATTTCGTTCTTTAACTATTCGCACCCTGCATTGCATTTTTATCAGCATACCTCGAGAACGGTAAGCGTATTAATCCTGAGAAATAAAAAACGATTGATTAAAGAAATCTCTGAGAGCAAAGATCTAATGATCTTATTAGGCCAATCGGCCATGCGTGATTTATCTAAAGAAGAAAAACAACAGGTAAAACAGCAATTGCTTGATATTTGTAAAACCATCCCCTCGCTGGCAATTTTTATTCTACCCGGCGGAAGCCTCTTATTGCCATTATTAATAAAGTTTATCCCTCAATTATTACCTTCTGCTTTTAATGAGAACAAATAAGGGCTAAACTTCCAGTTTTTCAAGTTCTTTGTAATTCTTTTTTAGCCTTCGGGTTAAAATTCCATAAATTACACGATAAAACAACGCAATAAGACCAATAAAAATACCTAAGCCAATAATTGTACTTACAACTACTAATAATACAGGGACTTGTTCTCCTTCGGATTGGCTCGAATATGTATCAGTAAAAATTGCTAAATACCCTATAAATATAATAGTATTTAAAATTAAAAAACTCAGGATCGTCCAAACATAGTATTTTACGGTTCTTCGTGTTTTTAAAATATTCTGCATCAATACTTTTGCAGAATCTGTTGTCTGAATTCTTTTATAGTTCAAATAAAACCTAATCATAAAATAGATGAGAATACCATATGATATTATAGTAGAAACAATTGAAAACCCTTCCAATTCAATTACATTTAATTTATCATAATCTCCACTTAATCTTACCGAGATATCAACAGAAGCCCATAATAGAAACTCTAATACACTAATAATAAAAATCCATTTCACCATTGAAGAAGATTTCTTCAATATCATTTTATAAATTTCATTATAGGACAATTTAGGAAACACTTCTTCCTGTTTTTTCCAGTCTTTCTTTAATAATTCTAATTCATCCATAGGATTACGGATTTAATATTTTTTTCAATTTAGTCTTTACTCTATTCATTTTAACTCTGGCATTTACTTCACTAATACCCATGGTTTCGGCTATTTCTTTGTATGATTTATCTTCAAGATAAAGAAAAACCAGAGCCTTTTCTATATCATTTAACTGTTTTACGGCCGAATACATTAGCTTCAATTGTTGTTCTACTTCATCATCATATTCTTCGGCCTTGATTTTAAAATTTACCTCATCAATATCTGCTGTATTAATACTTCTTTTAGATCTTCTATATAAGGTAATTGCTGTATTCAATGCTACCCTATACATCCAGGTACTAAATTTTGCATCTCCTCTGAACTTGGGATACGCTTTCCATAGCTGGATTGTTATTTCCTGAAACAGATCATTATGCGAATCACGGTCACTGGTATAAATCCTGCATACCTTGTGCACAATGTTTTGATTTTGCTCAAGATTAGTTACAAAACTATGTTCTAATTCTTTATTCACTTTGATGGGTTACATATTATATGTAGTAAAGAAAGTATTTCTGTTACAATCAAACAAGATGGTTTTATCTTTCTCTAATGAAAATACCTAAAAATTAGTTCTTTACACTAAGTGTTAAAAGTAAGTTATGCGTTATATTTGAGTATAATTTTATTACCCCTCATTTCGAAAACGATATGATAAAATTTGTAATTTACACAAGTAAAGCTTCAATTGCTTTGTCAAACATAGATCTTAATGATCTAATCACCATTGCCCGGGATAATAACAAAAAAAATCAAATTACAGGAATGTTGCTTTACCTAGACGGGTTTTTTTTACAATATCTTGAAGGTCCTGAAAATAATATTGATATACTTTATAAAAAATTATCTCAGGACAATAGACACACTTCTTTAGAAGTATTAGAATCGGGATCCATCCCATCAAGAAGATATGCAGAATGGCAGATGCTTTTCAAAAAAATATCATCCAAAGAAGTACCTCAGTTCTTAAAAAACTCCAATATCGATGTGCAGCACCAGGGTGAAATTAAACTAAACCTTACCCAGGTGAAGGAGATCCTTGGTCAATTATCATTATAAGCTTATAAGCTACTCATTATAAAAGTTTACATGCATTATTAGAACTCGTCTTGACTTTTTGTTTTTAATAAAAAAATTCTTGAAACCGGCTATCCTCGTGGCAGAGCCGTAGAGATATACTTCGACAAGCCTGCCGATCCAGGCAGGCTCAGTACAGGTTTCGCCGGTTTCATACCCAATCAAGTTGGGCACAAGCTTTGGCCTTGGGCCCAAAAACCGAATTTTATTATTTTGCCTCACCCGAAACTGCCGAAAAGGCAGTTCCGACCTCTCCCAAGGAGAGGTACATAGGAAACCCCGAGGCAGAGCCTCGAGGAATTTTTTAGATTAAATCTTAGTATTTAATTGTTTATATCTTTTTTTTCTTATTTTTATTACCGAACTCATTTAGGCTTTTTCATCTGGGCTGCAAATATGCCATTATGCTCCCTAATTTTGACTTTTTTTAGAACCTTAGCACTGCTATGCTTCGAAAAAAAGGCTTCATTAGAAACCAAAAGCCCATATTTTCGCTTCCAGCAAAAAGGTCTAAATGAGTTCACCATATCTCTTTGAGTAAAGAAATAACTATTAATTGATGTTGCCCCTCATCTAAGTGTGAACATATAAAAATGTTATCATTAATAGTACATCTGCTTTCTTTAGTCTAAATAATCCAAACACATTGTGATAGAATCTCTGTTGTAGAGATCGATGTATTTTTATGTAATTTTTAAACCTAATAAAGGATGAAGTGTTTTCTGATAGGGGGCAATAAAGATTTACTAGAAAGTATAGAAGCCTATTTACAGGCTAATTTCTTTTATATGTCTACTTGTGAGAGATCAAATTCTTATGCCGAAGCTGAAAAACTCATCAATAAGGTCAAACCAGATTTGGTATTGCTGGATAGTATTGGCCAAGAAGAAGACACTTATAATTTTCTGAAGAAAATAAAGAAATATGCTATTGAAACATTAGCGATCATACCCGAAGATCAAAAGATGATCGACCACCTTATAAAAAATAACATTACTTATATCATTAGGCCAATTGATCTTAACGAGTTACGGTTTTGTCTCAATAATCTTTATGTTAACAGAACTAAAGAATTAGAATTACAACAAATTATAGAACGAATACGTACTGCTACACCAAAAAAAAGAATAGCTATTCCTCAGGAGAAACAAATACAAATGATCTCTACACAGGATATTTTGTATATAGAAGCAGATATCAACTATTGCCAGGTATATATCCTGGATAAGAAACCTGTTTTTGTATCCAAAACATTAAAAAGTTTTCAACAGCAGTTGATCAACAACAATGAATTTTATAGAATCCATCAATCCTATCTTATCAATCTTAACTATATCAGCAAAGTAATTAAAACAAAGCTTCTACAGGTGGTTATGACAAATGGAGATATCCTTACGGCTTCCAGGTCGAAAAAAACTGAATTTTTGAAACTAATATTGGGATAAAAAGAAAAACCACCATCATAATTGATGGTGATTTTATCAACCTAACCTACCCGAATTTAAAATAAGTAATTTTTACTCTTATCGTGGTATTTCTAAACAAACTTTTTTAGTCTTCAGACTATTAAATCGTTATTATATTATCTTTTGTGGCCCCATAATTACCCATAAAATTATACAAGTCAATCTATTTATAATCAAACTTTGGGCAACAATACAATTTTATTGTTTTTGTTGGAAAACGGTAAACACTTCATACTATTCATAAATATTAATAAAGTATCCTAGATCGTTACCATACAAACTGTAAATAATGACATCAGTACCACAAACATCATATACACATCTATTTTTTTCATGACTATCTTAATTATTTAATTATGTGATGATACCTTAAGGCCAGAGCAAGATAACCCTAGCCTTTAAGGTTATATATCTATTAAAACCATTTTGGATTATAGTGAGGGATCAGAAATTTGCAGCTCGGTATCAGTGTACTCGGTATCTACAACTTTTGTGTCTTGAGGTAGTTTCTCTTTTGCCAGCATAGTATTTGCAGCAAGAACAGAAACAATAAGAAAAACTAATAATAAAACGTAACTTTTTTTCATAACATAAAATATTAATGGTTAAACAAACTATTTAGATTTGGGTCTAATACAATTTTGGTTTAATCAATTATGACGTTTCAAGAATACTAAGATTCTTATGGGGTAATGCTATAAAGTTTACGTTAAAAACTCAGTTGCTAAATTGACTATTTATAACCTTTTAAAAAAAAGTAAATTATTATTTGGTCAAATTTTTACAGCATTTGAATTATTCAAATTATTATACGGTAGGTTTTAATAGCATAAAAGAGAGCTAAATATTTGACAAACAGCTATTTAAACGTAATAATAATACGGTTTTACCATAATACAAAGTGTGGGTTATATTCAATGTAACTATATTTTTGCAGTAAATGTATATAAAAAACAACTCGTTGTATAGGTATAAAGTTTATTTTCTGTACTCATTTAAATAGTATGACTATACCAATTCTCGTATCAAATCACTGTATAAAACTGTATCTTTTTGCCCCATACTTCAAAACAAAAAAGAAAGTTCAATAGTGTTTTTGTTTATAAGGGATTACCTTTGTATAACCATAGCATGTTGGCAGCCAGGTTTGGAGTAATTACAGGCATTCTAAACGCTATTGGCAACATCTGGCTCCCGATAGTTTTGATAGCTATCGGGATAAAATTAAATACACATTCATGAATATTCCCAACTCTAATGTCCCTCGATTAGTTATTATTGGTGGAGGTTTTGCAGGAGTCGCATTAGCGCGAAAAATGATACAGGAAGACGTACAACTGGTATTATTAGACAGGCATAACTATCATACCTTTCAGCCCCTACTCTATCAGGTATCTACTGCTTCTCTAGAACCAGATTCTATTGCATATCCACTTCGCAAAATCGTAAAGAGAGCTAAAAATACTTTTTTTAGAATGGCCGAAGTAACCGCTATAGATCCTGAGATTCAAAAAGTACATACCAATATCGGTAGCATTTCTTATGATTATTTGGTGATAGCTACAGGAGCGCGCACTAATTTTTTTGGCAATACTACTATTGAAAATAATGCCATGCGAATGAAAAATCTACCGCAGGCACTTAATCTGCGTAGTTTAATGCTTGAAAACCTGGAGCAAGCAGTAATTACTACAGATCCCGAAAAAAGAAAAGAACTGCTGCGTTTTGTATTGGTTGGAGCGGGACCTACAGGAGTTGAGCTGGCCGGTGGAATTGCAGAGTTAAAACTAAATGTCCTGCCAAAGGATTATCCCGATATGGATTTTAGTGACATGGAGATTCATTTGATTGAAGGCGCTCCCCGGATCCTTCCTCCTATGAGTGAATTTGCCTCAGAAAAAGCTACTAAATTCTTACAAAGACTAGGAGTGCAAATTCATATAAATACTCAAGTACAAAATTATGAGAACCATCTGGTAACCACCAACACAGATCTCACCCTTAGAACCGCCACCTTTATTTGGTCTGCAGGTGTAACAGGAGCCCCGGTTTCAGGAATAAAAGCCGAATCCCTGGTTTCTGGGGCAAATCGATACCAAGTAAATCAATTTAACCAAATAGAAGGTTATGAGCATATTTTTGCGATTGGAGATATTTCTGTAATGCAAACCAAATCATATCCCAAAGGGCACCCAATGGTAGCACAACCTGCAATACAACAAGGAAAACACCTGGCAAAAAATCTGAAACGATATCTAAAAGGTAAACAGATGACCCCTTTTGAATATTTCGACAAAGGTTCTATGGCCACTATTGGTCGCAATAAAGCTGTTGTGGATATTGGTAGGTTAAGGTTCGGAGGTTTCTTTGCCTGGTTTATCTGGATGTTTATTCACCTTTGGTTTTTGGTAGGTTTTAGAAATCGATTTGTTACCTTCTTTAATTGGGTATATAATTATATCAATTATGATAAGGCCGCAAGACTTATAGTAAGGCCTTTCAAAAATAAAGAAGACGTTGTAGAAAGGGTCTGAAAAGGTTCATGATACTACCTCATTTTTTCTTCATGAAGATCTTGTGATAGCATTAAAGCTATTTAGTGTCTGGTCGAAAATAGAAAGGCCAAGGTATAATAACCCTGGCCTTATAAATTGATCAAACCATTTTGGAATAATCTACTTCTTATACCTATTTAATCTTTGAATAGTAGTTTATCTTATATAAACATACCATTTACTGTTAGCACAGCTACTAAAATAAAAACTAAAAATAAAACGTAACTTTTTTTCATAATATACTATTTAGGTTAAATAATCATTTAGATTTTAACAAATAAGAACTTTTAGATTCTTGAGTTATAATGTTAATTTTAAGTTAAAATCTATTCTTTGCTAAATTGATTGTTTATCTCCTACCAACAAAAAACAAATTATTATTTAGTATACATCTGTTATTATTTGAATTAATACACTTATTAAACGGCCGTTTTTAAGCAAACAAAAACCATCTAACTATTTGACAAACAGTTACTTAAACGTAATCTTAGTACGGTAAAACCATAGAATTAGTTATGGGTAATATCCAATCCTACAATAATTTTGCAGTAAATACCCTAAAAAAACTTTTAAAATCATTCCTGTTTTACGCTGGCATTTCCTTCTTTTCACATCTAGTTCTTTGATCTAAACATAACAATCCATCCTGTTGTTTTGACAATTGAGCAACATTCAATTCTATATTCTGAGTACATAGTAGATTTTTGACACATCATTCAAAAAAGTAATATGTAGATGAAATTAACACTAACCTTTGCTTTCGTATTAATTCTTTTATCAGCAGATGCACAAACAACCATCTCAGGAAAGGTAGCCGATCCATCGGGAAACCCAATCCAGGGAGCCAATGTTTATCTCGACGGGACTTATGATGGCAGTTCTTCTGACGAAAATGGAGTATTTTCATTTTCTTCTTCAGAAACCGGCCTGCAAACATTAAAAGTCTCATTTTTATCCTTTGAAACCTATTCTTTACAAAAAGAGGTGACAGAAATGGGCGCTTTAAACATTAAACTAAGAGAGGATGTGAACTCTCTTGGGAGTGTGGTACTAAACGCCGGAACATTCTCTGCAGGTGATAACAGCAAAGCTTCTGTTCTTAATCCCCTGGATATTGTTACCACAGCAGGCGCAGCGGGTGATTATATTGGTGCATTTCAGACGTTACCGGGAACTTCAAATGTTGCCGAAGATGGAAGGCTTTTTGTGCGCGGCGGTGATGCCAGCGAAGCCAATGTTTATATTGATGGCCTTAGAGTCTTTCAACCTTTTAATGCAACTGCCAATAACATTCCAACCCGTGGAAGATTTTCGCCTTTCCTCTTTAAAGGAACCAATTTTTCTACCGGAGGATATTCTGCAGAGTACGGAGATGCACTATCCAGTGTCTTATTATTGAATACGATTGATGAACCGAATCTGGAAAAAACCGATGTATCATTTATAAGTGTTGGTTTAGGTGTCGGAAACACTCAAAAATGGAAGAAGAATTCGCTTAGCATCAATGCTTTTTATATTAACCTGAAGCCTTATCAGGAAATCATATCCCAACGAGTAGACTGGATAAAGCCTTTTGAATCCCTATCGGGAGAAGCCGTGTATCGTCATAAATTTAACAAAGGGCTGTTAAAAATCTATGGCGGACTAAATTATACCGACCTCCAACTTATTCAGGAAGATATCGATGTTCCTGAAGGAGTGAATTTTGGGCTTAAAAATCGAAATCTATACCTTAACACCTCTTACAAGGGGGCACTGGGCAACGACTGGACCATTGCTTCGGGCACTAGTTTTGCAAATGATGATAATGATGTTAACATCATAAACACCGATATTGAGAATCGGGAGAACAGTTTTCACTTCAAAATAAAACTCAGAAAAAGATTCAGTAACCGATTTAAACTAAATTTTGGAATAGAGCAATTTATCAACTCCTTTTCAGAAAAGGGTACAGCTTCAGATTTTGAAACCTTTAAAACTTCATATAACAACAACAGTACGGCTGCTTTTACTGAAACCAATATATTCTTCAGCAAAAAACTAGCCCTGCAAATAGGTGTTAGAGGAGTACATAACGTTTTATTGAATGATACCAAAATCTCGCCCAGGGCTTCTTTGGCATATAAAACGGCATCCAAATCGCAGATATCACTGGCCTATGGAGATTTTTATCAAGCTCCGCAGCAAGAGGTCCTTAAATATGACACCACTCTGGATCCTCAAAGATCATCACATTACATTCTTAATTATTTATATCAAAATAATGGGCGAACCTTCAGAGCCGAAGGGTATTACAAATCATATGACAGGCTTGTAAAATTTAATACAGAAACTCCAGAATTCAATAGCTTGTATGATAACAATGGTAAAGGATATGCAACAGGGCTTGATATTTTCTGGCGAGATAATAAATCTATCAAAAACCTCGAATACTGGGCTAGCTATTCTTACCTGGATACAGAACGGGATTATAGAAATTACCCCAATAAAGCCACTCCCAATTTTGCCGCAAATCATAATCTCTCTCTGGTGACCAAATACTGGATCGATAATTGGAAATCTTTATTAAGTACTACCTATAACTTTGCTTCAGGAAGGCCGTATAATGATCCAAATGCCGGGGTTTTTCAGAATAAAAAAACCAGAACATTTAACTCTTTGGATGTTAGCTGGGCATATTTAATAAGTCAGCAAAAAATCCTGTACCTCTCGGTTTCAAACATTTTGGATTTTGATAATACTTTCAATTATCAATATACCAATACGCCCGATAGTAATGGAAACTTTGCCAGGCGTCCTATAAAACCAAACGCCGATCAGTTTATTATCGTCGGTTTCTTTTGGACGATTAGCGATGATAAAACCGATAATCAATTAGATAATCTATAATCCTAAAAAATGATTATCCGCAATTATGCCAGTAGTAATTTCATAATATAGAAAATTCAGTTACTCCCTTTAGGGTTAGGGGTATATAATTGAATTTTCAGCATTTTCTTTTTACCCCATGTCCCTAAAGGGTGAAGAAAATGCCTGAAGCTTTTTTACTGGCATAATTGCTGATATGCGTTCCTAAAAAATTAATAATTATGAAAACTACATTTTTTGCATTACTCATAGTATTACTGGTTATATCGATATCCAGCTTTGCACAGAACAACAATCAATCAATCGATGTTATCATTGACAATATAAAATCAGACAACGGGACCATAAAAATTGGTTTGTATAATAGCAAACAACATTTTCTGAAAAAAACTTACAAATCAATAAGCATAAAAGCCAAAAAAGAAGGTGTAAAAGTAACTTTCGAAGATGTCAAAGAAGGAGAATATGCAATCTCTCTATATCATGATGAGGATAATAACCAAAAAATGAATACGTTTTTCAAAATCCCAATAGAGCCTTACGGAACCAGTAATAACGCCAAAGGGCAATTTGGCCCACCAAAATGGGAAGATGCCAGGTTTATTGTTTCTGGTAAAATGGTAACACAAAATATTAGTCTTTAAATCCGGATTTAACGAACAAAACATTTCATCCTCAAAAAATTACAATTCGGTCATAAATACTATACTAACACACCTGCCCTATCGATCTTTACAACATCAATTAAAATATAACAACTATGAAAATCATTGTAACGATACTAAGTCTCTTTGTGGCAACCACAATAAATGCTCAAACCTCTTATGAGAAAGGAATGACCAAAGCATTTGAACTATGGGAAAATAAGACCCCAGACGAAGCTATCAATCTTTTTGAGCGCATTGCCAGAGCCGAAAAAGAAAACTGGTTACCATTTTATTATGCGGCACAGGTTCATGTGGTCACCACATTTGGAATAAAAGACGCTGAAGAAATTGAATCGCGTTTAAAGAAAGCACAGGATTTTATTAATGAAGCCAAAACATTTTCTAAAAACAATGCAGAAATCCTAATTATGGAAGCCATGCTCAATACAGCCTATGTGGTTTATAATCCTTCGGTATATGGGATGACACACTCTGCAAAGGTCGAAGAACTATATCAAAAAGCAAAAGTGCTGGATCCCGAAAACCCAAGAGCCATGTTATATCATGCAGAATGGAAAATAGGCGGTGCAAAATACTGGGGTAAAGACCCAAAGGCCTTTTGTTCTGAAATAGAAAAAGCTATCTTGTACTTTGAAAAAGAATCTAACAATGATATCCCTTTTTATCCAAAATGGGGGATGAATCAGATAGAGAGAGTTCAGCAGAATTGCAAATAGAAAATTAAATTTCAGAAAAATACCCAAAATACATGAAAGGCAATATCCTAAAAATAGTAAGAATAAGCATCATCATTGCAATAATCATAGAGCTTGTCTTCTTATTATTAAATCTGGGTAAACCGATTACCTGGCAAAGTGAACTTGAAAATCTATTGGTACATTTTATGTTTGCCTTTCCACTAACCATAGTTAATGTATATTTCTTTGATTTTTTGAGTAAATGGTACACCTGGGAAAAACAGCCGCAAAAAAGATTATGGTCCGGAGCTATAGGTTCTATTGTGCTAACAATGATAACGCTGGTAATAATACGATTGACATTGGTAGTAGGAATTTATGGAAAATCTATTCATGAATTCATAAAAGACGAAAAGCTAAACTATTATCTTACGGGGTTTATTATCACGATAATCGCATCGCTCTTTTTTCATGCATTTTACTTCTATAGAGAGCTACAGAAACAAAAAATAACAGAACAGAAAATCATTGCAGGAACTGCTTCAGCCAAGTTTGCAGCGCTAAAAAATCAATTAGACCCTCACTTTTTGTTCAATAGTCTAAATGTATTGACTTCTTTGATCGAAGAAAACCCAAAGATGGCTCAAAAGTTTACTACTTCGCTCTCTAAGGTATACAGATATGTTTTAGAACAAAAAGACAAAGAACTAGTAACCGTAGATGAAGAGTTGAATTTTGCAAGAACCTATATGACATTAGTGCAACTACGATTTGAAGATAGTATTGTATTTGATATTCCAGATCAAGCTTCGAATCCTGAAGCCAAAGTAGTACCGCTATCTTTACAAATATTGCTAGAAAACACAGTAAAGCACAATGTAGTAATGCCTGAAAGACCATTACACATCAAAATTTATGAAAAAGATGGTTTCTTAATTGTAAAAAACAATCTTCAACCAAAAGAAGTAATAAAACAAAGTAGTGGTGTTGGTCTAGGAAATGTACAACAGCGATATGCGCTATTGACCAAAAGAAAATTTTCGGTTTATAAAACGGAAGATGCTTTTATAGCAGAACTTCCGATATTAACTAAAAAAATAAAATTTGCAGATATGGAAATGTCACAAAACCTGGAAACTGTAGAAATGGCAAAAACCCTAAAATACGAACGCGCCAAAGAACAAGTAAAGAGGATTAAGGAATTCTACGGAAACCTTGTTTCATATTGCATCGTCATACCGCTTTTGGCATTCCTTAATTATAAAACCACCGGCTTCGGTTTACCATGGGTTATATTTCCAATTGCAGGATGGGGAATAGGTCTTGTTTTTCATTATATGGAAGCCTTTGATCATCACCTAATATTTGGTAAAGATTGGGAAAAAAAGAAGATAAAAAAGTACATAGAAGAATCAAAAAGAAGATATCATGAATGATTATAAAAACAAGGGAGCTTACGAAAAAGCTAAGAAAAGAGTAGAAAACGAAAAAAGATTTTATTCACATCTTACCGCCTACATCATAATTAATATTGCATTATTATTTATTAATTCAGGTTTTGTGGATGAAGGATTTAACAACTGGTTGGATTGGCACCTATACATAACTCCTATAGCATGGGGGATTGGCTTGGCAGCTCACGGAATATCTGTTTTTGGCAAAATACCCACTTTTGGCAAAGATTGGGAAGAAAAAAAGATTAAAGAACTGATGGATAAAGATGATTTTTAAAACATAAACTATCATGAAAAACTTTGAAGAACAAAAAAGATATGAGCGTGCCAGAGAACGCGTAGAAGAATTAAAAAAGTTTTATAATAACTTAATATCCTACATTCTGGTAATAGGATTTTTGGCCGGAATAAATTATTATCAAAATGAATGGCATTACCCTTGGTTTTTATGGGCTGCTTTTGGTTGGGGAATTGGGGTAGCTTTTCATGCTGTAAAAGCCTACAGAATAAACCCGATGTTTAACAAAGATTGGGAAGAGCGTAAAATCAGAAAATATATGGAAGAAGATCAAGATAAAGACAAACAACTTTGGGAGTAACGCCCCTAACTCCAATGTCATTTAGTTAAGAGTTTTTTTGATTTTTAACCTCACCCCTGTCTGTCGATTTATCTACCGTAGGTAGACCAGGCAGACCCAAAACTTGCCTGCCAAATAGGTAGGGTAAATTCTAAGCAATACAACTTAAAAACATGAATGTAATTATTATCGAAGACGAAAAACCAGCTGCCAGACGTCTTAGCAGGATGCTTGGCGATCTAAATATCAATGTAAATACCATGTTACATTCGGTACAAGAATCTATTGAATGGTTTTGTAATCATGAACATCCAGACCTTATCTTTTTGGATATTCAGTTAAGTGACGGGCTGTCTTTTGAAATTTTTGATGTCATCAATATCAAAAGTGCTATCATATTCACGACCGCTTATGATGAATATGCCCTTAAAGCGTTTAAATTAAATAGCATCGATTATCTGCTCAAGCCCATTGATGATGATGAATTAGAGACTGCAATACATAAATATAAAGAACAGATTCCCAAAAAGGAGCAACTGCAGGTAGATTTTGAAGATATAAAAAAGCTACTCATCAACCCTATGGATCGCGAATACAAAAAACGTTTTACAGCCAGGGTTGGTCAACATCTTAAAATATTTAATGTGGCAGATGTAGAGTGCTTTTACTCAGAGAATAAAGGAACATATCTGCACACTACAGATCATAGAAATTATTTGATTGACACTACGCTGGATTCGCTTGAGGGCGAATTAAATCCGCAACAGTTTTTTAGGGTAAGCAGAAAGTTCTATATAAACATTAATGCCATAAAAGACATTATCTCGTATACCAACTCAAGGCTACAGATAAAGCTCAACAATTTTGATGAACAAGACATTATTGTAGCTCGAGAACGTGTAAAGGATTTCAAAGAATGGCTGGAGAAATAATCCCGATTACTCTTTAGGTTGGTAATCGGGGTGGCCGGTTTGCTATCGATTTTTTTCTTAATTCTTACTTTTTGAGATCTGCTCTGCCATCAACAAAGCATTATACGCGTCGACTATTTTTCCAGATTTAGAGAGTTCTGAAAAAGGTACCATTTTTTTTGTACCATCCTCTTGTTTTATTTCTACATCGATATGATAAGATGTGCCAGACTTCATAAGAATGTCTTTTACTTCTGGGGCGGTTATATTTGGATAATAGGATCGTATTAACGCTGCAATGCCCGTTACTAGCGCGGCAGATAGTGAAGTCCCACTATCAAATCTATATTGATTATCGGGATACGTAGTATAAATTTCATGGCCTGGAGCGAAAATATCAACATCGGTTTTTCCATAATTTGAGAAATAAGCCAATAATGATTTATTTATAGAATTTGTTGTGGCACCTACCAAAATAAAATTTTGGGAAATTTCATCCCCATTATTTTCATTATCATTGGGATAATAGTAATTATTTATATCAAGATTAAAACTGCTATTTCCAGCAGAAGAAACTATTAATACATCCTTTTTATCAGCATATTTCATTGCATCTAAAACCCATTCATTATGTAAAGAAAAGCTTTTTCCGAAACTCATATTGATAACCTTGGCGCCATTATCTACAGCATATTTAATACCTGTAGCAATATCTTTATCGTGCTCATTACCATTAGGTGATATACAAACCGTCATTATTTTAGAATCATTAGATACTCCATTGATTCCAATATAATTATTTCTTGTAGCAACAACAACACCTGCTACTTCAGTGCCGTGATAAAATTTATCAGTATTTCCCGACACGATATTATTACCATAATCAATATTCAATATATCTTCTGAATCTTCATTAAGAATTTTTCTTTCATTGAAATCAAGATTAAGATTGTTTTCAACAACAACTTGTGCAGACACTATTTTTTCCTTCATATCAGATTCTGTATACTTGTACTTCTTCATTTTAAATATAGTTTCTGCAAAAGGACTTAGATCATTTTTTGCCTCAATAATTTCTTTTAACATATCAATAGTAAATTTTTGATCAGGAAAGTGGTTTTTAAGCTTGTCTTTAGCTATATAATACTTATCCACTACATCTCTTACAAAATTCAAATCTTCTTGTGCCACAATAAGTTCTGATCGATAAGTATCAAGAGCTCTTTTATATTCTTGGTAATTAGCAGCAAGTGTATCTTTTAATTCTACATCAAATTTATTGCGATACGCTCTTATTAATCTTACATATTCATTATTTGCATAAATAATATTTTCTCCTTTCGTATTACCCAAAAAATTCCAGCCATGAATATCATCAACATATCCATTAGTGTCATCATCAATATGATTATTAGGAATTTCTTTTGGGTTTTTCCAGATTTGATCTTTTAGATCTTCATGATTAATGTCAATTTCTGTATCTAAAATTGCTATAACTACTTCATTCCCTTTTTTGTTAGCCAGTATTTCATGATATGCCTTATCAAGGCTAATACCAGGGATCGTATCTGAAACAATATCTTTATGCTGCCATGATTTCAATGATTCATTACTTAACTCTTTCTCTTTATAATTAACAATTACAATGTTTTTAGAAATAGTATTTATTTCTTGTGCAAAACTAGAAACAGAAAATAAAAGCAGCATAAAGAATATTCTTTTCATCTTAGATAGTATTAAATTTAACACCATTTTAGCATATCTGCGATTCACAAACTTTAGTACTTTTGGATTATATGCTTTGGATTTTTAAAAAGAGTTTACTCTTTAGGTTGATAATCGGGATGGCCGGTTTGCCAGAGGGCGAAAGAGAGCGCGTCGGCATATTTTTCAAATATTTCCATTTTGCTATTATGCATGCCTGCATGACCATCCTCAAAATTTACCCCAAACAGCATAGGATTATCTGATGCATTTGAAGCCTGCAGTCTGGCTACAAACTTTGCGTGGTCCCAAATAACCACACGGCCATCTTTCATCCCACCAGTCACAAATGTTGCAGGATAATGTACTCCTTTTTTAATATGATGATACGAATCCATTTCCAGAAGTGCTTCGAATTCCTCTTTTATTTTTACCGTACCAAATTCTTTAATACTGTTTTGACCATTAGGCTGAATTTCTGAACGAAGCATATTAAGCGCAGGAGAGGTTAACAGTACCGCACTATACAGATCTGGGCGGTCAGTCATTGCTCTACCTGCTAAGATGCCCCCGGCACTAGATCCCCAAATTGCAGATTTTTCAGGTGAGGTATACCCTTCTTTGATCATATACTCTGTACTGGCGATCATATCTTTCCAGGTATTGGGTTTTGTGGTTTTATAACCGGCTTTATGCCAGGCATCCCCTTTTTCACCACCACCTCTTACATGGGCAATAGCAATAATTCCACCTTCAACAACCCAGGTCAGCAAACTTGAATC
>CANMDW010000029.1 GCA_947496705.1 uncultured Aquimarina sp. | reverse complement strand
TGTAGCAGAATTGCTCCCCTTTAGGGGCTGGGGGTAATAGAAGAGATGAGTTATGAATTACGAATTATGAATTCAGAGTTATGAATTATGGAGGGAGTTTGTGAGGGGTGAGTTAGATGAAAGTAGAAATATGAAAAATTGAAAAAACGAAATATTGGAGTTGGAGAAGTTGTGAGACCGAAGTCGGAAGTCCGAAAGTTGAGTCTGTGAGTTTTTGAGTATGTGGGTCTATGAGTTTTTGAGTCTGTGAGTCTGTGAGGGACTAGATTTGTACTTCCTACCTCGGACTTCTAACTTCCGTCTCCGGTCTCATCCAGAAAATTTGTAAATTGCTTCACTTAGAGCAGTTTGTTATGGAAGAAAAGTTAATGTCGAAGAAAAAACCAACCTATCCGATTAACGATCAGTTGGACACCTACTTAAAGGAATGTAATCGTAAGATCAAAATCCCGGTATTTTATGATGATCTTTTACGGTTTTCCGGCTCGGTGGTGGTATATGACAGTAAAGATGAAGATACGTTGTGGGTGCGGGTGTATTATGAAGAACATGAAAGACCTGAGATCGAATCCAGTTTAAAAAAAGTGTATACCATCCTGCATTCTGATGGTAATGAGGATGCGATAGAATTTCTGAATATTGATGCCATCGATTACTGCACCTTTGGAAATTCAAAGCCTTTTCGGGTAAGAGTCCGGAATATTCTCAATGACAATTATACCTATATTTATGTAAAGAAAGCAGATGCTTCCCGTATTTATGGGTTGGAATTAGAGCATATATTCTCACCCAACCGAATTAACTTTCTGGTGTATAAAAATACTTTGATCGAGGAACATATTGCGGGGATTCCCGGAGACGTATTTATTAAAGACTTTTTACCAGATTTGAGTGATCAGGCCAAATCGCAAATAGCCAAAGAGTTTGTGAAGTTTAATGAGCGTTGCCAAATGCGATTGCTGGGAGATATGCGTTCATATAATTATGTGATCATACCGATTCATGATTTTGATCATGTAGAATATAAAATAAGAGCTATCGACTTTGATCAACAGTGTTTTGAAGGTAAACTAAAGGTGTATCAACCACAATTTTTTAAAGAGAATTTTGATATGGTGGATGTGGTAATGAGTAAGTTGCAGTTTAACTCTATCGAACAATATAAGAAAGAAGAACGGTCAATTCTGGCAAAACGAATATTAACTTCCAGATCACGTTATGAGAATTTGGTAGACTGTATGTGTAAAGATCATATCTCTACCGAGGAAAACTTAAAAGAACTAAGAGAGCATTTATACAATTTCACACTGGATTTAAAATTTCGTCGCAGTGAATCTATGGGTGAGGTACTGAAAACAGCCATGGATTTTGTGAGGCGTAATTATGAGAACCGCCCCCTGTCCACTGAAGGAGGAACAATTTGAGTCGGGTGACGGAAGACCGGAGGAATGAGGTTTGAGAACGCTGCGCTGTGAGGGGTGGGGAAATTAAGAAATACGAAATATAGAAATACTGGAGGTCGGGAGTTGGAAGACCGGTGTCGGAAGTCGGGTGTCGGGTGTCGGGTGTTGACAAAGTTAGACATCGGACCTCTTTTGAGAACGCTACGCTGTGAGGGGTGGGGAAATTAAGAAATACAAAATTAGAAATATAGAAATACTGGAGGTCAGAAGTCGGAAGACCGACGTTGGGATACTTAGTCGGCAAAACGCTCCCCAGACTCTAAAATGAGATTTTCCACATTGGCAAAATGCTTCCGGAGCTCAGAATAGGTTTTTCCACACCGGTAAAACGCTCTCGGAGCTCAAAATACATTTTTCCACACCGGTAAAACGCTCCCGGAGCTCAGAATAGGTTTTTCCACACCGGTAAAACGCTCTCGGAGCTCAGAATACATTTTTCCACACCGGTAAAACGCTCTCGGAGCTCAGAATAGGTTTTTCCACACCGGTAAAACGCTCTCGGAGCTCAGAATAGGTTTTTCCACACCGGTAAAACGCTCTCGGAGTTCAAAATACGTTTTGTAACCCTCTCAAAAAGGCTATGTCCCATCAAAAGACAGTTACAATTTATCCTCCCCAAACTCTACCTGGCTTGGTAGACAGGCCCTCCAAAGGAAGGGCTTTCTGTCCAGGAAAAAGTCCTTTCCCCTGCCTAGCCGGCAGGCAGGCCTTTGGGGAGAGCCCGCCTGAATGACTTGGTCGGGCAGGGATTTAGGAGAGGGGATTTACATATGCTGCCCTTCGGTCTTCCGACCCCAGCCTCCAACCTACAAAATGCCTATTCCCAAAAATATCGCAAAAACTATTAATAAAATCCCTACTGCTATTTGAATGGTATGAATAGTGATTTTTTTCAGGATCTTGTTTCCAAAATAGGCACCAATAAATGCCATGCCAGTAGCTGTAATAAGCAAGGGGAAATTAAGTTGATCACCCAATTGTAAAATATCTTGTGCATACACTGCAATTCTGGAAATATCGATAAAACATGCAATAACGACTCCTGTAGCTATAAAAGCTTCTTTACTCAGTTTGGCTCGTATCAAAAAAGCGGTTCTCAGAGCGCCTTGATGTCCTGATAATCCTCCAAAAAACCCGCTTAAGGTACCCCCCAGTGGTAAATATTTGGTGTCGATTTCCAGTCTCTTGAGTTTTGGAATCAAATCAAACAGCGCAAAGAAAATAAGTAACAGAGCGATACATAGTTTTACTGCGGTAACCTGATATGCGTTGTTGGAAATGGTATAACTGTATATGGGTTCAATTTCTGTAAGCATCCCGAGAACGTAGGCTCCAAGAAATGCAAATACAATAGCCGGCAACCCAAATCGCAGTACGGTATGCAGATTTGCTTTTTTACCGATAAGGGTTAATTTAAAGAGATTGTTGAGAAGATGTACAATAGCAGTAAGGGCAATCGCAATGTCAATAGGAAAAAATATGGCAAATACCGGTAATAGCAAGGTGCCCAATCCAAAACCAGAGAAAAATGTTAATCCCGATCCTAATAAGGCCACAATCCCGACCAGAATAAACTCCATGTATATCAGATTTTATTTCTTTTAACTTCCGACTCCCGTCCCCCAACTTCCGACATCGGTCACCAGACTCCCGACATCGGTCACCCGACTCCCGACTCCCGACTCCCGACTTCCGACTTCTCACAGTGCAGCCTTCTCAAACTTCCTTCCTTTTATCACCCCCAGCCCCTAAAGGGGAGCAATTCTGCTACATCTTTTAACTCTTACCTCGTACTTTGTACCTCTAACTTCCGACATCGGTCACCCGACACCCGACATCGGTCACCCGATTCCCGACCTCTAACTCTTCTGCTCCTTATTAAAATATACCAGGTAGTAATACATCTGTTTTTCCTCGTCCCAACCTTTTTCTACATACTTTTCTGCAGATTCGGGGTTGATAAAATCCATCTTGATCTGCACATTGGTGTCCAGATTAATGACATTTTTCATTTTTTTACGGGCAGCGGTTACCGCATTATTGGCGATAGGGAAGGAGGTAAGATCCTCGATCTGGTATTTGGGTGCTTTTTCTACTTTGTAATGCTTAAATTCTGGGATCAGATCGGGATTGTCTATCACATCATTTAAGAATGCCGATTCTTCAAATTCATCGTTCTTAGCAAAGTGATTTACCGCACGGTTCATAAACATCACTTCTTCTTTTTTATCTTCGGCAGGAAGTACCACATCTTTTGCGAAGTCCTGGCAGAACTTCATATATTTTTTAGTATAAAAATTCTCATCAGCAAAGGCTTCTACACCCAGAAAATGTTCTAACCAGTATTTGGTGTCATATCGGTTAGAATCTACAGAAAGAATTTTATAACCTTCTTCCTTTTTATGATTAAAAATCAGACAGCCTTTATCGAGTTTATTCAGGTTTACACCTTGTTGGATCAATAGTTCGATATTTGTGTCCTTTTCTTCAAACTGAAGGAAATCATGTTTTAATTCAGATTTGAAGATACCAATGGCAGCGACCTTTTCATTATCGATAGTTACATTTTCAAGGTAGGTAACATATACTTCACCACTTTTGATATGGGGGTGTTGCGATTGCTCATATAGCAAAGAAGCAATTCGCTTTGATTTTTCATGTACCGAAGATGGGTTTTCAAAAATCTCGGTAGCAATTTTAAATAGCGGATTAAATTCTACATCAACCTCATTTGCAAATTGAAAGTAATTTTCCTCCTTCTCCCGAAACGGCTTAAAGAAATATTCTTTTAAAATGGCCGTTAGCTCATCATTAATCTTATATGGCGCTTCTGACAGAAAAATATTTTCGCCTTTGTTCTTGTTTCCAATTCTGTGAACAGAAAGAGATTCAATTTGGGTACTGTATAGGTTTATCATGATATTTATGTCATCCCAGCGAAGGCTGGGATCTTTTAGTTTTTAATTAGTTTTATTTTTAATAGAATAATAACTTTGAAATATGATTTAGTTTCCCACCTTCACAGGGAAAGACAAAAAATACCTTTCTTAATTCCAATTCTCGTCAAATCCAAGGTCATCATACTCATCGAGATCCATAGAGCCTTCGCTTTCTCCTTCCATAAAATCCTCCAATTCATCTGCTGTAAACTCTTTATCGGGGGCTTGATCGGGTAATTGTCCGTGAACAAACATCACATTGGGGTATTCCATTCCACCTTCAAACTCTGCAATTTCTGCAAGTTCTATCAAAAATGTCCACATGCTTAAAAAGTCATAAATATAGATAAGTCTTGTTGAAGCTTCATGAACTACATCGATCAAAGTTGTTTCATTCATCAATCGTACTGGCTGAAGGCCATCGCTCATATCAAAAAGTGAGATTTCCTCTCCCTGATTCCATTGTTCATCACTTATATAGAAAGACGCCATTTCAGTTCCATCAAAACCAAAAGATTGCGTGATCACATTATGAAACTGTTCTAATGTGGCATCTTGTTCAATTTCGATATCCCTGAACACATCTTCTTCGGTATCAAGGATAATTCTAAAGCGATAAATCATTATTGACTAATTTGGATTACAAAGATACTATATGAACTCATTTGAACTTTTACTTTTTGCTACAAATTTTGCTTTCCTGCCCGCCTGTCTACCGACAAGGTAGATCCGGCAGGCGGGTTGCACCCTAATTTTGATTTTTTTTCGTAACGTAGCTTGACTATGCTACTCAAAAAAGGCTTCATTAGGATACAAAACCTTAAATTTTCGCTTAAAAATAAAAAGTTCAATGCATTGTTATTTACTAAAACGGTGTAATGAAAAAGTCATTGCACCAAGCAAGAAAAAAGCAACAATTTGATGCAATATTCCCAATGTTATGGGAACTCTGTATAGTAGTGTAAAAACGCCTAGTATAAACTGAATACAGACTATAACTAATATTATATGTATTGAAATGGTCTGGATAGTATTCTTTTCTATTTGCCTGCTTCTATACCAGATAAAGGCAATTAGTCCAACAACGATATAAGCCAGGTAACGATGAATGAACTGGACCCCGCTTTTTCCTTCCACAAAATTCTTTATCACCGGTGATTGTTCAATATAAACAGATTCATGTATTAAAGCTCCGTCGTTCATTAGAGGCCAATGATTATGCAATAAACCTGCATCCAAACCTGCTACAAAGCCACCATAAATAATTTGAAGTAAAAGTACTCCTAAAGTCCATCGAATTAGATTTCTGAATTTAATATCTATTACTTTTTTATCTGGATATATAAGATCTAAAGCTACCCAAAATGTATAGGCAAAGGTGATAAATGCAGCGATGAGGTGCATGGCAAGTCGATAGTGACTCACATCTGGCCTGTCAATCAATCCGCTTTTGACCATAAACCAGCCAAGAAAACCCTGGAAACCTCCTAAAAGCATTAATATCAGGGATTTTTTTATGGTAGGCTTTGTAAGTTGTTTTCTAATTAAGAAATATACAAAAGGTAGTATAAATACCACTCCTATAAACCTTCCAATAACACGATGTAACCATTCCCAGAAGTAGATATCTTTAAAATCTTGCAAGGTGAATTGGTTATTTATCTTTTGATACTCAGGATATTGTTTATACAGCTCAAATGCAGCATTCCACTCTGCTTCATTCATAGGAGGAATAGTGCCTGAGATTAGTTTGTAGTTAGAAATCGATAATCCCGAATGTGTAAGTCGGGTAATCCCCCCCACAATGACCATTATAAAAATTAGTACACATCCTGTAAGTAGCCAGTATATTACCTTTTTACTATCTTTTTTCATTAATTAATTCGTTCCAGTTATTTCTGTGAAAATGGCATCTATTTTATGTTTTTATTTATTTTTTTAAATTCCAGTTTACACTGGAATGACAAAAATAGAAACCCCTACTTTTAGTTTCCCCTTTGGGGGCGTTGTGGGCTTAACCCCAGTTCTTTTCCCTTTTGTAACATAAATTCATATGCAGCATTGTGCTCATTGGGGATATCCCCTTCCAGAATCGCTTCTTTTATCGCTTCTTTTATGATCCCGATTTCGCGAGAAGGTTTGATATTAAAAGTCTCCATAATTTCTTCTCCGGTAACAGGAGGTTGAAAATTACGGATATGATCCCGTTCTTCGACTTCGACCATCTTTTGCCTTACGATCTTAAAATTGTGATGATACTTCTTAAACTTTTTTGGATTCTTGGTGGTAATATCTGCTTCGCAAAGTGTCATTAATTCTTCAATATAATCACCGGCATCAAACACCAGTCTTCGCACCGCCGAGTCGGTAACGTCAGTCGAAATTACGATTGGCCGTGAGCTCATCAGCACCATTTTTTGTACGAATTTCATTTTATCATTCAGGGGCATCTTCAATCTCTTGAAGAGTTTGAATACCATTTTAGACCCTACAAATTCATGCCCGTGAAAGGTCCAGCCTACCTTTTTACTAAACTTTTTGGTCGGCGCTTTACCGATATCGTGCAATAAGGCCGCCCAGCGTAACCATAAATCGTCTGTGTTTTCAGAAATGTTATCCACCACCTCCAGAGTATGATAAAAATTGTCTTTATGACGTTGCCCTTCAATTTCATCAATACCCTTTAATGCGATCAGTTCCGGGAGCATATAGGCTAAAAGCCCGGTTTTTTCGAGCAGTTTAAAACCCACTGATGGTTTATCGCTTAAAAGAATTTTATGCAATTCATCTACGATACGTTCTTTGGTAATGATCTTAATACGGTCTTTATTTTTTGTAATGGCATTGAGCGATGTCTCTTCAATCCTGAAGTTTAATTGCGTAGCAAAACGAATAGCGCGCATCATGCGCAGAGGATCATCAGAGTAGGTAATATCTGGATCCAGCGGAGTACGAATGATCTTGGCTTTTAAATCTTCCAGTCCTTTGAAGGGATCCAATAATTCCCCGGGATTTTCTGGTGCTAGATTTAAAGCCAGGGCATTAATGCTAAAGTCTCTTCGGTTCTGATCATCTTCCAGCGTTCCGTTTTCTACAACGGGATTGCGACTATGCGCTGCATAGGATTCTTTTCGTGCACCCACAAATTCTACTTCGATACCCTCTGTTTTTAACATTGCGGTGCCATAGGTTTTAAAAACCTGTACTTTTGGATGGTTAGGCAAAAGTTTGGATACTTCTTTTGCCAACGCTATCCCACTACCCACAGTAACAATATCTATATCTTTGGGTGTTCCCCTTTGCAGTATATAATCCCGTACAAATCCACCGATAACGTAACTGTTTAGTTTTAGATTTGCAGACGCTTTGGCAATCGTATTAAAAATGGGATGTTGCAGGGCTTCTTTATAGTTGCTAGCTTCTGACATGAATCTAATTTACTTCCTGATAATTTTTACGGTACTATCGCCTCCGATCTTAATAATCGAAGAAGGTTTTGCACCTTTATTTTGCAGGGGCAAATTTACGACATAGTCTACGCCTTGCAAAATAGCATCAGAGATTTCTTCAAAGTTTTTTGGTGTAGGTTTATCACTAATATTTGCCGAGGTAGAAACGATAGGTCTTTTGAGTTTTCGTATTAATTTACCACAAAAAGGATCTCTGACTACACGAATACCCAGTGTATTATCGGCTGCAATGATATTTTCTGCAACCCGCAGGGGCCTGTCATAAATTATTGTAGTGGCCCTGGTAGCATATTTTAGGATATCATAAGCCACTTCTGGCACTTCTTCTACATATTGTTGCAACATTTTAAAATCACTTACCAGACAAATCATTGATTTGCTTTCTTCCCTTTTTTTAAGAGCGTATATTTTATCAATTGCTTCGGCATTGGTGGCATCACAGCCAATACCCCAAACGGTATCGGTGGGGTAAAGGATGATTCCTCCTTTTTTTAGGATGGTGAGTGTTTTTTCTAGTTCTGTTTGTTGATCAGGCATTCGAATAATTTAAATTTTGATTGCCCAAAAATACAAAAGAAGCTAGTAGTAAACTTGTTTTGTAATAGAAAGGATAATTTTTTTATCTAGTAGTTAGGATTTCGACCTTAATTGTAAGTATATTTCTTTGGAGACTCTTTTGCTATGATATTTACTTTTTTAACTCGGTGTTTAAAAAAAAAGATCTAAATTTCGGAACAATATATGAGCCCAACAGTATTTTAAAAAACATATCAAATTAACAATGAATTTAGGAGTACATATTACTTTTTATTATGTGGAAAATAGGTTGCAGTATCTAAAGAAAGTCATAGAAGGTATCGAAAGTATTGATGCAGAGAAAACAATTTTTGTGTATTCTAATCGCGATTTCAAACTAGATGAGCATCATGAAAACGTTAAAATTATAGTTCATGATTTTGCCAGGAAAAATAATAATAAGCTCCATAGTATTCATAGATTTTATTATCAAACTCTATTAAAATTAGGGCTCACAAAACTTGTCCATCCATTTTATCTGGCATGGGTTAACAGAAAGTACGTTGAAAAATATATTGAAAATTTTGATGTGCAGATGTATATTGAAGATGATATTTATTTTAATTCGAATACTTTTGATTATTGGCTAGAAAATAAAGATATATGTCTAAAAAATAATTATAATTTAGGGTTTTTGAGGATTGAAAAGGATAATAAAACTAATAATGAATATTCTACCGATCTCTTTAAGCCTTTGGACAGAATTGTTGATTTGGACGATACAAAGTTTTTACTGAATGACATTAATCCTTATTGTGGTTTTTGGATTTATGAAAAATCTGAATTAAAAAAGTTTATAAAAAGTAGTGAGTGGAAGTTTAAATTTAAGAATTATCGCATTAGAGAAAGATCAGCTATTGGATGGCACGGTTTTAAAATGGATAGATATAAGGGCACATTAGTGCCACTAGAAGAGAAGGGAAACAATTTTTATCAATGTAATGAGAATTCTTCAGTACATCATATGCCCAATAACTATATAGGCAATGAGGTGTTTTGTCAGGTTAAATTTCCTTTGGAAATAAAGCTGGATTAAAATACATTTTTATCAAGGATAACATATTATTTTTTGACAACCGTTGCATATTGCACATAAAACATATCGGTGGGGTAGAGGATGATTCCACCTTTTTTAGGATGGTGAGTGTTTTTTCTAGTTCTGTTTGTTGATCAGGCATCATCTAAAATTGTTTTATAAACCTCTAAAGTTTGTTTTGCCATAGCACTGGTTGTAAAGTTTTTCATAAGCTTTTCATAGCTCTTTTGAATAAACTCTTCCTGTAATTGAGGATCTTTTGAGAGTGTTATGATATGATCTGTTAGTGTTTTGCTATCATACACTGGAGCCAGCAATCCATTGATATCGTGTTCTATTGCTTCAGGGATTCCTCCTACATTGGTGCTGATAACGGGTACTTTATGATACATAGATTCATAAATAAACTGAGGAATGCCTTCACTTTGTGAGGTTATTAAGCTGATATCAAATTGAGGTAAAAAGTTGGAGGCATTGGGAGTATACCCCAGAAAAATCATGTGTTTTTCTAAATTCAATGCTTTTACGCGATCCAATAATGCCTCAGTGCGTTCAGAAAAAGTACCGATTTGTACAAAAATGTAATCTGTTTTCTTCTCTTTGTTTATGATAGTATCTACCACATCAATCCAGGTGTCCAGATGCTTGGCCTTAATATGATTCGCAATACTTCCAATGACTTTTTTATCAGAAGGAATCTCATATTTTTCTCTCAGCAAGAAAGGCGTTTCAATACTTTTGGTTTTTAAGTTTGTCCCGTGATATATGGTTATTAATTTATTGTGGTTTGCAATTGCTTTTTCTGCAACTCTTTTTGTTTCTTCTGAAACACATAAAATCTTTTTAATTTTTGAATAGTTATACTTATACAATGTTTTTTTTCTCTGCTTTATAGGAAAAGAGGTTTTTTTGCTAAATACAAATGGTGGTAGATTATACAATTTGTCTGCCAGAATGCAGGCAAACAATGCACTGGGTTCATGAATATGAATTAGGTCTACTTTTTCTTTTTTGCAGAAGGCTCCGATTTTCAGAAAGAACCTGGGGTCAATTTTGATTTTAAGTGGTGCAGTAATGAAGTTAAGGTCTGATTTTTTAAGTCTTTCATGAAACGGTGTGTTTCGTGCACATAAAATAGTGTTCTTGATTTCTGGATGCGATTCTTTTAGTTCGAAACACAGATTTTCGATGTGATTTTCACCACCACCCCAATTTGTTACTGCAGATACGTGTAAAATATACATACTATTGTTTTGCAATGGTTTGTTGTTGTTTTAAAGATGCACTTAAAGGAGCACCAGTTAAAAACAAATAAAAAAGTTGAAAATTTTTGGGTTTAAAGATCGATTTAAAAAAGAATTTTATAGTTAACCACCAGCGTAAAATTTGATATGCCCCGTATCCGGAATTTTTTCTCAGCACATATAATAATGATATTTTTAATTCTTTTTTAATGGCAATACTTTTTTCTGTGCTTTGACCTTTAAAATGAGTATATCTTCCTTCAGAAATTAGAAAGCATGCACCATTTTTGGTTTCTTTGTATATCCTGTAGCAAAGATCGGTTTCTTCATAGTGTAAAAAAATATTGGTATCAAATCCTCCTACAGCACAAAAAGCCTCGGCATCTACCACCAAAAAAGAACCCGGAACGCTTTGTACTTTTACCGGACTGTCATACACTTTTTTTCGTTTTGGAAATTTAGCAGGATTGATCTTCTCTAAGATTTTCCTTCCGAAAAGTTCTCGCCTTAAGCTTAAAAAATGATCAAAGGATTTCTGAACTTCTCCATGTTCATTATACTGTTGCGGACAACAGATAGCCGCTTCCGGAGTGTTTTCCAAAAAATCATAAGTGATTTTGAGGCAATCATTTTGCAGAATGGTATCATTATTCACAAAAGCAAAATATTTACCACTGGCAAACTGTACTCCATGCATGTTTCCGCCTCCAAAACCGGTATTATATTTACTTCTTACTAGTTTTAAATTAACTATATTCAATTTGTTTATTGCATTCTCTAAAATTTTAAAGTCTTCAATTTTTGAAGCATTGTCTACAATAATGATCTCATAATGAAGCAATGGTGTGGTCTGATCGATGATAGATTTAACACAATTGATGGTAAAAGAAGAAGAATTATAGTTTATTAATATTACCGAAAGGTCTTTCATACAGAATACTTAAAAATCAAAAGTACATGTTGCCAACAGATTTAGCAAATGAAAGAAGGAATGATGCGAAATTAAAGTACAATTAATCCTAATAAATAGAACATGCTTTTTATTTGAATATATTTGCAGAAATACAAATTTATGGACTATGAAAACAAGCCAGAAGGATACTATGATAACATAAGACATGAAATGATTAAATACATGCCCAATAATCCTAAAAAAATTATTGATATTGGTTGTGGTAATGGTGCGTTTGCTGAAGTGTTGAAAGAACAAACCGGAGCAGAAGTGTGGGGTATAGAATATATGGATGAAGAAGCTCGAATTGCCAAAGAGAAGTTATTTAAGGTTTTTTCAGGAAAGTGTGAAGATTATATTGATGAACTGCCTGATGGTTATTTTGATGCTATTTATTTTAATGATGTATTAGAGCATCTGGTAGATCCTTATATGGTTTTGGATAAAATTAAACACAAACTTACTCCAGAGGGGGTTGTGATAAGTTCTATTCCCAATGTGCGGTATCATAATACGTTTATGCGTGTTTTGGTAAAAAAAGATTGGTTATATGAAGATTTTGGAGTAATGGATAGAACGCATCTCAGATTTTTTACCAGTAAAAGTATTCGTAGAATGTATGAAGAGTTAGGATATTCTGTAGTAGTGCATGAAGGAATAAACAAAAGTAAATCTATTAAACCTTATCTATATAATATTCCGGTATTATTTACTCAGCTCGATATCAGGTATCCGCAGTATGCAACCGTAGCTAAGTTTAAAAGATAAATAGCTAAGTAATGCAAAATAAGTTTGTAATACACCCAAAGTATAGTTCGGTAAGTGATAAAGTTAAGGAAACCATCTTCAAATTTGAAGAGTATAAAGAGGTATTAGGTGCTGCAGAACGTAATGTTATAAAAATCGTAATGATTGATGGTGAAAAGCATACGATAAAATCGTTTAAAATACCAAATATCATCAACCAGGTTGCCTATAAATTCTTTAGAAAATCAAAAGCAGAAAGGTCGTACGAGTATGCAAATAGGTTGCTCGAATTTGGTATAAATACTCCTTTTCCTGTGGCTTATGACTTACAGTCAACTACTTTTTTGTTCAAAAAAAGTTATTATGTAAGTGAATTGATAGATTGCGATTTGACGTACAGGGAATTGACTACAGATTTTAGTATTCCTGACCATGAAGATATACTTAGAGCATTTACCAGGTTCACATATAAGCTTCATGAAAGTGGAATGAATTTTCTCGATCATTCACCGGGTAATACATTAATTGAAAGAAAAGAAGATGGGTATGAATTTTATTTGGTAGATCTTAACCGAATGGAGTTTGGAGAGATGGATTTTGATGCTAGAATTAAAAACTTTGCTAAGCTTACCATTCATAGACCAATGATAGCCGTAATGAGTAATGAGTATGCAAAATGTTCGGGTCAAGATGAAGAAAAGATATTCAACTTGATGTGGCGATATACCAAAGAGTTTCAGGAACGTTTCTATCGTAAAATACGAATTAAGAAAAGAATATTTTTTTGGAAGAAAAAATATAAAAACAAGATTTCAGATAGTCCCATTTAATTATTGGGTGCGCTTTGTTATAAACAGTTTAATTGCTTTGTGTATAGCCGTTTAGTGTTGTTATTGGCTCTAGTTTAAAATAGCGTTGTTAATGTATTGGGTTGTCCCATCCCCAGCCCTTCCCAAAGGGAAGGGAGCTCGAAGTCCTTCCTTTTGGGAAGGATTTAGGATGGGATGAGTCGCTGTAAATCAGTAATATATGTAATTAAAAATAGTATAGCTATTTTAAACTAGAGTGTTGTTATTATATAGGAATGAAAATAAAGAAACCAACAAGATAGATATGCCAAAAAAAAGTGATTTTCAAGAGCAATTATATTTTTTAGTATTTCATAAATGGAAATATATTGTTGTAATATTGAGGTCTAAATTCTACAAAAAACCTATTAATAAAATAATCAATAAAGTTGTTTATATAGCACGAGAAAAAGATAAAGACTGGATTTTTGGTGCTAAGGTAAGACGTTTGTCAAGATACTCTTCTTTAAATGCAGAGGCTTATTATCATAATAAATTACGTCACTTGCCTGATGCCGATGGGTACTATTACATTTATCAAAATTATTTCTGCCGTTGCTTACGTAGTACTCCAAGTATTGTAAGTAAGAAAAATGTAGTAATGTTTACACATCCTAATTGGTCTAAAAAATATTCTAAAACACATGTAGTGTGGTGTCTCAATAAAGCAGATTATGTTATTTGTCTTAATTCTGAAGTCAAGGCTTATTTGACACGTATAGGAGTAAAGCCCAATATACTTGTAGTGATGCATATAGCTACATCGCCCAGTTTTTTTTACAGGCATGAAAGAGGAACAGGGCATATTGGTTTTTGCTCTAGTTTTCATCCCAGGAAAAACCCTGATTTAATTCTTGATCTGGTTAAAAATATGCCCCATAGAACATTTTGTTTGATTGGGCGTAACTGGGAAAATTATGATAGGTTTGAAGAGCTTTCCGTCTTACCAAATTTCACATATTACAATAACGTACCTTACGAATCTTACCCAGATCTTTATAATAAAATAGATGTTTTTGTCTCTCCTTCATTATTAGAAGGAGGACCAGTGCCAGTACTTGAAGCTATGATGTCTAATTGTGTTCCGGTAGCATCAAAAACAGGTTTTGGCCCTGATATTATAACACACGGAGAAAATGGTTTTTTGTTCGATGTTGATGCAAGTTACCAAGAGGTGGTGCCATTCATAGAAAAGGCTTTTTTACTTAAAACAGATGTAAGAGAGACAGTGCTACAATATACCTGGGAAAACTGTTCAAAAAAAATTGATGATTTGTTTTTAAATTAAAAAGACCATTCCTGCCTGCTTACCGAAAGGCAGGCAGGTTGCAGCCAATTGAAAAAAGTTTAAATGAGTTGATTATTTACATCACTTCATCGTATGCTAAAGCATCTAATAAATTTTAAGATATACTGTAGAATAAAAAATAAAGCTCAACAAAAAGAGTTAAATAGTTTTGGCTTTTTTCTCCAATTCTCTCAATTTAATATATTTTAAAAAAGTAAGATTGGCAGTTTGGGCACAGATAATAAAACCATTGAGCCCATCCAGAAATCCAAGTCGTAAAAAATAAGCTTTAAAAAAAGCCCAGGTAGGATTGAAAAAGATCTTCCATAAGGTAGCTTTTTTGCCTAATTCATAATAGGATTGTGCCGAGATCGTAGAAAACTTTTCGATTTGAGTATTATAAGCACTGTATGTTGGATAGTTCCAGTGCAGGATATCTCCTTTTAATTTTCCGCAGCTTTTTGGGTCATACAATTTATAAGAATCATGGGGGTTAATGCCTTTCCATTCACCTTTTCCTTTCTTAAATGCCCTTAATTTTTTATCGGGATACCAATCTGAGTGTTTGATCCACTGGCCACAGAAATTGTTGTAGCGATTTATACAGTATCCATCATATATCCAATTGGATTTTAATTGTATCAAAGATTTCTGAAGCTCTGGCGATAACGCTTCATCACCATCCAAAGAAATGATATAGTCATGGGTAGCCTGGGTAATAGCAAAATTCTTTTGCTCTTTATATCCCAGAAATTTTTGCTTTACAAAAGTAACATCGTACTTCTTGCAAATTTCTTCGGTTTTATCTGTTGAAAAAGAATCCACCACAACGATTTCATCTACAACGCCCTGCAGCGATGTAAGACATGCTTCAATTTTTCTTTCTTCATTATATGTAATAATAACTCCAGAGAGTTTAACCATTATTTGTACTTTTACTATTTAAGATGTTTTTTGTCAAAAAAATAATACGCAACTGCATCATAATATGACTTATACTATAAAGATTCATCACTTCAGGTTCTGAATTAAATAATTCCTGAGTTTGGGAATGATCAATTCTGAAGAAAATTCCTGGTAGAGCTCTAATGATTTATTCTTCATTTTTTTTGGAGAGGTATTACCATACAATTCTGGCTTTACATCCATGAGATGAATAGAATCATGCAGGTCACTATCTTCAAACATGTTCCAGTCTTTTTTAATAATCCAGGGCGAAAAAACAGTAAATGTGGGTACATCTATAGCTTTTGCCATATTTACAGCCCCTCCTTCATTACCGATTAAGGCATCACAATGCGATAGAATTGCTATAAACCCCCTTAGACTCTTAGCATATACATCAAAATGTATATGATTTTGAGTGATGGGGTTAGTGAGGTCAAAAATAGCCTTGGCCTCTTTTTCCTGTTGAGGCATATAATTAAAAAGGATATTAGCCTTTGTTGTAGCTACAACTTCATCAATTACCTTTGCCATATATACAAGAGGCAGTGTTTTTAGGGCTTCACTACCCAGCACACTAATCATCACCAAAGGTTTTTTTGCAGTGATCCCATTGGATTCTAAAAACTCTTTGGCTTTTTCTATTTCTTCCTGATTAAGAAATATTTTGGGTTTAACGATCTCTGAAACGATTCGATCTTCAGAAAAAACCAATCGTAGCCTGTTTTCTATCGCAGTACTTGCATTAGTTATTGACTTGCCCTTTCTGCGAATGACTTCTGTATAAAAAAACCGGGTATACCACTTATAAAAAGATATTTTTTTTGGAGCTCCCGAAAACAAGGTGATCAGATTACTTTCTAATTTTCCGAAGGCGTCTATAACCAGATCATATTTGTTTTTTTGTATCTGCTTCAAAAACAGAAAAAATGCCCTCTTGCTTTCCCGATATTCTTGTTTGAATTCTATGATGTTATCAAACGAAGGATTGTTTTTGATTACGGGTATGGTATTAGAGTTTACCAAATAATCAATAGTAGCATTTGGATATTCCTTTTGTAATGCTTCACAGATAACAGTGCTTGCAAGCACATCACCTATCATTTTTTGCTGAATGACTAATATCTTCATAAACTATTGATCAAAATAATTGAGCTTATCTTCTACACCTAGACATGCTATCTATATTTTGTGCTATCAAACGGCTACATCGTATTCACGAAGTGCGTCGTTTAATGAGGTCTTTTTATCGGTACTTTCTTTTCGTTTGCCAATGATTAATGCACAAGGTACATTAAAATCTCCAGCCGCAAATTTTTTGGTATAACTACCCGGGATTACAACAGAACCTGCCGGGACTACTCCTTTTGTCTCTATTGGGGTATCACCCGTAACATCAATGATCTTGGTAGACCCTGTTAGTACTACGTTGGCTCCAAGTACGGCTTCTTTTTCTACACGTACTCCTTCTACCACAATACATCGTGATCCAATAAATGCGTTGTCTTCAATAATCACTGGTGCAGCCTGTAGTGGCTCTAATACTCCACCAATACCTACACCTCCGCTAAGATGCACATTCTTGCCTATTTGCGCACAACTGCCTACAGTAGCCCAGGTATCTACCATGGTACCTTTATCAACATATGCTCCTATATTAACGTAGCTTGGCATTAAAATTGTCCCCGGCGAAATAAAAGCTCCATGACGGGCAACAGCATTGGGGACTACCCGAATTCCTTTGGCTTCATATCCTCTTTTAAGTGGAATTTTATCGTGATATTCAAAAATTCCTGCTTCCAGGGTCTCCATCTTTTGAATAGGGAAATATAATACAACTCCTTTTTTTACCCACTCGTTTACCTGCCATCCACTTTCAAGGGGCTCTGCAACCCTAAGCTCACCGGCATCTAACAAATTGACTACCTCTCGTATGGCATTTTGCGTATTTGATTCTTTTAAAAGTGCTCTGTTTTCCCAGGCTTTTTCTATCGTTTCTTTCAGTTGGTCCATCGATTAAAAATTTTCGTAAAGATAATAGCTTAGTTCAAAAAAAATATGGATTTACTATATTTTTGAAAACATTAATAAATAGTCTGTATGTCCGCAATCACTCAAGTAATCTTTTAAATTATAGAAAATTCCGTTATTCCCTTTAGGGCTAAGGGTAAATAATGGAATTTTCTGTATTTTCTTTTTGACCCCCTCCCGATAGCTATCGGGACTAAAGCCCGCCTGAATGACAAAGTCGGGCAGGGGAGAAGAAAACACTTTATATGAGTGATTGCGGACATACAAATAAATAGTCATATTTATTAATAAAGTTATATTTTTGCAGAAAAATATACATGGCACGAATTTTGGCGATTGATTATGGAGGTAAGCGTTGTGGGATTGCAGTCACCGATGAATCTCAGATTATCGCTTCGGGATTGACTACGGTAGATACAAAAGAGTTGTTGTCGTGGTTGAAAGCGTATGTTTTGCAGGAAAAAGTAGAATTATTTGTGGTAGGGGAACCTAAAAGGTTACATGGAGAAGCTTCAGAAACAGAACAATTAATTCAGCCTTTTTTAGAGAAATTGAATAAAGCACTTCCCGATATTCCGGTAAAAAGAATAGACGAACGCTTTACATCCAAGTTGGCTTTTGATACGATGATTGCCAGCGGAATTTCAAAAAAGAAGCGTAAAAATAAGGCATTAGTAGATCAAATCAGCGCTACGATTATACTTCAGGATTATTTGTATAATCTTTAAAAATAGAAATAAGTAATAAAAAATATGATATTTCCCATTGTCGCATACGGAGACCCAATATTAAAGAAAAAAGCGAAGGAGATCGAAAAAGACTATCCCCGGCTTTCTGAGCTTATTGAAAATATGTTTGAAACAATGTATAATGCTCACGGAGTTGGATTGGCAGCACCACAAATAGGACTTCCTATTCGTTTATTTGTGATCGATACGACACCTTTTTCTGAAGATGAAGAACTGGAAGAGGAGGAGGCGGATCTGTTGAAGAATTTCCAAAAAGTGTTTATCAATGCTACCATTCTTGAAGAAACAGGAGAAGAGTGGGCTTTTACAGAGGGCTGTTTAAGTATTCCTGATATCAGAGAAGATGTGTTCCGTAATGAAACGATCAAAATCAATTATTTTGATGAGAATTTTGTAGAACATACCGAAACCTATAGCGGATTAGCTGCCAGAGTTATTCAACATGAATATGATCATATCGAGGGGATTTTATTCACAGATAAACTATCGAGTTTAAAAAAGCGTTTGATCAAAGGAAAACTTGCTAATATTTCTAAAGGGAAAATTAATTTAGAATATCGCATGCGTTTTCCTCTGGTGAAAAAAGGAAGATAATTACGTTTTTATATAGGGCAATGTTTGATTTTTTAAAACGAACTACAGATATTTGCCAACTTTGAAAAAATACTATATGAGCTTAGATAAAATATTAGCCATTTCCGGGAAACCCGGATTATATGAATTAAAAACACAAACGCGTAGTGGGTTTTTGGCAGAATCTTTAATAGATGGTAAAAGACTTTCGGTAAGTATTCGACATAATGTGAGTGTGCTTAGTGAAATTGCAATTTACACGTTTACCGAAGAAATTCCTTTGAGAGAGATCTTTAAAAAGATTCAGGAAAAAGAAAAGGGAAAGCAGGCGATAAGCCATAAAGAATCCAAAAATAAGTTAGAAGCTTATTTTAGCGAAGTATTGCCAGATTATGATGAGGATAGAGTATATGCCAGCGATATGAAAAAGGTAATACAATGGTATAACATCTTACAGTCTAAAGGAATCACCGATTTTTCTGAACCCGAGGAAGATAAAGCTTCAGAAGAAGAAGAATAAATAGTTAAGGCTTTGCCTCTGTGGTAGTTTATGGCATACTCAATAATCCATATTTCCGAACACATTATAGTGCTGCCAACTATGTGTTATCTGTTTTTAGAAGAAATCTTTTCATTATAAATTCTTACGATTAATTCTAATTTCGTACCCCGTACTTCTTACTTGTTTTGTATTTTTGCGCAGAATTTAAAGAACAACATACAAAATAGTTAAGTTTACATGGCTAATACCAAATATGTTTTTGTAACGGGAGGTGTTTCTTCTTCATTGGGAAAAGGAATCATAGCAGCCTCTCTGGCAAAACTATTACAGGCGAGGGGATACAGAGTGACCATCCAAAAACTGGATCCGTATATTAATGTAGATCCGGGAACATTGAATCCCTATGAACATGGTGAGTGCTATGTAACCGATGATGGTGCCGAGACCGATCTTGATCTCGGGCATTATGAGCGGTTTTTGAATACCCCAACGTCTCAGGCCAATAATGTAACTACCGGTAGAATATATCAGAGTGTTATTGAAAAGGAACGTCGTGGGGAATTTTTGGGGAAAACGGTACAGGTAGTTCCTCATATCACCAACGAAATTAAAGAGAGAATTCAGATTCTGGGAAAAAGTGGTGACTATGATATTGTCATTACCGAGATAGGAGGAACCGTTGGTGATATCGAATCTTTGCCATATATAGAAGCTGTGCGTCAGTTAAAATGGGAGTTGGGAGATACCAATGCGCTGGTAATTCATTTAACCCTTATACCTTATCTTTCTGCTGCCGGTGAATTAAAGACAAAACCAACCCAGCATAGTGTAAAAACACTCATGGAGAGCGGTATTAAAGCCGATGTCCTTGTGTGTAGAACAGAGCATGAATTGTCTGATGATTTACGTAGAAAATTAGCCCTTTTCTGTAATGTTAGGCAAGAAGCAGTAATCCAATCTATTGACGCTTCTACCATTTATGATGTGCCTAATTTAATGTTCGAAGAAGGATTGGATACAGTAGTCCTTAAGCAATTAGTGCTTCAGGATGAGGATGAACCAGATTTAGAAAATTGGAATAAATTCCTACATCGACATAAAAATCCGAAGTGCGAAGTTTCTATTGGGCTTATTGGAAAATATGTAGAATTACAAGACTCTTATAAATCAATTCAGGAAGCATTTATCCATGCCGGTGCAGAAAATGAGGTAAAAGTCAATGTAGTAAGCATCCATTCAGAATATATTACAGATACCACAATAGAAAAGAAAATCGCTCATCTGGATGGTATTTTGGTAGCGCCTGGATTTGGCGAACGTGGGATCGAGGGAAAAATAAAAGCGGTACAATTTGCAAGAGAACATAGATTACCATTTTTTGGGATTTGTTTAGGAATGCAAATGGCGGTTATTGAATATGCTCGTAATGTGCTGGGATTAAAAGGAGCTTGTTCTGCCGAGGTCGATGAAAATACCCCTCATCCGGTCATCGATATTATGGAAGAACAAAAGAATATTACCGATATGGGTGGAACGATGCGTTTGGGTGCCTGGGATTGTGAATTAGAAGAAGATAGTAAGGCATTTGAAGCCTACGGTAAAAAACTCATTGCAGAACGTCATCGTCATCGTTATGAATATAATAATCACTATAAAGAGCAGCTGGAAAATGCCGGACTTAGGACTACAGGAGTTAATCCGAAAACAGGATTAGTAGAAATTGTCGAGATTCCTGATCATCCCTGGTTTCTTGGGGTTCAATATCATCCCGAATATAAGAGCACAGTTGCAAATCCACATCCTTTGTTTATTGCCTTTGTAAAGGCCGCAGTAGCCTATTCAAAAAGTAATAAAAGTGCCAAAGTGTCACAGGGATAGTAATTGGCGAGATAATTGACATTGAAAAGTAGCAATATATAATCGTAAAAGCCTTTCTGAGCCATCAGATAAAGGCTTTTTATACATCAGTACATGGAAGAAAAGAAATTTGACCTTAATTCGATAATTGGATTCGCCCTTATTTTTGGAATTATTATTTGGATGTTCTATCTAAATCAACCAACACCAGAAGAAATTGAAGCCCAGAAGGCTAAAAAAGAGCAGGTAGAAACCGAGAAAAAGAATGAGGAAACCGATACCAAAACCACCGATTTTGTAACAGAAAATAAAGCTATAGTGGCAAATCCTCAGGATTCTGTCGCGCTGGCAAGTGCAAAAACTCAGCTAGGAGCCTTTGCATACTCTGCAAGCTTACCCTCAGCCAAAGACGAATTTACAAAGATTGAGAACGAACTGTTGAGTCTTAAAGTGAATAACAGGGGTGGGTATATTTCTGAAGCTTTATTAAAGAACTTTAAAACCTATGATTCTGTTCCGGTGTATCTAATTAAGGATGGGAAAAATGCTTCTTTCAACATCAATTTTGGCACTACCGATAACAGGATTCTCAATACTCAGGATCTGTTTTTTGAACCTTCAGTAACCAAAAATGGAGATCATACGATCCTATCGATGAAATTAAAGGTTTCAGATTCAAAATTTTTAGAATATCGGTATGAGTTGAAACCAGGTGATTATATGGTAGGCTTTACCATTCGCTCACAGGGATTGCAACAGGTTATTAATAGTAGCCAGGCTATTAATCTGGATTGGAAACTACAAGGAATCAGACATGCAAAAAGCGCTACTTATGAAAACCGGTATACCGAAGTTTTGTATGAATACGATGGGGATAAAGATGATTATTTAGGGCAAGGAGAGTTTGCCGATGATGAAGAACAAGATGTGAGCTGGATTGCCTTTAAACAGCATTTCTTTACTTCTGTGCTGCTTACAGATACACCGTTTAAAAAAGCATCTTTTACTTCCAAAAACATTGCAAATGCTAGTGATCTGGATGATAAAGATATCAAAGTTACCAAAGAGTTTTCGGCCTCAATGCCTTTAGAAGTGCAGGGAGGAGAGCTTAATTATGCTATGAACTGGTATTATGGCCCGACAGATTATAGAATTTTAAACACCTATGAACGCAACCTGGATGAGATTGTACCCTTAGGTTGGGGAATCTTTGGGATTATAAATAAATATCTATTTATTCCGTTTTTTGCTTTTTTAAGTGGTTTCCTTCCATATGGTATTGCCATTGTAGTGATGACCATCATTGTTCGTATTATTTTATCTCCGGTGACCTATAAATCGTACTTGTCTCAAGCCAAAATGAAGGTTTTGCGACCAGAGATTACCGAGATCAATGAAAAACATAAGGATAACGCCATGAAGAAGCAGCAAGAAACCATGGCATTGTATGGTAAGGCAGGTGTGAACCCTATGAGTGGTTGTTTACCGGCCTTGATGCAAATCCCTGTTTTTTATGCGTTATTCAACTTCTTCCCAAGTGCATTTCAGTTACGACAAAAGAGTTTTTTATGGGCAGATGATTTATCGAGTTATGATAATATAGCACAATTGCCATTTACCATTCCTTTTTATGGAGATCATGTAAGTTTATTTCCGATTCTGGCATCGGTAGCGATCTTTATTTATATGATGATGACAACAGGCCAGACTATGCAGACGCAGCAGCCCGGGATGCCTAATATGAAATTTATTATGTATCTGTCACCACTTATGATGTTGTTTTTCTTTAATAACTATGCTAGTGGATTATCACTGTATTACTTTATTTCCAACCTTATTACCATTGGTATTATGTTGGTCATCAAAAATGTAATTATCGACGAAGATAAAATTCATGCCAAGATCCAGGAAAACAAAAAGAAACCTAAAAAACAAGGAAAATTCCAGAAAAAGATGAAGGAATTAATGGAACAGGCAGAGCAACAAAAGGGAAAAAAGAAATAAAATCTGCACCTTAAATATTAAAAAAAGCTCCTCTTCAGGAGCTTTTTTGTTGTTTGAATTTCGTTTTATGATTTTGATTTTATATTATTGGTATACTTTTTGAAAAATACTTTCGTTGAAATAATGTCCCAAAATCAATTATAATTATGCGAAGTACATTTTTATTTTGTGTTATTGTGTTTACCTTTTTTTCGGCCCTTGGTCAAAAGTATAATGCCTATGATGCCCAGGGGAAACGACATGGTAAATGGCAAAAAAAATATGAGAATAGTGACCAGCTTCGGTATGAAGGAACTTTTGATCATGGGCGGGAAGTGGGAGAGTTTAAGTTCTACAAGCCTAGTGGCGGAAATACTCCAACAGCAATTAAATTTTTTTCTGAAAATAGTGACACCGTCAAGGTAAAGTATTTCGCCAAGAATGGAAAAGTAATAAGCGAAGGTGCGATGATTGATAAAGATCGGATAGGGCTTTGGAAATACTATCATAATGATTCTAAAAAAGTTATGATGACCGAAAATTATCAATCTGGAAAACTACACGGTGAACAACTTACCTATTTTGACAATGGAGAACTCACAGAGAAAACCACCTATACCGAAGGGAATAGGCAGGGAAAAAGAATAGTATATTCTGAAAAAGGCACAATACTGAAAGAATTCACTTATGAGAATGATCAATTACATGGGGTAACCAAATATTATGATACCAATGGAAAATTAATAATCGAGGGAAATTATAAAAGAGATCGTAAAGATGGTATCTGGAAATACTACGAAAATGGAAAGCTGAAAGAACAAAAATTATTCCCACTTAAAAAAAGTGGGGCAAATAATTGATTTACAGAACTCGTCTTTACTTTTTGTTTTTTAACGATTATACGTGAGATCATTTTAAGGATATACAATCAATAAGGTTTAGGGTATATAAGTAATAAATCCGTTGTGATTTGACCGATCTTCTGGCCAAAGCCAATGGATCTAAGCTAGGGCGTGTTAACACTAAACGAAAAAAGTGCAAAAAACTCGCTTTTAGGTTTAGTGTTAACACGTCCTAGACAATTCTAAAGCCAAAGAAATAAGGAATAGAGCCTATATCTACTTTAAAGAAGCGATGGGCGAAATTCGTGAGACCGTATATTCAGAAAGAATCCCAGACGGTATAAAGGATGTATCAGCCATTATAAAAGATAAAAATCCCTTGATATGAGCGACCCGCGCGATGGGGAAAGGGTCGCGCTTAACGCGCTTGGCTCACCACCCACCGCGCGCTACCTTTCTATATACGCGCGTAGCATCCCCTGCTACGCGCGTTGCTTTTATGGGTCAGCGCGCAGGGTACCTCACAGCGCGCTCTAGTATCCATACCACGCGCGAAAGGAAAGTTGATCAGCGGTAAAGATGCATTGGATTATGCGTAGGCTTTGGCTTGACTTAACACTGGTTCTATACAATGTATATGAGCGCAATGTTTATAGTATAACCCGTTATGCATTTAGAAACTGTTTCTTCAATTTTTTCCTCTCCCGATAGAAATAACTTTAGTTCATTGGCCATAGTGGCTGCTTTAACGTACTGCTATTGAACAGTGTGTACAACTTTCATCTCGGTTAAATCAAAAACTTCAAATGAGTTCTAAGTGTTGCTTTTTTTATTTACTATTTTTGCAGAATAATTTTTAGTTATTTGTGATGAAGAGAGTAATCGTAGGATTATCGGGAGGAGTTGACTCTAGTGTAGCTGCATATTTGCTGAAAGAGCAAGGGTATGAGGTCATTGGATTATTCATGAAGAACTGGCATGATGATTCGGTCACAATCTCTGATGAATGCCCCTGGCTGGATGATAGCAATGATGCCTTACTGGTAGCAGAAAAACTCGGAATACCATTTCAAACAGTCGATTTAAGTGAGCAATATAAAGAGCGTATCGTAGACTACATGTTTAATGAATATGAGCGAGGTCGTACCCCCAATCCAGATGTGTTATGCAATCGTGAAATCAAGTTTGATGTATTTTTGAAGATAGCACTATCGCTGGGAGCAGATTATGTAGCTACCGGTCATTATTGTAGAAAAGAAACCATCATAAAAGATGAAAAAGAAATACATCGATTATTAGCAGGAAAAGATCCCAATAAAGATCAATCCTACTTTTTATGTCAACTATCTCAAGAACAGTTGGCAAAAACACTTTTTCCTGTTGGCGAACTATTAAAACCGGAAGTTCGAAAAATAGCCAAAGAGCAAAATCTGGTTACTGCAGATAAAAGAGATTCTCAAGGTCTTTGTTTTATAGGAAAAGTTCGTTTACCCGATTTTCTTCAGCAAAAATTGCAACCAAAGCAAGGCAATATTATTGAAATTCTGCCTTCTGAAAAAAAATATCAACGTGCAATACCAGCATTTACTTCTAAAGAAGAAGAATTAGCATTCCTTTCTGCCAAATATCGATATGATATTAATGAGGGGAGAATAGTAGGGAAACATCAGGGCGCGCATTATTATACCAAAGGACAACGCAAAGGTTTGGCTGTAGGAGGTACTCCAGAACCCCTTTTTGTTATTGAAACAGATGTAGAAACCAATACCATTTACACTGGGCAAGGTAAAAATCATCCAGGCTTATATCGCAAAGCGCTGTTTATATCAAATGCAGAGTTACATTGGGTAAGAGATGATCTTGCCCTTCAGGTTGATGAAGAGCTTGAAGTAAGGGCCAGAATTCGTTACAGACAACCATTGGAAAAAGCCAAATTATATATGGTAGACTCTGGCATGTATGTGGTTTTCGAAAATAATCAAAGTGCTATCACCGAGGGGCAATTCGTTGCCTGGTATCTTGATGATGAATTGGTAGGGTCTGGGGTAATTTCGTAACTTGTGATCAATAGTATATTTTGATTTTATAAGACCCCAAAGGCATGTACCAGACTTGGTCTGGTATCTTTTTTTTGGTCTTTTAAAGAAATAAGAATGAACAAAATTAAAGAGTTATTTAATATACAATACCCGATAATTCAGGGCGGAATGATATGGGCAAGTGGCTGGAGGCTGGCAAGTGCTGTGAGTAATGCAGGAGGGTTGGGACTTATTGGATCGGGATCTATGTATCCCGATGTGTTAAGAGAACATATTCAGAAATGCAAAAATGCTACCGATAAGCCTTTTGGAGTAAATATCCCGATGTTATATCCCAATCTTGAGGAAATCATAAAAATTATTATTGAGGAAGAAGTGAACATCGTGTTTACCTCTGCCGGAAACCCAAAAACATATACTGCTTATCTCAAGGAGCATGGGATTACTGTTGTGCATGTGGTGAGTAGTCTTAAATTTGCTCTAAAAGCCCAGGAAGCAGGAGTAGATGCGGTAGTCGCTGAAGGTTTTGAAGCAGGAGGTCATAATGGCAGAGATGAAACGACTACACTAGCCTTAATACCTATGGTTAAAGAAATAATCAGTATACCTTTAATAGCCGCTGGTGGAATAGCAACCGGGGCAGCGATGTATGCCGTGATGGCTTTGGGGGCAGATGCCGTTCAGGTTGGGAGTCGTTTTGTAGCAAGTGATGAAGCTTCATCGCATATAGATTTTAAGCAAATGGTAGTAGCTGCAAAAGAGGGGGATACACATCTCACTTTAAAAGAATTGGCCCCGGTTCGTTTACTAAAGAATAAATTCTATCACGATATAGCCAAATTATATACCAAAGGCCCTTCTATCGAAGAGCTAAAAGAATTATTAGGGAGAGCCAGAGCAAAACGAGGGATGTTTGAAGGAGACCTGGAGGAAGGTGAACTGGAAATCGGACAAATATCAGGATTAATTCATGATATCAAGCCAGCAGATGTGATCATAGATGATATGATCAATGAATTTAAGGCAACCAAAAACAAAATGGAACAATTTTCCATATAAATATCAAATATGAATTCCAGAAAAGACCAACTTATAGCTTTTGATAGATTGTTAACCATTATGGATGAGCTGCGTGAACAATGTCCGTGGGATAAAAAGCAAACCATACAATCATTAAGACATTTGACTATAGAAGAGACCTATGAGCTGGGTGATGCAATTCTTGATAATGACCTTAATGAGGTGAAAAAAGAACTTGGGGACTTATTGCTGCATATTGTGTTTTATGCAAGGATTGGCAGTGAAACAAAAGACTTTGATATTGCAGATGTAGCCAATGAGATTTGCGAAAAACTAATTGGCAGACATCCTCATATTTATGGAGATGTTGAGGTTAATGATGAAGATGATGTAAAACGTAATTGGGAAAATCTAAAACTTAAAGAGGGCAAGCAAAGTGTTCTTGAAGGAGTGCCTACATCCCTACCTGCAATGGTTAAAGCCAGCAGGGTTCAAGATAAAGTTGCCGGGGTAGGTTTTGATTGGGAGAAACCCCAACAGGTTTTTGAAAAGCTTAAAGAAGAACTGGAAGAGCTGCAACACGAAGTGAAAGTGCAGGATCAGAGAAAAATTGAGACAGAATTTGGAGATGTTCTTTTCTCTATGATTAATTATGCGCGTTTTCTCAATGTAAACCCCGAAGATGCGTTAGAACGCACTAATAAAAAGTTTATTAAGCGTTTCCGGTACCTGGAAGAGAAAGCTAAAGAAAACAATAAAAGCCTTAAAGATATGACCTTGGCCGAAATGGATGTGTTTTGGGAAGAAGCCAAAAGTTTATAATTCATTTACTACTTACCAGACTTGTTATAAAAATACCTCTCATAGCTCTCTTAATTTTTCTTAAGTAAACCTTAGGTTTTGTTAAAAAAATGACTTTTTGCTATTATAAATGAAAGCGATAAGTGTTGTTTTTTAGTAACTTTTGTATGGTTTTCATCCTGTATTTTTTTTATTTATACTCTGAAACTACCTTTTTTTACTGGATTTTTAAGTAAGATATTATCGGGACAACCCTTTCTGACATAAATTTATGAAAAACAAATCGTAAATTAGGGATAGTAATTATCTATGAATAATTATGTGGCTAACTCAAAAGAAAAAACCATCAACATTTTTATTGAGTGTCCTTTTTTTATTTGTTTTTTCAATAGCATATTGCTTTGATGATGAGACGAATATAAAAAACGGGGACACGGGTCTTCATGACCTATTATTTTCTGATAAGGATTTAAAAAACAAGAAGAATAAAGCGAATCAAAGAGTATTGGAAAAGAAGATTACAGATTCTATCTGTATTTTCAAAGATTTGGCATTTTCTTATGCAAAAGCGAATGAACCTGAATTGGCTTGTAAATTTATCGAGAAATATGTCATAGCCAGTTTAGATGTACCTTTTGTCGGGCATAGTTATTTTGATCAGATCAGTGCTTCTGAATCGTATAAAATATTGGCAGATAAATACCTTAAAAAATTTGATTGGTGGGGCTTTTTCTGCTTTTATGTCGCTTTTGTTGGTTTATTTATATCGGTAGTTTTAAACTTTAGAAAACGTTCTGATAAGGTTGCAAATTTCCTTATGAGTGCTTTTGTATTACTTCATTCTTTTTTTATAGTTCATATCGGTGTATATCTTGTTAATTACGGATATTACTTTCCTCATGTATATTATATGTCGACTATGTTTTCTTTTCTGTATGGGCCCTTGATCTATTTTTATTTTAAAAGAGTGACATTGCAATACAGTTTTAAGAAGATAGATATATTACACCTTCTTCCGACAGTAATACTTATTGTTTTGTTATTTCCGATTTATATATTGTCTGCAGAGGAGAAATTGAGAATATATATGCAAAACGAACGGCCATATACTATCTTGATTATGGTGACTAAGTTAATTTCTCTTTTGATATATGGAGTATTCGTAATTAACATGTATATCAAGTATGCCAGGAGAAATACTTTTTTATCAAGAATACAGCGTAACTGGCAAAGGAATATTGTCATCTTTTGTTCGATTTATATAGTGTCTTATGCAGTATATTCGGTATTGATTATACAACATGTTTTTAGTGGTTTTTTATTCTACTTACAAATATCTTCCATGGCTGTACTTGTTTTATATGTTAGTTATACAGCTTTTGTTCAGCCTTCATTGTTTGGAAACTTTAAAGCCATTGTTACCGAAATAAAAAGGAAAAATTGTAAATATGAAAAATCAGGCTTAACAGAGAGCTTGTCTTTAGAACTTAAGGAACATTTACAATATTTATTAGATCATGAAAAAATTTACAAGCAAAACGATATCACCCTTCAAAAACTTACAGAGTTATTGGATACCACACGACATAATACTTCTCAGATTATTAATGAACATTTTGGATTGAATTTTTTTGAATTAATGAATAAATATAGGATTGAAGAGGCCAAAAAGCTGTTGAAAGGAGAAAAGAATAAGAATTTCAATATTATCGATGTGGCTTATGAAGTGGGGTTTAATAATAAAGTAACTTTTAATAAATCGTTTAAAAAGTACAATCAAATTACTCCTTCAGAATACCTTAAGTTGTTTGTAGCTTGACTGTTTTTTGGAAAGATGCAATGTATTCATAGAAGGTTTTTAATCATCTTAACAGTATTTTTAGATTCGTAGGGGATTAATTTTGTTAATGAAAAGTAAGCCTTGTGTTAAAGTTTAAAAATCAATAAAACCAGCCGTTTTGCAAGATAAAACGATATAACGGAAGTGTTTTTTACTTAGATTCAGTGGTTTTGCCGTAGAACTGTTTTATTCTTATCTTTTTGAAGTGCTGTATTTTTCTTAATACACAGGTAAAGTTCGATCGGGGAAAACCTTTACAGTGTTTTTTTAGCAAAAACATGGTTAAATTAGCATGTATAATTATTTAAAGATAATTGTTCTGCTAACTCTTACTAACATACCTTCAATACTTTTATTGAATATTCTTTTTTTATTATTAATTTCTTCTGTAGCCTATGGTTTAACAGATAATGTTAATGACCCGAAAAAAAAGAATATCAATAGCCTTATGTATATAGCTAATGATTATTATTGTATGGGGCAACATAGATTGGCCATTCAAAAATATAAAGAAACACTGGATAAGAAACCTATTGATTCTGTTATTGTTTATAAACAGCTGGCCTGTTGTTATGCCAAGATTCATGAAGCAGAATTGGCAAGTGAATATATAGAAAAGTATATCAAAGCCAGTACCAATGTTGCTTTTATAGAACATAGCTATTTTGATGAAATCAGTGATTCGAAAGCATATCAGGAAATGGCCCATAAGTATATTAAGAAAGTAGATTTATGGACAATTTTTTGCCTGTGTATTGGTTTTATGGGTTTTTTTATCTCGATAGTACTTAACTTTAGGAGTTACTCTGATAGGATAGCGAATTTTCTGATGAGTTCTTTTGTGCTATTACATTCATTTTTTATAATCCATTTATTTCTACGAATTACAAATTATTCCTATTACTTACCTCATACATTACATCTTTCGACTTTATTTTCATTTTTGTACGGTCCCCTGATCTATTTCTATTTTAAGAGAGTCAAAATTGATTATAAATTTAGAAGAGTAGATATATGGCATTTGCTTCCTACTGTTTTATTGCTTGTTTTATTGTTACCCATATATGTATTGCCTGAAGAAGAGAAGCTAAGAATGATGCTTCATAATGATGTTCCCTATTTGACTGTTATTCCAATAATTAAATTGTTATCTCTTTTTGTATATGGTGTTTTGGTGATTCGTATGTATGTTCAGTCTATAAATAAGAGTAAAAACATATCAAGGATAGAGCACCATTGGCAAAGGAATATCGCAATCTTCTGCTCACTCTATATTATTACGTATATCATATATACCATACTTGTTTTACAATCTATTGATGATGGTTTCTTGTTCCATTTGCAGGTTGCATCTATGTCGCTATTAGTACTGTATGTAAGTTATACAGCGTTTGTACAGCCAAGTATTTTTGGAAACATTAAAATACAAAAAGAGGAACAACCATCAGAAGTATTTACTCGGGCAAAGCTTTCCAGGTACCAAAATTCGGGGCTTACAGATAGCTTGTCGCTAGAGTTAAAAGAAAGGCTACTTTATTTATTAAATACAGAAAAGGTTTTTAAACAAAACGATATTACGCTGCAAACACTCTCAGAATTACTGGATACAACCAGGCATAATGCTTCTCAGGTCATTAATGAACACTTCAATCTTAACTTCTTTGAGTTAATAAATACCTATAGAATAAAAGAGGCCAAAGAGATATTAAGAGTTTATGGACATAAAGATCTTAATATTATAGATGTTGCTTACGAGGTAGGTTTTAATAACAAAGTAACCTTTAATAGATCTTTCAAAAAGTACAATCAGATTACTCCATCAGAGTATGTAAAATCCCTTGTTGCTTAAAGTTTTCTTAAAATAAAGTAACAGTTCTTCGGGTTAGGGTAAATCTTTATAAAGGTTAACCGGCCGCCAATCAATAATATATTCCTTTACCTGGTAATCAGTAAAAGGATAGGTGAGTAGTTATTATTTTCCACTTAAACTTTGTTCAAGTTTATGAAAGTAAAGAGTTAGCCATTCATAACATGCTTGCCATCCTTTTATGATTATGCTAACTATTTAAGTTTAATTTTTGAAAATTTCTATTTATGAATGTACAGCATTACAAATTATTGGTATTGGCTTTTTTTATAGTTAGTACCGTATTTGCACAAAACAAGACCGTCACCGGAACGATTACCGATGATCAAGGCATACCGCTTCCTGGGGTAAATATTGTTGTTAAGAATACAACAATAGGTACACAGACCGACTTTGATGGCAATTATTCTATAACTGTCAATAGAGGGGCCGTATTACAATTTAGCTATGTGGGGTTTGTAAACTCTGAAAAAGTAGTAGGAGATCAAAACCAAATAGATGTACAACTTTTGCAGGATACAGCAGAACTCGAAGAGGTTGTAGTAACAGCACAAGGGATAAGATCAAAACCGAGATCGTTAAGTTATGCAATTGCGACGGTGACCGATGATGATATTCAAAATTCGGGAGAAGTAAATATAGTAAGTGCATTAACGGCAAAAGCTCCGGGAGTTTCTGTAGTAACATCCTCTGGTGCCGTAGGTGCATCTGCCAATATAAGGATAAGAGGAAATACTTCTATTTTAAGAAGTAATGCTCCATTATTTGTTGTAGATGGAGTTCCTATTGATAATACGAGTACCAATGTCGAAAATGACCAGGTAGGAGGAACAGTCAATTCTAACAGAGCTATTGATATCAATCAAAATGATATTGCTAATATTTCTGTCTTAAAAGGTGTTGCAGCACAAACATTGTATGGTATACGTGCCGCCAATGGAGTAGTGTTAATTACCACAAAAAAAGGTAAATCAGGAAAACCAGTGGTATCCATTAATTCTACAGTGCAAGTGAGTGAAATTAATCAAACTCCAGATCTGCAAAGGGAATTCGCCCAGGGTAGACCTTCGGGAGGTCAACCTATTTATAGAGGACCAGAGACCCGGGAAGGTTTTAGTTGGGGTCCGGCTATTTCGGCTTTAGAATACGATGGCGATTCTTCCTATCCCTTTCATAGATTTGGTAGATTGGTTCCGGTGGGAACAGGAAATGGAAGGGCGGCAGAATCTTATGACCAGTACGATTTTTTTGAAAGAGGACTATTAACAGACCTTAATGTATCGGTAAGAGGAGGAGGAGAAAATGTACGGTATTATCTTTCTGCAGGAAAATTAGACCAAACTGGTGTATCACCAACCGAGGAGTTTGGTAAAAAATCATTTAGGGCAGATGTATCTGCCGATCTTTCAGACAAGTTTGAAATCTCTGCTAGTGGTTCGTTTGTAAATTCAGGAGGTCGACGTGTGCAAAGAGGGTCAAATATTTCAGGAATAATGCTGGGGCTCACAAGAACGACCCCTACCTTTGATAATGGTAATGGCCTTACCGGAAGAGAAGCTGCAGATACCCCGGCAACCTATCAGTTTATAGATGAACAAACAGGGGTCGTAAATCAAAGAAGCTACCGGGCAGGCGTGTATGATAATCCTTACTGGACAGTAGCAAAGAACCCTGCTACCGATGATGTAAACCGTTTTACAGGGCGACTCTCTTTTGATTATAAACCATACGAATGGCTAACACTACAGGGTAGATATTCTTATGACCGATATAGCGATGTGCGAAAAAACGGAGAAGATATAGGTTCTGCTGCAAACCCACAGGGAAGAGTCTTTGATGATAATATATTTAATGAAGATATCACGGCAAACTTCTTTGCTTTATTCGACCAAAATATTACCGAGGATATTACCTTCAACGGGCTAGTAGGGTATGAAAATTATAATACCGAATTTCGAAGAAGAAATGTGTTGGCAGATAATCTTACGATACCTGGTTTCTTTAATGTGGCCAACGGTGGAACTCAAATTACAGAAGAGCTTTTAAATAGAAAAAGTACTGATGCTGTGTTTGCAGATGCCAAATTTGGTTATAAAGAAATGATTTTTCTGAATGCTACGGTAAGGAATGACTGGTCTTCGGCTTTACCTGAAGATAATAATGATTTCTTGTCATACAGTTTTGGAGGTAGTTTTGTTTTTAGTGAATTGATCGATAGCGAAGTGTTTAGTTATGGTAAGTTGAGAGCTTCCTACGGAAGAACCGGTAATGATGCGCCGATTTATGCAACCAGAACATTTTACAATTCTGGATCTGCAGGAGGAGATGGATTTATTGATGCTAATGAATTTCCGCTACTTAATACCGTAGGTTTTGAAAGAGCACCAACTTTGGGAAATGATGGAATACGGCCAGAAGAAACTACAGAGGTTGAATTTGGTGGTGAATTTAGATTTTTTAATTCCAGGATAGGATTTGATATTACCTATTATGATAAAAAGACAGTAGATCAGGTATTAGATGTAGATACAGCACCTTCTACAGGATTTAATGCACGATTTATAAATATAGGTGGAGAAATAGAAAATAATGGTATCGAGATTGGAATGACGTTGGTGCCTATAAAAACAGATGATTTTACCTGGAACATCGATTTAAACTGGACTGCTTTTGAAAATACTGTAGTAGCCTTGGCAGAGGGTGTAGAGTCTTATACTTTGGATGGATTTACATCTACTTCTTCAAGAATCCTACCCGGAGAATCCTATGGTGCCCTTTTTGGATCTCGATACTTAAGAGATGAGAATGGAAATGTAATGATAGATGAAAGTAATGGATTCCCTATTGTAAACCCACAGGATGGAGTGATAGGAGACCCTATTCCAGATTGGCAGGCAGGTATTAAAAATACCTTTACATATAAAAGACTTTCACTATCGGTATTATTCGATATACGCGAAGGTGGAGATGTATGGTGTGGTACTTGCGGTATTTTGGATTATTTTGGAGTAACTCAAACTACAGCAGATCAAAGAGGAATTACAGATTTTGTATTTGATGGTGTTGTTGCACAAAGAAATGCGCAAGGACAATTTGTATCTACAGGAGTTAGAAATGACCAACAAGTGGCATTAGCTGATCCCGCAGGTGGTTTAGGTGCAAACCGCTGGGTGCGATATGGTTTTGGAGGAGTTTCTGAAGATTATGTATATGATTCCTCCTGGGTTCGTCTGCGAGAAGCGTCTTTAACCTATAATTTTGGTGATAAACTATTAAATGGAACTCCTATCAGTTCGGGATCTATTACATTCTCTGGAAGAAACTTATGGTTGTCGACAGACTATCCTGGTATAGATCCTGAAACTAACTTGACGGGAGATTCTAATGCGATAGGGCTGGATTATTTTAATCAGCCCAATACCAGAAGTTATGCCGTTTCATTAAGACTTAATTTTTAAAAAGAACAATGATGAAAATTATAAATAATATTCAAAAGATTTGTATCCTCATTCTGGCAGTGCTCTTATCTGCCTGCGAATATGGAGATACCAATATAGATCCTGCCAATCCACAAGAATCTGATGTGCCTACAAATGCGGTCATTCCTATTATGCAGATACAATCGCATAGAAATATCACCTCTATTCTTGGACGTTTTGCCGGGATATTAACACAACAATGGACAGGTTCTGATGCCCAACAAGTAGCATACTCAAGTTATGTAATTGGTGAAACAGATGCAGAGAATCCATGGAATACTGGTTTATATGTCGGCTCTATGCGAGACTGTGTCGATATTATCAACAGAGCTACCGAAGAGCAGAATATACAATCCAGAGGACTGGCCAAACTTTATTTGGCTGCTAATCTGGGGATGGCCACAAATATATGGGGGGATATTCCTTTTAGCGAAGCGTTTCTGGGAGGAGAAAACTTATTCCCAGCCTATGATTCTCAGGAATTTATTTATGAGGAAATCATTCGCCTTCTTGATGAGGCAGAAGAAGATCTTAGTTCTGGTTTGGGGACATTGAATGGTAATTTGGTTCCGTTATCGACCTCTGATTGGATTAAAGTATCTAAATCTTTAAAAGCTCGTTATCATTTACAATTAGTTCACAGAGATCCAGAGGCTTCCCAAAATGCCTTAGATGCTTTGGCCGAAGGAGCAATGAAAGGGAATAGTGACCAGGCCGAGTTTCCTTTTTCGAATTCGGTAAATGCAGGAAACGGACTGGCACTTTTTGGAATCCAGCGTCCGAATACGATGATTATCAACACTCAATTTGCTACTTTTATGGATAATGACCCAAGGAAAGAGCTATATATGGTGCAAGATGGTGGCGACTTTTTGTTTTATAGTTCGGCAAATACGAATCTGTTTTGGGCACAGTTAGACTCTCCTGGGGTATTAATGACCTATGCAGAACAGAAATTTATTGAAGCCGAAGCTCTGGAAAGAACCGGAGCAGATGGTAGCTCTGCACTACGAGAGGCCATTACAACCAATATGCAATATCTTGGGATTACAGAATCGATAATAACGGGTTATGTATCTGCAATTTCTTTGGGAGGAACATTAGAGAATGATATCGAAATTATTATTGGCGAAAAATATAAAGCTTTATATGGTAATACTCCTCTAGAAGTGTGGAACGATTATCGTAGGACAGGTTATCCTGTGTTAACTCCAAATCCTTTAGGAGTTAATGGATTGAACCCGTCTGGAATCATACCAAGACGTCTTTTATATCCGATTTCAGAACGAGTAACGAATCCAGATTCGTATAATGCTGCAATCGAGGCGCAAGGAGGCCACCTTTTGGATGATGAAATCTGGGTTTTTCCTACCAATTAGAATAACTTTAATGTATAAAAAGTCGGCTAAGATTTATTTTTAGCCGACTTATTTATAAGATGTTAAGATTTGAGTTTCTAAGGTGTTTTAAAAAAGGTTTAAGAAAAACTTATCGTATCTTATAGTCATAATTATGGGGCTAATTCTAAAAATAAACTCATCGATATTTTTGTTGATCTTTCTTGTTTTTTTTATCTCTTCAAAAGCGTATTGTTTGAATGATGAAATATTAATAAAAGATAAGGATGCAGATGCTTACAGCCTTTTATCTTCTAAGAAGATTTTCGCCAATGCGCCATATAGATTAGTCAATAAATCATTGTATCGTGTATTTAAGAAAAAGGGTATAGATTCGATATCTACGTTCAAAAAACTAGCGTTTTCTTATTCTAAAGCAAAAGAACCCGGGTTGGCGGGTAAATATATAGAAAAGTATATACAAACTACCCTTGATGTTTCTTTTGTTAATCATAGTTATTTTAATCCTATAAGCGATTCAGAAACCTATATTCAATTAGCAAATAAGTATGCTAAAAAATTAAATCTATGGTCGATATTTTGCTTGTATGTTGGTTTTATAGGTGTTTTTATAGCGATTGTATTAAATTTCAGAAAATGCTCGGATAGGATAGCAAACCTTTTGATTAGTGTTTTTGTATTTCAACATTCAATTTTTGTAATTCATATTAGTTTATTACTTACAAACTATGAGTATTACCTACCCCATACACTGTATATGTCGACCTCATTTTCATTTCTATACGGTCCTATTATTTATTTTTATTTTAAACGGGTACTATTAAAATACAGATTCAGGACTGTAGATATGTTACACCTGCTCCCGACCATATTACTTGTTTTTTTTTTAATACCAATATATAATTTACCCATAGATGAGAAATTGAGAATTATGCTGCATGATGAACGGCCTTATTTAACACTAATTTCAGATACTAAACTCGTTTCATTATATATTTATATGGTTTTAGCAATAAGAGTGTATGTTCAATTTAAGAGCGATGTGCTTGTAAAAATAGAACGTAACTGGCAAAGAAACATTGTTATATTATGCTCAATACATACTATCTCTTATACTATTTATAATATTTTGAGTATACGGCGTATCGTAGATGGTTTTCCATATTATTTACAGATTTCATCAATAGCATTATTAGTCTTATATATTAGCTATACGGTGTCTGTTCAACCCAGTATATTTGGCAGTATAGAAGATATTAAAACGGGGGTTCGAAATGGATTAAGCAAATATAAAAAATCTGGTCTTACAAAGGGATTGTCACTAGAGCTAAAGGAAAAGCTATTAGCATTATTTAATGAAGAAAAGGTATATAGAAAGAATGACATTAGCCTTCAGGAGCTTTCAGAATTGCTGGGTGCAACACGACATAATACTTCTCAGATAATAAATGAGCATTTTGGGCTTAATTTCTTTGAATTGATCAATAAATATAGAATTGATGAAGCCAAAGAACTTTTAAAAACCGAAAAAAATAAAAAAATCAATATTATTGATGTAGCTTATGAAGTAGGTTTTAATAACAAGGTTACCTTCAACAAATCATTCAAAAAGTACAATAAGATCACTCCTTCTGAATATGTGAAGTCTTAAAAAATCTAAAAAGCATAGCTTATAAGTAAACTTTCTTCGGCAAAGGTAAAAGCTTATGGGGCTTACCGATTTTTCTTTCTGCAAACTGTTTCTTTATTATATAATCATAAAAAGGGACAGGTGAGTATGTTATTATTTCCACCTAAGCTTTGTTCAAGTTTGTGAAAGTAAAATTGAGTTAGCCATCAAGATATTCTTGCCTTCCTTTTATGATTATGCTAACTATTTAACGTATAATTTTTTGAAAAATTTTTATCTATGAAAGTACATTATTACAAGTTCTCAATGCTATTTTTCTTTATATACAGTATGACATTTGCTCAAGAAAGAAATATATCGGGAACGGTTACAGACGATAAGGGCTTACCACTCCCGGGGGTAAATATCCTTATCAAGAATACAGACAGGGGAACACAGACTGATTTTGACGGTAGATATACGCTAACAGTAAATAGGGGTACAATCATTTCTTTTAGTTATGTAGGTTTTAAAACCAAAGATGTAGTTGTAGGAGATAGTGAAACCATAAACACTCAATTGTCATTAGAATCGTCTATACTAGAAGAAGTTATTGTGGTAGGTTTTGGTGAACAAACAAGAAAATCTCTTACTACCGCTATATCGTCTGTTGATGTTGATGCTGTAAGAGGAATTGCTACACCTACAGTTTCCGGGGCTCTTCAAGGTGCTGCAAATGGTATTCAAATAAATCAAAATTCTGGAGTTCCAGGTTCTGCTTTTTCCGTTAGAGTACGGGGAGCCAGTTCAATAAATGGATCTAATGAACCATTATATGTAGTTGACGGAGTTCCAATAGTGAGCGGGAGGGTTGGTGAAAACGCCTTTGGAGGTCAGGACAATGATTTATTAAATAACTTGAATTTTTCTGATATCGAATCCATTCAGGTACTAAAAGATGCATCTTCGTCTGCTATTTATGGTGCTAGAGGAGCAAATGGTGTCGTTTTAATTACTACTAAAAGAGGTAAAGCAGGAAAATTAACGGTAGAAGCGAATTCTTATATTGGTTTACAAAAAGAGATAAACAGATATGATGTATTCACGGCCGGAGAATATTATAGATTTGCCGATACAGCTTTCGAAAGTGCAGGTAACGCGCCTGGGACCTGGTCATCGGCCAACGGGTTTACTGCCAGTGAAGAATTCTACAATTCTGATTTTGGAGATAGTTATATTGATGCGATTTACAGAGGTTCTGAAGCTGTAATAAGACAGACCGATATTTCTGTGAGTGGTGGTACAGAGAAAGCACGGTTCTATCTCAATTACTCTGATTTTAACCAGGAAGGTGTGATCTTCGGCCAAAGTTTTGATAGAAGGTCTTTAACATTGAATACTAATTTCAAAGCGACAGAAAAACTAGACTTAGATGGTTCTGTAAATATTACTGAAACAGATAATTCAAGGATCAATGGGGATAATAATATTTATGGAGCTTTGACAACATCTGTTTTAGAACAACCTGGATTTGATTTGTTAAACGAAGATGGTTCTTTTAACACAGATCCGTTCAGGTTTTCTAATCCTCTTCAAAATGCAATAGTAGATAAATCTGAAGCAAGGACCTTCAGGATGTTCTCAAATCTGGGGCTAAGGTATGCCTTTACCGATGATTTTAATATCTATACAAAAGCATCATTAGAACGAGTAGATTTTAAGGAATTAATATTTCAACCTTTTACAACAAGACAAGGCGCTCCATCTAATGGAAGCTCTTTTAAAGGAATAAACCTGATAAATCGATGGAACATCTACACTACACTAAACTATAAAAAGCAAATAGGTGATTTTAATTTAACCGGCTTATTCGGAATTTCTTTTGAAGGAACAAACAATGACGATACTGAAGTTAACACAACTTCTATCCCGGCTGGTTTTGAACTTCCTGTAGCAGGAGCGGTTTTGGTTCAAGCAGATAACTTTATTACAGAGCAAAAACTTTTCTCATATTTTGGAAGAGCTGGGGCATCATATATGGATATGGTTTTTATAGAAGCAGTTATGAGAGCAGATGCCTCTTCGGTTTTTGGAGAGGACAATCAAATTGGGTATTTCCCTTCTTTTTCAGCAGCATATTTGGTATCTGGAGCAGATTGGTTTAAGCATACTATCGTTACCAACTTAAAAGCCAGAGTATCCTGGGGACAAACGGGTAACCAATCTGGAATAGGAAATTTTGGTTCACGTTTACTTGCGGGCTCCCAATCTTATGCAGAAAATCCAGGAACGGGGATTATACAATTACCCGCTCCCTATCTTACCTGGGAGACTACTACTCAAACAAATCTGGGTGTGGATATTACTCTTTTTGATAGAGTCGATATATCTTATGATTATTATATAAAAGAGACTGAAGATGTACTTCTATCCAGACCATTAAGAAATTCATCTGGTTTTGAAACTGTAGCTGCCAATGTAGGTAGTATTGAAAATATTGGTCATGAATTATCTATTAACGCCAGAATTTTTGACAATGACAATTTTAGCTGGACTTTGCAAGCACAGTTTGCAACCAACGAAAACGAAGTTACTGAATTACAAAGAGATGCAGATGGTCAATTTATACCTATTGATCAGGGCTTTGCGACCAGAATTGAGGTTGGACAACAATTAGGAGCATTTTTCGGATTACAGGCAGATGGCCTTTGGCAAGAAGGTGATAATATACCCCAATCATTGGTTAATAGAGGGATTAGTCCAGGTGATGTAAAATATATTGATCAGAATGGTGATGGCAATATAGATGCCAATGATAGAGCTTTTATGGGGAATCCATTACCAAAATGGACCGGCAACCTAAGGAATACTTTTAAATACAAAGGGTTTGATCTGTCTGCAAATTTTCAATTTGAACAAGATAAGGACATATATAATAATTCATTAGCGTTTGGAGGAGCATCGGGATCCTTTGTTTTTAATAAATTTAGAGACCAATTAAACTATTGGACACCAGAAAACACAAATACCGATATACCTAGGCCAAGAATTGGTTCGGTTCAGGCGTATAATAATCAAGACTCTGACCGTTTCATTGAGGACGGTTCTTATCTAAGGCTCAAAGAAGTGGTTTTAGGATATACCATTCCTGCTCAATTAATTAAAAATACCACATTAAGGATTTATATTGGCGGAGACAACCTGGTTACCTGGACAGATTACTCTGGCTTAGACCCCGAAGTCAATACATTTGGTGATTCGAATGCCTCAAGAGGAACAGATTTTTTCACTCAAGGGTTAAACAGAATATATAAGTTTGGGATTAATTTAAAATTTTAAATTTCATAATTATGAAACTATTGAATAAGATACTTTTTATACTAACGATATCAGCATTGGTCGTAAGTTGTGCTGACGAATTTATAGAAACCGAACCTACATCTTCAATTCCGGTTGAAGTATTAATTACCGATATTCCATCGGCTCAAAGTGCTCTTAATGGGCTCTATAGTGCCATGTCAAATGATGATAATAATGGAGTAGGTGTTTTAATCCCGTTAGGTGATCGTGTTACCGGAGGGTATGAAATATTCATGACAGGGATGTATGCAGACGACCTTGCTCATATTGGATCATTTCCTTCTTTTGCAGAGATTAATGGTAACGATCCTGCTCTTAATAATATCGATAATCAGAATTACTGGGATCAACATTATGCAGTAATTTACAGAGCAAATACGATAATCAATCAAGTACCCGATATAGAAGGTCCGGAAGCCGAAAAAAATGAAATCATAGGACAAGCGAAAGCTGTAAGAGCATTTATGTTTTATAAATTGGTGAAGGTGTATGGAGGTGTGCCTTTGGAAACAGAAGCTTTTATATTACCATCTGATATAGATGCAAACCCGATTGGCAGATCGTCTGTTGAGCAAACGTATGCGTTTATTCTGGACGATGTTACCGAAGCTGTTACTCTTTTAAATCCAGGAGGTGATATTTATTTCTTTAACGAATATTCGGCCAGGGTATTAAAGTCAAAAATAGAAATGGAATTAGAGGATTATGCAACTGCTAAAATAACTATTGAACCAGTTATTGGAGAGTTTAGCCTGGCGAACAGATATAGTGACCTTTTCACCGGGGATGCTAATTCTCAAGAAGCTATTCTTGCCGTAGATTTTAATGAAACCGATGGTGGTAGTCATGCTTTCTTTTTCTTAGAAGCAGGTAGAGGAGAAGTAGGAGCTAGTGATGATCTAGTTTCAACCTTTGAAGCTGATGATGAAAGAATTAATTTTATTTCTGATGGAGAAATTATAAAATATACCGATCCTGGAACCGGAAGTGACGATGCTTATATTTTTAGATATGCCGATGTCTTGTTAATGTATGCTGAATTGCTGGCAAGAGAAGACGATCCCATGGCTTCTGATCATATCAATCAAGTAAGGGAAAGAGCAGGATTGGGCGATATAACGCTTAATTCTTCGAATTTTATTGAATTGATTGCCCAGGAGAGAAGAGTGGAGTTTTTTGCTGAAGGATCTGATAGACTATTTACTATTACACGTCTTGGCATTGCAGATGATATAATTTCTAACAAACCAAACGTAACTTTTATAGCGACCAGAAACAATTTATGGCCAATACCTCAACAGGAAATTGAAAGAAATACAGAAATTAGCATCAACGATCAAAACCCAGGATACTAATACGTTCTGTATCAGCTGTAAACGCTTAAGGATTATATTAAACCCACTAACAAAGAGATAGCTAGTGGGTTTTAATATATAAGCTGTTAAGATATGAACAATAATTTGTCAGAGCATCACCTATATTACATTACTTTCTAAAAACAATTAGATCATCCTTTATTTTCATAGATTCAAATCCGAAATTTTCTTTTATCCAATGTAGCGTATCCTCAGTATAAAAAAACACATGAGTTGGATCATTTTTATACCACCAGGAGTTAAAATCTATGGCATCAGAAAATAGACGGGTTTTGCAATACAATGTTCCACCAGAATGTAAAAGAGAAGATAGCAGTTTAAATTCTTTTGCCGGGTTATAAAAGTGTTCCATAACTTCGCAGCAAATGATGTAATTGTAGTTTTTTTTCAGTACACTATGGTTAGCATCAAAAAAAGGGTCGTAAGTGACTACAGAATACCCCTTTTTTCTTAATTGAGAGGTGATTACAGGACCGCTTCCGGAACCAAAATCCAAGCCTTGGTGATTTGATTCATATTCCTTAATAACGGCCCGAATTATGGGTGATACAAATTTTTGGTAGCCAGAATCATTGATATTATTATCATGGAGCTGATATCGCTTTTTTTCAGCTTCGTGCGATAAAAATTGTGAAGGATCAAGAGCAATCCCTTTACATGCGATACATCTATAATATATTCGTGTCTGTATTTCAGAAAAGACTATAGTATCTGAAGCACAAAGAGGGCATTTCATGCAAATTAAAGTTGTTTGATCTTCGTAAGCTTAGCTTTCCATACCTCCAGATTTTCTTTATGCCTTTCAATATTATTTTGTACTTCTCTTACCAATGGGTTATCGTCTTTGGCATTTTTGAAGAATTGAAGGTTATTTTCTAATTGCCGAATTTCGCTTTTAACTTCATCAATTTTTTTACGGATAAAACTTTGTTCATTTCTAAGAGCCCGATCATCGGTTTGATTTGATAAAGTGGTAAGTTTATTTTCATATTTAATAAGTTCGGTCTCTTTACGGCTTAAATTAAGCTGCTGAAAAAGCCCGTCTAATACCTTGTTATACTCAGACTCGATATTTTTCTTTTTATAGGGTACTCTTCCCAAAGTTTTCCAAATTGCAATGTTTTCTTTTATTGCTTTGAGATCAGTTTCAGGATCACCAGAGAGTTTTAGATTTTTAAGAGCTTCTATATGTACTTGTTTATTTTCCAGGGCAGCTTCTTCCTCTTTATTTGCTTCATTTCTCTCTGCATGAAGTCTGTCAAAATAAGAATTACAAGCATCTTTAAATCGCTTCCAAATCCTATCGCTATCTTTACGCGGCACATGGCCAATCTTTTTCCAATCTGCCTGAATCTTTTTCATTAATGGAGTAGTAACCGTAAAATCATCACTGTCTTTGTTATCTTCGGCAATTTTGATCAGTTCTATCTTTTTATTAAGATTTTCAAACTGCTCTTTCTTAAGGCTCTTATAAAAACTATTTTTGTTACGATTAAAATCTCTAACAGCGGTCTTAAATTGGCTCCAGGTTTCTTCATTTACATTTGACGGAACTTTTCCTGCTTTAAAAAAATCTTCTCTAAGTGCTTCAATTTCCTTTATTTTTTGCTGCCATCCACTATGACTACTGGGGTTACCTGAACCAACCTCAACTATTTTGGCTATGATCTCTCTTTTTATTTCAAGATTTTTTTCATAAACCTTATCCAGATCCTTAAAATAGCTCTGGCGGTTCTCATGAATTTGCCTCGTTAAATCACTGAATTTTTCCCAAATAGGTTCTCTGTATTCTTTTTCTACAGGACCCAGGTCTTCTTTCCACATTTTGTGCAGTAGCTGTAATTCTCTAAAAGCCCTGCTTACATCGGTTTCTTGTGCAAGTTCGGTAGCACGTTCAATGATTTTAAGTTTTTGCTCTAAATTATGTTTGAAATCTAGGTCTCTAAACTCTCTATTAAGGTGCAGGAAGTCGTAAAAATTTTCTGTATGATGATGATATGTGTTCCAAACGGTATTGTATTTGTCCCTTGGTATGGGCCCTGCATTGCGCCATCTCTCCTGAATACTTTTGAAGTGATTATAGGTGGTATTTATATTTTCGTCTACGTTAAGTAAGCCTTTTAACTCATCAATTAATTCTAATCTCCTTTTTAGATTTTCCTGAAGGTCTCTTTTGAGGTTTTGATAATATGCATTCCGTTTTTCCTTGTAATCAAAATATACAGAATTAAACTCTTTTTTTATGGGCGTAGAATAATAGAAATCAATAATATCTCCACCATCTGCCAAAAACTCTTCTTTTTTTTGTTCTGCCTCTTCATTAAATTTTGCATTAAACTCGGTTCTAATCTCCTCAACATGCTCTTTAATAGCCTGAACCTTCTCACTTTTGACCAAATAGCGTAATTCTTTGATCAGTTCTTCTTTGTTCATTGCATGATAATCCTTCTTTTCAATATCATGCCGCTCTATAGTACTCTCATCCTCACTGTGTTCTGCAACTGCATCATCTATTTGATTCTGAACATGATCCCCTGGCTCTGAAGTTTCTTCAGAGGATTCAGTATTTTGATTGTCTTCGACTGCCTCGGTGGTAATACCCTCTTTTTCGGGTACGGTAGTTTCTGGTTCTTCAGATGTAGGCTGAGATGTAGTAACTTCCTGATTTACACTATCATTTTCTTCTGAAGAGTTTTTATTTGAAATACTCTCTACTTTTTCTGATTCAATAAGAGGTGTTTTAGATTCAACAGTTTTGGTTGCTTCAGAAGCAGGTTCTTGTGTGCCAACTTCGAGATTGGTTACAGTATTGTTTTCTTCAGAAGCATCAGTATTCATGGTATTATCTGTCACTTCAGTATCAATACCTTCTTCATTAGATTCTGTAGTTTTGCCTTCCTCATTTGCAGATTCTTGTATATCAACTTCAGAATCGGCTACTGTATCGTTTTCTTCAGAAGATTCGATGTTTGAAGTGTCTTCTTTTTCTTCAGATTCGATATTTTTAGCTTCTTCGGTTACAGGTTTTGATGAATCAATTTCTTGATCGACTGTAACTGAATTTTCTGAATTTGTTTCAAGAATTTCTGTTTTATTTTCCTTATCTCCATCTGCCTTGGGCAGGTTATCACGTTTTGGCATTGTGTGAACTTTTTTGTTTGTCTGAGCTTACTATCTGACTAAGATACTAACATATTAGAAAACCTCAAAGTTATTAAAGGGGTTTTAGAAACTACTTAGAAACGATCTAAGTAAGAATTTTATGACAAAATAAAGACAGAAATTACGTATTCCAGATTTCCCAGGCTTTTTCTGCTTGTAAGATTAACATTTGCAGACCATTAGAGACGTTAGCTCCTTTTTCTCTTCCTTTTTTCATAAAGGTAGTTTCACTCGGGTTGTAGATCAGATCATATAAAACATGGTTCTCGGTAATATATTCGTAGGGGATATCGGGATAGTTTTCAATATTTGGGTGAGTGCCCAAAGGGGTGCAGTTAATAATCAATTTATATGCTCTTATGATATCTTCATCCAGGGTGTTGTAGCTCAATTCATTAAAATCAGGATTGCGAGATACAAATGTATGACTGATTTCCAGCTGGTCTAAACCATATGCGATAGCTTTTGATGCTCCACCGGTACCCAGGATCAATGCTTTTTTAATAGTATCGTTGATCAATGATTTCAGCGATTCGGTAAAACCATAATAATCACTATTATACCCTGTTAATTTTTGATCTCTACCGAATTTGATCACATTAACTGCTCCGATTTCTTTGGCAATCGGATCCAGGTCATCCAGGTATGATATGATCTCTTCTTTATAGGGTATTGTTACATTTAAGCCTTTTACGATTGGATTCTTTATCACTTCTTTTAATTCTTCAATTTGGTGGAGATCAAAATTATGATATTCACAATCCAGGTTTTCTGTCTCAAATTTTTCAGAGAAATATCCTTTTGAGAATGAATAGCCAATATTTTTACCAAGCAAGCCGTATATTTTTGTCATTTTGAAGTTTTTAGCGTTTGCTGGCCATACCATTCTAACCATAAAACAATACCAATACCTACCAGAATAAAAAAGATCCCGATAAAGGTTTCAACAGCTGTAAAATCGGGAAAATAGCGATCATAATTATCTAAAACAGGGTTGCCTTCCGCATCGATTAATGTGTTTCCCAAAGTATCAACTTTATACATTTTATTTTTCCAGGGCCATACTACACCCAACGAACCGGTAATAAATCCAATAATTGCAGCAAAAGTTGCAGTTTTATAGCGTTTCAGGACATAACCCAAAAAATGAGATAATGTAACCAATCCTGTCAATGATCCCAGACTGAAGACTATGAGTACTTTTAGCAATCTTATCCTTTTTGCATTTTCTATAAATGAAAAGTCCCAGCGTACCAGATCGGCTATAGTATCATATAACGCATTTACCGAATCGACCAGTAAAAGCACATAATTCCCTAATAATATCAAGATAAAAGAACCAGATAATCCGGGTAGTGTCATACCCGATACGCCTATGATACCGCATATAAATACAAACCAGAGATTGTCATTTTCTTTGGCAGGATCTAATAGGCTAATGCTAATTCCTGCAATCGTGCCCAGAGTGATTAAAAGAATATTTCGCCTGCTCCAATCATTAAAATCTTTTACGATGTAATAGATAGAACCTACGATCATTCCAAAAAATGCAGCCCAGACATATAGTTCATAATGAATAATAAGATAGTCCAGAATTTTGGAAACACTGAAATAACTAATCAGCATTCCCAGGATCAATAATCCAAGGAATCTACCGTTGATATATCTCCAGAAGCTTTTAAATCTGAAATTTGTAAAAAGTTTAAATGCCTTGAAATTTATTTTCTGAAGGGAATAAATGAATTCTTCATAAAAACCAGCGACAAAGGCTACCACACCTCCCGAAACTCCCGGAACTTTATTGGCTGCACCCATAGCCAGTCCTTTGATGACCAGGAACATTCTATCGGTAAAGGTTCGAGTACTTTGTTGCATAGGTTAATTCACTTTTTTTACTGCAAGGCGCTCTAAGATAAGGATTAATAAAAAACCTATGACCATAAAAAGAAGCACCCAGATTATTCTGGGGTCACCATCAAATTCTGAGGGCATTATGCTTTGCTCAATGAAAGGAACTTTGAGGCCTTCAGAATCTGTTCTCCAGGATAGCACTTTTTTCCAGGGCCAAAGTTTATTGAGAGAGCCCATCATAAACCCGGTAAGTATCGCCAGGATGGTATTTTTATGATTTTTGAACATCCAGTTCAATACTTTAGAAAACAGTTTCAGGCCTGCAATTGCCCCAATGGCAATGATTATTATTTTATAGATGGCATGCCATAAAAGGGCTAAGTCCATTTGTAATAATCCTTCTCTTAATTGATTCAGAATATTTATAAATGTTTGATAGGCTCCAAGAATGAGTAATATGAATGCCCCAGAGACCCCTGGTAAAATCATGGCGATAATAGCAATAAAACCGCAAAGCATCAAATACCAGAGGCTTTCGGGAGATGCGATAGGTTCTGCAATAGTTATAAAATAAGAAACCACAGCTGCCAGTACGATACCCATAAAAACTTTAGGTCTCCAAACAGTGATTTGTTTTCCAATATATAATATGCTTGCCAGAACCAACCCAAAGAAAAAAGCCCAAAGCAATAAGGGTTCATTATGAAGGAGCCATTTTATAATTTTGGCAAGAGACAGAATGCTTATGGCAATCCCAGTAAAAAGTACAGATAAAAATGAAAGGTTATAAGCTCTCCAGGAAGTTAAAAATCCTTCTTTTTTCCATACCGAAAAAAAGGAAAGATCTAATTTGTTAATGGTTGCTATTAATTCTTCATAAATACCAGATATAAAGGCTATTGTTCCTCCTGAAACACCGGGAATCACATCTGCAGCCCCCATAGCAAGTCCTTTGGTAACGATTATCAGGTAGTCCTTAAGACTTCTTTGCATTCTTACTGTTTTAGCTATGAAATAAATCGACCCCAATAGTCATAAGAGTCAAGATCACTTCATTTTAAATCAAAACAAATGTATGCAAAACTTCATAGATAAAAAGTAGTCTTTCTTGAAATTATTTGTATTGAGAAATAATGTTTCGAACCAATGAAAGATTAAAAACATTTTCGAAAAGCTCTTCCAAAACGATATGATATTCATAATCAAATTCCAATGCTTTTCTAAGATGATATTCGCCTTTTTCGAAATCCTGTTTTTCATAGAAAAGTCCGGCTAATCGATATTGGATTTCAGAATTTTCAGGATAAAATTCAATGGCTTGAAACAGATTTTGAACAGCGGCATTTGGTTCTCCTAAAAACCGTAGAATATCTGATCGACTTAGCCAGGTTTCTAACTCATAATTTCCTAATTCTAAAGCTTTACGATAGCCTCGTTCTGCCTCTTCAAAGAAAGCAAGCCTGTTATTTATTTTTGCATATCGTTTCCAATACAAAACATTTTCTCCATCTATATTTATAGCTTTATTGGTATAGTATAATGCTTTCTGGTAGTTGCGTTTGCGCAGGTAAAAATCTGTGATCGCTATCCAGCCTTTATCCAATAGAGGGTCTTCATGTACCGTTTTGGAAAAATGCTGAATGGCCAGATCATCATTGCCCAGTTTTTCAAAGCATTTTCCTATTCGAAGCAATGCAAAAGAAGTAGGATCATCTAATTCTAAAGTAATTCGATAGTTCTCAATAGCCTGATTATATCTTTTTAATTTTTCAAGTACTTTTCCTTTTTCAAGATATGCTCCAATAAAATATTCATCACTTATGATGGCAAAATCAAATGCGGCCAGTGCTTTTTCATACTCTTTTAGATCAAAATACTGTTTACCTACCTGATGCCAGGCAACTTCGCAATATGGATTTTTATCCAAAAACATGTTCAAATACTCAATTGCCTCCTCATGCTGCTCAAGAAAATCAAAACAATATATTACATTGTACAAAGCAGAGTAATCCTGATCATCGGTTTCTAAACACCGCATGAAGTTGATTTTTGCATTTTCAAAATCATCTATAAAAAGATACTCCATTCCTATAAGAGAATAAATATCAGCTTCATCATTGGTATAACTAAGCGCTTTGGTAAGGAGTTCTATTGCTTTTATATGCTCATTTTGCTTAGAAAGTATATTAGCTTTCTGGATATAGATCTCTTCATTCTCGGGTTCGAGGGCATATAACTGGGCTAATAGGTTGTCTGCCTTATCCAAACGATCTTCAAACACCAATACCTCTACCTGCAGTAACTTAAGGTTTACAGAGGATGGATGTTGAGAAAGGCCTAAAGAAATAGCTTTTTTGGCTTTGGCAATTTTTCCGTTTTCCAAATAATGATGAATGATAGACTCAAACTCATCTGAATCAAAAAATTTAACATCATTAGATCTCAGCATAGACTCATATCGAGTAATTGAGAAATTGTTTTCTTCTTCTTCGTGGTTAAACTTCATACACGTTGATTAAAGATGCTCAATAAATCACAAAAGCAATGCAAATATTTTTTGTTTTCCCCAGCAAACAAGAGTTGTATAAAACTCCATTACTTTATTTATTTTCGCATTATTGATTTCCTCTGTATTAAAATTACAAATGAAATTGAATGTTCATACTTCAAAAACTAATTGTTTTTAACAAACTAATTAACAAAATACGTACCATTAATAATTCATGCTCTAAGGTTTTATCATTTTATAAGCCACTATAATGTTACTGGATTTGTGAAATGGAAGGATTATCTAATAAAAATAGGGTTTTTTGATCAAATTAGCAGTATTATTAATAGAAATTTTTACGTTCCTGAATTTGATTTAAAATGCTAAGAATGATCTGGCATCCTTCTTTAATCTCTTGTTCTGAGACAGTTAGAGGTGGTGTGACACGCACTGCACAAGGTTCAAAGAGCAGCCAAAAAAGTATAAGTCCGTTATTTTGACATTTTAATATAATTTCATTGGAAACTTCTGCAGAAGGCGTTATGAGTGCCAGCATCAAACCTAATCCTCTTATTTCTTTGATGAGTGGGTGGATCAGTAATGTTCTAAATAATTTTTCTTTTTCTAAAGAAGCTGCCATTAAGTCACTTTCTGTAATTTCCTGTAAGGTTGCCAAAGCGGCAGATGCGATCACAGGGTTACCTCCAAAAGTGGTAATATGACCTAATTTTGGATGATCCTGAAGCTGATCCATCATTGCTGAAGAAGTAGTAAAAGCCCCAATAGGGAGCCCTCCACCCATTCCTTTGCCCATTACTACGATATCTGGAACAATTTTATAATTTTGAAAACCGAATAATTTGCCCGTTCTTCCAAACCCTGGTTGTATTTCATCCAAAATTAAGAGAGCTCCTACCTCATTACATCGTTCACGCACTTTTTTAAGATAATCGTGCTTTGGTTTGATGAATCCGGCACCACCTTGTATAGTTTCCAAGATTACGGCAGCAGTTTTTTCTGTTATTTGCTGCAAATCTTTTTTATTATTGAAAGAAATAAAATACACGTCGGGGATTAAAGGCCTGAAAGCTTGCTTACGTTCTTCATAACCCATCACACTCATAGAACCCATGGTGCTGCCATGATATGCAAGTTTTGCAGCAATAATCTGACTACGGCCGGTGACTCTTCTGGCCAATTTTAGTGAACCTTCAATAGCTTCGGTACCAGAATTGGTTAGATATGTTTTTTCTAAAGGATCGGGTAGGTGAGAAGCTAATAATTTGGTAAGTGCTACTGCAGGTCGCTGGATATATTCACCATATACCATTACATGCAAGTACTTATCTAATTGTTCTTTTATTGCATGTACCACCCTTGGATGTCGATGACCTAAACTGCAAGCCGAGACCCCGGCTGCAAAATCCAAATATTTTTTTCCATCTGTGGCATAGATATATGAACCTTTAGCATGCGATACTTCCATCGCTAAGGGATGTGGGGTTGTCTGTGCCTGATATCTGAAAAAATCTTGCTTCAAGAAACTATTTTTGTTAGTTGTTAGTTGTTAGTTGTTAGTTGTTAGTTGTTAGTTGTTAGTTGTTAGTTGTTAGTTGTTAGTTGTTAGTATGTGTGTTCTGTTTATTAATACTACTTCATTAATTATATTTTTAATATTATTTTAGTTTTAAAAAGATTGTTATGTTATATTCCAAACATAATATCTTAGGATTCAAATTTCCTTTCTATTTTACCTGCTATCTGCTACCTACTTAGGATTAATACTATCTTTTAATTTTTCTTTTGGATACTGTAATGTGGTCACTGTGATACTATCTCTTTGTTTGGCAGTACGCTTAAGGTCCAGGTCAATAAATGAAGTCTTTTTTTTGTTTTTTTTCTTTTCGATATCGAGTTCTTCTTTGATTTTGTCTTTTTTAGGAGGTATAGAATCCAATTGTTCATTGGTTTCTTTAAGTTCTGCATCCTTAAGTTCCTGCTCCAGTAGTCGAGACCCTTTAGATTTATTATCTTCCAGGCGTTTTACAGTTTCTTCATCAAAGAAATCGGTTTCATCTTCTGGAAGCGATAATCCCTTTATTTTGGTGAGTTTTGGTGGTGACTCTCCCCTGAAAAGATCAGCCTTGCTATTAATACGTTCATCACCACGCCAGTTAAAACCTGAGAGCTCTCTGGCATTTTCCGGCAGGTCGATTTCACGATATAAGGTACCATCTATATTTTGGTAATAGTAAACGTCCTCTATCTCACGATTATTAAGAAGTAATTTAATAGAGCTGGAAAGAACTTTGTTGATACCTATCAGTTTCAGATCTCCTTCGCTTTCTCTCTGATAAAATATAGTTTCAGTATTTTTATCAATATCTACCTGGTAGATTTCGTTGTCTTTAAACAATCCATAAAGGATTTGACCTTTTACCTGATTATATCCTGCTTTCAGGGTGTCTTCTTGTGCAAGAAATGCATTTTGATACACAATGAGCGAATCTAGTTTTTCTGTTTCTGTATTCGAAATAATCTTTATGGTATCCCCGGTCATTTGGTTTCTCTGCGACCAAATAATTGGGTTGCCTATCATTTTGGTGTATCCGGTGGTTTGATCTACATTAATAGAATCGCTTTTACCACTCATGTTACTTTTATAAATTCTTACGTCATAAAAACCATTCATGATTCTGCGTTCTGGTTTTCCTGTCACCATGAGTGTATCACTATGAATGAAAATAGAATCTTTTTCCTGTAAGGTTGCTGCCAATGCTCTTTTGGTAATGAAAACAGAGTCTTTGTTTTTAAAAACTTCGGCATAATGGCCTGTGATTACCGAATTATTTGCAGTATCCAATACTTTTATGTTATTTGTGGCAGAAGCAAATTGAATGGCACTATTGTAAAAAATGCTATCACCAAAAACAGTACGCTCATCATAATCAATTCTGGCATTTTTTATGGCGTATCCCGTTTTAACTTTAGTGTCATAAAATCCTCGTTCACAATATAATGTACTCTCCTTACCTTTTACAGTCGAAGGGCCATAAAGATAGGCATGGCCATTTTCTTCATAATAATCCAACCGATCTGAATCTATGGTGTTTTCTGGATTCACAATTTTCACTTTCGTATTAAAGGAGTATTGTTTTCGATCCATAAAATAGCGACCGATTTGACTGGTTAATGTATTCGAAGAATCTTTTAAGGTGCCGCCACTTCTATAATACGCCTGTTGTTTTAATCGATCAAAAAACAACGTATCGGTGCGTAACGTATTTGAAGGAGTTTCCATAAAAACATGATCACTGGCATAGGCAAATTTGGTATTACCATTATATTCTGCATACTTACTGGTCATAGTTATGGTATCTCCCTGCTTCATTTTAACATTACCCAGGGCTTTTACAAACTTGTCTTCGCTATAGTGTATTGCCTGGTCACACCATATTTCAATTCCCTCGTGTTGCATGTATACTTGCTTGTCTACTTTAGCCAAAATGGTAGCACCGGGAAATCTGTTTTGATCTTTTATGGTACGATCTGATTGCACTTTGATTTGTTTTCCCTCTTGATCCTTTTCTTGTGCCCAGGTACAGGTAGAAAATAAAAATATGAGTATGATATAAAAGAGTGTATTTTTCAAACGTTTTTAATTTCTTACTATTCGTTTTTTAATGTTTCGAATTGGTATGCAAAATAACGAAAATTGTATCTAATGATTGCGGCTCTAGGGTTAAAATAAAAACCTGAACACTTTCATTTATTAACAACAGGGTATTGCACATGTTGCATTTTAACTTGTTTTATTATGAAAATGATCTGGTGGCAATAATCATATCAATCAATAGGTAATTATAAAAATTAAAAATAATAATGCAGAGGCTCTTTAAGACTAAATAGAAACCAGTATAAGAATTTTGCGAGTTTTTTAACACTTGATCTGCTTAAGCATCAGTAAATTGCCATCGGAAACAACAAAAAGAATACGATCGACGCTATGGGGATAGCATTATCTTAACTTTTTCATTTTTTTATAAACCTTTACTTTATTCTGATCAACCTTATGAAGATCATTAAGAATAGATATAGGGGTGGTTTGTGAGGAAAGAAAGGTTTTGGGTCGTAAGACAATCAACAAAAAAACGGATATATGTTTTTGGGGAAAAACTATTGGGGGCTGTTTTTTTTGTTTTTATGGAGTACTGTATTTTCTCAGGAAGAACAGTTCAAAAAAACAAATGAAACTAATAAAGAATATGCTTTTACAGATACTAAAATATCTGAAAAAGCTATAGAAGAGGTCGAATCATCAGAACTTTATAAAAGCTCGGAAAATGAGCTATTATCTGATTCACATGCTTATAACAACATAGGTCTAAGCCGGAAAGATATATATAGTTCCTTATTAAATTCTCTTACATCAATAGAAGAAAAATCAGAGCGGTTTATTGTAAATATTTTGAATATCAATTCAAAGTATTCAGATTATGCCCCTAGTTTTTATAAGGGTGAATTAGTATTTGCTTCTTCACGAAATACGAATAGTTTTTCTAAAATATTGCACGAATTGAATAATCAGCCTTTTCTGGATTTGTACACTACGGTAAAAACTTCAGATAAAAGAAATATAGAGAAACTGAAAGGTACTATCAACACAAAATTTCATGAATCTTCGGCAGCTTTTAGTAAGGATAGAAAAACAGTGTATTTTACCAGAAATAATTACGCAAAAAGAAAATCCAGAACCAATACAGAGGGAACCGTTTTGTTAAAAATTTACAAAGCAAGTTATGATGAAGGAAAATGGAAGGATATTGAAGAATTACCCTTTAGTAGTGACGAATATTCAATGGCGCATCCGGCACTATCTCCTGATGGAAAATTTTTATATTTTGCTAGTGATATGCCAGGAAGTTTTGGTAAATCAGATCTATATGTAGTAGAAATAAACGAAGATGGAAGTTTTGGAATTCCTGAGAACTTGGGTAACCAGATCAATACTTCGGGTCGGGAAACTTTCCCATATATTAGTGATAAAGGAACCTTGTTTTTTGCAAGTGATGGACATCTGGGATTGGGTGGTTTAGATATTTTTATGGCTATGCTAAATGAGGAGGGAGATGTAGGAGTTTATAATCTGAATGAACCAATTAACAGTTCTAAAGATGATTTCACTTTTATTATCAATGAAGAAAATAAAATAGGATATTTTGCAAGTAATCGTAAGGGAGGTTCGGGTGATGATGATATTTATGGCTTTAGACAGATAAGTGCATTTCCAGGACAGTATCTCCCTAAACTAAAGACTATAAAAAAAATCGAACGCGTTATAGAGTTAAAACCACATAATGAAGAGATAACATCATGGTAGCAGGTTAATATATTAAACAAAAGCTACTATAGTATACTATAATAGCTTTTGTTTATAGGTTATTTTTAATGTGTATTATTATCTATGAATGGTTTGTTTTCTATCTGGTCCTACAGATACAATTGTAATAGGTGTTTCAAGTTCTTTTTCTAAAAAAGCAATGTACTCATTTAACTCCTTTGGGAGTTGGGAGGGATCTGCCATTTGAGTTAAGTCTTCCGACCAACCTTTCATTTCGGTATAGATAGGGGTTACATTTTCTGGTTCTATATTGTAGGGCAGATGAGAAATGGTTTTACCCTGGTATTTATATGCCGTGCATACTTTTAAAGTTTTAAACCCACTAAGTACATCTCCTTTCATCATCATTAATTTTGTTACCCCATTTACGTGTACTGCATATTTTAAAGCCACAAGATCCAGCCAGCCACATCTGCGAGGTCTCCCCGTAGTGGCACCAAACTCATGTCCTACATGAGCCATGGTTTGGCCGTCTTCATCAAATAATTCGGTTGGAAATGGGCCACTACCCACTCTGGTAGTATAGGCCTTAAAAATTCCAAATACATCTTTGATCTTATTGGGTGCAATCCCCAAACCAGTGCAGGCACCAGCCGCCGTTGTATTGGACGATGTTACAAAAGGGTATGTTCCGAAATCGATATCTAACAGAGATCCCTGAGCACCTTCTGCAAGGATTGTTTTTCCTTCTTTTTGTGCCTGGTACAAATATTCTTCGCTGTCGATAAATGTAAGTGATTTTAATATTTTTACAGCCTCAAAAAATTCACGTTCTAATTCTTCTAAATCGTAGTCAATTTTAGCATCATAGAAATCGATCATTGCCTCATGCTTATTGGCCAAGGCACGGTAACGTTCTTTCCAATCACTTAACTCTAAATCCCCAACACGAATACCATTTCTACCGGTTTTGTCCATATATGTTGGTCCGATACCTTTTAAAGTAGAACCGATTTTGGCTTTCCCTTTAGAAGCTTCAGAAGCTGCATCCAGGATTCTATGTGTGGGAAGTATTAAATGTGCTTTTCTGGAAATTAATAGTTTGGACTTGTAATCCAGATTAAATTTATCGAGGTTATCTAATTCTTTTTTGAAAATTACCGGATCTATTACCACTCCATTTCCTACCAAATTAATGGCTTTTTTATGAAATATACCACTTGGGATAGTGTGTAATACATGTTTGATTCCGTCAAATTCTAAGGTATGCCCTGCATTTGGACCTCCCTGGAATCGTGCAATAATATCATAATCTTTTGTAAGAACGTCTACAATTTTTCCTTTACCTTCGTCTCCCCATTGAAGACCAAGTAATAAGTTTACGGCCATTAGTTGTCTTGATTAGTTGGTTTTTTTTTAATTCCGTAGAAATACAAAGAATGGTTTGTAATATCTACATCAAAAATTTCTTCTATTGTTTCTTTTATGGTTTGAATTCTGGGATCACAAAATTCGAGAACTTCTCCGGTATCGGTTAGAATCAGGTGATCGTGTTGCCGGTCAAAATAAGATTTTTCATATTGAGCCTGGTTTTGCCCAAATTGATGTTTTCTGACTAATTTGCACTCCAGTAAAAGTTCTATGGTATTGTATAAAGTAGCCCGGCTCACTCTATAGTTTTTGTTTTTCATTTTGATATATAAGGATTCTATATCAAAATGCTCATCACTTTCATAAATTTCCTGAAGTATTGCATATCGTTCTGGTGTTTTTCTATGACCATTTTCTTCTAAGAAGCTGGTAAACACATTTTTAACGATAATTTGATCGTTTTGTGTAGTTGCTCTAGTACTCATACGTTTAAAAACGCAAAGTTACATTATTTTTTAATAGCCCCCTAACCCCAAAGGGGAATTAAAATATGAATAGTTTTTTTGAAATTTGTGTCCCGGACTTTAATTTTCTGTTGAAGAAGCAGGAGAAATGAAGTAGCTTCCCTGGTTTTGATACTAATGATTTGTATTCTTAAAATTACTCTCTTACCACTTTATCAATACCATTTATTTTGGAAAGATTTTTCATCACTGTTTTCAGTGTATTTTTATTTTTAACCCCCACAGTTATTCTTCCAATAAAAACCCCATCGTTGGTATCAAAGTTCATGTTATAAATTGCCAAATGCATATTATTGGATATAATTTGGGTAACTTCATTTACTACACCAATATTATCAATACCATTAAGTCTGATAACAGCTTTAAATTCTTCCTGACTAGAGTCAATCCATTTTGCAGGCATGATTCTATAGGCATAATTACTTTGCAATTGCAAAGCGTTGGGACAATTCTTTTTGTGTACTTTAATGCCTTCATTTACTGTAATAAAACCAAAAACATCATCACCTGGGATAGGATTACAACAATTTGATAATTTGTATTCCAATTTTTCTGAATCTTTGCCAAAAACAAGAAGGTCATATTTAGAAGTGATCTCTTCCTTATCTACATCTTTGATGTTACCTCTTCGAATTCTATTTTTGATAAAATTCATAAAGACATTACTTCGAGTGGTAGCAAACTCTTTGATTTTTTTATTATCAATGGTTCCTATACCTACTCGATAAAATAAATCGAGGCTGGTTTTGAGTTTGAAATATAAAACGAGCTCGTTAACTACTTTCTCACTCATGGTTATTTTTTGAGAACGAAGCTTGCGTTTCAAAATTACTTTACCATCTTCGGCGATTTGTTTCTTTTCGTCTCGCAAAGCAGATTTGATCTTTGATCTGGCTCTTGCAGTAGTTGCATAATCCAACCAGTTAGAAGAAGGTTTTGATTTGGTTGAAGTAATGATCTCAACCTGATCTCCACTTTTGAGTTCGTGGCTTAATGGTACCAATTTACCATTTACTCTAGACCCCCGAGTTCTTAAACCAACCTCGGTATGCACACTAAAACCAAAATCAAGTGCTGTTGCACCCTTTGGTAAGGATTTCAAGTCTCCTTCGGGAGTGAAAACAAATATTTCCTTTGCATACAGATTTAATTTAAATTCTTCTACAAAGTCTACGGCATTAGTTTCCGAATTCTCCAGTGCTTCCTGCAACCTGTTTAACCAGTCATCCAATCCCTGGTCTTGTTTTTCTTTGGTATTTTTATATTTGTAGTGTGCTGCATACCCTTTTTCTGCAATCTCGTGCATGCGTTCACTTCGTATTTGTACCTCTACCCACTTACTATCAGGACCTATAACGGTAATATGCAAAGCTTCATAACCTGTTGATTTTGGCTGTGAGATCCAATCTCTTAATCGAATCGGATTGGGGCGATAATAGTCGGTTACTACGGTATAGATTTTCCAGGCAACGAATTTTTCATTTTCGATATCAGATTTATAGATAATGCGAATGGCGAATTTGTCATATACTTCATCAAAAGAAATGTTTTGTTTTATCATTTTTCGACGTATAGAAAAAATGGATTTTGGTCTTCCTTTTATTTCATAATTCAAACCTTCTTTATCAAGCCCTTCTCTGATCTGATTTGAAAACTTTTTGATATATTCATCTTGTTCTTCCTTACTTTCTTTAATTTTTTCAAGAATATCTTTGTACACTTCGGGTTCGGTATACTTCAAACCCAGATCTTCTAATTCTGTTTTGATATTATATAGGCCTATCCTATGGGCTAGCGGGGCATAGATGTATAAGGTTTCAGAGGCTATTTTTACCTGTTTATCGGGGCGCATAGCATCCATGGTTTGCATGTTGTGCAAACGATCTGCAATCTTAATAATGATAACCCGCACATCATCATTAAGAGTAAGCAGCATTTTCCTGAAATTTTCTGCTTGTAGAGATATATCCTTGTCTTTCTTTAAGGAAGAGATTTTGGTAAGACCATCTACAATACGAGCTACGGTTTCGCCAAACATTTGCTCAATATCTACCAGGGTATATTCTGTGTCTTCTACAACATCGTGAAGTAATGCCGCAGCAATAGACGTGGCATCAAGTCCAATTTCACTAGCCACAATTTTGGCAACAGCAATGGGGTGAAAAATATAAGCCTCTCCACTTTTTCGTCGTTGATCCTTATGGGCATCGGCTGCAATATCAAATGCCTGGCGTATAAGTTTTTTGTCCTCTTTAGAAAGGTCTCTATAACTTATACGAAGCAATTCTTTGTATTGCTTGGCAATTTGCTTGTTTTCTTCCTCTATAGCAGCTTCAGTCATAACTCAAAGTTTTCTAAGAAAGCCCTATTCAGTATCGTGTGCGATATTCCCTTAGTATTAATTATATAGACAAAAATTGTGCCTTAATTGGATATGACTTTGGGTCACATTATTTGGCATATAATAATTAAAAGTACAATTAAGAATTGTAACCACCAAGTACTTATGTTATGGATTTACCCTCTAAGATTTTTAATTCTTTGAAGTAATGTAGGATGGGAGTAGTGTATAAATACCATAGCCGGATGAGGAGTAAGGTTGCTTAGATTGTTTTTAGATAATTTTTTTAAACTATTGATCAGAGCCTCACTATTGTATGTGTTTTTTGCATAGTTGTCTGCCTGATATTCAAATGCTCTCGAAACAACATTCATGATCAACCCGGTAATTTCTGAAATCGGACTATATAAAATACCAAAAGCAACAAGACCAATGTGAAATGAAGGTATTGCTACTCCCAAAGCTTCAGAAAGTAATGGGTTGGCTATAAAAAGAGACAAAAACCATAATGTTAAACCAGTAAGTGCTATAGATAATAATAAATTAACGATTACATGTCTTTTTTTATAGTGTCCTACCTCATGGGCAAGCACTGCTACAATTTCTTCTGTATCAAGATCTTTAATTAATGTATCATAGAGTGTAATTCTTTTTTCACTTCCAAATCCTGAAAAATAGGCATTTGCTTTGGTGCTTCTCTTGGATCCGTCGATGACGAATATATCTTTTAGCCGAAAACCTACTTTTTTGGAGTATGCTTCGATAACATCTCTAAGTTCACCTGGTTCTAAAGAGGTTTGCTGGTTAAATATTGGCACAATAAGCTTTGCATAAAACATATTCATAGCTATGGTAAACATCGAAATCAATGCCCAGGCATAGATCCAGAAGGAATTTTCTGTCATTTCATAAAACCATATGATCAATGCCAATAGCCCACCGCCAACAACGATCATCATTATTATGCTCTTTATCTTATCAATAAAAAAAGTTTTAGTGGTAGTTTTGTTAAAACCAAACTTTTCTTCGATAACAAAAATTTTGTAATAGGAAGCTGGAGTCGAAAGGATGTCGCTCCCTATCATTATGATTCCAAAAAAAATAAGCCCAATAATTATAGAATTATTTGAAACATTCCTGGCAATGCCATCTACCCATGCAAAACCATCCAAAAAGAAAAATAGAAGCATAATACCAAGGGAAATCGTTGAGGAAACCAGTTTGAATTTAAAATTAGCTTTTTTGTAAGCAATAGATTTTTGATATTCTTCTTTTGGGTAGACATCTGATAGTTCCTCGGGAATCTGATCATTATAATGCCTCGCATTAAGAATGTCTAATAAAGAATCTATTAGAAATACAATAATGATAATAGCAATCAATAAATAAAACAGGGAAGATGAGGTCATTTGTCTATAGCAATTAAGTTCAATTTGGGATGGGGAAGGTAATAATTTTTAATTTATTTTTAGTGCTATTTCTAATCTTTTAGTTCGAAAACCCTCGCTGCCGCTTTGCTTCAAAAATAAGAATTCCGGCTGCAACCGAAACATTCATAGAGTCTATTACCCCGCTCATGGGGATTTTGATATTTTGGGTTGTATTTTGTAAAAATCCTTCACTTAGCCCTGTGGCTTCTGTGCCAACGATTATAGCAGTAGGTCGAGTATAATCCTGGGTATGATAATTTACCGATGCTTGTAATGCTGCGCCATAGCTGTTTATGTTCTGCTCTTTTAGAAAATTGATAATACTATGTACAGATCCTGTTGCTACATTATTGGTGAATAAGCACCCTACACTGGAACGTATAATATTGGGATTATAGATATCAGTTTTTGGATTGGCAATTAGTACCGCATCCAGTTGTGCTGCATCGGCAGTGCGAAGCAATGCTCCAATGTTGCCAGGTTTTTCTGGTGCTTCGGCAATGAGGATCAAAGGGTTTTTAGCCGGTAATATGAGGTTTTTTATATCTAAGTCTTTAGACATAGAAACTGCTATTACCCCTTCAGTAGAGGTTCTATAGGCTAGTTTTTGATAAATTTCGATAGAAACTTCAAATAATTCAATTTGGTTTTTGGCATTATTAATTATGGTTAAAACATCATCATAAGGCATGATTGAAGGGCAGTAATAAAGTTGTGTGATTGTATAACCCCCTTGTAACGCTAATGTGATTTCCCGCTTTCCTTCAATAATAAAACATTTTTCTTTTTTGCGAATCCTGGATTTTTCTTTGAATTGGATAAGCATTTTTATTTTGGGATTCTGAAAGCTTTTTATTTGAGTATGCATAGGAACTCATCTTGAGTAATTTTATGCAAAGATAGTAATAGCATAGAGATAGTATTTTCTTTTTTTAGTATTCAGGCTCAGATTAAAGAGATAAATCTTTTATAGATTCTTTAATTTCCAGTATAATTTTGGGGTAGGAGTGATTTAATTTTTGAAATAGCTCTAAGATGGTATTAAATTCAGTGTTTTGTTTTGATAGTCGTTCGATGTTCTCTAGAATAGTGGCTTCATTTTTTAATCCAATAGTATTGAAGCTTGATTTAAGTTTGTGAGCAAATGCTCTTATAATTGTAGTGTTTTGATCTTTTACGGCGATTTTTAATTCTTTATAGTCCTTGGGTGTTTCTTGAATAAATATCTGAAGGACAGCTTGTATGATTTGATTGTCATTATCAAAAGCTTGTCTTAAGTAAGATAAGTCACAGAATTTTTTAGTTTCAAAAGAGGCTGAGTCTTTTATAGTTTCTGATACCTGATTCGGAGAAATAATATTTTCAGAAGTCAGTGGTTTAAGGCTGAAAAGTATTTCTTCCAAAGCTTTTTCACTTAAAGGTTTGGTGAGGTAAAAATTCATTCCAGATGCTATCGCTTTCTCTTTGGACTCTGGAAATACATCTGCAGAACACGCAATGATAGGAATCTGATTGATTTTTGGGTTGTTTGATTTTCTTATAAGTTCTGCTGCTTCGGGACCGTCCATTACTGGCATGTGCATGTCCATAAGAATGAGGTCGTATGTGAAGTGTTCAATTTTTTCTAATGCCAGTTTTCCATTATCGGCAATATGGGTATCGATACTCCAGTTTGATAGTAGTTGTTTGATAAAGAATTGATTCATTTTATTATCTTCAACAACCAATACTTTCATTCCGGATAAATCATTGGTACTATTAATTTTGCTATTATTTTTCTTATCTAGTTTAGGAGATTTGAAAGTACTTTTGGCATATTTAATAGTGAAATTAAAAGTAGAGCCTATTCCGGGTTTGCTTTTTGCGTTAAGCGTTCCTCCCTGAAGCTCTATAAGTTGTTTGGAAATAGAAAGCCCAAGCCCGGTGCCTTCTATTTTATTCTTTCCTGGTTTATGCACCTGGTAAAAACTTTCAAAAATGTTTTTTAGTTTATCTTCGGGGATTCCAACTCCCGTATCTTTTACAGAAAAATTAATGGTGATATGCAGGGGATCTTCACTTTCGGTTTTTATGTGTATTAATATTTCGCCTTTATGTGTAAACTTTATAGCATTACCCAATAGGTTAATTAGAATTTGATTTAGTCTAAGCTGATCTCCGATAACAAATTTTGGTACAGAAGAATCTATCTGCATTGTATATTTCAGGTCTTTCTCATCTGCTTTTATTCTAAAACCCCGGGAGATGTTAGTAATTAGTTCCTGTAAATTGAAATCGGTATTATGTAAGGTGAGTTTTCCTGCTTCAATCTTTGAGAAATCAAGAATATCATTAATCAACACCAAAAGATTTTCTGCAGAAAACTGAATCCCATCAAGGTTTTTATGATCCATTTGGGGATCTCTGAAATCACTTTTTTGCAAAATACTTGTAAGCCCAAGAATTACATTAAGAGGAGTTCTGATTTCATGGCTCATATTGGATAAAAAGACAGATTTTGCTTTTGCAGATTTTTCGGCAATCACTTTGGCTTCTCTAATCTCATTATCTATAATTTTTTTATTTGTAATGTCTCTAAAAAATGCATTAAAGAGGTAATCTCCTTTAATTTTAATTGCGATAATGGTAAGTTCAATATATACGATAGACCCGTTTTTTCTATTTACAGAAGTTTCTACCCTTTTATTAATCAATTCATCATTTCCAGCTTGTATATAATTTCTAATACTGCTCTTTAATTCTTGTCTCAGTTTATAGGGAACCAATGAGTAGATACTTTTTCCAATGGTCTCTTCTCCTTTTAGTTCTAATATTTTCTCTGCCTGCTTATTCCAGTTCAATACAATACCCTCACTATTTGCCAGAATTACGCCATCCATAGCAGTTTCCAAAATGGTCGTTTTTAAATATTCGCTGTGTTTTAATTCTTCTTCTACCTTTTTTCTTTCAATGATTTCCTCTGTAAGTCTTTCGTTTATTTCTTCCAGGCTATAGAGTTGTTTCTGTAACATCTTAAGCATTTGTTGTTTACTTGGGAAATTGATCAGGTCTTTGGCGAGGATTTCTTCGGGAATTACATTAAGAGTAGCTGTAAATGAGTCTAACAGATGATACGACTGAAAATGCTTTTTATAGATAAGCAGATAAATATTAGTAATAGCATTAATTCCCAGGCTATTTTTGATCTTAAGAAAAATCTCATTAGAAAATTCCAGCAAATTTTTTCTTTCTTTTATAAGATCAATGGTTTGAATATCAGATGGAGTGTTCAAATATGTTTTTATAGCTATGATTTTTGGGTCATTGGAAGTGCCCACTAATTCTGAGGATTTTTCTAATACACGTAGAAGAAAAACCTTACATAAGGTTAACTCCTGTTCTTTAAGGGGCTCAAATATTAATTTGAAATTATGATACTTGAATAAGTTATTAAATGTTTTAGAGACTTGATTTTGAATAAATTGTTTGCTGGGGCGTCTAATGATATTTTTCTCTGTAATATATTCTTCAAAGAACAGATATATTTCTGGTAATGACTCGATTTTTTTTGCAAATGAAAATCCTTTAAAAGCTTTTACCTTTGTTTTTAAATTAGAGGCATTAGCGGGTATGTCAATCTCTTTCCACAGAAAGTCAATAAGATCAACAATTTCTTGTTCCTCTTTACACTTTGGAAGATCGGCTTTCTTGGGGTAGAATATTCTTTTAAGCCAATTTATAATCATCTATCGGTTCATATTTTACTTGCTTTATATATTTTATAAAAGCCCAATGCAGATAATCCCCAAGTAAGAATTAAGGCAATAAACCAAATGTAGTTGCCTAATGTGCCTCCAAATATATTTTTAAAAATATTGTAGTCAAATATATGTGCTATTTGCATATGCAAATGGCCAAGGGCCATAACAACAAATCCCCATGCAAGTAACATCATCCCGGATCCGAATTTTCCACCTTTTAAACGAGTAGCAGTAAGAAAACTAAAAACAAGGCCGATAGCAAGAAAAGGCATTTCTAAGAGCCCAAAGATTTGTTCTGCTCCAAATGCACTACTAGAATGTGCATTATTATGTTCTTGTGCAAATAATGCTTGACTCATTAAAAATAAAACTGATGTAAGTAAAAAGTAATTATTTCTCATGTCTGTCAATTTTTGATTAAAAATACTAAAAAAATACTGTTTTTAAGGTTTTTTAATAGATAAAAAACAGTATTTACCGATAAAAAGCATATATATGGAATATACATCACAAAAAAACCCGCTTTTTGAGCGGGTTTTTTCTATAAATGAGATGGTATTGTTTTATTAAAAAGAATTACTTTACTTTTTCGACAATTGCTTTAAAAGCTTCAGGGTTGTTCATTGCTAAATCTGCAAGAACTTTTCGGTTAAGCTCAATATCATTAGCTTTTACTTTTCCCATAAATTGTGAATAAGACATACCGTGTAAACGGGCACCTGCATTAATACGGGTGATCCATAAAGCACGGAAAGTTCTCTTCTTGTTTCTGCGGTCTCTATACGAATATAACATCGCTTTATCTACCGCATTTTTTGCTACAGTCCAAACGTTTTTACGACGTCCGAAGTAACCTTTTGCTTGTTTAAGAACTTTTTTTCTTCTAGCTCTCTTAGCAACAGAATTTACTGATCTTGGCATAATTTAAATTTTTTAGTAGTAGGCGATTCAATAATTCTGAATTTTGAATTCTGAATTCTGAATTCTTTTTAAATGGCCTAACTCCTGGGTTTATAATAATTTTAACCGAATTAAAGAACGATTATTTTAAACGTAACTGCTCTTTAATACTATTTTCATCGCTTTTATGCACTAAGGTTGAGTGCGTTAAAGCAAGCTTGCGCTTTTTAGATTTTTTTGTCAAAATATGACTCTTAAAAGCGTGCTTTCTTTTGATTTTACCTGTACCGGTAAGCTTAAAACGCTTTTTAGCACTGGATTTTGTTTTCATTTTTGGCATTATATCCTCGTTTTTATAATCTCACTTATTATCTTCAACAATTTCTATGATCAGAAATTATATATACTTTATTTTTTTGGAGCGATAAACATAATCATGCGCTTACCTTCTAATTTTGGCATTTGTTCTACCTTGCCATATTCTTCTAGCTCTTGTGCAAGCCTAAGTAGCAAAATTTGCCCCTGGTCCTTATAAATAATAGAACGTCCTTTAAAGAAAACATATGCTTTTAATTTGGCACCTTCGCTCAAAAACTTAATAGCATGCTTTTTCTTAAATTCATAATCATGTTCATCGGTGTTGGGCCCGAATCTAATTTCCTTAATAACAACTTTAGTAGCCTTTGATTTTAAGGCTTTGTCTCTCTTCTTCTGCTCATAAAGGAATTTTTTATAATCCATTATTTTACAAACAGGTGGTACTGCTTTAGGTGATATTTCGACAAGATCAAGCTCTTGTTCTTCAGCGAGTTGTAATGCTTTTTTTGTTGGGTAAACACCAACTTCTACATTATCACCTACAAGACGTACTTCTTCAACCCGAATTTTTTGGTTGATTCTATGAGCATCTTCTTTGATTACTCTTAATGGTTTTTGAGACCTTCTTCTTCTTATTGCTATGACTTAAAAATTTAAATTAAACTTATGTTTTTTTATTATTATTTATTATCCGTAAAACGGTTTTAGAGTTCTATTAATTTCTTCTTTCACTATTTTAGAAAATTCATCAACCGATATTACTCCTAAATCTTCTCCACCATGCATACGAACAGAAATGGTATTGTCTTTTTCTTCTTGTTCCCCTACAATAATGATATAGGGAAACTTATTCATTTCTGCCTCGCGTATCTTTCTGCCAATTGTTTCATTTCTGTGATCAGCGAGGGCGCGAATTTCGTCATTTTCTAACAAATTTAAAACTTTTTCTGAGTATTTTTCATATTTCTCACTGATAGAGAGTATAATAGCTTGTTCTGGCATTAGCCATAAAGGAAAATTACCTCCTGTATGCTCCAGCAAGATAGCGATAAATCTTTCCATACTACCAAAAGGAGCTCTATGAATCATCACCGGCCTGTGTAATTCATTGTCACTGCCCTTATAGGTGAGATCAAAACGTTCTGGTAGATTATAGTCAACCTGTATAGTGCCTAGTTGCCACTTTCTCCCTAGTGCATCTTTTACCATAAAATCCAGCTTTGGGCCATAAAAAGCAGCTTCTCCGCTTTCTATAACATAATCTAACCCTTTGTCTTTGGTTGCATTTATAATTGCGTTTTCTGCCTTTTCCCAATTCTCTGTATCACCAATATATTTGTCTGGATTGTCCAGATCTCTAACAGACACCTGAGCGGTAAAATTCTCAAAACCTAAAGAACCAAAAACATATAATACTAAGTCAATTACCTTTTTGAACTCTTCATCTAATTGATCGTGAGTACAAAAAATGTGGGCATCATCTTGTGTAAATCCTCTCACACGTGTCAATCCGTGTAACTCTCCACTTTGCTCATATCTATATACAGTACCAAACTCGGCATACCTTTTTGGTAAATCCCTGTAAGACAAGGGTCCACTGTTGTATATCTCACAATGGTGAGGGCAGTTCATTGGTTTTAATAAAAATTCTTCGCCCTCTGCGGGAGTGTTTATGGGTTTAAAACTATCTTCTCCATATTTTGCATAGTGACCAGAAGTTACATATAATTCTTTCTGGCCTATATGTGGTGTCACTACCATTTCATAACCGGCTTTCTTCTGTGCTTTTTTTAGAAATTGTTCCAAACGATCCCTCAAAGCAGCTCCTTTTGGAAGCCAAAGAGGTAGCCCCTGACCTACTTTTTGAGAAAAAGTGAAAAGTTCTAATTCTTTTCCTAATTTTCTATGATCACGCTTTTTTGCTTCCTCCAGTAATTCTAAATATTCTTTTAATTCTTTTTGCTTAGGAAAAGAAGTTCCATATACTCGGGTTAATTGTTTATTGTTTTCATCACCGCGCCAGTATGCTCCTGCAACACTCATAATTTTTACCGCTTTGATAAGCCCGGTATTAGGAATGTGTCCTCCGCGACATAAATCGGTAAAAGTATCGTGATCGCAAAAAGTTATCGTACCGTCTTCCAGATTTTCTATCAATTCCACTTTATACTCATTGCCCTCTTCTTTATATTTAGCTAAAGCCTCAGCTTTAGAAACAGATCTCATTTTGAAATTGTGTTTTCCTCTGGCAATTTCGAGCATCTTGTCTTCGATCCTCTTGAAGTCTTTTTCAGAAACAGTTTGATCCCCAAGATCAACATCATAATAAAATCCATGATCAATTGCCGGGCCTATAGATAATTTAACGCCAGGATACAACTCTTCCAGGGCTTGAGCCAAAACGTGAGATGTAGAGTGTCTGAAGGCTGTTTTACCTTCATCATCCCTCCATGTAAACAAAACAAGATTGCCGTCTGTGGTTAATTCGGTTGCAGTTTCAATAGTAGTACCATTAAACTTTGCAGAAATCACATTTCTTGCAAAACCTTCACTAATATCTTTTGCAACACCCATAGCAGTAATTGTACTATTATATGCTCTAATCGAACCATCAGGTAACGTAATCTTGATCATCTTTTTCTAATTAAAGGGGCAAAGATAATACGATAATAAAATTCATACAATATATAGTAGACATTTAATTGATTAATGTTATAATATACGGGTCTGTTGCATAATTATAGGGATTCGGGATACTCAACATATCCCGACCGCGCTTTTCATTCTATCCCCGATAGTTATCGGGGGATGCCATTTCAATCGCTATCCCATTTTATAACTTTAGTAATATCAGGGTATTAAAAAAAAGATTAAAAATAGTTGCCAAAAGGTGTTGTTGTTTTATTAAATGGTTATATGTTTGCCCCCGCAAAAAAGGGGGTCTTTTTTGCATCGTTCATTGATAAAGATTTAGGGGTTTTATTTATAGCGAAAACTTTTTCAAAAATACTTGATTAAATTTTTGGAGGTTTGCCTAAGGGTTGTATATTTGCACCCGCTTAGCGGCAGGATTGAAGTTTATATAAAAAATAGTAGTATTGGTATAGGATGTTTAAGTAGCATTTATAGGGTTCGATTCCTTAATTTACGATCTATA
>CANMDW010000028.1 GCA_947496705.1 uncultured Aquimarina sp. | reverse complement strand
GAAAGGACGTTCTTTTTAAAAAAATGTAAGCTGTTTTTGGAGTAGAACCGTGGGAAAGTGTGCCAATGTTGAAAAAATCGCATAAACGTCTATCCCTTTGGACTACAACATAAAGGGTATAATAATACTATAACAGGACGAGAGCATCCTTATACATACAACGGAAAAGAGGAGCAAAACGAACTTGGATTAAACTGGCATGATTACGGTTGGAGAAATTATGATGCAGCTTTAGGTAGATGGATGAATTTGGATCCATTAGCGGAAAATTATTTAGATAACAGCCCTTATAATTATGTAGCCAACAATCCTACATTTTATATAGATCCAGATGGGATGAAAATAAAGGATCCTGATAAAGTTGCAGAAAAATATAAAAATCATTTAAACAGTACTGCAAAAGCGATACAGAGTCTTATCAAGAGTGGAGCAATAACAGCAGCAGATGGAGGCAAGCTTACTTCTTTCACTAGTTCTGAACTTAAGAAAATAGATAAGTTAGAAAAATCAGACCAAGTATATACATTTTCGTCCAAAACGACCAGTAAAGAAGGTGGCGTTCAATATGATGCATCTACTGAAGAAGTAAAAGTAACAGTAGGCAAAAGTGATATAGGTTTAATTGGTCACGAATTGAATCACGCATATCAATTTGAGAAAGGCGATATATCTATAATATCTGATAACACAGGTTACGGAAGTCTTTATGATGTAGGAGACGAAACAGAATCTTACAATGTAGAAAGAATGGCAAAAAGTGGAGCACTTAATGTCCATAAACCTTGGAAAAATGCAGATGTACTAAGTTTTGGAAAAACACAAATGTCACCACCAGCTTATCAAACACTTCCAACAATATCTATAAATCTTAAGTCTAAACAAGGCAAGGCTCTAAGAAAGAAAACTATTGAGGCAGGTAAAAATGGCACACCTGTTAAGGAGGTATATATTGGTTGGCAAAAAGATTATACTAAAGGAGCTAAACAGAAAAAATAATGAGAAGAATAATATACATATTTGTACTAGTATTATGTACATCTTTTACAATCCAATCAAACCTTTACGAAGGCATTTACGAGTATAAATCTGATAAATTTTATGAACGTATTGAATTAGATAAAGATTTTAGATTTAAGTACGATTTTCGTTTGCACTCTATAAGCTATAGCTTAGAAGGAAACTATAGAGTTAAAGGAGATAGTTTAATTTTAGACAGTAATCCACAAAGAGATAAAGTAATCGTAAAAGAGCGTAAAAAAGGTGATAAAAGTAATATCAAATTTTGTGTGAAAGACAAATTAGGAGAATCCTTTAATTATACTCTATACGCGATTAACAAGGGTAATGACACTATAACTCTATCAAATCAATGGAGTAACTCAAAACTAAAAGATAAAAAAATAGAGAGTTTTTATATTGCAGATAGTAAGGGTTTAAGAACACCTTTATATAAAATCAAAGGTACACAAACAAACTATTTTGAAGTTCAGATGGAAACTATTAGAGTTTTGGCTAACGAGGTATGGCAGATACAAGGTAATAGTATATCACCCAAAGGAATGAACGGAGAAAATCAAAATTATGTTTTAAATAAAACTAATACTGATTGAAAGTAAACTATTGTATAAAAATGAATGAAAGGCCACCTTTAACGAGGTGGTTTTTTTATGCGTAAGCTTTTTTAGCGTTATAGTCACGTATCAGTGCATCAATCACATTAAAGATCTGTTTTTGGTTATCTGTGGGCATCTCTGCAATGGCTTCGATACGTTCTAGAATCTTTTTGTCTTTTACCACAGTAGAAGCATTACCCACTAGATAATCTAGTGATACATCAAGAGCTTTAGCTATTTTATTAGCAATCTCTACAGAAGGCGTAATCTCTGCACGCTCATATCTTCCTATCACCGCACCAGAAGTACCCACTTTAGTACCTAACTCTTCACGAGATAAGCTGTTTTGTTTACGTAGTTGTGTTATTGTTGCTCCTATATTCATAACTTATAAATGATGAAAACCTATGATAAATAAAGGTTTTTACAAATATACATCACTTAAAGATTAAAAAACAAACATATTAATTTGGTTAAAATATTATTTATTGATTAAGTTTGTAACTGATAAGTGAAGTTTTATTAGTTATGAACAATTTAAACGTTACCAATCCCAACAACTATCAGTACGCCACAAAGCACTTAGAAATCTCCATCTTAGGTGGTGTCAAACTCAATCATTTAGAAGCCTTACGAGTTACATTAGGGATCAATAAAGTACAATCCGAAATCAAACTACGTCACAATGTTGATCTGTACAACGATAATCAAGTAGAAAAGTTGGTTAGAAAAGTAGCAGAACGTATAGAAATCGGTACAAGTGTAGTACGCAAGACATTACAAGAGTTAACCAATGAACTAGAACAATATCGATTAAGTCAACTTGATAATGATGAATCAGAAATTACAATCAAAGAGTTATCTACAGTAGAAGAAAAAGTCGCTATCAAGTTCTTAAAATCAAAAGACTTACTAAAACGTACCAATGAGCTTATCGAACAAAGTGGTGTGATAGGAGAAGAAACCAACCGATTATTGATGTATTTGATCTTTACAAGCCGTAAAAGCTACAATCCATTACATTGTATTAGCTTAGGCAGTTCCGGAGCAGGAAAAACACATTTACAAAGTAAAGTTGCCGAACTCATACCCGATCACGAAAAAGTAGAAATTACCGTACTATCTGAAAATGCGTTTTACTACTTCAATCGTACAGAATTACGAAACAAACTGATCTTAATCGAAGATTTAGATGGAGCAGAATCAGTACTATACCCATTACGGGAATTACAATCAAAAAGAAGGATTACAAAAACCGTAGTCCATAAAGACCGAAAAGGAAATACCAAAACGATACATCTAACCGTAGAAGGTCCTGTAAGTGTTGCAGGTTGTACCACACAAGAAAGTATTTACGAGGATAATAGCAATCGTAGCTTTTTACTCTACATCGATGAATCTAGCGAACAAGATCAAAAGATAATGTACTATCAACGATTAATCAGCGCAGGGAAAGTAAATATTGATGCAGAACTCAAAGCAAAAGATTTATTACAAAATGTGCAAATGCTATTACAACCTGTCAAAGTAATAAATCCTTATGCCGAGTTTTTAGAACTACCACAATCTGTATTTAAACCAAGAAGGACAAACACTCACTATCTACAATTTATCGAAGCGATTACCTTTTACAAACAATACCAAAGAGAAAAACAATACGACCAGAATACAGGCGAGGAATATATAGAAACAACCATCGAAGATATAGAAGAAGCTAACGAAATTATCAAAGAAGTTTTACTACGTAAAAGTGATACGATTACAGGAGCAGTCCGTAACTATTTAGAACGCTTGAAAGAATATCTTACAAAGAATACTCAAACCACATTTACCAATGCAGAAATCAGAAGAAATCTACGAATAAAGGAAAGTACATTACGTAACTATCACAAACAATTATTGGCAGAAGATTATATCAAACGGATCAAGAACGCTAAGACCAAGAGTTACTGTTTTGAAGTCACAGACGTAAACGAGTACAAAGCACTTAAAAGTCAGATTGACAACTCCTTGCGACATTGTATCGAGCAGATCAGTTCGCAAAGTCGCAACTAACCCGCAATTACCATTTTTGCGAAATAACGCAAACAATTACAGTTAATTAATCCAACTCGCAAGAGAAATACAAAAAAGACATACCGATGAAAAAATTAAGACTACAAAATGATAGTTATAGGATACTTATATCCAATTTTAAAGAATGGTTAGACATTTTAGGCTATGCAGATACAACGGTTTACAACTTACCAAACCACTTACAAGAGTTCTTTTATTGGCTCGAAAACAAAAAGATTAATACTGTAAATGAGATTACAGGAAAACATATCAAAGGGTATTACGAAGAACTCAAACAACGCAGTAATGAAAGACGATACGGAGCATTAAGTAAATCATACTTGAATAAACACCAACAGGCACTTAAGAAATTTAGAGATTATCTAACACAACATAATGCCAAATCACCCTTGAGGGTGCATCTTAAATCAGAAAGTTACCCAACCGAAGAAAAGATCAACATACTCACTCAATCTGAAATCAAACAACTTTTTAAAGCTACTAATCACAGTCATAATAAAAAGTACTATAGGCAAAGAGATAAAGCCATACTAACATTACTCTATAGTTGTGGGTTACGCAGAAATGAAGCTGTACACTTAGATACTAGTGATATCCTTTTTGATAAAGAGCGAATCTATGTACGAAAAGGGAAAAACTATAAAGAAAGGTTCGTACCTATCAATAATTACAATCTTGAAATCCTTGAAGAATACCTCTACAATGCACGGTTAGAGTTTAACATCAAACACGATACAGAAGCATTACTACTCAATCATCACGGTACACGATTACTTGGCACAAGTTTATCCAACAGATTACAAACTATTGTAAAAGCTACAGAGAATAAAACGATCATAGAAAAGCAAATTACGCTACACACTTTACGACACTCTATCGCTACCCATTTATTACAAAGAGAAGTACCACTTGAAAGTATCAAACACTTTTTAGGGCATAGCAGCTTAGAAAGCACTCAAATATATACTCACATCTTAAAAACTATAGAAAATGAAAACCTTTAACAAGTACCTCAAAAAAGAAGGATATACCGAAAAGACCATAGCATCCAAAGAACTAGCATCACAATATTTTATAAAATGGTGTAAAAAGCAATCCACTACACCTATCGAAATTGATTACAAAACCTGCTTAAAATACATCAAACATTTAACTAGAAAAGGCAATAGTAAAAAGACAATCAATCATAAATTGGGCAGTATAAAAACATACTTCAATTATCTGATAAGCGAAGGGTACAGAACTGATAATCCAATCGAAAATACGAGTGTAAGAGGAACACAAAGAACCATCAATTATAATTTACTAGAACCCGAAGAACTGGAAGACTTGTATTACAGTTATGAGACAGAAAACTACCAAGAAGCATATCATAAATACACTTCAAAACGTAATAAAATCATTGTTGGATTACTGGTCTATCAAGGATTAGACACACAAGACCTTAAAAATCTAAAAACAGAACATTTACAGCTTCAAAAAGGTAAAATCTATGTACCGAGTAGAAAACGAAGTAACGCCAGGGAACTAGAACTCAAACCGTGGCAAATGATGGATTTTATGGAATACATAAATGATATTAGAAATCATCTATCACAACGATTACAAACTGACACAGATCAACTCTTCCCTTCTGGAAATCGGTTCATAATTACACATACCATTATTAAAAAGCTAAAAAAGTACAATCAGAAAGTAGAAGATAGCAAACAGATAAGAGCAAGTGTAATTACTAACTGGTTAGGTCAATACAATCTTAGAAAAACCCAATACTTAGCAGGACATCGATATATCAGTTCTACAGAACGATACTTGCAAGATGACCTTGAAAACCTACACGAAATCATTAACAACTTCCATCCAATCAGCTAATATTATGAAAGAAGTGACATCTTATTTATTAGAAAAAAGAGTATTAGAAAATGATACATTATACTGGATAACCAAACATAGAAAATGGTGCAAATCGTATGGAACAACACCAGAAACTATAAAGTTTAATGAAGTAATTGTTTATGTAGAAGATCTAACATTACAATATCAAAACCAGATCACCGTAAATATGATTTTAAGGCAAGTAAAATGGTATTATGAGTATCTTTTGGAGCATCAGAAAATTAAAAGAAACCTTTTTGATCATAAATATCTTGCCAAAGAAAAGAGACGGATTTATGCACACATTACTTCCTTAATGAGTGTTCCGAATCGCTTTGATAAATAGCCAAGTGTCTCCCTTCGGTCGAATCATTATTATGGGCGCAGCTGAAAAAGCTTTGCCCATAAGCTGTTATAAGGTGTTCCTTCGTCACGCCACAAGCTATTTTTTGTTATTCCACAAGTGCAGAAAAAGCACTTGTTCCATACCGTTCCAACTTCCTCACCTTCGGTCGTCAGTCTGCACTACAAATAAATAGCCTTGTTCTGTTCCTCTTTCACTCGTAGCTACTTTTTTGCTTAAAAACAATATGGTACGCTATCGCTGAATACTAATTTAAGCAAAACCGCTACTTCATTGGCTCCGCCGCTTGGTCGCAGCCTAGCCGATTATTTATGTTGAAGTTTATATTTTGATAAATCGGAAAACATAAAAATCGTCTGGCACACAAAACCGTTACACTCCTTTTTGTGTGTCGGCTGCTCCTCTCCGCTTTGGCTACGCCAGTTATGCGTACACGCAGTTATCTTCAATCGCCAGATGGCTAGCATTTTTTAAAGATGAAGATTGCAACCGCTAAAATCCATCGCCTAAATCTTCATCTTTAAAAAACGTTACTAGGCAATATGGATATAATAGTTTTTTAGAGTAAGTTAGATAGAATTAAAACGAATAAAACATGAGATATAATGAAAAGCTTTTAGAGAGAACAAATTTTGTATTAGCTAGAGGTTCTGAGACATTAACAAAAGCAAAAGCGAATAAGACTGAGGGGTTTAAAGCTGGATATCCAGAATTGAAAAGTTTTAAAACTATTGCCCTATCATTTATACTAGATCTTTTTGGAAAAGATCATCTTTATTACGTAGAGTTCGCTCAACTAACAAAAGACTCTCATTATATTAATATCCAAGCTGCTATTAATATCATTGATAACATAAAATCAGAAATAGAGAATGGATGGTTATCTGGTGTAAAAGCGATAGTATCCGCAGAAATCTTTAGTGATTTTATGGATATGGCTAATCATCTTTTAGAAAAAGATTATGAAGATGCTGCTGCTGTAATGATAGGGAGTGTCTTAGAAGAACATATAAGACAATTATGTTTGAAACATAATATTAATATTACACGTGAAAGCAAAGGAAAACAAGTTCCACTTAAGGCAGATAGTATGAATAATGAACTAGTCAAAGCAAATGTTTATAACATCCTTGACCAAAAAAGTGTAACTACTAATCTTGATTTAAGAAATAAAGCTGCTCACGGTAAATATGATGAATACGATAAAAGTCAAGTTGAGTTAATGTATTCCTCTGTCTTAAATTTTATGACAAGACATCAATTATAATAATTAAGCGTTTTAAAAAGTATCGGAAGTGCGCAAAGGCTGAAACGGCTGACTTCCGATGCTTTTTAAAATGAAACAACCGCAGGGCGTTAGTTTTGGCTAAAATGCTTCCAAAGCTTACCAAATCAAGTCTACGACACGATTACATAAGTATAATATGTAAATATCTTCCGTAGAAATCGTCTGTTAGAAGTCAGATTTTGAGCGCAATGACAGCTTGGGGCAAAGCTACGGGAGTATTGCTACATAATACTTGTTATAGACCCTGACGAAGGAAGAGCGGGTATAACTCGTATTATGTACAATATCGTGGCTATGGGAGCAGCAGCAAAACAGGGGCTTATTGCCTTAGCAATAATCTGGGTTGCTGATGCGTGGCTTTTAGGGAGTATTTAGTACTTTAGCATAGTGGAATGATGATCGAAAGGACGTTCTTTTTAAAAAAATGTAAGCTGTTCTTGGAGTAGAACCGTGGGAAAGTGCGCCAATGTTGAAAAAATCGCATAAACGTCTATCCCTTTGGACTACAACATAAAGGGTATAATAATACTATAACAGGACGAGAGCATCCTTATACATACAACGGAAAAGAGGAGCAAAACGAACTTGGATTAAACTGGCATGATTACGGTTGGAGAAATTATGATGCAGCTTTAGGTAGATGGATGAATTTGGATCCATTAGCGGAAAATTATTTAGATAACAGCCCTTATAATTATGTAGCCAACAATCCTACATTTTATATAGATCCAGATGGGATGAAAATAAAGGATCCTGATAAAGTTGCAGAAAAATATAAAAATCATTTAAACAGTACTGCAAAAGCGATACAGAGTCTTATCAAGAGTGGAGCAATAACAGCAGCAGATGGAGGCAAGCTTACTTCTTTCACTAGTTCTGAACTTAAGAAAATAGATAAGTTAGAAAAATCAGACCAAGTATATACATTTTCGTCCAAAACGACCAGTAAAGAAGGTGGCGTTCAATATGATGCATCTACTGAAGAAGTAAAAGTAACAGTAGGCAAAAGTGATATAGGTTTAATTGGTCACGAATTGAATCACGCATATCAATTTGAGAAAGGCGATATATCTATAATATCTGATAACACAGGTTACGGAAGTCTTTATGATGTAGGAGACGAAACAGAATCTTACAATGTAGAAAGAATGGCAAAAAGTGGAGCACTTAATGTCCATAAACCTTGGAAAAATGCAGATGTACTAAGTTTTGGAAAAACACAAATGTCACCACCAGCTTATCAAACACTTCCAACAATATCTATAAATCTTAAGTCTAAACAAGGCAAGGCTCTAAGAAAGAAAACTATTGAGGCAGGTAAAAATGGCACACCTGTTAAGGAGGTATATATTGGTTGGCAAAAAGATTATACTAAAGGAGCTAAACAGAAAAAATAATGAGAAGAATAATATACATATTTGTACTAGTATTATGTACATCTTTTACAATCCAATCAAACCTTTACGAAGGCATTTACGAGTATAAATCTGATAAATTTTATGAACGTATTGAATTAGATAAAGATTTTAGATTTAAGTACGATTTTCGTTTGCACTCTATAAGCTATAGCTTAGAAGGAAACTATAGAGTTAAAGGAGATAGTTTAATTTTAGACAGTAATCCACAAAGAGATAAAGTAATCGTAAAAGAGCGTAAAAAAGGTGATAAAAGTAATATCAAATTTTGTGTGAAAGACAAATTAGGAGAATCCTTTAATTATACTCTATACGCGATTAACAAGGGTAATGACACTATAACTCTATCAAATCAATGGAGTAACTCAAAACTAAAAGATAAAAAAATAGAGAGTTTTTATATTGCAGATAGTAAGGGTTTAAGAACACCTTTATATAAAATCAAAGGTACACAAACAAACTATTTTGAAGTTCAGATGGAAACTATTAGAGTTTTGGCTAACGAGGTATGGCAGATACAAGGTAATAGTATATCACCCAAAGGAATGAACGGAGAAAATCAAAATTATGTTTTAAATAAAACTAATACTGATTGAAAGTAAACTATTGTATAAAAATGAATGAAAGGCCACCTTTAACGAGGTGGTTTTTTTATGCGTAAGCTTTTTTAGCGTTATAGTCACGTATCAGTGCATCAATCACATTAAAGATCTGTTTTTGGTTATCTGTGGGCATCTCTGCAATGGCTTCGATACGTTCTAGAATCTTTTTGTCTTTTACCACAGTAGAAGCATTACCCACTAGATAATCTAGTGATACATCAAGAGCTTTAGCTATTTTATTAGCAATCTCTACAGAAGGCGTAATCTCTGCACGCTCATATCTTCCTATCACCGCACCAGAAGTACCCACTTTAGTACCTAACTCTTCACGAGATAAGCTGTTTTGTTTACGTAGTTGTGTTATTGTTGCTCCTATATTCATAACTTATAAATGATGAAAACCTATGATAAATAAAGGTTTTTACAAATATACATCACTTAAAGATTAAAAAACAAACATATTAATTTGGTTAAAATATTATTTATTGATTAAGTTTGTAACTGATAAGTGAAGTTTTATTAGTTATGAACAATTTAAACGTTACCAATCCCAACAACTATCAGTACGCCACAAAGCACTTAGAAATCTCCATCTTAGGTGGTGTCAAACTCAATCATTTAGAAGCCTTACGAGTTACATTAGGGATCAATAAAGTACAATCCGAAATCAAACTACGTCACAATGTTGATCTGTACAACGATAATCAAGTAGAAAAGTTGGTTAGAAAAGTAGCAGAACGTATAGAAATCGGTACAAGTGTAGTACGCAAGACATTACAAGAGTTAACCAATGAACTAGAACAATATCGATTAAGTCAACTTGATAATGATGAATCAGAAATTACAATCAAAGAGTTATCTACAGTAGAAGAAAAAGTCGCTATCAAGTTCTTAAAATCAAAAGACTTACTAAAACGTACCAATGAGCTTATCGAACAAAGTGGTGTGATAGGAGAAGAAACCAACCGATTATTGATGTATTTGATCTTTACAAGCCGTAAAAGCTACAATCCATTACATTGTATTAGCTTAGGCAGTTCCGGAGCAGGAAAAACACATTTACAAAGTAAAGTTGCCGAACTCATACCCGATCACGAAAAAGTAGAAATTACCGTACTATCTGAAAATGCGTTTTACTACTTCAATCGTACAGAATTACGAAACAAACTGATCTTAATCGAAGATTTAGATGGAGCAGAATCAGTACTATACCCATTACGGGAATTACAATCAAAAAGAAGGATTACAAAAACCGTAGTCCATAAAGACCGAAAAGGAAATACCAAAACGATACATCTAACCGTAGAAGGTCCTGTAAGTGTTGCAGGTTGTACCACACAAGAAAGTATTTACGAGGATAATAGCAATCGTAGCTTTTTACTCTACATCGATGAATCTAGCGAACAAGATCAAAAGATAATGTACTATCAACGATTAATCAGCGCAGGGAAAGTAAATATTGATGCAGAACTCAAAGCAAAAGATTTATTACAAAATGTGCAAATGCTATTACAACCTGTCAAAGTAATAAATCCTTATGCCGAGTTTTTAGAACTACCACAATCTGTATTTAAACCAAGAAGGACAAACACTCACTATCTACAATTTATCGAAGCGATTACCTTTTACAAACAATACCAAAGAGAAAAACAATACGACCAGAATACAGGCGAGGAATATATAGAAACAACCATCGAAGATATAGAAGAAGCTAACGAAATTATCAAAGAAGTTTTACTACGTAAAAGTGATACGATTACAGGAGCAGTCCGTAACTATTTAGAACGCTTGAAAGAATATCTTACAAAGAATACTCAAACCACATTTACCAATGCAGAAATCAGAAGAAATCTACGAATAAAGGAAAGTACATTACGTAACTATCACAAACAATTATTGGCAGAAGATTATATCAAACGGATCAAGAACGCTAAGACCAAGAGTTACTGTTTTGAAGTCACAGACGTAAACGAGTACAAAGCACTTAAAAGTCAGATTGACAACTCCTTGCGACATTGTATCGAGCAGATCAGTTCGCAAAGTCGCAACTAACCCGCAATTACCATTTTTGCGAAATAACGCAAACAATTACAGTTAATTAATCCAACTCGCAAGAGAAATACAAAAAAGACATACCGATGAAAAAATTAAGACTACAAAATGATAGTTATAGGATACTTATATCCAATTTTAAAGAATGGTTAGACATTTTAGGCTATGCAGATACAACGGTTTACAACTTACCAAACCACTTACAAGAGTTCTTTTATTGGCTCGAAAACAAAAAGATTAATACTGTAAATGAGATTACAGGAAAACATATCAAAGGGTATTACGAAGAACTCAAACAACGCAGTAATGAAAGACGATACGGAGCATTAAGTAAATCATACTTGAATAAACACCAACAGGCACTTAAGAAATTTAGAGATTATCTAACACAACATAATGCCAAATCACCCTTGAGGGTGCATCTTAAATCAGAAAGTTACCCAACCGAAGAAAAGATCAACATACTCACTCAATCTGAAATCAAACAACTTTTTAAAGCTACTAATCACAGTCATAATAAAAAGTACTATAGGCAAAGAGATAAAGCCATACTAACATTACTCTATAGTTGTGGGTTACGCAGAAATGAAGCTGTACACTTAGATACTAGTGATATCCTTTTTGATAAAGAGCGAATCTATGTACGAAAAGGGAAAAACTATAAAGAAAGGTTCGTACCTATCAATAATTACAATCTTGAAATCCTTGAAGAATACCTCTACAATGCACGGTTAGAGTTTAACATCAAACACGATACAGAAGCATTACTACTCAATCATCACGGTACACGATTACTTGGCACAAGTTTATCCAACAGATTACAAACTATTGTAAAAGCTACAGAGAATAAAACGATCATAGAAAAGCAAATTACGCTACACACTTTACGACACTCTATCGCTACCCATTTATTACAAAGAGAAGTACCACTTGAAAGTATCAAACACTTTTTAGGGCATAGCAGCTTAGAAAGCACTCAAATATATACTCACATCTTAAAAACTATAGAAAATGAAAACCTTTAACAAGTACCTCAAAAAAGAAGGATATACCGAAAAGACCATAGCATCCAAAGAACTAGCATCACAATATTTTATAAAATGGTGTAAAAAGCAATCCACTACACCTATCGAAATTGATTACAAAACCTGCTTAAAATACATCAAACATTTAACTAGAAAAGGCAATAGTAAAAAGACAATCAATCATAAATTGGGCAGTATAAAAACATACTTCAATTATCTGATAAGCGAAGGGTACAGAACTGATAATCCAATCGAAAATACGAGTGTAAGAGGAACACAAAGAACCATCAATTATAATTTACTAGAACCCGAAGAACTGGAAGACTTGTATTACAGTTATGAGACAGAAAACTACCAAGAAGCATATCATAAATACACTTCAAAACGTAATAAAATCATTGTTGGATTACTGGTCTATCAAGGATTAGACACACAAGACCTTAAAAATCTAAAAACAGAACATTTACAGCTTCAAAAAGGTAAAATCTATGTACCGAGTAGAAAACGAAGTAACGCCAGGGAACTAGAACTCAAACCGTGGCAAATGATGGATTTTATGGAATACATAAATGATATTAGAAATCATCTATCACAACGATTACAAACTGACACAGATCAACTCTTCCCTTCTGGAAATCGGTTCATAATTACACATACCATTATTAAAAAGCTAAAAAAGTACAATCAGAAAGTAGAAGATAGCAAACAGATAAGAGCAAGTGTAATTACTAACTGGTTAGGTCAATACAATCTTAGAAAAACCCAATACTTAGCAGGACATCGATATATCAGTTCTACAGAACGATACTTGCAAGATGACCTTGAAAACCTACACGAAATCATTAACAACTTCCATCCAATCAGCTAATATTATGAAAGAAGTGACATCTTATTTATTAGAAAAAAGAGTATTAGAAAATGATACATTATACTGGATAACCAAACATAGAAAATGGTGCAAATCGTATGGAACAACACCAGAAACTATAAAGTTTAATGAAGTAATTGTTTATGTAGAAGATCTAACATTACAATATCAAAACCAGATCACCGTAAATATGATTTTAAGGCAAGTAAAATGGTATTATGAGTATCTTTTGGAGCATCAGAAAATTAAAAGAAACCTTTTTGATCATAAATATCTTGCCAAAGAAAAGAGACGGATTTATGCACACATTACTTCCTTAATGAGTGTTCCGAATCGCTTTGATAAATAGCCAAGTGTCTCCCTTCGGTCGAATCATTATTATGGGCGCAGCTGAAAAAGCTTTGCCCATAAGCTGTTATAAGGTGTTCCTTCGTCACGCCACAAGCTATTTTTTGTTATTCCACAAGTGCAGAAAAAGCACTTGTTCCATACCGTTCCAACTTCCTCACCTTCGGTCGTCAGTCTGCACTACAAATAAATAGCCTTGTTCTGTTCCTCTTTCACTCGTAGCTACTTTTTTGCTTAAAAACAATATGGTACGCTATCGCTGAATACTAATTTAAGCAAAACCGCTACTTCATTGGCTCCGCCGCTTGGTCGCAGCCTAGCCGATTATTTATGTTGAAGTTTATATTTTGATAAATCGGAAAACATAAAAATCGTCTGGCACACAAAACCGTTACACTCCTTTTTGTGTGTCGGCTGCTCCTCTCCGCTTTGGCTACGCCAGTTATGCGTACACGCAGTTATCTTCAATCGCCAGATGGCTAGCATTTTTTAAAGATGAAGATTGCAACCGCTAAAATCCATCGCCTAAATCTTCATCTTTAAAAAACGTTACTAGGCAATATGGATATAATAGTTTTTTAGAGTAAGTTAGATAGAATTAAAACGAATAAAACATGAGATATAATGAAAAGCTTTTAGAGAGAACAAATTTTGTATTAGCTAGAGGTTCTGAGACATTAACAAAAGCAAAAGCGAATAAGACTGAGGGGTTTAAAGCTGGATATCCAGAATTGAAAAGTTTTAAAACTATTGCCCTATCATTTATACTAGATCTTTTTGGAAAAGATCATCTTTATTACGTAGAGTTCGCTCAACTAACAAAAGACTCTCATTATATTAATATCCAAGCTGCTATTAATATCATTGATAACATAAAATCAGAAATAGAGAATGGATGGTTATCTGGTGTAAAAGCGATAGTATCCGCAGAAATCTTTAGTGATTTTATGGATATGGCTAATCATCTTTTAGAAAAAGATTATGAAGATGCTGCTGCTGTAATGATAGGGAGTGTCTTAGAAGAACATATAAGACAATTATGTTTGAAACATAATATTAATATTACACGTGAAAGCAAAGGAAAACAAGTTCCACTTAAGGCAGATAGTATGAATAATGAACTAGTCAAAGCAAATGTTTATAACATCCTTGACCAAAAAAGTGTAACTACTAATCTTGATTTAAGAAATAAAGCTGCTCACGGTAAATATGATGAATACGATAAAAGTCAAGTTGAGTTAATGTATTCCTCTGTCTTAAATTTTATGACAAGACATCAATTATAATAATTAAGCGTTTTAAAAAGTATCGGAAGTGCGCAAAGGCTGAAACGGCTGACTTCCGATGCTTTTTAAAATGAAACAACCGCAGGGCGTTAGTTTTGGCTAAAATGCTTCCAAAGCTTACCAAATCAAGTCTACGACACGATTACATAAGTATAATATGTAAATATCTTCCGTAGAAATCGTCTGTTAGAAGTCAGATTTTGAGCGCAATGACAGCTTGGGGCAAAGCTACGGGAGTATTGCTACATAATACTTGTTATAGACCCTGACGAAGGAAGAGCGGGTATAACTCGTATTATGTACAATATCGTGGCTATGGGAGCAGCAGCAAAACAGGGGCTTATTGCCTTAGCAATAATCTGGGTTGCTGATGCGTGGCTTTTAGGGAGTATTTAGTACTTTAGCATAGTGGAATGATGATCGAAAGGACGTTCTTTTTAAAAAAATGTAAGCTGTTCTTGGAGTAGAACCGTGGGAAAGTGCGCCAATGTTGAAAAAATCGCATAAACGTCTATCCCTTTGGATTAAAACATAAGGGGTACAACAGTATCAGCACTAGTACAAACACCGCACTGTCCTTCAAGTATAATGGTATAGAACTCAATGAAGATTTAGGGATTGATTGGTACGAAATGCCTTTGCGACAATACGATCCGGCTATTGCCAGATTTACAGCAATAGACCCGGTCACGCACTATTATCAATCTACCTATACGGCTTTTGATGATAACCCGGTATATTATGCCGATCCCAGCGGAGCGCTTAGCTCAAGCCTCCATGGTGCAAGTGATGAGGATATTATTGAAGCGTTTGAGGAGGATGAAACGGGTTTTTTAAGTGGTGTCAATAATTTGGCAAATAATGGTAATTGCCCAGATGGTTGTGATACCGTTGATGGAGGAGCATTGGATGAAGTCATTATAACCGCAAAGGGAAGAGGGACCAGCAATGACGGAGAATTTGACGAAAGAACCCCGGATCATATCCGCTATGGAAATTTCGATTTTGTATCTGACACTCCTGGTACCTTAGAAGAATATAATGTGCGGTGGGGTACGAACTATACCAACGATAATTTAGGAGGGCAATATTACTATAGGAACTTTTATGCTCCAGAACGTACAGATATGTTAGCTAGTATGGACCAGGCCACTGGTGATGCAGCAGAAGCTTTAATGTATGTTTTGCCTACAGGGCCTGGTGCAGTGGTAGGTGGCGTGAAGGGATTACCCGTAATGCTAAAAGGATTGAATAAGGGATATAAGTTTGTAGATGATGCTTTGGTATTTAGTCAGTTAAGAGGGAATCTCTTGTTACATGATGCAAAATTAGGTCTGATTAAAAATTCCTACGGCATATACAATAGTTTCTCTAAAGGAATAAGACGAAATATTTTTCCCATTCAAAATGCAATTCATAGAGAACGTAATGTATTTAGAAATATTCTGAATCCGCAATTACCCGGAAAAATCAATGATTACTATACACTGTTTAAAAGAACTTCGCATTTTTTCAAATAAATTTGTAATGAAAGAGGAAGAATTAGATAGAGAAATATTGAGCCTTTTCTATGAAATAGATAAAAAACTATCCGAAAAGCAAAAGTTATTAATACATTTTAGATCAATTTCTAATTTTGTACATCATTTAGTGAATAATCCATGTTATCATAAAAAAGGAAATAAAAAATTGCAAAAACTTGGAGAAATGCGAATGAAACAAAAATTATTAGAGTATCTAAAGCTAACTAAAGATTTTAGAAAAGATTATATTAAATTTCCTTTAAATTATTATGATAATTACATAAGTCCTATTGGAAGATTTATGAATGAATATTATGATTTTTTCACTGTAGGTGGAAAAGCAAAATTTATAATTGCTTTACCAGTAATATTTTTTGGTCTAGTACTAGACATTTTAATGTATTTATTTTTTAGCTTTACTATTCCAACCTTTGTACTCTCACTTTTATTAATATATATTATACGTACATTTATAAAACATAAGCAGCGCAGGGTATATGGACCGAATTATTAGTACACGAAACTGCTAACCTTTGCTGTGGTATAGTGTATAGATTTGCGCTACAGCTAGTCTTTTGGCTAGTGGTGGTATGAGTAATAAAACAGAGATACAACATTGTACAAGGTGTTGTGGCTTTTAAAAGTTCATTGAAATAAAGAAGGCCCCCGCTGTTCCATAGCGTCCTAATGATCCCGGATGAAGGCGAAGCCTGGTTTTTATATCGTAAAGACGGACAAATCCGTTTTTCGGTAAATAGCAAACAGCTACAGAACAAACAATTTTCATACACTAATTATGATGATAGAGGGCGACCTACAGAAAGTGGTGTCTATACAGATAACAACCTTACTTATTTAAACCCGTCAAATACCTCAGATCCTTTTAAGATAGCATTGCGTAACCTTATCGATCAAAATGATGGGCTCATTGATGCCAATTGTTCTGAACGTCATATTACTCAATATGACCTTGCTGACAATAGTGGTTTAGTAACAGCTTTTGGGACCGATACCCGTAAAAGCAATTATGCCCAGCAATCTTTTATGGCAGGTAATGTAGCCAAAACACAAAACGAAAATACTACCACCTGGTACAGTTACGATGTATATGGCCGGGTGCAGTGGATCGCCCAGCAAATCAATGGTCTGCCCGAAGTAAAAACCATCGATTATATGTATGACCCGATTACCAGCCAGGTCAATAAGGTATATTATCAAAAAGGAGCAGCAGATCAGTTTATACATCGTTATACCTATGATGCTGTAGATTATAGCTTAACCAAAGTAGAAGCTTCTACCAATGACAGCAATTTTACAGAACATGCACAATACGAATATTATGAGACCGGCGGACTGAAACGTGCCAACCTGGCACAAGGACTACAAGGAATAGACTATGTCTATAACCTGCAGGGAGCTCTAAAAAGTATCAATCATCCCAGTTTGGCAACCGGCAATGATCCCTGAGGCGATAGTAACGACCTGTTTGGGATGATCATCGATTATCATAACTATGATTATAACCGTCCCCTGCGTAATATCAAAAGCGCGGGCTATGGTATCAATCAGTATAACGGAAATATTAAGGGAATTCGCTGGAACTCTGATTATAACCCCATTGCAGGTAAAGAGCATGCCTATAGCTATCTGTATAATCGTAATAATTGGTTACAAGCTGCAGATTACGGCCATTTTACAGGAGACTACAGCAGTTTGCCCACCATCACCGAAGGAGAGCCCGGAACTGCCGCACAAGACGACTTACCCACTACTGAAGTCGTCGATGCAGGTACCACCAAAAATTATCGGGCTAACAAAACGATTACCTTACAACCGGGTTTTCATGCCAAATCGGGAAGTATAGTATCGGCGAAGACATTAGGCTGGGATACGGTTCACGATGTAAATGCGGGATCGCTGGCTACCAATGCCAATGGCGACTATAAAGTAGACCATCTTACCTATGATGCCAATGGGAATATACAATCCCTGCACCGTAACAAACATACCGAGGCAGGTAGCAATGCCATGGACCAGTTGTCGTATACCTATAAGCCCGATAAGCCCAACCAACTGTTACGCGTTGATGATGCAGTTACAGGTACTACCAATGCCGATGATATCAAAGACCAGAGCGGGGATAATTACATATACAACGAGATCGGGCAACTGGTACAAAATACTTCAGAAAATATTACGTATTTTTACAATGCCAGTGGATTGGTGACCGAGGTGCAAAAGAATCATACACCTTTGGTGAAGTTCTTTTACAGGATGGAGCGAAGAGAAAATGTCCTGTGGACATTTTTAGCGAACAGGCCAGCTGGCGTGGTGGCGGCCATAGGGTACGCAAAGAATCCTATAACCCTGGCAATGGAAACCTGAATTATACCGAGCATTATGTACGTGATGCGGCAGGAACAGCGATAGCCATTTATCGCGATGGGCAGGTGCTGGAAAACACCATTTATGGAGCCGGCAGGTTGGGAGTGCGCAAAAGTGATGGTACGCATCTCTACCAGTTGACCGATCATTTGGGTAATGTACGGGCTGTAGTAGGCAGAAACCCACAAGGACAGGCCATGGCGCTTACCACTGCGACCGATTACTATCCCTTTGGGATGCCAATGCCTGGTCGTGATCTTAAAGGAGATTATCGTTATGCCTACCAAGGCCAGGAAAAAGATACCGAAACCGGGAAAGAAGCGTTTGAACTGAGACTATGGGATAGTAGAATTGGGAGGTGGTTGACTACAGATCCGTATGGACAGTTTGCATCACCTTATTTAGGAATGGGGAATAACCCAATTACAGGTGTTGACTCTGACGGAGGTTGTGTAGATGGAAATGGGAACCCTTGTCCGCAAGGAGAATTTGAAGGACAATTAAATGCAGATTTTGCGGGTAATGTTTGGAAATGGGAAGATGGAACTTACAATACTACTAATCCTATTGCTCTCGATGAAGTTATTTTAGGAGGAGCTTCTAAGTATGATATCGTAATGGCAGATATGAAATCAGAATGGATGGCTGATTTCTATAGGGGTAGATCCGAGCTTTCGATGGGAGTGATAGAGCTTATGTTTAATGTTACTACTACAGCTTTAACTTTTGGAGAAGGAGCTGCTGTTTTAGGGAGTTTAAAAGGTTTAACATCTGCTTCTAGTAGTAGATTTGTTTATCATTCTACTTCAAGATCTGGTGCAGCCCAAAATATAGTAAAAGGTATAAATCCCAAGTTTTTTAACCCTGCTTCCAGATTTGGTAAAGGTTTTTATGTTGGGGAAAGCGTAGGTACAACAGTTGCTGAATTAGGTTATCATGGAGCTTCTAGAGTAAATACTATTCAATATACTATGCAAGGAGCTAAATTATTAGATGCTACAGGTAGCGTACTCAACTTAGGAACAAAGTATGCGCCTAAATTACTTAGCAAAACAGCTCAGGCTTTAAAATATGATGGTATCATATTTAATTCTTTAAGATCAAGAGGAACAAATACAGTTTTATTCAAGAATTTTGGAGCACTCAAAAACGCTAGAATCATTTTTTAAATATGAAAACTCGAAGTATTAAATACAATTTTATCTCAATAGAAAAATTTGATTTAATTAAGATGAAGAAGGTAAAGCAATACTTACAACCTGATTCTTCTTATGGTGAATTTATTTTTAATGTAAAAGATATGCCTAAGTATTATTATAACTGTATTGATGATGAAGGTAATACTAAAAAAGAAATTGAAGACATTGATGATATTCACTCTTATGTTAAGGGCATTATAAACCACCAAACTAAGCACGAAATAGATGAATTAGGAGTGGTAAATCTAAGTTTTAAAAGATCAAAAGAGAGAAACGAAACCCTTGAATTATTAGAGATTGTAGACTTATGTAAACCCTATAGCACGGACTTGTAGTCCGTACAAGTACAATGACGGTGGATCAAAATAATAGAAACAGCCACGATCTATTTTTGATATAGGTTGTGGTTTTGTTTTTTTATGCTGAGTATGCTTTTTTGGTTTTGGTATCGCGTATAAAAGCATCAATAATTTTGGTAATGGTGCTTTTGTCCTCATTGGCAAGGCGTTGTATCTCTTTCATACGGTTGAGCATATCAATATCTACAACCGCTACCCCTGGAGGTAGAGAATTATTAAAATATTTTAATGATCCTCACACTCATATTCATATAACGGTTAAAAGACTTAGTGGGGAATTTGGGAATACTTGGGCAAGACATATTAATAATCCAACAGGGCAAGAAAGATTACTTACTGCTGATATAATAAGAAATAAAAAATTAAGAGAAACATTATCAGAGTTTATTGGATCAGCAATTCTTGGTCCTGGAAAAAATTATTTTTTAAACATCGATCTAGATGAAATATATGGAAGGCAAGAACAACAAACAGATGCATCCGAAACAATTTTTCACGAAATCTATGCTCATATACATATGAGAGAGCAAGGTGTACCTTTCAGAGACCAGCATTTTGAGTTTGCCGGTACTTTTAATGGACAAAGAAGTATATTTTATAATATGGATCCAGAAGGCTTCAATGCAAAGCCTTTGTATGACAAATATTTTAATCATTTAAACTCTTTTAATTTTAATTTCAGCATGTTAGTTAATCCATTGATTTTTAATTATAATGTAAGTGGAGGAGGAAATAGGGCTAAGATTGAATATTATGACATTGTTAATCCAAGAGATTTTTAGACATGAATAAAATTGTAGTAGTAATCCTCGTTGTATTTTCTGTTTTTTTAGACAAAAAAAATCAAAATGTTGATCCTTTTAAGAATATGATACCAATAAAGTATGTAGTGTCGCATAAAAACGGTAAAATAAAAAAGTTCAATTTTGAAATGACTGATGATTGCGTTACCGTGGAAGGAATTGACTTTTATAAGAGTAATTTATCTTTTTATGAGGACATATACTTTGGTATTGAGAATGATAGTATTTACTCTCTTAGTTATTATTCGTCATCTAAACTATATTCTAAAAATCTTTTTTTAGTTTTAAATAAAAATTATCGCAATACCCTTGTAGAACCATTCGGAGGACATAATATTGATTTCTACAGAACCAAAATTTCAAATAACTCGGATACTATTTTTGTTTTTAAACTTTACGAGATGAATAAGACCTATGATATAGAATTTGAGATACTTGATTCTATAGAAGTCCAAAAATTATCTTTCAGTAAACTGAAAGGTTTTACAGAAATCGTTTTCAGAGATAAAAAATCAGATTTAATTTATTCTAGTCCCCCCTGCTGTCGCTAGAGTGATCGCTCCCGCTACGTCTTTGACTAGTGGCGTTCTGAGTGAGCAGGTAAGAGGTCTACCGTAGCAATAGCGCAGGTAGATAAGAAATACAGTAAAAACAGCCATGTTTGCAAAAGGATGTGGCTGTTTTTTACTACCATCTTACAACTTCTAAAACTAAATTTTCATTAAGTACCTTGAAATTTCAGCATTTGTCGTTGAATTTTTAGCCTCGTAGGTCGAATTTTTAACAAATACCTTTAAAATTTCAACTCCCAAGGTTGAATGTTTTACTCCCGAGGTTAAACCGAGGGCCTTTTTGACCCTCCGACGGGTCTTTTTAATGAAAATTTCAACGTAACCTCTTGAAATTTCAACTTCATTTGTTAAAACTTTAAGCTTATGAGTTGAAATTTCAGTGCTGGTCGTCGAATCTTTAACCCTCTTCCTTAAAATTTCCACGATCTGGGTTAAAATTTGGGTTTTTTTGACCCAATCGAGGGTCTATTCGACTGGTTGGAGACTTTTTAAACAGAGTTGGTTTTTTTAAGATCAAAAAAATATATAAAAATATACTCAGTTTCAAAAAATGAAACTGGCATGTTGTATCATTGTATCAATTAAGGATAACAATAGCATTGAACGGTGCAATAAAAAAGAGTATGCAATCGCCTATAGCTATTAAAATTAAACAGAGATGTACAAACAAGCTTTTATAAAAAAAACAATAGTATTAGGCTATTTTATAATGGGGGTGTTTATGATGGGTTGTGAGAGTGATCCCTGCGATGAAGGATACACACAGGTGCGTAGAGATGGAATGGATATTTGCCTGCCAGATTACCTGGCAGGGACAAAAGTGACCCCAGAATCGGGCAACCGATTTTACCACCAAAAATATGGTGTGATCACCTTTGAAGACGGTATGTGGTGGGATGAAGACCTTAATCATATAGAACATACAGAGTTAGATAACAATTAATCCAATAGTCCAGATGAAAAAAAACATAGCATTACTAATCCTTTTTACAGGAATTTCTGTTAGTACGTATGCACAACGTACCGAGGCAATAGTATATTTTAAAGATGGTACAAAGCAGGAAGGATTGGGAAAATTAATTTCTCAAAACCGGGTAAAGTTCAAAAAAACGCGACGGGAAAAACCGGTGAAATACCAATTTGATATATTGGATAAGGTGGTTATCAATGAAGGAGGTGATACCTACGAATATGTAAGTAGGGTAGTAAAAGATATCGAACAGCCAAGGGTACTTGAGTTGTTGGAACAAGGAGGCAAAGTAAGCTTATTCAGGGTGGTGAACCAGGGGTACAACCCAAATATGGGGATGGCCGGCGGAGGTGCTGGCACAGGTTTCGGCCCGATGACGGGAACCGGTTATTATTCTATAAGTAACTATTATGTGCAAAGAAGTGATGAAGATAAGGTAACCCATCTGGGGTCTACTCATATCTTTAGTAAAAATTTTAAAAAAGCAGCCTCCGATTATTTTCAGGATTGCCCGGCACTGGTAGAAAAAATACAAAATAGAGCATTCAAAAAACGAGATATCAAAGAAATAGTAATATACTACAACAATTGTCGATAACCCACATCTGTCAACATCAAACTTCGATCTTCGGTCTTCCGAAGACGTACATCCGACCCCTAGAACTTCGGACTCCGGTCTACGGACTTCCGTCTTCAGACACCCGACGGTTATATTTTTATATATAGATGTTTACTTGAAATAATTATTCAGTTTTATAATTGTACTTATTCTCAGAGATCAAGTTCCCATCCTGATCTTTCACAAATTCCAGACGATTAAACACATCATAATAATAGGTCACCGTATAACCTCTTGGATCTGTGATACTGGTCACACCAACCAGCGGATCGAAAGTATAAGAGGTAATAGCAGACTCCCGAAAATACGTATGATCTCTTAGGTCGTTAAATAATCCTCTCATCATATTTTCTGCCACCTCAGAGTCTTCGGTATCACTAGCTGTTCTAATCTGACTGATCAATGTAGTTACATCAGGCGGCATTCCGGTATAGGTGGCATTATCAATCTTTGCAATAGGGTATTGATCTTTATATCCCCAGATATAGATACTATGGCTCCCATCGGCTTTGGAGACTTCTAAAAGATTGCCAGAATCATCATAATCATGATATTGAATGCGGTCTTGTAGATCGTTGCTCCCTTTTGCGGAGCGAATTTTTTCCGGAAAGATTAAATCCGCAGAAAGTGGGTCAAAATCTTTATAGACGGTCAATTGTTTGGATAGTAACTCATTAGATTCCGGTATTCCGTTGTTATTGTAGTCCTCATAGGTCTCCATTTGTATCGGCATAGCAATACGGTGCTGGTTATGTTGGTTCAATTTCCCGATCGTTTGCTCTTCAGAAAAGGTTAATCCCGATATGGAAGCCACATCATCGGGATAATAGGTTTTTGTAATCAGGGAAGCTGCATTACTGTTTGAAGCATCTGTCATGGTGGCAAAATAATGAGTGGGATGCGACCCATAAGCATAGTGTTGTTCTGTAACGACTTCTCTTGCATTGGCTTCGTTATAATAATAAGATGTTGTGGTATTCTTTTGTAACAAATAAGAACCGCTGTAGTTTTTATATTTTCTATAAAACAGATAGTTTCCCATTTTATTGGCAATCAGGTTTTCAAAGGAGACCACATCATTATTATAATCGTGAAAATACTGTGTTGTAACTTTTTGAACGATCGTAAACGCAGCTTCTTCTTTAATATAATCTGATTTTTGTAAAAGTAATCCCCTGGTGTATCCCAGGTCGCGATAAGGTGCCTGGGGGACTTCTTCAGAATTGGTAGGCGCTATTATAGGATCAGAACCAGAGTTTTGAAGCACGTATTGATAATGGTGGATTTCTTCTCCAGGTGCTCCCAAAGCAGCCCAAAAGAAGGTGTATTCTGTTTTACCGTTTTCAGATCCTTCAAAAGATTCGGTAACATTGGTATATCCTGCATTAAACCCTCTTTCATTGTCTAATGGCAGTATAGGCCTGGAATATACCAGAGTACCTTTACGGTTAGCCCGATCACTGCACACCGGGGCATCAAAATTAATGAAGATTGGCGGATGCAGTGCTTTACCACTGGATTGAGAAGTATTAATGAAATTGTGATAATCATATTGTTTTTTAACGATAACCTCATTATCAGCATCTCTTTGGATGATCGAAGCGATTCGCAACCCCCCGAAAGCAGCATTGGGAGATGCCGGGTCCATCAGGCTTCTGCCGGAAAGGGTAATTTTTACATCAATCTTTTGTCCAGGGTTAAATGTATCGCTATAATTATCTATACGTATGCTATAGTCTCCGTCATTAAATTTCATTGCACCTGATGCATTGGTGATACGATTACCTTCGATGGTGACCTGAGGGCAATCAAAACCGTTGGTGGTACAAACAGGTATTTCGGCTCCTGTATGATCATACATCTTAAGGCTGTATTCCACGATACCATGTACCGGATAATTAAATGAGTCGTTATTTGTGTCTATGGTAAAAGGTATGGTAATGATCTCGTTATCATCATCAAATGTATGTTGCGTTACAATCACCTCTTTATGGTATTGCGTTCCTGCAAAGAAATCATTACCGTCATATACGGTATTTGATTCAAACTCATATGTTGTACTCCCTTTAGTAGGGTAGATCACTTTTTTAAGGGAACAGGCTTTAGCATAGTCTTCATACACCTTTCGATCTGCTCCGGTATTCTGGATAAAACCGATCCATAAATCACCGTTGGCTATGATAGTGGGTTGATACTCTACAGTTGGAATAAGGGAGTTGTTACTATGCCTTCCATTATAATATCCCCAGAAATCCTGGGCATATGAAAATCGATCTGGTAACAGAATAGCAGTGTGGTATTCAAAAGCTGTTTTTTTCTCATCTGCAGCAGTAGGATTTTCTATGATATGCCTTAGATATAATCTTTTGCGTCTTTGATCAAGGTTGCCATAAACCAGGTTGCTGTTCTGATTGGATTGGAAATAGTCATAGGAAAGGGCAAAGGTCTTGATCGTACTACCTAGTTGGTCTTTGATTACAATTGCTGTCAATGCTTTGTCATTGATCAAATCCAATCTATTATGCTCATACACAAAATCGATAGTGCCGTTGTTACTGGTAATACTGCTTATCCTTCGTACCCTGGTAGTAGATTCTGTAAAAGAATAGGAATGAGTAGGCAAGCTTATGCATCCTGTATTATTATATGTTGGTAAGATCTTAGACTGGCTCCCTAAGGATACATAATTAATAATGGATTCTGCTTCATAACTAATATCTATTTGATTGTTGGCAAAATCATTGATCTGCATCAAATGCCAGGTTGTTATATAATTGTTAAGATGTACTGAAGGGTCTGGAAATGAAAACGCACCTGAGCCATTAAGTGATGCCCATACTGATGATGAAGATTTTTCATAGGCTTCCCTGCTACTGTCTGAAGACTGCCCTAGATAAAAGGTAATGCCATTAGAGCTGGTAATGATCCATTGTTTGATATAATTAGAAGCATCTTGTACATATTGAATCTTTACATTAGAATTGGCAGGAATAGTAAATATTTGCCCGTTTTGATTGAAGAAAAATTTACCACTAGTGCCATCGGGCAGATTAAAATGGTATATATCAGATTCCAGATCCAGGTTTTGGTTCATTACACTTTCCAGGTGACTAAACAATTGAGTGCTGTTGCTATACAGATCGCTTACCGATACAGATGTATTGATATATCCATTAGGAGAATCATCAGGCAAGCCTCTCACCATTCGGGTGACACTTCCTCCTGCATCGAGTTTCCAACCTAGCCCTACTCTGGTAGCCATTTCATTAACTCTGATTCCCCCTGAATGGTATGCCAGTGAAACGGGGACATTTATATTACCGTCTTGCAACTGATATATTGGGATCTGTATTTGTGGTACCCCGGTGAAGTAGGAAACAGGAGTATTGATAAACTTACCAAGTGCTGCTGTTTCAGGACTTGAAGGAGCAATTTGCGGAAGATTGATTTCGGGTTGCTGTGCAAAAGTAGCAACTTCAGATAGCAGTAAATAGAATAGAATAATTCTCTTCATAAAGTAAGTATATAATTGACCGATTAAAAGGGTTGTTTTGGTAATTGGAGTTATTAAGTGGATGATTGTTACCCAAAAATTTTGTTTATCTTATAAACCCCTAAATAGTGTTAGCCTTTTTATTCCGCACCCAACAACCCCTTTTTTATCCTAGGTATGTACCAGAATTTTATTACATTTGGATCCTTAACATCAACTTAACAGATGATCACACATATCAAAGGGAGGCTTATAGAAAAAAGCCCTACCAATGTAGTAATAGATTGTGGCGGAGTAGGGTACCTTTTGCACATTTCACTACATACATTTTCGTTACTTCCCGAAGGCGAAGCATTGCAATTATACACACATCTGCAGGTCAAAGAAGATGCACATACCTTATTTGGTTTTGCCGAAAAATCGGAAAGAGAAATTTTCAGGCTATTAATTTCAGTTTCAGGAATAGGAGCAAGCACAGCCAGAACCATGTTGTCATCACTACATCCCAATCAAATTAAAGAAGCGATTGCCATCAACGATGTAGCGACCATTCAGTCTATTAAAGGAATCGGCGCCAAAACTGCACAACGCGTTATCATCGATCTGAAAGATAAAATACTAAAAGTATACAATATTGACGAAGTTTCGGTATCTCAAAGCAATACGAATAAAGATGAAGCGTTATCTGCATTAGAAACCCTTGGATTTAACAGAAAATTAGCAGAAAAAGCTGTAGATCGAGTACTAAAACAAACCCCCAAAGAAACAGTAGAAAATATTATTAAACAGGCACTAAAAAATTTATAAAAACATTGAGTCCGTCGAATTACTTACACTTTAATTTTTTTAAAATCGTAGTATGTTTGATAACACTTTATAGCGGGGTGTTGCATGGCCAGGAAACCGAAACCGTTCGTGATTCTACCAGTACTACATTTTCTTTTGGCGAACTCTCTTTGCCAGACCCCAATAGTATTGTGGCCAAATATGATTATGACCCCATTACCAATCGATATATTTATCGCGAAATGCTTGGGGATTTTAATGTGAGGTATCCACTATTTTTAACACAGGCAGAATACGAAGCTTTGGTAGAAGAAGAACAGCGCAGGGCCTATTTTAAGGAAAAAATTGAAGCGTTCAGTGGTAAAAAGGATGGAGCCGAAGAGAAACGAAAAAATTTACTGCCTATTTTTTATGTGAATTCTGGTTTTTTTGAATCGGTTTTTGGCGGAAACGAAATAGAAATTATCCCTCAGGGATCTGTAGAGATGGATCTGGGATTACTATATACCAAACAGGATAACCCCGCATTTTCACCCCGTAACCGAAGTAATTTTACCTTCGATTTTGATCAGAGGATCAGCCTGAGCCTTTTGGGTAAAATAGGAACACGATTACAGGTCACCGCCAACTATGATACAGAATCGACCTTTGATTTTCAGAATCAATTAAAATTAGAATATACACCTACCGAGGATGATATTATCCAAAGTATCGAAGTGGGTAATGTGAATATGCCGCTCAATAGTTCTTTGATTCAGGGAGCACAAAGCCTCTTTGGGGTTAAAATGGGGATGCAGTTTGGCAGGACTACCGTAACCGGAGTATTTTCTGAACAACGATCTGAAACCCGATCGGTAAATGTAGAGGGAGGAGCAACGGTAGAAGACTTTGAGCTTTTTGCGTTGGATTATGATGAAAACCGCCACTTTTTCTTGTCTCACTATTTTAGGGACAATTATGACCGGTCATTGGCCAGCTATCCTTTTATTAATAACAATATTCAGATCACCAGGATCGAAGTTTGGGTGACCAATAGGGCAACCAGTTCACAAACACTTACCGATGCTCGTAATATTGTGGCACTTCAGGATTTGGGAGAAGCACCTGGTGAAGGCAATTCTACTATTCCGGCTTCTTTGTTTAATGCTGCTCCGGGAGCTTTTGCAGATAATGGCAATAATGATTTGGACCCTTTTGATATAGGGCCCTCGGGACCAGTTACCGAAGCTGTTCGTCAAATATCTACGGTACAACAAGGATTTACAGGTGCTATCACTGGTTTTAATGAAGGATTTGACTATGCCATTCTCGAGAATGCCAGGCAATTAAATACCAGTGAATATACGTTGAACACACAACTTGGATATATTTCATTAAATCAAAGATTGAATAATGATGAAGTGTTGGCAGTTGCTTTTCAATACACTGTGGGCGGAAGGGTTTTTCAGGTAGGAGAATTTGCCAACGATGGTGTTGATGCAACCGTAGGCAATAATACCGGGAATGATACCCAGATAGGTTCGAGTCAAAGTCTGGTGGTGAAAATGCTCAAAAGCCCTATTGTGAATGTTGCACTGCCGATATGGGATCTGATGATGAAAAATATCTATAGTACAGGGGCATTCAGATTAGAACAAAATGATTTTAGATTGAACATTTTATATTCCAATCCCTCTCCTATAAATTATATCACTGCCGCCGAAGGTTCAACAGTACCCTTGCCCGATGATGTAGAACAAACGACTTTACTTAAGGTATTTAATCTGGATCGACTCAATCCTAATAATGACCCGGTGCAGGGAGGAGATGGTTTTTTTGATTATGTACCGGGGATAACGGTAGATACAGAAAACGGACGTATCATATTTACTACCATCGAGCCTTTTGGGTTGCATCTTTTTGATAAACTCGATAATGGTCCGGCGGGTGCAAATTATACAAATCCCGATTCCTATAACCCCAATCAGGCAGAGTATGTATTCAGGGATTTATATACCCAGACCAAGGTAATTGCCGAACAGCGATCTGCCGATAAAAATTACTTTCAGCTTAAAGGACGATATAAGGCTTCTGGCCAGGATGGTATCCCATTGGGGGCATTCAATGTTCCACAAGGTTCTGTAACCGTAACTGCCGGAGGAAGGGTGCTGCAGGAAGGAGTAGACTATACGGTAAACTATCAGTTGGGGAGAGTGAATATCCTGGATGAATCTTTGTTGGCATCCAATACGCCGATCCAGGTGTCTACCGAAAATAATGCGGTTTTTGGCCAGCAGACAAAACGTTTTACCGGCCTGAATATTGAACATAAGTTTAATGACGATTTTATTATCGGAGGAACCTTTCTTAATCTTAACGAAAGACCTATTACACAGAAATCGAATTATGATTTTGAACCGATAAATAATACCATTCTCGGGTTTAATGTAAATTACTCAACAGAGGTTCCGTTTTTAACCAGAATGGTGAACAAATTACCCAATATCGATACCGATGTGCCTTCCAATGTTTCCGTTAGGGCAGAAGGAGCATATTTAATAGCAGGTGCTCCCAAGGGGGCAGATTTCGATGGGAAAGTAACTACCTATATCGATGATTTTGAAGGAGCTCAAACCCGAATCGATGTAAGTTCGCCACTGTCATGGGAGCTGTCTAGTGTACCCATAGGATTTGGTGATCCCAATAACCCCAATAGTGATATTGTAGTCGACGGAATAGAATCGGGGTATAAAAGGGCAAAGCTATCCTGGTATTCTATCGATCCTATTTTTTATAGTAACGGAAGACCAAGTGGTATCACCGATGAAGATATTGCTTCAAACCGTACAAGAAGAGTATTTATTAATGAGATTTTTCCACAGACCGATATAGCATCGGGACAAACATTGGCATTATTCACGCTGGATTTAAATTATAACCCTGTATCAAGGGGGCAATATAATTTTAATCCTGCATATGCCCCGGGGAGTTCGTTACCACAACCAGATCCTGAAGAAAATTTTGGAGGAATTACAAGACAATTAACTTCAACAAATTTTGAACAATCCAACGTCGAGTTTATAGAGTTTTGGCTGATGGATCCGTTTGAATATGATGATGTGGATAATCCGGGCGGGACCATCGTATTTAATTTAGGAAATATTAGTGAAGATGTGCTGAAAGACGGCAGAAAACAATATGAAAACGGATTGCCCTCGGTAGATGCAAATAGTGATGTGGTGGTGACAGAATATGCCTCGGTACCTGTAAACCAATCATTGATCTATGCCTTTGATTCTGAAGGCCAGGCCAGAGTAGATCAGGATGCGGGATTTGACGGGCTGGGAGATGCGGCCGAAAAACAAAAACCAGAGTTTGCTGCTTTTCAATCGCTGGATGACCCTTCGGGAGATAATTATACCTATTTCCTTCAGGCAGAAGGTGATATTTTGGATCGTTATCAAAATTATAACGGTACAGAAGGCAACTCTCCCACCGATGTGTCCAATGATGATCGGGGTAATACGACCTTTCCTACCGCCGAAGATGTGAACAGGGATAATACCATGAATACCATTAATAGTTATTTTGAGTATGAAATCCCGATTTTTAGAGGAATGGCGGTGGGTAATGATGGAGGTACCGGATATATTTCTGATGTCTCACCTCCATTTACTGTGCAGGTAGCAGGACGGGAAATTCCCGTGCGGTGGGTACGATTTAAAATACCTATTTATGAACCCACGAGGCAAATAAATATTAGCGATTTCAGATCAATACGGTTTATGAGGATGTACCTTACAGATTTTTCCCAGCCTACCTTATTGCGATTTGGAAATATGGATCTGGTACGGGGAGACTACCGTCGTTATGTGCAGGAGGGTAATCAAACCAACGATCCTACCAGTGGTCTCAATGTATTTGGCGATAGTGAGGTGATTGTCACCTCGGTAAGTAAAGAAGAAACACCAGATTATGTTATACCACCAGGGGTAGTAAGAGAGCAGTTAAATAATAATAACAATATCATTAGAGAAGATGAGCGATCTTTGGCACTTACCGTAAATAACCTTCAATCGGGTGATGCCCGGGGGGTATATAAAAACTTCAATGTAGATATGAGGCAATATGAGAATCTCGAGATGTTCTTACATGCCGAAAACCTGCCGGACCGAACAGATTTGGAGGATGACGAACTGATAGCCTTTATTAGAATGGGGAATGATTTTACCAATAACTTTTATCAGATAGAACTCCCGTTAGAGGTTTCTCTAGGTAAAGGAGGAGAAAATGAAGTTTGGCCAGAAGCAAATAGATTAAATCTTCCACTGGAAATATTACAAGAAATAAAATCCAATGTGTTGGGAGACAATGTGCTAAGTCCTGCAGATCTTAACTTTTTCCCGGGTCCCGATAAGTTAAGAGTAGGAATTAAAGGAAATCCCAATTTTGGAGATATACGGGTGATGATGGTGGGGATCAAAAATACAAGTGGCGAAGACCAGTCGGGTACCGTTTGGTTTAATGAAATGCGCCTTAGCGACCTTAAAAATAGAGGTGGCTGGGCTGCCGTTGCCAGTATGGATGCCAATATTGCCGATTTTGCCAATGTAAGTGCTTCAGGAAGAATAAGTACCATTGGATTTGGCGGTATCGAGCAGGGGCCAAACGAACGTAGCAGAGAAGATTTAAGACAATATGACCTAACCACTAATATTAATTTAGGGCAGCTCTTACCAAAAAAATGGGGAGTACAGATTCCGTTTAATTATAGTCGCGGAGAAGAATTGATTACGCCTCAGTTTGACCCCGAATTTCAGGATATAGAACTTCAGGACCGATTGGATAATACCGATGATCCCGCCGAAAGAGAACGAATCGAAAGACAATCGACAGATTACACAAAACGACAGAGTTTTAATGTCATTGGGTTGCGTAAAGAACGAACAGGTGATGCAAAACCCATGCCGTATGACGTAGAGAATTTTACATTTTCGGGCACTTACAATCAAACAGATCATCGTGATTTTGAAATAGAAAAATCCTTAGATCAAAGTGTAAGAGTAGGAGCGACGTATGATTTTAGCTTTCAGCCAAAAGAAATTGAACCCTTTAAGAATGTTAAATTTTTAGGAAAGAGTAAATATTTTGATCTGTTAAAAGATTTTAATTTTAATCTGCTGCCCACCAGTATATCGGTAAATTCTAATATCAACAGACAATACAACGAACAAATTTTCAGGGATATTACCCTGGGACCAGATGATATAAGATTGCCCACTTTGTACCAACGTAATTTTCTTTTTGACTGGCAATATGGTATTAATCATAATTTAACAAAATCGCTGAATTTCAACTTTACGTCTGCCAATAATCGTATTGTCAAAAATTTTATCGACGAGAATAATAATGTGGATAATACAATTGATGTATGGAGCGGATTTTTTGATATTGGAGACCCCAACACCCTTAGTCAACAGCTTCAGGTAAATTATGAGGTTCCTATCAATAAAATTCCATTATTTAAGTTTATGCGGGCAACCTATTCTTATAATGCAGATTTTCAATGGGTAAAAGGAAGTGAAGCATTAAAGACACTGGAAGATATCCCGGATTTGGGAAATACCGTTCAGAATGCCAATGTACATACAGTAAACGGATCATTGGATATGAATACACTGTATAAGTATGTAGGGTTAACCAAAAGAAAACCCGGGCGTAAAAGGCTAAAGAAAAAGAAAGGGGATAAAGACAAAGAAAAACCAGGTGCAGTTGCCGATACTAAGAAGGAAACTGATAGAAAAACCAAAGATGGAAAACGAGGCGGAAAATTAAGTATTGGTGACAAGGCATATAACACACTTATTGGACTGGTGACTGCGGTAAAAAAGGTTAATGTGAATTATCAACAGGATAATGGTACTTTTCTGCCAGGGTATACCAGAGAACCGGGTTTTGTAGGAACTTTAAAACCTACTGTTGGGTTTATTTTTGGTAGTCAGGCCGAAATTAGGGATATCGCAGCACGCAATGGGTGGTTAACCTTATATGAAGACTTTAATCAGCAATATCAGGAAGTAGAAGGCAGACAGCTTAATGTTCAGGCTTCTATAGGTTTATTAAAAGACCTTAAAATTGATATTAGCGCCAATAGAAACTATTCTGAAACCTATACCGAGAATTATCGTGTAGATAGCGATTTGGAATATCAATCCCTTACCCCTAATACATTTGGTAATTATACCATTTCTACCTTATTGATTAAAACCGCCTTTAGTACCAGTGATGAATTTACCTCTAAAACATTTGATGAGTTTCGTGAGAATAGACAGATTATTGCCGATCGTTTGGCTACCGAGTTCTATGGTACTACAGCATTCCCGAGAAATACTGAAGAAGAACCCAATGGATATCGATATCCGGTAGGATTTGGCAAAACCAATCAGGCGGTTTTGTTGCCGGCCTTTTTGTCTGCGTATTCTGGTGCTGATGCTTCCAAAGTACAGAAAGGAGCGTTTAGAGATATTCCGTTACCTAATTGGGATATAAAATATACCGGTTTAATGAATTTGAAATGGTTTAAGAAACGTTTTAAACGCTTTTCTGTAGCACATGGGTACCGGGCAAACTATACAATAAATCAATTTCAAACCAACCTGGAGTTTCAAAACCGTGACGATGTAGATCAGGCAGGAAATTTTAGAAACCCCGAATTGTATTCTAATGTAAACCTTACCGAGCAGTTTAGCCCTCTGGTACGACTGGATATGGAAATGAAAAACTCGATAAAGATTCTTGCAGAATGGAAAAAAGACCGCGCTTTATCCTTGAGTTTTGATAATAATTTACTTACCGAAATCCAGGGTAATGAATATATTATCGGTCTTGGATATAGGATGAAGGATATAACCTTTGCAACCAGAATTGCCGGAAGAAAACAGATCATAAAAAGTGACCTTAATTTAAGGGCAGATCTATCGCTACGCCAAAATGAAACCCTGGTTCGATATCTTGATTTAGACAATACTCAGATAACTGCTGGGCAGGATATTTATGGTGTAAAATTCACCGCAGATTATGCTTTAAGCAAAAACTTAACGGCTCTACTCTTTTATGATCATACCTTTTCTGAATATTCTATCTCTACTGCATTTCCGCAGACAACTATACGAGGTGGGTTTACGTTAAGATACAATTTTGGTAATTAGTGTCTGGTCGGAAATAGACGGTTTATACAATTTGAATTATTTTTAATAATTTTTGTGTGGGATTTCTGAAAATCTAACAAAATAGATTTATTTTCGTTACCGAACTAATAACATTTCATTAAATACTTTTTTCGGATGAATATTCCTTCAGAATTAAAATACACAAAAGACCATGAATGGGTCAAAATTGATGGCGACATTGCTACCATTGGTATTACCGATTTTGCACAAGGCGAATTAGGCGATATCGTTTATGTAGAAGTAGAAACAGTTGGTGAAGAACTTGAACAAGAAGCCATTTTTGGTACGGTAGAGGCTGTAAAAACGGTTTCAGATCTATTCCTGCCCTTAACAGGAGAGATCATTGAATTCAACGAAGCCTTAGAGAGTGATCCAGAATTAGTAAATAATGATCCTTATGAAGAAGGTTGGATGGTAAAGGTTAAAATAGCCGATACCTCTCAAATTGATGATTTACTATCTGCTGATGGCTATAAAGAGATTATTGGAGCATAAATTTCTCCTCGCATTGGTTGTTCTGTATACCAGTGTGATCACCCTGTTATCGTTGGCAAGAATTATAATTCCTATTCCTGTTGCTCATATAAAAGGAAGCGATAAACTGGCGCATGGGATGGCCTATTTTATTTTTACGGGTATATGGTTCTTCTTTTTCTTTTTTTCTGAAAAACAAAAGAAGAGCTTTCGGCAAAGTGTGCTACGAGCCTCAATTATATGTTTTCTATTCGGAATTTTAATGGAAGCACTACAATCGTTACTAACAAGTTATCGCAGTTCTGAGTGGTATGATATAGTAGCAAATACAAGTGGTATGATTTTTGCAGTATTATTATTGAAGATCTTTGAAAATAAGTTAATTAGATTGAAAAAAAGAAAAGACGTATAAATTGAGCAAATATTTCATCACAGATTTTTGCTTCAATAAGCAAACAGGATAAAAGTTAAAAAATTCATTTTTTGTTTTACATTTTTATCTTTAATTGGAAATTACAAAAGAAATTAGCTATTTTAGCAATCCTATAACATAATATAATATGGAACCGAAGAAAAATCCAAAAGCAGATTTAACTAGAAGAAGTACCTTGTTCCTTCAATTAGGGCTTATTTTAGTTCTTTTTATAACGTGGCGTGGCATAGAGTGGAAAACCTATGACAGAAGTAATATAGATATAGGTCAGGTGAATCTTGATGAATTAGAAGAAGAAGATGTTCCGATTACACAAAACCTGAATACGCCTCCACCACCTCCACCTCCACCACCTGCTCCAGAAATTATCGATGTAGTAGAGGATGAAGAAGAGGTAGAAGAGACTATTATCGAGTCTACAGAGACAAATCAGGAAGAAGAGATTGTTGAGGTAGAAGAAGTACAGGATGTAGAAGATGATGAAGAAATTGCAGATGTACCATTTGCCGTTATCGAGAATGTGCCGATCTTTCCTGGCTGTGAAAATGCAGGAGGTAATGCTGCAAAAAAGAAATGTATGAGTGATAAGGTTAAGAAATTTGTTAACCGTAAATTTAATACAGAGCTTGGTAGTGAGTTAGGACTATCTGGTGTAAATAGAATTTATGTGCGATTTAAAATAGACAGAAATGGTAATATTGTTGGTGTGCAGGCAAGAGGGCCGCACCCAAGATTAGAAAAAGAGGCACAACGAGTGGTAAATTTACTGCCTAAAATGACTCCGGGAAAACAAAGAGGAAAAGCAGTGGGAGTATTATACTCTCTACCAATAGTATTCCAGGTTCAGGACTAAAAAGAAAATAGAGTATGTATCAGAATCCCGTCACAGTTTTGTAGACGGGATTCTTTTTTGGTATGCTTGTTGATTTAAGTTTTAATTGTAACGTTAAAACTAATAATATGAGTAACAAGCACGATGCTAATGTACGAAAAAGTACCTTGGTAAATTTTCAGATCGGCCTTATCGCGGCCTTATTATTTACTTATTTGATGTTTGAGTTGTATACTTCAGCTCCAATTGTAGATTCGAATAATACCCGGATCACAATCGATGAACCTCCGGTCGAATGGAATACAGTGGTTTTTAAAGTGTATGAAGAACCAAAACCAAAAGAAGTTGCAGAAAAACGCACTAAACCGGTTGTAGATCCTCAGGATTTTAAAATTATAAAGGATGATGCAGTGATTAAAGACATGGATAAAGTATTTAAAAATGAAGCTGTTGAGTCACATCCTATTACTCCTGATGTATTGCCTGATGAACCAGAAGAAGAACCCGAAAGTTATCCGTTTACAAAGATAGAGTGGGTTCCTGTTTTTCCTGGATGCGAAACATTGACAACCAATGAAGAAAAAGCTGCTTGCTTTTCTGAAAAAGTGGGTAAGATCGTTTCCAGAAAATTTAATACCGAACTGGGAGAGCGGTATGGATTAACTGGTTTGCAACGAATTTATACACAATTTGAGGTAGATGCCGATGGAATGATCAAAAACATTCAGGTAAGGGCTCCGCATCCCAAGTTGCAAAAAGAAGCAGAGAGAGTGATCAACTTGTTTCCGCAGATGACTCCCGGAAAACAGAGAGGAAAGCCTGTTGTGGTAAAATACCAGCTACCTATCATTTTTAAAATACAGGAGTAAGAAATTATAAGCTTTTATGCTGTCCATTTTGAGCGTCCCGATAGCTTTTATCGGGACGCTCAATGCGACAGATTAGGTATAAAGATCCCTTGTTAAACTACTTTCAATTTATTTAACAAGACTTTGATACACCGTTTTTCTCATTTTTTCGGGTTTGATGTAACCGCTACCAAATCCTTTTGTGTCATAGCTTGCAGTTAGAGAAGCATTTTTCATTACTTCATCTTCAGACTTGCCGGCATCGATTTCTTTTTGAATGTTGTTAGTGATTTCTTTCAGCATTTGTAAAAAGGCTTCCAGATCTTTTTTAGTAGCCAATTTCCCATGCCCGGGAATAATCTTGGTATCGTCATTAACTATAAGTAACGCTTTTTCTGAAGCTTTTATATAGCCTTTTACACTTCCTCCCGATTTTAAATCAATATATGGATATCGCCCATTAAAAAAAGTATCGCCCATATGTAGTACGTTTCCGTTTACAAAATAAATAAGTGCATCTCCATCGGTATGGGCATTATGTACATGAAACGCGTTGATGTTTTCATCGTTAAAATACAATTGTAAGCCTTCGTCAAAAGTAATTACAGGTAGAGATTCAGAAATGATTGCTCCCTTTTCTTTTTGCTTACTTTCCATTCTGGACCTCACATTTTTCTGAGCAAAAATAGTAGCACCTTGATTGGCCATATTTTGGTTGCCCCCAGTGTGGTCACCGTGATAATGTGTGTTGATCACCATAGTCACCGGTTGATCGCTTATAGTTTTTAACCGGGTAAGGATTTTATCAGAGAGCCTTGCAAATTGATCATCAATAATAAACAATCCTTTTTCATTTTTGAAAACTCCAATATTTCCGCCCTGACCGGTAAGCATATAGATGTTTTCAGACAAGGGGTCTATCTGGATGTTGACTTCTTTTTTCTGTGCATTTGTATGCAACCAGAGTATGGATAACCCAAAAATCAGTAGTTTTTTCATGCGTTTAAATTTCAGTAATTATTTAATCTAAAAAATTGAAAACGTGTGCAATTGCTCGCTCTTTATAATAAGTATGTTTTTATGATGTTTTGTCGATTGGAAAGTACAAAAATTACTTTTTGTATGGATAATGATGATCAACATATGTTGTTGAAGCTGTTCTAATACATAGAACAGGTTAAAAGGGGTTTTGTTTCAATCCTTAAATTATTCTGATAATGGCAAACGATTGTTAAAAGGTGAATAATCCGTGATGATATGTTGTCTAAAATGCTTTTAAGGCATATCTTTGCACAACTTTTAAAAAAGCGATATAGAAAAGGTGCAAAATTTGAGCGTAACCCAAATTAATACTGCAAAAGTTTCTGTTGTTCAGGATTTTAAAGAAATCACAAAAATGCGCCTGGCATTGAGTGTGGTTTTTTCGTCTGTAGCAGGATACTTATTGGGTGTTGAAACAGTTTCCTGGAGTACTCTTTTGTTGCTGGCTATTGGAGGGTATTTTATGGTAGGGGCCTCAAATGCCTTTAATCAGATCATAGAAAGGGATTTAGACAAACTGATGGACCGCACCAGGAATCGCCCGATTCCATCTGGAAGAATGTCTGTAAATACAGCCTTTGCTATTGCTACTCTTTTTACCATAGCCGGGATTACCGTACTCTATACCATAAATCCACAAACGGCAATGTTTGGAGCGATTTCTATATTTATTTATGTAAGTGCATATACGCCTTTAAAAACCAAGACTCCGCTGTCTGTTTTTGTTGGCGCAATTCCGGGGGCAATTCCTTTTATGTTGGGCTGGGTGGCAGCTACAAATAATTTTGGGATCGAGCCAGGTACCTTGTTTATGGTTCAGTTTTTCTGGCAGTTTCCTCATTTTTGGGCTATCGGATGGTTTTTATATGAAGATTATAAAAAAGGAGGTTTTTTTATGCTTCCTACCGGTAAAAGAGATCAGGGAACGGCCGTGCAAATCATTATTTATACTGTTTGGACTGTGGTAACTTCTTTGGTGCCGGTATTTGGCGTCACAGGCGAACTGTATCTTACGCCGGTCTCTGGAATCATTATTCTAATCCTGGGATTGATTTTATTGCGATCTGCAATTCGTTTATACAAAAGCAGAGACACCAAAACCGCAAAGCAATTGATGCTAATGAGTGTTTTGTATATCACGTTGTTACAGATCATTTATGTAGCAGATAAATTTATTCGTACATGGATTTAACACAAGGAACGACAAACGAAAAAATAAACAGAGCAAAAAAAACCATGATGTGGTTTGCCATGATCAGTATGGCTATGGTTTTTGCAGGTCTTACGAGTGCTTATGTAGTAAGTAAAAGTAGAAAAGACTGGTTAACCGATCTTGTTTTTCCTCAGGCGTTTGTATATAGCATATTGGTCATAGTAGCTAGTAGTGTTACATACTACTTTGTTAAAAAAGCCATTGAAAAAGATAATAGAGGTATGGCGACAGCTTTACTGTTGGCAACGCTGGCGTTGGGAATTGTGTTTATCCTTTTACAGTTTCAGGGTTTTAACGAGATTATTAGTCAGGGCTATCATTTTACAGGTCCGACGTCAAATATTGTGACCACATTTATGTTCATCATTGTGGTCACACATTTAGTGCATATAATAGGTGGAATTTTAGTGCTTTTAGTAGTAATTTATAATCATTTTAAACAAAAGTATAAAAGTGGTCAAACCCTTGGTTTAGAACTAGGTGCTATGTATTGGCATTTTGTAGACTTTTTGTGGGTTTATCTCTTTTTATTTTTATATTTCGTTAGATAATAAAATTGATTACTTTTGTTGAAAATTTAACAATACCAAATTCTTTGTATGGAGACAGCTGTTACTAAAACAGATACCGAAGACAAAATCTGGGGAGGGGGTAATGAACCTCTCAAGGCAAGTTATGGTAAGCTAATGATGTGGTTTTTTATCGTTTCAGATGCGCTTACATTCTCAGGTTTTCTTGCCGCATATGGTTTTTCGAGATTTAAATTTATTGATTCCTGGCCGATAGCAGACCAGGTGTTTAATCACTTTCCGTTTTTGCATGGAGTAAATGCCCCGATGTATTATGTGGCATTGATGACTTTTATCCTGATTTTTTCTTCTGTAACCATGGTATTGGCAGTAGATGCAGGGCATCATATGAAACAGAAAAAAGTGATTCTCTATATGTTTTTAACCATCATTGGTGGTGCAATTTTTGTAGGATCACAGGCCTGGGAGTGGAAAAACTTTATCAAAGGAGAATACGGTGCTGTAGAAACCAAGGGAGGACAAATATTACAATTTGTTGATAAAGAAGGCCATAGAGTTGGATTAGATGAAATCGCAATTATCGATACCCATAAAGAAAGGGCACAGCATGATGAAAAATCTGGAATCTGGTATGATAGTGAAGCTTCACTGCCAACTTATACTATAGAAGAAATAAGAGCTGGTTTTACAAAGAATAAAGACCTCTTAATAAGAACCCAAACACTTACCCAAGAAGGAGAGAAGACTATCTTATCCAGAGAAGAATCTTTAAAAAGAATAACCAACGATGCTATCGGTATTGTAGAAGGAGCCAACCTGCGACATAATGAATATGGTACACCGTTATTTGCCAATTTCTTCTTTTTTATTACTGGTTTTCATGGTTTTCACGTATTCTCTGGGGTAATTATTAATATCATCATCTTTATCAATGTAATTCTGGGTACTTATGAAAGAAGAAAGAACTATGAAATGGTTGAGAAAGTTGGTTTATACTGGCACTTTGTGGATTTAGTATGGGTATTTGTATTTACATTCTTCTACCTGGTTTAATAAAAATATAGTAGTTTAAATAAACATGGCACACGATACAGCACATCACGAATCAAATACAAAAAGAATCTGGATCGTATTTTTTATACTTTCTGTGATCACTATTGTTGAGGTATTTTTGGGGATTATAAAACCATCTTTTTTGGTGGAGACTACGTTGATTAGCATGAAACTGCTTAACTGGATCTTTATTATTCTTACCATCTGGAAAGCATATTATATCACCTGGGCATTTATGCATATGGAAGGTGAAACCAAAGGATTGCGCAGAGCAGTCGTTTGGACAGCAGTTTTTCTGATCTGTTATTTGATTTTTATTCTTCTTACAGAAGGAGATTATATATATGAAATATTCAAAGCAGGCCATAAAGCCTGGGACTTTTAATCGGTTGATAATATAAGTTAAAAGCATTGTAAAAAGACGGTTTCTTATGCCGTCTTTTTCTATTTTTGCACCATTGTTCAAATAGAAATAAAGCTACTGTTTATGAAAAAATTCCTGGTTTTAGGCGTCTTATTCGTATTACCTCTGGTAGCTTATTTATTCTTTGCATCGGGAGTGCATAACTTTGCAAAACTCCCCGTTTTGAACAAGACAGTAGGAGGACTCAAAAATTTTGAAAGCCTTTCAAAAGAAGAGGTTACCTTTAAGAATAAGATTAGCGTACTCGGGTTTTTGGGCAAGGATATGTATAAGAAACAGGGAAATGCGTTTAATCTAAATCAAAAGGTGTATAAGAAAAATCATGAATTCAGAGATTTTCAGTTTGTAATGATAATGCCTTATGGCAGTGAAGGCAAAGCAAAAGAGCTTTTAGATGAATTGGATGCTATTACCGATGTCTCTGAATGGAAATTTGTTTTTGGTACACCAGAAAGTATTAAAACCTTATTTAATAGCCTGAAAACCCCACACCAATTAGATAACAATCTCGCTACGCATTATGTGTATATTATTGATAAAGATGGAAATTTAAGAGGAAGGGATGGAACTCTAAAAGAAAATGAGTCAAAAGTATATGGGTATGATGCAAGTTCTGTTGCAGATCTAACCAATGTGATGGAGGACGATGTGAAGGTGATATTGGCAGAATATCGTTTGGCGCTAAAAAAATATAAAGCAGAACGTCCCGATAGCCATCGGGATCGGGATAAATAAGTAATATCTAATGAAAAAGTATTCATACGTTGGCATATCATTTATTATATTGATTTTTGGGATCATCTTTATCCCAAGAATTGTGAATAGGGTGAAAAATACTTCTATAGTAAAAAATGACAGGATGAGCGCCAGTAATCCTGTTACAAACGAAAAACTATCCTATATAAAGCTCAATGGCACGCCCAAAAAGGTGCCCGAATTTGCATTCCTGAATCAGGATAGTATCATGATAACCAACCATGATTATAAAGGAAAAGTATATATAGCTGAGTTTTTCTTTACCAGTTGCCCTACGATTTGTCCAAAAATGAATAGAAATTTGGTGTATTTACAAAATCAACTGAAAGAGTATGAAGATTTTGGGGTCGCTTCTTTTACTATCAATCCTAAATTTGATACACCCACCAGGCTCAAAAAGTATGCAGAAAATTATAAGGTTACCGATCCCGACTGGCATTTTTTAACCGGTGACAGAGAAGGAATTTATGAACTTGCCAATGCCGGATTTAATATTTATGCTGCAGAGAATCCCGATGTACCTGGCGGATTTGAACATAACGGTTATTTTGCACTCATCGATCAAGAAGGGTATATAAGATCGAGATATGATGTGTCTGGCAACCCGATTATTTACTATCGCGGAACCATCGGTGTTGAGGAGAAGGTTGATGAAAACGGAGAAGAAGAACAGATTACTATTTTATTGGAAGACATCAAAAAACTATTAAAACATAATGAATAACCCATCGGCAATAGAGAAAAAATATAATAAGTGGATTGTAACATTATCGGTTATTATTCCTCTTGCAGTAGCAGCATTATTCGGAATTAATTTAAGAAGATTAGGATTTGATGTAGAACCCTTAACCTTTTTACCTCCCATTTATGCATCAATAAATGGCCTGACCGCTGTGATTCTTCTTGCAGCATTATGGGCGATCAAAAACAAAAAAGTAAAGCTGCATGAGGGTTTAATGAAAACCGCAATTCTGTGTTCAGTGTTATTTTTGGTGATGTATGTGGCCTATCATATGACCAGTGATTCTACCAAATTTGGAGGAGAAGGTGCAATACGATATGTGTATTATTTTATTTTGATCACTCATATCGTATTATCTGTGGTGGTTATTCCTTTTGTATTGATCACTTATGTGAGGGCTTTGACAAAACAATTTGATATGCATAAAAAAGTAGCAAGAATTACATTCCCGATATGGTTATATGTCGCTGTTACCGGGGTAATTGTATATTTGATGATATCACCATATTACAGTTAATATTTAAAAACCTTAATCTGTCATTCCAGCGTAGGCTGGAATCTACAAATGAATCGAAAGATTGTATACATAATCCTGTTTTTATTGTTCATTTCCTTCCCGGCAGATGCTCAATGCGCTATGTGCAGAGCAGTTTTAGAAAGTGAAGAAGGCCAGGAAACTGCAAAAGGAATTAATAACGGCATTGTCTACTTAATGATTATACCTTATATATTAATAGGGGTAGTAGGATATTTTATTTACAGAAATAAAAAGAATGCTACAACTGCCGAAGAGTGAAAAAGCACCTCATTTGTATTTTTTTAACATTTTCATAACAAATTAGGTTGTAACAAAAACAGTTAGAAGTTAGTCTTATGTACAAGACTACACTAGCCAATCAAAAAGTATTCAAGGGAAAAACAGTAAGATTGACAAGATTAGTTATCTTATAGTTAGTGAGTTTCAATTTTATCGAGGCATACATTTTATGTCTTGTGTATCTTAATCAAGTATTATGATTGAAATTAAAGACTTACATAAATCTTACCAGATGGGGAGCAATTCGCTTCATGTACTCAAAGGAATAAATTTTAGCGTAAAAGAAGGAGAACTTGTTGCTATCATGGGATCATCGGGTTCAGGGAAATCAACATTACTGAACATTCTGGGCATGCTGGATGAGGCAGACGGTGGAAGTTACTTTTTGGATAATGTTCCCATCAAAGGGCTGAATGAAACTAAAGCCGCACAATACCGCAATAAATTTCTGGGATTTGTTTTTCAGTCTTTCAATCTTATTAATTATAAGACTGCTTTAGAAAATGTTGCATTGCCTTTATACTATCAGCGCAAAAATCGCAAAGAAAGAACCGAGAAAGCTATGAATTATCTGGGTAAGGTAGGTTTAACCAATTGGGCAACACATTTGCCCAGTGAACTTTCGGGAGGTCAAAAACAGCGTGTGGCTATTGCCCGTGCATTGGCTGCCGATCCCAAAGTACTATTAGCCGACGAACCTACAGGGGCGTTGGACAGTACTACTTCGTATGAAGTTATGGATATTATCCAGGGGATTAATGATGAAGGAAAAACAATTTTGGTAGTCACTCACGAACAGGATATTGCCAATATGTGTAAACGTATAGTGCACCTTAAAGATGGTGTAATTGTAGAAGATAAAGAGGTAGAACAAGTAAGGGCATCTCAATATGTTTGATAGAGACCGATGGGGAGAAATATTTGAAGCAATAGGAAAGAACAAGCTACGCACGTTCCTTTCGGGGTTTACAGTTGCATTAGGGATCCTTATTTTTACGATTTTGCTTGGATTGGGTAATGGATTGTTAAATAGTTTTTTGAGCAGTTTTGTAGATGATGCACAAAACGTAATATTCATTCGCGGAGGAAATACTTCAAAGGCATATAAGGGTTTTCAGGAGAATAGAAAAATTCAGTTCAAAAATGAAGATTTTGAGTTCATAAAAGAGAATTATATAGGTAAAGTTGAGTTCGCAACTCCAAGAATTTATCGCAATGGATTGGCAAAATATAAAAAAGAATCGGGAAGCTATAATGTGAGAGCGGTTCACCCAGATCATCAGTATTTGGAGAAAACCATCATGATGAAAGGGCGATATCTTAATGAAGCAGATTTAGAAGAACGCACAAAAAATATCGTGATAGGAAGATTAGTAGAAAAGGATCTTTTTAAGAATGAAAATGCACTCGGTAAAATGCTGGAAATGGATGGGATAGCCTACAAGATAGTTGGGGTTTTCCAGGATAGTGGGGGTGATAATGAAGAACGCATCATATACTTGTCTTATAAAACAGCACAGTTACTTTATGGAAATAATGACCATATAAATCAGATAAATCTAACCTATAATATGGTGATGAGTACAGAGCAAGCGATTGCTTTTGCCAATCAAATTGAAGAAGATTTTAAGAAAAAATTTAAGGTGGCTCCAGATGATCAAAGTGCTATCAGAGTGCGAAGTTTTGCCGAAGATATCAAAGAGACTATGGTGATTCTGGGTGGTATTTATGTGATCATATTTGTTGTGGGCATAGGAACCCTGATTTCAGGAGTTATCGGTATTGGTAATATCATGACTTTTAGTGTTAAAGAACGTACCAAAGAATTAGGCATAAGAAAAGCATTGGGGGCATCCCCAAGGTCTATTATCGCTATGGTGCTTCAGGAGTCGGTTCTAATAACATCGGTAGCAGGATATCTTGGATTGATTTTAGGGATTTTTGCCCTTAAAATGATTGGCAATAACCTCGAAGAGTTCTTTATTCTTAATCCAAGAGTAGAGACAGGTGTTATTATGATAGCAACAATGGTATTAATATTTTTTGGACTTTTGGCAGGTTATATCCCGGCCAGAAGAGCAGCAAAGATAAAACCTATTATTGCATTAAGGGACGAATAACTAAAATCAAGTTGAAATGAAATTTATATTCGAAAGAGATACCTGGCAAGAAATTTACGGAGCTATCCGTAAAAACAAAATAAGGACCATCATCACGGTTATTGGTGTGACCTGGGGAGTATTTTTATTTGTATTTCTTTTGGGTATGGCCAAAGGCCTGGATAATAGTTTTAGGAGTCAGTTTAATGATTTTGCCACCAATACCATGTTTCTTTGGGGGCAACAAACCAGTATTCCTAATGAAGGCTTTAAAAGAGGAAGAAGAATGCAACTTACCCTGGATGATGTTGAAGCTTTAGAGTCTCAGGTCGATGATATTGAGTACATAGCACCTCGTAACGTAACTGGTCAATGGGGAACCCCTCCAGGTCAATTTGTAAGAGGTTCAAAATCTGGGGCATTTAAAGTATTTGGTGATTATCCTACTATAGATAAGGTGTCAAAGAAAAAGATATTTGATGGCGGAAGATTTATTAATGAAGAGGATATTAAATATGAACGAAAGGTTTGTGTGATAGGCGAAGATATTTATAAACAGTTTTATGATAAAGATGAAGAAGTAATAGGGGGTTTTGTAAGAATTAATGGAATTTATTTTAAAGTAATAGGAGTATATAAACCTACACAAGCAGGAGGATTTGAGGGTGATGATTCTATTTTTCTACCATTCACAACATTCCAAACCATCTTTAACCAGGGTAGAAATATTTCATGGATGGTAATTACTGCCAAGGCAGATAAGAATATTGTAAATACAGAGACTATCATAAAAACGATACTTAAGAGAGAGCACAATGTACACCCCGATGATACACAGGCATTTGGTAGTTTTAACCTGGGCGAAGAAATAGCAAAAGTGAATGGGTTTCTTGGGGGAATGCGATTGATAACATATATCGTTGGGATTGCCACATTAATAGCAGGAGTTATTGCCATAGGGAATGTGCTTTTAATTACCGTAAAAGAGCGTACACGTGAGATTGGAGTGCGAAGGGCATTGGGAGCCACGCCGGCAGAGGTAAGAGGACAAATCATGCTAGAGTCTATTTTACTTACTTTTTTGGCAGGATTGTTAGGTTTTATTTCTGGTACCTTACTGCTATGGGGTATCAATACTGCTATTGGCAATAATGATGATATCCCCATTTTAAACCCCACAGTAGATTTCTTTGCCGTTGTAGGGGCATTGCTATCTATAGTATTGTTGGGTACTTTAATAGGGCTAATCCCGGCACAAAAAGCAGTAAGTATAAAGCCAATAGAGGCATTAAGAGAAGAATAAAATAAAAAATTAGAATAATTAAATCAATCAAAAATCAGATGAAAAAAATTTTTAAAATTTTACTAGTGGTGTTTTTTGTTGTTGCACTAGGTTTTTCAGGAAAATATTTAATAGACTCCAATAGTAAATCACCTATTGTATTTACCACAGAAAAAGCATTTAGAACCTCTATTGAAGAAAAAACAGTTGCAACCGGAAAGGTAGTTCCCGAGGATGAGGTAGAAATCAAACCTCAGGTTTCAGGTATTATCGAAAAAATATACGTAAATGAAGGTGCTACAATAAAGACGGGAGATTTAATTGCCAAAGTAAAAGTAGTGCCGAATGAGCAATCATTAAACAGTGCAAGAGGGCGTGTAAAAAATGCCGAAATAAGCCTGGGGAATGCCAAACAAGATTATGACCGTAATAAAGCACTTTTTGATAAAGGAGTAATATCAACTCAAGACTTTCAAAATGTACAATTGCGTTATGATCAAGCAAAACAGGAAGTAAAAAATGCTCAAAATGACCTTCAGATAATTCGTCAAGGGTCAACAGGAGGTGCACAAGCGATTACAAACATAAGAGCTTCGGTGGCAGGTACTATTTTAGAAATCCCGGTAGAAGAAGGAGATCAGGTGATTCAGAGTAATAATTTTAATGACGGAACTACCGTAGCAACGATAGCCGATCTTGGTAAGATGATTTTTGAAGGAAAAGTAGATGAGGCCGAAGTAAATAAACTTAAAATGGATATGCCGCTTAAAGTGAGTCTGGGAGCAATAAGAGACAAAGAGTTTGATGCAAAATTAAAATTTATAGCCCCCAAAGGTAATGAAGAGCAGGGCGCAGTTCAGTTTAAGATCGAAGGAGAAGTTTTTTTGGATACATCATATTTTATAAGAGCAGGATATAGTGCAAATGCTTCCATTGTATTGGATACCAAAAACGACATTCTAGTGATAAAAGAAGCATTATTGCAATTTGATAGAGAAACAGAAAAACCCTATGTAGAAATTAAGACAGGAGATCAGGAGTTTGAAAGAAAAGATGTTGAAATAGGACTTTCTGATGGAATTAATGTTGAAATCCTTTCAGGAATTACTGAAGAAGATGAGATTAAGATCTGGAATAAAACCGAACCCATAAAGAAAGAAGGTGAAGAAGGTGAGGACTAGTATACTGTCAAGTTTGTATATTTGACAGACTTCAAAAACAAAACTTTTAAAAATATCTGTAACAACATCAATTAAATAGATACATATACTGAGTATGCATGAAATAGTAAAAGATATAGACTATTTCTTGTGAGAAAGGGGGAGCTATAAATTTTAAACGTATGAGAATTAAAATAGTATTTTTATGTTGTGCACTTCTTGGGGTGTTGGGCACACAAGCACAAGAAAAAAAATGGACATTAAGAGAGTGTGTCGAGTATGCCTTAGAAAATAATATCACTATAAAACAATCAGAGCTTGACGTAGAAGCTACCAGTATTGATAGACTTGATGCTATTGGCAATTTTCTACCTTCATTAAATGCATCTGCTTCAAATTTTTGGAATTCAGGTTTGGTTACAGACCCAATTACAAATACCAATAGTACACAAACTTTTAGAAGTTCGAATTATGGAGTGAATGTTGGGATAACTATATTTAATGGGTTGAGAAATATAAAGACTTTTCAAAGGGCTAAACTTAATAAACTGCTAAGTCAATATAATCTGGGTAAATCTAAGGATGATATTGCTTTATTTGTTGCGAATAGCTACTTGCAGGTACTGTTAAATAAGGAATCTCTAAAGGTAATAGAAAAGCAACATGAGATCACATTAGAACAACTACAAAGAACCAAAGACCTTGTAGATGCAGGAGTGCTTCCGCAGGGAGATCTCTTAGAAATTGAAGCTACTTCGGCAGATGAGTTAACCCGAATCGTGCAAGCAGAAAACTCAGTCCAGATTGCAAGGATTGGTTTAGCGCAAACATTGTTAATTAAAGACTATGAGAATTTTGATATTGCAGAACAAGAGTATCTGGTTCCTGGAGTCGAAATATTAGAAAAGCCAATAGATCAGGTTATTGCGCAGGCAAGAGACTCAAGATATGAGGTACAGATTGCAGAACAAAACAAACTATTGGCAGAAAAAGATCTTGAACTCGCAAGAGCAGCTTATTATCCTACATTAAACGGTTCGTTTGGCTATAGTACCAGAGAATCAGGAGCAAACACATTTTCACAAGTATTGGATGAAAATAACCCTGTTTTAACTCAAAGTATTGGATTGGTTGAAGAAACGGGGCAAAATGTAATAACCCAGACTCCAAATTTTCTTTTGTTGGAAGGAGGCCCGACACCATTTATTGAGCAGTTGTATACCAATGATGGGATTTCTTATGGAGTATCACTTTCGGTACCCATATTCAATGGGTTTTCTACAAGAAATTCTGTAAAAAGAAATAAGGTAAACGTAAAACGAACGGAGTTTCAATTGGAACAAGCAGAATTGGATCTGGATAGCAATGTATATCAGGCATATTTGGATGCAAAAGGTGCTGCCGAGGCATATGAAGCAGCTTTAGTTTCGGTAAAAGCTCAGGAAAGAGCTTATGAATATGCAAAAGATCGGTATGATGTGGGGCTCACTAATGCCTTCGATTTTAGTCAGTCAAAGTTCAGATTAGAAAATGCACAGAGTCAGGAAGTGCAAAACAAATTTGATTATATCTTTAAGCTTAAAGTGCTGGAACTCTATTTCGGAATAAAGATCGCAGATATTAAATTATAAATTAGTAGCTTTCTGTTTATATTTATTGTTTTTATCCCGATAGCTATCGGAATGCCAATAATCATTTCAATTAGTTTCAACTTAATTGTTATGACTTATTTCATGCAACAGAATTAACATTAAAATACGTTATGAATAGAAAAACACTACTCATTATTTTAGGGATTGCTACCCTTTTGATCATATTACTTGTTACCGGAAAGAAAGCAGGTTGGTTTGGTAAAAACGGAAACTACAAAGAAGTATCTGTTACCAGAATAGATAAGATCAATATTGTTGAAACCGTTGCTGCCACAGGTAAAATTCAACCCGAAGTCGAAGTCAAACTTTCTTCTGAAGTATCCGGGGAAATCATTAGCTTACCAATAAAGGAAGGTCAGCAGGTACAGAAAGGAGATCTTTTGGTGCGTATCAACCCAGATATTATCCAATCTGGTTTAAATAGATCACAGGCAGCATTAGAAAATGTAAGAGCCGGCTTACAGCAAGCCGAAGCAAGCCTTAAGGAGTCAAAATTAAGCTATGATCGGAATAAGGAATTATTTGAAAAAGGAGTAATTTCTAAAGCAGAGTGGGATAGGGCTGTTTCTGCTTATGAGGTAGCAGAAGCTGCAAAGAAATCTGCTTATTATAATGTAAGAAGTGCCCAGGCGACTGTTAACGAAGCCAAAGATAATTTGAGCAGGACTACTATTTATGCTCCTATGGCAGGCACAATTTCTAAATTATCTGTAGAGCTGGGTGAACGCGTAGTGGGAACACAACAAATGGCTGGTACCGAGATTGTACGAGTAGCCGATCTTGGTAATATGGAAGTTGAAGTAGATGTGAATGAAAATGACATTGTGAAAATTTCTATCGGGGATTCTACAATTGTTGAGGTTGATGCATATTTAAAAAAACAATTTAAAGGGCTGGTTACAGAAATTGCTAATTCGGCAGATAGCGAAGTAAGTGCTGATCAGGTGACCAATTTTAAGGTGAAAGTTCGTATCCTAGAAGAATCATATACCGATTTGACTGAAGGCAAACCAGAGAACTATTCTCCTTTTCGGCCGGGGATGACAGCAACTGTAGATGTTATAACCAATAAAAGAAATGGGGTGATTGGGGTGCCAATAAGTGCCATTGTGATCAAGAACGATACTTCTGCTGTTCTCAAAGACGCTTCTAAAGACAAGATGTCTACCACCGATAAAAAGTTTGAATGTGTATTTATTAAAAATGGGGAGACTGCAAAACTAAGGGTTATAGAAACAGGGATCCAGGATGATAGTAATATCGAGATTACCAAAGGATTGGCCTTAGGAGAAGAAGTTATAACCGGGCCTTATAATGTAGTCACCAAGATTCTTAAAACCGGAGATAGGGTAACTTCTGAAACTAAAGAAAAAAAATCTGAGAAGTAATACCATTTATCATTTGAATTTACCGTAATAAAATGTTCTTTTTTCACCCCAGTTTCAGCATAAAAATAAACCGTAGCTCTGCTTGCTTGATTTTTTTTCACTGAAGCAAAAAACCTTCATTTTCTTTTCCGGTAAATTCAAACAACAAATGGTATAAGTGTATCTTTGCCTAAATTTTTAGAAAATGCACTATATTCTTTGTATAGAAACTTCAACAACCAATTGTTCTGTAGCGTTAACCAAAAACGGAAAGGTAATTAGCATAGAAGAAGATTATGATGTAAAGTATTCTCATGCAGAGCGATTACATAATTTTATAGATAAGGTGGTAAAGAAACCTGGTTTATCTTTAAAAGACCTTTCGGCTATTGCTGTGAGTAAGGGCCCAGGATCATATACGGGACTTAGGATTGGTGTTTCTTCGGCCAAAGGACTGTGTTATGCATTAGAAATCCCTTTACTGTCAATATCTACCTTAGAGTCGTTAGCATTGCAGGTAAAATCAGAGGATGGATGTTATATTGTTCCGATGCTCGATGCTCGTAGAATGGAAGTGTATGCTGCGGTTTTTTCAGATGCTCATAAGAAAATAAGGGAAACAAAAGCCGAAATTCTTACAGAAGCTTCTTTTTCTGAGTATTTACAAAATAGAAAAGTATACTTTATTGGCAATGGTGTAGAAAAATTCTCTACAATCTGTAAAGATAACAATGCTGTTTTTATACAAAACAAATTGCCATCTTCAAAAGAGATGGCAAGTTTAAGCTATATTAAATTTTTGCAGAAGGACTTCGAAAATGTTAGTTATTTCGATCCGTATTACTTAAAAGACTTCGTGACGGGCCAGAATCAGAATTTTTAAGGGCATTATATCTGGATACCAATCTGATTAAATCGTCCTCTTTTCTAAAACGGATTTTTGTTTGTTTTAGATACTGTATTAACTCTTCTTTTTTATCGCTAAATGCTGCAAGCATCCCTTTCTTATTCATAGGTAACTCCATAATTACACCAGCTTCTTCCAGGTAGTATGTAGTAATCATTCTAATTTCTCCTTTGGTCGATTCTCTTTGAATGGTGCCCTCTATTTTGTTTAGTATTTTGGAAGTGAATTTTTTATAGATTCTATAGCGATCATTTAATTCTACTAAAACAAAATAGCCTTCTTCTCTTAAACCTCGCTGCGTTTTGAATTCACAATAGTAGAAATAATCGCCATCAATTCTAGCATGGATGGTTGTATTCTTATTTACTACATACAAATCTGAGTTCTTTGCATATTCAAGAGCATCGGTATAGAAGTTATATTTTAGTTTTGCATCAAAAGTGCCTGTCTTTTCATCAATGATACTAGATTCTTTGTAATTTCCTTTCATATACATAGAACCTTCATAATCATCAAAAGCATTTATCCTTTCTGTGGGAGTTAATAAACTTATAGGTAATTGTGCAAATAAAGCTGGAGAAATTACCAAAAATAGGTAGAGTAGTATTATTCTCATGTGATATAGGGGTTTTGTTGGATAAAAGTAATAAAATAAGGGATTAAACGCAAGGGAATCAAAATTATGAGACTTTTTTTATAGATTATTTTTATTAATGTAGTTTTGGTTTAATTATTAATGTTAAATTAAATGTTTTTAACAGAATATTCGTGTGTTTTTTCCGAATTCACTATTAAAAAAAGAAAATATACTACATAAAAATAATGATATTTTGATAAAAAGATCTCAAACACTGTTTTTTTGGTTATTTTTTTACATGTTTACCGGTAAAAAAATAGTATCTCTTAATTTTATTTGCGACAAAATATAGTGGGTATCTTATTGTCTTATCACATTACTTAAAAGACTTTGTGACGGGTTGCTATCAGAGCTTTTCAATGCATTGTATCTTGCGACCAGCCTAATTAGATCTTCCTCCTTTTTTAAACGAATTTTTTCCTTTTTAAGATATTGTTTCAGATCATTTTCTTTATCACTAAATGTCGCAAGCATATCTTTCTTATTTGTGGGAAGTTCCATAATCACTCCTGCTTCTTCTATATAATATGTAGTAATCATTCTGATTTCTCCGGGAGCAGCTATCTTGGTCATTGAATTTTGTTCTGGTTCTCTGAACTTTAGTGTAAACTTTTTGTAAATACGATATTTATCGTTTAAATCTACCAGGACATAGTATCCATTTCTTTTTAATCTACGCTGGGTTTTGAAATCACAGTAGTAAAAATAGTCATCATCAATTCTGGCATGAACAGTAGAAATTTTGACTAAATTATAAAATTTTCCACCTTGTGTATATTCTAATGCATCGGTGTAAACGTTATATCTTAATTTGGCATCATAAGTACCGGCTCTTTCATCTACAACACTAGATTCTTTATAACCAGACCTCATGTAAATAGTTCCATCATACTCATCGAAAGAAGAGACTCTTTCGGTAGAGGTAAGTAAATTTCTAGGTAATTGTGCAAGTAAAGTAGATGATGCTATTAAAAACAGCAAAAGTAATAATTTTCTCATGTTTTGTCTATTTAGGTACGATAAAAGTAAATAAAACACCGTTTAAATGCAATAATATAAATTTTTTAGTTATATTTTTATGGATTTTTCAATGAAATGATATAAAGCATACAATTATTGAGAATAAAATCGCAATTTTAACATAAAATTGACATACATTTATTATGGTTTTCCCATAAAAATGAAAGATTTTACTTACGAAAACGTTTGAATTTGATATTTAGATGCCTTTTATTAAGCAATCTTATTTAATTGTTTTTGTATAAAAAATGTGCTATTAAAAATTTTTAATAGCACATTTTATTATTGTTGCGTTACTATTCTAAAATATATAGTAACATTTAATATATAACTTTTTTTATCGGCGCATTACATTGCTTAAGAGACTTCTTGTTCTTGTTGTGTCATTGCTTTTTAACGCATTGTATCTTGCAACAAGTCGAATAAGGTCTTCTTCCTTTCTGAACCGTATTTTTTCTTTCTTGAGATATGCCTTCAATTCTTCTTCTTTATCGCTAAAAGATGCTAACATTTCTTTTTTGTTCATGGGCAGTTCTAAAATCATATCATTTTCCTCAAGATAATAGGTGACTATCATTCTTAACTCTCCGGGCATATGAGAATGAGTAACCTCATTGTTTATAGGGTCTTTTATCTTAAGTGTGTATTTTTTATATATTCTATACTGGTCATTTAATTCTACCAGGATATAGTATCCGGGTCTATCTACCCCTCTTGGGTTTTTAAAATTGCAATAGTAGAAATATTCGCCATCTATTCTGGCATGAATTGTAGGTTGCTTTTCAATATGATAAAGATTTTCATCTTTTTTATATTCTAAAGCATCGGTAGATATATTGTATTTTAATTTTGCATTGTGAGTACCTGATCTTTCATCTATGATACTAGATTCCTGATATTTTGTTTTGGAATATACAGTTCCTTCATAATCATCGTATGCTGTTGCTCGCTGTGTCGGAACTAATAAGGATTCTGGAAGTTGTGCAAATACCGAAGTAGTTGCAAATAAAATTAAGATAGTCGCTATTTTTTTCATAGTTATATGATTTAGGTTGAACAAAAATAAATAAAACTGACATTTTTATGAATAAAAATCAATAAATAACATAATTTTTACGAATTCATTAATCACAAGTCATTTGTGGTTTTTTATTTTCATCAAAAATAGCATTATGTTAAAGAATTCACATAATTTTAGTGTGGTAAAACCGTAATTTAACGATAAAAAACCAATTTTAACGACAAATGACTATTTCATTGCATTTATCGCTTCTTTTATTTCTTCAACAGGGTATTTGCATGAATTATTAACACAGACATAAATCAACGTTTGATCTTCAACAAATCTGTTTTTTAACAAAGCTCTTTCAGAGTCCGATAGACTACCGGCAAGTAATTTATTTGGAATATATTTTTTATTTAGCTCTCGTAATTTATCTTTCGCTTCATTGCCAATAATTACTATCTCATAGAAGTTAAAAGAAAAATTGAGTGTAAGGTCCAGCCAATTTGAGTAGCCTGAACCATATGACTGGATTTGAGGCTTTATATTGTGCAGCATTTGTTTGCTTATTTCCAAATAATCCATGCGATCATAATAATGAGATAATAAAAACAGATTCTTGGCCATAATCGAATTAGACGCAGGGATTACATTGTCACTATATTCTATGGTACGGGTAATCAGAGAAGGATCTTCATCTGAAGTGAAATAAAAAATATTCTTCTCTTTATCAAAAAAATGCTTAAATGTATATGCCGCGAGCTGTTCAGATATGTCTATCCACTCTTGGTCAAATGTGTTTTGATATAAAGTAATAAACGCTTCTATCACTGTTGCATAATCCTCTAAATATCCATTAACAGTACTTTTCCCATTTTTATAGTTGTGAAATAAGGAATCATCGTTTTTTAACTGGTTGTTTTTGATAAAGTTTGCATTTTTTATAGCACTGTCCAAAAATTCTTGTTTCCCAAAAACACGGTATGCATCCAGATATGCTTTTAACATAAGAGCGTTCCAGGATGTTAGCGTTTTATCATCTAATCTTGGTCGGGAACGTTTTTCACGTTCATAGCGTAATGCTTTTTTCCATTGCGTTACTTTTTTAAATAACTCCTCGTTGTTGATATTATATTCATTGCAAAACTCGGGATCACTATCTTTTCTGATTAAAACATAATTACCCTTTTCCCATAAACCATATGCATTAATATTATAATACGCTGAAAAAAGCTCATAATCCTCTTCTAAGATTTTTTTTAGCTCTTCTTTTGTCCAGACATAGAAAGCACCTTCTTCCAGTTCCCCATCTGCAGTATTGCTATCGGCATCAAGAGATGAATAAAAAGCACCTTCCTTATTAGTGAGCTCCCGGGATACAAAATCCAAGGTTTCGAATACCACATTTTTGTACCAGGGATCTTTTGTTATCAAATAAGCATCTGCATATAGGCTTACCAGTTGCGCATTGTCATACAACATTTTTTCAAAGTGTGGAATATGCCATTTTCCGTCGGTTGAATATCGTGAAAATCCACCGCCAACATGATCATACACGCCACCAAAAGAGATTTTTGTCAACGTATTTTTTACGTATTCCAATACTGCTTTGTCATTGGTCTGATACCCATATCGGAGCAGGAATTGATAATTATTGGGCATCATAAATTTAGGAACTCTTTTGGTTCCTCCTTTCTGATGGTCAAAATGTTTGCTCCATTCCTCTACAGTCGAAGCAATAAACTCTTTTTCAAAAGTTATTTCATCAGTATTTACTTCAATAATGTCTGCTGTTTTGATACCTTCTTCTAATTTTTCGGCATATGCTACCAGCTTTTCTGGTTGTTTCTCATATAAGTTTGCAATTTGTTTCAATGCATCTACCCAATTTCCTTTCGGAAAATAGGTACCTCCCCAAACGGGTCTTCCGTCGGGTAGAGCAATTGTGTTTAAGGGCCAGCCACCACTTCCGGTCATTAGCTGTACTGCACTCATATATACCTGGTCTATATCTGGTCGCTCTTCTCTGTCTACCTTTATATTTATGTAATTGGCATTCATGATTTCTGCGACTTCGGGGTCTTCAAAGCTTTCATGTTCCATCACATGACACCAATGACAGGCAGCATAACCAATACTAATAATGATAAGTTTGTTTTCTTTTTTGGCTTGATCCAGGGCAGATGGCCCCCAGGGTTTCCAGTTTACAGGATTATGTGCATGTTGTAATAGATACGGACTAGCCTCATGAATTAGGTCGTTGGTATAGGTATGCTCCATAGGTTTATTTTGACTTGTGCACGAAGTGGCAAGAATTGATAGGATTAGAAACCAGTATTTCACTTATTGTATAGTTTACATGAGTTCATTTTTAGCACTGTGATTTTATTTCAAATGCTGCAAATATCTAGATATACTCGGCATTTGAAACTTCATCAAAACCTCAAACTATTCATTTTCAGTTTATATTCTTTTTAAACATGTGCTAAAAATATAAAAAGCATCCCGAATAATTCAGGATGCTCATAATAAAGAAATGATAATTTTTTTAATTGATCTCGAAAGAGATTTTCAGATTTACCCTAAATTCGGTTACATCATTACCCTTTACCACCACGCTTTGATCTGCTACCCAGGCAGAACGAATGTTTTTTACTGTTTTGCCAGCTTGCTTTACTGCTTTTCTGGTCGCATCTTCCCAGCTTTCATCAGAATTTGCTAACACTTCAATAACTTTAATAATTGCCATTTTGTAAGTTTTTAAGTTAAAATTTTAAAAGAATCTCTAAGGTACGAGATACTTCGGTCTTTTTAAAATAAAAACAGGCAATATTTTAACATATTTCCGACGTATTTAAGGTTTTCTAGCTGAACTACCCATTGATAGCTTCTACATATTCAACTTTGCCCTCTAACTTCTCTTTCAACATGTTTTCAATCCCATTTTTTAATGTAAATGTAGACGATGGGCAACCACTACAGGCACCTTGCAAGATAACTTTTACCACTTTGCTATCGGGGTCATAGGAATCAAACAATATATTGCCTCCATCACTGGCTACAGCTGGTTTTATATGTTTTTCGATAATATTTACAATGTCTTTGGATACGTCATCCAGGTTTTCGAAATCTGTATCTGCCTGTTTTTCAATTTCATTTTTTGAAACAGTGGCATTGGCCGATAATACTTCTTTACCTTGTTCCAGGTAATTGCGTAAAAATTCTCTGACCTCGATCGTAATATCGTTCCAATCGGCAACATCATACTTGCTCACAGAGATATAATTCTCATTGATATATACTTCTTTGACAAATGGGAAATGAAACAATTCCTGTGCCAATGGAGCTTCTTTGGCATCATCAATATTCTTAAACTCGTGCCCTGAGGTCACCAATTTTTTATTGGCAACAAATTTTAATACTGCAGGATTAGGAGTGCTTTCTGCATAAATGGTGATAGCAGCTTTTTTGGTGGTTTCGATTTCATTAACAACCGGTTGACCACTATTTAAATACTCTTTAATCTGTTCTGCTACTTCGTCTTGAACATCTGTCCACTCTACTATGTCATACCTGTCTATAGCCACAAAGTTCTGTGCAATAAAAACTCTTTTAACAAATGGTAAATAAAATAATTGTTGCGCTAAGGGAGAATTTTTGGCCTGGTCAATATTTTCGAATTCATAACTGGTATGTTGTGTCAAAAAGTAATTGGCTTCAAATTTTACAATTCCTGGGTTTGATGTAGCTTCTATTTTTATTTCAAAATTCTTTTCCATACACTAATTTTTGGCAAATTTACTAAAAAGCAATACGATATCGGTATACTATCTGTGGTACTAACACTTTTTAACTAATTGGTCGTCAAAAATCGTAGAATCCTGCATTGTGACAAAAATTTATATCTTTGAAACAATCATCAAATGATGATTTGTTTTAAAAATTAATAGTGAAGCCCCACAATATAAATTGTTTTTAACAGTTTATGTTAAATTCACAATATTCTATTTAGCCCCATAAACGATAGAGCCCAAATGAACTTAAAAGCGATTTATGTAGCATTTTTAGCGCTAACTTCTCAACTGATTTTTTCGCAAGAAGGAATTCCTGTATATGCCGATTACCTTTCAGATAATTTGTATTTGGTACATCCGGCTATGGCTGGTGCTGCCAATGCCAATAAAATTAGGCTTACTGCGAGGAAACAATGGTTTGATGTAGACAATGCTCCTAATTTGCAAACATTAAATATTAACTTCAGAGCAGGAGAAAAGGCAGGCTTGGGAGGGATTTTGTTCAAAGACGAAAATGGGCGGTTTTCTCAAACCGGAGTCTATCTTACCTTTGCATATCATCTGCTGTTTTCAAGAGACAGAACAGATTTAAATATGTTATCTTTTGGAGTGAGTGGTGGATTTATCCAATCAAATGTTGACTTAAGAGGCCTTGAGGATTTTACAGATCCCGATCCTATAATTCTGGATAGAGTGCAAAAAGATACCTATTATAATGTTGATGTTGGGATATCGTATAATCTCTTCGAATGGTATGCTCATTTTACAGTTAAGAATCTTTTACCTGTTACCCGCGACACCTTTGATAATGATACACCCGTACAAGAATCCAATAATCAACGCAGATATATCTTTTCTTTAGGATATTTATTTGGTATTGGAGGTGATACCTGGAGTATAGAGCCATCGATTATGTATCAGGCTACCGATGAGACAAAGGAAAGTACTATTGATGGTAATTTAAAAGTATATAGAGACCTTGGTGAAGTTACAACATTATGGGGTGGATTGTCATACAGACGTAGTTTGGATGGAGCAGAGTTTTCTCAAGATGGTACCTCCATAGAAAGTCAGCAATTACAATATTTCACTCCTTTTTTAGGGGTCAATTACAAAAAATGGATGGTAGGGTATACCTATAGTTACCAAGCCAATTCTGTTGTTTTGAGCGATGGTGGGTTTCACCAGATTACCCTGGGATACGATTTCGGGAAACGTAAAGAACGTTGGAACTGTAAATGTCCTGCGGTGAATTCTAAATAGTGAAGAATTATTATACATTATACAACAAATGCCGGCTGAACAGCCGGCATTTGTTGTTTGATTAGAAACCGCTCTTATTTCACGACAGTACCTTCAAATTGCAATCTTTTATCTTTTATCGGTACCAAAGATGATAATTCATAAACATTCTTATATCCATAACCATAAAGATTTATAAATGTCGGGATATTTAATGCCAGTGGAGCCATTTTGGCGGCAAAATGTACAAGATCGCCATCAATATTGTTATTACAATAGATCAAAATCCTGGTTTCTTTAGACGGGATTAGCTTTGCCAGCTTTTCTGCTGTAAAATCTGAAAAGTTAATATGCATAGCTCCCTTAAGGTGCTTCTTTTTATAGGCTGCTTCAGAACGGGTATCTAATAAAATGGTGTTTTCGTCGGCCATATAACTTAGAAATACATCCAGAGATATCAACCGTTCCTGCCGATACTCCATAATTTCTTCAGACATTTCTAAAAAAGCAGTATAATCTACTTTGGACTTTGGTAATTTCTTTTTTTGTTGCGCAAACATTGATAATGGTATAAAAATTAATATAATAATGTTACTTATGGTTTTCATGATATTGTTATTTTAAACGGCTTGTTTCCTGATTCTATCAATAGAATAGAAAATTCAAGACGAGTTCACAGTTTTGAATTTATTTTTCCCAGGAAAAAGATTTTTTTCTCCCTTGCTTTTTGATAGCATTTAATAGTGCAGCTTCGAGATTGGTATCGTCTTTTTTACGATTACTTTTGATATACTCTACGCGTTTCTTATTCAATTCCTGTATTTCTTGTTGTATATCTTTTCGTGCTTCACTTTTCTCGGCGATATATCGTTTTAGCTCACTTTTAGATTTTTTTCTCAATTCCTCGGGTAGTTGCTCTTCTGCTACTTCTTCTATCTCAAAAGATTCATCCTCTACGGCATCTACCAGATCCCAGCTTCTGTTTTTATAGAAACCAGAACTTTTACTCACGGTTCTGCTTACTGCATTGGCCGGGCTGTAAGATTCGGCATTACTATCCTGCTCTGCCTGTAACTTTCTTTTTTGTGCACCATGACTGCCATAATGGATATACGTATTGTTTAATTTATGATTTAACTGAAGAATAATATCATCATAAGGTGTCACAATATGCACGGTTTCGCGATTATGGTCTATGGCGCTATATTCTCCATGCGTAATATCTGCTCCGTGTTTCCACATGGTGTTGATACCTTGTCGATAATCTCCACAAAAAATAGTGTTTATAGTGATATCTTTTTCCAGCGCATCTGTTGCCGCATCTTTATAGCTTACTGGCCCCTGGGTAAAAGGTTCATTACCAGCAATGAAAATCAATTTCAGGTGATCGTCATTTTTTTTCCAATCCAGCTGTTTGATCGAGGTGTTGATTACCTTGCCACACCATTCTTCACCACCATTAGTGGTCAATGCAAACAGTTCTTTTGAGATTTCATCCAAATCCTCAGAAAATGGCAATACTTGCCTGACGTACCCTTCTCTTGAAGATAATCCATCATTGCCATACTCATATAAAGCAATCTGCAGTTTTATTTTATGGTGCCCGCATTTGGCATATGAGAGCTCGTTTACGATCTCCCACAATTGTGCCTTGGCCTGATCAATAAGCCCGTCCATACTATTACTGGTATCCAATAGTAAAGCCACCTGAATGTTACGGGTATTTGGATCTGTTTTGGTAGTAAGTATTTCATGTGTTTTTTCTTTATTGAATGCGATTTCAGAGTTTGATCGGTTATTTGCATTACAAGAAGTGTAAGTAAATAAGCCCAGGATACTCCATACAAAAAATGTTTTCATGGTTTTCTATTTTTTATTTCAGTAAAACTATGCCCATCTTTTTTGATTAAAAATGTATAATGAGGGAGAGACTCATGTGATTGAGTAAACGTACTTCTTTGATTAGGGATCCTTCTTTTTTGTGATGAAAAAGTACTGTAAATCATTATAATCAGAGGATACGAATTTTATTATCCCACTTAAATGGATTAAGTTTACCTAGTTTATATTTTACACATTTCTTTTTTAATCTTTCATTTTCTCCCCGTAGAAATGGTTTAAGGTATGTGTACTTAATTTTTTAGATTTTAATTTAAGACAGTGTATAATGAAGAAGATAGGTCTGATCATAGTATTTCTTTGGTTACTTCCTGCATGGGTTATGGGGCAAGAAAGATCTACAGCTAGTCAACCGGCATCATCTGTAAGTATTAAAGGTTCTGTAAAAGAAAAAAACACCCGAAAGCCGATTAAAGATGCAGAAATAACCATAGATGGAAGAGTCATCGGAACTACCGATGTATTCGGCGATTTTAGAGTGAATGCTTATATGGGAGATGAACTCATGATTAGTCATGATAGTTTTAATACGGTGCTTCATACGATTAAAGATGGCCAGAGAATTGATGTTTTGGTTGAAGATAACCCGCTTGAAACCAAAAAGGAAGCCTCAAATCGAAGATTACAAGAATCAAATTATCAGGAAAACCTGAAAGCGGCAAAAAGTTCTTTAAAAAAAGATGCAGCAACGAGTATAGGATATATTACCAATGCTTTGGAAACGGTACGAGATGATGATCCCGCAGCCAATGAAAAGAAAGCCGAACTATTTGAGTCGTTGGCAGATATCTACAAGCATTGGAAACAACCAGATCTGGCTGAAAGTAATTATCTGATTAGCCTGGATAATAAATACAATACCGATGTAAAGATCAAGTTGGGAGTCGCACAGCTGGAAAGTAAAAACTATCAAAGTGCCCTCAATACTTTTGGCCAATTGCAGAAATCCAGATTAACCGCGAATCAAAAAATTCTTGTATATGAAGGATTGGGAGATAGTTATGTAGGATTGCAAAATTCTGCCGAAGCGGTAAATAATTATAATAAGGCACTTCCGATTAGCCAAAGAAAAGGACAAGATGATAAAGTGATCTCATTAAATTCTAAACTGGCCGGGGTGCTGCAACAGCAAGGAAATATAGCCGACGCAGAAGAATATCTGGATAATTCGGTGCAATTGGCACAGCGAAAGAATAAAAAAGTGGCTGCCAAACAACGAAGTGTAGCTGCCGATTTTTATAACCGAAGCAATAGTTTTGACAAAGAGATACAATTAAGAAAAGAGGCGCTTGAAGATATTCAGGAGATAGAAGAAGAACCTGTCGATGCAGTAGAACCATCTGTCGATGACGACCAATCCTTAAAATCCCAGGTACAGAATTATAAGATTGCCAGTGCCTTTGCTGCCCAGGAAAAATATGACGAAGCGATCACCTATCTGGACGAAAGTATCAAAGAGGCCGAATCAAAGAATGATCTGATTGTTCAAAAAGATGCCACCAGAAAATTGGGAGAGGTATACAGAGAAAGAGGAGAATTAAAAAAAGCATCAGAGGCTTTTGAAGAGTATGAAGTGATTGTCGATAAACTGTATATCCAAAAAGAGCAGGAAATATCCCAGGCAGCCCGTTTCAGCAGAGAACTGGCCCAGAGAGCAAACCGCATTGCTACCCTGGAGAAAGACAGAGAATTGAATGAAACCCGATACGAACTGGCATTTGCTTCACAAGAATTGGTCAACCAGCAGAGTTTACGACAGCAGATCGTGATTTATTTTTTAGTTGGCCTTACCATTTTATTGTTGCTGGCCGCATATCTGATGTTTCGCAATATGAAGCAGCAGCGATACGCCAATAATTTGTTGGCGCTCAAATCGCTTCGTTCTCAAATGAATCCTCATTTTATTTTTAATGCATTGAATTCTGTAAATACGTTTATCGCAACCAACGACGAACGCACAGCAAATCGATATCTTACCGACTTTTCTTTATTGATGCGGGCAGTGCTGGAGAATAGCGAAGAAGATTTTATTCCGCTGGAAAAAGAGATCGAATTGTTGAAATTGTATGTACAACTCGAGCATTTTAGGTTTCAGGATAAGTTTGATTATACCGTTGAGGTAGATCCCCAAATTGATGTTGGTGAGTATATGATCCCCCCGATGCTGCTTCAGCCTTATGTAGAAAATGCAGTATGGCATGGTTTACGGTATAAGTCTGAAAAAGGAATACTGTCTATTCATTTTCAAAAAAAGACCTCCCATAGTATAGAGATTATCATTACAGATAATGGTATCGGGCGTAAAAAATCCAAAGAATTAAAAACCCTGAATCAAAAATTACAAAGATCCCGGGGGATGGGTAACATCAAAAAAAGAATAGCGATCCTTAATAAAATGTATAAGGACAAGGTAGATGTCTTTATTTCTGACCTGGAAGATAATACCGAAGGTACCCAGGTAAAATTACTGCTTAAGAAGGATACATTAAGCAAGCATTACAAAATTTGAAGCATATGAATTTAACAGCAATCATAGTAGACGACGAAGCAAATAGCAGGGCTATCCTCAATAATTATTTGGGTAAGTATTGTCCTTCGGTGAGTATTTTGGGGGAAGCCGCCAGCGTGCAGGAGACCTTAGTGCTACTGGAGTCTCATACTCCCGATTTATTATTCCTGGATGTAGAAATGCCTTATGGTAATGCTTTTGATCTGCTGGAACAGGTACCCGACAGAGCCTTCGAAATTGTGTTTGTCACTGCATATGACCATTATGCGGTAGATGCTTTAAATGCGCAGGCCACCTATTATTTGTTAAAACCCATTGCAATAGATAACCTGATCAAAGCTGTAGACCATGTGGGTCATATCAAACAACGTGAGGCAGCGCTACAGGATGCAGTATTGGTACCCAAAGTAAAGACGGCCGAAGGTAAGATCACTATTCCCCAGCAGGACGGTTTTGAGGTATTACAGATTTCTGACATTGTATATTGTGAAGCAGATGATAACTATACCAAAATCTATCTGGATAAAGGACAAAAACTAGTAAGCAAGACCCTTAAATATTTTGAAGAATCCTTACATGTCTATGGTTTTGTAAGGACCCATAAAAGCTACCTGGTAAATGTAAACAGGATTATACGCTATAGAAAAGGGAAGGGGGGTAGTGTTGTACTTTCTTCTGGTAAAGAACTGGCGGTGTCTTCTTCAAAAAAAGGAACGCTGCTGGATTATTTTAAGTGATTTTTGGCTCCGGGCGTTGCCTCTGCCGATAAGCTACGGTACCCACAAATAGTAAAAGGTGTCAAAAACACCTCTGCCCTCTACAGCCTGTATCCTACAAAGGCAGGGTAGAGTTCAGGGGAAATAATGGAATTTTATGTATTTTCTTTTTGACCCCTCCCGATAGCTATCGGGACTAAAGCCCGCCTGAATGACAAAGTCGGGCAGGGGAGAAGAAAATATTTTATATAGGGGATTGTGGACATTCAATTTTTTTTTGCTTTTGATCAAGCGATACATTGCTCAAATAGTTTTTATGCATAGAATAGGCTATCGGGTAGAGGGCCAAGAGGCAAATCTATACATATAAAGCTTTTTTGTAACCGTTAAACTTGCCAGTATTTATTTTTTGGAAATTTTTTTACCCAGTTTCAAAAAATGAAACTGGGAACTACTATTATTGTGTTTTATATAACAACCTTAAAACCATAAAACACATGAAAAAAATCATTCTTTTTACGGCAGTATTTTTTGTATCCTATATGGGGATAGCGCAACACCAAAGCAATCGTCAGACTTCTGACCACAGATTTAGAATATCGGCACAGGCCGGTTACAGTTATCGATTGGGCAAATTAGATAATATTCCTTCCGATTTTAAGGACTATGCAAGAAAGTTAAAATCGGGGTTTAACATAGGTATTGATGCTGCTTATTTCATTAGGCCCAATTGGGGTTTGGGTCTAAAGTATACTGCTTTTACCTCCAAAGAGTCTTTAGATAATGTTTTGGTCGAGTTTGAAGATGGCGGTTCGGCAGTAGGAACGATATCTGATGATATTACCATCACCTTTGCAGGAGTGATGTATATCGTGAATTTTATTCCTTATGATAATGAGCATGCTGTTTTCGGGAGCTTTGGAGCGGGATATATGGGATACAAAAATGAATCTCTGGCAGTAAACCGACCTATAGAAATTACTGGTGACACTTTTGGCGCTACCGTAGATTTTGCCTATGATTATAAACTATCGGAATCGATAGCCATAGGCGCACAAATTTCCTTGCTTTTTGGCAGGCTTTCTGAAATTACGGTGAAGGAAAGATCAGTAGAGCGTACCGAACTGTTGGAAAGCGATAACCAGGACGACCTGATCCGACTGGATTTCTCGGCAGGAATCCGGTTTTATTTATAGCGTTGTCCTGCATTTTTGTTTGTTTAAAGCTTCAAAGAGATTGTTCTTTGAAGCTTTTTTAGTGTTAGAATATTACTTCTTCTTTGGTACTCGGGATGGAAAACATTTCTGCGCAATCTGGTTTTATGATTTTATATCATCTCTGATTGCAAACCTGTCTGCCGCCAGGCAAGTATTCGCAGACCACACATACTTCGAAGAAATCGGGTTCCAATGAAAATTTACGCTAGGTAGTTATAAACTACCATTATGATCTCAGCTTTTCTCAATATTGTTATTGCACGAAGTTACAAACTTCGCGCAGCAGCTCGTTTTTTATGTAATCATTCTTCGGAGAGCTCTAGCTTACCACACGAAAGATTCGTGCGGTAGCGGTTTTTTTTCAATCATAGAAAACGTCGTTTTGTAATAAAACATCTACTTCTCCATTTCTACGGATAATAAAAATATATTCAAATATTTGGTTTGGTCTAATGGCAAATTTATCTCTTATCTGGTTAATATCTATACTTTCATAATGATCAACTAATCTAATCTGTACCAGATTATCATATATTTTAGTTGTACTAAAAATGGTATAACTTTCATCACAAATAGATAAGTCTGCCAAAACTTCAATATAAGAATTTTGACATTTTAATACGGTATCCTTTCGAATTGTCAATAATTCCTCATTGTTAAAGTTAATATTATCTAATAAAATTTTATTTTCTTCTTTAGAATAGCTAGTCAAAGATAAAGTGTCAAGATATGGCCGAACCAAATAACAATCTTTTACCTGTTTACCTTCACTAGTTTCCAGAATTTTATCAATACATTTTTTAATTATCAACTTATCATCTTTTTCAAAACAGATTTTGCCTTTTTGACAATTCGTTAAAGAAAAGAGTAGAAAAACAAATACTAATCTAAATCTCATTAATTTATTTTTTTATTTTTATAAGAATCGGGTATTGATTGTTTGGTATACTTAATTTGTTTTTTTGTTCCATCAACTTGCAAATATATAGTCCCAGCCGTATTACCATAAATATATCTAATTGGTGCGCCTATTTCATTTCTGAATTTATTTACTCTTTTAGTTGTTGGACCTGCTTCTGATTTTGCATTTTTTCCAATGGGATCAGGGAAAACCCCTCTACTGTTTTTTTCCTTTTTATCAGCATCACTATTAAAATATTGAGCACCTGTTTTAGTGTGTAAACTTTCATGCAAAAATACCATACCGACATTAACTGCTCTACGATCAACATTATTATCTTCCAGAGCCTTCTCCATACCATAAATCTGTTTAGCATCTAATCCAACATAGTCGGTTCCTCGTTGACGTGTTGTAGCAGTACCATTATTTGTGCTATATACTTTTATTGATTCTTCACTACCAAGAAGATGATCAACATATGAACTTGCACTATCACTACATCCTGAGGTGTCACCACATTCATCAGCCGTAAGAGTAGATTTTTCATCTTTATCTGTATTAACACTTATTGATTTACCAGAGATTTCGGATAAGTTCGCCATCAAATTTATCAAGAGATATAACTCATTTTTACCTCCTTTTCTTAATAATTCAGTCACATCCACTTCTTGCCCATCCGGGTCAACAAAGAAAACAGGGTTATTTAAGGAATAGATATAATTTGATTTATCATAATATTTTTCAGCCATAGGGTCTATATTAAACCATCTCCCAATTTCAGGATCATAATTTCTGGCGCCAAAATCCAGCCATTTTAGACCCAACTCATCATTTTCTTCTTTACCATTATAACCATAATTATGGTCTCTACCGGTAATCAAAGAATTTGGGTGATTCGACCCATAGTTAATCTGCATCCCAAAAGGATAGTAATCCTTCACTTCTTTAATCTCGTGAGCATTATCACCATCGCCGTCAACATCGGTTGTATTCTGTACAACATCCACAACGCCATCATTATCACTATCGGAGTAGGATAGTCTTACATTGCCTAAATGATCTTTGTATTGATAGGTATACTTAAAGTTATTACCATCTGGTTCTACATAGCCTTCGGGGTGATTAAAGAATTCCAGAATACCATCTTTATAGACAAAGTTGCCTGCGTACTCAGTCACTATAGGAACGCTATTGTTATCTACCGCCACTACTTTTTTTGATTGCTTTATACCATTGGCGTTATAGGTATATTCAATATATCCTTCGGCATCAAAGTCAATACTTACTCGTGTAGGTAGGTTGAGATGATTGTAAACCATCCCACTTATGAGTTTGCTATCGTCAGTCGTTACATTTCCATTATCGTCAAAGGTATAGTTTCGTGTGGTGCGTTCTCCAGTATCTTCCTGATAGGTATTTAACGAAGTTAGCCTATTGCCTGTATAGTGATACACATATTCTATACGATCCTGATATCCTAACGCATCACTATAAAAATCCCGTTCCAAAAAGGTAAGATTTCCATTTTTATCATAATCGTAGGAGGTACTGTATCCGGATTGCTTATACCTGGCAGCTTTAATTCGACTGAGCGCATCATAAGTATATCCATAAGCCCTTTTGACAGGGTCATTGGCCGTTTTCCAGATCGTTTCGCTGATGTTACCGTTATACAAAGCTTTTTGGGTTAAGTTTTCTGTAAGTAAGTTATAATTTATCCCGAAAGAAAACAAATCATTTCCCAAATCGTTAACATCGTTTATGTTTTTGAGCCAGCCGCGCACGTTGTAGGAGTAATTGATGGTTTGTAACCCGGCCCCCTGACCCCCTCCATTACCGGAGCCACCTCTGCCAATGGGGGAGGAAGCTAGTCCTCCAACTTTTTTGGTGATGAGTTGTCCTAACTCGTCGTAATCGTTAGCAGCTATTTGCTCGGTTTCCTGATCGTTGATCTTTTGAGTATGGGTAAGATGTCTGCCTATATGATCGTATTGAAATGTATCAAGGGTCACTATAGCTGCATTACTGCCTTTGGTGTGGGTGGTTTTGGTTTGTAATACCTTGCCTGCAAAATCCAGTTGGGTTTCTGCTATATTGATAGTATTAAAGTACTCATTCTTACTGGCGACATAGATCGGCCGCCCTTTTTTGTCATAATATGGTACTTCTGTAGTCCAATGATCGGTTTCCAGCGTTCTGACCTTGCTTCCGGTAACCAGAGTTCTGGTTTGGTCACTTACCGGTACACCAAATACCGTACCCGGATGGGTGAGCCCTTCTATATTAAACCCATACGCATCATAATAGGTGATGGTATATAATTCAATATTTGTAGTCGGAAAGGCAGTATTGCTATAGTAGATCGTGGTACTGTCAATAGTAGCTACCCCGGTGCGTTCTTCCCATAAAGTATAGCTATTGGTATTATTGATTTCTGATTGCAATTGGTACATATATTTGCTATCAGTAAGCTTTCCTGTATAGACGACCCGGCCAAAAGCGTCATATTTGTTAAAGAGCCATTCATTGTTTTTTCGTTGGTTTTCGTCCTGGGTTAACACGGGTTGATCCAGGGTATTATAGAGGATATATTCCCAACCTTTGCCGGGGATCTTTTTTTTGATCAACCGATTGCGATGGTCATAACGGTATTGATAGCAAAAGTTTTCTATTTCATCATAATCCAATCCCTCATAATCCCAGTCTATGATATTGTGTATTTTTGTTTTTGGAGGGATCACAAAGGTAAGGTTGTTGTAGTCGTCGTAGACATAATGTGTATCATGTTTTTGATTTTTGTCGTACGTTCTTTTCAATACCACACGATTTAATTTATCTCTGTATTCTCTTGTGGTATGATCGTTTGAATATGTCTGGCCCGGTTTCCAGTTTTCGTTTTTGGTGATGGTGACATACAGTTCTCCGGGATTGTAGAATCCACTATTATAGGGATAAAGAATATCATCATCTTCAAATTTCTTAATTAAAAATAAAGGAACTTCATTGGCTGTATTGGTATCCCAATCAAATTTGATGGTATGATCGGTGTTGCTATTGGGATTGGCTTTCCAGTCTTTCCCTGGGGCGCCTTGTTCCAATACACGATTGAGCGGAGAAGGTTCAAAAATACTTTGGTTATAGGCATTGACATTGGCCAGCGCTACCCCGGTAAAGTCATCAGGATATGTATTTTGGTAATAGCTGTTAATGTCATTGGCTACATTTACCGGTTTATATGCTCCGGAAGTGCCATTGGATGCAAAGGGTAAATACTCTTTATCCTGTCTTCCATAGTCATCATAATCAATATGGGTGACCAGGTCTTTTTCTGAAGGTGTGGCTTTGATCGCGATCTGCTGCTTGGGTCTTCCCAACCCATCATA
>CANMDW010000027.1 GCA_947496705.1 uncultured Aquimarina sp. | reverse complement strand
TAGTAAAAAGCACCTAAAACCCCTTATATTTGTTCAAATCTAAAGCGAAAAACTAGGTTTTTAGACAAACTGACGTTGGCAGTAATACGGGTACAAATAAAACATATATGAAGTATAACACAGGAGATGAATTAACGGTAATCGAAGAGTTTAAACTAAATATAAGGACAGTTAGTTATTTCATATAGAAAAGATGATTCAATGAAAAAATACAATTCTTCTTTCGCTTCAACATTTTCAATTTTACTTCGCAGAGGAGTAATCGAGAGAGTTGCATCGGGAGGTTTTAGATGGGTAATGTATAGATTAAAAGAAATTAACAAATCATGAGTTGGCTAATTGTAGAACGGAAAATAGGAAAAGCAGGTAACCTAAAGCAAAGACAAAAAAGACAGAGCGAGTGGAATAGAAAATATGGCGAGAATTGGATGATTGGCTACGTGATTGATGGTGAATTTGTTTCCCAGGAAGATGCCTTAGAAAGTATTTATTATGAAAGCTATACCATATTTGAAATGGGTGGACAAGTTCTTGGAGGAAAGGACTTTGTTTTCAAAGGCAAGAAAGGTAACATGATTTACGAAGTGTTCCCAAACACAAAACCTGTTCAATTTGACTTTATTATCTCTACAAGCAAACCTGGCAAAGAACATAGATTGCTTTGTATTGCAGAATTTTTGACAAATGATAAAATGAAATTTGCTACCAATTTTGGTTTTGATTCAAGACCTACGGAGTTCAATAAAGAGAATTCAATAATTCTAACTCGTGAAAAAAAATAACATTCTACAACACCTAGCAAGTATAATGTCATGGCAGCTAAGTGATAAACCGAAGGTTCTTGTATACCTGCCTGCCGCAGGCAGGTTTGCTATAGCACAAAGATTTTATGGTAAGAAAGTTATAAAGTTTGTACCTTACTTGACCAGGTATCAGCGCAGAAAAAGTCGATGGCTTGGTAACAATTTGCTTTGCTACGACAGATACTTATAAAGTTGGAACACATTAAAAGAAACAATGAAACAAAAATTATTGATAATTCTTATTGTACTATCAAATCAACTTTTTGCACAAAACAAGATTGAACATTTCGATATTAAGTCCAAGTATTTGCAAGAAACTAGAACCGTTAATATAGCGTTACCTGAACAATATGAATTATCTACAAAAGAGTATCCGCTTATATTGACATTAGACAATGATTTGTTGTTCAACACCACAACTGCAATTACCAACCAATTGAGCAAAACATCTCGTATGCCTGAGTCGATTGTTGTTTCATTCAGTGCAGGGGGCAAACATCGCAACTATTACTCTCCAAACCTATATAATAATCATCGTGACCGAAAATATAATTACGGTAACCATCAAGAAGAACTTCTGGGTTTTCTAGAAAATGAGCTTCTGCCTCTAATAGAAAAAAAGTACAGAGTTGCTAAGTTCAGAATAATGATTGGATTCTCCCCTTCTTCTGTGTTCTCTCTTCACTCGTTATTAATCAAACCTGATTTATTTCAAGCATATATTTGTTTTGCTGCTGGAAATATTATTGGAGATGGTTATGCAAAAGATGAACGTCTGATTGAAGAGTTAGAAAAACTATACGGCAAACAACAGCTAACGCAAAACTATCTATATGTCGTATCGGGTAGTAAAGATGCCGAAGGGCAACCTTACATAAATTCTAATGTCAAAGATTTCAATAGCAAATTATTAAAATACAACTCAAACAATATTCATACAAAAGCCGAAATTATTGAAGGAGAAGGTCATACTGATGTAGTGCTTCCTGGATTAATCTCCGCTCTCGATTTTATTTTTCCAAAAGAAAAATGGATAGTAGATTACTTAGATTTGATTGAAAAACAAGGATCAGCAAAAGAAAACATTCTAGGATTTTATAAAAATTTGTCAAAGTCATATGGTTTTCGGGTTTACCCGAATACCGACAGGTTATATAGTATGAGTTGTATCAAAAACGTGGGTAGGCGATTATTAGGAACAAAGAAAACCGAAGAAGCGATAGAACTTTATGAGTATTGGACCACATTGTACCCTAAATCGCACTTGGCTTATTATTTCTTAGGAATTTCATATAAAGAAAATGCTAGTATTATAAAAGCAGGTAAAGCATATAACAAAGCATATGAACTCGCATTAGCTCAAAATAGTAGTGATGCAGATTTATACAAAAAGTCATTTGAATCTTTGGAACAAGATAAAGACTAATAGAATAACGTGTGCCAACAATAGTAACCGTTGCACAAGCCTCTAAAAAGAATAAGCTTGAGGATCTGTTCATTAAGTTGTGGAGCAATTTTATCACTCTGTTCCGCTTAATGTCAGGCTAGAATCTTATCGATAGCTTCCTCACAACATTTGGAACAACTTAATGTTCTGTCCTTCCTTACTCATGAGACCTCCACGTTCTTGCGTGGCTCATTTCCTGTAAGTACTATGACGTCTGCTGACTTCTCTACATAACCAACTCGTAGTTTGGCCAACCCGCCGGCTGGCTCGTTCGCTAAAATGATCCAGTGGATCATTTCTTAGCGCTCCGCCTTCCAGGTAATGACATCTTCCCTGTCTCGCCGGCAGGCAGGTTTCTCTTGATCCCTGCCAGATCTACTACTTCAGTTATCACTTAAAAAAATGTTTAGGACCTCACAATGATCCCGAGGGGTCGGAACAAGTTGTGCTTGCTCATCCAACCTCATAGTCTCATATCTCCCAGCCACATCACCGCTTTATTTGTCAAATGTCTACTGGACATTTGGTATTATTTCATAAAACTTCACAAAAAAGTGTTCGTCAGTACCAGGATTTGTAGTCCTGCTTCCTTCAGTCCTATCTTCACAGATAGCAACCTTGCAGCTTACTAATGGTTCGAAACGCAACTCCCCCCCATAAGGGACTTGCATCCTCTAGATTAATTATTTACCTTCGGTAAACAAAAGATGCCCATGCTGGGCACACACAATATATAACCGCAATTACGGCGGATTCGACGACGTACGAATCCACTAGAAATTTCTAAAGTCTGTGCTAAACCGAAAGTTAACGCATATAACCGTAACTGACGGTTATACGAGACCTTTAGCGGGCATTGCAATGAACGACAGAACCAAACAAACAAAATTTAATAATGTATGACATTGAAACAAAACGAATTTCACGACTGATTGCAATCCTAATGCAGTTGCAGACGAAACGACTTTTGACGGCTTCCAAACTTGCCGACAGGTTTTCCGTTAGTGTCAGAACAATATACAGAGACATTAAAGCATTAGAGCAAGCAGGCGTTCCAATTGTAACTGAAGAAGGTAGAGGATATACGCTAATGGAGCATTATCGAATTCCGCCCGTTGCATTTACAGAAAGTGAAGCGAATGCTTTGATTACAGCAGAGCAATTGGTGCTAAAAAACAAAGATTCTTCATTTATCAAATCCTATTCGGAGGCAATAGACAAAATCAAAGCTGTATTAAAGCATAGCGTAAAAGACAAAGTCGACCTACTTACAGAACGTGTTTATTTCACTCAAAATGAAACAGACGAAAGGACAAGTAACCATTTGCAATCCATCCAATTTGCCCTTACAAATTTCTATCAAACGGCCATAACTTACACCGATGAAGCCAATAACACTACAGAAAGAACAATTGAGCCTTTTGCTTTGCTATGCACACAGGAAAAATGGTTGCTTCTAGCATGGTGCCGTTTGCGGGATACATTTCGATTTTTTCGCCTCGACAGGATTTACAAATTGACTGTTCTTTCAGAAAAGTTTGAACCTCACAACCTAAATCTGCAAGGGTATTTTGAACAATATCATTGATTTCCTTCCACCCTTGACATACAGTTGTCACACCCCTATTCTAATTTTGTCATATAATCAAAAAAGGAAATTAAAATGGACAACAAAACAATCACAAATATTCTTGCTTCCCAATATAAAGCAAGCCTCGGAATGCTACACACAGTCTTAGACAAAGTACCTGATGAGCAATGGAACAATGAAGACTACAATAATCCTAATTGGCAAATTGCTTATCACGTTTTGTGGGGAACAAAATTCTATTTGGGAGCAAACCCTGAAAGTTATGTGCCTTTTGAAAACGCCATAGAAGGGGCAGAAAGTCTTGGCGGTTCTCAAGAATGGGAAAATCCTGATGAAGGCGTAAAGATTGAAAGTTTCCACACAAAGGATGATTTGATTTCATTCATTGAAAACATTGAAACTAACTTATTACATAACATTAAAACTTTAACACTTGACGAAAATTCAGGTTTTGAATGGTATCCTTATTCCCGTTTAGAACTTCACATTAACAGTATCCGACATATTCAACACCATACGGCACAACTTATTGAACGTCTAAAAAACAAAGGGATAACAGGATTTTCTTGGTGGGCAGACCAAAATCAACCACAGGAATGGAAATAACAACGACCCGCTAACACTGTATAAAAGCAATAGTGGTTTTAGCGTAAGCTTAAAAGATTATTGCTTTTAAATTTAGTAAATTGCAAAACGAAAATGGGGGCTTCTAATCCGCTACTGCTCTTATACTAAACGGTAGCAATGCCAGAACTAAACTTTTTTAAAACAGATTACAAGATAAAAGATATGAACAATATATACGACCACGATGAGCGTATTGCAAAAATGACATTCGCCTCGGTATATCCGCATTATCTCGTAAAAGTCGAGAAGAAAGGTAGAACGAAAGAAGAATTGCATCAAGTAATTGAGTGGCTAACTGGTTATAATGATAAAAAGCTGCAAGACCTCATTGAAGAAAAAGTGACATTTAAAATATTTTTTAAAACTGCTTCATTAAATCCTAATGCTCAACTTATTAAAGGAGTAATCTGTGGCTATCGTGTAGAAGAAATCGAAAACCCTTTAACACAACAGGTTAGGTATTTGGATAAGCTAGTAGATGAATTAGCGAAAGGACGTAAGATGGAGAAGATTTTGCGAGTTGCATAAATAGAATATCCAAGGATTGGAAAAATCTTTTAATCATGAAGGTGAATGGGAACGCCATAAAAAAACACACTACTACCAACAATGTATAAGAAAACATAGGGCTTTTATACCATAACCGAAAGGTCTGTGTCTATTTGCAAAGTAACCAAATATAAATCTGTTTTAAAAAGCTTGTTGGAAGCCTTAGAAAGGATTTTAATGACAAAAAAATAAGAAAATACTACTCCTGCCTGACTTATCGGGCTTTTCTTGGTAAATTTCAAGTGCTTTTTCAGATTATAAGCGATTGCTGCTAGGTGCATGCATTTATTAGCTTTGTCAATACCTAGCGTGTTTACTTTTCGTAAACCCATAAACTCTTTTAACATTCCAAAGACAGATTCTATACTTTGTCGTTTGGCTTTCATATAGTGGCCTTGTTTGCTGTTTACTCTGGCAATATTACGCTGGTATTCTGCTCGATAGTAGGTAACGCCAAACTTTTTCTCCTGAGCACTCTTACCTAAACATGGTCTCTTTAATGGACAATCAGCACAGATTTACTTGCTTGCTCTGTATTCTTTCTTTCTGGTTTTGGTTCGGTAATCAAGAAACTCTTTGGTAAAAGGGATTACTTTACCCTGACAGACATAGGCAGCTAATCTTATACAAACACGTTGGCAAACATATGGAAAAACAGATTTGAACTCTATAAGATTTCATGCTTCAATAATTTTTTTTCAATAGCAAGAGTTATTTCCATAGTAGGGTAAGGTCGCATATTGCCAAGAACAATGATGGTTACTTCATCTTCCAAATACCTGTGAATATTGCAAATATAACCATACATAGAGCCACCATGTCTCACCAATTTACCAATACTGCTTTTACTTGAACTTCTTGTATACTCTTTTACTTTAAAACCATAACCATACGTGCCAAATTCATTTGGGTTGCCCTCAAATAGCAATTGTTTACTTGTATCATTGATCAATGTAGTAGTATATAAAGCCGAATCCCATTTTAGTATATCCAAAGTTGTAGAATAGATGTCTCCTCCACCCATAGCATAACTCATATAATTAGTATCTGCTTTAACGAATTCATTTTCCCTTAAATCATAGCCAAGAGCTTTGTCTTTTGCTATCTCATGTGTTCTTTCTATGCCAGAATTATTCATTTTTAAAGGTTCAAAAATGTTTTTTTCTAAGTAGTTTTTATAAGTTACTCCTGTAACCCGCTCCAACACGATTGCACATAATTGATAGTTAAGATTGGAATAATCAAATTTGCTTCCTGGTTTAAAAGAAAGTTTAATTGTATTATACAATTCAATTAATTCATCACTACTGATATCTCTGTATTCCAACTCAGTAATCCTGCTAAGATGTACAGGAAGTCCTGAAGAATTTTTCATTAATAGATGCAAGGTTAAATTACCCAACTCTTCATTCAATTCAGGAATGTATGTTTTTATAGGTACATGTAATTTCACAATCCCTTTTTCTCTTGCTTGCATGATAGCAATTGCGGTAAATGATTTTGTAGCAGAACCTATTAAAAACTTAGTAGTAATATTATTTTTTATATTCTTTTCAAAATTGGCATAGCCAAGAGCTCTTTGATAAACAATATTTCCTTTTTTAGCAACTAGTACATTTCCATTAAACTGTTTATTGTTATAGTATTCATTTAAAATGGCATTTAACTCAGATGTTAATTTCTTCTGGTTTTGACCTTTAACTAGATAACTGCCAAGTATCAGTACACCTGTTAATACAATATATCGCTTCATTAATTTTTCTTTTCAATATTTTATTAAAGAACTCATCTTGACTTTTTATAATTGCCTGTAAAAATGTTCTTTTTCGGTTCAACGAAAAAAGTCAAGATGAGTTCAAAGTTTCTTTCCTTCTTTATCAAATCTTAAAACTCTGGTTTGTTTTCCTTCATGATTATACAGATATGTGATATATGAAATACCATTATCTTTTCTATTTACTAATTGGCCATTCACATCCAGGTAACTAATCTTAGTAAGGTTTGTGCTGTCGTAGTCATACTTTACAGCATGGTACCCTCGTGTTTTGTGAATAGCCTTTTTATTATTAACATCATAATAAGAGAGTCGTTTCCTATCGTTTCCGAATTTGTCCCATTCTATTTTCAAATGATGATAACCTGCCTGTTTATGATTTGAAGGCTCATTTGCTTCATTATAAAAAAATCGTTGGCTTAAGTTTCCAAACTTATCAAATTTAGTTTTACTTCTGCAGATACCATATGTATTAAAAATTGGATTGCCATTTTCGTCTTGATTTTCCAGCCCAATTTCATAACCAAACTCGTTGAATTTTTGAATGCCTACGGCTACATCTGGTCCATTCCCTTTTTCTAATTGATGTTGGTTGTTTAAAACTTGCCATTGCAAAAAGTTACCGTTAGAATTTGTGGTAATAATATCTTGTGATACACCTGTACTATTTTCAATAAGATTTCCATCTTTATCTATATTCTGCATTAAAGCAATGTGTCCAACATTATTGAAATATAATTTAAGCCGATAAAATTCAAAATTCGGTCTAATTGAAACTTGCTTTCCATTAGTATCAAAACGATCTTCAATAACGATTCCATCATGTAAATATTCCCATGTATATTCAAAAATATTCCAGCTGTTTTCAACTCTATTTCCAGAACTATCAAGAAAGTGAAGCGATTCTCTAAAACCTAATTCATTAAGCTGATAAACAAATTGGCTACAGTTGCCTAAAACTGTAGATTGTTCATCCTTTGTGTTGAAAAAAGCTACTTTTTCAAAAGCATCTTCATAAGAGAACTCCATACGATGTGCTAGCGTAAACAAGTTTGCTGTATGATTAGGGTTTTTAGGTGTTGAACCGTTATAAAATGCTATGGAAACCAATCTATTTTGCGAATCATAGCTAAACCTATAATGATTACGACTTAATGCAACCTTACTTTTTAAAGGCACACTACCCTTGATGTATGATAAAGGTGTTTCAACAAATTCAACAGTTGAATAGTAAACCACTCTTAATTTATCATTATTATATGCTTCAGTTTGATTTGCAGTAAACAAACAAATAATTAAGGCTAAATAGATATTTTTCATTTTGATTGTATTTTGTTGTTGAACAAAAGTCGAAATGAAAAAGCAGAATTTACTTTAAAAGAAGAGTAATAAGGGGGCAATTCATGAATTGGAACTTCTTTTTGATTTCACAAATTGATTTGGAGTAACATTCGTTGTCTTTTTAAATGCTCTAAAAAAAGCCGATTTAGATTTAAAACCGGCCATTTGCCCGATCGCTTCAAGTGTTAGTGATGAATTTTTATCATTGAGTATTTGTTTTTTAGCTTCTTCAACACGATAGTTATTTATAAAATCTACAAAACTTAATTTAAGATGATGATTAATAGCTTGAGATAAATATTTAGGGTTTGTATCTAAACTCTTTGAAAGCTCTGTTAATGATAGTTTTTCTTTTTTGTACAATTCGTTATTCTCAATATAGCTTTTGGCTTTATTTATGATGTCCTCATAGTAGCTCCCGTCTAAAGCACTTCCTGAATATTTAGGTGGTGGAAGAAAAGTACTTCCTGTATTTACTAAAAGTACCATTACTGATAATAAAATGATTATGATAGATAAAAATGCAATATCTATTGGCCACTCAATCATTGAAAACCTGGTAGCACCATAAACCCATTTATATATTAAGTTTGAAAGCTGATTATATAAAAAGTATAATACTATAACGACAGAAAGTATATATATTAATCTTTTGCTTTGGATATTGGCATTTCTTCTTTTGAATCTAAAAAAATCAAAAGCTATAACGCCTAAAAACAGTAATGGGATAATAGTTGATTTAAATAGAGCTTTAGGATTTAACCAATAATTAAAAGGTCCGGGTCTATTATCACTATAAAACGAATTTAACATTTCTAATTTATCATTTAGCGGAATTAATAAACCCGAGATAAGCACATATACACCATAAAATACAAACGCTAGTAATAGTAATTTATGAATTCCTCTTAGTTTAAATTCTTGCTTTGTTATCGACCAAACAAAAAAGAGAAAGACTGGATAAATTAGTAAATTATTTAATCTTCCAGGGATGTAAAGCAAATGAAAGTCATAAATTAAACAACTGTGAATTAGGGTTTTATAAAATAATTCGTAGCCTAAAATTAAAATAGAAACATATAGAAAAATATAACCATCATTTTTAAGCTTTTTTTGAAAAATGAAAAACAAACTTAAAAAAAGAGTAGTAAATGAAATACCTAAACCTAGAAGTGTTAATATATCAATTCTATAATTCATTGAAGCAGTTATAAAACAAAAATAGGAGTTTAAACTAGAATAAAACGTGTGCCAACAATAGTAACCATTGCACAAGCCCTTAAAAAGTAAAAGATTGAATAGAAAACCAACGATCTAAGCCCTTCTATTTTCGTAAACCATATTATAACTATCTTTAGGTATGTAACCATGTTCTAAATGCTTATTTGATGTCTTGGAAAGGATTTTGAAGCCAAAATAACTATAAAACCCATATTTGCTCCACTTTTCACCTTTTTATGTATAAATTTCAAGTACTCCTGATTAAAAGATTTAAGGATATACTATAGTATAGGCAATGGAAATCAGGTGAGTATTTATTTGAATCTCCAAATGGCAACAAAAGCAAATAGTAAAAGAAGGATGACACCTCATAAAGTAAGACATTCATTTGCAACTCACTTATTGGAGAGTGAAACAGATTTAAGGTATATCCAAACCTTATTAGGTCATAGTAGCACAAAAACAACAGAAATATATACTCAAGTTGCTGTGAATAATTTTAAGTTTATCAAAAATCGGCTAGATATGTAGAGAAGCATATATAGAATATAAAGGACATATATTCTTTATTCTATTGTTAGCAAATATTGAGCTCAAACCTTGTACAAATTTTAAATATATTATCTTTGCATTGTGAGTACTAAAGAAGACATATTACAATATTTAGAAGAACTTAAACAAAAGCTTAAATTGGAACTTCCTAGAATTTCTAAGGAAATAAGAAACTATGAAGAAAAGTTAGCAAAAGGAGAAGTGTCAAAAAATCCTAAAGCTAGCCCTCAATTCAATGCATAAGCCAAAACTCTTAGTAATTGCTGGATGTAATGGTTCTGGGAAATCATCATTTTCAAAGGCCTTTACAGACGGAGTACTTATTCCTTATGATTATGATAAAATTTTCAAAGAAAAATATGATTCACTAATCCCTACCGAATATAGAGATACAATGGCGCATAACATAGCCAGAAAAGATTTGGAAGAAAGGATCCAAAAAGCAATAGACAATAGATTTGACTTTTGTTACGAAACAAACTTTAACTCAACACCGCTTTATTGGCCTCAAAAGTTCAAGAATAATGATACAGGCTAGAAATTGTTTTCTTCGCCTTAGATTCTATTGAGAAAGCAAAAGAGAGAGTATTGATAAGGTATGAAAATGGAGGCCATTTTGTTCCTGATAAAGAAGTTGAAGAAAGATATAATCTTGGATTCAAAAATATAAACGAACATTGGACGTTCTTTGATTCGGTTAATTTCTTTGATACTAGCACATACAATTCAACCCCAGAGCATATATTAACTATTGAACGTAAGAAATTAATTGTGTCAAACCGGATACCTAAATACTTGAAAAATAGAATACCTGATATTTTAAACCTAATAAAATAACATTTGCTAATTGAGTAGACGGCTCTCCCCATAATTGAGAAGAGTGCGCCACTGCCTGAATGCTTACGGCAGGCAGGTCTCACATGTATCTGCCGAAATGAAATGTAGGCATGACCACCGTACGTACGGGTCTCGTATACGGCGGTTCATTATTTCAGAACTTTTACTGTTCTTGCCCTTCTAAGTAAAGGCTATCAGATAAACTGATTCCTATACGAATCTAGACGTGAAATAATGTTCTGTCCTTCCTTATTTGTGAGACCTCCACATCCTTGCGTGGCTCGTTTCCTATAAGTACAATGACTTCTGCTGACTTCTCTACACAACCAACTCGTAGTTTAGCCAACCCACCGGCTGGCTCGTTCGCTAAAATGATCCACTGGATCATTTCTTAGCGCTCCGCCCTCCAGGTTAGGACATCTTCCCTGCCTCGCAGGCAGGTTTCCCTCGATCCCTGCCGCATCTACTATTTCGACACCTACTGAAAAAAAACAGCATTTTGGACTTCGCAGTGATGTGCCTACTTATCCGATCTAATAGCCTCAATATGTGATTCGTATATCTCAGTACCGAGTTTTGTAGTCTCGCTTCCTTCAGTCCTAACATCACGGATAGCAACCTTGCGACTTACTAATGGTTCAAGACGTTACCCCTGCCCATAAGGGACTTGCACCCTCTAGATTAATTATTTACCTTCGGTAAACAAAAGATGCCCATGCTGGGCACACACAAAACCTAAACTGCATTAAAAACGCAGTTTAGCCAAACGTTAGCAAATATTTTAGAATATGAAAATCCTTAAGTTATTACTAGTCTGTTTTGTCATTGCTCTAGGGCAAGTGGATCTTTTTGCACAAGAGAAAAGCTTCAATATTGAAAATGATAGTGTATTAAAGCGAATAAAATCAGAGTTACCTTCAAACTGGGAAACTTACGTTGAAAATGGTGTCCTACATTTCACAAACAAGCTTGTTGCCGTTGGAGTTTTAAATAAAAAAACGCAAGAAAAAGATTCAGGGCTTAATATCCCACCTCCTCTGCCAGATACAATTACGCAGAAAATTCTTATTTATCTAACTGATGTAAGACCAATTATTTCTGTTGAAGATCGACAAATTGTCATATTGAGAAATAAAGAAATTGATTCACTTATTGATATACTACCTGAAAAATTTAACCATATAAAGGAGCCTCGTGGTAAGAGGGGCAGCAAACCAATGTACATTTTCGAGAATGATTCCATTAGAAATCAGTATTCTCAAGAATTATATGAACTGAGAAAAATGAAGGTTTTTGTTCCCTACTATTTCAGTGAATTGTATTGTTATACGTGGAAAAAATCTCCCTTGATGTACTCTGATTATAGATGGCAACCAATTGCAATAGAAAAAGAGGTAAAAATAGTCAATGACCTTTTAACTCGTTTTTTGGGAGAGTATGATTGAAAATTACAACATTTGCTAAACAATGTATAAACGACATTAAAACGACCATTTACGAGATCGTTGGCACGAACACATTAATTTAAATGTTAACTAATATAGTTTCGATGAAAGATGTTGGATATCCGCTTCAGTTTCTTGCGATAATAGAAAATAGTGCAAGTGTTCTTGAGGTGGAAGAATTATTTTTTAATTTACTCAAGAATAATTCGAGATATCAAAAATTATGTTCAGAAGAATGTTCTTATCTACCTGACGAACATGATACTTTTTGGAATGTAAATGATTCTTCTTTAAACTCGGATTTGAGACTAAATCAAAAAAAGTTTTCAAAGTATTATATGGAATTGGATATGCCTGTTTTTTATGCTTATTTCAATTGTTCATTTTGTTTATTATTGATTAACGGTTGGGATCTCTTTTTGAGAAAAAACAAGTATTATAATGACATCACATCTATTATAGAAGACATTATCATAGGTTTAAGTACTACAAATAAAGAATGTGTTTTTGTGGCAACTGATGAAGAAGAAGACTACCCTATTCTTGAAAAGTACATATTAAGTATAAATAGAATATCAAAATTTGAATCAATAAAAGAGATAAAAGATTTTTTTGACATTACGGGAGTTCATGAAATAAGAAATTCCTTAAATTTAAATGCTGGTTATGTTTGTAAAAACTGGGAATAAAACACTCTATAATATAAAAAGCATTAAAACGACTTTTTATATTTACCGTTCTAAGCAATAAAATGAAAACTTTAATAGAAACAGAAAGATTATTGTTAAGGGAAATTACCCTGGATGATAAAGAGGAAATGTTTCAGTTGCATTCTAATTCTGACGTACAAAAGCATACGGGAGAACCTCTGGTTGAATCTATAGAAGAAATAGAACAGGCAATACAGACAAGAATTAACGACTATGAGAAGTATGGATACGGAAGATGGGCTACCTTTCTAAAAAATGGGATGCAGTTTGTTGGCTGGGCTGGTTTAGCGTATCTGCCCGAATTTGATGAAATTGATCTTGGTTATAGATTCTCACCTAAATATTGGGGGATGGGTTTTGCAACAGAAGCATCTCATGCAATTTTGACATACGGATTTGATAAACTCGAATTAAGACGAATAATAGCAATTGCTATGAAGGAAAATAAAGCATCTATAAGAGTGATGGAAAAAGTCGGGATGGAATTTGACAAATTTGCGCCTTATGAACCTGGAGGTGAAGATGTTGTCTGGTATTGGTGTGACAAAAAGCTTATAACAAAAAATAAACGCCATTAAAACAGACGCTTATTCAAACCGTTGTAAATCATTAAAATAAAATTAGAATTTATCTTTTAATAACTAAAATATGAAATTAATAAAACCATTTTTCACACTACTTCTTATAATTATATTAGGAGCTTGTTCTGCGGACAAGAAAGGAGTTTACTTTTCTGAGATGAGTGAAAATCCAAAAATCACTGTTCAAAATGACAAACTCATTATTCAAACAAAGAACTCTTCTAAACATTCTGCACTTTTAATTTATGAGGTTAACGCCACAACGAATAAAGAGAATAAATTTATTGACCTCACAGCAAATCAAGGGTTAAACAAAGAATATCAAGAGCGATTCGAAATAGATCTTTCTAAATTGGGCATTGTTGATGATATAAATCAATGGAACACTAATTGGGTTGATCCTGATGGAGCAAAAACAAAATTGAAAATTGAAAATTGAAACGCTTTACAATAACTATGTATGGTTTCATTTGGCAAATAGTTTGTCTCCGCTATCGCTGCGCAAACGATTATCACCAAACAAAACATACACTTAACGTTAGGCAATATTAAATGGAAGTAGAAATAACAAATGGACAAAACATAATTCAACTGCTTTTTGATGAATTTGCAAGTTGTTTAGTTATTGAGACTGCACTTACGGTAAACTGGCCAGACTGTGCTGGAAGTGTAGGAGAATATTATGCTTTATCAAGTTATTCAAGTGACAAACGAAAGGATTTAACAGATAGCTTAAATCAAGTATTGATTGATGGAGATGAAAAGACTGTTTTTAATTCGGTTAAGGAATTTCTCAATCTCTTTTCCAATGGAAATTATAATGTGAATCTGGGAACAATGAAGCTTGATGCGTGTAACTTCATGTGCGAAGGGCAAGTAAAATACTCTGAAAATGTTGCAATAAACAGGAGGTTTTCAGGAGCTTTTTATCCATACCCATATGATAAAGTGAATGTATTTTTCACTACACCAAATAGTACAATTAATAACGAAAGGGTAGAGTATTATAAAAGGCTGATTCAAAATGGTTTGAAGCCTAAAGTAATTACCTACAAACTATATAATCCAGTTAATGCTGATTTTACGGCCTGTTATATAATAGATGGCCATCATAAGACAAAAGCATATATTGAATTGGGATTTGATATTCCAACTATAAAAATCGTTAAAACAGAGCTTGTCAAAAGACACACTCAGGCTATTTTAAATGCCTCTGCCCCTATTCTCAAAGATTTTGAATTTGAACACTTCTTAATTGAAAATGACAAAAATTTAGAAAACGTGAACTTTATAGAAGACTCATTTTTAACCTCTAAACTTGATGGAATACTAAGTAAAAGAAGTAGACTTGGAATCGGTATAATCAAACTTTTTCTGAAATTGGATAAATCGAAAGATGAAAAAAACCTCAATTGGTTAATCGAGAGACTCAAAATTCTTTCGAAAAATGACACTATAGGTAATGGACTTATATTAAGGTTTTTCGGATTTAGCGAAAGTCTAAACTTTGACTGCTGGACTTATGATGAAATAAATAATAGAAATGATTTTAATAACTGGATTAATAAAACATTGCCTAATAACGGGTATAATGCATAGCTACCCTGCAGTATAGCTACGACATCATACCCGAAACGTTATCTTCAATAGCTCACAAAAACAACTACCCCTTAAGTTCTTTAATTAATTCATCAACTCTAGCTATTCTTGGGTTGATTTCATTTTTTACTCTTTCCTTATTTAACAAATATCCATAAATCCCTATTCCGATTGAAGCTACATTGATGAAGACGATGAAATATGCTGGTATCTTCTCCCAAATACTGACAGTAAACAATAGCATTATGGGGTAAACCGGCAAAATTCCCCAATACACATAAGTTTTAAGAAACTTTTTTTGGACTTCTAGATATTCCCTGTTTTTTTTGAGATAATCAAGATAATTTTCTGCCAAATCACTTGGTTTAAACTTTCGAACACCTTGATATTTGATTATCAAAAAAATAGCACAAATTATCATAAATACTAATGCTATCTTTGATAGCACAAAGGGAATCCATAATATTATAAAAACACATGATAAAATCCCAATTATAGCTAAAACTACCTCTAAAAGCTCTAGATAATTCCACCATCTGTGTAAGCGTCCCAAACTTGACTGTAATTCTATCATTAATTTCGATTTTTCGAATTTTATGCGCTCCTGATTACTGGACGATTGCCAGATTTTAATCAATTCATCTTCAATCATAATATTTCATTTATACAGTTAAACAATTTAGATTTTATTCGCTTAATCTTTACGGCTATGTTATTTTCAGACAAGCCTAGAATACAAGAAATTTCCCTATAGGCTAATCCTTCCAAGTAAAGCGCAACTATCGCCTTATCACCTTCATTCAGTTTTTTCACACACTTTCTTAGACTAATAAGCTTTTCATTTTCGTCTCCGCTCCTTTCTTCCGACCTAAAATTTCCCATAGTCATACTATCTAACCTAATAAATCTATTTTGATTCTTAGTGTGTTTAGATTTAAAACGAAGGCAAACATTTAAGGCAATTCTAAACATCCAAGTACTAATAGTTGAATTACCTTTAAATGTGCTCATCGACCTCCAAACATTAACCAAAACCTCTTGAAAAAGGTCTTTGGTATCTTCCCCGTCTTCAGAATAAATCGAGCAAGTTCTATATAGCTTCTCCTGATTTTGTTCTAGAGCAGTAAGAAATATGGTTTCCTGTTTGTTTTTCATTATTAAAGCTTCTATCTACTATTTTAGTTACCATAGTTTTCAAAATATGACACTTTAGTATACTATTTTTTAATCAATACAACAGATTTTCTAGCTAGTACGCGCAGATGCACTTAACTCGAACGTAACTGTTATGAGGGACTTTACTCAATCAGAGAAAAGACAGAAACAAAAAAATTAATTGCTTACTCTTGCGTGTCGCTACAGAAGATAACAATGTATAAAAAAACATAGGGTTTTTGTGCTTAATCCAAAGGTCTGTGCTATTTGTAAAGTCGTCAAATATAAAATTTACAGTTCATTTTTATTTTATATTTTGGTAACTGTAGTCCTTCGGTGGGCATTTATGAAAAATGATATCCAAAATTGGAAAAAGGATGTTTCGTTATTTTCTGTATTCAGGATACAGGAAAAAAAGTTGAAATCCTAAAAAACACAATTGGATTTGAAGAAAAAGTTGACCGAATTGAGGACAAAAAATTCAAATATGTGTTTGAGGATAGTGGACATAAATCTGAATCGGACTATAGAATGGTAGTAATTAGAAAACAAAAACACTAAGCATTGAGTAGACGGCTCTCCCCATAATTGAGAAAAGTGCGCCACTGCCTGAATGCTTACGGCAGGCAGGTCTCACATGTATCTGCCGAAATGAAATGTAGGCATGACCACCGTACGTACGGGTCTCGTATACGGCGGTTCGTTAATGATGCTTAATTGTATGGTAGTGTTCCTGCAAGCTGATGTAGCCTTTCGATTTTAATCGTTTTAGCGTTATGGTTGTCCCTAAAATAGGGCTCTGAGCTACTGCCCAACCTCCCATATTAGTACGACTCCAAGCATATGCCTGACCTAGTTTTATCCCTAAACGTATCAGATTCTTTCTTTTACGCTCTGGCTTTTTCCAGTGGTGCCATATGCAATAACGCAGTCGGTTTCTTAGCCATTCATCTAACTTCTTAAGCTTCGATTGAATGGAGCCTAGTTTAAAGTAATTTACCCATCCTCTAATCAACCAATTTAAACGGATGATCCTTTCCCTGTATTAGGGACTCACACCCTTTGGGACATTCTTTATAAAGAACTATATTTACCATTCAAGGCACACACAGTTTGTATATTGCATATGCACCCTACGGGATGCAAACGCACCATACAAGAAACGTTGTAACACATTATTAAAAAACGAATTCATGATATTACATAATCTCAAAAAAATATTCCTTTCAATATTTCTAACAATAGTTATAGCGGGCTGTGAAAATAAGGAAGCTAATAAAATCTTAGATGCCGATGAATTGGAAATACGAAAAATTCATAGTGAATATGTGAATGGTTGGCTAAAATCAGATGAAGAAGGAATTATGAAACTTTTGGTCGAAGATTCTAGAATTCAGCCAAATACACTAAAACCAATAGAAGGGAAATCTGAAATTAGAAAATTTTGGTTTCCCAAAGATAGTTCAAAGACGATTATAAACAATTATGAAACCGAAATTATTAGTTTGGACATAATGGATACATTGGCAATATCAACTCATAAATCTCTTTTGGATTGGACATATAAAAAAGATGCAATCAGCTTTGGAATGCTGCAAAAAGGGATAAACACAACAATCTATAGAAGGCAATTAGATAATTCTTGGAAAATATGGAGATCAATGTGGACCGATATCTATAGTAAAAGAAAGTAAAAACATGCTACAATGGGTATAATGCATAGCTATCCTGCGGTATAGCTACAACATCATACCCGAAACGTAGCCAACTTGAAAAATCGTGCTTTAAAAAAAATGGTAGAAACAGAAAAATTTAGGACTTTATCACTTTCATTCCCAAACGTGGAAGAAAAGCCACATTTTGACGCTATATCCTTTCGAATTGACGAAAAAATTTTTGCTTCTCTCGAAATAGAAAAGTCAAAAGCCTGTCTTAAGCTTAACGTTGACGAGTAAACCGAATTTTGTAAAATCGACAAAGCAATTTACCAGTTGACAACCATTGGGGAAAAAGCGGTTGGACTTACATCGACATCAATAAAATTGGAGAAGAGCTTTTGTACGAAGCTCTCGAAACGGCATACAAAATCGTAAAAAACAAGAAATGAAAAGATTAATACCATATCTGATAATCTACAAGCGATGTGTCTAACGAATTTAAAGACAAAATTGCCCACGCAGAATTCAAGGCAGACCAAGTTCATTTTTACACATCGGACGGATTTGACGGACAAAAGACGAATGTAGGCGACAATATAGCGATAAGTGTAAACTTCAGTGACCAGTCTGAACAGAAAGAAACTTTTGACAAACTTAAAGTTGGTGGACAAGTAACAATGGATTTTTCAGAAACTTCAGCAAACTTGACACTTGCCACGTTAATCGACAAATTCGGAATTCATTGGTATCTGAACTATGAAAACGCAGAATAAACCAGCGCACAATAATTTGTATAGTGCATATGCGCCCTTCGGGACGCAAATGCACTATACAAGAGACGTTGTAGCCAATTAAGAGCACCAGAATACAAAAAATGACAGCAAAAAGAGATGGTAAACAAATTTGAACCTTGTAGGGAACATTTAAAGGCACTGCGGAACAATTGACAGCGCTGTGGAACAATTGACGCCGCTGCGGAACAATTGACAGCGCTGTGGAACAATTGACGCCGCTGCGGAACATTTGACAGCGCTGTGGAACAATTGACGCCGCTGCGGAACAATTGACAGCGCTGCGGAACATTTGACAGCGCTGCGGAACATTTGACAGCGCTGCGGAACATTTGACAGCGCTGCGGAAATTCCTAATGCCTGCCTGGACAGTTTACCTGCCAAAGGTAGGCGAAACAGGGAATTTCACGCACTTTTGCTACCTTTGGACTATGCAGAAGGTCAATTTTAGATATTTCTGCTACGAAACTATACATCAAGCAGTAGGTACAAGCAAAATCTATTCACTCGTGACTTTTCAGATAATTAGCGCATTGAAAAGTAATAACTCCTTCTCTAAAATTATCTTACATTCATTGAAGATCAAAAGAAATCAACTATATTGGAGAGTACCAGAATAGTTACATTCACTCTAAAAGAACAATTTGGAAATTAATCAACTTGAAACAGCTATAAAATCTTTGAATGTTTGCTTAGAGACTTTCAATGCTAAAAACAATTATTTGTATCAGTTTGAAAGAGATATTATTGCTATCATCAACTCTTTATCTAACGAAATAGAAAGAAATAATTTCATTGATTATTTATATGATGCGTTGATAAAAAAAACTGTAAGCGAATCAGAAATCTGGAGATTCACTAGGGATTTATTCACTTTATACAATCTTCCTGTTAATGAAAAACTAGTATTCTTGTTAGATCAAAAATTAGGTAATATAGAAGACATTTATAGAATCGTAACTGGCAGTAGCAGATTGGAATATCCCAGACTTTTCTATAGACTTATTAGAACATTAAAGTACTATCGCCATAGTTCTGTAAACTTTAATTATATCTCTCAGAAAATTTGGAAAGAATATAAATACCTATCTACAATTAAATTCATTTCCTGTGAAGATATTCGAAACTTTGATGTTTTCGTGAATCTTGGAGTCTTTGAAAACCTAAAGCATTTTACAATTTGGAATAGCAATATATCCGAAAATGATCTAAGTGTATTCTGTAAATCATCTTTACTAAAACAATTAGAAACGCTGAGATTTGGTAATAAAGATGAACTATCATTCTCTCTGCAAAATTTAAAAAAATTGATGCTTAGGGAGGATTTAACCAATCTGAAAAAACTTGAGTTTCACAACATTCGTTTCTCGGGCTTCAATCCTGATAAATATTTGGAAAGTATTGTGTTTTCTCCGATTATGAAAAATTTAGAATCACTAGCATTGACCAAAAAAATGATAAACAACTGGTACGAAGAACTTGAATTTCTTTTAAAACATCTTAATTATGATATTCTTAATGAATTAATTATTCACGACAATAATATAGATGAAGATAAATTATTAGAACTGAAAAAAAAATACCAAATACCAGAAACAGTAAAAATATTAATCGATTAGCTTCTAGTGTATTAGTCAATAAAAGTCATATTGATGGGTGATTATATCTACACCTGAAAAGAATAGAATATAGAAATTATATCGATACAATTAGTGTTGCCAGAACCCGATTAGATTGGTTAATTAAAGAATTGAAAAAAAGAATAACCTGTGCCAATTTGTATAATGCATTTGCATCCCAAAAGGTGCATATGCATTATACAAGAGACATTGTAAACAATTTACTAAAATGAAAATTTTAAGGGATTTTTTAATGTTGATTTTGATTACGGCATGCAATCAAAAAAATGTGGGCAGGACCGATCTCGTTCAAAATCTCATATCAGCGGAAGTTCAAACTACACTAACTTTAGAACAAAAGGAAATTGTTTCGGCACTTACAGGTGATTCGAAAATTGATCAAAGCAAAAAATTAAAAAAACGATGGAGTAAAAATGAAAAACTTCTAGTAAGAAACTATTTAAAAAGTAAGCTTCGGGATATTAAGATAGACGCTAAGGAATACTATTACAAAGTTGATTTACCCAAGAGCAGGAAGATGTCAATACATAATCCCTATTATGGGGTTAATTTATATGCAATCTTGCCGGCTACGACACCGAGTGATGAGTATATCATAATTGGAGCCCATTATGATACGGTAAAAGAGACACCGGGAGCGAGTGATAATGCCACTGGCTGCGCTTTGGTTTATGGGGTTTCAAAATTGGCAGCAGCTATGGAAAATCGAAAAAAGAATCTGATTTTTGTCTTTTTTGACCAAGAAGAAACTGGTCATGCGGGGAGTCTTGCTTTTGTTAGTTTTATTAAAGAAAGTGGGTTCAAGATTCACTCAGTCCACACAGCTGATCAAGTGGGATGGGATAAAGATGGAGATAGAAACATTGAACTTGAATTGCCAACAAAGTACTTAAAGTCCGTTTATAAAAAACATGCGAGCCCTTTTGGAATTAAAATTTATACCACAAGAGTGACTTCTTCAGATCACAAGGAATGGAGAGAGGCTGGCTATAATGCTGTTGGAATAACTGAAGAATATAAACATGGTGACACCTCCCCGCATCATCACGATCCGACGGATACTTTTGAAACTGTAAATTTCGATTACTTGACTTTCACCACTCATTTGGTATTTAAAGTGATTGAGGACTTAATAACCCAATAGATTATATTCGATAGAAAATGGGATTATCTTTTGTTCATGCACAAAAAGTTTGGTAATGAATTAAAAAACTGTTTACAATAACTAAGCATTCGGGTGGTGGGTACAACCGAACATAAGCACAGGAACAGAAAAAAGAGATGGTAAACAAATTTGAACCTTGTAGGGAAGATTTGAAGGCGCTGCGGAACAATTGACGCTGCTGCGGAACAATTGAAGCTGCTGTGGAACAATTGACGCCGCTGCGGAACATTTGACGACGCTGCGGAACAATTGACGACGCTGTGGAACAATTGACGCCGCTGTGGAACAATTGACGCCGCTGTGGAACAATTGAAGCTGCTGTGGAACAATTGAAGACGCTGCGGAACATTCTAACAAAAGAATTATATTTACCATTCAAGGCACACACAAAAAACACACATAAGCTGGTTGATTGTAGGTTTATGAAACTTTTATTCATTTACTCAAAAACAGTAACGACATTATAAGTTGGTAGCACAGAAATCCCGGCCTCCGCATATTCGAGTCATTAGCTGCAAGTTGAACAAATTAAAATCTAAAAAAATTAAAATATGGCAACGAATATTTCAAAAATAACAATAAAGGCTTCAACTGAACAAGTTTGGGATGCTCTAACAAACCCTGAAAAAGTTAAACAGTGGCAATACGGAAGTGAACTAACAACGGATTGGAATGTAGGAAATGAAATTCGTTTCAAATCGGAATGGGAAGGACAAATCTTTGAACAGTGGGGAACAGTTTTTGAATTTAAATCCAATCAAAAATTAAAATACAATCTCTTTGCTCCGAGACCAGACCTTGAAGACAAACCTGAAAATTATTTCCAGATGGAATATAAACTGAACTCATTTAGACTTTTTGTCTGAAGGCGAAAATATAGGCTTTTGCTACCTAATGAAGCCTTTTTTGAGAAGCATAGCAGTGCTACGGTACGATAAAAAGTCAAAATTAGGGGACAACCCGCCTGCCGGGTCGGGCAGGAATGCTATGTTTGCAGCCCAGAATAAAAGTCTAAATGAGTTCACTGACCGAAAAAGGAAATACAACACAATTGGAAATCATTAAAGAAGATAATCGACCAGGAGCAAAACAAGAAGGGGAACAAGGAGAAGAAAATCCCGTTTTAAAAATGTTATAGGAATTGATTGAAAAATAAAAACCAGCAGCTAAAACAATGCCTATGAGTTCATAGTGGCAGAAATTCCTAACGCCTTCCTGACGGCGAGGCAGGGAATTTCACGCGCTTTTGCTATCTTTGGGCTATGCAGAGTGTTATTCTAAGATTATTCCGCTAGAAACTATACATTAAGCGTTAGCAGCGGTCATTGTAAAGACGACATATAAAGTGACAAACATAATCAAGAAAAATAGAGTTTTAGTAATCTTAACAGTGCTTGTAGTATTAGGAGTGCTAATTTTCAATGTTTTTTACTACTCTTCAAGCTATGGAATCGTAGAGATTAATAATATTAACTCACTATTTTTAGTTCCGTTTATACTTTTAGTGTGTTGGTTTGGTATGACACTTGGAACAAATAAGAAAAATGACGACTTTGAAATAGCATATCATAATCGGATTACAGAAAGAGAGAAAGAAGTTATTGAGTTAATTGCCTTGGGTAAAAAGAATCAAGAAATTGCAGACCAGTTGTTCGTCGACATTTCTACTATCAAAACACATATCAACAATGTTTACAAAAAAACAGGACTTAAAAACAGGAAAGAACTTAGTTTTTTGAGCAAAAAACTATTAGAAAAAGGTGGAAATCACTAAATCCACTCTTTTTTCCACCCACTTTTACTTGTATTGTTATAGAATGACCGTGAATTTTGTCGAAGAATAAAATTTAAAGAAAATGATAAAATTCAAAACACCACTCATTTACGGATTTGTAATTGCATTTGGAGGAAGTGCATTAATGCTGACACTCGTTTGGCTCAAATTGCTTGGACCTAAAGCTATTTCATTAGACAATGAAATGATTGGAGGTACTATTCTATTTCTAATGCTGTATCTCTTTTTGCTTTTTGGTATCTACTTGGCTATAAGAAAGAGGAAAGAACAAAATGGCCTAGTTATTTCATATAAAGAAGCCCTTTTACAAGGACTTGTTTTAAGTTTATCGACAGCTATATTTAGTGTTATTTTTACCTATATCTTTTATGAATTGCTCTATACAAACTATGTTGCCGATACGCTTAATGCCCTGAAAGAGAAAATGCAAGATGCGAATGTTTCATCAGAAAAACTTGAAACAAAACTATTAGAGAAGAAAGAATATTACAGCACTTCTGTGCAAAGCTTTTATTCCTTTGTTGGTAATTTTATTACAGGTTCAGCTTTTACACTGCTCTTAAGTTTCTTTTTAAAATCAAATAATAGAAAATGAACCCGAATAACGTGAGTCGGGATAAAGTAAATTTGAACATTCTGCTAAAAGCTTATTAATAACTCTTTGGGTTTCCTCTTCCTCTGGGAGAGCCTGCCTGGCATGCAAGCTGGTGTACCCACAAATATTAAAAGGTGTCAAAACACCCCTGTCCTTCCTCCAGCCCGCCCATTGCTGTCGCAATGTCGTTCCCAGAGGGAGAAGGGACTCATAAAGCTTATAAAAAGCTGATTGTCAATATATTTTAAACCGAACTCACGTTGAATAAGAAAATTACAGAATATAGTTGCACCGCAACTGAAGGCCAAATTCACCATACGAAGAAAATGAAGCGAATTTTAACACTAATTTGGACTTAGCATTTTGATTTTAGGCTGTACAGAGGATAAAACGGATGTTCTGACTATGAAATCATTACTCATCCAACAACCAAAAAACACACATACGAATCAAGACGGGTTTGTACCAACAAAAATTGCGATAGAAGAACAAATTAAATCAACTGAATTTAAAATTTTATAAAATATTTGCGTAACCGAACGGTTTTATATATATATTTATAACCGAATAGTTACATAACTAAAATGAGAAGAGATGTTTTTCAAGCAATTGCAGATCCTGTTAGAAGAGATATCATTGGTCTTTTAGCAGAAAAAACCCTTACTATTAATTCTGTTGTTGAAAAATTCGATGTTAGCCGCCCTGCAATTTCAAAGCATTTAAAAATCTTAGAAGAGTGCGGAATAATAACTATTAATAAACAAGGAAGAGAACGATTTTGCCAAATTCGGCCTAAAAACCTTATCCCTGCTTTTTTATGGATAGAACAATATCGCAATCTGTGGGAGGAAAAACTGGATTCTTTTGAAAATTATTTAATCAAATTACAAACCCGCCTGCCAGACGAGCAGGCAAAAAATAAAAAAGATGAGTAGCATGAACGAAGCAAACAATCGCACATTAACATTAAAAAGAACATTCAATGCACCTATAAAACTAGTTTGGGAAACTTGGACTCAACCAGAACATATTGCAAATTGGTGGGGACCAAAAGGAATGGAGACCAAAGTAATCGAACATGACTTTAAAGTTGGTGGCCAATGGAAGTATGTTATGTTAATGCCAGATGGAAATGAATTCATTGCTGATGGTGTATATTCAGAAATTGTTGAACTCGAAAAAATAGTTTCGTCTGCAAACTTCAAACCAATGACTGAAGGCGTAGAAATACAAGCCCTATTCGAGGAAAATGGAGATAAAACCAATTTTACTTTTAATGTTGTTCACCCAACAGAGGAATATTGCAGACAACAAGAGCAAATGGGCTTTATGAATGGTTGGGGTGCCGTTTTTGATAGATTGGAAACTTATGTGATCACTTTAATAAAATAAAAGATTGGAAATCATTTCATATCCTTTTCTATGAAAAACTTTAGTTTCCTGATCACTACGGAAGAAATTATGACAATACTATATGTTATTAAAAATAGAATTTTATATATTTGAAATAGAGGTAAGACTTGTAGAAAACAATACTCCAAATAATAAATTAAAAACTGAGAAGATAGCAGGTTCAACAAATCAAATCTCCCTTACCAGACATTATCTCTCTCTACAATAAATACTCCAAAAGTCCTACAACTTTTAGCTCGGATTTTATGCTCTATCTAAAAAAACATCAACATGATGAAAGTAATTAAAAATTTTATTTACGTAATCACCCTCTGTTTTTTTCTTATCAATAGTGTAGAAGCTCAAAATGACTCTTCGCCGGTTAAGAAACTTAAAGAATTATATAATTCTAATTCTGAATTTCAGTTAACTGTGAATAAGATGTTCAAAAATGTTCAAAATCTGCCAGATGGTTCAACCAACCCCTGGCATGGTAAGAACATTCAGGATCTATATATATATTTAAATGATTGGTTCTATTTCCTGCCAAATAAGAATAATGGATTAGACCGCATTATTGAATTCTCTTTTTTATATTATAAAAATCCGGACGGAAAGAAGTTTATCCTTGAAGAACCTGGTTTGAGTTGGTCGTTATTTTTTATTGAGGAAAGAGGTAAATTTATGGAAAGCCCGGCTTCAAAAAAGATTATAAACGAATGGCTATCAGACAAAACTCTTGGAAACGAAGATTTTGTTTTACCTCATAACGGATTCAAATCCTTCAATGATTTTTTTACCAGAGATATAAAACCAGGTGCCCGCCCCATCGATAAAATAGATGATAATTCTATTATTGTGTCCCCGGCAGATGGTGTAATAAATGTAATTAATAATGATTTAAAACTGAACACCAAAATTCCGACCAAAGCAAAAATGGAATTAAGCCTTAATGAATTGTTGGATGGGTCTGCATATGCAAAAAATTTTATTGGCGGAACGGCCATTGCAGTATTTTTAATGCCTATAAACTATCACCACTACCATGCCCCTATATCAGGAACCATAGTAGAATCCAAAGAAAGTGTAGGGAAAAGATTATTTGGCATGCCAGACATTCTGGATATGGTAAATGAAGGTAATCCCGGATATAACAAAGATTATAGTGTGTTTCAGGACTTTAGGCATGGGTATTTTATTATAGACACCAAAGACTATGGCTATATAGCGATGATCCCAATAGGATTACAAACTATTGGCTCTGTAAATTTTGAAGAAGAATTTAAGGATATCTCTTCAGATACACCTGTAAAAGTATATAAAGGAGATAAATTAGGCCATTTTGCTTTTGGTGGATCTACCGTATTATTACTGTTCGAAAAAAACCGACTTCAATCTCTTACGGTACAACAAGGCCAGAGAATTGGAAAATTAAAAACTACCGATAAAGAATAAATGTACTCCCATGAAAAAAGAAATCGAACATATTTGGATAGACTTACATGAAGAGCTATACGGGTTCATTTTTAATAAAGTCAAAGACGAGCAGATTGCAAAGGATATTTTTCAGGAGGTTTTTTTAAAGGTGCAGCTAAAGATCGATCAACTACAGCACACTTCCAAACTTACATCCTGGGTCTATCAGATAGCACGAAATACAATCATCGATCACTATCGAAATTTCAGCTTAAAAAATGCCTCCATAGAGGCCATTGATATTCCTGAAAATGAAAAAAATGACTTCGAATACTCAAAACTTAGTAACTGTATCAACCAAAAAATTGATCATCTGTCTGCAAAACATAAAGAAGCCATTGTGCTCACCTCTTTTAAAAGCTATTCTCAGAAAGAGCTGGCTGCCCATTTAAAAATTTCTTATTCTGGAGCAAAGTCCAGAATCCAAAAGGCAAAAAGCATTTTAAAAGATCATATTTTAAATTGCCCCAACGTCGAATCTGATACCTCTGGGAAATTAATAGACTACGATACTAAAAATTCTTGATTTTTTTTACGTCTTTTTGAAGTTCTTTCCGTCCATAAATTATAGGAATCAAAAAACTGAAAAATGGAACGTATAAAAAAAATTCAAGTACAAATTCTTAATGCCTTTGTGGATAATAATAAAGGAGGTAATCCTGCTGGGGTGGTTTTGGATGCAGATAATTTGTCTGATAAAAATAAACTGGAAATTGCATCCAAAGTTGGATTATCTGAAACAGCTTTTGTTTCAAAATCTGCTGTTGCCGATTTCAAGCTGGACTTTTTTACCCCCAATAAACAAATCGCACATTGCGGGCATGCTACGATTGCAACGTTTTCTTACCTGCGACAAATCGGGAAAATAAAAACTACCGAATCTTCAAAAGAAACTATCGATGGGCTTCGAAAAATAAAAATAATTGGTGATCAGGCTTTTATGGAACAGCAACAGCCAAAATATACCTCGATTGAGGGTAAAGAAGCTATTATTTTGCAATCCCTGGGGATCAACAAATCAGATCTGATTCCTGATACTCCGATCTTACTGACAAATACCGGTAATTCTTTTCTGATCGTTCCTGTAAAAAGTATTGTAGTTTTGAAAAAGTTACAACCAGATTTTGAAGTCATCTCAAAAATTAGTGAGCAGCTGGATTTAATTGGCTATTATATATTTACTTTAGAGAAAGCTCATACAGAAAGTGATGCCCACTCCAGAATGTTTGCTCCCAGATATGGCATTAAAGAAGAATCAGGAACCGGAATGGCTGCAGGGCCTCTGGCTACATATTTATATGACATCTTACATATAAAAAAAACAAAATTCATGATTAGCCAGGGACACTATATGCATACGCCATCGCCCAGTTTAATACACGTTGAACTACAACTGGAAAACGGAAAAATAACCAATCTAATGGCAGGAGGTAAAGGGATGCAAAAAACGCAAATGGAGATCGAATTAGACTATTCGCACAAAAAACCATAATTTTAGCTATAATTGAGACCCCAAAAACAATGAGTAACCGTGTAAAAAAGATCGCCGTTATTGGTGGCGGAGCGTTTGGAATTTTTGCTTCGCTGCGTTTATCCGAAAACCCAAAACATCAAATTACTATTTTTGAAAGTGCTAATTGCCTGGGCGGGTTGGCCGCTTCAGTGAAATATAAGAATCATTATTTAGATTATAACACAAAATTCATCCCATGTAATATTTTTACAAAAGCGGGAGTAAACGATACGTTGGAGTATTTTTTGAATAACTCTGAGGCACTTCTGGATGAAATAGGAGATTATCATTTTTTATCAAATCGAAAAGAAATACCGCGCCCCCCTGTTTTAGATAATGTGTCAAAAATAAGGATATTGAAAGATGCTTTTCAGGTTTTAAAACATTTCCCGTCTATCGACTATCATGCTACGATACTAAAACTAGAAAAACATTCAGAGTTTAGACGAAATGAATCACTCAAACAAATGGGCAAACGTCTTAATTTATCTTTGTTTGCAGAGTTAATTTCTTATTTCGGAATGCTCTTTGGCATGACTACAGAAGGTGTTGAGGCTATTTCAATTGCTGCATCACGAAATAATTATATTACCTACAATTATTTATATCAACTATTTACAAAAAACAAAATACTAGAAAAACTACTGCTGTTTCATAGCAAGACCGATATTTTGCATGTAGAGAACAGAGTTCCTTATCAATTTTTGATGTTAACCACTGGATATGATCGTTTTCTGCAGGCATTGCCCACAGACCGGAAAAACATTCAAATTCGTTGTAATCAAGAGATTATCAATATTCATGAAACCGTAGAAAATTCAAAAAAAACTTTTTCGGTGATCAACAACATGGGTGAATCTTTTTCTGACTATGATGAGATTGTTCTGGCTCTACCCATGCATCAAATTCAAAAAATAAAATATCCATATGTACAACATTTGGTAAAGGACATTCATACACAGAGATATAATTATGTGTTATCCAGTTTTTGTAAGCTTGAAACAAGGGAGTTGAAATATCTTAAAAAAGGAATCTATCTCGATTATCAAAACCCACATCATATAGGCCTCAATAGTGTTAAAAAAAATGGATCACTATATGGTGCATTCAAACATTTTTATGCAGACACCATGTTTCAATCACTAACTTTTGTTAATGACCTCGACCCAGAATCTATCGATGAAAATTTTGTACATGAAAAATGGTGTCAATTAATGAAAGAACTAAAATTTGAAGTATCCCGGAAAAATGTTCAACCTTATTCATGGAAAGTTACCAAATGGCATTCGCCATTTATACAGAAGGGAGATTTTGATCACTACGAAAAACTTCAAAATGAACAAGGAAAAGAAGGGGTTTGGTTTGGTGGTGAAATGATGACCGGCCCGGGAATCCCAATAATCATTAAAAATGTAGAGTCGTTGTTTGGGCCTTTCAAATTAATGGCAGACTTCAAGTAAAACAAAGTCTCATTTTAACTGAATCATTTCTGCGAGAGCAAAAAAGGTTGTTTTTCTGGCAGATCCCTTCCGGAATATCGGTTTTGTGACTTTAATAAAAGACACAAATGATCAAGATGATGTAGCTAATACTTTGTATTGTTACTTACACTATCGTTTTGGGGTTTCTTTAGCCAAACTTCCAACTGCTGGCTTGGTACTTTATTTTCAAATCCCTTTATGTATTGCTCTTTTACTTCTATACCGGTAGCCTTTTCTATTTTTTTCTTTAACAATTGAGCATTACTACTGTCCTCTGGATGAAAGAAGCGTACCGTATTATCTGCTCCCTCGGGTTGAAGATCGTACCCAAACGCTCTGTATTCATTTTTGGTAAGTGTATCCAGCAAGTCAATCTCTTCAAGATATTCTTTGGTCTGCTGATCTTTTACCTGCATGTATACGATTTTCCCAGGAGCAGTTGTCCTGAGAATACTGGTTTTCAAAGAATAATTTAAGGTTTGATCTGCTTCCAGATCGCGTTTCACCTTTTCCTGCAACACAGTATCATCGGATTCTTTGATCTGCTTCAATATACTGTCTAATAATACTTGTTTGAGTTGTAATCGCTGATCAATATAATGCAGCGAGTCTTTATTTTTAATAATTTCGGCGTTCAATTCAGAAAGTTCCTGTTTTTTTTCCTGTACGGTCTCGTGTACATTATTCAACAAATAAAACATGTATATAAATCCAATAAGCATTAAAATCACACTTGTAGATATAATCGTCTCTGTTCTCTTAGCTTTATTATTAGTTTTCATCTTCGCTGGCTTTTTGATCACTTACAAATGAAATGGCTTGGTTCCACATTTTTAATAGCCTGCCAATCGAAAGTGTAATGGCCCCTGCGGGAACAAAAAGCCCTATGACCCACTCAATCTTATCAGGAGCTTTTAGAATAATATATACCGGAAGGCTCAGTATCATAATTACCGACAGACAAGAGATGATAATATATAAAATACGCTCTAGTTTAAATGCTTCGAGCAGTGTTTTTACTGCCTGAACTCTGACTTCAATTTCCTCCATAATCCCTAAAATTTTACAAACTTGCGTGATACTTAAATGGTGCCCTAAATCTACGAACAAAACCTAACTTTCTGCTACGGTAAAACCGTATTGTTTTTAGAAAGATCATATTTCAATGACGATATAACTCATAAAGTATGTTTGTGCTACAGCTATATAGATTTCAATTGCCAATTATATTACAAAAAAATCTGCAATACCGTTTAGCATTGCAGACACTATATTGAAGTGATTTAAATGATACTATCGCTTAATAAACCATTTGGTTTGTGATTCCCCATTCACCATTATAGTAAACAGATACAATCCTGGTTTTAATCGATTTACGTCGATTTCATTTCCTTGCAAACGGCCTTCCATAACATGCTGGCCCAACTGACTCTTAATCGAAAAACTATCATCTATACTGGCGGCAGATGTCTTCAAATACAGTATCGCAGTCGTCGGATTAGGATGGATATCGATCGACACTTTAGTTCCCGAAACCCTGGCAGTGCTATTGCTATTAATAGATTTTGAAGCATCAATACAAAAGCTTTTGATTTCTTCTGAACCAAATGATCCTCCTGAGGCCAAAACCACCCCATCATCAGATTTTGTAAGCTCATAAGAGCCATTTCCATAACTACAGCAGATACCATCTCCGTAAGCATCCTTAAAAACCAGTGTATAGCATCCCGAATCCAGTGTTCTGGTTAGATCAATGGTAGAATCATCGGGTTGTGTATCATACGTTCCCCCCGAATCTACTACCTGATTCAAATCGTTTCTTATTTCCCAACTGGTTTCTTCGGGATACATATCAAAAGTAATGCTGAGTGTGATATTATTTCCGGTACTTCCTCCTCCAGAATTACCGGACGTAGAAAAATTTATCTCATCGATGGCCATGTCTCCCTGCCATGTAGTTCCTGTTACTCCATTAAAACGTAATTGCACTTTTTCTCCCAGGTAACTTGATAGGTTTATGCTGGCCGTTTCCCAGGAGTTTCCTTGATTTCCAGATTTGCTCCAAACAGATGTCCAGCTAGTTCCGTTTAAACTGGCCTCAACTGCCAGTGACCCCATGTTTGACGTCCCAGACATATGATATTTGAATGAAAATGTAGCCTGACTGGCATTGGTGATATTATAACAAGGTGAATATAAAATAGCTCTTTTATTTGAAAAGTTAGGGCTGGACGATTCCATATACAAATAATACGCTCCTGAAGAAGCTGCGCCCGGACCTGTATTGCTGGATGGGGTGCTTCCTGATGTTCTTATCCAATCAAAATCATCAGAGGATCTTGCCTGGTTCCACTCTCCTACACCACTTTCAAAACTTTCGCTATACGGAAAGGAATTGATTGTTGTTGTACACAAGGTATTACCTCCTCCAACGTTACCAAATCGATCTTCGGCCTGCGGACCACCCCATATTTGCGTAGCAAAAGCAGGATTATCAATAAATGGATTTCGATTTCCCTGTAAATTTTGGAGCACTGGATTTCGTTGTAATTCTAACGAAGAAACAGGATCTTCTGCATTCCATTCCAGAAATAACTGAATCATATTGCCATCACCAGAAACAGCGCTCCCCACCCCTACATTTTTGGGTAGACAACGGTTTCCATAACGAATATACATATACATCATCATACGGGCCACATCACCTCTAAATTCATCTCCCGGGTACCAGTGCCCCTGGGATGTAGCACCAGAATTTCCAGAGCCATCTGCAAATTTTCGATTGCTGCGTGAAGAATTTCTGCTTACATCTGCCGGTCTGAGATGGTGTGCATCGGCCCCGGGACCTGTCGTTCCCAAATTTGGAATACCCAATGACTTTGGATATACATGCTCCCGGTTCCAGTCTGTAGAACCGCCTCCGTTATTATTCACTCCCCGGGTTCTATCGGTACTGCTCACCCCATCGGTATCATTATATCCATACATTAAAATCACCTTGGCAGCGTTTGTTGGATCCAGATCGGTTTGTTTTAAGGCATCCCAAATACCGGGAGTATACGATAAAAATGTGATATGCGTAGTGGTTACTTTGGAAGCAAGCTCATTTTTTAAAGCGTTTCCACTAAGTGTGAGGTCAACATCATTATAATATGAAGGTGCCTGGCTATATCCTATTACAGATATAACCAACATGAGCAATGATAGTTTTTTCATTCTGCAGTGAGTTAGTGTGTTTTGTTATATGTAGTGCCTGGTCTGAAATATATCACTATTAAATTTATTTCTTTTTGCGCTATTTTTATTTATTTTTTATCGACTGACGCTAAGGCATCTGCATCAAAAAAGAAAATAAAAATCCCATCAAAAATAATTCAAACTATAAAAATCGCCTATTTCCGACCAGACACTATGTAATTAAAATAGGATCCAAACTAAAACAATTATATGAAGCCCACTATTATAAAACGTTACTAAATAGTTATGTAGTATATTCATCCACTATTCATTGCGTGTTATATACTCATCTAGTGAAGAAAAATTTTGATTGTATAAAGTTTTATTTCATATTTACCAGACATCATTTGAAACAAGAGTTTATGAAATCTTCAGAAAAAATAGTGTATAAAAATTTTAGAATTGATTGTCATGCAGATTTTGGCGATTACCATACCACTTTTATTATTGAAGCTCATGATGAGTATGGCTATGGTATTATGATCACTAGCCTATATCACCTCAGAAAATTCCTGCGAACCCATTTTCCCGAAGTGGGCAATTATATAGATAGCATACGCAAAAGTATTGGGGGATACGGATCTAAAGAAAATAAAATTTTGGAGGTTTTGGAGGAGGAAGGATTTCTGCTGGAAAAATATGTTGTAAGCTATTTTAACTCAGATCCCGAAAAAGTAAGGCAGAGTATTAAGCACCAGACCGAAAGCCGAAAAAACAATCCTAACGGTAATAAAGAAGCGGCAAAAAAGCTTGAAGAAATGGACTCTTTAATTGACAAATCCAACACAATACAGATAATGGGTGGTGATCTTATGGATGGGGTAGAGCAAGCTGTTGTTTCTTATCTGGTGGAAACTTTCTCAGAAGAATTGCTTAATGGTGACCCCGAAGATCTATTAAAACTCGAAGATATTTTTTCACGAAAGATTCCGGATCTGTGTGACCCCATTATTGAACTTCTATATCAAATACGGGAAAGAAAATACGATCAATCTTAAGAGAAGTTATGCTTCTTTTATAATACCTCAAAAAACCTCCCAATCCTGGGCCATAGATGCTGTATGCACACTACTCTTTTAAAGCATAACACCTTACTTATTTGGATGTTTTTCAGTAATTGATTTACAATATTTTGGAGTAAATTTAAAGACTAACTCTAAAATAATACACAATGAAAAAAATCTTAGAATTAACAGGAGTTCAAAAACTTAGTAAAGAACAACAAGAACAGATTAAAGGAGCCATGGGTAGAGTTACCTGTTGTGGCAGTAACAAATGCCGTATTAGTTTTCCTGGAGGAAGCTTTTGTGATTATGGATATTGCCAACCTAATGGAAACTGTATTTGGGCATAACTAAAATTTAAAAAGGAAAACCCGTACAGGTTTTCCTTTTTTTATCCTTTTGTGATAAACAATTTAAACTAACTTAAATATTTTATCTGATGAAAAAAATCTTAGAATTAACAGGAGTTCAAAAGCTTAGTAAAGAACAGCAGCAACAAATCAAAGGAGCCATGGGGAACGTTACTTGTTGTGGTAATAGAAAATGCCGAATTAGTTTCCCGGGGGGAAGCTTCTGCGAGCCCGGATATTGCCAGGGAGGCATTTATAACCGATGTATTCTGGCTTAATCTTCAAACAAGACTTTTTAAAAGGCAAACCTTGGGTTTGCCTTTTATTTTTTATTACTATTTCTATTGGGTTTATTACCTATGCAATCGATCTATACAAGATATTTTAAACCCAAAGACAATCACTCTAAAACAATAAGGTTTTAAAGCATTTTACAGCTATAAATTGGTGGCTTAAATTTATAAATATCAGGAACAATGTCTTGCACAGTATTTTGTATACTAATACTTTTAAGGTAAACATGGACTTATTGAATCTGGCATATACGATATGCTTTTTCTTAAAGTTCAAACTATTAATTTTTTAAATATTTCACATATGAAAAAAATCTTAGCATTAACAGGATCTCAAAAACTTAGCAAGGAACAACAAAAAGAAATAACAGGAGCTGGCCGCCCCAGAGTATATTGTGATGGCCCCAAACGATGTTGTTTTAATCTTCCGAACGGGGGAAGATTTTGTGATTATGGATACTGTCAGCCCAATGGAAACTGTATTTGGGCATAGCTAAAGGTATGCTTTTGTCTATTTTTCATTATGAATATACTCATTTAACTCAAATAATTCACATTATGAAAAAAATCTTAGATCTTAAAGGAATTCAAGAACTTAGTAAATCAGAGCAAGGAAGTATAAGAGGGGCCTGGGGCAATATCTCTTGCTGCTCAACCGGTAGGGGCTGTCAAATCAGTTTTCCCGGAGGTAGCTTTTGCGCACCAGGATATTGTGATCGTCGGAGACGTACCTGTATTCTTTATTAAGAAGTAATGTAAGAAAGGCAAACATGATGTTTGCCTTTCTTTTTTATTTACATATGAACAGATCATTCTTTACTTACTTTAGCAATATGAAAAAATCTTACTACTAAAAGGTGTTCAAAAACCTAGCATTAGAGTTTGTTTAATTTGCCCTGGCGTTTGCACTATTTGTCTTACTTGTATTCATAAATAAGTTATAAGTTTAGATAATAATTTATTAACCTTTAAATATGAAACAATGAAAAAGATTTTGAAATTACGCGGAATTAAAACTTTGAGTAAGGAAAAACAACTGCAAATCAATGGCGGTAAAAACACTTCGAAGAGTCGATTCTGCTTTATATGTAGATGTTGTTAGTTTTAAAAGCTCAGAACAACTATGTAAGTAAATCAAAGGATTGCCTGGCAATCTCCAATTCTTCGTTGGTAGGAATCACTAATACTCTTACTTTTGAAGTATTTGTACTAATATCGCGTATTTCTTTTGATCGTACCTTGTTCTTGTCAAGATCCAATGCAATTCCGATACCATCGAGATCTCTACATACCAAACCTCTAATCACATTAGAATTCTCTCCTATTCCTGCAGTAAATACGATCGCATCCAATCCATTCATCACCGCTGCATAGGCACCAATGTATTTTTTGATTCGGTATGCGTTCATTTTTAATGCCAGTCTGCAATCTGCATTGCCTTTTTCTGCTTCAGACTCGATATCCCGCAAGTCACTGTATCCTGTTAACCCCAGCATTCCACTCTCTTTCTGTAACAATGTATTTACCTCGTCTAACGAATATCCCAAAGCGTTTACCAGGTGAAAGATCACTGCAGGATCTATATCTCCCGATCGTGTGCCCATGATCAAACCATTCATGGGTGCAAACCCCAAGGTATGATCGACGCTTTTACCATCTTTTATGGCTGTCATACTACAGCCATTTCCTAAATGAATTGTTATTATTTTAGAATTTTCAATGCCCAAAAACTCTATCGCTTTTTCAGAAACATATTTATGACTGGTGCCATGAAAACCGTATACCCTGATATTGTTTTCATGCAAAAACTTGTTGGGTATGGCATATTTATAGGCCTCTACAGGAATGGTTTGATGAAAAGCAGTATCAAACACCGCTACTTGCCTGGCTTCAGAAAAAATTTCTTCGGCGACCAAAATACCTTCCAAATTAGCCGGGTTATGCAATGGAGCCAGCGTTGAAAGCTTTTCTATCTTTTGTTTTACTTCTTCATTAATTTCAACAGTCTGGGCAAAGGTGTTTCCGCCATGCACTACCCTATGCCCTACTACCTGAATCTCTAAAGCCGATCGGATCACTCCAATCTCATGATCCATCAAAAATCTGGCAATCATTTGTAAACCATCCTTATGATTGTTGATGGTGTCAACTTTTTCTATCTTATCAATGGTAGTTTTATAGGTGATTTTGGCATTTTCCTGACCAATACGCTCTACCAGGCCAGAACAGATCACTTTTGCCTCTGGCATTTGAAACAATTGAAACTTTATCGACGAGCTTCCTGAATTTAATACAAGTATTTGCATATCTTCTTTTGAGACGCCAGACAACTAGAAACTAGCGGCTAGACATATTGTTAAATTAATTATTGTTTACTGTGCAGACTCCAGTTGCTATACGTCTAGGTTCTAACGTTATAATCCCTGTGCCTGTATTGCCGTAATAATTACGGTATTGTATACATCATCTACAGTACATCCTCTGCTTAAATCATTCACTGGTTTGTTAAGCCCCTGTAACATGGGCCCTATAGCCAGTGCTCCGGTTTCACGTTGTACTGCTTTGTAGGTGTTATTTCCGGTATTTAAATCCGGAAAGATCAATACACTCGCCTGTCCTGCTACTTCAGAATCGGGGAGCTTGCTTTTTCCTACTTTCATGTCTACTGCAGCATCATACTGTATGGGGCCTTCGATCTTAAGATCGGGGCGTTTTTCTTTTACAATAGCTGTGGCTTCTCTTACAACTTCTACATCGGCACCTTTTCCTGAAGTCCCAGAAGAATACGACAACATCGCCACTTTAGGTTCTATACCAAAAGCCGCAGCAGAATCTGCTGAAGAAATAGCGATTTCGGCCAACTGTTCTGCATCAGGGTTTGGGTTAATTGCACAATCTCCAAATACAGAAACTCTATCCTCCAGACACATAAAGAATACCGATGATACTACTTTTACCCCCGGTTTGGTTTTTATAAACTGCAAAGCTGGTCGTATGGTATGCTGGGTGGTATGTATTGCTCCCGAAACCATCCCATCGGCATGGCCTTTGTAAATCATCATGGTTCCAAAATACGATACATCGACCATCATATCCCTTGCCATATCCATATTTACATTTTTGTGCTTTCGTAACTCATAAAACGTCTGTACATACTCATCGTAATATGGAGATTCGGTAGGGGAAACAATAGGTACTTTACTAAAATCAATAGGTATGTCCAGTTTGGTAGCTTTGCTTTTGATTTTTTTTTCTTCCCCAATCAAAGTTATATCCACCACATCTGAAGCTATTAATCTTGAAGTGGCTCTTAATATTCTCTCATCGGACCCTTCGGGAAGCACAATATGTTTTTTATGCTGCAAAGCTCTTTTTAGCAAATTGTACTGAAACATTCTAGGGGTAAGGCCTTCAGGTTCGAATGTTATTAATGGGTCTATCAAGCGATCTTCATCAACATATTGGCCAAACACACTAATGGAGGTATTGATTTTTTGCAGGTTCTCTGCATAGATCTTTGTTTTGATTGCTCCTACTTTATTGGCAACCGAAAAGGTGCCTTGAGGTACCAAAATAATAGGAAAAGACAGAGATACCCCTTCAATTAGTTTAATAATGGCTTCTTCCGGTCTAATTCCTCCGGTGAGTATAATTCCTGAGATTTTTGGGTAGTTATCTGATATATTTGCCTGCAATACACCCAGAATAATATCTGCACGATCTCCTGGTGTGATCACCAAACTATTATCGCTAAGATGTGTGAGATAATTGCGTAGCTGCATGGCTCCTACACCAAAACTACCTGCCTGATTGTTTAAAAACTCTTTTCCGAAAAGCACTGTCCCTTCAAGCTCCTCGACGACCTCCTTAATAGTAGGGTTTATTAAAGAATATACCCTTGGAATTATAATTTGTTCTACGGCATCCCCAAAATCTTTTTGGAAAGCTACTTTTAATTTCTCCTCACAACCAGGATCTACCTTGTTTGCCAATACAGCTAACACTTCTACATCTTTACTATGAAAAGTATCATAGGCCAGCTTCAGATTACCTGTAATTTCTTCATTGGTATTTCCTATTCCGCTAGCAACGATAATAGCTGGTATTCCTAAATTTCTGGCAATAACAACATTGATATCAAACTCTATAATATTTCCTTCGTCTGAGAAATCTGTTCCTTCTACCAGGATAAAATCAAATTTTTCTTCAAGGTTTTTATATTTCTGAATAATAACATCAATAATTTCTCCCGATTTTCCCTGGTTATGTTTCTGAAGTACTTCACTTCTGGTAAATGCATAGGCTTTTTTGAAATTGATATCCAACTCAAAATGAGATATTATTGTATTGATATGATTATCAACCTCGCCTTCTTTGGGATCATCTATAATAGGTCTGAAATATCCTACCCTGGCAATCTTACCAAGAAGCATACGCATTAATCCTAAAACTACAAGAGATTTACCACTATTAGGTTCAATAGTAGCAATATAAACCGCTTTACTCATCTATATAAATTTGGTCGTGCAAAGATACATTAATACACAAATTAACATGTCATTATTAAACAAGAAAATAAATATAAAGTACTGTAAAAATAGCAGCAATTGGATTATTAAATCATTGAACTCATCTTGAGTAATGGTTTTGCCTGCAAAATTTACATTCCTGCCCGACCCGGCAGGCGGGTTGCACTCTAATTTTGTTCTTTTTTTTCAACGTAGCTATGGCTATGCTGAAAAAAAACTACTTCATTATAGTACAAAAGCCAAACTTTTCGGCCTAAAACCATTACTCAAGATGAGTTCATTAAAAAAGGTTCAGAATTTTCTGAACCCTCTATTTTTTGGAACTCGTCCTGACTTTTTTAATTTATATCTTCGCCTTTTTTAAGTTTTTCGAGATTACCATTCAATCGGGCTTTGAATCTATCGGGTGCATTGGCTATAGATGTATTTATAGCTTTAATAGCATTTTTATAATCCCCGGTTGCAGAGTATGCTCTTGCAAGCCCATAATTAGATGGCCATGCTCCATTACTGTTCTTTACATTATTTTTTAGAATTGTCAACGCCTTATCTTTTTGATCAAGTTTTATAAGCCCTAGTCCGAGCTGATATACTTGAGAGGTATTTCCTAATTTGGCAGCTTTATCCACATAGGTCATAGCCTCACTTGTCTTGCCTTGCTTTGCAAGAATTTGAGACTTCAGAGAAAGATTTGCAAAGGTTTCTTTGCTAAAGAAACTACCTTTTATAGAGGCATCTACCCATTCTAATGCCTGATCCAGTTCATCTGCATTAAAAGCATAGTTGGCAGCGCTGTCCCAATTAGATTGTGTAAAGCCTGCCGAATTGCGAAGATCATTCTTAATTCCTTTCATCACAATATCCTTTACATCAACTTCTATTTTAAAAGGAATTTCTTTTTTCTCCCATCGCATTGCTGCCACTGCACTATTGGCTTCAACTTTTGGAAATAAAAAAGTTAGGGTTTCGGTATGTGTTGCCTCGGTGGTTTTAACATCTACTCGTAGTGCATCTTCTTTTTCATCATAGAAGTAACTTCCCCAGGAAGTAGCATTGTTAGAAAATATAACCGTGGCTCCTCCATCTTCTTTCAAAGCCACATGCAGACCGTATTTTCCTGCTTTGATATTTTTACCTTCTACCTTTGCATTGTGAGCAAACTCTATAGTAGTATTCATGTTTGCACCTGCTCTCCACGGAGCTGCAGTAGATGTTCCAAAACCCAGGTTGTTATATCCATAAGGTACCAGTTTCCCCCAGATCTCACGTTCTTTTACACTGGGTCTTCCGTAATCTATGGTAATATCTGTTATTCCCACGCGTTGAGTGACTTGTGCACGCTGGCTGCCTTCTGGTGTTTGTAATTGGGCACTTGTTTGAATTGAACACAACAGCATTGCTCCCGCAACACATGCTGTAAACAGGTTGAATTGTTTCATGACTGACATTTTTTGATTTAATTACTATCTCACTTAGAAATTGAAAATGATTTCTATACTAACAATTTAACACATAATCATTTACACTCATGTTACTGTAGTGTTAAACTCAAAAAGAAAATTATGATTGATTGTTCGGCCCGGATTATGCAAGGATGAGTTCTTAATGATTTACTATTCATTTAACAATTGATCGACAAAGTTTTCAAAATCCTTTTTAAAATCTACATACTTTTGCCCTGTTGCCGGCCCGTTAAACCCGGTATGTATCTTGCGCACCTGCCCTTTTTTATCAATGAAAATTGTTGTGGGATAGGATAGCACATGATTAAGCATCGGTAATTTCTCCTGGGCTTTCTGCTTGTCTGACGTCCCAAATTGAGCGAGAAGGACAGGATACCCGACCTTCAATTTACTTTTTAACCGTGCAATTGACTTGAACGCTTTTTCTTCGGTCTTTGCATATTCAAAGGCTAGTGCTATAATCTCGATTTTCTTGTCTTTATTGCGATTATAAAAATCTACATAATACTTGGTTTCATCCATACAATTTGGACACCATGTCCCCATAATCTGAACAATAACAACTTTATCTTTAAATCTATTATCGCCAAGTGATACCTGATTTCCTTCTGCATTAGGGAAACTAAATTCTAAAGCATCGTATCCCTCCTTCAGGAAAGTTAATGAGTCTTCTGGCGGTAATTCATAATCTTTATTCCGCTTTGACGTAAAAGGTTCTTTCCAATGATTACCAGAATAAAAATGACCATGTAGCGTACTATCGGTCACTTGTGCAGTAAATAAAAAGGCATGTGCCCCATCAAAAGTGGATAATTGTAATTGATCATTATTGAGTACGCCTTCCAGATAACGGTAATCGCCCGTAGTTGTTCTAAAGGTTCCGGTAACGATATTTCCATTTTGTTTAAAGATCCCTTTGGCAATATATCGATCCTCTGGACTATGCTCACTAAAAACGGTCTCCCAATTGCCGGATACATCATAAGACGGTTTTGAGGAAATATCAAATCGATCTTGTTCTCCATATGTTGCCTCAAAGGGTACTATTCTATCCAGGCTTTCTTTTATAAAACTTCCCGAAATAGTCATAGAATCCACAAATCTGGCAGCTACATAGCCTTCAAAAACCGGAAATTTGATCTTGATCGAATCTCCTTCAATAACAATCTCTTGAACATCTATAGTCTCTTCAGCATTAAAAATCTTTAAGGTCTGATCATCCATTACCTCAAACAAAAAGGGAAGTTTTTTATGATCCTGAACCTCCAGAGCAGCCTTCCATGGGCCACTTTTAAGATAAATCAAATTGGTAGTATGCTCCTTTTTACATGAAGATATAATAAGTAATACAAATAGAAGTGCTGTGATTATTCTTTTCATTATTAATCTTTTATTAAAAGTCTGGAAAGTTACTTAAAACTTACCGTATAATTCCTCCTAATTTTATATAAACATTTTGGTATCTGTTTATTTTAACAGCCAGATTCAATATAGTATCTTTACCGACTGAATTTAGAAAGATCACGAATGAAAATTTCATATAACTGGCTAAAACAATTTATTGACCTCGATTGGGAGGCAGAAAAAACCGGAGAATTGCTTACAGATCTGGGTTTAGAAGTAGAAGGAATAGCAACCTATCAAAGTGTAAAAGGAGGCCTTGAAGGGGTTGTAATCGGACAAGTGTTAAGCTGCGAAAAACACTCAAATGCCGATAAGTTAAAGATCACTAAGGTGGATTTGGGTATCGGTGAGCCGGTTCAGATAGTATGCGGTGCGCCCAATGTTGCTGCAGGCCAAAAAGTTCCTGTCGCAACCATAGGTACAAAGTTATATAACGACAAAGGAGAGGAATGGATCATAAAAAAAGGTAAAATAAGAGGAGAAGAAAGCCATGGAATGATCTGTGCAGAAGATGAATTGGGTTTGGGGAAAAGTCACGACGGCATTATGGTGCTTGATACTAATATTGCTGTTGGTACAAAAGCGTCTGAAATATTTGATGTCGAAAATGACAGGGTTTTTGAAATCGGATTAACCCCCAATCGTGCTGATGCCATGAGTCATTGGGGTACTGCCAGAGATCTTAAGGCAGGGCTTATACAAAAAGATATCAATTTGGAGTTGATCACTCCATCGGTAAGTAATTTTAGGGTCGAAAACAGGTTGAAAAAAATAGCTGTTGAGGTTAAAAACCCGGATCTGGCTCCCAGATACTGTGGTGTAACAATTACCGACATTAAAGTGGCCGAATCTCCTGCGTGGTTGCAACACCGCCTGAAAGCTATAGGGATCACACCAAAAAATAATATTGTCGATATTACCAATTATGTCCTGCATGAGCTGGGGCAACCTCTGCATGCGTTTGATGCACATTATATCGAAGGAGATAAAATTGAGATAAAAACGCTGGAAACGGGCACCAAATTTATCACATTGGATGAAGCTGAACGAGAATTACATGAAGAGGATCTTATGATTTGTGACGCTGTAAAACCGCTTTGTATTGCAGGAATATTTGGAGGAATAACTTCTGGTGTTTCAGAAACTACTACGTCTATTTTCTTGGAAAGTGCATATTTTGATCCGGTGAGTGTGCGTAAAACAGCAAAACGCCATGGACTGAATACAGATGCATCTTTTAGGTTTGAAAGAGGTATAGACCCAAATATCACCGAGTATGCTTTAAAAAGAGCAGCCTTATTGATACATGAACTTGCCGGTGGAAATATCTCTAGTGAGATAACAGATTTGTATCCAAAAAAAATCGAAGATTTTCAGGGGTTTTTATCTTTTGAAAATGCCGCCAAGTTGATAGGAGAAGAACTTCCGCAGGATACCATAAAAAGAATTCTTACTTCGTTAGATATTAAGATCAATAGCGTGACCGAACTCGGAATTGGTTTAACGATCCCTGCCTATAGAAATGATGTTCAACGTGAAGCCGATGTGATTGAAGAAGTGCTTCGGGTTTATGGATATAATAACATTGGATTTACCCAAAAACTGAATGCTTCGATATCCAATATCGATAAATTCTCTGACCATACAGTACAAAACAGCATATCAAATCAATTGGTGGCTCAGGGATTTCATGAAATGTTAGCCAACTCACTCACCTCTCCAGAATATATAGCACTAAGTGAGCAATTAAAATCTGAGCATAATGTCGAGATGCTGAATCCTCTTAGTAATGATTTGGCGGTAATGCGTCAATCCATGCTTTTTTCTGGTCTGGAAGCGGTCTCTCATAATATCAATAGAAAACGTGCAGATCTTAAGCTGTTTGAATTCGGAAAGACATACCACAATTATGAAGAAAAAAGAATTGAAAACAAACATCTAAGTATTATTGTTTCTGGTAACAACACAAAAGAAAGCTGGAAAACAGGTCAACAAACCAGTGATTTCTTTTATTTAAAGGGAATTGTATCTGCGGTTCTGGAACGTTTAGGGTTGAATGCGCTCAAAACTTCACCTATCAAAAATGACTTGTTTTCTGAAGGTCTTTCGCTAAGCCTGGGCAAAGCCAGGCTGGTTGATTTTGGTATGGTGAAAAAGTCTGTGTTGAAACACTTCTCTATTTCACAGGAAGTATTGTATGCCGATTTTAAATGGGATACCATTTTGGAATACGCAAAACACAATAAAATCAAATTTGAAGAACTTCCAAAATTTCCCGAAGTACGACGGGATTTTGCACTTTTACTGGATGAACCGGTTACTTTTGAAGATATTCATACCATAGCCAGACAAACCGAAAAACAGTTACTAAAAGATATCAATCTGTTTGATGTATATGAGGGTAAGAATCTACCTAAAGGTAAAAAATCATATGCGGTGAGCTTTACCCTTCAGGATGAAACCAAAACATTGACCGACAAACAAATTGATAAGATTATGAATAAATTACAGCATAATTTTGAAAGCAAATTGGGAGCAGAATTAAGATAATAAAAAAAAGGCCTGAATTCTTCGGAATTCAGGCCTTTTTTTTATTAGTATGCTGTTTATAGGTAGGAAGAATTAATTACCTCCTTCTAAAGCCTTAAGTTTATTTTTCATTTCTTCGGCTTTAGGATCATCTATCTGATAAAAGATATTCATCAAAGTTCGTATCGCTTCTATATTATCTGGGTTACTTTTTAATGCACCTTCTAAGTAAGGAACTGCACTTCTGTACAAATCATCTCTGTTTTGTTTCAACTCATCATAACGCTTGTAATCTTTACTAGAAGTACCCAGGTTGTTCATTTCATCTACAATAGCTTTTTCTTTTCCAAGAATCAAAGCTGCAATATTAATCTGCGCAGATGCCATTTCTGGATTGATCTCAATTGCTTTTTTGTAGTATTCCATAGCTTGAGTGTTGTCTCCAAGACGAGATGCACTTACTCCCAGGTTATATAGTAAGTCTGCATTTTCAGGATCGTTTGCAACAATTTGCTCCATAATCTCTTTATACTTTTCAATATTTCCTAATTTATAATATACATCGGCTTCTGCCTGCATTAACGATGCATCATTAGGGTTCTCTTTTTTGGCATCCTCTATAGCTACAATTGCCTCTTCATCTTTTCCCTGACTCATATAAATCAATGCAACATTTTTGGCAATTTCTGCTTTTTTAGACTCTGACTTATGCGTTTCGGGTTTGATATATGTTCCCGACTTTACAGCAATGTCTCTGGTTTGTTTAGAATCAAAGGGTTCGGTTTTACCGGTTTCTTTATTGGTAGCCCGATACTCTGTAGTAATGCCGTTAAATCCAAGAGTTTTTAATTCCTGATAATATTTAATCGCAGTATCATAATCTTTAGCATTCACTGCATTACCTGCTGCAAAATATAAATGTGTAGTATCTAATTGATTAGTTTTATAGCTTACATAAAGTTTATCTGATGCTTCTTTATAATTCTTTGCATTTTGATCCTTTATGGCATTTTGCACCAAAGATTGACGAAGCGTCTGCAAAAACTGGGATGCTTGTTCAGAGTATTTAGCTCCGCCTCCTGCTTGTTCTATTTCAATAACCTTATTATAAGCGCTCGCAGCTTTCTCTATTTTTTCTAAAGAATCACCTGCCGAAGAAGCCAAAACCTGGCCTTTAAGAAAATGGTACTGGGCTTTTGTTTTTTCGTCGGCAGCTTCTAATAATCCTTCTGCAGTTTTTAATGCTTCACCCGCTGCAATAAAATCACCAGCTTTTAGTGCTTTGGTTGCGGATTTTAATTCTTGTTTTTGAGAAAATCCTATAGCACTAACCGCCAGGAATAATACTATGATAAATTTAGTCTTCATTACTTAAGTTTTTAATGGGATTTAATTATTGTTTCGTTTTATCATCAATAGTCGTGCCATCAGAAGTGTCATCGGTACTTTTGTCAGACGAATTTGTATCTTCCAGAAATTCATCGTCTATAATGTCATCTTCTTCATGCATTACTTTTGCCACAGCGGCTATAGAATCTTTGCCTTTTAAATTGATCAGACGCACACCTTGGGTGGCTCTTCCCATTACTCTCAAATCTTCTACTGCCATTCTAATTGCTATTCCAGATTTATTGATAATCATAAGATCATCGCCATCTGTAACATTTTTAATTGCAACCAGATTTCCTGTTTTTTTAGTAACTGAAATTGTTTTAACTCCTTTACCTCCTCTATTGGTAATTCTATAATCTTCTAACTTAGAGCGTTTTCCAAATCCATTTTCTGAAACCACCAAGATATTACTTTCCATATCATTAACCGCTACCATCCCGATTACTTCATCCTTATCATCGGCTAATCTAATACCTCTTACCCCAGAAGCCCCCCGACCCATTGGCCTGGTTTTTTCTTCTTCAAAACGAATTGCTTTTCCCGATTTAACTGCCAGCATCACCTGACTTTTTCCATCGGTCAACCGCGCCTCCAGCAATTCATCATTATCTTTTATTGTAATGGCATTAATACCATTTGTTCTCGGTCTCGAATATTGCTCTAAAGATGTCTTTTTAACCTGGCCTTTTTTTGTTGCCATTATGACATAATGTGCATTTATGTATGCTGAATCTTTAAGATCCTGGGTGCAAATAAAAGCCTTTACTTTATCATCTGTCTGTATATTGATTAGATTTTGTATCGCCCTGCCTTTTGAGGTTTTGCTTCCTTCGGGAATTTCATATACCCGCATCCAGAAGCACTTTCCTTTTTGGGTAAAGAACAGCATATATTGATGGTTTGTACCAACGAATAGATGTTCCAGAAAATCTTCATTACGTGTGGTACTTCCCTTCTGGCCAACTCCTCCTCTATTTTGCTTTTTATATTCGTTAAGAGGTGTTCTTTTTATATAACCGGCATGAGAAATAGTTATAACGACCTTCTCATCGGGTATCATGTCTTCAATACTAAGATCCCCGCCAGCATATTCTATTTGAGAACGGCGTTCATCGCCATATTTTTCTTTAACCTCAAGAAGTTCTTCTTTAATGATTTCCATTCTTCGATCTTTCTTATCCAGGATATCTTTAAGATTTTCTATGGTCTTCATTATTTCCTCATATTCTGCACGTAATTTATCTTGCTCCAGGCCTGTTAACTGACGCAAACGCATTTCTACGATCGCCTTTGCCTGTATTTCGGAAAGTTTGAATCGCTTCATGAGCTTTTCACGGGCTTCATCCGGATTTGCCGAGGCTCGAATCAATGCAATTACTTCGTCGATATTATCAGAAGCAATAATTAAACCTTCGAGAATATGAGCTCTTTCTTCAGCTTTTTTAAGTTCGTATTTTGTGCGACGAACAACAACTTCATGTCTATGATCCACAAAATGAAGGATCATTTCTCTTACATTTAATAACTGAGGCCTACCTTTTACCAGTGCTATGTTGTTGACACTAAAGGAAGATTGTAATGCTGTATACTTGTATAAGAGATTTAAAACGATATTAGGTATTGCATCTCGTTTTAGTATATACACAATTCGCATTCCTTTTCTATCAGATTCATCGCGAATAGAAGAAATTCCATCAATCTTTTTATCATTAACAAGATCGGCGGTTTTCTTAATCATATCGGCCTTATTCACCTGATACGGAATTTCTGTGACAATAATACACTCTCTTCCGTTTACTTCTTCAAAACTGGCTTTGGCACGTATTACGATTCTTCCTCTACCGGTCTTAAAAGCTTCCCTAACACCATCATAACCATAGATAGTACCTCCGGTTGGAAAATCAGGAGCCTTTATATGAGTTATTAATTCATCGATCTCAATGTCGTTATTATCTATATATGCAATAATACCATCAACAACTTCATTTAGATTATGAGGAGGCATATTGGTCGCCATACCCACAGCAATCCCTGAAGCTCCATTAATTAGTAATCCAGGTACTCTGGTTGGCAGAACTGTGGGTTCTTGTAATGTATCATCAAAATTAAATGTATGATCTACCGTATCTTTATCGATATCGATAAGCATATCTTCAGATATCCTGCGCATTCTTGCCTCTGTATACCGCATTGCCGCCGGGCTATCTCCATCTACAGAACCAAAGTTACCCTGCCCATCTACCAACATATATCGTAAACTCCATTCCTGGGCCATACGAACCATGGTATCGTACACCGAGGTATCCCCATGCGGGTGATACTTACCTAATACTTCTCCAACAATCCTTGCAGATTTCTTATGGGCACTACTTGCTCTAACACCCAGTTCATGCATACCATACAAAACACGTCTATGTACCGGTTTAAGACCATCCCTAACATCAGGAAGAGCACGAGATACTATAACAGACATCGAGTAATCGATGTATGCAGATTTCATCTCATCTTCTATGTTTATGGGTATAAGCTTTTCTCCTTCAGCCATAAAAAATTATTTTATTCTAAAAATGATTAATTAAACGGGCTAATTTAAGTAAATTAAGACGTTTTTAACGGTCAATTAACCATGTAATATACGCAATTTATTAACAAAAAGAATATTGTATATAGTTAATAAGTCTACAAGACTAGATTTTGATTATTACCACATTTTTTGTCTATTTACCTATTAAAAGTAAAAAAACAGCAAAATGACACCTTTTTAAAGATATCAATTTTCATCTACTTATCTTTATTGTTGTTTTAGTTGTCAGATCTACCTGGCAAACACCAGTTAGACAGACCTGCCTTACCGGCAGATATATGGAATCGCCAAATTCCCGGCCTATATAGGGACAAGCATCCAGATTAGCGCCATCTAATTGTCATGGCTTATTTCATTAAAACAAAATTATATGACAAAATAGGCTATTACTGTCAGATATTTGTTAATGATGGTTTAAAAGGAATAGTTTTTGCGATAGTAATGTAAAAATCACTATTTTAGTTATAAAGAAAAAGAAAGATAATAATTTTATGGATGATAATTTTTCACCTAGAGTTAAAGATGTAATTGCTTACAGTAAAGAAGAAGCCCTTAGATTAGGGCATGACTTTATTGGCACAGAGCATCTTATGTTAGGGTTGTTACGCGATGGAAGTGGAAAAGCAATCAGTATCCTTGATGCTCTGGATATAGATTTGACCAATTTGAGAAGAAAGGTTGAAATCTTAAGTCCTGCAAACCCCGATATGGTAGTAGCCTCAAACGAGAAAAAGAATTTACATTTAACCAGACAAGCAGAAAGAGCACTAAAAACAACATTTTTGGAAGCCAAACTATTTCAAAGCTCTTCGATTAATACCGCTCATCTTTTGCTATGCATATTAAGAAATGAAAATGACCCAACTACAAAACTTTTAAATCGCTTAAAAGTGGATTATGATAACGTTAAAGACCAATTTAAGTTTATGATTGCTAACGAAGAAGAATATATAGATGACCCAAAAGCAGAATCTTTCTCTGAAGATGATGATGATTTAACAGGAGACGCCTCTAAGGAAAATCCTTTTAATTCACCTTCTGGAGGTAGTAAATCCGGAAAAAAATCTAAAACCCCTGTTTTAGATAATTTTGGACGTGATTTAACTGTAATGGCAGAAGAGGGTAAGTTAGATCCTGTGGTAGGAAGATCTAAAGAGATAGAGCGCGTATCGCAGATATTAAGTAGAAGAAAAAAGAATAACCCGCTTTTAATAGGTGAACCGGGAGTGGGGAAATCTGCAATTGCAGAAGGCCTTGCATTGAGAATAGTGAAAAGAAAAGTTTCTCGAATACTCTTTGATAAAAGAGTGGTTACGCTTGATCTGGCAAGCCTGGTTGCCGGAACCAAATACCGTGGGCAATTTGAAGAACGTATGAAGGCCGTAATGAATGAATTAGAAAAGAATGATGATATTATTCTTTTTATTGATGAAATTCATACCATTGTTGGTGCTGGTGGTGCAACAGGAAGTCTTGATGCTTCAAATATGTTTAAACCAGCTTTGGCCAGAGGTGAAATACAGTGTATTGGTGCAACCACCCTGGACGAGTATCGACAATATATAGAAAAAGACGGCGCTTTAGAAAGACGTTTTCAAAAGGTAATCGTAGAGCCTACAAATATTGAAGAGACGATTGAAATCCTTAATAATATTAAGGAAAAATATGAAGAACATCATAATGTTAGTTATACTCCTGAAGCTATTCTGGCCTGTGTAAAATTAACCAATCGCTATATGACAGACCGCTTTTTACCAGACAAGGCAATTGATGCATTAGACGAGGCGGGATCAAGAGTACATATCACAAATATCGATGTGCCCAAAAAAGTACTGGATCTTGAGAAAAAACTAGAAGAAGTAAGAGAACTCAAGAATAGTGTGGTGAAGAAACAAAAGTATGAAGAAGCTGCCAAACTGAGGGATGACGAAAAAAATCTTGAGAAAGAATTAGGAATTGCACAAGAACAATGGGAAAAAGAATCAAAACTGCATAAAGAAACGGTTGATGAAGAAAATGTGGCCGATGTAGTTTCTATGATGACTGGTATCCCAGTAAATCGTATTGCCCAGACCGAAAGTAATAAACTAGCCGAATTACCAAACTTAATAATGGGTAAGGTTGTAGGACAAACTGAAGCAGTTACCAAAGTTGTGAAAGCAATTCAACGTAACCGTGCCGGACTCAAGGATCCCAACAAACCAATTGGCTCCTTTATCTTTTTAGGACAAACAGGTGTCGGAAAAACCCAGTTAGCAAAGGTATTGGCCAAAGAACTTTTTGATAGCGAAGATACACTCATTAGAATTGACATGAGTGAATACATGGAAAAATTTGCAGTTTCGAGACTTATCGGAGCACCTCCGGGATATGTTGGTTATGAAGAAGGAGGGCAACTTACAGAGAAGGTTAGAAGAAAACCATATGCTGTTATTTTACTTGATGAAATTGAAAAAGCACATCCAGATGTATTTAATATGATGCTACAGGTACTGGATGATGGATACTTAACCGATAGTTTAGGTCGTAAAATTGATTTCAGAAACACCATCATTATCATGACCTCTAATATTGGAGCCCGTAAACTAAAAGATTTTGGACAAGGAGTTGGTTTTGGAACTACAGCCAAAAAATCTCAGGCAGATGATTATGCAAAAGGTGTGATCGAGAATGCTCTTAAAAAAGCGTTTGCCCCAGAATTCTTGAATCGGGTTGATGATGTGGTTGTATTTAATGTGCTGGAAAGAGAACACATTCATAAGATTATCGATATTGAGCTAGATAAACTATACGGAAGAATTAATGATCTTGGATATGATTTATCATTAAGCGAAAAAGCCAAAGATTATATTACCGAAAAAGGTTTTGATAAACAATATGGTGCCAGACCTCTTAAAAGAGCTATTCAGAAATATATTGAAGATGCTTTAGCCGAGGAAATTATTAATGCACAACTTCAGGAAGGGGATAGTATATTTATGGATATGGATGATGGCTCTGGGGAGCTAACTATAAATATAAAAAAAGCCGAAAAATCTACAGAATCTTAGTAGATTATAAAATAAACTGATGTAAGAAACTGCTGTCTGATGAACAGCAGTTTTTTTATTTTCAAAATCAAAAAAGTTTAAACCACTTCTTTAATAAAAACTCATTATTACGGTCTTTTTTTATTAATTTTTAAGTTTTATATTTGTTAGGCTAATAATCTTTCAATGATTACTTCTTATAATTTAAGCTTTTGCAAAGCTGAAATACATAAAGACTATGTACTTACTATCATGAAGGAAGGTATTACCGTTATGCCCAAATACAACGAACTTCTGTTAATGCTTGCCGATCAATATTATCAGAACAAACCTTTCGTATACATCTCAAACAGGATTCATTCTTACTCGGTAGACCCTGCAATTCATATAGAAATGGCTAAGATTACTAATTTGGTGGGGGTTGCAGTAATATCAAATGATCCATGGCAAAAAATGCAGACCGAACTCGAGAAGTCATTTTTAAAAAAAGAATTTAAGCTATTCAATTCTTTACCATTAGCTCTTGAATGGAAAAATACGATTATTGACAGATACACTCAATTACAAAAGTAAAAAAACGATGACAAGAAAATGAAATCCCTATCACCGCCTTCTTTTTTAAATCCTAAATTTTACATCCTATTTATTTAGCAATATTAACAGCTCTGGTTTCCCGTATCACGGTAATCTTTACTTGCCCGGGATAGGTCATATCTGTCTGTATTTTCTGTGAAATCTCAAAAGAAAGACTTGCTGCTTTTTCATCATTTACTTTTTCACTTTCTACAATTACACGTAACTCTCTTCCTGCCTGAATTGCATAAGCTTTTTTAACACCATCAAATCCAAATGCGATGTCTTCCAGGTCCTTTAATCGCTGTATATAGGAATCTAACACCTGTCGTCTTGCCCCTGGCCTGGCACCGCTAATCGCATCACAAACCTGAATTATAGGAGATATTAATGATGTCATTTCTACCTCATCATGGTGTGCTCCTATGGCATTACAAACTTCGGGTTTCTCGCCATATTTCTCTGCCCATTGCATCCCTAATACTGCATGAGGCACTTCTGTCTCTGTATCGGGTACTTTACCAATATCATGAAGCAGCCCTGCCCGTTTTGCCAGTTTAGGGTTCAATCCTAACTCTGCAGCCATCACGCCACATAACTTGGCAACCTCTCTGGAATGTTGTAAAAGGTTCTGACCATAAGATGAGCGATATTTCATTCTACCTACCGTTTTAATTAACTCGGGATGCAGTCCGTGTATCCCTAAGTCGATCACTGTGCGTTTACCAACCTCTATAATCTCTTCATCAATCTGTTTTCTGGTCTTTTTAACGATTTCTTCTATCCGGGCCGGATGAATTCTTCCGTCTGTTACCAACTTGTGTAATGACAATCGGGCAACTTCTCTTCTTACCGAATCAAAACAAGATAGAATAATAGCCTCAGGGGTATCATCTACAATAATTTCTACACCTGTAGCAGCTTCAATTGCTCTGATATTTCTTCCTTCACGACCAATAATCCTTCCTTTTACATCATCACTCTCAATATTAAATACCGAAACACAATTCTCTATTGCTTCTTCGGTGCCTATTCTTTGAATAGTATTGATGATTACTTTTTTAGCTTCTTGCTGAGCGGTTAATTTGGCCTCTTCGATTGTATCCTGGATAAGCGCCATAGAATCTGTTTTGGCTTGTTCTTTGAGAGACTCGACTAACTGTTCTTTGGCATCCTCTGCAGATAAACCCGATATCACTTCTAATTGCTGTACCTGGGTTTTATGAAGCTTCTGAAGCTCGTTTTGCTTCTTTTCGAGGTATTCATTTCGTTGGTTGTAATTTTTAATCTTTTCTTCTAATTCTGTATTTACTTTCTTGTTTTTTGCTAGTTCGTTGGATACCTGAGATTCTTTATCTCTTGTTCTTTTTTCAGCCTCGGCAATCTTCTTATCTCTAGAAAGTATTACCTTTTCATGTTCCGATTTTAATTCGATAAACTTCTCTTTGGCCTGAAGTATTTTATCTTTTTTGATACTCTCCCCTTCACTTTTTGCCTCTCTTAAAATACTTTCTGAAGTTTTCTTTGCGTTTTTAATAGTTTCTGATGCTTTACCGCGCTCTAGTACTTTAGCAATAATAAAACCTATTACTAAGCCCACGACCGAGGCAACAACCAAAAACATTATATTATCATCCATAATCTTTGTTAGTGTTTATATATAAAAAAAGCCTGCACTAGCAAAGGTTCTGTATAAACTCTGTAAAAACAGGTTTAGGGCTAACAAATTGCTTAAGAATCCGCTCAAGGCGGCGCGCTTTTACAATTTAAACTCACCCTTTTTAATTAATTCTTGTTGAGTTTATCAAAATAACAACTAGTGCAGGCAGTAACCTTATTTATTTTAATGAACGTTTATGATAAATGATCATACAGCAAATCGCTTAATGCATTTAATCTATTTGCCACATTAACCATATCATCTTCTTTATCTATAGTTTTTTGTTCGACCTGTGCTGCAAACTGTAAGGCACACATTGCCAATACATCTTGCTTATCTCTCACCGCATAACTCTGTTCAAATTGCTTTATCATCGCATCTATCTTCTTTGCAGCTTTGCGCAAACCTTCTTCCTGGTCAGGATTGATAGTTAAAGGATATACACGATCCGCAATTGATAGTTTAATTTTAAGCTTTTCTGCCATATGTACTTATCCAGAGAGTTGTGATATGCACACATCAATCTCTCTTATTAAGGCATTTATCTTGAGCTTGGTCTCCCGTTTATATTCGTCACTGCCGAGTATTGCATTTGCATTTTTGAGTGCACTGAATTTTTCTTCCCACTGTTTTAATTGATCCGTTTGAAGCTCTGATTTGGATTCTAATTCTTTTATTTCCTGCTTCAGATCTGCATTTTGTTGTTTCATTAATTCATACTTATGAAGCAACTTGCTTATCCTGTTCTCAAGAGAATCAACGATTTCAATTAAATCACCCATTAATAAATTTTACACAATACTTCGTTACACAAAGTTAACATACCAATTGAAAAAACCCAATAGTTTTTAAACTAATTTTACAGGTATGTATCATTATCGTTCTGATCCTGATATTTCTTCTACCTTGGTAAGTGATGATGCTATTATCTGATGCATATCATAGTAACGATATTCTGCCAATCTCCCTCCAAAAATCACATTCTTTGATTTCTGTGATGCTTCTTTATACTTCTTAAATATCTCCTGATTTCTATCATTGTTAATTGGATAGTATGCTTCTTTGCTTCTATTCCAACCTTCGGGATATTCTTTTGTTATGATAGTTTTTTCTTGTTTTCCGAACTCAAAATGTTTGTGTTCTATAATTCTGGTAAAAGCATATGCTGCATCATTATAATTGATCACTGCGTTTCCCTGATAGTTTTCGATCTCATGTAATTCATGCTCAAATCGCAGGGAACGATACTCCAGCTGGCCATACTTATAATCAAAAAACTCATCTATCTTACCGGTATACACAATGGCATCTGCCAGGAGTTCCAAATCTGCTCTATCTTCAAAAAAATCAACACTCGTTTTTGTATCTATACCCTTTAATAATCCATCTATAATAGTATTATATCCTCCTATAGGAATCCCCTGATAGATATCGTTAAAATAGTTATTATTATAGGTATATCGCACAGGCAATCGCTTAATAATAAAAGCCGGCAATTCTGTCGCCTTTTTTCCCCATTGTTTTTCTGTGTACTCCTTAATAAGCGTCTCATAAATATCTTTACCGACGAGCGATAATGCTTGTTGTTCTAAATTCTTAGGAGATTTAGTCCCGTATTTGGCTATTTGCTCAGTAATGATCTCTTTTGCTTCCTCAGGAGTCTTAGTCCCCCATAATTTGTAAAAAGTATTCATGTTAAACGGCAGGTTATACAACGTACCTTTTGATAATGACAAAGGAGAATTTATATAATTATTAAATGTCGCAAATTGATTGACATAATCCCAGACCCTTTTATCGTTTGTGTGAAAAATATGAGCACCATACTTATGAATATTAATCCCTTCTTTTTGCTCACAATACACATTACCTCCCAGGTGCGTTCTCTTATCAATTACCAGACATTTTTTACTTCGCTTTGTCATTTCATGAGCAAAAACACTCCCAAACAAACCCGCTCCTACTATCAGATAATCATATTTTTTTTCTCGCACTCTTTACTGTTTTTTTATTTAAAAACTTTTGTCGCCTGCAATGAATCCACAAAACTAATGTTTTTATAGAATTTATCTCTTATGAATACATTATGAAAGAGAATCTACAGCAATAATCTTACTATTATATCAAATAAAAAAATAAAATGTATGTATCTTTCGATCCACAAAAATTCACGCAACAAATGACAGGATATTATATCTCTAGAAATTATAAATCTCTTTTTAATGCTGCCGGAAAAGCAAAAACCGACTGTGAGACTATTCTTGCCAAAATGGGGTTCAAGAACCTTGGGTTTAAGCAATCATCTATCCCCAATTCTGCTATCGGAACCTTAAAGAATTTTTTTGGAATAAGCTTCGCATTATTACGGCTGCCATTCAAAAGTACTTTATACACCCAATACCCTTTAAATAAATTCAGAAAATATGTTTTGTTTATTGCGCATTTAAAAAGGTGTCAAATCATCACCATTGTTCATGATGTACGATTTTTGAAAGGCAGAACCGGTAATGCACATAAAGAACTAAAGAAAATTATAGCTTCCAATGCTATTATTGTGCATAACGAAGCTATGAAAAATTGGTTTCTGGAACAAGGAGTACAGATACCAATTATAGTGCTTGGAATCTTTGATTACATATTAAATAATGGTTTACCAGAGCAAAATGATAACAATACAGGAGAAAAACCATACAAAATAGTATATGCAGGAGGTTTTGGAGAAGGTAAAAATTCATACATATTTGATCTGGATGTGCTTAAAAAAAACGATTTCAAGATGAATCTTTATGGGCTTGGGTTTGACGATCAAAAACTTAAAGTACCAAAAGAAAAATCTATTTTATCCTATAAAGGAGCATTTCCTTCAGATATAGTAGCATACAAAATAGAAGGTTCATTTGGATTGGTTTGGGATGGCATCTCAACCGAAGAATGCAGTGGTCAATACGGACAATACCTCAAATACAACAACCCACATAAAACATCATTATACATCTTATGTGGATTACCCGTTATCGTTTGGAATAAAGCTGCTATCAGTACTTTCATAACAGAAAATAATATTGGTTTTACAGTGGCAAATTTGAAAGACGTGAGCAAAATACTTCAAGATCTATCACAAGAAGAGTACCAGACCATGAAAGTCAATGTTAATAAGGTAAGAACAAAAATAATTTCGGGAGGATATCTGAGTGATTCTGTTAATGCAGCTTTACGGGACATAACCTACAAAAAAAATAAGTAGCTTTATACGCTGTTGTTAATTTTTTACTTTTTTACTGATATATGCGAACAATTATTTTCTACATCATCTTTGGAATTTCATTTTGCTTTGGCCAAAAGGACGTAACAAAAGAGTACTTCATTCACCCGTTGGATATTCCTTTGGTTATTTCGGGAACCTTTGGAGAATTGAGATCCAATCATTTTCATTCTGGTCTTGATATGAAAACCCAGGGAGAAGAAGGTCTTAATGTATACGCATCGGCATCAGGCAGAGTGAGCAGAATAAAAGTTTCTCACGGAGGTTATGGCAAAGCAATGTATATAGTGCATCCTAATGGATATACCACCGTTTATGCTCACTTAAAAAAGTTTTCGCCAGAAATTGAAGCATTTGTCAAGGAGAGACAATATGCCAAAGAATCTTATGAAATAGAACTGTTTCCAAAATCTGGTACACTCACAGTTAAACAAGGGGATGTCATTGCCCTAAGTGGAAATACCGGCGGAAGCTCTGGGCCTCACCTTCATTTTGAGATCAGAGATGCCAAAGCCAGGCCAATGAATCCAATGAATTTTGGCATGGATGTAAAAGATACAAGAAAACCTATTATAAAAAGTCTATGGGGGTATAGTAAAGGGAAAAATGCTCATATTAATGGTAGTCAACAATCGGTTAAGTTGAAATTAACCCCCCAGGAAGATGGAAGTTTTAAAGCCGAAAGCATACATGCCTATGGAAAAATTGGCTTTGGGATTTCAACCATCGATAAACAGGATCTGGCTGAAAATAATAACGGTATATATGAAATAACTACCGAAATTAACGGACAAGAGATTTTTAAACTAAAAATGAACCGTTTTTCTTTCTCAGAGACCCGCTATGCAAACAGGCTTATTGATTATGCCTATTTCAAGCAGCACCGAAACAGAGTGAGCAAACTTTTTATAGAAAAAAATAATCCTCTTACTATCTACAAAAAGAAAGTTAACAATGGTTTTATTCATATTGAAGACAGTCTTTCTTACAACTATAGGATACAGGTCAGGGATTTCAGAAATAATACCGCCATCATACATATTCCGATAAAAGGAAAGTATACAAAAGAGATAATAACCCCAGATATTCTAAGCACATCACATTTTGCACAAGCAAATGAAAATTACACATTCAGTTCTGGATTTTTTGATCTTTTGATTCCAAAAGGAAGTTTATACGATGATACTTATTTAAATATATCGGTTAGTGGAGAAACTGCAGAAATTCATAATAAAGAAACTCCACTGCATAAAAATATGACGCTGGTATTTGATGTATCCCGATATAAAGAAGAGGAAAAGAAAAAGTTATACATAGGCCAGATAAATGGTAATGGTAAACCATACTATTCCCGAACTTCAAAAAAAGGAAATCAATTTTCTACAAGAACACGCACTTTTGGTACATATTCTTTATTTAGCGATAATCAAAAACCTACTATTGTCCCTATTAATATATCTAATAAAAAGTGGATCTCAAAAGACACACATCTCAAAGTAAAAATCAATGATTCTGAGTCGGGGATTAAAAGCTATCGCGGTACTATAAACGGAAAGTTTATTCTTATGGAGTATGACTATAAAACCGGAATGCTGGTCTATGATTTTGAGGATAAAATTAATATAGACTCAGAAAATAATTTTAAACTTGTGGTGTTAGATAATGTAGGAAACAGAGCAACTTTTGAAACTACTTTCTATAAAAAACTTTAAACAATCATATTTTTTGAAAAATCAATTTTTCTTCCTCTTCGTTATTCTGGTAGTCATCAGTATTTCTTCCTCTGCACAGCAAGCTACATTAAAAGGTGTGGTATTAGACGAAAACAATAAACCTGTTCAAGGTGCCAACATCACCTACAATAACTCGGGATCTCAATCAGATAAAAATGGGGTGTATCAACTTAGTATCCCTGCCAATGAAGAAATTCGGGTTACCATATCTCATATTGGGCTAAAAAACGTACAGTTTGTTATTAAACTCGAAGAAAATCAGGAATATGAACTAAACCCTGTATTAAAAACAACTGTCGAGCAAATTAGTGAAGTCGTCATATCGGGCAGAGAAAGAAAAATAGTAGAAGGTATCACTACGCTGGATCCCGAAACGATAAGAACGACCCCCTCTGCCAATGCCGGGGTTGAGGGACTGCTGAAAAGCCTGCCGGGTGTGAGCTCAAATAATGAGTTAAGCACCCAATATGCTGTTCGCGGAGGCAACTTTGATGAGAACCTGGTGTATGTAAATGAGATAGAAGTATATCGTCCGTTTTTGATACGGTCTGGCCAACAAGAAGGATTGAGTTTTGTAAATACCGACCTGGTGCGCAATGTGGATTTTTCTGCCGGAGGGTTTCAGGCAAAGTACGGTGACAAACTTTCTTCAGTTTTAGACATTACTTATAAAAGGCCAACCCGATTGGGAGCAACAGCCGATATGAGTTTTCTGGGAGGAAGTGTTTCGGCGGGTGGAATTACCAAAAACAAAAAACTTGCAGGGGTCGTTGGGGTGCGATACAGAGATAATAGTTTATTGGTAGACGCCAGAAACACCGAAACAAATTTTCGGCCCAGATTTGCAGATATACAAACGTATTTATCCTATAATCTCACCGATAAGTTCGAATTAGGATTTCTAGGGAATCTGGCTATCAATACTTATGATTATGAGCCGCTGACAGAACAAGTAAATTTTGGGACCTTACAAACGACACAAGCGCTCATTGTTCGCTATCAGGGTCAGGAAAAAGATCGGTATGATACTTATTTTGGTGCGTTAAAAGGAACCTATCGGGCCAATGAAAAATTGACGTTAAAATTAATCGCCTCGGGATATCATACCCAGGAACAAGAACACTTTGATATCCTGACTTTTTATGCATTGGGTACCGTAAATACCGATATAGGAAGCGAAAATGTGGGAGAGGTAGAATTTAGTGAAGGAGTAGGTTCCCAATTAACCCATGCCAGAAACGATCTTGATGCACTCATCTTCAATATAGAACACAAAGGAAGCTATATTGCAGATACCCATCAATTTGATTGGGGAATTAAATACACTTCTGAAGACATCAGGGATCGTTTGCAGGAATATGAGATCATAGATTCGGCTGGGTTTTCGATACGGCCACCGGTATCAGATTTTATAAACGACCAGCCCTACACTCCTTTTGCAAGCCCTATAGTTCCATTCACCAATGCAAGAGCTACCAACGATGTAAACATTGATCGTATTTCGGGATATGCGCAATACAGCATTCGCACCGCTATTAAAGAAAGTGAATTCTGGGCCAATGTTGGGGTAAGAGCACATAACTGGAATATCTATGGAGCAACAGTTGCTGGTTCAGACTCTCAAATAGTATTCAGCCCGAGAGCACAGGTCGCTATCAAACCCAATTGGAAAGCAGATATGATCTTCAGGGCATCTGGTGGCTTATATCACCAACCGCCATTTTACAGAGAGCTACGGGATTCACTGGGAGTGGTACGACCAGAAGTTAAGGCCCAGCAGTCTGTTCATATTGTATTGGGAAATGATTATAGTTTCACTATGTGGAAAAGACCTTTTAAACTAACCACAGAAGTATACTATAAAAAATTAACCGATGTGAATCCTTACACGATCGAAAATGTAAGAATACGATATCGCGCCAGGAATAATGCTGAAGCCTATGCACAGGGAGTGGATATGCGGCTGAATGGTGAATTTGTACCAGGAACCGAAAGTTGGGTGAGTCTTGGCTACCTCAAAACGGAAGAGAATATCGACGATAGAGGATATATATCCAGGCCAACAGATCAGCGATTAAAGATTGGTGTTCTGTTTCAGGATTATGTACCTACGATGCCAAGCTTAAAAATGTACCTCAATCTGGTATACCAGACCGGAGTACCAGGAGGATCACCAAGCTATGCAGACCCTTATGATTTCCAGACCCGATTGCGGGATTATCGCCGGGCAGATCTCGGGATATCCTATGTAGTGGTCGATCAAACCAAAAGATTAAGAGCAGGGCATTTTCTGAATGTTTTCAGAGAATTGAACCTTGGTTTTGAGATCTATAACATCTTTGATAATCAAAACTCGATTACCAACACTTTTGTGAGGGATGCAGCAAGCCGGCGTCAATTTGCGATCCCCAACTTCTTAACCCCAAGGGTATTTAATGTGAGATTGGGAATGAAGTTTTAAAGGCCTTCAGCTCCCGGAGGGTAGCTGGTGACTAATTTTAGCATCTATCATAAAAAAATGAAAAGCTGACGGTCAATTTCTTCCTCCGCCATAAAAAAGTGGAAAGCTGACGGTCAATTTCTTCCTCCGCCATAAAAAAATGGAAAGCTGACGGTCAATTTCTTCCTCCGCCATAAAAAAGTGGGAAACTGACGGTCAATTTCTTCCTCCGCCATAAAAAAATGGAAAGCTGACGGTCAATTTCTTCCTCCGTCATAAAAAAGTGGGAAACTGACGGTCAATTTCTTCCTCCGCCATAAAAAAGTGGAAAGCTGACGGTCAATTTCTTCCTCCGCCATAAAAAAGTGGGAAACCAACGGTCAATTTCTTCCTCCGTCATAAAAAAGTGAAAAGCTGACGGTTAATTTCTTGTTTAGTTAAGACCCCAACTATCATTAATCCATTATAAACTCCTTCAGCACCTTCACTACATAATCTACTTCTTCTTTGGTGTTGTATTTTGAAAAAGAAAATCGTATTGAAGGTTTTTGCAGATCTTCGTCAGAAAGGATTTCGGTAAGCACATGTGATCCTATACTGCTTCCACTTTGGCAGGCACTGCCTTTTGAGCAGGCAATTCCGTTAATATCCAAATGAAACAATAGAATCCCTGCCTTTTCATCAGAAACGGGCAGGCTAACATTAATCAATGTATAGGTGCTATGGGTAAGATCACAGCAATTGGCGTTAAACTTAACTCCGTTAATATATGTATTCAGAGTATCAATAAAATATTGTTTCAATGCTATCACATAGGCTTTTTCTTCTTCCAGGTTTTCATAAGCCAACCGCAGGGCTTCATCCATACCGGCGATATTATGTACGCTTTCGGTACCTGCACGATATCCCCGCTCCTGTTCTCCTCCAAAAATTAAAGGTTTTAATCCAGAATTCTTACGAATAAAGGCAAATCCAATACCCTTGGGACCATGAAACTTATGAGCACTTACTGCTGTAAAATCAACATGCAATTCATTCAGGTTTACTTCCAGATGCCCAATAGATTGTACCATATCACTATGAAAAAAGGCATCAGATTGCTTACACAAATCCCCTACCCGTTCGATATCCAGGATAGTACCTATTTCATTATTTACATGCATCAGGCTTACCAGGGTTTTCTCTTTTGAAGCGTTCAACAACGACTCGAGATGCTTGTAATCTATAGCACCATTGGGATGAATGTTTACATAGCTTACTTTAATTCCTGTTTGGGATGCTATTTCCTGTACAGTATGCAATACGGCATGATGTTCTATTTTGGTGGTAATAATATGTTTTACCCCAAGATCTCTTACTGCACTATTGAGCACCAGGTTATCGGCTTCGGTACCACCAGAAGTGAATATAATTTCTGAAGCTTTCACTCCCAAATAATTAGCAATGTTTTTACGTGCCTGTTCGATATGGTTCTTTGCAGAACGCCCATAACCATGAGTTGAAGATGGGTTTCCAAAATCTTCTTCCATCACAGAAATCATTTTTGTAATAACCTCTGGTCTTAATTTGGTGGTGGCAGCACTATCAAAATAAACTTTTTGCATGAAACCAAAATAATTTGTGATAAATATGAATGAAACGGATTTTAAAGCAAAAAAAACCTTGACTTTTGTTATATCCTCAATTTTTCAACAGCAAATCTACTCTAAATAAAATTATTTTCCACACGATACGTTATAATCTTTCAATTCCTTTACTTTTGTCTAAAATTCAATAAAATTCATTCTAAAAATGAACATGTTCATTTTTAGTTCGTCTTTAGAAAACAAATGGTACAACGTGTTCAAAAAAACTTAGATTTGAATCCAGTGAAAAAGTTATTATTATCATTTTTATTGCTCTCATTAGCCTCATGCGATGATGGTGATATTATCGTTACCAGTTTTGAGTTTGATGATGTAGATCTTCAACTGTGCAATGGTGCAAAAGAAAATGAATATGTTTTTTTTAAGATCAATGAAACCATCGATGAGGCTATTTCCTATAATTTTGTCAATGAGACGTTCTCTGATACTGTTGCCACAGCCGAACCTATTACTATTGAATTAAATGGTGAAACAAACAACCTGATATATCGTCGGTTTACTATTGGGATCACCGCCGATTATTATTGCTCTAATATACCGCCGAGTACTATTATCATTACTGAAGAGCTTAACGGGTCTTCTGGAACAGCAGAAATCCTGACCGAAATTATTGAAGAAGATGACAATGATGGTATTGCTGCAGAAGATGAAGACTTAAATCGAAACGGGAACCTGGATGATGATGACACCGATGGAGATGGGATTCCTAATTATAAAGATCAGGACGATGACAATGATAATATCCTTACCAGCGTAGAACTGCCCAATGAAATTCCTGATAATGATGACCCCAGAGATACCGACGGGGATCAGATACCCGATTATCTTGAAGAAGATGATGATAATGATGGGATTTTAACCAGAAATGAAGATCTGAATATGAATGGAAACCCCCGGGATGACAGAGATCCAGATTCGGGAGCTTTTTATTATCTGGATCCCGAATCCACAAATGCAGCCGTTATGGTTGAACCGGCATTGGATAATACCATACAAACCACCTTCAGAACTACGCTGTCAATTATTAGAATTGTTTTTGATGGTAATAATCAGAATTTTGAAGATGATAATTTTTCATTTGGTTTTAGAGATGTTACCATTCCTAAAACCACTAAAAAATTGTAGCATAGCACACATGAACAAGATTTTTAAATATTTCGTTTTTCCTCTCCTGGTAATCGCTTGTAGTGAGGGCGATGTTATTGAAAACAATATCAGTGAGGTTAACGGTACGTTAGAAAATTGTGCCAACCTCAATGAAAATACTTTTGTTTTTTATAAAATTGATCCCCAGATCAATCAGGCAATATCCCTTGCTTTTACCAGTACAACCTTTGATTTGGATACGGTTCCAGAGGGTTTGTCTACCACAATAACGCTTAATGGCACCTCAAACACTATAATATACCGACGGTTTGATACTGCTATCGATGGGGCAACATATTTTTGCGCCAGTGTTCCGCCAAGTGGTATTAATGTTACACAAGAACTGATCAGTTCTAATGGAAATGCTGTGATAACATATGTAATAAATACCGACACCGCTACTGAAACTGTATATGACAGAATTATTACATTAACTAATGTTACCTTTGAAGGCCCCGGGGTTGCTATTAGACAAGAATTGTTAGAATTTGGTTCAGATGAAATCACCATCGCCAAATAATTATTTTGGATTTTGAAGGATATAAACTTCCATGGCGCCCAGACCATATCTTTTGTAATCTGCATCAGAGACTATTGCAGTATCATATCTGCCAAAAAGGTATTTGAGTTCTTCCTTTAAAACTCCCTGCCCTACACCATGAATGAACACTATTTTGGGAATACGTTTACTTATGGCAAAATCCAACTGTCTTTTTGCGGTATCTATCTGAAGTGTTACCATATCATAATTGGTCATTCCTTTGGTTGATTTAACTAATTTATCTATATGTAAATCCACTTCCATCGGCGGCAGGTTCCGTTCTTTGGGTTTTGGAGCCGGTCGTTTTGGTTTCTTTTTAAAAACTTCTTTCTCCTGTAGGTTTTTGCTCACTTCTTCAAACGAAGGAATAATCATTTCGCCAGATTGTATTTTTACTACTTCATTCATAAAGAATTTCATATCAAAACCATCTTCGGTTTCAATAGTTACCTCATCTGAGTGAACGGCAATCACTCTGCCAGAAATAGGCTCGTCCAATACCGAAACAATATCACCAATTTGTATCATATACTACTCTTCTTCAAAATATTGATCAGTATCATGTGCTGTTTTTGATTTCACTTTAGAGTTTATCAGAAACAACCCCAGCATTAATAACAATACTCCAACAATTTGAATGTAATAGTTTTTATTTGCCGAAGAAATTTCACTAATAAGAGCTGCTGCGCCTACTAAAACAAACAGCACACTTCCAAGCCTTTTGATCTTATCATTATTCATTTTACAAAAGTATTAAATAATAGATTTTTTAAAGCACAATTATTTTAAATAACTTAATTCTGTATATTGCAATTCAAAATTATGAATTCTATAAATTTTTTTGCTATTGGAAACCTATATGTTGCCTTGCCTTAACAAAAAGCTATTTGGTATAGATTGTTTAGGCTGTGGCATGCAACGATCAATATCTCTTTTATTTAAAGGAGATTTTGTTGCTGCATTTTATATGTATCCTGCGATTTATCCTTTATTGTTATTACTCGTTATTTTGGGGCTCAACTTTTTTATTAAATTTAAATATGACTCGCTCTTAAAAGCTGGTCTCATAATTATCTCTGTGCTAACCATTATTGTTAGCTATGTAATCAAAATGAAAATTATTTTTAACTGATCTATTTAAGTAGATGAAAAAACAAATATTATCAAAATACGGAGGATAATCCAAAAGATAATAAAATATTAAAACTACCTCAAGTTCATTATTGCCTTGGGCAGTTTTATATAAATGCTCTTACATTGAAGAGTGATAATTAAGTTCAAACATTTTTTAACTAAAAATTTAAAACGTATGGAAACTAATCAAGCTAGACCAAAAAACTACCTTGTCGAATCTATTTTAGCAACCCTTTTTTGTTGTTTACCATTGGGTATTGTGGCAATCATAAATGCCTCAAAAGTAAATTCGGCTTTTGATGCCGGAAATCACGATGAAGCTCAAAAAGCCTCTGACGATGCAAAAAAATGGATGAAATATTCTATAATTGCAGGAGTTGTAGTTATTGTTTTATATATAGTATTTGTAGTTTTACTCGGTGTTGGAGGAACACTAAGTGGTGGATACTAAATGAAAATCAAATATGTAATAATAGGGATAGGAATTATAGTACTCTTATCCCTATATTATTTCTCTAACCCTTCTGAGGTTAATTATTTTCCAAAATGTCCTTTTTATTGGTTAACAGGATTCTATTGCCCCGGATGTGGGAGTCAACGTGCATTACATCACCTGTTACATTTTGATATTATAAATACGATCGATCACAATGCATTATATATAGTTGGCCTGTCAACAATAGCATATAATGTATCTGTAAACGCAATGAATAAATTCGGAAATAAAATATATTATAATTACCTGTACCATCCTAAAACACCGTTAATAATAGGTGGGTTAATAATTGTATTTTGGATCCTGAGAAATATCAACCTATATCCTTTTACGATCTTGGCCCCTTAAAAGGATAAAAATTATTAAAGAAATTAAAAGCTTGATCAGTCCTAAATAAAAAGAAACAATTCTTTTTTGACAATTCTTTTCTTTAAGCCATAAGAAGTGCCAATATCATCACTCTGTTTTTATAATCTTAAGATTAAACGTATTATTGTAAAAAATTTTAATACATTTTTCTAAATTCTGCTTCATGGAAATGAAAGAATCCTTACCCAACGCCACACTTATTCTGATACTTGGAATTGCATCTATAATAACCACCTGTTTTTGTTACGGCACAGGAATCGTTTTAGGAATTGTGGCCTTAAATTTATCTAAGAAAGATATCCAATTATATCGTGCAAATCCAGATCAATATACGAATTATGACAATGTAACCGCCGGAAAAATTTGTGCAATCATTGGGGTCGCCCTAAATGCTTTGGTTTTATTGATGATATTATTATACTTATTTGTTTTTGGTACTGTATTTTGGAATATGTTTCCCTGGTTAGAAATGTTAAACGAAGAATATTAAGAAGAAGAAACCGCGCATTACTTTTGCAAATCTATATCATAAAATTATAATACCATCAATATGAAAACCAGACAACAACTGCCTCATGCTACTTTGGCCCTGTTACTTGGTATCATATCAATTCTTACCTCTTTATTCTTCGGAATTCCGGGACTCATATTTGGTATTATTGTATTGTCCAAAGTAAAAAATCTAAAAAGCTTTACAAAGCAAACCCAGAGTTATATCAATGATATGAGAATCTAAAAGCAGGTAGGATTTGTGCCATCATCGGTACTATATTAAGTTCATTATATGTTGTTTTGATTATTATTTATATAATCTTTATGGGAGCAATGCTGCCATGGTCTGAAATAATGAGTGGTAGCTATTAATAACATAGCTCTTTTTGTAAAAAATTAAAAAGCTGAATTCTTTGGTTTTAAACTTAGAATTCAGCCTCTTATAGTGTAAATCACTTCTTTTCTTTATAAGCAAATCTACTATTGCATATTACTCAAACTCTTTTAACGTTTTGGTAATGATATCCACACACTCCAACAATTGCGCTCTATTCATCACCAATGGTGGCGCAAACCGAATGATATTTCCATGGGTGGGTTTGGCCAAGAGGCCATTTTCTTTGAGCGCTATACATATATTCCAGGCGGTTTCGCTTTCTTCAGAATCATTGATTACTATGGCATTTAATAATCCCTTGCCCCGAACTAATTTTACAATCCCTGAATGTTCTATGTATTTGTTTAGCTCTGCTCTAAACAATTCACCTAACTCAAATGCATTCTCAGCTAGTTTTTCATCTCTTACCACTTCGAGAGCTGCCATTGCTACCACTGCTGCTATGGGGTTTCCTCCAAAGGTACTACCGTGACTTCCCGCTTGAATCACTTCCATAATAGGATCATCTGCCAGTACTGCCGAAACCGGATACGCACCACCACTTAATGCTTTTCCAAGAATTAAGATATCGGGTTTCACATTCTCATAATCTACCGCCAATAATTGTCCTGTGCGGGCAATACCCGTCTGTACTTCATCTGCCAGGAATAATACGTTGTGCTTCTCGCAAAGTGCTTTAGCTTTAGCCAAATATCCTTCAGAAGGCACATACACCCCGGCTTCTCCCTGTATAGGTTCTACCAGAAACCCCGCTACATTAGTATTGCTCTCTAATGCCTCTTCTAATGCGACAAGATTATCATATTCAATTTTAATAAATCCCTGGGTATAGGGCCCAAAATTTTTTCTGGCTACCGGATCGTTTGAAAATGAAATGATGGTAGTCGTTCTTCCATGAAAATTATTCTCACAAACAATAATCTGAGCTTCATTCTCGGCAATACCCTTTTTCTCATATGCCCATTTTCTACAAACCTTCAATGCGGTTTCTACTGCTTCGGCACCGGTATTCATTGGCAATAGTTTATCAAAACCAAAATACCCGGTAGCAAATTGCTCATATTCCCCCAATTTATCATTATAGAATGCTCTCGAAGTAAGGGTTAATGTTTGCGCCTGATTCATCATTGCTCCTACAATCTTAGGATGGCAATGTCCCTGATTCACTGCAGAGTATGCACTTAAGAAATCATAATATTTTTTTCCTTCAACATCCCATACATACACACCTTCTCCTCTCCTCAAAACAACTGGTAACGGATGATAATTATGGGCTCCATACTTTTTTTCTAATTCAATTGAATGCTGTGATGACTTTTTTTCTAAAACTGCCATTGTTCACGTAATTAAAATAAAACTTTACAATTCCTACTTTGATCCAAAGTTCAGGAGAGAAATCATCCTAATGAAGTTGGTTGCAAATTACTAAATCTTTACCGATTTTTTAATTTTTAACCCTATAATACCACAAAAATTTTGTTTTTAATAAAAAAGAAGATGTATCTTCATGGAATATATGATTAAGAAACTTTTCCGGCAAGTGATGAAATCTGTAATTCTAACCTCTTAATTTCTCTTAACAAAGCGTTTTTATCCATTTGCATCCAAGAGAATAGCTTAAGCATTCCTGTAATCATTATACAAAAAAATCCGGCTGCACTCCATTTTATGAGTTCATTAGTATCATTAGTATTTAAAAATTGAACAACACAGTAGACAAAAAGCCCAAAGGCAATGACATTAACAATATTCATAAGAATCATAATCCACCTAATCTTTGTATTAAATAGGCCACCCACCATTTCCAAAAGATTTTGTTCCTCCAATTGATCATAAAACATTGCTTCTTCATGAGTCAAGGTTTCTTTAATCAGTTTATCGATATTTTCCATTTTATTTTTCATGATTTTTGTTTTTTAAAATTATTTTTAACTTTTCCCGGGCTGTAAATAAACGTGATTTAACAGTGCCTAGGGATACATTTACTATTTCACTTATTTGCTTAATACTATACTCCTCTACATAAAAAAGGTTAAGAACAATTTGTTGATCATTTGATAATTTTTTGATTGCGTTTTTTAAAAGCACTGCTTCGTTTTCATTACTACCAATAGTATCTACCATGGTTACAGAATCATATTGATCTTGAAAAGCATTTTGATGCTCTAATTTCTTTTTCTGTTTACGCAACCAACTAATGGCATTTCGAGTAACAATAGTTAATGCCCTGCTTCCAAAACTATTGGGATCCTTGAGACTACCTATTTTCAGAAGAATTTTATTCCAACTGTCTTGAGCAATATCTTTTGAAACCTCCAGATCATGTGTATACCAGTACGCTTGTTTACATAATCTGGCATGCCATCTTTTAACAAGGAGTGTCATTGCTTTTTTATTTCCAGACTGGCACTGTAATACCAGAAAAGAATCAAATACCTTATGGGTTTTTTCCATATTCATTTCTATAGTATAGACGTAGAAATATTAGAATAGGTTCATTTTTTTATTTCTTTTTATAAGATATTTTAAATAATCATTAAGTATATGCATTCTATTCTTATTTTTGCGCCATGGCGAGAAAAAACCGAAGACAAATCTTTGAATATTTAGAAGTTATTGATGCAGGTGCAAAGGGAAAAAGTATTGCCAAAGCACCAGATGGGAAAGTGATATTTTTAACTAATGCAGTTCCGGGTGATGTGGTAGACATACAAACCACCAAAAGGCGTAAATCGTTTTATGAAGGATCTGCAATTGTTTTTCATAAACAGTCTGATAAACGTACAGAACCGGCTTGTGAACATTTTGGTACTTGTGGTGGTTGTAAATGGCAATTTATGGGCTATGAACACCAACTTACATATAAACAAAATGAAGTTGTTAATAATCTTACGCGATTAGGCAAAATTGAATTACCAGAAGTGAGTCCTATATTAAGATCTGAAGATCAATTTTTCTACAGAAATAAGATGGAATTTTCTTTTAGTAATAACAGATGGTTGACCCTTGATGAAATACAGAGTGAAAGTGAAATAGAAAACAGAAATGCCTTAGGTTTTCATATGCCGGGTATGTGGGATAAAATCTTAGATATCAACAAATGTCACCTTCAGAAAGATCCCAGTAATGCAATTAGAAATAAGGTAAATGCTTTTGCTACAGAACATAAGCTTCCATTTTTTAACCTCAGAAAACAAGAAGGTTTTCTAAGAACATTAATGATACGTAATTCTTCCATAGGAGAAATTATGGTTTTGGTACAATTCTTTAAAGAAGATCTTGAAAACCGAACGTTGCTATTGGATTATATAGCTTCAGAATTTCCTGAAATTACCTCATTACAGTATGTAGTGAACCCCAAAGGGAATGATACCATATATGACCAAGAGGTTATTTGCTATAAAGGAAAAGATTATATTGAAGAAGAGATGGAAGGCTTGCGTTTTAGAATTAATGCAAAATCTTTTTATCAAACCAACTCGAAACAAGCTTATGAGTTGTATAAAATAACTCGTGATTTTGCCAACCTTACCGGAAATGAACTCGTATACGATTTATATACCGGTACAGGAACGATTGCGCAATTTGTTGCCAAAAATGCAAAGAAAGTGATCGGTGTAGAAGCTGTTCCTGAAGCTATTGAAGATGCAAAATTAAATGCTAAACGTAATACTATAGATAACGTAGAATTTTACGTTGGTGATATGAAAAAGGTATTTACCAAAGACTTTATCGACCAACATGGCCAACCAGAGGTAGTAATTACCGATCCTCCAAGAGATGGAATGCATAAAGATGTGATTACCCAATTATTGAACATTTCTCCTCAGAAAATTGTATACGTGAGCTGTAATAGTGCAACACAAGCACGCGATTTGGCGTTATTAGATGAGATGTATAAAGTTACCAAAGTGCAACCTGTAGATATGTTTCCGCAGACGTATCATGTAGAAAATGTGGTTTTATTAGAAAAAAGATAGCATATGAAAATGTATAAAAGTCTTTTATTTATTATCTGCGTATTCATCACAACATATTTAGTTTCTAGTTGTGAGCGAGATGATATTTGTGCAGAGGGTACCCCAACTACTCCCTTGCTTATTATAAAGTTTATAGACTTTGACAATAGCACCGAGGTTAAAGCACCTACAGAATTACAGGTAAAAGCTGTTGATCTGGAAAATGTATTTCCTATAGGTACCGTAACCGATTCTATTTTGATACCCCTTAAAACCACAGAATCTATTACCGAATATGCATTTACTATAAACTCGGACACAACAAATGATGAAACCCCGCCAAATACAGACATCATAAGTTTTCAATACACACTTGCCGAAGAATACGTGAGTAGTGCTTGTGGATTTAAAGTCAATTATGAAGGGCTTACGATATCTCCTCCCAATGCCGGTGAGGATGGCAGCAATTGGATCCAAAATATAACTATACAAAGAGAAGACGTAACAGATGAGACAACTGCGCACGTATTTATTTTTCATTAGTTTCCTGATTGCTGGTTATATCCAGGGGCAGGAAGAACAGGAAGAACAAAAGATAACTGCAAGGGATACACTACCTCCTGCAGAAAAGTATGGTTTTAGAGCTGGGGTCGACCTGGGACGATTAATCCGTACCACAGTAGATGATAATTATTCGGGTTTTGAAATTGTTGGTGATTACAGAATATATAAGAGATTGTATATCGCGGGAGAAATTGGTAACGAATCCCTGGTAAGAGATGAAGAGAATGTAAGTATAGAAGGTTCTGGAAGCTATATCAGAGCCGGGGTAGATTATAATGTCTACGACAACTGGTATGGAATGCAAAACAGTATTTATGTAGGGCTGCGATATGGGTTTTCGACTTTTGATCAAACCCTGAATGAATATACTATTTTTACAGGCACCAACTATTTTGGAGTGAATCGAATTACCGATACTATAGAAACCGATGGATTAAATGCCAGCTGGATAGAGTTGGTTTTTGGTATCGAAGTAGAACTTATCAACAATTTATATTTGGGAGGTAATGTTTCTATAAGAAGTCTGGTAAGTGAAAAAAAGTCTGAAAGATTTGATAATCTATATATCCCGGGATTTGGCCGAACTAATGATTTTAGTAGTATAGGCGTTGGTTATGGATATACATTGAGTTACCTGATTCCTTTTGCGAAAAGAAAAAGATAAAGCTTTGTTGCCCTTGGTACAAAAGTAAAACCTTCTGTCTCATGTCATACAGAAGGTTTTTTTATGAAAACTTTAGTCCAGAAAATCAAACATGATACCTACTCCTCAACATAAGGAGTTCCCGCATCCTGCAATGCTTTTATAAGTGAATCCATTTCATTCTTCATCCCTGTAAATTTGGAACTGATTGTATTCATTTGATTTTTAATAATCTGCATGGTTTCCAGATGTGTATTGGTTGGGCCATAAGTAGAACGGTCTACACCTTTATATATAGCAAACATTCGGTCTCCAATAGTGGGTTTGGTCTTCTCTCCTACTTGTTGTTTGGATTTGTTTCCATAAAATTCTATACTTAAATTAGCCATTCGTTTTGCTAATGCATTGAGACGTGTATCCAAATCTCCGGGAGCTGTATTGGCTCGATTCAAAGCTATTTTCATTGCCTTAACCCGCTTCTCGGCTTTGCCTATTTGTATATCCAGTGCAGAAAACTTACCTATAGTATCTTCAAAATTTCTCCAAAAAGCAGCAGCTTCTTCTGGTGTTGCCCCTTTTAAAGCTCCTTCATGCATACGCTTCACTTTAAAAGACACTGGGTCTGAAAACTGCGTTACTTTTCCATCTACGACTTTAGATAAAGTTGCGGTATACGTTCCTGGCACAGCCATAAGCCCTTGTGGCGGTCCAAACGGATATTCTTGTTTTTTTAAAGGAATGGCATTGGTTGCGGGATAACGCAGATCCCAGGCAATACGATGAAAACCGGATTTCACAGGCCCATTAATCCTTCTGATGGTGTTTCCATTACTATTTGTAATTGTAATTATAATTTGAGGATTGGATGCAGTGCGCTCTTCCTCTACTTTATCCCAACCTGGAAATGTGATATCTTTTCCTTTATTCTTTTTTTCAGTTTCCTGACGGGTTTCTTTACCAGTCTTTAACCCATCTTTCAGATAATACGTAAATACTGCTCCAAAATCTGGATTGGGAGCTACATAATGCGAGGCTCCCTGGCTTCCTTTTTTATCATTAAAACTAAGATCAGGCCTTGGGATATACCACCAGGCATCTCGGGTTGGAAACAATATGGCTTCTTCTTTTAATTTTGCTTCAGAAACACTGCGCAGCGCTGTATAATCATCAAGCACAAAGAATCCTCTTCCGAAGGAAGCACCTACGAGGTCATTTTCCTTTCGCTGGATAGCTAAATCCCTGAAAGAAATTGTTGGCATATCTCCTTTTAGTTTTACCCAGGTACTTCCTCCATTCATGGTAAAATAGATCCCAAACTCGGTGGCGGCAAATAATAAATTGAATTGTACATGATCCTGAACGACACGCCAAACCAAGGTTCTCTCGGGAAGATTTCCTTTGATAGATTTCCAGGTACGTCCATTATCTGTACTCTTTAACAGGTAAGGGTTAAAATCTCCATATTTATGATTATCCAACGCTACATACACCGTATTGGCATCAAAAAGGTCTGCTTTGATATCATTTACGAAAGCTGTGGCCGGAACTCCAGGTAGCGTGCCAACATCAATTTTACGCCAGTTGCTTCCTCCATCTTCGGTTGCCTGAATAATTCCATCATCGGTACCCACATATAGCACTCCGTCTTTTTTTGGAGATTCTGCGATCGAAGTAATCGTATTATAGTTAGACATTGCGTTTAAGTCCCAGGGAGCATCCCATGATTGCTTTTTTCCCATAATAGACAGCTCTATCCGCTCCTGGTTTTTGGTTAAATCACCTGAAACGGCAGTCCATTTATCGCCCCGGTTATCTGATCTCCAGAGTCGTTGCGAAGCAAAATAAATACGAGCCGGATCGTGAGCACTTACCAAAATCGGAGCATCCCAATTAAAACGTTCAAAATTCTCATTGGCTCCAGGTTGTGGTTGAATATCGATCACTTCGCCAGTGCTAAGATCCACTCTCGATAAATTCCCTTCCTGCCTTTCTGCATACATAATATTTGGATTTCCTGGTTCGGTAGCCGGTTGATGTCCGTCCCAATTCAAAACGATCTTCCAATCCGAATTTTGGATCCCATGAACATTATCGGTCCTTGAAGGCCCTCCCTGTGTACTGTTATCCTGGGTGCCACCATAAATATTATAAAACGGCTCTGTATCATCTACAGCAACTTTATAATATTGCGTTACCGGAAGATTATCGATAAAACGCCAATTTTTGGTAAGGTCAAAAGTCTCATATAATCCCCCATCTGTTCCAACCAGAAGATAGTTTGGATCTTCTTTTTTAAAAGCTATGGCATGGTTATCAGAATGTTTATATTCTTCTTTCATTCTTTTGAAGGTCTTCCCTCCATCTTCAGAGATCTGCATGCGCACATCTACGAGGTATAATCTTTCAAAATGATGCGGTGAAGCATATAGTTCCTGGTAGTAATGTGGTCCTGTAGCTCCTGAAACAGCATCAGAACGTTTCTTCCAGGTCGTTCCCCGATCTGAAGAACGATATACGGCTCCGGTTCTTCGGTCCAACTCGATCGCAGCATATAAAATATCAGGTTTTTGTGGCGAAATAGCTAGTCCTATTTTGCCCATCCACGATTTAGGAAGTCCGTTCTTAAGTTGTTCCCAGGTTTCCCCTCCGTCGGTACTACGATGCAATCCCGATCCCGGGCCACCTCCCATATAAGCAGCAACTGTGCGATGTCTTTGCCAGGTAGCTGCATACAATCTATTGGGATCACGCGGATCGATCACCAAATCGGTCACCCCCACCCATTGATCATCTCCCAACGTCTTCTTCCAGGTGGTTCCCCCATCAGTGGATTTATAAAGCCCTCTTTCTCCTCCTTTTTTCCATAACGGCCCTTGTACAGCTGCCCAAATAACCTTAGAGTCTTCAGGATGCACAATAATCTTAGAAATATGTTCAGAGTTCTTCAATCCCATATTCTTCCAGGAGGCTCCTGCATCATCACTGCGATAGATTCCATCACCATACCCAACATGCCGGCCTCCAACATTTTCACCGGTACCTACCCAGATAGTATTATAGTTGTTGGGATCTATGGTAACGCATCCTATCGAATAAGATGTCTGATCATCAAAAACAGGAGTCCAGGTGGTTCCAGAATTTTCGGTTTTCCATACGCCTCCCGAGCCTACGGCTACGTACCAGATGCTTTCATTTTCGGGATGAATAGCAATATCGGCAATTCTTCCCGACATAAAGGCCGGGCCAATGTTTCGTAATTTTAAGCCGGTAAAAACCGAATCGGAAAGTGCAGATTGTACAACTTGTTTTCCTTTGGATCGTTGACCAAAAACAGGAAAAGAAAGTATCAATAAAAATGTTATAAAAAAGATGTGTGTGAATTTTGTTTTCATATTGATAGGAAGATTAGTTAATCGTTGAGTTTCAACCAGAAAATTATTGTTATTTCAATAATAATCTCTTAACAAAAGCATAAAACTGCCTTCCATCAAATTGATTTTAAGAATTAATTAACCAATGATGAATTGATGAGGGATATATGAATTACCAACCTTGTACATGATCCATACTAATAAAGGATCTTAGAAAATACTTTGCCTAAAATTAATCCTGCTGAAATTTAGCTTTCTTGCTACCAGCATACATTTCATACTTAACCAAACGGGCTTCCAGTTTTCCATTAAAGACTTTGATTTTTCTTGAAGGCCGTAGCCCCACGTGTTTTAGCCCTTCGAGATTAGACGTAATAAACCAGGCATTGGTACCCGGATAATTTTGCTTTAGTGTATCTCCTATTTGTGAATAAAATTCTGAGACATTAATCTCTAATCGTTCATCATAAGGTGGATTGAACACTATATGCAGTGGTCCTTCTACTTCTTTTGCCGTCTCAAAAAAATCACCTTCCTTTATTTTTATAAAATCGGTTAAATTGGCATTTTCTACATTTTTTTGAGCTTTTCGCACTGCAGAAGGTGCTTTATCCATTCCTATAATTGAATAATGAAAATCTCTGGTTTTATTCAAACAAGCCTCTTCAATCTTCTCAAACAAATCCATATCCCAATCCAACCATTTTTCGAATGCAAATTCTTTTCTGTTCAGATTCGCAGGAATATTACAAGCAATCATCGCCGCTTCGATCGCCATAGTACCACTACCACACATAGGGTCTAGAAAATCACTTTGCCCATCCCAACCAGAAAGCAACAGTAATCCGGCTGCCAAAACTTCATTAATCGGAGCGATATTGGTCGCTGTGCGATATCCCCGATGGTGTAACGAGCCACCTGAACTATCTATAGATACTGTGCACAAATCCTGCTGAATATGTATATCAATGGAAAGATCCGGGTGGTCGAGATCCACATTGGGCCTTATGCCTGTTTCTTTTCTGAATTTATCTACAATAGCGTCTTTAGTTTTTAATGCAATAAAACGAGAATGAGTAAACAATGTAGAATTGACAGTAGAATGAATCACAAAAGTATCGTCTTCACTTAAGTACTCTGACCACTTTATACTTTGAATAAAATCATACAAATCCTGTTCATTTCTGATCTTTTTGGAAATAATTGGTTTCAGAATCTTTATAGCAGTTCTACAACATAGATTTGCCTTGTACATAAAACCAGTATCTCCATAAAAACTAACTACCCGATTTCCAGCCATTACTTTTTGAGCACCTAGATTTTTAAGCTCTCTTGCCAGAATTTCTTCAAAACCAAAAAGGGTTTTGGCTACCATTTTAAATGAAGTATTCACAATCTTCTTATTCTTTATCAAGTCGTTCAAGGTTTTATTCTTTGAACTTTAAACAAACTTCTTTAATGTAAACCGCAAAAATACATTAATTTTGCGCTCTATGCTAAAAGATTCAACAATGTGGTATGCATCGTGGTTTGATACGCCATACTATCATATCTTATACAAGGATAGAGATCACACAGAAGCCCAAATTTTTATGGACACCCTTACCAGTTACCTTGGTCTTGAAGCTGGTGAAAAAATCTTGGATCTCGCTTGTGGCAAAGGACGTCATAGTATTTACCTAAACCAATTAGGCTATGATGTAACCGGTGTAGATCTTTCTAAAAAAAGTATTGAATATGCTTCGCGATTTGAAAATGAAACATTGAAGTTTAAGGTGCATGACATGTGTAAACCCTTTTTTGAGAAGTTTTCTGGAGTTTTTAATCTGTTTACAAGTTTTGGGTATTTTGATAAGGAAGAAGATAATCTAAACACCATAAAAGCAATTAAAGCCGATCTTAATGAACGAGGATTTGGTGTTATTGATTTTATGAATGTGGATTATGTAATCGAAAATTTGGTTCCCCAAGAAACCAAGGAAGTAAACGGAATATCTTTTAGCATTAAAAGATATGCACAGGACGGATATATTTTTAAAGAAATTAGATTTTCGGATAACAATGAAGATTTTTTCTTTACCGAACGCGTAAAAGCGATTACACTAACCGATTTTGAAAACTACTTCAAAAAAGCTTCGGTTGATTTACTTGATATTTTTGGCGATTATCAGTTACAAAAATTTAACAAAAAGACTTCTTCAAGATTGATACTAATTTTCAAATGAGTTCAGTGTTTAATTATTTCTTATCTATAGCAGCTGTATTTACCGGGTCGTTACTTGTTTTTGCTTTCAGACCTTCTAGTCAGAAAAATCTAAAATTACTTTTAGCATTTAGTGGTGCTTTTCTTCTTGCCATCACTATTTTTAACCTACTTCCCGAAGTATTTGAAGACAATTTATTTGCCAAGCGTACCGGCGTTTGGATCATGATCGGTATTTTGCTTCAAAAAGTACTGGAATACTTCTCTAAAGGAGCCGAACATGGTCATATACATTTGGATAAAGAAACAAATCAAATTCCTAAATTATTGTTCCTCAGTCTTGGTATTCATGCCATACTTGAAGGATTTCCCATACACCATACAGAAGGAATTCTAATGGGTATTATTATACATAAAATTCCCATCGCAATGATTTTGACTACATTTTTGCTAAATACCAGAATTAAAAAAATTACAATTATAATCACTTTGGTCATTTTTGCCTTAATGACACCCCTGGGGACTTTTATTAGTGAGTATTTTGAGGCAATTCAAAATTATTACAAAGAGATTACAGCATTGGTTATAGGTATATTTCTTCATGTCTCTACTACGATTCTTTTTGAAAGTAACGAGGGACATAAATTCAATATCACAAAACTTTTGGTAATTCTTGCAGCTACAGTCCTGGCGTACCTTATTTAATATGAAAAGAAACATTTTTGAGCAATTGAAAAAAGTTTAAATCGCTTCTATGTTTAGTAAATCAGCATCAAAACAAATACGGCAGGAGTTTTGGACCACGTTTGGGAAAGAATATCCACGAAAATGGGTATTGTATGACACCAAAATAAAAGACGTATCGCTCAAATTCACTTTTACTACTAAAAAAGCACAAGTTTCGATCGACATTGAACCCGGTGATGAGATCATCAAAGCATTCTATTATGACAAATTTGTAAGTCTAAAAACTATAATTACTTCAGAATATCTTGAAGATATTATCTTTGATGCACAGTATGAATTGGATAATGGTAAGATTATTTCAAGACTGTATGTAACATTGTCTGACGTGAGTATTCACAGTAAAAACACCTGGGAGAAAACAATGATATTCATGAATGATAAAATGTCAAGACTTGAAGCATTTTTCTTAGAATATAAAGACTTTATTTCTCAATGAAATCATTCTATGTATAGAATTAGTATTGGTCTGCTTTTATTTTCAAATGATATATTTAAAAATAAACAGATAATGAAAAATACTACCCGCCAATACAAAAAGATGCCAAATCACATGGCCAAATGGTATTTTTTTTAATGCATAAAAGATAATACCTATAGTATATGCCAATCCGCCTAGCATTAAATAATTAACTCCTTTGGGTTCTATAACATCTATAAGCGCATTAATATCAAGAACGATTAGCCAACCCATTACCAGGTAGAGAAGCAAAGATGCAATCTCAAATCTGCCTGTAAAAAACAACTTTAATACTGTTCCAATCGCCGCCAAAGACCATACAAGAATGAATAATAGCGTTCCTTTACTTTCTAATAAAGTAATTAAAGTAACAGGAGAGTATGTTCCGGCAATTAGTAAATAAATACTAATATGATCCATTATTCTAAGTTTCCTCTTGAGCACAGCATTAGAAACGTAGTGATATACTGTTGATGCGAAATATAAAACTAATAAGGAAGATGAGTAGATTATAATCGAGAAAGTACTGTATGATGTTTTATGGGAATCAAAATTAACCAGTATAAAAAAGCCCAGAATTGAAAGTATAACTCCAAATCCATGCGTTAACCAGTTCCAACGTTCCTCTATTGGAGTTTGTACCTTCATAAACTGCAAAAATAACAAAGGATAAACAGGGAAAGAAATTTTTTTCTACTCATTTGGATAATAATCTTTTTACATAAAAAAAGTCCTTCACAATATTGTGAAGGACTTCAAACCTACCTTTTGGCAGGTAAACAAGGCGGTGACCTACTCTCC
>CANMDW010000026.1 GCA_947496705.1 uncultured Aquimarina sp. | reverse complement strand
CCATCTGCTATAATCGTTATTTGTAGACTTTGTAATGATTATCTTTTTTGCGCCAGAATTTTCAGCTGCCAGAATTCTAGATGTTGAATTTTCAAAAATTTCCATCTTATTTTAATTTCATCTGCTTTTTAGTCAACCCTTTCATTTGTAAATAATCAAATAGTTCTTTTGATTCTTCTCCACCAATTTCGGCATGATGAAGCAACGTCAATCCATGAGGTCCTTTTGAAAATATTAAATTGGGATATGCTTCTAAAATAGGTTTAACCAAGTCTGTTTTTCCTAGCATAGTAAGCACAAAGAGATTGACCCGAGCACCTTTTTCAATTAAATAATTTGCAACTTCTTTATTACCTTTGTGACCCGCTCCCTCAATAGCTTCTTCAAAGTCCCCATTTCCCCAATCATAGCGACTGTAGATTAGATTCGGATAGTCAACTAACATATTTTTGACTTTATTCAAATCAAAATGCCCAGCTATGACAAACTCTTTTACGAGTTCTACCTTGAGCGGTTTAGGATCGGATTGGTTGATTGCTAAAGCTACATTAGGAATAAGACTTAACCCTAAACTGCTTACAATACTGGTTTCGATAAATGACTTTCTATCCATAATGTTTTGATTTTAATTGTTGGTTTTACTAAAGTTGATTTTGAGATATTTTCATAAGATATTGAAATCTACTTAGCTTCAATCATATTTTTCCAATTGTCCAAAAGCTCTTTGCACACTTTTGTAAACTGATGTTTCATCATAGGATGGATAAGGATATTTTGAAAATATTTTTTATACTCAAATTCAAAAACCATTATAATTTCATTTTTATTATTTGAAATTTCATTAACTATCCAAGTACCCTTTAAAGATTTTAGTGGATATGGATAATCTGGTGCTTGAGTATCTACTATAAAAGAATATTGTTTTTCATCTTCCCAAAGTGTGCAAGTCTCGGTCCAACTATCTTTACCGTGTGAGCACGATCGAACCATCCCTTTTTTTTCTCCTGAAATTACTTTTGACCCGTCAATATTCGGGGCTACTTTATGGTAATTAGCAACATCAGATATTACTTCCCAAACTTTTGATTTAGTACCTTTTACTTTTCGTTTGAACTTGAATACTTTTTGCCCTTTTTTATCTCTTTCATCAATTTTAGCCAGCCCTTTGGCTTGACCTAGGCCTAATATTAAGACTACCAATCCTACGATAGCTATTATTATATTTCCTTCTGTAGAAATATTAAACGGATTAAATATTAACAATACAATACTACCTATAACCCACAATGCATCCTGAATAATTATCCATAAAATTGATATCGCTCTCTGCTTCTTAATTTCTATAATAAGTGTTAAGGCAAAGAAGAGAAGTAGTATGCCGAGTATCGTAAAAAAATTGCCAGGCTCTACCTTAAATATTTTTATAAATTTTTCTTGAAACAGCAATAATAAAGCTCCGTTCAATATTGAAAATACTGCATTTGCAGTTAGAAATTTTTGTAATTTATTCATCTTATAAAATTTAATTTATGATTTAAAATTATTATTATTCACACTGTCTGTATTGATATTTTGCGCCAATTTTCCATATATTTATACTATGAAAATTTTCGCACCTTATTTACTTAATTTATTAGAATACGCAGAATATCAAGAACTTGATAGTAGTGCCTTAAAGGACGTTTTAACGAATCAGGAAATAGACCTCTGCAATCCTGAAGAAATGATCAATGCTGAAGAGTATATAGCAATTTTTGATAAGGTTATTGAAGCCACCATAAACGATTATTGTGGTTTGTGCTTTGGGTGCTATCTTAACTTAGGCGCGTTGGGGCTAGTTCTGGAAATATCTCTAAATACTTCTAGTATTGAACAAGGTGTTTTTATTCTTCAAAATTTCTTGAATAATAAATTCCCTTTAGTTTCTGCCACTGTTGTTCAAGATTCTGAAAACTATATTTTGCAATTGGATAGTTCTGTAGAAGATTCTAAGTTGAAGAGAAATCTGCTTGATATGGTTCTTAGTATTATATATAGAGAGCTAAAATTGATGTTGCCAAATAATTTCACTCCTCAGATTAGGTTACCATTTATTGAAAATAAGCCGTATAGTGATTTATTAAAAGCTGAAGTCGTTTATAATTCAAATTATCAGATAATACTACCTCTTGATGTGGTTAAGATTGAAATTAATAAAAATAAGGTTAAAGAAATAGAGCTTTTATTGCCAAAATTCATTGCAATGTTAAATGAGAGCAAGGAGGATGATAAGATTTTCTCTTATCAGATACGTAATATGACTTTAAATATGTGCTCACCTGAGATTCCTAATTTTGATCAGGTACAAAAGCAATTTCCTTATAGTAAACGCACTATGCAAAGAAAGTTGACAATGGAAGGAAAGTCTTTTAGAAGTATAGTGAATTCTATAAAAAAAGAACTTTCAAATTATCTAATTAATGAAAAGCATTTAAAAACTAAAGATGTTGCTTTTATCTTGGGATATTCGGAGTCTAGCGCTTACCTTCATGCTGTAAAATCTTGGGAAATTAAAAACTAGTAGTAGCATTCTTTTCTACTTTTTTTATTCCTTTTTTTGCTCCCATTATCAGCAACCATAAACACATTCCGATTTCTCCTAAACTAGCTGGCAAGCTCACAAAAGATGGAATTCTATAGTTCGGGAAAAGAAAACCTCCAAAGAAAATTATTAAATAGCCAAAGCAGCCAATCATTAACAGGAGTCCTAATATTTTAGGAAGGAAATTAGATTTATAAACTAAATAGCCAAATGGAAATAGCCAAAGGCTCCAAAACAATTGAACCATTTGAATACCATTATCATAATATTTTAGATTCAGCATTACCTTAGTATTCAATAGGTTTTCATCAATTTCTTTTAAATAATCCAGATTGCCTATTAATGTAAGAATGTCTACTTTGTAATGTATATTGATAAAAGATATTGGAACGCTTACAACGGCAAGGGCTACCATAAGCAGAGCAACGTTTTTATTTACTTCCTTAAGGAGTTTATACAATACCAGGGGCAATAATAAGTAGAAAGTATAACAAATCAAGCCACTAACAATGCCTAATCGAAATAGGAATTCAGACCCTACAATATTGTTAAAAGTTGTAGCCGGATCATCCCAAACTATAAGTTTAGATGGAACATAAGCTAGATTGAAAATACCGGTTAATATTACACCTAAGTATATGAAACCTGCGATTCTTGCTATTTTATTTGAAGTCATCTTATAATTTTACTTTTGTGTTCTTTGTTTTGAGTTTCTGATAAACTTGTTGGTATCACTTATGACCCGTGTGTGATTTCCTTCATCAGTTTTTCTGCCAATATCGTATGCTTGGCAGAGTAGAACCATAACTAGTAAAAAATGATTTGGCAGTTTCGCATACCTTGTTCCAAGTTCACATTTCCTGCCATAATTAGTGCTACAGCATCATCTGATGCCGTATTGGTATCTATTATAAATTTTCTGTTCATCTTTCTGTACTATTTAGTTTTTTCTAATTTTTAATGTCTAGAGTTAAAGTTCCTTGTTCAATGAAATCTTCCCAGTCTTTTGTTAGATTTTGCAATGCTATTTTTTTTGCATTGTCGTCTAGGGATGAATAGGAGATGGAGTTAAAGATCAATTTTTTAATAGCCTTTAAGTCTAATTCCCAGGAGGTAAATATTATCCAGAAATCATAACTCAAACCTTTGTAGCCAAATACGGCGGGGTCATCACTACTTATTGAGCATTGAACTCCGTTTTGTAACAATGCTCTGCCGGGATGGTTTCGAAAGTCGCTTATGAATCCTAAAACCTGATTGCTTATTGGGTTTAGCTCAACTAACATGTCTTTTTCCTTGACCTGCTTAAGGATTTGGGGGAATAAGACTAAATTAAAACCGTGACCTATTCTTTTATTATTTAAAAGAACCACATCAAGAAGGTTTGTGTTTTTAATTGATTTACTTTCACCGGCATGTAGAAAGAGAGGTAATTCAACACCATATTCTAATTCTAAAGAAGCCAATTTTTCCCAGCTTTTGTGATAATATGATATGCTATTACCGCTGTCTTCTTCTGCCACAAGGTCAAAACCTGTAATCATATCCGGAAACTTTTTTTTGAACTCAAAAGCCTGTATGATCTGTTGATCTATTTCTTCAATACTCAAGAACTTGAGACTGGTATAGATTAGGTTTGCGGTAAACTTTGGTTTATGTCTTTGGATTTCACTTACGATTTCTTGTATGTCTGTAATTATGGTTTCCTGAGGATAGCTTGTCGTTTCAAAATCATAGAGGTTTTCAAAAATCATTCGTACTTCAACATGCTGTATATTATCTTCCAGAAGATCTAAAAATGCTTGTCGGTAATATTTTTGAAAAAACGGACGGTAATTGATTAAATCCCTGATTCTGTTGAATCCCTTTTCAAATTCTGCCCAGTGGTCTATAGATTCTGATAAGGATTCTCTTTTTAGAATTAGCAAACCACTTAATTCTTTGGTAAACTCTGGATTTGATTCGATTTTCTCATTTAGGTTAACAAACCCATCTGGAACCTTATTCTCTTGAAAAATACCTAGCTGCCCGTATAGATATAAATCATTATCCTGCTTGGTGTAAACATAACATTCTGGTGTATCCTTAGCAGTATTGATTACCCATGCAATGTCTGTAAGTCCAATGCTATGACTATGCAATAAACCACCCTTGGGCATCGTCTTAAACACTTGATAAAGTGAGGTAGTGTCTATTAATGGTTTTACTTTTAAAAAGGGCTGGTTGTAGAAAGATACTTTGTTGTGTTTGAGAGTATGCTCAAATTCTTCCCTAAGTATAATTAGTTTTTCTTCTAGCCTCAGTTCTTTATCAGATAATGTGATATCTGCATCAAAAGATTCTTTTTTATTATCTAAGATTAATTGATTTCTTTTTTCTTCATAGGATTGTACGTTTGGCATTTTTTTTTGAGCTATAGTGTTGCTGTCCTGGCAGCAACTAAGAGTTAATACAATTGATAATAATAGATATTGAAGGCTGATGAGTAGATATAGTCTCTTTTTCTTCTTTAGGTGTTTATTGAATTTTGTTCGTGTTCTTTTCATAGAAATAGATTTTATGGTAATTTCAGTTGCTTTTCTGATCAATTTCATTTCTGGACAGAATAGAAGATTGGGCTCTAAATCGACTAACCGCAATTGAAGCCGCATTGTTTGCAAATGCGGATTATGGAGCACTTTTCTATTGCCTTTAGAGAATTCTCAATATCATCCACCTAAAGTTGACCGTTAGCCCCTGGATCTACCACAATAGTATTCTGGCCATGTTTGTCGATAGTAATAAAGGCAACTCCTGACAGGAAACTTTTGTCTTTAAAGACATAATCTGTTTGAATATTTTCTTTCAAGAAGCCTTCTATTACATTATCCCCATAGTCATCATTCCCGACCCTTACAATAAAACATACCTCACCTCCCAATCTTGAGGCTGCAATTGCTTGATTGGCACCCTTTCCTCCAGAACGGATTCTAAATTTACTTCCGGTTACCGTTTCCCCAGGCCCTGGAAAATATGTTGACCTAATTATGAAATCAGTATTTGAACTACCCACTACTATTATTTGTGACATTGACTTATTTTAAATGATTATATTACTTTCCTCAATTTTAAAAAAACTCAGTTACTAGAAGGTACAATATTATTCAGTAACTATAAATTATCCAAATTTTAGTTGCTAAATAAAAACATAAAGTTAATTAGTAACTTTTTTCTTCTTTAAAAGTATATTGCTAATTACTATTCTTAGAAAAAAAATAGTATTATGTTTGGGTTATAATAACATTTTAGTTCATGAAAAAAGATTTAAACTATTTCCTTTTTAAAATGGAAGTAGACATAAAAGAAGAAAAAGATAAAAGGTCTTTTTTTAGATTTCAAAGCGAACTTGCTGAAGCAATTGTTCAATCACCAGGTCATTATTATAATAACAAAGCTGAAAATATACGTCCATACATCAATCAAGTTCTAAAACCTGGAGATACGGCATATGAGAAGCCGATGTCTGAAAATCTTAAAACGCAAATTTTAATTGTTTTAAAAGAACGACTCTCTGAAAAAGATCCTCTATACCCAATTTTAGAAGCTGAGTTCTCAAAAGCATATAACATATTAAAAGAGAGCAATAAAAATTCTGACCTTAAATTTCACAACGATGATTTTGAAGAATTTTCAAAATGTGCCCTAAAAGCAAATAAAATTGTGTCTTTGATTGATAGACCCGGCGAAGCATACTGGTCAATTCATGGTGAAAAAAAGAGTGAGATAGATTCTCTTTTAAATACTTTCTTTGAAAAAATATTCAGAAATTTTGATTTCAAAGAAAAGGAAATTACCTCGATTTTAAGGCAAAGGAATTTGCAACTAAAACCCGATATCAATAATGGCAATTCATTTACATATAAGTTTTATGTTTCGAGTTATTCTGTAGGGGTAGAAATTTGGCAAAAATTATGTCTTTTTTTGTCGGAGGTAAAATTATCAGGTTATAACCTTCGTAAAGACGAGAAGATTCAAATGGCGTCTTACTTTCTTAAAAATGCTAATTACTTTAGATTGTCTAGCCAAAGTGAGGATATGAGTTTTGTCAATGTTTTTAAGGTTGATCCTTGTATCACAGCCGTTCCATTGGTTTATTTTCAATCCAATAATGGGTTGGTAGCCAGTAATGAAACCAAAACACATGAAGAGGCCTTTATTATAAATTTGCAAAAAGAAGTCATTAACAAAGTTTTTAGACTATCTCCTTCTAGTATGATAGCCTGGAAAGAGGCTACATATTTTCATTTGAATAATAAGCTAAGTGAAAATAAATTTGGAATTGAAGAAATTCAATTTTCCGATTATGAACATGATATCATTAGTTTGATAGACTTTTCTGAAAGCTGATTGACTAAATCTTTAAATGCTTTTGTGTTAAATGGTTGGATATTCCTTGCATCTTAGGTTTATAATAATTCTATGTTTTATCCCGGTGATTTATGGGCTGGTATAATTGTAACATTTTAATTTGGTCATTCTTCTTAAAAAAGACCAGTACAATTGAGTAACCTTTACCTTACTAGATAATTATTTAGTATAGAAGAAAAATTTGTATAAGTTTTAACTCGCGATTAAGATTTCCTATTGTCTTATAAGAATACTTTTGAAACCATTTCGTTTATTGAAAAAGATAAGGTAAGCGAGGATATGAAAAAAACTGAAAGAAGAAAATGATATTTATATTTGGGATCTGTATATCATTGTTTTTAGTATTTCTTCTGTTGCTTAAGAAAGGAAAAAGCAGGGCCGACAAGGTTCTTTTTTCTTGGCTTATAGTGCTTGCTGTTCATCAATCATTATTCTACTTGGATTATTCTAGTGGTATTTCAGAATATGGTTTTTTAACAGGAGTTATCATTCCGTTTCCTTTGCTGCACGGGCCATTTCTTTTTATGTATACTTCACATCTTATTGAATTTAATAAATACAAGAGAATACATAATTGGATTCATTTTCTGCCGTTTCTTTTGGTCAATGTATACCTTGTTGATTTTTATAGTTTACCAATTGAGCAAAAACTATTTGTGTTTGCCAATGAAGGTATAGGCTATGAAACTTTCACAAAAGTCAATTGGATTATAATTATAATATCAGGTCTCACTTACACACTTTGGAATCTAATTTTAATAAAAAGATACCAAAAGAAAATAAAGAATAGGTTTTCAAATATTGACAGAATCAACCTGAAGTGGCTTCAATACTTAATTTATGGGTTGCTTTCTGTTTGGGTAATAGTACCATTTGGTGAGGATAGCCATATTTTCTTCGCAACTACATTATTTGTTTTGTTAATAGGAGTTTTTGGGATTCAACAGGGGCATATTTTCTCAAATCAATCTTCTTTGGAAACAAATAATGATAATGAAAATATAAAAGAAGAATACAATCTACACGAATCAAATAGTAATATCCGCTATCTAAAGTCTGGACTTACTGAAGAAAAACGAAAGCTTATTGAAACTGGTTTGATAAAATTAATGGATGGTGAAAAACTATATCTTGATCCTGAGCTATCTCTTTCATTTTTATCGTCAAAACTCGATATGCAATCAAATTATGTTTCGCAGTTTGTCAATGAAGAATTTGGAGGAAGTTTCTATGATTATATAAATTCCAGAAGGGTGAGTGAATTCAAACGCAGGGTTGGTATGCCAAAATATAGTCATTATAAACTTATTGAAGTTGCTTATGACTGTGGGTTTAATTCAAAGTCAACCTTCAATAGGGTGTTCAAAAAAATGAATGGATTAACACCTTCAGAATATCTCCATATGATAAGCGAAGAAAAGTCGTCTGATTAATAATATTAGAAATCAAATTAGAACGTAGTGTCAATAGGTAAGATGAGCCTTTTAAACCAATGAGTTAACCGTCATTTGTATTCAATTATTAATACAAAAAATACAGCATGATCGTTAGATTAACCTTTATCATATTACTTCTTTTGAAAACGGGCTGTACAAATGCTCAGGAAGAACAAACGAAAAAGTTTTTTTTAGGATATGAGACTCTTGAAATGACGATGAATAAATTTCAGAATTTTGCCGGAGAAGTTGGTTATAGAATTAACCCCAGGCACCAAGTTAGATTGGCTATTGGAGAAATCAAGCTGACGGAAAGGCATTTATCGAGCGACTGGGAAGCTGCTGCGGTAGATGGAGATAATGTTGAGGGATATTTCAGAATATACGAGCTTAACTATGATCGCTTCTTTGGGAAAAGAAAGCTTTTTTATGTAAGCGGGAGTGCAGGCTATGTTAATGATAAATATAAACATCTCATATCTGATCGACGTATTGATAACCATACCGCCACTGTCGGCCTGGGGGTCGGGTTTCAAAAAATGAACCTATTTGGAATTAGGCACCTCTACATTAATGCCTCTATACCGTTTCGGTATTACTTCAATGATATTCCTGAACAGCAATGGGGTGATACTACAATTGAAAAACACCAGTTTGTAAACAATATATGGTTTTTTGTAGGGTATGGTTTTTAGATTTAAAAATCATTTTTTAATCCATTTTGGTTTGATCAAAAAAGACTCTTTTTTTTGTTAAAAATAAATTAGTAATTCGCATACAGTTCTTAATTAATAACAAAATGCAATATTCTATAGTCTTTTTGATGGTATTGAAATTTGAAATAGTTGTATAATAATATTATAGATCGTTTGATTGATGAAATTGTTTTTAGATTTTGTTTTGGTAAGTGGAATAGTTATGCTATCAATAATTTTGATATTACTATTAAAATCAAAGAAGAAACAATTATCTCAAAAGATATTGATTTTGTTTTTTATCTTTTTGCTCTTTGTTGTTCTATTCTTGTATAGTGGTCTTCATGATATAAGATGGTTGTTTAATATAAGTTTTATTCAAAATGATATAACTACGATGCTTATAGGTCCACTATTGTATTTGTATATAAAATCATTATTCTTAAGTGAAAAAAAACTAATAAGAAATACGTTAATACACTTTATTCCTGTTGCGCTATATGCCATATTTATTGCAATACCAACCTTGTTGTACAGTATATTTAAAACAGAGGAATTGTCATATGTAATTTCGGATCATACTTTTGTTTTTATCAGGATAGAAAATTTGTATTTAATACTGTACCTAATTCTTTCGCTACAATTATTATCAAAATATAGGAAAGTGGTGAAAGCTAGTTATTCAAATCTATCTCAATACGATTATTATTGGATAAAAATTATGCTGTATGGGGCATTATTCATCATTAGTGTCGATTTGAGTATTAAGATATATGAATCTTTTTTTGGGGACTTTATCTGGTATCAGGAATATCTAATTGTAGCGGCTATGATTATACTGGTATTTTATTTAGGATATTATGGAGTAAATCAATCCAAAGTATTATTGCCGGATTTTTTATTGAAAGAAGATAGATATGGAAAAGGATGTCGAGTTAATAATAAAATGTTGTCCAATGCCAATAAGAAAGAATTTGAAGTATTAATGAATCGACTAGAGTTGGTAATGACCACAAATCACCCCTATCTGGATGAAAACTTAACTTTAGGTAAATTAGCGGGCCAACTTTCTACGACGGATAAAAAACTTTCTACGTTATTAAATCAGTATATGGATACTACATTCTACGATTTAATTAATAAATATCGAGTTGAAGCGGTTATTGAAAAGATGCGACTAGAACATGTTTATGAAAATTATAATCTTTTCGGAATCGCATGTGAATGTGGTTTTAAATCAAGAACCAGTTTCAATAGAATCTTTAAAAAAGAAACTGGTTACTCTCCTTCGGCTTATAAAAAGAGTCTTTCTTAGATTTTTTACTGTTTTTAACATAAAATAACATACCAATGCTTCCATTGGTCAATCTATAATTATGCAAATTCATTGATTTGCTGCTTCGGTCAATCAATTATAAAGCGATTGAATGTATAATCATTTTTTAACATAATGATACGCAACTTTTAGCTTTTTGAATTGTCTGTTGTATTAAAAAATAGTTACAAATTAACTTAAATTATTTATTTAGTAACTTTTTAATGGTTTATAAATTTGAAATAAACAAGTTTATGCTTTCTGGTAAACTGTTTTTTTTTAAACTAGAAGATAATTTTATGTCATTTTAATCAATGAGGGTTGTTAAATGAAAATCATTAAAAATCAAAAAACATTATGCAAAAAAAAACCAAATCAAGAACACTTAAAATCAAAATTATACTCCCCTTCATATTCTTAGTTTTATTCTTGGCGAATTTATCTGCAAAAGCCCAGGGCAGTTATACCATTAATGGCACTATAACAGATAAAACCAATGGAGAAACCCTTTTTGGAGCCTCTGTCTTTTTAAAGGGTACAACCATAGGCGTCGTTACCAACGAATATGGATTCTATTCCATAACTGCAGCTGCGGGAGGTTATGAGCTGATTGTCTCTTATATGGGATATACTGAAGTTAGCAGAGAAATATCGCTCAATGAAAATCAAAAGATAGATTTTGAGATTGTCGAATTTTCGGCCCAATTAGATGAAGTCGTAGTGACAGCAGAAGAACCCGAGCGTGCAAGTCTCCGAAAACCCGAAATGAGCGTTGCAAAAGTAAACATCAGAACGGTGAAAAAAATGCCCGTAGTTTTAGGAGAGGTAGATGTGATAAAATCCATACAAATGCTTCCAGGGGTCACCAATAACGGTGAAGGCTCTGCTGGTTTTAATGTGAGAGGAGGTGCTGCAGATCAAAACCTGGTGTTGTTGGATGAAGCCATTATTTACAACACTTCTCATTTGCTAGGCTATTTTTCTGTTTTTAATGCAGATGCAATTAAGGATATGAAATTATACAAAGGTGGGATCCCCGCTCGGTTTGGCGGTAGGACTTCTTCCGTTTTAGACGTTCGACAAAAAGATGGCAACAGCAAAAATTTTTCACTTACGGGAGGTATTGGTATAATTTCTAGTCGGTTGGCGGCAGAAGGGCCGGTTTTTAGAGATAAGGGCTCTTTTTTAGTGGCAGGTCGGGCTTCGTATGCACACCTTTTTTTGAAGGCTAGTGATGTGGGTAATAGTGCGAATTTTTATGACCTTAATCTCAAGACCAATTATAACTTAAACAAAAATAACAAGCTTTATTTGTCAGGATATTTTGGTAGAGATGCTTTCAATTTTGGGGACAGTTTTAGCAGCAGCTATGGAAACATGTCGGGGAATCTAAGATGGAACCATCTATTTAACGAGAAGCTATTTTCGAATCTATCCCTTATATATAGTAAGTATGATTACGACCTGAGTATTACTAATGAACAGTTTGATTGGGTCTCTTCTATTAATAATTACAATCTAAAGTATGACTTCAGATATTATGCAAACGATAAGTTCAAGTTGGATTTTGGAATAAGCGGGATTTATTATGACTTTGATCCAGGGCAAATACGACCCACATCTGAAACTTCGGCAGTGAACCCACTGTCGTTAGACCGAAAAAAGGCTTTTGAAAGTGGCGTGTATATAGATGCTGAACATAAACTTACAGAAAGGTTAACAGCGCAATACGGTTTGCGGTATAGCCTATTTAATCGATTGGGTGGGCAAGCTATGGTAGATTATGCCAATAATCAACCTGTGGTCTACAACGACAGGTTAGAAATTTACCAAAGAGGCACGGCAATTGGAGAAACCGATTATAAAAAGGGCGCAACCATTAAAAACTTTGGAAATGCAGAACCTAGATTGGCTTTCGCCTATCAGTTAAATGAATTTTCCTCAATCAAAGCGGGATATTCAAGGGTGGCGCAATACATTCATTTGTTGTCCAATACGGTCTCCATATCTCCTTTGGATGTATGGACGCCTAGTGGGCAATTCGTAGAACCGCAACTATCAGATCAATTTGCTTTGGGCTATTTTAGAAATTTCAAAGATAAAATCTATTCTTTGGAAGTAGAGGCCTATTATAAAACTACAGACAATAGGATGGATTTCATTGACGGATCGGATATTATCGGACAAAATACAATCGAAACTGAAATATTAAACGGAGAGTCTCGCGCTTATGGTCTTGAACTTTTATTGCGTAAAAATGAAGGTGATTTTACAGGATGGTTTGCCTACACACTATCTAAATCTGAACAGAGAACACCCGGAGGCAATGCTGGAGGGCCTGGAATCAATAATGGAAATTGGTACAACTCTTTTCATGATAGAACGCACGATTTTTCCCTGACCGGATCATACAAGCTAAGTGATAAATGGAGTTTTGGAGCCAATATGGTTTTTCAAACTGGAAGACCAGTAACATATCCCAACGGCCAATATCAATACGAAGGATTGTCTATAGCAAGCTATTCAGATAGGAACTCTGATAGATTAACTCCTTACCATAGACTTGATATATCCGCCACCTATAGACCAAACCGAAAACCAAACAAACGATGGAAGGGCGAATGGGTAATTGGTGTTTATAATCTTTACAATCGTAAAAATGCAGCAGCAATATCTTTTGGTCAAAATATAGAAACCGGTGCAAATGAAGCTACTCGAACAGCAGTTTTTGGAATAGTGCCGTCAGTAACCTACAACTTTAAATTTTGAGAAAATGAACACTTATCTAAGAATTATCATACTGCTTTTATCTCTAATATTCACCTCTTGCGAAGATGTTATCGATGTGGAGGTGCAAACCGCACCCACTAGATTGGTTATTGAAGCTTCTTTGGATTGGGAAAAAGGAACTGCAGGTAATAATCAAGTAATAAAATTAAGCACTTCTACTCCTTATTTTGATACAAATCAAAATGTTCCAGTTACTGGGGCTACTGTAAAGGTTGTAAACAATAATGATGCGACTGAGTTTGTTTTTGAAGATCAGAACAACGGAGATTATAGAACCTCAGATTTTGTCCCAGTTATCAATCAATCCTATACATTGGAAGTGGTCTACAATGAGCAGCGTTATATCGCAACCGAGACCTTAATACCTGTTGTGGATATCTCCAAAGTGACACAATCAGTCAATAGAGGTTTTGATGATGAAGTACTCGAGGTCAATGTTACATTCAATGATCCTGTTGGGGAGACAAATTATTATCTCTTTAGGTTTCGAGAAGATGGTGATTTGCTCGTTGCGCTTGAAGGCCAAAAAGATGAATTCATAGATGGAAATCCAAATCCTTTCAGTTGGTACTATGAAAAAATCGAAGATGAGGATAATGGTGTAGAAGAGTTTGTTCCAGGTGATACAGTGTTTGTTGACTTTTTCGGTATTTCTGAGGGGTATTATAACTATATAAGTATCCTTACGCAACAATTAGGAGGAGTCAATCTTTTCGGAAATACTCCTGTCCAGTTAAGAGGGAATTGTGTTAATCTAGATAACCCTGATAATTATGCCTATGGTTATTTTAGGCTCACTCAAGTTGTGCGAGCAAGCTATACGTTTCAATAACTAAAATTATGAAAAAAGAGCATTCTTTAAAATTGAAGAAGTGGATAACTTTATTGTGGGTGATTGAAAAAACATCATCCCCTGTATCTAGAATGGTTGTTTTGTTGCCCTTCTTTCTATTCGGTTTTTGGATGACTGCTCAGAATCAAGAGACCAAACCGTATAGTGCATCAATCTCAGAGCCTAGACTAACGATTAGTGATTTTGAATACCCAAGGGTTTGGTGGAGTACAGAGCAGTATTCGAGTTTTATATTTAGTTATAAGGTGAGGTCAAAGTTTTTAATTGAGTTACAAGGATTTTATGATAGTTATTTGCTGGCAGATGTTTTTAAAATGCCACTTACAACAAAATTATATCTAACAGATGAACTTTATCTTTTTTCTGGTATAGAACTAGAATCTGAACGGGATAAATTACAATTAAATTTACCGCCTCCTCAATTGAAATATAAAAACGGCTTTGGTTACGATATTAAAAGTAATTTTTTCATAGAAATTATACATGACCTTCACTTCGATAAATCTATTTATGGAGCTTATGGGGCTCCCAATCTTTTTTCGTTGAAGGGGAAGTATGAATTTTAATACAGTTAAGTAAATAATGGATAATTGATTGTTTTTAAAGTCTAAAACAATAGTTTTTATCACTTCAATTGGTTACAAATTAACTTTAACTTTTGTTTAGTAACTAATTAACGGTTAATTATTTTGCAATATATAATTTTACACATTTTAGTAACTTATGTTTTATTTGTTAAAACGTAATAAGAATTAACGCAATGAAAAATCTATTAAAAGTATATCTGTTTTTGTCGTTAACCCTACTAGCAGGATGTAACTCTGATGATGATGCACCTACATCATCTTTGAATGATGAGAAAGAAATATCAGTATTAACTTTTGAACCTGCTAATAATAGCTTCCTTAGTTCAATACTAAAAGCTAATATTAACCAAATCACTAATAAAATAACTGTAGAATTTCCCATAGGATCTGATATAAGTAATGTAGTACCTACTATAACTATTTCAGATAAGGCTATCATAAGCCCAAAATCAAATGAATCAGTGAATTTGTCTAGTATAGTGAGTTATATAGTTACGGCTGAAGACAAATCAAGTCGAGAATATTTTTTAGAAGCAACAATAAAAGAACCTGAACCATTAACAGACAGGGAGATACTTACCATTTTTTACAATGCAAATCCAAATGCATCATTAAATTGGGATTTGAATGTAAATAACATAGGTTCTTGGGAAGGGGTGACAATAACTAATGACAGGGTAACCGAATTGGCAGTGCAAAACAAAAATATTTCGGTAATCCCATCTGAGTTTGGAGGGCTTGATGCGTTGAAAAAGCTATTCATTTATAATAACCAGATAGCAAATTTACCAGAAGAGTTTAAGAATCTAACTGGTTTAGAGATCCTTAATATAGAGAATAATGGCCTTGGTGAGTTTCCTACGGTACTGGAACATTTGAAACAGTTACAAGGGCTAAGTTTAGCAAGTAATGAAATTAAAAGTATTCCTAATTCTATAGAAAACTTGAGTAATGAATTAATACTGCTTAAATTGGATTCTAACGAATTAACAACACTTCCGCCTGAGATTGGTAAACTCGTTTCTCTTTTAAACTTGAGTGTCTACAATAATAAACTTACCTCGATTCCAAAAACAATTGGAGACTTAAACAAAGTTTGGACATTAAATTTGGCAGGTAACGATTTGGTCGGGCTTCCTGATGAATTTGCAAACATGACTGATTTAGAAATTGTTAATTTAGAATACAACCGATTGACCAGTTTACCAGATAATATTGGTAATTTAAAAAAAGTGACACAATTACAATTGAATAACAATGAACTCTCTCTTTTGCCTTCATCAATAGGTGGCTTGACTGACTTAAAACACCTATATATTGAGTTTAATAACGTAAGTATTTTGCCAGAAGGAATAGGCTCTTTATCCAATTTGGAAGGCATTGACGCTAATAATAATCAGTTAATAGTTTTACCAAAAGAATTAGGGAATCTCTCTAACTTAAAAAGTGTTGTTTTTAATAATAATCTACTTAAGACTATTCCTGCTGAGATAGGAAACATGAGTAGTTTAATAGGTTTGTATTTAGACAACAACTCTTTAGAATCGATTCCAAAGGAGCTTGGAAGTTTAGCACAACTCAAAAATTTAGTGCTTACCAATAACACTCTAACTTCAATTCCACAAGAAGTTTGTGATTTAGAAACTAATAATGGAGCAAATATACAAGTTGATAGTGGCGTAATTTGCACAAATTAAGTTTGAACAGATACGCATAAACAGGGCTAGAATTTTTATTTATGAAATTGGGTTTCCTTCCTAAAGTATGATAAGCAGGCTGTTGAATAAAAAAGAATGTTGTTTAAAAGTTGAATATAAGAGATCGGCTCTTATTAGTTAAGAATCAAAAAATAATATGAGTATAATTAAAAACTTGAATTTATGGTTGAAAAAAGATTTTTAGTAATAGTAATAAGTAGCTTGATTTTGTTAGCTTGTAATAGTGATGATAACGAAAATACAAATCCAGAGAATACGCAGAACTCAAAATATGACTTAGGAACTCTTCCTGATATTGTTGCCGATGTAGAGTGGCCTGTTGAACCTGAAATCACAGAACAAAGAACGATTACTAATAATGCTGAATTTCAAGAAGCTGCTGCTATTAACGGTGTGTCAGCTAAAGTATTGGCAGGAACGTATAATGGAATTGACATTACCTGTAATGATTGTGAATTTATCCTTGAAGATATAGCAGAAATTCAAGGCAGTTTAACTTTTACCGGTACTCGAATTCGTTGGGTAGGTGGCTTGGTAACCACTGGGCCAGTTATTTTAAATAGTGAACAAGGTGATGTGCTGATTGATAATCTACACGCGATTACCAATGGAGGAGAGTTAAACAATTTCTCTGGTCCAGCAACTGAGTGGAATCGAGTAGCACTTATCAACTCTACGTTGGAAGTGATAAATGGAAATAACGACGGCGATTGGGCGCTTTTTATTCAAGGTAAACAAGGAACTCACTTTAGAGGAAGAAACCTTATTCTCGCAAATGTACGCTTAGAGTCGGATGCCCAAAATAATCGGTTTCAATCGATCCAGAATCTTGTAATTGTTGATTCTTATTTTAATTCCAATATAACATCAAAAAACGGATTGCGAATGCACCGAGGTTGTGAAGATGTCTATATGAGAGATGTGATTATTGTAGGGGCCAATACCAATTCTGGTGAAGAGACTCAGGTAACGAATGGTGTTTTTGAGCGAATTACTCGATACAACGATGTAAACAACCACTTTTCAAATGGAGTTGGTTTTAATACAGTTAATGTAACCATAAACGATTCACAATGTTACACAACATCATCAAACGGTATTGGAGAACCTCCTGCGCTAGGTGTTGCTACTGGCGATAATCCAGGTTTAAAAACTTGGGATGGTATAACTGTACCTGATGCCTCTAACGCAGGAGCCGACCATTAGTTAATTAGATGAAAAGAAAGTACACATCAAAAAAGTCGATTCAAATTAATGCTCAAGCAGAACAGGTCTGGGATGCATTAGTAATGCCCGAAAAAGCTAAAAAGTATTTTTTTGAGGCCGAAATAATTTCAGATTGGAAAGAAGGTAGCCCTATTGTTTTTAAGGGAGAATTTAATGGTAACGTATATGAAGAAAAAGGAATCCTACTGAATGTAAAACCAAATATTCAACTAAAATATACACACTGGAGCAATCTCGAAGGAATTCCAGACTTGCCTGAAAATTATAGGGTTTGGACTTTTGACTTGATTGAAAAGGAAAATCATATGCAGCTTTTCGTATCTGAGGATAATATTCCTACTGTAAAGAAAAAAGAACGTTCAAATGAATTTTGGAATGAAGTACTGTTTTCTATTAAAAAGATGGTTGAACATTCAGAAAAGTAAATGAGAAAAATAAATATAGAACATTGGTCAAGAAAGGAACATTTTTTAAACTTCATAGAGTTCGAAGACCCTTTCTTTACTATTTGTGTGGATGTGAAAGTGACCAATTTAAAGGCGTTCTCAAAAGAAAATCAAGTTTCGTTCTTTATTGCATCATTTTATGGTGTATTGAAGGTCGTAAACCAAATCGAAGAATTTAAGTATCGTATAAAGGGTGATGAAATTATAGTGCATGAGAAAATTAGAGGTGGGTGTACCATTATGAAGCCCGATAAAACGTTTGGTTTTACTTGTTTTGACTATCATAAAAACTTATCCGATTTTGAAAAACATGCAAAAGAAGAAATCCAAATTGTAAAACAAGGAAAGCCACTTGATGCAAATATTGGAGAGGACGACATGATACATACTTCAATACTGCCCTGGGTTTCATTTAATAGCATTCAACATCCCAGAAAACTTGGGGCCCAGGACTCTATCCCAAAATTTGGATTGGGTAAGGTATATCAGAAAGGGGATGAGTTTTATATGCCAGTTTCCGTATCAGGGCATCATGCACTTATGGATGGATTGCATGCCAGTGAGTTTTTTCAGAATTATGAAAAGTTTTGTGCTGAAATTCAAGACCAAGACAACAATAAAGTTTACAGAAAATGAAGATATTAAACAATTTAGGTTTATCGGAAGAACGAAAGTTTCTAATGATTCATGCAGACGATGCCGGATTATCACATTCCCAGAATAGAGCGACAATTCAAGCACTTCAAAAGGGAATGGTTAACTCTTACAGTATTATGGTCCCTTGCCCATGGTTTTATGAAATGGCCACTTTTGCTAAGAACAATCCGCAGTATGACAACGGAATCCACCTTACACTTACCTGTGAGTGGGAAAACTACAGATTTGGGCCGGTTTTGCCTGTCTCTGAAGTTCCTAGTTTGGTAGATGAAAATGGTTATTTCTTTAAAAACAGGGATAGTCTTAAAAAGAATGCCGCTGCAGATGAGGTATGGAGAGAACTTAATGCTCAGATAGAAACAGCTTTGGACTTTGGACTTCGCCCTACTCACATAGATTCTCATATGTATAGTGTGGCTGCGAGGCCTGATTTTTTTAAATTTTATAAAGATTTGGAGGATGAGTACAATTTACCAGTATTAATAAGCACCGAAATGATGAAAGTCGTCGGGTTAGATGTTGAGGCTAACATCGACAAAAATGACGTTCCGATAAACAAGCTCCATATAGGAAAGAAAGAAGATTTCGAAAAGGGGAAATTAAAGGATTATTACGCAGGTGTTTTTGATAATTTAAGTGAAGGGCTTAATTTGCTACTACTTCACCCAGCGTTTGATGATGATGAAATGAAAGGAATTACCATAAATCATCCAAATTTTGGTTCGAAATGGAGGCAAATAGACTTAGACTACTTTACTAGCCAGGATTGTAAGACCAGACTAAAAGAAAGTAATATAAAATTGATCACTTGGAAGGAGATAAAGAATGTAAAAGTGTAAATAAAATATTGATAAAAGAGTTCCAGTTCATTCAAATTGGACATTAGGCCTAATCTCCAATTTTGATGAGAGGCACTGGTTAAATCAAGAACAACTTCTTACGGTGTGGTCATGAATATCTACAGGCGAGAATAATTATTGAGTATTGGATTTACTTGACATATAACCGCAGGTAATGGAGTACTTTTAGGTATAAAAAAAACTAAGAAACGCAATATGAAAATAGCTAACCAACAACTTTTAGAATCCTTGACTATTGTAGGAACATTAATCTATTTAGTGTCTTTTTTTTTAGTAATGAAGAATGCTTACATATTTGGAATTGCTATTTAATATTACTGGACCCACTTCTTGATGTTGCTTTTATATAGCATTGGCGGGTCTGTATTATTTTACTTTCTGTTTAAAATTTCGCTTGTTCCCAAATGGCTCGCAATATGGGGACTATTTGCATCTGTAATGGTTTTTATCGGTGGTGCTTTGCAAATGGGAAGTATAGATGTTCCCTTTGTGCTTTTTATACAAAATGGTATTTTTATGCTCGTCTTCATATGTTGGCTACTTGCAATGGGGTTTCGACCAATGAATATAGAGGAATCAAAATAAGCTAGGCTTAATGGTAATTAATGACTGTTTATAATAATTGTACGTTACCGGAAAGCAAATTTCATATACACTTTAGTTATGTGCAAGCTGAAAAAATGCAATATTCCAATAAAGGAAAAGTCCTTACAAAAAACAACGGAATGAAATTAGTATTGAATTTATGTATCCTTATACTAATTGGATGCAACTCAACAAACCAAAAGAAGGAGACAGCTCAATTAACCGACTCGAATGAAGATTACAATATTCGAGATGTTTTAATTGAGACGAGAGATGGAGCAAAAATTTCGGCAATCATTGTACGCAAAGATGAAACAACCGAGCCAAAACCTGTAATCTTACAAAGTACTGTTTATGTAAGAGATAAAGGGAGAGACCTAACTACGCTAAAAGAATCGGCCGATAGAGGTTATGTAGGTGTATTTGCCTATGCACGAGGTAAGCGTTTAAGCCCGAATGAAATATGGCCATATGAGAACGATGCCAATGATACATATGATGTAATAGATTGGATAAGTAAGCAAAAATGGTGTGATGGACGCGTAGGAATGTTTGGAGGTAGTTATAACGGATTTACACAATGGGCTTCAACCAAAAAACTACACCCTGCTCTTAAAACAATCGTTCCTTATGTTGCCAGTAGACCAGGAATGGGCTTACCGATGGAAAATAATATTTTCATTAATCCAAATTACGAATGGGCGTTTTATGTTGGCAATAATAAATTTTTAGATACAATTACTCTAAACGACAGACAGCGCTTTAGAGAAATGCAAAACAAATGGTGGGAAACAGGAGTAGCATACAAAAAAATTGACAGTATAGACGGTACACCAAATAAATGGTTTCAACGATGGATAAGTCATCCATCTTTTGATGAATATTGGCAAAAAATGGCGCCGTACAAAGATGATTTTGCCAAAATAAATATTCCAGTTCTTTCAATTGATGGATATTACAATGATTCTCAAAATTCAGGATTGTATTATTTACGGGAACATTATAAATACAATCCCGATGCAGAACACTATCTGATTATTGGGCCTTACAGCCATTTTGGTGCTCAACGAAATGGTTCAGAAAAAATAAACGGTTATACAGTTGATGCTGATGCTCTGATAAATACCAATGAAATAACGTATCAATGGTTTAACTACATTTTCAAAAATGGCGATAAACCCAAAGAATTGAAGGACAAAATAAACTATCAAGTAATGGGAGCAAATGAATGGCGAAGTGCTTCTTCTATCGAGAATATGAGCAACGACCGGTTGAAATTGTATTTAACTAACGAGAAATCCGAGGGTGTTTATTCTTTAAAACCAGCAAAGCCCTCTAAAAAAGGTTTTCTATCCCAAGAAGTAGACTTTTCTGACAGAAAAACAGGAAATAACGACTATTATCCAGACCCAATAATACGTGAGGAAATGGATATGAGCAACGGGTTTAATTTTATCAGCGAACCGCTGGAAGAATCCATTATTATTAACGGCTCATTCATTGGTGAATTGAAAGTAAGCATTAATAAAAAAGACTTCGATTATGGGGTTACGCTTTACGAACTTATGCCAAATGGTGAATATTTCCATTTGTCTTACATAGTTGGAAGAGCTAGTTATGCCAATGATATAACGAAAAGAAAATTACTCGAATCAAATAAAATCGAAACAATTCCATTCTCAAACACACATTTAGTAAGTAAGAAATTAAGCAAAGGCAGTTGCCTGCTTGTCTACATCAATGTGAACAAAAACCCATTCTCTGAATTAAATTACGGCACTGGAAAAATAGTAAGTGAAGAAACAATCGAAGATTCCAAAGAACCATTGAAAGTGAAATGGTACAATGATAGTTTTGTGGAAATTCCGATTTGGAGAGATTAAAGTAAGAAAATCTAATACATAGCAAAGGCTTTGGTTAAGTGCTTGGCAGAACGTTCTGCAACTATCGACCGCCTACTTGCCATGGCTCAACCGATATAAAAATGAGAAAACTAATTATTGTAATAACGCTTAATTTATTGATTCTCCAAATTTTTGGTCAAACAGACGATTTGATTTCGAAAAAACTAACTGAAGATTTAGAACAAATTTATTCACAAGGTCATATAAATGGATTTTCTGTGGCCATTGTAAATCAGAAAGGCACATTATTCGAAAAAGGTTTTGGATATTCTGATAAACGAGAAAACAAAAAATATACAGTACATACTATCCAGAATATTGCCTCCATTTCTAAAACCTTTATTGGTATTGCATTACTAAAAGCGCAAGAACTAGGTAAACTTAATCTCGATGACCCTATAAACAACTATTTACCATGTAAAGTAATGAACCCATATTTTCCAAATAACTCTATAACCATACGACAATTAGCAACACATACTTCAAGCATAAAAGACCCATCAAGGTATGAGCGAAATGGATACGTATTGAAAGAAAAATACAATGAAGGGGCTAAAATAAATAGTAATTTTCGTGCCCCTGATGAAATGATGGAACTAAACCAATTTTTGGAACAGATTTTAAACACAGAAGGTAAATGGTACAAGAAAAAGAATTTTTTGAATAAAATCCCAGGAGAAAAATTCGAATATTCAAACATTGCTGCAGGATTAGCAGCCGTTATTATTGAGAATGCCACTAATGAATCATTTATTGAATTTACTAATAAACATATTTTGAAACCTTTAGAAATGTCAAATACGGGTTGGTCCTTTGAGGATGTGGACTTTTCAAAATATTCTAAACTTTATTTAAATCAAGAAACTGAATTAGCCTTCTATAGATTGGTAAATTATCCGGATGGAGGGTTGATTACTTCATCAGCTGATTTGGGAAAATATCTAACAGAATTGATTTCTGGGTATGGCGGGAGTGGAAAAATTCTCAATAAAGATAGTTATGAAGAGTTATTTAGACCGACACTGTCGGATGTACATTATGAAAAAAGAAATGAAAGTGCCTATAACGATGAATATAATATGGGTGTTTTTATGGGAATTTCAGCCCAAGGGCAAATAGGTCATACTGGTGGGGATCCCGGTGTTGCAACATATATGTTTTTCAATACTAAAACAAAAATTGGTAAAATTCTGATAGTAAATACTGAACTTAATAAAGAAGGAATAAACGAGTTTATCAATATATGGCAAAAGTTAGAAGAAATGGAAATGAAACTAAAAATTCAAAAATCAAAATGACACTTCAAGATTTAGGATATAATACAACCTTAGAAAAATATCGAAAGGAACAAAATATCAATTCATTTGATGTTGGTCATGTTATATTGGAACATAAGGATAGATATGTAGTCAAAACAGATGCTAGAGAATTTGACGCCGAACTTATTGGTAATTTAAGATTTACTGCAGAAAGCAGATACGATTTGCCAGCTGTTGGAGACTGGGTTGCCATTTCCGAATACGATGAGAATAAAGCGTTAATACATTCTATTTATCCTAGACATTCTACAATTGAGAGACAGGCAGTTGGTAAATCTGCACAAACCCAAATAATCGCTACAAATATTGATTATGGCCTAATTGTTCAATCGGTTAACAGGGACTTCAACATCAATCGTTTGGAACGATATTTAACCATTTGTAACACTTCCAATGTAGAACCAATCATTGTTTTAAGTAAGATAGATTTAATAGACAAGCTAACATTAGACAAATTTATTAATGAAATAAAAGGGCGAATCAAAGATGTTTCTGTATACGCAATAAGCAATCAGTCTCATATCGGAATAGATAAAATAAGAGCCATAATACAAAAAGGCAAGACCTATTGTTTGTTAGGTTCTTCTGGTGTAGGGAAATCCACTCTTTTGAACCAACTAACAGGAAAAGAACTTATGAATACAGGTGCCATTAATGAGCGTATTGAGAGAGGAAAACACATTACGACGCACCGAGAATTAATTGTTTTGGAAAATGGTGGGATTTTAATCGACAATCCTGGAATGAGAGAAATCGGTATTACCAGTACTTTGTCTGGACTGGAAGTTACATTTGATGAAATTGTCGGATTATCTCAAAGTTGTAAGTTCAATAACTGTACACATACAATCGAAGAAGGTTGCGCGATACAAGATGCAGTTGAAAGTGGAATAATTGATGCAGATTCCTATGTTAATTTTCAAAAAATGGAAAAGGAAAGAGCCTTTTTTGAATCAAGTGTTGAGGAAAAGAAAAAGAAGGACAAAAACTTAGGGAAAATGATCAAGAATATACAAAAGCAGAGAAGGGGAAATAAGTATTAAGCAGACTGTATGGAATTAAAGGAAGCAAAATCGGATAGCGAATATAAAACTGCTATTCAACTATTTAAAGAATATGTTTCTCAAATTGGAGTTGATTTGGAGTTTCAGAATTTTAATGAGGAAATTGAAAATATCAAAAGTCTATATTCTAGGCCAAAAGGTGTGCTTTTTATCGCTTTGGATGATAAAAGGTCGCCATTAGGATGTGTTGGAATTAGGAAACTTGAGAACTCAATTTGCGAACTTAAAAGAATGTATTTAAAAGAAGAGGCACGCGGGCTTGGAATAGGAAAACAACTATTGAAGAAAGCTATTGAGGTTGGAGAGGAATTAGGTTATCAAAAAATGAGATTGGACACCTTGCCGATAATGCATTCGGCAATTGATCTATATAAAAGAACAGGTTTTTATGAAATAGAACCTTACCGATTTAACCCAATTAAAGGAACCAAATATTTTGAAATTAAGCTGTATGAATAAAGCCTTTGCCTAATAATTAGGATAATGAAACATTTTTTAAAATCTTACATATTTAAGAAATAAGTAGTCCACTTAAGATTTATCTAATTTGATTCAACAGATTTTAGCAATTTTTTTAGTAAAGATGAGAGCATCTCCGTTTCACTTTCGTTAAATATACTTACCGTGTTTTTTGCTTCCCTAAAACGAATTTCAATAGCTTTGTCTATCACAATTTTTCCTTTTTTTGTCAAGCCAGCACTTATAATCCGCCCATCTTTTTGACTGGGTGCTCGATAAATCAGTTTCAATTTTTCTAACCTCTTTAATAAAGCCGTCATAGCACCAGATGTTATTAAAACAGATCGCATTAGTTGTTTAGGGGTTAGTTCATAGGGTTTTCCTGAACGTCTCAATGTAGCCAAAACATCTAAATCCGTATAAACTATATCGTTGTTTAGTATGGCTGTACTGGCTTTTTTCTCTAATATTTTTCCCAATTTTAAGATTCTTCCAACAACTAGCATTGCAGAAGTGTCTAATTCTGGACGTTCTTTTTTCCATTCTTGTACAAGAATATCTATTATATCATCATTTTTATTTTTCATGAGTACTTTGAATCTTAAAACAAAATAACATAAAAATATCTTCATATAAAGATAAAAACATATATTTGCTAAGTATCTTCATGTGAAGATAAATTAAATTCCTTTCATGAAAACTCAAAAAACAAACAGAAGTACAAGGTTCATGAGTATGGCTTTGATGATTGTTTTTTTCGCAATGAATAGTTGTGCTCAATCTGAAACTACTCATAAAAAAGCAAAACTGCTTATTCAACAGGCGATAAATGAGAATAAACTGCCTAGCTTATCAGTAGCTATATCTTATAAAGGAGATGTAGTTTTTGCTGAAGCATTGGGTTTTTCAAATGTTGAGAATAAGGTCAAAGCAGATGCGAAGAGTGTTTATAGAGTTGGTTCTATAAGTAAGAGCATCACTGCTACATTAATAATGATATTAAAGCAACAAGGTAAAATAGATATCAACGCACCTGTTCAAGATTACTGCAATTCCTTTCCTGATAAATCTGTCCTCATTACTTCTAAGCAGTTATTATCTCATTTAGGCGGAATCAGACATTATGATTTTAACAATATAGATAAAGAATACTATAGCCTGACTCGTTATTCATCTTCTACCCATGCACTTGATATCTTTAAAATGGATTCACTCGTTTCAGTTCCAAGCACCAAACATCATTACAGTAGTTATGGGTATAGTATATTGGGCTGTATTATAGAAAAAATAGAGAAAACAACATTTAAACTAGCTCTTGAAAAAAACATCTTTAATCATGCTAAAATGAATCAAAGCACTGTAGACATTCCTGAACAGATTATTCCATATCGTACAAACGCATATGAAACATTAAAAGATGGAACCTGGGAAAATACCCGTCCTGTAGATTTAAGTAATAAATTCCCTGGAGGAGGAGTGCTTTCAACTCCTACTGATTTGGTAAAATTCGGAAATTCATTACTCCGGTATCAACTTATAAATAAAGAATCCACCAAAGAAATGTGGAATCCACTAAATACTGCTGATGGTACACCGACAAATTATGCATTAGGGTGGAGGGTTTCAGACGACAAAAAAGAAATTTATCATGGTGGGTCTAGCGCTGGAGGAACGGCGTATTTATTCATAATGCCTGAGGAACATTTAGTGGTGGCCTTTTGTTCCAATTCATCGTGGTCCAATTCGCGCCATGAGTTTGTTCAAAAATTGGCCACTTTATTTCAGAATTACAAAGATTAAGGTTTATGGGAAACTGGTTTGAAATAGATAATATAGAAGAAATAGATTCTCCCTCTATTGCGCTTTATGAAGACCGGTTAATGCACAATCTTCATGAAATGTTGGATATGGTCGGTAATGATGCATGTATCTGGATAGCAGGCTTTCCGAAAAAAGGGATAAAAATCATTGATAAAGCATTAAAATAAGGTTTAGAGAATCAGAAGAAGCTGTAAACATAATTACCGCATGAAAAAAATGAACTTTCTGGCCTACTAAAAAAGGTGAGTTCTTTGTAAATGGATCTGCTCACCTGATTATGAATTCTGGTTTAATCAAAAAACAATCTCAAATCCGATTATTAATAAAATAACTTATGAAACAAATAGTAATAATAATAACCATTCTATTTCATATGGTTTCTTTTGCTCAAAATGTCAACATTGATGAGTGGGATGATGATATTGATTTCTATCAAAAAACATTAGAAGAGAAGCATATTGATCTATATCATAGCATAAGTAAGGATAATTTTGATTCTAAAATCAATGAACTAAAGGAGAATTTACCCTACTTGTCAAACTTTCAGGTAATTGCCAATTTAATGAAACTAACACAAATGATTGGTGATGGGCATACTTCAATTCCTCTTTCCGATGAAAAGCAAAAATATTATCCCATCGGTCTGTTCGATTTTGAAAGCGAAATTAGGGTATTAAGCACTCTTGAAAATCACAAGCATTTAATTGGAAAAAAACTAGTTAATATAGACCAAATACCCATCGAAAAAATATTGAATACCATCTCGCCATATATTCAATATGTAGAAAATGAGCAGTCTAAACGTTATTTTGCCATGAGGTATCTAACCTCCTCAGAACTGCTCCATGCAATTGGTTTGACAAAGCATAAAAATAGTGCCAAATTCGAATTCATTGGAGATGATGGTACGTCGGAAACCTTAACAATAAAATCAATTACCTTAGAAGAGTATAGAGTTGCCAATTTCAACAATCTTAAAATAGAATCGTCAAACCTATCAAAACCTGACACGGCTAAATTGGAAAACCTATGGTTTAAACCATTAGAGAATTTATCCACAGTGTATATAAAATTCGAGAAGTACCCTTCTTTTGAGGAAATGGATGAATTTGGTAAATCGGTTCTGAATTATATTATTAGAAATTCAATTAAGCACCTGATTATTGATCTTCGGGATAATTTAGGTGGTAATTTCTTTAAAGGAGTAAGACTCATAGAATACTTGGTAGATGTAGACAGCATTAATTGGAAGGATGGAGTCTACACTTTGTGCAATCGAGCTACTTTTTCGGCCGCGATGTCAAATACAGTTCAATTTAGACAAATGCTGAATGCCAAGATTGTAGGAGAGCCTACTGGCGCTAATCCATATGGTTATCAGGATGGAGATGATTTTAGACTTCCAAACTCAAATTTAAGGGTCAGGTACTCTAAACGCCTTTATCGTTTTCAAGAAGAAAATACAAAAGGAGTACGACCAGATGTGCTTATAACTCCCAAATGGGAGGCTTACAATAAAGGAATAGATGAAGTGCTGCAATGGGTAATCAATGATATTTCCGAAATCATAAAAACATCCAAGCAATAGTAAATAGAACTGGAAATGAAAAAATTAGACAAACAAACACATGTTCGCACTAATCTATCAGCTCAGAAAGTATTATTTGATTATCCTCGCCATTCTTATCTATTAATTTGTTTATTGGATCAATTCCAGCTCTAATTGGTTTTTTGTTTACTATTATCTCTAATTCAGTTATTCGATTTATAATTTTATGCTTCTTTAGATAGATGAGCTCATCTTTCCCATTTTTACTTTTGCTATAGATTCCAATATCAATCCAGTCGTTGAGTTCAACAGATTTTTCTATACCTAAACTATCTGTTCGGAGCTTCATTGCCTCTAGAGCTAAGTCTACCTTATATCTATCATCTTTGAGATCTACATATTCGGCATTGATAGTTTTGTTTTCATAATGGGTAATGGTTTCAAACAAATCTGTAATGATGTATTGCTTGTTTTTTGGTGTAACCTCGTTAAAATAACTTAATAAATCTATTGTGGTAGGATATCTATCGACAGCCAATTTGCCGTCGTAAATATTCCAATCTTTAACAAATTTCTTTAGAGCAAGATTCACGTTCTCTTCAGATATATAGTCTTGTAATGCATACATATTTATAGCGCCTTTTCTGTAATATATATAGTCTTGATTTTCGACTAATTCCAATGAAAATTCTTGATTCTTTTCTTTTACCCTTCCTTTAAAGTATGATTCCAACTGAGTGCTTAAAAACTGCTGTATTTTTTCTTCTGGATATTTTTGTCGCATTACCATTAGTGCTGAATACTGTGCCAGAGTTTCTAAAATCATGTGTCGACCTTGTACATTTGCTGCCATAACCTGTAGTCCCCACCATTGGTGAGCTAACTCATGCGCCGTGATGTAAAAGGCCATATCTACATCTGTTTCATCATTAATATCTAGCATAAACCCGATTGATTCAGAAAATGGTACGGTATTAGGAAAGGATTGTGCAAATTCAGCATAACGAGGAAATTCCATAATTCGCATTTGTTGATATTGATACGGGCTAAAATTGGTACTGTAATAATCAAAAGACATTTTCATGGCTTCCATCATTCTATCAAGATTATACTCATGACCTTTATGATAATAAATTTCCAAAGCAACGGGATTATTTAAACTGTCCTGAGTTGGCGCCCAAATACCTTTCTTTACTTCATAACGCGCAGATACGATAGCATAAAAATCTACCATAGGTTTATCCATTTTATAATGAAAATAATTACGATTGTCTTTTGTCCATTGTTTTTGCAAATTCCCTGGTGCAATTGCCGTTTGGTCGAAATATGTCCCTATCACAATTTCAAAATTGATCTTATCTGCATCGTTTCCTGAGTTTGCTTTTTTGGTTTCCACTTTATGGTCTCTACCAACCATGCCTTTTCTTGGAGCTAAACCAAAAGTTTCTCGATCATCTTCGTCTGTTAGCTCATACTTTTTGTTATAACCTAATGTTGGAAAATCCTTATTATTGAAAAATGTCCCGTTGTTTACAACCTTAGAATTTGAGCCGCTTTCTTCGAATCCTTTTGTAGTGAGTGTTTGCTTGAATTTCATTTTAATAGAATCTCCGGGTTGCAAGGCTTTTTTTAGTATATAAATATGATAGTCATATTTCATATACTGTTTGTCAAGCGTAGCATCACTTCCAAAAGTTATATACTCTATAGCTACTCGGGATTCTATCAATTTTTGAACGTGAATATTTTGAATAGGTATATTTTCTTTATTCACAAGAATGTAATAACCTTCAGCTGTATAGCTTCTTGTTGAAGGATACAACTCTACTTTTAAATTCACGTTCACAATTTTTGGTTGGGGTAGATATTCAAACTTTTTCAAAGATTTTTCATATCCAGCTCTGTATTTTAATTGTTCTGTCTTTGTCCAATATTGATTCAGAATATTGGTATTATAGTATATGTAGCTGCCTAATAATGCGAAAATCACGAATGAAATAATACTCGTTTTTACTTGAGATTTTGTAAAACGACTTTTACTTAATTTCCAACGTTTTTTGAAACTGGTTTCTGTACCTCTTACTGTTAAAGTAGCGGCTATTGTAAATAGAATAGTACAGAATATAAGCCAATACGTTTTAATCAATATGTAAGGCAACATGAAATGACCATACCCGTTCATGTCTGAATAAGTGCCTAAACTATTACCACCAAAGCTGTACAAATCATGTCCATAACCCAAAAGTTCTAAGGCAATAGTTATAATAAAAAATGCTATTGTAGCTATATGACCTATAAATTTATTGTTGGTCATAATCTGAAATATAAAAGCGATAAATGTATAGAGGATTAAGAAAGGGAAAATTTCTATAAAAAACCCATAAAAATAAACATCCAATTCGTATTTGTAATAACCATTGAAGGTTTGAAAAGCGATTCCAGAAAGAATCAAAACCAACATCAGTAATACATAAGTTAAAGATAGACCAATAAGCTTACCCAATAAATTCAAGAGGTCAGAAATAGGAACAGCGTCATAAATTAAATTAAGACGACTATCTCTTTCTTTCCAGATTAATTCTCCGGAATAGAATACAAGAATGATGATGAAAAAATATAAAGACATCTCTTGTAACTCTTCTACAATTAAGTAAGTTGTTGGAAAACTATCTACCCCATAGACGGTTCCTAAATTAATAGAGTTAATTAAAATTATAATAACACCGCAAATTACAATAGACCAGAATGATACTGTTTTGGTTATAGATTTAAAATAAAATAAAGAATGCTGGATGAGTTGAATAGAACGAGATTTAAAACTCTGCTGAAGGATAAAAGATGGTATTGAATTTATGGCATTGGAATCATCATCTAAACCATCATAATTTAGTTGTTTACTTTTTTTGAGCACTTTGCTTTTTACGACATTGAAATTGAATTTATAGTAACCAAGTATTAAGATAATAACACCCAGAATAGACCAGAATATCTTATTGTACAACAACACATCATCAAATGGAATAGGTTGAGAATTGCGTTCTGCTACAGTCCAAAACTCAGTCATTTCTGTTATAGTTGTTAAAGAAAAAGGATCTAAAACAGCTTGGATAAATTCATTTTTAATAGCTTTATTTAAAATGAATACAACAAAGAAAATGACACCTTGAGTGTATACCACAATTAGCTTACGACTTAGAGCTCCAGTCACAAAAAATAAGGATGCACCAAAAAATAAAGTAGGCAATCCAACGTACAAAAAAGGCTGAAGATATGTCCAAAAATAGAAAGGCATTAAATCGTTTGGATTGCGCCAGGGCATATAGTCTCCTAATATTATTCCCAACAAGACGCTACTAAAAATAATGAGAAGAATGGCAAAAGAACCTAAAAATTTACCTAGCAAATAATCTCTTTTCTTTATTGGATTAATAAATACTAGTGGCTCTATTTTATGTTCAAAATCTCGTAATACAGGAACTCCCATAACCATAGATGCAATCATCATAAAGATACCTGTGATTGCACCCATTGTTTTCGCTATAACTATAGGTGAATTCATTTTGATTGGTCCCAAATCTATACCACCAAAAACGAAGTCAACACCAGCTAATGAAAATAAGAATAAGAAAGCGAAAAATATATAAGTATCTAAACGTTTTAATCTGTATTTAATTTCGAATTTAAAGATCTCGTACCACATAGTTTTATTGTTTAAAAAGGCTATTTTGGATAATAAATCGATAGACTTTATAATTTCTTGTTATCAGTATATTGATTATTGAAGTCCTCCAAAAATTTGAGAGAAATACACATCTTCTAAGCTAGATTCAATTAATTTGAAACTGTTTCCTGGATGGTTTTCACTAAGAATATGAATAACAGGTTTTCCTAAAAATAGTTTCTCTGCTATGACCCTATATTCTTGTTTGTAGCTTTCAAGCTCATCTTTTTTAATAGTTTTTTGATATACTTTCCCTTCGGTTTCTTTTATAATTTCCAAAGGGTTTCCTTTCAACAAAACCTCTCCTTTATTTATGATAGCCATATTGGTGCACAATTCTTTTACATCATCAACAATATGGGTGGATAAAATGACGATGGTGTTTTCGCCAATTTCACTTAGTAGATTATAGAATCTGTTTCTTTCTGCTGGGTCTAACCCAGCCGTAGGTTCATCTACAATAAGTAATTTCGGATTTGTAAGAAGCGCTTGTGCTATTCCAAATCGTTGTTTCATACCCCCCGAGTATCCTCCTAAATTTTGTTTTCTAACCTTGTAGAGATTTGTTTTATGTAAAAGAGCATTTACAACTTCTTTACGTTCTTTCTTATTTGTAAGTCCTTTTAGAATCCCTAAATGGTTTAGGAGTACTTCAGCAGATATTTTAGGGTATAACCCAAACTCTTGTGGTAAATAACCCAAAATCTCCCTTACCTTATTCTTTTGTTTCAAAACGTCCAAATCATTTAGTGTAACGGTTCCGCTATCTGCTTCCTGAAGTGTTGCAATAGTTCTCATCAATGATGATTTTCCAGCCCCATTTGGTCCTAATAAGCCAAACATACCTGTTGGTATCTCAAGAGACACATTGTTTAAGGCCAGTATTCCATTGGAATAGGTTTTCGATAAATTATTGATAATAAGTTCCATGCTTTCCTAATTTATAGTGATTGATTTTGAAGCGAACATATAGATATGTTTAGATTTACTCAAGTAATTGTGATAAATGGATTAGTATGTGGGATACATAGACTCTCTAGCGCTATGAAGTCATTTCATTAAATGTCTATTGACGTTCATCCCTGGTCAGAGTATGTTTATCAACTAATTTGATGACTTAATTTTATTTACCTATTATTGGGGATGAAATTGAGTTTTAAAAAATATAAAAAACTTGTTCCAAAGTGGGTACTCCCTTTGTTTATGATTGGGATGGGGCTTTTCATTATTATCGCCAATGATTATTTTGGAGAGGATAATGAGGCATTTTCCGTATTTAGTCTCTTTTACTTTATCCTCCTTTTCTTTTTACTAATACGCTGGCTTATCAGACAAATAAAAGCTGTTGTAGAGCTTAAAAATGAAAAAGCTAAAACAGAGTTATTACATCTGAAAAGTCAGGTGAATCCGCATTTCTTCTTTAATACACTTAATAATTTATATGGTTTAATGGAGAAGAATTCTAAGGCTAGACTTATGGTACTCAAACTTTCTGATATGATGAGATATGGCATTTATGAGGGGCAAAAAGATTGGGTTACTCTCGGAGAAGAATTGGAATATTTAAAAAACTACATCGAACTTCAAGAAATTCGTTATCATAAAAAATCGGATATACAATTTAATCATCAAATTGATAATTTTGATTATAAAATAATGCCTTTGTTATTCATTATTCTATTAGAGAATGCTTTTAAACATGGACTAGAGAACCTGGAAAAAAACGCTTATATTCATATTGATTTAATTGCCAATGACAATGAAATTAATTTTGAGATTGAAAATAATTTTGAGTTACAACCGGATTCTAATAAGGAAGGTATTGGTTTAAAAAACTTAAAACGAAGATTAGAGTTGGTATATCCTAATAAGCATGCTCTTTCTTTTAATGTAGATACCAATATATATAAAGTTAAATTATCTTTAGAGTTAAAATGATACGATATTTAATCATTGACGATGAACATATAGCCCACAAAATTATAATGGAGTATTGCGAACTGCTTCCCAATATGGAATTGCAAAAAAATTGTTATAGCGCCTTAGAAGCACTCCAATATTTGAATGAATATGAAGTAGATTTAATTTTTCTGGATTTGAACATGCCAAAATTAAAGGGTTTCGAGTTCTTAAAAACATTATCTGTAGCTCCCAAGGTCATTGTTACTACAGCCTATCAAGAATATGCCCTTGAAGGCTATGAATTAAACGTGATTGATTATCTGTTAAAACCTTTCGGATTTGAACGTTTTCTTAAAGCAGTTAATAAGACTATCAGCTCGACTACTAGTGTGATGCCTCAAGCAATAGATGGGAAAAAAGAACCTGTAAAGAGTGTTTTTCTTCGTGAGAATAAAAAAATCACTCAAGTAAACTTAGAAACTATCCAATATATAGAGGCTGCAAGTAACTATACTAAGGTTAAAACAACTAATGGAACACATACAGTTCGTGAAAAATTTTCTGATACGTTATCGATGTTATCCGAAAATGGTTTTATGCAAGTTCACAAATCATTTGCTGTCGCATTAGCTCATATCAAAAGTGTTGAGGGAAATCGGATATTAATCGATGAAAATGTCATTCCTATAGGTAAACTATACAAAATGAATGTCAATGAGTTTTTAAAACAGTAAGGGATATTTTTAAATTTCTAATTTCAAAGCCCATTCACTCCAATTGACCAATTCACCTTTACTAGTCTGTCCGCCTTTAGCTAAAAAAGTTTCGACTCTGTTATTAAAGTGTTGTGCTTTGACCAATTCGGCAAACCATGCGTTGGAAGTAATGAATTCTTCGGAACGCCCTTCCTCAAAAAGATTTACTGCGGCTTTATTAAGTGATATGGCTTTAGTCGGATAAGATGCTATTCGGTAAGCCAGTTCATCAACAAATGAATTTATTTCTATGGAAGATAGCGCTCTGTTGATGTATCCATATTTTTCAGCTTCCAACGCAGAGAAATCACCTCCACCCAAACAGATTTCCATTGCACGGGAACGTCCAATTTTTCGTGCCAGATATTGCGCAGCGCCACCGCCTGGTAGGATTCCGACAATGATCTCCATTTGCGATAAAAAAGCTTTTCCAATTTCACCGAAGCTCATGTCCATGGCCATAACGAATTCGGCACCGCCACCTCTTGCTCGACCTTGGATTTTGGCAATGGTAGCTTTGGGCATTGTTCTGAATTTTTCCAATAGGCCCGAATAAAGAGGCATTTCATTGGAATCATATGCGCCTTGATCCCTAAATTCTTGTAACAGCTTGAAATCTGCATGGGACAGAAAGTAATCAGGATTGCTACTTTGAAATACAATCACTTTAACCATGGGATCCTTTTCAAGAAGTTCAGCTAATTGTACTAGTTCCATCACAGATACCATATCCAAAATGTTAATATCCCCATGATTAAAAGTTATAAATGCCACTCCTTTATCTACAGTAACCTCCAGACTTTTAAAATCAGTACTCAATAAGATTGACAAATCTTGGTTGTTATTTTCTTTATCGTTTAGCATTGAAAAGTTTTGTTTAAATGAGATAACAAAAATCCCATCTTTCAATGTAAAAAACATTGATTGAAGTCAAGGTTTTTTTAACCTACTTAAAGTTTCAGGTGACATGCGCAAGTAAGAGGCTATATATTTATTGGGTATTTCCTGAAAAACACTTGGACTCCTCTCTAGTAATCTCTGGTATCGTTCATAAGGCGAGCGGGTTAACAAATCAATCTCACGATCCATTTGTTGTACCGCAAATTCTTCGAGCATTTTAAGCCATAATGTAGTATGTTCAGAATCAGAATTTATAAATTCATAAAAATTGTCTTTACTCACTTCTAACAAAGAACTCTTCTTTATCATTTGAATATAGAATTCTGAAGGGTTTCCGGTTAGGAAAGAAGAGAATGAGGTCATCCAAGAGCCTTGATACCCAAGACGAAACGTAATTTCATCATTTTTGGTTCTCCTAAAAATCCGCATTGAACCATTTTTAACTATATAAATAGATTTGGCGATATCTCCCTCTCTAATGAGAAAATCACCACGTTCCAATGTTATTTTTTCGATATTTAGCTTATCGGAACTGTCTATCAGTTTATTTTTTAAAATAGTTAACGCCTCCAGATTTATCGTGTTGAAATTATGACTGTAATCCTAAAAGCTAAGAATTTGAAACACTTTCAAGTTCCGAACGAAGTGCTTCTTGCATTTTATCCTGTAACTTCTGCCCTCCATCGACAAGTTCTTTTACGTGAATTCTGTCTTTCTCAGAAACCTTTCTGTGTTTGGTACTCCAATGAGCAATCTCTATCATAACAGGCATTAATTCTATCCCTTTATCGGTTAAACTGTACACATTTTTCTGCTTATGATGTGCATCCTTGGTCTTGACCAAGATTCCAAATTCTTCTAATTTATTCAATCTATCCGTTAAAATATTGCTCGCAATTTTTTCGTCAGAACCCAACATTTCTCTAAAATAACGCTTACCATCGAACATTATGTCTCTGATAATCAATAGAGTCCATTTATCCCCAAACACCTCTAAGGCTTGATTTATCGGACAATATGATTTACAATTTCTCATATAAAACTAATTTTATTATAAAACTAGTTGCTAAATACAATTAGTTTTATATATTTGTCCAGTTGTTTTTTGCAACCAGTCAAATATACAATAATAATCAATATAGAAAAATGAGAATTGACTTATCGATTACATGCTTATTGGAGCAGTACAAATCATTAAGGGTTGGGACAGAATTACTCCAGTTTTAGAAAAAAGACTTGCAGACCTTATTTCGGAGCAATTATCAGCTCCATCTCCTTTGAATTCTCCAAAAATCGAGCACAATAATCTTTTGGGAACTATTTCTTTTCTCATAGATGGAGAGTCCTATGCTATAGGTCAACTAAGCTTAATAAGAAAAACATTTGGCTATGAAGCCATAAAGTATAATTAAATAAAGAACAAAAAATGAAAAATCAATTATTAGAAAACAAAAACGCATTAATTTTTGGAGCAAAGGGAGCTTTAGGACAAAAAGTAGCTATGGCATTTAAAAAATATGGAGCAAATATATTTCTTTCAGATATTAATGTTGAAGGTATAGAAGAAACTGATTTAGGGGAAATTAGAAAGCTAGACACATTAAATGAGAATGAAGTTAACCAATACTTTGCTTGGTTTGAACGTGAAAACGTATCTGTGGATATTGTTATTAATCTGAGCGCATCAAATCCCGCTGAATATAATCACGGAAAGCCAGCTTTGGATGTGTCTTTAGAACAATTCTTAATCCCCTTAAAGACCACAACAGCCAATCAATTTGTTACAGCAAAAGCAGCATTTCCAATCATGTCAAAGCAAAACAGTGGCGTGATAATCTTCATCACTTCTACTTTGGCAAAAGTTGGTTCCCCATGGAGTGCCGCTCTTACTGCCTCTCATGCAGCTACTGAGGGTTTAGTAAAAAGCCTTGCTACAGAATGGGGTTCTGAAGGGATTCGTGTTGTTGGTGTACGGTCTGAGGCAATGCCCGATTCACCAACCATTGACTACACCTTTACCACTATGGGTGCAAATATGGGGTTGAGCAGAGAGGAAATGCAAGGTTTTATTGCACAACAAAAAACCGCCTTAAAAAGGCTACCATCTACCCAAGAAACAGCAGAAGTCATTGTTCTTGCTGCCTCAGATCTAGCAGGATATATGACGGGAACTATCCTAAATCACTCAGGAGGACATATTCTAGAATAAAGCGCAAAAATTTTAATCAATAATTTTTTATATGGATGCTTTAAAAAAACAGAAGAAAAACTGAACTCATTTACCATCAAATAAATGGGTTGAGTTTATAGTTACATACAAATGGGGTGTTCTAGTTGCCAGTGTACTATTGGCATTCGGTATTGCATCACAGGGTAAAATGGAGTTTGACGGAGATTATCATGCTTATTTTGGTGATGATAACCCAGAGCTTTTAGCCTTTGATGGTTTGCAACAAAAATACACTAAGGATGATAACATCTTTATCGTACTTACCGCTAAAAATGGAGATGTATTTACAAAAGAAAACCTTTTGGCTATTGAGGAGCTTACGGCAAAAGCTTGGAAAACGCCATTTTCAACACATGTAGATGAAATAACCAATTTTCAGCATACTATAGGGTTGACAATGATGACCTTTATGTGGAGGATTTATCATCTGATGAAGTGGAGAAGTACACCTACAAATTCATCAAAGAAAAAGAGGGATTACTTGTTGTAGAGCAAGACCCTGTAGACCCAAAGTCTGGTTACGCACGTAGATTAACCTCATACAATAAAAGCAAAGGATATCGAGTAGAAAAAATTGAGTTCTATGACCGCAAAAATGAGTTGTTAAAAACCTTGGTTCACAGTGATTACAAACAATATAAGAACAAACATTGAAGGTCTAGAAAAATGGTAATGACCAATCATCAAAATGGTAAGGAAACGACATTACTTTTTTCCGACTACAACTTTGAGGTGGAGTTGGCCGATGAAGATTTTACTGAAAACGCCCTGAAACGAATTGGTGGCTGATTGTTTTTTTGATTGATAACAAGGAATCGGGAACCCTTATTAGGTGTGGCCGATTCCTTTTTATTTCTACATTTTTTATGAAAATATATATAAGCATACTATTAATTCTCATTTCCGTATGCTATGGGCAAGAGAAAAAAGTAACCGATAATTTTGAATTGAAACTTGAAACTGAGTACAGATACTTTCCAAATAATGCAGCTTTTGAAGGTCAAAAAGACCATTTTCTATCATTGGCGGTTTCCCCTGAGTATTCTTTGAGTTGGAACAAAGAATACGATGTACTGCACTTCAAGGGATTCTTCAGATTGGATGTGGATGAGAAGAGAATCCATTGGGACATCAGGGAACTGTACTACCAAAAATCAAAGAACAATTGGGAATATCCGTATCATACAGCTCCTTGATATGGGAAGAAATATCCCGATAACTCATCCCCAGGCCATACAAACCTATAATCTTGTCAGATAGATTATCTGCTAAAATGGTTTGATGTTTCTTTACCAGTTCCGGCTCAAAGTTACTTTGTCTATCGGTAGGAACGCTCATATCAAAGGTGCCAAAATCACTTTTTAACGTCTTTTTACCCTTACCATTACGTTTGTTGCTTTTGGAACGTTCAGATTCATTATTCATAGGTGTTTTTTTAGGTTTTTCTATGCTTTCTGTCACATATCAGAAGTTTTATTCTGACCCCAACCCATGTCAACCGTTTCCCTATAATCAAGATTCTTACTATTGAAGACTACTAACTCCTCCATACCATTACCATGGTTTGTATAAGCCCCTTCAATATTTGGAAATAGGTCGGTCCATGTTGCGATCTCATCCCCAAACACCTGACCACCTGCCGGTAGTACAGCTACTTTTAAATTTTTATTTGCATGATAAAGATGCACTTTTCCCGATAATCCGCCAGCTCCGTAATATTTTTGTGCACTGGGATCACCTTGGGATAACCATATAGCTTCTCCTTTTCGCCCTGTCTGACCTTCTCCACCAGGCTCACCTGATGTGTTAGCATTTCTCCATTCTTCCCCTTTTGAAATAATCTTTATGTTATTCATATCCCAGTCATTTTCTTTAGCGAATTTCTTTTGCTCTTCGCTTTTTTCAGAATCTTCATCTTTTGAGGTATCATTGTCTTCATTTTCCATCATACATTGTATGATAAGGTTTTGATCATTCTGCGTATGAAATTGAGTAAGTTTACTAGAATTATAACGCATTTTTAGATCATCATTTATAGCATAGCTAGAAAGGTTTTCTATACCTGATTTTAGAGTGTCAGGTAATCCAGTGTTATTTGTTCTTCGACTACGCTCAGGGTGTATCTTTTTCTGGATAGATTGGTTTGGTTGATAGTTTGCCATAGCTTCTACCTGCTTTTGCTGTATAACAGATTTTGGGCGGTTGTCTTCAAATTGAAAAGTAGTGCTTTTATTTTCTCCTCTAGAAAAACTATGTGTAACAGTACTCGTTGTGCTTTTCTTTTCTTTATATGTATGAGTATGCATAACGGTATTTTCTTGTTTCTTAATTGCTCTTAAGTATTTGTCTATTTGCAATTAAATAGAATGAATAACAATTCTACTTTTTTTACATCTACATATTTTTCTTCTATAAAAAAGGGAAACACCGTTCACTATTCGGTTACCTGATCTTGTCGAGGATATCGTATCCTTCTACCTCTATGCTCTATTACATATAAATGATCGTCTCCACTCTTTACCGGCCTTATTAATGTGTCTGGACGAACTGCCAATAAACCAGCACTTGCATTTTCTCCAAAATCTCCTGAGTTTTTGAGTATTTGACCATCTTTTAACCCTGATAACTTATGTAATTGCACGATCATTTTTTCTATAGCTTCATTTGCATAGGTTCCTGCATCGCTTATAAATTGCTCTCGCTGATCACTTGTAAGCCTGGTTTTGGCTTTTCTGGTTGGTTTTTGCCAAAATTTTTCTGCTGCTATACGGGCAGATTCTATTAAATTCTTCTTTTCATCTTGAGCACGTTTCAATATTTCTTGGATGACTTCTGCACGAACATCTATGGGAATTTCTTTCATTATCACATCTTCCCAGGCAACTTTCAAGAATATTTTAGAACGATCTTTAATACTTGAATCAAGATTGCCTACATTTTGAGCTTCACTAAACCTGTCTATCCCTTTTTGCTTTCCACTAATAAAATTGATGTTTTTGGTGTTGTTTTTGAGTTTTTTATAGCTTCCTAATATTGCTGAATCTACTATATATGCTCCAACTTGCCTTCCTATAAGTGTTTCAATTCCTTTTGTTAGCTCAAGATTATTCATTAAAGTAACTCCGATATCTTTACGTGCATTTTCATATGCTTTATGTGAGGCACTTTTTCTTCGTGACCTAGCTCCAAATTGTTTGTAAAAATCCACTTCTTGGATATTATTGCTTCTGATAGCTTCATTTACATGAATATTTAATTTATTCTTTCCTTTACCTCCTGATAGAGGTTTTATAAGAATCTCTCTAAGATTTTTGGCGTTTACTTTCTTCTTCATCGCTTTTTTGCTACCACTCTCTGCTCCAAGTTTAAAACTTCCCATACTTCCTGTTCCATGACGAAAATCAAGAAACCATGATCTAATACCTTTAATGTCTGGGTACAAACGAATTCCTGTTTCTTGTTCTATTTGAGTTTTTGCTTCTCCTAAATCTTTTTTATTGGCAGCTCGCTTAGTCATGTGAGACCATTTACTAAATACGTGTACTCGGTTTTGAGGAGTAACTACCAATGGAGGCGTAACTAATTCCAATTTTCCTGCAGCATCTCCTTCGATCTTAATAGGTAATCCGCCAACTTTTTGTTTAGAAGCATAATACTCTGCATGAGTGGCTCCACGCATCAGTTGTCCTAACCCCTCTAGTTTGGGTGGTTGCTCATAACTTACACGTGCAAATTCAAGTTCATATCCTTTTGTTGTTGATGCTTCTGGTAATATCCAATTTGGAACACTCCCTTTTTTGGCTCTCCTTTTTTTTATCCTTCTTTTAGTTTTACCTTTCTTTTTACCTTTTTTAGATTTACCACTTAGTGTGTCTTTACTATCTTTAATAATCTTCTTCAAGTCTCGGGTATCCTTTTCTATAGGTTCCTCTTCTATCAAATTAGCAACACGTTTCTTTTTTGTTCTTCTTAGTTGAATAAAATTATTATCGATTGGTTGTAATCGCCTTAATGATTCTTTTTCTTTCATCTGCAGAGCTTTACCCCCCATCACATCGGCCTCTTTCTCTAAGCCTACATCATCATTAATATTCACTTTACCTTTCATCTGCATCGTAGGTTGAACTCGACCTTGTTTTTGTTGTACCACATGCCAGGCTTCATGCGGCAGGTGCTTTTCTTGGCCAGGTCCTAAGTGAATATCTGTTCCTTGAGCATAGGCGTGGGCTTGTAATTGAGCGGGTTTATTAGAATTGTAATGTACTTTTACATCATCCATAGCATAGCCCGAGAGGTTTTCAATCCCAGATTTTAGCCTATCCGGTAAACCTGTGTTGTTTTCCCTTCGACTACGTTTAGGGTATACTTTTTTTTGGATAGGTTGGTTTGGCTGGTGGTTTGCCATAGCCGCGATTTGTTTTCTTTGGATAATAGTTTCTGGGCGGTTATTTGTTAATGGTATTGCGTTACCACCTGATAAACCAGAAATTTTTCTTTGTACTGCAGCAACTGTAGTTGCTGATCTTTTGGTGAACTCTTTGTTTTCCATCTTCTCTAAAATTCTGATAATTTTGTTATCGTAACCGGGCTTTTTGCTCCTCTATAATCCAAGGCAGAGCAATAATTATAGTCATGGATCTGGTCTTTTAATTTTGCCAGGTATGGGCTGTAATAGAGTAAATCAATTTCCTGACCTATGATAAGCTTAAGCAAGTATTCATTATCAAATGGGTATCGCTTAAAAAGATCATGGTGTGCTATATGTTTTTCTTCTATCTCTTGGTATTCTTCGCATCGTTCCTGATCCAGTTCTCGTTCTTCTCTGAGATAGTGATGTATCGAATCTGCTATGCACTCATAAAACAATCTTAAGGCATCTTCTAACCTGTAGTCCTGGGTTTCTATAATCAAAAAAACTTTACGTACCGTAATCAGATATCCTATCACTTTTAGATATCTATGATAGGTACAGGTATTTAGAGCTTCGGCGATCATCACTTTACGCTGGGTATAGGGTACTTCTTTTCCCCAAGACTCGATATCTAATACAAATTTGTGTAGCCTGGACCAACGGTCCAGTCCTGTTGCTGTTTTGTTGTTTTTATGAAGTTTACGGTGTGTCATGTTATTTTTGGTATGGGTTTATGATGCGTTTAATACCTCTATCGTTTTATCTTCTTTTTTAAATTCACGTCTTAGTCCTGTTAACAATTCTTGTTTTGTGACTACGGTATCATTTCGGTTGATAGCCGATAAGGCACAAAAGCGTAACACATTGATAATGGCTCCTCCTGCCAGTTCATAGTTTTCGGCAATTTGCCATAGATCAATATCGGGATGTAGCGTACAGGTGCCCGAGAAAGCATTTTTCCATAATTGATATCGATCTTCTGGTGCCGGTATCCCAAAATGAATCATGGCCTGAAATCGCCTGGTAAAAGCATCATCCATATTGGCTTTTAGGTTAGAAGCCAAAATAACCACTCCGGGGAAATCTTCGATACGCTGCAATAAATATGCTGTTTGCTGATTGGCATGCCGGTCGTTAGAGGAATTAGCTTCGGTACGTTTTCCAAACAAAGCATCGGCCTCATCAAAAAATAAAATCCAGTCTTTGTATTGCGCGATATCAAATATTTTAGATAGATTTTTTTCGGTTTCGCCTATATATTTAGAAACGATCATAGAGAGATCAACCTTATATACATCTCTACCCGATGCTTTGCCCAACAGCGACACGGTTAGGGTTTTTCCTGTCCCAGGAGGGCCATAGAATAGTGCACGATATCCTGGTTTTATCTTTTTAAACAACCCCCAGTCCTGCATCAATGTTTCGCCATGTATTAACCACGTATTGATCTCTAGGACCTGCTCCATAGCCAGATCGTCCAACACGATATCATCCCATACTAGCGGAGTTGTAATTTTTTTTGCCGGAAACGATGCGCTTTGCTCGATCTTTAACATTTCACCAGTGAGTAGATAATGAAACCAACGATGGCTTACACTTAAAACTCCGTTGTTTTTTGGGATATGGTCTTCTGTAGGGGCTACCACTAGAACCTGTTCTTTGATCAGGATATGTGCTGGGCTTAGTATATCGAGCACCTCGTACCTCAACTCGGGATCGGTAGCAGCAACCAAAAAAATTAAGGTTTGTCCTGTGGGTAAAAAACCAGAGTGATCTTTGTCCATCACTCCTCCAAACTCGGTAAATCCCCGATCATAAGTTTGATTTTTTCCAAAGAATACATCCAGTACCTCGGGACACAAGTGTGGTGCCATTGCTATGGCGAGGGCCAGCCTTGCATATAGATCCAGGTCCCACTCTCTGATCATATCGGCATAAGGACTATCGTTATCAGTAAGATCGGGCAGGGGTATGTCCTGCCAATCTTTTTCGTGGCCTTCCTGCATGAAATACGTGCATATCACCTGGTTTATAACTTGTTGCAACCATTCGATCTCCTGATGAAGCACTGCGATATAGGGTTTAGTTTCCATAAACGGTAAAGAATTTTTCTATATCATCCAAACTGGCATCTGCCCATCTAAAGTAGAGTAGCGCTGTGTTTGGATTGAGCTCATTAGCTTGTAACATATCCAAAATACAAGCCTGAGCATTATTAGATATCGGTGTTGTAAAATTGATAGGATCATGATCAAAATCAAAATCATAAAAATCATTAACCCATGCATTGGTATTAGCTCGCTCACTAATCAAATTACTAATGAAGGTATCTAGCTTTTGTTCCTGAACCACTAATTTTTTTGCTTTGAAGAAAGATGGCTTTTTCTTAAACTCCCGATGATAAAATTCGATATCCCTGGCTTGCATGGTCTTTACAACCTCTTCTCCAAAAAGATCAACTAATCCTGAATTTTCGGATTCTGTAGCAATTTCGAGTTCGGCTTTATCTGAACCGGCCAGCACCAATGTCCAATCAGAAGTGATGGCACTTTCAGTTACGACATATAGTTCTCTGAACGAATAATAGGTTTGTGTGAGTTTGATGATCAGTTCTTGTTGCAGGTCGTTCCAATTCATGATCTTTGCCGATTGTGGATGATTTCCTCTAAAAAAGAAGCTCCCGGCACTATCAAAAGCTAGCATTTGTTTACTAAATTCAAAATCTCCTTCTATGGGATTATGACCTACATCTCTGCCAGAATAGGGTTTTGTTACGCCTTCGCTAAAATGCCAATGCACCGGATTAAGGTGTATCCCATATGCTAACTCAAACTCTTCGGGGCTAATCAATTTATTTCGAAAAATATTACCCAAGACAATCATCTCCCCATTTTTGATCTGAAAAAAATCACCGGGATATATATTTTGATTTAATGGTTTGGTGGGCATAAAACCATTTGTTCTTATATAAAAATTTCTATAAAACTTTTTGTATACACTATCCATAAATTCTGGTTTTTATATGAGATTAATCCATTGATTATATGGTCTATATGATGAAGTAAAAGTATGTTCCTACTATTTTGCATAATTACTATGAAAATAGTAGGTCTATACATTCACACCATAAATATCAAGAAGCTAATGCTGCTGCATTTGCCGCTGCCAGACCAGACCGAAGAGAGCTCAATCGTATTTTGGCTTTTTCAAGATCTGCTGTAGCATTATTTAGCTGTTTAGCAGTATCTGTACTCGCATTTTGCGTATTTTTATAGGCAATCTCCGAGTTTTTATAGGCTTCATAGAGTAAATATTTTAGGCTTTTGCTTTTATCATTTTTTTCTGTTCCTGTCAAGACTTCATACAATTTGCTGGATTGCATGCATTCTAATGTGAGCGCTGCTTCTGATTCTAAAGTAGTAGCCTGCGAGGTGAAAACAGAATTGAGCGCTACCAAAGTAACAGCAACCGCATTATTCGCACCCTTACCCGCTGTGGTAATCATCGTTACCAACTCATCAGAAATCAAAGGATTTAATGCCTTTTTTCTGATCACCAAATTGGACAATTTATTAATTACTTCTGCTGTATATATTAGTTTATCAATCACTTCTTTGATATCCTTGGCCACTTGCTTAATTTTGGTATCAGAAGCGACTACCTCATTGAATGTGATATCCGAATTATTTTTTAAATCCAGGGCATTTTGTACCACTGTATCTATCAAATCTCTATTACTTAATGCCTGTGCCCTGTTTTTATCGGTTAGTGCTAAACTTTCTTTGATCTTTTGTGATTTCTCTGTGAGGGAATTCACAATGGCTTCAAACTGTTCTACATCGTTTTGAGCATTCAAAACTTTGATGGATAACATGTCTAATTCTGATTTCTTTTTTTCTGTGATCCCATATTTATTTTGGGAAAGAACGTTTATGTCTGATGTACTCATCTTTTTATGCTTTAGTTGTTATTGCTTCTTTTATTTGATAGGTAAAGGATTTTGTTTTTTCAAAGTTCGAAAGTGCATTCGTGAACTGATCCTTATTTTCTTCATTTCCAGAGAAAACAGATACTACAACCGGGATGTACAGATTTCCATCAATCAATCGATTGCCAAAATTGTCTGTGGTTTCTGGTTCTATGTGCATCTCTCCATCAATAATCAATTTATCATTTACAATTTTCTCAGTTTTCTTGGCTACTGTATAATTAGCAGCGGTTATGAGTTCGGCTATTTTTAGATCAAAGAAGAATCCCGGTTTGATTTGTTTTACAGGCTCCATACTATCAATCGCTGCTTTTCTGTCATTTTTAGCTTTCTCTAATTTATCTGTTGCAGTACTGATGTCATTACTAGTCTTTTTTATTTCTTTTTCTATCCTTTTTCCTTCTGCGACCAGTTTTTGTTTTTCCTTGGGATCTGTAACCGTATTTTGCGCCTTCTGATTTTCTTCTTCTTCTTCTTTCAATGCAGTATAGGCAACCCGCAAAGAATTAAGTACTGCCTCTTGTTCTGCAATAACAGGATCAAATTTATCTGCAATATGTTCTTTTTCTTCTACTTCATTTTCTATAGATCTAAGCCCTTTTTCGGTAAGAAGCCCTGTTATCAAATCTTTGTTATCAGGAAGAAACATACATCGATATGCTACCTCATTATAGTTTTTGTTTTCCTCTAGATGAAAACTTAGTTTTTGTAGATGTCCTTTCTCTCTGGTAACAACAATTGCATCTGGTTTAGGACTACTCAATGTATTTGCTAATGTAAATGTTGCAGAAGGAGCGGATAAGTAATCATCAAAAGTATTGATCAATTTTTTATAATCATTGGTAAATACTGTCAATACAAAAACAGTATATGCCTTACCTAACTCCATCTCATCTCCGTTTGAGTCCCGTAACTCGGACATCGATATACTTTTCTCTACTTTGTGTTGCCCTAGTAGTTTAGGTGTAGATGCAATCTCTATATACTGATCTTTTTTACCTGTACTTAGGATACCTTCTGCATTATTGATAGAAAAGGTAGATTTCTTATTATCTTTTACCAGCATGATATAGTAGTTCTTTACCGGATAGCCTGATTTTTCGGTACCTGGCTTAGGGAAAGGACTTTTATAATAATCGAAAGAAACGGTATACTCGGTATTACTATCGACTTTTACGGCAAGATCAAGATTCAATTCCTTATTGTTTAATTGATATGCAGAGTGTGTGGCATAATATTCTACATTCACATCCTCTAAAACGCCTTCTGCTTTTTTCTCTATTTTGCTAGCGGTAGCCAAAGCCGTATTATCTGTGGCGACCGTAGTAGCAGTTTTATCAAATTCTGTATTCACTACTTTGAGCAAATCCTGAACAGAAGTATTGGTTACTTTTGCTTTATCTGCAATTGTTGTCGCAGATACTTCTGCAATCAATGTAGAAGCTTCCATACTATGTTGCGAGGTTTTCTCTGCCACATATGCCGTTTGATTCATTAATTGGTATGCTTCGTTACTTTGATCGTAGATTTCACTACCAAAGTCTGCGGCATTAACGATGCTAAAAATGCTTCCTACATCACTAGCCAAACGTAAAATGGCATTAGCAGCTACCTGCACATTTGCGGCAGCAACTGATGTGTTGGTTACTGTCTGTGTAACATACGATTTACCTTGATCGGCAGAAGCTAAAAGATTCGTCGAAATATTGCTGTTTTCTACAGCCTGATTCTTTACTTGTTGCTGAAACACGTACTCTTTATTTGCTGTTTCCAGCTTTTCTGCAGCATTGATTTTGGCTCCCTCTGCATAATACAAAGAGAACTTAGAAGCGTCAAGTTTTGCTCCTATCTTTTTTAACTCCAATTCCTGCTCATTCAAAGATGTAATGATACTGGAATGTAGATTTTCATTGTAAGAATTCATAAAAAATGATTTTAGATTATTATTTGTATGATATACCAATTGAATTTTGAAACAATGTTCCCTAATCAGTTGGTAGTACTCCCTTAAGGGTAATATGGCAAACCTTCATTGCAGTATACATTAGAGATATACAAGCATGAAATAAAATTCTTACCATCAGTCTAACTACTGTCTATTTTTATAGTTGCATTCATCAATTTCATCTGTTTAAATGTTTTTAATTATCTATACTATATGTTCTGTTCATAATTCATTTAATAAGGCCATGTGACATACAATGGTTTATCCATCCATGGTAGTTTGATTATAGAAAATGAGAAAGGAGATTGATGGATCAACACATCGTAGCTTCTCTTTTCTACGGTAAGTTGCCACCTGTCTTCTTCTTCTGTTAATACACCATCCCGTACCAACCAATTTCCTCTAAAACCATCAATAGAACATGTACCTATAGCCGACCAATACCCTGTAGCTGCATTAATCATCCCATTAATTAATTCTTTATGCGCTTCAGATATCTGCACTCCATCTTTAACCGGATGGGTAACCGGTAAACCACATAGTATTTTATTTAGAGGTAAAAAGGACTCTTCTGTACTGCTGAATCCGGTAACCAGATATTGTAAATAATGCACCGCATCTAAACGGCTGTCTTCATTTTTAAAATCGTTATCTCTTATGATGTCCAGGCGCTCAAAAAGCATCAGGATATAGGTGCTCAACAATACCAACCCTGCATTTTTTATAGCTATTCCTTCTTTTAGGTCAAAAACTTCTTCATTAGAATTCTTTACTTTTTTTAGTAGTACTTCTGGTAATTTTTCTTTCTGTGTAGTTGATCCTTTATCTATGTTTGTCGTGATATCATAAGAGATTTGTAGTGTTGCAGGAAGTAATATTCTAATAGGATACAGCGCTTCAAAAAATTCTTGTTTTGATACACTGGTTTTTGAACAAATCTCCCACAGTAACTCATTCCAAATATACTCTGGAGATACCATTCTCCAGTTATCTGTGGCCCATGCTTTAACTATTTTCTGAAATAAGATATGCTGAACCGCTCTTGCCGAAATACCACTCAAAGAAATTGATGCCAACGCGATATGAAATTTTTCTAAAACATCTAATTGTTTTTGTCGTATCGGATATAATTTTCCAATAGAAATTATAATGGTTGATAGTTCTATTTTGTGACAAATCCTGTGTATGCCAGCTTCACAAATTACCTTGTCCTTTATTACCTTAAAAAGTACTAATGGATAATGCTGTATTATTTCATGTAATACCTGATTTGGTGTCGATCCTTTTTGATGTGCAAACCACGAAGGGATCTCATGGTGCATCAATATATGATAACATAGTTCTTCTGTTTTATTTTTATCTGCGCACTGCTGTATATCGTTAGATGGTTCTTGTGATGCAGTCAGAACAGTCTTAAAAGAATCGTTTTGGATTATTAATGCCTCTTTTTGCAGTATTGGGATTTTTATTCCATTTTTTATTGGATATATATGCTTTTCTTTGGCAGTTGGGGTGATCAATGGTTTTTCTATATGTATACATGTTTCACCTTCTTTTACTACTGAAAATCGATACAAAACAGCTCTTGCAAATACCTTTTTAAATCGGTCAATATCTCCATTATAACAACTAAAATCGGCTATACATCTCCAATAGATTATCTCCAGCTCCTGATAGATTTCTTTTGCTATACTATTCTTTAGTTTTTGTGCTATCTTTTTTGTGTATTCTGTTATCAGATCTTGCTTTAAGGTTTCTCCTTTAGGTAGTAAATACTTTAGAATTGTATTTTTTTTATCCAAAAATTCTTTGTTATTTATTTTTTTTGCATGAAGTTCTGTGGCTAAAATTTTCGCAATATCTCTCTGACCATCTGTCCTGGTTTCGATGATTTGGGTTATTAATGCTACCCCAAACAACCTTTTCTTTTTCTTAAAACGTACTTGTAGTTTCTCTAAAAATGCTTCTGAAAACCCTAATGATTTGATTTTTTTATGTTGCAAAACTTCTTGTATACATAAAATAAAGTCTGGAAAATCACTTTGACTGATCTTTTTAGCTAAAGCTTCTATCAATAATTCTAAGAAGTTTCGTTTATTAGATATCGGATGGCCTATACTAATTTGTAACCCTAAAGTCATCAAAATACCTTCTAGTGTCATTATAACCTTTGTATTGCCTTTTTCTACTTTACTACTATGGATACTATCTCTAAAAGCTAAGAGAACACTACTAGATTCTTTTTTTGAATTTTCTATCAATACCTCAGCGTCATACTCATCTAATAACAATGGAATATATGTAATCAACTGCTTTTTATTGGGATATAAGGTTAACAAATCCAATACATTAACTGGTAGTAAGCGAATCCATTTCAGAAAAGACTTTTGTAATTCAATGAAGCTCTGTTGTTGATTTTTTTTCTTTTCGATAGCTATCATCAATTTATCAAGTATAGTATTGAATTTTTCTTCAGAAAAGAGAGCATTTTTTACAGCTAGTTCATTACTAATAATAGTGTTAAGATTATTATACATAGTAATTGAAGATAGTCTCTTCACCGAAGATAGAATTTCCAGATTCGCTAATCTACCCAAAACGGTTTCTCTGGATTCTTTGCTCTTTTCACTTAATGCTGTAATATAGTACTGTAGAATAGTTTTAGTATCGAATGACAATTTTCTATGAGTCAATGCAAAACTCAACGCTATCTGTCGCACTGTTTTTTGATCTGTTTTGAACACTTTCTTCAATCCTGATTGATCTAAAAACTGGATTACTGTTATAAGTATATGTGAGCTACTTGACAGTAGCGAACTATATATGATTTCCAGGGCAGTATCTGTTACATCTTCAATTGTATTTAACCACCTATCTACATTGCCGCCATACAAAGACAGTATCATAGTTTCAAGCCTCTTTTTATCTTGTTTGGCAAGGCTAATAATCAACTCATTAAATTCTGTTTTTTTAGACGCTTTTTTGCGCAAAGAAGGGTGTAAAAAATATCGTTCCAAAGCAGACCAAAAATCTATCGTATCCTTATTTCTTTTAGTTGCTATATGAGGTGCAGATTTATGTTCTAGTGACAATGTTTTTAAAACTACTATAAACTCATTATTCATATGAGAATCTTCAGTAATCGTATCGATCACCTGTTCTATTAATCCAAAAAGTTCATGGTAGTCAACATTATAGTGATTCGCCATTTGCAGTATTGTACTTCTTACAAAGGCTATTTTGTTAAATAGGGTACCTCGTTCGGTAAGCAAGTGATTAAGCACCCAAAACCATACATTCTTCTTAAAATCTGAGCCTGCTGTTTGTACTAGGGTTTCTTTATGTTGAATTTTTATAAATTCATTAGAAAAATCAACAATTTGAGAATGGTTATTAGGTGCTAACCCCTCTATGATCTTAAACATATTATCATCACGTACTTGCCAGGCAATTCGTCTTCTCACATATTCATTGACTCCTATCTCACGAATCACAGCGATTACTTTTTTTTGGTTATCCCGAAGTTGCATCGCCAATATTTGATGTACCGACCCATTGATCGCAGTATGGCTCCAGGGTATAACCCCTTGTAATAAAAAAGTCCTTAACATATCAATAGACGACATGTCCTCATGTAGGATTTTTATCTGTTGCCCTCCTTTACCAGGGTACAGGATCAGGTTCATCAAGGTTTCTCTAAGCTTTTGACTTAGTTTACTGGATAGCTCATTATACAGGTTATGGAAATCTATAATTCCCAGGTCTAATTCGATAGATTGAATTCTTAGCGTCTGCCCACTTGAACATATTTGATCAAAAACAGTATTGATTTCTCTGGGCATATGATTTCGACTCCAAAAACTTATACTTTCCTGAAGCTCATAAACCCTCTCTTTTTCGTCAAAAGAGGTGTTCCATCTAAATCTTGATATGATATGATTAACGGTTTTAGTCATTGTTCAACAAATTAATTTCTAATAATGTGGCGGCCAAAATCCCTGCGCTTTCAACCAACCCCGTACCATGCAAATGTTCCTCACTTTGATATATAAGATTGTTATGCCAGTTGACAAATTCTGGAATCAGCCTTTCTAGCATGATACTATTGATAAAATAGCATCTTGATGTAACTTGTACAGGTAATTCGTTTTCCAGAAAAAACCGGACTCTATTTTGAAAGGCTACTGTGGCGAATTGCGAAATAAAATCAGGAAATATACATACTACAGTATTGTTAAAAATGGGGTCACCTAAAGATGTTTCTAATTGATTTCCCCATTTCACTTTAATGGCTAACTTATTTTTTGAACCATTTATGGATTTAAACCATTTTTTATCCCAGTTGCTGTCCTCTTTTTTGACAAGCCTATATGTGGTATCTTCAATCTGTAATGCGTCATTTTGTACCAGATTAGATAAAGAAACCATTGTATGATCCTGAAACCATTGCTCTATACTAATCATTTCTGTATAGCTCAAAGATTCATTGATATACCAAAAACCTCCGTTTAGAGAGTCTTCTGTAATGACAATCTCAAAATCAGCAGACTGAATCAACAAATTTGTTTCTAAAAAAATAAATCCTTTTCGTTCCTGAATCATCCATACGCATTGATTTGATTCTTTTTTGAACTTTTCATTGGTACCTACTTTCACCAAATAGTCCTGGTATTGAATTTCTAAACCAAAAAGCAGGTTCAATTTTAATTCTACCGCAGCATAATTGATAAAATCCTGTTGCTGTATTCGTTCTTGGGCATCTACCTGGTCTGTATTAAATATGAAGTCTGTGTTATAACCTTCAAGTAATCTTTGAGATGAGTTTACGGGTGTTCTTTTCACATTCAAATCAACCTTCTGAGCTCCGATAAAATTGTATGCTTTTTGCCTGTAATAAGAAAGCAGGCCCAGATTTTGAAGAAGCAAGCTTTTAAGAATCACCCGATCTTTATTTTCATTTCCTGAATAGACAGTTCCCTCTATAATTTCGTCGATAATCATTGGTGATTCTCCATGTCTGGCAAGGAGGTGGTTCAACAACTTATTTCTTCTGGTAAGATTTACCTCATCATCTTCCATAAACACCTCTAATCCATGGATATAAGAATTATAAGGGTCATTCTGGTAGTCTTTCCAGCTATCATTATCTAATTTCTTTTTTGATTCGATTTCAGGGCCAAACGTAAATGCTTCATTATTTTTTAGTAATGGTTGTATGTGAGGAACCGTATCGTAGAGCGATTGATAAAAATACGTCGGCGAAAAACTTAGAAAAGGGACAGGATACTTGAGGTGGTTCTTCTCGAATGCATTTTTAGTTTTATAAAATATTTTTTCATCAGAAGGATCTCCGCTCAATGAATTTTTAAATGAAAATAAGGTACTCACATTAGCCAATTGAGAAAATTGATTAGCCAGCACTTGATCAAATAAGGTTAAGTACCCTTTTAACTGCCTGGATTGTGCAATTTTAAAACTTGAAGCATTTGCATAGGTGGCATCTGCTCCAACTGCAAAAATCTCAGGAAATGTATTTTGAATCGAGTAATAACTATTGATGTCCCGATAATTCCCTTTTGGGAGTTCCGGACTTATTTGTATAGAAGTAACAGATTCAATCTGGGTACTTATTTCAGGAATATTACTGATCTTAGCAATATAATCAGATTGTATTGTATGGTTTACCAACCGCCCATTATACTGTATTTGCAATCCATCATCCTGAGCAAGAGATTGCATAATATCTAATACAAGAATCTCACTTTTAAGAGATGATACCTCTCGTATTGGATGTACTTTACTGCCAAAACCTAATTGGGTAATAGATTTTACACCTTCTACAGATCGTATTAACCTGGTGATCTCTGTAGCCTGTATATGATCTCTTTTCTCTTTTATACTAGCTGTAGGAATCCAACCATTCTGAAGCTGAGGTCCATTAAAAATTTCATTGGTTGTTACTCGATCTTCTTTTAGTGTGTCATACCCTGTCTGTATTACTTTTGGAAAAATATACTCATTAATTCTTTGTTGTATACATACCAAAACTTTATGGTGATCGTATGCTTTGTCTATTTCTAGCACTCCAGATACTATATATTTAATTGGTTGCAATGGTTTGGGCATTAGAAATAGTTCTCCCAGGTTTCTACTTTTATTCAAAAGAAAAAAGACGGATTCACAGATTTTTTTCTTCTCATTTTCGTCTGTGATATGTTTATTAATTAAAAGATATACTTTGTAGACCCCATTAACAATAGAGAAACTCGTCTTAACGGGTATAATTACTACATTATTTACTTCTGCAATACCATCAATAATATATTTTATGTAATCATTATTATTTACCGGTGAAGTCGTCAATAGTTCTTCTGGCGCATAAAACTGATTTTCTATTTGTAGTTTACCATCAGGTCTCGTTAAAATATCCTGTATAGAAAATGAGTTACAATATCCTAATTCTGTCAATGCAAAACACACTTGTTCCAGAATAGTGACTCCGGGATCGCTTGGATTAAAATTTGTCCAGGTATCACTGCTAAATTTCTGGATAAAAGCCAATCCTTCTTCTTTCAGAACTTTGTAACTCTGAGTTATTGGGAGTTTATTATCTACTATGTGATATGGATCTGTCATTAGTCTATATGGTATTTAATAGTATATGTCAATGCAGGAACAAGCAATATAGAGGGGTCTTGAGGGTTAATGTTTTGTCCTGCTTCCTTAAAAATAATTGTGCCGCTTTTAGCATCTCTTTCTCCTAATAGAAAGTCGATATTATCCACCGCTATTACGGCAGCAAAACTTTCTATATATCCCGCGACCTGAGCTGTACTTAATCCTTTATCAATCTCTATTTGTTCCTGATCACTAGAAATCCAGGGAGATAGCAAAATATTAACCCCCGCTTGTATTTGCTTTATTACTCCCTGGCTTTCTGATCCTGCTTTGATTATTATCGAAGCGTGCATTCCAACATATCTGAACTGAAAATTTGATACTTTAATATTTGCAAAAGCTGAAGCCCTGTTTCTTAAATAATTCTCGATATTTCCTTCTTCACATTGGTTAACAAGAGGTGTAAAGGCATTAGCATCTGTCCACGCAGCGTATTTTTTGACCACAAAAACATTAGTTTTATTAGTTTCTTTGTTAAATACTGTTTTAGAATAATAGATACTTGGATATTCTTGCTTAATTATTCTAAAATAATCTGTAGAAGTAACCAGTCTATCTTTGGTCTGTATTCTTGTACTCACCCGTCGATTCATCTGTAGTTCGGTTTCGTAAGCCCTTCCTCCAAATGAAGGAAAAGGCTGTGTAATAGATGAAACCTGAGGAATAGCAGTATGTGGCGCTTTTATCGTATCGCTCTTTATTCTCGGGATAATAGTAGATGTATCATCTCCATCATTTTCTGTTCTTTTTAATTCAAAGCCATTACTTTTTAAGAATATTGTTTGTGCATAAGAATCGGGGGTGTTGGTAACACCTAATGATAACCAATATGAATTATCAGGCATTATAGTTTGTTTATCGGTAATATCATCAGGGAGATTAAAGGTGATAATCCCTGAGCATTTAAAATTATTTGTTCCATCTGACAAAACAGTTAATTTTTTCCAGCCTTGGGTACTTAGATATGTATACGTTACTCTATCATTCGCGGTATTCGCAACCATTTTATGGGTATGACCAGGTGCCAACTCTATATACAAATTCACTTTTCCCGGCGACAGGACTTCTTTCAATTCGAGAAATAAAGCACCTTCAAAACTAAATGCCGGAAATAATGGCAAATAATCACTCCCTTTTGGAGGGCTACCCAAAGCCATTCCTTGCTGTTTTTTGTATTTTAATGTATCCTTGGTGTTATCATACACTTTATAATTCTGAAATGGTGAATAGTAATAGCATTCTATAGGATATTCTTCTTTTTCGTAATCAAATGTATAGGTTGTTGATGCGGTATAATTTGCAGAAAAAAGCTTGGCTTGTGGTGAAAATGGAACATTAGCTGGAGGAATAAAAGGATATGTATTTGACTTTGCTTTAGCATCTCGTATTGCGATAATTGCATTTTGTAATGCGATTATCGATACTACATTTGCATATATATCTTTTCCAAATCCATAACCAGGTTTGACCAGCTGCATTTTCATAAATCCAAAAGCATTTTTTTCTGTAAATTTTAATACTGTTTTTTGGATGTTAGGATCTATACTAATTTCACTTTTTGATTCTCCCGAGTAGATAAAAACACTTTTATCAGCTAGTACATCTAGACTACCTGTATCATCATTGGTTTTATCATGATTATTATTTTTCTTTGTATTGAAAAGCTGCTGTGCTTTTGGTTTCCTGATATCTATATCATTCGAATCATCATGTATGTCTACATTTTCTTCTTTTAATTTTTCTATATTTTTATTTATCATATCAAAATTGACCCAAGGACTACTATGTCTATCTTGCCATAGTTGAAATTTTACCTTAAAACATTGGTTATAAAAATAAATAAGAGGTAATATAGAAGGAGTTGATGATTCTCTTGAAGACTTCTTAAAAGTCTTTTTAATTTCATCAAAAAAATCAGTTTTCTTTTCTCCTTTAGTATTATTACTATCATTGTATTTTCCTTGTAAGTAATTATTATACTGCTCATAATACTTGCTAAAATTTTCAGGAAGATTATTCCAATCCAATTCAATTGTCAGGCGATCCAGAGGTTTACTAAATATCTCGGCACTACCCATAAAAAAATTGCTGTTTTGTGAAGGGGTTGGACCCAGAGGTTGAAATGGTGCCTTGGTATCTAATGCTCCGTAATCGTTATAAAGGGTAAAATCTTTGAGCCCGGTAACTTCTGTTTTTATTTGTAAACTTTTTAAAATTGGAGGAGACGAAATATTTGCGAGCTCACTAAATTCTATTTTAAGTATAGGCCATGAACTATTATACCCATCGGGGTTTTTAAGAAATGCCTCAATACCAGGTTCTGATACAGACAAAACTAATGTCACTTCTAATTTCCATCCAAATCCGGTATCTTTTAGTGTTTTCTTTGGAAATGAAGTAGTTAACCAACCCTTTTTGGTACTGAGATAAAACTTTGCTGTACGCATCATTTCAATGAATTTCTTATCTATAAGGTTGACAAATGAAAAACCCAGGGTAATAGTGCGAACTCCTTCTTTGAGAAAAAACATAGGGGATGCAAATGCAATTCCCATAGTTGAAGGAGTCTTTAATGATGACTCTGTACTCCCAAAAGTATTCCATTTTTGCAGTTGTCCATCCTCATCTTTTTGTATACTTCCCGGATTGGGTATTTTCTTTAAAAATAATGAAACAAACTCCTCTGAAACATTCCTTTTGACAAGTGTATATGCCGAAACTACCTGAGCAGGATTTAGACTCACATCTTTAATTGATTCATATAGAATAGGGTTTTTATTTACATCCTGCCCTGCATCAAACAAAGTATGTATCGGAAGGTTAAAAATCTGATCTCTTTTAGCCAGAGTAGTGCATATAAAAACTTTATCCGGTGCTGCTGATTGCCTGGATTGTTTTAAAATATCTTTATAATAAAATTCTAAATGTTTACCAGAAATTGTATTCAACTGATTTTTAAATTGCTCCAGAAGTCGTACAAAAACCCTTAGTAAGGTGGTATCCGGAAACTTACTTTTCTGAATTTCGATATCTTTGAATTCTACCGAAGCGTATTCAATGATTTTACTGAAAAATGTAAATACTACATCCCCAACAGAAACTAAGGATTGATAGATAGCCAAAACTGTATTTTCTGTTATAGGGTGCTGTAATCCCAGGATTTTCCAATAGGGGGTTTTATCTTTATGTTGTCTCCAAATTTTTGTATTGCATAAGTCAAACGTATTTGTTTTTTCAATGTCAACATCAGGAATCATGTTATTTACATATAACTGTTGTCTTAATGTTATAACCGCCCATAGATACATACTGTACTGATGTTCTACTTCGTGTAAGACATACTTTTTTAAAGGATATACTTTATCAGATTTCTGCATAAAATGTGTCCATTGTTCTATATATGCAAAAACATCAAGTAACTGATCAAAAAGTTGATGTATAGCTTGAGCTACCTTTTTCGAGTCCTGGTCTTTAGTCAGGGTCTGCTCTACATTCAAAGAGGTCTTTACATACAGTATATGAAGTTGTTTAAAATTAGTTTTGGCAATAGAAGCCAACAAAAAAACAGGGTCCTTGAGTAAAAAAGGAGTCCAATCTCCATCAATATGATTGTGATGATCATAAAAATTAATCAATGATGCATAATTCACCAGAAAACTAAGCAAGTCTTGTTCTGTTCTGCTATCTATAAGATCAGAACTCTTTACCAAAGCTATATCGAGTGATTCTAAGGCGCTATTTTGATTTAATATCCTCATTGTGTTGTTATTCCTAAATTTGTCCCTTCTTTGATATAGAAAGGAAACACATAATTATGCCTGGTATTGGTTTGGTTATACATATATGTAATATGAATTTCTACCAGTCCATTTCGTTGATCTACAAAATCAACCTGTATATCCAATACTGTTATTCTTGGTTCGTTATCAAGGAGTGAGGATTCTACAGCATCTCTTATTTCTGCTTTTAATGTTGGAGTCATATTCTTAAAAAAAAATCGTCGCAAACCCGAACCAAATTGTGGTGTTAAAGGACGTTCCCCATACATTGTCTGTAAAACAATATCTATGTTATCATTGATATTATTCTCATATTGAGTGAGGTTTAACTCATGATTTCCTGCAGAGAATGTTACCGGAAATGCCCAGCCGGATCCCAAAAAATCTTTCTCTCGTTTATGTAATTGATTATCCACCTATAATTACGTTTAATGCTCCTAATACAATTTTTCCGCCGTGTGCAGTTGAATCCCCCATTCTCGCAGCAGGAATCCCGCCGATCATTACGGTTCCTGACCCCTGCACTATAGAATCGGGAGGGCCTACACAGATCAGCATATCACCTACTCGTGCTGCCGGTAATCCTCCTATCAAAACTGTTGGATCCCCTGGCCCGGTCACCGGCCCTCCCACATGCGGTATTGGAACAGGCGCAGGTGTCTGCATAGGGCATTCATGAAAATCTGTAAGTCTTGCTGCTGGTGGCATATTTCTGTGTTTTTAGTTTATCATTGTCATTGCGCCTTTGAGCGTTAATTCTGCTCCGCCATTGATCTGCGCAGCTGCACTTCCTTTTGCAGAATACTGCACTTCTGCTGTTTCTTTAATATTCATTCCACTAACTTCTACATCTCCAGTCGATGCCTGAATCTTAACACCCTGGTTTCCTTTTAGAGTTAAATTTTGATCTGCTTCAATATTGATACTTTTAGCACTTTTTATCGTAATCCCGCTATCTGACATCACTATACTATTATCATTTTCATCTTTTATGGTGATCTGCTTATCTTTATCGCTAAAAATTGCTGTATTCTTTCCTGGAGTAGTAAGTGTAAATACCTTGTTTTCATCATCAAATTGCATCGAAATTCCTGATTTAGATACTATAGCTTTTATAGGGTTTCCTTCTTTTGGTTCTAAACCTGTAAAAGGTTTTATTTTTGAACTGCTATACATACTACCTAAGATTATAGGAAAACGAGGATCTTCATTCAAAAAACCTAAAACAACCTCATCCCCGACTTCGGGTAAAAAGAACACCCCTGCTCCCGAGGTGGAATAAAAATTGGACAATCGCGCCCAGATTCCTTCTCCATTTGGGTCAAATAAAGGGACATCAACTAATATTCTATATTGATTATCCGGATCTTCATACATTTTTTTTACGATTCCGTTAAAAAGCCCTCTGGCGCCAGGTAAAAGTCCTGAAGCTGGAGGTGACATCACATCAGGCTCTTCGGTAAACCATATCGGGGATAACCCTATGGTTACCTCGGTAATCCAGTTTCCTTCAGAGATATTATGATGTACCTCAGAAACCAAATGATCTCCATTAAAACGATCTCCTAATCCTTGTAGTGTTATATATTTTCCGGGATCTACAAGATGTGTTCCCTGAAACTTTACTTCTCCCCGAATTTTAGAATATTCACTTTTGATTAACTGCGCTTTGGACCAATTCGTTAAATCTGTTTTCTCGAGAGGTGCTGTAGTTTGAAGATCGTAATCCGAAAGACCTACCACTTCTGACAGTTTTTTGGAAGACAAATTTCCTGCTCCCGGATGATTGTTCGATGCATCTCCTGTAATTACTTGCTGAGTTTTATAATCCCATGCATCAGCTTTTACCGTATTAAGTTGAGTCACCGAATTGAGATCTGCATTAAATCCCATCAAATTATCACCATATTTTATAGTAAGTACGGGACTGGTCTCTGCATCTGGTTTTACAACAGAAACCTTACCGTTAAGGGTTGTAACAATTAATCCATTGGCTTCTGCTCTGGCAAGGATAAAATCCCAATCTGTCACATAGTATTGTACCTGCTCGGGCCAAACAGTAGAAGTTGCTGTTACATTTGCAGATAGCCCAGAGTATTTCCCGATAATGGATGAAATAATATCGCTATCTTTCTTTTTTGAGAACGTAAGGCTCTTGCGGCCTACAATCATTTTAATTGCTGCATCACGACATTCAACAATCAATAACGATCCCAAAACATTATCAATACGAATGGTTTGCCTAGAGATAATACCTTTAAAAATCAATTCATTCTTAGCATCATATCCAGCTTCAATCGTAAGTTCTGCTCCTGGCACAAATGTATCAGATGAGCTAGCGATAAAAGTTCCTGTACTGGCCTGACCATCAATAATAGTAATTTTTGCTATTGCTATACGATTAACCTGCTTTTCCACCTCAGCAGACATAACAGATATTTCATCTGGAATAGAATTTCCATTGACTTTAACACTCAATGTGATTACACCTCCACTTTTTATGTTGGTAGTAGCACTCATGAGGTTGGATTGATTATAGGTGGAAAAATAAGCTTTTCACCTGCTTTAAGATGTCTAAATTTATTAAGGCCATTGTATTGTGCTACCTGGATATAGTATGATGGATCATTCCATATTTTGGTAGACAATTGAGGTAGCGTTTCACCTTCAACTACTTCTACCAAATGAGTAATATCTGGTGATTTTCGTTTTTCTCTCTTTTTACGTTTCTTAGGAGCAACATACATCCCAAAGCTTAAGGCAATTTTAGCTCTAAGAGGGCTTCCGTCTGGTTTAAAAAGAGTATAAGTGGTGTTAAAGGTTTTTAGTACAGTTTGAAAAGGTGTAATATTTCCCCAACAAATTTTAAGATAATTAGGCCTGTGAATTGTTCCGTTATAAGTATATACAATTTTCTCCAGCGCCTTTATTTCCTTTTCCATATCGGTCCTTTTGGTATCCACAATTCCTGTACAATCAATAACAATATCAAAACTTATTTCATCATTTGGTGTAAATTCATATTTTTGATCTGGACCACTTGTATCTATAGCTTCCTTCACATTATACTTTATCGTTCGGTTCCATTTAATAGACTCAGGATTAATCATAACAGTGTACGGTTCTCCCTCGAGCTTATTATTAAACTCTTTATCTGTATATCCCGTAATCTTCATTAATTCTAAACCAGCCATCTTTTTATATCGTTTTATCTGTGATATGTTTTTCTTTTTACATGCTCAAAAATGAGCCTTTTACATTCCTCCAATACTCTTTTTTTTAAAGTATTCAAATCATCCTTACCTATTTTGGATTTAGAATTAGGATTCGTGTTTTGAATCTCTGTCTTGATTATTATTTCTCTAATTTCTATTGCCATATGATTAAGTAAACAAATCTGCTATAGATGTATCTTGTGAAATCTCAAAATATGTATATGCCAATTCCATATATTCAATAACTAACTCGCTTTCTTGAGATTTGAGATCCGAAATTGAATATTTTACGGGATAGGCATTGAAAAATGTCCACATGACCAACACTTGCCCGCCTTCATTTAACAGATGGACAGAAACATCATGTGTTTCTATGGGATTGATCAATCCTTCTCCCATAGTACTCGCACACCAATCAACCAGTTGTGATCCTTCTGCGATAAGTGCTCTTTTGAGGATGAGATTTTGATTTGTGGAGACAGTAGGGAGCCGATATTTAAATCGATTCTCCCCTCCACCTGTAATTTCTTCGAGGTTTATCTCTTTAGAGATTCCCGAAACCTCCAGAAAAGCAGCATCTTCCCCCTTAAAAGAAAGCTCAAAATAGAAACCAACCGGATAACTACTTGCCATTAGTAATGATTAATTGTTCATGAGCAATCTCTAAGGTATCTACTGCGACTTCATTTCCATCAGATTTAAGATTTGTACTGGTTATTTTTGTAGGCCATGCATTGTTTAATTGCCACTGCATGGTTGTTTTTCCATTTTCGTCAAGTAGTTGGATCAAGACCGTTCTTCGTTTTATCGTGTTCATTTGGATCTCCTCGTGCCACTTCCAGAATGTGTTATCATTAACAAATACACCTCTTTTCATGGTTACATTGCCGTATTTGACAATTCCAGGCATTTTTTCGGTAGAAAATAACTTACTATTACTCTTTCGATATTCGATTACCTGATTTTCTACATCCATTCCAGACACTTCCTGAAATGCCACACCCTTTAATTCTGTTCCAAGATCTACTTGGAATCGGAATACTGGCATGGGCCATGTTGCGTTTTCTTTACTTCCGTCGTCTGCCATTGTTTTATTTTTTAGTGTTAAAAATTCTATTTGTTTTTATATAATAATGCCATCAGCATATTAACTGGATTTAGCCATTTCTTGCTGAAATGTTAATACTATGAATTCTGCAGGGCGTACTACTGCTACCTTTATCGTAACATTCATAAAACCATTAAGTATATCTTCTGCAGTCATCGTTGTACCTAATCCACATTCAACAGAAAAAGCAGCAGCAGCAGTGGCGCCCTGTAAGCCTCCTTGTTTCCATATTCCTGTAAGAAAACTACTGATCATAGATTTTACACCTATCCATGTATTTTTATCATTAGGTTCGAATACATAGGGATGTGAAGCTAGTTTACACGACTGTTCCAGAAAAATCAGGGTTCTTCTTACTGATAGATATTTCCAGTCCAAACTATTGCCATCCGTTGTCCTTGCTCCCCATATCATAATTCCTATTCCGGGAAAAAACCGAATGGCATTGATAGATTTACCAGAAATCGCATCCACATTTAATCCTGCTTGTTGGGTTTTTGATAATCGGATTGGCAAACTTGCTGCTCCCACAATAGAAGTGTTTGCAGGTGCCTGCCATGGTCCTACCTGGTTATCGGTTTTGGTAATTACTCCGGCAATAGCACCACTGGGAGGAAGCATATTAACATCTGCCAGTACATGATGTATTATGGTACTATAAGTTTTACTGGCGGTAATCAATGAGTTGTTATATTGGCTAACTGTTAGTGGCTTTCCTGATGGTTTTTCTATACTACCAAGAATTTTGGCTACGGTTGTATTAGGATCAGTTGCAGGATTTATCAGTGGCTCTAGTTGTTTAATATCACCTCCAAATAAATTAGTGTAATCAATATCACTGTTTTGCATAATTGTAGTACCGATAAATGGATAATAGGCTGTCCCATAATCCAATCCATTACTACCTGTATTATCTCTAAAAGTTTCAATATCGTTGGTGTACAAGATAGGGTCTGGATCTCGCCCTCCTATAATATCAAAAATGCTGATTGCGGTTTGCATTTCTGTATTCTGCAATAACATTTCCTGCATTAATGTCCCATTATTTTCTACAGAAAGTAGTGTTGCTTCGGGACAGATATACATTGTGGGCTCTTGCTCATTTTTAAGCAATGATAATCCATTCATAAGATCATTAAGTTGCACATTAGGGTTTATGATTTGATCTCCTGGTTTTATTGGAGCCTTTGAGGGCGCACCATACGTACCTACCGAGACGATATATGCATCTGCTCCTCCATTTTCGTAAAAAAGACGGATACTGTTATATAAATAGTAAATCGTATTGGGATCGGGTACGATAGAATAATAATCCGTTCCTATCTGCATATAATCGCCTTTCTCTGGTAAACTTTCCTGCTTTACCAGATAATATTCTGGATTATATTGTTTTACCGGACTTGCCGGTGGGCCTGGATTAGGATAACAATAAATTGCTTGAAACTCTGCGAATGATGTTATTTTTTGTGGTACATTCGTATACGATTTCCCTTCGTATAAAGCTTGAGGAGTATATCCAATAAATGCTGGAACAGCAGTGGCAATAGGCACTACAGAATTCGGAAATCCATTTAATTCGTTGATATAAACCCCTGGAGACTTAATAGTTGATAAATTCATAAAACTCTCATATTTATATTGTTAATTATTTATACATATACATACATTAATGATGACACTAAGGTTGTTCCATCGGTTTGATGTATTTTTATTCTATCAGGATTCGGATTAGGAAGTCCTTTAAAGATCGTTTTAGAAGTTGCTGTCTTCTTATTTGTTATGGTAGAAAGTTGTGTTGTATTTACTAAATCAAATGAATACGTTGGTACTTCAGTTAAAGGGATCAGATTAGAACCTGAAGAAAAAAGTAATGCTTGCTGACCATTTTGAAGGGTTACGTTTTGTGGTTCTTCAAATTGTATATTGGATTTACTTTTGATAGTTAATTGATCAAAACACCGAGAGCTTTTATTAATTATATAATAATTCCATTGTGTAGGTCTGGATTTAAATTTTATTTCAAAACAAGCGGTAGTGTTCATTTCCTCATACTTTATAATATCCTTAAAATGTATTTTCAATTTAAAAAGTTGAGAAACATCATTTTTAGATATAAAGTCCTCTTGCAATTGTACTTTACCATTGGTGTATGTATTTGATTTAGATTGACTATTATACACCAACTCTCCTAATCGATTTACAGGAAGTTCTGTAAAAAGATAAAAATCAGGAGTATTAGTTTGTACATTAAATTCAAAGGTGTCTTTACCTGTGGTTTGTGCAACATACCGTAAAAATTCGGATATCGATTTTGTGGTATTTATATAAAAGCTAAATCCTTCGGTTTCATTTATTAACTTTAGTTTGAATCTTTTTATAAGTTGTTTTGTAGTTGTTGCCGGATGATACGTTAATCCGGTACAAATCCCGTTTTTAAAATAGGAGTGAAAAACTTTTATTCGATATGCTATTTTAAAATTACTTTTCATGATACATGTGCTGAATTTGAACTTTGTGATACTGCAGCATCAAATCCTGTAGTTTCATTTGCCTGGATGCTCACCAAACGCATTTTATAAATAACTGAGGGTTGATATTTTGCTCCCATCGCGCTCCATAAATTGTGCATTTGGTAATAATCAATCTTTTCAATTTCAAAATCAAGCTTGTTTATCCCTTTAGGGAGGTTTGAGTTGGAACTTGAGTCAATAGAAGGATGTGTCTGAAAAAAAAGGATGCTTGTATTTAAGAATTTCAAGGTTTCTTGATAATCATCATGATTAGCCGTTATTAGTATATACAGGTTATATCTTTCTGTAGGATTTATACTAGAAAAACTCCCGTTGGATAACTTTTGATTACGAACATAAAATGGTTTTACAGTCTCCCATTCTATATTAATAAGTGACATCACTACTTTATTTTGATTAACTTGTGGCATAGAACCATTACCCTCTACAATAGCATTTAAAATCACTTTATTTTCGCTCAACTCAAATCTGTTCTTGAGGAACTGATCAAGTGTTTGACTTGTAAATTGAAGTGCTTTTTGTATCATTTTTTCTATCCGTTATTCTTGTGTTATTTTTCCTGCCTAATGCATATTTTATAAATAACAGTGCACAACCAGCCTTTTATAGCTTTGCCTTATAGCATTTTCTTGGTCATACCATTATAGTGATTGATCAAATTTGTTTAATTATTAACCAAAAAGGAAAATAAATGAGTGAACGAACTCATTTAATTAGTGAATGTATAGTAAAGATGAGTTAAGCGTATTACGACGCATCGTATGTGTGAGTTATCAGAAAAGAATATAATTAAGCCGTTGGCCTGTAAAAGTGAATGACAACCTCTTATCATGAGGTGATGACTCTTAAACGTGTCAATTGCCCACATAAAATAAATTATGAAAATTTTATAATTGATGAATGTTTTTTTCATTAAATTATACCATATAAAGCACAAAACATATCTCTCCCTTAATTAACTATCTGTAATTAGGGTATATTAATTTAAAACCTTAACTCCTATGGAAACCTCTCTGGAAAACTTAACAAAGACAATTACATTTACAATTAAGAAAAAATTCTTGACAGAAGCGGTTGATAATTTTGACCTTAGTATGGGAACTATATTTAAACCTTTTCCTGTTACTTCTTTAGCAGAAATAACTCCCCCTAAATTAAATACATTTTATAAAGGGCAATCAATCGAAATAGGATTATCATTTGAATTAGAATCAAACCCTTCTCCTAAAATAGTCTACTGTAAGATTCAAAATATAGGCAAAAAATATAATAACGAGAATGATCCTATTGATCCATATACCATGTGGGAGAATATTTTTTCCACTTCTACAGGAACAACTACTATCGCTCCAGATGGTTCTCTATATATAAAAGCTACTGCTAATACTCCTAATGTGTTAAAAATGAGTGTTGTGGATGATGTTTCCAAAGATTATTTTATTTCTTATAGTATTATATTTTCTTTGAAGATGAAGCTTAACGGAAATGCGTTTAAGGATTATTATTTTATAATTGATCCTTTGGCAAAGATTAGTTCAAATCATCCTCCTGCACTCAAGTAATGAATGCGTATATAAATTCCGTTATATTTAAAAAACAATTTTTTGTTCTCTTATTATATTCTGCACTATCTTTTTCTCAAAATATAGAAAAGGCAGATAGTTTGCTACATATTCTGGATACTGGTAATTTATCCAAAAAGGAGCATGCAATAACATTAGCATCTATTGCTTTTTTTCATCCAGATCCCGGTATTGCTCTGCCTTCTGCCAAACAATCCTTACAAATTGCTACAGAAATTAACGAGCCCTTGCTAAAAGCTGCTGCCTTAGAGGAAATCAGTCTTGTTGAACTAAGGCTTGGAAATAATAGCCTATCTCTGCAAGCCTCTTTACAAGCATTGCAAATATATGAATCCTTAGAATTGGAAGAAAAACAAGCAGCCTCATATGCACAACTGGCAAACAATTATATCAGTGATGAAGACTTTAAATTGGCTATTGTGTATTTAAAGAAGGCAAAACGTATTTATTTGAATTCTAATGAAAAGGGATACCTAGCACTTACTATTCTTAATCTTGGAGAAGCGTATCGTTTGAAAGGACATTTGGATAGTGCAGCAACAAGTTTTCAACAGGCATTAAAACTCAATGACCTTATAAAAAATGAAACCATACAAAGTTATTCATTAGGAAACCTGGGGATGGTTCTTTTTAAGCAAAACAAGTTGGTATCGGCAAAAGAAAACCTGAATGAGGCAATTGCGATTCTTAGCAAGTTAGGAGATCCGTATTCTACTTCTGTATATCTAGCCGAATTAGGAGAAATCCACAGGAAAGAGGGGAAATGGTTACCCGCAGAAGGAAAATATATAGAAGCGTTAACAATGGCAAAGCAAGCCGGGCTTAAAGAACAGATACGAGATTTTAGTATGATGTTGTCTGGTTTCTATGAAGAACAACAGCGATATTCGGAAGCATTAGAATACCAGAAATTATACCAGATATATCAGGATAGTTTGGTAAACAAAGAAAATATTCAAAAAATAGAACAACTTAAATCTGGTTATGAAATCGATAAGCGTGAGTCTGAAATAGGTTTACTCAACACCATCAATAAGAATCAAAGGTATGCAGTCATCTTATTAATTACAGGAGTTTTATTATTGTTTCTTTTTGCATATCTACTCTATCTAGGTAATAAAAAGATTAAAAAAACTAATCGCATTTTATCTGATCAAAAGGATATTATCTCCAAACGAGAACAAGAAAAAGCTTTATTATTGCGAGAATTGAATCACCGGGTAAAAAATAACTTACAGATGATCTCGAGCCTGCTTAATCTACAAAGTCATGAACTTGCAGGGCATCCGGCAAAAGAAGCTATTGTGTCTGGAAAATATAGAGTAGAAGCACTATCTCTTGTTCATAGAAAACTGTATCAGGAAGGTTTGGAGACCAGAATATGGGTAAAGGAGTATATCGAAGAATTAGTATTAGGTCTTTTTCATGGATATGGTGTCAGATTCAAACCTGACTTTGATATCACTGACATTAGTATCAAAATAGATATAGCTATACCTCTTGCATTAATTATTAATGAACTCATAACTAATTCTCTCAAATACGCTTATAAAAACATAGACCATCCAAGGCTCAAGGTAATAATAGTAGAAGAAGCCAAAGATCGTTTGGATATGCAGGTTATAGATAATGGGATAGGTTTTACTACTATCGAAAGTAAAAAAAATAATTCTTTTGGGATCAAGCTTATTGGTTCTTTAATTGCGCAATTGGAAGGGACTATAAAAAAATCAAATAGTAACGGGACTCAATGGAATATAAATATAAAAATAGCTTAACTTTATACTATAACCTTACAATATCATGATTGGCCAGCCATCAAAAGTAAAGATACTTATAGTAGAAGATGAGATTGTATTAGCTCAAGACATCTCTTATAGATTAACCGCTATTAACTATGAAGTAATAGGTATTGCCCCGACTGTGAGTAGTGCTATACAATTACTTGCAGAAAACCGCAATATTGACATTATATTAATCGACATTATATTGAAAGGAAATCGCGATGGGATCGAATTGGCTCGTATAATTAATAATCAGTACAATATTCCCTTTATTTTTCTAACCTCGCATGCAGATAATCACCTGGTCGAACGTGCTAAAAGTGTACGACCTTATGCCTATATCCTCAAACCATTCAATGATCGTCAAGTAAGTGTAGCCATAGAGTTGGCACTAATGAATTTTTCTAACAAAACACCAGAAAAAGAATTGCTTGAAAGGCGAGAATTCGATGTTGCTGATAATCAGGTGTTGCAAATCAAAGACAGTTTATTTCTTAAAAAAGACCATCATTTCGAACGCGTACTTCTAAAGGAAATCTTGTTTTTACAAGCAGATAGTAATTATTGTACGGTACATACCACATCAGATCGATTTGTTTACTCTACGGTATTAAAGAAAATAGAAGCAGAACTACCACTAAACCAGTTTTTACGAACCCATAGAAGTTATGTCGTCAATATCCATTTGGTCAATGGATTCGAGGGAAACATGCTCTTTATTGGGGAGAAAAAAATTCCGGTAAGTAAGACTTATAGGAGTGATGTTTTTAAGTTATTTCATACGATTTAGTTTTAAAATTCTATAAAAGAAATATACTGATCTCTCTGTTTATAAACCTGTTCTTTAATAACCTTATTGTGTTGATCTTAAAATCATTACAAGTCGGCCTCGTGTAATTGGCTAATGGACTCCATATAATACCAAATAGCATTCTAAACGCCGCATAAAAGTAAACAAGTACTTTCTTGATACATCATTAGAGATGTTTTTGTACACTATAGAAGATCAACTTATTTCAAAAATTGTTAAAGTTGATGATAGGGTATTGCCTTCTCCAAATTCTGTGATGGCACATAACTTATTTCGTTTAGAACTGATAAATTATCATCAACAGCTAATATTGAAATCTAAAAATATGTTAGCTTCAGTATTGGCCAAAATACAAGAGCATACAAATAGTTACTCTAACTTGGAATAAGTTACTATTAAATGTTACCTACCCTTTTTATGAGGTTGCAGTTGTTGGTAAAAATGCAGATGGTGTGGTAAATAGCTTTCATAAACAATATATACCTAATGTTTATATTGCTGGAACTTCTGTAGAAAGCAAAATCCCTCTATTTAAAAAACAGATATGTAAAAGATGAAACCTATATCTATGTTTGTCAAGAAGAACTGTGTAAGCTGCCCGTAAAGAAAGTTGAAGATGCTATTGATTTGTTGCGGAGATAACAAAGATATTTGGCTGCATAACTTTTCAAAGAACCTCTTTTTGATATAAAGTGTAGCCGAATTAGTTGGTTCTATAATCGTTTCGAGGTACTTGCTTGAATAATTCATACAAATCTCTATGCTACAAGGAATCAATAATAGTCGGTAATAATTTTGAATTGCTTAAAAGAGGAATTTCAATTTATTTAGAGAATAAAGTAAATCAAATAAATTTCTGAAACCTGTTGTTAAGTATTTATAATCAAATGATTATTCTATTGATCGTATTTTACGAAAAGTTTTCGCGAATTTTAATATTAAAACTGTAGAATTATAAAGTATTTGTTTTTTTGAATTCTATTTTAGAATAATGTTAAATTTTAACACAAATATGATTGCATTGATAATTTTTTACCTATAAAAAGGTGTTAATTGATTTTCGGTGTAAAATTTTTGAATTATTCTAATTTAAATCATTTAATTATGAAAAAAATAGTAAGTATTACAGTATTTTTTATGTTTTTATTTACCAGTTGTACAAACAATCTGGATACCGACAACTTGCCAGAAAATGCAGAGGTTCAGCAAAAATCTATAGATTCAAATGGTTATATCAGTGATAATCGTACTGATGGAAATAATGGAGGCTATTTTTGGACCATATACAAAGAAGGAGGATGGGGTAGACTTACGTTTCCTTATGCTAATCAATACGCAGGGAATTTTCAAATTGAGTACGATAATAATCAAGATATTGTAGGAGGTAAAGGTTGGCGAACTGGTAGCGGGAGAACTATAAACTACAATATAGGGCTTCTACAAGGAGCTTATAACTTTGTGGGTGTTTATGGTTGGACAAGAACTCCACTTATAGAATATTATGTGGTAGAAAAAGGAAATATTCCAGGTCAGAATCAAAATCGGAATTTTAACGCAAACGGCAAAAATTATCAGTTTAAAAAGCAGTTACGGTCAAATGCTCCTTCAATTCTAGGTACTAAAACATTTTATCAATATATAAGTCAGCATGGCAGCGCTACAACAGGAAATAACCAAAAAGTGAATATGCAAGCACATATTAACCATTGGAATAATCATGGTGGACATAGACCACAATGGGGCAACCTAAGAGATTTTGATTATCAAGTTTTTGGTATTGAATCCTATAGCGGAGGATGGGGAAAAATCAATGCAACTGTTTGGTAAAAATTATTTTATTATAGTATGTAATATTTGTAATAAGGCCGTTGATGTAACGGTCTTATACTTTTTCTAAATAAAGTATATACATTTTATGCATAACATAATGATTCTGTTGCCCATAAATATCAAATAGTAACTCATAAATGAAAAAGACATTATTCCTGTTTTTCATAATAAGTTTAATACTTGTTTACTCATGTTCTGAAGAAAAAAACAATAATCTCAACAATAATCTTATTTTGATAAAAGGGGGAACTTTTATTAACAAAAGCTCCAATCTCTATAATAGAAATGCTTTTATAAGCGATTTTTATATGGGTAAAACAGAGGTTACTCAAAAGGAATGGACGGATATTATGGGAAGCAATCCATCCAAATTTAAAGGAAATAATCTCCCGGTTGAAACAGTAAGCTGGTATGAATGTATTGAATTTTGCATTAAAAAAAGCACGAAAGATGGTCTTAAACCTTATTATAAAATCTATAAAGATTCTACAGATTCATTTAATAAATCTGAGTTCGACAGTGTCAAATGGATGATTAAAATATCTCCTAATGCCAATGGGTATCGTTTACCTACCGAGGCAGAATGGGAATACGCTGCAGGAGGAGGGCAATTAAGTAAAAACTATTCTTACAGCGGTAGTAATAATATTGATAAAATAGCTTGGTATTGGAGGAATTGTGGGGATACTGTTTTAACTGAAAAATGGAATTACCAGATTTTAGAAAATAATAATTGTAGAACGAGGCCTGTGGGTACCAAAAAGCCAAATGAGCTTGGCCTGTATGACATGACGGGCAATGTTAGAGAATGGTGCGAAGATTGGTTTGAGAGTTATGAAATACCATCTGGGCAATTTCGCTCCCAAAGAGGAGGAGGATGGATAGGGGTCGAAAATTACATGAAAGTTAGTGATAGGGATTATTTTGAAGCAAACGGTATAGGGCCGGATCAAGGGTTTCGAATCTGTATGAACAAAGGCTAACCGAAAAGAAGGTAAAGTATTTATTTTAGGATTTAATGGTAATATGTTAACCTTTAATTAGTTCCATAAATCGTTCATTTTACAGAATTTTCGAAAAATAAAAATCTTTCTTATGAGTAATCGTAGATTTTAACTCGACTCTTTACTGTATGCAGTTTCATGCAATTGTATTAATTTAACTATCTATTATTTGTGTATGTTTACTAATTACTAATTATAATTATTAAATGATTGAATTACCATTTAACATTTTTAATTTCTTAATTCTTATCTCTATAATCATAGGGATCACTTTTGGATTATTATTAATTCTTGTAAGGAGAATAAACCATAAAGCAAACCTATTTCTAGGTTTTGTGCCTATTATCATAGCCCTATGGAATAGTTGGGTATTAGGGATAGATTTTAAGCTTTATGACTCAATAGGATATTTAAACTTAGTTCCACTTCAATATTCATTGGCTTTAGGCCCATGTGTCTTTTTCTATACTAAGTATATTACTGATCGAAGTTTTAACTTTAAAAAAAAGCATCTAATTCATTTCGTTCCTGTATTTATAGAATTGATTGTATCAATAGTACAAGGATTCGAAAGTATTGAAAAAGGAATTCCAAATTATAATACCGTAATGTTTTCTGTAATAAGTCCATTGTTACAATTAGGTTCAATAATTTCTGTAATTCTCTATAGTCTTTATTCGTTAAAAGCTATTAAAAATTACCACAGTTGGATAAAAGATAACTATAGTAATGAACACCTATATAACTTAAGTTGGCTATATCGACTATTTATCATTTTAGCAGTTCTTTGGTTTTTATGGGTTCCCTATACCTTTGTTGATTTTCTTTTTTTTGACTATGAGCTAGATATAAAACATTATTATCCTCTTTATATACTCATGGCGATAATTACAGTATGGATAAGTGCTGAGGGTTTTTTGCGACCTGAAGTGATTTTTTTGGAACCATTGTTAAAAAAGTCACGAAAAATAGCCGTTCAATCTGACGATATTTTACAAAAATCACATTGGCTCAAAGAACAAATGGAAGCAAACCTATTCTATTTGAATTCTGAATTAACGTTAAATGTTTTAGCTAGTGAGCTAGAACTTCATCCGAACAATGTTTCTCGCATAATAAATGAAGGGCTGCAAAAAAGTTTTTCAGATTTTGTAAATGGATACAGGGTCGAAGCAGTAACTCAAAAACTTAAGGATCACAGGTATGACAAAATTACTTTATTAGGTATTGCATTTGATTGTGGGTTTAGTTCTAAAAGCACTTTTAATAGAGTCTTTAAAAAAGCTACAGGAAAAACGCCGGTAAAATATAAAGAAGAACTTCGCTGAAGTTAGTTTATAGTACCATATTATAATTTGGGGCGATTGGCTTTATTATATTTCTTTGTTTTATCCCTTTAAGTCATATCTCAAAAATGTCAATCAATAATTATGATAAAAAGAAGAATGGTTCAATCATCGATTTTGGGGTTCATAATACTCTTTTTAAGTTGTGGGAAATCAATACAAAAAAAAGAAAACAAAGTTACTGTTATTGGTAATGTGGGTTCATCTCATTACAAAGAGATTCGATTGTCAAATAAGCCAATTCCTCTAGAAAATGAATGGTCAGTCGCAAATGACACATCCGGTCTTGTCACAACTATAGATAATAAGGGAAATTTTAAGTTCGAATTTGAAACTGACAAGCCAAGTTTTCATAGAATAATATTAGGAGATAAAATTGTTCAGCTTTATTTGAATTCAAATGATAGTGTTTCTGTGACTTTAGATTCTATTATAACTATAGACGGTTCTAATTTTCAATTAAATAGGTATTTATTAAATCAAAAAACTGAATTAGCTAAATCAGAAGGCTATATTTTTAGGAATCTTGAAAGTTTATATGCCTTAGACGAAATTAAGTTTAGAAATCAACTGGATTCTTTAGAGGCATCTAATCTAAAACATTACAATAAATTTAAAAGTGATTTTGAAAGTGTTCCTTTAAAATTTGAAGAACAATGTTTATCGAATATAGATTATCAATACAAATATTACCGGCTGCTATATCCATCAGGGCATGAAATCGTAACAAGTAATAAAGCCGAATTGCCCACTGATTTCTTTGATGAAGTATCTGAAGGATTGGACAAGTATCACTTGCTAAATAATAAAAAATATGTCACTTATCTTGATAAATATGTTGAGATAATATCTAAAGGAGATTTAAAAAATAGAAGATACGATCTTAAACCGTTAGAAAAAATTCATTCCCGTTTTAGCACTATAAAAAATCTTGCTGTAAATCAGGAAATAAAAGATTATTTATTTGAGCAGCATTTCAAAATATGCAATACTAATTATAGCTCTAAAAATTGGAGCGTAATTTTGAATGATTTTGAAAAAGATTCTAAAAACAAAAAATTACTTTCAAAAATTAAAAGAGATTATCAAAAATCTGTTGATCTCAGAAAACAACCCAATGAAATTAAAACATATAAACGAGTAGGTGATGTTGAGCTTGAAGCTCATATTTTCTACCCAAAAGATCATCAAAAAGGAAATCATCGTTCGGCTTACCTTTATTTTCATGGAGGCGGATGGAGTTTAGGAATGGCAGAAGCTGGATATGACGCTTGTAAAAGAATGGCAGAGAAAGGAATGGTGGCGATCTCTTTTGAGTATAGATTAATTGATGTACACGGAAATATTATTCAGAAAAGTTTGGAAGATGCGAAATCGGCGATCAGGTGGACAAGGCATCAAGCTTCAGATTTAGGTGTAGATTTAAATAGGATTGTGGCGACTGGCTTTTCAGCTGGGGCACATTTAGCAGCTTCAACTGCTATAATTGATGATTTTGTTTCGGAGGATAATAACGATGTGAGCTCTGTCCCAAATCTGGTGATTACGAAATCGTCGAGTTATGATTTAACAAAGGGAGATGGTTGGTTTGAGGGTGTTTCAAGAGGCCAAGCACTATCAATATCTTTACTTCAAAATGTCAAAACGAATTTACCTCCTTTTCTTTCCTTTCATACAACAGAAGATCATTTAGCTCCTATCTATGAATTCTTTCAATTCAAGGCAGCGATGGAATCACATAAGAACGATTTTCAATTTCAAGTATTTAAAGAAGTTGGTCACTTTTTTAGAGATAAAGATGCTCAAGAAAAAGTGAATTCTTTAACAGATGAATATTTAGTCTCCAGAGGATATTTAATGGATGTGAAGGATTAATATTTTCTAAATGATAACAACGTTTAGGCTATGATTCTTATCTATTTATAATCTATAAATTATAAGACCAACCAAATTCTAATTAGTTACATTTCAATAGATATTTTTTGGCTTAAGTCTTAATTGTGACCTAACGTGAGTCTGTGTATTAACTTAAATCCGATCCCTGAGAATCGTATATTTATAATTTTTCATAGATATCTGTCCGAATACTCCAGTAATCAAAACAGGTTAATACACAGACTCACGTTTGGTATATGGTAAGCGTAGTTCAATTTGTCGTTACTTTTTAGATGTTTTGTTAATTCACCTTTTATGGAACTGAATTACTCATCTATTTGTGTTTATAACAAAAAAATTTTAAATCTATGAAAATCAATCAAATAAAAAAAAGTTGTCAATTTAAAAGATTATAAATATTTGATAATCAAATGCTTAAAAATAACCTCGACTGGATTCAAACCTGCCTTGTAAGTTGTATATTTTCAAGTATTTAGAAGTATCAAAGATAAAAAGGCAACCTAATAACTACCTTAATAATTGAACTAGATTGATTCAAATTAAGACTCAATCTTGAGTAAAGATATGATTTTTAACCATTAATTAATTCTAATATCATTTAAATAGCGGATTTGCATATCAGTTTCAAAGGGAACTGTGAGGTATGCGCCATATCGTTTATTGTAGGCCGTTTCACTCAAGATCAAATAGTCCAGATTTGGAAAGCTGTCGACAGATTAACGGGAGTTGATGCTCTTGTAAATCAGTATTGTAAGTTCCGTAAAATGCAATTACCAAATCTTTCGAAGTCGATATATAAAGACCTTGCCCCGCATGTCCTCCTTTATAAAAATCGCCATCTTCGTAAATCTCGTCCCATTGATAGCCAGGATACTTCATGTCTTCTGAATACCATGACTTCTCTTTCAGGTTTTTATTCACGTTCTGAATTTTAGCCAAGTGATCATCTGATATTATTGGATTGGCGTTTTTTCTTCCACTAGGAGTAAAAGCAAGGCCAAACCTAGCCAAATCTCGAAGTGTTGATGACATGCCGAAAGAAGATGTAGCAACTGTCCCATTAGCCCTTATCCCCATAAGACCATTATATTCTGATCCAATCTTTCTCCATATCTCTTGTTCCATAAAATCACTGAAAGTAAGACCACTAATTTCTTCGACAAGTAGCGTTAACATAGTGGTATTGATGCCCATGTAGTTGTACTCCGTTCCTGAAGGCTTGACAGCTTTAGCGGCTGCCAAAGCTTTTATTTGTTCGCGACTTGTATATGCGGATGTAAGCAATTGACCGCTAGAAGCCGGATCAATTCCGGAACTCATTGCAAGTATATCGACTACCGGAACGCCTTCCCAACCTGAACCCTTAAGTTCATTAAAGTAATAATCAATAGGTTGGCTGGTATCTATTAATCCTTTATCCTCCAAAATAGCAATTGAAGTACTGACATAGATTTTGCTAACCGAATAATTGACATGAAAATCAGTTGGGAGCATTCTCGGATAGCCTTCAAAGACGATTTTGCCTTTATGAATTATAATCAAGCCGTCAACTTCTGCTTGCTGTATATATTCGTTTAGTGGCAGTCCCCCTCCTGAATCTAAATTTGTTGGGATACTAAAATTCTTCACATCTCCTCTGGGCGTTTCTTCGAGAGTTTTTGGGGTATCTGACCTGAGTATGCGTGAGTGCTTCTCTATTTCGGAGAAGTTTAGAAAATAAAACCTGCTAAGATCACCTCCTTGTCTACGACTACCTCCATCTAAAAGGTGTTTGCGATAAGCGTAAATCTCTTCTTTCGTAAATCCAGAATAATCATAAGTTTCATATTTTGGGCTGGTACCGTTTAAAGTACCAGGGTCAGTTTTTGGTTCGGTTTTACAAGCAATAAAAAGAATTGAGAATATCCAGAGGTTTTTCATAATGTTTAGTATTTGTTAGCCCAGTTCATAAATCATGCGTGAAAATTTATCGTTCATTCATAAAATGTCTTAGATTAGTTTTATGCTTTGATACGTTATTCTTTTATCAAATCTAATAACCAATACATACTGCGTACTGCCGTCATGGGAAAAGCTCTGCCATGGTCAGCAGATTCAATCACTACATGCTTTAAAAATAAACTCTCATCGTTTCTAGTTTTTAGCATGGTAATAAATTTCTCGGCATACAAGCCCAACTCCTTCTCCAACGCGCCATATGAAACGAAAACGTTGGCATTTAGGTCTTTATATTTTAGTGCTGCATTAGATTCAAGCTTAGAAAGATAGGGAATATCGCCCTTAAGCGATGGACTACCAAGAATGTAGTTTTTAAATGTATCTGGTTGTGCCAGTAGTATGTATGCGCCAAATTCACCACCAAGTGAATAACCAAAATAGGTACGGTTATCAGGGTCAGTTCGATAATTGTTTTCAACATACTTAATAACATCGTTACGAATAAAAGTCAGATGATTACTGGCTTGTCCAAATTGATATTTAGCTTGATGTTCTGGGTTGCTTGATTTCCTTGTTGAGTAATCTCGAAATCTACTTGTGTGTGCTCCCACATCTTTTTTTAATTTTTCATTTATGTCTTTTTGCCAGGAAATTCCAACCAAAATAGCGTTTTTCATCAGATACTCGATGGAGCCGGATAATATTTCGATGTGCCACATGGCATCAGTAAAATAAAGCACAGAATATTTGATGTCATTATTTTCTGAATATCCCTCTGGGAGCTTAATATAAAGTTCATATTGTCTCCCAGTCTTAGTGTCCTTTATGGGGATTACCCGTATCCATGGCAACTCTAAATAAGACCTTTCTACCGTTTGTGCGTCATCGTTTCCACTATTTTCTTGAGCAAAGACCGTATTTAGCGATATAACGATTGTCAGCATTAATAATTTAGTAGTTTTCATGTTTTCTTCCTTTTGTTAGTGTGGTCTGAGTGTCTCAATAATTTTTGTATCTACCCAAAATATATCCTCATTTCTATTGAAGAAAAGATATTTTTCGTCTGGCGTTACGAATGCTCCAGCTTCACCGTCGCTTGTGTTTATTGTGTCCCCTAAATTAATGGCAGTACCCCATGAACCATCTTGCTGTCGAAAACTGATATACAGGTCAGTATCACCATATCCGCTATCTCTTTCACCATCCCAAATGATATAGGACTCATCTGGTGCTATGAATGGGTGGGCATTCCATCTTCCGGTGTTAATCTCTTTGCCGAGTAGTCTTGGTTCCTCACGTTTGCCGTCTTTGATTCTTGATATACGGATTACGTCATTGTTTTTATAATCGTCAAAAACATAGGTGCCCTTGGCGGATGACGACAGGCGCATAATACCCCAGTCTTCCCGGTCAAACATAGGCCCAAGGCTTTTGACCTCTGACCAACCAGACTCATTACGTTCAATATAGTGCCTCCCCAAATGCATGGTCTTGCCATCTGGAGAAATAATGGGTCGACCCACCCTGGGCCCCACCACCGACTCGCGCCATCGATTATTTTCGGATTTAAAAACAATTAACGACCATTTTCCATTTTTGAGATCTTTCCTGGTAAAATAGAACTCTTTCATATCGGGTGTGAAGAAACCGCTAAGGTCGCGATGTTCTGCCGAAACAATACCGGGGGCAAAAACTTCAGGGGTTACTCCGGGCGGCTTTTGGCCTAGATAGGGACCTTCTATGTACGGAAAGCTAGTAGCGTTTTCAATATTTTCTTGAGCAAAGACAACATTTAGTGATATAGCACATATCAATATTAATAATTTCGCTTTTTTCATATGCTTCTTTTTTTTTAACAATTGTTAGTTGCTGTTAATATTCTTCATTATATTTTCTTTTATTGGTCTGAAATCTATCCAATAAATATCTCCATTATCCTCTCCACCTCTATGAAAAAATAAATACTTTCCATCGGGTGAAACACTTGCAGTCATCTCACACATTTCAGTATTTATTTCAGGTCCCAAATTATAAGGTCCCGTCCAAATACCGTTTTTATTAAAGCTGATGTATAAATCACAGTCTCCAAATCCCGAGGTTCTTTCACCATCATATATGATGTAGCTTTCATCGGGCGCTATATATGGGTGAGCGATCCACTTTCCAGAAAAATTTATTTCCTTCCCCATTCTTTTGATACTTCTATATTGCCCTTCTTCATTGATTGAGTTGTAAATGCCTCCATCCTCGGGCTTGGCTCCTTTCTCGTTTGAAGTAAAATATAGGTTGCCATTCTCTGAAGAGGTTATGTACATTGTAAACCTATCTACAAAAGGTTTTTCTAAAGGAATTGGTTGCCCCCAACCGTTTACTTCTTTTTCAATATACCATTGGTGGAATCCTGAGGGTTTAATAGTATCTTTAAGGGGTCTTGTACTTCCAAAATAGAGTAAATCCCCTTTGGGGTTGATATGAGGTTCAACATCCCATCCCTTAGTTGTTGAAAAAAATGCTAATTGCGGTTCAGACCATTTATCATCAACTAATTTCATAGTATAAATTTCATTGTCCCCTTCTGGTTTTCTGCGCGTAAAAAACAATTCGTCCATTTCCGGACTGAACGTGATTGCGCATTCAAAATTGTCAGTTGAAATAATGCTTTTCCCAAAAATCAAGGGAGTATCAGTCGGGATTTGATCGCTGAGTAAAGTAAGGTTTGATTTTTCACTATTCTGACAAGAGACCAATAGTAAAGTCAGAAAAATGGATAAGATTATAACTTGCTTCATATACTTATTTTTGACTGATTATTGATTTATTAAAAATTTTCTGTATTAATTCCATGTTTTAAAAAATAGCAATTAACATAGGGGTATAGTTGCCTACTACTTATTCTTTTGATAAACTTTAAAAAGTAATTTATAAATAAAATCTAGTAATTCCATAAAAAGGTTAGTTAATAAAAATAATGGGTAACAAAATATTAGTTACATAACAAAACGTTAAAGTTACTAGTAACTAATATTTTGTTGCCCATTATTATTGAAAGGAATTCCTCATATATTTATATTGACGTTAATCAGATTTCACTATTTCCCAAGTTCTAACTTCTCCGAATGTTCCTGCAACAATAAAGCGATCATTATTAGAGAATTTAGCAAACTTCGGCACTTGATTTTTAATCTAAATAATTCCCCGACGGCTCTGCCTCGGGCCTGCCTGTTGCAGACAGGGTTTCCGATTAACCTCTCCTTGGGAGAGGTCGGAACTGCCTTTTTTGGCAGTTCCGGGTGAGGCTAAATACAAAATTTCGGTTTTTGGCCCCGAGGCCAAAATGAAACCGGCGAAATACCCCTATGGCTTGCCTCGGGGATAGTTGGTTTCAAGAAATTTTTTATTTTCTCGTACTATTTGTATGAATTCAGTAGTAGCTATATTCGCTTCTTTTTCATTTAGCGTATTTTCTCTCATAAACTCCATTGAACATTTAAATCCATTTTCGTTTTGATGTTTAACTTTAAGAATTGTTTCATCTAATGTTTCTCCACCAATATATCTGTCAGCCGCCTTTTTAATTGTTCTATATAAGGCAACATCTGAAAGGATATATTCCTTTGCTTTGTTGTTCAAGGCAGCTTTTCTTAAAGCGTTAGCCCCCGTTAGAAGTAAATCTTGTTCCATTTCTATATTGTTTTTTGTGTATTATTTAAGATTTTAGTAATGTGATAAAGTCCCATTAACAACCAAATTGTATTAACCAAGCTGGATGGATATGCTCTTTAATAAAAAGTATTTATCATTAGTGATAAACTTCCGGCAATATTCAGAAATTGATACGTTTTTTTTTGAGCATTGATGATGTTTTTACTGTTTAACCAATAGGCAGTAACGAGAATGATAGAGCCAATCCATCCCCAGAATATCAATAATTAAATTAAGCATAGTTAGATATGTCGATGTATTAAAGTGTTTTTCTTAATCAAGAGAGTTTTATATTATGATTAAAGGCTCGTATAAACAGTCGTATTAATGGTATTTATACATTTTTGTAGTAAGTTTTATTAGGCTATTCAAGTTTTGAACGATTCCTTGCTTTGGCATTCAACCCTAATGCAATTTCTTTAATTTCAAATGTCATAGCCCTAATAGGAAAGTCTCTTATATTTCCCAAAATAACTACAGTTAATTTGTCATTAGAATACCTGTGTAAATTTGACATAAACCCATTCATTGTTCCTCCGTGGCGCATCAGAATTCCGTTTTTCTTATTGTTTTTTCCTCTTTGGTAATCCATAATGCGAAAACCATAACCATAATTACCGAATTCAGAATTTTCACCATCAAAAAGTAGTGCTTTACTTTTTTCTGACAATAGTATATTATCGTATAATGCCTGATCCCATTTGAATAAATCTTCAACGGTCGAAAATATATCACCCGAACCTAAAGCATATGAAACAATATTTTCGTCATTTTTAATTCCGAAGGTTGTTTTACGATATCCTTTAGCTCTGTTTTTAGGATAGTTGGATTTTCTTTCAACTCCAGAATGATGCATTTCTAGCGGTTTGAATGTTCTTTTTTTTAAAACCTGTGCGTATGATTTACCTGTAACATTCTCGATCGCTATTGCAGAAAGTGTGTAATTAAGGTTAGAGTATTGATATTTAGATCCAGGAATGAATGACAGAGAAGAGACATTGATGATTTCAATAATCTCACTAGAATTCACGTCTTTGTCCTTAAAATTTGTGATTCGTTCTAAATGTGGTACAAGTCCAGATTGATGCTTAAGAAGAATATGCAGTGTTAAGTTTTTTGCCAGACTCTCTTTAAGTTCTGGAATGTATGACTTTAATGGGGCATTTAAATCTAGTAATCCTTCTTCTTCCAACTGCATCACTGTGACTGCAACAAATGATTTTGTCAACGATCCTATTAAAAATTGAGTATTTATAGTGTTTTTAATGTTTCTCTCTCGATCAGCTAAGCCATATGCTTTTTTAAAAAGTAGTTTACCATTTTCAGCAACAAGAACTGCTCCTTGAAAGTTATCATGCTTAATGTAATTTTTTATTAGCTGCTCAATTTTTTCAGATTTGCTATTATTTGAATTGTCTTGTGCACTAGTATAGTTAAAAAAGGCTGAAGAGCTTACTATTATTACAAAAACGGAAAGTATGATGATAATTTTTTTTATAGACATATGAACTTAATATTTAGTATTTATAAATTGGTTACAACGGTTGTATATATGACATATACATCTACTATATTTTTAATTGTGTTAATACCTCTATAGCTTGTTCTAAATGCCTCCGTTCGTGAGTTATTATTACATCAAAAGCGGTT
>CANMDW010000025.1 GCA_947496705.1 uncultured Aquimarina sp. | reverse complement strand
TGCATGTGTTAAGCCTGCCGCTAGCGTTCATCCTGAGCCAGGATCAAACTCTTCATCGTTTGTCTTTAAATAATATTCTAAAACAATACAACGGAATTTTTAATCGTATCTCTAAAATGATTCTAGTCTTTATTCTTATGCATTAAACTAAATAGTCTAATACGCGCTGTCAATCAATATATCAATGAACTTTTTGTAATTAATAAAGCAATATTCATCGCTATTAATTATAGATCGTAAATTAAGGAATCGAACCCTATAAATGCTACTTAAACATCCTATACCAATACTACTATTTTTTATATGAACTTCAATCCTGCCGCTAAGCGGGTGCAAATATATAAACCCTTTTATTATCAGCAAAACTTTTCTTGAATTATTTTTGAAAAAATTTAATCCCTAAAAAAGCATAAATCCAATCTCAATGAACTTGCAAAACAATATCCCGTTTTGCGGGGGCAAACATACAACCCTTTTTATAAACCCACAACACCTTTTTTAATCTTTTTTTTAAGCTTCTTTTAATGTGTTGATTACTTTAATATTAGCACTAAAACCGGGATAGCGATTGTAGCGGCATCCCCCGATAGCTATCGGGGATACAGCGAAAAGCGCGGTCGGGATATGTTGAGTATCCCGAATCCCTATAATAAAAATAACAGAACTATCAATTATAATTTGCTTATACCTTCTCTATTTGTACTATTATAGATTTACTAATAGGCGTATGGCTCTTGTCTGCAAAATGATTATAAGGAACCAGCACATTGGTTTCAGGAAAGTAGGCAGCCAAATTGCCTTGCGGAATACTATAAGGAACTACCAAAAAATTTGCTGCTTTCCTTTCTTTATTATCATAACAGCTTATTAAATTAATGACATCCAATCTTTTTAAATCATATGTATTCATATCTTTTACATTCATTAATACAATCCTTCTTTCATTATAAATACCTCTATATCGGTCATCTAAGCCATAAATAGTGGTATTAAACTGATCGTGCGAACGAATAGTCATTAATATGAATTCGTTTTCTTTTATCTTATGCTCGGGCAAACCACAAATACTGAATTGCGCTCTTTGATTAGGCAGTTTGCCAAAATCTAAATCTCTTGTATTATTAGGAAGGTAAAACCCTGATCCTTTGGATCTATTATTTACATTATCAAAACCCTTAATCACATGTCCGATTTTTTCTCTGATCAACTCATAGTCTTCACTCAAGGTTTTCCAATCTACCGGATGCGCTCCATTAAAATATGCATCTGCAATTCCTCCTATGATTTCGGGTTCACTTTTTAAATTCTCTGAAGCGGGTTTTAGCAATCCTTTGGACTGATGTACTTTGCCCATACTATTTTCTACTGTAAAAAACCTGGGTTTCCCATCTTTCTCATCCAGCTCTGATCGGCCAAGTGTTGGCAGGATCAATGCTGTTTTACCGGTAACCAAATGCGTTCTATTGAGTTTGGTACTAATATTCACAGTCAAATCACAATTCTGAAGTGCTTCTGCAGTATACTCTGTATCTGAAGCTGCCGACAAAAAATTCCCTCCTAATGCAATGAATACTTTAGCCTTTCCATTATGCATAGCTTCTATGGCATGAACAGTATCTAACCCTTCTTTATCAGGAGGGGTAAACCCAAAGGTCTTTTCTATAGACTCGTTCAATGTTGGAGAAACATGATGCATGATCCCAACAGTTCGATCGCCTTGTACATTGCTATGCCCTCTTACGGGGCATGTCCCGGCCCCAGGTTTGCCAAGACTACCTTTAAGCAATAAAAGATTGACACATTCTTTTATGTTTTCGACCCCATTTTTGTGCTGCGTTAATCCCATGGCCCAACAAATGATAATTTTATTGTTGCCTGCAAGTAACTCAACCGCTTTATCAATTAATGTTTCTGTTACTCCGGAAAGTTCTAATAATTCTTCTTCTGAATAGTGTTCTATATCTTTCAACAATGCTGAATAACCACTAGTGTATGTTTCTATAAACTTATGATCAAAAACATTACCTCTTTCTTTATCTGCTATGGCTAGTTTTTTGATAATTAGCTTCAAAAGAGAAACATCCTGGTTTATTTTTACCTGAAGATGAATATCTGTCAACCTGGTTCCTGATGACAATACTCCTTTAACTTCCTGGGGGTTTTTAAACCGAATTAAACCGGCTTCTTCTAAAGGGTTGACACTAATAATCTTTCCTCCATTTTCTTTGCACTTCTGTAAAGCCGTTAACATTCTGGGGTGGTTTGTACCCGGGTTTTGGCCAATTACCATAATCACTTCGGCTTTCTCAAAATCTTTGAGTTTTACAGAACCTTTACCAATACCCAATGTTTCGCCTAATGCCACTCCACTCGATTCATGACACATATTGGAGCAATCGGGCATATTATTTGTACCAAAAGCTCTTACAAAAAGCCCATATAAAAAAGCTGCTTCGTTACTTGATCTACCCGAGGTATAAAACACCCCTTCATCTGGTGAATTTAATTGATGTAATTCCTGAGCTATTAAGGTGTATGCATCTCGCCAGGAAATTGGTTTGTAATGTATGCTATCTGACCTCAAGATCATAGGTTGTATAAGTCTCCCACTTTTTCCGATGTGATAGTCTGACCAATGTGAGAGTTCTTCTACAGAATATTTGGCAAAGAAATCGCTGTCTACCTGTTTATTGGTAGCTTCTTCGGCAAGTGCTTTTACACCGTTCTCGCAATATTCTCCAAGTTTTGAAGGTTTATCGGGATCAGGCCAGGCGCAACCCGGGCAATCAAATCCATCTTTTTGATTCATATGCGATAACGTGCTCAAGGATTTTATAACACCCATTTCTTTAAATGCATGCTGGAGGGCCACTTTTACTGCAGGAACCCCTGCTGCATACACTGCCGGTTCTTTAAGTTTAATCCCGGTGAACGTATTTGGCCCTAAGACAGAAATATTTCTTTTTTTGGTGGTACTCATAATTATCTTTTATTGAACCCAATTTATACATAGTGTCTGGTCGGAAATATATCACTATTAAATTTGTTTCTTTTTGCGCTATTTTTATTTGTTTTTTATCACCTGATACTAAGGCATCTGCGTCAAAAAAGAAAATTAAAATCCCGCAAAAAATAATTCAAATTATAAAAACTGTCTATTTCCGACCAGACACTACATAGAAAATACCCGCCTGCGGATACGAGCAGGTATTTCAGCTCACAACTACTGCAAAACCTGATGCTTTGCTGCATTTTTTAATATAACCATAGCGAGGCTATGCTAAAATTAAGAAAATACCCGTTTTTATTGTACTTGAGAACTTCATAACGAAGTTCTAATGTATAAAACGGGTTGAACTCGTCTTGACACCAAAACCGGGAAGTATCATTACTATCAAAGATACGGCAAAATACTTAATTTACCTCTCTGCCCTTAGGCTATATCTTCATGCAGAGGAAAGGAGCTTATGTTTCCAAAATATTACAAAAAGAAATTCCATACGATACCGAAACGCAATACTGCATCACGGGTGGCATAACCCGGTGCCGAGAACTCCTGATTTTGACTAAACGCTTCTCCGAAGTTTTCTACTTTGAAAAAAATACGAGTCTGTCGTATTTTGGCATTAAAGAATAGATCAACCTGCGGAAAACCCCCTATTTCCTCCTCATTTTGAACATAAAACTCAGATAAAACGGGATCATAAGCATCTGCAGTATAGCTTGTAAAGTATCTAAAGGTAATTCCTGTTTGCAAAAAAAGTGCTTTTTTGAACCATTGGTCCTGATAGTACAAGCTGTTCCTGGTTACAATTTCTGGCACATTATATATCCCATCTCCTCCCTGAACATTTTGATACATAATGGTATTATCAAAACCCAGTTTCCAGAATTTAAGCCCTTGCGTAAGTTTTACCTTTAACACATCGATACTTTCTGCAGATTGTAAAGGAACTATTACCGAGTCTGTATTCTTGGTGAAATATGCATAGTTATCGATAGTTTCATAACTAGCTTCTATCTCGGCTATTTTTTTTGCTTTGATCCTGAACTGGATTTTTTGCGTTTCGGTATTATCAAAATCGTTTTGCCAGTTATAGTTCACATAGTCACTTTGGTAGAGCAGAAAATTATAATTTGGCGCAACAGAACTGGCGCTTATTTTTGCTTCGCCTCTATAGTTCTCATTCAATTCATACCCCGCTCCGGCATTAAAATAATTTCCTGTAAAATCCCCGGATACCAAGGTCATTCCATCGGCAAATAACTGAAACCCTCTGTAATTGTTTTCATACTCACCTCCCACAGAATACACATCTCCTTTAATGCGATTTGTTATATTAATTTGATTTCCCGAACCATCTACCTGATTCAATATAGTATTGTATCCATAATTATAGTTAGAACTACCTCCTATTAATTTAAGGCGCCCCAGCCATGTATTATTAAAATCCACAAACACCTGATTACTAAAATCTTCTAGAGCTACATTATCTGCAATTGCTCCCGACACATAGGCGCTGCCTAAAAGATTATTAGGCGCTATTGCAGTCTGATCAAACCGAAACCTCTTATCGGTCATATCCATAATATGGCCAATCGCCAATCCTGTATTGGTACTATCTGTTTTCTTAATCAATGCATATTCATGATCCAGATAGAATCGTTTACCCAGAAGGATGCTTTCTGCATTTTCAAAATTAACAGATACCGATCCCCGGTCTGAAAATTCACCCGCTTCTCCTATAAATTCGCCTCTTGACAGATACTGATCTAAACCCTCTGCCGACAATCCGCCGTTTTCTTCATTAAGTAAATCCTGAGATACAAAATGCGTACGAATCCTATAGCGATCGTTTTTTGTTATATAGCTCCCGGTTGCCCGGAAATTACCTGTACTCGTTAAAGCGTGTTGATATTTCCCTAGAGAGCGCACTCCTTTATAGGCTATAGAAAGATTCAGTCTTGGTGAAGTATTTACCGTAAAAAAAGCATCGAGTTGTTGGCCCTGCTCGAAAGTTGTTCTAAAATATATCTCTGTGAGTGGAGTGGGAACCTGAAAATAATTGATGTCTTCGGTTTCCATAAAATTAAAATGCCTGGCCCTGGCCCCAAAAAGCGGAAGTACATGTTGTGATTCTTCACGTTTTACCAAACTATTGTAGGTCTGACCTACATTATGAATGGGAAGCAGCTCAAAATCGTCCCTTCGCAGATAATTAAACTTGTAATCTTTTTGTATAGTTAGCGTGGTATCTAAATATGTGGTGTCCTTCTTAAAACTAATAATTTTGTACTCTGTAATAGGAGGTTTTTCTTTTTTGTCTTTTGAATCTCTTTGTCGTAAGGATTTACCAGAATTTCTATCTCCATTCCTGCCAAACGCAGCTCCTTCTTGATTTCTATCCTGAGCACAAACTACCGAAGCCGATATCAGTGCAACTATAAATAGTATGTTTTTTCTCATTAGCATGCTGAACTGTGGCAAAAATATACTTTTTTAACGAAAGTAAATCATCCTCATTGTTTGTTTAAGTAATCAACTTAGAGTACGTTTAAAAACCCTACTTCCTGAAAACTACTATTCTGAGAACTGTGATTTTATTTCAAATGCTGCAAATATCTCAATATGCTCAGCATTTGAAACTTCATCAAAACCTCAAACTATTCATTTTCAGTTTATATTCTTTTTAAACACGCTCTTATTTGAAATTTTTCTTCTGAGCTATAAACGAACTTATCTTGACTTTTTAACTGTTGATTTAAAAAAATAGTTTTTTTGAATATGCTATTCATACCGTATCTTCGTGTTATGCTTACATTAAAATTACACCCTAACCTCCTCGAATGCGGAACAGATGAAGCCGGACGAGGGTGCCTTGCGGGCCCTGTTACGGCTGCAGCTATTATACTACCTGATGATTTTGGTAATGATGTGCTGAATGACTCTAAACAGCTTAGCGAAACCAAAAGAAAATTTTTAAAACCACTATTAGAAGACTGTTCTTTGGCCTATGGTGTTACACATATTTTTATGGAAGAAATTGACAAAATCAATATATTAAATGCTTCAATCCTCGCTATGCAAAAGGCTATCGGCCAGTTGCAACCCCAACCAGAGCATATTATTGTAGACGGAAACAAATTCAAACCATATGATAATATCCCTCATACTTGCGTTATTAAAGGTGATGGAAAATATTTGAATATTGCTGCCGCTTCTGTTTTAGCAAAAACATACCGAGATGAGTTTATGGAAAAAATACATGATGAATACCCGATGTATAACTGGAAAAAAAACAAAGGATACCCAACCATAGAACACCGAGAAGCGATTCGTAAATACGGTATTACAAAATATCACCGCAAAAGTTTCAGATTATTACCAGAACAACTTGCACTAGATCTCTAAAAAACAACAATGATGTATTCAAAAGTATTACTGTTTTTAATTTGTGTAATGAACCTCTTTGTGTTCATATGATTTTTATTTTTAAATAATCATATCTTTGAAACTGAAGAAGAAGAAAAGTCAATATGTTCAAATTATATTTCGATCATTCCTTTAGACCCTATATTGTGCAAACCAGCAATAAAAAACAAATTCGGATAATGAAAATAATAGTTACAGTTCTTTTAGCATGGATTGCTATTTCTTGTGACAATGTAACCGAAAATTCAAATTCTTTGATCGACCATATCCCGAGAGATTCACAAATTATTGTAAAAATCAATGACCTCGAGGGAGCTTCCAGCAAACTACGAGACAATAACTTTATTAAGAACAACAGTCAGCTATCCTTTTTTAATTATTTTAAAAACCTTTCTGTTTTGAATGAAACCAATAGACCAGAAGGTCTATTGTGCTTTTCTCCATTGGGAAAAAATGCTTTTGAGTATACCTATATTTCAAAATTTGACCCATCGGTACTCAAAATGGATTCATTAAATACCAAAAACATTGAAACTATAAATTATTCTGAAAAGACAATTTATAAAATTACCTCCAAAGGGCAATCATTTTATGCTACCCGCCAGGATAGCTTGCTTATTGCCTCTTCTTCTCAATTATTAATAGAGAATGCGATTAGGATTCATGCAAATCCGTTGCCTGTTGATCCCGATTTACAAAAAGCATATGAAGTTTCGGGAACCGATAATGCCATGTCTTTGCTTGTTAACGGAAAAAAACTGCAAAACATACATAATTCCCTGCTGCCCAATACTGAGTTAAAAGACCTATCTAATTTTAGCGGCTGGGTATCTCTGGATGCAACCATAGGGCAAAATGCTATCCGTCTTGATGGTATTGCTATAGAAAAAGACTCGCTATCCAGTACCATCGGAATCTTTGACAACACTATTCCTCAAGAAAACCGAATCGCAAAAATTACACCGGTAACTGCAAAAGGATTCATCTCATTTACCTATGACGACTTTGATATTCTTAAAAAGAATCTATCTATAGCCCAGGATAGAGAGCTGGAAGATATTCCTAATGATCTGGACGATGTATTATCTGGCGTTTCAGAAGTAGGTGTCATTTTTATGGAAAAAGAAAATGCACTGGTATTGACTTCTTTAGACGCTGAAACTGCCAATAAAAGCCTTACTGGTAAAATAATAAATACCTATAGAAATACGACTGTGTATCAATATGACAATGCTTCTTCTTTTACACAAATTTTAAATCCACTGGTTAAAGATTTTGAGGGTAATTATTACTTTGTTTATAACGAATTCATTGTATTTGGTTCTTCTGTCAATATCCTAAGAGATATTGTTGCCAATATCTTAAATCAAACCTTACTTTATCAACAGGATTATTATAAAAATACAGTAAAGGATCTGTCTGATGCATCTTCCATTTTAATCGGAGGCTCAGTTGAAAATTTAAAAGAATACATTTCGGGAAATGCAGAAGAAGATTACACTGCACAATGGGATGGTATAAAAGACAATGGCTACCAAATCGCCTTACTACAGATTATTAAAGAAAATGATTTTGCCCATATACATAGCGTTTTACAAAAGAGTATTACAAAAGGAGCAGCTACTTCGGTAACCCAGGTTGCCTCTACTACTCTCGAAAATAAGGTGCTCAATAAACCTATTCTGGTAAAAAACCACAGAACCAAAGGAATGGATGTTGCCATACAGGATATCGAAAACAATCTGTATTTGATCTCTGACAAAGGGGCTATTTTCTGGAAGAAAAAGATTGATGGTGAAATCCTGGGAGATATTCAACAAATTGATATCTACAAAAACGGGAGATATCAATTACTTTTTAATACTGCCAATACACTATATCTTGTTGATCGCGACGGGAAAGATGTGAAACCATATCCCAAAAAATTCGAAAACACCATTACACAACCACTTGCCTTATTTGATTATGATAAAAGCAAGCGTTATCGCATCGTTATCACTCTGGGTAATCAAATAAAGATGTTTGATGCCGGGGCAAAAGTAGTAACCGGATTTGGATTTAAAGAAACCGAAACAAATCTTATATTACCTCCAAAACATATTAGAATCGGAACCAAAGACTATATCCTGCTCTCTGAAGAGAACGGAAAGCTGACTATTCTGGACCGACTGGGTAACACCAGAGTGAATGTAAAAGAAAAAGTCGATTTTTCTGAAAATGAGTGGTATCAATACCAGGATAAATTCACTTCTACTACCAAAGACGGAAAATTAATCCAAATACAATCTGATGGTACAGCAGTGGCACAAAACCTTGGCTTGGGTGAGAACAATCAAATGGTGGCTACCAACAAAACCCTAGTTACCTTCTCTGAAAATAAATTGACCATAAAAGGAAATACCCTTGAGTTGGATTTTGGAGTCTATACAGAACCTAAGTTATATTTCATCAACAACAAGATTTACATTACCATTACCGACATACAGGCCAAAAAAGTGTATTTGTATGATAGCAATGCAGAACTCTTTCCAAATTTTCCGGTATACGGAAATACTGTTCTAAGTCTTGGCAATATGGATAAAGACCCTAATCTGGAGTTTGTAGTACAAGGAGAAGACAATGGGATATTGATTTACCAAATAAATTAATGCTAGATATCTGGTAAGGTAGGGTTATTTCAAATTAATGGCAAAACCCACAAATTTTCTTTAATCAAACGATCCTATCAAAACAAAATCAATAAATTTTTAACATTTAATTAGTCTTTTATAAAGGCTTTTTATGACTTTTGTTAAAAGTTATCATTTAGACACTAAATGCAAACATTTAGAGTTGTAGATGCTATGATAAAAATTTACTAACACACAAAACCAAACTCAACTATGAAAACAAGTATTTTCAGAACAATACTTGTACTTGCCTGTATATTGGCGAGTACTGGTATTCATGCTCAATTGTGGACTCCAACATCTGCAAGTAAAACGAATACTAAAGCAAAAGAGCTTAGAAAAACGACCCCAACTCAGTATCAATTATTCGATTTAAATACGAAGCAGTTGACCGCTGTTTTAAAAAACACCCCTTCGAGAACGCAACAAAAAAGTTCCAACATCGTATTAGAACTTCCGGTAAAGGAAAAAATGGTGAAATTTAGAATTCTTGAGGCTTCCATTCTGGAAAAGGGACTTCAAAAAAGATTTCCTGCTATCAAATCTTATGTTGGTTATGGAATTGATGATCCAACGGCTATTGCGCGGTTTAGTTTCTCGAAAATTGGTTTACATGCCATGATCACTTCAGGAAATTATAAGACTATTTATATTGACCCTTATACAAAAGATAAGAGAAGCTATATTGCTTACTCAAAAACAGATTTACCTGCCAATCCTGAGGGTTTTGAATGCCTGGTTGAAGATAGTTTCAAATCAAATTTTTCTGAACAACAACTTCCTACCACAAAAAATGCTAATGACGGCCGACTAAGAACGTTTAGGCTTGCGGTAGCCTGTACCGGGGAATATTCTCAATTCCACCTAAATAATCAGGGGATTAGCTCGGGCGCTTCAGATCAGGTAAAAAAAGAAGCGGTACTTTCTGCGATAAATACTACGATGACCAGAGTGAATGGTATTTTTGAGAGAGATTTGGCACTGACTATGGTATTGGTGAACAACAATACCGATATTATCTTTTTAAATGCAAATACCGATAATCTAAGTAATAGTAATGCCAGCGCATTAATAAATGAAAGTCAAACGGTTTGTGATCAATTCATAGGGCGTAATAACTATGATATAGGACATGCTTTTAGCACCGGTGGAGGTGGATTGGCACAACTTAGATCTCCTTGTACAAACTCAAAAGCAAGAGGAATTACAGGAAGTGGAAGACCTATTGGAGACGCTTATGATGTAGACTATGTTGCGCACGAAATGGGACATCAATATGGTGGAAACCATACGCAGAATAACAGCTGTCAGAGATCCAATGCATCGGTTGAGCCAGGAAGTGCTTCTACTATTATGGGATATGCAGGTATTTGTTCTCCCAATGTTCAAAACAATAGTGATGCTTATTTTCATGCCATAAGTATCCAGGAAATGTGGCAAAATATTTCGCAGGGAAATAGCAGATGTGGAGCACAAAGCAATACCGGAAACGCAGCTCCAACGGCCAATGCCGGACCAGATTATACCATCCCTGCATCGACACCATTTGTTCTGAAAGGAAATGGATCTGATGCTGACTCTGGAAATTCGCTTACGTATTGTTGGGAGCAAATGGATTCTCAACCTGCGACCATGCCACCATCTCCTACTTCAACCGGAGGACCTGCATTTAGATCTCTGACTCCGACAGCTTCTCCAGACAGATATATGCCCGCATTGTCTACAGTTAAGACAGGACAAACTGCTTCTACATGGGAAGTGGTTCCTTCTGTAAACAGAACAATGAATTTTAGACTTACCGTAAGAGACAACGCAGCAGGTGGTGGAAGCACTGCAAGTGACAATACAAGAATTACTGTTGCAGGTGCTGCCGGACCCTTTGTGATAAATGCACCAAACACCAATGTTAACTGGGCTGCCGGATCAACTCAAACAGTAACCTGGAATGTAGCAGGAACAACCGGAAACGGTGTGAATGCTGCCAATGTAGATATTTTATTATCTACAGATGGTGGAAATACATATCCTATTAATATTGTAGCTGCAGTTCCTAATGATGGTTCTCAAAATATTACGGTACCCAATGCTGTAGGAACTCAAAACCGAATTATGGTGAGGGGATCGGGACATGTTTTCTATGATATTTCTAATGCAAACTTCGAAATCACTCCAGGTAGCGGAAGTGATACTCAGGCACCGACAACCCCTGCAAGCTTAACAGCTTCAAATGTCACACAAACTGCGGTAGATCTTTCATGGAATGCCTCAACAGATAATGTAGGAGTGACAGGATATGACATATACCAAGGAAATTCAGTTATTGCAACGGTTGCCAGTACTTCCTATACCGTGACCGGATTAGCACCAAATACTTCGTATAGTTTTAGCGTAAAAGCTAAAGATGCAGCTGGCAACGAATCAAACGCAAGCAATACTGCAAGTGTTACTACACAATCTTCGGGAGGTACTGTTTGTACAGGAGGAATATCATCATTTCCTTATACAGAAGGATTTGAAAACACCTTAGGGGCCTGGACACAAAGTACAGGAGATGACATCAACTGGACCAATGATGCCAATGGCACCCCATCGAGTAATACAGGACCCTCAAGTGCAGCAGAAGGATCTTATTATATGTATATTGAAGCCTCCGGAAATGGAACCGGGTATCCAAACAAAAGAGCTATCTTAAATTCTCCTTGTTTTGATTTAAGCAATTCTACACAAGCTACTTTTTCTTTTCAGTATCATATGTACGGTAGCAGTATGGGTACGCTAACCTTAGAAGCCAGTAGCAATAATGGAGCTACCTGGTCATCATTGTGGTCCAAATCCGGAGATCAGGGAAATTCATGGCAATCTGCAAGTATAGATTTAAGTACTTATACAGGTGCCGCAGTACAACTTAGATTTAATGGTATCACAAATACCTCATGGAGCGGTGATATGACTATAGACGATCTGAATTTGTCTGAAACCGGAGGACCTACTACTTGTACTGATGTTCTTCTTACTCTTAATTTTGATGATTACCCACAAGAAACCAGCTGGCAAATCACCAATAACAGTAATCAGGTTATTGCTTCCGGAGGAACTTATGATTCTCAACCTGATGGATCGACTTTAACACTTACAGAATGCCTGGATTCGGGAACGTATACCTTTACTCTTAACGATAGTTATGGAGATGGTATATGCTGCGCATATGGTAATGGTTCTTATACCCTTACCTCTCAAGGAAACACCATAGCATCAGGAGGATCGTTTGGAAGTTCTGAATCTACAACATTTACAATTGGTAGTGCTGCCAGATCATTTACTGTTGAAAATATAACGACTACAGAGCAATTTCAAATTAGTGCATTCCCTAATCCGGTAGGAAAAGACAGAATGTTAAACGTGGTAGTTTTAAAGAAAGACACACAATATGAAATTATTAATTTACTTGGAACAACTGTAATGAAAGGTAAATTGATTCAAAAAACAATAAACACCAGCCAATTACCTGCAGGAATGTATTTTTTAAATATTAATAACGGAGGTAAAGCTACATCTATTCGGTTTGTGCAAGAATAGATTTTCTTTCAAAATAAGTTATCTAAAGCGGTGCATTGAAAAAGTGCACCGCTTTTTTTTAAAGTGCAATAACTTCTTTGATTCTTGTGACCTTCTGCGAGACCTCATCTAAACTAAATGAAAGATCAATTATTAGTTTATCATGAGATTTTTTGAGTATTAGGTTTCCATCGTTAACTTTATAATATCCTGCTTCCCCTCTACAGAAACAGTGTTTCCCAAAAAGCAGATTTACTTGTACCAATGTATCGTCTTCTATATGCAAACTTTTTGTAGTTTCTTTTATTTCAAAATGAATCGTTTCAGAATAATCACCATCAGACGTTCCTTCAGGACCTTTTATAAAAAAAGTATATTCAACAACGATGTTATTTCCTTTTTCAATTACAGGATAATACATATCTGTAGTATCTTTTTTTAGTACAATTGAAGAGTTTTTATAAATTTTAAGGCTACAATCTCCATCTTCGGGGCAATACTCTTCATGGTTTTTAATTTCTGAAATTCCTGTTGCTTTTTCTAAAAAACCTACTGCATTTGAAGTTTTGCATACAGTTACAAGCATTAGAGAAATAAAAAAAGTATATCTATTCATATACTTACACTTCTGTTTTTTGTGTGATAAGTTGGGCTTCAAAAAGTGTTTTAAAATGTCTCAACAACTTTTCTTTTACTTCTTCTATAGCCACTTTTTCCATTCCCAGTTCACCATTAAGCGAGGTAACTGCTTTTCCTTTAATTCCGCAGGGGACAATATGATCAAAATAACCTAAATCTGCATTTATATTGAATGCAAAACCATGCATGGTCACCCAACGGCTGGCGCGAACCCCCATGGCGCAAATCTTACGGGCAAATGGTGTGCCTACATCCAGCCAAACCCCGGTCTCTCCCTCACTTCTGGTAGCATTGATTCCATACTCGGCAAGAGTTCTGATCACCATTTCCTCCAAAAATCTCAGGTATTTATGAATATCAGTAAAGAAATTCTCTAAATCCAAAATAGGATACCCAACAATTTGGCCCGGGCCATGGTAGGTGATGTCTCCTCCACGGTTAATTTTATAAAAAGCAGCTCCTTTTTCTATAAGTTGTTCTTCAGACAATAAGAGATTACTCATATCTCCGCTTTTCCCCAAAGTATATACATGCGGATGCTCTACAAAAAGAAAGTAATTAGGTGTTTGTAGCCCTGCATCTTCCCTTCGGTTTTTGATTTTTATATCCAGAATTTCTTTAAACAGTGTTTCCTGATATTCCCAGGTTTCTTTGTAGTTTTTACAGCCCAGTTCTTGTATTTCAATCTTGTTATTCATCATCACAAAGATACAAGATTAAAAAAAGCAGTTCATTGGCTGCTTCTTATTTATTTTCTAACGCTACTTCGACATCCAGTATTTTTGGATTTTTCATATACTCCATAAAACCGACTTCGAGCGTAAAACTTTTTCCGTCCTGACTGAACATAGCTTTATCTGATGATACCTTCTTGATCTTTCGCGGAAAATGATAATTTAATTTATACTTAGAGTTCGCCAAGAACATTCTCATTTGCTCCAAACTATCCAGACTCTGTTTTAATATTTCATAGTTAAATATTTCAGTACTTCTCTTAAACTTGTTCTTTTTAAAGGAATATGATACCTTGGAGCCCTCGGCTTCTGGCGTAGACATAAGCGTCGGAGGGCCATTTTGCTTATCTGATTGGTTTTTATTTCCTACAGAGCTCGCGGTCTTAAAATCATTAAATACATCTCCCAGCTCTGAAACATCCTTAAAATCTGAATAGAGGTCAAACTTCATTTCCTTTGAGTTGGTATTCATCAGCATATGCATTTTAAAGTTTTCCAAACGCTTCAGACGTTTCTGCTCTTCTTCGGGTAATTTGGAAATACTGTCCTTCTTTTCCTCAAGAAAATCTTTGAACACAATAATAGAATCGATTACTTCTTCTTTCCCTTCAGATACTTTATCTCCTGCCATCTGCATTAATTCAGAGCCATCAAAATTGATAGAAATCTTTCCGGTTCCATCTTCGTTGAGATACAAATCTTCAGAAAAATTACATCCAGTGATTACAAGTAAAACTATAACAAACTGTAAACAGACATAAAAATTTTTCACACGTTTAAATTTTATAGTGATCATTATATATTCGGGTTATTTAATATTACTAAGGCGGCTATTACCCCAGGAACCCAGCCACAAATAGTAAGTAATAACACGATCAAAACAGAACCACACCCTTTATCCAAAATTGAAAGGGGTGGAAAAAAAATAGCTAATAATACCCTCCAAAAACTCATATACCTTACTAAAATAAATTATTTGTTCTACTTATAAGTAACCTTATGCTTTATTCTGTTACAATGTTTTGAAATTAATCTCTATATTTCTACTTTCTTTTTTTGATATGCAATTACTATTTCTCTGGTTTAATGTTCTTTTTTTAATGTTCCCATGGGCCTTGTCTGCGCAATATCATTTTTCTGGACATGTAGATACTACCTATTGGCCAGAAGAAGTATACCTGTCTTTGGTAGAAGATTACAGAAAAATTTCTGGAGTATACCCAGAACAGATCATACAAAAAACCACACCAGATTCAACAGGTTACTTTTCATTTTTGGGAGACCACCTTCCGACAGGAAATCATATCTACAGAATTCATGTTCATAACTGTTCTGAAAAAAATGAAAATAATATTCATTTTAATGGATTCTGCCCAGAAAGCAAAGAGGTATTCTTTATAGCAAAGAATTCTGATACACTTTCTTTGCCTTTTTCTTTTGATCGGGAAATGTTTTGTAAGGTTACTTCGACCAACGAAAAAAGTAACACCTTTATCAAAGCTGATTCTATTATCGATGAAATGCAATTTGCTTTCAGTAATTATAGAAGTCAAACCAGTCGTAAAATAAATGCTAACAAATGGTTAAGCAATCTGCAACAATTCGGGAAACGGGAAAATGAGCCATTAATAGAGCTGTATATATATGCTTTTTTGTCTAACAAGTCTAATGAATTATATGCTTACTACTTAAAAGATCTGAAAAATAATTCATATTATGAACAACTGTTAGAAAGGCTAAAGAAATTATATCCCAACAGTACTTATACCAAACAATATGAAGCCGAACTGGCTTCTGATAATTTTTTACTCAATCCAGAAAAAATTACTTCTAAACATCTATGGATCTGGATACTATCATTCATATTACTTTTTTCATTACTTTTGAATGCACTTCAATTTTTTGTGTATCGAAGAAAAAAAAGTGCTTCGCACACACTCCTGCTAAAAGATCTCACCCATCAGGAACAAAAAATACTGGATCTTATCCTAACTGATAAAACAAACAAGGAGATTGCTTCTGCTATGTTTGTAAGTGTTAGCACTGTAAAAACACATATCAACAATCTTTACAAAAAACTGAATACAAGCTCAAGAGAAGAGGTTAAATCACTGTATACCAAAAAGTAACAAAAAATCCACCCCAGGTCTAGTCCTTATTTCCATCCCTTTTGAATAGTTTTTTCTACTACTTAGGTTGAATTTTGATCGAGATGATTCAGGTCGGTTATTCAGATTTTACTCATACCGAAAAGCGTCTGTAATAAAACATTAATAAAGAACTCAAGATGAGTTCAAACCTTAAAAATTGAAGAAATGAAAAAAGGAATCATAATTCTGGCAGGAGTATTCGTAACAGTAACCATTTCATGCAACAAGGTTACTCAAAAAATTACACCAAAAAATATAGCGGTAGCTGCAAAACATGATCAAAAAATCTCTGACTTCCCTATTATGAAATTTTCTAAAAACAATCACGATTTTGGCACCATCAATGAAGGAGCTATCGTTGAGCACACCTTTACATTTACCAATACGGGTACATCACCTTTAGTAATAATAAATGCTGTAGGGAGCTGCGGATGTACCGTTTCCAAATGGCCGAAAGAACCGATAGCTCCCGGAGCATCAGGAAAATTGATCGTAACTTTTAATTCCAACGGAAAACCGAATCTTCAACATAAACAGCTAACTCTTACCACCAATTCTAAGGAAGGAAAAGAAATACTAAAAATCAAAGCTATGGTGATTCCAAAAAATCAAAACGGAAGTAAAAAGTAATTGAATTAGAACTAACTCATACCAGGACGTGTTAACACGAAGCAGAAAGCATGGTTTTTTTTGATGATTTTTCCGTATTTCGAGACTGTTTTTGGTAAACATAGCGAGCTACGTATGCAAAAATGAACGCTGAAATACGGAAAAAGGGCGAAAAACTCACTTTTAGGCTTAGCATTAACACGTCCTAATCAAAAGACAAGTGTTTTAACTAAACTCAACACTATGAAAAAATTTATATTGCTCACTATTCTAATCGTTCTTTTAGGACCAACATTATGTGCCCAACCTTTTAACACTGAAGTTCAAAATAATGGCAACTCACTACTTATAGGAAAAATAAATAATAAAGCGCTGTCCAATGATATCTATGGTCAATGGTTTTTAAAAAACTTTGAAGAATATATTCCAAAACAACAAATACTGGAATCAATACAAAATGAGTTAAACCAATATGCCATAACCTTATTTATGGGTACCTGGTGTGGTGACAGCAAACGAGAAGTACCTCGTTTCTATAAAATTCTGGAAGAAATTGACTTTCCAATGCAGCGTTTAACCACCATTGCGGTGCACAATGAAAGAGACCAATACAAGCAAAGCCCTGGTGGCGAGCACGAGGGTTTAAATATCCACAGAGTCCCTACCTTTATTTTTTATAAAGATGGAAAGGAAATAAACCGGATAGTTGAATCGCCGAAAGGTTCATTAGAAGAGGATATAGCAGCTATCTTATCTAAAAACTACGCTCCAAAGTATGAGTCGGTAATTTTGATGCACACCTTACTTAATGAAAAAGGAACCGATTATGTAGTAAACAAATCGAAAAAAATGATTGCACAATTTAAGGATAAAACCAAAAGTATTTATGAGCTAAACACCTATGCCAATGTTCTTTTTTATGCTGGCAAGAAAAAGGAGGCATTAGCCATATTAACGTTTAATACACTATTGTTTCCCAAAGAGGCAGCTGTGTATGTGAGTTTAGGTAACAAATACCTGTACATGAAAGACAAAGAAAAAGCGATTGAATTTTATGAAAAGTCACTAAAACGCTCAAAAAACAAAGAAATCGAAACCAAAATCCTTGAATTAAGAACTTCTTTGCATTAAGGACAAAAGTTTTGAATAGACATTTCTTTAAATTCCTTAAATACTATACTTTTGTGCCTTTAAAACGGCAATATTATGCAATTATCAGAACAAGAGATTGTAAGAAGAGAAAAGTTAGATGCATTACGTAAGCTGGGTATCAATCCGTATCCTGCAGCTTTATACCCTGTAAATCATACCTCTGCAAAGATAAAACAGGAATTTGAAGAAGGTAAAAAGGTAATTATTGCCGGTAGATTGATGTCCCGACGTATTCAGGGTTCTGCTTCTTTTGCTGAATTGCAAGATGCCGATGGCCGTATTCAGGTATATTTTAACCGAGATGAGATCTGCCTTGAAGAAGACAAATCAAAATATAACGAGGTCTACAAAAAACTGTTGGATATTGGAGATTTTATTGGTATCGAAGGAACGCTTTTTACCACCAAAGTGGGTGAAAAGACCGTAATGGTCAAAGACTTCTCTTTACTAAGTAAGACTTTAAAACCATTGCCGCAACCCAGAACCGATGCCGACGGAAAAATATATGACGCTTTTTCTGATCCAGAGTTACGGTATCGCCAGCGATATGTTGACCTGATTGTAAATCCACAAGTAAAAGAGGTTTTTGTAAAGAGGACCAAACTTTTTAATGCGATGCGTGATTTTTTTAATGATCGCGGATACTTTGAGGTAGAAACTCCAATCTTACAACCGATTCCGGGAGGTGCTGCGGCACGCCCTTTTGTAACACATCACAATTCGTTGGATATCCCGTTATACATGAGAATTGCCAACGAACTGTATCTGAAAAGACTGATTGTTGGTGGTTTTGATGGCGTATATGAGTTTTCAAAGAATTTCAGAAATGAAGGCATGGATCGTACGCATAACCCAGAGTTTACCGCCATGGAGATTTATGTAGCCTATAAAGACTACCATTGGATGATGGATTTTGCCGAGCAGTTAATAGAATTTTGTGCCATTGCCGTTAATGGAACTACAAAAGCTACTTTTGGCGAGCATGAAATCGATTTTAAAGCTCCTTACCCGCGGGTGACCATGACCGATGCCATCAAACATTTTACCGGTTTTGATATCACAGGTAAATCTGAAGATGAAATCCGTGAAGCTGCAAAAGGTATGGGAGTTGAAGTGGATGATACTATGGGTAAAGGGAAATTGATCGATGAGATCTTTGGCGAAAAATGTGAAGGAAACTATATCCAGCCAACCTTTATTACCGATTACCCGAAAGAGATGAGCCCTCTGTGTAAAGAACACCGTGATAACCCCGATCTTACCGAACGTTTTGAGTTGATGGTTTGCGGTAAAGAAATTGCCAATGCATACTCCGAACTTAATGACCCTATTGATCAGCGAGAGCGTTTTGAAGACCAGTTAAAACTAGGTGAAAAAGGAGATGACGAAGCGATGTTTATCGATCAGGATTTCTTAAGAGCCCTGGAATATGGAATGCCTCCAACCTCGGGAATGGGAATTGGCATGGACCGTTTGATTATGTATTTAACCAATAATCAATCAATACAGGAAGTACTTTTCTTCCCACAAATGAGACCCGAAAAGAATACTGTTACACTCACTGAAGAAGAAAAAGCGGTGTTTAATATCCTGAAGGACCTTTCTCCTATAGATCTGAATGAACTAAAAACTAAATCAGGTTTGAGCAATAAGAAATGGGACAAAACCATTAAAGGACTTACAAAAAACAAAGTTGCCAAAGTTGACAAAACTGAAGCAGGGTTATTTGTAGCACTTTTGTAACTTTGAACTGATCCTGAGTTTTTTATAAAAACTAATCCTTTGCCCCTTATGAAAGTAAAACTACTTAGTCTTTACATTGTTTTTTGTTATGCGATTACCAATGCTCAAAGCACCAACATAGATCGCCTTTATGTTAATGTTTCCTATATCAAATTGCCTTCGACCCCTATATTGGATGATAGTAAGAGAACATACGCTACCAATTCGAAATTCATTTATATCAATGGTTTTTCTAAAGTGACCGTAGGTGGTACCCTGGATATAGATTTAGATTATCACGGCATTGAAGAGGGAGGAGTGCGGATTCGAAAGAACGAAACCAAGGTAAAAGACGATGACGGTAATATCGTGGGAGTGCAATACACCTACCAGGCGGTTTCAAGTTTTAGTTCGAGTGCCGTTTTATTTATTAATAACAGAGAGAATGGAAGCAACGAGCAAAAAGACTATTTTGAGGAAAACACTTATGAAAGTCAAACTTTTAACAGCTCGGAAAAAGCGCTGAATTATTACAGTCAGAATCAAAAAATCCTTAAAAAAAGATACCGATCTGCACAATGGGTTACGCTCATAAGAAGAATCAGAGGAGATCTCAATGATGCATATGGCTATGTTCCTTTTGAAAAGAACAATGAAGCTTTTCAGGTTTTATCTTCAAAAAAACATCCCGAATACGCAAAGCATCAGGAGATCTATCGGGAGTTGCAGGGTATTTTTCAGCATATGAAATACAATGAACCGGTAGAAGGATTGGCATTAAGGCTAAAACCTATTATTGCACATTATGAAGAGGTGATAAAAAAATACTCGGGAACAAAACGCAAGGATCGAAAAATAAGGCATGCCAGCTATTACAATATTGCAAAAATCTACTACTATTTGGACCAGCCGGATAAGGTAAACGCATATGGTCAAAAAATAATAGATAATGATTTTAGTGAAAGTGATGGCAGAGGGTTTATCAATATGGCAGATAAACTACAGGAAAAATTTGATGCCAATCAGATAAAGACACGTCATTTTGAGATCCTGACCGAAGACCTTACCGGTGTGGATCTCTCTGAAATCCCAGAGATCGCAGGTACAAATGGCAGTGGTGCAGAAGCTTTGCCATCTGAAGGCATGCTTGCCTATTTGATCACTACAAGCAATGATACTATAAAAACTCAGATCTCGAGCATCGACATTTCTAAAATAAGTTATGGTGTCGAGCTGAAAATGCAAAATGATGCCAGCAGAGCCGGAACTACTTTTTTTGAAGCAAAAGATTGTAAAACTCTGGCACTGGGAAATGGAGACACTTATAAAGCAATCACTTTTAAAGAAGAATCTGATGATAATAGTGCTATAGAATCTCCTGTAAAACTGGTAAAAGTTCTTTTCGAATCAGATAAAATCAATCTGTATCTTTTCAATAATAAAGAATTGGTATTAAAATTAGCTGACCAGGAAAAAGGGCTCTCAACACTATCTTCTGATTTTGTTTTTGGTATTGATAAGCAACTCTCAAAAATTTGTGCCGATTGCTCTTCGGTGTTAGAAAGAACAATCAATAAAGAATTTAAAAATACCGAAGAAAGTCTATTGGCATTCTGCAAAGCTTTTTCGGCATGTGAATAAACCTCGGTTATTCTGGCATTATTTCAATAAATTCGGCTTATTATTAATCGTTAAGCCCAAAATACACTACAAACACTGTTAAAATCTTGAAATCTTGCAAGAATCCCCTATATTTGAGTGTTTTAAAAACTAACAACCATGCCTTTTATCACAGACGAAGAATTCGAGAGTTATAAAGATTTGGAAGAATCCAAACGTACTGCCGAATTCACTCACAAGAAAGCCATAGAACACGAAAAGGAAAGTTCCAGAAAATTCAAGATCGCAACCATCATATTGGGTATTATCGCTTTATTGGGTGTTGCCGGTACTGTTTATTTCATGAATTTCAGCACTCCTTCAAATATGATCTCGCAAAAAGATCATAAGGCACAAGTGGCCCTCATGGAAGGAAAAATAGCAGGATTGGAAGAAACCATCCAAAATCTTTCTATGAATCAGGAATTAGAAGCTGGTGATAGTGGAGGATCTGCCGGTACACTAACAGACGAACTTGTATATGCTGTACAAATTGGTGCTTTTGAGGAGAAAGACTTATCTATGTATTCTGAAAATTTTGTGAATTTTAAAGAAATTAAAAGTGGAGGGTTTAACAAATACGCCTTAGGAAATTTTGAAAGCCTTAATGAAGCTAAAAAATTTAGACGAGAATTGGTTCGCCTGGGATTTAGAAATGCTTTTATCGCTTCTTATCAGAATGGAAAACGGATTAAAATTGAAGAAGCCTGGTAGCACAATGAGCTAAAGTGGGCAGTAGTTAGTATGTGATCTGCAATACTAACTACTAAAACTATCCCACTATCAACTAATCAACCCGGCACAACTATACGTTCACCACTATGTAACTTTTTCCCGATCTTTTGTAGTATACCCCATTACAGGTATAGTATTTTGTACCTCTTACTCTTACAACCTTATACCCTTTTGGTAATGTAGTTATTCTTACACCTACCGGAGCTGCAACAGTTCTATATGCTTTGTTCTTCTTTACATACCACACACCATTACTTCTATAATAACGTACATTGTTATGTACTACTACTTTTGGGTGATGTACTTTGGTCACCACTACTCCTCTCGCAGGTCTTACTCTCACGGTAGTTGCACAAGAGGTCGTTAAAAATCCAAACAATACTATCGGCAAAACTATTCTTATCAAATTTTTCATATCCTTAGTGTTTTTTAATTCCTTACTTCTTTCTAAGACCTGAAGATTATGAAAAGGTTTAATTAACGTTTTTAAAATCCTGTAATCGTATCTGGTGTTAAGTCAAGCCAAAACCTACGCATAAGGCAATGTATCTTTGACTTAACACCAGATACTATTCCTTTTTTGGTATCATTACCCCATCACTAGCATTTTTCTTTTTAATATGAACCAGAATTTCATGCAAGGTTTCTGCTGCCAAACCGTGTAATACCAGGTTATATGCTGCAGAATACGTACTTCTGGGAACCATAGGATGTTTGTTGTTCACTAATCCCAAATGCCCGGGAGTTCCCAATATTTGAGAAACATAAACTGCAATAGTTTCATCTAATTGCAAAGAATTGGATGCTCTAACAAAATCATTTGCCGTTAGAAAAAGTTGATAAAAAGGGGTGAAAAGTTCGATAGCCGATCTCAAATCCAGGATGTTAGTCCATCTATTTGGAAATTTAATATGATCAAATTGGTCTTCAGAAATCATAGATGTATTTAATTCTTCAACATAACCAATAGTAACTCCTTTTTCTTTTAATTCACTATTCAAATTAATGACAAAGTTGAATAAATTAAGATCGTGATTAAGAAACAAATCATCCTTTACATCATTAAAATCTTTTGGTTTTAAAGGGCTTGTTTTTACTTCAATCCCTTCAATATTACCTGCAATAAATTCTAAGATCTCACTACCCACATGAAAATGTCTAAATATCAACAAGTTTGCATTTGGGCTTACAAAACGTTTAAGCCCCCAAGCCAAAATGATATGTAAAAACCTGGAGGAGTTAAACAGTTTTGGAAAGAAAAATTTTAATACATGAATAAAAAACATGGTGATTTTTGACCAAAAAACCAGTAATGGTCGTAAATACCTGGCAGACCCAGAGTCGTTATCAGACATCAAGGCTCGTTTTGTAGTATCATTTATAGGGATACTATTATCCAGGTACAGTGCTAACCATGGATTAGGATCTCTGCTGTCGTGCTTTGCGATTTCAAATATATCTTTTTTCATCGGTTGCTATTAATGATTAATAATTACCTAATTCCTTTAATTGCATCTCATATAAAAGTGCTGTTGTCTTTGCCGTTTTTACTATGCTTTTAGCCAAATCCATATGCATCAAAGGATGATTTAACGCTTTTTCTAAATTTTCGAAATGTTTTTCATCTGCAATACCGTGGTAGGTAAAGAAAGAAACCTGATCCTCTTCCAGGCCTAGCTGATCTTTAATCATTGTGCCCCAAGGTGCAGCAAGTCTTTTACCAATCCCTTCTATGATAAACATAGCTCCCAAAAGATCTATGGGGTTTGGTTTACTGGCTTGTTGAAACATAAAAGAAGAAAGCCCTAAACTACCAATATTTTTTTCTCCGGAATGAATTTCGCATATGGGTTCCCCAAGATTTTCAAAGTTTCGTTCCAGCATCTGATAATCTTTATGTTCTGCAGCGGTGTGCTTTATAAAAGCAGAACGAAGATCAAATAATTCGATATCAATATTAGATGCCGCCCTGGATATCCATTGAGAACCATCAATTACCTGCTGTCTTAAATCGATTAAGAGCAACTTATAATCCTCTATACTCAACGTTTTGTTATGTATTTTCTGTATGATAGGTACCTGTAACAGATTACTTTCAAAATCCATCCAAACCTGAGAAAGATTTCTAACCAGCCACTGCGATACTTTATCTGTATTGAGATTTAATTCGGGAGCTTCAATTTCTCGAATCGGATAACTTTCCTGTACCGTGCTAGTTTGACCAACAACGGTAAGTTTCATAAACGAAGTGATAAAACGACCACTTTCGGGAACCATGCATAGTATAGTTTGACCTTCTTTTAACTTACCAGAATACATCAATTCTTCCAGCATGATAAATATAGATGCAGCACCAGTGTTTCCCTTGCTCACAAGATTACTAAACCATTTTTCTTCCGAAATATCCCCACCTCCTTTTTCCATGAGGTCTTTTATGGGTTTTTTAAAGTATTCTGATGAATAATGACAACACAACCAGTCTATCTCCTTTGGAGTAATCATTCCCTTATCGATCAATTCAAAATAGTGCCCCACACCTGTTTGTACTACCTTGGTAAGAAGGCGAACATCCTGTTTAAGGTTTATAGCTCCTGCTTTTGATGCCGACTCATAATCAGCATAATCTAACCAGGTGTTCTCAGATTCATTTTTATTGTCATTTTTACCGGTATACATGCATAAAGGGAAGGTATGTGCATGTGACTTAATATCGATCCATTCGATCTTTAAGGAGATCCCTTTTGTACTTTCCTTATTTTGCAATACTAATGCTCCTGCTCCATCAGAAAGCATCCATCGTAAAAATTCTGTATCAAAAGGAACCGAATCCATCTTTTGCGCCTCAAACCTGGAGGCTTTAAAAAGCCTGCTGGCAAATTCACTTCCTACACAAACCGCGTTTTGTTTCTCTTCACTTTTTATTTGTATATAGGCATTTTTTAAGGCCATCATACTACTGGCACATACACTCTGAAAACTAGCTACTTCACAAGCAGTCGAGTTCAACCCTCCGTGTACCATACTCGCAAATCCGGGAACGGGTAGGTCTCCTTGCGTTGTTCCGGTTGATAAAAGTTCTATTTCTTTGTGGTCAAGAGCGCTTTTGGCCATAGCCTGCTCTATCGCTTTTACTGCCAACTGAGCGTTAGAATGTGTACTTTGTTGCTTGGTATTCAATGCAAAATATCGTTGCTTGATTCCGTTTTGCTTTAAAATACGGTCTTTTACTGTGCTCTTTTTCCCATTAATCTTTCCCAAATAATGTTCAATTTGATGATTTGAAATGGGCTCGTTTGGTAAATAGATTCCTGAGCTTGTTATATATACATTTTTCATGTGTTTAAATCTTTTTTATTTTTTAGATAGCCAGAACCGGCTTATTTTATTGTTTAATTTATCTAAGAAATGAGATGCGAATCCATAGTTTTTTTTGAATACACTATGGTGTGCATTGTGTCGGGTTCCAAATAATTTCCAATGGGCTCCTTTACCTTTTCCAAATCTGTAATTACAATGTCCTGAGTAGTTTAGCAGTATGCTTGTTAAGGGGTATAGAAAAACAGCAATTGGTGAAAACGGCAAAAACGGAAGTACCGTAATAGGTACCGTGCTTAACAATAAAGCTTCAAACCAATGAAAACTATATACAGAATACACTGTTGGGATTATAGATCTATGGTGTACCCTATGCACGTGTTTCATAAAAAAAGGAATGTGCATTATACGATGAATCACAAAAAAATGAATCTCATTCCACAATGTAAGCAACAGTATACCCAGTATAACATTCACAAACGTATCCGGAAGTAATACTATCGTATTTGTTCTCATCAAATACACTACAGGAAGTGCCGAAAAACCAAAAATGAAAATTGACTTCAGAGAATGTATCTGCTCTATTTTCTTTTGCCTTTTTGTGGCTTCTCTTTTAAGGATCTTATGAACTACCCCTCTACTTTCCAGCCATATACATACTTTTCTAAATACGGGAGCGATCCCAAAATACAGAAAGAAAAAATACAGGAAAGTAAGCACATAAAGCCACATATAAGAATACTCATAAATAATGGTATGAACCAGTTTTGCACTCATTTCTGCTTCTTTTTATACTTATTGGATTAATGGTAATTACAAAAAGGCAGCCGCAACGCTACGGCTGCCTTTTCTAATCATCAAAACAAGGAACCTCTTAATTACCCCCTTGAGGTCCCTTCTTTTGATTATACCAGTTATAGTTTGGATTTACCCCTCCTTTTTCTCGATAAACTTCTTATCCCTGGTATTCTTTTGCACCGCGATGGCCGCAAATAAACTCAAGGTAAAAGACATCCCATAAAACCCTTTCTCACTGAGCTCCAGACTGGCATTCCATAACCCGACAATCAGTAACAAAATAGAAGTAAGTGTAGTAAACCAACCGATCCCATAATAAATATCGGTAACAGGAATCCCCTCTAATCTATCCCTAACACTTTTTTGCACAGATACTGCAGAAAACAATCCGAATAATAGAATTGTAAAATAGTATCCCTTTTCATTAAGCTCCATATGGGCATTCCATAACCCTATGCAATAAGAAACCATTCCTATAAACAGTGCTGCCCATGATGCAGATATAAAAGCCGGAGTAGGCTTTTGATCATAAACCTTTCTTTCTTTGTTTTCTACATTTTCTACCGCTGTATCTTCAAATACATCCTGATTAAATTTGTTATCCATAATAATTGATTTTGATGATTGAATTAAAATCCAATAACTACTATTGAACACAACAAATGTGCGATGATCTGTTTTGATATGAAATTCAATTTTAAAAAAAAACTTACGATATATTTTTACTAATAATTCGATTATATCAATATTTATAATATCTTTATTCATCATATACTTATGATATAATGAATACTATTTCTTCTATAATTCATACTTTATCTGACGAAGAAAAGCGAAGCTTTGTCTCTTTACTACGGCAAAAGAACAAGAGAAACGATACCAAAAATATCATGTTATTCAAGCTTCTTGATACCACAACACCTCCTCAGGACCTCGATATACAGATCTATGGAAAAAGAGCCAAAGGTGCTTATCATGCATTAAGTAAAAGGTTGCATGACACACTCATTGATTTTATTGCTTCCAAAAGTTTTGAGGGAGAGACTTCAGAAGAAATGGAAATTCTGAAACTGCTTATTGCCAGCAGGATCTTTTTTGAACAAAAACGGCCTAAGATTGCAGGTAAAACCCTTCAGAAAGCCGAGCAAAAAGCCAAAGCCTATGGGCTCTTTAGTATTCTTCATGAGATTTATTATACCAAAATTCAATATGCACACCTCGATACAAATCTATCGTTGGAAACACTGCTGACCGATTTTAAAAATAATAAAGCGTCATTACAGCAAGAAGAAAACCTGAATTTATTTTATGCTACAGTACAACATGAGCTCATGCAACAAAAAAAGGATGTTGTACCTATCATAAGAGATACTTTATCCAGATTTGGGATATCGATCACCCGGGACCTCACCTTTAGATCCCTATGTAAAATCCTTGAAATCACCAATAAGACTGCCCATATCGCCAGGGATTATCATACCATTCTTCCGTTTGTTGAAGAAGCTTATACACAAATTGACTCTAAAAAAGATCTGATCGACAAGCACTCGTTCTACCATATCCAGATCTTGTATTATGTAGCCAATTCGTATTTTAGAAATAAGAATTTTAAAAGCTCCCTGGAGTACCTTTCTGCTATGCGCCACCAAATGGAAAAACATCAACAAAAATATTATAAACGGTTTTTTCCTCAATATACCTTACTGCAAACGCTCAACCTTAATTATACTGGTAAGGCAGAGCATGCTGTTGTTATTCTGGAAACCTTTGATGACGAAACCTACAAGGATCAGCTCGCTTACCTTCTGGATCTAAAATTAAGCCTGATCGTATTTTACTTTCAGCAGCTACGATTTAAAGATGCTCTTAGGGTGCTTAACAATTTTTACCACAGTGATCGGTGGTACACCGAAAAAGCAGGGATTATTTGGGTGATCAAAAAAAACCTGATAGAAATCCTGTTGCATATTGAACTGGACCATATTGATCTGGTCGAATCCAGGGTCAACAGTTTTAGAAAAAAGCACGGCACTTATCTAAAAGATCACAATGAAACGCGTATACAAGAGTTCTTAAAGTTGATTGTAGCCTATTACCGCAATCCAAAAATAGCAACTACAGAAGCTTTTAAAGATAAAATTCAAAATTCGTTAAAGACCTCTACTCTGGCACAAGAAGATATTTTTGAGATGAGTTTTTATGCCTGGATAAAGTCTAAAGCGAATAAAACCGATCTTTATGAAACTACCCTGGGGTTGGTCTCATAAATTTCAACTCTGAAAATACAAATTCCACATCTGTGTTGACGATAGCATCTCTGTGATTCCCCTTTTCATCAAAAAAACCCATAAAACTAGACGTAATATAGGTTTTCTATTCAAAAAGAAGTTATTCGCTATGGTAGTTCGCTCACGACTTGTGCACTCCCGGTCTTATCCCATTTTACATGTACCTTATGGTTGATACTTGCCGTTTTGACTACATTGCGGGGATTATATGTTCCTTTTTTAGAAGGCATATATTCTCCTGCAGGGCAATCTTTATTTACCTGAAATCCCAGGTCTTTGGCTTTTGCCCCAGATTCAAAAAAGTAGGCTACACCTTCTTCTTTTATCCACCCATAGGTGTCTTCAAAACTTGTAAAACAAAAATGATCCTGATTAAGCGTACCGGCTGGCTGATCTTTATTTGCCGATACTAACCATAACTCGCTATAGTTCAACCAACCGGCTTGCTGGTCAAACAGTTCCTGATCGGTCAAAACTTTATCATTATCAACCCATCGGACCTCATGTGTAAATGTAACGACCTGTACTATAAACCCTCTGTTTTTGGCGTTCTCCTTTAATTTCCATTTTACCTTCTGTTTATAATCACCCCATTTTTTTACTTCTGTTTTCTTAACATCTGTAAATTGGAGCTCATTGTTGTCTGCTGTTACTGCTGGCATCGTATTTCATTTTTTGAACTTCTTGTCAGTACTTATGTATCTAAAATAATTACCGAAAATAAGACTTCTCTAAGTTCTGTTGTTCCTTACTCTATTGACAGGCTTTTCAGGTTTCGCCTTTATCATCAAAAGAAATGATAGTAGCTATGAATCGAATATGGTATCTTTTGATCACATGATATGTGTATTGTTACAACCTGGTCTTCCTGCCTGGATATTTCTTGTTCTTTACACTACAGGAAGCCTTGGTTGCTTATATATCTCTTTAGTTTTATAACACTTCAAAGTTGCAGAATAAATAAAAGGATGTTTCAAAAAATGTAATAGAGAACCGTTTGTATGTTACAAAAGGCACTATAGATGTCACAAAAGAAAGTGTATCGCAAGAAGTAATGACAATAACCATGAGATACTTCTCTGGAAATTTTATATTTTTACTATAATACCCTGTAAAGTTCTATATTTTGAAAGCTCCCGGTTTTTAGAAAACTATCTTAGATCTTGTTAGGCAAATCGCTCTGCCAAATATTTTTAGGAAAAGGTTAATCAACCTTGTAAAAGTAAAGGGTTATCTAAAGTTGTCAAGAACACTTGCCGGGTCGTCAAGAACACTTGCCGGGTCGTCAAGAACACCTGCCGGGTCGTCAAGAACACTTGCCGGGTCGTCAAGAACACTTGCCGGGTCGTCAAGAACATCTGCCGGGTCGTCAAGAACACCTGCCGGGTCGTCAAGAACACCTGCGGGGTTGTCAAGAGCATCTGCCGGGTGGTCAAGAGCATCTGCCGGGTGGTCAAGAACGCTTGGCAGATCGACACAAATACCTTCCGGGCTGGCACGAACGTTTGCCATATACAATCATTTCCCTTTCCAAAATTACATACAGCAATTGCTATTGCTTATCTTATTTGAAACTAATAACAACAAAATTTTTAACTTAGCCATTTAGAAACACAGATCACATAAGTTATCTTGTCTATGAGTATTATACCAAAGTACGGCTTATTGCAGTTTAGAAATTCGGCACGAATATATATCAAGGATATTGAGGAAAGCCTGCAGCTCTTTAAAGAGGAAACCAAACACACCAAAGTATCCCTGTTTCTTGCTCATAAACCCGACGATCGTGAAACCCTGGATAGTGCCATTAATTTTTTAAAAGGTTTTGGGGTACAGATCTATGTGGATTGGATGGATGGAGAAGTGCCAAAGGATACCAGTGATGAAGCAACAAAGCATATTCAGCAAAAAATAAAGGAAAGTACAAAATTCGTTTTTCTGGCTACAGAAGAAGCGTTGGATTCAAAGTGGTGCAAATGGGCCATACGATATGCAAATACTCAAAAGAGCACAGAAAATATTGCCATTTTGCCTATTAGAGATGATTATACCGACTATAATGGTACAGAATATCTGCAAAAATACCCTTACATTCAGGAAAGCGAATCTATTAAGGAGGCATATGATGTAAAATATCCTAGTGGAGAGACAAAAGAACTGGGGGACTGGTTGGCTTCATAAGACCAGTTATGCCTAGTGGCAATAATACTCGACTAATGGAGAGGAATTTTTTCTGAAAGATTTATGTGTTCATGAAAAATTATTGAATTTAGATGTATCCAAAGTAGGTAATCATATTTTTATGGATGTTAACCCCTAAATAATACCATATGCGAATATTCAATAGACTTTTTGGAAATAATAAAAATGATAAAGACGATAGTCCCAAACGAGATCAAAACTATTTTCTAACCAATTCTTCTGATTATCAACTTGGTGAAATAGAATTAGGCATCACAGGAAAAGTACGGGTAGATGGGATTGTTGCCATTACAAAACTACAGGATATTGCCAAAAAAAGGAACAAGCCATTTCAGTTTAGCGTAATCTATACAACACTGCTTGAAGAAGGAGCTTTAACTGTTCCTATTGTGTGTTCTATTGGTGAGGATAAATATTCGTTGTATTTTATTTATAAGGAAGAAGAACTCTTAAAATATAAAGATCTTATAACCCAAATAGAAAAGACGGCCTATCCAAAATTACTATATTTCAGTTCGATCCCTATCTATAAAAGGTATCAGCCAAAGAAAATCATTGAACCTTTCCAATTAGCCGATTTAAGACATACAGAAAATACAAAAACTGCCGGACAATTTGCAATGTGGTGGAGTACCGATGAGGATACCATATTTCATACTTCTGTGACATATGATCATCTGGTAAAAATGTATGATATTTTCAGGAGATACGAATCGTATCTAGTTGGATATATTTTGCGTCAAATCGGAGTACTCAAAGAAATAAAATTGCAAAGAATGCCACTTCCAGAAGAGTCAATACGTTATATTATTGATGCTCCCGAAGAGAAAAAAGTTATTTTAAATATCTCGCGTGAAAAAGGCATTAGGTTTTTGTTTCCGATACATACAACAACCAAGAAATACAGAGAGAGGTTCTTGCATGGAGCGATGATCGATTTTTTAGCCACCAGAATGACCCTGGAACAACAAGATGTTCCCAGGGATCAACAAACAACCCCAAATAGCTATGACTGGTTTCATACTATGGCTGAAGTGATTAAAGAAAGAGAACTGTTCGGGAAACAAATAAGTAAAATAGGATTAACCACCCTAAATAGCTTAATGAATTAGAACGCTGCCACTTAAGCTCACAAAAACAAATAGTCTGGATGATCTCTTAAAGCGTCTTAGCCACTTTCTGTACAACGCCTATCGTTTCATCAAGATCGTTGTAAGTAAGTGCTTCGGTAATAAACCAGGTTTCAAAAGCACTTGGAGCGATATATATGCCATTATCCAACATGCCATGAAAGAATCTTTTAAAAGTATCATTATTACCATGTGCTGCGGTATCAAAATCCACCACCGCATCTTTAGAAAAATGTACAGAGATCATAGACCCAATCCTGTTTACAGTATGGATGATGTTATGATCTTCTAATGCCTTTGTTATGCCTATGTGAAGATACTCAGTTTTGTCTGCAAGACTTTTAAAAATCCCGGGGTTGTTATTTAGCTCGGTGAGCATAGCCAATCCGGCAGCCATCGCCAGTGGATTACCACTTAATGTCCCTGCCTGATATACAGGTCCTAGTGGTGCCAGGTGATCCATGATTTCCTCTCGGGCCGCAAAAGCTCCCACCGGAAGCCCGCCTCCGATCACTTTACCGAAGGTAACAATATCGGCATCTACTCCCAGCAGTTCCTGTACACCTCCTTTTGCAAGCCTAAAACCAGTCATGACCTCATCAAAAACCAATAAGATATCATGGGTATCACATAACACTCTCAGGCCTTCGAGAAATCCTTTTTCGGGAGGGATGCACCCCATGTTTCCGGCTACGGGTTCAATGATAATACAGGCAATCCCGCCTTTGTTGGAGGCGATGATGCTTTCTACATGGGCAAGGTCATTATATCTTGCCAGTAAGGTATCTTTTGCGGTTCCTTGCGTGACACCGGGGCTGTTTGGGCTACCAAAGGTAACTGCCCCACTACCTGCCTGGATCAAAAAAGAATCACTGTGCCCGTGATAACATCCGGCAAATTTGATGATCTTATCTTTTGCGGTGAATCCCCGTGCAAGTCGCACAGCACTCATACAGGCTTCGGTACCCGAATTTACAAATCGTATCTTATCGATATTGGGCACCATAGACACCGCCAATTCAGCAATTTGTGTTTCAATCTCTGTAGGCATTCCAAAACTGGTTCCTTTTCTGGCTTTTTCAATAACAGCATCGACAACCGGAGCATATGCATGACCAAGAATCATCGGCCCCCAGGAATTGATATAATCTATCAATCGGTTTGCATCCTCATCATAGAGATAAGCACCTTTGGCTTCTTTAACAAATATAGGGTCTCCTCCAACGGCTTTGAAAGCTCTTACGGGAGAGTTAACCCCGCCGGGAATTACTTTTTGCGCTGCTGCAAATAACGCGCTACTTCTTTTATAAATCATGCTTAATTAAAATCTTCTTCCTCATCGCCGGAAGTTACTTTAAGAACTTGTCCGACTTTTATATTGTTATTTACCAGATTATTATAGGTCTTCAGTTCTTCTACAGAGATTTTATACCTCCTGGAAATAGAATACAGTGTATCTCCTTTTTTTACCTTATACCTACTATCTGCAGGAGACGAACTTGCCACCACAACACCTTTATCTTTTTTCTTATCTCTTCTTCCGAGTACTTCATTATCGAATTTGTACAATTGGTATTTCTCGATAATACCTATCAATTTCTCGGGATATTTTCTATCGGTAGCATAACCTGCCTCTCTTAGGCCTCGTGCCCAGGACTTATAATCTTTTTTATTGAAGGTAAAAAGCCTCGAATATCTTTTTCTGTCTTTTAAAAATAATGAATGATCTCTATAGGATTCACTTGCCAGATCATATTTTCTGAAGCATTCCTGAGAACGGTCATCGTCATGATATACACGATCTCCTTCCCAATCATGGCATTTGATCCCAAAGTGGTTATTTGCCCGTTGGGTTAGTTCTCCATATCCTGCTCCAGACTCCAGTATCCCTTGTGCAAGGGTAATACTTGCCGGAATACCGTAGGTTTTCATTTCGCTTTTTGCGATACCCGAAAATTCATAGATATAGTGCTGCACTTTATCCTTATATGGCAATTCGGAAAGTGATTTTTCTTCGGGAGTGTCTTGTGATACAATTTCTTTGTTGCTTCGCTCAATCCTGACAACAGAAGTTTCTTTTGTAGTAGATCTCTCTGTTCTCGAAGTCGTTACGTTTTTGCTTCCTCCGCAAGAAATCAACAATACAGCAATACATAACAATGCAATAATTTTCCTCATGCTACTATCAAATTGTAATAAGGGGTAGTTTCTTTTTCTTCAATTTCTTGTTCATACCTGCAATACCTTGTAAACCTCCGGTATGCACCGCTAAAATACGAGTATTTTTTGAAAAAAAACCTTTTTGTACCAGGTCAAAAATTCCAAAAAGCATCTTGCCCGTATAGACAGGATCCAATGCAATATCTTGCTGATCCCCGAATGTATTTATAAACTCAATGAGTTCTTTGTTTATTTTGCCATACCCTCCAAAATGATAGTCATGAATAAGTTTCCAGTTTTCTTTTGTTGTGTATTTTTTAATATCTTCAGAAAGAAAATCACCTTTTAAGGCAGGAAAACCCAATACCGATTGAGATATATTGGTACTATTAATGATGCCTGCGATGGTACCTCCCGTACCTACAGCGCAGCATATAACATCATAAGCCACATCCTGTAATGTAAGTATTTCTTCACACCCCTTAACTGCCAGGGCGTTGGTTCCTCCTTCGGGAAGTATATAGCTGGGGCCGAATTCTTTCTTTAATATATCTAAAAACTCTGAAGATGTTTTATTTCGGTAGTGTTCTCTGGATATAAATTTAAGATGCATCCCATATACTGAAGCAAAGCGCAGTGTATCATTTTCAGATACTGTTTTCTGAAGGTCTTCGGCCAATTCTTCTCCCCGTATGATCCCGATAGTTTGCATACCTGTCATTTTTCCTGCTGCGGCAGTGGCTGCAATATGGTTGCTATAGGCACCTCCAAAAGTAAGTATGGTGGTATACCCCAGCTTTTTAGCTTCAGCCAGGTTGTATTTTAGCTTTCTGAATTTATTCCCCGAGACTTCTTTGTGAATCTGATCTTCTCTCTTCATATCCAGAAAGACTTCAGCTTTATCCAAAATAGCATGGGTGATCGGTTGATTTTTTGAGGATATCGTTTCCGAAGAAAATAGATGCATCTACCAATATTTAATAAAACTCCAGGGTTTTCTCTTTTTTAAGTAATAAAGATTACCTTCATTAAGATAGGCTTCTCTCTCAAAAGAGATGTTACGATATGCCTGTTGCAAATTTCGATACTGAATCACTCTTATAACATATTCTGCCAAATATATAATATAAAAAGGCAATATCAATAATTCTACCTGCTGTCTTAGATGTATTCTTTCGTGATTAATGAAGGCATCGTCCTGCTTAAGAAAAGAATCTTTAATTACTATAAAAGGCCAAATGGCAATACCTACAAAGTGGCGGCCTATCAAATATTTGTTAACAACAATGGGCATATAACTGTAAGAATAGTATTTTTGTAATATAATGGACGATCCTAAAAAAGTATTAACTCCAAAAGAAGGAGATTATTATATTACCCCCGAAGGGTATCGATGTTTTACAGAACAATATCACTTGAGAAGAGGGTATTGTTGTGAGAGTGGTTGCAGACATTGCCCGTATGGATATGACAAAAACACTAACGATTATACTGAAAAATAGTTTTAATGTCTGCTCGTGGTATGATTATTGTGGTATTTTTACTACAAAAAGCTATTATTAAACTTATAAATCAAGGATTATGAAATTTTTTTCACTTTTATCATTAATCCTTATCATAACTCTTAGTTCCTGCTCCACTGTACGTGTTGCTTCAGATTATGATAAGCAGGCAAATTTTGACACCTATAGAAGCTTTGCATTTTACAAGCCTGGAATTGACAAAGCCGAAATTAACGATCTTGACAAAAAACGCATCCTTCGAGCTATCGAAACAGACATGATGGCAAAAGGATTTATTAAATCAGAAAATCCCGATATGCTCGTTAGTATTTTCACAAAAACTAAAGAAAATGTAAATGTCTACCAGAATAACTGGGGTTGGGGCTGGGGTCCAGGTTGGGGTTATGGCTGGGGATGGAATCCCTGGTTCTGGGGTGGTAACTATAATTCGGTTTCGAGAGTGACTGAAGGCACCTTGTATATAGACCTTATAGATGCCTCTAAAAAAGAACTGGTATGGCAAGGAATGGGCACATCGGCCTTGACTAAAGATGTAGATAAAAAGCAGGAAAAGATGAATGAGATTGTTGCCGCAATCTTAGAGAAATATCCTCCGCTGATCAATTAACTCAAGATGAATTCTATACATACCCATAGCCTTTCTTTGTTGAGAGGCTATTTTTTTTGTGTACATTTATACTAAACTTGACAAAAAAACATGCGTAATTTTCTACTTGGAGCACTTATAGCAGCACTATTGGCATTTGGGATCAAATATTTTATTGATCAATCCAACTATGAAAAAACAGAAATAGAATCCTCGGGCCTCATAATGGATCAAATTAAAAATGTAGGCAAACTTGTGGTGACTGAAGGTCATTTCTCTGATATTATTACCTATAACAACAACAAGACTTATTTTAAAGTACTTTCATCAAAGAAAAAAATAATTGTAATGGTAAATGCCAATGTACAGGTATCTTACGATTTGAGAAAAATTGAACATGTTATAGACCAGGGAACAAAAACCGTAACAATCACAAGGATCCCCGAAGCTGAAATTAATATTAACCCCGAAATTAAATATCACGATATTCAAGAAGGTCTTATTAATAAATATAGCCCAGGGGATCACAACGCGATACGAAAAGTGGTCATACAGCAACTGGATAGTAAAGTGAAAAAATCGGCACTCGTTACAAATTCAAAAAACCGACTCATCAGCGAATTACAGAAAATCTATATCCTTACCAATTCTTTGGGTTGGACATTAAAATATAAGGATACCGAAATAGAGAGCCAACTGGGTCTGGAGGAATTGATTCAATGAAAACTTCAAATGAGTTCAATAAAAAAGATGGAAAGAGAAAAACCCTTTCCACCTTAATTTATAAAATCTGTCTTTGCAGAAATTTGTTTGTCCCTCAAAATCTACATAATTATACAGATTACTAAATTTATTTACGTGTATAAAACGCTTTATATCTGTATTACCCTACCCCCCACATTAAAAAAATCTTATAAAAAAGTGCTGTGCATTTAAACCCGGGTTGAAACCAGGGTATTTTGGATGCAAAATTTACAATTCATCTTCAGATAAAACTACCAAAAAGTCGTTTTCCTGTAACTCTACTATCTGGTTCTTATCCAAGTTTAAGGTAACTCCAAAATTTTCATTAGCATTTTTGCTTTCGTCTCCTTTTCTGATCCCAAGACAAATTTCGTCCCTTTGATCAGCCAGTGCTATTAAATCTCCAAAGGTAGTTCTCAGAGGAAATTGATCGACATACAAAGTGGCAGATTTCACATAAATTTCACTTCCGTCTTCAGAAAAGATATCCTCATAAAACTTTATAATCAATGGTTCCTCACTTAACTGAGCCAAAATCATAGTAATTAGTTTATTGCTGATAATAAAATCATCAACATCGGTTTGAGTAATAATTTCCTGGTTATCAGAATTGAGTACCTGGGTTATGATTTTGGATTTTACCTTTGGTATTATCGATTTTATTTTTCTCAAAAGCAATAGTATAATCAATGTATCAGAATCGATACGATCTGCCGACAATTCATTAAACTCTTGTGATAATATAATAATGTTATCATATTCGAAAGGGTTGGTAGCTTTCAAACTCTCCATCAATAAAGGATCTGCATCGGTAAGGGTAATTTTAAACTCTGGATACATCTTTTTAAGTGCTTCTACCCGATCTATAAATTCTACATTTGGATTCTTAAAATAGATATCAAACCGTGAACCTTCTTTTAGGTAATCTTTAGATTCACTAATAAATATTTCTGCTACATTGTGCCATCCCAAAATCAATACCGACTTCTGGTATTGATCCAGTTTGTTATTAATAACTTTGATATCTGAAGGTCTATAAATAGTATTGGTCTCAAAATTAATAGTTGAATCGTCTTCTGCCAAAATAATGATCTGATCTTCTTTTTTCATGATGTAATTTCGGCCAGGCCTTAAAGTCATACCATCCTTTTCATTATAAACTCCCAGCGGAATACCATCTTTGAAATGAAAAGGAAGATTTCCAAATTGCACCTTATTCCAATTGGCTTCATAGAAATAAATTTCGCAACCATCAAAAGACAGGATTTCATTATACACCATTTCCAGGCCACTTGTAAGTGATGTTTGTACCAGGAGTTTTCCCATGATCTCCCAGGAGTCTAAAGCAATAATGTTTTCATCCTGAAAATAGCTGATCAATTCTCTCTTGTCTTCACTAAAGATCTCTGCAATTATGGGCAGTTCGTTGATTCCATCCTGACAAGAAATAATCGCCATGATGGATTTAACCGATTGTACATCTGAATTTATTTTTTCGTCATTAGAAGCACTTTCTGAACAGTTGGCCAATAAAATAACCGATTTTGCATATTCTACATTTACTCTTTTGAGTTCGTTGATATTTGCATAGTCACCAGTTGTTGTGATGATACTGGTTGTCTTTTTATTCGGAATTCGTTTTGCAATCATATCATCCATCTCCTCTTTATCTTCATTAGAAAGAATGACGATGGCTGCATACTTTTCACTTTCATTGGCAAGAATCAACTCTCTTATAATATCTACAACTCTCTCATTCCAGCCCAGAATTAGGGTATGCTCTTTTTCTATTACTTGTCCTCTACCTTTCCTGAAATTATAGAAAACCTTTTCGAGAGCCGTAGTAATAAAAGCAATCAGCATAGACAGTATTACTACTCCTATAATCCCAGATAGTATGGTGGTGATCTTTAACCAGATTGGAGCCACATTATCCTGATTCATATTACCCGGATCGGTCATTTGCAACCATGTTAACCAGATATCGTCAAGAAAACTATCGGTATACATAAGTTCGGGCCAGATAAGAAGCATGATCCATCTGATAGAAATCATGAGAACAAAGAGGATGATAAAAACCACAAAGAGGCTTACAAAAATAGAAGCTCCTCCCTTGTTTAAATATTTCTCAAATCGATACCTGAGTTTTTCTTTAAAACTTGTTTTCATATGGTTTGTTTAGTATGGTTGGTAACTCAAATAAACATGATGATATGTTTATCCCGCTTAATCATTTTTTAAAATTAGTTATTTTAATTAAAAAAAATCAAATTCTTTAAAACCATTAAACCGCTGGTAATCAAAGTTGTATATGTTTTTAAGCGACTACAAACGGTTACAAGCGAAATTAAATACTTCCTAACCGAATCTCATTTAGAACTCGTTTTATGTTTGCAGTGTCGAATTCGATGGCCTATTCATATGCTTTCAGATTCAATTATAAAGACTCCTGCTTCTACCATCGCAAAGGTTACGGTAGACAAGTTCGCAGGAATAACATTAAAATTAGTATTAACTGTTTAACGAAAAATTAAAATTATGAACACGCTTAAAAACAAAGTACAGTTGATTGGAAACCTGGGACAAGACCCAGAAATCGTAAATCTTGAATCTGGTAGAAAACTAGCCAAATTCTCAATCGCCACAAATGATTACTATTACAACAAACAAGGTGATAAGGTTACAGACACGCAATGGCATAACATCGTTGCCTGGGGTAAAACTGCAGAAATCGTAGAGAAATATGTCAACAAAGGACAAGAAGTCGCTATCGAAGGTAAACTGACTTCAAGAAGTTATGAAGATAGTGATGGGCAAAAAAAGTATATTACAGAAGTGGTTTGCAGTGAATTACTGATGTTAGGAGGAAAATAAAAAAAAGGGCTGCCTCTGGGCAGCCCTTTTTACTACAAAGTTTCCTATTCTAAAGAAAATTACCTTCATCATCTGTTTTTACCTTAATAAGCTGATCTCCGTTTTCTAATCTAAGCTTATACATTTTTTTGGTGACTCCCTTTTTGTCATGATAATTCACCAAATACAAGTCTTTGGTAACCGTCCAACCCGGAAATCTCTTCATAACCGATTTCATCACCATATCGGGTAGTTTAACGTCTTTAAAGCGTTCTACAGTTCTTAAAACCTTACCATCTTTATCATATGCTGCTAAGATTTTACCCCTGGGAATATAAAAAGCTACTTCGTAATGATCATACTCATCGTTATAGATATCCGAGCTTTTTATATCATAAGTCGCTACTTTTCTTTGAAGTAATTCAACTGGAATCGCTTCATCTTCAGCATCAGTTTCACTAAGATATTTATAGTTTGTAGCTATGATCCATACTTCAGCTAACTGCTCTATATCCTGAGCAAGGGATGGAATGGTTAATCCAAATACAAGTAAACCTAAAATTATTTTTTTCATGATTTTAATTTTTAGTAATAATTAGTAATAATGAAAAAATGATTCTTGTGATGTCATTAAATGTATCAGGTTAATGGTTGATAAACTATGACAAATATCAGTTGTAGTAACTTAATACAACTATTTTTGGGCTTATTGTTTTGTTCAATCGTATAGCTTGAAAACAGAGTAAACTCAATCCACAAAATTTTAGATATACATCATAATTATGATTTGTCGTGAAATGGTAATCTTTAGTAAATGGATGCAGCATATCTTTCGGGAAAACCATAAGAAATTGAACCATAAACTTTTAATGATTGTCGTCTGAAGTAACTTTGCAAAATTAATTTACAAGCAGTATTGTTAAAATTCAGTATTTTTAACAAAACCAACCAATACCTTGCTCATTGAATACATATACCAAATATTGGTTTTTAGAAGGGTTTAACCTCTTTAACAAACTCGGGAGAATCACTATGATGCGTATGTGTGAGATTCTCGAAATGGAAAATATTAACAAAGGTGAAACCATCCAACTTCTCAAGAACAATGAAAAAAGCATCTTTTTTCTTAAAAAAGGAACTATAAAAATCATGGATACCCCTAATGATACCGTAAAATATATTGTAAAACGAGGAAATATTTTTGGTGAGCTATCTTTATATAATGAACAAGCTGCAGCCGAAGAACAAGCCGTTGCACTAGAAGACTGCATCATATGCTACATAGAAGCCGATAGAATGGAAAAGATTATGGAAAAGCATAAATCTTTAAAAAACGGAGTCCTTAAAGTATATGGTATACGTATCAAAAAGCTTGAAAGAAGACTTCGGGATTTACTATATAAAGATAGCTCCTTAAGAATTACAGAGTTCGTCACCGACTATATTAAAGAATTTGGTGAAACCCAAAACGATAGAATCATAGCAAAAAACCTGTTATCACATAAAGATATATCACATCTTACCAACACATCACGGCAGACCGTTAGTAATGTAATGAGCTGCCTAAGAAAAGAAACGGTAATCGATTATGACTCTCAATATATCTCTATGCTTATAGCATAAAAAGTATGATGACATATCTGAAAAAAATATGGGTAAAATTAGTAAACCTTTTTAAACAAGGGCTTACACCAAAGCAATTAGCATTAAGCATTGTAATCTCAACTTTGGTATCTATTTTTCCCATATTCGGGATAACAACCATTGCCTTAACCTGTATTGCCTTGCCTTTCAAACTTAATTTACCCATAATGATCGCAATAAGTTATATCGTAACACCAATAAAATTGGCACTACTTATTCCTTTCATTAATATCGGTGCCGATGTTTTTAATACAGAACATACATTACTGACTTTTGAAGCAATTAAAACAAGCTATGACAGTAGCTTTTTTGATACCATAAAATCTCTTTCTTATGAACTACTCTGCGGTTTTGTAGGTTGGGCGGCTACCGCGATACCCGTCTCAATAGCGTTTTACTTTCTATTGAAAGCTTTGTTAAAAATTTTCGTCAAACCAAGAACTAACTAATGAAAGTAACAACAAATACAACCAAAATACTAGGCTACCTGGGTCTTATTGCCTCAATCCTTGTGGGGTTGGGTGAATATTTTTTGCACTATTCTGATGAAATATTAGACCATGCAGCGCATTATGAGTTCTTCCGGTTTGTCACCCTAGAAAACATAACCATAGGGCATTTTCTTGCAGTAATTGGGCTTCCATTTTACTTTGCAGGATATATCCATATTTATCAAATGTTACGGTCTGGTAATGAAAAGTTAGCACGAATAGTTCTCGGCATCGGATTTATAGCCTTTGCTATAGGTGGCATCTGGATTGGCTCACGAGCTTCTATCGGGAATGTAGTACATCTTAAAGAAGCTATGCCCTCTACCACCTATCAAAACCTTTTAGATCATTACACCAATCATATGGAAATCCTGGTAAAAGTATTGCGCATTGTCATTGCAGTGCTTTCCTTTGTTTTTGCCATAACTATTTTAAAAGGAAACACCTTTTATAAAAAATGGATGGCTATCTGCAATCCTATAATTATCCTAATATTATTAGTTCTCATCGGAAAAACAATCCCTTCCATAGGAAAACATACGCTTCCGATATTAATGAACGTAACTCATTTTATACTCTTTACATTATCACTATATCAACTCAACAACCATATAAAAAATACTAACAAATCATGATTAAAAAGATCTTAAAAATTCTGGGGCTTCTTATTCTTTTATTACTAATACTTGTTATTGGATTCTTCTGGAGAGATTCAGTTTCAGACAAATACGACACCTATATTAAAAGTGAAAAAATACCAAAATTTCAACAAATTCAATTGGATTTTGAGCATCTATACAATGGTGAAAAGTCATTACCTATTGCCCCCTCTGCCTTAATCGATATTGATAACGACAATGTAGACGAAGTTTTCTTTGGTGGTGGTATGGATCAGGAAGATGCAATTTTTGCGTATCGCCAAAACAAATTTGTGAATATCGCTGCAGAAGTTAACTTACCCAACAAAGGAACAACCACTACTACTGTTGGTGTCGTTTCGGCAGACTTCGATAATAATGGTTTTACTGATCTATTGATTGGTCGCGAAGACGGACTTCATATATATTACAATTCAAACGGAAAATTTACACCAAAATCTATCCAAACACCTCTAAATGAAAAGTCAAACCCTGCCGGGATTACCGTGGGAGATATTGATAAAGATGGTGATCTGGATATTTTTCTTGCCACATATCTCAAAAAAGAATTGATGGAAGGGCAAACCATTTTTGAAGATTATACCTATGGCTCTACCAGTGAGCTATTACTCAATAACGGAGATAATACCTTTAAAAGTATTACCAAGCAAGCAGGTTTGGATTATGTGCATAATACCTTTCAGGGAGTTTTGGTAGATATTGATAATGATACCTGGCTCGACCTGGTTGTTGTTCATGATACAGGTGAGGCCAGAACCTATAAAAATAATGGCGACCTAACTTTTACCATGAAAGAAAACCCATTGACCAAAAAGTTTGCTTATCCAATGGGATTGGCAGTTGGAGATTATAACAATGATGGTTTGGTCGATTTTATGTTTTCAAATACAGGTAGTACCTTACCAAGATTCCTTGCCAAAGGAGATATCAAAGATGCATCCCGGTTTAATGAAAAATGGATTCTTTTTAAAAATGAAGGAAACTTCAAATTTACCGATGCTGCCGAAGAAGCCAAAATTGCCGATTACGAATTCTCATGGGGTTGCACCTTTGCAGATATGAATAATGACGGGTTACAGGATTTAATGGTTGCAGAAAATTATGTAGACTTGGCTCCAAATAAATTATTTAGATTACCAAGTCGATTTCTAATCCAGAAGGAAGATCATACCTTTGTGCCTACAGAAGAAGACAGCGGTGTCGTCAATCCGCATTTCGGAATTACTGCTTTGGTAAGTGATTTTAATAAGGATGGATATCTGGATATGATCTGGACCAATATAAACAGCCCGTCACTCGCATACATTAATCAGGGAGGAAAAAATAATTTTATTCAGATAAACCTGGAAGATAATGCTGAATCGCACGGAGCAAAGGTTACCGTAGAAACCCGAAAAAAAACACTTACAGATTGGTTGGTAACAGGAGAAGGTCTGGCCAGTGACCAAACTGCATTGTTACATTTTGGATTAAGCTGGGAAAGAACTATCAACAGTATTACAGTAGATTTTTTAAACGGAAAAACATTGCTAATCGACAACCCAGAGATTAACAGCGTTATCGATATCAAATCAGAAATGGAAGCTCAGAAAGCAAAGGATTCGATCGCTAATACAGTAAAGTAATGAAACAGCTACTTTACATCACAATAATACTTCTATGTGTTATTGGAATCCTGGGGGCAGGAAGCTTAGTACTAGAGGAAGTAAAAACCGGAAACGGTTGTCCCAAACTATGGATCATTCCTTTTTGTGTAATTATTTTAATATGCTTTATAGTTCCACTTTTGGTACACATTATAAAAAAATGGAATGGGTTGTATTTCTTTTTTACAGCACTTGCAGCTACAATAGCATTAATAGCCTCAATCATGCAGCTTACTGGCAAAGGTGAGTGCCCAAAAACAGATAGCGGTATCCCGATGTGTTATTTCTCGCTATTGCTTTTTGCAGCCCTTATTATATCAAAAATGTACCTGCTGAAGAAGAATTATCAGTAATAAGATCATATTAAAGCTCATGTATATGAAAATATATCATCACACAAAATATCTGTATTTTCTATATATCTTTTTTCTTACTGTAAAAGGATATACTCAGGAAATAGAAAGATCCATTTTTATTACTGCAAATACCAGTGAAGATATGGATCAGCGTATTTTAAAAAGCATAGTCTCATCATCAAATGAGACCAAAGATGCAACCTTGTTGATCATAGGTAATATTACAGATCCAAAAAGTATTAAAGAAAATTCCTCAAAAACAACTGTTGGAAAACAATTGGATGTTATTGCTGATTTTAACGGTGATATCATTTTCACTCCCGGATATAACGAATGGAAAGCAGCAGGGTATAAAAATGTGAAAAGCATTGAAAAATTTATTCAGGGAAATAGTAGTGCCAAATACTACCCAGATCATGGATGTCCTATTAAAAAAAGAGAACTCTCAGAAAATATAGTATTAATTGCGATCGATTCACAATGGTTTCTTGAAAATTGGGATAAAAATATATATCTCAATGATGATTGTGATATTAAGAACAGAACTCAGTTCTTTTTGGAGTTTGAAAGCCTTTTGAAAAAATCACAGGATCAAATCAAAATCATTGCCATTCACCACCCGATGGTTACCAATACCAAAACCGGGCTTATCAACCGAACCGGCGGTACTTCGGTTCAGGATTTTCAAAATAAACAATATAGAACGTTACGAAATAAATTAATTACACTCGCCAGACAAAAAGACCATGTGATTTTTGTATCTGGGCAAGACAATAATTTACAATACATATCCAAATATGGTATTCCACAGATTATTAGTGGTGCTGTTGGTAAAACGAAGAATGTCAGATCTGGCCAAAAAAATGACTTTGGTGCTTCTGATAATGGTTATACCAAACTCAATGTTTTTAAAAACGGAAAAGTAACGGTCGACTACTATTCTATGAAAAGCAACGCCTCTTCTCCAATCTTTTCAACCGAAATTTTTAAGGACGAAAATCAAAAATATTTCGACACTTTTAAACCAAAAAACAGTTTTGGAAACTCACAAAACGCTTCTGTATATTCTAAAGAAGAAACAACCAAAGGCAAGTTATATCGAGGATTGTGGGGGGATCATTACAGAAAATACTATAGCACATCGGTTAATGCACCCATTGTGTTTTTAGATACATTAATGGGTGGGCTGAAACCCATACAACGAGGTGGGGGACATCAATCAAAATCATTGCGCCTCGAGGATAGAAACGGTAAACAGTATGTAATGAGAGCACTAAGAAAAAGTGCTATCAAATTTCTGCAATCTACAGCTTTTCAGGACAAATATGTCGAAGAAGATCTGGAAGACAGTTTTGCAGATCGGTTCTTATTGGATTTTTATACAACGGCGCATCCATATACACCATTTTCTGTTGGTAAACTTGCAGACGCTGCAGCTGTATATCATACCAATCCAAAACTATATTATATCCCAAAACAAGAAGGGTTGGGGATATATAATGATGAATATGGAGATGAATTATATATGATCGAAGAGCGTGTAGAATCTGGCCATAGTGACCTTGCCAGTTTCGGAAAGCCCAAAGATATCTTGAGTACCGATGATGTACTGCAGGAAATTCATAAAACAGGAAAGTCTATTGTAGATGAGCCTTCTTATATCAGAGCTCGATTATTTGACATGCTTATTGGCGACTGGGACAGGCACGAAGATCAATGGCGATGGGCTCGTTTTGAAAAAGAAGATGGTACCGAAATCTGTAAACCCATCCCCAGAGACAGAGATCAGGCATTTTCGGTTTTCGACGGCAGCATTCTTTCTTTTTTGCGATGTGCCGTTCCATTTATACGAATGATGCAATCTTTTGATGAAGAATTGCCTAATACCAAATGGTTTAATTTTGAGCCCTATCCCTTAGATCTTACTTTTATTAATCAGTCTGATTGGAGTGAATGGGAAAGACAAGCCAAATATATCCAGAATCATCTTACCGATGAAGTAATCGAACAGGCTTTTAGCGAACTTCCCGATGAAGTTCAGGGAGAAACTATTGAAGAAATCAAAACCAAACTCAAAGGAAGACGAAAAAACATTTCCAATATCGCAAGAGAATATTATTTATATGTTAATAAATTTGAAGTCATCGCAGGAACCCAAAAGGACGACAAATTTTATATCAAAAGGCTCCCTAATGGCAAAACAACAGTAGATATTCACAGAAAAGACCTTGGGATTTTTAACAGGACTTTTACCAAAGAAGAAACCAAAGAAATCTGGTTATATGGTCTTGATGGAAATGATACATTTAAATTAGAAGGTAAAGGAGATCATCCCATTATGATTCGGGTTATCGGGGGTAGAAAAAATGACACCTATGATTTCAAAAACACCAAAAAAATCAAACTCTATGATTACAAATCAAAGAACAATACCATTATCAACAAGAAAACAAGAAAATGGCTGGTAGATTCTTATGATATTAATAACTATGATTATAAAAAACGAAAATACTATGTGTATCAATTACTGCCATTAATTGCTTTTAACCCTGATGATGGTTTACGTGTAGGGGTCCAGAATACCATTACTACCTTTGGTTTACAAAGAAATCCTTTTACTCAAAAACATAGTTTGGGAGCCTCCTACTATACCGGTTCATCAGGTTTTGATGTATCGTACTCTGGAGAGTTTTCTAATATTTTCAACAATTGGAATTTTGGCGTAGAAGGCAAATATAACAGCCCAACTTTTGCTATTAACTTCTTTGGTTTTGGAAATGATACCGACTACGATAAGGACGACGTTGATCTCGATTTTAACCGGGTGCGAATCGAAAGATTAAATGCGGCCATTTCACTTATTTGGAGAGGAAGAGATGGAGGAAATTTCTATTTCAAACCACTTTTTGAATCATTCGAAGTAGAAAATACAGGAGGTAGATTTATCAATAATGTGCCAGCAAATGATGCTGTTTTTGAAAAACAAACATACGTAGGTGCCGAAATGCATTACCATTTTGAAAATAAAAATGACATCGCTTTTCCAACCTTTGCCTTAAATACAGGAATTACCACCGGGTATAAAACCAATATCGATGGAGGTGATAACGAAAATCGATTTGCTTATGTAGAGCCCTATATCGGTTTAGCACATAAAATATCCCAAAACGGTAACTTAGTTCTTGCCACCAAAATTGGCGGGGAAGCCATTCTGGGAGATAATTTTGAGTTCTATCACGGTGCACAACTTGGCGGAAATAAAAGCTTAAGAGGCTTTAGAAACGAACGTTTTACCGGTAAATACTCTGTATATCAGGATGTTGACCTTCGTCTTCAGCTGGGAAAATTTAAAACCAGCTTTATCCCTTTGAAATATGGTATCTCTGGAGGATTTGATTACGGAAGAGTGTGGTTAGAAGATGATGATTCGAATAAATGGCATCATAGTGCAGGTGGATCATTCTGGGTAAGTGGCCTGGATACTTTTACTGCTAATGTCGGGTATTATGGTAGCTCAGACGGAGGAAGAATACTCTTTGTGCTTGGCTTTGCTTTTTAATTTATAAAATGTTCCAAAATATTTTTGGAGCTTTCAATACATTGTCGTTCTTGCAAAGGCAGGAACCTAAAAACAACAAAACACACAAATGAAACAACCTGTTGTAATTGCACAGATCAGTGATTTAAAAAACAAAAAACCAGCTCATGCTTTGGTTAACGGATTGGACCTGGTCATTATAAAATTTGATAAAGAAGTTTCTGTATTATACGGAAGATGTCTTCACAGAGGCGCATTAATGGCCGATGGGCATATCGATGGACATAATCTCATCTGCGGGGTTCACGGCTGGGATTATCGCTATGATACCGGGATTTCAGAATACAATAATAATGAGGTATTACATAAATTCAGTACAAAAATTGAAGGAGATACTTTATATGTAGATGAAATTGAAATTAATGACTATCTCAAGAGGCATCCGCAACCCTTTAACAGAGATGAATACCTTGGCTCTTATGCAGACACACATCCAGAGGATACCGAGCCCTATACAGGATATATTAAGGAACTCGCCAAAAACGGTCTTAAGAATCTAGGTCATCATGGTTTTTCGGCATCAATGGGTGTTGATAGAAATATCCTGCCTAAATGGAATGACATTCAGTTTTTACCAGCTCAATTGGCTAACAGACCATTATTAGATCATGAAGCGGTAGCTACCAAAGTGGTGGTTGGCCCTAATGCCAAAAAACCTTTGACGATAGATATGCCTCTATTTGTGAGTGACATGAGTTTTGGAGCACTTTCGCGGGAAGCGAAAATCGCCTTATCCAGAGGTGCAGAAATGGCAGGAACAGGAATCTGCTCTGGAGAAGGCGGAATGTTACCACAAGAACAAGAAAATAACACCAAATATTTTTATGAATTAGCTTCAGCTCAATTCGGTTTTTCATGGGATAAACTTGATAAGGTACAAGCTTTTCATTTCAAGGGGGGACAAGGAGCTAAAACAGGTACCGGAGGGCATTTACCTGGTAATAAAGTGAGTAAAGAAATTGCAGAAGTTCGTGGATTGAAAGAAGGGCAAACTGCAATATCACCGGCTACATTTCCAGATTTTCATGGAGTAAAAGACTTTAAAGCTTTTGCAGAAGAAGTTCGCAAACAAACCGGAGGAATTCCTATTGGTTTCAAGATTGCTGCCAGTCATATCGAAAAAGACATTCAGTTTGCATTGGATGTTGGTGTAGATTATATCATTCTGGATGGTCGCGGAGGTGGTACAGGCTCTGCTCCTACTATTTTAAGAGACAACATTAATGTTCCCACAATTCCGGCGTTGGCAAGAGCTAGAAAATATCTCGATAAAGTTGGCGCAACACATGTTACACTAATCATAACAGGAGGGCTTCGTATTGCCGAGGATTTTGCAAAAGCCATGATGTTGGGGGCTGATGCCATTGCAGTATCAAATGCTGCACTACAAGCCATTGGTTGTTTAGGAATGCGTGCTTGCGGTAGTAATAACTGTCCTGTAGGGATTGCAACACAGAAAGAATCCCTAAGAAGCAGACTGATCATAGAATCTTCTGCAAAACAACTACATAATTATTTTGACGCAACCAATAACCTGATAAAGGTAATTGCACGAGCTTGTGGATATGATGATATTTCAAAATTTAATCATAATGACCTCTCTACTTTTGATCACAACATGCATAGACTAACAGGTATAAATTATGCGGGAGTTGTGTAGACTAAAAAATACTAGTGCATTGTTGTTGTTTTTTATAATAGCACTAAGTACAAAAGCCCAACAAGGATGGATGATAGGGATCGCTCCTTCATTAGAATTGAATGAAGAACTTTTAGGGATAAATACCAGAGTATACTATGGCCCTAATGATCATTTTTGTTTTGGCCCCGAAATAACATTTTTTCCTTATCAGGAAATTGACAACGAATATGAATTAAAGGTAACAGAGCTGAACATTAATGCTCATTATATTTTTGAATTGACACATAAATTAGGGGTCTATCCTCTTACAGGAATTAATTATACCATCGAAAAAGAACGTTTGATAGAACAGTCCAGAGAATCTGAAGAGGAAGATGAATTTGGGTTGAATTATGGATTAGGAGCACATTATAATTTAGGAAAACTGTTTGCTTTTGCCGAATTTAAAGGGATAGCTGGTAAACTTAATGATGAATTCATTTCAATAGGTGTTATTTTTTCGCTTTCCGGGCAACAAGAAAAGAAAGAACATTAAAACTATATTCAAAACACACAAAACAAAAATAGTACTCGATAAACTAATAAAATATGACTACTCAAATGCATTTGGCAGCACAATATCTTGCTGCCGCCGGAAAAAGTTTTTTAGATAAAAAAGAAGACGATAGCCATACGAATCTGGGGTTTTGTACCACAGAAGGAAATATGTCTACGCATCCTTTGAATAGCGATGGTGATACTCTTTCCCTCAGTTACCAACGTTTTACCTTAGACTGGAACTCTAATAATTCAAAAAAATCATTACGACTAGATGGAACCACTCACACCGAAATTGTAAAATGGATTACACAAACCGCAATCGAAGCAGGCATCAAAAAACCTTTTGAATACGATCTTCATTATGAATTGCCCTACACTCCTATTACAGATGATTTCACATTTAAATTACACAATGTGAACAGATTACGTGAGTTAACCAATTTTAGAATATTAGCACAACTCACATTAGAAGCTTTTTTAGAAAATCAACAGCTCCAATCTGATATTAGGACTTGGCCGCATCATTTTGATACAGGGGCTTTTGTATCTCTAGAAGATAAAACAGGACTCGCTTTTGGATTGGGTCTCGCTATTCCGGATACCATGGTAAATGATTACTACTTCTACATCAGTGGTTATAAAGGACATGATGGGGTGGACACTTCAGATTTTAATTCATTAACTGCAGGTAAATGGTATAATGATGGATTTAAAGGAGCGGTTTTACCAGTAACTGGTATTGATGAGATCACAGCATCTACTTTTTTCGAAGAAGCGCTTGCAAATTATATAAATTAAATAGTATGGAACATTGGTATATCCCGGCAACCATAATACCAGGCATAGGACTTTTGATATTATCCACTTCTAACCTTTTAGTGAATCTCAGCACCGAGATTAAAACACTAATTGCAGAAGTAACTATTGATCAAGACCTGATTAAACAAAAGCTAAAGCAACTTAAATTACTAAACAGCGCCATGGTGTTTCTTTATGTTGCTGTCGCCTGCTTTGTTATCTCTGCTTTGGTTTCTGGAATATATAAAAGCCTAGAGACCCATTTTGATTCGGGAATCTATATTACAATAGTAGGTATTATCAGTGCTTTATTAGGTCTGATTGCCCTAATTGTTTATTCATTTCGAGCGGTCAAAATAAGACAAGAGCAATTTCATAATAAATGTTAACATTGAAATGATTTAAACTTTTTTCAATTGCCCAAAAAAGTTTAAATCACTTCATCAAAAAACGGATCATGACTTCAAAAAAAACAACTGTTTGGTATAAAGTATTAAGTAACAAAAACAAACTTCCTGAAGGAAGAGTACAAACCGTTACTGCAGGTCATCAAGGAATTTGCTTGACACATTATGAAGGAAAATTCTCTGCTTTAGATAATAAATGTCCCCATCAGGGGGGACCTCTGGGAGAAGGATCTATAGAAAACGGACTACTACGTTGCCCATGGCATGGTTGGGATTTTCATCCTTGTACTGGATTGCCTCCGGGAGGTTATGATGATGGTGTTACTACTTTTGAAGTTAAAGAAGAAGGTGATGCTGTTTTTGTAGGGATTCCTGAAGAATCTGCTCATGAAGAAACAGTTTCTGATGTGATGATGCAAACTATGGTAAATTGGGGGGTCAATACTGTTTTTGGGATGGTAGGCCATAGCAATCTCGGTGTTGCTGATGCTATGCGAAGATTAGAAAAACAAGGCAAGCTTAGATACTTCGGTATTCGTCATGAAGGAGCGGCTGCCTTCGCAGCATCTGGTTATGCAAAACTTACCGGTAAACCTGCCGCTTGTTTTGGTATTGCAGGACCTGGAGCAACCAATATGTTTACAGGAATGTGGGATGCAAAAGTGGATCGAGCACCATTATTAGCACTATCCGGGCAAGTGAACACTCAAGTAGTGGGTACCGGAGCTTTTCAGGAAGTAGATTTGGCAAAAGCATTTGAGTCTGTGGCAGAGTTTAACCACGCTGTACATCAAAATTCTAATCATAGTGAGTTGATGTCTCTGGCCATTAAAACTGCACTTATTAAAAGAGATGTATCTCATCTTACTTTCCCAGACGAAGTTGCTTTCAGCAAAAAAGACAAAAAAAACAAACCGCAAACTCCGGAAAATCGAATTACTCCTTTCAATATTTCTCCACCCAAAGAAATGGTAAAGAAAGCAACTTCGATGATTTTATCTGCTAAAAGACCTGTAATCGTTGTCGGACACGGAGCCCGTTTTAATATGAAAAGTATTATTGGGTATGCAGAAACGCTTCATTGCCCTGTAATCACAACATTTAAAGGAAAAGGGTTAATCTCTGACAATCATACATTAGGATGTGGTGTATTAGGTAGAAGTGGAACTCCCATTGCTTCGTGGTTTATGAATGAAAGTGATCTACTAATTGTTTTTGGAGCATCTTTTTCTAACCATACCGGAGTTACCTCTAAAAAACCAATCATTCAGGTAGATTATGATCCTATGGCATTAAGCAAATTCCATAAGGTGGATGTTGCTTTATGGGGTGAAATTTCAGAAACTCTGGAAATCTTAGAATACAAAACAAAAGGAAAAACCAAAACAATAGACCAAACACCTGAAATTGAAGAACGCTGGAAACTATGGAAACAAGAAAAACAGAGTAGACTTGAAGATTCCGGTAGTAAAGGATTAAGTTCAATTGCTCTTTTTGATGCAATGAATAAAGTGACTCCCGAGAATGCTGTAATAGCAGTTGATGTGGGAAATAACACCTACTCTTTCGGGAGGTATTTTGAACCTAAAAACCAATCTGTCCTTATGTCTGGTTATTTAGGATCTATTGGATTTGCGTTACCTGCAGCCATGGGTGCCTGGGCTGCACAAGGGCATAAACGACCAATCTGGTCTGTATCTGGTGATGGAGGTTTAGGGCAATATCTTACCGAAATCACAACGCTGGTAAAGTATAACATGAATATCAAACATATTGTATTAAACAACTCCGAACTCGGAAAAATATCCAAAGAACAGCGTGCTGCAGAAGTAGATGTTTGGCAAACATCTTTACATAATCCAAGTTTTGCACAATTTGCCGAAAACTGTGGAGCACTTGGTGTTCGAGTAGAAAAACTTGAAGATTTAATCCCGGCAATGGAAAAGGTTCGTGATCATGATGGACCTGCATTACTAGAAGTAGTGACCGATGTGAATTTGATTTAATACTTAAAAAGCAAATTCTGTAGTACTACCTAATAATATAAAGAGCAACTAATGTCAAAACACGATTTTAACAAAGAATCCCTGGATCTTCATGCAAAGTATAAAGGGAAAATTGAAGTGGTTTCAAAAATTGAGGTAAATACTACCGATGATCTTTCGAGAGTATATTCACCTGGAGTAGCAGAACCTTGCCGGGTTATTGCAAAAGATCCAAGCAGAGCCTATGATCTCACAATCAAAGGTAATACTATCGCAGTGGTATCTGACGGCACTGCTGTTTTAGGTCTTGGAAATATTGGTCCAGAAGCAGCTATTCCTGTAATGGAAGGTAAGGCTATGCTCTTTAAGAAGTTTGCCAATGTAGATGCATTTCCGATTTGTTTAAACACTACAGTTGCCAGTGAAATTATTGAAACTGTTAAACGAATTGCACCTGTTTTTGGAGGTATTAATCTCGAAGATATCTCTGCTCCTCGTAGTTTTGAAATAGAAACCGCTTTACAGGATATCGGCATCCCGGTATTTCACGATGATCAACACGGTACTGCAATTGTTGCCCTGGCAGGTATTATGAATAGCTGTAAAGTACTGGGGAAAGATATTTCAGACTTAAGAATTGTAATTAATGGTGCCGGAGCTGCCGGAATTGCAATTTCCAGATTGTTGCGATGCATTGGTATCGATCCAAATGTATGTATTCCTGTTAAAAATGTATTGGTATGTGATAGCAAAGGGATTATTCATAAAGACAGAGAAAATTTAAATACTGCTAAGAAAGAACTATTAAACTATTCTAACCCAGATAATATAAAAGGGAGTTTGAAAGATGCTATCAAAGGAGCAGATGTATTTATTGGAGTGAGTGTTGCTAATATCTTAACTGCAAAAGATATTAAAACTATGAGCGAGAACCCTATCATTTTTGCTTTAGCTAATCCTGATCCGGAGATCACTCCAGGAGAGGCTTTAAAAGGCGGTGCCGCAATCATTGCAACAGGAAGAAGTGATTATCCTAATCAAGTGAATAATGTATTGGCATTTCCGGGGATTTTTAGAGGTGCATTAGATTGTAGAGCAAAACGCATTACCCCTAAAATGAAAATTGCCGCCGCTTATGCTATTGCCAATTGTGTAAAAGACCCAGATCGGGAGCATATTATCCCAAAAAGTTTAAATAATCAAATTGCTTCTAAAGTCGCTGAAGCAATTATCAAAGCATATATTAAATACCAGAAGTGAAAGAAAAAATAATAGAAATACTCGACACCTATAAATATCTAATTGCATTGATCAGCGTGTTTAATTTTCTATTGACTCCAATTCATAATAGCGTTTCTGGAATGTACCCTGCTCAGGTAGTTGTAATAAATTATACATTGGTGATTCTGGCAAGTTCTTTAATCGCATCTAATAGAAGAACAAGGTTAAGATCATATATATTAGGAATTTTAGCTCTAATTTTTATCTGGTTAGAATTTTCAAATCTTAATTCCAATATTATAAAAGCACTACGACTTTCATCTTCCTGTATTTTATTTATTTACTTCTGCATCTTGCTTTTGCAACAATTAAAAAGGATAAAAAACATAAACTTACAATTCATCTTAGGGCCTATTTTAGGATTTATCTATTTGGGAATTATTGGAGGAAATATATTTGAGACTATTCATTTTATAGATCCAAACTCATTCCAACTAATGGATGGTTACTCTGGTTATGTTTTCTATTATTTCAGCTTTATCAGTATCACTACGGTAGGTTATGGAGATATAACGCCTCTTACTCCACAGGCTCAATCTGTTACATTAGTCATGAATATCATAGGGCAATTTTATCTGGCCATAGTAATTGGTGTTTTTGTAGGAAAATATATTAATGTAAAACCATAGAAACTATGTTACAATCCTTCAGTATTATCTTTGCAATAGCTTCTTTTTTCAACTTTGTGAATTACAAATGGTTGAAATTGCCAACAACCATTGGTTTAATGCTCATGAGTTTGGCCACTATTTTGATCATTACTATAAGCAAAAGCATCATCCCCGGATTTTATCAATTTTTCTGTGATATTGTAACCAATTCAGATTTTAAAACTCTGTTGCTAGATGGTATTCTTAGTTTTCTACTTTTTGCGGGAGCGCTGCATGTAAACATTGAAGATCTTGTAAAAGAAAAGTGGTCAATCATTTTATTTGCTACACTGGGGGTATTGATTTCTACATTTCTTGTAGGAGGAATGACTTTTGGAATTGCTCAATTGATTGGTATTGAACTTCCTTTTTTACATGCCCTGCTGTTTGGAGCATTAATTTCTCCAACCGATCCTATCGCGGTAATGGCCATTCTTAAAAAAGCAAATATCGCTAAAAGCCTGAGTATTAAAATTGAAGGCGAATCGCTTTTTAACGATGGTATTGGCGTTGTGGTTTTTTCAGGAATATTAATTCTTGCCGGAATGGGAGAACATCATATTGAAGGTTCTGTTGGTACTGAAATTGGCAAATTATTTCTGGAGGAAGCTGTCGGGGGGATTGCATATGGTGCTGTACTAGGCTTTTTGGGATACCAATGTATAAAATCTGTAAAAGAAAACCCTCAATTATCTGTAATGATAAGTCTCGCCATTGTAATGGGAGGATATGCATTGGCATTGCTAATTCATGTTTCGGGTCCGTTGGCAATGGTAGTTGCAGGGATCATTATTGGTAATAAATTAAATATTAAAAGCAATACCGGGCCAACCAGAAAATTACTTAATGAGATCTGGGAAGTGCTGGATGATATTTTTAACGGAATCTTATTTGTACTCATTGGTTTGGCAATTCATCTTTTGAAGTTTAATATAGATCACCTCATTCTAGGTGTCACGGCCATTGTTATAGTACTAATTTCAAGATTTATTTCTGTATTTTTACCTTATTCATTATTAAAACATTCAGAAAGCAAATCTATTAAAACGGTTGCAATACTAACCTGGGGTGGTCTTAGAGGAGGGATTTCTATCGCGTTGGCATTAAGTTTGTCAGACAATTCTTCTTCAGAAATAATTCTGTATATTACCTATGTTGTCGTGTTATTTTCTATTATAGTACAAGGGCTTAGCATAGGAAAATTGGTAAAAAAGCTATACAATTAATAAGCAATGACACAATCCAATAAAGAAATTATCAAAAATAGCTCTGCGGCCAGAACGTGGATGGTATTTCTATTACCAATATCAGCAGAAGAAATCCAATAGTTATATTAATCAATCCATTAATAGTATTAAATTCTCTCTATGATTGATAACACCAACAATATAAAACATCGCTGTATTGTAAATTTGTTGTATTCTGCCAGATTACGAAGAAGTGAACTGTTGAATCTGAAAATTACAGATATTGATAGTAAACGAATGTTGGTTTATGAAGTGGTTTAAACTTTTTTGCCTGTCTGCCGACAGGTAGAATTGAAGCGAACCCGCCTGCCGGGCGGGCAGGAAATAGGGGTTTTGTAATCAATTGAAGACTTTTTTGCACTTCATAGCAGCGCTACGGAGTAAGAAAAAGACAAAAATTGAGTGCAAAAGATCATTCCTGTCTGCTCGCCGCAAGGCAGGCAGGTTTATAGCCAATTGAAAAAAGTTTAAACCACTTCTATATTAAGAATGCTAAAAACAATAAAGATCGATATTCATTATTGTCTGAAACAGTATTAAAAGATTTAAGAATATACTATAGGCAATGGAAACCAAGTGAGTATTTATTTGAATCTCCAAATACAACAAATACTCAGAAAAAAGTGTAGGAGCAATTGTTACCAGAGCTGCAACAAAAACAAATATTAAAAAGAAGGATTACACCTCATATAGTAAGACATCCATTTGCAACTCACTTATTGGAGAGTGAAACAGATTTAAGGTATATCCAAACCTTATTAGGTCATAGTAGTACAAAAACAACAGAAATATATACTCAAGTTGCTGTGAATAATTTTAAGTTTATCAAAAATCCCCTAGATTTGTAGAGAAACATACATGGAATATAAAGGACATATATTCTTTATTCCATTATTGTCTCAAATTTTAAAATATGTATGAGAGTGAAGTGTATCTAAAATCTGTTCAGGAAACCCTACCCCAGGGAGTCTATGACAAATTTTTAAGCACATATAATAGTATACAAGAAAGAAGCATTTTACACTGGACTGAACATTGTACCGAATGCTCTATTCCCCATTGTTTTAAAACCTGCGACTTATACTCTGCAAGAATAGATGGTAAGTGCAGAAGGTTTTTACACGGAATAGAGTTGGTAAAACAACATGGTTTGGCCGATGATATTCAAATATTAAAAATCCAATTTAAGAAATGGGGAGTCTTAGCTACTCAAGGAAATAACGAACTATTCACTAAAGAAAAAGTAAGTGAGAGAGAAAAAAAAGACCTACAGGTGGCCAAGCTAATCCATTTGACACGACCGAAATTTGTAAAGAGAAAACTAAGTCAAAAAAGATATAGTGTCAAAAAAAACAACATTTTAAAAGAACAGAATCAGAGCTTAAATGAACCCCATGTTTTCTTGATTGAGATTTTTAATCCATCGGATGAAATAATCTTTATGGGACTTACAATTAGAAACGAAGATGAAAAGTATAGAAAGATTCCTTTTCAATATAGGATTGAATTAAAGCCGGGATACAACAAGGAGTGCATTCCATTTGATGAAATAATAAAAAGAGTCAAGGTAGATCTTCCATATCGTATAGATATCACCCCCGAAAACATTAGCAGTGATATTCCATTATATTTTGGAATCACTGAATTTGTTAAATTTAAAGAGCTAGAATCAAATAGTAAAAAATCAAAAAAGATCAAATGTGTTGTATGGGATTTGGACAATACTGTTTGGAACGGTACATTGGTTGAAGATGGTATAGAGAACCTCTGGTTAAAAGAAGGAATAAAAGAGATCCTAACCCATTTAGAACAAAAAGGTATCATCCATTCCATTGCCAGTAAAAACAATATAGAACCCGCACTGGAAGCTTTAAACCATTTTGGAATAAAGGACTTTTTCCTGTTTCCAAAGATTTCGTGGTTTCCTAAAAGTAAGGGAATAAGAGAAATAGCACTAGATCTAAATATCAATGTAAATACAATCCTCTTTGTTGACGATTCTGTTTTTGAACGAAACGAAGTTCAAACGGTTTTGCCACAGGTAAAAACTATGGATGCACTTGACTACAAAACTATTCTTGATTTGGAAGAGCTTCAGGTACCAATAACCACAGAGAGTAAGAAAAGAAAACATTTTTATCTCAATGAGGTAAAAAGGAAAGAGCAATCCATTAACTTCGAAGGAGGTTATTTCGATTTCCTTAAAAAATGTAACATCAAACTTGAAATAATAGCGTTGAGCAAAGAGCACTTCGACAGAGTATATGAACTTACTCAACGCACCAACCAAATGAATTTTTCAGGCAATAGATATGAAAAATCGGATATTTTGGACATTAACAAAGATAAAAATCTTTCGGCCTACGTCCTGAAATGTCAAGATAATTTTGGAGAATATGGCATTATCGGATTTGGAATAATCAACCTATCAGAAAATCGACTTATTGACCTGATGTTTAGTTGTCGTATTCAAAGCAAGAGAGTTGAGCATGCCTTTTTGACTTATTGTTTGCGGAAGTATCTCAATAGAGGTGATTTTTTTGTAACTTATAAGCATACAGAGAAAAATAAATTTTCTGCTCAAGTATTCTATGATTTTGATTTTGAAATCACTAAGCAGGTTCAAAACACAAGATACCTTAAATTCGCTAGGAATCGGAAAATAATAAATGATCAAATCGTAACAATTAAATATTAATTAGCTTTATGAGGCAGTTTTTTTATCATCCTTTCTTAAATAGGATAATAAGAAAATCTATTTATTTTCTTTTTGGCGGAAATCCTCCTAAGAAATACCGTATTCCAGTTAATGGCAATATACGCTACATACTTAATAACGGGCAGAATTTTGTATTAGCCACTAATGAAACTTGTTTTGTTACTTCGGAAATCTTCTGGAATGGAGGGTATCTCAACTATGAATATACAGAGATTTTCATTGAATTGATTAAATCTTGTGAAGTTTTCCTGGATATAGGTGCTCAACTGGGTTATTATTCAATCTTAGCCAAAAAAATCAATCCTACCCTAGAAGTTCATTTATTTGAGCCCGCACCAGGTTCTCTTCATTACTTAAATATAAACCTGGCCAAAAATCATCTTAAAGATAAACTCCAAATCCACAAACTTGCTGTATCCGAAAAAAATGGAAAAACAACTTTTTACCAAAATTATAATACTAAATATAAATATGTAAAATACCCTCTGCGTGGAGGTAACAACACTCTTAACCCTACGATGGTGTCAAATGAAAAATTTGAAGTAGACACAGTAACACTTGATACTTTTGTGACAAAACAGAATTTAGATATAGTTTCAATAATAAAAATGGATACTGAAGGAACGGAACACTTGATTATTAGTAATGGGATAGAGTCCATAAAAAAGTTAAGACCAATTATTATTACCGAAATGCTTATACAGCATGCATCATCTGCTACTCAAATTCTCGATCTTATTGAGCCTCTCAATTATAATGTTTATTATCATAAGGATAAGTCCCTGAAATATTTCGATGGAAATAACACGGAAATAGTTGACGTGCTCAATCTTGGAGTCACAGATGTATTTTTAGTTCCAACTGAGAAAGAGATTCTTATTGAAAAGTTTATTTCTAAAAACTAATATAAATAACTTCTTCAAGAGAGAATTTGTAGATGTAGTTAATAACTTCCTACCGGTAGCTTTTTTGCATAAAAAATCAGAGTCATGAAAAAATATATTAATGTTTTAAAAAAACGAATAGCGGATAAATCCTTTATCAATAACGTTCTGATTCCAGCGGATATGAAGTTAATAAGTTTTACTTTTGATGATGCCCCAAAAAGCGCTTTTACCAATGCGCAAAAGATTCTCGATAAGTACCATTTAAAAGCAACATATTATGTAGCTCTTTCTTTTCTTGATTCCATATCTGAAAACGAAAACTTATACAGTAGAGAACACTTGATATCGTGTGATTCCCACGGACATGAACTGGGCTGTCACACATATGGGCATGTTCATTTTTATCAGATATCTGATGTACATATAATAGAAAAGGAAATTCTCAAAAACAATGAAAAACTTAATGAGATTGGTATAAATAAAGTGCTCAAAAATTTTTCATATCCGTTTGGTGAGCAAACCAAAAAAGCAAAAAAAGTAGTAACAAAGCACTTTGACTCCTGTCGCGGGATTGATCATGGAATAAATATAGATCAAATAGATATTAATAACCTAAAAACCATAAGACTCTATGAAAAACTTCACTCATTAGATAAAATATTTTCAATACTAGAAAAATTCTCGCATACTGGCGGCTGGCTTATTTTTTATACGCATGACGTAGAGACCAACTACTCCAAATATGGATGCTCTCCTGAGTACTTTGAAAATGTGGTATCCAAATGTATTGAATTGGATATTGATGTGAAAACAGTAAAAAGTGTAGTTGAAGCACTTGAGATAGTCGAGTAAGCTAGGGGGATTTCACCCCTAACCTCTCACACCTGTGTGCCGAAGCACTACGGTGCGCAGGCACAGAACCGTACATGAACCTCTCGATTCATACGGCTCTTTTTCGCTTCCAGACAAAAACTTCAAGTGAGTTCTTTGTTATGATATCTCCTATTTTTTATCAGGTGTGTTTGTTTTATTCAAATCTTTATGTACCCAATCCATTACCTCATCTACTCCTTTTCTATAGTTTTCCCATTTAGGGGTAATCAACACATCGGGTTGCATTCCTAGAGTGTTCTTTTCTTGAAAACGAAATAAATGTTTTGAATAGGTTACTATTAATTTGGAGTTTGGAAGATGAAACTGTTCTAAATCCTGGTAGCTATATGGATTACCTCCAGTAGGTTCTCCTACAATTTTAGCATTGAGAATTTGTCTAAATTGAACAGCATTAGCCATTGCCGCAGAATACGTGAATCGATATCTTCTATCCATTCTTCTACATTTATTTTTTGTGTATACCCAATGGTTAGCAAACAAAAATTTATAATAATCACGAAATATTTCATAGAAATGATTGCTTTACATCTTCAGGTGTATAGATGATCAATTTACCAAAGTGTTACACTTATTTTCATATTTTATCACAAGTTTCTCAAGAATTAAAATGTACCTATCAAACTTATTCAGACTTTTTGTTTTCAGGAGATCCCGATAGTCATCGGGATAACTTTTGTTCTATAATATAAGTTCTTTTGAGTACATAGCCTCCTATTAGGAATAAACAATAAAAAAGATGTAAAAAAAAGCCTGGTATCTTTGAGCACTCTATAATAATCGAAAACTACAAGTTTGATATCTAAAATACAGCACATATATAACAAAACTTTATGATAGTCATGATTGAAAGGTAAATACACTTCATCAATTTATTATTTATATTTACCTATAAAATTAATTCAACATTCACAATCAATGAAATCACACATCTCTCTTGGGGTTACTTCCCTATTTTTACTTTTCTGTACTATTACAGTATTTCCGCAAAGTGCTAAAACAGCAAAAGACTCTATCAAAAAAGCCACCGAAGAGCTTCCTTTGGAACCAAAAAGAACGATCTCCTTTACCACCGATCAAGGAACCTGGATTTCTTTGGACGTAAGCCCTGATGGAAAAACCATTGTCTTTGATCTTATGGGTGACATCTACTCTATTCCTATCACGGGTGGTAAAGCAGCTCAAATTACCCGTGGGATGGCTTATGATGTACATCCAAGATATAGTCCTGATGGTAAATCATTGGTCTTCATTTCAGATAAAAGTGGTTCCGATAACATCTGGACTTTAAACCTTGTAACCAAAGAAGACAAACAAATTACCAAAGAAAAAAAGCATAATTTCTTTTCGGCAGAATGGACTCCAGACGGAGAATATATCGTAGGAGGTAAAGGACGTAGAAATATCAAATTACATATCTATCACAAAGAAGGAGGCTCTGGAAACCAGCTGTTTGAAAAACCCAAAGAAATTAAAGCAATAGATCCCGCTTTTGGTGCCGATGGAAAACTACTATATTTTTCTCAACGTAAGAATTCCTGGAACTATAATGCACAATTACCCCAATATCAGATAGGTACCTATGATATGAAAGATGGAGATATGGCTCTGATAACCTCTAGGTATGGTTCTGCCTTTACTCCTACTTTGTCCAATGATGGTAATTGGATGGTATATGGCACCAGATATGAAGAGAAAACCGGCTTGGTATTACGAAATCTAAAAACCGGAAAAGAACGGTGGCTGGCCTATCCGGTTCAACGTGATGAACAAGAATCCATTGCTCCATTGGGAGTATTGCCCGCTATGTCCTTCACACCCGATAATAAGAATTTGATTGCTTCATATGGAGGTAAAATATATACTATTTCATTAGAAAACAATACAGCCACAGAGATTCCTTTTCAAGTGGATGTAACCCTTGATTTAGGGCCAAAGTTAGCCTTTAAATATCCTATAAAAGATACCCAGGATGCATTGGTTACTCAAATACGGGATGCCCGGCCTTCTCCAGACGGTTCAAAAGTTGTTTTTACAGCCTTGAATCGATTGTATGTTATGAATTTACCAAATGGCACTCCAAAACGTTTAACTGCCAACAACTTTACTGAGGCACAACCTGCATGGTCACCCGATGGAAAATATATTGTATTCACAACCTGGAAACAAGGAGGTGGTCATTTGTACAAAATCAATGTTGACGGTCGTCCAAAACCTGTTCAGTTAACCAAAGAGCCTGGAATTTATACCAAACCATCATGGTCTTACTCCTCTAACCGAATTGCATTTCACAAAGGATCAGCGCAAACCTATGATGATGCTATTACTCCTTTTTCAAGTCGTGCTCAGGAGGATCTGGTCTGGATTGCACCAGAGGGTGGTACTATCAATTTTATAGATAAGACTAAAGGAAGACAACATCCACATTTCACCAAAATAGATGATCGCATTTATTTAAGTAATAGCGAAAAAGGATTGGTTTCTATTCGCTGGGACGGGTCGGATGAAAAAGAGCATTTAAAATTAACAGGTATTACAACTCATGGCTCTCAGGATGTTTTTGGCATAGGTCATGATCATGCTAATGAAAATCATTATTTACCAAATGCATTACCATCTTCAGAAGAGGGATGGCGTGATAAAAGTAAAGCTTCAAAACCGTCAGAAATACGTATTTCACCTGATGGAAAAACTGCGTTAGCACTAATTAATAATGACATCTATAGTATTGCCATTCCACGATATGGAAAAACACCATCTGTTTCAGTAGCAAAAGTAGAAGAGGCTGCGTTTCCGGCTATGAAATTGACTATAATGGGCGGAGAGTTTCCGGCTTGGTCAGCAGATAACAAAAAAGTACATTGGTCACTCGGATCTAGTCATTTCAGATATGATCTAGAAGCAGGAAAAAAGTTTAATGACAGTCTGGCTGCTGCCAAAAAGAAAGAAGAAGAACTCAAGAAGGCAGAAAAAAAATTGGATGCTACAAAAACAGATGAGGAAAAAGATAAAAAGAAAGATCCTAAGTTTGAAGCTGAAGAATTTAAAATCAAAGTAACCTATACAAAAGATATCCCTAAAGGTACTTTATTACTAAAAGGAGGTCGTATTATTACTATGGAGGGAAATGAGGTCATCGAAAATGGGGATATGCTGATAGAAAATAATCGAATTAAAGCTATTGGAACTTCAGGAGGTTTAACGATTCCCCAAGGCACTCAAATTATTGACGTTTCTGGAAAAACATTGATCCCCGGATTGGTAGACACTCATGCACATATGTGGCCTTATTGGGGGTTACACAAAAATCAGATATGGATGTATTCTGCCAATTTGGCCTATGGTGTTACTACTACTAGGGATCCTCAAACCGGCACAACAGATGTGCTTACCTATTCAGATATGGTAGAAGCAGGCATGCTTCATGGCCCCAGAGTATATAGCACAGGTCCTGGAGTTGGTTACTGGAAATACCAAATCGAAAGTCTGGATCATGCAAAAGAGGTATTAAAACAGTATAGCGAATACTATAACACCAAAAGCATTAAAATGTACCTGGTAGGTAACCGCCAACAAAGACAATGGGTTATAATGGCCGCAAAAGAGTTACAGTTAATGCCCACTACTGAAGGAGGATTAGATTTTAAACTAAATATGACGCAATTGTTAGATGGATATCCGGGTCATGAACATTCCTTACCTATTTACCCCATCTATAAAGACGTAATTAAAACGGTTGCAGATTCAAAAATGGCTGTAACACCAACCTTACTGGTATCCTATGGGGGCCCATGGGCAGAGAATTATTATTACTCCCGAGAAAATGTTTGGGGCGATCAAAAAATACAATATTTTACACCATATGAAGAATTAGCACAAAAATCGAGAAGGAGACCCGGTTGGTTTATAGAAGAAGAGCATGTCTTTAAAAAACATGCAGAATTTATGAAAGATTTGGTAGAAGCAGGTGGCTTAGCTGGTGTAGGAAGTCATGGACAATTACAGGGACTCGGCTTTCATTGGGAATTATGGGCAGTAGGCAGCGGAGGCATGAAAAATCATGATGCACTAAAGGTTGCTACCTCACTTGGTGCTGAAGCCTTAGGGCTGGATACTGATTTAGGTACTTTAAAAGCTGGAAAACTTGCCGACATTTTGATCTTATCAAAGAATCCATTAGATAATATTAGAAATACAAATACCCTCACTCACGTGATTAAAAATGGCAGAGTGTATAATGCAGATACTTTGGATGAAGTATGGCCAAAGAAACAAAAAGCAGAGACTTTTCATTGGCAAACCAAAAAACCAGAAGGAGTACCTGGTATCAAAAAATAGGTAATTATATTTCGATATGGCATAACGCAAGCGTTCGAGGAATTGAACGCTTTTTTATTGAAACTTTTTTGTAAAACACAACAAATGTAAAAATCAAGGATAATTATAGCTATCGTTCCATTTTATTTTGAAATATAGGAGAAAAAGAAGCATTTTTTAGACAATTGAAAAAAAGTTAAATCACTTCATTATCTAGCTGCTAATCTTCATAAGAAGCTTTACTTTTTTTAATTCCGAAATAAACAGCAACACCTCCGGTAAAAAACATCAATAAGCTATACACAGCAGGGGCGATAGCAAACGAAGTATTCTCAAGTAACACAACCGCTATGGTTATTGCTAATGTTCCGTTTTGAATTCCGGATTCTATAGAAATCGAAATAGCGCTTTTATTCTTAATATTAAATAATTTTGAAGAATAATAACCCACAATCATAGTAACAACATTCAAACATAAAGCTACTATTCCAGCCTGCCGAAAATAAGAAAGAAAATTGTCCCTTTCTTTAATAGTGAGGCCTATTATGACTAATGCTATCACAATACCAGAAGCTATACGAACGGGTTTAGCCATTTTTAATGCAAAAGACTCTTTGTATCTTCTAATTATCATACCAATGCTTACCGGTATAACTGTAATTACCAAAATCTGAATTATCGTATTAACAACATCCAATTTAATCATTTGTCCTTCTTCTAAAAAATGTAGTAGTGCAAAATTTACGATAAAAGGTATCGTCAAAATGGTAATAAAACTACTTATCGCAGTAAGTGTAACCGATAATGCAATATCCCCCTTTGCCAGGTGGGATATCAAATTGGAGGTTGGACCACCAGGACAAGCAGCCAAAATCATAATTCCTATTGCAACCTCTGGTTGAAGAGGAAATAAGGATGCCAGCGTGAATCCTAATAATGGTAAAATTAGTATTTGATTAGTTAATCCTATCAATATGGCTTTTGGATATACAAATATTCTTTTAAAATCGTCAACAACCAGGGATAATCCCATTCCTAACATGATAATAATAAGAGACGAGGCCAAAATAATTGTTGATACATTATCCATAATTTATAGTTCTGATTTAGTCAACAATATAAAAAAATTAAAAAGGTATTCATTAAGAAAATGTATTAGACATGATAATTCATGAATACACAATGAACCAGTCTGTGATAATTATGTGGAAACACCTATGCATATTCTCTCAAAAAACATCTACCTTTAAAGAGCAATAAAAATTATCAATCAACTATGAATAGTAATCAATTTCTCTCTAATCTTGTTACGAAAGACAAAATCTGGATCATAGCTATTACTTTGATTTTTGTAATCTTAGGCTTTAGTAATATCCTGGTAACTCCTGCAATTGATTTTTTATCTGGTGTAAATAGCGATATGATGTTAGGCCTTGGTGTTGCATTAGAGTTAAAAAGCATAGCTACAAGCATTGATAATTCAAATATTCCCTTGATTGGGGGGCTCGCAACAGAACTTTCAGATATTTTTACCAGAGCGATTGATTACCTTACTTTTTCCAATATCGTAATTGCTATACAAACCATCCTGGTAAAGATGGGGAAATCATTACTTTTTAAACTACTGCCACTTATATTTCTTGTAGGTATATTTTTAGAAAAATATAAGCAACTTGCGCTAAAACTTCTAATCGTAGCACTGCTTATCAATCCCGGACTTTCACTATATGTTAGTGGAATTCATTATGTCTCAGATACTATGGAGTTAGATTTGGGTGCTGCATTACATGAACATTTATCTGCTATAAAAAACAAATACGAAGAAAAGAGAGAAAAGGTTAAATCAAAACAAGAAGCCCGAAAAGAAAGACAATTAGAACGAGCTAAAGAAAAAGGGCGAAAAGACATAAGTCTATTAAAAAAAGTTGAAGATGCTGTCGTAAATAAAGTTGAAGATATTGATGTAGATGTTGAAGAAGGATTCTCTGAAGCCTTTGAAGTCTTAAAAGAAGGTAAAAAAGAATTGATGAAGCTCATTATCAATATAGTGAGCAATCTCATCGTTCTTTTCTTGATTTTACCCCTGTTGTATTTCTATCTCATGGGTTTTGTTCTTAAAAAACTCTTTCATTTTTCAGGATTAAGCACTATTGAAACTGCCGAAATAGAAAATCTGAAAAAACTTGGTAAAGACTTAACCATTGACTCAAAATAACCTTTTGACCCATTATACTCTTAATTCTTAACAACCAAAATCATGAAAAAACGCTTACTACAAATTTTAGTATTGTCTCTTTTACTATTTTCTTGTAATACAGATAAAAATGATCCTTGCTATTCAGAAAATCAACGACTGGAAAAAGACCCTTCTATTCTAGGAATGGATATTTCTCATTTTCAGAATGATATCAAATGGGATGAGATTAAGGAGGACGGCATTAATTTTGTATATATTAAAGCTTCTGAAGGGACTCGTTTCAAAGACCCAAAATTCAAACAAAATAGAGCAGCCGCAAAAAATGAATGCATCTATCGCGGAGCTTATCATTTTTATGAAACCGGTAAAGATCCTGTTAAGCAGGCTGAAAATTTTATTGCCGCCGTCGGTCAATTAGAACCAGGAGATTTACCACCGGTTCTGGATTTAGAAGAGTTGGGTATAAAAACACCTGTAACCAATGAGATGTACGAACATAATACTTTACTCTGGCTGAAAACGGTAGAAGAAAAACTGGGAGTTACCCCTATCATATATTCTAACCCCTCCTTTGGCAACAAATATCTCAATCATCCTGAATTTGGGAAATACAAACTTTGGATTGCAGAGTACACCAAAAATTCACCTAAAGTTCCCAAAGTATGGAAAAATAAAGGCTGGACCATCTGGCAACGCACCGATAGAGAAAAATTAGAAGGAATCGGAAAAGTAGATTATGATCTTTTTCAGGGTGATGCCGAAACATTCCGGAAATTGTTGAAAAAGTAACATTTAAGCATATACATATAGAAATCAAGCAAATAAAACCATTAAATGTGTTTTTTACATTAATCATTTTTTTTAAGTTTGATTAACCTATGCTATACTAGTGTAATCATTTCATTGTAAATAAATTTTATTAAATGATTGTCTGTTTTGATAATCATAACCATTTAATAAATCATGCCTATGCTTGCTGTTTCGACTTTTATACTTTTTACATTACTGGTTGCCTACATCTCTTACCGAAAAACCAAAGGCGAAGCACTTAACACCTCAGATGGGTACTTTTTGGGAGGTAGAAGCTTAGGGTGGTTTGTAATCGGAGGGTCTCTTTTTCTAACGAATATGAGTGCTAATAACTTTATTGGTGAGAATGAGCAGGTATATATTGATAGCGTTGCTGTAATGGCGTGGGGAATGACCTCAATTCTATCATTAATTATAGTTTCTGAATTTATTTTACCTATTTATCTACGAAATGGTTCTGTAACTACCCCTGACTTTTTGGAGGATCGATTTGACCCAAGCATTAAAAAATGGATATCACTTATATTTTTAGTAGGGTACGTCATCAATATGATGCCTCCCGTATTATATGCAGGAGCAGTTGCCTTTAATGGTATGTTTGATCTCTCTGATGTCTTTGGCTTAAGTAATTGGGCAACCATTTGGATTTTAGTATGGTCTATCGGGATTGTAGGAAGTATTTATGCCATTTTTGGTGGACTAAAAGCAATTGCAGTATCTGATGCTATTAACGGAATAGGGCTGGTAATTGGCGGATTAATGGTTCCTTTTTTTGGGCTACTGTATATTGGTAACGGAAGTTTTTCTGTAGGCTTAGACATGATTTTAACTCAAAACACCGAGCATCTTAACGCTATAGGAAAACCTGATTCTCCGGTTCCCTTTAGTACTTTATTTACAGGAATGCTATTAGTTAATTTAAACTACTGGGGTACCGAACAGTATATTATGCAACGGGTATTGGGGGCAAAAAATCTTGCCGCCGGTCAAAAAGGTATTGCTCTGGCCAGTGTTCTCAAAGTAATCTCTCCTATTTTATTAAATATCCCGGGACTTATTGCTCTGCATATTTATTTTAATCTGGAAAACACCGCCGAAGTATACCCAAGACTAATCGGTGATGTAATGCCAGAATATTTAACGGGATTTATGGCAGCGATCATTTTTGGTGCAGCACTAACTACATTCAATTCGGGACTTAATAGCTCCAGCACACTTTTTATGCTTAATATTTACAAACCCTATCTAAAACACAAGAATAAAGAGATCGGCGATATGACATTAATTAAAAGAAGTAAATATTTACAAGTCTTTTTAGCAATGACGGCCATGTTTATTGCTCCTTTTATTGCATTTGTAGATGGCGGCTTTTTTGATTATATCCAAAAGGTCGCAGGATTTTTTAGCGTACCTATTTTTACGATTTTATTTGTAGGGTTTGTTACCAAAAAAGTCCCTCCGATCGGAGCAAAAGTCGCCTTGATATTTTTTATCACCAGTTATGGCCTTACACAATTGGTATTTGATACAGGGCTGCATTTCCTGCATATCATGGCAATTCTGTTTGTAACAAGTACCGCTATTATGCTGCTTTTTGGAAAATTATACCCGATGGAAATTCCTTACCAACCAGTGGATAAAAAGCTGGTTGACATCAAACCGTGGAAACATAGACATATTATTTCCTTAATCCTTGTAATTATAGTAATTGCAGCTTATATTTTCTTTTCTCCATTGGGTGTGGCAACCTAAATAAACTTATGACTTGTCATTATGGCGAATTTAACTACAAAAGGATGGAATTTTCTTAAGGAAGTGGGGCAAGATGAACTTCCATACGGCGGAATATCGATTTATTCCAAAGATAAAACATTGGATTTCAAATTCTCAAATAAAACCGAACAACTAGAAAAAGGACTTTTTAAAGCAACAATAAAATTACATACACCGACTTCTAAAAACACAAAAGCGATGAAATTGGTATGGAAAATCCCTTCCATCAATTTAAAAGGAACCTGGTTATCCAATTATGAAAGTGATAGAAGAGTATATGCCGAATTTGATGCAGAGCGTATGTTAGTATCCCGTGCCACTTATGAAGCCCCGGTAATCTGCCTTTATGGTCACAATGATGATAACATACATACTTTTGCATGTTCTGATGCCATCAATACATTATCATTAGGCGCAGGACTTCGAGAAGAAGATGGTTGGGTATATTGCAATGTAATTGTATTCAAAGAAAACGTTCCTGATTTTATAGAATATAAACTCAGTATTTTATTAGATTATCGCAAACAGCGTTATGAAAATTCATTGAATGAAGTTTCCAACTGGTGGACATTTTTTTACAAACCTATTTTTGTTCCCGAAGTTGCCAAATTACCCATGTATTCTACCTGGTATTCTTACCATCAGGACATCACCACCAAAAGTTTACTGGAAGAGTGCAAAACTGCTTCAAAAATAGGGTACAAAACCATCATTGTTGATGACGGTTGGCAAACCGATAACAGTAATCGTGGGTATGCATATACTGGTGACTGGCTTCCAGAACGGTTTCCAAATATGTCTGATTTTGTAGCCCAGGTTCATGGTCTGGAAATGAAAGTAATGATGTGGTATTCAGCACCTTTTTTTGGGAAACACTCCAAAGCATTTCAACATTTTAAAGATAAATTCCTTCATTTTTCTGAAGAGTTTCAAGCTGCTATTGTAGATCCCAGATATCCCGAAATTAGGACATACCTGATCAACATATATGTAAAAGCACTCAAAGAATGGGATTTGGACGGCTTTAAACTAGATTTTATTGATCATTTTATTCCTTACAAGGATACCGAATTAACAACCGAAGATGGGAGAGATTATGCAGCTGTGGGCCCGGCTGTGGGTCGATTAATGACCGATATAATGCTAGCCTTAACCGCAATAAAGCCAGATATCCTTATTGAATTCAGGCAACATTATATTGGGCCCCTGTTACGAAAATGCGGTAATATGTTTAGAGCCCATGATTGCCCAAATGATGCTATCTCCAATAGAAGGCGAATTATTGATTTAAGATTACTATCCGGAACCACCGCTGTACATTCTGATATGCTTATGTGGAACTATGATGAACCAGTCGAATTGGCAGCATTACAGTTTGTTAATATTTTATTTTCAGTTCCTCAATTATCAGTTAGACTCAATGAAATTTCAGTATCGCATCGACAAATGATCTGTTTTTACACAGAGTATTGGGCTGAAAACCGAAAAGTACTACTTACCGGTGATTTAATAGCTTCAGGGCCTTCAGAGAATTACCCCTTGATTATAGCTTCTTCCAAAGAAAAACAAATTATCACTGTCCATGCCGATATTGCAATCAAACTATCCGGTGAAGAAGACATTATTGATATCATTAATGCTAAAACTTCAGAAAGTATGATTCTGGATGTTGTAAATGATCATAAAACCTATCAAGTGTTTATTTTTGATTGCCTTGGAAATCAAGTTCAGAGTGATACAAAAACGCTTAAAAAAGGTTTGATTTCCATTAAAGTACCCATATCGGGAATAATAACTTTAACAGTGACCTAGAATGGAATCAGAAATCAATTTTAACAGCACTAATTTTTGGGAAAACCCTGAGGTCTTCAATATTGGTCAGGAAATGCCTCATGCAACCTTTTTACCCTATCCTGATGCTACATTTTTGTGGCAAAATGTAAAAGAAAACCCTCCATGGTACAAATCTCTCAACGGAATCTGGAAATTTAAGTATGTAGATGCACCCGACACTCGGCCAAAAGGTTTTTATCAAAACAGTTATGATACCTCTTTCTGGGGTGATATCAAAGTACCCGCAAATTGGGAATTAGAAGGATATGGTATTCCGATTTATGTGAATGATCGTTATCCGTTTCCTAAAAACCCTCCTTACATTCCGCATGATAACAATCCGGTCGGATCCTATAAAAAAACGTTTATCATTCCTGATGAATGGGAAGGAAGACAAATCTACATTCATTTTGGGTCGGTAAAATCAGCAGCTCATTTTTGGATCAATGGAGAATGGTTAGGGTACAATCAGGATTCGATGACGCCTATTGAGTTTGATATTACCAAGTACTTAAAAAAAGGAGAAAATACTATTTCAGTCGAAGTATATCGTTGGTGTGATGGTTCCTATCTGGAGTGTCAGGACTTTTGGCGTTTGAGCGGCATTCAACGAGAAGTATATTTGTTTTCAAGAAATCAGATTCATATTCGTGATTTTTTTGCAAAAGGAAATTTAACTTCAGACTATGTCGATGGATTGCTTGACCTGAATATTTCTCTTCAAAACACAACACAACAGCAATGGAATGGAACCATACGTTGTGAATTATATACTGCAGCTAAAGAGCTCCTCTTTTCCAAAGATATCGCATGCAAAATAGCATCAAAAAATGCATCTTTTTCAATACAAGAACAACTCAAAAATCTATTAAAGTGGACCGCCGAAACCCCAAATCTGTATCGACTCTCATTAACTTTATTAGATCAGGATAATACTATGCTGGAAGTTGTGGGATGTAACGTTGGATTTCGGAAGGTTGAAATCAAGAATGCACAACTTTTGATTAACGGAAAAGCAATTACCGTGCGAGGAGTTAACCGACACGAACATGATGAAGTCACAGGAAGGATGATCACCGAAGAAAGCATGATTCTGGATATCAAATTAATGAAACAGTATAATATCAACGCTGTACGTAACAGTCATTACCCAAATGATGCCCGTTGGTATGAGTTATGTGATGCATATGGATTGTATGTTGTAGACGAAGCCAATATAGAAACCCACGGTATGGGTTCTAATTATTCTACCCCCTATGACGAATCGGTACATCCTTGTAACCTGCCAGAGTGGAAAGCAGCCCATCTGGATCGAGTATATCGAATGTTTGAACGCACCAAAAATCATCCTTCGGTAATTATATGGTCTCTGGGAAATGAGGCGGGAAACGGACCCAATTTTAAAGCAGCATATCAATGGGTCAAATCCAAAGACAACACAAGGCCTGTACAATTTGAACAAGCAGGCGAAGAAGAAAATACCGATATCGTTTGCCCCATGTATCCATCCATAGAGCAAATCGAAGCATATGCAACCAAAAATCCGAAAAGACCCTATATCATGTGTGAATATGCCCATGCCATGGGAAATAGTGTAGGTAATTTGATTGATTATTGGGATTTGATCAATACATATCCTGTTTTGCAAGGTGGCTTTATTTGGGATTGGGTAGACCAGGGAATTGCAGCTTATACCGAAGATGGTGAAAAATACTGGAAATTTGGTGGTGATTTTGGTCCTCCTGACACGCCTAGCGATGGTAATTTTTGTATTAACGGACTGTTATTTCCAGATCGCACTCCGCATCCTGCTATTTGGGAAGTAAAAAAATGCTACCAGCCTATTAATTTTAAAGCCGTAAATCTTGAAAAAGGTGTAATAGAAATCAGCAATGACTTTGATTTTATTTTGCTTTCAAACTTTGAAATTAATTGGAAAATATGGTCAAAAGGAACAATAGTAAAAAAAGGATATCTTCAGAACCCACATATACCTGCGGGAACATCAAAACAATTTCAATTTGATTTCAAGGTTGATTTTGAACCAAATGCTCCATACTTTTTAAATTTTGCTGCTATTTATCAAGGAAGAAATGACAAGTCGATCCCATTTGGTCATGAAGTGGCAAAAGAGCAGTTTTTGTTGCATGATACAGATACAGAAATTGAAGAAGAAATCTTGAACAGAGAATTTTCTATGATAGAAAGCTCAGCATCTTATCTCATTTCAGGAAATGACTTTGAAGTTTCTATCAATACACTAACAGGCTTACTTACTTCATATAAGTATCTCAAAACAGAATGCATTATTGAAGCATTACGCCCAAATTTTTGGAGAGCACCCAATGATAATGATTTTGGGAACCAAATGCCGGATCGTACAAAAATATGGAAATATGCTGGGCAAAATACACAATTGAAGAATATTGAGATACAATCCCAATCTATTAAAAAGGTAACGATTAAAACTGATTTGTATTTGCTAGATGTTGATTGTGATTTTGGAATAATATATACAATTGATGCCAATGGTAAGGTTACCATAGATTGTGACTTCAAAACAGGAAGTAACAAATTACCAGAATTACCAAGACTCGGATTATATTTTAAAATACCTGATTCTTTTGATCATGTGCAATGGCATGGTCGAGGTCCTTTTGAAAATTATATAGATCGTAAATATGCTGCTCATATCGATTGGTATGAGAAAAAGATAACCGATATGGGGCACGATTACATAAGTCCCCAAGAAACTGGAAATAGAGAAGATACAAGCAAGCTGGTATTAAAAAGCACAAACGGAATACAACTAGAAGTTTTAGGAGATCCAGCCTTTGGTTTTAGTACTTTACCCTATAGTCTAGCGGCTTTAACTCAAGAACAACGGGGAAGTTTACACCATATTGATCTAAAAAAAGAGGTAGCCGTTTCTATTTGTCTGGATCATTTTCAAATGGGAGTTGGTGGGATTAACTCCTGGGGAGCATATCCATTAGATAAGTATCGTTACAAAGCCAATGATTACAAGTTTTCTTTTAGTTTTAGAGGAGAAAAGAATTGATCTATAATCCTTCAACTTATGGTAAGTTTATTCTTTATATTTGAGATATTTAATCATATATTATTGTTGACAGTAATCAAAAACAAATGAAAGGAATAATTATCCAGGGAATACAATTTGATAAAAAATCGTCTTACCAAAAAGGACCTAAGCTTGCTCCGCCATTAATTAGAGAAGCATTACATTCTGGTTCGATAAATTTGTTTGCTGAAAATGGAATTTCAATAGAAAACTCTGCGATTGAAGATAAAGGAGATTTTGAGATTTCAACATATTTTGATATTGCAGAAATCGCAGAAAATCATCTTAATTTAAATCGTAAAATCTTTACACTGGGAGGAGACCATTCCATTACATTTCCCATTATTAAAGCTCATCATAAAAACTATCCTAAACTAGATATTTTACATATTGATGCTCATGCCGACTTATACGATGATTTTGAAGGAGATAAATATTCACACGCATGTCCATTTGCACGTATTATGGAAAATGGATTTGCGACTAGGTTAGTTCAAGTAGGAATAAGAACACTCAATACACATCAAGCCGAACAAGCAGATAAGTTTAATGTAGAAATTCATCAAATGAAAGATTTAGACTTGGCTAAAATTCCTGTATTTGAAAACCCTTTATATATTTCTCTTGATATGGACGGGTTTGATCCTGCTTTTGCACCTGGGGTTTCACACCACGAACCGGGAGGATTATCATCCAGACAGGTTATCGAATTAATACAGAATATCAATACAGAAGTAATCGGTGCAGACATTGTTGAATACAACCCCAATAGAGATTTTCAACATATGACTGCTTTTTTGGCCGCCAAGATGATGAAAGAAATTTTAGTAAAAATGATGTAAAATATACCTATTGCAAACAGAGCGAAAAACATCATAATGCTACCAAAAAAATCCCAAGAAAGTTTATACTGGTCACAACGATATACTGAGAATCGTATAGGTTGGGATATTGGATATATCGCTACTCCACTCAAAGAGTATATAGATCAATTGAAGGACAAAACCATCAAAATCCTTATTCCCGGAGCTGGGAATGCCTATGAAGCAGAATATCTATTTCAACAAGGGTTTACGAATGTTTTTGTTTTAGACATCTCTCCAGAACCATTGGATGCTTTTGCAGAAAGAGTACCTAATTTCCCTAAATCACAACTCGTACTAGATGATTTTTTTACACTTGAAGGAAACTATGACCTAATTCTAGAACAAACCTTTTTCTGTTCTTTTATCCCTACAGATAAAAACAGAAATACCTATGTGAAACAAATGGCAAATCTCTTAAAATCTGAAGGAAAACTAGTAGGTCTTTGGTTTGATATACCCTTCACAGGTGATATGGAAAAACGTCCCTTTGGAGGTGACAAAAAACTGTATCTATCTTATCTAGAATCGCATTTTGATGTCGTAACTTTTGAGAAATGCTATAACTCTATTGCTCCCAGACAAGGAAATGAACTTTTCGGTATTTTAAAAAAGAAATAGACCTTAATAATGTAAGTCTATTATAAAATAGGCTGTCTGAAAAGGATATTTAGTGTCTGGTCGGAAATATATCGCTATTAAATTTGTTTCTTTTTGCGCTATTTTTATTTGTTTTTTATCGCCTGATGCTAAGGCATCTGCATCAAAAAAGAAAATTAAAATCCCATCAAAAATAATTCAAATTATAAAAACCGCCTATTTCCGACCAGACACTATTTAAAAACTAGCTATTACATTGAGCGGAGTCGAAATGACAGAAGAATTGACTTTTCAGACAGCCTCATTTAACTTTGGAAGCCCTCATTCTCCATCGCTCCGGATCGCCCATTGCTGTCGCAATGTCGTTCCCAGAGGGAGAAGAAACCCATTTATAATATACAAATCTAATACCTCAACAATTCTTCAATCTTAGCTTTCACCTTTTCTGTAGACGGAATCATCGTTTGTTCTAAAGTACTGTTTAAAGGAATTGCCGGCATATTTTCAGACCCGATAGTCATCACAGGTGCATCCAAATATTTAAAACACTCTTCCTGAATCTTTCCTGCCAAAGCCCTTGCAAATGAATTATTACTAGGCTCTTCGGTCACCATAAGACATTTTTTGGTTTTCTTCACCGATTCCATGATCGTTTCTTCATCCAAAGGATATAATGTTCGTAAATCGATAATTTCTACTACATCTTGTATCTCTTTTGTAGCATTGAGTGCCCAATGTACTCCCATACCGTATGCAACTACAGTTAATGTTTCTTTTTCATCCTCTGGCCAGATGCGTTGTACGGTATTGGCTTTCCCGAAAGGTAATATATAATCTTCTGAAGGTTCTATAGTTTTAGCAGCTTCAGTTCCTTTTACTTTTGACCAATACAGTCCTTTATGTTCTAAAATCACCACAGGATTCGGGTCGTAATATGCAGCTTTCATCAATCCCTTTAGATCGGCTCCGTTACTGGGATATGCGATCTTGATCCCGAGAATATTGGTGATCACAGACTCTACCGAAGAAGAATGATATGGTCCTCCACTACCATATGCTCCAATCGGTACCCGTAAAATCATCGATACCGGCCATTTCCCGTTAGACAAATAACAGGATCGGCTTACCTCGGTAAATAATTGATTCAATCCCGGCCAGATATAATCTGCAAATTGTACCTCGACAATAGGTTTTAATCCCACTGCAGACATTCCTACCGTTGATCCAACGATAAAAGCTTCCTGAATCGGCGTGTTAAATACACGTTCGTCCCCAAATTTCTGGGCCAGGGTCGCTGCTTCCCTAAAAACCCCTCCAAGCCTTCCACCTACATCCTGACCGTATAATAAGCATTCTTTATGTTTCTTCATTAACTCTTCGACTGCAAATAGTGCACAGTCTACCATCACCACTTCCTCTTTATCCACAGGAGATCGTTCTCCTTTTTCTTCAGTAATGGGTGTTGGTACAAAATCATGAGTAAACAGATCTTCAGGTTTTGGATCTTCGGCTTTCATGGCTTCTTCAAAATCCTTTTTCACTGTAGATGTTGCTTCAGCTTCGATGGTATTTACCTCAGCTTCGGTAAAACCATTATCCAATAATTGATTTCTCAACACCGGATATGGATCCCGAGAACGAGCTTCTTCAAGATCATCACGATACCATTCCATACGCACTCCCGAGGTATGGTGGTTCAGTAAAGGAACTTTAGCATGCACCAGAATCGGCCTGCGTTCTTCTCGAATGATCTTAATTACTTCTTGTATTGCCAGATAGCTCTCGGTAAAATTCGCTCCATCAATAGAAATAGCATCCAAACCGTTAAACCCCGCTGCATATTCAAAAGCATTTTGTGCACGGGTTTCAGCTTCATTAGCCGAAATATCCCATCCATTATCCTGTACGAGATATAAAATGGGCAACTGCTTTAACGCTGCCATCTGAAACGCTTCTGCAATCTCTCCTTCTGTAACTGAAGCATCCCCAAGCGAACACACGACCAAAGGTACAGCCATAGGCTGTTTTGGCATCTCACTCTTGTGGGAATCTGCCATAGGCTGTTTTGGCATCTCACTCTTGTGGGAATCTGCCAGAGGCTGTTTTGGCACCTCACTCTTGAGGGAATCTGCCAGAGGCAGTTTTGTTATCTCACTCTTGTGGGAATCTGCCATAGGCTGTTTTGGCATCTCACTCTTACCGAAATCGTTGTATATATTATGATCAATTCCTACCAATTCTTTATACTGCATTCCCATCGCAACCCCAGTTGCCGGAATCACTTGCATCCCTGTAGCAGAGGATTGATGTGGGATTTTAGGTTTATCATCGTCTCGTAAACTTGGATGTGAGTAGTAGGTTCTACCGCCCGAAAATGGATCCTCTTTTTTTGCCAGTAATTGCAACATCAGATCATACGGCCGCATTCCGATCCCCAATAACATGGCATCATCACGATAATACGGAAACGCATAATCCTGGGGCAATAACTGCATCGCAGTAGCAATTTGTATCGCTTCGTGTCCTCTGGAGGTTGCATGCACATACTTGGAAACCATCTTGAAGTTTTCTTCATACAACGCTGTCATCGATTTGGCCTTGCAGAGCATTAAAAATGCCTTTTGTAATATTTCTTTTGCAATTGTTTTTTGGGCTAACATTTTTTTTTAATTTTTGATGTACGATTTACGGCTCTTGATTTGGGTGTCTCCCTACGGGTCGGGCTACCTGCCTGCCGGCAGGTCCGTTATATCTTTTCTGTCTTACTTTTCGCTTTTCGACTCCGCTCAAAGTGACAGAAAAGGATGTCACTTCTATCCCTTACACAGAATTTCTAATACTACTTTATCATTCATACATTCAAATTCGTAATTCTAAATAACACAACCCTTTTTACTCCCACGAATTTAATTTTACGCTTCGTTTACTTCATTATTTACGCTGAAGTTTCTTAGGACGTTTCATAAAAAAAAGAATTATCCCTCTTCTTTCATTATGTGCTTCTCTGAATTCTACATTCATAATTCCTTACTACCCTACCTCCTCTTCAACATCTACGGGAATAATCCATCCATGGATGTCTTCTCGCTTTTGAACTTTAATTTCATCCAGTGTATTTTTCATGTCCTGGCTAACAGGATTTGAATCTGGTAATGTGATCAACTCATCCTTGTAACCAATAGCTTCTACCATGGCAATAGCCACCGCAGTCCCGGTTCCAAAAGCTTCTTCCAGTTTTCCGTCTTTAGAAAATTGAATCACTTCATCAATGGCAATTGGGCGTTCCTCTACTTCAAAACCTTTATCTTTTAGTAATGTAATCACACTATCTCTAGTAATTCCCTTTAAAATTGATCCATCGGTACTCGGAGTGATCAACTTGCCCGCTACTTTAAAAAAGATATTCATCGTCCCCACTTCCTGTACATATTTATGCTCATTGGCGTCCAACCATAATACCTGATCGTATCCTTTGGCCCTGGCTTTTTCTGTAGGCAGAATAGCAGCGGCATAATTTCCTGCTGCTTTTGCTTCTCCAGTTCCTCCGTCTGCGGCTCTTATATATTCAGTTTCGGCATATAATCTGATCTTTTTTGTGAAAAATGGTCCCGCCGGCGAACAAATCACAATAAATTTATAACTCGTTGCAGCACGCATTCCTATAAATGGTTCATCGGCATACATAAAAGGTCTTAGATATAAAGCACTTCCTTCCTGAGGTGGTATCCAGTTGTGTTCTACTCCAACAATTTGTTTTACTGCTTCTACAAAAAGTGCTGAGGGCACAGATGGCATTCCCATTCTTGCAGCACTGTGATTAAAGCGCTTTGCATTTTCTTCTGGCCTAAACAATAACGGAGTTTTATCTTGCCCGACGGTGGCTTTCATACCCTCAAAAATTGCTTGTCCATAGTGTAATGCCATGGCAGCTGGATGTGTCGGGATTAATTCTAAAGGCTCTATCCTGGGGTTTTTCCATGCTCCATCTTCATACTCACAGATAAACATATGGTCTGTAAAAGCTCGTCCTAAAGGAATATTATTAAAATCAATATCCTTTAATCCTGAATTTGAAGTTCTTGTAATTTTGATTTGTTGTTCCATTATTATCATTTTGGGCACATCCCGTCATACTCCGGGTCGGGCTAGCTATCTGCCGATTTATCTACGATAGGTAGTCAGGCAGGCCTTGTGCATATTTTTAAATTTTTAATTAGCATATAAGAAAGGAAAAGTTACACTATAAATCCCCTTACCCTAGCCCTCTCCCAAGGGCTATGTCCCATCAAAAGACAGTTACAATTTCCTCCCCAAACCCCTCCAAAGGAAGGGCTTTCTGTCCAGGGAAAAGTCCTTTTCCCTTTGGGGAGAGGATTTAGGAGAGGGGATTTACATATGCTGCCATCTCCTGGGACATAACCCTCCCAAAGGAGAGAGAACATTTTCATATTTCTACTTTCATAATTCATAATTCTCTATATTTCTCTATTACTATCAAAAGCTTCCAGTTCATCACCTACTTTACGTAAAAATGATCCTCCCAAAAATCCGTCGACCACCCTGTGATCAAACGATAAAGACAAATACATCATACTTCTAATGGCTATTTCATCTCCTTTTTCTGTTGTAATGACCTCGGGTCTTTTCTTTATGATTCCCAACGCCAGAATGGCAACTTCGGGTTGATTAATAATTGGCGTCCCCATCAAACTACCAAAAGTTCCAACATTAGAAATTGTAAACGTACTTCCTCCTATTTCATCTGGTTTTAAAGCATTATTTCGTGCACTATTTACCAAATGGTTTACATTTTTAGCTAATCCTAAAAGATTCTTTTCATCGGCATTCTTAACCACCGGGACAATCAGGTTTCCATTTGGTAAGGCCGTGGCCATACCTACATTAATGTCTTTATGTACCACAATCTTTTTATCATCTACCGAGACATTAATCATTGGGTACTCCTTGATTCCCTTGGCTACTGCTTCTACAAAAATTGGAGTAAAGGTCAGTTTTTCTCTATACAGATCCTGAAACTCCTGTTTCACCTTGTTTCGCCAGTTTACGATATTGGTAACATCTACTTCGATGTAGCTTGTTACATGTGGAGAAGTATGCTTAGAGTACACCATGTGATCTGCAATCATCTTACGCATACGATCCATTTCTACAATGCGATCTTTTCCTTCTACATAAGAAATAGGTGGGGCGTTGTACGAAGGTTTTGGAGGTAGAGGCTGTGGTCTGCTTGGTAAAGGATATTTTCTGTTTTTGAGGTACTGTACTACATCACTTTTACGAATACGGCCATCGGTTCCCGTTCCGGGAATACTTTGTACTTCCTCAATAGTCAGATTTTCCTTTTGAGCAATACTGATTACTAAAGGGGATAAAAATGCATCTGACCCCCTCTGTCCTTTGGACATCTCCCCCTTAAAATGGGGAGAAGCTTGGTTCATTTTTTTTTTCGAACTTTCTCGATCGGTTTGCCCTCCTCGTCCTTTGGACATCTCTCCCTCAAGAAGGGGAGAGTCTTCTTTTTTTATAGCTATAGTAGTTGCTTCAATAACAGCTATTACTTTTCCTACCTCAACGACTTCATTAGGTTGGTAGCGTATTTCTGTAATCACACCGTCACATGGAGCAGGAATCTCAGAATCTACTTTGTCTGTAGCCACTTCGAGGATGGTTTCATCCTCTTCTACCGTATCACCAACATTCTTTAACCAATTAAGAATGGTAGCTTCTGATATGCTTTCGCCCATTTTGGGCATTTTTAACTCTACTGTCGTCATTTTGGTTAACTAATGTTCGTTAGTTAAGACCTTCAAGGTTTTAAAACCTTGAAGGTCTTAAGTCATGTCTTCTTAAACTCTTCCAATGTTTTATAAAAAGCCTCTTGTGCTGATCGGTCTTCTGGTATTTCTCGCAACGGTTCTACTTCCTGTAATGATTCAAAACAATCTGCTGGTAACTGCTGATATAATTTAGTTCCTTTCGTTTTCCAGGCTATCATTTCGTCACTCACCTCTTTGATTACTTTTGCAGGATTTCCAACAATTAAACTTCGTTTAGGGAAAACAGTATTTGCTCTTACAAAAGACATGGCTCCCACAATACATTCATCACCAATCTCTGCATCGTCCATAATCACAGTATTCATACCTATCAGGCAATTACGGCCCAGATTTGCACCATGAATTACGGCTCCGTGACCTACATGGGCACTCTTTTTAAGTACAATTGACTTACCCGGAAACATATGTACGGTACAATTTTCCTGCACATTGACTCCATCTTCTAGAATAATTTCTCCCCAATCACCGCGAATTGCTGCTCCGGGTCCAATATAACAGTTTTTACCAATAATTACATTACCCGTTACTGCTGCCAGAGGATGCACGAAACTGCTTTCGTGTACTACGGGTATATATCCTTTGAACGAATAGATCATAACTTATTCCTGCGTAGGCAGGAATCTTTTAATTTTATATATTGAATTAACATTATTTGACCAATTTA
>CANMDW010000024.1 GCA_947496705.1 uncultured Aquimarina sp. | reverse complement strand
GCGATAAAAAACAAATAAAAATAGCGCAAAAAGAAACAAATTTAATAGTGATATATTTCCGACCAGACACTAAATAGTATAAGTGTATGAAATTTTTATTGAAAATAATTTTAAGCGCCATTGCTGTGCTTGTTTTAGCAGAAATCCTCCCGGGAGTTGGAGTAGATAATTATGTGAGTGCTTTAATAGTTGCGGTGGTTTTAGTAATTTTAAATGCTTTCGTAAAACCTGTTTTAGTATTTTTAACGTTACCAGCTACAGTAATTACTTTAGGGCTGTTTCTTTTGGTGATTAATGCGGCTATTATTTTACTGGCCGATTATTTTATCGCTGGTTTTAATGTAAATGGATGGTTATGGGCATTGATCTTTAGTGTGTTACTGTCCATATTTCAATCGATACTGCATTCGGTTTTGAAAAAAGATTAAAGCTCGCTGTTTTTCAGGGAGTTAAAAATTTGTTGGAAGACAAAAAAGTGTTACTTTTGCAAGCCAATTTTTAGTAGTTAACACGTAGTAGATAATGAATATTTCAAAAGAGCAATTAGACGAATTAAATGCTGTAGTAACAGTAGATATCGCTAAAGAAGATTATAACAATAAGGTAGAGAAAATACTTAAAGACTACCGTAAAAATGCTAATATTCCTGGTTTTAGAAAAGGGCATGTGCCTATGGGACTTGTAAAAAAACAATATGGGAAAGCAGTGTTGGTAGATGAGGTTAATAAATTATTGCAGGATGCTTTAAACAAATATCTTACCGAAGAAAAGCTGGATGTTTTAGGAAATCCGCTACCCAAAGAACAAGAAAATTTTGATTGGGATGCCGGGGATTATTCTTTCGAATTCGAACTTGGATTGGCTCCAAAATTTGAAGTTAAGCTGAATGGTAAAAAAGCGATTACTCACTATAAAATTGTTGCAAATGATGAGATGATCGATAATCAGATCAAAACCATTCAAAAGCAATATGGCAAACTCATTTCTAAAGATACTGCAGAAAAAGAAGATCTTATTGCTGGTTCTTTTGTAAATGAAGAAAAGGAAATAGATAATACAACCACAGTTTCTCTGGAAAAAATTAAAGGAAAGAAAAACCTTGATAAATTTATTGGGTCCAAGGTTGGTGACGTTATTAGCTTAAAAACCAAAGGGCTGTTTAATGACGATCATGATCTGATCAATGCTTTAAAAATAGCCCATGATGAGGCTCATGGTCTGGATATAGAGATTACTTTTACTGTTTCTGAAATAAATAAACAAGAGCTTGCAGATTTGGATCAGGAATTATTTGATAAATTATATGGTCCGGGTACTATAAAAACGGTAACCGAGCTTAAGGAAAAGATTAAAGAAGATGCAGAACGTCAATTCGAGCAACAATCAGAGCAGCAATTACTTAATGATATTACCGAAAATGCATTAGAAAATACAAAGTTTGATCTTCCTGTTGATTTTTTACAGAAGTGGATACGTGCTACAGGAGAAAGCCCTTTGACCGAAGATGAAGCAAAAGATGAATATGAAAAAAGTGAGAAGGGATTGCGTTATCAGTTAATCGAAGGTAAGATAATTAACGATAATAATCTTCAGGTTACCTTTGAAGAATTAAAGGATTTTTCCAAGGATCTGATTAGGGCTCAAATGGCTCAGTTTGGTCAAAATTCACCTCAGGATAAAGAATTAGAAGATATTGCCGCCAGAATATTGTCAAATCAGGATGAAGTAAAGAGGATTTCTGAACAATTAATGAGCAAAAAATTGTTAAATTATTTTAAAGAGAACGCTAAACTAAAAACAAAAGAGGTTAGTTTTGACGAATTCATAAAAGAAGTTTACAAATAGTAGTTGTTATAATTTACTAAGGAATTTATACTTATATTTAAGGCGTTAAACCATCATAAGTTTAGCGCTTTTTTCATCAATAAAATTTCAGAAAAAACACATGGATTACGGAAAAGAATTCGAAAAATACGCAACAAAGCACCATGGGGTCAATAGTAATTACTATGATCAGATCATTAGTAGTATGCATCCGGTTGGGATGACTCCTAATATCATAGAAGAACGTCAAATGAATATTGCTATTTTTGATGTTTTCTCGCGTTTGATGATGGATCGCATCATATTTTTGGGAACAGGAATTAATGATCAGGTAGCCAATATTGTTCAAGCTCAATTGTTATTCCTGGAAAGTGTCGATTCTTCAAAAGATATTCAAATATATATTAACTCTCCGGGAGGTAGCGTTTATGCAGGCCTCGGAATTTATGACACCATGCAATTTATTAAACCCAATGTTGCTACAATTTGTACTGGTATGGCTGCATCTATGAGTGCGGTGTTATTATGTGCCGGACAAAAAGGGAAGCGTTCGGGCTTACCACATAGCCGTGTGATGATTCATCAACCTTTGGGAGGAGCACAAGGACAAGCCAGTGACATAGAAATTACAGCTCGTGAGATCTTGATACTGAAAGAAGAACTGTATAAAATTATTGCAAAACATTCTGGACAGACCTATGATAAAGTATATGAAGATAGTGATAGAGATTATTGGATGAAAGCTGATAAGGCTCTTGAATATGGAATGATCGATGAAATATTAACCAGAGAATGATATAGTTTTTCTTGTTTTCTGAAGGAAAATTTATCCTTCAGATTTGTTGTGCGCAAGATGAGTTTATTGTAATAAATAAACATAATTAAAAAAATATAGTATTAACCAAAATGATTATTATGCGAATTCACCTGCGGGCACAGCGGGCTTGATTGTTGAAAAACAATATGATGGAAGCAGATAATTGAAACTAAATGACTATGGCCAAGGAAGATTTAGAATGCTCTTTTTGTGGGAGAAAAAAGCCTGAAACTAATTTGCTTATAGCTGGGTTAGATGCCCATATTTGTGATCGATGTATCGTTCAGGCACATGGTATTGTAGTAGAGGAAGCCAAAGACGAAGAAACTGGTGAGCTTAGCAATGAGTTGATGTTGCGCAAGCCTATGGCTATCAAAAAGTTTTTGGATGAGTATGTGATAGGGCAGGAGTTTACCAAAAAAATCATGTCTGTTGCAGTGTATAATCACTATAAACGACTGCTTCAGCCGCAGACCGATGATGATATTGAGATTCAGAAGAGCAATATCATTATGGTAGGTCAAACGGGAACCGGTAAAACATTGATGGCCAAAACTATTGCCAAAATGCTTAATGTTCCTTTGGCTATCGTAGATGCTACTGTGCTTACCGAGGCCGGCTATGTAGGAGAGGATGTAGAGAGTATTCTCACCCGATTGTTGCAAGCTGCAGATTATAATCTTGAAAAAGCACAAAGAGGTATTGTATTTATCGATGAGATCGATAAAATAGCACGCAAAAGCGATAACCCAAGTATTACCAGAGATGTTTCTGGTGAAGGAGTGCAGCAGGCATTGCTTAAGCTACTCGAAGGAACTATAGTAAATGTCCCCCCAAAAGGAGGTAGAAAACACCCTGATCAGAAATTCATAGAGGTAAATACCGAAAATATTCTCTTTATTGCTGGAGGTGCCTTTGACGGAATCGAAAAAATCATTCAGAAACGATTAAATATGCAGGCTGTTGGATATAGCGCATCTAAGAGTGAAGATGTGATAGAAAAAGATAATCTGCTTCAATATATTATCCCAAAGGATTTAAAGGATTTTGGATTGATCCCCGAGATTATAGGACGACTTCCGGTGCTTTCTTATATGAACCCATTGGATCAAGAGACGCTTAGATCTATACTTACCGATCCCAAAAATGCGATCATAAAGCAGTACAAAAAGTTATTTGAAATGGATAATATATCTTTTTCAATTACTGATGGCGCTTTAGAGCATATTGTCGAAAAGGCAATGGAGTATAAGCTTGGTGCAAGAGGTTTAAGATCGCTTTGTGAAGCAATTTTAACAGATGCCATGTATGAGTTACCAGAAAGTGAAGAGACAGAGTTTAGAGTGACCAAGGATTATGCCGAGAAAAAATTAAAAAAATCTACGATTAAGAAGCTTAAAGCGGTTTCTTGATAATGAAGTCGTCTTGACTTTTTGTTTTACCTGCGAAAATCACATTTTGCACCCTTATTTTGCCATTTTTGACTACCGTAGCTATAGCTATACTAATAAAAAATGACTTCACAAGGTCACAAAAGCCGAAATTCTCGGTTAAAAACAAAAAGTCAAGACGAGTTCAATGCTAAAAGATACATAGCTATTCTACAAAAAACACCTTTATACAATTGTATAAAGGTGTTTTTGTTGGTTGAATAGTTGGATGTATAGTCTTCTAATCGGTATATGATACCCGCTCCTTATGATTATTAATAATATCTTCAGTATTTTTTAAAGTAAGATTATTACTCTCCTTGAGATGGATCTCAAAATTATTTTGATGAATTAAAGCCTCATAAAATGTTACTTTTGATATTTCACTATAACAAATTCCATCCTCTACTGCACTGTTTTCAGATTTCAGGACCTTCTTGGGCGAAGAAATAGTATGATTTTCTGTAACAGCTATATTGGCTTGTGTATGATGATCTTTTGTTTGTACTTCTTGTGCGGTAACTCCTGCAACCAGGAATAAAAAAATAAAGCAAGATATCGTAATTTTCATATTTTGGGACTTGGTAAATTTATAACTATCTGGTAACAAATTTAGTACGAAAAAAAGAAGTCAAAAAAATATTTGTCATTTTTTAGATCAAACGCTTTTTTTGAACGATGAAATACTGAGATTTTTACTAAAAAAGATAATTCTTACATAATAATTTTATGGTTTAACCGTAAAATTATGCGTTTTCCATATCGATTTCTGCATAAAAAGATCAAATTAAGACCAGTCTGTTAAGAAGAATAAGAAGTAACTTTATTCAATTCCAGTAATTCTTCAAGATAGGTTCTTTTATTGGATAATCTGGGTATTTTATGTTGCCCGCCCAGTTTATCATTCTTTTTAAGCCAATCGTAAAACAGATTGGGCCTGGCTTCACAGATTTTAAGGATGTTAAGTGTTGTGTTATTGTATCTCTTGGCCTCATAATCACTATTTACCTCTTGTAAATTTTGATCCAGGATACGTGCAAATTCCTTTAGATCTTCAGGGTGTTTTTTGAATTCAATAATCCATTCGTGCGCTCCTTTTTCTTTTCCTTTCATAAAAATCGGAGCTACGGTATAATCTACAATCTGGCTATTAGTGCTTTTGGTTGTTTTTCTAAGAGCCTCTTCAGCATTTTCGATGATTAGTTCTTCACCAAATACATTGATATAGTGCTTGGTTCTTCCGGATATTTTAATTCTATAAGGTTTGATAGAAGTAAAACGAACGGTATCGCCTATTTTATAACGCCATAATCCGGCATTTGTGGTGATGATCACCGCATAATTTTTACCAATTTCTACCTCGCTTAATGATACAACTTTTTCATTATTGGTGCCATAGGTATCCATGGGGATAAATTCATAAAAAATTCCATAATCCAACATCAATAGCAATTCTGAAGAATCATTTTGATCCTGGATGGCAAAGAAACCTTCTGAGGCATTATATATTTCATAATATTTAAAAGATCCCCTGGGTAAAATTTTATTGTATTGGTCTTTATACGGCTCAAAATTTACGCCTCCATGAAAGTAGACTTCAAGATTGTTCCATATTTCGAAGAGGTTTTCTTTTCCTGTTGTTTCCAGCATTTGATTTAATAAAACGAGCATCCATGAGGGAACACCTGCAAGGCTGGTCACATTTTCCTGAATGGTTTCATTAACGATCGCTTTCATTTTAAACTCCCAATCACTCATTAAAGAGACTTCGTTGCTGGGAGTAGAGCTAAACTCGGCCCAGAAAGGCATATTGTCTATAATAATTGCAGAGAGGTCTCCAAAAAATGTTCCATTTTCTTTGTATAATTCTTTACTACCTCCCAACCGAAGATTTTTTCCGGTAAAAAGCTTGGCATCTTCGTTATTATTTAGATACATACATAAAAGATCCTTACCCGCTGCAAAATGACAATCTTCCAGTGATTGCTCGCTTACAGGTATGAATTTACTTTTGGCACTGGTCGTTCCGCTGGATTTTGCAAACCACTTGATAGGAGTAGGCCAGAAAATATTATTTTCCCCCAGACGACTTCTTTCAATCATTGATTCATATTCTTCATAAGATCGTATAGGAATACGTTCTTTGAAGGTTTCATAATTATGTATAGAAGCAAAATCATACAGTTTGCCAAATTCTGTATTCTTTGCCGTTTCTAATAAGACATGAAGCAGCTCAAGTTGAACTTCGTTGGGGTACTTAAGAAACAATTCCATTTGATGAAACCGTTTTTTTAAGAACCAACTAGCAATAGAATTTACTAATGGAATTGGCATTTTTTGGTGTATATTTATACAGAAATAAGGGTTATTTTATTTTTGCTGTTGTTATTATGAACTCATTTTGAGTTATTGTATTTAAAAACTAAAATAATAAAAATAATCACATTCTTCTTATCTGATGATGATATAACAAAATTTTATGCAATACCAGGGAGTGCTTACCAAGATGCAAACAGAAATAGGAGATCCTATTCAGTACTATTTGATTTTTGATGCAGATTTTATTCATGTAAATCAATTATTGAACAAAAAACTACACATAGAATTTGATAGTTATCAATGCCTCGCTTGCGGCGAAAATAAAAAAATATTCAGGCAGGGATATTGTTATGATGATTTTTATAATCAGCCTCAGGTAGGGGATTGGGTCATGCGTCCCGAATTAAGTACTGCACATATGGATATCGAAGATAGGGATCTAGAGTTTGAAAAGAAAGTACAACTACAGCCACATATTGTATATCTGGCAAATTCCAGCAATGTTAAGGTTGGGGTTACCCGAAAATCGCAGGTACCAACCCGATGGATAGATCAGGGAGCCCATGAAGCTATAGAAATTGTGGAAGTTCCTAATCGATATTTGGCAGGGATCACCGAAGTTGCTTTAAAAGATCATATCTCTGATAAAACAAATTGGCGAACCATGCTTAAAAATGAAGTGGTCGATGAAGATTTAGCAGTGTATAAGGATAAGCTTAAGGATTTTATACCCGAAGAAGTAAAGGGGTATTTTATTGAAAACGGAAAAGAAACGGTGCTCAAGTTTCCGGTTTTACAATATCCTGATAAGTTGAAAAGCCTGAATCTTGAGAAAACACCCGAATATTCAGGTGTTTTGAAAGGAATAAAGGGTCAGTATCTTATTTTTGAAGATAATACGGTATTTAATGTGCGCAATCATGAAGGATTTGTGGTGAACTTAACAATATCCTAGTTGTATTTCTTTTGTGTCATTACCAATTCCTCTTTTCCATATATTTCGCATTGTATTAGTGTATTCTTAATGTCTTCAATAGTTGTTCGAGGATTAATAAGGCACATTCTGAGTGTAATCTGACCTTGTAAAACGGTGGTTACCAATAGTGCTTCTCCTGCTTCAACAATTTTTTTGGAAATATTCTGATTGATATGATCTAATTCTTCTTCAGATAGATACTTACCTATGGGATGGTACCTAAAGTTAATTATTGCTAAGGTAGCAGGAGATGTAATTTCCCAACAGGTGCTTTTTCTTAGAATAGCTTCAGTTTGCTCAGCAAGATCTATAGTGTATTGTATCGCTTTTTTAAAAGATTTCAGCCCAAATGTCTTTAGTGACATATAAAACTTTAAGGCACGAAAACGGCGGGTAAGTTGAATGCCGTGATCATAAAAATTAATTTCAGATTCATTGCCTTCTATGTCTCTAAGGTATTCTGGTTTTTCACTAAAAGTGTTACTTAGCCAACGGTGATCTTTAACTAATAAACAACCTATCTCATAGGGTTGAAAAAACCACTTATGAGGGTCCACGGTTAGAGAATCTGCTCGTTCAATTCCTTTTAAAAGTTTTTTTCCGTTATTAGCCAGAATTGCCGCCCCGCCATATGCGCCATCTACATGCATCCATAGATTTTCTTCCTGGCATATATTGGCAATTTCATGTAGAGGGTCTACGGTACCTGTATTAGTGGTTCCGGCAGAAGCAATAATGCAAAAGGGCTGTAATCCTTCCAGGCGATCTCTGGCAATTATATTTTTTAATTTGTTGAGGGAGATTTTAAATTCTATATCTGTAGGAATAATCCGGATCTGTTCTTTTTTAAAGCCAATTACTTTAATTGCTTTTATGTTGGAAGAATGTGCCTGATCTGACAGGTAGATTATAGCTTTAGAAAAATCATCTCCACATTTTATTCTTCTGGCTGTCACCAATGCGGTAAGATTTGCCATCGAACCACCACTTGTGAATATCCCACCTCCGTTTTTTGTTGGAAATCCAAAAACCATAAGCAACCAGTTCATTACTACTATTTCTAGTTCTGCCGCCGCAGGAGATGCTGCCCAACCTCCAGAGAATATGTTGAATCCGGTAGCGATAGTATCGGCCATAACGCTTATATAATTGCTTGGACCAGGGACAAATGAATAGGATTTTGGATGGGATACAATAGTACTGTTTGGGATGATCTGATTCATAACAAAATCCAAAACTTCATTTGCGGGAGTGGGTTGATCAGGGATTTGTTCTGTTAATAACGAATCCATTTCTTCTCTGGAGGCAATAGTTACTGGTTTTTTTGAGTTTTGAGTTTCAAAATGATCTACAATATGGTCTATGATCTTATACCCATATTGTTGCATTTCTTCTTTTGATAATTTTAACTTTGAATTGAGGTCATCTCTGATCACGATACTATAATTTTATTTGAACAACTAACAAATATACTGTTGTTAAAATAAATTTACTTGTATAAATGTTTAAAAAAATAGTATTTTGAGACCTGCCGATATACTATTCGGCTAAAAATTTAATACTTTGAAAAACAGAAATTACTATTAAGGCAATGCCAATGATTCTGGAAAGTTTGGTGTTTGAATCTTCTTGTTTTTGCGCCATGTTGTTTCCCCATCTTCCATACATGTATAACGTTCCTGTTTTTCCCAGGTAGATCCCTGAAAAGAAAAGGAAAAGGGAAGATAAAGTGTTTTGTGTGGTAAGCTCAAAAATATACTTGTTTATTAGAGAGATTGCTATAACCCAATAAATGATTACCGGGGGATTGAGTATCGCGAGCGAAAAACCGGTAAGAAATTTAGAATTAGATAGTTTTATTTTGCGTTGAGAACTTTTGGTATTTGTGTTGCTTTTAAGAAATAGAAAATATATACCTATCGAAAAAAATAAGATGATAAACATGATTTGGATCCACTGGTTTTCTTGAAAAAAATCAGACAACTCCATGCTGCAATGCAATGCAAAAAAAGCGAGCAATACTTCACCTATTCCTGCAGCAAGCACTATGTATGAAGTATTTTTAAGGTTTTCTTTTATAGAGGTATTGATGACAGCCAGGTTAACAGCACCCAAAGGTGCCGCACCTACTATGGCAATAAGAGTTCCCAGTAAAAGATATAATATTATCATGATCGATTAGTAGTTATCACCGATATAATCTTACAAATTAAATGTACAAATACAAAGAAGCGGCAATTGCCGCTTCCTACCCTAAGTAAATATGATAATTTAAACACATTACTAATTTTTAGAAATTTCCGCTGGATCCAATTCTCATTTTTTTGATCACTTCCTCAAAGTATAAGATGGTCCAGATAATTTTTTCGGTATCTGCATACGGAATTAATTCTTCTATAGTTTCTTTGGTTATTTCCAGACTTTCTTCTGTGGTTTCAATATTTTTTTTTAGAATTTTGAGATGACGAGCATCTTCTTTAATACCAATATCACTTAATCGTACTCCAGGTTCATTGGTAAGGGATAAAAACGGGAGTATTGTAATAATTTCTATTATCCGATCTTGATATAATTTTACAAGCTCTCCTTTTTTTAAATTCTCCAGATCACTAATTGTATGAAATCTGTTGATTTGTTTTTTCCTGGTAAAGAAAACAGATTCGTTTACTTTTTGAGCAAAAATGGTATGTATTGAAAGAAAGAAGACTAAACTTAGTAAGAGTTTATGCATAGTAGTATAATCTAAATTAGATTTGAAATGATGTTATTAATCAAATAATACCAATACAAATTTTATTGCATTACCATATAGTTGTTTAATGATTGTTTTAATTGAAACTTTGGTACTACATTATTTTGAGGATCTTGAAACAAATCCTTTACACCGACAAAATTTTTGGTAAATCTGTTGTATTTCAAGGTATTCAAAGCACTTTTTTGAATAGCCGGATTTATTGCAATAACCCCTTCGTTATGAATATTGAAAAAGCTATTGTCCATCATAAATGCTTTTTGTATCATGGCCATAGATGTATAGGTTTCGTCAAACTTTATCACATCAGAAAAGCCAGATATTTTTGAATTATGAATATAGGTTACAGCAGAATTATTTGCAGAAATAGCAGCTGTTGTATGCTGGTAATTAGTTTTATCAGATAAATTAACCAGTGTAGCGTTTGTTATCGTAACATCTGTGATCGCACTTGGTCGTATAGATCCCAGTTCTTTATTATATCCATCAACTTCTATTGCATAGGATCCTTGTGAGCTGGTAATATATGGATGACGAATAGCAAAGAGATGGTTCAAATTACCTTTAAAACCTTCAGAGATTTGATAATCATCATCTTTTGCTTTGTACGAAATCAAATTTTGAACATTGTTATTGCCTCCATGGAAACTATAGGAATCCTGTCCAGAATAACTTACCATAATATCTTGAACCAAAGAGTTTGATCCTATACCATACAATGATAATCCATTAGCCCCCTGCTTTCTTTTTGTAGCGTTGCCGGCAAACTCAATTCTTACATATCTTAATATAGTAGTTTCTTCATTATACATATTACCACCATATACCGAGAATTGAGGGTTATATTTCCCTTCTATAACACCATTTCCAGAAACCGTATTTACTTTTCCGGATCCTGCAATAATAATACCTCCCCAATCTCCACTATTTCTTGATTTAGCTGCCTTATTTGAGGTAAACACAATTGGGTATGCTTCAGACCCAGCCGCTATAAGTTTAGAGCCTTTTGTTACGATAAGGCTTGCTGGATTTTCGTGATCACACCGTATTATTGTGCCTTCTTGAATGGTTAAAGAAGCGTTATTGGTAATGTATACATCTCCAGAGATCAAATACACAATATCATTTCTTAAGTAGGTATGATCTGAAATAATATTTGACAATTTCTCTTCTGCTTCTGGATAATCCGTCTTATTAGGAGTGAAATTGGTCCAGCCTTTGGTCCACTTATCATTGTTTTCATTAAAATCTTGTGCCGCGCCTGTAAAAGAAAATAATAATACAAAAATTGTAATTAGCGAACATCTTTTTTTCATAATGGTTTATTTTGGGGGGTTAAAATTTTTGGAGGAAAATTCCTCCTATCAATTTTGAGAGGACTAAGGTATGAGAGTTTTGTTAAAGTTGGTTACGTTTTTACCGTAGACTTTGTACGTTCGTCGTGGTTTTAACTTAAATTAGCAAAGCTTTATGAGTAAAATTCCTACTTTTTTGAATGTTACGTTATTGAAAACCAGTAATTTAAATACTGTTTATGTATATTTAAAAATGTTTAAACAGAAAATATGCTATATAGTTGATTTTTAATAAAAAAGGGGTTTTTTCCCCTGTTCTTGTATGTTATTTATTATGGGATCAAGTTGTAAATATGTCTTTTTAATATAAAATACATGCATATCTTACTCACATATACATCAAATTTTACTCAATATATATTCTCTAAATGGCAAATATTGAGAGTGTAATTTTTGCAGTTATGTATTTCAACGGATAATATGGTATTTCAATCTTGAATAGGAATAGGCTATAAATAAAAAATCAGCTTAATTTATAAGCCGATTTGATAAGAGGTGTGAGTGCTAATTTTAAAAATTTCCGTTGGCTCCTATTCTAATCTTCTTAATGACTTCTTCAAAGTACAAGATGGTCCAAACAATCTTCTCGGTATCTGCATAAGGAATGAATTCGGAAACTAAATCTGTTGAGCTTTCAACTGCTTCGGCAGTGATCTCATGATGTTTTCCAAGTGATTTTAAATGATCCGGGCTCTCTTTGATGCCGATATCTGATAATGTTACACCAGCTTCATTTGTTAAGGCTAAATAGGGTAAGACAGTAGTGATTTCCTTAACCCGGGCAATGTATAAATTAATTAACTCTCCTTTTTTTAAATTTTCAAGCTCATCAATAGTATGAAATTTGGTAATCAATGTTTGTTGATCAAAAAAAACATTCTTTTTTGACTGGGCATGGTTAAGATTCATTATAAAAAAGGTGAAAATGGTAATGTAGAATAGTTTCATTCGTTTTAAGGTTTTATAGGATGAGATATTCAAATTTACTGCATTACTGTATAATTATCAGAATCCTTAAGTGTAAATTTTGGATTTTTTTTATCCAGAGGGTCGGTAAACAAGTCATTGGCACTTCTGAAACGGTTGGTGTACATGTTGTATTTAAGTAATTGATCTGCACTGATATTTGACTTGTATTGGGTGAGCACAGTAGTATCGTGAACGTTAAAAATACTATTCTCCATAGAAAAGTATTTTTGAAGATCTGAATAGGACCGGTACGATTCATCAAACTTGATAACATTGGCAAATCCTGAGATACGGGATTCTGAAAGATGTAGTTTAGTCAGATTCTTTGACGAAATCGCTGCGGTAGTGTGCTGGTAATTCGTTTGATCTGATAAATTTATTAACGTAGCATTCTTAATTTGTATGTTTGATAACGCTCCCGTCGTAATAAATCCTTCGTTTTTATCGTAGCCGTCGGTTTCAATTGCATAAGACCCGCTAGTATCACTAATATAAGGATGTCTTATGGCCAAAATATTGTTTAGTTGTCCCTGGTATCCTAATGTGAAATCATAGTCATCATCCTTTGCTTTATACGAAATGAGGTTATGCATATCTGCAGAACCACCAAAACATTCAAAAGAATCATCGGCAGAAAAACTTATCATAATATTGTTTATGACAGATCCTTTTCCCAGAGCATACAGGGATAATCCATTTAATTCTTTGGACTGGTTAATTTTTTTACCGGCAAATTCAATTCGCATATACGATAATATGGTCGTTTCTTCATGCGCTTCTGTATCACCATACAAAGCGTATTGTGGTAAAAAGTTTCCTTCGAGCATTTTAGAAACGGCAGGAGTGTTGATTTTACCAGATCCGGCTATAATAATCCCTCCCCAATCCCCAGGTTTTCTGGATCTTGCAGGCTTGTTTGAGGTAAATACTATCGGAGAAGTTTTTGAACCTTGTGCAATCAACTTTGCTCCTTTGGTTATTACCAGACTGGTAGCATTTTTGGTATCACATCTTATTATGGTACCTTCTTCGATAGTTAGTGTAGCATGATTTGTTACATACACATTGCCCGAGAGTAAATAGACTATATCACTTCGCATGTAAGAGTCTGTATCTATAATGCTGGGCAGTATTTCTTCAGGTTCTGCATATTCTTCATGATTGGGATCAAAATTTGTCCATCCTTTGAGCCACCTCATTTGATGGTCATTAATTTCTGTTTGTGAGAACGAAAAGATAGGAAACAAACAAAAAAGAATCAGGGTTGCAACAGTCGATTTCATAACCAGGGGGATTTATTTTGGAATAAATTTATGACTATAAGTTACTTTTATTATAGTTATAGCTTTACTAAATTGTTAACCTGGTTTTAATAAATTTATTGCTGCATTAGTTTGTTTTTTTATCAACAAAAGTGAATAAAAATAGCGATGGTTTGTCTTTATTTCTAAATATTATCAAATGCTTTTTTCTTCTGCTAAAACCTTTCTAAATCCCGGTTAGTTCTTTGTTTTTGTAGAGTCTTTTTTCTTTTTCTTCCCCAAAAAACCGCCTAAAATATTCTTTGCAGTATTTTTTATGGTCTCCTCGGTATTTGCTTTTGAGTCGGTTTTTTCTTCGTCGGTTTGCTTTTTGGATCCCCCTAACAAATCTGTTAGCGCTTTTTTACCTTTGCCAACCAGCTCATCTTTGGCTTTGTTCTTTTGTTTGTTAATAATTTGTTGTGTAAGTTGTTTTACTGCCTGACCAGTATTTAAATCAATTTTTGGATTTGTAAAGTTACCAGAGATACCAATAGGCAATTCAACAGTCATAGTATTGGCTTCTTGTTCATTGAGTTGTGAGATCAAATTACCGACTTCATTACCCATATATTTGGCAGGAACATCGAGTTTGATATTGTAGTTCATATTTTGATCAAAGCTATGATCTCCTCCTGCAGTTATCTTGATTCCTTCTACATCAAATTCAAAAGGTTTTACATTGATTTTTCCGTCATCAAAACTCAGATTGGTTTTAATATCTTTTAGATTCAATTGATCTATTTCCACAAAATTGATTTGGTTGTCTAATTTGGCCAAAAATGGCGTCTTGGTAGTAGAGACCTGGGCATTAAGGATTTCGGCAAGGGCTTTACCTTTTAACGAAGTTAACACAGGAATAAGGTTCTCATTAAGGTTACCGTTTAAATTAATCTTTGTAGAAAGATTGCCTGTAAGTGCTCTTGCGATAGGAGCCAGGCCTTTTATTAATTCTAAATTGTTAAAGGATTGAACGATATCTATTTTACTTAGATCCAAAGCCATATCAAAGGTAGGAACTTTGGCTTTGGTCGATACATTGCCGTTAAGTGCCATGCCTCCGTCAAAAATATTGGAGGTTATATTTTCTAAATAAGCGGTTTCGTCTTTTATTTTTACCGTTCCCTTTGTGTTTTGTAGCACCAAATTATCATAAAAAACTTTTTTGGTATCAAAGTTCAGCGTAGCATCCAAAAAAGAAGGGATCCTCATAGTTTCATCCTCGGCAGCACTATTATTACTAGCTTCTCCACCAGATTCCTGTTCGTTTACCATAAAATCATCTACCGCAAATACATTAGAGTTTACATCAAAGTTTCCTTTCAGATCTTGTTTGGCAAACAAAAAACCCATAAAATTTTGTATAGTTCCGGTAGCTGTTAGATCAGACCTGCCGGTTGTAGCTTGCATTTTATCCAGCGATATCGTCTCGGGATTGAAACTTACATTGGCGGTTTCTATTTTTATTTCATTAGGCATTTCAGCAGAGGCATAGGTAAATTCGGTAATGCTTGCAGTTCCCGAGCTTTTTATATTTTGATACTGTTCTTTTTCTAAAGACTGCATATCAAAATGGGTTTTGATGTCTGCTTTTACAATTCCATTGAGTTTTTCTTCAAGCTCCAGGGGGTATGCCTGATCCAGGTTTGCAAGATTCAATCTGCCTTTTAGCACCATATCGACAATCATATTTTTGGTAAGGTTTTTTAAACTACCTTTTGCAGCAAATGAATCCTGATCTATTTTAAAAGTAAGATTGCCAATTTTTATGTAGGTGTCATCCACCAGACCGGTTTCATTCTTAATTTGTGTGTCGATGTTTATGTTTTTGACTCCTTTGGGTACATCGGGATATTTAAAAGAAGCATTGTGCGAAGCAATTTTAATATCCATCCTGGGGATATGGGTATCATCAGATTTTCCTTTGATCATACCATCAATCAAAAAATCACCTGAGGTTTGTACTCCGTCGAGGTTTTTGGCATAGGTTTCAGGAATAACCGCCAAAAAGTTCTTAAAATCTGAAGTCGGGGTTTTAAAACTAAGGTCTACATCGGTATACTTATCAAATAACTGTACAAATCCTGTAAATTCAAGGGGTAATCGATTGATCAAAGCTTTGTTTTCTTTGAATGAATAGCGTTGATTCTCAAGATCCAGTTCTATTTGTGCGTCTAACCGTATTTTATTTTTGTTCAGGTATTTGGTGTCGCCAAGACCAAAAGAAGCTTCAGAACTGGTTTGGGTATCCAGGATTATTGTAGATCCCGATACCGATCCGTCGCCACTATGGTTAAGGTTGGCCATCTCCAGAAATGTCTTACTTACATCGTCTTTGTATAGAATCTTACTGTGGTTAATTTCATAATGCTCCAAAGCAAAAGTGAACTCACCACTCTCTTCCTCGGGGGATACCTCTGGAGTGTCTTCCTGTTTTTTGGTAATATCTACATTCGAATTTCCTAAAGAATCGGTTTTGATCACAATATTGGCTTCGTCGATAATTATTTTTTGCACATTAATCGCTTCCGAAGCATCTTTGAATAATTCATTTACAGACATATCCAGGGCAATTTTTTTGGCATATGCAAGGGTATCACCTTCAAACGGAGCATAATTGATAATAGAAAGTTCGTCGATAACTACCGATGTCTTAGGAAAACTCCGGATCAGGCTGATGTCCAGATCGGCAAAATCTACTTTTGCATTCACCTGTTCATTCACCAAGTAGCGCACTTTGTCCTTTATAGTGCCTTTGAATAAAAAGGGGATAGAAATAATACCAATAATAAACAGTAGTAAAAAAACACCAAGAATTTTGAGGACTTTTTTCATTATATAAGGCTTTTGTGTAAAATAACGATTTACAAAGATACTATGTTGTTTTTTAAGTTTACTATTTGTTAGATCTAAACATCGAGATCAAGCTCTCCCCCTTGTTTCAGTTTAAACCGTCTTCTTAAAAAATATACGGCAACATATAGAATAGGAGTGTCAAGAGCTGCCACCAATACCTTAAACAAGAAACCGTTAAGCAGTAATATCCCAAAGCGGTCCCAGTTGATAATGCCGGCAGAGCATAATAACAGCAGCACGGTTAATGTATCTATAAATTGAGAAGAAAAAGTAGAAAAATTATTGCGCAGCCAAAGATGTTTTCCCTTGGTGGTGCGTTTCCAGAAATGAAAAATCTGGATATCGATATATTGAGCAAAAAGATACGCCATCATCGATGCAAAAACCGCAATTACCGTAGCACCAAAAACCTGGTTGAATATGTCATCATTTATAGGTGACCAGGAAGTTGCAGGAACCTGAGCAGAAGCATATACAATGATTAATGAAAAGAATGATGCAAAAATACCTGCCGTTACGATCTGATTGGCTTTTCGTTTTCCGAATACTTCACTTATAATGTCTGTGATCAAAAAAGTAATAGGGTAAGGAAGGATACCCACCGAAATCTCGAAAGTATATATTCCTAAAAAATCCCAATAAAAGAATTTTTGAAAAATCAAATTGGAAGCAACCAATGAGGAGATAAACAAGGCACCCAGGATGAGGTAAATTCTATAGGCAACTTGTTTGTCTTTTAAGGTCAGGGTAGATGAATTCAAAATAGCCTAAGTTAATAATACTTCACACAAATATAACGAGAAGGGATATTCTAAGAAGGATTACACTTAAAAAAAAGCTATTGTATTATATTTTTTTTGTATTTAAACTCAAATAAGTTCTTTATAGCCCCAATTAATCATCAAAATCCCCTCCTGTGGGAAGTTTGTTAAAAAACGTATCGATATCATCAATTTCTTTAAAATCCCCCGATGGTAGTGAGAATTCGGGTAATGTAATTTTTCGTACCGAAAAACTTTCCATTTTCGTAGTAGCATGCAATGCAATATCCACACCTTTTTTCAATTCGCTATAAAAATGTTCTTCCCGCCTGCGTATCTACCCTGTCTAACTGCCAGGAAGGCTGTCGGTAGACAGGCGGGCAGGTTTCACTCAATTTTCGTCTTTTTCTTACTTCGTAGCGCTGTTATGAAGTGCAAAAAATACTTCAATTGATCAAAAAATTACTATTTCCCGCCCGGCACAGGCGGGTTTGCTAGAATTCTACCTAGTGTTAAGTCAAGCCAAAACCTACGCATCATCCAATGCATCTTTTGCGGTAGGCTTAGGCAAAAAAGTTTAAACCAGTTCTTAGAATAAAACCTGTACCAAAATATAAATGGAGGGTTTTATTTTTATGTTTGCTTATTGTTTGGTTACTTTTGTGGATAGGATGGCTTAAAAGAAAGTTACTTCTTAATCTATAACCTGCATTGAAAACACCTCATATTATACATATTTCATTAGGAAGCAATATAGGAGATCGTTTAGATTTTTTGCAGAAAGCGGTCGATGAGATATATAAAACTGTTGGTGATGTAGCGTTAATTTCCAGAGTGTATCAAACACCGGCATGGGGTTTCAGCAGTGAGGATTTTTATAATATATGCATTGCAATTCGCACTTTTTATACGACTACCGAAGTTTTGGCAAAGCTTTTGGCGATCGAAACTTCTTTGGGCAGAAATAGAACCGATACCAAAGGATATGAAGCGAGAACTATTGATTTGGATATTATTTTTTCTTCGGAAGGAAATATAGCAACCAAAGAGTTGGTCGTTCCGCACCCATCTATACAGGATCGAAAGTTTGTACTGGAACCGTTGGCCGATATTGCCCCTGAAACGAAGCACCCAAAGTTGAAGCAAACGGTAGAACAATTGCTGAAACATACTTCAGACAATGCTGAAGTGATCCGGTTGGATAAGAAAATCGAGAATCCCAAGAATGCCTATGCATTATCCCGATTTCAATATTTAACCATCGAAGGCAATATTGGTGCGGGTAAAACCAGTTTGGCGCAACTCATCGCCCAGGAGTTTAATGCAAAGCTCATTCTGGAACGTTTTGCCGACAATCCTTTCCTGCCAAAGTTTTATGAAGATATGGAGCGCTATGCGTTTCCGTTAGAGATGTCTTTTCTGGCAGACCGGTACCAACGCCTGCAAGATGATATTGCACAGTTTGATCTGTTTGCCGATTTTGTGGTGAGCGACTACGATGTGTTTAAATCATTGGTTTTTGCCAAAGTTACTTTACAGGAAGAAGAATATACCTTGTATAAAAAAGTATTTGATTTAATGTATAGAAACCTGGCAAAGCCCGGGCTGTATGTGTATTTATATCAGGATACCGAGCGGCTTTTGGAAAACATCAAAAAAAGAGGCAGGGATTATGAACAAAAAATCCCGGCCGAGTACCTCGATAAGATCAATAAAGGATATCTGCAATTTATCAAATCACAACCGCAGTTTAATTGTAAAGTCGTGGATGTGTCAGAAAAGGATTTTATTGAGAACCGGCCTGACTATATATCCATTTTGGAAGCGCTTGTAAAATAGTGTCATGATTCTTTATTCTCTGGCTATAATAGGTACTTCTAAGGATCAAAATGATGTCTCTAAGTGATCCCGACACACTTTGTGTTACTAATTGATCACATATAAGCCATCAAACATCACTTTGAAGTGATAAAGCCTCATATGAAAGTCATCTGAGATCACTTCGAACTCATTGCCAATCATTTCGAACTCATCGAGGATCACTTATAAGCGATCAAGCATCACTTCGTAGCCATCACGTATCACTTCGAACTCATCGAGGATCACTTATAAGCGATCAAGCATCACTTCGAAGCCATCAAAGATCACTTCGAAGTGATCCCTATATCACTTCAACCCTTATAAACATTGAGGTTTTATGTTTCGCTAAATTTATGTTTTTTGAAGTTCTTGTGCAATTTTTTGCACTTCATCCAGCACACGCAGCAGATTACCACTCCACAATTTGGCAATGTCTTCTTCGGTATAGCCACGTTTTACTAACTCGAGGGTAACGTTAAGAGTTTCAGAGGCATCTTCCCAACCTACTATACCTCCGCCACCATCAAAATCTGAGCTGATGCCTACGTGATCGATGCCTATTTTTTCTACCATATAGTCGATATGATCCACAAAATCGGTTACACTGGCCCCGGGAGGCATATCTTCCATTTTGGCTATTTTTTTCTTCTGAATAGGAAGCATCTTCATATAGAATTCATAATACTTTTCTCTCTCTTCGGGAGGTAGCTTCATAAAATCTTTACGTTCTATCCAGGTTACACCCATCGAGTCTGCAATCTGTTTGGCAATCTCGGTAGTTTTTGCTTGTCTTTTTTCGGTCTTTTCGGTATGCAGGTATGCTCCAAAGGCAACGGTTTGTACCACACCGCCATTTTCTTTTAACCACAGTAACTGCTCGTCATCCAGGTTGCGACTATGACCACATAAAGCTCTTGCCGAAGAATGCGAAGCGATCACCGGGGCTTTGGTGAGCTCCAGCATCTGTTTCATAGACTCTTTTGAAGGATGAGACACATCGATCATCATCCCCCACTTGTTCATCTCTGCGATTACTTCTTTACCCAAATCACTCAATCCATTATGCAACCAAACACCTTCTTCTTCTCCTGTATTCGAATCACAAAGCTGGCTATGCCCCTGGTGTGCCAACGACATATAACGCCCACCCATATCATAGAATTTCTTTACGTTACCGATATCGGTACCGATAGGATACCCGTTTTCGATTCCGATCATAGCCACTTTCTTCCCTTTTTTATGAATATCTCGCACATCGTCTGAAGTTAATGCCAGCTCCATCTGATCTGGTGCAATTTCTTCAGCCAGTTTGTGTATCGCCTCAAATTTGGATATGGCATTTTCGTATCCTTTTTCGTATCCTGTTGGGGTTAATGAATCCTGGGCGGTAAAAACAATAAACCACGCCACATCAAGCCCTCCTTTTTTCATCTTTGGCAAAGTCACCTGGGCGTCAAGATCCTGAGTATAATTGATTGAATCGGTAAAGTTTTTTACGTTGATGTCACAATGTGTATCGAGAGTAATCACCTTGTTGTGAATTTCTTTGGCTTTGGCGATAAGTTGATCTTCGGTTAAAGATTCTTTATCAGAGGTTTCTTGTTTGCACGAAAACAGGACAAGTATAATAACCGCAAAAAGTGAAAAGTTTTTCATTATGGATTTGATTGTGTGTTATAGAGCCTTAAACTTACAAAACAAATCTCAGATTACTATGTGTGCCTCTAGTTAAAAAATATAAGTAAATGTGTATGAGTTTGTTAGATGGTTTAATAGTCTTTATTTATAAATAAAAAACTGCCCGAAACCTGGATCTCGGACAGTTTGTTATACTAAAAAAGTTACGTTTTTAGTTTTTGATCAGTTTTTTACTGATGTTCCCTGTTTTACCCTTTATAGTAATGAAGTATACTCCTGTATTCAGATTGCTTGTATCATAAATGGTCGTTTCAGCATTCAAATCAATTTGCTCTACCACTTTCCCGACAACATCTCTTATCCATGCTCTGGTCGTTCCACTGTTTTTTGAAGTTTTCGGATAGGTAATAAACAACGACCCCGATGCGATCGGGTTAGGATAAATGCTTAGTCCTGATGTTTGCGTATTGATATCATCTATATCACTGGTATCTGCAGCGCCAGAGGTTATATTAATATTATCAATAGCCATATCACTTCTGTAGCTGGAACCTGTAGTGCCTTTAAGCTGTAGTTTTATTACAGATCCGCTATAGGCAGATAAACCTACCGATTGAGATTTCCAGCTATTTCCCTGATCTCCGTTTTTACTCCAAATGGTGGTCCAGTTACTTCCATTGTCGGTCGATACTCTTATTTCCAGGGTTCCCATATTCGATCCATACATATGGTAATCAAAACTAAGTTCGGCATTGGGTTCACCGGTTAGGTCTATACATGGGCTTGTAAGTAGTGCCATTTTATTGGGGTATCCGGTTCCGTTACCGGAAGCTTCGGTAAATATATAATTACTTCCATGTGTAGGAGCCGAAGGTCCTGTATTTGATGAAGGAGTAGTATTACTATCTAAAGACCAATCTATATTATCGCTGGTTTCCTGAGTCCATGAGCCAAAATCGGGTTCAAAACTTTTTCTGTAAGGAAAGCTTGTGATACCATTACAGGTACCGGGAGGGTTTGTTGTTGTTGAAGTAATTTTTATATTGTCGATAGATAAATCACTTCTCCAGCTACTTCCTGTGGTTCCTTTAAAACGTATTTTGATCACAGAACCAGAATACGTGGCAAGACTTATGGTCGCCTGGTTCCAGGCATCTCCTTTATTTCCGTTTTGAGACCAAACAGCGGTATAAGAAGCCCCGTCATTAGTACTCACCAAAACTTCCAGGGTTCCCATATCTGTTCCCAGCATGTGGTATCCAAATTCTAATGATACATCAGATTCGTTGCTTAGGTCAAAGCACGGGCTATCAAGTATCGCAACTTTATTTGGGCTTCCGGGAGGCGATACATTTGTAGAGGCTTCTGTATATAGATAGTAAGAACCATTTTGTCCTGTAGAGGGCCCTGTTCCTGAAGAAGGAGTTCCATTAGAGTCTCTTGTCCATTGTATGTCATCCCCATTTGCATTGTTCCAATCCCCAAAACCGGATTCAAAACTTTCACTGTATGGAAAGTTGCTAATATTGGTACAAACGGGAGGATTTGTTGTGTTGAGTAAATACGCTCTGTCTGATTCTAAAGAAACAACAATAGCATTTTGTTGTTGTTGAGTGAAACCACCATCCCTACAACTTTTTCGGGTGTATGACATTACGTTTCTTGTATCTGGTTGATATTGATCTCCATTGGCATCTGTTGCAGAACCCGTATAGTTGCAACTAGAATTTACTAGACCACTAAGCCTTGGGTCTGCCGGGGTATCACAGAAAAAATCTCCTGCAGAGCTACAATTGGTGCGTTGTACAAGCTCTCGTCCGTTGGAGGTAGAATGTGTGTGCAATACAGAAAAGTAATGCCCTAATTCGTGAGAAGAAGTAGAGCCGTTTTGAGAACAAGATGCATCTAATATAGCTCGGTTTCCGGTTCCCGGAAATTTAGCAAATCCGCAGATGGTAGAACTTCCGGAGGTTACTTCTGTAAAGTAAAAAATATTGATCGCTTCGGCAACTTCATATTGTACTAGCTGGCTGTCGTTACTTTTATTAAATGTGGGATTCCAGTTACTGTTATCAATAAATCTGGTGGGGCCATAGTCATAAAATGAAATATTCATAGGTGCATAGGTTGCATTAAGTTCATCCATCACATTTTGAATTTCTGAAGGAGATACAGCAGGAGAACTTCCGCTAGAGGTACGCGAAACGTGATGCTGTACAGGAAGCGATACCGGGGATGATAATGCTTTAGCATTGGTAATCGACTTGAGTCGTTTTAGCATAAATGTATCATAATTTTTGGGGGGCTCTGCGCCGCATTGTTCTTCCTGGGTAAATCCAAATTGTATTGTGGTCAATAAGATAAATGTAAAAAGCAAGAGTATTTGTTTCTTTGATTTCATGAGTTTGTATTTATTTAATAGTTAAATTTTATATATGGTTCATTAATAAAGACGTAAAAAAATGAAATTACCCTGATAAAAACTACTTTTAATGTTAAATTTTTAACATTAAAAGTAGAAGCATTAGTTTGAGAAGAGAAGATATCTGAGGACTTTTGAGCTTATCTTAAAATGAATTATCGAATAACTTCACTGGACTAAAATACCTGTGCCGACCCCCGAATTATACTTGTATATTGGCGGTTGTGAGTGCTTTTTTTCTTATTTTTAAAGTGTCTAACCATTAATTTAAAACTATGACACAATCATCGGATTTACCGCCTAAATTAATCACAATTTTAAAGCTCTCCACTTTTTTGATTTTTCTGGGTAGAGCCTATCAACATATAGTTTGGGATGCCCCCTACCGAGCTTTTTTATGGGACGAAGGTATTCTAAAAGGTGTCGTTGAAACTGTTTTTGGAACAACCTGGAATGATTATGTAACCAGCCTCTCTGCTGCAAATGCAATTTCTTTTTCCATAAAAACGATTGGTGTTTTTTATCTTCTTTGCGCTATTGTTGTTTTATTAATAAAACCCAACATGAAGAAACTTGGTACATTCTTTTTGCTAGGCGGAAGTATTGGTCTTTTTATTCTGGCATTTTTGTATTGCAAAGAAAAATTCTTTCACGTAGGACAGTTTTTTGAATATATGATTCAATTTATGAGTCCTGTGTTACTTTATATGGTATTATTTACCTCTGTTGAATTTAAAAAGATACGTTTAATTGCATTGATTGCTATTGCACTTACCTTCAGTTGCCATGGCCTTTATGCAATAGGGTATTATCCCAGGCCAGGTAGTTTTATTGATATGACACTAAACATCTTGCCTGTTAGCGAACCTAGTGCGCATGCAATGTTAAAAATAGCCGGGGTTCTAGATTTTGTTGTAGCGATTGCTATTTTTATTCCAAGAATATCTTATGTAGCTTTAATTTATGCTTTTATATGGGGAGGACTTACTGCCATTGCTCGATTGGTAGGGCATTTTCATATTGATTTTTTAGGCAATACGTTTAGCCAATGGACCTGGGAAATGCTTATCAGGTTACCACATGCACTGATTCCTTTATTTGTACTTATTGCCGATCGACCAGAAATACGTTTATGGAAAGTACTGTTTTTTAGAAAAAACCCACAAACTATAGATGCATAAGACGAGTTCGATTATACTATCACTCTGAAACATCCCATTATATCCATAAAAAACTGCCTGAAAATATTTTCAGGCAGTTTAAAACACTAGAAGAATTGGTGTATTCCTACTTTTTAATAAACTTTTTACTTATTTCTCCCTTTCTTGTTTTAATAACGATAAAGTAAACCCCTGCATTTAATTTATCAATAGCATGGGTTGTTGTCTCAGATGTAAAGATGATTTGATCAACTATCCTTCCAAACATATCTCTAATTATCGCTTGTGATTTATAAGCTTTAGCATAATTGGGATATGTAATGTGCAATATTCCAGATTCAATTGGGTTTGGATGAATACTCAATTTTCTTTCAACAATACTGTTATCATCAACAGATGCGGTATTATTTATTCGGGTAACAGCTACCGTATGAGGATTATCGATAATAACAACATTACCACCAGTAGGATTCCATACATCAATATTTGAAGGAAGTACAAACAAGTTATTATCACTCACTTGCCCAACATTACCGGCATTATCCACTTTAATAGTTCTAAGTTCGATCTTATTTTGATCGATCCATAACCACTTGAACTGATTGAATGATCCAGCTGCTCTTGTCCAGTTCTTAGTATCTGAAGCATTCCTTAATGGAGCTCCCCAACAACCTTCACCAACATATACTGCTCTTTTAGGATCTGTATCTGCTCTCACAAAACCTTCATCGCTGCCTGCAGCAGTAGATGGTTTGATTGGCCAGGTACGTTTCACCACATGAGAGTCACTCTCCATTACCAATTGTACGGCATGTGTGTAGAATGGTAATGACCAGGCATCATATTGATCATTCTGCTCTGATTTACCAGGTTCATGTGGTCTGGTGGTTCTGTGATATTGAGCCACTGCCCAGGTATGATTTGCAGAATTGGCTGCCAAATCATTGGCCAACCAGGTTCCTTGTGTTCCGGCAGGAGTTACCTCGGTATTTAAGGTATAGGTTCTCATTAAATTACCCCCAAAGCTCAAGGCATAGTATTCACCACCAGCTGCAGTTGGGATATCAAACAGATCTCGGATATCATTAGAACTCTCATGATTTCCTCTGGCAGCAACTACCGGGATCATTCTTCCGTCTGATCCAACTGTTAATTGCCAGTCTTCAAACCAGTTTTGCCATTGTGAACTAGAAGAAGAACTCGTCATATCACCACCAAACAGTACAGCATGTGGTCGTATCTTGGCCACCAATCTATTGGCATTTTGTCTTGGGGTACGATTATTTCTCGAATCTCCTCCTGCAACAATCGATAATCTAGTGTTGGGATCATTGGGAGCTGTCTTAAACCAGTATCTTTCAGAAACACCTTCACTGTCTTTGATTACAAAATAGTATGCAGTATCGGGCTGGAGCCCGGTTAATCTCACATAACGATTGTCCATTCCTTTACTGGAAACCGTTCTGTCGACAGTTTTGCTAAGAGGATAGGAACTATAGTTAAGTCCAAAATCTGTAGGTCCGTAATGCACCACAGGGTTGGTAGCTCTTACCTGGTTCCATCCTATAACCATGGTGGTAGAAGGGTCTTCTCTCCAGGTTAAACGATACTTTTCTGTAGAAGTACTTACACTAATAACTTCTGTAAAGGTAGCTGTTACTGTTTTATCAGCATCCATGGTAATAGATCCTGGATTGGTGTTTCCTGACAGAGCACCGGTCCATTCTCCAAATTCCCAACCTGATGCAGCAGTAGCAGTAACAGAGACTGATGTTCCTGAATTGTAGGTTCCACCACCACTTACGGTTCCCTGACCTACAGTATTTGTAGTTAAGGTGTATTGAACAACATTAGTAGTCGTTACATTGGCAGTATTACTACTTGCAGAAATATTACCCGCAGCATCTTTTGCTATTACCGTAAAACTATAAGCGGTATCAGCAGTAAGGCCGCTAACACTGTAATTCGTGCCAGTTGAAGTATCAATAGTTACTCCATCCTGATAAACATCATATCCTACTACACCTCTATCGTCAGTCGATGCATTCCAGCTAAGATCTACTGTGGTGTTTGTTACATTAGAAGCCGTCAAATTTGTTGGTGCCGTAGGAGCTTGAGTATCTGGAACTAATGAAATGATACTAAGATTATCAACAGTGATATCACTAGTAAAATCACTACCAGTAGTTCCTTTTATTTGAAGCTTGATTACGTTACCACTGTAAGCAGCTAAGCTTACCGCTTGAGAATTCCAGCTATTTCCCTGATCTCCTGTTAAACTCCATATGGTTGTCCATGTAGCACCGTCATCTGTTGATGCTCTCATCTCTAGGGTACCCATAGCTGCACCAAACATATGATAGTCAAAATTTAGTTCTGCATTTGGCTGACTTGAAAGATCAATACATGGACTCGTTAATAAAGCTACTTTATTCGGGAAACCTGTACCATTTCCAGTAGCTTCAGTATAGATATAATTAGTGCCATCAGAGGCAGCTGAAGGCCCTGTGTTATTCGAAGGCGTTCCGGCACTATCTACAATCCAGTCAAGGTCATCATTAGTTTCCTGTGTCCAAACCCCCACACCAGACTCAAAACTTTCGCTATACGGGAAACTATTGATCCCTGCACAAGCTGGAGTAGCAGTGGTGGTTACATTGGCCGCATTACTATTTCCAGATACGTTTCCTGCGGCATCTTTAGCATTTACTATAAAGCTATACGTTGTTTCAGCAGTAAGTCCTGTAACATTGAAACTTGTAGTGGCAGATGTTCCAATACTGGTTCCGCCTTGAAATACTTCATATTCAGTTACCCCCACATTGTCAATTGAGGCTGTCCAGGATAAGTCGATCGTAGTATCACCAATATTGGATGCCGTAAGGTTTGTAGGAACACTTGGTGCCTCGTTATCTGGTGTTACAGAGATAATGTTTATATTATCGATCGCCATATCACTACTCCATCCATTTCCGGTAGTTCCTTTAAACTGTAATTGGATTACAGAACCAGCATATGAAGTAAGGGATACAGTTGCTTGATTCCAAACATTTCCTATGTTTCCGTTTTGTAACCATATCGAGGTGTAATTTGCACCATCGTCAGTACTGACTAAAACTTCCATAGCTCCTACATTATTTCCAAACATGTGATATCCGAACTCTAATGACCCATTCGGAACTCCTGTAAGGTCTATACAAGGACTATTTAATAAAGCCGCTTTATTAGGGTTTCCAGGCGGGGTAACATTGGTTGATGCTTCAGTATACAAGTAGAAAGCTCCGTCTTGTCCTGTTGAAGGCCCTGTATTATTCGATGGAGTTCCTCCAGAATCCCGAGTCCATTCGATATCATCACCGGTAGCATTAGTCCAAACACCAAAACCAGATTCAAAACTTTCGCTATATGGGAAACTGTTGATCCCTGTACAAGGAGGTGTAGCTACTGTAGTTACATTGGCTACATTACTGTTTCCAGATACATTTCCTGCAGCATCTTTTGCATTCACCGTAAAACTATATGCCGTATCAGCCGTAAGCCCGGTAACACTAAAGCTGGTAGTAGCCGATGTGCCAATACTTGTGCCATCCTGAAATATTTCATATTCAGTAACGCCAATATTATCTGTAGAGGCTGTCCAGGATAGCTCTAAAGTTGTTTGGGTAATATTTGATGCAGCAAGTCCTGCCGGAACAGAAGGAGCTTGTGTGTCTGGTACTGGAGTAAGAGTCGTCACATTAACCGTGTTACTACTCCCCGACAGGTTTCCAGCTGCATCCCTGGCCTTTATGGAAAAATTAAATGAAGTGCTTGGTGCGAGGCCAGTTACATTAAAATTGGTGGTAGTTGATGTCCCTATATTTGTAGTGCCTTGAAATACCTCATATGCAGTAACACCAACGTTATCAGTTGAAGCTGTCCATGATAGATCAGTGCTGTTAATCGTTGTGTTAGAAGCAGTAAGGTTAGTAGGGTCACTCGGTGCTTGCGTATCGCTACTAATAATGACGCCATTTACAATCAATGAAAAATCTTGAGAACCACTGCTCAAAGTACCTTTGTGGGTTACCGTCACCGTGTAGGTTCCTGCCGTTAAAACTGCATCTATCTTTTCTACATTATCCCTGAAGTTATCCCCTTTTTGAGCAGGATCGGTATAATTGTTAAAGCTTGCATTGGGTACCATTACCCAGGGCGAATGTGTATCTCCATTTCCGGTTACACGAACATCAAGATCATTTATTAATCTAGGTGAGGTTCCAGTACCTGTTGCTCCACCCGGATCATTCCATGCAATAGTCAAAGCCAGAGGTGTAACGCCATCAGATATAATAGTTCTGGTGTATGTTCCTCCGTTATTCAACGTTAATTCATCCATAATAGATGTGTTTCCGTTGTTGCTTATTACCTGGGCAGCTCTTTCGGCATTTATTAATCCCCATCCGCTTGCAAAATCAGGACCATCACTGGCACCTACTTCATCAGCTGTGTCTATCAATAAAGCTTTTGCGGTAGCTGCTCGCATATATACACCATTTAAATTCTTATAATGTTGTTGTAATAAGGCTATGGTCCCTGCAGTTGCTGGTGTAGACATTGAAGTTCCGGTTTTGGTACCATAATCTGTATCGTTAGAACTGTCAGAAGAATATACAGATCTGCCATTATTTACTACATCTGGCTTAATTCTCCAATCGTTAGTTGGTCCATAAGAGCTGGTAGTCCACATACTTACTGATGATGGTCCCGTATAATTCGAGACATCTATAGTATTTCCTACTACTAAAAGATTTTTAGAAAGCTGAGTACTTCTAATTATCCCGTAGTTGTTTCCATCATTTCCAGCTGATTTACATTGTAAATAAAATGGAGCATTGTACAAGACATCATCCATATCTCTAGCAACAGCATTATAATCTCCAGATGAGCCTGAAGGTGTATTTGAGTTATTGGCAAGAATTCCTCCGGCAGCAGCAAATGCGGCCGTTTCAGAGACCATACCTGTGGCTGTGTAATTTTTTATAGTTGCTCCAGAAGCCATACCTCTGGCAGCAGGATCAACACCCGTTGCAATCAAAGTACCTCCGGTATGCGTCCCATGACTGGTTACAGAACCGCCGTCACCCCCATTAGAGGCCCGGCCACCAAATTCCTGATGTGTGGGTCTTGCATAACCGCTTTCCCAAACGGCAATTTCGATTCCGGCTCCTGTTAGATCTAATCCTGTTGATCCTCCTTGCCAGATTTTATCAGTACGCCCAGAGATTGCTGCATTTACATTGTCATCATATGCATAAACTGGTTGCCCTTTTTCATTAAATCCAAAAAGAACCCCTAATCGTCCATCTTTGGTGGTTTTTGTTAGTGGTACTTTTTGATTTGCTGCTTTAGCATTAACGGTTTTAGTTACAGCGCTAGATTTGTTAATAATTCTTTGAAGAGCTTGTAAGTTGGTCTGTTTTTTTATATTCTCTCGGTCATTACTATTTTGTGCGTTTACGAATATCGAAAACAACAAAAAAGAAATAAGAAGGAATATATTCTTCCTTGATTTCATAAATTGAGTTTTAAAAGATTAAGATTTTGTTTTTAGAAAAATTGAGTTTGATTTTTTTATGTCTGAAACGACATTGGGGTCGGGGAATAACAATCTTGTTTTGTTGCTTGTGGTTTGTGGGTTTTCATAGTTTTAATTTGATTATTAATTAAAATGATATGGTTGTATTAACTATGACGTATAAAACATATTCACCCCCTAATTACTATTCGATTTTTTTCAATAAAAAGTGTTTAATTGTGTGATTTCATCAATGTTTATAGGGTTTTTGTGTAAAATAGTTAGAAATCAATACTTTTTTTGATAGTATTAACTAAAGTATGCTTGTTACTTATACCCTTTTTTATAGGTGCTAATAAATAAATGGAAAAAGTAAAAGCCTGGATTTTTACCGAAGCATGATTACAAGGAAGCCGAAACCCAATAACATAAAAAAGTACAACGACTTATATTTTCATTTTACAAAATACATCCCAAACTACCACACCTGCACTTACTGAAACATTTAAGGAGTGTTTGCTGCCATATTGAGGTATTTCGATCACTTCATCACTTTCAAAAATGACCTCTTGTTGTACCCCTTTTACCTCATTACCAAAAATAATTGCATACCTCTGGTCAGGTTTTGGAATAAAATCGTTGAGCATGGTAGTGTTTTCTGCTTGCTCGATGGATAGTATTTTTATATTTTGTGATTTCAGATCTCTGATTAATTTTAATGTGTCCTTTTGGTATTCCCAATCTACGGTGTCGGTTGCTCCCAAAGCAGTTTTTTGAATGTCTTTATGTGGTGGTATTGCAGTGATGCCGCATAGATATATTTTTTCGATGAGAAAAGCATCAGCAGTTCTAAACACCGATCCGATATTATTTAAACTTCTTATATTGTCCAGAATAATAATCAGCGGTGTTTTTTGGGCAGCTTTAAATTCTGCAATCGTTTTACGATCAAGTTCACTGTTTTTGAGTTTTCTGTTCATTTTTTAGTTTGTGATTGATCGTCTAATTTGGTCAGTTAATGGGTAAGTCTCCTCTTTTGGGAAACGTTTGGTAGCTTCAAAAATTTTCATCGCTAACTCAAATGAATTTTTATAAACCAATAAATTTTTTAAAATCCATATTTTCTTGAGAATTTTTTCAAAGGTATAATTTTCTTATTGATCCTCAGAATACCCAGAAAAACTTCTCATTTTAATACTTTCTAATTTATATAAATTTCAAAACTGCCTGCTGCTTACTTGATACTAACCACTCAAAAACCGATTGTGAATAAAATTGAATAACTCCTGGATGGGATATTTCAAAAAAAATAGAAGAATACCTACTTTAGCGTGATTCACAAAAATAGATGCTGAATGGCAGGAAAGAATGATAAAAAAGTAACCCCGTTAATGAAGCAATACAATGCAATTAAGGCAAAGTATCCAGATGCATTATTGTTATTCAGAGTAGGGGATTTTTATGAGACTTTTGGAGCAGACGCCATCAAAGCAGCTGCTATCCTCAACATCGTTTTAACAAAAAGAGGTAATGGTAGTGAGCAGGAAACGGCGTTGGCCGGGTTTCCACATCATTCATTGAATACCTATTTGCCAAAGCTGGTGAAAGCCGGAGAGCGGGTTGCCATCTGTGACCAGCTCGAAGATCCAAAACAAACCAAAACCATTGTAAAAAGGGGAGTAACAGAGTTGGTAACGCCAGGTGTAGCATTAAATGATGAGGTGTTGCAGAGCAAGACTAATAATTTTTTGTGTGCGTTACACTATGGAAAAAAAGAAGTTGGGATTGCCTTTTTGGATGTTTCTACAGGTGAGTTCTTAACAGCTCAGGGTGATGTGGCACATATGGATAAATTGATGCAAAATTTCAGCCCCAGTGAAGTACTCATTACCAAACTCAAGAAACAATCCTTTTATCAGGATTTCGGCCAGGATTTTCATACGTTCTTTATAGAAGATTGGGTGTTTAAGCCAGATTATGCACATGAAACTTTAAACAATCATTTTGGCACAAAGACATTAAAAGGATTTGGGGTAGATCATTTAAGTGAAGGGATTATTGCAGCAGGGGTGATTCTTCATTACCTCGGTGAGACGCAGCATCATAAATTACAGCATATTACGGCGATTCAGCGTATTGCCGAAGATCAATATATCTGGATGGATCGTTTTACGATCCGCAATCTCGAGTTATACCATGCCAATGCAGCCAATGCAGTAACCCTTTTAGATGTAATTGATAAAACCATTTCGCCTATGGGCGGGCGTACACTGAAACGTTGGTTGGCATTACCACTTAAGAATATTTCTGCCATTCAGAAACGTCATGAGGTGGTTCAATATTTTTCGGATAACACTTTAATACATCAAAAAATTCGGCATCAGATCAAGCAAATAGGGGATATTGAGCGCTTGATTTCTAAGGTCGCTACCGGAAAAGTAAATCCCCGAGAGGTGATTCAATTAAAAAACTCTTTGGAGGCTATAGTACCTATAAAGTCTCAAGCCTCTGCCAGTGATAATGAAGCATTGAAAATTATTGGGGATACGCTTAATGATTGCGAATTGCTTCGCAATAAGATCAAAGAAACGCTGAATGAGGAAGCACCGGTTAATGTGTTAAAAGGAAATACGATTGCTTCGGGATATTTGGATGAATTAGATGAATTGAGATCTATTGCTTTTTCTGGTAAGGACTATCTGGATACAATGCTGGAACGCGAAACCGAAGCTACCGGGATTACCTCTCTAAAAATTGCTTCGAATAACGTGTTTGGGTATTATATCGAGGTTCGCAATACTCATAAAGATAAAGTGCCCGATACCTGGATCAGAAAGCAAACCCTGGTGAGTGCAGAGCGTTATATCACTGAAGAACTTAAGGAATACGAAGCTAAAATTCTGGGAGCCGAAGAGAAAATCCTGGCACTAGAGCAACAATTATTTAATGACCTGGTGGTTTGGATGCATGAATATATCAAACCGGTTCAATTAAACGCTACATTGATTGGCCAGCTGGATTGTTTGTGTTCTTTTACACAACTTGCTCAAGAACATCAATATGTACGGCCATTGATAGACGAATCGTATGATCTGGAAATCAAAAATGGTCGACATCCCGTGATCGAAAAACAATTGCCGCCAGGGGAGCAATATATTGCCAATGATGTACTATTGGATAGAGATAACCAGCAGATTATTATGATCACCGGCCCTAATATGAGTGGTAAATCGGCCATATTAAGGCAAACGGCATTGATCGTTTTATTGACCCAGATGGGAAGTTTCATCCCGGCTTCGACAGCCAAAATAGGAGTGGTTGATAAAATATTTACCAGAGTAGGTGCCAGCGACAATATCTCGATGGGAGAATCTACCTTTATGGTAGAAATGAATGAAACGGCAAGTATTCTTAATAATATCTCCGATCGTAGTTTGGTATTGCTGGATGAAATTGGCCGGGGAACCAGTACCTATGACGGGATTTCTATTGCCTGGGCGATTAGTGAGTTCTTACATGAGCATCCGGCGAGACCCAAAACCTTATTTGCCACACATTATCACGAATTAAATGAAATGTGTGAGACGTTTGACCGTATTAAAAATTATAATGTATCGGTCAAAGAATTAAAAGATACGGTGCTTTTTCTACGTAAGCTGGTTCCTGGCGGTAGCGAACACAGTTTTGGGATTCATGTTGCTAAAATGGCAGGAATGCCTCAGCAAGTGTTGCACAGAGCGAATAGAATGCTTAAAAAGTTAGAAAAATCTCATAGTAGCGAGGAGCTTACCGATAAGATCAATGGCATGCAGGAAGAGGATGAACTGCAATTAAGTTTCTTTAATCTGGATGATCCATTGCTTGAAGAAATCAAGGAGGAAATCTTACATATTGATATCGATACTTTAACTCCTGTAGAGGCATTGATGAAGCTCAACGAGATTAAACGGATGCTAACCAAGAAGAAAGCATCACAAGTCTGAAAATTTTAATTCTTTTTATAAAAAAGACTTTGGAATTACTAGAATTGTATTAAATTTGCGTCCGCAATAAGGGATTGCGAAGTTCATAAATATATTGCGAAAGTAGCTCAGGGGTAGAGCATCACCTTGCCAAGGTGAGGGTCGCGGGTTCAAATCCCGTCTTTCGCTCTGAAAAATACTACCATGCTGAAGTGGTGGAATTGGTAGACACGTTGGACTTAAAATCCAATGGGCTGTAAGGCCCGTGCGGGTTCAAGTCCCGCCTTCAGTACTTACGAAACCTCTTGATTTATCAGGGGGTTTCTTTGTTTTTAGACTTTTCTGAACTCTCCATTTAGTAATTGCATTTTTCTTACGGTTTCAACATGGTTTCAACAAATTACTTAGATTGGTAGAAGTGTATTTAGTAATTTTATATAAATAATTACAACCTTATTCTATTAAAAAAACTATTCGATACATTTTAGAGACTAAAATAGAGTTTTCAATACTATTTATTTGGCATTGCTAATTACATATTTCTAGCTCTCAACCATCTAATTACTCGATAATATGTAGTTTTAGAAAAACCAAATTCCTAACAAACCTTATCCATAGTTATATCTGTGTTTAAAGTTTCTAAATATCTTTTAATCTCGAGGGTTTTTTGTATAGACTCATCTTTTGGTTTATTCGGTCGACCTGATTTGACTTTCTTTTTATAATGCTTCCCGTTTTTGAGCTCATTCAAATTAAAAATAACATCTTCATTTTCTAAAAGCTCCATCCCTTTTTTGCTTCGTAGTACTCTAAAGGTTAATGAAGTAATTACATTTTCCTCATATTCCTGGATGTAATTATAAACAAAAATGGATACTTCATGTTTTTTATAGTCTTGCACTAATACCTTATCCCCTATAAGCTCAAGAATATTATTTTTATCCCTGCTTATAAAATCGGTAGCCATGGTTTCTTTTATGTCTTTTGCGATTGATTTTAAGTACTTTTCACTATCCAACCAGTTCTTTCTGGCAAGGGACTCTGCTAGTTCATCTATTTCATCTTTTGTGGCAAGACGTAGTTGGAAATCGTATTTATTTTTGAGATTGTTTGTCATTGGTTTTTTAACTTTATATTTTAGAGAAGGCCATAAAATTCCTATAATATCTTATATATCAAAAGTATTACTTTGTGTTTTAATACATTCTTATTTTTTCATACTATTATTAATTTTAAAATATCTTAAATAAGAAAAATCTAATCCATACAATAACCTGAAGAATCCATTGGATCTGAATCAGTATTACTAAAGCTTATTATTTTCAACTATTTATTTAAATTTATTTTGTTTCTCTTTTTATTTAGACACTCTATTCTTAATATTTAGAATAAGATTGATTCGCCAAGTATAACCTGTTAACTTTTTTGTTGATGAACTTAGTTGCTAACCTGAAAATTCTTGTCTTAAACTCCCTATATTTGATGAAATTTAAAAGATGACATTTTCAGGGCACGATACTTTTCATTGCCGATTATTTTGGCTTAAAAAAGGTTATGATTACGTTTCTACAGAAGGAAAGTTTAAAGATGACTCAGGAGTAGATCTTGGTGTAGGTAGAAATATGGTTAACTCCATACGTTTTTGGTTGAAATCATTCGGTGTAATAAATGAGAATTACGATATCAATCCATTGTTTCATAAATTATTAGCAAATGATGGATGGGATCCTTACCTGGAGAATGAAGCTACATTACAACTTCTACATTATGAATTATGCGCTAATAATTACTCCTCTTCATATAATTTGATATTTAGAGAGTTAAGAAAAGTCAAACCCGAATTCACCAAGCAACATTTCATAAACTATATTAAAGATTTAGACTCTTCTCAAAATGAAAAGATTTTAGAAAAAGATTTTTCTGTTTTTATTAGAACCTATAGTTCTCGGTCTGAAAAAAGTAAAGAGGATAGTTATAGTGGTTTGATGACTGAACTATCTTACTTAAAAGAAATTGGAGAGAATCATAAGAAAGACAAATTGTATAGAGTTGAAAACACCAATCAAGTAAATATTCCAATTGAAATATTACTTTATTGTATATTAAGTAATGAAAATTATGGGAAGTCAATAAGTTTTAAAAATCTTTATTCTGATGAAAAGGGGATTGGAAATATATTCTGTTTTGAACAGGATAAATTAGAAGATAAACTTTTTGAAATAGGTGATAAGTTTAATTTTGCTATTTATAATAGTGAAGCTGGAGTCAAAGAATTACAGTTTAAAAATAAGCCTAGTGCTTTAGAAGTTTTGAAAATGTACTATGAAGGTTAAAATATCACCATCTATAAATATTGTAAGAGATGATAATCTAAAGTTTGATTATTATGTAACTCCGAATGCGGATAAAACTGCAAATGAAATTTTTAATGGCTTCAATCAAGGAATTCACTCATTTAATTTAATCGGCTCCTTTGGCACAGGTAAATCGTCTTTTATTTGGGCTTTGGAAAAATCATTAAAAGAGAACAAGGACTATTTTAAAACAGATTTTAACGGAAATAGTGATTTTGTTAAAATTGTTGGAGATTATAGATCATTAAAATCTGCTTTGAATGAAGAGTTTAATGTAACAGAGGATTATTCAAGTAATCAAAAACTATTCGATAAGATATTTCAAAGGTATCAAAAGATTGAAAAGCAAAATGGGTTACTTGTAATTGTTATAGATGAATTTGGTAAGTTTCTCGAATTTGCGTCTAAAAACAATCCTGAGGATGAGATTTATTTCATTCAAAAGTTAGCTGAGTTTGTTAACTCACCAGACAGAAATATTATACTCTTAAACTCGATTCATCAAAGTTTAGAGTCTTACGGATATTCTTTGAATCAAAATCAGATTCAGGAATGGAGAAAGGTTAAAGGACGATTTAAGGACTTAACTTTTAATGAACCTATAGAACAATTACTATTCCTAGCTTCATCTTTTCTTTCTGAAAGAAATTATGATGGACAAGAATTACAAAATAGAAAGCTGATAGATGAATTCAACTTATTCAATATTCAAAATGAATATATAGAAAAGGTTGAAAATAAACTTTTTCCTTTAAGTGCTATTAGCGGATATACTTTAGCTTCTGCTTTACAGCGATACGGACAAAATGAAAGATCATTATTCACTTTTTTAAATTCAATTAAGTTCTCTGAGATAGGAGAAACAAATAAGGCGTTTGAACTACCAGAAGTTTATGATTACTTGCTCGAAGAGTTTTATAATTTCTTAGTAAGTAAAACTAATCCTGATTACTCAAATTGGTCAGCTTTAAAAAATGGTTTAGAACGATCAGAAGCCATTTCTGATATCAATATAAAAATTGCGCAAGATTTTTTAAAAACATTAGGGATATTAGCCATTTTGGCAAGAAAAGGCTCAAGATTGGATAATGATTTCTTTAAAAGTTATTTCAATGATAGGTACTCTAATAATCAAGTTGAAGACACTATAAAACTTTTAGAAAAGAATAAGATCATACGATTTAGTAAATTTGATTATTCATTCAAGCTATTCGAAGGAACAGATTTAGATATTGACAAGGCTATTATGGATGCTGAGAGTCGAATTGATGATTCAATTGATGTCCTTTCAAAATTAAATTCACATTTTGAATTTCCTATAATTACGGCAAAAGCAATAACTTATAAGCTTGGAACTCCTCGTTTATTTGAATTTGTTTTAACAAATCATTCAATAAGTAAAACTCCAACTGAAGAAATAGATGGTTATATCAATTTAATTTTTAATGAGGAAGGAATTGATGATAAAGAACTTATTGAACACTCAAAGGGGAAAGTTATATTATTTGGATTTTTTTCGAATACCTCAGGGATATTTGAAACACTTTTTGAAATAGAAAAAACTAAAAAGGTCCTTAAAGACATGCAAGATGAAGAGGACAGAGTGGCAATTAAAGAGCTTAAATCAATTATCAAGAGCCAAGAGACCTTGCTCAATCATTTTGTGATGAATAGCTTGTATTCTAATCGAGTGATTTGGTATACAAATGGAAAGAAAGTCAGTATTGGAAGTAAAAGAGAATTCAATAAGACATTGTCTTCTCTATGTGAGGAAATCTATACTGAAACTCCCAAAATTCAGAATGAGTTAATTAATAGACATCAAGTTTCTAGTTCTATAGCAACGGCAAGAAGAAACTATTGGAGAGCTCTAGTAAACAATTATCAAAAAGAAGACATTGGTTTTGATCTGACTAAATGGCCCGCTGAGAAAACAATTTATTCTACGCTTTTAAAGAGAGCCGGGATTCATAAAAAAATTGGAACAGAATATACGCTTACTAAACCAGATTCTGAGGATTTTATCAAGCTTTGGAATACAAGTAACTCATTTTTAGATCAAGCAAAGTCAACAAAAAAAAGTTTATTAGATTTTATTGACTTATTAAGTGTCGCACCCATAAAATTAAAGCAAGGAGTTATCGATTTTTGGATCCCTACATTTCTATTTATCAAACGAGGTGATTTTGCACTATATGGAGATCAAGGTTTTATCCCATACATAGATGATAATATTCTATATATGATGACCAGAAATCCTAAAGAATTTTATATTAAAAGCTTTGAACTGAATGATCTTAGATTAAGTCTCTTTAATAAATATCGTGATTTTCTAAGACAAGATAATCGGTCTTCTTTAGATACCGAGTCGTTTATAGAAAGTATTAGACCTCTTCTAATTTTTTATAGAGATCTTACCGTGTATAGTCAGGAAACAAAAACAATTTCACCTGAAGCTGTAAAGCTACGTGAAGCAATAAGTAAGGCTAAAGATCCTGAAAAGACTTTTTTCGAAGATTTTCCTGATGCTTTAGGATATTCTTTAAAGGATTTAGCTTCTGATAATAAACTCTTTGAAGATTATATAATTGCCTTTCAAAATAAGATCCAAGAGATAAAAAAATCTTTTGACGACTTATTGGATAGATTCGAATTATTCATTTGTCAAGAAATAATAGGCAAGAAAGTAGATTTTACAACATATAAATCTAATCTTCAAAAGCGTTTCTCGGCTATAAAAGAGCACGAAGTATTAACCAGACATAAGATCTTTTTATTAAGAGTACAATCAAATCTTGATGATCGGAATAGCTATTTAATGTCTATAGGCCAAGCTTTACTAGGAAAGCCATTGAATCAGATTAAAGATTCGGATGAGAAGTTGTTAAAAAGTAAGATGATTTCCATTATTAAAGAATTAGATAATCTTGTTGATCTTAACAAAGTAGAAGTTTCGGATAATGAATTGGTATTGAAACTTGAACTAACTTCAAAAACTGATGGTGGAAAAGAACAAGTAATAAGAGTGCCAAAAGGTAAAGTTAAAGAAATGGAAATGATTATGGAGAAGCTTTCTGATGAACTAAGTAAAAATGAAAGTCTTAAAATGCCTATATTGGTATCATTGCTAAAAAAAGAATTAGATAAGAATGATTAGACCAAGACATATATTAGGAATATCAGGAGGAAAAGATAGTGCAGCTTTAGCAATATATCTCAATGATAAATACCCTACATTGAACTTTGAATATTATTTCTGCGATACAGGTAAAGAATTGGATGAAACCTATGAACTCATCACAAATTTAGAATCGTATTTAGGTAAGAAAGTTTTGAAACTTGAAAATGAGGAATTAAAAAGCTCAAACGAATCTCCTTTTGATTTTTATTATAAATCATTTAGAGGCTATTTGCCTTCTGCACAAGCTCGTTGGTGTACGGCAATGATGAAATTAAAACCATTTGAAAAATTTGTAAATGGAGACCCAACGATTTCTTATGTTGGTATTCGAGGAGATGAAGAACGAGAAGGCTATATCTCTAGACAGTCCAATATTCAGTCGATATTTCCATTTAGAAGAAATATTTGGAGCAATGATGTATTGACAAAAATTTTTAATCCAAATAATCAAGAACAAGTGCTGTCATCTTTTCATTCGTACCACAAAGGAAGAGATTTTGATAGAATTGTAGATGTCCTAAACGAACCAATAACTTTTGATAGAAATTATAAATCGGAAACTGAAAAAGTTATTAAGCGTAAGTTAAATGCTTCTTTAGATTTAGGAATTCCTGAGTTTAACAGAAGTGTCTTCGAGTTTTTAAAAACTACGGCATATCCATTAGCTTCTGAAATAGATTATGAGTTATTAGATAATGAAGATGTATTGGTTAGAGATGATATTTTTAAAATCCTTAGAGAAACAGGCATTGGGGTACCCAAATATTACGAAAAGATAACTTATGAAGTAGATGGGCAAAAAGGAGAATATGCTCGTAGCCGATCTGGTTGTTTTTTCTGCTTTTTCCAACAAAAAATAGAGTGGATTTGGTTGTTAGAACAACATCCTGAACTCTACAAAGAAGCAATGAAATATGAAAATACAGATGAGTTATTTACCTGGGTAGAAAATGAGTCCCTCGAGGAGTTAATGGATCCTGAAAGAGTCCGTGAAATTAAGCTATATCATATACAACGATCCAATAAAGAAAAATCAAAATCGTCTCCTTACCTCTTAGATATACTGGAGGGTACAGAAAGAGATGGTTGTAATACTTGTTTTTTGTAGTGTTACAGGTTATTAAATATCTTAATCAAAATTGTAGATTTTCTTCTTTTCTACAAAGTGATCGAATATTGTTTGAATTTGCAAACTTTGAAGTAGTTTTCGAAATAACTTATAGAGAACCAGTTGATTATAATTTAAATTTAAGTGAAAATAAAAGATTAAAAGAACTCGTTAATTCAATTAAAACCTTTGATCGGGTTTTTATCTCCAAAACGGAATATTTAGGAGACAGAAATACTATCTCTGACCATCCTTTGAACTCATATAAAAAGAATCCCTTTTCTATTTGTTTGGAATTATTTAGAACCGTTTTCGAACTAAAAAAAGAGTATGAAGATTTATTTAAGCATTATTCATTATCAACAAATTATGGTTTAGGTACAGATTTTTGCAAAACAGATGAAAACTATTGTTTCCAACTAGATATTTCGAAGAAATATTTGGACAAAATCAAAATATATCAAAGTATTCTTAATTATTTTAATACTTCTAACAGCTTTGTTTTACCAAAATTTTATTGGTCTTCTTATTACAAAAATGAACCTCTTCCTGAAAGACACTTATCTATTTTGACAACTAGCACTAAGGTTAGAAGATTAGGGTATTTTAAAATACTATCAAATTTCTTAGAAGAAAGAAATAAAATTTCTAGAAGAAATATTAATAGGAAGTTTGAAGATTTTGCATTAGAATACGAAGAAGCGTTAAAAAAATACTCTAACCCTAAAGGACTAATTAAGCAAACTAAAACCGGTATTTCAGCAAAACCTTATTTAGATTTATCTAAAGAACTTGGTTTTTTATCAGAGCTTAATAACGTTTTTTCAAGAGGAAAAGACTTTAAAGTTTATCAAGTGATTAGGCAGAAAATAAGTGCGAACTCCAACCCTTTTGTATTAGATAGATTTGACAAAATGTTTTTTTTAGAACAAGTATTACTAAAAGATTTTTTCTTTATTACTATGTTATTAGAAGTTATTTATACAAATCATAATTGCAATTATCTTTTTATTAATAGTAAATTTCAAGATTCTGTTTTGAATAGATTAGAAGAAATTATTGCGAAATCTTCAGAATTATATTCTGCTAAAACTAATAGAGAGCTAAGGGAAGTTTCAAGAAGGATAAAAAAATGGGAAGAGCCTAAAACATATCTTGAACATGTAATTATGCCTCGATTAAATTGGCTTTATGATTTGGCAATACTTGAAATGGACGAAAAGTTAAATGTTAAACTTACTCAGAATGGTATTCGGTTATTCCATAATTTTTGTTTTTGGAACGATTTAAACACTAATTGGGTTTTTGATTCTCAAAACTTTTTAAAATTATTTTATGTACATATTTTTGATGATGTTTATTACGATAAAAAAGAACCTTCAGGAGTTAAAATAGATAAAGAAGAGATAAATGAAAAAATTTTAGTTTATTTGAACGAATGTTTTTATCATTTCAAAACTTTAGCACCTAATAGGGTGACAGCATCCCCTGCTATTAAGTATACGAAATTTTTGTTATATCTCTTTGATGATATCAGAGTAGATCACAAGTATATAGAAGATTATTTAGACAGTGAAAAAAATATAAATTTTATATATAAGTTTCAGAAACAGTATAACGACGGTTACATTCAAAAAAAATAATAATTATGAGCTTTCAAGAGACTTTTAAACTCAAAGCAAATCCTTTTAGATTAACTCCTGCTACTAGTGCAGAAGAAATAGTGTGGGCAGGTTTCCCCGATATAAAGTCTAAACTTGAAAAGCGTATAAAAAGGGCCATTAAATTACCTAACTCTAGTTTAGTTCTTAATTGGGGAGAATATGGAAGTGGAAAAACACATTCCGCTAGATATTTTAATAAAGAATCAGTTTTAGATGAGTTAAGAGGAGAGCTAGCTAAACCATATTCAATTGTAATTCCTTTACCAAAAGGAAAAGAACCAGTACAGAGCATATATATTAGTATTGTAGATAAAATAGACATTCCTAAAATTCGACAGGAGTTTAAGGATAGTGGTTTAGAAGTCAATCAGTTTATAGATGCCTTAGGAGATAGCATTCAAATCCAAAATGTATTAAAAGCTATATTCAATTCAAGCGTAAATGAAAATGATTTGAAAAAATACTTATATGGCAATATATCGAATACAGAATTAAAGAAACTAACTCAATTTGGTATCCTAAGAAAAATAAATGGAGATAGTGACTATACGAAGTTTATTTCTGGTTTTTTTAGTTGTTTAACAGCTGAAAAAAAAGTGTATTCTTGTGTTATTTTATGGATTGATGAATTTGAAGATATAGCAGTTTTAAGTAGCTCAAATGTCGACAAAACGAATAATTTTTTGAGAGAGATTATGGATAATACTCCTAATAACTTATTGATATTTATTAATCTTACTCAATCTGCTTTAATGGGGTTCGATGATTTAGGAGAATATTTATATAATTCTGTAAGGTCTAGAATTAAAGAAGCAAATAACTTTAGCCTCCCGTCCACAGAAGATCTTGAGGTTTATTTAAAAGAGCTATTAATAGCATTTAGAGATGGTGAAACAGAGACAACAGATTATTATCCTTTTGATGAAGGAGTAGTTGAATATTTATTGCCAAAATTAGAAAACTCTTCCCTTAGAGAATTTAATGATGCATTTTCCTTATTGTTAGAATTAGCGGATATGGAAGAAAAATGCCCAATAAATTTAGACTATTTAAAAGAAAATGAATCCGAAATTATATGGGATAAAGTATGAGTGCTATAACTTGTGTTTTGGATGCTTGTTCAATAATTAACCTAATACACATTGATGAGGACGAAGTTCTCTTAAAGAGGCTTAAACATCTTGATATTTTAATTTGTGAATGTGTATTTAAAGAAGTAAACGCAAATGTGTACAAAAGACTCTATTTGGATCAAACCTTAAGCAAAGATGAAAATGCTAAACAAAGAAAAATAATTGACCAAAAGATAAATCTATTTAGAGGATATCAAGTATCAGATAATGATATAATTGAAGATTTAGGAGAAGATATTTTTTCTAAAGTAAAAGAATTATCAAAATATTTTAAAAATAATGGCGAGTTTTTTTCTTCGGTTCTTTGTCTATACAAGAGTCGTTGTGAACCTACAAAACTTTTTTTTCATACTGACGATTTTCCTGCTAGAGAAGAATTTTCTTCTTTTTACAAAAGACAACAAATAGGTTATATAGAAGATACAGCAGATTTATTATTGTTGTTGTATAGATTAGATGATGATTTTAAGAAGAATGAATTAGATGAGCTTTTAAGTAAATTATTTGCTCAATATGCATCTCAAGCTTCCGAATTAATTAAAAAATTACAAAACTATCAATTGCCTCAGAAATTGCTCAGAGATAGAGATAAGGATTTGAGAAAACACTTATATGTTCTTAAAAGTGAACTAGAAAGCTATAAATTCGAGAACTTTCAGAAAACAAAGGAATTCTTTTTTGGCAAAAGAAGAAGATATAAAGGAATTTGTGATTTATTGGAGAGTTTTGATTTGCTTTCAGATTTAGGTGGAGAAAATAATCTGGTAAATAAAATTGCCAAAATTAGAAGAGATTTAAAACAACATTCAATTTATAAATTATAGTTTCTTTAAATAATAACTCCCGTCTATAGTTCTCTATAAAAGTTATTAACAATTTTAACTTGTTTGTTATCAGTGTTTTAAGTCGTACCCAGTTTAAAAAGAAATAAGACTATTTGTTAATAACTCCAGAGAAGAATAAAATGAGAGTATGTATATTTGTCTTGGGAAAGGAGATAATCCAAAAGAGTTACTAATTTATTTTGTATGTAAGCTTATAGAAAAACTTCAGATTATCTCTCTTTAGTTGCACTTCTTTTGTATGGAAGTGCAATCTTTTATACAAATGTAATAAACAAATATGTTTTATATTATTGAAACTTTATTTATTCATCAGTTCCTTTTCATAGAAATAAGCATTCCCTTTTTTGATAAATTTTAGTTTTCCTGCAATTCTTAGATTCATTAAGTCACAGGATGAAACCTTAAGTGCTTTCATAGTTTCTTTACTGTTTAGGTATTTGTTTTTGTCTATTTCCATAAAAGTAATTTTATTCTCCCAAGCTTTCAATCAGGTCTTTATCACCAAAGTTAATAATAAACTCAGTATAATAACTATCAAAAATATCCTGTAGGTACTCTGAGGTATCTATGGTTTCTTCAGTCCCATCCTCTGTTTTCTTTACAAGAGCAAACTTCCTGTTTTTGGTAATGGTATATAAAAATAGGGTATGAAAGTATACAGATGAAATGTATTTTGTTTCTCTAGCTTCTTTTTGTTTGTCATTGATGTTTTTGTCTTTCGATTTAAATCGAGTGAGCACATTGCTATCCATATTAATGAATATTTTTTCAAGTTGTTCCCCCTCTGCCAATGGATACATAACCATTTCTGCATTCATTTCAGATGGAAGTGATTCGTTGGCCTTCTCCCAAGAGAGAAATCCTTCTTTTTCTTCCTTATAAACCAATTGAAACTCTGGTAATCCCGGGTTTTCAAAATCTTCTTCTTTTTTAGGAACTTTCTCTTTCTTCTGTTTAGGTTCAGCCAAGCGAACTATAAGTATTTCTTCAAACGAAGGGCCACTTCCATTAAGAGATACTTTAATCTCTATTTCATCACCTACAGAAACCTCTTTTCCTTCAGTATTCACATTTATTCTAATAGTTCCATTATGAGGGCTACTTTTATGCACATTCAACACTTCGCTTATTTCAGTTTTTGTTCCTTCCCTATCTCCACCTTTAGTTTCGCTAGATTTATGAGATACCAATGCTACTTCTAATTCACCCGGATCATCTGTTCTATGAAAATAATTATCTTCAACATCAGTGGCGAATTGGATTTGGTTTTCTCCATTTAAGGGAAGACTAATTGCGCTTTTAGTACCTTTTCCTTTAAGATTAAAAAAACTAGGAAAACGTTTTGGAGAGAAAGTTGCTTCTTCTTTTTCTTGTTGATTTTTTTTCTCTTTAGGGTTCTTCTTTTTTTTGGTATTATCCTTAAAGTCTAGTTTAAACGTTTGACTCAATAACCTCATCAAGTCGGGAGCCATACCAATATCTTTAGTAAAAGATTTGAGTAATTCTGTAGTGCTACCAGATTCAAACGAAATCGAATTTTTTCGTTCTTGATTTAATTCATAAAGAATACTTCCTTTTTTACTCAACTGTTTAGCCAAAAACCCTCTTAAAGCTTTTGTTTCGCCACCCCCTTTTAATCGATCTCTTGATGCCATAAATAACCTCTTTCTAAAATCATAATCTAAATGGGTACAATCAACGTGTATGAGTAAGTGGTTTTTAAGTAAGCTAAACTTTAAAGACTGTGTTATAAACTCTGTTGTATAATGACCGTGTACCTGTCCATTCATAGAGAACAATACAGACATATTGTTTTTAAAATATCGTTCTCTGATATGTTTTTTGGATTCGGTTACACTATAGTTTTTAACTTTATTGGCAAAAATATATCCGGTTACAATTAATTTTGATCCAAAGAAAAGATCATCTTCATATTCCTCTACAAAAGTTTTTTGTAAATAATCACTTTCCTCTTTTTCTAAACGTCTTTTCAAACCAAAAAGATCTGTCTCTAGAACCTTATTATTAGGATACCTTTCCTTGGTATCCTTTGTTAAAATTGGTAAGGCAGGTTCGAAAAGGAACTCTGTCAACTGTTGATTCAACTCTTGTGCAAATCCATAACGTTTCGCAAATTGATAGGAGTATAATTTGATGATAGTTCCTGAAGTAAATTTTCTATTATGAAGTTTCAGATCTAACTCATCAATAGGAAAGGAAGGTATTTTTCCATCAATTGTTAGATATTCATACCAAGTATTTTTTTTAATTTTTTTTTCTTCCTTTGTAAGTGGATGTTGCCGTACTAATGTAAAACCAAAATCTCCAGTTTTATCATGTCTCTTTGAACCTATTAATTGATATCCGTTTTTTCCACAAAAAACTATAGCTCCACTTCCTCCCATATTATATTTGCCTTGAACAAATGGAATTTCATTTTTGTTTCCGGTTACCAAGGATAAAAAAGTATCTTCAAATTTTTCGGGAGGCTGACCCTCTCCATTGTCATAGATAATAACAGCTGTTTCACTGGTCGGACCATCAGCAATTATCTGGATTTCTTCTGCTTGCTTACGCCTGTTAGATTGGAGATCCCAATTTCTATTCAGGTAAAACATTTCTACAGCCTCATCCATTGTTTGAGGAGCTTCTGTTGATTTTGGATCAACCCCCATTTCATAACACTTCTTCATAAGGATAGCATCAATTGAGTTGGTGATTTTCTCAATCAAAGCTGCAATTGGAGAAGATTGTTGATTTTCTATAATACCATAATTATTTGGATTGCCTCCTAAAGGTTTCCAATTTTCATCATTAAAAATATCAGGATTCTTGTCAAGAATTTCTGACAATTCGGCTTCATGCTTAGCCAAAAAAAGGTCAAGGAAAAGTTGTTGCATATAATTTTAGTTAGATCAAAAGGAGGTATTATACCTCTAAAATAACTAAAATTTTTAATGCGAGTATTTTCAATAGATATGTTTTATTTCCCAAAAACTCTCCCAAGCAACCCCCACTTCCTTTCCAAAACAATAGTAAACAAACTATCAGCCTGAGATCCATGGTTATGAAATTTGATCTCTGCCACGACACGTTTTCTTCGAAACAGGTTCCAGGGGGATTTACCAGGTTTTTTGTAGTAATAATAAATATCGAAATTATGGGTGATTTTATAGTTGGCCATAAGGGTATCTAATTCTGGAATATACACCCCTTCAAATGCAAGATCAGGGTTATTGATAACGAATTTCTTGGCAGATAAGGATTTTAGTTCATTGACTATATATACGGTATCTTTTCCTTTAGTATTAAATTTACCTTGTGTTGATGATTTTACTGCAGAATAACTCATCAGGTTACGCCTTAGATTACCCACTTCTTTCTTGAGCATCTGCCGGAGCTCTTCATTCATTACTAATTTTACATTCCTGGCATTGATCTCGGCAATTTCTGCTCTGGCTCTGCTTTTACCTGCTGCATCCTTCCATTTTTCTATCTTCTGGAATTGTGTATTTTGGATTTCTTTATAATCATTTACTTTCTGCCGTTCTTTTCTCCTGGATAAAAAAAGAATTCCCAAAGCGATAACTAACACTATGGGTAGTAATTTCCAGATCATTTTTAAAAGGTTTATATAATACATCACACTTCTATTTTTGAGTTTTCTACAGTTGATTCTGAAATATCCTCTGCAGTTCCTATGATGTTTTTATTGAAAATATTATACTTAACCCCTGTAATCCCATATCTATTCTTAGTTGTCACAGCATAATTATTCTTAAAAGTATCATTAACCTTAACTACCTCAATATTAACCCCGGCATCAAAAAGTGGAGCCGTACCACCCCGTATGGTTTTTTGGGTAGTACGTTGAAAAATGACAATAAAAATGGTATTGGGGTGTTGTTTCCGTAATCGATCAAAATCTTGGGATGGTAATCCTGTTTTGTTCCAACTATCAATAATGATGACATCAAAACCTTTAGCCGCTTTGGAAATACTTTTATACCCTTCCGGAAGCTGATCAGTAATGAATATACTATTTTGATTTACCGGCAGCAGATATTCTTCTTTCATACGTGTGATCAAATCAGATCGGCTTCCAATCTCCAAAGAAAAAATAGCTATGCGATTTCCAATGTCCGCAAAGGCATCTGCCAATTGATATGTAAATCTTGTTTTTCCTCCACCCTGGTCTCCTTCGATAGTTATGGCTAGTTCATATCTTTCTAAATCACCTAGTAGTTTTCCCAAAGCTCCATTGAGTCTAAAAGTATTTTTACTAATCAAACTATTTTGGTCATTGATAGGTAAGAATAGAGAAGAAGAGTTTTGCAAATTGGTATCGGTAAGTACGTTTCCTAATTCTGGATTTGTATCATTTGATTCGGATGAGTTTTTGAGAAGGGTTCTAAGTTGTCGCAACCATTTTCTATTAATAATGATTTTGACTTCCTCTTTTAAAATAAGATTGTTGTGCTGTACAATTAATTTCTCTTGGATTTGCATTAGATGATCTGCTAATGGAGAATCTTTACGAATTTCCTTTTTTGAAATTGCTTTTTGAAGATCAAAAATATAGCGTTTCAAATCATCTCTGAACTGTATGGTTTTATGCATATCAAGAAATCGTTTTATAAAGTCAATTTCGATTACTGAAATACCATTTAAAGTATCAATAGGGTTCCCTTCAGGTAAGTGAGCATTCAATTTATCAAGGTATATATCGATGGTTTCTTTTATAATAGGTTCACTTTGATAAAAGTCCCTGGCATCCATAAGAAATTGATGACCTTCTTGTAAAATTTCAGGGAGTTGTGTGACATTTATACGATTAATCTCTTGATTGTAATTCTCAAATGAAATAGCCTGTTTTTTCATATAACAATACTACCATCTGCAGCTATGTCAGTTTCGGGATCGTTCTGTTTTGTTCTGGATGAGAACTAATTTTGTAAACGTAGTTTTAAGGCCCTTGATCTTATCCTAATTCTTTCTAAATCCGAAATACCAGATAGGTTTGATACTTTCTTTTGGATATCATAATTTGCTGTAAGAACTTCTGTTTTTTTCTTTTTCGTCTGTTTAGTAACGGCTATCCTTTTTTCTAGGGAATGTTGAAACCACTTGTTTTTCTTTGCGTACTGTTCTAAAATATCCGATGGGTAACTACTCAATAGAAATTTACCTTTGATGCCACTTAATAGTTTCAACAAGTCGATAAAGTTTTGTTCTGTATACCCTTTATAATGCCCCATATCAGAATTAAAGTAAGGGGGATCAATATAGAAGAAGCTTTCAGGCGTATCCCTGCTCTCAATAACTTTTAATGCATCATTACATTCGATATCTACTAAGTCCAAACGATCACAAATCTCTTTGGTAAATGCCTGTTTCTTATTGAAGATTGTTTTAGATATACCATTACTTTTTCGCTCATAAGCATAGCCTCCAAAAATCCGGGAAGAAAAACTCATATTGGTTTGTACCCAAAAAGCCCAGGCTCTTTTTACTTTATCCTTTTCCTTATCACTTCTAAGTATCTCTGCAGCTTCGGTATGTAACTTTCGACTATGAGGTGTGGCTTGGATTAGCTTATTAAGTTTCGGAAACTCTTGTTTACATACCTGGTAAAAGTTGACCACATTACCATTGAGGTCATTAATCACTTCTGCAGCACTAGGTTCCTTTGCAAAGAATACTGCTCCTCCTCCCACAAAAGGTTCGCAATACAAATTATGTTCTGGGATTAAAGAAAGAATGACTTTGGTCAAAGCTTGTTTTCCTCCATAATATGTAATTGGAGTTTTGGTTAGTTTTCCTAGGCCGTCTAATGGTGAATCCAAACTCATTTACAATCTCCCTTCTTTTTTCAAAAGTTTGGATGCTCGCTTAATTGTATTGGTCCATTGTTCTCCTTTTTTTCTAATTTGCTTTGCCTTTCTACTAATCATAGTCATTCTTCTTGTGTTTGCAGCTTTTCCTGAAGGGATTGATTTTCTTCTTTTTGTTTTTCTCTTCATTACCGTTTGTTTTGTAGAGGTAATGATAGCAAGGTTGATAGACTTGTTTTCGGGTTGGGTTTTAATAATCTCTGAAAGATCTACTTATATTGATCTGTTTTCAATACAGCTTAAAATTATTATATTTAGCTTTAATCTCTTTGATTAATTTTTTTCGTCTCATTGCATCACTCAAAATAATTACCCCAATCAGAAGTATGATTATGCATAAAAAAGCACCTAAAATGGCGCTAAAAGATTTATCTTTAGGGATATTAAAAGATATTAGAAATAATGAAACGGAAACAAATATTAATAAACAAGCAGATACTATTAGAGTGTAAATTTCAATTTTGGTTGTGATTTTTGTTTTAATATGAATTAAACCATCCTCGATCTTAGAGTTTTCATATATAAACTTAAAATCCTTCAGTAGCAATTCACTTTTCACTAAATCATAAAATTTAAGAAAATCTGCTTGTTTTTCTTTACTTAAAAAAAATCCTGTGGTATTGATAAATATATAATTATCAATTTGATATTCCATAATACTTCTTAAAAGTTCATTATTCTCATTTAAATTATTTTTGTTGGTTTTTAAAAAATCAATTTTCTTATTGTAGTCTGTTCTAAGTTTGCCAGCAAGAAAACTATGATTTTCTCTTATGAATTGCATCAATTTAGGAATTAACATTACTCCAATAATATAAGGTGCCAATTCTTTATACTGCATTAAATATTCAATAATTGTATCATTCATTGTTTTAATTAGTTTATGTTAGGATTTAGAGTTCATTTATCGATTATCTTAGAGTTAATTATGTTACAATTACTATTTAGATTACAAAAAAACCTACAGAAACTGATCCTGTAGGTTTCCACAATTAATCAACTAACAACTGTGTTACAGCGGCCGAATTCATTGCCCATTCCATATTATAGTTTTCATCAGCCGTTGAATCATTCAGAATCTTCAATTCTTGTGCTTCAGCTTTAAGTTGTAATAAATTTCCAATATTCAATTTACTATCTAATTTTGCTAATAAAGCCTGCACACCTTTGGTATCTAATCGTTGTACGACCTGACCTCTGAAACTCATTTCCAACCATATGATTTCACGAGCAGTTACATCTAAAACGCCAAATACCAGCCCCTTGCTAGCGCTTTGGGAAATTCTAATTTGATGTTGTACACAAGATGGATCATAAGCAACCCCTGTTTTGGTTGAGATTCTCATGGGATATTTACTATTCATCCAACCTACAACCAAGTTTGGAGTAATGGCACCATTACTATAAGCATTGCAAGTAAAGGTGACATATTTAGCTTTTCGCTTTGCTAATTCATTTATATTGACATCAATATATTCTGCAGTTCCTATTTTATCAGGAATACTTTGGATGTCTCCACTATATTTACATCCGGGAATTACCAGCTGAGAATACGAACAGAATTCTGTTCCTTTTTCATAAGATACACTACAGCTTAAATCCATATCCAAATGTTGAGCAGGAAGACCCTTACCCCATTGCATAAATAATCTGACAGTATCACCATCAATAGAGAATCGTGAACCCATCAATGCAGATGGCATATCCTGAACAGTTTCACTTCTATCTCCAATAGCTACAGGGATTTTATACAATCCTTCATCAATATAAATGGTTTGATTTTCATTAGGAATTGAAGCAAAACGATTTTTCATCGCTAGTAAACATAATTCCTCGATCTTTGATTTCATCATACTCAATTGTTTTTCATCATACAATTGGATTAGCTTATTTGGTGGAATACTCTTATTCGTTCCTCCCAAAGGCTTTACAGCTCTGTTCACGGATGGATTGAAATAATTTTCGGCGTACATATTTAACGTAAAAACCAAACGAGCAGGAACTTTATCAATAACCTCTGAAAAAGCTGCAACAGTCTGATCTGCTCCAAACCATAGCATGTTCGAAAATAGAGAACGTGCAAACAAACCTGGACGCTGCTTCAGTAGTGTAAACGTTTGTTCTGGATCCAATTTCAATCGATAATGATTTAATCTTCCTTCCCATACCTCATAAGCTTCATTATAAAAGACATCTAACAAGTTAGCAAGGTTCTCAAAACCTTTTCGTTTGCTATACTCCGCCAATCGTAACGCTCTAATGAATCGAACCCACATACCTCTTTTTGGGTGCATGATCTCACAATTTTTCTCTACATCCAAGTCTAGATTATTTAACCATTTGGAAACCATAAGACATTCTTTTCTTGAATACTTTAGTTTCAACTCTTTTTGTTTCTCTACAAAAGCAACAGCTCCTTTATCTAAACCCAAATGTAGGTTTTGATGATTGACTGAATGACGTTTTACGATCGTTTTAGGCTTAATGATTTGTAAAAATCCCGTATGCTTGTACCACAAATATCGTAGGATATCATTTGGGTTTTTAAACAAAAGTTGAGCTTCATCTGATCTATCATTTTCTACTAAAGTATCGATGACTAACATCAATGTTTCTTTGACTCCAATTTCAATATCTAATGGCAAAGGATATTTATATAGTAAACTTTTTAGACTATCCACTTGAGTCGCATCCAAAGCAGTTTTAGACTTTAGTAAATCTTCATAAAATGCCTCAACTTCTTTATCCGTCCAAAGAGTTAAAACTTTTAGTTTACTTCCTTGACCATAAGCTTCAATCTCACCAAAATCAAAAGGTGTTCCACAGAATGGACAACCATTATATCGTTCCAGTGGAAATGTATGTTCAGGAATAACATGACCACAAGGTAGATAAGCTCCTTTTTTACTTTTGAAAATATTGGCAAATGCAGTAACAATATGATCAATTACGGATTCACCAGTGGGGACATCCCAACCCCTAACCAATGGAGTCCAGTTTTTATTTACACCCATTACTTCTTTTAATACTTCCAATACTTCTAGTTTGTATTTTGGAGAAGTACTATTCAAAGCATGCAACAAAGGCTCTGAAAATGTATATCCTAATTTAGACACATTAGCTAATAGAACTGATGTTGTTTCTGTGATTTCATTTTTTCCGTTAGCAATTAATTCCTGGGGAATGTAGATTGCATTCTGACGGATGCTGATTTGTAATAATTTTTTCATTTTTTTAATATTTAAATTAGATAATTTTGTTTCTGGTTCTACCTAAAAGAGTTTTGAAGTAAGAAACAATTGACCTTAATTTTAAATGGTAATTTACAAACTTAAATTTTTCAGTTTTTTGAAGTAAGCATGTATTGACCATTTAGTGGAGCAGGTGGGAATCGAACCCACGACCTGGGCGTTAAAAGCGCTGAAGTAAGCTTATATTGACCTGTCTGGTAATTTTTAAACAATTTGGACTCGAACCAAAAGCCTCCATTGGGAGACTTTTACCTGTTGAAGTATGTTTAATTTGACCTGCACGGAATATTTTCACCTAGTATTCAATTTTTAAAGGTAATCTATAAACTGACCTGCTCTAACCATCTGAGCTACTGCCCCCATTTTAACTGGTAATTATAAAAGTATAGTTCAGTGCGATGAAATTTTGAAGTAATTTTTATTTGACCTGTTATTTTTCTAATATGTTTATGAACGTTCTTTAATAGCCCTGCTACTTACCCTATTTTGTAGCAGGGCACTACTTCAAACCCTCAATTATACCCCATTAAATATGAGAGTTTGTTTTAATTACAGTACAAAGATGAAATTGTACTACGCGGTCTTTTTGCGTAGATAAATAAAATCACTTATAAAAAATACGATGTCTGTCATTCTTGCTTTTTACTCCTTGTGTTTCAGGAGGGTATAAAGCTTTGCTCATCGCTTTGATGTAATTCGAAATCCACTTTGATACTATTCTAGTGATCAAAAGCTTCAAACTTTTCTTTTTTCTTTTGGTAATAGTAAAGTGAGTTTCCATAATAATTAGATGAATTGATTAAACATTGTTTTAAAAATTAGTGGAACAGATAGGACTCGAACCTATATCTTCGGATCTTCAATCCGGCGCATTGACCTACTTTGCTACTGTTCCCTTTGGGGTGTACTCCGGGGTTCGAACCCTGTTCCTCCCGTTCACAGCGGGGTGCTTTACCAGATAAGCTAGAGACACCATTTTGATGACCTGAAAGGATTACTCATTATCTACTATTTTGATAATTAAGAAATCGTGAATGCAAAGCATTTCGAACCTTTACACCAAGAGTCAAAGTCTTGGATGCTGCCGTTACATCACAGGTCAATTTGTAAGCTCAATAGGATTCGAACCTATACTCCAAGGTTCGTAGCCTTGGGTGCTTCCGTTACACCATGAGCCCATAGTTGTACTCCACCTTGGATTCGAACCAAGACTACACGGGGCTTAAACCCGATGCCTCTTCCAATTGGGCTAACGGAGCATTGTACAGGGAGAGAGACTCGAACTCTCAAAATCCTGATTCTAAGTCAGGCGCGTTTGCCAGTTTCGCCATCCCTGCATTTGTTGAGGCATTGGGATTCGAACCCAAGACTTCTGTGATATCAGCACAGTACTCTACCAACTGAGTTATACCTCATTTTGTACTCCATAAGGGAATCGAACCCTTGTCTTCCGGTAGAAAGCCGGATGCACTATACCACTATGCTAATGGAGCAATTTGTCTGGGGAACAGGACTCGAACCTATAACCTCCCGCGTCCAAGGCGGGTAAACTACCATTGTTATACCCCCAGATGATTGTTGCAGTACCGACGGAATTTCCTTCGGCTGTGCTCAGGATAAACTTCTCATCCCGAGTTCTGCTTTGCAGTACCGACGGGATTCGAACCCGTGACCTTCCGAGAGACAGTCGGGTGCACTAGCCATTGTGCTACGGTACTTTTTTAAGATGTTTGTATATCTACTAAGATTCGAACTCAGACTTAGGGACTAGAAATCCCTTGTGCTTCTATTTACACCATAGATATATGGTTTTTGCGCGTCCACAAGGATTTGAACCTCGACTATAAGTTTTGGAGACTTAGGTGCTACCGTTACACTATAGACGCAACAACGTGGAAGTAGTAGGACTCGAACCTACAAGCTCTGAAGAGACCAGATTTACAGTCTGGCGAGCCAACCAATTGCTCAATACTTCCATAGTTTTTTGAGACAAGGATGAGATTTGAACTCATAAAAAACAGATTTGCAGTCTGCAGCCTTAACCATTCAGCCACCTTGTCATTGCGATACTGGCAGGATTCGAACCTACACTTTGAGAGTTAACAGCTCCCAGCTCTACCATTAAGCTACAGTATCTTTATTGCGGAGAGCAAAGGATTATTTATGGTTTATTATTTTATTAAATAGGAATTCATGAATGCAAAGCATTTCGAACCTTCATCACGTTCTAGACATGAACTCGCTTAGCAGGCGAGCGTAACAAAGCCAGTATTTACCTGCTCTTCAAAGCGGAAGGAGTGGGAATCCCCGCCTGCCATACCTAAAAAGATAATGATGGCGGGCAGGGAACCCACACGAGTCGTTATCTCCTAACAGTTTTCAAGACTGCGGCCACCACCTATTGGCTTGCCCTTCCGTAAAGTTGACGTAGTAGGACTTGAACCTACATTACCTCGGTTAAAAGCCGAGTGCTTTATCCAATTAAGCTACACGTCAATGTATTTAGTTTTCAATATGTCAATGAACTATGGCAATAAAAAAAGACGCCTTGTCCGGGCGTCTTTTTTTATATCTGATGTATGTATAAGTTATGTTCTTATAACCATCTTTTCTATAAAATAGACACCCTTTATGTTCTTATCAGAACAATATTCTCTCTGCTCGGTAAAGAGGCGATTTAAAATATGTTGCGAACTATTCGGTATCATTTTTATACGTTTTAAATTATTTATAATGATGCAATCTTGATCATTGTTTTTTTGTTTCGATTGCGATGCAAAGATGAAAACATTTTTTTAATCTGCAAATATTTTATTGATAATCAGGTAGTTACGTTTATGATTAGATATAGAGATCCCTGTCCGTTTTTCAACGGATATTGGATAGTTGCAGTAATCGTCTGTCTCCCTGATGCTTACTTTCCAAATACTAATCTTTATGTGCTAATTAACTTTTATTCATTATTCTAAAAAAAATTCATAAAAAAAGCGCCCAATTTCTTGGACGCTTGCTATTCTATAGTAGTTTTCTAATTTATATCATTTCAAAAAATGATTAAAATAGTCACATAGCGTCCTGTTTCGAATGGATAATTCATTAATCCATCGATAATCACACTGACTAAACAGCGATTTCGGTGCGGTATGTATTCTATTTTGTGTCATTTTGTTGTGCAAATATGATACTATTAGTCCCAAATATCCAAATTTTTCCTTTAAAAACTATGGTTCCCCCAACCGTTCAAACAAAAAACGCACCACTTCGGGTCTTAGAAGTTTGGTGCTTTTTTGATATCCAAATTGCTTTAACTCCTCTAGATATATATTGATCCATGAAGAAAAAGTCTTAGTACACACATTATACAAAGCAGCCAATTCGTATTTGTAATATGCTTTAACCTTTGCAGGTTGTTCTCCTTCAAAATAAATAGGTTGTAATTTAGTTTCTTTCATGATCACTAATTCTTTTAAACATGTCTTCATTGATCAATTCCTCTCCGAGACAATTCCCGATAAATCCACCAATCAAAATAAAAGGATAAGTTTCCTTTGGGGAGTATTTTTTAGCAACAATAAATCCTAGCATACTTCCCACTAATGCCAATCCTGCTTTCTTTGTGTTTTTTGATATTCTCATCTTTAATTCGCTTGATTCTTGCCCTGATTCTGTCGAAGGGTCAAGAACAATAATCCTCCTGCAGCAACTACTGATCCCCATGCAATTTTACTAAATCGTCTTCTACGCTCGTCCCTGAAATCTACTAAAGTCACTGTAAAAGAATTTCCATAGCGGTTTTGGTGCTCCTTCGACATCTTCATAAAACGGTTAAAATCTTCCGCATTGGCAAATACGAGACAACCTGCTGAAAAGGCATCTATCACTTTTGTGGTTCCATGGTTTCTAGCCCTATGAACATTGATCCCAAACCTTCCAGTATCCTTGAATCCAGACTCAAACCATTTAAACAATCCTTTACGTTCATAATTCCGAATAATACTAACTGGTTTGGTTTGTATCAATGCCGGGTATATTCCCCGATGTAATCCCATACTATATGCATCCTTGTATTGTCCTTTCTTCAAAAATGCTGTTCCTTGAGGATGCATTTGATTTTCTAACCAGTACTGTCCGGGATCTGTAGTGGCTTTAAAAATATGGTATACCCATTTCCCCTGATCATTCGTATAGAATACGTGTATCTCATCATCAAACCGATTACTTCGAACAAATCTGCTTCTATAACCTACAATATTGAGTCTAAAAGGCTCTTTGTAGACTTCATAGCCCTTACTTTGTAATATGTGTAAACTTTTTGATAACATACTGCTAATTGATCTTTGGGCTAATAAAATCGCATACTGCCCATACCTGCTTTTTTAATCTTCTTTTTCTATATACGCCATCACCTTCTCTTGATCCGTTATCGCCTGCCTTGCCGGCAGGTAGGTTCGTATTGCCTTCTACGGTTGTAATCCATGTTGACCCCCACTGATCTACAAAACCAATATGAGCAGGGCGATTGAGTTTGTGATACCATATCATAAAAACATCGCTGGTTTGAGGCTCTTGTTTTTGGAATTTTCCACGTTGATATATGCGTCTGGATTGCAAAGCATAGCTGGGAACCCACCCGCTAATAAGGGCATCGACTTCTGCGTTTTGGTAACACCAACTGACAAACGCTGCACACCAGGCATATCCGGGATCGAGTGCCACACTTGCCAAATATTTTTCTACGTGTACACCCCGATTAGCTCCCCCAACTTCACGAACCCCAACCTGGGAATCATATAGTTCTTTGACACATTGTCTTTTTTCATTATCAACATAAGTTTCCCCTTGGGTGGCTAGGGGGCTTTTTACAGCGTTCTGGATAAAAACGCTACTGTAAATAAGAATGCAAAGAATATAAACGTAGATAATTTTAATTTTTGCCATGGCGTTATAGTTTTAAAATCTTCTCGAAAATGATTGTCCAGGTAATGTTCTGATGTTGGCCAGATGAGCTTCATCAGTATTCTTACAATTCCGTGTAAAATGAATATGCCAATGATGGCAAAAAGATATACTTGAAACACTCCTGCATCATAGGTTCCAGCTGTGGGATCGATCCATCGCAGGAATACCGCACTATGCATCCAAAGAATCAATCCTACCGCCAAAGAAGACAGTTCTCGCCAGACTTTAAAATAGCTCCATATCTGAAGATCACTATTAAACATCCGTTTTAACCAATAAATTATTTTTTTCATGCTTTTTCACTTTTACATTTTATATTTTCCGGTTTTACATTTACAGGGAGGATAAATTTTGAGTAGGAGCATAAACCGTTTCTCCCGATTGTGTCAAGATTCGTGTCAATCCATTTTCTATTCCTGTGATATAGCCCACTACAGTATCTGGTACTACTTCTGGAACAATAAAGGATCCATCTTCAGCTTTTAGAAGCGTTGGTTTTTCTAGTATTGCCAAGTTCCATTCCTGTTCAATTTGATCGCTAATATGATCAAAAGAGCCAATAGTTCCTCCTATGCCTGGAATATACCATACGCCACGAGCATTTTGTTTTAATCCCATTCTTCGGAACTCTGCTCTTATTTTTATTTTTTCCAACTCCTTACTTTTAAAAGCTACACTCAATAAAGCATTGACAAGAGAAGTAACCCGTGTGCCCAGGATTCTTACATTCTGAAAAAAAGTACTTACTTGCTTGTACTGAGTAACGGTAGCTATTTTCTTTAATCCATTGAGGACACCAAACAAATTTTGTTTGTTAGCAGCATTAATGATTTCTTTGGCAATAGCCCCCCAACCCCCAAAGGGGGAGTTTTCACTCTTGCCCACCAAAATGGTAAATTGACTTTGAGTGATTACTGAAGGAAATCCGAAGGCACGTAATGCGCGTTCTGTTCCCTTTCCAAAAACTCCATCCACTTTTCCATTTCTAAAGCTTGTTTCTTTGATGATCAATGCAGGCTGTCCGCCTTTGGCAAGGAGTGCTTGTTGCACCATCTGTACCAGTGATCCTCGGGATCCTCTTTTTAAAGGAAATTGGTTGCCAACGATACTTGGCAGAACAGGTTTGGTAACTATAGTTCCGGGTGTGATCGGAGGTATAGGTTGTTGTATACTTCTTTGGTTTGCAGCCCGATTGCTTAAAAAGGTATATACCAAATATCCCAGGCCAAGCACCAATCCACCTCCTAAACCATACATCAGCATTTTCTTCCTGGAGAGTGGTTTTTTATCCGTTTTCTTTTTTGGACTTCGTCTCACGACTGTTTTAGATTCCATTATTTTTATGTCTTTGAATTGATAATTTCTTGAGCAATCGCAAATTCTTCTGTTGAAAGTTCATCCATCAGGTCTGCGGATAAATTTCTTCCATATAAATCTTTATAGGCACGTTCCACCTTTCTTCGAACAGCATCAGAAGGGATTTCTTCAAGGGTTCGAAATACAACTTCTTCATTGGTTCCCCATCCAAAAGGCTTGTTATTCTCAAAAGCAAGTTTCAAACGGATCGCAAAGTTTGCAGGATTACCGGGTTCTAAAGCGTTCATCTCTCGATTGTTTCGTTTAAATTTCTTTACCAAAGCCCTAACAGCAAAAAATACCCCAATACCCAATCCACTAGCTAGTAATACCGTAGTAACGTCCTTACTTACGGGTACTTTCGGTCTGTTTTTTATTGCCTGTGCTGCGAGTGCTGCGGGTATTGCCATCTTATTTTTTGTTTATTTTCATTTTGACCAAGTTTCTGATAAAGGCATCATTTAGGAATAACTTTTCCATGTGAATGATCCCTTTGGCACCAAAATGTTTATTCATGGTCTCAAAAGCCTTTTTGACCTGATGTGCTTCTGTTTTGTCTTTTACTGCTATTCCTATAGTGATTTGTGCTTGCATAATTAGCCCCCTAGCCCCAATGGGGGAACTATTATGGGGTGTTTTTTAGTTATACTTCTTTTGTACCTCGCTTTTATGCTCCCCCTTTGGGGGTTGGGGGGCTTTTTTCATTTGATTTAGGTAATAGCCTATTTTTTGAATCAGATTATTATCCTCTTTGACCTGGTCTCCTAACTGGATCATCAGTTGTACGACTTGTTCAAACTGCTCTTCGGTAAATACCTCCTGGAGGTAGTTTAAAACCTGTAATAAAGGTTCTCTATCTTCATTAAGATGTTCATCCGCCACATTGTGGCTGAGACCTAACCTTCCAAGAGTGCCTGCGATCCCCTGCATCTGTTTGGGGTATTGTTTAGCTAATCCGGAGATTGCTCCGGGAAGGAGGGCTTTTCCTAATTCTACAAATCCTAATTTCTTGACCAAAGCTTCAATTTCTTCCTGCTTGGTTCCCGTTTCCTTTTTGGCTTTATCTAAATCTTCTTCTAACTGTTTTATTTGCTTTTCGAGCTGAGAATGAGATTTTTTAAGATTTTCCAACTCCCGTTTTTGTAGCTCCTCCTGTAGCAGGGAATGCACTTTGTGATGTACACCGTTTAAGGTTTCCTGATTGTTTTGGCTAATCTCCTCCAGTTTCTCCTGGAGCTTTCGGTTTTCTATTGATAATCGCTGTATGATCAGCTGATCTTCAACTACACCATTATGAGATTTTCTTCCATCTACAATAGGTAATTTTCTAACAGAGTTATTCTCAAGTGATGGTGTTTTTAGTACCTCGAGCTTTGACTGTGCCTGCTCCATTTTGTATTTTACATAAGCGCTCTCACTTTCAAAGCCCATTCTTTCCATCTCTGCATATTGCATCTCATTTAACCGAACGGATCCGGGTTTTCTATTCCTTGCTTCCATCATCATTGGTTTTTAAGATCACTTGTAAAAAGCGAATTTTACGCTGGTACTTTCGGGTATTGATAATCTCAATACGATCTCCATGCTCATGCGCATTTTCCCTGATCTCTTTTGTGTACCAATTATCGTATCTTCCATAGTCAGATTTGACCACCAATCCCCAATCAATATAGGTGACTAACCATATTTCATTGTACGCCTGAAATTTTAGCATCCCCATAGGAGGAATAATAAATTCCCTGTATACAATACGGTATGATTCATACCCTTTTTCTTTAGCTCTTCGGTCTGTATACTGCAGTGCAAATTCCTCTCTCATGACACACTGTGTCTTTTTATATCTCACTCTTGTGCGCGCACATAGTGTGTTTTATTATCGCGCCCTTATGTAGAGATACATGATTCATACTTTATTTTAAATGCCCATTATGGGTCTCTTCCGGAAGGGCTTCTACTAATAACCATATCGTAACTTCATACGGATATTCTGCCTTTCCTTCATCTTCAAATATGGCATTGATATAATCTGTTGTCCCTGATTCGGCTACTGGAGTAATTTGATGTTTTTTAGGAACATCCGAAAGGGTTAATTCTTCATCCGGTGTTAATGCTGAATCAATCATTGCTGAAAATTTATCTTCAGAAGTGAGCTGATGTTCTTTATAAAAAATTCCTCTTTTTTGAAATAGGGATAGCGTTCCTAGTATCATTTTTTAGTAGGTTTAGTGTTTAGGTATAATCGTTATATGTAATCAAAACATATCCATAGAAGCGTTCACTCCAGAGGTAGTAATCTTCAGCAGAACATTCTCCGGGTTGCAGGACATTAATAATCATAGGATCCCTCAAGCGTTCTGCAAAATCATCAGCACACAAAAAGGGAAAGCTATCCGTTACCGGATGTGCATAATACCACCATAGGTCAGTTGCTACCTCCTGATTGATTTTTACATCCGGAGGATATACTCCAAGGTATACAATTCCGGGATTGATTTCTAAAAAGCTGGTATTTTCGATTCTGGATGTTGATACTCCATAATACAGACGGGATGGTCTGGAATCATCACTACACTTTCTCTCACTATTTGATGTAGTCAATATCCCGATAACCGCATTGGTAGTAAAAGGAAGTTTGGCCTCTGCGTTTAAAAATTGATTTTCCCTGTGAATAGTAAATTTTAATGGGACAAACTTCCTTCGCACTATTAACCCGTTAGCATACTTTTTATTGTCTGAATCAATCTTACACTTCATACTTTTATTTTTTTTGCTGCCGTTATACGGATTCTTCAATGAGTATAATCAGACTCACTTTATATCCTTGCCCAAAATTTGCATTACTATGATCTTTATCCTGATAGCGAACTTTGACCGAAAGGTCACCGGGTAATACATCCCCTAGTTCAAAGAAGCGTTCTCTGGGAGCAACACTTAATGAGGACATCAATATTTTACTATCAAACCCATCAGGGAACAATTCCTCTCCACCAATTTCAATGCGTTGGCTTCCCCGATAGTACAATCGGTCCGGATACTCCGAAATCAATTGCAACCCTTTGACCAGTTTAGTATGCTTTGGGAGTTCCAGGTTATCAATGGTGAATAATCCATTTGCTTTATCCACTTTAAAGGAAAAAGCTACCCTGGTTTCTTTTGTTTTCTGATCCATCATTCTTTGGTTTATGCAGGTACAGTTGCGGTTCCTGCCAGTACGACTTTGATGAGTGCCTTTTCAGGCGCATCATCACCCAATTCGATATTGAATTCGAATTCTTCATCATCACGAATAAAGCGAGGGCTTTCTAAAAAATAGGTTCCGATGTTAATGGTTGTATTCCCATCGGTAGCAAAATCCTGCATCGGGCGCTCATCAATAATGATCTTTTTATTGGCGATGAGAGAAAACACTCCATTTTGCAATCCGCCTACTTTTTTGATACTGTCAAAATTGGTTTGCTTGATGACCCGTTTTAGTTCAGAATCACTACCGGGAAGATCTCCCTCGATTTCTGATGCCAATAAGATGATACGATTACATAAAAACAACCGATCTTTCTGAAGCTTGGCCTGCGTAACATTGGTAATACCGATCTCTTTGGCATCCTGGGTTTCGAACATATCGATGTTGGCCTTATTCCCTGCAAACTTGATAGAATAATAGGCAGTATCTGCCAATTGTAATCTTCCTTCTTTGATCCCTGTAGCCACTTTGACCATAGCTGGATCGAATTTTTTCGCCTGATCCCGAAGAGAGATATGGGCATTCACAATCTCTAAAAATTGTGATCTTGAACTTTTTTTCATGGTATTCATTGTTTTTAGTTTATTAGTATGTGAGAAAGTGAGTTTTTTAGCGTTTGAGAGATGAGTTCATATTTACACAAAGTCTCATATACTCAAGAACTCATCGACTCAAAGGCTCACGACTATGCTACTGCATTGAGTTCGGAGATATCTTCAGCACCATTTAATTCTGTTATATCAATACTTCCAAAATCCATCTCGCCCATATCATCATCAAAACCTTCTATAAAATCTTCTTGTATATCTGCCGTAGGTAAGGGTTCTCCCATTTCAATTTTTTGAATGATCTCATCCACTTCGCTGGTATCAAAGTCTCCTTGATCGGCTACTTCGGATCCCATAAATACCAGGGGGCGGTCTTCGAGATTTCCAAGAGATAATTTTTGTGCCAGAGCGGGCGATAATTTATCCAGGTACAATTTTTTACCTATGGCTTTTAAAGAAGTTACTGCACGATCTCTGGCTTCATCAAGGTTATCCTTAATACCGTCAATACCATTAGTGGCTACTGCTTTTTTTCCAAAACCATTGGAGAATGCCATCCCAACTCCCGAAGAAATGATCCAGTCTTTACCGTAGTAAGCTCCTCCGAATATGGTCAGTGCTCCAAGGACCAGGGAGTACCTTCCTACCGCCGATCCTGCCACCATTCCTATCACTCCTGTAGTGAGGTGTTTGCCTACTTCCAGAAGGCTATCTTTTGTATTTGCTTTTGATTTCATAATAAAATTTATTTTGTGATTTGATTTCTATAATAATGCCTTTGGAACTAATTTTTCCGGGGCTTTTCTTTTGGCAGTTGTTCTCTTTCTACGTTGAGGACTATTTCCTTTGGTAAATCTTCCTAATTCGTCCCGTCGTGTTACTTTTCGTTTTCCTTGTTGAAGATGTTTTCGAGGAGTTCCTGAAATCGGTCTTGCTGTTTTCTTCTTGTTCGAATTCACGGCAATGGCAATTCCTGTTCCTACCACAGCCAATCCTCCTAATACCAACAAGGTTGTCTTATGTTTTTCAAAAAAACTTTTCTTTTCTTCGGATGATTTCCCGGGAAGGCTCCTGTTTCTGGATATTACTGCAGGTGAAGGTCTTCCACTTCTTTGAAATGGAGAGGGACGAAAGCTGGATGTTCTTGGGATACTCCTGGGAACCGGAGCAGGAAGTTGTCGAACTGGTCGTGCTGGTTTTTGAAATAAGGTCTGTGCACTTTGCTTTACTTTATTGGCTGCACCAAAAATATTTCCTATTTTACTAAGGATTGCGGCAACTCCTGCTACTGCACCACTGGCCGCAGCAGTAGCCGTTCCTGTAGCGACTGCACCAAGTCCGTCAACCTCAAACTCATTATTCATAAAAGCTTCAATGGTATCGATATCTGCTTCTACAACAAACTTTTCAAAAGGATCGTTATAGATATCAGGCTCGGTATCAATACTTCCGATAGTAAAACCACTTAATGGGACTTTTCGGTCTTTGTTCCCTTTTCCTTTCAATATGGCTTTCCTAAGATTTCTTCCTCTTCCTCCGGCAGTACGATAAATCTTCTCTGCTTTTTCAACGGTCTTTCGAAGTTTTGAAAACTTTCTCATATCAATTCCCATCTTCCTGGCCTGGGCTTCACTGAGATATCCGAAACGAAGCTTTTCGGCAACCTTCATCATATTGATTTTCATCGCCAGTAAAAATCCATTACGCAGTAGGATGGTAGCGGGATTTAAAAAACGGTTAAAGGTTCTAACTACAGGTCGAATCACTTTTTTACCTACTTTTTTGGCAAATTTCTTAAGTCCACGCCCTATCTTTTTAAAGAAGCCTCCCAGACCATCGATGACATAAATATTCTCTTCTGCATCAGCATATAAGATCACATTACCATCTTCATCCAATATCTCATAGGCAATCTCCGGGGGTCAGTGACCCCATTTATATATGCACTCGTATCTTGAATATCTGTACTATCTAATCCGGTAGCATCGAAGCCATCTAATCGGTGTAATTCCATATTCTTTTGTGTTTGGGGCTATCAGCCCGGTTTATTATTTTTTAAGTTTTTGACTCATCCTCTGGGTGTGCTCTTCTTTTTGGTAAATAATCGTAGTACTCCAATTCCTGCTGCAACAGATATTCCGGAAATGATCAGGAAATTGAGCAGATTGAAATCATCTTTCTTTTTGATATTCCTGTTTGTATTCATATCATCAAATCGAAATGGGGAAGCGATCCTACCCGGTGAAATACATTTTGTTATAGCTTTATTTGATATTGGCATCCTGGTCACACATTGCGGTGGTTGAACTTTTCGGAACATACTTCTTAAAGGAAGCTTTGGTTGTTGTAAAGCATCCAAACTAATATCTGCCATATCAACGCCACTAAGTCCCGATATCTCCTCTAAAATGATGTTTTCGTTTGGGTCAATATCCTTCTTTTCTGAAAAGGGTACTTCGTGGTTAAATCGATCCGTGACACAATCGATGGTAATGTGACCGCCCTGAATTGGTACAATAGGGTATATGTGTTGGAAATGTTTTTTACCTCCGTATTTTGTGATCCTCATCCGATAAGGAATCCCTAAATTGGTGAGTATACTTCCGATAAATACCGTATAACAATCACAATCCACTCCTGTAGCCCGATCTGCCCATGTGCGTGAAGGTCTGCGGACTTGCTCAATACCCGTGGCATCCATTTTATACTGGATGTGACCATATACGAAATTCCAGATGTTCCTGCAGGTGTCAGTTATATTTTGACCTTTTAGTTTTGGAGCAAGTTTACTGGTATCTGCAGTAGTTTGACGCACAATGTCTTTCATTAGGTTTAGGGTATCGTGCAACTTTGCTTTTCCTGAACCCACGATAACAGCATCGTTGCGGATGCTTTTAGGAAAGAGTGCATCGTACTGAACTCCTGAATTGATATGTCTATTCCCTTGTGCCTGCATTAGAGTTTTAGTATCATATTATCGAGTTGCTCATAGGGTAAACCATTTACCCTGGTGATGATCTGCGTTTGAATCTTGAGTTCAATAGGATTTCCGGACCGGATATCACTGACTACTTTGGTGCCTAATATCTGGATCAGCGTTAACCATCCTGCAGATTGTATCCGCAAATCAAAATCCTTTTGACTGTTTTCTGGAATCTCGATAATGGAGTTTTCAATAGTAGAGCTTCCTAACAGCTTGTCTTTAAACAAGATTTTTACAAAGGGATGCTGTAGTTTTATGGTTACTGGGTTAGGGTTTTGTATTTGGACATTTGCTGATAATTCTATTCCTATAAGGTTAACTTTATGAATACGTACCCGTATACGTGAAGTAATATTAGTACTTGCCCGTTGTAATCGAGATAAGTACCTAATCGAAAAAAATGCTGCCAAACCACCAGCGATCCATTTGAACATAATCTTTGTTTTTTATCAAAGGAAAATGTTTACCGAATAGAGCACAAGTGAGCTTGTATAAGCCTGTTTTGGTTATGGATTTTTGTAGAATTTATGGTAGTTTGATGGTGTTTTAAAACCTTGTTCACACTATAAGTAACTACTTGGTTCTTAAAACTTAAAAAGGTTAATATGAACTTGAATATCCCATGCTATGGAAATGAGATTTTGGAGTAAAGCAGAACTGGCTTTACGGTTTGGAATTAGTAGAGAAACCCTACGACTAAAACTTAAAGAAATAGAAGGATTAGATACCGGAAGACGGCAATTGTTGTATCCTTATGAAGTACGGATGGTGTTTCGGGCGTTTGGAGTTGTGGAATAGTCTGATAAATCTATACATTGGAGTTTAAGTAAGAAGTTCAAAAGCATAGTAATTTTACAAATACCAATCATTCTGGTCCACCACTAATCTTTGGTTTATCCAATCTTTCAAACTCTCAAATCTCTCTGTTGAAGGCCATGGGTCTTTTTCCTTTTTACCACTCCAAGTAAGTTGTATTACAAAACATTGGTTGGTTACTTTGTCTATAAACAAACAAACATCACTTGGGCCATATTTGGCTACTAACTCTAAATTCTTTATCTGATCTGAAAGCATATGTGCCCCGCTTATTTCCTTTTTTAACTCCTTAAGTAGAGTGCCTTTTGTTTTCTTATCAATAATAAAATCCCAAGGCTCGACAATTAAATGTATAGGTGGTATTTCTGAAGTTAACCAAACATTTTGTTCGGTTTTATAAAAATTCCAACCATTATCGATTAGCTTTTTGGTATCAATTTCAATTATAAAAGGAGCTCCATGCCTTGTTCCAACTTCTATAGCCATATCAATATCTTCAGATAAGTGAACATATTGTCTTTGTTTGGATTTTAATCCACTGCCAAGAATGCTTTCTAAGAATTTAGTTGCGGTTCCATGATACAGGACAGGAGGAGGAATCTGGGCTTCTGTTTCCTGAAGAATTGATATGGAGTGCCCATGAGTTGCTTTTATCTTATTTGCTACCTCATCGATTTTCCATCTTACTTTGTCAAAACTATTATTCAACTCAATTAAATCTGTTATACTAGACTCAGCGTTATTCAATTTTAGAGCGGCTAGTATATCTTCGATATTTGCCCATCCAAACTCGTCTAATTCGATATTGCCATCTTCTGGTTTATGTCTAAGCCAATAACTTATCAGTTTACTGATATTGGTTTGAGTTTTGCTCATTTCTTGCTAGTGTGGTTATTTTTTTTATTCATAAAACTTTCCTGCATATAATAATAAAGCAAAGTTTTTCCAACTAGGTTCTTCTGTAATATGATAACTATCTTCTCCAAATGCTTCAATTGCATCCAAAAAACCTGGAATATCTCCATTTTCCCATCCATTAGCTCTAGGACTATAGGGTGAAGGAGGATTTATTTTGTCCTTCTCTTCCTCGTCAATTTTATCTTCTTTAAGTGCCTTTACAAATGCTATAAATGTTTCCTTTGAGACCACTTTATCTAATAAATCATCTAAATTCATTGTATGCTCCATTTACCAATATGAGCTTTAAATATTTTAGCAATATTTCTGGCATCATCAATTCCTCTATGATGAGTTCCTTCTAAGGTAAGTTTTTCTTTTTTTAAGGCACCGCCCATTCCGAGTGGTTTACTTAGGTTCTTGATTTCTGCATATTGGTGTTTTACACTAATATGATTTTTCAACCATTCTGTGTTCAAATTATGTAACTCACCATCTTTTTGAAATTGTTTTTTATCATAAAACCCCCAACTGCATAAAACATAGGGTTCGTCAAGAGTAATCCAACTTTTAAATCTTTCGATTACATTTTCATAGATATCAGCAGTATCAATTTCTTCTTGTGTTATTGTAGTTAGTCCCTTGCAAAAATCCGATAAAATAGGATTGAGTTTTGGTTTAATAAATTCACAAAACTCACTTAGAGATTCTCCTGATTCATTAATTTTTACCGCACCAATTTCGATAATTTCATTTTGTTTTTGAACGCTCCTGTCTTTCCAACAGGTAGCTTCCAGATCTAGTATTATGTAATTCATTTCTTTTTTAGTGATGTATAACGTTATAAGTTTGTCACAGCGGAGTAAAATTTTACCGAACTATCGACTCATTTGCGCTGATTTTTATAAATTTCTGTATTAAAACCTTGTGCCATAACAAATATACTAGAACCTTTGGATTGATCATCTCATAATAGGATTTTGACAATCTATCATTAAGCAATTCAATCCAACGCCCCATTAACCATATAATATACGAAGTGCCTAATATTCGATCTTTCTCGTATTGTTAAATTCATATCTTAATAATTGATAACCTTTAGTATAACAAGCTTTGCATCCGAAGGAAGTATATGCACTATATTATTGTAGATTATTTATTTTTTTATCCATTCAATTTCGCCAACTTTAAACCCAAGAATTTCTGTTGCGATTTTTTTGATTTCTGTAACCCAAGAATTCCATTCATTTTCTTCCATATTCCCAACTATTTGAAGTCCACTTGGTTCCACTGAAGCTGAAATACTTTTTTCATTTTCATTGAAACTAAACCAATATGGGATTCCTTTTTGTCCATTTCCATCTTTTCCATAACCCAACCAACCAGGCATCTTCTCATATACTAACATAACTTTATCCCATATTTCATGAGGTAAATCATATCTTATATTTAATACACATTCCTGATTTTCTATATCATTCATTATTATTTGTATTTACTGGCAGTCAATTTTTTACATTCGATAAGCATTTTTCAAAATTTGGTGACGCATTATTGGTAATCTCAACTATTTAAATTAAAGATAAAGTTACTATTATATTTCTAAAAATTGATCAAAACACCCGCACTCCATTCTTATATTTAGCGAACTCTCTGCCGTTAGGAGCATTTTCATAAATGATCGCAGTTTCCCAGGCTCCTTTTAAGCTCCCTTGGAGTAGCATTTTTTCTAATCTTCGGATGCCTAATGCCTGATTTGGTTTTGATCTTTTATGGGTTTTATCCAGGGAATAAAAGGTACATGTATTTCCATCATGGAAATATACGATGCATTTTGTAAGTGCAGTTTGTGGTAGGTCAGAGGGGATCATTGATTAGCAGGTCTATATAAGGTTTGATGTAAACTTTTTTCATAGGCCCGTATCAGAGCTTCATCACCATAGGATTCCAGGCGTTGCTGTTGTAAACGGAACAATTGTAAACGGGTTTTGTGTTTATGTTTACCTTCTCCTTTGCCATGAGATATCCATTCTTTTTCAGTTTTTTGAATCAAAATACGGTTTCTGATTTCCCGTTTTAGGGTTTGTTGTTTTAAAAACCACAGGTATGTTTTCTTAAAACCGTTCCGTTTATTCTCTGGATGAAAATATAAATCCGCTGGTGGGATCCATCGATTGGGGTTGCGTTCCAGCCATCTAGCGACCATATCCACACGAACATATAGAGTTCCTTGATATCCTTTCCAATCTTCTTTGCTGCCTTTAACTCTAAACTTGCGATAGACGGATCTCCAGATATTGTTGAGGATTTCGGCTTCTTCAGCTTTAGCAAAAATATCATTGCTATACAATTTGGTATGAGCATACTGCCAGAAATCCTGTACCAGCTGTAATAAAAAAGCCGACTCCGACTCCCCGGAAGGGGAATTTTTTGCGCCCCCTGTTTGCTTTTTGGAGTCAGAAGTCCGGCTTTCCTCGATGTTCTTGTCTTGTTCCTGTACTGTTCCCGTAACTTCAGTTATCATTTTGTCATGAGCCGGTAGGCGAATTCCTTTCTCTTCTTTTGATGTTTTTAAACAATTAACAATGCTATTATTATTCTTTTGTTCCTGATGTTCTTGAACTAATGGGTGTAAATTTTTCACTTTATCAGTAAAAAAAGAGACCAACTGTGCAATTTTTGGATTAGGATTCGTAACTGATGTTGATAACTTTGGTGGGATAAAAATAGATGGATTGATCCATAGTTCTATGCCGGTTTTTCCATGATGGGTTTCTTTGATGATAAACCCTGCTGCTTTTAATCGCTCCTTATGGTTGATAATTGTTCTTACTGTGCATCCTTTGCAAGTCGCAAGACTAGGATTAAAGGTTTTGAAACCGGGTAATTCTCCTTTGATACCTGTTCCTTTAGATATAACTCGATTTAACTGTTTCACATAAAGCCTGGTTATCAGTTCTGCAGTAGCTCTATGATTTGCATTAAGGCGGTCTTTTAACCTGGATTTATTTTTATTGTGATTATCTATAAAGGATTTAGTAGCTGTAAACAGTTTCCCAAAATCATAATATAATCGTGAAGGAGTCTTACTTTCCATCTTGTATTTTCTTTAAGGCTTGTAGTTCCAGAATTGATACCAATACAGAATCATAACAAAAATTGTTATGATCTATTTGCTGAATAAACAAGTCTTTATTTATTTCTCCAAATTGTCCCTGGAACAGCTCTAATAATTTGGTAAACATATCTCGATGTTCTTCTAAGAATAGTAGCTGTTCTTCTAATGTGAGCATGCTAGTACTGTTTACTGTGTTTACATTACGATATTTCTATTAAGGTATTCCAGGATGCTTTTCTTGGAGTACCGAATAACCTTTCCCGCTTTTGAATATAGAATTTCATCAAAGTCCCGTAGTTCCTGTAATTTTGTTTTGCTCTTAATTCCTAAGAGTTTCTTGGCTTCTTCAGCATTGAGCCAGTCATTAGCCGGATCCATATTGGCCATCGCTTCTTCCTTGGCTTCCCGGACAGTGGTGCGAACCATTTGTAGTATTTCTTTTTGTAAACTTTTGTAAGCCTCAGACTCTAATACAATTATTTCCATAGGTCTTGATCTATTTGAATTTCTAATTGGTTCAGGAAATCGTCTCGAGAGATCAAAGTGGTATTTTGACCTGAAAGAATCCGATCTCCAAATGGGAGATCATTTCGTTCAGTTATATACTTTTTTAGCTCTTTTTTAGTGAACATATTTCCATTTTATTTTTTAATGGTGTAAAGAGAAACATTTCAATCATATCAAAACAGTGGTAAAGGGGTTTGCAACCCCTCGAGAATAAATATAAAATATTGAAATACAATGTTTTATGTTCTAAAATAAAAATAGGATTCGATGAAAATAGTCTTATATTGTCCTTGAAAACAGTAGTAGTTACGTTTTAATATCAAACCCTAATGCAACCCCTTATTTTAAAAGAAGCTATTGAAAAATTGGAAATAGAAGATGAACTTAAGAAGTTTATGACAACACATCATATGACTACTCTAGAACATCTCTTGAAAATCAAGGGATCTGAATTATTAAAAATGGAAGGATTTTCTTATCGAATGCTGCAAAGTTTATTGGCTTTTTTGCATGACCATGATTGTTTACACCTGTTTGAAGAAGAATGATTATAATTCCCCTTCCATTTGATCCAACTGCAGTAACATAGTTTTTAGCATTTTCTTCACTGACCTCTTTGAATTCTCGCTTATAGAGTAATAATTATTGCTTAAACTCTCTGGCGAAATGACTTTGGCCTTTGGAGTACAGAATGTACCGGAAAGAAACGTAAACATTTCTGTTCTTGGACCTTCTATAAGTTTAGCATCATATAATAGTTTTGTTAGTAAAGAAACCTCTGGAACAGAAATTTTAAGGAGTTTCTTGTATGGAGGTTTGAAGGTTTCATGAGAATTTTTTAAGGATTTTGATTCTTCAAACTTCAGTTTTTTGTTGTAGAAATCAATCTCTTCATTAATCCAGAGTAGTAGTTGCCCTTTAAGCGAAGGTAACCTGGAATTACGTTTATATGGCGAGGTCACCGTAGTTGTTTTAATCTTTTTTATATATTCATGATATACCTGGAGTTTTTCTTCGGTACTGTGACATAATTTTACTTTTCCTTTAATACTAGCAGTGATAAAGAAAAAGATTTTAAAGGTGTTATAATTCAGACTGATAAGAACAATGTATATTTTTTCCTCGCAAAGAAATTGTTCACTTTTGAGTAAATGATCAAATACTTTGATAAATGTAACATAGTATGCTCTTGATTCATATGTAAGTCCTGAAAGCTCATTTTTTTCTATTTGCAGTAAAGGTGTACAAATGGATTTCTTTACAATTTCTGAAAGATCAAGTGTGTTGATTTTTTGCTGTAAGTTTTTGGCGTCATCTCTATGTTTACTCACAAACCATAATCGTTGTTGATAGGGAATATCCAGCGTAGAATCCATATACCTCATGAAAGTTTGTTCTAAATACACAAGAATAGTATCTAGTGTTTTATATATGATCTTAAAAATATCAGTATCAGATTTATCTTCTGAAATCTGAAATATTGAAGAAGTGTCATGTGGAGATAAATAATTTTCCTCAATGATTTTGGTATAATTTAAAAGGAAGACTTGATAGGTCTGGATTACCTTACCAATATTGTTATTCCCTTCTGTAAACGAAAACATTTTCTCATGTAAATCCCTTTTGATTCGTCTAAGAATGTCTGTTAAGATGTCCTCATAATACCAATATTTGAGTAGTTGTTTACTAGATTCCTCAATTGTAAAGATATTTACAGTATTATCAGGTTCTTTGTTTACCTTCTTATTTTTAAAATAATCAACATACGCTATTTTGGTTTTTTGATTGGTCAATGGATGTAAATCTTCATGAAATATCTGATAGAATACATTCATAGGTTCCATAGACGATTGGTTTTGGTTTGTTTACCTTTTTTTTGAGTAACTATAACATCATATTGTCTTCAATTAAAAATTAGTATTTAGATTGCTTTATTGATTTAGAGATTACAAATTCAAGAGTAGTAATCTTTTGATGAATTCTTCCTTGTTAGCACTTCTGTTTTTTCTTAAAAAATCAATTATTTCTATTTCTTCAGCTGTATCTCGTAGACTTTCTAATAAGTCTTCTTTGGTAAGTCTTTTAATGTCAAAAAATGGATCCTTTATTTTAAAATAATAGGTATTAAATACGTTCCATCTACCAATACCTTTCTTCTGTTCTTTATAGATACATATCCAATCATTTGTACCTATACATTCGCAAAAATTGCCATTGGGTAATATCGTAGGTCGAGTAGTATCAAAGCACTGACTCTTATTAAAACTAACACTCATAATTTCTCGAATACTATCTTTAGTAATCGGGCTTGAAATATAAAAAAGTAACATTTCCATTTTTTGTAACATATCAAAAACATCGATTTTTTGCATGCCTTCAAAATTTTGTATCACTTTATATAGTAATTGTTGTTCGTTTTTCACTTTCTCGTTTTTTGTTTTAATCCCTCATCGAGGGTCTAATTCCCCGAGGCCTGTCTGCCGATACAGGCAAGCTTGCCTCGAAAACAAAATATTTTTTCGGAAGCATCCCTCGTGAGCTTGCTCCGAGGTTGTTGATTTCACAGAAAAGTAGATGACCTGTATTGGTCGTATTTTTGATATATGGTTTTTGCCTACTCCTGTAATATCATCAATGACCAAAGGCATAATCATCCACCTATTAATTCGACTCAAATATTTGTCTCTCTGGTTTTTCTGAAGTCAAATATAACCTTGGTGTATAGGCATAAACAAATAAAGTATGTCGGGATTTATGAAAATCGAGCTGTAATACTAACTCAAAACCTGAATTTTTGACAAAAATTCTTATATATTCACAGGACATGTTATTTTTATATGAAAAATTACCAGCTACTATCACCATGAAAATGATTCTCTCCCGGCATGTTGAAAATTATTTTATATTCTTCGTATTGGTTTTTTCTGTAAATGTATTCTTATTTGGACAAAATAGTTCTCAAGATAATATGCTATTGGAACATCTCAATGAAATTGATCAAAAAATGATTATCGGGAGGAATAAAGAAGCTGAATCTATATTAAAGGAACTTGAAAAACAATCGTTCTAAATATTATGAATACATTAAACAAGGATAGAATAATAAGAGCTGTATTTGATAACAAAACAATTACCGTTTATCAAGCTTATAATAAAGACATTGCTCATAAAGCCATAAAAACTCAAACCTTTGTTTCACCTCCTTTTAAAATGGAAAGAATGACTTGGATTAAGCCTTCTTTCCTATGGATGATGTATCGTTCAGGTTGGGCAAGCAAAAGTAATCAAGAACATATTTTAGCAATAAAAATAAGCCGAGAAGTTTGGGAATGGGCGTTGCAAAACTCATGCTTATCACATTATTATAATAAAAACGTCTATAACTCTGAAAAAGAGTGGAGAGATTTACTTGTAAAAAGTCCTGTAAGAGTACAATGGGATCCTGAAAAAGATATCCATTTTAATAATCTGGACTACCGATCTATACAGGTTGGCTTAACTGAAATTGCAGTAAACAAATATGTAAATGACTGGATATTAAGTATTGAAGATATAACTGAATACTGCAAATCGATCAAACAAAAGAAAGATCAATCTGTTAAGGTCGATCTTCCACAAGAAGAAATATATCCTTTACCAAACAATATTTCAAGAATTATTAATTCTACATATTAGATTACTAATGGTTGAGACTAAGTCTTAACGATAAAAGAGCTTTAAGTTCGAAAATATTCAATATTATTTCCAAACTTTTTAACCAATACATCATAAAATTCTTGCCCTTCTTTCATTTAATAGCGTTCTTGATAATTTGTTGATAAGAATTTATATGTCCATTACTGTCGCTAAGTTTGCCACTAGTGATTATACTTAGTTGTTTATGTCACTCTAGACTAGTTGGAACCTTAACTCTTTGCCTGTTGATATTTAAAAGAGAATTATCACAGTAAACCTTTTTGAACTAATTCCTTTTCTGCATATTTTGATATAACTTCATTTTCACTATTTGAAAGTAATTTTAACTTATCTATTGCCTGTTCATTATTTATTCGCGAAAGAGCTTTTATACATTTTCTTGCTAGTTGAAATGTATCATCATACTCCAAATAGTCAAGTTTCAATTCAACAGCCTTGTGAAGATTTTCAACAGTATTAGGGCTAGCTATATTTTTTAACAAAGAAGCTATATCTTCATGTTTAGTGTGCCAAGAAACTAGTAATAATTCAGAAAGATAATTTGTACATGTAGAATTAGGGAAAATGCCAGTATACAACAATACTATTACTTCTTCTATTATATCTGCATCTTCATTAACTATACCTTTTGCAAACAATTCGGATACCAGCTTATTATCCGGTGATTTATTGTCAAAATAGTTTTGAAGAAACTCCTTTTTATCAATATTTCCAGAATACAATAAGGTTATTAATTCTTTTACTGACTGTTTCATTCTATTATTTTAAAATTTATAATATTAGAGTTAAATATATTCAAAGCTTTACCATTACCTAGTCCAATATTTATCTGTGTTCCTTCTACTTTGAAGAAGGCAATTTGTCTCCTTCCAACCTTTTTGGACCAAGGGAAGGTTACCTAATGGATGAGCAGAGGCTGCATTTCTTACACCAATAGATTCAAGTTGAGAAACTGTCCCAGGGTTCAATTTGATCTCAAAAAGTGTTCCACTATAATTTTGTGCAAATGCTTCTGTTGGTGAAACAAATGTTTCTGTACCAGCAGGCATTTTTCCCGTTTTTAAGAAAACCTTTGCAGCTTCATTACCCTCCGATAGCACCAGTTTGCAGCTGGTGCTAAGACAATTTGATCCTATAGCTATGCTTATTGATGCAATGATACAACATACTTATTTCATTTTTTAATTTGCTTTCAAATTTGCTAACCAATATACACTCGGGATCTACCTAACGACAAACAGAATATATCGAGATTTATGAAATTCGGGTGATAAGTAACCAACTTAAAACATAAAACCAGAATTTTAAGAAAAAGTGCCGCTGTTTTTTGTAAAACATCTTTTATCTTTATTAAAACCTAACCCGTTACCATCACTATGAAGATCATTTTCTATACACATAGTAAAAGTAATTTTATACTTTTTCTTTTGATCTTTTTTGTACATGTTTTTTTATTTGGACAGAATAGTAGCCAGGATAGCATTTTACTTGTACGGTTGCATGAAATAGATCATAAAATAGATCTTAGAGATTATGATAACGCCAAACTACTTTTAAAAAAAATAGAAGAGGATGTAAAAGAATTAAGTGTTGAACAAAGGTATGCGCTCGATCTAAGATCTGCCGAAATAGAATATTATGCTCACAATAATGACGAAAGTATTAATCAATTATTGATAAATTTAGATCAGTTACAACAAAAAAATACTTCTCACCTTTATTACAGATACAACAGTTTTCTAGGGCAAGTATTTAAGACAAGTAAAAATTTTAAAAAAGCTATTCATTATCACAAACAAGCATTAAATAATGCTGAAAACAGAAACGACACTTTAGATATTATTTTTAGCTGTTTAAAAATAGGTAGATGTTTTTATAGGATAAAGTATATTGATACCCCAGAATATTATAAAAACAATGTTGATAGCGCATTGTTTTATTACAACAAAGCACTTCTATTTCCCGAAACTCCAAAGAACAAACATTTATTTTCAAGGATTTATGATAATCTCAGCAGAATAGAGATGAATAATGGAAATATTGGTGCTGCAGAAATTCATGCAAATGCTGCTTTAAAAATTAACAGAAATATCAATAATTCTTTTGGGATTGCAGTATCCCTAAGTAATTTAAGTAATATCTATTATCGCAAAAAAAATTATAAAAAAGCTATTGAGTTTGCTAAGGAATCCAATCTTTTTATTGAGAATAAGTCCTTAAGTATAAAAAGAGATAATTTGGAATATATTGCTAAAAATTATGAAAAACTTAATAATTATAAAAAAGCTCATCACTACCTCAACGAGACCTATACCATTTCGAATAATATATCTAAAGATATTTTAAATAAAAAAATTAATACTATTGAAGCAAAGTACAAGTTAGCCAAAGAGCGGCAACAAACCCTGAAGGAGAAAAATAAACGGTTAAAAATACAGTTGTTTTTATATACTACGTTACTTTTAAGTATTATATTAATGATCTTTGGAGTATTCCTTTATAGAAGAAACAGAAGTTACAAAAGACGATTTAAAGAATTAATAAATAGCCAACAAAAAAATAGTACTGTAGAGGAAGTAGAAACCAATCCTAAAAAGGCAACCAAAATTCCTCCCGAGATTGTTAGGGATATCTTACAGAGATTGGATGCATTTGAAGAAGAAAAAGAATTTTTACATAAAAATATGGTGTTACATAATGTAGCAAAACTACTTAATACTAATTCCACCTATTTGTCGAAAGTGGTGAACTCTTATAAAAACAAAAATTTTACTACCTATCTCAATGAGCTCCGTATACAACATGCCATTCAGGAACTAACAACTAATAAAGAACTTCGCCTATATACTATAGAAGCAGTAGCGGATTGTATGGGATATAACAATGGAGAATCTTTTGCTTCGGCATTTCGTAAAATAACCGGCTTATATCCTTCCTATTTTATTAAGCAACTGCAAAAACAATCATCTTGAATTTTGAATATATTACTATTTAAAAGCAAAAAAATGTTAATTTAGAGTTATGATTAGTCTTGAAAACATCCCTTTAAAATATCCCATAAATATTGGGGCTCCAGCACCAAGGATTATTTGTGATGATTTCAATTTGATACTATTATTTTATATTGATCTATTCGATTTACCAAAAACAATTGATACGATAATAGAGCGTGATATTAATAATGATAGTGGGGTCGCAATTGTAAAATTCAAAAAAAGATACATTTACAAATTTGGAATCCCAAACGATGAAGTTTTATTAGGACATCAGTATTATAAAATTGGCTTGAAACCTTACTCATTTATGGAAGTCAAGGATTCTGATTGGATCAAAGAAATTATACGAATAGAATCTCATCATCCATATTTTGATAAACATAGCTTTGGCAAATTGAAGCATTACATTTTTACTTTTAAAGACAATACTTTTGAATGTATCGCTGAAGATTATTCAATAGAATTTTCGTTCGAGACTATGTAAGAAACATTTATGGATGCTGTTTCAGAATTAAAAGAAATCCTGATTTGAAACAACAGACAGAGTTTAATTTACAGATCCTTATTCGCTAAAATTAACTCTTTAACACCTCCTGATAATAATTCACCCATACTTTTTTCTGAATATTCAAATATGAATTCTTTAGCAATACACTCAAATATGCTATCACGAAATATTAGAATATAATGATTGAAATCATCAAATATATCTTCTCGATACAATGGATGTGACTTTTCTATTTCTATAAGTCCCTTTATCCAATCAGAATCTTCTAGTTTATAAAATGAATAAGGTATTGATCCTAATTCATAATATGGGTAACCAGGTAAAGCTTCGTCATTTGGATAACCAAATTTAAAATTCAAATAACTGTCAAAATTCAAAATACCGATTCCTCTATCACTAATTACATCTCTTCCCGAAACATTGGCATACACCCCTTTAGGAGATTATCGGACAAAGTAATAAAGCCTAAGTATACTTTCTGATGCCAACACTTTAGGTATTGGTGCGCCTATATCAATTGATTTATCTAAATATAACTCGATTAATCTCATATTTTTACTTTAACCAACATTAAGGGATAAATTTACTCAAATAAAAATCTTAAAAACCTATTTCAATTTTCAATTGTTTATCAATGACAAGAATTTTCATTTGAGACTATGCAAAAAACATTTATGGATGTTGTTTTAATATTAAAAGAAATGAGAAATGTGATCTGAAAGGGCCTTACACGTCAGTTCTAAATATAGGAGAATATAATTAATCAACTAATAGAGCACCAAGTATAGTCGTTTAAGTAGTTCTCTATTTTATGTTGGATAACCAAATTAACTAACAGAGGCTCTCTCCAATCTATTAATATTAAATTTAACTCTCTACCTATTAAATTAAGTGCTTTTAATAAGTTTTTCCCATCACCTTCAATATTATTACAATCCCACATCCACAAATCAATGATAATATCTTCTTCATTATAGCTGGCATAAATTCCAAAATAATCATAACCAAACATTACTGTATTTTTTAACTCATAAACGACAGTAGAACCATACCCTGAATTTACTTTTTTAATATAAAAAGAAGAAATAGGTAGTAATAAATCATACAGTGTTTTAAACTTAATACTTTTTTCTTCCAAGCTAATTTTAGGTTTTTCAATAACTTTTATATCCTCAAAACCATACTCATCTCCTTTAAAGTCATTTAATTTTTCTTTGATATATCTAGCTGCGCTAAAGTAGTTTTCTTTTGGAAGAAACTCAATCATTTTAAGAAAATCCTCATGAACAAATATTTCTCTCACAAATAATACTTTTAATTTTATTATACTAATCAGTTTGATATACATCTAGGAGCATAAGATGGTATTTCATCCTATTATTGACTATTTATTTTAGGCTTAACAAAAGTTCCTGTTCCTCCGTATTTATTTCGAAATTCAGCATTTTGATTCAAAGTTCTATTCTCTGCTGCTTGCCCCCATGTTTCAGGAACAGTACCTGTTTTTTTATTTTTAAACCTATCTGCAATATTTGCAGGTATCGCATCACCATAATCGTATATATTAACATCTATATCTTTTCCTAAATTTTGAGCCGCCAAAAGCCTTGTATTATCCAAAGTTGTATGAATTCCATCTTTCATTTTCACAATGTCTATTGGATCCGCTGTTCCGTTTTTTATAGCTGTTATAGCTCTTTGGTAATTGTTTACACTAGTTTGACTGAACCTAATCTTTTTGGCAGAAAATTTTGTACTCACTTTAGCTATGTCATCAGAAAGATTTATTTGACTACCCGGAGCTAAAGATACTAATCCCCCCATTATCAACTGACCCTGAGCTCTGTCATCACCGTCTATTGCTTTCGATATAGTCTCTCCACCTACTAACTTGTAAAGAGCATCACCAAAATAATTACCTGTTATATTTTTGGTTGGACCTGTACTAGTGCTACTTGGTAAATCTTGAACCCTTCTAGGGCCTGTTTGAGGGTTATTTTTAGGATGATTAGCAGAAACTAATCCAACTCTCGTACCTACATCAAAGAACCATTTTTTAAGCTTACCACAGCATCCTTGTGGAATCATCCCATCTGGATCCATAAAATAAACGGGGTTGTCAAAACCGTAATTATATGGTGAGTGCCTACGCATTTGCTCTGCCAATGGGTCAAGATTCATCCATCTCCCCAATGTTGGATCGTAGTTTCTTGCGCCAAAATCCAACCAGGCCAGGCTAAGTTCACTTTGTTCCTCTTTTCCTACAAAGCCATAGTTATGATTTCTGCCGCGTATAGTTTCATTAAACCCACGCATGGTAAATCCAAAAGGGTAGTAATTTTTTTCTTGTACAATCTCATTCTGGGTAATGCTACCGTCTTTATTTGCATCTTTATACGATAACCTAATGTTATCCAGATGGTCTTTAAACTGGTACACATATTTATATCCATCAGCTTCTTTTTCTACATACCCTTCAGGATGGCGAAAGAACTCCAGGGCGCCGTCCTTATACACAAAATTTCCGGCATACGCTGTAGTTGTTAAAGAACTTCCCTCTGAGACGGTCTTTTTTAATTTCGCTCCAGTGGCATCATAAATATAGGTAATATTTCCATTGTGTTCGCTATTGGAGATGGTAACATTGGTTGGTAAATTTAGATGGTTGTATGTAATGCCTGTGATGCCTTTGTTTTGGTCGAGGATCATATTACCATTTATATCATATTCAAAGTCATCATTGGTATTGGTACCATCTTTAAAACCGTAGGTTTTGTTAGCTGTGTCTGTAACGTTTAACAGCTTGTTTCCATCATCATAGGTATAGGATAATATATCCATATCACCAAAGGTGGTAGCACCACTATTGGTATGTCCCTTACGGTTTAACGATAAAATATTCCCCATTTTGTCATAGGTAACATTGGATAGGTTATAGTTATTATCACTACTAATCCCTGCGGTAATTCTATTTAAGGCATCATAGGTATAGGTATAGTTTCTTGCAATGTTATCATTGGCTGTTTTCCAGGAAGTTTTTGAGATATTACCGTTATATAATGGGTTTGCACCATTATTATAGTCTATGGCAAATGAGAATAAATCAGTGCCGATGTTATTAACATCATTAATCCCCTTTAACCACCCTCTTACATTATATGTATAATCCACCTTTTGTAATCCCCCACCTACTTTTTTACTAGTGAGTTGCCCAAGAGCATCATAACTATTTTCTGCAATGACTTCTTCGTCTTGCGTATTGATCTTTTGGGTTTGGGTAAGCAGCCTTCCTACGTGATCATATTCAAATGTATCTATGGTTATAATGGGTGCATTACCTTCTTTGGTATGCGTAGTTTTGGTTTTGAGTACTTTACCTGCAAAATCATACTGGGTTTCTATAACATCGATAGTATTAAGGTGTTCATTGTTACTGGCCACATAGATAGCTCTTCCCTTTTTGTCATAGTAGGTTACCGTAGTAATCCATTCGATGGGATATGCTGTTTCCAAAACCCGTACTTTAGATCCTGTAGGCAACGATTTGGTATTAAGTACTACTGTTTGTCCCAATACAGTTTGCGGATTGGTAAACTCAGGTGTTGATTCGCTCTGTAAAAAGGTATAATCATCATAATAATTCACCGTATAGATATCCATACCTCCTGTAGGTCTGGTGTCTTTACTGTAGTACACCTGTATATTGTCCATGGTATTGGGGGTTGCTATCCGGGTTTCATAATGCACAGTAGCTTGATTATATCTGCTGCGAATAACACTTAGGGTACTGTTGTTTGAGGTCAATCCGGTATAGGCTACCCTTCCAAAGGCGTCATATTTGGTAAATTGCCATAGATGATAGGGTAGGCCGGAGTTTTCTTTTCTTAAGTTGGCATGTTGTGTTAATACCGGTTGATCGAGTTTGTTATACACAATATACTCCCAATCTTTGCCGGGTATTTTCTTTTCTGCCAATCGGTTACGTTCGTCATATTTATATTGATAACACAATTCTTCTAATTCGGTTAGCGCTACCCCGTCGTCTGTATTTACCTTAGGCGGCAATACAAAATTGAGATTGCCATAATCGTT
>CANMDW010000023.1 GCA_947496705.1 uncultured Aquimarina sp. | reverse complement strand
CCCCTAAAGGGGAGGATTGTTGTTGTACTGTAATTATTAACTTAGGTCTTCTGCCTTCGGTTTCCCATATCCACATCGGTCATCCGACTCCCGACGCTGCGATTTGCGGATTTTCTACTTTCGTATTCCTGCTTTCAAAACTCATAATTCTGAATTCTGAATTCATAATTTCTCATTCCTCATACCTTACCACTCATACAAAATCTATCTCCAAAACTTTTGTGGTCAATGCATCTTTTAATTGGCTTCAGGACGGTCTAAAAAACTTCAGGAAATAATACTTGTTTTCTTGCCTTTAAAACACAAGAATCATAAACCTTTATTAGTCCCATCTTTTTGAAAAGCCCTCCGGCAAACCATAAATTATTATAGTTTTGTTTGAATGCTTCAAATCAGGCTATGAACTCATCTTGAGTAGTTCTATAAAACTAGGAATGAGAAAAGCATTCGAAGTAATTATTAACCCCACTATAATAAAAAGAAGGTTTTTGTTGTGCAACGCAAAGATAATGCTTTGAGGCACAAAAATCCTTTCTCTTTTTTTTAATCAATTAGGACACTATTGTTCTATTTCAGTTAAACAAATCTTAATCTTAAAACTTAAACGAATGTCAAAAAATGAAAAAAACAGTTGGCCGAAAATCGGTTTGTTGGGAATCTTATTGCTAACAGTCAGTTTTTCACTCGCCCAGAACACGGTTACGGGTTTGGTAGTCTCCAGCAATGACAATATGGCACTGCCCGGAGCTAACGTTGTTATTAAAGGAACTAATAATGGAACGGTAACCGATTTTGATGGGAATTTTACCATCAATGCCACTACGACCGATGTTTTGGTATTTAGTTACATAGGGTATTCTCCACGAGAAATTCAAGTAGGGAACAAAAAAGTGATTAATGTCACATTAACCGCCAGTAATGAGTTGGACAAAGTAGTAGTAGTTGGTTACGGAACTACCAGAAAAGGAGATCTAACCGGTTCTATAGCTACGGTATCAACTAAAGACTTTGACAAAGTCCCAGCCGCCTCTCCTTTACAAATACTTCAAGGAAGGGCAGCCGGATTAAGTATTACAAATAATTCTGGTATACCGGGGCAATCAAGTGATGTTACCATTAGGGGTACGGGTTCTATAAATGGGAACACATCTCCAATTTATGTGGTCGACGGTGTTATTAGAACCGGTATAGATAACCTTAACCCTAATAGTATAGCATCTGTATCTGTTTTAAAAGATGCTTCGGCCGCTGCCATATACGGCTCTAGAGCTGCGAATGGGGTGATTATCGTTACCACTAAAAGAGGAAAAGGAAAAGGAAAACCAGAAATTACCTTCAATAGCTATTATGGCATACAAAGCGAAGGCAATCTTAAGTTAAAACTTTTAAATGCGGAACAATTTGTGACACTTTGGACAGAAACTCATGAAAATGCCGGGCTTGATTTGCCCTGGACACAAGACGACCTTGATCAATATCAAGGCATCGATACAGATTGGAAAGATCTCATGTTACAGTCGGGTACTATTGCCAATTATGATCTATCTGTCGCAGGAGGTAACGAAAAATCAAATTATTTTATTTCGGGTAACTATTTAGATCAAAAGGGAATTGCCATTAATACAACTTTTGAAAAACTCAACTTAACGGTAAATTCTGATCATAAAATCAATGACAGGGTCAAATTCGGAAACTCCATAATTTTATATTCCTCAAAAAGAAATGGAAGTCCTGATCATTACCAATTGGCACTACGCAAAGTGCCTTTGACTAGACATTTAGAAGATGATGGCACATTTGGTAGGATTCGAAACGGTGTACTAGAACATATTCATAGAAACCCTGTTTGGGAATCTCAAAATTTCACTACAGAAAGAAAGATAAAAGGAGTACAAGGTAATCTTTATCTTACTATAAGCCCGTTAAAAGGATTGGACATTACTGCCAGGGGAAGTATGGATTATGAAAATCGTTATGATACCCGGTTTCAACCTGCCGTACCAGATCCAGCTATTTTTGGTTGGGAAGGAACCACCACCAATCTTGTTGAAAAAGAATATATAGAGACCGTTCATTGGATTGCAGATTTTTTAGCAAACTATACAATCACTATAGGAGAAAATCATAATATTAATGCGCTATTGGGGTACTCTTTAGAAGAGCAAGAACAAGAAAACCTCTCTGGTAGCCGTACAGGAACTCCCAATAACGATATTCGGTTTTTAGATGCCGGTGACCCCACATCTCAGTTAAATGGTAATGGCTTCACAGACTGGAGCTTTGTTTCAACTTTTGGAAGATTGAATTATAATTATAAAAACAGGTATTTTTTAAATGCTACGGTTAGACGAGATGGTACTTCACGATTACAAGATGGTAACAGATATGGTGTATTCCCGTCTGCCGCTATCGGATGGAGAATTAGTGAAGAAAATTTTTTTAATAATGATGGGTTCATAAATAACTTAAAATTCCGAGCAAGTATAGGAACCTTGGGTAATATTCTAAGTATTGGTGAATACGCTACAATAGCAACATTATTCCCTCGTGGGACAGTACTGGATCAAGTAGTGCAAACCGGATTTGCGCCCAGATTAGCCGTAAATTCAGATTTGGTATGGGAAGAATCAGAGAAAAAGAACGTTGGCCTTGATGCTTCATTGGTTAATAATAAGATTTATATGTCTTTAGATTACTTTGTTGAAGACACAAGAGATTTACTGATAGGAGAAGCCATTCCAATTTCTGCCGGATTTGCAGGAGCTCCGATAATAAATACTCCAACAGTTCGCAATTCGGGTTTTGAAGTGGTTTTAGGAATTAAAGGAAATATATCAGATTGGTCGTATGATGTAAACTTTAATCTGGCGACTGTTAAGAATGAAGTTACCGATCTTGGAGGCCGTGATCTTTTGTCCAGTGGATTATTGGTAGGAAAACCTGTCAACTCTTTCTTTGGGTATAAAACCAATGGGTTAATTCGAGAAGAAAGTCAATTAACCAAATATGCTGACGGTCCTTTTTCTACGAAAACTATTGGAGATATTGATATCATAGATATTGATGGTTTTGATGCAGATGGAAACTTAACAGGAATCCCTGATGGAATCATAAATGCTGCAGATCGAACAATTATTGGTGATGTTTTTCCTGATTTTACCTATGGAATGGTGGGATCGGTCAATTATAAGAACTGGGGATTACAAGTACAACTCCAAGGAGTTTCTGGCAGGGATATTTATTTTGGAGGTACCAATAGTAATGACGTAATGGTGCTTATGTCTTCATGGGCAAGAAACGAAGATGCCAGGGTTTTGAGGAGATTCCACCCCGTTAATAACCCAAATGGCACGTGGCCAAGGCTATCAAAAGATGAGAGCGGAAGCAATCTGGCAGTATCTGATTTTTGGCTGACAGATGCTTCATATTTGCGCATCAATAACATTAACCTTTCGTATAGGTTGCCTTCCGAAGTCTTAGAAGATATAGGTTTAAGCAATTTGAGCTTGTTCTTTAGTGTACAGAATGCCCATACTTTTACAAAATATGATGGGCCGTCTGTCGACACCAATGCCGGTAACCCCGGAAATCTCAATGGTAGTAATAACAATCCCTTTGACCGAAGAACAGGTGCCCTGGCTGGTGTGCCGATACCTCGTACATTTACTTTGGGAGTAACTACATCTTTTTAAAAGAATTTATTGAAAATAGAATCTAAAATAATTTCATCATATGAAAAAGTTTATAAAAAAATTAAATTCCGTTATGCTCCTTAGCATCATTTTGGTGATGGCAGCATGTAGTAATGACGATTTTTTAAATCGTATACCACAAGACACACCGAGTCCTGAGAACTTTTTTGTAGATGCCGTTTCAGCAAGAGCAGCTGTGAATGGTGCTTACAGACCATGGACACAACTTGATCAACTGTTGAGAAGAGACATGATTATTCTGTTGGATGCCATGACCGATGATAGCTATTGGAGGCCTAATAGGGCACAATCCATACGTCTTGAACAGTGGAATATAAATCCTACCCAAATTAATGTCATAAGATGGTGGGGATTAATTTACCAAAGTATTAATGCGGCCAACTTCGCTATCGAGAATATTCCGCTATCATCCGATCAAAACTTTACGGCAGAAGAACAGGCTCCTTTCATCGCTGAAGCCAGATTTCTTAGAGCATATAACTATCTGTTTCTTACCACATTTTATGGTGACATTCCTATGCCTTTAAAAGCAGCCTCTACCCCCGAAGCGTTTTTTTTACCCAGGACCCCAAAAGCTGATATCATGGCGCAGATAGTAGCCGATTTTACTTTTGCAAAAGATAATTTGTTGGATGCCCCTGCACTTGCAGGAACGCCTTTTAAAGCCTCCGCAGCTGCATTTTTAGCAAAAACATATCTATATCTTGAAGATTGGGCTAAAGCAGAAGCTGCAGCAAGGGTCGCTATTACAATGGCTGAAGATGAAGGTTATGGCTTGCTTGATGATTACTTGTCTATTTGGAACAATGAAGATAATAAAGAGCTGTTGTTTTATTTTCCCTTTGCAAAGAATGATCCGAATTTTGGACAAAATATGACCGTGCAACGTCTGATCCTGGATTTGCCCAACGAATTGACAACAGTACAACCTGGTCAGGGATGGGGCTATAGTTTGCCACAACGGGATTTGTTTGATGCATTTGAGCCAGGTGATCCCAGACGTGAATATACCTTATACTACCCTGGTGCAGATTATACGGTGTGGCCAAATACTGAAGAATTTGTATCTACTTATGAAACCTACAATGATGCTGGTGAATTGGTAGAAGAAACAGCAACCTACAGGCAAGGTGATATCATTAAATATCAGCAGGGATGGTCACCCACTGGGCTAAACGTACGAAAAATGACAAGGTCTGTCTCAGATTTAGGTAATGTACGTTGGAGTGGCCAGGATATTCCTATTATGCGTATGGCAGAATTATATCTTATTCTGGCCGAAGCGTTGGCAGAACAAGGAAATTCAGAAGCGTTAACCTGGGTAAATAGAGTGCGTTCCAGGCCTTCTGTAAATATGCCTGATGCAATTGGTGGTGACTTAGTGGGTATAGTAAGGCAGGAAAGAAGAGTTGAATTGGCAATGGAAGGTTTACGGGTTTTTGATTTGATAAGATGGGGGACGATAGGGGAAGTTTTTGGGGATGGTACCAAAGTAAAAAGACACTTTTTCTCTGATTTTCTTGATGCTGGTTCAAACTTAAAATTCGATGCACCAGTAGGAAATTTAACATTAGATCCCTTATTCCCTACGCCACAACTAGAAATTGATCGAAATCCAGAAATAAACACGCAAGTTCCTGGTTTTTAATTTATTAACATCCAATAACTAGAAATATTTTAAATTGAATTATAACTCCTACTAATATCTGTTATCTCTCTGAGTTTAAAATGTACAATTACAGAAAAAAAGGTTGTAACTACCTGAGAATTATTGAGATAAAGTCTAAAAGCAAGTAGTAGGTGCTATATTAAAAAATACCCATAAATAGTTTATATAATATGGAGCTCCTTTCTTTCCCGATAGCTATCGGAAAAGAAAGGAGCTTTTGCTAGGTTGTTTTTAAATTGCTTACTAAATAGATATGGGTAAACGGTAGCTATATTTGAAGGGTCACATATAGGTTCTCAAAAAGATTTTAATTCCTTTTTTATTGCAATTCAGAGAAAGAAGTTGTATATATTATGTTATCAAACAAATCTATAAAGAAGCTTAGAAGTTTGATAAAAGATGGTTTGTCTTATACTTCGAGAACACGGATTGATAAAAAAATGATTTAAACTGATGATCATGCAAAAAAATAAGTTCCTATTAGTAGTTTTAGTTGCATTATTGTACTCAACCTTTGATATACTGGCTCAGGAAGCCGCTATACATGATAAAATCAATGCAGATATGTATGGTAATTTTTCTAAGGCATATCAAACTTTGGATTACGATCTATTTGCAACTATCCACAGTAAAGAAATGATCCGGATTTCAGGAAACGGTGGAGAGATTAAAAATGTAAAAACATATCTTAAAGAATATCAAAAACGATGGGGTGACCCCAATACAAAGGCCGCTCCAATTGATTTCAGGTTATTCGAAAGGGTCTATAGTGATTCACTGGTTTCAGACAGAGGGATCTATAGAGTGACTTATACAGATGATACTGCTCAAATCAAGTATTCCTATGGGCAGTTTCACGTGGTATTAAAGTTAGAAGATGCACACTGGAAAATATGGATTGATTATGACTCTAATGAAAATAATAGCATCAATAAAGAACGCTATGATGCTGCTTTTCCCCTTTCGGCATATAAAAAATACTGGAAACACTAAAATTACCAGTAGTTTCCAGTATTTTTGAAGAACTTTTATTAAGCAGATGAAGATTACACAAAAAATAAGGATGATACTGATACTTTCTCTGGTTTTACTAAATGTAAGCTGCGACCAGATTTCAAAGAATGTCATACGACAGCTTATTGAGCCTTATGAACGAATAGAAGTCTTTAAAGATAGTTTTGTAATCACCAAAGTTGAGAATACGGGGGCTGCCTATAGCCTGGGTGAGGATTTAGGACCGGCCTTGAAAGTACTGTTATTACAGATTCTTCCGATATTGGTTTTACTGATATTATTAAGACAAATACTCATAAAGACCAATTACTCGAGAGCAACTATTATTGGTTTGGCTTTTATTATTGGTGGCGGAATTGGAAACCTCTTTGATCGCATTATGTATGGATCGGTTACCGATTTTTTGATCCTGGATCTGGGTATCATCAAAACTGAAATATTCAATATGGCCGATGCCTCCATTATGTTTGGCTCTGTTTTGGTAGTATTGACTGCCCTTTTTAACAAAAAAGGATCCTTCTTCAGAGAAAAAGCTTCGATAGAATGAGTTGGATCAAAGAAATATCCTATGCCGATGCCACGGGTCAATTGAAAAAAATTTATGACCGTATAAAAGGCCCTAACAACAATATAGATAATGTATTATCTATACATAGTCTACGACCACATACACTCTTAGGTCATATGGGGTTATATAAAAATGTACTACACAACTCCAACAATACATTACCCAAATGGTATCTCGAAACACTTGGTGTGTATGTAAGTCATTTAAATCAATGCCGCTATTGTGTGGATCACCATGCCGCAGGGTTAAAACGATTATTAAACGATGATTTTAAATTTCAGGAAATCATATCCTGCCTCATAAAGGACGAATTACAAAATCATTTTAAGTATCAATATTTAGCGGGATTAGAATATGCAAAAAAGCTAACGTTATCACATCATACCATTACAGAACCAGATATTCATACTCTAAGAGAACAACAACTCTCTGATGGGGAAATACTGGAAATCAATCAAGTAGTCAGCTACTTTAATTATGTTAACAGAACTGTAATTGGTCTGGGAGTGAATACTGAAGGTGATATTATCGGACTTTCTCCAAACGAAAGTGATGACCCTGATAATTGGAGTCATTCTTAAGTGTTAGTTTATTCATCTTTCCCTCTTTTATATATAAGCTCTAGTTTATAATTGCTATTATAGCTTATTCCCAGAATATTTTGGCCAATACCAAAGGGCTATTTTGTGCTTGCCTTTCATTTTCTTTGTTCGCCCAAAGAAAACGAAACAAAAGAAAGGGCGCCTTATCTTAGGAATTTTTTTGACCCTAAAGTCAAAAAACCGTTTGAAAAAATTCGCGTCGCTCCGTACCTGCGCTCCTGTTTTCGAATCTTTTTCAAACTATTCTGAACATAAGGGTTTTTCAGCTTCGCTGCTATACAAACTATCAACGCTATTCAAAACTAGAGCCTATATATAATATACCGTTCTGGTTATAAAAGTATTGCTATCCCCAACAGGTAGTAATTGATTTTATACCATTGCCACCATTTTTATTTTTTGAGTTTAGTTTCAGCAATAATCACCACAAAATTTCCATCCAACTGCTCCCAGTTCTTAGATGGCAGGTAGGTTCTGGACACAAATCCATCCAGATATAGTGCATTTTTACAACCATTTTGCTTAAAATAAGAAGCGAAGTCGTAGAAGTTTATTTTTTCTTTGGACATAGCAAAAAGTAAATTCCCATTGGGAAGGATCCCTACTCCATTTCGGATATGAACATTTGCAGATCCCTTATTAAATTTTGAATGAATTTTTCCTTCTATTAACAACATCGGGCCCGATTGAGTAGCATATTTTATATCGGCATTACTGCGAAATTTGGCCGTTGTGCATATTATTGGGGTATGATCCCGGGTCAAATAAAAAATTCCGTTGGGTTGAAGATAGAAATTCCCATATCCGGATGTAAGAGTATCAATTTTTGCCATCGGTATTCCATTCTCTATGTATAGCCCCTGGGGAGTCCAGTCTTTAGTATACATCCCTCCATTCATAGCAAAAATCAATTGCTTATTTTCTTTATCAAGTTTTGATTTCAAATTTTTAAAACTCACATAGCTGTTTCCATCCTTATCTTTCCAGTAGAAGTCTAATTTTTGTTTCTTTGGATTGAGGGTATAGCTTATAAATTTTGATTCATCAATCTTATAATTTAATTGTTGAACCGAATAAAAACTAGTTAAACCAATCAACAAACTAATAACTATTATTATCCCTGCTCTTTTCATTTTATCTGATTAATCGTAAAGCTTCTTTTTTACTTAAAGTACTCAATTCGGTGATGTTTACAAATTCTACAACCCATTCGGGGTCTGTTCTGCTATATTCTCTTAAAACCCAGCCAATGGCTTTGTTGATAAAAAATTCTTTTGAACCCAATAATGATTTAATTACATAACTCAAAAACTCAGTGTCCAAATTTTTCTTGTATTTAAGTTGAAATAGTAAAGATGACCTTTGTAGCCATATATTATTTGATTCAAGCCATTTTTTTATATATGTATCTCTTTGCCGGGGATACATTTTAAAATATTCACCAATTAGTTTTGTAGCAATAAAATCAATAGTATCCCACCAGGATTTATGGGTTACCATAAATTCAAGAAGTTTAATGTCCTGTTTTGTAAATTGCTTTACATATTTTTGGGTGAGTTCCTGCGAAAAATATTGATACTCTCTTTCAGGTTTCATCCAAAGTGTCTTGACAATTTTTTCTATTTCGGTTTTAGGAGGTAAGTGTTCTCTGGCAAAGAAAGGTTTTTGAATTTCCCGTCTTTGCGTTGTTTTTATACCATAACACTCAAATTGATTTCTCAAATACGCTTTCTGCTCTAAAGCAATCTTTGTATTTGCATTTTTTTGAAATTCGGCTTCTAATGTTTGTATAAATTCTTTCATTTGTGTTTTCCCTTCACATCACAATTTTATTTCTGCAGATTCTACTGTTTGGGAAATCAATGTCGCTATTGTCATTGGCCCAACTCCCCCAGGAACAGGCGTATATGCCAAGGTTCTATCTTTTACTTTACTTATCTCAACATCTCCAACGCCTCCCTTATGATACCCTGCATCGATGACTATTGAATTATCCTTTATCCAGTCGGCTTTAATAAATTTGGGTATTCCAACTGCACCAACTATAATATCTGCTTGTCTCACAATATCAGGTAGGTTTTTGGTTTTTGAATGACAAATCGTAACAGTAGCGTTTTTATTTAAAAGCATCATGGCAATTGGTTTTCCTAAAATCGGACTTCTTCCAATGACAACTGCATGTTTACTTTCAACAGCTAATTTATAATGTTGAATTAATTTCATAATTCCTGCCGGAGTTGCACTTCCAAAAGCACTTTCTCCCATTGTCATTTTTCCAAACCCCAAACATGTAACACCATCAACATCTTTATCAATCGCAATTTTATCAAAACATCTACGCTCATTAATCTGCTTAGGAACCGGATGCTGTAATAATATTCCACAAATGTTATCATCATTATTCAGCTTTTCAATTTCAGTCAAAAGCTCATCAGTGGTTGTATTCTCAGGTAAATTCACTTTTAAAGAAGTCATGCCAACTCGTTCACAGGCATTACCTTTCATTTTCACATAAATCTCTGAAGATGGGTCATTCCCAACTAAAATCGTTGCCAATACAGGAACCCTTCCTGTATTTTGGATAATCTTCTCAACTTTATGTTTTAAATCAGCTTCCATATCTTTTGATAATGCCTTTCCGTCTAGTAAAACAGGTTTCTTATTTTCCATTTTTGTACTTAATCAATGGTGATTCTTATACTTCAGTTTCGTTCAACGATTATATATACTATTACTCCTATTCCCCGGTTTTTTCAGGTCCTTTCTTATCTGTAATTAACGATTCTAGTTTCTCTAATGTACCCAAAGGCAGCTCATGTAAGAGTTTACTAATCTTTGCAGCATGCACAGGATCTTTTGCTTTAATAGCGTGCAAAGCATAACGCTCTGTATCATGATAACTCTCTGACGGATGCCATTCTAACAGGTCATTGGGAGTACAGTTAAGTGCCAGGCAAATTTTTTCTAACGTCTTTAAATGCACACTACCCAGTTCATCTCTTACGATCCGACTCGCCATTTGTTTTGTAAAACCTTTCCCTGTTAAATAGGTAAAAGGTCTGTTTATTCCTCTAAGTTTAAAAATCTCATCAAATTTATATTGTAACATATCTATATAAAATTACAGTTAATAGCTTCTTAATTGTATTTAATAAATTATAAAAATAATGAAATAGTTTTAAATTAAAATGATTTTCATTTAATTAATTATCAAATAAAATTAATATAGTCTAAAATAAAATTATAAAAACATGAATTAATATATTTTATATATGAAATAGCTTATAAAAAGTATGAAATAAGTCATATTACCCATGTAATAGTTATTTTTTTATATGAAATATGTAGTATAGTATATATAATATCACTAGCATCTGAAAGTTACGTTTTTAAATTTAAGTTTAAGAATCAACATATTGAAAAGTCCAGACCCCAAAGGTTTTAAAAATCTTTGGGGTCTTATACTATGGCTTTTTTAGTTAAAAACTTATTTTCTGGATAAACTCTAATTTACAAACTGTTTATATGGGTTTACGTAAGTTTTCAGTCAATTTTAATAAGCTTTCGGATCTTAAATGATTAAAAAAACCGCAGTACTTTCTTAAAGTACTGCGGTTTTACAATTGAACTCATCTTGAGTTTTTATCTTTTTTTGAAATAATTATCCCACAAACAAAGGTTTATCGGCCATCATTGCATTTACCTCATCGGCAATACCATGAAGCACTTCTTCATTTTCTACGTTGTTAATCACTTTATCGATAAGCGTTACAATATCGAGCATATCATTTTCATTTAACCCCCGGGTAGTTACCGCAGCTACGCCAATACGAATACCAGAAGTTACAAATGGAGACTTATCATCAAAGGGTACCATATTTTTGTTTACAGTAATCTCTGCAATCCCAAGTGCTTCTTCAGCTTGTTTACCGGTGACTCCCTTATTGCGCAGATCGATCAACATCATATGGTTGTCTGTACCTTCAGAAATTACTTTATATCCTTTTTCTACAAATGCTTCTGCCATCACAGCAGCATTTTTCTTTACCTGTACTATATAATGTAAAAATTCATCTGTTAATGCTTCTCCAAAAGCAATTGCTTTTGCCGCGATAATATGTTCTAGCGGGCCTCCTTGGTTTCCGGGAAATACCGCACTATCGAATAGAGAAGACATCATACGTTTCTTTCCGTTTTTCAGTGTAATCCCGAAAGGGTTTTCAAAATCTTCACCCATAAGGATCAACCCGCCTCTTGGTCCGCGTAATGTTTTATGTGTAGTGGTAGTAACCACATGACAATAAGGAACAGGGTCTGAGATCACTCCCTTGGCAATCAATCCGGCAGGATGAGCGATATCTGCCATAAGGATTGCTCCTACACTATCGGCAATTTCTCTAAATTTTTTGTAATCTATATCCCTGGAATAAGCAGATGCTCCTGCAATAATCAACTGTGGTTTTTCTGCAGTTGCGATCTCCTGTATTTTGTCATAATCCAATCTTCCGGTCTCCTTCTCTACTCCATAAAAAACGGGATTGTATAACTTACCCGAGAAATTCACCGGTGATCCATGCGTTAAATGTCCTCCGTGAGAAAGATCGAATCCTAAAATTTTATCTCCTGGTTTTAAACATGCATGATATACAGCCGTATTGGCCTGTGATCCCGAGTGAGGTTGTACATTGGCATAGGCAGCTCCAAACAATTCTTTGGCACGATCGATAGCTATTTGTTCTATAATATCTACCACGGCACAACCGCCGTAATAGCGCTTGCCGGGGTATCCTTCGGCATATTTATTTGTGAGTACCGATCCTGCTGCTTCCATCACCTGTTCACTCACAAAGTTCTCTGAAGCAATTAATTCTAATCCGTTGATTTGACGCTCTTTTTCATCCTGGATTAAATCAAAAATTTGTTCGTCGCGTTGCATGTATTCCTAGTTTGTTAATAAAAGTGCAAAAATAGGAAATACATTCCGTAAATTAGACTATTATTATATATTTGATTTTAAGAATTACCAACAACTTATTAAAAAAACTATAATGCCCATAACTGCAAATTATCCAAACAGAAAAACATGGATTAAAACCCCTCTTAATACCGATTTTCCTATACAGAATATTCCCTTTGGAGTGTTCCTTACCAGAGATGATATTATTACGATAGGAACCCGTATTGGTGATACAGCGATCGATCTGGGGGCGCTTCATCAATTAGGTTATTTTGAAGGAATCCCATTAACCGACGATATTTTTTTACAAGATTCTCTAAACGACTTTATCTCTGATGGAAAGAAAACATGGAGACTGGTTCGCAATCGAATTGCCGATATTTTTGATACTGAAAACGATACCTTAAAAAACAATAAAAAGCACCGACAGGAAGTATTGTTCTCTTTGGATGAGATCGAGATGCAACTTCCCGTTCGCGTTGGTGATTATACCGATTTTTATAGCAGCATAGAACATGCGACTAATGTAGGAAAAATGTTTAGGGATCCTCAAAATGCATTACTCCCAAATTGGTTGCATATGCCCGTAGGATATCATGGGCGTAGCAGTTCGATCATCCCTTCGGGAATCCCTGTGCATCGCCCGCAGGGACAAAAATTAACCAACGGAGCAACCGAACCTATTTTTGGTCCGTCGAGATTGGTCGATTTTGAGCTCGAGATGGCCTTTATCACCACAGATGCAAATCAATTAGGAGAACCTATCCCGATAGAAGAAGCAGAAGACTACATCTTCGGACTTGTATTATTTAATGACTGGAGTGCGCGCGATTTACAAAAATGGGAGTATGTGCCTCTCGGCCCGTTTTTAGGTAAAAACTTTGCATCGTCTGTATCCCCGTGGATCGTTACCCTAGATGCGCTAGAACCCTATCGGGTAGAAAGCCCAAAACCGCAAAAAAAGCAATTTCCATACCTTCAATATAAAGGAAAGAAAAGCTTTGACATTCATCTTGAAGCATCTATTACACCTCAAAAAGGAAAAGAAACCGTGGTTACTAAGACCAATTTTAAATATATGTACTGGAATATGGCTCAACAGCTGGCACATCATACCATAAACGGTTGCCCGGTAAATTCGGGAGATATGATGGGCAGCGGAACCATTTCGGGTCCCACGCCAGACTCCTATGGATCTATGTTAGAATTAAGCTGGAGAGGCGAGAAACCTGTACCACTTATATCGGGAGGTAGTCGTAAATTTATAGAAGATAATGATACTGTTATTATGAAAGGGTATTGTGAAAAAGACGGAGTGCGAATTGGCTTTGGAGAAGTAACCACCAAATTACTTCCGGTATTTAAAAAATGATATTTTTTTAGAGGTGCCCTTACGTACTATAAAACCTCGAAAAAATTGATTCCATGACTTTTTATTATCTTTTGGCATCAAAGTTGATTTTATGTACCCCAAATCAAAAATAGTATTGATATGAAAAAACTACTACCTCTACTGCTTACTGCAGTTATCGTTTCTTCTTGTAATAGTGTTAAGAAAACCGAAAAGGCCCTTAACACCGGAAATTATGATGAAGCCATAGGCATTGCCCTAAACAAACTGAAGACAAATAAAGATAAAAAAGGAAAGCAACCTTATATTCTTATGCTGGAAGAAGCATATGCCAAAGTAGTTAATCGCGATATAAGTGCTGTTAACTATTTGGAAAAAGAAGGAAATCCTGCAAATCTTGAACGCATGTATACTACCTATCTGTCTTTAAAAAGCAGACAGGAGCGTATAAAACCTTTATTACCGCTTTATCTGGTCGAGCAAGGTCGTAATGCCAATTTTGCAATGGATAATTATGATCAGAGAATTATAACCACCAAGGATAAACTTTCAGATTATTTATATGATAATGCCAAGGCATTACTAGCTTCTGCCAAAAGAAAAACCGATTATAGAGCCGTATATGATGATCTGGTATATCTGAACAAGATCACGCCCAACTATAAAAATACCCAGGCCATGATAGAAGAGGCCCATCTGAAAGGAACTGATTTTGTAAGGGTAACCATGAAAAACAAAACCAACGTAATTATTCCTAAACGACTAGAAGCAGATTTATTGAATTTTGGTACTTACGGACTTGATGACCTATGGACTGTCTATCATAGTCAACCACAAAAAACAACCAAGTATGATTATGCAATGGAAGTTACTTTGCGCGAAATCAATATTTCTCCAGAAAAGGTAAGAGAACGTCAATTGGAAAGAGAAAAATTGGTTAAAGACGGATGGGAATATCTATTAGATGAAAATGATGAAATTGTGATTGATGAAAATGGAGACAAAGTAAAGGTAGATAAAATGGTCAAAGTACGTTGCGAATATTATGAGTTTACTCAATTTAAAGCCACTAATGTTGTTGGTAATGTACAGTACAAAAATCTGAGAACAAAGCAGTTATTAGAAGCTTTTCCTATCGCCAGTGAATATGTTTTTGAGCATATATACGCAAATTACAATGGAGATAAACGTGCCTTAGAAGATGATTTGATTCGTTTTCTTGGTTTACAGGCAGTTCCTTTTCCTACTAATGAGCAAATGGTGTATGACTCTGGAGAAGATCTAAAGAATAAACTAAAAAGCATTATTACCAATTATCGTTTTAAGTGATATACCATAGGAAATAATACTATAGACTTGGCGGGGTATTATAGCTATTATAAAAAGTCGAGATGAATTCATAGAAAATTTGATATGATCGATTATGAAAATTTACTTAATTCGGGGGCTTTACTAAAAGAATATAAAAAAGGTGAATTTCTTTTCCAAGAAGGAGCTATAGCGCGCTATTATTATCAGGTGCATCAGGGAGAGGTTAAGATGAACAATTATAATCAGGAAGGAAAAGAATACATTCAAGGAATATTTACCAAGGGAAAAAGTTTTGGCGAACCTCCTTTGTTTGCAGATTTCAGATATCCTGCAAATGCAGAAGCTATTGTTGATTCTGAAGTATGGCAATTACCCAAAGAAAACTTCTTAAGACTTTTAGAAGAGCACCCCGGGATTCATCATAAGTTTACCAGCACGCTGGCTTTGCGTCTTTACTACAAAGCTATTATGGTATCTGAGATATCTACCCAGGAGCCCGAACATCGTATTCTTAGAATCCTGGATTACTTCAAAAAAAACAAAAACGACGATACAAAAAAGTCTAATACCTATAAAGTAGAACTTACCCGGCAACAACTTGCAGATCTTACAGGCTTACGCGTAGAGACCGTAATACGAAGTATCAAAAAACTAGAACAAAAAGGAGAACTTTTTATTAAAGACAGAAAAGTGTATCGATAATCCTTATTTTATTTCGGTTTATGATCCAAATCATAAATTAATGACCCCTCTTTGAAATACTTTTGAACAACTTAAAAAAACATTACTCATGTATTCAAGATTGTTAAAAGATTTTAAGGAGATGTATATGGCTTATATCCCGTTAATGATTATTCTTTCCAGTTGTCTGGGGTCTGTTGCAGCAATGTATGTCTTGATGCAGGACCGATCTGTGGCTCAAGTAATTCAATTATCTCTTTGTGTAATTATATGTATGGCATTTAATGCCTCTATTTTGGCTCAAATGAAACCTAAGCTTATATTCAATCTGTTAATTTTCAGTTTATTAATCAACAGTGTTCTGGTATTGTTAAATTTTACTTTTCTCTAATTCAACATGAAAACTATTATAAAAAATGATATCCAAAATAGAGATGATATCATAGTATTGGTCTCTACATTTTATGAAAAAGTCAGAAAAGAAGAGCATCTCGGCCCAATTTTTAATCATGTGATTAAAGATTGGGATCAACATATAGAAAGACTAACCAATTTTTGGGAAACCAACCTCTTATTTGTCGCTAAGTATAAAGGAAACCCTATTCAGGTTCATAAACAGGTAGATCAGACATTTAATCATAGTATCACAAATGTACATTTTGGAATATGGTTACGTCTATGGATCAATACAATCGACGAACTTTTTGAAGGGAAATTGGCTACGTTGGCAAAAAACCGCGCCAGAAAAATGGGAACCACCCTATTTTTAAAGATTTTTCAAAACAGAAAAACTTCAATCAATGTTTAATAAAAAATAATCTTTTAGATAAATTGATGTAATACCTGCGGTGTAATCATACTATGAGAAGAGTGATGCACTGCATGTCCATTTCTAATTATCAGAAATTGTGGAGACTCATGAAACACCTGAAACTTTGCAGCAACTTCATCTGAAATATTCCTGTAACTTAGTAAATCAAGATAGTAAAGATCTACTTCTTCTCCCGTAAGATCAAAACTGCTTTCAAAATTACGAATCACCATTCTACTGATTCCACATCGTGTAGAATGCTTAAAAATTGCCTGTGTTTTTGTTTTAGAAGCTTTGGCAATCTCATTTAATTGCTCTACTGATTTTAACTCTTGCCAAGGTAACGCTTGCTTTTCTTCCTTTGGTTCTTTTCCTTCAGAACCAAATAGCTTATTAAATATCCCCATCTTTTCGGTAACAATTATTTGTTGCAAACTTAAGTAATTGATTTCTATTATTTGATAAATATCATATTTTGTCTGTAGTAATTACTTAATTTTACACTACGCCAAAACGTCAGCAAAAACAAGTGTTTACAAGACATTATGGCGCAAAATATCAATAGGAATATTATTTGATTCTCTACATTAGAACTCAAAATTTAAGCAAATGAATTTTAATAATTTCACTATAAAATCGCAAGAAGCCATACAGCAGGCACAACAGCTTGCACAGGGTTTCGGACATCAACAAATAGAGAACGAGCATATTTTTAAGGCAATTTTTGACGTAGATGAAAATGTGCTTCCGTTTTTACTAAAAAAATTGAATGTAAACATTCAGCTTTTACAACAAGTGTTGGAGAGTACTCTCGAGAGTTTCCCAAAGGTTACCGGCGGAGAATTACAATTATCCCGTGAAGCAGGAACATCCTTAAATGAAGCAAGTATCATCGCCAAGAAGATGAATGATGAGTATGTTTCTATCGAACATTTGATCATTGCTATTTTTAAATCCAAAAGTAAGATCGCCCAGATCTTAAAAGACCAGGGAGTTACCGAAAAACATCTTAAAGAAGCGATCAACGAAATCAGAAAAGGTGAACGGGTCACTTCGCAAAGTGCCGAAGAGACCTATCAGGCTCTGAATAAATATGCCAAAAACCTTAATGAAATGGCAGAAAACGGTAAACTGGATCCCGTGATTGGCCGTGACGAAGAAATACGCAGGGTATTGCAAATCCTCTCGCGTCGCACAAAAAACAACCCAATGTTGGTAGGTGAGCCAGGAGTAGGTAAAACAGCTATTGCCGAGGGGTTGGCACATCGAATTATCGCAGGGGATATCCCCGAAAACCTTAGAGATAAACAAATTTTTTCTCTGGATATGGGCGCCTTAATTGCCGGAGCAAAATTTAAAGGTGAATTTGAAGAACGATTAAAAGCTGTTATAAAAGAAGTAACCACCAGCGATGGAGATATTGTACTTTTTATTGATGAAATCCACACTCTGGTTGGTGCCGGTGGTGGACAGGGAGCAATGGATGCAGCAAATATCCTAAAACCTGCGCTGGCCCGGGGAGAATTACGGGCTATCGGAGCCACAACCCTGGATGAATATCAAAAATATTTTGAAAAAGACAAAGCATTAGAAAGACGATTCCAAAAAGTAACGGTAGACGAACCCGATATCGAAAGTGCCATCTCGATCCTTCGGGGAATCAAAGAAAAATACGAAGCACATCACAAAGTGCGTATAAAAGACGAAGCTATTATTGCAGCAGTAGAGCTGTCTCAGCGCTATATTACCAATAGGTTTTTGCCCGATAAAGCAATCGACCTGATGGATGAAGCTGCTTCAAAGCTACGTATGGAAATTAACTCAAAACCCGAAGAGCTTGATGTATTGGATCGAAAAATTATGCAGATAGAGATAGAGATCGAAGCCATAAAACGTGAGGATGATAAAATCAAGTTAAAAGCCCTGAATGCCGATCTTGCTAATATGAAAGAAGAGCGTAATGAGATCTTTTCAAAATGGCAAAGCGAAAAAGAGGTTGTAGATGCTATACAGAATGCTAAAACCGATATTGAAGAGTATAAACTGGAAGCAGAACGCGCCGAGCGTAATGGTGATTACGGAAAAGTAGCCGAATTACGATACGGAAAAATAAAAGAAACTCAGGAGAAATTAGATGAATTGCAAGAACAGTTAAGCCAGCAACAAAGCAAATCATCATTGATCAAAGAAGAGGTTACCAATGATGATATTGCCGAAGTAGTGGCCAAATGGACCGGAATACCAGTAACCAAAATGCTGCAAAGCGAACGCGAAAAACTATTGGTTCTGGAAGAAGAACTTCAAAAACGTGTCGTAGGGCAAACAGAAGCCATACAGGCTGTGAGTGATGCTGTACGCAGAAGCCGTGCAGGACTGCAAGATCAAAAAAAACCGATAGGATCTTTCTTATTTCTGGGAACCACGGGAGTAGGTAAAACAGAATTGGCCAAAGCTTTGGCAGCATATCTTTTTGATGATGAAAGTGCCATGACACGTATTGATATGAGCGAATATCAGGAACGTCATGCTGTGAGTAGACTAGTGGGAGCACCTCCCGGATATGTAGGATATGATGAAGGAGGACAATTGACAGAAGCGGTACGAAGAAAACCATACTCTGTAGTATTACTCGATGAGATCGAAAAAGCCCATCCCGATACTTTTAATGTCTTATTACAAGTATTGGATGAAGGAAGATTAACAGATAACAAAGGGAGAACAGCAGATTTCAGAAATACAATCATTATTATGACCAGCAATATGGGGAGTCATATTATTCAGGATAAGTTTGAAGCTATTAAGGATATGGATACGGCTATGGAAGCTGCCAAGGTTGAAGTATTGGGGTTGCTAAAACAAGCGGTCCGTCCGGAGTTCCTGAATAGAATAGATGATATTATTATGTTCTCGCCATTAACACAGGCAAATATTAAAGAAATCGTAAAGCTTCAATTGCTGCAAGTATCAAAAATGCTGGCACAGCAAAATATCACATTGGATGCTACAGATGAAGCTATAGTTTACCTGGCAAACAAAGGTTTTCAACCCGAATTTGGTGCAAGGCCCGTTAAGCGTACCATACAGAAGGAAGTATTGAATACATTATCAAAAGAAATTCTAGCCGGAAAAATTTCAACCGAGAATACCATTCTGCTAGATGAATTTGATGATAATCTGGTATTCAGGAATCAAGAGGATTTGGTTTCAGAATAAGCAAAACAATAGGTGTCAAACTATCAAAAGTGAGCAATCTATTTGGTTGCTCACTTAGTTTTAAACAAAAAATCAACAAAAGCAAGCACCGTAGAATGGTATGAATTACGGTTTTACCGTAGATATCAACAGAATTTTTCTTACAACCGTTAATAACTTATTAAAGAAAAAAAACAGGTTTTAAGTACATTGCAGCTCAATGAAACCAACCTTTTTTCTAGTACTTTTTTTAACCTCGAGCATCTCCCTTGGTCAAAATAAGAAGGGAGCCCTATCTGATATTAGAAACAAATATCAGTTAATCAGAGAATTAGTGGATACAAATACCCTTAGGCAGCATCATACAGATTACTCTTGCCCCGAGTCCTTAGAACATGGAGCACTTACGTTTTATTATAACGGGAATGAATTAAAACACATCATTCATACCTATCATCAGGGACATGTAAAATACCAGGATGAATATTATATATGGGACGATCAACTATTCTTTCAGTATGCTACACATAATATTTGGTATAAAGACTATGAAAAAAGCCGATCTGGAAAACGGTTGCTGGTACATGTGACATTAACCCTGGAAGAACGTTTTTATTTTAAAGACAGAGAAATCATAAAATGCCAGTTTAAGGATTTTGAAAACAGGAGTAACAACCCGAAAAAAATCAAAACCAACTATATCAGAAATATTAACATAGGATGTGATCAGGCAGAAAATGCTATAGAGAAATATAATCTTTTACTGAATTTTCAAAAAATGAATATTGAAGATGCCTGTAATTTACCCAAAAGTATTACCAATATGGAACCTCAGGATATTATTTATGGTAATATTGGTTTGAATTGAGGCTTTTTCTTGCTCCTTTTTTTGCGCAAAAATATACCAATTGGTATATTTTTTATATATTTACCCGTTGTATATTATAAGTAATATAATACCAAATCCTCATCTTTTATCTCTATCCCGATAGTTATCGGAAGGGGCAAAAATTGGAGAAATATAGTCAAAATGCACAACAGAGTTATATTTGAAAAGTAATCTCATTAAGAAATGCTTACTAAAGCCGAACAAACCACAGAATTCATTATTCAAACCGTAGCACCTATTTTTAACAAGAATGGGTATGCTGCAACAAGCTTGAGCGATATAACCAAAGCTACAGGGCTTACAAAAGGTGCTATTTATGGTAACTTTAAGAATAAAGAAGAACTGGCAATAGCTGCATTTAAGATGACTGAAGGAAACATGATTCGACGTATAGCAGATCATCAATCCCTGAGTGAATCGCCAATTGAAAAGTTATTTTTGGTCACCGATTTTTATCGGAACTATTATAACTATACTCAGGAAATAGGAGGTTGTCCTGTACTCAACATGGGTGTGGATGCCAAGTATCAGATTCCTGCTCTTTTCAAGCATGTACAATTTGCGATTGCCAAAATTCAGAATAATGTTGCTAAACTTATAGATGCCGGAAAAAAAAATAAAGAAATACGAGAAGAAGTAGATTCGATATTATATGCTAAAAGATTGTATAGTATGATCACCGGAGCAATTTTTATGACACATACTATGGAAAACAATAGCTATCTGCTTGAAACTATGGATCAGATAGACACAATGATACATAAAGAATTAAAACGATGACTTTTTTTTAACTATAAATATACCAATTGGTATATTATAAAAATTAACAAACATGAAACTACCAAAAGTATTAGAGAGTAAAGCAAAAATCAGATTTCAGGATTGTGATCCTTTTAATCATCTTAATAATGCCTCTTATATCAACTATATGATCAATGCCCGAGAAGACCAGATCGAAAAACACTATGACCTGGACATCTTTGAACTAGCTAAGACCAAAGGCATAAGCTGGGTAGTAGGCACCAATCAGATTGCCTATTTAAAGCCTGCATTACTTATGGAAGACGTTGTGATTGATTCACAACTAATACGGCATACCGAAAATCAATTACATGTAGAAATCAGGATGTGGAATCACGATAAAACCGAGCTTAAAGCCATCATGTGGAGTACTTTTATACATTTTAATTTATTGCAACAAAAAAGATGGAATCACGATGAGCAGCTGGTAAAATTGTTTCAAGATATACAAGAACCTGTGTCTGCAAAGAACTTTGAAGAAAGAATTTTGCAATTAAAACCACAAAAAGTGTAACATTTTCATTTTTTAAAAGTCCTATATAAACATACAATCACTTAAAAACCTAGCCATATGAAATCTTCTGGTGATTTGGGCTCCTCAAACAAAAAGAGAAGCTCCTACATTTATATAGGATTTTTTATCATAGCTATTTTATCTATGATTATTGTCATTTGGAAAATGGGGATGTTGGAATGATGTAATCCAAACTACTTTTTCAATATTTCTCACACCAATTTAACTATCCATCTATATCTATGAAAATCATACTTACATTCATCATTTTTTTATCTTCATTCGCTGGTATTACACAAAATACCTCTGCAGCAAACACTACAACATACTTCTTTATCAGGCATGCCGAAAAAGACCTTAGCAATCCTGATAATCGAAATCCCCAACTTACCGAAGAAGGTAAAAAACGATCACAAAACTGGGCAAAAGTACTCATTGACACAAAGGTAGATATGGTATTTACTACAGACTACATAAGAACCCGTGAAACTGCATCGCCTATAGCACAAAGTAAGAACCTCGAAACTACACTATATGATCCTCGTGATCTTAATAATCCCGGTTTTCAACAAAAAACCAAAGGAAAAACTTCGGTGATTGTAGGGCATAGTAATACAACGCCAGCTTTTGTAAATAAAGTTATTGGGAAGGAAAAGTATGCTACTATCGATGAAAAGGATTATGGTAAATTATTTATTGTAAAAATAACCAGTGAGGTAATTACCGATGTAGTGCTTAACGTTAATTAGTGTCTGGTCGGAAATGAACTCATTAACAACAATCTCTTTCAACATACACATAAACATCTTTTAATTCTATTTTTGAAAGTAGTTTCAATCGCTTCTTTTCAAACAATACATCCAGATCAAATAATGGAGTGCTTAGATCGTCTATTTTATAATTGTCATAATCCACAAAACGGATTCCATTTACAACTCTGGGATTATAAGCTTCTCTAAAACGAATTCCGCCCCCATTTACAGCATACTTATATGCCAAATAATCTATGGTGAAATTTTTCTTATGGATCCAATACAAAAACTCATCGTCAAAATCGGTTCCTCCTCCTTCCCTATCAAAAGTCACTTTAATCTTATAATATGAATTTCCTTTAATCGAGGATTCTCCTACTAGTTCTTTATGAACTGCAGCTGCATTGAGCCCATGAGGCAAACTCGCAAAATAATGAACAGAATTCACACCATCACTGATTTTTGTGACCAAAGAATCGGCAACAGCAACCGGGCAATTTTCAATAGTGCGTTCAAGGCCAGAATTACGTACAACATCATGAATCAATCCATCTGGTCCTTCAACAAATCTTTCTAACTCATATACCCCCTCATTCCTCTTACTGCTGTATCGCTTTCCTCTGAAGGTAAAATGTATAACAGCATGATCATATCTAGACCCCCCGGCTTTCTCTATGGTCTTATCTACTATTTCCTGTGCAGAAAACTGAGTTGATATTACTGCAAAAGAGGAAAAAATCAATAGTAATCCCAAAAATGAATATTGCTTCATGATACTTCTGTTTAAAAAACTAAATTAAACTTTGTCTGATTAATAATCGTAATTATTTTGTTAAACCCGGCTATCTCTTCAGACGATAAGTAAATGTTATCCTTACTGAAATCCATTATTTTGCGTTAAATATGCTACACATTGCCAGTCACTTTTTTACTGTTATTTTTTTAAATCTTAAAAAAGATAATTATTTTGCAATTACTAAATCCCAAATATAATTGCTATGAAGCATGTATTTCTACTTTTAATTTGTTTTACTACGCAATCCATCCTTGCTCAGCATAGTGCAGCTTATGAAAAAATCACAAAAGCCTTTCAGCAGCATTTTAATGCTCAAAACATAGATGCTGTTTTTGAATTATACACTTCAGAAATGCAGGAAACAATGACTAAAGAAGGGGTTTCACGTTTTGTAAAAGGTTGCCATGACCAGTTTGGTAACTTAAAAAAACTAACTTTTATTGAGACTACAGAAGGTATCAATAGTTATACTACAGAATTTGATAAAACAAGCCTGGTGATGGAGCTTCAACTTAGTGCAGATGGTAAAATTTCGACCATACAATTTCAGGAACCATAGAGATCTTTACAATATTCAATTTCATACAAAGAACTCATTTAGATTTTTTGTCTGGAGGTGAAAAATCTAAATGAATTCAAAGCTTTCTTTCGGGAAAGCTTTGTATTTTTGTAAGCATTTATCATACACATGAATCAAAATAAGATCAACATATTAAATCGTAAGGCAAAGTTTGAATATGAATTTCTTGACAAATATACAGCCGGGATTAAACTAGCCGGGACAGAAATAAAAGCAATACGAGAAGGAAAAGCAGGTATCGCAGAGAGTTTCTGTGAGTTTAGCAATGGAGAGCTTTTTGTTATCAATATGCACATCGAAGAATATTCTCATGCTACTTATTTCAACCATAATCCAAAAAGTGAGCGGAAATTACTTCTTAATAAAAAAGAACTAAAAAAACTCGAGAAAGAAGTAAAAAACTCTGGATTAACAATTATCCCGACACGATTATTCATTAACGATCGCGGATTGGCAAAGCTCGATATTGTACTTGCACGCGGTAAGAAAATGTATGACAAGCGAGAAACGATTAAAGATCGAGACAACAAGAGAGCATTAGACCGTATTAAAAAAGATTTCAGGTAACGCTACTCCCAACCATATTGCTCTATCGCAGACTCATTCGCTCGAGCCTTAATTCCTGTCCTCTAATAACGGTACAAACCTAAATTCTCCAAACTCACGTTTCTCAAATTCAGTTTCACTTTTACGAATAAAGAGCGTCATAATTTGCACATCTTCGCCTACTGGAATAACCAGGCGACCACCAACCTGCAACTGACTCAACAAAGGCTTTGGAACATAAGGGGCTCCCGCTGTTACAATGATTGCCTGATAGGGCATGTGTTCTGCCAGACCTTTATACCCATCACCAAATGACAAATGCTTAGGACGATACCCAAGCTTTGAAAGAAACAATTTTGTCTTCTTAAATAATTCTTTCTGGCGTTCGATACTATACACTTTGGCGCCTAATTCGCATAATACAGCTGTTTGATATCCCGACCCGGTACCAATCTCCAGCACTTTATCTCCTTTTTTTACTTCCAGAAGTTCGCTCTGAAAAGCCACTGTATATGGCTGAGAAATAGTTTGATCTGCAGCAATGGGAAATGCTTTATCCTGGTATGCATGATCTTCAAAACCAGAATCCATAAACAAATGCCTGGGTATCTTGCCAATAGCAGCCAATACAGCCTTGTCCTTAATTCCTTTTTGGATCAAAACAGCTACCAATTGTTTTCTTTTTCCGGCATGTCTAAGGGTATCTTTCACTATTCTAAGGGTTATTTGGTGCCCTAAAATTACATAAACAATTTAAAGATTTATAAACTATTTTCTGGTCTGTACTAAAATTTTGCATTTTAGGTATAATTAGGATTTAAAATTTATAAATAATACTATTTTTGTGTAAAATCTTGAATTATGCTCAAAGCCGGAGTAATCGGTGCGGGACACCTAGGTAAAATACATCTACGCCTCCTGGAACAATCTGAAAAATACGAACTGGTAGGTTTCTATGATTCCAACTCAACACAAGCCAAAGCTATTTCTGAAGAATTTGGATATCGGTTATTTACTTCTATCGAAGAATTAATTGACGCAGTTGATATGGTGGATATTGTTACCCCAACTTTCGCACATTTTGATGTTGCAAAACAAGCGATAAAATCGGGGAAACATGTTTTTATCGAAAAACCTATTACCAATACTGTAGCAGAGGCGGTTCAATTGATTGAGTTGGCCAATACTTATAAAGTAAAAGGGCAAGTAGGGCATGTAGAGCGTTTTAATCCTGCCTATACTGCAGTAGCCAATAAGATCGACAATCCTATGTTTATCGAGGCGCATCGATTGGCCGAGTTTAATCCCAGAGGGACCGATGTACCTGTAGTGCTGGATCTCATGATTCATGATATTGATGCGATCTTAAGTGTAGTACATGCTGAAGTAAAACACATTAGTGCCAATGGTGTCTCGGTCATTAGTGAAACACCCGATATTGCCAATGCACGCATCGAATTCGAAAATGGTTGCGTAGCAAATCTTACTGCAAGTCGTATTTCGCTTAAGAATATGAGAAAATCCAGATTCTTTCAGCGTGATGCCTATATATCTGTAGATTTCTTTGAGAAAAAATGCGAAGTGGTTAAAATGAAAGATGCCCCCGAAAAACCTGATGATTTTGCTATGATCCTGCAAAATGCTGAAGGTGTTAAAAAACAGATCTATTTTGACAACCCTAATGTACCGTCTAATAATGCCATATTGGATGAATTAGACACCTTTGCCGAAGCGATCAAAAATGATACAACCCCAATTGTAACGCTTGAACAGGGTAAGAAAGCATTAGAAGTGGCTTTACAAATTATCGATTGCTTTAAAAAGTAAAATTATGACCTTCAAGATTTTGAAAACCTTGAAGGTCTTTCAAACGACAAAACACACACATGAAAAACATCGCGGTTATTGGTGCAGGAACTATGGGAAATGGTATTGCGCATACTTTTGCACAAAAAGGCTTTAAAGTACAGCTTATAGATATCTCTCAACAGTCTTTAGATAAAGGAATGGCAACCATTACTAAAAATTTGGATAGAATGATTGCCAAAGAAAAAATCTCTGAAACCGATAAAGAAACTACCCTCGGAAACATCTCTACTTTCACCAATATCAAAGAAGGAGTAGAATATGCAGGTCTCGTGGTTGAAGCTGCCACAGAAAATATAGAGCTCAAGCTCAAAATCTTCAGAGAACTCAATGATGCCTGCCCGGAAGACACCATCCTGGCCACCAATACTTCATCGATATCCATCACTCAAATAGCGGCAGTGACAGACCGCCCGAAAATGGTGATCGGGATGCATTTTATGAATCCGGTACCGATTATGAAACTGGTTGAGATCATACGAGGCTACAATACCTCTGATGAAGTAACCAATACGATTATGGAACTCTCCAAAACACTGGATAAAGTTCCTGTAGAGGTTAATGACTATCCTGGATTTGTTGCCAATCGTATCCTGATGCCTATGATCAATGAATCTATTGAAACTTTATACAATGGCGTCGCTGGTGTTACCGAAATTGATACAGTGATGAAACTGGGCATGGCACATCCTATGGGACCACTGCAATTAGCAGATTTTATTGGTCTGGACGTTTGTCTTTCTATTTTAAAGGTGATGTACAACGGTTTTAAAAATCCTAAATATGCTCCTTGTCCCTTATTAGTCAATATGGTAATGGCAGGTAAGCTTGGAGTAAAAAGTGGAGAGGGTTTCTATGATTATTCGGAAAGCAGAAAGGCAGAAAAAATTGCAAAGCAGTTCCGATAAAGGGTTTAGGGTTTAGGAAAAAATTACATAACTTAATAATGAAAATATCTTTTACCATCATTATAATCATTTTTTCAACACTTCTCTCCTGCAACAACAAGGCAAAAGTATCAGATCTTCATAAGAGACAAATCCAGAAGATGGATACTCTTAAATTAGGTCAGGATATATATGATCCCCTTTTTAAAAAAAATCCTGAGTTTATTGCCGAAAGTTTTGATTACCCAGTTGGTAAACCAAACGCCAAAGGGTATTATAATGCCCAAAAATTTAAAGAGAACAATCATCTGGGTGATGACTGGAACGGTTCGGGTGGAGGAAATTCAGATTTGGGAGACCCAATATATAGTGTCGCTAATGGGTACGTTTCTTTTGCCGAAGATATTGGTGGCGGTTGGGGAAATGTGATCAGAATTATACATAAGTACAAAGGCAACTATTATGAATCGGTATATGCACACGGAAATTCAATTGAAGTCAAAAAAGGTGATTTTGTTAAAAAAGGTGCTAAAATTGGCACCATTGGTAACGCCAATGGCGTTTATTGGGCACATTTGCACCTGGAGATCAGAGATGATATCTTTATGGATATAGGTGGCGGGTATGCCGAAGATGCTTCAGGATATCTGGATCCGACTGAATTTATAAATAAAAATTAATGGCAAAAATCCATCCGTTTAAAGCTGTTCGCCCTACCAGAGATAAAGTACCCCTGGTTGCTACCAGATCATACCAGAGTTACACTCCTTTTGAGCGTGATTCACGGATGGATTACAACCCCTACTCTTTTCTGCATATTGTAAACCCTGGATATAAATATCATAAAGAAATATCTGGTGAAGAGCGCTACAAACTAGTTCGCAATAGATATTTGGAGTTTAAAGAGGAAGAAATTTTTATGCAAGATAGTAGCCCGTGCTATTATATATACAAAATTGTAAATCGGGAACAAGAATCTTTTTGCGGGATCATCGCAGCGGCCAGTACTGAGGATTATGAAAATGATGTGATCAAAAAGCACGAAGACACCCTGCAACATCGGGAAAACACTTTTAAAGAGTATTTAAAAACTGTGGGGTTTAATGCAGAGCCCGTATTACTTACATATCCCGATAATGAAGCAATCGTAAAAATTATCTCACAAGCCACCGAGGGGCGATCTGAATATGAATTCACAACCACCTACCGTGATACTCACTATCTCTGGAAAATTGAAGATCGGGATGTAATTGATACGCTTCAACACGAATTTTCGAAAATAAAAACCATTTACATCGCAGATGGACATCATCGCTCTGCTTCCTCCTATCTTTTAACCCAGGATCTTAAGAAAAATAACCCAGAGCATCGGGGCGACGAGGCTTATAATTTCTTTATGAGCTATTTGATTCCCGAATCAGAGTTGAAGATTTATGAATTTAACCGCCTGATTAAGGACCTCAATGGATTATCTAAAGAGGAATTCCTGATTCGATTAGACGAGTGGTTTCGAATAGAAAACAGAGGTATCGAGGTATATAAACCTTCAAAATCTAATCATTTCAGCATGTATCTCGATGGTGAATTTTATTCCTTATATCTTAGAAAAACCAACTATGAATTCACCGATGCCCTGGAGGAACTAGATGCTCAAATCCTCTATAAAACGGTATTAAAACCTATTCTGGGTATTACAAATCTTCGTACTGATACGCGTATAGAATATGCTCACGGTAAAAGTGATATTGTATTGGTAAAAAGTATGGTAGACAGCGATGAATTTAAAATTGGTTTTGGGTTATTTCCTGCATCGGTAGAGCAAATGAAAAAAATAGCAGATCAGGGATTAAAAATGCCTCCAAAAAGCACTTATATCGAGCCCAAATTGCGTAGTGGGGTTACGATTTATGAGTTTTGAATTTGGACAGGACCAGAAATTAAAATTGCATCGCAACATTCATTCCCATGCACCAGATACTCAGTTTTTCATTGCAACATCCGCTCCCGGGCGCCAAGAACTCAATTTTTCATTGCAATATCCATTCCCGGGCGCCAGGAACTCAATTTTTCATTGCAATATCCTTTCCCGGGCACCAGGAACTCAATTTTTCATTGCAACATCCTTTCCGGGGAGCCGGAAACTCAAAATCGCAATGAAACTTCCATTAATATATAGTATAGCCCCTTAAAAAATGTTTTTTTAAATACCTTTGCATCCATATGAATGAGATCGAAAAAAATCTAAAGGAAATAAAAACTTCTTTACCCGATAGTATAACGCTCGTTGCCGTTTCCAAAACCAAACCGGTCTCTGAAATACTAAAAGCCTATGAGGCTGGTCAACGTATTTTTGGTGAAAACAAAATCCAGGAAATGGCTGAAAAATGGGAGGCTATGCCGAAAGATATCAGTTGGCATATGATCGGGCATGTGCAAACCAACAAGGTAAAATATATGGCTCGGTTTGTAGATCTGATTCATGCAGTAGATAGTTATAAATTACTTAAAGAGATCGATAAGCAAGCAAAAAAGCATGATCGAATTATTCATTGCCTGCTTCAGATTAAGATTGCCGAAGAAGAAAGCAAATTTGGCCTGAGCCAAGAAGATGCTATTACACTGTTAGCTTCTGAAGAAATCAAAAAACTATCCAATGTTCGTATTCAGGGTTTAATGGGGATGGCAACTTTTACCGATAATCTGGAACAACTTACAACTGAATTCCATGATATCAAAACCTTTTTTGATCAATTAACGTCTAAGTACCCGGAGCTGAAAATCCTTTCGATTGGCATGAGTGGCGATTATAAAATTGCGATCGACTACGGAAGTACCATGGTAAGAATAGGAAGTTCTATCTTTGGGGCGAGAAATTATGGTTAGTAGATAGTAATAACTTAGTACTGAAATTTTTTATGGAAGAAGTGAAATTTACTTTTGAAAATTTAACTGTTTATCAAAAGTCCTTAGATTTTGTTTATGACACTTTTGAAAAATTCCCTAAAAGGGAAATGTATGTATTGGTATCACAATGTATTAGAGCTGCAAATTCAATAGTTCTCAATATTTCAGAAGGTGCTGGCGCATCAGACGTTCAATTTAATAGATATCTTCAAATTGCTTTAGACTCAACTCGTGAATGTGTGGTCTGTTCAACAATAACAAAAAGAAGAAAGTATATCACAGAAAATCATGACCATAAAACAAGAATACAAATCGCTGAGCTCTCAAAAATGATCACAAGTCTTCAAAAATACATTAGAAGTAAACTTAATCCACAAAAAAATAATTATTAGCCACATCCTAACCATTAAAAAACTAACTGCTAACTACTATTAACTGAATATGTATGCAATTTTAGACATAGAAACTACCGGAGGAAAATACAATGAAGAAGGTATTACTGAAATTGCTATCTATAAATTCGATGGTCATGCTGTAATTGATCAGTTTATAAGCCTTATTAATCCAGAAAGGCCTATTCAACCATTTGTGGCCAATCTCACAGGGATTAACAACGAAATGTTGCGCAATGCCCCCAGGTTTTATGAAGTAGCCAAAAGAATTGTAGAAATTACTTCAGATTGTGTGGTGGTAGCTCATAATGCCAATTTTGATTATAGGATTCTGCGAACTGAATTCTCCCGATTAGGATTTGAGTATGAAAGACAGTCGCTATGTACCGTAGAACTATCAAAAAGGTTAATCCCCGACCAGGAATCATATAGCCTGGGAAAACTCGTTCGCAACCTGGGTATTCCCCTTTCTGACCGGCATAGAGCCAACGGTGATGCGCAAGCTACGGTAAAACTTTTTAAGCTTTTATTGACCAAAGATCTGGAAAAAAAGATCATTACAGATACCGTTCGTGTAGACACCAAAAGACAGGTCGATGACAAATTGTTGAGATTAATTGAGCAAGCACCCACAGCTACCGGAGTATATTATATGCACCGTGAGGATGGCACTATTATTTACATCGGCAAAAGTAAAAATATCAAAAAACGCCTGAATCAGCATTTTACCAACGACAACAGAAAATCAAGGCGGATTCAGGAAGAAGTAGTCAATGTAACTTTTGAGATTACGGGCAGTGAACTTTTGGCATTATTAAAAGAAAGTGAAGAGATAAAGCTTAACACTCCCAAATATAACAGAGCGCTTCGAAAAACAAAATTTGATCAGGCGTTGTATCAATTCACAGATAATAATGGGTATATACATTTAAAAACCGGAAAAGTCGATCTCAGAAAAAATAGCATTACTACCTTTACCAACAGGCAACAGGCAAAATTATTTATGCATCGCTGGACCGAAGAGTATCATCTATGCCAAAAATTAATGGGCCTGGATAATGGAAAAGGAAATTGTTTTAATTATACCATAAAACAGTGCTTCGGAGCTTGTATCTGTAACGAATCGGCCGAAAATTATAATATTCGTGCACAACAACTTATATTTAATAACTCTTTTCAGAGTCAGGATATGATTATAGTAGATCGGGGAAGGGATATTGATGAACAAAGTATCGTTTTGGTAGAAGAAGGAAAATTTAAGGGTATTGGGTATTTTAGTCTGAATTACCAAATAAACAATGTCGATATTTTGCGCTCTATCATTACGCCAATGGGTCATAACAGAGACGCACAACATATTATTCAGAGTTATATCCGAAAGGATAAAAAATTAAAGATTATTCCTATTCCTAAAGTTTAATTTTAGAGTTTTAGTATTTTTAATCAAAATCACAAAGTTTGAGGAAAAATTCATATCGCAAAACCTGGAAAGACCTATTACATGATATTGTCTATGAAGCCGATACTCCTATTGGGAAAGCATTTGATATAATTTTGCTTATTCTCATCGTGTTGAGTATTATTTTTGTGATGGTAGAGAGTGTTAAAGGGTTACCGCCTTATATTTATGAACTACTATACTATGCAGAATGGGTGATTACCATCTTTTTTACTTTTGAATATATAACCCGGATCATTTCTATAAAAAGGCCTTCCAGGTATATTTTCAGCTTTTATGGCATCATCGATTTACTCTCTACACTTCCATTGTATTTATCCTTCTTTTTCACAGGCACCAGTGCATTACTCACCGTTAGGGCACTCAGACTACTTCGGGTTTTTAGAATCCTTAAAATTTCACGGTATATCGGCGAATCCAACAGACTGGCCAGAGCTTTAAAGGATAGTGGTGCAAAAATACTAGTATTTCTGTTTGCCGTACTGGTACTATGTATCATTATGGGTACCGTTATGTATTTAATAGAGGGTGACAAAAGTGGTTTTAAAAGCATCCCGATCAGTGTATATTGGTGTATTGTAACGATGACTACCGTAGGATATGGTGATATTGCTCCTGCAACTCCTTTGGGGCAATTTATAGCAGCGATAATCATGATTGTAGGTTATGGTATTATTGCCGTACCCACTGGTATTGTCTCTGCAGAGTATGCTTCATCTGGTGAAAAACCTAAAAAGATCAACCTGAATACACAGGTGTGTTCTAATTGTAATGCATCAGAACATAAAGACGAAGCCAAATTCTGCCATAAATGTGGAGAGAACTTACATAATGAATAAAAACCTGATCGTAATTATAGGGCCTACTGCTATTGGCAAAACCAGCTTAAGTATTGCATTGGCAAAATATTTTGATTGCGAAATTATCTCTGCAGATAGTCGGCAATTTTATAAGGAAATGAGCATTGGTACTGCTGCTCCCTCTCCAGAAGAACTCAGCCAGGCAAAACACCATTTCATTAAGCATAGAAGTATTGAAGATGATTATAGCGTAGGAGATTTTGAAAAAGAGGCTTTAGAGAAGCTTGAAGAGCTATTTAAAGATCATACGCATGCAATTCTTGTAGGCGGATCGGGTTTGTATATTGATGCGGTAACTAAAGGATTGGATAATTTCCCGGAGGTAGATACTACTATTAGAAAGAAACTTCAGGAAACATATAATAATAAAGGTCTTGAGCCTTTACAGCAGCGATTAAAAGCTCTGGACCCAATGTATTATGAGAAAGTTGACCTGCAAAACACCCAGAGAGTACTAAGAGCTTTAGAAGTATGTGTTAGCAGTGGCCAACCTTATTCATCATTTCTTACCAAACCAAGCAAAAAAAGGCCATTTAACACGATTAGGATCGGTATCACTGCAGACAGACAGTTGATCTACGATCGAATCAATCAAAGAGTCGATACTATGATAAAGGAGGGGTTGATAGATGAAGTTAAAAGTTTGTATAACTACAAATCTTTGAATGCTTTGAATACTGTGGGTTATAAGGAAATATTTAAGCACCTGGATGGCGAATGGGAGCTGGATTTTGCTATTTCTGAAATTAAAAAAAACACAAGGCGTTTTGCCAAACGACAGCTCACCTGGTTTAGAAAAGACACAGAAATTGAGTGGTTTGATTCTAAAGAAGATCTTCAAACGATTATTACACACATAAAAAAAAGTTCATTGTGATTTCACAATGAACTTATACAAGTTAGTTACCGTTACTATTTTTTTAGGATTCATCGTTTCTAACTACCAGCCTAAATCCTTCTCCGTGGATATTAAGAATTTCCACATTCTCATCTTTCTTGAGGTACTTTCTAAGCTTTGCAATATACACATCCATACTACGGGATGTAAAGTAATTATCATCTCTCCATATTTTTGTTAACGCCAATTCTCTAGGCATTAGGTCATTAAGATGCAAGGCCAATAAACGAAGTAGTTCGTTCTCTTTGGGAGAGAGCTTAATAGCTTCTTCGTCCTTATAGGTCAAAAACCGAAGCTTGGAATTAAGATGAAAACCACCTACCTTAAATTCGAACTGTTTGCTATCTGCCACAGATTCTGTGCTCTTGCGCTGCATGATAGCTTGTATTTTCATTAATAAGACTTCGCTATCAAAAGGTTTATTAAGATAGTCATCTGCCCCTACTTTATACCCTTTGAGTACATCTTCCTTCATCGCTTTGGCAGTTAAGAAAATGATTGGTATTTCTTCATTTTTATCCCTAATCTCTTTTGCCAGTGTAAATCCATCTTTATAAGGCATCATGACATCAAGAATACACATATCATAATCATCCTTTTTGAATTTTTCGAAGCCTTCCATACCATTTTTAGCATGCACGACATCATAGTCATTCATTACAAGATAATCCTTTAACACTGTTCCAAAGTTTGGATCGTCTTCTACAAGCAAAATCTTTTTGTTTTCTGTTTCCATATTTTAAGATATTAACGGTAATTTAATTATAAACGTGGAGCCTTTTCCCCTTTCACTTTCTACCCATATCTGACCATGATGATCATCTATAATTCTTTTCACATAAGTAAGCCCCAACCCATGTCCTTTTACATTATGAAGGTCTCCGGTATGCTCCCTAAAGAACTTTTCAAAAATCTTTTTCTGTGCAACTTTTCCCATTCCGATACCTTGGTCTCGAATCTTAAGCACAATACTGTTTTTTACATTCTCGGTATATACATCAATTTTGGGTTCTGCCTCAGAATACTTAATAGCATTGTCTAAAATATTCACTACTACATTGGTTAAATGACTATCATTTGCCAGCACAGTAGTTTTAAGCGCACCTAAATGCATTTTTATATACCCTTGTCTATTTTCAACAATCAACGAAACATGTGTAACAGCATCTTCAACAATATCATGCAGTTCTTGGCTCTCTTTTTTAATATTAAGTTCGTTTTTCTCTAACTGAGAGATCCTTAACACATTTTCTACCTGAGCATGCATTCGTTTATTTTCTTCTTTTATCATACCCAGGTATCGCTCTACTTTTTTCTGATCTCCTGCTATTTTGGGATTCTTTATGGAATCCAGTGCCAGATTAATTGTGGCTATAGGAGTCTTAAGTTCATGGGTCATATTATTAATAAAATCTGTTTTAATTTGTGATATCTGCCGTTGCTGCATCAGTTGTGACAATGCACTGGAATATGCAACAACAATAATCAACGTAAATATTATTGATAAAATGGCCATTCCTTTGATCGTGGAAAGCACATATCGTTTTTTTCCTGTAAAATTGACGTACAGTTGATATTCACTAGCTCCTTCATCATCTACAAAAAGCGGAATCGCATATGTCGTTGGATAATCTAAACTAAAATCATAAGAACGTACCTTTGTTGCCAGCGCATTACTATATATGGCATATTCAAAATCAACTTTTATATCTCTCTCCTCCAGTTCTTTTCTTAACAAATTTTCTATTTCATTTTTTTGAACCCTTCTATGAATTGGTATAAAACTGGCAATTTCTCCTATAACAATCTCATAATCTTTTCGCTGAAGATCTGTTAGCCCTCTTATTCTCTCCAGCTTAGACTTAGAACTTTGTTTAGTAAAATCGTTTTGATTGTCCTGTATTGAAACATCAGCATTACGATTTAAAATATTTTTTAATCTTACTGTATCAATATTAAGATTTATAAACGAAGAGAATAACTTATTATCTTCTTCCAAAATACCATTTGCGTATGAAAACGATTTGGTGGTATTATCAATGCTTATGTTTAAGAGTTGCCGTATTGTTTTATTATCGGGTTCTTCTATGCTATCCAGAATTTCCTGTAAGGGGAAAAACATCTCTTCAAATTCTCTATACTGAATCCTATTGGATACAGATATTAGAATTTGCTTAGCATTGAAAGAAAACTGTTCTTCATTATTCTCAACTGTGTTGTTAATCCAATATCCCTGAACGAAAATAATCCCAATTAATGATAAACTCATCAGGATTATCAGTAATACGAATAACCTTTTATTCATAACTCAAAAGTAAGACTTTAACATTTAGCTACTTTACGGTTTAACCAAATGTTAACAAAATGAAAGATAAGGATTACAAAAGCTTCAGGACGATATTTCTCTATGGATTTTATCTACTTGATTTTCAGTATTTTTTAAATCTATATTATAAATTAGAAAATCGGCCAATGGGATTTTTTGTGCATCTTCCCACTGGTTATTCATCCTAGAACGTATTTGTTTTCTGGTAGTATTGTTATCTCTTTTTAAAACTCTTTGAATTCTTTCTTCTTCTGGAACTAAGACAAGAATCGTATAATCACACTGTTTATACCCGTCGTTTTCAAAAAGAATGGCCGCTTCTTTTATGACATAGACACCTTTTTGTTTGCTTTTCCACATATCAAAATGATGCGCTACTGCTGGATGGACAATAGCATTTAATTGCTCAAGTTTTGAGGCATCATTAAAAACTACACCTGCTATATATGATCTGTTTAATTCACCTAGATCATATGCATCATCACCCAGCAATTGTACAACTTGTTTTTTTACAGAAGCATCACTATTCATCAATTTTTTAGCCTCATCGTCGGCTATATAAACAGGGACTCCAAGCTTTTGAAACATTTTGGCTACGGTAGATTTTCCGCTACCAATACCACCGGTAAGACCAACAACTTTCATATATTTAATTATCAGTATTGTCCAAATAAAAGAACCTAGCTCACTACGCCTGTCTGACGGCAGGCAGGCTTCAAGAGTCAAGACTTTTATTTTGTTACTAATGTTATTTCAACAACAGATCTATTTTCTTAGGGTAAATGTGAAATTGAAAAACACAATAGAGAACCAAAGTATTAAAAAAATTACCGAGATTAATCATTTATTTTAGAACAACAAACTGAACTTGTTTTTCCTGCAAACGAACATCATGGATAGACGGTGGCTTACTGGTAAGTTCTAATGTCAGAAACGAACTTTCCTCGGACGCTTTGGCATAATCTGCAACCACCATAAAATCTCGCGTGCTTATCTCATTATATCTATCTAATCCTACCCGGTATACTACGGTTATTTCTTTCGGAAAGATCTTAATCTCTATTCCTTCCGGCACATTGTTTAGTGTTATCGGAATCTTCTGATTCCCTTCGGTAAATTTACTTACTAAAATTGTGGCTTCTACCTTTTGAGGTACCACAGTAATGGTAGGTGGAAACTCTGAGGTATTGATACTTAATTCTGATGTATAGTCCAGATTCAATCCTTCAAGATTCAAAAATTCTGTGCTTATATCGTTAATCGTATCTATTACTTGTGAAGGGCCTCCGATCGTAACAGAATCTGGTGAAACCACCAGTCCTTTATCGCTACCATATCCCACTGCATACTGTATATTTTGTGCTATTCTTACGGGAATCTTTTTCTCTAAATTACTATCTAGTTTTAATCGCAAAGTGTCTTTATGCAATGATAATACCCGTCCTTTAAAGTCCAACTTACTTTTTAATATTGAAGATTCTTTATCAACATAAAAAAGGTACTGATCTTCACTATTAAAAACTGCATCTTCTACATTGAATTCGAGTATTGGTTTACTCCAACTGTGATTCATCAATCTGAAACCATTTCCGTTAAGCATCATTCTCAACGTCTGGTCACTTGCATCATTAAAAATTTTGTCTTCGGGAATATTGGTATATCGAATGCCAACTTCTACTTCTTTGGTATAATTTTTGGAAAACTGTATCAATATCCAAAGTACTGAAGTGAATATCAAAAAAAACAAGAAGACTTTTGCATTATTGCTTTTTAGGGAAAACGGATTTTTTTTTCTACGTGACATAGTAATTACTTTGAGAAAAACAGGGTCTTAAATTGTTTTTCAGGAACTTTTTTTAATAGATGAATATAATAATAAGATTTTAGGAATCCTTTTCCATATCCATAAAATTGTATCCAAACTGCCAGAATAGCTTGTATTCCAATCAAAATATTTCTATAGGTTATTATTGCTCCCAGAAATATTACCATAAAATACACACTCCATATCGCTATAAAATACCACCATCCAAAAGATGCTGCTATTACAGAAAACAACGTATACAAGAGAAATAATACCGGAAACCAATAGGTGATCTTTGCAGTTTCGGGATGCCACAGGTTGAGTATCGGTCTCACCAGTCCAAACTTATTGACCTGAATGTAAAACTTTTTCCAGGAGATTCTTCTTTTATGAAACACCTTGGCGTCAGGAATCAGTGCGGTATCATAGCCTAATTTCCATAATCTGATAGTAAGATCAGGATCCTCTCCAGGATGTATATCACCAAACCCTCCTGAAGCCTCAAAAGCTTCTTTAGACAACCCCATATTAAAACTACGGGGCTGAAATTTACCCAATGTATTTTTTCGTCCGCGAATACCTCCGGTAGTCAAATAGGATGTCATACTATAACTTATAGCTTTCTGGAGGTTTGAAAAGTTTTCATGTGCATCGTCAGGTCCTCCAAAACAGTGCACATAGTTTTTGGTTAAAAAATCAGTTACTTTGAAGAGATAATCTATGGGTAAGATCACATCACTATCCAGAATAATAAAATAATTCCCTTTGGCTTTACGCATCCCATAGTTGCGCGAATCTCCAGGACCTGTATTTGGTTTTTGATAGTAACTTATAGATAATCTATCGGCAAAAGATGCCACGACGTCTTTTGATGTATTCGATGATCCGTCTTCTACAATAACAATTTCATAAGCTTTAGGATAATTCATTACAGACATGCTATCCAACAGCTCTTTAATTTCATTTGGCCTGTTATACACAGGCACAATAAAAGAAAAGTACATTTCCATATGGCAAAAGTAAGCAACAAAAAACCCATTACCAGGTAATATCAATTAAACCCTAAAATGAGGTCTAAGTATGGGGTTTTATGAGGTATAATTTTAGTTCCTAACAGCTATACTATTCTTCATCCACAAATTTACTCATCACCAACTGACTTACTCCCATATTAGAAAAGCCTCCATCATGATATAAATTTTGCAAGGTTACTTTCTTTGTTAAATCAGAAAACATTGTTACTGTATAATCGGCACACTCTGCAGCAGTTGCGTTACCCAGTGGTGACATCGTATCGGCATACTCGATAAATCCATCAAATCCTTTCACTCCTTTTCCTGCGGTGGTTGGAGTTGGAGATTGAGAAATCGTATTTACCCGAACTTTGTGGTCTCTACCAAAAAAATATCCAAAACTACGAGCTATCGATTCCAAATATGCTTTATTATCGGCCATATCATTATAATCAGGAAACACACGCTGTGCTGCCATATAGGTAAGGGCTACAATACTTCCCCATTCATTCATAGCTTCTTTTTTGTATAAAGTCTGCATCGTTTTATGAAAAGAAAGGGCCGATACATCCCAACCTTTTTGGCTCCAGTCATAATTAAGATCTGTATAATGACGCCCTTTTCTAACATTAACCGACATCCCGATAGAATGAAGTACAAAATCCAGTTTGCCACCTAAAATTTCCATTGATTTTTCTACCAGGTTTTCCAGATCTTCTAATGAAGTAGCATCTGCAGGTACAACCTGAGTATTTGTTTTTTCGGCCAAGCTATTTATAGTGCCCATTCGCATCGCAACCGGAGCATTGGTAAGCACAAAACTCCCTCCTTCTTCAAAAACACGTTCAGCTGTTTTCCAGGCGATTGAACTCTCATCAAGTGCCCCAAAAATAATCCCTCTTTTACCTTTTAATAAATTGTGTGACATTTAGTTGTAAATTAAAGTATGATTATACAAGCGGTAAAGATAACAAAACGTCCTAAAACGTTACTATTTTTAGTTTAATTAACTTCAATTCTCAATAAAGGGTCAAACATTCCCTTAGGTAATTCATTATAAGTAATTCGTTCTATGCTCTGAAGTGATTTAATACAGGATAAGTTTATTATTTATCTTTAGTAAACGTAAATCAATTATGTAATAATGATCTTGCGTGTGTTAATGCAGAATCCGAAATATTCTTTCCTCCTATCATTTCTGCAATCTCCCTGATCCGCTCTTCTTCATTTAATAATGTAAGCCGAGTAACGGTCGTGTTATCTATATCTTCCTTAAAGACTTTATAATGACTTTGCCCATTGGCAGCTATCTGTGGTAAATGCGTAATACTGAAAACCTGTAAATTTTTGCTCATATCTTTCATCAAATCGGCCATTTTATGAGCAACTTCTCCAGAGACCCCCGTATCAATTTCATCAAAAATAATCGTTGGTAATTGAGCATATCTCGAAAGAATAGCTTTTATAGCAATCATAATCCTTGATAACTCTCCGCCCGAAGCTACTTTTTTAAGTGACCCGAAAGATCCTCCTTTATTGGCAGAAAATAAAAATTCTAATACTTCTTTTCCGTTGTACAGGTACTTTTCCTGTAAATCCAATGAAGCTTTAAATGCTGCGTTAGGCATTCCCAGCCCTTTCAAAATATCTTCTAACTCTGACACTAGTTTAGGAAGTGCTTTTTTTCTTTTTTCATGAATCCTTTCTGCCACTGTATTTAATTGAGATTGAATTGTTACAATCTCTTCTCTGAGTGCATCAATATCTTCGGTAAGAGACTCTGTTTTAGAAACTTTTTCCTGAAGTGCCCCTTTAATTACCATCAATTCTTCGATCGTAGAAACGGCATGTTTAACCTGTAGATTATGCAATAATTGTAATCGCTGACTAATTTCTTCCAGTTGCTGTGGATCGGCTTCCAGTTTTTCTAATTCATCCATCAGTGAAACATGTATATCATCTAATTCGATATATATGCTTTGGATTCGTTCTGAAAGCTCTTTTAAAGCACCAGAGTATGATTCAATCTTAGCAAGATTTGTTTTAATAGTATTCAATTGATCTGAAACTCCAATTTCTTCTGCAGCTACAATACCAATAGATCCCGATAAACGCTCCTGAATCTCTTCTATATTATTAAGTTGCTCGTAGCGCTCTTCTATTTCTTGTAATTCTCCCGGCTTCAGCTTTGCTTCTTCCAATTCTTTTAAAAGAAAAGCATTATAATCATACTCTTTGGTAAACTCTTCCTGATTTGCTATAAGTATATGTATCTCTTTTTCTTTTTCTTTTAGTAACTGAAGGCCTCTTTTGTAGGATTCAATTTCGCGATCGGCATCAGCCAATGCATCCAGGACTTCAAACTGAAAGTCATTTGTTGTAACCTCAAGGGTTTGGTGCTGACTATGAATATCAATTAATTTTGAACCAAGAGCTGTTAATGATTGTAAAGTAACCGGGGTATCATTTATAAAAGCCCTGGACTTACCAGATGGAAGAATTTCTCGCCTTATAATCGTTTCATCTTCATAATCCAGTGCTTCTTCCTTAAAAAAAGGAGTAAGATGGTATTGTTTTATATTAAAAATCCCTTCGACCGTGCATTTTTGAGAACTATCTTTTACACTACTCAGATCAGCCCTTTTTCCCAGTAAAAGTCCGAGAGCACCTAGTAATAAAGATTTTCCCGCTCCGGTTTCTCCGGTAATGGTTATCAAACCAGTATCAAAAGACACCTGCAATTGTTCGATTAATGCGAAGTTTTTTATAGAAAGACCTCTAAGCAAGGATAGAAAGGTTTTGTTGTTTTTAAAAGAAGTAAAGATACTATAGTTTTAAAAAGATTTGCAAAAAATAACTCTCTAAAACTTTATATCTTTCCAGTTTTCTGTATATGTTGGAGCAATTCTATTCAGAATTTGCACTGTCTCTGCTATATTAACTGAAGGTCCGCCAGAAAGGATATTTGAAATTTCAGCTGCCTTGGCATCAAAAAACACCCTCATGATATATGAATTTGGTCTTACATTATGCAGTTCCTGAAGGGATTCCATAGCCTGGGTAATGGTTTCTTTACCTTTTTTTACATTATTATACATAGTATCCAGGCCTTCTCTATGGTAGGTATACATGGCTGTTCTATATCCATCATAGGTTCCTGATAGTAAATCATCATTTAATCTAAACCTCGACTGAGTGCCATCTTGAGCATTCCATCCTAAAGTATTGCTCCCTTGAGCATTACCCACAATATTTTTGGCCTCCTGATAATACTTGGTACCACTATTTAACTCAAAAGTATCTGCATCTACTGCCAGAATGGTATATAGATAAAATGCAACTACCGAAATAAGATTGGATTCAAAACTATTGGGATTATAGTTGAGCGGTTGAAATTCTAAATAGTTAAAGTTAAACTGCTTATCATTTACATTGAAGATCGTAGTGTTATAATTTGAACCATAAACAGGTCGTGAAGCCTGTACCTGTATGGTTGCCGAAAACGCATCATTGTCATAATTACTAATAGTAACAAAGAAACTGCAATCAATTCGTTCTTCGGTACGATAATCTACAGAGGTCCATTTTGTATTGTTAATAAACTCGGTAAGTGATCGCTCTAATGTTTTAAATACCTGTAAATTGGGGTTCCCTGTTTGTTCTGCATTAATGGCAACCCTGGCATTAAATTCCTGGGCATTAAGACCAATACCAACTACAAGCATTATGACAACGATGAGTCTATTCATTCTTTAGGATATTAATTTCATTGAATATATCTTGTGCAACTTCAGACTTTGTCTTTAAATCAAACGCTTTAATCTCTAATTTATGATTGATGAGGGTTACTTTGTTGGTTTGTTTTTTGAAACCGGCACCTTTATCATTAAGAGAATTCAAAACAATCAGATCTAAGTTTTTATTCTTCAATTTATTTTTGGCATTCTCTTCTTCATTTTCTGTTTCTAAAGCAAAACCGACCAAAAACTGATTTTTCTTTTCGCTCCCCATCCATTTAAGAATGTCTTTTGTTCGCTCTAACTCAATAGAAAACCCAACATCTCCTTTTTTGATTTTTTGGTCGTATATATTCTTGGGTCTGTAATCTGCAACTGCTGCTGAAGCGATAGCGATATCACAATCATGATAGACAGAAACAACTGCATTATACATCTCTTCTGCACTAATCACATTGATCACATTGATGAGGCTATGATGAACGGTAAGTGAAGAAGGCCCTAACACCAGATGTACCTGTGCTCCAAGATTGGCTGCCTCTTTGGCTAATTCGATTCCCATTTTACCACTGGAATGATTACCAATAAACCGAACCGGATCGATTGCTTCAAAGGTGGGACCTGCAGTAATTACTACTTTTCGACCTTTTAAAGGAAGTTTATCTAAGATATCTTTTTCTATAAAGTCGATGATAGTTGAAGGTTCTGCCATACGCCCCTGGCCTACTAATCCACTTGCCAGTTCTCCAGACTCTGCAGGAATCATTATATTGCCAAATCCCTGTAATTTTTTGAAAGTCTGATGAGTAGAAGGGTGATTGTACATATCCAAATCCATTGCCGGGGCGAAGTATACCAGACATTTGGCAGACAAGTATGTTGCCAATAATAAATTATCACTATTGCCCGTTGCCATTTTGGATAATGTATTGGCTGTAGCGGGAGCGATAATCATAATATCTGCCCATAATCCCAGGTCTACATGATTATTCCATACGGCGTTTTCGTCTTCTTTATCAAAAAAAGAAGAGTACACAGGGTTTTTGGATAGTGTAGATAATGTAAGCGGTGTTACAAAGTCTTTGGCTGCAGGAGTCATTACTACTTTTACCTCTGCTCCTGTTTTAATAAATAAACGTACTAAACCAGCTGTTTTATATGCAGCAATACCAGCGGTGACACCAATTAAAATCTTTTTACCGCTTAAAATAGACATAAGATTTATAGAGATTCTGTGTCTGCCTTTGTATTTCTGTGGTAAATCTTACCTTCTAACCATTCTTGTACGGCTAAAGCATGTGGCTTTGGTAATCTTTCATAAAACTTAGAAACCTCTATTTGCTCTTTATTTTCAAAAATTTCTTCTAAGCTATCATTATAAGTAGCAAACTCATCCAGTTTTTCGAGCAATTCTTTCTTTATATCGGTATTGATCTGGGTCGCTCTCTTTGATATTATCGAAATTGCTTCATAGATATTATCTGTTGGCTGATCGATACGATTCTTATCAATAGTAGTTGTGTTTACCGGCGCATTACTTTTTTTCAAATCCATCTCTTCTACTTTATTTTCTATTTATATTGTTCTAGTCTTGTTTTTATATCTTCTCCTAATTCTTCGGCTTTTTTGGCATACTCACTGTCTGATTTATAATATTTTTTGTAATTATTATAATATCCCTGTGCGGTTTCCAAACGTCCTTTTACAAGGCTTTCATAACTACCGATTGCCAAAAGATATTCAGACTCTAGCTTGTAATATAATACTTTTTCTCTAAAAGGCGATCCCGGATAATCAACCAGATAATTATCAAATGCTGTAATAGCTACTTTATAATTTTCTCTATGGTGATATTGCTTCGCGATCTCATATGCTTTTTTCTCCTTTTTCACTCTTAGTTCTGCTACCAAATCGTTGGCTTCCTTTAAATTTTCACTCTCGGGATATGTGTTGATATATACCTGAAGTTTTTCCAGTGCCTTGGTAGTCTCTGTCTGATCCAGACTAAATCTTGGAGATAAGTAATAGTAGCTCTTTGCTCCTTTGTATGCTGCTTCTTCCTTCTTTTGACTATTTGGATAAGACTTTACAAATCTTTCAAATTGATATCCTGCCAAATAATAATCTTCTAATTGGTAATAGGTATCTGCATAGTAGTACATAACTCTTTCGGCCTGTGGCTTCCCTCTATATTGAGGTACCACCTGTTCAAAAAGCCGTAACGCCTTTTTGTATTTTCCTTCTTTGTACAACTCTTCGGCTACCCTATATTTGGCTCCAATATCCTCTTTTTTAAGTACTTTCTGATACTCACTACAGGATCCCAAGGTTAACAAACAAATCAATACACACAATAATTTCTTCATAGCTTAAAAAACATCAGGCAAAAATATATATTTCTGCGGTATTACAAAAACTTTAGATCATCTATTCACATGCCTTTATTTATTACTTTTCAATTAACAGATGATTCTGGCAGTTATCAGGATGCTGATCAACATTTCTGGGTAGTATCAACTTACTTGATAATAGCTTATTTCAATAACTATGTAAATAATGATTTGTTGCAGAGTTCTATAACACGGCTATAAGTAAATGCTGCAAATATCTCGATATGTTCAGCATTTGAAACTTCATCAAAACCTCAAACTATTCATTTTCAGTTTATATTTTTTTAAAACATGTTCTAATTTACTTAATCAGTCATATGGGTATAGGTCTTGTGTAGTTTTTCGTGATCGAGTATGGTATATCCATCATCGTCATAATAAAACGCCGGAATAAAAGCTTGATCTTTTTTTATATCCTTCAGCACATAAGAATGCACCTGATGTACCTCCTGGGCAAAAGACTCGTCATAATAACTTACCAATATTAAAACTTCTCCGTTTAATTGTTGTAGCGCTTCTCTGTCAAATTCATACAACGGACTTTCTTCAACGATTGGGTGTACAACGGTCCAGGTCGTAGGAAGATAGGTAATAGCATTTCGCTCTAATTGCAGGCTATAAAAACTATTCACATATTTTTTACTTTTATCCTCCTGTGATAATGCCAATGTAGCTTCTATTCTAGGACGAATCATTATATTTCCACTTTTGCTCATTAATCTAAACATTATACAATCTACTCCATTATGTTTTCTTAAAATCATGTTGTTGCTAAACTTGATATTGGCTCTGGGTTTAGAGAATCTTCCATAAAGTAACCCTGTAATAAAGGAGAAACTTAATAATCCGATCAAGGCTTCAAAAGATGATATAATACCAAATAGCTGTCCTTTGGGTGACATGGCTCCATATCCTACTGTGGTAATGGTTTGGGCAGAAAAAAAGAAGGCATTCAAAAAATCTTTAAAAATACTCCCTGTAGACTTAACAATATTAGATATGTCCAACAAAGTATATACAATAGCAAAAAGAGAATTGATTACAATATAACCCAAAAGCACCCATAAAAAGAACCTGGTCCAGCTTATATTTATCAGATACTCATAACTCTCTGATAAAGAACCGGGTCTATTGATATGTTTTATATTAAAAGACCCATCTATGTTGATAAATCGCTTGGCCCGACTACTGGAGGATTTGCCTATGCCCGGATCTTTTATGCGTTTTGCCATTGTGATGAAAATTGTTAATCTTCAATATACTCTTTTATTTTTTTTGCAAGGTCTTTGGAAACCGGCACTAACGGTAAGCGCAGATGATCATCACAAATACCTTTCACTTTCAAAATATTTTTAATTCCGGCAGGATTTCCTTCTTTAAAAGCATAGGCTATAACTGGTAACAGCTCATAGAGGATTTGATATGCTTTTTTGGTCTCACCCGAGAGGCCTAATCGTATCATTTCTGAGAATTCTTCGGGAAAACCCTGACCAATCACACTTATCACTCCATCTCCTCCTGCTGCCACTGCCGGTAAAGCTAAAGTATCATCTCCCGAAATCACCAAAAAATCTCTGGGCTTATCTTTAAGGATGTTAAGTACCTGGGAAAAATCTCCAACCGCCTCTTTAATCCCAATTATATTATCTAATTGAGCCAAACGCAATGTAGTTTCTGCAGTCATATTTGTTCCGGTTCGAGACGGAACATTGTATAGCACTATTGGTAATGAAGTATGATCATTTATTATTTTATAATGTTGAAAGATCCCTTCTTGATTTGGTTTGTTATACATTGGAACAACAGAAAGAATTGCTGAAAAATCCGACAGGTCGGTTTCTTCCATTTCTTTGAGGATTGCTGCAGTATTATTTCCCCCGATCCCAATCACCAAAGGCAATCTTTTATTATTTACCTTTACTATATGCGCTATCAGGTTTTTCTTTTCTTCTTTGGCAAGAGTAACAGACTCTGCAGTTGTTCCTAATACTACAAGATACTCTACTTTACCTTCGATACAAAAATTCACCAATGATGTAATCCCTGGATAGTCTATTGAACCATCTTCATTAAATGGCGTAGCCAGGGCTACACCGGTTCCTCTGAGAAAACCCTTCATATTATATAAGCTGTAAAATTTTTAAATATTTCTTAAGTTCTGCCATAAAGAGATTGGCATCATTTACCTCAGACCCGATAATCAAATCATTAATTCTATTATCTACCTTTGCAAAACCAACTTTTAACTTAGCTTTTGAAGCGGCTGCCACATAATTCAATTCCATTTTATCTTCTTCATAAAAATTAATCAATACATCATAATTCTTATCTATAAATTTTTGCAATGAAGTACTTTTTACTATCCCATTTACCCCAAAACTCTTATCATTGTATAACTCAATGTCTTTCTCTTCCTGTAATTCTTTCTCTTCCTTATATCCAATTATTTTAAGTCTGTTTGAGGCAACACCCAACTCATTTGCAAGCTTCAGTAGTGGCATCATGTTAATAGGTCGAGATGCATCAACAAGAACCGCAAGTGTTGTAAGATCAGAAATGTTTTGTGATTCAGCATTTCGTTTCTTCAAATGAGATTCGAAACTTTTTTTTACCGCATTACTTTTAAAGCCTTTTAAAATCATTTAGAAAAAAAATTAACAAGTCACAAATGTAGCTATTTTATACTGAACTCTTTTGACGAGATTAAAGAAACAGCAAAGATTTGAAAATCAAAAAAGTAGTTCCACCAGTCATTCTAAAAGTATTTTTCTAAAGAAGATTTAGCGTCAATTGGCTTTGTCTCAAGAAAGAAAAGGGTGAAAAAATAAACCCCTACTATCTCTGCAATATTAATGAGCACTGTAAATATCGTTTTATAATAATAAAGTTCGCTTACTGCCAATAGTGCATCTACAAACAAAGTACAGCAAGCTGCAATAAAGAGATATATTGATTTTTCATGCTTGTCTGCTAAATAAATGAAAAAGCTTACCGCAGAGAAAAAAAGTAAACTTGCGATAATAAGCACCATAGTACCTATAGAATCTCTAAGCTTTGGCAATGCTAACTCGCTTATAGAAAATATAAGGTAGGCGATCAAAATCGTACCTATCATTGCAGGTGGAGAGATGAATACTTTGAGTTTTATATCTTCTTTGGATATAAATCTTTTTAATTGTAAGATACATAAGGCGTAAAAAACCGAAATGAGTATCGCAATAATATCATAATATTTTATAAAATCTATGTATATAAAAACATCTGTTGCCGTAATCACAGCCATACATATCGGAAATAAAGGGTTTACCTTTTTCACATAATTCATGTATAACAAAACAAGGGATACTGGCACTACTGGCTTGACATAAATCAACAGCCATTTATCAAAAAAAACAGCAACCATTACAACTGTCAAAAAAGCAATGTAAAAAAGCAGGTATGTAGCACTTGTTTTTTTCAAAAGTTCCTCAAAATATAGTAAACTTGTTTGTGTTTAAAAATAATCCTCACCATTTGGCATCAACTTATGCTGCTCGATAAAAAACTTCACTAAAAAAAACTGCCCGGAAATCTGCAACATCGTTGTGATAATCGGAAATATCTCTAAAGAAACATAAAGCCTGTTTAGTGCTGCAACAATATTAACTATTAAAAAACAAGAAGCAGCCACCATCAAAGAATAACTGACTACAGTTTTACTGTTCAAATAAATATAATAACAAACCCCAATAAATAAACCAAAGAAGAAAATAAGCATCATAAGAACTGTGCTATGATCATTCACCTGGGGAAGAATCAATTCGGCAACCGAAAACAAAATATAAGCAATTAATGTCATTGATATGAGCAGTTGTATAGTAAGTACTTTTTTAAATTGTATTTTTACAACTTGCAAACTTTTCCAGAGTAAGATTATATTAAGACAATAATATATCGAAAGCAGAATGTGCAAAAGTTTGAAATTTCCTAGATAATCTTGTAAAAATAGTATCTCGCATATCAAAACTAGTAACAAACTAGACAAAACGAGGTAGTTCTTATGTTCTGCATTTATAAAGTACAGTAGACATAACGATAAAATTACCGGTGGTTTAAAATAGATAACCATGCCATCTGTAAAAACAGCAGCAATTAGCGTTAGCAGACTTGTGCCATAAAATAGTAGGTATGTAAGTTTTTCAATTTTCAATGTTCATCTTTTTTAAAACTAAAACCCTTCAAATTCTTCAGTTTTCAGAAACAAAGACTTTGTAATCAGATAATTAACCAAAAACACCATAGCTAGTGGTTTGCATATCAACATCAACATTTCTAATTCATAAGATCGTAAATAAAATCTATCTATTAACAACATAAAATCGCTAAATACAAAATTCAACATTGCCAAAAAAAACCAAAGTGATTTTTCAGATCTTATGTTTATATAATGCATTGCACCAACTATTAGTAAAATATATAGCAGTAATAAATGAAAGAATCCTAATAATTGTAGTTCTCCCATGGGGTCTCTAAGAGATAGGTAGGCCATAAAAAATATAACTGTATACAAAGAACTGCCGAGCAGCAATGTAAAAACATCCCTGCTATTATACACAAACGATTTATGATTATAATATAAAAAATAAAAAAGCAGAATATAAGCAATGACATGCGTTATCATCTGAAATTCTATACTATTTTTAGTAGTATAGAATACAGCTAATTCTCCTACAAGAAAAACCAAAAGAACAATGACATGAAATACCCTTACTCTTTTCGTACTGCTAAAATAAAATATGATTATTGATATATAAAGAATAAGTTTGGCATTTGTGCTCAATAAATCATATTGAAACACAAACCCCAATATCTGTACTATAATCAAAAAAGAAATAAAAAGCTTTAGTAGTTTTTTTCCATCCATTAAATTTAATTTGCACCCAAAAATTAACCATAATTAATTTGAGTACTCCCCAGATAGAAAATTGTGTGATTTTCCCAATCGCAATATACTAAATTTTGGTAAGACTTAAAGTTTTCTTAAAATTTTTAAATGAATTCATCTTGAGTTCATTAAAAGTGATTTAACTTTAAGGAAACAGGGCTGGATATTTTAAACTGTACGAGAAAAAAAAACTACTAATAGCCGGTACACAGAATTTATGCTTCCGAATTCGATAGAAGAAATATAAAACCTGTCTAATGCAAAACAGGAGTCGCTAATTACAAAATTTAATATCGCGATCAAAAACCATAGTGATTTTGTAGATCTAACATTAACATACTGAAAAACAGCACCTATAAACAAGAAGTACAAAATAAGCAGATAGCCTAAACCATAGGGTTTTATCTCACCCATCTCCTCTTCTATTGCATCATATACTTCATATACAATGAGGGTCCAGGCTATACAAAAAAGACAACCAAATACGCAATATCTGTACTTCCATAATCAACAGGCTTATGGTTTTTATACAAATACATATAATAATATAAGATAACACAAACTATATGTTAAAAGCACTTACATAAAGTTCTAACTGTGACCATTGCATAGCAGTGCTTCACACACAAAGCCCCCCGGCTATCAACAATAATATTTTGATAAGCACTCTTATTTTTACGTTATTTTGCTAAGAAATTCGTCTTCACTAATAATTTCTATGCCCAACGTATTGGCTTTTTCTAATTTACTGGGCCCCATATTTGCTCCAGCGACGATATAAGAAGTTTTAGCAGATATAGAACTCGATACTTTCCCGCCATTATCTTCGATCAATTTTTTGAGCTCGTTACGGGACACTTTTTCAAAAACACCTGAAACCACAAAGGTTTGCCCTTTTAACGTATCTGTTTGATTTGCAAGTTTATCGGCAGAAATCTCTAACTGAACGCCATAGTGTTGTAACCTGTTAATAAGGGTTTTATTTCCTTCGGCAGCAAAAAATTCCTGTACACTTTGTGCAATCTTAATCCCGATCTCATCTACATTAACTAATTCTTCCTCTGTTGCGGCGATAATGGCATCTATAGATTTGTAGTGTTTGGCCAATTTTTTGGCTACCGTTTCTCCTACATATCGTATTCCTAATGCAAACAAAACGCGTTCAAAAGGAATTTCTTTAGATTTTTCTATCCCCGTAATAAGGTTATCTGCACTTTTTTCTGCCATTCTTTCCAAAGGAATAATCTGCTCCTTTGTGAGTTGGTACAGATCTGCATAATTGGTAATTAACCCTTCATTTACAAGCAATGCTACGGTTTCCCCTCCCAATCCTTCTATATCCATCGCTTTACGCGAAATATAATGCTGTATACGTCCAATTATTTGCGGTGGGCACCCCTGATCGTTTGGGCAATAATGTTGTGCTTCTCCCTCTTTACGTATCAAAGAAGTATCACATTCCGGGCATTGGGTTATGTATTGTGTGGGCTGCGAATTTTGATCTCTTTTTTGAAAGTCGACCCCTATGATTTTTGGTATGATTTCTCCTCCTTTTTCGACAAAAACCGTATCCCTTACTCTTATATCCAGTTTTGCAATTTGATCTGCATTATGCAAAGATGCCCTCTTCACTGTAGTTCCTGCAAGCAATACCGGTTCTAGATTGGCCACAGGAGTGATCGCTCCCGTTCTACCAACCTGATATGTTATTTCGTGAAGTGTAGTAGAAGCCTGTTCTGCCTTGAATTTATAGGCCATTGCCCATCTGGGTGCTTTGGCAGTAAAACCGAGTTCTTCCTGCTGCTGAAGATCATTCACTTTGATCACTACTCCATCGGTTTCATAAGGTAAATCATGGCGATGTTCGTCCCAAAAGGTTATAAAATCCAATACCTCATCTATCGAATGTACCATTTTGGATTCTACCGGAACTTTAAAACCCCATGCTCTGGCTTTTACTAAGCTTTCATACTGAGTAGTAATTGCCAATTTATTTCCTTTGATACTATATAACAAACAGTCTAAAGGCCGCTTTGCTGTTTCACTACTATCCTGCAGTTTTAAGCTGCCCGAAGCTGTATTTCGCGGATTGGCATATGGTTCTTCTCCAACAGCAATTCGTTCCTGATTCATTTTGGCAAAACCTTCATATGGTAAAACGATCTCACCACGTATATCAAATTTTGGTGGAAAATCCCCTGTTAACTTCAGCGGGACAGATTTAATCGTTTTTACATTGGTTGTTACATTATCTCCTTGTATACCGTCTCCTCTGGTAACGGCCTTCGATAATGCTCCATTTTCATAAGTAAGGTTAATCGATGCTCCATCATATTTAAGCTCGCAGGTATAGTACACTTCTCCATCCACCAGCTTTTTAATGCGTTTTTCCCAATCCAGCAGATCTTCTCTCGAATATGAATTATCCAAAGAATACATTCGATGTTCATGCACTACGGTTTCAAAATTCTTTGTTATTTCGCCCCCAACCCGTAGCGTCGGGGAGTTTGGATCATAAAACTCAGGATGTGTTTCTTCCAGCTGCTGCAGTTCTTTGAGTTTCATATCAAACTCATAATCACTTATGGTGGGAGTGTCTAGTACGTAATACTTATAATTATGTTGTCTTAATTCTTCCCTTAATTGATTGATTTTCTGTTCTATATTCATTTTTTTATTTTCCAATTTCTGATGCTGAACTCATAATTCTGAACCCCATAACTCATTAAGTCCTATCCAGTTTTAACCATTTTGGCACCTGCACCGGTTTAAAGGCCTTCATTTTTTCTAATAGTCGATCTATATCATCATCTACCAGGAGTAGTTCATAGTTTTCCATTTTTAAAAAACCCCTGCGAACCATATTTTCCAGTAATCCCAGTAAGTGATCATAAAATCCCCCAATATTTAAAAGACCAATGGGTTTTTGATGTAATCCTAACTGCGACCAGGTAATGATCTCAAATAATTCTTCTAAGGTCCCAAAACCGCCTGGTAGCGTAATGAACCCATCACTTAATTCATGCATTTTCATCTTTCGCTCATGCATATTATGGGTAGTAATCAATTCGCTTAACCCATGATGAATCAGTTCTTTCCGTTTTAAAAACTCTGGGATCACCCCGATCACTTTTCCTTTATGTTCCATCACGCCTCTGGCAACGTGGCCCATGATCCCTATTTTGGCTGCGCCATATACCAAGGTGATATTTTTCCGGGCTAGTTTTTCTCCTAATAAGAAAGCTTCAGAAATTATGTTGGTATCATTCCCTTCACTGCTTCCACAAAATACACAAATTGAATCCAGACTGTTCATATCTACATGTTTTTAGTTTAAACGGGCCTTTATCATCCGTTCATTATTATATATATCTTTACGCACTACAACCGATTCAAAACCCTGGGCTTTAATCATATGCTTAGTTTCTGAACCCAGATACTGATTTATCTCATAATACAAAGCTCCTGAAGGTTTTAGGCATTTTATAGCAAGCTCTGTAATCTTCTCATAAAAAACCAAAGGATCATTATCTGAAACAAATAAAGCCAACAAAGGTTCATTATCAAGCACATTGGGCTTCATTTCCTGTTTTTCTGACGCACGCACATAAGGCGGATTGGAAACGATAATGTCAAATTTTTGGGGTAATTTATTTGCGATTAATATATCCAGCTGCATAAACACTATAGCAACCCCGTTCTTTTCTGCATTTTCTTTTGCTACTTCAATTGCTTTTCCTGAAATATCTATAGCATAAACCTCGGCTTCTGGTAAATTTTTGGCCAAAGAAACTGCGATACACCCACTACCAGTACCGATATCCAATATCTTCAAAGGATCTTTTTTATTTATCTGATCTTTTACGATCCAATCTACCAATTCTTCGGTTTCCGGCCTCGGGATCAACACATGCTGATTTACCAAAAAAGGCAATCCGTAGAATTCGGTTTTTCCAAGTATATATTGAATAGGTTCCTGGTTTTCTAATCTTTTTGTAGCAGTATCAAAACTGACAATCTCATCATTCGAAAGAATTCTATCCAAATGTACAGCAACATGAACTCGTTGTAACCCCAGAATCTTTTCAGAAAGCATATAAAAAAAAGACAACACCTCTTCCTGATCATAAATCTCTGATAAAGAATGCACAAAACTCGTTCTAAGGGTTTTTATATCCATCAAAAAACTAAAACAATACTATTACATACCTCAAAAAACAACCTCGAAGTGTTGTGCAAACACATCGAAGTGCCATGCAAAACCTTCGGAGTGCTGTGCTTTGTCATCACAAATCTTTGATCATCCATGCCTGACAACTATAATGTCCTGTATTTCCCATAGGGCCATCGAGATCTTCAAAACCGAGCTTTTGGTATAGTTTTCGGGCAGATTCCATATAAGGCATCGTTTCTAAATAGCACCTCGTAAAACCTTGTTCTTTTGCAAAACCCAGGCAGGTATAGATCATTTTAGATCCAATCCCTTTACCTCTTGCCTCTGGTAAGAAATACATCTTCTGCAGCTCACAAATTTCCCGGGCTTCTTTTTCTAAAGGAGCAATACCAGCACCTCCGATAATTTTTCCATCTTCTTCAGCTACATAATATGACCTTCTCGGTTGATCATATGTTTCATACATCATATCCAGGGCTTTATCTTCGTATGCTGTACCGATTTTAGGAACACCCATTTCGACCAAAACATCCCTTATAAGTTGCCCCAGGGTTTTATTATCTTCAGATGTTATCTTGCGAATTTTTACTATACTCATTATGATATTTAACACTACTTTTGTCGATAATAAGGTTGCGATAAGAACACAATCCTGATCATCCTTAAACAAAAAATTAGTTTTTAAAGAATAGTTGAAATATACGTTAAATCTAAGCAGAAATCAATGAGGAAGTTTCTATTATTATCAACAATATTTATACTTATAACGGGGTGTTCTTTTTCTAAAAAACCAACATTTAAATACGTTGATACTATTGAGGTTAAAAAAGTAAGTTTGCGCAATATAACACTCAATGCAAATGTAATTTTTAACAACCCAAACCACCTAAAAGGAAAACTCTCGATAGAAGATATGCATATTTTTGTTGATAAGATAGATGTAGCGACCATTGGTGCACAGGAGTTTGATGTGCCGCCCGAAAGTGAGTTTGCGATTCCGCTCGAAGGCATTTTTTCTCTTTCTAAAATTCACAAAGAAAACAAGGATAACTTACTAAGTGGTATTCTAAAAGTAGTTCAAACAGATTCTCTCGAAATACAATTTAAAGGCATTATTCGATATCATTTAGGAAGTTTCTCATATCCATATACGATTGATAAACAACAAAAGATACGTGTAAGATAAATCACGGGAGACAGAAGTCGGAAGTTGACCTCTGACCTCCAACAAAAAAGAACTATTTTAGACATCGATAAAGTGACTACACACGAGAAATATATAAAAAGATGTATCCAACTGGCCAAAAATGGTTTGGGAACCACATACCCAAATCCTTTGGTAGGAAGCGTGATCGTACATAATGACCAGGTTATTGGTGAAGGATGGCATTATAGAGCAGGACAACCTCATGCCGAAGTACATGCTATTGAATCTGTAAAAGATGTTTCTCTTCTAAAGGATGCAACAATCTATGTGAGTCTGGAACCTTGCAGTCATCATGGCAAAACACCTCCCTGCAGTGACCTTATCATTGAAAAAGGCATTAAAAAAGTAGTGATTGGTACGATAGATACTTTTACCAAAGTATCGGGAGCCGGAATTCAAAAACTGATGAACGCCGGTTGTGATGTTATTGTTGGTATTTTGGAAGAAGAATGTCTGAAACTCAATAAACGATTTTTCACTTTTCATAATAAAAAACGACCTTATATTATTCTGAAATGGGCTGAAACCCAGGATGGGTATATAGCTCCCGACTCTTCTGCCAAAAGAGCTAGAGCTCCCGTCTGGATCACAAATACCCACTCCCGACAATTGGCACACAAATGGCGCGCAGAAGAACAAGCGATCCTGGTAGGCAATCAAACGATCATAAAAGACAACCCCAGGTTAACAGTTAGAGATTGGTATGGTCTGCATCCAATAAGAATTGTAATTGACAGGTCAGGCAAAATTCCTGAGGATTCTGCCGTATTGGATAAAACTGTAAAAACCATACTAATTACCACAGAAAAATTTAAAAAAGAAAGTAGCGACACTCTTATTTATGAAGTTATTGATAATGAAAAAACTATGATAGAAGCCATATGCAGTATTCTTTATAAACATCAAATTCAATCAGTGATTATAGAAGGAGGTTCTTTTACCATCCAATCATTTCTTAATGAAGATCTTTGGGATGAAGCCCGGGTTTTTGAAGGAAACACTACTTTTGAAACGGGAATAAAAGCTCCTAGAATGAATGGTAATTTAGTTTCTGAAGAAAAAATTATGAACGACACTCTAAGGATTTATCAAAATGATTAAAACGATAATTTTTGATTTTGGCGATGTCTTTATCAATTTAGACAAACCTGCTCCAATACGAGAATTTTCTAAACTAGGTGATATTGAAGGTATTTCGGAAATGCAGGAAGTAAACAATTTATATGAAATCGGAAGGATCACTACACCAGAATTTATAGAAAGCTATCAAAAACTGCTTCCAAAAGCGTCAAAAGATCAACTTATTGATGCCTGGAATGCGATGTTGCTTGATTTTCCAGAGTATCGCCTTGACTTTATACAAAATTTGGCCGCTTCTCAAAATTATAAATTAATCTTGCTTAGCAACACCAACGAATTACATATTGACTGGATTAAAAAGCATATCACATTCTATGAAATGTTTAAATCCTGTTTTGATGCTTTTTATCTTTCGCATGAAATCCATCTAAGAAAACCCGATACCAATATTTTTGAATTTGTTCTGAAAGAACACCAAATACAAGCTTACGAGACTTTTTTTGTCGATGACACCAAAGAAAATACTGATGCCGCTGCCAGATTAGGAATTCATATTTGGAATAACAACCCCAAAACCGAAGATATTATCAATGTATTTACCTTAAAACCTCATTTATTTTGATCTATTTAATTCTCAGTGTTTTAGCTTCTAGTTTGATCTTTATCATCTTCAAACTATTTTCAAAGTATAACATAGATACATTACAAGCCATTATCGTTAATTATATAGTAGCTTCAATTTCAGGAATTATTGCATATTCTGAACCAATTGATATAGTTTACATATCAAAACAAGGGTGGTTTTACGGAACCATGATACTGGGGGTGATTTTCATAACTATATTCAATCTCATGGCCATTACCACACAAAGAAATGGCTTGTCGGTAGCTGCCGTTGCTACCAAGATGAGTATAGCAATTCCTGTGGTATTCGGAATTGTAATGTACAAGGAAAGTACAGGTATTATAAAAATAATCGGTATTATCATTGCTTTTATTGCTGTTTATATGACTTCGATGAAAACTGCAGAAGGCATTTCTATAAAACGGGGAAATTTAATTTTTCCATTGTTGGTTTTTATCGGGAGCGGAATTATTGATACCAGTATCAAGTTTTTAGAAACTCATTATGTAGGCAAGAATGATGTTCCAGTTTTTTCGGCAACTATTTTTGGATTTGCTGCTATCGTAGGGGTTTTGACAATAGTATACAAGGCAATAACCGGAACGCTCAAAATCTCTTTTAAAAATATTATTGCAGGAATAGGGCTTGGAGTGCCCAATTACTTTTCGATTTACTTTTTGATAAAAGCACTGCGTTATGAAAGCATGGATAGCTCTACGGTATTTACTATTAATAATGTAGCAATACTATTGGTTTCAACCTTTGCAGGTATCCTTTTCTTCAAAGAACGATTGATTCTAAAAAACTGGATAGGTATTGTTTTGGCAATAATCAGTATTATTTTGGTTGCATTTTCTATATAGTGTCTGATCGGAAATAGACGGTTTTTATAATTTGAATTATTTTTGATGGGATTTTAATTTTCTTTTTTGATACAGATGCTTAGCATCAGGCGATAAAAAACAAATAAAAATAGTGCAAAAAGAAACAAATTTAATAGTAGTATATTTCCGACCATACACTACATAATAAAGTATTTGGATATAAAAGACACATATAAAACTATTGATACTGCAGCAGAACAAGTGCTGTTCAAAGATCGAAACAGTAAATTTTTCGGATATGCATTCCCGATTTCGTCAGAAGATGAAGTCAAGCAAATTATTGAAGATTTAAAAAAGCAGCATCATGCTGCACGACATTGGTGCTATGCCTGGCAGCTAGGCACAGAACACATAAGATATCGAATTAATGATGACGGTGAACCTTCTAACTCTGCCGGGCAACCTATTTATGGCCAAATACAATCATTTGAACTCACCAACATATTAGTTGTTGTGGTTCGGTATTTTGGAGGAGTAAAATTGGGAGTTGGGGGATTAATCAACGCATATAAAACGACTGCCCAATTAGCATTATCGTCTTCAGAAATAGTTGAAAAAACAATCAATATCAACTTTGAGATTACTTTCGAATATAAAGACATGAACAAAGTGATGCGTATTATCAAGGAAAACAATTTAACTATTACCAAACAGGAGCTTGAATTGAATTGTAAAATTTATATTTTGGTGAGAAAAACGATGGTTCATAAAATAAAAGAAGTTTTTTCCCCGTTGTATGAAATAAAAATTAAAAGATTAGAAAATTAATAGTTTTCTATTTTTTTTAATAAATAAGAAGGGCACGAAATCGGTTTTTTCGTCTTGTTATCAACAAACACTAGGGTTGTAGACGCTATAGTTAATAATTCTTGATTTTCATTAAAAATCTCATAATCAAAAATTATTCTTACTGTAGGAATTTTCCTCAATGAAGTTTTAACAGTCAATTCATCGTCAAAGAATGCAGATTTCTTAAATTTAAGGTCTAATGTGAATACAGGAAGTATAATGCCGTTTTCTTCCATTGATTTATACGAGATTCCTAATCGGGATAACCAGTCGATTCGAGCCAGTTCCAGATACTGTGCGTAGTTTCCATGGTGTACAACACCCATTTGATCCGTTTCTGAATATCGCACCTTTAAGGAAGTTTTTGAAGTGATTGGCATAGTTTTAATTAAAAGAATGATGAAATTGCTAAAAGTAGTACTATTAAATTATGCAAAAAAAATAATTAATATTCAACCCCTAAATAGTTTTTTTTTTACATTTTTTGTTCACATATTTGTCACACGAAAACAGTAAGGAGTTTTTCAACAATTTCTTTGTAAGAACCAAAATAGAAAAATAGTAAATCTAACCACAAGAATGAATGTAAATGCGCAATCAGTTTGGGATAATTGCCTTTCTTTTATAGAAGACAACATTACGCCACAAGCTTTTAAAACTTGGTTTGAACCAATTAAAGCTGTAAAACTTACAGATAGCGCATTAAGTATTCAGGTTCCCAGCAAATTTTTTTATGAGTGGCTTGAAGAACATTATGTCAACTTGCTTAAGGTATCACTAACCCGTGAGTTGGGAGAAAGTGCAAAGTTGGTGTATGTGATTAAAATGGAAAACACCTATGGTAATAAAAAGCCATTTACTGAAAAAATACCAAGTTCTAATCGTACTCCTGTTAATTCTCAGGAAGTTGATGTACCTATTAAAAGCAAAAATCCAGAGCTTAAAAATCCATTTGTTATTCCCGGAATACGGAATGTAAAAATAGAATCTCAACTAAACCCAAGTTATAATTTTGAAAATTTCCTGGAAGGTGATTCTAACAGATTAGCCCGCTCTGCCGGCATGGCCGTAGCCAACAAGCCAGGAGGAACATCCTTTAACCCATTATTGATTTTTGGCGGTGTAGGTTTAGGAAAAACACACCTGGCACATGCAATTGGTGTAAACATAAAAGATAATTATCCAGAAAAGACAGTACTGTACATTTCTGCAGAGAAATTTACGCAGCAGTACATAGAATCTGTAAAAAAGAATAATAGAAATGATTTTATTCACTTTTACCAGATTATAGACGTACTCATCGTTGATGATATACAGTTGTTGTCTGGCAAGGCCGGGACACAGGATGTCTTCTTCCATATATTTAACCATTTACATCAAAACGGAAAACAAGTTATCTTAACCAGTGATAAAGCACCTGTAGATATGCAGGATATAGAACAACGATTACTTTCCCGCTTTAAATGGGGGTTATCTGCAGAGTTACACCAACCGGATTTTGAGACAAGAATTTCTATTATTAAAAATAAACTATACCGGGATGGGGTAGAAATGCCCGAGGAAATAGTTGAATTTCTTGCAAATAACATTAAAACAAATATCCGTGAGCTGGAAGGTGCCATTATTTCTTTAATTGCACACTCTTCTTTTAATAAAAAAGATATCACTATTGATCTAGCCAAGGCAATTGTAGATAATTATGTAAAAAATACAAAGCGTGAGGTTTCTATAGACTATATCCAGAAAGTAGTAAGTGATTATTTTCAGATGGATGTTGAAACACTTCAATCCAAGACCCGGAAACGCCATATCGTTCAGGCTCGTCAATTGGCTATGTTCTTTGCAAAAAAACTAACCAAGGCATCGCTTGCAAGTATTGGTACTCAGATAGGAAAAAGAGATCATGCAACTGTTCTTCATGCCTGTAAAACTGTAGACAACTTATCTTCTACAGATAAGCAATTCAGAAAATACGTAGAAGATCTAGGAAAGAAACTTACCTTATAGTAATTTATTTGAAATGAAGATCAAAATATTAATGGTATGCCTCGGTAATATCTGCAGGTCTCCATTGGCAGAAGGTATTCTAAAATCCAAACTCGATTCTAATAAATATATCGTTGAGTCTTGTGGCACCAGCAGCTACCATATAGGAAGCAAACCCGATAAGCGCTCTATAGATATTGGCAGAAAATATAATATTGATATCACAGATCAAAGAGCTGCGCAGTTTAGCATAAATGATTTCAAAACCTATGATTATATCTATGCGATGGATAATTCTAATTATCAAAACATCGTTAAACTTACTGATAATGAAACCCATGCAAACAAGGTAAAGCTTATTCTTGAAGAACTTCATCCCAATAGCAATCTAGATGTTCCGGATCCGTATTATGGCGGCGAACAAGGTTTTGAAGATGTATTTCAGATGCTTGATGAAGCATGTTACCAAATCGTTTTGAAGCTTGAGAAGATCCATTAACTTTTTAAAAACAAAGTTTTGTATATTTAGAATTTTATAAATTGATATACTTAATTCTGATCAAAAGAGTTATTCTTTATCTAAAGAATTATACATTTTAAAATTAATAGTAACAACCAAAGAGATCTTAACCAAAAAACCCGTTATAAGATAATCAATGGATTTTAAACCCCTAGATCCCAAAGGAAAATTATACTTAATCCCAACGCGATTGGGAGATGATGTGCCATTAGAGGTACTTCCAATATCTATTAAAAAGGTATTAGAGCAGGTAAATCATTATATAGTAGAAAACGAAAAACCTGCACGAAGATTTATAAAAAAGGTAAGCCCAAGTAAATCTCAGCGTGCTCTGGTAATAAACACAGTAAATAAATATACCGATGTTTCAGAAATTCCGGGTTATTTAACCCCTTGCCTTAACGGCGAGTCTATTGGACTGTTATCTGACGCAGGATGTCCCGGTATTGCAGATCCAGGTGCCGAAGTTGTGCGAATAGCGCATGAAAAAGGAATACAGGTCACTCCTCTTGTGGGGCCTTCATCTATATTATTAGCTATGATGAGTAGTGGCATGAATGGCCAGAACTTTACATTCAACGGCTACCTTCCTATAGATAAAAATGAGCGAAAATCAACCATCAAACTACTAGAAAAAACTTCTTTGGAAAAAAATCAGGCTCAGGTCTTTATTGAGACTCCGTATAGAAATGATAAAATGTTTGCTGACCTGAAATCTATATTGCATGCCAGCACACGTTTATGTATTGCTACCGATATCACGTTAACTACAGAATTCATTGCAGCCAAAACGGTAGAAGAATGGCAAAAAGAAGAAGTAGATCTTCACAAAAGGCCTACAATATATATTATCCAGAGAGATCAATAAAAACTTACAAAATGGCTTTTGCTTTTCTATTGGTAACAACAAAAGAGGTGTCGTATCCCCCAAATCTCTTCATATAGTAACGGATGGTTGTCCCAAATGCATCAGCAAACCCTTCTACTCCTCCACTACGCAAATAGCGTTTCACCGCATTAGGACCTGCCAAATGGGCCGCTGCCAGTATTCCTGATTCTGTCACTTCTATTCCATTCATTCTTTTACCAACAAACCACTTTATATCTCTGCGTAAAACCCATTTATTTCTAGACAGATATGCATAAAAAGCTTTCTCCTGAAGTTCGGGGTTGCTAAGAAACTCACTTCTGCTTATCTTAACCCCAATTAGATCCAAAGTTCCTTTACCAAACTGGTATTTACCCATGTATCCAAATTGATTTACCACTCCATAATCGCCGCGGGATTCTTTAAAAGCAACTGCTTCTTTAAACCCAATGTATGATTTCCCTAATTTAGGTGAAAGAAATGCACTATCATCGTCTATCTCATTAAAGTTAGGAGCGATGTAATACAAATCCAAACCAGCAGTGCTATAAGAGCTAAAATCCCGACTTTTTTCTGTTGTAAAACTTAACAAAAGTATTCCCCCAATTGTAAGTAATATAGATAACCCTATTATCTTCTTTATCATATAAAAAATTTCTAAGTAGCCGTCAAAAAAACGTTCCCATCTACTTAAATTTTTGCGGTGCAAATATACAATATTTTTCACATATATAAAGGGTCGTGTGTTAAAATAATTATAATACTGAAAAACAGTGTTTTACAGTAAAAAAAAAGAAAATAAACGGCTAAAAAAGGCCTAAAAACCCTTAAGAATGACACTTAAACGTCAAACTAAGTGTTTTAGTCGGAAAAAATTGAATCGTTAAATTATCACGTAATTCACAAAAAACTTTGTGATTTTGTTAATAAGTTCGTGTTGATTTTAACCTAAAAAGAAGAAAACTTCCATTTTTTCCTACAAAAAAACAGTTGTAAATTTACCGTTTTATACCCTGTTTATTAATCCAGTCTACATACTGTTTTTTATTGCGATTATGCTGAGCAATCGTCTTAGCAAATTTATGATATCCAACGTTTTCCATATCGGCAACAAAAAAGTAATATTCATGCTTTTCATAATTAAGAACTGCATCGATAGAAGAAATATCGGGCATGGCTATAGGTCCAGGAGGTAATTCTTTGTATTTATAAGTGTTATAAGGGCTATCTAATTCTAAATCTTTATATAAAACTCGTTTAATAACCGTATTCCAATCATTTTTATGTAGTTTCAGCGCATAAATAATGGTAGGATCTGCATCCAACTTCCAACCATTGGTATATCGATTCATGTATACTCCTGCTACTCTTGGCCGTTCATCGACTTTAGCAGTTTCTTTCTGTACTATAGAGGCCAAAGTTGTAACTTCATTTTTTGTGAGCCCTATCTCCTTTGCTTTCGACACACGTTTTTCATTCCAAAAACGACCATGTTCTTTTACCATTCTGTCTCTAAACTGCTTCGCAGAAGTGTTCCAAAAAAACTCATACTTATTTGGGATATACATTGCTAATGCTGTTTCTAAAGAAAATGAGTTGTTCTCCAAAAAGGCTTCTTCTTTAAAGGTCTCTAGTAGTGAAATACTATCGGCTTCAATTTGCATTGCGATTCGCCCTGCCAGGTTCTCAAGCCTTTCCTGATTATTGAAGCTAAGCTGGATTGGAGTATTTTTACTACGTAAAACATTTATGATATCATTATTATTCAGATCTTTTTGTAAAATATAACGTCCGGCTTTTATATTATCAACATATCCTTTCCTTCTGGCAATTCTATCAAAACTATAAATATCCTTTACCAAAGGGCTCATCGCTTCGATAAGCTCTGTATATGTTGCTCCTGTTGGTATGTGCACGGTAGCAGTTTTAGTTTCAAAACGAGTATTTGGCGAAAAAACAGCCTGATATACATAGTAGGCAAAAATCCCTCCTGCAAGCAAGCCTAACAGTGCTATAATTAATAGTATTTTTTTAATGTACATACAGTAATTGATATAAAAGTTCGTCTTTATAAGTATTCTTTACCAAATTCCACTCTTTTTTCACTCCTATTTTGGTAAAACCACATTTCTCAAATAATTTAATACTGGTTGCATTATCTTCAGCAATATTTGCGTATAATTGATGCAAATGAAGGTGGGTAGCTCCGTACTTTATTATTAGATCCAGGGCTTCGGCTCCATAACCTTTACCCCTGTTTTCTTGTTCAGCAATTAGAATGCCCACTCCCGCTCTGTTATGCACAGGGTTATATTCAAACAAGTCTATAAGGCCTAATGCAGCATGATCATTAGAACAGATCACCAATCGCAATTGTTTTACTTCATATATATCTTTGTGTGCATTTTCTAAATATTGTTTGATCAAAAACCGGGAATATGGTGTTTGAGTGGCGCTCATCTGCCAAATCTGCTCGTCATTTTCTACAATATAAACAAAATCAAGATCTTCGGGCTCAAGAGCACGTAAATAGATATTTTTTCCTTTTAAAGTTAACATTCTATTTCACCTTTAAAAACCTGCTCTGCAGGGCCTATCAAAAAAACATTCTCATATCCATCTTTGGTTGAATTAAAAGTAACTTTCAATTCTCCTCCTAAAGTGTAAATACTAACCTCTTCATTATCTGTTAATTTGGAAGCATGCATAGAAAGTGCAACTGCTGTTACACCAGTTCCACAGGAAAGGGTTTCATCTTCAACCCCTCGTTCATAAGTACGCACTGCAAATAAGTTTTCATTTTTCTTTTCCACAAAATTCACATTACTGCCTGCTTCAAAATAAGGAGCTCCGTTTCTTATTTTTCGACCAATAGCAGTAACATCATAATTGGATAAGCCTTCAACCATAGCAACATGATGTGGAGAACCTGTATTCAGAAACATATGAGAATCGTATCTCTTGATTTCAGTAACATCTTGCATTTGCAGATACACCAACCCGTTTTTGATCTCTGCATGATGTTTTCCATCAATCGCTGTGAAGGTAGCTCTATCCTTAATAATTTTCAGGAAAGCAGCAAAAGCCACCAAACATCTCCCTCCATTACCACACATAGAGCTCTCATTACCATCGGCATTAAAATACACCATCGTAAAATCATCTTCTTCATTTTGAGGAAGTTCCAACAACATAAAACCATCGGCTCCGATACCAAATTTTCTGTCACAAAGTCTGGCAAATAATTTGGTATTATTTTTGGAGAGTATAGACTCTCTATTATCAACGATGATAAAATCATTGCCCGTACCTTGATATTTATAAAAAGTAAGGATCATTATTCTTCAATTAAAAAGGCAAAGGTACAAAGAATGTGAACATAAAGTCGTTGTTAATTGTGAGTTAAATATCATAAAAAAAGTATACTATAATTGTAATTTTAAGAGTTATTGATAGTCTATTATAGTAGTAATAGTTAAATCGAACAAAAAAGATAAGAAAATGAAAAGATACTTGAGCTTATTGGTTGTGGCTGTACTTGCAGGAGTTTTGACTTTAGGTGCCTATAAAATATTTTTAGAACCACAAAATGTTGTTACTGCGCAAAACGAAGCTATCCCAAATCTAATTCCAACTACTTATACCACTACCAGTACTAATGCGAATATACCAAATGCCAGCATTGATTTTACTTTGGCTGCAGAAAAAACAGTAAATGCCGTAGTACATGTTAAACAATATGGAGTATCCCGTACACCAAGAAATCTTATGGAGTTCTTCAGAAACGGAGGTGCTCAGGAAAGAAGGATTCAGGGTGTGGGATCTGGAGTAATTATAACTGAGGATGGATATATTGTTACTAACAATCATGTAATTGATGGAGCTACAGATCTTGAGGTAACTTTAAATAACAACAAATCGTATAAAGCCGAAATAATTGGTAAAGCTCCGCAATCTGACATTGCTTTAATTAAGATTGACACAGACGAAAAACTGTCTTATATTCCTTTTGGGGATTCTGATGTTGCCAAAATTGGAGAATGGGTACTTGCGGTAGGTAATCCTTTTAATCTTACTTCTACTGTTACTGCAGGCATTATAAGTGCAAAATCGAGAGATCTAAATGAATTAGATGATAATATTCAATCTTTTATACAAACTGATGCAGCAATTAACCCGGGAAATAGCGGAGGTGCATTGGTGAACACAAAAGGCGAATTGATTGGTATTAATACTGCCATTACTTCACAAACCGGAAGTTATGTAGGATATGCTTTTGCTGTGCCTTCTAATAATGCCCGTAAAATTGTAGAAGATATTTTGGAATATGGAGGGGTACAACGTGGGATTTTGGGAATTCGAGGTGGTACTATCAACCCAAAAGCTATGGAAGAATATAATATTTCGGTTTCGCAAGGTGTTTTTGTAGCTTCGGTAGCAGAAGATAGTGGAGCCAGAAAAGCAGGAATAATAGAAGGAGATGTAATCCGGGAAATTGATGGATTGCCTATCAGAAAATTTGCAGATCTCACAGGATATGTGAATAGCAAGAGACCGAAAGACATTATTAGAGTAAAAGTACTGAGAAAGAATAAGGAACTTATACTTCCGGTTACTTTGTCAAAATATGAAATTCAGAATTATAATATTGAAGATGTAGGAGTCGAGGTGATGAATCCTCCTAGTAAGGATTATTTAAAAAAGTTTAATCTCGATCATGGAGTGGTTATTAGTAAAGCGTTGAGCTCAAGAATGAAAAGATATAATTTAGAAGGGCTTATCATTAGTGAAATCGATGGTAAAAAAGTAAAGAACGTGCTCGAGGTAAAAGAAATTATAGAAAGCAAGTATAAGGATGACGATATTACCATTAGCCTTGTTGATCGAAATGGTGAAAAAAGAGAATTTGTATTTCAATAATTGATAAGAAAAAGGATAAAAAACCAGATAAAATCACTACTCCCATTACTTCAACAAAGTAATGGGATTTTTTTATTAAAAAAGGCTTTACGAAAACGTTTGAAATAGATATTTTTGCACAAAATTTCAAGACTATTAAAACACAACACATTATGAGCTCTAACGAAGTTTATGAAAAAGAACTTGCTTTTCAGGCAGATAGGCGCCGTGCAACAGTAGCCTTTATTAAAACAATAAGTGACCTATGGTATGATAACGCGGTTGAACTGGTACTTTTCCGGAATCAATTAATGGATAAAAATGTAAGTGAGATCATTAATCTTCATGAATATGCCGGAGAATTTGTACAAAAACCCATCTCGATTTTTGATTCTGCCGAAATTGCAGAGGCTATCAAGTTAATGGATCTACCACCATCAAAATTGGACATAGGTAAACTTACGTACGAATATCATTTAACAGGAGATGAGTACGGTTCGATAAATCGTTTTATTCAGAACAAACTAAAGGACGCGAAGAAATTTAAGCCTATTTCTCCAAAAAATGTAGTGCTGTATGGATTTGGGCGAATCGGCCGCCTTGTAGCTCGTGAGCTCATGACCATTACCGGTAAAGGAAATCAATTAAGACTTAGAGCCATCATAACCAGAGGAGCTGTTACCGAAGAAGTGTTAGAAAAAAGAGCTTCATTACTAAAAAGTGACTCTGTACATGGGGATTTTGCAGGTACAGTAGAAGTTGATATAGCAAATAGTGCTCTTATAATAAATGGCACTACAGTAAAAATTATTAGTGCCAATAATCCCGAAGAAATAGATTATACCGCGTACGGAATTAAAAACGCATTACTTATAGATAATACAGGTGCTTTCAGGGATAAAGAGGCATTAAGCAGGCATCTTGCAGCCAAAGGTATAGATAAAGTATTACTCACAGCCCCAGGAAAAGGGGTTCCAAACATTGTTCATGGAGTAAATCACAAAGAATATGATCCAGATAAAGTAGATATTTTTTCGGCTGCCTCTTGTACCACCAATGCTATTACCCCGGTTTTACAAGCTGTAGATCAAAGCTTCGGAGTTGTTAATGGTCACTTGGAAACGATACACGCATATACCAATGACCAGAACCTTGTAGACAATATGCATAAAAAATACCGAAGAGGCCGTGCAGCTGCATTGAATATGGTCATCACAGAAACAGGTGCAGGAAAGGCTGTTGCCAAGGCTTTACCAAGTTTTGAAGGAAAATTAACCTCAAACGCAATAAGGGTTCCTGTACCCAACGGATCATTGGCTATTCTAAACCTTAATTTGGAAAAAAAGACTTCTATCGAAAGTATGAATACCATACTCAAAAAATATGCTTTGGAGGGAGATTTGGTAGAACAAATCAAATATTCTCTGGATAACGAACTTGTGTCGAGCGATATTGTTGGTTCTTCTGCACCATCTATTTATGACAGCAATGCTACGATCGTAGATTCAAAAGGGCATAATGCAATTCTATATGTATGGTATGATAATGAATACGGATATAGCCATCAGGTAATAAGATTATCAAAATATATAGCCAAAGTAAGGCGATTCACTTACTACTAGTATGCATTTTTTACAAGTCTGTAAAGCCGTTATCGATAACGGTTTTTTTTATCCTTCAAATTCATCAATAGAAAACACCTGATTGGATTTGAAGGATAAAAAATTAAACTGTTAATTTTCAATAAACTAACGCCAATTTTACATTCTCTTAAATTCTTACAAAAAAATCTTTTTAATTACCTACAATATCGTACATTTATTGTCGTTACAGAAGAAATTAGTAACACAAAAAAAGAAATCGTAAGAATACAAAAATCATCCATAAGTAATAAAAATTGGTATTTTTTATTATCTTACTTCTTGCGAATAGAGAGAAATTAGACACACAATCATTAAAAATTTAAGAAGTATAAACGCATGAAATTACCACAGTATCTATTAGTTTTAACCATACTATTATCTTTTTCTACTGTATATACACAAGAGAAAAATGTAGCTGTTGAGCAAGCTTTAAAACAAGAAAAGATCGAAGGGCAATTTGATATTGTTATAAAAAAATCAGGAAAATACCAGGATTATAAAGTTGTGAAACAAGTTTGGTTAAACAAGCTTAAAGCAAACACCATAGATTCTCTTAAAACTCTTGAGTCTAAACTAAATACAACAAATCTTCAAATCGCTGAACAGAAATCCACAATAACCGGACTCGAAGAATCACTTGCAAAAACAAATGAAAATCTTGCTACTATTACCAACGAGAAAGATAGTTTAAACTTTTTTGGTGCATCAGTAACCAAAGCAAGCTACAACACTATCATGTGGCTCATTGTTGGAGGGTTAGCATTATTTTTAGGCTTTTTTGTATTCAAATTTAGAAATAGCAATGCAGTCACTATGCAAGCCCGAAAAGCCTTGGCAGAAACCGAAGCAGAATTTGAAGATCACAGACGTAGAGCTTTAGAACGTGAACAAAAAGTAATGCGCAAACTTCAAGATGAGATCAATAAGCAGCGTAAAGCCGGAGCAAAGTAAACCAAACCTCTAGATTTTTACTATATTCTTTTGCATCTTTGCAATCTAAAGAATCTATCAAAGATGCGAATAGATATTATTACCGTAGTTCCTGATATCCTAAAAAGTCCTTTTGAAGCTTCTATAATGAAGCGCTCTATAGAAAAAGGATTAGTAGAAGTGCACTTACACAATTTACGAGATTACACAACCGACAATTATAAACAGGTCGATGACTATCAGTTTGGCGGTGGTGCCGGTATGGTAATGATGATAGAACCCATAGATAAATGTATCACCAAACTAAAATTTGAAAGAAACTATGACGAGGTCATATATATGACACCAGATGGCGAAACATTGACTCAAGGAATCGCAAATCAACTATCCTTAAAAGGTAATTTGATTATTCTATGTGGGCACTATAAAGGTGTGGATCAACGCGTAAGAGATCAATTTATTACCAAAGAAATATCTATAGGTGATTATGTACTATCGGGAGGTGAGCTGGGAGCATTGATTTTATGTGATGCAGTTATTCGACTTATTCCGGGAGTATTAGGCAATGAGACCTCTGCTCTTACTGATTCGTTTCAGGACAATCTGCTGGCACCTCCTATCTATACAAGACCTGCCGAATATAAAGGCTGGAAAGTACCAGAAGTTTTAACCTCAGGTAATTTTCCAAAAATTGAGGTATGGAGAGAAGAACAGGCTTATCAAAGAACCAAAAAGCGCAGACCCGATTTGCTGGAAGACTAGCATTCGAAAATTTTCTAAACCATTGATGAAATCTCCGTAACCCATTAATGTATCAGTAATGTTCAGGTTGATCTTTGGAAAATATCTTTTTATCACGAAATCAGACCTGACAGGCTTGTGCCAAACTTGTTTTGGCATCTAAACCTGTCGGGTATTGACTGTTAGTGTTTTAGATTTTTAAAACGTCATTCTCTCTTCATTTTTTAATAAACTTCCGGATACTTCTGACATTGAAAATAAGATAATAGTAAAAACTCTTGCAGATAATCAAATAATACTTATTTTTGCAGCCAGATTAGATCAACCTCTGGCGAAAATCGCGAATGTTGTTTTAATAAAATATAAGTAAACTATCTCAAAAATGGAAGATTTAGTAAAATTCGTACAAGACGAGTTTGTTACAAAAAAAGAATTACCCGAATTCTTAGCTGGTGATACCATTACGGTATATTATGAAATTAAAGAAGGAAACAAGACACGTACTCAGTTCTTTAGAGGAGTTGTTATACAAAGAAGAGGTTCTGGTGCCACAGAAACATTTACCATTAGAAAAATGTCTGGAACTGTAGGTGTAGAACGTATTTTTCCATTAAACCTGCCAGCACTTCAGAAAATCGAAATAAATAAACGAGGAAAAGTTCGTAGAGCACGTATATTCTACTTCAGAGGACTTACCGGTAAAAAAGCACGTATCAAAGAAAAAAGAGGTTAATTCTTATTTCTTTAACAGATCAGAAAGGTTGTCAATTGGCAACCTTTTTTTATGAACAAAAGTTAACAACTTAAGTTCATAACAAGTTGATAACTAATGCCATAATAATTATTGACCATCTAATAGATTTTTCTTATCTTTAGTATATGAAATTACATTAATATAGTGGATGACACAAGGATTCCTAAACATGTAATTCACACAATACGTTCTTTGAACATTTAAAGACCAGTTTGAAATTAAAATAAATATGAAATGAAAGTTATTTTTTTGAGTACATCCTTGGAATCACTTTAAGGGCTTTACTTTAAAATCATTTCAAAATGAAATTCAAAAGAAAAAATTAAGTTTTGACACCTTTTTAATTTTAGATGGCATTAGACTATTCGAGTGAAAAACTGAAAAATTGCAATAGTAATTTAGAAACACAAGCACACGAATGAGTCGTATGAGTAGAATATAAATTATCCAAATCACGGTTTGATAAATGTATTCTACCCAAAACCGGAAATAAAAATAGTGTTATAAATAACGAAAGTTTTTATTTAATAGCGGGTAAAACAGCTAGCATAAAAGTTTATTTCCGATAAAGCCATATCAAAATATTCGTATTCTTGATATGGCTTTTTAATTTTTAAAGATTATCAATAAAGTTAGTCCCAAAATTTATAATACTTCATTCTTTCCCTCCTATTTTTAAGAAATCCCAGTTCAACACCTTTAGCGCAAAACTAATAGCTTACAGGTTGCATTTACATGACTAGATTTGTATCTTCGCGCTCGGAAAATCTTTGGCCAATACTATGGTAAAAACACAATATTCTCGACTGTTGCAAAAAGTAATGCCAATATTGTTTGTCTTAGAAAAATGAAACGACTAATTATTTTCTTGAAATACTAATATTACACTAAAAGCGGTATCAAAAATTGTTAGGCTTTGTACGAATAGAGATACCTAGATAAAAACTAAAAATATGGGAGTTAATACCTCAAAAATTGTTTATACCAAAACTGATGAAGCTCCGGCTTTAGCCACCTATTCTTTTCTGCCAATAATCAAAAAGTTTACCACAGCTGCAAATATTAGTATCGAAACAAAAGATATTTCTCTGGCAGCCAGGATTCTGGCAACCTTCCCAGAAAAATTAACCGACAAACAAAAACAAGCTGATGCACTTGCAGAACTTGGAGAATTAGCTCAAAAACCAGAGGCAAATATCATCAAACTCCCTAATATAAGCGCTTCTGTACCTCAGTTAAAAGCCGCAATAGCAGAACTACAACTCCAGGGGTTTGGTTTACCCAACTATCCCGAAGAACCCGAAAATGATGCCGAAAAAGAAATAAAAGCCCGGTATGATAAGATTAAAGGTAGTGCCGTGAATCCTGTATTAAGAGAAGGAAATTCTGACCGTAGAGCCCCTAAACCAGTAAAGCAATACGCTAGAAAAAACCCGCATTCTATGGGTGCTTGGAATTCTGATTCTAAAACTCATGTAGCAACTATGACCAGTGGTGATTTTCGTTCTAATGAAAAATCTGTCATGGTTACAAAAGCTGGTGATGTAACAATCGAGTTTATCGACAACAATGGCAGCGTGACAGTTTTAAAAGAAAAAACTCCCCTCCTTGAAGGTGAAATAATCGATGCTACCGTTATGAGTAAGAAAGCGTTGATTTCTTTTCTTGAAGAACAAGTGGCCGATGCAAAAGAAAAAAATGTGTTGTTTTCATTGCATATGAAAGCTACAATGATGAAAGTTTCTGACCCAATTATCTTTGGTCATGCTGTAGAAGTATTTTTTAAAGATGTTTTTGAAAAACACGCAGCGGTTCTTGAAGAAATTGGTGTAGAAGTAAATAACGGTTTTGGAGACCTTATCAATAAATTGAAAAGGTTACCCGATGCTAAAAAAGCCGAAATACAAGCAGATATAGAAGCTTGCTATAAAAAAGGCCCAAAATTAGCCATGGTAAATTCAGATCGGGGTATTACTAATTTACACGTCCCCAGCGACATTATCATAGATGCTTCTATGCCGGCTATGATACGTACTTCAGGACAAATGTGGGATGCAGATGGCAATCTTCAGGATACTAAAGCAGTTATTCCAGACAGTAGTTATGCCGGAATATATCAGGAAACCATAGATTTCTGTAAAAAGCATGGTGCTTTTGACCCTACCACTATGGGAACTGTTCCTAATGTTGGGCTCATGGCCAAAAAAGCCGAAGAATATGGATCTCATGATAAAACTTTCGAAATTCAAGGAGATGGTACTGTTCGAGTTATTGATGCTTCTGGAAATATTTTAATTGAACACCCTGTAGAACAAGGTGATATCTGGAGAATGTGTCAAACCAAGGACGCTCCTGTTAAAGACTGGGTAAAACTTGCCGTAAGCAGAGCTAGAGCCACCAATACCCCTACCATATTCTGGTTAGACAAAAACAGGGCTCATGATGCTGAGCTAATCAAAAAAGTTAACATCTATTTACCAGAACACGATACAACAGGATTAGATATTAGAATTATGTCTCCTGTTGAAGCCACACGCTTTTCGCTAGAAAGAATCAAAGATGGTAAAGACACCATTTCTGTAACCGGAAACGTACTGCGTGATTACAATACCGACCTCTTCCCTATCTTAGAATTAGGAACCAGTGCAAAAATGTTATCTATTGTTCCTTTAATGAATGGTGGTGGTTTATTCGAAACAGGAGCTGGAGGTTCTGCACCCAAACATGTACAACAATTTAATAAAGAAGGGCACCTTAGATGGGATTCTTTGGGAGAATTTTTGGCATTAGCCGTTTCTCTAGAACATCTCGGTGAGACCAATAATAATTCTAAAGCATTGATTATAGCCGAAGCCCTGGATCAGGCAACAATAAAATTTTTGGATAACCAAAAATCTCCTTCCAGAAAAGTAAACGAACTAGATAATAGAGGAAGCCATTTTTATCTGGCCTTATATTGGGCACAAGCACTTGCAGAACAAACTCAAGATGCAGAATTGCAAAGTGAATTTGCTACCGTGGCTAAGCAATTAGTTGATAACGAAGCTAAAATTATTGCTGAACTAAATGATGCTCAAGGTAGTGCCGTGGATATGGGTGGTTATTATTGGCCTGATGTTGATAAAGTATCCAATGCAATGCGTCCCAGTGAAACATTAAACACTATAATTAGCGCTTAATAGCAAAAAGCATAATAAATAGAAAAACCTGTATGACTGCCCATACAGGTTTTTTATGCTTCAAATAACACTCTTGAGAATCTCCTACCTAGACTATGCTTTATTGCCCATTTTGTCTTTTTTAATTTTCAACTAATGCAACCTTTTCTATTTTAAGTTGTCAATAGTAATAACTAGATAAAGAAAAGTACATTTAAGGAAATTTACAATCAAGTAAAACTAATTGGAAACCAATATCCTTTATACGCATAAAGATCTTGTAGAAAAAAGCAAGTCTGGTGATAGGAATTCGCAATACCGGTTATATCAACTCTATGTCGATGCTATGTATAATACAAGTATGCGAATGCTGGGTATAAAAGAAGATGCAGAAGATATAATTCAGGATAGTTTTATAGAAGCCTTCAGAAATTTAAAATCTTTTAGGTATGAAAGCACTTTTGGTTCCTGGTTAAAAAGAATCGTTATCAATAAAAGCATTAACCACTTAAAACTAAAAAAAATACCGGTTGTCCCTATTCAGAATCATGAGTATTATGTAAGTGAGGAAACCAACAATCCAATTAAGCCTATAGAAATTAATAAAATAAAAAATGCTATAAAAACGCTGCCAAATGGATATCGGCAAATTATTAATCTCTATCTAATTGAAGGATACGATCATATCGAGATTGCTGAAATATTAGGTATTACTGTTTCTACCTCTAAATCGCAATACCATAGAGCTAAAAAAAAATTAATTGATATCATAAACACCATGTAAAACAATGGATGATTTTGAAAAACACATACAAGAAAACAAACATCTTTTTGATGAACATAAAGCAGATAAATCAAAAATTTGGCAACATATTGATTCGCATTTAGATACTAAAAAAACAAATCGTTTATGGGGATCTCCCTTATTGAAAGTAGCTGCTAGTATTTTGATGTTGATAGGAGCCTTTTCTATCCTAAATCCATTCATAAGTTCAGGATTTAGCGACAGCAAACAAAACAATATTGTTCATCAAGAGTTACGGGACATTGATACTTATTACAAAGATTTGGTATCATTTCATGTACAATTAGTAAAGAACAATCCAAAACTACAACCCAAAGACAAAGAAGAATTCTTGTCTTTTATGGATGAATTAGATGAAGAATATAACGCCCTAAAATTAGAAATGGCAAAAAACCTCAACAACGAATACATCTTAGAAGCCATTGTCTATAACTATAAAAAAAGAATAGAATTGATTGAGAACCTATTGAAACAGATCAATAATTCTAAAAAAACGAATGATAATGAAGGATACATTTTATAAATATCTTTTTGTAATACCGATACTGTTATTACCACTGCACAGTATATGTGCACAAGAAAAAGTATCAAAAGATATTGAAAAAACATTCCCCCTCACCAATGCGGGAGAATTGCACCTGGAAAACAAGTACGGTAATGTTATTATTAATGGTTGGGATGAAAAAACAATACAAATTACAATTGATATACAAGTAATTAAAAAGAAAAAAGAAGATGCAGAAGAGCTCTTAAAACGCATTCATCCGGTAATTAATGAAACAGAAGATTTTGTAAGTATCTCCTCTGTTATTGAAGATAAAAGTAATAGCTTACTCTCCAGATTCTTTAATAAAGCAAATCCCTTTGATTTTGACAAAGGTAATATTCAAATTGATTATACTGTTTACCTACCTTTTAATGCTGAGATTAACATCATCAACAAATTTGGAGACATCATCATAAGTGAGTGGAATGGAAAACTCAAGGCCAATGTACAACATGGCGATATGTGGATAAATAAAGACTTGAACAATGCCAATATAGAAATGAAATTTGGAAAACTTAAAACCAAATCGATTACTTATGGAAACATCAGGTTCAAAAATGGAGAGATTGACATAGAAGAGTCTAAAGATCTAAAAATAAGCAGTAGTGGAACAACCATTCAAATCGAACATGTTACATCGCTGGAAATATACTCTAGCAAGGATAAGATAACGATCGAAAAAACAGGAAGTATTCAGGGAGAGCTTATGTTTAGTAATATGAATCTAACTACTGTATATGAAAATATTCATCTTACTATGGAGGTGGCCGACTTTCGGGTCACTAAAATCGAAAAAACTAATGCCAGTGTGATTATCGATCAGGAATCCTCAGAGCTAAATATAAATGTAACAGGTTTGGCTATCGATTTTAATGCTTCTCTGGAACAAGGATTATTAAGGATTCCTAAGTCATTTTCTAATATAAAAACCGATATAATTGATAAAAGAAAGAGGATTAGAGACATTAGTGCTACTTATGGAAACGGTAGTCTTGTGGGGAAGTTTCAAATTACCGGTAAAAAAGGAGTGATCATTTTGAAAGAATGATTACTACTATTCCAAAAAAAATCTATTGTAATCAATTCGTTAAGAGAAATTCGTTCTACAGCCATAAAAAACAAATCATATGCAACTATTATCAATTCGATCTGTCAATGATATAACATACCAAGTATAATGAAATACGCAAAAATCATAGTACTTTTTACTTTAACTGGTTGTATTTGGCAAAGTATAGCCCAGGAATCTAAAGATTATATAGAATTTAATGACCGTAAAAACATTGTACATGGTTTTTATTTGGGAATACATACAAGTTATGGTAACATCGAAAATAAAGACACCTATATAATGGCCCTCAAAGTTGCTTATGTGGCCAATCGTCAATTTGAAATTGGATTCACGGCCAAAGCTCTTTATTCTGAACAGAACTTACCAGGAATATTTTTATCAAATGAAGCAGATCTTGGGGCATTATACGGTGGGCTTCATTTAGAACCCATCTTATTTAGCAAAGCTAAAATTAACCTTTCCTTTCCGATATTAATAGGTGGTGGTGCAGCTGGGTATATTAATGATGATTGGAGTGATGATGAATTTGAACAAAACCGGGACAAAGACTGGGATGCCATATTTGTTGTAGAACCAGGCATTAATGTTTTATATAATATTTCCCGATATGTACAATTGGAAACCGGAATGAAATATAGGTTTTCAAGCAAGGTAGATTTATCCCCTGATGATATAACACGAATCAATGGGTTCTCTTTTGGTTTTGGGCTAAAAGTAGGCATATTTAATCTTGGTAAAAATCGTTACAAAAAAAGCATCCCTAATGAAGAATAGAGCAAAAGCTATTAGATCTCAGAGATTACAGGTTGTATATGTCTTTTCTAAAAACAATCAAGTATACATGAAAAACAATCGGCACATCAAATCGCTTGATGACTCTTTAAAAAATGATAAAGAATGGATTCCTGTTAATTTTCAATGGAAATCACTAATAAAGCATAAAAATAATCTTTAATTACTTATTAATAATAAAATTATGAAATGAAACATAAAACTCTTCATAAGTTTCAAATGAAGTCAAGACGACTACGTTAAGAAAAAAAGTCAAAATTAGGGTGTAACCCGCCTGCCGGATCTACCTGTCGGTCGGTAGACAGGCGGGCAGGAAAGCAAAATTTGCAGCAAAAAGTAAAAGTTCAAACGAGTTCAATATTCAAAAAAGTGAAAAACAACCCTTTTAGTTTTTTTTTCAACCGACTTCATCAGAATCTACTTTTCATAAAAAGAAGGTATTTCTACTTTTATTTCAATAATAATATAAAACTAGATACATATGAAATTTAAAAAAGTATATATACCCTTGATATTGATTTTACTTATGTTTTCTGCAAATGCACAAACATTAACGCAGACTGTAAAAGGCAAAGTGCTTGATGCTACCACAGCAAGACCACTATCTGGTGCAACAATAACTCTTTTAAATGTTGAACCATCGCAAGGAACAATTAGTGACACAAAAGGTTTCTTTATTTTAGAAAACATACCAGTGGGAAGGCAATCTTTTCGATGTAGCTTTTTGGGTTATGAGGATTCATTAATTCCTGAAGTACTGGTTGGATCGGCCAAAGAGATCGTTTTAAACATACGTTTGGCAGAATCACTAGAACAACTTAATGAAGTATTATTGGTAGCTCCAAAAGACAATATAAAACCAAATAATGAGCTGGCAACTGTGAGCGCCAGATCCTTCAGTGTAGAAGAGGCCAAACGGTTTCCTGCCAGTATTAGTGATCCCGGCCGTATGGCACTATCCTTTGCAGGGGTTACCAATTCTGATGACACTACCAATGAGATCATCATACGGGGAAACGCTCCCAATCAATTACTTTGGAAAATTGAAGGAGTCGAAGTTCCTGAACCCAATCATTTTTCTGAAGAGGGGTACTCGCCAGGAGCAGTAAGCCTCTTAAGTACCAATATGCTGGGGAATTCAGATTTTTTTACCGGTGCCTTCCCTGCAGAATATGGCAATGCCACTTCCGGGGTTTTTGATATAAACCTACGTAACGGTAATGCCGACAAAAGGGAATACGCTTTTCAATTAGGAGTATTAGGTGCTGATGTATCCTTAGAAGGTCCTTTTAGTAAAAATTATAAAGGATCTTATCTCATAAACTATCGGTATTCTACACTAACACTTCTTAATGAAGTTATTGAAGTATCTGATAATAGTGTACCCAAATTTCAGGATTTGTCATTTAAAGTAAATCTACCTATAGGCAATAAAACAAATCTATCTTTTTGGGGTATTGGTGGGTTTAGCGAAGATAATCAGGATAATGTAGAACAAATCAATCCAAACCTAACAGAAGATGAACAATTTGATTCCAAAACCTATATGGGTGGTATAAATCTGAAATATTTTTTAAATAGAAAAAGTACTCTGGATGTGGCACTTTCCTATTCTGGCAATGAAAGTAATTTTGAGCGAACATTAATACAAACTACTACTAATGATTCATTTATTGAAAGAGATCTATTAAACAACAGTGCAGTACGATCCAATATAAATCTCACCAATAAATTTAGCCCCAAAGCCACACTAAAAACTGGAGTGATATTAAGTTATTTAAATTATGATGTATTAAGTGATGAAACGATCAATACTACACAAGACGTTTTGGTAAATGAAGACGGAAACGGAACAATGGCACAGTTCTTTACACAGGCAAAATATAGATTTAATAAAAAATTGTCATCCACATTTGGGTTTCATGGGACTTATTTTTCAATAAATGAAGACTTTGTTCTAGAACCTCGCGTGGGAGTAGAATACAAAATTCACCCAAAACACACAGTAAGTGCAGGCATTGGAGTACACTCCAGAAGAATGCCATTAAATCAATATTTTATTGAAGTAGAGAATCAACAGGGAACTACATCAACTCCTAATAAAGACATTGATTTAATGAGAGCAACCCACTACGTTCTGGGATATGATTGGCGCATCATTAAAAATGGGCATTTAAAAATCGAAGCGTATTATCAGGATATTAACAAAGTAGCTATCGCTGCAGATCCCGATTTTACTTCATCTTTTATTAATGGAATATTTATCAATGGAGCGTTTACTGATACTGGTAAAGCTAGAAATTATGGTGTAGAATTAACTTTTGAAAAGTTTTTTTCTAACCAATACTACTTTTTAACTACCACTTCATTATTCGACTCCAAATACAAAGCAGCAGATGGTAATTGGTACAATAGTAGGTACAATTTTAACTACACCTTTAATATAGTGGGTGGTAAGGAATTTTCAGTAGGAAAAACAAATAATAATATCATTGGCATCAATGCAAAAACACTATTAAATGGAGGGAAACGAGGAACTCCTATAGATTTGGAAGCGTTTGATCAATCCGGAGTCATTACTATATTAGAAAACCAGAGAAATACAATTCAGTTTGAAGACTATTTTCGTTTAGATACGAGTATATACTATCGCATTAATAAACCAAAAGCAGCACATATTATTTCTTTGGATATCCAGAATCTTACCAATAGAGATAATGTAGATACACAAGTATTTAATCCCGAAACTCGAACCCTCGAACCTGAATTTCAATTAAACCTATTACCACTGTTAAATTATAGAATAGAATTTTAATTAAAAAATAGTATAACTCAAAATTAACTCTTGTGTAATTGTATAACTCATAACATCTTTTTTTCTTTACAGATTGTACTTAAGTGTTAATTGATAAAACCATTGTCTTTTGAAAAAAAACATATCCTCCGGTGTAATACTGGTATTTCTCTTCTTATTAGGGCACTCTTCACTGTTAAGCCAAGAAAAATTCACGCTTAGTGGAACAGTTTCTGAAAGCTCCAGTAATGAAACCCTTATTGGTGTAAATGTCATCTTTCCAGAAATAGGTAAAGGAGTAGTAACCAACGAGTATGGTTTTTATTCGATAACCCTTCCGCAAGGAAAATATAAACTACAGGTCAGTTATTTGGGGTTTACAGATATTGTAAAAGAAATTGACTTGAATGAAGATAAAAAGTTGAATGTTCAACTTATAGAGTCTTCTGAAATGCTGGATGAAGTGGTAATTACAGAAAAAGCCGAAAAACTGAATATAAAGAACCCGCAAATGAGTATGAACAAGCTCACTGCAGGCACTATCAAACAGATTCCTGTGGTTCTGGGAGAAGCCGATGTCATCAAATCGATTATCCTGTTACCTGGTGTTACCAGTGGTGGTGAAGGAGCCTCGGGATTTAATGTACGAGGTGGGGCTGCAGACCAAAATCTGATATTGTTAGACGAAGCTACTATTTTTAACTCCTCTCACCTATTTGGTTTTTTTTCTGTTTTTAATCCAGATGCTATAAAAGATATTAAGCTCTATAAAGGAGGAATCCCTGCACGATATGGCGGAAGAGTATCCTCGGTTCTCGATATCTATCAAAAAGAAGGAAATAGTAAAAAATTTAGAATGAGCGGGGGCTTAGGAGCAGTATCTAGTAGATTACTGGCCGAGGGGCCAATCAAAAAAGATCGGGGAGCTTTTTTAGTAGGTGGCCGAGCCTCATATGCGCATCTTTTTCTACCACTTTTTGATAATGACAACGTAGCATACTTCTATGATCTAAATACTAAACTTAATTATAAAATTAACGAGAACAATAGTTTATATCTCTCTGGATATTTTGGGCGGGATGTATTTGGTATAGAAGAAAGTTTTGAAAACATCTATGGTAATACGGTACTTAATCTACGATGGAATCACCTTTTTTCAGATAAACTATTCTCTAACCTATCACTTATATATTCTGACTACTTCTACGGATTAGAACTTGATTTTGTTGGTTTTGAGTGGAACTCGGGAATCAGGAATTTTAATCTGAAATATGACCTCAAACATTATCTCAGTGATACTTTTCAACTCAACTATGGGATCAATAATATCTATTTCAGATTTAATCCTGGTGAAATAAAACCCAATAGCGAAGATTCGGGGATCATTAGAGAAAAACTCATTGATAAATATGCCAATGAATTTGGGGCATATCTTGATGCAGAACATAAGATCTCTGATAACCTAACACTTCAATATGGCATTAGACTAAGTAATTTTATAAGATTAGGACAAGATGAACTAAATGTTTATCAAGATGATAATCCGCTTTTATTTAATGAGGAATTACAGATTTATGAAGCCGCAGAACCGATAGGTACAGAAAATTTTAGCAGAACCGATCAGATAGAAACCTTTACCAATCTGGAACCCAGAGTAGCATTGGCCTATGCTTTTAATGATAATACTTCAATAAAAGCTAGCTACAATAGAATGGCACAGTACCTACATCTATTATCAAACACCAACTCTCCCACTCCGTTGGATGTCTGGGCACCCAGTGGCAAATACATAAAACCGCAATTGTTGAATCAATATGCTTTAGGGTATTTCAAAAGTATTAATAATAACAAATATTCTCTGGAAACCGAAGTTTTTTATAAGGATATCAAAAATCGCATTGATTATATAGATGGTGCAAACTTGATTGCAAACAATGCGATAGAACAAGATATCCTAAATGGAGAAGCCCGTGCTTATGGTTTAGAATTTTTATTAAGAAAAAACGAAGGGAAATTCAAAGGTTGGTTAGCCTACACATTATCAAAATCAGAACAGAGAACACCAGGAAGAACTGCGCAAGAGCCGGGAATCAATAACAATGAATGGTATAACACACCATATGATAAAACACATGATATATCCTTTAATGGAAGTTATGAATTGAACAAGAAGTGGAAATTTGGTGCTAATTTCGTATTCCAAACTGGGCAACCTACCAATTACCCAACAGGTCAATTTGAATACCAGGGATTGGTGGTGCCGGTATTTGATGGATCGCGCAACAGTGAGCGTTTACCAGCATATCACAGAATAGATATTTCTGCTACCCTTACGCCACGAAAAAATAAAAACAGAAAATGGCAGGGAGAATGGGTCTTTAGTATCTATAACCTCTATAATCGCAGAAATGCTGCATCAATTACTTTTACAAGAAATGAAGATACTTTTGTGAATGAAGCTATAAGAACATCAATTTTTGGTATCATACCGGCAGTAACTTATAATTTTAAATTCTAAAAAATGAAGAAATTAACTTATATACTAGCAGTACTATTTACATTCACAAGTTGTGAAGATGTAATCGAAGTCGATGTGCCAGATGGAGAACCCAGATTAGTGGTAGATGCTTCTTTCGAATTATACCTGGATGAACAACCAGTTGACATTGATGGGGGTATAAGACTCACTTTATCGGCTCCGTTTTTTGATGAAGATATTCCTACGGTAAGTGGTGCTACAGTTTTTATCACAAACTTAAATGATAACACCATTATTGATTTTATAGAATCAGCAGAACCGGGATTCTATACCTCTGGCACTATAGATTTTATTCCTGAATTTGACACACAATATGAGTTAACAGTTATCTACGATAACGAAACATACAAAGCTACTACAGAACTTATTCCTACAGTTCCTATTGATAATATACAGCAAGGTGATGCCACACTGTTTGATGGTGATGAAACCGAAATCATCGTGTTTTTTACAGATGACGGAAATAGAGATGATTTCTATCTTTTCGATTTTGATTTTAGTTTATTTCTTCCAAGTGAAGATCGTTTTTATCAGGGGGAAGCTTTTAATTTTTCCTATTTCTATGAGGACATGGTAGTCGGAAGAGATGTTACCATTAAGATACTAGGAATTGATGAACGCTATTTTAATTATGCTGATCTGTTGATTGAACAAAGTGAACAAAATGGAGGAAATCCCTTTCAGGCGCCTCCGGCAATACTACGCGGTAATATCATTAATACCACAAATCCAGACAACTATGCCCTGGGATATTTTAATCTTTCACAGGCAAACAGATTTCAATTCACTATAGAAGAAAGATAATACTGTACCATTTTAAAAAAAACAGGCCTTCTAAAAAGAGAAAATGAGTATTTTTGAAACATGTTTACAAAAACTACAGAACAAGCCTCAAAATACGATCATTTAGAAAAAATGAGCGTTAATGAGTTGCTTACCAACATTAACAAAGAAGACAAAACAGTTGCTGAGGTGGTAGAACAAGCTATTCCGCAAATTGAAGCTTTGGTTATTCAAATTGTACAAAAATTGAATGATGGAGGTAGAGTCTTCTATCTCGGTGCCGGTACAAGTGGCCGATTAGGCATCCTTGATGCCAGTGAATGCCCCCCTACCTATGGTGTTTCCTACGATTTGGTAATAGGACTAATAGCAGGAGGCGACGATGCAATCAGAAAAGCAGTAGAATTTGCAGAAGATAGTATCGATCAAGGGTGGAAAGATCTAAAAAAATACCATATATCAGAAAAAGATGTGGTGATCGGTATTGCAGCTTCGGGTACTACTCCCTATGTTATAGGGGCATTGCAGTATTGTAATGAGAATAACATTATTACAGGTTGTATTACCTGTAATGAAGGAAGCCCTTTGGCTACTACTGCACAATTTCCAATTGTTGTAACTGTTGGGCCAGAATTTGTTACCGGAAGTTCACGTATGAAAGCCGGAACTGCGCAAAAATTGGTATTGAATATGATTTCTACGGCTACTATGATTCAACTAGGTCGGGTAAAAGGCAATAAAATGGTAGATATGCAACTTAGCAATAACAAATTGGTAGATCGTGGCACTCGCATGATTATGGAAGAATTAGATATTGACAAAAAACAAGCAGCCAACCTATTAGAAAAATATGGCAGTGTACGCAATGCAATAGCTAATCATGGAGCCTAAAAGAACAAATAAAGAATTATTAGGTAAAGGCATACAACGTATGGCGATCTCTCTCATTTTTATGTTTATTAGTCCGGTAATTATTCATTCTGCTTTTAAAAATCAAAATCACCCATTATACATCCCGATATTAATCTTAGGATTGATTGGTGCAGGATTTGCCATATTTATGGCTTTTAAAGGATTGAAAACTATTATGGAATCTATGTTTGGAAAAAAGTAGTAAAACTTTAAATAGTGTCTGGTCGGAAATAGGCAGTTTTTATAATTTGAATTATTTTTGATGGGATTTTAATTTTCTTTTTTGACGCAGATGCCTTAGCATCAGGCGATAAAAAACAAATAAAAATAGCGCAAAAAGAAACAAATTTAATAGTGATATATTTCCGACCAGACACTAAATACTTATAACTAAATACCTTCTCTCTTATTGACAGGAGTCGTTGGATTATAACCAAATCCAGAAATTTTTATATCTATACCCAAATTATTAAGAATATACCCTATAGTTGCATAATGGTGTACAGTATGGCTATTGGCATGTAAAAGAATACTTTCTAAAGTATAATTAACCGTGATCTTTCCTTGACCCATATCATCTGTAACATGGATCAAATAATCTGTATTTACGTCAATAAAAGAAAGCAAGGTTTCCTGAAGCTTATATATATAACTTATCGCCGATTCTTTATTTGTAGATAAAATCTCATCGCGTTTACGAGCTGTTAAATCAATATTATTAGAATCTAATCCGCTAATTATACAATCAAAAAAGTCTAGTGTATGTCTAATATGAGAACCAATACTAGAGTAGTATGGCCCAACCGAGGTATCCTTATATGTAGTTGAATCTATTACTTTCAACAAAGCTACAGCATTGTTAAGATTATGATTTATCGAAGATATGATTCGTTGTTTCATAGGCAATATAGACGTAAGATACATAATTAACTTACACAATGGATATATTGAATTATGAAATTTGATATTTTTTCAAATGATGTCAAAATATTAAATGAATATTACCGTTCTATTAGTGCTCAGACAATAACATATATTCTTACAAAACAGTAAGATATGTATCACCATAGCTAAGGTTTACCCGTAAAAATTAAGATAAAATGCGTTTTTTATCGATTAATGACGTTTTTTCTTGGATGTTATGTAAAAAATATTGTATTATTGCTTGGTGATTTAAAAGCCCCCATATAATGAAAAGAATTACACTTATCTTATTTTTATCTTGTTCTATTCTCCAACTTAATGCCCAGGATGTATATGAAGATGCACTTACGGCTGCCAGCTATGCATATTCACACAGTAAAAAAGCACATGGAGCAAATAATGTTTTCCATACTCAGGAATATGCAGATAAAGCAATAGAAGCTTTTCAAAAAGTAGAAAATTTAGCAGATCAATGTGGTTGTAAGAAAGCTAATGAAACAGCATATCAAGCCAAGGTAGATATGCAGAGTTCACTAGAACAAGATACCTATGAACGTAGCAGATTTTTTGCAAAACGTGCAAAAGAATTGGGTTCTACCCTACTCGAGCAGTTAACTTTTTGTCGAGCTAACATTGATTCTTATACATATACAGAAGATACTTATAAGCAGGAACAAAACGAAATAGCAGAAGCAACAGAAGAAGTTTCGGCCAAACAAAAAGAATTAGAAGAAAAACGTCGTCAATTACAAATCGAACAACAAAAACTCGAGCAGCAAATAGCAGCGCAAAATAGGCTAAAAGCTGAATTTGAAGCAAAACGCGCTGCCGAATTAAAAGAGCAAACTTTGGTGAAATCAAAAGCTGAACAAGCTTTACAAAAGCTAGAAAGTGCTTTACAAGAATTGAGTATTGTATTAAATGAAGAATCTAGGTTCGAATCACAAGCAGATTACCTACGTAGTGAAAATGAATTAAAAAACGAATCTCTAGACGATACAAAAACTTTTTATGTAAATAGAGTAAAAGAACTTACCCAGTCGGCTATGCTTCAGTTTGCCAGCTATAATGTGGAAAACTAATAAATACTGAATTTTATTTTGTAGCCCCAAAATAGAATTTTTAGAGACGGCATCTAGTATAGATGTCGTTTTTTTATATCATAATTTCTTGATAACATAAGTAACAATACCCCATATAATAAGATCATTCTCTTTTGTTACTTTGATGGGTTGATAAGATTCATTTTCAGGAACAAGATATATACAGTCTTTATCTATTTTTAATCTTTTTACTGTAAACTCTCCATCAATAAAACAAACCGCAATCTTGTCATCAAGAGGTTCTTTACTTTTATCTATAATAAGAAGATCTCCATCAGATAAACCTGCATTAACCATCGAATTGCCTCTTACTCTTGCAAAAAAAGTAGCATCTTCATTATCAATCAACTCTCTATCAAGGCTAATTCTAGGTTCTTTAAAATCATCTGCCGGAGAAGGGAACCCTGCCGAAATACCTTCACTCACAAATGGAAATTCTTTATAAACCAATTGATCTTTTTTAAAAAATTCTATCTTTTTATGATTCATCTTTACAATTAACTTGTATGATATCTGTAAATTTTGAAGTATACTGTGGTGACAGATGTTCTTGTTTCATTTTCCAGGTTCGATCAAGATCTTGATTGGCTATTTTTATTTTATACCCACCAAATTTTTCGTTTAGTTTATCCATAACTTTCATAAGAGGTTTATGTTTTGGGTTTTCATTTTCAAATAAATCCAACTGCTTAGTATCTGCAGCCCTTAATCCCATCAAAACAACACCTGCTCTTTTATATGCAATTCCTGGTTTATAGATGTCTTTTAAAGCTTTTATAGCATATTTTACGATAACTAAAGTAGAATCTGTTGCAAAAGGCAAATTAATGACTTTACCTCCTCTATATTGCAGAGCGCCTTTTTTATGCTTATTACTTCTTAAAAAAACATAAAGCATGATACATGAAGATCTTTGTTTTCGAAGCTTTTCTGCACAACTATAAGCAAATGTAGAAATGCGCTCTCTCAGGTTTTCAAAATCAGAAAATGTGTATTCAAAACTTCTTGTAGTAGCAATAGCTTTTTTATTCTTTAACTCATCAAGTGCTAAAGTAGGTTCTCCACATAAATCTTTTTTTAGGCGAAGTCCGGTAATTGTCATATACTTCTGCACCCAATCATCATCAAGCATCGTAAAGTCATAAGCAGTCTTCACTCCTTTATCTTTTAGTCTTTTGCTATTACCAGCCCCTATTCCCCATACCCTATTAATTGCAGTCCATTGTAAAGTTTTAATCCTTTTTTCTTCAGAATCGATCACATAAACTCCACCGGTTTTATCCTGAAATTTTTTAGCAACATGATTCGCCACTTTAGCTAAAGCTTTAGTATTAGCTATTCCTATACTTGTAGGTATATCTGTATATTGAAAGATAGTACTCTTGATTTTTATACCAAACGATTTAAAACCGTTAATCTGTTTTGGTAGTTTTACAAAAGCTTCATCAATACTGTACACTTCTACTTCTGGTGAAAAAGAGTCTAAAATACTCATCACCCGAGTACTCATGTCACCATACAGCGAATAATTAGAAGAAAAAACATGAACTTTAGAGTTTTCAAAAAGATCTTTATACTTAAATGCAGGTGCAGCCATAGGAATGCCAAGCTTTTTTGCTTCAGCACTTCTTGAAACTACACAACCGTCATTATTAGAAAGTACTACAACAGGCTTATTTCTTAAATCTGGTCTAAAAGATCGTTCACAAGAAACATAAAAGCTGTTACAGTCAATAATAGCATACACATTTAAAGAATTTGTATAAAGTTATAAAGAATTTTCTGATTAAATAGTAATATAAGTGTTGCATTATCTAATTCAAAAAAACAGGGAAAATTCACAAAGTCTTAATAAAATAAATGATCTATACAATGAGTGAAGTACCAAAAAATTATAGCCATAAAAGCCCATATTTACAATTCGTATGAGGTTCTAAACAAAACATTTTTAGGGGAAGAGGCTAGAGTAACATAAAAAAGTCCTTCACAATATTGTGAAGGACTTCAAACCTACCTTTTGGCAGGTAAACAAGGCGGTGACCTACTCTCCCACGGATTGCAGTACCATTGGCGCTAACGGGCTTAACTACTCTGTTCGGAATGGTAA
>CANMDW010000022.1 GCA_947496705.1 uncultured Aquimarina sp. | reverse complement strand
ACCGTTTCCATTGCAAAACATTTTAACTTGATCGGGGGTAAACTCATTGCAGGGGACAGTACCAAGCTGCGTGCCCATAACAGTAAGAAAAACAATTTCAACACTAAGAAAACCGATCGCCATATTGCCTATATCGACAACAAACTAGAGGGGTACAATCAGGAACTGGCTACTGCCGATTGCGAGCAAAAAGAACAGTTGAAGCAAGAACTCAAAAAGCAATCACAACAAGGAAAGGATAACCAACAACAAAGAAACTTACCGTAAAAGGCAGTCCATAGTAGAACATCCTTATGGAACCATTAAACGCCAATGGGGTTTTGACTACATACTTACTAAAAAATACTAAGAAAGGGCCAGTGCTGATATAGGGCTTATCTTTACCGCCTATAACCTTAGGAGAATATTCAATATCTTGGATAAAAACACCTTAAAAGACTACTTTAGAAAAGTAACCTCTTGTTTTTCTATGGAAATCAGTATGATATCAGCCAAAACAAACCATTTTAAGCTATCCAAATATTTGAACAAACTCTTCAAAAGGAATAGTAAAAAGCACCTAAAACCCCTTATATTTGTTCAAATCTAAAGCGAAAAACTAGGTTTTTAGACAAACTGACGTTAGAAAACATTGCATGAGCTTTATACAAGAAGAAAAAATTACCGATGTGGTTATTCCCTTAATAAGGGCGAACAAAACTGATGATGGCAAAATAGTATATGATGAATTGTTTGGCACAGGGTTTATAATTGGTAATAACGGATTTGTAATTATATGCGCTAGGTATAATAGCACAAAAAACAACAGAAATAGATATGCAAGTTGCTGTAAACAATTTTAAGTTTATCAAAAATCCCCTAGATTTGTAGCTAAACATTCATGGAATATAATAGCAATTGCTATTATATAATTGTTGTGCTTCATTATGACTAACTCTTAACCAACGATTAAATCTTTAGAAAAAATCACCAAAAAATGAAACATATTTTTATAACATTAGTTTTTACAGGAATTTTAATTTCTTGCAATTCTTCAGACAAAACCAAAAAAGTAATAGAGGTAACCTCTCCAAAAGAAACTGTAACGGACAGTAAGTCAAATGATGTCGAAAAACAATTAATTGCTATTGACACTGACGAAGCGTTAATTGCAACAGCGTTAATGGCTGCTCCAAAGGAAAGCAGGGCAAGATGTAAAGTTATAGGATATAACATGGCTGGTAAATTTGTGACACTCAGAGAAGGAGATAACGAATTTATAGTTCTGGCAGATAACCCTAATAAACCCGGATTTAGTGCAGCCTGCTACCATAAGGATCTAGAGCCTTTTATGGCTAGGGGACGAGAACTAAAAGCTCAGGGAAAGTCAGGAGGAGAAATCTTTGATATCCGAGAAGAAGAAGCAAAATCAGGCAAGCTGAATATGGGAAAATCAGGATCTACTCTACACATCTATTTTGGAGCCGGTGAGTTGTACGATCCCGAAACTTCTAAAGTAGCAGGAGCCCGATACCGTTATGTAGTCTATTTACCGTTTGCCACATCTGAATCTACTGGACTTCCCGAAGAACCTATAGCTGTCAACCATCCTTGGATTATGAATCCCGGAACACATAGAGCGCACATAATGATTTCACCTTTACCAGAAGATAAAGAGTAATCTAAATTAGAAACTATAAAAGAGAAAATAACGAAAGCACAGTCGAGTAGACGGCTCCGCCCATAAGTGAGCAGAGTGCGCCCCTGCCTGAATGCTTACGGCAGGCAGGTCTCATATGTATCTGCCGAAATGAAATGTAGGCATGACCACCCAGCGTACGGGTCTCGTACTGGGCGGTTCGTATGATCAGAACTTTTGATGTTCTTGTCCGTTTAGGTATAGGCTATGAGTGTGCTAGACGATCATTCCTATACGAATCCAGACCTAATCATACGTTCTGTCCTTCCTTATTCGTGAGACCTCTGCTCTTTTATGAACAGCTCGTTTCCCGTAAGTACGATGACGTCTGCTGACTTCTCTATACAACCAACTCGTAGTTTGGCCAACCCGCCGTTCGAGACGCAACTCCCGCCCATAAGGGACTTGCGCCCTCTAGATTAATTATTTACCTTTCCGGTAAACAAAAGATGCCCATGCCGGGCACACACATTGGCTAAAACGGCAATATGGGTTATGCGCCCATACTGCGTCTAGCCGAGACCGTTACCAGTAATTTGAGTAAACTAAAGAATGACATTTTACGAAAGCGAAATAAAAAGAATTAGAGGCATTATTCATTCCAATCAAGGGCAAATTGACACCATAATTGGGATGCGAAACTACATCGATAATAATTATGACAGCCATTTGAACTTGGAGGTACTGTCGCATATTCAGTTTGTTTCTAAGTACCACTTATTACGGTTATTCAAAAGATATTACGGCTTAACACCAAGACAATACTTAATAAACAAACGAATTGAGAAATCCAAAGAACATCTAAGAAATAGAACAACAGTAACTGAAACCTGTTTCGCCGTTGGATTTGAAAGTTTAGGGTCATTTAGCACCTTATTCAAAAGCAAAACTGGAAAATCGCCTATTGAATTTCAAAAAGAGCAACTTTCAAGAAGCAAGTAAAGTTTTGAAGCAGGAACTTGCGAACTTTAATCTTAATTGAAAACCAATGAAAGTAACAATTATCAGTATACCAGTAAGAGATCAAGAAAAAGCATTACAGTTTTATACCGAAAAATTGGGGTTTATTAAAAAACTTGATAAGCCATTAGAAGGAGGTAATAGATGGCTAACTCTGGTATCTAAAGAAGCACAAGAAGGTCCCGAAATCTTACTGGAACCCGCTCCTAATCATTTTGAACCGTCTAAAGTCTATCAAGATGCTTTGATGGAAGCGGGAATTCCCTATACACAATTCGATGTTGATAACGTTCAATCTGAATATGAACGACTTACTCAACTCGGTGTCAAGTTTAGCGTGAAACCAACTAAAATGGGGACAGTAAAATTTGTGGTTTTTAACGACACCTGCGGAAATAATATTCAGCTTGTAGAAACATTGTAAAGCAATGAAAAAAATCAATCTAGAATCAGACTTGAATCTGATATGTGTTCGTGCAAAATCATTCCCTCAAGGAATTGAAAATTCCTTTAAAACCATAGAAAGCAAAGTACCAACTCGAAAAGGCAGAGAATGTTATGGGATTTATGAAGAAAATGAAAATGGAATAACCTACAGAGCTGGAATGTTGAAAAAAATGGAAGATGAAGATAAAAAATACGACCTCGAAAATTATGTTATTGAAAAAGGAAAATATTTAGGAGTGACAATCTACAATTGGAATGCCCGCCAGTGGTGGGAACCGGGGTTGGTGTTCTTTTCTATGGGGATTGATAGGGTGTACTTAGATACTCCCCCAGAAAAGAACATCAACTACCTAAAGCAGTATCCAAAGAAGAAATCCTTTTAATGATTGATCAGCCAAACCATATAAAACATCGATGTGTTATAGCTCTATTATATGCTGCAGGATAGGCATAGTAGCACAAAAAACAACAGAAATAGATATGCAAGTTGCTGTGAACAATTTTAAGTTTATCAAAAATCCCTAGATTTGTAGCTAAACATACATAGAATATAATGGCAATTGCTATTATATAATTGTTATAAGCAATAAACGAAAATATGAATAAAGAATGGTCTATTGATGAGCTTCAAGACATTTGGCAGTTAGCAAGCAATTTACACAATGGTCAGAAATATGGAGGACAAGAGAAAGGTCAAAAAGTAGAATATATCAATCATATTGGCAGTGTAACTTTTGAAATATTAAAAGCTGTTGAAGTCGACACTATACTTAATTCGGGCTTATCTATTAAGTGTGCCATTTTACATGACACTATTGAGGATACAAAACTTACGATTGAAGAAATTGAAAACAGATTTGGAAAAGGTGTAGCTGATGGTGTTTTAGCGTTAACCAAGAAAGAGCAAGACAATTCAATAAAAGATAAAATGCTTGACAGTTTGGCTAGAATTAAACAGCAGCCTAAGGAAATTTGGGCAGTGAAAATGGCAGACAGAATTTGTAACCTTTACGCTCCTCCATTTTATTGGTCAAACGATAAGAAGAAAGCTTATTTGGAAGAGGCTAAAATTATTCATAACGAACTGAAAAATGGAAGCTCATATATAGCAAACAGGCTACTAGAAAAGATTGAAAAATATAACTCTTTCATAGATGAATGATCTAACAGTAACACTATTTGAAGAAATTAGAGAAGATATAAAAATTCGAATATACGCCAGGATAACAGAAAATAGCGAATTGATGTTAGATGGTGTTGATTCAGGAGATTTAGTTGAAAGACTAAAAGGTGATTGGGATTACGAATACTATCTTACAGTAGATAAGTCAAGTAAAGAATTACTGATTAAAAAACTAAGAAATCGAAATATTCAAATCATTGATGATGAGGCACTATTGAACTGGATAAAAGCCAATTACTCAGGGAACAGTGCCTTTAGTTCTTTTCAGGCGTTTTTGACATCTGAAAAAATTGAATTTAAAATGGATGTTTGGATATAAAAAGCTTATAACATTATGTGAAATGCATTAAAACGCATTTCACATTGAGCGTTGTGCTTAAAGTAGAAAAACCGAAATGACAGTAACCTACGATAAATATTATCAGACTGAAAACCTGTTTGGAGAACCATATCCTGAACTAATAGAATTTTTTAATAAATATCCAAAAAATGGAAAAATATTGGATTTAGGTTGCGGTCAAGGACGTGATTCGATTCCATTAGCTCAACTTGGATTTGATGTAACTGGAATTGACAACTCGAAAGTTGGAATTGAGCAAATGAACCAAATTGCCAAGACAAAAAAATTAAAGTTGAAGGGTATAATTGCCGACATATTCGGATTTGAAAATTTTGATGGATATGATTATGTATTACTCGATAGTATGTTTCATTTCGCAAAGAATGACCGAATAAAAGAAACTGAATTTATTAAAAAAATAATTTCCGAAATTGGAAAAGGATGTTTCGTTATTTTCTGCATTCAGGACACTGGAAAAAAAGTTGAAATCCTAAAAGACACAATTGGATTTGAAGAAAAAGTTGACCGAATTAAAGACAAAAAATTCAAATATGTGTTTGAGGATAGTGAACATAAATCTGAATCGAACTATAGAATGGTAGTAATTAGAAAACAAAAACACTAAGCACAATCGAGTAGACGGCTCCGCCCGATGCTATTAATATAATTTTTGAATATATGGATTTGTACAAAGATGAATGCAAATAAAAACGTTTGCTAAATTAGTTATTTAGAACACGTAACTAATCTTATACAAACAGGTTATTACATATAAAATGAATCCATTTGAAAAAATAGACCCCAGTATTGACCTTTTGAAGGACAAAAACAGCTTATTTTTTGGTCGATACCATTTATGTTTTAATCAAGTAACTCCTTTTAGAGAGCTTTCATTTGGGAGAGTTTTTATAAAAGTAAATAAGGAAGGTGTAGAATCTGTTAAATATATATCAATCATTTCCACAACATTTGAAGTGCCAAATTCAACTTTACTACCAAAGAGAAATTAGAAAGTATTATTGATAGTTTTGTTGATAATAAACCAATGAAATTTTAACGAAAATGTACTACAACACTTTGTAAACTATCTGTCTTAACGAACACCTAATAAAATGAAAGTGCACATCAGTCAAATCGAATTTGAACCCTGGGCAGCCACCGATGAGGTGGGTGCTACATATAAAGGAAAGCCTTTTACAGGAATATCTTTCGGAGAAGAAAACGATGTACACTACGAAAGGAACTATAAAGATGGAAGGGCGCACGGCAAATGGACCGAAAAAAATCAAACAACTCAGGAGATCATTCTTGAAGGGCTATACAACAACGGGGCTAAAGTTGGGATTCATAAAGAAATTAGACCACCCTTTGAGATGGTGACAACCTTTGATCACCATTTGATCAGGAGAGAAGTAAGAAAAAATGGTGTCCTAATTCTTAATTATGATGAAAAAGCTAATATCGATCAAGAATACTATGATGATGGGACTTTGTACAGTGACACCAAAGTTATTAAAGGTAGGATGTACGGCTCTTACTATCTAGGAAGTGAAAAGAATTGGCTGAGTAAAAATGTTGGATTTAAATATCCTGATGATAAGGATAAAGTGTTATACAATAAGTCATTATTCTTTAATGAAATAGATGCTTTAGATTCATTGTTTCATAGGCACATTATAGAACGTTTTTGTGAATTTCTACTGGATACTAATGAAAAGGAAGCATGTTCTTTTTTTGAAAAAATAATACAACATAAAGATCCTTTTATTAAGAACACAGGAATATATTATGTTGGAAAATCGGGAAATCCTGGCTTTGTACCGGCATTAGAAAAAATAGTAGTTGAAGAAAAAGGAGGAAATAAGATGACTTTAGATAGTCGTTTTAGTAAATTATTTGATTTCTCGAGTATAACTTATCCTAAAACATCATCACTTGCCAAAAAAGCAATTAAAAAAATAATCACTAACAATGGTGGCTGTTACACAACCTAAAGTTTTTAGAAAATCATGCATTTTCTACTTTTGAATAAATATTAAGTCGTTGATTTTCTGTACTATTTATTTTTTTTATTCGCAGAAATAAGATGATTCAGCCCAGAAAGACAGTTATGCAACAGGCACAATGGGTATAGTACATAGCTGTACAAAATCAAAGCTCGAGCCAGGTTACGCCCAATACCCTGGCCGTCAGGTGTAATTATAAAAAATAAATAAGAAAAATGTTTAAGGCAGAGATAAAGAGTGAAAGAGATGAAGATATATGTATTTTGATAAGAGTTGAAAATCACTCCTTTAATTATCTATGCGAATGTGGAGAAGCAAAAAAACTCGGTGTGAAGGAATGTCAAAATACCAATGCAATTTTTATAAGTCATACTCATATTGATCATTTTGTGAATTTTGATACAATCTTAAGGCATCAAATTGGGATTAAAAGAAAAATTGTGATTTGCGGGCCAAAAGGAATCATTGAACAGGTTCAGAATAGAATTAAGAGCTATTGTTGGAATCTAATTGAAGAAGATGCAATCTCATATGAGATAAGAGAAATACATGAGCAAGGTAATATAAGATCAGTTACACTAAATCCACCATTATGGAATCAAGTAAATGAAAAAAGTATCACTGATTCCAAAATTTTTGAGGAAAAAGATTTTTACGTTGAATTTGAAATCCTTAACCATAAAACAGATTCAATCTCATATCTGTTTAAAGCACGAGATAAGGTTAAAATCGAACTGAGTGAGGGTTTGAAAGGTGGAAAATGGGTTTCGGAATTAAAAAAATCATATGAGAAAAATAATGAAAATGCAATAATTAAGATTGATGACAAAGAATATTTGTCAAAGGAATTATTTCATATGATCAAAATAGAAGTTGGTAAAAAGTTTGGGATAATAATGGATCATGCCGCAAATATAGAAAACCACCAAAAAATCAAAAACAAATTCTTTGAAAGTGATGAAGTTTATATAGAATGCTTTTACAAAGACGAGGATAAAGAATTTGCAGAAAAGAATTATCATAGTTACGCATCAATGTCTGGACAAATAATGAAAGAAAGTAAAGTTAAAAATGCAATTCCGGTACACTTTTCACGTAAATATGAAAATAATGAAATCGAAGAATTAATCGAACAATTTGAAGAAGTAAAAAAAGCACCTACAATCGAATAGACGGCTCCAGTGAGCGGAGCTCGCCTCTGCCTGAATGCTTACGGCAGGCAGGTATCTGCCAAAATGAAATGTAGGCATGACCACTGTACGTACGGGTCTCCTATACAGCGGTTCATTAAGTTCTGGAGTATTTTTTTTACTCTGTTCCGCTTAATGTAAGGCTAGAATCTTATCGATGGCAACCTTGCAGCTTACTAATGGTTCGAGACGCAACTCCTGCCCATAAGGGGCTTGCACCCTCTAGATTAATTATTTACCTTCGGTAAACAAAAGATGCCCATGCTGGGCACACACAATTTGTATAATGTATATGCTGCCTTTGGCAAGCAAACGCATCATACAAGAGACGTTGGCAACAATAACATATAAACCCCTAATTTAATTTGACAATTGCAGAACTAATAAATGACATTGGGAAAATCATCATTTTTTTAATGATATTAATGTCCGTTTTCTTGATTACTGTAAAGTCCACTAATAAACTGTCAAACTATTTATTTACAGCGTTTCTTTTAGTTACCGCTTTTGACTTATCAGGGATGTTTTTGTCAATTCAAAATTCTACATTAAAAAGTTTAAAGATTGCTTCGGTTTTGCTTCAAATGCCTTTGTATTATTTGTATGTGCAATCGGTTTGTTATTTCAATTTTAAACTAGAACCAAAGAACTTACTACACACACTTTTATTTTTAGGTGTGTTTATACTATTTATAGCTACTTCTATTTCTGATAAGAGTTATTCTATTTATCAAATAATCTCTAAAATACAGTACTATAGTTATATAATTGCCGTATTTTTTACTTTGAATCATTTTAGAAAATTATACCAAGAAAACTATTCTGCCAATCATTACAATACCTATAAATGGATCTTGCAAATCACCATTTTATTTTTAATAGGAAGTTGTTTTGTATTACTTCGAGATTTCATTCCTTCTGAACAGAATAAATTATTGTTAACTAACTTAAACTTACTCACAAGTATTTTTGCATTGTTTGTTATTTGCTGGTTTGTTTTAAAGGCATTGAATAAACCAAGTTTATTTTTAGGCATTGACAAAAATATACCTTCCCTTAAATCTGAAAAAAAGTCAAATATTGAATCAGAACAAGCTATAAAACAACTTTCAGAATATATGACTACTGAAAAACCCTATTTAGACCCAGAACTTAGTTTGCAAAAATTAGCGTTGGGAATAAACCTTCCAGAAAAACAACTTTCACAGCTCATAAATCAACAAATCGGAAAACATTTTTTTGACTACATAAATGAATTTCGAATAAATGATGCCAAAGTACTATTAAAAGAACAGCCCGATTTAACTGTTTTAGAAATATTATATGAGATAGGTTTCAATTCAAAATCATCATTTTACACTGCGTTTAAAAAGCAAACTTCCCAAACGCCAACGGCATACAGGAAATTATGAATTAACAATAGTTCGACTTTAAATCGAACGTTTTTTTATGGTTTAAAATAGTCCGATTTCCGATACTCGTACTCTTTATTTAGCAATATGTTTCACTTTTATCATCAACAAAAGACATTTCAAAATGAAACATAAAACCGTTATTGTAACCTTGTTATTTCTACTAGTTCAATCACAATTTGCTTCAGGACAAGTTAATCCAATAGAACAGCAATCTTATACCAAAGTAGATTCCTTATTTAATTCTATTTATCAATCCTATAAAACTGGTGCCGCTTTTGCCATAATTGAAAATGGAAAAACCACTTATCAAAATTCAAAAGGATTAGCTAATATAGAATATCAGCTTCCTATTACAGATACAACGGCATTTCATATTGCATCTATTTCAAAACAATTCACTACATATTTGGCACTTCTTTTACAAGAAGAGGGCAAACTTTCTTTCAAAAATGATATTAGAAATTATTTGCCAGAACTAAATCATTTACCAAATACTATAACTATTAAAGATTTAACAAATCACACTCATGGTTTACCTAATATAAATGAGTTAGCTCATCTGAAAGGAATCTTACCTCAAGTGCAAATGACCCATAAAGAGATTGTACAATTTTTGTTAAATATCAGACAAACGAATTTTAATGCTAAGGAGAAATATGAATATAATAATACTGGTTACATATTATTAGCTGAAATTATTGAAAGAGTGGGTAAAAAACCGTTTAAAGAACAACTAAAACAGAAGATATTTTTGCCACTTGGTATGAACCACTCAGAAGCTATTAATGATAAAGCTATTGTAGTTAAAAACAAGGCTTACTCTTATAAATCAACAAATGGCACATATGAAAATTATCCTTTAAAACTTTCATCTATTGGCGCTTCTGGCATAAATACAACTATTAATGATTTGATTGTATGGGCAAAAAATTACCAAAACCCAATTGTAGGCAGCAGAGAATTCTATGATGAAATGGAACAAGTGACCTATTTAAATTCAGGTAAAAAAATAAATTATGGCCTTGGCTTACAATTTGGAACTTATAAAGGGCTGGAAATTGTGTTTCATGGTGGTGGTGATGTTGGGTATCGTTCATATATATTACATATACCCAAACATTCGTTGTCTATTATAGTTCTGGCTAACACAAATAATTTTTCACCTCTTGATGTTGTATATGAAACAATCGATATACTATTGAAAGATGATATAAAAGAAGAAGCATCCAAAAAAGTAAAACTAAGTAATGAGGAATTAAAGAAATTTGAAGGAACTTATGAATTTTATCCTGGCAATTACTTTACTATCATTGCAGAAAACGATACATTATATTTTCAATCTTCTGGAACAACAGACAAAAACCCACTTCCCATTTTAAATAAAAATACTTTTGAATTTCCATATATTCCACATACGAAATTTATTTTTTATAAAAATAAGTTCGACTTACGAATTGCAGATTTCACTTATGAATGTATTAAAACAACTATCAATCAACCCGATCAAAATGAAATAAAGCTAGAAGAGTTTACAGGAATCTTCAGAAATGAAGAGCATAATATCATCTATGAATTAGCTGTGGTAGATAGCAAACTCATTGTTAAGCGTATTCTTGATATGATTATATTAAATCCCCTTACCTTAAAAAGCTTTTATTCACCAAAATTGGGAAAGTTAGATTTCATTTATGACTCAAATGGACTTGTTAAAGGGTTTAAACTATCAGGACGAAATTTTAAGAATATTGTATTTGAAAAATAATACTATTGCAATAACTAAGCATACGTGCGGTCGGTACGGCCGAGCATGAATGCAGTGTTGACTGCCTGCCTGCCAGTGGTAGGAACCGGGTTGATGTTCTTTTCTACGGGGATTTATATTATGCTTAGATACTCCTAAAAGCGTTAGAGACCCAGAAAAGAACATCAACTACCTAAAGTAGTATCCAAAGAAGAAATCCTTTTAATGATTGATCAACCAAACCATATAACACATCGATGTGTTATAGGTCTGTTATATGCTGCAGGATAGGCATAGTAGTACAAAAACAACAGAAATAGATACGCAAGTTGCTGTAAACAATTTTAAGTTTATCAAAAATCCCCTAGATTTGTAGCTAAACATACATAGAATATAATAGCAATTGCTATTATATAATTGTTATATGCAAGCCAAAAACCAATAATAAAATTAAATGAAACAATCAATATTACTATTAACTTACTTAATTATTGTAATCTCATTTTTATCGTGTAAAACAGAATCGGAGAAAAAAGATAATCAAATAAGGAAATACACGCCAGCTAACAAGAATTTATTCAATGAAATAATAGCTATGGATAAAGAGTTTTTTGACGCCTACAATAATTGTGATTTAAAAAAGCAAGCAGACATTTATAGTGATGATATAGAATTTTTTCACGATAAAGGTGGATTAATGACCTCAAAGCAAGATATTATTGATGGAACTGAACGGAATATTTGCGGAAAAGTAACAAGAACACTATTAAAAGAAAGTGTTGAAGTGTATCCTATTCACAACTATGGAGCAGTACAAATAGGTTTTCATAAATATTACAACAATCAAGAGCCCAATGCTGAATCAATACCAGCAAAATTTATATTAATCTGGCATAATCAAAATGGAAAATGGAAAATTAAGAAAGTAGTAAGTCTTCACTAAGAAAACTAATTTCAAAAACTAAAAAAAGCCAGCAGGTAACAATGTAAAAAACATAGGGTTTTTATGCTTAATCGAAAGGTCTGTGTTTATTTATGAAATCATCAAATATAAAATTTGGCATTTTCGAAAAAAAGACAAAAGCCCGCCTGCCGGACGGGCAAAATATTTATATTTGGCTTAGTACCAATCCGAAACGTATCGCTTATCACCTGTCCTACTTTTCATATACGAGACGTTCTCTGCAAGTTAAAAAAACAACAATGAAACAAATACTCACAATTTTAATTGTACTACTAACTATTAGCTGTCAAGCTCAAGAGAAAGAAAAATTTAATCTTGGATTTGAAAATCAAAAAGATAAAACCAGTCTTTCAGAAGGATGGTTTAAATGGGGGAATTATGATTTAACCATAGATGACAAAGCCCATTCAGGAACGAAATCTGGAAAAATCACCTCTACTGATAATGGCAATTTTGGATGTATAGCCTACAAAATACCAGCAACTTATGCAGGGAAAACTATAAAGCTTGAAGGCTATATGAAAATCAAGAATGTTGAAAATGGATTTGCAGGTTTGTTATTACGAATTGATGGCAACGGAAGTTCTTTGGCATTTGACAATATGCAAAACCAAAATATAATAGGAACAAAAGACTGGCAGAAATACAGCATAACCCTCAATTACCCTGAAGAATCAGAAAATATATTTATAGCAGGAATACTTTCTGGTAAAGGAGAAGCTTGGTTTGACGATTTTATTTTGACAATTGATGGCAAAAACATTCAGCCCCTAAAAGAGGTTGATAAGGAATTTGACAATGGGTCATTAGTTGATTTATCGAATTTAACAGTAGAAAATATTGAAAACCTTGAATTATTAGGCCGAATTTGGGGCTTCCTTAAATATTATCATCCTGAAATTGCAAAAGGAAATTACAATTGGGATTATGAACTATTTAGATTTTTACCAAAATATATTGAAGCTAAAAATAACAATGAAAGAGACAAACTTATTATCAATTGGATAGAATCATTAGGTCAATTAGAAAAATGTTCAAAATGCAAACCAACTGATGAAAAAGCTTTACTTAAACCTGATTTAACGTGGATTGACAACGAAGAAGAAGTATTAAAAAACAAATTACTTTATGTTTACAATAACCGCTCGCAAGGCAAGCACTATTACATTGGTATGGCACAAGGTGTAGGAAACCCTGATTTCAAAAATGAAAATGCTTATTCCAAAATGTCATATCCCGATGATGGATTCAGACTATTAGCTCTTTACAGATATTGGAATATGATAAACTACTTTTTCCCATATAAACACTTAATGGATAAAGACTGGAATACAACACTTAATGAATACATTCCTCTATTTCTAAATGCCAAAAACGAATTAGAATATGAAATGTCTGCAATTCAGATTATTGGACATATTCAAGACACCCATGCTAACCTTTGGGGAGGAGCTGATAAAATTGATGAATGGAAAGGCGTGAATTATTCACCCGTACACATTCGTTTCATAGAAAACCAATTAGTTGTAACTGATTATTACAACGAAGAATTAAGAAACAACGTTGGGTTAAAAATAGGCGATATAATTACCAAGATAAATGGCATATCAATTGAAAAAATGGTAAAAGAAAAATCAAAATATTATCCTGCTTCAAATATTCCTACAAGGCTAAGAGATATTTCAGCAGACCTTTTACGCTCAAACTCTAATGAAATTGAAATTGAAATTATTTCAGAGAATTCTAAGGCACAAACTAAATCACTTAAATTATATCCAAAGGATAGTCTCGATATTTATCGTTGGTACAGAAAAAGTAATGACAAGTCTTATAAAATGTTAGATAACAATATTGGATATGTAACACTTAGTTCAATAAAGGAAGAAGATATTCAAAATATAAAGAATGAATTTAAAGACACGAAAGGCATTATAATTGATATTCGAAATTATCCATCAACTTTCGTTCCGTTCAGTTTAGGTTCTTATTTCGTTTCTTCTTCGACACCATTTGTGAAGTTTACAAACGGAAATGTTGACAATCCTGGGGAGTTTACATTCACAAATACTTTAGAAATACCAAACCAAGGCGAAACATACAAAGGCAAGTTAGTTGTGTTGCTTAACGAATTATCACAAAGTCAAGCCGAATATACTGCTATGGCTTTCAAAGCTGGAGATAACACTACAATTATAGGTAGTACTACAGCAGGAGCAGATGGAAACGTATCAACTATTTTGCTACCTGGTGGACTTAGAACTATGATTTCAGGAATTGGTGTAAACTATCCCAACGGAAGAGAAACCCAAAGAATTGGAATAATTCCTGACATTGAAGTAAAACCGACCATTGAAGGAATAAGAGATGGAAAAGACGAATTGCTTGAAAAAGCGATTGAGGTCATTATTCAGGAATAAAACCTGCAGAGAATAATGTATATAAAAAATAGCGGAATAAGTGCTAAAACGAAAGTATAAACATAAAATATAGGTTAGTTAGTTAGTGCCAGAAAATCGTTACTTTTCATATAGTAGGTATTAAAAGAGAAAAATTAAAACCTGTCTGCCAGGCAGGCAAAATGCAAAAGATTTAGCTTGTGGCTAAACCAAAAATAATCGCTTGTCCTCTGCCCTACTTGCCATATATTTAACGTTAGCATTTATTTAGAATGAAATACCTAATCGAAAGTATTATTCAGCAATATCAGGAAGTCCAAAATGGAAAATTATGGATAGGTAGCACATTTACAAGCAAACTGAATCAAGTAGACAAAGATTGTGTTTTTACAAGACCAATTAAAGGCTTGCACAGTATCGCAGAAATAATTTCCCATTTAACATTGTGGAGAAAAGAGACTATCTTGAAAATTCAGACAGGAAAGGGAAGTAAAACAGATGATTGTGAGGAAAATTGGTTGACCAATGATAAACTCAAAAATGTGGGTTGGCAGAACATCAAAGCAGAATATGACAAAACACTGCTAGAACTGATTGAACTATTAACAACAAAGGAAGATGAATTCTTAGATGAACAGTATTATGACACTGATTTTAAAGGCTTTTATAAGTACGATTTTGTAATTAGAGGAATGCTTCATCACGATATTTACCACTTAGGTCAATTGGGAATTATCATAAAATATTTGAAAGAAAATAACAAATGCTAATAACTAAGCATTCGTGCGGTCGGCACGACCGAACATGAATGCAGTGTTGAAATTATATATGAAATCAGAGCAATTTAGTGCCTTATCGAGTGGTCATTTCCTTTTTGCAATGGCGCTAAATTTTTATAAATTTAACCTGCCTGCTATCCGCCAGGCAGGGATAAATCGATGAGTTCAGGTATAATTACCCTGCTCTGATTCATATATTTGGCGTTGTACATCATTACGATTTACATCCCGAACTAAGAAGCTATAATTCAGCATCTTTGCTGATTTAAATCATTGTTTAGTTAAACCTCTAGTAATATTTTTATCGGAAATTCTATTAACGATGAAAAGGCGAAAATTCATAACCATAGCCGGAGTGGGAACTATAGCTGTAGGTGGATTAACCTATTTTTTAAACGATAGCTACCAGAATCAGAAATATAAAGAGAGAATTATTGATACTTGGAGGCACTCTAGCAAGTTAAATGGCTCTAATAAGGCACTAATGGTTGAACTAGTTAGATATGCGACATTGGCAGCTAACAGCCATAATACCCAACCCTGGCATTTCAAAATTGGTAATAAGAAAATTACTATCTCTCCCGATTTTACTAGACGGTGTTCTGCTGTAGATCCAGATGACCATCATCTTTATGCAAGCCTAGGATGTGCTGCAGAAAATGTTGTACATGCTGCTAGAGCATTTGGTTTAGAAGCCAATGTTTCGATTCATAATGACTTAGAGGAAGTAATTCAAATAGATTTTGAGCCTACTTCTTCAAACCAATCCGACTTATTCTTGGCTATTCCTAAAAGGCAGTGTACAAGAGCCCCCTATGATAGCACGAAAGCATCACCTCAACAACTCAAGGCATTAGAAACTATTGCTCAAGATACTGGCATCTCAAGTCAAATATTTACTGACAAGACTGATTTAGAGACCATTCTTGAGTTTGTCGTAGCAGGAAATACAGATCAAATGCGAGATGAAGCTTTTGTAAGAGAGCTTAAGGATTGGTTACGGTTTAATCCGTATTCAGCCATGAAACATGGTGATGGACTTTATACTGCTACTTCGGGGAATCCTACTTTTCCAGGTTTTGTTGGCGGTCTGTTTTTTGACCTAGCCTTCAAGGAAAAAACCGAAAACGATAAATACAGAGACCAGATAAGAAGTTCAGCAGGTGTCATCGCTTTTGTTTCTGAACAGGATGATATTGACCATTGGATCAAGGCAGGAAGATGTTATCAACGCTTTGCATTACAAGCTACTGCATTAGGATTAAAACATTCGTTTGTGAACCAAGCTGTTGAAGTCCCAAAAGTACGGGCTCAATTGGCAAATTACTTGAATATCGGAAATCGAAGAACCGATTTATTAATTCGGTTTGGGCATGGAGCAGAACTTCCAAAATCTCTTAGACGCCCTGTAAGTGAGGTGATTATTTAGTCCGGCTCTAAAACTTGTAAATGAATTGTAATTAGTAAAAGATCACATGAAAAAGATCACAAAGACACATGTAATCCCTAAAAATTCAATCATATCAAAGGATTTTAATAACTACCATTATTGTGATTCTTTTTCTGTAGTTACACAAACAAATGATAGTTTAGATAGTATAACAACTACCATTTTTCAAACACCCAAATGGGCCGATCTATTAATGGGTGTAAGAAACACAATGTTCAGTCTTTTTGGTTTAGACAAAGGTGGTTATAAGGACCGCAGGCACATTGCAGATCATTATCCTATAGGTTCTAGAGCAGTTTACTTCACTGTTATCGACAGAAATGATAATGAAATTATCACGGCAGAAAATGATAGGCATTTGGATTTTAGGATTTCTGTGTTTGAGAATGGAGAAGAACATAATAGAAGAATTCATCTAACGACCTTAGTAAAATACCATAATACCTTAGGACGCTTCTATTTTTTTATTATAAGAGCGTTTCACAGAAGAATAGTTGTTGGGTTGTTGAAAAGGTTAATAAAGAAGTAAACGGTGTACAATAACTAAGCATTCTTGTGGTCGGTACAACCGAACATGAATCTAGTGTTGACTATACCAGATCGATTTACTGTGGGTACTAAAAACAAAAAAGCAGAATGCGTATGCAATCCTGCTTTTTTGTATGCCTTTATCAGATAATTTATTCCCCCATCGCAGCGGCAACTGCTGCAGACATGCGCTTATAGGTTCCGTTTTCTAATCGTTCACGAATGGCCGAGAATGCGATCAATGTCTCTTCAATATCTTCTATAGTATGTGAAGCCGTAGGAATCAGTCTTAGCAATATTAATCCCCTTGGTATTACCGGATAGACAACAATAGAACAGAAGATCCCATGATTCTCTCTAAGGTCTTTAACCAGGGCCATGGCTTCTGGTATACTTCCTTTCAGATATACCGGTGTTACACAACTTTGGGTAGTACCCAGATCAAAACCTCGCGCTCTTAATCCATCTTGTAATGCATTTACATTATCCCAAAGCCTGGCTTTTAATTCTGGCATGGTTCTTAACATATCCAAACGCTTTAATGCCCCTATCACCAATTGCATCTGAAGGGATTTTGCGAACATCTGCGAGCGCAAATTATATTTTAAGTAATCTATAATTTCCTGATCGGCAGCAATAAACGCTCCCGTGCTGGCCATCGATTTGGCAAAAGTAGCAAAATACACATCGATCTGATCCTGAACTCCTTGCTCCTCTCCTGTTCCGGCACCGGTTGCTCCAAGGGTACCAAATCCATGGGCATCATCCACAAAAAATCTAAAGTTATATTTCTCTTTGAGAGCTACAATTTCTCTTAATTTTCCCTGCTCTCCCCGCATCCCAAAAACACCTTCAGAGATTAATAAAATACCTCCTCCGGTTTTTTCGGCCATTTTTGTGGCTCTCATCAAGTTTTTATCGATACTCTCGATATCATTATGCCGATAGGTATATCTTTTACCCTGATGTAATCTAACTCCATCAATTATACAAGCGTGTGCATCAACATCATATACGATGATATCGTCTTTACTTACTAGTGCATCTATTGTAGAAACCATCCCCTGGTATCCGAAGTTTAGTAGATAGGATGCTTCTTTATCAACAAATGCTGCCAGTTCATCCTGTAATTGCTCATGAAGATCGGTATGACCACTCATCATTCTAGCACCCATTGGGTAGGCAGAACCATACATTGCTGCGGCTTCTGCATCCACTTTACGTACTTCTTCTTTATTGGCAAGCCCCAAATAATCATTAATACTCCAGGTAATTACCTCTCTTCCCTGAAACTTCATTCTATTTGATATCGGACCTTCAAGTTTTGGGAAAACAAAATATCCTTCTGCCTGATCTGCCCATTTTCCTAGAGGTCCTTTGTCTTTATAAATTTTATCAAATAAATCTCTCATCTATCAAAAATTTGTGTCTTATAAGTGTGCGAAAATACGTAAAATTGATTTGATGGCATAATTATATTCAAATTCACTTTTATAAAGTCAAACTTTAACAATTTAAAACCTATGCTCTATATAAATGACTGATATTTTGATATTTTCTGTTAATTTAATAAATAAAATTAACCCTGAAAAACGATCTCAAATATAAACTATCCTTCAGAATACACCAATTTACCCAGATAATTATCAGGAATCAGAAAAACTTAAGATAAGTTCGATATAAAAAAAACATCCCTTGGGCAGGGATGCTTCATATCACTTTTACGGTATTTTTTTATTTTATGAATTGAACTTTTGTAGCATCCGCTTCATGCTTACTGTCAAAAAATCCTTGTTCCATCATCCAATCGTCACTGAAGACTTTACTCATATATCGGGATCCGTGATCCGGAAGTATAATAACTACATTACTGTTCTCATCAAATTCTCCTTGTTCGGCAAGTTGTCTTACCCCCTGAATGGCAGCTCCGCTGGTATATCCCAAAAATAATCCTTCTGTTCTGGCCAATTCTCTTGCAGTATGCGCACTATCTTCATCGTTCACTTTCTCGAATTTGTCTATTGCTTCAAAATCGGTCGCTGCAGGAATCAGGTTCTTACCTAAGCCCTCGATACGATAAGGATATATTTCTTCCTGATCAAACTCTTTTGTTTCGTGATATTTCTTCAACACAGAACCATACGCATCTATCCCCAATACCCGAATATCGCTGTTTTGCTCTTTTAAGTATCTGGCAGTTCCTGAAATAGTTCCGCCCGTACCGCAACAAGCAACAAAATGGGTAAGATGGCCATTGGTCTGATTCCATATCTCGGGACCTGTAGAATTATAATGTGCATCAATATTTAACTCATTAAAATATTGATTTATATACACCGATCCTTTTATTTCTTCATGCAACCTCTTTGCCACCTGATAATATGACCTTGAATCATCTGCACTTACATGGGCCGGGCAAACATATACCTTGGCTCCCATATTCTTTAACATGGCTATTTTATCCTTTGAGGATTTAGAACTCACCGCCAAAATACATTCATATCCTTTGATCACACTCACCATAGCCAAACTGAAACCGGTATTACCACTAGTGGTTTCGATAATGGTACTGCCTGGTTTAAGAATCCCTTTTCTTTCGGCTTCTTCTATAATATACAACGCAATTCTATCTTTGGTGGAGTGCCCCGGATTGAAGGATTCTATTTTAGCATAGTAATTCCCCGGAAAGCCTTTCATAATCTTATTCAGTTTTACAAGTGGGGTATCACCTATAAGTTCTAAAATACTATTATAAGCCCTAATATTTTCTCTCATATAGTTGTGTTTTATATAAATCTGTGGTATAAAATTGAGGAGCCACAAACTGCAACAAAAACGGTACGAAGGTACATTATTTTTTTTAATTAATCATTTATCCCTTCCAAATCTAATAAAAACGCATATTCTTCGGCGATTTCTTTTAATGCCTCAAATCTACCTGAAGCGCCTCCATGCCCTGCTTCCATATTGGTGTGTAACAGTAACAGATGATCGTCTGTTTTTAATTCTCTCAATTTTGCCACCCATTTGGCTGGTTCCCAGTACTGTACCTGAGAATCATGCAATCCCGTAGTAATAAGCAAATTGGGATATTTCTGAGCCACCACATTATCATACGGGGAGTATGATTTCATATAGGTATAGTATTCCTCTTCATTAGGGTTTCCCCATTCGTCATATTCTCCCGTGGTTAAAGGAATGCTATCGTCGAGCATGGTTGTTACTACATCTACAAAAGGCACCGATGCGACTATCCCGTTATATAATTCTGATGCCATATTGACTACAGCTCCCATCAATAGGCCTCCTGCCGAACCTCCCATTGCATATAGATGATCTGGCGAAGTATATTTTTGTGCTATTAAAAACTTTGAACAATCAATGAAATCGGTAAATGTGTTTTTCTTTTTTAAAAGTTTTCCGTCTTCATACCAGGATCTGCCCAGGTATTCACTTCCCCGTATATGAGCAATTGCATAAATAAAACCTCTATCCAATAAACTTAATCGCACCGTAGAAAAATAGGGGTCTATGGTAGACCCATACGAACCATAACCATATTGCAATAAAGGATTATTCGCGTTTTTTTCTATCCCTTTTCTATATACCAAAGAAACAGGGATCCTGGTGCCATCCTGTGCGGTTGCCCATACTCTTTCAGAGACGTAATTGTTTTTATCAAACATACCTCCCAGTACTTCCTGCTCTTTTTTTACTTCCTTTTCCATGGTTTCCATATCAAAATCAATTACAGAATTGGGAGTTGTTAAAGCATTGTATGAATACCTCAGGATTTTGGTGTCAAAATCGGGGTTTGTACTTACATAAGCGGTATAGGTTTCATTATCAAACGGAAGGAAATAATCGGCCGTGCCATCCCAACGTTTGATATTAATTTTATTGAGGCCATTACTGCGTTCACTAATTACATAGTATTCTTTAAAAATCTCAATATCTTCAACCAACACATCTTCCCGATGGGGAATAAGTTCCTGCCAATTCTCTTTTGAAGTATTTTCTTCAGAAACCTTCATGATCTTAAAATTGGTAGCCATATCTGCGTTGGTCAATATATAAAAATAATCTTCATAATGTGCTATGCCATATTCAAGCCCCCTTATTCTTGTCTGAAAGATTGTAAATTCCCCCATGGGATCATCGGCTCTCAAAAACCTGTATTCTGAAGTCAATGTACTGGAAGAGCCAATAACAATGTATTTACGGGACTTGGTTTTATATACAAACGTATAAAAGGTATCGTCCTTTTCATTATAAATCTCTACATCTTCTGCTACAGGAGTACCCAGGATGTGCCTATAGATTCTATCTGATCGCAGGGTCTCCTCATCTTTTTTGGTATAAAACAGCGTTTTACCATCGGCTGCCCAGGTACTGCCACCCGTGGTGGTTTCAATAGCTTCGGGATATATTTCTCCGGTTACCAGATTTTTTATTCGTATGGTATACTTACGCCTGCTCACTGTATCTACACCAAATGCCACGAGTGTGTTATCCGGACTCACATTTAAGCCCGATAACCTGAAATAGCTATGCCCTTCGGCTTCTTTATTACAATCAAAAAGAATTTCTTCCTGAGCATCCAGACTTTCTTTTTTTCTGGAATATATAGGATAATCTTTCCCTTTTTCAAATCTGGTAATATACCAATATCCATTTTTCTTATAAGGAACAGAGGTATCATCTTCTTTAATGCGACCTTTCATTTCTTCAAACAAATCCTTCTGAAAATCCTGTGTATGTGCAGTCATCTTATTATTGTAATCGTTCTCACGCTCTAAATAATCGATAACTTCAGGGTTTTCTCTTTCGTTTAACCAAAAATAATTGTCAACACGCACATCTCCATGTTTTTCTATATTTGCAGGTTTTTTATCTGCTAAAGGAGGTTGAACTTTGGTATCCAATGTCGCCATGGTATTTTTTTTACATGAAGTTGCAAAAGTAAGAGATATTAAGAATATAAGGTGTGAAGTTTTTATCTATTTTATGCCTGTTGTGCATTTAGAAACTATTTCTTCAATTTTTCCTCTAAGATTATGTCTCAGCAAAAAGCAGTTTCAGAATTTACCCTCCCCAAACGCTACCTGACCTGCCTGGGCAAGCCATTCAGGCTCGGCAGGTCCTCCAAAGGAAGGGTTTTCTATACGAAAACAAGTCCTTTCCCCTATGAACACAGTGCGATACCTATGGGCGGGATGTAGCGTTGAAAATTTTAGGAGAGGGGGGTTTTTTGCTTTGTTTTTTACCTTCGTCCCCCGTCTTGCTACTCTCTACGTGATTTCACAATAATCTCTTGGTTTATTAATTGTTAAAATACTAATTTTGTGGCTATCCACTTTAAAAAATAAAATTATGTTTGGAGATATGATGGGAATGATGAGTAAACTGAAGGAAACTCAGCAAAAAGTAGAAGAGACCAAGAAAAGAATGGATACTGTTTTGATTGATGAGAGTAGTGCCGATGGTCTTCTTAAGATCACACTCACAGCAAATCGAGAAATCAAGAGCATCTCAATTGCAGATCAATTGCTCAAGGATAAAGAGCAGTTAGAGGATTATTTAGTAGTAACTTTGAACAAAGCCATTGCCAAAGCCTCCCATGTGAATGAGACAGAGCTTGCAGCAGTAGCCAAAGAAGGAATGCCTGATATTCCGGGATTGGATTTATTCAAATAATGAAGGTATTTTGAGTTTTCCTGTTCGTTTTTAACCGGATAATTATTTGTGCTTTTAAAAAAAACAACACTTCGCTATTTTTATATTTTTCTTTTCGGTTTTTATTACATAATTTTAACAAAAGCTAAAAAATTAACTAAAAATTTAATAATATGTTTGAACTCAAAAACAAGCAAGGGTCTAGCTATCATTTTACCTTAAAAGCTAAAAACGGGCAAGTAATTTTAAGTAGTGAAGTTTATAATAGTAAGTCGGCCGCTGAAAACGGAATTGCTTCTGTACAAAAAAATGCTTCTGAAGATGGAAGATATGAGCGTAAAACCGCAAAAAATGGCAAATTCTATTTCAATTTAAAAGCGAGTAATGGCCAAATCATAGGTAGCAGTCAAATGTATGCTTCTGAGTCAGGAATGGAAAACGGTATTAATTCGGTAAAAGAAAATGCTCCGGGGGCAGCTACAAAAGAAGTGTAAATTTTTTAAGTGTTATTATTTATAAAATTTGAATAAAGCTGTTTACATATTTTGAACAGCTTTATTTATGCTAAATTTTTTCAATAGTTCCAAAAAGTACTCATGCATTTCCTGCGTATAATCCAGGTGGGTTACCAACCGCAGCTTTCCCTGACCCATACTATAAAAATGAATATTTTTTTGTGCCATTTGGGCAATAAAATCGTTTTCATCACCATCAATGGTAAAAATAATGATATTGGTATCAATAGGTTCCACTTGAGTGACAAAGGATAGACTCTCCAGCATTTCACCAATTTCCCGGGCTTTTTTATGATCCTCGGCCAGGTGTGCAATATGGTTTTCTATAGCATATAGACCCGCAGCAGCCAAATACCCTGCTTGCCGCATACCGCCACCCAGAATTTTTCGTACCCGAATGGCATTCTCCATAATAGCTGTATCACCTACCAAAACCGATCCTACCGGGGCTCCCAGTCCTTTACTCAAACATACTGAAATGGTATCAAAAATTTCGCCATATTGCAAGGCACTTTCTTCTTTTGCAACCAGGGCATTCCATAAGCGTGCCCCATCCAGATGATAGCCCAGGCTGTGATCGTCGCAAACCTGCCGTATTTTTTTGATCTCGTCAAAATCATAACAAGCGCCTCCTCCTTTATTGGTGGTATTTTCTATACATACCAAACTCGTTAACGGACTGTGGTAAAAATCTGGCGGATTGATTGATGCTGCTACCTGCGCAGCGGTGATCATGCCTCTATGGCCTTCAATCAACTTACAAGACACCCCACTGTTGAAGGACACTCCCCCACCTTCATAATTATAGACATGGGCATAATGATCGGCGATGAGTTGTTCTCCCGGCTGGGTATGTAGTTTAATCGCAGCCTGATTGGCCATACTTCCCGAAGGGAAAAACAGGGCTTTTTCTTTTCCAAACAGGGTGGCGACCCTTTCTTCCAATGCATTTACCGTAGGGTCTTCCTTATACACATCATCCCCTACCTCGGCATGCATCATCGCCTCCAGCATTGCCGGAGTAGGCTTGGTCACAGTGTCACTTCTAAGGTCTATTTTCATAAATATGTTGTATTAAGAATAGATTATTTTTTCCTGTCGAAAACCTAAGCTGTAAAAATAATACTATTTTTGTGATTAGCACCAGTAAATCATTACTCCTCAACACAACGTCATGCTTAGGTCTTCTATATATTGTTTTTTATTGATTCTTATTGCCATTCCTAGGCTTGTAAAAGCGCAAAGCGATACAGATACACTACAACAAAAGAGTTATAATGAATTACGAAGCATTTTTTTTAAAAATCGAACAACAGATACGGTAAAAGCAAAAAAAATTGCTAAAATCTATTTGGACAGGGCAAAAAAAAGTAAGGACTCACTAATAATAGCAAGAAGCTTTTATCTCTATTATAGTATGAAATACGATAGCAGTACTATACATTACCTTGATAGTGTTATAGCTGTTACAAAAAACAAACAAGACAAAGATTTCCCAGCCTACGCATATTTTGCGAAAGCACGATATTTTCTTTACCAAAAAAGAAATATTGAAAAAACACTGGATAATTTATACGAAGCAAGCAAGTTTAGTGAAATTAATAATAATATAGATCTGCAATATCGAATTGAATATTTTATCGGTATTGTAAGAAGTGAACATTTGGGAGAAAAAGAAAAGGCTATTCAGGTTTTTAAGAAATGTGTCAATTTCTATAAGGGTAAAAGTGAGAGGGATTACCCTGCTCGTTATTTATATACCTTACATGTAATTGCCGAAACTCATATCGGTCTTAAAAAAAATGATTCTGCTACTTACTATAATGTTTTAGGATATACCAAAGCTATGGAGAGTAAGAATGATACCACACTCAATAAAATGAGTGCCTATTTTACCCTTTGTGAAGGCATCAATCAGTTTGAACGAAAGAAATATATCGCTACCATTGATAGCATTTACATGGCTATCCCCACGATGATCGAGCTCAATGATGTGTCGAACACCCTGGACAGTTATTTTTATTTGGGAAAGTCATATTATGCCCTGGATCAAAAAGAAAAAGCTATCGGTTATTTTTTAAAAACCGACTCTATTCTGGAAACTTTAAATTCTATCCCACAGTACAAACATGTAAAAACCTATGAATATTTAAAAGAATATTATAAAGATAAGAATGATCTGCAAAATCAAAATAAGTACCTTGATAAATTAAATAAGGTATTGGACAATTATTTAAACGACCGGATCTTTATCAGTAAAAAAGTTAGGGAAGACTATGATATCCCACTGTTAATAGAAGAGCAACAGGAACTTATCGAAAAACTAAATAAAAGCAAAAGTACCTATATCTCCAGTATATGGATTTTAGCATTGCTGTTATTGATATCGGGTGGGTTGCTATACTATCAATATCGAAAAAAGAGGTTGTATCGATTACGCTTTGAAAAGCTAATGGAAGATCTTCACTCAAAACCAGCCAAAGTAGCTGATACCACCAGCCAATTCAAGACCGAAAACAAAACGCTGAATGTACCTAAGAAGCATGTAGATTTTATCCTTGAAAAATTGCAGGAATTTGAAGAGCAACATGGATATCTTACTATGGGTATCAGTTCCCAATCACTTGCAGATGAGATGGAAACCAATATAAAATATCTTTCCAAGGTCATCAACCATTACAAACATAAAACCTTTACCCATTATTTAAATGATCTTCGCATTCAATATGCCATTAAAGAACTACAGCAAAATAACATGCTGCGAAAATTTACCATAAAGGCCATTGCCAACGAATTTGGGTATAACAGTGCTGAAACCTTTTCAAATGCCTTTTATAAGAAGGTCAAGATCAAACCTTCATACTTCATCAAAGAATTAGGAAAGGTAGAAAGCAATGTTTAAAAAAGTGATATATTAAACGCACCTCAAATCTCGGTAGGAAAAATATTAAAAATTCACACGAAATTCTCGAATTTCGATTAACTCCTCCTTAACTATTGGTCAAAAAACATCTGTTTTCTATACTTTAGACACAAAATATCAAATACCAACAAAAAAAATATATAATGATTGAAAAGATAAGCAACCCAAAAAAACTTACCTTAGAAAAACTAAAAATCTCCAAACTTAGTAACCTAGATAAAATCTTAGGTGGAAGTGAAGGTGGTGCTAGTGGTGAGTGTGGAACTACTGGCTCTGATACCGTAACTCAACGGCAGGATCAAATTTTTAACCTAGGAAATTAATCAACAGGATTGAATAATTTTCAGTTTACGGTTAATTCAATTTGTAGCCTATCTAAAAAATCCATTTCAAAGATTTATTCATGAAATGGATTTTTGTATAATCAAAGTTTTTTATTAAAATTACACCTCCAATAATTATCTTTCTACATTGAACAGTAAAAAAACATCCTTAAAAAAAATCAAGATCTCCAAACTGAGTCATCTTTATCAAATTCATGATGGATTTTTTAATGAAGAAACGACTAGCACCACAAACGTACAAAAGTGTGCTACAGTTAATAGTACCTGTAAACCGACCAATCAGGATCATCAGGAAAAGATTTTTTTAACTTTAAGCATTTAAGAGGCGTGTTTTTGATAATTATTTAGTAATGAGCAGTGCTTCTTACACTGCCACTGCTCTGGTATTGGTTGTCGTTACTTCTACAAGCTGCCCGTTTTGTAGTGCCACTACCCTATCGGCCATGGCAATGGTATCGGGGCGGTGAGCAACAATAATCCGGGTGATTTGAAGTTTTTGTACGGTTTCGTTTACGATCGACTCCAGGCCTACATCCAGATGTGAAGTCGCTTCATCCAGAAACAATATTTTAGGTCTTTTATATAAGGCTCTTGCCAGTAACAACCGTTGTTTTTGTCCGCCCGACAAGCTGCTGCCCATATCGCCTATCAACGTATGATATCCCATAGGCATCGCCACAATGTCCTGGTGTATGGCTGCCATTTGAGCACATTGCTCGATCCAGGTCTGGTCAAATTCGGGGTCATAAAAGCAGATATTATCGGCAATGCTTCCCGACAGCAACTGGTCGTTTTGCATTACCGTGCCAATAAGATTTCGATAGGTTCTCAGTCCTACCTTTCGTATATCGTGCCCATCGATACACACAGTACCAGTTTCGGGAGTTAATAACCCCAACATGATTTTCATCAGGGTAGTTTTACCACAGCCCGAAGTACCTACAATGGCTACCGAGCTTCCCTGTGCCGCCTTAAAATGAAGGTTTTTAAATAAATAGGGTTCATTATCAGAATACCGAAAACTGATCTCGGCTAAAGACAGGCTACCTTCCACTTCAGGCAATTGCCGTTGGCTATCGATATCTTTTTCCTGCTGTGTAAGTACGATGTCCCCAAGTCGTTCCATATGCAACGAAAGCATCTTGAACTGTATGAATTTGTTCACCAAAGCCGAAGCTTTTTCGGTAAACTGACTTTTGTAAGACATAAATGCATACAGCATACCAATGGTCATCAGGCTATCCATCACCAGAGATGCCGCCAGATAAATCACAATAATATTTTCAACCCCAAATAGAAAACCGTTAATGAGATTATATCCTATGTCTAGTTTTCCAATTCGTATTCCCGCATTCATGGCATCGGCATAGTAGTTATGCCATACGGTTTGTCGCTGGGTTTCATTTCCGAAGAGTTTCACGCTCTGCATGCCCCGCACGGTTTCCATAAAATTAGAATTTTGTTTGGCATCAGCCACGATAGCTTCTTCTTTTAACTGTCGGTAAGGGCGGTATAAGGCCAGACGAACCAATATATATACTAAAACCGCTACCGAAACGATCAAAGCCAGGGTAGTACTGTAAATAAACATCATTACCAACAGACCAACCGCCATAATACCATCTACGATGGTTTCAATGAGACCTGTGGTGAGCAGTTGTTTTACATCTTCCAGAGATCCGAATCTCGAAATGATATCGCCAATATGTCTTTTTTCAAAATAATCCATGGGCAGTTTCAACAAATGCCGTAATAGATTTGCTGCCATTTGGATATTGAGTTGTGTACCCATATATAGGATTACTACGCCCCGCAATGCAGTCACGGCCAGGCCTACCAGTTTCATCAATCCAAAGCCCAGGGCCAATATGATGAGCAGGTCTAAGTCTCTGCTGATGATCACATCATCGACCACCAATTGCATATAAAAAGGAGTGGCCATGGCAAATACCTGTAATAGCAACGATAGTATCAGGATTTGTGTAAGCACCCTTTTTAAGCCGGTGATCCTGGTCCAGAAATCGGCGAATTTTGCCTTTTTTGCAATCTTTTCGGGCTTAAAATCGGGAGTAGGTGTTAATTCTAGTGCCACTCCAGTAAAATGTTTGGAAACCTCTTCCAAAGTCAGGGTTCTGGCTCCTACTGCCGGATCATGAATAGTGACTTTATTTCTTTTTACCGATTGCAATACCACAAAATGATTTAAATTCCAATGCAGGATACACGGTTTTTTTAACTGCGAAAGTTCTTCGAGCTCCAGACGTAAGGGCCTGGAGCTAAACTGTAGACTGTCTGCCAGTTTGATAAGTCCTTGCAGCGTGGCTCCTTTTGAAGAGATACTGTATTTTCGGCGTAATGCATTCAGGTCTACCTTATGCCCGTGATAATTGGCCACCATTGCCATCGAGGCCAGGCCGCACTCGGCCACTTCGGTTTGTATGATAACCGGAAGTCTTTTCCCCCAGCCATAATGTAGTAAATGTATTGGGTTTTGCATACCTTATAACTTTCCTTTTAAACTATAAATAGGTTCGAGAAGCCATTGCCCCAGGCTTCGTTCTTCCAAGATAATATCGGCAGTCACCGCCATACCTGATTGCAATCGCATTTTTTTTCCATAAGCAGTAATACTTTGAACATCTAATGCCACTTTTATTCGATATACCGGTTCTTGTGCTGCAATAGGAAGGACAGCTTCATTGGGATGTATCACTGCTTCTGCAATTTGAATTATCTCACCCTCATATAATCCATATCGCTGATAAGGAAATGCATCATATCGCATTAACACCTTTTGTTTCCTTTTGATAAAACCGATCGCTCTGGAGGGTAGAAATAACTCTGCATACAACACGGTATTTTCGGGAATGATGGTTAATATAGATGCTGCGGCAGAAACATTTTGCCCAATATGTACCTGCGATGATGTGACACGACCATCGACCGGAGCTTTGACCATATACGAGCGATTGTTTTCTAATTCGATAAGGCGTTGTTCAAGCTGCGCATATTCATGCTGTAATTCCTGTAATCGATTGCTTTTGCGGAATGGTGATTGCTCTACCTGCTTTTCTGTATTGGCAATCTCTGTTTGTTTGCTAATTTTCAACCTTTTGGTAGCATCCAGTGAGGCTTTTGCAGTATAATAGGCATTTCTTTTGCTATTGAGTTCATCTTCTGAAATCAATCCTTTGGATCGAAGCGCTTTATAGCGATCCCATTGTTCTTTTATAAGCTGTAATTGTTGCTGCTGGCTGTATAATTGCCGTTGTATCTGAATATATTCGCTTTTATGATTTGCTAAAACCACCGATAGACGACTGCCTTCGCTATCCAGCACTCGGGTCTCATCGGTAATACGCTGTGCTAAGTTTGATTTTTGCTGCTGCAATCTAAAAATGAGTTGCTCATTCATACTAAGGCTATCTTTGGTACCTCGCTCTGTAGTGACTTCCAATAGATATTGCCCTTTGATTACTTTTTGTCCGTCGGTAATGTGTTTTTGATCGATCACCCCATTAAAAGGAGCATATACACGCACCAAACCCTTGTCGGGAACAAGGTAACCCGCCACGGTTTCGCGGCGGGCAAACTTACCAAATAATAAAAAAAGTCCCACCAAGGTAACCACCAACACAATGGCACCAATACATATCCAAAAGGATATAGGTCGCACTAACAGGACTTCTCCTAATAATCTTTGGGTGTTGTTTTCTATGGCCTCTTTACGAAATAGCGGAGAACTCATCTGGTATTAATTTTCAAGGATCTCTTTTTCCTGAGTAGGTAAGCATCCCATTTCTGATTGGGTGACGTTACAATCTGGCACACAGGAGCCATGATATCCTCCTTGTATGGTTTTTAACTGTAAATTTGAAATGGTACATTTTTTAAGATTCAGTTTTTTTTTGTTATTTTTCATAATCTATGATTTAATTTATAGAATTCCCCGAGGTGCTGCTTCGGGGTAGTTCATTATCAAATTAGACAGAGAGGCATGCCTCTCTGTTTAATTATAAGAAGGGATTATTTACATTCAAAACCCTCTGTAGTAACCGATTTTACATTACCAGCTCCACATATTTTTTCTGCTGTTTCGGCATTTCTAGCAACTGTTTCAGAAGCCGACTCCTCGCCACCATGTACTTCTAATACTTCTTCTAATTTTAGATTTCTCATTTTTGTGAATTTTAATGGTTAAACTTTTTATGTTATTACAATCTCTAACAATTACCGGTTGCAATGCACATCATGTCGGTTAATGCATTGATTCCATCCTGATAGAAAGATGCTACATCAAGATTGTCATAGATATATGCTGCATCATCAAATAAATCAGCTAGCCACCCTGCCCCACTCACTTCTTGTACTTCTTCAAATTTTAAATCTCTCATTTTTGTAAATTTTAATTGTTAAACTTTTTTATAAATTTTATCAAAGCGCATTGATGTAACAAACTTAGGCTTACAAAGAGGTCGTTTGCAAGTCATGCTATTGGGGATTCCAGAATTTCGAGCGTTTTTCCAGAATTTCGATTTTGTTTATTCCTTCACATAAAGTTTTTGAAGTACCCTGGTGCACTTAACTTTTGAACATTGATAAATTTGATTATATAAAACTGGTCATAATCGGTGCGGCAGATAATATTTTATATTGCTGATTGTCTGTTTTTAGCACCAGCACCATATCCATAACATTATCTTTGAATTCTGGTCCGTCGATTTTCTTTGTGATTTGTAAAAGTCTCAATACAGCAACATCATTATCTTGCTGTAAAATCTCAATATCAGAATATTCGGTTTCGAGCTTATACGCTAGAAGAATTGTCTTTAATTGATCTTTACTCGATGCAAATGTTTGGTTTTCAGGATGATGAAGACTATTTATCACCTCCATGTTTTGCATTTGATATGCCGTAGACAAGTTCTTAAAAAGTGTATTGATAGTGTTTTCCATTTTTTATACGTTTTTACTACCCAGGACGATACAGGCATATTATCCCGGGTAGTTTAAATTAATTAGCTAGCTAGCGGCAAGAAACCCTCCGGCGATAGCCCCTATGATTCCTCCTGCAATGGCCCCTACAACGGTCCCAACAGGAGAACCGGCAGTACCTACGGCTGCTCCTACTTTGGATCCTGCTGCTGCTCCGGCAATGGCTCCTCCAATAACTCCTCCTACAACGGCAGCATCATTTCCTGCAGATACATAGTTCAATTCATCTTTTGTTAGATCTCTCATTTTTAAAAATTTTAAAAGTTTATAAATTAGCTTTGAGAACCGGCAAGCATTCCACCAAGAACTCCAATACCGGCACCCAATGCGGCACCAATAGCTGCTCCTGCAGGTCCGCCTACGGCAGCACCAACTTTAGCTCCTACCGCAGCACCGGCAAGACCGCCTGCCAAACCGCCACCTATGATAGCATTGTGATTTGTACCTTCACTTGCGCCTTCGCCAGCAGATACATACGCAGTTTCATTTACTGTTAAATCTCTCATTTTTGTAAATTTTAATTGTTAAACATAATTTTTATCAAAGCGCTCGAATACAACAAACATAATCGCTCAAAGGAGTAAATTGCAAAGGGTGGTATCGGGGATTCCAGAATTTCGAGCGTTTTTCCGGAATCTAGAGTTATTTACATCCTGTCATAGCATCTGAAACTAAAAAAACCATCTGAAAATAAATTTTCAGATGGTCTGCATATACGTGAATTCTGTGTATAGTCTTAACACTAATAAAAAGTATGTGCTACACTACATTTTTTATCTTCAATTTTAAACCCGAATTATGTATTGGAACTTCGCAATGAGTGCTGGAAGTACGATAAAATATGACATTTTATAAGTTTTAGCATAGCACCGTTATGGTGAAACTTAAAAGTGTAGTGAAACGATATATTTTGAAGTAGTTTCAGCACGGAATAAATTTTCTAATACATAATCCGGGTTAAACACAATACACACAACTGGTAGGTGATGCCGAATACTGACACGCTAATCCCTGCGTGCCGTTTCCACATCCATCGGGATCGGCTGTTGGAAGATCGTGATCTCTTATAGGCCAGTCCCAATTCCCTCCTTTAATAGCATCTAGTTGGGTAATGCTCATTTTTTTTAAATACAATTTCTTTTTAATTTTCATGATTCTTAATTTTAAGTGAAACAATACTTTGAAGCGCCTTGACAGTTACAAACATAAAGGTGTTATTTCCTCTCTTATTTCTGCCCAAATAGGAAAAAATAAAGACAAAATTATACATACTCTCTTATTCTAAGGTAGTGATCATGCAAAGGGGCTCGCAGGTTAATTGCCCCAAAGTACGTCTGCAATCCATTAATTGGGTTTGTACACCGCAGCCAAACTTTTCATGCGTTCTTATATCTGGCCCTGTTCTCGGAAATGGACCGTTCAGGCCTCCGTTAATAGTATTTAACTGCGTAATTTCCATTTTCTTTAGACTCAGTTTCTTCTTTTTATTTTTCATGATTTCTCTTTTTTTATTCGTTGCACACTAAACAACTATATCTGATCGTTGGCATGGTACAATTGATTTCTAAGGTCTTTTTCTCCACATCACAAATAACAGGATTGGTACGATGTGGAATCGGGATGGGTAAACCATATCGCCCTCCGGTTATGTTTTTTAATTGGGCAATCTCCATCTTCTTTAAATTCAATTTCTTTTTACTTTTCATAATTCTAAGTTTTGATGAAACATATTGAAGTAGCGCTTTGATATCAACAAACTTAGAAGGGTTATGCAGCAACAACAAAAGGTCGTATTGAGGATTCGGGAATTTCGAACGTTTTTCTCGAATTTCGATCAATTTGTCACAAAAAAAATCGCCTAAAAATCATTTTTAGGCGATTTAACAGCAATTCTCTTTATTACACTCACTAATCAACTTTCTTATATAAAAAAGTATCGAGAACTACCAACCTTGCTTTTATTATTTTTCTGCCTCAACACAAACCTGGCAACTCATAGGAGTTTGAGAATATAAACATTGCAATCCTTCGGTATTAAAACCACAACCAATAGTTACTACTGTAGTCGTAAAGTTACCTCCTCGAATAATATTCAATTTTGCGATGTCTATTTTCTGAAAGCTCAATTTCTTTTTTTTGTTCATGGCTTTTGGTTTTTTGGGTGAAAGGAATCTTTATTTATATCAACAGCACAAACATAATTGAGTATAAAAAAACTTACAACAGAAGACATCAAGGATTCCGGAATTTCGAACGTTTTTCCCGAATTTCGTTTTTGTTTGATACAGTTTATGGAGATCTATCCTTCAAATTTGTATGGAAGTAATATAGAAAGATGTCTTCTTGAATGATGCTATTACCCGATCAACAAGCACTCATCCCATTTGGTTTCAAAGGGGGCTAAATATGATATAATCGATAATCCGATTCCGGTAATGCCTTCGAGCAGACTAACCTCGGGTCTCCACTTTTCTTCTTCCGCTCCTCTCCAAACCATATATCCAGCATATCCATTTTTATGGTTTCCAAATTGAAGTGCTTTTTCCGCCCAAAAATCGGCAGCTTCTTTAAATTGAGTTTTTTCTGTTTTCCTGTACAAATAATTGTAGATATGCATTACCCCAAAGGCGCCGTGGCATATTCCGGCATCAGCAATACCTGCCTCGGTGAGATCTTTACGCTCTGTGGAATATATAAGAACCTCCAATGCTTCTTCAAATAAAGCATTATCTTTTAAAACTTCAGCCGCCCTTAACAATGATATTCCCACACCCAAATCACCATAACACCACGCCAATCTGGAATTGCCATCTGCAGGAGTTTCTTCAAGAATCCAGTTGGGAAAACGAGAAGTAAGTGAAACATCTTTGTTTTTGCAATGCAATAGATATTTTACTGTCGGTTGTATTAAGATGTTTACCTGCTCGCGAAAATCATCATAGGCAGCCAACCTGGACAAAAAATTAATAGTACTCGAGATCCCATGAGATAAGCTTAAGTTACACCCTACCAATCCCTCTTCTTTTCTCAATACCGAATCCCACCATACACCGTAATCGTTTTCTTTTGAGGATTGTTGAAGCGATTGTATGAGTTCTTCAATATGTTTTTTATAGATATCTTTTGATTTTTGTGTGGTAGTATTTTGATATCGCTTCAAAAAGTAATACCCATATCCCATCGCGCCATGCAGAAAATCATAATTCTCCTTCTTAATATCTTCCCTCATAGCAGTTAATAAATAAGCATCCAGATCTGAAGAAAGAATATCCTCATCTAGCTCTATAAACTCTTCTTCTTTTAAAACTTCCAGTACCCAACAAGCTCCGGCGATACCGGTGCAAAAAGTAGGATACGAAAACCCGTTGTTGATCATCTCAACAGCCCTGGTAATTGTCTCTGCACCTTTGTCTGCATGAATGTCTTCATCCAAAAATTTTGAATAATAAAACTGAAACAATGAAACTCCAGAGACACCAGACAAAACCCCCACCTCATCATTTTCATTGGTTTTAGCGTCTAAAACTTCACTTATCTCCTTTAGTTTATCCTTAAGCTGTTCTTCGATATTCATAAGTTTCCCTTTATTTATATACAGATCTATGCCATAAATATAGATAGCAACATCGATATATCACAAATTATCTATACTAGAATTCCAGAATTTAGACCATTGTGCAAGAATAGGAAATTTTAAAAAATTTAAATCACTTCATAATTAAAATCCACATCTAAAACTTCCTATAGGAGAACCATCCGGAATTTTTGGAGAAGGTAATGCTTTAAATGTTGAGGGTTTTTCTAAAAACCTATTAATTTGATTGAGATAATACTCATTATACATTGTATCTGCAGCATCATCGGTTTTGCTTTTCAGTAACGATTTCAAATCCACAATCTTACCGTAAGCTATTGCATTAACCTGAGGATACGCTCGTGTATCACTGCTAAGGTTCATAAGGTGTTTTAAAACATTGGCTCTCACCGTATGCTGAATTTCTTTGGAATAACGATCTTTAGATTTTGTCATAAAAGAAAGCTTTATCAATTCATCCAGTGTTTCCAATAGTCCCAATTGTTTTTGATCCAGGCTTTTTTGTTGCACCAATCTCGAGGTTCTCTCTGGATGCAGCAAAAGAGATAAACTCATATCGCTTGCGGTAGCCGCGACACTAAGGGCATCAAAACCAACTCCGGTTTTTCCTGTAAAAGATTCTCTTGTTCTATTATATCCAAAGGCTCTGGGCGGAAATAATTTTAATTTATCTTCAGGGATTGCAAGAATTTCGGGAGATAAGGTTTTTAAAACTTGTCGAAGTGCCTCTTTTTGTTTTTTAGAAGCTACCGATTCAACAATTGTTTGCCCGTCTCCTTTTACTGCATAATTATAATCTAATCCTGCAATAAGCTTAACCGCTGCTTCGGTCTGATATCTGTGAAAAAAGTAAAGCGGTACAAAAACATCTTCCAAAATTGAATAGGATTCATTACTCCTAATATTATCTGCCGAAAAATTGCGTATAGCGACTTCTCTCACTTTTAATACATTTTCCAGTTCTTCTGAAGCACTTTTACCATTATCCCATAAATGTGCCAGTTCATGCGCTCCACCTTGTGGCCTGGCATCGCTATCAGAAATAAAACGCAGACCTGACTGATATGCATCGTCTAAAATTTTGTTGAGTGCTTCCTTTTCATCAGTTCCTTTTTTGAATTCAGAATAACTATAGGCAACGGTCACTTTATCCCATACTCCAATTTTGGTATCATATGCATTAGACACATCTATTTGGCCATCTTTAAGAGTCACAGTAGGATGAGGGTAATCCATTACCGATGCTCTCCCTTTGGTACTTGCAGCAAAATTGTGAACAAAACCGATGGTATGCCCTACTTCATGAGCCGATAGTTGACGAATACGAGCCAGTGCCATATCCAACATGGGTTGATAGTTGTCATCCCTATCTTTGAAAGGTTGATTTATCAAAGCTTGCGCAATCAAAAAGTCCTGTCGTATACGCAAACTGCCCAGACTCACATGACCTTTCAAAATTTCTCCTGTTCTGGGATCCACCACACTTGCACCGTAACTCCAACCCCGTGTAGAGCGATGCACCCATTGTATTAAATTGTACCGCAGATCCATGGGATCGGCATCTGCGGGTAACATCTTTACCTGAAATGCATTCTTAAACCCAATCGACTCATAAGCATCATTCCACCATGTTGCTCCATCCAAAAGTGCAGATCTCACTGGTTCGGGAGTTCCGGGATCCAAATAATAAACAATAGGTTCTTTGGCCTCGCTCATCGCCTGATCCGGATCTTTTTTTTCTAACCGATGTCGAATGATATAGCGCTTGGTAATAGCTTCTTGAACCGGCGTAGCATAATCCATATAAGAAATAGATATCGCCCCGCTTCTGGGATCAAACTCGCGCTTTTTATACCCATTATCCGGCAGTTCTACAAACGAATGGTGTTGAATCATTGTCAAAAACTTTGAATTGGGAGCAACAGATCCGATATTTCCGCCACTTGCAGAGCCTTTGTATGTAATCAATGCTTCAAACTCTACATTTTTTGGGAAAGCTTTGGTTTTTTCTAGATGTAAAGCACTTCTTGTTTTATCAACACTATAAGTACCTTCTTTTTGAAACTTTAACCGATCAATAACACCATGTGTATCCTGCATAAGAAATGGGGTTATATCTATAATATATGTACCGGATTTTTCTTCTTTAATAGGAAATCCAAACAATACCGATTTGGCAAAGGCCTGCCCTACACTCTTTTTTTCAAGCTCATTATCTGTTATAGCACGATATCGCTGATTGGGCTGTACAAGTAATAATTTGTTCCCTGCTTTTTGAAATTTTACTACCACCCCGTCTCCGATCTGACCTCTATCCAATCCTATATCATTAGATCCCAATCCTGTAGCCAGAGAATGCACATATAAAAACTCGGTATCCAGTGTAGCAACTTCCAGATAAATTTCGTCTTTTTCTTCATTATAATGGAAATTAAAATAACCATCATAAGAGGTAAGGTTTTTCTGTTTTTCTAAAAACTGAGCACTAATACAATAATTGATGAGTAAGAATAGGCAGGTAAAATAAATTTTCATTTCGAATAATTTATGTGATGGAATTTGTAAAAGCACTAAAACTATAAAATAATACCAAAATTATTTCCTTCTGAAGTGTTAAATCCTATTTTTGCAAGAAATATATGAAGAATATGATAACTACCGAGACTTTACTTGATCTCAGAAAGCGCCTGGTTGCGTTAAGGAGGTATCTTTGACATTGATGCCAAACTTATTGAAATAGCCAACGAAGAAGAAAAGACGTATGCCCCCGATTTCTGGAATAATGCCAAGGAAGCCGAGAAGCTTATGCGGGATCTTAATGCTCAAAAAAAATGGGTCTCAGATTATGAAAAAGGAGCTACACTAGTGGATGATCTCGAAGTTCTTTTTGAATTCTATAAAGAAGGAGATGCTACCGAAGCCGAAGTGAATGAAAGATATACCCAGGCATTAAGTCTGATCGAAGACCTTGAGTTTAAAAACATGCTTAGTGACGAGGGTGACAGCATGAGTGCTGTTTTGCAAATCACTGCAGGCGCCGGAGGTACCGAAAGTTGTGATTGGGCAAGTATGTTGATGCGCATGTACCTCATGTGGGCAGAAAAGCAAGGGTTTACCGTAAAAGAACTCAATTATCAGGAGGGTGATGTTGCCGGTATCAAAACCGTAACACTCGAAATAGATGGTGATTATGCGTTCGGGTGGCTTAAAGGCGAAAACGGAGTACACAGATTGGTACGTATCTCCCCATTTGATAGTAATGCAAAGCGACATACTTCTTTTGCATCAATTTATGTCTATCCACTGGCCGATGACAGTATAGAAATCGATATCAACCCATCTGATTATGAGATTATCACCTCCAGATCCAGTGGTGCCGGCGGACAAAATGTAAACAAAGTGGAAACCAAAGTACAGCTTACTCATTTCCCTACCGGAATTCAGATTTCATGTTCAGATTCACGATCACAACATGACAATCGGGAAAAAGCCCTGCAAATGCTCAAATCACAGTTATTCGAGATTGAACTCAAAAAACAGCAGGCACAGCGCGATGAGATCGAAGCCTCCAAAATGAAAATCGAATGGGGGTCTCAAATCCGTAACTATGTAATGCATCCTTACAAATTGGTAAAAGATGTAAGAACTGCCGAAGAAACAGCTAATGTAGATGCTGTAATGGACGGAAATATTGATCAGTTCCTGAAAGCATATTTGATGATGATGGGGCAAAAAAATGAAGAATAATGGAGTTGGAAGCCGGGAGGAAAAATATCGATCCTCGGGCGCCTAACTTCGAACTCTCAATTCCTACATAGTGTCTGGTCGGAAATAGACAGTTTTTATAATTTGAATTATTTTTGGTGGGATTTTAATTTTCTTTTTTGACGCAGATGCCTTAGCATCAGGCGATAAAAAACAAATAAAAATAGCGCAAAAAGAAACAAATTTAATAGTGATATATTTCCGACCAGACACTACATAAAACAATATACAATACAATGACTACCATATACCACAATCCCAGATGCCAAAAATCTCGAGAAACACTTGCTATTCTTAAAGAGCAAAATGAAGAATTCGAAATAATTAAATACCTGGAAACACCTCCGACTCAGGAAAAGCTAGCCGAAATAATTACCCTTCTGGGCATCTCACCCCTGGATCTGGTAAGAAAGAATGAAGCCTTATGGAAGGACAATTTTAAAGAGAAAGTCCTGAAAGATGATGAATTGATCAAGATAATGGCAGAAAACCCCAAACTCATTGAACGCCCTATTGTTATTAAAGGAAACAAAGCCATTATTGGAAGACCTCCTGAAAAAGTTATTGATATTCTTTAGCGTATAAAAAAACCTTACCGTTAAACCTTTTTATCTTCTTTCAGTCTAAAAAAAGTCAAACCATATGACAGGAGTATTTTGTTTAGTCTTATTCAAAAGACATTTAACAAACCATTAACCGCTTTCTCGTATCTCCTTCGATACATTTGGCGCTGATCTATTTTTTTAAGATGAAGAAATTCTTATTCGTTGTATTTTTTATTTCAACATGTGTTATCTGTGCACAAAAAAAAGAGCTCCCCAAGGGCCCGGTTAGCATTACAGGTTTGGTTTTGGATCAGGACACCAGTACACCTTTGGAATATGCCACAGTATCTTTTTTCAGTCCCAAATTAAAAAAAATAGTTACCGGTGGAATCACAAACGAAGAAGGAAAATTCAATATAGAAGTAGATGCAGGGATCTATACTATACAAGTTGAATTTATTTCTTTCAAAACCAAAACCTTTCCAAAACAAAAACTATTTAAAAACACCGACCTTGGAACGATTACTCTTGGACTAGATACCGAAACTCTGGAAGATGTGGTGGTAATTGCCGAAAAAACGACTGTAGAAATCAAACTGGATAAAAAAATCTATAATGTAGGGAAAGACCTAACGGTAAGAGGTGGTACCGTAAGCGATGTTCTTGACAATGTCCCGTCTGTATCGGTAGATGTAGAAGGCAATGTAGCACTGCGTGGTAACGATAATGTAAGAATATTAATCAATGGTAAACCTTCGGGCCTGGTTGGCCTCAATAGTTCGGATGCTTTGCGGCAATTACCCGCCGAATCTATCGAACGTGTAGAAGTAATCACATCACCATCTGCCCGATATGATGCCGAAGGAACTGCCGGAATATTAAACATCATTTTACGTCGTAGTAAATTACAAGGACTTAATGGTGCAATCACTATCAATAGTGGATATCCGGTTGCTGCCGGTATATCGGGAAACCTGAATTACCGATCGGGGGATTTTAATTTTTTTACGACTTCGGGGTATAACTATCGTGAAATTCCTGGGAATTCATTGTCAGAAACCCGTTTCTTTAATGACGATCCATCAGCCGATGACGATACTTTTTTGAACGAAAAACGTGATTTTGACAGAGTACAAAAAGGAGTAAATTCTAATCTTGGAGTAGAATGGTATATTAACAACACCTCATCGATTACTACTTCTTTTTTGTATAGAGCTCAGGATAATGAAAGGAATACTACAAATATTATCACAGAACCCGATCAAAATGGTACCGTTCTAAGCCAAAACATACGGTTTGATCCAGAAGTAGAAGATGATATCACAAAACAATATTCACTGAATTATACAAAAGACTTTGATAATAGCGGGCACAAACTATCCTTTGATTTCCAAATTGAAAAGAGTAGCGAAGACGAACGTTCAAGAATCACTCAGGAAAATATTACTGCTATCGAACTGGTCAATACATTAGAAGATCAGAACCGAATCCTTTTGCAGGGAGATTATGTGCTTCCGATTGGCGAAAAAACACAGTTTGAGTTAGGATACAGAGGAAATTTTAATGAATTAAGCACTGATTTTCTGGTTCAGCTAGAAGATAACGGAGTTATTATAACAGATACAGACCTATCAAACAATCTAATTTTCACAGAACGGATAAATGCAGCATATACTCAACTAGGTAGTAAGTGGGGCAAATTATCCTATTTATTCGGGCTTAGAATGGAAAGTACCCGAATCATTATCGATCAGCAAACCAGTAACGATTTCAACAGAAAAAACTATACCGATATGTTTCCTACCATCAATCTTGGGTATGAAATAACAGATACACAAAGTCTCACCCTGGGGTATAACAGAAGAATTCGCAGGCCCAGATCGAGGTTTATAAATCCTTTTCCTTCGCGATCAAGTGCTACCAACTTGTTTCAGGGAAATTCGGATCTGGATCCCAGCTATTCTAATGTTATTGATCTTGGGTATTTAAACAGAATAGGAAAGCTCACTTTAAACTCTTCTATATATTATAATCATGCTACCCAGATATTTACTTTTATTTCTGAGGATACCGGGGATACTGCTATTATTGGTGCAGATGAAAATAACCCGGGTACAGAAGTACCCGTAATAAGAAGGACACCCATTAATTTAACCAGTTCAGACCGCTACGGTTTTGAGTTTACACTTACTTATAATCCCAACAGAAAATGGAGATTGAATGGTAATTTTAACGCCTTTCAAAATAGTGTGAGAGGAGAAAACAATGGTGAAAATCTGGATGCCGATAACTTCAGTTGGTTTGCACGTATCAATAATAAAATTACACTACCCGCCAAAGTCGATTGGCAAACCAGTATTTTTTATCGGGGCCCAAGTGAAAATGCACAAAACAAAAACGATGGTATTTTTAGTATGAACCTGGCATTTAGTAAAGATCTTTTTAAAGAAAAGGCATCGCTTACCTTTAATGTGAGTGATCTATTCAACTCCAGAAAGAGAATGGGCACTTCAACAACCCCAACTTTTACTTCTGATAGTGAATTTCAATGGAGAGAACGTAGTTTTAATCTATCTTTCACCTATAGATTTAACCAGAAAAAGAAAAATCAACGTTCACAAAGAGAGCTTAATGGTGATGAAGAGTTTGAGGGGTAATATATTGCTGGATATTAGATCGCTTCACCTTTAGAATCAAGAAACAAAATTTTAAATAAAACTAGATAATGTAACCTTTATGTTTCTATGAGGAGCGTTTGCCTGTTGATAAAGACGTAGACTTAAAAATATGGTAAAAAAAGAGTAGTTTATTCCATTAAAAAAGGAAGTCTTTGACTTCCTTTTACACTATATATTATTTCATTATGCTTGCTCTTTAGCTTTGCGTTTTGACTCTCTCCACAATTTAAAATTCTCAATATTAGCACCAATAATCCAATAAGGAATTACAAAAGTCAACAAAAAGATCATTAACCAAAACCCTATAGTAAGGATAGTCAAAAACGCTAAAAAACCAAGATACTGATCAAATTCAAACATAATGATATTCTAATTTTCAATTTTGACAAAGATAATAAGTCTTAAGTATATGTCATAACAGAAATATAATTTATTTTAAAATCTATTTCAATCTAAATAAATAACCTAAAAAACAAGTCTTTATATTCAGAAATAGCATGCCAAATGCTTAAATTTGCTCTCTTAAAAAAAACAAATCATCAAAGCTATGCAATATAGAATAGAAAAGGATACCATGGGCGAAGTAAAAGTGCCTGCCAATAAGCTTTGGGGAGCACAAACTGAACGTTCTAGAAATAATTTTAAAATTGGTGCTCCGGCTTCGATGCCATTAGAAATAGTATACGGATTTGCTTATCTAAAAAAAGCAGCTGCCTATACCAACTGCGAATTAGGAGCATTACCTATAGAAAAAAGAGATCTGATTTCACAAGTTTGTGATGAAATATTAGAAGGGAAACATGATGATCAATTTCCATTAGTTATTTGGCAAACGGGTTCTGGTACACAAAGCAATATGAATGTAAACGAGGTTATTGCTAACCGAGCACATCAATTAGTTGGCAAAACGATAGGCGAAGGAGAAAAAACATTGCAACCCAATGATGATGTAAATAAATCTCAATCATCAAATGATACATTCCCAACTGGGATGCATATTGCTGCCTATAAAAAGATAGTAGAAGTTACTATTCCCGGAGTTACCAAATTAAGAGATACGCTGAAGAAAAAATCTGAGGAGTTTAAGAATGTAGTAAAGATTGGACGCACACATTTCATGGATGCCACTCCTCTTACTATTGGACAAGAGTTATCGGGATATGTTTCTCAATTGGATCATGGCCTGAAAGCATTAGAAAACACATTACCACATCTGGCTGAATTGGCATTGGGCGGAACGGCTGTAGGTACGGGTCTAAATACCCCAAAAGGATATGCAAAAAGAGTATCAGAGTTTATAGCACAGTTTACCAGTCTACCATTTATCACCGCAGAAAACAAATTTGAGGCCCTGGCTGCTCATGATGCTTTCGTAGAAACGCATGGAGCATTAAAGCAATTAGCAGTTTCTTTAAATAAAATAGGAAATGATATTCGTATGCTGGCTTCTGGACCTAGAAGCGGGATCGGTGAACTCATTATCCCTGCTAATGAACCTGGAAGTTCTATTATGCCCGGAAAAGTAAACCCTACACAATGCGAAGCATTAACGATGGTATGTGCACAAGTGCTGGGCAACGATGTTGCTATTAATGTGGGCGGAATGCAAGGTCATTTTGAGTTGAATGTATTCAAGCCAATGATGGCTGCAAACCTGCTGCAAAGTGCTCAGTTGATAGGTGATGCATGCATTTCTTTTGATGAACACTGTGCTCAGGGAATTGAACCCAACCAAAAGAGAATTACAGAGTTATTAAACAATTCATTGATGCTGGTTACCGCATTAAACACAAAAATAGGATATTATAAAGCTGCCGAAATTGCCAACACTGCTCATAAAAATGGCACAACATTGAAGCATGAAGCTGTTTCTTTGGGCTATGTTACCGAAGAAGAATTTGATGAGTGGGTGAAACCCGAAGATATGGTGGGCAGTTTGAAATAAAACTCATTCTTAAAAATCAGACCTCAGAACCCGTTATAGTGGATTCTGAGGTTTTTTTATTCATTAAAATAAATCTTTTATAGTTTTTTTGACATTAATATGGTATAATTGATAAATTTATGTTAATGAAATTTATCCTACTTATCGCAATATCCTTTCTTATTACACCCTCTCCTTCTATAAGTTCTGATACCTATATCGGAAAATGGGAAATTACCGGAGGATCGATTATCGAAATATATCAGGATGGAAATAATTTTTATGGAAAAATCGATAAACGAGCAAAAAAACCATCATCAAACATTAACGGTTTAGACAATAAAAACCCTATAAAAGAGCTTCAAAGCCGCTCATTATTAGGCATGATTATTTTAGATAAATTAAGCTACAAAAATGGTGTGTTGTCTGGAGGTACTATATACAATGCCGATAGTGGGAAAACATATAGTGTTAAGGTCTGGATTAACAGTGGTGACACAAATTTATGTTACATCAGAGCGTATAAAAGTATTTTTTTTAAAACCTTTAAAGCTAAAAGAATTGTCATTGATTCTGTAAAACCGTAAAAGAGCTCATTTGTACTTTTACTTTTTTTATAACGTCTCCTTCAATATCAAAAATCCGCATGTATTTTACATGCGGATTTTATTTCCCCTACGTTTTTTAACTACTTAAATCCCCCTCAACTTCTTATCAAAGATAGTGCTAGATGCACTACCGATATCTTATCGATGAATTGCATGACTGCAAGCCCCAGGAAGTTCTTTTATAAATTCTAAAATAAGTCGAAAATTGATGCCTAATAAATTCATGATGTTTATGTGTAAAAATTGGTTCATAATCTAATTTTTAAATCTCTGATACAAAGATAATCTAATCATGCATGCCAAACAATGGGGAAAAACACCCTATTTTTATAGTTGCTTTCCCCTGCAAGATTTTAAGGAGGATGTTAAACATACTATAAGTCTTATGAAAATGTTACATTAAAGCATATCCTGTAAGCCTGCAACTATCATATTATTTCACTAGCATCCGAAAGTTTATTAAAATTTGACTAAAAACTTACGTAAAGCCATATTATAAGACCCCAAAGGTCTCGGAGACCTTTAGGGTCTGGACTTTTCAATATGTTGATTCTTATATTTAAGTTTAAAAACGTAACTTTCGGATGCTAGTGATATTATTTATGCATAGAAACTCATCTTGAATTCATACAAAACTTTAACGTAATCCTAATCCTGTCAATAATTTAAAATATACATAAAGGATCTTAATTTAGAATTCAATTAACTAAAGATTTCCTTCACATCCCCTACCTTTGAATTTCATACAAAAATTGCACAAAATGAATATCAAAGACGCCAAAGTATTAATCACCGGGGGTAATTCGGGTATCGGAAAAGCAACCGCCAAGCTTTTAAAAGAAAAAGGTGCACAAGTAATTATATCGGGAAGAAACGAGACCACACTAAAAAATACTGCCAGTGAACTGGGTATTGATTATGTAAAAGCAGACGTAAGTGATGAAAATCAGGTACAGAACATGGTGCAGGCAGCCAAAGATAAAATGAACGGCCTGAATGTTTTAGTCAATAATGCCGGATACGGATACATCTCCAAACTCATTGATATTGAAGCCGATAAATTTACTGATCAATTTAAAACTAATATCCTTGGTGCTACACTATGCGCCAAAGAATCGGCAAAGCATTTTATTGATCAGGATTACGGAAACATCATTAACATTGGGTCGACTTCATCTTTAAAAGGATCTCCAACTGCTTCGCCATATGTGGCAACCAAATTCGCTTTACGCGGCATGACCGAAAGCTGGAGAAATGAATTACGCCCTCATAACATTAGAGTCATGCAGGTAAACCCCAGCGAAGTAATGACTGGTTTTGCCGATAACCGGGTAGATAATAACCCTGCGACCAAAAAATATACCAACGCAGAGCAACAAACCAAACTGAGAGGCGAAGAAATTGCACATACTATTTCCAGCCTTTTAGAGATGGACGACAGAGGATTCATTACCGAAGCTACTGTTTTTGCTACCAATCCAAAGGTGTAATTACCAGACCCCAGGAGTTTTGGAAACCCCCGGGGTCTTTTAAATCAAACAGTCCCAACCTTTGGTTGTTGTTTTATAACAGATCTTTTGTTTTTAAAATGATTGAAAACCACCAATAAAAAAATGATCAGAAATATTCCTGCTCCGATCATAAAAACAGCCATTTGCATACTTTCGAAAAGAATTCCGCCAAGAATCAGTCCAAAGATGCTTGCAAAACTGCCCATACTATTGCCATATCCCTGGATTGCTCCTTGCATTTGGTGATTTCCTGTCCTGGATAATAAAGACAAGAAACTAGGCCACATCAAACCATTACCCAATGATAGCAATGTATTGGCGATATACAATGTAATAATATCGGAAAAAGAAAGCAGGTAAAAGCTCATTGCTAATAGTATCGTCCCAACTGCAATACAAAGGATATTAGAAACTCTTCCTGAAAGATATGACAACAAAGGCCCCTGTACCAAAATCATAATAATACTAGAGTAGGCCAGAAAAATCCCAAGCTCTGTTGAAGACCATTTTAATATTGTGGAAGCATAAATTGGTAATCCTGCATAAAAAAGGCTAAAAGCCAAAAATGTAAGAAAATAAATAGCGTATAATAATGGAATCCCTTCCAGTTTAAGAATTTTCCAAAAAGAATTAGAAGCATCATCTTTGGTAATATCATCGGTATAACAATCTTTATGTTCTACCTGAAAAAACCTTCTGAAAGACCTGAATCCCAGGTTGCCGGTATCTACTACACAAGGATTACTTTCCGGCAATCTAAGGATAATGACAAAAATTGCTATCAAAGAGATAACCGCAGCCAATAAAATAGGTAGTGCTTCGCCCAGCAAAGTAGACGCCAGGATTCCTGCTACTGCAGGCCCCAAAACAAACCCAAGGCTTGTCGATGCGCCCATCATACCAAAATTCTTATCCCTGTTATCATCGGTTGAGATATCAGACAAATAGGCATTCGCTACAGAGACATTCCCTCCGGTAAAACCATCAAAGATTCTGGCTATAAAGAGTAGTAATAAGGGCAATGTCATGAGATAACTTCCTGTTAATTCTGAATCTGAAGACCATAAAGTGGTTTTGGGAAGTATAAAAGCGAGCAAAAATAACATCCACGCTGCAAAAGTTCCTGCCTGACTAACAATCAATACTTTCTTTCTGCCGATCCGATCTGATAATCTTCCCAAAATAGGAGCCCCAATCAATTGAAAAAAAGGATACGTTGCTCCCAGAATTCCATAAATAAATCCGTTTCCGCCTAAATCAGTAACAATAAATATTAGAATAGGAATAACAATACTGTACCCCAGTATTCCTATAAAATTCACTAATAAAATGGGGAAAATAATCTTGGGAAATATATTGAACTTTAGCATACCATAAAAATACACATTGTACTTTACTCCAGAATGTTAAATAATTATTAAATGGGTAGTCTAGATACAAAGTAATCAAGGGATAGTATAGAACATCAAAAGAGTTTACACTGCATAGAATATCGGGAAAATCATGTAAAAACAGGATGCATAATACTATAATTGTTGATAAGGGACAGTATCCTCATCTCACATTCACCTTAGGCAGACTCACTTCTCGTCGATAAAATCACCTCATGACATGATCTTTACCAAAAGCTCTTTCAGAATATCTCCCTGTGGCAGGTTTGCTGCCCCTACTCCTTTACTTTTCACATCGGCTTCTCTAAGTAGGGTGATGATTCGGCTTACTTTTTTCATAGGGTAATTATGAGCTGCTTCGGCATAGTCTTTTACAAAATAAGGATTCACTTTTAAGATCGCGGCCACGTTGCGCTGTGATTTATCAGATACCCCATGATATTGTAATACCTGAGAGAAAAAACTATAGAGTAGAGAAATAGTGACAACCAATGGGTTATCCTTTGGATTCTGAGCAAAATAATTAATAATTCGATGCGCTTTCACTACATCTCTGTTGCCAACGGCTTTGCGAAGCTCAAAATTGTTGAATTCTTTACTGATTCCTATATTTTCTTCAATTTGATTTGCTGTAATTTGCGAGTTCTCAGGAACAACCAATTTCAGTTTTTCGAGTTCATTATTGATTTTACTAAGATCCGTTCCCAAAAACTCTACCAACATTTGGGCAGCCTTGGGTTCAATATTATATTTGGCTCCTGCCAAAACCCTTCTGATCCAGTCTGCTACCTGATTTTCATATAGCTTTTTACTTTCATAAATGATTCCGTTTTTGGCAACGGTTTTATAAAGTTTCTTGCGTTTATCTATCTTTTTATATTTATAACAAACCACCAAAACCGTTGATGGTTGTGGATTTTCTGCATAGTCGGCTAATTTTTCGATAGTTCGTGACAAATCCTGGGCTTCTTTAACAATAACTACCTGGCGCTCTGCCATCATCGGAAAACGTTTTGCATTACCCACAACATCCTCTATGGTAACATCGCGACCATACAACACCATTTGATTGAATCCCTTTTCTTCTTCGGCCAGTACATTTTTATCGATAAATTCAGAAATCCTGTCGATATAATAGGGTTCTTCTCCCATCAAAAAGTAGATCGGTTTTATATTACCGCTATTGATATCACTTACTATTTGTTTTACTTCGTCCATTCAGAAAAAATCATCAAATTTGTTTGAACCATAACCATCGAATTAAGAATCCATAATGCAAAAACTTAACTTTCCCGAGTATCAATTCAGGTTCAAAAGTAACGAAAATAAAGTTGCTATTTTTGACCGGATTCGTAAAAAATTCGTCATACTTACCCCCGAAGAATGGGTGCGTCAACACACGATACACTTTTTGATCGAAGAAAAAAAATACCCCCAAAGCCTCATAAATGTTGAGAAATTAATCAAAGTAAATGATTTGAGTAAACGTTACGATATTATCGTTTTTAATCCCGATGGCAGTATCTTTCTTATCATAGAATGCAAATCACATACGGTGAAGATCACTCAGGATGTTTTTGACCAGATTGCCCGATACAATCTTGCCTTAGACGCAGAATATTTAATGATCACCAATGGCATGAATCATTACTATTGTCAGATGAATTATACCGATAAACACTATATTTTTTTAAAAAACATTCCTGATTATAAATAAATAATCGTCTTTAATTCTAAGGGGGTCAAGCCCGAAATCTAAAGGAGATAGAGCCTGCCCGGATCGGCAAACAGGCCTCGGGTAATTCTATTGAATAAAAAATTTCTTGAAACCGACTATCCCCGAGGCAAGCCATAGGGGTATTTCGCCGGTTTCATTTTGGCCTCGGGGCCAAAAACCGAAATTTTGTATTTAGCCTCACCCGGAACTGCCAAAAAAGGCAGTTCCGACCTCTCCCAAGGAGAGGTTAATCGGAAACCCCGAGGCAGAGCCGTCGGGGAATTATTTAGATTAAAAACCGTGGGCATATACCAAACCTATACTACTCCTATATCAAAAAATAAGTGCCTGAAATTTATGAATCTGAGGTTTGAATTTATAAATATCAAGAATATCGGCTTGTGTTTCGCATAGTGTTATAATACTTTGCTACCTATTAATTCACTAAAACTGGCAAAATCATATCTTAAAACTTAAAAACTATGAATTCATTCAAATCATTAATTGTAGCAATAGCATCTTGCTTTTTGCTCTGTTTGACCTCTTGTGAGTTAGATCAGGAAATACCAAATGAAGATACTAGTGAACAACAAGCTGTTCCTAAGCACATCATCCAGAAGTTAGAAAGTGCTGGATTTCACACAAACGAAGGACTTTATAAATATAATGAAGGTTACATTGTAGAGAATGATATTTATGTTACCGAAGAGAGGTTGGACGAACTCTCAAAAGAAAAAACTGAAACGTTTGGAGATGCAAAACAATACCGAACCAATAATTTGGTCTCAGGTACCAGAACCATCAGGGTGTTCATAGACCCTTCATTCCCACCTTATGTTAAGAGTGCTCTTGATGAAGCTTTAAGGCGATATAATGCACTTAATTTAAGACTAACATTCCGAAGAACAAGCAGTGCATCAAGTAATGATATTCGCATTGTGCCTGTCTATATAGCAAATGGCTTTTTTGGAAGCACTTGGTTTCCAAGCAATGGCAGACCATTTAGAACTATAGAATTAAATACGTTCCACTATAATAATTCTAAAAGACTAGGCAATGCTGCTTCTGTTATTGCTCATGAAATCGGACATACTATTGGGTTTAGACATACCGATTACGCTAATACAAATTTTAGTGGCTGTCCTAATGGTGGAAATGAAGGGCAAGCAGGAGTTGGAGCAATCCTGATCCCGGGAACACCATCGGGACCAGTTGCTAATTCCTGGATGCTCGCATGTACCGGTCTGAACACCAACAGGCCATTTATAGCAAGTGATAGAACTGCATTACGTAGGCTGTATGCCAGAACTCCACCTCCACCTACAATTAATCCTGTCCCTTTTTATGGTTTTTATAGAGGTGGACCAAAAGCCAATCATTTTTATAAAACAGATCGCGGAACCCCTGCTGGATACATATATGAAGGAGTGCAATGTAAAATCTATTCACAAAGTGTGCCTGGGACGATACCATTATACAGATTTTACAATAGCAGTGCAGTCAATCATTTTTATAAAACAGATCGCAGTACCCCAGCTGGTTATAGATATGAAGGGATAGCCGGATATGTGTATCGATCTGGAGCTAGTGGTAGAATACCTTTATATAGATTTTATAACAGTAGTGTTGTAGATCATCTATATAAAACGAATCGAAGTACTCCCGCCGGATATACATATGAAGGGATAGCTTGCTATGTTCCTCGTTGATAGCGTATAAAACAATTTTTAATCTAAACTAAATGATGTTTTGCCGGTTTTTTTTGAATTAAATATGATTATAGAATAAAATCAGTTGCTGTACATTATAATTTGCAGCAACTGATTTTTTAATTACAACATATCATAGATATCTAAAAAGAGAAAATAATGATATAATTTATTTCTTCTCTACTGTTAATTTCCGATTAAACTCTTTAATTTGCAGCTGTGAATATCGCAGTAATTATATTAAATTGGAATGGCAGATCACTATTAGAACAGTTTTTACCCTCTGTAGTAAAGTATTCTAAAGAAGCTACCATATACCTGGCTGATAATGCATCGGCCGATGATTCTGTAGAGTATGTAAGAGCCGTCTTTCCTGAAGTAAAAATCATTCAAAATGCAGTGAATGGTGGATATGCAAAAGGGTATAACGATGCTTTAGCAGAAATTGACACAGATATATATTGCTTATTGAATAGTGATATAGAAGTTTCCGAAAACTGGCTTACCCCAATTATAAATACCTTTGAATCTTCAGATAAAATTGCTGCTATACAGCCAAAAATTTTGGATTATAAAAAAAAGTCCCATTTTGAATATGCCGGAGCCGGTGGGGGGTTTATAGACAAATTAGGATATCCCTATTGCAGAGGTCGAATTTTTGATACTATAGAAGAAGATCGGGGTCAATATGATGATACCATTCCTATATTCTGGGCAAGCGGTGCATGTTTATTTATAAAGAAAACTGTTTTTGAAGAAGTAGGCAAATTAGACGAAGACTTCTTTGCCCATATGGAAGAAATTGATTTATGCTGGCGTATTCAAAACCAAGGGTATACAATAATGTATGCAGGATCATCAACAGTGTATCATTTGGGAGGTGCTACCCTGGATGTTATGAATCCTCAAAAAACGTATCTCAATTTCAGGAATAATCTATATCTTCTTGCAAAAAATGTCTCCAGAAATCGCTTATTTGGTTTAATTTTTCTTAGATTGATCCTCGATGGATTGGCTGGAGCGAAATACCTGTTTGAGGGGAAATTTTCTCATTTTGTTTCAATCCTTAAAGCCCATTTCAGTTTCTATGCTAATTTTAACACTTTTATTAAAAAAGGCAAAAAACTTTCGAAAACGGGGAAATATTATTCAATTTTTTCCGTTGTATGGCAGTATTTTATTCTAAAACGTAAACTTTTCAATCAATTAAAGGATATGTAAATTAAATTATTGTTAATGGATTAGTAAAACGTCACATTTTTAATAATTTTGAGTTATATAACCATAACAAGACTTAAAACAAATTTTCTAATGAAAAAAATAATGATTATTGGGGCTTCGATGGCAGTATTGCTATCTTCTTGTGTTTCACAAAAGAAATTTTCTGAGCTAGAAGCCAAAAACAAAGAAACAGAGGATTTATTAAACAGCGCTACCGTAAAATTAAATAGCTGTCTTGAAGAAAAAGCAAGCTCTTCGTCGCAACTCAGAGTTCTTCAGGATCAAGTATCTAATCTTAAAAACCAGAATTCTGCACTCTTAAATAATGTAGGTGATTTGGCTACACTTTCTACCAAAGAAGCAGAAAACCTTGAAAAATCTCTGGAAAGTATAAAAGAGAAAGATTTACAAATAAGAACAATGCAGGATGCAATTACTAAAAAAGATTCTGTAACATTGGCATTGGTAACTAGTTTAAAAGGTGCTTTAGGAAACCTTGCAGACGAAGATATAGAAATTAATGTAGAAAAAGGTGTGGTTTATGTGTCTATATCAGATAAACTTCTATTCAAAAGTGGAAGCTACAATGTATCTAGCAGAGCACGCGAAGTACTTGGCAAGGTTGCCAAAGTAGTAAATGACAAACCGGATATTGAATTCCTGGTAGAAGGTCATACAGATAATGTGCCTATCAAAAACAAAGTGCTTTTAGACAACTGGGATCTTAGTGTAAAACGAGCTACTTCTGTGGTTAGAGTATTACAAAAAGATTTTAAAGTAGATCCAAAACGTATGACCGCGGCTGGAAGAAGCTATTATGTTCCTGTTGCCGATAATAGTTCTGCTGCAAATAAAGCAAAGAACAGACGTACAAGAATTGTGGTATTACCAAAATTAGATCAATTCTATAATATGATCGAAGATGGTATGAAAAAAGCCTCTCAAGGAGGAAACTAAACAAACAATATTCTTTACTAAATACAATAAGAAGGTTATCCGTTGTGATAACCTTTTTTTTGTCTAATACTCACTAAGACTGATTAATAATTCATTTAAATGTGCCTTAATTATGGATAAAATTTCCATGTTAAAAAAATACTAATATCTTTGCCAACTTTAAAAGTTAAACCAAATCTAAAAACTAAAAAATGAAAAAACCTATTATTACGATAGTATTGCTCTTATGCATAGTATCTGTAAAAGCCCAGTCTTATATTGGATTTTTAACCGATAATTACAGCGGGGTTCACAGTGTGATCGGTAACCCTGCAAATATTGTCGATTCGAGATTTAAAACCGACATTAACCTGGCAGGTGCCAGTGCGTTTGTTGGTAATGATTATTATGGAGTGAATTTTAGCGATGCAATCGGTGATGATTATGATATTGAAGATGATGCTAAAACATTTCCTGAAGAAAAAAACAATGTCTTGGGAAATGTTGATATCCTCGGGCCATCATTTATGTTCAATATCAATGAAAAAAATGCTATCGCCGTATTCTCCAGAGCCAGAGTTTTTTATAATATCAGTGAAATCAACGGACAGACTTTTGAAAGTCTGGCAGATGGGTTTGATGATACCAGTAGTTTTAATGTGAATGAAGGTGATGCCTTCTTTAATGCACATGCCTGGGCAGAAATTGGCGTTTCGTATGCAAGAGTTCTTATGAATAAAGAACAACACTTTCTAAAAGGAGGAATAACCCTCAAATATCTGCAGGGATTAGGCAATGCATATGGTGCAGGTACAGATGTATCTATAGACTATGATGAAGACGCTATAATTGGAGGTGTTATTGGAAGTGTAACAACAACAGGAGAAGTAGCCTATGGCTACAGCGAAAACCTCGAAGATGATGCCGATGATTTTGAAGTAGTGAATGGTGCAACAGGTATCGGGTTTGATCTTGGTTTTGTATATGAATGGAGACCTGATCATAAAAACTATACTTCTACAGATAGTAAAGGCAACTCTTATATGCCAAAAGATATTAATAAATACAAATTGAAGTTTGGATTATCCCTTACAGATATGGGATCTATTAGCTATGATGGTGTAGAAGAACGATATAATTTTAATAATGTATTAGATGAGAACACTTTTGAAAACATTGATGATCTTGATGAATTAGAAAACTTCTATACACTTTTAGAAGCAACAGAAGCTGAAAAAGCAGTTTTGCCGACCGCATTACACGCTAATGTAGATTGGAACATCAATCAGAAATTCTATGTGAATTTAAATACTGATTTTTCGCTTACAGCAAAAGATAAAATAAACAGAAGCAGAATAGCAAATACAGTATCTCTTACCCCAAGGTTTGAGAGCAAATGGTTTAGTTTTTATTCTCCTATAAGCGTGATACAGCACAGTGGATTTCATTGGGGGGCAGGATTTAGAGCGGGGCCTCTTTATGTAGGATCCGGATCAATAGTATCTTTATTAATCGGTGATGAGTCTAAGGGCGCCGATGTATATGCCGGTCTTAAAATCCCTGTATATCAGTCCAGGCCTAAGGATAAAGACGGAGACGGAGTACTGGATAAAGTTGATGAATGCCCCGATACAAAGGGGCCCGAAGAGAACTTTGGGTGCCCATGGCCAGACACCGATGGTGATACCGTACTCGACAAAGATGATCAATGTCCCGAAGAAGCAGGAGAAGTTGGAAACAACGGATGTCCATGGCCGGATACCGATGGTGACGGATTATTGGATAAAGATGATAGTTGTCCGCAAATAGCTGGTCCTGCAGAAAATCAAGGTTGCCCATGGCCAGATACCGATAGCGATGGTGTTTTGGACAAAGATGATAACTGTCCCGATGTACCGGGTACCGTTGCCAATAACGGATGTCCCGAAGTGACCGAAGAAGTTCAAAAAACTTTGAATGAGTATGCAAAAACAATCTTATTTGATTCTGGTAAATCTTCAATCAAAGCCGAATCCAATCAGGTGCTGCGAGATATCATCAATATACTTAATGAATATCCTACAGCAAAATTTACTGTAGAAGGACATACTGATAGTGCCGGAAGCAATAAACTGAATCAAAGATTATCTGACTCCAGAGCAAACTCGGTAAAAAATTATCTGGTAGAAAATGGGATCGATCAATTTAGATTATCGGCTGTTGGATTTGGTGAAGACAGACCAATCGCTACAAACAAGACCAGAGCAGGAAGAGCAAAAAACAGACGTGTAGAGATCAATTTAGTAAAAGAATAAGTATCTCTCTCTCAATAGATCACAAGAGGCTGTCTGAAAAGGCAGCCTTTTTGATAAAGCATCCTTTCACTGAACAAAAATCCTAACTGACCGGACAAAGAACCCCTCTGACTGAATAAAGAGACCCCTCTAACCTAGAATCGGTAATTTCCACCAAAAGCCTACTGTCCTCCATCAGTAACTTTCATACCAGCTGCAAAACATCGCAGCACTACTTGAATGAAACCAATTCATAAAAAAAACTGTCTGAAAAATACTCTTCAGACAGCTTCTTGATTGTGGTGGTATTAATCAAACAATTCAAATACTAACTTCTTTAATAAATGTTCTGTCTTTCAAAACAAAATGAATAGTATACTTTCCATATGGTACCTCAGAGAAATCATATGATCTTTGAAAAATTAATGTATCATCGTCAACTTTTTCATTAAATACCTTAAAGCCGTCAATATCATAAATTGAAACGCTTAAAGGTGATTTTTCTGTCCTGGTAAACAGTACCCGCACCTTGGTATTCTCTACAAGTATTTTTGGTTTGAATACGGTTATCGCAGAATTATTAATTAGAGAAACCCCTTTTATATTTTTCAGTACCGGAGTAACTTTTATGTCAAATTCTGTTTCTGTTTCTACAAAATAAATACCATCCTCAACAGTGTTCATATTAAAATACTTTGTGTAGGAAGGCATAGCATCCAGTGTAACATTAAATAAAATCGTTCCCGAATAATCTTTAAGATACAATTTTTGCCCTTTGCTGATATTTGACAATGAAACATTAATTGTAGAAGAGTTCTCGATTTTTACAGATAAAATATCTGAAGCTTTTACCATAGTACTAAATAGGATAGCACATACAAACAGGCTTAGGTTTATTACTCTTTTCATAATTTTCTAGTTTTTGTTGTTTAACATTTTGATAGCACAAATCTAGCATAGAGTGAGAAGAAGAAATACAACAATATTTGCATATATATGTGTTATTTTAACCCTACAAAGTACTTATAAACCGTAAAAAAGTTAATTTAACATATTTTTTAATTTAGTTTTACAATAATTTAACAAACTAAATACAATATTAGCCCTAAAATTGAGTGCTAAAAATTATGATGAAAAATGCAAAGCCTTCCTTAGAAAAGATTCTACCAGAGTTTGGCAGTTCCCTCTATTACCAGACATTTTCAAAAGAGAATAAGAATAAAGCGCCCATTTGGCATTACCATCCCGAAATTGAAATCGTATACGTTAATGGCGGTACAGGAAAAAGACAAATCGGAAGCCATATGTCGTATTATCGAAACGGTGCATTGATGCTAATAGGTTCCAACCTTCCTCACTGTGGATTTACAGATGGAATGACAGGCAATAGCAGTGAAACGATTATCCAGATGCTTCCTGATTTTTTGGGAGCTTCATTTTTTGATATTCCAGAGATGAGCACTATTGGTAAACTCCTGGAGCAAGCAAAAAAAGGGATTATTTATCACGGAGACACCAAAAGAAGAATTGGTGCACAAATAGAATCACTCAAAAATCTGGAATCTTTTGAGAAATTAATCGGTATGCTGCAAGTGCTTAGAGAAATGGAAAAAACCAATGATTATACCATACTCAATGCCGAAGGGTTTATCATCGAGACAGCACTTCAGGATAATAACAGAATAAATCTGATCTTTAATTTTGTGCAGCAGGAATTTGGAAGACCTATTCCCCTGGAAGAAGTCGCCGGTAAGGTGAGTATGAGCGTACCTGGATTCTGCCGATACTTCAAAAAAATAACCGGAAAAACATTTACGCAGTTTGTGAATGAATACAGACTCGTTCATGCGGCCAAACTATTACACGAAAAACAAACCAGTATCACCGATATTTGTTATGAAAGTGGTTTTAGTAATTTTTCTCATTTCAATAAATTATTCAAGCAATTTTCAGGAAAAACCCCAAGTATGTATAGAAATGAGCTGAAGTATATGGTTTCGTGAAAATGAGTATGGGAGTATACTCAAACGATATCTACCCTTCCCTTTCCTTCTCTAATTAAGACAGGTTCTCCACTGGTTAAGTCGATCACCGTTGAAGGTATATTATTGCCATATCCCCCGTCGACAACCATATCGACAAGGTTATCCCATTTTTCGAGGATGAGCTCTGGATCTGTTGTGTATTCAATAACTTCATCTTCATCATAGATAGAAGTAGAAACGATAGGATTTCCTAACCCTTCAACAATAGCGGTGCAAATTGCATTATCAGGAACCCGAATACCTACGGTCTTTTTTTTCTTAAAAACAGTAGGTAAATTATTGCTTCCGGGAAGAATATAGGTGTAAGGGCCGGGAAGCGTTCTTTTTAGCAGTTTAAAAGTAGCATTATCAATTTGTTTCACATAATCAGATAAGTTACTCAGATCTTTACAGATAAAAGAAAAATTGGCTTTTGCCAGCTTAACACCTTTAATTTGTGCGATACGCTCCAGTGCACGGTTATTGGTGATATCACAGCCCAATCCATAAACCGTATCTGTAGGATAAATAACCAAGCCTCCATTACGCAAACAATCAACAACTTGCTGAACTTCACGGGGATTAGGGTTTTCTTCATATAACTTAATAAATTCTGCCATACCACTGCTCTGTATGATAAAGATACAGGTTCTGTTTCAGATACATTTGGGTGTTTTGATTTATTTAGCAATCAATTCGTCAGCTGGTATTTTTAAAGATTCACCAGGAATTCATCATCGCAATATCCATAACATCGCCAACACTATACCGTTTCATCAAATTTGCAGTCATACAGGAATGGATAGGCAACGCAATCAAATAATCTCCAATCGTATAGTTATTTATCTGTGAAGGAGATACAGCAACAATCCCATGTTCCTGAGATAAGCTTTTGATATATACATCAGGGATGATGTCACTCCATAAGTTTCCTTTTTTTGCTACCACTCTACCATAAATGGTCCCTTCTTTTTCATTTTCCAACCGTTCTTTGGAGAAATGCACTCCTCCTCCATAGATAACCACTTCATTTCGGTCTTTATGAATCGCTACGATCGGGCAGGCCACCGCTACTGCAATTTGATTGATATCACAAGCGCCTATTAGATTTTGGGTAAGGTCATAAAAGACAAAATTCCCGGGTCGTATCTCATCGATCCCTTCAAAATTATCTGCCACACTGCAGCTTGGTGTATCACCCAGAGACAGGATCATCTCTGGATAGCTCTCTTTATATTTATTTTTTAACTGAATGAGTACTCGCATACACTCTGCGTGTATCTTAAGGATATCTGTTTTGTTACGGCATTTATAAGTGTGTCCCGAATGTGCCAAAAACCCCTTAAAAGACAGCAGGGCAGAACTATCTGCAACCTTTAAGATTGCATCAATAGTTTCTGTATCGGCAGGAATGATACCCGTTCTGTGATACCCAGCATCTATTTTTATAAAAAACCCTGTGGCGCTTGTAAGATGTTCTTGTAAATAGGTAGCAGTTTCAACAGATGCTATTAAAAGGTTAAGCTGAATGTTTTTTGCCAGCTCATTGATTCTTTCTATCTCCAAAATATTGGCAGGAAAAGCCACCGTAATATCCTCCCATTCTTTTGAGAAGTATGCTGCCATTTCAAGAGATGAAACCGTTATTTTATCTACTCCAGCTTCTTTAAACCACTTCCCGATTTCTAAAGACTGGTGGGTTTTGAAATGGGGCCTGAAGTCTAAGTTGTGTTTTTGTGCTTTAAGCCTCATATCCATAATGTTCTTCTTGCACTTATCAACATCTAATAGTAAGGTAGGTACGCTTATCATACTGGTTGTATTTATTAAAAACAGGACAATCGTTTATGGGAAATCTAATTACCCGATCACCTTAAGCTTTGCAAAACGAAGTAATAGCTTCTTGATTCCGCCTTTTTCAAAATGGATCTCTGCCTTTTTATCCTGCCCTACTCCTTCAACTTTTAAAATTTTCCCCATACCAAACCGCATATGTTCTACTGCTGTTCCTGCGACCAGATCATTATCAAAAAGATTAGTTTTGGATTCGGTAGTGGTTCCATTGGATACAGGCCTTAGTTTTCGCAGCTTTTGCAGCTGTTCTTCGTTTGGTTTATGTGCCAGTGGTGAAGCACCAGAAACCGGTTTTTTAAGTCGTAATTTGCTCTTATCTACTTCTTCAAAGATATCTGAGTCAATCAATGGCTTATATCGATAACTTTCTACCGGAGTCAAATATTCAAGATATTGATCATCTATCTCTTCTATAAATCGACTAGGCTCGGCATCTACCAGTTTTCCCCAGCGATATCTTGATTGAGTATAGGTAAGATAGGCTTGCTTTTCTGCCCTGGTTAATGCCACATAAAAAAGACGCCGCTCCTCCTCCAGCTCACTTCGGGTATTCATACTCATGCCCGAAGGAAACAAGTCTTCTTCCATCCCGACGATATATACATACGGAAACTCTAATCCCTTGGCCAGATGAATGGTCATCAATGCTACTCTATCATCGTCTCCTGTATCCTGATCCAGATCGGTAGCCAGGGCCACATCTTCCAGAAATTCTGCCAGCGAACCTGATGCATCTGCCAGTTCTTTCTGGCCTTCAACAAAATCACGAATACCATTTAATAGTTCTTCGATATTTTCTATACGTGCAATTCCTTCGGGAGTGCCATCTTTCTTCAACTCCTGTAATAATCCGGTCTTCTTGGTTACCATTTCTGCCAATACAAACGCATCTGAAGTCTGATTGGTAACCTGAAAACTTTTGATCATCATCATAAAGTTTTCCAATCGTGTTTTGGTACCACTATTGATTTTCAGGTTAATACGATCCAAATTCTCGATGACTTCAAAAATAGAGCGGTCATAATGATTTGCCGCTACCACCAATTTATCTACTGTGGTAGCCCCTATTCCCCTTGCGGGGTAATTGATCACCCGTTTTAGCGCTTCTTCATCTTTTGGGTTGATCACCAGACGAAGGTATGCCAATACATCCTTGATCTCTTTACGCTGATAAAACGATAGTCCGCCATAAATCCTGTATTTAATATCCCGTTTTCGCAAAGCATCTTCTATCGCCCTGGACTGTGCATTGGTTCTATACAGCACCGCAAAATGACCATTCCCCAATTGCTGCTGCATTTGATTTTCAAAAATCGAACTTGCTACAAACCTTCCCTCATCACCGTCGGTTAATAATCTATTGACAATAATTTTTGATCCCGGGTCGTTTGCGGTCCAGACCACCTTTTCTAATTTCGTTTTATTCTTATCAATAATAGAATTTGCCGCTTCTACAATATTTTTTGTAGATCTGTAGTTCTGCTCTAATCGATATTGTTGCACATGATCATAATCCTTTTGAAAATTGAGAATATTGCTAATATTCGCTCCGCGGAAAGCATAAATACTCTGTGCATCATCCCCTACTACACAAATATTCTGAAACTTATCAGACAGTGCTCTAACAATAAGGTACTGCGAGTGATTGGTATCCTGATACTCATCAACCAGTATGTATCTAAAACGATTCTGATATTTTGCCAGCACATCTGGAAAACGGTTGAGCAGCTCGTTGGTTTTTAGCAACAGGTCATCAAAATCCATAGCGCCGGCTTTAAAGCACCGATCTACATAATTTTGATAGATTTCTCCCAGCCTTGGGCGTTTTGCCATGGCATCTGCTTCTACCAGTTCGGGATTTTGAAAATATGCTTTTACCGTGATCAAACTGTTTTTATAGGATGAAATACGGGAATATACCTGCTTGTATTTGTAAATGTCTTTATCCAGGCCCATTTCTTTTATAATAGCCGCAATCAATCGTTGCGAATCCTGGGTATCATAAATGGTAAAATTTGAAGGGTATCCTAATTTATCGGCTTCAAACCTTAGCATTTTGGCAAAAATAGAATGAAATGTGCCCATCCATAGGTTCTTGGCTTCACTGGGGCCAACAATACTTGCAATTCGTTTCTTCATCTCACGAGCTGCTTTGTTGGTAAATGTTAAAGCCAAAATATTAAATGGATCCACACCTTGATGCATCAGATAGGCTATGCGATATGTAAGAACTCTGGTCTTACCGGAGCCTGCACCTGCAATAACAATCATCGGGCCGTCTTTCTGAAGTACCGGAGCCCGCTGTGCATCATTCAACTCTGCTAAATATTCTTCCACCGTAACAATCTTTTAAGATCGAAATTTAAGGAAACAACTACGGTTATGGAAACCTGTAACTACTTTTTTGTAAACAATTCGCAGTCGATAACTTTTAGCATGAAATACAATACACCGATCACGTTTTTATTAGAAATCATTCCTGAGCCTCAAGAATGAAATCTACTCAAAGATATCTGTCCCCGAATACTATAATAACCCTCAAAAAAACAAGCCGTTAGAAGTGTTCTTTTAATCAAATCACCTGTTCAAAAACGGAAGATGTCAACAATGTTTTTTCTTACGCTTTAATAAGTTTCTATTAAATATTATAGATAAAATACAATATTTTAGGGTAAAATACATTATATTTAAAGCTCCAGGATTCAAAAACCAGTTTATAAGACCTAAACTTAATCCAAACCTAAACACTATGGCCCCAGCTATGAATGTACAAATAATTGAAAAAGAAAAGATTAAATTTTTAAAATTCCCCAAAGAAGATGTCCTTGAGAAAAGAAAAGATCAGATCGATCGCTTTCTGGAATTACAGAGAGCTCTTTCATTAGGAAATCTAGAACATCAAAAAGTAAGAATCATTTTTGTAGACGATACAGGCTTCAAAAAAGTGGAAACTACCATTTGGGGAATCACCGATAAAGAGGTGATTTTAAAACAGTCTACAATAATCCCTTTAGAAAGAATTATAAGTATTTCATGATTCTTTCTGTTATCAATGTTAATATTTCTAAACCCAGAGATATAGTTAATTTTGAGTTTTTTTAAATCAAAACTCCAAGAAGTATGGTATAGACGTACCCTGATTACAAGGTGCGTCTTTACCTCTTTATAATAAAATTCACATAGCTTCATACTAAAATTAAGATTATCAGGTTTTTCTATAAATAGTGTCTGGTCGGAAATATGTCACTATTAAATTTGTTTCTTTTTGCGCTATTTTTATTTGTTTTTTATCGCCTGATGCTAAGGCATCTGCGTCAAAAAAGAAAATTAAAATCACATCAAAAATAATTCAAATTATAAAAACCGCCTATTTCCGACCAGACACTAAATACAAATCCAGATACACCCAATCGAACAATGAGAAATAAATTATTGAAGTATTTCCTGCTAATTATTATACTGATACATGGATATGCAATATATGCTCAAACAGATAAGCCATATGTAATAGCCAATGACCAGCAAAGCTTTGTTAATAACTTTATGAATACCAAAAGCAATCAATCTCTCAAAATAAATTTTGCCAAAGAGCAGTTTTCTTTTACCTCTAAAGTAAAAAGGCAAACCGACAAAGGTCTTACCCTAATTGGCACAGTGAATGGTCAAAAATTATCTACATTCTCCTTTTCCCAAATTGATGGGAAACTAGAAGGCACTATAGTTTTATCGGATGCTAAAAAAGCATATACCATATATGCAGAAGTAAACGGAAAGGTATTTGCAAAAGAAACCGATATCAACAACATTCTCTGTATTGATTTTGAAAATTCAACCAAATCAGAAGCAGATACCGGAACTACGTTCTCAAAAATGGCCCTTCAATTAGAAAGCCTTCCGGGAGCACCCGGTATTATTTATCTTGATTTTGATGGAGAATTAGTTTCTGGTACTAGTTGGCTGGGTGGAGCAACTATTGATGCACAATCACCTAATTTTTCAAACGAAAGAATTATTGCAATCTGGAAAATCATGGCAGAAGATTTTCGCCCTTTCAATTTTAATGTCACAACTCGTAGAGACCTTTTTGATGCAGCACCCGTAAATCGAAGAATGATGTGCATTTTTACTCCTACCAAAGATGCAAGACCCGATGCGGGAGGTGTAGCATTTAGAAATTCTTTTTCATCTTCTACCGATAACCCTTGCTGGGTATATAACATCAGATCTACTAGAGCCGCCGGAGAAACCGGATCACATGAGGTTGGCCATACGCTGGGACTATCACATGATGGACAGGGAGGAACTGAATATTATAATGGTCACGGACAATGGAGCCCGATTATGGGATGGAGTGCCAGTACTTCGATCGGACAATGGAGCCTGGGCGAATATACCAATGCTACAAATACCCAGGACGATATTGCGATCATAGCAGGTAGCAGAAACGGAGTGGGTTTTAAAAATGACGATCACGATGACATCATACAGGAAGCTACCCCTATAATTGTAACAGCAGGAGGCGAGGTAGACGCTAGTCAGAACTTTGGATTGGTAAGTACCCGGGAAGATAAAGATATGTTCTCTTTTGTTGTAGAAACCGGAAATGTTTCCTTTACTTTTAACCCCGATCCTGATTATCCAAACCTCAATATTCAAGCCAGAATTCTCAATGCACTGGGTGAAGAGATGGCTTTTTCAGACCCAAACGGCCTGAGTGCTTCTATAAATACTAATCTTGAAGGAGGAACCTACTTTATCGAGATTGATGGTGTTGGCGAGGGAACACCAATTAACGGATATTCTGATTATTCATCATTAGGTAATTATACCATATCAGGTAATTACATTCCCGGTAATAACAACCAGCCTCCTGTAGCAAATTTTGAGGCAACCAAATCCGGATGTTCTATGGTTGAGTTCAAAAGCACCAGCATTAATAAGGTAAGTTCTTATCTGTGGAATTTTGGTGATGGTACCACATCTGCAGAACAAAACCCTACACACGAATATGAAACCGGAGGGCTATTTACAGTATCCCTTACAACCTCTAATGAGGTTGGTGAAAATACCAACAAAAAAACAGACTTTGTTATTATAGATATTCCCGATCAACCTATTACAAACGATCAAAATATCTGTACAGGAGAATCTGCGACCATTACCGTATCGGGCAATAGTGCCTTCAGATGGTATGATGCCCCTACAGGAGGTAACCTTATTTCTCAGGGAACAGTTTACGAAACTCCAGCACTTACCAGTTCACAAACCTATTATATTGCAGGAATCATTGGCGATTGTACCACAGAAACCCGTACTGTGGTAAAAGCTTTGGTTGCCGAAAGCCTAAACCAACCCACTATACAAGTTAATAATGAGCAAAAGCTATCTATAGATACAGCATTTACCCGGTATCAATGGTATTTTGATGGTGAGGTTATAGATGATACCAATGCCGGCCAGGCGACATATTTACCACAGCAGGTAGGAGAATACAGTATCGAAGTCTTTAATGAAGCTGGATGTAATATTATTTCTGAAGTGTTTATCGTAGATCAATCTCAACTTAATTTAAGCTTGAGCAGCAGAACCTTCACCTACTACCCCAACCCGGTTGAAGCTGATAAAATGTTGAATATTGAAGGCTTCACTATAAATGATTACAACATTACGATTGTAGATCTTCTGGGACAGGCAGTGATCCAATCGAATCCAATTGCAGAAATAGATGTATCCGAATTATCAAATGGATTGTATATTATTCTCATAAATAATAAACCAATAGGTAAATTTGTGAAACAATAGTCTCTCTCATCTCAAAAAAAATCAAAAAGCACAGCCCGAAGTGTGAGCTGTGCTTTTTTATACTCTAAAAAAATCTAAAGATTATTTTAACTTTCCTTTAATAGATTTTTGAATATCTTTAGAATCCAAATATCAAAAATTGAAAAATACGATACCACCTTACATTCTCATTCTGTTCCCCCTATTGATTTTTTCTCAACAAAAAACTAAAGAAGGTAAAGTACTATCAAAATATGGCAGTACTTATGAAGTAGTTGATCCTGATTTTAAGACCGATAAGCAACACGATTTAAAGGCTGTTTTTGATATTGGGAGAACCTTTAAAGATAGCTCAAAAATCAACCCTCTTTTTAATACAGCCGCACGATATCTTAATATGCATGTCGACACAGGAGTATCGATCGAAAAATTAAAAGCAGCTTTGGTAATTCATGGTGCTGCAGCAAACGATATTCTGAATAACACAAACTACAAAGCCAAATATGGCATAGAAAATCCTAATGCAGCTCTTATTTCTGCTTTGTCCGAAAATGGAGTAAAGATCATCTTATGTGGGCAAACCGCGGCATATCGCAATATTTCTAAAGAAGATACACTTCCCGAAGTACAGTTTGCACTATCGGCAATGACAGCTTTGGTACAATTACAAAACGAAAACTACAGACTTATTAATTTTTAACTCAATGAATACACAAACACAATTTACCTTATTGATAGTTCTATTGGCCTTTTGCTCTATACAGGCACAGCAAATCGATCCTAAAATCAATGTAATGGCAGAAGAACTAGAATCAAAAGTAATCGAATGGCGAAGGGATTTTCACCAAAACCCGGAGCTTTCGAACCGTGAGGTAGAAACTGCCAAAAAAATTGCAAAGCACCTTAAAGACCTGGGACTGGAAGTAACCGAAAATGTTGCCAAAACCGGTGTAGTAGCTGTCCTTAAAGGAGACAAAAAAGGAAAAACAGTTGCCCTAAGGGCAGATATTGACGCTTTGCCTGTAACCGAAAGAGCCGATGTACCTTTTAAATCAATTGTGAAGACTACTTTTCTGGATACCGAAGTTGGTGTGAGCCATGCCTGTGGGCATGATACTCATACCGCTATCTTAATGGGTGTAGCAGAAATTCTCTCAAAGCATAAAGATAAAATTAATGGTACTGTCAAGTTTATTTTTCAACCTGCAGAAGAAGGACCGCCTCCCGGAGAAGAAGGTGGGGCCAAGCTCATGATCAAAGAAGGAGTCCTGAAAAACCCAGATGTAGATGCTATTTTTGGATTGCATATCAATTCTGGTACAGAAGTAGGAAAAATTCGGTATAAGCCAGGAGGAACTATGGCTGCGGTAGAGCGATTTGTGATCAATGTGAAAGGAAAACAAACTCATGGCTCTGCGCCATGGACCGGTGTAGATCCGATTCTCATTTCTGCCAAAATAATCGACGGTTTACAAACGATTATCAGTAGAGAATCTCCTTTGGTAAATGAAGCTGCGGTCATCACTGTGGGTAAAATCACTAGTGGAGTACGTTTCAATATCATTCCGGAAACGGCAGAATTGATCGGAACCGTAAGAACCCTGGATCCCAAAATGAGAGAGTTAATCATTCGTCGAATGAGTGAAATGGTACCTTCTATTGCAAAAACCTATGGCGGTAAGGCGACCATCGAGTTTCAGAACAATACATCTATTACCTATAATGACCCGGAATTGGTAAAACAAATGCTACCAACAATTCAGGGAATTGCAGGAAAAGAAAATGTGATTTTAGCAAAAGCGACCACTGGCGGTGAAGATTTTTCGTATTTTCAGGAAGTAGTTCCGGGCTTTTATTTCTTTTTAGGGGGCAAATCGCCAAACACAGAAAAAGCCGCAGCTCATCATACACCTGACTTTTTTATTGATGAAAGTGGCCTGTTGTTAGGAGTAAAAGTAATGTCACAACTCACATTAGACTACCTTAATGCGCAATAGTAGATATATGTAACAATGGAAAGTATATTTCATTTTTTGGGTTCGATATCCTGGTGGATGTGGATACTGATTGCTTTGGCACTGATCGCCATTCGCGATGTGTTTTTTAATAAGAAACATACCATCAGCCATAATTTCCCCTTAGTAGGCCATCTTAGATATCTATTAGAAAGCATAGGCCCCGAAATAAGGCAATACTTTGTGGCAAATAATCGTGAAGAGCTTCCTTTTAACAGAATTGAAAGGGGTTGGGTATATGCTTCTTCAAAAAACGAAAACAATTATGAAGGTTTCGGTACCGATAGAGACATCTACCTACATCAGCACATTTTTGTAAAAAACTGTATGATTCCGTTTAAAATGGATAAGGGGCATCCCAATAAAGAGGATAAGTCCTTTCTTCCTTGTGCTAAAGTAATGGGATTATACAACCAGCGAAAAAAACCATACCGGCCGGGATCGGTTATTAATGTCTCTGCTATGAGTTTTGGCTCCCTTTCTGCACGTGCGGTTGAATCCCTAAACATTGGAGTCGAAAAAGCAAACGCTTATCACAATACAGGAGAAGGTGGTCTTTCTCCATATCACAGTAATGGTGGGGATGTGATTTTTCATTTTGGAACAGGGTACTTTGGTGTTCGTAATGAAGAAGGTAACTTCTCTATGCAAAAAATAAAAGACCTGGTTGCACAAAATCCCTTTATACGAGCCATAGAAATTAAACTTTCGCAGGGCGCAAAACCAGGCAAAGGAGGGGTTCTGCCCGGAGCGAAAATTACGCATGAGATCGCAAAGATTCGAGGTGTTGAAGTAGGTAAAGATGTGCTATCTCCTTCTGCCCATACAGCATTTACTACAGTACCAGAATTGTTACAGTTTATCGAAGATATAGCCAATGCAACCGGGCTTCCGGTAGGGATTAAAGCCGCCATTGGTAAAACCGAACAATGGGAGTTGCTTGCCGAATTAATGGTGAAAAACAATACCGGCCCAGATTTTATTACCATTGATGGTGGCGAAGGGGGTACAGGAGCAGCTCCGCCAAGTTTTGCCGATCACGTATCGCTTCCGTGGGTGTATGGTTTTACAGCAGTCTACAAGATTTTTCAAAAACATCAACTTACCGACCGGGTCGTTTTTATTGGTAGCGGAAAGCTTGGGTTTCCCGCCAAAGCAGCGATGGCTTTTGCAATGGGTGTAGATTGTATCAACGTTGCCCGGGAAGCTATGATGAGTATAGGATGTATCCAGGCACAGATCTGTCATACCAATCGATGCCCTAGCGGAGTAGCAACGCAAAGCAAGTGGTTGCAAAACGGAATCAATATCCCTCTTAAATCTGATCGCCTGGCTCAATACTTCAAAACCTTTAAAAAAGAGTTTACAGAGATCACCCATGCCGCCGGATACGAACATCCATGTCAGTTTACCATGCAGGATGTAGATCTCAACGTTGATGATGGAGAGCTTACCAAAACATTGGAAGCATCTTTTAAATACACCAAAACTCCGGTAGCATATACCTGCACGCAAGATTTAAAAGAATGTACCTTTCTTGGAGGATACTACAAAAAGTAATTATTGAGAACCTGTTTTGTCATATGTAGTGTCAGGGAATTCTTTTGCAAAGTTCAGTATATCTTGTCCTTTAGTCTGAGGAACATATAGAAGTCTCAGAATTTATCCAGAAAATAAGTTTTTAGCTAAAAAAGCCATGTTATTAAGACCCCAAAGTTAATATCTTTGGGGTCTGGAGGTTATCAAACACAAAAGATGTGCCTATACAATACAAAGTATCTGGTAAATACCAGCTATTGCACGATGACGGGAACATTTCGGCGGTCGCCGGAAGCCGTTGCACAGTGACGAGAACGTTTCGGCGGTCGCCGGAAGCTGTTGCACGATGACGAGAACGTTTCGGCGGTCGCCGGAAGCTGTTGCACAGTGACGAGAACGTTTCGGCGGTCGCCGGAAGCCATTGCACAGTGACAGGAACGTTTCGGCGGTCGCCGGAAGCTGTTGCACGATGACGAGAAAGTTTCAGCGGTCGCCGGAAGCTGTTGAGAGACTTGACCTGTCTAACTGATGTCAGCCAGGTAGATTCTAATAATCCTGATTCTTTGTAGATATGGTATATTTAAATCCAAGGCACAGCATGTACCCGCTTATAGAGAATAGCCTCGGGAAATTCTAATGCATAAACCGGGTACAATATCCTTAACTCACTTTTTTGGCATAGGTACTCATCATGCAGTTATATTTTTCGACAAAGAAATCATCGAGATCATCAGCCTTTAAGGCAAGTTCCTTTATTTTTAATTTAATATCATTTTTTGTAGCATCATCCTGAAATACATCGGTGATATTGATCCTATAGGAAATAAAAATAGTGTTTTTATATACTCCTAACGAAAATTGTCCCTGGTCGCTTGAAATTAAATATTCATATAATTCTTCAAGATTTTCTTTGGGTAAATTATTCAACGGAGAAGTAAGGTACAAATATTCTCTGTTCATTACAAAAACCCTGATCAGAGAACTCCCCTGGTGAAATTCCCAAAACTCATGACCTGCTCTGGTTAAAATCGGATTAATATCCAGTTGTTTCAAAGAATCTTCAATAAAAAGTGAGAATTCTGTAAGTTCTAATTCAGAAAACACTTCTTTAGATAACGTAGCTCCGCAATTATTACAATAGTCCTGAGCATCATAGGTAAGTCCTGAACAGGAAGAACATTGCAATGCAAATTTAAACTCAGCATTGCTTTTAACACTTTCTATAGCCTGCTTGATTTCAGAAACGGGTATTGCAAATCCCATATTATCTGCGTTATTGAACTTTGAAGAGTTGATTCCTGCCAGGGTGCCATCTTCGGTAACCAATGGACCACCACTATTTCCCGGATTGATGGCGGCATCAGTCTGTACAAAATATTTGCCATCCATATGCTGTTCGGGATTAGAAACGATACCTTCGGTAATGGTAAATGGCATTCCGAAAGGATACCCAAGTGCAAATACTTTTTCCTGTCTTGATAACCTTAAAGAATCATTTACAGAAAAACCACTATCCAAATGTATCTGCTCTTCTGTTTTGAGTATTGCTATATCGATATCAGGATTTGTCATAATAACTTTGGCCAACATCCGGTTTTTATGATCATCTTCTACGGCTACTTCTTTACAGCCACTAATGACATGATGATTGGTAAGAATCACATTTTCTTCTTTTATATAAAAGCCACTTCCCGTACCTCTAGGCGTTAATATTTTGAATGTCGCCTCTTTTAACGTATCTAAATTGCTCATAAACTTTTTTTGATTTATATCTAACCGAATAATTTGGAAAAGAATCCTTTTTTCTGAGTACCGTTTTGACTTTTAACAGCCTTGTTATTTATGATCGCATCCATACCATTGTATAATGATATTGCCGATGCTCCCCAATCCTGACCTGCAGCACTTTTTAGTGCATTCACCATCTTTGAGTTAACATCATCGGGAACATTGTTGTAATAGAATATATCATAAAAAGCAACCAGCAGTGTTAGTGTGGCAGCCATATACTGTTTGTTTTGCATCTCTTTTGTAGCATTTTCAAAAGGCTTTTCCCAGCTTCGCACTATATGTTCCAGATCGCTTCGCGACTTGGTAGGGATAAAAGACTCTGAGATATAGAAATCTGCCAGAACTTCTTCTTTGCTTTTATTCTTCAGCGTATCCAGAAATCTTTTTCCTCTTTGAATGCGATCCTCCATATTATCATGCGAATACAGACTATTTACATTATTCTCTATATCTGTTCGCAATTTCCCATGAGGAGCCATAAGATAATCTATACGCTTCAATGTAATATTGATCATATCCCAATTGAAATACCCTACTCTGGTTTGATCAAAGTATTCCATATATTCATCGGCTTCTTTTAGATAAGATTTAAATTTCCCCCATATAGTTTCCAGAGTCTCCTGGCTATAATCTTCTATATGAGGATCATGTAATGCCTCTACATCAAACAAACTGATAAATTCATCATCAAAATTATCTGCGTTATGACATATTTCTTTTAAAACATAATATATTTTTAAGGGTTCACAAAGATGTAAAGGAGTGCTGTAAAAAAAGTTAAGCTGATCCTTGTCCAATTTTATTTGTGAAAGAATAAGTGGAGAAAAGTTTACCTCTGCTATTTTCCTGAAAAGAGGTACTCGTTGATTTGCCCCAATCTTCAGGAAAGGTGCTTTGACGCTAAAGTGTGTGTCGGTTATCTCAATTTCTACAACGATGGATCCATGAGGTACTTTAAAATACGTTTCACCGGCATTACCATACTTTTTCCTGATATTCAAATCCAAGTAATCAAACAAATTCAGGATAACCTCCTTGTACTTTTTTTGATTATATGCCTCTTTAGTATCATCCCATTTTGAAACGGTGATTTTTGTACTTAAAGATGACATCAGTGTTTCGTCAAAACTTAAAGCTTTCTGCATAAAAATTGGGTTAAAAAGTTAAACTTCTCTAACAAATAAAACATTTCCAAATCGATAAAACAAACTTTGTCAAAAAAATAATACATTTTTAATATGTAAATTTATCGGTAAGGAGATCATTTTCTTAGCTATTGAAAATCAATGTAACAATAAATAAATTAACAGAACATAGCAAACTTTTTTGTTTATTTGCATCAAATTTGTGTACTCCTTTCTTTTATACTTAAAATACTATGGAATCAAAATTTATAGATTTATTGATCTCTTTTTTACCTGCCGTAATCGTTGCTTTTATTTCATTTTATTTTTTTAATCTTCATGTGCGTAATGAAGAAAGACGTCGTAGGTTTCTTTTGCATAGAGAGAATCAGAAGCAGGCATTTCCTCTCAGGCTTCAGGCTTATGAGCGCATGGTTTTATTTTTAGAAAGAATCTCGCCAGGTAAATTATTATCCAGGATGGCACCTGTGGGAGAAGATAAAAAAGGATATGCATCTTTATTGGTAAACACCATCGATCAGGAATTTGAGCACAATCTCACTCAACAGATATATATATCTGATGAATGCTGGAATACAATCAAAGCTGCCAAAAATGCTACCATCGCATTAATTCATAAAACTACATTGAAAAAAGAGGTTGATTCTGCAGATAAGATGAGAGAAGTAATTCTTACCGGGCTTATCGAAAAAGGAGCTCCCAGTGATACTGCATTGGCTTATATCAAGGACGAAATTAGCGATATGTTTTAGATCATCTTTATGATCTTATATAAGGATCTGATAACAAACAATGGATTCCTTATTTAGACGTATGTGAATTACCATTATTTAGAATTGCCATTCCATCTGGTTCTATTCCTGATGTGAATTCATACATCACTTTTCTGGTTTTAGGATTGAATACCCTAATCAAATTTTTCCGCGGAAGCGAAACAAATACCTGACCGCTATCTGATAAAATACTTAGAGGAGTTGTTTCCAGAGCAATAGTATTCTTGTATTCTAAAGATTCTATATCAAAAATTGAAATGTTTTTACTGAACACATTTGAAATCCAGGCTTCATTATTTATAAATGTAATTTTAATCGGAAATTTTCCTTTTACATCTACAACTTTTTCGACTTCTACATTGTCTGTCTTGATTATCACTGCTTTATTGGCACTATTACAAAGCACCCACAAGCGTCTTCCATCGGGAGATATTTCTATGCCTTCGGGGCCATTGGGAACTTTTATATGAGTAACTTCTTTTGTTAATAGATGTATTATCGATATAGTGTTGGACTCAATGTTTGAAACATATAGCTTAGAAAAGTCATGAGAACTTTTAATGATATGACTTCCTTTCATGGTAGGGTATTCATCTACTATCGCCCCTGTGTTACCATCAAGTTCTATAACCATACCTTCATTTTCGGCAGTAACCCATAACTTTGAACCATCAAAATTACATACTATTCCATGATGTGATACGGTTTTTGGTATAGTGAACGTTGTAGTAGTAAAATCTAACAGATCAATTTTGGTGATGGTATTCTGGGGTTTATCCACCCATTGCAATTGACTTGATGTAATCGGATTTGAATGAGGCTCTGGATAGGATCCGTAGTTTGCCACAAAAGCATATTTATTATTCTTTGACAGACTAATCTCATGAGGTCCTATCCCGGTAGGAATGGTTTTAATAACTTTTTTTGTGTCAATATCAAAAACAGCTACGCTATGACCAGAACGATTAACAACCAACAGGTACTTTTTAGGGGGAACAGCCTGCTTTTTATATTTGTTATAAAGTAGATTGAAATCGGTATAATAAATTTGTGTTGCTTGACCCTTAAGACTATCGCTGCTTGTATAATACAGGGTTTGATTATTGTTTATCAATTCTGGATAAAGATCGCTACCCGTGGTATTAAGTTCATTAAGGTTCTGGGGCAGCGTCCACTCTCCGGAAATTTTAAAGCTTATATAAAGGTCTCCAAAAGAGGATACGTTTTCCTTTCTTTGGGATGCTTCAAAAATAATGAGATTGCCTGTATCATTAATTTCTAAGTTCCACTCTCCGGTTGAAGAATTAATAGTATTCCCCAGGTTAACCGCTGCCAAAAATCCTTTCTCTCTTTTCTTTGCAACATATAAATCTCCCTGCCCATATCCTCCCAAACGATCTGATGCAAAATATAAATCTCCATTATTTGTGGTTCTTGGACTATATTCCCTTTTATTAGAATTGATGGTATTGTCTAGCCTCACTGGTTGCCCCCACTGCCCACCAGAGTCTTTTGAAACCGTCCAAATATCGGCTGAAATGTTATCATTTTCAGATGGGCGTTTAGAAATAAAATAGATGGTATTTCCATCTTTTGACACATGAGGGTCACTATCATCGTATATTCCGGAAAAGGGAGCAATCACCGGTTTTGACCATTTGCCATTCTTTTTTTCAGAAAAATAAATTGAACTTAGAAAATCTCCTTGCCCCCACTTTCCCTGGCTTCTTGCAAAATACACTTCATTTTCTTCGGGAGAAAAAGATAGCGCATATTCTATGGCATCATCGGTAGAGATAACCCTCTCTTCAAAAGTATGAATCTGTTTTTTCTGTATATCCTGAGATTGCGCTAATAAAAAACCTACTCCGCAAAACAGGTAAATGATAATGAAATGTGTCTTTTTCATAATTACTGTGTACTAATTAGTCTATATATTGCGGAGGCTTTATTTCTTTTAATCGCAAATAAATGGTCATCGCTCCCCGGGCATGTGCTGCATGTTCACGGAGTATATGAAAAATCTCCTTTTTGGTCCTTTTTGTATCCTGTTCTAATGGATTACCCCATGGTCTGGTTTCTGTTAACTGCTTGTTGGTAATGTTTTTAGCGGCCAGATTACCATAATCAAATGATTTTGACAAAACATCAATCATTTCCTTTTTGGTCTTGCCTTTTAAATTCATTAGTGCAGGTTCTACTTCTTCCCCAGTAGTCATTGAGGCAAATCCATAATTGGTTTGTACGATATGTGCTACCAATTCTGAAAAGGAACGAATTTCGGGTGTGGGTTTGAATTCGAAATATTTTTCCGGCATAGCTTCTACCATTCTTATAGTATACATTTTGTGTCGGTGCCATACCTTAGAAAAATCTTCTCCAAAACTGTTTTGTGATGCACTGTTCTGTGCAACTGTATAGGAAAAACTTAAAATTCCCACAATAAAAAACAAAAGTGTACGTGTCATGATTGATTTTATTTTTCATTTAAATAATTCTTCAAGAGGAGCTGCATAACAACCGCTTGGTAACATAACACCGGTTATGAAAGACAAAGTTGGTGCAATGCTAGTCACATTTACCCTTTTTACAGAAGAGCCTGGCCTAATTCCATTACCATACCACAATAAGGGAACGTGAGTATCATATGAAAAAGGCGAACCATGTCCTGTAACAATCCTGCCTGTAAATCCTAACCACCCCGGATTACTAATAAATAAAACATCTCCTGAACGCTTGCCAAAATATCCGTTTTTCAGAAACTTTAATGGGCCTGCTTCAGAAGAAGTGTATTTTAATAATTCCTCCCGGGTATAAGCACTATGTACCATCTGCTGCTGCTCGAGAAAATTTTTAAGTTCTAACGAGATGTCTTGTTCTAAAGCATGATTACTCATTTTTTCCTTATCAAGATAAAACTGCATATTATCATGATGTGCAATTACAGAATCAATACCAAACTTTAGTTTTATATGCTCATTTGCATTTGCTGCTAATTCGTTTGGGTTGAAGGAATCGTTAGGCAGCTTCTTACTTTTAAGATATTCAGGTCCTCCAACGGCTCCATGGTCTGAAGTCAACACCAGGGTATAATTATTTTTTCCAACCTCATGTTCCAGGAATGTTAGAAATTTTTCAATCGTTTTATCCAACTTGATATACATATCTTCAACTTCTACAGCATATGGTCCAAAAATATGTCCTGCCATATCTGTGGAAGAAAAGTTAACGGCAAGGAAATCAATATTTTCACCTTTTCCCAGCTTTTCATGAATTATTGCATCTTCGGCAAAATGTTCAACCAAATCATTTCCAAAGGTTGTGTTTGGAATATAGAAATAGTGATTTCGGCCTTCATTCATTTGTTTTAAGTCGTAAGGAAAAACAGGTGTTTCCCTCCCTCCTAGTTTACGCTCATACTTGTTATTATCAGGTCTGCTACGGCTATAGGTTTCTATACTATTGGTTAGATTCCACGTAGCAGCATTTAAAGAGTCTTTTAATCCACTTTTATTAAAATCCTCTACCCACTTTGGCAGGTTTTCCATATAATAAGAACTGCTAATAAATTTACCTGATCGTCCATCATACCAATAGGCTCCATCGGCGGTATGCCCTCCCGAAAGAATTGCTGATCGGTCCTTAATGGATACAGTAATAGTTTTTGATTTGAATTGAAAGGATTTTTTTAACTCATCTGCTATGGTAGTTACTAAAAGTTTCTCTGGAGAAGCCCTGCCTGTTGTGATTGAATCCGGCAGTCCTACCGTGCGATATGTATCATTCCCGCTGACCACATTGACCGGTTTTTTCAGCTTTCTGTCATACCAGCCATTGCTCACTATCCCTGAAACCGAAGGCAAGGCTCCTGAATAGATAGCTGCATGACCAGGCCCTGTACCGGTAGGCATAAAATTGTAATGTGCATTTCTATAATCATATCCATCGCTGATCAATCTTTTAAATCCGCCTTCTCCAAATTTATCTGCATACCGATCCAGATATTCATATCGCATCTGATCAACTACTACCGTTACAACAAGTTTTGTTTTAGAAGAAGCGCTATTGTTTTGACAGGATATCGTAATTAAAAAAACTAAGGGAAATAAAACTATAAGAATGAGTATCGTTTGGATACAATGGCGATATGTATTTTGATTCGAATGTAACACGGTTTATTATTATTTAATTATTTTCTATACAAAAAAGGTTAATAGTCCTATATAATTTTACAATCCTTTCAACCAACCTGATACATCCTGTAAAAATTCCTTTTTCAGTACTTTCTCATTCTCCTCATATAAGGCATGGCCGGTTTTATAGGCTTTAATTTCATAGTTTTCTTTACCAACAGATTTAAATGCATCCTGAAATCTGTATACACTTTCATAAAAAGGCACATTATCTTCATGGTCTTTTGAGCCCAACGCTATAAAAGTGTCTTGCTTGACATCTTTCCAATATTGTATAGGATTGAAATTAATGTTTAGCCCAAGCCATTTCCAGATCCAATGATCAGGATCTCTTGGAAAGCTTTTTGCAAAATCAGACCAGGTAGCATTCTCTAATTCTGAAAACCTCTTCTCAAGAGGTGTCCAATCACCATTAAGGACATATTCCTTCATTAGTGTATGGAGTTCTAATACTTCTACTATTTCTTGTGGATTAAGTCCATTTTGCCTGGCTGTATTGGAAATTTCATGAATCATTTGCTCTTCAAGTGTTACCGAAGCTGAAACAATTGAAATAACAAAATCAATATTTACGTTTGTACTGGCAGCAACAGGTGCAATGAACCCTCCCTGGCTTAACCCCATTATTCCAACTTTATCGAGACTCATTTTTTCCTTTAAATGATGGGCAGAAAAAATAACATCTGTTGCCAAGTCCTGAAAAGAGGAATTTTTCCAATCACCTCCTGCTTTGCCTACACCCCGTTTATCTGGAAGAAGGACATAATACCCCTGTTCTCCTAAAAATTCTGCAATAGATATAGCCCACAGATTTGTTCTACCACTATCCCCCGAACCTTGTATTAAAGCAATACCTATTTTTTTTGAATGTGTTTTTTTTGGAATAAATATGTCTGCAAACAAATGTATGGTGCCGCTTTCAAACTGAGTCTCTGCTATTGTATATTCTTGACCAAAAAGGTGAGCAGAACTAACTAATACTATAAATACTATTATAATTTTTTTCATATTTTTTGATTGATGTATAAGACAACAGGGCTATGACCCCCCAAATGCAGAGCATAAAAATATCGGCATAAAGCCGGTCGCTACCATAGTTCATTCCCGCAACGATAGATCCTATAAAGGCATTAACACTGCCATGAGCAATTACAGCCGGCCAAAAACTATTTGCTTTTAATGTTAACCATGCTAAAAAAAAGGAGGCGAATACCGTGGTAAGGGGGAATAATAGAAACGCTCCCAATACGGGGGTGTGCGGGTAATTATATCCACTAACAATAAATGGAAAATGCCAAAATCCCCAAACAAGACCAAGAATGACGATACCCCAAAATAATCCTTTCTGGTCAATAAGTTTTTTCTGTAAAAAACCTCTCCATCCTAATTCTTCGCCAAAAGCCAATACTCCACTAACCAGTGAAAAAGATAGGGCCGTTAAAAAATAATTAAAAATAAAATACGGTAATGACTGTGACCCCTTACCTAATATGAACTTTCCTTTAACAATCTCTACCCGATTTTCAACAAATTCGAAGTGGGTTATCTTTCCCCATTCAAAAAATGAAATAAGCAGTGCTGCACACAAAGCTATGATAGCCGGTATCATTGCTGCATACAATAAATATATTGATTTTCCTATTTTCCAATGAATACTCTTTATTCCTTCTTTAGTAAGTATCAGATAAAATATAGTGAGTATCGCCGGTAAAAACATAATAATTGGTGCAATTCTGTTGAATGCATCACTATCAATCCCTCCATTCATCAAAATATATATCTGCGCCAGATATGAAACTACCAGTAGCACTATAATATAAATGACTGTTTTGTTTTGCTTCATGCTTCAATGTAATAAGTTTTAATAGTATTCCCAACGAAATTAACTATTTAGTGCCTGGTCGGAAATAGACACTATTTATCAATTCTTTCTGCCGAATATACATTATCACCCATGATCCAATCCAGGATTTTATATGCTTTATCTTCTTGTTTTTTGAATTCTAAAACCACCCAACTCTGAATATAGAAAAACCTGTTGTTACTCAAGGGGATTAAAAAATCATAGGTGTCGTATCCTGGAGTCCCATACCCCAATTTATCTTCAACTACTTTTACCACACCAATAGGGCCAAATCCAAAATCATAAGTCCCTTCATAATTCTTTAGTTGTGCTACGGGGACCTGAACTTTTTGTGTTCGATAATTTTCAGGAATCTTATATTCTTGTTTGGTATATATTTTATAAATATCATCTGATATCGGTAAGGCTATATTTGAATAATGATTTCCTAAAATTATAATAGTCAGATCCTCTGCAATCCTATGAGTGATCTGATGACAAAATCCCTGAACTCTTCCATTTGCTGTAAAGACCTGCCGACCATTGATCTCTCCAAAGTTTGGAAGCTCATGTAAGGTCGAATTTATAATCTGCCTGTTCAAAAGATGCTTCACGAACCTATTCAAATCATTGGCGGTTGAATATAAAGACCCACCTCCTATTTTAATGCTCATATTCACATAATCTGCATTTACCAATTTTCCATTATTATCGAACATATATCCTTTGGCCCTATTAGATAGTAGTTTTTTGTTGGTATCAATGCCCGTGTTTTTTAAATTGTGGGGTGTGAAGATTTCATCTGTTAAAAATTGTTCATACGTCTTACCACTTACCTTTTCTATGATATGAGCTAGCAGTACATACCCAGAGTTGCTGTATCGATACCTCTCATCTGGGTTAAAATCCAATGGTTTATTTTTAAATAAATCGATTACTTCATGCAGTTGATAGCTAAATTTAATTAGTGTATTATAATTTGGAAAATTATTAAGATGTGGTATTCCCGACCTGTGAGTTAAAAGATGCTTTATATTAATTTCATTGCCCCGGGGATAATCTGAAATATACATCGACAATTTGTCTTCGAGTTTAATTTTTCCATCCTCGACAAGTTTTAAAATGGCAACTTCTGTAAATACTTTGGAGATAGAAGCAATTCTAAATTTTGTATCCATCCTATTTGGCACTTGCCAATCTCTAATAGCCTCTCCATAAGCCTTTTGAAAAACAGGAACTCCTTTTTTAGAAATCATTATAATTCCACTCCAGGCATTCATCTCCAAATAAGGATCTAAGTAAGCATCAATTTTTTCTTCAAATAGTTTTGTATTAGATTGACCAAAAGATATTTGTATGATAGCACAAACTATTAGTACATTGATAGATTTCCTCATTACCTTATTTTAACATGTAAAATAAACAAATGAGTACACCAATAGGGTGATTATTATTACGGTATTTAGTTACAATTTGTCAAATCGTAACTTTTTTCAATCTAAAACAGCTTTTTTCTGAATGTGTTAGGAGTTATTCCGGTAATTTTTTTGAAGGTTCTGTGCAAACTCGTTGTATTACTAAATCCTGATTCCATGGCTATTTTTAGTAATTTGTCATTATGTTCTTGTATAGAAAGTAGTTTTTTTGCTTTTTCAACTCTAAAATTGTTTACATAATCGCTAAATGAGGTATTGCGCCCTTTATTTATAAGTTCGGATAGCTTATACTGCGGAAGTCCTATACTGTCTGCAACATCTTTGATGGTAAGATTAGGGTTAAGATATAATTGCTGATCTTGCATAACAGCATCTAAGGATGACAATTCCTCTTCCCAATTTAAGGCCTCATTAATTATTATTATTTTTTGCTTTTTGCTATCTGTAAAAAGGGGAAGTGAAAGTAAATCTCTTTGACGTAAAACAATAATTCCCAAAACAATCACTGAAAGCGCAAAGATCGTTTGAGAAAAATAATACAAATCCCTTATTTGTATATAGCTTACATTATAGTCTAAAGAAACCAGGAACTTAATTATTATAATAGCACAAAACACTTTGGCAAAGTAGAAAAGAGCAGAAATTTCTATTTTTTCATTGTTAGAATGATAATTTAATGATAGTTTTCGATATTTAGAAATTAAGACATATCCAAAAATTACATATACTACATTAGATAGCATCGATAGTATAGAATTAAATACGGTTAACATATAATAATACACATAATCCACATGATCTGTATTGGTAAGCAAATCGATCTTCTTCTCCTTATTCATTACCAATATTGTTATGAGAGATATGAAACTGAGTAAGGGTACTATGCTGTGTTTTATCCAATAGCTCTTGAGGTTTATTTTTTTTCCAACCAGTAATATTATGTAAAACAGAAACAAAGGCCCTATCATAAACCTTATAGGATATCGATAACCATAAGTATGTATGCCAAAATTGTAGTTCTCTTTGTTGAGAAAAGTTCCATATTCAACAAAAAGTAGAGAGAATCCAAAAAGTAATATAGAAAAAGTGAATGTTTTTAAAGATTTCTTTCTTTTGGTTAGAAACAATACTACCAACAGCAAACATTGAAACCCATAGATGATAAATAATGTACTTTTGATGTCAAAAACCATAGGTTCATTTTTACTTAAAGAAGAGATCCCGACTTCAGGATACCACCTCAAAAAAACTACCCTGCCAGATCAATATCTTTTAGTTTATTTTCTTCGGCTTGTTTCGCTTTCTCTGCGGCATATTCAAATCCCTGGCGCCACCAGTTGCTCATTAGTTTTTTATTAAAGATCAATGAATTCTCTGTGAGTTTTGATGGTGTATAATATAGATTTAACGGAACGTTTTTATTAATTGCGGCCAGTTTCCCGACCACGGTATCGTGCCCTTCTACCTGATCCAGCATATAACCAAAAAGGCTCACCATCAAAGAAAAAGGATTTTTACCCAATACTTTGTTATGCTCCATATTTTCAGATTCCAGAATAATAGCATCTATCTCTGTAGCACCTCTCTTAATGGCCTCCCGAATCGGCACCATGCATCCAAAACCGCCATCGGCATACTCACAACCATTTTTGGTAACCAGGCTCATAAAAGGAACATAATTGCAGGAGATCCAGATCCAATCACAAAAATCTTCATAAGAAAAGTCATTGATCGATTTATACTCGGTTCTGTTTTTGGTGAGATTAGAAACGGTGACCACAATATCATCGACTTTTCTGCGGGCTAGTCGAAATTCGGCTTCAGAAAAGTTTCTGCGAATAGCACGCCTCAGATTTTTACTTTCTCCAAAGGTTCGTTTCCGCTTAATAAACTGCCATAAAGAAGCGAAAAAATTCACAGATACAAATTCTCTATTCCCTTTTTTACGCACCACAAAGGGATTGATGTTAAATATTGTATGCTGATTCACATTGGTATAAATATCATACATCTTATCAATATTCCCCAATGCCAGTTGAGGAATCAAAAGACTACCGGTAGAAGTCCCCAGAAAAAGGTCATACTTTTTGCCTTGTTCCTGCATCAGGTACTGTGCTACGCCACCGGCATACGCTCCTTTACTACCTCCTCCTGAAATCACTAATGCTCGCATACTATAATCGGTTAGACGTGTTTTTTTGTTTGGCAAATTCATATCCCTTTACCCACCATTTTGTCATCTGTTCTGCATCAAAAACCAATGAGTTGGTAGTTAACACTGTTGGTGTATAATATAAATTCAATGTAATGTCTTTTTGCATCGCCTGAAACTTCCCGATACGAATATTCTGAATTTCGATGCGATCCATCATAAAATTTACCATATTGGTGATGAGTGAAAAAGGATTTCTGGTCGGCATACGATTCAGATAATTGGTTTCGGTTTCCAGAACAATAACATCCAACTGATTTGCTCCTCTTTTTATTGCTTCTTCGATAGGAACCATAGATCCTAACCCTCCGTCTACATAATCACAATTGTTTTTTCTCACAAGGCTCATAAAAGGCGGATAATTGCAGGAGATCCAGATCCAATCCAAAAAATCTTCATAGGCACATTCTTTTAGGGATTTATACTCCACCTCATTGGTAGATAGATTGGTTACCGTGACCACTACATCCCTATTTCCGGATTTAAGTATCTCAAAATCTTCTTTAGAAATAGCATTGCCAATGAGATCTCTAAGGTTACTGCTATCTCCAAATGATTTTTTGCCTTTCAGGAAATTACGCAATACATTAAAATGATTAATACTAATATTTATATACCCTCTTTTCTTTTTAATAATAAAGGGACAATTCCTGAATATTGAAGATTGATTTACCGAGGTATAGAATTCTTTTATCTCCTTAATTTTGGATAATGCCAGGTGTGATACCAAAAGACTTCCGGTAGAAGTACCTAGAAAAAGATCATACTCTCTACCCAGATCCTTGATTAAATGCTGTGCAACGCCTCCTGCAAAAGCTCCTTTGCTACCGCCTCCGGAAATTACCAATGCGCGCATACTATAGTGCTATGGGGTTAATTTTTTCTGTAAAAAATCCTGCTGATTCTTTGATAAACTATTCATTAAAACTACGTATTTCTTTTGATATTTTTCGTCCTTTAATAAATTATCCAGAATTTTCCTGCAAGAGTTTCTAAAACGCCAGTTATGATGTGTTGCCCCATCAACCAGGTTTTTCAAAGATGTATCTGAAAAAGCCTGTAAACTTTCAAGATATGTAAATGCATTTGCACGGGTGCTAAAACCAAATTCTGGAGAGGTATATCCCGATAGTTCATGATAAAATTGCTGATGTTTTTCGTTTTGATAGTCCTGAGTACTTAATGCTAATACCAGCCATAAAATCCTAACATTCTTATCATTAAATCCCACAATTTCTTTGGTAAGTTCAAGGTATTCTTTTCTTTTTTCAGGAAAATTTGACCATAAATGATATAAAGCTGGTTCTATAGTAGCATAAGATGGATCCTTTAATAACGATTCGTATTGCTTTTGTAGATCCAGAGGTATAGTACTTAATGTATTGGCAATAGCCTGGCGTACAAAAATGTTATTTGTTTCAAATGCTTTGTCATACAATGCAATTATTTCGGGTTCTGTCTTTCCTTCTAATTGATAAATAACTTCCTGCCCAAAATAATCATTCACAGGAAACTCTAGTGCTTTTGCCAGGTTTCCCCATTTGCCCTCCATAGGCTGGGTGCGTTCCTGTGCCAAACTCAGGTATTCTTTTATAAATGAATACTTTGTTAAGATATCCAATGCTTCCTGCGAAGGAAATTTTATATGCTCTAACCACAATTTTCTATACTCCGAAAGGTCTTTACCGCTCACTTCTTCTGCCACAGTCATAAAGTCATCGGTTGTTGCATTTTGAAACTTATGCTTCTCCAGGTAATTATGAACTGTAATTTTAAAACTGGCGTCCCCAATCAAATTCCTCAACGCATGAATTGCCCAGGCTCCCCTTTGATAAAATGTAAGAGAACTCGCTTTAGGGTCTAATAAAGAGGTAGCATTTTCGGTTTTGGATAATTCTGTAAGCTGCTCTGCACTTTCATATAATTTATATAAAAAATAATCTTCTCCAAAGATCTCTTTTTCGGCCAAAAGTGCATAATAAGTTGCAAAACCTTCTTGTAACCAATGGTGTGTACCTTCAGTCTCGGTAACCAAATCCCCAAACCATTGATGCGCTAATTCATGGGCATTGATATTGATATAATTTCGATCTGTAAAAGCAATTTCATCAACCACAAAAGCATCAGAAAAAATGGTGGTTCCTGTATTTTCCATCCCTGCATATAAGAAGTCTTTTACCGGGATTTGCTTGTAATTTTGCCAGGGATAGGCATATCCTATCTCTGTTTCCAGGAAATCGAATATTTTCTTGCTATGTCGATAGGTCGTTTCGAACTTATCTGTATCCTCGGGATAGTAATACATTTCTAAGGGAACACCACTGGCAGAAGTCTCTACTACTTTCTCATACTTACCAATAGCCAACGCCACCAGATAGCTGCTCATGGGTTTCTGCATATCATACTGCCAACGTTGTACAGAATCATTAACCGATTTGGTAGCAAGTAACTTTCCATTGGCGATTACTTCGTACCCTTTTGTATGCTTAATCGTAAGATCAAACTCGACTTTTTCATTCATATCATCAAAACTGGGCAACCAATTTGAGGTATACTTGCCCTGACCTTGTGTCCAGATTTGATCGTTTCCCTGATAGTCTTTTACAAAATACATTGCTTTTTTGGGTGCAGCAGTATACCGGACAACAACACTATGATTGGTGTCGGCTTTAAAATCAGCTCTGATCGTTATCTTTTGATCATCATAAGCAACATCTGCTTTTTTCCCGTCGAGCTGAATGGCTTCAATCTGCATTTTTCGTGCATCAATGTAAATAGATGGTATATCCTGAAGGATTTTAAAGGTATACTTAACGTCTCCTTTTACCGTTTTTGCCCCGGCATGCACCGTGATATCCACCTGCCCTTTTAAAAAGTCAACCAAATCTGTTTGCTGTGCACTACTTCCGAAGGAAATAAAGCATACCAAAAGGCACATAAAAAATTTCATATTAAGCATAGATCAAATGTTCTGCCAAAATAACGAAAATCTGCTGGTTATGTTACAATATTTATTTTGAACTATATTTTAATAACTCTTATCTTCGTTTTTATGTATACAAGACCTGACAGGTTTCAAAACCTGTCAGGTCTCATAACAACCTAAAAAATTGAATTCCAATATCCTACAAACACCTATCGATTATTTAAAAGGCGTCGGGCCTTCGCGTGCTACCTTGCTGCGATCTGAGTTAGGGATTCATACCTATCAGGATCTGGTAAATCTGTTCCCCAACCGATATATTGATAAAACCCATTATTATAAGATCAATCAACTGCAACGCACCTCGGCCGATGTACAGATCATAGGTAAGATCATCAACATCAAAACTGTCGAACAAAAGAAAGGAAAGCGCTTGGTGGCCAGGTTTATTGATGATACGGGCGAAATGGAGCTGGTATGGTTCAGGGGGCAAAAATGGATTCGCGAAAACCTAAAGCTAAATACACCTTATGTCATCTTCGGAAAAACCAAATATTATAATGGCTATAGTATGCCACATCCCGAGATGGAATTGCTCGCTGAACATGAACAGAACCTGAGAACGGCCATGCAGCCTGTGTATCCTTCTACCGAAAAATTGTCTAACAAAGGTATTACCAATCGCGTGATGATGAAAATGATGCAGCAATTGTTTGTCGAGACCAAAGTTGAGTTTTATGATACGTTGTCTAAAGAAATTCTGGACGAACTGAAACTTATTTCAAAAAGTGAAGCTGTCTTTAATGTACATTTCCCGAAAAGTCAGGATTTGCTTGCCAAAGCACAGTATCGCCTGAAGTTTGAAGAGCTCTTTTATATTCAGCTGCAGCTTATTACCAAAAAACTGATCAGAAAACAAAAAATAAAAGGGTTTCCTTTTACCGAGGTTGGAAAACACTTTAACAACTTCTATAAAAATCACCTTCCGTTTGAACTTACCAATGCTCAAAAACGGGTGATCAAAGAAATACGAAACGATATTGGCAGCAGTGCCCAGATGAACCGATTGCTACAGGGGGATGTAGGTTCTGGTAAAACTATTGTGGGATTAATGACGATGCTGCTGGCCATAGACAATGGTTTTCAGGCATGTTTGATGGCACCCACAGCGATCCTGGCCAATCAACATTATCAAGGGATTACAGCACTTACCAAAAACCTGGATATCAATCTAAAACTATTAATGGGTAGCTCTACAGCCAAAGAACGCCGTGAGATCCATCAGGAACTGGAAGATGGTTCGTTACATATCCTTATCGGTACCCATGCCATACTTGAAGACAAAGTGCAGTTTAAAAATCTTGGGCTGGCCATTATCGATGAGCAACATCGCTTTGGGGTGGCCCAGCGATCCAAACTGTGGCATAAAAACACCTACCCTCCTCATATTTTGGTAATGACCGCTACTCCCATACCCAGAACATTGGCCATGAGTTTGTATGGAGATCTGGACATCTCGATCATCGATGAGTTACCACCAGGTCGTAAAGCTATTAAAACGGTGCATCGATATGATAGTAATCGATTAAAAGTTTTTAAGTTTATTGCAGACGAAATACAGAAAGGGCGGCAGATCTATATCGTATATCCTTTGATACAGGAATCTGAAGCCATGGATTATAAAGACCTCATGGACGGCTATGAGAGTATTGCCCGCTCCTTCCCTGCTCCAGAGTATCAGATCTCTATTGTGCATGGCAAAATGAAACCTGCCGATAAAGATTATGAGATGGAACGCTTTGTAAAAGGTCAAACACAGATTATGGTGGCTACAACCGTTATTGAGGTGGGTGTCGATGTACCTAATGCCAGCGTGATGATCATAGAGAGTGCAGAACGATTCGGACTCTCACAACTACACCAGCTACGTGGACGTGTAGGTCGTGGTGCCGAGCAAAGTTTTTGTATCCTGATGACCAGCTTCAAATTATCTGCAGACAGCAAAACCCGGTTAGAAACTATGGTACGCACCAATGACGGTTTTGATATTGCCGAAGTAGATCTAAAACTGCGTGGCCCCGGAGATATTATGGGCACACAACAAAGCGGAGTGCTCAATTTAAAAATCGCAGATATTGTGAGGGATAATGATATCCTGAAAACCGCCCGATACTATGCCATGAAGATACTCAAGGAAGATGCGGGTTTATCATTGGAAAAAAACAAAGTATTGCGCTACACCTATCAACAACTCGCAAAACATAAGAATATCTGGAATTATATTAGTTAACATCATATGCTATAGAACACTCTACACTCTTCAGATAAAAATAAGGTCTGTGATATATGTAAGAAATGTTACATTAAAACCCAAGAGCTATAGAAGTAACTACTAATTAGCAGTATTTCCACAACCAATACGCTGAGTAGAGATAACAATATCGCCAATCCATGTAGGAATACCGACCTGAGGAGGATTGTTATCCTGGTAGACGTGTTGCATCTCGATAGTCTCAACACCGGTAGTAACCGATCCCCGGTTATTCACCCCCGTTAATCGAAGCTTAAGATCGCCGTCAATCCAATAGTTGTACTCCCCATCTGACTGATTCGGTGTGTTTAACTGAACCATAACTTCAATACAATACCACCGATTGGTCTCCAACAGAAAGTTATCATTATCAGGAACGCTGTCTCCTCCCCGGTAGTCGGTTTCGTCTCCTGACCATTTTGAATACACATACTTTTGCCCTTCACCATTTGGCGAATAGGTTAGATGGATCACATTGAGCCCTCCCGTAACAGGAAAGTTCTGACTCACATCGGGACCCTTAATTTTTATTAGTTTTTGTTGATCTGACGGCCACACCCAATTTTTCGACCACTTCTGCCACCATCTCACATATAAGACATCTTGCTGAGGAACCTTGATGATGGTGGTATTTTTCTGAAAGCTAAAGGCATGACCTGCCGCATAATGAGTTTTTAAAGCAAATTTAGACCCGGTACTGGGATTGGCTGCTTCTTCTGAGTCATCCAGAATAACATTATTATATTCTCCGTAAAATTGGGTGCCATCTCCGGGATTTAACGCTCCGTTGTTTATTTCTCCGCCAACAAAGACAAAACGACCACCTCCGGGGTGGGCATTGTTACCAATCAGATAAGGAACCGTTCCATTTTCGAAGGATGCCTCAAATAATACTCCGGCATGGTCATTTCCCGTATTGTCGTTTGAAGTTTCATCTGGCGAAGAATCATCATTTGAATTACAGGAGATAAAAAACACAAATAACATCAATAAGGATAGGTTTATAATGCGTATCATAGTAGAAAGATTGGGTTAAACAATATAAAACTTCCAAGATAAAAAAAAGCTGACTACCATACATCACTATAAATAGTTAAAATACATACTCCCTATAAATAGCTATTAAGAGATTATTTGTCGGCCTAAGTGATAATGTAAAAGTCTGAAATGCTGAAATATTAAGACTAGCAAACACTATATAATAAAGGTCCTGAAGGATAACCTCTCGCTTTCTTTAGAAAAGAATAAAGTGCTGCGTTATTCCTGCCAACTACTGGCCATGCATAAGAATATCTGGAATTATAATAGGTAACGAATACTAATTTTATCGAATCCTTGTTACTTATAGTAATAGACCAAACAATACTACTATGAAGTATTCTATAATGATCGGCTGTATGCTTCTTTTTATGTCGGGTGTTACTTTTGGGCAATTTCTAAAAGAACAAGAGTGGGCAACGCTTTCCGGATATATAGCATCCAACAAGAAAGCAGATTTTGAAGCATTCGTGAAAACAAAAGGATTTTTAAAAGCTGAAGAGACAAATGACAAATATACCTTCTATAATTGGAAAAAGACCGATGGCTTTTATTATGGGGTGAGGGTCAATAAAAAATCCGGGCAGGTGACCTATATGACCAATGATCAAAATTATGTACTTAAATTATTATCTAGATTTATTTCAGAATATACATTGCTCAAGACAGAAAAACAGGGGACGTATGCTACCACACACATATTTCAATCGCAATCCATTACTATTGCTGTAAAATTGGATATGTCGTCAGACTCTGGCACTCATTTGCTATTTGCAGTTCAGAAATCATAAAAATTATTTATTCATGTAAGACTGCCATTGCACTAAGAGATATTTTTCTTTTTGATGATCCTTTAGCGCCAAAAATCCAAATTCATAACAAAAAAGATATACTTGTCCTTTTTTGTTTTTCCAGTAATGCGTAAAGTATTTCGGATTAAAACCCTCAGCAATTAATGTTCCTTTACGCACTGAAGCCAGGCCAGCTTTGTTATACCTTTTTAACAATTTTCGGTTGTTCTTGAGTTGTTTGTCGATTTTTTTAAATAATGAATCCTCTTTATGGGCATTTATTTTGTAATGATAGGCAGATTTACAATAAGGGGTACAAAATTTTTTGCCTGCCCTACCCTTTACCTGTTCACTACAATATAGACATAGTATACTCATAAATTTCTTTATATATGAATGTTTACAGGTTTCAAAATGTTACCCGTAGACGTATACGTATAACAGACGTATAATACTACACTTATACTTGGTAATAATATCCTATATGTTCATATTTGGGTATGCAATCCCCGCGTAAACACATTACTTTAAAACATTTGCTAATCAATCAACAGAAGATGATTGGGCTGCAGTTTTATCCCAATAAGGTAATACAGGCGTTGATAAAGGAATTACCCGACGTTACCTGGAGTGATCGATTTGGTATGGTTTATATAGCAAATACTCAGGAAAACCAAAACCTGATTTTTAAGACCTTTAAAGGTGTGGCCTGGGTGAATTGTAACTACTTCTTTAAAAACAGGGTTATAAACCCTAATACTGAAGCGATAAATACAGCCTGGTACAGAAACCGTATGGTACAACAGGGATATCGTGTATGTCCTGAAACATATTTACAAAAACTGGAATTAAAACGATATGCCAACAATACCATCAGGAACTATGTAGCTGCCTTTGAAGTCTTTATCAATTATTATAAGGATAGAGAGTTACTTGAAATCAATGAACTTGATATCAGGTATTATCTTCAAAAACTTGTACAAGAAGGTAGGTCTAATTCTTGTATCAATCAGGCAGTGAATAGCATTAAGTTCTATTATGAAATAGTTTTAGAAATGCCCAATCGTTTTTACACCATAGAACGACCTAGAAAAGAAAGACACTTGCCCCAAGTTTTATCTAAAGAAGAAATATTGGCAATGATACATTGCACTAATAATATAAAACACAAATGTATTGTAAGTTTGCTTTATTCAGCAGGATTACGAAGAGGTGAAATAGTAAACTTGAAACTTACCGATATTGACAGTACACGAATGCTGATCAGGGTGGCTCATGCCAAAGGCAATAAAGACCGATATACGCTACTTTCAAAAACTTTGCTTAAAGATTTGAGAACATATTATAAGGAATGGAAACCCCTATGTTATCTGTTTGAAGGTGCGCGAGGAGGGAAATATGCGGCTCAGAGTGTTGCAAAAATTGTAAAGAACGCTAGCGAGAAGGCAGGCATCAGGAAAAAAGTAACTCCGCATACATTAAGACATAGTTTTGCTACCCATTTGCTTGAAAACGGCACCGATCTGCGATATATACAAAGTTTGCTTGGGCATAGTTCCAGCAAAACCACCGAATTGTATACACATGTAGCGACAAATAATTTTAGAATGATCAAAAATCCGTTAGATTTGTAAAAAACATATAGAAAATATATCTACCAGTGGATATATTCTTACGTTACCAGCAATTTGAAAGATGAATAATTTAGATGAAATAATTAAATCAATGCAGAAGCAGAATCAAGCAGTGCAAAATACTGTTGGTTTATCTGGATTGACAGGAATTGCAAAATATATTCAACATATAAATAAAATAAAACCCAATTTGACAGGGTTAGGCGGAATTTCGGAGATTGCTAGAGATATGGCACTACAAACGGAAAAGTATAGTAAAACTTCAATGTTAGGTAGTAATTTGGCTACACAAATCGCTTCACTACAAATGCCTGGGAATAATTTTGCATTATCTAGTTTGACGTCTTCTTTATCACAACTAGCTTTGCAAGATAAACTAGTTTCTGACAAAATTGCGAATCTAGCTACAAGTCAATTGGCTGTGACAGGAAGCTTGGCTCAGATTGCTCAAACAATTCAGCAATCACATTTGAATAAATTCAATACCTTAAATGTTGCGTTACAAGGAATTTCTAGTGATTTTCTTAAAGAAACTGCTATATCAAAAACTTGGGAAGATTTTGGTATAGCAGAAGAAGCAAATGAAACAATATCAAATATTGCCGAAGAAACTTTAAGTCAAACTACAATCATTACTCAAGATGATTTAGAGGAATTTAGAACATCTATATTAAATGAATTAACAAATTTATTATCAAAAAGTAATTCAGAACGAGCACGTAATTTTATTATAGAACTAATAACAGTAATTGGATTCATTCTTACTTTTTATAGTGTGCATCAACAGAGGGCTGATAAATCAAATAGTGAAGTTATAATTGAAACAAAAAAGGAGCTTGAAAAATTAAATAGTGAATTTTCTCAAAAAATATCATTTGAGTTACAAAAACTGACTAAAACTCGCATTGCAAAAACAAATGTTAATTTAAAATTTGCAGCAAAAAAGAATAGCGGTAAAATAGGATTAGTTAAAAAAGGACAAATTGTAACTGTAATTGAGATAAGACATAAATATTTGTTGATTTCCTACATAGATTTTGAAACAGGAGAACCAAAATCGGGGTTTGTTGTGAAGAAGTATTTTGCGACTAAAAAATAAAAAGCTGGTAACATCATATATGAAATCAGAGCAAAGTTTAGTGCTATATCAAAAGGTCATTTCCTTTTTGCAATGGCGCTATATTTTTATAAATTAAACAAGAAATAAAAATGCGCAGATAGATCAATTGGTTCAAGTGTGCTTGCCTTGCTCCGATTCATATATTTAGCGTTATGGGTCAGCATCTGAGGTCTGAAAAACAAAACGCAAACAAAACGTAAACTGACAAGCCACGGACCAGTGAGC
>CANMDW010000021.1 GCA_947496705.1 uncultured Aquimarina sp. | reverse complement strand
TTTGAGATAGGTTAATCTTAAGCCGACTTAAAGTCGGTTTCTAAATCTACCGGCTTCAAGCCGGTAGTAGTTTAATTTATAGTATGAGTTGCATTTTAATATTACTTCTTTGATACATAGGATTTTTCTCTATTGGGATTTCTTCAAACCCATATTTTTTATAGATGTAAATAGCATTCTCCAGAATCCTGTTTGAATATAACAAAAGCTTTTCCCATCCTTGGTTTTTCGAAAAATCAATGCAAAATTGCATCAATTGTTGTCCGATCTTTTGGCCCTGAAATTTTGGAGAAACCGCCATTTTTCCAAGTTCATATATATTGTCCTCTATTTTAATAAGGGAAAAGGTTCCTGCGATTTCCCTATCTACTTTGGCAAAGAAAATATAGCCACCTTTGTTGATAATGTTTTCTTCACATTGTTTTAGTAATTCAACATCAAGAGGTTCTACCACAAAATACTTCTCTAGCCATGCTACATTGAGATTGGCAAAGTCTTTTGCGTATTTTGGATCAAAAGGGATGATCTCTGCATTGATGGGTCCAGCTTTTTTATATATTTCCTTCATAACGTTGCATTATAATTTGGATTAAACCAGGCCATATGTATGGGGGTTTCCAGACTATGGTCTAGGTTTTTAATTCGTTGTTGATGTTTTCCCTCTTCTATAAATCCTAACTTTTTATAAAATTGATTTGCATTCGTGTTATTTTCTTTCACAAACAATTCTACCCTAAGGATATGCGAATAATCGGCTTTAATGGTTTCTAAAAATTTAGTAAAAAGTAATTTCCCTATTTTCTGCCCTTGAAATTTCGGATCAACCAGAATGGTCAAATCTGTTAAAATATGTCTGAAAACAAATATGTTTTGGTAATAGGCGTGGATTTCGGCAATGATCTGGTCGGTATGAGTAGGGTGGGGGACTACAAGAATGAGCCCGTTTGCGGTACATTTGGTTACAAAATCCTGGATGTACTCTACAGTAATTTCATCGGGTATACAAATAATCCCATTGGTTTGCTGCCTGACTTTTTTATAGAGTTGAAGAATATTCTGAATATCAGATAATATGGCCGGTCTTGTATTGTGCATTATAAAGTATACTTTTCCAGTATTTGCTGGCTTAATGGTTTTTCTCTTAGTTTATTTTCGAAATGGGTAATATGATCTTCAAGATTATTGGTGTTATGCGTGGTTATGGCTTTCACTTGCTCGTCGATTACTTTCCATAACGGAATCATCTTTTTATGAGTTTCCTTTCCTTTTTGTGTTAATCGAAAAAGCTTCTTTCTTTTGTCATATTCATCAATAGTATATTCGATCAATTCTTTATCCATTAGTTTTTTGAGTGCTTGTGTGATGGCAGGTTGTGTATAGCGCAGTTTTTCTTGTATATCGGTGGTTGTAGCCAGTTCCTGATCGATAACTACCTTAAAAATGGGGAACAGATAGGGGTCAAAATCTATTTCACAGGAAGTATAAACAACCTGAATTTCTTTCATCACAAATTCACTAAGACGTTTTAATCGCGATCCTAATCCAAGTTCACCGAATTGCTGTAATTGATCTTGCATAAGTATTTATATAAGTGCTTATGTAAAAGTATAAAATATTTAGAATATGTCAAAATAGAAGATAGAAAAACCCCAAAGGAGATACAGAAACAAGTTCAGCAAAGGCCTTTGGGATTTTATTAAAATAGTATATTGTTTGCTTCTAAAAGTATATGATGAATCCAATAGTTATGATCAGGGTCAATCCAAAAGCAATCGCCCTTTTTCTGAAAAGTATTTTCCTTTGTTTCTTAAGTTTTTCCCTGATTTCCTATAGTAGTTCTTTAGAAACAGGGGTTACTTTGATCCCTTTACTTGTTTTATCAGAACTTGTCCATCCATCAAAAGCTTTATGTTTGTGCCGTCTGTTATTATTTTTGAGGGATATAATCATCCCCGATACTCCTCCAAATCCCATAATAGTATGTTTTAAAAATTAGACAGTTCCCACCTGGGCTTTCGACTGATGCGAAAACTTTATTGGGTTTATATATGTTAATGAAATGCTTAACCCAGAAAATTCGCACTAATTGATATTTTCCTGGTAAACGAATAAGATTTGCTGAGTTTTTCGTCCCTCAAAACTAAGGAACTCTAATTCGGGCCGCCACCCGGGTTAACCGCAGAAAACAATGATTTTTTCAAAACCATGAATATTGACTGTTAAATTACAGAACTAATACCTCGAGAAATTAATGATCTGTTCAGAATATTCGCTTAATAGAAGCCCTATAGAATTCAGTGAACCCTCAAGTTCGTTAAGATCCAGATTTGCAATCTGCAGTGTATCTCTGAAAATTACTTTTTCTCCAGTCTCATCCAATACAAATGCTCCATGCAGAATATCCCTGTTTTTTTGCAGCAGATTACGGTATACTGCTTCATTTTTATTTTTAATATTACAAATATGCTGTTCCATTATCAAAATAGGTGGAGCCACTCCCAGGACCAAATTTTTGATTCCTTCGGTCTCTTTTCTGATCATAAAAATACCCTCTCTGTTATTTTCATGGATGATATCATAATGAAGCTGTAGTAAATAATCTTTCACTACTTGATAATGATCTTGCATTAGGTAGCTGTTTTGATGAATGAATAATTATTGAGTATTATCAATATTACAAAAAGTCACACAACTTTTCTGCAATATGTTTGATGAAATTGGCTAAATAAAATATAAGAGTGATCATGAGTAAGATGATTAAAGTTAATAATTAGTTGTGATGCTAAAATTTTTAGTAAAATTCCCCTTACTTCTTAAAAAAAGAATAAAATCATGAAGTATTTCTACTAAAATTAGCTTTTTAATGGGATATTAGCTAATATTGTTAGTGTAAATGTACAATAATTTTTTATAATTGCAAATAAAATTAGCAAAAATGTCTTTTTTTGGAAAAAACATTAAAAAGATTCGCGGGATAAAAGGCCTTAGCCAACAGGCTTTTGCAGAGCTTTTTGACTTGAAGAGAGGCACGCTGGGCGCTTATGAAGAAGGCAGAAGTGAACCCAAAATAGAGACAATTATTAAGATTGCTAACCATTTTAGCATCCAGATCGATGATTTACTGACCAATGAATTGACTGTAAATCAACTATTGAAATTCAAAGGTGATCTCACTACCTATGCAGAAGATGTAAAACGTGAACAATTTGCATTGGTGCCATGCATTACAGAGAATACCGTAAATGATTACATTACTTTTTTTAATAGAGAAGGTTTTATTAAAGAATTACCTACTATACAATTGCCAATAAATCCAACCAAAGAATTTCGGGGATATACTGTGAGTAACCTTGAAATGACTTCTCATGATAAAGGATTTTATCCCAAGGACATTGTAATAGGAGAGAAGGTACCCTCTAATGTGATTAAAAAATTAAATAACGGAACCTTGGTTTTTGTCGTAGCAGATGGGAAAATAATTTTCAGAAGATTGTACATAACCAAAGGAAATGCTGTTTTGAGAGCAGATCATAAAAATATCGAAGATTCAACATACCCCGTATCTGATGTCAAAGAAATGTGGAGAGTGCGGTATGTATTTTACAGACGTATACCAGAATTTGGGGACCATGTAGAAGATAAATTATTAATGATCGAGCAAGAACTGTTAAAGATGAAAAACCGACTATCTGAATAGGCGTATTTAGATTCCCGCTTACACGGGAATGACATTTCTTCGGAAACCCACCCTGGATCGGCCTCGAGGAATTCTTTTCGATTAAAAAAGCCGGGATTACTTCAATAAGAAATTCTTAAAAGTTAATAACAACCTATTGAACCCTTTTTAGACCGACTTCATCAGAATCTACTTTATACAGGAAGAAGACACTTTTACTTTTGTTTCAGTTTTTAAATGAATCAAAGTAAATATGGAATTCAAAAAAGCCTTCATCTAAGAACAAAAGTCTACCTGGCATTTGTTAGACAGGCATGCTTTTTCGGACTAATGAAAAAAGTCAAGATGAGTTCAATGTGATTTTGCATGCAGATAAAATAGGTACTTATTCTTTTACAATGTTTACAACCAGAATAGCTTCTTCCAGTAGATATATCAACCACTAATTCGATAATCACATGTTAAAACAAACAACAAAACAAGAGAGAATAGAATCTGTAGATGCATTGCGGGGATTTGCTTTATTTGGAATTGTTCTTGCCAACATTCCTTTTTCAGGAGAACACGTAGTGCAGAACCCATTTAATCAAACCTTCGATTTCCTGCACAACCTTATCATTGCTCACAAGTTTATCGCAATGTTCTCCATATTGTTTGGGTTTGGGTTTTATATCCAATTTCAAAGATTTCAATCAAAAAAAATCCATTTTAGTAAATACTTTATCATTCGAATGATTCTGTTATTTGTGATCGGGTGTCTGCATGGATATCTGTTATGGACCGGCGATATTATCAGAACGTATGCCTATCACCAAGATTTCCTATTCCTACTATTGATGTGTACAGGTGTAACAATCATATCAATTAAGTAGCTCTCTTTATCGTATGGACGGAACAGTGATTTTTTATGTCCGTTCTATCAGGAAGTTAGACTTATAAAGGGAATAAATGGTTAAATAAATCTTATATATTGAATACATGAAAATAATAAGAAAATGTTATTGTAAATTTGAAGGAGTAGCAACACATAATCGTTTAATCTTAATTTATTGGCAATGGAAAATAATAATCTTAAAACCACAAATCCTCACGACTTAAGTTATAATAGTAACGGTCAGGACATGTGTCCTTTCATGAACGGTTCGCTAAAGCAAGGTGCGGGAGGTGGTACATCCAATCGCGATTGGTGGCCAAATCAGTTAAAACTGAATATTCTTCGCCAGAATTCGTCGCTATCGAATCCGATGGGAGAGGAATTCAACTATGCTGAAGAATTCAAGACTCTTGATCTTAAAGCTGTAAAGAAGGATCTTTTTGAACTTATGACAGACTCCCAAGATTGGTGGCCTGCAGATTACGGTCACTATGGGCCGTTTTTTATTCGTATGGCATGGCATAGTGCCGGTACCTACCGAATTGCTGACGGTCGTGGTGGCGCAGGCTCGGGGACCCAGCGTTTTGCCCCATTGAACAGTTGGCCTGACAATGGAAACCTTGATAAGGCACGCTTACTGCTATGGCCGATTAAACAAAAATATGGTAAGAAAATTTCTTGGGCAGACCTAATGATTCTTGCGGGTAATTGCGCCCTAGAATCTATGGGGTTCAAAACGTTTGGTTTTGCAGGAGGACGTGAGGATGTATGGGAACCCGAAGAAGATATCTATTGGGGATCCGAAACAGAGTGGCTAGGAGATAAGCGTTATGAAGGCGACCGGGAGTTAGAGAACCCACTGGGAGCCGTTCAGATGGGGTTAATCTATGTGAACCCTGAAGGACCAAATGGTAATCCCGATCCTGTTGCTTCGGCTATAGATATTCGTGAGACTTTTGGACGAATGGCCATGAATGATGAAGAGACAGTGGCACTTGTTGCAGGGGGCCACACTTTTGGGAAAGCTCATGGTGCCGCAGACCCAGATAAGTATGTAGGTAGAGAACCTGCAGGAGCTAGTATTGAAGAACAGGGCCTAGGATGGAAAAACACTTTTGGTAGTGGTTTTGGTGATCATACTATTACCAGTGGTATTGAAGGGGCCTGGACGCCCAATCCAACGCAATGGGATAATGACTATTTTGATGTGCTGTTTGGTTACGAATGGGAGTTAACCAAGAGTCCTGCTGGGGCCCATCAATGGAAACCAACATCGGAATCTTCTGCAAAAACTGCTCCTATGGCTCACAATTCATCTCAGACACAAGACCTTATGATGACCACTGCAGATATGGGACTAAAGATGGATCCTGTCTATGAAAAAATTGCCAGACGTTTTTACGAAAACCCACAAGAATTTGCAGATGCATTCGCCCGTGCATGGTTTAAATTAACGCATCGTGATATGGGACCTATTGTTCGCTATCTTGGTCCTGAAGTACCAAAAGAGGAGTTGATTTGGCAGGATCCTATCCCAACAGTTACTCATCAATTGATTGATAACCATGATATAGCAGAACTGAAAAGTAAGATACTTTCTTCAGGATTATCTGTTTCACAACTGGTATCTACTGCCTGGGCTTCGGCATCTACATTCCGTGGCTCTGATAAACGTGGTGGTGCCAATGGTGCTCGTATCCGCCTTGCGCCACAAAAGAATTGGGAGGTCAATAATCCCGCCCAACTCGCACAAGTACTAGAGGTTCTGGAAGGTATTCAACAAGAATTTAATGCTGCCCAGTCTGGCGATAAAAAGGTTTCACTCGCAGACTTAATTGTTTTGGGAGGATGTGCTGGTATTGAAAGGGCAGCAAAGAATGCTGGTTATAGTGAGATAACTGTGCCGTTTACACCAGGACGAGCAGATGCATCGCAAGAGCAAACAGACGTAGAATCCTTCTCTGTTCTTGAACCAAAAGCAGATGGATTTCGCAATTATGTGAAAGGTAAATACGAGATTTCGGCAGAAGAAATGCTAGTGGATCGGGCACAACTGCTAACTCTTACCGCACCTGAAATGACAGTTCTTGTTGGCGGTATGCGAGCCCTAGATACCAATACAGATCATTCTAAACACGGGGTATTTACAAAACGTACGGATGCATTAACTAATGATTTCTTTGTAAATCTACTTGATTTGAGTACTGCCTGGAAAGCAACTTCTAAGTCTGATGATGTGTTTGAAGGTCGTGACCGTACAACAGGTAAACTCAAATGGACCGGTACTCGTGTTGATCTTATATTCGGTTCCAGTTCAGAATTACGCGCACTTGCCGAAGTGTATGCTTGTGAAGATTCTCAAGAGCGGTTCATAAATCATTTTATTGCCGCATGGTGTAAAGTTATGGACCTTGATCGCTTTGATCAAGTATAATATTTGTGATCATAGATATCAAAATACCTTTTACGGGGTGGTTTGCTACCAAACCACCCTTTTTAGGTAAGTGTTTGATAATGAAAATTATAAAGTTTTGATAATTCTGGTGTATTCGAGATTTTTTTGATACTTTAATATGAATTAAGAGTACATATCTATTTTAAATATTAATAAATATATATCACTTGATGGAAGATATTTTTAATACTATTCGATTAGAAGAAATAGAAGAGGTGCGATCTAATTTAAATTTAAACCCGAGCCTTGTGCATATAAAAAATACAAGAGGTTCTACCCCTTTGCTATTGGCTTCTTATTACGGTTTGGAAGATATCACTAAAGTGATCCTGAGTCATCATCCCGATATAGACGCCAAAGATGGTTCGGGTAACACAGCTTTGATGGGAGTTTGTTTTAAAGGATATTATGATATAGCAAAACTTTTAATAGAAGCCGGTGCCGATGTTAACGAAAAGAATTATAATGATGCCACTGCACTCATCTATGCAGCAACCTTCGGACAAAAAGAAATTATTGCTTTACTGATCGAAAATGGAGCAGATATTTCAGCTAAAGACAACAGTGGATATACAGCAACCATGCATGCCCAAAACCAGGGGTTTAAAATTTCAGAACTATTTAATCCTGCTCAGTGAGTATAGATAACCATAGCACAAGTATAAAATCTGTAAATATCAGATCTACAGGAATCAAAAGACGATTGTTGATGTCTTCTTCTATGGTTGCTGTGTTTGAATCTTTTTTGAAAGAAAATATAGGCAGAGAAGTATTGGTAGTGAATACAAATATAGGAATGGAAGTGTACTATTACTCAAAAAATAATTATAGTACATTTATTAAGGAAAGCGCTCTTTTATATACTATTAAGCATATTGACAATTCAAAACTGAAATTTAGAAACAATCAGAATCAGGAAGAAGTATATCAAAGCTTCTGTGAAGCCTTAATGACCTTTGCGCAATACCCACAAATCTTTCTAGCATATGCCAAAAAGTTTATACACCTCAAAGAGAAGAATGAATCCAGCAGGTTTGTGATTCCTATTTTAAATGGCTTTTTTGAAGAAGTGCTTAATTTTCTTAATAAAACAGGGAAAATACCACACTACGAAAAGATAAAAAAAGCAAAAAACAAATCTCTGAAGCCCGATCCCGATAAAATTATTATTGAAAATCTGATCTCAGAGATTTTATTGAAAAAGCATTATAATTAAAATGAAGTATTCTTCTTAAAAGTAGATTTTATTCTAAAATGTACTTTAATAAACTTCCAGTTTCTCTGTATACCCAAAGATAAAATCGTTACCCAAAAATGACAATGATGTACAATTCAATACATTCTTAGTACAGTTCAATTCATTTAATTTTTTATATGAAATATAGCGTTCCATCTTTGTATTAATACATCAATTAATCAAAAAACGAACAGTCATGAAACAATTATCAAGAATTATGGTAGTAATCATATATAAGGTCACGCTACTACTTACTTCCCTACTCTTTGCATCAGGGATTAGTGCCCAGAATACATCCTATGCGATAAATTATAATAAGGGGAAAACCTCTATCAAAGTTCAGAACGGTGTTTTTGACAACTTCTCTGTTAACTATGAAGGAGAAATTACATTGTCAAACGATGATAAAGATATTATCGCTATTTCAGATGGTGGTTATCTAGAAATTAAGAAATCAGCCTTCGGAAGTAGACGTCGCATAGTAATCGAATCTGAGGCTAATGGAAAGCTTAACAAAAAATATTTTGTAGGTTCTTCTAGGAAGGACTTCGAATCTGAAGGTAAAAAATGGTTAGGGGAGATTTTGCCAGAAATAGTAAGAACAACAACCTTAGGTGCCAAGGGCAGAGTGAATCGATTTTATAATCAAGGAGGTGCTAATGCTGTATTTAATGAAATTCGATCCTTAAAAAGTGACCATGTAAAAACGAAATATTTTAAACTAGTATTAGAAAAAAATCTATCTTCCAAAGAACTTGAATCACTGCTCAGGCTTGCGGGAGAAGAAATAGAATCAGATCATTATCTGGCCGATTTACTGAAATACAAACAACAGAACTTTTTTGCTTCTGATGCATTAATGTCAGCATATATTGAAGCAACGAGAAGTATTGAATCTGATCATTATACTTCTGTAGTATTGAATGCTGCTATCGAAGACGGAAACCTTTCTGATACCCTGATCGGTAAATTATTTAGAATAACAACAGGAATTGAATCTGATCATTATATATCACAGGTGCTTATCAATGTGATGAAAAAGCGAAAACTAAACGACACCAATCTAACGCTGTTGATCGAAAATTCTAAACAAATAGAATCAGATCATTATAAAGCACAGGTATTAAATAAAGCTTTGGGGCTGCCAGGAATTTCTAAAGGTAATTACAACGCTTTTTTAGGGACACTTGAAGATATTCAGTCTGATCACTATATTACTACTGTTTTTGCAAAATTACTGGATAAGAAATTAAATAGTAGTGAATTGAATAAATTACTTACGCTTGCCGGAGAATCTATTGGATCTGACCATTCTTTGGCCCAGGTTTTGACTCGGGTAATCGATAAACAAGGTCTTGATGGGGAGAATCTCGATATCTTTATCCGGGCACTATCTAGTATACATTCAGATCACTATGCGGTTGTAGTCTTAAAAAAATTGGCAAAGAAAAACCTCAGTAGTGCACAACTCATATCAGTGCTTCAAGGTGCTGCTCAAATTAATTCTGATCATTATTTATCTCAATCCCTGGTAGCATTTGCACCATTGGTGAATGCATCGGGAGATAATGTGAAAGAAGCCTATCGCAATGCCTGCAAAAGCATTTCGTCTGAAACGTATTATGGAAAAGCACTTCGCGCATTAAAATAGCGATAAAACATTTCATCCTGCCAATCATTATTTTATATTGATTATTTTGGTAGGATGAAGTTTAGTTTAGATCATTATTTATACCAATTATCCCCTGTCGTGAAAAAATATTTCACCATCATTTTTGTAGGATGTATTCTGGGAATACTCTGCTATATTTTTTTAGGTTTTACTCAGGAAAAAGAGAATGTAATGCTGTTATGGCTGTCGGGGTTTTTAGGAGTTATTATTGCATATACAATCAGTAACTTTAATGAAGTGTTCAACCGTTTTGTTTCCTGGAAAAAATTTACCGGATTGCGTCTTTTGACAGGTGTTTTATCCAATACCATCATTGCCTTTCTCTTAATAAGTATCGCTTTGTATGGATATGTTTTTATAGAAGATTCACAGGTTTCTTTTGTAGAAGAGTATAATGAAACACTACTAAAGTTAATCATTCTGATATTTTTCGTTTCCCTGGTGTATAACGTAATTTACTTTGCCATACATTCCTATTATCAGTACGCAAAGGGTCAAATTCTAGCATTGCAATTAGAACGAAAACAAACCGAATTACAATTAACGGCATTAAAATCACAATTAAGTCCGCATTTTTTATTCAACAGTATGAATACGATATCTTCTTTACTGTTCAGCGATATAAAAAAAGCAGAACTTTTTATTCGGGAACTTGCAAAGTCTTATCAATATATTCTAAATAAATATGAAAACAAATGGCTGACGGTAGAAGAAGAGTTACGATTTGTCAATTCCTATTACTTTTTACTACAAACACGATTTAATGATCGTATCAGTTTAGAGGTTATGTTACCAGATCAGGTATTAAAAACTAAAATCCCTCTGCTAACTCTTCAAATGCTGGTAGAGAATGCTGTAAAACATAATAAAATGACTTCTTCGCAAGTAGTAGCAGTGATTATTAGCTGTGATCATAACAGCATCAGTGTATCGAATAACAAGACTGTACAACCTAAAGGAGTAGATTCTTTTAGAATCGGACTAGGCAATATAAAATCCAGATATGAACTCATATTCAATAAGACTATTGAGATTATAGATGATGAACGATTTACTGTAAAACTTCCCATTATTATATGAATACATTATTCATACATCATCCTATATTTAGAATCATTAGCCCTCTTTGTAGTGGGATGTTGGTATATCTGCTTATTTTGTTAATTAATAATAATGTCGCCCAATTACAGGAAGAGTTTCTGGGTCAGGAATTATATGTGTGTATTGGATTAGCATATCTTATTCAGGAATATTCCAGGATTTCTTTACTTTTTTTTGAAAAACTGAAATTCCCAAGGTCTTTTATCGGTAAGATCATACTTCAGATAGTTATTTCAGTAATTGCCTCTATCCTTTTAGTTTCCGGATCTATGTTTTTGTATTTTGATTTGATGTTAGGGTTTACACCTAATATTTCAGAGCTTACCATTTTTAATAGTATCTTTTCTGTTATTACAATAATATACCTTTCATTATATCTTAGCCACCTGTTTTTACATAAAGTAAATACAGAAATAATGACTACAGAATTATCTATAAAAGAAGGGGTAGAACAAGATTTTCTTCAATTTAAAAAAGGAATGAACCCTACGTTACTATTTGAAACCATTGAATCATTGATCGTATTGATGAAAAAAGATACAGATAAAGCAGAACTTTTGACAGATCATTTTTCTGCTGTTTACAGATACATCCTTTCAGAAACTACAAAAGAATTGGTGTCTATTGCCGAAGAGCTGGCTGTTTTAGATCATCTGTTACTTTTGTTTGGATATTTGCCTTATAGAAAAACACGATTTATTGAAGAAGAATCAATAGATACTTTGGTAGTTCCGGGAAGTATCTTATCCTGTGCAGAACAGATTATAAGAAGCACGATTATTTCTTGGGAAACAGAACTTATGGTAACTATAGCTCAGGATCCGAAGTATATTTTATTGAAATATCCACATCAGGAAAAAATTTGCTATACCATAGATAACAATAGCATCAAGGATATTGGCGATATGTATCGGTTCTATACCAATCTTGAGATTACCATTACAAAAGATGATATTTATAATGTGATTTATATACCAAAACTTACTATTAATGAAAGTAGTTATAGTTGAAGATGAACCTTTAGCAGCAGAAAAATTAGAGCGTTATCTGTTGAAATATGATGCCGATATTCTGATAATGGGCAAACTAGCTTCTATAGAAGAAGCGGTGCTATGGATAACATCTCATCAGGAAGAAGTGGATCTTTTTTTTATGGATGTTCAACTTGCTGATGGACTCAGTTTTGAGATTTTTAACACAGTTAAAATAAATAAACCGGTAATCTTCACCACTGCTTTTGATGAGTTTGCTATTGACGCCTTTAAGGTGAATAGTATAGACTATCTTCTAAAACCAATATTGTTTACAGATCTTTCAAAAGCACTAAAAAAACTGGAAGCACTCCGGTCTCAATTTTCGGGGAAGAATGACGTTAGCCAAGTGGTAAAGCATATGACTGATAAAGTATTTAAAAACAGATTTTTGGTGAGTTTAGGAAATCATATTCATTCTGTTAAGAGTGAGGATATTTCCTTTTTCTTTGCAGAAGGACGTGATGCTTACCTTGTTACTAGCAGCAGAAAAAAATATATGATCGAGTATAAACTGGAGAGTTTGGAAGAAATGTTGGAACCCAAAAGTTTTTTTAGGGTGAACCGAACTTTTATTGTTAATATCAATGCTATTGAGGATGTATTGATCTATTCCAACAGGCGCTTGAAACTAACGCTATCCCAAAATATAGAGAAAGAAATAATTGTAAGTAGAGAAAAAGTCGCAGACTTTAAACAATGGTTTGAAGGGAACTAAAGGCTAGCTATAGCTATGCTGAAAAAAACTACTTCATTATAGTGCAGAAGCCAAACTTTTCGGCCTAAAACCATTACTCAAGAGGAGTTCATAGAAAAAATTAAAACTCTGCATTAAGTGGTGTTCTTGGATAAGGAATCACATCACGTATATTTCCCATTCCGGTCACAAACAATACTAAACGCTCAAACCCAAGGCCAAAACCACTGTGAACACAAGTCCCAAAACGCCTTAGGTCCAGATACCACCATAAATCTTCTTCAGGGATATTAAGAGCAGCCATTTTTTCTTTTAATACATCCAGGCGTTCTTCACGCTGAGAACCCCCGACAATCTCACCAATTCCAGGAAATAAAATATCCATGGCTCTTACTGTTTTTCCATCCTCATTAAGGCGCATATAGAACGATTTGATATCGGCAGGATAATCAAATAAGATCACTGGGCATTTAAAATGCTTTTCAACCAAAAACCGCTCGTGCTCACTTTGCAGATCGGCACCCCATCCATCGATAGGAAACTTGAATTTTTTCTTCTTATTAGGCTTAGAATTTTTCAAAATTTCGATTGCTTCGGTATAACTAACACGCTTGAAGTTATTCTCTAAAACAAACTTTAATTTATCACGCAGTAACATATCTGCACGTTCTGCCTGTGGTTTTTGTTTATCTTCCTGCACCAAACGATTTTCTAAAAATTCTAAATCATCCTGGCAGTTATCCATTGCATACTGTATCACATATTTGATAAAATCTTCAGCCAAGTCCATATTACCGTCAAGATCACAGAAGGCAACCTCTGGCTCAATCATCCAGAATTCTGAAAGGTGACGAGAGGTATTCGAGTTTTCTGCCCTGAAAGTAGGACCAAAAGTATATACTTGGCCCAATCCCATCGCATAGGTTTCTGCCTCTAACTGTCCAGATACTGTAAGATTAGTTTCACCACCAAAGAAATCTTCTTTATAGTCAACTTCACCGTTATCATCTTTGGGAATGTTATTTAGATCTAGATTAGTGACTTTAAAAGCTTCTCCCGCACCTTCTGCATCGCTTTTGGTGATCACAGGGGTGTGTACATAATAAAAATCATTCTTTTGAAAATATTCATGAATTGCAAAAGATAGTTTTGATCGCACACGCATAATAGCCCCAAAAGTATTGGTACGAATTCTAAGATGCGCTTGCTCTCTTAGTTTTTCCAAACTATGGCGCTTTGGAGATAAAATAGTTAGCTTTAATTCTTCGGGATCAGCATCTCCTTCAATTTCAACATTAGACACCTGTATCTCCACCCGCTGACCTTTTCCCTGACTTTCTACCAAAGTACCGGTAATAGCAACTGCAGCACCAATATGTATTCTGTTTTGAATAGTTTTATCAATGGTATTGTCTTCTAAAACACACTGAATGTTATTGATCGTTGACCCGTCATTAACCGCAATAAAGCGATCATTTCTAAAAGAACGAACCCACCCCTTTATCGTTATGGGTTGTAATAGCTGGTCACTTTGTAGTACTTCTATTACTTTAGTATGTTTCATTGTATGCTATTTTGTGATATTAATTAAATCTTTCTTTACAAGCAAGGGATAAAGAAATAAGATGATGTAAAAATTTTAAGGTAGCAAAGATAATTTTTAATCTGATTGCCACCTAATGTTATAATTCAAAAAAAAATCAAAATAATTGATGGTTTGGTATTCTTTTTGATTGAACTCACTTAAAAGATTTGTTTAGAAATTAAAATCTGACATTTTTTGAAATCATGATTCTATATAAAAATGAAAAAATCTGGATGTTTTAGGTTAAGAACACCTTCTGTTTTTATTTTTTTTTGAAAGGAAATGAGTTTTATTTTTTTTTACAACATCTTGTAAAACAGTATTTTGCGAATGTTTTTTTGCTTCTCTGTGTTTGAAAAACGTTAAAATTATTGTTATTTTGTAAAAAAGGGGATTTTTCCCCCCCATAAGGTGTTTCAAAATACAAAAAGGGAGTGTATATTGCACTTGCAATTATGACGATTGTGTTTACGTTAAGTTTAGTTCGATAGGTTTTGGGGTAATCTATCTTACATAAGTCCCGTTAGTTTCTAACGGGGCTTTTTATTTTTAAATAAAAAAAACGGATAATACCAGCTCTTGTTTGAAATCACGGTATAAAATTCAATGGGTGTTATTCTTCCTCGTCGGATTCTTCTAGTTCCTCGTCATTAGGAATAATTTTTAAGGTAGGTTCTTTTAACGTCTTTTTGTTGGCAATACTGCGTTCTAACGAGAGTAATAAAGAAGGAAGTAATAACAGATTGGCCAGCATCGCAAATAATAAAGTGGTAGATACCAACCCTCCTAACGCTTTGGTACCTCCAAAACTGGAGATCATAAATACCGAGAAACCAAAAAATAGGACGGTAGAGGTGTAAAACATGCTCACACCGGTTTCTCTTAATGATGCAAAGACAGATTTTTTAATTCTCCAATGATTAGATTTTAACTCCTGCCTGTATTTTGCAAGAAAATGTATGGTGTCGTCTACAGAAATACCAAATGCAATACTAAAAACCAATATGGTAGACGGTTTTATAGGTACCCCAAGAAATCCCATTAGTCCCGCAGTCATTAATAAAGGTAAAAGATTGGGAATCATAGATATAACAATCATTTTCCAGGACCTGAACATCCAGGCCATAAATAGTGCAATTAAGAGTACTGCTAGGCCGAGTGAGAAAGTTAGGTTCCAAACCAGGTATTTTGTTCCTTTCTGAAAAATAAGTGCTTTACCAGTAAAAGATACATCATAACGATCTTTTGGAAATATTTTCTCCAATTTTGGGGCAAGAGTAGTTTCGATGCGATCCATTTCTTCGGTGCCCACATCCTTCATAAAAGCTGTGATTCTTGCATACTGCCCTGTAGAATCTACATAGTTTTGCATTACTTTTGCCTGAGATTCAAAACTTTTGGCATATGGCAAGATAAAGTTTCGTTCCTGGCTGGTGGGGATCTGATAATATTTTGGATTTCCATTATAGAAAGCCTGTTTAGAATATTTGACCAAACTCACAATAGAAATTGGTTTTGACAGTTCAGGTGTTTCTTCAAGTAGATCCTGAAGTTGTTCCATACGTTTTAAGGTAGGTAATTTTAAAACTCCTTGCTTTCTTTTGGTATCGATTAATATTTCCAGTGGCATAATACCGTCAAACTCATCTTCAAAAAATTCTATGTCTTTATAGAATTCTGCAGTTTCGGGCATGTCTTCCAATAAACTCCCCGAAACTTTTATAGTATAAATACCAATGATACTAATAATCAGGATAATAACCGAAGAAAAATAGATGGTCACGCGTCGGTTTTTCACCATATTTTCCATCCAGTCTACTAATTTTTCTATCCATCCTTTTCCCAGATGTCTTAAATGCCGTTCTTTGGGTTGCGGCATATAACTATAGATAATAGTGATTACCAATAGGCAAAGGATAAATAAAGCAACAATGTTTAACGAAGCAACAATACCAAACTCTTTAAGAAGCTTGCTTTGGGTGAGTGCAAAAGTAGCAAACCCTGAAGCAGTGGTAACATTGGTCATCAAAGTTGCGTTTCCGACTTTGGTAATTACACGCTGTAAGGATTTTGCTTTATTGCCATGTTTTTTTATTTCCTGTTGATATTTATTGATTAGAAAAATACAATTGGGAATTCCAATAACAATCACCAATGGAGGAATAATAGCGGTGAGTACTGTAATCTCATATTCTAAAAGTCCCAGGATTCCAAAAGCCCACATCACCCCAATAATTACTGCGGTCATCGATATAAATGTGGCTCTGAAGGATCTGAAAAAGAAAAAGAAAATCAATGAGGTAACCAGTAAGGCCGCAAGAATGAAGATCTGAATTTCATCCATGATGTTTTGCGAATTCAAGGTCCTGATATATGGCATACCAGATACTTTTATATCGATATTGTATTCTTTTTCAAAGGCTATTACGGCAGGTTGTAAGACTTCTGTAATAAACTTTTTTCTAAGAGGTGTGTTTACGATATCTTTTTTCAGATACAACGCACTTTGAACAGTTTGAGACTTTTTGCTATATACAAGTCCTTCATAGAAGGGTAATTTATTAAATAATTCGTATTTGTATGCTGCAACCTGTTTTTTTGTATAATTGGTGTCTTTGATAAAAGGCACTAACTCAAATCGAGCAGGATTATCTTCTTTTTTTAAGGTTTTGAGATCGGCAATAGAAACTACCAAATCTATTTCATTATATTGTTTGAATGAATTATTAAAATCGTTCCAGGCTTTTAGTTTTTTGGATGTGAAAAGAGTACTGTCCTTTACGGCCATTACAATTAGGTTTCCTTCTTCTCCAAACTTTTCAAGAAAGTCCTGATACTTTATATTTACCTCATGATCATCTGGAAGAAGATTGGCTTCAGAATAAGAAAATCTCATGTTTTTCCATTGAAAACCTAGAAAAACGGTAATGCCAATAATAGTTATAAATATGATGGCCCTATTGCGGAGTATAATCCCAGCTAATGCATTCCAAAACCCGAAACTTAATAATTTTGCCATTCGTTACTTTCCTGGTGCAAATGTAAGGATTTGGAGATTTATTATTTGAACTCATTTAGACTTTTTTTTGCTGCAAGAGAACCTGTCTAAATGGTACGCCAGCCTGCCTGCAGCAGGCAAGGTAGAAATTTAAGGTTTTGCGCCCTGTTGAAGCCTTTTTTGAGTAGCATAGCAGTGCTAAAAGGTTCTAAAAAAAAGTCAAAACCTGTCTACAGCCTGCCTGTGTCAGGGTAGATTAGGGAGTATAATGGCATATTTGCAGCCCAGATGAAAAAGTCTAAATGAGTTCATTGTGATTTTAGTAAAGAAAATTATTTATTCTGAAAAGAATTATAGTTTTAAATAAAAAGTGAACTTGAAGGAAATATTGTCCTCAAATCTTGGCAAATGATATGCTCCGTACCGGTATGCAAAACTAAGTCCGAAACCGGCAAATAATTTATTGATTTCAAGTCCCGATTCCTGATAAAGCTGTTGAAGAGAATTAAATTCAACACCTTGGTGGTTTTCTAAGTTATCAACATCCCCGAGGGCATATCGTGTTATGAAAACCAATTCTGGCTTAAACCAACTCGTCAATCTGATGGGTTCTATTCTATGTTTTATCTGTAAAGTTGCAAGTTTGTCACTAAAAAACTCGCCAAAAAACATGGTTTCGAAGGTTCTTCTGCCGGCCACAGAGAAACGTTGTAACACAGTTTCTTTTGTAGGAGCATTTGGATATGCATGATATAAATGGGTGAGTGGGACATCTCCTGTGGCAATATCGGCTTCAAACAAAACACTTGTGCGAGATTGATTAATACGAGTGATATCATATTGCGCTTTAATCCCGATTTTACTATAACTAAAATTACTGTCAAATACTCCTTTGAATCCCTGGGTATATTGAGCCGTAATTTTTGGGTATCCGTCATAGATTTCTTTAATCCCAGTCGGGGTTTTCAAAAACTTACTAAATGGGCTCCAGCGCAATGCAATGGTAGATTCAGCGGTTTTATAGCCCGAAAACAAAGTGTTATTGTTGCGATATTGATATCCTCCGGTTTGATTTATATTGCTTAAAGAAAATTGAGCTTCAGAGAGAAGCTTCGGTAAAATTTGATGCTGCAGGTTGGTGCTCCACGTTATATGTTTATAATAAAAATCGATATTTACCAATCTTGGTTCAAATAATGAATATACCCTTCTATCTGTAAGATAAGGAAAACTACCAACTTCTTTAATATCGTCGGTATAGTTAATATTTAACCACGAATTTGTATTTCTATTTAGTAACATACCTCCACCCACGCCATATTTTGATTTTGAGTCTCTAAAACCGTAAACGAGGTATCCTTCTAATCTGAATTTTTTGGAGAATTTAGCGTTGGTGAGACCACCCAGTCCTAATCGTAGTCCTTCATAATTGTTATATTTTATGGGATAGGTAAGGTCAAAATCAAAAAACCCTACAGGATAATAACCAATGTTGAAACTTTGTATCACATCGATTCTATGTTCGATGTTTTGCGCTTTTACAATGCTGTCGACCACCGGAAATGAGTTTAGGTCCTTTTCTGTAATAGCACTTGTGCGATACTGGTTCCAATATGTCTCTGATCGGTTATTGGCTTCGGGGTCTATTTTTATGGCAGCTTGACTTTGCTTCACGTCCTGCTTCGTATTAAGTTCAATATCAAATAAGTCTGTAGTAGAAACCAAAAAATCATTATTTCCGGTAAAACTTCTTCTATCATTGCCCAATCTACCTACAGATATTTGCCCCCCAAAAAGGCTCACTTTTTGCCTGCCATTACCAGGGCGTATGGTGATTTCCTGTTTTTTTGGAAACCAGATTTCTTCCTCAGGGAAAAATTCAAAACTATGAGCAGCCATCACGTTGAGTTCGCCTCTTAATTCGATAATTGCTTTCTGAATTGCTAATGTTTTTATATCTATGAACAGTACACCTTCTATACTTGCGAATTTTTTTGATTTTCGTGGCTGAAAAAGAATGACAAAAGCTGGGTTTTTATCCTCGGTAGTATCCAGGATTTTATAGTAATAGTTTCTGAGGGCTCGATTAGATAATGGTCCTATATATTTATCATTGAAAATTGTATAATCTTGGTCATAAAGAGAATTAGATTGTATTTTGATTCCTAATACATTATAGATAGGCTCTTTAAAACCCGTCATTTTTTTGCCCAGAACCGTTTCTTTTTCTTCCAGGCCTTTGTTGTATTGATGATAACTTAATTTTTCTGATAAAAAAGAATGAGCTTCATTAATCAACCGCTCCATGGTGACATTTGTAGTGTCTGAAGTGTTTAATTTTGCCTTATTATCTTCGGTGATTTTAAATTTATTATAGCTTTTATAGCTAAAACTATGGAGTGCTTTTTTGGGATTATTCTGATTCTTTCTCCGTATAGCTTCTTTGATAATTCTGGAAGCGACATTTTCTTGAATATCCAAATTTACCGTATCCAGATTTTCTTCTTTGGGAGTAAGCTTTACCTCAATTTTTTCTTCATTTTTGGAGTAAATTGTAATGTTTTTTGCCTGATATCCCAAATAACTAATGGTAAGAGTAACAGGATAGGTGTCGCAACGTATAATAAACTCACCATTTACAGAGGTTAGGGCATAAGAAGAACTATTAGTTTTTACTGTAGCAAAAGGTAAGGGTTGATTAGAACTATTGTCAACGACTATACCGTTAATGCTAACTTGAGATATTAAGACAAAGTGAGTAAAAAATAATAAACAAAAAAATTTGTTCTGCATTATACCAATTAGGTTCAAAAAAACTAAGATACACAAAAGCGTTTCCATCAAGAGAACGCTTTCATTATAATTAACGTACTTAAAAAGAGTTAAACTGTCATAATCTCTTTTTCTTTAAGACTTAGCATGTCATCTATTTTTTTAATATAGAAATCGGTTAGTTCCTGAATATCAAATTCTGCATTTTTTGCCATATCTTCAGACAGTCCTTCTTTCTCCAGTTTTTTAATTTCATTATTGGCATTTTTGCGATCATTTCGCACACCAACTTTCGAATCTTCAGCTTCAGCTTTTGCTTGTTTTGCAAGATCTCTACGTCGCTCCTCGGTAAGAGGAGGAACATTGATAATCACGCTTTCTCCATTATTCATTGGATTAAAACCAAGATTTGCCGTAAGAATCCCTTTTTCAATTTCAGGAATAAGGGACTTTTCAAATGGTTGAATAGTGATGGTTCTGGCATCGGGAGTGGTCACGTTTCCTACCTGGTTTAATGGAGTGGGGCTGCCATAATATTCTACCATCACACTGCCTAACATAGCAGGAGAAGCTTTACCAGCTCTAATATTAAGTAATTTTTTTTCTAAATGAGCTATTGCACCTTGCATAGACTCTTTTGTTGAATCCAGAATAAAATCTATTTCTTCTTTCATGTGTTTATTTAATTCTTTTCTTCTGACTAATCAAAAAATAAGCCAATATGATTACAGGTTTACTTGGGTACCAATAGATTCTCCCAAAACTACTTTAAGCAGATTTCCTGATTTGTTCATATCAAAAACTATTATTGGCAATTCATTTTCTTGGCTAAGAGTAAATGCTGTGGTATCCATCACCTTCAACCCTTTACGTAAAACATCATCAAATGATATAAAATCAAATTTTGTAGCATCAGCATTTTTTTCGGGATCGGAAGTATAAATTCCATCTACCCGAGTACCTTTAAGAATAACATCGGCATTAATTTCAATTGCTCTAAGCACTGCTGCAGAATCTGTTGTAAAATAAGGATTTCCTGTTCCTCCACCAAAAATAACAACACGTCCTTTTTCGAGATGGCGTAGTGCTCTACGCCGTATAAAAGGCTCTGCAACTTCATTGATCTTTACCGCAGATTGCAGACGTGTAGGGATTTCTGCATCTTCGAGAGCACTTTGCAATGCAAGCCCATTGATTACTGTAGCCAGCATCCCCATGTGATCTGCCTGTACTCTATCCATTCCTTTACTGGCACCGGCAACACCTCTGAAAATATTACCTCCTCCGATCACGATGGCTACTTGTACTCCTTTTTCGATAATTTGTTTGATCTCATAAGCATATTCTGCCAGTCTTTTTGGGTCTATACCATATTGACGCTCACCCATTAAGGCTTCACCAGATAATTTCAGTAATATTCTTTTGTATTTCATTGTCTGTTTTGAACTGTGGTGCAAATATAATGATATTCTTAATTTATACTAGTTCTCATATGATTTGGCTCTTAATAGATCGCTTTTTTTGCTTCTGTTTTGAAGATAAAAGAAATAATAACGATAGCTATTCTTGATTTTGTATCGTAGAACGAGACAAACTTTTTCTCTCATATATGAACAAATTTTTATTCCTTTTTTCGATGAAATCATATGAGAACCGGTGTACGACAAATTTCCTTTTTTAATTTTCTGGGCGTGACCCTGTGCCATCCCGATACGAGACTATGAGGATGGCACAGGGTCTTTGCCAAGGCATCAACTGGGCTGCCCTGCTATATCTTTTTGTCTATACTATGGCTGCCCCTTCGCTCCTCGGTTCAGCTTCTCGACATGACAAAAAGGATGCCGCTACTATCCCTGCCTGACGGCCTCACGCAAACTTTTAGTTCCAGAAGGGTAAATTTGTCGTATATCCATGAGAAAGAATGGGTATTAGAAAATACTGTAGAGAGTACAGGTACGTTTTTGATTTTGGATCTTGTATAGAGCATGTTTAAAAAGAATTTAAACATGCTCTATGTTAACCGCCATTATTCGTGGTTTTGGAAAAAAATCATTGTTTATAACAATTAACTCTGCCTATGCTGGCAACCCAAATTAGAGTTCTTTAGTTTTTTTAAGGAGCGAAAAACTCAGCAAATCTTATTTGTTTACCAGGAAAATGTAAATTTGCGTGAGTTTTCTGGGGTAAAATTCGAAGATGATAAGAAAAAAGGGTTCTTTTCCCCTATAGCGGGTATTGATTGGCTTTGAATTATGTTATACGTTTGCCTCGGGGAAAACAAAAAAATGTGAGGGATGAGAAATATCTTTGAAATAGGAATCAGACGTATTTTAGACTGATTGGGGAGTTAGTCTTTATTTTGGGGGTAAGACCTCGAGAAATTCGGGGTTTTAGTAGCGTTATGAGCTCTAGGAAGAAGATATTTTGAAAAATGAAGAAGAAAAAACCGCTTCTATTACAGAAGCGGTTTTTGATTTTTTGTAGAGAACGAAAAAATGTTTCTGGATTATTTATCCTAGTGCTACTCTTTCAAAACCAACAACAGAGACATCACCAAGAGTTTTTACATAATCTGCAACACTCTTTTTGTTGTCCTTGATAAAATCTTGATTTACCAAGGTATTATCCTTAAAGAAACGCTTAATTTTACCTTTGGCAATATTATCGAGCATAGCTTCGGGTTTACCCTCCTGACGTAGTTGATCTTTTGCGATTTCGATTTCTTTATCGATCACAGCTTGATCTACACCATCCTCATTTAAAGCTACGGGATTCATTGCGGCAGCTTGCATCGCAACGTCTTTTGCAACTACATCGGCACCATCGGTACTTCCAGAGAGACCTGTTAAAACACCAATTTTATTACCTGCATGAATATAAGAACCTACAAAAGGAGCTTCCAAAATTCTGAAATCCCCTATTTCGATTTTTTCTCCGATAATACCAGTTTGCTCGGTTAATTTATCTTGTACAGAAATACCGTCAAAATCTTTGGCAAGTAGCTCTTCTTTTGAAGAAGCTGTTAATGCCAATTCTGCCAATTGATGAGCTAAAGAAACAAAAGTTTCGTTTTTTCCAACAAAGTCGGTCTCGCAATTAAGAGAAACGATAACCCCCTTATTTTTTGCATCATTAACTTTTGCAATAACAGCACCTTCAGTAGATTCTCTGTCAGCCCTGTTTGCAGCAACTTTCTGACCTTTTTTTCTTAAGATTTCGATAGCTTTATCAAAATCCCCTTCAGCTTCTACAAGTGCTTTTTTGCAATCCATCATTCCGGCACCTGTTGCTTTTCTTAATTTATTTACTTCTGCGGCTGTAATCTTTGCCATATCATCTAAATATTTAATGTGTATTATATATGTATTAAAAAAAGTCGTTTAGTTAGTACTGCAAAAGTAAAGAACCAAACGACTCGTCAATTTTATGTTAAAGTTAAGTTTTGATTTGTGAATTGAAATCTAACTTAAACTATTAAAGATTGCTAAATTGTCAATCTGTTTATTCTTCTTCCTGCTTTGTAGCTTCAGATACTACGGGTTCTTCTGCTATTGGCTCTACTGGTGCAGCTTTCACTTCAGTTTCAGTTTTTGCTGGTGCTTCGGCTTTTGCTGGTGCAGCTTTCACTTCAGTTTCAGCTTTTACTGGTGCTTCGACTTTTGCTGGTGTTTCGGCTTTTACTACTTCCGGTTTGGCTTCTGCACTCTCTTTAGGAGTGTCTTTTGTAGCTTTTCTTTCACTTAATCCTTCAATAATTGCATCACTAACATAAGTCATTACTTTATCGATAGATTTTGAAGCATCATCATTCGCGGGAATTAGATAGTCAACCTGACGTGGGTCTGAGTTGGTATCTACCATTGCGAAAATAGGAATGTTTAATTTCTGAGCTTCTTTTACCGCGATGTGCTCACGAGTAATATCTACCACAAACAATGCTCCAGGTAGACGAGTCATATCAGAGATAGAACCTAAGTTCTTTTCCAATTTGGCTCTTAAACGATCTACTTGAAGACGTTCTTTTTTGGATAAAGTATTGAAAGTACCGTCTTTCTTCATTCTATCGATAGCGGCCATTTTCTTAACTGCTTTACGAATAGTAACAAAGTTGGTAAGCATTCCGCCAGGCCATCTTTCTGTGATATATGGCTGGTTGGCTTTAGCTGCTTTTTCGGCTACGATTTCTTTCGCTTGTTTTTTGGTTGCGACAAAAAGGATTTTTCTGCCCGATGCTGCTATCTTTTTTAAAGCCTCGCTGGATTCTTTGATTTTTGCAGCAGTTTTATATAAGTTAATGATATGAATACCATTACGCTCCATATAAATGTATGGGGCCATATTGGGATCCCATCTTCTTGTAAGGTGACCAAAGTGTACACCTGCATCAAGTAATTCTTTTACTTCGATATTGTTTGCCATTTTTGTTATAGTTTACGTTCTGTTGAATTAGCAATGCCCAAGTGGCTACTTATTTTGTACGGCCTTGTGCATTTAGATGCTAAACTAGTCTCCCGATATATCGGGATAACAACAAATACTGTTTTAATAAATTAACGTTTAGAGAACTGGAATTTCTTACGAGCTTTCTTCTGACCGAATTTCTTACGTTCTACCATTCTTGGGTCTCTAGTCAATAAACCTTCTGGTTTAAGGATACCTCTGTTTCCTGTAGTTTTTCCATCTTCTGTATCTTCAGCTCCTTCTGTATCGAACGTACACATTGCTCTTGATATAGCTAAACGTATTGCTTCAGCTTGTCCTGTGATACCACCACCATAAACGTTTACTAAGATGTCAAATTTCCCGTCATTTCCTGTTAGAACCAAGGGCTGATTAACTTTATACTGCAATGTAGCAGTAGGAAAATAATCATTCAAGTCTTTTTTGTTAACCGTAATTTTTCCAGAACCATCTTTAAGATATATTCTAGCTACAGCCGTTTTTCTACGACCAATTTTGTGAATAACTTCCATTACTTAAAATCGTTTAAGTTAACAGTTTTAGGCTGCTGGGCATCTTGATTGTGCGTTGCTCCTGCATATACCTTTAAATTACGGAATAAAGTGGCTCCCAACTTGTTTTTAGGTAGCATTCCTTTTACCGCTTTTTCGATTAAACGCTCTGGGTTTTTGTCAAACAATTCCTGAGCAGTAAGACTTCTTTGCCCTCCAGGATATCCAGTGTGACGGATATATGATTTATCTGTCCACTTTTTTCCTGTTAAGTTGATTTTTTCGGCATTGGTAATGATAACATTATCGCCGCAATCAACGTGTGGGGTAAAGTTGGGCTTGTGTTTACCTCTTAGCAGTATTGCAACTACAGAAGATAGACGCCCTAAAGTCTGTCCTTCAGCATCCACATGCAACCATTCCTTTGTTACGGTCGCTTTGTTGGCAGATACGGTCTTGTAACTTAATGTGTCCACACTAATTAATTTTTCTAACCTGTCTGTCCGACAGGCGGGTTAAACATTCCTTTCCTATTATAAAATAGGGGTGCAAATGTACAATTATATATTTATATAGCAAACAGCAGGCTGATATTATTTTTAGAAGTGATTTAAACTTTTTTCAATTGTCCAAAAATGCTTCTCCCTCCTGCATATCTACCGATAGAGAGGCGGGCAGGTTTCATCTCTTTTTCGTCTTTTTATTTCCTCGTAGCACTGCTATGAAGTGCAAAAAAGTCTTCAAAATAAACAAACCTGCCCGCCCGGCGGGTCAGTAGACAGGCAAAAAAGTTTAAATCACTTCTTAAAGTAGGATGCATTGGTTTTCAGAGTGATCCATACAACGGTTACTATTTGTTGATTTTATCTATGCCAATCCTTAATACGTGTTAATTTTTTACTAAAAAATATTACAAAGTGTGACAAACTATCATAATTTAGGTCATTTTAGATGTATCAATCACTAAACTTCTAATCATCATGAAATGTCATCACCATTTTTTGGTATTTCTCCTACTGCCATTTTTTATTATTGCTCAGGATTCTACTAAGACTGTTACAAAAAGAATCTACACAACAAAACCGCTTAATGGAACCGAAGCACCTGTAATAGATGGGGTTATTGATGAGGCAGGATGGGATCTGGTTGAATGGACCGGGGATTTTATCGAAAATGAACCTGATGAAAACACTCCTCCCGGTCAGCAGACCAAATTTAAAATATTATATGACCAAAAGCATCTCTATGTGGCATATCGATGTTATGATACCGAGCCCGATAAGATTGAAAAAAGATTGTCGAGAAGAGATGGATTTGCAGGGGATTGGGTAGAAATTAATCTGGATACTTATCATGATAAAAGAACTGGTTTTTCATTTAGTATTACGGCAGCGGGTGTAAAAGGAGATGAGTTTATTTCTCGTAATGGAAATAATTGGGATAGCAGCTGGAACCCCATTTGGTATACCGCTACAAATATCGATGATGAAGGGTGGACAGCAGAAGTGAAAATTCCGTTAAGCCAGGTAAAATTTGGTAAAAGTAAAGAGCAAATATGGGGGCTACAGGTGAACAGAAGATTGTTTAGAAAAGAAGAACGATCGGTATGGCAGCGTATACCACAGGATGCACCGGGCTGGGTAAGCGAATTTGGCGAACTACACGGTTTAATAAACATAGAACCACAAAAGCAGTTAGAAATTCAGCCTTTTGTAGTGACGCAATTTGACACCTTTCCTGAAGAAGAAGGGAATCCTTTTAGAGATGGGGAAGACTTTCAATTGAATGGTGGTCTCGATGCAAAAATTGGGATTACCAATGATCTTACCATGGATCTAACGGTAAACCCAGATTTTGGACAGGTAGAAGCAGATCCCGCAGCGATTGCTCTGGATGGTTTTCAGATATTTTTTAGAGAACAACGACCTTTTTTTGTGGAGAACAAAAACATATTTGACTATCGTTTTGCCAATGGTTTTGATAATGTGTTCTATTCGCGTAGAATAGGTCGAAACCCTCAGGGTTCTGCCGGTGAGAATCCAATTAATGATTCAGAGCCTACCAATGATGAATTTATGGATACCCCAAATAATACCACAATTCTTGGAGCAGCAAAATTTAGTGGTAAAACCAAAGATGGCTGGTCAATAGGTATACTGGAAAGTGTTACCGAAAGGGAAATTGCCAAGATAGAAGATGAAAATGGAAATAGGAGAGAAGCTGTAGTTGAGCCGTTGACGAACTATTTTGTGGGGAGAGTTCAAAAAGATTTTAATGAGCGCAATTCATTTATTGGGGGAATTTTTACGGCAACAAATCGTGATCTGGGAGATATTTTAAATATTGATTACGATAATCCTGATACCGATGAAACTTCAGAATTAACGGGTTTAAGAGAAAATAATCTTAATGTATTGCGAAAATCTGCCTATACTGGTGGATTGGATTTCAGACATAACTGGAAAGAAAGGAAATATTTTATTGAAGGAAATATTGTAGCCAGTCATGTAGAAGGTTCTAAAGAAGCGATCGAAGAGACTCAGAACGAACTTACACACTTATTTCAACGTGTGGATGCAGACCATGTAGAAGTAGATCCCAATCGCACTTCACTTACCGGAACAGGAGGTAAACTGGTAGGAGGAAGATCGGGGGGTGGCAGCTGGCGCTATAACGCCGGGATTTTTTGGCGTTCTCCAGAGTTAGAACTTAATGATATAGGGTTCTTACGTCAGGCCGATGAGATCAGGCAATTCGCCAATGTTCGGTATTTATTCTTAAAACCAACCAAGTTATACCGAAGAGCCAATATTTTTGTGGAGCAGTTTACCTCCTTTGATTTTGAAGGAAATTATAATCGAATTCAGTATGAATTCAATGGAGATATCAATTATAAAAACAATTGGTGGACAGAGATTGGTTATGGGCACAAGCCGCGTATTTTTACCAATACTTTTTTGAGAGGTGGCCCCAGATGGCGTTTCTCTGATGAAAATTTTGTATTTGTTTTTTCTGGTACAGATCGAAGAAAAAAATTCAGTCTTACCCTGGGCCATGTAAATGGTTGGGCGAGACAGAATAATTTTTCATTTAGAAGATATGTGGTACGACTCAATTACCAACCTTTTGACGCTTTTAGTATGTCTCTGAATCCCGAATTCGAACATAACCCCAATAAAACGCAATATGTGACAGAAACTGATTTTAATGGAACTCCCAGATATATTACTGCTCGCATTGATCAGCAAACCTTAAGTGCCAGTATTCGATTAAATTATAATATCAATCCCAACCTTACCATACAATATTATGGTCAACCTTTTATTTCGAGAGGAACGTATACAGATTTTAATTATGTGAATAATGCAACCGCAGAAGATCTAAGCGAACGAGTGACGTTGTACGACCAAAATCAAATTTCTTTTGCAGATGATGAGTATGCAGTAGATGAAGATAGGGATGGAACAGTTGATTATAACATTGAAGATCCTGATTTTGCATTTGTGCAGTTTCGTTCTAATCTGGTATTGCGTTGGGAATATATTCCCGGTTCGGAAATATTTCTCGTTTGGTCACAGGGTATTAATGGAGATGGAGCCCCATCAGATCACTTATTCAGAAGCCTGAACAATCAAATCCTGGATCAGCAACTCGAGAATACTTTTTTGATAAAGGCTACATATCGATTTGTGCTTTAATCCTGTTTAATTCACTTCTATAAATAAAATCAGTAGTGTGTCTGATTAAAGAAACAATTCCGATAGCTATCCGGAACGCTTACACCTGTCTGTAGCCAGCTACCGTGTACCCATATCTTTTTTCCTACGGAAAAACATAGATGCAGCAACAAAATATATGCCGTTCTTGCAGGCAAACCTGTGGTAACTACACTTTTTAATGCCACGGAAGCTCTTTTTGCTGCCACGGCTGAAGCTCTAGCTGCCCTAAATGAGCATAAACCTGCTTTACTTGACACTAAAGCTGTCCTAAATGAGAACAAAGATGCTTTACTTGACATTAAAACTGTCTTATTTGACGATCTAGCTGTCCTAAATGAGAACAAAGCTGTCTTATTTGATGATCTAGCTGCCCTAAATGAGCATAAAACTGCCTTAATTGAAGCTTTTACTGTGTTTAACACCATTTCCCGGTTGTCAACCATAGTATTTCTGAGGTATTTTCTTCTACATATCTGGTCTAGGACACTATACTTTTTAACATGACAGAAAAGAAGAGGTGCATGATCGTAGCAACATCGGTACTGATTGCTATCGGGAACAGCGAGGGTAGTGATTACATGGTAGTAATGATTATAGACAAAGGCAGTACCAGCAGCCCTTCTGTCCCTGATCCTGATATTAATCGGGATCAGTGCCACCCTGCCTCACCGTAGTTTGCCGTCAGGCTTCCCCTATCAAGGGAAGGAGCTTTTACTTCTCTTTTAGAATTCTTTATTAAAATGATATGGGTACACGGTAGTTGACGCCAGGCTGCAAGATTCAAGAACTAAGACTTTGTTAAAACTCTGTGTATAAGATATTAGCAAAATATTTACCGGGACAGTAACGAAATAAAATATGATATTAAGGAAGTTTAGTTGGGGCTTATCAAGAATTATCTTCAAGCCCATAATGTATTTAAAAGAAGCCCTGCAGAATAAATTTTTTCCAGATTATCGTCGGTTCATCCAAAACAATTGATATTGATGGGGGAAACGAATAGGAAAATACGTGAAAAAACCTTCTTGAAGCATAACAGAAGCTAAAAATTGTGGCAAGAAACTTCTTGAAGGGTGAACATAGCTCATATCATACATCAAGACGTTTTGTAGCCAAATTTTGTGCTTTCTGCTATTGCAAAGTTTGCTCATGGTACAGAAATGAGGCTAATTTCTCCTTCAAAGAGGAAACTTTGTAGCCATAATTAGAGCAACCCAATAAACTCTATAACCAAAAGTAATGTGTTGCTTAACCAGGCCTATGGGCTTTTTAGCCGATAGGGTTCGGTTGTGGCTGTAAGATTATATTTTTTCTGGTTTAAAAATAAATGCATTAGGAAACTTTGCATGCGCCTCTTTTAATGCTCTGTCTGCTTCAAGTCTGGTGCGATAGTTTCCCATCCAAACTTTGTAGTTGGGAGTTTCCCATTTGATAGAAGAATCCCATTGGGGGAAAGCTTCTTTAGAGGCTCTTACAATTTCATTGGCTTTGTTTAGATTTCCATAGTATAATTGAATCTTGTAACGATCACTAAACTCCCCGTCTTTTTCCATTTTGGATTTGATATCCATTAATATTTTGATTCTTGGATCTTGATTTATAGTAACCGATGCCTCTGGCTGTGGCGCTATATTTACAGGTACAAAATTGTTCCCATTAAGATTTTCAGGATTAGAATTAAGGGTATCTTGTGCGGTTAAAGAAGTAATGCTGATGAGGCAAAAACTTACTAAAAAAATACATTGTTTTATGTTTAACATTCTCATTACAAATTGATTTGATACAAAGGTAAAGTTTAATAACTCAAAATTGTCAAAAAATATTATTTAGAATTATTATAAATTAATACTGAACGTTTCACTAACATTTCCAAAATCGACTTATTATAGTACTTTTGTCGTCGAATTAAAAGTAGTGGTTTTTATGTCTTTTTTTAAGAGATTAGTGAAAAAACCATACCAAAACTAAGACGATAATTCTACTTGATAATATGAAACAGGTGAAACACCGAAATTCAGCCTCCAAAATCCTAATTCTAGGAACTGTTTTTTTATTTACTTTTTTAAGCCCTGTTATAGCACAGGAAGAAGCCCCTGCAGCCGATGCTGCAGTAACCGAAGCTTCATCTGGAGGAGATGTGGCCAAGGGAGAAGCCTTGTTTAAATCACTCTGTGCTGCCTGCCATAAACGATATAAGAGAATGACAGGCCCTGCTCTTTTTGGTATAACAGACAAGTACGAGAGAGAATGGTTATATAAATGGATAAGGAATAGTGCCGAAATGATCGCTTCTGGTGATCCGCAGGCAATCGCTATTTATGAGGAGTATAATAAGACTGCGATGAATGCATTTCCGCAGCTTACCGATACCGATATCGATGACATTCTTGCTTATGTAATGGTGCCAAAAGCCGAGCCTGTGGTTGCAGCAGGTGGTGCAGCAGATACTGCTGCCGGTGGTTCTGGTTCTGGTGTTTCTGTAAATGTGGTTTTGGCAATATTGGCATTGATATTTTTGATGCTGATGGTAGTTTTGTTTATCGTAAATAAAACACTTAGAAGTTTTGCCGAAGCTAATAATGTCGAATTGCCACAGCCGGAAGCAAGAACGCCAATCTGGAAAGCATTTGTTCAAAACCAATTTTTGGTATTGGTTACTGCAATCTTTCTGTTGTTGGCTAGCGGTTATTTTGTATATGGATATTTTATGCAGGTTGGTATAGATCAAGGATATGCTCCTATCCAGCCTATTCATTATTCTCATAAAATTCATGCAGGTGATAATAAAATAGAATGTAAATATTGTCACTCTTCTGCAAGAGTAAGTAAAACATCGGGGATACCTTCGCTTAATGTATGTATGAATTGTCACAAGTCTATAAGTGAAGTGGCAGAGACTACCGCTACAGAAGAGCATTCTAAAGAATTCTATGACGGTGAAATCCAAAAGTTATATAATGCTGTGGGTTGGGATGTCGATACTCAGGCGTATACCGGTGAAACACAACCTGTAAAATGGATTCGTATTCATAACCTTCCTGATTTTGCCTACTTTAATCACTCTCAGCACGTAAGTGTAGCCGGAGTTGAGTGTCAGACATGTCATGGTCCGGTAGAGGAGATGGAGATTATGTATCAGGATGCTCCCCTTACTATGGGATGGTGTATTAATTGCCACAGAGAGACCAATGTGAAGGTTGCCGATAATGAGTACTATGAGAAAATTCATAAAGAACTTTCAAAAAAATATGGTGTAGACCAGTTAACAGCAGCTCAGATGGGTGGTCTGGAATGTGGTAAATGTCATTATTAATAAAAATGTTCATCCCGTTAAACGGAAATAAATAAAGAAGCTAATATCAATTATATATGTCATCAAACAAGAAATACTGGAAAAGTGTTGAAGAGCTAAACGAAAACAGCTCTATTGTTGAGACGCTACAACAAAATGAATTCGTTCAGGAAATTCCAACGGATGAGTTTTTAGGAGATAAATCATCTTTAGAGAATTCGTCAACTTCTCGTCGTGATTTTCTTAAATATGTAGGTTTTAGTACGGCAGCAGCCTCGTTGGCAGCTTGTGAAGGACCTGTTGTGAAATCAATACCTTATGTTGTGCAGCCAGAGAGAATAGTTCCTGGTGTTGCAAATTACTATGCTACTACAATAGCCGATGGGTATGATTTTACCAGTGTCTTGATCAAAACCAGAGAAGGTCGTCCTATTAAAGTAGAAAATAATAATCTTGCAACTTCTAATGGAGATGCTAATGCTAGAGTGCATGCTTCGGTATTGTCTCTTTATGATAGTTCTCGTCTTCAGGGGCCTAAAAAAGCAGGTGAAGATATTAGCTGGGAAGATTTGGATAAAGAAGTAGGAGCAAAATTAAATAGTCTTGGAGGCAAACAACTGGTTTTATTGACACAAACATTTGCCAGTCCGTCTACTTCAAAATTAATTTCAGAATTCAAAGCAAAATACCAAAACGTTAAGCATGTAGTATATGACGCGGTATCACAAAGCGAAGCTTTGGATGCCTATCAAATGATGTATGGAGAAAGGGCTCTTGCCGATTACGATTTTTCGAAAGTAAATACTATTGTAAGTGTTGCAGCAGACTTCTTAGCAGATTGGCAAGGAGGGGGATATGATAGCGGATATGCAAAAGGGCGTATTCCTAAAAATGGAAAGATGTCTAAGCATATCCATTTTGAGGCAAATATGTCTTTAACAGGTGCTAATGCCGATAAAAGAGTTGCAATAACACCTTCACAACAAAAGCAGGTACTTGCTGCCTTATATGTCTATGTAACAGGATCTGGTTCTAAAAGCTCTTTGGATGCAGGTCTTGATGCTGAAGTAGTGAAAGCTGCCAAACAAATCCAGAAAGCAGGAAGCAATGCTGTTGTTGTTTCGGGTATTCAGGATGTTGATGCACAGTTGGTGGTTTTGGCGATCAACAAAGTGATACAAAGTAAGGCGTTTAATGAAAATACACCACGTACGATCCGCCAGGGTGATGCAAAAGCAGTAGCTCAATTAGTGAAAGATATGAATGCCGGACGCGTTGGAGGTTTATTAATTGCTGGCGTTGATCCAATGTACTCATTACCAAATGCCAATGAGTTTAAAACCGGTCTTGAAAAAGTAAGCGTGTCTGTTGCATTTAGTATGCATAATGATGCAACTGCCGAGTTGTGTAATTATACAGCTACAACACCACATTACTTAGAATCATGGGGAGATGTTGAGTTGAAGAAAGGGAGTTATAGTTTGGTGCAACCAACAATAAGGTCTTTGTTTGATACACGTCAGTTTCAGGAAACCTTATTAAAATGGACAGATAATACATCTACATACCATGATTATATAAAAAGTGCGTGGACAGGAATTCTGGGAGGCACTTTATGGAATCAGGCACTGCATGATGGAGTATTGGTGAAACCAGCACTTCCAAAACAAGAATTGGTAGCAGCTCTTGAGGCTCCGGAAGGAGATATAGCAGATGCAGAAGCTGTTCTGGCACCAACTCTAGCCGGACCTAATGTGGGCGCTGCAGCCAGAAGGCTTTCTAATGCAAAGTCAAATGGTTTGGAACTTACATTATATACCAAGATATCTCTTGGCGATGGCCAGCAGGCCAATAACCCCTGGTTACAGGAAATGCCGGATCCTATCACCAGAGCTTCCTGGGATAACTACTTAACAGTATCCAGAGCAGATGCCGGGCAATTAGGATTAACAAATGAAAATGTAGCAAACGGAGCCTTAAATGGTAGTTATGCTAAAGTGACTGTAGACAGAGCAGAAGTTGTGGTGCCAGTGATTATTCAGCCGGGACAAGCTAAAGGTTCTGTTGGATTGGCTTTAGGATATGGTAAGTCCAAAGGGCTTAAAGAAGAAATGCAGATAGGTGTAAATGCGTATCCATTATATCAAAACCAAAATGCAGTGCAAAATGTTTCGGTTACTGCAGCAGAAGGAATGCATGAGTTTGCTTGTGTGCAATTGCATAACACATTGATGGGGCGTGACGATATCGTAAAAGAAACGACTCTTGAGATATTCAATACAAAAGATAAGCATGAGTGGAACGCAGTTCCCGAAGTAAGTAAAAATCATATTGAATATGAAGTTACTTCGCCAGAAGTTGATCTCTGGGATGAGTTTGATCATTCAATAGGGCATCACTTTAATCTTTCGGTAGATTTAAATGCCTGTACAGGATGCGGGGCTTGTGTGATTGCTTGTCATGCAGAAAATAACGTTCCTGTTGTAGGTAAATCTGAAATACGTAGATCTAGAGATATGCACTGGTTGCGAATCGACCGGTATTATTCCTCTGAAGAAGATTTTGAAGGAGATAACAAAAAGAAAGACGATATCGCTGGTTTAGGAAGTTCTTTATCTGAGTTTAGTGAGATGGAAAGCCCGTCAGATAATCCTCAGGTAGTATTCCAGCCGGTAATGTGCCAACATTGTAACCATGCTCCTTGTGAGACTGTTTGTCCTGTGGCAGCAACATCACATGGTAGACAAGGACAAAACCATATGGCATATAACCGTTGTGTGGGTACGAGATATTGTGGGAATAACTGTCCATATAAAGTACGTAGATTCAACTGGTTCTTATACAGTAATAATGATGAGTTTGATTACCATATGAATAATGATTTAGGCAGAATGGTACTAAATCCTGATGTTACGGTACGCTCCAGAGGAGTTATGGAAAAATGTTCTATGTGTATCCAGATGACACAGAAAACTATTCTGGATGCAAAACGAGATGGTAGAGCAATCAAGGATGGAGAATTCCAAACGGCTTGTTCTGCAGCATGTTCATCGGGTGCTATGGTATTTGGTGATGTCAATGATAAAGATAGCGAGGTTGCAAAACTTAAAGAAGATAAGCGTATGTATCACTTACTTGAGAGCGTAGGTACCAAACCTAATGTTATGTATCATACCAAAGTAAGAAATACTACAGAAGCCTAATTAACTAAATAAAGAATCAATTCAATTATAAAGGATTATGTCTCATTACGAAGCACCTATAAGAAAACCTTTAGTCACCGGGGATAAAACATATCACGATGTAACTGTGGATGTAGCGGCACCGGTTGAAGGTAAAGCAAGTAAATCTTGGTGGATTGTGTTTTCGATCGCGCTTATTGCTTTCCTTTGGGGGATAGGTTGTATTATATATACAGTTTCTACCGGTATAGGAACCTGGGGATTAAATAAAACAGTAGGATGGGCCTGGGATATCACCAACTTTGTTTGGTGGGTAGGTATCGGTCACGCCGGAACGCTGATTTCTGCAGTACTACTGTTATTTCGTCAAAAATGGAGAATGGCAATTAACCGATCTGCAGAGGCAATGACCATCTTCTCGGTGATCCAGGCAGGTTTATTCCCGATCATTCACATGGGACGTCCCTGGTTGGCATATTGGGTATTGCCAATCCCCAACCAATTCGGATCCTTATGGGTAAACTTTAATTCACCATTACTTTGGGATGTATTTGCGATTTCTACATACTTATCTGTTTCATTAGTATTCTGGTGGACAGGTTTGCTACCCGATTTTGCCATGATCAGAGACCGCGCAATTACACCTTTTACCAAAAAAATATATAGCTTGCTTTCTTTTGGATGGAGCGGAAGAGCAAAAGATTGGCAGCGTTTTGAAGAAGTATCTTTGGTTTTGGCAGGTTTAGCAACGCCACTGGTACTTTCTGTACACACAATCGTATCTTTTGACTTTGCTACTTCGGTAATCCCTGGATGGCATACCACGATCTTTCCACCGTACTTCGTTGCAGGAGCAATTTTCTCAGGATTCGCTATGGTAAACACCCTGCTCATCATCATGAGAAAAGTGTCGAACTTAGAAAATTATATTACCGTACAGCATATTGAATTAATGAACATAGTGATTATGATCACGGGTTCTATTGTTGGGGTGGCCTATATCACAGAATTATTTATCGCATGGTATTCTGGAGTAGAATATGAGCAATATGCATTCCTTAATAGAGCAACAGGACCATATTGGTGGGCATATTGGGCAATGATGACCTGTAATGTATTCTCACCACAATTTATGTGGTTCCCAAAATTGAGAAGAAGTATCATGTTCTCCTTTATTATATCAATTGTAGTAAATATTGGGATGTGGTTTGAGCGTTTTGTAATTATTGTGACTTCGCTGCACAGAGACTACTTGCCATCTTCATGGACAATGTTCTCTCCAACATTTGTAGATATTGGGATATTCATAGGAACCATTGGATTCTTTTTTGTATTATTCTTGTTGTACGCCCGTACATTCCCGGTAATAGCACAAGCAGAAGTGAAAACGATTTTAAAATCTTCTGGCGAAAAGTATAAGAAGCTTAGAGAAGCAGGAAAAGATCATAGAGATGAGCTTCCTAAAGTGAAAGCAGCAGTAACCAAAGAAAAACCGAAACCTGAAAAGAAAACGACCGAGAAATCTGAAACAAAAGTAGAAACAAGCCAGGAAGATATCAATAGTTTATTGAGTAATCTTGGAGCATTTGATCCATCTACCCAAACTGCAGATGATCTTAAAAAGGTAAATGGTATCGGACCCGTAATGGAAAAGAAACTGAACGAGATCGGAATATTTACCTTTGATCAGGTAAGTAAAATGACCGAAACAGAATACAATTTATTAGATAGTATCACAGATTCTTTCCCGGGAAGGGCACAACGTGATGATTGGGCTGGTCAGGCCGAAAAACTTAAAAACAGTTAGAAGTATGGCATCAAAGGTTATACATGCATTATATACAGATGATGATGTCCTGATGGACGCAGTAAAGAAAGTTCGGGCAGAACATTATCATATAGAAGAGGTATTCTGTCCTTTTCCGGTGCACGGATTGGATAAGGCAATGGGGTTACCCTATACACGAATTGCCATTACATCATTTATGTATGGGTGTTTGGGATTGATTGTATCCATCGTGATGATGAACTATATCATGATCGAAGACTGGCCACAGAATATAGGTGGTAAACCAAGTTTTAGTTATATCGAAAACATGCCGGCCTTTGTTCCGATAATGTTTGAACTTACAGTATTTTTTGCAGCGCATTTAATGGTGATCACTTTTTATATGAGAAGTAGATTATGGCCATTCAAAGAAGCAGAAAATCCTGATGTGAGAACCACAGATGACCATTTCCTGATGGAAGTAGATGCAGCGCATCATGATGTAAATAAACTTACAAGCTTCTTAAGCGACACCGGAGCAGTAGAAATTAAAGTAATAGATAAGGAAGAAGATAACCATTAGTAATAATGAAGAATACTATAAAAATATTAGCAGTGGTAGTAGTGATGATTAGTATTGTTTCTTGTCAAAAAGATTCAAGACCTAATTACCAGTATATGCCAAATATGTATGAGCCTGTAAGTTATGAAGCTTATGGTGAGTATGGCATTTTTCCGGGAGGTCAGGAAGCCATGTTACCTGCAGAAGGTTCGATACCCAGAGGATGGATGCCATACGATTTTGAGAATTCTAATGAAGGGTATCAACTGGCTAAAGACACCTTAAAGAATCCAATACGGTATACAGCAGAAAATGAAGAAGCAGGAAAAGAATTGTATGATATTTATTGTGCTATTTGCCATGGAGCCAAAGGAGAAGGAAAAGGATATCTGGTAGAGAGAGAAAAAATTCTTGGAGTACCTAGCTATAATGATGTAGGTAGGGCAATTACCGAAGGTAGTATCTATCATGTGATGTATTACGGAATCAACTCTATGGGATCTTATGCATCCCAAACCAGTGAGCATGAGCGTTGGCAAATTGTTCAGTATGTAGAGAAGTTAAAAGCAGATTTAGAAGGCAAAACCCCCAGAATCGATACCGATGTTGTGGTTGCTGAAGTGAAAGCAGAAGAAGAGCAACACGAATCAATAGAAGATCATAGTGACACAGCACACTAGTGCCATAGTAAAAAAGTTAAGAATAACGATATTATAAAGATATGTATACGCTATCAAGTAGATTAAGATTATTTTCTGTCATTCTTATGGTTGTAGGTGGAATAGGGCTTGTTGCAGGCTTTCTTTCGACACCTGGATCTGTTGAAGAAGTAAAAGAAATGATGGCAGCGCAAGATGCGCATGGAGGAGGTCATGGTGAATCAGAATCTCATGCACAGTCTGAAGGAGAACATGGTGAAGATGCTCATGGAGGTGATGCACATTATGAGCATGTTTTACATCAACTACAAAATAAGCCCTGGGCATCCTTGTATGTGGCAGCATTTTTCTTTTTTATGATAGCATTGGGCGTATTGGCATTCTATGCCATACAATTTGCTGCACAAGCAGGATGGTCTCCGGTACTATTTAGAGTGATGGAAGCCATCACAGCATATTTGGTTCCGGGAGGAATCATTCTTTTTGTGATCCTGGCATTATCTGGTTTCCATGTAAATCACCTGTTTGTATGGGCCGATCCGGAAGTAGTAGCACATGATAAATTGATTCAAGGAAAAGCAGGTTGGTTAAACGGAACAGGATTTATCATCAGAGCTGCTATCTTTTTAGGAGGCTGGTTATTATATCGTCATTTTGCCGTAAAGTATTCCAGAAAACAGGATGAAGATTCTGAAGGCAATAAATGGTATAAGAAAAGTTTTAAAATATCGGCAGGATTCTTAGTGTTCTTTATTTATACAGAATCTATGATGTCCTGGGATTGGATTATGAGTTTTGATCCACACTGGTTTAGCACATTATTTGGATGGTATGTGTTTGCAAGTTTATTTGTTTCGGGGATTACAGTGATTGCATTAATGACAATTTATCTGAAATCTAAAGGATATCTGGAGTTTGTAAACGACAGCCATATTCATGATCTGGCTAAGTTTATGTTTGGTATCAGTATTTTCTGGGCCTATCTTTGGTTCTCACAATTTATGCTCATCTGGTATTCTAACATTCCTGAAGAAGTAACCTACTTTATAACACGTATCGAGGATTATAAATTACCATTCTTTGGGATGTTTGCACTCAATTTCATTTTTCCATTATTAATATTGATGAATAGTGATTTCAAACGCGTAAACTGGTTTGTAGTAATGGCGGGTATCGTAATCCTTTGTGGTCACTACATCGATGTGTATACTATGATAATGCCGGCAACCGTTGGAGCCTCATGGTTTATAGGTTTAAGCGAGATTAGTGCTGTATTATTGTTCTTAGGACTATTCATATTTGTTATTTTCAGAGCACTTACCAAAGCTCCATTACTAGCAAAAGGGAATCCGTATATCGAGGAAAGTAAGCACTTCCACTATTAAAAATTGAATTGTAAAAAGTAGATAGATAAAAATGACTGTATTCTTAACCATAGTAGTTATAGCACTTTTCGGAATCACGTTGTGGCAAATGTCAAAAATTTTGAAATTGTCTCAGGCCAAAGATGCCGATACTTCTCAAGTTGCAAATGATAAGGATAACAATATACAAGGTAAGCTGATGCTTGGGTTTGTATTATTTCTTTACTTGTTAACCATATATTGTTTTGTGCAATATCGCACATTCTTTCTTCCAGAATCAGCTTCAGAGCACGGAGTAGATTATGATCTGCTAATGTTGATCTCTATGATATTAATCATGTTTGTGCAGATTATAACACAAGGGCTATTGCACTTTTTTTCTTATAAGTATAGAGGAAAAAAAGAAAACAAAGCATTGTTTTTTGCAGATAATGATAAATTAGAATTTATCTGGACCATCATCCCGGTGATCGTATTGGCCGGATTAATTATATATGGATTATTTACCTGGACAGATATTATGAATATCGATGAAGAAGATGGAGATCCATTGGTTATAGAATTATATGCGTATCAGTTTGACTGGAGAGCAAGATATTCTGGAGAAGATAATGAGTTAGGAAAAGCGAATGTGCGTTTTATTGAAGGTATCAATACCTTGGGCCTCGATGTTTCTGATAGTTATGGTAAAGATGATAAAATTGTAAATGAGTTACATTTACCGGTAAACCGCAAGGTAATCTTCAAAATGAGGTCTCAGGATATCCTGCATTCGGCATATATGCCTTTCTTTAGAGCGCAGATGAATGTGGTGCCTGGTATGATCACCGAGTTTTCATATACACCCACAATCACTTCCGAAGAAATGAGAAATAGTGAATTTATGGTAGAGAAAGTAGCCACAATTAATAAGATCAGAAAAGTAAAAAGTAAAAAATTAGTTGCAGCAGGAGATGAAGCTTTAGATGAGTACACCTTCGATTATTATCTGTTATGTAATAAAATTTGCGGAGTTTCACATTATAATATGCAGATGAAAATTATTGTAGAGTCTGAAGAAGATTATGAAACCTGGTTAAAAACACAGCCAACGTTTGGCGAGCAATTATCGGCTCAGGTAAGTAACTAAGAAAGAAAAAGAAAAAAATTAATATAGTATATTAAAAAAGAAATAGCGGTATGTCAGCACATCAAGGAGATAACCACGATCACGGGCACGACGATCACGGGCATCATAAAGAGACGTTTATCACTAAATATATTTTTAGTCAAGACCATAAAATGATCTCTAAACAGTATTTAATTACTGGTTTGATCATGGGTATTATTGGTATCGCAATGTCACTTTTATTTAGAATGCAATTGGCATGGCCAGACCATCAATTTACCATCTATGAAGTATTATTAGGTAAATTTGGAGCCGATGGAATAATGGATCCTGGTATTTATCTGGCTTTGGTAACAATACATGGTACTATTATGGTATTCTTTGTCCTCACCGCGGGGCTTAGTGGTACGTTTAGTAATTTATTGATCCCATTACAGATCGGAGCGCGTGATATGGCTTCGGGATTCTTAAATATGATATCATACTGGTTATTCTTTTTGAGTAGTGTGATCATGATATTGTCTTTATTTGCCGAAGCAGGTCCTGCATCTGCAGGATGGACAGTCTATCCGCCGTTAAGTGCATTACCACAAGCTATTGGTGGTTCTGGAATGGGTATGACATTGTGGTTGGTGTCTATGGCTATATTTATTGCTTCATCGTTATTAGGTTCTTTGAACTATATAGTGACAGTAATTAACCTGAGAACCAAAGGAATGTCAATGACACGGTTACCATTAACGATCTGGGCATTTTTTGTAACTGCAATTATTGGTGTCGTTTCTTTTCCTGTATTATTGTCGGCAGCATTATTGCTGATCATGGATAGAGGTTTTGGTACTTCTTTCTATTTAAGCGATATCTATATTGCAGGAGAAGTATTGCATAACCAGGGAGGTTCACCAGTGCTTTTTGAACACTTATTCTGGTTTTTAGGGCACCCAGAGGTATATATCGTATTATTACCTGCACTGGGAATTACATCAGAGATTATTGCTACCAATGCCCGTAAACCCATATTTGGATACAGGGCGATGGTTGCTTCGATTCTGGCGATCGCATTCTTGTCTACCATTGTATGGGGGCATCATATGTTTATTTCGGGGATGAATCCGTTCTTAGGCTCGGTATTTACCTTTACAACCTTATTGATCGCGATACCTTCAGCAGTAAAAGCATTTAATTATATCACCACTTTATGGAAAGGGAATCTGCAGTTGAACCCTGCTATGTTATTTTCTATAGGCCTGGTGTCAACTTTTATCACAGGAGGGCTTACAGGAATTATCTTAGGAGATAGCACACTGGATATCAATGTTCATGATACCTACTTTGTAGTAGCACATTTCCACCTGGTGATGGGTATTTCGGCCTTATATGGTTTATTTGCAGGAGTATATCACTGGTTCCCTAAAATGTATGGCAAGATGATGAATAAAAATCTGGGATATGTACATTTCTGGGTGACTGCCATTGGAGCGTATGGAGTATTCTTCCCAATGCACTTTATTGGGATGGCTGGATTGCCAAGACGTTATTACACAAATTCTGCATTCCCATATTTTGATGACTTGGCAGATACCAATGTTTTGATCACAGTTTTTGCATTAATAACCGGAGCTGCACAATTGGTATTCTTATATAACTTTATAAGCTCTATTTTCTATGGAAAGAAAACTATTCAAAATCCGTGGAAATCAAATACACTTGAGTGGACTGCACCCATAGAACACATGCATGGTAACTGGCATGGAGAGATTCCTCATGTATACAGATGGCCTTACGACTATAGTAAAACCAAAGAGAATGGGGAGTATGTAATCGCAGGACAGGATTTTGTTCCTCAAACCTTACCTTTACAAGAAGGAGAAGAAGAAATGCATCATTAATAATCGATGCTTAAAAATATGTAAAAGCCTTTTCCATGATACGAAAAGGCTTTTCTTTTTCTATATTTGTTTTAAAGCTACATATGATGCGAAGTTCAGCTTTTTAATATAGAATCAATGAACGAAAACCTAAACCCTACAAACGAAAATTTTTCTAATGAAGATCTTGATATCGAAAGAGCATTAAGACCTCTTACTTTTGAAGATTTTGCGGGTCAGGATCAGGTGCTAGAAAATCTGCAAATTTTTGTTCAGGCGGCAAACTTAAGAACCGAGGCTTTAGATCATACTTTATTTCATGGCCCCCCGGGTTTAGGTAAAACCACTTTAGCACATATTTTGGCCAATGAATTAGAAGTCGGGATTAAAGTTACTTCAGGCCCTGTACTGGATAAACCAGGGGATTTGGCCGGTTTACTCACCAATCTTGATGATAGAGATGTGTTGTTTATTGATGAAATTCACCGGCTAAGCCCGATTGTCGAGGAGTATTTATACTCTGCGATGGAGGACTACAAAATCGATATCATGATCGAAAGCGGTCCTAATGCACGCACCGTGCAGATTAATCTGAATCCGTTTACCTTGGTGGGTGCTACAACCCGATCAGGATTACTTACAGCACCCATGAGGGCACGTTTTGGTATCCAATCCAGATTACAGTATTACACTACAGAATTATTATCTACCATAGTTGAAAGAAGTGCACACATACTCAATGTACCCATTACTATGGAAGCCGCAATCGAAATTGCAGGAAGAAGCAGAGGGACACCAAGAATTGCTAATGCCCTGTTACGTAGAGTACGTGATTTTGCGCAAATCAAAGGAAACGGTAAGATCGATATCGAAATCTCAAAATTTGCCTTAAAAGCGCTTAATGTTGATGCGCATGGTTTAGATGAAATGGATAATAAGATCCTCACGACCTTGATTGATAAATTCAAAGGAGGCCCAGTGGGATTAACTACCATCGCAACAGCTGTAAGCGAAAGCCCAGAAACCATAGAGGAAGTGTATGAACCATTCCTGATTCAACAAGGATTTATAATGCGCACCCCCCGTGGACGTGAAGTTACAGAAGCCGCCTATAAACATTTAGGACGTATAAAAGGTGGAACACAAGGAGGGTTGTTTTAATCAATAGAATTCCTTACGGCCTGTCACAGACAGGGTTTTAGATGAAATATCATTCCCGTGGTCCCGATAGTTATCTGGACGGGAATCTGGATCATAAAATTTCTTAAAATTTTTATTAGTATTAATCACATATAACAACATTAATCATGAATACTTTACCAAAATTTATAATAGCTATCTTATCACTGGCTATAATTTCCTGTCAAAAAGAAACCAAAGAATCCAATGAGTCCTATCAGGATTTAGAATATAATATCTATATGGGAGATAAACTTGCCGGGTATCAAAAGAGTTCTCAGAACGCAGATGGTTCGTATCAATATGCTTATGAATATAATGATAGAGGCAGAGGCCCTCATTTTGATGAAAAAGTGATCCTTAATGATAACGGCGTCATTATATATCATGAAATTTTGGGCCACAACTATTTAAAAGATACGGTTAGTGAGATTTTCAAAACTGAGAATGGCATTGCAAAGTGGAAAAGTACTTCTGAGCAAGGGGAAACCAAATTTGATAATAATTCTTTCTTCTCTGCTATTAATAGTTCCTTTGGAACCACAGATGTATTGGTTAAAAAATTACTTGCTTCAGAAAATAAAGAAATAAAATTGTTGCCAGGAGGCTCTATAAAGATTACTGCTATTGAAAACCACAAGATTAATGATTCAATTGATCTTAGATTAATTGAATTTACAGGGCAATCTTTTATACCTTCATACGCCTGGATCGATAAAAATGATCGGTTTTTTGGGTATGCTTCTTCATGGTTTACCTGTATTCAAAAAGGGTACGACAGTATAGCAAAACAATTGCAGCCTATTCAAAAACAAAAAGAAGAAGAGTATTTAAAGAACTTGTCAGCATCATTGTTTGAGATTCCTTCCAAAAAAGTATTGATAAAAAATGTGAGCGTATTTGATTCCAAAACGGGAACCGTAAAACCCAATATGAATGTAGTTGTTAATGGAGATAGGATAGAAAAGGTTTCAAATACCGACCTCAAGAGTGATGATGTGCACGTTATTGATGGTGCAAATAAAACATTACTTCCGGGATTGTTTGATATGCACACACATATTGACGAAACCGATGGGATATTGCATTTGGCCGCAGGGGTAACCTCGGTAAGGGATTTAGGGAACTCTGCTAATTTACCAGCGTTAAAAGAAAATTTTAAGACCAATACTCTCGTTGGACCAAGAGTTCTGGTAATGAGTGGGTTTATTGATAAAGCAGGGCCGTATGCCGGGCCTACAGGCTCAATTATTAACACCCTCGAAGAAGGAATAAAAGCGATCATCGATTACCATAGCAAAGGATATACACAGATTAAACTGTACAGCTCGATTGATCCCGAATGGGTGAAACCTCTGGCTGATAAAGCACATGAACTAGGCATGAGAGTGAGCGGACATATCCCTGCTTTCATGATCGCAGAGCAAGCAATACATAGTGGATATGACGAGATACAGCATATCAATATGCTGGCTTTGAACTTTCTTTCAGACACTATCGATACCAGGCAACCACTTCGATTCTCGATGGTAGCAGAGCATACTCATACACTGGATTTTGAATCAAAAGAGTTCAAGGATTTTATCAAATTGCTTAAAGAGAAGAATGTGGTGGTTGATCCTACGGTTTCTATTTTTGAAGGAATGTTTACCGTCAAAGCTGGAGAGGCTGATCCTTCTTTTGTTAAAATTTTAGATAGATTACCATTGAGTGTACAAAGACAATACTATTCAGGGGGGCTTCCTATTCCAGATGGAAAAGAACAACAATACAAAGCCTCTTATGATAAATTATTGGGGATTGTAAAACAATTGTATGATCATGGAGTAACGATTGTAGCAGGAACAGATGCTATGGCTGGATTTGCACTCCATACCGAAATGGAAAGTTATGTAAAAGCAGGAATACCAGCTTCTGAAGTGCTGAAGATAGCAACTTCTGTTGCTGCAGAAGTTGCAGGAGTAAATGATAATTTGGGTGCAGTTGAAGCAGGTAAATTAGCCGACTTGATATTAATTGATGGAAATCCGGCTGAAGATATAAGTGATATCAGAAAGGTAGTGCTTACCATTAAAAATGGAAAGATATATCATCCCAAAAAATTATATGATGCTATCGGGGTGAAATATTTCAAATAAAGTAGCGATAAAAGTTGATATGTCTGCTAAACGAATTCCGACAGTTTCTTTTTTTAGAGTACTTATTAATGCAAGTCGTATTCTTAAGAACCCGCTTCCTTTTCATCATAAAAATTTTGAGAAGCATGGCGATATTTTTAAAGTTCGGTTGGGTATGGGTAAAACGGTAATATTTACTCGTGATGCCGGTTTTGCCAGGTATATGCTGCAAAAAAATCATAGAAATTATCAAAAATCCACTTTACAGACCAGAGATTTGGCCAGGTATGTAGGAGAAGGGTTATTAACTTCGAACGGTGAAAAATGGCTGAAGCAAAGACGTTTGATCCAACCTGCATTTCATAAAAAAAAGCTGGAGTCGATAATACATACAATGGAAGATGTAATTGAACAGGAATTTTTGAGAATCGAACCAGGTAAAACTATAGATATTTTTCCTTTAATGAATGATTTGGCTTTTAAGGTGGTGGCAAAATCATTATTTAGCTATACCGATACAGGGGAAACCATTGCCCGGTTACAATATATAACCGAGACTGCTCAGAAATCATTGATCAAAGAAATAAGACAACCCTATAAGCTGTGGTGGTTTCACTTAAGCGGGAAGATTAAGAAGACACTTACCCTCACGCAAGAGGCCAGAGATATTTTGAATACCATCATAGAAGAACGCAAAAAATCCAACACAACCTATGATGATCTGTTAGACATGCTTTTGGCATCCAGGTATGAAGATGGTAGTGTAATGGATAACGAGCAGCTGATAGACGAAATTCTCATCCTTTTTACAGCAGGACATGAAACAACTTCAAACGCGTTAACCTTTACATTGTTTTTACTGGCACTTCACCCAGAAATTCAGGAAAGAGTATATGAAGAAGTCTCGGGCCCTATGAATGATGTATCACCGATAGAACAGATAGCAAAATATCAATATACCAAACAATGTATAGAAGAGTCTATGCGATTGTATCCTCCGGCTTATTTTTCAGATCGGGTAGCTATTGAAGATGATATATATGATCAGCTTACCTTAAAAAAAGGAACGATGATTCTCATTTCGTTTTTTGAGGTACATAGGCATAAGGGTTTTTGGAACGATTCCGAAAGCTTTAATCCCGATAGGTTTGATCCTGGTATCGATAAAAAAGAATATGCCAACTGGTATTTTCCCTTTGGTGCTGGCCCCAGAATGTGTATAGGCAATAATTTTGCCATGTATGAAATGATTCTGGCGGTTAGCAAATTAGTTCGGAAATATAAAATTCAAACCAACCTCAATAGGATAGAGATCAAACCTTTGATTACTTTAAAACCCCAGAATGCTTCAATAACCTGTACCTCCCGGTAAAAATTTGACATGTCATATTTTTAATAACTTCATTCAATGAAGTGGTTTAAACTTTTTTGCCTGTCTACCGACCAGCCTGCCTGGTTTGCCGCTAGGCAGACAAAAAAAATTAAACCACTTCTCTATATATAGGTTATACAGCAAAACCCGGGGTTCAAGACATCCCGGTTTTTAATATTTAAACAAGACCATCGCTTTTTGGAGTATCGTTTTTTTGAATTTCAATTTTTTGGGACTCTTCATAATATCGAATACTTTACTTTTCTATCCATAAAACAATTGCTTTTTATTACAGACATATACCCAAGTGTCTTAAAAAGGTTTGGGAAATACTATTTATAATAATCCAAAAATTATGAAAATTCTAAAATTAAATGGAGTGAAAACTATTAGCAAGATCGCACAGAAATCAATTCAGGGAGGCCATCATGATCTTGATATTTGGTGCTACAAAGGTTGCAGAAGATCAGGACGCCCAGCTCGCGAATGTGTTGAACTGTGTTCAATTTAGATAAAGAAAGTAGTTTTTTAGAGGTGTATCAAACATTTGTGCTCTAAAAATAGAACAACTAAATCAAAACCAGGATGTTTTTTGCTTCTTGGTTTTTTTGTTTCAACAAATCTGTACTTCATTTGAAGTGTCATTTTATTGAAATTCAATAATTCGGGACTAAGAATACAAAGCAATGTCTTATTTTTCTAGTCACAAAACATGTGTTTTGTGATGAAGAGACATATATCCTGGCAATTTGGGTAAGGATTTTTATCCAAAATCCGGGTATAAAAATAGTTTTTTTGGGGTTTTATGACACCTATGTTTGCAGAGCGTAGGTTATTAAAACAATACCAGGATGTTTTATCATCCTGGTTTTTTTTGTTTAAAGCAAATTTCCATATATTTTAGTATAACATTATTCCGAATGCGATCTGCCATTCAGCTCAGATTAAATGTTAAATACCATTATGGGTAACTTTTAATAAAAAAGTGGATCTTTTATAAAAGGGTCAAAGAGTCATTTTACAACAAAGAATGTATGTAATTGGATAAAACAGGTATCCAGGTATGGGTTAATTTTCAGATGCAAAGAATGCAGAAGCTTATCATATATATTATTTTGTTGAAGATGTGTTGTCAAAATGGCATTGCACAAATAGAAGTTTCTCATTTTAATGATATTATAAATTATACTGAAGACAATGGTTTGCCATCAAACTATATAACAGATATACAAGAAGATAAGTTTGGATTTTTATGGTTGGCAACAGGCGATGGGGTATCGCGATATGACGGGAATCATTTTACCAATTTCAGATATTATTATAAAGATACAATACCACTGGAAATAGGAATTGTCAATGCTTTGGTTATTGATGAATCAGGAGATAATATATGGATGGGGGGAGAAAAAGGTATTTTCAGATCTTCGATAGAAGATATTAGTTTCGGTAAGGAAAATATGCTGATGCTCCAGGAAAACAAAAGAGTCAAAGATATTTTATTTGATGAGGATCAATACTTGTGGACCACAAATCAAAACCGAGGCCTGATTCGAATTGACGCAAAAAATTCTAATCAACAAACATTTACATTTTGTAATAAACAGCAAAAGGAAGACACAAACCTCAATAGTATTGTTGCCATTACCAAAGATCCCCAAAATAGTAAAGTTTTTTGGTTAGGTACCTTGGCCGGCCTGATACGTTTCGATACCTTCTCAAAAGAATATGAGGTTTATGTTTATAATAATAATCCCGAGGCAGCACACAACCGAATACGTAAGATTTATGCCTCGGAAGAAGAAGTATATCTTGGTACCTGGGAAGAAGGGTTCCTCGTGTTTAATAAACAAACCAAAGCATTTCATCAACCTTTAAAAAAACACTTCCCAAAATCACATTATTTGATCCTTGATATTTACAAAGTAAAAGAAGGAAGCTTATGGATTACTACTTCACATGGGGTAATACAGTACAATATTCTTTCCGAAAACATAGAAAAGATCATAGACCATAACCCGGCCAAAGGCATTGTACGAGGGGTTTCTTTTATCGATTCAAGAAAGATTATCTGGTTTTATGGCTCAAAGGGGTTATTTCAATACGATCCTCTGCAGTCTCAAAATACATTTATAGAACTCGAAGAAAGAAGTAATCTGCAAAGCCCTATGTATCTTCAAAAAGTTATAAAATCTGGAAGATATTTTTATGCCGTGGGACATGCTAGTTCGGGAATATATAAGATAGATCCAACAGACTATGCTTTTGAGATATTAAAAATTCCATATTTAAAACATATTGAAGGCAGTGGTTACCATATCGCAGATATGATAGAAATGAACGATGGAAGGTTTTTAATCCTATCTCTTAAAAAACTGGTATTGTTTGACCCCAAGACGCAAAAGTTTGAAAAATCACCATTACAAATACCGCATTCCAGCCCAACTTTGCGAAAGGTTGTCAAAGATCGATTTGGAAATTTCTGGATAGGCACAAGGCATGGAGGATTGTATTGCCTCAACTATAATGACCTTACCATAACCAATTATAAAGAACAATTTAATGAGTTTGAAGACGGAAATCATGTTTGGATGGAATATTTGTTCATAGATTCGCAAGACCGGTTATGGATCAGAACAGCTTCATATCTAAGTGTTATGGATCTTAATACCCGCGCAATTCAAAACCTAAGACCAGATAAAAATGGTACTGTGTATTTTAATACAGGAGGATTTCAGGAAGATGATGATGGGAGAATCTGGGTTACCGGTCATGAAGAAGGCATGGGTTTTATAAATCCCAAAAATTTGAATAAAGGAATTTGCCATCAAATCGACGGATATTATAATAAATTATACGAAAATAATGAAAACCAGATATGGGCCGTAGGAAAAAATCTGGGGCTACTGAATACCAGGAAAATGACGCATAAAGACATCATGCTCAATTTAAGAGGTAATAAATTAAGGGTGGGAGGGCCGGTTATCAAAAATAAAAAGAAAGAATTCATCATTGGATGTGATAATGGCATATTGATATATAACCCCGAAAAAGAAGAAATACAGAAAGAACTGCCAATACCATATATTAGAAAAGTTACCAGTGATGGAAACATTGTTTACGAAGGAAATAGTTTAACAAAAAAGGACTTTAAATTTGATAGCGGTACAAAGCACGTGGCCGTGAATATTAGTTCTTTGGGATTTCGCTTATCCGATCAGGTGAGTTATAAATATAAATTACAAAAGCAATGGATAGATGTGGGGGAGAGTCAGGAAATAAATTTTACCAACCTAACCCATGGGGATTATGTGTTAAAAATTAAGGCATTCAATACCCAGGGAATCTACAACCAAAAACCGGTAGAATATATTTTTGAGATTCTTCCGGCATGGTATAACACTTGGTGGGCATATACCACATACATAGTAAGTTTGCTTACGATCATTATTGTAATTGTAAAACAGCGTTCGGCCAAGTTTCAAAAAGAAAAAGATGTATTGGAGGCTGCGGTAAAAATGCGTACTGCTGAGATCATTGAAAAAAACAGTCAATTAGAACTGCAAGCAAAAAAACTCAGAGAAATGGATAAGGTCAAATCACGTTTCTTTGCAAACATTTCCCATGAGTTTAGAACCCCGATTACTTTAATTAAAGGCCCTTTGAGCGCTGCCGTAAAAAAAGAAGATAAAAGACTCTCTTTAGAGCAAATAAAAATGATTGATAGAAATGCCGATCGCCTGCTTCGTTTGGTAAATCAATTGCTGGATCTGTCAAAATTGGATGCGGGAAGTTTACAAATCGAACTTGAAGAAGGAGATCTTTATTACTTTTTAAGAGCTATATGCTCTTCTTTTCATTCGCATGCCAGGCAGCGTAATATTGGCTATACCACTGCCATTTCTGCCGAGATACTCATTGCACGGTTTGATCACGATAAGCTGGAAAAGATCATTTATAATTTGTTGTCAAATGCATTCAAATATTCTCCCGATTATAGCGAAGTGAATTTTTCGGTCTTGATAGAGCACGATATCCTCAATCTTACGGTTTCAGATACCGGTAAAGGCATTTCAGAAGATCAATTACCCCTTATTTTTGATCGTTTCTATCAAGTTGATGATTCTTCGGTTCGCGACCATGAAGGAACGGGGATCGGGTTATCTCTCACCAAAGAGTTACTTACATTAATGGAGGGAGAGATCGTGGTAGATAGTAAATTACATAAAGGAACAACCTTTAGAGTTGCCATACCCATAAAAATTATTGAAGTATATGGCACTGAGAAACATGAGTCAGGCATACTTCAAAACAAAAAGCAGATCATAAACCAGGTCGAAGAAAACAAATTGTTCGATAGGGAGCATATCAAAAACGCACCGATTATTCTTGTAGTAGAAGACAATGAAGATATGAGGAGGTATATTATCTCTGGTCTGAGCACGCAATTTCGGGTTTTGGAGGCAGTGCATGGAGGAGTTGGATTGGAAATTGCCCGAAGAGAAATCCCCGATCTGATCATTACCGATCTTATGATGCCACAAATGGATGGAATTTCCCTCTGTAAGAACATAAGATCTGATGAAAAAACCAGTCATATACCTATGATTATGCTTACTGCCAAAGCACAGAAAGAAAGTAAAATAAAAGGGTTAATTCATGGAGTAGACGATTATCTTACCAAACCCTTTGATAATGAAGAGTTATTGATTAGGGTGCAGAATTTGATTGATCAAAGAAAGAAACTAAGGGCATTGTATAGCAGTCAAATCAGTATAGAACCCAAACAAATTATGGTGACGACTGTAGATGAAGATTTTTTAGATCGGGTACTACAATTTATTGACCAAAGGCTGTCTGATCCCGAGTTTGGCGTAAAAGAATTACAGAAAAAAGTGGCGATGAGCAAAACACAATTACATCGCAAAATGAAGGCACTTACCGATCAGGCGCCTGGAGAATTCTTACGAAATTATCGTTTAAAAAGAGCTACTCAACTATTGTCTATACAAAGAGAAAATATTGCGCAAATAGCTTTTGCCGTTGGATTTAACAGCCCGTCTTATTTTACCAAATGCTTTAAGAATTTTTATGGAGTGTCTCCTTCAGATTTTATAGAGAAAGAAAAAATAGATATATAAAATAAGAACCATTCCGGAAGGAATAAAAATCATTTATCTTTGAACTCATCTTGACTTTTTTGGTTGAACCGAACCCACCTGCCGGGCGGGCAGGAAATAGGGGTTTTTTGTCCAAAAGATGGCTTTTTTGCGTTGCATAGCAGCGCTACGGAACAATAAAAAGACGAATTTTGGGCGAAAAAGAACATTTTTACAGGCAATTATAAAAAGTCAAGATGAGTTCTTTATGATAAATCTTTACTAAGATGAAAAAACAAAGCATCTTTCTTATATTCTTTTTGATACATTCTGTAATTTTTTCTCAACAACAAATCGAGGTATATCAAAATGGAGTGATGGCTTTCGATACCTATAATTATAAAGAAGCTTTACAGCACTTCAATACAGCTTCAGATCAATTTTTAAAAAGGAACAACACCGAAAACTATCTGAAATCTCAATTATACATTTCCAATATTCAGATATATAAAAATAAGTACCCTTCAGCATTAGAAACCATACATTCTTCAATTCAGAAATATACTTCTGCCAGGATACACAATGATAGCCTATGGGGAGAGTTGATGAATACCAAGGCCATGATTTATAGGTTAGATGGCAACGGGAAAGAAGCATTGAAAACTAGTGATGCTATCTTGAAGGAACAATTACAAAACCCTGAAATCCAAGCATATAGTCTTATAAAAACATATACGATTCGCAGTACAATTTTAATGATGTTAAGCAGGTATGATGAATCTTTAATTCAAATACAGGAAGCATTTAAATTTCCCGAGCATATTATGAATAAGTCACTGCAAGCATCGTTACTCAACAATTTGGGGAGTGTCTATTTATATAAAGAAGATTTTGATAAGGCTTATGATTATTATAATAGGTCTTACCAGCTTAAATTGGACAACAATGCTCCTGTGCATGATCTGGCTATAACTACTTTTAATATTGGGATTATAAGCGAAGTTCGGGGAGATTATAATGAGGCGATTAGGTTCTATAATGCATCGGCCAAGTACGATTTGCAAAATCAAGGAGAGGGTGTAGGGTTTATCTCTGATATTTATGTTGCATTAAGTAATGCTTACAATCACAAAAATAACTTTGAGAAATCTGAAGAGTATATAGAAAAGGCATTGCAAAAGGCAATAGAAATTTTTGGAGAAGATCATCTCAATGTAGCCAATGTATATGCTTCGTATGCAAGAATACTCAGAAAAAAAGGAAAACAAGCTGCCTCTCTCGAATTTGATAGAAAAGCATTAGGAATAAGAGAAAGAACCTATGGAGTTTACAATCGATTTTCTATTGAGAATCTGAAGTCAATAGCAAAATCATACGTTGCTATGGAGCACTATCATGAAGCCGAGAAAAACTACTTGGAAGTATTGCGCAGAATAAAAAAAATGAATTCGAAAGTTCAGGAGGCTTATTGTTATAGGGATATGGGGGCTATGTATCTACAACTGAAAGAGTATAAGAAGGCTATCAATTTTTTTAATATGGCATTGACAAATTTTTCAGAAAGCTTTTATCAAAATCACCGGCATGTCTTAAAGGCAGAATTGTCGCTTGCCAAGGCTTTATTTTCTAATGAAAATTATAAAGAATCTTCAAGGATCATTAAAAATCATTTAGACCACAATGATGATCCGGGGCGTAATTATCCATCACTCACGATAGAGGCTATTGATATTAATAATAATATTGTGCTGGCTTATTATAAAAAGTCTGGGGAAATAGATTCTCTAAAAAGATCGTATAAAAAACTGGACCTCCTGATACGCAGTTTACAAAACCTCAAAAAAGAGTATACAACCCAGGGATCTATAATCAATATAAGTAATGAGCATGCAAACTATTTTGAAAATGCAATAGAAATCTGTCACATTTTATATAAGCGTACGGGAGAAAGGTATTATTTGGAAAAAGCATTTCAACTTTCAGAAATCAACAGAAACAGTACTCTTTTGGCAGGGATTAGAGATGAACGATTTAAAAAAATGGCAGGGGTGCCAGATTCATTACTTCAACAAGAAAACACTATACGGCAAAAGCTGGCTGGAATTAAGAAGCAGATGTACAGAGAAAAACGATCAGTAAAGGCAGATTCTCTTATTAGTTTGCGGCTACAATACAGTATAGAATGGGACAGTTTGTTAGCTAAAATAGAAAAGGAATACCCCAAGTATTATCAATTAAAATATTCGAATCAAACAATTCCGATACTTACATTACAAAAAGAATATTTAGATAAAAATACCACTATTATTGAATATTATCTGGGTAAAGAAAACCTATATGTTTTTGTGCTTAATAAAAACGAAGTTAATTTCAGGAAATTACCTATATCTTCTCTGGTAAAGTTTCAGGTAAAAAAATATAGAGCGCATTTAATCCGTCAACAAAATATAGAGGACTCTTCCAAAAAATTGTTTGATCTTGTACTTAAAGATGTAAATTTTAAAGAGAACATCATTTTGATAACCGATGATGTGCTTAATTATGTGCCGTTTGAAACGCTTATTGATGGAGACGAATACGTGCTTAATAAACATGTTGTGAGTTATGTAGGTTCTGCAACCCTATTACAAACACAAACAGAAGATTTTGTTGGGCAACCAAAAAAAGAAATACCCTGGAGCGGTTTTGCTCCCAAATATGAAGCATGGAATTCGTTTTCGTCAAATACTGAAGAAATTAAAAATATAGCAAGACTAATGAAAGGCTCTGTCTTTTTAGATAGTGAAGCATCTATCAAAAATTTTGTAGCACAGATTGGCAACTCCTCGATTATACATATAGCGGCTCATGCACAGATAGACCATAATAATCCTATGTATAACAAGTTGATTTTTGCAAAAGATACCGTAAAAAACGAACTGACTGCATCAGAAATATATACGCTGTCAATACCTTCAGAACTTGTTGTTTTAAGTGCCTGCAATACAGGATTTGGAAAGCTGGAAAAGGGAGAAGGTGTGATGAGCATGTCCAGAGCGTTTCACTATGCAGGTGCAAAAAGTACAGTAATGAGTTTGTGGAAGGTCCCAGACAAAGAAACGGCGATCATCATGAATACTTTCTATAGAAACCTGAAAAAAGGACTGTCGAAAGATAAAGCCTTACAACAGGCAAAATTGAAATACATGGAGAACACCAAAGATAATCTACTAAAACATCCCTATTATTGGGCTGGGCTTGTGGTATCTGGTAATACAGAACCTTTACAGGGTGATTCATCCTATTGGTGGTGGATACTCATAGTAGCTTTGATTCTCGTTTTTGTTTTTAGAAAAAGATTAATCCAGCCTTTTAAGTAGTTCTCTGGCTTCTTCTTTTTTGTATTCACTATTTTCAATTTCTAGTATCATTTGTAGTTTTTCTTTAGATTTTTCAGGCTGGTTGTCCTTCAAATACGCCAAAGCCAGATACCAATATTTTTTTTCACTAAAAGAATCTACCACAGTACTATTTTTTTCGAGAATAGGAATGGCTTTTTTTGCATCATTGAGTTTTAGCAGCGCATTGGCTTTATAAAAAAGAACAGAGGGCTCTTGCTTATGGGTTAGCAAAGAATCAAACAAGTTCAATGCTTTTTTAAAATCACCATTTTCATAGGCATTGTAGGCAATTGTTTTTAAGTCTTTATTTTCTTCTCCTCTTACCACTGGCTGCACAATATTTCGATAAGGCTCAAAATAGGCAGCAAATAATTCCTCATTAGAAGCAGGTTTTTTAGAATTCCAGAAATAGAAAGCTCCCAGTAAGATAATGATTGAGGCAGCGACATACCACCACTTTGGATATCTCTTTTTCTTTACATTGAATTCAAGATCAGAAAGAAGGGCTCTAAAATTATCATCATCCTTATCTTCTGCTACCTTTTTAAGGTTGGTATGAAATGCTACTTCTTTTCTGAAACCTTCATCTGAAGCTAATAAGCTATCAAACTCTTGTTCTTCTTCTTTTGTTAAAGAATTTTGAATGTATTTTGATATGAGTTCCTGGGGTTTCATTGTTCTGGGGTATTAATCATTTCTCTTAATTGCTTTAAGCATCGGGATTTTTGACTACTTACTACATGTACATTGTCATATCCTTCTTTTTTGGCAATCTCCTCTACAGTTAGTCCTCGATAATAGAATAATATTAACATTTCCTGACAACGTTTTCCCAGTTTATCGAAAAAAGTACGTAATAAGGTTTGTTCTACAGAAAGTTCATTTGATGTATCATAGGTAATTTCTTCAATTTCATCTGTGATATAAAGCATAGATTCTAGTGATACGGTATTTTTTGTTTGTTTGTGATAATTAAAGATCATTCGTTTGCCAATACCAAAAAGATAAGTTTTAAAAGAGCAGTCAACCTGATCCAATCTTCCTTTTATGGCATGTTTTCTTATTACAACAAATGCTTCCTGATAGATGTCGGCCATGGTATCTGGGTCGGCACCATATTTTCTTCCAAAATTGATAAAAGCAGTTCTATGTGCATCATATAAACTGCTGATCTCTTTCCGTTCGGTATTGATTAGGATGTTGATAAGAGATGGATCCATTCAAGTTGGTTTCAATACCTCTAAGGTATAAAAAACATTTTTTTTCTTCAGAGATGTTAAGATTCTATTTTTTTCTTCCATTAAAAGAAAGACGAAGCTAATAGACTTCGTTGAAGTTAATGTTTAATTAAAAAACTTACAACGTTATGGGAGTATCAGAAAAAGTGATTAAAGCAGCCATTAGCGGGCCTGAAGCAAAAAAAGTGAAAATTAAGGAATTGGGAGGTTCCAAAAACCATGAGTTTAATGTAAAACCAGTATCTCTATCCATTAATGGCGGAGGAGAGTTTGTTGTATATGGGCAAATTTCGCACCATTTATCATTTCGAAAAGACGATCAACATTGGTTTGGTTTTAAGAAAAAAGGAAATACGGTCATACCCGATGACCCTGATAAAATGATCCTGAAAAAAGAAGACGGAGGGCTTATTAAAACCATCAATATTCTTAAACCATTGGGAGTTATTATAGGGATGAAATTTGGGGTAGATTTAGGTAAGTATTTTGATCTGGCTAATGAACATGCCGATAAGATCTCTTTTATCGATATGGATGCAGGGTATGAGAAATCTATCAAGAATTTTTTGTCAGAATTATCTAAAAAAATCAAAGCACCAAGATCTTTGACTGGACCAGGAATCACTTTATATGAGCACCATATGTTTGGAGGAAAGAAACTATCCATTAAAAAGGATGAAGATATTAAACATCTTAAGTCAGTAGGTTGGAACGATAAGGCATCATCATTAGTTGCTACAATTCCTAAGGGAATAAAATTAGAAGTCTTTCAACATGATAATTTTAAAGGAAATAAGATTGAATTTGGTTGCGGAACTCACTACATACGTGACTTAAAAATCCACAAATTAGGAGATGAATTAACTAGCTGCCGATGGAGTAAAGTATAATATTAAAAACATTAAATCATGGAAAATTTAAAAGTAAAAGGCGTGAAAACCCTTAGTAAAACAAAACAAAAACTAATAAAAGCTGGTCGTTTACCTAGGGTTGCTTGTGATGTCAGATGCTGGGATCCGGTATATTGGTATTGTCGCTGTCCATAGAAAATATTAATTGTTAAATGAACCAAAGGCAAAGTAGCATATGCATTCAAAACATGCACATTGTCTTCTTAAAAAAGTATAATAATTTATAAAATAGCAGATATGAAAAACTTAAAAGTAAAAGGAGTTAAAATCCTTAGTAAAACAACACAAAAATCAATTGGGGGTGGAGATATAAACCTGCCAGATCCAATAATTGAATGCTGGGAATGGGTGTGTACCATAGTTGGTTTTCCTCCGTTAACCGCAAGATATTGTAGATGGGAAAAAAGGCCCGGGCCTTGTTAAAACAAAGACAGAAGATCCAGGGTGTCTTTAAATGTTTGGGAGAATAGCTAATTTTTAAAAACAATTAAATCATGAAAACTTTAAAATTAAAAGGAGTGAAAGTTCTTAGTAAAACGACGCAAAAATTAATCCTTGCCGGAAGGATTAAACTCTGCGAAGAAGATTGTGTGGATATGTCACTTGCAGAATGCGCAGAACGGTGCTGGCAGGTTTAGAAACTGTTTTGTGACATAGTACTACAGTAAACCAGGATACTTAAAGAGTATTCTGGTTTTTTAAAAACAAAAATTACATATATAAATACTTTTTTACTATAAAAAAGGCCAGTAAATTAACGAACCTTTATATAAATCATAAATTATGAAACATCTATTTTTTTTAGTCAACATCCTAGTGATTTTTTCTTTCTCATCATGCTGTAACGATGATGACCACCAACCTGAAGCCGAACCTGAAACATTAGTTGGAATATGGACATTGGAAAGTGTATCAGGCGACAGTAATCTGGGTTGTAATACAGAGAATCCGACCATTCTTGTATTTCTGGATAATTCTGAAGTTATTATCAAGTCTTTTGATGCATCTTTTTCTAGCAGCAATGTAGATTGTAACATAGATTTTTCCTGTAAGGATAAAGCAATTGGCGATTATACTCTGAACGTGGATCAAGGCAGTATGTCATTTGAAAAACAAGGAGATGACTTTATCCCTCCACCAAAGAATACGTTCAGCTATAGAATGGAGGGAAATATATTACTTGTAGAAACTACAAATAGTTGTATTGATCCTCCAATACAGTATAGCTATAAGAAAGACTAGTTACAATATGTCCTGCAAAAGTAGAGGAAAGAAAGGCGCTCCTGGCAGCAGAAAATGTTTTATTTTTTTATATCCAACTCACGAGTTAAACCGGGTGTATTTGGTATTTTTACAAACAACTTATGTGGTGACACTTTAAATATACCAAATGATGATTATTGATTATAGAGATGAAATTTTACAGACATTAATTGTTGTATTCGTATTGTTTCTTATCTTATTAATTACCAAAAAGTTAATTAAAAAGTTCTCCGTATTACGATCCATAAATGCCAACCGAAGAAAGATAATAGTTAATCTGGCATACCTGTTTCATTATGTCGTTGCAGGAACGGCCATCGTTATTATTTGGGGAGTCAAGCTAGAAGAATTCACTGTTTTTATTTCTTCAATATTAGCTATATTGGGGATTGCTCTTTTTGCACAATGGTCTATCTTATCCAATATTACGGCAAGTATCATCTTGTTTTTTAGCCATCCGGTTAGGATAGGAGATCGCATTCGGATTTTGGATAAAGATTTTGATTGGACAGGAGAAGTAAAAGACATCTCTGGTTTTTATCTTTTTATGGTTACAGATCAAGGAGAAAATATAGTTATACCAACGTCGCTGGTCATACAAAAAGGGATTCAGATTATGAATAAATATACTGATGAACAAATAGATCGTAAAACAGAAGTTTAATTGGGTACAAAAACCAAATACACTCAAAGAATCAAAAGTGAAGCCAGGCGCCTCGGTTTTCTGTCTTGTGGTATTAGCAAAGCCGAATTCCTGGAAGAAGAAGCACCCCGTCTGGAAAAATGGCTCAATCAAAATATGCATGGCCAAATGCAGTATATGGAAAATCATTTCGACAAACGCCTGGATCCTACAAAGCTGGTCGAGGGATCCAAAAGTGTGATATCACTGCTTCTCAATTACTTTCCTTCAGAAAGCCAAAAAGATCCCGAAGCCCCTAAAATATCCAAATATGCCTATGGTACCGATTATCATTTTGTGATTAAAGATAAATTAAAGCAGTTGCTGCATTTTATCCGGGAAGAGATCGGTGAGGTGCACGGGCGGGCCTTTGTAGATTCGGCACCTGTTTTAGATAAAGCCTGGGCAGCAAAAAGCGGCCTGGGATGGATCGGTAAAAACAGTAATCTGCTCACACAGCAGGTAGGATCTTACTATTTTATTGCAGAATTAATTGTAGACCTCGATCTGGAGTATGACACTGCGGTCACCGATCATTGCGGAACCTGCACCGCCTGCATTGATGCGTGTCCTACGCAAGCCATTGTCGAACCCTATGTAGTAGACGGCAGCAAGTGTATTTCATATTTTACCATAGAATTGAAAGAAGAGATTCCGGCTAGTTACAAAGGCCAGTTTGATAATTGGATGTTTGGCTGTGATGTATGCCAGGATGTATGCCCATGGAATCGATTTTCTAAATCCCATAATGAGCCACTTTTTAATCCGACACCAGAGCTGCTGGAAATGACCAAAAAAGATTGGCAGGAGATTACACAGGAGGTGTTTTCTGCAATTTTTCAGAAATCTGCGGTAAAAAGGACTAAATTTTCGGGATTACATAGAAATATTCGATTTTTGGAGGACTAATGGAATTTTTGTTGAAAATTTCATAATACAAACGTTTGCATACATAGTTTTAACTATTTTAGTTAACAAAATTTCTCTCATTTTGCAATAATCTTGTATATTCAACAGGTTTTTTAACAAGTTTTTGTCATAAAACAGGCAAAAAGTTAACGTTTTTCGGTTTTTAAAGCTCCCCAGATCCTTTGCTGCAAAAACAATGTTTAAACAAGTTCTTAGCACAAAACACTTCACACATATGAATGCATTATCGTATATCGACATTACCGTTATCGTAGTTTATTTGATAGGAATCATTATCTACGGAATCTCAAAATCAAAAAGAGGAAGTTCAGAAGATTATTTTTTAGGAGGCCGTACCATGACCTGGCCGATCGTTGGGATCGCCTTATTCTCTGCCAACATTTCGAGTTCTACTTTGGTTGGCTTGGCTTCAGATGCGTATCAAACCAATATTAATGTATACAACTACGAGTGGTTTGCTGTGGTCGTTTTGATATTTTTTGCCATATTCTTTCTGCCTTTTTATTTACGATCAGGAGTGTATACCATGCCCGAATTTTTAGAAAGGCGCTATGATAGCAGATCCAGGTATTACTTTTCATTTATCACTGTGGTAGGTAATATTTTGGTAGATACTGCGGCAGGATTGTATGTAGGTAAGATCGTATTAACACTGCTGTTCCCTTCTTTGGATTCGACATTAATTCTCATCATTCTTGCGGTAGCAGCCGCAGCATATACGATTCCCGGAGGGTTAAATTCTGTAATCCAAACAGAGGTGATACAGGCGATATTATTGATCTTAGGATCGTGTTTACTCACCTATTTTGCTTTTGACCAATTGGGTGGCGGATGGTCTGGTATGATGGCAAAACTCGATACGATGTTATCTGCGGGCGAAGTGAATTTTGGAGACCGGGCTGCAGAAGGAAAGTTTATTCCTCAAAATTCTGATGAGGTGTTTAGCCTGGTAAGGCCGGGTAACGATGAGTTTATGCCCTGGTGGGGATTACTCACCGGAGTGCCATTACTTGGATTTTACTTCTGGGCAAATAACCAGTTTATGGTACAACGTGTGCTGGGAGCCAAAGATTTAAATCATGGCCGATGGGGAGCCCTGTTTGCAGGATTATTAAAATTACCAGTAATTTTTATCATGGTAGTGCCGGGGGTATTGGCATTATTACTATTTAGTCAGTTGGATATTACGGGACTTAATTATGAATTAACCAATGGCACCATTTGTAATAATCTTGCCGATTGCCCTAATCTCACATACCCGGTGCTGTTATTTCAATTACTGCCTGTTGGTGTTTTAGGACTGGTGGTAGCCGGGTTAATGGCCGCAATGATGTCATCGGTCTCGGCAACCTTTAATTCGGCTTCTACGCTGGTAACTATGGATTTTGTAAAACAAATGAGACCTGATTTTACCAGTAAACAGTTGGTAAGAGTAGGGCAGATTACTACGATCATTTTGGTGGTATTGGCAATTTCCTGGGTTCCGTTTATTGAAAGCGTTAGTGATTCACTATGGACCTATCTGCAATTGGTCATTGCATATACCTGTCCGCCGGCGGTATCTACCTTTATTTTAGGATTGTTCTGGAAACGGGCCAATGGCAACGGATCTATTGTAAGTTTATTAACCGGGTTCTCACTGGCAGTTTTAATGATCCTTTCTCAAACCTTTGAATGGGTACCCGAAGTAAATGAGTTACATTTCCTGGCAAAGGCAACCTGGTTGTTTGTGATTTGCGTAGCGCTACATATCGTAGTAAGTTTAGCTACCAAACCACAATCTGAACAGCAGATCAAAGAATACACCTATAAAAAAGAAATGTTTGCCGAAGAATCAAAAGAACTTACCGCATTACCCTGGTACAAAAATTACAGAACCTTATCTGTGATTCTTTTGATTGTAACGGCAATTGTTGTTGGGTTCTTTTGGTAAAAGATAGATTGATGATTGATGATTTGTTATAAAAGAGAAGATATTTAATTTGAAAGCTATGAACAGTACACAATGTAAGCATCAGTATATTTTGGTAATTGCTGTATTTTTTTTATTGGCATGCTGCAAAAAAAGTGTTTCTGAAGAGCCTGATCATTCAGCCATATTGAATACCTTAATCCAACAAGAAGATACCGATGGTGATAAAAAAATCACCATTGAAGACAAGGGGCCCAAAAAATTCGAATTCACCGACGCTCATGGAGTTTCTCATACTATCGAAGGCACGTATCACCTGTCAAACCTGCTTCAGGAGTTGGCAATTGCCGGAGCGCAAGATACTATAACGCTCGATAAAATTACCGAGGCTCCTTCAGACCGCATTTCCCGCTTGATCAAAACACGCTTTTGGGATAACCTTACCCGGTCTATTGATAAAGAAGGGTTAACCAAAGTGCTTGGCGATACCAAGTCCAATACAGATACCTTACGATTGTACATTCCTTATAATGACAAGGAAGCAGCAACCTATTTTCAGTCATTAGAAACAGAAATATCAAAGCTCAAAGTCGTGGTCCTTCCGAAGGAAATAACCCCGGAATATGTAAAAACATTAAATAATAAACCCGGCATCCTCAATTTAGCCAATACAACTGATAAGAGTGGTACATATAAAGGCATCCCTTTTGTAGTACCCGGCGGAAGGTTTAATGAAATGTATGGCTGGGACAGCTATTTTGAATCTGTAGGATTATTAATAGATGACAGAGCAGATCTTGCCATGGCCATGGCCGATAATTTTGGATATCAGATCAAACATTACGGTAAGATATTAAATGCCAACCGCAGCTATTATCTCACCAGAACACAACCTCCTTTCTTTAGTGCTTTACTCAGAGAAATTTATGAAAAAGATCCTCAGGTTTCCAAAGAATGGTTGTCAGATAACCTGAAGATGGTGATACAGGAATATGAAACGGCATGGATGCAAAAGGGGATTCGTTTAACCGATACAGGGTTGAATCGCTTTTATGGAGAAGGAATCGGGATACCGCCCGAGACCGAAGAAGGACATTTTGATTTTATCCTAAACAAGTATGCCGAAAAGCATCAACCTGATGCAGCATCTTTTAAAGCGATGTATCAGGATGGGAGCATAGAAGATAAAGCACTCGATCTGTATTTTACCCATGATCGTTCGATGAGGGAGAGTGGCCATGATACCTCAAATCGCCTCGATGCGGTTTGTGCAGACCTCAATACGGTAGGATTGAATAGTTTGCTATATACATATGAAATCGATATTGCCTATTTGATCAACAATGTATTTGATAACAGTTTTAAAACAAATACAGCCACATATAATTCAGAATTTTGGCTGGCCAAAGCCGAAGAAAGGAAAAAACGAATGAATCAGTTGATGTGGAACCAGGAAAAAGGATCTTTCTATGATTATAATTTTGTTACCAAAGAGCAACATCAAATAGCATCGGCTACAAATTTCTATCCCTTATGGTCTGGTCTGTGTAATAAGGATCAGGCAGCAGCTTTGGTTAAAAAACTATTTGAAGACCTGGTGCAAAAAGGAGGAGTCGCCGGTACAGCCGATATTGCAGATACTACCCATCAAAATGCACCACAACGCCAATGGGATTACCCCAATGGCTGGGCCCCGCACCAAATGTTGATCTGGAGAGGATTGAAACGCTATGGATATGAAAAAGAAACGCAGCAATTGGTCTATAGATGGCTCTGGATGATTACCAAAAATGCGGTGAACTATAATGGTACCATTCCCGAAAAATATGACGTAGTACAATGTACTCATAAAGTATATGCAGAATATGGTAACGTTGGTACCGAGTTTGATTATATCACTCCCAGCGGTTTTGGCTGGATGAATGCCTCGTATCAATTGGGACTCAGTTTGTTGAATGAAGAGCTAAAAGGTGCATTAGACCAGGGAGTAGATCCTGATGAAATTTTCAAGAATCCAGAAGAATAATTATAGAATTATCAATATATCTGTTAAACAGGTCGCTTCTTTTTATGATTCTTAATTTTTTGGAAGATTACGTCTTTTAAATTTCCGCATCTCATACGGACTTGTACCTTTGTATATTTATAACCCGTTGTGCATTATGAGTAATGTAGTACGATTATAATACCAAATCCTCGTCTTTTACCTCTAATCCTAAAGCCTGCCTGGCCAGTCAGACAGGGGTGAATTAGAGAAATATAGTCAAAATGCACAACGGGTATTTATAGTTGCCATATATAAAAAATAACCAATAGCGTCCAGATGATTAGAAACTAGAGTCCGGATGTAACATAAAAAAGTCTAGTCTCTAGACTCTTCCGGTCTGGTTTTTTTAAAGTATATGTAGTCACACATTTATCTTGATTAAGTATGAGTATTGAAAGTAAAAGAAGAGAAGCTTTAGTATATCACGCAAAGCCTACCCCCGGTAAAATCAAAGTAGTTCCAACCAAGAAATATGCAACGCAAAGAGACCTGGCTCTGGCCTATTCCCCCGGGGTAGCAGAACCCTGCTTAGAGATTGAAAGAGAAACTTCTAATGTCTATAAATATACGGCAAAAGGAAATCTGGTGGCAGTGATCTCTAATGGTACCGCAGTGCTGGGATTAGGAGATATCGGCCCCGAAGCTTCAAAACCGGTAATGGAAGGCAAAGGATTGTTATTCAAGATTTTTGCAGATATTGATGTGTTTGATATTGAAGTAGATACCAAAGATGTCGATGCTTTTATTGAAACCGTAAAAAATATAGCTCCAACCTTCGGGGGTATTAATCTAGAAGATATCAAAGCTCCTGAAGCTTTCGAGATCGAGAGGCGATTAAAAGAAGAACTCGATATCCCTGTGATGCATGATGACCAGCATGGTACCGCGATAATTTCTGCCGCAGCATTACTAAATGCATTAGAACTAATCGATAAAAAAATTGAGGAAGTAAACATCGTAGTGAGTGGGGCAGGAGCTGCCGCAGTATCCTGTACCAGATTGTATAAAGCATTTGGAGCCCGGGCCGAAAATATTGTCATGACCGATAGTAAAGGGGTGATCAGGAAAGATCGGGATAACCTGAGTAAGGAAAAGGCAGAATTTGCCACAGCGCGGGATTTGCATGAATTAGAAGATGCCATGAGAGATGCCGATGTGTTTATCGGTTTATCTATGGCCAATCTGGTAACCCCAGAGATGTTGTTGTCTATGGCAGATGATCCGATTGTTTTTGCCATGGCCAATCCTGATCCCGAGATAAAGTATGACCTGGCCGTACAAACCCGTAAAGATGTGATTATGGCCACGGGACGCAGCGATCATCCCAACCAGGTAAATAATGTACTGGGATTTCCGTTTATTTTTCGTGGGGCACTCGATGTACGAGCTACCGGAATTAATGAAGCCATGAAAATGGCCGCGGTAAAAGCACTTGCCGAACTGGCCAAAGAACCTGTGCCCGAGCAGGTAAATATTGCTTACGGAGAAACCCGGCTTAATTTTGGAAAAGAATATATCATTCCCAAACCTTTTGATCCCAGATTAATTGCCAAAGTACCACCTGCCGTGGCAAAAGCAGCTATAGAGAGTGGTGTAGCCACCGAGCCCATTACCGATTGGGAAAAGTATGAAGACGAACTGCTGGAGCGTATGGGTAACGATAATAAACTGGTGCGATTGCTGCTGGACAGGGCGAGAACCAACCCCAAACGCGTGGTTTTTGCAGAAGCCGATCATTTGGATGTATTAAAAGCCGCCCAAACGGTAAAAGAAGAGAAGATCGCGGTTCCCATTTTATTGGGGCGCAGGGATATTATCCTCGAATTGATGAAAGAGATCGATTTTGATCCAAGCGATGTGGATATCATAGATCCCAAAGCAGATGAAGAATGCGACCGAAAAAACCATTATGCAAAGAAATACTGGGAAGCCAACAAACGCAAAGGGATCACCCTGTATGATGCCGAGCGATTACTGCGTGAGCGCAATTACTTTGCAGCGATGATGGTGAATGAAGGCGATGCAGATGCCTTACTTTCGGGATATTCCCGTAGCTATCCTACAGTAGTGAAACCCATGCTGGATCTGATAGGATTGGCCAAAGGTGCTACCAGAATTGCCACGATGAATGTGATGATGACCAATAAAGGCCCGCTGTTTATTAGTGATACCTCTATTAATATCGATCCCACCGCCAAAGAAATGGCAAAAATAGCCCAAATGACAGCCAGAACCGTAGAAATGTTTGGGGTCAAACCCATAATGGCCCTGATCTCGTATGCCAATTTTGGCTCTTCAAAACACCCCAGTGCCACCAAGGTAAATGAAGCAGTGGCCTATCTGCACCGATATTATCCCAATCTGGTGGTAGACGGAGAACTGCAAATGGATTTTGCCTTAAATAAACGTATGCGCAAAGATAAGTTTCCCTTCTCCAAGCTCAATGGAGAAAAGGTAAATACCCTGGTATTTCCGAATTTGGATTCAGCCAATAGTACCTATAAATTATTAAAAGAACTCAACAATTCAGAGTCTATAGGCCCCATTATGATGGGCATGCGCAAGCCGGTACATATTCTGCAATTAGGAGCCAGTGTAGAAGAGATGATCAATATGGCCGCCGTAGCGGTGATCGATGCCCAGGAAAAAGATAAAAGAGAACGAGAACTGGTGTTGATATCGTAGGGATATGAATATGAACAGCTATTTTAAGTTGAACACGGTTTATTGAACACGACAACGATGGTTTTGAGGGCCCTGTCTGGTGGCAGCTAAAGGTCTCCCACAAATAGTAAAAGGTGTCCAAAACACCCCCTGTCCTGTCTACAGCTCGCCCACAACAATGTTGTGTCGTCCTCAAGGGGATGTTTTAGCCAAGTTTTCATCCATAATTTCTACATTCAAAAGATGCGGGTACCATAGCTGCCACCAGGTAGGTTTCTGACTTCGCAGCAATATAATGCACTTCAATGTTGCCGGAATGCACTTCAATGTTACTGGAATAAGTTTGGAGGATGTCTGTCAATCCCTAAAACCTGCCAGGACTCTGGGCTTATGGCTAGTAACAGCCAGTATCACCTTATGAAGATCTAAAAAACTATCAATCCTTTTATAGCCGATACTCCAGACCAGATAGCTAAACCTTTGACAACCCGGAAGGTGTTTGTGACAACCCGGAAGGTTCTCCTGACAACCCTAAAGGTATTCCTGACGATCCGAAAGGTATTCCTGACAACCCGAAAGGTATTCCTGACGATCCGGAAGGTGTTCCTGACGATCCGGAAGGTGTTGCTGACAACCCGGAAGGTATTCCTGACGATCCGGAAGGTGTTGCTGACAACCCGGAAGGTGTTGCTGACAACCATACACTAACTTCCTCTATATAGCTATCGGCCTACTTCCTTAGCGACAAGAATAACGTAGCATATACGCTATTGCCCCATATAAAATAAGGATTTTTTTTGAAAAGTGAATGCTATAGACAGATGTAAATCCCAATCCCGCTTTGCGAATGTCTGCGACTTCTCAGTCTTACCTTATACAAAAAACCACACTATTTTTACACATCATGGCTTTTGTTTTATCCTCACCCGAATTGCTAATTGTTGATGCTACGAAGCCTGCCTCATCGGTCAGACAGCTTGCAAATCTACCCTGCCACAGCAGGCAGGTTGTAGCATAGGCTTCGCATAGCATCAGACTTCGGACTTCAGACACTCAACTTCCGTCCTCGGACACCCGACATCGGACTTCCAATACCCGACACCCGACATCGGACTTCCAACTTCAGACTGCGGTCATCCGACTTCATCATTTAACTAAACTTTAACAAAAACACGCTCAGAGTTTCAAAAAATGAAACTAATGTGTTTTAATATTGTGGTATAAAAACTTGTTTTGAATGGTTGGCCTGTATTTTTTCAGTGCCTTCTGCAATAGACAGGAATAAAAAACTTCTAATGCAACAAATATGTACAATAATATATCATCAATAATAAAACCTTTAAATAGTAAACCAATGAAAAATTACCTATTCAGTATCATCGTGTTTATTTCGGCATTGATACATGCACAAACCAATACCTTTCCTGCCGAGGGCAATGTAGGGATTGGAACGACAAGTCCGCAAGCCAAATTACATGTAGAAGGACAAGCCAAATTTGGAAGAAATGGGATAATTACTGTTAACTGGACGAATGAAAATAATTGGGGAGGAAATTCCAATAAATGGTCTGGTTATATTGGATTTAATGCATATCGAAATAATGACGACATCAAAGATTTTTACTTCGGAACCAACAGGTATACCTCAAAGGGAGTATTTGAAGGCTCTAACTACGGATTTCGATGGTTGTATCGAATTCATAATGATGCTGATTCTAATGGGCAACATAAGCTGAATGAGATAATGCGACTAACCAGTAGCGGTAATCTTGGCATCGGTACCACGAGCCCTCAAGCCAAACTAGAAGTAAGTTCAGCGACATCTGGAGATGCTATTTTAAGAATAGAGGCAGATGAAGATAACAATAATGAGTCAGATAACCCTATGATTCAACTTAGACAAGATGGAGACATCATTGGAGTAAATATAGGATTTTCAGAACTTTTTGGAGAGAATATTTTCGGAATCGGTTGTAGAAATACAAACAATGGAGGAGATAAATGGAGTACATTCACCATTAACACAGGTTCAGAAAATGTAGGTATAGGAACTTCTAATCCCGATTCCAAACTCACAGTAAAAGGGAAGATCCATGCCGAGGAGGTAAAGATTGACCTGAGCGTTCCTGCACCCGATTATGTGTTTACCAAAGAGTATGAGCTGCTTACCCTCAACGAAGTACAACAACACATTGCCGAAAAAGGACATTTGCCCAACATTCCCTCAGCCAAAGAACTGGAAACCCATGGGGTCGAACTGGGTGTGATGAATATGAAGCTGTTGGAAAAGATCGAGGAGTTGACGTTGTATACGATTGCGCAGGAGGAAGAGATAAAAAAAATAAAAGAAACTAATAAAGAACTTCGGTCATCGGTCATCCGACATCGGTCTTTAGAAATACAAAATCAGGAAAGTAGAAATCGGAAATTAGAAATTAAAAACCAGGAATTGGAAGCGCGTTTAAATAAGCTGGAAGCATTGATAAAACAATGAAAACTCCGGACATCGGTCACCCGACTTAAAACAGAAACAGTTAAACGATTATCAAAACAAATACAACACTAACATGAAAACAAAACAGATCATAACAATTTTAATATGTTTAGTAATTAAAGTAGGAGTAGCTCAAAGTGAATTTGATGACGAAATTAGGGTTAATCAAGTGAATAATAGCTACCCAAGTTTAAGCATAAGTGCATATCAGGGTTTATATCCCCAGGGTCATCCTCATATTTTTATGCAAAATTTGGGAGGAACAGAAACAAGCAAATTACCTACGCCATCGGGGAGTTTTTTAGGAACAATGATTTATGCAGGTTATGATGGGCAGACTTCGGTTCATGTGGCTCGGATTTCCGTATCTGCTACCGACACATTTTCTTCAGGGTACTATCCTGCAAAAATGAATTTTCAGATAGGAGGTACAGGCACTTGCTGTGGGATTAATAGAATGACAATCGATGGCCAAACAGGTAATGTAGGTATTGGAACGACTGCTCCAGAAGAAAAGTTGCACGTATTAGGTGACGCATTAATTGAGCAAACAAATGGTCGCTCTATAAAAATAGATGGATATCACGGTATCGAAACAAGTGGTCAAACTCATTGGCTTCACTTAAATAGATATTCTGATGACAATGTTGCAATCGGATATAATAGCACCGCTAATGTTTACCTTGTGCAAGGTGGCGGCAACGTCGGCATCGGCACCACGGCCCCCGACTCCAAACTCACCGTAAAAGGCAAGATCCATGCCGAAGAGGTAAAGATCGACCTCTCTGTTCCCGCACCCGATTATGTGTTTACCAAAGACTACGAGCTGCTTACCCTCAACGAAGTACAGCAACACATTGCCGAAAAAGGACATTTGCCCAACATTCCCTCAGCCAAAGAACTGGAAACCCATGGGGTCGAACTGGGTGTGATGAATATGAAGCTGTTGGAAAAGATCGAGGAGTTGATGCTGTATACGATTGCGCAGGAGGAGAAAATCGGAAATCAGGAAATTAGAAATCGGAAATTAGAAATAGCGCTTCAGCAACAAGAAACAATCAATCAAGAATTGGAAACCAAAAACCTTGATATAGAAACCAGGGTGCAATACCTAGAACGTATCATCACCAATCTGATAAAAGACTAAGGCTATGAACAATATTATAAACCAGGACTATTTTTCCGGGTCTATTGTTAATCAATGATATTAAAGTAGATTTCTAACATATAAAATTAACCGATATACAAATCACAAATCATACACTCTATGAAAAATATAATAATATTACTAGGAATCCTGTGTTTTGGGTTCTTTGGATTCACGCAGGAAGAGCGTTATAATACGCACTTCAGAAATATGGTGTACCAAAATACTGTTGCTCCAAATACAGCTGAGTTTCAAAAATATGTCGATGTACCGGTATCTCCTTATACAGGAACTGTAGATGTTAACATTCCGCTATATGAAGTTTCTTATGCAGGAATGAACGTCCCTATTTCACTTTCATATCATCCCTCTGGCATAAAAGTCAATGAAGAGGCTTCCTGGGTAGGCCTAGGATGGGCTCTAAATGCCGGAGGTTCTATTTCCAGAAAAGTGATTGGGCTGCCCGATGACCTCTATAAGGTTATGGATTTTAGATTGACAGGAGTAGGATGGTGTTGGGATTATGGGGATGGATCTTGTCAAGAATATAATCCACGAACTCCAACAACTGTCTTTTTTGATGACGCCGGACATTTGTTTGATCCCGATAGGATACAAAATGTTATCAACGAAATCCCACAGGACGATGTATTAAATACCGAGATTATCGGAAACAGAGGTTTGATTCCAGCATTTCATAGAAATTTCGCTAGAGGTCAGCTCGACAGCTCTCCCGATATTTTTTATTACAATTTTGGCGGGTACACCGGTAAATTCTTATTTGAAAGAGAAGGAAAGATTATTAATCTTGCCATCTCTGACCTTACCATTATCCCTAAACATGGAATTAATAAAAAAATCATAGGATTTGACATCATCACTCCCGAAGGTATTAAATATGTTTTTGAAGATGCCGAATTCACCCGAATGTACACCTCTGGTAATGTAGACCGTGAAGTTGCCGAAGGGAATTTTGAAACTTTTAATTACGAGCCCTTAACTCATGATGTGTCATATGGTATGAAAAACTATGATACAGGTTTTGATGATCAGGATTATTTAGATTTTGAAACCTATATGGGGAAAGCTCATAATTCGAGTTGGAAACTAAGTAAAATCATCAATCTGTCCAATAAAGAAGAGATCCATTTTTCGTATGCCGACGACAATACGGTTACTAAATCCCCCGACCGTCTAATCCAACTTTCCTTTTCACATTATGCAAATGTTGATAACCATGATTATAGTGTTCCTATATCCACAAGGTTTGACTATAGAGGCGAAGATTTTATCAGGCGTTCGAGTGTTAATAATTCTGTCAATCAAACCTTTGGTAAACGACTCACCCAGATTTCCTGGTCTGGGGGGAAAATTGATTTTGTGGCTGGAGAAATCAGACAAGACCTGTTACCAAGTAGACCCTCAACCACCGATGTTGCCTTTTCAAATACGGCTCGAAAACTGAATGCTATCAATATATATGATCACCAGAATAGACGAATCAAACAGTGGTCCTTTAAGACTTCCTATTCCCAGGCTCTGGACTACAATGAATCCTTAAGTGATGTGGATAAAACCTTGTATAGACGATTACGGCTTAATGAACTTATTGAAAACGAAGGTATTACAGGAGTAACACCCAAAAAGTATCAGTTTACTTATGACAATCGAAAATTACCTAACAAAATTTCTAATCGAACTGATTATTGGGGGTATTTCAATAACTGCGAAGCCGATAAGTTTGGCTTTACCAAATTGTGGTTCTATCCCAATGCCCAGGTATCTCCAAATCGGTTGTCCAAATTTTATATTTACCCTGGTTTGGGCGGCCCCGTTGAAGAATTTGCGCCAGATTTTGTGGTACGAGGTTCCAGGGTGGTGGCTTCAGATCGCAGGCCTAATGACTTTGCTAAGGCAGAAAGCTTGATAAAAATAATCTATCCCACCAGTGGGGAACATATTTTTGATTATGAACTTAATTCTTATTATCAATATGGAAAAAGCCTTCCAGCCGGAGGATTAAGAATACAGTATACTGTAGCCTCCAGTGGCGGTAATGACCCTACCGGGATTGTAAAATATTATACCTATAAAAAAGATAAAAGCCGAATAATTAATGTGCCGCAATTTGCAGATCATTTTTATCAAATAGCTTCAATTTCAGCAAATTTCATAAGAAGATATTTTTCCTCAAGTCAAAATGAATTGACTACCACTCATGGTTCTTTTGTGGGATATGGTGAGGTGAAAGAGACTACTATATACAAAAATGTAGGTTTTTTTAGTAATAATGGTGGAGACTTCCCAAGTAGTTTTGATGGGCTGGGTGATATCCTGGAATTTTCTGAAGAGTCAGGTGGATATACGAAATACTATTATAGTCTTCCTGCTGTTTTTGGAACAGTAAATGAAGATTATGACCCTAATACAGGCGAATATATCTATGAGAATGGTATCACCAGGTTTAGAGGCCTTCAGAATCCAACAACCTTAAATGCCCGATCCAATAGCTATTATCCGTTCCCTCCCAATCCCAATTATGATTGGAGAAGAGGAAAGCTTATACAAAAAGAAGTATATAGCGGAAATAACAAAATCCTTCAGAAAACTAGTTATCAATATGAAATTAAAGACTATCAGAAAGTGCCTGCGATTCATATGACCGATTACGATTATGATTTTGCAGGAGGTTATGGAGGATATTACCACCTGGCTGGCTGGGATGTTCGGATTACCGAAGAAAATACTGCCTATGAATATTCCACAGGTACCCAAAAAGCATTAACTACTACGTCCTCATTTTTATATGATAGTACCAAACATCATCAATTAACTTCAAGTGAAACCACCAATAGCCGAAATCAAAAGCTGAAAAAAAAATACTTTTATTCGAATGATGTTATCAACAATGGTAGTTTGCCAGGCGGAAACCTGACCAACACACAGCGGTTGGCTATAGAAAAACTTAATAAAAATGAACTACATCAGCGCAGCATACCTGTCCAAACTGAAACCTGGAAGGAGAATACGAAACTAAGCACCGAGCGAACACTTTTTAAAGATTGGGGCAATAACCGAGTGCGACCCGATATTATTCAGGGAGCAAAAGGTACAGCAACCTTACAAGATCGCGTATCCTTTAATCAGTATGACAATCTCGGAAACCTACTGGAAGCCTCATTGGAAGATGGCACTCCCATCAGTTATATCTACGGATACAACCAACAATATGTGGTCGCCAAGGTTGAAAATGCCACACGAGCTCAGTTGGAAGCCTTATCGGGATTTGGGGCTAATTTCCATACGGGATCAGCAGGATTGACGACTTCTCAGGAGAACACTTTACGCACTCATGCCAGTATGCAACAGGCCATGATCACTACCTATACCTATAATTCCTTAGTAGGGGTCTCTGGCATTACAGATCCCAAAGGATATACTACCTATTATGAATATGATGACTTTAATCGGTTGCAATTTGTAAAAGATGAAAACGGCCAACTGGTTTCAGAGCACAAATACAACTACAAAAACTAATCAAGATGATACAGACCATAACTAAATATATCACTGTTGCATTACTTCTTGTAGGATTTGCAACGCGAGCACAGACTCCGGCTACTATTGTTAAAGAGGGGAACTATACCGTAACCGGCTCCGAAACCCTAAAGGCCACCCAGAGCATCATCCTTAAACCCAATACATGGATTCAGTCTGGAAGTACATTTTCGGCTACTGTAATCCCTGATGCGTATATACCAATTGAGTTAAGTGTCAATGAAAACTATGTTTTCACCCGGGTATACCAAAAGGGGATGACCACCTCCAGCCAGCTTCTCAATAATTACGAAGCCATAGAAAGTATTAGCTATTTCGATGGTTTAGGTAGGCCCAAACAGCAGATTGATATCAAAACCTCGCCCAATAAAAAAGATATTGTGACCCATATCGAATATGATGGTTATGGGCGACAAGCCAAAGATTATTTACCTTATGAATCTCAAGGAACGATAGGTGGTTATAAAACTGTAGATATCCTTACCGATATTCATAGTTATTATCAAAACAAATATGCTGATGATTTCAATGGTACAACACTCGCTGGTGTCAACCCCTATAGTGAACGTATCTATGAGCCCTCGCCTTTAAACCGAATACAGGAACAAGGCGCCCCGGGAGCCGCCTGGAAAGCCAATTTCTATAGTGATACTGATCATACCATCAAATTCGACTGGCAGTTTAATAACGCTAACGAAGTACTGTATTTTTACGTAGCGTTTGAAGGAGGGGATACCAAAAAACCGGTTTTACAACAGGATGGTTATTATGCTGAAAACGAATTGTATGTTACCATCACCAAAGACGAAAACTGGCAACCCGGTGATGGCGATCTGTATACCACCCGGGAATATAAAGACAAACTCGGCCGCGTGATCTTAAAGCGTACTTTTATAGACACTTCCGTCCCAGGCGGAGAGCCGGAGGGGGCTGACACCTACTACGTCTATGACGATTTCGACAACCTTACCTACGTGATCCCACCCAAGGTAAACACAACCGATGGTATAGATGCCGCTGAATTATCCGAACTGTGTTATCAGTACAAACATGATCACCGTAACCGACTGATCGAAAAGAAAATACCAGGGAAAGATTTAGAGTATATCGTGTATAACAAACTAGATCTACCCGTATTAACCCAGGATGCCAACCAGAGAAAAGAAAACTCTGGGAAACCTTATGATGAATGGTTGTTTACTAAATATGATGCCTTTGGCAGGGTGGCTTATACCGGAAAGATTGTTGATGATCGTGATCGAAATGACCTCCAGGCAGAAGCTATTGACTATAACCAACAACTTTGGGTAGATCGGTCTCCAGAAAACCTGCTTAGCAGCACTGTGATGTATTACGACAACCAGGGGTGGCCCGATATTTCTGCTGCAGAGATACTTACGGTACAGTACTATGACGATTATGACCAGTCCTATTATGTAGACCAACTCAACCTGGTTGATAACCCGGATATCTACGGAGTGCCATTGGAGATGAACGTTGAAGGATTGCCCACTATTGCACATATTAAAGTGTTAGGCACCGACAAATGGATCATCACCGGATCGGGATATGATGCCAAAGGCAGAGTTATTGGAACCGCAATACGAAACAATTATCTGGAGTTTACCAACATCGTCGAGATGAAACTTGATTTTATTGGTAAAGTAGAAGAAAGCACTACAAGCCATTACAATTTTTACAAGCCTCGAATTCGTTATATAGATAAATTTACTTACGACCACACGGGGCGCTTGTTAACTCAAATTCAAAACATCGACAATCAAGGTTGGGAACTCATTGTCTCCAACAAGTATGGTGAGTTGGGTCAACTCATCACCAAAAATGTAGGAGGAACAATAGATACAAATGCTGCTCCGGGTACAGCCGTCGGAGTGCAAAAGGTTGACTACACCTACAACGTAAGAGGTTGGCTCAAAACCATCAATAATGGTGCTACTGCCAATGGAGATCTCTTTGGATTTAAAATCAATTACAATACTCCGCAATATGGTGCCACTGCCCTCTTTAACGGAAATATTGCAGAAACCGAATGGAAAACGGGTAATGATCATGTACAACGGTGGTATGCCTATGATTATGACGCCTTGAATCGTATTACCGAAGCGACCAGTAACGATGGTAATTACAATCTGAGTAATGTTACCTATGATAAAGTAGGGAACATCCTGTCATTAGACCGAAAAGGGCATCTCAATACTGCAGCTACTTCTTTTGGCAATATGGACCTGTTATCCTATACCTACGATAGTGGTAACAAACTCTTAAAAGTAGCCGATACCGGAAATAAAACCTATGGTTTTAAAGACGGTACCAATACCAATAATGATTTTGAGTATGATGTCAACGGCAATATGACCCTGGATCGTAACAAAGGCATTACTGACATTACCTATAACTATCTCAATCTACCCACCAATATTACCATATCTAATAGTGAACACAACGGAAATATTAGCTATATTTACGATGCCACAGGGACTAAATTAAGAAAAATAGCCGCTGGGGGAAGTTCTGTAACAACCGACTATGCAGATAGTTTTGTGTATAAAAATGGTACTCTGGAATTCTTTACTCACCCTGAAGGGTATGTAGAAAAAGAGGTTGATGGGTATAAGTATGTGTACCAATTTAAAGATCATTTAGGAAATATTAGGCTATCATATTCTGATACTAACTACAATGGTACAATTACCCAGGATGAGATCATAGAGGAGAACAACTACTATCCTTTTGGACTTGAACATAAAGGGTATAATAATGTACAGTTAGCTAATCATCCATATAAGTATAACGGAAAGGAACATCAAGAAGAACTTGATTTAAACTGGTATGATTTTGGCTGGAGAAATTTTAATCCTGCTTTAGGGAGATGGATGAATGTTGATAATCTTTCAGAAAAATACATGTCTTATTCTCCGTACCATTATGCTGGAAATAATCCTATACTTAATTTTGATATTGATGGTAATCAATTTACAGAATCAGCCTGGAAATGGGTGAATAGACTTATGGACAATATCAATAGCAGGCAACAAAGAAACAATAATAAGATAGCAGATAAGCAATCTGCTTTAGCAGAAGGAGGTTTATCTGATAGACAAACGAAGAGACTCAACCGGCAAATCAGCCGATTAGAAGGTAATAATGCACAGTTAGAGAATGTAAGGGGAGAAATTGCAACACTTGAAGCCTCTGATCAGATATATGATGTTGTGAATGATAGTAATGGTACACAAAGTACTGGTTTTGGAAGTTCCACAACTACAAACTCTACTAGTTTTAATTTTAGCAATGGAAATGTGGAGATAACGGTATCAAGCGGTACAGGATTAGATTTGTTTGCTCATGAATTAAAACACGCTCATCAATTTGAAATAGGTGAGGCGAGTTTAGGTGATCTTAATAATAATAAAGGGTTTAGCTTTCTGTTAGACAAAAATGACGAATTAGCAGGATATCAAAGACAGGCCTTATTTGGTAATGGGCAAAGTATAAACTCAGTTAAAGATTTACCTGAAATCTACAGCAGTCTTCCTACTGGACCAGTTAACATACACAATGTTAATCCAGCAGTAAGTACTGCGATTAAACTTGGTAACACTGCTCAGTTACAAGTCCTTGCAAACAGAAGAAATCAAGCTTTCAGAGTGAATAATAAAACTTATATTCCTAAAAAATAGATAATTATGTTTTTTAAAAGAATTTCTATCTTATTCTATTTTGCATCTCTTGTAGGCTATACTCAAGAAATTAAGTTTGAATTATACTTATCGGATTCATGTCAAGATACAATCGGTAAAATACCTTTTTACAATTTACGGAAAGACGGGATAGATTATTATCCTAAAGATAATGATGGAATTATTTTTCTTAAAGATAAAGGGCAATATCAACTTTCAACAGTTTATTCAGAAGATGTTAAGATCTATGATATTAAATCTTATCAAAATATCGTAGATACTTTAAAAGTTCCAGTTATAAATTTATGTTTAGAACCAGCTACATCATATCCAAACTTTGTGGGTTATTGCTGTTGCGATGAAAAATGCGAAGGAGAACAAGTTGAATACTATTCTAATGGTAACAAACGTATAGAAGGTTATTTTGAACAAGGCAAGCCTATTGGAAAACTTAAAATTTACTATTCTGACGGTAGTTTAAAACAAATTGATAAGTATAGTAAGAAAGGAACTCTACTAAAAAGGAAGGAATATAGTATGGGTGAATGTAAAAAATAAAAATGTCATAATTAATTTTAGTGATCCACCCTTCGGGGTGGTTTTTTTATGAATACGCTTGTCGTGTTTTATAACCTCTTACGTAAGCATACATCATAAAAAGTAACAAATCCAAAATAGTAAAAGGTTGTGGATTTTGTGATCAGGAATATGTTATATTTACGATGCCACTGGAACAAAACTCAAAAAGACCGTTTCAGAAGGAAGTTCATTAACAACCACGGAGTATACAGGGAAGTACGTTTATAAAAATAGTACTTTGGAGTTCTTTAATCACCCTGAAGGGTATATAGAACCTGATGGTAATAACTTTACATACACCTATCAATACAAAGACCATTTAGGAAACATACGACTCTCATACGCAGACCGCGACAATGACGGTAAAATTGATGTTTTAAGAAATGATGCAGATGTTGACGGAGATAACGACTACGCTCACGAAATCCTCGAAGAAAACAATTATTATCCTTTTGGACTACAACATAAAGGGTATAATAATGTTGTAAATGGTACGGAAAATAACCACTTCAATTACAACGGTAAAGAACTTGATGAATCTTTAGGTTTAAATTGGTTAGATTTTGATACACGAAATTATGACCCAGCTATTGGAAGATGGATGAATGTTGACCCATTAGCAGAAGAAATGCGTAGACACTCTCCATATAATTTTGCATTTAATAATCCAATCAGTTTTATTGACCCAGATGGAATGGCTCCATTTTGGATTAATAATGGGGATGGCACCTATACGGCAGAAGCTGGAGATAGTGCTTCAACGCTAGCGACTGATGCTGGAATTTCTTTTGAGAGAGCAAAAGAAATAATGGCTAATACTCCTAAAGAAAATTCTTCATTAGGTAATATGGGTACATATGTAGATACTGATGGTGTTGAAAAATCTGCTGTTGATGAAGGCGATATTGTAGCCGTTCCAGAACAAGTCGAAGCAATAGCAAAAACAGAGCAAGAAGTAACAAATTTACAGGAAAGTATGGATAGTGATGTTGCTACAATAGATAAGAACAATAAAGACCTTGATTCTATTGAAAATAGTAGAGATGAAACTAAAAACAAAATGGAACTTCACGATAAAGCTGGATTAGGTAGGTCAGAACCAGGAGACCCAAAAATAGGCATTACTATTTGGAGCACTAAAAAGCAAACAGAAAGAGAATTTAAGGTTAGAAAGGATAATGCTAATATGAAGAAATTAGACAATACGAATGATAGTCTTAAAAAAGAAGCCAACAGGAAAAAATCAGAGATAATAAAGAAAGGTTACGTTCCTAAACCCTCAACAAAGAAGATAAAAGGATAATATATAAAAAGTATATTCTACCAAAAGACTACTCATTGAGTAGTCTTTTTATATATAAATATTTTAAAGATAAAACAAGACTGACCAATGAGAGTATTACTATAATCCAATATGTAATATTGAAATTGAGAGACGCTTCAATCTCAAAGTATTGTTGACTAAATGATTTTAAAGTAAACCAAACTAAATTGTAGATTATATGTAGTAATATGGAATAGATTATTCCTTTTCTTATAAAAACAATTGATAACACTAAACCAAAAAGAAATGACGTTACAAATGAGATAACAGTCATATGAATAAGTGCAAATAATATACTTGAAATAAATATCCCCAATAATTTATTCTTTTTTAAGAAAGAGTTTAAAATAAGACCTCTAAATACCAATTCCTCTAGAATAGGAGCTAAAATTACAGCGTTTAAAAATAGTAAAATAGTATTTAGATTAATGATACTATTACTTGTTGCGTTTATATAGTCTTGTATGTTTTGTACTTTAAAAATCTCCTTAAACCTAAAAACAGGGTCTTCTACAATCCTAAATAACAAGCAGATAACAATTGCTAATATAACGTCAAGAATAGTGATTTTGTTATTTAAAATAGAATTAAAGCCACCTCTCTTTTTGATATAAAATAAAACGATTATTAGAATAGGTAAGTAAATAAAAGTATCAGCGATATTATATGCTTCGGGAATATTATCTAATAAAAAATCGCCTAATAAATAGTGATTAGTATAACCTAGAATATTTATTAATAAAAAAAATACAATAAAGATTATAATGTTTGTAAGTATAGTTTTTTTCATCAATTATACATTTACAAAGCACATTAAAATAATAAAAAAAGATAAAAATAGAATAATGGAAATTATATATCCTGTCCAAATATTCCTTTTTTGAAATTTTACTTGATGATAATAATTATAATCCTTTTTTAAACCACTTATTAACATAAAAATAATTGCTCCAAACATCTCGGTTACTCCAAGATTACCAGAGCTGTCATAATCAGCAATTCTCTTTTCTTTATTATCAGCCATGTTATAAGCTTTTAAGTTTTACAGCTTTGATAAGATTATCAATAACATAGAAAAGATGGTTTTTATCTTCGTCTGGTAAATGCTCAATATCCTCAATACGTTTTAAAACATCTTTATCATAAGTAGAGAGCTGTCCTTCCCCTACAATATAATCGAGGGAGACATCGAACACTTTAGCGATCTTCAATAAAATATCAATAGAAGGAGTATTCGTATTACGCTCGTAGTTACCAATCATCACACGAGAAGAATCTACTTTTTTGGCTAAATCTTCTTGTGACCATTTTTTTACTTTACGTAACTCTGTTATTTTACCTCCAATGTCTAACATATCTATCTAAAGTAGTGTATTTATTACTGATTCATGCAAATATAGCAATAGTTTTATATCATAAGTTAGTATTGTTTGTTGTTTAAATGAAATGAATCTCATACATTTGCCATAAATGTTTATCATTTTAAACTTTTTCAACAATGTTAGATACTTCCAATCCAAACAACTACGAATACATCACAAAACATCTTGAAATTCACATTTTAGGCAGTGTAAAACTCAACAAACTGGAAAGTTTACGTATTACATTGAGCATACAGAAACCTAAAAATCATAATATTTTACGTCATACCATAGATTTATATAACGATAACCAAATAGAACGATTTACAAGAAAAGTAGCAGAACGACTGGAGATTGGTACAAGTGTAGTTCGTAGAACTTTACAAGATGTAACCAAAGAGTTAGAAAACTACAGATTTTTATTGATAGAAAAACAGCAAGAAGCTAGTAAACCGTACTTTAAAGAACTCACAGGAACAGAGGAACGAGAAGCTGTCAAGTTCTTGAAACGAACGGATTTACTAACCAAAACCAATGAGTTAATCGGTAAAAGTGGTGTTATTGGAGAGCAAACCAATCGATTATTAATGTACTTGATATTTACATCAAGAAAAACTAATAACCCTTTACATTGTATCAGCTTAGGAAGCAGCGGAGTTGGTAAAACACATTTACAATCCAAAGTATCAGAACTGATGCCCGAAGAAGATAAAATAGAAATTACGGTACTCTCTGCCAATGCTTTTTATTACTTCAACCGCACAGAATTACAACATAAATTAATCTTAATCGAAGATTTAGACGGTGCAGAATCTGTACTCTATCCATTACGAGAATTACAATCCAAAAAGAGAATCACAAAAACAGTAGTTCATAAAGATGCAAAAGGTACAACCAGAACTGTACATCTTACCGTAGAAGGTCCTGTAAGTGTTGCAGGATGCACCACACAAGAATCTGTTTACGAAGATAATAGCAATCGTAGTTTTTTACTGTATATCGATGAAAGCCACGAGCAAGATATTAGAATTATGAACTATCAACGCTTGATAAGCGCAGGAAAAATAAACGAAGATGCAGAACATAAAGCCAGAGAATTACTAAAAGACGTTCAAAGGGTTCTAAAACCTATCAAAGTCATCAATCCTTTTGCAGAATACTTAGGGTTACCACAATCAGTTTTTAAACCTCGTAGAACCAACTCACATTATTTACAGTTTATAGAAGCCATTACTTTTTATAAGCAATACCAACGGGAACATAAAACCAATGAAGAAACAGGCGAAATGTATATCGAAACCACAATCGAAGACATACAAGAAGCCAACGAATTAATTATCGATGTTTTACTACGTAAAAGTGATACCCTTACAGGAGCTTGCCGAAATCACTTAGAAAACCTAAAAGATTACCTATCAAAGAATAACCAAACGACTTTTACCAATACTGAAATCCGCAGAAACTTACGAGTAAAAGAAACCACTTTACGCAGATACAACAAACAGTTATTAGAAGAAGGTTATATCCGAAGGGTTAAAAAAGCTAAAACCAAAAGTTATTGCTTCGAGATTATTGATATAGAGGAATACACAAACCTCAAAGAGCAGATAGACAATGCATTAAAGGCTTGCCTGTTGAGGCTCTCGACCTCGCCATCTAGCCACCAAGTCGCCACTAGGTAAATGGCGAGATTAAAGCTAACAATTACAGTTAGTTACATACAAATCGCTGCAAAACGTCAAAAAACATAAAGGGATGAAAAAATTAAAGCTACAAAACGATAGTTATAGGATACTTGTATCCAATTACAAAGAATGGTTGGATATCTTAGGATATGCAGAAACAACGGTGTATTACTTACCTAATCATTTACAAGAGTTCTTTTATTACTTAGAACAATACGATATTAATAACATCAATTATATTACATCAGAAACCATAAAAAACTATTACGATTATTTACAACAAAGAGCCAATGAAACTAGAAGCGGAAGTTTAAGTAAATCCTATCTCAACAAACACCAACAAGCTCTAAAAAAGTTCAAAGAATACTTACAAAACCACGATCATAAAGGCATTAACATACATCTAAAATCCGAACCACAATCCACAGAAGAAAAGCTAAACGTACTTACACAATCCGAAATCAAAGAACTGTTCTTGGCTACCCATCAAAGTAGTGATAAGGAAAGAATACGATTACGTGATAAAGCGATGCTTACCATACTTTACAGTTGTGGACTTAGAAGGACGGAGGCTGTCAGCCTTGATATTAAAGACGTATTTTTTGATAAAGAGCGGATTTATGTACGTAAAGGAAAGAATTACAAAGAACGTTTTGTTCCTATTAATCGAAAAAACATAGAAATATTAGAAGACTATGTCTTCGAAGCTCGCCCAGAGTTTTACCAAAGTAATTTAAGCGAAGCTTTATTTATCAATAAAAACGGAACACGATTACAAGGGATGAGTTTTGCTAATCGATTACGGGTTATCGTTACAGCTACCAATAACAAAAATATCATCGATAAAGATGTTACACCACACACTTTACGTCACAGTATTGCTACTCATCTATTACAGCAAGAAGTACCCTTAGAGAGTATCAAAACCTTTTTAGGACATAGCAGTTTAGAAAGCACACAGATTTATACACATTTACTTAAAACCCTTGAAAATGAGCGAATATAAAAGCTACTTACAAAAAGAGAATTACAGTCCATCTACTGTAGAAAACTATACCAAATCAATAGAAATCTTTTTAAAATGGTGTAAAAGAAATGATACCACACCAGAAACTATTGATTATAAAACCATCTTGAAGTACATCAAATATTTACAGCGAAAAAAGAACAGTAAGAAAACCGTAAAACATCAATTAGGTATTGTAAAAAGCTACTTCAAATATCTATTATCAAAAAATTACAGAAGTGATAATCCAGTAGAGAATATACATATCAAAGGTGTTAAAAGAACCATCAATTATAATCTTTTAGAAGCCGACGAACTAGAAGATTTATATTATTCTTTTGAGACCGAAAATATCAAAGACCCGTATCACAGATTAACTGCAAAAAGAAATAAAGCAATTACTGGATTAATGGTCTATCAAGGTTTAAATACTACTGAACTGATACAATTAGAAATCGAAAACTTAGAACTTTACAAAGGCAAGATTTATATAAAAAGTGGTAGGCGAAGTAATGCAAGAATGTTAGAGCTAAAATCGTGGCAAGTCATTGAATTACTGGAATACACCAAAGAAATCAGAGAAGAAATAAAACAACGTAAGAATGTACAAAGTGAGCGTTTATTTATCCCAAACAATGCACGATTAGGAAATACAGTCTTACATATCATTAAAAAGCTGAAAAAAACGAATCATAAAGTAACAAATATCAATCAAATCAGAGCTTCCGTAATTACCAATTGGTTAGGTCAATATAATCTTAGGAAAGTTCAATACTTAGCAGGGCATCGCTACATCAGTTCTACCGAAAGATACTTGCAGGACGATCTAGAAAACCTGCACGAGATCGTTAACAACTTCCATCCCATCAGTTAAACTAAATTTTATTTACCCAATGCAATATATAAACAATAAAATCATTAAATTATCTTTGTTATGATAAAACACATGATTATGAATATAGAAACCACAAAGTTAGAGTTGATGCAGTTGTTGTTACAAACCCAAAAAGAAGGTGTTTTAACTAAAATCAAGGCTATTTTTGAACAAGAGTCCAGGGCATTTTATTCCAATAAAGCATCTGATTTACAACAAAGAGCGCAAGCCTCTTTAGAAGCCATAGAAAAAGGTGAAACAAGACCTATCCAGGAATTTAAAAGCGAAGTAGACCGTTGGAAGGAAGAGAAAGCTATTTAGTAGAAATAACATCAAAAGCAGAACAATACTATTGGAAACTATTGGCACATTTGTACGAAACCCACAGTGTTCAAAGTGCAAATAAAAAATCCGATGAAATCATAGAGCTGGCAATGTCCTTAGATGTCAACCCCCAAAGGGGAAGTTTAGAAGAAGATTTAGCCAGTTTTAATAAAGAATTTAGGTCGATAATCTACCATATCACCAAAAGAAAGACCGTTAAGATTGTTTACTTTATTGACGAGCATACTAACAAGGTATATGTGACTGACTTTTTTGCTACGTTAATGAATCCAGATAAAAAAAGGAAAAGAAGTTAATAAACAAGAAGTCCCACGCAAAGCAAATAGCCAAGTGAATCGGGCTATCGCCCTCAGATTAGCTATTATGGGTTCGTTCCCTACGGTCACAGCACCCATACACTGTAATAAGGTCTCGTCGTCACCCCAGCTATGGCAAAACTTTTTATTATTCACTTCCGCTACGCTTCAGGATCAAAAAAAAGCTTTTGCCGCCCGCGCTTCGTTCCTCCTCGTCGTGTTCTCGGTCTGTTACAGCTTCACAGTTATTGGACCAATAACCTGCGCCCCTGCAACATCCCTACACACTTCATTGGCTCCGCCGCTAGGTCGCAACCTAGCCGATTTTTTGTAAAAAAGGTCTATTGAAAGAAAAAGGATTACAAAAAATCGTCTGGCGCATCCTTCCGCTATCGCTCCCAGTCTACGTCGGTTGCTCCACTACGCTACGGCTACGCCAGTTTTGCGTGCAACGCAGCTTCGTTCAATCGCCACTAGGCTATGATTATTATTAAAGTTGAAGGTCAACCGTAACTGCCGTTGCGCACTTCAACTTTAATAATAATCGTTCTTACTCATACGGAAAAGCTATTTTAATAAAAAGCGGAATGCGTTGGCGTTAAGTGGCTGGACTTCCGCTTTTTATTAAAATACTAGCCAAATGGCGACTGAATGCCGCGTAAAGAGCATAAAAACTGCTCAAAATGCCCCCAAACCCCTAAAAATAACGTCTACGACACGATTATATGCCTATAATATTATAATATGTTCCGTAAAAATCATCTGTTAGAAGTCAGATTTTAAGTTCGTTAGTTCAGCGTTGGTGCGCTTGGGGCGGGTGGGCTGATGCAGATGGCAAGGGAGTATTTTGCATAAACCCAGTTATAGCCCCTGACTTTGGAAGTGCGGGTATAACTAGGATTATGTAACATACCGAGGAAAAGGAAGCAGCAGCAAGACAGAGGATTTTGAGGAACGAAAAAACTGGGTTGCTGCTGCGAGGAATTTTTACCCCAAATGACTATCTTTAGCACCAGTAAAAACGTTCTTTTACATAAATTTTTGGAGGTAACCGAGTGAAAAAAGGGTATCCGAGCAAAAAAATCGCATAAACTTTTATCCTTTTGGACTACAACATAAAGGGTATAATAATGTTGTAAATGGTACGGAAAATAACCACTTCAATTACAACGGTAAAGAACTTGATGAATCTTTAGGTTTAAATTGGTTAGATTTTGATACACGAAATTATGACCCAGCTATTGGAAGATGGATGAATGTTGACCCATTAGCAGAAGAAATGCGTAGACACTCTCCATATAATTTTGCATTTAATAATCCAATCAGTTTTATTGACCCAGATGGAATGGCTCCATTTTGGATTAATAATGGGGATGGCACCTATACGGCAGAAGCTGGAGATAGTGCTTCAACGCTAGCGACTGATGCTGGAATTTCTTTTGAGAGAGCAAAAGAAATAATGGCTAATACTCCTAAAGAAAATTCTTCATTAGGTAATATGGGTACATATGTAGATACTGATGGTGTTGAAAAATCTGCTGTTGATGAAGGCGATATTGTAGCCGTTCCAGAACAAGTCGAAGCAATAGCAAAAACAGAGCAAGAAGTAACAAATTTACAGGAAAGTATGGATAGTGATGTTGCTACAATAGATAAGAACAATAAAGACCTTGATTCTATTGAAAATAGTAGAGATGAAACTAAAAACAAAATGGAACTTCACGATAAAGCTGGATTAGGTAGGTCAGAACCAGGAGACCCAAAAATAGGCATTACTATTTGGAGCACTAAAAAGCAAACAGAAAGAGAATTTAAGGTTAGAAAGGATAATGCTAATATGAAGAAATTAGACAATACGAATGATAGTCTTAAAAAAGAAGCCAACAGGAAAAAATCAGAGATAATAAAGAAAGGTTACGTTCCTAAACCCTCAACAAAGAAGATAAAAGGATAATATATAAAAAGTATATTCTACCAAAAGACTACTCATTGAGTAGTCTTTTTATATATAAATATTTTAAAGATAAAACAAGACTGACCAATGAGAGTATTACTATAATCCAATATGTAATATTGAAATTGAGAGACGCTTCAATCTCAAAGTATTGTTGACTAAATGATTTTAAAGTAAACCAAACTAAATTGTAGATTATATGTAGTAATATGGAATAGATTATTCCTTTTCTTATAAAAACAATTGATAACACTAAACCAAAAAGAAATGACGTTACAAATGAGATAACAGTCATATGAATAAGTGCAAATAATATACTTGAAATAAATATCCCCAATAATTTATTCTTTTTTAAGAAAGAGTTTAAAATAAGACCTCTAAATACCAATTCCTCTAGAATAGGAGCTAAAATTACAGCGTTTAAAAATAGTAAAATAGTATTTAGATTAATGATACTATTACTTGTTGCGTTTATATAGTCTTGTATGTTTTGTACTTTAAAAATCTCCTTAAACCTAAAAACAGGGTCTTCTACAATCCTAAATAACAAGCAGATAACAATTGCTAATATAACGTCAAGAATAGTGATTTTGTTATTTAAAATAGAATTAAAGCCACCTCTCTTTTTGATATAAAATAAAACGATTATTAGAATAGGTAAGTAAATAAAAGTATCAGCGATATTATATGCTTCGGGAATATTATCTAATAAAAAATCGCCTAATAAATAGTGATTAGTATAACCTAGAATATTTATTAATAAAAAAAATACAATAAAGATTATAATGTTTGTAAGTATAGTTTTTTTCATCAATTATACATTTACAAAGCACATTAAAATAATAAAAAAAGATAAAAATAGAATAATGGAAATTATATATCCTGTCCAAATATTCCTTTTTTGAAATTTTACTTGATGATAATAATTATAATCCTTTTTTAAACCACTTATTAACATAAAAATAATTGCTCCAAACATCTCGGTTACTCCAAGATTACCAGAGCTGTCATAATCAGCAATTCTCTTTTCTTTATTATCAGCCATGTTATAAGCTTTTAAGTTTTACAGCTTTGATAAGATTATCAATAACATAGAAAAGATGGTTTTTATCTTCGTCTGGTAAATGCTCAATATCCTCAATACGTTTTAAAACATCTTTATCATAAGTAGAGAGCTGTCCTTCCCCTACAATATAATCGAGGGAGACATCGAACACTTTAGCGATCTTCAATAAAATATCAATAGAAGGAGTATTCGTATTACGCTCGTAGTTACCAATCATCACACGAGAAGAATCTACTTTTTTGGCTAAATCTTCTTGTGACCATTTTTTTACTTTACGTAACTCTGTTATTTTACCTCCAATGTCTAACATATCTATCTAAAGTAGTGTATTTATTACTGATTCATGCAAATATAGCAATAGTTTTATATCATAAGTTAGTATTGTTTGTTGTTTAAATGAAATGAATCTCATACATTTGCCATAAATGTTTATCATTTTAAACTTTTTCAACAATGTTAGATACTTCCAATCCAAACAACTACGAATACATCACAAAACATCTTGAAATTCACATTTTAGGCAGTGTAAAACTCAACAAACTGGAAAGTTTACGTATTACATTGAGCATACAGAAACCTAAAAATCATAATATTTTACGTCATACCATAGATTTATATAACGATAACCAAATAGAACGATTTACAAGAAAAGTAGCAGAACGACTGGAGATTGGTACAAGTGTAGTTCGTAGAACTTTACAAGATGTAACCAAAGAGTTAGAAAACTACAGATTTTTATTGATAGAAAAACAGCAAGAAGCTAGTAAACCGTACTTTAAAGAACTCACAGGAACAGAGGAACGAGAAGCTGTCAAGTTCTTGAAACGAACGGATTTACTAACCAAAACCAATGAGTTAATCGGTAAAAGTGGTGTTATTGGAGAGCAAACCAATCGATTATTAATGTACTTGATATTTACATCAAGAAAAACTAATAACCCTTTACATTGTATCAGCTTAGGAAGCAGCGGAGTTGGTAAAACACATTTACAATCCAAAGTATCAGAACTGATGCCCGAAGAAGATAAAATAGAAATTACGGTACTCTCTGCCAATGCTTTTTATTACTTCAACCGCACAGAATTACAACATAAATTAATCTTAATCGAAGATTTAGACGGTGCAGAATCTGTACTCTATCCATTACGAGAATTACAATCCAAAAAGAGAATCACAAAAACAGTAGTTCATAAAGATGCAAAAGGTACAACCAGAACTGTACATCTTACCGTAGAAGGTCCTGTAAGTGTTGCAGGATGCACCACACAAGAATCTGTTTACGAAGATAATAGCAATCGTAGTTTTTTACTGTATATCGATGAAAGCCACGAGCAAGATATTAGAATTATGAACTATCAACGCTTGATAAGCGCAGGAAAAATAAACGAAGATGCAGAACATAAAGCCAGAGAATTACTAAAAGACGTTCAAAGGGTTCTAAAACCTATCAAAGTCATCAATCCTTTTGCAGAATACTTAGGGTTACCACAATCAGTTTTTAAACCTCGTAGAACCAACTCACATTATTTACAGTTTATAGAAGCCATTACTTTTTATAAGCAATACCAACGGGAACATAAAACCAATGAAGAAACAGGCGAAATGTATATCGAAACCACAATCGAAGACATACAAGAAGCCAACGAATTAATTATCGATGTTTTACTACGTAAAAGTGATACCCTTACAGGAGCTTGCCGAAATCACTTAGAAAACCTAAAAGATTACCTATCAAAGAATAACCAAACGACTTTTACCAATACTGAAATCCGCAGAAACTTACGAGTAAAAGAAACCACTTTACGCAGATACAACAAACAGTTATTAGAAGAAGGTTATATCCGAAGGGTTAAAAAAGCTAAAACCAAAAGTTATTGCTTCGAGATTATTGATATAGAGGAATACACAAACCTCAAAGAGCAGATAGACAATGCATTAAAGGCTTGCCTGTTGAGGCTCTCGACCTCGCCATCTAGCCACCAAGTCGCCACTAGGTAAATGGCGAGATTAAAGCTAACAATTACAGTTAGTTACATACAAATCGCTGCAAAACGTCAAAAAACATAAAGGGATGAAAAAATTAAAGCTACAAAACGATAGTTATAGGATACTTGTATCCAATTACAAAGAATGGTTGGATATCTTAGGATATGCAGAAACAACGGTGTATTACTTACCTAATCATTTACAAGAGTTCTTTTATTACTTAGAACAATACGATATTAATAACATCAATTATATTACATCAGAAACCATAAAAAACTATTACGATTATTTACAACAAAGAGCCAATGAAACTAGAAGCGGAAGTTTAAGTAAATCCTATCTCAACAAACACCAACAAGCTCTAAAAAAGTTCAAAGAATACTTACAAAACCACGATCATAAAGGCATTAACATACATCTAAAATCCGAACCACAATCCACAGAAGAAAAGCTAAACGTACTTACACAATCCGAAATCAAAGAACTGTTCTTGGCTACCCATCAAAGTAGTGATAAGGAAAGAATACGATTACGTGATAAAGCGATGCTTACCATACTTTACAGTTGTGGACTTAGAAGGACGGAGGCTGTCAGCCTTGATATTAAAGACGTATTTTTTGATAAAGAGCGGATTTATGTACGTAAAGGAAAGAATTACAAAGAACGTTTTGTTCCTATTAATCGAAAAAACATAGAAATATTAGAAGACTATGTCTTCGAAGCTCGCCCAGAGTTTTACCAAAGTAATTTAAGCGAAGCTTTATTTATCAATAAAAACGGAACACGATTACAAGGGATGAGTTTTGCTAATCGATTACGGGTTATCGTTACAGCTACCAATAACAAAAATATCATCGATAAAGATGTTACACCACACACTTTACGTCACAGTATTGCTACTCATCTATTACAGCAAGAAGTACCCTTAGAGAGTATCAAAACCTTTTTAGGACATAGCAGTTTAGAAAGCACACAGATTTATACACATTTACTTAAAACCCTTGAAAATGAGCGAATATAAAAGCTACTTACAAAAAGAGAATTACAGTCCATCTACTGTAGAAAACTATACCAAATCAATAGAAATCTTTTTAAAATGGTGTAAAAGAAATGATACCACACCAGAAACTATTGATTATAAAACCATCTTGAAGTACATCAAATATTTACAGCGAAAAAAGAACAGTAAGAAAACCGTAAAACATCAATTAGGTATTGTAAAAAGCTACTTCAAATATCTATTATCAAAAAATTACAGAAGTGATAATCCAGTAGAGAATATACATATCAAAGGTGTTAAAAGAACCATCAATTATAATCTTTTAGAAGCCGACGAACTAGAAGATTTATATTATTCTTTTGAGACCGAAAATATCAAAGACCCGTATCACAGATTAACTGCAAAAAGAAATAAAGCAATTACTGGATTAATGGTCTATCAAGGTTTAAATACTACTGAACTGATACAATTAGAAATCGAAAACTTAGAACTTTACAAAGGCAAGATTTATATAAAAAGTGGTAGGCGAAGTAATGCAAGAATGTTAGAGCTAAAATCGTGGCAAGTCATTGAATTACTGGAATACACCAAAGAAATCAGAGAAGAAATAAAACAACGTAAGAATGTACAAAGTGAGCGTTTATTTATCCCAAACAATGCACGATTAGGAAATACAGTCTTACATATCATTAAAAAGCTGAAAAAAACGAATCATAAAGTAACAAATATCAATCAAATCAGAGCTTCCGTAATTACCAATTGGTTAGGTCAATATAATCTTAGGAAAGTTCAATACTTAGCAGGGCATCGCTACATCAGTTCTACCGAAAGATACTTGCAGGACGATCTAGAAAACCTGCACGAGATCGTTAACAACTTCCATCCCATCAGTTAAACTAAATTTTATTTACCCAATGCAATATATAAACAATAAAATCATTAAATTATCTTTGTTATGATAAAACACATGATTATGAATATAGAAACCACAAAGTTAGAGTTGATGCAGTTGTTGTTACAAACCCAAAAAGAAGGTGTTTTAACTAAAATCAAGGCTATTTTTGAACAAGAGTCCAGGGCATTTTATTCCAATAAAGCATCTGATTTACAACAAAGAGCGCAAGCCTCTTTAGAAGCCATAGAAAAAGGTGAAACAAGACCTATCCAGGAATTTAAAAGCGAAGTAGACCGTTGGAAGGAAGAGAAAGCTATTTAGTAGAAATAACATCAAAAGCAGAACAATACTATTGGAAACTATTGGCACATTTGTACGAAACCCACAGTGTTCAAAGTGCAAATAAAAAATCCGATGAAATCATAGAGCTGGCAATGTCCTTAGATGTCAACCCCCAAAGGGGAAGTTTAGAAGAAGATTTAGCCAGTTTTAATAAAGAATTTAGGTCGATAATCTACCATATCACCAAAAGAAAGACCGTTAAGATTGTTTACTTTATTGACGAGCATACTAACAAGGTATATGTGACTGACTTTTTTGCTACGTTAATGAATCCAGATAAAAAAAGGAAAAGAAGTTAATAAACAAGAAGTCCCACGCAAAGCAAATAGCCAAGTGAATCGGGCTATCGCCCTCAGATTAGCTATTATGGGTTCGTTCCCTACGGTCACAGCACCCATACACTGTAATAAGGTCTCGTCGTCACCCCAGCTATGGCAAAACTTTTTATTATTCACTTCCGCTACGCTTCAGGATCAAAAAAAAGCTTTTGCCGCCCGCGCTTCGTTCCTCCTCGTCGTGTTCTCGGTCTGTTACAGCTTCACAGTTATTGGACCAATAACCTGCGCCCCTGCAACATCCCTACACACTTCATTGGCTCCGCCGCTAGGTCGCAACCTAGCCGATTTTTTGTAAAAAAGGTCTATTGAAAGAAAAAGGATTACAAAAAATCGTCTGGCGCATCCTTCCGCTATCGCTCCCAGTCTACGTCGGTTGCTCCACTACGCTACGGCTACGCCAGTTTTGCGTGCAACGCAGCTTCGTTCAATCGCCACTAGGCTATGATTATTATTAAAGTTGAAGGTCAACCGTAACTGCCGTTGCGCACTTCAACTTTAATAATAATCGTTCTTACTCATACGGAAAAGCTATTTTAATAAAAAGCGGAATGCGTTGGCGTTAAGTGGCTGGACTTCCGCTTTTTATTAAAATACTAGCCAAATGGCGACTGAATGCCGCGTAAAGAGCATAAAAACTGCTCAAAATGCCCCCAAACCCCTAAAAATAACGTCTACGACACGATTATATGCCTATAATATTATAATATGTTCCGTAAAAATCATCTGTTAGAAGTCAGATTTTAAGTTCGTTAGTTCAGCGTTGGTGCGCTTGGGGCGGGTGGGCTGATGCAGATGGCAAGGGAGTATTTTGCATAAACCCAGTTATAGCCCCTGACTTTGGAAGTGCGGGTATAACTAGGATTATGTAACATACCGAGGAAAAGGAAGCAGCAGCAAGACAGAGGATTTTGAGGAACGAAAAAACTGGGTTGCTGCTGCGAGGAATTTTTACCCCAAATGACTATCTTTAGCACCAGTAAAAACGTTCTTTTACATAAATTTTTGGAGGTAACCGAGTGAAAAAAGGGTATCCGAGCAAAAAAATCGCATAAACTTTTATCCTTTTGGGCTCGAACACAAAGGGTACAACAATACCATTACTGGTAGAGAACATCCGTATGA
>CANMDW010000020.1 GCA_947496705.1 uncultured Aquimarina sp. | reverse complement strand
ACCGAACAGCAACCCGAAGCCCCGGAATAAAGTGACACGATATAGGTCACCGACTGGCATGTTATCCACCCCCTTCCCCAGCTTATCATAACAACGCTCGCGGTGACCTTATCCCACCTCTGTGTAAAAAAAAAGCAGAGTTCTATAACAAAATTTATACGTCAGCCTGTCAATTTACCGGGCCAACCTGCAAAATAACTGGGGCAGCCTAGTAATGAAGTGGGTCAACTGACAAATCTACAGGGTCGACCTGGTTATGAAGTGGGTCAACTGACAAACTTACGCGGATCTTTAACTTTTGAAGTACCCTACCCCCAGTAATGAAGTGGGTCAACTGACAAAGGTACCCGGATCTTTAACTTTTGAAGTCCCCCGGGGTACTCCCGAAGTGGGAGGGGGTACTTCTGAAGTGGGTACACGACACAATCCCTGAAAACTAATCATTAAACCCCCTACCCCAATCGTCAATAGAAAATGTGCAAAAAATACAAATCACTAAACACCGAAAATCATGAAAATCATCATCCAACACATTGCCCTCTTAGAACGTATCGATCAGCTGGCCCGCCTACAGGCCACAGGAAATCCCGAAGAGCTGGCATACAAATTAGGGATCTCAAAAACCAAGCTATACCGCATTATCAACCTGATGAAAGAATGGGATGCCCCCATTACCTATGACTTTACCAAACAAAGCTTTGTCTATGATGAAGCCGTAGGGTTTCGCTTTGGTTTTTTTACCAGCGAACGATACCCCCCCGAGATCAATCCTTTTGTGGGGTGATATGGAATGAAGACCGAAGTCCGAAGTCCGATGACGGAAGACAGAAAACGGAAAGTTGAGGAAGGAGCGTGAGAACGCTGCACTGTGAGGCATGAGGAGACGGAAGACGGAAGTCCGAAGTCGGTAGTTAAAGTACAGTAGGGAGTTACTCCCCTTTAGGGGTTGGGGGTAATAAAAGGAAGGAGGTTCGAGAACGCTGCACTGTGAGGTATGAGGAGTCGGAAGACCGAAGTCCGAAGTCGGTAGTTAAAGTACAGTAGGGAGTTACTCCCCTTTAGGGGCCGGGGGTGATAAAAGGAAGGAGGTTCGAGAACGCTGCGCTGTGAGGTATGAGGAGTCGGAAGACCGATGTCCGATGTCCGAGGACGGAAGACAGAAAACGGAAAGCTGAGGAAGGAGGTGTGAGCTTGTCTACAGGTTCCAGGTATAGACGCTGCACTGTGAGGTATGAGGAGTCGGAAGACCGAAGTCCGAAGTCGGTAGTTAAAGTACAGTAGGGAGTTACTCCCCTTTAGGGGTTGGGGGTAATAAAAGGAATGAGGTTCGAGAACGCTACGCTGTGAGGCATGAGGAGTCGGAAGACGGAAGTCCGAAGGCCGAAGTCGGTAGTTAAAGTACAGTAGGGAGTTACTCCCCTTTAGGGGCCGGGGGTGATAAAAGGAAGGAGGTTCGAGAACGCTGCACTGTGAGGTATGAGGAGTCGGAAGACCGAAGCAAACATAACCAATAAAGAGAGTATTTTCCCCCTTGAGGGGCCTGCCTGCCGGCTAGGCAGGGACTAAGGGGGTGTTCATACTAAAAGTTTAATTATGAGTTATGGGTTCAGCAGGAAAACCGAAGATAGAAGACCGAAGTCGGTAGTTAAAGTACAGTAGGGAGTTACTCCCCTTTAGGGGTTGGGGGTGACAAAAGGAAGGAGGTGTGAGCTTGTCTACAGGTTCCAGGTAGAGACGCTGCGCTGTGAGGGATGAAGAGTTGCGGGTTACGGGTTAGGCCGACAGAATTTGAACATCTGACATCCGGCATCGGACTTCGGACTTCAAACTTTTAACTAAACTTTAACGTAAAAGTGTTCAGAGTTTCAAAAAATGAAACTGGCGTGATTTAATATTGTACCAGAAAAACAAAAAACAATCTTTTTCGAGTTGTTGATTTGCTCTTTATAGGGCAGGTTGGCACTTAGGAAAATTTTAAATTTCAATCTTTTATGAAAAATAAAATTACACTATTAGTACTGTTGGTTGCTTATGCGGCCATCTCCCAGGGAGGGGCAACCAATTTCGATAAGCAATTACAATTCTCCCCGGTTTCTCCCGAAGCAGGATCGCTGGGAAATTTTAAAAACTTTGCACCCAGTACCCTTACCGGACGTATGCAGTTCTCTGTACCGGTATACACCATTCCCGTTGGACAATATAGCTGGCCCATTTCTTTAGAATACGGTTATGGAGGGCTCATTCTGGAAGGAAAACCCTCTATGACCGGATTAGGGTGGTTTTTATCTGGCAATGGCACTGTGGTTCGTGAAGTACGCGGAAATCCAGATGATGTGCCGTATGGCTATTATGATACCACCCGTAAAATCAAACAAAAAATAGACACCTATTTACAATCAGGGGATATCTCTTTAGAAGACTTTAGAAATTTTAGGGATGGAAAATATGATTCCCAGGTAGATAAATATAATGTAAGTGTTGGCAATGTCCGGTTTTCCTTTAAACTCGATCAATACAATAACCCCATCTATCTATCAGACCATAATAACAAAGTATCCTTTTCTGATGAAATGATCTCGGTAATCGACGATGCAGGGATCATCTATGAGTTCTCTGATGTAGAAAAAAACGATACTACCGATGAGAGCCCGTTTACCTTGCAAGAACATACCACTGCCTGGAACCTCACCCGGATACTTTATCCCAATGGGCGCAGCATTCGGTTTCAGTATGCAGATGACCGCTATGAGAGTTATGATTTTAATGCCTATGGTGCTTATGCCACTAATTATGTCGGGCCTGGTGAGATACCGCCGGGAACAAGAGGAACCTATGAGCATACCATGAGTAAGACCAATATCAATCGAAAATTACTCTTCAGGATTCTCTTTGATCAGGGCGCTGTTACCTTCACCATAGGGGAAAAAGAGGGCAGAAAGTTGTATACCAATATTGTGGTAAAAAACAATAAAGGGCAAACTATTCATCACTATGATCTTTCTTATGAAGGCCCCAGGGATGTATTGACCCAAATCACCGATCGGGGTGAAGACTATTATGGTTTTGAATATCACAATACTACCATGCCCGAATTCTTTTTGTCCAAAACCAGGTTTCCGGTAAACCAGGATAACTGGGGGTTTTATAACGGACAAAGTAATGAGTTTGCACTAAATATCCCCAATTCCCGATTTGATGCAGATAAAGCACCAAACTTCTATAGTACCCTTAAGGGGGCTATGAAGAAAATCACCTATCCTACAGGAGGGTATGCTACCATCAACTATGAGCAAAATGAAATAAGGGGATATCCCGGAGAAAATAATCCAGATATACATTTAAACAGGCAAATAGTAGTACGGTTACAGTCTAAAAGGGATTTGGATGAGCCTATGGAAAAAGGAGTAAGCTTTAGCTATACTTTCGATAGGCCTACCATTGCGCGAATTAGCTCTACCATGCGGGGTACCCGCGACAATACCCGGTTACAACTTCGCATTACCAGAAATGACCTCTGTCCGTTATCCAGTGCAAACCTGGTCTCTGATGATTATTATACCAATGCAGCACATTTACGAGAGGTGACCAATGATGGTTCTAATGTGTATATACCCCGTATGTGCCCTACCCTTGGAGATGATTATGAGGTTGATGGAGGTGACCCTTCAGAATATATCGACCAGACCCAAACTTCGGGAGGACGCATCATTATAGAACCGGGTACCTATAGATTTTCTGTCAGGAACAGATTGCACCGCTTATCGGATGCTTTTGGACAAATAAAAGTACAGTTTCATCAGCCTGTGTCTGATGCCCCTATCAGTAGAAAGGTGGGAGGTATCCGTGTGGCCAGTATTGAGACCTATGATCCCCAAACAGCAAAAACGACCAAAAAATATTTTGACTATGATGATGCACAGGGGGTATCCTCGGGATATCTGGTACAAAACAAAGTAGAAGCCACCCGGTTTAATATAACCGCTAGTTGTAGTTTTGATAATCCTGATGATAAACCACCCCATATCTATGCCTTCTTTCAGGATGTGTATTCTATAAAGCGGTATAGTACCCTGGATGAGGCACAGGGCTACCCGGTATACTACGAATGGGTAAAAGAAGCCGAGGAATTCATCAAAGAAGAAGTGCCTATAGACGATAGTGGTGATTTAACAGGAGGGTTTAATCCCGATGGTTTCCCGATATTGACTAGTTTAAGAAATGCAAAAAAAATCATCAAACACTATCCCAAAGGATATACCTGGACCCATTATATTCCACACCGCCCGTCATCTAAAGCAGATTTTATCCTCTATCCAAAAGATCGGGACCTGTCAGAATCCCGGATATGGGAAGAAGGCGTCGTGCAATATGATACCGCCAGGGATACTGTAAAACCTGTGTCCCATACGATTTATGCCTATAAAGAGGTGGGAAAACCCACCGATCAACAACCCCCATATATCAGGGATAACTATCCCTGGAGCTTTAAGATCAGCCTGAGTGAAGATATCCATTCCGATTGCGATTCTCCGGGATCTGAGCTCTACCCCAATACGGTTCTGGGAGAGCAGATGATCATCGGTGACCATACCGTACAACGATATCGGGAGCGCCACAAGCGATATATCCAAGAGGTAAAAGGTACCAAAGAATATTTTTATGATGGCACTACCCCAACGATCACTACCCAACGCGTAGAGTCTGCCTATAACGATCGTAACTATCTGAAAGAAACCCGGTCTGCCAATAGTAATGGTGAAGTGTTTATTACAAGATATGCCTATCCCGATGATGTCACTACGGTGTCTTCGTTGCAAGGGGGCGATCTGCTTCAGCAAGACTATAATGTGATTGATCGTCTCAAGGCACCAAACAAACATCGAATTGCCACACCCATACAGGTAGCCAACTATAAAAAGAAAGGGAATGAAGAAACCTTGCTATCTACAGAAAGGAACCTCTATAGATATGGCCCTGCCAATACCACGATTATCGCCAAAAAAGCATTACAAACCCTAAAAGGAATACCTTCTTCTATCAACATCCTGGAACCACGGGTTACTTTTCATCAGCATGACAATCATGGTAATCCACTCGAGGTGTCTAAAGCCGATGGAAGTCATATCGTCTATATCTGGGGCTATCAGGATCAATATCCTATCGCAAAAATTGACAATGCCACTTATGATCAGGTAGCAGGTTTTGTAAGTAATCTTAAAACCCAATCCAATGCCGATAATGACCGTACTACCGGAAATATAGGTAAAGAAGGGGCTTTGCGACAAAGCCTGAATGCCTTAAGAGAGGCCTTACCCAACGCCCTGGTCACTACTTATACTTACGACCCATTGGTTGGGATCACCAGTATGACCGATCCTACAGGATATACCACCTATTACCGATATGATCATTTGAACCGTCTGGATTATACTGCAGATGCCAATAATAAAGTACTACAGAAATACAACTATAATTATGAAGGGGATAAGGGAGGTAGTTTTGATGAGATCACAACTACTTTTACCACTCCCCCTGCTTTGACAGGTGTTGCTGTGACCATAACGGCAAATAGTACTGGCGGTTCCGGAAGTTTTCTTTACGAATGGAAGATCGATGGACACATAGTTCCGGGTACAGCATCCTCTATATCCCATACCTTTGCTACGCCGGGTGATAAAACCATTCATTGCAAGGTGGTGGATAAAGCAACAGGGGCCTTCAAGTCATTTTCCGGAAGCATTAGGGCCTATCCCCCTTTGACCACGCCTTCTATCACCCCCGAGCATGCAGCAGCAGGAATATCCACAAGGTTTAAAGTACTAAATGTTGGAGGGGGTTCTGGCAAAAGGACTTATGAATGGTATGTGGATTCGGTTAAACTACTGGCAAATGGGGGATCAATCAATCAATCATTTGATGCAGGAGCACATATCATAAAATTCATAGTAAAAGATGATATTATCCCTGGCCATTTTGCAGAAGTAAGCAAAACCATACAAGTTCATCAACCCTTAACAAACCCCAGGGTAGATGCTGTTGTAAATAACTACGTTGTGAAAGGTACCAAAATAGATCTTGTTACCTCCAATATAGGCGGGGGATCGGGACATAAAACCTATGAGTGGTACCTAAAAGGGGTAAAACAAAGTGCTACAGGTACAAGCTTTAGCTATACCCCTGTTGCAACAGGAAACTATCATGTGAAATTTAAGGTGATCGATACACGAATACCAGATCATTATAAAGAAGGAAATATCACCTTATATGCCTATAATCCCTTTGTATTGAAAAGCATTACTGCAACTAAAACAAAAGCCCTCACAGGAGTCCCTATTGATTTTAATGTTTCACGAAGTGGTGGCTCAGACAAGTATCTATATGAATGGAAAATAAATGGGGGCGCTCCTGTAAGTAATTATTACACACTTCAAAAATCCTTTAGTACCAAAGGAACCTACAATGTGTCCTGTACTGTAAGAGATGCACGTACCGATCAGGCCCCTATTACAAAAAGTGTCAATGTTACTATATATAAACCCCTCAACACTCCAAAGATCCATCTTCCTTCGCTAAATAATGGGGAGCCAGGGCACTACCTGGCGGGAAGGACCGTCAACATGAATGCCCAGAATATCGGAGAAGGCTCGGGACACCGACGCTATGAATGGTATTTCAATGGCGTTAAACAATCTGCTACAGGTACCTCCTTCTCAAAACATTTTGGGTCCAAAGGTACCTATACCATCAAATTTAGGGTCATCGATACCCAACTTGCCAATCATTTCAAAGAAGTGACCAGAAAAGTATATATCCACAATCGTATGGTGATCAATGGGCCCTATGCCACTACCTCAGAAACGATTACAAGAGGACAGTCGGTACGGTTTGAAATAGATGCCGGCAGGGGATCTGGTTCCTATGTCTATAGCTGGTCTATGGATGGCCCTATCGGCCCCGGGACCGGTGGAACCAATAGGACAACTTATTCCTACGGACCAAATGAGACCGGAAGCTATACCTTTCATTGCAGGGCAAGGGATACCAAAACCGGGGTAGAGCTAGAAAACAGTGTGACCTCTTATATCACGGTACGGCCTGAAGGCGGTGGCAGCGGTGGTGGAGGCGGTGATACCGATCCACCGGTTGATGAATACTAAAACAGCACTTATAATTAAAAACAATAAAAAAGAACAGATGAAATATATCATAACCATAGTAATAGTCATGCTCTCCCATATTTGTTTTGGACAAGTGATACTATCAGATAAAAACTATATCCATACCATCACCCCACAGCAACCCGTGACCATAGAAAACCTGATGAATGTAGGTGGGGACAATGAACCTGCCCAGAAGCGGCATATCCAGCAAATCACCTACTTTGACGGGTTGGGCCGCCTATTGCAGCAACGGGCCATCAAAGCCTCCCCCGATAGCAGGGATATCATCACCCATACCGCGTATGATGCCTACGGAAGGCAAACCAAACAGTACCTGCCTTTTGAAGGGGGTACCATCGGGGGGATCTATGATCCGGTAAATGTAACCGAAGACATCAACCCCTATTATCAAAATACCTACGGTGATGATTTTTCGGGAATGAACCTGGAAGAGATCAATGCCTATAGCGAGACTGTGTTTGAACCCTCCCCACTTAATAGGGTCACCGAGCAGGGTGCACCGGGAAAAGCATGGAAAGCCGACCACAATAGCGATACCGATCATACTATTAAATTTGATTGGAAAACCAATACCGCTAATGAGGTGGCCTATTTTAAAGTGGAATTTGCCAATCCCCGCAATACGAAAGCACCAACCTTAAAAAAAGAAGGGCACTATACAGCTGGTGAACTCTATATCACCATCACCAAAGATGAAAACTGGAAACCCGCAGATGGCGACCTACATACCACCAGAGAATACAAAGACAAACTCGGCAGAGTGATCCTTAAAAGAACATATACTAGCTCCTCCCCCTCATCAGGCGAAGGCGGAGGGGGTGAGCACGACACCTACTATGTCTACGACGATTTTGGCAACCTCACCTATGTGATCCCACCAAAAGTAATTGTGAACGATGGGGTATCAGATAGTGAGCTTACCGAACTGTGTTATCAATACAAATACGATCACAGAAACCGCCTGATCGAAAAGAAAACCCCGGGCAAAGATTGGGAATATATCGTGTATAACAAACTCGATCAACCGGTATTAACACAACATGCCGACTTAAGAAAAGAAAATTCCGGCCTACCCTATCACCTATGGCAATTTACCAAATATGATGCCTTTGGAAGGGTAGCCTATACCGGATTAACCTCAAACAACAGTACCCTAAATGTTATTCGCAGCAGATATAATCAAGCTACTTTGCATTATGAAACCCGGATAGCAACCCCAAATACCATGGACAATATACAGGTGTACTACAGTAAAGACGCCAGACCTACAGGAGGTATGGATATCTATACCGTGAATTACTATGATGATTATCTATTTTTACAGAGTGAACCGGCCCCTGAGCTTGCAAACCCGCAAACCGTTCTGGGGCAACCCGTTAATATCAATACAAAAAGCCTGGCTACCGGGAGTAAAGTAAGGATACTGGAAACGGCAAGTCCCATACAATGGATCACCACCGTAACCTATTATGATCAAAAATCACGGCCCATTTATGTGGCCAGTATCAATGAGTATCTTAACACCACAGATGTTATAGAGACCCAATATGATTTTACGGGGAAAGTATTACAAACCAAAACCACCCATACCAAAGAAGGTAACGCACCCATTGTAACTATAGACACCTTTGAATATGATCATGTGGGGAGGCTGCTTACCCAAACCCAAAAGATCAATACGCAAAACGAAGAAGTCATTGCAGAAAACAGCTATGATGCTCTTGGACAACTCACTAGTAAAAAAGTAGGTGGTGGATTGCAGGATGTGAAATATGATTACAACGTAAGAGGATGGCTAACTGCTATAAACAAAGGTACTACAGCAAATGGAGCATTATTTGGTTTTGCTCTAGACTATAATACAGGTGCAAACCCATTATATAATGGTAATATCTCAAAAACTTCCTGGAAAACAGCCAATGATAACATTGCAAGAAACTATACCTATATCTATGATGCGCTCAACCGCTTATTGAGTGCCACCAGTAATGATGGGAAATATAATGTAAGCAACATCAGCTACGATAAAATGGGCAATATCTTATCCCTAAACAGAAACGGTTGGCAAAACGCATCCAGTTTCAATACTATGGATGTATTGGGGTATGATTATGATCATGGAAATAAGCTCCTCAAAGTAACCGATACCGGGAATAAAACCTATGGCTTTAAAGATGGTACTAATACTGATAATGATTTTGAGTACGACCTCAATGGGAACATGATTGTAGACCAAAACAAAGGCATTACCGATATTACCTATAACCATTTAAATTTACCAACCAATGTTACCATCTCCAATAGTGAGCACAATGGAAATATTACCTATATTTACGATGCCACAGGGGTAAAATTAAAAAAGATGACCACTGAGGGAAGTTCTGTAACAAATACGGAGTATGCTGGTAATTACGTTTATAAAAATGGGAATCTTGAGTTCTTTAATCAACCAGAAGGGATTGTAGAAAAAGAAGCAGATGGGTATAAGTATGTCTATCAATTTAAAGATCATCTGGATAATATTAGATTATCCTACAAGGATGCCAATAAAGATGGTAGCATTACCCAGGATGAGATTGTACAAGAGAAGAATTATTATCCTTTTGGGTTAACACATAAGGGGTATAATGATGTACTTAGAGGTAGAAATCATACTTATGGTTTTGGTAATAAAGAAGAACAGGATGAGATAGGGCTAGGTTGGATAGATATTACTGCAAGAAATTATGATCCTGCACTTGGTAGATGGATGAATCTTGATCCTCTAGCAGAAAAGATGCGTAGACACTCACCATATAATTATGGGTTTGATAATCCTGTGTTCTTTGTTGATCCAGATGGGAATATGCCTTTTGCTAATGGTGGTGGAGGAAATGGAGGAAGTCATAAAACTCCAGGACAACGTTTAGGTAATGCAGTTGTGCGCAAAGCTAAAAGTTTATGGAACTCAATAAAAACTTTAGCTAGTAATAGTGCTTCTGTAAATGTTGCTCTTGCTGTAACAAGTATAAGTAATAATGAAAATTTAGGAAACGGTGCAAGAGCAGCAGCAAATGGAGATGTAGCTGGTGTTGCAAATGCTGTTGGTAATTCTGTAGAGTCTTCAATTGATCAAATATCAGCATCAGAAGGAGTTAGTAGACAAGAAGCTGTTATGGATTGGGCTGCTGGTGTTGCTGTTGATGTTGCAGCTGCTGTTGCAACTGATGGTTTAGTTTCAAGTGTTACTAAAGGCACGAATATTGTTAGTAAAGCTGATGACCTTGTTTCAACAAGTAAAAGTACTGGTAAACCTAGTTGGAATGGACCTACTGACTATAGTAATATTGCAAATCCTAAAAATGTGAATGCTTCTACTAAGCCTACACCTCGACAAGTTAGAGAAATGAAAGCTGCAAATAGAACTCATAATAGAGGTTCTTTAAGAGATGATGTTACTGGGGAAGCTATGGTTGATTCTAAAAAGTCCGTAAGAGGAGTAACTCCTCCTCCAAATGAAGCACAGGTTGATCATATTCAATCAGTAAAAAATGGAGGAACAAGAGTAAATACAAATTTACAATTAAGAACAAGAAAAAATAATAGAGATAAATGGCATCATTAAGCAATTTAGACAAAGATATAATGGTAGTAACATCTACCTATGTAATGAATGAAGGAATGCCCATCCTATATATGTCACATGATGATGATGAGGAAGGTGGATCAATCTGGCAATTTCATTGTGACAATGGGGATTATGATATGGAAAAAATGTTATTAGTAAAATTAGGAAGCATATTAAAGCTAGACACTAAGCTATTCAAAATTGAATTAGAGATAGGACAAGAAGCTAGAAGAACTTCTGATTTGTCTGATTGGATTATATCTGAACAAGCTTAAATGTTTGCTGTTCCTTAGAAGAGGGGGAAGAACATGGACTTAATCAGTAAGTATATAGAAGAGCAAAAAGCAATTTGTGCTCAATATGATGCAAATTATGTAGAAGCTGACTGGGAGATGTTTATAGGCTTAGGAAGAGGCTTTGACCCAAAACAAAATCCTATCAATGGTCTGCGTCATCCTTTACATGACCAAACAACTGGTTGGTACATTTGGTCAGGAGAAGATTTTGACAAAAGTGATGACACTTTTTTTGAACCAGTGCATTTACATCACTTAATAGAAACTTACCCTGATATAATAAAGTTCTTAGGTCTTGAGCCTGGCTGGAGGTTTTTAGTAGCAGATGATGCTAGCTATGTTGATGTTTGGGAAGACCTAAGTTTATTAGATGCAGTGGATTGAATAAACAACTGAATACTAAGAAACGGTTACAGAAATGTAGCCGTTTTTTTATGCAATAGATTTAAGTTTTACATTTTTGATCAGTGCATCTAGGGTATATAGGATATGTTCTTTATCGTTGTCATCCATTTGCTGTACCTCAATGACTCTTTTAAGCAATTGGTTATCTACCCCGATCCTAGACCTTCTGTTCCTAGTTTTAATTTTAATCGAACTAGAACGCCAATACCTGCTGGTTCAAATATATCTGTGCCTACCCATATTCAATTTACAGGAGATGGCACAGATCTTGCAATTGATGCTATGACCAAACGTACCTTAAATGCAATTATAAAGACTTTGGTAGATTACCCGCAAATAAAATTAGAAGTATATATAAATTATACAGGGGCGAACTCTTTGCGAAACGATCCCAATTTTGAACAACGGGCAAGAAGTCAATCTAGTAAAAGAGGACGTAAAATAGTACAGTTTTTGACTCGAAGAGGGATTAATCCTAGTAGGGTTCGTGCCAGACAAGGAGAAATTATTTTTGAAAAAAGAAAACAATCTAACACACGTAGAAACTCACAAAACTTTAAAATCATAAACAATCAATAAGTAATGCGACATTTTATCATTATATTATTTTTAATTAGCTATAGTTCTTTTGCACAAGAAGTTGTTATAGAAAATGATAGTTTGATATTATGGCAAAAGGATAGGAAACTATGCTGGGATGATTTTAAAGGAGTAAAGCAGCAACCTAAAGATGTACATTTAATCCATCAAGTAGCTGCTTGTGGTATAGAATTTAAAGAAAACTTTTTCCAAAAAACTCCTGAAGACTTGCCTATTGTAGATGTCACACTTTACTTTAATAAATACCGTGGATGGACAATAACAGACGATATTAAGATTTTAGAACATGAACAAATACATTTTGATATTGCAGAGTTGCATGCAAGAAAAATAAGAAAAGAAGTTCTTGATCTAAAAGCAAGAGAAATATTAAATATTTATGAGTATATGGACATTGTAGATTCTATATTTAAAGAATGTGATGCATACCAAGACAAATATGATGATGAAGTATTGCTAAACTATGATAGGCAGCAAGAATGGCAATCAAAGGTTGCCAAAGAGTTAGAAGCGTTAAAGGAGTATGAATATATACCCGATAATGAATAAATAATAAATTAAAAACGAAGAACCCATAACAGTAAAATGTTGTGGGTTTTTTTATGTTTTACGAGAAAGCTTGTTTAGTTTTATAGTTCTGTATCACATTATCAATCAGAAAGAACAGTTTATTTTTAGTATCTTCATCAAGCTGTTCAATATCACCCGCTATTCCATAGCGTCCTGTTGATCGCTACTGCTAGTGTCACACTAGTAGTGTCAAAGATTGGCATGTATGAGTAAAAAGTAACAAATCCACAATTGTAAAAGGTTATGGATTTTGTGATCAGGAATACATTATATTACCCAATAGCCTATTCTATAGATAAAACTACTTGAGTACTGTATCGTTTGATCAAAAGCAAAAAAAAATTACTCTTAAGTATTTGAAGCAAACTACTTGAGTATATGAACGCATCCTGGTTTCAATTGATAAACAGTACAAAAACAACAAAATAATCAATGAGTATACACCCGATGGCACGAATTTGCGCAGCTGCGCTCTAATATTCTAAGCTGATTTCTACAAAATAAACCCGATAGCGCCTTAATACCTTACATCTGCACTATCCCGGTTTTAAGCCGATCCCGATAACTACCAGGATCGCTTCTGTACTATAATGAAATTAATGTAAGTAATTTTTGAACTTAACTTACTGCCCTAATTTCGGGAGGAATGATACAGGTCAATACTCCCAACGTCTTTTTTTGTTTAATTCTTCCTCGGCTTCTAATATTTCTTGAGGAATAACTTTAAGGAAAGAGGGATGCTGCTCAATGGCATATTCTAATTTTTCTACAATATCATCGATAGAATCATTTTCATAATCAATATCAAGAGGTGGTTTGATGACCATCGATTGCAAAATACCTTTCTTTTTGATCACTACTCCTTTTTTATCAAAAGATCTTCTGAAACCATCAATAACAATGGGGATCACTATGGGTTTGTATTTTCTAATGATATGTGCAGTACCTTTACGAATGGGTTTAAAAGGCTTTGTAGTGCCTTGAGGGAACGTGATTACCCATCCGTCGTCTAAAGCCCTGGAAATATTGGTGATATCGCTCATTTTTACCTGGCGGTTAATATCCTGCCCTTTCTCTCTCCATGTGCGCTCTACGGTTATTGCACCTGCATAGGCAAGAACTCTTGCCAATAATCCAGCTCTCATGGTTTCTTTTGCAGCTACATAATATAAGTTTAGCTTCGGTTTCCAGAGATACCCAATATTTTTGATAGAATCTGTACGGCCACTTAAACTTGCATTAAACACATGAAACATGGCTACTACATCGGCAAAATACGTTTGGTGATTGGAGACAAATAATACATTATTTTCGGGAAGGTCCTTAAAAATTTCACTTCCTTCTATTTGCAATTCATTAAAACCTCTATAACGCCTATGCGTTAGGGATCCCATGATACGGATTAACCACTTCTTCAAAAATAAAATATGACCAAAAGGATTTCTTTTAAATAATCCCATATATAAAAAACAGGTTGAATTTAGAACGTCAAAGATACAAAATCATCGGTCTATAGACATCTTTAAAAACATTTTAAGCTCACTAAGCATCATTGCAGTTGCTCCCCAAACGGTATAACCATTTAATTCAAAGGAAGGTACCTCGATATTTTTTGCATACGATGTCGATAACTTTTGTGAACTCACATTATTCTCATTAAGCAATTCTGCCAAAGGAACTTCAATTACTGCTGCCACTTCTTCTTTTTGCAGCACAAAATCAGGTCTTTTTTCGGTAAAACCCAAAAATGGATGCACCCAAAAATTTGAAGGAGGGATATATACTTTTGTCAACGGCTTTACTACCTGAACAGTATGAGTATACACCCCTACTTCTTCCTGGGTCTCACGCAATGCCGTTTCTGTATAACTGAGATCATATATCTCTACCTTACCGCCAGGTAAAGCAATCTGTCCAGAGTGCACCCCCTCATATTCTGGTCTTAAAATAAGAGCAATATGAGCATCGATATCTTTTGGATAAAAAAGCATCATTACAGCAGCATGTCGGGGGTTTCTTTCTTCAATTTTATAACTGTTAAGCTCCCGTATTCGCATTTCAGGAGCCATAATAAAATGTGAAGATTCTCCCGGTACAGACATTTTCTTTATTTTTGGAATTAATTTTTTAAATGTTTCAAATGTCATTTATCCGTTTAATTTTTCTCTTTTGTATAAGCATTCTTATATTCTCTAATTGTGAAGATACACATTCTAAAAAAAATAAACAGAACGCTACAAAAAATACAGATCCTGTTTCTGGGGGTGACACAAAAGCTAAAGAAAATAATCTCAAAGAAGAGCAACAGAAAAAAATCACTATAAACGATCCCGTTTCAGAAGAGGAACCTTTTAAACTTACTAACGAAAACCTCAGGGAGTTTATGACCAACTACGGAAAAGAAAACCCGGAAACTCTCGTTAGAATAAAAACAAGATATGGGGATATCGATATTAAACTATACAAAGAAACACCGATACACAGAGCCAATTTTATTTACCTGGTAAAACAAAAATATTTTGACGAGACTTTTTTTTATCGTGTGGCAAAAGGATTTGTGATCCAGGGAGGTAATAGTGATCGCCAGCAAATGGCCGTAAAGCGTTTTGAAATCGGAGAGTATACCATCCCGCAAGAACCTGTAAAAGGATTAAAACATAATCGAGGGGCCGTTGCACTATCCAAGCAGTGGGTGGATAATCCTTCTAATCGCTCTACTCCTTTCGAGTTTTTTATTGTAGTTGCCAAAAAAGGAGCATATCATCTCGATGGAGAACACACCATCTTCGGAAAAGTAGTAAAAGGCATGCATATAGCCGACAAAATATCTAATGTACCCGTAGATGGTAGCGAATGGCCTATAGAAAATATTTTTATCAAAGCTGAAGTGATTAAATAGATGTGAGGTAGGAGTGGTGAGGGCGCTTCGCTTTGAGAGAGGAGTATTTGAGTATGTGAGGGAGGGAGGAGTTATGAGTTCAGAGTTATGAATTATGAGTTATGTAAGAATTTAGACATCTGACACCAGACACCGGACATCTAAAAGAGGCATGAGTTTTTGAGGGCGCTTCGCTGTGAGGGATGAGTACGTGAGGGATGAGCGGTTGAGTTATTAGTTACGAGTGAGCTCCCTCCCTACGGGAGGGCTGGGGTGGGACGAGTTCAGAGTTATGAGTTACGAGTTATGTAAGAATTTAGACACCAGACACCATACATTTAAAAGAGATAGGAGATTTTGGGTATGAAGATGTATGTACTATATCTTTTTGTTAGATACAATTAATATGAATCAAGATACTATTGAGATATGCGGACAGTCTTTTGACAGGAATTCTGAACATTTTATTTTCGAATGGCCTTTTTGTGAAATAAAAGAAATGTCTGAATTAGCAAAACTAAAGAGATTCCCTAATCTTAAATCTGCTAGTTTTGGCAGCACTAATCTTAATGACTCCGGCTTAAACTTAATTTGTAAGAATCTTTATATTGAAAATTTAAATCTTCAAGATACGCAGATATCAAATTCAGGGATTATTTTTTTATCTCAGTTAAAGGAACTTAGTTATTTAAGATTAAAAGAGAATTACCAGCTAGACAATGATTGTATTGCATACATCAACAATCTCAAAAATTTGATTGACCTGCAAATACACGAAACCAGTATAAATCAAAATGGATTTAAAAATCTAAATCTCCCAAAGCTTAAGAATTTAATTGTTAATGAAGGAGACAAAGATGTTCTAATAAGTCTATCGTGTAAATTGCCTCAATGCACTATTTTGGCCAAAGGAAAAGCCGAATTTTTAAATGGGAAAATCTTATGGGAAAGATAATTCGGTTAACAAAAAAGCATTTTATAATGTCACTAGCATCCGAAAGTTTATTAAAATAACCCCCTGCACTTGCAGTGCAGGGGGTTTTGATACACAATGAAATTGCTTTTTTGTTACATGTTAAACGTTATTTGTTAGGGACGGACACGTATAACAATAACGTTTAACCATTAACTCATCATTCGCACTACTAACAGGGTGAAGCAATGGTTTCACATTGACACGTATTTCTCGTACCCACATACCACTTTACGCGCTCTTTATATTCTCCCATAGGATGTGCTAATCCTCCTTTTAGCTGTGCTACCGTCTTTTTACTTAATTGTAATTTTTCAAGATTCATTTTTTTCATGATATAAAAATTTATGATGTATACTATTATATCAACAATAAAAGAAAATGTTACCCTCATAAAAGAGAAAAATTAAGGCTTCAGAAACTTCAAAACAGCTGAGGGAAAAAAATTAAGACTTCAGAAACTTCAAAACAGCTGAGGGAAAAAAATTAAGACCTCAGAAACTCCAAAACAGCTGTGGGAAAAAAATTAAGGCTTCAGAAACTCCAAAACAGCTGTGGGAAAAAAATTAAGGCTTCAGAAACTTCAAAACAGCTGAGGGAAAAAAATTGAGACTTCAGAAACTCCAAAACAGCTGAGGGAAAAAAATTAAGGCTTCAGAAACTTCAAAACAGCTGTGGGAAAAAAATTAAGGCTTCAGAAACTCCAAAACAGCTGTGGGAAAAATTAAGACCTCAGAAATAACCCAACAACTCAACAACTCAACAACTCAACAACTCAAATTACAGTTTCTGCGTATAATAATTATAATCGGCTATTACACGTGCTAAAAATTGCATTGGTTTTTCCTGTGGAGTAACATCCATTAACGTACTTACTTTTTTAGAAAGCTCTAAAATCACGTGGTGATCGGCATGTCTTTTGGCTTCGGTATAGATCGTTTTTATCTTTCGCATCTCGGCATCACTAAAAACGGTTACCTGTGGATATACCGCCATATAATCTTCGGGGATATCAACCAATATTGTTTGATTGAATTGTACTCGGTGACGCTCACTAATCACTGTGGTGCCTGCAGCCATATCACCCAGACGTTGCCCTCTTCCGCCTAATAAAATGGCTACTACCGCAACGCCTCCAAAAGCCAATGAAATATCAAGCAATCTAAGCAACCATCTAATCAAATAATTTGAAAAAGCCGGTCTGGAGCCATCCAGCCTTACCACCTTTATTTTCATAGTCGCTTTACCAGGTGTTTTTCCGTCCCAAAATGTCTCCCATAATAAAAAATATAAAAACGGAGGAAGACTCAAAATCAACCAAAATGCCCATTGATCACCCATTTCTATACTTAAAGCACCCATCATAAAAATAATGATGATATAGTATGCTATGAAGATCAAAAGATCAATAAGATAGGCTAGTATACGTTCTCCTATACCTGCAGCATTTTGCTGTATACTAACATTTTGAGCAGTTTCTATTTGAAAATTATCCATTAATTATGTTTCTTTGAACCTCTTAATCTATGATATATGCGCGAGGCGGCTTTTGTGAAGCAAAATAAAGATAAATGGTTAAAATTTGAAAGTGTTCTGGTGAATAATGCCCAAATAACTCCAGATGAGCTGTCTAATCTATATATTGAGATCACCGATCATTTGAGTTATGCACAAACATTTTACCCAAACAGTCAGACGCTTAGCTACCTTAATGGTTTGGCCTCAAGTGCCCATCAAAAGATCTATAAAACCAAAAAAGAGAAAAAAAACCGTTTCTATTCATTTTGGGTGAAAGAATTTCCTTTAGAATTCTATCAGTATCAAAAAGAACTATTCATCGCGTTTCTTATTGCTTTACTATTTACTGCTATCGGTGTATATTCTTCTGCTACCGATGGAGCCTTTGTGAGGTCTATATTAGGGGATGCTTATGTGAATATGACGCTAGAAAATATTGCTAATGAAGATCCAATGGCGGTGTACAAGCAGATGGGAGAAACCAATATGTTTCTCGGGATTACCATAAATAATATTAGAGTCGCCCTCAATTGCTTTATATTAGGGGTCATGTTTGGTATTGGAACTGTATATATGCTAATGCGTAATTTTATCATGCTGGGCTCTTTTCAATACTTTTTTTATGATAAAGGATTATTATGGGAAAGTGCTCGTACGATATGGATCCATGGTACTATCGAAATCTCGGTTATTATCATAGCAGGTTGTGCTGGCTTGGTAGTGGGTAATTCAATTTTATTTCCCAAAACCTACACCAGGCTTACTTCTTTTGTAAGAGGAGTTAAGGCAGGATTAAAAATAGTGATTAGTACTATTCCGTTTTTTATTATCGCAGGGTTTTTGGAAGGATTTGTGACCCGCCATACCCAAATGCCGGATTGGTTAGCAATCTTTATTATAACCGGATCATTAGCGCTGATCTTATTTTATTATGTAATTTACCCAAGACAACTTTATAACAGATTAAAAAATGAACAATAGCTACATAGAATTTAAAAAGAAAAGAGAATTAGGGGATATTCTTACAGATACCTTTGCCTTTTTAAGGCAGAATGCCAAATCATTGTTTTCTATTTTAATAAAAACTTCGGGGATACCTTTTGTACTGCTGCTGCTTGCTTCGGCCTATTACACCTATGCTTCGGCCAATATTTTTAACCCGATAAACTTACAAAACGGAGGGATATTCGACTCAGGAAACCTTATCATCTCATTATTAGTCATGATAGCAACACTTCTTGTTTTTTATGGAGTGCTTTTTGGAACAGTTTTACATTATATCAAGACTTATATTGATGGTAAAGGAGTTATCGATCAAGGAGTGGTCATGCAGGGAGTAAAAAAAGATTTTGGGAGTGTTATCGGATTAGGAATCCTCTCGGGATTGATTACTTTTTTTGGTTTGATGCTTTGTGTGATCCCCGGTATTTATTTATATGTTCCGATGAGTTTGGTGTTTTCTATATTGGTATTTCGCAACACCAGTGTCTCTGATGCCATAAGTGAAAGTTTTCAATTAATAAAAAATGAATGGTGGATTACCTTTGCCACACTCTTCATCCTTGGATTAATAGTATGGGTAATAAGTATGGTATTTTCAATTCCTGCATTGATCTATACATTTACAAAAACGTTTACTGCAGCTTCTGAAGGCTCTTTGGCAGATCCATCGGCCATGTTCGACTGGGTATTTATCGCTTTGAACACCTTATCATCTGCCGCTCAATATGTGTTATATATCATCACTGCGATTGCTACAGCATTTATTTACTATAATCTGAATGAAAGAAAACATGCTACAGGAGCTTTAGAACAAATAGATTCTTTAGGTAATACCGAATAATTTGAAAATTCTGCACTTTTTACTGTTTCTTATACCATTTGCCTTATCTGCCGGGATTCAGGATAGCACAACCAGTGCCTCCCGGGAAATAGTATATGATCTGGATTCTCAAAAAACCCCTCAGAGATTTGATGATCAGAAGATACAGGAGTTTCGCCAACAAGACGATTTTAATTATACAGAATATGAAGAACCCGATAATTGGTGGACACGCTTAAAAACGTGGTTCAATCAACTCTGGCACAAATTTATCACCTGGCTGTTTGGAGTAGAAGAAATAACAGGGTTTTGGGCAATAATTTTAAAACTTTTACCTTATCTGCTGGTCATAGGTGTATTGTTCTTACTAGGTTGGTTGTTCATGAAAGTAAACCCCAGTGATATGCTTCTCGAAAAACAGATCCCCCCGCAAGCAGAATTTACCGAAGACGAAGATATTATACAAAATCAGGATATTCAGGAGCTCATTAACCTGGCTATAAAAAACAATAATTACAGATTGGCAATTCGATACTATTATCTTTTTGTATTAAAAAAACTATCCGATTTAGAATTCATCAACTGGGAGTCTCAAAAAACAAATACCGATTACATTAAAGAATTAACAGATGATCCTTTAAAAAATCAATTTACGGTGATTACAAAACTATACGATTTTATCTGGTACGGAAGTTTTGAAGTAAATGAAAAATCATATCGACAGGCAGAAAAAGAGTTTCAATCCATAACCAATCGTATTCAACGTTAATATAATGGCCAAAACGTCTAAAATATTTATCATCACCATCGTTGGAGCTATTGCCCTGCTCACTTATTTTGAGGCTAGCGAACCCGAACCAATTAATTGGTTTCCCAGTTATGCCAAAACCGATAAAATCCCGTTGGGTACTTTTGTATCATACAATCTGATGAAAGAAGCGTTTAATATTTCGGGGTTTAAAGATATCAACCAACCTCCCTATGAGTTTCTTACCGATCACGACACTGTATCGGGAACTTATTTTTTTATCAATGGTGCTATCGATTTTGACAAAGATGAGTTAAACAAGGTCTTAACCTGGGTCGAAAAAGGAAATACCCTGTTTATTTCAGCAAAAACTATAGAATATAAGTTATTGGATACCCTTAACATCGACACAGATAACCTTTTCTCTTTTGATGACATCGATACAAAACCGATGGTGGCATTAACCAATACGAATCTGAAAAAACAATTTCCTTTTTTATATGACCGAGATATTACTAATCCATATTTTAGTGAATTAGACACCATAAATACAACCGTGCTGGGAGTTTCACAATTATACAATGATACCCTGAAAATAAAAGACCCAAAAATTAATTACCTGCAACAATCTTTTGGAAATGGAAAAATACTATTGCATACTTTTCCTGAAGCCTTTGGAAATTATTTTATGCTGAAAGACAAAAACTATGAGTATACCCAAAATCTTTTGGCTTATATAGATCCTGCAAAGCAAATACTTTGGGATAATTACTATAAATCGGGAAAAACATTTTATACCTCTCCCCTTTTCTTATTACTAAACAATCGATATTTGAAATGGGCATACTACCTTATCATTATCGGGGGGCTGTTATTTGTGTTTTTTGAAGGAAAACGTAAACAAAGAAGTATTCCCGTCATAGAACCATTAAAAAATCAAACCCTGGCTTTTACCAGAACTATTAGTGGTATGTACTTTGAAAAAGGCGAGCACAAAGAAATTGCAACAAAACAAAACCTGTTATTTTTGGATTATGTGCGCAATGTATTAAGAACCCCAACAGATCATCTGGACGAAAAAACACTGATTGATATATCGGCAAGAAGTAATAATGATCTTGAGGATACCAAAATACTGTTTAGGTATTTTGACGAACTTAATCGAAAATCGAAAATCGAAAAAGAAGAATTAGTGCGACTCTATGAATTGATTACAGCATATAAAAGTCGAGCTTAAATACAATACATTTTTTTAAAAGAATTTATTATATGGAAAACGAAGAAATCACAAATAATACGAATCCTGAGCAGGTTTCGCAAACTGAATCATCAGAACAAAATCTCAATTTTCAGAACAGGATCGATCTTAGCGAATTACAAGAAGCTGTAGGAAAGCTAAAAGCAGAACTGGCCAAGGTAATTGTCGGGCAGCAGGATTTTATCGAGTTATTAATCGTATCCCTCTTGTCGAATGGCCATGTATTGATCGAAGGAGTACCGGGAATCGCTAAAACGGTTACCGCCAAATTATTTGCAAAAACTTTGAAAACCGGATTTAATCGAATTCAGTTTACACCCGATCTCATGCCAAGTGATGTATTAGGAACTTCTGTACTCAATATGAAAACCAGCGACTTTGAATTTAAAAAAGGACCCATTTTCTCTAACATGATTCTCATCGATGAGATCAACCGTGCTCCGGCAAAGACTCAGGCGGCTTTATTTGAAGTGATGGAAGAACGACAAGTAACTATTGATGGCATCAGATATCTTATGGAGCCTCCTTTTATGGTACTTGCTACGCAAAATCCAATCGAGCAGGAAGGCACCTATGCGTTACCCGAAGCACAACTAGACCGGTTTCTGTTTAAAATCAAAGTAGAATATCCTTCTCAGGAAGAAGAAATAAATATTCTAAAAACCCATCACGAAAGAAAAGCTCAAAAACCTCTGGAAATGGTTGATACAGTGATGACACCAGAAAAATTACTGGAATTTAAAGCAAAAACACAGGAAGTGATCATTGAAGAAAAAATCCTTAGTTATATCGCCGAAATTGTAATCAAAACCAGAAACCATCCGCATCTGTATCTTGGCGGCTCACCACGGGCATCAATCGCCGTGATGAATGCTTCAAAGGCATTTGCAGCAATCAACGGCAGAGATTTTGTTACCCCCGAGGATATAAAAAAATCATTGTTCCCGGTATTGCGCCATCGTATTATTTTGTCGCCAGAACGTGAGATGGAAGGAATGACCACCGAGAATGTTATCGAAATGATCTTACAATCTGTAGAAATCCCACGTTAAGTTTTGATCAAATTTTTAAAATCTTTATACCTAAGCTCCAGAGTCTTTTATATACTCGCATCGATATCAGTCCTTTTTTTGGTATCATACTGGTTTAATGCACTATATGCGATAGCCTGGTTAGCCGTATGGGGATTAATGATTACTTTTCTATTTGACATCATAATTTTATACAATACCAAAAACGGAATAGATGCCAGCAGAATTTTACCTGATAAATTTTCTAACAGTGATTTTAATGCAGTTCCTGTTCGCGTAAAGAGTAATTACAATTTCACTGCTAAAGTAGAAATCATTGATGAAATACCAATACAATTTCAAAAACGGGATTTTCTTAAAACAGGCAGTATCCCAACTAAATCCATTTTAGATTTTGAATACTCCCTTCGTCCTGTAAAACGTGGTGAATACATTTTCGGTAATCTTTATGTATACGCCATGACTCGTTTAGGTCTTGCAAAACGACGGTATAACTTTGATAAGTCTGCCATGGTAAAAGTGTATCCCTCATTTATCCAAATGAAAAAGTATGATTTTTTGGCTATCGATAACAAACTAACTCAGATTGGCCTAAAAAAAATACGGCGTATTGGCCATACTATGGAATTTGAACAGATCAAAGAATACGTTCTGGGAGATGATGTGCGCACTATCAACTGGAAAGCCACTGCAAAACACGGTAACTTGATGATCAATCAATTTCAGGATGAGAAATCCCAGCCCATCTATTCTGTAATCGATGCCAGTCGTGTAATGAAAATGCCTTTTAAAGAATTAAGCTTACTGGATTATGCAGTGAACAGCTCCCTGGCTTTTTCTAATATAGCACTAAAAAAACACGACAAAGTGGGTATGCTCAGTTTTTCTAATACCGTAAACAACTTTTTACCCGATAGCGGGAAGAAAACATACATCAATAACATTTCTGAAACCTTATATAATATCAAAACTCAGTTCCTCGACTCAGATTTTGGATTATTATATGCACATATAAAACGACAAATCAATCATCGTAGTTTATTATTATTATACACCAATTTTGAGCATATATCCTCCTTAAAAAGACAGCTTCCGTATTTACAAGCATTGGCAAAAAAGCATTTATTGGTCGTGATTTTCTTCGAAAACACAGAACTGGATCATTTGATACATCAAAAAGCTAAAGATCTGCAAACCATCTATGATCAAACCATCGCGCAGCAGTTTGCTTATGACAAAAAAGTAATGGTAAAAGAACTGCAAAAGCACGGCATACAAACGGTATTAACTACTCCCGAGAATCTTACTGTTAATACCATTAACAAATACCTGGAGATTAAAGCCCGTGGACTTCTATAATTATAAATTTGGAATTACGACTAAAGAATTATCCCAACATACTTTTCGTGGATGTACGACAAGTTTTTATTTATTTTGAAGACTTTTTTGCACTTCATAGCAGCGCTACGGAGCGATAAAAAGACAAAACCCGTCTAACGTCAGGTAGACTTTTTCGGACTAATAAAAAAAGTTAAGATGAGTTCTATATAAAAACAGAAGAAACATTGGAACAGAATATTGAAAAACCGATAAGCAAACTTGAGAACAAAGAAAAGAACATCTTGATCTTGGACATCCGACATCCGACTAAAACACATTCCATCCCCAAATATCTACAATTGGGTCATAAGCTTTATTAAAAACATACAAATTTATAGACATTTGAATCATCAAAATGAAACTAATACTATAAATCTTTTATAATTATGAAAACACTAGCATTATTGGTCGCCCTCTTAATCTCAAATTTTATTACCCAGGCACAGAATGAACCCAAAGGGATAACCATTACAGTAACTGTTCCCAATGTAACCTCTTCCCAGGGAGAAGTGCTTTTTGGGCTTTATGATGAAAATACCTTTATGAAAGCTGGTCCTATCAAAGCCGAAAAGAGTACGATCACAGATGGTGTCGCAAAAATTACATTTACCAATGTTCCTGAGGGTATATTTGCCATCTCCTGTTTCCATGATACAAATGGCAACAACAGAATGGATTTTGAAGAAAATGGTATGCCAAAAGAAAATTATGGAGTATCTAATAATGGTATGAGTTATGGCCCGCCACAATGGGGAGAAGCAAAGTTTGAGGTAGGATCTGAAGACCTGAATCTGGAAATTAGAATGTAAATATGTAAAATCATTCATCGATCAAAAAAAGAATTGCACCTCATAAGTGCAATTTTTTTTACATAATTTTTAATAGATAAAATAAATTTTTAGTAAAAAATTAATAAATATTATTGATAGCTTTTCTATTTTTGTGATCCAAAATACAATCTATGACCATTACACAACTGAAGTATGTTCTTGCGGTAGCCGAGCATCAAAACTTTACAAAAGCGGCAGAAAAAACTTTTGTAACCCAACCTACACTTAGTATGCAAATCCAAAAGCTTGAAGAAGAGCTAGATATTCTAATCTTTGATCGTAGCAAAAAACCCATTGCACTTACCGAAGTTGGAGCTAAGTTGGTTCAACAAGCAAGAAACATTGTAAATGAAAGTGAACGTATACAAGATATTGTAGATCAGCAAAAAGGATTTATTGGCGGTGAATTTAAGCTTGGAGTGATCCCAACGATAATGCCTACACTTTTACCCATGTTTTTGAATAATTTTATAAAAAAATACCCAAAGGTCAAGTTAAAAATCGAAGAACTTAACACCGAAGCAATCATAGAGCGTTTGCTTGATGGACATCTGGATGCTGCCATTGCCGCAACACCTTTAGAAAATGAAAACATCAAAGAACGGGTTCTGTATTATGAACCTTTTGTAGGGTATATCCCATCCAATCACAGATTAAACCAAAAGAAAAAAATTGAGATGACCGATCTGGATATTGATGATATGCTGCTCCTGGAAGATGGGCATTGTTTCAGAGACGGGATTATTAATTTATGCAAAACCCAAAAAAGCTATGAAGAAGATCATTTTCAGCTAGAAAGCGGTAGTTTTGAAACACTTATAAAACTTGCAAACGAGGGTTTGGGTATGACCCTGCTACCCTATTTGCATACGCTGGATATTAAAGAAAGTGAAAAAAATAACCTGCATTACTTTAATGAACCTTCTCCTGCACGAGAAGTAAGTTTAATTTTTAATAAAAGTGAATTAAAAATGCAAATCATAGAAGCCTTGCATTCTACAATAGCAGGAGTTATAAAAGGCGCTATAGCTTTTCAAAATGTACAAATCATAAGCCCCCTCACAAAAATAAAAAGCGACTAGAAAGTCGCTTTTTGCATTATGATTTTAAATAGATTAAACAAGATTGTAATTCTGGTTGTTTTACCGTCAAAGATTGAATCCAGATTTTTAGTTCTTCAATCTCATGTGGAAGTAGTCTGTTTAGTGCTTTTAGAACTTCCTTAGTGAATAGATTAACATCAAAACTTACTTTCTTAAGCACAGTTTTGGTGTAATCAAACATTGCTCTAGCCATAAATTAATAGGGGTTTAAAATGTTAGGTTTAAACTAGTAATTGTAGGAATAGGCTTATGATTTTAAAATTAATATAAGACTAATATATGCAAATTAAACGAAAAAAACAGGTATTTAGTTCTTATTTAACATCGTTAAAAATTGTTATCACCATCTAAAAGATCTCCTAAACCACCGAGAATACTACCTTCACCTTTACTTTTTCCTCCTCCTCTTGGTGCAAGTGCCAATACACGATTTGCAAGTCTGCTAAAAGGTAATGACTGTGCATACACAACACCCGGGCCAGTCAAGGTAGCAAAAAAGAGTCCTTCGCCTCCAAAAATGGTATTTTTGATACCTCCAACAAATTCTATGTCATAGTTCACTCCTTTAGAAAAACCAATAATACAACCGGTATCGATCTTTAACTTCTCACCTGGCTGTAACTCTTTTCTGCAGGTTGTTCCACCTGCATGAACAAACGCCATACCATCACCTTCCAACTTTTGCATGATAAATCCTTCGCCTCCAAATAATCCTCTACCTAGCTTTCGTGAAAACTCTATCCCAACAGAAACTCCCTTTGCTGCACATAGAAACGCATCTTTCTGACAAATAAATTTACCTCCATAATTTGTTAAATCTATCGGGATGATCTTGCCGGGATATGGAGAAGCAAAACTTACTTTCTTTTTACCACCTACCTGATTATAGAAAGCAGTCATAAACAAACTTTCTCCTGTAAGTAGTCTCTTTCCTGCTCCAAAAATCTTGCCCATGACCCCTTTATCTTTTCCAGAACCATCACCAAATATCGTATCCATTTTAATACCATCATCCATCATCATAAAGCTACCCGCTTCTGCGATTACCCCTTCTTGCGGATCAAGCTCTATTTCAACATATTGCATTTCTTCACCGATTATTTCGTAATCTATTTCGTGTGCTGTCATAATACGTTTTTTTATATCATTTCCGCTTACGCGGAAATCTTTTACTGTGAACTCATCTTGAGTTCTCTATATTGATTTAATACATAGTTTCTTTATCAGTAAACAATTTTTGAAATATGTTACATAATTTTTTTTAGAGAATTGATGTAACAAAAAGATATCGTACTAATTCAGATCTATAATTCTATCTTCAATTTCAGAAAAACTTGTGATAATTTCAGGGTCAGAGTTTATTGCTATACGATCTCTACAGATCATCAATGTATGCATTCCTAGTTCTTTCCCTGCTTTTATTTCTGATTCTATACTATCTCCAATAACTAATAATTCTTTGGGAGCATACTCATATTTTTTGAGTATTGACATAAAGATGCTTTTCTTTCCTCCTAGTCTTTCCATAGGATCATCAATAAAAATCTCTTTAAAATCATTAGTGATATGAAGCGATTCTATTTTTGCCAATTGAAATTTTCTAATACCAGTGGTCACCAGGAATTTTTCTAATGAAAGATCTTTAAGATATGTATAATCATCATAAGGAGTTATGACCATGTTAAGTTCTATTTTGTTAAACACATTCAAGCTTTCAGTAATCATCGGCTTACTAAACCCAAAATGATCTGCAACCAAATTAAAAGGCTTTCTATGAATTTCTTCTATAGCCAATTCTAGATTTTCTTCAGTTAATACATTATTGGTTCTTCTGAGAGCATCAAAAAAAGGTTTAACGACTTTTGAATCGATAGACCTGGGTGTAAAAATTGTATCATCTAAATCAAGTATAAGTGATTTTATCATAACACTAATTGGATGCATGTGAATACCTCTTCCAAATTGCTGGTTACTATTCACTTTTCATTTTTAACTCTTCACTTTAACCGTCCACTCAAAATTAAAGGTAGACACTTCTACCCCTTCTTTATTTGTCCCTGTTGATTTCATCCATACAGTTTGTCCTTCTCCTGTTTCAATCGTTTTTCGAATCGCATCTTCAACCAAATGACCATCATTACACACAAACGTGATTCTTCCTGTCGCTTTTTTGGTAAAAGTTGCATTGTTGTTTGCAACCAACATAGATATTCTTCTTCTGCTGTCTCTAATATAACCCGTTACCAGAGCACCAGTCGTTAATTCTGCAGCCATTCCCTGTACTGCCCAGAACATCGAATTAAATGGATTTTGATTAATCCAGCGGTATTTTACACTTACGGTACAGCTAGTGCTATCAATCTTTTTTACACGCACACCGCATAACCAGGCAGAAGGCAATTTTAATAGTAAAAAGGTATTTAATTTTCCGGGAGTAATATTCATCTTTCTTTGGTTTTAATTGGTACAATATAGGCAAAAGAAATAGGGGGCAGAAGTATTATAAAACTTAAATTTATGTTAAATTATGGTACTATGTTTTGCATAATACCTTTTTTTAGATATATATTTGCATAAGAAACTATTATATACTTTTAAAATGTCAATCAAAAATCATAAAAACATCGCAACATTCATGCACCTGGGAGTATTTTCTAAGTACTTTATTCCCTTTGGAAATTATATCATTCCTATATTATTATGGACCACTAACAAGGAAAAGTCAGAATTTATTGACGGCCATGGTAAAGAAGCCATCAACTTTCAACTGAGTATTTTACTATACACTGTTGTGTTAGGAATGTTTTCCTTTCCATTTTTCATATTTAATGTTTTTGGAGATGCTACGATTTCAGATATATTTCATTTTAATGACTTATCTATTAATTTTTCTGATGCCGGAGGATTAAGAACACTCATTGGTGCATCTTTTATAGGGGTTATTGCATTAATTGGATTCTTTTTGGAAATAATTTTTGTAATTACCGCAGCTTTAAAAGCAAATAACGGGGAGCCTTATAAGTATCCTCTTTGTATACGATTTATAAAATAACGATCAATCATTATTAATCATCAATCATCAATCAACCTGCTTGCCGGCAGGCAGGTCAAAAAATGAACAGTTTAACTTTTAAAAATTAGTTTTATGAAGATCGAAAACACAAAAGCGCAGATGCGCAAAGGTGTTCTGGAATATTGCATACTTTCTATCCTTAAGGACGATGATGCCTATGTAGCCGAAATTTTGGAAACCCTTAAAGACGCAAAGATGCTTGTGGTAGAAGGTACTATATACCCTTTACTAACCAGGCTCAAAAACGCAGGATTACTCAATTATCGTTGGGAAGAATCTACCTCAGGGCCACCACGTAAATATTATGGACTCACAGAAACTGGAAAATTGTTTCTAAAAGAATTAAATACCACTTGGGATGAATTACGAAATGCTGTAAATCTGGTAACCAAACAAAAAAAGAAGTAAAATGAATAAGACAGTTAATATAAATTTAGCAGGCATATTTTTTCATATTGATGAAGACGCTTATCTAAAATTGCAACGTTATCTCAGTGCTATAAAACGTTCTTTTACCGATTCGCAAGGTAGAGATGAGATTATAGCAGACATCGAAGCACGTATAGCAGAATTATTTAGTGAAAAAATAAAAGATGAACGACAGGTTATCGGAAACAAAGAAGTAGAAGAGGTTATTGATATTATGGGGCAGCCCGAAGATTACAGACTGGATGAAGAAATCTTTGAGGACGAGCCTACAACATCAAATCAAAAAACAAGAACTTCTAGACAGCTATTCAGAGACACTACCAACTCTTATGTAGGAGGAGTGAGCTCGGGATTAGGGCATTATCTGGGGATTGATCCTGTTTGGATTCGACTGGCCTGGATATTGTTTACAATTTTCTCTAGTGGGGCTTTTATTCTCATTTATGTGGCATTTTGGATTTTTGTGCCCGAAGCTAAAACCACCGCAGATTTTTTGGCCATGAAAGGTGAAGCGGTCAATATAAGCAATATCGAAAAAAAAATCAAAGAGGGGTTCGATGGTGTAGCCGATAGTGTTAAAAATGTAGATTACCAAAAATATAGCAGCAAAGTAAAAAGCAGTTCCTCTACCTTTTTTGAAGCAATGGGAGATGTATTATTAGTCTTGCTAAAGATATTTGTGAAGTTTATTGGTGTACTATTTATAATAACAGCAGGAGTTACCTTAATTAGTCTGTTCATAGGCTTGTTTACTTTGGGAACATTTGGATTCATGGATACCCCCTGGATAGAATATCTGGAAGTAAGCAGCCACCCCGAAGTTCCATTATGGCTCTTCTCATTACTAACATTTTTTGCCGTAGGAATACCCTTCTTCTTTTTGTTCATTCTGGGGTTGAAAATTCTGATAAAGAATTTAAAATCTATCGGAACACCGGCTAAGCTTGGCCTGCTGGGAGTTTGGATACTTTCGCTAATCGGATTGGGAATTTTGGGTATCAGACAAGCAACTCTAGAAGCCTATGATGCCGTAGCAATCGCTAAAGAGAAAACACTTCCGATTACCAGCAATGATACGTTAACGATAAGAATGGAAGGAAATAACAGGTATGTCAAACACCTGCATCATAGAAATGATTATAAAATCAAAAGAGATGCCCAGGGAAATCGAGTAATTGTTATTCAGGATATCGAGGTGTATTTAAAGCCTTCAAAAAGAGATTCTTTGGTGAGCATAACTATCGAAAAGAAAGCAGAAGGCAGATCCTATGACGAGGCTTCAAAAAGAGCCGGGGATCTTAAATATGCTTATGAAGTAGATGGCAACAACTTGATATTAGATGGGTATGCCATTACAGAATATGCAAATAAATACCGGGATCAGGAAGTTAGAGTGATATTGACATTGCCCGAAGGCATTACAGTATTTGCAGATGACAATACATCGGGGTTCAACAATTCCTGGAAATACGATGATTATATCACCATCGATGGTAAAGAAGGCCGGTACATTAAACTAATCGACGGAAAATTTGAATGTGAAGATTGTCCCGAAAAAGAAAATGACTGGGAATACAACGAATGGGAAGATAACAATGGTGTAAAGATCAACATCAATGGGGATGGTGAAGATTTTAAACTAAAAATTGACGAAGATGGTGTAGAATTAAATAATGAACCTGTAAAAGTAAAAATAGACGAGAACGGAATAGAAATCAAAACCGAGAATTAAAATAACATTCATCAATCAAAGAACTCTTTGCTCCCTCTCTTCCCGATAGCCATCGGGAGGAAGGGCTGGAGAGAGGAACCGAACAGTTAAACAAATTAAAACATACAATTATGATTACACTAGCCAAAATTTTAGCAACCGCTTTCCTATCGGCATTATGCTGCTCCTGCAACATTGTTTTTGACGGAGTTAAAGGCCAGGGAGAAGTAATAAGAAAAGAAAGAACCATTAATGAAAACTTTGATGCAGTTAAAGCAAGCAGAGGACTGGATGTTATCCTGGTAAAAGATCAGAACAAAAAAGTGGTGATCGAAGCCAATAAAAATCTACATGAGCATATTGAAGTGTATGTAGAAAACAATACATTACGCATAACCGCTGATGAGAATATATATTTTGCCGACGAAAAAAATGTATATGTATCTTATGACAAAATAAATAAAATAAAAGTCAATAGTGGTGCCAGCATAACTTCTGAAGAAGCAGTAGTACAAAAAGATCTTACACTTAGTGCAACCAGTGGAGCAGATATCAAATTAAGAATAAAAGCAGAAACAGTATCTACTTCGGTGACCAGTGGTGCCATGATGGACCTTACCGGAAAAGTAAACAACCACATAGCAAGTGCTACCAGCGGTGCAGATATTCGCGCAGAAGACCTGTTAAGCCTTGTTTCTCGGGCAAAAGCTACCAGTGGAGCGTCTATAAGAATTCATGCAAAAGATGAATTTACAGGTAAAGCTACCAGTGGAGCCGATATACGTTACTATGGAAAACCAGAAAAAGTATCAGAAGCAGATAGCTCTGGTGGTGATGTAAGAAGACAATAAAGCAATAACAATCAAACCAAAAAAACATCCAATAAAGATGAATCGTTTTGTTCTGTTTATACTTTTATCAGTGATTTTTTCTTCGTGTAACGATCATAATAAAACAAAGGGAAAGATACTGATTATTGTATCAAATACAGAAGATATGGGAGATGCTGAAAAGCATTTCGCAGGGAACAATCTGCTGGAAGTAGCCCCACCCTATCATGTTTTTGTATCTCATGGTTATGAAGTTGATTTTGCTTCACCTACAGGAGGAAAAGTGCCATTTTCTATGCAACCGATGGGTATTAGTAGTTATACCATAAAGTATGAAGGCTTTATGGAAAAGGTAAATAAATCCATCACACCAGAAAAGATAATTCCCAAAGACTATAATGGCGTATTTATAGGTGGGGGATATGGACCACTATTCGATATTGCAAAAGAAGAAAAATTATTATCTGCAATATCTAAAATATACGAAAACGGAGGAATACTTGGAGGATGCGGACATGGCCCGGGAGCGTATGCAAATGTAAAGCTATCAAATAATGATTTTTTGGTCAATGGAAAAAAAATTACCGGCTTTCCAAATTCAACTGAAATAACCAAAAACTGGGCCAAAAATGGCACTTTACTTCCTTTTATGGTAGAAGACGGATTGAAAAGAAACGGAGCTATCTTTCTAACAAAAAATGACCTGAAAGACAAACATGATGTTGTTATAGACCAAAGAATCGTTACTACTATGTTTTTGCCATCTTCAGCAATTGTAGCAAAAGAAATGATCAAACAAATTGAAACATTTTAAATTGAATTAAAAAACAATAACCTAACCAATATATAGACCAACCAAAACAAAACTGTCTGAAGAGAGCTAACCAGTTAATTATGCTTTTCAGACAGTATTTTTTATTTGTAAGTGTAACTCTTCTTCAAATAGATAGTCTGTTTATATTTGTAAACAAGTTCTATACTTAAATCTAAAAAAATCTGTTTATAGATATAAATTTCACACAATTATGAGAACATTACTGTTGTTATTATTTTCAACGCTGTTATTAGGAAACGCTTTTGGACAAAAGGAAAAAGTAAAGGGTAATAAAATCGTTAGTACCGAAGAATTTGATGTAGAAGGCTTTCATACGATAGAAATACACGAAGGTTTTGATGTGTCACTGGATGAAAGCAGTGATAATCTGGTTAAAATTGAAGCAGATAGCAACCTTCAAAGGGTGATACAAGTAACAGTTCAGGACAGTGTCTTACTTATTAAATCAGAAAAAGATTTGCGTAGAGCAAAAGCTTTTAATATTGATATTTCCTATGCTTCAGAACTTAAGAAAATTATGTTGTTTAATAAAGTACACGCAAAATCATTATCGCCTATTACTTCTGGTGAGCTAATTATTGAAACACATGACAATGCAGAAATATTTTTAACAGCAGATACAGGTAACCTAAACTGCATCGCTAATGGAAAATCTACAGCAGATTTACATATCAATGCAAAACAAGTGAGCTACCAGGTAAATGAAAACTCTGAAATAAAAGGGATCATTACTGCAGATAGTCTTAAAGTCGATTTGTATCAAAAAGGATCTGCCAGACTTGAGGGAGCAATAAAATCTATGTTGGTAAGAGCAGATAATGATACCGATTTTTATGGCGAAAAACTAAGTGTTGCAAAGACCTCCTTAATTGCTGAAGGTGCTAGTGATTGTTATATTTTGACGAATGAAGAAATAACGATCGATGCCAGGGATAAAACCGAAATTTTCTTACTTGGAGAACCCAAAATTAATATTGAAGTCTTTGCCAATGAGGCCAGTTTGTATAAGAAAAACATAGACTTCGTCCCTAGCAAGTTTAGATTAAACTAAAAAATATCCACTAAAAAAGTGGATATTTTTTATTGTTCTATATCCTATTTATTTAAGCAGAAACCCCTTCACTGGTTTCAATAGTAGCAAGATATCTTTCTGCATCAAGTGCTGCCATACACCCTGTTCCGGCTGCTGTAACAGCTTGCCTGTATTCTTTATCCTGAACGTCTCCGGATGCAAATACCCCGGGAATATTAGTCTTGGTAGATTTACCTTCAGTAATAATATATCCGGTAGTATCCATATCCAACTGGCCCTTGAAAATACCAGTATTTGGAGTATGCCCGATAGCTATAAATAATCCTGTGATTTCAATTTCTGTCTTTTCACCGGTTTGATTATTTACCATTCGTAAACCTTCTACAACCTGATCTCCTAATACCTCATCAACTTCGGTATTATATAGTACCTTCAAATTAGGAGTATTGTTTACTCTGTGTTGCATTGCCTTGGAAGCTCTCATCTGATCTTTACGCACCAGCATCGTAACAGTAGAACAAATATTGGCAAGATATGTCGCTTCTTCGGCGGCTGTATCTCCTCCACCCACAATAGCTACATCTTGTCCTTTATAGAAAAATCCGTCACAAACCGCACATGCAGAAACCCCGCCTCCGCGTAATTTTTGCTCACTGGGTAATCCAAGATATCTTGCCGTAGCTCCGGTAGAAATAATAACTGTTTCAGCTTCAATCGCTGTTGTATTATCTACAGTAATCTTGTGGATCCCCCCTACTTCTTTACTAAAATCAACTGCTGTAACCATTCCGATACGCACTTCGGTACCAAAACGTTCTGCTTGTTGCTGTAACTGTACCATCATTGTCGGCCCGTCTATACCTTCGGGGTATCCAGGAAAGTTATCAACCTCTGTAGTAGTGGTTAGCTGCCCTCCTGGTTCCATACCGGTATACATAACTGGTTTAAGATCGGCTCTCGCTGCGTATATTGCCGCAGTATATCCTGCAGGTCCAGAGCCTATAATAAGGCATTTTATTCTTTCTATTGTATCAGACATATTCATTTCGTTTTTATATAGTGTAAAAGTAGCAATTTGATCATAAACCTTACATTAAAGTTATTAAGAATTATTATGAACTCATAAAGTACAGTTATTAGATTTTTTGCTAGTACATCATCGTATCTAATCAATATACATACATTTACAGGAGTATAAAAAACTATTTCATAACTATGACATTTTTTGACACATTGGATATTTTAGGAACAGCAGCTTTTGCCATCTCGGGAGCACTAAGTGCTATACACCGAAAACTTGATCTTTTCGGGATATTTATTATTGCTTTTGTGACCGCAATTGGTGGTGGGACGCTTCGGGATATACTCATTGGCAATACGCCGGTTTCATGGATGCAAAATACAGTAAACCTGTACTTGATCGGCGGCGTGGTAGTATTCTCAATTATCTTTAGAAACAAGTTGGGTTACCTCAAAAAATCTCTTTTCTTATTTGATACCATCGGTCTGGGCATTTTTACTATCATTGGAGTAGAAATTGGCATTCAGACAGGATTAGAGCCTGTTATATCTATTGCTTTGGGAACCATGACCGGATGTTTTGGCGGTGTAATCCGCGACATTCTATGCAACGAGATTCCGGTAATTTTCAGAAAGGAAATCTATGCTACTGCCTCAATAGCGGGAGGGATTTGTTTTATGGTATTGCACTCGTCGAGAATAGATCAAAATATCATCTATATCGCCACTACGCTATTGATCATTGTCATTCGATTGGTAGTAGTAAAATATCAGGTTTCACTTCCTTCCTTTATACTTCAAAATCAAAAAAACACCTAATACTACATATCAGCATAATTATTAGTAATTTATACTCCATAATGTACCTTACAAAATAATCACATATCGATTGCTATACCATGAAATTTGAACCAAAATCAAATACCTACCAAAAAAAGGTAGAAGAAAGTTTTCAAAGACAAAAGTTTATGAAATTCATCAATGCAAAATTGATCGATGTACAACCAGGATATTGCGAAATCCATATACCTTATGACCCTAACCTGACCCAACAACATGGATTTTTTCATGCAGGTATCATTAGTACTATTGCCGATAATACTGCCGGGTATGCCGCATTTTCATTGATGGAAGAGAATTCTTCTGTTTTAACAGTAGAATTTAAACTTAATCTGATGTCTCCGGGTGATGGAGAACTGCTGATTGGTAAATCTAATGTTTTAAAGAATGGAAGAACATTAACTATATGCAGATCTGAGGTATTCATCGTTAAAAACGGAAAAGAAAAACTTTGCGCGGCTTCTCAATCAACACTAATCGAACTTAAAAACAGCTCTGATCAAAAAAAATAAATCAATATAAAAAAGCATAACAGACTCACAGATCAAGCACCCGAAAACAAAACTTCGCAAGATTCGGGCTGTATACCTTCTTGAGCTACTATACTTTTGCTTTAGAAATTGTAACTATATCATGAAAGGAATAGGAAATACTCCATTGATTAAATTAGAGAACTTAGTAGACTCAAATTGTGCCGAGGTCTTTGTGAAATATGAAGGCGGAAACCCTACGGGAAGTATGAAAGACAGGATGGCACTTGCGATGATAGAGGAGGCCGAGAAAAGAGGTGAACTTAAACCCGGAGGAATGGTAATCGACTATACCGGGGGTAGTACAGGCAGCTCATTGGCAATGATATGTGCTGCCAAAGGATATAAAGCTCATTTTGTTTCGTCTGATGCTTTTGCAGAAGAAAAATTGCAAACCATGAGGGCTTTTGGAGCCACCTTAGAGCTTATTCCAAGCAATCACGGTAAAATCACTGTACAAATAATTAATTCAGCATTAAAAAGAGTAAAAGAAATCAGCCAGCAGCCCAATACCTTCTGGACAGATCAATTTAATAACATTGATAATCGAAATGCCTATCATAACATGGCTAACGAAATCATCGAAGTGCTGGGTACCGATTTTGATGAATTTATTGCCGGGGTGGGTACCGGAGCTTGCTTTTCGGGCAATGCCGAAATCTTTAAAAAGAAAAACCCAAACATACGATGTATCCCCACCGAACCCTATTATGTGAGAGCCCTTTCTGGAGGAGACATCACAGGGAACCACAGACTTGAAGGCATGGGAGCCGGTTTTATTCCTGCAATTTGCAGATTAGATCTGGCAGATCATATCATAGCCATTAAAGACGAAGACGCCTATGCTACGGCTCGTGATTTGGCCCGCAAAGAAGGTATCTTTGGCGGAATCACCTCTGGTGGTAACGTTTGGGCAGCTATCCAAAGAGCCAAAGTTTTAGGTAAGGGAAAAAGAATTGTTACTGTAGTGTGTGATTCTGGCCTAAAATACCTGCAGGGAGACCTATATCAATAAACAAACAAAACACAATACAACACCAACAACCAATTAGTTACTCTTTACTCAGTATATAGAACTATGCTTGCACGATGTATGCAACTATGCTTGCACGATGTATGCAACTATGCTTGCATGATGTATGCAACTATGTTTCCGCGATGTATGGAACTGATAAACCCCGGAAACTTGAACAACTTCTAAAAATGATGAACGCTTATGAAAATGATTTAAGCAGAAGCTATAGTACTTCAATTATACTATAAAACATGAGTTTCTATGTTAAAACCAATCTTTTTAACAACACCTTATTTGTTTTTTTAGGCAAAAGAATGATCAAATCCGTACTTTTGCACGAAATTTAATGTGTATTGATGAGAATCCTGTTCTCTATACTATTATTTGCTTCCTTTGCCATACGTCCCGCTATGGAAATCAGTACCGTGCTGTATTATCAACTTAACATTGACACCATTGTAGAAAAATATTGTGTAAACAAAGAGCGACCACGTCTCAACTGTAATGGTAAGTGTTATTTAATGAGTCAAATAAAAGGCAAAACACAATCCTCTACCGAGAATTCTGATACCGTTATTATTACTGAAGCCTTTATCCCATTATTTTTTCAGGAAAACACAATACAACTAGGAGGCATTCTAACCGGCTTCACTACAACACACAATTGGAAACTGCTACATTTTCAGCTTCTGGAGATCTCAAGTACCATTGACCACCCTCCTCAATTTATATAGATTCATATTGTTTTTTTAATCTTCTAAATCAACAACAATTGGTTTAGGGTCATTGTATTATAAACATTTTTAAGGGATTATACATCTATATAATTCCATAAAAAATCTATATATCTAATCATTCATGAAAAAATACATGGTACTCGTATCCTTGTGTACGAGTCTATTAAACTATGCCCAACAATCATACAAAGGGAAAATAGTAGATCGCTATAATAATCCGTTACCGGGAGCAACCATAATTGAGGTTAATCACCCATCTTAAATTTAACCCGCTTATGCATTGAAACTACTGTAAAACCTGCCCGTCTGTCTGCCGACCAGGTAGATACGCAGGCAGAGGTTTTCTAAAGCATAAAGCAGATTTAATATAAATAAAATAACCAGAATGAAAAAAAGTAATATAGTACGATTAACCCGCAAATGGCATCGATATCTTGGTGTTGTTTTAGGCATTCAGTTTTTACTGTGGACTATCGGCGGGCTCTATTTCAGTTGGACTAATATTGATAAAATTCGTGGTGATGATCTAAAACATACAACACCTCTACTTCCCAAAGAAGTCGAATATGTTTCTCCAACAATGTTCCTGAGCGATCAGCTCACCAAAAATGACCGTTTGATTTCACTAGAACTCACTACAATTTTGGAAAAACCTATATATCGTATGCAATTCCTTTCTGAAGGAAAAAAAAACGTACTGCTTATAGATGCCATAAATGGACAACCAAGAAAATCACTCGGCAAAGATGAAGCTATTCGTGTAGCACAACATAAACTTAATGTTAAAGCAAAAATCGGCCAGGTCGAATACTTAACCGAGGCCGGAAATCATCATGAATATCGCAAACGCCCACTTCCTGCTTATGCTATTACCTTTAATGAACCTGCCAATACTACCGTATATGTTTCACCAGAATACGGGAATGTGCAGACTTTCAGAAATAATCAATGGCGGATATTCGACTTTTTATGGATGCTGCATACCATGGACTATAACGAGCGTGATAATTTTAACAATCTGTTGTTACGTACATTTTCACTCTTTGGGATTTTTACGATCCTTTCGGGCTTTATCCTTTATATACTGACTTCAAAAACACTACATCATAAAAAAAGAAAATCATGAAACAATTAGTACAGATGTTGTTCATAGCACTTATACAAATAAGTTGTTTGCAGCCAAATCAAACTGAGAAACAAAATACCGATCAATCAAATATTTCAGAACACAAAACAGCAATACATCAGGTTTGTGAAACAAAAGAAGACTATAACTTAAAACCAGATGGTACGCCATATACAAATGCCGAATTGAAGGCGATGTCACATCAAGAATTAATGACCGTATTTAATGAAATGCCAAATGATACTATTCAAACTATAGGCATTCTTTTGTATGATGGATATTTTATGCTGGATGCTATGGGGCCATTATCTGTATTAAATCATATGTATCCAACAAAAAAAATATTAATTGGCAGAAATAAAGGGATAGTAACCAGTAGTGATAAAGTAAAGACAGAAGTAGATTATAGTATTGATGATATTGATCGGTTAGATATTTTACTCATACCAGGAGGGGTAGTAGCAACTTACAACGCTACAAAAGATAAAAAGCTTCTCGATTGGATCAGGAAAATCGACCAAAATAGTAAGTATACCTTGAGTGTTTGTACGGGAGCCTGGATTCTTGGAGCAGCAGGATTGCTAGAGGGTAAAGAAGCGACTACTAATTGGTATAAAGCCGAAGAAAAACTAGCGCAATATGGGGCAAAGTATGTAAAAAAACGTTACACCAATGATGGAAAATACTGGACAAGTGCAGGAGTATCTGCCGGAATTGATATGAGCCTGGCCTTAATCGATCATATTTTGGGAAGAAATTATGCCGCTTTTACTGCTTTAAATCTGGAATATGATCCCAAACCCCCGTTTGAAGGAGGGCACCCCGACAAAACAGATCGTGTGGTAACCTACATGACAGAAAAAATGTATGACCAAATGCTAATACCGCTTTTAAAAGAAAATGAAACTCAAAAACCTTAAATCTTATCTATATGTTAACATACATTTTAATCACTGCAATTGTTCTTTGTATATTTCAATTCAAGACGAGTTCATGAATTGAGATATCTAAAATGAATAGAATTGGGAAAAATTATAAAGAAAGTAAGAATAAAGAAATGTAGTGATTTAAAAAATAATAACTTTGAATTAATCAAAATAATATATGCCAAATGAAATCACTTTTTATACGAATCGTTTTTTTTATTACCACAGCAGTAACCATTATATCCTGTGATCAACTTTCTAAAGAAGAGCAGGAGTTTGATCTGTTAATGCAAAAAATAATTGATGTACATGATGAAGTAATGCCCAAAATGGGAGAGATAAGTACCCTGATCAAAGATCTTGAATCCAAAATTGATACTACCGAAACCGGGAAATCTTATGCCAAAGCACAACAAGACCTTAAAGACTCTTATGACTTTATGATGGAATGGATGAGTGATTTCAGCGAAAAATTTCCTCATGATAATGAAAATGATGAAACCAATTCCGACAAACTATCCTCACAAATGAAATTATTAAAAGAAGAAGAGACCGAAGTCAATGAAATGCGAGATCAGATCAACACTAGTATTGAAAACGCGAAAAAATTATTAGAAAAGTCATAGCAACATGTAAGAGCATGTTTAAAAAGAATACAAACTGAAAAATAAATAGTTTGAGGTTTTGGTAAAGTTTCGGTTGAGCATATCGGGATATTTGCAGCATTTGAAATAAAATCACAGTTCTCAAAATAGTAGTTTTCAGGAAGTAGGGTTTTTAAACATGCTCTTACTTTGATATTTGTAAAAAAGTTTTACTTTAGCAATTGCAACAAATCATACTAAAACCAATGAAAAAAATTATTGTATTTGCCACCGTGCTATTGATTTCTACCTCATCAATATATTCTCAGAAAAAAAAGGATCTTCTTGATGAAATAGATCAGCTTAGGAAAGAATTGAAAGCTACCAAAGCAGAGTTAAACGATTCTCGTAAAAAAGAGAAAGCTACGCTAACCCAGGTAGAAACTATGGAAATGCAGGTTAAAGACCTTAAAGAGACAAATGCATCTCTTTTAAGCAACATGGGAAATTTTACAGAACTCTCTAAAAAGAAGGCTCAAAACCTTGAGTCATCCTTAAAAAGCCTTCAGGAAAAAGACAGGCAACTTAAGGCTATTAATGATGCGATTAGTGAAAGTGATGCTACAAAACTGGAAACCTTAAAGGTGTTAAAAAATGCCCTGGGAGATCAAGCCAACACGATCGCTTTAAAAAATGGAAGTGTACTCATTACATTAGCCAACACCTTACTATTTGGTGAGAGCGATAAAAGTTATGCTATAGATGAAAAAGCAAAAGGCGTACTAGGAAAAATAGCAAATGCATTAAATTCTAAACCTGATTTAAAAATCATTGTTGAAGGAAATAGCAATGCACTTAATATTAAAGACAAAAGTATAGCCGACAACTGGGATCTTAGTGCAAAACAAGCCGCAGCGGTAGTAAGAACCTTACAGAATGATTTTAAGATAGATCCTAAGCGAATGGAAGTCTTAGGGAAAAGCGAATATGGCTCACAAAGTATAGAAACAGCTACCAGGATTATAATTGATGCAAAGTTTGATCAATTTTATGGTCTCGTAAAAGAAAATATGAAGAATGGTACCAAAAGCTAGTGTTAAGCTAAGAAGTGATTTAAACTTTTTCGCTTCAATTCTACCCTGACTGACAAACAGGCAAAAAAGTTTAAATCACTTCATACTTATAATTCACTAAATCCGGTTTGACATCACCGGATTTTTTTGTGTCAATAAGGGAAGTTGTATAGTTATACGTATTATTTCTGAAAAGATTTATATATGAAAAACCGTAGAAATTTCCTTAAAAAAGCTACCACAGGAATAGCTGCCATGGCAGCATTACCATTAATAGGGGGAGAACGTTTTATATCACAGGTAGATCAACCTCTAAAAAGTTCTGCCAAAGATGTGCTCACCCATATTACTATAAAAGACGTAGAAATTATCAAACTGAAGTTTGATAAAAAGACCCCGTTAACCTGGAATGCCATAAAAAAATCGGGAGGCGGCTATCCTTCGACCACGTTTCTTAAAATTACAACCAATGAAGGGATTACAGGATATTCTGTAACCAAAGGTGCCGATAAAGATGTCTTAAATTTTGTAAAAAAGATCAAAGGAATGAACCTTATGAATACAGAACAAATCTGGGATCATATGTTCTTTCATAATAGAAAACCGGTCGCCAAAGGAAAAGAAATACATGCCATTGGCAGTGTAGATCTTTGTGTTTGGGATATTGTAGGTAAGGCACTACAACAACCCGTGCATAAAGTATTGGGAACTTACAGGGAAAAAATACCTGTGTATGCTGCCGGTGGATACTATGCCGAAGGAAAAAGTATTGCAGATCTCGTAAAAGAAATGGAAGCATATGTGAAGGAAGGTTATAAAGTGGTAAAAATGAAAATTGGATACCTTGATGCCAAAGGAGATGCCGAACGTACAAGAGCTGTTGTAAAAGCTCTGGGGAACAGTGCCAGAGTGATGGTAGATGCCAATAACGGCTACAAATCTGCATACGAGGCCATAAGATACGGAAGAATGGTAGAGGATCTTGATCTTTACTGGTTTGAAGAGCCCGTTGCCCCAGATGATTGGCGAGGGAATGCCGAAGTGCGTGATGCTTTGGATATACCTATTGTAGCAGGCGAAAATGAATATACACGATGGGGAGCCCGTGATTTGGTTGAGAATCATTCTTGCGATATTATAAATATTGATTCTATCAAAGGCGGAGGGCTTACCGAAATGAGGAAAATAGCAGCTCTCTGCTCGGCATTCCACATTCCTGTGGCGCCACACGGATATGCTCATATGAATGTTCATGCAGTAGCCTCTATCTCTAATGCATTGATATTGGAGACTTATCCCGCAAAAGCCCGCGACTTTAACCCTGCGCTAGAGGCTTTTCCTATAAAAGACGGCTATATAGACAGCCCGACAAAAATTGGTTTGGGAATGGATCCCGACCCAACTCTCATCAAAAAATATAAAGTATAGTTTTGACCAGGCAGGGATGCTGCATAATTGAATTTTTAAATTGAATGTCCGCAATCACCTTTATAAAGTATTTTCTTCTCCCCTGTCCGACTTTGTCATTTAGGCGGGCTTTAGTCTAGTAATCGCTTAATTGCCAGGAAGAAGCTCTGCTATTTTATATGTTTTATGTTCTGGAATTCTCTACTATATCTTTAAACCATCGATATGGATCTATATGATTGATTATACAAGTAGCGAAGAAAGAATATAGCATTGCAGTTTTTTGCGATCGGGCAAATGAGTAGTTTTTTCTTCCCAGAGCTAATAGGCTGATAGTATTTTTTATAAGATTGTTATCAATCTCATATACTTCATTGTTTGTATGTCTTATAAGTTTGGCCAGGTGTAGGCAATTGCTTTTCCAATAAAACTGTTGGTACTTCCGGCTTCTTACCTCAAACTGCGCTGCGAAAATAAAACCAGGTCTTCAGAATCACCAATCCCAGCGGGTGAAAAAAATCAAGCCTTCAGAATCGCCAATCCCAGCGGGCGAAAAAAATCAAGCCTTCAGAATTACCAATCCCAGCAGGTGAAAAAAATCAAGCCTTCAGAATCGCCAATCCCAGCGGGCGAAAAAAATCAAGCCTTCAGAATCACCAATCCCAGCGGGCGAAAAAAATCAAGTCTTCAGAATCGCCAATCCCAGCAGGTGAAAAAAATCAGGCCTTCAGAATCGCCAATCCCAGCGGGCGAAAAAAATCAAGCCTTCAGAATTGCCAATCTGTGCTGCGGGAAAAATAATTTAAAATATGAATACTTTATTTTAAGATTTTATTGGTCATATTCTCTTTTTTCATTTATTTTCGTAATTATTATATAACATTAACCAAAGTATATTATGATCAAAAAATTCCCTTATTCATCCCTCTCACCAGAGGCGATGATTACACTAGCTACAGAATCGATAACGACTATTACGACCAATCATCCTGATGAAGCTGCTTTCTCTAAAAGTATTACCAGGCTAAGCAATGCAAAAGATGAAGCACAAAAAGGTATAGGAAAAACTACTAAAGAAGCATTAACTGCCGCTGTAACACTGGCAGACGCAAAACGAGACGATAATTATCGCGGCATACGCGACCATATAGAGGCAGGTTTAAAAAGACATAGCAACCCTTTATATCAACAAGCTTGTAAACGATTAGATTCGATACTAATAAAACACGGTAAAAATCTGATTAAATCCAGCTACCCGGTAGAAAGCTCCCGGTTAAACAAGCTCTTTAAAGATCTGGAAACCAAACAAGCCATAGCAGACTTGCAAATTGCTCATCTTACCGATTGGCTCTCAGAATTAAAAACAGATCAAATCGCATTTGAGAAAGTATTTATAGAGCGTAACAAGCAAAAAGCAACCAAAGACACCCTTACCGATGACCAAACCCGTAAGATATTGACCGATGCCTTGCAAAAATTTTATATAGTGATCGATGCAGCGTTTATAGACGAAACCGTAGCTGGTGTTGATGTATCTATCAACCAAATCAATATCACCATCGACAGGATCGTAGCGAGTGCTAAATAATCATAGCGGCGTACCAAAATGCCTCTCTTTTTAGTTAAAGCTATCACTTATCTGTAAATAGTTTATCCAAAAAATAAGTTTTTACTAAAAAAACCATGTTATAAGACCCCAAAGATAAAATCTTTGGGATCTGAACTTTTCAATATATTGATTCTTATAGTTAAGTTTAAAAACGCAACTTTCGGATGCTAGTAAAAGTAAATAAAAGAAGTGAAGCAGTACGTATAGCAAACCCCTCTTTCTCCCGAAGCAAGCCTGCCTGGCCGGCTGGCGACAGACAGGCTCCCCTTTAGCTAAAAGGGAGAGCTTTTACCAATGCCAAATTGCTTTAGAATTGCTTACTAAAAAGATATGGATAACACGGTAGAATAGGTTTTATAGCTACTGTTAAATTTTTTGAATGACATCTCAAACAAATAAAATCCAGATCAAAATAGAAAGTGTGAGTACTAATAGCCCCTGCATTGCAGTAATTAAGGTAAAAGACCGATTGGTATCTTTGGCACTCATACCGCTAAACTGGGATACCACCCAAAAATAACTATCGTTAAAATGCGAGACCGTCATAGCCCCACCTCCTATTGCCATGACTGCCAATGCATATTGTATTGGCAAATCCCATCCTAGTTCTACAACCAGGGGTGCCAATAATGAAGAGGTAATCACCATAGCACTGGTCGAAGATCCCTGTGCCGATTTTAAAACAGCTGCGATAAGAAAAATGATCACCAAAATCAAAATACTTCCAGAATCCCCAGAAGTTAGCCATTTCCCTACATATTCAGAAAGTGGTGTTGCCTTTAAAACTCCGCCAAAAGCACCACCCGCTGCAGTAATAATCAATATTGGCCCAGAAACCTTAATAGCTTCGGTAAACCATTGGGACATGTTTTTTAAACCTGTTGGGCGTAATAGAAGCATCGCCAAAATAGCTCCGATAAATATGGCAACCAACGGAGAACTTATAAAATTTAACCACTCTAATTGTATCTTAAAAAAACGAAATACCGTTCCCGAAGCAATCAATGCTATAGGAATAATTAATGGTATCAAGGCACTAATTATGGAAGGCATTGTATCGGGTTCATCCACAGCAATGGTGTCATTATCCAAAATCTCATTTGTTTCAATATTTCTTCCTAATCGTTTAGAAAAAATTTGTGTGATCCACAAGATGGGGATACTAAAACAGATTCCTACCAGGATAATAGTACCCAAATAGGCTGAAGCACCTATATTTCCGGCAGCGGCAATTGGGCCTGGTGTTGGAGGGATCAGCGTATGTGTCGTATACAATCCTGTAGCCAAAGCCAGACTCAAGCTGGATTTGGTAGCATTGCTTAGCTTACTCAACTTATCAGATAAACCAGATAATAAAATAAATCCACTATCGCAAAATACAGGAATACTCACTACTGCTCCTATTAAAGAAATGGCTGGGATAGTTTTTCCTTTTCCCGTAAGGGAAATAATACGCTGTGCAATTTTCATTGCTCCTCCAGATTTTTCGAGAAAGACCCCTATGATGCTGCCAAATATGACGATCATCCCAATATACTTCATGAGTCCTCCAAAACCATTTTCCATAGATTTTACAAGCTCTGGTAAAGGGATCCTGACTGTAATACCCAGAAAAAAACAAGCTATAATTAATGCAAGAAACGGATGAAGCTTGAATTTGGCTGTTAGTAGTATAATTAAGACAATAGATGCTAATATGAGAAGTAATAAAGATGGTCCTGTGATCATAAGTACTAAAGTATGCATTATTTTTTCTTAACCATAAATTTAAGATGTTTTATCTTCTTTATAGCTAAGTCTATAAATCACACTTGCATAATCATCACTTATCAATAAGGATCCATCGGGCATTTGTAACATGTCGACCGGCCGGCCCCATGCATCATTTTTTTCTGTATCCAGCCAACCTGTAATGAAGGGATCATAACTAATTACCTTATTATTTTCGATCACTAATTTCATAATACGATACCCTTGTTTTTCAGTTCGGTTCCAGGAGCCATGCTCTGAAACCAGCATTACATTTTTATATGTCGAAGGGAACATATCTCCTGTATAAAATTTTAAGCTTACGGGAGCAGCATGTGCTACCAGTCCAAATACAGGTTCAACAAAATCATTCTGAGGTCGTTGATCTCCAAATTCGGGATCTTTTACATCAAATCCATGCCAAAAAGGATAACCGTAGTGATCTCCCACATTACCTAATTTGTTAATCTCACAGGGAGGAATATCATCGCCCAACAAATCACGACCGTTGTCGCTAAACCAGAGTTCTTGGGTTGCGGGGTGCCAGTCATATCCACGGCTGTTACGAACACCATGTGCCACGATTTCAAAATCTTTTCCTTCTGAAGAGATACGGGTAATAGATCCAAAAACAGGGTTTTCTTCCCTGCAATTATTACATGGTGCCCCAACGGGTACATATAACATATCATCTGGGCCAAACCGAATATATTTATCTCCATGTTTTTTGATCGGCGGGTAATTAAATATAATTTCAGGAGTTGGAGGATTGTCCAGATTTGCTTCAATATTTTTATATCGCACAATCCTATGGATTTCTCCTACATACAAATCTTCTCCTCGTATCGCAACCCCCATAGGATTCCATTCTAATCCTTTTTCGATTTTGATCGTCTTATCTGCTTTACCATCTTTGTCTTCATCCTTCAATGCATACACAAAATGCCCTTCATTACGTCTTGATCCAACAAAAATCGTCCCTGTACTACCCAAAGCAAGTGAGCGGGGATTCTCGAGGCTATCTGCAAACACTTCGATCGTAAATCCTTCAGGAACTTTGATTTGGTCGAGGAAAACTTGTTTGCCTTTAAAAACCGATCCTACCCTACTCTGTACACGATCTTTTTTCTTGCGTTTTGAATAATCGTTTACGGGTGCAACCGATGACAGATCTTCAGGTTCATTGAGGGATTTACCAGCTCTTACAACAGCAACTTCATGAGCCAAAACCTCTGAAGCATTGTTCTCAAAATCATTTCGGATATAACTCAAAATATTAGCTATTTCTTCATCAGAAAGATGTGCAACTCCTGGCATCACATTATCATATATTTCTCCTTTTACCCTGATCTTTTCCTGCAATCCATGGATCATTATCTTAATCAATCGTTCTTTATTACCCGTAACCCATGGGGTACCCTCTAGTGGTGGGTGTGTTCCATTAATTCCCCTACCATTGGGTTGATGACATGCGGCGCATTGCTGGTTGTATAATTGTTTTCCTTTGGCAAGGTCTGCTTTGGGCTTTACTTTTTCGCAAGACACCAATGCAATTATCGCAAACACTCCAAATAGTATTTTTTTCATTCTTTACACTACTTTAAAATCCAATAATTTCCTATCTCCGATAAATCCTTCACAATGATCACCTTTAAAAATCTCTCCCGGAGACGGTGGTGCTCCGGTCATAATTAAATCTCCCCAATGCAAGGTCATAAATTGAGATGTATAGGAAATTATCTGTTCGTAATTTGCTTTAAGTTGTTGTATATTACCTTTTTCGCGAGTCTCGCCATTTACCTTAAAAGTTAGGTTCAGGTTGCGAACATCTTCAAATTCTGAAACAGGTAAAAACTCACTTAAAAAGGTAGCTTCATCAAAACCTTTGGCAAATGCCCATGGAAATCCTTTTTCTTTGGCCTTAGCCTGAAGATCTTTTGCAGTCCAATCTATCCCCAGGGCGATCTCATCAAAAGCATTATAGGCTTCTTCTGTTGTAACTTTTGATAAGGTTTTGTTGATTTTCAGCACTATTTCCATTTCGTAGAACACTTTCAAACTACAAGAAGGATAATGCCATACACTCCCTTTGGCTATAGAAGAAGCTGGTTTGGTAAAGATCAACAGCTCTTCAGAAAGGAGATCACGTTCACTTTCTCTTTTATAAAAATTAGCTCCTATTCCTATGATTTTCATTATGGCTATTTTACTTTTTTACGCTTTGCATCAGATTGGCCTTTCTTTACTTCTTTATGTCTTCTTGCATTGAGGCCTTGCTCCTCACCCATAAATGCCCAAAGACGTACGGTTCCATCCTGATGGGCACTGGTAAGGAAACTTCCATCTGCATTAAAATCGATATACTCTGCCTGATCGTTTGCATGCACAGCATAAGCAATGGGGACTTTGCCTATCTGATCCAAAATTTGTGATGTACGATAGATCCTGATATACGGGTCGTTACCTGCAGATAAAATATAATTTCCATCGGGAGTAAATGCCAGGGTTTCTACTTTACGTCCGCTGGTATTCCATTTACGCAGGAGTTTTCCTGTTTCAAGATCCCAAAGAAAAATATCCCCTTCAAAACCAGATGCTACAACATATTTGGTGTCTGGAGAGAAAAACCCGCAAACAAAGCCAAACTCCCGATCGGGTTTTAATGTTTTTACGGGCTTTCCTGTTTCGGTTTCCCAAATACGAATTTCAGAATTCATCCCGGCACTAAGAAAATATTTATCATCGGTAGAGAATTGAATTTCATTTACGGTTTCACCCTGATCGAGTTTATACATTAATTCTCCGGTATCCATATTGTACGCTCTGATATATCCTATTATCTTCCCATCTTTTTTTATCTTTTCCTGACCCGAGATCAAAATGTTTTTCTTATTGGCATAGGCCAAACCATCTGCTGCAGTTTCCAGCTCGATACGCCGGACTTCTTTACCTGTTTTGGATTCATAAATGGTAATCAAATAATCCTCACTAATACTTGCTACGAATTTGTCATCGGGAGAGAAGGCAACACGTTCTATTTCTTCTGCGGCATAAGCACGCCAAAGTTCTGCTCCATCACTGGTGCGCCACATAATAAGGCTGTTATCAAATTTAGTTCCGGTAACGATATACTTACCATCCCTCGAGAATTCGGCACTTTCTACCGATCCTGCTTCGCCAAATACATCGGCAACACGTGTCCAGATTGGAGAAAGACGCAATTGCGCTTCGCCCGTTATAGGACCTACTTGTGCAGTGATGTAAAGAGAATTAAGGAATAATAAAATGAAGAATCTATGTATCTTTTTCATAATACTTACGTTTTTTTTTCTAAGATCTCTAAGTAAAACGTATGGTTCGATAAATTTACTTAATGATGAAAATAAATTATACGATTAAATAACCGGCAAGTGAACTAGAATTTCCACCCAATCCCGGCGCGAACCCACCACGAATAGATTTCTAATTCACTCACCTGGTTTGAGTTACCAAAAAAACCACGTAGCGGTTGGTCTGTGATATTAATCGCCTCGGCATACACCCTAAAATTTTTATTTATTTTTTGGGAGATATTGAAATCCAACTGATAGCGGCTATCGAATAATTGATCTTCATCTCTTGTGTTTCCTATAGAGAATGTATACCCTGCATTATAATTTAAGGCCAATCCTGTCGAAAATCCTTTTTGATCATATGACAAAACGATATTACCGAAAGATTCTGCCTGGCCCGGTAATCTAAAGGATACACCGGGGCTTACTATCGCTTTTGAAGTGGTAAGGCTATAATTGCCCATCACAGTAAAATACTGAAGAAAACCTGGTAAAAACTTTAATCGGGTTTGTGCATTCAATTCGAGCCCAAACAGGTTTGCATACTTTCCGTTTTCATAAGTTTCCAGTTCATAACCTGTGTAAAGATTTGCATCTTCCCATTCGTTGCCTGTAACACTGGTCTCTCTTCTGTAATTAAAATCTGTAATCCTTTTATAAAACCCAGAGACAGAAACGACCCCTATATCTCCCAGATAGTATTCATATGCCAAATCAATATTAGCAGATCGAACAGGTTGTAGATCGGGATTACCAAGAAATACATTTTGATCTGCTCTATCGATAATCCTGGTTGGTGTTATTGTGTTATAATCAGGCCTGGAATACCCAAATGTAAAAGCAAATCTTGCCTGAGATTTTTGATTGATTTCATATTTTAATTGGAAATTGGGGAGCGGAATAGTATAGTTTGTTTTGGCAATTTGTGGTGTCACAGCAGCTATACTTTCATCTTCATTGAATGTGATCTCATTTCCTGTATATTCGGCAGTATTATGTTCTAATCGAAATCCTGCAAGAAAAACCCATTTTTTTCTCTGTAGCTTGGCCGATATAAAAAAGGCTTTTACTTGTTCATCGACCTTAGAAAAAAAACTGGATGCTAATCTGGATGATTCCTCTATGTCTTCTCTGAATTCATTTGGATTGTTATTAAAAAAATTGATTAAACGGCCTGTATCAATCCTATGAGTAAAAGGAAGATTTCCTCGCATGAACTTCTCTTTTTCTACATTATTAGATACTTCAGAAAAGTTAAGTGCTTCTATTCCCGAATTTCTAAAAAAAGAAGTGTTTCTTACACTTTTGTGATGCATATGACGATACTTTATTCCTCCCTTTATTTTTAGTTTTCCAACAGTAGTTCTCATTCTTTTTTTTATATCCAGCTTTACTGCTATATTTTCTCCTATAACAGATATATTATCCTTTGGCCTGAAGGATTCTAAAGTGTAAAGGGATGGATCTTCTTCATTTTCTGAAACGCCCTGAACTTTTGGGAAATCACCATGGATATCTGTAAATAACAGATCAATACTATCTCTAGAAAAAGTTGCGCGAACAGCTTCTTCCGAGCGATCTGTCTTTGAATAAAAAAATGAAGAATCAAACCTCCAGTTATCAATAAAATGGCGATTTCCCAACTGGAAAGAAATATTTTCCCTGGTTTTGGTACGATCACGAAGGTCTCTTTCTATAGTCGCACCATTTACCCGAATTTCGTTTATATAATCACCTCTGAATGCCCTGTATCGCAATCGGTTTCGTACTTCTTTATCGGTGAGACTATTATACAACAGGTGAAAAAACAGTTTACTCTCGCTACCATATCTATAATCCATAGAAAGGTTATAGCCCAAACGCGTTCTTTGATTCTCTAAATCCCTAAAATTATAATTATCAATAAGATATACGCTTTCTCCTGTAGGAAGATCTCTATCATCCCATGTTATTTCAGTACGGTCCCTGCCATTATCTGTTCTGTATATATTTCCGCCCAGCTTAATGCCTAATTGTTGATTGAAAAAGCGTTTTGATAACAGCACCATGCCTGTTACATTATATCCTTTTGATAAATTATTATAACCGCTTCCCAGCTCTGACTTTATAGATAACTCTTTAGAATTAGCAAATGAAGGAATGAGATCTACTGCACCCCCAATAGCATCACCATCCATCTCTGCCCGTATTGTTTTAACAATGTGTATGTTGTCAATTTGATCTATTCCAAAGCCCAACAAATTTACTTGCCGAATTCCTTCTACCTGAGTAGCAGGAAGGTTTTCTCCATTGTATTGGACTGTTGAGTAACTAATAGGCGTACCTCTTAATGCTATCGCATTGCCTTCTCCATAACTTCTGGTAATAGTAGCTCCAGACATTCGTTGTATGGCTTCGCTCGCGTTTTGATCTGGTAAACGATCTTTGGTATCGGCAGCCAAAACCTGAATGTTATTTATAAAATTCTTCTGTGCATTTACTTCTTTCAATCGTTTTTCTAGATTTCCACTCACGGTTACTATTCCCAGCTCTTCAATATCAGGTTCCATTACCACTTCGATAAGTGTATTAGGTTTCGGTTTGGTCTTGATCAATATATCTTTGGTCTTATATCCTAAATATTTAATTTCAAAAATAGTATCTTCAAAACCCCCATTATAGTCTATACTTGCGGTACCATCTAACTCAGATATTTCTTCTATCTTCTTTTTTTTGTTGCTTATAACTGCTCCTGCCAATGGTTCTCTGGTGTAGAGGTCAAATATTTTAAATACTAACTTATCTGATTTGCCAGAAAAGAGGTATGCTTCCCCTGAAGTAATACTGCCTGCTGCTGCAGGAAAAAGAATAATGGTTTGCTGTTTTATTTGATAGTTTAGATTACTTCCGGATACAAGTTGTGAAATGAGCTCATCCATACTTACAGGATCAGATAGAAGCACTTTTTTTTTCGTGTCAACGACTTTAGAATTAAAAAAAAAGTGGTATCCCTCATTGTTTTCAATGAGTCTAATTGCTTTTTTTCTGGTCACAGAATCTTTTGGAATCCAATCTTTATCCTGAGAAAAAAGAGAAAAACCACTTAAAAAAAAGAAAAAGAAAAATGGGCGCCAATACACCAAAATAGAATATTCTGCATCAAAAACTTTATAAATCACCTAATTAATCTTTGAGCAATCGAACGTATTGCTCAAAGATAGTGAAATTTATATTTTCTGAAATCTGAAGACTTGTTAAGAAATCCTCTATCCCTTGATCCAAGGATATAGTTGCTGTGTATGTTATATTTTTTATAGCTTCTGACGCTTCAATCCTGATACCATACCAGGAGGTAAGGTCTTCAAAAATCTCTTTGAGAGGAGTATTCTCATAGACTTTTTTTCCTGACAACCAAGAAATTCTTGTAGTTGAAGCATCTTGTTTCTGAAGATCTTCGCCTATGTGTGCTACTTCTTCTCCTTTTATAAGTACCACATCCTGATCTTCATCTTCCACCTTTACTTTACCTGAGCTTACTGTTACAAAACTATTCTTTTCATTATATGCCTTAACATTAAATGAGGTCCCGAGGACTTCAACACGCAAATCTTTGGCAGTAATAACAAATGGCATATTTTCATTTCTTTCTACATCAAAAAATGCTTCTCCCATCAAATTTACCTTTCTATAACCGGATTCTTCGGTATAATGCAATGAGCTATTCGCATTCAAAACAACCGCTGAGCCATCAGGCAAAGAGATTTTTAATGTTTCCATAGGATTACTGGCGTAATCTATAGATTGTTCATTAAAAAGTATCGTATTTCCAAACCAAAATCCCAGCAGCAAAGCAATCGTTGCAGCAGCAGCCACTGCAGGATATAAAAATCTTCTGGAAGTTTGCCTGGAGCCCAACTTCTTATGAAGGTTTTTAAAAGCTAATGCTTTATCCAGCTCAAAAGATTCTGCTTCTTTCTCCAAAGAATCTGTATCATACAAACGCTTTAAGGCCTCGTCTGCTTCACCACTGTCCAGCAGTGATTTTAACCAGACATACTCCTCTTTTGAGCTTTCTCCTCTGAAAAAAGCCCTCCATTGGTCGTCTGTTGGTTTTGATTTTAACATCTTCTTCTCAAATTTTGGAATGCAAAAATAATTAACTCATTAGACATGTTTCCTTTTTTACAGATTTTAACAAATTTAACACACCCTGGAGATCACATCCTTTGAACACCTTGCATACTTCTACTGTGTATCCTTGGTAAATTCAAATGTAAGCATTCTCTTCAATTCTAAATATTTACTTCGATAGTATAACAAAATCTCTTTCTTGTACTGTAAAACGCTTTTGAACTTTGATACCCTTAGCTTGATTTTCGACAGAGAACCAGAACATCTGAAATGAAAACGATATAGTTATAAACAATCCATCGAAAAACGTTTAACAATAAAAAAAGTTAAAGTTTAATGTTAAAATATTTATAATTTAATAGTAAATACTATATTTATCACTTGTTAAGGAAATATTGATTGGGATATGAATATTGTTAAATCGAAAAAAAAGGACATCAAACCAACTGATTCTGATTTAGTTAGATTATTAAACAAAAATTGTGAAAAATCATTTAAAATTCTTTTTGACAGATATGTAGAACCGGTAACCAAATATTCATATCACTTATGTAACAATGCAGATATGGCAAGAGATATTGCTCAGGACGTATTTGTTAAGATTTGGGAAAAAAGAGAAACTTTAGACCCCGAAAAATCTTTAAAATTCTTCTTATTCGTTCTCGCAAGAAACACTATTATTAGTAATTTCAGAAAGCTTAACAGTTTCAAAAAATATAAAGAACACTTTCAATACACCAATTCTAAAGAAGATCAATCGCTTGAAAATCAAATACATTCAAATGAATTATCTTCCATTCTTACGCAAGCAATCGACAGCTTGCCCACAAAACGCAAAATCGTTTTTCAACTCAGTAGAAATGAACGATTGACCTATCAGGAAATCAGTGAAAAATTAAACATTTCCCCCAGGACAGTAGAAGTACATATTGCGTTGGCACTTAAAAACATTAGAGAATATCTTCAAAATCAATATGGTGGGATTATCACCATGGCAATAGCAATATTATGTTTTACCAGTACTATTATGTAAACGCTGCCCCCTATTACGATTTAGGTTCAATATCTACTGAAATTAATTTACGAACTACAACATCTTAGATACCAAAAACTAAAGTTTTTGCATACTTTCTTTACTTTTTCATAATTATTTAACAAAATAATTAAGGGTTAATTGGTTTCAGAACGAATTACTACAAAAGAATCATTGTAATTTTTTCTAAATCACGGTAATATCTCAAAAAAACATCCTTCAAGTGTTAAATGTTAGGTGTTTGCCAATATTGCGTGAATTGAACTAATCTAAAACTTCAAGGAATATGAAAAAAACTATTCAAAACTTTTATTTTTTACTAGGGATTACTCTTCTGTGCAGTCATAGTATGTTGGCACAAAGTATCTCTGGAACTATACGAGAGAACACTAGCAATCTGCCATTACCTGGTGCAGAAGTGGTCATCAAGGGCACTTCTATTGGTGCCAGTGCTGATTTTGATGGAAGGTTTAATCTTTTATATGACAATCTTTCATCGGCCACCCTGGTGATTACCTACTTAGGTTTTGAATCCCAAGAGGTTGATGTATCTACGTATAATGATCCTACCAATATAACGATCATGTTAAAAGAATCTACCGTTGGTTTGGAAGAAGTGGTGATCTCTGCCAACCTTGAAGGACAACGCAGAGCATTGAATATTCAGAGAACCGCCGACAACATCACCAATATAATTTCCACAGACTTGATTAACCGTTTCCCCGATCTGAATGTAGCAGATGCATTGCAGCGTGTACCAGGAATCAATATTGACCTGGATAATGGTGAAGGGGCCGGGGTTACCTTAAGGGGTACTCCCCGAAACTTTACTAATATCACTATTAATGGCGAACAACTACAAAACACCGGAACTGATGGATCGCGAACCGCTAACCTGACACAAATTCCCATAGATCAATTGAGCCAAATTGAAGTCAGTAAAACCATTACTCCAGATATGGATGGAGATGCTATCGGGGGGAGCGTAAATCTTAAATCTCCTACAGCGAGACGTCCAAAGTTGGGAATGAAAGCCGAGCTGGGAGGAGGTTATAATGGTTTATCTGAAGGAGTGAATTTTGTCGGAAAGATAGAACTGGGTAAACGTTTTGGGGTTTCCAACAAAAACCCTAATGGAGCCTTTGGGCTATTGTTTGGCACTTCTTATTTTCAAACTGATAATGGAGAAGACAGAACACAAGGTGAATGGGACCGTGTAGAAGAAGAAGTAAACGGTGAGGATGAAAAAGTAGGTCCTTTTTTCTTAGAAAATTATACCCTTAGAGCATTACAGACAGAAAGAACACGTACAGGATGGAGCTTCAGTGCCGATTATCAATTTGATAGAAATAATTTTATTATTGCCAGAACATTGTATAACTCATTGGAAGAAGACGAACTCAGAAGTCGAAATGTTTTTAATTTAGAAGAGTTCGTACCTAATGCAGATGGAACTGCAGAGTCTGAAGATGGAAGGGTACAGAGCAGATACAGAGAAAGAGTTGTAAAGCGTTTTAACCTTACATTGAATATTGAAGCGCAGTTTTTGCTTGGAAATTTAAAAATTATGCCTGGTTATGCTACCTCGACTGGTGAAAGATTTGAAGATGGAAATAGAGGAAGATTCAGAACTGATGATAACTTAGATCTAAACATATCAGGTTTGAATAGTGATTTTCCGATAGTGACACCGCCTGGAGGTGGGTTTGTTCCACTAGATCAGTATACAGACAGGATAGAACTTCAAGTATATGATAGAACTGTTACAACTTCATCAAACACAGCAAGAATCGACTTAGAACATCCTTTTGCTATTGGTAATTCTATTCTTACCTTGAAATCTGGATATAAAAATAGAGTTATAAAAAGGCTAGATGATGGAAACTTCTTAGAGTATAGATATGATTTTAGTAATGGAGATTTGTCATTTGCAGATAGCAACTTTAACAATCCGGGACTGGTTAGAGATAATTGGTTACAGGATGAGATAGAATTTGGCCCAGCTATTGATCCGGCTGTATTGACTTCATTTTTTAATACCAATACAAACTTTTTTAATTTACGAGAGTTTTCTGGTATTCAAGAAGTTGCACAAAATTTTAGTGATGCCAAAGAAGTTACCGATGCAGGGTACTTCATGGCTAGATTAAGAACCGGAAAATTTAGCATTTTAGCCGGTGCACGTTATGAAACTGTTAATATCGATTATCTCGCAAATCTTGTTGACCAAGATGAAGAAATTGTAATTCCTGTTGCCGGAAGCAGCGATTATGACTTTTTATTGCCCAATCTTCAGTTGAAATATGAATTAGATGATCTCACTAATATTCGTGCTGCCTATACAAAAGGATATGCCAGACAGAATTTTGATGATATCAGACCACGTGTTCAAATCCCAGATGATGAGGATGACGATATTCGACTAGGAAATATTAATTTTAAACCACCCGTTTCTGATAATATTGATGTTTTGTTTGAACGATATTTAAGTGATGTAGGAATTCTATCAGGAGGAGTATTTTACAAGAATATTAAAGATTTCAGATTTGTAAGAAGATTTGAAATTGAAGGAGGTGAATTTTTATCTGCCAATAACTTTATCGGAAGGGATGCAACAATACCAGATAATGGAGAAGAGGCTACTGTAATCGGTGTAGAAGTAAACATTCAATCGAATTTGAACTTCTTACCAGGTTTTTGGAAAAACTTCGGAATTTATTTGAATTATACCTATGCCGATAGTGATGCAACCATTCAAGGTGTTGGTGGTAGACAATTGCCAGGACAAGCACCTCATACCGGTAATGCTGCAATAACTTTTGACTACAAAGGATTTTCTGCCAGGGTTAATGGAAACTTCCAGGATCAAAGAATTCAGCTCATACAGTCTTCTCTATTAACAGAAGGAGATCAGGATTTAATTAGAGAATCTAGGTTTCAATTAGACGCCAACACCTCTTACACTTTCAAGAAAAAATGGAGAATCTATGCAGAGATAAACAATATCACAAATGCCCCTCAAAAAACATATTGGGGAGATGAATCCAGAATAAATGATTTCAGATACTTCGGATTCAGATCTACTTTTGGAATATCGTATACATTCTAAATTTTTCAATTTATTTTTAAATATAAAAACAGTTCTTTTCTTTCAGAAGGGAACTGTTCTTATTTTCAATGGGTTGATGAATCGCAATAGGTTTTTCAATGTATAATCCGGGTTAAAGATGCAAAGAAGTTTTAACCGTATGTGTAAGAGCGCTTCCCAAATTCTCAGAATCCGGGCCGGGCTACCTGCCGGCAAGATAGGTTCACTATACCTTTTTCTGTCTTCTCGAGTGTAGCCGGAAGAACAGAAAAAGGATAAAGTTTATCCTGAGGGTAATCGAAGGGTTCCTATCCCTAGTGCAACACCTCTCTGCCTACATTTTTAGGGAAAGCTACAAAAAAGAATAGGCTACACTAATTTTGCAACAATTTTTATAGATTGCATAGATTTTTAATAACACATAAAAATATGAACCAAAAAAATACCGAAACACATCATTTTTTACCTAGTGGCGAATGGGAAGGTTTTTATTGCTACGGCGACTCACCAACGCAGCATAAAATGGCTATTGAGCTAAGCTTTGTAGATTCGGTTGTTTCAGGTTCTGGAATTGATGATGTGGCACCTTTTACATGGAAAGGCGATTATAATTTAGACACCTTAAAAATCCGAATGATGAAGACGTATCCTACGCATCAAATTTTTTACAAGGGAGATATTGACCAGAACGGAATTTGGGGTACTTGGGATGATCGAACAGACCTCAGTCAGCATTTTAATCCAGAGACCATACGAAAAATGAAAGAGGTTTTTAAGGATAAAATCAGAGGGGGCTTTCATATTTGGCCCAAGACAGCCAATAGCGAATCTAAAGAAGCAACAAATGAAGAAGCAATCACAGAATCTGAAAAATTAAAAGAAATCTACATCGAAAGATTGTCTGTAATTCAGTTGATTTTAGTTGTAGATCATCATCATATACAGAATTAGCGGTAATTAATGCAAGAAAACAAACCCCTCATCATCAGAGGAGTTATTATTGAATCCCGAGCGATCTCCTCCAGGCAGGAGGAGTTGTTATTGAATCCCAAGCGATCTCCTCCTCCCCGGAGGAGTTATTTTTGGATCCCAAGCGACCTCCTCCTCCCCGGAGGAGTTATTTTTGGATCCCGGGCGATCTCCTCCGGGGAGGAGGAGGTCGCATGTATTTCATTTTGAGTAATTTACACATAAATGCTTTTTTATTTAAAAATTCTCCAAAATCTTACTATTGCCCTTAAGGGAATCAAGAAGGTCAAGACGAGTTCTCAAGTATAAAATAGAAGAATCTTAATGGTATTTATAAATATCTGTTAATATCAAAAATTGTAGCGGTCTATCTTAAGTAGAGTACAAATCATGAGCGTATTATCTTAAAGGCACCTATTTCTAACAAATTCACAAAATCTGTTTTAAAAAATAAAGAGCTTAAAAAATAATTATTGAACTCATATTTGTTGATATGAATACTAAATTGATCGGACTCTTTGCAGGGCCAGTATTATTCTTATTCATTTTATTTTTCTTCCACACCGAAAGATTATCTCCCGAAGGAACAGCAACATTGGCTGCTGCTGCCTGGATTGCCATATGGTGGATTACAGAAGCTATCCCGATATCGGCCACTGCCCTATTACCTTTGGTATTATTCCCAATAACAGGTGTAATGTCTGTAAAAAGTGCTACAGGTGCCTTTGCCAATCAAATGATCTTCTTATTTCTTGGGGGTTTTATTTTGGCTGCTGCTATAGAGAAAACAAATCTTCATAAGCGAATTGCACTCCATATTATTTATACCATAGGCAGTAATTGGAATAAGGTGATTTTAGGATTTATGGTTTCCACAGCTTTTTTAAGTATGTGGATATCAAATACCGCCACAGCAGTAATGATGCTACCCATAGGGCTGGCCGTTGTATCACAAATTAAAGCAGAAGCACCTTTAAAGAAAAAAATGGGACGTTCTTTAATGCTCGCCATTGCATATGGTTGTTCTGTGGGAGGTATTGCTACCATCATCGGTACGCCTACCAATGTTATCTTTGTTGGTATTGCCGAAGAACTATACGGGCAAACGATAACATTTACACAATGGATGGCTTTGGGGCTGCCATTTTCGTTATTAATGCTGGCAATCGGGTGGGTATATCTCACCAGAGTTGTATTTCCTGTTACTATAGAAGGTATTCCGGGAGGAAAAAATGCAATTCATACACAATTACAATCATTAGGAAGAATTTCCTACAAAGAAAAATCTGTGTTAATCGTCTTTATAGTGGTTGCAGTGTGCTGGATCACAAGTTCTTTTCTTTTAAAGAAGTATATCCCTGGTATTAATGATACCTTGATCGCTATTGCAGGTGCCATCACCCTATTTGTAATCCCATCTGGAGAAAAAGGAAAAACTGGTATTATCAACTGGCAAACTGCAGAAACGATTCCGTGGGGAATTTTATTACTTTTTGGAGGTGGGCTTGCTTTGGCAGAAGGTTTTAAAGTTTCGGGCTTAGCCACATGGATCGGCAGTCAACTTACTTTGTTTGAAGCACTACCGACCATCCTGTTGATCTTTGCCATTATTGCCGTTGTCAATTTTCTCACCGAGATTACTTCAAATGTTGCCACTGCCGCGATGCTGATGCCTGTTTTGGCAGCACTGGCACTATCGATAGACGTACATCCTTATTTCTTAATGACCGCTACCACCGTAGCTGCTTCCTGTGCATTCATGCTACCCGTAGCCACACCACCAAATGCTGTGGTATTTGGATCGGGATTATTAACCATACCTGGTATGCTGAAAGCGGGTTTCTGGATGAATATTATTTCTATATTTGTAGCTACCATATTGGTTTATTATATATTACCACTTGTATGGGGTATCAAAATAGACGTTTTTCCAGAAATATTTAGATAGAGTGTATGAAAGTTCTTATTGCTCCCGATAAGTTTAAAGGTTCACTTAGTGCAGCAGCCTTATGCGATGCCATTGCTTTGGGGATTAAAAGATATGACGATCATATAGAAATCGTGAAACATCCACTTGCCGATGGCGGGGATGGCTCGCTCGATGTCTTAGAACAACATCTCGATCTGCAAACAGTGACCATTACTGTTAATGATCCTTTGTTTCGCCCTGTCCAGGCAAGTTATAAAAAGACCGCCGATGCAGCATATATAGAAATGGCGGCAGCATCTGGCCTGGTATTGCTTACCGAAACAGAACGTAACTGTATGCATACCACTACTTACGGCACCGGCGAATTAATCATCGATGCGATTCGAAAAGGAGTACATACGATCTACTTGTCTATCGGAGGCTCTGCTACTTGTGATGCCGGTATTGGTATGGCTACTGCCCTGGGCTATACATTTCTTGATGAACACAGAGAATCTTTACACCCCATTGGTAAGAACCTGGAAAAAATCGCTTCGATACAACTTCCTGATCATAATGACACCCTAAAAAACATAAAATTCATTACGCTTTGTGATGTAGACAATCCATTATTTGGCCCAAAAGGGGCTGCACATGTTTTTGCTGCTCAAAAAGGGGCCGATTCTGATGAAATTGAAGCCTTAGATAAAGGATTGGCACACTTTTCAATGCTTGCAAAAAAACAATTACATAAAGACATTTCGCAAGTACCCGGAGCCGGGGCTGCAGGTGGGATAGGTGCGGGAAGCGTGATTTTTTTAAATGCAAGCCTGCAATCGGGTATTGAAACCATACTGAGTATCACCCACTTTGACAAAGCACTACAAAACACCGATCTTATTTTTACCGGAGAAGGTAAAATCGATCAACAAACGTTACACGGAAAAGTGATTTATGGTATTGCTATGCTGGCCAAAGATAAAGAAATCCCACTCTATGTAATCTCGGGAGCTTCAGATTTATCACTATCAGAAATAAAATCATTGGGGATTAAGAATCTTCGAACGGTACTATCTGCCAGTGCTACCAGAGAAGAAGCTTTTACCAATACCAAAAATATAGTAGAGCAATTAGCTTTTGAGTTGATGCAGAAGGAATTATCAAAATAAAAATGCATTTTAAAACCGCTATTGGAGAGCCAAGATCTTTTGACAGGGTAACCATAAAAGGAATTTATTTTATGATACAACACAAGAGTAAACAGTTTGCAGCAGGCAGTAATACACTGCCTGCTGCAAACCTGATAGTTTTTAGAACCTAAAGCAAAATGCACTAATCCCGATAACTATCGGGAGCATATCTACCCTGCCTGCTGCAGGCTGACATACCATTTAGGCTTGCCAGCTGCAAGCAGGGTTTTAACTATATTTGAGACCAATAAAAATGATACTAACCATAATTCGAATATGAGTAATTATCCAAAAAAGGTATATCTGAATGGTGAAATTATAGACCATAAAGACGCAAAGATATCAGTATTTGATCGGGGGTTTCTATTTGGAGATGGGGTTTATGAGGTCATGCTTCAAATGAACCAAAATTTTTTCTTCGGAAAAGAACATTTAGAACGACTTTCAAACTGCCTTCAAAAGGTTTATATCAATTTTGATGTCTCCACCTTACCAAATAAAATTCATCGCATACTTGAAGCCTCCGATTTGAAGAAAAAAGACTGTTTGATCTATATACAAATAACGAGAGGAGTAGCTCCGAGAAAACATGCATTCCCCAATAATACACAACCCACAGTAATGCTGTATGCATTTCCTTTTGAGTTACCCGATATCAATAACCCTGTTAAGGTTGTGACCATGCCCGACCACCGGTGGCATCGCTGTGATATCAAGATGATATCCTTACTGGGCAATATAATGGCAAATGACCATGCCGTTACACAAGGGGCATATGAAGCTGCTCTTATAAGGAATGGAAAAGTAACAGAAGCATCGCACTGCAATATCTTTTTCGTAAAAGATGGAATTCTATATACCCATCCAGCCGATGAGCATATTCTTGATGGTGTTACACGACAAATTGTTATGCGGTTATGTAAGGATCTCGATATAGAGGTTCGGGAAGAAGCAATACATGAAAATGATATTGTAAAGATGGATGAAGCCTTCTTAACCGGAACCACTTCCCAGATTGCATCTATAAGACAAATTGATGATCATTCTTTTTACCAGAATAATGAGGTAGGCCCTGTTACTAAAAAACTACAGGAAGCTTTTTTAGAATTAAAAAATAAGTAGGGAGAGATCCCGTCCAGTATCTGATTAGGAGATTATATATCATCTTAATACCAGACTAAATAATGGTTTTAATAATAATCCCTGGCAGCAGTATAATTAGCCAGATAAAAAACATAACTCATGGACTATAAAGGTATTTGTAGAAGCATTATAATTGTGTTGACATTATCCTGTTGTACCCAAAACCCGAAATATGATATTATCCTTCAAAACGGTGAGGTTTTTGATGGTTCCGGAAGTGATCCGATTACTATGGATATTGGTATAAAAGACTCCATCATAGAAAAAATAAGCGATCTTTCGGGAGTAAAGGCTACACGCATTATCAATGCCAAAGGGCTGGCGATAGCCCCTGGTTTTATAGACATGCATGCGCACCTGGATCCTATTCTCGAACTCTCTACCTGCGAAAGCCATATTCGACAGGGAGTAACCACTGCTTTAGGAGGACCAGATGGCTCCAGCCCCTGGCCTTTTGGTAAGTATCTGGATACTTTAGATCAGATTGGTGTAGGAATGAATGTTGCATATTTAGTTGGTCATAATCAGATTAGGAAAAATGTGATGGGCCTGGATAACAGGACTCCTGCTGAAGAAGAACTAACCGAGATGAAAGCGCAGGTACAACAGGCAATGAGCGAAGGGGCCTATGGCATATCTACAGGCTTAAAATATCTACCCGGGGCTTTTTCTGAAGTAGAAGAAGTAATCGCATTATCCAAGGTAGCCTCGTCCCAGGGAGGTATCTACACTTCACATTTAAGAGAGGAAGGTTTAGGTCTTTTTGATGCAGTTGAAGAAGCTATCTCGATTTCACATAAGGCCAATATTCCTGTGATATTGACACATCATAAAGCTATTGGTAAACCCATGTGGGGGAAAAGTGTAAAGACACTTGCCATGGTAGATTCTGCGAGGACTGCAGGATTAGATATTAAAATGGATCAATATCCGTATAATGCCAGTTACACCGGTATTTCAATTTTAATACCCAGCTGGGCAAGAGCCGGCGGAAATGATGCTTTTAAACAAAGAATACAGGATGCTAAGCAAAGAGATAGCATAAAATCGGGGATCATCTTTAATATTCTTAATGATCGTGGAGGAAATGGCTTAACAAGAGTACAATTTGCAAAGGTAGAATGGATGCCCGAACTCGAGGGGAAAACACTAAAGTATTGGTGCGAACTAAAAGGGCTTGATCCCACTATAGAAAATGGTGCAGATCTGGTTATTGAGGCTCAGATAAACGGAGGAGCGTCCTGTGTGTTTCATGCCATGCATGAAGAGGATGTAGAGCGGATTATGCAACATCCGCAAACAATGATTGCTTCAGATGGCAGACTGGTCAAGCCAGGGATTGGGCACCCCCACCCCAGATGGTATGGTACTTTTCCCAGGGTATTGGGGCATTATGTGAGAGAAAAATCAATACTCACATTACCACAGGCTATCTATAAAATGACACAGCTACCTGCTACCGCTTTAGGTTTAAAAAACAGAGGTCGTATTAAAGAAAAAATGATAGCCGATATCGTAATTTTTGACCCCGATACTATAATTGACAAGGCTACCTTTGAAGACCCCCATCAGTACCCCGAGGGAATACATTTTGTCCTTGTCAACGGGCAGATTGCTGTAGATAATGGGAAATTTCAAAAGATAAAGGCTGGAAAAGTCCTGAGAAAAAAGAGACATAACTAATTTTATTAAATCTAAAACAATGGTTAAATCAAACTTTTTGTATGCGTCCTTCTTAATAATTTTTATAGTTTTATTGCATCCTGTTAATACGTATGCTCAAAACAAAAGTCAGGATTTTCCTGGTAAGTCCTGGAATTATATAAAGGATATGGGATCCTACGGATACTTATTAAAAGATCTGAAAAAAGCAAAAGCTTATTCAAAGGATATGAATACAGCAGCTGTGATGATTGTGGTTGATGGTAAAATTCTATATGAGTGGGGTGAGGTAGAAAAAAAATACAACACACATTCCATAAGAAAAAGCTTCCTGAGTGCTTTGTATGGCAACTATGTAAAAGAGGGGGTGATTAATCTTAATATGACCATGGGGCAGCTGGGCATAGACGATAATCCACCTTTATCAGATGAAGAAAAAGAGGCAACCATAAGTGACTGCCTGAAAGCAAGATCAGGAGTGTATCATCCTGCGTTGTACGAATCCAAAAGGATGAAAGCCCTGAAACCAGAACGGCATACAGAAAAGGCAGGTACACACTGGTATTATAATAACTGGGATTTTAATGTTGCTGCTACTATTTTTACCCAACTAACCGGTAAAGAAGTATATGAAGCTATTCATACAGATATTGCAAAGCCTATTCAAATGGAGGATTATTCTCCAAAAGACGGTAACTATGTTTCTGGGGAAGCTTCTATTCACAGGGCATACCCTTTTAGGATTAATGCCAGAGATTTAGCACGTTTTGGACTGCTCATGTTACGCAAGGGCATATGGAATGGCAAACAAATAATTCCCAGAGAGTGGGTTGAAGAGAGTACATCGTATCATTCTGATGCTGCTCTGTATTCATGTGATGGGTATGGATATATGTGGTGGGTTGCCAAAGATTATAATAAGTTTCCACATCTCCCGGGGGTAGATGTAAAGGAAGGGGCTTTTTCCGCAAGAGGAGCTGGCGGGCATTATTTATTGATTATTCCCGAGTATGACATGGTGCTTGTACACCGGGTAAATACAGATATTGACAACAACAGAGTAGAGAAAGAAGAATTTGGAAAGCTTGTAAAGCTTATTTTAGATGCAAAATCCTAGTGTTAAGTCAAGACAGAGATGACGGGTGAGGCAATCGTAGATTTTGTGCCAGACCTAGGCAAAAAAACATTGCATAGCCGTAGCTACGGAATTTTTTTTTAACGATGGCCAGGTGCAAAAGATGCATTGGATTACACGTAAGTTTTAGTTTGACTTGACACTAGTAACTAAACATTAATTCACTATACAATGATCAATAGAGTACACTCGTTTCAAATTCCTTTATTAGCATTCTTTTTAGGTCTCTGCTCATTTTGCCCGGCTCAGGAACATGCTATTGTCAAATCAAAATTACTTTTATCAGATTTTGTTACTGCTCATCATATTCCAGGATTAAGTATTACTGTAACCAGAAATGACAGCATCATTTGGTCAGAAGGATTTGGATACGCCAACTTAGAACTTAAGGAAGCTGTAGATCCGGCAACTACCAAATTTAGAATTGGCAGTGTTTCCAAAACGCTCACTGCAGCTGCGATCGGAATCCTTATGGACCAGGATAAATTAGATTTGGATGCTCCTATACAGCAATATGTTCCTTCTTTTCCAACTAAAAAATGGAAAGTTTCATTGAGGCACCTGGCCGGGCATTTAGGAGGAATAAGACATTATCGCGGAACAGAGTTTTTAAGTACCAGGCACTATGCCTCGGTAAAAGAGGGACTGGATATTTTTAAAAACGATCCCTTACTCCATAAACCAGGAACCAAATACAGCTATTCAAGTTACGGATGGAATTTGATTAGTGTGGCCATAGAGAACATAACAATTACTCCATTTTTAAAATATATGGAACAAGCTGTTTTTAAGCCTTTGCAGATGAAAAATACAGTTCCTGATGTTCCTCAAAAGGTTATTCTACATAGAGCAGGGTGTTATGAATTATCGGATAAGAATTTGATAGAGAATGCGCCTTTTGTTGATAATAGTTACAAATGGGCCGGAGGTGGTTTTCTTTCCACCACAGAAGATCTTGTGAAATTTGGTAAAGCCTTTATAAAATCCAAATTTCTGGATACAAATACAATGAAGACCCTTATGACGCCTCAGGCTACGGCAAATGGTAAAACCACAAATTATGGCCTGGGATGGAGATCCTATATACATCAGCAAACAGAATGGTATGGTCATGGTGGTAGTTCTGTTGGTGGCTCCACTATTTTTATGATATCCCGGGAAAAGAATATAGTGGTTGCTATTGTTGCCAATCTTTCAGATGTTGAATTCGGGAATATACATTTTACAATTGCAGAAAACTTCATACGATGACAAGATGGTTTCTTACGTCAATATGAACTTCACATAATACTATATAAAATTCGAAATTTTGAAATCATGAAATTACATACCAATCCTCTCCTTTTTTTATTTCTTTTATTACTTACTGAAGTTGTAATTGCACAAGACTTTGAAGCTCTGAAATACAGAACCGTTGGTCCTGGAAGAGGCGGTCGTGTAACGGCGGTAACAGGTACCCCGATTGCTCCTGCAACCTTTTATCTGGGAGCTTCGGGTGCCGGGGTATGGAAAACGGAAGATTACGGTACCACATGGAAGAACGTTTCAGATGGATACTTCGCAACACCATCTATTGGAGATATTTCAGTCTCCCCTAATGATGCGAATATAGTGTATGTGGGCACAGGTTCTGACGGACTGAGAAGCAATGTTATTACCGGAAAAGGGATGTACAAATCAATAGATGCCGGAAAAACCTGGGGGCATATCGGATTAAAAGAAACAGGGCATATTGGAGCTGTAGAAATAGACCCAACCAATCATAATATCGTTTGGGTAGCTGCGATTGGCAATGCTTTCAAACCAAATACCGAACGTGGTATCTACAAGACTATTGATGGTGGGAAATCATGGGAAAAACTGCTTTTCATTTCTGATAAAGTAGGCTTTGCCGATCTGGAATTGTTACCCGGTAATCCAAATGTGGTTTATGCTGCGGCCTGGAAAGCTGATCGCAAACCATGGACAATCATTTCTGGTGGGAATAATGATGAAGGAGGTATCTATAAATCAGTTAATGGAGGCCAGGACTGGGAGAGACTTAGCAAAGGTCTGCCCAAAGGGCTTATTGGCAAAATAGATCTGGCAGTGTCACCAGCTAATTCCAGTATATTGTACGCAGTTATAGAAGCTCCCGGAAAAGAAGGTGGTTTGTACAAATCGGTAGATCAGGGGGCATCGTTTACCCAGATATCAAGTGAAAAAGGACTGGTAAACAGACCTTTTTATTACACAAATGTGGAGGTCGATCCAAAAAATCCAGACATCGTTTATTCTATGGCCAATCCAATGCTTAAATCAATTGATGGAGGCGTGTCATGGTCTAAGATACAACCTCCACATGGCGATAATCACGATACATGGATCAATCCGGATAATACGGATCTGTTTATTCAGGCCAACGATGGCGGTGCCAATATTACTCATAATGGTGGTAAAACCTGGTCAACTCAATTCAATCAACCTACGGCCGAACTGTATCAGGTTGAAGTTGATGACCAATATCCTTACTGGCTATATGCTGGGCAACAAGACAACTACACAACCATCGCAGTACCCAGTTTTGCCCCTAGTGCTATCCAGAATACCGGAGTGGGTTGGATTATTAACACGGGAGGTTGTGAAACCGGGCCGGCCGTGCCCAAACCTGGAAACCATAATACGGTTTATGTAAATTGCAAAGGTCGCTTTGGTGTTTTCAATAAACAAACCGGCATTGAAAAAGGGTATTATGTAGGAGCTTCCAATATCTATGGCCACAACCCGAAAGATTTAAAATACAGGTTTCAACGGGTGGCTCCTGTACATGTGTCACCTCACAATCCCGATGTCGTTTATCATGGATCTCAGTTTTTACATAAAACGATAGATGATGGCCTGAACTGGCAAACAATTTCGCCAGACCTAACGGCCTTTGAAACAGACAAACAAGTTATATCGGGTAGCCCTATTACACGAGACATTACCGGTGAAGAATATTATAGTACACTGTATTCTATACGAGAATCTACACTTCAGGAAGGGTTAATCTGGACCGGATCCAACGATGGACTCGTACAACTCACACAAAATGGTGGTACAACCTGGTTCAATGTAACACCATCCAAACTTCCGAAAGGTGGACGTGTTGACGCTGTCGAACCATCGCTTCACGATCCGGCCAAAGCATATATTGCGGTATTGCGCTACCAATTAGGAGATGAAAAACCCTATATCTATAAAACTAACAACTACGGAAAAAACTGGGAATTACTCACTACAGGTACTAATGGTATTCCTGCCGATTTTCCAACAAGGGTGGTTAGGGAAGATCCAGTAAGGCCTGGCCTTTTATATGCAGGAACCGAATTCGGTTTATTTATTTCGTTTGATGATGGTAAGAACTGGAAAGCATTCCAGCAAAATTTACCGGTCACTCCGGTAACCGATATTAAAATTCATCGTGGAGACCTGGTGATCAGTACGATGGGACGTTCTTTTTGGATCTTGGATAATATCACCACATTAAGGCAACCAGAAATCAATACTATGGAAAACTCTCCCTGGCTATTTAAACCTGATCACACAATTAGATATCGTTACCCCAAGGTGCGCAATGGACAATCAACTTTTCCTGTGTACCCAAAAGCCAGTGTTATTATCGATTACTATATCCCAAAAAGTAACAAAGCAGGGATTAAACTTGATATTCTCGATGCAGATAAAAAAATTGTTGCTACCTATGTAAGCGATAGCACCAAACAAAAGTTACCAGATGAGATTATTGAAGTGATGAGTACCAACGAAGTGATCTATTTGGCCGATATATCTTTGGACACCAATCCCGGGTTAAATCGTTTCTATTGGAACATGAAGCATACGGGCCCCTGGGCAAAAGAAGTTCGTAAAAGATATCAAAACGGCCCCATTGCTGCTCCCGGAACTTATACCGCCAGATTGACTACTAAAAATAAGGTCTTTGAGCAAGAATTTGAGCTATTGATCGATCCGAGAGTTAAAGAAAGTGGTGTGTCTGAGGCCGATATTGCGGTTCAGATAGCGATGCAACAAAAAATTGGAGCCCTCGTCACAGCATCACGAAAACTGCAAGATACCCTTGAGAATGAAGTAATGAAATTAAAGGATAAGAAAGGTCAAACAGAACGACTAAAGAAAGTAGAAACGGCACTTAAACAATTAAAAACCGATAGTGGGGCCTATCCGCAACCTATGCTAACTAATCAAATCATGTATTTATATTATATGATCGGCAATGCAGACCAACTTCCTGGCCAGGAAGCCGAAATACGGCTCAAAGAGTTAACAATTAAATTTCAGGAAATAAAAAAGATGTTGGAATAGATCACTGCTACGGCTTTATAGGCTGATGTTTCGGTTAACCGATTGGTTTTTTCCGATATAGCTCAAAAACCCGTATATATCTACGATCTCTTTATTTCCGACCAGACACTATTTATGTGTTCATCTTATAGACGCGAACATCTTGCTGCGGAAACGGAATCGAAATCCCCTTAGACTCCAGGCGGTGCTTGGCTTCTTCCAAAATGTAAAAGTGAATATCCCAAAAATCTTCATTCAATGCCCAGTAGCGTACCGAAATGGTCACGGCGCTATCACCCAACTCATCGACAACGATTAGCGGAGCAGGATCCTTTATAATTTTTTCCTGTTCCCAAATCAAATCAGACAATGTTTCTTTTGCCAGCTTAATATCACTATCATACGAGATCCCAATATTGATTTTATCCCTTCTTTTTCCTTCGGCAGAATAATTAATAATATTATCATTAGATAATTTCCCATTAGGTACAATAGCTACCTGATTACCAAAAGTAAGCATTTTGGTAGTGAAGATTGTAATTTCGGTTACCGTACCCTGTATTCCTTGTGCATCGATAAAATCTCCCACTTTAAAGGGTCTGAAAAGTAAGATCAATACTCCTCCTGCAAAATTGGCCAGAGAACCCTGCAATGCCAGGCCAACTGCCAGGCCGGCCGCCCCCAGGATAGCGACCAAAGAAGAAGTTTTGACTCCAAATTGCCCGATAACGATCACAAAAAGTAATACCTTGAGTCCCCAGCCTGTTAGGTCGAGTACAAATTTTTCCAGTGTTTCATCATAATCCTTTCGATCGAAGAACCGTTTTAACCATCGGGTAATTATTCTAATAAACCACAATCCAACTAAAAGGATGATTATTGCCGATATCAAACCCGGTATAAAGTCCCAAAACCAGATCACAAACTGTTCCCAGTTCTCTTTAGTAAGTCCAAAATTTTTCATGGCGATAATAATTTCAATATTCGTATCGCGAAGATGATTATTTTCGCATTAAATATGACTTTGATTGGGTTTAAATTTTGTTAAAAATTAAGAAATATAGTATCCCAATCCCCATAATGAACACGAAAGCACTTACAAAAAAATACTCCAAGGGAACATGGTGTTGTTTAATTAATTTCTTTTTTTGAAAATGTATCTTGGTATTACCTCATTTGGAAAAGTCATCTCTTCTATATAGTGTCTGGTCGGAAATATATCACTATTAAATTTGTTTCTTTTTGCGCTATTTTTATTTTTTTATCGCCTGATGCTAAGGCATCTGCGTCAAAAAAGAAAATCAAAAATAATTCAAATTATAAAAACCGCCTATTTCAGGCCAGACACTATATACATGACCGACAAAATTCGAACTATGGCGATAGGTTTCTTTTGATTGGTTTTCCTTCCTTCTCAATAAAGGTAACTTTACCATCAGTAGTATTTATCCTTACCGCAGGCTGCATGTAAAACCTTAGGGTTTTGGCAGGGTAGTTTGTTCTCATTACATAGTACCATTTACGATACTTAACAATATATGTCTTAAGCGGTTGTTGAGGATCCCAATGATAGGTTGCATGCTCTTCCAGATATGGTGCAGCAATTTTTAAAGCTTCTGCTGGTTGAACTACCACATTTTCGATAACATCGGTGATCTGCATCAATTCAGGTTCTTGACCACATCCAAATAATTGCAATAGGATTGGTGGGCAAAATAGCATTCTCATTTTAATAAATTTCATAATGCTTAATTAATATTATTGAGGTTTTCCCATATCCATAAGACAATGTAATAAAAGTATTGTAAATTTTGGTGTCGATTTTATCACTGCCTTTTATTAACCTCTCAATGAACTACCCGATACAGAGCCTGCCTGAATCGGCAAACAGGCCTCCTTTTTTTAGATTAAATCAAACTAGGAACTTAATCTGGTCGAAAACAAGAAATTTTTACCAGTTGCCAATGATTGCAGATGCTGCTTTATTTTAATCTGAAAACGTTTGGTCATAAAATATATTTATACTTATCATCATAAATATAAATAAAATCATAGTTCTCAAAATAGTAGTTTTCAGGAAGTAGGGTTTTTAAACATACTCTTATTTAAAATTACTGTACAAAAAATTACTGAAGGCTCTGGTTTTGAATAGCATAGATTAATTTCGCCAGAGCCTATAGGTAATAATAACTATAAGAGTATCAAAGTAATAAATGTATTCTCAAGGAGCTATATCTCATAAAATTTTCGTAACTTAATATGGTACGATTTTAAACCTCTCAATAATGAAAACCTTAGTACTGATTCTATTAGGAATGTGTTCTATTCTCGCGTTTACAGAAATGGACAAAACTACCCCTACCGAACCATATAACCTTGAAGGTGTTTGGGAACTGAAACATCAATTTTTTTATGAGAACAATGAAGTAAGTGATACGATTTTTAATCAAAATGGCTATCGGCAGGTCAAAATGTATAGCAAAGGAAAAGTAATGTGGGCCCGCTTTGATCCCAAAGACAGTAATGAATGGTTTGGTTACGGCACCTATGTAATTAAAGATGGAATGCTGGAAGAGCGATTAGAAATGGCATCTGGACCCATGATGAAAATCGTAGATACGATGCAGGTTTTTATATTTGAGCTGGTAATGAGTGATAACTCCTTTCAGCAAATTGCTTTGGATGAAGAAGGCAAATATTCAAATTCTGAAAATTATGACCGAATTGAGTAACGTTATAAATTTGTATTCCCTAGTATCAAATTTGGTTGCATGAATTGGAAGGAATAATTGAACAACTCCGTCAAAAAATATAATATCACCTACTGATGTTTCGAGGCGATTTCCTTATTTGAAGCAGGAAAAGTTTTGTAAATATCCCTGCGCCAAGAGTGCTGGGTGTTCTTGCCAGTATTATAAAAGATTTTCCAATGTGGAATTGGTATTCAAAAAGATCTCTTCAACACCTTTCAGTTGCTACAATAATCCCTGTACAATCAGTGCACCGATTCCCTGCCCTCGATAATCTTCATCTATTACAATATCATCCGGCATAGCTCTTGTGCATTCTATCAGACTGTGCACTGCCAAATCCTGTAAATAGACCCATGCTCATCTCTGAGTACCTCATAACGCTACGATAATAAAAATGGGAAAATTAGGGTGCAATCTACCTGTCAGTAGACAGGCGGGCAGGAATGTAAACTTTGCAGGCAAAACAAAAAGTTAATATGAGTTCTTTATTTTATTGTTATGTTTTAGTAAATAGTTTCTATCAATTTCAGTCTGGTTTCAAATCTTTTATGACAGCAGGCAACTCGGGTTCTGATAAATAAGAGACAATAATAATCGTAAAAGCTGTTATTAGTACAATATAAACATGCCAAGCAATAATAACTTCATCTACCCCAATTCCTCTCGGGGAGCTCATCATAAGAAATGACCAGATAATCATTATAAAGGTAATAATCATACTAATAATCACCAGTTGTTTTATGCTCTTTATTCTTATTTTTTGCAACACAGTAATATTCCAAACCAAAAATAAAGAACAATAAATAGCAGAACACATGGCAAACCAAAAACTTACTTTCCCATAGTTTCCTAAATAATAATTTCCGTTTCTATAATATTGGGTAGCTTCTTCATATTCTAATAAAAAAACACTACATAAGATTGTGAATGTAACCCAGTACGAAATGGGTAAAAGGTATTTTTTCATTTTTCATTTTTTTAATTAATATTTACACGATAAAAAGGGTTTTTTGAATATCATCTTGAATTATGAATTAAAAAACGCAGCCGTATTGCGACAATATACTAAAAGATTTAAATCTAAGAGTGTCGATTTTATCACTACCTTTTTTTAATCTCTCATCAGAAATATTTATTATCTGTGATTATAACTTTTCTTATAAATGGAGGGTTTTCTTTTAGGTATCAAATATTATTGGACAGGTAACAATAATTCAAAAAGAAGTGGCAGCCTAAAACAAAATCTCACTGAAGTCTATATCACTTCTTGTTTTATTGTTGACGATGTCTCTCAAAGCAAAGCTTTGAAAATTCATAACGCTTTTAAATTACCTGACAGTGATCCAGAGCTTGGGAGTATTACTCATAAAAGCTAAAGACCAAGAGCTTTCATCTTTTTGTTTTCGCTTCGGTTGTGAAACAAGTTTCAATCTCGCTCAAACAAAGAAAGCTGAACAAAAACTTGTTCAGCTTCTATGGTCGGGATGACAGGATTTGAACCTGCGACCACACGGCCCCCAGCCGTGTACGCTAACCGGACTGCGCCACATCCCGAAAAATTTAGATTGCAAATATAATAATCTTAAGATTAAATCGAAGCATTATTCTTTTGTTCTAGAATCTTTATCATTTTAAACGATTTCAACAAGTGAAACAATCCCGGAAGAATTAAGGTTCCACCGATAATAAGTGAAACGCCTAATACCTTGATAACACTATCTGGAGCAATATTATTAATCAGGCTAATGCTTCCTGTTTCGGTAATAATGATATCTGGATAATGAGATATCAAAGCTGCCAATAAAATCAAAAATACTTGTAGGCCCGCAAAAAGCCTGCTCAGCACTCTTCTCCCCTTCTTGATAGTTATCCAAAGAGGTACCAATAATACTGCAGAAAGTAACACAAAAACAATAGCATATGGATCTTGTATAAAATCTTTTACAAATACATTCCCAGAAAGATATCCATACCCAAAAGTTGATAATCCTACAACAAAAACAACGATAGTAGCTATAGCCGCCTTTCTAATGTATACACCTGATACCTCTTTTTCTGATTCTCCGATAAGCAATACCGAGGATAGAAATGCACAAAGTGCAGCAAAAAATAATCCAACCAATATGCTGAACACATTACACCATGGTCTTATAAAGGCTTCATAAAAAGTTAAAGCAGACACATCTTCAACAATCATAATCTTACCGCTGATTAAAGCTCCAAACACCATTCCCAGAAATATAGGAGTGACCAAACTAGAAATTTTAAACATGATATCATATAGTTTTTGAGAATTATCAACCACTGCATCATAATGCCTGAAAACAAAGGCCACTCCACGCAAAGTGACTCCTAATAGTACAATAGTGAGAGGAATATGCAGATGAACAACCATGATATTATAATACACCGGAAACGCGATCCACAGGATCACAATCAAAATAATGATCCAAATATGATTGGCTTCCCAAACCGGGCCCATGACACGATAAATAGTTTTCTTGGTGATCTTTTGATTTTCTTCTGACGAAAAAAGCTCTATAATCCCCGCTCCATAGTCGGCACCTCCCAAGACTACATAGAGGTATAAAGAAAACATCAAAAAGAATAATACAACGTATAACATAGTATTTTTTATTATGTATTGCTATTTATTATTAGTTAGTGCCTGATCGGAAATATATCGCTATTAAATTTGCTTCTTTTTGCGCTATTTTTATTTGTTTTTTATCGCCTGATGCTAAGGCATCTGCATCAAAAAAGAAAATTAAAATCCCATCAAAAATAATTCAAATTATAAAAACCACCTATTTCCGACCAGGCACTAGTTATTTAGACTCCCTTATTTAATAAGGTTCTTGTCAAAAATCACACATTCATTTTTATGATCATTATCAATAACTACTATCCATATTATTTTCAAGGAACAATATCTGAATCGTTTAATACCCTAATTTGTCGCAGCATCAACCAGGTAACGGCGATTGATAGCGTAAGATACACAGCTATATAGGTGTAGAAGCTAAAAACTATCCCCGGCATTGGGGTTACTGCATCTTTGGTTCGCATAATCTTATGAATGATCCAGGGTTGTCTACCTACTTCGGTAACGATCCACCCTGCCTCCAGGGCAATAAATCCCATGGGGGCTAATACAACAAACAACAACCAATATTTATGATGATTAAACCATTTCTTCTTTTTTAAGGAAATAAAATATAAGATTCCGGCCAAAAGCAACAACATGCCAATCCCCACCATCACCTGAAACGCATAGTGTACCATTGGCACATTAGGTCGTTCATCTTCAGGAAAATCGTTCAGGCCTTTTACCTCGGCATTAAAATCTCCAAAAGCAAGAAAAGATAACATTCCTGGTAACTCTATTTTATAGTTCACTTCTTGTGTTTGATCGTCTACTATTCCTCCGATATATAAAGGAGCACTTTTTTCTGTATTATAGTGCGCCTCCATCGCTGCAAGTTTCACAGGCTGTCGTTCTGCAATATCTTTTGCAGAAATATCTCCACTAATCGGTTGCAGAATAGCGGCAACAGCTCCAAAGGTAATCGCAATCTTAAACGCTTTTTTATGAAGTTCGACTTTTCTCTTTTTGTATACCTGATATGCATGAATACCTGCTACCGCAAACCCTGTCGCAGTAAAAGCAGCCAAGGTCATATGTAACGCCTGGGTAAACCAGGCTGGGTTCAACATCGCCTGAACGGGATCAATATTGAGAAACTTACCGTCGATATACTCAAACCCACTGGGTGCATTCATCCACCCGTTTGCTGCTACCACCAAAATACCCGAAGCAACACCCGATACCCCAATAATAATACCTGTAAACCAATGAAACTTCTCTGGTAGCTTGTTCCAACCATAAAGATAAAACCCTAACGCAATAGCTTCTACAAAGAATGCTGCACCTTCTAGTGAAAATGGCATCCCGATAATGGGTCCTGCATGTTTCATAAACTCCGGCCATAGTAATCCCAGTTCGAAAGACAAAGCAGTCCCCGAAACAGCACCCGTGACAAAAAAGATAGCTACCCCTTTTTGCCACGATTTAGTTAATGTTAAATAGATTTGATCTTTAGTCTTTAACCACTTATAATGAGATACTACCATAAAAAAAGGCATGACCATACCAATACAAGCAAAAACAATATGAAATATCAGGGTAAATGCCATCTGAAGTCTTGCCGCATCAAGATTTTCCATAGTGTCTTTTTTTTTAAATATTCAAGTTCATAAAAATACTTTTCAACAAAACAATAATAAGTAACATTAGTTACAAATGTGAAAAAAAGGTTGTTTCTCCGGAAGTTTATTTTGGTGAATAAAGATACGATCTAGCCCTGATTTAATAAACAAACAAGATGTTTATTTTTACTTATTTTTTTCTTAAAAAAAACTCAATTTGACACATTAAAAAACCTGCTAAAGATACGATCTCAATAGCAGGTTTTTATTCTCATAAAAGTCTAATTACTTCACAAGCTTAATTATCTTAGAATCATTAATAGATGTTATTCTAATCATATAAATTCCTTTCGGAAGTTCTTCTGTATTTAAAGTAATTTGATTTGTTTTTATCTCCTGATCAGGAATCAGTTTAGTTCTTTTTCCGGCTAGGTCGTACAGTGCTAACCGTACAGAGTTTTTACTCATATCACCTGCAAAAGATAATGACAACGTATTTTCAAATGGATTTGGAAACGCTTTTACAAAGCCTGAACCACTACTATTTTGTGATTTTGTCTGAGCAGTTTGTAACCCACCAGAGGCTGGACATTCACTTGGGCATACCTCAAACCATTGGGTATTATACCAACCATCACTAGTTCTGGATAAATCGTCGGTTTGCGCACTTCCGTTATCGTTAAATACGATACCAACTTCAACAGACTCATCGATAGTATAAGAATACCAGGGAGAACCTGAGATTGCACTCATTGCCTCTCCCGGCCAGGTCGGTGCTCCGGGAATTGCTGTATTCGCATTTTTGTCATAGATATAGATGAATGCACTACTCCATGAAACAGGTTTCTTGAAATACACATCAAATGAAGTATCTATAACTACTCCAGGGCAATCGCCTGGACAATTATCTGTCCATTGGGTATCATACCACCCGTCTGTGTTTCTGAATAGATCATCGGTTTGTACACCTCCATTATCATTAAATACAATTCCTACTTCTACAGATTGATCAATCGTATATTTAAACCATGGAGTATTATTTACGGTTTCCATCGCTACTCCGGGCCATGCAGGAAACCCTGGTAATGCGGCTCCTGTATTCTTATTAAAGATGTAAACAAATGCGGTATTCCATGAATTGGGTTTCTTAAAATATACATCATACGAAGTATCTATAATATCTCCCGGACATTCACCGGAACAGGTATCTCTCCATTGGGTATCATACCATCCTTCTTTAATCCTGGTAGTATCATCGGTTTGTGCGCCCCCATTATCATTGAAAACGATCCCTACCTGTACATTTTGATCTACCGTATACTTATACCAGGGAGAATCTCCCTCTTTTTGCATAGCTGCACCAGGCCAGCCTGGAAATCCCGGTAATGCTTCTCCTGTATTTTGGTTGAATAGATACACAAATGCCGAAGACCAATCTGATGGTTTCTTGAAATGTATATCAAAAGGCCCGCCATCGCCAATAACATAATCTCTGGTAATTACAGAAGACTCATTTCCTTCTGAATCTATAGCTATTGCCTTAACTGTGACAGTTGCATCTACTACCAGACTGGTATAAGAAATACTGGAAGCCGAAGGTGTAGATCCATCGGTTGTGTAAAATATATTTACCGAAGCCCCCTGAACTGTAGATGATGCGGTCATCTCTACATTCACCGGACTTGTATATACTCCTGAAGCAGGATTAACTGACAGACTTACCGAATCAGAAAGCTCCAAAGGCTCCCCGACCAGTACCAGTCCAAAAGTGGTTCCAAAAGTTACTGTACCACCAGAAACTATAGCTGTTTGATCAGAAAAATAGTCTTTAAGTTCTGTTCCATCTGGCCACATCCCAAAAACATTAAGTACCTCAAAAAAGTCCCCATCCTGTCCCTGAAATACCAGGACCTTATCATTTTCTCCATTACGGTTATATTCCCGCTTAAAAATATAAGGTGCATCACTTAATTTTTGATGAGATCCTGCACCCACCGAAGTATGTTCTCTTCTGAATGTTCCTAACTTTCTCCAATGGAATAACATACCTTCATCCAACGAATCCCAGTTCATATCACCACGATAGCCTGCATCAATATAGGTTTGAGCATTAAAAAATTCACGACCAGATTCATCACCATAATAAATCTGAACGCCTCCGGGAGACAATAATAAGGTAGTACCGCCATAAAACATATCACCGGTATAAAACTCACTAAAATCATGTGACCTAAGGTAGCTTACCATGTTATACTCCCCCTGGCTACCAAAACCATTATCGTTATCGTTAAGTTTTGCAGCAAAAGAACTGAATATCTGCTCTTGTGTCAAATCGGTATATGCTTCTTTTGGAGACCTGAAATTGATCATACTATTAAATTTACCTACGGTAAAATCATCAGGCAATTGATCTCCAACATTACCAATAATATTTACCCCAGAGTGCTCTCCCGTCATATAAAAATCAAGATCATCTAATTTTTTGGCCGGGTTATTTAGTTTCCATTCTCTTAATGCTAAAACAGCTTCATCCTTCAACTCTGCCCAGACATCGACTCCTACATGTCTTTCGGTATCTACTCTAAATCCATCGATACCATATTCTCTTACCCAATCTGTAAGCCATTTGATTAAATAGTATTTTGGTGCTCTTGACTTCCCAGTTCTTGTAAAATATGCATCAAGTTCATCTAGTTCTTGCTGTTTCCTTCCTTCGGCTTCCCACTTATCCAATAACCATTGTGGAAGCGTAACTGCATCAGAAGATTCTGTTCTTATATCTGGCAATCCAAAAAGAGGGGTAGTTAAATCATCACAAGGCAGTTCTCCATTATCGGTACCACACTGTAATCTAACCCAATCGTTAGGATAGTCTTCGTCTGCAAATTCGAGAGTACCATCTACACTTTTGTATGTACGATAACCCGAGTGGTTCATCACAATATCGACCAAGACACGAATCCCATGATTATGGGCTTCATCAATAAATTCTTCAAACTGCGCAGCAGAAGTAAAGTTGGGATCAAAAGCGGTCCAATCATTAGTATGATATCCGTGATAAGGATAGTCTCTAAAGCCAGGATCATCTGCCGGAGGGTTGTTAAAACCATGCCTGTTTTCAACTACCGGAGTCACCCAAATGGCACTAACTCCTAACTCATCAAAATATCCTTCTCGAATTTTTTGAGTAGCACCCGGAATATCTCCACCATGAAAATCAAGTTCATTATTTTGACTATCCTGTAAGCGATCAAAATTAGTATCATTGGTAGTATCCCCATTATTAAAGCGATCTGTAATGAGAAAGTAAATCGTAACATTATCCCATGAGAAAGGTAGATTCCTAAGAGATTGTGCCGAATTGACATTTGGGAGCAATAAACATAAAAGCAGCCCAAAATAGAGTAAGCGTTTTTTCATAAAATTAGTTTTAGTTTGTGTATTGATTATGAAAACGCCAGAGAATTTAATTTCAAATAATTCCTCAAACGTTGTAATAAATATTTCTAAAAAAAATTCTCTTTTGACAATAATTGGAGTCCCGATTTTTTGCGAAAACGTTTGAGTGTTGATATTTAATTTTTTTTACGTTAAAAAATTAAATACATATCAAAAAATTGTACCTTTTTTATTGAATTACATATCATCATTTAATAAAATTAAGAACGAAAAAAACAGTTGTTTTTAATGACGAAACACCACACAACAAAAACCAAATCAAATAAATTTTGAGTGTATTTATCACTTTATCCCTTAATTTGGTTTTATTTTAAATGATTTATCTATATTTGCAGCCTCAAAATAAGAGACATACCTCTCGGGGTGTAGCGTAGCCCGGTTATCGCGCCGCGTTTGGGACGCGGAGGTCGCAGGTTCGAATCCTGCCACCCCGACTTTTTAATGAATCAAATAGTAACAAAAACTTGGTAATCGTATGATTATCAAGTTTTTGTAGTTTTAGGGCAATCATTTAATTTGAATTGATATGGTAAAATAAGTTACCTATTCGGTTACCTTGTTTTAAAATGGTTCAAAATGGTAACCGAGCTTCTTTGATTTGACTTTCGTTTTGAAATGTTTAATTTTTAAAAATGAAAGTATGCAGACTATTCACACATTCAGTGTTCTCTTTTGGCTGAAACTAGCCAACAAAAAGGACAGCAAAGCCCCACTTTATGCACGTGTTACCGTAAACGGTAGGCGTGCCGAGATTTCCCTTAAACGGAAAGTAACCATTTCAGATTGGGACGTTTCCAAAAACAGGTTAAAAGGTTTTGGAATTGAAGCCAAACAGTTGAACAATTACCTTGACCAAACACATTCCAGACTTTTTGAATGTTACCAACAATTAAAGAACAAAAACAAATTGGTTTCTCCTCAACTTATCAAGACCCATTTTCTTGGTAACGGTGAAAACAGGTATGCCATTTCCGATATTATCGAATATCATAAAGAGCATATGAAAGATACGCTGCGATGGGGAACACAAAAAAACTATTTCACCACCCATAAGTATATCTTCCTTTTTCTAAAACAAAAACACAGGACTACAGATATATATCTTTCCGAACTCAATTATAAGTTTATCATAGATTTTGAGCGTTTTTTACGCCATCAAAAAGATATGGGGAACAATACCGTCATGAAACATATAGAACGGTTTAGGAAGCTTGTAAACCTTGCCCATAAGATGGAATGGCTGGACAAAGACCCGTTTATAAAGTTCAAGGCAAAGTATATCCGAAAGGAAAGGGCATATCTTACATCGGGTGAATTACAGTCCATTGAGGAAAAGGAGTTTACTATCGAAAGGTTACAGCTCATTAAGGATTTATTTGTGTTCAGTTGCTATACGGGATTGTCCTATGGGGATGTCATGAACCTTACAAAGGATAGTATCTGTATTGGGATAGACGGTAAAAAATGGATAAGCTCATATAGACAAAAAACAAGCATACCTGTTAGGATTCCTTTATTGCCAAAAGCACGGGAAATCATAAACGATTATAAAGACCATCCCAATACTTTTGCGACCAAAAGAATTTTTCCATCAATCTCAAATCAGAAATTGAATTCATATTTAAAGGAGATAGCCGATGTGTGCCATATCAACAAGAACCTCACTTTTCACATAGCAAGACATACGTTTGCAACGACCGTAACTTTGAGCAATGGCGTGCCCATAGAAACTGTTTCAAAGCTATTGGGGCATTCCAAGATAACGACCACCCAGATTTATGCTAGGGTACTTGAAAGAAAGGTAAGTGAGGATATGCAGCGATTGGAAGGATGTTTATAAAAGAATAATGGAAAATCTTTGTGTGACGCTCAATCGTCGCTTAATCTATCATTTTATTATTGGTGGAAAACCCTCGCATCGGCAACCTCTTTTTCCACCAATAATAAAACGTTTTAAAAGTTGATATGACATACATTTGTTTGGATTAATACTATTCCAAAAGTCCTATTTGATTTTCTCTTGCTATTTAATTTAAGAATACTATCAAAGTCTGTTTTTATATCAACATTTTCCAAGTCACACAAATCCGTTTTGATTCCGAGATGATTAATACGTTTTATTTCTCGTTCGTTAAATTCATTAAAGGATTGAGATAAGCTTTTAACAGAAATTATAAATAAAATTGCTAGTAGTAATGTTTCTTTTCTCATGCTTTAAGTGTTTGCCAAAAGTTCTTTCAAATTGTTTTCGACGGGGGTTTTGTATAAGCCTCTTGTACGGTCTTTCCATTCTCCTCAAATATCTGCGCCTAGTAAAGCGTTTTCTAACTGCCTAATACTATATCAGTTTACTTACCACAAATAGGGTCATCATTACAGGGAGTCGCACTCTCATAATCCGCTTGGGTGAGTTTCATACGGTACATGGTAGGGGTTTCTTGAACGTAACTGGAAATCTTAAAGATATTCCCTTCCTTTGGCGTAAATACCTTAGCCTCTTGGTCATATTTATGAACCAAATATCTGTCTCCTAAAACAATAACTGCAGAATCTCCGTTATTAGCAAGAAGCACATAATCTTCGCTTAAAGCCAAAACCTCACTAGAAAAAGACAATGACTCTCCTTTCGGTTTAGGTAAGCCAAATCCACCTATTATTGTGTTACTGCTGGTTTCATAGAGTGCAATTTTAAAAGGATTATTACTTTGGTTTTCTATGTAAAAGACATCTATATTCATACCTTCCTCATTAGGACAACCGTAGAATAATAGAATAAACAGTGCAAATGGTAAATATTTAACTTTTCTAATCATCACTCCAATTGTTAAAAAGTTCGTTTAAATTGTTCTCGGTAGGGTTATTGTATAAACCTTTTATACGGTCTTTCCATTCGCCCCAAACGTCCGAACCACGTAAAGCATTTTCCAATTGCCTGATTGTATAACCACTTACTCTATCAACAGGTCGTCCGGCACCTTCTGTTATGGATTGATTCTCGTTATCAATCATATCATAGCCACAAGTAGTATAATAGTTGTCATTTTCAGTTCGATTAATAAATTTTTGTTGTAAATCATTTCTTGTATACCTATAAGTCCTCAAATAATTGTCTCGATACAGTTTTCGGGTAAGGTAAATTTCTACAGTAGTTGCCCAAGTTTCAAGTAAGCGCCTAGCTCTTTTATTATCGGGATTTAAATCACCTCCATGAGCAATGGTTGGGTCTATGTATCCTTTCCAAACAATACGATTATAATTTGCTCTATCCATATTCCAATGGCTGGCATGTGCCAACTCGTGTATGGTAGTTCCTATGACTTGGTCGCTACGATCTCCATACTCTTTTATTGCTATCTGTGACCCGATAATGGGAAGCCATCTTCTTTGATGTACATGAGAAGAAGTGCTATTTGTTCTTGAAGCTGCAATTTTCATTTTAGGCTTGCTCCACCTTGTGTTGCGAGGCGGTCTTCTAAGTCCACTAATGTTTTTATAGTAATAATAATGGGCTCCTCTAAAGATATCCGCCAAATAACGATGGTTTTGGGACGTTAACGTTCTGTCTACCCTTCTTCGTCTACGATGTTTTCCGAGAGATATCTCGGCTGCTCCGCGACCTCTTGCCCAACGGATAATATCACCAGCTAATGTGCCCACACTTTTTATTTTAAAATGATGCCTTTCAAAAACAATACGATATTTAAAATATTTCTTTCGTACCCTACCCATACGATAGTACCCAGAACTATTGGTGATGGCTGAACGACGAGTAAACCACCGCCAACCTTTTACCTTTACTCCTTCTAAAGCTATTTTTCTTCCCAAGCGGTTGTCATAAGTTTGTATTGTACCTTCTGGTGTCCATTTTTTTCTTCTGCCGAACCAGCGAGAAGTTTGACCACTGCCTATTTGAAACATCTTATCCTCTTTATCTTCTTCTACCTCATTATTAGTCAAACGAAATGCTTCTGCCACAAGAGCATCCATCATCAATACTTTCTCTTTAGTTTTTCCCTTGCTTGCAAAACTCTTAAGCGCTTGTTTGTCCAATGCTTTTGAGGTCGAGGGATTGCTCTTTGATGTTGTGGTTTCCTCAACCGTAACCACTTGGTCGTTATCGGGGTCGTCCAAAAGCTCAGGGTCGAGAATAGCATCTTCTTCGGGAAGGTAAAGTTCGGACAATATTTCGAAAGGTATGGTATCGTTCAACTTTTGCGAAATCTTAACAGTGGCATATTGGGGAGTTGGTAAGGTATCGTGTACTTTAGGGTCATGGTAATAATCGCCCTCTTGTTCAATTTCATAATCTAGAGGGTGGTCAAAGAGCACCAAGGTCGAATCACCTGTTATTGCGTCCATTTCTTCTTGGTTCCTTGGTTTAAACCTTACATATTTGTGAGTTATCCTTATTACATCTTCTGGGATTTCTACAAACTCCAATGTATCTCCTTCTTGGTCGGTAATAACTTTCATAGAACGGTATCCACTTAATTTACCTGTTTTGGAAACTTCCGTAATGTTCTTGAATGCTTCTTTCATCACTGAAATGTCATACGGATTGTCCAATTTCTTTCCTAATTTTATCAGGTTTTCTGGTTCAACAGGGGCGATATAACTTTCATTATTTGTTTCAATAAAATCTTTTTGACATCCGCTAATCAATACTGCCAATAATAGTAGCATTGAAAACTTATGGTTGTTTTCATATTTCATTTTTAATGTTTTTAATTGGTTATTGGTTTTATAAGAAGAGGGGATATGTATTATTTCCCTCCTTATTATTAAAGATTAATTCTTTGCAGAAGTCCTCCTAAAAAAAGTGTCGAGACCGACTAAAAATGGGATGAAGAAGAAGTAAGAAGGGATTGTGAAATCTGAATATTTTCCAATTATTGCGCTTTCACCTCAAAATCTGATGTTTTGACTTTTAGTTTTTTCCAAAATCATATTTTTTAGTGCCAAAACGTATCAAACGGGAACAAATAACGTTTTTCTTTTGATGGTGAATATGCTATATTTACAAGATTGATATAAGCACATTTTAAGTACGGTCAATCCTTTTTTGATTTGACTTTCCTAATGACCGTACCCATCAAAAATCGATAACGGGATTTTTATTCCGTAAAAAGGCAACTGATAAGAAAATCAGTTGTCGGAGAATTTTGTCAAGCCAGAGCTTGACGGAATTTGTAGAGCAAGAGGGTAACGTGCTGGCGCAGCGTTACGTTTTTCATTTACTCCGTAAAGCCCCTGTTTATAGGTGTTTTGAGATTTTGTGTTTTTTGAAGCAATAAAATGAATTGTCACAAAACCTTTGAAAAGCCCCATAAACATTAAAAAATATTGTCACAATGTAATGTATAATAGAACTTAAAATGGATGATTTTAAAACAGTACGGATAAAAAAGAAAACGTTAATAAGGTTTAAGAGCTTTTCAAAAAAGGTCTCCAATAGCTATTCCAAAACTTTGGATATGGTGATGAACTTTTTCGAGTGGCATGGTTTTTTACCATCTGACCGTTTGGGGAAGAGCATGGTAGAGGAAATCATAAAGAACCGAAAACGCACGAATGCCTCCATAGCCATCATAAAGGATATTGAGAAAAGCCAAACCTTACCAACCATGGCGATGTTACAATCCTTATTTGAACATCAGGAAAGCGACAGTGATTTTGAGGATGATTTTGATTTTATAGAGAAGAAGTTTCCTAACGGAAAACCAGAGGAAGAATGGATGGAAGAGACCACCGTTCCCAGAATTAGCTATGACAGGCTGGAGGATAAAATGGATTTGCTAAAAAAAGATTTTAGCTATGTATTGGATAATGTCAAGCTTGTAAAAAGTAGTTTTGGCAGAGACTACCTCAAGCTGGAGCTCCCTATGGGGGCAGTGGAAAAATATAAAAGAACCATAAGAAATCATTAGAATACAAAGTCTTCCTTTTGTTTTTTTATATCCCAGAAATACTCTCTGATGTCCCTTTTTTTTAAAGCTTCAACACTTACTTTTGAAAGATTTTTGATTATAGTCCTTCTTTGCGTAAGAACCATCCTTTACAAATATTTGCGAAAGTATATTTACTGGAAAGGGTGCCTAAAATATAAAATGCTTGAGATTCCAAGCAGCTAAAAGACTTTCAAAAACTATACGCATTAAACGATAGATATTTTAAACTAGCTAAATGGGAGAAATTATTTTACGATTCTTGGAGGACTACCCACAATTCTTTATTCCAGTCGCATCAATGTTGGCATTGATTGCTCCTTCTGTTTTTGTAGTAAAGAACCATCAGTTTTTTTCCAGACTTTTTAGAAGAAATAACGAGGAAAAAATAAGGAAATTTGAATTTTATCAAGAGAACCTTGGAAAAAAGGATAAACTATTGAAGAAAGTATTAAAACATGAAATCATGGTAATGGCATTCGTTGATATGGTTGGGTATTACCTTAATGGTAAACAGCGAAGGCTATTTTTGGCATATTATAATGAACTAAAAGATGAGATTCCTTTGAGGTTATTTTTAGTACTCTTTAAGAATTCAAAAATCAAGGATGGAGCAATACATCTAAAAGTCACAAGACAAACCAACGTAGATTTGTTCATGACGTATCTGTTAGCAGCATTAATGATTTTATCATTCATTGTGATTCTCATTCTGTCACAGTATGTCGATGTGGAAAAGAGCACAAAAAACATTGTTCTTTTTTTGCTGATTTTACTTGTATTTGTTCCTGGCCTTTTTGCATTTATGGATGCGAGTTTAAAAAATTATGACCTTATGAAATTGAAAGTTAGATATCATGGGAAATCAATTACAATGCCAAGGAAGCTTTGACATAAAATCAGTATCGTTATGACGCTAAAGCATCAGAAATGATCTTATATCAAATATCAGAGCTATGCACAATTTGCTACAATAAAACATTTGTACTATAATGTTCTGCGTTATGACACTTTGCTTTGGTAAAAGCGAAGTTCAGACTACTACTTTTTCTTATTTTTTTCTTCTCAAATATTCTTTAAAAATGTAATGGAATACGCTTTCCCCGAAGCGACGGTAGGAGTGAAGTGGGAATGTGTATGGAATGAGAATTTAAAAGAAAGAACTCAATAGAATATGAATTTTTATTGATATAACTTTATTTTTACAATTCAAAAATCTATAATTGAAATAAATAATGAAAACTAAATATTTACTATTGTTTTTTAGCATAATTACAAATTCTATTTTTTCTCAGCAAACTGTAAATTATATAATGACAGGGGGTATTCAAAATACTGCTTCACAGGATGAGAGTAAAAAAATTTTAGATGAGGCATTAGCTGCTTTGACTAATATTAGCGGAGAAGTTAGAGGAACAATAACAATACAAGGGGAAATAATAATCGAAGATGACTTTACATTTCCTGAAAATGTAGTACTTAATTTTTTTAATGGGGGAACATTAAAATTGAACGTTGGTGTAAATATAAATATTGAAGGCAGTGTTAAAGCCGGATTTTTTCAAATATTTACAGGGAGCGGATATGTAAAAAAAATATCAAAGAACAAAGTTCTTTATCCTCATTGGTGGCATAATGAATCCACGATTGCATGGTCACAATCTATTCAGAAAACAATAGATGTAGTAAAAGAAATGAGTTCTGGGCATATTTATTTGCCCAAGGAGAACTATTTAGTTGATGATTTGTTAAGAATAAATTCTTGTAATAATTTAATATTTGAACTTTCTAAAGGAGCAACAATATCAACAAACAAACATGGACATGGGATACTGGAAATTAATGACTCCGAAAATATTAAGATTAAAGGAGGAGTTTTTAAAGGGCGAGGGGAATTTCCAGATAAAAATATGACTTTAAACTACATTCATCCAGATAATTATTGTGATATTAATTTGAGAGGAACAAAATTAAATGAAGGAGGAGGAGAAAAAAGGTTTGTAGAAAATGCTTTTGCAAAACCATCTAGCCCATACATCCGACCTTGGGGCAAGTACAGAAATGGAACAAATACAACTTTGATACCATATAATGGAGGTTATATAGGTGATAGTGGAATAGGAATTTTAATCAAAAATGGATGTACAGATATTAAAATAGAAAACACAGAAGTTCATAGTTTTAATTATACAGGAATACAAGTCCAGTTTTTAGGTGACCCCGAAAATGAACAAAAAAAACTCTGTAAAAATATAACAATTACTAATAACAAACTTCATCATAATTATTCTGCTGGAATAAGCATTCACGGCATAGATGGTGCGATTATAACTAATAATACCATTTATAGTAACGGTCACCCAGATGCTATTGAAAGTGATAGAGAGATTAATCCTGGATATGGTATTACACTTCGTGGTGTTAGTATTTTAGAAACAGAGGCTAGAAATGTTATTTTTTCTAATAATATTATCTACGATTGCAAGAGAAGAGGTGTTGATGCTCATTCAGGTTATCAATTTTCAATTATTAATAATGAAATCAATAATTGTATGGTAAGTGGTATCCTATTGACAGGTAATAGAGGTGTTATAAGAAAAAAAGATGCAATAATTTCTGAAAATATTATAAATAATTGTGGTACTGCATCAGGATCCGTATGTGATTCAAAAATGGGTATTGGTTCTTCCGTTTATGACAATACAAAAATTAATTCAAATACGATTGTTGATAGTGGATATAGTGAAGGTATTTTCTTAGGAGGTAATCAAATTATTTGTGATTCTAATCATATCATTTACAACGAAATTACAAATAACCCTAATACGTCTGGAATTAGAACTAGGGATCCAGAAGGAGTAAATAACTTTAAAATTTCGGGAAATATTATATCAGGTGATTTAACAAGAGTTTTTACTCTTGAAGATGCTAATAAGGGAATATTAAATAACAATTTAATTGCCGTATCGTCAAATGCAGAGTTTCTTGTTCGAAATAATACTCTAAGTAAGGACATTCAGATATTTGATAATTATTGGAATAATATTTTTTTTAAAAATGATTATGAAAACGAAATTGAAGAGATTTCTTTTTTAATAGAATATAGGACTACTGACCGTCCTTTAATTACGATTCTTGATGGTGATTCTAGTCTGATAGATAGTTATGTTTCTGGAGGAGTAGGTGAAGTAATTATATTTAGAGAAGGAACAAAGGATAATACATCTGAACCTATAAAGCAAATTATAACCAATATATCTTATATTGATAAGAAAGCGTCCAACTATATTGCCTTAGTTCCTGGGAGTACTGGAAATAAATTGACATGTGCAATTTCCCCAAAAAATTTAGCCAATGAGACAATTTGGGGACAAGATGGAAGTATAAATGGTATGAAAGTAATATTGAATGTAAAACTTATTATAAATTAACAATAGTAAATAATCTTAATATTACAGGATTAGTAGGGTTCAAGTTAATAAAAAAACTTGAACAATTGTACAGAATATTAAAATTAAACGAAAAGCTAAAACGATAATGTTCATGACCCAAGTACTAAACGTTATTATGAAACTATAAACATACTGGGATATTTTACATAATATTGAATTATAGCTATCGGATGTATGAAATACATTTGTACTATAATGGCTAATTATAGTTACATAATGTATAAACGTGAAGTTCCTTGAGAAACGCATATTTAAAAAATGTTGAATGATTATACAGAATATTAAAATTATACGAAAGGCAAAGCACGATTGTTTAATGACCCGAGTACTACACACTAAATAGAAACTATAACATTCTGGGATATTTTACATAATGTGGAATTATAGCTATCTAATGATATGAAATACATTTGTACTATAATTGTTCTTATGTTGTATGAGGGTCGTTAATATTTATATAATTCGTATCTTTATTATAATAAAGAAAAGCAAATAGAAACAAAAGTTCTTATCAAATAAGTTACCGATTCGGTTACCAAGTACAATTAATAATATGTAACTTTTTGATTTTTAAAAATATAGTGTGGTTAGATAACATTCTGCCACCCCGACGAACCTAGAAATAGGTCACAACAAAACACTGTTAATCGTATGATTTTCAGTGTTTTTTGTTTTTATTCATTTTTTTTGATGCCAAATAATATCAATTAAAACCAATAAAAAGGTGTGCAATCAGGTGTGCAATGTTTCACTGAAATTGTATTAACTTTATGGAGCTTTGAGGCATGATTTGACTTTCGTCCTTACAAATTATTGTTGAACCAAAGTCACCTTAAAATGAAAGCAAAAAGCACTTTCACCATTATTTTCTTCACCAGAAAATCAAGAAGTAATCCCAAACAATTATCCATCTATGTGCGCATTACCGTAGCGGGCAAAAGAGCGGAAATCAGTTTAAAAAGAAATGTCCATGTAGCCCAATGGGACAGTACCAAAACCAAAGGAAAGGGCAATACGGAAAAGATAAGGATTCTGAACGCCTATCTGGACGAAGTCCATAGCAAACTACTAAGAAGCCACAAAGAGCTATTGGAGGAAGATAAAATCATATCCTCGGAAGCCATAAAATCCCGTTACCTGGGAGAGGACGACCATAGCAAGACCCTGCGGCAACTGATCGCCTACCACAATGGAAATATGGTGCGTGTTTTGAAAGTAGGTACTATGAAGAACTATTATACCACGGAAAAGTACCTGCACAAGTTCCTGTTAAAGAAAAGAAAGCTAAAGGACATCCACTTAAAACAATTGAACTTTGGGTTCATCACGGATTTTGAGCATTACCTGAGAAACTGTAGGGATTCCAAAAAACAACTTTCCATGGGAAACAATGGGGTGATGAAACATCTGGAACGTTTCAAGAAAATGATAAACTTGGGCATTAAACTGGAATGGATGCATAAAAACCCGTTTGACAAATTCCAATTAAAATACAATAAATACGACAGGGCATTTTTAACGGAAAGGGAACTGGAGCTATTGGAGAACACGGATTTTAAAAGTGAACGGTTACAGCGGATAAAGGATTGCTTTGTCTTTTCTTGTTATACTGGACTATCGTATGTAGATGTAAAGGAGCTCACAGAGGATAATATCGTCAAGGGAATAGACAACAATAATTGGATATATACCAAACGGGAAAAAACTGACGAGCTCGTAAAAATACCCATTCTGCCCAAAGCATGGATGATATTGGAAAAATACAGAGCTCTTCAAAACGAGGGATTAACAATTGGTTTGCTGCCGATAAGTTCCAACCAAAAGACCAATAGCTATTTAAAGGAAATAGTCAAATCCTGCGGTATCCACAAGAACATTTCCTTTCATGTTGCCAGACATACTTTTGCCACTACGGTAATGCTTTCCAATGGCGTACCCATAGAAACGGTATCCAAACTTTTGGGGCACACCAAGCTATCCACTACACAGATATATGCCAGAGTGGTCGAGAGCAAAATAAGCGAAGACATAGGCAACTTGTTGGAGCGTTTTAAAGAGAAAGAGAATTCAGCAGCAAGTATGTGCTGAATAAAGCTCGTTGCATCGTTGAATCATGAAAAAATCTTTGCGTGACGCTCAATCGTCGCTTAATCTATCATTTTATTATTGGTGGAAAATCCGACACCTGCAACCTCTTTTTCCACCAATAATAAAACGTTCTGAAAGAATCATTTCCTAAAAAAATAGTAGAAAAGTTCCAAACTTTGCAGGTTCAGAGGTTGTTCAATAATTGAAGTAGAGCGGGTATTGTTTGAAATACCCGCCCCTATTACTATCAAACAGTAAATTTTTGAAAGATAAGATTACTTATGTAGTAACTCTTCTTTTTCGCTCAAGTAAAAATCGACCTGTACAGTATCTTTGCCTTTAATCATAATCTTTTTCTTTTGTTCCTCAAACCCCAAGGAAGAGCCTATTATTTTGTATCGTCCTTTGGGCAAAGAACATTTGTAGTTCCCATCTCCTCCAATAAGAACAGTGTCCTTTAGTTTTTCAATGTAAACCTTCCCAAAGGGAAGCTGGATGTTATTTTTTTTGACATAGATTTTACCAATTAAAAGCCCTTTATCTTCCCCTGTCGACTGACTAATGGATCTTTGCGCAACACATGAAGATAGGGTGAAAAACAATGTGCAAAAACTGGGAAAGAAAAATCTAGCAGCCACTTTTTTTACCTTTAGGAGTTTTATAATTACCATTGGTGTCTTTTTTGTATTGTTCTATTGAGATAACGTTTGAAATTCTTTTTCTTTCAGATGATGAAAGTTTTTTAAATGCATTTGTCCCTTCAAGCCCACCCCAAGCAAGGTCGTTATAAAATGAACGAGGTAAATTATACCCTTTGGACATACCGTAAGATTCTAATGCACCTCCTATATATTTTACAAATTTTCTTGTAAACTCTTCATGTTGCAGATGGTTAAAACTTCTTCGAGTCTTATTATAGTCCTTTATCAAATCTGGATTGACTTGGCGAAAGCACCTGGTGAAGACCTAAATTCGACTACTAAAAAGGCATGCACACTCTCATGCAATAAGGTTCGTGCAAGGGATAAATCAGATGCCGACTTGAATTTTGATGAATCAAAAGTGGTGGTCGCATAACCCCCGCTCAAAACACTACTGGTCTGTCCATTTACATTTGCAGGTAATGTACCATCTTTTACCCTCCAATTGTATTTAAAGTTCCCACTTGTGGCATCAAAGCGCATCAAAACACTTCCAGGAGAAGCCCTTATTTTTCTTAATTGGGTAAGTATGGCTTTCATACAGGGCTTTAACTGGTTGTCATCAATTTTATCATCCATCGACTTGCCTTTTGCAAACAATGCCCTCATTTCAAGTAAGCGATGATAAATATGGATATTCATAACGCCCCATAGCCCATTTAGTATTTCTGGTTTTGGACACACATAACATTTTGCGATATGACTGGGAGCGGTAACAACCACTTCATCCAAATGAATACCGCAGATACTGGGAGGACAGGGGTCTGAAATAAATTCGCTGTTATTTGGGTAAAGATTAGAGGCTTTTGCCGTTAATTGGGTATCAGGCTCAATAAATTCTCCTTCAAGCGTGGACAACATAAATGGTTTGGCTTGCAAAGATTTGGCTTTTTTTGTTTGATATTCAAGAGAAGAGTTCGATAGGTGTATGATTCCCATATCCAATCTGTCATTAGCTTTTATTATAAATATAGAACTTTCATAGCCTTTTAAATTGGTCTGGACATCCACTAAAGCCATATATTCATCAATACCAGGATAAACATACTCCAATCTAAGTGTGGACATGTTGATTTTGATAGCTAATCGGTGAGATTCGTAGGCTTGGAAATTCTTCAATTATGATAGAATCATTTTTAATTAGAACAATTTGTTTTTCTGGCGTTAATAAAAGCTTCTCTTTTACTTCATCATTCCAATTCCCGTAATGTTTGGCAAAATTTAAACTGTCTTTTTGGTTGTCAAAATAGACATTACCTCTGAATTCAATTTCGAAGGCAGAATTGCTTTGAGGATAAACAAAATAGTTTAATAGAATTACAATTGTAACTAACCTATTTTTCATAAGTTTTTATAAGTTTTTATAATGATAAACGACATATATTATAAGGATAGTGTGTAGGTAATAAAAGTAATTTTCTTATGAAAATAGAATGCAGGTAAATCTGTACGAACTTATTGAAGCCTTACCCTTTAGGGAAGGCTACATTTTTAGGGAAGGCTACAATATCTTTTGTTCCAAATTTCATTACTATCTTCTTTTGTTTCTCCAATTTTAATAAAGTCCTTTGCTACGTTATTGTATGGTTCAGGTAGTTTATTTATTTAAATGTTTTTTACATATTGCACAATTTCTTCTTCCTTGATGAGTCAAATATTTATAAAGTGTTGGTTTAGATTTTATATCAATCAACTTCATAATATTAGTTATTGACAATTTGCTATCCCGACAATACTTCTCTGCCAATATTGCTTTTTTCTTAGCTTCTTCATTTAATCCTCGTTTTAATGGCGTTTATTTTTTGTTAGACACTGTGTTATGAAATTTTGATTACTATGAGCAATTGTAAATCTGTTCAATTGTCATTATAATTATTTCCCTGACCGATTAGGATTCATTTTTTTTTTATCGACTCCATTAGCAGTATTAAACCAAAAATTTAATATCTGCCCAACTCCTCCTGTCAATACACCCAAAAGAATTTTTAATTCTCCCATCATGGAGTTATCTCCCTTCTTCATATTTAGAATATCACTAATCTCAATATTAAGAATGATAATTATCAAAGCTATATAACCAACCAAAAATATTAGGCTGAATATAAATTGTATTTTTCTAATGCTCATAATTGTATTTTTTGTTTTTAATAGGGTTTAACGTTTAATGTATGGTTCGTTGCAGGAACGAATAAGTTAGAAAAAAGAACCGGACCATAGTTCAGCAGTGAGGATTTTCCTATCGAAAAATCAGCAGCAATGAACTATACATGGTGTGTCTTTTTTTTGTCTAGAATAATAGACCATACTTCATGAGAGACATTCTTGTAAGATTTCAAAATGGAAATGAAATTTATTACCTTTTGTAAATCCTTGTCTAATGAAAATTCACTTGGCAGAGGAAGGGTTATTTCTTTTTTATGAGTTCCTGTTGTAATGAATTTAGAAGAGTTATTGGTAGCAATTTGTCTTCTAATAGTTTTATTTCTTTTGTTTTGCTTTTTTCGCTTAACATTTTTAATATGAGTTTTAACAGAATTTGTGTTGAAATGTTTTTGTTCCTTAGACTTTATTTTTCTCATTTAGTTGGTTATTAACTTTAATCAAAACATCGTTTTATTGAACTTTTAATTTTTTCTTCTGTGCCCCATTAGGATAACATAATTCCAAGTGATAAGAAGAAAGGCTGTTTACATTAATATTCATTTTACCGAAGGCTTGCACATTATTTACTCAAATTCACTAGTAAATATGCAATAATGGATTCTTGAAGCCCTTTAGAAAGCGCTTTCATACCTTTTATATTGTAAATATATTTACAGAATCCCATCCAGGAATTTGCAGTGATGTCTTGTAGAGATTCTAACCGAAATGGAGTTTTCGAAATTAGATTTTGATAGGCTTCTAATGAAAGAGAGAGATTCTCTTTAGGAACCGACCAGTTTCCCACCCAATGAGAATCGTATAAAAGTAAATCTGAGAAAACAAACTCGCCTTCTTTTTTTAAAACTCTGTAGGCTTCTTTTAAAAACCCTTCTCGTGTATGAAAATGAAAAATGGCCTCTACAGAAACAATCAAATCAAAATGATCGTTAGGAAAAGAAAGTTTAGCCGCATCCATGACCTTGAAATGGCAATTGGGATATTGTTGTCTGGCATACTCAACCTGCCTTTGTGAGATATTGATACCAGTTACTTTCGCCTTGGGAAATCGTTCTTTTATAGCATTAGTAGTAGCTCCTAACCCACATCCTACATCTAAAATACTCATAGACCCTTTTGATAAGTCTATGAGATTTAAATGTTTTTTTACCAGGACTTCGCAAGCTTCCTTCAAATTAATACCTAAATCTTCCCAATATCCTACATTGTAAAAAGCACTTCCATTGTACAATTTTCGCATCATAGGAGACAGGATCATCTCATCATAATTCTCAATAAAAGAAGGGGTAGCCTTAGTCATTCCAGTCTATTTTTACAGGTAAACAAGCAGGGCCACGTTGTACAAAAGAACTTGTTCTCCATACTACTTTGTCAGGTACAGGCTCATAATATTTAATATGGGACAACCACCCCTGCAACCCAACATGTGCTTGTAATTGAGCCAATCTGGCCCCAATACAACGAAATGCTCCTACTCCATATCCTAAATGTTTGTGTTCCCTATCCAATTTTAATTGTTCAGGATCTTTAAAAACACCCGGGTCTCTATTAGCCGCCCCTACTCCGATCAATAATTGGCTTCCTTTTGTAATACATTTATCCCTTACATCCATATCTTCTTTAGCGATGAGCATGATGTACTGCAATGGACTGTCATAACGGATCAATTCGCAAACTTCTTCCGGCCAATTGATGCAATACCTGTTTTCGGTACGGTCGATTACTTTCAGGAGAAAATGCATACAAAGTTGTTGCTATGGCTTTTTCTAAAGGGGGAAGGTGGGCAAAAATGCGCTCATCTTGACCCCAATGCAAACATGTTGGACTTTGTAACAACTGTTGTGCATTCCCATAATCTAAAATAATCCATTGTCCTGTGGGTATCTGAAACACAGGAGAATTCTCCTGCATATGCCTATATGCAGGATATGGATTCTCCATGTTGATTGAAAATGTATTTTCGGTTTCTATCATATGCTCTTCGGCAACACATTATCATAACTTATGTATGACTCTCCTAATTGCATAGCTTACGGAAGGAGCCATTTCGGAATGTATACTACTAAAACTACCAGAAGGGGTACTAGCTTGAGAAGTAGAGGATCCAGAACTAAGGGGTGGATTAGGGGATGCAACAGGAGTCTGTAAATTATTAGGGGGTCCAAATCTTGTTATATTGGCAGGGTCTTCTTTAAAAGAGGAAGCGGCAAATCTTGAAGGAGCAGCGCGTTCAGGAAAATTTAAAACTATGTTAGGACTTGAAGCTCTTCTACTACCAACACTTGAAGCTCTGCTACTACCAGGACTTGAAACTCTGCTACTACCAACACTTGAAGCTCTGCTACTACCAGGGCTTGAAGCTCTGCTATTACTAAGCCTTGAAGGTACCCAAGAAGGTTCAGGTAGGGGGCCGCTAGGACCTGATACGGTTCTATCAAGTGTTTGAGATGAAATTGAACCTCTACTTCTATTGATCGCACCCCGAGGTCGATTTAAACGTCTTAATCCTGTAACAATACCGTTTCTAATAGAGGCCGCACTATTTCCTACTGCTGCTACGGCGGGTCCAGCTGCAACTGTAGCCGCTGCTCCAAGCGCTCCTGTTACAAGACCAACTGTTGTGTAAGCAAAAAATTCTCCTACATTAAAACTTCCCTGATATGTCGTAGCATAAGTAATAGCTCCTGCTACGGCTCCTGCTGCTGCTGCCGTAACTGCAATTAAAAATGCCGTAAGAGTAATAGGTTCTTCTCCATCTGGATCTACCAAATTTGCAGGATTGTTTAGGACATAGACATAAGGGCTTCCGCCCACTTGCTTGGGATCTATGGCATAAAAACGCCCAGACTCGGGATCGTACATACGTGCTGGA
>CANMDW010000019.1 GCA_947496705.1 uncultured Aquimarina sp. | reverse complement strand
TTTTTTAGGTCCTGATTTTTTTCTCTCAGCTGTTTTGGAGTTTTTTAGGTCCTGATTTTTTTCCCTCAGCTGTTTTGAAGCATATGAGTATACTATTTTTCAGCAATTATATGGAGAACTAAGAGTTAGAACATGTTCCTTTAATCTGTAGTCCACCAATTATGAATGATATAATAATTACCACAATCAAAAAGCAGGATAGTATCATTCCAATCTTTTTTCATTAGCAAGCAGCTTTTTACAGATGATATTTCAAAATCGGGAATAACACCTTTAATATCATCAATGGGTTTTTGCATTTCTTCAATATTTATAGGGATACAACTCCCGCATTCAGCATCAAAACACATTGCCTTTTTATAGTAATAGAGGTCATTAAATACCATTTCACCTACATCTATCCAGACCAGGCAAGAAATCCAAAAGTCCAGGATGTCTCCATGTTCTTTTTGGGTGCCGGAGAAAATGTTTGTTTGACAAGCACTAATATATTTTCCTTCTTCCATGCTTTCGATCGCTGGTTTTATAAGATCTGTGGTGATTTTTGTTTCCTTAATTCTCTGTTTTATTTGGAACGGAGTAATAGTTCTTCCTAATTGTTGTATTGCATTGATCTCTTTTTCGGTAAGAGTTTCCAAATAATACCAGTATCGATTTGCCATTTTAAAATAATCTTCGATCAGGATCACCACCTGAGGATACTCTTTATTGAGAAATGGTTTCCAGTTTGTGGTAGAGATTTCGAAATCAAAGACTTCATGCGAGTCTTTGCTTGTGATTTTTAATTCAAAATTAATACCGTTTTCATTTGTGATTAGGTTTGTGCCATAGGTCATGTCGAAATCTCGTTTGTATAGATGCACCCCTAATTCGCTAAGGACAAAATTTTCCTGCCATTCGCGAGAAGGAGAAAAATCATGTATATACTGTGTCTTAATGATCCATTTCATAAAGTTACCATAGTTGGATATTCCTATTTTAAGGTATCAGTTCACCTTTTTTATAGCAACCATATCCCAAATCACCCCATTTTTATCTACTACTCCGGTAACACCGGCAGGGATATAGGATTTTTTTGTGGTTTTTTCTGATGCAATAAAGGTGATCTCAACTAGCTGATCTTTCTCTAAACTATCAATGTTTTTATACCTGCTTTGTGCGCTTACCGAAACGCTCACCCTGAAGGTATTATCGATTTGAAGCAATGTTTCTTTTTCTATTTTTTGCATTTCTAGGGTATACATGGTTCCCCAGCCAATAGGCATTGAAGTTTTAATTTTGGCAATCACTTTTACAGTATCCTGTTTCATGGTGGTGTTTGAGTTGCTCTCGCTGGCATACAAATTTTTATCCCCAGAGGGTTTATGTATACAACCAAAAATGGTAAAGGTTGCAAAACACAGTATGAGTAATTTCATTATCATTGTCTTATAGATAAACTCCTACTAAACTAATCTATTTTTTTAAGATCACCCCTTTTTGCTGGTCAAACTCATCTTGAGTAATAGCACCATCATCCAAAAGTTTCTTTAGTTTGGTGAGTTTATCGACGCCATTTTCTTCGACTTTTGGGGTTTGCTGATTTACAATAATCCGTGCCGGTTTACTATCACTCGATAAGCTCCATACCAAAGAAATTACCCAGCCAATAAGGCTCCATCCCAGAAAAAAGTTTAAGGCAATGATCGCTACCAAATTTCTTTTCATTCTTAATAGCGCTATTACCGAAGGGATAAAGTATATGCAGATCCCAACAATAATCATAATGGTAAGAACAGTGTCCTGCTCTGATAAGCCCGAATTGGATTGAAATAATAAATTCATAGATATAGTTTTAGTGTTCAATGATGTATTAGCTAGTGTTTAATGATGTATTAGCCAATAGCATAAAGGGGAGTAGGGAAGATATAGGGGGCATATGGTTGCCTAAAATTACCTTAAAATTAATAAATACAAGTAACCTTGCAAATAATATACCAACATTGACAGATAGAAAACCAGTTTTGGTAATTTTTGGTTATTGGCGGGATTACTTTTTTTAGTTGTTTTATTGGCGATAAGTTTGGCAGCACTATATTTGAAGCTGTATCGTTGCTATTGTAAAGATATTGGGACCAATTTTTGAAATATAGAAACAAAGGAAAAGCTTATATTGGTGTATTTAGTATTAGTATATGAAGTAGTTTAAACCACTTCTATGTTTAATAAGAAATTTTCTGACAAAAAAACTTAAAGAAAATAGTAATGAGCTTATCTTAAGTAATATTAAATAATAAAAAATGTATTTATGAAATCTACACTATTTATTACTGTTCTTTTGACGATTAGTTATAGTATTTTATCACAAGAAAAGAAAAAAAATGACTCGATATACAACATAAACAAAATGGAAATATATACGAATAATGAGATAAAGATTTTTTTTAAATACCAAATTGAGGTCATTAAAAACACATATAATGAAAATCATGGGTATTTTTCAAGATCAAATGAAATTATACGATTTCATAAAAGAAAGACTCCTGATCCTCAAGAGCAACACATAGTACCATCTCATTATGTTGAGTCTCCCAGAGAGGTTGTGTTGTCAGAAAACCCTCCTGAAATACAGAGTATTGATAATATTAAAACAAAAGACCCATCATCTTTAGGTAGAAGTAAAGAAAAAGAAAAGAATTATCATCCTCTTTCTTATTCATTTTCATATACCATTTATTTATCGTCCTTATTCGTACTGCCCAAAATATCAAAAGATGAGCTAGAAGAGGAAATAAAACAGTATGCTGTAGAACATCCATCTTTCCAAATCACTAAAAATATTAAAAAGCTAAAGATTGGAAATTGTGAAGTACTAAAATGGCGCTTTCAAAACGGAAAAACAAGGCTAGATCATTTTATGGTTTTTGGTAAAAGCCATAGCTATTTATTTGTATCCTCTCCATATGGAAGTAACGGTAGCATAGAGGAAGTAATTGGGAACATAGAATTTATCAAAAAAGATGTTGAAAAAGGGTGATGATTAACTCCCTATTTTGATTAGAAGGCTTTAGCGTCTTATTTTAAGGTATCAAAAAAAGAACTATTGCAATTAGTAGTACCATCATTGTTTTGGGGTTTTATGTGGGATTATCGCCACTTTATTTGATTTTTCCATCATGAAATCCTGCTCTTTTCCAGTTACCTTCTTCCTGTACCCAAATATTGGTAACTCTAAATTCATTTTCCTGAGGCTCGCCATTCTGGATACTTGAGGTAATTATTTTTGCCGTGATTATAGCCATATCTTTATACATTTGGATTTCTGTTTCTTTCATCTCATAAGTATCGACGATCAGATTTCCGGCTTCCATCTCCTTACTTCTTTTACGCAAATATGAAACCCAGGTGCTTTTATCTATTGATTTGGAGTTGCCATTGGTATGCAGATAACGATCTGTGATCATTGATTCGAGTTTTTCGACATCACTTTCTTTAAACGCCTGGTTAAATGCATTCATTCTTTCCCTTAGTATTTTTTCTTCTTTGGCAGTGTCTTCTTTTTGATTGTTTTTGATCTCACAGCTTAGAAAAATTGTCGAAATCAGTATCAGGAAAATTATTGGTTTTATGAAGGTGTCTTGACTTTTTCTCATGCTTTTTTGGTTAAATATTGATCTTCACGATAAACATATCTTGAGCTTTGATATATAAGATGAGTCAATATATATACAATTTCAAACTGTTACAACCTTTTAAGATTCTTTTATATTAAACTCATCGGAAATCACCAAAGGCAAAGGTCGAATTACGGCGGATACTGCGTTTTGTCTAAGCAAATATTTCGGAAACTCTGCGAAATTTTGGCTTGGAATTGAAGATGATTATGATATCGAAGAAGAAAAAGAAACCAAGGAGGCTGAACTGAACGAAATAAAAAAAATCGTAAACAAAAACATTACCTAATAATTTATGTATTGATCTCTTGTTATAGAAAAAATACTATTATCTGGATTATCGGGATCTTTTCTATGCTCGATATGATGAAAACTATTTCTAATCAGCAGCTTTTTTGAAGCCTCATTATTTTGATGTGTAAAGGCTTCTGTGGTATCAAGCTGCAGCTTTGTAAATCCATAATCGAGAATACAAAGCAGTGCTTCATTCATAATACCTTGCCCTTGATATTCGGGATGAAGATCATAACCCACTTCAGCTATTTTTCGATCTTCCGAAAAATTCCATAGACAAATAGTACCAATAAGTTGTGGATTGCCTTTGATTGTGATACCCCAGAATAACCAATCATGCTCTTCAATCCCTTTATTAATTTTGTTGATAAACTTGATTGCCTCTTCTAAGGTATTGGTTTTTGGTCTTTTTACAAGCGCATTAACTGTTTCATCAGAACGTAAGAAGAGGATTATTTCACTGTCTTTTTCTTCCAATAGCCTTAATAGTAATCGTTTGGTTTTTAGTTGAGGAAGCAGTCTCGATGTCATTTATTTCAAAGTTTTTATTGGAAATTGTTTTACTCAATGATAATTCGGGGTTAATCAAACTTTTGATCCAGCCAGTGAATGATGTTGAGTAATAGTTGATAATTCTCTTTGGCGTCATCGGCAATTTGTTGTGAGAACATAGTACCAAATGCCACTAGTAGTGAGACAAAAAACAATTTTTTTATGAGTGTGAAAGTATATAGAATATTATGATAACCCGTTGTGTATAATAAACTAAATTTCATTATTGAAAGTAGCGCTCATATTGTTTCAAACCTTCATTCATCATCATAACTGCTGCCTGGCTGGTGATCGTTGCACCAGATATTCCATCAATTTGTTGATTTCCTTTTACAATTTCTTTACTGTCTTGGTTTAAACCAAAGGTATTGGATGTAAAGGATAGTTTGGTATCTATAAACTTGTTTTCGAATGAGGAATATGTAAATTCAGCACCATATCCTTCAGATTCGCTTTTGTGATCAAATTGTATCTTTTTTATTTTGAGAGTGGTTTTGTCGACAAGGATTTTAGCCCAAATAACTCCCATATACCCTTTACCAATAGCCAGAAGTATGACGTTATTTGAATCTGAAATCTCAAATAACGGCGGTGCTTTGGGTTTTGCAAAGCTTAGTGCCTCTTGGTATAGCGCTATTCCTTTGTGTATATCAACAGTAACGATATTTCCATCTTTATCAATTTGCTTAACAAGAAATAGCTTATTGGGATCGATGTTTTCTTCGAAGCCTACTTCAGCAAACTCGATTAGTTCTTTTATTACAGGAGCTTCCTTGCTTTTTTCTTCAGTCTTCTGCTCCGGGTTTTGCATTTTGCTTTTTTCTATCTCCGTTTTTTGTTTACAGCTACTGGCTATAGAAATAAAAATCAAAAATATAATGAATCTCATGATTGCTTTTATGTTAATTATTAGGCTATTTTGTATGTAAATAGTCGAGCACGGCCAGCGCCGTTTTTTTCGCAGAATTGGGGTTTTGCCCGGTAATCAAATTATCGTCAACCACGACTTTTGATGCAAACGGCACTATATGTTTTTGATACATGGCCCCTCGTTTTTTCATTTCTTTCTCTACATTATACGGCATTTGTTTACTTACCATGGCCAGTACTTCTTCGTTCCATGAGAATCCGGTAAGTTTTTTGCCATCTACCAGGTATTTACCATTGCTAAGTTTTGTTTCCAGTAATCCACAATACCCATGACATACGGCAGCTACTACTTTGCCATTTTCATACATATTTTTATTGATCTCCCGAATATGGGGATCTTCTGGGAAATCCCACATTACTCCATGCCCGCCTGTGTAATATACAACATCATATGCTTTCCAGTCGACGTCTTTGGTAGATTTAGTGTTTTTTAACAACTCCATAAACACAGGATCTTCATATCGCTTTTTTGCAGATTTGTCTAATCCGACCGATGATAAACTTCTCGGGTCCAAAGGAATTTTGCCTCCCAAAGGACTTACAATATCTTGCTGATAGCCGGCTTTTTCCATTACATCATAAAAATGGGTGAGCTCACTAAGCCAGAGTCCGGTTTTTTTATCTTTCGATAAATAGTGATCTCTGTTGGTGGTAACTATTAAGATCTTTTTTGTCATCTCAGGCTTTGTTTAGGTTTTCGAGCGTTTGTTTTCCTATATGATAATGTATGGTGTTATTCTGCAATCCGTTCAGGGTAAAAATGACACCAAAAAACACTGCCCATCCTTTGGCACGAGCTAATAAAGTTTCAGAAAGATTATACGTTTTCATAACGTTATGCTGCATATCGATATTGTTGTATAGCATCCATATACTTGCCAGATCTGTAGCAGGATCTCCAGCCGTAAGATCTCCCCAGTCGATGATTGCTTGTATTTTTTGTTTTTCTACAATAATATTTTTTGGATGTAAATCTCCGTGAATCCAACAAGGGGTATCGTTTGGTGTTGTCTTTAAAGCATCTTCCCAGATGATTTCTATGTTTTTGGAGATGAGGTTTGTTTTTGATTTTAGGACAATGAATCCTTCTTCCACTTTTTTTGCTCTTTTTTGTAATAGAACTCCTCTGAGAGGATTTTTTGGAGCTTTATGAGAAGCTGAAAAGTGTAATGCTTTTAAGAATCGGGCATAGATCAATGCCTGGTCATTGTCCATAGATTGTTCTGCTGCAGTTTGTCCTTTGAACCATGGCAAAATACTCCAATTATAAGGATAGTTTTTATCGGGTTTGCCTATTCGGAAAGGAACGGGAGTTGGAAGTGGTAGTTTTTTTGCAATGATTGGAAGCCAGGTTTGTTCATTTTTTATGAGTTGTGCTGCAATCTTTCTGCGAGGAAGCCGCACCAGATATTTAGAACCCAAACTGAATAAAGCATTATCCCAGCCCTGATCCATATATTTTAATGCTAAATGTGACATATCGGGATGCTGCGATGCAAGGAGCTGTTTTACCATTTCTTCCCCGATCTGTATTGTTGCATCTGATCTCATTTTATGGCATATTACAGATCGTTATAAATTATTTTTCGGTTTGTATTTCTGGCTGGTTTTTTACATCAAATTGAAAAATATCATTTCTGGCATAGTGGCCAATCACATCAAAATCCAGTTTACTATGATTGATTTCATCCAAATCTAAAGTTGCCGTCAAAACACTCGATTCATTAAAAATTGGCCCCGCAATTACTTTTCCCAGAGGGGAAACGATGATGCTTCCTCCCGGGCATATATCTTCCGGAGCATCTTCAACAAATGCCTGATATTTTTGAGGATACATAGCTTTTGTATAGAATTGATTACATCCCAAAACAAAACATCTTCCTTCCAAAGCGATATGCTTCATTGTGGCTGTCCATTCATCTCTCGAATCTGCTGTAGGTGCGATATACAACTCAACACCTTTTTGATACATAGCCATTCTGGCCAGGGGCATATAATTTTCCCAACAGATAAGTCCTCCCAGTTTTCCTATTTTGGTATCGAAAGTAACCAGGGATTCGCCCGCTGCTTCGCCCCATATGATCCGTTCTGTCCCGGTAGGTTTTATTTTTCTATGTACACCCAATAAACCATCGGTAGGTGAGATGTACAGCATCGAACAGTATAAGCTTCCATTGGCGTTCTGTTTTTCGGTCACACCGATAACCAGATATACATGTTGAACTTTCGAGAGTTTCTCCAGTTTTTTAAGATCATCACTCTCAAGGCTCACACTGTTTTTATAATACTCTGAATATAATTTTCTACCCTCATCAGTTCTGCTTCCTATGGTTGCACCAAAAGTGAATCCTCTGGGATACCCGGGAATAAAAGATTCAGGGAAAACGAGGAGTTCACAACCTTCTTTTGCATATTTCTTGGTAAGTTGTTCTACCTTTTTGATGGTTTTATCTTTATCAAAAAACACCGGACTATCCTGAACTATGCCTACTTTTACTTTCACAGGTGTAGTTTTCAATTAAAAGATATGATCAGATCTTAATTATTTTTCCTTTTCGGTATAACCAGTATGCCATAAGCCAAATCAACCATGTAAAGCAAAATGCATACATAAAACTACCAAAATAATTTCCAAAAACAGGTTGAAATACCGTATTATAAGACCAGCTATATAAATTTGAACCTTCAAACCTAAAGATATAGATATATATTTTAACAAGAAGTATAGATATTACAAAACTGATCAATGGATTACGCCCGAAAACTTTAAACACAAAAGCCCAGCGTTCTTGTTTTTTGAGATCTATCACCCAAATAAGCAACACCCAAATGAGGGTTACAATTCCTGAAGTATACAAAACATAAGATCCGGTCCAGAGTGGTTTATTGACAGGGTATACAAAACCCCAGATCCATCCGGTAAGGATCAGGAAAACCGCCAGACCTGCCACAGATACTATTTTCTTGTTAGTTGGTATACTCCCTGATAAGGTATAACCGGCGATTACATAGCCTAAGAGTACTTGTGCAATCGAAGATATGGTTCCTACTAATCCCTCTGGATCAAAAGGAATACCAAAACCTTTATACATGTGATTTTCACCAAAGAGCAGCAGATCAACTTTTCTGCCAATATTACCTTCCAGTGTATAGGGATTGCTACCTCCAAAAACATAAAGTAATGCCCAATGCCCTAAGAGCAAAACCAGAACAGTGACAAGAATCCATTGTTTTTTACGTAGTAGAAGAATACATAACCCTGCACCTAAAAAAGCAAGGGCTATACGTTGTAAAACTCCAAAAATCCTTAGATCTGTGATATGCTTATTATAAAAAGGAAACCAGTTAAGAAGTAGTCCTATGAGGAAAATAATACCTGCTCTTTTGATAACTTTTTTGATCAATACAGTTTTGTTTCCCGAGGCTTTACTTAGTGATAGATAGAGCGAAAGTCCTACGACAAAAAGAAAACTGGGAAAGACCATATCTGTAGGTGTGCAGCCGTGCCACTCTGCATGACGCAGAGGGGCATATATATAAGTCCAGGACCCGGGAGTGTTTACCATGATCATTAAAAAAATCGTCAGACCTCTTAGAACATCAATGGATATACGTCTTGTTTTCAAAATATGGTAGGTTTTATAATCAAAGCATCAGCATTTTAATGATATTTTCTATGGGTTTTAATTCTGAAGAAGAAATAGCGACAGATTCTAAAACACTGCTTCCTGCGATGGTAAAATGATGCTGTAATGCTTTGATACATGTTTCAGCTTCTTCGATTTTTAAACCATTTGGCACCCGATAATAGGTTTTATCATAATCAGCAGGTTCCAGGCAATCAAAATCAAAGTGCAGATAAAGATGTGTGATTTTCTTTGATGTTAAGATTTGTACTACATCTTCAATATCTAATTTGGTCGGGGCATATATATTTCCGTTATCAATTCTTTCCTGCTCTGCATCATCGATATCTCGTAACCCTATATAATGAATCTGTGAAGCCTGGATTGTAGAAAACAGCAGGGGATTCATGTTTTTTTCTCCTTCACCCAATAATGTTCTCAATGGCATCCCATGAAAATTACAACTGGGAGAGTCACAAGGGCGATTGATATCTGCATGGGCATCAAACCAGATGACACCCAATTTGGGATACTTTTGATTTAAATAGGACACAGGAACAATCTCAAGGCCACAATCTCCACCAATGATCTGAATAGTCTGGGGTTGATTGTTATCAACTTCTTTTTTTAAGCGAGATAATTGATCGGTAATAGCCTCATAATTATTGATATCATGTATTTTCTTTCCACTTATCCCTGCTTCAGCAGTAGAAAGGGGAATGTTTATAAATTCAGCATCGTTTACATATTCCAGAATTGTTTTTGCACCGTCTTCGATACCTTGTCCAGTGCCAGAACCTTGCCATTGCGGGAAGTAGATTTTCATTTGTTTAGTAGTTCTTTCACCTTCACATAAAAATTAGGATCCACACTTAGTTTTTCTCCTTTAAGCTCTATAGTTTGCCAATCTGCATTGGGTTGTATCCATTGTGGAGTATCGTCTATAAAAATTCGTACTGGCATATCAAATTTTTCTATGATATTTGTATATCGATACTTCAGTTTTCCTTTTTTAAAAGCGTATTCAAGGATAGGGATTTTTGTTGTTCTCAGGTATTGTTCAAAAAACTCTGTAAGATCAATTTTGGTTTTCTTGCTGATATATTCTTCGATTTGCCTGGTTGTCACAGTTTGATGATAAAATTGTTTGTTTAATCCTCTTAAAACGGCTCTCCATTTTTCATCATCCTCTATGAGTTGACGTAGGGTGTGCAGCATATTGGCTCCTTTGTAGTACATATCACTGGAGCCTTCATGGTTCACATGGTAGGTGCCAATGACCGGCCGATCATTTTGGATCCTCTTTCTTGTACCAATTACATATGCTGAAGCTGCTTTTTTACCATAATAATAATCCAGAAACAAATTTTCTGAATAAGCGGTAAAACCTTCATGAATCCACATATCGGCTGCATCTTTATAGGTGATATTGTTTGCAAACCATTCATGGCCGGATTCGTGAATGATGATAAAATCAAATTTCATTCCCCAGCCAGAATCTGAAAGGTCATTCCCCAGATATCCATTTACATATTGGTTTCCGTAGGTTACAGAGCTTTGGTGCTCCATGCCCAGATAAGGTACTTCTACCAGTTTAAAGCTATCTTCATAAAATGGATAGGGGCCAAACCAATGTTCAAAGGCTTTCATCATCTTGGGAGCATCTTTGAACTGTTTTTTGGCTTTTTCTATATGATCTCTTAAAATATAATAATCCATATCCAAAATACCTTTTTCCCCTTCGTATTTCTCTCCAAAATGCACATAATCCCCGATATTGATATTCACCCCGTAGTTGTTGATTGGATTACTCACAAACCAATGGAATGTTTTGGTAGTATCATGTTCTTCTACACTGCGCAACCTTCCGTTGGAAACATTCATCAAATCCTTTGGGACATTTACGCTAATGAGCAAACTATCTACTTCGTCATACATATGATCTTTATTGGGCCACCAGACACTTGCTCCCAATCCCTGACAAGAAGAAGCTACAAAGTGTTTTCCGTTCTCGTCTTTTTTCCAGGAGATTCCCCCATCCCAGGGAGCACGAACTGCTTCACGAGGTTTTCCACTATAAAAAACTTCGATGGTGTTCATGTCATTTTCTTTTTGTTCTGCAGTGATTGTTATAAAATGTGCATTTCCTTCAGATATTACTTTTAACTCATGATCATCCTGTACTACTTTTTCAATTTTTAACGGTGGCTGCAGGTCAATTTGCATGACATTGTGCCCTTTCAAAACTTTGTATTGAATGGTGTTTTTGCCTTTAATTGATCTATTATCAGGGTCTACAGCAATATCCAGATGATAATAGGTGAGGTCCCACCATTCGCGTTCTGGTGTGATAGAGCCGCGAAGAGAATCCTGACGAGTGAATTTGGGTTCCTGGGCAGATAGTAGTAGCGTTTGAAATATAACTATTGATAATAGAAATGATTTGTTCATTGTTTTATAGTATTATGATGCAGCAAAGTTACAAAGAAGCAAAGACAAGAACAGTTTTGATTATCTATTCTTGTTGGATTGCACATTAAGGAACTCTATGCTTATATAATTTATCAGTATTGTCTGGATAAAGAACCAATTCTGATAGCTATCAGAACGCTATGCCTGTCTTACGCCAGACAAGGCTTCATGAGTTAAGATGAGTTCATAAAATAGTAGACCTGATTTTCTTCCACAACTTACTTAAAATGTAGGCGGCAATAATGACAATTATTGTTAAAATAATCCCCAATGTGTATTTACCATAGATCCAATACCCTGTTGCAAAAAGTGCTCCATAAATTAGCACGCAGCCTACAAGCATCGCCAAAATTCCTGAAGGCACACTCCATTGGCTAAAATCAGTTTTAATAGTAACTTGTTTTTTTTCAGCGTTTCGTAAGGTAGCATTCCAACCGGGTCCGCCGGGTTGTATTTTTTTATAAAAGTCGAACAATACTTTATCGTCTTCGGGTTTTGTTAAATAGGTTACAGCAAGCCAAATAATTGTTGTGATACCCACCACTATTGGGTATTTTGACCATCCCGGGAGCATTCCTTCCTGAAAAAGTGCCAGATTTACAGATTCGAGGTTAAAAATAATAGATATTATTCCCGAGGCAAACATAGCCGAGATCTCACTCCAGGCATTGATTCGCCACCAGAACCATCTTAGGATAAAAATAAGCCCCGTACCGGCCCCAAACATAATGATGTAGTCAAAGAGCTGTTTGGCATTGGTGAGCATTAATGCAAGTAGTGCACTTAGGATCATCAAAATTGCTGTTGAAATCCTACCGACTGTTACCAATTCTTTTTCAGATGCTTTTTTATGTATTTGCTGTTTATAGAAATCATTCACGATATAGGAAGACCCCCAGTTAAGATGTGTTGAGATAGTAGACATAAAAGCTGCGATCAAAGAAGCCAGTACAATGCCCAGCAGACCAGAAGGTAGCCGTGTCAACATCGCAGAATAGGCTAAATCATGACCTATCTTATCTTTCTGGACTTTATCTTCTGGAAAAGCTTCACGAATCGCCGTAAGCCCTTCGGATGCAAAATAATAGGTGTCCATCTGATTTTTTTCGGTATCGTTAAGGGCTCTTGTTTCTGAGAGTTGTTGCATTTCTATATAGCTCTTTTTGGCGCTTTCCATAGTGTTTATATCGTCTTTAGGATATAAAACCAGTGATGCCAATGCCACCAAAATCCATGGCCATGGCCGTAGTGCAATATGCATAATATTAAAGAAAAATGTTGCGCCAATAGCATGATTCTCGTTTTTTGCAGCAAGCATACGTTGTGCAATATATCCACCACCACCAGGCTCTCCGCCAGGATACCATGAACTCCACCATTGAACAGATAAGGGTATGATCAACAGCAAAATCACCAGTTCTGTATTATTAAAATCTGGTAACAGCGAAATTTTATTAGCTACCTGAGGATGAGTGATCAGATTGGCAACGCCATCAACTTCGGGTAAGTTTACAATATAGTAAGCAGCGCCAATTGCTCCTGCCATAGCGGTAAAGAATAGAACAAAGTCTGTATAGACGACCCCTTTAAAGCCACCGATAGCACTAAAAATCACGGTAACTACAGAGGCTATTCCAACGGTTTCCAGTGGAGAAAGGCCTAGCATTACCTGTCCGATTTTAATGGCTGCCAGGGTTACCCCCGACATTGCTAATACATTAAAGATCACACCGAGGTAAATAGCTCTGAAACCTCTAAGAAAATGTGCAGGTTTACCACCATAACGCAGGTCATAGAACTCGATGTCGGTATTAACATTAGATTTTCGCCATAGTTTGGCATAGACAAATACCGTTAACAATCCTGTAATCAAGAAGGCCCACCAGGCCCAGTTGCCAGAGACCCCGTTTTTGCGAACAATATCGGTCACCAGATTGGGAGTATCTGTAGAAAATGTGGTTGCTACCATCGATAGCCCCAAAAGCCACCATGGCATATTACGTCCCGAAAGGAAATACTCACTGGTATTCTTTCCGGATTTTTTGGATACTACGATGCCGATGACTAAGGTAATGGTAAAAAAAGAAAATATGAGAATAAGGTCTAGGGTAGATAATGTGATCATTCAGGTGATTTTTATATGTTTAAATCTTTATTGTTACTAAAAATGGTTTCTTTTGCGTGTTTTACATAGTTGCGGCCAATAGGAATTCTTTTAGAATTAATCTCAACCAGATTTCCTTCAACAGATTTTATTTTATCAACAGCTATGGTATAAGACCGGTGAACACGGATAAAATTGGAGTCAGGTAATTCTTCGGTAACACCGGTTAGGGATTTATGCACCAAATAATTACCCTGAAGGGTAACGACCTTTATGTAATCTTTTAAGCTTTCGATATATAAAATATCCTTAAGCATGATTTTTACTAGTCTTTTATCAACTTTAAGGAAAATATATGGTTCTTTATTGGCTGTATACCCACCAGTTTTGGATGACGTTTTGTTGATCACCTGATTTAATTTATTGACTGTCTTTAAGAACCTGCTGAAAGGTATGGGTTTCACCAAATAATCCAGGACATCGAGTTCGAAACTTTCTACCGCATATTCTCTATACGCAGTAGTAATAATGATGTGATAATCGTGTCTGCTGTTTTTAATAAAGTCTAAACCACTTACTCCGGGCATATTAATATCTAAAAACATAGCATCAATAGTACCACTTTCAATAATTTGGAGGGCATTTAACGGGTTGTTAAAGGTGTCCACCAATTCTATATTTTTGAATTCTGCCAGATGTGATTCGATCACTTTTATGGCCAAAGGTTCGTCATCGATAATTATGCATTTTATGGTCATACTATAGAATTTTAATCAATAGAATTCTCCGAGGTCTATCTGCCGATCCAAGCAGGCTTTGCCTCGGGTGTTAACATATATTTAGGTTTTAGCACAAGAACCAAGATTACTAGAATCTACCTGGCTGACATCAGTTAGACAGGCCAGGAATCAGGACAAAATTTTAGTCTTGTCTCTTGATTCTTGTAGCCCCGATAATTATCGGAACGGTCTTGATTCTATACCTCGATGGCTCTGCCTCAAGGTAGTTCATTTCACTAAACATATCCTGCCAAATATTGAATTCAACAGTTTTGATGCTCCGGTTCCATATTTATTTTTATTGTTTTTTTGTGCGAAATGGTTAAAAAACGTGAAAAAATTATGTGTTTTTTTGTTTAAAAACAAAATAGTTGTCTGATTATTTTAAAATAGATCAATTTCTAAAACACTTGTATTCGAAAAAGTGTTGTTTATTGTTTTTTTTATGTTGTTTGGATATTTAATTTCCTTTTCAATTTTATTCGTATCTACCTTTATAAGGAGAAAAATAAACAAATCAATCTTAATTTCATGAAAAAAACTATTTTGATTTTTTCTGCTTTTTTATCTTTTCTGATTATTGAACAGGTAAAAGCACAAGAAAAAACAATTACGGGAACAGTAACTTCTGCAGATGAAAGTGCATCACCAATTCCAGGGGTTAATGTTGTTGTTAAAGGAACAACAAGAGGAGTACAAACAGATTTTGATGGGAGGTATACTATTCAGGCATCTCTGGGAGAGGCTGTAGAGTTTAGTTACCTGGGTCTTAAAACGATAACGGTAACGGTAGGAACATCGGATATTATAGATATTGCCATGGAGCAGGATCTGGAGGAACTCGAAGATGTGGTAGTGACCGCTTTAGGAATTCAAAAAAGCAGGAAATCATTAACCTATGCGGCTCAGGATATTAATGCTGAAGAGTTGACTAAAGTAAAAGATGCAAATCCGGTAAATAGCCTATCGGGGAAAGTGGCAGGGGTGGTAATAAACCGAAGTGCTTCTGGTGTAGGAGGATCTGTAAAACTCACTATTAGAGGTAATACTTCTACAAGAGATAATCAACCCTTGTATGTAATCGACGGGATTCCTATTCTCAACAATTCGGCTATTCAACCTAATCGATCATTTGGAGATATCGACAATGCCGGAAATAGAGACGGTGGGGATGCTTTGTCTTTAATTAATCCCGAAGACATAGAGAGTATTACTATTTTACGAGGTGCTTCTGCCTCAGCTTTGTATGGTAGCCAGGGATCTAATGGTGTAGTGTTAATTACAACTAAGAAAGGAAAGTCTGGTGATTTTAAAGTAAATGTATCTTCAAACATCACAGTTGATCAACCTGCATACCTATTAGACTTCAATGATAAAGCGCAAGATGGGGTTGATAGCTTTTTAAATAACGGCTCAACTGCTATTAATGCTATTTCAATATCAGGTGGAACCGAGCATGCCCAAACGTATTTCTCTTATGCCAACACGTTTGCAGAAGGTATAATACCCACCCATAATGTAAAAAGACATACTTTAAATTTAAGAGAAACAGCAAAATTGTTAAATGATCGGCTAACTGTTGACGCCAGTGTGTTACTTTCTACGCAAAGTATTAGAAATAAACCTATATCAGGATTGTATTACAACCCATTAGTAGGAGTGTATACTTTTAACGCTGAAGGAGAAACATTAAGAGATTATGAAAACTTTGAAGAATTTAATCCTGATAGAAACCTAATGGCACAACGTTGGTTTAGAGAAGGAAGTGATTTGATTGATCAGAACCCATATTGGATCGTAAACAGAAACGCGAGTGATGACAAAAACCAGAAGTTACTTGCATCAGTATCGTTAAAGTACAAATTTAATGATTGGTTAACAGTACAGACGCGGGGTAGTTACGACAAAAACATGTATACATTTGAAAGAAGAATGTTTGCTACCACGAATACGACACTCGCTCCAGCTAAAGGCCGATTTTTATACAACGAAGTAGAGGATCTTCAATTATATGGAGATGTGATAGCAACTATTACTACTTTTTTTGCAGATAATTTTTCCGTTAATGCAAATATAGGTACAAGTATAAGGAGATCAGATTTGGGAGAAGGGTTATTGCTAGATTCAAGTATGGGTGGGCGTCTATTAGTCCCCAATATATTTACTATTTCCAACTTTGAATTAGGTGACGGGTCTAATCCTATTTTACAGCAAACAATAGCAGAACAAAAAGAAGTACAATCTATTTTTGGAAGCGCAACTTTAGGATATAAAGAAATGCTCTACCTAGATCTTACGGCAAGAAATGATTGGTCTTCAACGGTTAACGAATCTTATTTTTATCCGTCATTCGGAATTACAACAGTACTATCCGAAATGTTCGATATGCCTGAAAGTATCACGTTTGCCAAAATAAGAGCTTCTTATGCAGAAGTAGGTAACGATATTCCAAGTTTTGTTAACAACCCTTTGTCTTTCGTAGGTCCTGCAGGTCAGGGACTTAATCAACCAGTAATAAGGCCATTGGAAGAGTTACGACCAGAAAAACAAAAATCTTACGAAGTTGGGACAGAATGGAAATTTTTTGACAATCGATTCGGATTTGATATCGGGTATTACAAAACCAATACAATTGATCAATTTTTAACCGTAAGAGCACAGGCAAATACAGGAGCCGATCTCAGTGCCTTTAATGGTGGAGACTTTGAAAATAAAGGGGTTGAAGCCTCTCTTACTATTGTACCCATTAGAAATGAAAAATTAAAATGGAATTCTAATATTAATTTTTCTTATAACGAAAACGAAATCATTGAATTAAGCGATATCCTGGACAGAGATTTTATAGAGATAACACCTATAGAAGTGAATGCCTATGCATTATTGATTCGTGAAGGCGGTTCTTTTGGAGATATCTATGGGAGAAGACTATTGCGAAATGAGGACGGATTACCAGTTAGAAATGCTGAAGGTAATTTTAATCAAGCAGAACCTAACGATGACTCTGAAGGAGGTTTTGATCTTTTAGGAAATGCAAATCCAGACTTTACTTTAGGATGGAACAATACAATTTCTTATAAAAACTTTACATTAAATTTTCTAATTGATGGAAAATTTGGAGGCGAAGTAATGAGCCTTACTGAAGCTATAGCAGATGGAGAAAGTACAATAAACAGACCAGGTGAAGTTCTTATTTTTGATGAAAGCTCTAATTCTGAAGTAAGCATTCCTGCGGGAGATTTTTATCAAAGTATAGGGGGACGAAGCGGATTTACGAGTGAGTACGTATACGATGCAACCAACATCCGATTGGCAGAATTATCCCTGGGATATAATTTTAAGCTGAATGATAATAATTTTTTCAACGCTATAAGTGCTTCGGTTATTGGAAGAAATTTATTCTTTTTATATAAAGATGCTCCCTACGACCCAAATGTGTCGTTGAGTACAGGTAACGGTTTGCAGGGGGTTGATATATTTGGTTCCCCATCTAGTCGTAGCATAGGTATCAATGTAGGATTATCATTTTAATCAAAAATTAAGTGTTTACTGAAGTATAATTTCGATAATAACTAAATTTTTCCCGTTGAGGGGTTACATCAGAAATTACTTTTAAAAATATAATACATAAGCAAAATGAAAACAATACTAAGAAACATTCTGACGATTACTTTTGGAATGTCCTTTCTTTTCTCTTGTACAGACGATTTCGATTCGCTAAATAGAGATCCGAATGGAGTAACAGAAGAACAAAGTGAAGGAGATTTTTTGAATATAGGAGGACCATTCCAACCTATATTTCAGAATATTTACAGATATGAACCGGCATGGCACACACAATTACAGCATAATTTAAATGCAGACACGTTCAGTGGATACATGGCCCCCCCGCTTCCGTTCGTTAAAGGAGTAAATACGACAAATTATGGCTTCGTTGATTTTTGGGATCAGTGGGCCTGGGATGTTCCGTATTCATCAAGAGGAGTTATGGTCAATGTGGAAAAAATAAGAAATTTGTCCGAGCAAACAAATTTACCATTATTTTATGGATTGGCTTTAATATTAAAAGTTGAGGCGATGCATCGAGTTACCGATGTATATGGACCAATTATTTATTCAAAATACGGCCTTGAGGGCGTGGCTTTTGCTGAATATGATTCGCAGCAGCAAGTTTATAACCAATTTTTTGAAGAATTGGATGAGGCGATAGCAACATTATCTTCATTCGATTCGAGTAATCAACAATTTTCAGAGTTTGATCTCGTGTATGGAGGTTCTCTACCTAAGTGGATAAAATTCGCGAATACACTAAGATTAAGACTAGCCACTAGAATTGCAAAAGTTGATGCTGATAAAGCTAAAATAGAAGGAGAAAAAGCATTAGCAGCCGAGGGCGGACTAATAGAGGTAAATGAGGATAATTTCATTATTAAAGGAGGCCAAACGCATCCGCTAACGGTTTTTAATTCTAGTTGGAATGACGTTCGTATGAATGCCTCTATGGAATCTATCCTTGTAGGTTATGAAGACCCAAGAGGAACAAAAATGTTTCAGGAATCAGAGGTTGTAGAAGGAGTTTTAAAAGGGTTACGTGGAGGAATGCCTCTTTTAGATAAATATGATGGAAACGATGCGAATCAGAAAAGCGACTACATTGCTTTTTCAAAATTAGGTAGTGATTATGACCAGACCAAAAACCCAACCACCGATATTCAACTGCTAGTGGCAGCAGAAACTCATTTTTTAAAGGCTGAGGCAGCACTTAGAAATTGGGAGGGTGCAGGAGATGCTCAATCTAATTACGAAATGGGAATTTCTACCTCTTTCTCACAATACGAAGCCTCTGGAAGAGGGGAATACATAAGCAACACTACAAATACTCCTATTGATTATGTAGATCCGTTAACTTCTTCTAATAATATTAATGCGTTGACTGATATCACTATCGCGTGGAGTAATGCAGATGACAATGAAACGAAATTAGAGAAAATAATCACACAAAAATGGATTGCAATATTCCCTGATGGACAGGAAGCCTGGAGCGAGTTTAGGCGAACTGGATATCCAAAGATATTTCCGGTTGTTGTCAATAATAGTGGTGGTACAGTTGATACTAATATTCAGGTGCGTAGGCTTGCCTTTCCGGCTAGTGAACGCAGTACAAACCCAACTGGTGTAGAAGCAGCCATATCTCTTTTGAATGGCCCAGATAATGCAGGCACACGACTCTGGTGGGATGTACCCGGAGGAAATTTTTAATTTTTGAATAGCTATTAGTCTTTAAAAAGAGAGAAATCAAGCATATGCCTATTTCTCTCTTTTTATCAAAAATAAGAATTGATACTAATGGCTATATATTAAAGTTCATGATAAAAAAATACCTAAACACAACTCATTAATTAATTTGTATACTATGGAACTATTTAAAAAGCTTACGGTTGTTTTATTATTGCAGGTTTGTTTCTTTTCCTGTACTAATGAAAGTTTCTTGGAAGAAACATTAGAGGCAGAGGCTGCCGATGAATCATCAGACTTTGTTGCTAAATCATCCCTTACCGAACCTATTATTTTAGGATATTTTCCTTCCTGGTCAGAAAGTTGGACTACCACCGGGCAGGGATCAAAGTTAAGAGATATTCCCGAGCACGTAACTCACGTTTTTCTGGCATTTGCAAAACCTAATCTGCGGTATCAGAAAGGTTCTTTGGATATTACCAATACCGGGATTCAAACACCTTATGGAGGAGCCACATTAAAAGAATCGGTCGCTGCCTTAAAATCAAAAGGTATTAAAGTGATTTTGTCGGTAGGTGGGGAGACCTATTGGGGTACAAATGCTGCCTACGATATCAATTATCAGCAAATCAAAGATCTGGTAGACGATATGGGTTTTGAAGGAATTGACTGGGATTTTGAACCTAATGGAAGTTTTGCCACTATTGGAGACCCAATTAATGTACAGCGATTTATTGACTTTTTTAATAATTCCAGAGCCATAATGCCCAAAGGGCAGTATCTATTGGCTTGTGCGCCTGCCGGTGTAGGTGCTCTAGGTGGGTTAAACAATGATGATCCTTCTTCTCCCTATGCCTATAGCAAAAGAAATGCTGTTACGGGAGAGTCTGATGCGAACCTGTACAATGCCACTTCACCAAATCAAGCGATTAGTTTATTTGGATTTAGTACTACCGGTCATATGATACCAGTTATAGAAGCTGTTGGAGATAAGATAGATTTAATTGCGTATCAGGGATATAATACAGGAGCAGCAAGTAACAGAAAAATTATGTATGATGCCTATAAACATTATGCCAACCAATATGGGTTTTCTATAGCCGCGGGAACACATTATCCAGATGAGCCGTGGGGCCCATATTATACCTATACTTATCAAACAGTAGCCGATCTTTCTGCTCATATTGCAGCCAATAATTCTAACAACGATGGTGTGATGATATGGCAGTTATTGTTGGGAGATACTTCTTCTTCTGCCTATGGATATCTCCATGTTGCCAGCCAGGTACTTAATGGAGTTTCACAATCTCAGGCAATCGCCAATGCTGAGAATTACCCCGAGTCTCCCTATGGTGGCGATGGTGGAGGTGGTAACGGTACTGGTTGTGAATCAGCACCGTGGAATGCTGGAACTACATATACTCAAGGTATGGAAGCAGTCTATCAAAACAAATTGTATAAAGCAAAATGGTGGACTAAAGGGGATGTGCCTTCTTCAAATACAGGAGACGCAAAACCATGGGAGTTTATTCAGGATTGTGATAGTGGCGGTGGAGGTAATAATCAGGCTCCTTCGGTAGCTATTACAGCTCCCTCTAATGGCTCGACGATTACAGGTACTACGGTTGCTATCGCTGCCAATGCATCAGATAGTGATGGAAATGTAACCAAAGTAGAATTCTTTCAGGGAACTACCAAACTAGGAGAAGATGTATCCAGTCCTTATCAATACAGCTGGGCTAGTGTTTCACCCGGAAATTACGCTGTAACTGCAGTAGCTACCGATAATTCCGGTAATACAACGACATCGGCTCCGGTTGCAATTACTGTACAATCTTCAGGCGGTGGTAGTGGTTCGTGTAGTAACGTAACAGTATGGGAACCCTATCCAAAAGTATATAATCAGGGAGACCGTGCAGTCTATCAAAATGTGCTATACGAGGCACAAACCGGTCCTATATGGGTAACCCCGGGAAGTGGAGAGCATTGGTGGAAAACCATAGGAACTTGTAATTAAAATTTGTAATCAAAAGATTTCCCCGGAAATTAGTTTTTAATTGTTGTAAACCCCGGTAATAGCTATCGGGGTTTTCTATGATAGATATGTACAACCGATGGTTGATCTAAATGCAACTAAAACCAGATCTCTTAGTTTGCTGGTTCCAAAATCACATCGGGTACTACCGCCAAAACAGTTTGACCTTTCAGCATTTTTGGAGCAGTTGCTCTTACGTGGGATCACATTGGGGATTTCATCCAAATATTATGTATAAAGACCAGGATTATTAGAACCAAGAATCTACCTGGTTAAAGCCGGCAGACCAAGACTTTTTTTAGAAACTCACAAGTGTATGTACTGTTTTAATCTGTATATAGTGCTTTGTGTTGGTGAAATTGAAAGGAAACTGCTATAAAACCACTAGTATCTGAAAGTTTGATTTTTGACAATTGACTTTTTGCGTGACAAAAATGTAAAATACTGATTGTTAAGACCCCAAGGGTTTTCAAAACCCTTAGGGTCTAGATTATGGTTGAAAAAAGATAATTTCTTCAATTGTAGTAATATAATCCTGTTTTCAATGAGGTTTTGGAAGGTTTTTGTTCATTTTTATAAAACTTCCGGATAACTAGTGATAAAACATAAAATAGATAAGCCTGACAGCAAAAAGAAGTAGCCTGAATAATGCAAAAGGTACTACAAGTGGCTTAATGGTAAGATAACCCTCAAAAATTGATAGTTAAACTACAAAAAAGATAGGTCAGATAGCAAAATTTGCAGGATCACCCAGTAACGCAGTGGGTCTACTGACAAAGTTACAGGGTTCTTTAACAAATGAAGTCGGTTCTTTAACAAATTTACCGGGAGCTTTAACAAATGAAGTACCCCAACCTGCTTATACAAGTGGGTAAGCTGACAAAGCTACAGGGTTCTTTAACAAATGAAGCACCAGGGGGTACTTCAGAAGTGGGAGGGGGTGCTTCTGAAGCGGGTAGCAGTACCTATTGAATGTTAAAATGATGTATTATTAAATAAGATAAATTTCAATCCATTGTTTTTGCTAAAAAGGAGTATGTATTCTTTTCCGTTGATGCGAATCAACTCTATAGCTTTGGTTTGTAAACCCTGTAAAGCTGCAGAAATAGAAACATCAGGTGTATATGCATCTTGCTCACCTCCAAATAGAAAATATCCTTTGCCTGCATCGTATCGTATGGTCTCTACTTCAGCTTCATATAAGGAACCGATTCCAAAAATATCCTTGTTTCCGTCTGCATTAAAATCAGCCACCAGAAAATCGGTAGTAGGACCAAATTGAGCCAATTTAGGTAATGCTGTACTGGTAAAATGCCCATTTCCGTTATTTATCATCATCAAACTGCTAAAATTATTCGCCATATAATGTGTAGCTTCTTTTAGATCTTGATTACCATAAATATCGATCAGAGAAGCCGAGGCGAATTCTTTATACGTTTTGAATTTTTTATTCAGTTGAGGTATTTGTTGAGAGGAGCATTCTTTTCCGCGAACAGGTAATAAAAGTCCCTCTTTTGATACTGCACTCAGTATGACATCAAGACTGCCGTTATCGTCAAAATCTTTTGCATAGATATGTAGCGGTTTGTCCTTATCTGGGTGAAATTTATTGTTTTGGCCTAAATTTCCGATAAGATAATCTATGTCGCCATCCTGATCCAGATCTGAAGCATGTATATCAAAATACCATCCGGAATCACTGTATGGGGAGGTGTCATTTGTTTTGGTGAAAATACCTTTTTCGTTTTTAAAAATACAGACAGGCATCCATTCACCAACGACCAAAAGATCGGCATCCCCATCCCTGTCATAATCAGAAAAAACGGCATCATTTACCATTTTTAGCATATCAAACCCTTCCGTTATTTGATCTGTGACATTTACAAATTTCCCATTTTCGTTTTTTAATAGATAAGATGGTGAAGACAGCGGATAATTACCCGGAATTACGCCACCACCCACAAAAAGATCCATATCCCCATCATTATCAATATCCTGTGCTGTAATAGCGGTCGATACAGATAATATTTGAGGGAGTATGTGTGTTTTAGTAAAGTTTCCCTTCCCGTCATTTTTATAAATCCTGTCCTGAAGCCAGGGACTATTTTGGGTATCTTCATAACTTCCCGAAGCAACATAAAGATCCAGATCTCCATCGTTATCCATATCAAAAAACAACGCTTTGTTATCTTCAAAATCAAGATCACTTTCAAACGTTTTTATACTTGTTGCTTTAAAACTACCCTCCTCATTCTGAATATAGAGTACTGCAGAAGCGCCTTTGGCATTGCCTGCAAAGAAATCGTCTTTTCCGTCATTGTTTACATCGGCTACTGCCAGAGCAGCACCTTTCTCACTTTGCTTTTGTGGTAATAATAATTGCTTTGAGTAATCATCATATATACGTTCACTATTTTTGTAGGTGATACCAAATGTTGAAGCATCAATCAACGTAAATGGCTGAGATTTCTTTTCGATATCAGGTATATATCTATTTTTCTGACCCGGATAATTAATGGTTAGCATTTGATTGCTGGCTACATCGATCAATTTACTATAAATACCATCAGGCCATTGTATGAGGATACTATCGACAATCGTTTCTTTTCCTAACCCAAAATGCAGTGTATTAGATACCGATGACTGAAACCCTCTGTTGGTATACAATTCCTTGAACTGTTGGCGATTTTTACTATACACGGTTACATTTGCTCCAAGACTGTTTGGGTTATTGCCATTACCCGAAAGCGACAGTGAAATAGAGTTATTAGACTGGTTGTTTTTGTAAATACTGGCTATTGCTGTCTGATTGTTAAGGATGAGATCCAGATCTCCATCATTGTCCAGATCTGTATAGGCTACCCCATTAGAATTCATCTTCTGGTTGAGTCCCCAGGCTTCGGTACTGTCTGAAAAAGTAAGATCCCCATTATTTTTGAATATTTTGTTACTTAGTTTGGCAGAAGGCATCATGCCAATAGCTTCTTCAAGAGCTACCTTTTTTCTGTTACGAATATTGGTCTTTATCTGATTTCTGAAATCCTGATTAGCAAGATCATGTTCAATACCATTGGTAACAAAAAGATCATTAAAACCATCATTATCAAAATCTGCTAATAGGGGAGCCCAACTCCAGTCGGTTTTGGCAATTCCTGCCAATTGTCCGATTTCACTATATATCCCTTTTCCCAGATTGAGTTGTAACATATTCGACATATATTGATGATGGTAACCGGCAGCGACAAGGTGATTAAAATTTTCTGTACTCATTGCAGCCATATTCTCTTTACTTCTTTTATGGTCTTCGGCCAGCATATCCAATGTGATAAGATCAGGTTGTAGATCGTTATTCACATCTGCATAATCCGATCCCATACTGTTTGCGGTGATATGATCAAAAATTTCGAGGATTTTATTGCTGAAAGTACCATTTTTGTTATTGATGTAGAGAAAATCGGGCTCTAAAAAATCATTGGCCACATAGATATCGGGCCAGCCATCTTCATTAAAATCTCCTATCGAGGCACTCAACCCCCAGGCTTTATTAAGAATTCCTGATGTTGAGGTGATATCTTTAAATGCGCCTCCAATATTTTCAAAAAGCTGATCTGTACTTTCTGGTCGAAAATCGAGCTGTATCCTGGGATCGATAGTTACATTATTATTAAAATCGGGGCGATGATTCACCAAATAGACATCCAGATCCCCATCTTTATCAAAATCAAAATAGTATGCCTGGGTTGAGTAAGCTTCAGAATCCAGTCCATATATACGGGCTTGTTCTAAGAAAGTACCATTTTTCTGATTGATATAGAGTATATTCTTTCTTTCCTGGTCATTTTGCAGGGATCCTGCTTTACAAACATATATATCCAACCACCCATCTGCATTGATGTCTATCATAGAAACCCCTGTAGTCCAGCCCTTATGGTCTGCTACTCCTGCATTTTCAGTGATATCTTCAAAAACAAAATTGCCTTTGTTGAGATAGAGTTTGTTGCTTTGTTGATTAGAACCAAAGTAGACATCTTCTAAACCGTCATTGTTAATATCGCCCACAGCGATTCCACCTCCATTGTAGATGTACGAGTAATTGAGAAAATTAAAATAAAGATTTTCTGAAATCTTGTTTTTAAAATCAATATGCGTATGTGATGCCGGGACCAGTTCAAATAATGTATCATCATCCTGGATACCTTGTTTTGAGGTTTCTGCTTTTTCTTTAGCACATCCAAATGCCGCTAAAATTAATAAGATAACTGCTGTTTTATTTGGCATAATTTTTTGTAAAACGAATAATGAACTCATTGATGATTGAATCAAAATAAAAAACATTCCTGAGGTTTTTCAATTTATCTTCTAAACAACGCTTTTTTATCGACAAATGACAGGATTCTAACGATAATTATAAGGCAGATAGTGCCTGGGAAATACGTTTTATATAGACCTGCTAGCGGCTCCTGTAGAAAATGTGTTTGTGCGGTTTTCTTTTAAAGGAAAGGTCTTTGGTATTTTTAGCATGAACTACTGGAAATTTCCTGCAAGGTTTCCTGAAAAGCAGATGAGTTTAATATATCTGTTTGTAGTCAAGATTCATGTCGTTTAGTTAAAAAAAGATGGTGCTCATCGAAAATATTTTAAATCTAAGATTGTATTGTGCAATTTTATGGCTTTGATATTAAATATATAAAGAAATTAAACACAAAAATGTAAATATGATCGTGGATATAAGCTATCGAGAAGTGGGTAAATTTGAAGAAACCCGATATGAAAAAATCCATAATGAAGTATTCGAAGACTCTATGTCGGCTTCAAAGATTGTAGCGCAGGAAATAGCGCAGCTAATCCTGCAGAAACAAAAAGAAAATGAAACTTGTGTCCTGGGGCTGGCTACTGGTTCCTCACCTATAAAAGTATATGAAGAATTAGTGCGATTATATGAAGAAGAAGGGCTTAGTTTTTATAATGTAGTGACCTTTAATCTGGATGAGTACTATCCTATGAGTGATCAGAATACGCAGAGCTATCATTATTTTATGCACCAACATCTGTTTGATCATATAGATATAGATCCCAGGAACGTAAATATTCCTGGTGGTTCACTTGATATCGATGATGTACATCAATATTGTATTGATTATGAGATAAAAATCAAGGAATATGGCGGATTGGATTTTCAGTTACTGGGTATTGGCAGAACAGGACATGTGGGATTTAACGAACCAGGGTCTCATTATAATTCTGGAACCCGGATCATTACTCTGGACCATATAACCCGATATGATGCAGCCGGAGATTTTAATGGTATTGAAAATGTACCGCGAAAAGCTGTTACCATGGGTATTGGAACGATAATGAAAGCAAAACGTATCGTACTTTTGGGTTGGGGACATAAAAAGGCAGAAATCCTGCAACAAACCATTGAAGGAGAGGTCACTTCTGATGTTCCGGCAACTTTTTTACAACAACATAAAAACACCACCTTCATTCTGGACCAAGAGGCAGCTTCAGAGCTTACACAATATAAAACCCCCTGGCTGGTAAAACAATGTATCTGGGATGAGCCTTTAAAAAGAAAAGCAATTGTATGGTTGAGTCAAATGGTTCATAAACCCATATTGAAATTAACAGATAAAGATTATAACGATCATGGGATGTCTGGTTTATTGGTCGAGGAAGGATCGGCCTATGATCTTAATATCAAAATGTTTTACAGCTTGCAAAAAACCATTACAGGTTGGCCGGGCGGAAAACCCGATGCAGATGATTCTAAAAGACCTGAAAGGGCATTGCCAGTTAAAAAAAGAGTACTCATCTTTAGTCCGCATCCCGACGATGATGTCATTTCTATGGGAGGTACATTTTCCAGATTGATAGAACAAGGACATGAAGTTCATGTAGCATATCAAACCTCTGGAAATATCGCTGTGACCGACGAAGAAGCTTTAAAATTTGTTGAAGTGGCAAGTGAGATATCTGAAAATAAAGCTACAACTCCTTTTCAGGAGGTTATAGATATTATAAGATCAAATACTAATGAAGGTAAAGACCCTGTAGCAGTAAGAAATTTAAAAGCAGCTATCCGGAAATATGAGTCTTATGCTGCAGTACGATACCTGGGGTTACCCAATGAACATGTTCATTTTTTAAACATGCCTTTTTATGAAACAGGTGAAGTGAAAAAGGATCCATTGGCCATAAAAGATATTTCTATAATTACTAAAATTATAAAAGACATCCAACCCCATCAGATATATGCCGCGGGCGATTTGGCAGACCCACATGGGACTCATAAAGTTTGTTTGGACGCCATTATAGAGGGGATTAAAATTTTAAAAAAGGAAGATTTTATGAATGATTGCAGGGTGTGGTTTTATAGGGGTGCCTGGCATGAATGGGAGATTCATGATATAGATATGGCAATCCCTTTAAGTCCGGATGAGTTGGTGAGAAAAAGAAATGCCATATTATTTCATCAATCTCAAAAGGATAAAGTGATGTATAAAGGGGATGATTCCAGAGAATTTTGGATGCGGGCAGAAGAGCGCAACAAAGCTACAGCAAGGCTATATGATGCTTTAGGATATGCTGATTATGAAGGGATTGAAGCTTTTAAACGTTATTATTTCTAAAAAAAATTGAAATTAATTATAGAAAAAACAATTGCCATTCGAAATATGAAAAGAATCTTATTAGTAGTATATCTCCTATCTCTTACTATTGGTTTTGCCCAAAAAGAGGTAAGCATCATGCCATGGCCAAAATCTATTGAAACAACTAGTTCAAAATATGGTATTGATACCTCCTTTCATATTAATGTTGAAGGTGAGGTAAATGATCGGATTTACAAGGCGTCTACACGCTTTTTACGAAGGCTAAATGACTATACCGGGGCTTTTATCGAGCAGGGATATGTAAACAGTACATCTAATAGTACTAATCCATCACTTATCATCACCACCAAACAGGTTGGTGAATTGGGGATTGATATGGATGAATCCTATGAGTTGATAGTAGATGCCAATAGGATAAAAATCAATTCGAATACAGATATTGGCGCTTTACGGGGGTTAGAAACCTTATTACAATTGGTAAGATACAATGAGAAGTCTTTTTACTTTACAGGGGTACATATCAGGGATGCTCCCAGATTTGCCTGGCGAGGCCTGATGATTGATGTTGCAAGGCATTACCAGCCTATGGATGTGTTGAAGCGAAACCTCGATGCTATGGCTGCTGTAAAGATGAATGTTTTTCATTGGCACTTAACCGATGATCAGGGATTTAGGTTAGAATCAAAAAAACATCCGAAACTACATGAATTGGGATCTCACGGACAGTTTTATACTCACGAGCAGATACGGGAGATCATACAGTACGCTTTAGACAGAGGAATACGGGTAATCCCCGAGATTGATGTGCCTGGTCATGCCTCGGCAATACTGGTAGCCTATCCAGAACTAGCCAGTAAAGAAAAGATGTATACAGTAGAGAAGTATGCAGGTGTTTTTCATCCTACTTTGGATCCTACCAATGAGAAAACGTATATGGTGCTCGAGGATCTCTTTTCAGAAATTGCAATGCTGTTTCCAGATGAATATGTGCATATAGGAGGCGATGAAAATGAAGGTAAACATTGGGATGAAAACATAAAAATTCAGAAATTCAAAGAAAGAAAAGGCTTAAAGTCTAACCATGATTTGCAAACGCATTTTAATATCAGGATGCAGAAGATCCTGCATAAGTATCATAAGAAAATGATTGGTTGGGAAGAAATTATAAGTCCGCAGATAGAAAAATCGGCTATTATTCATTCCTGGCGAGGGGCACATGAAGGTTTACCAGATGGCCAATCTCTAATCAATGCTGTGAAGTTAGGATATCACACTATTCTCTCTAATGGATATTATATTGATCGTATGTTGCCTGTAGAAGAACACTATCTGGTTGATCCGATACCGGTTACGAGTACATTAACCAGAGAACAAGAAGCTCTGATCCTGGGTGGAGAAGCCACCATGTGGAGTGAACTGGTCACTCCCTTAACTATAGATTCCAGAATTTGGCCCAGAACAGCAGCCATTGCCGAACGTTTTTGGTCACAAAAAAATATAATTGATGTTGAGGATATGCAAAGAAGGTTACACAAGGTAAACAAGTGCCTTGAAGCATTAGGGATCACCCATATCAGAAACAGAGATGTGATTTTACGTAATATTACCAAGAGTAATAATATTGAAGCAATTTCGGTATTAACACGGGTATGTGAGCCGTTAAAAGTATACTCCCGAAATGCCGGTGGAACCGAATATCAATCCTATGCGCCTTTTACATTATTTGCCGATGCCTGTACAGCTGATGCTGCAGATGCAAAAATATTCAATAAACTTGTAGAACAGTGCATAACTGATCCTGGTAACAAAAGAATAAAGACCCAACTGCAGTATTATTTGCAAAGATGGAGTGTTTTATATAATAACCTGAAAGATTTTGATAACCCCATCATTAATGAAATAAAACCTATTGCAAAGCAACTGTCTGAAATCTCATATATTTTAAATTACTTTTTGAAAAATAACAAACTCACCTCTACACAAGAAGAAATCTTAAAAACTACTATTCAGGAAACCAAAACTCCTGTTGCAGATGTAGAATTGGTAGTAGTGAGTGCTTTTGAAAAATTAATAATTCACTTAAAAAACCAAAAAAAACACACCAGTAATTAAGCTTCTATAATCCCTTTTAAAATATTGTTTTTAACATCTTTTACATAGTTTCTGCCCATGGGAATCTTTTTATCTTTGATCTGAATGCAATTTCCGTCGATAGCTTTGACTTTATTAAGTGAAATAGCAAAAGATCTATGAATTCTCATGAACTGATAGCTTGGTAATAATTTAACAATGGCAGCAAGATTATAGTGAGTGACATAATCTTCATAATCTGTTTTGATAGAGACATAATCTTTTAGACTTTCTATGTAGAGAATGTCGTCAAAATAGATTTTTACCATTTTCTTGTTCACTTTTACAAAAAAATGATTTTCTTTTAACCTGTTTTGTGTATTGTTTCTAAAATTATTTCTAAAAGTACTTTCCCGAGAATCCCAGTTTCTGGAAACTTTATTCAAAGCCTTCATCATTCTATTTAATGATATAGGTTTGACTAGATAATCAGTGACATCCAGTTCAAAACCTTCAACGGCATACTCGCGATAAGCAGAAGTAATGATAATAAAAGGAGGGTTGTTGAGATTCTTTATAAACTCTATACCGTTAAGCCGGGGCATATTAATATCCAGAAAGATGAGATCTATGGATTCTCTGGAGAGTATATTAAAAGCTTCAATAGCATTATTACAGGTATGAATAACTTCAAAACTCTCGAAACTATCTAAGTGTTTTTTGATAACATTGATGGCCAGGGGTTCATCATCGACGAGTATGCATTTGATTTTCATTTGTTGGGGAGTTATAATTTATGTGATTTATAATATGCTATTCATGACATGGATATGGATTAAAAATTCTTTTCTGGTAAAAAACATATGTTGGTTGGATACCAGATATTATTGGTTTACGACAAAATGTTAAAAGTATTAAGACTAAAATATTCTATTAAGAATAATCAAAATATGTCAAATAACCCAAACCGTATGGTAAATAATGCAAACCTTGCTGATTTACTCATAAAAAGCGATAATATTAACTATTTTATTTTTTTTTCTTTTGTGTTCTGTATTCTGAAGGGAGACAATTAAAATGCTCTTTAAATGATTTTTTAAAATGCGTGTAGTCATTAAAGCCAACTTCGTATGCAACATGGCTTAGTTTTGCTTCACTGTTTAAAATAATTCTGGCAGCATTCTTAATTCGTATCGATCGAATAAATGCAGTAAGAGAAAGCCCCGTAAGTGATTTGATTTTTCTGTACAAAGAGGATTGACTCATATGTAACTTATCTACCATTACCTGTATACCAAATTCATTATTCTGTAAGTTGTCTTCTACAAGTTGGATAGCTTTCAGTATAAATTCTTCCTCAACATCGTGTTGGAGTATTTTTCCTTCACCAGGCTCAAATCGTACTTTGTTTTGCAAATAGGCTTTTAATTTTTTACGATTATCCAATAGTGTTGCTACTTTGGTTTTAACAATAGCTGGATTAAAGGGTTTCGTAATATAATCATCGGCACCGGTCTTTAATCCTTCAATTTCAAAAACTGCCGCAGTTCTTGCGGTTAGTAATATGATTGGGATATGAGAGGTAGTAATTTGTTTTTTAAGGTCCCTACATACAGATAACCCGTCTTTTTCAGGCATCATTACATCGCAAATAATCAAATCGGGCAGATAGTCGGTAGCTTTTTTATAACCAACAGCGCCATTTTGAGCTTCTTCAATAGTATAAGTGTCTGATAGCAGATCGTGTAAATATTTTCGTATATCCTTATTGTCATCAATAACCAGAATCAAACTCCTGGTATTGTCATTACTTATTTTTTTTTCATTGTTCTCTGATGTCTCATATAGTTCATACACTCCTTTTTGCGCTATGGTAAAATTGTTAGCATTGTCTCTTTTGTCGGCATATACCGGATGTAACGTCATGGTGATCGTAAACTCTGTACTTTCATTAAGAACACTGGTTACTACTATAGTTCCCTGGTGGAGTTCAATGATCGTTTTGGAGAATGCCAACCCGATACCACTGCCCATCATTCTTGCCGATTCACTGGTTTTTATTTGATAGAAACGATCAAAAATTTTGTCAAGATTTTCTTTCTCTATCCCCCTTCCAGAATCTTTGACCGTAATAACACAATTATTTTCTTTTATTTCTAGTCTTAATAGAATACTGTCACCGGCTTGAGTATTTTTAAATGCGTTAAACAATAGGTTGCTTAAAACAATTTCCATATTATTTTTATCAAATGGAAATACAATAGTGTCGCAGGCAGATTGGAAGGTGTATTGTATATTTCGGGAGTCTGCAAGTTCTTTGAAGTATAGAAAAACTTCGTGAGAAAAGCTTACGAAATCATCGGTCTCTACACTTAGTGCAAAAAGATTATGATCTGCTTTCCTGAAATCCAGTAGTTGGGTTACCAGATCCAAAAGCCGGTTTGCATTCTTCTGTATGATCGATAATTTTTCTGCAAGTAAAGCGTTCAGGTCTTTATTCTCAAGTATTTCGGTCAACGGACTGATAATTAAAGTGAGTGGAGTCCTGAATTCATGAGAAATATTGGTGAAAAAATTAAGCTTTGCCTCGGTTAGCTCAATTTCCTTTTCCTTATCTATTCTGGCGATCTCCAATATGTTTTTTAGCTTGGTTTGCTTTGCCCGGGTGCTAAAAAATAACCAAAGCATACCAGCTATAATAGCAATATATACCAGGTATGCCCAGATACTTAACCATGGCGAAGGTTTTATTCTTATTGTTAGGATTCTTGGTACACTCCATATGCGGTTATCTCTTGATCCTGTAATATGCAGTACATACCTTCCGCTGGGTAATCCGGTAAGGCTGATTTGATTTTTATTTTTCAGATCCACCCACTCATCCAGAAAACCTTCTAGTTTATATTTATAATTTACATTTAATTTTCCCGAATAATCATTGAGCCCAAAATTGAGAGCGATAGACTTTTCTTTATGTGTTAATATAATTTCATCAATATAACCAATACTCCTGTCTATAATGATTCTTTTATTAATAGTATCCCCGGCTGTAATAACTTGGTTATTGATACTAAGCTTAGAAACTATGATATCGGGTTTGATTTTGGTGTCTGTGATTTTTTCAGGATCGAAATAGGTAATATTATCAATCCCGCCAAAATATATTTGATCACCATAATCATTAAAAACAGCCCTCGGATTAAAGGAAGAAGTTTGAACACCATCGGCTTCACCGTAATTGATAAAAATATCTTTTTCTACCTCAAACCTGACAATTTCAGTGGTGGTGCTTAGCCATAAATTACCAGTATTGTCATTTGTAATGGCTGAAATAAAGTTATTATTGAGCCCATCCTCTTTTGTATATGTCTTTTTAAGAATTAATGTGTCTTTTACAAACTCTAATTTGGCCAAACCATTGGCAGTACCAATCCACATCGTATTATTATTAAAATGAATACTATTGATAATACTACTTGGTAGTTTTTTACTCATTAAGGTTGTATGATGTAAAAAAGACTGAGATTTTTCATCAAATAAATGAAGGCCGTTATAGGTTCCCACCCAGATATTATCATTTTGATCAGATTTGATTTCGGTTATTCTATCAGTATTGTTGAGCTTAAAATTTCCTGAACCACCATCATGAAAATAGGTGTACTTATCAGAATGTTCTATATCCTTTAATGCCACCATTGCTATACCATCATGTTGTGTCCCAATCCATAAACGATTTTTTTTGTCGACCAGAAAAGAGTTTACTCTTTCGATAGCAGGATATCTGAATATTTCCTTTTGACTTTTGGCATCATATACTATAAACCCTTCTTCAAAGCCAACAAATAGTTTGTTTTTATATGCATAGATGGTTCTTTTATGATCTTTTGGTTCTATATTTTTTAACGTAGAAAAATTATCTCCGGCAAACACACCGTTTTCTAAAGTTCCAATCCATAGTTTTTCTGAATCTTTATAGATAGATTGAATATTACAATCTTTAAGAATGATGTTGTTTTTAATATCGGTATAGGCATTCTTAAACCCTTTTCTGGGGATCATTTGTATAACACCACCTCCGTGTGTCATCGATAACCAGATAATATTATTCTTATCGATATGAATATCGAGTACAGTAGTATAATTGATATTATTTTTTCTTGCTTCTGCTGGCTGTAAATTGAGTTTTGTAAAGTTTTTTATGTTAGGATCGCTTACATATAAACCATTACTCCAGGTTCCGATCCAAAGTTTGCCTTCCTGGTCAATTGCCAAATATCTTGCAAAACTGGTTGCTACTCCCGTTTTTAAACTATTTATCTGTTGATTGCTATGGTTAAAACTATAAATGTTGGTGCTTACATTTCCTGCTGTAGCAATCCATATCTTGTTACGTGAGGTGTCTTCAATCAAATCGGTAATCTCACTATCAAAAGAAAATTCTGATATTTTTTTAGTGTGAGGAGTGTATCTAGTTAAGATGTTATAATTATTAAACCACATATTGCCATAACTATCTTTTATAATACTATACACCAGGCAGGTTGTATTAAAATGATGCAAGAGCTTATTGCTATCTGGATGAATGACAAATACTCCATTATTTCGGGTTCCGATCCAGATGTTTTTATCATCATCCTGGACTATACTATGTATACTGTGGTCACGTTTATTATCAGGATCTATTAAGTGATTGTAGCTCTTAATTGTATTTCTTTCTATATCCAGTACAGATATTCCACCAATTCTGTTACCTATCCAAAGATTATTATCACTATCTAAAAATAAGGTCTCAATATTTTCATTTTTTAATTCGGGGTATTTTTTTGTGGGTTGTATATAGTCAAATTCGTAGCCATCATATTTTGTAACCCCGTTCTCTGTGGCGATCCACTTCATATTTTGATGATCACTCAGTACCTTTTTGACATAATTGTGTGACAACCCTTGTCTGCTTCCATAGTAAATTTTAACATAGTCTGTCTCATTTTTTTGTGACCTAACGGTTTTGAACACCGCAAAAAAGAATATTGTGAATAGTAAAGCTTTTGAAATGGTCATTTTCCTTGAGGGGGTTTAGATTTAAGTAAGGATAGTGTGCCGAAGGGTATAGTGCTCTTTATCAAAGTTATTCTGAAAACTAACATATATATTATATTTACAGATATTGTTACATATTTTTTATTCCAGAGGAATTTTTAACAGTACGGTATAATTTATTTCGTCTTCTTCGATAATAAAATCGTAATTATCATCAAATAGTAACCCTAACCTTCGTTTTGTGTTTTTTAGCCCAATACCTTTTTTTTCAGCATCATGAATTTGATGAGTGCTTTTTCTGTTCTGTGTTCTAAACTGTAACCAGGAATCATCAATGATAAGATCAATATGTAAAAAAACTTCTCCCAAGTCATAATCGGTACCATGTTTAAATGCATTCTCTATAAACTGTAATAATAATAAAGGAGGGATTTGATAATTTTCGATACAGCCAGACAATGAAAAATTAACCTGTACACGATCTCCAAATCTCAATCGCTCTAAATCGATGTAGTTCTGAATGTATTTGATCTCGTCGGTTAACGAAACTTTTCTTTTACTTCCCTGATAAATAACATAACTCATAAATTCTGAAAGTTTGACTACGGTTTCTGGAGCCTGTTCAGATTTTTCAAGGGTGAGTGAATACAAATTGTTTAATGTATTAAAAAAGAAATGAGGCTGCAGTTGCGATTTAAGAAGGGAAAGTTCGTTTTTTAGCCCCTGTTTTTCCAGTTCTTCCGTTTTTCGTAAATTTTTTACATAGTCAATAGTAATTTTTATAGCGGTGGTAAAACCAATTACATATATTTCTCCAATAAAGGCAGCCGTAATATAATTAAAATCAAAAATAGAGTTTCCGGGCCTTTCAGATTCGGGAAAGACATCGGTAGTTACAAATTCATATGTAAAAATAATCCTTACCAAAGTCATGGTCAAAACAGACAGCAGTAATAAAAAAAGATATTCTAAGTACTTGTTAGGAATTAGCTTGGGCAATAAAAAATAAAGATTGAAATATACCAGGATAATATGTACAATGAATTCAACTAGATTGGATTGAAAAGAATACACATAATCATCAAAATAACTACCCCAACGTAAAGTATTTAGGGTAAAATAAATGAGCCAGAAAAGGCTGTGATGCACTATTTCTTTACTTATTTTGATGTCGATGGAGTTTGTGAGATTACCATATCAAATTTGCAATGAAAATACCTCTTTTTTGTTAAACAATCCTTTTTTTTAGCTAAACAACAATGTTTTCTCCATTAATCACATCAAAGCTTTAGTTACCCTTTTATTGTACTTTATCTTCTAAACAGCTACAATTTTCGGTCATTCAGCTAATTAGTTTTTTAAGGTAAAGACTTCTTTATATTTTCGGGTGAAACGAAAAGATAACCAATTCTTTTCTGTAAAACATAAACTGAATCCTTAAATAAACGTAACACGAATCAATTATGAGAGACCCAAAATTTACTTTCAAAGGGTGGTTGTATTGGAAATCAATTCTGATGATACTACTCTTTTCGCTATTTGTACCTGGTATGAACACCAAAGCTCATGCGCAGGTAAACACAGGTGGTAGTGCTACCACTTCGAACCATAACAAGCAAATCATTGGCTATATAACCAATTGGGATGCCTGGAAAAGTACTTCAGCTGGTGTTCCCGCACCAGGTGCTTTAACACAGCTTAATATTGATTATTCTAAATATACAATCCTTAATTTTTCATTTTTTGGAGTGGCAGTAGATGGATCATTACATAGTGGGGATCATCGTAATAAAAGTATCTACGAACCTGGCGCAGTTCAACAGCCTAACGATCTTATACATACTATTCTCACAGACAGTTGGGATTGGCATATATTGTTTGGAGAAACAGAATCTATTCAATACATAAGTGAAGCAATTAAACAACGTGCTGAAAGTCAAGGATTTCAGGTAACAGTGGGTGGAAATACTTGGACGCATCCTGGGTTAGGATTGAGTGGTACTTTACCGTTGCCATTACATAAAGAAGGAGGAGCACCCGGATTATTAGAGTTAGCACACCAAAAAGGAGTGAAAGTAATGGCATCTATTGGTGGATGGAGTATGTGTAAGCACTTTCCTGAAATGGCTGCAGACCCAGTAAAAAGAGCGCGGTTTATTGCAGATTGTAAGAGGTTGATCGATGTAGGATTTGATGGTATCGATCTGGATTGGGAATATCCGGGACCATTTCCCGGAATGAACTTTACAGGAACCAATGCAGATTATGCTAATTTCGAAAATTTAGTACAGGAAATTAGAAATGCAATAGGACCAGATAAATTAATTACTGCTGCGATGGCTGCAGATCCAAAGAAATTAGAAGGGTTCAATTGGTCAAAATTGGCTGGTACGATGGACTATTTTAATATGATGACCTATGACTTTAATGGTGGTTGGTCCAATATTGCCGGTCACAATGCCCCTGTGTATCCTTATGATGGTGCAGAAGCGCCAGATTTTAACTGGCAATCTACATTAAGTAAATTGAATTCGATGGGAGTGCCTTCAAATAAAATAAATTTTGGAGCTCCTTTTTATGGAAGAGGTGTAATTACTCAGGGAAATGCAGCATTAAATGCACCAACGACCAAAAGAAATGTGACCATACAACCCGATGGACCTGTAAGTACATGTGCAGATTATACGAATTGGACAGCATATGATGGAACACCAAATCATTTTTTTATTAAGCAAAAAACCGGAGGCGGAAGTGGATGGATCAGACAATGGGATGATCAGGCCAAAGTACCATATATGACTAAAGGTAATTATTTTTTAAGCTATGATGATGAAGAATCCATTGGTGTTAAAGCACAGTTTATAAATGACAATAATCTGGCTGGAACTATTGTTTGGACAGTCTATGGAGATTTAGAGCTTTCAGGAACACCTCAGTCTTTTGGTTTAAAACTAAAAAGATGGCCAAATGTAAAGTCTCCTTTAATTAATAAAATGAATGAAGTGTTTGCTTCAGGGGGTACTGGTAATCCACCTCCAACGGTTTCGATTACTTCTCCTGCTCAGGGAGCAACATTTACTGCCGGATCAAATATAAATATTGCTGTAAATGCAAGTGACCCTAATGGTACAGTAACCAAAGTAGAATTTTATAATGGGAGTACGCTATTAGGACAAGATAGTAGCGCACCTTATACATATAACTGGAATAATGTTTCTGCAGGAAGCTATTCGATTATTGCTAAGGCTTATGATAATGAGGGAGCGAGTACAACTTCATCGGTTTCTATTACAGTGACAGGTGTAGGAGGTAACGAGTTGCCAACAGTAACCATTACAAATCCTCAATCCGGGGCTACGTTTACAGCAGGTGCAACGATTAATATTGCAGCCAATGCATCAGATAGTGATGGAACAATAGAAAGAGTAGAATTTTATAATGGAAACACTTTATTAGGACAAGATACTAGTTCTCCTTATAGCTATAGCTGGACAAATGTATCAGAAGGTAGCTACACAATTACTGTAAAAGGTTTTGATAATGAAGGGGGAGAAGATAATGAATCAGTTTCAATTACGGTAAACGGAAGTGGCGGTTCTTGTACAGCACCAGCCTATGTTCCCGGACAAGTATATACAGCAGGTGATGTGGTTTCTTACCAAGGAAATGAATATAAAGCCAAGTGGTGGACACAAAATAATGACCCTGTTACAAATAGAGAAAATGTTTGGGAATTGATAGGTCCATGTAGTGGTGGTAGCAATGAAGCACCACAGGTTACTGTTACTTCCCCAACCAGTGGTCAATCTTTTGTTCAGGGAAATAGTGTTACTATAAATGCGAATGCCTCAGATACAGATGGTTCTGTTTCTAAAGTAGAATTCTATGTAGATGGAAGCATGATAAGTGAAGATGCCTCTGCTCCTTATACAACAAACTGGATTGCTACTCAAGGTAGTCATAGCATTACTGCAAAAGCTACAGATAATTCTAATGCATCCACTACATCAAGTGCCGTAAATATAAGTGTTACATCTGATACTGGCTGTGAGGATAACGGATTCAAAGTGGTAGGATATTCTCCAAGCTGGCAGGGTAGTGCAAGTAATATACAGTATGATAAATTGACGCATATCAACTACGCATTTGCAATTCCAAGAAGTAATGGTAGTTTAGAACCACTTGCTAATCCAGGAAAACTTCAGCAAATAGTTTCTTTAGGACATGCACAAGGTGTAAAAGTACTTATTGCCGTTGGTGGATGGGAACTTGGTGATGGTGGAGGAGTAGATACTCGTTTTATCCAACTGGCTTCTAATTCTTCTACCAGAACAGCTTTTGTAAACAATATGATCAATTTTGTAAATGAATACAACCTTGATGGAGTAGATATCGATTGGGAATATCCTGATAATGGTAGCGAACCACAAAATTACGAATTATTGATGCAAGAATTAGGAGCAGCACTTCATAGCAGAGGCAAATTATTGACTGCTGCAGTGGTTGCACAAGGATGGGCAGGAAATGGTGTTCTTAATGGTGTGTTTGATGATGTAGATTTCTTGAACCTTATGGCTTATGATGGAGGTGATGGAGCAAGCCACTCACCCTATAGCTATGCAGAAAGTTCATTAAACTATTGGTTGGGCAGAGGATTGCCTAAATCAAAAGCTGTATTAGGAGTGCCTTTTTACGGAAGACCTTCCTGGAAAAGCTATGCAACATTAATCGCTGAAGGAGCAGATCCATATGGTGATGTACATAGTGGAGTACATTATAATGGAATTACCACAATTAAGAGAAAAACCGAACTTGCACAACAACGAGGTGGAGGTATTATGATGTGGGAATTATCGCATGACACCAATAGTCAGGCAACTTCATTACTAGCAGCAATTAATCAGGTTGCTGGTGATCCTTGCGGTGGAAATAATACTGCTCCAACAGTTTCTGTTACTTCACCATCAAATGGGGCAACTTTTACCATAGGAAATAACGTAACCATCAATGCGAATGCATCTGATAGTGACGGCAATGTAACTAAAGTGGCATTCTATATAGATGGAAACATGATAAGTGAAGATACTTCGTCTCCATATACAACAAACTGGACAGCTACTTCAGGAAATCATTCGATAACAGCTCGTGCAACAGATAATGAGGGTGCAGTAACTACTTCATCAGCAGTTTCTATAAGTGTAAGCGGGGGAACAAATAATCAGTCTCCTACGGTAAATCTTACAAATCCGTCAAATGGAGCTACATTTACAGTTGGGCAAAATGTGAGTATTGCTGCCAATGCAAACGATACAGATGGCAACGTGAGTAAGGTAACATTCTATGTAGATGGAAATATGGTAAGTGAAGATTTTTCATCTCCTTACACGGCAAACTGGACAGCCACTGCTGGTAGTCATAGTCTAACTGCCATGGCAACAGATGATGATAATGCCAGTACTACATCTGCTGCGATCAATATTACAGTACAGACAGATACTGGTGGAAGTTGTGATGCAGACCAGTATGTTGATGGATCAGCCTATAATACAGGAGATACAGTACAGAATCTGGGTAAAAAGTACGAATGCTTAGTAGGAGGATGGTGCACAGTAGGAGGACCTTATGCTCCAGGTGATGGCTGGGCATGGGAGAATGCATGGAAAGACCTTGGTGACTGTTCTGGAGGTGGAAATGGAGCTCCAACAGTATCGATCACACAACCAGGAAATGGCCAGTCTTTTACAGCAGGAAGCACAATTATCATCAATGCAAATGCTTCTGATAGTGATGGTACGATCACAAAGGTAGAATTCTTCCAGAACGGTGTGAAGTTGGGCGAAGACACTAGTAGTCCATATAGTTATAGCTGGAATAATGTGTCTACAGGAAATTATTCCTTAACGGCTCGTGCTACAGATAATTCAAATACAACGGGTGATTCGGCGGCTGTAAATATATCCGTAGGATCTACACCACCACCTCCGGGAGGTAATCTTCCAAAACGATTGTTGGTAGGATACTGGCATAATTTTGATAATAATTCAACTGTTGTAAAATTACGTGACGTTTCAGATAAATGGGACGTGATCAATGTGTCTTTTGCGATACCAACGGTTCTTGGTGGATCTAATATGACATTTACACCAGATCCTGCTATTTATTCGAGTGTACAAGAGTTTAAAAATGACGTGGCACTATTAAAAAGTAGAGGTAAGAAAGTATTGATCTCTATGGGTGGAGCCACAGGCGCAGTTGATGTAAGTAGTCCTTCTGATGCACAAGAATTTAGTAGCTCTATGATCAACATCATAAGAGAATATGGGTTTAGCGGGATGGATATAGACTTTGAAGGAAGCTCTGTTAGCTTAGCTGGTGATACTGATTTTAGAAACCCTGTGGGTCCAAAAGTAGTTAATTTGATTAGCGCATTTAGATCTATCTTGTCCCAGTTTGGATCTGATTTCGTATTGTCAATGGCTCCGGAAACCTTATTTGTACAGGGTGGAATAAGTGGTTACGGAGGTGCAGCCGGTGCATACTTACCAATAATCTATGCATTGCGTAACGACTTGGATTACATCCACGTGCAACATTATAATACGGGGAGTATGACTGCACTTGATGGTCAGAATTATTCCCAGGGAACAGCCGATTTTCAAGTAGCTATGGCAGAAATGTTACTAAACGGTTTCCCAGTTCGTGGAGGTGGAGGAGACTTCCCAGCATTACGACCAGATCAGGTAGCTATTGGATTGCCAGCGAATAGTGCTGCAGCACCTAATGGTGGATTTACTCCAGCTTCAGAAGTACATAAAGCATTAGATTATATAATCAAAGGACAATCTTTTGGCGGTCGATATACATTAAGAAATCCATCGGGATATGCTAATTTCAGAGGATTAATGACCTGGTCGATCAATTGGGATATTGTAGCAAACTTTGGATTCTCTAATCCGCACAGAGCATATTTGGATGCATTGGATAGCAGAGCTATGCTTGTTCAAAAACAAGACGCAAGTAATGTTATCTTGTCTCCAAATCCGGTAGAGGGTGATGTGATCAATCTGAATATAGAGAGCGATGTTTTAAATTCTGCATTCGATCTACAGATATTTAATGCTACAGGTATTCAAGTATTGGATTTCAGAAAGACTAAAATCCAGAAAGGAAATAACCTGAGAACTTTTGATGTAAGTAAATTGGAAGAAGGATTATACTTCTATACAATCTCAACATCCAAAGGAAAAACAACAGGTAAGCTTATAAAGCGCTAGCCCTTAGCTTTTGCCATCCGATGATATATCATGTATTGTCGGATGGTTTTTTATTCTAATACGCTTCTTTTCTTCACTATTCAGTGATGAACTTTAATAACTATAGTTATGAAAACATTACCTACTATTTTCAAAATATTATTTTGTTGTTATTTTATCTTTGGCTCATTCTTCAGATTGAATTCTCAAAATCGACCTTTTCCTCAACAGAAAAGCTGGAGCGGATGCATCAAACCCGATAATGTATCTCAACAACAAATGAATACATCTGTACAGAATATGTACAATTATTGGAAATCCAGTTTTTTAAAACCTACTAATCTTCCCGGTGGTTATTATATAAAAGGTGGTTGCACAGGTTGCAGCGTACCCAGTAAAGGAACCTCTGAAGGCCATGGATACGGGATGATCATCACAGCATTAATGGGAGGTTATGATGCTCAGGCCAAAACTTATTTTGATGGTTTATATAAATTTTTTGATACCCACCGCAGTACCATCAATTCAGAATTGATGGGATGGAACGTAGCGGTCGATGAACGCACCAATGCATTCAGCTCTGCAGCCGATGGTGATATGGATATCGCATACGCTTTATTATTGGCGCATTATCAATGGGGATCCGGTGGTGCAATTAATTATCTGCAAGAAGCAAAAGATATGATCAATAATGGTATCAAAGCTTCTTTAATTCATCCATCATCCCTTCGGGTCATGATGGGAGATTGGGACAATAACGCTTTAGAGACCCGTTCTTCAGATTGGATGACAGCACATTTCAGAGCATATCAAACCGCAACAAGTGATACATATTGGAGCAGTGTAGCAAACAAGGTGTATCAGATGGTAGATCAGCTCAACACAAATAACCTGGGGATTTTACCTGATTTTGTAGATGGTAACCCTGCTTCTCCAGATTTTAATAATGCTACAGGCGAACCCAATTCACAAGATTATTATTGGAATGCCTGCCGCACACCATTGCGAATTGTTACCGATTTTGCGCACTATGGAACACAAGCAGCAAGAACACAATCCAATAGGTTTGTAAACTGGGCAAAAACAGATATTGGTACTAACTTTGGAACCTTCGCTTCAGGATATGCTGTTAGCGGACAAGTAGTAGGTAGTCGTTATGGACCAGCTGCCTTTGTCGCTCCACTAGTTGCAGCATCTATTACCAATAGTTCGAACCAAAGCTTTTTAAACACGGGCTGGGGCTACATAAAAAATAAACAAGAAGATTATTATGGAGCAAGTATCAATTTGCTGAGTATGTTGGTCATTTCAGGAAACTGGTGGATACCAGAACCTGGAGGTTCAGGAAACCAGCAGCCAATAGTGAGTATTACATCTCCTGCAAATGGGAGTAGCTATACTACTCCTGCAAATATTCAGATACAGGTAAATGCTTCAGATCAGGATGGTACGATCACCAAAGTAGAATTTTATAGAAATAATACAAAAATAGGGCAAGATACCACTGCTCCCTACACCTATAGCTGGAATAATGTTACTTCCGGATCGTATATCCTTACGGCAAAAGCAACCGATAACGATGGGGCTTCAAAAACTTCAACCCCGGTAAATATTACGGTGAATGCAACTTCACAACAATCTCCGTATGGAGGCACTCCCTGGGGTATTCCTGGTAAGATCGAAAGCGAAAATTATGATCTTGGGGGTCAAAATGTAGCTTTTAATGATCTTTCCACTGCCAATGAAGGGGGTTCTTATCGAGATGATGCTGTAGATATAGAACCCTGTTCTGAAGGTGGATATAATTTAGGGTGGACAAAAACTGGTGAATGGTTGGAATATACGGTTAATGTAACCGCGTCAAAAACATATACGCTGGAATCCAGAGTGGCAGCAATTGCTTCCGGACGACGATTTCATATCGAAGTCGATGGTCAAAATGTGAGTGGACAAATCAATGTGCCTAATACAGGCGGTTGGCAGAATTGGCAAACGGTTACCACTACGGTTTCCTTAAGTGCAGGAGTACAGATAATGAGAGTTGTGATGGATAGTGATGACTTTAATTTGAATCATATGATTTTTAAGGATACTGTTAGCAATCCTACTCCTACTATTGAAAATGAGTTTTTTGATGATTTTACCTATACCGGTCACTCAGATCCTACAATGCTGGGTTTTGGATGGAATGTAGTAGATGGTATAAGTGGCCCAACCGAAGGTTCTATGTATAAAAAAGAGCATATTCAGTTTGTAAACGATATTCAGCTACCGGGAAATAAAGTGATGCATGTGATTAACAAAGCAGCCGGAACTTCTGCCAGCATCCAAAATGCCCGGATAGAATCTCAAAAAATATTCTTTGAAGGGACCTATGCGGCAAGGGTGTATTTTGATAGCTCTCCTGCGAATAACCAGGATGGAAATGTCGAAACATTTTATACAATAAACTGGGCTCCCGATAATCCTAATTATTCAGAACTGGATTTCGAATACCTTCCTTATAATGTTTGGGGCGATAGAACCAAAAAGACCATGCATACTACATCGTGGGCTAGGGCAGGGAGTATTTCTGATAATGCAAACACACAAATTAATAATGACTATCAGGGATGGCACGACTTAGTAATCCAGGCGGCAGATGATCAAAATGTGCGTTATTATCTTGATGGGCAATTACTATCAACACATACAACTTCTAGTGGCGGCAACAGTGTATATCCACGTATGATTATGCAAATTGCCTTTGCCAATTGGATCTTTTTTAATGATGAAATAGGCCTTAATCCATCATCCCAACAAAGAACAACAACTATGAAAGTTGATTGGGTGTATCATGCAAAAAATGTGTCTTTATCTCCTTCAGAAATTGCTAATAGAGTGGAAGCTATACGTACCAGTAACTTGCAAAGACTGAATACAATGGGAGGAGGTACACCTACGAATCAATCTCCAACAATAACTCTCACTGCTCCTGAATCTGGAGCTGTATATACTACCGGACAAACCGTAAATATAACCGCCAATGCCAGCGATAGTGATGGTAATATAACTAAAGTAGATTTCCTGCTGGACGGGAATATTATTGCTACAGATACCTCGTCTCCATATACCGCAAACTGGACGGCAACTGAAGGTAATCATACCCTCACCGCCAGAGCAACAGATGATGATAGTGCCAGTACTACATCTTCTGCTATAAATATCACTGTACAAACCGATACAGGAGGAGGAAACTGTAATGTTCCTCAGTATGTAGATGGTGCTGTATATCAAACGGGTGATGAAGTACAGAATTTCGATAAAAAATATGAGTGCCTGGTAGGGGGATGGTGTAGTATAGGCGGACCCTATACTCCTGGCGGCCCAGACAATTGGGCCTGGCCTTATGCCTGGAGAGAAATAGGTAATTGCACAGCGTCTATTGCACTTATAAAAGAAGCAGCAGCAACCTTATCGACAACTTGTGGAATCCCGCAGTATGTAGATGGTGCTGCCTATCAAACCGGTGAAGAAGTACAAAACAATGGGGTTAGATATAAATGCAAAGTAGGCGGATGGTGTAGCCTGGGAGGTCCGTATACCCCTGGAGGCCCCGATGACTGGGCCTGGCCAAGTGCCTGGGAAGACTTGGGAGCTTGTAACGGAGATGGTACTTCACCTCCAACAGTGATGATTACTGCCCCTGGTAACAACACTGACTTTACTGAAGGTGATATGGTCACTATCTCGGCCAATGCTATAGATCCCGATGGGGTAGTGACTGCTGTAGCGTTTTATATAGATGGAAATTTGATTCGGCAAGATACCTCAATGCCTTATGAAACTACCTGGACAGCAACAACAGGAAATCATACAATTGCCGCTATTGCCACCGATGATAGTAATCAATCGACAACTTCTGAAACAGTAAATATTACCGTACAAGCAGATACTGATGGTGGTGAAAACTGTGATACCGATTTATATGTAAACGGAAATACCTATCAGACCGGTGATGAGGTGCAAAACCTGGGTAAAAAATACCGTTGTAAAGTGGGAGGCTGGTGTACGGTAGGAGGCGCCTATACCCCCGGAGGACCCGACGATTGGGCATGGCCATTAGCATGGGAAGAACTAGGACCCTGCACAGGAGGAAATCTACCTCCCGAAGTAACTGTGCTTACGCCAACCATAATATATGCAGATGCGTTACCGGTTACGGTTCCTCTACGAGCTCGCGTCACAGATTCTGATGGTATCCAAACTCCCGTTTATGTAAATGTTCCGGGAGGAGCATTGCCTTTGCTGCCACAAGGAGATGATATATACCAGTCAGATTGGTCTTTTTCAGAATATAAAACATATACGTATACGGCACAAGCTACAGATAATAAGGGCGAGTATACCAACTTTTCATTTGAAATCACCATAAAAGAAAGAATACAGGGAGGAGACTTTTTAATTTCGAGGCAAGAATATAACGATCTGTTTCCCTATCGATATGGTACAGATCCCGGGAATCCATCACAGGGTCCGGATCCTGCACTCGACTTCTTTACCTATGAAGCTTTAGCAGAAGCTGTTGAACGAATGAAAAATATAGAGGTGACCTTCGAAAGGCGAGAAGGAACCAACCTATATCGATTAACCAGGAGAGACAAAGCAACCAACCAATCTGCAGTGATTCGTACAGATACTGATTTTGACGCAGAATGGAACCAATCTAAACCTATCATTACTCAAGTTGTGGATTATGGAAAATTTGTTAATGAAAGTGATGAAACAGTTCGAAAACGTGAGCTGGCAGCTTTTCTGGCCAATATTGCACAGGAAACTACCGGAGGATGGGATACCGCTCCCGGCGGAAGATATGCCTGGGGATTACACTTCAGAGAAGAGCAAGGTTTTGAAGGAACCGACCGGCTTGGATATCGGGATGAAGGAAATCAAAACTATCCTCCAGCCCCCGGGAAATCTTATCATGGTAGAGGGCCTATTCAATTGAGCTGGAACTACAATTATGGCCAGGTAAGCGAATTCCTGTTTGGCGATAAGAATGTCATGCTCAATAATCCCGAACAGGTGCTTCAGGATGGAGCATTGGCATTTCAGACTGCGATATGGTTCTGGATGACTCCGCAGTTTCCAAAACCCTCTGCGCACGATGTGATGGCAGGGAATTGGACACCAACTGCTTATGATCTTGAACGAAATAGAATACCAGGCTTTGGGATGACGGTTAATATCATCAATGGCGGATTGGAATGTGGTTCGGGTACCGAAAACACAAAAGTGACCCACCGCATCGGGCACTATGTGAAGTTTACAGACATTCTTAATGTGTCTAATGATCTCGATGGAACCGATGATTGCTCAGAATGCGGCTGTGCCCAGATGCAATCGTTCTCTGGTATCGAACCCGAAGCAATTGCAACTATACTAAGAACTGTAGTGCCAACCCGCAAGATGAATATGTACCCTAATCCTTTCACAAATACAGTTTCCATTACCTTCGAGTTAGTACAAAAAGAGATAGTATCTGTTCATGTCTCTGATCTTATAGGAAATCAATTTGAGAAGGATATCAAAAACAAAACGTTAGGCCCGGGAGAACATACATTTTCTTGGGATACTACAAAGTATCCTAAAGGAATCTATTTTTATAAGGTAGCTATCGGAAAAAACATCGAAGTTTTCAAGATGGTTAAACAGTAAGGCAAATCAATATATACTATGTTGAAATAATTTAAAAACAAAAGAATCATGAAAACATCCATTATACAGCCTGTAAAAAATAAGATTTGCTGGCACGTTGCAATCACAGTATTCTTTCTGATGATCACAACTCAACAACTATTAGCAATACCTGTGGCAGAAAGTAAAAGGACAAGCTCCAATATAACTATGGTGTGCACTGCACCGGCATGGATATCTAATGAAATATATACCAGAGGAGATCGGGTTTCCTATCAGGGAGTTGAATATGAAGCATATCACTGGACTCAGAATCAAAATCCGGCCAGTAACAATTCACAATGGGGTCCCTGGGTGGTCATTGGTTCATGTGACGGGGGTGAAAATACGGCACCATCAGTCTCAATAACCTCTCCGCAAAACGGGGCAAGTTTTACTACAGGAAACACCATTGCTGTTACTGCCAATGCTTCTGATACCGACGGAACAGTAACGACGGTAGAATTTTTGGTAGATGGTATCGTGATCGCAACAGATATTTCGGCTCCTTATGAAGCCAGTTGGACAGCAACTACAGGAAATCGTTCGATAACGGCACGTGCCACAGATAATCAAGGAGCAACAACAGTTTCTTCTGCGGTGACTATAACGGTAAATCCGGGAACAGGAAACCAGTCTCCTACGGTAAATCTTACAAATCCATCAAATGGTGCTACGTTTACCGTTGGGCAAAATGTGGGTATTGCTGCCAATGCCAGTGATAGTGATGGTAATGTGAGTAAGGTAACATTCTATGTAGATGGAAACATGGTAAGTGAAGATTTTTCATCTCCTTATACAGCAAACTGGACAGCCATTGCAGGTAGCCATAGTCTAACTGCCATCGCAATAGACGATGATAATGCCAGTACTACCTCTTCGGCAATAAATATTACAGTACAAACCGATACAGGCGGTAATTGTGATGCTTCACAATATGTTGAAGATGGAGGCTATGTTGCCGGAAGCCAGGTGCAGAATGAAGGCAACTTATATGAATGTAAACCATGGCCATTTACCGGTTGGTGTAATGGTGGTGCAGGAGCATATGCACCCGGAACAGGAACGAATTGGGAAGATGCCTGGATATTGGTTGGGGAATGTGGCCCCGGAGGCGGCGATGGCAAACCTTTGGTATCTATTACCTCACCGGCAAACGGACAATCGTTTATAGAAGGTAGCAATGTAGTCATTAATGTAAATGCTTCAGATACCGATGGAAATATAACAAAAGTAGAATTCTTTAGTAATAGTGCCAAAATAGGAGAGGATACATCCAGTCCATATAGTTTTAGCTGGAATAACCTTCAGGTTGGTAATTATTCGCTCACCGCAAAAGCAACCGATAATGATAATCTATCCACAACTTCAGATCCCGTAAACATTCGTGTAACCAGTTCTGGTGGTGGAACAGATCCCCTGCCGGCAAGAATCCTGAATGGGTATTGGCATAATTTTTTTAATGGTACAAATTTAATCAAGCTTAAAGATGTCTCTCCAAATTGGGATGTCATTAATGTTTCATTTGCTGTACCAAAGTTTTCTGCTGCAGATGGTGAAATAGGATTTGAATTATCCTCAGATTTTAACGCTATCAATTATACTGAAGCAGAGTTTAGATCTGATATGCAGTTGCTACAGAGCCAAGGCAAGAAAATTATTATCTCTATAGGGGGGCAGGATGGACAAGTGCAATTAAATACAACCTCGGCAAGGGATAAATTTATTTCTTCTATGATCGCTATTATCGAAAACTATGGATTTGATGGTATGGATATAGATTTTGAAGGACAATCCCTTTCCTTTGAGTTTGGAGATACCGATTTCAGAAACCCAACCACACCGGTGATTGTAAATACTATAGATGCTGTACGTACTGTTTGTAATCATTTTGGAGATGATTTTATATTAACGATGGCACCCGAAACGTTTTTTGTACAACTGGGATATTCATTTTACGGAGGTATATCGCAAGGTGCAGATAGACGTGCGGGTGCTTATTTACCATTGATTCATGCTTTGCGGGATAAACTCACTTTTTTGCAAGTGCAATATTATAATTCAGGTTTTATTACTGCGTTAGATGATCGAGGATATATGCCTGGATCAGGCCCCGATTTTTACGTTTCTCTGGTAGATATGTTATTAAAAGGATTCCCGATAACAGGAGATTCCTCTAAGTTTTTTCCTGCGCTACGTCAAGATCAGGTTTTAATTGGAGTGCCTGCAACTGTAGGTGCCGGTGGAGGCCATGTGGGGACGCAAGGTGTGATTAATGCATTAGATTATCTGATCCGTGGAAATTCTTTTGGAGGACAGTATCAATTATCACAAACCTATCCTGGCCTTAGAGGAGTGATGAGCTGGTCTGTTAACTGGGATAAGTATGAAGGATTAACCTTCTCCAACGCTGTAAGGGCCTATCTTGATGGTCTTGGAGCAGCGAGAAGTAGTAATGTTATCCAAAACAGTAAGAATAATTTCGATGCTATCAACATAGCAATGTATCCAAATCCTTTTGGAGATCAATTGCAAATCCAGTTGGTTGAAAAATCAGTTGGAGATTATACGGTAGAATTTTATAATGGGGTAGGCTTAAAAGTATTAGAACATAAAGTAATAAGTAGAGAGAAGGATTCTTCAACTCAAACATTCGATGTTAGTTCACTCAAATCTGGCATATACTTTTATAAAATCAAATTATCAAATCAAACCTATTCCGGAAGAATTATTAAAAAGTAATAACACAAACCTTAATTAATTTAATATAAACTCAATCTAATTTATTATGACTAAAAATCAAATCATAATAAGGTTGTCAATCGTCGCTTTACTATTGGCATCCTGTAACACAGAACAATTTGACGAAGCTACAAACGCTGTTGATGAATCAGCAGAAAGCAGTGTGGTAGAAATGGCGTACCCAGATGAGACAGGTAAAGTTTCAGACATGTATTATGCAGGAACCAAACTTGCTGTAGAAGAGGTAAATGGTGAGTATATCTATGAAGGAGATATCATTTTTGAAAAGGATATGCTTTCTAAAAGCTCTGAAAAACTGGTTTTTGAAGAAGGGGAAGTTCCTACCAATAAAAGTGTGGGAAGAACCGGAGGACGATGGCCCGATAACACGGTGTATTATACCATAGACAGTAATCTGCCCAAAAAATACAGGGTAACCGATGCCATTGCCCATTGGGAGGCCAATACCTCCTTAACGTTTGTACAACGCACCAATCAGTCCAACTATATACGTTTTAGAGTAGGATCTGGTTGTTCTTCTAGCGTAGGTATGGTTGGTGGCCGCCAGAACATTAACCTGGCCAGTGGCTGTTCTACGGGTAGTACTATCCATGAGATCGGTCATGCCGTAGGATTATGGCACGAGCAAAGCCGGGCAGATAGAGATAATTCTATTACCATACAGTGGCAAAACATACAATCGGGTAAAGAACATAATTTTCAGACATATATACAACGAGGACGTGATGGTGATGAATATACCAACAACCTTGATTTTGGTTCGATCATGATGTATAGCTCCAAAGCATTTTCAAAGAATGGGCAACGTACCATTACCAGAAAAGATGGTAGCGGCTATAGCACACAACGCAGCGGCTTATCCTCCGGAGATTTATCTGGAATCGACCAGATGTATCCTGGTAACGGTGGCGGTGAAGTGTATGAAAATGGTAACTATTATACCATTCATGGGGTAACCGTATATAGATGGAGCGACGTTTGGTGGTATTGGGATAACAGCCAGGACCGCTGGAGACAGGTAGAGTTACGAGGTACAACCTGGTATTATATCAGTTAACTCTTTTTCTCATCTCATATAATTTATGATGAAACTCAAGTTGCCGGTTCCTTTTTGCATGGCGATTTATGGAGACGTAATTTTGATCCATACGAAATAGCTGGCAACTTGAGGTATTTATTTGAACTACTTTTAAAACCTTATAAAATGAAATACTGTACATTAATAACTATCGTAATATTAGGATTTTCTCTTTTTACATCTTGTGAGAAAGAGCCTGTAAATGAACTTGGAAATCAAAAACTGATTTCTTCTACGATTAATTCGAAGACACCAATAACGGTTATTTCCGAAATTGAAGGCACCTGGAAATTAGATGCTATAAAAAAAACAGGAGAAGAATGGCAAACAGCAAATAGTGTAGGATTAGGCTTTTTTGGGGATACCTATCTCTATGGTGTGAATCTCTTATCTTTTTCAGAAGATGAAGTAGAATTGCTGGTATCTTCTAGTTATTCCGATATTCCTGTTTCTTTTGGTAATTATAGAGCGGGTGCAGATGCTTCAGGTATTTTGAGTATTATTAATTGGTGGAGCAATCTTGCATGGACCTACAGTACCGACCTTGATGATACCGGTACTATATTGATCCTAAGGTCATTAGGTAATGAGATAGGAGCACATAGATTTCTTAAAACTAATTAGAAAATGAGTATCGGTAGGCGTCTGTTTGTGTAAAATGACTGCTAGTTATCATATTAACTAATTGCTTTTGAATTGTTGAAAATCCCGGAATACCGCCGCAAGTAGGGCCCGGGATTTTTTATGATTGTATCACCCTCAAACTGTTACAGAACGTGATTATCATAACACTATGCCTATGCATGACTTCACACAGCCCTTAATTCCTGACAACCCTGCAAGGGTTCTTGATAGCCCGGAAGGTCTTCGTGCCGACCCGGAAAGTGTTCGTGCCGACCCGGAAAGTGTTCGTGCCGACCCGGAAAGTGTTCGTGCCGACCCGGAAGGTGTTCATACCGATCCGGAAGATGTTCGTGCCGATCCGGAAGGTGTTCGTGCCGATCCGGAAGATGTTCGTGCCGATCCGGAAGGTGTTCGTGCCGATCCGGAAGATGTTCGTGCCGACCCGGAAGGTCTTCATGCCGACCCGGAAGATGTTCATGCCGACCCGGAAGGTCTTCATGCCGCCTATCTATAGATAGCCGAGGGAAACACTACAGGGCTTTCAAAGCCATTTTTACCTACCGAAGCAATCCCAAACAAATAGTTATCAATAACAATGCCATCTAATACAAAAGTAGCAACATCACCTACAAAACGGCTATGGTCCCAGATAGGTGAGGTGGTGTCTCTCCAGTAAATTTTATATCCTGCAATATTGGGGTCGTTTACTTTTTTCCACTTAAATTTAGCCGATGGCTCTACAATTCCCCCTATTTTAACTTCTGTTGGGGCAGGAGGTGCCCAGGCAATACTGGCCAGGTTGATGGCATTTACGGCAGTGAGCTTGGCGGCATAATCAAAGTTGACATGCTCAACCACATCGCCATAGCTGATTCCGTTTTCTTTGCGTATGTCCTGGTGTTGCTGTGTGTAATTCTCGTGGGCCTCCATAATGCGAATGCCGGCGTATCCGGCATCATTAAACGGACGATGATGCCCGCCACGGCCAAAACGATCTAAGCGATAGACTAGCATGGGGTTCATTTCGGGCATAAAGGTGGTCACGGTGTTGTGTACATACCTAGCCAGCTGTCGGGAGATGCCGTCGACCTCACCGCCATAAAAACGTCGAGATCGTTGCTGTTTTTCGGTTTCGGTAGGAGGTACGGGTTCCGAGAATATTCTGAAGGTTCTATTGTCGATCACTCCATCTACTCCTTTTATATTTCCGATCATATCGTTATTCATAATCCCTATGATTTCCCAATCTTTTTCTTTAGCATATCTCGCCAATCCTTGTCCGCCAAATAACCCTTGCTCTTCACCAGATAAGCCAAGGTAAATAATACTGTTTTCAAATTTGTGTTTAGACAGCACTCTTGCAGCTTCGATAGCACCTGCCATACCACTGGCATTATCGTTGGCACCAGGAGAATCATCGGTGTAATTGGTTGGGTCCGAAATTCGGGAATCGATATCCCCGCTCATGATGATAAAGCGGTTAGGGTATTTTGCACCTCGCTGGATCGCCACTACATTTACCACCCACACATCTTTTACAATACGCTGGTTTGCTCCTTTTTTAACCAGGTCTTTTTGATAAAATACTTCGAGGCAGTTATTACAGTTCTTAGAGATCTTATCAAACTCAGATTTGATCCATCGTCTCGCTGCTCCGATCCCACGAGTGTCTGAAACCGTATCACTTAGGGTATGTCGGGTACCGAAACCTGCTAATTTTTTAACATCGGTTTCAATGCGTTGTGCAGAGACCGCATTAATGATATCATATATTTTTTGGTCGGTTTGTGCGGTTATTAGTATTGATAATAAAAGTAATGTTGAGGTAAGAAATGTCTTCATTTGTGTTATTTTGATCGTCTAATTTAAGTAAAAGGGGGTTAGAATAGGTGGTTTCTTAACATATTTATAAGATCACAAGACTTTTTACAAGAAAGTTACTTTAGAAATTTTACCATCGGTAACCTCATAAATTGCTATAGCACTTTGGTTTTGGCCATTAATGGTTAGATATTCTTCGTCGATCACTTTGTTGCCCATAATAATACGGTTTTTGATCTCACAATGCAGATCGGGAGTTTTAGCAAAGAAACCTTTATATTGCTCTTTTAATTTTTCTTTTCCTTCATATAAGAATGTATCAGGAAATTTGTATACTTTAATGCCATCTGCATAGGTATCTGCAAAAGCATCGATATTTCTGGTATTATAGGCATCGAGTTGCTCCTGGACGATTTTCTCAGGATCAGTGTTTTTCCCCTTTCCGGGTCTTATAAAGGTTACTTTATCGATCTTCCCGTTTTGTATCTCATAGATCGCAGCTACACTCACATTGCGATCACTATAGGTAACAAATTCTTCATCGATTACCTTGTTTTGATACACCATCCTTTTTTTGATTTCGCAAAAGAGATTAGGTTCATCTTTAAACTTTTTTTCATAACGTGGTCGCATTGCTTCTTTACCTTTTGATCGAATACTATCCAAAGATTTGTAAATAACCACATTCTCGGTATATGTTTCCAGAAAAGCATCTATATTTCTTTTGTTATAAGCTTCTACTTGTTGCTGTACAATGTGCTCTGGAGAAATGTCAGATACTATGGCTAACATACTTCCTGCCGCATTTGTCGCTATCCTGGTAATGTTTCCGATTTCTTTATCTATAAAAGAATGAAAAGTATTCCACCTTTTGTCTGTCCTGGGATTGTATTTAAAAATCCGGTCACCTTTTCCCATTAGAATAGTGCCGTCAGGCAACCAACACATATCTTCTGATCCAGAGATTGTATTAATAATTTTTTCTGTAGCTCCGCTAATGGGATCCAGAGATTTGATTTCCCAGGTAGCATCTTCCTTATTGATATAGCCAATGAGGTTGGTGTTAGGAATTTTATGAAGTGATCTCCCTGTTTTTTTCTGAAAAGTAGTATTCTTATTGTCTTTTAGATTAGAAACTACTAATGATAGAGATTCGTCTTCAAGTACCGAGGAAACAAGTATTTCTTGGTTAAACCAGGTATGGTATCCAACTTTCAGGTCTTTCAACAACACTTTTGATCCTCCCGTCTTGTAATTGTACCGATAGAGGAGTTGTGTGCCGTCTTTATCCAGGCGTATGGCAGAGACTTCCATCTGCCCGGGAATTCTGGTAGGAGAATATTCACTGCCAGATGTATTTGTAAGCCACCCAACTTTGTTGTCTGTTATATGGTAAGCAGCAATATCGGTTTGATCATTTCGGGTAGCAGATGATAAAATAGTGTTATCATCAAAAAAGAAAGGTTGATTATCATAACCTTCATTATTTGAGATGTTTCTTTGATTTCCAAGTGTGGTTGTTTCTCCTTTTTTAATGATGTCAAAAAGATAGACTTCTGTATTACCCTGAGAAATTATTGTTGAAGTACATAAAATAGCCAGAAGAAAAATAAAATGCTTCATTGTTTTTTATTTTCTAAAGTACATTGAATAAAGATTATTTTTCTTAAGGATTTGTTAAGAAAGTTTACCTATTTTCTTCTTAGTGAATACAAACCCAGTATTGGGCCTATACTTAAAAACAAGTAGAGTAGTGTATGATTTATTTTATCTGTTAAAAAAGAGAGAAGCTGAATACTTACAATAGTAATGGCAAATCCGATACAATTGGTGATAGTGAGTGCTGTTCCTCTAAGCTCTGAAGGAGCTGCGGCCGCAACCATAGTAGAAAATTGAGGAGAATCTGATATGACCATCATTCCCCAGATGCATAAGGCGGCTATAAATAAGTGAGGGGTTAATTGGAATAGGAGTGGAGAGGCCAGGCAAAATATGCCAGAGATCAATAGGGAGTTATAAGCTACTTTTCGGCTTCCGGTTTTTAAGGAAATCAATCCTCCGAGTATGCAAGAGATCGTTCCTATAGCGATAATAATAAAAGACCAGAAGGATATCTGTAGCTGTATAGCTTGAAGATTTGCATATGTTTTGAGGATAATAGGAAGAAAACCCCAGAAAGCATATAATTCCCACATATGTCCAAAATATCCGAAAGCGGCTTTCCTAAAATGAGGAATACTAAAAAGCTGTGTGATTACCCCCAATTGTAGCCTGGATACCGGTTTTCTGTAAGGGCCATCTGGCACGAGAAGCCACATGCTCAAACCACCAACAAATGCTAGTATTGTAGTGGTTATAATCACTGCAGCATAATCACTGCTCCAGGAGAATTCGTTGATTAAATGCGGGAAAGCTGTTCCCATAACCAATGCCCCAACCAGGTATCCTAATGCTCTTCCTAAACCTCCTTTATAATAATCTGAGGCTATTTTCATCCCTACAGGATATATTCCTGCCAAAAAGAATCCCGTACCAAAACGAGCCGTCAATAAATTAAATACAGTGATGTCTGGAACAAGTAGCGATAAATTACAGAGCCCTCCTAAAAAGGCACAGATCATAAAAATTCGGGAGGGTGAATATCGATCTGATATGGTGAGTAAAGCAAAAGTTAATGTGCCCACTATAAAACCAAACTGAACAAAAGACAACAAATATCCCAGGATATTAAATCCGGCATTAAATTGTGTTGCCAGGTCATCGATCACCGCGTTTCCTGCAAACCAGAGCGAGGTACAAAAAAATTGTGAGATGATGATTACCGGAAGTATGTAGAATTTTGGTTTCAGGGATAGCTGGTTTTTTCTATTTGTTTATTTGAATTCAGTTAAAAGATCGTATACATGATGGATATCTTCAACATAGTATTGAGCTACTGTCTTTTTTAAACCTACTTTTACTTTATATGCGTCTTTGGGTAATTCCTTAAACATATGCTCATCTGTCCAGTCATCACCGATAGCAAAGATAAAATCATAATTTTTTTCCAGTAACATCTTTGAAGCCGATTTGCCTTTACTCACACCACTCACTTTAATTTCCAGTACTTTATCACCTTCAAGGATCTCAAGATTGTGATTGGCAATTAAATGTTGAATGGTAGTTTTTAATTCATTTGCTCTTTTTTTACCCAAATCGGGGTCTACATTCCTAAAATGCCAGGCCAACGAATATCTTTTTTCTTCTACCAACGATCCGGGAGTTCGATCTGTAAAAGATTCTAACACCGGCGCAATAGATTCAAACCATGTGTTGTCTACTCGTTCCATAAGTTCCCAATCCTTACCCTTTTCTTTAAGCCAGGCTCCATGTTCGGTGATCAATGTATACTCTTTATGGCCAAACCATTTTTGGATAGTATCCCGATCTCTTCCTGTAATGAGTATCACTTTGGTATTAGATTGTTGATGTAATGTATCTAAGATATCAAAAACTCTTTGAGTGGGTTTGGCATTTTCCGGAAGTTTTTCAAAAGGAACCATAGTACCATCATAGTCCAAAAATAAGATCTTATTAACGGCGGTATTAAATTTGACAGCCATTTCTTGTTTCACTTTCTCATTTATTTTCTTCAAGGTGTACTTTTCTGAATCATCTCTGGTAGCTTCCAAAGCCTCTATAAAATCATTGGCCCATTTCTCTACGTTGTATCGTTGTAATCGTTTCTGAAGTGCTGTGTTTCGTTTTATTTGCTCTTCTTCGGGCATTTCTAATGCAAACTTCAATGTATCAGCTATTTCTTCAAAATTATTGGGATTAATAATGAGTGCTTCGCTCATTTCGTTGGATGCCCCGGTCATTTCGCTAAGTATCAATACTCCTTTTTTGTCAACTCTGGAAGCGATGTATTCTTTGGCAACCAGGTTCATCCCATCTCTTATAGGGGTCAATAAGGCAACTTCGCTAGAAGTGTATAAATCAATAAGGTTTTCAAAAGGCAGCGAACGATAAAAATACCAGATTGGCGTCCAGCTAACTTCGGCAAATTTTCCGTTAATGCTACCTACCAGTTGATCGATCTCATTCTTTAGTATTTGATATTGCGGGACATTGGCTCTTGAAGGTACAGCAAGCATCACCAATCTGGCATTTCCTTTAAATTGTGGGTATTTGTCTAAAAAATATTCAAAAGCTCTTAAGCGATTGGCAATCCCTTTGGTATAATCCAGGCGATCAATAGAAAGAATAAGCTTGGCTTTATTACTACCTTCTTTTAGATGCTTATCGATCTCCTGCTGTGTTTCGGTTTGATCTTTTTTTGCTTTTTGATTATGGGATATGGCGGCATCATGAAATTTGTTATAATCAATTCCCATAGGGAAAGAGTCGACTTTAACGATTCTGTTGTCCACATTGATATTGTTGAAATTAATCTCATGACCTAAGATTCTTTGTACAGAACTCAAAAAATGACGTTCATAGTCATACGTATGAAATCCTAACAGATCGGCACCAAGCATTCCTTTTAATAATTCTTCTCTGCAAGGGATTGTTCTAAAAACCTCATATGAAGGAAAAGGAATATGTAAAAAGAAACCAATAGAAATACCGGGTTTTTTCTTACGTATTAAATCAGGTAACAGTAATAATTGATAATCATGTACCCAAACCGTATCGCCATCATCTAAGTTTTCTAAGACCACATCGGCAAATTTTTGATTTACTGAGGTATAGGTTTCCCAGGTACTTTTTTCAAATTTGGTATATTCCATGAAGTAATGAAACAATGGCCAGAGCGTATTATTACTAAAACCGTAATAAAACCCTTCGATGTCCTCTTCTGTGAGGGGCACACCGATACACTGGTGTTTTTGTAGTGCATCGGTGACTTTAATTTTTAATTCGAGATTAAATTCTTCTTCGGTAAGGCCGCTCCAACCCACCCAAACACTTTTATTATGAGTATGCACAGATCTCATCCCAGTTGCCAATCCCCCAACACTTGGTATTGTTTCGATAGTATTATCACGAATTTTTAATTGTAAGGGGAGTCTATTTGAGATTATGATAGTTTTGCTCATAAATTGGTCTAAAATTGGTTGACTTTTTTTGATTTTTGTTAAATTTCGGGAAAAGAAGATTAAAAAAAGGCTATTTAAAGGAAAATTATGAAATGAGCATGGCTGAAGATTTTTATTTCGATCGAAATGATCACCATGCGAATTCTATATTGATCTGGATCAGAACAGGCCTTACCCAAAACACATTAATAAAGAACATATGAATAACCTTGACTACGGAATTATAGGAAACTGCCAGAGTGCAGCACTTATTTCAAAATACGGATCTTTGGATTGGTGTTGCTTACCTAATTTTGATTCTTATTCTGTATTTGCAAAAATATTGGATGAAGATAAAGGAGGTAGTTTTGAGATCGAAGTAAGTGATGACTATCAAATTTCGCAGAAATACATTCATAAAACCAATATTCTGGTTACCGAATTCAATAATGGTACCGATATTTTTGAATTCATAGATTTTATGCCGCGCTATAAAAATGATGATGACACATTTTATGCCCCACCAGATATTGTGCGCTACGTTAAATTGATTTCCGGAACGCCAAAATTTAAGGTGAAATATGATCCAAAGTTGGAATATGCGATGGGTACAACCAATCTTGAAATCAAAAAAGAATATATAAAGAGTATTACCAATGAAGAAAAATATGATACCCTATACTTATATTCTAATCTGGATTTAGAAGCTATTTTGAATGCAGAAGAGATTGTATTAAATAGTCATGCCTATTTTGTAATAAGTTATCATGAGAAAATATTGAAGCAGTCCCTTGAGCGATGTTACCTGAACCTACAAAGAACCAGGGTATATTGGTTAAACTGGAGTGAGAATACGACTTCTTATAAACATTATAACGAACAGATCTTAAGAAGTGCATTGGTGCTGAAGCTGTTAAGCTATGATAAATCTGGAGCCGTGCTTGCAGCTGCGACTACTTCACTTCCAGAAACGATAGGCGAGGTGCGCAATTGGGATTATCGCTTTTGCTGGATACGGGATGCTTCTATGGTAATTAAGGTAATCTCTGATCTGGGACATAAACGATTGGCACAGCGTTTTCTTCAGTTTATCATTGATATCATACCCGATAAAGATGAGAAAATCCAGATTATGTATGGAATTAATGGGGAAAGAAAATTAACCGAAACGACCTTGGATCACCTTAGCGGATATAAAAATTCAAGCCCCGTAAGGATCGGAAATGCAGCATATCACCAAAAACAGAATGATATTTATGGGATTTTGATGAATGTGATCTATCAACAGTTTATGAAGTTTGATTGTGACCTTGATAATAGTGAAAGCCTATGGACCATAAGTAAAAGCATTGTTCATATCGTAAATGTGAATTGGGAAAAACAGGATAAAGGTATTTGGGAGTTTAGAACAGAAGAAAGGCATTTTACCTTCTCAAAGCTATTATGCTGGGTTGCTGTAGATCGTGCTATAAAAATAGGTGAACTTATTAATAAAACAAGCAATCTTGAGAGATGGAAAAAATTAAGGGAACGGATTTATAATGATATTTATGAAAACGCCTGGAACGAAGAGATACAAGCGTATGTGCAATCATACGGTTCCAGTGATCTGGATGCTTCTACCTTATTAATGGAATCGTATGGTTTTATAGATGCCCGTGATCCCAGATTTATAAGTACAGTAAAAGCAACAGAAAGAGAATTATGTAGTGATGGACTGATGTATCGTTATAAAAACAAAGATGATTTTGGTTTGCCTTCGTCCTCGTTTACTATTTGTAGTTTTTGGTTTATCAATAGTTTGTATAAAATCGGAGAACAGAAAAAAGCACAGCGACTTTTTGATCAATTGTTATCGTATAGTAATCATTTGGGGCTTTTTAGTGAGGATATTGATTTTAAAACCAAAAGATTGTTAGGTAATTTTCCGCAGGCATACTCTCATTTGGCACTAATAGAGACCGCTGTTAATTTTTGTGGAGGTGTCACCAAAGAAGAAAAATTGATGGAGACGATTCATTAGTTTTGTTTCAGGTTTTGTAATTTTAAGGTTTATTCCTTCAGTACAATGGTGCCAAAAACATCGGCATTAATCCAACCCAGGTTTTTTTCTTCACCGGGAATAAAAACAGAACCTATAAAATTTTCCCGCTCCGGGCTGCCATCATTATCATTGTAGGCAATGGCAAAACCTAATTTTTGACCTTTGCTTAGGATTACAGGATCATTAACTTGTCCTTCCTTATAAGTATCATCATAAACGATAATCTCAAACTCCCATACAGATACATCTTTGTTGGTCACTCTTCTTGTGCTTACATGATGGTTATATAGTATTGGTGTTTGATTTTCATCAAGGTCAACAACATTGCCATCCAGGGCTACATGATATGCAAAGGCATTATTCGAGTATTGGTGATCACCGCCAGAATTATCGGCATCGATAAAAATCTCTACGCAGTCGTCATCCCACCATAATTTTAGTGGGTTTTTATTTTGATCGTATAAAATATCATCTTTAATTTCTACTAATACGTATAGTGCTTCGGGAGTCCAGGCTACTTTATAGCGGCCAAAAAAATCATCAAAAGTGTAGGGCTCTCCCAGCCATTTTTGATCAAAACCATACCATGTAGTTTCTTTCCAGATGGGGTCGTTCATTTTCCCATCCAGTTTGGGAACAATAACCGCTTTTTTTACTTCGCGGATCTGATGATCGGTTTTTGTATGTTGCTTAGGTACCCCTGTATTGGTAATACTCGCTAATTCATTTTTGTTATGATCTGTTATTTCTTTTTTACAGCCAAAGGCAAATAATAGTACTAGGTGAAAGAAGATTATTTTCTTCATGCTAAGATTTGGTCATATAATTGAGGGATAAAAATAGTAAACAAAATTTAAAAACCGCCTTTTACTCAATGATATAAAGACGGTTTTTTAAATCAAAATTAAACAACTTCCCAGTTTAATGCCTTAGGGGCATTAGTTACCCTATAAAGTATCCGTTTTCTTCGGCAATTTTATCGGCGATCTTGGTTCTTAATGCAGCCACATTAGGATGATTTGCATACTTAGTAAAGCGTTTCAGCCCCATAAGCATCATTCTTTGCTCATCACCTTCGGTAAAAGAAACGATCGCTTCTTTTCCTTTTTTGATAATGATATCTACTGCATTGTATAGATACAATTGTGACATGGCAATTTGAGTTTTCTGAGCAGCTTCACCAAAGCGTTTTGCATTTTTCTCTGTACGAAGAATCGTAGACTCAGCCATATAAATTTCGATCAGGATATCTGCAGCAGCCATTAATAACTGTTGATGCTCTTCCAGTTTTGGACCGAATTTCTGTACGGCCGACCCAGCTACCATTAAGAATACTTTCTTCAGTTTGGAAAGTATTTCTTTTTCTTCAGAAAACAATACAGAATAATCTGGGGTATCAAATGACGGGATACCGGTAAGCTCATCTGCAACAGCCATTGCAGGGCCTAAAAGATCTACATGCCCTTTCATAGCTTTCTTTACCAGCATTCCTACGGCCAGCATACGGTTGATTTCGTTGGTTCCTTCATAGATACGGGAAATACGGGCATCTCTCCATGCAGATTCCATTGGTGTATCTGCAGAAAATCCCATACCACCAAAAATTTGTACACCTTCATCGGTACAGCTTTGAACATCTTCAGAAACGGCTACTTTAAGAATAGAACACTCGATGGCATATTCTTCAACACCTTTAAGCTCTGCTTCCTGGTGTGTATTTCCTTCCGCCTGACGAATAGTAATTCTGTCTTCTATGTTTTTTGCGGCTCTATAACTTGCAGATTCGCCGGCATATGTATTGGTTGCCATCTCTGCAATTTTGGATTTAATCGCCCCAAAATTCATAATCGGAGTTTTAAACTGAATACGTTCGTTAGCATATTTAGTAGCTTCACCGATTACTCTACGCTGTGCATCCAAACAAGCTGCAGCCAATTTGATACGACCAATATTTAAGGCATTCATTGCGATCTTAAACCCATTACCTCTTTCTGATAACATATTCTCTACCGGTACTTTGGTATCACTAAAGAATACCTGGCGGGTAGAAGAGGAGTGAATACCTAGTTTCTTTTCTTCTTCACCTAAAGTAATGCCATTGGATGCATCATTCTCTACAATAAAACCAGTGATGTTTTTATCATCTCCAATACGGGCAAAAACAATAAATAGACTGCAAAAACCAGCATTAGAAATCCACATTTTCTGACCGGAAATCAAGTAGTGTTTTCCGTCTTTAGAAAGAACAGCTTTTGTTTTACCAGAATTAGCATCTGATCCTGCTCCGGGTTCAGTCAAACAGTAGGCTCCAAACCACTCACCAGTAGCCAGTTTAGGAACATACTTTTTCTTTTGCTCTTCATTACCATATAAAGTGATAGGCATGGTACCAATACCGGTATGCGCTCCAAAAGCTGTACTAAAAGATCCTGTAGCACCGGAAATGTAATCACATACAAGCATGGTAGAAACAAATCCCATTCCTAAACCATCATACGCTTCCGGAACGGCAACGCCAAGAAGGCCTAGTTCTCCTGCTTTACGCATGCATTCTTCGGTAAATGCATAGTCTTTAGACTCAAATCTTTCCCAATGTGCCCAAAGTTCACGGTCTACAAATTCTTTGGCACTATCGCGCATCATTTTTTGCTCCTCAGAGAAATCCTCGGGAGTAAATACATCTTCTGCTTTGGTTTCTTTGACGAGGAACTGTCCTCCTCTAAGAATGTCTTTGTTTATAGTTTCTGTACTCATCTTTTTTATTTTAGAACCTAGACAGCTAGAATCCAGAGTCTAGAATTTCTTTGATTATTACTTTTTTATTAATTTTCTTATATCAGCAGGGTCTAGTTTCTAATCGTCTAGGTTCTAGTTTAAGAACTCATAAATCCCTGCAGCGCCTTGCCCTGTACCTACACACATGGTGACCATACCATATTTGCCTTTCATATCGCGCTTACGCATTTCGTCAAATAACTGAACTGAAAGTTTGGCACCGGTACATCCCAGTGGATGACCTAGTGCAATTGCGCCTCCGTTAACGTTTACAATGTCTTGATTGAGCCCTAGTTCTCTCATCACAGCCAGCGATTGAGAAGCAAAGGCTTCATTCAATTCTATTAACTCTATGTCATCTTGCTTTAATCCTGCTTGTTTTAGGGCTTTTGGAATGGCTTTAACGGGGCCAATACCCATAATTCTTGGTTCAACACCCGCTGCGGCATAGTTTACCAGGCGAGCTATAGGTTCGAGTTTTAGTTCTTTTACCATTTCTTCGCTCATTACTAATACAAAAGCAGCACCATCACTCATCTGTGAAGAATTACCGGCTGTTACACTTCCTCCGGCTTCGAATACGGGTCTAAGCTTGCCTAGCACTTCTTTACTGGTTCCGGCGCGAGGGCCTTCATCTTTGGTTACGGTATATGATTTTGTGGCTTTCTTTCCACTCTCATCAACATAGATCTGCTCTATATGTATTGGGACGATCTGATCATCAAATTTTCCTTCAGCTTGCGCTTTTAAAGCTTTCATATGTGAATGATAGGCGAACTCATCCTGATCTTCACGAGATACATTGAATTGGTGTGCCACGGCTTCTGCGGTATTCCCCATTCCCCAATAATAATCCTCGTGTCCTGATTTGGCCAGGTCATAATTGAGTTCTGTTTTGTAACCTGTCATAGGAACTGCACTCATGCTTTCTGCACCACCGGCAATGATACAATCTGCCATTCCGGCTTGTATTTTGGCGGTTGCAATACCAATAGTTTCAATTCCTGATGAACAAAATCTATTTACAGTAACCCCCGGAACATCAATAGTGTTCAATCCCATTAGTGAGATTAAACGTGCCATATTTAATCCTTGAGATCCTTCGGGCATTGCATTACCAACAATCACGTCATCAATACGGGATTTGTCAAGATTTGGCAGCTCTTTCATCATATATTCGATGGTTTCGGCAGCCAATTCATCTGTTCTTTTAAACCTGAACACTCCGCGAGGTGCTTTTCCTACGGCTGTTCTATATGCTTTTACTATATATGCTGTTTTACTCATAGTATTATATTTATTTTGAAAATAGAGACTCTAGAATTTAGAGACCAGAACCTAGATTTCTAGTCATTTAAGTTATTCATAAAAGAACCTATCATTTTCTGTATTTTTAAAATTGTGTCTAGCCATCTGTCTAGCTTCTAATAGTCTAATATCTATAAACGATTAATTGCGTAACGGTTTCCCTTTCTTCAGCATATGCTCGATACGCTCCAGAGTTTTACGTTCTGTACATAAAGACAAGAAAGCTTCGCGCTCTAGGTCTAACAGATATTGTTCTGTAACCAGGGTTGGTTCAGATAAATCTCCTCCAGCCATTACATACCCTAGCTTATTGGCTATTTTATGATCGTGTTCAGAAATATATTTACTGGCTTCCATAGAGTCGGTACCTACCAGGAACATACCAAGTGCTTGTTTCCCCAGTACTTTTATATCTTTACGACGAGGAGGCTGTGTATACCCTTGTTCGGCCATCAATTTTGCATGTGCTTTTGCGGTGGCTATCTGGCGATCTTTATTTACCACTACAATATCTTTTCCTTTCTGAAGGATATTGGTGTCATAGGCTTCATAAGCCGAAGTTGATACTTTGGCCATACCAATAGTCAGGAAATGTTCCTGAAGTATATTAAGCTCTACATCATCTTTTTTGAAAAGATCTGAAGCTCTTAATGCCATCTCCTTAGATCCACCTCCACCAGGAATTACACCCACACCAAATTCTACTAATCCAATATAAGTTTCTGCAGCGGCAACGGCTTTATCTGCATGCATGGTAAGCTCGCATCCTCCTCCAAGTGCCATTCCGTGAGGGGCAGCAATTGTTGGAATCGCAGAGTAACGCATACGCATCATCGAATCCTGGAAATATTTTATAGCCATATTCAACTCGTCATATTCCTGCTCTACAGCCATCATAAAGATCATACCGATATTGGCACCTACAGAGAAATTTGCAGCCTGGTTACCAACAACCAATCCCTGGAAGTCTTTTTCGGCAATATCAATGGCTTTATTCAATCCTGCAAGTACATCACCACCAATGGTATTCATTTTACTTTGGAATTCTACATTTAGTATTCCATCACCAAGATCTTCAACTACAACACCACTGTTTTTAAATACTTCTGAAGATTTGCGGATGTTATCGAGAATTATGAATGCATCCTGACCAGGAACTTTTACCTGCTCTTTCTTCGGAATATCATAGTAATAGGTAGCCCCGTCTTTTACTGCATAGAAAGAAGTGCTTCCTGAAGCAAGCATATCCTCTACCCATGTTGCAGGCTCATATCCTTCGGCTTTCATCATTTCGATACCTTTTTCAACACCAACAGCATCCCAGATCTGGAATGGTCCGTGTTCCCAGCCAAAACCGGCTTTCATAGCATCATCGATCTTATATAGATCATCTGTAATTTCGGGGATACGGTTAGATACATAAGCAAAAAGAGCGGAAAGGTTTTTGCGGTAGAATTCTCCTGCTTTATCTTTTCCCGAAACCAATACCTTAAAACGATCTACTACTTTATCAATGGTTTTTGTCATTTCCAGTGTAGGGAACGAGGCTCTTTTATTGGCTCTATAGTCTAAAGTATCCAGATCGAGAGAAAGGATTTCTCTCTTTCCATCTGCACCTACATTCTTTTTATAAAAACCTTGCCCCGTTTTACTTCCTAACCATTTGTTTTCTATCATGGTGTTGATAAAATCAGGGAGTTTGAATAACCCGTGGCGCTCATCATCAGGGCAATTTTCTGCAATACCATTGGCTACGTGTACCAAAGTATCTAATCCTACTACATCAACTGTTCTGAAAGTAGCTGATTTTGGACGTCCAATTACCGGACCTGTTAATTTATCGACTTCTTCGATAGTTAGCCCCATATCTTTTACCATATGAAACAGGCTCATGATGCTAAAAATACCAATTCTGTTACCTATAAATGCGGGAGTATCCTTTGCTATTACAGAAGTTTTACCCAAATATTGCTCGCCATACCCATTTAAGAAATCTAAAACTTCTTTAGAGGTATTAGGTCCCGGTATGATTTCAAATAATTTCAGGTACCGGGCAGGGTTAAAGAAGTGTGTCCCACAGAAATGCTTCTGGAAATCCTCGTTTCTTCCTTCATTCATAAATTTGATAGGAATTCCTGATGTATTTGATGTAATTAGTGTGCCCGGTGTTCTGTGTTTTTCTAAATTCTCAAAAACTTGCTTTTTAATGTCAAGTCTTTCTACAACTACTTCAATAATCCAATCTACATCTGCTACTTTTGTAATATCATCCTCCAGGTTTCCCGTAGCAATACGACTGGCAAATTTTTGATGGTAGATAGGAGAAGGTTTTGATTTAAGAGCAGCTGTAAGGGAATCATTGACTAATCGATTACGCACTACCTTATCTTGAAGTGTAAGCCCTTTTGCTTTTTCTTTGTCATTTAATTCTCTGGGAACTATATCTAATAATAGTACTTCTACACCAATATTAGCAAAATGACATGCAATTCCCGACCCCATGATTCCTGAGCCGACGACTGCAACTTTTTTAATGATTCTTTTCATTTTATAAACTTCGAGTTGTTATGATGTTATAGATTCTTGTTTTGTGTAAATTTTTTTGGATGAAATAAGATCATTGATCAATTGAAATACTTCTAAAAAAGTATCTAGTTTTTCTTTTGGAATATGCTTTTTTACGGCATTATCAAAGGCAAAAACCACTTCTTTAGAAAAATTCCTCATTTCTACACCAAAAGGCGTTAGGTAAATTAATACACCACGGCCATCCTGAGGATTTTTCTTTCTGAAGATCAATCCTTTTTCTTCCATGGTTTTCAAAGTACGTGATAGGCTAGTGGCTTCCATTCCCATCTTGGGGCCTAGGGAGGTAGAAGGAGTGCCGTTTTCGGGGTCTATACTTAGCAGCGCAAATCCTGTAGCCATTGTACTACCTTTTTTACTTGCTTCTTCGTTATACATCTTTGCAACGGCCATCCAGGTTGCTCTAAGTGCATAATCTATTGTTTTTTCTCTCATTTAGAATTGTTGTGAAGGTAAAGATAATAAAATTTATTATGCATGCATAATAGATGGAATAAAAACTTATGAAATATGCCATAACAAGTTAGATTGATACTAACTGAAATCGTTATTGGCGATTCCACCTGTCTGCCTATCTGCAAAGGAAGGCCTATCTAACTGATGTTTTCCGGGTAGATCTGACCAGTGTCTGATCGGAAATATATCATTATTAAATTTGTTTCTTTTTGCGCTATTTTTATTTGTTTTTTATCGCCTGATGCTAAGGCATCTGCATCAAAAAAGAAAATTAAAATCCCATCAAAAATAATTCAAATTATAAAAACCGCCTATTTCCGACCAGACACTAACTACCGAAAAACAATAAATCTGAACAGATGAAAAGATGAAGTAATTTACGTTTTTAAACTGAATTAATAAAAAAACTCCTCATAAAGTGAGGAGTTTGTTGATTCACAGTTTTGGATGTTACATAAAAGAATGTAAACACTGTATTGAATTAGCCATAAATTTTGGAGTATAAATCTTTATATTTCTCTTTAATTATTTTTCTTTTCAGTTTCATAGTAGGGGTGAGATGTCCTGCAGCGATGCTCCATTCATCTGCAGTTAGTTCAAATCGTTTTACACGTTCCCATTTTCCGAATTTTTCATTGTGTTCATCTACTTCTTCCTGGTAACGATCAACTACAACTTGATTAGCGATCATATCTTCTACAGAATTTCCTATTTGGATACCTTTACGGGTTGCCCATTCTTTTAAAAACTCAAAATTTGGTTGTATAAAAGCTGCCGGCATTTTTTCTCCTTCACCGATAACCATGATTTGTTCGATAAATCGTGATTGTTTCATTGCATTTTCAATTAACTGGGGCGCTACATACTTGCCTCCAGAAGTTTTGAACATTTCTTTTTTACGATCGGTAATTTTCAAAAATCCGTCACTATCTACTTCGCCAATATCTCCGGTATGAAAATACTCGTTCTTTAATACTTCTTTGGTTTTCTCTTCATCTTTATAATACCCCTGCATTACCTGAGGTCCTTTGATAAGAATTTCTCCATCTTCTGCTATTTTCACTTCAGTTTCGGGCAACATTTTTCCTACGGTACCTATTTTGAACCCTCTATTCCGTATATCATTAACCGAAATTACAGGAGAGGTTTCGGTAAGGCCATATCCCTCCATTACAGGAATTCCTGCAGCATTAAATATTCTTGCAAGTCTTGGTTGTAAAGCAGCACTTCCAGAAGCTATGACCTTAAGGTTTCCTCCCAGGGCTTCCTGCCATTTGCTGAAAATTAGTTTTCTGGCAATTCCTAATTTCTTTTCATACAACCACCCATTGGCTCCATAAGGTTCATATTTTAGTCCCAAATCTATAGCCCAGAAAAATAATTTCTTTTTTATACCAGTAAGATCTGCTCCCTTTGCAATGATCTTATCATAGACTTTTTCTAATAACCGGGGTACGGTTGTCATCACATCTGGTCTTACTTCTTTCAGGTTCTCACTTATCGTTTCCAGGGATTCTGCAAAGTAAATAGATGCACCAAGATACTGATAGAAATACATAGTCATTCTCTCATAAATGTGACAAACCGGTAAGAAGCTAAGTGCTTTAGCTTCTCCTTCAGGAAGCGGAAATCGAGTAGAGCTGTTTAGTGCATTACTTACAATATTCTTATGACTTAGCATAACTCCTTTAGGCCTTCCGGTTGTTCCCGAGGTATATATTAAGGTAGCAAGATCATCTTCTTTTACCGAAGCCATAAGTTTTTCTACTTCCTCCTGATTACTATCATCTTTACCAAGTTCTAAAACTTCATTCCAGCTTTTACAACCAGAAACGTCATTAAAAGAATACACTTCTTTTAGAGAAGGTACATTGGCTTGAATGTTTTTGACTTTCTCATACACTTCATCATCAGAGACAAAACACAATACCGATTCTGAATGGTTTAAAACGTACTCGTAATCCTCTTGAGAAATTGTTGGGTATATAGGAACATCCTGCGCCCCAATCTGCAACACGCCGATGTCTGTAATGTTCCATTCTGTTCTATTATTAGAGGATATAACTGCGATCTTATCATTTGGTTTTATGCCTAATCGCAGCAAGCCCCGGCTTATTTGATTCGCTTTTTCAACATATTCTTTAGAAGAAGTGGCGATCCATTCACCATCATATTTAGTAATTAAAGCCTTATCTAAGTTAAATTTTTTTTGTTGATAGCGTGGGAAATCAAATAATCTGGTAATTGTATTCATAAAGCTGTTTGATGTGTTTTTTCCTTTTCTTTTTTTGAGAAATATTCCTAACTATTACGGGATAGCCAAAAAGCTATGCGCGCATAGTTTTGCAAATTATAAAAAATCTTATAATACACAACCCTAATATATAAAAAAACGAAGTGTAAATTGTTAATTCCCCAAAAATTTATACTATACATTGTATAATCAGCATATGAAAATACTAATTAATTATGATATATTATGGATTCTTTTCGATCCATAATCTGGCATTTACAAAAGCTTCTAACCATGGAGAAACTTCATCTTGTCTCTTTTTTGGATAATTTGCCCAGTTCCATTGAAAAGTTGAGCGCTCGATATGCGGCATCATCACCAAATGACGACCGGTTTTATCACTCATCATAGCAGTATTATAGTCAGATCCGTTTGGATTGGAAGGATATGCAGAATACCCATATTTGGCTACTATATGATATTGATCTTCAGGAAGAGGCAGATTGAATTTTCCTTCTCCGTGAGAGATCCATACACCAAGTGTACTGCCGGCCAAAGTGGATAGCATTATCGAATTATTCTCCTGTATTTTGACCGATGTAAAGCCGCTTTCGTGCTTATGAGATGTGTTATGAAGCAATTTACCGTGCACCTTGTGCTCTGGGTTGATCACTTCTAATTCCATAAATAACTGGCAACCATTACAAATCCCAACAGATAAGGTATCTTCTCTTTTAAAGAAGTTTTGTAAAGCCGTATTTGCCTTCTCATTATAAAGAAAAGCTCCGGCCCAGCCCTTGGCAGAACCCAATACATCACTGTTGGAAAAACCACCGACAGCACCTATAAATTGAATATCCTCAAAGGTTTCACGACCCGAAATCAAATCGGTCATATGCACATCTTTTACATCAAAACCGGCCAGGTACATGGCATTAGCCATTTCGCGTTCAGAATTACTTCCTTTTTCGCGAATGATCGCGGCTTTTGGCCTCCTGGAATCTGAAATAACCGGTAATTTTCCATTAAAGTGTTTTGGGAAGGCATACTGCAAAGGTTGTTTGGCATAATTCTCATACCTTTCCTTTGCTAAATTATTGGCTGTTTGTTTCTGATCGAGTAAGAAAGAGGTTTTGTACCAGGTATTGCGAAGATCTTCAATGCTTAAGTTAAAAGAATCGCTTCCGTTTTTAAGTAGTAGAAAAGCATTATCAGAAACTTTACCGATGTTGAAGAACGCTATGTTATTTTCAGAAAGAATCGCATCAATATCTGAACCTGAAGCACTTTGGAATACAATTCCGGCATTTTCTGCAAACAATAACTTCACCGAATCAGATTCTCCGATTGCTGTTACATCGAGCTCGGCTCCCAGATTCATACCTGCAAAACACAGCTCTAATAAAGTAGTAATTAAACCACCTGAAGCGACATCATGGCCCGCTATAATTTTATCTTCTCTTATTAACTCCTGAATGATATTAAATACCTTTTTAAAATTATCTGCATGGTTAACAGTAGGAGCAGTATCACCAATTTTATTTACTATCTGAGCAAATGAAGAACCTCCCAGTGCATGCTTATCACGGGAAAGATTGATATAATAGATGTTTCCGCCTCCTTTTTGAAAAACGGGTTCTACTACCTTAGTAATATCGTTGCAATTTCCGGTTGCAGATATAATTACCGTTCCGGGGGCAATTACTTCTTCATTAGGATATTTTTGTTTCATAGATAGCGAATCTTTCCCTGTGGGTACATTAATACCCAGATCAATAGCAAACTCAGAAACTGCTTTTACGGCTTCATATAATCTGGCATCTTCACCTTCATTTTTACAGGGCCACATCCAGTTGGCCGATAAAGAAATAGATTGTAAGCCATCTTTAAGCGGTGCCCAAATGATATTGGTTAAGGCTTCGGCAATAGAATTTTTGCTTCCTGCTTCGGGATCAATCAATCCCGAGATAGGAGAGTGCCCAATACTGGTGGCGATCCCTTCTTTAGAAGTATAATCCAATGCCATCACTCCACAATTATTTAAAGGTAACTGCAAGGGGCCGGCACATTGTTGTTTGGCAACTCTACCGCCCACACAACGATCTACCTTATTGGTTAGCCAGTCTTTACAAGCGACAGCTTCTAGTTGTAATACCTGATCAAGATAGTTTTTGAAATCCTTCACATCATATTGTACTTCATCATAATTGCGATCAACAGTCGTATCGTTCATTATGGTTTTGGGAGAACTCCCAAACATATCTTCCAAATCCAGATCCATCGGGGTGTCCCCTTTGGTTTTAGATTCAAAAGTAAAACGATGATCGCCGGTAACGTCACCCACCTGGTACATTGGTGAGCGTTCCCGTTCTGCAATGCGTTGCAGTGTGTCTATATCTTTTTGGCCGATCACCAGTCCCATACGCTCCTGGGATTCGTTACCAATTATTTCTTTGGCAGAAAGTGTGGGATCCCCGACGGGTAGTTTGTCGAGATCAATTTTTCCTCCGGTTTCTTCTACCAGTTCAGACAGGCAATTGAGATGACCTCCAGCTCCATGATCGTGTATAGAGACGATGGTATTCTCTTCGCTTTCTACCATTGCACGAATGGCATTGGCTGCACGTTTTTGCATTTCGGGGTTAGAACGTTGTATGGCATTGAGCTCGATACCGCTACTGAATTCTCCTGTGTCTGCCGAAGATACCGCTGCACCACCCATACCAATTCGATAATTTTCACCTCCAAGGATCACAATTTTGTCACCCTTTTCTGGTGTAGCTTTGATCGCTTGCTCGGCTTTGCCATATCCGATTCCGCCAGCAAGCATAATCACTTTATCAAACCCAAGTTTGCGGGCTGTCACGCCGGGCTTGTCGAAGTGCTCTTGATGTTCAAATGTAAGCACAGATCCGGTGATGAGGGGTTGCCCGAATTTATTTCCAAAATCTGAAGCGCCATTAGAAGCTTTGATTAAGATATCCATGGGTGTTTGATAAAGCCATTTTCTTTCTTCCATAGCTCGTTCCCAGGGACGGTTTTTTTCTAATCGTGAGTATGAAGTCATATAGACAGCGGTTCCTGCCAGAGGTAAAGATCCTTTTCCACCGGCAAGGCGATCTCTTATTTCTCCGCCAGAACCTGTTGCAGCTCCGTTAAAAGGTTCTACCGTAGTCGGGAAGTTGTGCGTTTCCGCTTTAAGCGAAATCACGCTATTGAATTCGGTTTCCTGATAAAAATCGGGTTTATCTGCAGTTTTTGGAGCAAACTGAGTAACTTTTGGCCCTTTTATAAAGGCAACGTTGTCTTTATAGGCAGAAACAATATCATTTGGATTTGTTTCTGAAGTCTTTTTAATGAGCTTGAAAAGTGATATAGGTTGTTCTTTGCCATCTATCACAAAGGTTCCGTTAAATATTTTATGCCGGCAATGTTCAGAATTGACCTGCGAAAACCCAAACACCTCAGAATCGGTAAGTTTTCTTCCCGTTTTTTTGCTAACACCTTCAAGATATTCAATTTCTTCATTGCTAAGTGCCAGACCTTCACTGGCATTATACGCAGCAATATCTTCAATTTCCAGAATCGGTTCTGGCTCAATATCGATGGTATATATTTCCTGATCCAAACCTTGATACTTTTGAGAAAGCATGGGGTCAAAATCGATAAAGTCTTTTGAAACAGCCCTAAATTCTTCGATTCTTATGATTCCTTCAATACCCATATTTTGAGTGATCTCTACTGCATTGGTACTCCACGGGGTGATCATTGCGGCACGCGGACCAACAAAAAAAGCGTCAATAGACGCCACAGATAGTTGAGGTTGGTTGCCAAATAACCAGGTGAGTTTTTTTATGTTTTCGGGAGAAATTTCATGCTGTGTTTGTACTGCAAATACGTTCTCATTTTGGTTTCCGAAGAAGTGAATCATACTTCGATTGTTTGTGTTGTTTTTTATTAAGCTGCAAATTTACTACTTTATAACTAAATTTTAGCATAAAACTATGGTACAATACCAGAGTTATCCACTGAATTTTGAACAATTGTATTTGGTAAATATTTGGGAGGTTGACTTCTAAAATAACCGTGACTATTGAAAGCCGTTGCACGGTGACGAGAGCGTTTCGCCGGTCGCCGGAAGCCGTTGCACAGTGACGAGAGCGTTTCGTCGGTCGCCGGAAGTCGTTGCACGGTGACGAGAGCGTTTCGCCGGTTGCCGGAAGCCGTTGCACGGTGACGAGAGCGTTTCGCCGGTTGCCGGAAGCCGTTGCACGGTGACGAGAGCGTTTCACCGGTTGCCGGAAGCCGTTGCACGGTGACGAGAGCGTTTCGCCGGTTGCCGGAAGCCGTTGCACGGTGACGAGAGCTTTTTATTGACCATTGAAACCCGTTGCACGGTGACAGGAGTGTTCTGCTAATCAATAAAATTCCCCGGCACTCGCGTCGGGTGCCAACATATATTTAGGTTCTTGGTTCGATATCTTGACGGCTCTGCTACGAGGTAGTTCATTGAATTTTTATTTCTTCTCGAGCAAAGCCATATAAAATCCATCATAGCCCGATTGGTGTGACAATATTTTTTTGTCTTTGATTAATGTGAAGTCTTTTCCGGTTTCCCCGGAAAGGAAGTTCTTAACCTGATCCTGGTTTTCTGAAGGCAGGATAGAACAGGTGGCATATACGAGTTTTCCTCCAGATTTTACCATTTTGGCATAACTCTGTAATATCTCGGATTGGGTTTGTTTAATTGTTTCCAAAAATTCGGGTTGCAGTTTCCATTTGGCATCAGGATTGCGGCGAAGCACGCCCAGGCCACTGCAAGGAGCATCGATTAAGACACGATCTGCTTTGCCATATAATTTTTTGATATCTTTTGTGCTTTCGATAATTCTGGGTTCAATATTATGAGCACCTGCTCTGCGGGCTCTTCTTTTTAATTCTTTCAATTTATTGCCGTAGATATCCATGGCAATAATTTGCCCTTTGTTTTGTAGTAAAGCTGCTATATGAAGGGTTTTACCTCCGGCACCGGCACAGGTATCTACCACGCGTTGTCCTGGTTGAACATCCAGGAAATCTGCTACCAATTGCGAAGAAGCATCCTGTACTTCAAACAACCCGTTTTTAAAGGCTTCTGTGCTAAATACGTTAGTTCTTTCGATAAGCTGGAGTGCTTGCGGATATCCTTTGATGAATTCGGTATCTATATTTTCGTCTTCTAATTGCCCTCTTAGTTTATCTCTTGTTATTTTTAATGTATTGGCACGCATAATTACAGGAGCTTGTTGATTTAAAGCGCTTATTTCTTTGTCCCAATGTTTTCCTAGCTCCTTTTCACCTTGATCATCTAACCAATCAGGAATTGATTCTTTAAATTTTCTGATTTTACTCAATTCATCAAAGCGACCTTTAATACGTCGGGTAGGCGTGGGGCCAATTTGCTTCCAATCGGGTAAAGAAATACCTCTTAATGTTGCCCAAACCGCAAAAAGCCGCCATAGATTTTCTCTCGAAAAAGGTTCTTTTACCTCGGCAATTTCGGCATACAGGCGTTTCCAGCGTATTATTTCATACAGGGTTTCTGCAATAAAACTACGATCACGCGATCCCCATCTTTTGTCCCGCTTGAGTAATTTCTGCACAACTTTATCGGCATATCCTCCTTTATTGCATATTTCTTGCAATCCGTCTATAACTGCAAAAACCAGGTTTCTATGTAAGCGCATTGTATTTTTTTTAAGGTGTGCAAAGGTATGCCTTTGTTGTCGAATACTTATATAGAAGTGTAATTATCTTGATTTTCCAGAAAAAGATGAGTTCTAGTTATTTCTTTTTCTTCGCTCTCGTATTTTGTCTAAAATACGTTTGTTAAAATCTGTTTCGGCTTTTATGAGCCTTAGAATCTTTTTGTTTGATACAGCTTGTTGCAGATCTGAAATCAGCTTTTTACGAGCCCGGGATTTCTGTTCTTCGGCTTCCAGATAGTTTTTTAAAAAACCTCCGGCACGTTGATCACTTAGCCCATCAGGAGTATTATTGGCTTCTTTCAGGGCCTTAATCATTTTACGTTCCTGGCTTTTTAGTTTTTTAATAGTTTCTTCATAATCATTATAGATCGGCCAGAATTTTTGGGCTTCTTTACTGGAAAGATTTAATTGCTCTGTAATATAGGCTACTTTGAATGCTTTTATCCTTTCTCTGTGTCCGTTTTGAGCAAAGGCTCCAAAAGAGATAAAAACTAAACAAATACATAGTATTATTTTCTTCATTAATTTCATTTTATTCAACAAATATAATTTCATCATCCAGATCTTCATCAGATAAATACTCTAACAGGGTTTCGTCATTGATTAATTCTTCTCCAAAAGTTTCTGCATAACTCATTTCTTCATACAGTAATGATGCTATTTCGAGATCGCTTAGTTCTACATTTCCTTCATTGATGTAAGCGTGTATGTCTGCAATTTTTATATCATTAAAGTTTAATTCTGTATCCTTATTTACAGAGAGCGAGATAATGATCGCAGCCATTGCGGCAATGCCAGAGAAGTATATGAGATTTCGTTTGGTAAATAAAGAAACAACTTTACCAGTGGCTTCTTTTTTATTGAGTTTTTGTAACAGGTTCTCTTCAAAAGAAGTAAAATAATCCATGGGAACTTTAAACCCAGAATCTATCTTATTATCTAACATAGTATCATTCTTGATCTCAGAAGATAGTTTTTTTGAAAGTTTGTCTTCAAAACTTTTAAAATAATCTTCTGGTACCTTAAAGCCACCTTTGTTTTTATGTACATTATTTTTTTTCACTATTAGTAAGACTTTTTAAAGATAATAAGGTTTAATCGTTTTTTAAAAATTCTTCAATTTTTTTGGAAGCTAAGTGATATGAAGCTTTTAATGCCCCTTCACTGGTCTCTAAAATGTCCGACATTTCTCTATATTTTAATTCCTGAAAATATTTCATGTTAAATACCTGTTGTTGCTTTTGTGGTAATGAAGCAATAGCTTTTTGTAATTTTAGTTGTATTTCATCGCCTTCATAGTAAACATCTGCCTCCAGGTTTTGTATTAGTTGTCTATTTAATTCTTCATTACTCATGTTATACTTTCTTGCTTTTTGATTTAAAAAAGTTATGGATTCATTTGTTGCAATGCGATATAACCAGGAATACAGTTTGCTTTCTCCTTTGAATTTTTTTATGTTTTTAAAAACCTTTATGAATACATTTTGTAACACATCGTCTGTATCATCATGATTTTTTACCATATTTCTTATATGCCAATATAGTCTTTGGTCATATAATGCAACCAATTTACCAAAAGCTGCATTTATATCCTTATCAGATCTTAGAGAGATGAGTAGGTTTTCTTCTTCTTGAATATCCAAAAGTAAAATTAATTTAAAGGAGAATTGTTGAATTCTTAGCTATTAAGACTAATGTACATAAAAAAGGTTTAATCCGGGATATTTAAGTGGTAAAAAACACACTTATTTGTAAGAATATGTAGGAATAAACGTTAAATTTTATGTTTATTTACGTTTTTTAAGGATAAAATACATTTTTTATTTGGTGAATTGTAAAAAGATAGTATCTTTACACTGTAAAAATGAATTAACGCTTTCATTTCCCCCAAGGTGAAAGATTTTTAATAAGAGTGAGTTTTAATTTTAGAGTAAGCCCCTAAATTAAGATGATTTGTGTGAAGAGAAAGAGTGCGTAAGCACTCTTTTTTTTGTTTTGATGTTTTTTGATCATTTGTTTGTTATATAAAAATGTAAGTTAAATACTACAAATATCTTTTGCATTTTAATTTTTGAATGTTAAAAAACATTTTTTTTAGATAAAATGCATTTTTTGTTTGGCGGATTCAAAAAAACATGTATCTTTACACTGTAAAAATGAATTAACGCTTTCATTTCCCCCAAGGTGAAAGATTTTTAATAAGAGTGAGTTTTAATTTTAGAGTAAGCCCCTAAATTAAGATGATTTGTGTGAAGAGAAAGAGTGCGTAAGCACTCTTTTTTTGTTTTAATGTTTTTTGAGGAGTGAGTGTTAGTGTCTATACATATGATTTTAATAATAAATTTTTTGTAGTAATATACCTACATATATACTTTGTAAGTTTAATTTTAATAGATAAAATGTGTTTTTTTTAGATTAAAGTCGCTTTTTTCTTTGTAGTTGTATTTTTTTGTTCTATTTTTGGATCATAATATTGGAGTTAGCCCCTTTCACTTTTAAAAGGTGAAAGATTTTTAATAAGAGTGAGTTTTAATTTTAGAGTAAGCCCTTAAATTAAGATGATTTGTGTGATGAGAAAGAGTGCGTTAAGCACTCTTTTTTTGTTTAAAAATTGATTTTCAGTAATTTATTATTAATCGAATGATTGCATAGTTACCAGTTTTTGGTAGACACCATTTTTAGAAATCAACTCCTCATGTGTACCTTTTTCAACAATTTTTCCTTTTTGCATTACAACGATTAAATCTGAATTTTGTATTGTCGATAATCTATGAGCAATCACAATGCTGGTTCGATTTTTCATCATGTTTTCAAGTGCAGATTGCACTAATCGTTCACTTTCTGTGTCCAAAGCAGAAGTAGCCTCATCTAATATCATTATAGGAGGATTTTTGAGGACCGCTCTGGCAATAGATAAACGCTGCTTTTGCCCGCCACTTAGTTTATTACCACTATCTCCTATGTTGGTTTCTATTCCGTTTGGTAGATCTTTTACAAATTCCCAGGCATTAGCAACTTTTAGGGCATCAATGACTTGTTCGTTTGTGGCAGACACATCTCCAACAAGCAAGTTGTTTTTAACGGTATCATTAAAAAGAATAGAATCCTGAGTTACCAACCCCATTAATCCTCTTAAGGATTTTTTTGTTACATCTCTTATATCGATATTATCTATTTTAATACTCCCTTTATTTACATCATAAAAACGAGTAACGAGATTGGCAATGGTTGATTTCCCGCTACCAGATTGTCCTACCAGTGCAACCGAACTTCCTATAGGAACATGCAGTGTAAAATCATCAAGAACATACTCATCTTCGTATTTAAAAGATATATTCTCAACACTTATGTTGGATTTGAAATCTTCTTTTTCTATTGCATTCAATTTATCTTTTAACGGAGATCTGGCGTTTAAAATCTCTAACACCCGTTCTGCGGCTGCATTTCCTCTTTTTACACCGTAGCTAGCTTTAGAAATTGCTTTTGCAGGAGTTAAAATGTTATAAGCTAAACCCATATAAGCGAAAAACTCTGAAGCTTGTAGAGAGTTTTCTATGAAGACCATTTTGCCACCAAACCACAGCAAGACTGCGATTACACAAATACCTAGAAACTCACTTGTTGGAGAAGCGAGGTTTTGTCTATTTAATAAGGAGTTTGAAAACTTATAAAAACGAGACGTAGATTCCTGAAATTTGGTTTTAAAAATTCTTTCAGCATTAAATCCTTTTATAACTTTTAATCCGCCAAGGGTTTCTTCAACAATAGAAAGAAATTGCCCTTGCTCTTTTTGAACCCTTCCAGACTTTCTCTTCAATGATTTGCCAATTAAAGAAATAAGAAAGCCCGATATGGGTATAAATATAAACACAAAAATAGTGAGCTTAAGGCTTATCCCAAACATCATAATTATGGTAAAAAGAATCATAAGAGGCTCTCTTACGATCAATTCAAGTACTGAAAGAAAAGAATGTTGTATCTCTAATACATCTGAGGTTATTCGGGCAATTATATCCCCTTTCTTTTTTTCTGAAAAATAGGTAAGAGGAAGATTTACAGTTTTTTCATAAAGCTTATCTCTTATATCTCTTAGAACTCCATTTCTTAAAAAAGTAATGAAATACATAGCTAGATAATTAAACAAGTTTTTTAGTAAAAACATAATAATTACCAGGCTCACCATTGCTGTCAAAACGTAGACTTCACCTTCTTGCGTTGTTTTTTGAGTTATAAAATAGTTAGAGTAATTCATGAAATAATCTTTCATTCCAGATACTCCATCTAGCCATAGAGGTTCTTCAGTTATTGGTTTTGTTTCGCCCAGTAGTACACTCAGCATAGGGATTAAGGAAATAAATGAAAGTGTCCCAAAGAGTGCGTAGAAAATATTACATATAACATTCAAAATGCCATACGACTTATATGGCATTGCGAAACGAAGGATTTGTTTAAAGTAATTCATTAATGATGTGAACAGTTGTGCCTGTTATTTAAGTTAATTTTAAATCCTGTTTGATGGCATTGATCTTATGATCTAATTGTTGTACTGCGTTGTCAAAATCAGAAATTGTATTGAGATTGCCTTGTACACTAATATAAAATTTGATTTTTGGTTCGGTGCCACTTGGCCTCGCTGCAATTTTACTTCCTGATTCGGTGTAAAATATTAAAACATTAGATTTTGGCATATCGATTTTTGTTTCGGTATGATCCTGTACATTTTTTGCAATACTGGTTTGGTAATCTTCAATAAGCACCACTTTTTCCTCATTCAGGAATTTTGGGGGATTGTTTCTAAGGTCTATCATGGTCTGTTTAATTTCTGCCGCACCATCGATGCCTTTTTTTACAAGGGATACTAAATTCTCTTTGTAAAAGCCATACTCTGTATATAATTTTAATAATGTCTCATAGAAAGAACTGCCATTTGCCTTGGTGTATGCTGCAATTTCACAGGCGAGAAGGGTGGCTGTTACAGCATCCTTATCTCTTACGAAATCTCCCACCATATATCCAAAACTTTCTTCACCGCCACCTATAAAATGTTTTTCAGGATAATCTTTGATCAGTTTTGCGATCCATTTAAAGCCGGTTAGGACTTCTTTGTATTCTACTCCATATGCTTCAGCAATACTTTTCATCATAGGTGTGGATACTATGGTCGAGGAGATGAATTCATTACCCACAAACCCTTTTTTGTTTTTATAATATTCTAAAAGAAACCAGGTCATTACAATCATGGTTTGGTTTCCGTTTAATAATTGCAATTCATTATGATTGTTGCGAACTGCAATCCCTAAGCGATCACAATCGGGATCGGTACCAATTACAATATCTGCATCTACATTTTTGGCCAGCTTCATCGCCAATGTTAATGCCTCGGGTTCTTCCGGGTTTGGAGATTTTACCGTTGGAAAATTACCGTCTGGTTCTGCTTGTTCTTTTACAATATGTACATTCTTATACCCTGCTTTTTTTAAAGTATCTGGTACTGCGGTAATTGAAGTACCGTGTAGAGAGGTAAAAACGATGGTTGTATTATCTTTTGCTTCTTGTGAAGCAGCAAAACTTCCGTTTTTTACACTTTGTTCGATAAAAATGGTGTCAATTTCAGAATCAATTTTTTGTATAAGATCTGGTTTGGCTTCAAATTGTATATCGGCATATTGTAAAGAATTGATTTCAGTAATTATTTCAATGTCTTGTGGAGGAACCAACTGCCCTCCATCTTGCCAATATACTTTATATCCATTATATTCTGGAGGGTTATGACTGGCTGTTAGCACAATACCGCAATGACATTTTAATTCTTTTACTGCAAAGGATAATTCGGGAGTAGGGCGCAGGCTCGAAAATAAGTACACTTTTATTCCGTTTGCCGAAAATACATCGGCTACGATTTGTGCTAATGTATCGCTATTGTTCCTGCAATCATAGGCGATTACAGCACTTGGTTGTTCTGCAGGGAATTGCTCAACCAGATAATTGCTCAATCCCTGAGTACTTTTTCCAAGGGTGTATTTATTGATACGATTGGTGCCTATACCCATAATACCGCGCATACCACCGGTGCCAAACTCAAGATCTTTGTAGAAGCTTTCTATTAATTCTTCCTGATTGTTATTTTGTAAGTTTCGAATCTCTTTTTGAGTAGTCGAATCAAAAACAGGTGTCAACCATTCATCAACCCTCGTATTTATAACAGAATCTGTGATTTGCATGCTTGTGATTTTAGTTGCAAAAATACTATTTAATTTTGGTTAAAAAGAATCAAAAATAAAGTTGTAAAGGCGATATAACCTTCTTTTATTATATTATTATTGGTACCCGGTGTGCATTTAGATAAAATGAATACAAAATGAGACATTTATCCTCATCTTTTACTTCTATACCGATAGTTATCGGAACTAAGCCCGTCTGCCAGATCTACCCTGACTGCCAGGCTGTCGGTAGACAGGCGGAAAAGGAAGAAATGGCTTCTAAATGCACAACGGGTTATAGGTGTATTTTTTCAGATATACTATATCTTTCCTTACTTCTTTTACTGGTTAGAATAATTTCTCCTAAAAATCCTGCCAGGAAAAATTGTGTTCCTAAGATCATCGAAGTAAGGGCAACATAAAATTCTGGCCTTTGGGCAATAAGTCGACCTTTGGTTTCTATAAAAAGCTTGTCAATTCCTAGATATAATGAAAAAGCAAATCCAACAATAAAGAGCAATGTACCAATAAGCCCAAAAAAATGCATGGGCCTTTTACCAAAACGAGACATAAACCAAATAGTGACCAAATCAAGAAATCCATTAATAAAACGACTCATCCCAAATTTGGTTTTTCCGTATTTGCGAGCCTGGTGTAGTACCACTTTTTCCCCTATTTTGGTAAACCCTGCATTTTTTGCTAATACGGGGATATAGCGATGCATCTCTCCGTGAACATCGATATTTTTCACTACGACATTTTTATAAGCTTTTAAGCCGCAATTAAAATCGTGCAATTTAACACCAGATGTTTTTCTTGCTGCCGCATTAAATAATTTTGAAGGTAGATTTTTGGCAATGACAGAATCGTATCGTTTCTTTTTCCAGCCAGATACCAGATCAAAATCTTCTTTGGTAATAAGATTGTATAGTTCTGGGATTTCTTCAGGATTATCTTGTAGATCAGCATCCATAGTGATTACTACTTCTGCTTTGGCGACACCAAAACCTGCATGCAATGCCTGAGATTTTCCAAAATTCTTTAAGAAGCGAATTCCTTTTATATTTGGGTCCTTTTCAGATAATTCAGAGATGGTATTCCAGGATGCATCAGTGCTTCCGTCGTCAATAAAAATAATTTCATAAGAAAAAGAATTGGATTGCATAACTTTTGCAATCCAATCATATAATTCGTTAAGAGATTCCTGCTCATTAAGCAGGGGTATGACCACAGATATATTCATAAATTAGTATAAATCTTGCTTCTTTTGCATAATTAGACCTACAATCAAGGAAATAATAAATCCAATAAACAAATTCCAAATTAACATAAAGGCCGAAATAATATACGGGGAAGTAAACTTCTTTGCCATTTCCAGGCTTTGATTTAACTGTTCCTGTGACATGTCGGGGAAACGTTCGATCATCTGTTCGTGCTGAGCTTCATTAATTTGATTTGTTATATCAGGTTCAATTAGGGTCATTAAAAGAATCGTCCAAACGACTGCTATAATACCTCCAATTAAAGCAATACCAAGACCAATTTTTATGGCTTCACCAAGTTTTAGAAATCCGGAATTTGCAACTTTATATGCTTTTATTCCATATACAATAACACCAATCAAAATTGCCAAACCAATAACAGTTTGTATCCAGTTTTGTTTAGCATATCCATCAGTAATATATGTCACTACTCCCATTATCACAGAGAGAATTCCTAGGATTAATCCATAGTTTATAATGTGTTTTTTGGTAGAAATATTTGCATCTTCCATAATTCAAAATAGTTTAGGTTATTTATAAACCATAAGTACACAAATATAGCAAATTGTTACAGGCGGGGTTTAAAAAAAGAGAAGCAGAAGGATATAATTAAGGTTTTTATAGTATATTTACGGTTTTACCGTAAATTATTTAAGGTCTTTGATATTTCTGTAATGCTATAAAGCTATTCAATAATTAAACCGCTATTTAGTGTCTGGTTGGAAATATATCACTATTAAATTTGTTTCTTTTTGCGTTATTTTTATTTGTTTTTTATCGCCTGATGCTAAGGCATCTGCGTCAAAAAAGAAAATTAAAATCCCATCAAAAATAATTCAAATTATAAAAACTGTCTATTTCCGACCAGACACTTTAAAACAAAAATAGAGGAGCCTTAGGTCTTTAAGGATGAAATTATAATTTATTACCCAAAATAAAATTTATGAAAAAACTATTATTTATTGCCAGCATTATTTTTTTGCTCATTTTTAGCTCTTGTTCGCAGAGTGAGTATAGTATAGAAAATTCAATTTCAGAGAAAGAATATTTAGTAGAACAAACTTTAATTGAGTTTAACAAAAGTGCCATTAAGACAGGAGCATATTCAAATTTGGTAGCATCAGTGTCTGATAAGTCGTCTACCGGCCAATTAAGCCAATTTGAGGTTGATGATATGATTCAGGATTTTCTTAGTATACAAACTCAGGAATTTTTGGATGTTTATTATAAACTAGAAGCATTAAACCTTACTGAGGAAGAATTTTTCAGTATTGCTAATCAATTTAAGGGCCTAAAACAGATATCAATTTCTAATAATCTTGAAAAAGGCCCTGCTCATGGAGGTGGATGTGCAACGTCTAGAGCGATAACTCCATTTACTTTTTTAGGGGTTTTAGGTAAATTTGTATTTTGTTAGATTAGTTCAGGTAATTTTCGTATTTGAAATTAATGATGTTTTTTTAAATCATATTTCTTTATGTAAAATAGTTTTGTGATTAAAAAATTAGTTGTAAATTTGCACCTCGTAAAAAAGAAAAGATTAAAACGATGAGAAAAGGTATTCACCCAGAAAATTATAGATTAGTAGCTTTTAAAGATATGTCTAATGATGAAGTTTTTTTAACTAAGTCTACAGCGAATACTAAAGAGACTATTGAAGTTGAAGGTGTACAGTATCCGTTGGTGAAATTAGAAATTTCAAGAACTTCTCATCCATTTTATACTGGTAAATCAAAACTTATCGATACCGCAGGACGTATTGACAAGTTTAAAAATAAATATGCTAAATTTAAGAAGTAATTTGCTATCATAAAGTTATTCAAAGCCTTTCTTCACAGAAAGGCTTTTTTATTAGCTAAACTTTTGGAATAAAATAATTGAATTATCCCCGATTTTTAGACTGGGGTCTTTATTTTTGTTTTACGATATAATCTAATTACTTTTTATTAATCTATTTGGGGATCAACATGAATTATATTCTATTTGATGGAGCTTCGCGTAATGCCTTATTGCCTTTTACATATACCAGACCAGTAGCCGAAATTCGTATTGGCATAGTCACTATACGTGAAAAATGGGAAAAGTACTTGGGATCTACTACTTCTACGATAACCGAAGATTATCTTAGCGAGAAATTTCCAATGGTAGAGCTGGAAGAAAATGTAATGATTAATGCATCTTATCTTCCGTCTAAAGATCTGGTTTCTATGATAGAGAAGCTCGAGTTTAACCAGGCAATTTTTTATAAAGATGAGCCCATCGCATTTTTTGTAAAAGAAAATCAGGAGATTAACTTTGATGATTTTTATATAATCGAGTATACTTCTGAAGTCTTTACCGTCAAGAACACCTGGGATATCTTCTCAAAAAATGAACAGGCAATCAAAAATGATTTTGAATTGTTTACCCAGGGAAGAAAAAGCCAGGCTATTTCCAAAAACAATAATGTAATTGCAGCCGAAAATATTTTTATTGAAGAAGGAGCAATTTTAGAGTTTGTAACACTCAATGCAAGTAAAGGACCTATATATATAGGAAAAGATGTTGAGATCATGGAAGGAAGCCTGATTCGCGGACCTTTTGCGTCATGTGAGGGCGCAACGATCAAAATGGGAACTAAGATTTATGGAGGAACAACCATAGGTCCTTATTCTAAAGTTGGGGGAGAAGTCACTAATTCTGTGATATTTGGATATTCTAATAAAGGCCATGATGGATATATTGGGAATTCGGTACTGGGTGAATGGTGTAACCTGGGTGCAGATACCAATACTTCTAACCTAAAAAATAATTATGCTCCTGTGCGACTATGGAGCTATGAGACCGAAGGTTTTGCAAAAACAGGATTACAATTTTGCGGATTGATGATGGGGGATCACTCTAAATGTGGGATCAATACTATGTTTAATACAGGTACCGTAGTTGGGGTAAATGCCAATATTTTTGGCACTGGTTTTCCTCGTAATTTTATACCCAGTTATAGCTGGGGAGGCAATGGTGGTTTCACTACATTTTTGACCAAAAAAGCATTTGAAGTAGCAAAAGTAGTGGTGTCAAGAAGGAATTTGGAGTTTACAGAACAGGATCAGAAAATTCTTGAGTACGTTTTTGAAGAAACTAAACAATGGCGCAAGGGTTATGAATAAATGAGTTCGGTTATTAATTCTTTTCTTTCCAAACTCTTTTTAAAATCAAAAAATTCTGAGGATTGTTGGTAAGCCCTCTTACATTTTTCTGAGTAAATCGTACGGCTTCATCATAATATAATGGTACAATGGGTGCATGGGCAATAACAATAGAATCCATTTTTGCATAATACTGTTCTCTTACTTTTGAATCTGTAATGGTAAAACTTTCTTCATATAATCGATCAAAAGTGTCATTCTTAAAATGAGTATAGTTGGGCCCATTTGGAGTATGGTTCTTACTATAATATGGAGAAAGAAAATTTTCAGCGTCAGGATAATCTGCAACCCAACTAGCCCTGAAGGTGTCTAATTTACCAGCCCATTTTTTTTGCCGTATGGTAGAAGCGGGCATCACATCTACCTTGATATTCACACCGATTTTTTCGAGTTCACGCTGAATAAACTCACAGATACTTTGGTAGTTGGAATCTGTAGCGATTCTAATAGTAGGGTTTTTATCTCCTGTTTGTTTGATATATGCCTGTACTAATTGATATGCTTTTTCGGGATCATAGGTATATCCCCTGATGTTATTAAATCCTGGTAAACCTTCCGGAATAAAACCGTGTATAGCAGGAATTCCAATCCCATTTTTTAAATACGTGATCATTTTTTCTCTGTCAAACCCATAGTTAATCGCCTTTCTAAGAAGCTCAGATTGTATTTCAGTTTTATCGGCATCCAGATAGAACCCCAGATACTCAGAATTCAAATACGGGCCTTTACTGAGGTTGATCTGATCCTTATATTTGTCTCGCAATTTTCCGCTTGGGGTTAATAATTCATCTTTATAAGAAGCATCCAAACTATTTAACAGATCTATATTTCCTTTGGCAAATTGTAAAAACTCACTTTGTTTATCTGGTAAAAATGTTACGGCAACTGCTTCAAGATAGGGTAGTTGCTTTCCGTTCAGGTCTTTTTCAAAATACAATTCATTTTTGCGTAATACGAGTTTTACATTTTCTTCCCATAACTTAAACTTAAATGGGCCTGTGCCTACAGGGTTTGCTCTAAATTGGTTTCCATAGAATTCTACAATTTCTTTGGGGACTACAGAACAATATCGCATGCTCATCAATCCCAAAAATGCAGGAAAAGGTTTTTTTAACTTAATTTCAAATATTGTATCATTAATTGCACTATATGACGAGACATTTTTTAATACCCAGTTTCCCGGAGATGCTACTCCAGGATCTATTAGCCTGTCAAAACTATACACAAAATCTTTTGCTGTAACACTACGGGTACTGTCTTTAGTTTTGAATTGTTTATGTTTATGGAATTTGACATCATTGCGCAAAATAAAAGTGTACTGCAATGCATCTTCAGAAATCTCCCAACTTTTGGCAATGTCTGGAGTAATATGTAAAGAATCATCTAGTTGTACCAGGCCATTAAACAATTGATTAGTGGCCCAAATGATCGCCAAATCCCTGGCAAAAGCCGGATCCAGAGATTTCACATTATCGTATTGATTATAACGAAATATCAAATGGTCTCTGTTTTCTTGTGAAGCATCGTTACAAGATATCAGTGTGAAGAAAATATAAATAATTGTTAGATAACGAATTATAAATTTGGAATGATGGATTTTCAATTTTAGTATACGAATTATTGTTGGTATATTTGCAGCCTTAAAAATTATGCTAGCGTTGCTCATTTTTGTTGGGTTGAGTGTAAATATAAAGAGATTTGAGCCTTCGCGGAAATGACAGATGGTTTTATGAGAAAAAAAGTTGCTTTTTATACGTTAGGTTGTAAGCTGAATTTTTCGGAGACCTCTACTATTGCCAGAAGTTTTAATGATGAAGGCTTTGATCGTGTAGATTTTTCTGAACCTGCAGATATCTATGTTATTAATACCTGTTCGGTAACCGAAAATGCGGATAAAAGATTTAAAACTATCGTAAAACAGGCTCAAAAAGTGAATCCTGATGCTTTTGTGGCTGCAGTTGGATGTTATGCACAGTTAAAACCTGAAGAATTGGCTTCGGTAGACGGAGTAGATTTGATCTTGGGAGCTACTGAAAAATTTAAGATTACTGATTATATCAATGATCTTTCTAAAAATGAATTTGGAGAAGTACATTCCTGTGAAATCGAAGAAGCCGATTTTTATGTGGGAAGCTATTCAATTGGTGATCGTACTCGTGCATTTTTGAAGGTTCAGGACGGCTGTGACTACAAATGTACCTATTGTACAATACCCTTGGCAAGAGGAATTTCGCGAAGTGATACCCTGCCGAATGTGCTTAAAAATGCTAAAGAAATTTCTGAGAAAGATATTAAGGAAATTGTTTTGACCGGTGTTAATATAGGGGATTATGGGAAAGGAGAGTTTGGTAACAAAAAGCATGAACATACGTTTTTTGAATTAGTACAGGCTCTGGATACGGTTGATGGTATAGAAAGACTACGAATCTCATCTATCGAGCCGAACCTGTTAAAAAATAAAACTATTGATTTTGTTGCCGGGTCAAGAACTTTTGTACCACATTTTCATATTCCTCTTCAATCGGGTAATGATGAGATATTAAAGTTGATGCGTCGCAGATATCTTACTGCGTTATATGTTGATCGTATCAAGAGGATTAAAAAGGTAATGCCGCATGCCTGTATTGGTGTTGATGTTATCGTTGGTTTTCCTGGTGAGACCGACGACCACTTTTTGGATACCTATAATTTTTTATCAGAATTAGATATTTCTTATCTGCACGTGTTTACATATTCTGAACGAGATAATACGGTCGCAGCAGCACTACCAGGAATTGTCTCACAAGAGGTTCGTAAGAAAAGAAGTAAAATGTTGCGAGGATTATCTGTTAAAAAGAGAAGGGCGTTTTATGAAAGTCAGCGGGGAACTGAAAGAACTGTACTATTCGAATCTGAAAATAAGGATGGTTATATTCATGGGTTTACCGAGAATTATGTCAAAGTAAAAACACCATGGAATCCTGCTTATGTAAACACATTGCACAAAGTATGCTTAACAGAAATAGATGATGATGGGATGGTGAGGTTTGATTTTGTGAGTACAAATATTGAAATGTAATATATAAACACAAAAAAAATCTGCTGTAAAGCAGATTTTTTATATTCTTTAGTGTAAAAACTATATGTTGATTCCTACGGGTAGTAAATCTTTGTATTTCCTTCTGTTTTTTCGCATGAACTTCGCAATAATGGGACTGGTTGGCACCAATCTTATATTCCGTTCCTGAATTACATTAAAAACTGCAACAATAAAATCTTCTTCGTACCCTTTTTCAAGGTGTTCTTCGCTCATGATAAGTTTGGTAAGGAAAATTTTTCTTTCCTGTAGCGCATACTCGATCTTTGCTTTTTGATCTTCAATTGTGGTTTCGAATTGTCTTAGAAATTCATTGTCAATAATTTCTAATTCAACGTCACTCATGTTCTCCATATTTTTTAAAATTATGAGGTGTTAAAATCATAAAATAAGGCGGTTAGCCCAATAAATCTAACCAATCTGTTAAGAGAAAAACTGGTCCAAAAAGATAATGTAAGAAGTAAAAACACCTTCACTTTGACCTATAATTTCCTAACTAAGATTTGTTAGTTAAAATTCCCTTTACAAAAATTTAATGTTGTATTTCCTTTTATGTAAAAAGGGAATACTATAATTTTGAGATGCAAAGATACGAAAATTAGAGTGTTAAATTTAAAACCCACTGTTAAAATAGCTATGATGCAGGAAGTTAGACATGTTTATTTTGTTCCCGGTTTGGCAGCTGATGTGTCTATTTTTGAATTTATTAAACTGCCGGAAGATAAATTCATAACCCATACTATTCCCTGGAAGATCCCTCATACAAATGAATCAATAACTGATTATGCAAAGCGAATGTGCAAGGAAATCAAGCATGAACACTGTGTTTTGATTGGTGTATCATTTGGTGGGATAATAGTTCAGGAGATGAGAAAATACTTAAAATTAAAGAAGTTAATTATCATTTCCAGTGTTAAAAGCATGCATGAATTTCCAACGAGGATAAAAATAGCCAGAAAAACAAAAATATACAAGTTGTTGCCAACAGCTATAGTGTCAAAAATTGATGATTGGGAGAAACTGGCTTTCGGAGAGTTTGCAAAGAAAAGGGCGACGTTATATCAAAAGTATTTATCGATAAATGACAAGCAATACCTCGACTGGGCTATCGAGAAAATGATATGCTGGGATCAGGAAGAAGCCCCGGAAGGACTAATTCATATTCATGGAGGAAATGATATTGTTTTTCCTGTCTCTAATATAAAAAACTGCATTGTAGTCGATAAAGGAACACATGTAATGATCATAAACAGAGCACGATGGTTTAATGAACATTTGCCTGAAATTATTAGTGATAACTTGTATTAATCTAACTTTTTACGTTATATTGTAACATAAAATTTTTAGTTCCCCAATTAAAACCTACTCATAGTTATGAAAATGATCAAGAAAGTTTTAGCGCTGCTAGGTGTATTATTTACCTTCGGAATTCTAGTAAATGCCACTCAGAATAAGTCTGTGACACCTGTTACCCAAGAAATAATTAAGGAAAAGTTAATTAATGACTATAATGTCTACGCAATACCAATGCCCGATAATCTCAATTTTGCGGGAGAACTAGTACCAATAGAGAATCCTGATATAAGAGAAAGAATGGATAGAGAACTGCTGGTAAACACGTATTGGCAGTCTAATGGTTTGTTGCTGTTCAAGAGAGCAAATAAATACTTTCCAATTATAGAGCCTATTCTTAAAGAACAAGGGGTTCCTGAAGATTTTAAGTACCTCGCCGTTATCGAAAGTAGTTTGACCCAAGCTGTATCCCCTGCGAGAGCAACAGGGTTTTGGCAGATATTAAAAGGTACCGCCAAAGAATATGGTTTAGAAGTAAATGAAAATATTGATGAGCGATATCATATAGAGAAATCTACCAAGGTTGCCTGTAGGTATCTCAAAAAAGCAAAAGAAAAATTTGGTTCATGGACCCTTGCTGCGGCAGCATATAATGCTGGTAGGACAGGTATTATTAGACAACTTGAAAAACAGGATGCTACTTCATATTATGATCTTTTATTAGGAGAGGAAACAGGGAGATATGTGTTTAGAATTGTTGCTGTCAAAGAAATTTTAAGCAATCCCAAGCAGTATGGTTTTAATTTCAGAAATGAAGATTTATATGAGCATATTCCTACTTTTAATGTATTGGTAGATGAACCAATCGCCGATTTTAATAAATTTGTAAAGCAGTATAATATCAATTATAAGATTTTAAAATTGCACAACCCATGGCTTAGAGAAACCAGATTAAATAACACTTCTGGTAAAGAATATCTTATCAAAATCCCAAGAGAGGGGTACTACAAAACCGGAGTTGGTCAATAATAAGTTTTTCTATAATATCCCAAGATATTTATTTAAGTTAGCTACTTATTTAAAGTAGTATGAACATATCTGTACTTATTTCATTAATATTAATAGGATTGTTGGCGGGTTTTTTTAGCGGAACCCTTGGAGTAGGCGGAAGCGTAGTAATGATCCCACTTTTGATTCTCTGGGTCGACTTCTCGCAACACCAGGCGCAAGGTACAAGCCTGGCAGTTTTGGCAGTACCAGTTACACTATTGGCGGCCTACAACTATTACCAGGAAGGTCATGTGAACTGGAAATATGCCGCAATTATAGCAGCCACTTTCATTATTGGAGGATATTTAGGAAGTAAACTTGCCATCTCTATAAACCAAACACTTCTCAAAAAGATTTTTGGAGGTGTGCTACTCCTAGTGGCACTTAAAATGATTTTTGGGAAATAAAGAGATAGTAAACGGGTTATTTATTATCTCTCTTTTTAGTGTTTAAAGAGTCACGTTCTCGTTTATATCTTTCGTACTCTTCATCTATTCTACGTTCCTCTTCGGTACGCCCATCGGTATCAATGATATCTTGCTCATCTTTATTTTCATTTCCGTCTGGTATGGCTACATCCTTATCTAACAAACCTTTTGCATCCAGATCGGCAATAAGTAAAGAAACTCCTTTTGATAAAGAATTAAAATGAATATTATAAGAATTGCTTAGTGTCTCGCTGGAATGATGTGTCTCAATTTTCTGAATATTCAAAATCTTTCTCTGTTCATCCATAAAATACATCATAGGAAACCCAAGGGCATGCTTCAGTTTATTAACAATATAAGAGTCCTGGTTTGTCTTTTCATCAACATAAACCAATTGAATGTTTTCGTTGTATTCATCACTTTTGGCTTTCAGATTTTCTTTAGTATCCCAAAATAATACGATAAAATCAATCTGATCATGAAACCTGTCTGCCAGGTCATTCAATGCAGGGATTTCACCAATTCCGGGAACACACCACGCAGCATAAGTAATAATAAATAACGGTTTTTCATAATCTATAAACTCAATTGGTTCATCTTTTAAAGAATTCACCGTAAAGTTATCCATATAGGTACCGTTGAGATGATTATTTACCAAAGAGTCAAACAAAAACACGGCGCGCTCCAGATCTTTCTCCCTGTAAGCTTCATCCATTTTTTGGTTGTATTTTACAATATGTGCCGAAATAGCTGTTGAAAAAGGGATTCTTACTTCTTGTTGAGCAAATGAGCTGCCAAAGTATATATAGAGTATTCCTACAATTAATAATTTTCTCATTATAAAATAATTACGATAGCTAATGTACTATAAAGTCTTTAAAAAAACATTTTTTGATGTAAAAATTAGATCTCGTACTACTAGCATTAAAGACCAAATACTACGTCAAAATCTATTGGATAACGTAAAAACCTACGCAATTAGTGTACCTAAATCTTCTTCATTTGCTGTTTCATCATGGTGATCTGTTCTTTCAGCATATTGTGTTTATCTAATTTTTTGGCTTCGGTGAGTAAATTTTGTGCCTCTCTTTTTCGGCGCTTGGTCATTGCAATTCCTGCCAAATTTAGTTTGGCAACAGCAAGATCCTGTTTCATAGAGAGCCCTAGTTTAATTGCTTTTTTAAGGTGCTTTTCGGCTTGTGTGATATTGGTTTGAGATAGCATGATGCCAAGAAGATAGTTGTAGTACCCTTGTTGCTTGGTCGTCAATGCACTTTCCGGCTTTTTGATCTTGTTCAGCCATTTTTTTGCACCATCAAAATCTTGTTTACGAAGCCTGAGAAAGGCCAGCAATATCAGTTCATTCTTAAAATATAAAAAGACAAAAATAAAGGATAGTAAAATTAGCATTACCCCATTACCTGTATATCCTTCTATGATTTGCCAAACAGCAATACCTATAACTATAGCTGCGATTACTAATTTTATATTTTTATTGTACATTGAAAAGTTTAATTATTAAGTAGGCGCAAAGGTAATAAAAACAAATAAAAATAATTTGATATTTAGGTTTGTCAAAGTAAAAACTCTTTGTATATTTGCCCGCAGTTTTGGGAATAGACACCCAACAGATCAAATTAGATATTTCAAGAAGGTTTATAAAGATAGATAGCAATGAAAAGAACGTTTCAACCATCAAAGAGAAAGAGAAAGAACAAACACGGTTTCAGGGAGCGTATGGCTACTGCAAATGGTAGAAAGGTATTGGCTCGAAGAAGAGCAAAAGGAAGGAAGAAGCTATCTGTTTCGTCAGAATTAAGACACAAGCACTAATGAAAATGTGCATTGAAAATATTAAAGGTGTTACTGTAGAAGTAACGCCTTTTTTTATATCTATTACATAAATTTTAAGTACACATTCAATATTTTATTACATGCCAAAAAACGAAAAACTTAAGAGTATACTTATTATTGGATCAGGGCCGATTATTATAGGACAAGCTTGCGAATTTGATTATTCTGGTACGCAAGCATTACGGTCACTGCGTGAAGATGGGATCGAAACGATTCTGATAAATTCTAATCCTGCCACGATCATGACAGATCCTTCTATGGCAGACCATGTATACCTTAAACCTCTGAACACAAAATCGATCATTGAAATCCTAAAAGAACATCCTCAGATAGATGCGGTGTTACCAACGATGGGTGGGCAAACAGCACTCAACCTATGTATTGAAGCAGACGAAAAAGGTATTTGGAAAGATTTTGGAATTCAAATTATTGGTGTAGATATTGATGCTATAAATATTACCGAAGATCGTGAGCAATTTAGAGAGCTCATGCTCAAAATTGGGATCTCAATGGCTCCTCAGGCTACGGCCAATTCGTATTTGAAAGGTAAAGAGATCGCACAAGAGTTCGGGTTTCCGTTAGTCATTAGAGCTTCTTATACGCTGGGCGGTGCAGGAGCGTCTTTTGTCTATAAAGAAGAGGATTTTGATGAGTTACTTACCCGGGGGCTTGAGGTTTCGCCAATTCACGAGGTGATGATCGATAAAGCATTGATCGGGTGGAAAGAATATGAACTGGAGTTATTGAGAGATAATAATGACAATGTTGTTATTATTTGTGCTATCGAAAATATGGATCCGATGGGAATCCATACCGGAGACTCTATCACTGTTGCCCCGGCGATGACGTTAAGTGATAAAACGTACCAGCGCATGCGGGATATGGCAATACATATGATGCGTAGCATCGGGGATTTTGCAGGAGGATGTAATGTACAATTTGCAGTGAGCCCAGATGATAAAGAAGATATTATCGCTATCGAAATTAACCCTCGTGTGTCCAGATCTTCGGCACTGGCTTCAAAAGCAACTGGGTATCCTATTGCCAAAATTGCCGCAAAACTGGCTATTGGTTATAATCTGGACGAGCTGGATAACCAGATCACCAAGTCTACTTCTGCATTATTTGAACCTACCCTGGATTATGTTATTGTAAAGATACCTCGGTGGAACTTTGATAAATTTGAAGGATCAGACCGTACTCTCGGGCTTCAGATGAAATCGGTAGGAGAGGTGATGGCTATCGGGCGATCTTTCCAGGAAGCACTGCATAAAGCTACGCAGTCTTTAGAAATAAAAAGAAATGGACTGGGGGCCGATGGAAAAGGTTATAAAGATTATGACAAGATTATTGATAAACTTACCTATGCCAGCTGGGATCGGGTCTTTGTGATCTATGATGCGATCCAAATGGGGATTCCACTAAGTCGAATCCATGAAATCACAAAAATCGATATGTGGTTCCTTAAGCAATATGAGGAATTATATAATCTTGAAAAGGAAATATCTACACATACCATACAATCGCTTACCAAAGAACTCATACTCGAAGCAAAACAAAAAGGTTTTGCCGACAGACAGATTGCGCATATGGTAAGTTGTTATGAGAGTGAAGTCTATAATAAAAGAGATGAACTAGGTATAAAAAGGGTCTACAAATTGGTAGATACCTGTGCAGCAGAGTTTAAAGCGCAGACACCATACTTCTATTCTACTTTTGAAGCAGAAATAGAAACTCCTGAAGGAGAAATATTTATATCAAATGAAAGTGTAGCTACCGATAAGAAAAAGATTGTGGTGCTGGGATCTGGGCCCAATAGAATTGGACAAGGTATCGAATTTGATTATTGTTGTGTACATGGGGTATTGGCTTCTGCAGAATGTGGATATGAAACGATTATGATCAATTGTAACCCGGAGACCGTTTCTACAGACTTTGATGTAGCAGATAAATTATACTTTGAACCTGTATTCTGGGAACATATATACGATATTATTCGTCATGAAAAACCTGAAGGAGTCATTGTGCAGCTGGGCGGACAAACAGCGTTGAAACTTGCAGAGAAATTAGATCGTTATGGGATCAAAATTATAGGAACCAGTTTTCAGTCACTGGATCTTGCAGAGGATAGAGGAAGTTTTTCAACCTTACTAAAGGAAAACAACATTCCGTATCCAGAGTTTGATACTGCCGAGACTGCCGATGAAGCACTAGCCGTTGCAGATCGATTGAATTTCCCACTTTTGGTGCGCCCATCCTATGTGCTGGGAGGCCAGGGAATGAAGATTGTTATCAATAAACAAGAATTAGAGGAGCATGTGGTCGATTTATTGCGAAAAATACCTAATAATAAGCTATTGCTGGATCATTATCTAGATGGGGCGATCGAAGCTGAAGCAGATGCGATTTGCGATGGTGAAAATGTATATATTATTGGGATTATGGAACATATAGAACCTTGCGGAATCCATTCTGGAGACTCTAATGCAACCTTACCACCCTTCAATCTTGGGGAATTTGTAATGCAGCAGATCAAAGACCATACGCATAAGATCGCTCTGGCACTCAATACCGTTGGATTAATCAATATTCAGTTTGCGATCAAGGATGATATGGTATACATCATCGAGGCAAATCCAAGGGCATCGAGAACGGTACCTTTTATTGCAAAAGCCTATGGAGAACCCTATGTGAATTATGCTACAAAGGTGATGCTGGGAGAGAAAAAGGTGACTGATTTTGATTTTAAACCACACCTTAACGGGTATGCGATCAAACAACCTGTGTTCTCTTTTAATAAGTTTCCGAATGTAAATAAGAAACTAGGGCCAGAGATGAAGAGTACAGGAGAGAGTATTTTATTTATTGATGATCTTAAAGACGATCAATTCTATGACCTGTATTCTAGGCGTAAGATGTATTTGAGTAAATAAAGAGATAATACATGGAGGGTTCAATGCCTCACAGGTCTCAAAGACCTGTGAGGTCTGGAGATAGATAAAGGTGTAAACAACTCATAAATATTTGTAAAAGAGCGTTAAATAAACTCTTATTTGTGTTTTTGTTAACGTAGTAAACCCTTGTATATTAGTAAATTCAATAAAAAATATATTATGAGAAATTTACTACTATGTCTGATACTTTTGATGGGTACTTCTTTGATGTATTCTAATGATTTGAACGATAAAAACCCCCGTGATAAGGTATTTTCTTTCGAGATCATGCCTGCTGCTACTTCAGGATTTATAACCATTGTCACCAATATTCCTAAACAATCTGTTTTGGTAAAGATTATTGATAAAGCCGGATTGATAAGGGTACAAAAAGAATTGCATTTAGAAAGGGATCTCGATGTTTCAGAACTTAGAAACGGCCATTATTTGATGAAAATATATGCCGATAATGATATGGCGGTCAAAAGATTTTATAAAGGAAAAGATGCTGTGAATAACAGGTGAGGATTATTCTTCCAGTTCTCCATCGGCTACCCAATCCAGGATAATATCAATAGTCTCTTGTGGTAACCTGCCTGATGGTGGCATTATATTACTAATATTCGGAGAAGTAATTCTAAGAACAAGATCTCTGTCTAATCCATTAATAGTTTCTGCATAATTACGCATCGGAAAAATTGCACCTTGCGCTAGAGGGATGGTATGGCACTCAATACAATGTGTATCGATAATCGTTTTTACATCGGCAGTATAGGTAGTCGTTTTATTGGGGTTGGGATTGGTATCTGGATTAGGCTCGGCACCGTCATCACTGCTGCAACCGAGAGTTACCACCAGAGGAAGTATCCATAAGAAAAGGATCGTTGTATTTTTCATAGCTTGGGGTTTTATAGTGCCTAATATACAAATTGTAATTGTTTTTTTAACGCAACAATGGCCACAGAATTGTGTTTACAATGTATTCAATTATAGTTATAGTGTAACCTTCACATTATACTCCTTAAGAATCTCCAGATGAGAAGCCAACTCAAACTCTGAGTCTTTAAACCGATTACGTCTGGTTTTTGCATCTTCTTTGCGAATAATACTTCTTACAAACCTTCGTATATCGGTTTTGTTTTGCAATATCAAACCTGGGATAGGTGCGCTGATTCCTTTATCATTTTTTGCGACCATGGTAAAGTAGCTGGAGTTACAATGCTTTACTTTGCCTGTTTGTATATTTTCGGCTTCAACACGCACTCCTACGACCATAGAGGTGGTGCCAACATGATTCACAGAAGCTTTTAGCGTTACCAGCTCTCCAACCTCAATAGGCTTTAAAAAATCTACTTTATCTACACTTGCAGTTACCGCATACTTTTCAGAATGTTTGGAGGCACAGGCAAAAGCTATTTGATCCATTAAGGAGAGGATGTAGCCGCCATGTATTTTTCCGCTAAAATTAGAATGGGAGGGAAGCATCAGTTCTGAAATCGTTACTCTGGACTCTTTATTGGTCTTGTGCTTTTTCATGTGTCAGTTTCATTTATTTCTAAAATGTGGTGAATCTTCTTCAGTAACGTCTGTGATAAAATATTTGGTATCACCCAGCCAGGAAATCTTTGCAAAACGCTCGATATAGGTAAGTTTTACATACTTCCCCTGAAACTTTTCCAGTTTCTTTATGATGCCTTCGTTTTTATCTTCTACCGAAAAGCTAAATATCTGCGCACCCGATATGCCCTGACTTATTTCGCCTTCCCAGGTCTTGAAGACGACACCTTTATTACTGAACTTTATGAGCTCCCCACTTCGGGTCCCTTCACTATAGGTGGCAAAGTATACAAAGGCATACCATGATGCAAATAGTACCAGGATAACAGTAATGATGATGGCCAGTATTTTTTTCATGTCCTTGGTTCAACTTCAAAAATTTATACTTTGTACAACTTTCATAACTCATAACATCCGACACCCGACTTCTGACTTCCGTCTCCCAACTCCCAACTCATAAAGCAGCATATACTTTAGTCATAAATTCATCAATCTGATTGGATTCTAACCATCGGGTTACTACAACAATGTTTTGCTTTTTATCAACCACAATAAAGTTACCGCCAAAACCTGCTGCATAGTAAATATGTTCGGGCAACCCCTTCCAATGCCTGGGGCCTTTTTGGTTGAGCCACCACATATATCCATAATTTGTATTTGCCTGAGAGGATTTTACAGCTTCTTCAATCCATGTTTTAGAGAGCAGTTGTTTTCCGTTCCAGTTACCGTTATTTAAAAATAACAATCCAAATCGGGCATGATCCAATGTGTTGATAAATATCCCACCGCCAGAGTGCCCTCCACCACTTACCGATTGCATTTTGACTCCATCTATAGTTACCCATGAGTTTTCATATCCATACCATCTCCAGGTGGTAGAGGCCCCAATGGGATCCATGATCTTTTCTTTGAGTACCTGCGGTAGAGGTTTTCTCCAGATATTTAATAATGAGTATGACAAAATATTGACACGAACATCATTATATTCAAAAACGGTTCCGGGTTCGTTGAACTTTCTTTGTTTCCAATCGTCTATACCTCCTTCTCTTGGTGGGCGGTCTGCCCAGTCATACCCGCCCCAAAGTTGCCCCGACCAGTCTGAGGACTGTGTAAGCAAATGTCTCCATGTTATTTTTTTATTGTGATCGCCATCAAAAGTATGATCCCAAACATAATTATAACTGAAATCATCTACAGAGTTAATCAGTTTGTTATCTATTGCCAATCCCGCCATGGTAGACAGATAACTTTTGGTAACACTGAAGGTCATATCGACACGATCTACATCACCCCATTTGGCAATAATGTATCCATTTTTAATAATTATACCTGCGGGACCGCCACGCTTTTTGGTGGGTCCAAGGATTTGGTGATAAGGTTCTCGCTGAAAACCTTTTAAAATAGCCTGACGCAGGTCTTTTGAACCGGAATATTCATGATCTTTTGCAAACTGAACTGCTTCTTTCAGTTTTTGAATATCAATATTAAATGCAGAAGAAGGTTTTTCTTCCCAGCTTCCCCGTTTGGGGAAATATGCTTGCTGAGCAATCGAAAAAGAGGTTATTAAACCAATAAACAGAAAAATAAAGGGTTGTTTAGCTTGCATTGGCAGGATTGTGAATTACTGTTTTTTTATGTTTTGCTGGATGATCATAAGGAAGCCAATTATAAATAATATAGATCCTATAAAGGAAATAGCATTTATTCCCATCGAGATGTATGAATACAGTTCGTATCCCCAGCTTTCTATAAAAGTATATAAGAAATGATGTGAAATTGATACCAAAAGGATGAGGATATTGCCAATAAGTATCAGGATGCCTTCTGTTTTCATACCTGCTTTTGTAATATAATAAATGGCAATTAGTATAAAAATTAGGATTGGTACACTATAAAAAAGTGCGCCTGTAATTCGTAGTAAAATTTCTGAGAAATTGGATTCAGCCATAGTTTTAGTTTTTTGATATTAATGATTTATAGTGTATTACTTTTCTTATCAGTATAAAAAAACCGATGATAAACAGAAGAGAACCTAAAAACGCAAACCCTTGTATGATATATGTAAAATGTAGATAATCATTTGTGCCCCAAGTTTTTATATACAAAACACCAATTTGCGTTGCTATTGAGCATAATAATGATATAGAGCTGGCTATGATCATAAGAGTTCCTTCTATTTTAGAGCCCATTTTGACGATGTAATAAATACAGATAATTATTGTGAAAATACTGAAGAGGGAACTAAAAAGGCCTACTAAAATAGAATATAATACTTGAGTGTAATCAGGTTCCATATATTATAATTTAATTATCATTTTCTTCTGTTGCTCTTTTGATGATGGTCTCTGGTAAGGATTTCTTGGCCTTGGCCCCCATTTTTTTGAGCTTTTCGACACTAATAATGAGATTTCCTTTGCCCTCTACCAATTTATTCATTGCAGCAGAGTAGTCTTTCTTGGCATCATCCATCTTTTTACCTACTCCGGTAAGATCTTTGACCAATCCTTCAAATTTATCATACAATGCCCCGGCCTGTCGTGCGATCTCGATAGCGTTGCGTTGTTGTTTTTCGTTATTCCACATGGTATCTATGGTGCGCAAGGTTGCCAGAAGTGTAGAAGGGGTAACGATCACTATGTTTCTCTCAAAAGCCTGATTGTACAATTTGTTATCTTCATTAATAGCGATGGCAAATGCTGGTTCGATAGGAACAAACATCAAAATAAAATCGGGGGACTCAATATCATACAGGTCCTGGTAATTTTTTTCTGAAAGTTGCTCTACATGCCGTTTTATTGAAGATATATGTTCTTTTAGATGGGTTGCCCGTAATGCTTCGTCTTCCTCATTAATATAGCGTTCATATGCGGTAAGCGCTACTTTGGAGTCAATCACCATTTTCTTATTGTCGGGCAGATAGATCACTACATCGGGTAGTACACGTTCTCCACTTTGGGTAGTAAAACTTTGCTGTACAAAATATTCCCGGTCTTTTTCCAATCCTGATTTTTCTAAAACCCGTTCCAATACCAATTCTCCCCAATTTCCTTGCATTTTGCTATCTCCTTTTAACGCCTTGGTTAAATTGGTAGTTTCTTTACTCATTTGCTCGTTAAGATCTTTGAGTCCAAGAATTTGTTGCCGTAAGGCGGCGTGATAATCGATACTTTCTTTATGTGTTTGTTCGACTTTCTTTTCAAATGTATTGATCTTTTCCTGCAGTGGACTTAAGATATTTTTTATATTCTCTTTGTTCTGTTGGGTAAATTTTGTAGATGTTGAATCCAGAATTTTATTGGCCAGGTTTTCAAAATCTTTAGAGAATTTTTCCTGAAGTTTTTCTACTTCTTCTTTTTGTGCTGCGTTTTTGAGTTGCAGGTTTTCATATTCGGTATTGCGCCTGGTGAGCTCTGTGTTTAAGAACTCTTTTTCTCTACGAATTTCTTCACGATCTCTTGTCAACTCTGCAATTCGTTCGTCTGAAGACCTTTTAAGCATATCGAATTGCGATTGCAATTGATTAGATCTTTCATTAACGACGCTTTGTTCACTTTTGTTTTTTAGCGAAGCCACATATTTGCCAATCAAGAAGCCTGCAATAATTGATATAATGATTACCCCAACAGTAATAATGATCAGTGTGTATTCTTGCATGTACTCTTTTTCTTTATTCAAAGATAAAGATATGTAATGAAAATTTGAATGAAGTATAGGAAGTTTTAATCTTTCAGCTTAAGTCGTTCTCTGGCGGGTAGATTTTTGACTACCAAATCATAAGAATCCTGAATCCATTGTTTGATTAATGGATCAGGGATGGTATGATCCATGATTATTTTATTCCAATGTTTTTTACTCATATACTCCGGAGGTATTACGGCAGGATATGTTTCTCTAAGGTGTTCAACGTTATTGGGATCACATTTTACACTTATAGCCTCAAAAGAAGATATATCAGTAGCGGTAAACATTTTTCCCAATACTTTAAAAACTAATACATCAGGAAGTTTTCCAAAGGGAAAGGATTCGGTAACTCCTTTTTTACCTATACAATATTCTCTATATTCTTCTATATTCATTTTATAAGAATTTGTAATTGATTGTCATTTGATATTCTTAATTCCTTACTTTGTATCTTCCTGATTTTTCATCAAACAAAATCAGATCTTCGGGAAACAGGGAAGAAAAAGCTCTGGCCTGTACCAATTCTTTGGGTCTGCCAAACTCAAAACCTTCGGTATTCATAACAATCATCTTATCACATAGTTGTATGGCAAAGTCAATCTCGTGTGTAGAGAAGAGGATGGTTTTTTTAGTCTCGAAAGCAAGACGTTTTAAGAGTTTTAAAATATAGGCCTTATGGTATATATCTAAGTGAGTGGTAGGTTCATCGAGCATGATAAAAGGAGTGTCCTGGGCAATAGCACGTGCAATAAGCGCCTTTTGTAGCTGCCCGTCACTGAGTTCGAAACATCTTCTACCCACCAGATCAGTAGTATGAGTGACCTCAATGGCTTTATGCACTTTTTCTAAGTCTTCTTTTGCCATTTTACCTACCCAATTGGTATAGGGTTGCCTGCCCAAAGCCACCAACTCCTGTACAGTGATGTTTTTTGAAGCAATTTGCTCGGTCAAAACAATACTCAACTGTGCTGCCAGTTCTATAGATTTATAGGAGTTTAATTCTTTGTCTGATAAAAATATGCTTCCATGCAATGCGGGTTGAACACGGGACAAGGTACGAAGCAAGGTAGATTTTCCGATCCCATTGGCGCCTACTAGTCCTACCAGCTCTCCTTCATATAACTTCAGGTTAATATCTGCCGCTACCACATTTAATTCTTTTTTGGTGTGGTAACCGATGGACAGGTCTTCGGTTTTAAGAACAATATTTAGGTTTTCGGGATCGATAGAGATAGTTTTTAGTGTTGAGGCTTTTCTATATCAAATATAGAGAATACAATTTTAAATGTTTTTTCTATATTTCTTCTTTCGTATCAACGAAAATAAAAATCCAAATACCCCAAGGAGTAACAATGGAATCAAAATAGTAATGATCTGCCATGTGGTTTTGCTGGCAATAACCTTTTCTACATCCAAAAATGGAATGTTGATCTCCTTACTTCGTATTTCGATAAGGCCAGAATCATCCAACAGATAATTTATAGCATTTAATAAAAACTCTTTGTTTCCATAGTTAAGGTTCATATATGGGTCAAAACCCAATGCTGTGGGTTGTCCTTTTCTGATTTGGTTTTTGATTACATCACCATCGGCAATGACAATCATTTTTGTTGCTGTACTATGGTCTTTGTGATTGTCTATTTTTACAGGCTTTATTCGACCTTTATAAGTAGATTTATAGCTTCCTTCGAGTAACACTGCCAGGTTTTGAGGCCCTTCATTATAACTATTGATATCTGGTTTTTTTCTAATGATCTGGTCTAATCGTATTTCTTTGGGGATACCTTCTAGTTTTGATTTATCAGAGCTGGTGAGTAAAATGGTCTTTTGAACATCATTTTTTAGGGTGTCGATCTGATTAGAAAACTCAAATTTTACAGATTCTGTGTTTTTTACAATTGGATGATCACTGTTACTTTTGGTTAGTGATCCATAAAACCAGGGATAGGGCGTAAACTGTGTTTCATTTCCTTGTCCCGAAGCTAAAACCAGCGGAGCAGAGTACAGATCATTCACCAAAACCGGGTTTACCCTCACACCATATGAGAACAAAACATCTCCTAATCTAAGATCCTGCATAAGAGCAACTGAAGCACCTTCGGGATTCATTAGGCTATCGATTTCTATGGCTACAGATTCTAATAACCACAGCGATTTTCCTCCTTGCATGATAAATTGATCCAATACATATTTTTCTTTTTCTGAAAAAGCCTCTGTAGGTTTTGCATTGATCACCAGATCAAACTTTTGAAGGCCCTGCAATGTTTTTTGTGGATTACCGGCTACAGAGTCTAATGTGAATGCTCCCACAAAATAATAATCTTGCAGTGTTTTGATAAAATCTGCAATGTTGATATCAGGCAATTGCCCGTTTCCTTTGAGTACTGCGATTTTTTGTTTCCTGGGATGTAGCAGTTTGGTCAAACCATCGGCAAATGCATATTCTAATTGCTGAATAGAATTATGAACCCGCTCCTCTGAGGTAGCACCTATTGTATTTTTGATCAGTGGTATTTTTACACTTCGATTTTGGTGACTTATAATCGCCCATGGAACCACCATTTCGATCTCGGTTTTCCCGCTTTCCTGTACGCTTACTTCCATTGGGGTGAGGCCTAGCTGTTGTAACTCTATAATTGTTTGAGAACGCAACGCTTCTTCTTCGAGAGGGTTTGTAAAAATATACTGTATACTTGGATTTAAGGAATTAAATTCTTCCAGTAGTTGTTTGGTTTCCGTTTGCAAACGCCTGAATTCTGAAGGGAAATCTCCTTTCAGCAGTACATCGATGACCACAGGAGCGGCAGCTTCCAGAACCAGATTTTCTGTTGCTTCAGACAAAGTAAAACGACCATCTTGGGTAAGGTCAAACCGGTTGTAGACAGTATTTCCGATTAGATTAATAACGATTACAGAAACTAGTGTAATAGCAATAGGTTTAATTTTCTGCTTTATTGCGCCTTTTTTGAGGTAGAAAATGGTTGTAGCTATGAAAAAAACAGTAATACTCATAAAGTAAAACACATCTCTTGTGTCTATAATACCCTGGCCCATACGCTCATAATGCAACTGCATACCGAGTTGTTCAAAAAAGTAATAACTTGTTCCCGAAAGATTGTAATTACCCAGGCTGCCAAATCCAAAATAAAATATAAAACAAAGAAACAATCCCATTAAAAATGCAACAATCTGATTATTGGTGACAGAAGAGGAAAAGATACCCATAGCTGTATAAGAAGCAGCGAGTAACAGTAAGGCTATATAGGATCCGATAGTACTGCCTATATCGAGATTACCAACAGGTTTACCTAATTGATAAATAGCAATAATATAGAGGATGCTGGGGGTTAAAGCGATGATGATCAGGGATAAACTTCCAAAATATTTTCCTAATACCAAATGCCAGTTTTTAATAGGTTTGGTGAGTAGTAATTCTAAAGTTCCTTGTTTTTTTTCTTCGGAAATGCTTCGCATGGTAACCGCAGGGATGAGAAACAAAAGTATCCAGGGCGCAATCTGAAAGAAAGGAGAAAGATCTGCAAAACCACTATCCGGGATATTAAATTGCCCTTTGAATACCCAAAGAAAAAGCCCGTTGAGTATCAAAAAAACAGCAATGACCAGATATCCTACAGCAGAGGAGAAAAAGGTGTTGATTTCTTTTCGTATTAATGCGAACATATATTTCTAGTTATGAATTGCGAGTTATGAGTTCAGAGTTCAGGGTTATGAGTATAAAACTCATCACTCATCACTCATAACTCTGAACTTGCTCCACGCTCCATGCTTCGGGTTTTTGATTGAACTTATTTTTGGTGTTTGACCATACATCTTTGAATAACGAAGAGTTTCGGTAGTTATTGAGATGTACTTCAGATTCCCAATAACTATAAGTAAAAAATTGATGGGTCTTATGAATATCTCTTAATAAGCTAAGATGACTGCAGCCTTCAAAATTTCTGATCTTATCTCTGTGCTGTTCAAAGTTTTCTAAAAAAGCATCTATTTGATCGGGGGCGAACCCCATTTTTACGATTCTTATAATCATTTTTTCAGATTCAAAGGTTCTAAAGTTCAAAGTTGCAAAGCTACAAAGTTTTAGAGTTTATTTTTTGATTCTCTCTCTAAAGGGAACCAAAAAAATAACTTCTGATCTAAGAATAGTCATTTTTAGGGTTGGAAATTTGTAAAGGAAATTCTGAAGAAATCGTGATACAATATGACCACAAGATATTAAAAGAGGTACCCCCTCCTGCGACTAAAAACTCCCCCTTGAGGGGGCAAGGGGAGTGTTAGTATCTAGTTGTATGTTATTTGACAAGAGATACTCAAGGTTTTGTTGCAATTTTCTTTCCGGCAGGTGAGATACTCAAGGTTTTGTTGCAATTTTCTTTCCGGCAGGTGAGATACTCAAG
>CANMDW010000018.1 GCA_947496705.1 uncultured Aquimarina sp. | reverse complement strand
TGAAAAGAAGAGGATACTTGGCTATGTTGGATATCTACAAGAAAATTGCTCCACAACTTAATGAACCGCTGTATACGCGACCCTTACGTACAGTGGTCATGCCTACATTTCATTTCGGCAGATACATGTGAGACCTGCCTGCCGTAAGCATTCAGGCAGGGGTGAACTCTGCTCACTTGTGAGCGGAGCCGTCTACTCGACTATGTGTTTTTTACTACTATTATAAAATTTCTTGTACTATAATATTGATCACTCATTACCCAATTTACAGATTTTAATGCGTCCAATCCTTCTGACCAGGTTTCATTATTTTTCAGAGCTTCGTAAACAGTTTCACTATTTCCAACGTTGCCATAAAATGTTCTAAACCAATTATATTTATCGGTTATATTAGTCCTTTTGATTGCATTTTCAATTTGATCTAATGTGTTTTCAGGTATTCTAGGTTCAATTCCATTACCTCCGCGATTACCAAATGGACCTATATAAATAGAATAACTAGAATTATTAATATTCCAAGATTCTTTTTCTACTTGTTGAGGATCGTGCTTTTCCCAAAATGCAGATAACATTACATGCAATGAATTTCGAGAGAAATTTTCATAGGCATCATTTAGTTTTCCATTATCTGATGGAAATCCAGCAAAGCATTCTTCTAATATTTTTCCCTCCTCAATAAAAACTTCAATTTGAAGAAGACCACTTGATTTTTCGTCATTGGGATACCAAGTAGAACGAATTGCAGGAAGTTTGGAATAAGGTATAACCCATCCATTTTTCTCAGAAAACTCCACATTATGGGCTTCAAATATTTTTTTCAATATTTCATTAGCAGTTTTACCTTCCATTAATTTTCTTCAAATTAACCACAACGTCTCGTAGTCGAGTAGACAGGAGGAGTTTCACCCCGAGCCTCTCACACCTGTGTGCCGAAGCACTACGGTGCGCAGGCACAGAACCGTACGTGATAGTCTCCCATCATACGGCTCTTGTTATACAAATCTAATATTGATTTTGTTTCATTGCATAAAGTCATCCTCAAAAAAAAGAGTTGTTAAATGTAACGCAACTGTATAACCTAATCCCTTCGCTCAGTTTCCATTACAGAAACTTCAATACTACTACGGATTAGTCCGTCCCTGAAAATAACGTTGGTATTCTACCTCTAGGTTGATCCTATTGTGTATTTCCCTTAGCATTTATAGTCAGGTTCCCGAGTTCCGTAACTAAGCCTAGATAAAATTCATACCCCCTGAATGACGCCTGCCGTATAGCCAATAAATAGGTAATCGCTATACTCCTTAACTCCGTATCATACTTCGTAGCTTTTGACAGGGTGTACCTACTTCTCGACACCTCAAAAGGGGTTCACTTGCGTTCATCTCTTTTATCCCTACCTGACTAATTCTTGATTAGACGTTTCCTAAACGCTCAATACCATCGCTCTTTACAACAGCACCTTTAGGTGGTTTAATGCCTTCTCCTATAAGACGACATTGGTGGGTCGGTTCCACCATCTTAATTACAGTTCACAACGAGTATGTTGCCGCTCGTTGCTTGCTCGGCACACTAAGAAACGTAGGACAGGTGATAAGCACTTTCGTTTCGGTTTATTACTTAGCTAAATATTTATATTTAGCGGACTTTTTTAATATGCCCAGAACATTCGATTTATCACAAACGCCCTATGTTTTTACTTTGTTATGTGCTGGCATTATTTCGTTCGTGTTCAATCAACCATTTTTTTCGCTCAATTCCTCCACCATAGCCAGTCATTTTTCCATCTTTTCCAATTACTCTATGACAAGGTACAATTATAGAAATTCGATTATAACCATTTGCAGAAGCAACTGCTCTAATAGCCTTTGGATTACTTATTTTTTCTGCTTGTTTTTGATAAGTAGCCGTTGTTCCATATTTGATTTCTTGTAAACATTTCCATACTTGATTTTGAAAAACAGTTCCTGGTGTTTCAAGTTTTACGTCAAAATTTTTTCTTGTTCCTTCAAAATATTCTTTAATCTCTTTCTTTGCTTGTTTGATATGTTCATTCTCGCCCGAAATAATATTAGCATTCAATAACTTTTGCAAATCTTTAAATTCTGTTTCGAGCATTCTTCTATCAACAAATTCCAGTAAACAGATTCCATTATCAGTAGCACAAACAAACATTGGCCCCAAAGGTGTTGTGAGTCTGTTTATGAGGATTATGTTTTTATCTTTACTATGTTTTGGTGATTTGCCTACAAGTTTTTTGAAAGTGTAATTAAACCCACTTAACGATTCATAGCTAGTATCGAAAGCAGTATGTGTAGCATTCTTTCCGTGTTTTAATTCTTGAAAGGCATTGTTTATTCTATACATTCTTTGATATGCTTGAAAAGTCATACCATAATTATTTTTAAACCATCTACGGACAACCTCTGGACTAATTCCTTTTTGTCTTAATTGGAAGTCGGTTATTTTGTCTTTAGGGTTTTCTTTTACCAATAGAATTGCTTTCTCAACTTGTTCAGGTGCTTGATTTGCATTTTCCGTAGGCTTACAGATTTTACAAGGTCTATATCCATTATCTAAAGCCTCTTTAAATGAAGTATAAAACTCTACATTTTTCAGCTTTGGTTTTCTTGCTCGACAAGTCGCAATGCAAAAAATGGAAGTAGTTTTTACTCCAACAAAGAAAATACCAACAAAGCTCTGTTTTCTTTCTAAAAGAGCTTGATAATAAGTTTCAATTTTATTGTTGTCTGTAATCAGCATTTTAAAAGATAGACTTAAATGAATTTTGGTTTAAAACAGTTTGTGCCGTTACTTCAAATTTATCATACATTTTATCGAAAAGGAAATTCCCCATACTTATTCGTTTTACACCTAATTTTGTTAATGTCTCAAAATTTGGAAGTTTAGGCATACACATTACGTTAATTGGCAAATTTGTTGAATCGACAATAGTTTTTATGTCATTTTCTTTCTCAATACAAGGAACAAAAATTCCGTTTGCACCTGCATTTTGATAAAGTTGAATTCTTTTTTTTGTTTCTTCAATCACGTTTTTTTGAAGCAGGATAAATGTATCCGTTCGCACGTTAATAAAAATATCAATATTTTCTTTTTCTAAATATTGCGTTATTTCTATTAGTGTCTTTGCAAAGTCATTAGAGTCTAATAAAATCCGTTTATCGTTAACCACACTATCTTCAATATTAATTCCAACAACTCCTAATTCTGCTAATCTTTTAATGTGATTAACGATTTCTTTTGGTTTTCTACTATATCCCGATTCCAAATCAACAGACAAAGGTAGATTTGTGTTGAGTGAAATCCGCTTTATGAAATATTCCAATTCAGAAAATTCCATTTCTTCACCATCGTTATATCCCAAAATCGATGCAATTGCGGAACTTGAAGTTCCAATTGCTTGAAAGTTTAATTTTTCGGCTGTTTTTGTACTCGGTACATCCCAAACATTTCCGATTAATAATGGTTTATTTTGATTGTGTAAGTTTTTAAATTCCATCTTTTTATGTTTTGAAGCAAAGTAACGATGATGAAATTTAGCCAGCAACCGAAAATTGGACGAGTATTTTTTTCCGCTTGCACATAACAATAGGATATACCCAATTGGGTATATTTCTCTTATGTCATTCACAAATCTAGGGGATTTTTGATAAACTTAAAATTGTTTACAGCAACTTGCATATCTATTTCTGTTGTTTTTTGTGCTACTATGGCTATCCTGCAGAATATAATAGACCTATAACATATCGATGTGTTATATGGTTAGGCTGATCAATCATTAAAAGGATTTCTTCTTAGGATACTGCTTTAGATAGTTGATGTTCTTTTCTGGGTCTCTAACGCTTTAGGAGTATCTAAGCACACCCTATCAATCCCCATAGAAAAGAACATCAACCCCGGTTCCCACCACTGGCGGGCGGGCAGTCAACACTACATTCATGCTCGGTCGTACCGACTGCACGAATGCTTAGTTATTATATGCAGGTTTTAATTCATCGTTGTTAACTTAATTTTATTTTCATTTAATTCCAAAACTTTAAATACATAGCCATATACAAAGTTTTTCCTATCATTTTTATTTTCTCCGTTTATGTATAAAATTAAATCTTCGTTTACAATGTCAAATCTAAAATCATATTTTGTTTTCGAATTCTTAAGACAATAATAGTCTACAAGTTTTTGGTATTCTTTAAATTTTAAAAAACAATTTTCTTTGGACTTGTTTTTTAATCTGGTTAGTGTATAAACTTTGTCTTTTTCGATTTTATGAATAGAAAAATCATATTTCCAAAATCCAATTAGAAGTTCATTATTTTCAATGTTCAACCGTTTTCGTTTTTCTTCCAGTTTTTTCAAATAACTACCGAAAATTTGTTTTTTCAGCTCCATAAAATTTGAGCCCTCCCAATTACAAAACTTATGAATCTTGATTCGTTTTTCATCAATATCCAGAGTATAATAATTCACGTAAGAACTGCTCCATTTTTCAACGCACGTATCTTTAAATTCATATGCTTTGGTCAGGAATTTGTCTATTGAAGAAATATCGTTTTTAGTCAATTCAGTTTTTGAATTTTCAAGTAGTTGGTTGTCAGGAATGGAAATAGTTGCAATTATTTTGTTCCCTTTTTTCACGAATTTCATTTCCTCAATAGTGTAGTACTCATCGCCATATTGATATCGAATAGTCAGCTCTTTAAATTCGTTTTTCAGTTGCAAGGTGTCGCTTGTGCCATAAGCGAAAATCGAATTCAAGGATAGAATAAGTAGTAATGTAAATATTGTTTTTTTCAATGTTTTGATTTGAAGTTCGTTTTTCACAACTTGCGCACAGCGTCTCGGCTATGGTTAGTACGGGAATTAAAAGTAGTGAACTTTCGATTAAACCTTAGCCAAGGCTTTTTATTTTGCCTGCCTGTCGGCAGACAGGTTTTATCTTTTTATTTTTAAAGCTACATCAAAAGATTTGGCGATGTTGGCAGATATTCTAACTTTATAAGTTAAACAGCTAACCCGTATTAATTATAGGCATTGTTATTAGCAATAGTGTTTTTCCGCTATTTTGCTCTTATTTTGTTTAATAAGTTTTCCGCTTCTATATTTTCGCTGTCCATTTTCAATGCGGTTTTCAGGTATTTAATTGCTTTTTCTTGTTCTTTTTCATAAAAATAACTTCTACCAAGTAAGAAGTTCAAATAAGAAGATTCAATTTTCTTCTTAAAAAGTCCTTTTATTTCTTTAATTACCTCTAACTCTCGACCGAGATTACTAAGCATTCCCATAGCAGTTTCCCAGTCAGTAACGCTAAAAGAATCGGATTGGATTCTTGATTTCATTTCTGGATTATTACGAAGAAAATAAAACGCAGGAATATTTACCGACCAATTAGGATTTTCGTCAAGTCCTTTTTTTATCCAATTGATTGCTTTTTTTTCATTTCCCATCGCAATATTCGCACTAGCGATTTTTGAGTACATACCAGTCCATCCATTCAACATAGATTCCGCCTCAGTTAATTTTTGTTTAGCCCTTTTCGAATTTCCTTTTCGATGTGCATAAAGTGCTTGATTCAGACGGATTCTACCATAATGATAGTCCATTAGTGTCTTCAATTCTTTTATAGGTTCTTTTGAGTTGTCAACCCTAAGGTCAATTTGATTGTACCATTCATTATTTGAACCTTTTACGACAACAGCCGCAGATTGCTTACCAGATATTTGTCCACCTGCATTTTGTCCTGCGATTAAGCTTTTCAAGAGTCGTTCAGCCAATGTTCCTTCCGAATTCTCAAAAGATTTCGACATTTCATATAGTACTTCATTCGCAAGTTGATTACCAATTACCACATAGTTTTTACCTAAGATTTGTGCTGCTTTGCCATTCCAGTATTTTAATGATTTACCTGTAAATGCGAAAACATTACCTTTTGCGTCAATTCCGGAAATTTGGCGATAATTATTTTCATCATCTTCCTCCTTTGTTTCTAAGATTGCCTGCTCAATTGATTTACCCCCTTTAAGTTTTTCAAGTCCATTAACGCCATATTTAGGTTCTGTTTCTGCAATTACAGAAAAAGCACCAACCTCGGGTTCAATGTAAATTGTCGAGTTTCCAACATAAATATTGTTTGTTGCTACTCCAATTCCCCACTCTTGGGCATCTTCATCATAAGCAAGAATTGAAAAAGTTGAATTAATGTTCTTCTCGGTTAAAAGACTAGGTAAATTTTGACCATAGGTTGCAAAAGCAGAAATGAATAAAATGATTGATAATAGAATTTTGTAATTTTTCATTTGATTGATTGTTTTTTGATTGATTAATATTGATGAATGATAATTTTTTCAGCATTATTGCTAACGTTATAAGTATGTGTCTTAGCAGAGCAAAATGTTACCAAGCCATCGCCTTTTTCTGCGCAGATTTTATAACTTTCTCATAATAAAATCGTTGCGTCATAGCAAACCTGCCTGCGTCAGGCAGGTATACAAGAACCTTACGATCCATCCCTTAACTGCTATGATCACATATATAGTGTTAACACCTTTTTTTAATTATGGACATTCATTAAATCATGTATCCTAATAATATCATGTATTACTGTTGATTTATAAAAATATGATATTCCGCTGTGTCCAAATTGACTAGGAATATGACCAGCATTTACTCCAATTAAATATCCGTGACGAGAGTTAGGGATATTTTGTAAACCTCTAGGTGGAGCAAAAACAGGACTTCCTGAAGCACCTTCAGAAGAAAAACCTTCATAGGCTACACATTGACCTTGGTAATCAGTATTCCAAGAATAATCATATTTCGGATCACTTGCGATGTTTCCACTTCTTATAATTGGTCTATTACCTAACTTATCATGAGTTTTTGGAAATCCGGAATAGCAAATTAAGTCAAAAGCCTTAATTTGATTGTATATTTTTTCGTCTGCCAAATGTGACATTCCAAAATGCCAATGCAGAGATTCGCCTTTTTGTAAATAGACATGTGCTCTTATTATTACAATATCATTTTCGATATTATCATGATAGTATAATTCAGCATTTTTATGTAATGTAAAACTGTATTCAGTATCATCAGATTTACGACCAGTAATTTTAAATTGAGATAATTTAAAATTTTTATATTTTGGGTTAATTTGTTTATAATCTAAATCAATAACATGTCTATTTGTTATTATCCAAGCAACACCCTTAGATATCTCCAGAACGAAACCCGTCGCTACACCAGTTATGATTTTATTTCCATCAGAATGTGATACGTCAATTTTATATGCTGAATATAGAAATTTATCAGATGGTTCATGAAACATATTTTGTAATTGGTGTTAACAATTAGATATACCCAATTGGGTATATTTCTCCTATGTCATTCACAAATCTAAGGGATTAAACTTAAAATTATCCACAGTGAGTAGATGTATTTTTTGGGCTGCATGGTTTGATGATTGCTCTGCTATGTGTATACTATATCATTCTTAGGTTTGGTGTTTTTATAAACCGCTATACTGTTTTTTAACTTTTTTTATGATTTTTTTTATCAGTTTGGTATACGATTTGTTAATTAAAGTATAAATGAGCTCAATATTTATTAATATTAAATTTTTTTAAAATGAGTGTAAACTTCAAATCGATTGCCCGTAAGAATCCAAGGGATTTGGCGGCAACACCAAAGTACTATGCTTTGGCAATGAGTAAGGGCGTAACTGATATCGACCGTTTATCGGCCCAGATAAGCGATGGTTCTACAGTACGCCAAGCAGATGTATATGCAGTGATCATTAGTTTGGTAAATGCGATACAAGGCGAATTAAGAGAAGGGCGTACTGTACGTTTGGGAAAGTTGGGTAGTTTTTCGCTTACCCTTAGCAGTAACGGTATAGAAACCGAAGAGGAAGTCGGGGCTTCACTGATTAAAAATGTTAAAATCAGGTACCGTCCCGGTAGTGAGTTAAAAGATATGTTGAAAACATTAAAATTTAACAAAATCTGATGGATGTAAAATTACTAATCAAACCAAATTAAATTACCCTTATGGAAGATACAGTACATAAGGGTAATTTTTTGTCTTGTACTTTCCTTAATTTGCTAAAGCAGAAAGCATCCTGTGCACAAGGGTATATTTTTTTTACATTTGAGCATAGCGAAGTTACCAACCATTTAACGTTTGAAATGGGAATAAAAAATTCTTGAAACCGACCCTGCTTTGCCGGCCAGGCAGATACGCAGGCGGGAATTTCCTAATGTATAAAGCGGGTTAAATACTTTTCCGGAACGTTCTTCGCATCTTGTGCTGCTCGTGTTCATACCCGTTCCACAGGGCCTGGATCGCTTTATTTTCTTCAAGCTCGGGATTCGTTTCAACAACCTCAATACCGTTGCGAATAAAAGCCTCGTTCATTTCTTTAAAAATAAGTGCAGTAATCCCTTTATTCTGATAATGCGGATCAACCCCGATGAGATAAAAAGCAGCAGTATCATTTCTGCGCTGTGCTTTTAGGATATGCAAAAAACGAAGAGGATATATTTTACCGTTCATTTTTTTCAAAGCTTTAGAAAATGAAGGCATCACAATGGAGAATGCTATCAATTTTCCGGTGTTATCTGCAATGCAGGTAATATATTCCGGATTTAGATAAGGTAAGTATTTTTTCTTATACATATCTATTTGATACTGCTGTATAGGAACAAAAGTTTGTAAACTGCTGTAGGTCTTATTAAGCAAATCAAACATATCGTCGGCATACTTAAGAATTTCTTTGCTTTTATTAAATTTAAGCAGGGTAAGTTGGTAACGTTCCTGGATAACCCTCGAAAACTTTACCACTTTTTCTTTAGTTTGTTTCGGGATTTTAATTTTATACTCTACCCAGGTTGCAGCAGGTTCAAAACCCAACAGATTCATATGCTCTGCATAATAAGGATAATTATACCAGGTGATCATGGTGTTTAGCTCATCGAATCCCTTGATCAAAATCCCTGCTTTATCCATATTCGAAAACCCCACAGGGCCTTCCATGTATTCAAGAGAATGTTCAGCTCCGTAAGAGGCGACTTTTTGTAATAAGGCTTTGGTTACTTCAATATCATTAATTACATCATACCAACCGAAACGCACTTTTGGTTTTTTTAACTCGTTTACCTCGATCCAGTTGATTATTGCTGCAATTCGCCCTACAATTTTATTGTTTTTATAGGCTAAGAAATACTTTGCGTCGGCATTTTTAAATACCGGATTTTTCTTTGGATTTATTACATCCACTTCTTCTTTGATAATAGAAGGAACATAATAGGGGGAGTTTTTATATAATTCAAAAGGAAACTTAACAAATGTTGTTAAATCTCCTTTTGAAGTAATTTCTTTAATCGTAATCATAAATCATATGTCATCTCTAATTCTCAACAAATATATAACCCTTTTGTTAATTATTGTAGTCGCATCCAGATCATTTTTTGACAATAATGTATAAGGTTTTTCAATCTAAAGATTTTACTTCACCTTTCTTTTCACCATTTATTGATCCATTTTTTCTAATTCTTCATTGATCTCATCCTCGTTTTGACTTTCTTTCTCCTCGGTTTTTTTACGTTTCTCTTCTTCTTTTTGGCGCTTCTTTTCTTCTTTTAGACGTTTTTTCTCTTCCTTTTTTCTACGCTTTTCTTCAGCTTTGTTGGCTTTCTGCTGTTCTTTTTGATACTTTTCGTACTCGGCATCTACATCGGGCTCTTCTTGTTGTTTCTCTTCTTTCTTTTCCTTTTCTTCTTCGAGATTAAACTCCTTCTCAAGGTTTTCGAGTTCTTTGAGCTCTTTGTCGATATCCTGCAGTTCCTGATCTACGCCTTGTTCTTTTTCCATCTTATCCAGTTCGGCATCGATATCATCGATCATTTTTTGCTTTTCTTTTTCTGCTTTTAGCGTAGCTTTCTCAGCCTCTCTGGCTGCTTTAGCCTCACGTTTTAATCTTCTGGCTTCTTCTTTTTGGAATTTTTTGCCTTCCTTTTTGGCTATTTTTTCGTTCTCAATACGCTCACGCTCCAGTCGTTCTTCGGTACGTCTTTCATCGAGATCCCTTTCGATTTCTTCTCTAAAACCGTCATCTTCAAAATCATTGATGAACGGGGTTTTTCCCAGTTTAAGACTATCTGTTTCGTTTTCCTCAAATTCATCCAATTCTCCTTCGATTCCTTCTTCTTCACCCTCTGGTTCTTCGCCTTCTTTTACACCACCTTCTAATCCTGGTTCTTCAATAATTTCATCTTTGGTATGCCAGTCAAAACGGTATGAAGCTCCAAAACTACACGTAAAAATAGAAGGGGTATCTTTAAAGTTAAAGGCGATATTCGCATCAAACTGCAAGTCTTTATCAAATAGATAAGCGCCTCCTAACCTTAGTATATCATCACTATAAAAATCACTTTTTTGACCTTGATATTCTACAAAACCGGCCCATGTATCATTAATGGTATGGGTAGCCGTAAGAATCCAGCCAATTGCCGGATTGTCTGTAGTTACTTTGTCTACTATAATGTTGGTCACAAAAGCCCAGTCCCCGCCATAATTTGTGGTCCAGTTATTTTGCGTGATGACTGCAAAAATAGGACTAATCCCCGGGTCATCGGGAAAAGTAAATGGATTATCTGAAGTTACAAAATTGGCACCTGCATATACCGATACTGCCGGGATAAGGGTTTTCCAACGGAATTTATAATGTTCTTTCCAACTTTTAAGAGAGTCGTAATTGGCTTTGGCAACGATAGAGTCGTTTTTTGGTTTTGGTTTTGGTTTGTAAGGATCATAGATCAAATATTTGGCCCCCAGGGTATTGACTTCAAAATTACTTCTTTTTATTTTTTCTTCATTTGCCCCTACGGTTTGTGTAACACCATCTGCTCTAAACCGGCCATTAAGCCTTATTTCCAGCTGCTCGATCAAAAGACCATATCTAAATGCATAATCAACATTAAAGACATTGGTCTTTGTGTCAAAAATATCATGCTTTTCCTTACCAAAACCAAACCCGCCTTCTAGTTGTAATACATTATTGCCTACAGAGAAAGCACCCTGGGAGGTACCGGGTCTATTGGAGTTAATCTTTTCGGTATATTGTGCAGAAGCTGCTATACAAAACAGAAAAAGAGTAACAGATAATAGAATAGATTTAGGGCTCATATTCAATATATTTGCTTCAAATATAGCAGATTTTATCATTTTTTTAGGATTGTCTACATGTAATTGTATGCAGAGTTCCTTATTTTTGAAAAAAAATGATATGCAAGAAGCTTCTCTGCAAGGGGTGTTAAAGGTAATTCTCATTATATTACTGATATATTATGGACTAAAAGTATTAACGCGTTTATTTGGTCCTCTATTGCTTAGGTATGTCACAAAGAAAGCAGGAGAAAAATTTCAACAACATTTTAACCAGCACAAGCAAACAGAAGAACCTGCCGAAGGTGAAGTAACAATAGATAAAAAACCCAGGCGTAATGCTGCTAATAAAGATGTAGGAGAGTATATCGATTATGAAGAGATCGACTGACTTTTTTGTTTTTTTTGAATACTCATGTTTTATAGTCGGACATCCGACATCGGACTTCGGACTTCCAACACCCAACATCCGGCACCGGAGACCCAACCCCCAACATAATTCTACATTTTGTGTTATTTACTTCTAAAATGCACAATGGGTTTGCTTATATTTTTTTAATTTGGCGCTTCATTTAGAACTTGAGATAAGTTCTTGGTAAACTTGCACACAATCATGCCTTTAATCAAAAGATTTCTACCTCATATCCTTGTTGTTTTAAGTTTTGTGATCGCTTCACTTGCTTATTTTAACCCTGTACTTAGCAATAAAAAGATGAGACAGGGGGATATTATACAATATTCGGGGATGGCGAGACAACAGGCAGATTTCAGAAAAGAGACCGGCAAAGAGCCGTATTGGGTAGATAATGCTTTTGGAGGAATGCCTACCTATCAACTAGGAGCAAAATACCCGCATAATTATACTAAAGACCTGGACTTGTTGTTGCGATTCCTGCCCAGACCGGCAGATTATTTGTTTTTATACTTTATAGGGTTTTATATTTTATTACTGGTATTGAAGATGGACTGGAAACTAGCTTTAATAGGAAGTTTGGCGTTTGGGTTTTCTACCTATTATATTATCATATTTGATGCGGGACATAATGCCAAAGCCCATGCGATTGGGTATATGCCATTGGTGCTAAGCGGTATCATTCTCACTTTCAGGAAAAAATATGTCTGGGGTTTTTTGTTGTTAACTGTCGCAATGGCCCTGGAAATTGTTGCCAACCACATCCAGATGACCTATTATTTGTTTTTATTGGTGATCGTATTAGGAATTTCTTATTTCATAGATGCATACAGGAAAAAAGAACTTCCTCATTATTTCAAATCGCTGGGATTGATGGTCGGTGCCGTTTTTCTGGCCTTATTGCTTAATGCTACCAGTCTTATGGCAACCCGCGAGTATGCACAGTTCAGCACCCGAAGCAGTACCGGCCTCACGATTACCCCAGATGGAAAAGAAAAGAAGGGTACAGGGCTGGATTTTGATTATATCACCCAATATAGCTATGGTAAACTCGAAAGCTTTAACCTGTTTATCCCGCGTTTTATGGGGGGAGGTTCTGGTGAAAATGTAGGAACAGATTCTAATATATATTCAGAATTATTAAAATTGGGGATGCCTGCCAACCAGGCAAAATCTATAACCGAAGGCGCTCCCACTTATTGGGGAGATCAGATTATAGTGGTGGCTCCGGCATATATTGGAGCGGTGATCCTGTTTTTGTTTGTTCTGGCATTGTTTTTAGTAAAAGGAAAAACAAAATGGTGGCTCCTGGGAGGAGCAATTTTGGCATTGCTATTATCCTGGGGTAAAAACTTCAAGTTTCTTACGGTGCTTTTTGTGGATTATTTTCCGTTGTATGACAAGTTTAGGGCCGTATCCTCTATGCAGGTAATCATAGAGTTGTGTATTCCGATTCTGGGAACTATTGGATTGAGTAAATTATTGGATGCCAGGATTGGCAAAGAAGAAAAGATACGTGCATTAAAATATACTACAGCGATTGTAGGAGGCCTGGCATTGGTGTTTTTATTGTTTAAAAGTGTTCTGTTTAACTTCAGTGGTACAAATGATGGTTATTTTATACAACAACTGGGGCCAGATTTTGTAAGGGCACTCAAAGAAGACCGAAAAGCCATGTTCACTACCGATACACTGCGGTCACTGGTGTTGGTATTGCTCACTGCTGCCGGATGTTGGTGGTATCTAAAAGATAAATTAAAACAAAACCTCTTACTGGTGGGGGTGGGGGTACTCATTCTTTTTGATTTGGTAGGGGTCGACCGAAGATATGTAAACAATGAAAACTTTGTATCGGCAAGCACCTATAAAACGCCTTTTTTTGCTAATGCTGCCGATAAAGAAATTCTAAAAGACGAAAGTCATTTTCGGGTACTGGATCTTACTACCGATCCATTTAACTCGGCAAGAGCTTCTTATTTTCATAATGCAATGGGAGGATATCATGCCGCAAAACCGGGAAGGGTTCAGGACCTTTTTGATTTTTACCTCGCAAAAAATGATGTGGGTATGATGAATATGTTCAATATAAAATACATTATTACCGAAGATGAAGAAGGGGTAAAAGCATTGACCAATCCATACGCCAATGGTAATGCCTGGTTTGTTTCAACATTAAAACCTGTGGCTACCGCAAATGATGAAATTCTGGGATTAAAAGATTTGGATACCAAAAAAGAAGCGATCGTAAATGCCCGATTTGAAGAGGTGTTCTCCAAAACCCAATATACAACAGATAGCCTGGCATTTATTACGCTTGTAGCACACCAGCCTAATTATCAGGAATATCGATCCGGTACTTCTCAGGATGGTTTTGCTGTTTTTTCTGAAAACTACTATCCCGGTTGGCAGGCATATATCGATGGCACGCCTGTAAAGCATATTCAGGTGAATTATACGTTACGTGGATTAGCAGTTCCGGCAGGAAAACACAAAATAGAATTCAAATTTGATCCCCCGGTCATAAAAACAGGAAGCACAATTACATTAACTAGTTCCATTATTTTTGTTTTACTGGTAATAGGCGGGTTATATTTTCAATATAAGAAAACGGGGAGTTTGTTATCTTTAACCAAAGAAGAGAAGTAGGGCGATTTTGAAAATTCTGATCATTACATATTATTGGCCCCCGGCAGGAGGCCCCGGCGTACAACGCTGGCTTAATTTTGTAAAGTATTTTAAGGAATTTGGGATAGAACCCATAGTATATGTTCCTGAGAATCCTACATATCCATTAACCGATGATTCCCTGGTATCAGAAATACCTCAGGAAATTACAATTTTAAAACAACCCATCTTTGAACCCTATCGTTTTGCCCGGCTATTTTCTAAAAAAGAAACAAAAACGATTAGTAAGGGGATTATTGCCGGTAAAGAGAAGCAATCTTTCCTTCAAAAGGTATTGTTATACATTCGCGGAAACTTTTTTATTCCCGATGCCCGTAAGTATTGGGTGAGACCATCGGTACGGTATATCACCTCTTATTTTTCAGAAAACAATATAGGTACTGTGATCACTACGGGTCCGCCGCATAGTGTGCATTTGATAGGGAAGGAGCTGCAACAGCAAACAGGAGTACGGTGGCTGGCAGATTTCAGGGATCCCTGGACCACCATCGGATATCACAATCAGTTGAAATTAACAAAACGATCTATCAGGAAACACAAGATTCTCGAAAAATCTGTACTCAATACAGCAGATCATATCGTAGTGACCAGTTTTAGGACACAAAAAGAGTTTCAGGAGATTACCGATACGCCGATAACGGTGATTACCAATGGGTATGATTCTGCACAGGTTTCTGAAGTAGTTTTGGATGAAAAATTTACAGTATCCCATATAGGATCTTTATTATCTGGCCGTAACCCATTGAATCTATGGAAAGCTTTATATACGTTGGCCGAAGAAAATAACGCTTTCGCGGAAGCGTTTCAATTGCAACTGGTTGGGGCAGTGAGTGAAGAAGTGCTTGCCTCAATAAAAGAAGCTGGATTAGAGGATTTCCTAATACTAAAAGGATATGTATCTCATGCTGAAGCAATTGCAATTCAGAGAAGTTCTCAGGTATTGTTATTGATCGAAATTGATAGCCCCGAAACGCAATGTATTATTCCGGGGAAGTTGTTTGAATACATGGTTTCCGGGAGGCCGGTTTTGGCTATGGGACCAGAAAATGCAGATATATCCAGACTAATTTCTGAAACAAATTGTGGGTATTTTTTTGAATATCACGAATATGAACGCCTTAAAACCCGGATACTTCGGTGTTTTGAATTATTTGAGGAAAGAAAATTAATTTCGCAAGTTACCGGAATTGAAAAATACAGCAGGAGGGAGTTGACCAGGGAGTTGGCTGAAGTGTTGAAAAAAGTTGGGAGTCGGGTGACGGGTGACGGATGTTGGAAGTCCGGTGACGGGTGATGGATGTCGGAAGACCAAAACTGGGGGGGTAAGAGGTAGAAAAAATCTCGTAGCTGTAAGGTTGTATTTTGTACTTTTAGAATGTATACATAGTATGGGAGTAGTCGTTAATCAATCTATAAAAAATGTAGTGATCACCTGCCTCGGATTTGGAGTCGGAGCAGTGAATACCTTGTTTTTGTTTACCAATTTTATGGAAGATGAATACTATGGGTTGGTTTCTTACCTGATTTCGGCCTCAAATCTGATCTGGCCATTATTGGCCTTTGGTGTACAGAATACCCTGATAAAGTTTTTTTCATCCTATACAAACCAGGAACAACAGCATAAGTTTCTAAGTCTGATGCTGATTTTACCATTTCTTATCTCATTGATCCTGGGAGGTATAGGTGCCGTATGGTATACCACTATTCTCGGTTTCTTTGGTGATCAAAACACCATAGTGCAACCCTATATATGGACTATTTTTATCATAGCGTTTGCTTTATCGTATTTTGAAGTGTTTTTTGCCTGGTCCAAGGTCAAACTCAAAAGCGTTTTCGGAAACCTGATGAAAGAACTCTTTATAAGAATTTGTACGAGTATCTTGTTGTTTTTATTATATTTTGAAGTACTAACGGTAGCACAATTTATTTATGCGCTGGTGATCGCATATTTGCTTAGAACCGTGATTATGAAAATATATGCATGTACCTTGCATAGCTTTAGGTTCCGCTTTTCATTACCCGATAATTATGTGTCGGTTTTAAAATATACTGCTTTAATACTGGTAGCCGGTTCTGTAGCTACCTTGTTGATTGATTTGGATAAGGTAATGATCGAGTGGGAGCTGCCTATCGAAAATGTTGCCAAATATGGGATATGTGCCTATATAGCCAGTGTGATTATTATTCCGTCACGGGCCATGCATCAGATCACCTATCCTCTTACCGCAAAGCTAATCAATGAAAAAAACGATAGACAACTTCATGAATTATATAAAAAAAGCTCATTAAATCTTCTGGTTACCAGTGGATTACTCTTTGTATTGATTGTTTGTAATGTGCATCAACTTTTTGAAATGATCCCCGAAGAATATGAATTGTATATCTGGGTGGTAATTTTGATCGGAAGCGCTAAGCTGTTTGATAATCTTTTGGGAAATAATAATTCGATCCTTTACAATTCTGAGTATTACAGAATTGTATTATACACAGGAGTAGGGATGGCTGCTCTCACTTTTGCATTAAACCTGATCTGTATTCCCATGTATGGAATTACAGGAGCGGCTATTGCTACATTTACTGCTATATTTTGTTATAACCTGGTAAAAGTGTGGATCGTTTATGCTAAGTTTGACATGCATCCGTTTTCAAAAAACACATTTTTTGCATTGTTCCTGATTTTGGTGTTTGTCTTTGGATGCTATTTTTGGGAGCTACCATTGTACCCTGTTGTTAACATAGCACTTAAGAGTGTGTTGATTACCACAGCTTACGCGATTGTCTTTTATGTATTGAAGATCTCACCCGATATTAATGATTTGATAAGAAAGGTTACTGGCAGATGGTTCAATTCAGATAAATTGTAGATACTACACCATAGTTTCAATAACAAATAAGAAGAAAGAAAACCCCCCGAGGTGCCTAAGCATTCAACTCTGAGGGATTTTCCAACTAACCAACCAAAAAATAAATGGTGTGTATGGCTTTTTTAGCTTCTGCTTCTTGCAGAACGAGAACGAGAGTTACCCGATCTTGTTGCTCTGCTAGAAGAATTGCTTCTTTGTTTGCTTACTGTTGTTCTGGACTTGCTTGTTCCTTTATTACTATTATATCGACTGTTATTAGAACGTTTTGTTACATTTCCATTATAATTTCTATTAGAATTCTTCTGTCTCTGAGCCTGATTTGTTCTTCCCTGAGAAGACCTTTGAGTTTTATGACTTCTTTCATATTTGGCTCTGTTGTTGTTATTCGATCTGTTTGCAACCGTATTCCTGGTTCGTTGAGTGCTTTGTGCTCTTTGTCCAGATGGAGTAGTACTTCGTTTGTTTGATTGTACTCTTGATTTGTTTTGTACATTTCTGCTTACAGTACTCCCTCTTTTATTAGGTGTTACCGATCGTGTTCTGGTCACATTTTTAGTGTTATACCCATTTGATCTGCTTCGAGTTACACTTTTACTATTATAGTTATTCGATCTGCTTCGAGTTACATTTCTATTACCATAATTAGTAGATCTGCTACGTGTTATTTTACTATAATTACGATCATTTCTTTGATACATTGCTGTTCTGTGATCCCTTGTTCTATAGTTTACAGCTCTGGCTTTTGCTCCTCTATACCCTCTGTGGTAACTCGATACCCTGCTATGAGGTCTGTAATAGTTACGACTTCTATAGGGTCTGTGGTAGTACCCATTATAATAGTTGTTTCTATATACCGTATAAGAACATCTGTAAGGTGTATAAAATCTTCTATAGGGTCTGTTGTATACGATACACCTGCTTACTACAGGTATTGTAAAGTATGCATGGAATGGTCTGTATACATAATATCTGTTATACGAATTGATAAATCCCGTATAGTTTAAGAAGTTTCCATAACCATTGTAGTGTACATATAACCCACCTACTCTGGCTACTCTTCCCCAACGGTTATAGTTGATAAAGATGTCACCAGCCTGGATGATTCTACCATAGTGGTCATAAAATATTGGGGTATCTTCGATCTGTACTACTGCTCCATAATCGTCATACTGCACATACGCATCATAATTATATCCAGAATTAAAACTTATGTTTACTCCGGGTGCATTTACACCAACACTTACACCACCTCTTCGACCATTGATATAAAAATCGAATTGCCCGTCTGCATACACTGAAAAATCAACTCCGCCTTCAGTAAAAATGAAGGATCTTCCGTTGTTATAATAACGAGCAGAGGATTCTGTATTTGTTTCGAAAGCGTTTGCAGTGAACGATGCTAATAATAAACCTGTAAATAGTAAAACAACATTTTTCATAATTCTTGATTTTAATGGAGTACCATTATGTGTGTTTTGATACTCAATTGTATAGTATCAAGTAGCGTGCCAAAAATTTAAAATACTGAAAAACAGTGTCTTTGTGTTTTAGTGTACGATGAATTCTGTTAATCGTAAATCGGTTGGGTATGAAGGGTAACTTTAAAATCTTCTGCTACCACAGCCGTAACCAGGGCAAAAGACTTGGAAGAAGCTGCAGATTGAAGCGCATAGATCACAGCAGGTTTACCATCAACCATTATTTCTTTAGGTAGGGTAGCAGCTTGGGCTTTTTTTGGTGTAGCTACCGATTTAAATACATCCAGAGTTTCCTGATCCACTATAGCCGAGGAACTATGGTTGGCATCATTTAAAAAGCCTATAACAGAAGCAAATTGAGATGCATTTACTGTGCGGTTTTGTCCATAATTCCAGGCTTTTGCAATATGCTGCATGGCTTCCTGCTCATAATAAATAACATTGGCTTGTACAATACCATTGCGAACGGTGTTTCTACCTAGCTTTTTTGGGTCTGGTGTTGCAGAAAAAACCACGATCTCCGGAATTTCCACATGATCAATAACCTTTACTTTTATATCATTTTTGTTTAATTGAAACTCTTTTGCGTAGGTTTTTTTGATAAGAATCTCGTTTTTATTGGTTGTCGACATGCCTATTTGAGATTGATTATTACAGGAGCTTTGCAACATAAGAATAGCAAAGATTACCGTAAAGTACAGGTTGTTATTTTTGTGATTATGGTACATTTGTTGTAAATGTTATCTTTATTTAAGAGGATAAGGTACTACTTTTCGGATATAATTTCAAAGCAAGACAATTTTTTGGGACTCTTTTGTTTATTGAACTCATTTGAACTTTTTGTATTGATTAGGCATCTTACCAGTGAATTTTTTAAATGTAGTATAGAAATTTGATTTGGATTTAAATCCGCATTTCAGTCCAATGGATTCTATAGTATAGTGGTTATATTGCTGATCCAACAGCATTTGTTTTGAAAGCGTTTGCAGTGAACGATGCTAATAATAATGTAAATAGTAAAACAACATTTTTCATAGTTCTTGATTTTAAGTAAACATCTCAATTTGTGTTTTTTGATGCTCACTTTTATAGTGTAATGTGCCAAAAAAACACTGTATAATAGAAGTTTAAGTTTTTCTGGGTAAGGTATTTAGAAAAATAGAGATACTGCTACACAATTTTAACCAGTAGATTTTTATTGAAGTATTTTAGAACAAAAAAAACAGCCGCTCAAAAATGCGGCTGTTTCGTTATTCACTATAAGACTTAATTTTTTGCTATTAATAAGCTTATAAAAGAGTTTATGTAATTAAAGCTTTACAAGCCTAAGTGTACTAATTTTTGTCTTAGTTTGTATTTTTATAAAATAGCTTCCTGCCATTTTGATTCGTTTACCTAATACTATTTTGCCAGGGTTTTTTTTGTAATTTTTATAAATTAATTCTCTCCCCAATATATCGTATACTCCCATGGTAAATACATCATTACCGATTTTTGAGACATCTATAGTAACTGTTTCTTTAAAAGGATTAGGATATAGGCTAAGTTTGTTTTTTTCTAGTTGACTTTTTAACCTACCGGGTCTTTTTGTTATTAACCTTTGATTTGCAGTAGTGTTATAAGCGTAGTCTACTATTGTATATGATAATCCATTATTAGCTACGGTAACATAAAACCATCCATAATGAGTTGCTCCGTTTATTTTAAAAGTAAATCCTATATAGCCTGATTTGCCGTTCCAACTTGTGTATGAAGAAGAACCTATGACAAAGCTATTAGAATTAGCTACAAAATTACTAGAAGCACCAACTTCTGTACCTTCTTCAATAAGAGTTACATTGCTGGTGATACCTTCGCAAACAATATCTTTTCCGTAAGTTACCAAACGAATAGAATTGCTTGAAAACCACCCACCAAATCCATTGTCATCACCTACTTCTATTCTAAAGAAATTCCAACTGTTTGACGAATTGATTGTTTTATCTTCTATATCGACATATATTACAGTCCCATCATTATTACATGGAGCACATGCCCCTCCACAATCAACCCCAGTTTCATTTCCATTCTGAATACCATCGGTGCATGTAGCAATAGAAGCACCTGTAATGTTTACTGTATAATCCTCTACTTCACCATATTGAAGTGCGCCACAAGGAGCAGGTATTATATTATATTCCATACTAACCCGCATCCTTGTATTTCCATTTATAGCAGTTTCAGGAACTGTAAAACTTCCACTTACAGGAGTGTCTTTTGAAGCAGCTTTACTAAATACTTGCTCACCACTATCTGCAAAATCACCATCTTTATTATAATCGATCCATACACTATACCCTTCATCGTATGTAGAACCTGTCCATGTTGGAGTAATTGTTATGGTATTAGGATTACCTTTAGCTAACGATGTTGAGATAGCGGTATAATCACCATATCCTCCTGCTGAACCGGTAGAGGTGTTATCTATAGCTCCCAATACTACCTTACTGATATATTCACCAGCAACATTATTTGAATTAGAGGCACAATAGGCTACAGCCTGACAAGGATCACAAGAAGATCCTCCGCAATCTACTCCTGTTTCATCTCCATTTTGGATACCGTCTGTACAAGTTGGTTCTACAGTACAAGGATCACAAGAAGATCCTCCGCAATCTACTCCTGTTTCATCGCCATTTTGGATGCCATCATTACAAGTAGGTCCAGAACCACCTGTAACAGTAACTCTATAATCTTCTACTTCTCCTATCGAAGTAATGGTACCACACGGTTTTAATACATCTTGATAATATCCAGACCGTACCCTCATGCGCAATGGTGTATTGCCCAACGCAGACGTCGGTACTGTAACCGTACTAGAATAAGGGCCTGTTTGTATGTCTTTCACGTATAGCACTCTCTCTCCATCATCTCTAAAATCATTATCATTATTCCAATCGATCCATACTCCAACCGTAGTAGGATTCCAAGTATTTTTTGTTGTTACAGTTAACGCTACTTGCTGTCCTCCTGTAAGATTTGTAGAAATATTAGCGTAATCGGTATACTGAGCATCTCCGGTAGAGCTATTATTTATACTACCAAAAACTACTTTATTGATATCTATTCCATCTCCAGTTCCAGTTGCTGTAGCTGCACAAATCTCTGTAAAGATCTCACAAGGCTCACAATATTCACCACCACAGTCCACTTCAGTTTCATCTGCGTTTCTAATACCATCATCGCAAGTTGGTTCTGGGATGCAGTCATTACAAGACGATCCACCACAATCTACTCCGGTTTCATCTCCATTTTGTTCTCCATCGGTACAAGAAGCATTAGCAATTCCAATGTTTACCTGATAGTCTTCTACTTCACCGCGACTTCTATCTCCGCAATCGGCATTACTTGCTCTATCATCAACCCGTAATCTCATTCTGGTAACCCCTAATTTAGCATTTGTAGGTATATTTACTGTAATTTGGCCAAGGGTATTAGATATTTTTGTTACCTCCATATATTCACCAGAGTCTCTAAAATCGTAGTCGTTATTCCAATCAAACCATGCATACACTCTAGTGGCTGAGCCTCCGTTCCATCCTACTACACTTACTTTAAGAGGGTAGTCTTTTCCTCGAGCAACAAAAGCTGTATGACCTGTATAATCTTTATAACCAGAAGCATCTCTAGATGAGGAATTGTCTATTCCAGCAAATTCAACATTGGTTATTCCTTCTGTACCATTGTTACCTTTGGCATCACAATATGTTTTTACATCATCAGAATCTTTACTACCAGCTTTTATAGAAGCTTCAGGAATTCCTTGTAAACCATATTCTAAAATCTCACATGTTCTTCCATTTGTACCTACTCTAAGCTTTATCCAACCATAATGCATTCTACCCGATCTATTTATTCTAATTCCAACATAATCCGTCCTTCCCCTCCAGGCTCTATACGTATCAGAATCTATCATATGTTGTCCTCTTCCTTCATTATATTCTCTTCCATTTTTCCAAGAGAGATTCGGTCCAATGACGGTTCCTGCACTTAACCGGGTAAGTTCATAATTAGCATTCGCTACCGCATCTTTTCTCCAAGAAACAAATTTTACACCTGGGAAGTCATTGATCGTGGCATCTGTATAATCTTGAAATTGATATGATGCTGATGTGAATTCTAAATTATATGTCCACGGCAATACAGTAACACTACCATTCTCTGTAGTATTTCCAACAACGAATCTTCTTATAGGTGAGGGCACTTTTTGATAAGCATTTCCTATATATTCTACGTTAAGAGGAAATTCTCTAAACTCGACTTGATTACCTATTCCTCCAGAAAAAATAGTAGTTTTAAATTTTAGCCTTATATTTTTCACAAATCCTTCATACTGTGCCCAATCACTTTCGGTTGCAATACCTCTCATCGTTAGCTTAAGTTGTCTTGAATTTACTACGCTAACCTGAAGAGTGAGCCCTTTAGGAACATTTCTTACGCTATAATGGGTTCCAGAAACCAAGGTTCCAGAAACTGCAAGCGTAGCATCTTTAAGATCTACCGTGATTTCATTACCAATTGTACCATCATTCTTTACAGATTCTAAAAAACGATCACTAGAATACACCAAGCTAGGTACTGTAACTTTTCCTAGTACTGATTTTCCTGGATCTGGATTTAATCCAAATGTGGTTAACTCTGCATATTCTCCATTTGATCGTACCTTAATCCTTAACCAACCATAAACATAGTCTCCTGTTAAGGTAGGAATTCTAATAGCGGCATATCCTGTTTTGCCATGCCAAGATGTATATCCTGCACCTGCAACTCTAGGAGGAGAGGTCCCTATAGCTTGTCTACCTACCCATGTTCCTGCAGAATTAGCACTAATAGTTGTGCCTTCTGCTACATTAGTAACATTAATAGTACCGGTATTACATAATACATCAAACTCCATAGCATTATTATCTATAGTTATTGTATTACCATCGTACGAACGTAATCTTGTTCTAAACTGACCACCAATTACTAATGAATTAAATTTTGAAGCTATGGCATCATTATAATTTTGAACGGAACGCCCCGTTACTATAGCCGGAGAATACATTTCATAATAAGGCTTGTATGGGTCAATAAAATTGATATTATATTTTCCTGTCTTAGAATATAAAGAACCTACACCCCCTGCAATAGCAGGATTCAATAATGTAATTGTAATCTCTGTAGAATCAGCTTCACTATGATTGGTTGCATTACCTGTAAAGGTAATAGTAGCGTTTTCATTATCCTCTACAGTAATCTTAGCACTCAAGCCGTTTGGAACACCTGTAGTCGTAAAGTGAGTACCTTCTTGCATTTGACCAGTAATCGCAAACTTGGCTCCTGATACCACTTTAATTCTTTTCTTGTTAAGGATATCTCCGTTATTATTAGCAAAACCTTCTATAAATGCCAACGCCTGATCTACAGCGTTGTCATCACTTTTCTGATAGGTAAATATTACTCTAGGTCCTAAATCAGCTTGCTTAACGCCCGTGGCTATTAGGTTTGCATCTTGCCATAAAGTAATTCGAGCTTTATGATCCATAAAAGATTCCATTCGTGTTACTTGGCCTTTGGTAAACATAGATTCACATGGGTTGTAATCCATATGATTTTGATGATTAATCAAATCATTAAAGCAATTTCTAACACCAGTTTTGCAGGATCTTCCTCCAGGTTCTGAAGCAGTACCAGATAGGGTTGGGGGAGTATCAGCTACTAAATCTCCTTTATCATCACCAGAAACACAACCACCATTAAAAGTATGATGTAATCCTAAGAAATGTCCAAACTCATGAGTCAATGAAGAAGCCGGAGGGGAGTATATGATATATTTTCCGTTATAAACAACTCTTGCTGTACCCTCATCTGACATATTTTCGGCAGGGAACCAGGCGATACCAGACTGGTTTCTACTACCAGATTTAATTACCTCTTGTACATGAACATTCATATATTTGTAGTTATCCCAAGCATATTTTGCTATTTCAGCATCATTACTACTAAGACCAAAACCTTCTTTTCTTTCATGATAAATGATACCTGTAGTAGTATTACCATTTGGGTCTACTTGGGCTAACCTGAATTCGATATCCATCCCACCTTCGATATTTCTAAAAGCATTATCAACAGGATCATTAAAACCTTTAAAATCTTCATTAATGTCTTTTAGAGCTTGTATTACTCTTGCATCGGTAACATTCCTTACATTACCATCGCTATCATTCGGATATTTCGCGTCATAGATGTGAAAAACCACAGGTATAATATAAGGTCCTGTGGCTTTGATAGCACTTTTTAGTAAAGCCTGTTGCTTTACTTTTTTCTCGAAGGCTATTGCTTTTTTAAATTCTTCAGGATTGTTCTTATAAAATTCTTCTTTAATCTGATCAAATGAACAGGGCTCGCTTGATTTTTTCTGAGCGGTTATTGTTAAAGTTGATAACAATAAAACGAGTAAAATTTTGGGAATAAGTTTCATAATTATTTGAAGTTTGTGTTAGCTAATTAAAATTACAACAAAAAATAACTTTAAGTGATTGAAAATTATCCAATTATAATATTATATATGCCTGTTTTTTAAACACTATTTTAGTCTAAAGGACACTTTTGCAAGTTTTTTATGAGAATATAGATAAACGATTATGAGGTTTTTAGGTATACCTCTAAATTTTGACTTTTGCGGTCAAAAAATGACTCTATCATCAACCATCTACATAAAAGTCATAATGTATCTTTGTTGCTATATCATTTGGTTTGCTCAACGAAATATCGTCGTTTCGTTTTAATTGTTGATCGAATTTTAAAGAGAACCTTTTTAGATATAGAAGATCGATATGAAATTCATTTCTTAGAAATAGATTCGGACAAGGATCATATTCATTTTCTGCTCAATGTGTTCTAACCTATAGTCAAACAAAAATTGCTAGAAGGATCAAAAACTTTACAGCTAGAGAGATTTTCTCACAAGCCCCGGGAGTTAAAAGAGCTCTTTGGGGAGGATCGTTTTGGGGTAGTGAGTTTTATATTAATACTGTTCTATTTTTCGAAGCAATGACTCTTCATTTTTATGGCTTTTTGAAGATTCGTTTTCGCCATCTTTTTTGATATTAATTTTTTGTTCATCTATGGTAGGGATCAGAATTTGTACATTTTATTGTAGAACACCCCTTACCGAAATCCAATACAATATTATAACATTGATAGCAGACATTATTAAAAGGAAATAATAACCAATAAAAATTTAATAGTAGTAAATTATATTCTGGATAATAGGCTATAATATTTAAATCTTCTAAAATAGCAGGTAGTAATTCTAAAGCAAAGGCCATTATAAACAACCCCAAAAATATAGTGGACTTGTTTTTTTCTATTGACAATAATCAATAATAAACCAAGAATAACACCTTGTATTAGACCCAAAGTATCGATTAGAGATACAACATTATAGTTTATTTCCATTTAAGTCTAAGATACGGTATTTTAAAAATAATTTTCCTTTTTTTAATATAATACAGTCTCTATTTTGGAAACAAACTCTTATCAATATTTGGAATTATCTTTAAAGCATTTTTGTAATACAATTTTTTTAGAACTTCATCATCCAGATCGAGTCCATACATTTTCCAGAAAGCATGGTACCTTTTGTAATACGGGAAGTACTCATCATCAGATTCTAATACTCTGAAATAGGTGTGATATTCTTCGGGGTTCCAGGAGTCTTTACCAAACATCACACGGTCCTGGTATTTGGTTAAAAAAGCTTTAGCATTGCGTGGTTGCCTTCCCAATTCTGCTATAACCGCTCCGATTTCGGTATACATATTAGGCATCTCATCCATAAGCTTGGCAAGCTTTGCTAGATTATTTCCATACCAGCCCAGATGGGCATTGATGAAAGTAGTTTTTTTATGTTTCTTGAAAATATTGTGCTGTTCTTGTATGATCGTTTCCCAGGATCCCGTTACTTTTGCATCTCTTTTCCGCCTTGAGCGCAGTTTTAACTCCAGCCAGCGTTCATTCTTATTATCATGAGCATCCCAGAAAGGTTTTGGATCGGCCGAGTGGATTAATACAGGAATTCCCAATTCTCCACATTTTTCCCAAACTGCACCAATACGCGGGTCGTCAATTTTAATACGATCCCCTTTGCTATCTTTATTATCCATTCCCTGGCTTTTGTATATTTTAAGTCCATTAGCACCCATAGCAACATCTTTTTCTATCTGGGCAACTGTTTTTTCGGTCCAACCGGGCTCATCTATCCCTGTTAATTGAATGTTGGTGAATACAATAAATCTATTCGGGAAATTGGTTTTTACATTTTTCAGGGATTTGGTAAGATGCTCATCAGAACCTCTACCTCTTCCCGATAAGTTGACCATTACTGCCATATTTAGTTTATCCATTTCGGTAACTACTTCCTGCAGATTTTGAGTAGGCATCCTGAATTGGTGATTGTGCACATCAATAAAAGGAAATTTTGCTTTTTTGATCTCAGTTCCGGGAACAACCAGGGTAGAAGGAGGGTCGTAATCCTCAAACTCCATGTTTTGGGCCATTAGTGAATTAAAAGAGAAGATAATAAGTAATAGAAATACTTTGTGAAAAGTCATTTTTTTGATTTGATGTTGATAATGAAGGCATAAATATATAATAATCGTTTTCTCACGAAGAAAGGTTAACAATACTTTATAAAGAGAAAATCCCGCTACCTGAAGTATTTGGTAACGGGATTTTCAACAACTAACCAACAACTAATCTATATTCTAATCATCGTCATCATCATCGTCATTATGATATCTTTTTTTTCTTTTTCTATTCTTGTAATATTGGTCATCATCATTATCATGGTCATAGCGCTTCGATTTCCAGTTTTTATTATAGTATGGATCATGAGTAATGGTACATCCATCAATTCCACAATAACCGCAACCCGTATAATGAATACTACCTTCTACATATTTTATTCGCCCATATTTTTGATAGTAGATATGTAAACCACCTACCCGATACACTAACCCTCTACGGTTATATCTCATCGATACAGTACCAATTCTACGCACTCTGTTATATCGGTCATAACTTATATAATTAGGACCTACTTTCTTCAATCTGCCATAATAATCATATCTAACAAAGCCATGGTTATATGGTCTGCGATGTGCGTATGACCCCGGAGTATTTATGGGCTTGTTCCGGTTACCATATTGAGATCTGCGACTTCTTTTCAGAATTTTGTAATCAATACCTCCATCGGCATACACAAAGAATTTTATACCACCTTCTATAAAGACAATGGGTTGTGTGTGGTGATAGCGCCTGTCTAACGACAAGGTAGATTTTGTAACCCTGTCCTGCCGATCCAAGTGTTTGTGATCGGTCGCTTGTGCAGCTGTTCCTGTTAGTAACAAAGCTGCCATAAAAAGTATCATTTTTTTCATAACCTGATTATTTTTGGGTTCATACCTACTCATTAGCTTTTCGGTTTCCGCTATTTGATATACGTTGTTTCAAATGGCGTGCCAAAAATTTTTAAGTGATGAAAAAACGGGTGTAATTAATTGTTTTTAAGGTAGTTAATTATTTTTTCAGGATCGGCTCTTTCTTTATAATCTTCTTTTATAAAATCATAAATGATCATTCCATTTTGATCGATTATATACGTTGCCGATATCGGAAGTTGTTGATTAGCATTTCCATTACTGATCTCTAAATCGATACCAAAACCTTTGTAGACTTCTATCAGATCCTTTGGTAAGGTAAAGGCCAGATTAAATGCTTTGGCGGTCATATTGTTTGTATCTGAAAGGACTTCAAAACCTAAGTTGTTTTTTTCTGAAGTAGTTAAAGAGTGATCCGGGGTTTCGGGGCTTATTGCTACCAAAGTAGCTCCATGTTTTTCAAATTCGGGAAGTGCTTTTTGTAAAGCATGCAGTTCTAAATTACAATATGGGCACCATCCGCCACGATAGAAGGATAGTACTACTTTTTTATCGAGTAATAGTTTCTGAACAGATATTTTCCTGCCTGCAGCATTCGGAAGTAAGATCTCAGGGATTTGATCCTCCGTTTTTAATGCTTTGGACACCAGTTTCTTATCACGCAATAATTGAATACCATTGTTCATTATGGTATGCGTAGTTTCTGAATATTTTACAGCCGATTGCGCGGCTCTGGCTTTTAAATCCTGGGTAAGAGACATCGTTTTTGTTTTATCATTATAGTATTCTTAGCCGTGAAATATTCGATTACATTACGACTTTACGTATTAGAAAAATGTTAATGTTTACAACTTCTCTTTCAGGTAGGCTCCTGTATACGAATTTTTGATTTTCACTATTTGCTCGGGAGTACCTTCAGCAATTACAGCGCCTCCTTTTTTTCCACCTTCCGGCCCCAGATCAATTACATGATCAGCGCATTTTACTAAATCCAAATTATGTTCTATCACCAAAATTGAATGCCCTTTTTCAAGAAGCTCATCAAAGGACCTGAGTAACTTTTTTATATCATGGAAATGTAGTCCGGTAGTGGGTTCATCAAATATAAAAAGGGCTTTGTCTTTGGTGTTTCCTTTTACCAGAAAAGAAGCCAACTTGATTCGTTGTGCTTCGCCACCAGACAGGGTAGAAGAACTCTGCCCTAATTGTACATACCCCAGGCCAACATCTTGCAGGGGTTGGAGTTTTCTTTGAATTTTGGTTTCATTATGTTCTAAAAAGAAATCGATTGCATTATCAATGGTCATCGTAAGAATGTCGTGGATGCTTTTATCGTAAAAAGTAACTTCGAGCACATCTTTTTTAAAGCGTTTTCCAGCACAGGTTTCGCATTCGAGATGTACATCTGCCATGAATTGCATCTCTATGGTAACTTCGCCTTCGCCTTTACATGTTTCACAACGACCTCCATCTACATTAAACGAGAAATGTTTAGATTGATAATTACGTATTTTGGATAATTTTTGTTTGGCAAACAAGCTGCGGATATCATCATAGGCTTTGATATAGGTAACCGGATTTGAGCGCGAAGAGCGGCCAATAGGGTTTTGATCTACAAACTCTACATGTTTGATGTTGCTGTAATTTCCTTTAAGTTCGGTAAACTGACCGGCTTTTTCGCCATATCCTCCCAATTGTTTTAATACCGATGGATATACTATTTTTTTGACCAATGTACTTTTACCACTGCCCGAGACCCCGGTAATTGCAGTAAAAACGCCAAGAGGTATTTTAACATCTATATTTTTAAGGTTATTCTCTCGGGCTCCGATGATTTCGAGATAATATTTTGATGTTCTCCTGGTTTTCGGAACCTCGATCTGCATGGTGCCATTCAGGTATTTTGCCGTAAGCGAGTCTGCTTTCAGGATCTGATCAAAAGTTCCGGTGGCTACTACATTTCCCCCATAGGTACCGGCTTCTGGTCCGATGTCAATAATCTCATCGGCAGCTTTCATAATATCCTCGTCATGCTCTACGACAATTACCGTATTCCCCAGGTCACGTAGCGATTGCAGTACTTTGATAAGTTTTTCGGTGTCTTTGGGGTGTAGCCCAATGCTTGGTTCGTCTAAAATATACATAGAACCCACAAGACTACTACCCAATGAGGTCGCCAGGTTGATACGTTGTGACTCTCCTCCGGATAGCGTATTTGATTTTCGATTGAGGGTTAGATATTCTAACCCTACATTTTGTAAAAACTCCAGTCGGTTATTGATCTCTTTAAGAAGGCGTTTTGCAATTTGTGCATCATACTCGCTAAGGGTAATATTTTTAAAAAAATCTGCCAGTTCATTCAATGGTTTTTCTACCAAATCGGTAAGCGTAGCATCAGAGATCTTTACATAATTGGCTTCGGGGCGTAGTCGCTTGCCTTTACATGTAATACATTTTGTTTTTCCGCGATAGCGGGAAAGCATCACACGATTCTGAATTTTGTAGGTTTTAGATTCGAGTTCATTGAAGAAACTATCGATCCCTTCAAAATGTTCATTACCAGTCCAAAGGAGTTCTTTTTGTTCTTGAGATAATTCGAAATATGGTTTGTGAATCGGAAAATCAAATGTATAGGCACTATTCACCAATTGATCTTTATACCACCCCATGCTATCGCCACGCCATGGGAATACAGCCCCCTCATATACACTAAGTGCCGTGTTGGGGATCACCAGATCTTCATCTATACCAATTACATCGCCGTATCCTTCGCATTGGGGACAAGCACCGTATGGGTTATTGAAGCTAAACAAATGCACATTAGGTTCAAGGAAGGTAATTCCGTCTAATTCGAAGGTATTACTGAACGATTGTAGTTTACCATCTTTTAAGGTTTCTACATAGCAAGTTCCTTTACCTTCAAAGAATGCAGAATCAATAGCATCGGCCAATCGGTTATAAAAATCTTCTTCATCTTTTTTTACAATTCGATCTACAACAAGAAAAATAGTATCTTTTTCTTTTACAGAAGCTTCTTCAATTCTACTTACCGTATCATTAACTTTTACCCTGGCATATCCCTGCTGCTGTAAAACTTTTAATTTTCCTTCAAGGGTTCGGTCTTTTTCAATTATGATTGGCGCAATTAATAAGAGTTTTTCTCCTTCTTCAAAAGATTTTATGTATTCGATAACATCGGTAACCCTATCTTTTTTGACCTGCTTTCCTGAAACGGGGGAGTAGGTTTTACCGATCCTTGCAAAAAGCAACTTCAGGTAATCATAAATTTCGGTAGTAGTACCTACGGTAGATCTGGGATTTGTCGAATTCACCTTTTGTTCTATGGCGATTGCAGGAGCAATTCCTTTAATAAAATCTACTTTTGGCTTATGGAGACGCCCCAGAAATTGCCGTGCATAAGAAGACAAGCTTTCCACATATCTTCGCTGTCCTTCTGCATATAAAGTATCAAAAGCTAAGCTAGATTTACCAGAACCAGATAAGCCGGTGATTACCACTAATTTGTTTCTGGGGATTACAGCATTCAAATCTTTTAGATTATGAAGTTTGGCTCCTTTTATAATTATATACTCTTTCGGATCTAAGGTAGTTATATCTTGAATCATTGTATTTATGCGGTAAGAGCGCAAAGATAACGATTACTTCATAAGTATTATAATAGGGTGGTAAGGAAAGTATAGTTAAAAAAATTAACAAAAAAATGTTTGATTTTCAATGATTGTTATTATATTAGCCCCAGAATAAGTTACCAAATCTAAATAAAACTGCCTATAGAATATCTTTACTTTTTAAGTTTAACATAGCCCGAGCCCCAAGCTTGTTGGTACTAAAACAAAGTATAGGTATGAAAGACTACACGATAACAGACGCAATTCTGGTAAACAATTACATCAAAGGTGATGAGAACGCACTTTCTGTTCTGATCGAACGACACAAACAACGTATTTACAGTTTTATTTATTCCAAAGTTTTTGATAGAGATATCTCTGAAGATATTTTTCAGGATACTTTTATTAAAGTCATTCGCACATTAAAAAATGGAAAATACAATGAAGAAGGTAAGTTTCTTCCCTGGGTAATGCGAATTGCTCATAATTTGGTCATCGATCACTTCAGAAAAGGAAATCGTATGCCAAAATTTGAAGATAATGGCGAATTCAGTATTTTTTCTGTGATTAGTGATGGAGATCTTAATGCAGAAAGAAGATTGATTAAGGATCAGGTAGAAGATGATTTGCGTAGCTTGATACAGGAACTCCCCGAAGATCAAAAAGAAGTATTGATAATGCGTATGTATAGGGATATGAGTTTTAAAGAAATATCAGATAAAACAGGAGTGAGTATTAATACTGCTCTGGGTAGAATGCGCTATGCATTGATTAACTTGAGAAAAGTAATTGAAAAAAATAATATAGTTTTAACAAATTAATAACATGCCGGTGCAATAAAGTATATATGCCTCCGTTATAATTTTAAATAACATTTAATTTTTAAGATTATAAATATGGCAAAATTTTACTTTAAGCCTTCTCAAAAAGAGGAGAAACAACATCTGGTACCAACAAGAAGAACCATAGATTTTCTTCTTAACTATTCAAAATCTTTACAAGTTAGAGAATATAACGGGATAAAGTTTGAAACGATCCTAAACTAATTATAAGAGGCCTATTTTTTAATAGGTCTTTTTGTTTTGTGATATGCTGCTATCACCGTTTTTCTTCCAATAGTTTTGGTGATCACATCCTTATCGAGATCCCAACCTCTTGCAGGAGAATATTCCCTTCCATACCATATGATCTGAAGGTGTAACTCGTTCCACAGTTCTTTGGGAAACAAGCGTTTGGCATCTTTTTCAGTTTGTGTTACATTTTTGCCATTGCTCAATCCCCAGCGATACATCAAACGATGAATGTGAGTATCTACAGGAAAAGCAGGGACTCCAAACGCCTGAGACATTACTACACTGGCTGTTTTGTGTCCCACTGCCGGCAAAGCCTCCAGGGCTTCGAAGCTTTGAGGTACTTCTCCATTATGTTTATCAATTAAAATATGAGAAAGTTCATAGATTCCTTTAGATTTCATCGGGCTCAATCCAACGGGTTTGATAATTTCCCGAATCTCTTCTACAGATAATTTAATCATCGCATAGGGATTGTCTGCTCTGTTAAATAGGAGTGGAGTGATTTGATTTACTCTTACATCTGTGCTTTGTGCACTCATTAGTACCGCAATGAGTAAAGTGTAAGGGTCTTTATGATTGAGAGGAATTGGTATTTTTGGGTATAATTCCTGAAGGGTTTTAATGGTGAAGTCTACTTTTTCCTGTTTGGTCATATTACAAAACTATTTTGTGCTAAAGTATCAAATTATTACTCCAATAGTATGAAGTGATTTAAACTTTTTCGCTTCAATTCTGCCTGGTCAGTAGACAGGAAAAAAAAGTCTAAATCACTTCTATGTAAAAATCATTAAAATTTTGATAAAACCGAAAAGATATCCTATTTTTTGTTTTATTTTTACCTGAAAACTTTAAACAAAAATAATTCACATAATAAACCATCAAAAATGACAACATTAAAAGCAGGGGATAACGCTCCTAATTTTTCGGCATTAGATCAGGACGGCAATACTATTACTTTGGGAGATTATAAAGGGAAAAAACTGGTTGTTTTCTTTTATCCTAAAGCAAATACTCCGGGCTGTACTGCCGAAGCTTGTAATTTAAGAGACAATTACCAGGTGTTTAAGACTCAAGGCTATGAAATTATTGGTGTGAGTGCAGATAGTGCGAAGCATCAGTCGAATTTCAGGAATAAGTTTGAATTACCGTATCCATTACTGGCCGATGAGGATAAAGCAGTGATTGAAGCATTTGGAGTTTGGGGACCAAAAAAATTTATGGGAAAAGAATATGATGGAATACATAGAACCACCTTTGTAATTGACGAAAACGGAGTCATTTCTGAAGTGATTGGTAAAGTAAAAACCAAAGATCACGCTGCTCAGATCCTATAGACAGAAATAATTCATAAAAAAGCGCCTGTGTTTTAGCAAAACACAGGCGCTTTTTTTAGGTAACTTTTCTATTATTTTACAGCTTCTTCAGGAGTTTTATACCCAAAGAAATTATTTTCTTTGATCATTTCCGGGGTCAATTCTGGCAATTGATCTTCCCACCCGGTCTCTCCTTCCTGTATCTTTTGTAGGACTTCTCTTGAGAATATATCCATAATAGTCGGATCATAATCGGTAATATCCTGTAGTTTACCATTATATTTAAAGAACTTATAAAGTTCTTTCATTCTTGGGTGTACTTTAAGGGTATCACTATCGGTTATTTCACCGGTTTCATGATCTTTTAATGGGTATAAATACACTTTTAAGTCTTTAAAGAATAGTTTACCAAAAGCCTCAAGAATACCACCACTAAGATGCATATAGTATTTTTGGTCAAAGATATCTACCAAGTTATTTATGCCCATGGCCAGTGCCATCCGCTCTTTGGTATAATTAGAGAAATATTCGACAACACGATAATATTCTTTAAAATTTGAAATCATTACCGTTTGCCCAAGAGAACATAACAATCGGGCTCTTGCCATAAAATCCTCTTCATCAATTTCTCCTTCTGCTCTCAGGTTGGATAATGTTATTTCAAAAATGACCACGGTTTTGTCTTTATTTACCTTATTCTCACTCAAAAACATGTTAAGTGATTTTTTGTAAATATCCATATTGACTTTAGTAACCGGCCTGAAACTTCCGCGAAGCGCTAATATATTTTTCTTGTAGAGTATGGCTGCCGGTAATATGTTATTTCCATCGGGGCCAAACATTACAGCCTCTGTCATTCCGTTTTTAACCAATTGCAGGCTCATTAAGCGGTTATCGACTTTTGTGAATCTTGGTCCGGAGAAATTAATGGTGTCAATCTCAATTTGATCTTTATCCAAATGATCATAGAGATATCTCAATAACTTTTTTGGATTGTCATATTTGTAGTAAGCACCATAAATAAGGTTTACCCCCAATACACCCAACGTCATTTGTTGCAACCTGGCATCATTTTCATGAAAACGAATATGCAGCATAATCTCATTGTACTCTTCGCCTGGCCTTACCTGGTAGCGAATACCTACCCAACCGTGACCCTTATACTTTTTTGCAAAGTCTATGGTAGCCACTGTATTGGCATAGCTAAAAAATAATTTATTGGGGTGTTTTTCGCGAGAAATCCTTTCTTCAATAAGTCCTACCTCGTGTTTCAGCATTTTTTTCAGCCTGGCCTCGGTTACATAGCGTTTATCGTTTTCTATTCCGTAGATGGCATCACTAAAATCTTTATCATAGGCACTCATCGCTTTTGCAATGGTTCCGGATGCACCTCCGGCTCTAAAAAAGTTTCGGGCAGTTTCCTGGCCGGCACCTATTTCGGCAAAAGTGCCATAGATATTTTGGTTCAGGTTAATGCGTAAGGCTTTGCTCTTTATTGAGGGGACAGATTCAAATTCCTTATCTCCCATGATCGTAATAGGCATAGTAAAAAGGGCTTTTTTTGTTTAATGTAAAGGTACTAATACCATAATTATTAAAAAAGCCTGAACGTAAATTTCTACATTTTGAAGTGATTTAAACTTTTTTATAGAAGCGATACATAACAATTAAGATATCCACATAATTTTTGACAAAAAAATATAAGTACATTTGCTTCTTTATAATACAGTATGGAAGTAACATTTCTTGGCACAGGAACATCGCAGGGCATTCCAATTATTGGAAGCAATCATCCGGTATGTCTTAGTGAAGATCCAAGAGATAAGCGCCTTCGTGTTTCTGTATTGATATCTTGGGATGAATATACCTATGTGGTGGATTGCGGACCTGATTTCAGACAGCAAATGCTTTCTAATGGTGTATCCAGAATTGACGGTATCGTATTTACACATGAACATGCAGATCATACTATGGGATTAGATGATATAAGACCGTTTTTTTTTAGACAGGGAGATATCCCCATTTATGCTCATAAAAGGGTCTTGCAGGCACTGAGACTAAGATTTGACTACATTTTTTCTTCAGAGAATAAATATCCGGGAGCACCCTGCGTTATAGAGAATGAATTAAAGAATCAGTCTTTTAGGTTAGGGGATCTGGATGTGATCCCGATAAATACCATGCATAATCGTTTGCAGGTTTTTGGATTTCGGTTTAGAGATTTTGCATATCTTACCGATGTAAAAACTGTTGAACAAAAAGAGAGAGTAAAATTAAAAAACGTTAAGGTGTTGGTGGTGAGTGCGCTACGAATAGAACCACATCATTCACATTTTAATCTCGAAGAAGCTTTAGAGTTTATAGAAGAGATACAGCCAGAAACAGCATACCTTACACATATAAGCCATATGCTTGGATTTCATGCCGAAGTAGAGAAACAATTACCAAAGAATGTATATATCGCCTACGATAATTTAAAAATAACCATCTAGAATATGAGGAGTAAGATTTTTTTATACCTGTTTATTTTTGCTGCATTATTTATTCTTTTTCAATTTATGAATGCTAAAAAAGCTAAAGAATCCTATGATACTAAAATTGAAAATTTAAAAACTAGAATCACTGAGAAAGAAGCCGTTGTTGATTCACTCATAGATGTGAATCTGGATCTTACCTATTTTTCAATGGAAAGTAATGAAGATGCAGCAAGTTATTTTGAAGAAATGGGGTATGATGCAAATAAACTGGCTTTAACGATTAGCGATAAAATCATTAGCGAAAACAAAGCTGGAGAAGACAATCCTATTGTTCCTTATGTTGGGATGGAAGGCAAGATGGCCATTAATAAAGTACGTTTGTTAAATCATAGATGGATTATTGCAGATTTTACCGATGGAGTGTATTGGGGCGAACTTTTTATTACCTACGAAGTAAGAAAGGATGGAGTAATAGATTTTGAGGTTGAAAAATCGTTTTTGTATCCCAGAAATTGATACTGAACCTTAAATAGTTTAGATCTGTCAGGTTTTAAAGAATATGGCAGGCCTCGAATATAATCGAAAAGCTGCCTGTACGGGCGCAGCTTTTCCGGTTTTGGTTTGCTAAATGTGAGTGTTGGTTAAGTATTATCTTTTATACAATTTCTTTTTGACAAATACGCCATTGATTTCTATCACCGCAATATAAATACCGCTGGAAACTTTGGCTCCGTTTTCCGATTTTCCATTCCAGGTACAGTCAAAGGCTCCTTTATTTTTTGATTGTCTACCAGTTGGCGCACCAGATTTCCGGTAATATCATTAATGTTTAGGATATTGTTATGTGTATTAACAGTTTGAATTGCATGAGTTCAAGTACGAAGGTTTTTTCGCATTAATGTGAGAGTATTCTAAAACAGGGCAGTTATACTTGTATAACTTTAAAGTAGATTGATCTATTCTATGATACCGCTTTTGATTGCATATTTTACGAGGCCGGCAATATTTTTTGCATTCAATTTTGAAAGCAGGTTCTTTCTATGTGTATTCACTGTATGTTGGCTGATAAAGAGTTTTTTGGCTATTTCCTGAGCGGTATATTCTTGAGCAATAAGTTTGAGGATCTCTTCTTCTCTTTGGCTTAATTGGGAAATCTCATCATTGGCATTACTATTAGGTGTAAAGATGCTATTCATATATTTTTCCTTCACCTCTTCCGAAAAGTAATTTTCATGATTTACTATAGCATATATAGCAGTAAGGAGTTCAGATTTTTCGGTATTCTTTAAAAGATACCCATTGGCTCCGTTCCTGGCAAAATGGGCTATTTTATCTGGATAACTATAGGTACTTAACACCAAAGTCTTAACTTTTGGATATTCTTTCTTAATGATTTTGTTGAGTTCGATACCATCCATCTCGGGCATATGTATATCCATGATTACAAGATCAACAGTATTATTTTTCAGAAACGCTATCACACCGTGTCCATTTGTAGCAGTGCCAACGATATTTATATTTTTTACGTCATTAAGGAGTGCTACCAGGCCTTCCAAAAAAATTTGATGATCGTCTGCTATGATTATTTTGATAATTTTTGGCGATGTCATAACTTTATTTTATATGATATGTATGATTTAAACAGGAAGCAAATTAACCGGTAAGTCAATGTTGATAATGCTACCTCGTCCTACAGACGAATCGATGTGAATACTGCCATCCAAAGTAAGCACCCTCGATTTGATATTACCCAACCCTATGCCAAAGGACGTTTTGTTAACATTAAAGCCTTTTCCATCATCTTCAATCAATATATTTAAATGATCGTTGTTACCGGTAAACTGTATTTCGACTAGATTGCAATTTGCATGTTTCACCACATTGGTCATTACCTCTTGCATGATCCTGTAAATTTCAACCTTCATTTCATCAGGAATCAGATTTATTTCTTGTCTTGGATTGCATAAAAATGAAACCTGAAATGAGTTGGCACTTCCTATTTCTTTGAGGTAATTTTCGATGAGATCAATAAACGGGGTATTTACAACTCTTGGCGGAGATAGATGATGAGATATCGTGCGTATTTCGTCATATGTATTATCTACAGTTTTTAAAAGATGATCTAATTGTAATTTGGGGTGATGTTCTTCTACTATCTTTAGAAGACTTAATTTTATTGCAGCTACAGAGGCAGCTACACCGTCATGAAGTTCTAATGATATTCTTTGTCTTTCGTTTTCCTGCCATGTAATGTAACTTTTTGTTGTGTTTATTTCATGATCGTGAATCAATTTTAATGTTTTTTGTTTATTTATTTCTTCATTTTTGGAAGATAATATTTCTGTGCTTTTTAATTTCTGGCGGTAGACATATACAATACCCAAAACAGTAAGTAATAAGAATGCTATGCCTAAAGCAGTAACTTTTTGTAAAAGATATTGTTTTGCTATTTTGGTCGACTGCAGCTCTTTATTTTTCTTCAATAAGGAGATTTCTTTTTCTTTTTTTTCGGCTTCATATTTTACGAGCAGCTCTGATAATTGTTTGTTTTTTTCTATAGTAAATAAACTATCCGATAATGCTCTATGAGCATAAAGATAATCAAGAGCTTTTATATATTTACCTGCATCTTCATAGGCGAGGGCCTGGCTTAAATAAATAGTTTTGAGTTGATACAAAGATTTAATTTCTTTAGCTATTTTTTCACTCTTATTTAAAAAAGAAAGGCTTTTAGAAAAATCTTTTTTCATTCTGTATACAATGCCTATGCTATTATAGGTAGAGATAAGGTCACTCTTTAGATCCAGTTTTTCTTCTATGGTTGCGATCTCAAGAAAGTGACCAAGTGCTTTGTCATATTCATGCCTTTCCAGATAGATATTAGCCATATTTCCCAATGGTTTTAATTCGCAGGGGTTATTTTTTATATCAAGGCAGACTTTATAACTGATCATGTAATGCGCTATTGCTTTATCTATATTTTTTAATTCTTTATAGGCTCTGCCAATGTTATTGTTTACTGCAGCTTTGGTAGTATTATCAAGGTTTTTTTGTAATAAGGGTTCCAGATATCCTATTGATAAAATATAATTTCCCTGATCAAAAAGTACTTTGGCTATGTTCACGTTAATGTGGTTTAACTCCGATTCAACATGTAGATCCTGAGCCTTTCCTAAAGCATACGTTAGATTTTCTAGAGCCTTGGAATAGTTATTTGTTTTCTGATATGTTAATCCAATTTCATTATAACACTTAATCATCCAGAGACTGTCTTCTATTTTTTTTGACAGATCGAGTGTCTTCTCAAAACTTTTCATTGCCTGATCGAAATCCCCGATATGATTATAGAGTACTCCTAACTTAAAAAGACTCTGTGCCATTCTTATTTCGTATAGATTGGCCTCGCTTAATTTATGGGCTGCTGTTGCATTTTTAATTGCATTAGAAGGATCAGAAAACCAATAATGATCAACTACATTAAGCAATGAGTCTATCACTTCTTTTGAGGAAGTTTTTTTTACAGCTGTCAATACGTCGTCTTCCTGTGCAACGCAAGGAAAGAATAATGACGTTATAATTAAGAAAAAATGTAAGAGGAATACCTTCATCCAAAAATATACTTATCCAATACTTTTATTTATAAACCAGATAAATATACAACTTTCTCAATCTAGCCTAAGGAGTTTATAACATTATGATCTTCACGATAACCTAGTATATTTGGTTGTTATACCGTTTTGATACCAACTTTTAAGTATTTATCATTTTACCACATTATAGTGATGTGCCTGCTCATAACCTTGTTTAAATTTGGTGTATCAAAATGATAAAATAAAATGGCTATGGTAAGAAGTCAGGAATTAGGAAAATATGTGGAGCAGTATACAGGGTATCATGGGAGTATTCCATTTACAGTAAAAGTACTTAGAATAGGAGAAAAGGCAAATGAAGAAGCATTAATTCAGATTTCTGGTGTAGATGATACTCTGGATGGTAAAATTTATAAATATAAAAAAGAATGGCAGAATAGTGATACGTCACTAAACAAATTCATATATGTCACCAATGAAATACCTGGTGAAGTATGGTATGGAATATTGCACTCTGATAGTAATTGGGGAAATCAGACATTAACTGTTTACCTGTATGATACCGCTGAAACTGCTATAAGAATTTGGCCTAAAGAAACTCCTGTTAATCTGGATCCATATTTTATGTATACTAATTACCGCAAACAGCTTGAGCATCATTCTTAAACAGTACTTTTTCTATTGAAAGACACTTCTGTTATGAAGAGATGCCGGACAGTCAAAACGAGTTTGTTACTTAAAAAACTAAAACTATGGGAATTATCATTGGATATTTAGTGAGAATAGTAACTTTTCCAGGATTAATCCTTGATGCTTTGATCAATAAAGCAACATGCAATTTTCTTAATATAAAAGTCCTGAAAGTTAATTACCTCTCTGTAGGAGCTAGTGAAGCTGTTGTGCACGAGAAACCTGAAAGATATAGTACTGTTTTCAGCATTGCTATTATACCTTTTGTTGCAATATCATTGATAGCTATTTTTATTTTTTATATTGGAAAAAACCTAACTCCTGCAATTGGACTTTTATGTATATGGTTGGGTATTTCTGTTGCCGCACATGCTTTTCCAAATACAAAAATAGGCGGTCTGTTATGGAGTATGAGCATTAAGGAGATAAAAGAAGGGAATTACCTTGCAATTATTGGGTTACCGCTGGTTATTGTTATTTTTGTAGCCAGGATTCTTCATGTCTTATGGTTAGACATTATTTACGGAGTAGTACTGTTTTTTTTAGTAAAAGGAGGATATAAGATTTGAAAATGTTAATGCTATAGTTAGAACTCAAGATGAGTTCTTAAATAAAGCAAAACAAATAAAGCAAATGAAACTACCTATTTTATTATTAGTTTTTTTACCCTTAATTCTACTTTCCTGTGAATTTAAAAAATCAATCAACAAAGATATACAAACCGGGTTGACCACAAAAGGAGATGGACTTTCTTGTGAAGATGTGTACCTGTCAGATGATGAAGAAAAAATAAGTAGAAATTCATTTATCTATGGAGAAAAATTTTACGTGAATTTTAGTACCATAGAAGGTTTTCAAAAACAGAACGGAGTTGTTTTTCCTGGGATGGAATTATTCATTATGAACAAAAAAGGGGATACGATCCTTCAGAGTAATGATGTATATAAAAGTTATAATGAAGGTATTACTATTTCTCCCTTATTGCTGAAAGCTGATATTTCAATTGCGAAACCAATTTTTTCTGAACAAAAGTATATATTAAAGATAAATATATGGGATAAGAAAGGAGAAGGTACTTATCAGGCAGAAATGGATTTTGATATTATAACAAATAATAATATCAAAGTAGAAACAAACCACATCTCTTATGATGAAATTTCTCTTTTTTCAAAGGAAAAAAACAACACTATTATTGATAATGTAGCCAGATATAATGAAAATTTATATATGATATTTGAAGGACTCAAAGGATTCAAAGAAGAATCTGGAAAAGTTTTTCCGGGATTGAGCTTAAAAGCTACAGATGCTAATGGCGAAATAGTGATAAACGAAAAAGATTTGATAGGAGAAACAGCTATGAATGCTTCAGAATTTGTAGTAGAATTGGCACCGAGCTTTATTTTTACCGACCCTACTATTAAAAGCCCCATAACCTGCAAAATCAATATATGGGATAAAAAAAGTGATCATTGGATCAAAACAATGGTCAAGCTAGATATGTTGAAATAAATTCTCGTCATGATAATCAAATACAGAATCCTTATAAATAGGTATTCTATATTTTACTGTTTTTAGGTGATGTATGGCGCTCATTATTTCTCTTCCTTTACCATAAACAAAATTTAATCAAAAAATAAGAATTACATGGGACTTAACGAAAAAAGAGCCATAAAAGAGTTTGAGGAAAAGCAATTTCCCGATTTAAAGAAAAGAATCCTGGATGCGCTGGGTTTTGAAGTAGCAATTGACGTAAAATGGGATACGCTGGCCAAAAATCTAAATGTTGATCTATACAAGGAAGCAGTTCCCGATGTGTATTTTGAACCGGCTATTCAAACTTTTAAGGATATTTGTGCAGATGACTTGGGTAAAGAAGCTTTAAAAGCTGTATTGAAAAGCATCGTTATCCAGGATGAGAATGATATCTATTCGGCTTCGCAATGGATGAAACTGGAAGAAGGTGTTCTTACGCTGGATCACGAATCATGTGTTAACCATGGAGCCATAGATGATCGTGTATGGTATCTTAAAGATATGCTCGAAAAAGTACTCTAAAAAGAGTAAGGCTATTAAAATGCTTATCATTAAATCCCAATGATAAGCATTTTACTTGTATTATTAGGCGATTTTAGAGATCAGTACGACGATGATACCAACGAACATGAAGTTGTGGATTCTAAAGAACAATTGGTCATAGTATTTCTGAAGATCAACCTCGGCCAAACAAAGAGGGCTGAATCCTTTTTGTGTGAAAAACAGCTTTTATTACACAGATCGAGTTATATAACCAAAGTTGTTTAAAATGATTTCATACAATGAACCACATAAAAATAGGCCATACATGCAAAAAAAAATAAAACTCTTAACTATTGTAATAAATGTAGCTTTTTTCTTGATTGTTGTTGGATGTAGCAACAGTGATGATGATTCACCAACTACCGTAAACAATGAATCACAGGATAAAGACGCATTTTTTATAGAAGATTTTGAATCTGGGGATTTTTCTGGCACCAATGCCGAAGGGTTTCACTGGAAACAAACCAATAGAACATCTATTGTAACATCAGAAAGCGTTGTGAATAATGGGGCTCCTGTAGATGTTCCCATTCCCGAAGGAAGAAATTGGAACCCCAAAAACGGACGACATAGTCTTCGTTTTCGATACCCTGCGCAGGATTTCATGTCAGAACAACGTTTTGGGCTTTCTGTAGCACACCCCGAGCTTTGGGTAAAATACTGGCTTCGTGTCCCTACAAATTATAAACATACAACCATAACACCATCCAATAGTAAACTTTTTGCCATATGGATGGACGCATATTCAGATAAAGGAGTAGGAGCTACAGTTATATGGGAGTTTTGGGGAAATGGATCCGGTAGTGAGCTTGCTTTTCATTACAGTAAAGGTGGTGAAATAGGACATGATGGGCCGCACATACAGCATGTTCCATTTATTTCAGAAGAAGATAAAGGACGTTGGATGCAATTGATATTTCATGTAAAAGCAGCTTCTAGTTTTGAGGCAAACGATGGTGTTATTCAGTTGTGGCGCCGCTGGGAAGATGAACCTGCATTTACCAAATATCATGAACTTTTGGATGCAGATATTGGATTTGCAGATGTAAAAGGCTGGCGAGATGGGTATTTGATGGGATGGAGCAACAGCGGTTACATAGAAAATACAGAATGGCTTATAGATGATATAGTCTTTTCAGATAAAAGTCTGGTACCCAAAAAGAAAAGCAGCATTGAAAACAAATAAAATATACAATTAAAAAATGCATAACAGATTATTAATCCTGGTATTACTTTTCATAAGTTGTCACAAAGAAGATAATGCCCCGCCACCAACCACTCAACAAGATACCGGATGGGAATTAATAAGAGACTTTAATTTGGGTAATGATGGAGAAAGAGCACAAAGAACAGCAGATGGTTTTGATGATGTTGCAGGACACTCCTATTACACCAGTGATCATGCCTTTGAAGGAGAAAAATCTGCAGAGTTGAATATACTAGAAGGAAAAGAAGGATGGGGTACTTGGGGAAGGGATCATCAATTTTCCGTCACATGTTATTGAAGGAGAACACCTTCACTTAAGTATGGCGATCAAAATACCATCAGAGTTTATCATCAAAACAGGTAGTGGAAGCCTCAAGTTTATTAGGCTTGCATCAGAACGGGCAAATGGCGATAGTAATGGCTTTATGGATATACAAATAATTGATGATGATATCAGTACTTTACCTGCCGATAAGCGATTAAATAGTTTTGGGGTGCTTAGAGAATTACAGCATAAATGGTTCTATTTTGGAGAAAGAGATCTTATAACACGAGATCAATGGCATAAAATAGATGTATATATAGCCTTTGATAAAGAATTAGCCGCCAACGGAGGTAAATCTAAAGTAATAATATGGTTCGATAACAAAAAGATTCATGAAGAAAATAATATCAAGACAATAATAAATGATGGGGATTACTTTCATGCATTATACTTGTTTACCTATTGGAATGGAACTGCTCCTCAAGATCAACATCTGTGGGTAGATGAAGTAAAAATGTCAACAGCTAATCCGCAATGGCGTATGAATTAGATCCTATTGCACCATCAGGCTTGAATAATTGATATTGTTCCCTTTATCCTATTTTTGCCTCAACTCAAGATGTGATCAATATAGTACCGATTAATGAAAGAAGTATTTTTTCAATTTTATAAAAATAGAATAATAATTCCGGTGGCTTGAACAATTTCAATCAAACACAAACACAATTACGCTCTGGTTTTAAAGAGCTAATTCAGGATATGTATAAGGAATATTGTCCTTGTGCATATCAAAGGTTCAGAACTTATATCCAATGGGATCAGCCCGTTTGCTTTTTGGATCAGGAAGTTCTTTTTTCGGTTTTTAAAGAACACTTGCAAAAGATAGACGATACTAGTTATATGTGTAAATGCGGAACAATTTATTTAGAAGATTGGGAACAGTACAATATGTATCTTTGGGTTCTGAATGTTACCATTAAAAAAAATGGCAATTATCTGGAAAAAGGAGCAAAAATAAAGCCTGTAACCCCTGTATTTCTGGGTTTTCAGGGATTTGCAGGCTCGTTTGACGAATTGAAGAAAACTTATATCCAAACCGATACAGCTACGGTACTTGAGTATTTGAAAAAATGATGACAATGATATGTTGCTAAAACAAAAAAGGTGTTAGAATAACAATAAATAGCACAGTTTTATAGAGATTCTTTTATATTTGAGATGATCAGAAATAAAACATACCCGACAGATGAATATCAAATTTCTTTACTCTTTATTATGTATTGCACTTATAACCACTACTTTTTCATGCAAAAAGAAGTATGACGGCCCTTACCAGGGATATAATAATGAAGACACCTATATCGAAGTTTTTAAGGATAATGGTACCTATATTATTAAACCGTATTCAGATAAAATTATAGAAACTTCATTTATTCCAAAGGGAGAAACGTTTAATCCCGAATCTCATGCAGTTGTTTTGAATGCCGATGTTGAAGGAAAAGTTATTGAAAATGATAGTGTTTTGACCTATACTACCCATGGAATAGCTATTCATATTAACAAAAAAACATTTCAAATATCATACTCCTATAAAGGAAAGGAATTGATCTCTGAAAAAGATGGATATATAAAAACAGATACTACCGAAATCCTGAATTTTAATCTCGATAAAAACGAGGTGATTTATGGAGCAGGAGCAAGGGTAGTGGGAATGAACAGAAGAGGAAAAAGGCTTCAATTATATAACAAAGCCCATTATGGATATGGTTCGTATTCAGAACTTATGAACTTTACGATGCCTTTGGTGCTTTCTTCTAAAATATATGCAGTACATTTTGATAATGCCCCGATTGGTTTTTTGGATATCGATAGTAAAAAAGACAATACCTTGGCTTATGAAACCATCAGTGGAAGGAAAACGTATCAGGTTGTAGCCGGTGATGATTGGAAGGACCTGATGAACCAGTATACCGATCTTACCGGAAAGCAACCATTACCACCACGTTGGGCATTTGGTAATTTTGCCAGTCGTTTTGGATATCATTCTGAAAAAGAAACCAGGGAAACAGTCGCAAAGTTTACTCTGGATAGTATACCATTGGATGCAGTAGTGCTGGATATTTATTGGTTTGGAAAAGACATCAAAGGGCATATGGGCAATCTGGAATTCCTGAAAGACTCTTTTCCAAATCCAAAGCAGATGATCAATGATTTTAAAGATCAGGGAGTAAAAACGATACTTATTACAGAACCTTTTGTATTGACTTCTTCCAAAAAATGGGAAGAAGCTGTGGCAGAAGGAGTGCTCGGAAAAGATTCGGCAGGTAACCCGTTTACCTATGATTTTTATTTCGGAAATACAGGTATTGTTGATATTTATGATCCGAAAGGAAAAGAGTGGTTCTGGAATATCTACAAAAAATACACTCAGGATTATGGAGTAGCAGGTTGGTGGGGCGATTTGGGAGAACCCGAAGTACATCCATCAAACTTACAGCATGCAGCTGGTAGTGCAGACGAAGTTCATAATATTTATGGTCATGACTGGGCACGATTGGTACAGGAAGGATATCAAAAAGATATCCCCGATCAGCGACCGTTTATATTGATGCGGGCAGGATATTCGGGATCGCAGCGTTTTGGTATGATCCCCTGGTCGGGTGATGTAAGCAGAAGCTGGAGCGGATTGCAACCACAAACCGAAATAGCATTGCAGATGGGAATGCAGGGAATGGGGTATATGCATTCTGACCTTGGAGGGTTTGCCGGCGGAGAGACATTTGATGCTAACTTATATACGCGTTGGTTGCAGTATGGCGTGTTTCAACCTATATTCAGGCCACATGCACAAGAACATATTGCTCCAGAGCCGGTTTTTCATGATCAAAAAACAAAAGCACTGGCCAAAAAGAGTATTGAGCTGCGATATAGTATGCTCCCTTATAATTATACCATAGCTTTCGATAATAATCAAACCGGGATTCCGCTCATGAGGCCTTTATTCTTTGAAAATCCAGAGAATAAAGAATTACTCGAGCTAAGTTTTGCCTATTTATGGGGCGATAATTTTTTGGTTTCACCAGTGGTAAAACCAGCAATCGCCTCTATGGATGTTCTTTTTCCCAAAGGAGTCAATTGGTATGATTTCTTTACCGATCAAAAGTATGAGGGAGGAAAATATACCACTGTAGATGTTGCTGAAGATCATATCCCGGTATTTGTAAAGGCCGGATCTTTTATTCCTATGGTGGCACCAGTTCTGAGCACAAAAGAATATACCACCAAAGAGTTAACCCTGCATTATTATCACGATAAAGATATGAAGGGCAGCTCGGGGAAATTGTATGAGGATGATGGTAAAACACCCAACGCTTTTGAAAAAGGAAAATATGAATTACTGAAGTTTGAGAGTAAAAATACTTCAGAAAAGCTCTCCATCGGTTTTTCTTCCGAAAAAGGAACAGCCTATACATCGGGTAACCGAAATATTACCCTGGTGATACATAACATGGCAACTACACCAAAATCGGTGTTGGTAGGTAAGGTATCTCCTTCTTTTGACTGGAATGCAGAAACGAAAACACTAAAACTTATATTCGACTGGAATGCTGCTGAAGCTAAAAAAGTAGAAGTTTTTTTGTGAAATTATCTTTTCGAAGAGACTAAATCAATCGTTGCAGCATTAGCAGAAAATAAAGAAATACATTCAGGAATACATATATAAATTACCACATATACTTTTCTGTTTAAAACCATTACTCAAGAAGAGTTCAATAAAAAAAAGCAAAAAAACTTTGTTTTATTAAGATTACTTCTCTAGATTTGAGGTGTACTAGATAACTAATACACTAGAGATGATACAAATTAGAGGTTTACGATTCTGTTATCCGAAAAGCAAAATAATTCTTGATGATATCTCATTGGATTTTACGCCGGGTAATATTTATGGACTGTTTGGTGAAAATGGTGAAGGAAAAAGCACCTTGATGAAGATAATGACAGGATTACTTTTTCCAAAAGCTGGTTATTGCCATATTTTAGGAGAAAGTACCTCAAGGAGAATGGTAAAATGCCTTCAGGATATTTTTATAGTACCTGAAGATTTTGAGTTACCAGGGCTAAAGATTGCTACTTACGAACAAGTAAATTCTGCTTTTTACCCCAAATTCTCCCGGGAGCAATTTTATGAACTAATACGAGAGTTTAAACTTTCCTCAAATGAAAAGATATCAACCTTGTCATTCGGGCAGAAAAAAAAAGTATTGATTGCATTTGGTATAGCTACAAATACGGGGCTTTTACTCATGGATGAGCCTACCAACGGCCTGGATATCCCATCAAAAAGTCAATTTAGAAAAATCATGGCCTCGGCCGTCGACCAGGGAAAATGCATTGTGATTTCTACCCATCAGATCAGAGATTTACACAGTCTGATAAATCACGTGATGATTCTGGATCGGGCCAAAGTGATATTTGATCAGCCTCTTTCTAATGTTTCAGAGCATCTGTGGTTTGGAAAACCAGCTCATTATGCAGAGGAGTCTATTATTTATTCTGAAACCTCTTTTGGCGGAAAAGCTGTTCTCACCCGGCAAGACAAAGATGAATCAGAAGTAGATCTCGAGCTGCTATTTAATGCCGTAGTAAGCGAACCCGAGAGAATCAATATGGTGCTAAAAAATACATATCGTGATGCAACAGTTTAATATTCGAAGAATAGGGAGTCTTATCTATAGGGATATTGTATTATTAAAAGGAGCTATAGTTACTGCTTTATCTGTGGTAGGAGGTATTTTATTCATAGGTTCTTTGTTTAGTTTAAGAGGAGATCATGTTGTAACAGCCAATGAGTTTTTTAGGATACTCTTCCTGCTCTATATTCCATTAGGTTTGTTGTTTACTTTTTCTATTTTTAAAGAAGCTCATAATAAGAAAGTAAATCATTTTTATTTTTTGCTTCCCGTTTCACCACAAGAAAGGATAGCTGCATCCTGGTTAACTACAAGTATCATATATACGTTTGTATTTACAGTTTTTGCATTTTTGGTAGGACAACTTGCTATTAGCATAGGAAGTGTTTTTCCCGATACCGATTTTCATATAGTACCGATATTCTCAGAAGATCATTGGCTACTAATTAAATTCTATTTTTTCATTCAGCCTACATTTCTACTTGGAGCGATCACCTTTACTAAAAACAGAATTGGCAAAACGCTGCTTTTAGTTTTATTAGCCGTTTTCACCTTGTTTATGTATAATATGATCCTCTGTTTTATATTCAGCGGTGGCACATTTGATGTGTTTACATCAGACCCAATGTCTAGTGAAGCATTTAGTTTAGCTGAAAATGACCTTTCTGGAATAGGAAGTGTTTTGTTCAGCATTGTTTTAGGGCCGATGATGCTTTTGGCCGCCTATTTTAAGATAATTGAAAAGGAGGTTTAATCATGGATTTTGATAATGGCAAACCTATTTACTTACAAATTGTGGATTTTTTTTATGAAAACATCCTTATAGAAAGGTGGTTAGAAGAAGAAAGGATACCTTCTGTAAGAGAGATTGCCGTAATGGTAGAGGTGAATCCTAACACAGCAATACGGGCTTTTAATCATCTGCAGGAACAGGAAGTGATCTATAATAAGAGAGGAATAGGGTATTTTGTTTCTAAAAACGGTTACAAGACTGTTCTAGACATCAAGAAAAAAGAATTTATGGAGGAAACCCTTCCTGATGTATTTAAAAAAATGAGGCTATTGGATGTAAATTTTGAAGAAGTGAAAAAATCCTATAATGAATACTTAAATAACACCACAGATTATGAAAAAAAGTAATTTGATCTTAGTGAGTGGACTGATAGCGGTTAGCTTTTTCTTCCTGGCTTTTCAGTCGATTATGCACAGGTATATGGACAAAACCCATATTGTAGAAGTTGCATATGATTTTGTATCTGAAATGAGGAATGTTACAGGCTTTAGAAAGGTGTCGGTAAGTCATGGCATTAAGGTGTTCTTCAAGCAAGACAGCACAACACAGATAAAAGTAGAAGCTCCCCAAAACCTGATATCCTTTATCAAAACTGAAGTAACTAATGAAGAACTGGTCATAGAAAAAACCAAACGCATAAAAGTTAAGGACAGTGTGATAGTTTTTATTTCCAGCCCTGAGCTTAATGAGTTAAATATGAGCTCTACAGCTTACTTTGAAACAAAAGGCATAGTGTCAGGAAAGGATTTGAAGCTTACACTTAGTGGTGAAAGTATAGTAGTTCTGGAATTATCGTATGAATCTGTCCAATGTAAAGCATCCGATAAGTCTAAAGTGAAACTTAAAGGAAATACCGATAAAATGGATTTTTCTAACTAAAAAAAATTAACGTGTGAAAGAATAGCCGACATCAGTCAAAAAACGAACAATCATCAATCAATCATCAACCTGCCCCGAGGACTCGGGGTCAAAAAACGAACAAAATGAAATCAATTAAAAAGACGGCAAGAATTCTGGGAGTATTACTTCTTATTCAATTCATTATTGGAATTTCCATCAATCAGTTTTTATTAGGGCCCATTATATTCGCTTCAGATTTTCTTACCAATGTCTCGGCAAATGCGACGCAGGTAATTCTGTCTGTACTCCTTGGGTTAATGGGTAGCGCTGTATCTGTTGGTATAGCAGTTATGTTGTTACCGGTCTTTAAGCAATATCATAAAGAGATTGCAATATGGTACCTGGCTTTCAGTATTATCGGTTTTACAATATCAGTTATTGATAATATAGGTGTGCTATCTGTATTATCATTAAGCCAGGAATATGTAAAAGCAACAGATACAGACTATTTTCAAACTTTAGGGACTATACTGTATGCAATTCGTTGGTGGACTCATTATTTAGACATGCTTATTGCTTGCTTTGCGCTTCCTGTGTTTTATTATGTGTTTTATACTTCAAAACTCATTCCGCGATTTATTTCTGTTTGGGGACTAGCGGGAATTGCATTGATGCTAACAGGTATCTTGTTAACGATTTTTGATCAGGGAACACATGATACAGAAATGATCTTACTCCTCCCATTGGGGTTGAATCGTCTATTTCTGGCAATATGGCTTATGGTCAAAGGATTTAATTCGCATCAAATAGCTCCCCAGACTGTGTAAATAGAAAATCATCATCATCATCAATCATCAATCTATTCCGTCCTGACAGCTATCGAAACCACCAGGACGGGATCAAAAAACGAACAAAATGAATTCAATCAAAAAGACCGGAAGAGTTACAGGCATTTTATTCCTGTTGATGATCCTGGCTGGTATGCCAGGAACGTATCTAAGAGGGTTGTCAACTTCTCTTGTAGCATCTCCAAATTTCCTAAGTGAAGTCTTTGAAAATTTACTACAAATGAAAATAGCTATTCTTTTAGACCTGATCGCAGGAGCTATTGGTATTGGTATTGCAATTGTATTGTTTCCAATCTTGAAACTATACAAAAAAAGTATGGCATTTTGGTATTTGGGCTTGTGGCTCGTTGGATTTGCAGTCACTATTGTAAGCAACATTACCCATCTGTCTTTACTATCGTTAAGTCAGGAATTTCATAAACTAGGAGCTCCGGATGTTGGCTATTTTAAAACTTTAGGCGCTCTAAAAGTAGAAGAATATTATTGGGCTCATTTTTTTATTTTGATCCTTTTTAGTGTTGGTGCTTCATTGCTTTACTATACATTATTTAAAACAAGACTCATCCCTCGATTTTTATCCATCTGGTTTATTGTTTCAGTTGCTTTGGTTTTTACGGCGACCTGGTTACAGATTTTCGATTATAGTGTGAGTTTTATTTTTTATGGTCAAAATGGCGTGCATCTGCTAGTACTAACGTTCTGGCTTATCGTCAAAGGATTTAATTCGCATCAAATAGCTCCCCAGACTACATAAATAGAAAAATTATCATCAATCAATCATCAATCTATTCCGTCCTGATGGCTATCGAGATCATAAAGACGGGATCAAAAAACGAACAAAATGAATACAAAAACAAACATCGCCAACACTTTGCTACCTAAAACAGCAAGTGCAGACAAAGCCTTAAATGCTTCAGTCACTTTTTGGTTCCTGATAGCAGTTATCGGTCAATGGATTTTCGTATATTATGTAACTTCTTTTTATGGCGGTACGGCAGTACAAGGTGATTTTGAGAGCTGGAACAAAGTGCTCCCGCACGGGTATGTTGCTGGTGAAACCATGGGTAATATTGCTGTTGCTGCACATCTTTTATTGGCAGTTATTATAATTGTTGGCGGACCCCTACAGCTTATTCCGCAAATCCGTAACCGGGCCAGAACCTTTCATCGATGGAACGGACGCATATATATCTTCACCGCATTATTGATTAGTATAGATGGTCTTTATATGGTCTTAACCCGCGGAACCGGTACTGGCCTTATCGGTGAAATAAGTGTGAGTATCAACGCAATTCTTATTATGCTTTTTGCCATTCTAGCCTGGCGTACTGCGGTTGCACGCAAATTTAATGTACATCGCAAATGGGTACTGCGCCTGTTTCTTGCGGCAAATGGCGTTTGGTTTTTCCGTATAGGGTTAATGTTCTGGCTTTTTATCAATAATGGCCCGGTTGGTTTTGACCCGGAAACATTTCGGGGGCCGTTTATCACATTTTTGGGTTTTGCTCAATACCTTTTGCCCTTAATTATTCTTGAACTCTATCTGTATGCACAGGCACAGGGAAAAACACCGGTTCGATATGCAATGGCGGCCGGCCTTTTTGTGCTCACAATCGCCATGGGCATTGGGATTTTTGCGGCTACCATGGGTATGTGGCTTCCTCGGATGTAACTGTTTTATGCATTAAAGCTTCGTTATGGGGCCTGGAAATCCCGTAAAAAAGGGTGTGGCAAATTAATAACAGATAAGAAAACCAGGCAATCAATTTTCTGCTAAAAAATATTTAAAATGGATACTACAGTAATCAATAGTCGACAAGTTAAGGAGAATGATGCATTAGAAAAAATATGTAATAAACTTCGTGAGGTAGAAAAGACCAAAGACTATGAGGAGTTTTATGCTTTTATAAAAACAACGCAAGTACCCTTTATACCTTGTGCTGAAAAGAATACCAAAACAATCTATCAGGAATGCTTTAAGATTTTACATACAATTGGTGAAATCTCGATCCCGGTGTCTGTTGCGTTATCTATGCATTATTATGTGTTAGCATCAATCGCTGCTTATCCTTTTTCGATAAAAAGTAAGCAATACTGGCAACGGGAAGCACTGCTAAAAAAGATCAGAAAAGAACGATTGTTAATTGCCAATACAGGTTCGGTGCGAACTTTTAAAGATGTTTCGGGAAGCAAAAACATTATAGCACAAAAAGAAAAAGACAAGTATACAATCAATGGTGAAGCTCCATTTATGTCTTTATCTGGTGTAGCCGATTATGTAGTATTTACTGCAGAGCTCCCCGATGGTACTAAGGCCGTATTTTTTGTACCCTTACATGATCATATTGAATTTAAGCATGCTGTATTTGGAGATACCATGCAAGGATCATTAACAAAATCGGTAGCTTTCAAAAATCTACAAGTAAGTAGTGCTAATGTTATTAAATTGGATAATTCAGAGGAGGTGAGATGCGAGATATTGGTGTATCAACGATCATGGTTTCAGGCGCTTGTTCCTGCTCCTTATTTGGGCGCAGTGCTTTGTGTTATTATGTGTTTAAAAGAATTTAGCCGGGTAAAAATTAAGAATGGCAATACACTATCAGAATCTGAAAGCTTTTTGGATAGTATTGGGGAGTTAATGATAAAGTATAAAACAGCCTGCCAATTATGTGAACATGCAGGGACTTCAATTGCAGATTTTAGAAGAGGAGATGCATCATCATTAGAAAAAATGTTTGAAGCATCTGTACTATCAAAATACTTTTCTACCCATTTTTCTGAAGAAATTATTACCAGGACCAGGCATTTGATGGGGTCAAAATTCTTATCTCCAGACTCGGTGACAAATAAAGTGTATAAGGAAATAGTGTATGGGGGGCTACAGCCTATGACAGATCTGGATATAAAGGAGTATTTTAGTAAAATAGTAATGCATACTGATACATTTTAAAAATGGAATATAAGCAGGCACTGTTCTACAAAAATTAGAGAAATACTTTTCATTATATTTATCATGGCATTCTGGTAATACCAGCTATGCATCGCAAAGTATACATCATGGAAAAAAATAAAACAGTAGAAGAATTTATTTCTAAAAAAGACAATTGGAAAGAAGCATTACAAACTCTGAGATCCATAATGCTTTCTACCGAAATGAAAGAAACCATAAAATGGGGTATTCCTGTATATACTGTTAATGGGAAAAATGTGATAGGAATAGGGGCTTTTAAGTCCTATATAGGAATTTGGTTTTATCAAGGCGTGTTTCTGAAGGATCATCAGAAAAAACTGATCAATGCCCAGGAAGGCAAGACTAAGGGTTTAAGACAGTGGAGATTTATCTTTGCAGATGAAATCGATAAAGATCTGGTACTGCAATATGTACAAGAGGCTATTCAGAATCAAAAAGACGGCAAAGAGATTACACCCGGGAAATCAAAAGACATAAAAATTCCTTCAGAATTCCTGGCTGTGTTAACATCTCATGTTGATCTAAAAAGCTCTTTCGAACAATTAACACCTTTTAAACAGAAGGAATATGTAGCGTATATTGCAGAGGCAAAGCGAGAGGCTACCCGTATATCGCGTTTAGAAAAGATCACCCCGATGATACTGAAAGGGGTGGGGCTGAATGATAAATATCGGTAAGAAAGAATTGCAATGATATCATTCGTTTTATAGAACTGATTTAAACTTTTTATCATTGACCAAAAAATTGATCTTTTACCTCCATATCTACCCTGTCTGACTGCCAGCTACGGTGTACCCACAAATATTAAAAGGTGTCAAAAACACCCCTATAATCCCCTCAAGGGGATAGTAATTCCCCCTGCCTAGCCGGCAGGCAGGCCTTTGAAGCCTGCCTGTCGGCTAGGCAGGGGGGTTAGGGGGATGTTTTGTCCAAGTTTTCATCCATAATTTCTACATTCAAAAGATGTGGGTACACCGTAGCTGACTGCCAGGCTGGCTGGCGTTAGACAGGTTTCGTCTTTTTTCACTCTGTAGCATCCAATAGAAAATAGGTTGATGTAATTATCTCCTTAATATTATCTATGTTTTCCTAAAATCTGTCAATAATAAATTCATGCAGGTATATATTTCTTCTTCTAGATGCAGATTTTTCTCTATCTAAATGTAGTTTTTTCTCTATCCAGATGCAGTAGTGTGTTCATAACCGATAGTGTAGATTTATAATATGCTCTATAAAATCTACTCATTCAGACCAGACACTATATATCGCATAAAAGGAGTATCGATATCTCTTTCATTTATAAAAAAGAAAAGACCTCTTTGTGTTGTTACAAAGAGGTCCTTTTTTTCTTACTGTATTTGTGTGCAGACAATCAATATAAGAAATCGAGTGCTACCTGATCATCTGAGTTAAAAGGACGATCACTACCGTCGGAGCAGGCCAGCATCCAGGATGCATCTGCGAGAGTAGCGCCAGCGGGTGTTCCGGGGACGAGATTTGCCCCAACACCGCCATTACCTTCATTATCTGTAGCACCCCCACAAGAAATACTTCGGTCAAAATAGTCTGTATGCCTGAAACCTACACAATGCCCCATTTCATGAGCTACAATAGTGGCAATTCCACCGGTATCAAAACCAAGATTTGTAAGCCTGCCGTTTAGCGAAATTTCATCAAAAGGATCGCCGCCAGCGGTAGGAAATCCTGCAGACCCCAGAACACCGAAAAATTCAAGAAAAAAGTTGAGCCTTACTATTGTGATATCGGCACCACCAGAAGAAGACACTCTTTCAAAAGTAATTTCAAGATTTTCAGCATTGTAACGTTGAATCGCCAGATCAATACCTGCAACCGTGGCAGCATTGAATCTTGAACTTACAAATACGGTGATGTTTCTACTGCCATTAGTGGTCACAAGATTATCGGTGCTGTACTGTTTTGAAGCAACAGTAAAACCATCAGTTTTTGTAGAACTCATAATATCTTTATAAGTAAAGAAGATATCACCTTCTACAATATAACCATCTTCGAATTTAATAGGAGGTTGATCTGTTACATTAAACCCTGATTCTTCAAGTTTTGCTAAAACTTCATCAGATACTTCTTGTAGAACCATCGTTTGCTCTTCTTCTTGTTCACATCCAACAAAAAAAACACTCAACAATAGGGTGAGTGCAACCAATACATTGTACTTTTTCATAATATAATATTTAAGTTAGTGTTAATTACTTTAAAGATAACTTAAATATCGCTTAGATTTTATGGTAAGTAGCTAATTATAAATATTTTATGACCTGTAAGAATTTCCTTCTAAAATGCTAAATCTTGCCTTGTAACCACCCTTTGAACTGATGAAAATTCTGAGGGGCCACGCCATGACCTACCGGAAACTCATTCAGTATAGTCTCAATGCCTAGTTTACCAAGCTGGACAGGGGCGTTGCGTGCCCAGCTCACCGGGATTACCTGATCGACACTGCCATGAGAGCAATATATAGTAAGATTTGAAAAATCGTTTTTTTCGTATCCTTCTTTCAGGATATCTTCGTTTAGATACCCGCTTAGCGCCACCACATTTTTTATTTTTTGCGGGTAGGAGAGGGCCACGGCATAGCTTAAGATCGTTCCCTGGCTAAATCCTAATAAGGTCACATTATCCTTATCAAGATCATATGCCTGTACCGCTTCATCAATAAAACGGGCAATCTTGTCCCTGGAAACTATAGCTTGGGTATCATCACTAAATTTTCCCTGTTCTGCATCAAAATAAATAGCATACCAGGCATTTCCATAGGGTTGCATAGGGTATGGTGCCCGTACCGAAATGATACATAATTCCCCGGGCAATTCTGAAGCAAATGAAAACAGATCGTTCTCATCGCTTCCATAACCGTGAAACATGAACAGTACAGGAGTCTTTTCTTTTTTGATGGTTGGTTCTTTGACGATATGATATAAAGACAAGGGCTTGGTTTGCATAACTTTATTTTAATTGTAGATGTATGTGATCATCATGTCTTACTGCCTGGCATCCGTGAAATCTAATTTTAGGGCTTTCTACACCCAAACGATATCGCAAATGAGGTTCTATAAAAACTTTACCGATCTGTTTTTGTTTTACGATTGCCAAAAGTAAATCTTTTGTAGCTTTTTCAGAAAGTTTTAGCCCTTTGTTTACAATCCCAAAGGTCATATATCGGGTATAATCATATTGCCAATATCCCTTTTCTTTGCAAATACCAGTCTGATCATATTCCTGTGATGTGGGTTCTTCAAAAACTCCATACCCGCTAATTGAAGGTTTCTTATTGGTGATAAGATGTTCATGATCTTCGTAAATAAAGGAGATATCAATTTTCTTTCCATCATTATGACTAAGATGAGGAAGTAAAGGAAAGCCATTAATAAAAGGAAAATTAGCATCCAGGTATACCAATTTGATTTCCGGGTTTTGTTTTTGAAAAGATTTGGCGATTTCTTTCAGTGTAATTTGTAATTCGGAGGTTACATAGTTTCTGTTGCATAGTTTGGTAAAAAAGCTATGTGCTTCTATTAACTCTGTATCTCTTATCTTTTCTCTGCCGAATAGTTGAGCAATATAGGGAACAATTAAAAAAGTTACTACTAGATAGGTGGCAAGAAATATTCCTGATTTTTTGAGGTGATATTTTGATGTATTTCTTTTAAAAGTTACTTCTATGATAAGGTACAGGATGCCACCGATTTGAGTAAATAATGTTAATATGCAGAAAACCAATATCTTTAGAAGATATTTTAAAATTGGTTTAGCATAGTTATTCAATGACATTGTTGAATGATATTACTTCACTTTATAAAACTAAACCATTGCTGAAAATACGGCCCGACAATCGGAACCGTTTTTTGCTCCTCACGTATGGCGGTGATTAACCCGAATACTATTAATACAATAGAAAAAACGTAAAATGCAAAGTGAATCATCAAAGAATCAAAGATATTGGCCAACGCTATCAAAATATAAAAAGTTATCCATAATCCAAATGCCTGTCTGATGTGAAAACTCGCAAACAGGTTTTTGCTTTCCTGATTCATAAAATAAGCAATAATAGTGCCTATAATTGTAATATAAGCTACGATAGCTGCTGTTTTTCCTTGTTTTGCATAATCTGATTGCATGATTGATGTGTTATTTATTAATTATTGTTTATTGCTCTCAAAAATAGTTAAAACCCTGCTTATAGCGTGTTTAAATGGCCTTAGCCAGCCTGCTGCTACAGGGTAGGTATGTGCTTTTATTGCATAGTAGTTCAATTTTCTCTTAAGAATGATACAGAGGAGATGTTTTTACTACTTCAAGACTATTTTCCCATTCGCCACAATCCCATAAACACTACCTTTCATCGGTTTACCAATAAAAGCGCTGTTTTTTGAAGTCGATAGAATGGCCGATTCACCAAATTCTGAAACCCCTTCAGGATTAAATAAAGACAAATCAGCTTTATTTCCTTTGGCAATGGGTATATTCTCTATCCCAAAAATTGATTTTCCCTGCGTTAGCATGGTTATCGTTTTTTCAGGCCCTAAGATATCATTAAGAGCTCCAAATGCACTTTCGAGTCCTATTGTACCATATTTGGCATTATCAAATTCTACTTTTTTATGCTCTATATCCATAGGCCTATGATCACTGGTAACCATATCGATGGTACCGTCTTCAATACCTTTTCTCAGTGCTTCTACATCTGCATGAGTTCTTAGTGGAGGCAATACTTTATAATTAGTGTCAAAAGTAACCAATTCTTTATCGGTTAGGATTAGGTGATGTACTGTTGTACTACAACTTACCTGTAATCCTTTTGCTTTTGCATCCCGTATTAGTTCAACAGATTTTGCGGTAGAAATGGTTGGGATATGCAACTTTCCACCGGTATATTCTAACAAGAATAAATCTCGTGCAATTTGTAATTCTTCTGCTAAAGCAGGAATTCCTTTTAACCCTAATAAGGTACTTTGTTCTTCCTCATTAACCATTCCTTTGCCTGCGATATCATTTTCCTGCGGAAACGATACTACTAATCCATCAAAATTTTGAGCATAAAGTAGGGCGATCTTTAACAAATTTGGATTCTGAATAGCCTTTTTATAATCTCCAAAAGCAATAGCGCCTGCCTGATGCATATCATACAGTTCTGCCATATCGACTCCTTCAGACTTCATCGTTAATGCACCTATAGGATATAGTTTTACAGGATTATATTGCGCTTTTCCTGTAAGAAAACCTACCGAAGCACCCGTATCTGTCACAGGAAGCGTATCTGGATTTAGAGCAATGCCGGTAAAGCCGCTTTTTGCAGCCACCTCAAGGCCGTGAATAATGGTTTCCCGTTCTTCATAACCAGGTTCTCCAAAGCTTACACTGCTGTCAAACCATCCCCGGGAGACATGAAGGTTATCTAATAGTACTTCTTCTGTATGGTTTCCGGCTTTTATGGTAGTGTTAATATCAGTAATGGTTCCGTTTTCGATCAAAATATCAACCGTTTGATTGTGAAAAGGTGACTTTGGATCAATTACAGTAGCAGCCTTTAGTAAGAAGTTCATTTTAGATATTTTAATAGTAATATTTCAATTAATAAGAACATCAGGGCAAAAATAACAAACCATTTCCAAAGTTCATTCACACTGGTTTCCTCTTTTATTTGATCAAAAAGCTCGGTTACAGATTCGTTTACTTCGTAATCTGCATTGGTATTAAGGTTATAATATTGTAAATCACTTTCAGAACTGTTGTAATTATAACTCACGTGTTGAATAATTCTGTTTTTGTCCTGAAGCTTGTAAATACCAGCTTTTGTAGGAACTTCGTCTGTGGTAATACGAACCTTGGTAGAAAAGCTTTGTTGTAGCGGGATACTATTCTCCTGATCAGAAACCAATGATAAAATACCATCCTGGCCTAATGAAATAGGCACATCATATGTGTTTGTCTCACCTATAGTATAGGAGATATCCGAGAGTTGCAGGCTTTGCTTTCCAATATTATACAGGGTAGGAACGATTAAGGGAGAATTTTTAAAATTAGAGTTTTCATTATTAATAGCCGCTGTAAATACATATAATCCATTGGTTTTATACAAAAAAGGGCTATGGTCTTCAAATGACAATATTACATTAGTTGCATTGGCCTGATAATAACTATTTACCTTTGGATATTGAAAATTCTCGATTCTTTTATCAAATACCCCACGATATAAAGGGTGCGAAAAGTTAATGGTAGTGATCTTTTTTTCCTGTGTTCTTTCCTGTAATAGCCCCTGAGTTGAAAAACCACTGATAAACTGCTGGTAGGAAACCAAACTGGTATTCATGGCAGGAATAAAGCAAATCACCCCGCCTTGGTCTGTAAAAGGTTTTAGCGTATTGGCCAGTGACACCGGAATTTGTTTCACCTCATTGATCACTACCAGATTTGCAGTATTAATGTCATTATAATTGAGGGTTTCAATAGTGCTGCTTATCAATACAAACTCATCTGATGTAAAAATATTCTTTATAAAGCTGTCATTGGCTTCATTAATAGCAACTACTTTGATTTTTTCGGGAGTATTGATGGTAAAGAACCTTGAGTTATCATAGGTAATGGCAGGATCTTCCAGGGTGACACGACCATTTATCTTTGTGTTATCGTCGAGGCGAAATTCGGTAGTAGCACTACTGTTTTTTCCAATTGAAACTGTTGTTTTGGCAATCAATTTGTCATCATTATACAATGCAATAGAGGTGTTTTCGGCATTACCATCGGTATTACTCAATAGTATCTGTAGCATCAACTCATTATTTGTATTGCGTTGCAGGTACAGGCTGTCGATAGCAATATTTTGCCTGGTGACCGGTTGCAACTGCACCAAATTGGTTTTTGTGGCAGTATCTGTAGGTAATGAAAATATAGCTTCTTTTTGTTGAAAATCGGAAATCATAATGATACGCTTAACCGTTTCGGAAGAGGGACTTAGTAATTGTTTTGCTTTCAGATATGCGGCATTATACGGGAGTTGATTAGAGGTGTAATCCAATTGCAGAAGGTCATTCTGGATATCTTTTTTTGAAACATTACTAAAAGTTTCTGAATTCGTAAAAATTGATATCGTTTCTTCTTTGGGTAAGTCGCTCAGAATTTCCTGTATTGCGCGTTTCAGTAAAGGACCTTTGGATCCTTTGGCTTGCATACTGAATGAATTATCAAGGTATATAACCGTTTCACTTTTTTTACCTACCACATCTTCTGAAGCCAGAAAAGGTTGTGCAAAAGCAATAATAATTGCTGCCAAAGCCAGTAAACGGGCCAGCAGGGTCAGCCATTTTTTAAGCTGCGAACTTTTACGGGTTTGTATAGTTACCGCTTTTAGAAACTGCACATTGGTAAAATCTACTTTCTGAAAGCGTCGTAACTGAAATAAATGAACTAGAATTGGAATGATAAGAGTAAAAAGAGCGTAAAGAAATTCTGGGTGTTTAAACTGCATTCCTTAATAACATTTGTCAAATATACTATAAGATTTGTGGTTTTAAAGTTCTGATATAAAAAAATCAATATTCTATCGGTCTTTTTTTGATCATTCCGCCACGGGTATCGTTAATACTGTGCATGATCACAAAGGCCTCGGGATCAATTTTCTCTATTTCCCTGTTGAGTTTACTAATTTCGAGTCGGGTAACAACAGTATATACAATATCAATTTCATTCATGTTACCATGACTTCCATATCCTTGTTTTCCTTTATAAATAGTGACCCCACGCCTCATTTTGTTGACAATCATGGTTATGATTTCCTCGTTTTGCTTAGAAATAATAGTGACTCCGGTATATTCTTCGATACCTTCTATCACAAAATCCAGGGTTTTGGATGCTGCCAGATACGTAAGCATCGAATATAATGCGGTTTCTATAGATAAAAGATAGGCTGCAGCAGAGAAGATGATGACATTAATAATAGTGATGGCATCTCCAACAGTGGTGCCCAGTTTTTTACTCATAAAGATGGCTAATACTTCGGTACCGTCTAATACACCGCCACCTCGCACCGAAAGCCCGATCCCGGCACCCAGAAAGAACCCGCCAAAAACAGAAACCAATAGCTTATCCTGGGTAACCTCCGGGAAATTAAAAGCCACGAGTGATAATGCAAGCCCCGATATGGCAATGGTAGCTCTTATGGCAAATCGTTTGCCAATCACTTTAAGGCCCAAAAATATAAAAGGAATATTTATGACAACGATAAGGATGTAAAGCGGGATAGAGGTGATCTCTGATACCAGGAGTGATATTCCAGTAACCCCGCCATCGATAAACATATTGGGTAATAGGAAACTTTCTAACCCAAAAGCTGCCGAAATCACTCCCAACATCATTAGAAGGATATCTTTAAAAAGAGAAAAAGTAGATATGCGTAAGGTATTGATTCGTTTTTCTATTTCATGAGGACTAGCTGCTGAGAGCTCACCAGATTTTCTTAGCTTCCGTAAGGCAAGAGCCTGAATAATTTTTCGTTTCCATATCGAATTCATCATAAATATATACCTGTTATCGACAAACCATTAACATAATCAACTATCTATAAAGCTACATAACCTATTTGATCTTATGACTACTTTTAACAAAGCTTTTGGCATAAAAAAAACGGGAGTGAAAACTCCCGTTTATATAGTAAGTCGTATGATCTAATTTAAAAGATATAGTATCCTACTGAAACCTGGAAAGCAGAGTTTTTTGCCTCAGCTTCATCTGCTACATCAGTAAAACCAAAGTTATATCGCAACTGGCCAAAGAAAGGGCCAAATTCTACTCCGGCACCCACAGCACCACTCAAATCAAAGCTTTCAATATCCTCTACACCATCTCCTTCATTTACCAGAAAACCTAATTGAGGCCCTGCTTCTACACTAAAAACCTTTGCGAATTTCAATTTTGCCAAAATAGGTAAATTTAGATAATCAATGTCAAAATCATCAGCACCTTGAGCCGAATACAAAAGCTCAGGCTGAATAGCAAAAGTTTCTGCGATGCTTAGTTGCACAACTGCCCCGATATGGTATCCAGTTCTTCCATCTAAGTCATCACTAACGTCATCTCCATTTAACGTAGCAAAGTTTACCCCTCCTTTAAAACCGAGTTTGATGTCCTGTGCACTCGAAGTTACCGTAAAACAGATTACAGCAATCGCTAATAAAAATAGCTTTTTCATAATTGTAAGTTTTTAGATTTGTTTAGATCAAAGATATAAACTTAAACCTTAAGAAAAGATTAAATTTAGAAAGATTTGGTTCATTTATCGGGGCAATTGGGTTGTTTATCCTTTTAAACCGGTTTATTCTGAAACAAAGAATATTGTATCTTCGCAGGAAATTGAAGATCATAGCTGGCATTGCAATACGAATTCACGATACAAGTTTCCCCGGAAATAGCGGCACATCCCGAGCAATTAAAAACTGTAATAGGGGGTAAGAACGGTATTCCTCCCGATGATATTAAACATATACAGATCCTAAAACGCTCTATAGATGCCCGGCAACGTACCATTAAAGTGAATCTGAAGCTTAGGGTGTTTGTCGAAGAAGATTTTATAGACCAACCCATAAAATTACCCGATTATCCCGATGCTTCAAATGCTCCCGAAGTTGTAATTATAGGAGCAGGGCCAGCAGGTTTATTTGCCGCCTTGCGATGTATAGAACTGGGATGTAAGCCAATTGTTTTAGAACGGGGAAAAGATGTGAGAACGCGTCGCAGAGATCTCAAAGCTATTAATCGGGATCATATCGTAGATGAGGATTCTAATTATTGTTTTGGAGAAGGAGGTGCGGGAACCTATAGTGATGGCAAGTTGTATACTCGTTCCAAAAAACGAGGAGATGTACATCGTATCCTCGAGCTTCTGGTTGGTTTTGGAGCAACCGATCAGATTTTGGTGGATGCACATCCACATATAGGGACAAATAAGCTACCAGGTATTATTGCTGCGATACGCGAGAAGATCATCGAAAGAGGAGGAAAAATACATTTTAAGACCCGGGTTGTTGATTTTGAGATTAAAAATTCTGAGATCAAGGGAGTGACTTTACTGAATGGAAGCACGATATCGACCAATAAAATAATTTTGGCAACGGGACATTCTGCCAGGGATATCTTTGAACTTCTGTACCATAAGAAAATCGAAATCGAGGCAAAACCTTTTGCTTTGGGAGTGCGTGTAGAGCACACACAACAGTTGATTGATCAAATTCAGTATGCATGTGAAGCACGGGGGCCTTATCTACCGCCTTCGCCCTATAGTATTGTTAAACAAGTTAGGGGCAGAGGCGTGTATTCTTTTTGTATGTGCCCTGGTGGTGTGATTGCTCCCTGTGCGACAAGTCCCGGAGAAGTTGTGACCAACGGCTGGTCGCCTTCAAAAAGGGATCAGCCTACGGCTAATAGTGGTATCGTTGTAGCATTGCAAATGGAAGATTTTAAACCATTTGCTAAGTACGGGCCGTTATCGGGAATGTATTTTCAGAAAAGCATAGAACAACAAGCATGGATAGTGGGCGGAAAGACCCAGCGGGTCCCGGCACAAAGATTGGTAGATATGGTAGAGGGAAAGACATCAAATACTCTTCCCGTTACCTCCTACAAGCCCGGTGTAACCTCTGCCGATATGGGTGCTGTATTGCCTGAGTTTATGTATCAAACATTGCAGGAAGGTTTTCAAGAATTTGATAAAAGCATGAAAGGATACCTTACGAATGAAGCTATCGTACATGCTCCGGAGTCCAGAACATCATCACCGGTACGTATCCCCAGGAATCCAAAAACACTGGAGCATATACAAATTATAGGATTATATCCTTGCGGAGAAGGCGCCGGATATGCCGGGGGAATTATTTCTGCAGCTATAGATGGTGAAAAATGTGCTCAGGCTTGTATAGCTTCGCTAAAATCTAAACTGGATTAATCCTGCTTTTTAATAGAAAAATCAAAAGTAGTGCTGGTTTTTTCTTCTGAAGATACCTTAATAGAGCCTCCCAGGTTTTCTACAAGTTTTTTAACTGTAGACAATCCTATACCATTGCCTTTGTTACCACTTCTGTCTGTAGTATCGGCAGTCGTAAAAAGCTCAAATATGGTATCCAGTTTATCATTCGGGATCCCCATTCCATTATCGGTAATCCTGAAATAATAAAATACGTCATCCTCTTCTGCTTCTATAGAAATAACGATTTGTTCCTTATCATTGTATTTGATACTATTGCCGATAAGATTAAAGAAAATTTGTTTCAGCGCAAGCTTATTACTTTCTAATACAGGGTTTTCCTTCGGAAAATGAATTGTAAAGTCTGGTTTTATACTAAGAAGGTCTACGATTTCCTGAAGCAGATCATTTAATTTAAATGCTTCAGGAGTATGTTGTGTCAGGCTTTCACTCTCATAGTGTTCAAGAACATCGCTAATATAACTGCTCATCGAAAATGAAGAACTTTTGATATACCCAAAATACTCCAAACTCTCTTCATCAAGCAGATCCCCTAGTTTAAGCTTTAACAGATCTGTAGAAGTAACAATATTGGCCAATGGCATTTTCAGATCATGAGAGATTACCCTGGCAAATTCTCTGAGGGATTGATTTCGCTTCTTTAATTCGAGCTGAATCTTTTCGAGATAATTGTTTTTTTTGTTGAGTTCAAAGAGTATAATGATCTGATTTGCTAAAGACTTGAGAGATGAAACCTGCTTTTCTGTAAGATCTCTGGGTTTGGTATCCATTACACATAGGGTGCCAAGTGCAAAACCATCTTTATCAATAATAGGAATCCCAATATAGAAGATAATTTGCCTGCCTTCCAAAATAATAGGACTTTGGTTAAACCGTTTATCTTCACGAGTATCCCTCACGATAAGTGGCTTATCTGGATTTAGAATCGCATGAGAACAAAGCGAATTGTTACGGGGAGTTTCACACGTAACAAGTCCTTGTTTTGATTTAAACCACTGGCGATCCTTGTCTACCAATGAAATGAGTGCCAGATCAGTATCACATATATAAGTCGCCAATGCAGTAATATCATCAAATTCCTTTTCTGATTGCGTATCAAGGATATCTAATGATTTTAAAGCATCAAGCCTGAAATTTTCATTTATGGGTATGGCGGCTGATAACATTTTCTTACTTGGTGTACTGAATTATATGCAAATAATTCTTAATAAAATTAACAAAAATATATAATATTTTATGAATTATTTAGCATTACGTAACTATTTTGTGTGAAAACCGTATAAAAATTAACCCCTTTTCTAACGAGAATGTACGTAAAGTAATTATTACGTGCCCCTTACGATTATATATGGAAGTGATGCCTAAGTGTTTTAACACATGTTTTCTAGAAAAACGATCATTTTATGAAAATCGTATGATTCTTGTTTAAATACTTTTCAAAGAAGCACCCTGCTTATAAGGATTCATTCTAAATAGTGTTTGGTCGGAAATAGGCGGTTTTTATAATTTGAATTATTTTTGATCGGATTTTAATTTTCTTTTTTGACGCAGATGCCTTAGCGTCAGGCGATAAAAAACAAATAAAAATAGCGCAAAAAGAAACAAATTTAATAGCAATATATTTCCGACCAAACACTAAATAGTAACGTTCAGGTAACTATTTAACATAAAGTTAAATTTAGGTTTACTTAATCAATACTATTAATTAATAAACTTTCTGGCAAGGGAAGATACTTTTACTACTCAGGAAAAACAAGGATTTAATCTCTTTATGCGCAAAGCGCTTTGTGCCACTTACTAACGGTACTGTGCCTCCGTTTTTTAAGGAAACCGAAAAAGAAGTCATTGGTGTACCAGAGACAGCAGCCAATAAAAAATTGGATGATGATGTTGGTTTTTATTGGAGATTTGAAGAAGAATTGCACCGTGTGATGTTTAAAACCCCAACCGTACGCAACGCAGCCCTAACTGCACCTTATATGCATAATGGTGTCTATAAAACCTTAGAACAGCTAATAGAATTTTATAACCTTGGAGGCGGCGGCGGTATGGGATTCGACTTACCACACCAGACATTACCTTTTGATGAACTCGATCTAACGGAAGAAGAATTACAGGCCTTGGTGGCGTATGTGAAAACATTGTCTGATGATGATGTAGCTACTCATTATGATTAAATCTGTTTTTTTTTATATAGTAAAGAATATATTCCAGTTTTCGACTATTGAACTTCAAGGATACTTGAATACGCTTCACCGATACCGGAATGCACTTAGAGGGCGCTGGAATACACTTCGTCGATGCTGGAATGAACTTGAAGGATGCTGAAATGCATTCTTTTTCGGTTAGAGTGTTTTAAAACTTCTCAAAAACCCCAAGTCCAAATAACGCATAATCATATTTAACAGGGTCATTTGGATCCAATATTCTTAGTTGTGTATCAAGTTCAAATAATGCTTTTCCATCATTTTGTTTTCGCTTTAACAATCCCAGTTTACGCGCTACATTGCCAGAGTGAACATCCAGCGGACAAGACAATTGGGCAGGAGAGAGGCTGTGCCAGATGCCCAGGTCGACCCCAGCTTTTGCATCCCGCACCATCCACCGCAAAAACATATTGATACGTTTTGCTGCCGAGTTTTTATATGGGTCACTTATGTGCTTTTCTGTTCTCTGTTGATGAGGTAGGTTAAAAAATGCTGTTTTAAAATGATGAATTGCCTTTTGGAGCGTATTTTCTTTATGAAACTGCCTGAAAAATGACTCCATATCACCATATGCATGATACATGGCACGCAACGCAGTTATAAAATAGACAAGATCTGTGCTGTTAAAGGTTCTATGTACAAAACCTTCCAGTTTTTTGAGATCGGTCTCAGTATGGGCCATAACAAAATCATAAGGGCTGTTTCCCAAAAGACGCACTAATTTGTGTGCGTTGGTCAAAATACTTTTACGATTTCCCCAGGAAATGGTGGCTGTCAAAAAACCAGAGATCTCGATATCTTCTTTTTGGGTAAAAAAATGAGGGATTTGCACAGGATCAGTTTCAATGAATTTTGGCTGTTCATAGAACACCGCTTTTTCATCCAGGAAGTCTTTGAGTTCAATATTCATTTAGTAACATTTTCCGAAAATATTGAGTACCGATTTGTTTGAGTTTAGAAATTTAGCTTATCACTTAAGATTGAGCTAGAATTATTCCACCTTTGGGGCTGCCTGGCCCGGCCAGGGGTTAGGGGGCTAATATTTTACCATCAACCATCACCAATTTTCGATCAGCCATATCAGCCAGTTCTTTGTTATGAGTAACAATAACAAAGGTTTGCCCGAATTCATCTCTAAGTTTAAAGAACAATTTATGTAGATTTTCTGCAGCTTCACTATCCAGATTTCCCGAAGGTTCATCGGCAAATATCACTTTTGGGTTATTAATTAATGCTCTGGCAACAGCAACGCGTTGTTGTTCGCCACCAGATAGTTCGCTGGGTTTATGATCGTAGCGATGTGAAAGCCCTAAAAAATCCAACAATTCTTTGGCTTTTTTTTCTGTTTGGGCTTTTGGTGTTTTTTTAATGAAAGCAGGAATACATACATTTTCTAAGGCAGTAAATTCGGGTAGTAATTGATGAAACTGAAAGATGAACCCCAATTGTTCATTTCTAAATTTTGAAAGCTGTTTTTGCGATAATTTACTAATATCATATCCATTTATAAATAGTTCACTTTCAACTTTAGCTCTAGCTTCTTTAAGCTCTGAAGAAACAGATTCAATAATTTCTCCAACCAGGATGTTAGATGTTATTTTACTAAAATTATCTAGTGTTCCTAAAATTTGCAGTAATGTAGTTTTTCCTGCACCCGAAGCTCCTACAATAGATACAATTTCTCCTTTTTTGATATGAAGATCTACTCCTTTTAATACTAAAAGGTTTCCATAATGCTTAAATATATCTTTTGCTTTGATCATTTGTTTTTTCAACTTGAAGCAGTGAAAGTAATCAATATCCACAGAATCCCCAAGAGGAATACATGAAGTTTACAAGATGTTTATACACATACTAACAAAAAGTTAAAAAGCACGATAAGCGCCATCTATATATGTACTTTAGTTTTTTATTTTATTATTGCTATGGAAAAAGAGAACTTAGAAATTGCCGTTCTGGCAGGAGGATGCTTTTGGTGTACTGAAGCCGTTTTTCAACGTATAGAAGGAGTACATAAAGTACAATCTGGTTATACAGGTGGTACTATTAAGAATCCCGCATACAAAGAGATTACCACAGGAAAAACCGGCCATGCCGAAGCTATTAAAATCGAGTATAATCCCGCTGTTATTACCTATAATGAACTATTAGAAATATTTTTTGCCACTCATGATCCTACCACGCTCAATCAACAGGGGGCAGACCGCGGCACACAATATCGCAGTGCTATCTTTTATGCGAATCAAGAACAGAAAGAAATCGCAGTGCAAATGATTATATCTCTTAATAATGAAGACATTTTTGATGACCCTATTGTTACCGAGGTAGTCAAACTGGAAGCGTTTTACAATGCCGAGGATTATCACCAGAATTATTACAATCAACATAGCAGTCAGGGGTATTGCCAATTTGTAATCAACCCAAAACTTAACAAATTATATACTACCTTTAGGGAAAAATTGAAAAAAGAAAAACAGAATTAATTGCTATGCCATACAAGAATTTTGAAGAATACAATATAAAGGTGGCCGATGACGTAGAGGAGAAATTTAGATCTATAATTCAGGGCCTGGGAGAAGATATCACTAGAGAAGGAATACAGAAAACCCCCGAACGGGCTGCAAAAGCTATGATGTTTCTTACCCAGGGATATCATCAGGATCCGGCAGAGATCCTTAAAAGTGCTATGTTTAAGGAAGACTATGACGATATGGTCATTGTTAAAGATATCGAATTATACTCGCTATGTGAGCATCATATGTTACCCTTTTTTGGGAAAGCACATATTGCATATATTCCTAACGGACATATAGTTGGACTAAGTAAATTACCACGAATCGTAGATATATTTGCCAGAAGGATGCAGGTACAAGAGCGATTAACCCATGATATTCTGGAATGTATCAACGATACATTGAAACCAAAAGGCGTTGCTGTAGTGATTGAGGCTTCTCATATGTGTATGATGATGCGTGGGGTACAAAAGCAGAATTCTGTGACGACCACTTCGGGTTTCAGGGGGCAGTTTGAAAAGATTGAAACCCGTACAGAGTTTTTGAGGTTGATCACCGCCGATTTGGGATAACAATTTTTGGAATACTCTTTGCGTTATTTGTGGTAACACCCAAACGATTTGATATGGCAAAAGATAAATACAAAAAACTTGGATTAAGCTTACTTTTTGATGCACTGGGGATGGTCACTTATGTGATTCCCGGTATTGGCGAATTTGGAGATATTATTTGGGCTCCTCTGGCAGGCTGGTTAATGACCAGATTGTATAAAGGTAATGTTGGTAAAGCAGCAGGAGCTATTACATTTGTTGAAGAAGCCATGCCAGGCCTTGATTTTATACCTACGTTTACTATAATGTGGTTATACACCTATGTTTTTAAGAAGGAAAAAGTAAAAGAGATTATTGATGTAGATGCTTTTTAATCTTTAATAAAGCGGGCAAACCCCATTCTGCTTAACATCTTCTTTTCAAAATTCCAAAAAAACTTGAATTGGCCAAAAAACCATCCAACAATAAGAAGTAGTATCTGGTATACAGGAAATATAAGCAGTATCCTTATAGGCCAATAGATCCATGCGCTTGTTGATTCTTTATAGAACCCTAAAAAAGAGATAATAGGATCAGAAATACGCGCAGCTGTAGATCCTGTGACTGCAAATGCTATAAAAATTGCAATAAGCTCCCATCGGTAAGTAACATTCCATTTTGCTTCTAAAACAGTAAAGAGTTTTAAGGTAATAAACAGGAGTAGCGTAGATAACAAAATGGTTATTGCAGAAAGTAACCCTATATAAGAAACATCAGTTTGTAAAAAACCTATAGAAGTTAAGATATATTTACCGATCAAATATGATGAAAACACCAAACTTATCAATCCAATTATAGGAAAAACCAATTGCCAACTATATTTTATTTCCCAGCGTTCCTTAAATTTTTGCATGCTGCAAAGGTACAATTTAAAAAAAAACAAATCAAAATCGTCCTCCTCTTGTTACAATAAATCTTTGTCGGTATTGTTGTTCAAAAAATAAAAAATAATTATACAAAAGATAATTTACCTCATATCCGTAGTGAATCGTAGGCTCATAATTAATTTGCTGAATGTATAAATTAGGATTAAATCGCTGAGGTTGCATCACACGTTGATTATACTCTGTGACATATATGCGGTTTCTGGTTTCTAAAAACTGTTCAGAATAGAAACCTCTGGGTCTTTGGGTAACAAGCCATGAATTAAACCCCGGTTCGATGATAAGGATCTCATACTCCAGGCTATCATTGGCTATCCTTACCGTATCTGATAATTGATCATTTGATGCAATGATCATACTTCTATCTTTAGTGGTAGCACAACTATAGATAATAAAACCCAAAAATACTATGTAAAATACGCTTTTCATTTGTTCATCCAGCAGTAAATTACAAAAAAGCCGAAGAATACTCTTCGGCTTTAACCATTATTTATGATGTTTGCTTACTTTCCAAAAAGCCCTCCCAGCAGTCCGCCAATCCCGCTTTTTTTCTTTCCACCGCCGCTTAGCAGCATTCCGGCAACATCATCAAGGATACTACCATCTCCATCGGCATCCAGAAAAGACTCTATTAAGGATTGTTGTTTTGACCCCTTTGACGCACCAGACATATTGCCAAGCATGCTCGCTAATCCACTAGCATCACTTACGTTGTTTTGTGAAGCTTGTTTTCCTAACACTCCCATTAAAATAGGAGCAGCTACTTTAAGGATTTTACTTACAGAACCTGCATCGATTCCAGATTTTTGGCTCAAAGCATTCTCGACAGCTGGTTGTTTGCCACCCAGAATGTGACCCAGAATTCCAGCTCCGTCATTGGTTACACTCTCATCTACACCGCCATCAAATAAACCACCCAGATTATCTAAAATTCCCCCGGTATGTTTTCCAGAAATCGCATTCAATAATCCTGATGCACCTTCGGGGGTATCTGCATTGCGTTGCATAGCACCCATTAATACAGGCATTGCCATATTTAATAAGTCTCCTGTTTTATCGGCCGATTGCCCTGTTTGCGAACTAACGCCACTTATAATTTGTTTGCCCATCGGGCTGTTTAAAAGATCTAAAATTCCAGACATAGCTAATTTTTTTTTAGTGAACTTAAATTTACAATTTTTCTTAATAAAATTATAAATATACAGGGTTTTATTTCCTGAAAAAAAGGATTAAAAACCATTTTGCTGGATGAACTACAAAAAACGCTGTTTCATCATGTTGAAACAGCGTTTTTACGATTAACACTTATGGGGCTTTATACTTGTTATTTATTATGTAAGGATTTTAATGATCTGCTCTGCCAGCTCCTGGCCAATACGGTCCTGGGCCTCACCGGTAGCCGCACCAATATGGGGCGTTAATGATATTTTATTGTTCATTAATACTTTGATAGCTGGGTTTGGTTCATTCTCAAAAACATCCAAACCGGCAAAAGCCAGTTTGCCTTTTTCTAAAGCATCTACCAGTGCTACTTCATCTATTACCCCGCCTCGTGCGGCATTAATAATCCCTACACCATCTTTCATTTGTTCGATTTCCGGTTTTCCGATCACATATTCTTTTTGCGCAGGAACATGAAGCGTAAAGAAATCTGCTTGTTGCAATACTTCTTCTTTAGAAATAGTTTTAATGCTGAAGTTGAGTGATTGCCCGTCAAAGAATTCTAACGGAATTGCTACTTCTTCTATAAATGGATCGTAAGCAATCACATTCATACCAACACCAATCGCAATTTTTGCAGTTGCTTGCCCGATTCGGCCTATGCCAATTACCCCCAGGGTTTTTCCTCGTAGTTCGATACCACTACCATAGGCTTTTTTCAGGTTCTTAAATTTGCTATCCCCTTCAAGCGGCATGTTACGATTTGCATCATGTAAAAAACGTACACTACCATATAAATGGGCAAAAACCAATTCTGCTACCGATCCCGAAGATGCTGCCGGTGTATTGATCACATGCAATCCTTTTTCACGAGCGTAAGCTACATCAATATTATCCATACCGACACCACCGCGACCAATGATCTTAAGAGTAGGGCAGTTATCGATAATATCTGTTCTCACCTTGGTGGCGCTACGAACTAATAAAACCGAAATTTCATTTTCATTTATGTAATCCACTAACTGATCTTGTGCAACTGTAGTTGTCAAAACCTCAAATCCTTCTTTTTCTAAAGCTTTAATACCGCTTTGTGATACTCCGTCGTTTGCTAATACCTTCATGATATATTTTTATGTCATTCCCACGTAGGTGGGAATCTGTTTTTTTTGAATTTATACTTTTATGCTTTCCGTTCCAGATCACCCATTACATCTACAAGCGCGGCTACACTTTCTATGGTCATAGCATTATACATACTTGCTCTATATCCGCCAACACTTCGATGCCCGTTAACTCCACTAATACCAGCTTCTTTCCACATGGCATCAAAGGTTTCTTTCAGGTCTTCATTTACTAATGTAAAAGTAGCATTCATTTTCGAACGGTCTTCTATCGCAGCAAATCCCTGAAATAGTGGATTTACATCAATTTCTGAATAAATAAGTGTTGCTTTTTTCTCATTAAGCTCTTCTATCGCAGCAATACCCCCCAACTTTTTTAACCATGTAAGGGTAAGCATAGAAGTATACACTGCAAAAACAGGAGGGGTATTAAACATGCTAGCTTTGCTAATATGCACCCGATAGTCTAATATAGATGGAATATCCCTTTTCATCTTACCCAAAATATCTTCTTTTACAACAACCAGGGTAGTTCCTGCAGGGCCCATATTTTTTTGGGCTCCGGCATAGATTAAGTCAAACTTAGAGAAATCTAACTGTCGTGAAAAAATGTCGCTACTCATATCACATACCAGCGGAGCATCAGAAACGGGGAAATCTTTGATCTGTGTTCCGAAAATTGTATTATTACTGGTACAATGTATATAGTCTAAACCTTTAGGCACCTTATACCCTTTTGGGATGTAGTTGTAATTTGCATCTTTAGAAGAAGCAATTTCTATCACTTCTCCAAAAAGCTTAGCTTCTTTGACAGCTTTATCACTCCAGCTACCGGTATTTATATACCCCGCTTTGGTCTGTAATAAATTATATGCTGCCATAAGGAATTGAGTACTTGCTCCTCCCTGAAGAAATAATGCTTTATACCCTTTACCTTCAAGGCCTAATAATTCTAAGGCCAGATTGCGGGCCTCTTCCATAATATCAACAAAATCCTTACTGCGATGAGAAATTTCAATAATGGAAAGACCAGAGTCGTTATAATCTATTATAGCTCGTGAAGCTTCTTTAAATACTTCTTGTGGTAAAATACAGGGTCCAGCGCTAAAATTGTGCTTTTTCATCGGTAATATTTATGTTGTTAAATAGTATACATTGGTATGTTCTTTTTCATCTTGTTATAGGGGATGAAAAAAACACCACAAAGGTGCTAATAATCTGATACAAATGCATTATCAAAATGATAAATTATTTACGTATTTTTTGACAAAAATTCAATAATATCGACCCCATCTGCATAATCTGAAAGTTGTGGACTTTGCGTTTCACCAAAACCAACACTATTTTCTATGAAACCATCACTCACGATGCATTGTATTTTTTCTGTATCGGCTTTTAGTTTTTCCAGCAATTCGCCTTTGGTTGCATAGGTTTCATAAAATAAAGTTGCGATAGGAGAAGTATAGCTTTGGTCTTCTTTAAGCATTAAAAAACCGTTTTCCAACAGCTTGTAGTTGCTCATTAAATATACCGCTTTGTTATAGTCATAATTGTTGGCATATTTTGTGCTATTAATGATATCATTGTAGGGGTAGATTGCTTTAAAAAACAGATCAAAGTCATAACCTTCTGGAACCATTAATTTAGAAACGCTACGACATCCCAAACCATAATATCTAAAAATATCTTTGCCCAGTGCTTCAAGCTGTTCTTTGGTTTCATCCCCGGTGAGTACGGCTAGCGAGTTTCGGTTTTTTCTTATGATATTAGGTACGCTACCAAAGTAATACTCAAAATATCTGGCAGTGTTGTTGCTTCCTGTTGCAATTACAGCATCAAAATCGGTGAGTTTTTCGGTAGTGAAAGAAATACGATCTTTAAATTCTGGAGCTACTGCTATTAAATAGGCAGCTAAAAAGGGAAGTAGCTCATCATCGTCTGATGATTGTTTGACCAAAACGTTATGCCCGGCGATCAAAACCGAAAGAAAATCGTGAAAACCCACCAGAGGGATATTTCCAGCCATCACGATCCCGATGGTTTTTGGTGTTGCTTCTTTGATCGAATATGCAGAAAGCCATTGTTCTAAAGCCTCCTTTTTTAGGACACTACTCCATTGTTCAAGAGAAAAGAGCACATTTTCTTCGGTAAACCAGCCATTATAGTGTTTTGAAGCCTGGACCTTATGCGCCATTTCATCAAAAAAATCATCATTATACAGAACGGTGTTAACTTTCTCATAACCAGTATATTTGAATTGATTCAGAAACTTTCCTAATTCACAAAAAGCGTTAATTCTATGATTTAATACCATTTGTTATTTGTTTATCACTAGTTTACGAGTTATTTTTGTGCTGCAAATTTAGAATAAAAAAGAGCTATGGCAATTATAATAACAGATGAATGTATAAACTGTGGTGCATGTGAGCAGGAATGCCCGAATACCGCAATTTATGAAGGGGCAGATGATTGGAGATATTCTGATGGTACAGATCTGGAAGGAGATGTAGTGCTACCAGGAGGAAAAGCTGTAAATGCTGATGAAGCGCAGGAGCCGGTGAGCGACGAACTCTATTATATCGTGCCGGATAAATGTACTGAATGTAAAGGGTTTCATGACGAACCGCAATGTGCGGCAGTGTGCCCGGTGGATTGTTGTGTTCCCGATGAAGATGTAGTCGAAACTGAAGAATTCCTGCGACAGAAACAGGCTTTTATGCACAAATCAGAAGATATAACTATCAATAATAAATAAAAACCTGTCTTCTGACAGGTTTTTTTTATGCTTGTTTTTTAAATTTTAGTATTTTAGTTCTTCATTACAACCTCAAATCTAAACATGAAATTATGAAAAAATTAGTATTCTTTATTTTATTTATTGCGGTTTCTATGACCTCTTATGGCCAATATCGATGGGAAGTTTCTGCCGGGGCGACTTTTTCTAAACTAAACATAGATGCCCCAGGATTTGATAGCGGTAGTAGTGGGGCAGGTTTTTTTATAAATGCCGGATATGGGTATGTGATGGGATATCGGGCTCAGACCAGTATTGTATTCTCTTTAGATCTCTTACAAAGAAATAGCGAAATTGTTGATCAACTTTCAAATCCGGAAATTACATCAGATGTAAAAATACTTCAGGCGGGGCTTACGCCCAAATTCAGATATTTATTTGGTAGGGGGAAAGATCGGTTTCGTGCCTTTGTCAATGTAGGCCCTTCTTTTCGGGTAAATGCAAATGTAGAAATTGGAGGGGAAGAAGTAGATTCTGATAATTTTGAGAATTTGATCATTGGCGGTGTATATGGAGCCGGATTCTCGCAAATGATAGGAGAAATGTTTGATATTATGGCCGAAGTGGGAGTGATGAACGATTTTGTAGACAATTTTAATGATGAATTTATCCCGGGAGGAAGTAAATTCTTTGATGTGTACGCCAGGGTGGGGATACGTTTCAGAATCTATGATGCCAGACGATAAATTTGTATAAAATAAAGTAAAGATCCGATGGTACTTCGGATGATGCTCCTGACAATACCTTGTAAGGTAGTATCGAGACTTATTTTAAGTAGCTTATATAAGATTTTTTATTCTCCTCAATTTAATTTTTTGTAAATTAGTTACTTACAAAACAGGGAATTGTAACATGCAAAATTGGGGATATATAGTAATCATTGTTCTTGTAGTATATAGTGTAGCAAGTATTGCATTGTATTACCTGCAGGAGTATTTTATTTTCAAACCCGAAAAGCTGGATAAAGATTTTCAATTTCATTATAACAATCAGGTAGTAGAAGAATATAATTTGGAGACCAGGGATGGAGCGATCATTAATGGACTTCATTTTATAGTAGAGAATCCAAAGGGTGTGGTTTTGTACCTGAAAGGAAATTCTAAGAGTATAAAAGGTTGGGGAAAGTTTGCAGTAGACTTTACCAGGCACGGGTATGATGTGTTTATGGTAGACTACAGAGGATTTGGCAAAAGTACCGGTAGACGTTCGCTAAAAGCCATAAAGCGGGACCTTCAGTTTGTATATAACAGGATTAAGGATAAGGTAGACGAGAAGCACATTATTTTGTATGGAAGATCTATGGGATCGGGTTTTGCCGCAAAGTTAGCGTCTATCAACAACCCAAAAATGTTAATTCTCGATGCCCCCTATTATAGTTTAAGTAAAGTAGCCGCAAAATTTATCCCTTTTATGCCAGTATCGTTAATTATGCGATATCCTATACCAACCTATAAATGGCTCAGATATGTAAATTGCCCCATTCATATCATACACGGTACTCATGATAAATTGATTCCTTTTAAATCCAGCATTAAGTTATCCAAAATCCGACCAAAACGTACCAGGTTGTATACCATTATAGGAGGAGGGCATAAAAACCTGAATAATTTTGAATCCTACCACAAGATGCTTGGCGAAATTATTAACTCTAAAATGATGAAAATAAATCTCTCTGATACAAGTATAGGTGTAGTGCATTCTTCAAAAAATGTAAATGCTCAAGCTTAAGAAAATACTGGTATTGAGTGTTACATTCTATAGCATCATATTATTAATACTCTATTTTTTCCAGGAAGAAATTCTTTTTCAGCCCGAAATATTGGATGAAGAGTATACTTTTCAATTTGATCATGATTTCGAAGAATTCTTTCTGGAAACCGATGACGGGATTTGTCTGAATGCAATTCATTTTAAAAATGAAAACCCCAAAGGGGTCATCTTATATTTTCACGGTAATAGAGGAAACTTAAGGCGATGGGGGAGGATCGTATTATTCTTTGCAAAAAAACAATATGATGTGGTTGTCATGGATTATCGTAGTTATGGCAAAAGCAAAGGAGAGATCACCGAAAAGAATTTATATCATGATGCCCAATTATTTTATAATTATCTCTTAAAACGCTATGCCGAAGACCAGATTACAATTTATGGAAGATCTATAGGAACAGGAATCGCAGTAAAAGTAGCTTCAGAGAACCGACCTTGTAACCTGATTTTAGAAACACCGTACTATACTATTAAAGATATTGTAGAAAGCTGGTTACCACATTTTCCTACGAATGCTTTGTTACGATACAAAATACCATCGGGAGAATTTATCCAGAATGTTACCTGCAGCATAACCATATACCACGGAACCGACGATGGAGTCGTTCCTTTTAAATCGGGAAAACGTCTGTATGATGCTATTCCAATATCCAACAAAAAAATGATTATAGTACCCGGAGGCTCTCACAATGATTTAATTGAATTTGATGAATATCTTAATACTATAGATATAGTCCTGCAAAATAACTAGTGCCTATTTCCGACCAGACACTAACTAGCTTAACCGGGCTTAATATGTCATCAATGCATCTCTGTAATCTTTCAGGTCTGATATATTCATCTTGTTCTTCAGGCTCTTCATCAAAGAAATCAAATATTTAAGGCTTTCTACGGGATCTTTTACCGCAGCACTTTCAGAAACAGCCACTATATCATCACCAATAGGTTCATCATCGGGTATAGGAATCAGAAAAGAATCATTCTCTTCGATATGCTCATAAGTAAATCTAAGCACTTTTACAACCAGAGGGATTTGCTCTTGCAGCGCATAGGTTCTTAGCTCTTTAAGATCTTCTATTAATGTACTTGTATTGATACCCGTTTTATCCAGGTCTTCCAAAATTTTATCAATTAACTTGATTGCCTTTTTATTTTCCAAAGATGTATAATTATAAGGATGATTAAATAATGATCTGTGCAAATTTAATTTTTTCCTGAATTTATGTATGATTAATTAAGGTAATTTATTTGATAGATTCTTTATTTTTTTATTTGTAATAATTTAACAGTTATGGTTTTTGAGTTTTAAATAACTGTAAATCAATATTTTAAACACTGTTGCTTCAATGAATGCTACTATTCCAGCTAAAGTTTGAGGTAAAACCGTAACCATATATGCTCCATTCCTTTTTATCTTTGACAAGTATTCCAATTACAATTTTTCCCTTACTTTTTTTGTTTTCCCCAACACTTACCTCCTTAATCCTAAGGAGGTAAGTTCTTATAGACAACTTAAGGTATTTAAAATTTGACCCTTATTTTCTTCTTTGACAGTAAACAAAAATCTTCTGAAAACAAAGTGAATTTATCTTGCAACCCGGCTCAGGAAGGCTTTATTTCCTTATGTTTCAAAACAAAATAGGCTGGCCTCACTCATCATTTGGACCAGCCTGATTTAATAAGAAACTGTAAATTGTTACCTACTTTTCTACTTCGAAAAGAACAATTTCATGATCAGAAGTAATATCTATAGAACCTTCTTTTACGGTAGCTTTTTTACCTGAATATCGGTCAGTCACCGCAGTACCTTCAGGGAATATTGAGTTTATTGCTATCGTTTTTTCTCCTTTCGGAAGGTCTAATCCAATAACCACTTTATCTGTAAAACCATTTTTATCGTAGCTTCTGGAGAATATATAAGGCGATTTAGAAATCATTTTATGCTTTCCGGCACCAATGGCAGGATGATCTGCCCTGAAGGTTCCCAGTTTTTGCCAATGTAACAATAAAGCTTTGGTCTCTTCATTTTCCAGAGCTTCCCAGTTCATTTTTGACCGTAAGGTTGCATCTCCTTTTGTGCCTTCTATCATAAGAGGTCTTGCTGTTTCATCCCCATAATATACCTGAGATATACCCGGAGTTAACAAAAGTTTGGTTGCAGATTCATATGTTTTAGTACGGTCCTTGTCAAAAGGATCTCCGTCGTCATGAGAACTGATGTAGTTCATCACACCTTTGCCAATCAGGTTGGTATGTAAAATTTTGCTGTACTTACTAAAAAGCTTTTCATAATCTTTTTGTTTAGCATCGTATTTAAACTGGAAATTGATCATATTATCAAAACCATTAGCAAAATAATCTACTTTGCGGTCTCCAAAATCGTAGTAGCGTTTTCCATCAATTCCGTAACCATATAATTCACCAACGATATAAAATTCATTATCATCTAGTATTTTATCGGGGTTTTTTGATTTCCATTCTGCGAAAGCTGTTTTTGCGTGCTCTGCTAGTACCCTCCAGGCACCTTCTTCAACATGCTTTACGGTATCTACACGATAACCATCAATTCCCAATTCTTTTATATAATCTGTTAACCATTTGATGATATAATTTTTAGGAGATCTCTTCAGGCCTGTTTTTGTGAAGAAAATATCCAATTCTGCTATTTCAATTTCCAGTCTGCCTTCGGCTTTCCATTTTTCGACAAGGGCTTTAGGGAGTTCTACATCTTCATCACTTTCAGTTTTTATATCCGGAAGATTTTTTACCAAAGTACAGGTAACGGCAGATTCATAATCTTTATAGGTACATTGTGGTGAAGTGCGCACCCAATTATCTGCCCAAACCGGATCTTGTTCGGTTACAGGGCCGGTATGATTCATCACTACATCCATAAGAATTCTAATACCGTTCTGATGTGCAGTTTCCACTAGTTGCTTCAATTCATTATACGTGCCATAATTAGGATCTATCTTTGTCCAGTCTTTTGCCCAATACCCATGAAAAGCATAGGTGTTTCCTGTTCCTTCATCTACACTACCATGAATTTGCTCTACAACAGGAGTAAACCAAATAGCATTGATCCCTAGGTTTTTAAAGTATCCTTCTTCTATTTTTTGAATGATACCTGTGATATCACCTCCTTCAAAACCTCTTAGTTTTCCTGTTTCTTTGGTTCGTCCAAAAGCTTCATCATTAGCCGTGTTTGCATTATTAAATCGATCTGTAAGCAAAAAATAGACATTAGCCCCTTCCCAAATAAAAGGTTTTTCTTTTGTGATAGTTGGTGTTTTAGTGTTGGTTTCTGAAACATTAGACAACGTTGTTTCTTCTTTTTTTGATTCGTTTTTGCATCCAACAAGTATGCATAATAGCAAAAAAGCAATCGTTTTTATAATATTCTTCATAAATTTTTAGTGGTTTAAAAACGCTAATCTATAAAAAGTCTTACAAAGAATTTACGATGAGTTCAAAAATACCGGTATAGCCAATTGATAAATACGCAAAAACCCTGTACATTCTAGTTAAATGAGAGTTGGAACTTATTTTTTGTTTTTTTTTCAATGAAAATACTGTTCCTTTGGCATCTAAATGATAACAATGACCAAATTGAAAGCCTGGATCGCTGCAGCCCGACTTCGTACCTTACCATTATCGGTTTCAGGAATTATCGTAGGAGCCGCTCTTGGATATAGCAATTTTATAGAAACTACTATATTCTGGTTGGCGATTGCAACTACTTTGGGGCTACAAATATTATCCAATTTTGCCAATGATTATGGTGATGGAGTAAAAGGCACTGATAACGAGGATAGAGCAGGACCACAAAGAGCATTGCAAAGCGGCGCTATTTCCAAAAGAGCGATGTTAAGAGGCATCGTGATTACAGCTTTAGCAACACTGGCTTTTGCTATTACCCTAATTTATGTTTCCTTCGGAAAGGAAAATTTCTTCTATTCCTTCTTCTTCTTTTTGTTGGGATTGGTAGCTATTGCCGCTGCGATTAAATATACGATGGGTAATTCTGCTTATGGCTACCGGGGCCTGGGGGATGTATTTGTATTTATCTTTTTTGGACTGGTGAGTGTAGTGGGATGTTACTTTTTGTTTACCAAAGAGCTTATCGGGTTGGTTTTTCTTCCGGCAACAGCCATTGGATTATTAAGTGCCGCCGTATTGAATCTGAACAATATGAGAGATCATTATGGTGATAAAAAAGCCGGAAAGAATACCCTGGTAGTAAAGTTAGGAATAGAAAATGCCAGGAAATATCACTTTTCTCTTATTGTATTAGCAATCTTATCGATGTTGGTTTTTTTGTATTTTACCTATGAAAACCAAAAAAACCTATTGTTTTTGGTTGCCTTTTTTCCTTTGTTGATACATGTTGGAGTGGTGAAAAAAAACCGGAAGCCGGAGTTATTGGATCCCGAACTTAAAAAAGTGGCCTTAACAACATTTTTGCTTTCTATTTTGTTTAGTTTGGGTCAGATTTTATAATTTAGTGAAACCCTGTTTTGAAAAGCGCAGCTGTGCGACCGGCAGGCGGGTTCAAAATAGTTGGTTGTCCCGATAGCATACGGGGTTTGTTTTATATGCGTAATTTTAGATTGTAAGCTTAAATCATTTCACACATGAAAATCACATTTTATGGGCACAATACCCTGCTAATTGAAGTTAACCACATCAATGTTTTAATAGATCCGTTTATTTCAGGAAATCCGTTATCTAAGGATAAAGTTGATATAAATACTATCAAAACAGATTATATATTACTCACGCATGCACACCAGGATCATATTCTCGATGCAGAAGCTATTGCCAAAAAAAACGATGCCACTATCGTTTCAAACTATGAAATAGCAATGTATTATCAAAACCTGGGGATCGAAGTACACCCAATGAATCATGGAGGAAATTGCAGCTTTAATTTTGGTAAAGTAAAATATGTAAATGCAATTCATACCAGTAGCTTTCCTGATGGAACCTATGGAGGACAACCGGGAGGTTTTGTTATCGAAGGGGAGCATAAAACCATTTATATTGCCGGTGATACCGCATTAACAATGGATATGAAATTGATTCCGATGAATACCAAGCTGGATTTGGCAATACTGCCTATTGGTGATAATTTTACTATGGGAATCGATGATGCCATTATCGCAAGTGATTTTATTGCCTGTGACAAAGTGCTTGGAGTACATTATGATACTTTTGGATATATTGAAATTGATCATGATGAAGCAAAGCGAAAATTCTTTGAAAAAGATAAAGACTTGATGCTGTTAGGAATCGGAGAGAGTATCGAGCTATAGATGACAGCAACCTATCATAAATATATCCTGCAGTTTAAAAGACCCAGTGGTACCTCTCGAGGAATCCTAAAAACCAAAGAAACCTGGTTTATCGTGATTTCTGATGGTATTAAACAAGGAATTGGCGAATGTGGAATCTTAAGAACACTAAGTATAGACGACCGACCAGATTATGAAGATCGATTAAAATGGACTTGCGAAAATATTCATTTGGGTGTTGAAAAACTTTGGCACAAACTCATAGAATTTCCCAGTATTCAGTTTGGGGTAGAAATGGCCTTTACATCTTTCGAAAGCACATCTCCCTTTTTGTTGTTTCCTTCAAAGTTTACCGAAACCAAAGATAGTATTCCTATCAATGGTTTGATTTGGATGGGAGACAAAGAGTTTATGAAAAAACAGATCATTGAGAAACTAAATCAAGGCTTTGATTGCATTAAAATGAAAATCGGAGCTATCGATTTTAAAACAGAACTGGGTTTGCTGTCGTATATAAGATCTCAGTTTTCTTCAGATATTATAGAATTAAGAGTGGATGCCAACGGTGCTTTTAAACCAAAAGACGCATTCGATAAATTACAACAACTTTCGGTATATGACTTGCATAGTATTGAACAACCTATACGGCAAGGCCAGCCAAAAGCTATGAGCGAATTGTGTAGAAAGACACCATTACCCATTGCACTGGATGAAGAATTAATAGGCGTTTTTGATATAACAGAAAAGAAAAAACTACTACAAACGATACAGCCACAATATATGATACTAAAACCTAGTTTAATAGGAGGCTTCAAAGGAACCAAGTCTTGGATTGATATCGCAGAATCATTAGGAATAGGTTGGTGGATTACCAGTGCATTAGAAAGTAATATCGGTTTAAATGCAATAGCACAATTCACGTATACTTTGCATAGCAATATACCACAAGGACTAGGAACAGGGGGCTTGTATACTAATAATTTTGCATCTTCTTTGGAAATTGATAGGGGTACCTTGATTTATGATCATAAAAAAGAATGGAACGTAACATATGTAAACTAATAAGAAAATAATACATGTACATAACACAAGGCAGGCAAGGAAAATTAGGAATGTGGAAATATTTGCCGATTCCAATTTTATTTATAGGGTTGATGGGGCTTAATTATCTTGTTATGAATATGTTGGACCTGGATGTTGCAGCTATTATGGAACAGGAAATACGTAATAAAGGTAAGAATAGATTTTTTGCCGAAAACATGATATTCTTTGCTTTTTTACTTGCGGGATTATTCTTTTGGGTACGATATGTTCACCAACAAAGTATCTTATCTCTTACAACTAGCAGAAAGAAAGTAGACTGGGGGAGGATATTCTTTATTTTCTTATTAATGACGTCATTTATTATCATATCAACCCTGATCTTCTATTTTTTAAATCCAAAAGAATATGTAATTAATTTTAAACCAGTTCCTTTTTTAATTCTTATGCTATTGGCAATTTTGTTGGTCCCGGTTCAAACCAGTTTTGAAGAATATTTGTTCAGAGGGTATTTGATGCAGGGACTTGGATTGGCAACCAAGAGCAAATGGATTGCATTGTTGATAACTTCGATAATTTTTGGAGTAATGCATGCAGCCAATCCCGAGGTTGGGAAGATCGGACCCATAATTATGGTATACTATATTGGTACAGGATTGTTTTTGGGGATCATCACCTTAATGGATGAAGGTTTAGAGCTTGCATTGGGCTTTCATGCAGCCAATAACCTGGTAACTGTACTTTTGGTAACTGCCGATTGGACTGCATTGCAAACAGATTCGATATTTATAGATACATCAGATCCAAGTGCAGGATTTGAAATATTAACCCCCATTTTTGTTATTTTTCCGATCTTTCTGTTTATTCTTTCAAGAAAATATCAATGGACCGATTGGAAGGTTAAGCTTTTTGGCCCGGTATCACCTCGTGATCTAAAGGAAGAGATAACAAAAGTATAATATACTCTTTACACTTACTTAACCTGTGGGGATGGCAGAAATTTGAAATTTGAATATGCAAACGATGAATACATTTTCTATCCCCGAAATACACGAAAACTTTTCTATAAATAAGCATACTCCAGATGTCGAGGGGTTGAAACGTATCGCTTATAATTTTATAAAAGAAGGGGAGGTATATGAACAAGAGGCCGGAAACTTTTTATTGAATTGGTTAAATGAGAAAGACCATATTGAAGTGCAAACTTCGGGTTCTACAGGAAAACCAAAAAAAATAAAAGTGTATAAACAGCATATGGTCAATAGTGCCAGAGCAACCGGGAAGTTTTTTAAGTCTGAAGAAGGCACTACAGCATTGTTATGTCTTCCTGCAAATTATATTGCGGGTAAAATGATGCTGGTAAGAGCGATGGTTTTGGGTTGGAAAATAGATTTGGTTCCTCCCAGAACAAATCCTTTGGATACAGTCTATAAGCAATATGATTTTTGCGCAATGGTTCCTTTACAACTGGATAATTCTGTAAACCGGCTTCATTTAATCAAAAAACTGATCGTTGGAGGAGGACCTGTTTCAGAACATCTTAAAGAACTGATACAAGGGTTCAAAACCAAAGTGTTTGAAACCTATGGGATGACAGAAACCGTTTCGCATATAGCCGCCAGAAGAATCAATCCGAAGAAAAAAGAGAAAAAAGACGAGTATTTTTTTAAAGCCTTACCAAATATCACATTGAGTATCGATAATAGAAATTGTCTGATTATAAAAGCACCGTTATTAAATGATCAAACCATTATCACCAATGATGTTGTTGAGTTGAAAACCTATAAAAAATTTCTATGGAAAGGGCGCTATGACAATGTGATCAATAGTGGTGGAGTGAAATTATACCCAGAAGAGATAGAAACCAAATTGCAATTATTAATTGGGCATCGGTTCTTCATTACCAGTATCCCAGACGATACTTTGGGCGACAAGGTCGTTTTAATCATAGAGCGTGAGTATGATAAAATCGCTTACCTTGCATTACAAGAGGGATTACATAGACTCAAGACGCTTAATAAATATGAAATTCCGAAGGAAATTTATTTTCTTTCTCAATTTATAGAAACAGATAACAGCAAAGTACAAAGGGTTCAAACGCTAGAACTGGTTCTTAATATCAACCCATAATTTCAAAATAAACATCTTTACTCATTCAAATGGGGACTTCGCTCATTATAAGTTGTAGTCCTTTGGCATAGCCCGTAGTTTTAGTTTTTCATTTAAAAACTATCACTATGAGACTACTACATTACATGTTTTTTGTTTTTCTTATGACAGGAATTTCAAACGCACAGCAAGTACAGGTTACGGGAAAAGTAACCGATGATCAAAGCCTGACTTTACCAGGGGTGAATATCGTAATAAAAGGCAGTACCACTGGTACACAAACAGATTTTGATGGAAAATACACCATTCTGGCCAGTGTTGGGGATATCTTGGTTTTTTCTTATGTAGGATTTGAGACTTCTGAGGAAAAAATTACTGCGCAATCGAGGATTATTGATATTAAAATGAAGCCTTCTGCAGCCGAACTAGAAGAGGTGGTGATCACTGGATATGTATCGGGAGTGCAAAGACAAACGATGAGTTATTCGGTTTCTAACAAAGAATCAGAGAGAAAAAGGTCACGTAAGCAAAAAATTCGGCCAGGCGTGCAAAATAGAAGTATGAGTAGTCCGGGTATTAGTAATAAGAGTACTATTAGAGGTGTTGGTTCTATGACAAAAGGGGATCAACCTTTGTATATTGTAGATGGAGTACCCATAGACAGCAAGGATGTCTCTGTGGTAAAAGCCATAGATGCCAATAAAATTTCTAAAGTAGAAGTGTTAAAAGATCAAAAAGCGGCTTCTGTTTATGGCTCAAAAGCCAGGCATGGATGTATTATTATCACCACCCACAGCGGGAATTATAAAGTGCAGAATGACGAATCTTATACAGAGATCGTCGAAAATGATTTCAAAAGAGTGATGACTGCACCGCTTTCTACCTTTTCTATAGATGTGGATAAGGCTTCCTACAGCAACATTCGAAGAATGATCAATAATGGGATTAAAATTCCTGCAGATGCCGTAAAAATTGAAGAAATGATCAATTATTTCGATTATGCCTACAAACAACCTACAGGAGAACACCCATTTGCAATCCATACCGAATATGCTGCAACTCCCTGGAATCTTGAAACACAGCTGGTTAAAATTGGGTTGAAAGGGAAAGAAATTCCGCAGAACAAAATTCCTCCTTCCAATCTGGTGTTTTTGATAGATGTATCAGGATCGATGAGTGATGTAAACAAATTACCCCTGCTAAAAAAAGCATGTAAGCTTTTGGTGAATCAATTGAGAGAAAAAGATAAAGTCTCTATCGTAGTATATGCCGGAGCAGCCGGATTGGTTTTGAATCCAACCTCTGGAGCAAATAAGCACAAAATCAACCAGGCATTGCAAAACCTTAAAGCAGGTGGCTCAACGGCAGGTGGTGAAGGTATAGAACTGGCATACAAAATAGCAAAGGATAATTTTATAAAGAATGGAAATAATAGAGTGATTCTGGCAACAGATGGTGATTTTAATGTAGGGATGAGCAGTGATAAGGATATGAAGACCTTAATTGAAGAAAAACGCAAATCGGGCGTATTTCTTACCTGTTTAGGATTTGGAATGGGAAATTATAAGGACAGTAAACTGGAAACGTTGGCAGATAAAGGCAACGGAAACCACGCTTATATCGATACCATGCAGGAAGCACAGCGAGTACTGGGAAAAGAATTTGGAGGTACTTTGTATACTATTGCCAAAGATGTTAAAATACAGGTAGAATTTAATCCCGGTAAAGTACAGGCATATCGATTGATTGGCTATGAGAACAGACTTTTGGCCGATGAAGATTTTGTAGATGATACCAAAGATGCGGGCGAATTAGGTAGCGGCCATACCGTAACAGCACTCTATGAGGTAATTCCTGTAGGGGTAAAAAGTAAATATATAAAAGATAACAGCAAATTAAAATATACCAGTTCTAAAGCTAATAAAGAGTATGGAGATGAACTGTTAACAGTGAAATTTCGATACAAGAAACCACAGGAGAAAAAAAGTATAGAGATGGTTCATGTTCTAAACATAATGGATAATACGGTAGCTTCGCAGGATTTTAACTTTGCTGCATCTATTGCCTGGTTCGGGATGAAATTAAGAAATTCAAAATACAGTAAGAACCAGAAGATAGAAGATATCATTGTTTTGGCAAGGGCCAATAAAGAAAAGGATGAACAGGGGTATAAGGCAGAGTTTGTAAGGCTGATGAATAGCTATCATGGATTATAAAATGGAAAGCCTTATTCATAAAAATCGACCAAAATTACTTGTTTAAGTAGGGAGAGCCTACTTGCCAGCATAGCTAGGGGTAGTTCAATAAGTGGGGAGGGGTACTTCCGAAGTACCTCTCATCTCTTATGATACTATCTTCTCATTACATATGCTCCGGCACTTGGTAATTGTTTCAAAAAATTAATTAATGTTTTTGGTAGTACAATCATAATCTTATTAAACTTTTTCATAATCTTATTTTTTATAGTTATACAAATTAGATGAAAGAGAATATATGCTCTTTACTCATTTAAATAGACGATAGGAGTTGGGTTGACTTACTGGAAAGTATTGGGATTTCAGGACAAAAGTAATAAGTGGTCGGTATAGGGTATAAGTGGTGAGTTTTAAGTATTAACTGTTATGACTTTTGATGATAGACCCGAGTTTTTAGAAAAAAGAAGTGAATAAGTTCATTGTTTTTGATTGTTGGATTTCAAGAAGAGTTCTCAATGCTTCAGGATAAGGTGATATCAATTTAATGTGGCATAGTTAATCGATTAAAAAACAGGAAACTCAAATTAATTAATCAAAAAAATGATACCTCAATAGTTTTGCAGGTATCATTTTTTTGCATAAATTCAAGTTTGGCAAGTATTATTCAATCTACCCGGATTTTACTATCCTTATTTTTTTTTAGAAATTTACCTTTGTTCAGCTGCATACTGCACTGTAGTTTGCAAATGAGAAGGAAGAGATTATTTGTTTTTCTTTCAAAGTTTCAGAGTTATTTATCTGATAAAAAATTATAAATCCTCAAAAAGATGAAAAAAATCATAGTACTACTGGTCGCTTTTTTTTGTATTCCTCTACTTTTTGCAAATAATGACCTTCAAAGTAATAATCCTCAGAGCACCATTATTTATTGGGATGCTTCATCCTCCCAAAAAGAAAAGGATATACATAAAGAATTCGATTTTCTCGACGCTTATTTTAAAACGTATCCTAATTCAAAAGTTAAGCTGGTTGTTTTTAATATCAGGATCATTAGTGAAGAAAGTATAGAAGTAACATCTGCTAATTGGGATCTGTTAAAACAAAAATTAGAACAAGTCGTTTATGACGGCGCTTCAGATTTTAGTTTGGTAAACACAGAGTTAAAAGAAGAAATGTTGCTTTTCTTTACCGATGGAAACGGAAATTTTGGAAATTTTAAAGCCAGTTTATATAGCCCAAGAATCATTACTATTAGTAGTAAAACAGCAATTGATAAAAAATTTCTTCATAAAACTGCTTTTTATAACAGAGGATATTATGTAGACTTGCTCGAATCTGATATTTCTTCGGCTATCCAGGCGATCAAGGAAAAAACGATGATGCCCAGATTAGAATTTGTAACAAAAAAAAATAAAGACGCAAATAAAAAGTATGTCGAGGGTATCGTTACTGGTGAAACCGATGTCTTGCCCAATGTGAACATCTTTGTAAAAGATAAGAATAAGGGCACAATCACCGATCAATTTGGGAAGTATAAAATAGCTGTAGAACCCGGTGATGTGCTTGTATTTAGCAAAGTGAATATGAAAAAGGCGGTTATCGATGTTACAGAAGAAGATGATATTATACAGGTAAAATTAACAAAAGCAATCAATGAACTTGATCCTGCCATTGTAAAAGCTAAAAAGAGTAATAAGCCAAACAGAGGCACAATAGCTGGTATCGATGTAAATTTGGATGCGATAGGCTATGCTGTGCAAAGTATAGATGCAGAACAGATGGGTAATCTAACCAAATTGGATATAGGAGAATCAATGGCAGGAAAATTTGCAGGGGTGTCTATGACTGGCCATAATGATAATCCTGGCCGAATCCTGATACGGGGCTGGCATTCTATCACCTTAAGTAGTCACCCTTTGTTTATTGTAGATGGAATCCCAATGCCACGAAGCGGAAGAGATCTCGGTCAAGGTGCAGATTATAGCTTTATTGATAATAATACAGTTGAAGATATTACCATACTAAAAGGGATTTCGGCCACCAATCGATACGGCTCCGAGGGTCGTAATGGTGTAATTTTGGTTACCACTAATGCTGCAGGGGATAAGCTTTTGGCAAACGATGAGAAAACATTGGATAAAGAGTTGAAGATAAAGTATAAAGTTTTTGAATCTGCTTTGCAGGTCGATAATAAACAAAACTCAAATTTTATTACAATGCTCAAGAAGTATCCCGATGCTCAGGAAGCCTATTCGTATTATTTAAGCAGATTCAAATTCAATAAAGATAACGTCTCCTTTTTTGTAGAGTGCTCTGATTACTTTTTTCAAATAAATGAGCCTGAGCTTGGTATACAAACCATCTCTAACCTTGCAGAGTTATTTCCTGAGAATACCTCTGTTCTCAAAATTTTAGCATTCAATTTAGAAAAGCACCAAATATATGATAAAGCACAAGAGATATACAGGCGAATTATTACAATTGCACCATCAATATCACAAACCTATCTGGATTTGGCGAATACCTATTTTGCAGGACATAAATATCAGAAATCGGTAGACTTATTTAAAAGAATATCTTCAAATAGGGTGAAGAAAATAGAAACATTTGATGGTCTTGAGAGCCAGATCACTCACGATTTCAAAAATTTATTGGCAAATCGCAATCAAACATGGAAAGTTAAAAAGATAGACCCATATTATTTTAGTGCAATTACCTATGATCTTAGAGTAGTAACAGAATGGTCTCACCCGCAAACCGAATTCAAACTACAATATATAAATTCTAAGAAGCAATATTTTACCTTGTCACATACCAAAGAAGACAATAAAAAGAAACTGCAGGATGAGCTTAAAGAGGGCTACACTTCAGATGAGTATGTGTTATCAGATATCGAGCCGGGAGAGTGGTTTCTCAATATCATGGTTCCCGATACATATGTGCCCGATATCAAAGATCCTAAATTTATAAAAGTTAAAGTGTTTACCAAGTATGGTTCTCCTGATCAGAAGTTACAGATACATGTTATTAATCTTGATAGAGTAACAAAAAACAATATCTTTACTTCTTTCAGAATATAAGAAACCACCTTTTATGAAAAACACGTTAATTCGATTGATAGTTATCTTATCAATTACTACTCAATATGGTTACTCACAGATATTACCACAAAGGGAAAGAGCGGCTGTGATCGATATGGTACTGGAAGACCGTTTTAATAATTTGCTGCCACAGCTTATGGATCGCGCCGGTTTTGATATGTGGATCTTGATTTCGAGAGAATACAATGAAGATCCGGTACTTAAAACGATGTTGCCTTCAACCTGGCTTAACGCCAGAAGAAGAACCATATTGGTTTTTTATAGGGATAAAACCAAAAATACTATTGAAAAACTAGCTGTTGCACGATATAATGTAGGGAAAAATATAGATTCTTCCTGGGATAAGGAAAAGCAACCAGACCAATGGAAGGCTTTGGTGGATATCATTTCTGAGAGAAATCCTTCGACGATTGGGATAAATTATTCTACCAATTTCGGAATTGTAGACGGAATCGTAAAAACAGACTATGAAGCATTTATGAACGTGCTCCCGACAGAGTTTCAATCAAAGGTTACTTCTGCAGAAAAACTAGCCATTAGCTGGATAGAAACACGTACCGAGCAGGAGATGGAAATTTACAGGCAATTGGTAAAAATTACACACGATATTATTGCGGAAGCATTCAGCACTTCGGTCATAAAACCAGGTACTACCACTTCAGATGACGTAGAGTGGTGGTTACGTCAAAAAGTTACTGATATGGGATTGAAGACATGGTTTCATCCTACAATTGATATTCAGAGAGCAGGAGAAAATTTAGAAGATCATATCGTTTCGTTTTCTAACCGACCTGATGATAAGATTATCCAAAAAGGTGATCTGGTCCATTGTGATTTTGGGATTACCTACTTAAGATTGAATACAGACTGCCAGCAACATGCCTATATTCTTCAAAATAATGAAACTGCCCCACCCGAGTTTTTAGTAAAAGCATTTAAAGATGGTAATCGGGTGCAGGATATATTCACATCCAATTTTGAGACCGGTAAAACCGGAAATGAGATACTATTAAAATCCCTGGAGCAGGGAAGGGCAGAAGGTTTAAAACCAGCAATCTATACGCATCCTCTGGGGTTATACGGGCATTCATCAGGTCCCACGATCGGTATGTGGGATTCACAAGGAGGTGTTCCCGGAACCGGAGATTATCCATTATACGAAAATACTGTGTATGCCATTGAGTTAAATACCACGGTCACCCTTCCCGAATGGAAAAAAGATATTCGTATCATGCTAGAAGAAGCCGGTTTTTGGGGTACAGATGGTTTTAGATATGTAAATGGCCGGCAAACCGAATTGATTACGATTCCGAAACGGAACTAAACCGCTATGCGAAGCCTGCTTCAGGTAGATTTGTAACTTCGCACTTAAAAATTACTCCACCATAGATACAGGAGATGGCTGCACATGATGTTGTTTTTTGCCTAAAATTAAACAGGATTTGAACCATCTTCACATATACTGTCACAAGGCACATCTTCAGAAATGACCAGAAACCCATTCCGGTCTCTGGTAATACAGTTACAATTACCGGAAGGAAAAGAAACACCTCCTGGTATATTTTTCTGTTGCTCTTTTTTTAAAATATTAACGTTTTTTAGTTTGGAAAATTGTATTGACATAGGATAAAGTTTTATCAGTTTTGTTTGTAATAGCTAGAAAAAAATTGTGTCGAAGTAATGTTCTCTTTAATGGTAAAGAGAACATTACTTTATTAACTGGAATATTCTGATGAAAATCATTCAATCATCCAGAAACATCTTCCAGATGCAGTGCATCGACCTGCACAAAGACTTAAACATTGTGAATGACTACCGAACTGGGTTCCGGCTTTTATTAATTTTCTTTCTTTTTGGTTGAGTATTTGTACTCCTTCTAAATGTAAAATGTTTTTTAACATGATTTCGGTTTTTAAATTAAACTTATAATTTAGTAAATGAGTTCACTAATTAATTTGCTACCTGTAACAGGGATTTACGTAACTTAATGAAAAGCGTTTGTAAATAGATGTCTGATTTGTATGGAGTAATTTATGGACATGGCAAACCACCACAATCATCGGGGTTTATTCCAATATCTCCTCCGGGCCTTCTTACAATTCTGCCATCGGCCCATTTACGGGCAATTGGATTAACTACCCATATCCGCAAGCCGGTACTAGCAAATAAATCTTTTTCATATTGTGATCTTAAGCGCAATGTAATTACATCCTGCCCCTGGTTATTAACATATTGATGGCGATCGGAATCCCGATAAGTACCAAGGATCACAGATCCGTGTGTGCTGCGAATGTCTACATAGGCATTCTCTTCAAAATAATTTCCTTTGATCCAGATACAAAAATTATCATCACATCCTGCACCGGTGGTAATTATAGCAGGAGTACTTATTCGTTCAACAATAACAGCGTTATATGTTCCAAAATAGAGATCGGTATAAGGACAATTATTAGCTATGATATATTCTACAATACTATATCCCGGAGGAATAGCTTCTATAGAACATAATACGATAGCATCGGCATAGTTTTTTTCCAGAACCGAATCATTTTCTTTATTTACCGACAAGAGTTCCTCTTCTGGGAGATCATCCTCTTCTTTCTGGCAACTTATTGCACACAATATTAAAAATGTAAATGCTATTTTACTTATATGTTTTTTCATAGGATTTGATTATAATTTAACATGATTTATAATAAGTGTCGAAATCCGGAAGACATGGGTAAAATTATATGCAAATCATTGATTATAAAAATGAAATAAAACCAGTTTTATAAATTTGATCAAATAATCAAGATGGTGTACCCTGGAATATAGGTACCTATTACAGGTAGTGTTATAGTATAAAAAAGAATCATCCTGCACCGGAAGTGCCTGGGTTTTGATACGCAATAAATAACCTTCTGAGTATAAGGATCGGAAGGCTGTTATTAGATTGTAGCCCTACATTTTTTACTCTTTGACCAAGGTCCCGGTCGATATCTTATTACCTTGCTGTATAAGATAGAAATACACACCTGGTGTCAGGCTAGTAAGTGTAAATCGAAAACTTGCTGAGAGGTATGGAAATTACTGATATTTGCTATTTTAATACCCAATTCATCAAAAACAGTAATAGAAACCGGCAGATTTTCGGGATTATCAAACAAAAAATGCACTTTATTGAAAAAAGGAATAAAAAATTTCTTGAAACCGACCCTGCCTTGCCGACAGGCAGGTATCCCCGAGGCAAGCCATAGGGGGTATTTCGCCGGTTTCATACCCAATCAAGTTGGGCACAAGCTTTGGCCTCGGGGCCAAAAACCGAAATTTTGTATTTAGCCTCACCCGAAACTGCCGAAAAAGGCAGTTCCGACCTCTCCCAAGGAGAGGTTAATCGGAAACCCTGTCTGCAACAGGCAGGCCCGAGGCAGAGCCGTCGGGGAATTATTTAGATTAAGGTACGCTTCAATATTATTATTCCTAAGATTATTTGAATATGGACTGGTTTTTGGAATAGCAATACTCATCTATCGTTTCGTTTTCTAACCGACCTGATGATAAGATTATCCAAAAAGGTGATCTGGTCCATTGTGATTTTGGGATTACCTACTTAAGATTGAATACAGACTGCCAGCAACATGCCTATATTCTTCAAAATAATGAAACTGCTCCACCTGAGTTTTTAGTAAAAGCATTTAAAGATGGTAATCGGGTGCAGGATATATTCACATCCAATTTTGAGACCGGTAAAACCGGAAATGAGATACTGTTAAAATCCCTGGAGCAGGGAAGGGCAGAAGGGCTAAAACCAGCAATCTATACGGTCTTTTATTGAACTCATTTTTTTAAAAGTACAGAGATCATTTATATAAAAATCTCCTATCGTTACACCACGGGCCCACATAGGCAATCACAATCATTCCAGCATGCTCGAAATTGATTATCTTCTGCTTGTTATTGCATCTTTGTTAGCTCATGATAGCCTGTTAATTTACCTTTTTTATTATAGGATTCTGATCGAATAATTACCACATTGTCATGATACCATTCTATACCACTACCTTTAACCTTTAGGATTCCGAATTTGCTTTCAAAATCAAAAGTTACCTTTTGACATGCAAATGTTCCTGCAGGGGTGGTAACATCTTCTTCGGTAACAATTTTTCTGTTTTTTACATCAAAAGTCATAGTTACAAGGGTGAATCCCTGATTGTTTAGTTTGATAGTAATGTAACCATCGTCCATGGTATCACCAACCTCACTATCAGTAGGAAACTCTAGTACATCCCCATCGATTTCCAGTGAAAGCCCTTCCTTTTGTTGCTCAGACAATTTGTCGAAATTAAAAAAACGAATCATGTCTACACTAAAGAGTCCGGCCTTGCACTCGGCTTTATAGCTGGTAGAGAACGTTTCTTTATCTTTTTCATCCTTTTTGGTTGCTTGAATTATAGCAGTATAACTGCCGCTTTCTTCGGTAATCGATGTCGTTTTATGTTCGCTAGAGCCAAGTTTCTTTCCTTTTTTAGTATAATCTGTATAGGTTAGTAAAGCTCCTTCTTTCATAAAAAGAACGGCATCACAATCCTGGGCATAAGATGCTGCGGGTAGTATCACACATAGGAGTATGAAAAGAATAGTGATTTGTATTCCAGTGTTGGTTTTCATTTTCAATTACATTTTAGAAGTGATAAAAGTGCCGTTGTGTTCTTGTGCCAGGGTTCTCATAAAATTGTGATCGGCATCTTCCCCAAAGGCAATGGTATGAATAATGATATTGTTGGTATTTACTTTTCTGACTTCTTCAAGCACCGCTTCCGGACCACCGTTGGGCAGACCATCACTCATCAAAACAATTTCCTGTACGCCCGGTGTGGATAATGCTTCTACCAATCCTAAAGAAGTATTGGTCCCTCCGCCGGCTTTTAGGTTTTCGACAAAAATATTGGCAGAGGTTCTTGCCATGCTGCTGGAAATTCTAAGTTCTGCAGCTTGTTTGGTCACCTGATTTTCATAGGCAAAAACAGCAAATTTTTTACCTTCTGGCAAACCTTTTATAGCCGGAATCAGTTTTCGCTTCACTGCTCCGAGTTTGGTGGCTTGTTTTGTTACCTGTTTACCAAGAATGTTTCCTATTTTTCCTCCGATGGTATTGCTTACTGCACTTCCTGCTTTATTTCCTGCTTCCCGCATTAATTGATCTTTTACAGAGCCTTCATCAATCCCTTCCATGCTGCCCGATATGTCGATTAAATACAGGGTATTGCGGGATGATGTTTCAATCCCAAAAAATTGATCAGACTTTTTGATCACATAACATGAATGAAATGTAGCAAATGCAATGTAAAGAGATAGTATGGTGATTATTTTTTTCATTGTATGAATTTTGTTGAAATGATTTACGTGAATAAAGGGGTTAATCGGCTTTACGGGCCAAAGCATTAAGATCTAGTTGATCGACTGCTTTTTTTAATTGTTTTAATGGTGTTCGTTCCCCTTCTAATGAAACCATAAACCGATTAGAGATCAGTATCTCAATTTTAGAACCTTCACTGTCATCATACTCATCTCGTTCTACCTCTTCAAGAGCCTTATATCCATTAATAGTGGTGGATTTTTTATATCCTCTATCACTTTGTTCTTCAAAATCTCTGGCAAAACCTAAGCGTGCAAGTGTGATCATGGCACTTCCTGTTTCTCCGGCGCCATCGATGATTGAAAAAGAGATCATATCTCCGTCTTCATTTTCATATTCGGCTTCGGCCATTGCTATATCGGCCATAAATTGATTGCCTACAGAAAACTTTTTACGAGTATAACCTATAAGGCTTTGAGGTAGTAAGGTTTTTAATGTTTCATTAGAGATAGGGGCAGCATTCACTAGTTTTTCGTTTTCTTCTTCTATCTCTTCAAATTCATTGGCTACTTTAGTCAGATCAGAAACGCTCTTGATGGCGTCTAATAATCCAGGTTCTTCTTTGTCATTGTTTTTGTCTTTTCCGCAGGAAAAGAATACCGCAATTGATGCGATGGTGATGATTGTTTTTCTCATTGCCTTTTTTGTTTTTGATATAGATTCTATGGTCTAATGTAGATCTATTAGAGAGAAGATTTATTACAAATGAGAATTTGAAAGGATATTTTTAGAAATTAAAGAGTTTGATCGAGTATTTCAGAAAAGTTTATTGATATAATCGACTAAATCCTTTTTTCTGCTTTGCGCAACGGGCACTGCATGTATTTGTTTTAGGATCACTTCTTCATTTCTCCTATCAAAAGAAGAAATGTAGGAGAGGTTGATCAAAAAGCTCTGATGAACCCTAAAAAAATTATAATTGGCTAGCTTTTCATCAAATGATTTAAGAGGCTTGGATACCAATATTTCTTTACCATGAACCATGATGAAGGTCGTATAATTATTATCAGATTTGGCATAAAGGATCTCTTCTATGTTTACGATATAGATAGCATCTGTATTTTTGAGTACTAATTTTTTTGATATTTTATGATCGGAAAGATTATGAAGCAAAGCATTTAATTGCTGTTGATAGCTTTCTTTATGAATATCTTCTGAAACTTTATCCAGAGCAGCAATGAGATCTTTTTCTTCATAGGGTTTTAAAAGATAGTCTAATGCACTAAATCTGAAGGCATCTATCGCATATTTTGCAAAAGAGGTGGTAAAGATGATCTTAAAATCAATAGCCTCAAAAAGTGCCAGAAATTCAAAAGCATTACCATCTTCAAGAAATACATCAAGAATTAAAAAATCGGGTTGTAATTTTTTTACCTGATCTGCAGCTGCTTGAATGGTGTTCGAACTACCCATGATATCAATATTTCCATAGTGTTTAATGATAGCAGAAACATAAGCAAGTGCCTGGGGATCATCTTCAACAATAAAACATGACAGTGTATTCATGCCATAAAGATACTATAGAATTATTGGTCTCAAAAATAATCTATCGCTGGTGAGGTCTGAAGACCGGGGAGAGAAGACCGAAGTTGAAATTTCGTACCTCATTCCTCGCTTCTCAAGTACTTGTCTGCTGTTTAGGCTGCAGTAAAACTTAAAACAACTGCTGTTCCATGAGTAGAAGAATCAATTGAGATAGCTCCTTTAAAACCTATGGATGTTCTGTTTAGATGTTTAAGTTGCTCTTCTATAATGCCCATACTCATGGATTTATGTAGTTTTTTGGCATCATCCTTTTTGGTTTTAATACCGTTACCATTATCTATGATCGAAACGCATAAAGTGTTATTTTTTTTGTGATATCTTACGGTTATAGTTCCTTCGGGGATATCTTTTAACCCATGTAATACAGCATTTTCTACAAAAGGTTGCGTAATGAGTGAGGGTAAGCGATCAAAATCCTCATCTACTTCTTCATCAATTTCTATGTGATATGAAAACGAATTGTTATGTGTGAGTTGCTGTAGATTGAGGTAGGATTCTAAAGCCAGTTTGTCATCTTCCACACTAATGAAATTCTGATCTGATTTCTCCAGTACCAATCGTATTAATTTTGAATAACTGGCAAGGTACGAACTCGATTTTTCCTTATCATTTTGATAGATAAAATTCTGAATACTCTGTAGCGCATTGAACAAAAAATGCGGGTTTAGCTGGGTTTTTCTTAATTTTTGCTGAAGCAGTACCGTATCCAATTGCTGCTTTGTTTTGTAATTTTTGAATCCAAAATACCCCAAAACCAAAACCAGGAGCCCGAATACCAGTAAAATTACCAAAAAGGTTTTTTGCTGCTTGATCGTAAATGCTTGTAACTCATTTTTGGTGTCCAGTATATCGATTTGCTGTTGTTTTTTTTCAGATTCGAATTTTTCTGTTAATTCGGCAACTTTTTCTTTTTGTTTCTCATTGGTAATAGAATCTTTGAGCTGATCCTTTAAATCGGCATAATGCATTGCTTTTTTATAATCCTTTAAGCCGGCATAGGATTTCTTAAGATTGTTATAAATGTAGGTTTTTAACAGCCCTTGTGCACCAGGCATCGCACTATCAAGATAAGCAATGGCTTTGCTGTATTCTTCTTTTTTAAGATAGGAATACCCTAAATTATTGTAGGTAAAACCAATGGTGTTTTGGATATTAAGTTCTTTTTTAAGTTTAATTCCTTCTTTGCCATAAGCTATAGCTTTATTATATGCTGATCCTTCTTCGGCATAGTAATTTGATAAATTACTATACAGTACAGAAAGCATACGCTTTGCATTATACTTCTTTGCTAGTTTTTCGGCATTACCAGCACTTTCCAAATATTTTTTAAATAGTTTCTGATCATAATATATAGTGCTTAGATTGACCAGGATTTGCAATCGTATTGATTCATTAAACTCACTTAAAGGAAGTGCTTTTTCAAAATAGTTTAATGCGTTATCATAATATTTCAGACTTGCATTAATAGAGCCAATATTTGTATATGTATTTACCAATAATTTTTGATTATTGGATTTTTCAAGGATTTTTGCTGCTTTTAGATAGATACTAAGGGCTTTTTCAAAATCCTGCTTATAATATTGGATGGTTCCCAGATTATGCCAGGTTTGTCCTTCAATATGTTTGGGAAGTTCCTTACTCAGGTTGTTTTGAAGCAATGAATCGGCTTCAGAAAATCCTTTTTTAAAAATAAGAAGGCTGCTTTTTTGCAAATTTGATTTAGCCAATAGCGTATCATTGGCAATTGATTTGGACAGATATAGCGCTTTATTAGAATAATACATAGAACTGTCTAAGTTTTTATGCATAAACTCTTTGGACCGCAGTAAACTTTGTTCTATTTCTGTTACTTTGCCGTTATTTGATTGTGAGTGTAATATGAATGGGTTGCCTATACATATACCGATAAGAATTGTATAAAATATCTTCATCTAAAACTATTAATTAAACCAGTTCATTATAAACTCGAGATGAGTTCTATACCTGTATCACTCCCAAATTAAATTTCTTTTCGATAGGAGCGTGGTTTGCCGCTTCAATACCCATAGAAATTACTGTTCTTGTTTCTAAAGGGTCAATAATTCCATCGGTCCATATACGAGCTGCAGCATAATATGGCGAAATCTGCCGATCATACCTTGCTTTAATTTTATCATATAGTGCTTTTTCATCTTCCTCAGATATGATTTCACCTTTTTTCTTTAAAGATGCAGTTTCTATTTGCAGTAACACTTTTGCAGCCTGTGCTCCTCCCATAACTGCTAATTCTGCACTTGGCCAGGCATAAATTAATCTTGGATCATAAGCTTTACCGCACATCGCATAATTTCCGGCACCATATGAGTTACCAATAACAATAGTGAATTTTGGCACCACACTGTTACTTACTGCATTTACCATTTTGGCTCCGTCTTTAATGATGCCTCCATGCTCACTCTTACTGCCAACCATAAAGCCAGTTACATCCTGCAAGAATACCAGTGGTATTTTTTTCTGGTTGCAATTGGCAATAAAGCGCGTAGCCTTATCTGCAGAATCTGAATAAATAACCCCACCAAACTGCATTTCCCCTTTTTTGGTTTTTACAATCTTACGCTGATTGGCAACGATGCCTACTGCCCAGCCATCGATACGTGCATACCCGGTGATAATCGTTTGCCCGTATCCTGCTTTGTATTCCTCAAAATCAGAATTATCGATCAAACGATTGATGATTTGCATCATATCATATTGCTCGTTTCTGGCTTTAGGCAGAATACCATATATATCTTCTGGATTGTCCTTTGGTTTAGAAGGTTTCACACGATTAAAACCTGCTTTTTTAAAATCTCCAATTTTAGACATTATATTTTTGATAGTATCTAAGGCATCTGCGTCATCTTTGGATTTATAATCTGTAACTCCTGATATTTCACAGTGTGTTGTAGCGCCTCCTAATGTTTCATTATCAATAGTTTCACCAATGGCAGCTTTTACAAGATAACTTCCTGCTAAGAAAATACTTCCCGTTTTATCTACAATCAATGCTTCATCACTCATAATAGGCAAATAGGCTCCTCCTGCAACACAACTACCCATTACGGCAGCTATTTGGGTAATTCCCATACTGCTCATTACTGCGTTGTTACGAAAAATCCTTCCAAAATGCTCCTTGTCGGGAAATATTTCATCCTGCATTGGCAGATATACGCCTGCGCTATCTACAAGATAGATGACAGGCAATTTGTTTTCGATAGCTATTTCCTGTGCCCGCAGATTTTTCTTTCCGGTAACAGGAAACCATGCACCGGCTTTTACCGTAGCGTCATTGGCCACCACAATACATTGTTTACCAGCTATATAGCCAATTTTAACAACCACACCACCACTGGGGCACCCGCCATGCTCCAGATACATTCCTTCGCCGGCAAAAGCACCAACTTCTATAGATTCTGTATCTTTATCCAAAAGGTAGTGAATTCGTTCTCTGGCAGTCATTTTGCCTTTAGCGTGTAGTTTTTCAATTCGTTTTTCACCTCCTCCGAGTTTTACTTTGGCAAGTTTTTGACGTAATTCTGAAACTAAAAGTTTATTGTGATCTTCGTTTTTGTTGAAGTTAATATCCATTTGTGCGAATTGTTTGCACGAAAATACAAAAAACGCACAGTTTATTGGCGAAACTCTTTTTTGAAAATTACCTAAATTTATACTAAATTAAACACACCCTTGATGAATAGTTTTTCAGGAATAATTCATTCAAGTTTATAACGAGTGGTTTATATTTGATAGTGTACACTGGTTTGAATAACAAAAAGTTAATTTTCAATTAACTGAAAAACAATCGGTAAGCTGTTTTCATGTAGTAAGAACTCTGTAAAAACCTGTTTTTTGACGATAAAAAACCGATATTTGCATTCTTAATTTATGTGTAAAAACATAATTAGTGTGTCTGGTCGGAAATAGACGGTTTTTATAATTTGAATTATTTTTGATTTTCTTTTTTAACGCAAATGACTTAGCATCAGGCGATAAAAAACGAATAAAAATAGTGCAAAAAGAAAAAGTTTAAATCACTTCAGTGATATATTACTAACCAGACACTAAATTACTGAACTAAACTAAACAATTTATGGGAATGAATAAAAATACAGTATTGGCCTGGGCTACTTTTATTATGATTGTAGTTGGGTTGGCACTTATTGGGTTAGGAGCATTTCGATATAGAGATGTATCGGGATATGGTTTTGCAGCCGTAGGGATTGGTTTTTTTGCAATTGCCTGGGTTTTTAATGCTTTAAAAGGAAGAGTATAACATATTAATTAGTACACAAATTATCATTATAACAATTTAGAGGCTTATGTCAGACGATAAAAAGGTGATCTTCTCCATGTCTGGAGTTAGTAAAACGTACAAAAGTGCAAATGCTCCGGTCTTAAAGAATATATATCTCAGTTTTTTTTACGGAGCGAAAATAGGAATTCTGGGTCTTAACGGTTCTGGTAAATCCACCTTGCTCAAGATTATCGCAGGAGTAGATAAAAACTACCAGGGCGATGTGGTATTTTCTCCTGGCTATACTGTTGGTTTATTAGAACAAGAACCACAATTGGATCCGGAAAAAACAGTACTTGATGTGGTAAAAGAAGGAGTGGCCGAAACTGTTGCTGTTCTGGATGAATACAACAAGATCAACGATATGTTTGGCTTACCAGAAGTCTATGAGAATCCTGATAAAATGCAGGAACTCATGGATAAGCAGGCAAACTTACAAGATCAGATCGATGCCAGCAATGCCTGGGAATTGGATACGAAGCTGGAAATTGCCATGGATGCACTTCGTACTCCCGAACCCGATAAGAAAATCGGGGTATTATCTGGGGGAGAACGAAGAAGGGTTGCGCTTTGCCGTCTTTTACTGCAAGAACCCGATGTATTATTATTAGACGAACCTACCAACCACCTCGATGCCGAATCGGTACATTGGTTAGAACATCATTTACAACAATATAAGGGAACCGTGATTGCGGTAACTCACGACCGTTACTTTTTGGATAACGTAGCTGGTTGGATTCTGGAACTGGATAGAGGAGAGGGCATTCCCTGGAAGGGAAATTACTCTTCCTGGCTGGATCAAAAGGCAAAAAGACTGGCAAAAGAGCAAAAACAGGCTTCCAAGAGGCAAAAAACATTAGAACGAGAGCTGGAATGGGTGCGTATGGCACCAAAAGGCCGTCAGGCAAAGCAAAAAGCACGTTTGAGTAACTATGACAAGTTATTAAACCAGGATCAGAAGCAGGTTGATGAAAAACTGGAAATCTATATTCCCAATGGCCCCAGACTGGGAACCAATGTTATCGAAGCAACTGGCGTAAGCAAAGCTTTTGGAGATAAACTGTTATATGAAGATTTAAATTTCAATCTTCCGCAGGCGGGTATTGTGGGGATTATTGGCCCCAACGGCGCCGGTAAAACTACTATCTTTAAAATGATCATGGGAGAAGAGCAACCTGATAAAGGAAACTTCACTGTAGGAGATACCGCCAAGATTGCGTATGTAGATCAAAGCCATAGTAATATTGATCCTGATAAAACCATTTGGCAGAATTTTAGTGACGAGCAGGAGTTGATCATGATGGGAGGCAGGCAAGTAAACTCCCGGGCATATCTGAGTCGTTTTAACTTTAGCGGAAGCGAACAAAACAAAAAAGTAGCTGCACTCTCTGGAGGGGAACGAAACCGCTTGCATCTGGCAATGACTCTAAAAGAAGAAGGTAATGTATTGCTTTTAGACGAACCTACTAACGATCTCGATGTCAATACATTACGTTCCTTAGAAGAAGGGCTGGAAAACTTTGCAGGATGTGCTGTGGTGATCTCTCATGACCGTTGGTTTTTGGATCGTATCTGTACCCATATTCTGGCTTTTGAAGGAGACTCGCAGGTGTATTTCTTTGAAGGTAGTTTCTCTGATTATGAAGAAAATAAAAAGAAACGTTTAGGTGGGGATCTCATGCCAAAACGTATTAAGTATAAGAAGTTAGTGAGGTAGTTTGCGAGGTATGAGTGTGCTTCGCTTTGAGAGGCTTTGATAACTCAATAGTTAGTTTTTCTCTGTGTACCCCTGCTTCGCAGGCAGTGAGATCTGTGTAATAGCCGATGCGTTGTAAGTCACTGGGTTTGAAAAATAAGCATTCAAAATACTCACATATCTACCCTGTCTAGCCGCCAGGCAGGCTGGCTAGGCTGTAGACAGGCTCAAAAACTATAAACGATGCCATTAAAAAAAATTAAAGTAATAGCATTTGATGCAGACGATACCCTATGGGTAAATGAAACCTTTTTCAGAAGGGCTGAAGACGAATTTTGCCAACTGCTGCAAGAGTATATGCCAAAAGAAGAGGCCAACAAACTGCTTTTTGATGTCGAAATGCAAAACTTGCCTTTATACGGTTATGGGATCAAACCTTTTACGCTTTCGTTAATAGAAGCAGCTATTAAGATTGCTAATGGAGATATGAAGATTGGTTTGATCGAAAAGCTGATCGAAAAAGGAAAACAAATGCTTCAGGAACCTGTTGAATTGATCGATGGTATCGATGATACTTTAGATGAATTGTCAAAGCGTTATCGACTGGTCATGGCTACCAAAGGAGATCTGCTGGATCAAGAGCGTAAATTGATCAAATCGGGATTAGAAAGACACTTTCACCATATCGAAATTGTATCAGACAAGACAGAGAAACAATACAGCAAATTGGTAAAACATCTGGATATTACCGAAAATGAATTTCTGATGGTAGGAAATTCTCTGAAATCAGACATTCTTCCTGTTTTGAACATAGGAGCTTATGCGTTTCACATCCCGTTTCATACCACCTGGGTGCACGAAATGGTAAACGGAGAGATAAAACATCCTAATTTCAGAAGTTTTGATAAAGCAAGCGAATTATTACAGGTGTTATAATCAATGAGAACCAAATTAGACCTAACAACCTGGAACAGAAAAGAGCATTTCGAATTCTTTCGGGTGTTTGACGAACCTTTTTTTGGGATTACGACTGCGGTAGACTTTACACAGGGATATCAAAAGATCAAAGACAAGGGATATCCTTACTTTTTGTATTACCTGCACAAATCCCTGCAGGCAGCCAATGCCATTGAAGCTTTCAGGTATCGAATTGAAGATGATCAGGTCTTTTTATATGATCAAATTCATGCATCACCAACCATAGGGAGAGAAGATCATACCTTTGGATTTTCATTTATGGAGTATGAAGAGGATTTTGAAATTTTTATAGCCAAAGCTCAAAAGCAAATAGCCGAAGTTAAAAACAGCACCGGCTTGCGACATACAGATAATACAAAGCGTTTGGATACGATACATTACTCTTCTATCCCGTGGTATAGTTTTACAGGGCTTACTCATGCAAGACACTTTCATTTTAAAGATAGTATCCCTAAAATTTCCTTTGGAAAATACACCAGGGAGAATGGAAAGCTACATTTACCCATAGCGATCAATGTGCACCATGGGTTGATGGATGGGTATCATATTGGATTATATTTGGAAAAGTTTCAAGGTTTGCTAAACGAATAATAAATTATGAGGGGAGAAACCCTGTTTTGAGCTCGATCTCCCTGTTTTCAAATCTGTAGTAACAGGTATAACATCCAATTCTTTAACTTCTCCCAACCGCATGTCGTCTACATGTATATTTCCAATTCGTACCCGTACCAATCGCAGGGTAGGAAAACCAACGGCAGAGGTCATTTTTCGCACCTGGCGAAATTTTCCTTCTTTTAATACCACAGAGATCCAGCTGGTAGGGCCATGCCGGTCATCTCTGATCTTCCTTTCCCTTTCGGGGAATGCAGGGGTTGTTTCTAATATGGATACTTTACAAGGTGCGGTGACATATTTTTTCCCGTTGAAACCAATGGATACACCTTCTGTGAGTCTTTTTACTGCATCTGTAGAGATGTTACCATCAACCTGGGCATAGTACTCTTTTTCGACCTTATCACTGCAGATGTAGTTACTGGTTTTTCCATCGGTAGTGAGTAATAACAACCCTTCGGATTTTTCGTCCAGCCTGCCTATAGCCATAATTCCCCGGGGGAAATCATATAATTCTCCGAGTAATCGCTTAGAATTTTGTTTTTGCCCATTATTTACAAACTGACTCAAATAGCCATAGGGTTTATACATCATAAAATGTTGGTGATCCTTCTCTTTGAGGCTGGTTATCATTCGAAATAGCTAAATTTTATGCAAGCGAAATTACGGATTTAGTTTTATTGAACGGCATTCTTCCTATAGTACAATCAATTAAATTGACTAAGAGTTTTTTTTAAATTAAAATGGAAGGCTTATCTTTGTAGAAATTTCGGTAGATATTATAATTTATTTTAAGGTATATACTGATACTAGTTATTGCAACGACTGGGTAAATTATTCGGTAAATCAATCTTAAAAATTGTCATTTTCCAATCATTCGTTTAGTATTTCAATGACAACCCTATGTAGAGGTTAAAACTAGTTTTAATAAAAAAATAGCATAAAAGCGAATGGCAAAATCACAACAGACATTTAGTAAGATTGAAAAAGAGAAAAAGAAATTAAAAAAGCGCGAGGAAAAGCAAAAAAAGAAAGAAGAGCGTAGAGCTAATTCTAATAAAGGCAATGGGTTGGATAGTATGATCGCCTATGTAGATGAAAATGGATTTGCTACAGATACTCCACCAGACCCAAAAAAGAAAATCAAAGCAGAAAATATAGAAATAGGAGTGCCTAAGAGAGAAAAGGTAGTATTTGACCCTGTACGAAAGGGAAAAGTTGCCTTTTTTAACGATTCTAAAGGGTATGGTTTTATTAATGACGACGAAACCCAGGAACGATATTTTGTACACGTTAATGGATTGATACAAGAAGTACAGGAAAACGACAAGGTTACTTTTGAACTGGAAAAAGGCCCAAAAGGAATGAATGCCGTTCGTGTAAAAAAAGTGTAGTTAGAAATCCTTCGTTTTTCTATATCATTTTTGTTTAAAAAAGATGAGATTTACCGATACCAATCCAGTTGTACCACTTCGATATCTGGATTTTTGGCAACGAGTTCTTTAAATTTATTAACATCACTCAGCCCTTCTGTTCCCCGGTAATGGTAAGGATATACCTGTTTGGGTTTGAACTCGAGTACGGCATTGGCGGCACTTTCTACAGTCATAGTATAGGGTAGGTTCATGCATATAAAAGCCTTATCGATATATTTTAATGCTCTCATTTCAGGAATATCTTCGGTATCACCAGAAAAGTAGATACGTTCTTTACCCAGGGTGACGACATATCCGTTTCCACGTCCTTTATCATGAAATTTTAAGGCTTCTTCACGAAGATTATACATTGGAATAGCTTCAATCGATATGCCCTGTACTTCTTTTGTTTCACCATTGTTAAGAATGACCAGCTGATCGGTATAGCTGGCAGGAAGTTTCTCGGCAACTGCTTGTGGTACTATAAGTTCTGCTAATGATAAATCCAGACTATCCAGGGTTTCGATATTCATATGGTCACCATGGATATCGGTAATAAGTACCAGGTTGGGTAATTTTTTACCTTTAAAAGCCTTTCTTCCTCCTGTTGGATCAATATATATCGTTTTATCTTTCCACTCCAGAATTGTAGTGGCATGAACTATGGGATCGATATTAATATCACTTACCGGTTTTTTTTGCTCCTCTTTCTGGATCTCGTTGATCGTTTCATTTATAACTTCGGTATCTTCTTTCTTTTGCGATTTGCAATTTATAAATAGGGAAATCAGTATCAAATACAGTATATTGAATTTCATAATAAGATGATTTATGTTGTTTGTTGTGTTGCAGAAGATAAGAATAATCCTTCAAAAGTTGTGAATTTAACGTTATGAGTTTCGAGTTTTCCTGTTATTTTTTGATATGTTGGGTGTCCGGTATGCGATGTTAGGGGTTATGAATTATGAATTACGAATTCTGAATTATGAATTCTGAATTCTGAATTCTGAATTATGAATTATGAATTATGAATTATGAATTATGAATTATGAATTATGAATTACGAATTATGAATTACGAATTATGAATTATGAATTATGAATTATGAATTATGAATTATGAATTATGAATTATGAATTATGAATTATGAATTATGAATTAT
>CANMDW010000017.1 GCA_947496705.1 uncultured Aquimarina sp. | reverse complement strand
CGGTTACTATTACTGTGTATACTCCGGCAGGTAGATTGATAAGTCGGGTATCGGTAGATCCGGAAGGTAGGGTAAAGGGTTGTTCGTCTTTAAACCATTCAAATTGAGGGGTTCCCAGATTATTAATAAAATCGATTTCCAATGCCCCGCTACTACCTCCAAACACCGTATTATCTATATGAGAAGCTACTATTTCGAATACTTCGATACCCACCAGGGGTTGTGTTACTTCAATGGGATCTCCGAAGTTATTGATGGCACACAAATTTTCATCGGTAATGCTGTATTCGTAGAATCCGGCCTTGAGTTGATCAATCTCGGCCCCGGAATCGGTGAAGTCATTGTCAAAGAGTTTGGTCCAGACCACGGTATAGGTTCCTGTCCCTCCTGAGATGGTGAGACTAATGCTTCCGTCATTTCCATTTTTACAACTTACCTGGCCTAGGTTGGGAATTACAGTAATAGGATCGGGACCTGTTACCTGAAAGGATTCGGGAGCACTATTTCCCCCTTGGTCAGTTACAGTGACTCGATAGGATCCTATTGAAACATTGGATAAGGTGGGTCCAGTGGTACCATCATCCCAGAGATAGGTATAGTCTCCATCAGGGTTTAAAAAACCTCCTGATGCACTGGCAGTAATGTTTACTTTGGTATCGGCACAGTCGACGGTTTGGGGTACTTGTGTGAATCCAATACTGATAGGTTCGGGATCGGTAAGGACAAATGTTTCGATCTCCGAACTACAGCCGTTGCTATCGGTCACCACCACGGTATAGACTCCTTCAAAAAGGTTAATGATATTGGTATTTGTTGACCCCGTTGGAGGAGTAAATGGTACTCCATTTCTAGTCCATGAATAATTGGTATAACTGCCAGAACCTCCAGATATGGAGATTACAATACGTCCGTTGTTTCCATTAACCAGGGTTGGATTAGAAGTTAAAGGAAGGCCTATCACATCAGGGATTACAGGGAAACGTTCAATAATGCTAAAAACTTCGCTTGTATCTTCGCAATTATTGGCATCTCTAATGGTAATGGTATAATTTCCTTTGGAGAGTCCATCAAATAGGGTCCCGGTCTGAAAGTTGCTACCATCGATACTATAACGATAGGGTGCTGTTCCTCCGGAAGGAATGGCAATAATGCTACCATCACTACCCCCACCACAGGTGACATTGTTCCCCGAGCCGCTTACCGATAATACCGGTGGAGCAGTGAGAGTAAACTCACCACTTTGTTCGTATGTATCGGGAAGCGAATTGAAATCATCAAAATCTTGATTATTACTTTTGGTTTGCCATCCCAATTTATAGGTTCCCGGAGGCAATCCGACCAAATTCCAGGTAAAAGATCGGTTGGTAAAGTCCGCCCGCCTTAAAATATCAGATTCGACCGCATTAAAATTACTTCCTACCTTCAGCAACACCATTAAATTCATTTTCTCCTGAGCGGTCAATTCCCGATCGAAGGTAACAGTAAAGGTCCCATCATTTCTATAACTACAACTCGGATTGATAGGCCTTGGGTTGGGAGATACATTGGTATCCAGTAATGGAGAACATCCCAATACTTCGTATACTACCTGATCAGAATATATTCCAGTAGGATATCTGACTCTAAAGCTTACATTAGGCCTTCCGGCAAGGCCTGGAATGTCACTGGCATTAATAACACGGCTGTTTCCATGATTACCCATAGCTACTAATGGCTCCCAATCTGTTGTGCCACTATGCCTGTACTCGATCGCATAAGAATAGGGAGCGATGCATGAAAATACATTGAGGGTGATAGCATCATCTTCACAGACTTCTCTGGGGGTAGGATTCAATGTTAACAGACTTTCTTTTCTATAAAAATCTAGTTTTGAAACCGTAAAACCGGAACAATTCGGGGCGCTTATTTCAGTAAAACAATTGTCATTTACCTGGGTTTCTACGGTACGGTTACAATTTGGCGTCGTACAGTTAATAAAAGATGTGTATCTCTGGTTTACAGATATTTTTGCAATTTTTTTAGAAAATGGACGTACACTTTGATCTTGTCCGCTGGAATTACTAAAAAGTAACACTTCTGAAGTGTTGTCTGTAAATATAGCCGTTACAGTAAAACTTGCTACTGCATTCCCTCCGGGGCAAATTTGTATTCCATAGTCATAATCGAGTACATATTCATATTGCTGAGCACTGAGATGCGCAGTGAACAGGATAAAAAATAAGGGTATTAAAATCCTCTCTTTCATGTTTTTTCTTCTTACAGTTATGGAATTTTCATACTTCAAAATAAAGTTTTTACCGCACCACGACTTTTCTAATAGCGTTGCCATATTGAGTTTCGAGTACTACAGCATAGATGCCTGAAGCTGCATTGAAGCTAAAGGGGATATTGTATTCACTTTTACCGGTCTCTTTTACCTGAGTCAGTAAGGTATTATTGGTGAGGTTAAATACTTTTACGCTTACTTCTTTGGGTGCTGCAAGTACTACTTTGGCCGAGAACTGCCCGTCGGAAGGGTTGGGATATACGGTAAACTCCTGTATGTTTGCCAGTTGCGGTTCGGGATTTTGTGTGTCTTGCCCTTCGAGGGTTTCTTTTTGCAGTACCAATACCTTTTGGGTATAGGTATCCTGGCAGGTTCCTAGTTTTGCGATCATAGCGATCTCATAAGAGCCCGGGTTTTCAAAATAGAGTTCTATCAAATCCTGATCCTGCGATACGATTTGTGCTTGTTGTGGCAGGATCCATTCGATTGCTTCGGGTACCGGAAAGGTCACATCAACTACTACAAAGCGTTCATTGGTAAATACCTGGCTGGCGTATAAAAACGCTGCAGCAATTTCCTTGATATTTTCAATGACTTCGATATCATCTTTTGCCACACATCCTTTTCCAGAGGTTACAGTAGCGGTATAGGTGCCTTCCTGGGTCACGGTTATGTCTGGATCTGTACTGGCAAACCCGGTGGTCGATGTCCAGCTATAGGAAGCATCGGGGTCTGATATAGCAGCCGAGAGGGTCACGGTTTGCCCTTCGCAGAAGAAAGGATCTTCTCCCAGATCGATGGTAAATGGAGAAGGATTATTCACCTCTATAGGGTTACTGGTATTGGTGACGGGACATCCGTTCTGATCGACTACCCGGTATATATAGGCTCCAAAACCGATATTCTCAATAGCCGGGCCAAAAGCACTAAAATCGGGATCCAGCAGATTTTCCCAGGTGATCACATAGTCTCCCGTACCTCCCAGAATATCGAGGCGTATGGCGGCATCACTACCATCACGGCAAGAGAGTTCTTTTGTATCGGTCACGGTTACCCGAATTGGATCGGGTCCTTGTACGATAAATTCTCTTTGGTTGGAGTTTCCTCCATCATCGGTGACGGTAACTTCATAGGTGCCGATACCCACACTAAAGAGGGTTGGTCCCATGGTGCCATTGTTCCAGGTATAGGTATAGTCTGAATCGGTAGCCAGATATCCTTTGGATGCTTTGGCAGTGAGGTTTACCTGTGCATCGGCACAGTCGACCACATCAGGCGACATGCTGATGGTAATTTCGATAGGCTCCGGGTCGGTAAGGGTAAAGGATTCTTCTTCAGAGCTACAACCATTACTATCTGTAACGACCACGGTATAGACCCCTTCAAAAAGATCAATCAACCTGGTATTTGTAGATCCATCGGGTGGGGTAAAAACATTGTTATCTTTGGTCCAGGTATAGGTGGGATAACTCCCCGATCCACCAGAAACTGAGATGGTGATCACCCCATTATTACCATCTATGGTAGTGGGGTCTGTGATAAGTCCAGGAAGCCCGATCACATTGGGAGGGTTTGGGAAGACTTCACTAATTGTAATCACATCACTAGTAGTTATACAATCATTTTTATCCTTGATGGTAATAGTATAATCTCCTTTAGAGAGCTCATCAAAAAGAGTACCTGATTGAAAAGTGGTCCCATCAATAGCATAGGTATAGGGTGGGGTACCTCCATTAGCAATTGCAGTGATGCTGCCATCATTGCCTCCGGCACAAGTCACATTATTCCCTGAACCACTAACTGATAATGCTGGAGGAGCGGTAAGGGTAAAAGGCGTACTTTCTGCATAGGCATCGGGGACATTATTTATATCGTCAAAAGCTTCATTATTACTTTTGGTTTGCCACCCTACTTTGTAAGTTCCAGCAGGCAAACCAACTAAATCCCATGTAAAGGAACGATTGGTGAAACGATTTTTTGTTAAAACATCTGCTTCGATAGCATTAAAATTGTTACCTTCTTTAAGCAACACTACAAGATTCATTTTCTCTTGTTTGGTATCATCCAATTCCCTATTAAAGGTAATCGTAAAACTTCCATTATTGTTATCGGAATTATTATCACTATTGATGCAGGTGGGTTGGATGGGTCGAGGTGGGCCTTCCAGTTCCGGGGAGCAAGGCTCATATTTAAAAATTATAGCATCAGATGCATTGCTAGAGGAAGAATCATTTTCCAAATACCTCAAAAAAATATAGATATTGGAATTAACCGGCACACTTACAAAATCTGATCCGTCAAGGCTAAATTGTGTGCCGTGATTTCCGAAGGGTATTAGTTCAGTCTCCGGGCCACTTATAGATGTTTTATAATGAGCCGAATACTCCATGTTCTCTGTACAATTACTATAAGCCGTTAAGGTTTTGGTTTGACATTCCGGAAATTCATTGCCGACAGACATATTAAGGGACCGGAAATTTTCTAAAGGGTATTGAGTGATATTAAAATTTACAGTCGTTCCAATATCACTTGTTTGAGTGTCGGATGGCTTTAAGCAACTATTTAAATTATATCTTCTAGTTTGTGAGCTACCACCCATAGATGTAACGTACCCAAATGTTACAATCGAGAGTTCAACAAATGGGGTATTAACTAATACATCATAAGTTACGTCTTCTCTTAAGTTTTGTACCGTAGGATGGCTAGCATTAATAGCGTAAATTTGAGTTGTTGTACCATTTGCATCTTTAAGAATGAACCTCATTCCAGAACCAAAATCTGGTCCACTATTTGCAAACGCAGTGAACTTATATGTAAACCTATAGCTCTGTGCATAAGAATTATACGTTCCTAACAATAATATTATTAAAAGAAATATTTTTTTCATAGATCTAATATTTTACTTCAATCTCTTCCCATTCACTTACGCTACCGTCGTTAAAAACTGCTTTAAAAGCATAGGTGTAGGTGGTGTTGGGAGTGAGTTTATTATCAATAAAACGTTTATCACCAGAGTCCAAACGTTGGTAGAGTATAAACTGTTCTTCCAGTATCTTACGATATAGTTGTATTTCTACCACATTATCCGGCTTCAATCGCCAGGTGAGGTCGATAAACTTGTTTTCGCGATCTACATTGGCATATAACCCTTTTACCCCAGGTTGCAATAAAGTGCCGGGTAGGTCTAATATAATTTGAGGGGTCGGTTCGCTCTCCAAACCACCTCGATCTACTGTAATTAGCGTATAACTGTATTTTCTTCCGGGATTGGCTTTGCTATCGGTAAAACCGGTGATAGAATCTACCGCAGTTTCAAACACTTTTTGCCAGCGGTCGGGGATCGAATCGGTAGTGTCTCGGCGATACACCACTGTTGCGGCCCAATCCTCTGAGGAACTATTGATCCAGCTAAGATCTACTGTACCTTCTTTAATTTCATAGGCTTTAAATACCGGTGAGGTAGGAGGTATGCGGTCGGGTTTTACCAAGACCAGGGTATCCGAGGGAACCGATTCGTTATATCGGTTATCTATTGCGATCAATCGATAGTACACTGCTTTGTCAAAAGAGGTCATATCTATACTGTCGATATAGTTTTCTTTGATCAGATTGGCCTTGTTCAATTTTGAAAATTCCTGGTCTTTGCGATACGCGCGCAGGATATCATACCCTTTCAGGTCAAGCTCGGCATTTTTGGTCCATCGTAAGGTAACAATCCCCAACGTATCTACAACTCCTTCAAGGCCTTGTGGTTTCTCGGGAGGGATACTATCGATAGGTTGCACCATCGCCGGGGGAGATTCTTTAAAATCCTGATTTTTGCCGTAGGCTTTTAGTTTGAAGTAATTGATATCAGACAGCGGACCATAGGTCACCTTATTTTGTGTTGGCGGCATACTATCAATTACCGTTTTATAGGGGCCAATGGCTTTTTCGGCGCGAAGCAACTCATATTTTCTGAGTTTCCATTGTTCTTCCTTGGCAAAGGTCCATTCGAGTGCTACTTCTTTTTCTGAAATGATATTGGTGGTAGAAAACAAAGGTTCGGTCTTGATCTCTTTGAATCCGATCAAGGCTACAGGATCTGATGGAGGGCTGGGTTCACTGAAGTAATTGATCCCGGTGATGCGGTACCAGTATTTTTTACCATATTCTGGTATCGAATCGGTATAGGATACCCCCGAGTAAGGGGTGTCTGCCAATTTGGTAATGGGTACATTGTTGATTTTTTTGAAATTCTCTCCGTCTTCAGACCGTTCCAGGTTATAAGCCGTATAATACGGTAATAGGGGATCGTATTCCCATACCAGCACAAAAGTGTTTTGGTAGAAATACCCGAAAAAATCATAGGGTTTGGGGAGTTTTTCTGCTTCCTTCGGGCTGATGTATACTCCCGATGTTTCTAATGTCATGCGTTCTTTGGGGATCGCACTTTTGATATTGTAGATATATTTTTCATTAGGTTTTACAGTGGTATCTACATATCCCAGTCCGGCGTATTGGGCCACCTCAAAATCCTGATCGATGGCAAATAACGAAAAGCCGAAACGGCGCTCCAACTCTTCACTTTCATAAAAGACCTTTAATACCTGGTTTTCTTCTTCATTATTATTGACCTCAAAGCTATCGCCATAAATAGCCTGAGCGGCGATGGCTGCCATATCATTTTCACGGATAAAGTTTTCCCAGTCTCTGGCCGGTCTGGGTCGTATGGTATCTCCCGATAGTAGTACTCTCTCAGGATTCGTCAAGGGTTTTCCATCGCGTAATACAGTAGCACGCTCGACAATAAAACCATATTGATTGCTGTATTTCCAGGCATACTTATCGGTCACTGCCCAGCGCAGTAATATGGCGTCGGGTTTGGCAAATGCTTTGACTACAATTTTCTTGGGAGGGTTGACATCATTGCTTTGAGCAAAGGTATTATATGAAATACTAAATACTAAAGCATATAGTATATAGCCAAACATCCCCCTAACCCCTATGCCTAGCCGGCAGGCAGGATTCAAAGGGGGAATTGAGATCAGCGAAGTATATTTGGAGTCATTACACATGAATTTTAGATTCAGCATATTAAAAATAATTTTTGTAGTCTACCTTGATTTTATTTCCTGACGTTTTATTGGGTAAGGTATACTGAAATTCTACCTGATATTTTTCAACGTTTATATAGGGGAATATCCCATCGATAATATATTTATACTTCTGGTATGCATTGGTATCGATCGGATTGGTATTGAGGTACCTGTTTACGATCACATACTGCAGATGCACAAAATCTTGTTTATAGGCTGCGGCCAGGTTCCACCGGAAGGGGAACCGCTCTTTTAAATAGTTTTCATCGGGACTACTTTTCAGGTAATGTCTGTACAGGATTCCCGGCTTGATATTTTTCATAGGAGGGGTTCCTAATATCGTTTCATCCCGGTCTACCTTAATATCACTATCCAAAGGATAATCCTCATACAACAGCGGATGGATCTCTTCTCTGTAGTAATAGTCGTCTGTCATTCCCACACCGGTCATCAAGGGTTTGTTCATGGTATAGACAGTACCCAACACTTCGTTAACATCAAAAGGCTCCAATGGTGCGATACGAAGTTCCATCTGGGCCACATTAGACTGGTTTAGATCTATAAAAGTATAGTAATTGGTAACATCTATCGCCCGTATTTTCTCTTTGAAGGTATCATACCTACTCGTACTAAAATTAAAGGCTAATCGGGTAAGCGAAGCGTCTCCGGCAACACTTCCGGTAAGGGTATTTTGCGAAATAGACACATCTTGATTCACCTCGGTATAGGTTTGTTCGGTACCTGGGCCGCCACTGCTCTCAACTCCTGTTTTTGAAGTAACCAGCTTATACATCACTCCGGTCTCATTAGGAAGTTTTGGGATTGGGAAGGTGAGTTTATTACCGGCGGTATCATAAGAGAAATCTACTTTTATAGATTGCCCGTTCTCGGCCACAAAGAACAATTCATCTTTAAAACCTTCGGTACCAAACAAGTAGTCCTGTCCTCGCTCCAGTTGTACATATCCGGTATTACTTTCTTTGGGAAGTACATATCGTTGGTTCACAATAGGGTACATATACTCGATATTTTTGTACGGGATCTTGGTGGGTGCTTTGCCAGTGGTAAAGGTGTGCGTTCTTTCTTCAACAATAGGTTGCCCATTATCCATCACCGATACCCAGCTTCCGTTTTTGTACTCTTTGAACGTTACTTTTACGATAGCCGCAATGCTCTTCTCAGGAGGTAAGATATCATCGGGTTCAAAGATCACCATATCTTTATTGGTATTCCAAATTTGTTCTCCTGCAATAACGTTGGAGCCTTCTTTTATGGTTATTTCACTTAATTCTACCAGATATTTTTGAGTACCCAGGTCGTCTTCAATTTCTACCACTTCGCCGACAGGTACATTGAAAGCTACTTGTAGGGCATCAAATACATCTACATCGCTTGCCCCGTCTTCGGGTAAGATATCAGAGATGATCTCAACATTTTGTATCCCTGTACGGCCTACGATCTCACATTCTTCACCAATGGTCACCTTTAATCTAGCCTGAATGGTCACTATACCAAGTACCTGTACTTTTACTCCGGCATATCCTTTTACAAACCAGGGGTTGGGAAGTTGTCCCTGGGCAAGTACCGCTACTCCTGCTTTGAGGATAGGTACTTTTTTCTTGAAGCCAAAGAGTTTGATCTGGGCCCCAATTTCTCCTTGCAGGAAGGCATAGAGTTGTCCGGTGGCATACCATCCGTCCATTCCGATAGGACCTGGTCTTCCTTTACAATGGGCATCTCCAAAATCTTTGATCATAAAATCAAATCCTACTCCGGCTCTTACCGAGGCATAGATGATCCCCCAGTCAAAACTTTTTCCTATTTCGACATAGGCACCAAAGGCATATCCTGTTCCCTGTGCGAGCTGACTTTCAAAGTTTCGGCCGAAGGCCAGCTCTTCCTGAGATAGGTTTAAAATATCTATTACTTCTGGTTTTGGCAATGCAGGGGGTTCGAGGATGGTACCTGTCATATAATATAGATCAAAAGAAGCATCAAACGGGCCAATCGGGATACCGGCCACTCCAAAACGTTTGGTAGGAGTACCCACATAAATATACCAATCATTGGGAGAATCATAGAATTCGATATATCCCAGTCTGTTTTTCTCGCCGGCACCTCTTATCTGTCCCAAATTGAGGAACACATCAAACATGCCCCAATAGGTATCGTTTCTAAAATCGAGGTCTACGGCCAATTGTGCAGCAAATTGTTCCTCGCCGGTTAAGATATTCGGGAATACATGGGTAGCGAAATATTTGATCCCTTCCTTATCAATAGACATACTACTGAAATTGGGCAGGGTTTTTTCTTTTTCTGCCAGTTTTTCCTGCATTCCAGACACAGATCCAAAGGGGTTTTTACCACCATCACCAGACCCGCCTCCGGATCCACCACCACCAGACATGAGTGCCGCACCACCGTAGAATCCTAACCTGCTAAGTCCGCCACCTGCAGCAGGACTGTTAAAGCTCATTTCGATGGCAAAAAGCCCGGTAAAGGTGGCCCCTTTCTTGACTTTGAATGCGGCCATGGCTTTAAAACCGAATTCGGTAAGGACATCGGGTTGATAATTCACCCCCGACATGCTGTGCTTTTCTTTTTCTTCCATACCGGCTTTGCGCATATGGTGATACACGCCACCACCCAGTTCGAGAATTTGCAGGCTTTTGTTGCTTTTACTGGATGTTGGTTTTCCAAAGGCATCTACATACCAATACCTGAAATCATCTTTTCTTCCAAAGATCCCTTTGGCTCCGAGTTCTACTTTCAAACTTTCGGCATATAATCTCAGGCTACCAGATAGCCCTTTGCCATACACCGGGTCTTCCTTAAAGAAGTTCAGCTCACCAGAGAACTCAAAATTCTTCCGTTTTACATCAACTTTTACAGCATCTACTTCTATTTTGTCATATGTCCATTTCAGGTAATCGCCTTCCTGCAATTTACCAATGATCCTGAGCCGTACATCTCCTTTGATTCCCGATTTATCCAGGTTCAGGAAACTATTCAGTCCTATTTCGGCACGATCATCCTCATATACTTTGGCTTTGATATCGTAAAATCCCAGCTGAAATCCTGCAATTTTGGGCAATGCGATGGTATCTTTAAAGCCCATATATTTTATAGAGAGGTACGGCCGGGCTTTGGTCTGAATTTTGAAATTCTGAAAGGAGAGCCCATCAAAATTAAGGGATTCTATGTCGCCTGTATCTCTGTTTTCGTCTTGTGAGGAGATGGCATTTAAGGAATCTTTTTGGGTTTTGTTAAAAGCCATAAGCCCCGTGAGATTGGCTTCGGGATAAAATTTTCCCTGATCCACTTCCATTCTTATATAAGACTCTCGAAAAAGTTTGGCTTTACTTTTAAAAATATTAAAGTCTACATCTTCTGTGACTTCTACACGCACACTGTATTGCTTATCGGCAGTGATCAATCCCTTATAGCCCAGTGCTCCGTTACTGCTTTTATCTGATTTACTGATGGGGAGTACAATATCCCCGCTAAAATCGGCTTTGATAAAGTGATTGACCTGTATGTCTACATTTACCGAATCCAGCGAATATTGCCATTTACCGGCGTTTCCTTCATTAATGCCGAAGAGATTGGTAGCAAAAAAGTTGCCAGACACCCCAAAATTATCGATTAGCAGGCCTTGTGCCCCAAAAGAGATGCGCTCTTTGGATTTGGTGATCTGAAATTCTGGAGGTAGGGTAATGGTCACTTCTTCTCCATAAAAACCTCGCCATAGTTCTTGTTGTTCTGATGGGATTAATTGCTGTTCGTTATAGATCTTCGGAAATTTTACCGTGGGGGAGTTTTTGGTATCACTAAGATCCAATACGACATTGTGCATTTTGAATCCCCAACCGGGCAGTGGTTTCAGTTCGAATTTTGGCAGATCGAGTTCGATTAACAGGTCTTGCAGCGACTCGGCTACAAAACTGAAACTGGCCCCCACATAGCTTTTATTACCTACAGGATTTTTACCATCCTGCGGTTGGATTTCTCCGGGAAATTTCTTTGTTCCGTCCTCATTTACCGGGATCGCTACTGTCTTGGCAATACGCACATCGGCTTCGAGAGCGATTTCTTTTACTTTACCGGTACAATCGATGGTGATATAGGTTTGCTGGGTGGCACTCCCATCGCTTTCTAATCCTCCTTTAAAAGTGATAATCCACTGACCGCCGCTTTGCCCTATCGGGAAATCACCGAGCAGATTGAGCTGTGCTTCGCCATAAATCCCTCCTTCGTGGGATAGTTTTACGTTATTGGCCCCAAAAAAGAGCTCTGTGCTCAGCTCACCAAGCGTAAGTTTGGCAAAGAGATCTACTTCTGAATAGTTGGCGTGTAGTTTTGCTTTGACAATACCAATGGTGATCGATGAGCTTGATGATACACTTTTTTTGATCCCTACAGGGAATTGAAGTAGCTCCTGACCACTAATGATATTGATAAAATTCTCTTGCTTTTCTATTTCCTCAAACAGCTCTTTGGCTTTGCCGATGAGTGAATCTGTTTTTGGGGTAGGTTTATAGATTTTTTTGATGTAGTCTTTGGTAAACTCGGCCAGCCCCTGAAAGAAATTTTCTGAGGGTGCTGCTGCCAAAGCAGATTCCAGCTCGGGGAAAGAACGAAATTGTTTTGTATTGTATTTGCGTAGTGCATAGGCCTTATCGGCTTCATTGGCGGTACGTTTGGCTTTAAAAGCTGCCAGTCGCTCCAGGGCTTCGGCATCTAGTCCTTTTACCGCAGGGTTCTCATATAGCGGAGATACTGTTTGCGGCTTTGAGGTCGATAACGTGTCCTTTCCAGTATTGGCAAAGGCAGCTATCGATAGGAGCAGGGCGAGTATGCGTAGGTAGTGGTTTTTCATATGTTATAACTAATTGTTATTTTTTTAATTATCAGATAGAATTTGCCATTTAACATTTTGATTGAAATCAACATGATTATTACGACTTATTTCATAATCTTAATTATATCTTATCTATTATATTTAGCTTCTTGCTATTACTCCGGTATGTTTGTATTATTGTTTATTTGATAATTTCTGTAATCATCATAAGAGAAACTGCCGTCAAGAATTGGATAATAAAATTTTTCTAGAACTTCTTTTACATAAATCATTTCATTTCGGTAATTGGTCATTTCATGATTTGATTTGAATTCATTATAATGAGATAATTCTTTTTCTTCATCAATTTTTAGTGCCTTATTTAAAATAGAGATCTTTGTTGATTCACCATTAGTATTTGAAAAATCAATTGAAACTCCGATATATGGAAAATTACTAATCATTGAGATTTTGACAATCCAACTATAATTTTTATAATATTTTGTATATTCTTCTTCTCCTTTAATTTCCATAAATTCATATTTGGATAAAAAATTTCCAAGTATGAGGGAGCAATCTTCTTCAAAGGAATAATATCCAATATTCATGATTTAAGGTTTTATCATTAATCCATTATCCAATAATTTATATCCCTTGCGGACTAAATAATCATATTCCATACTCATAAAAGTTCTAAGCCTTCGGATTCCTTCAGATTTACATTTATTTCTAAATGCTACATCTTTAATGTCGTCTACATTATTCCATCGATTAGCAGGTAGTCGAGGGTCATGAATAAATCTAATATCTCCACCATTTTTAATTACTTCGTCTACATATGGCTCATTAAATTCTTTCCAATATTTCATCTGCTGTCCTTCATCCCCTAAAACGGGTAAGTTTTTCCACTCTATTGGCATTCTAACAAATAATCCAGTTAATTCTTCTTCAGGTACTCCTTTTTCAATTAATTCATCAAATAGTTTTTTCGTTCCTATTGAACCATCTCCGGCATTTACTCTTCCCAAAATATTTAATTTCTTCCCTGGAGTTTTAATTATGTCATTACCATATCGTATTGGTTTAGAAAAAGACCTAAAAACCAATGCTGTAGCTTCATGGCCAACCTTCTTCGCCTGATCAATTAAAGCATCGATCAATTTTACATTTTTAGTAGGTGGAGTGTTTAAATTAATACCTCCGGGATCTGCCACAACAACACTTCCATCTTCTTTGATAAGAAACTGCAGGTCATCTACTTCGATTTGCTGATCTTCCAGTCCTTTTTTGATGGCGTTCAAATCATCAATACTCTTTTGATTGAGTAAACTGGATTCTCTTTTTATGGTAACCTGCCCATTAACCATTACCGCAATTTCTTCAGAACCTTGTGCATATTTTTCCATTACAAAGGCTGCACGGCCTTTATGAGTAGTTTTTTCAATAATGGTAACTGTAGGGATTTGTTTACCGGCCAGTTGTTCTAATGCATCAATTTCCTTATTTAAAACACTTACCAGTGCACCTTCATCCAAAATGGCAATCACTTTATTGCCGGCAATTTCATAAATGGTTTTATAAGATCCTCTTCCTATAGGTTCGCTGGAAACAAATGCAGCATCTTTGTATGTGGTTCCATTGGTGGTCCAATCCAATTGCTGTCTGAAACCAACACGGGTACCATTTTGGGTAATGTCTACACCTTTATAGCTACCAATAGTTTTCCCATCTGGAACCAATTGTATTTTGGATACTTTATCACCTACAAATCTGCAGACTTGATTTCCTGCTTCATCAATTGCAGTTATAAAATACTGTGCGCCCGATTTTTGGGCACTAATCGTTATTGGTATAGATGCATCAAAAACTTCTTCAGCTTTTTTAAGCCCCATAAGAACATGATCAATACTTGAAGAATTTGTTGCTTTAAATAGCTCTTCCAGGCCATCAAATCCGGTTTTATTATTAAAACGGAATCTTTTACTTGTTTTAGCTATGTTTTCCAGATTATCGATGTTTGCTCTTGCAGAAGAGAACTTTTGAATGGATTTCCAGCTTCCTACAAGCGCTGCGTTATTGGCGCTCAATCTTGCTAGTTCATCTGCTGAAGCATTCTTAAAATCACTGGCAAACTCCAGGAGGTTTGCTTCACTTAAATCAAGTTCATCCAAACGAGACCAAATTTCGGGAAAGGCTCCACTTTTTAATGTAGATAAAAATTGCTCTGCTTTTGTTCTGCGACCGAGCTCGACAAAATCTGTAAGATGTTCAGCCGTTGTTAATGCCGGTGATTCTGATACAATACGATTTACGGTTCCATCAGTATTTTTGGTAAGATCTTCCCATTGATTTGCAGGGTTATCGGCTCCTCTTGGAACGGTGCTAATCCCTCCATCAGTATGTATACGAACAATATCGTCTGTAGCTCTTACTTTATATCCTTCGGGTAACTGCCTAACGAGATCTTCTGCCAAATCCATAGTACTGCATGAGAGGAGCCTGAATTTGGTTGATCCAGAAAGATCAGAACTAGTTAAAAGATGATTTATAAGGCTTGTTGTTTGTAATTCTTGCAGGCCATTTGGGAGATCTAAAATGAATTTATTGTCACTTCCGTGAATAATAATATCAATAAATCCGTCCTTGTTTTTATCATTAAAAGCGGTAAGTGCTTTCTTTGCAGTTTCCTTATCAACAATACTGGCATCAACTACAGATGCCTGTTGTATGATTAGTGATTGCGGACTGATATCATCCAATTTTGAAATAGCACTCCTAATTTTAGGGGCATTAAAATTGGGTAACCCTTCTAAGCTGCGAAGCTCCTTTTGCAGAATTTTTTTGGATGCCTCAGCTTGTTCGGGCGTTAATTTTGTGATATCATATGCATTGTCGGGATTGTTTAGTATGTTATCGGCAAATTGGTTGATGTTTGCTACCGGATCATTCAAATTGTCTAATGCATCCGGATGCATTAATTCACCCAATTTTTTGTTTTTCAGTACATCTGATTTAACAAAAGTTGATAAACTGGCCAGACTAACAACACCACTAACCATACTTAGCTGATTCATGTAGGTAGTCAGCTCGGGGTTAGTTTCTCTAAAGGCAGTTCCTGCAATACTAGTTACCGAGCTTATTTTGTCGGTATAATATAAAAACTTTCCAAATGTATTTAGGGAAGCAGTACCTCCACTGGGTAAAAAAGCCAGTAGATCTACTGCGGTTTGTATAATGTCTGATTTTGTTTGAAGGGCATCTGTTTTACTGGCATAGTGCAATGTAAAAGCAGGGATAAATATGGCCTGTGGATTTCCCTGAGCATCTTTTGCACTGAATGGTTTTAATAGGTTGTTTTTTGAAATGTTGATAAAGGAAACCAATTGAAATGGAGTGAGATTTTCCTCTTTTTCCAACTTACTACTGAATAATCCCCACTTTACCTTCTGTTTAGCATTAATCAAATAATTGTTATTGGTCAATACTTCGGTATCTACACTTTTGTAAAAATCATCGGCATCATATAATGCAAGACCTGAAGGTCCTGTAGCAGAAGCTGCCAGATCACTCCAGCCACGTCTGAATATGTTTTGATAATTATTTTCAAAAGTATAGAAGTAATCGTGTAAAGAATTCAGATCACCAAATGTAATTGCAGCTTTTAGCTTAACCGGATCAATACTGTTCTTTAATTGATTTGCAAAGTTTTCTGAGCCTATAAAAATTTTACCTATTGATTTAACAATACTTTGCCTGTTATCATTTCCAAAGATAAATATCTCGTCTTCTACGTTGTCAAAAAGAGCATACCACAGAGGATGTGTTGCAGAACGAGAAACTGGCCCTTCTCTGGTTTCAATAGTCCAATTATATGCTACCTTTTCAGTTTCAAGATAGTTTAAGGCGTCAGTATAGTATGAAGATGCACCATTAGAAATCGCTTCCAGGATTCTTGCTATTTCAATTTCTTTTTCATCTGTGATTCCCCCTCCATTTGTTGAGGTAAGTAGAATCTTTTTGATAGCAAGGTTTTGTTTATCCAGAGAGAGCGCTTCCAGCTCAAATTGGCTAGCTTTTCTGATGCATTCGTATATTTCTTCTCCCGATTTTGTTGTGAAATCAGAGTTTAAACAAGCAATATTAGTAGCAGCACCTGTATTAACAAAATCTAAAAGTTCAATTAAGAAGTCCTGGTAGAAATCATAAAGTTGATCATTGGATTGAGTTACTTCCAAATTATCGGACCATTGCTTATATTTTGCGCTTGGAGGTAAACTAAACGGAATATTTTCACTGTCCCATTTACCATAATGAAAGGTAATATCTGTGATATTGCAAAGATCCCAATTGTCAAAAAACTTCGTAAATTCTCTGAATATTTTTGGATACCTATTATGGATTTCTGATATTTTAACGATTAAGAGAACTTCTCTCCTTTCGTTATGCGCTATTTTATATCTTGATCTGTTGGAAAAATTAAAAATATCTTCAAAAAATTGAGATATATCGGTGTTGTAATACCCGCTTAATAGCCTGGTTTCCATTTCGGTGATATCAATTTGGCCTTCACCGATTATTTTTTTAGGATTGACAAATCTAATAACGTGAATTGGTTCTTTTGTTTTGAAGAAACCTAAGTTTTGAACGTCTTCTGAAGTAATATCTAGAATAGCATTATTCTGATTGTCGAAATCCGGAATACCATCTCCCTTAAACTTATAGTTTTTCCAATCTGCTTTATCATTATCGGGATTGCCATAGGGTAATCCAATAACAAAAGACTTGTTAGCATCATCAGAGAAGCCAGGTTTTTCGTAAGTAAAGTCACTATATCCCGAAAACTCCTCATTCATAATATTTGCCGAGTACTTTACCTCAGTTTTGGTTCCATCCTCTTTTTTCTCTTCTTTTTTAAATCCAATAAGAGTTCCGGGAACTACTTTATTATAGGTGTCACTTGAAATTCCGTGAAAAAATATAGGTTTGTACTCTTCAGAAAGGATAATGCGCTCTCCAGATGGAGTTAAATATCCAAAATAGTATTTGCCATTCTGATCTTCTTTACAATCTCCAGAGTCACAGTTGTATTTTTTTTCATTTATAGCCAATGAAGACGGCATCGAGGTGCTTACACTCTCCCCACCACTATCCTCCTGAAACAGGAACAGATCCAGGCCATCATCGTTCATGGTCGCCCAGTTGGGGAAGCCCAGTTCGGTACCGTTACCATAGTCCATCAACCAGGTACTGGCCTGGCCGGCGTTATCGGGATTCTCACCAAAAGGATGTTTTAAGGTAAAGACGCCATGACCCAATTCGTGAGCTGCGACTTTAAGGGCAGAATCTTTCTTTTCGAGGCCACTACCCAGATGCTTTTCAAAGACAAATCCCCATTGCCGGGTTTTGGGCATAAAACCGCTAAGCGGTTTCGAAACGGTAAATCCATCTCCCAGTACCAATACAAAATATTGCTGTGACTCGTAATACGGGTTTTGCCGTTTAAACTCTTTGTATATATTTTTTAATTCCTGCGGATAGTCTGATAGTAATCCGCTGCCATCATAATCGATGATCTTATTGCCATTGTCGTCCCAGGCACTTTCTTCGATGGTCATGTTGATGACTTCGGGTCTGACCTTAAATCTTCCTCCGGCAAGACCAAATATGTTGTTGAGGCCTTCCTGCAAATTGGCAATATTACCCCCACCATTTACTGTTACTACTTGTACAGGAACTTCTGTTTGTTTTACAAGATGATGTATAAAGAAACTGGCTGCAATCTTATACTTATTGTCGGTAGTATCTTTATAGGTAACTACACATTCTTCGGTGTTATAGGAGCTGCTTCCTGATACTGTGATTTTATAAGTGTTGGTGCCTTCCAGCCGCTGATGAGTGATCGCTGTGTTTTTGACAGTTTTTATGATGATACTGTCGATATGTACTTTGGAGTCATTGATTTCGATATCGGCATAAAACACATCTTCTTCTCCCAACAAGGTGGCTTTGTGGGCTGGATAATAGGATTCGCCATCGGTGGCACTTATTTTAGGGTAGTTTGCCTTTTCGTACTCATTATTTTGAAGATCGAGTGCAAAACGGGTATCATCACCTGTTCTAAAGGTAACCTTTACCGCATCATTGGTGATATTATCTACGTAGGGGTCTTGCAGACTTCCGGCATGGGTGCCCGATCGTATTCCATCAGTATTTTCGGCAGTTAATGGGGTTGAATCATCTCCCTGACCCGTTTGGGTGATGTTTCCATCTTCGTCGATGGTCCATTTATCGCCACTGGCATCGGTAATAGTGTAGGTATCCCCCTCATCATAATCATGGGTTTCTTGTGTGCCATCGGGTTTGGTAATGATGATCTGTCCGTCATTAATGCTAATATCATCAGTATCGATATCATAGTCTAACTGTGGGATGATGATCTCGTCGTCTCCGGTAATGACATCGAGTATATCTTCACCCACATCAATCACTTCATCTATATCCAGGATATTACCCCAGGTAGGGTCATATATGGTTACTACGGTACCTTCAGCCAGCTGGTTTTCATTATTTATAAATATATTGGTGAAGTTTACAGCTACTTTTATACTTTTAAAATAGGGGAAGGTAACATATCCTTTTCCGGTAAAACGGCCATTGCTACCACTTACTTCAGTCGCTTTTACGGGAAAATCGCCTGCAATAAATACATTACCCGGTAATAACTGTTCAAGCGGTTCCATATTCTCGATATCCAGATCGGGGGATATTCCACAATTAATAAGGCCTGCCTGGTCATCTTCGAGGGGTGTGCTGAAACTTTGTATTGGAGAATATTCACTCTCTGAGATGAGACACCCTTTATTTACCTGATATTCATAGGTGGTTTCTCCCCGTAAGTCCCATAAAGTGATCCAGTTACCGTTGGTTCTTGAAAAAAACCATTCATTATTATTTCCTTTTTCGCGATAGCGCACAGTAAACTGTGGGACATCGGTAGTAAAATCATCCCATAAAATGTTTGCCTGTTGGGCACCTTTTACCTCGTGACGCACATTTTCAGGGATATCACAGGGAGCGGTATAATTAAACCAAAAGATTTCGCTAAATCCATTATTTTTAAACAATCCGATTTCTTCGGCGCCATTCAGGGCTTTTGCCTGTATCCGCCAGGCATATCTTTTGTTGGGCAAAAATAAAGGATCTGCAGGGCCATATAAATACGAAGTATTGGTCGTAGTGGCTTGAAAAAAAGGAGGCGAAGCCAAAAAAGCGGCCTGGGGGTCCAAAGTCGTATCCCAAATCTCTACGATACTCAGTTCATATTGAACATTACTCACATTGATATGCCTGGGTGTCCATTGAAACATGAGATTTATTGGATTCTGCTCATCGATATCTATGCGATTGCCGGGAGTTACCAAAAATGGAGGTTCGTTCTGAAAAATATAAGTAGTAGCACACGTCCTTTGTGAAATACGGGCCCCGGTAAGGGCATCAAATACCTCAAAACAGAATTGATACGATCCTTCGGGAATTACTTGTCCGTAGGCAGTGGGAGAAATCCCGCTAATATTCTGAAAAGTAAAATAAGGTGCCAATTCTGCATTGGTAAGTGTGAGTGGTACTCCACCTTCTACAAACAGTGCGGGAGCTCCTACAACCAAATCATTACTTTGAAATGCAATCCCATTACCTTCAAAAAAGGCTTTTAAGCGAATTTCCCGATTTGCAATAGCAAGATCATTTAAAATGATTTGTAGCCTTATGGGGCTGTTTATCGAAGAAGCATCTGCATATGAAGAAAAATAAATAGGAGCAGGGGGCACCGTTTGTGGTACTAAGGTAACCGGAAATGTTTGTGCCATGATGCTTTGCCATGCAAAAACCATCAATAGGAACAGTATATGTAACCGTTTCTTCATAAGCTTAGTTAAGTTTTATATTTTATCGATATATCTAAGTTCTAATTTATCTGGGTTCACTTCTTCAAGCGACTTATGATAATAGAAATCAATGATCTGGTATTCTAAATATACGTTGATTTTTTTAACATTTTCTTCCTGGTCGTATAACCTGAACGCATTTTTGGCTTCGAGTTGCTTGAACTCTTTAATCAAATCATCAGGTTTTGTAACTGCTTCTATACTATTGTATTTATCAAATTTTTTCTTCATCCATCGATGACCTACCAATTTCTTTTGTCGATCATCGAACTCTTTTTCAAGTTTTTCGATTTCAGCTTTGTTATTAGGAGCTTCTTTTTTGACTTCATCCAATGCTACTTTGGTTTTCACAAAACTTCTTTCGAGTTTAAAATCAATAAAGCGCATATCTTCTTTTATACTTTTGATCACCTCATATAGGATCACCTCATAGGCTTTCAGGAAATCTTCATAACTATAGAGTGCTTTCAAAAATTCCAGGGCTTTTTCTTTATAGGCTTCGGGTTTTGTTTGTTTTTTTACGATTTCAAATAAGAAATTGATATCTCCTTGTTTTTCTTGTGGGATGTTTTGAAATCTTGAACTGTTTTTTACATTGGTAAGTTGCTCTGTCACTTCAGGTATGGTACCACTGTATGTGGTAGATCGGTACCTGAATTGCAGTATACCCGATTTTGCTGTTGATTCTTTATCCTGAAGCTCCCTGTTTCGTTTTTTGAACTTGATCTTGAAGGTGTCAAAGGTGTAGGTATAGCCAAAGGTAGCGGTAAAATCATTGGTACTGTTTGCATCTGTATTTCTAAATAATGAAAGCAGGTTGAGATTAAAGTTATGACCTTCTAAGAAAGCATAGTTACCACCTAGTCTGAAATTATAGATGTCATTTTGTTTTTCACCATCATTATATGCTGCGTTATAGGAACTTGAAAAATTAGCTCTCAATTTTTTGTCGAAAAAAGATTTGGTAACTGCAAGGGTCGGACCCAGGGTAAGACTTTCTGTGATACCAACAGTGTTATAAGAAACATTGGCTGCCAACGAAAAATTAAGAGAATTTTTGGGATAACCCAGAGTATAGGCGGAAGCTACATTGTAAAATCGAGACAGTCCATTTTCTACCGTTCTTCCGTCTTGTTTATTGTCAGAACTTTGATAGGTAAGATTTAGATTGATAGCTTGTTGTTGGTCTTCGGTCTTTTTTAAAGTATAATTAGCACCCAGATTCGCATTTTGAGATATTTGGCGATAATTTAAGGTGTCTACATTATCGAGTTGCCCCACTTCATTTATAAAATCAAACTGGTCGCGGATATTGGTATAAGACTGAAAGTTTGAATACCCCGCATTGATAGAAAGCTTTTCAGAGTGCATATAATTTACCTGTATGGCACTCACAATACGTTGCAATTCTGAGCTTTTGGTATCATCCAGGTTATCGCGCTGAAGTCCGGCATTAACACTTAGGTTTACTTTGTTGTTAAAAATACTTTGTGAAGCATTTACGGTTATGTTTTCGAGGTCATTATTAAAAAAATAAGCGCCAAAAGTCCTGTAATCGGGATCTACACGTTCATATCCAACCCCTACAGAACCATTACCCGCCGGATAATCCAGTTGCGCTCTTAGCGCGTTATAATAATTTGTGGTCAGGTTTTCATTAAGCAGAAAAGACAGTATTCCATTAGTTGTTCTTGGTTCTGAAGTCTGTGTGTCTTCGGTTATCCCCGAAACAGCATACTCAAAGTTAATTTTTGCCCTTTCGAATAACATAAAACTTGTTTCGGCGCTTATCACTGCATTTTCTTTTGGAGTGAGTTCTAGTTCGGCGGGAATGGGATTCTGAATCGAGTTTTCATCATCTTTGGCAGAGAAAAATATGAGTCCAAGAGATACTTTTTCAAAATCGTAAGAAGTCTTGAATCCATATCCAAATCTCTCGTAGGATGGTATGGCTTCGGGCACTTCTTCATTGTATTCTGTGGCTTTCAGAAATCGCCCATATAAAGCACTGATCTTAAATGGTCCGGGAGGGGTGAGATCTACTCCACCACCGGTAAATTGATGTCCGCTTAGGGTATAAGGAGAGAAGGTCATGGCCACATCTCCAATATGGGTAGCTACCCACTTATACGAGGGGTGAATGCTTAGTCTATTTATTTTGAAAGGAGTACTATACCCAAAATCCTGATTGGTGTATGAAAATGATAGCGGAATATTATAAACTCCGCTAACGTTAAAATTAAGATTACCATTTACAAAATAGGTAAAAGGCTCCCGATTTGCGGTGCCGTCATAAAAAACGCCATTGGCAGAGATGCCCCCGTTAAACCGTAGTAAAGGAACTTTGCCGATTTGCTCCAGGTTCTGACCTGAAGCAAGTAAACTAAAGCCGAGAAAAAACATAAGTAATTTTAGTTTCAATGCACTTACAATTTGAGACTGTGAATTTAATGTAATTTTAACAATTTGCACATAATTTTTTTTGACCACCAAATATGATAATAAGACGATCACCTCAATTCTTATTCTTCGTTTTTATTACTGTTGTTCATAGTATGTCTATGGTCAAAGTTCATGCGATTAATCATTATGGGTGATTTGTATTTATTTAAACTTTTTGCCTGAAGGCGAAAAGTTGAAAATGAGTTCATACTATAGTTATGACTATAAAAATTTCTTACCTACCAAAAAGTAAGCTGTATGATCTTATCTTGATACATTCCCAACAGGCCAAAGTAAATAAAGTATATCAAAAAAGGTTCTGGATGTTTATAAAGTTGAAGATCCAGAACTTTTTTATAGAAGTGATGTAAACTTTTTTGCTTCAATTCTACTCTGTGTCTGACTAGCCAGGCAGGAATGTGAATTTTGCAGGCAAAAGCATTGCTCAAGATGAGTTCAATGTCATCTATTTTTTAACATTACAAATACAAGTATACTAGATACCAGTCTCATTTTTTGAGACAAGTCAAAAAAGGTACTTTTAAAGTAGCTTTTAACAATTATATTAACGATTAATGAAATCGATTGTTAAATAGATTTTTTATCTTACGTATTATTAATTTAAAACTCTTAAACCATGTTAAAAAACATTGTAAACTTAAAAAATGTCCGAAAACTGGACAAAAACCAACAAAAATTAATCTCAGGAGGCACAGGAAGCGATGATTGCCCTTCTTTTGGAGACCCCGCTTGTTGTGGTAATGAGCCGTGGCAATGTGGTACTGGCCCTCTTGGAGGTGGCACATTGGGTCCAGGGTTGTTGTGCTACTGTTTTGCTTAGATAATCTCTATTGTAATTATGTAAGTAAAATCAAAAGAAGTTGTTTGTGAAGTCAACTATATATTTGATGATAAGTAACTCAAACAAAAACGCCTCTGAGATATCAGAGGCGTTTTTCACTCAATTATTAAAGATATCTCTATGCTGTTGTAGTAGCTACAGGAACTTCGACTACTTTCTTTTTATTAAATCTCACCTTTACCCGGTTTACTATAAAGAACAAACAAGGTACAATAATCAGGGTTAGGAAGGTGGCAATGATTAATCCATAAATTACTGTCCAGGCCAAAGGCCCCCAGAAAATCACATTATCTCCACCTAGATATATTTTAGGATTCCCAGTACTGAATAACGAGAAGAAATCCAGGTTAAATCCAATTGCCAATGGTATTAATCCCAATACCGTAGTAATCGCAGTTAATAATACTGGTCTTAAACGTGCTCTACCACCTTTGATAATGATTTTCATCACTTCTTCATTGGGCAATAACTCTTTTTCGGGGACGTTAAGTTCGACTTTTTTGCGATCTATTAGCAGCTGTGTATAATCCAGTAATACTACTCCATTATTTACCACGATTCCCGCCAGCGAAATGATACCCATCATGGTCATCATAATCACAAAAGGTGCCCCGGTCACTAATATTCCCCCAAAAACACCTATAAAACTCAAGAAAATAGCAATCATAATGATGGTAGGTTTTGAGATAGAACTAAATTGAAAAACAAGAATGAGCATAATGAGTCCAAGCCCGGAGAAAAAAGCACTCATCAAAAAGGCCATCTGCTTGTTTTGCTCTTCGATCTGCCCGGTATAATCAATTTTAATTCCTCTGGGTAATTTGGGAAAACTCGCCATTTCGGTCTGAATCTGCGATACGATCGCCCCGGCATCTGTAAACCCGGGTTGAAGCCCAGAATATACCGTAACAACTCTCTTGGTATCTTTGTGTTTGATCGCACTAAAGGAGGAGGTGTTTTTTTGTGACGCTACTGCAGAAACAGGCACCTCTTTTAGCTGTCCGCTGGCTTGATCTCTGAAGGTAATGTTCTGATTAAAAAGCGCACTGGTGTTATACCGATTCGCTTCATTAAAACGAACATAGATATCATAATCTTCTCCATCTTTTTTATAGACCCCAGCCTTTTCACCAAAAATAGAACGACGCAATTGATTACCTACCTGCCCAGCAGCAACATTAAGCTCTCCTGCTTTTTCACGATCGACCACTACTTGCATTGCAGGTTTTCCTTTATTCACGTCGATTTTTAGTTCTTCTATACCAGGAATATTTTTCTCATTGATAAAGTTTCGCATTTGCTCTGCAATATTGATCAACTCATCATAATCCGGTCCTTCGATTTCAATATTGATAGGATATCCTGCTGGAGGACCTACCGCGTCTTTTTCGACAGATATAGCGACACCGGGATAAATACCTTTTAATGCTTTTTGCACTTTGCTACGCAATACTTCAGAGTCTTTTCCTTTTCTAAATTTAAACTCCCGCATCGTAGCTGTGATTTTGGCACGATGAGGCATTTCGGCATTGCTTCCTCCATCGGTTTGTGGATTACCGGCACCTTCTCCTACTTGCGAGACTGCAGATTCTACCAGGAAATTATAATCATTTCCACTTTCAATATACTCTGAGTCATTTACCACAGCATAGACCCGCTGTTCGATGTCTGCGGTGATCTTATTGGTTTTATCAATATCGGTCCCCTGGGGGTATTCGATATATACAATGATCTGGTTGGGTTTGTTATCGGGAAAGAATTCTACTTTGGTTCGCTGGCTACCAATTGAAGCACCAAACATTCCGAAAACGACAAATAATAGTAGAAAAGTTCCAACTACAAATATAAGGGGTCGCCAACCTTTTAAGGCGTAGGTCAAAAAACGTTGGTATTGGTTTTCGAGCCATGCCAGAATTCTTCTTTGAAAATAATTTGCAGCGTCTTTTAATGCATATCTATAGATCCAGAACAAAGCTGCGGTTACAATCATAAGGCTTCCTAAACCACGAACCTGTCCGCCAAATATCAAAATAAAGGTTCCTAAGCCACCCAGAATGATACTGAGACGTATCAATTGTTTTCGGGTTAGTTTTTTTTCACCGATTTCCATAAACTGGGAAACCAGCATAGAGTTAATGAAGATGGCTACAAAAAGGGAAGACCCCAATACTACCGAAAGGGTGATCGGGAAGTAAATCATAAATTCTCCCATAACCCCTGGCCACATACCAAGAGGAATGAAGGCAGCTACAGTGGTAGCAGTAGAAATGATAATAGGATAGGCAATCTCACCAATCCCTTTTTTTGCAGCTTCAATACGGGACATCCCTTCTTCTTCCATAAGGCGATACACATTTTCGACCACCACAATACCATTATCTACCAGCATTCCTAATCCCATAATCAAAGCAAACAGGATCATGGTGTTCATAGTATAGCCCAATGCAGATAATATCATAAAGGACATGAACATAGACATCGGGATCGCAAATCCTACAAAGAGTGCATTTCTGAATCCTAAAAAGAATTGCAATACCCCAACCACAAGGATAATCCCAAAAATGATATTATTGACCAGATCACTTACCTGGTTGTTTGTCTTTTCTGATTGGTCGTTTGCTACGGTAACATTAAGGTCTTGTGGAAATACATTTTCTTTGGCGTCATCCAGAATAATATTTATCTTTTCAACAGCTTCGATCATATTTTTTCCAGAGCGTTTCATGATATCCAGCATCACCACATTATGGCCAAATTCTCTGGCATAGGTAGTGTGATCCTCTTCTTTGAAGGTTACCTTTGCGATATCTCTTAAATATACGGCGCCGTCTTGAGATTTTACTACAAAATCATCGAGTTGTGACGGGCGATCGACTTCTCCCAGGATTCGTATAGTCCTTCGTTGTCCGCTAGTGATCATATTTCCGGCAGACATGGTGACGTTTCCGTTTTTTATAGCGTTGATAATATCATCAAAACTTACTTTGGCAGCCATCATTTTATAGATGTCTACAGCTACTTCTACTTCTTTCTCTTGTGCCCCGCGAATCTCTGCTTTTTTTATTTCGGGAAGATCTTCTATTTCATCTTCGAGATATTCTGCAAATTCTTTGAGTTTATCAACAGGATAGTCGCCAGAGATATTGATATTCATTATCGGTGTTTCCTCAGAAATACTTAGGTCAAAAACATCGGGTTCTACTTTGGCATCATTAAAAGTAGGCCAGTCCTCATTTGCTTTTTCAGAGTCTACCTCATCTTTTACCTTTTGTTTGGCTTCTGCTACCGTAAGCTCTTCTTCAAATTCTATCGTGATAATAGCATAATCTTCCTGCGAGGTTGATGTGATTTCTACTACATTGCTCACGTTTTTTAGTTTGTCCTCTAGGGGATCCACTATTAATCGCTCGATATCTTCGGCAGTATTTCCGGGATAAGGGACACTGATGTAGATTTTGGTTTCATTAATCTCTGGGAAATTTTCTCTGGGCATTGAGAAATATGCAGAAAGCCCTAAAACCAGAAAGATACCAATCATAACATACACAGTAGTTGGATTGTCTATCGCCCAGGAGGATAACTTAAATTCTTTATCTACCTTTTTTTTATTGATTTGCATAAGACTCTAATTTATGATTTCTACTTTTTGACCATCACGTACGCTTCTGGCTCCTTCGCTAATAAGCTCATCTCCGCTTTTAATTCCGTCAAGAATCTCTATAAGATCCCCTTGTGTTTTTCCGGTTTTTATGATGACTCTTTTTGCCTGAGCAATGTTTTGAGTATCCTTACCAGAAGTTACATAAGTATATTGATCTCCTTCTGCATTTTCTGAAATAATACTTTGTGGGATCAGGATAGCGCTCTCATTGGTATAATCATTAATCTTTACTTTTGCGGTGAGATTAGGTTTTACAGTGCCTCCGTTTGATGGTACTTCGACTTCTACGGTAAAAGATCGGTTGTTTGGATTTATGTAGTTTCCTACCTGTCTGATTTTTGTATTGATCGTTTTTCCAAGTACCGGAAAAAAGACTTCTACATTTTTACCTTTGGTGATATAAGGAATGTAGCGTTCGGGCACTTCGGTCTCGATATACATATTATCCAGGTTTACAATTCTAATGAGCGGTTCTGATCCAGACACTATACTTCCCTGGTCGGTAATTACATCATCAATAATTCCCGAAAAAGGAGCATTAACCGTTGTTTTGGCTAACTGGCGTTTAATTTGTTTTACGACATTTTTTTGTGCTTCAAAATTTGTTTTGGCTTCAAGGTATTGAATCTCTGAACCTATTTTCTGATCCCAAAGTCTTTTTTGACGATCAAAAGTAGTTTTGGCCAATTGTGCTTGTACCTGAACCTGAGAAAGTTGTTGACTTAATCCACCATCATCAATTCGGGCAAGTAATTGTCCCTTGCTTACTTTTTGCCCTTTTTTAACATAGACACGGGTAAGCACTCCTCCAACCTCTGGATATAAAACAATATTCTGCTTAGTTTCTACATTACCTTGCAACTCTAGATAATGGTTAAAAAGAGTGTCTTTTACAGTAATTGTTGTTACCAAAGGAAGTTTTTTTATGGTATCTAAAGAAGCAATCGCTTCATCCAGTTGCTTTAACTGATTGGCAATAGCTAGCTGTTCTGCTACTATTTCGGTTCTTTTGGTGCGTAATGCCTCAAGGTTGCCATTTTCTATAATTTTATCTACAGACTTCCTGTTATTTTCTCCACAGGAAATGATTAGAAGTGATATGGGTAATAAGATAAATATCTTTTTCATGGTATGGTCTAATTATTTGGTGTGTTTAAAATGGTTTCTAGTTCGGCTTTTTTATTGATGATATCCAGCATGGCTTGTAATACTTCTTGTTGAGAATTATAGAGCTGCAGTTGAGCCTGTCTTAGATCAAAACTGGAAGCAAGACCTTCAGCATATTTGATTTGGTTTTTTCTCTCAATTCGTTCTGCAAGTGTTAAGTTTTGCTTGGATGTGTCCAGATTTTCTATTGAAAGCTTATAATCACTAAGTGTAGAATTATATTGAAGCTGAATTTCCTGCTGCGCTCTAATATAATCGGTATTGGCTTGCTCAAAAGCGATTTTGGCTTGTTGTGTTTTAGAACTACGTTTAAAAGAACTAAAGACAGGAATTTTAAGGGTAGCCCCAAAAATTGAAGATTGAAACCAGGGGGTTTCGTTTTCAAAAAAAACAAAGTCATTGTCGAATGCTGCAGTACCATAATTAACAAAGGCCGACAGAGATGGCAATGCGCGGCTTTTTTCGAGTTTAAGTTCTAATCTTCTCTGCTCGGTAAGAAGATAAGCCAATCTATAATCTACATTATTATCTATGTTAAAAGGTTGAATAGCTGCAGACGCATCCATATTTTTCATAGTCAGGTCATCCAGATCATCGGTTAACACAGTTTTTGAATCAACTTCTATCCCGAGGGCCAGGTTAAACATCTGCAACGCAATCTTTTCTAAACGTTCTGCATTATTAAGCTGATTGGTAATCTGGAGAAGTGTGATTTGCAATTGTTCTACACTTTCCTCTTCGGCCAATCCATTTTCAAAGATTATTTTTGTCTCCAGGTAGTTCTTTTCGAGGGTTTCTTTGTTATTTTGAAGAATTTTTACATTTTCCTGAGAAACCAGTACGCTGCCATACGAATTGATTACTCCTTTACGTACTTCGAGTTGTGTTTTTTCTTCTATATCATTGCTGTATTGCAGGAAACTCTTTGCCGCTTCAATCCCTACCAGATAAGACCCGTCAAAAATGAGTTGCGATAATGTGGCTGTTGCAGATAGCTGTTGTTTTACCCCAAAAATTAAAGGAACAAAGGTTCCGGGTTCACCACCCGCAACCTCACCAGGCACTATAGTTACAGGTTGTTTTAATTGATTTTGGTAATCAATAACACCATCCAGTTGCGGAAGACCATCTGCAGTGGCTTCCCATTTTCTCTTCAACGCTTTTGCAACATCACCCCTGGCATTGATAGATTGATAACTGTTTTCTAGCGCAAATTCAATAGCCTCATCTAGTGTAAATGAGTAAATAGAATCGCTTGGCGGTGATTGTTGGGCTAATAATGTGTTGGTAAATAGCCAACTAAAACAAATGAACCAAAGGTATTTTCTCATATTTGATGCTCTTTTATAAGATGGTTTAAAATTGTACGTCCTTTTTCTGTGGTTATGCCAAGAATATGATACTCCAGATAATTATCCATAAGCTTTGCAACCGGAAACATCTGATCCGGAAACAGAACCTTATCTTTTATACCATTAGTCCCTATAAAGTATATTCTTGAAATAAATTCGATATCTATATTTTTTCTAAAAACGCCTGTTTCTATTCCTCTTTTCAGATTGTCAACAACACATTCTTTGAATACATCAAATTGCTTTCCTTTCAAACCTTCGTGTATTTTGGGGTAATATTTCTGAAGCTGATACAGCGGTGCTGTTTTTTCATTCTTGAGATGATGCATCACAAAAGCCTTAATAGCATATAATTCTTCGATGGGATCAAATTTTTCTTTCAAAATAGCATTAATGCCATCATTTATTTTACAAAACAGATATTCTGTGGTTGCTTCTACCAACTTCGTTTTGTTCTGAAAATGAGTATAGATGGTCTTCTTAGATATTCCCATTTCTGAAGCTAGATCATCCATAGTGACGCTCTTAAAACCCAGGGTCAAAAACATATTGTTGGCTTTTTCTATTATTTTCTCCTTCATTATTAAGGGGTGTACTATAATTTTTTTGGGCAAATGTAAACATGGAAACTTAAAAAACAATAAAAGTTTCCAAAGTTTTACAATTTTTTAACATAGCCCCTGGTATTGGTTATGGTTTATTAACAAAACCTTTTTTGGGAATTGTATGGGTAATTGTATCATAATTGACCATACTTTATTTAAAAAGTTTGAGTTATTTTAGCAAAAAAAATAGTTGTGCACACAATTTCCGATTACCAGGGGTATTTTGTAGAATATCTATCCAAAAAAACGATTACCAAAGAACCCGTAACTCTCTATGAACCCATTTCTTATATTTTAAGCCTGGGAGGAAAACGGTTGCGCCCAACATTGGTATTGATGACAACAGAGATTTTTGGAGGTTCTTATAAAAAGGCCCTGGATGCAGCCCTGGCGATCGAGATTTTTCATAATTTTTCGTTAATTCACGATGATATTATGGATGCTGCTCCCCTAAGGCGAGGTAAAGAGACAGTACATGAAAAATGGGATGTGAATACCGGCATTCTTTCTGGCGATGCAATGTTGATTAGTGCCTACCAGCTTTTTGAGAATTATGAAGGGGTTGTTTTTCAAGAAATGGCCAAATTGTTTTCTAAGACGGCCATCGAGGTATGTGAAGGGCAGCAATATGATATTGATTTTGAAACCAGAGATGACGTTACGATTCCAGAATATATCAAAATGATCGAATATAAAACGGCAGTTCTGGTGGGTGCATCGATGAAGATGGGAGCGATTGTTGCAGAAGCTTCAGAAAGCTGCAGGTCTTCAGTGTATGATTTTGGGAGATTGTTAGGGCTCGCCTTTCAGCTTCAGGATGATTATTTAGATGCATTTGGTGATCCCAAAACCTTTGGGAAGCAGGTAGGAGGCGATATTATTGAAAATAAAAAGACCTTTCTATACTTAAAAGCCCTTGAGTTTGCTTCTGCAGATGAACAAAAACAATTAAGAGGGCTATTTTCATTAAACCCCGATGACCCATCTGAAAAGATAAGTACAGTAAAATATCTTTTTGAAACTACAGGAGCCAAAGAAGCAACAAGAACAGAAATAGAAACCTATACCCAAAAGGCTTTTTCGACCCTGGATGATCTAACTATTTCGGCAGATAAAAAGAGCCTCCTAAGACTTTTTGGCGAAGAATTAATGAATAGAAGTGTCTAAAGAATTCAATAGTATTTCCGTTCTAAAACTACTGGATGAGGTCTCTGATGCCAATCTGTATCCAAAATTACTGATACAGGTACAGAAAGACTTCAACCGAGCCGGAATACCATATAATATCGACCCCGATATAGCACCAAAGAATCTGATCGCAACAATAAACAATGTACTTATTGATAAATTGCAGAATGCGTTTAATGAATATTTGAATTTATTATATGCTGTAGACGTTTCTGAAAAGGAGGTAAGAAATTTCGAGTCTGAAAAAGTCGATGATATTGCTGTATATGTTACCTATCTAATTCTGAAAAGGGAATGGCAAAAAGTGTGGCTTAAGAATAAGTTCAATCAATAATAAAATAATATGCTACCCGTTGTGCATTATGAATAAAATTGTAAGATTATTGTAACAAATCCTCATCTTTTACACTAAGAACTCATTTAAACTTTTTTCAATTGGCGTTAGAAAGGTTTCCCATTTTTTTCTTTCCGTAGCTTGCATCAGACAGGTGTAGCGATCCAGGTTCTTTATCCAGACAATACTGTATAACCATATACATGCATTTAGATTTCTTGCATCGTTTTAGTAAAAAACAGCAAAAAAAGGAACATAAGGGCTTCCATAGATACTTTTATCCCTTTCGTAAAGAACATCATAGCGAACACCGACACTTACATTACCCATACGATAGCCTGCACCTAAAAATAATGCAGGGTACCAATAATTTTCTTTGAAATCTTCTAGACCTTCAATTTCAAAAGTTCTGGAGACTCCCATCTCCTGAAATTCTGCAGATAATCGGATTTCTCGGATAGGACTGTAAAAAGTGAGTATACTACCACCATAATTAGTAGCCGTAAAATCATTTGCTTCAGCATATCCAAAACTCACTCCAATACCGGCAGCAAATTGTTCATTGAAGTTATACATTGCTATGGGTTCAATTACTCCGCTAAAGGTATCATTCCCAATACCTATTCCGAGATTACCCCCAAAGCTCATGTTAGACCAAAAGGCATCACCTTGAGAATAACTAATTTGTAAGGAAAAGAAAATAAATGAAACTAAAGCAGGGATTTTAATATTTTGAAGCATAAATACTTTCATTGTTAAACTTCTAAAAAATTGCTCTATAAATATAGATAATTCGATGCTCAATATGTGCTAATTATTGTATTTTTGTATCGTTTTGTCAATGAAAAAGACGATTGAATAGTTACATATGGATAAATATTCATTTTTGAATGCGGCTAATACCGCATTTTTTGCAGATTTATACGATCAATATTTACAAAGCCCCGATAGTGTAGAACCTAGTTGGAGGGCTTTTTTTCAGGGATTTGATTTTGGTTTGGAAAATGCCAATGGCTCTGGAGAAACCATGTATGTCGAAAAAGCATCAGAAGAAACGGCTACTGTTCCCGAAAGTGTTCAGAAAGAGTTTCAGGTAGTTCGGTTGATCGATGCATATAGAACACGTGGTCACTTGTTTACCAAAACCAATCCGGTAAGAGATCGAAGAAAATATATACCTACATTGGCTTTAGAGAATTTTGGGTTAAGCCAGGCCGATCTTAATACGGTTTTTAATGCAGGTGAAATTATTGCCATCGGCCCGAATACCTTACACAATATCATTGTACATTTAGAACAGATCTACTGCGATTCTATCGGTATAGAATACATGTATATTCGTAATCCCGAAGAACGTGAATGGATTCAGTCCAGGATTAATTTCAATACCAATAGAACCAAATTTTCGACAGATCAGAAAAAACATATTCTTAAAAAGCTAAATCAGGCCGTTTCGTTTGAAAGCTTCTTACATACCAAATATGTTGGACAAAAACGATTCTCGCTGGAAGGGGGAGAATCGTTGATCCCGGCACTCGATGCCCTGGTAGAAAAAGCTGCCGATCTTGGGGTTAAGGAGTTTGTAATGGGAATGGCACACCGTGGTCGTTTGAGCACGCTTACCAATATCTTTGGGAAAAGCCCTAAAGATATCTTTAGTGAATTTGATGGGAAAGATTATGAGGAAGCTGTTTTTGACGGTGATGTAAAATATCACCTGGGATGGACATCAAAACGTAAAACCGATGCTGGCAAGGCGATCAATATGAATATTGCTCCCAATCCCTCGCACCTAGAGACCGTAGGAGCCGTGGTAGAAGGGATTGCCAGAGCCAAACAAGATCGTCATTATCAGGAAAATACCTCTGCGGTACTTCCTATTGTTGTACATGGTGATGCTGCGGTTGCCGGACAAGGATTGGTGTATGAAATTGTGCAGATGGCCAAGCTGGATGGTTATAAAACCGGAGGCACGATACATATTGTAGTAAATAATCAGATCGGATTTACCACCAACTATTTGGATGCCCGATCTTCGACCTATTGTACCGATGTCGGTAAAGTAACGCTGTCACCGGTATTACACGTTAATGCCGACGATGCCGAAGCGGTGGTTCATGCAACAAATTTTGCCCTGGATTTCAGGATGACATTTAAGCGCGATGTTTTTATTGATCTATTGGGATATCGTAAATATGGGCATAATGAAGGTGATGAACCTCGTTTTACGCAACCTAAACTGTATAAAGCTATTGCCAAGCATAAGAACCCAAGAGATATCTATGCCGAAAAATTAATGGCAGAAGGCATTATAGATGCTGAATATGTGTCGAAGCTTGAAAAAGAATATAAAGCTTCTTTGGAAGAAGAATTAGAAGATTCCCGTAAACTGGAAAAAACGGTCATTACTCCATTTATGCAGGATGAATGGGCTGGTTTTGAACGTGTACAGGAAGATAAAATGATGGAAGTGGTAGATACCACATATCCAAAGAATAAACTCACAGAGATCGCAGAGGTAATTACCAAACTTCCTTCAGATAAGAAATTCCTTCGCAAAATAGAACGATTAATTGATCAAAGGCATACAATGTTCTTTGAAAGTGATCAATTGGATTGGGCAATGGGAGAATTACTGGCCTACGGTTCTTTGTTAATGGAAGGCTATGACGTAAGAATGAGCGGCCAGGATGTAGAGAGAGGAACATTTTCTCACAGACATGCAGTGATCAAAGTAGAAGATAGTGAAGAAGAAGTATTGTTATTAAATAATCTAAATGAAGATCAGGGAGATTTCTATATCTATAATTCATTACTTTCTGAATATGGCGTGGTTGGTTTTGATTATGGATATGCGATGGCAAGTCCCGATACGCTAACTATCTGGGAAGCACAATTTGGGGATTTTAGTAATGGAGCCCAGATTATGATTGATCAATATATTTCTTCTGCCGAAGATAAATGGAAGTTGCAAAATGGCCTGGTAATGTTATTACCTCATGGGTATGAAGGGCAGGGTGCAGAACATTCTTCGGGCAGAATGGAGCGATACCTTCAGCTTTGTGCAAAGGATAATATGTTTGTGGCCGACGTTACAACACCTGCCAATCTTTTTCATCTACTTCGCAGGCAGATGAAAGCAAAATACCGCAAACCATTGATTGTGTTTACACCCAAGAGTTTGTTGCGTCATCCTAAAGTACTTTCTTCGGTAGATGAATTTACAAAAGGAAGTTTTCAAACAATAATAGATGATCCGGATGCGAAAACATCTGCAGTAACATCACTGGTGTTCTGTACCGGCAAGTTTTATTATGATCTGTTGGAAGAAAAGGAAAAATTAAACCGAAAAGATGTGGCGCTAGTGAGAATAGAGCAGCTATTCCCGCTTCCGGTAGCAGAGATGGACAAACTCATTAAGAAATATCATGTAGATGATGTCGTTTGGGCACAGGAAGAACCACGTAATATGGGTGCTTTGAGCCATATCATGATGCACTATAATGGAGTGCAACGTTTCAGATTTGCAAGCAGAAGACCATACGGTGCTCCTGCAGCAGGATCTGCAACACGATCCAGACGAAGACATCAGGAAGTAATCGATTATGTGTTTGATAAAACCAGGAATAACCAGAGATAGATTTAATAAGTAATCAAAGATTAAAAAAGTTTCCGAAGGAAATTTATACAAAGGATAAAATCAGAATTATGGCTTTAGAAATGAAAGTCCCATCACCGGGAGAATCTATTACAGAAGTAGAAATAGCCCAATGGCTTGTTGAGACTGGTGATTATGTTGAAAAAGACCAGGCAATTGCCGAAGTAGACAGTGACAAGGCAACCTTAGAATTACCTGCAGAGGCTAGTGGAATTATCACACTGATGGCCGAAGAAGGTGATGCAGTAGCGGTAGGGCAAGTGGTGTGTCTTATTGATACAGATGCTGCAAAACCCGAAGGAGAGGATGCAAAACAGGCTCCTGTTGAAGAGGCTTCAAAAGCTGCTGAAAAGAAAGAAGAAACTCCGGTTGCGGTTTCTCCTGCAAAGACTGAAACCTATGCTACGGGAACGGCTTCTCCGGCAGCAAAGAAAGTACTGGCAGAAAAGGGTATCGATGCCTCACAAGTACAAGGCACAGGTCGTGATGGCCGTATCACTAAAGCCGATGCATTAGATGCCAAACCATCCTTAGGAACTCCGGGGCCAGGAAGCAGGGGAGAGTCTCGCAAAAAATTATCGATGCTTCGCCGTAAAGTGGCAGAGCGTCTGGTTTCTGTGAAAAACGAAACGGCAATGTTGACTACGTTTAATGAAGTAGATATGCAACCTATTTTTAATCTTCGCAGTCAATATAAAGAAACATTTAAAAACAAACACGGGGTAAGCCTTGGGTTTATGTCGTTCTTTACCCTGGCGTGTGTAAGAGCATTGAAGCTATTCCCGGCAGTAAATTCTATGATCGATGGGGATTTTATGGTGTCTTATGATTTTCAGGATATTAGTATTGCGGTTTCCGGCCCAAAAGGACTGATGGTTCCTGTGATACGCAATGCAGAAAACCTAAGTTTCAGAGGAGTAGAATCTGAAGTAAAAAGATTAGCTATAAGAGCACGAGAAGGCCAGATCACTGTGGATGAAATGACAGGTGGTACTTTTACAATCACCAACGGAGGAGTATTTGGAAGTATGCTATCTACACCGATCATCAACCCGCCGCAGAGCGCCATTTTGGGGATGCATAATATCGTAGAGCGCCCAATCGTGAGAGATGGTCAGATTGTTGTAGCACCTATTATGTATGTGGCGTTGTCTTATGATCACAGAATTATAGACGGAAAAGAATCTGTAGGATTCCTGGTAGCTGTAAAAGAAGCATTAGAAAATCCTGAGGAATTACTGATGGAGAATAATGTAGCCAAGGCATTAGAGTTGTAACTCAAAAAAATTGAATATATAAGACCCCAAAGGCTTGTGCCAGACTTGATCTGGTATTTCCTTTGGTGTCTTTACCATTTTGAAATAGGAATACTTTTCTTCTAAAAAGCCCCTATTTTGAAGCTAATTGAAACTTCTCCTGTTTCTTTATTAATGTGTACTTTTGGTTTACCATTTGTAGTAAGATCATTGCCAGTGCTCATTTTATAAATTCCAGAAAGAAAATCCATTCCTTTTGTCATTACTTCTTCCATCTGCTCAAAATTGGTTTCAGGTTTTTTTATTTCTGTACCAACTTCTTGTTGATTTTTTGTGCCGTTATTAGAGAGGTCTTTAAGCTCTGTTTTGTATTGATTTTCTTCTATTTCTTCAACTAGTTTATCTTCTAGGTCTGAAGCAGTAAAATCTTCTTGAGAAAAAACTTCTTCTAACTGCTGTATAAATTGTGATTTCCCTTTTTTAGAAAAATCAACTTCATCAATTGTATTGTCTATATTTAAAACGCCATCAAAAAGGTTTTGTTTTAGTAACAGGCCTGTAGCGATTTTCATCTCAATTGAATCATATGATAACAGGTTAAAAACCTGTAGTGTTTGCTTTTGCTGACCAATTCTGTCTATTCTTCCAATGCGTTGATTTTTTTTAGCAGGATTCCAGGGCAATTCAAAATTTATGATGGTATCTGCTACTTGCAGGTTAAGTCCTGCTCCGCCAGATTCACTAGAAAGGAAAACAGAACATTCAGCATTTTCTTCAAATTCTTTTATCAAAGCTCCCCGTTTATTAACAGGTACCTTTCCTGTAAGCATTGTATAGGTAATATCTTCTTTCTTGAGCATTTCTCCAATGAGATTGAGCATGGTTACCCACTCTGAAAAAATAATAACTTTCCGGTTTGTATTTTTTAGATCTAATTTCTCTATTAAAATATCCCTTAGTTCTATTAATTTTGGAGAATCATACGTTTCCTTATCTATCAAATAAGTAGAATCACAAACCATGCGCATATTACCCAATAGAAGCATTAATCGCTGCCAATCATATTGAGTTTTAAATTTCTTACTTAATATTGAAGCGATTCCTCCAGCAAAACTGGCATGTATATTTGCTTGGTTATCAGAGAGTGATACATAAATATCTTTCTCAATTACATTAGGCAGTTGTTTAAAAACTTCTTGTTTTTTCCTTCTGATAAGAAAAGGCTGTAATCTTTGTTTTAACTGTTGCAGGTTGTAATATCCTTGTATTTTATTTTTATGAAGGCTATCAAAAATACAATGTTGATAAGAGAGTTCCCATTGTGGAGGTAAAAGCTTCTGATCTAAAAACTGAACGATTGAATATAAATCCAAAAGTTTGTTTTCAATAGGGGTTCCTGTAATAATCAACGCATGGTTCTTTTGTATCGCTTTTACGGCATTGGCAGTTTTTGTTTCGTAATTTTTTATTTTTTGAGCTTCATCCAGAATTACAAAATCATAATTTGATTTATTTATTGCAGATAAATCTCTTAAAACGGTTTCATAATTTATGATATGAAAAAAACTTTTGTTAGTATAATATAGTTCATTTCTACGATCAGGAAACCCTTCGATTACGGTAGCATTTTCATTGCTAAATTTGCATATCTCATTTTTCCATTGATGTTTTACAGAAGCCGGGCATATCACCAATGTTTTTTTAAAACCAAATATTTCTTTTTTTAAAATAGCCGTAGTAATTGCTTGTAGGGTTTTGCCTAATCCCATTTCATCTGCGATAATCACTCCTTTCTTAAAAACCGAAAATGCTACTCCTTCTTTTTGATAAGGATATAATGATGCATTAATGGAAGAAAACGCTAAGGTAGTTTCTTTTTTAACCCGATCTAATTCTGCGATTTCAAAGTAATGTTCAATTTTTTTCAAAACCTCTTCCCGGATTTTTATACGTTGAAAATCCCTCGATTTATGAATAAAAGTAAAGAAAGAAGCAATTTTATGATCCTCTATAGAATTATGTGATCCAAAATATGAGGTGAGTAGTGCTTGCTCTTCAGTATCCAGTTGTTCTGGAAAATACCATGATATTTTATATTCATTCAGTGGGTCGGTATAGATTTCTATAAATGGGTATGTTTTTTTTAATGTTCTGGTTTTAGAAGGGTTTTTTTCCAGGTAGTCAAAAAGGAACATAATATGCTTGGTAGTGCCTAGTTTATTGGTTTTTAGGTCTATATTATTAATATATCCTGTTTTTTTATTGAAATCTCTTAAGGTGATTTTGTATTCTTTTCCTTTTTCGTTGATCAAGATATGTTCCCCGTATATATTATTAGCGAGTTTTACTTTATATGCTGCTGTTTTTGCTCTATCCCATCGTTCTTCCAATACTCTTTTCTGCATTCCCTCTCGGGTATATTTAATCCCATCAGAAAGCGTATCGTTTTCTATCTGATTTTTAATAATATAAAGGGCAGTTAGACTGTAAGTATCCCATTCTGAAAGAGCCCCATCTATTTTTGAAAACAATTCCTCATTTTCATCTTTGATAACCTCTACGATATACGCCTCGGAACTATCCTCTACTTGTACTGTTATTTTTTCTTTACCCTGACTAAGAATAACATGGTCAAAACTATCATGTATATACCTGGCTTTTGATATATCTTCTGTAGTTAATAAGTTATCCTCTACGATAGATTGAACGGTCTGATTAACAAGATTGATCATTAAAACATGTGATTTATTGGTGTAATTTTAAAGACAAAAATAGCGAAACAAAAAAGGGGAATCAAAACTTATATCATAAACTCTTTTGAATTTTTTGTCCTGTCCCTGGATTAAATCCATAGTATAGAATGGGTGTGAGCAAGGTGCTCGGATCAGGAAGATAAATAGTAAGGTAAGTTTATTAATTCAAAACCATCTCAGAGTAAGGAATGATAATCGAATACCCCTTGTTTCTAAAATAGTCCATCTCAGAAGAAGTACCCGTAACCAAAATAAAATCTCCTCCCCAGCCGCCCAGACTCTTAATACTTCCAGAGGTGTAATCAGGAAATAACGTCGATTTTATGGTTGGGGTTTTGATGATTTTAGAGATAATCTCCTCGTGTGTATCAATAAGTATGTTGAACTCATCTAGCGTGGCACAATCTAATATCCTGGCCGTAATTTCATTGATCGACATCGCTGCCTTGTCAAAATCTTTGAGTGGCAATGATTGGTAGTACTTGATCGAAGCTTTACTGTCTTGTTTTTGGTTTAAATAGATAAAAAATAAATGTTCTTTAAATGAAGGATCAAAGTTGACTTCTCTAATGATGGGCTTGCCTTCGTTGCGATTATATAGGATAGGTGTATCATATTGGGCACAGGCAATGTCATATCCACTGCCACCAAAACTTTTGTCCAGTAACTCAAAGGCATCCACTTTTGCCCATTGTGCAATATTGTTGATTAAGGTAGAAGAAGACCCGAGACCCCATTTACGATTAAACTCGAGTTTGGTCTCGATGATATATCCTTTTTCTGCCGAAAGGAAATTAGGATTTAACTCTTTTGCTTCAGTTAATATTTCTACCAGGGTTTCTGTAACGCCAAGGCCCTCTTCATCACTTAAAATGGGGTCAGATAATGCTTTATCTGCTGTAAGTGGCTGCTCTATGGGAAGGTTGATATGGGTTTCAAACCAACAATTTCCTTCTTCATCAAGGCTCTTCCATACCATTTGGTCTGAATCATTTTCTTCAACAAAGAGCCATTGTCCTTTTTGAGTGGGAACAGCCAGGCCCTCAACACTATCGAGTACCAGATACTCTGCGGTTAACAATAATTTGCCATGACTATAAAAGGATTTTTTCATTTATGTTCTTAATTTTTCAATCTGCGTTACCACTTCACTATGGGTCACGGTATTGGTTCTGAAATATGCTATAAGTTGTTCTTTTTCGTTTTCGGTAGCTTCAAATTGATTCAGGATATTCATCAAATGCATTTTCATATGCCCTTGCTGAATCCCTGTGGTAATCAATGAGTTTAGTGCTGCAAAATTCTGAGCAAGGCCTGCTACAGCGGTGATTTCCATCAATTTTTTTGCACTGGGTTTTCCCAGAAGCTGTAATGCTAGTTTAACCAATGGATGAAGCGAGGTCAAACCGCCAACCGTTCCCAGAGCCAATGGAATCTCGATCGAAAAGATAAACTGGCCCTCTTTAATTTTGGCATGCGTAAGGCTTTTGTATTTGCCATCTCTGGCAGCATAAGCATGAGCTCCTGCTTCGATCGCTCTGAAATCATTTCCGGTAGCAAGCACAATTGCATCAATGCCGTTCATGATTCCTTTATTATGAGTTACTGCACGATAAGGTTCTACCTCTGCAATGTGTACTGCTCTCATAAATTTTTCGGCATATTGAAGTGAAGAGAGCTGTTGGGTATTTGGCAGATCTTCTATGGCACAAGATACCGAGGCTCTTACCAGGCAATGCGGGACATAGTTAGACAAAATACTCATGATGATCTCGATGTCTTTCTCTGAGCTCGAAAAGTGATCGTATACTTTGGCTTCATATACCAATGTTTTCGCAAACTGCTCCAGGCAGGAGTTAATAAAATTGGCCCCCATGGCATCTACCGTTTCAAAAGTGCAATGCAACTGATAATAATGATCAATTTCTGTGGTTTTATCCCGAAGCTCAATCTCAAGTACTCCACCGCCGCGTTTTTCCATGTTTTTTGTAATAGGAGCCACTGAACTCAATAGTTTTGGTCGAACAGCTGCAAAGAATTGGTGTAGTTTTTCAAAATTTCCGGTATACATAAAATGCACCTGGCCTACTTTTGTGGTTGATAGCACTTCAGCTTTAAAACCACTACGGTTTTGCCAGAATTTGGCGGCTTTACTAGCTGCAGCTACTACCGAGCTTTCTTCAATAGCCATAGGAAGTGTATAGCGCTCACCATTAATCAAAAAGTTGGGCGCTACCGAAAATGGTAAATAGTAGTTGGAAATGGTATTTTCGGTGAATTCGTCATGAAGTTGTTGTAACTGCTCATTAGAATTCCAATAGGTAATAAGTGTATCTGTAGCATGTGTGTCATTATCAAAATGATGCTCTGTCAACCACTTAATTTTATCTGCTTTAGAGAGTTTAGAAAACCCAGAAACTACCGGTGCCATTATATATTACATAGTATTAGTGCATCCAAAGATACTATTCTGTTTTGTCATATGCGTTTTTGGTAACATCTAAAATCTCTTCAAGGCATATAATTAGTGTCTGGTCGGAAATACATCACTATTAAATTTGTTTCTTTTTGCGCTATTTTTATTTGTTTTTTATCGCCTGATGCTAAGGCATCTGCGTCAAAAAAGAAAATTAAACTCCCATCAAAAATAATTCAAATTATAAAAACCGTCTATTTCCGACCAGACACTAATTAAACCAAGTTACCCCAACTTTATTTAACAATATGTTAAAAAAAATCGTTTTAGCCCCTTTGATTTTATTGTATTTAACATCAATTGTTGTATTTTTCACAGATTTTTTAGTATTCTTGGCATTAACATTTTATAAAAGGTATGATATGAAGATTACGAAATTGTTTTTTGGGATTCTACTCTTTGTTGGGCTTACAGCATATGCCCAAAACAAGACTTTTACACTAGAAGAAATTTGGGGAGGAGCTTTTAAGACAGAAGGGTTTCAGTCATTACATTCTATGAAAAACGGAACGCAGTATTCGGTTTTAGAAACAGATAAAGCTTCGGGAGCATCCAATATTAAAGTGTATAATTATGATACTGGCGAAAAGGTGCAAACCATAATTAGTTCTTCTTTTCTTAAGGGCCTGGATAGTTTTCAGGCATATTCTTTTAGTAAAGACGAAAATAGGATTTTGCTATCCAGTGAAGTTGAGAAAATATATCGTCATTCTACCAGAGCGATTTATCATATTTATGATGTTCCTTCAAAAGGTTTTTTTAAAGTCAGTGATCAAAAAATACAGGCTCCTATGTTATCTCCAGATGGTAATAAGATAGCGTATGTGCAGGATAATAACCTGTATATGCTCAATTTTGTTACCGGAGAAGAAATTCAACTTACAGATGATGGCAAAAAAAATGAAATCATTAATGGGATTACAGACTGGGTATACGAGGAAGAATTTGCATTTGTAAGAGCTTTTGATTGGAGTGCCGATAGCAATAAAATCGCATTTTTACGATTTGATGAAAAAGAAGTGCCAGAATTTTCTATGGATGTCTATGGTAAAGGCCTGTATCAAAAACAAGATGTATTTAAATACCCAAAAGCAGGAGAAAAAAATGCAAAAGTCTCCTTGTTTGTAGCAGATATTAGTGCTATGACTTCAGATGAAGTAAAACTGGGTGATTATAAAGATTTTTATATTCCAAGAATTAAATGGACAGCAAATCCGGATATTTTGAGTGTACAACTACTAAACAGACATCAAAATAATCTGGATTTAATTTTTGTAAATGCCAAGACCAAAAAACCAAAAGTGGTACTCAATGAAAAAGACGAAGCCTATATTGATATCACCGATAATCTTACCTTTTTAGAAGATAATAGCTTTATCTGGACCAGTGAAAAAGATGGCTATAACCATATCTATCATTATAAAGAAACCGGTGAGTTGATCAACCAGGTGACCAAAGGCTCCTGGGAAGTAACCGACTACTATGGGTATGACAAAAAAAATAAAAAAATATTGTATCAAAGTGTAGAAAATAGTAATATCAATCGGGATATTTATGCAATCACTCTGGATGGAAAGGATAAAAAGAAATTAAGCACCAAAGAAGGGTTTAATAATGCCGAGTTTAGTGCAGATTTTTCATTATATATCAACTATTTTTCAAATGCTGCCACACCCTATGAGTATACGCTGAATAACGGAACAACAGGAGCAGTGATACGCGAGATCAAAAATAATAAAGCATTATCAGAAAAGCTTAAAACGTATGATATACGCCCTAAAGAATTCTCTACTATAGAAATACATGGAGAAACACTGAATATGTGGACCATCAAGCCAAAAGATTTTAATCCAAAAAAGAAATATCCATTGTTTATGTTTCAATATTCTGGCCCGGGATCTCAGATGGTGAGAAACGCATGGAATAACGCCAATGATTATTGGTATATGATGCTGGCACAGCAGGGATATATTGTGGCTTGTGTAGATGGAAAGGGAACAGGGCTGAAAGGTGCTAAATTCAAGAAAGCTACACAGAATGACTTAGGAAACCTCGAAGTACAGGATCAGATTGCTGTTGCAAAGCAATTGGGTGCCTTACCCTATATCGATGTTTCCCGAATAGGGATTTGGGGATGGAGCTACGGAGGCTTTATGTCCAGTAATTGCTTGTTTAAAGCTCCTGATACTTTTAAAATGGCCATTGCTGTGGCACCCGTGACCAGCTGGAGGTTTTATGATACCATATATACCGAACGATATTTGAAGACTCCACAGGAGAATGCAAAAGGATATGATGACAATTCACCTATTAATTTTGTAAATGGATTAAAAGGGAAGTTCTTATTGGTTCACGGTAGTGCAGATGATAATGTGCATGTACAAAATACCATGCAACTGGTAGAAGCACTGGTACAAGCCAATAAAGATTTTGATTGGGCGATTTATCCCGATAAAAACCATGGGATCTATGGAGGCAACACCCGGTTACATTTATACAACAAGATGACGAACTTCATTAAAGATAACTTATAATTAATTAAATTAACGTAATGGCAAATACAGTAAAAGCCGCTCATCAAAAAGAGCTTTTTGGACACCCGGTAGGATTATATATATTATTTTTTACAGAAATGTGGGAACGTTTTTCCTACTACGGTATGAGAGCAATCTTTGTATTGTATCTCACTGCTAAAACCCTGGACGAAAATGCAGGTTTGGGCTGGTCTTCTGGAGAAGCTTTAGCATTGTATGGTTGGTATACGATGTTGGTCTATGTGGCCTCTATTCCCGGAGGATGGATTGCAGATCAATTTCTGGGGCAAAAGAAATCTGTTTTGGTAGGTGGAATTTTGCTGGTTGCAGGACACAGTATTTTGGCAGTAGAACAGATGTGGGCGTTTTATTCTGGCCTTGCCTTGATTATTGCCGGAGTAGGAATGCTGAAACCAAACATCTCGACCATGGTTGGGGGTTTATATAAACAAGGAGATATACGAAGAGATAAAGGATTTACTATTTTTTATATCGGAATTAATCTCGGTGCATTTCTATCTAGTTTAATAGTAGGATATGTAGGAGAAGTACACGGTTGGCACTATGGTTTTGGACTGGCGGGAATCGGGATGGCTTTGGGTTTAATACAATATCTTTTGGGTCAGAAGTATCTGGTAAATGTTGGTAATTTTTTGGGAGCTTCTGAAAAAGTAGAAGATAAAGAAGCGATGAAAAAACCACTCACCAAAATTGAAAAAGATAGAATTGTTGTATTGCTTATCTCATTTTTATTGGTCATTGTATTTTGGGGTGCCTTTGAACAGGCAGGAGGATTAATGAATCTTTATGCCAAAGAAAAAACAAATAGAATGCTTATGGGATTTGAGGTACCTGCATCTTGGTTTCAATCATTAAATGCGATGTTTATCATTTTCCTGGGAACCTCGGTAGCCTGGTACTGGGCCAATAGAAAATTAAAAGGAAAGGTTTCCAGCTCATTATTCAAAATGATTATAGGACTCATTATCATGGGCACAGGATTCTTTTTTATGACCGCAGCATCTATGGAGTTTAATACCAATGGTTCATCGGCGATGTACTGGCTGGTTTTAGCCTATTTATTTCATACGATTGGCGAACTTTGTATCTCACCAGTTGCATTATCATTTATTACCAAGCTAGCCCCTGTTAAATACGGAGCATTAATGATGGGCGTATACTTTGCGATGACCGGTTTCGGAAATAAACTGGCAGGGTTACTTGGAGAATCGGCAGAAAGCATGGGAGAATTTGTCGTCTTTACCGGAATAGCGGTTTTTTGCGCAGTATTTGGACTACTGGTGATGGTATTCAGAAAAAAACTGGAAATACTCACACATGGGGTTGAGGATAAAGAAGGTACCATGTACGAAGAAGCTGAAGGTTTTGAACTGGCAGAAAACTAAAATAATATAATACTTCACTCGTTACCCAAGATAAGTGAAGTTTTTAATAATATTTGGTTTAAGGAACGGTTTTTGTTTCCGACAACTATAAAAACGATAATAATGAAGAACCTACTTTTTATTTTTGGATTTCTGCTGTGTTTTTTTGCCCAGGCACAGGAGATCAAATGGATGACGATGAACGATGCACTAGAGGCGCAAAAAAAGGAGCCTAAAAAGATTTTTATGGATGTATATACCGATTGGTGTGGCCCATGTAAGTTATTGGACAAAAGAACGTTTCATAATAAGGATGTAGTGTCTTATGTAAATAAACACTATTATGCAGTAAAGTTTAATGCCGAAGGCACCGAGGAGATACACTACAATAATTTTACCTATACCAATCCCAACTATAATCCGAGTCGAAAAGGCAGAAACAGTCAACACTTTTTTGCCAATGCACTTAAGGTAACAGGGTATCCGAGTATGGTGTTTTTTGATGAAAAAGGAAATCTTATCGCTCCGGTAGTGGGCTTCAAGACTCCACAGCAATTGGAAATATACCTGAAAATGATCCATAAAAACGATTATAAAAAATTAACTACTGCCGAGGCCTGGAAAAAGTACGAAAAATCTTTTGTGGGTACGTTTACGAATTAGAACTCGGCATTTTTATCATAGAACTCAAGATGAGTTCGTATAAAAACTCCCTTTTTCATCAAACAGATAAAAGGGAGTTTTGGTTTTGGTATATATCTTTTTTATTCAGCTTAGATGAAGAAATGGTATAATTGCAGATAAGCAAAAGAAATGATATTACTCATAATAATTTAGTATCTTCAAACCACACAAAACCTCTTAAAAATATCACTATGATACGATCAGGATTTTTACTCATCTGTATATTTTTGGGCACTTATCTTACCGCTCAGGAAAAACCAGAGATTAGTGCAACCAAAAAAGCAGTTTTAGAAGCTGTAAGCAAGCAAGAGAAAAAGATGATTGCCATGAGCGATCAGATTTGGGCACTGGCCGAAATTGCTTTCGAAGAAGAAAAATCATCCAAAATACTGGCCGACTATGCCGAATCTCAAGGATTCAAGGTTGAGCGGGCTGTGGCTGAAATGCCAACAGGCTTTGTGGCGACTTATGGTAGCGGTAAACCGGTGATTGGTATTTTAGGAGAGTTTGATGCCTTGCCCGGGATCTCACAAAAGGCATTATCTACCAAGCAACCCTTAAAAAAAGGAGCTGGAGGGCATGGTTGCGGGCATAATTTGTTTGGAGTAGGTAGCCTGGCAGCAGCAGTAGCTGTTAAAGACCTTATTGCAGCAGGCAAATTAAAAGGAACTGTCAGATTCTATGGTACTCCGGCAGAAGAAAAGTTCTTCGGAAAATTGTTTATGGCACGGGCAGGATTATTCAACGATCTCGATGTATGCTTAGACTGGCACCCCAGTGATAAAATAGAAGCCAATGTACAGAGTGGATTGGCCTTGGTAGATTTTATCGTCGAGTTTCATGGCCAGGCAGCACATGCTGCTGGAGATCCCTGGAACGGCCGCAGTGCCGTAGATGCACTCGAGTTATATACTACCGGTATCAATTACCTGCGAGAACATATTAAACCCAGTGTACGAATCCATTATCATATTCAGCATGGTGGTGATGTGGTCAATGTAGTGCCCGATTATTCAAAAATTTGGGTGCGTGTACGTGATACCAAACGTGAAGATATGCAGGAGGTATGGAAACGGGTGGAGAAAATGGCCGAAGGAGCTGCGATCATGGCCAATGTAGATTATAAAATTTCACTGGTATCAGGATTGCATGAAGTATTGGTAAACAGGACCGGAGGATCTGCATTACAAAAAAATCTTGAGTATCTGGGTGATATCAGTTATACCAAAGAAGAAATTGCTTTTGCGCATGGCATACAGGAAGCCACAGATAAACCCAAAAAAGGAATCGATGCCAAAGTTCATCCCATGGAAGAAACCAAAGAACATCCGGGTGGAGGTTCTACCGATGTGGGCGACGTAAGCTGGCTGGTACCCGAAATTCGTTTGGGAGTAACCACAGCACCTATCGGCACTCCATGGCATTCGTGGGCAGTAGTAGCCTGTGGCGGGATGTCTATTGGTCATAAAGGGATGATGCATGCCGCTAAAGCCCTATCGATGACTATGGTAGATTTGTATGATGATGAAAAGCTGGTAGAGAAAATTAAAACCGAATTTAAAGAACGTAAAGGGGATTATCAATACAAAGCCATCTTACCCGATGGCCCGCCACCGATACCCGTTGGATCTAATTAGTGTCTGGTCGGAAATATATCACTATTAAATTTGTTTCTTTTTGATGAGATTTTAATTATAAAAACCGCCTATTTCCGACCAGACACTAATTAAGGAAGGTTTTTGAATACTCCAGTCGACCCATAGCCCTGCTTGTGGTGGGGCACCTCCTTATTATCTATAGGGAAAAGGAAGGCTCAAGTAAATATCAATGCTAGAGTCTATTACATAGTATAATGTATTAGTGAACCCTATGAAGTCTCTCAATTTGGCAGCGCAATCCATTTTTTCCAGCAATAATGTTTTAGATATACAATTAATTGACATTCTATACGTTACCTATTACGTAAACTAAAATAATAATACCCAAGCCGGGTTCAAAAAATAAGAGTATAACCAATGACAGAGCGCAATTTTTAAATCCTAATATCAGATTAGAATTGCTTTTTTGGATTTTTTTTACTTTTTTGGAAACCCAACCCTACTTATGAAAAAACTTATAGTCATAGCTGCCCCATCTATGGTATTGATCGCGTTGCTTTTTTCTTTCATTTCTGAAAAGCAGCCCAGATTGGCACAACAATCTCAAACACTCCAATTACCACAGCCATTACCGGAAGTTCATTTTCCCGATGTATCTCAGCAACAGCTGGTGAGTTCGATTGAAAGCTATTTTAATAAAGCTCTGGATCGAGGACAAATCGTTGGGGCATCGGTTGCGATCGTAAAATGTGATTCTATTATTTATGTTGGCGGTTTTGGAAACAGAAATGCCAGAGTAAAAGACACCGTTAATGCAGCAACAGTATTTCGTATAGGCTCTGTTTCTAAAGGATTTGCAGGAATATTAGCAGGGATTCATGTCGAAGAAGGCCTTATTAATTGGCAAGACAAAGTGGTAGATCATATCCCAAATTTTAAATTGGCCAGTACCACCAAAACCAGGAAAGTGACATTGTCTCATATCTTATCTCACACCACGGGATTACCATACCATAGTTTTACAAATCTTATAGAAGACGGGCTGCCATTAACAACCATTGCCGGTCGTTTTAATGAAGTGGTACCACTTCAGAAAGTGGGAACCGTTTATAATTATCAAAATGCGGTTTTCGCCTTGAGCGGAAAAATCATTGAACAAGCTACAGGGAAACCTTTACGGGAAGTGATTAAAAACAGGATTTTTGACCCGTTGCAAATGACCACAGCTTCTGCTAGTTACGAAGCCTTGCAACAATCTGATAATGTGGCACTTCCGCACCAGCGGATACGACGTGGTTGGAGGCCTGTAGCTATTAATAAAAAATATTATAATGCCATTGCCGCAGGAGGGATTAATGCAAGTGCTATTGATATGGGGAAATGGATGAAATTCTTATTAGGGAATAATCCCGATGTCTTAATGCCCGGTATAATGGATCAGGTTTTCAGCCCGATCATCCAGGTTGGGGGAAGAAGAAATTACTACCAAAGATGGCCAGGATATTCAAAATCTTTTTACGGACTAGGATGGCGTGTTCATACCTTCACTGATTCCGAAACCGGAGAACCAAGCACTGTGGTACATCACGGTGGTGGGGTGAATAATTACAGAAGCGAAATAGCCATTTATCCTAATGAAGACCTGGGGATTTGTGTACTTTTCAACAGCCCAAATAAAATGGCAAAAGATTGTATTCCTAAAATTCATAAAATGATACAGGATGCAATGGAATTACCAAAGTACGACTACTCAAAAGCACCGCTAATCGCATTGCAGTACCCTGGTAATCATTATTTTACGATAAAAGCACCTTTTTTATCTGTGCGATGAAAAGGGATGTTTAGTTTAAGGCAGTTTTTTTCCCAACGATCCAGATAACTTCTATAATTACTGGCGTCTGCTACAATTTGCTTTGGCTGTAGGCTATCTATTATTCTGCCTAAATGAATCTTTGGAGAATCCGATAACAAAATAATATCGGGATGTATCGCTTTGATAGGGTAGACAGAAGCACTATCAATAACAAGAACAGTTTGTTTTTTATATTGATACACATTTTTTAAGCGAATAGAGGCTCCAAGATCAGCCTGATTTTGAATAAGATAGCCGCCCAACAAAAAACCCAGTGTTTTATGAGAGATACTATCTTTGCTGTAGAGCTGCAATTTTTGATGTTGAAGAACACCTAGTGTAGTATACTGTTGATTATGAAATACAATAAGCTCTTCGCGGGTAGCCACATGGTGCTTTTCATATAATAAAATAAATATGCTTATGATCATGCTGGTCATCATCCAATAAACCCTTCTTTTTTCGTACTTCTGAAATACCAGTATTGTAGTAATGATCATACCATATAAAATCAAGAGCATTCTCCATGAAAAGGGAATACCGGTCATTAAAAATGCGTCTTGCCGAGCGATCCAGCCAATAATGCTATTCATAAGATCAATGCAGCTGCCAAATAGTGTCGCTACAAATTGGGGTAATACTTCTAGTGAAGCCAGAAGTACCACCAGTATACCAAACCCAAGAATGCCTCCCAAAAAGGGAATAATGATAAGATTAGAAAGAAAGAATAATAGCGGAAATTGATGAAAATAATACAGAGTTAATGGCAATAACCCCAATTGTGCAGCCATAGTGACGGTAAAAGTATCCCAAAGCTTTTTTGAAATATAGAGTGTAGGCCGATACCATCTGGCAAAAACCGGTTGTATCCAAACGATCGCAAATACCGCCAGATAACTTAACTGAAAACCTACAGAGAATAGCAATAGTGGATTAAAGCATAGTAATACAAACATAGAAACGAATAGCGAGTTGTAACTACTTGTTTTAGACCGGATCTGCATCCCAATAGCCAGAAATGAAAACATAGTAACTGCCCTGAGCACCGATGGTGATAATCCGGCGATAATAGCAAAGCACCACAGCAAAATAATAGTTATGACTAGCGTTATGGTTTTTCCTTTCCGGTGTAACCGGCTTAAAGGCTGTAAAACCAAATTCAGAATCAGTAAAAGGATGCCTACGTGCAGTCCTGATACCGCCAGAATATGAATGGCCCCTGCATCTCTGTACTCATTAAAAGTTTCCTGTGTGATATCCTGCCTTTGTCCCAGGAGTAAGGCGTTAATGATGGATAATTGTTTGTCATCAAAAGTGTATTTCGATAGTTTTGTATTGATCCCTTTTCTAATCCTGTCGGCAAGACGAAATACAGACCATTGCACTTTATCATGAGCAATAAGTCGATTAGGGGATGTGGTGATTTTATGAAACACATAGTGTTTGGCCAGATAGTTGGCATAGTCAAATTGATATGGATTTAATGGTTTTGGGATAGGTTTTAATGTTGTAACAGTGCTATATACAGCGCCAATATCCAGCACCATATCGATACTATCCCTGGGGATTTGAAGCAATAATGTGCCTTCTGCTATGCTGTCTTTTAAAAACCGAAGGGAAACAAGGTATTTATCATAATACGAACTGGGCTTTAGTCTTTCCTTAATTGAAAACCGAATGCCTGCCTGGTGCTCCTGAAGGTCTTTTGGGAGCATTTGATGAGTATAGTGATTTGAATGGTTTTCTGGATGGTGAATTTTGACCAGAGTGGTTCCCAGAATGATAAAAACAACGATCATTAAAAAGGTAAAAGAAGTCGCCTTGCTGAACATCTTTTTTGATCGTTGCCACGAGATTGCTAAAAGACAAATAAAAATAGAGAGGATCATTAAAACTGTCTTTACATCTATAGTGATATAATACCCCAAAACTATCCCAACAATGGTCGATATAGTAATAATAACAAATGGTACATTTAATAGTTTCATTTTACGGTATTTAGACAATTTTTTGACATGTCTATACCATACAATGATACAATATGCCAGTTTCATTTTTTGAAACTGGTATTATTTTTTAAATGCCCATAAAATTCCTTTAGTTATGAAACGTGGATACGCTGTCTTGTAATCTTCGGTATTCACTATTTTGATGTTGTTTTTTTATCACAGAAAAAGTAAAGACGAGTTCAATACTAAGTTTTGAAGTTTTTCTCAAATATATAAAAGAAAAGGTGGTACACAGATCCAAAGCGGGATCACACACAGCAGCACAAAATGCAGTGATGCTCTATTCATTCTTTGGAAGCTGCAAGATGCAAAATATCAACCCCAGATAATGGCTGACCCATACCTTGGAAAATATTCCAGACCACAACATACAAAAACTAGAGGAACTACTGTCTGGATATCAGAAAAATCCCGAGGTGTAATTGCCCGGATGCTTACTAGAATACGTAGGAATTCAGATTTATAGAGCTCTTCCAAATACTTTTCTAATCAAAAAACCACTCCGAAGAGTGGTCTTGTAATTTATTCACTAAAGGGTAAATACCCCGAGGATTATTTATTTTAAAAAGGCAACTTAATACCTATATTACCAACAAAAACCCCTACCACGTAAGAAGCAAAAATTAATAAAAGAATTATCCAGGGGATGCTTTTAACCATTTCTTTTTTCATATCTGTTTTGTATTTGAAATTAAATGTTTTTTGATTTTTCATTAACATGACTTACATTTATTAATGTGTCTAATTTAACAAAAATCAAAATATAAAGAAGGTGTCTGAAAAGTAATTTTGCATGAAATTCGATTGAATTATTTATAAAAATCAGTGATTTTTTCCTCGAACTGTACGGTGCCAACTGATAAGCTGCCTTAAAAAAGAATGACCTTGTAGTTGATATACTAGAGGAAGTCTATGAAAAATGCCCTTTTTTGAATTCAAAAAAGGGCATCTAACACTTTATTACTATTTTTTATAAGTAGAAGATAGAATATTTAGCTATCTCTTAGATAAAATATTTTGCTAGTTGATATCCCAACATAAATAGACCAAGAGTGATCAAACTACTCCAAATTAAAATAGTACTAGTTTTGTTTTGCATTGTTTCCATAATAGTAAATTATTGAGCAAAATCTTTTCCAACTTGATACCCAGCCATGAATAATGCAACAGTAAGTATCCCTGCCGCAATAATCGAGCCTCCATTGGTAATGGATTTAGCTTCTAAAGGTAATTCTTTTACTTTAAATTCTTTTAAATCTTCCATAATTTTTAATTTATTTTTTATTTACTACATATCCTAAAATAAACCCAAGTATTGGTGCTGTTATTAGACCAAATCCTCCATTGGTTTCTTTAATTTCTTCAGAACTCATATGTTGAACCCCAAAATTTTCTAAGTTTTTCATTTTTTATAAATTTTTATAATTAATAATTTAATTTTTTAGATCAGATTTCGTCAAATCATCTCTAAGCATTCTTGTTGCAACAAGTGTAAAAGGTTTTGTGCAATTCCTTTTACATTACAATACTAAAAACTCTCCGTCCCATTTTTCGGGACGCAGTTCCATATATTGTGTATTTTGAAAATCTTTTCATCCATATATGGATGTAGCTTCTTCATGACTTAAATCTCTGGTTATAAATCCAAATGTAAACGTTACAGCTTCTACATATACAAAGCTTTGTATCGTAAAGTTATATTCTATGGGAGCGTTTAGGTCCTTCATAATATCAACCAAACGATATACTTTGGTTCTTGAGATCCCCAATTTCGAGGCTAGTACCTTAGGAGAACCTGTTGCCTGCATACGAATGAGGCGATCAATTCGTTCAATAAGTTCTATTTGTTTGATAACGATGTTCATGATAATATTCGTTTGATAATTTTTTGTTAACTATACACTTTTTGCTTGCGAAGGGGTAACAGTTTGTTTTTAAGTAATTTGTAATACCGGTTTGGTATCATTTATAACCATCCCGGATAATACAGGCATCTGTTTTTGCCATAACTCATAGTATTTTTCCTGGCGAGCATACAATATTTCATGGTTTCCTTCTTCAACCACTTCTCCTTTTTCTAAAACCACTATTTTATCTGCATTAATTACAGTACTGAGTCTATGTGCAATAATGATGATGGTTTTATCCTGATCTCGCAGGCTTTGCACCGCTCTTTGGATGTAGTTTTCAGAAGTACTGTCGAGGGATGATGTAGCCTCGTCTAGTACCAGCACATGGGGATTTTTATATAAAGCCCTGGCAATTGCTATGCGTTGTTTTTGTCCTCCAGATAAAGTGGCTCCATTTTCTCCCAGATAAGTAGTAAAACTATTGGGAAGGTTCTCTATAAACCCAAGGATTCCTATGGTTTTACAGACAAGCATGATGCGTTCTATATTGGGTGCAAATTCTCCGACAGCAATATTTTCTACTACATTACCGGCAAAAAGATCTATTTTTTGAGGCACAACACTAACCAGGTTTCTAAGGCTATTATGCTCTATATGCTTTAAATTTTGATCTCCTATGGATATTTTTCCTTTATGTATAGGATAAATATTTTGCAGTAATGACATTAACGTTGATTTGCCCGAGCCACTTTCTCCTATGATTGCGGTGATTTTTCCCTTTGGTATTGTAAGGTTGAAGTCCTTAAACACCTCTACTCTGGATCCGTATCTAAATCCTACATTAGAGAACACTATATCACCTATGGCTTCTTTTCGGAGTTTTATTTTTTGGGACTCTTCTTCTCGCTCCAGATCCATAATTTCAAACAAACGATCTGCTGCAATTAATGCGTTCTGGATTTCTTTATTTGCATGAATCAAACTAGCAGCAGGACTGGTAAAATATCCTATGATTGCATAAAACGCCATAAGTTCTCCGGCAGTAATCTCTTTCTGAATTACAAAAAAAGAACCACTCCATAACAGGATAATAGTAAATAATTGTGCTATTATCTCTGTGCCAGAACTTGAGAATACACTGTTCAACGCTGATTTGTATCCTGTTTTTAATAAACTAATAAAACGGGTTTCAGTTTTGACATTTGCAAAATCTTCAAGACCGAATCTCTTAATCGTTCCCACTGCATTTAGAGATTCTACCAGCTGACTCTCCAGATCTGCAGATTTCTCCATAATTCCCCGTTCGGTACGCTTGTTAAGGGTGTTAGCAATGATATACATTACTGCATATAAAGGAATTATACAGAGCATGATCAATGCTAATTTCCAATAGTATGTAAACATCAATCCAAAAGAAAATACAAGAATTAATACATTTACGGTAAGGTTTAATGATACTCCATTGATAAAGGTTCTAATTTTTACGGCATCATTAATTCTGGAGATAATTTCTCCTACCTGCATCGTATCAAAAAATTGTTGAGGCAGCTTTAATAAGTGTTTGTAGTATCCCAATATGAGACGAGCATCAATTTGCTGCCCGGTCTTGACCAAAAAAACATCTTTATATACACCAATAATCAGTTTTAATACCAGTAAAACGATCATAACGATTCCCAGCAAGTTCAATAACTTTGTACTACTACCGATTAACACATGATCGGTAAGTTTTTGAATATAAATAGAGGTAGAAAACCCTAATAGGGTATAGATGATGGCTCCAACAAAAGCCTGTATTAATACTCCTTTATGAGGTTTAAGTAAAAACCAGAAACGCTTAAAAACAGATACTTTTTCATTGCCTGTGGTAAATTCTTCTTTAGGTAATAACAACACCAATATCCCTGTCCATTCTTTGGTAAATTCTTCATGTGTTTTTTTATGAAACCTGCCATCACCCGGATCCATAATTTTTATATATGCTGCGGTAACTTCATAAATCACGACATAATGCTGTAATTTTTCATCGATGATCACATGAGCAATGGCAGGTTTAGGAATTTTTAATAGACTTTCGATATCCCCACGTACCCCTTTGGCTTCAAATCCAAGTTTATCGGCTGCCTCAATTAATCCCAATACATTGGTTCCTTTTTTGTCTGTACTTGCCAATTGCCGGATTCTAGCTATAGGTAATTGTAACTTATAATGCGCTGCTACAGATCCCAGGCAAGTAGCTCCACAATCGGTAATATCGTGTTGTTTTATTTTTGTTTTAGACATGTTTTTATTCAATTACATAGATTCAAAAAAGCAGAGAAGCAACGTTTATTATGTAAGCGTTCGAAGGCTTAAATCCAAAGCATTAAGAATTTATTTTCTCGCAGACTCAAATACTCACTAACTTCTTCATTCGATATTCAGTATTTAACATTCCCAGCTATTGCAGGACTCGAAGGATTTAACCAGTCATCAACTTTATCGTATAGTAGTTCGGATAAAGTACGCCGGGTGAGTTCAAATCGGGCACTTAGCGTCATTCCTTTATTAAAACTACCTTTAAAACCATTTTTGAGTTGCAAATGGCTCTGGTTGATAGCACAGCGTACTTTAAAAACAGGTCGGTCATTAATCATATCTACATCTTTGCTGATCTCCAGAATTTTTCCTGTGGCCAGCCCCCATTGGTTATAATTAAAAGCATCGATCTGAAAATTTACACTCTTTTTATGGCTAACCATACCGATATCTGAAGGAGAGAGATAGCACTCTACAATTAACCCTGTGTCAGGAGATATTTCTGCTATATTGATCCCTCCCGCAATCAGGCTACCTGGTTCTAGGCCTGTTACATTCTTAAGAACTCCATCTATTGGTGCTGTAATCACTACTTCCTTTTGACGCTCTTCTAATTGTGATACATCGTTTTGTAACTCTCTAATCGAATTCTCATAGTCAGTTAAGATCGTTTGCCAACTATTTTTTTGTTGTCTCTTATATTGTTTTAAACTATTGGATGCTAATTGAAATTCAAAAAGAGTATTTTCGTATTCTACTTTAGCAATAACTCCTTTTTTATACAGTTTTTGGTTACGCAGATAATCGATTTTTGTTTTCTTAATTCGTGTCTGTAGTTCTTGCAGTTTTTGTTTGAAATACAGGTATTCCTTTTGATATCGGGCAGATTGAAGGTTGTTGAATTTTGGGTGAGTAGTATTTATCAAGTATTCACAATCAGAAATAAATAGGTGGGTCTCTTGTATTTGTAGAGCAGAAATTTGCATTTTTTCTAGTATTGCTGAAGCATTAGTCATCAAAAGAGTGTCTCCTTTTGTTACTTTTTGATTATCTAACATATTTACAAAAACTACTTTTCCGGATTGTAATGGGGTAATCTTTATTCTTTCTTTACTAGGTTTTAGAACACCTCTTGCTGTAGTATAAATATCAATTTTAATAAAAGGCAAGAGTGCTAATACAATTATAAAGGCAACCAATACGATAGTATAGATGATCTTACTTGTACTACTGTGCTTAAACTGGTAGGCTTCTACGGTATGTTCTATAATTTCTTTTGGAAATATTTGCTTCATCTTTCTGTTTTGTAAAGATTAAAAAATAAATGGGTTTACATTAAGACAAAATGATTCATTATAATTATAGTAAGCTGCTTAATAATTTTCATGATTTCTGGTTATTTGAATGATTTTTTGCAATGTAATGGGTATGATGATGATGAGGTAGAGTTAGTGTAGTAGGTGTTTTGATGTTGTATAAGAAATGCTGGCCGATGCTATTTTGGGTTGTTATTCTTAAAGTTTTAATGTTATGGATCCATTTTTAAGGCTCCCGAGTAAAGCTATGGGCCAAAAAGACGTTCTGTTGGATCATTTCAACAAACATTTAGACTATGGCAATCCCAAATTTGGGATGATGTTATTGAAATTTCAACAACTTTGGTCTAAATTTCTACGAGCAAAGCCTAAATTTTGATGCCTTCGGGTCTAAATTTTTACTTTTAGTCTCTAATCGAGGGCCTTTTTGGCCCAATAGAACGTCTTTTTGGCCTAATTGCCTATTCTTGTGTTGTGTCTGTCTCGTCTGTTTTAATCGGGCTTTTGGTACGATTAAAAAATTGTCGTAATTCTGCTACCTTTTCTGTAAATCCAGGTTTACCTGCTCCTTTACTGTATTGTGAATACGCATAATCGTTTAGAGAATCCTGATAGTTATCGTAATCGTGTAGGATCTTGGTACTCTCCAGGCGATATACCAGACTTTCCATACGGCCCAACAATGCTTCGATATATATTCTGGCGGTATAATCACTCTCAAACTCTACCCAATCGACATCGGGAGAGCTGAGTCCCGCACTATGATTGTGGTAGTCCCAAACCTTATTCACAAAGAGTTTGTTCTTTTCATTAATAGCCTTGTAATCCTGGCGTTGTTTTTCGGTCAGGGCCGATAATTTGCTAGTAAAGATGTTCTCTAGTTGTGTTACTAAACTTTCTGCCAGTTGTTTCTCTTCCTGATTTAGTTGATCTTGAATAACGTTTCTCATGATGTTAAAAATTTATATTATTTTTTATTGCCAGAATGACCATCATTCCAACGTTGTTTGTTTGAAGTCCGAAGCCTCTTATTAATTCTTAATTTTGCATCTCATACACTCAGAATTCACTATCTCTTGCACTCACTTACTTAAAGAAAGCATAAGCAGGATGGTTCAAGAGGGGTTTGCATTGGGGTTATTACACAAATCAAACTTATTTTGGAGCAAAAACCGGTTACGTGCTTTATAGATAAGCTGCACTGCCTCGTCACTGGTTTTGTCTTTATAGTATAGTTTATCGATCCAGAGATAGAGGATGATCTCGTAAGCACTATGGTGCAACAGATTGTATATAAAGGTATCCATCGTAAGGTGTAATGCCTGTACAATTTTTGTGATGTGCTTGTGCTTGTGCGGTTGTGGATAGACTTCCATTTTTTGTGTTTTGTTGGAGTCAAATATAGGAGTGCAGATGATTGTTTTGCAAGGGGATGTAGTCCAGTTTCATGAAAATCGAGATCGAGATTCATGAATATAGATGATAGTTTTTAACAATTGATTTAATCCCTCATAGAGGGTTTAATTCTCCGTGAGCTTGCTCCCCATGTCATTTAGCTATACTGTAATGTTTTGATTATCAAGCAAATAAAAAGTTGTTATTTGTTGATTTTTGATCCATAAAAAAATTATATACAATGGTTTTCAGTACTTTATAATATTGAAAAAAAATTTTTCTAATCTAAAATCGTGATATCTAAGAATAATTCCCCAAATCACTAGCATCCGAAATTTTTCTAAAATATTGATGAAATCTCCGGAACCCATTAATTTATCAGCATCGTTCAGGCTGATCTTTGGAAAATATCTTTTTATCACGAAATCAGACCTGACAGGTTTCGAAAACCTGTCAGGTCTTGACCGTTAGTGTTTTAGGTTTTTAAAGCATCGTTCTCTCTTCATTTTTCAATAAACTTTCGGATACTTCTGCCCAAATATCTATTTTTTTTAACAATTGATTATCAGTTTATTATGCTTTCAACTTAATGACATTGAGCTTACTCCTAGGTTGTTGATTTAGAAAAACTCTATAAAAAAGAAGTCTAAAGGAAAATAGTATATTTATAATCTAATTTAAAAATGACGTTTAGTATCACACGGTAATGATAAAACCTCAACTCGCCTACTTTTTGCTATTATTGCTCTTTATTTGTTCTAAGAAAACCTTAGCTCAAGACAAAGTCATATCTGATATTGATTTATGGTATAATCTTGATTATGAAAAATTATCAGAAAATTTTCAAGAAATAAGAAAAGACACTTTACTCTATAAAAAATATGCTAACGCATATGTAAGTAAAGCAAAGAAACAGGGCGATATTATTAAACAAAGTGATGGATTATATTTACTCGGATTAATTTCTGATGAGCCTAGTGCTATTAAATATGGCGATAGTATTATAAACCTTACCGAAGCAGTACAAAATTATATATATCCAGCTAGAGCGCATCTTCTAAAAGCAAGAAATTTTGGTCGAATTCGATTATACTCAAAAGCTCTAGACGAATTAATACAAGCAGATCACTACGCCACCAAAAGTAAAAATCTTGATCAAAAGAATAGAGTGAATTTTTTTATTGGAATACTTAAAATTAATTTAGGCGAACTAGAAGATTCATTAAATCGTTATAAATCTACCTTGGATTATTTTGAAAAAAAAAATGAATCGAATAAAAAGTATCGAAGAGATTATTTAAAATCTTTATTTGCAGTTAATAATGGATATGTCAGGTTAAAAAACTATGACTCTGCCTATTACTATATGAAAAAAGGGATGCATCTTTCACTAAAATTCAATGATAGTGTTTACTATGGTTATTTTTTACTTTCATCGGGACTAATTAATCATCACCAAAAAAAATATCAAGCTAGCATAGATAGTTTAAATAAATTTAAGTTGTTGTTTAGTAATATCATTAAAGATAAGAATGTAGCTATAGCAGATTTGTATTTAGGAAAAACATATTATGAGCAAAATGATCTGGAAAAGTCAATATTCTTCTTAGATAAGGTAGATTCGATACCTCCAGCACGAATGAGATCTTGTTATGAATTACTACTTAAGATTTACAAAGAGAAAAAGGATGCTAAAAAACAAGTCGAGTATATAGATAAAATACTTGGATTAGATAGTGTAATTAATAAGGATTTTAAGTACCTCTATAAGAATATTGAAAAGGAATATTCAACTCCTAATCTAATTATAGAAAAAGAAAAAATCATAAACTCTCTCAGAGAAAACAAAAAAACTAATCATACGCTAATCATTTTTCTTGTAGTTTTATTACTAATCATAACATCAATTCTTTTTTATAACAATCGTAAAAGAAAAATATACAAACAACGGTTTTTAAAATTCTATAATAAACATGAAGTAATTAGTAAAGAACAAAAAGTAGAAAAGGAAAAACAGAATTCTGAAGATATTGGAATTCCTGAAGAACTTATTGATAGTATACTTGAAAAACTCGAAGTATTTGAAAAAAATAAAGGATATCTTAATGCTGGATTAACTATTACCGAATTAGCAAAGAACTTTAATACTAATTCAAGATACCTGTCTAAGGTCGTAAATATCTTTAAAGAAAAGAGTTTTAGTAACTATATCAATGATTTGAGAATAGAATATGTAATTGAAGAACTAAAACAGAATCGTAAATTCAGAAAATATACCATAAAAGCAATAGCTCATGATATCGGTTTTAAATCAACAGAAGTGTTTTCTAAGTTGTTTTATAAAAAAACTGGAATTTATCCTTCTTTCTTTTTAAAGCAATTAGAGAAAAAAAATAATACTTTGATACTCATTTAAATAGCAATATAGATTCATGAATTAAGACATAAACATTAGATTTCAAAGTTGAATTTTTGAAAATAAAGGGTAGTTTTGTAATAAATCCATTATAACATTTTGATTATGAAAAAAAAAGAGTTGAAGACAAGTAAATTAAATCTAAAAAAATCTAAAATTACTAAAATCACTAAAATGAACATCATAAAAGGTGGTGATGGTGGTTGTTCGGCTGGTATTGATTGGACAAATCCTCCTACTGATTAAAAAAATAAAAGTTATTTATAATGGCTCTAGTTTAGACTTGCGTTGATGATCGTAAGATATTTATTTGCTTGATAAATAGTAATGTATCCTAAATCCCTGACCATCAGGCAGGCTTTCCAAAGGAAAGGACTTTTTTGCTCCTTCCCTTTGGGAAGGGCTGGGTCTGCCTGGCCTACCTTTGATAGGGATGGGATGAAAGGTTGATTAGTCAAAAATACCAACGCCATTCTAAACTAGAGCCTTTGTAATTTATAAAAGGTTGACTAGTAATATTTTGGTCAACCTTTATCAATAAATCTAATTCTATCTTTACAATACTTTATTCTGATGAAATATGTATTACCACTAGTTTTTTTATCATGTATTAGTTGCCAAAACAACGAAAATATGCTTGCTACCAGAATAGCAAATGACAAATACCATGGTCAAAGCATTGAAGATCCTTATAGAAATGCAGAGAATCTGGAAGATCCACAAGTAGCAACTTGGGTAGATCAACAAAACAAAGCTTCAAAAAAATATCTCAGTAAAATCAACAAAACTCAATATTTGATTGAGAGGCTACATGAACATGATAAAAGTAATTTTTTCACTATTTCTAAACTTAAAGTTGCAAAAAATAGTAAGCATTTTTATTTAAAAAGAATTGCAGGCGAAAATATAGGTAAGCTCTTTTATAGAGATTCTTTTAGTGGAAATGAAATACTACTCTATGACCCAAAAAGTTTTAAAAAAGACTCTCCTATTGATTATATAATCAATTATATACAGCCCGATTCAAAAGGTTCAAAAATTGTAGTTAGCATCACCGAAAAAGGAAAAGAAATCTCTGAATTAATCATCATCGATGTTGCCACCAAAGAGGTGTCTCCAGAAATTTTAACAAACTCATGGGTATCAGAAATTGGAGGTGTCACCTGGCTACCTGATGATTCTGGTTTTATTTATCTGTATCATCCAGAGATCGATCCTAAATCTCAACAATTTCTTAAAAATACCAAATCAGTAATTCATACATTGGGAAATAGCACATCGGATCTAGTAGAATTCTTTTCTAAAGAGTATAATAAAAATCTTACCATTGATGAAGCTGATTTTCCATTAGTATCGCTTAAAGATGACTACTTCATAGGAGAAAAATCCGGTGTTGGAGCTTATAATGACACTTATTATCTTCCTGTAGAACAAATGAAAACCAATGCGTGGAAACCACTTTTCAAAAAATCACATCAAATAAAAGATTTTATCATAAAAGAAGATACTATTTTTTATAGAACATCAAAGAACTCACCTAACTTCGAAATTAGAAAAACTTCAATTAGAAAACCTAATTTTGACAACGCAGATGTAGTCGTTAAAGAAAAAAAAGATACCATCATTACTGATTTTGAAATCACAAATGAAAGTTTATATTTTGCTACCAGTAAAAATGGTATTAAAGCTGATTTATTCAAAATAAAAAATGATAAAAAAGAAAGAATACTATTTCCCTATGTTATGGGAAACATGGAGTTATCGTCTAAAGGTATAGAACATCCAGAATTATGGATTATTACTCGAGGTTGGATTACACCAACAAAAAGATACGAATATCAAGAGGGAGCTTTAACCGAAAAAAGTTTAAACCCATCCTTTGATGATACTCAACTAAAAGATATTGTCATTGATGAAGTAGAGGTTGAAGGACATGATGGTGAAAAAATTCCTCTTTCATTAATTTATAATAAAACAGTACTAAAAAATAATGATACTCCAACAATGATAGATGGGTATGGTGCTTATGGCGTATCAATGATTCCTTTCTTTTCGATGCGTAGACTATTATGGGTGTTAGAAGGTGGTGTTTATGCCATTGCCCATGTGCGTGGCGGTGGAGAAAAGGGAGATGCATGGCACAAAGCAGGATTTAAGACTACAAAACCTAATACCTGGAAAGATTTTATATCCTGCGCAGAATATTTGATTGAACATAAATTTACTTCAAATGATAAATTGGCCATTTGGAGTGGAAGTGCAGGAGGAATTATGATTGGTCGAGCGATAACAGACAGACCTGATTTGTTTAAATCTGCTGTTATAGAATTTGGAGCTCTCAATACTTTAAGACTAGAAAGTACTCCTAATGGGGCAAATAATGCTAAAGAATTCGGGACTATTGAAGATTCTTTAGAATTTGAGGCGTTGAAAGAAATGGATGCTTACCACCATATCAAACAAGGTGAAAAATATCCTGCTACATTATTAACTGCAGGCTTAAATGACCCAAGAGTTCCCGCCTGGTTTTCTGTAAAATTTGCAGCTAGAATGCAAGCAGCTAATGCATCTGATAATCCCAATCTATTATTGATAGATTCTGAGACAGGTCACGGCACAGATGATACAAAACTTAAAGAATTTGAGCGATATGCCAATATCTTAGCCTTCGCCTTCTGGCAAACCGGCCACCCCGATTATCAACCTAAAGAATGATGTAAGTATCCCTAAAATTAGTACAATTAGAAATAGAAAAATAACTGTAAATTTATAGATTTAAAGAATATTCCCACGCCATCTGTGAATATAAAGAAGGCATAAAATACCAACTACAATACTCTTCTTGCCCAGGCAAAAGCTTTATTCCAATAGTTTTCATCAAGGCTTGAAATGACAACTCCTTTTGAGGTAGACGCGTGTATAAACTTTATGGCCCCTCTGGTTTCAACTACTAATCCTACATGAGAAATTACATTTTTTCTTTTATTGGTTTTAAAAAACAGTAGATCTCCGACACCTACTTTTTTAAGCGATATGGCTTTACCCTGGGTGGCCATGGTTTTTGAAGTTCTGGGTAATATTACATTCTCTTTTTTAAATGAAGTATACACCAAACCAGAACAATCCATCCCCCTTTTGGTTGTTCCTCCGAATTTATAGCGGGTTCCATTAAAAGATTTAGCATAGCTAACGATGCTTTTTATTTTCCTGGCATTAGGATTCTTGCTGGTTCTGGATATGTTTTTAGTTGCGCTTTCTTCTGTAGACCCGGCAGTAGTACGGTTCGTTTTTCCAGAAATAACGGCATTGTTTTTTGATGAACTTCCGCAGGAATAGACCATAAAACTTAGTAGTATAAGCAGAAAACAATTATTTATTTTTTTCATTTGGGGGGATTTTATTTTGTTAATCTCAAAAATAGTTAAAACTATGCACATTGGCACAGGTGACTTTCAGGTTCTAAAATCGTGCCAGGAAGGCAGTTTTTAGTATGCAGTTTTGTTATCACTGTCAACCGGTGACTGCCTACTCTTATAGCATTACCCAAAAGGAAGTTCATCCTTTAGTTAAAAAATCTATATACTTTTATAGTGTATAATGATTTATTTTACAGATGCTACAATAAGTTTGGCGGTTTTATCATTGGCACCTTTGCCGCCAAGTTTTTTCTCAAGATCATAATAATCCAAAAACATGACAGCTCTTTTATAGTCATCGATTATGGCCGTAAGTTCTTTTTTCAATCTTTTTGGATTAAAATCACCTTGTATAAGTTCTGTTACCACGGGTTTATCCATAATAAGATTTACCAGTGAAATATAATTGAGATTGATGATTCGTTTTGCAATTTGATAAGAAATATAACTTCCTTTATAACATACCACCTCGGGGACTTTAAATAATGCTGTCTCTAAAGTGGCAGTCCCCGACGTGACCAAAGCAGCATTACTAAGACTTAAGAGATCATAGGTTTGATTCATCACCAGATGAACCCCTTGCTTTTTGATAAAAGGAGCATAGAAAGAAGCATCCTGGCTGGGCGCTCCCGCAATCACAAATTGATATTCAGGGAAATCGTCAACCACACTTAACATAACTTCGAGCATTTTACGAATTTCCTGTTTTCTGCTTCCGGGAAGGATAGCGATAATGGGGCGATCATTGAGTTGATGCTGTTTTTTAAAAGTTTCGGGCATGATCTGTTTGTGATCTGCAATCGCATCAATTAATGGATGGCCTACAAATTGAACCGGGAATTCGTGTTTGTCCTCATAAAAGGATTTTTCAAAAGGAAGAATCACATACATGGCGTCTATACATCTCTTGATAGCTTTAATTCTGCCTTCTTTCCATGCCCATATTTGTGGCGAAATATAATAATGCGTTCTGAATCCCTTTTCTTTGGCCCATTCTGCAATACGAAGATTAAATCCCGGATAATCAATAAAAACCAGTACATCAGGTTGAAAAGCAATAATATCCCGTTTGCAGAACTTTAGGTTTTTTAAGATGGTAAATAAATTCAATATAACTTCTATAAAACCCATAAAAGCAAGATCTCTGTAATGCTTCACCAAAGTCCCGCCAACTGCTTGCATAAGATCACCACCCCAGAACCGGAATTCTGCCTGAGGATCTTCTTTTAAGATAGATTTCATAAGATTGGCACCATGTAAATCACCAGATGCTTCTCCTGCAATAAGATAGTATTTCATCTAAAAAAATAGCATTATAGGCTTAATAATCTTAACCAAATTTACTAATTGCAATACAAATAGCTGCAATAAGTACAGCAAGAAGTACGCCACGGGCACGATATACTTTATCTTTTCTTAAAAATAAAAAGAAAATAACCAGGTTGGGGATGGCTCCCAGAGCGATAATACTTCCCAAAGAATCATTTTCTACAGATGCCGTTATAGTCTCCATAAATGTTAAATTTAGATCACTTAATGCAGGAAAAATAAATATACATACTATGAATCCTATACTATTTACAAGTAAACCCACTAAAAAACCAATACTAATTTCCTTTTTAATCATGCAATGACCAATTGTTTAATTCCTGAATAAAATGATGAGCGGTGAGGTCGAATTGAGTAGGAACCATCGAAACATAGCCTTGTCGTAATGCCCATTCGTCGGTATCTTCCCCTTTATCCTCATTGATAAATTTACCCGAAAGCCAATAATATTCCCTTCCCATCGGATTGGTTCTTTTATCAAACTCTTCTACCCAGTGTGCGTTGGCCTGGCGGCATATTTTGATTCCTTTTATTTCTTTTTCGGGCAATCGGGGAATATTCACATTAAGAACTACTCCTTTGGGTAACCCATTTTCGAGTACATTTTCTACAATAGTCCTTACATATTTTTTGGAAGGCTCAAAATTGGCATCCATACCATAATCCAGCAGTGAGAACCCTATCGCAGGTATTCCCTCAATACCAGCTTCGACTGCAGCACTCATAGTGCCAGAATAAATTACGTTGATTGCAGAGTTAGACCCATGATTAATACCACTGACACATAAGTCAGGTTTTCTGTGCATAATCTCCCGAGCTGCCATTTTTACACAATCTGCAGGAGTCCCCGAGCAGCTATATTCTTTTTGAACTGCATTTTTATCGATCACTATGGGGTCGCAATAGATGGTGCTGTTTACGGTGATAGCATGACCCATTCCACTTTGAGGACTATCTGGCGCAACTACATATACATCACCAATTTCATTCATGACACTTATCAATGCCCTTATTCCTGGTGCGGTAATGCCATCATCATTGGTAACAAGAATCAACGGTTTTTTTTGAGCCATATCCTAAAATTTTTCGCGATGGTAAAAATACACTTTTTTTATACCAAAAATGAGGATCGTAAAGAGGAAGGAATAATATTAGTTCATTTGAGAAAAATTTAGTAATATTACCTGCTATTGGCACGATTTTTAATGTATTTGCCTTGAACCCCTAAATTTTTGAGCGTATGAAAAAGAGTTTTTTGATTTTGATGCTTACCGTGATTGTTTCTGTTGCTTCCTGCAGTTTTACTTCTAAGGTTGAAAATGATCCGGATAAAGATAAATTACTGATTGATTTAATAAGTTATGTCTTGGGCAAGGGGCATTATGATGCAAAGAATATAAATGATGATTTCTCAAAAGAAGTATTCTCTGATTATATCGATGCTTTAGATCCGCTGAAGCGTTATTTTTATAAAACTGATATCGATGAGTTTAAAGAGTTTGAAAAACTGATTGATGATGAAATCAGGGATAAAGAAATTACGTTTTTCAACTTAACGTATGAGCGCTTGCAGCAAAGAATGACTGAAGCCAGAGTACTGTATAAAGAAATTTTGGAAAGGCCTTTTAACTTTGCAAAAGATGAGGCCATAAATACAGACTATGAAAATCTGTCTTATGTAAAAACTGAGAAAGAAATGAAAAACCGTTGGAGAATGCAACTCAAATTTAATGCGTTATCCAGCTATTATGATAAAGTCGAAGAACAAATAGATTCTGTTACAAAGAATAGTAATTATAAACGCAAGACCTCGGTTATACTGGAAGCAGAAGCACGTGATATTACTAAAACTTCACTGAAAGAGTATTTTGAATTTGCCGATGATCTGGAACGAAAAGATTGGTTTTCTATATATATTAATTCTATTGTAGAAGAATTTGACCCCCATACCTATTATTTCGCACCTCAGGATAAAGACCGCTTCGATATCGCCATGTCTGGGAAACTAGAAGGTATAGGAGCAAGGTTACAAAAGAAAAATGATAACGTAAAGATTATTGAGATCATTTCTGGAGGCCCTGCCTGGAGAGGAAATAAAGTAGAGGTTGGAGATTTTATTATGAAAGTAAAACAGGAAGATGAACAGGAGCCTGTGAGCGTTGTTGGAATGCGTCTTGATGATGCCGTAAGTTTAATCAAAGGCCCAAAAGGCACAAAAGTAACTCTTACCGTAAAGAAAGTAGACGGCACGACTGAAGTAGTAGAAATTGTAAGGGATGTTGTAGAGCTCGAAGAAACCTATGCAAAATCTTCTGTGGTTAAAAAGAATGACAAAACCTTTGGAATTGTTAATCTACCAAAGTTCTATTTTAATATGCAGGACTATAACCAACGCAATGCAGCCAAAGATGTGAAACAGGAAATTGTTCGTCTTAAAGAACAAGATATGGATGGTTTGGTGATCGATTTAAGAGATAATGGAGGAGGATCATTGCAAACAGTAGTAGATATAGCAGGGCTGTTTATAGAAAAAGGTCCCATTGTACAGGTAAGAACAAAAGGAGAATCTCCCGAAGTATTAAGCGATAAAGACAGAAATATTCTTTGGGATGGCCCTCTGGTTATTTTGGTTAATGAATTATCTGCTTCTGCCTCAGAAATTTTGGCAGCTGCTATGCAGGATTATAAACGAGCCATTATTATCGGAAGCAAACAAACCTATGGTAAGGGTACCGTGCAAAATGTCATGGATCTTAATCGATGGATGCGTAGTAATGATTTTGGTGATCTTGGAGCATTGAAACTCACCACCCAAAAATTTTATAGAGTAAATGGAGGTTCTACACAATTAGAAGGAGTAAAAAGTGATGTGGTAGTGCCAGATCGTTATAGTTATATTGATATAGGAGAAAAAGATCAGGAAAACCCGTTGCCTTGGGATAAAATCGCTGCTGCCGATTATACACTTTGGGATGGTTATATCGATTTTAACCAAACTATCAATAATAGTAAAGAAAGAATGGCCAAAAATGATCAATTAAAATTAATTGAGGAAAATGCAAAGTGGGTTAGGCAAAAAAGGGATGTAAATAGCTATTCACTGCAATATGATAAATATAAGCTAAATATTAAGCTCAACGAAAAACAAGCAGAACGCTTTGAAGCAATTGATGATTATTCCACCAATTTGTCGTTTGAGTCTTTGCCTTATGAAAAGAAATTGATTGACCAGGATTCGGTTTTAGCAGAGAAAAGAAAAAGATGGCATAAAGACCTTAGTAAAGATGTTTACGTAGAGGAAGCTATTAGCGTACTTGAAGATATGAAGATCAACAATATTCGAAGATCCAAAAATCCGCTTACGCTGAAGAATTAACAGCATTGATGAATGCCTGAAACAAAATCAAACTCTTTAAGTATACTGGCGCTCCAAAAGTTCAAGAAGAATTTTTGGGGCGTTTTAAGTTTTTATTTCATAGTTTTTTGTGCAATTATTGCTGTTTTTGCATATGTTTTGGCACCCGATGATTCCCAAAATGCCAATCAGATGCATTTATCTATTCATTCTAAACCTCCGGGGTTCAAAGTTCAAATGCTTACCATTCCCTCTCAGGAGGTATCAAATCAATCATTCTTAAACAAAGTATTTTTTGGAAAAAAAAATACAGATACAGAGATTCCGATAGATCGGTATTCTTTTGAAAATAATGTATTAAAAATTTCCCCGTATAGCGAAGGAGAAATAAAAGGAATCTCCAAACAAATCAGCCTGGAGCGTTTTTCGAAAGGTATAACACAAGAAGAGATCACCCAAGAGTTTATAAGAACACAAACCTTTATATTGGGCACCGATAAATACGGAAGGGACCTGTTAAGCAGAATGCTGGTAGGGATTCGTATTTCATTTTCTATCGGGTTTGTGGCGGTATTCATTTCGTTGATTTTAGGAATATCTCTGGGGGCAGCTGCAGGGTATTTTGGAGGAAAGATAGATGCCATGGTCATGTGGCTTATTAATGTGACTTGGTCTATACCAACCCTGTTATTGGTAATTGCTATTACTTTGGCCCTGGGAAAAGGCTTTTGGCAGGTTTTTATTGCAGTAGGATTAACCATGTGGGTAGAGGTAGCTCGTGTAGTAAGAGGACAGGTATTAAGCGTAAAACAAATGCAATATGTAACTGCTGCAAGGGCACTTGGGTTTACCAATTTTAGAATCATCACCAAACATGTTTTACCCAATAGTCTGGCACCTGTAATTATTATTGCTGCGGCAAACTTTGCTGCGGCTATTCTAATAGAAAGTGGGTTGAGTTTTCTGGGCATAGGAGCGCAACCGCCTATACCAAGCTGGGGGGCAATGATCAAAGATCATTATTCCTATATCATACTGGGCAAAGCATATCTGGCAATCATACCTGGTTTGGGTATTATGAGCCTGGTCATGGCTTTTATGCTGATCGGCAATGCACTGCGCGATGCTTTGGACGTGAAGGGATAGGGTTTTATACATCAAAATCATCTTGAAGTTCTTCCAAGATGATTTTGAAAGATTTCTTATTCTTAATGATTAGTATCTAGTCGGAAATAGGCGGTTTTTATAATTTGAATTATTTTTGATGGGATTTTAATTTTCTTTTTTGACGCAGATGCCTTAGCATCAGGCGATAAAAAACAAATAAAAATAGCGCAAAAAGAAACAAATTTAATAGTGATATATTTCCGACTAGATACTAATTAAGCAACATGATCTCCTAATACTTCCCAGCAAGTATCAATCAGCCAATCGTTTCCATCTCTTTCGGCTGTTGCAATACAATCGCTTAAGGGATCGCCGCCATTTACTTTTTTTGCAACATCTCTAGACATTTTAAAAGGTCTGAGTTTTTCTAAATTTGATTTTTTCATAAGTATGAAATTTTAATGTTTGATACCTACTCTGTTATTGGTTTTCGGCTTCCCCAGGAAAATAAGTGTAGTTTTATAGATTTGTTAATGATATGTTCGTATCAATAAAATTTCTTACCCACAACATGGAACAAAATGTTGTAAAATTATATGGATACCCTTATTGTTGGAATATGCTTTGAAAATAAAAAGAGGGGACTTCAATATCTTTTCTTAAACGCTTTTTAAAATAGAATTCAATACAAACCAGTTCATATTTTGATAAATGATACAGTTGCTGTCTCAAAAACTATGATATTGTATCCCCTCTTTTACCAACCCAGAACTTTAAGAAGTATTACAATTACTAATAACCATCTTACGTATATCCTAAGTTGACCCAAAGGTGTATAATACATATTTCTCCCATTTTTTTTATTGTATTATACTCTTTAGTATGGGTAAAAAAATTGTTGAAATTTTTAGTCATCTATTTGTGGCATAACGATGGTTACCACATAGTTATTTACCGGGCAGTTAAACTGGCTGGCACAATCATCTTTTCTCCTGTAGGTAAAGGTCGAATTTAGCCTATAGTGTTTTAAAGATCGAGACCCACTATAAGAGCGAATGTTTAATTCGTTGCTGTACTTAGAATCTGTTAGTGTTCCAGATCTTTTGATGTTCTTTTTAAATCTGCGACGGCGCTCATAATAATAGCTTACTCTGGCTGTTAGATCGGTATTAATGGCCCAAGGGGCATTACTACGACAATCGACATTTCCTCTATATTTTATTTTTGACTGGAGAGAAAAATATACTCCTGCTTTTTGGTAAACATGCTTTGCATCGGCAAGCCATTTTTCACAGTTTTCTACGTATTGCCCACAACGCGCTTCAGATATGACCACTTTTTTATCCTTCAAAAAATTGGTGGTACTGTCCAGCATATAAGGATTGAAATTACAATCTTTTGGGTCATATGTTTTGGCAGCTATTTGATGGTTTCTTTGTATAGATTTGTTGATTCGATCTAGAAGATCACTTTGGCTAAGGGTACCCTGAGAACCTTCTTCCAATAAAAGAATAACGTCATCTTCGGTCCCGAACCAAAAAACACGACTATTAGAAAAATCATCAGTACTCAAAGCTTCTTGTAAATTGGCATTTCCGGTTTGTGTGACTCCTACAATTTTATGAGCCAGGTCTACTTTTATTACCCAGTCTCCTATGGTCACTATTTCGTGCTCATTCAAAATATTGAGGATAGGAGAATCCTCTTCCTCATCATAACCATACACTGCCTGGTTGTAAGACAAAGCTTCTGTATTTTGATTCAATTTTTTATACAAGCTGGGAAAATTTGCATAGGATAGATCGAATAATGAATTGAGATGATTGGCAGATAACTCACCATTGTCAAGCATCGTTTCATAGATTTCTACCGAAGCAAAGACCAATTGATTATCTCGAATAGCAATGGAGGATGCTGTGGGTAGCGTTATCGCCCCTTCTTTCAAGAGTTCCTGTTCAGGACTTTCCAACTCTTCTTTGTTACATGAGGTCAAGGTGCTCATAGCAAGTGTGATGATGAGCAAAACGTTTAATCGCTTATTTAATGTTGTCATTTTGTGTAAATAATTTGTTGTACCTACTCGGTTTAAGGTTTTTCGGTTTCGACCTGATCGTTGGTTTACTTTTAGAATTAGACAGATGCATCAACTAAATCTATTATATCATACAGTTATAGTGATGAGAGATTCCTTACCCATCAAAAAATGTTAAAAAATGAAGAAAAGCAGTCAAAATTACCTTTAAGCAAGATTATTTATGACCTAAAAAGTCTTTTAGGAATGATTTTTTCAGTTTTTTTGATGAGTTCGATAAGCGATTACAACAACCAAAAGAATAGAGAGAAGTAGCAACCACCAGTATTTAGATAATCTGGAGGAAGTTTGTAAGGCAGAAGGATCTCCCAACAGTACAAAAGTTGCCCAAAAATGCGGTGAACCTTCAGAAAGGTTGTGGTTATTAAGATAGTCGAGCTTTGCCTCTCTTAATGCCTCAGATTTTGATTGCTTATCCTTTAGATTTTTATAAAACTGCTGCATGATATATCGGGTAGACCGATCGTCTGCATTCCAAAGTGAAGATACCACACTTTTGGTTCCTGAATAGAAAAACCCTCTGGCCAAACTCATGACTCCCTCTCCTGTTTCTTGCCTGCCTTGTAGGGTATTACAACCACTTAGCACCACTAATTCTGACTTGTTTTTGGTAAGATAGAGTTCTTCTAATTGTAACTTACTGTCGCTAAAAGCGATCCAGGGAGAAATAGCATCTACTGCATCAGCATGTGTGGCCAAATGTATAATGGGATGGTTTTTTTGAATGCTGAGAAACCTTTCTTTGGTAGCATCAGTATCAGCCACGATTTCGCCAGGGAAATAATGAAGAATATCAGAGACCTCTTGCTTATTTTCCAACGGGGCCAGATCGTATTTTTCAAAATTGCCTGGTGCAAAGCCCAAAAACGAAATATGCTTTGTTTCACTACCCGGGCTTGAACTGTTTTTTAAAAAAGCATGAGAATAGCCGTAACTAATTTCGCTGTCTTCTATGAGATATCTCATTTTTTTGTCTGAATTAGAGGAGGTTACCAATGCTTCAAAGGGTAAATAATTAAGATAGTGATCGGGAATAATGATTAACTTTTTGTCTTTGAGGCTATTTTTGAGATGTTCCTTCGGAAATAATTGATCAAAAACCCGATACCCTATGTTTTGATAAGATAAGATATCTTTTTGCGTTTTGAAAGGAGTAGCAACCTTATGCATCAATACAATCACATCTTTTTTGAGCTGGTTTGCCTGTTGTACTTCAATAAAATGGAGATCGTTTTTCGTAATACAAAGCACATAGGCCTTGTGAAAAGTTTTTCTTCCATATCGGCTTCCTTCCAGTAGTGGAGTATATTCTTTATCGGTGGTAAACCCATATGTCTCATGTTCTGAAATGTTGTATTCAAATACAATGGTATTTTCATCCAACGATTTTTGTACCGACTGTATATTGGGTATAGGTGATCGAATATCTACCTGTACATAGGTGTCAAAAGCGTTATGAATACTATCTTGTAACTGATATAAATATCTCTTTTGATGTAGAACCTCAATAGAAAGCGCATCGAGCTCTTTTGGATCTGTAGTAGCCGCTTTTTTTGTTTCGAGCAGATAGATTTTTTTTCTGACGATAGTTTCCTTATCTGTTATATCTTTCGGAAGCTTTAGCGATTGCCGCAACTTATGATTGATGAGATCTTCAGTCAACAGTAGCGCTTTATTTTTTTCCATAAAATAAAAGGCATGTTCGATATCCTGTGCCAAAAAACATGCTTCAACAGCATTGCCATACACCTCGGCACTTTGTTTGCGCCAATATAATTTGGATTGAAATTCTTTGCTTTCAATACGAATAATGTCAATCAACCGATCAGCCATTAGGAATGTTTGTAAAGACTGGTGTAGTGAAGTTTTGTTTCCTGTAGTTTTAAACTGTTTTAGATAGGTATTTGCCAGATCCCTCAAAATGATTAATACGTAGGATGTATGGAGTGTGGGGTCTTCCCATTCGATCTTAGATAGCTCTGGCAATGACTTGCCTGTAAATAACCCAATGGCTTTGTGATAATTGGTAATAGCATCTTCATACAATCCTTTTTGTTCTAAACAATACCCGATATTAGAAAAACTGATCGCCAATTGAACTGTGTCGTTTGTATGGCTGTATTGAATAGCTTTTTGATGGTACTGCATTCCAAGATCAGGATCAAGGGTATTATAAAGATTACCGATAATTTCAAAGGTTTTGGCAATTCTTGTGGAGTCTTCCAATTTTCTGGCTATGTCCAACGCCTGTTGATAGTAATGTAAAGCTCTTTTAGGGTTCAGATTTTTTTCCTGGTTGTGCAAAGTGCCCAAAAGTATTTTTATGTTATATCGGGTTGAGGCACGGGAGTTGGTTAATTGCGCAAGAGAGTCTGCAAATTTCAGGTTTTTTATTCCTTTGGAATAGCTCTCCAAGGTTTCCAATTTTATGTCAATACTAGCTGCATTGATACTATTGGTAATAAGACTTTTATAGGCTTTTTTTTCTAGAAATAAAGATCGGGCAAGGTCAAAATGCATGGCAGCTTTGTAGTAGTCGCCAATTTTTGAGTAACATCGCCCCAACCCTGAATAAGCGTCGGGAGCATGATGATTATTGGGGTTGATGGTGAGTAACTCTTCATAAAGAGCGATGCTTTTTGTATAGGCTTTGTTTTTGAAATAAAAGAAGGCCAGGTTTTTTAATCCGTGTTGTAGTAATGTGATATCGGTTGGATATAACTTTTTCTTTAACTCCAATGAATACTGTGCAGTCTTTATAGCATCTCCCAATTTCCTGATTTTATACTTCCATATGGCATATTTGTGAGTGATACGCTCTAATAGTGTGTCATTTCCCTGGTTTTGATGTTGGGTGATAATCGTATCGAGTTTGTTTTGTTTTTGGTTTATAGTAAGATCAGATGCCAAAATTGCCTCCCAACCAGATAGATTGTCTTGTGCACTAAATAAAAAGGGGAGAAAGTAAAGAATAAGGAATAAAAGAGTTCTTTTTACAACCATTAACTCAAGGAAATTCATTGTTTTGATATACAACGAATATAAAAATTATATTCCTTTGCATGAGCTATTTAAGATGATTTTAGGTTAAAAAAAGGAGCAAAATCTTATTTTTACTCCTTCTATTCTTATTGATTAAAATATTTTAATTGCGTGTTGTTTCTTCTTCGTACAAATCAATGAATTCATGATCCAGAATATCCTGAAGAAGCTTTCTTAATATTAATATAGCTTCAGCTTCAGAATTGGGGTCTTCATCTTCTTCAGGTAAATCCTGAATACTTCCCGAATGCAGAAAGCCCTCTAAAGACTTTAAAAACCAAAACTCAACAGGAGATTTGAGATTTGCCGCTTTCACCAGCACCAAATCCGGATAATTTTGATAAAACTTTCTTCTGATATCTTTCCTTGCTTCTTCATCTTCAGAAAAATATATGATTTTGATCAAGAGATCTTCATCAAGGTATTGGTCGTCAAGCGGCATCTCATAATCGTGATTGGTTCCTGATCCTGGTAGATTTATTACTTGTGTGGGATCAGTTTTGCTTTTTAGATAGTTTTCATTTTCTATTGAATCTGATGAACAACTCAGGAGCGTTGCCCATACCACACAAACGAAGAGTACTTTTTTTAAGGTCATTGTAATTTTATTTATATAGGTTTGAATTATAGTTATTAAAGATCCATAATCTTACCCATAAAGATTTTCATTGCATCATAAATAAAATGAAAATTACTATATAAAAGAAGAGAAGTCTGCAAATTTAGTTGAAAATCAAAGATAGAAGGATAAAGTGTTCTATAGAGTGTCAGGAATTAGTATTCTAACTGTGAAATATTCTTTTAAAATGGTAGTTTAGTACAACTGTTGATGAGGTTATGACAATTGTCAATTAATTCAAGCACATCTTTAGAATGCAAAAAGCTAAAAACGAGACTTATTTAGAGGGTTTATTATCAGGAAATAAGGTTGTTATTGACCAGATTTACAAAAAGAACTTTCCGCAAGTAATTGCCTTTATTAAAAAAAATCAGGGAACTTATGAAGACGCAGAAGAAGTTTTTCAGAATGCCCTGTTTCAATTAATTGTTAGATTGAAAGTCAGAAAATTTGAAATTACATCAACTTTTGATGGGTATCTGTTTACTGTTTGCAAAAATTTGTGGAGAAAAGAGTTAAATATCCGAAAAAAGAAGGTAAGAAATGATGAGGTAGTAGAACTAGTAAGTGAAGCAGCCAAACACAGTTTGTTTATTTTAGAACAAGAACGTTGGGAACTTTTTGAAGAAAAGATAGCGCAACTCTCAGAGAATTGCATGCAACTTTTAAAAGATTATTTTAATAAGGTGCCTTATGGTATCATTGTAGAAAAGTTTAAGTATGCTTCAGAAAATGTGGCTTTTCAAAGGGTTTTTAAATGTAAAAAACGTCTGGCAGAACTCATTAAAAAGGATAGCAGGTATCACAAACTAAGTTAATCATGGAACAGGATATATATCAAAAAATAGAAGCATATTTGGGTGGGGAGATGACACCGGGAGAACAACGTGAATTTGAGTTGGCAATGTCTCAGGACCTAGAATTGCAAAAAGAAGTTAGGTTATCCAATGAGATTAATCATCATTTGAATGAGAAAAGCTGGCTTTATAGTGAGGAGGCTAAAGATGATAAAACAAAACAGGAATTAGAAGAATATATAAAAAGCGAGGAAGCCATATTATTGAAGTCAAAGATTTCAGAGGTGGGAGACAGGTTTAAAAAAAGAAAACACCAAAGACGCAGATTTTTCTATACTGGAGGAGCTATTGCGGCTATTTTTATACTGGGATTTTTTGTAACTAATTTATTTTTTGATCAAAAGTCTAATGCAGCACTCTATAATGAATATTATACAGATATGGATTTGCCTTCTTTGGTGAAGCGAGGCTCACAAAACAAATTGTTGCAGGACGGTATCGTTGCGTTTAAGGCAAAAGAATATAAGGAAGCTATTACCGCTTTTCAAAAGTATATGGATACCTCAAAGGATGAGAATCCCTTAATTCATGCATATATTGGGTTTTCACATTTGGAAACCAACCAAATTGAAAAATCCTTGAATAGTTTTGATACCCTTTTGCGTTCTGATTCTATCGATCGTTCCCGAGGGCTTTGGTATAAGGCATTGGCATATTTAAAAGACAATAGGATAGAAGCATCCAAAAAAGTGTTATCAAAAATTATTGGTGATTCGCTGAACTATAATTATAAAAAGGCCAAAGAACTTCTTGATGATTTCGATTAGACAGGAATACATTTTATATTGAACTCATCTTGAGTAATGCTTTTGCCTGCAAAAGCCAAACTTTTCGGCCTAAAACCATTACTCAAGATGAGTTCATTGATTAAAAAAATAACACTTCAATAACAAAAAGGAAAATATGGGTTTCATATTCTCCTTTTTTAACATTGTAAATCATAAGTAGGTTAAAAACAAGGAGGTCCTTGTACCCATCCGCTACCATTATGGTAGCAACAGCTAGTAGAAGGATTACATCCTCTTCTTGTAGCAGAAACAAAAGGAATTTTCCCTCCGTTTACATCTTTTTGTGCTGTTTTTGAAAGCGTTTTGGCGCCTTCAAGTTTTGAAATTTGATTCATAATATTTGGTTTTAAGATTAATATTCAATTGTTTTCTTAGAACTCATTTGAAATTTTGCTTATTGCACCCTAATTTTCGCTTAAAAACAAAAAGTTCAAATGAGTTCTTATAACAGATAGAGAAATTGTTAACGTATGTAACCTTTTCTTTTTTACCAATTACTACCACAAACATCGCTTGTGCAAGTGTAATAAGGGTCATTGGCCAAAAATGGATAGCGCTCGATCCACCAGCCTTGAGAGCGAGGGCCACAACAAAATTCTTCAAGGGAAGGGATATATCCCCCAGAGATCATTTTTTGTTGATTTTTGTTCAGTTGTTGAACATCTTTTAATTTCAGAATTTTTGCTAACATATTTATTGATTTTAAGTTGGAATATATTTTTATTGATGTTTGTCAAATTTCAATGGGTGCTTCTGTTTCAGAAACAACATCGGCATGATTTTCGAGCATCATACTAATAAAATAGAAAAATTCATTATAACTATATTTTTTTGGGTATAAACTGCCATTGATAACCGATGCAGGGGTATAATGCAAATCATTACTATTGGCCCATTCGCCCTGTTTTTTTAGTACTTCAGTGTGGGTTGGATTGTTTATAGGCGCTCGGTATTTTTTAATCCATTTGCTATGGGTTCTGTCTTTAAACCAATCATTATATGCCGCGATGAAACTATCGGCTCCCTGGTGATCATATATTTCAAAAAGTCTGAGACTTATTTGAGTCGCCTGATTATCCAGGTCATCTAATTTTATAGCCAGCCGGATAATGATTTGAAGATTTTCGCCCATCGTTTTAAGAACACGGGTGTATGCCTCGAATGCATCTTTACAATAACCACACATTGGATTGGTAAGACTTATGATTTTGAATGTTGCATCGGGGTTTCCTAGTACAATCTCGTTTTCAAAAACAGTGGTGTTCTCAATTTTTTCAGAGATATTTAATAAATGATTATAGATCTGACCATCTCGTTTAAATTGATTTAGCTTTAGATTTTCAGATTTAAAACTTTTGTTTTCAACCATCTTTTCTTTGGCAAACATATAGGTTAATGTAAGTAACGCCGAGGTGATCAAAAACCCTGAAACCGACGATAAATCAATAGTAAACGGAAGGTTTCTTACGGCAATAATAGCCAATCCTGTAGAAACTGTTCCAATAGCAAGACATATGGCACACCACTTTTTTATAATAAATGCCTGAGAATAGATGGAGTATACTACAAATGGAATACCAATAAGTGCCGGTATAAATAGTATTGAGCTAAAACCAAAGAGCGTCTGGTATGCTATAAGTGTCCCAAAAAACACCATGCCTGCATCTGCAAGAGTGAAATTTTTGAGCAACTTTCCGCTGTTATTATTAATGACATCTCCGCAATTGGTATTCCCTACAGAAGTGCAGAACTGATGAATGGCCTGAGACTGGATCCCTAAACTTTCGCGAAGTGCAAAAAAGCTAAAAACGATCCCAATAACAGAGGTGAGTAGAAAAACAATCTGATTTGCATCCCAGGCTGTTGCTGCAAAAGTCAGGGCCATACCCACAAATAGCATAAGTATTAAAAAAATCTGAAGAAATGATTGCTTAAATACAAAACGTTGTTTTGCATTATATTCTACAGCAATTACTTTTGGTATCCATAATGCTATAAATTGCTCATAAGTGTATTTCTTTTTCTTTAAGCTGGAATGCTTAATCTCTATACTATCTTTTGAATTGATAACAGTAACGATCTCTTCAGAGTTTTCGGTTTTTACCAAAGAAATAAAACTTTTAGGAAGTTGATCCAAAGCCTCTATAGGAACTTCTACAGCAATATTATCTATATTGAAATAATCCAAAGTATCTGTGATCGATTGAAAACTTGGATAACTAGGATGAATTTGTAATTGTAGTTCCAGATCTTTTTTATCAAAATTGCTTATTCGATTTTGGACCAAAACACTTTCAACAATTTTTTCAATAGTATTTTTCATGTATTTTCTAAAGATGATTTGTTTATAAACTATAAAATCAATTTTTTGAAGGAGTACAGACAATAGAAATAATGGGGATTGTATTTAAAGTCTAATAGGGTATACTTTAGGTTTTTAACCTTCAAAAATTAATCTTACTAAAATAAAAATTTAAAGACTGTATCTCTGTGTGGTAAGAGCTCAAAAAAACAAAGGAATAACCATAGTTTTAATATTTATTTATGTTAATTATTGAATGTATAATATTGATTATCAAGTAAAAAAGGTTTTTGTTTTTATCCTGAAATCAACTTTCAGAATTTATGTTAAAGTTTTAATAAGTTCAAATTTACTGAAAATTGTATTTGACCACCAGCTTTTTTAAACGTGTTAGTTTTTTCCGGGATCCCTTCTTAGAGCATGTTTAAAAATCTTTCTTCCTGAAAAACAATATCCATGGAACCTGTCTTCCGGTCAAAACCCCAATCTATTCATTTTCAGTTTAAATTCTTTTTAAACATGCTCTTATAACGAATGCCTTTTTCTAAATTTGTTCAAATATTGTATCACTTTATGAATCGAAAATATATCTATCCCATATTAATTATCATTATCACCATCGGATTTTACTATTTTGAAGACAACATCAATGATAATGGCACACATTCTGAGAAAAAGACTGATGAGAAATCTGAGTCTGGTTTTTTCTATTTACCAACATCAACAACAGGTGTCATAGTAACTCATCATCATTTTTCATTATCGTATTCTGAAAAACATGAACAGGCAGAATGGGTAGCTTACGAATTAAAAAAACAACACCTCTCAACAAATGAGTTTAAGCGACCGTATTTTGAAGAGGATAGAAAGATACGATCATCGTCTGCAGATTGGCGAAATTATAAAAACTCTGGTTATGATCGTGGTCATTTATGCCCCGCAGGAGACAGAAGATTTAACCAAGAAGCATATGATGAAACATTTCTTACCTCGAATGTGACCCCTCAAAATCATGAGTTTAATAGTGGAGTATGGAATCGTCTCGAACAAAAGGTGCGGTATTGGGCAAAGATATATGATGGGGTGTATGTAGTTACAGGAGGTGTTTTGGTCGATGGACTTAAAATGATAGGATATGAAGGAGTCTCTGTTCCTGCCTATTTTTACAAAGTTGTTTTGGATATGAGTTCTGAAACACCTAAAATGATTGGGTTTATGATGTATCATTCAGCATCAAATAAGCCTTTGGAGCAATTTGTGGTTTCTGTAGATGAGATCGAAAAGGTAACAGGGATTGATTTCTTTTCAAAACTGGATGATGTAATAGAAAAACGATTGGAGGCTTCTTCGTCTGTCAAAGGTTGGAAATTTTGATTTTTAAATTGTTTTATCAAACTGATAAAATTCTTCTCCTTTGAAGAGGTTAGGAGAGGCTGCTATTACCACTCATTCACACGGTTGGCGTCTAGTTTAATAAAAATAAACAACAAAATGGTGAATCCCCATAATCCCGATCCTCCATAACTAAAAAAGGGTAATGGAATCCCAATAGTAGGAATGATCCCGGTAACCATACCAATATTGATAGCAAAATGGATAAATAAAATCCCGATAACACTATACCCATAGACCCGGCTGAATTGCGTTTTTTGCCGTTCGGCCAAATGGATCAGCCTGATTAATAACATAACAAATAGGATGACCACCAGGGTAGCACCCAGAAAACCCCACTCTTCTCCAACGGTACTAAATATATAATCGGTATGCTGTTCGGGAACAAAGCCTCCTTTAGTTTGCGTTCCTTCTTTCCACCCTTTTCCGGTCCACCCACCACTACCAATAGCAATTTGACTCTGATTGATGTTATATCCAATACCTTTGGCATCTACTTCTTTACCCAGAACAATATTAAATCGATCACGGTGTCGTTGTTCAAATACATTATTAAATATGTAGTTTACAGAAAAACAGAAACCGGTGATCACTATAATAACCAGAAAATATCTGGAGTATTTTGGCTTTTGTTTTCTGTTTTTGATCAGGATCAACATCATCATTGCTGCAATACCCAAAACCACCCACAAAGGATTAAAAAGCAGTGTAAGTATAAATAATGCAGCAGCAGAAACTCCAACGATTAAATAACCGGCTGCCAAACCCTCTCTATACAATGGAAAGAAAAATGCAGCATATACCAAAGCACTTCCGGGATCTGGCTGAGGTATAATGAGTAAAGCAGGTAAGGCAATGATCAAAAAAGCTTTTAATTGATGACCAATAAACCTAATGTTGGTTTGCATATCACTCAGGAATTTAGCTAGTGCCAATGCAGTACATACCTTGGCAAACTCTGAAGGTTGCAATCTAAACGATCCTAAGGCGTACCATGATGTAGCTCCGGAAACCGTTTTTCCGAATATGAAGAGCCCTAACAGTGAGCATATAGAAATGACGTAGATCAAACCGGCAAACCGTTCATAAAACTTTGCCTCGACAGCCTGTGTAATAATAATAATAACCAGACTAAACAATATCCAATAGGCTTGTTTCACATAAGCTTGCGAAAAATCTGATAAAGAGAATGCCTCACCTTCATATGATGCCGAATAAATGTTTCCCCAACCGAACCCTACGAGCAATAAAAACAATAAGACTGTGATCCAATCTATGGCCGCTACGCTGGACTTTGCCATTATTGATTAATTTTAAAAGGTTTACCGCTATATTGTTTTGCATATTCTCCTTCCAGGCTATGCATAAAAACCCATTCTTCAAGATCTGTTCTGGTAATGACTCCTTTTAAGTATTTTTCTATCATTAGCGAAGCTATTCTTCCGGCATAACGGGCTCCCCAATATCCATTTTCAACAAATACTGCGAGTGCAATCTTAGGATCATCCTTGGGTGCAAAGGCAATAAATACCGAATGATCTGTGAGTTGTGTTTTAACCCCATCAATTTTAACAAAGTTCTCTGCGGTTCCTGTTTTTCCGCAAATTTCTATGTCTTTCACCTGTAGAAAGCTTGCCGTACCTTTGGTATATACCTCATGCATCCCCTGTACTACAGGGTCAAAATGCTCTTTATCAATAGTGGTAATCTTGGGATTGGTATAGTATTCATTTTCTATTGGAGAGCCATCAATTGCCTTTATAATGTGTGGTGTATAATAATACCCCCTGTTTGCAATAGCTGCCGTCATATTGGCTAACTGAATCGGAGTGGTCAATACTTCTCCTTGCCCAATCGCATTGGATAGGGTAGCAGTTGCATACCATTTGTAAGTGGGATATTGATATATTCTGTTATAATATTCAGCAGTTGGCACTTTACCGCGTTTCCCTTCAGGTAAATCGTTTCCGAGATAATTTCCCAACCCAAAACTTTCTACATGTTTTCCCCAGGTATCGATCCCTTCCTGAGGGGTATCGTACTTTTCTATGATTCTTCTATACACAGTAGCAAAATAGGCATTGCAGGAATTGGCAATTCCCGGGATCATGTTCAACGGAGTTCTATGAGAATGGCAACCTAATTTTTGACCTTTTTTCCCATAATAATATCCCATCCTGCAATAAATACTTTCTTTAAGGTCGATAACTCCTTCCTGTAACCCTATTAATGCATTAATCGTTTTAAACGGGGACCCGGGCGGGTATTCTCCTTTTACACCTCTGTCAAACAATGGTTTGGCTATAGTATCATAATATAATTTGGTAAAATTGGGAGATCTTTTTCTTCCAACTAATAATTCTGGTTTGTAAGTTGGTGCCGTCACCAAGGCGAGGATCTCCCCTGTAGCAGGTTCTAGTGCGACAATACCGCCTCGCTTATTTTCCATAAGTTTTTGCCCATAAGCCTGAAGGCTTCTATCGATTGTGATAGTCAGATCTTTTCCGTTTACGGGAAGGGTATCAAATCTACCATTTTTATAAGGTCCTATATCTCGATTAAACCTGTCTTTTTGGATACGTTTCACTCCTTTGATACCTCTCAGCTCCTTTTCATATTGTTTTTCTACACCATCAATCCCAATAAGGTCTCCGGAAAGGTAATATGGATCTTTTTGTATCAAAGCTTCATTTACTTCGCCAATATATCCCAATACATTAGCAGCCAATACAGTCTGATAATCTCTAAGCGACCGTTTCTGAATATAAAAACCATCAAACTTCCGCATTTTTTCCTGAAGATAGGCGTATTCATCTTTGGTGAGCTGCGGGATTATGATAGAAGGAACCCTGGGGGAATATACTCTGGCTTTGTGTAATCTTTGTGTTAGTTTATCCTTGGTGATATTGAGAATAGAACAAAATTCTAAGGTGTCAAAAGGTTTTAACTCTCTCGGGATTACCATGACATCATAAGAGGGTTGATTGGTTACCAGTAATCTGCCATTTCTATCATAGATCGCACCTCTTTGAGGATAATCATAGATTATTTTTATGGCATTATCTTCAGATAAGGATGCGAAAGAAGTATTGTAAATCTGCAAATAAAAAAGCCTTGCAACAAAAACAATACCTGTTGTTACTATGATAAGATACAGTAATAATTTTCTCATGAATCGTTTCTTCTAAACACTACTAAAACCAACATAATCACCACAATGGAAAACAAACTGGAAAATAACGTTTTTTTTGCTATTAATAGTATGTGAGAGAAGTTAAAAATTTCTAACGAAAAAAGCACAACATGATGTGTTAAAACCATTAGGGTAACATAAGCCAATCGTTCGCCAAAACTTACATTTCCCAATTTTACAGTTTGAAATTCATAACTAAGTCCAAATACCGAACTTAAAGCTACCGGACGAAAAAACGCTATGACGGTGCAGGCGGCCGCATGTACACCGCCAGAATCTCCAAACATATCGATGGTTAATCCCAGTAAGAAGCTTACCAGGAGAAACAAACTCTTATTGATATTGATAGGAGCCAGGAGAATGAAAATGATATAAATGTATGGGTTTAAAAATCCTAAAAAATTGATATGATTTAAGATCATTACCTGAACCAGAATAAGTATAATAAACCTACCAATATGTAATGCTGTATCCCTATTCATATTTTAGTTTTTCCAAACTTTTAATTTCTTCAGCATCTCTGTTTTTAATGGTATATACAAATCCGATATCGGTCATATCATTAAATAATTTGACATCAATGAGATAATAACTTTTATTTTGATCCAATGTATAATTTATGATGGTGCCAACCCCTATTCCTCTTGGGAAAATAGTAGAGCGGCCATGAGTGATAATGGTATCTCCTTCTTTTAAAATTGCTTGTCTTGGAACCGTTTCTAATTGCACAATATTTGGATCTTTTCCGTCCCAGATCAGAGAACCATATTGATTTGATTTTTTTAAACCGGCATTAATACGTGAGTTACTATTAAGAATAGAAATGACCCTGCTATAGTTTTTTGAGGTATTTTCTATAATTCCCACAATACCTTTGTCTGTTATTACTCCCATATCTGCAAAAATACTGTCTTTTTCACCTTTATTGATCAGAATATAGTTATCCAGCTTGCTGTAATCATTTTTAATGATCCTTGCTTTTGTAAATGTGTAGGGTTTATCAAACGATATTGTATCTATAAATTTTGAAGAAAGAGAATCTATTCCTAAGGCACTTAATTGATTGTGAAGGAGTTCGTTTTCTTGTAATAATCTTTTATTCTCTTCTTTTAAGCTAAAATAATCACTTACTGCATGCTGCCAACCATACATACCACCACTAATGAAGTTGGTGGAGCTTACAAATTTGCTTCTATGATAAGAATGTGATTGTATGGTAAAAATTAAAGATAAAAACAATAACAGAATAAATAGCAGAGAGTGTTTATTCTTTATTAAAAAATTAATAATCTGCTGCATGATCTGGGTATAATGGCTTCTTTAGTTAAATGTTCTTTTTACCAGGTATTATAGTATAATGCAGGATAACGTAAAATAAGAAATTTAGGTATATTTCAACACTATTTTTTTAACACTATTTAATAAGTATGCTTTTGTATCGGTTTAAATTTTTAAGTGTTATCCCTGTTCCTCTTACGACTGCTCTTAACGGGTCTTCTGCGATATAGACTGGTAAATCGGTTTTTTGTGATAAACGCTTATCCAATCCGCGTAGCATAGAACCGCCTCCTGCAAGATAGATACCGGTATTATAGATGTCTGCAGCAAGCTCTGGCGGAGTCTGCGAAAGAGTTTCCATGACTGCATCTTCAATACGCAGTATTGATTTGTCGAGTGCTTTGGCCATTTCTCTAAAAGAGATCTGTACTTGTTTTGGTTTTCCGGTAAGGAGATCACGTCCCTGAACATTCATTTCTTCAGGGGGCAATTCGAGATCTTCGGTAGCTGCGCCTATTTGTATTTTTATTTTTTCGGCGGTACGCTCACCCACATATAAATTGTGTTGAGTACGCATATAATAAATAATATCATTGGTAAATACATCACCTGCAATTTTTACAGATTTATCGCAAACAATACCTCCTAAAGCAATCACGGCAATTTCTGTAGTACCCCCACCTATATCTACGATCATATTTCCTTTGGGCTGCATAATATCTACCCCAATACCAATAGCTGCTGCCATAGGTTCATGAATAAGGTATACTTCTTTTCCATTTACACGTTCTGCACTTTCTTTTACTGCCCGCATTTCTACTTCGGTAATTCCAGAAGGAATACAGATCACCATGCGCAGGGCAGGAGCAAATAGTCTTTTTTTCAATGCAGGAATATCCTTGATAAACATACTTATCATCTTCTCGCTGGCATCAAAATCTGCGATCACCCCATCTTTAAGTGGCCGAATGGTTTTTATGTTTTCGTGGGTTTTTCCTTGCATCATAGCAGCTTCTTTTCCAACTGCAATAATTTTGCCAGTCATAATATCCCTGGCTACAATAGAGGGGCTATCCACTACTACTTTGTCATTATGGATCACTAACGTATTAGCGGTACCTAAGTCTATTGCGATCTCTTCGGTAAAGAAGTCAAAAAATCCCATAAAAGTCAGAAAAAGGGGTTAAAATTGAGTAAATGTACTAAAATTAATGTTTAAAATGGCGAGTTCCGGTCATAACCATTGCAATTCTGTTTTGATCACAGTAATCGATACTTAATTGATCCTTTATAGAACCCCCTGGTTGAATCACAGCTTTGATCCCGGCTTTGTCTGCTAATGCTACACAATCAGGGAATGGAAAAAAGGCATCACTAGCCATAACCGCACCATCCAGATTAAAATTAAACGATTTTGCTTTCTCTATGGATTGTTTCAATGCGTCTACTCTTGAAGTCTGACCGGTTCCACTTGCTAAAAGCTGTTTTCCTTTGGCAAAAACAATAGTGTTGGATTTGGTATGCTTACAGATTTTTGATGCAAATAAAAGATCTTCAATTTGATTGAGAGTAGGAGCTACCTGGGTCACCGTTTTCAGATCGGCTTCAGCATCGGTTTTAAGGTCTTTAAATTGAACAAGGGCACCATTTAAACATGAACGTACCTGGGTTTCTGGCAGATCAATGTCTTTTTGAACCAAAAGGATTCTGTTCTTCTTTCCTTTTAGTATTTCTAAAGCTTCATTGCTAAAAGAGGGAGCAATAACCACTTCACAAAATAGTTTATGAATTTCTGTTGCGGTCGCATTATCTATTTCGGTATTGCTAATTAATATTCCACCAAATGCAGAAATGTGATCACCGGCCAATGCATCCAGATACGATTGCAAAACAGTTTCCCGCTGTGCTAATCCACAGGCATTATTGTGTTTTAGAATGGCAAATGTCGGGGCTTCTCCTTTAAATTCATTCATCAAATTAACAGCTGCGTCTACATCAAGCAGGTTGTTGTAGGACAGTTCTTTGCCGTGTAATTTATCGAACATGGCGTTAAAATCACCAAAGAAAAATCCTTTTTGGTGTGGGTTTTCTCCATAGCGCAATACCTGACCTTTGGTTTCACTTATTTTAAGCGAAGCGATCTCATGATCACTATTGAAGTAATTAAAAATGGCCGTATCATAATGAGAAGAAACATTAAAAGCTTTGGCGGCAAAACGTTTGCGGTTTTCTATAGAAATATTACCGTTTCCTTCAGAAAGTACTTCCAAAAATTCTGCATAATCATCAACTGAAGCCACACAAGTCACATCGGCAAAGTTTTTTGCTGCGGCCCTGATCAATGAAATCCCACCAATATCTATTTTTTCAATAATATCTTGCTCAGAAGCTCCAGAAGCTACTGTTTTCTCAAAAGGGTACAAATCCACTATAACAATATCGATCTGTGGGATTTCATATTGCGCTAATTCTGCAACATCACTATCGTTATTTTGACGATTCAGGATGCCTCCAAAAACTTTGGGATGTAAGGTTTTTACTCTTCCTCCCAAAATTGAAGGATATGAAGTTACGTCTTCAACAGGGATCACATCAACACCCATATCCCGAATAAATTTTTCGGTACCTCCGGTAGAATATATGGTAATATTAAGTTCGTCTAATTTTTTTACGATAGGTGCCAATCCATCTTTACTGAATACAGAAATCAGCGCAGAGGCGGCGGTTTTTGTGTTGCTCATGAGAAATTTTAGTTAGTAAAATGCAAAAGTAGTAATTTATACTATTTTTCTGTTGAATTCGCAGATAATAATAGGGATGAGGGATGAATTATGAATTATGAATTATGAGTTATGAATTATGAGTTATGAATTATGAGTTATGAATTATGAGTTATGTACGATGAGTGATGAGTGATGAGGAGTCGGAAGTTGAAAGTTGAAAGTTGAAAGTTGAAAGTTGAAAGTTGAAAATTATAGGATTTCGGGAGTTGAAAGCAAGAAACAATAGTGTAGTAGAATTGCTCCCCTTTAGGGGCTGGGGGTGATCAAAGGAGTCGGATCTCGAAAGTTGAAAGTTGAAAGTTGAAAATTATAGGATTTCGGGAGTTGAAAGCAAGAAACAATAGTGTAGTAGAATTGCTCCCCTTTAGGGGCTGGGGGTGATCAAAGGAGTCGGATCTCGAAAGTCGGAAGTTGAAAGTTGAAAGTTGAAAGTTGTACGAAATGAAGTAACAATACTTCCCTTTAGGGGCTGGGGGTGATCAAAGGAGTCGGATCTCGGAAGTTGAAAGTTGAAAGTTGAAAGTTGAAAGTTGTACGAAATGAAGTAACAATACTTCCCTTTAGGGGTTGGGGGTGATCAAAGGAGTTGGATGTCGGAAGTTGTTCTATTTGGTAGGCGAGCTTCAGGCCTGCCTGGTCTACCTACTGTAGATAAATCGGCAGACAGGGCTGGGGGTGATCAAAGATATGAGATGATGAGGTTTGAGAACGCTGCGCTGTGAAGGGCGAGTTATTGAGAATATTTAATATAAATAAATTTAAGTGAAACTACACAGCAATAGTATTTGGAGAAGGACAACCTTTTATAATTCTTCATGGATTTCTACGTGTTATTTTGGGTTTCTCCCCCGGTAAAATTGATTTCTACGTGTTATTTTGGGTTTCTCCCCCGGTAAAATTGATTTCTGGGTGTTATTTTGGATTTCTCCCCTGGTAAAATTGATTTCTACGCGTTATTTTGGGTTTCTCCCCCGGTAAAATTGATTTCTGGGTGTTATTTTGGGTTTCTCCCCTGGTAAAATTGATTTCTGGGTGTTATTTTGGGTTTCTCCCCCGGTAAAATTGATTTCTGGGTGTTATTTTGGGTTTCTCCCCCGGTAAAATTGATTTCTACGCGTTATTTTGGATCCCTATGTGTAAAAGTGGATGGTTATGTAACAAAAATATAAGGAAAACGTCCTATCTTTAGATGATTTATAATCCAATTATAAAATAAGGATGCTAATCTACCTGAGAGTACTTAAAGAAAGTTTTAATTTTGCGGTGAATGCGCTTAAAAACAATAAGCTACGCACGTTTCTTTCGTTGTTGGGCGTTACGATAGGTATTTTTTCGATTATAGGAGTATTGGCTGCGGTAGATTCTTTAAAACAAGAAATTAAAGGAAGCATCAGTTCCCTGGATAACAGTACGATATACCTGATGCGTTTTTCTTTTGGGCCAACCGATATTCCCGAATGGAAAAGAGAACAGTTCCCCGATGTTACCTTTGAAGAATATCAATACATTAATAGAACGATGCCCGATCTCAAAGCGGCTAGTTTTGTTTTAAATGTAGCTCCCGAAACCATTAAATTTGAAGATGAAAGTATCAACAATGTAGAAATCATACCGGTCACCAATGATTATTATGATATCGAAGAGCTTCAAATAGCAAAAGGCAGATTTTATAACGAACAGGAATCAATAGCCGGGACACCGGTGATTGTCTTAGGTGATGAGATTGCCAATAGTTTATTTGGTTCCAGTGATCCGATCGGAAAGAGAATTCGGCTATATGGCAGAAAGTTTAGCGTGATTGGGGTGCTTCAAAAAGAAGGCATGGGGCTTTTTGGCAATTCAAAAGATACTGCGGTATTTCTTCCTGTTAATCTGGTAAGAAGGATTTATGGAGATAATAATAAGGCTTCTTTTCCTGCAATTATCATTAAGCCAGATTCAGGTATTGATGTGCCAGAGTTTGTTGCTGCTTTAAAGCAAAAAGTAAGAGCTTACAGAGGGATGAAACCCGATGAGATTGATAATTTTTTTATCAATCAGCTGCAAGGTTTTACAGATTTTATTGATAATATCACCAGCCAGATGAGTTTTATTGGGTTAATCATCAGTGGATTCTCATTATTGGTAGGGGGGTTTGGTATTGCCAATATTATGTTTGTGAGCGTAAAAGAACGTACCAATCTTATCGGGATTCAAAAATCATTGGGAGCAAAGAACAAGTTTATCTTGTTTCAGTTTTTATTTGAAGCGGTGATTCTATCCTTGATAGGTGGGTTAATTGGATTACTGCTCGTTTGGATCATATCGATTTTGGCTTCGCAGTTTACAGGTGATTTTGAATTTATATTATCTCCCTGGAATATTTTCCTGGGCACGGTAGTTTCTTCTGTGATCGGGTTAATATCTGGGATTTTACCAGCCATATCTGCCTCTAGATTAGATCCTGTAGAAGCTATTAGAACGGGAATATGATTTTTTAGGACTTCACAACTTATTTTAAATACAAACACTTCCTTTCATAATCAATAACCGCTTTTCCTCTTTTAAGAATGTCGGCGCCAATAATTCCATCTACAGGTTCTGCCTGGTGTGCAATCAATGCTGCATTCACATGGTTGAGATCAAATAATATAAGCGATATTCTTTTTCTTGCCCAATGACCGATTTGTATCGAGTTTTTCTTTGAAAGCTGAGTGAGCATATCGGTAGCACCGGCTCCGGCAGCTTTTACATCACTATCCTGAGCAAAAAGGTTGAATTTTTCCACGGCTTCAAAACCTACACAGGAATTAGAAGCGCCTGTGTCAACAATAAAATTGCCTTCTACACCATTTAAAATGGCTTTGACTTCAAAGTGATTTGTTTTTGTAAAAACTAATTTGATACGATGGTAATTTTTTTGAATTAAAAGCTTTCGAAGTGTACTCATGTCTTATTTTGAAGAAACTTGCGTAAAAGTAGTACAATTAATAGAAATAAAACAAGACCAATACTATACCAAAGGTAATTTATGTCGGCAGTATGTTTAATTTGGCCATAGTATACAAATGCAGCCCAGTAATAAGGTGATTTTTGGACATTAGCAATGTCTTGAGCGTCAAGGTAGTCTAATTTTGCCTGATGTATTGCTTTTGCCCTGGGATATAATTCGTGGAGGTTGTTGTAAAAATTCCCCATCAATCGAGAAGTCGTTTTATCATTCACTTTCCACAATGAAAAGAGTACATTCTCTACGCCCGCATATTGAAAACCTCTGCCGATACTTATAGGTCCTTCTCCTTTTGCCAGTCTGCCAACACCCGTTTCGCAAGCACTTAAAACCACCAAATCTGTATCAAGCTGTAATGCATATAGTTGATTAACCAGAATATCCTGGTTTCTGAATTTTATAGAAGCAGGCCTAAAAAAGCTTCCCGCTTCGGCATGAGTAGACAGATGGATTATCGTATGATCTTTCGATTTTTGGATAAAATCATCATAGGTTGCTTGTTCTTTCTCTAAAAATGCTCCTTCAAAATACTGTTGAATCAATTCACTTTCAGCCAGGGAAAAGGGAAGCTCTATATCGGTATTTTCAAAAACCGGAAAGACTCCCAAAACAGTTTTTCCTGTATGATCTTTGGGCGCCGATCTCAAATATTTACTTGCCGAAATCTCATAACTCACCTCGGTTGATCTTAATAAAAAGGGCATATTGCCAAAATTTAAGGCATTTGTTTCTTCTGTCAATAAAGTTTCAAAAGGGATAAAACTAAGAAACCCATCGGGCACGATGAGTAAACGCTTGGTGTTCTGGGGGATTTTTAAAACGCTAAAGATTTCGGCAGCACTTTTTGTGAATGCCGGGATATCATTTATAATCCCCGAGGCAGTATCAAAATAATGAATATAGTTTTTTATAACATTTTTGAAATGATCGGTGTTTTCGATTTTTTCGATTTCAAAGAAATCTGAATGTATTTTAAATTGGTAGACACTTTGATTTCCATAAAAATATGTCACCATAGTGGTGTTGTCCTCATTTAATTTTTTCTGAAGCTCCTTTACCGGAATTTTTTTTTGAGCCTGGAGGAATTTCGAATACTTATTTTGAAGCTTTTTGATCAGTTCTTTAAGATCAATTGATTTTGTGTCATACACCTCACTCCATTTCTGAATTTGAGCAATATTGGCGTTGTTTCCTTTTAGTTTTTCTTTTAAAATTAAAGTTTCATAAGATGCCATTGCGGTACCAAGCGAGTCTTTTTGTATCACCAAAGGATCATTTCTATATTGAGATAGCAGTTGTTTGGATATCAAAGCTTCATTTACAAAAGGTGCTTTTGAGTGCTCTGCCACCTGAAAAGCACGCTGGATATATTCTGTGTTTTTTGTAGATTCATATACTATAAAAAGAAGATCGATACAGGCTTCAGTTCTATTGCGGTTTTGACTGTGTTGAATAATTCGGGTGTCCTGAAGAGGATATAAGGTGTTCAATTTTGAATTGACTTCAAAAGCCAAATCATACGTTTTTATAGCCAGAATCGGTTTTTTGGTCTGCTCATAAACATAGGCCTGAACATCCAGGGCCTTAAGAAGAATTCTATCTGCAATAAGATGCTCCTCTGGGGGTAATTCACTTTTTTCTGAATATCGGGGCAAAAGAGCCCCATAAATTTCATTCAGGTTTTTCTGAACTTCAGTAAATTCTGATTGAGATAGCAGGATATCAATGTAGGCCAGTTGCCATTTGCATAACGATCGGGCCGTAGTGTTTTTTTCTTTTAATAATTGAGATTTTGCCTGCAGCATATAATTTTGAGCTTCTTGAATTTCTTTTTTTTCTAAAGAAATCGCTGCCAGGATTTGATAGGCATTCGTCTTATTAGCAGCTATTGCAATTACTTTTTTGGCAAAACCTTCAGCTTTGCTAAAATTACCGGTATCGAGATAATTTGTCGCCAGGTTGGTGAGAATATTTACATTATTTGGATCAATTTCTAATCCTTTAGTAAGCACTTCAATGGCTTTTGGATAATTTCCCTGATTGTGATATGCAATAGAAAGATTGGTAAATCCCGAAATTATTTTGGGAGTATTTTGAGATTGTTCTGCAAGATACAGGTAATTTGTGATGGTACTTTCGGCCTTTGGCAGGTCACCAATCTGGATGTACATATTACCCAGGGGTTGTAAACAGTTTTCGATAATGTCATAATCGTCAAGGCTGTTTTCATAATATGTTTTCCAGGCTTTTTCATAATACAAGATAGCAGTGGGTTTATTACCAAATTGGTTATAATAATATCCCATGTTGCAATTGATAATAACCCAGGCCAGTTGATCGGTTTTGGTAGTGAGTAGGTGTTCTTTTGAAGTCACTATTGTACTTAATTGCAATACTCCTGAATGGGAAGGGTTTTGTAAAAAATACGCTAATTGGTCATACAAAAAATCAGAGGTCTTTGTTTGTTGCTGAGCCTGGAGTAGAGAATTTCCATGCAACAGAAAGACAAAAATTAAAAGAAATGTTTTAGAATTTCCAAATCCCATAGAATTGAATTTGAGAATTTGGACTGTCAAAATTATACACATATCTCACACCCAGGCTGGGACCGATTCTCACGACTCCAAGATTCATTCCAATAAAAACACCGGTTTGCATGTTTGTATAGCTATCGTCAAATTTTCGAGTAGTAAAAGAATCCAGTTCGGGATTTCTTACGATATTTCCGTCGGCATCTAAGAAGAATCCTTCTCCGGTAGTTTCCTGATCATTTTTACGGGTGATGTCAAACTTTAGCTGAACACCGGCTCCCATAGCCAAAAAATTATTAAAATTATATCGAAACGATCCCGGAACGATATATGCAGTGATGTTGTTAAATTGGTTTGACTCAGAAAACCGCAGTATATTTTCAGCTCCATTAGGACTTATGACACGGGTTTCAAAATTTCGAAGTTCATCATACGAAGCAGTAGAGAACATGAGTTCTGCCTGATAGTACATTCGATATGACTTAAAAGGGGAGAGGGTAGCACCCACAAAATATTCTGTATGGTTATCCAGCTCTGGTGTTGTACTATACCCTGCTTTGGCACCGATAGAAATACCGGGCATAAATCGGGTCGTGGCATAATTGGTAATAATAGGTTCGTTTTTATCAAAATATATCGCTGTGCGGCTTTTGGTCTTTTTTTTATGGAAATCTTTACCAAATTTCATAGAATACTTTACAAATCCTTTGGTAGAATCAATTGCTGAGACATTTTTCTGTTGACTTCCCGGCAGATAGATTCTATTGAATTGAAAGATAATTTTATCTTTTTGCAACATAGTGTCCAGGCAGCTATAGTTTACTTCCCGTTCTTTGGGGCAAATCGGGCATTCGGGATACATACCATCAATTTGCAAGGTAGATTTGTCAAACATCTCTGGGGTGTCTACTTCCAGTTTGATAGTATTGGCAGGACCTTCTCCGTTATTCTGAAAACGTACTTTAAATTTAAGACGTTTGAATCGTACCAGCCGATAGTTCATAAACCAGCCATTAGATGACATTTTATTAGGATCGTGAGAGGTCACAATCTCCATTTCGGTATCTTTTACTGTATGGTTATCAAAATTTTCATCGGGCACATAGACACTTCGCAAAGTAACAATAGCACTGGTGTCTTTGATCATCTTTGGAGTGGTTTTTAGGGTCCTGAAAATATTGCGTTCTTCGCCGGGCTGCATATCGTCGAATGCAATAATCTGATAATTGCGATATAAAGCTTTGGATTGTTCCAGCGTAAGCGGAAGATTTTTTCTCTTGGTAGTATCCTGAACAAAAAGGGTTTTGTTTTGCAGCATACCATGAGCTGAAGATGCCAATAATGTATGATCATCATTTTCTGGCAGGACTTCAGAAACGGCTTCCAAAGGGATGATGCGCTCACCATGATACATTCGGATATCTTCGATGGTGAAGTTGTCATTTTTAAATTGATTGTCGTTATAAAACAAATATAATTTTCCGCTGGAAGCGTAATTATTAGTATTCTTATAACTTGTTATAAAAACCATTTCCTGGTCGGGAACAGGTTCGCGATTTCGTTTCAGGATTAAGTCTTCATCTTCCAGGAAAGGTGAGGATACTGCTGCCGAAGCTTCATCGGCAATAGTATTTATGGTCACAGATTTTGGTCTGCTGGCAGGAGGTTTACCATTATCATAATTGTTGGTTGCCCAAAGCTTTGCTTTATATGTATCAGGTTTCTTGTAGTTGTGAGTAGGGGTTGATTTAAAACTATAATTACCATCCCCAAACTCCCAATAATAGGTGTAGAACGCTTTGGGAGCACCGGCAATTTGATTAAGCGGTGGCATTTCGGCACTATAAGTCACCTGGTTTCCTTGTATATCATAAGAAATAGGTGCAATTCTTGGTATGGTATCATTGGTAAGTATTTGCCCCAAACACAAAAACGGAAATAATACAATAAAATATAAAGCTATGTATCCCCTCATGATTTTGTTTGTTGTTTCTAAAGATAGTTAAAAAGTTAAATTATAAGTATTAGTGCTATAAAATTCCGGAAGGTTGCCCTTCCGGAAGAAATGCTGGAATTTGCCTTAACCCCCGTTAACCTGTAAGCATATTCCAACATGATTATAAATTTATGGTAATGCATTAATTAATGCGACCAGTTCTGCTTCAGTTCCGGTGCTGGTAGCTCCTATTACTTCGATATGATTTTCTTCGACAGTAGCTCCCTGAATGGCATATACATATTGCCCATCCTGAACCGATACGAAGATGATATGTACTTCTAATCCGATAGGAATTAATCCATAATGCTCTGAAAACAGACCGGTTTCGGTATTGTAGATGTCTAGTAAGGCCAAAGCTGTTGGTTCTCCGTCATACGATATATATACATTAGAATTGGTGTTGTCATATCCTGCCGGAGGATCAACATAAAGAACGGTTTTAGGTCTTGGGTCACTATACCAACGATCGATATTTGTCCACCCAAAGTTGCTCAGGAACCCACCGTAGCCGGTAACACCTGTTCCATCAGGGCCTTCTCTTTGCATGGGCTCCAAACCACCTTGTTCGTCTTCTTCCCAAACCACATCACATTCTACATCGTTACCATCACAATCTTTGTTCTGGCCGTTAAATATTCTCATTTCATCATCAAACTCTTCGGCAGGGGCAAATAATTGAAACGCGTTTGCAAGTTGTAGTTGTTGTCCGTCCTGAGTAGCATTCACAAAAAACTCTCCGCCAGATACCAGTGTTTCTACATCTCCGTTAGGGCGTCTACCATTAGTTGGCATTTTGGTGAGCAGCATTTTTGCTTTGTTGTAGATCTCAACCAGCTCGATATCTACATCGCCGGTTACAGGATCACCATTTTGGTCTAAAAAGCTATTAGCGGGAAAGTATAAAATAGTGCCTTCTTCTCCGTTAACCTCTCCACCGGTTTCGGCATCAACCGTATACGCTTGTTTAGCTTCTATTCTATTTACTTTTATATTTAGTTTTAATTCCTCTCCATCGATTATTTTATCAAAATCAATATCGTTGTCATCATTTTTGCTACAGCTTCCCAAAATGAGAGCTGCAAATGCTAAAAATAAAAAGTTGATCATTGCATGTTTTACATTCCTACTATTATTCGGTAATGCAATTGTGGTGTTTTTTGTTTTCATAATAATTTAGTCTTAATTGCCTATTGGGCTTTTTTTTAAATTTTATTGTTTATATCCTCATATCAACTACTTTAATTTTTTGTTACCCCCATTATCTTGATAACTTTTTTTAAATTCGTTCTTCCAACCAATTATTTATGGGAAATAATAAACCACATGCCGATCAGAAATACATAGAGGCTCTTTTGAAGAATGATACTATAGTACTTACCGAGATTTATGAGAAATTTGCTCCAAAAGTGGTTGGATATATAAAAAAGAATAATGGAGATGAGCCCAGAGCTCAGGATATTATTCAGGAGACCTTAATGACTATTTTTAAACAAGCAAAAGAAAAAGGGTTACAGCTTACCTGCCCGTTTGATGCCTATTTCTTTCTGCTGTGTAAACGCAAATGGTTAAATGAATTAAAAAAATCTTCTGGTAAAGAGGTAACAATACCTGATGAGGTTGTATCTATAGATGATGAGAGCGTAAGTTTTGCAGATGAAACTGAAATTTTTGAAACAAAACACGAACTTTTTACCGAAATGTTTGACCAACTGGGCAAAGCCTGTAAAGAATTACTAAAAGTAACTTTTACCATAAAATCAATGGAAGAAGTTGCTCAAAAGCTAGGGCAATCCTATGCTTATGTGCGTAAAAAGAAGTCTTTATGTATTGGTCAATTAACACAAATGGTTCAAAATGCTCCTAAGTTTAATCAAATACAGAATTTGTTATGACCCCAGAAGAAAAATATGAGCTGTTTGAAAAGTTTTGTGGCCAAGAGCTTTCTATTAATGAAAAGGCAAGGTTAAACAAGCTGCTGGATGAAGACGTCTCTGTCAAAGAAGAGCTTAAGGTATATGGGCAACTGCATTCGTATTTGGATACAACTTTTAATAGTGAAGCAGAGCTGGCAATGCTTGAAAATACCCTTAAAAAGATTGGAAAAAGCTATTTTGTGAAGAGCCCAAAAGAGAAATCTACTGAGAAACCGATCAAAAAAGAAATTGAAAAGGAAACCAAAAGAGCGCCCAAAAAAGAAAGCAGGGTCATAAAAATACCTGCCTGGATATATGTAGCTGCAGCCAGTGTTGCCATCATTTTTGGAGTATACTTTTTTAGTAAGAGCAATCCTGTATACAATGATTTTGCAACTATTCCTGAATTGTCTATTGCAGAGAGGGGAAGTGCTGATAAAAATAGTAAAAATGCCGAGCATGCTTTTAATGCAAAGAACTACCTTGAAGCAGAAAAATACCTTTCGATATTGCTATCAGAAGATGAAAGTAATGCCGAATATCAATTTTATTATGGTATTTCATTGCTGGAACAGGACAAATACGCCAATGCCTCACAAATTTTTGAAAGACTATATCAGGGAAACTCGGGATATAAATATAGAGCGCTATGGTTTGAAGCATTAAATCAGTTGAAGCAAAAGAAGTATGATCAATGTTCAGAATTGTTAAAAAATATACCCAAAGAGGCCGAAGATTATAACCAGGCTCAAAAGTTGTTGAAAAAGATATAAAGCAATGTGCTTAAGATGAGTTCAATAAGTCACCGACGGGTATTCAACTTGAATTTAATACTTTTGCGCCATGATACTTACCGATACTCACACTCATATCTATAGCGAAGCTTTTGCCGAAGATCAGGACGAAATGATGCAACGTGCTATAAAGAGTGGGATAACACGTTTTTTTGTTCCTGCTATTGATTCTGCATATACACAATCTATGTATGCTATTGAGGCCAAATATCCCAATCATGTTTTTTTAATGATGGGATTACATCCTACACACGTAAAAGAAAATTACAAAGACGAATTGGTTCATGTAGAAGAAGAACTCGAAAAACGTTTCCGTAAAGATTCAGAAAAAAAGTTTTACGCTGTAGGAGAAATAGGAATTGATTTGTACTGGGATACCACATTTTTAAAAGAACAGCAAGAAGCTTTCAGGCATCAGATTCAATTAGCAAAAAAATATAAGTTACCTGTCGTGATTCACTGCAGAGAATCTTTCGAAGAGATTTTTGAAGTACTCGAATCCGAGAAGAGTGATGATCTCTTCGGTATTTTTCATTGTTTTACGGGTACGATAGAAGATGCAAAAAAGGCAATCGGATATAACATGAAACTGGGAATAGGTGGTGTAGTTACCTTTAAGAATGGTAAGATCGATCAATTTCTGGATCAAATTTCTTTAGATCACATTGTTATGGAAACAGATTCGCCGTATCTGGCTCCAACCCCATATCGGGGAAAACGTAATGAAAGCTCTTATTTGATAAGGGTACTACAAAGGCTTGAAGGGATATATCAAAGACCAGCCGAAGAAATCGCAACAATTACTACCAAAAATGCCAAAGATATATTTGGTATTTAGTGCCTGGTGGGGAAAACCGTCTATTTCCGACCAGGCACTATTTAGATGAGTTCAATTAAAAAATGATTTAAATTTTGTTCATTTGCCATATGAACACTTCGCCAAATATTCTGCTTATTTATACCGGTGGTACCATTGGTATGATCAAAGACTTTGAAACAGGAGTACTGGTAGCGTTTAATTTTGATGAATTATTGCTAAAAATCCCAGAACTCAACCTATTAGATTGCATTATAAATACTGTAAGTTTTTCGACACCTATAGACTCTTCAGATATGAATATGGAGCGTTGGAAGGAATTAGGAGATATCATTAATTCAAATTATGAGAAGTATGATGGGTTTGTCGTATTACATGGCAGCGATACGATGTCATATACAGCCTCTGCCATCAGTTTCATGTTCGAAAACCTGGCTAAACCTATTATATTTACAGGTTCACAATTACCGATAGGGGATTTAAGAACAGATGCCAAAGAAAATTTAATCACTGCTTTGCAGATTGCAGCATTGCAACAAAAAGGGAAACCGGTAATTACCGAAGTAGGGCTTTATTTTGAATACAAGTTGCTTAGGGCAAATAGAACGACCAAGATCAATGCAGAGCATTTTGAAGCTTTTCAATCTATGAATTACCCTGCGCTGGTCGAATCGGGAGTACACCTCAAAGTGAATACCTCTTTTTTGAGAGTTGTAAACCGACGTAAAAAAATGGTATATCATACTCATTTTGACAATAATATTATGATTCTAAAAATGTTTCCTGGTATTAATGAGCGTATGCTAAAGCATATTTTTTCTTCAGATACAATAAAAGGTGTGATTATTGAAACCTATGGATCAGGGAATACTACAACAAAAAAATGGTTTATAGATATTATTTCTGATACCATTAAAAAAGGAATTCCGGTAGTGAATGTTACCCAATGTGCCGGTGGAAGTGTAGAAATGGGCAAATATAATACCAGTATGGCCCTCAAAAAAGCAGGGGTTATCTCAGGAAAAGATATAACAACAGAGGCGGCTGTGGCAAAATTGATGTATTTATTGGGGGGGGATTTACCACTTAAAGTGCTCAAAACCATTTATGAAACTTCGCTGCGCGGGGAAATGTCAGAAAATTAACGCCTCAAATTTCACTAGTTAACATTTTTTTTGTTATTTGCCCATCCTTATTTTTTTAAGGTAAAAACCTAGAGAGGTGGCCGAGTGGTCGAAGGCGCACGCCTGGAAAGTGTGTATACGCCAAAAGCGTATCGAGGGTTCGAATCCCTTCCTCTCTGCATTATTATCAATTTTTTAATAGATTTTATATTATTTTTATATCTTTAACCCTTTAACTAATTAAAATTAAGAATCAGCGCAATGAAAAGATTATTTTCTATTCTGGCAATCGCAGCAGTAATGGCTTTTGGAAACATACAAGCAGCTACTGCACCTGCCCAGTTATTAACGGCAAATGTGCAATTATTAATTGCTCCTATTACTACGACAACAATACAAGATGATGTAGCTACAGATACTACAAGCGAGTTATCCTTTCATCAAGAGCTTAAAAAGCGATTTATTGAAGGGGGTCCTCAATTTATGGGAATCGTACTTTTATGTTTGATCCTCGGTCTTGCGATTGCAATTGAAAGAATTATCTTTTTAAATCTTTCTACAACCAACACAAAGAAATTACAACAAAATGTAGAAGATGCATTAAACAGTGGTGGTGTTGAAGCGGCAAAAGAAGTATGTAGAAACACAAAAGGACCTGTAGCATCAATTTACTATCAAGGTCTTGACAGAGCAGATGAAAGCATCGATGCTGCAGAAAAAGCAGTAGTTGCTTATGGTGGTGTTCAGATGGGTCAATTAGAGAAAAACGTATCCTGGGTATCTTTATTTATCGCTCTGGCTCCGATGCTTGGGTTCATGGGTACAGTAATTGGTATGATCCAGGCATTTGATAAGATCGAAGCTGCCGGAGATATGCAGCCTTCTCTTGTAGCAGGTGGTATTAAAGTGGCACTTCTTACAACAGTATTTGGACTTATTGTTGCTATTATCCTTCAGATTTTTTATAACTATATTGTAGCAAAAATTGATAGAATAGTGAATGATATGGAAGACGCTTCGATTACTTTAATCGATATGTTAGTAGCTTACAAAAACAAGAAATAATAAGTTCTTCTGGGGGATAAAATCCATCCCTTTAACTTACTGAATGTAATACTAAAAGTAAGTTGTTCTTATTATTTAATCAGAGTGCAGTAAGCATTCCAAATTAAAAAAACAGACACATGAAAATTTCTAAAATATTATCATATGTTGTGCTAGGCGTAGGTATCTTGGGTGTACTCCTTTGGTATGTTATGGGTAGTTCAATCAGTGGCTTGATGGATCAAAATGGTGTTTCTGAACCTAGAGAACTTCCGCTAGAAATAGCCGAGTCTTCAGTAACTCCATTATATAGTCTCACATTGGTGATTTTTATCGTTACCATTGTAGTTACTTTATTTGCCGTATTTTCAACAATGGCAAAGAATCCCGGAAGCCTTAAAAATACAGTTATCGGAATTGTAGCTTTTATTGTAGTCCTGGGTATTGGATATGTTCTGGCCGATGGAGTGGAAACTCCTTTAAAAGATGGAGAAGTACTTTCTGCCGGCGGATCTAAGTTGGTAGGAATGGGATTGTATGCATTTTATTTTCTGGCTGCTGTTGCAGTCGGTTTAATGTTCCTTTCCGGTGTTAAAAAACTAATAGGTAAATAATTATGGCAAGAAGATCAGCACCAGAAGTAAATGCAGGATCTATGGCAGATATTGCCTTCTTACTGCTTATATTCTTCCTGGTTACCACTACTATCGAAACCGATAGCGGTATCAGTCGTAAACTTCCTCCCCCGCAGGAAGATGATATAGAGCCACCGGTTCTTAAACAAAAAAATATTTTTGTAGTAGAATTGAATAAAAACAACGATTTATTGGTAGAGGAAGCTCCTATGGAAATAAAAGATCTTCGTGAAGCTGCTATTAAGTTCCTTGACAATGGAGGAGGAAGTGGTGAAGAAGCTTGTAGTTATTGCCAGGGGGAAAGAAACCCATCTTCATCAGATAATCCTACCAAGGCAGTAATATCTCTGCGTAATAACAGAGAAACAAATTATGCTACCTATATTGCTGTTCAAAATGAACTGGTAGCAGCGTATACCACGCTGCGTAATAGAGAAGCAGAAAAGCTTTTTGGTAAATCATTTGTACAAATGGAGAAAGATCTTAAAGATGTAAACTTTCCTGGAAACAAGGAAAGCTTAAAAGAAGATATCAAGAAGATCCAATTCATGTTTCCAGAAAAACTCTCTGAGGCAGAACCGAAGAAATAATATAACATAAAACAGAATTCTTATGTCTAAGTTTAAAAAGAAAAAAAGCGGTGAATTACCTGCGATTTCTACAGCTTCATTACCAGATATTGTATTTATGTTATTGTTTTTCTTTATGGTAGCAACGGTAATGCGTCAAAATACATTGATGATCGAGAATAAATTACCAGTTGCAGATCAGATTGAGAAACTTGATAAAAAAGATTTGGTAATGTATGTATACGCTGGTAAACCAAGTTCGAGATATCGTGCAAGTGCCGGTAATCAAGCAAGGATACAGCTTAATGATAAGTTTGCTGATGTAAGTGATATTAAATCATTTATATTGGCAGAGAGAGCTTCTAAAAGAGAAGAATTAATTCCTTTTTTAACTACAGCACTCAAAGTTGATGGAGAGACCAATATGGGGCTTGTAGGAGATATTAAAAAAGAATTAAGAGAAGTTCAGGCGTTGAAAATTAATTATACTACCCGAACAGGAAATGCTTTAGATAATTTTAGGTAAAATATCATAGCATTATCTTAAGAAATATGTGAATCCTGCCATCTGGCAGGATTTTTTTGTTTCTATCCTTTGTATTATATCTATTCTACTTACTCAGAATCCATATAATTTATTCGGTTTTTGGAAATTGGCATAAAAATTGATGCATATTTAACCTGGTTTGTGCATTAGAACTTCGTGATGTAGTTTCAAGCTGTAGTACTTGCCCGTCCGGAAGGCGGGGATTTTCTAGTGTATAAACCGGGTTTAATGATAACTGAGATCTATCCTTTATAACAGGATCAATATCTAACCTTCCAAAACTTGATATTGAATGTATAGATAAAAATGGTTATGGTTTCAATTTACTTTTTCTTCTAAATACTTCATGTCACCCAAGATCACGGTTTTCTGATTTTGTAAGTAATTATTAACTAAGAGCATGTTCAAATTCTTTTTGAACATGCTCTAATACCAGTTCTTATATGAAATGGTATAAAAACATTGTATTATGGCAAGAAGATTTGCACCTAGTGTTAATGCGGGATCCATGGCCGATATCGCATTTTTATTACTTATCTTTTTTTTGGTTACCACTACAATCCAAACAGATTATGGGATAAGCAGAAAATTACCTCCTCTCATAGATATCCCTCCCGAAGGGAGAATTAAAGAAAAAAACCTTTTCAGAGTTGAGATAAACCAGCTTAACGAATTGCTCGTAGAAGGCGCTAAAATGGAAATTTCGGCTCTTAAGGAAGCGGCAATTGCCTTTTTGGATAATGGTGGTGGATCAGAAGATTTGACCTGTAGTTATTGCCAGGGGGAAGGCGATATAAAATCCTCAGACAATCCTGATAATGCAGTTATTTCTCTCTCAAATAGTCGTGAGACGAATTATGCTACGTACATAGCCGTTCAAAATGAATTGGTGGCCGCTTATACACAGTTGCGCAATCGGGAGGCGAGAAGGATGTATGGTATTTCATTTGTAGAGATGGAAGAGAATTTAAAAAACCCCAGATACCAAAGAGATTGGCATGTGCTGAAAGAGCGGATTAAAAAGATTCAATCTATGTATCCCGAAAAGCTTTCTGAAGCCGTACCAAAACATCAATACTAAAAACATGTTTAAAAACCCTATTTCCTGAAAACTATTCATTTTCAGTTCATATTCTTTTTAAACATGCTCTAACTTAATTTTTATGATTATGACTACATTTAAAACTAAGAAAAACAATCGTTTGCCCGAGATTTCGACAGCATCGCTGCCGGATATCGTATTTATGTTGCTATTTTTCTTTATGGTTGCTACCGTAATGCGAAAAGATGTATTACTGATAGAAAATGAGTTACCATATGCAAACCAGGTAGAGAAACTGGATAAAAAAGATTTGGTGATGAATATTTATGCAGGAACCCCTAGTTCACGATACAAGTTGGGATCAGAAGCTAGAATTCAGCTTAATGATAAGTTTGCCAATATTAGTGATATTAAATCTTTTGTTTTAGAAGAAAGAAAGTTGAGAATTGAAGCGTTACGACCTTTTTTGATTACTTCTTTAAAAGTAGATAAAAACACCAAAATGGGTTTGGTTGGGGATATAAAGCAGGAGTTGAGAGCGGTTAATGCACTTAAAATTCCCGCCTGCCGGACGGGCAGGTATTACACCACAAAAGTAGGGGAAGCTATGGATAATCTTAACTAATATCAGGACTGGTATAAATTGTGAGAATACTACCCACAAAATCCCATTTAAAATGGGATTTTTTTTGGTATTGATCCGTTTTTTGATGAAATAGATTTATTTTAGTGCCTTACTATGAAAAAGATACTATTCGTTATTTGTTGTTTATCCATAGTTCTTTCATTTGGGCAAGGGGATGGATCAAATTCTGAGCAAGAAGTAATTTTGGATTCTCTGTATCGCGAAGATCAATTCTATGTTGGGGTTACTTTTAATTTACTTCTTAATCAACCAAAAAATATAAGTCAATCAGGTTTTTCGGGAGGTTTGCATATGGGTTTTATAAGGGACATGCCTATTAATAAAAGGCGTAATGTTGCCATTGGTTTAGGAATAGGGTATTCCTTAGACGTATATAATCAAAATTTGTTTATAGGAGAAGAAGAGGGTACAGAGCAAACTATATTCAGTAGTTTGGAGGGAGTAGATTTTAGTACAAATCGATTTACAACACATCTGGTAGAAGCCCCTCTAGAAATAAGATGGCGTACATCGGTTCCAGAATCTCATAAGTTTTATCGAGTATATACCGGTCTAAGAATGGGATATATGTATTCTTTTAAGTCCAATTTTAAGCAATCCGATAATCAGGTTAGGCAAACAGAAATTGATGAATTAAATCGCTGGAGAATAGGAGCCACTTTTACCTTTGGGTGGAATACTTTTAATTTTCACTTTTACTATAGTTTGAATACATTGTTTAATGATGAAGCTTTAATAGAAGAAGAGAAAGTAGGGCTAAATACCGCAAAAATAGGCTTGATATTCTATATTCTATAGCCATAAGTTAGCCAAAGTTAATTGAGGAATAACTCCAATCAAAAATCCCAGGATTAGTTCCAGATTACTATGTGCTTTGCAATGTAATCTTGAAGTTGCGACCAGGCCATTGGCAATCATCAAAGCAGCTATTAATAATGTAAAATTCATTCCAAAATGGATACTTAATGCCACTGTAAACATGGTGACACTACCAATTCCGATCATATGCAAACTTGCTTTAATAGAAAACAGTATCATAAAGATGGCACTTAATGATGAAAACAGAATTCCCAGAAAGAAGAAATACAGCTCGGGATAGTGATATTGATCAATGATCATCTTAATAACTACAATGAGTAAGATCGATTGCAACAGTAGCGGAATTTTACGTTGTTTTATATCTTCGAGATGTATTGAAGTGATTGTGCCCAGACTTTTTAAAAGGAAAAAAAGAACGATAGGGATTAAAACCGTAAGGATGATCAGTCCAAAAATCTTGGACCTTAGAATCTCATCAGGAATGAACCTTGGGGCAGCGGTAAAATAGATGACGGCACCGATAAGGGGCATCAATACAGGATGCAGGATATAAGAAATACTCTTTAGAAAAAAATCCATTAAATTTTCTTTCGTAACCTCGCAACAGGAATATCTAATTGTTCCCTGTATTTGGCCACAGTTCTTCTGGCTATAGGATATCCTTTTTCTTCTAGCATTTTGGCAAGCTTATCGTCTGTGAGTGGTTTTTTCTTGTCCTCTTCTCCTATAGTTATTTCCAGTATTTTTTTAATTTCACGAGTAGAGACTTCTTCACCTTCAACATTGGTCATAGATTCCGAGAAAAACTCTTTTATCAACTTGGTTCCATAAGGAGTATCTACATATTTGCTATTCGCAACTCTAGAAACTGTACTTACATCCATGTTAATTTCATCGGCTATGTCTTTTAAGATCATTGGCCTTAGGTTTCGTTCGTCTCCACTTAAGAAATAACTTTTTTGATAATGCATTATTGCACTCATGGTAATAAAAAGTGTCTGTTGCCTTTGTTTTATAGCCTCGATAAACCATTTTGCTGCATCCAGTTTCTGTTTGATAAACAAAACCGCATCTTTTTGGGACTTAGATTTTTCTTTACTGGCTTTGTACCCTTGAAGCATATTGTTGTACTCTCTGGAAACATGTAATTCTGGTGCATTACGGCCATTAAGTGTAAGTTCTAGTTCGGCATCCACAATTCTGATAGTGAAGTCGGGAACTACATGTTCGATCATTCGGTTGCTGCCAGAATACGCTCCGCCAGGTTTTGGATTAAGGTGCTCGATCTCATTAATGGCATTTTTCAGGTCCTCTTCGGTAATATCAAATTTTACCAAAAGCTTATCATAATGTTTCTTGCTGAAGTGATCAAAGGATTTTTTAAGTATTTCTGAGGCTAACTTTATCGGGATTGTTGTTTCTTTTCTATCGAGCTGAAGCCAGAGGCATTCCTGCAAGTTACGTGCACCCACACCGGCAGGATCTAATTGTTGCACGATTTCTAATATGCTTTCTATTTTTTCTTCGGTGGTATATACATTTTGAGTAAAGGCCAGATCATCCAAAATATCTGAAACAGATCTCCTGATATATCCGCTTTCATCTACACTGCCAACTAGAAATTCGGCTATTTCACGTTCTTCTTCATCAAACCGATAGGTATTTAACTGGTTGATCAGGTGTTGGTGAAATGTAGTGCCCGAGGCATAAGGTACACTTCTCTCCTCATCATCTGCACTATAATTGTTGGCACTTAATCTGTAGCTGGGGATTTCATCATCACTTAGGTATTCATCAACATTGATATCGGCCTCTATCTTTTCGGTACCATAATCATCATCGGTATTTTCATTGCTAAACGTATCCTCATAATCATCTGCCTTTTCTTTACCACTATCCAGTGCAGGATTTTCTTCCATTTCTTGTTTTAAACGCTGTTCAAATGCCTGGGTAGGAAGCTGAATCAACTTCATCAACTGTATCTGTTGTGGAGAAAGTTTTTGAGAAAGTTTAAAATTTAGTTGTTGTTTTAGCATAAAAATATCAATGTTCTTCTACTCGCAAAAATAAACAAAAAACACTGTTTTTATAGAAGTATCTGATGGTTAGTTCACTTTAAAAAGTGGTGTATCATAACTATTTAAGGAATAATTATGATTTTGTTTTTTTGCTTTTATCAATAAACGAGCCAAAAGTAATTATAATATATAGAACTCATTTAAACTTTTTTCAATTCGTTATAAACCTGTCTGCCTAGCGGCAAGCCAGGCAGGAATGCTCTTTTTCACTCAATTTTCGTCTTTTTCTTACTTCGTAGCGCTGCTATGAAGTGCTAAAAACACTTCAATTGATCAAAAAACAGCTATTTTTCGCTTGAATCAAAAAAGTTTAAATGGGTTCATAAAGGTAGTTTTTTGATACTAAAAAAACGCAAAGAAATACAAGTAGTTATTAAGAAGAGGCTTATCTGATTTTTGAGGTTTATTAGCGAAACCCTGTTTCGAATCCTAATGCTTCGGGAGTGTAGCTATAAATCGGGTGTTGGATATCGGAAGTTGGGAGACGGGAGATCGAAGTCGAAGGCCGGAAGATTGAAGTCGGGTGTCGGGTGTCGGAAGTTTGGAAGTGAGGGGTCGAGGATTTCAGCAAACCGGATTGGGCAATTTTTTTGTAAATCTATGGAGTTTCACACCCCGAGCCTTGCCGCATTGAGATACACATACTTTTTTTGGATTTATTTCTTGAAATTTGGCAACCCCGTCTGCAGTGGAGTAATTCATTAGGGAGTAAATATTTTGTTTTTAATGGCATAAATAACCAGGCCTGTTCTGTTTTTTAAGTTCAATTTTTCAAAAATAGAGTCGCGATACCCTTCTATGGTCTTTGGGCTTAAAAACATATCACCGGCTATTTCTTTGTAGGTTTTTTCGGTACAGGCGTGCTTTATAAATTCTAATTCCCGGTCTTTGAGAATTACCGTATTGTCTTTTTTAGGTTGCAACGAACCTAATAACAAATTGGTTACATCTGTGGTATGATAAAAACCGGTTTCCTGTACTTCGATAAGGGCATTTTCAAGGATACTTTTTTCAGTATCTTTCAGTAAATACCCTTTTGCACCTGCTCTTAGCATTTTAAGAATCGTTTTTTCTTCTTCTTCTACAGAAAGTGCCAATACCTTTACCTGTGGATATTCTTCTTTGAGCGCCGCTGTAGTCTCAATACCATTCATAATGGGCATGTTAATATCCATCAAAACAATATCAGGAATGTTTTTTGGATCTTTAAGCCGGGTGAGTAGTTCTTTGCCGTTTTTACAGATGTATAGTATTTTAAACTTGGCAAACCCATCAACCAATCCAGATAATGCCTGGGATAATAAAATATGATCTTCTACGATTACAACCGAGTATTTCATGATGTTTTGTTTGTGCAAATTGTTCTTATTACAAAGTTAACCAACTTCGTTGTCTAAAGCCGTTAAACTTTTCTTTTTATAGTGATATCTAAGCGTTATCGATGTCCCTTTTCCTTCTTCAGAATCCAAGGTTACTTTGGCATCAATTAATTTCCCTCTGTTTTGTATATTACATAACCCAATTCCTTGCTGGGTGTTTGAATCTTTAATGTCAAATCCAATACCATCATCTTTTGCATGAATGACTAGTTTGTCTTTATCATAATGGATGGTTACATCCAGGTTTGAGGCTTTTGAATGTTTGATTGTATTGGTAAAAAATTCCTGTAAGATCCTGAAGATAATAACCTCGACTTTATCATCCAGTACTTCTACCTCTTCGTTGCTGGTGATGGTGGCTTTAATAAATTGCAATCGGTTAAAGCGTTCTATTTCTAGTGTAATTACTTCTGTAAGGCTTAAACCCTTGATCGCATCGGGATTGATTAGTTTTGATAAGGATCGTAACTCTGTAAGGCTTTTGGTAATAGTCTCGGTTACTTCTTCTAATTTCCCGGGGTTGTCTTGTGCAATATTTACCTGTATTTTGGCCAGCGTAAGCAGCTGGCCGATATTATCATGCAACTCCCAGCTAATATTGCGCAGGGTCTCTTCTCTAATCTCGATCTGGGTTTCGGCAATAGCAGTTTCAAACTTTTTTTCGGCTTCTTTTTGCTGGAGCAACAAAGTGTTTTTCCTTTTTTGAAAGATTAAAAAAAGAAAAATAATAATCGCGATAAGCATAATGAGCGTAAAGCTGGCAATCAATATAACTGTGTCTTGTTGCTGCATATAAAGCCAATGATATAGCAAGTATTAAGAAGGATAATTAATATATAATTTATTGAAAATAAATTATTAAATGATCCTTTGTGAACATAATAATTAATCGCTATTCTGAATGGAATACTACCAATATAAAAAATTAATACTCCAATACTAATCCAAAAAAATAGATTCCTCTTAACATGTAATACCTTTTTACTATTAAGTATCTCAGTAAAGTAAAAGGCTATCTGTATTACTAGTAAGAACGAGGCTGTTATAAAGGGTATAGATTGGAACTGGTACACATAATTTTCATATATCCCGCCTATTACAATTGATGCCAGATAAACAATTAAAAATGATAATATTGCTTTTTTTCTTAAAGGATGTTGTACTATTTTATAATATAGAGATGATAAATACATATAATTTAAGAAAAAAAATATATTAAAAATAATACCATTAGATTTTGCATTAAAATATTCTCTGGTGACGTATCCTGAATATTCAAATAACACTATAGCCCATAAATAAACTAAAAAGTATTTCAATATTGAATCTTTATATTTGTGATAGTATATAGATCCTATAATTGCACATAACAATTCCATGAAAAGTGTAGAAAAATCTCTTAAAAATATTACACTACTTTCTGTCATTTAAATTATTTGGCTGTATTAATTTTTGTGCTTTAAATTACTCTATATCAGAAGGTGGAGGACTTTGCTGCCCACCATTTTTTGCCTGGGATTCAGCTCCATTATAAGTTGTCATACCAGCTGAAATCAATGATAAAATATTGGCCTCCTGTTGAATATTATCTTGGTCTGATAATTGACCTAGTTTCGGATTTCTGATAGTGTCCAATACATTTTTCAAAGGTACCGCACTAGTTTTGTCACCAGATCTAACAATTGCGTATGATAAATCTCCTTCTGATCCTTTTGAGAATTGGGTAGTGGGGTTAAAAAACAGCGTTTGTCTGTATTTTTCGTCTTTATTATCTACGTTCCCGTATTGCCCAAAATAAAAGCGTAGTTTTGAAATTTTAATTTTCGCATCCGTAGCATTTTTTTGAATAAAATCCATATAATCAATAAATTCTTGATAGTCAAATGAAACTGCTCTGGTAGCGATAAAAGTAGAATCTTTAGTCTTGTTACGCGTATATCCCTGTATTGCAGCATCTAAGTCATCAAAATTGTGATAAAACTCTAGAATGTCATCAAAAGTAAGGATTTCTACAGGTTCCCCACTGGGAGGGTATGGCCCTAAATCAGGTTCTTGTTTACCTATAAGGAAAAACGTGACTACCGCACCTATAGCAGCAAAGCTAATATATTCTAATGAATACCTTTTAATTCGATCAAAAAAGTTTGTGTTGCCTTTTTGGTTTTCAATTTCGTCTGCCATGATTAAAATGTTTTAAGATGTTAGTGATTTTTAAAAATACTATTATTCCATAGTTTTAAAAAATATTTAAAGGTTTTGTTAAAATTAAGTCATGATAAATCCTTGATAATAAGTGTTTTTTAGAGAAAAGAAGAAGGTTGTAATGAAAAACGCAGGTGTCTAAAAAGGGGTAAAAGCCCCTTTTTAAAATAGGGATTTGACGGTTGTGTGCAATGTTTTATAGAGTAATAAGTATAGACTTCGTATAAGAACTCTTTCTGCGAAAAATTCTTTTAAAATTTTCATAAAAAGCCCTCAAAAGGTTTTTGTTACACATTTGACAGCAAAATGCAACCGATAATTTTTGTAACTAAACCACTATAAATTTTCGCAGTAAAAATTGCTTTCTAAAAATAGAGGTTTGCTTTTAAAAACTTAATAATTCCAATTTTTTGGATTTAGTTTTCAATCAAAACCTGTTCTTTCCGAAAACGTTTTTGGTAAAATAATTGTAAAACCTCCTACGACAAGTTGCCTGTTAATTCTTTGTTAACGTGTTTACGGATAATCATTACGTATTTTAATACTAAATTTTTCGAAAAAGTAATGCTAACAACAAAACAAAAACCACAAAAAGTCAAGATGAGTTCATTATCAAAAACCTGTCGGGTTTCTGAAACCCGACAGGTTTAATGTCTCCTTCGGGGAATGGGAGAAAATCCCTCGCCTTTAGGCGAAGACTTTAGTTTAACATATTTTATATTT
>CANMDW010000016.1 GCA_947496705.1 uncultured Aquimarina sp. | reverse complement strand
AAAACTAAAACATTTATAGAAACTAAAGTAACTGCAATGAAATTGCAGGGTTTTAACCTTTAACTAGATAATAAAAACAATTCGATTATTATTGGTAACATTACTAATTCAAATAACATAAAAGGTGATGCGTCAAAACGATATGGTGCTAATTCTGGTAGGTCATGGGTACAATCTACTGGAAGCGGAAGAAGGGTAACTCTAACATTTTTTAATGAAACGGTATATATAAATAATAGTGTTTCTACCAGCAAAGTTTTCCTTAGAATACATCAACAACGTGAATCATGTTCCTTTTGGAGATGCACATGGAAAGATGATGCCGCACAAGCATCTGTAACAACAAACCTTTCTACTTATGTACCAGGTTGTTGGACTAACAAGCTTTCAAATGGTACTTTTTTTATGAATTCTGCTATGATGACTTTAAACAAAGCTGATTATGAATGGATTGGACCTTGTATATTGTCTCCGTATTCAGTTAACGGATCTGTAACATATATTAAAAATAATAACTCATTCATATTTTCAAATATATCATATGATTTTGATCCTTTTTGATATTGAAAAAACCTATTAACAAGAAACTCCGGTTAAAATATCCGGAGTTTCTTATTATTGCTCATTTTTCGAATCTCTATCATCAGGATCTAAATGATTAGGAGTTCCATCCCCGTCATCATCATAAAACGTAATCTCGTCTAAAGTAATAAAACCATCATCATTAAGATCTTTTACAGTTATTTCATCTCTGGTTTGTGTACCATCCCCATCATCATCGCTATCGGCAAAATTAGGAGTTAAATCCTCATCTGTATCGTCATCTAAATCTGACACTATACCGTCTCCATCCAAATCTTCTAAATAGGAAGGCAGGCCATCTCGATCATGATCTGCTTCGTTTACACGATATAACTGAATATTAAAAATTAAAGGAGCATACAAAGGAATTCCGGAGCCAGAAGGAGGATCGTTAAAATATGCTAATCCAGAAGGTATAAACACAATTAATTCTCCAAAATCGTCTGAGGCACTAGGGGTTCCATCTGGAAGGCGGAAGAGACTCGTAGCCCCTTTAAAATCGAGAACCGCCTCTCTAAAACCTCTTATTATCCCAGCCCCAAGAGGGGCTAAATCAAACTCTACCTGTGTAATGGCACTATCAAAAACGTTGTCCTCTGTATCGCTATAAAGTAACTCACCTCTATACGTTATAGTGATTGAATCTGCAAAAGTAGGTTGCCTGTTTACACCTTCCCGCAAGCCCAGAACATATAAATTGTGCTCTACATCGTTGACTGTTACTTTTTTTGTAGTTAATAATCCAGAGCTTAAGATAGAGGGTTGACTACTATTCTCATCGGCTATAGTATCGAATTTTGCAACTCGATATTCGGCAATACTATCACCGTTTAAATCTACATCTTCTAAGGTATAAAAATGTGTGCTCAAATAATCTTGAAGAATTGCATCATCAGCTTTTTGCTGTTCTCCTAAATCTCTAGGGGGTACCGCTACTAGTCCATCATTATCATCATCATTGTTACAAGCATATAAAGCTACCACGGTTAGCACAATGGCGCAACTATATTTTCTTACATTCATCTCTTAATTACTTTTTTGAAGGCGCAAGATACGATTTTCTCGTACTTTTGCTCAATAATTATTTAATATAAAAACGCATTTTAACCATTTTTTATGCGAGTCGATAAATATTTGTGGTGTATCCGATATTTCAAAACACGAAGTATTGCAACAAAAGCGTGCAAGGAAGGTAAAATCCGTGTAAACGGTAGTCTCATCAAACCTTCACGAGAGATCTACCCTATGGATAAAATCACCGTACGCAAAAATCAAATCAATTACGAACTTGTTGTACTGGACACACCCGATAATCGCATTGCAGCAAAACTTGTTGATATATATCGTAAAGACACCACTCCAAAAGAAGCGTTGCAAAAATTAGACTTATTAAAATATTCTAAAGAATATTACAGAAAAAAAGGGGCCGGAAGACCAACCAAAAAAGATCGTAGGGATATAGATGATTGGTACGATGAACCTTTAAATGATAGTGAAGAATGACTTTAGATAAAACGTATTGGAAATATCGCTATCAACAAAAACAAACTGGTTGGGATATTGGCTTTGCCTCTACTCCATTGGTTACCTACTTCGATCATTTAAATGATAAAGATATTAAAATTCTTATCCCCGGATGTGGTAATGCTTATGAGGCTGAATATTTATTTAGTGTCTGGTCGGAAATAGGCGGTTTTTATAATTTGAATTATTTTTGATGGGATTTTAATTTTCTTTTTTGATGCAGATGCCTTAGCATCAGGCGATAAAAAACAAATAAAAATAGCGCAAAAAGAAACAAATTTAATAGCGATATATTTCCGACCAGACACTATTTAAAAAAGGGTTTAAAAACGTCTTTATATTAGACCTAATAAGTGATGTGCTTCAAAATTTAAAAAAGAAAGTTCCAGAATTTCCAGATTCATAGCTAATTTGTAAAGATTTTTTTGAATACAGCGATACATTTGATTTAATTATTGAACAAACTTTTTTTTGTTCCCTATCCCTCCAGAGCGAAGGAACGATTACATTAGCAAAACACTAGACCTTCTTTCTCCTAAGGGAAAATTGGCAGAAGTGTTATTTGCAAGTGTATTTGAAAAAGAAGGACCTCCTTTTGGAGGAAATAAAGAAGAATATATTACCTTGTTTTCAAAGCAGTATCGTATAAAAACCTTAGAAAATTGTTATAATTCGATTGAACCGCGTATGGGTAACGAACTCTTTTTTATATTTGAAAAACCTTAGGGTACTTCTAAAAACTGGTTTTGTGATGAGAATGAGCGAAAAAATCAAGATCAATGCGTAGGTATTGGTTTTTGAAGCCATTAGTAATAAAGAGTAATTTTTAGAGGTATCTTTTAAACAAATACGACAATACAATCAACTATCCAAAGTATGCAAACCGACAATAATATCATTCTTACCCACGAGCAAATACAACACAAAATAAAACGTATTGCATACCAGATTTATGAAACTAATGTTGATGAAAAAGAAATCGTTATTGCCGGAATTGCAGAAAACGGATATATTTTTGCTCAACGATTAAAAACAATTTTAGAAGACATTTCTGATCTTAAAATTACTTTGTGTGAGGTTACCATGGATAAAACATCTCCTCAGAATACAGTAAAGACTTCTATTGGACCTGAAGAATACAAGAATAAACCTTTGATTCTTGCCGATGATGTATTGAATTCGGGGACGGCCCTTATTTATGGGGTAAATCATTTTTTGGACGTTCCTCTTACCAGATTTAAAACTGCAGTTTTGGTGAACCGTAATCATAAAAAATATCCAATAAAAGCAGATTTTAAGGGAATTTCGTTATCTACTTCTCTGCACGAACATGTCATTGTAACATTTGGCCAGGAAGATCTCGCGATTTTAAGATAATAATGAAATAATCTCTTCACTTATTTGATTTGTATCTTTCTGATCGGTACTTACTTTATAATCTGCCTGATTATAATAAAATGACCTTTCAAAAAGGTGTTTTCTAACGAAATCTTTAAGATCATCTGTTGTATCGAGATGTGCTATTAACGGACGCTTATTTCGCTCTGCAAACAATCGATTTGTAAGCTCGTTTAAGGAAGTGTGCAGGTATATATTTTTAGAATTTTCGTGGTCCTTAATTAATTCTAAATTACCAGAAAAACAAGGAGTACCCCCTCCTAAAGACAAAATAGTGTCTTCGTATTTATCTAAAACTTCCTTAAGATACAATGATTCTTTTTTTCGGAAATATATTTCTCCATGCTCCCGAAAAATATCCTTAATGGATTTATTTTCCTGAATTTCGATATAATGATCTAAGTCGAGATAGACATACTTCAGTTTTTGGGCTAAATGATTTCCAACCAAGGATTTTCCGCTTCCCATATATCCCATCAAAACTATGTTCATACCATCAAATTTAAGTAGATATTGTGCAAAAGAAATGCCATTTTAAACAAAACACAAATTTATATGAATTTCTTCTTGAAAAATAAATTAATGATAGTATATTTGCACCCGCATTCAGGAAAGAAGACTGTATGACCTGGTAGCTCAGTTGGTAGAGCATCTCCCTTTTAAGGAGAGGGTCCTGGGTTCGAGCCCCAGCCAGGTCACCAAAGTTGAATAATGATTAAATTTTTAATAATTATTTACTCTAAGTTCTTTTAAAATATTTTAATAAAAATATGCATGACCTGGTAGCTCAGTTGGTAGAGCATCTCCCTTTTAAGGAGAGGGTCCTGGGTTCGAGCCCCAGCCCGGTCACTAAAAGTATCGTACTCTTGCGATACTTTTTTGTTTTTATAGTATATTGCACCACTATCTTATTGCCCAGGTGCTGGAACTGGTAGACAGGCATGGTTGAGGGCCATGTGTCCATTAGGGCGTGCGGGTTCGACTCCCGCTCTGGGCACTTTTACAGATTAAAACAATTATTGAGATATTATCCTAGCTGGTATTACATACCGATCCTATTAAAAAAATCAGTTTTATAACTATCTCCAATTGGAATTCTTACATTGTTTACAATAATCTTACTACGCTGAATTGTGTCAATGCTTCGGATATTCACAATAAAGGACCTATGCACCCTTAAAAATTGATTTTCGGGTAACTTGGTTTGTATATCCTTAAATGTCATCAGAGTAAGTACAGTTTTCTCATCTAAAATATGAATTTTAAGATAATCTTTTAGTCCCTGGATATGAGTAATATTTTCTAATTTAATTTTTATCGTATCATAATCGGATTTTACAAAAACAAATTGATCTGTTGTTTCCAATGTATTAACAGCTTCGGTTAATGTCTGATTTGATACGCTTTTGTTGCCTTTTTTGAGTTCATAGATTTCTTTGGCTCGGTTTACAGCCTTTACAAATCTTGGAAATGGTATGGGTTTTACGAGATAATCCACAGCGTTGATCTCAAATCCTTCCAGCGCATATTGCGAGTAGGCTGTTGTAAAAATAAAAAGAGGTTTATGATCCAGGGTTTTTATAAAATCAATCCCATTAATCTGTGGCATCTCTATATCTGAAAAGACCAAATCAACATTAGCATCGCTTAAAAGAGGAATAGCCTCCAGGGCATTGGTAAAAGTCCCCACGATCTCAAGAGTTCCTACATCTTCACAATACGACTTGATAATGCCAAGAGCCAGGGGTTCATCATCTATAATAATACATCTCATATCAAGTAAGAATTAAGGTTAAACTCACGACATAACGATCGTTTTCTTCTTTTATATCGAGTGTATGCGAATCTGGGTACAGCAATTCGAGCCGGTTCTTGATATTGATCAAGCCAACACCCGAATTATCTGCATTCTTTCTATATATCCCAATGATATTACTTACTTTAAAGGAAAGCGTATTCTTTATCACCTGAATCATTATATTGATATCGGTTACTCCTTTGAAGTTGGTGCCATACTTAAACGCATTTTCTATAAAAGAAATGAGTAACAAAGGATAGATTTTCTTCTTTTCATAATCTCCCCTTATAGCGATCTTCACATCTTCACTATTTGAAAGCCGAAGCCTTTGCAGTGATACATAATTTTTGATGTATTCAATTTCTTTGATCAACGGCACAATTTCCTGATTCGCTTCGTAGAGCATATAACGCATGAGCTCTGATAAAGTCAATACCGCTTCTGGAGCATCATTTGATTTATTTCTAACCAGAGAATATACGCTATTCAATGAATTAAAAAGAAAATGAGGGTTTAATTGCGCTTTTAGGAACTGAAGTTCGGTCTCAGTACGCTGAACCTCAGTTTCTTTTGATAATTTGTCTCTTTTATAGAAATCTACCATTAGGCAGAAAATACCTCCTAGAAGAAAAAATGCAAAGAAGAAAATACCTCGCATTGCATGCTTCAAATTCCTTACAGGTGGAAACCCATCTTCAGATCGAATAAAACTATCTAATCTATCGAAAGGAATATTTATAGGGATTTTGTTTACAATAAAATTAAATAGTATCAAGAAACTTATTGAAGTGACTATATATAATATGATCTTCTTTTTTAAGAGAAGCTTTGGTGCGAGAAGAGAATAATTAGCATAAAATACAATTGGATTGAAGAAAATCTGCGCCAAAAAAGCCGGGTATATCTTTCCGATTTGAATAAGGGTTATTCCTAACGGAAATGATAATAAACAAATCCATGAAATACTATGAATCCAAAATTCTTTAATGCGAAATGTTCTTTTCAAAGTATTGTTTTTAATACATAACTACTTTTTAAAATCGATGTTACAGCTGTCTAATTCTACCCTGGTTATATTGGGTGATATTTTATGCTCTAATTTACCCACTACCAGCCATGCAATTTTCTCTGCTTCTTTATTTGATTTGAAATACTGATTCCCAGGTACTCCCGGTATCTTTTTTTGCTTAATCAACAAACTATTTCCTTTGTATATTTCATAATACCATCCGTGATCATCAGAAAGCTCCTTTACCTTTACCCTATAATACTTAGAATAATAATTGGATGCTGTTTCTCTTTCGAGAAGATAGTTACCAAATAGCACTCCAGATACTATAATTCCAAAAACCAATATATAATTTACAATTGTTTTCACACCTTTATAAGTTTATTATTAGTTTCAGTTATTGAAACAGGTTTAGGAGCTAACTAACTCACAAACAAATAATTAATCGTCTTCGTCTTCTTCTTCAAATGGAAAAAACTCCCAATTATCATCCAGATATAAGTTCCCGCTTCTTCCAAGAGCAACAAATGCTCTAGATCCATTATAAAAAGTAATGGCATCTTGTCTGGTAATACCTTCAAAAGAAGTTTTTTCTTCCCAAAAATCGGTTGCAGGATTGTATTCCCATACCGATGTTGTGGCACCGGCACCGGCATCACCACTGGCCAAATATCCTCTACTACCTATACTAAACCCAACCGCATTAGATCGTCTTACGTCGTAATCGTCGGTATCCAGATCTGTTAAAGAGCTCCATACTTCGGTTGTAATATCAAATACCCAAAAATCATCCTCATTTAAACCATTTGAGCTTCCTGTACCCATATATACTTTATCGCCAATCGTAAATGTAGTAGCTTCTCTTCTTTTACTTCCACCGAAACCCACTAGTTCTATCCAATTGTCATCTTCTGTAGAATATTTCCAAAAATCCTTTTTATCGTTATCGCCATCAAATCCTGTTCCTACGTATCCACTGGTTTCAGAATTAAAAGCTATGGCACCGCGTCTTGGTGTTCCAGCAAAAGGAGCAATCAAGCTCCAGCTATTCGCTGCCTGGTCATACTTATAAAAATCCCCTAATTCATTGTCGCCATCAAAACCCAGGCCTACATAACCATCTCCATTTGTCGTAAAAGCCACCGCAGCACTTCGTGGGCTTCCTGAAAAATCTGCCAATTGACTCCAAAAATTGCCTTCTATATCATATACCCAAAAATCATTTAAATAGTCATCTCCGTCAAAACCTGTGCCCATATATCCTTTATCCCCAACTGTATAAGCTACCGCACTACTTCTTGGTGTACCATCAAAAACCGAGCTATCCACCCAATTACCTAACCTGTCATCATCATCGTCATCACTGGAACAACCCAGAACCAAAAAAATTACACAGAAGTATAAAACAATTTTGGTTTCTGCACATAAGAATTGTTTTTGTTTGTTATTCGTTTTCATTATTTACTTATTTAAATTAAACTTTAATCCCATCGATATAAACATTGAGCCATTTGCCGTAATATCATATAGTTCGTTATTTTCTTTATCTAAAATCTTTAACTGATTCCAAGGAGAATATCCAACCTTTATTAAGGTGGTCCAATTGGGTTGAATCCTGTAATTGTATTCCAGACTTGTATCCATCGAGTTATATTGCAATTTGGTGTCATGTAGGGATCCAATGCCCAGAAAATCAACTGTAGAAGAAACATTGCCAAAAAGCCCGTTAAATCCTGCATCTGCAGATATTCTATGCCTTACATCAAAAGTATAATGCACCCTGGTTTGCGGAAACCCCAGAGCGTAACTCCATTTTGCAGCTCTATTTTTTTTAAATGAAATTACAGGAATTAACTGGGGCTTTCCGAAAGTGGTTCCAAAATCAACACCAAATGTTAATAAGGCCTCTTTATCTCTATTTGTCCAGCTTTTTGATAAAGTCACACTAGAGTTTATTATAAAATCTTCATTGTCTATGCTTGTATCAAAACTGGATGACAATGATGGAGAAAGTACTAAATTTGCCGACCATGACGTATTTATAAAATGCTTATAAAATATGCTTGCTTTTATATTGTGGATACGCTCATAGGCTGTCGCATCAAGGTCTAATGATGAATTGTCAAACATAAAATTATAGTAGTCATATGATACCCCAAAGCCTATTACTCCTTTTTCGTCGATTTTCTTATCAAGATTCAAATTCATGCTATATTTTTCTATACTGGTTTCTCCTATATCCGGGATTACACTATATTCAAATCCGGCAATTTCTTTACCAGGATTTTGACTCCACAATACATTTGCAGCTCCAAATACAAGAACAATATGTCTAAAATGACAAGGCATATATAAATTTTCACTAAAAGTATTGAGGGAGTTCTATGAGAGAAAAAAAAATATACCAGTAATACAACTGTATGGATGAAACTGTTTTTTTTGTCTACCAATCTACGCATGTATTTTTGTCGTAACAAAACAAGGTTTGGTCTATGTTTTTAATGAATAGGTATAATATAGTTTCAGAAGGTAAACTTGTCTATTTCTTTTGTTAGAGAAATTGATAGTCACAATGAAGTTATTAGTATTCATATTCTGTATTCTGGCATTATTTGTTTCCTGCTCTAATGAGGATGAAGTAGATTTTCCAACGCTGGAAGTTGGGCAGGATTTTACAAATTCAAATGTTAGGATAGTGTCCATAGATACATTTACTGTTGAATTATCTACATATAAATTTGATAGTATCATCACCTCATCTACCAATCGTATTCTAATTGGACAATATAATGACCAGATATTTGGGACTACCAGAGCAGAAAATTACCTGGAGCTCACTCCTCTGGATTACACTATTTCTGATGAAGCTGAATTAGACAGTATCGCATTAGTGCTTAATTATGATGGCTATTTTTATAATGACACCACAAAGGTTTCTTCAATAAACGTGCATCTATTAAAAGATGAAGTACGCCCAGATGAAAGTGTATTTTACAATACAAGCACAATACCTTATGAAGATCTTCCGGTTGCAACCGTGAACTATTCTCCAGAACCTTTTGACGAAGATTCTCTTCATATTTCGATACCAAAAATTATAGGGCAATCTCTTTTTGAAAAAATACGGGAAGGTGAAATTAACGATGAAGAAGAGCTTCGCAACGAGCTTAAAGGGTTTGCTTTACTACCTGGCCAGGACGATGATGCTTCGGTTATAGGGTTTACCATTGATAATACAAAGACGTATCTCAGGTTTTTTTATCGTGTTCCCGATGAGTTTGGAGAAGATGAACAAACATTTGATCTAACTGTAAATACCAGTGAATCTTTCCCTACTTATTTTAATCGTATCCAAAGTAATACCGAAGGAACGCTTTTTGAAGCCCTTACCGATCAGGAAATCAATCTATCATCGGTTGATACTGAAAACAGAAGTTATATCCAGGCCGGAGTTGGTATGCTAACAAGAATTCAATTTCCAACTATTAAAAAAATCTTTGAAATCCCCGGTACTGGAACAATTTTGGATGCCACGCTAAGAGTCAAACCACCACCACAAACTTTTGATGACCTTCTTGCAATTAGAGATTCTCTGTCGGTAAATGTTGTAAATCAAAACAACGACCTGGGAAGTCAATTATTTAATGGGTTAGGTAATGTTTTTGCAGTAATAAGTGAAAACGATAAAGAGTTTAACGAGATTGTATATGAAATATCTGTAGGGGTTTATCTGGAAGAAGAATTGTCTGAAGCTCCCGAAATAGACAATGGCCTTGTTATATTTCCTCAAAACTATAATAACACAGTAGACAGAATTGTATTGGAAGGTGAAAACAGTTCGGATTTTGAAGCACAGCTAATCATTACTTATGCCATATATGATGAGAATGAATAATTGTTTTAGAATTGTATTGGTTTTTTTGTTTATCAATAGTCTACATTCTCAAACCAATAATCTTACCGGGTCTCCTTATTCGTTATTTGGACTTGGTGTTCAGACCAATTCTAATATTGGAAAAAACAGTGCTCTGGGCCGGGGAGGGATTGCTTTGGACAGTAAAAATGCGATCAACAATTACAATCCCGCTTCTTTTTCGACAATTCCTAATCAAAGCTTTTTATTTGATATAGGTTTTCTGGGAGAATTCAATAGAATTTCAAATAACAATAAAGATGAAGTAAGACTGGCCGCTAATTTCTCAAATTTGGCCTTTGCATTTAAGGTAAATGAGCAGTCAGGATTGGGGTTATCTGTAGTCCCATTTACAGATGTTGGTTATGCTCTAATAGGTATAGAAAGCAATATTGAAGGATCTCAAGATGAATTTATAAGTAATATTACGGGTTCTGGGGGGCTTAGCGATTTAAGGCTTAATTATGGTTACCAATTGTATGATAACTTCAGTGTAGGTATAAGAACTTCTTTTCTTTTTGGATCTATTAATGAAACCGAGAATATCCTTACCGGAACTTCCTTTTTAAATATAAACGAAGAAAATTATTACAACGGTTTTCGGTTCGGGTTTGGGTTTCAATATCAAATCAATGATACATATAGTATTGGTTTTACCACAGATCTTCCCTCTTCGTTAAATGGCTCTCAAGATCGATTGGTAAGTAAGAGTCTGGACTTTATTGAAACAATTGCAGAAGACGAAGAAGGTATACACATTCCTGATTTCAAATTACCCCTGGAAATTGGTTTTGGAATGAGTGCTAAACCTTTTAACGGTATAACACTAAACGCAGATTACAAACGAAACTTGTGGGGATTAACAAATCAAAGAGACGATATAGGAGAATTTGTAGATCAGTCTATCATAAGCCTGGGTGCTCAATATCGTGCCAGAGAAACAGGACTTAAATATTGGCAAAATATCGAGTTTAGAGCTGGATTTAATTATGATTCTGGGTATTTAAAAGTAAATAATGAAATCATCGACAATTATAGTTTTACTGCCGGCCTGGGTTTACCCATAAGCAGAAGAGGCTCTTCTATGTTAAATATATCTTTTACTTCGGGGCAACGAGGGTCTATAGAAGGGATACTGGTGCAGGAAAACTTCAATATGATTAATATAAACCTTAGTCTTAAAGACTTATGGTTTAGGAAAATAAAGTTTAATTAAAACAGACAAAGATAAAAGCCGTCTCTGCCTGTTTTTTAAATAAAATTAGTGAAACAGAGTTCTATAATATATCTTCCCTTAAGCCCAAAATTATACAAATATCATAATTATTATACCATTGTATCACCTAGTATTTCAATAAAAGAAGTACTAAAAAACTTACTTTTTTAACAGTTCTCACTATTATTTTAACAAATATTGAAAAGATAAATAAATTCTTTTATCTAATTTTGTTTAACAATAAAGGTAAAAAGGTGAACAGTATTAAACAAATTTTCAGTATTAAAGATCTCGAGAACCTTTGTGGTGTCAAAGCCCATACCATTAGAATATGGGAAAAAAGATACAATTTACTTTCACCTGACCGTACAGAAACCAATATCAGGACTTATAACTTAAAAAGTCTGCGAAAATTACTTAATGTTACCTATTTGGTAAATAGCGGTTACAAGATTTCAAGAATTTCCAAACTAAATGAAACAGAAATCAATGAATATGTGAGAAGCATAGTCACAGATAACAGTACCAAAAGCCAGGCTATTAATTCTTTCAAAATTTCTATGTTAAATTTTGACCTTGAGCTGTTTTTGGGAACTTATGAGCAATTAGAAAGCAAAAGAAACTTCAGGCAAATATTTGCAGATGTTTTTATACCTCTTCTAAAGGAAATAGGTTTATTATGGCAAACAGATACTATCAGCCCTGCACATGAACATTTTGTGACCAATTTGATCAAACAGAAATTATTACTCAATATTGAGAAGCTTCAATATTCTAAACCTTCAAAAAACAATAAGGCATTTGTTTTATTTTTACCAGAAAATGAAATACATGAATTAGGCTTATTATATGTAAATTACGAAATACTGTTACATGGGTACAAAGCAATTTATTTAGGACCAAGTATTCCCTTAGACAGTTTACCAAACATGCTTTCATTTCATCAAAACACTGTATTTGTCTCATATTTTACTATAAAGCCTGAAAAAGATAATATTAGCAAGTATGTTGATGATTTTAATAAGGCAATCTGTGCTCAAAGAGTAAGTGAATTTTGGATGTTGGGCAAACAAATCATGCATATTTCAAAAAGTAGCGCACCAAATCATCGTTACTTTGAATCCATTAGTGCTTTAATCACTGAGCTTTAAAAAAATGCCGGTTAATTATGTCCAAAAATGTCGTTATTATTGGTTCTGGATTTTCGTCCCTTTCTGCTTCCTGTTATCTAGCCAAATCTGGGTATAACGTAACGATTTTTGAAAAAAATTCTACAGTTGGAGGAAGAGCACGGCAATTAAAAAAAGAAGGATTTACCTTCGATATAGGGCCTTCCTGGTACTGGATGCCTGATGTATTTGAAAGTTTTTTTAAGGATTTTAATAGATCTGTGATAGATTTTTATACATTAGAAAAACTTGATCCGGCATATAAAGTTTTTTTTAAGGATAAAGAAAGTATCAAAATAGGAGATACTTTAGATAAAATATATAAAACATTTGAAGCCGAAGAAAAAGGAAGTGCCGATAAACTAAAGAAATTTATCAAAACTGCCCAGAATAATTATGAGATCGCAATCAAAAACCTGGTATACCGTCCTGGTGTGTCTCCATTAGAATTGATTACAAAAGAGACTATACAACGAGTAGGGCAATTTTTCAGCACTATATCCAGAGAAGTACGTAAGGAATTCAAAAATCAAAAACTTATTCAAATACTAGAATTTCCGGTGCTGTTTTTAGGGGCCAAACCAAGTGATACGCCGGCATTTTATAGTTTTATGAACTATGCAGATTTTGGATTGGGAACCTGGCACCCCAGGGGTGGAATATATGAGGTGATACTTGGCATGAAGAAATTGGCGGTCTCTCTTGGAGTAAAAATCCATACCAACGCTGCTGTTGAAAAAATAGTAGTCCAAAACCAAAAAACTACAGGTATTATTGTCAACTCAGAGAACATTGATGCCGATATTGTTTTATGCGGTGCCGATTACCACCACGGAGAAACGTTATTAGACCCCCAATATCGCCAATATTCTGAAAAATACTGGGAACATAAGACTTTTGCTCCCTCCTCTCTATTATTTTATGTTGGATTTGACAAAAAACTAAAAAATATCAATCATCACAATCTATTTTTTGACACCGATTTTGATGCTCATACAAAAGATATTTATGATGATCCAAAATGGCCAGAAGAGCCTCTTTTTTATGCTAATTTTACCTCAATAACCGATCCCGATACAGCGCCCGAAGGAAAAGAGAACGGTTTTTTTCTAATTCCCCTGGCACCTGGTATTGAAGATAATGATGTATTGAGGACTTCCTATTTCGAAAAAATCATTACCCGCTTCGAAGCACTTACAGATCAAAATGTTAAAAATAATATTATCTTTAAAGAGTCCTTTTGTGTTAAAGACTTTGTAAAAGAATACAATTCATATAAAGGAAACGCATACGGAATGGCAAATACATTATTGCAAACCGCGTTCCTGCGACCAAAATTAAAAAGTAAAAAGGTACAAAACCTCTTTTTTACGGGACAACTTACAGTTCCAGGACCGGGAGTGCCGCCTTCGTTGATATCGGGTAAACTGGTAGCAGGATTGATTGAAACTCAATACAAACAAACTAAAGAACCAAAACCAACAACAATATAATCGTTACACAAAATCTTAATCTCTATTTATGAAAGCTATCTTTGATACCGTATCTTACAGTTGCAGCAAAATTGTTACCAACTCATACAGCACCTCATTTTCATTGGCATCAAAAATGCTGTCTGATACTATTAGACAAGATACATACAACATATATGGTTTTGTGAGATTTGCCGATGAAATCGTAGATTCTTTCCATGATTATGATAAAGAAATGCTATTGAATGATTTTGAGGCCGAAATGTACAAAGCTATTGAAAACAAGATTAGTTTAAATCCTATTCTAAATTCATTTCAAAAAACAGTGCATCAATATAATATTGAACCCGAATTATATGAAGCTTTTATACGAAGTATGAGATTAGACCTTCATAAAACTCAATATTTAACAGATCAGGAATATAAAGAATATATTTATGGATCGGCAGATGTAGTTGGATTAATGTGTTTGAAGGTTTTTGTAAGTGGTGATGAAAAAAAATATAATGAACTGAAGGAAAGTGCTATGCATTTAGGTTCTGGTTTTCAAAAAGTTAATTTTTTAAGAGACCTGAAAGCTGATTATGACGGTCTAAACAGAACCTATTTTCCTAACACAGATTTAAATAAATTGGATGAGGCATCAAAACTGAGAATTATAAAAGAAATAGAAGAAGACTTTGAGAAAGGCTTAAAAGGGATCTTAAAATTACCTCCCGAAGCAAAGTTTGGAGTATATACAGCTTTTATATACTACAAAAAATTGCTAAAAAAACTTAAGAAAACACCTTCTTTGGAAATAAGAAATACCCGAATTAGAGTCCCGAATTATCAAAAATTTAGTTTATTGGCAAAATCCTATTTTGATTATAGACTTAATCTAATTTAACTGTATTTTTGTATAAAATATAGCTCGTGAAAATCATCATTCAAATACTTGTTTTTTTATCGGCCTTTGGGATCATGGAATTTATGGCCTGGTTTACTCATAAATATGTGATGCATGGTTTTTTATGGTCACTTCATAAAGATCATCATCATAAGGATCATGGCAGTTGGTGGGAGCGTAATGATTTGTTCTTTGTTTTCTACGCTGTAGTAAGCATGTCATGTATTCTATTTCATGATTCTCAGACATTCTGGATAGGAATGCCTATAGGTTTTGGGATTTTAGCCTACGGAATTGCCTATTTTATCGTTCACGATATTTTCATACATCAACGCTTTAAATTACTGAGAAATGCAAATAATTGGTATGCCAAAGGCGTAAGAAGAGCTCATAAAATTCATCACAAAAATATAGGTAAAGAAAAAGGAGAATGTTTTGGGATGTTACTTGTTCCTTTTAAATATTTTAAAAAATAATTTTTCTATTATTCTGCTAACAGCTTATCTATCGTTTCTCTTACCTTAGAACTATTCCAGTTTGCTGCATTTGTTTTATCTATAATAATATTTCCGTTTTTATCAATAAGATATGTCTGAGGAATCGGATTATGTACAAATGGCCGAGGATGTGCAGATAATGATCTGTATATAGGATAATTATAATTTTTATCGTTCATAAACTTGTTCAATTCGGGGTCATCGTCTGTAGTCACAAAGAAAAACATAACCTTATCTTTATAATCATTGTACAGCTTCTGTAAAGATGGCATTTCTGCAATACATGGCGCACACCAGGTAGCCCAATAATTAATTAAAACTACTTTATTCATGGCTACATCAAAATTGATCGATTCTGTATTTACCCCATGTAATTTCCAGTCATAGGATACTACTTGCACCCGTTCATCTACCTGTACCAATCCCGGGCTAAATGAAAAGATCCTCGTTAAAAATATTTGCATCATCCCTCTTGTATTTGGTATAAAGAAGAGTATTAGGATAATTACAAAAATTAAGTTTGATATTTTTTTTCTATTGAATTTCATGTATTCGTGATTTATTCTTAAATAGCTTTGAACTCGTCTTGAGTTCTTTGTCTTAACAATTACAGGAGCTTACAAATTTATATAAATAATTAAAGCGCAATCTGCGATTGCGCTTTAATTAACTAACAAAGAACTCATCTTGACTTTTTATAATTGCCTGTAAAAATGTTCTTTTTCGCCCAAAATTCGTCTTTTTATTGTTCCGTAGCGCTGCTATGCAACGCAAAAAAGCCATCTTTTGGACAAAAAATCCCTATTTTTCGGTTCAACCAAAAAAGTCAAGATGAGTTCAAATATAAACAACAATTATCTTGGTACTTTTCTAATGGGTTGCAAATACATTTATTTATGGTGCAGGAGGATTACGAACTACTTCGATAGAATTAGATAGATCAAATGTACCGGTAATGCCGGCTACTGTAGAAGCCATTTTAAGATTCGAATCATCTTCATATCTGGCATACCAGATAAAACAAGTACCCACTCCGGCACCATCAAAATCTACCATCTCAACATCTGCTATCGTAGACGGGGCACCCAAAATGTTACCCATATCATCAGTAATTACCCATGTACTATTGGTGCCAAAAGCATTTGTTGCATCCAAAGTAATACCGCTTACAAAATCTGGTGTCATATCAACAGTAAACGTAAATGGACCTCCTGAGATTTTCCCCGCATTGGTTACCTGATTACGTACAACTTCAATAGAATTAGAAAGATCAAATGTACCGTTTATAGCAGCGGCAGTAGCAGCCGTCATAATATTTGAATCATCTTCATAGCGGGCATACCAAATAAAACATGTTCCGGCCCCGGCATTATCAAAGTTTACCATTTCTACAGCATCTAAAGTTGCAGGCCTGCCCAAAATATTACCAGCATCATCGGTAATTACCCAAGTTCTATTGGTACCAAAGGCATTGGCACTATCCAAAGTAATACCACTTACAAAATCGGCTTCTCCATCTACATCAAATTCGAACGGACCTCCTGCAATCGTTCCTGCATTGGTAACCTGATTACGAACTACTTCAATAGAATTAGAAAGATCAAACGTACCGTTAATTTCATCTACGGTAGTAGCTGCCGCGAGATTTGAATCATTTTCATAACGCGCATACCAGATAAAACAGCTCCCTGCCCCTGCATCGTCAAAGTTTACACCTTCAACAGCTTCTAAAGTAGGAGGAGTGCCAAGAATATTTCCGGCACCATCAGTAATCACCCATATCCTATTAGTACCCGAAGCACCAGTAGCATCTAAGGTGATACCAGTCACAAAATCAGCTTCTCCATCTACATCAAATGAGAAAGGGCCACCAGAAATTGTTCCGGCATTAACTACAATAGTGTTGTCATCGTCATCGCTACAAGAGACCGCAATAAAACCTACCGCCAGTACTCCTATAATTAGTTTTTTAAACATTGCTTTTGTTTTTATGATTATTAGATCATAAAAGTATTGATAGCTAACTTCTTGAAATGTTAGCTACCTAACATTAAGCAACATTTTTTAATCGAATCTCTTTTCTATTGAAGTCTATAATATTAGATTCTTTAAGTTCGTTAAGAATAATATTGAGAGTAGGCCGGGATGCACCAATAAGATTCGCAATATCTTTTTGAGTGTATGGGTGCTTAATTACAGTGTCTCCTGTATTAGGGCAGCAATACCCATAATCTTCTTTTAGTTCATTAAGAAATTCCAACAACCTTGTTTTGGTATCTTTAAAAAGTAGTAATTGTAACCTTCTTTCTAACCGTTTAAAACGCATCCCAATAAACTTATAGATTCTAAGGCTAAAAGATTGATTATCTCTCATAAGCCCATGCATGGTTTCTACACCGATTGGGCAAATAGAAGTTGTATTATCCACAGATTGTGCAAACTCTGTTCTTTTGTTTTCTCCAAGTATGGCTTTTTCTCCAAAAATTTCGCCCCGGGTAAGAATGGCTTTTATGACTTCATGGCCATCTTCAGAATAATATCCTATTTTTACTTTTCCTTTTTCAATAAGGTATACTTTATTGGCAGAATCTTCTTCAAAATAGATGTAGTCGTTTTTCTTGTAGGCGTCAAAATCGTGATCTTTCTTGTATTGTTTAAATTTATGAGGGCAAAGCACTTTAAACAAATTGGCATCCTCAAAAAACCAGATGGTGCTCATGATGATTGTGTTTTATACTGTTAGTTGTCTAAATAGGTCGTAAAACACTGAAAAACCTTACTTTAAAACATAAAAAAAGGAAGCAACGTCTTATTATATAAACCTAATCTTGTGGAAGGTGAAATCATAATCACGATAATGGAGAAGAAGACATACCTTGTAGCGCCTGATATGAAATCAACCAAATTGGTGATCAAAAAAAGAATTTGATTTTTCTAAGCACGAGGCTGATGTAATGATTAGTGCAAATATTAGAGCGTGTTTTTATAAGAAATTCGCTTTCTTTTCTAAAAACTGAAAGTATTCATTTTGTGAATTTTATTAAAAGTCGAATATTTTTTATAAAATAAAAAACCGGAAGTTCCTAACGAAAAGAGCTTCCGGTTGATTTTGACAGTATATGAAGTATATAATTAGTTTCGCACTACACGGAAAGAAGAAATAATGTCATTCCAGTCATATTGTTGCAGACATTCGACACTAAAAGTAGCACTGGCCGCACGACCACTAAAATCTTTATCCGAATAAATGATTATTTTATATCCCTGTGCTACTCTAAAGCTAGAAATATCATCATTACGGGTTCCTCTTGCTAATAAATCATTGATATTATAATTGCCTAACCCATATGTTTGTGAACTTCCTCCATAAGAACAATCTCTATAAACGGTTACAATATTATCATCACCACCGCCGCCGTCTCCGGGATACAATGTACGAACAGCAACAAGGTCAAAGTTAGTAAACCCCCTCCAGGGCAGTACAGAAGAATTCATAACAGAGTTAGGATCTATAAGCGGAGTTCCCTGAATTAACGTACCTCTATTTTGATTGGTGTGAAGCAGACCAAAATTATGCCCCATTTCATGGACCATAGTAAACAACTTTCTTCCCGATTCCATATTGTTGAATCTGGTATTAATTTCGATCCAACTACCAACTCTTCTGGAAGAATTGGGTAATAATGCTCTCGCTACCCAGTTTTCATTAGAAAAGCCAATAAATATACGTGAATCTGCATTATTTCTATTGTTTGTAAGAGAAATACGCAATCCTGATCCGTTGATGGCGTTGTATTGAGCAACTGCCCCGTTAATTGCATTTTTCCATGCTTGCGGTACATTACTTTCAACAAAATAAGTGATATTTTGGGCATTATTAGCACTAACAATGTAAGTACCGCGACGTTGTTTACTAGTAATCCCGGCGTCCAAACCATCTCTTTTGATATAGTTTGCAACCTCATCTTTAGAAATTAAAAGATCTTCGTCAATAATAAACATATCACTTTCTTCATCAAATTTAATTTTGTTTTTTTCAAATCCTGAATTTACAAGAAAGGTGTAATATTTGCTTAGATCGGTAGTTGACTCTATAGTGGTGTCTTCAAGTTCTTCATTAGAGCATGATACGAAGAGACAAGTAGTGAACATCACTAAATATACAGCAATATTCTCCATTACATGTTTGATAAATTGTGTTTTCATAAATATAAGTTAACGGTTAAATTGAATTTGTTTCATTATGAAAGTATGAGAATCCATTTTAAAAGAAAAATAAATTAGCTGTATAGAAGAGAAATATAGCTTAATAACTTAAGATAAATGCTGTTTAACAAATTGAGTGCAAACATCTCTTGCGGTAGTATTGTTTTTATTAGTTGATGCGCTATCGACATATTTTCCATTTTCTAGTACCAACCCTTCAGATTGTATTACAACTATCCTAAAGTTTATTTTTAAATCAACATCAAAAATACAATAAGCTTTAAAAGGGATTGAAAGTCAAGATCTTACAAGCTTGTGCTAAACTTGATTTGGTATCTCCTGTGAGGTCTGATTTTAATCCGAAAAGATAATTTTTTAAGTTTGGCTCTCCGAAGTTTAAACCTCTTCTATAATAAATATAGTTCGATATCGATTTTGTAGCAATTTTCAAATACTATCATTTGTACTGCATTTATTATTACAAAAGACTTTAAAGAAAACCTTTTTTTGTAATGATGTTATGATTTTATATTTTAAAGGTCATGAAAGCAAAACCAGTCTGGAAGACCAATCATCAGGGCCAATTAAGTCTTCTTCCTCCCAGTTATGATGATCTAGTCCCTAAGAACCATCCTGTTCGTATCGTAAATGTCATTTTGGACAGCATTGATTTAAGTAGTATAGAGGCTACTTACAAGGGAGGGGGCACTTCAAGTTATCATCCTAAAGTATTATTGAAGATTTTAGTTTATGCATACTTGCGCAATTTGTATTCATCAAGAAAGATAGAACAATCCTTATCAGAGAACATTCATTTTATGTGGTTGTCGGGTCAGGCTGCCCCTGATCATAATACGATCAGTAATTTTCGTTCGGGCAAGCTGAAAGGTAGGTTTAAAAAGATTTTCAACCAGGTGGTTTTGCTTTTGTGTGAGCAGGGGTATTTGAGTTTAAAGGATATTTATGTTGATGGCACCAAGATTGAGGCCAATGCCAATCGGTATACCTTTGTTTGGGCCAAGAGCATCAAGACCTCTAGGGAGCGTATCAAAAAGCAACTGGTAGAGCTATGGCGGTACGTGGAGATGGTATATGCAGAGGAAGAGCAAACCCCCAACGAGCCTGATAGTTTTGATGCGATAGATCCAAAGGAAGTCTCCAAGGCCATTGACAGCATCAATAAGGCCCTGGAAGGTAAAACAGTGGACAAGGCCATCAAGCAAAAGTTGGGTTACGCCAAGAAAAACTGGCCATCCAATGTGGAGAAGTACAACAGGCAAGAAGCGATCTTACAAGACAGGGGCAGTTATAGCAAGACCGATTTTGATGCTACCTTTATGCGTATGAAAGAGGATTATATGAAGAATGGTCAACTCAAAGCAGCCTACAATATTCAAGGCTCTTCCAACAACCAGTTCATTGTTAACTATACCCTGGAACAAAAGACTACCGATACCACTACACTGATCGATCACTTAAAACAACACACCAACAGTTTTGAGCAAACCCCCGATACACTAACGGCAGATGCAGGCTATGGTAGTGAAGAGAATTATCAGTATCTGGAAGATCATCAGATTGAAGCTTTTGTAAAATACAACTCCTTCCATAAAGAACAGAAAGAAGCCAAATCAGGGAAGGTTAAAAAACCTTTTGCTGCTGATAAACTCTATTATAATGAGGATACCGATACCTATTACTGTCCCATGGGTCAGCCGATGTCTTGCATAGGGAGTTATCAGAGAAAAACCGATAATGGATATTTACAAACCATACATCAATACCAGGCTCGAAACTGTAAGGGGTGTCCCATTCGATCCTCGTGTCATAAAGCTAAAGGCAACAGGATTATAGAACGTAACCATAACCTTGTTAGACTAAAACAAAAAGCCAAAGAAAAATTACTATCCGAAGATGGAATAGCCCATAGAAAACAAAGATGTTGGGATATCGAGGCTATTTTTGGGAATATCAAACAAAATATGGGCTTTAAAAGATTTATGTTAAGAGGGATGGAAAAAGTGAAAACAGAATTTGGGCTTATTGCCATGGCACACAACCTAAAGAAGGTAAGTTTAAGGGTATAAAGCCAGGTACCACCTTTTGCCTTTTTTCAAATAACCAATAACTAATAACTTTTTCAACTAATAAAGAGCAAAAACAAAAACTAAGCCCAAAACAAAAAGACCGCCTAAATCTTTTTAGACGGCCTCCCTGTGCTAATTTTGAATAAAAAAATTTTATTCATTAATATTACATAAAATAGGTTTAAAATTAATTCCAATCATTTTCTACACCAATATTAATTGAAGACACTGCATCATTACCATCACCACCATAATAATTTACTTGTGAACCCCATGTATCACCTCGTAACATGATCTCACTATTTAAACGTCTCTGATTTGAATCTAGATAAAACCCAAAATTTGAATTACTATTTCGACCGTCTGGATTTATCGCTGTAACAAACATTGAACTGGTTTTGTCATTCATACTAGCTGGAAGATTAAATCTATAATTTATCCGAGTCCCATCAGGCTGATTTAGATGTACTTTTCGAAAAGCCCACCATCTGCCATGATAATCGTTATGTTCAAATAGCATACCTCCAACTAAATGATTATCGTCTCTATCTTTCTGATCAGCTGTAAAAAATCTCTTTATAAAATCTTCAGGTGATTTTAGAGATTTTTCTATATCTGTGAAAATTTCTAAGGTAACAACTCCATTCTCATCGATATCAGAAAGAGACCCCATTGCGTTCATATATAGATTAGCAAGTTCTGTATCTTGCATAACTTCGGGCATTGAGTATTTCTTGCCTTTAATAAGTACTATATCGGCTACGAAAGATTCTATATCTAATTGTTCATCTATTTGTTTTGAATCGTTATCATTTTCGCAAGAAAATAAAAAACCAATCAAAAATAAAAGCGCAAAGTATTTTTTGTTTTTAAAATTCATAATATTATTATTTAAATTAACTTAATTAATCTTTACACTTCCTAAAATCATCAGCACAAACAATTGCTGCACCAGCCCCCGCAATTCCCGCACCTGCAAAACAATAAGCCTGCCAGACCGGAGGTACAGCTAAGCATGCAGTATAGGCTACAAAAGTTGTTCCACCTGCATATGCTATACACCCAACAAAACGAGCTAAACACCACCAACCAAACTTTTGCATAGGCTTATATAAAGCAAGTTTTGACATAGCTTGATTGTTAACATTTTCCATAGTTTGCGCATTTGATAAGAGTAACTCATCAAGATTTTTTCGTTCCATGTCTGACAAGTCAAGTAGTTCAGGAAACTTATCTACCATTTGGCCCATCGAATGACTCATACCCGCTATTAATTCATTTAAATTGGAAGGTGAAACATTCAGGTTTTGGGAAAGAATTTCTAAGTCATAAGGTTCATTGATTACATCATTAAACTCATCAATTTCAGACTCAGACAAATTCTGTTTTGCATCTTCAGCTAAAAATTTTAAAACCACCATAGAGCTTTGCCCATTAATGAAATTTTCGTCAGTAGATAATTGATCTGCCAGTTTTTGAACTTTCCCTTCCTCTGAAGGCAAGCTCTCTGTAATTTCTGTTTCATTCTCTGTACAAGAGAATAAAAAGCAAAAAATTAAACTAAATTTTAAAAGATTTTTCATATATAAAATATTTAAATTGGATTTGATAATGAAATTATGAAAAATCAATTTTTGAAAAAATAAAAAAAGCAGTTTGGTAAAGAATTATAGCTACATAACATAAAAATGAAGCTAAGCGTTTTTTCATGATTCGTACTGATAAATCGGGAGGTCATGATAAAGAGATAAATTTAAAATTTTTGTTTGTAGTAACCTGTTTTTAAGCAAGATAGACTATAGTCATTGAACTCATTTGAACTTTTACTTTTTGCTGCAAATTTTGTTTTACTGCCTGCCTGTCTACCGGCAAGGTAGATCCGGCAGGCGGGTTACCCTAATCTACCCTGCCAGCAGGTAGCTACGGTGTACCCACATCTTTTGAATGTAGAAATTATGGATGAAAACTTGGTCAAAACATCCCCCTGACCCCCTTCAAAGGGGGAATTACTATCCCCTTGAGGACGACACAACATCGTTGTGGGCGAGCTGGAGGAAGGGCAGGGGTGTTTTTGACACCTTTTAATATTTGTGGGTACACCGTAGCAGCAGGTAGGCAGGCTGTAGACAGGTTTTGACTTTTTTTCGTATCCGTAACACTGTTATTCTTCTCAGTACCGAACGATAGTGAGGGGTCAGGTGGCGTATCGACACTTCATTGAACAGGCAAGCCCATCCCAATCCCGATAGTTTTCAGACTATAGGTTTAAATGATCATAAAAAACTCCCGAAGTTTACCTCCGGGAGTCTATATCTAAATCTAAAAAATTTAATTTATTCTTTATACATTCTGCTTCTTAATCAAATTCAATGCAGAACCTTCTTTAAACCATTCTATTTGAGAATCGTTATAAGTATGGTTTAGTTTAATGGTATCTTTAGATCCATTTGCATGTACAATTTCGAGGGTTAATTGTTTTCCCGGCGCAAACTGATCTAAATCTATAAAATTGAAGGTATCATCTTCCTGTATTAAATCATAATCACTTTCATTGGCAAAGGTTAATCCAAGCATGCCTTGTTTTTTCAGGTTGGTCTCATGGATACGGGCAAATGATTTTACAATTACAGCACGAACACCCAGGTGGCGTGGTTCCATCGCAGCATGCTCCCGAGATGATCCTTCACCATAGTTATGATCCCCTACAACGATGGTTGGAATTCCTTCTGCTTTGTATGTTCTTTGAGTATCTGGCACACCACCATACTCACCGTTGAGTTGGCTTTTTACAAAATTTGTTTGCTTATTGTATGCATTTACAGCTCCAATAAAACAGTTATTGGAAATATTGTCTAAATGGCCTCGATAACGTAACCAAGGACCTGCCATAGAAATATGATCTGTAGTACACTTTCCAAAGGCTTTAAGCAATAACTTGGCTCCAGTGATATTTTTACCATCCCATGGCTGAAAAGGTTCCAGCAACTGCAATCTTTCAGAAGTCGGGCTTACTTTTATCTCTACTCCACTACCATCAGCCACTGGTTCTACATATCCTGCATCTTCTACTGCAAAACCTTCTGGTGGCAACTCATACCCTCTTGGCTCATCCAATGTTACTTCTTCTCCATCTTCATTGATTAAGGTATCGGTAATCGGATTAAAATCTAATTTACCTGCAATGGCAATGGCAGTTACCAATTCGGGAGAACCTACAAATGCTAATGTATTTGGGTTACCATCGGCACGTTTGGCAAAATTTCGATTAAATGAATGCACAATAGTATTGCGAGGTCCATCTGCAGCTTTATCTCCATAACGGTCCCACATACCGATACACGGGCCACATGCATTAGCAAATACTGTAGCACCAATTTTATCAAAAGTGTCTATAAAACCATCTCGCTCTATCGTATATCTCACTTGTTCTGAGCCTGGCGTGATCGTAAATTTTGACTTTGTTTTCAAATTTTTATCAGATACTTGTTTTGCCAAAGATGCTGCTCTGGAAATATCCTCATAAGAAGAATTGGTACAAGAACCTATTAATCCCACCTCAACATTAAGAGGCCAGTCATTTGCTTTTGCTGCTTCACTCATTTTTGAAATTGGCGTTGCCAGATCCGGAGTAAATGGTCCATTAAGATGTGGTTCTAATTCAGATAAATTGATTTCAATCACCTGATCAAAATATTGTTCGGGATCTGCATACACTTCCGGATCACCTGTAAGGTATTCTTTTACTGCATTTGCGGCATCTGCAACATCGGCTCTATCTGTAGACCTAAGATATCGATCCATAGACTCATCATATCCAAAGGTAGAAGTCGTAGCCCCTACTTCTGCACCCATGTTACAAATGGTTCCTTTTCCGGTACAGGACATAGAAATTGCTCCTTCTCCAAAGTATTCTATGATTGCTCCGGTACCTCCTTTAACGGTAAGAATATCGGCTACTTTAAGTATTACATCTTTTGGAGCAGTCCAACCTGATAACTTACCGGTAAGTTTCACACCAATTAATTTCGGGAACTTTAATTCCCAGGCCATTCCTGCCATCACATCTACTGCATCGGCACCTCCAACTCCGATAGCTACCATTCCTAACCCACCTGCATTTACTGTATGTGAATCTGTACCTATCATCATCCCACCAGGGAAAGCATAATTTTCTAATACTACCTGATGGATGATTCCTGCACCCGGTTTCCAAAAACCAATACCATATTTATTGGATACAGACTCTAAAAAATCAAACACTTCATTACTGGTCTCATTTGCTCTTTTCAAATCTGCCTTGGCACCTACTTTGGCTTGAATCAAGTGATCACAATGTACCGTTGTTGGTACAGCAACCTTAGGTTTTCCTGCATGCATAAACTGAAGTAAAGCCATCTGTGCTGTTGCATCCTGACAGGCGACACGATCTGGTGCAAAATCTACATAGTCCTTACCTCGGGTAAAAACTGTTTTTGCTTTTCCGTCCCAAAGATGTGAATACAAAATCTTCTCTGCTAGTGTTAGAGGTTTCCCCGTTACTTCGCGGGCAGTATTCACACGTTCTGCAACCTGATCATACACTTTTTTTATCATGTCAATATCAAATGCCATAGTACTGTATATTTTATGTTTGAAAAGTCCTGCGAAAATACGAATTTTACAACACTTTACTAAATGAAACCCTGCTCCTCTATTTTTTTATAGTATTGAAAAATTTAAGGGATTCATATACAATATTCTATAACTTCTAAGGGGTATTATTGCTAATTCTTTAAAAAAACCAAGAATTTGATAGTCGCCGATTTCATAATTTAACGAAAACGTTGTAGTGATTTTTGTTATATCGCGATCAGATATCTTTATCATCAAAAAAAATGAAGCCGTTTAGCTTCATCTTTTTGATAAAGTGATTTAAAAAATTAATCAGGCGTATGCTTCTTTTTTCTACCTCTTTTATGTTCTTTTAGCAGATTATATTTTTCTAATTGTTCTGGTGATAAGGATACCATGAATTTTTCTTTTTCTGCCTTCAAAGTTTCTTTATGAGTTTCCCGTAATTCATTTTGTTCCTGGGATAATGTACCCTTTAAAGCCTTTTTCTTTGCCTTTTTAGAAAGATCTTCATTATTTACAATTGCCAATTGCTCTTCGCTAAAAGTAGCTTTAAAAGCTTCTCTTTGTTGTTTGTGCAGTTCTTTCTGCTGTTTCATCTGTTCTTTTTGTACTTCAGAAAGGCTATTAAAAAATTCTTTTTTCACCTTTCTCACTTCGTTAGATTGTGCAGATATCGACATGATTCCAACACTCACCAAATACAAGATTACAAATATCTTTTTAATCATCATTTTCTATGTTTTTAATGTTCGAAAATAAGACTATGAAAATCCGGAAAGGTTTAATTGTGAGAAATTACATTTGTCTGAGGGCCTAACGGTCATTTAAATCAGTATTAAAACAAACTCTTTACAACATCTTCTACACTTACTCCTTCTGCTTCGGCTTTGTAGTTTTTGATAATACGATGACGCAAAATCCCCATTGATATGGTTTGTACATCTTCGATGTCTGGAGAAAATTTTCCTTTGATAGCTGCATTTGCTTTGGCAGCAAGAATCAGGTTTTGAGAAGCTCTTGGGCCTGCTCCCCAATCTATGTAATTTCTCACCAAATCTGTAGCATTCTCACTATCAGGTCTTGTCTTTGCAACCATTCCTACTGCATATTCTACTACATTATCGGCCACAGGAATTCGACGGATCAAATGTTGAAAATCTATAATCTCCTGTGCCGTAAATAATGGATTTATTGTTGCTGTAGTATCTCCTGTTGTACTCTTAACCACCTCTACTTCTTCCTGAAAGCTAGGGTACTTTAACTCTATAGCAAACATAAATCTATCCAACTGCGCTTCGGGTAATGGATAGGTTCCTTCCTGCTCAATCGGGTTTTGAGTAGCGAGAACAAAATAAGGTAAATCAAGTTTGTAATGGTGCCCTGCAACAGTTACTGCTCTCTCCTGCATAGCTTCCAGCAAAGCAGCTTGAGTTTTGGGCGGTGTACGATTGATCTCATCTGCAAGGATAATATTAGAAAATACCGGTCCTTTAATAAACTTAAAATGACGGCTCTCATCAAGGATTTCACTGCCTAAAATATCACTAGGCATCAGATCGGGAGTAAACTGAATTCGTTTAAAATCCAATCCTAACGCCTGCGAAATAGTATTCACCATAAGCGTTTTGGCCAATCCGGGCACCCCTATTAACAACGCATGTCCGCCAGAAAAAACAGAAATAAGGATCTGATTGATCACCTCTTCCTGTCCAATAATTATTTTGGCAATTTCTTTTTTGAGTTCAGCATGTTTTTTTACCAGTTTTTCTACGGCTGCTACGTCGTCTGACATATTATTTTTCTTTTTTTAACCAGTTACCACTATACTCACAGTCTCTGTACTCACCATTTATTTTTATATAGGTATCCATTATTTTTTCATTCTGCCATTTTCGGATAGCATTTATCTGTTTTTTCCGAAGTGCCAATTCCTGAATTTTGAGATAATCCTTTGAATAATCAGCAATATGCTCGTCATAACGTTTCAATACTGTTATCAATTTAAACTTTTTTCGACCCTGACGATCCTGATCTGGAATAATTAGTGAAACTTCATTGGTTTTTAACTTAGACACTTGATCGTACAATATAGGATCAATTTTGGTGAGTTCAAAATGAGTATCTCCTGTAGTTGGATTAATTAATTGTCCGCCATCTTCCCGGGTTTCTTTTTCATCACTAAATTTTCTTGCAGCTTCTTTAAATTTTATCGAACCTGAAACAATACTTGTACGTACAGAGTCTATTAATCTTTTGGCTTCTTCTACACTTTTCCGGGTTACTTCGGGAACCAAAAGGATGTGTCTTACATCGATCTCCTCACCTCGTATTTTATCTACTTTTACAATATGCCATCCAAAATCGGTTTTAAAAGGTTCGCTTACCTCACCTTCCTGAAGACTGAAGGCTACATCTTTGAATTCTTTTGCAAAATTTGTCTGGCGATCCAGTGTATACTTCCCTCCGGTAGGTTTAGATCCGGGATCCTGAGAGTACAATACTGCTTTAGTAGCAAAACTACTTCCTTTTTCTACAATATCTTCTCTAAACTGATGTAGGCGATCTACTACTTTTTGCTCTTCTTCGTCTGGTATTTCGGGTTCTATTACAATCTGTGCCAACTCTATCTCGGTACCAAAAAGTGGTCTCTCTGCTTCAGGAATCTCATCATAAAATTCTCTCACCTCTTCTGGAGTAACTTCGATATCTTCAATAATTTTGGTTCGCATTTGCTCAGACAATCTATTGGACTTATTAATATCGAAAAGTTCTTTCTTAAAATCTTCGAGATTATCTTTTTTATAAAGTCTTAATACTTTTTCTATAGTTCCCAATTCATTGATCATATAGTTCAATTGCTGATCGACCATAGAATTCACTTCGGCATCTCTCACTTCAATACTGTCCTGAACTGCGTGATGTGCATATAGTTTATTTTCAAACAAACTGCCTGCAAGTTCACAACGACTTACATCTGCAGCAGAGACACCTTCACTAATCAATTGCTGGTAAGCTATATCTATATCACTGTCCAAAATCACATTCTCTCCTATTACTGCTGCCACACCATCAATTTTTATCCTTTGAAACGGTTTCACAGAATCTACTTTCACTTCCATAGTGTCTGCTTTCAATTGTATTGAATCCATCTCTACACTTAATGTGTCTTTTGTAACTACGGTATCTTTTGCGACCTCACCAATAATTTCCTGGGCATGAACTTGTATCCCCCAACTAGTTGCAAACAGGATACCAAATACGGTTATTTTAATTGTAGACTTCAAATTGTTTATTCTCGACTGCATCTCTTGTAATGTCTTTTTCTATTTTTTTTACCAGCTCTAATTTTCTTTTATTTAATATAATTTGTCTTATGGTTGGTTTTATATATGCCAATGGTGCTTTTTGATTGCGCCACAAAACATCTTTTATCTTTACCATAAATACTCCGGTGGAATCTCTGAGCTGAGTATATTTTCCACTTTTTAAGAGTTTTACTCTCCCTTGTTTTCTAAGAATTGGAATCTTATTCAATACCTGATCAAATTCTACCCAGGTAGAATCATTTAGAGAATACTCCAGATATTCTGCTTTCTTTCCATTTAACTCATCTATATCCTCTTCATTAAAACGATTTAGTTGTTGCTGTGTTGCAACAATATCTCCATAATCAGGTGGCAAATGTAAGTAACGTAATTTTACCAGCTCCTCATTGAGGATAAAATTTTCTAAATTTTGATCATAATAGGTCTTAACATCTTCTTCTGTAATCTCCATATTGATGGCTTTGTTGATAACAGCGTTCTTGTATGCATTAATAAATAAGGTACTCCGATAGTTTTCTACAAGGTCATCAAATTCTCCCAGTTCTTCTTCGGTAAGATTGAGTTTGGCCTGGTCGATAAATAATTGTCGAGTTGCCCAGTTGTTAATATAATTTTTTATAATATGAACACTATCTTCCTTAGAAGTATGATCGGACACTAACTCTTTAATATCATCTTTATACAAATAGGTATCATTAACCCTGGCAACGGGTTCTTTCTTCCTTTGATTTTTGAAATTTTGACAAGAAATAATGAACGGCAATACTAGTATTAATTTATAATATTTCATTTATATAGATAATTCCTTCTTAATCTTTTTTAAAGCCTTTTTGTTCACCTTTACCGTATACTTTGCTCTTAGCTCATCAAGCCACTTGCTTTCTATACTTTCCTGAAAATCATTAATAACTTCTCCTTTGGTTTCTTCAAATTTTTTGATTCTGGAAGGTAAGATTTCTTTAATCATAATCAAAGTGATAAAATTTTCTTCTTCAACAATGATAGTTTTACCTATTTCAGCAGAAAAACCTTTTGGTAGTTTATCTTCTCCTTTTATCAATTCCTCTTCAGAAAAAATCACTGAAGCACTATTGTTGCCATTCACTTCTTTTTTTATCTCTTCAATAGGTATTTGGCTTTTAAGCAACTCTTTAACCTTATCAATTGCATCTCGCTTTGCAGATGAAACTTTGATAACGCGATAACTTTCATTTTGGGCATACCTGGCTTTTCGCACCTCATAAAACTGCTGAAGCCCTATAGAATCGGTCTTAGATGCATTCCATATTTTAGACTCCATGAGATCAAAAAGTAAAAGTCCGTCGCGATACTCTCTCACTACATCGGCAAAATCAGCATTGTCTTCTTCAAGGTGTTTCTCATAATATTGAAGTAAAGTAGCCGATTCAAACTGGCTGTACATACCTTCAACCAATGTTGCAATATCAGTATGGTTTTGTCCTCTTAAAATCTTATCGTTTAAAAATGCTGCAAAGTGTTTATAGGTATATGTCTCTTTTTTAATACTAAATAATTCTTTCTCCAACTCCTTTTCTTTAGAAAAATCCCAACCTTTATTAAAAATCGAATCCGGAATTGTTTTTGTAAAATATGCTATAGCCTTCTCATTTTTGGTAACCGCATATTTCTCCTTTAATGAGTTTATGAATGATGTAGTCACCAGCTTTGACCTACTGTCCTTCTCTACTCGGTTTGTTAATTTATTTTTTTGCTCTTCAAAAGTTAACAGTGGATGTTTATCTATCAATTTAATAATATGCCAACCATATTTTGTCTGAATAGGTGATGAGACTTCTCCCTTTTCCTGAAGACTAAAAGCAGTTTTTTCAAACTTTTCAGAATTCAGTGCTCCCTGACCAAATCTTCTGATCTTCCCTCCATCTACCGCTGTACTCGGGTCTTCACTATATTGTTTTGCCAATGAAGCAAAAGAAACTCCTTGTTTAAGTTGTTGCTCGATCTCTTTTATTCTTTCTTCAGCCTTTTCGGCAGTTCGGCTAGTATTGATAGCGATCATAATATGTGCTACAGTGACTTCTCCTAGTTTTTTTTCTCTATTGTTAACTTTCACAATGTGATACCCAAACTGAGTTCTGAAAGGTTTTGACACCTCCCCAATGTTAGTTTTGTATGCTGCATCTTCAAAAGGATATACCATCCTAAATACAGAAAACCAACCCAGATCACCGTTATTTTTTACTACAGAAGGATCCTGACTATATGCCTTGGCTACGGTTTCAAAAGGCGTTCCGCCAAGGATTTTATTTCTTGCTTCAAGAATTTTTTGATACGCTACAACAGTATCTTGTGCAGATGAATTGGGTTGTACAGCAATTAGAATATGACTGGCATGTATCCTCTCCAAAGAGCGTTCATAAGCTTCTCTTATCAAAGCTTCAGAAGTTTTTGTATCGGTAAGATATCCCTTGGCCAATTGTTTTTTGTATCCTTCTAATTCTTTCAGATATGTGCCCTTTTTATCTAATCCCAGGGATTTTGCTTCTTTCAGTTTTAATTTATAATTAATGAATAAATCAAGATATTCATCAATATTCTTCTGAGTATCATCTTTCACCAAATCAATATTCTTAAGATACACTTTCTTAAATTCTGAAATATATACAGAAGATTGATCAATAGTAAGTAATACTTCCTCTTGCTGCTGAGCACTTGCCAGCGTATAGAAAATAACCCCTAAAAAAAATATCAATGACTTTTTGCGCATAGTTCTTTTATGATAAATCCGTAAATCGGACAAAAATAGTAATATTAAGATGTTTTACAAGCTCCTTTTGTAACGAACCGAATGTATCATATAGTATTTACTTTTAAAATTTTTATGATCTGCGTATATTGTTGCCCACTTTATAACCAAAAACAAATTAAAAAATATAGCAATGAAATATACAGTAAATATTGAAATAGCATTACCCAGAAACCTGGTAATCGAAAAGTTTGATAATGAAGATAATATAAAACACTGGCAAAAAGGTTTTGTGAGTATGGAACACCTAAGTGGGGAAAAAGGAAAAACCGGTGCTACTTCTAAGCTTACCTATAAAATGGGAAAGCGTGAAATTGAAATGATTGAAACTATAACTTTTCTGGATCCTCCTGAAGCTTTTCACCTTACTTTTGATGCCAGAAACGTATACAATATTCAGGAAAATTATTTTGAAGAACTTCCGAATGGAAATACAAAATGGATCTCTAAAAACGAATTTAGGTTTAGCGGTTTTATGAAATTTATGGGTTTTTTGATGCCGGGAGCTTTCAAGAAACAATCTTGTAACTATATGGAGGATTTTAAAGCCTTTGCCGAAAAAGGAAAAAGTGTGCTTGATGATTAAAATTTTGAACGATAGATCTCCGGATTTAGTAAAAACTTCAGAGATCCAGGCCTTATTTGGGCAACTAAGTCCTAATAAAACACAGATCTCTATTAAAGATTTACTATCTGATCCCGCCAATCCAATTATTTTTGCTTGTTTTATATCAAAAGAAAAAGTGATAGGTATTGCCTCAATGTGCATTTATAAAGTTATTTCAGGCCATAAAGGCTGGATAGAGGATGTTGTGGTAGATGCAAATCATAGGGGTCTAGGAATAGGGAAAAAATTGATTGCAAAACTTATTGACCAGGCAAAAGAAAAAGAACTTGACGAGGTCTATCTATTTACAGAAGATGAAAAACAAGCCGCCATTGGTTTATATACAAAACTAGGATTTAAGCAAAAAAACAGCATACTATACAACCTGAAAGTGAATGAAAAAAAAGCTTAAATTGATTTGGGATTTTAGAGGTCCCAATGCCAGTAATACTGCACGGCACCATGAAATTCATCTCAAAGAATATATCATTTCAGAAAAATTAGCATTCAATATTACCGGTCATCTGGACATAAACAATATGCATAGTATAGCATACATGGTCGTTGCCAACTCAGAAATGAAACCTGTACGTGATGCTCTAAAACCGCATCGTGGTCAACTTTATGAAGAATAAATTTTTTAAAAAGATAAATATTGGCACTGATATTGTTTATGACCTTAATATATTTGCAAAAATTTAAAAAACAGTTAACAAAAAATACAGATGAAAAAAATAATAGTATTAGTTTTAGTTTTGATTACAAGTTTTCATGTAAGTGCTCAAACCAAAACGGGAACGATTGACACAGAGTTTATTCTTTCTAAAATGCCAGAACTTGTTAAGGTTGAAGAAGATCTAAAAGCATACAACACCAAACTTGAAGCAGAATTAAAGGTAAAAGTAGATGACTATCAAGCCAAGGTAAAAGCCTACCAGGAACAGGTCGCTACATTTACAGAACCTATGAAAAAGACAAAACAAGAAGAAATCATTGCGTTAGAAAATGATATAGCAAAATTTCGCCAAAATGGTACTCAATTGGTACAAATAGAGCAAAATAGGTTATTACAACCGTTATATCAAAAAATTGGTACAGCACTGGAAGAAGTTGCCAAAGCTGAAAAATATACGCAAGTATTCACTATCACCTCTAGCGGTTTGGCTTTCATTGATCCAAACTATGATGTTACCAAAGCTGTTTTAGATAAGCTAGGCATTAAGGTAGAAGAAACCAAAAAGTAAAAGTGTACACTGTACAAATAAAAAACCGCATCGATCGATGCGGTTTTTTATTTGCCTTTTTTATTTATCGTCTACTATAATTAGGAGCTTCTTTGGTAATGGTCACATTATGCGGGTGGCTCTCATGAATTCCACTAGCTGTAAGTCTTACAAAACGACCATTATCCTGTAATGTTTCAATATCTTTTGCTCCACAATATCCCATACCTGCCCGTAATCCTCCAATAAACTGGTGTATGCTTTCTAACAGATCTCCTTTATAGGCTACCCGGCCTACAATCCCTTCTGGCACTAATTTTTTGATATCATCTTCGACATCCTGAAAATAGCGATCTTTAGAACCTTTTTTCATTGCCTCTACAGACCCCATACCTCGATAGGTTTTATACTTTCTTCCTTCGTATATCACAGTTTCGCCGGGAGATTCTTTGGTACCTGCCAAAAGTGAGCCCAACATCACGCAATCTGCACCAGCAGCAATGGCTTTGGGGATATCTCCGGTATATCGAATTCCACCATCGGCAATTACAGGTACTCCCGATCCTTTAATTGCGTTAGCAACTTCTAATACTGCAGAAAACTGAGGAAATCCTACACCTGCCACCACTCGAGTTGTACAGATAGACCCGGGACCGATTCCTACTTTTACAGCATCAGCTCCTGCTTCGACCAAATATTTTGCAGCTTCGCCTGTTGCGATATTGCCTACCACTACTTCCAATCGGGGAAATTTTGCTTTCACCTCTTTTAACACGGTGACCACTCCTTTGGTATGCCCATGAGCAGTATCAATAACTATAGCATCTACACCGGCATTAACGAGAGCTTCGGCTCGGTCTACGGCATCTCCCGTGACTCCAATAGCTGCTGCTACGCGCAGGCGTCCTAACTTGTCTTTATTTGCCATCGGCTTTAAGGTAAGCTTGGTGATATCTCTAAAAGTAATTAACCCTACCAACGTGTTCTCTTTATCGACCACAGGCAATTTTTCGATCTTATTATCCTGTAAAATTACTTCTGCTTGCTGTAACGATGTACCTTCTCCTACCGTTACCAGGTTTTCGCTGGTCATTACTTCAGATATAGGCCTTTGATCATTCTTCTCAAAGCGAAGATCCCGGTTGGTGACTATGCCGATCAATTTATACTCATCATCCACAATAGGGATCCCACCAATGCTATGCTCGCGCATGTTATTTTTGGCATCGATTACTTTGGCATCTATAGGTAGTGTTACCGGGTCTATGATCATGCCACTTTCTGCACGTTTTACTTTGCGCACTTTAATGGCTTGCTCTTCGATCGTCATGTTTTTATGCAATACACCTATACCTCCCTCTTGTGCCATTGCAATAGCCATACGACTTTCGGTAACGGTATCCATCGCAGCAGAAACAATAGGGACATTAAGAATAATATTTTTTGTAAACTTAGTCCTGATACTCACCTCTCGGGGTAGCACTTCAGAAAATGCAGGGACTAAAAGAACATCGTCATAGGTTAGACCTTCTCCAACGATTTTGGATTCGTGTGCTGTCATCGCAATTAAAATTTAATTGCGTGCAAATGTACGTCTTTTTTTAAGCAATACCTGCGATATACTACTTTATTTTGCAACAAGAATATCCAGAGAAACCCGTTTCCAGACCATACCTAAAAACAAGCTGAGCGTATTTACTAATATTTTAAAAATCCAAAAGCGTACCCAGGCAAAAAACTATAGATTTCGCATTTTATCACTTGTAAAATTCTTTTTTTAGCAATATTTATTGACAATTAGTTAAAATTCTTTTGTGTTTTAACATTATTTTAATATTATTATTTTATATTTCGTAAAAAGTAGCCCCAAAACTACTGAGTAACCCCAAAATAATTGCTATGAGAACTATGCTATGCCTGGCATTGATATGTTGTATCAATGCTGTAAATGCTCAATTTACAGAAAACCCAACTACAGATATACAGTTTACCAAATCCAAGAGAACCGAATTTAAATCCAAAAAAAGTTTATTTACCAAGAGGATTGTACCAGTTGCATTAATCACTTCAGGGTTTCTATTATCCACCAGTGTTTTTGAAAAATCGCTTCAAAAAGATATAAGAAATGCTGTGGGTGATGATTTTTACCTCAATTTAGACGATTATACGCGGTATGCCCCTGTAGTAGAATTGTATGCTGCAGATATTCTTGGAGCTGAATCAAAAAATCATTGGTTTGATCAAACCAAAAATCTAATCATCTCCTCTATCATAAGCAATGGGGCGACGGCCTTATTAAAAAAAGAAGTGCATAAATACAGACCTGGCAATTCTACCCATGCAAATTCATTTCCGTCTGGTCATACTACTACCGCCTTTACTACCGCTACTGTATTATATGAAGAATTCAAAAACACACATCCTATGCTGGCGTATAGCGGGTATGTTTTTGCAATTGCTACCGGAGGTCTGAGAATGATAAATAATGCACATTATCTTTCTGATGTTTTGGTCGGAGCAGGCATTGGTATATTATCAGTTAGGCTTGTATATCATTTTGAGCATTTAATACAGTGGAATCCTTTTAAAAAATTAGACGGAATAGCATTTGCACCTCAATATAATGATAACGGATTAGGATTTTATTTTTCTAAAACTTTTTGATGAGATTCCTTTAGTTTTAATATGCAATGCCAGGTGTTTTGTATAAATATCCTTTATCGGTTAATTGATTCAACATAAAATGTGCAACATCAGCTCTGGAAATCGTTTTTGTTAAAACATAATTTCCAACCGCAGGACCATGTTTATATTTTGCTCGTTTTTTACCATTAAAAAGCTGTCCCGGCCTTACAATAGTCCAATCCAATCCACTTTCTATAATTAGTTTTTCTTGTTTAGATTTATCCAAAAAATAGAAGAATAAAATCACAGGAATAACAAACAATGTGTAGTACAGCCCAAGCTTGAACCTACTATCATTAATACCAAGAGATGTAATGCATATAAATCGTTTAACATCGTATTTTTTCATGGTGCTTATAATATTCTTGGTGCCTTCAGAAAGGATAGTGGTTTTGATAAAAAAACGTTTATGTCCAAGAGCAGACAACACAGCTTCTTGACCTACAGCAGCTTTTTCCAAACTCTCAATATCCAGGACATTACCCTTTAAAACAATAAGATTAGAATGTTTTATTTTTATTTTATTAGGATCACGTACCAAGGCTGTAACTCTATGATCTCCCTCCAAAGCTTGTTTGATCAGTTCTTTTCCTGTACCACCAGTTCCTCCTATAATTAGCAGTTTCATAAATAGTTTTCCTATTGGTTTCATAATCTTATTTAGTTTTAGGTAGCCGAACTGTTATATCCTTGAGATGAATTGTAGCCTATATAGAAAGCTATCGACCACTATATTCTTTGACAAGCCAAAATATGGTATAAAAATGATGCGCCTCGTGCAAGAGGAAGAATTCAGTCCATTCACTAATATTCATATTCCCAAGTCTGGGATGTATTCCTGATTTATGTTTCTCTGTTTGATTGGTGTGAGATAATCTTTCGAATATTAATTTCCGTTCTTTTTTAGTCTGACTCACGATTTCTTCCATAGTTAATGCGATCCATGATTCGAACAAAACATCACTTTCGGCTTTATATCTATCAAAAACCGGTATTTCCTCTTTAAGTATGGTATTTATTCTTTTATTGTATATTTCCTGATACCTTCCCAAATGGGCCAAATTTTCTTTTATCGACCATTTTTCTGGGTTATGCCTTTGGTGTATAAGTTCTTCTGACAATCCTCTTAATAACTCATCAACCTGATTGTATTGATTTTTAATCCTGTATAAAAGTGCATCGTTCATTGGTATATATTAAATCCATTTTGCAGCATCTTAAAATTACAAATTATTTCCCCAGAGGGGAAATACCCCCAGACAAAATTGCGTGTTTTCCCTCTTTTATAGTATTATAATGTACCCTACTTTTGAAGAAACAAAATTAAACAAATCAAGCTCACACTTTAAAAATAGTAATACTATGATTGTTTCACACAAAATAGAAAGCTTTAGTCTACAAATCGTTAGTAACTATGCTGGTGGAGGAGGGTATCAAATGGGGTTTGTGTATCTCTACGGAGAAAACCAAAATTATCTTGGGTACTTAGGGATTGTTAGGGATGATAAACCATTACCACAAAACATACAACGTTATAACCAAACGCTGAACATGTATTTTCACGAAACCGAATTGCAATCGATCCTGGATACCCTTAGAACCAAAAGCCCTGTATTCATTAAGTTTAATACAAATTCAAGATGGGGATCCATTGAAACAGGCAAAGAAGCAGTAGGAAAAGGGGAACTTGCTGCATAATAATACAAAAGACCTGAAAAAATATGTTGTACCATTACTCTCAAATAGCATATGGGCCAGCCAGAAAAGAGAGTCTAAAAAAATATAAATTGTGAAAAATGTAATTGGTTCGCAATCTGGCAACAGTGGAAGTATGCTAGACACATGGTATCGACGGTTTTTTCAGGTCTTTTTGAATATCAATTTTCATCAAAAAGACAACTAGTGTTACGTCATGCCTAAACCTACGCATAATCCAATGCATCTTTTGCGGCATTTCAGCTTTGACTGTAACACTAGAGCTTACTGTCCTCAATTTTAAGCAATTATTATAGTTTAAGTTAGAACTCATCTCTTAGGTCAAAAGTTGTATACTTCGTTTTTATGTGCTTTCAGGTGGCATCAAAATCCCGAAAAATTTAGTTTCTCTTAGTATTTCTTTCCTAATTTACCACAATCATAGTGTATTTAATGTCATTAAGCTACAATTCTACTCCAAATAGCTAATTTCTTTTTATAAGCAGACTGATCTACATACATTTAGAATAACGTAAAACACAAATCAAACTCAACCCTATGAAAACTAACCAACATAATAGCATTCTCCTTTCTACCGTATTCTTATTCTTTTGTTTCTCTCCCTTACTAGCACAAGTTACTATTTATCAACATTGTAACTATGGCGGGTGGTCTATACAGTTAGATACAGGAACCTTCAATAGCACCGCTATCAGGGAAGCTGGTGGACTCCCTGATGATGCATCTTCTATAAAAGTGCCTTTTGGATATACCGTTACCGTATTCAGCGGAGATAATTTCACAGGAAATTCTGTAATCTATACCGCAGATGATACTTGTTTTGTGAATGAAGGTTTTAATGATGTAATATCTTCTATAAAAGTAGAAACTCAAGATGCTGCAACGCTATATCAGCATTGTGGATACAGGGGATGGGAAGCGAAATTTGGTGTCGGTAATTTTAATAGTAATGCTATAAGAGCAGCAGGTGGATTGCCTGATGATGCATCTTCTCTGGAAATTACCCCGGGATACCAGATGACATTATATACCGGAGATAACTTCACGGGTAATTCTATACTATACACAAATGCCGATGATTGTATCTGGAATGAAGGATTTAATGATGTGGTATCTTCACTAAAAGTTGAAAGACAAAATACCAATGGTGATTGGGATAATTTTCCATATCCTATAGTAAATATTGTGGATGAAGCCTCATATCACAATGGTTCTCGAATATTCTGGGATGCACTTCCCAATGCAGAACAAATTATAAAACAACTTATTCTGGAAGTTTGCAAAAAGATATACTACAATGACAGTGACAATTTGTTAACTTTTAATAAATTGAACCTGTATTTGCGTGATGAAGGTGGCGTTGCTGCCAAATGGGGAAGCCCTCCTGAGATTAGTATTAAAATTAGTGTGCGCCATATTCAAAATGTATATAATAATGAAGGTGGTAACCTGCAGGCGGTAAAAGAAGAAATAGAAGGGATTTTATCTCACGAGTGTACGCATGCTTATCAGTGGTCACCTAAGAATGCAGGACCTTATCAGGGTGGAACAGAATTCTATGGCTTTATTGAAGGATTGGCCGATTATGTAAGAATTTCTTTAGGCAGGCATCCTGGGCGCTCACCTCAAAGAGGAGGTAGCTGGACCAGTGGGTATACCACCTCCGGTTTTTTTATCAATTGGATGGTTGATACCAAAGATCCCGAATTTGCTATAAAATTTAATCATACAGCCAGAACATATGGTACCTGGTCCTGGGATAGCGCTTGTAGAAATATACTGGGAGAAAGTGTACAATCCCTTTGGAACCAATACCAAAATAGCCTGCCAAACAGAATGGCCAAATCGGGGGATGCTCTTGCAAAAGAAAGTCAGTACGATGCACATTTAGATTGCAATATGAAAGTTACCAAAGATCCTGTATCAGATCATGAAACGCTGCAGTCTAACTGGTATCCAAATCCTATTTCTTCCCAAGTGAATATTTCAATCACAGGTAAACTACATAACAAAACAAGTACTATAGAATTACACAATATATCTGGAACTGTGGTTAAAAAAGGGGCTATAAAAGGAAACCAAGGTGTTCTGGATATGTCAAACTTACCTTCCGGAATATACCTGGCAATTATCAAAAACGAAAATACGCGTATTCAAAAAAGAATCATTAAGCAATAAAGAACTATAAACAAACACTTGTTTTTTTAAAGACTATCATTTTAGGCGCCCGAATATCTTTTAAATCACCTAACTAATAAAAGATCCCCATCTAACTTTTTGGGCGCTTGTTTTGATAGTATAAAGAAAAATATAATTAAAAAAATGAAAACAATAATCACTAAATACCTTCCTTTTGCAACAGCAATATTTCTTATCTCTTGTGAACAGGAAGAATTGGCTCCTGTTATAACACAGGATACTTCAGAAGAAAACATAACATCATCACATATATCCAATTCGGATCCTCTGGGTAAATCCACAGTTCACCCTGGTACCTGGCAAAATGTGTTTACCGATAACTTCAGCGGGACTTCTTATTCTGATTTTGAAAATATCTGGAACTATCTCTACCCCTGGGGTAGCGATCATAATGGTTCTGCCCGTATGTACGGAAGCCCATCAGACCATAATCATATTTATAAAAATGGCCGCGGTTATCTTACCATTAAATCCTCCAGAATCAACTGGAATGAAGGCAATAGCAGCCATGATCCATGGTTACCGATCCGGTACCACTCTGGAGCAATACATGCCAAACAAAGAGTACATATTAGCAACCAATATCCAGAATGGTCTCTGGAAGCCCGAATTGCAGCTCCTTCTGCTAGAGGTACCTGGCCTGCCTTTTGGTTCACCAATCACAATCCATGGGATGCCGAAAGTGATATTATGGAATATAAAGGATCCAGAACTTGCTGGCAAAATACCTGGGATTTGGGTTGGGAAGAGAAGTTAACCACGGTTTCCAATCCGGGTGCCTGGCATACTTATAAAGTATGGATTACCAAAGAAGGCAATCATGTAGACCTGCATTACTACATCGATGGTGTTTGGAAAGCCCAACATCGAGGCAATTATTTCACCTATAAAGATCTCGAAATCATCCTTAATTTGCAGATGGAAGGTGCCTCGGGAACAAGAGGACCCAACGGTAATACTTATATGTATGTAGATTGGGTGCGGGTGGAACGAAAGAAGGCAAATTAAAAATAATGTAATCCGACCTCTCCCAAGGAGAGGTAAACAGGAACCCCAAGGCAGAACCTGCCTGGACCCGATAGCTATAGGGATCGAGAGCATATATACCCTGCCTGCTGCTGCAAGCAGAGTTTAACTATTTTTTGAGACCAATAAGAAATTATTTACCCAAAAACACCTGCATCGATTATCTGAAACTAGTTACATACCACCTCGGGATCTGTATATATAGTTGTTCCCTGAGTTGTTTCTAAGTCACATACCTCTTGTGGGATAGCTATTAAATTATTGTTTTGCACATTAAGTATACTAAGATTTGAAAGATTACTTAATGATACTGGTAACGCTGCTATCGAATTATTATCCAAATGAAGAGATATGAGGCTATCAAGATCACCCAATGACTCTGGTAAAATCGACAATAGATTATTTGACAAATAAAGATCTTGGAGGTTATCAAGATCGCCTATAGACTCTGGTAACGATGCCAATAAACTATTTGTTAAATACAACCCATCAAGATCTTTGAGGTTACCCAATGACTCTGGTAAGGCCATTATTGGATTACTTCTCAAATCAAGCCAATTAAGACTTGAAAGATTACCTATAGACTTTGGTAAGGTTGTAATTGAATTATATACTAAATTCAACCATTCAAGAGATTTAAGATAACCTAAGGACTCTGGTATAGATGTTATTGAATTATGACTCAAATGAAGAACCCTAAGGTTTCCAAGTTTACCTACCGACTGCGGTATTGTTGTTATCGAGTTATTGTTCAATAAAAGAGTCGTAAGATTTTCAAGGTTACCTACAGATTCTGGTATCGTAGTTATCGAATTATTGTTCAAATACAGCAAATTAAGACTTTCAAGATTACCTAAACACTCTGGTAAAGTTTCTAAAAAACTGTAATTAAAATCAAGCCAATAAAGAGATTTGAGTATACAAAGGGTATTGGGTAGACTTTCTATTGGATTATTCTGCATGATAAAATTCTCGAGCTTCTGAAGTTTTCCTATGTAAATCGTTAGTTCAGTTATCATGTTGTTTGATAAATTAAGGTAACGAAGTTGATTTAACTTATATATAGTATCAGGAATTACTGATAATCCTTTTCCAAATAAATATAACCTAGTTACCCTTCCATTTTCAACTGTTACGCCTTCCCAGAAATTTATTTCCAAGGAGAAACCCCAATTCAGGGTGTTCCCAGGATTAGCTTCATAAATATCAATCAATGCATCCCGATCACTTGCCAGTGATTTTTGATCTACGTTCGTTTTTTGATCTGTATCTCCTATCAGTTCATCATCATCAGTACAGGATACTATGAATGTACCACATAGTATAATACAAAATATTTTAAATTGCTTTTTCATTAGTGTTGGTATTAGTTACTTCATTTGGATGACAATAATACGGCACCTCTACAATTTGAATGTCCAAAAAGATTGAAATTCAAAGAATCTGGACATTTTTTAGAAAGAACTTATTTGAAGTTTTTATTCTGGGCTGCAAAAACGCATTTTGCCATCCTTCTTAATTTTTGTAACTTTAGTAAGAACTTCAATAACAAAACAGGAGGCCTCCCCTTCCTCCCTTTTTGTGTTACTATCTTTTTAAAACTCTATATCGAGCTGCCCCGGAAACGCTCTCTTTTAGATGTTTTTCTATAAAATACTTTGTAAACGGAATACGCAATACAGAAATTATGAACCCAATAGTAGTTTTTAGTGTTTTATTTGGATTGTTCCTGCTTGCCGGAATTCGGATTATTTTTGAATATAAAAGAGCAGTAAAATTCAGATTTGGAAAATATATTAAGATATTAAAACCTGGATTTAGGTGGATTATCCCCTTTGTTGAAACCATTCAAGTAGTAGATATTCGAGTGATCACTATAAATATCTTATCACAAGAGGTAATGACCGAAGATAATGTACCTTGTAGCATCGATGGTGTGGTGTTTTTTAGGATCGACAACCCCGAAAAAGCCGTCCTCGAGGTCGAGGAATATAGATTTGCCATTTCGCAGTTATCCCAGGCTGCCTTACGGGATGTCTGCGGTAAAGTAGAACTAGATATTATTTTATCTAAACGCGAAGAAATGGGTAAAAATATAAAGGCAATTGTAGAACAGGAAACCAAAGAATGGGGAATAGAAATTATTGATGTGAAAATTAAAGACATCCAATTACCAGAAAACATGAAAAGAATGATGGCCAATCAGGCCGAAGCAGAGCGTTCTCGTAGAGCACGGATTATTCTGGCCCTGGCCGAAGAGCAGGCTGCAGGTAAACTATTGGAAGCAGGTAAACTTATAGACCAATCGCCTTCGGCAATAAAATTAAGATTATACCAAACATTATCAAATATTGCCGCAGAGAAGAACTCGACCATCCTCTTTCCTTTTCCGGAAGAAGTATTACCAACAAATCCCAAAACAGCAAAGAAAAAAGTTAAAAAATAAAGGTAATGTTTTACCGCCATATAAGTTTTGCAGGAATAAGAGTCTGGTAGTATTTCTGAGGTAACTATCCATATAACATGTATTCATGGATATGGTCATGGGATATTAAAAAAAAGAAAAAAATTAGCATTCTATAATGATTTCATTAAGGTTTTATCTCCTCTTAAATCATTAACTTCGTTAACTGAATTCTTAAAACCATCAACCCATGAAAAAAATCGAAAGTATCACAGATGCTCATATTTTGAGTAAAAATGAACAATCTACTATCAAAGGCGGGGAATGCAAGCAGTTCGGCGATCGTTGCTGTGTCCTGGTACCTGGTACACAGCTATACTCATGTACCGACTATTTATCATATTGTCGCCCCTCGGGAATTTGCTTTATTGACTAAATTTCTGTCTAAAAAAACCTATAAAAATAGGTGCTAAGCATATTTATTTTTCACAAACCGCATCAAAATATTAATCACCACTATTGCTGTGTGTACCATGTATTTTGATAGTAACCTTTTTAATTATTAATCTTAAAACCTCTTAATTATGAGAAAAATTGCACAAATTAAAGGAACTGCTATTCTAGGCAAAAACAAGCAAGCTACTATCCATGGCGGTTCATCACTTCCCTGCACACAAAAAGGGCGTATATGTTGTGATGCTTCGGGGTGCTCAGAATCTTATTGCACCATTTACGGATGCTTAATTGATTAACTGAATCCTTGTATCATGCAAAAGCGAGAAATTATTCTCGCTTTTGTTTTACATATAAACAGAAATAGTGTTATCAAATAAAAAAATTCTTGAAACCGACTATCCTCTAATACGAGGAATGGCGCTTTAAGGCAAAGGCAAAGTAAGTTCACCTCGTTCTTTTTTTATCCAACCATAAAGTTATGAACATTTTTATAAGTTATCAGTCTCCCCCAGATTCCCTCTTTTCAACATCACCACAATAGATCATATTTATAATACAAATCTAAAGAAGGAAGAGCCTGCTTGGATCGGCCTCGGGGAATTTTTAGATTATAAGAAACAACCTTCTTACAAGTATTTATCATCACTTGAATTATGATAAATAGCTATTATAAACGCATAAGAATTATATAGAGTTATTGCTTTACCATTTTTTTAATGATCTGAGTTCCATTTTCTCCTTTCATATCAACCAAATATATTCCTGACTTAAAATTATTTATATCAACCGTTAACTCTTGCGCAGTTTTGTATATAAACTGTTTTACCATAGTGCCTTCAATAGTGTAAATAGTTCCTTTGTACAAAATTGGGTTATTTGAGTTTGATGTTATCGTAAAGTCATTTTTGACCGGATTGGGGTAGATTGCAAAGTATTCTTTTGGTGCAGGATCAGGATCGGGTATTGTGTTTATAACTTCTTTCATTATACCTTCAAACATCCCTCTTCCATGTGTTGCTACAACAACTTTCTTATCAGACTGTCGTATGGTGATCATATCGGTTCTCACATTAGGAAAACTCTCATTTTCTGGAAACCACTCTACATCTTTTACAGTGATATCGTCTACAGACCAAATACCGATTTCGGTCGCTAATAGTACCTGTGAATAATTAAAAGGGTTAAATAGCCCCCATCTGATAGGCATATCGGGTAGATTTGCTTCTTTCTCGGCCCAGGTGACTCCTCCATTATTGCTATACCAAACCGAACTCACACCATAATTGGAAAAAGTAACCAAAAGTTCGTCTTCAGTTCTTCCAATAGCTATACAAGAGATATTTGCGGCAGGAAATGCACTGCTTCCAATCTCCATAACCGTATGTGCCTCATCCAGAATATTTGTAATTTTAAATAATTTGCCGGATTGAGTTCCAATGATTAGTGTAGCGGTTCCTGTTTCATCATAAGGAGAGACTTTTATACTCGAATATGGTACCGTTGACCCGGTATTCAACGGAATAAATTTTGATATTGCAGAGTCTTTTGTTATTTCCATTTTAAACAACTCGTCAATATTTTTGTTTTCAACAGAAGAAATAGCCCCACCAAGTCCCATACCATTAGCAAAAAGCATATTGGTCTGCGAATCATAATCTGCCGGATTGATAAAAAGGCCATTTACACTTTTGGAGACATACTTAAAAGTTATACCCCCATCGTGGGAAAGCGTGTATGAATTATGATACGAAGAAGTAATCACAATATCGGGTTCGTTTTGGTCTACAAATGTAAAAGCACCATCACCTCCGCTTACCATATTGGCCACATATATGGGTTGCCCGCCATACCTTAGCGTACCATTATCCTGTGTTCCTCCATAATAAAATGAGGCATCTTTACCAGGATCAATAGCCAGTGTATAATATTGTATTGTATTCAGGCCATTATTAATTTCTGTAAATGAAGGAAATATATTTGCAGGATTATCTCTTTCGGCGACATTAGAGATTGTGATGTTGTCTGAATAAAATACTCCTCCATCTGTAGCAATAAAAACTTCATCAGAAGAGCCGGGTCTATATAGAATTGTATGTTGATCGGCATGAACATATTCGGGAAAACCATTTTTACCAGCAGTAACAAACCCCCAATTTGAAATACATTGCCATCTTAGGGCAGTGTCTTCGGTTGTATCTGCAATATCGGTATTGGTAAGTTTAAAAAGATTTAATCCTCCCAGTATAATCGTGTTTTCGTTATTGGCATCTACACCCAATGCCATAGCATGCCATGTAAGCGTACCCCATGAACCCCATTCTAAGTCAAAACTTGGTGGGGCAAATTCAGACCAGGTATCACCGCCATCAAAAGATTGCAAAAGAATACAGTAAAAATCTCTATCACGAATAAACCCGGATTGGCGTTTGTACCCCCCACTTATAATTGCATACACTCTTTTTGGATTGGAGGGTGCCACTGCAAATTTCACCCTGCCAGGGTATAAAGAATTTAGGGGATCAAATCTGTCTATAGCAAAATAATCATTAATGTTCCAATCAGTTCCGTTGGCAGAACTTAGTAGTACGCCGGCACCATTTTCAGCTATATTTCGCATGGTACCCACCAATAATTTTCCTCCGTCAACCTCTTCTATATCTGATGGAGCATAAGGAGAGGTATCGCCTATAATGTTTGGGAGCACCTGTGTCCAACTATTACCCCCATCTATAGACCTATATAGTCCATTGGCAGCATCAGATCCGTGTGTTTGTCCTTTATAAGTTCCTGAAATAACGGCTGCATATACTACACTTGTACCTCCTTCATTTCTTACCAGAATATCATTGGTATACGCAAAATTTGTGCTCTCGGGTAACAGATTCCATGTAGTACCATGATCAGTAGATTTCCATATACCGGTTCCTCTACCGGAAGATTCCCTATATATATTTACTGCCGTATACGATTCTCCGGTTCCAACATACATTATATCATTATTATCGGGGTCAAATGCTATTGCTCCCACTGCAAGGTTCTCAAAAAAACCCGGAACATTTTTCCAGGGAGATTCCGAATTGGTAGCATCAATATTATACCATAGCCCTCCGGTGACCGATCCTGCCCAGAGCCTCTTGTTTGAAGCATCTGAAGGATCTAATACTATTTTTCTAACTCTGCCCGATATATTGGCAGGTACATTTTTCCATTCTATCTCATAGATGGGGTCTTTTTTCATCAACTTGGCTTTTATTTTTTGAGCCTTGGTCAATTGAAACGACTTTAACAGGCGTTCTCTCGGAATCGTTTTAGTATTTGGATCAAGGGAGAGAATATATTCATGAAACGCAGCAAAATCAGGCCTATCTGGCTTTATACCAGGTAGCTTCTCTTGAGGTAATGAAACTTTTTTATAGACGCCTAGTAAAAAAGCTTCATAGTTACTTCTAGTATCTACAGACAAATTTGAATGCAATAACCAAACTATCAGAACCGGAATAAAAACAATCGATAGTATCCCAGCATAAATGCTTTTCTTCTTCATTTTACAAAAAGTATGATTAGACAAAATATTCCAAAACATGCAACGCATTTATAGCATGAATCAAATTTCAAGATATCATATCTTCTTAAGATTATATGCTTCTATCAAGAAAATGGGACTTATTTGGAGAGTTCTATCTCCCTGTTTCTAAATTAGTTTTTGCCTAAAAACTCCTTTTCTATACTTTATTATCTGTCTTTCGGGTTTTATAAATGATATTACATAATCACATTTTGGCAGTAGAAGTATTTTCAAAAAAGAGATTATCAAAAAACTTATCTGCACAACTGAAATAGTGTTTTGCGATTTAGTAAAGTTGTTATTGCTGCCCTTTAAGGATACCTTCGTCCACCAATATTTTTTTGAAGTTAAAGACCATAATTGTATCAACACATCAAATAGTCCGCAATACATCCATTCCCAGGTAAAAAAGTGAGCATTTGCATTTTGGAAGCAATTCTTTTCCTATCAGCTACAGGAAAACGAGCTGTAAAAGTACTGTTTTCGTTTTGTTACACTAGATACTATTTGATTTAGAAGCGTTTACAACCCACAAAACAAGGATCTATGCATGGAATTTTGTGCCGGAAAACCGGAGACGTTTTTCCGGGTTGGGAATTTCATGCCGGAAAACCCGGGGCGTTTTTCCCGCTCAGGAATTTTGTGCCGGAAATCCCGGGGCGTTTTTCCGGGCCGGGAATTTCATGCCGGAAAACCCGGGGCCTTTTTAACCTGAAAAATAGGTCTTCTGATAATTCCTGGAGAAATTTTCCAATACATTTTGGTTAAAAAGATTCCGCTACGTAAAAAAAACAGCCTTTAATTCAATTTCCATATTTCATTGGCCTCCTCAGGTTTTACAAAATGCCCAACCCTATCATATATCGCTTCTACAACGATGTCTCCTTTGGTATTAATAAAACCGAGTTTCTTATTTTGCTGAATGATTGCGAAGCCATTTTTAAAATCTATCGCACTTTCAAACTTCGGTGCAATAGCCCAGCTTCCATCTTTGTTAATAAACCCGACTTTACCATCAGAAAGTACTGATGCCATTCCTTCATGAAAATCTCTTACTACATCATATGTACAAGGTATTTGTATTTTTCCGCCAGTATCAATATACCCCCATTTTCCGTCTTTTTTTACGGCACATAAACCGTCACTAAAATTGGAAGTGTCTTCATAAACTGCAGCAATAGTTAACGCTCCTGATGAATTTATAAACCCATACTTTCCATCTACCAACACACATGCCATGCCGCTATGAAAATCATAGGCTTCATCAAACTTCGGTGCAATTACCTTTTCTCCTTTTTTGTTGATATATCCAAATTTACCTTCTTCTTTTATGTATGCTAATCCGTCATAGAAATCTCCTATCAGGTATTTCATATCAAATTTTATCTTCCAGTTGCCCTGGGTATCTATATACCCGAGTTGCTGTTCCTCCTTTTTCATTGCAGCAGCCAATCCTTCTCTGAAGTTTCCCAATACATCAAAATCTTTGATCACCAATTTTCCATGTATATCTATGTACCCTTTCTTTCCATTGGTTAAAGTAACCAATGCATACTCGTTAAAAAACGAGGTTGGGCTGGCAAATGACTTTCCATCAAACTGAGTATTATTGTCCTGATCAATAAAAACATAAACTCCTCCCATGACTCCAGGTAGTGTATTGCTACGTTTACCTAAAACATTTACACAAGCCATACCATTAGAAAAAGTATGAGCCAGAGGATATTGGGCTGCAATACTATATTTTCCTTGCGTGTTGATATATCCATATTTTCCATCCTTTAATGCCATTGCTATCAATGCATTGTTATTCTTCTTGGTAGTATGATCATCCTCAACTTTGGGGTCTTTCTTGCTTTGACTTGTACATGAAGATATCATTATAATTAATAGTAAAAGTATTGTTGGGTTTTTCATTTTTTTAATTTGTTTTAGTGTAGTTAGTGTCTGGTCGGAAATATATCACTATTAAATTTGTTTCTTTTTGCGCTATTTTTATTTGTTTTTTATCGCCTGATGCTAAGGCATCTGCGTCAAAAAAGAAAATTAAAATCCCATCAAAAATAATTCAAATTATAAAAACCGCCTATTTCCGACCAGACACTAGTTATAGAAATCATATAAACTTTTTTGCCTATCTACTGATCAGCCTGCCTGGCAGTCAGGGTAGAATTGAAGCAAAAAAGTATAAAAGACTTCATAGATTTCAAACAGAAATCAAATTCAATATATTATTCTTTTTTTAATTTTATGTATTCTTGTCAAGAATATGATACTTATTCCAAAAACTTTACACTTTTATTTTTAACATCCACTTTTACGGTAAACCTTCTGTTTTCTGGCTTATCGTCTAATTCTCTATTGTATTTCAAAATGGATAATACATATTCTGATGCTGATATTTTCCTGGGGTGTTGCAGAACCAAAAACTGTGTTTTTCTGAATCTTAAAAACTTCCATATCCTATTAGCTTGCTTATCCTTAAAAATCAATTTTTTTATGGTTTTTAAGTGTTGCTCTTCTGCAACAATATCCTTATAATACTATGTTTCCGGGTCGGTGATCTTATAATCGGTTTTTAGGGAATTCCAGGTATTTTTATTATGGGTTTTCACACTATCTACCAATTCCTGGGTTACTTCACAACCAGCAACCACTTTCTTTGCAATGTTCCACATTTGATTTACAATAAGCTCGGCATTGCTATTTTCTTTTTTTATTCCATACGTTAGGAGTACATATGAATGCTTTTCAGTATCGTTTTGTGAATAAGAATAGAACACTTTGGTATTATTTTGTGAAAAGCAATTTCCGAGAGCCATAAATGACCCTATTAATATTAATGCTTTCATAGGGTTACATAATTTTTAATAAAACTATGGGATGATTCACAGTTTTAAAACCATCAATGAGCGAACCTGGGGTTTGGATGAGGCAACTGTTTGGTAAAATAGCATCATCTTACTCATAAAGGTCATTTATATCGGCATTTGCAAGATCTACAAAAAGTTGTGCCATTTTCTTAGTAACATCTTTAAAAAAACGTTCTCCTTTTTCACTTGTTGCCAGTTTAGGGTCTCCGGTACCGGTATCATCGGTTACTTGCGACCATCTGCGTTCGGCCCATACCCAGCCTTCAGAAAATGCCTTGATTTTATTTTTTCGCTCCATTCCCGGGCCTGCTTCTTCCAAAGGCAATACCAACTCAGGTTTTAGATATAGCAGCATGCTGGTTTCCATCTCATCGGCATGATCCCCGGGCTCCTCAAAATATTTTGATAAATCCAAAGATCTAAACCAATTCGACATACACAAAAACATGTTTGGAAATGCTAATCCCAGTTCCTTTAGTATTGCTTTAAAATCATTTCCGCCATGGCTGTTAAACACCAAAAGTTTATGTACTCCCTGTCGATCTAATACCTGGATAATATCTCTCAGTATCGCATACTGTGTGCTTGGATTGAGATTGATATCCAAAAATATATCAGGCTGTCCTGTATTTACCCCAAAAGGTATGGTTGGTAACACAATGATCTTAGCCTCCTGTTCCCATGCGATACGAGCCGACTCTGCCGCTATATGATCTGCTTCGATGATATCGGTGGCATATGGCAGGTGATAATTATGTGCTTCGGTAGCGCCCCAGGGAAGAATTGCCAGATCAAAAGTTGCCTCCTTTAGGTGCTTCCAGTTAGTTTCAGCTAGTATATATGGTCGTATCACTGGCTATGGTTTTTATGAATTTGGTTGATTACTATTTGCACTCGTTCCTCTACTGTAGTATCTCCTTCAATTTTTATGACAGGGCATTTCAGCTTTTTCATCCAATTATGATGGGTGGTAATGCTACGCCCATCAAAACCGGGGTCATCATATCGTTGCGCCCACTCCAAAAAAGCATTAGAATTTGAACGAAATCTTTCGTCTGTATCTAATAACTTCTGGTATCGTTCTATCTCTCTATTTCTTAATCTTTGCATCCTTATTAATGGTGGCACATAAAGAAATATTGCCAGATCAAAGACATCTTCCCATTGTTTTCCCCAACTCACCATCGAGCCACTAACGATCACATGATCGTACAACTCAACATCTTTTGTTATCAACTCATTTCTTTCTGATAATGGAATTTTTATTTGGAATGGCAGATTTGTCTTTCTCCAATAATAATCATCGGCATCCAGATGCTTCCACCCTAATCGCTGCTCAAGGCTTTTACCCAGTGTTGTTGTACCTGATCCCGAAGCTCCTAAAATATGCACCTTCATGCTCTTACATGTATTTCTTATTATAAACCGGGTTAAATTTAATAAACTTTAGCAGAACTTAATTTTAAATATTCTATAGTGTGATGTAACTTTATGCGAATGTTTAGAGTTGCAGGATTTATTACAATGTTTGGCCTATGCCATATGCTATGTGCACAAGTGAGCTCCAAGTTTTATGGAGTAAAATCCCACTACGGTTTTATTATTGCACATACTCCCGATCTAAAACCAATATCGCAAACCAATCCTTATGGATTTCAAATAGAAATGAGTAAGCTCCGCACCAGTGACAAAGCCTGGAAAACCTGTTTTTGTTATGGAAGAACAGGATTCTCATTTGCTTATTTCAATTATGCAAATCCCAGTGTATTGGGAAGTTCCTATAACCTGAATTATTTTGTAGAACCGTATTTTACCTATCGCGGGGCTTTGAAATTATCTCTGAGGGGCTCAATTGGAGCCACCTATCTGGACACTATTTTTGATGAAGAAACCAATCCCGATAATCTGCTCTTCAGTACGCATTTGAGCTTTTATCTGGCTTTATCCCTTAATCTTAACTATCATTTTAATGACAAATATGCAATCAATCTATCAGCCAATTATAACCACATTTCTAATGGAGGGCAAAAACAGCCCAATAAAGGGATGAACTTTCCTACCTTATCGATTGGAGTAGATAGAATCATCGATTATACGCCTCTTAAACCAAAACCCAATGAATTGAAACAATACAGCCGTTCGTGGAGTTACTATACGGGTGCATTTGCCAGCCTTCGGTCTGCCGATCGTGAAGCAGAATCTACCAACCACCCATTGATAGGTGTTTTTGGTGGCGCCTTAAAGCCACTTTCGGGTATTAATGGATTCAATCTGGGTGCAGAGCTTTGGTATGACTGGTCTGATCGTAAGCAAGTACAACAGCTCGAGCTAAATGATTCGTCTTTTTCGTCTGCAGTAACACTAGGGCATCATTTTTCTGTAGGTGATTTCTACTTTCTACAACAGTTTGGAATATATCTCACCCGGCCCGAAAATATCCAAGCCAATTGGATGTATCAACGGTACTCGTTCTGGTACCGTATTGCAAATCGCTGGACCGTCGGGGCTTCATTAATTGCTTATGGCCGAAGAGCAGATCATATGGATGGTCGATTGATTTATGTAATTCGCTAGTAAGCCTAAGTTTTATACCATATTTCAAATAAGAACTGGTATTGTAATCTGATAAAAATAAAAACGGAGAAAGTATACACTCACTCCGTTTCTAAAAAATGTTTACGTTAAGTCATAATAAATGCAATTATAACTTAACAGCAAATATAGTTTTTTACAGAATAATTACAAGTGATTTTCGGGTTCTTACCCTATTTTCAACACAACACCCTATTGAAAAAAGAGGTGAATTGCAAAAAACAATCTAAATCATCTCACTACCCTATCACACTGCTCAATCTGAACATTGGCAGATACATGGCGATCAGGATTATTCCTACTATAATCCCAACAAAAACAGTTAATAAAGGGTTGAGCACATTTGAGATTACCTGTGATTGATGTTTTACCCGGTGACTGTATTGTTCATTCAACTTTTGAAATATAAATTCTGTCTGATTGGTTTCTTCTGCTACCCGAATCATGGCAATCATTTTTTTATCAAAAATAGGGCTTTGAGCAAAAGAATCACTTAACCGGTCCCCGGCAAGAATGCAACGGTTGGTTTTGTGCAAGGCCTGCTGAAGCGGATAAAAATCAATCATGTTTTTTACCAGATCAATACTCTCTACCATTTGTACTTTTGCCGAAGTTAACAATGAAATTGCCTGGGTAAATTGCGCCATATATATCTGTCGGAAATAATTCCCAAGAATCGGTAGTTTCAATTGAAGATTTCCTGTTATTCTTCGGTACCATTGTTTTTTGGAAACAAAAATCAGTAAACCAAACCCAACCACAATACATCCTAACAATAACAAACCATGATTACCGATAAAATCTGAAAAACTAACGATCCCCCTGGTAATACCAGGAAGTTCTACTTTATTTTGCTTAAAAATATCTACAAACATGGGCACCACAAACTTCAACATAAAAATAATAACAGTCATGGCTGTACACAATACAATAATAGGGTAAGTAAGTGCAGATATGATTTCCCTGCGCAATTCGTTTTTACGTTTATAAAATTCGCTAAGCTCTAAGGTTATCTGTGCCAATTGCCCGGTTTGCTCTCCTATTTTTATTGCATAATATTCGTAATCTGTAAAGTTTTTATCTCGTTTCAGTATTTCAGAAAAAGGGCTCCCCTCGATGAGTTGTGAAAGCATAGATGCCATCAACTTCTGGTCTTTCTCTTTTTTTTGAGTTTCAGACAATAACTCTAATCCGCTTCTAAGATCAATTCCCGATTTTAGTAATACACTCAATTCGGCATACCATTGCTCTTTCTTTTTAGCTGTAAAAGCATTCCCAAAAAGGGTAATCTCCCTGGTCAATAGTTCAGAGATATCAAAAGAACTATCACTTTGAGTTTGCTTTTTAGTAGTTGAAATTTTTATTCCCATAGGCTAAAAATGAATGGTTGGGTCATTATGTTTAAATACAAATATACGATGTAGCTCTCTGGTGTTATAAAAGGTTAATTTTACAGCATCAATATCGCCCGAGTTTACTTCTTTTCCTTCAAAATACAATACTTTATCTTTTATCTTTAAAGGAAAAGTCTGAATATTTGTTACAATACTATCTACAAAGAATTGATACTTACGTTCTCCTATTGGAGAAGATACCTTCAATATATGCTCTCTGGTATCCCAGGTAGCGGTTGTATACGTATTGAAATCTATGGTCAATGCAGTTTCCAAAGATTGCATTTGTGTTGTATACTCATAATTCTCACCAATGCTGCGCATATTTCCCTGTACAACCCCCAATACAGTAAATGCAAGACCTGTTACAATAGCCGAAATTACAAGAACTACCATAATTTCGGTAAGCGTAAAGGCTTTTATTTTGTGATTTGCTTTGATCATTTCACAAATAGTTGTTTTGTGTATTCACCACCTTCTTTACTATATGATAAAATCGTTTGATCGCCAGTGGTAGAGATCATAATTTCCCATCCGTCAAAATCTTCAGTATAGGGTAGTTTTATAGCGCTATGAATCGTAAGGTATTCAAGTTCTTTTACTTTATTTTCGACAGCACTATGGTCTTGTTTTATCTGATTATTAAAAATATTGTTGAAACTCAAACTAGCAATCATAAATACTATAATGATCAATACCGATGCGGTAAGCACCTCAATCAAGGTAGCGGCTCTTATTTTATTTAATACAACCATTTTGCCACATTGTTTTTTGAGTTTACCAAAGGTATCCCTGCATAATCTCTCACAGGATTAACCAAAATCTTGCCATTGTATATATGATTAAGATATATCGAACCCGATTGCCTGGCGATACACTGACGAGTATACAAGGATCCCCATATGGTCCCTTGAAAATCAACATTTCCCTGGCAATAGGTTTCCCCTACTATTTCAACATTGGGTTTTATTGCCAAGTGTGTTTTAATGCGATCCTGAGTAGCTTGTTTTTTATTTAAGTACACTACAGAACCTTCAATAATTGTTCTTTCATCAATTGTGAAATCTGATGCTGTCTGTTGTCCCGAGTTGTTTTGCGTAGTATTACTAGTTACATTTTGGTCCAACAAGACTATAGAAGACGGATACGACAAGTAGCATCTTGTTCCAATTTTTATATTTTTGGTGGCAATGACTTGAAAATTACCTTTTACCCCATTTTTCACTTCGATCTTAGGAGCAATCAGTAATATATCTGTTAGTTGTGACCCGGGGCCGATCACAATGCTGGTTTTTGACTGGATCACGATATTGCCTACTATTTTTTGATTTTCTAAAAAGATCGGATCGGTGTCATACACGATTTGAACAGGCCTCAAAAACGAGTTACTAAGCTCAGAATTCAATGAAATGGATTCTGCTTTTTCAATCAGCGATCCCCTGGTGATTTCTTCAAGGTATTTGATCCAACCAGCCTCCAACTCGGGTAGTAAAGCCTTACTTTCTATCGCCCGACCATAATACAGACTATTACCTTGATAATAATTACCCGAAATATTACCTGCTTTCACGCCTTGTTTAGGAAGGTAACTATTTCCTTCTAATCGGGTATCACCTACCACCACCAATGGTGAATTGGTATTTACCAAATATAAATTTGGTGTTCTTTCTGCCCGTTTTGATCCTGTAAAAGCCACTCTCTTTGCTTTGCGATGATGTATCTCTGTTTCAGAATACTGTTTTGACCAGGCTCCATGATAATTTGTGATTTGTTTGGTTGTTTTAGAGCCCGATGTAGACACAATTGTATCACTTACTTCACTATTGTTGTTCAACGATTCAAATAATTGCGTATTGGATTGCTCAAAGGCCTGTACCAATTCTATGGATTTGATCCTAAAAAAAGATTGCGCATGGGTAAGCATTAAAAAAGCCCCTAGCAATAACGCTACCAATACCGAGATCAGTATAGCAAACTGCATTGCCTGCGCTTTTATTTTTGAGAATATGTTCAATTTGCAATTTTAAAATCTTTTGTCTTTCCTTTATATTTTAATCGTATTGATTTTGATAATCCTTTTACCAGAGTGACTTCAGAAATCGTTTGTCTTAATTTCATAAGCTGATCTGTACCATTAATCTCGATTAAATAAATAGCATTTTTACTGTTTTGCCCCGATACAACACCTTTATATTTGATCGAAGGCCATATCAACGGTGCTTTTTTTATGATGGAGTTGGATATTTTTTCCTTTTTTGGCTTATATAGGGTACCTAAAAAAGGATCTCTTTCTATCATACCAATGGTGAAGGTATCCCGCTCTTTGGTTTCTAGCGGAGCAACCATTACTTCTGTGGTATCTGTAACCACCGGGTCTTCATCTGTAAACGCTCCCACAACCTGAAAGATGATCGCTCCCCAGATAAAAGCAACAATTGGCAATAATATATATAATGCTTTTTTACCCTTTAACATCTGTATTTAGTTTATGGTGAAACGAGATACTACACTAGAATCACTCTCATTACCAGCCTCATCAAATGCTTTCAGGAACCAATAATAGGCAGTGCCTGCTTCCAAAGTAATATCTGAAGGAGAGGTCACCTCATCTTTGGTCACCAGTTGTGTAAGTCCAACATCACTATAGATATAAATACTGTCAAGCTCTGCAGTCCCGGCTACTGCCTCTCTGGTCCAGCTAAAGGTCACTGTAGTTTCTGTTTGTGTGGCATCATTAACCGGAGCTGTAGGAACCGGTTGATTTGGCCTCTCGCTATCTACAGTCAAGGTTCTTGTCGTATACAGCGTACTCTGGGTATTGTTCTCTGCACGTACCTGCCATCTGGTAACTCCTTCGGGAAAGGTTAAAGAGACAGACGTTTCGGTAGTGATTTCCTCCTGAATAATCTCATTGCTGCTATCGAGTAACTGTACCCGATAGAGGGTAGCATCGCTCACCGATTGCCATTGCAGCTCTGAAGAAGTCTCATTGGTAATTGCATTATTTTCGGGAGTAACCAAAAGTACCTGACGCGCTGAGAAATCTTCACTTTCGACAACAGTAAAACTTGCTGTGGCATAAGGTGTTGCAGTACCAGAATTTTGAGCCCTTACCCGCCATTCATACTCATTTCTCACCAGGGTCGTACTAAAAGTAGTAGCAGTTACCGCACTGTCTAATACAATTTGAGCAGCATTCTCAAAACCAGGCTGTGCTATCTGCAAACGATATTCGGTAGCCTGATCTACTTCTTCCCAGCTAAATGTCACCGACGTATTTCTCACTGTAGTACTATCTGCCGGTGCAATCAGTACTATGGTTTTATCAGACAGATCTTCTTCAAACAGTACTTCTTCACAACTAAAGAACATAAGGAACAGCAGAGAAAAATATATGCTTGCTTTTTTCATCATTACAGTTTAAAATAATTCATTTTTTCACGGGCTTTTCCAGCGTCGCGATACGTGTTTCTTGAACAAGGAGATTTCTCATCTATAATATCGGCGATCGTGATTTGTTTTCTGTCATTTTCACCCCAACAGAAAAAAGATAACTCATATGCAAAAATTGTTACTTCTGCAAAGTTGATCGTTTTGTATGGTTTTCCTTCTTTTATCAGGGATAATTGATATTGTTTATACCCACCGTTGTTTAAAAAAACAGCTTCGGCCTTATTCATCTCCTGTATAAAGGATTCGGGCAATGCCATAGATACCGAAGTAACGATTGCCGCTTCTTTTTGACTTTTTAGGTATGCCAGGGTCTGTGTATTGTATTCTTCCTGTAACTCTGCGATCGTAGACACCCGGTCTAGCAATTCTACAGTAACAAACCGGGGTTTGACATCCAGAGAATCTACATAATTAATGCTTTGTGCGTTTCCTTTGGAAGCTTTCATGTAGGTTTCAAAAGTAGCCGTATTAAAATCAACAGGAAGTATCCCTACCCGAATCTTTTGTTCATACCCAGGTATGGAAAACACCTTAAAATCTGAGCTACGCATGTGATCTTCCTGTACCCCGATAACCCCAAGAGCAACAGGATTGGTGGTAGATGTATGCATCGTCGCTTTGTTAACCCTAATACTATAACAACCTATACAACTAAGAGCTAAAATTACCGCGATACCATATACTTTATAATTCATACTACTCATATTATTCTGTTTGTTCTGTTAATTCAAACGCTGTAACAGCAACCTGCATTGTAAATATCTGTTGCCTGTTCTAAAATTTTTCTTTTTCTGAAAATCTACCTGAGCAATATTACCAAAGCTATACTGCTGTTCGAGTGCATACACTACCCCTATCAATGATTTATAATCGCCTTGTAATGTAAAATCATAGGTGATCCTACCTTCTTTTGTTACTTCATCAGTATAGCGATGAGGCTCTTCAAATGCGATGACCTTTATCCTGGTCGAATCAGACAACGTATTCAGAGTTTTCAGGAGATTGTGCTGCAAAGAACTTCCTTCCACATTATTTTTTGCTAAAATAACATCTAATTGCTGTTCTTTTTTTGTTAAAGCTGCCAGTTGTCTGGGTGCAGCCTGATACTCCTCTTTCTGTTGTTCTAATTTGGACAGCTCACTATGGATCGCGAAGGTTTTAGAAAAACCATAACGATATGCTATAAAAAGCACGCACAGCAATCCGGCAATCAAGATTATATTTTTAGTTCGCTGTTCCATCTGATTTGATATTCAATATTAGTTCAAAACCGGTCGTATTTTTTTTATCCAATCCATACTGTGTAATGGTTACCGCATCTACAAAAAGAAACCCTTCCATCGTTCGTAACCATGCAGTAAAATCAGCCTTATCTGTAGACACCCCTGTGATTGAAAGAACCCCTTTCATAAGATCAATGGCTTTATTTTTACGGATAGGTTTTGCTAATGGCTGATATGCTAATGATGTTAATAATACCGTTGAAGGTTGTTCCTGCACAATTGTATCAATATAGTAAGAGCTTTTAGAAAACCCGGTGGTAAGTATACTTTGCACCAGGGATTCTTTGGCATGTACATCGGCTTGTTTCCTTGTAATATGCTCCTTCTGCGTAGTATACACCTGAAGCTCTTCCTGCAAACCTTGCCATTTTTTGTATTTAGCATTAAAAATAAAAAAGTTAATGAGCAATGCTAACAGCAGGAATCCAATCCCTATTTGTAAAGTACTCTTAAAAAACTGAGATTCTTTATAGTTTTTCTGTAATTCGGTATTTCTCTCTTCTATATTCCCCGAAATGTTATCGGGCTTCAATATGTTATCCAGAGCAACTGCCAGTGGCAACGTATGCGTTGAAGGAAAAGTGAGTCCTTCGATACTGTATTGCTGCCGGGTAGTATCATTTTGGGGTGTTATTTTAATTACCTCTCCATTATTGAAACTAACCTCAGTATTGTAACTATGTAGTTGTTCTCCTTCGGCATATCCAGCCAGGGCAGCCATTTTTAATCCTCCCAAGGCAATATTTGTTATTTTAATTGTGGCTTTTTGGTATGTTTCCACCAGTGTTTCAACATATTGTTTTCGGCATACTGCGATAAAAGACTTGTCTGCAGTACGAAGGATCTGATAATAGAAATCATTCAGGTTCAGGTTTGGGAAAGACTCTGCTACAATCTCTGCATCAGTGTTGAAATGGGGTACTTCTTTAAACAACACATGATCATTGGTAATGACCAAACTTATCTGGGGGGTGGTTTTAATAAATGCCGATAGTTCATCGGGATGTTTTGCGGTAAAAGTTTGATGAATATCCAACTCCCCTTTCTTCTGTACCAACTCAAGGCCAAAGATCACGGGATCATCAACTTGCAGCGAATGCTCAAGTGCCAACAAGGTTTTCCCAAAGGGTTGATATGATAATAGTGCCTTAACCATTAATAGAATACTGTAGGTTTGATAATAACATTTAATCGTTTCTTAGTATCTTCTCTCACCCTTTTACTGAATAGCCATTTTATGATGGGTATACGTGCTAAAAACGGGACTCCTGATCCCGAGTCATTCTTTATTTTCTGCTCAATACCTCCTAAAATAGCCACATCATTTGCCCGCATTCTCATAATGGACGAAAACCTGCGGCTATTAATATCTGGTGGTGCATTTTCTGCAATACGTTCTCCGCTAAAGTTCGATTGAATGACCTGTATATCCAGGGTGATCTGCCCGTCTCCAGACACAAAGGGTTTAAATTCCAGAGCCAGTTCTGCATCGATCGGAAGGTAATTCACCACCTCTGACGTTTGTGGGATCTGTGAACCAAAAAAGTTCTGATTGGTTACGGCATAATAAGTCGTTTGTCCGCTGGATAAATACGCTTTATGTCCGTTTAGAGTACTCAGCTTTGGAGTAGACAATATCTTTACATTGCCGTTGGTTTCCATGGCTTTGATATCCATATAGAAATTGGGGACAACATTCCCAAGGTTTAAGGATCCGAAACCATCAAATCCCCCGATTATCCGGTTGATGGTTTGAGCTCCCAGGGTAATACTTGCATCGGGAAACGTTCTTCCTTCGGTAGTGACGGGTTCTTTACCGATCCCAAACTCTACACCGGTTTCTACAGTAGCTGTACGATTGACCTCCAGGATCATTACCTCAATCAATATCAACGGAACCGGTTTATCGATATAGGTAATGAAGTTTTTAAATTTTTCTACCCTGGTGCCAGGACCACTCACGACAAAACTGTTGAGTTCGGTATCAATTTTTATATCTAATCCTTCAATGACTGAAGCCGGAAAAATATCTGAAATAGATCCTGCCTGCTGGGTGTTCCCAGAAGCATTTGTATTTCTGAAAGAGGATCCGCGCTGGTTCCTGTTATTTACTCCATTTTGATTGAATCCCTGGTTAGCTCCGCCTGCACCGGTAAAGAAATTGGTGCCGCCAGTGACAAAATTAGAATTTCCGAAACTATTTCCATACGAGGTAGAAGGATTGGCATCCCCAAGCATGGCAATAGAGCGGTGCATCATTTGTACCAGCTCAATCTTTTTGAGTGCCAATTGATCTTCGGTACCAAAGTAATACACATTTCCTTCTCTTTTGAAGGTAAATACACCGGATGCCTTTGCCGCATTGTTCTGAGGGTTCTGCTGCGCATTGAAATTATTTTGATTTCCCTGATTTGATGGTGATGAAGTGCTTCTTTGACCAGAAATCATGTTACTCTCAAAGATCTTTACCAGCAAAGCATCATAGGATATAGATTCTGCTTTTACGGTTACCGTTCCTGCATTTTCCAAAGGAGAAGCTGTAAAAATGTCCAGTTTCAGGTCTTCAGACAAGGTATAGATCACATCGGCTACAGCTGTGTTTTTCAAATCTACCGAAACCACCCTGGCTAATGTATCAATCACCTTGTAAGAGAAGTTAGAACGACGTGTACGGTATCCGGTACCCGAATCTCCGGATTGCGGAAAAGCGTCAAACTCATAAAACCCATCCCGGTTTTTGCTAAACTGTATATTATTGGCTTCTGCCAGTTTTTTCATCGCAACATCAAAAGGAACTTTGCTGATAAAAAGCGTTAGGCTTTTATTACTCAACTCTGGTGTGAACAGCAGGTTTTTTCCCGATACCTCGGTAATCTTTCTGAATACTTTAGGTAAAGGATCATTATTCAGATCGGTAGATAAAGCTTCAGAAAGCACATCATACTGCACAACTATTTCTTTCTCTACCGGTATTTCCACCGGTAGAACATATTTCTTTACAGATAGTATATTGCCTGTAAACCCAATATCCAGCTGATATTCTTTCACCAAAAACACCAGCAAATCCTGAACGCTCACATCATTGAATCCATTAATGATCGTAATAGTGTTGAGTTCATCGGCAAGATTGATATTGATTTTATGTACCTGAGATACAGCTCTTAAAAAATTAAGTAAAGAAGTATTGGATATATTTACATTTACTTTTTCTGTTAGCCCCGGTATATCTACATTGAGTAGCTTTAGCTTATTTTCAATGGTAGCAATACGGGTATTGTCTTGTGCCTGATTTTGGAAACCTTCCTGTGCCAAAACCTGTACCCCAATAACAAGAGCAATAATAAGTATCTTTCGTTTCAAATTCATCATATTTAATTATTCGCCAACAAGGAATATACTTCCTCTACCGAAGTTTCTCCTTCTATAATCATGCGTATGGCGTTATGTTGTAAAGTGTTTATGTTTCGTTGTTCTATATAGGTGTCTATTTGTAATTCGTTATGCCTTATGGCAGTTTCGAGTTCTTTGGTGACGGGTAGTATCTCATAAATCGCTTTACGCCCCATATACCCGGTATGATAGCAATGATTACATCCCACAGCAATATAATGTTGTTGTATAGTCTCAGGGATTTCAAAATCCTGAGGAAAATCTTTGGTCTCTGCTATTTTTTGTGTTTTGCAATGTGGACATAGTTTTCTCACCAGGCGCTGCGCAATACTCATGGTTATGGTATTTGCTAGTAAAAATGCCGGCACATTCATGTCAATCAATCTCGAAATAGTTGCCCAGGCCGAGTTGGTATGTATGGTCGAAAGTACCAGGTGACCTGTTAGTGCTGCTTTGATAGCCATTCCTGCGGTACGGTCATCGCGAATCTCACCTACCATAATAATATCCGGGTCCTGACGTAAAAATGCCCGTAGTGCAGCTGGAAAATCAAATTCGATATCTTCCCGAAGTTGTACCTGATTGATCCCCTGCAAGGTATATTCTATAGGATCTTCAATAGTAAGAATATTTGAAATTTCTTTATTCAATTCTTTTAAGGTAGCATACAGGGTGGTTGTTTTACCCGATCCTGTTGGCCCCGAAATCAAAATGATTCCCTGTGGTTTTTTGATTGCCTCACGATAATCTGCTAATTCTGCCTCGGTAAAGCCTAAATCGTTGAGCGATACCTCCTGTGTATCGCGATTAAGCAGTCGTAGTACTATTTTTTCTCCATACAGAGTAGGCATGGTAGACACCCGGATATCAAATTCATCGGTACCTTCTTTGAAAGTAATACGTCCGTCCTGTGCCAGTCTTTTCTGAGAAATATCCAGGCCAGATTGTATTTTGATCTGATTAATCAACTGTGGGTATTCGGTATTAGAAATGGTATATTGCTCTTTTAATTTTCCGTCTAACCGAAAACGTACTCTGCAAAATTTCTCATAGGGCTCCATGTGGATATCACTACTTCCAAAATCTTTTGCTGTGGCGATCAGTTTTTGTAAAAACCGATCTTCGTATTCCAGTTTTTCACTGGCGGTGGTGGTTGTTTTTCGGTAATTAAAAGTTAAATACGATTGTATATTTTCGGTAGTCTCGGGGATCGCTACCACATCACAACCCAGAATAATAGCGAGTTCTCTTTGCAGGTTTTGCAAATCGGCAGTATCTGTCTTTAAGTGTAAAGCATCCCCATCTCTGGAAACGGGTACTATTCTATAATGAAATGCCTGATTTGAAGTAATCAGCTGTTTCAGGTGTACCGGTATCTCATATGTATTCACATTACTCATATCAGGTACAGAGTTAAAGGATTCATCATCCAGTTTATCAAAAAAATCATTCCCAAAAACACAGCCATATATCCCGCCAAAGGTACCGTATCATAGTTTGCCTTGTTTTTAAGCATTAACCATACCAATACCGAAAAAAGCAGTGAAAACACCAATAGTATTATAAAAGTAGCTGTAGGAAAACCAATCGCCAGTGCCAGAAAAAACAGCAGGTCTCCCCAACCAAATACTTCTTCAAAAAAAGAGCGTTTTAATTGTATCAAAGTATACAGGTATAGCAATCCCATAATCACAATGAGCACCCCTATATTCATCAATATAGCATACAGGAAATTGAATTGCGTTGTGTTTTGATAATGCAAAAACCCCAGTAGCCCGATCAGGACAAGGAATATAAATCCATAGACCTCGCGATCTTTGAGATCCTGGTAGGTAATTACACCCAACGTGCATAGTATGCATATTTTGATCAGCAACATTAATCTTTTATGATTTGCTTTGGGCTACCGCTCTCATCGATCTCCCATACGTTAAATACTCCATCTCCATCAAAATCCACCACAGCAGTGGCTCTGGCCTTAAAATTTGATACCGTAGCCTCCAGAATCTCATACCCATAATTGGCTGTGCCCCCGTTTTTGACCGTCGTGGGTGCTTCATAATTAAGTTCTGTAAAATCCAGAGAGTATTTAGAATTCAGGTATCGGTACTGTGTTTGCATATTGCTGATGGTCTTTAGCTGTATTTTGGCTTCCTGTGCTTTGGTCTGAGCGATCAACGGCAGGAAATTTGGCAATGCAATCAACAGCAAAATCCCAATGATAGCCAGTACCAACAGCATCTCCTGGAGGTTAAAGGCTTTAAGTTTGGCAGGTCTTACTTTCTTCATAATTAGTTAATAAATGAAATGCTTGTAAAAATAAGATTTTTAAAGTTATATGAGTATCATAAACCTGAATGATCCTATTATATCTATACACTGTTTATTCTTATAATTCTTTGATTACTTTTATGATTCATATTTAAGTTTTTACAACAGTTAGCATCCTAAATACTAGTAGAAGTGAGCCGGTTTTCTTTCTAAACCACAATACTACTATATCTCAATTTCATTTTTTGAATTTATTTTTTCATCAAACCAAAAATCTATCATTGCAATATAAAACTATGTTTACTTATATTAGTTACTGTTTTAAAATTCTCCCATACCGTGAGGTACAGGAGAATTTTGGGAATTGCAAAAAATCAGCTAATTGCCGAAAATCAAGAAGGCACAACCCTTCTCTAGATCCAATGCTTAGCTATCCTACCCCTAGGCGTAAGAATTGGATATCCCCATGAGCGTAATAAATAACTGCTCAAAACCTTTATTTAAAGGTGTTCATCATACTTCCACAATCATTTCTGATGCAATAATAAAGCACGCTAGTTTCATTTTTTGAAACTGGGCGTTTTTTTTTGTTAAAGTTTTGTGAATTAAAGTCGGAGGCCGGAAGATGAAAGTTGGAAGTTTGAAGACCAGACACTATTTAGGGATCAACAGAAAGTTGTGAGTTATGTCTATATAAGTTGAAATTGAAAACAAATATATCTTCAGGAACTAACGAATTACTCTGCGTCCCCCATGTCTCGCCGACAAACAGGTCTGTGTAACAAAAATATAACTAAAAATAAACATGAACTCAGGTAAGGCTACTCAGGGAAGTACACAAAGGTTGAAAGTAAGAAGTTTATGTATTGAATGAATCTAAAAAAGCTCATAACGCTATCGAAGCGTAGTACTCTCCAATTTTTTTCCATACGATCCATCTTTGGCCAGGCCTTTTGAATAACTGGTTTTTGTTTGCAGATCCATCACCAGATATACTTTGCGCTTAATAAGTATTGTTACATACTCCTTGTGCCAGTGTACAGCGATATCTCTTTTTCTAAGGCGTTTTACATAGCTATACTTATTGGCAAATGCCGGAGGTAATGGTGCTTCTCTCCTACTCTTGTTGATATCTTTTGGGTTGATATCTGCAGCCAACGGATCGCTTACTGAACACAAAAACCCTTCAAAATCAATACCTTCCTGATCCGAACGAAGCAGATACACCCATACTGCATGAGTTTCCTCTTCAATCATAAGGGTACGTCCCGAACGGGCATTGGTTGAAGTAATAAAAATTCTGTTCGTACTGCGTGTCGTAGCTTCTTTGGGGTTTGTTGTGGCAAACAATCCATCAAATATGGATAATAATAGGGTTTTCATTCTGGGACTTGTATTCTTTTTATGCTAATTACTACCTATATAACGACGGTAGCTTTATTTTGGTTTTTACTTTTTTACTTTGATATCACGATTCATGTCATTTATGCTTCTACTACTTTGGTTTTAGACAGCCGGTCATGCAAACCATTACCATCTCCCAAAAATGTAAACTGCTCAAAGGGGATATACCGGCAAAGACTGCGTAACAAAAGTTCCGGGATCGGGAGTTTTGCCATCTTCATCGACTACTTTAGTACCCGTGATGAGCTTACCAAGGGTTCTGCCGGTGGTCATTTCAAAAAATGAGTAATAGATCATTCCGATGATAAAGCCAAATATATAATTGATAATAGGGTTATCCTCTTCTAAAGTATCTAATACCGATGGTGAAATAATGGCCAATACGATACCGATCACAAAACTAAAGACCATGATAAACACAAAATCCAACAAGTAGTTGGTGAATCGTATACCCTGGCTTGCTTCTTTACCGACCAGGTCTCTTGTTACTGCCAGTACTATTTCTTTTTCTTTAAGCTTGGTATCTTCTGTATAGCTGGCACAGCTGCCCTCAAAATCGGCAATAGTATTGGTAAGGCTGCAGATAATGCCTTGCTGCATACTAAACTGTTGGTTTTTACAGGTTTTACAGAAGCTAAGTTGGTGTTGTCTGTTGGTCATGATATTCCTAGAGTTTGTGTTTTCTTTTTTGTTTATGTTTTGTTTGGTGTCGATGTTACTTTTTTGTTTGAGACCGGTAGCATAACGCTAATGGTAGTCAACTACTGCTAGTATTTATATATACTTCAAACCTCCTAATCCCACAAAACTCTATTTCTGCGATTTCCCGCAGTGTGGTATTTTAAAACACAAACCTTAATATTTTGTTAAATTAGTGTGAAGAAAGTGCGAACTTACTAATTTATTTTAAAAGTCGGTTACGGATTCCCGTAAGGGTATAGGGGTTTCTCCCCTATTGGCACCCATAAGCCTTATAAATCCTCAAAAAAAGTATAGTAAAAAATTTAAAAAAAATAATTTTGTCTGTCTATTGCAGACAGAAGAAGTATGTATCTGGTTTATAAATAGTGTCTGGTCGGAAATAATTCAAATTATAAAAACCGCCTATTTCCGACCAGACACTAAATAGGATTTAACCTGGTTATTCATTGAAAAATCCGGGTTTAACCAAAAACACCCTCGGTTGGGCCAAAAAGATGAAGTGTTTAACTCCCAAAGTGAAAATTTCAGCTTTTGAGGTTGAAATTTTAAGTCAGGGAGTCAAAATTTCAACTCCTGGGGTTAAAATTTTAAAGGTGTGTGTTGAAATTTCTACCCGGCTGTCTCAAATTTTCGTCAAAAAGGCTCGTCGGAGGGCCAAAAAGGCCCGTCGTTTCACTCGGGAGGTTAAAAATTCAACTCCCGATGTTGAAATTTCAATACAGAAGGCTGAAATTTTAAGAATTCACATCCACCACCTTGGCCTCTGGGGTTGTGGCCTCCTGCTGTACATAGATCGGTAAGGCAAATTTGATCTGAAGGCCCTGCCTGCGATTACGAATACTGATCTTGCTATGATGCATCCTGATAAACTCGACGCAGAGCTTTAACCCGAGACCAGAGCTTTTCTTATCAGACTCCTCGTGGTTCGAAAATTCATAATTGCTATCCAAGATTTTTTGCAGATGTTTTTCTTTAATACCATCACCGGTATCCTGTACGATGATCTGCAGCCTGCTGTCTTTCATATATTTTGAAGATATCGTAACCATACCACCCTCACCGGTATACTTTAAGGCATTCGAGATCAGGTTACGAATCACCGTTTCCATCATCTGGGCATCGGCCAATACAGATACCTCCTCTGCTACTTCATTACGTACCTCGATCTGTTTCTGGTCGATCTGAAGTTGAAACAGATGATAATTTGTATCTACCAATGCGTGGATATCGACCTCAACAGGTTGATATACCAAACGACCAAGCTTGCTTTTGGACCACTGTAGCAGGTTCTCGGTGAGGTGGTATGCATTTTGCGCCGATTCATCCAATGCATAGGCGATATCCATTAAATTCTTTTTGCTCATAGTGTCAAACTTCTCGCTCAGCACTTTGGTCACACTCCTGAACCACCATAGCGGGTTTCGCAATTCGTGTGCGATGATGGCAAAAAACTTGTCTTTATTCGATACTTCACGGTGCAGTTGCTGGTTGGCCTGCTCCAGTTGGTCGTTTAATTTGGTGAGTTGGGTATTGAGTTTATTTTTCTGTAAGAAACGACTATAGATCACCACGGCTATAATGGCAAATAGCAGAGATACAATCACCGTTGTGAGGATTAGGTTGTTCTTTTTATACAATTGCAGGCTTTTTACCTCGTTCTCTGCGCGTAGCAGCCTGTTCTCCCCTTCTTTTTTCTCGGTTTCAAAAGTGACCTCCTGTAAGGCAATATGCTTGCTATTCTGCTTATTGAATAGTTGCTGACTAAGCTCACTATATAACGATTGATACTGTAATGCAGCTTTATAATCCTGCTCGAGGGTATAGGCATTGGATAAAAACAAGAGGTTTTCTGCCAGGGTGTGGTTATCGCCTCCTTTTTCTAATAAAGGAAAGCACTCTTCGAAGGTAGCTGCAGCCTGTGCATATAATTTTCGATCCAGGTATAGCTTCCCCAGGTCTACTTTACACTCCAAAATCCCTTTAACATAGTTGATCGATTCATACACCTGCAGGGCTTCGGTAAATCTATGTTGAGCTTCACTATAATCCCCTTGAGCGCTTAGAATATTACCAATGTTATTGAGGTTTTTACCAATCCCGATCTTAAAATTGATTTCCTTGGCAATAACCAGGGCTCGTTCGTAAAAAGTAAGAGCTTCCTCATACTTCTGCATAGCTTTGCTGCGACTCCCCAGACTCTTCAATAGGTTTGAAGTCTCTTTTTTAACACCAATCATGCTACTTTTTTGCAGCGCTTCCTCCAATAAGATTTTACTTTTATCGTATTCTCCCAACCGCTGGTATACACGGGCCAAATGATAATGAGTATGTATCAGATCTATCTCCTCCCGCTGGCTTTCAAAGATCTTCAAGGCTTTAAAATGATACTCCAGAGCTTCTGCATAAAACACATTCTGGTAAAAGTGAACACCCAGTTCGTTCAGGTTCATACCAATGGTGGGTAGATCGTTGATCTTTTCGGCTATATTCAGCGAGCTATTGAACATTTCTAAAGAAGCGTCAAAATCACCTGTATGACGATAACACTTTCCTAAGATATTTAATAAACGGGCATATACGAGAGTTTCATTAAACTCCTCTAATCCCGATAGTGCATCAGAAGCAATCTGCTCTGCTTTATTTATATAGCCCTGATCCAGATAATTTTGTGATAGTAAATACAGGTCATAAGCCTTTTTGAGCGGCATCTCTTGTTGGTCATGAAGAAATGCAGCATTGGATAGCTGTACTATAGAAATATCAAAATTTCCTTGATAATAATTAGCTTCCCCCAGTTTTTGAAGGATATCTGCTTTGGTACAATGGGTAGTATCTTCCGGCATTGCAGACAAGGTTCTATGTCCTTCAGAAATAGCTTTAGAAATAGATGCATTGACCAGGCTGTCATAAGCAATACAATACTGCACCTGGTCGATAACCACTTCTCTTTTAGAGTCTCCCTCCTTGCTACAGCTGCTATAAAGGAAAGATAGCAGCAGGATATAAAAATATAGTTGTAACGGATGGGTATTCATATTTGTTTTCTAAAATGGTATTGAATTCTAAGGGTTCTTCCCCTTTAGTTAAACTACAGTGTACCCATATCTTTTATCCATGTATTTATTGCCTTAGACCGGAGTTAATTTATGCTTTACCGCATAATGAGCAATTTCTACATTGTTTTCCAGATCCATTTTCTTGAGAATGCTGTTACGGTGGTTGCTGATGGTGTTTTTACTCACATTCAGTCGTTTGGCGATCTGTGAATTGCGAAGCCCTTCAGAAATCATACACAGGATCTGGAATTCGCGATCGGTTAATGTTTCGTGAGGTGTCTTTTTATCACTTTCAAAAAGGGTATTGGCGATCAATTCAGTTTGAGTTTTAGAATAATATTTCTTCCCACCATGCAGTGTGCGGATTGCCTCTATAATTTCGTCATGACTTCCCTGCTTATTAATATATCCCCAGGCTCCATTTTTAAACAAGCGCAACGCATATTGACTCTCATCATACATTGTAAAAATAAGTATCGGCAGCTTGGGATACAGTACATGGATATCCTTTAATACATCCAGCACATCCCGTCCCGGCATATGTACATCAAGGATGACAACATCGACTTCGGTATCAGATTTTAATTTCTTCAGCAGTACATTACCACTGATAGCTTCATCTACAACGCGAATATCAGGAGTGCCCGAAAGAATCAGCTTAATCCCTGTTCTCACTACCGCATGATCATCTGCTATGATTACTTTTATGTTGTTTTCCATGATGTATAAAAGAAAAATATACATTTATGAGCTTGTCCCCCCTTGTCTATATCAAACTCATTCTTCCTTTCTTTTTCAGAAGTTACAAAACACTAAAGTAGTATTGTTTTAACATTTAACCAAAAGTTTTCCTTTAAGTTTACATTATGCTATAGTGAGCTTCTTGCACAGGAAGACAACGTTTACACTGCTCTTTTATAGTACAATACGTGTATACTCTGGTACTTTGTACCATATCTTTTTCATTAAAAATCCTATTTCCTAAGTGCAGTAAAACCCTCAATATTGTAATGCTAATTTGTTAATTATCTTTAAAAATGTTAAAAAAAATATTGATTGTTACAATTTTGATGTTTGCTACACACAGTTATGGACAAACAGGAACTATTTCGGGTAAAATCACAGATGGAACCGGAATACCACTCCCGGGGGCTTTAGTGCTTATAAAAGGGACGAACAAGGCTGTTTCTACAGATTTTGATGGAAATTTTCAATTGAATAGTATTGCTGAAGGAAATCACACCCTCAACATTTCATTTCTGGGGTATGCTGATCTCGATGTAGAAGTGGGAGTAACCACCAGAGAAAATACAGAAGTAAACCTGAAACTACGTTCTTCCTCTCCTCAGGAATTGGAGGAAGTGACCATTGTTATGCAAATTACCGATCAGGGGAAAGCATTAAACAAACAACGTACCGCAGAGAACATCGTAAGTATTGTTTCTGCCGATATGATCGGCCGTTTTCCCGATCTGAATACCGCAGAGGCCGTACAACGTGTACCATCGGTTTCTTTACAGAGAGATCAGGGAGAAGGACGTTTTGTACAAATACGGGGTACCTCGCCCAACCTCACCAATATTAGTATCAACGGTGAGCAGATTCCTTCTCCCGAAGGAGAATTCAGGTATGTGGCACTCGATGTGATCCCAATCGACCAATTGGCTGCTATCGAAGTGACCAAATCGGTGACTCCCGATATGGATGGTGATGCGATTGGGGGATCGGTGAATTTGATCACCAAATCTGCCGGTGCCGAGAAACGAAGAATATCAGGAACGCTTGCCGGTGGATATAACACCTTGATGAATGATGCCGAGAACTACCAGGTACAGGTATCCTATAGTGAGCGCTTCGGAAAATTTGGAATAGCACTCAACGCATCCAACACCTTGAGTAACCGGGGGTCTGATAACAATGAGTCTATCTACCAGCAGGAAGATTTTGGTAATGGAGATGAATATGTGCTCAACCAGTTACAATTGCGGGATTACGAGATCCGAAGAAGACGATTAGGGATGAGTAGTACTCTGGATTATAAATTTAGCGGGACATCGAATGTATACATCCGTGGAATTTATAATGATTACTCTGATCAGGAGTTTCGTCGACGACTACGTTTCCGCCCGGGAAAAGGCACCTACCTCAACGCCAACACTGTTACTGCAGGAGCCATAGAAAATGATCTGAAAGACCGGGAACAGGCACAACAAATCTGGAGTATCAATGCCGGAGGAGAACATACTATCGGAAACGTGACCCTGAATTATGAAGCTGCGTATTCTGAAGCCAGTGAAGATGAATTGGATCGTATTGATGTTGGTTTTGCCCATTCTGAAGTTTTTGACTTTACCATTAATAGAAATGATGTCGATTTCCCACTGTTTACCGTGACCAATGATGCCGATCGTTTTAACTATAACCAGTATAATTTTGACGGTATCGAACTTACCGACAGGATCAGAAATGACAGAAACATCACAGGAAAATTCAATATCACCATTCCCTATACCCTGGGTGATAACGATGCGTATATAAAAACCGGTTTCAAATACCGTGATAAAGAGAAAGAACGTATCAATAATGTACAGGTCTATGGTGATGATTTTATCAATGCGGGAGATGCATTTACATTAAATGACGTACTGGGAGGTTTCAGTGATGATGACTTTTTGAGAAATCGGTATAACAATGGTCTTTTTGCAGATCCTGATCTGATAAGAGGTTTCAGAGACAGGGTAAGAACCGGAAACGTACTCGAAGAAGAAACCGATGATTCTGTAGAAGAAAGTGCAGGGCCTTTTTATAATGCTACCGAAAAAGTACTGGCAGCCTACCTGATGTCAAAAGTACAATTTGATAAATTGATGGTGCTGGCTGGAGTACGATATGAAAGAACCGATGTTGACTATCGAGCCAATCAATTAATATTTAGTGATACCGATCCTCTTGCGGTAACTCTTGTAGAAGGCACCAACGACTATGATTTCTTTTTGCCTAACCTACAGTTCAAATATGATTTTGACCGCTATACCAATGTGAGAGCTGCTCTTACCTGGACCTATGCACGACCAAATTTTGATGGCTTGGTGCCATCGAGAACCATTAATCAACAGGATCAGGAAATAGCAGAAGGAAATCCTTTACTCGAACCTACCAGTTCGTTGAATGTAGATATTTTGGGGGAACATTATTTTAAAAATGTAGGAATCATCTCTGGTGGTTTCTTCTATAAAAGCATTGATGATTTTATTTATACTACTGTACAAAGAAGGCAAGGTGGTGAATTTGATGGATTTACTATCGAAACGCCTATTAATGGTAATCCTGCTACTCTATGGGGATTAGAGTTTAACTGGCAGCAGAATTTCACCTTCTTGCCTGGTGTATGGAGTGGTTTGGGGATCTATGCCAATTATACGTTTACCAATTCTTCGATTGATGTGCCACGTGGGGATGAAGCCGATACTCTTACTGAAGAAGAAATTACCCTGCCAGGACAAGCCGATCACCTTTTTAATGTGGCACTGGCCTATAATAAAGGGAAGTTTCAAGGGCGCATTGCATGGAACTATAACGGAAGCTACATCCAGGAATTGGCATCAGATGCAGATGACGATACGGTGTTTGATGACCGATTGCAGCTGGATCTTTCACTATCCTATAAAATCAGTAAGAGCTTTACGGTATTTGGTGAAGCCATCAACCTCAACAATTCGCCCGTACGACAGTATCAAGGGGATCGTTCCCGACCAATATTTCAGGAATATTACTCCCCCTGGTATCGATTTGGTGTTAAATTTAATTTATAAGAATACCAAATGAACTTATTGTATAGAGCCATCTTTTGTGCCTTGTTATTTTTTCAATGCAAACAAAAGCAACCTGTTCCCGATACAGTTTCTGAAACGAATGTAAAAGTTCTCAATTTCTGGTCTGGCGGTGTGACTTCAACATCTATAAAGATCACCGCCAGATTTTCTGCAGCAACAAAGGCCCAAGTATTGGTGAGTAACGATTCAGTCGATTTTAGCAAGGCAATTGCTTCCAGGATAAAGTTGATCAAAGAATCCGAGCACTATTTTGGATCCTTTAGCATTAAGAATCTAGAACCTAATACCAACTATTATTACCATTTTAAAAACGGGAAAACTTTGGATACTACCACTCATGGACGATTTAAAACCCTGAATACCGTTCCATTCTCCTACAAAATAGCTTTTGCTTCCTGCGGAAGAACAGGCTCTGAAAGCAACATATATACTACAATCAAAAATGAGGAGCCTTTACTCTATATCATTACCGGGGATCTGCATTATGGCGATGTAAACAAAAACTGTGATACACAATATGCCGAGAACATCACAAAGGTCTTGAATAGTAAAACACAAGCAGATTTGTACAGCCATATACCGATCGCCTACATCTGGGACGATCACGATTTTGGAGATGGTAATAGTTCTAAGAACACAGTTTGCAAAGAGCAGGCAAAAGAAGCGTATCGGCGTTACGTACCTTCTTATCCTACAGTTTTTGAAAACCCCAGGATGCCATTATCTCAATCTTTTATAATTGGCCGTGTACGTTTTTTACTTACTGATCTGCGATCAGAAAAATCGCCTCCTGAATATGATACGACATGTCAAAAAACAAAGCAAGGTTCTAATTTTGGAAATAAGGAGCATCTAGACTGGTTTAAAAAAGAATTACTCGATGCAAAAAACACAAATCAGGTAGTGATATGGGTCTCGGGAATCCCCTTTATAAATCATCCCGGCGGCCCCAATTATGAGTGTGATGAAGACGATGATTGGGGCGGATATCCCGAAGAACGCAAAGAGCTTTCCAATTTTATTAAAAAACATCAGATTCCGATTAGTATTATATCGGGAGATGCTCATATGGTGGCTATTGATGATGGTGCCAATAGCGATTATGCAGATAAAGGTGGAGCACCTATACCGGTATTTCAAGCCGGGCCATTGGATCAAAAACCCTCTTATAAGGGAGGACCCTACTCTCATGGCTATAGTGCTATATCAGGACAATACGGAATCGTAGAAGTTGTAGACAATGGTAAAGAGGATATTTGTTTTATCTGGACTGCAAAAAATAAGAACAATGAAGTTGTTTTGAACCATAAAGGGAACCCTATTACCTACAAATTTTGTCAATCTGTGATTGATGTACTAAAATAATAACGACTATGCTATCATCAAAAACACTTGGATTAATATCAGGATTAGTAGTATTTATTCTAATGATATCGCTACCTGCCCCAGAAGGATTAAGTCCCGAGGCTATGAAAGCGGCTGCAGTAACCCTATTAATGGCTATCTGGTGGATTACCGAGGCTATTCCTATCTATGTTACGGCTTTCGCACCCTTAGTATTCTTTCCTATGTTAGGAATTCTAACTGCATCAGCAACCGCAGAAAATTATGGACACAATTATGTCCTTATGTTATTGGCTGGTTTTTTTATTGCGAAGGCGATTGAAGCCCAAAATCTTCATAAAAGAATTGCACTATTAATCATTAATAAAATAGGAACGAGCAGAAAAAAAATTATTGTGAGTTTTATGATTGCCACAGCACTTCTCTCTATGTGGATTGCTAATGTTGCAGTTACCCTATTAATGCTGCCTATAGCACTGGCCATTATTACTAAGGAAGAAAGTACTCATGAAAAATCAAATTCTTTTGGTACTGCATTGATGCTCGCTATTGCATATGCAGCCAGTGTAGGTGGTACAGCTACCCTGATAGGCACCCCGGTAAATCTGGTGTTTTCTGGGATTATGGAAAAAATGTTTCCCCTGGCACCAGAGATCAGTTTTTTTGCATGGCTCAAAGTTGGGGTGCCTATTGTGATCATATTTATCCCGATCATCTGGATTTATATTACAAAGTACTTTAGAATCAGTGGTGAATTTGCTGAAGGGAAAGAAATTATAGACAAAGAATTAAAAGCGTTAGGAAAGATGACTGCTTCAGAAAAGAGAGTATTATTTGTCTTTGTTTTAACTGCATTGGGATGGGTCTTCAGAAAAGATCTTGTTCTGGATGATATGGTCATCCCGGGATGGGCCTCTCTATTGGGAGTTGCAACATATGTGCACGATAGCACAGTTGCCATGTTTTCGGCATTGCTGTTATTTATGATTCCTGGTGAAAAAAGAAAGCCCATTTTAAGCTGGAAACAAGCCAGTAGTGTACCCTGGGGAGTGGTCATGATTGTTGGTGGGGGTTATGCTATTGCAGAAGGATTTAAAGAAACAGGGCTCGCTATATGGATAGGAGAGCGCTTATCATTTATAAGTTCGTATCCAATACTATTGGTATTGTTGGTAATTGTAGGACTTATGATTTTTATTACTGAAATCAACTCGAATACAGCCACAGCCAATATTTTCTTACCGGTATTGGCGACTATGGCTATTGCAGGGCAGACGAATCCAATGTTATTAATGATTCCTGCTACTTTTGCCTGTTCTTTTGCTTTTATGTTGCCGTCGGGTACAGGAACCAATACAGTGATCTTTGCCAGCAATAAAATTTCAATTAAACAAATGGCAAGGTGCGGATTATGGTTGAATCTGATTAGTATAATTCTAGTAACCTTATTGATGTATTTGATTGCCATTCCTATAATGGGCATCAATTCTGGGATCTTACCCAGCTGGGCGCAATAGTGATAACATCATCTTTTTTTCTCGCTTGTTTAACAATGATGAAGCTTTGCTATGATAGAGCAATAGTTTCAATCTGTATTATTTTTTTTCATCATCGATAAGGTAAACCCTCCGAGTAACACTATAATAATTCCCATCACTGCCCATAGCCAGATCTTATTGGTAAACAATGGGGTAGGGATAGTCTCAGAAACAGCTGATTCTTCAGGATCAACAAATTCTTCTGCACCGGGTAATATAGCCGTCATAGTTTCCGGAATTTTGGAAGCTACATAGTTGAGATCGTATGAAGGTTTTCCCACCTTATCATTGCCATAAGTAAGATAGTATGCAGCAGGGTTGGTAAATCGCGTAACCAGCGAATGCTGATATCCCTTTATCACCACCTTCTTGATTTTAAGCGGTTCGTTGTCATGGTTATCAATAAAAATCCTGAATTTTTGTACTATAGCACTATTAGATCTAAATACATTATCTTCGATAGAAGTAAGCACACCTTCGACGAGCTTGCTATAAATTGGTTCCCAACCTCCATGCGGCCTGTAAATGCTGTCTTCCACATATTGAATCGATATGGGGCGATAGTAATCAAAGGTATCTTCGCTCTCGATCTTCAGATAGCTTACGGGAACCGGTGTTTCAAGTTCTGCTTCTATAGTAGTCCTTCTGGAATTCTTCTGTTCCTTAATATTAAAATGTACTACGGGATACTCACGATAGTCGGCCTCCTTTATCTCATATTGCCTTAATCGAGCAGATTGTAAAACTGGGTTTTCTGTATCCTTATGTTTCACCAATATCCTGAAATAGCGATACTGTGCTTCGGGAAATCGCACTGTGGTAAATTGATAACTGGTCAATTCATTTCTAATTGATAGTATGCGATAGTCTTCTGCAATGGTAAACCATTCGTTACGATCCTGGCTCCCTTCCAAAGTGATCTTCCAATCAAAATTGGGTTGTTTAAAATCCAAACGTATCTGATTAATGGGCTGTTTTGTAGGGACGCTCATGGTGATATACGATCCCTTCTGGTTATGGGTGGTATTGAGTATTGTAAAAGGGATGGTTTTCTGAGACACCTTTTCGGTTTTTAATTGCAACAAATAAGGTGCTTCTATAGTGTCTTTTTCACTGGTGATCCCAAAAACCCGAATATCTGAGAGATCTGGTGTTGTATGACCAAACACCTCATCGGGTAAGGTCACCGTATGCCAGGTATCTGTTACCTCTGGCAACAGTCTTTTATACCTATATTGATCCATCTGGGCATAAGTACCACAATAAACCAATAACAGTAGTGATAGACAAATCTTATTATTCTTGTTCATCTGCAATAACATGTTTGTATTTATTATATAAGAACGAAATGATGAGCAACAATACCCCCAAAGACAAGAACACAATGGTCTTAGAAATAGTATTGAGGTGCGAAATATCATAGAAAAATAGTTTTATCAGGGTGATCCCAAACCATATAATCGCCAGAATACGCAGGTATTTTTTCTTTTTCCAGATACCCAAAACAATAAGCAGTAAAGCATATACACCCCACAAGATACTTAATCCCAATTTATAGGTCTCCTGATAACCGGCCAGATCCAGCCAGTGGATCAACTCGCTACTTACGATCCAGATCAGTATACCATGCATGATAATTTCAAAAGCTATTTTGAAGGTTCTATCCAGAAATTTTTGCCGCACATAGTGATAGCACGTAATCATCAACCCAGCCATAAAGACAAAAGAAATATACCGGATACCGATATGAGAAAATATCCCGACACTGTATGCTGTATCCTTCAAATCCAAATAACTTAAACGTAACTCACTTAAGACATACAAGCCACGAGTTAAAAACCCGAGAACACCAAATAGTATAAGTGCAAGGGTGATATACCCAAAAACATTGTTTTTAATCTTTTTGATATTGACAAGTGACAAGCCAACGAGGAATAATAAGGTATAATTGACCAACCAGATGGCTCTTGAGTCTCTGAGGTCTCCTAAAACAGTATATTGTATTGGATCACTTATTTTCTGACTAACAAATAAATGATCTACATCCTGATATACCTGTTCCCAATAGTTGTTTATTTCTACCCAAAACGCAAAATAGGTAGTAAACACCAACAACAAAGCAAGAGCTATAGTAAGCATTGTATAGAACCAGGACTGTTTTGGCCATGGAAAAGAAGATTTCTGCCTGCGATGCGTGATATAAATAAATATAAAAGACCCGATACATAACAATGAGGTCAGGAAATTAATGTTCAATACAGCAGTGATATGGGTCTTAGCATATCTGGGATCATAGACATCATAGGCATTTCCCCAATCGTGTATCAGGCTAAAAAAGGTTAAGGCCCATAAAGGGTATGAAAGCACCTCATAGACCGGTACTTTTTTGGTGCGTCCTATCCAGAATAGCAACGCAGCTTCGCCTGCCCACAGTAGTGTTACCCAATTACCATCGAGTTGTACAGGAAATGCAATGGTAATGAAGATCAGTACCATCCCCGAAATAAAATAAAACAGGTTGCGATCGGCTAATTTTAATCGATAAATCACTACGCTCACTACAAAGTGAATCATTGCATTAATCAAAGTGAATAATCCCAAAAACTGCTCACCGGTTTCATGTCGATCTAACATTGAAAAACCAATACCATAAAAGATAAAGGAATTGGTAAGTTGCATCACTACATCCACAAATCCGAAGCTTTTTTTCTTTCGTAGTTTATATACCAAAAACATGAGATAGAAGGTGACAAAGAATACCGATAGGAAAATAAACCCTAAGGTATAATGCTCGTCGGGGTTATAATCGACAACATACCAAAATATATAGATGATCCAGCTAAGGAAAAAAGAAGTCATATACAATGCTTTCCAATATTTTTTGATCGCAATCCCCAGGATCCCTGCATTGATAATAGCCATATAGCTAAACAGTATAATTACTTCATCTGAACCAGTACTTAACAAAAATGGTACTGCATAGGCCCCTACCAACCCTATATGGGCGATAATCTGTTTGTTGTATTGCAGCGCTGCCAGCACCGTAAATGCTGTAAATAACAGCATGAGTATAAAGGCCATAGTCTGCGGAAGGAGTCCATGTAAGATATAATATGCCAAAAAGGTAATAAAATACATAATGGCCATGGCCCCGCTTACCAGGACCGCACTGAAGTTTTTGTACTTCTTCTTTAGTCTCATACCAATCACCAAAAGACCAATTCCTGCAAAGTATCCCAGTATGACACGGGTTAACGGACTGATCAAATCGTGTTCGATCGTATATTTAGTGCCAATAGCCACCCCTATAATGATCACGATAATACCTATTTTATTGATCAGGTTTTCACCAATAAATTTTTCGAGATTAGTCTTCTTTTTAGGAGCCTTTGTTTTGGGGGCTACTGTTTTCAAAGAGGGTGCAGGTGTAGTTTTTTTAACTTCGGGTACATTTTCCTTAGCATTTTTAACCTCAGGCATAACCGCGGGTACGGCTTCAGGTGTGATCTTGGGAGCATCTATGGCAGATCCTTTTAATTGATATATCTCATCTTTAAGACTTTGTATTTCTTCAGAAAATGTTTGTTGCTTTTTCAACAGGATATCCAACTTCTCCAAAAGCTGATGTATCCGATCTTGATTGTCTGCCATATCGTTGTATTATTTATTCCTTATCCATGATTACAAGCGCATTTTGTATATAAAAACTACTCAAGATGAGTTCAAAATGAAGGAATATGATTCTGAAAAGGTATAAATATTTTCTGAAACGGTAGTGTCAAGTTGCTGAATTCTCCCTATTCATCGGTTCGGTATATGGGCAATTTTGTTTTTAAGAAACTGTTTTTCCTGTTTAGATTGGGTAAGCTGTATCGCCTTTTCGTAATATGATGTGGCTTTGGTGGCTTGTCCAAGGCGCTGATGAATCTCTCCGAGGGTAGCGTGGTATACGTAGTATTTTTCCAGTAATTTGTTATCTTTTATCGTTTCTAATACTTTAAGAGCACCAACAGGGCCATCGAGTTCTAAAATGACCAAACATCTATTCAAAAATACAACGGGATCATAAGCAATCCCAAGGAGCATGTCATAATACTGCAGGATCTCTTTCCAATCGGTATCTTCATATCGCTTTGCACTGCAATGCTCATATGCAATGGCGGCCTCCAGATGATATGTGGTGAGTGTGTTTCCAAAAGCAGCTTTGTTTAGATATTGCTCACCAGAACGTATAATATCGGCATCCCATTTGGATCTGTCTTGTTTTGGAAGCAGAATGAGTTCGCCGGTTGCCGTAAGACGGCTCTCTACTCTGGCTGCATGAAAATACATCAGTGCCATCAACGCATATACTTGGGGTAATTGTGTGCGTTCTTCTGATAAAAGAGATCGACATAACAATATTGCCTGTTGTATCAGATCTTTGCGAATAAGTTGATCGGCATGAGTAGCATTATATCCCTCGTTAAACATTAGGTAAATAGCACTAAGCACCGTACTGGTCCTGGTAGTGATCTCTTTTGATGTTGGAATCCTGGGGCGTATCTTATGTTTACGGAAGTATTCTTTGGTTCGATACAGACGCTTAGAAATGGTATCCTCACTGGTGAGAAAGGATTTTGCTACTTCTTTGGTACTAAATCCACAAAGGGATTTTAAGATAAAAGTGATCTGGTTCTCCTGCGAAATATCAGGATGGCAACAGGCATACATCATCCCCAAAAAATCATCTTTGATATGATCTTCTTTCCAATAATTATCCATAGTAGCCGTAATTGTATATCCAGAAGTTAACAATTGCTTTTCGGGGTCTGAAAAATCGATAAGCTGGCTATGCTTGTTACGACGAATAATATCAATTGCTTTGTTTTTGGCAGTGCGATATAACCACGCTCTGGGATTATCGGGCATCCCTCTGAATTTCCAGGTTTCCAGGGCTTTGACCAGGGCGTCCTGCACCACATCTTCTGCCATTTCAATATTCTCTGTACCAAAAATTTTAATTAAAACAGCAACCATCTTTCCTGACTCCTGCCTGAAAAGATGGTTTAGCGTTTGATCTATGTGATTGCTGTTTTCCAAATGAAGTTATTCCATAGGGCTTATTTCACGTACTTCAACACTACAGTCGTATTCAAAACTGGGGCAGTCTTTTGCTATTTTGGCAGCGTGGTCTAACGAATCTGCTTTGATCAACAAATAACCTCCAATTAACTCTTTACCTTCTGCCAGAGGGCGGTCCATTACTTTGGCACCACCTTCTGTAAGCGTTTTTCCTTCACTCATGAGTGGCTGGCCCCCTACAAGCTTTCCTTCTTGTGCTAAGCCACCCATCCATGCTTGCCATTTTTGCATGTGTTTTTGCATTTCTTCAGGAGAATTTGTTTGATATTTCTCCTGACCACCACGAATAATGTATAAGAATTCTTTCATTGCTATAAGTATTATGTTATCTACTCCATCGGCCAGACTTCGCGTACCTCTACATCAGATTCCCATTGCAGCCCCGGGCATCCTTTGGCCATCTGGGTAGCTTCATCCAGTGAGTCTGCTTTTACCACAATATAACCTCCTATCAATTCTTTGGCTTCGGTAAGGGGTCTGTCGGTTACCTTTCCTCCTCCATCAGTCAGGGTATTTCCGTGAGGATATAACCGCTCCCCTCCTACATACTTATTTTTCTCAGTTATTTCATCAATCCACTGGTACCAGTGTTGCATGTGTTCTTCTTGTTCTTTGGGCGTTTTGGCATCCCAAACATCATCGCCTCCTTTAAAAAGGAACATAAATTGTTTCATACGTTTATTTTTTTAATAAAGTGGTTAAATATGTTTTATACCTCTATGACGAACAAGCTTTTGGTATTTGGACATCATACCGATCTTTTCTGAAAATACTGGCCTCATATTACAACATACTGAATATTAATTAGTTAAAAAAAATATCTAAGTTTCAGTATCCTAATTAATGTCTGGTCGGAAATATATCACTATTAAATTTGTTTCTTTTTGCGCTATTTTTATTTTTTTTATCACCTGATGCTAAGGCATCTGCGTCAAAAAAGAAAATCAAAAATAATTCAAATGATAAAAACCACCTATTTCCGACCAGGCACTAAATAGCAGCCAAATACCGTTTTTTGATGATATGAATATGGTGCAATTCATGCCCTGCAATATGATAACCCAATGCGCGTACACTGGTTCTATTGTCATTTGCCCTGCCAATTCGCAACAAAGCTTCTTTAGAAAAACCATCAAACAAGGCTATGGTAGCCATTCTGACTGCTTTGTATTCTGTCATGATATTCTGCATCGATCTCGTATGTGTATCTGCATATGCGGTATATGCTGTTTCTTCAAATCCTGGAAGATCGGTTTGGTCATTTCTGGCAAAAGCCAATGCCCTGTACGCATAAATTCGTTCATCATCGATAATATGAACCAATACTTCTTTTACCGACCATTTATCGGGGGCATATCTGTAGTTCAATACTTCATCAGATAAGGAAGCTACAAATTCTTCTGTTGCCAAAAGATTGTCGTGAAATTGTTGTAGCAGGCTTCCGTCTTTTTTTACAAAATCCATATACATTTCTGCATATATGGGATATTCACCACTTGATGGAAATTTGATTGTTTTGTTCATACAAATACACTTTGTATTTAATTTTACAAGTTTTTAAAGGTACTCTTATTAGAAATTTACTTCCTGTACTGATTAATAATTTTAGCATCTACCCAATAAATATCTTTGTTACTGGTATAGAAAAAGTACTTACCATCTTTGGTCACAAAGGGACATAACTCGTGGTTTCTGGTGTTGATAGGTTTGCCCATATTTTTGGATTTGGACCAGGAACCATCATCTTTCTTAAAACTAATATAGAGATCTCCCTGACCCAATCCTCCTTTTCGCGAAGCGCAGAAAATAATATAGGATTCGTCTGGTGCCACAAATACATCGGCCTCATATGCCATGGTATTTACAGCTTCATTTAATTTTTCAGGTTTTTGAAACACTCCGAGGATTCTTTTTGATGCATATATATCAAAGTCGTGATCTCTACCTGTCTCGGCAGCGGTATTGGAGGAAAAATACATGGTACCACTGTCTGTAAATGACATGTAATATTCATTTTTTTCTGTATTAATAAGTTCTCCTGCATTGATCGGGATTGACCATCCTGCTGGCTCTTTTTTAGAATACCAGATATCATGGTCTTTTTCATCTCCTTCTCTGGTCAATGGCATATCGGATATATAATATAATTCATTTTCATCGGGAGATAAAAAAGGATCATTAAAACTGTAGGCTTCATCTGAAAAAATGGCCTTGGGCTTACTCCAGGAAGCATTTACAAGTTTTGTATATCTGATTTCCGATCTTCCATTAACATCTACTCCATAGAAAAACTCGGTTCCATCCTTTGAGAATACAGATCCAAATTCGTGTTCATTTTTTGTGGAAATAATCCCTGGTGCAAAAACCTTAGGTTTCATCGACGGAGGCTTTTGCTTAAGATACAAAAGGGGTTCCTGCGAAAGCATTGAATAATTTACCAAAAAAAGCAGTATAAAAATGAATGATGTCTTCATACTTTTAAAATTTTGTTATTAACTGAAATATAATCTAAGAACTCATTTTGAGTTTTCCTTACAACTTTTAACGTTCGTTTGGTTAGTAATATTTTTTAATTCCTCCGAAACCAAGTATCAATTTACCTTCAGAGGTTTTAGTAATAAAATTTGTCAACCTCTTTTTAAATTCTTCAGGACGTTTACGAGCGGCATCAATATATGCGATACGAATTCTTTTATACGATTCTGATAACCTGTTATAATTTTCCCAGGTACTTTTATTTTTTCTGATAGTTTGCAAAATATCTTTTGGAAACACATACTTCTCCTCAAGAACGTTTTTAACGACCATATATGTTGATGGATGTAGCATATTTTTCTCTGCCAGCCATTTTAGTCTCTCCTTGTTTGGCTGAGAATATGTACTCTTGGGGTTTCTTGGTGTGAATCTTTGCATAGTATGTTCTGCATCCAAAGTTTTAATGATACTGTCTATCCACCCAAAACAAAGTGCTTCTTCTACGGCATCATTGTACTGAATACGTGGTTTTCCGGAAGCTTTCTTAGGATAAACCAACCAGGCTTCAGTTTTTTTATCAAAATTATTCTGAAGCCATTCACGCCATTCTTTCCTATCTGCAAAATATACTGTTTCAAAACTTTTCATCAATCCTATTTTGCTATTTTGAGGTACCATGTATAAATGAGGTTATATCTGAACTTATCTTGAGTACTACTTCATCGATGTATCCTGAGTTTTTTTATAGAAAATCTTACTTACTATCTTCCATTCTTCATTAATCTTAAGCAAATTCATATAATCAATAAATGTAAATGTAGGATATTCGATTTCCAGCTTAGCATTTGCCGCATGGCCTGTAATATTAATATAATCAATTTTGGTTTTTCGGTTTTGTTTTGGTCCGGGCTTCATTCCTTTTTTAAAAAACTCAAGTGCATTTACTTCTTTATATTCATTGGTAATGTATCTCATCGTTGCTGTTTCATGAAATGCTTTTTTAAGCATCTCAAAATCATTATTCGTACCTCCATCAAGATAGTAATGTACGGTTTTTTCTACCAGAGCATAATCTGATTCCTGAGCATTAAGGAATGTAGTTATTAATAATAGTAAAGTAACTAGTCGTTTCATTTTGATAAATTTTTATGTTAAACACTGATTTGTTTTTATAATTCATTTAGGTGTTAAGTACGCTTCACACCATAAACTACCCGATAATTATAAGTGGTTGTATTGAATCGAGGAGTCTCCATGTTTTCGACTGCTTTCTTAAACTCGTTAATCCCAATTTCATCTTCAGAAAAACCTCGCTTTATTAATGCTTCAAGACCTCCCTGACTTAATGCAATACCAATAAACTGCTCTTTGGTAAAGTTTTCAGACTTATGATAATAGGTTTCTTTCGAAAATCTAAAATGTCCACTTTGCCGTACATTCTCTACATGTTGTTTCTTATCCCACCGGTATGCTATAGTTTCCTGCAACTGTTTTGTAAGTTTATGTACCCTGTCAAAAAGCTGATTGTATGCATTTTCATATTCAAAATTCACAGAAGGAGGCCAGATCACATCATAAATAACCAATACTCCATTCTCTTTTAGTACCCGGTTGATCTCATGTAAGGTACTCTTGGGTTCCATCCAGTGAAAAGATTGTGAGCACGTAACACAATCTACAGAATTCGCTGGCAATGGTATCTCGTTGGAATACCCCGTTTGATATTTTATATTTGTAGCATCAACCAGATTCTTTATTGCTATTGCAATCATCTCTTCGCTGGGCTCTATGCCCACAATTTCTTCTGCAAAATCGCTCCATACCCTGGTAGAGATTCCTGTACCGCATCCCAGATCTACAATACGATCTGCTTTTGTTGTATTGAGATAATTTAAGGTCTGATAAATAATCCCGACAGGTGGAGTTGGGCGATATCTATCATATGTATTGATGTATTCACCTCCGGTAAACCGGTCTGCATTGAGTCGTAAATCCATTATATCTCATCTTAAGATTAACTAAATAAAGTCTTCACTACAACAAAGAAAAAGGTCAATCTTTCAATTGCTCTATCTCCTTCATCACTTCCTCTGCCTCGGCAGTTATGTCATCACTGGCTTTGCGATTTGTATGTGAAAGTTTATACGATTCTTCCATAAGTTTCTGGTATTTCTTTGTCAATACTTCTCTTTTTGATTTCTTTTTAAACAGTCCAAACATCGTAGTTAATTTTTATTGTACACATTTTTCAATACATATTATTGAAATAAATCTTTGGGTTGTATCACATCTACCCTAAGCACTCTTCCATTATCAAAAGTGAATATTTCTACAATATCCCGGCCTTCTCCTCCAGAATTATCCAACCATACTTTATCGTGCATGATTACTTTATTATCAATCTCTAGTAAATATTGTATTTCTGAACGTACTTCCGGATAGTTTTTAAAATGTCTGGCCCTGTTTTTTTGTAATGCATCTCTTCCGTCCAACTTAAGCTCTGATGCTACATACACCTGAACATCCTCTGAAAAATCCTTTACATATTTATCGGCATCTTTCTGATTAACAGCTTCAATCATTTTCTTTATTACCTGACTTTGAACACCTTCACTCAATTCATGGCTTTTGGATACACATCCAATTAAACAACCTGTGAACAACAAAATGACACTTATTTTTTTCATTTTTTGTGGGTTTTATATTGAACTCATCTTAAGCTTTCCTATTTTATCTGCCAGCCAGGTTTCTTTTCCCCGAATTATTTCTATATGCTATTATCATCCAATGGATAAGGTAGCTGGTCTAAAGTAGAAAAACATTTTTGATCCTATTCATAAAAAAAACTTAATCCTGTAAAACCTTTTGGTTTTAAGAGCATGTTTAAAAAGAATGGGGGTACGACAAATTTCCCTTTTTTAATTTTCTGGGCGTGACCCTGTCTTATCCCGATACGAGATTATCGGGATAAGACAGGGTCGGGCTATCCGCTGTATCTTTTTGTCTATACTACGGCTACCCCTTCGTTCCTCAGTTCAGCTTCTCGGCATGACAAAAAGGATGCCGCTACTATCCCTGCCTTGCCGGTCAGGCAGGCCTCACGCAAACTTTTAGTTCCAGAAGGGAAATTTGTCGTACACCCAAAAGAATATGAGTTAAAAATGAATAGTTTGAAGTTTTGATGAAGTTTCAAATGCTGAATATATCGAGATATTTGCAGCATCTGAAATAAAATCACAGTTCTCAAAATAGTAGTTTTCAGGAAGTAGGGTTTTTAAACATACTCGTAAGATATAAAGGTGGTAGGGTATCTCTTGTTAAAAGCGTTTTAGTAATACAAACCTAAACCATTAATAATATAAATCAACCTATTATGAAACCCAATTCTTTTTTTCAGTTTACAGTATATCTTTATATTCTATGCACAGGATGTACTTATGATAACAGTTCAAGAACCATACAGACCCTGATCCTTACACTCCTGTTGAGGAAGTCCCCAATAGTTTCAATTTTCCCAATCCCAGTAAAACTATTGCTCACAAGCAGCAATAAAGAATTAGCCCGGATAAGGAATTTGAAATAATGATAACAATAATGGATGCACTTTTTAAGATTTAAAACAACCCCCTTGGTTTTATATCTTAAAAGGAGCATCTGGTTTTGATAGTATTCATTTTCAGTAAGATAAGCATTGTAATCATCAATGTATACGATACGCTATAAAAAAATAACCACATATAAAGAATTAATTGGAGGTAAGTTTTTTACTTACATCTTACCCTAAATAACAAAACCTGACCATAATTTTTAACTCAAATTCGGCTTATTATGAACACAAAACTTATTCATGTTGCTTTATGTTTCCTTTTTATTTTTTGTCTTTCCTGTTCTGGTGACGATAATCCTACTACAGACCCAGACCCAGATCCAAATCCTACAGGAGAAGTACCTGATGATTTCACATTTTCGACTTCTTGCGAACCTATTGGTGATGGGTATAAATATGAAGTAGGTCCCGGCAAAGAATTCGAAAAAATAGTAGATGTCCCTTTTGAAAACCTGAAACCAGGTGATGTCGTAGCTATCTACGCAAAAGACGGGCCCTATAATGAGCGAATCTTATTAACCGAAAGTGGTACTACAGATGCGCCAATTGTTATCTGTGGTGTTCTGGATGCCAATGGTAATTTACCAGTGCTTGATGGCAGTAATGCCAGGGTAAGAAGTGTAACGATGAATGCCGATGTAGCTTCTGGAGGAGTTGTTGTTATAGCAAGAGGTAACGGACATGCCTATGGTACCTGGCCCCAAAATATTGAAATCAAAAATCTGCAAATTATTGGGGCTAATCAATTCATGCAGGACGATTCTCAACAATATTATGCTATGAATTCTGATGAGTTAATTCCTTATGGAAGAGGTGCTGCAGGAATTAGGATTCAGGTGGGTGAAAATATTAAAATTGCGAATAATATTATTGAGTACAATGGCAATGGCATCTTTGCCGTAGCCAATGGGGTTGAAGAAATGACCCGTAATGTAGAATTATTGGGTAATATCGTTAGAAACAACGGGACTTTTGATGTCGATCGTCAACATAACATATATATTGAAGTAGATGGCTTAACCTCTGTTGGAAATCAATTCGGTCCGGTACGCGAAGGATCTAACGGAAACAACTATAAAAGCCGTTCTGCGGGTGATGTGATTATGTACAACCGCTTTCTGGATCCGGCAGGCCGACAGATAGATCTGGTAGAATCTCAAAATGGATATCCCCATGTAAGTTCGCTTCCTTCATTCAGGGTCACCTATTTTATAGGAAATATCATAGAAGGCACCGAAGATGGCGCAGGAAATTTCCTGCATTATGGAGGTGATGGTGATAACGGCACTCCTAGCGATGATCTAAGGCAAGGAACCGTGTATTGCTATAATAATACCTTTGTATTAAAAGGTAATAAAAACAATAGCTGGCGTAAAATGTTTTGTGATTTGAATACCTGTAATGAAAAATTATATGGATTCAATAACATTTTCTATTACGAAAATCCTGGTGGAGGCGAGGATATGGAAATCAGTATTTTCAGGTATAACGGAGTTATAGAAAACTTTTCCAATAATTTAATAACAGCAGCAGCAGTAGCCTGGTATAAGACCGGAAGTGATCAGGCTCCTTGCGAAGATATGGACTTTGCCATGGTACAAGGAATGCAAATATCAGATCAGGATTTTGCCTTAAGTGATCAATATCGTCCTTTATCTGGTTCTAGTGCAATCAATACAGGCATGGTCGTCCCAGATTTTCTTCCAAAAGTTGACAAACAATTTAAAGCCCCCAATTGGATTGAAGATCGGCCAAATGACGGGTCTATTGATATTGGTGCCTTTGAGCATCAATAAACGTATTGAAAATATACCCCGAACTTATCTTCGCTAGCTGCAAAAGGGGATATCCAATGGGTATCCCCTTTCGTATAAAAGCATAATACATTAAGCTCTTTCAATTTTACATATAAAACAGCCTGCTTCTGCGTTTCTGGCGTGTAAATATGACACCTCATTGTGTTCCTGAAATATTTCAGGAATTAATTGATCGACATCAGCATCACCTACCAACCTGGTAAATACCATGTCTTGATTTTTGTTATATCCGATTAATGACAGAGGAAAGTGTTGTTTGTTTGCCTTGATCTCTGCCGGAAATTGATGAATATCTTTATAGGGTTCAACTTCTTCCTTATGAATAAAAATCGGATCCGGTTGATTAAACGCATTATCGATCTCAAAAGGGCTATGGCTTATCAAAATCCTGGTATCTTTTCCTGGTTTGAATGGTTGTAAAGAAACCCTGCAAGGCCCATAGCCAGAAGCTAGTTGTTCTATTACAGAATGGCCGAAATCATCTACTTTTGTTTCACGAATACGTGAGGCATATGCTGTGGTAAGAGGAATAATTTTAAACTGGTTCATCGTTACTGTTGTTTTTAAATGAGTATACAAAGATGCATTCGATCAAAAAGGTTTACCACCCAAATCTTGCTCAATTACTATTAGTCTTTGCGGCTTCCCAGCCAATCATAGCTGTTTTGCGTGTACTACCCCAATGATATTGTCCAAAACTACCTGTAGACTGGATTATTCTATGACAAGGAATTAAAAAAGCTACGGGATTGGTACCAATAGCTGTGCCAACAGCCCTTGATGCTTTGGGTTTTTGAATTTGATGTGCTATCCCACCGTAGGTCGTTAAACCTCCTTCTGGGATTTTAAGTAACGTTTCCCATACCTTTAGTTGAAAATCGGTACCACGCAAATGCAACTTTATTTGATCCAGCTTCTTCCAATCCTTTGTAAAAATAAATAATGCATTCTGCTGAATTCTATCTACTACCTGGGTAAATGCTGCATTTGGGAACCGTGTATGCAATTTCATAAGAGCGTCGCTTTCATCATCTGCAAATACCATGTGGCAAATGCCTTTATGGGTAGAGGCTACCATAATTTTACCAAATGGGCTTTCGGCATAGCTGTAGTTTATAGATAGATCTTGCCCTCCGTTTTTATATTCACCAGGGGTCATCCCTTCTATTTTTATAAAAAGATCGTGAAGTCTTCCGGTGCCAGATAATCCTGTTTCATATGCTGCATCAAATAAGCTTGCCTGCCGGCTCAACACTTTCTTTGCATATGCTACACTGGTGTATTGTAAGAATTTCTTAGGACTCACTCCTACCCAATCGGTAAACAATCGTTGAAAATGAAATGGGCTTAGGTGTACCTTCTCTGCAATCTCATCCAGATTGGGCTGATCTCTAAAGTGTTCCTTAATATAGGCTATCGCCTGGGCAATTCGGTTGTAATTAACATATTCCTGATTTTTCATTTCTAAGTTTTTTGAACTCAGCTTTGACTTAAGGGCACCTCTTAACACTAGTTCATTTTATACCTTACAAAAGTATATTGCTTTCTAAAGATACAAAACCCGAAACTTGCGCAATACCTTGATATCCCTATTTGATTAAGGTTTTAATCCATTATAAAACTAAAACCTCCTGAGAATAAGCTTGCTTTCAACCCTGAGTCGCGCTCATATTGCCTGAATCGAAGATCAATACTTTTAAGGCCGAAATTAAATATATGGAATTTGGCAAAAATATCTGTATAGTTCAACCCGAAACCATATTGATTGGCGTCAAAATCTGATAAATCATAGTCTGAAGTATAGTATTCTTGTGTGGATAGATGCTGGTTAAACCCAGCAAAATAATCTGCTGCCGTCTGTCTATAAAAGCGATAACTGGGGTATACTGTAAATTTATCTGTGATCTTAATAGGCACTTCGATACTGGCGGTATGTGAATTGATCCCCCAATCATCTGTATAATACCTATAAAAGGTGCGCACCGTAAAAATCTCATTGATATAATAATGCAGCCTGCCCCCAGCAGCTATTTTAAGCCTGGAGTCTGGTAATCTTTCTACATCATTTCCGTAGGTAAACTCCTCAATTACAAAATCTGCCACATCGGCAAACTGTACTCTTTGAAATGGTGTAGATAGTAATCCTTCTTGTTGTATAACATCAACAGACAAAGATCCCTGTAATTTTTTTGACAATATTTGAGAAAACCCTAATCCCAATGAATAGGAATTACGGGATTCGTCATCGAACGGAATAAATGCAGGGTCATCTCTTAATTCTGAAGGGTAAATGGCATTCCATGTATCCAGAAACACATTGGCTTTTATACTTATCTCGGTATTTTTTTCATTGAATAATTTGGTATAACCGCTACCAAAACCAATGGAGAAATAATCATACTCACTTGCAACAGAAATATTGGCAGACCAAATAGTATTGCGATCGTCACTGCTGTGACTATAATTTCCTACAACGGTAACCAAAATATCATTTTCTGATGCTCCTGTTGATGCTACAAACGGATTTGCAGCGCCGTTGCCATCAAAAGGGTTTACATTACTGGAAGAAGCCGATGAATATGCCGATATACCTGCATCAATGGTTAAGACATCATCATCATTTAGCGGAATAGAAACCACTATAGTTGGTGTAAGATCAGTAAGTTCTTCTGTACCGATCCCCCCTGTTACAGCCGCATTATCTCCATCCTGGGTATAATAACTCATTAAATAGTCTACTTCGGTAGTTTCTAACACTCTTTTTTTATAAGTATCAGCAACTTCCTGTTGCTGTTCTTGTGCTAATGTCACCAGGGTAAAGAATAACGTAAATAGTAAAGATAATTTTTTCAAAAAGGGTGTTACTTTATAAAATTTGTAAATATGTTTTCATTTGTTCTTTAGCATGAGTAGTTATAGTAACAGATCCTATCGGGATAAGCTCGAATGGTACCAGAAAGGCCAGGTAGATTCAACTTACTATTTTGATTGCTCAGCACGCCAGAGACGAATTGTCAAAACCATGTTTCACTTAATTGCATCCACAGCCTCCACCTGTTTTTCCTCCGTTGGCTCCGGCAGCAGATTCTCTATACGCCTGAAAATTCGTTTCGAAACGATCACACTTCTTTACGGTCAGCTCCATATCGGGATCATTAAGCTGTACTTTTTCATACTCTTTTACCACTACACAAGAATTGAGTGAAAGTAGCAGTATCGAAAGTAGTATGAGTTTATTCATATGATTCATTTTTTATCTATTTTGATGTTATCTGAGGTATGTATCTTTCCCTGGTCATCTACAATAATACATTCAATCCCTGTTAATTGGTTGATTCTATTCATTCCAACTTCTATTCCCATGACAAAAACAGAAGTTGCCAGGGCATCTGCCAGCTCGGCTTTTGGAGCAAAAACGGTTGCACTTACCATCCCGCCAGATGGATATCCTGTTCTGGGATCGATGATGTGCGAATAGCGTTTATTATCTAATGTAACATATTTTTCATAATTACCAGAGGTTACTACCGCTTTATCGATAATCGGCAAAAGAGCAAAAGCATTGTTCTTATTCAAGGGATTGGTTATGGCAACTTTCCAGTCACTCCCATCGGGTTGTTTTCCCCAGGTATTCATATCTCCAGAGGCATTGATGATTCCGGCTTTTACTCCTTTGGTCATTAAAAGATCTTTTGCCTTATCTGCTGCATATCCTTTTCCGATAGCTCCAAAACCTATTTTCATTCCTTTTTGTTTGAGAAATACAGTAGATTTTTCTTTATTTAATATAATATTCTGATACCCAACCCTGGCAACAGATGCTTTAATCCGATCTGCAGAAGGCATTTGTTTCATACTTCCGTCAAACTTCCATATCGTATCCATAGATGCATAGCTAATATCAAAAGCCCCATCGGTAAGTTTAGAAATCTCAATGGCTCTTTGGATCAACTCAAACAGTTCCTCATCTACTTGTATCGGTTGTATGCCTGCATTGTGATTAATTAAAGAAGTCTGAGAGTTTTTATCCCACGAAGAGATCAATTTTTCTATTCTTTGGATTTCTTTAACGGCCTGGTCTATATATTTGTTGGCTGTCGTTCCATCTTTTGACACAACGGTAATATCAAAGCGACTCCCCATCAACTTCAGGGTACGTTTATGGATTTCTTGTGAAAAACCGATATTACCACCTATAACAAATGATAGAAAAAGTGTAAAAAGAATCCTCAAAATTTTACCTGATCATTTTATTTAATATTCCAAGATATGATCCCGGAGAGGCCTTTTGATAACCAGTCTCCCCTAGTTTCTTTCCTGTTTTATCCAGAACTACAACCAAAGGGAAACTACCACTTTTGTTATAAGTCTCTGCCAATTTCTTATTTTGGGTTTGCAATGCTTCAGGCAATTGGTTCTTTTTCTTTCTTGGAAAATCGGCTTTTACCAACACATAATTTTCTTTAGCATACTCCTGAAACTCTTTGGTATCTAATATCTGTTGTTCCAATTTAATGCACGGTGCACACCAATCTGACCCTGCAAATACCAAAACAATGGGTTTATTACGCTCATGGGCTACCTTTTTTGCCTCTTCAAAATCAGTTAGCCATTCTTGTGCGCTTACCCAACCAATTCCTGAAAATATCAGGAACCCTACTAAAATCATTTTTTTCATATTACTGTACATCTACTTTTTTAAACATATATCAAAGTGATTTAGTATTCATTTTTTATTTTGAAATTATAATACATACTAAGTCTAAATAATGAACTCGTCTTGAGTAATGCTTTTGTCTGCAAAATTTACATTCCTGCCAATTTAAACCAAGCCTGCATTTTACATATATGTTACAAAAATATATCTTTAATCTATTTATTTACTGTAACTAAAGTTACAGTAAAATTAATTTAATGTATATCCGCAATTATACCAGTATGAGTATTTTCTTCGCCCCTGCCCGACTATGTCATTCAGGCGGGCTTTAGGGTTTGGGGTCAAAAGAAAATACTGAAAAATTCAGTTTTTTACCCCTTCCCTAAAGGGAGTAACTGAATTTTTTATGTAATAGAACACGTACTGGTATAATTGAGGATATACATTTTAATTTATCTTTTTGTGGATGCTTACATAAAATTGTGAAGTTATTTATATGACACTTTTGCATCGAACTCGTCTTATAAAAAGGATCTGAAAGAGTTGCTTTACACTTTTGAAATGTTTGAAGCAAAAAAACGAATAGCTCTTAGAAATAGGAAAGATAGAGAATATTGAACTTATTTAGTGTCTGGTCGGAAATAAATCACTTCATTATAGTTTAGGGCACCGTTTACAATTAGTTTTACCTTTTTTCTTATACTTTTTGCAACATTTCTTCTTTTTTGTTCCGCATGCAACCTCACAATTCATATGCATACAGGGAGAATATAAAGATGGTGTTTCCAAACTTACAATCGGTTTTAATTTTTATTAAATCTAAATAAGGTACAAAAATATAAAAAAAAGATTCCAAAAAAAGGAATCTTATATTTTTCTTTATGTACTTATTAACAATTACTTAGCCTGCTCTTCGACCTGAAAAGTATGGATATCTCTATCAAATAAATAATGCCCCGATTTATCGTCACCAATAATCTTAAGCTTGTCTAATAATGTTCGGGCAATTGCTTCTTCTTCTAATTGCTCTGCAACATACCATTGCATAAAATTATGCACATTATAATCCTTATGCTCCAGACATTGAAAAATCACATTATTAATCTGAGCTGTTACATATTCTTCACTCTGAAGAAAGGTTTCAAAAAGTTCCATCAAAGAATTAAAATCATCTCTTGGTTTATCAATTGCAGGGATAACAGCTGATCCGCTACGTTCATTAATAAACTTAACCAGCTTGGTCATATGTACACGTTCTTCTTCAGATTGGTTATAAAAAAACCCTGCCACCCCATTAAACCCTCTTGTATCTGCCCAACTAGCCATAGATAGATATTGCGCAGAGGCTTTAGATTCGTATTTTATCTGTTCATTTAATAATTTTTCTATTTCTGGTATCATCTTATTATTTCTATTTTCTATTGTGTAACGAAATTACATAATTTATTACGTTTTAGGTAGTGTTTCTGGTGTTTCAGACTAATTTAAAAACAGTTTAACTTAATGATCCCGGAAAATATCAAATAATTTTATTGATATTTAAAAAAAAGTGGCTTTTATTCAGAAGGTTATCTGACTTGAGGTGGTAAAAAGGTAATTATTGAAAAAAATGATTATGCAGCTTTTTCGAAAGCTATGTAGTTTATTAACTTACCTTGTTTATCATGAACGGGAAACCCTTTAATTACACATAAGTAAGAAGTCATATCTTTTCTGTAATTAAGGATGGATACTTCAAAAGGTTCTTCATTATTAACGGCTTTTCTAACCTTTGCCGATGTGATACTGCAGGTATCCTGTCCCTGAAACATTTTGGGAGACTTGCCAATCACCTCACCAGATGAGTAGCCATTCATTTTATGAATATTATTTGATGCATATATAATGGTAAGGTCTGGATTAGTGATGAGAATAACAGATTGTTCTTCAATAAATGCTTTATGGTAGTTTCTGGAAAAATTCCAGTTCTTGGTGATTTTCTTTAATGTATTAAAATCTTCTTTAAAGGTTTCTAGTGTAGCATGATGCTCTCCATAGAATTCCCAAGATAATAATGGTAATGAAAAGTCAGACATCTTCTCATAATATGCTGCCATCATATGGTCGTAGCCCCATAATTCATTCATAATAAATCATTTTGATCAAAAATATAGAATTAAACTTGTCTCTATGATTGAACAAAAGTTAATTCTTTGATTAAACAAAAGTTAATGTTTTTATATCACAGTCTATAATTTAAATTGAAGAGTTGCATACCAGGATACTGGGGCAGAAGGAATAATTCCTGGCCCAGGATATCCGGTTGCTCTTTGAGTAAAATAGCTTTCGTCTAACAAATTATTGACTCCTGTTTCTAGCTTAAACATTTTATAAGTATATGAAAATGAAACATCAAGTATCGAATAGCCCGGGATCTTACCCAACGTTCCTTCTTCTTTACTACCCTGTATCCCCCTATCTGCATTGGTTACTTCGGTAAACTGCTCTGACAAGTGGGTAAATTGAATACTTCCCAGAAAGTTTTTGAAACCGAAACCTATTCCTGTTTTTATATTTATCAAAGGAATAAATTCTACCTTATTCCCTTCGATTGGTTCTTCTGAACTTGTATATTCTGAATCTGTAATTGCCAAATTAACAAAGGTATTTAATATGTAATTGGTGTTACTGGAAAAAAATGAATTGGCAATATTCCAATTCGCATAACTTTCTAACCCATAAATCATTGCATCACCAATATTACCACGCACTCGCTGTGCTCTATCATTAAATACTTCTCCTATTCTGTCCTGATACCACAACCCAAAAACACTGGCATCATAGGTGAACATATTATTTATTTTTCCGCGAATCCCAAGATCTGCAGTATATCCTTCTTCATCTCCAATATCCGGGCGAATCGCAAATGTGGGGTTTACAATGCGTATATCATTAAAGGTAACAGATCTGTAATTTTGAGAAACATTGGCATATGCTTCAAGATTAGGGTTGAGTTTATAACTTGATCCAATTCCTAACAAGACGAAAGATCTTTCTAATTGTTCATCATCGGTCTCGGTAACATTACTTATAGGATTGCCTGCATTATCAAAAATCACATTGTTGTAGATTCCCTCAGTTTGTGTTTTAATGTATTCGAACCTAATTCCCGGAGTGATAGAAAACTTTTCTGTGATATTAAAAATATTTTCTCCAAATACAGCTACATTAAGATTGGGAAAATCAAAAGTGGATTGATTTGCATAATCCGGAAACGTTTCGTTTTGAAAATCAAAATTCGCATCTGTTCCCAGGCTTCCCGGACCTTGTCGTGCATCATTATCGGCTTGATAAAATTTGGAACCTATCAGAAACACCGATTCTTTTCCGATAAAATTATAACGGCTTAGTAATCTTGCTTCTGCTCCCCAGTTTCTGAAATTTCCTGTGATCAAATCTCTTGGATTCACAAAATTACCTTCGGTATCCACCTCATCGACAGCCGTTATAGGATTCGAATTCAGATCTGTTGGTATTCCTCTAAAACCTAATGCTTTTCTCGATGCATCCAATCCAAAGAGATTGATGCTAAAATCTGTCTTCTCAGAAAATTCGTGCTCTAATTTTAATGAGAACAATTTCCAGTCTACTTCAAACCAATTTCTCGTTCTATTACTGAAATCAGGATCGACCTCAAATTGAGTATCTGTTAATCCACCAGGTTGTTTGGCTAAATAATCCAGATATGTGAACTCACCGGTAAGTTTTGTCTTTTCTGATAGTTGATATCCTACATGTGCATAATAGTTTTTAGAATCAAAATCTGAATTTGGTCTGAAACCATCTCCGGTTTTATAATTAAAATAGGTATAGTAGCTAAACTTCCCCAAAGTACCACTCAAACTATTAAAACTGGTAAATAAATTAAATGATCCGAAAGATTGACGAGATAGCAACTCAATTTTTTTACTGGGGTTAGGTTGCTTCATTTTAAAATTGATCAATCCGCCAAATTGTGTTCCATATTGTAAAGAGGCCGCTCCCCGTACTACTTGTATTTCGCTTAAAGCTTCTGCCGGAGGCGTGTAATAACTCTCGGGATACCCAAGCACATCGGCACTGATATCATACCCGTTTTGACGTGTATTAAAATTGGCAGTACGATTGGGATCTAAACCTCTTCCGCCTATATTGAGTTGTAATCCCCCAACGCTGTTCTCATAGATATTTAATCCCACAACCTGAGCATAAATCTGCCTGGCATTGTTTGACGCCAAATTACCTAAAACGTTTTCTAATAAAACCACTTCACTCTTCTTACCGGCATAGATGGCAGTTCCTTCTACGGGTTTTAACTGTTTTAAACCAAAAATACGAGCCCTACGCTGTGTAATCAAAACTTCAGAAAGTTCTTCTCCCAGCAGACTTAGTACAAAATCTTTTGAGGTATCACCCACTATTTTTATCTGCTGCTCGAGAATTTTAAAATCAAAGCTAAAAATAGTGATCTGGTATGCTCCCTGTTGAAGTCCGGCAAACTCAAATTGACCATTGCTATCGGTACGTGTCTGATCCCCTGTATTTTGATTAAACACTTCGGCATTTGCAATAGGCTGGTTATTTTGATCTGTTACTGTTCCTGTTAATTTATATTGTCCAAAAACAGTACTTGTTATCAATAGTACAAACAATAATATATTATAACCCTTTGATTTCATCTTTAAATGGAATAATCCACGTTTTATGTTTAAATGACTCTTTTTGTTTTCCAAGATCCACCTCTGGATCTATATATTGACTACTTAACCTGCCATTGAGCGCAACATAACTCTCTACAAATACCTGTACATTCTGATGTCCCTGGCCTTCAAAATGGTCTTTTAAATAGTGTGCATATTGTACTATAAAATCTGGTTGTGTTGCCATTTGTTTCTGCTGAAAAGCAGTAAGGAAATCATCGTTATCGACATAAAACCTGTTACCTGTTATCTCATCGACTATCTTAAAACTGGCATATCCTGCTTTTTCTATCAACATGACACGCCAGGAAAACCGATATCCTTCTTCTGTCCAGAATAATTCTCCCGGATACAGCAGATATCGAAACGGCAAAAGTAATTGAATTACAAAAAACAGTGTAAGTGTCGTGATAAGAATTTTGTTTTTCTTCGGAATAAATAGCAGTGCTCTTTTTGTATCAAATTGAAACTTATTTATTCTACATATTTTAGCAATATATGTTATTACCTTGTGATGAAAACCTGCATCAAAAAATATCAAGGTACTTACAATCATGATATAAGGGAACATCCCTATTGGAAATAATACCCGGGTTAACACATGAAAGATCACTACCAATATAAATGCAAAAACCCTTGTCTTTCTGTATAACAATAAAAATGGGATCGTAAGATCATAAACAGCACCTACATAAGTGAATAGATAATGCACCCATTCCTGTTGCATCAAATCACCTAAAAGTGGAATATCATATTTAGAAGGCAGCCAAATTTTAAGCGGCATTGCTTTTATCAACCAATCAGAATTAAGTTTTGCCAAACCTGCATAAAAATATACGATCCCCAAGAGTAATTTGATAGCATCTATAGTCCAATTGGGGATATATTGAAAAGCATTTTCTTTCCGCTTTGCATCCAATGAAAAATATGCATTAGCCGGTAAAAAGATCATCACAAAACTAAGAAGACTTATAAAGTAGTAATGATTTAGATACGTAGTCTTATCCATTAACTCTATATAGGTGAAGCTGAGGAAAAAAGTAAGCATTGCGATTCTGTATTTATACCCGAGTGCTACCATGATCGATGATACAGCACATACAACAAAAATCAGGTAAGTATACATGCCCATCGGTTTAATCGAATCAAAACCGTAATATGAAAAGAAAAACTTAGGTTGTATATACAGTTTATCTATCCAGCCATAGCTCCAAAAACGAATAATACTGATGAACATCATTATACCAAAAAAAATACGAAAGACTGCAAGTGGTGCAGCCTCTGTATTTTTTTTTAGATATTCGTTAATCTTAAAATTCATCTATGAATGTATCGCTATTTAATCTCCATCTGCATCCAAGAAATCGACCCTTACCGAGAAGGCCGAAAGCATATCGACTTTGAAGTGAACAACATTCTTTTGTAAGTTATCAAATATGCTTAACATTAAAGTGTTATTGTTTTTAACCTGAGAAGAAAAATTATCATCCAAATCTGAAGCAATAGTTCTCACCATATTAAATTGTTTATTAATCATACCAGAAAGATCCTCTCCTTCTTTTATAGTATTTAAAAAATCTAAATATGTTTTAAAGCTTTCTCCTGTAGTATTTTTACCAAAATGCTTTCCATTAAAAAGAGCTTCCATAGCATTCAAATTGGCCAAAAACAAGGTTTTAGACAAATCTCCTTTATAAAAAGCCTCTACCTTATCTTCCAGAGGACCTCCTACAAAAGCACCTGCGGGTATTCCTATTTTACCGGCCCGAAGATGTTTTTCGTAATGAAAAATATAGTCATTCACGATTTTATCCAAAGAGCTTGTTGCCGAAGAACCTTTATTATTTACAAAGGTATCTCTATATCCATTGATCCAGTCTTCTAAAACCTGATTAGTAAGATCATCCATACGATTTACAAGATCAGATAAGTACTTTTTATAATTAGCCGCATTTGCATTACTTGTATAAAAGGCTACAATATCTGTATCAGAACCTGCCAATCCGTTAAGCAGGTAATCCAATGCTCCGAATCCTTGCTCATCTTGTTGCATAACCAAATTAAGATCGTAATTACCATCTGTAATATTAGCCTCAATATTAACAGCATTCACAGGATAAACATTCATAAAGTTTATAAAAGAAAGCTCTTCTGCTTTTCCTATTTCAAATACGCCAACAGATTGCCAGGAAATATAAGCATCGGTCCATACATTCCTTACAGCAACCAAATTTGATTCGTTGGTTGTATTTATAAAGTTTGAAGTAGCTGTTTTTAATGCGGTCATATCATTGGCAAAACTTTGGTATGCAGGTATTGCTATGTTATCTGCTATGTTCTCGAGCAATGCTTTTCTGTCAAAACCATCTGCAGATCCACCATCATCGCTGGCATCATCGCTTGATGAGCAACTTGTTACAAGAAATGTGGTAACAAAAACTAAAAACAATACCTTCTTCATCTTATTTTTATTTATTCTTAATAAACTTTTTGCAAATGTAAAAAAAGAGGAAGAAATCATGTACTATTTCGCCTCTTTTTTTATGGTTTACTTGTTCTTACACTTCTAACTTCCGGCCTGCACTACAGTAAAACTGAATTTATTAGCAATTGCCTCTGAAATTGATTGTAAGGTCGCCGGGCTAAGGTCCCAAAATCCATTAGCTCCCGCCATCAATTGGCTTATAAAACCATCAACCTCAGATTTTGTGAAATAGGGTGCATTAGTACCTGGATTTCTGGTAAACTGTAAACTATAAATAAACCCATACCCTTCTGACAGATCATGAAATGCAGCTGCATAATCGATAGAAGAGGTTTCCAAAGCACTTTTTCCTTGTTGTAAATAGAATACTGCTCTTATGGCAATGATCTCTGATATTTTTTCTCTAATAATTGCAGCCTGCGCATCACGCACATCATATCGTTTGGCAACAATTGCAGCTCTACCTAATTTAAAAGCTTCAAATATTTCTTTGGCAATACCCCTAAAATCTGTATCTCCTTCTACTCTGCCTATATACTTGTTTAAAAAACTATCATCGTCTCCAATAGTTGTATTTGGATTGGCTTTATCTAAAGATGCACCATATAAATACCCATAAGCTTCGTCCCATTTATGCTCCATGGTAGTATAATTTTTTCCTTCGGCAACAAGTTCATTATTGTTATCCTCTCTATTGCTGGCTTCGTCAAGTATGGCAGTTCCTAAATAATTGTTTAATGCCTGATCGGTCATTAAAGCACCTATTAAACTCTTGGCAAATGCCTGATTCAACTCCAATCCTTTTGCATTTACATATCGGTTAGAGCCACCACCACCTTCTTGCAATACTCCTGCAATTCCTGCAGAAGCAGTTGTCGTCCAATTAGGAAATACATCTTCTACCTGGCTTTTGATCCAACTATCAAACGTTTCCTTGATAGCTGTAGCATCTACCGTATTTGTCGAAAAAAAATCTCTCGAGGCAGCAGTCTTGCTTCTTATACTTTTATCAGAAGCATTAAGATCTGCATCAGAAAAGTCATCTGCTCCTTCAACATGAGCAAACATAGCATCCAAATTTGCTTCTGTTTTAGCATCATCTTTTAATGCACTTATAATTTCCTCGGCCATAGCAATACGGGTAGTCTGCCCTCCAAAACTTACCGAGCTTTCCCCATTACGTTCAAAAACATAGGTAGCAGGTGTTTCTATTTGATCTATGGGAGTACTATCATCATCTGATGAGCAAGAACAGAAAGTTAGGGTTCCTGCCAGGCAAATTATTTTTAAAAGATTATTGATTTTCATTACTTTTTATTTAGACTTATTATGAATAGTTAATTATGTCTGCAAATATATTCATCAAAATACATTTGACAAACTTTATTTATATTAAATCTAAATTAATTTTAAATCGTAAAAATCGAAGCTTCTTAAGAGATTGATTTTTAAATAAATACAAATCAATGATACATAGAAAAAACCTTGGTAGCTTCATTATATGAAGATTCAAAACTTAGGGTTCTTATATTAGTATCTGCATGTACTGTTGTAAAATAGGAAACCATACGTTCTGTTGGCATGTTACCGGTAAGCTCATCTTTTGCCATGGGGCAACCGCCAAATCCCTGAATCGCTCCATCAAACCTTCGGCATCCTGCTTTATAGGCCGAATCTATTTTTTCAAACCAGGTGGTAGGTGTAGTATGTAAATGTGCCCCGAATTCTATCTCGGGATATTTGGATATCAGGTTTGAAAATAAATAATCGATAATCTTTGGTGTAGATGTTCCTACTGTATCAGATAAAGAAAGGATCTTTACCCCCATAGTACTCAATCGTTCTGTCCATTGTCCAACAATCTCAACATCCCAGGGATCTCCATAAGGATTGCCAAAACCCATAGAAAGATAAGCAACTACTTCTTTATTTGCCTTATCGGCAATATTGAGGATCTCTTGCAGTGTTTCAACAGATTCTGCAATAGTTTTGTGGGTATTACGCATCTGGAAATTTTCAGAAATAGAAAACGGATATCCTAAATAATCGATTGCTGCATGCTGTGCAGCATCACTTGCCCCACGCACATTGGCGACAATAGCCAATAGCTTACTTTGTGTATCAGAAAGATCCAACTGTGACAAAACCTCGGCAGTATCTACCATTTGTGGTATTGCTTTGGGTGATACAAAACTTCCGAAATCGATCGTATCAAAACCACACCGCAATAAAGACTGAATATACTGTACCTTTTTCCCGGTAGGAATAAACTCTTTTATACCCTGCATAGCATCTCTTGGACATTCAATAATTTTTACGTTTTCGGGCATTTCAAAGCATCAAATTAGAAGAAAGTGTGTTTTGAATATAAAAGTATGATTATTTTTCAGAAAAAAGGATAAAAATCCCTATCCCGATAAAGACTATGATCTGCAACCATTTTAAAACAGTGCCAACTTTTGCATTCTTTTTTATATATTCGGAAATAGCCCCTGATAAAATTGCGATCGATCCAAAAACAATGGTTCCTACAATAACAAATAAGGTTCCTAATACATAAAACTGCCATACATTGCTGAGAGTGTCACTAAACAAAAAACCTGGGAAAAAAGCCAAAAAGAATATAGATACTTTAGGATTGAGCACATTCATGATAAATCCTTGTCTATATAGTTGTCCTAAACTCTTTTTCTCTACCGTTTCTCCAGAAAGCTGTATCGCAGCATCACTTTTAAACACTTTATAAGCCAGAAAAAATAAATATAACGCTCCAAGAAGTTTTATCATAAAAAACAAAACATCACTTTGCTTAATAAGTACAGACACCCCAAATGCCACCAATGTTGTATGCACAAAACATCCCGACATTAAACCAGCTACCACTGCCAAACCATATTTTTTACCATTCGCCATACTTTGCATCAAAACAAATATATTATCGGGTCCCGGAGAAATGGCCAAGGCCGCCGAAGCAATCATGAATGTATAGAGAATTTCGTAGTTTATATCCATCAAAAACTATTTACGAAGTAATGCTTTATTGATATCCTTAATTAGTTTTGGCCCTTCATAAATGAAACCGGTATACAATTGGATCAGACTGGCGCCTGCTTCTAATTTTTCCATGGCATCTTTGGCACTATGTATTCCCCCTACTCCAATAATTGGGAATGCTTTATTACTTTTTTCATATAAAAATCGAATAACTTCTGTAGATCGATTTGTTAATGGCTTACCACTTAACCCTCCGGTTTCTTTGGCTATCAAAGGATCAGACTGTAGATTTTCTCTGGAAATAGTGGTATTGGTAGCAATTACTCCTGCTATTTTGGTCTCTTTTACAATAGTAATAATGTCCAGCAACTGTTCATCGGTCAAATCTGGTGCAATCTTTAATAAGATCGGTTTTTGTGAAGGTTTCTGCAGGTTTTGTTCTTGTAACGTATTCAGAAGCTCTGTTAGTGGTTTTTTATCCTGCAATGCTCTTAAATTTGGTGTATTGGGTGAGCTCACATTCACTACAAAGTAATCTACATACTCAAATAAGGCTTCAAAGCAAACTTTATAATCCTCTACAGCATCTTTATTGGGAGTCACCTTATTCTTCCCTATATTTCCACCTATTAATATATCTTTATTCTTTTTTAAGCGCTTTACTGCGTCTTCTACCCCTCCATTATTGAACCCCATTCTGTTGATAATTGCACTATCTTTTTTGAGTCTGAATAGCCTTTTTTTGGGGTTTCCTTCTTGTGGTTTTGGGGTTAAGGTTCCGATCTCAATAAAACCAAAGCCAAAGTTGTAAAGTTCATTATACAATTTTGCATCTTTATCAAACCCAGCTGCCAATCCCACCGGGTTTTTGAACGTTAATCCAAAAACTTCTCTTTCCAGTTTTGGATCATTTACACCATATATGCCTCTAAATATTGAAGACACCAATGGAATTTTTGATAAAAATCTGATCATTTTAAATGTAAAATGATGCACACTCTCGGGATCATATAGAAATAAAATAGGGCGTAGTAAGAGTTTATACATTGCATATAATTTTGCTTGCGCAAAAATAAGTTTTACAAGGCTCTAATAAAAATGTATTTTTGAATTCATCAAAACTAAGTTAACATCACCATAATGATCTCTAAGCAACATATCATCGATCGATTCATCAGCTATGCAATTATTGATACCGAAAGTGACCCAAAAAGTGATACCACGCCCAGCACTCAAAAACAATGGGATCTAGCCAATACACTTGTAAAAGAGCTAAAAGATATAGGTATGGAAGACGTAACCATCGATGAGAACGCTTATATCATGGCGACTTTGCCTTCAAACATATATAGAGAAGTCCCTACCATTGGTTTTATATCTCATTTTGATACCAGCCCCGATTTTACCGGCGCCAATGTAAATCCCCGGGTGATAGAAAATTATGATGGAGAGGATATCATGCTCAATGAAAAAGAAAATATCATCTTATCTCCCTTATATTTTGAAGATCTAAAGCAATACAAAGGGCAAACTTTGATCACTACCGACGGCACAACGTTGTTAGGAGCAGACGACAAGGCAGGAATTACAGAAATAGTCGCTGCGATGGAGTACCTCATACAGCATCCCGAAATCAAGCATGGAAAAATTCGTGTTGGTTTTACTCCAGATGAGGAGATTGGTCGTGGTGCCCATAAGTTTGATGTCGCAACATTTGGTGCAGACTGGGCATATACTATGGATGGCAGTCAAATCGGAGAATTAGAATATGAAAATTTTAATGCTGCCGGAGCCATAGTGACTGTTACCGGTAAAAGTGTTCACCCTGGATATGCAAAAGATAAAATGGTGAATAGTATTCTTATCGCCCAGGAGTTTATAGATGCACTCCCAAAAATGGAAGTACCAGAATGTACTGAAGGGCGAGAAGGCTTTTTTCACCTTCATACAATTAAAGGCACCATTGAGGAAACACAACTACAATATATCATCAGGGATCATGATAAAGAACATTTTGAAAACCGAAAAACACTTTTTTCTGACCTTGCCAAAAAAATTAACAAAGCCCATAAAAAAGAGGCTATTAAGGTCGTAATCAAAGATCAATATTATAACATGCGAGAGAAAATAGCCCCGGTAATGCATATTGTTGATATTGCAGAAGAAGCGATGAAAGCTATCGGGATCACCCCTATTATAAAGCCTATACGAGGTGGAACCGATGGATCTCAATTAAGTTATATGGGGCTACCATGCCCTAATATTTTTGCAGGCGGCCATAACTTTCATGGGCGATATGAGTATGTTCCTGTAGAAAGTATGATAAGAGCTGTAGAGGTCATCGTTAAGATTGCCGAGCTAACCGCTGAACAATAATATTTATAAATAAGTTATTAAGTTATTTGGATAAGCTAAAGCGAAATGCACTCACAAAGTCTCACTAAAAAGAAAAGCGCGATACAATCATGATAACTGCGTCGCGCTTTTAACAAGTAGGCTAGTTATTACTTACTTTTTGTCAGTCGCTGGTGCATTTAACTTCTGACTCATCTCTAAAGAAATGGCAGATCTGTCATACGTTAATTTCCCCGCACCTGTTTCGATAATAACAGCATTATTTTTTTCACTGAAATCAAAAACTTTTCCGTGAAGACCACTTTTGGTTACAATTCGGTCTCCTTTTTTTAGTTCTTCAGCAAATTTTTTCTCCTTTTTAGATTTTTGCATTTGCGGACGTATCATAAAAAAATACATCACAACAAAAATGAGTATAAAAGGAAGAAATGATTGAATTTGTTCCATAAAATTATTTGCTTACCGGTGTCCCGCTTTCAGGTTTAGCCTTTGGAGTCACCATTGCTTTAATTTTAAGAATTTCTTTCCCGGCTTCAGTATTAGCAGTTATAGTAACTTGCTTAGTTTGCTGATTAGGTTTTCCATTAGAGTTAAACTTTACCAGCATTTCTCCAGTTGCTCCCGGAGCGATAGGTTCCTTTGGCCATTGTGGTACAGTACATCCGCAACTTCCCTTTGCGCTTACGATTACCAAAGGAGCTTTACCAGTATTTGTGAATGCAAATGTATGCTCTACTACATCTCCTTCGTTAATGGTTCCGAAATCATGTTCTGTTTCGGTAAATGACATCACAGGAAAGTCTGTATTTTTGGCATCACGTTCTGCGGCTATTTCTACATTTTCCTCTTTAACTTTTTTTGTCGCATCATCTTTACAAGACACAAATGTCATAGCAAAAACTCCGGTCAAAATTAAGATTCCTTTTTTCATTACTTGGGTTTTTAATTATTTGTGGTTAAAAATACTATTTTTTTTGGACTACATAAGTCCACGGCCAACTTTATTTAATTTGCCGTTTTCCTGGTACTCTTTAGAGATCTTGTCTAAAATACCGTTGATAAAAATACTACTTTTAGGAGTACTATATTCTTTTGCAATTTCTAAATATTCGTTAATTGTTACTTTTACCGGTATTGAAGGGAACTTTAAAAACTCACAAATAGCCATCTTAATCACGGCTTTATCCAGGGTTGCGATACGATCTTTATCCCAATTTGGGGTTTTACCATCAATCTCTTTGATAAATTCTACTTCATTAAGTACCGTTTTTCTAAAAATATCGATGGCAAACTTTTTATCGTCTACATCTTTATATAAGTTAGGAAGTGACATCGCTTGATCATACGATGGCTTGATTTTGCGAAGCATCTTGACAATGGCAGTGTTAATGATGGGTAAATCATCAATCCAGGTCAACTTTTTATCTTCAAAATATTCATAAAGTTTATCATTGGGTGCGATAACTTCTTTAAAAATATCAAGTACAAAATTTTTATCTTCTTTAAAAGAACTAAGTGTTGTACTCATATATTCTTTATACAACTCACTTTCCATTACAGCATTCCACAATATCGCTACATATTCATCATCCAGCTCCCAACAGTTGAGCTTTTTCCTTTCGATTTCGGTTTTGAGTTGTGTGTTTTTTTCCAACAACCATAACGCTTCATTGTTGATAAACTTGGTATTTGGATCTTTTTCTTCTGAAGTGGCTAAGTGTTTTTTCTGGCTTTTGGCTAAAAAATCAGCGGCACGTTTTCTTATTTCTACAAGAAGCTGAAGGTTGACAAGAAACAAATCATACATCTGATTTATACTAAAAAGAAGAAATTTCTCTTCTTTATCGAGGTCATCGCTTTTGGTCTGCTCCATCGAATAGAGAGACTGCATGACCTTTACTCTAATATGTCTTCTGGTTAACATAGAATAATTACAAAGAACTTTACATTAAAAAAAGGTGAAAACATATACTGCTTTCACCCTGCAAAAATACTATTATTTTTAATCTACCACCCTAAAATTTACTTTTTATAAAGTACTGTTCTTTCGAGTGGCAATTCTATCTTCTGCAATACTAAGTGCTGCAGCATTTGCAGTTATATTGGTAGCTTTTGCTTTGTTTAAAATATCCAAGGTGGTATTATAAATATTCTCGGTCTTTGTTTTGATCTGATCTCTTCCATATCCTTCTATCTCGGCATATACGTTGATGATACCCCCGGCATTAATCAAAAAATCAGGTGCGTATACGATTCCTTTCTTTTGTAACAGAGTACCATGGATGTTCTCATTGGCCAATTGGTTGTTTGCAGCACCTGCTATCACTTTTACTTTTAATTTATGTATCGTTTCATCATTTACTGTAGCACCTAGGGCACAAGGTGCATATATATCTGCCGTTTCTGCATACAGGCTATCTCCTCTATAAATTTCTACTCCATATGTATTACTCACTTCAGAAAGGCGCTCTTGATTAATATCACTAATCAACACACTTGCTCCTTCTTCAGATGCCAGACGCACCAGCTCTTCACCTACATGTCCAATCCCTTCTACAAGAATTCTCTTTCCTGCCAAAGCATCATTTCCATAGGCAAATTTGGCTGCAGCCTTCATTCCCATAAATACGCCATAGGCGGTAACCGGCGATGGATTACCTGCTCCGCCTTTGGATTCTGAAATCCCGGTAACATATGGGGTTACCTGCCGCACGGTATCCATATCAGATGTTTCCATGCCCACATCTTCGGCTGTATAGTACTTTCCTCCCAACGTATGAACAAATTCACCAAAGCGCTTCATTAATTCGGGCGTTTTGATTTTCTTTGGGTCTCCTATAATCACTGCTTTTCCTCCTCCGAGATTCAAACCTGTAATTGCCGCTTTATAGGTCATTCCTCTTGATAATCTCAAAACATCATTCAAGGCATCCCATTCTGTTTTGTAATCATACATTCTGGTTCCTCCCAAAGCGGGTCCTAAAATTGTGTTATGCACACCAATTATTGCCTTCAATCCTGTATCTTTGTCCTGGCAAAAAACGACTTGTTCGTGATTGTCAAAAGATAATTGACCAAATACGGGGGCTTCTTTTTTTAATTGATTTGCAGTAAGCACTTCGGTTATCATATTGCAGGAAATTTAAATATTACGAATTATATTATATTCAAAATCAGGTCGCTAAAATAATGTATTTTTGTGAATTCAAAACTTAAAACCACAGAATTTTACGAATTTATTAATAAATAGACTTTAAAATAACTGTCTTCTATGCGTGCATTACGCCATTTAAACAAGTACTTTTTCAACTATAAATACAGGCTTCTTATCGGATTGGTAATTACGATCATCGCCAGGATTTTTGCCACTTTGGTCCCTACCATTGTTGGGGATTCGGTAGATATTGTAAAAAAGTACCTCGATCATGAAATTGCCGATATCGCTGAAGTAAAAAGCGGGCTTATTATCAATATTCTTCTCATATTGGGAGCTGTACTCATCTCGGCATTGTTCACGTTTTTAATGCGCCAAACCTTTATTGTAGTTTCCCGATTTATAGAATTTGACCTTAAAAATGAGATTTTTCAACATTATGAACGACTATCTCTTAATTTTTATAAGAAAAACCGAACTGGTGATTTGATGAACCGTATTAGTGAGGATGTATCCAAAGTAAGAATGTATGCAGGCCCGGCAATCATGTATAGCGTTAATACAATTACCTTATTTGTAGTTGTAATAGGATATATGATCAGTATTGCTCCAGAACTCACCTTATATACTGTTCTTCCTTTACCAGTATTATCAATATCCATATACAAACTTAGTGTAGCTATCCACAAACGCAGTACTGTCGTACAGGAATTTCTATCAAAATTAACCACTTTTGCCCAGGAATCCTTTAGTGGTATTACAGTAATCAAAGCATACGGAATTGAGCCGAAAACTCAAGAAAAGTTTACCGGTTTATCAAATACGAGCAGAGAAAAAAACTTAGACCTGGCCAAAGTACAGGCGTTATTTTTTCCATTGATGGTTTTGCTTATTGGTTTCAGTAATATTTTGGTGATCTATGTTGGAGGAAAACAATTTATTAATGGCACTATCGAGGAATTAGGGGTTATTGTACAGTTTATCTTATATGTCAATATGCTTACCTGGCCGGTAGCTACGGTTGGATGGGTAAGCTCTATTGTACAACAAGCCGAGGCTTCACAGGTAAGAATTAATGAATTTTTAAGCCAGGAACCCGAAATTACCAATACGGTAGTACAAAAAACTCCTATCAAAGGTACTATTTGCTTTGACAATGTTTCTTTTACTTATGATGACACCAATATTACGGCTTTGAGAAATATAAGTTTTGAGGTTAAAAGCGGAGAGACTATTGGTATTATCGGTAAAACAGGTTCTGGAAAATCAACCATATTGGATTTGATCGGTAGGCTTTATGATGTGTCTTCCGGCGAAATACGTATTGATGGGACGCCCATAAGAAACCTTAACTTAACCGATTTAAGAGAACGTATCGGATATGTGCCTCAAGATGCATTTTTATTTAGCGATAGTATCAAAAACAATATAAAATTCGGAAAAGAAAATGCTACCGACGATGAAGTGTATGAGGCAGCCAAAAATGCTGCAGTGCATGATAATATCATTGGTTTTAGTAAAGGCTATGACACCATACTGGGTGAGCGTGGTATTACCCTTTCCGGAGGGCAAAAACAACGAGTTTCTATTGCAAGAGCAATCATTAAAAATCCATCTATACTTCTTTTTGACGACTGCCTATCTGCTGTGGATACTGAGACAGAAGAAGAGATTTTGCAAAATTTAAACAAGATTTCTGAAGATAAAACCACATTTATTGTAAGTCATCGGGTTTCGACCGCAAAAAATGCTAATAAAATTATTGTTATAGAAGATGGAAAAATAATCCAGCAAGGCACTCATAATCAGCTAATAAACAACGATGGATATTATAAAGAACTCTATCTAAAACAGCTGAGTGAAAAAGAAATTTAGGGTTTTTTTTGTGCGATTAACATTTTTTTTGGATTTTTAAACCATCATAACATATTAATTAATTAATAAATAAGGATTATGAGTGATAATGAAATGATGGATAAAGAAGAAATTTTCTCAAAAGTTTTAAGGGCTGGGAGAAGAACATATTTTTTTGACGTAAGGGCTACAAAAGCAGGTGATTACTATTTAACAATAACGGAAAGTAAAAAATTCACTAACGATGATGGATCTTTTCACTACAAAAAGCACAAGATCTATCTGTACAAAGAGGATTTTGTTGGCTTCACAGAAATCTTAAATGAAATGACTGATTTCATTGTTAAAGAAAAAGGTGAAGAAGTAATAAGTGAAAGACATCAGAAAGATTATCAGAAATCATATGAAAAAGAATCATCTGAAGATGATAAAAAAGAAGAAGTGATCACACCTACTGAAAGTTTTACCGATGTAAGCTTTGATGATATCTAAACGAATATACCAAACGTAAGTTAAAGTTATGTAAACCGCTCCATGTACTGGGGCGGTTTTTTTTATATTTCGCAAATCAAAAAAATAATTCAACCAAAATGAAGTATCTCTTTACGCTATTTCTTATACTCACTAGTTTTATATCAATTTCTCAAAACGATGTATCATTAGAATACTATCTCCCAAAAAACATCACCTACAATTCTGAAATCCCCACTCCCCAAAGCATCCTGGGGTATGTGCCGGGGAAATGGCATGTGAGTCATGATAAACTAGTCTCATACATGAAGGCTCTGGCTGAAGCTTCACCAAGAATAACTATAGAAAACAGAGGGGCTACCTTTGAAGACAGGCCTATTTTATTGCTTACTATAACTTCTGAAAAAAACCACCAGAACCTTCAGGAAATAAGAGAGAAACACATACAACTTACAGAAAGTGGCTCTGAAACGATAAATTTAGAAACCTTACCAGCTGTGGTATATCAAGGATTTTCGATCCATGGTAACGAACCCAGCGGAGCTAATGCCGGTTTAGTGGCAGCCTATCATCTCGCTGCAGCTCAAGGTCCTGAAATAGATGACCTATTAGATAAGGTGGTTATCTTATTCGATCCATCATTTAATCCCGATGGATTACAACGTTTTGCCTATTGGGCGAATACTAACAAAAGTAAAAACATTAATCCAGATCCTCAAGATCGTGAATATAATGAAGTATGGCCTGGTGGAAGAACAAATCATTATTGGTTTGATATGAATCGCGATTGGTTACCGGTGCAATTACCAGAATCAAGAGCCCGTATCAAAACTTTTCACCAATGGTACCCCAATGTTCTTACTGATCATCATGAGATGGGGTCCAACAGCTCCTTCTTTTTTCAGCCTGGAGTACAATCAAGAACACATCCTCTCACTCCTAAACTGAACCAGGAATTGACCAAAAAGATTGCTCTTTATCATGCCAACGCATTAGATAAAATAGGTTCATTGTACTATACCGAAGAGAATTTTGATGATTTTTATTATGGTAAAGGATCTACTTTTCCAGATGTGAATGGCGGTATCGGGATTTTATTTGAACAAGGAAGCTCCCGTGGTCATGCACAGCAAACAGCCAATGGAATACTTACCTTCCCTTTTACCATAAGAAATCAATTCACTGCTGCTCTTTCTACACTGGAAGCGGCAAGAACAATGCGTAAAGAATTGCTGGCATACAAAAGAGACTTTTATAATAATGCCAGAAAAGAACTATCAAAAGATGCCTATATCTTTGGAAACGAAAAAGATGCTGCTTCTACCTTTCACCTGGCAGAAATTCTTAAAAGGCATCAAATTAAATTGTATAAACCAAAGCAAGATATTACTTCGGGAGGTAAAACGTTTAAAAAGGATTACAGTTATGTAGTACCAAAAAACCAGCGTCAAAGTCGATTAATTAAAGCTATTTTTGAAAAAAGAACCACATTTCAGGACAGTCTCTTTTATGATATTTCTGCCTGGACATTTCCCCTGGCTTTTAATCTGGATTATTCAGATAAAGCTTCTACAACTAATTTGGGTAATGAAATAGTAGCTCTAGAGCATAGGAATGCAGGGCCTGTTAATCAAAGTAATTATGGATACTTAATGCAATGGCATGAATACTACAGCCCCAGAGCTTTATATCAATTGTTGGCTAAAGGATTACGTGCAAAAGTTGGTATGAAGCCATTTTCTTTAGAAAACAAGGACTATGACTATGGCACTATCATGATCCCCGTTCAAAATCAGAAATTAAATAGCCAGGAACTGCATACATTATTGCAAAAAGTAGCTACAGAGAATCATATCGATATCACTGGTGTCTCTACAGGGCTTACCAAAGGGATTGACCTGGGAAGCAATCAATTCAAAGCGCTAACCCTGCCAAAAATTGGTTTATTTACCGGTTCGGGGATCACGCCGTATGATGCCGGAGAAATATGGCATTTAATGGATCAACGCTATGATATTCCTATCACAAAACTAAAGACAGACAATTTTACACAGATCAACTTTTCAAAATATACGCATCTTATCTTACCTAATAGTTGGAGGCAAAGTTTTGATAAAGACAAAGCAGAAAAGCTAAAAACCTGGATTCGTAATGGGGGTACATTGATTGGCTATAGAAATGCTGCGCAATTCTTTAAAAATAATGAGTTTATGAAAATTGAATTTGCTAAACCCGAGAATGATGCCAAGAGCATATCTTTTGAACAAAAACAAGATTTCTCTGGTGCCCAGGTAATTGGCGGAGCTATTTTTGAAGCTAAAATAGATCGTTCTCATCCTATCAATTTTGGATATAAAAATGATAAAATTTCTCTGTTTAGGAATACTACTTTATTTGTAAAACCCGATAAACAAAGTTATAATAACCCTATTCAATACACCAAAAATCCATTATTGAGTGGATATATCAGCAAAAAGAATCTGGATTCATTATCTGGTACTGTGCCCTTTAGACATCATGAGCTCAAAAAAGGAAATATTATTTTGTTTACCGATAATACAAACTTCAGAGCATTTTGGTATGGTACCAATAAATTATTGATGAATGCTATTTTCTTTGGGAAGGAGATGTGATATGCTAGATGCTAGATGCTAGATGCTAGATGCTAGATGCTAGATGCTAGATGCTAGATGCTAGATGCTAGATGCTAGATGCTAG
>CANMDW010000015.1 GCA_947496705.1 uncultured Aquimarina sp. | reverse complement strand
AAAAAGATAAAAACTGCTGAAGGCAATGCAACCATTGATTTGTATAGAATCTTTTTTAAACCTTTTGTTGATTTTAATACCCTAATAAAAAACACGGCAAATAATGAGGCGCTGGCATGCATACAAGAGAATCCACTAGAAAGCGTATCAGAAGCAGAGAAAATATCGCCTCAAAAAGATACTTTTTTCTTAAAGGAAGGATATTCTCTAATTAAATTTCATTTGAAAGAGGTCTTATGCTTGGAGAGCGATCGTAATTACATCACCATATACCTAGCTAATAATGAAAAACACTTGATAAGAGAAACGCTCCAATCCATATCAGAAATTTTACCAAAGAATTTTTTAAGAATTAATAGGTCTGTAATCATCAATATAGACAAAGTCTACAAGGTAGTAGGCAATAGAATTCATATTGACGGTTTAAATTTTAAACCGCTAATAGCAAACAAATACAAATTAGACATTTCAAACGCAATACCCTTATTTAGTCAAAAACATACAGTGAATTATTGGAATTGTGACAAAAAAGGAAAAGACTATAAAATTCAAAAAGTAGTATCCCAGCTAAAAAACAAATAGAAAATATGAAGAAAACAACAAGAACATTATTTCAAGCAATAGTGATAATAGTGATAATAGCGATAATAGTAATTTGTCTATATATCGCCGCCCTATTATATGTGTGTTTAGGATATGATCCTTTTTAATCACGATGACAGCACTAAAGAGATGTTTACTATCCATAAGAACTGACTGATCTTGATTTTTTTTTTAGGAATTAGAAAAGTCACGATGAATTCTATCTAATAGAAAAACTTTAAATGAAACATTTGGAAGAAAAAATATATGCTTTATGTGCGTTGGTAGTCATACTGTTTATATGTACAGTATTGTTTATAATATCATTGTTCATGGAATAGCTCTGGTAAATAAAATCAACATAACAAAGCCATCAAAAATGATCATGAAAATAATACAAATTTTGCTAGGTATTGCTAATATCTTACAGACGTGTGTACTCATTTGATAGTGTAGTACAAAAGAAAAACAACCACAAAAGAAGTAAGTGGTATTAAAAAGGTTACAAAACTAATTTTTAACACTTCTCCAAAATGGCTTGATTTATTATTCAATTTAAGAAGTAAATTGGTTAAAGTAATTGGTTTAAAAACTTATATCCCAGAAGATTATAATGAAAATTTTAAAGTTGGAGGTTATGTCAAATTCTTCAAAATATTTTCAATTTCAGATAACCAAGTGATTTTGGGAGCAAACGATTCACATCTAAATTTTAGAGCTGTAGTTAAAAATGATGCATCTAAATATTACAACATTAAAGTTATTACCTTGGTAGAATTTAATAATACAAAAGGGAAAATTTATATGAGTATTATAAAACCGTTCCATCGTTTAGTTGTTAAGCAAATGGTTAAAAACGCTTTTAAAAATTAACTATGAAAGTTTTGAATATTCATGAACGAATAATAAATCAACTAAAAAGGGTTCTGTCGCATTTGTGTCAAATAATTTATAGGAATTATATCTTTGGATTAAAAAGCAATGTTCAAAGGTCATACATTTCCAAAAGTGATTATCATTAAGCCGTCTATTTCAAATTTAGATTTGGATTAAGTTATCGAGAGATTGAAAAACTCATGGCTATTCGAGGTGTAAAAATAGACCATGCTACAATACAACGCTGGGTTTTTAAGTTTAGCCCTTTGCTAGAAAAAGAGTTTAGAAAGCGAAAAAGATCTGTTGGTAAACGATGGAGAATGGATGAAACTTATATTAAGGTTAATGGCCAGTGGCAGTATTTATACAGAGCATTAGATAGGGAAGGGAAAACCGTTGAATTTCTACTCACCAAACAAAGAAAACACATGAGTGCTTAATCATTTTTGATTAAAGCAATTGCTAATAATGGCAAGCCAGAGCTTATTAACACAGATAAAGGCGGAGCGAATACTCACGCGATTAGAGTCTATAACAAACGTTCTCTCTCAAAGATTGAGATACAACAATGTAAGTATTTAAATAACATTGTGGAGCAGGATCATAGATTTATAAAGAAACGAATAACTAGAGGTTTAGGGCTTAAAGAATTTGAATCTGCTAGAAGAACTTTAAGAGGAATTGAAATTGTACATATGATTAGAAAGAACCAATTGACTTCGAACGGAACATCAATATTTAAATCATTTTATTCGTTGGCTAGTTAGAATTCATAATCAATAACTATCTTGGAATTAAATCTATCAGATGCGACAGAATCCTACTTTAATTTTAAAGCTTTCATTTTATAAATAGTACTATTTTTTATTGTTTTTGGTTTTACTACAATAAGCCATTATGTAAATCATTGATAGCTTCAACAACAGTATTTCCGTATCCTTTAAGGATTTCATAATTACGATTATCAATTAGCACAACTACATATTGATTCTCTAACTTTTCAAATTTTAAATATTTGAGCTGGTAGTTTTTGTTTAGTAGCGGGAACTGGACTCGAACCAGTGACCTTCGGGTTATGAGCTTGACGAACTGCCTTTCTCATTTCCGAGTCTATCAGATTTTAAAGGTATATCATATTTAATATATTGTACATTCTTAAAAAGGGAACAATTACAAAATAAATGGCTAAATAAATTTTGACTTAAATTGATGATATTTATAGTTAGAAAACCAAGCAAAAGTTAAAATTACCTAATAGGTGCGTAATTCGGTGCGTGCATTTTAAAAAACATGGTTAACATATTGATTTTCAATATGTTAAAAACTATTGGTTAGACCCTCCGACTCCACTAGGAATTAACCAAATTCCTTCAAAAGCCCATAAATACTATATTTATGGGCTTTTTAATTTTCTTTTAATATCAAATGAAATCATATAATATCAAATAAAAAGTGCTTTATTCGGTGCTTAAAAACACAAACAAAAACAAGCACCCAATCACTTGTTAAAACCTGTTATACAATACGTTATGCTTTTTTTTGATGATTTTGTACGATTTCATAAGATTCATTTTAGATTTACTTCCCATAGAGCCTTCACTGTTACCTTTTTGATGCTTATACATTTTCAATATTTAGAATTAGTAAGACTTATAAAAAGAGTGAGGTACGAGCCTGATTATGCAGTCGTCTAACTTCTAAATATTGGTATTTTGCTGTCAAAAAAGGTTAGGACAGTGAATGCTCGGGAGTAGGTCTAAATTTCTTGTGAAGTATAAAATCTTAGGAAGTGGAACTAAGTACTAGAATTGAAATCTTACTTACAGAATTAGTATGGAAATTTAATGCTGTTTTATATTCTTTATCTTGAACTTAAATGATAGTTACAGTATGAAGCTAAGTCATTAATTTTATATAAATTATATAAAAAATCATATGAGATATATTATTTCTTTGATCACATACTTCTATATTCTTAACCTATCCTCACAAGATTTATCAAAACTTTATGAAAAAGTAAATCCTGCTGTAGTAGTAATTCTAACACAAGAAGCAAAACTAGAATCTAATGGTAGCGCGACAAAAACGGTAACTGCTGAAGGATTGGGGTCTGGTTTTATGGTTTCAGAATCTGAAATTATTACTGCATCACATGTTGTTGATGCTGCCGAAATATTGAGAGTTAAATTTATTGACGGAGAAATACGATCTGCAAAAGTGATTTCTACCTTCAAATCTGCAGATGTTGCTTTAATAAAATTAGATATACCTAAAAAGAATGCTATTACAGTTACCTTTGGAGATTCTGACCAAGTAAAAATAGGAGAGCAAGTGTTCATTGTTGGTGCACCCTTTGGCTATAGTCACTCATTATCTTCAGGTTATGTGAGTGGAATTATTAAAAACAAACAAGGTGCTAATCCATTTACTCAATCTGAGTTTATCCAAACAGATGCTGCCATTAATACTGGTAATTCTGGAGGCCCAATGTTTAATATGAAAGGAGAAGTAATCGGTGTAGTAAGTCAAATCCTTACCAAATCAGGAGGTTTTGAAGGTATTGGGTTCGCTGCGACTGCAAATATTACTAAAAATCTGATCGCAAACAATAGAACTCCTTGGTTAGGTTTTGATGCGTATCCTCTTACTGGTAAGACTAAGCGATTATTCAATGTACCTCAAAATAGCGGCCTATTGGTACAGCGTGTGGTTTTTGGATCAGTATTGCATAAAATGGGATTATTAGGAGGTGATACCGAAGTTATAATTGATGGACAAAAATTAATCATTGGGGGTGATATTATCCTCGCTTTTAATGATGTTATATTTGATCTTACCGATGATTCTCTGGTAAAACTTGGTGAGTTGGGTAAAAACCTGAAAACTACAGATGCCCTAGAACTAAAAGTACTGCGTGATGGAAAAATTATAACTTTGAAAAAGAACACCTCCTATTTTGAACCTAATAGAAACTAATTGTATGCAAATACGTAGTTATACTTCATTAAAAACACTAACCATTCTCTTCTTGCTCGTTTTTAGCAATAGTATAAGTGGTCAGGAAAAAGACACCATTGTATCTCCATTCCGTAAAGGAAAATGGCTTACGGGTATATCTGGCACGATCAATTCAAGTACCATTGAATTGAGAAACACCGACGGAACTACAACTACCAGTGAGTATGGGATTAATCTCACTACCGGAAAATTTATAAAAAATCGTTTTTTAGTAGGAATCACAATTGCTGCAAATAGGAGTAATAACTCTGGAATTGTTGAGAGAACTACAGAGAACTTATTTGTAGGTCCTTTAGTTTCGTATTATCTCTCAAAGGTAGAACGTGGATCACTTTTTTTTCAAGCATCCCCTGGTTATGTACGTTATCGAGATAATACTCGAATAGAACAAACCAATGGTTTTGTAGAGGAATTAGGCGAAGGTGGTGGTTTTGGAACCTTATTAGGAGTCGGGTATTCTTATGCTTTTTTTGACCTAGTCACCTTTGATATAGGATTAAAAACCAACTTATTATGGATCAACATTGATCAAGAATCAATCCCGATAAACACTACTACCTCAGAAGATATTTTTGTGAATAGTATTTCTTTTTCGTTTGGTTTTAACATTTTAGTAGATCAGTTCTAATGAGAAAACAAATTTCAACATGTATAGTTGCTCTCCTACTATTATTTTCTAATGGTGTTCAGTCTCAAAGTAAAGAAACTGTATTTAAAACCGACACGATTGCAAGCACAAAAAATATTCAATTTATAGGAGTTCCTATTGCCTTTTATACTCCAGAAACTGAGTTTGGTTTTGGCGGTGGTGGGCAACTTTTTTTATTAAATAAAAGCAATATCTATAATGACCGTCAATCAAACATTTTATTTAGTGGAATTTACACACTAAATGAACAGTTTCTATTTGAAGTCAAACCAGAAATCTATTTAGGTAAAGGAGATTATTTTATTGATATAGACTATACTTGGGAAATATACCCCAATTTATTTTGGGGCATAGGCAATAGTACACCCGATAGAAATGAGGAAGTGTATAACATGACGTCACACAAATTAAAAATGGGATATCTAAGACGCTTACCTCCAAATCTTAATTTCGGATTTGAATATGTCTTCGAAAATCATGAGGTTACTGAAGTTGAGGAAGGAGGAATTCTCGACTCAGGAAGTGTTCTGGGCAATGATCGAGCTGTTATTAGTGGATTAGGTGTCAACTTCAATTTAGATACTAGAGATGATGTAGGCTCTCCCCTATCCGGTCGTTATTATAAACTCAATGCACAATTTTCAAGCGAACTTTTGGGAGCTACCCATGGCTATAATAAATTCTTTTTGGATTTACGAACCTATGAACCATTAACTAAAACGAGTATCCTGGCTATGCAAGTCTATAGTGAAAATACTTTTGGAGACGCACCTTTTCAAGGTTTGGCTAAATTTGGTGGAAGCTATAGTGCCAGAGGATATTTCTATGGTAGATTTACAGATAGCCATATGTATATTATACAAACTGAATATCGATGGCGTTTTAGACCAAGATGGACAATGGCAGCCTTTGGATTGGTAGGTGAAGTGGCAAGCGCTCCTGAAAATTTCTTTAGCATAAGCAACATGAAACCCAGTGCAGGGGCCGGAATACGTTTTAAGTTACTTAAAAACAAAAGTACCTGGTTACGATTGGATACTGGATTTGGAGAAAATGGAAATAATGGCTTTTATTTTGGGATCAACGAAGCTTTCTGATAATCTTTTAATGGGAAAGCATCATACTCTCTCTATATTTACCTGGGGTAAAACCTGTCCACTTTTTAAATGATCGAATAAAATTTGGGCTATCAGAATATCCTAAGTGCTCGCTAATCAAACTAATGTTCATGTCAGAGGTGGTTAGAAGATTAACTGCTCTATCGTGAAGTATATGACCAAGAATATCAGAAAATTTAGCTTGTTTTGATTTTAGTATCCTTTTCATACTGCTTTCTGAAGTATTAAAATGACTCGCAAGCGTTTTGAGTGAGGGAATACAACCGTACTTATAGCTCGATATCACATTTTCAATAACCTCTATGATGTTTTTTTCTTGATATTCAGGTACTATACAGGGATTCAGAGGATTGGTATAGGTCTCATACTTCAATAATGATTTTGAAAAAACAAATCGATACTCTGGTTGATTATATTGAATAGGATATTCTCCACCGGGCAACAAGGGCTCGATATCAGAAATCACAGTATTTGGTATATGAACTGCGATTGGATACCAATTATGCCCTCCATACACATTAAACAACTGACATACAATAGCCAATAAAATATACTCTGATATTTTACCTCCTTTAGAATGTTGATCTAAAAATGAAAAAGAGAATATAGCTTCATTCTTGTGAATCTTTAAATCTGTTTGAATATTTGTCTGAAGCAAGTAGTTGAATTTGGTAAACGCTGCTATAGCTTTATTTAAAGTAGGAAATCCGGCTAGACACGAACCATAACTACCTAATTCTGAAAGACTAAAATCATTAAGAAAATTAGCTACAAACGTATCGGTTTCGCTGTTTTTTCTTAGTGAAGAAAATAAATCGTGGACTACTGTTGTTGGAATATAGTTTTGTGAATTAGAAAGATCAAAATGTCGTATTTCGCTTTTTTGAATAACTCTTTCGGTGTCAATACCGAAATTTTCCAATCTCATTAACAGTGGTTTAAAATAGGATACTTGGTATACAAAATACTCTTGTTTCATTATACATGATTTGTGTGTGGGTATTACTAAAAAATCATGATCTAAACAAATTAGGTTTATTAGATCATATTAAATGTATTTGATCTAAAATGTTAAAAAAAACAAAAATAAGTGAAGTGGATAAATACTCGCTTGAAGTGACTAAATCTCGATTTCAATTATTGATTAACCAATATTTAAAATCTTTTGCTTTTGCTTTACTAATAACAATACTATCATCTATTTCTGGTATTACTGTTACTTTAATTTTACCATAAAAAGGGTAATTTATTTTACCCACAGCATCGCGATTTATGATAAATTGTCTGTTTACTCTATAAAATGATTGAGGATCTAATTCTTTCTCTAGTTCTTGTATTTTTTTATCCATAATATAGGATCCTTCAGAAAAAGTAATTCCTCGCACTATTCCCGTTTTAATATAAAAAAAAGCAAAATCCTTGACTCTAACTGGAATCACATCACCTCTATTAGGTATTAACAATGTAGAATGATATTTTTTACGGTTTGTTTTTAGACTTTCTACTAGTAGATCAAATTGTTTTTGTACTCCATTATGGGTGTTTTTTTTAAACTTAGTAATAGCATTTACCAGTTCTTTTTTATGAATCGGTTTCAGTAGATAATACAGACTATTAACCTTGAACGCCTCAATCGCATATTGATCATACGCCGTCGTAAAAATAATAGGGGTATTTAGTTTAATTTTCTCAAAAATTTCAAAACATATACCATCCCCCAAATTGACATCCATAAAAACAAGATCAAAATCCTTTTCGGCTTTAAAGTACCGTACGGCAGATTTTACACTATCCAGTACTTCAATGATTTCTATTTCAGGATTTTCACGATATAATAAATCAATTAAATTTTTGCTAGCAGCAATTTCATCCTCAACAATTACAGCTCTTATATTATTCATAATTAGTGCATGGGAAGTTTAACAATAAAATGATCTTTTTTATGAATCTGGATATCTTTTCCTTTTAAAAGAACATACCGTTTAGATAAATTTGCAAGTCCATATCCTGTGCTTTTCTCAGGATCGCTTCGGGGTTGGATTTTATTTTCGACTATAATATACTCATTTTCATTGTAAACTTTTATAGTTAAAGGATACTCTTTAGAAATTTCGTTATGTTTTATAGCATTTTCTAATAGTATTTGTAGAGAAAGAATAGGAATCAAAATGGCATGAAAACCTATTGTGATGTCTATTTTTATTTGAACATTAGTACCATATCGTATCTCAGCTAAATGCATATAGTTATTCAAAAATTCTATCTCGTCTTTTATAGTAATGAGATTTTTTTCGCTGCTTTGTAAAATATATCTAAAAATGAAAGAAAGTCTATCCACAAATTCTACGGCTTCTTCTGGAGAATTTCGAATAATATAATTCAAAGAATTTAAAGAATTGAATAAAAAATGAGGGTTGATCTGACTCTTTAACGCCATTAATTCATTTTGAATATTCTCTTTGATGAGCTGTTCTTTTTCTAACACATCCATTTTTTGTTTTTGCTGAAATACGAGCAACCAACCAATCAAAATTGATGTAATACCCATAACCACCCAAACATAGCGTATTCCTTCTCTTTCTGGCTCTACAACTTTAAACAATATTAAATGGTGAATCCACATGATTAGATAAAAAGCAATTATAGAAAAAGAAATAATGATTACAATAAAAACTAATACTCTTACTGACTTAGAAAACCGTGATAAATACTTAGTTGAGTATACGGTCATATATAAAATAACTAAACAATATGCAGCAAAACTTAGTAATCGAAATAAAAAAACAAGAACCGAACCAGCTGCAACATCATTAAAATAAGATAAATCTGGATATACAATAAATAAAAATCTATTCAAATTAATTAAGAAAGATATGCTAAGTGATATTAGCAATAAAGTCTTCGTTTTAATTTTAATTTGTTCCAATTTAACCAGGTTGATTTTATGATGTTTTAATACTATTAATCATTAGTCCTACTAATATATTTACCAACTACTATAGCGGTTAGAATCACTAAATAAAACTGCCCCATCATCCCTATTAAAATAGCTGCTTTTTGCGCCAAAGAAGTTACCGGTACAATTTCACCATAGCCAATTGTCATTAAGGTAATATAGCTGTAATACATTATTCGTTCTGTAAATAATTGGGGCTGATCAATGGTCGCCTTAAGTCCATCAAAAGAGCTTGGGGAGGCAATTTCTATAGATAAGCAAATAAAAAAACTGATAAGTCCTAATGCTATATACCCACTAATGAGCCCAAAAATCACATTCTTATTAACAACTTTAGTTTCCCAAATCTGTTTGATTATTTCAAAAGTAACAATCGTATAAAACAAGAAGTACGTTCCCATATTAAGAAACTTAAGAGGTTTACTATTTAGACTCTCTAATACATCTGCACTGAATACAACACCGGATACTATTAGTAATACAATAAAAAACCACATTAGCCTTTTCTTTTTAGAGATTAATACAATCCCAGCAACCAAATTGATTAAAAACAATATCGGTGATACCACAGTCTCAAAAAAATCTCCCGGAACGATCAAAGACCCAAATAGTATTGCAATCTGGCTAAACAGAAACAACTCAAATCGGTATGGGTATAGCTTTTCTAACATTATGCTACTATTTAAACTGACTAGCCACTATCTTAGAAAATTTCTGTAACACTTTTTTTGCTGAAGATGGGTCTGTAATATCTACCAGACAAACATTCACCAATTGCTTTTTCTTTTCTTGTGTTAAATCATAGGTTACTGCTTCTAGAACGTAAGTAGTCGACGTCAATTCTACCTTAGGCACATCATCACTTTCCAAAGAAGGGAGCTTGGGTAACGCATGGACATCATCACTATTATTGAAGGAAAAGAAATATCTATTCTGGTATGCTGTTGGAATGTCTATTCGTTGTGGAGTATCTTCATTAGTTTTTTTTATCGTGTTTTTTAATGATGTAACTAAAACTGAAGTAATTCCTTCTGCGTCAAATTGTTTAATAATCTCTGCTACCTCTTCTTCTGTAGGATTTTCTTTTTCCTCAAAATCAGGAAATATTTTGTGTATTTCTACAGCATCAATACCTTGATTCTTTAATTGATTAGCTATGGCAATTTCATAAGATTTCCTCACCTCCAAATCTGGGCTTTTGGCTGCTATCAAAATTTTACTGCTTTTTACTGCTTGGAAATCAGCAGATTTCCATGAATCCATTAATTTAACTGAAGAACAAGATGAGAACAATACTAAAATAAGTAATCCAAGCGCAATTTTATTCATAAAAAGTAATTTTTACAGTTGATTTTAATCTAAAAGTTCCTCTTTAAATTCATAATTATTATAGTCTACTTTATACAATACACTATAAAAAGCAGGAATAAATAATAATGTTATTACGGTACCAAATAACAATCCTACCATTATCGTCACCGCCATAGGTTCCCAAATAGCGCCACCACCCAAATACAATGGTATCAATCCCAAAACAGTTGTAAAGGTTGCTAGCAAAATTGGTCTAAAGCGTTGTAAGCATGCTACAATAATTGCATCTTGGGGTGATCTTTTAATTTCATTTTCTTCAATCTCTATACGATCAACTAATACAATAGCATTATTGATCACAATTCCTGCTAAAGATATTACTCCCAGAAATGCCATAAACCCAAATGGTGTACCAAATAATAATAAACCTAACACCATTCCAATGACTCCCAATGGAATTGTACATACGATCATCGTCATTTTCCTAAAAGAATTAAACTGTATGATTAGTAACATGATGATGATAAAGGCTGACAAGGGTAAATATTTCACTACAGCTCCCATATTCTCTGCAGTACTTTCTGCTTCTCCACCCAGGTCATAAGAATATGCTCCTTTCCAACTTTCCTGTTGCTCTTCTAACCAAGGTGTTATTTCTTCTATAATGGCAGAAGCATTACCATCTTCAGTAAGTTGAGAAGAAATTGTAATCGTTTTTGTTAAATCTAATCGCTTTATTTTAGAATATTGCCATTGTGGTATAATTTTAGCCACTTGTAAAAATGGAATACTCTTGCCAGAGCTTTGTGCATAGATATTCAAACTTTCTAAGGAAGAAAGCGTTTGCTCTTTATTATTTTCACCTTGCATGATCATCGGAATGTTTTTATCACCTTCGCGATATTCTCCTGCTCTAAAACCATCTAATACTGTTTGCAATGAAGTAGCAATATCCTGGTTAGTTACTCCTGCAGATTGTGCTTTGGTTTGATCAATTTGGATTACAAATTTCTTTCCTTTTGGTCCCCAATCGTCTTTTATATTTTTGGTTCCTGAAATTTGAAATAATTGAGATTTAATTTGACTTGAGATCGCAGCCAGACGATCTGGGTCATCGCCAGAAACTTTAATTTCTACAGGAGCTCCACCACCAGTAGAACCCAATAATCCTGATTTTATATCTGCGTTAGGAAAACTTTCATATGTAAAAACATCTAAAGCATTCACCACAGCCGTATTGTCTTCAAAAGATGATGTATTCACCAAAATATGCGCATAATTAGAATTTGCTTCGTCTGCATTGTACCCCAAATCATATGATGAAGGTCCTTCTCCTATAAAAGCAGACCAATCTACAATCCCTTGAGATCGCTCTTCGTTTACCAATAACTCTTTTTTAATAAACGTTTCTATATCCTGCACCACTTTTGTTGTCGTTTCTATATTCGTTCCTTCGGGTAAATTAATATCAATGGTGATCATATTACGATCACTATCAGGAAAAAACAAAAACGACAATAATGTAAAACCATATAAGGATAAAAAGAACAATGCAACAATGCTTACAAGGACTGTTCGCTTCCAGGATAAAGCAATCAGGATTAGATTTTTATAGTATTTCTTTAAGGTATTAATTATTCTGTCTAAAAAACTCACTTTGCCTTCTTCTTGTTTTTTTACTTTTAGGAAGAATACACAAAAAAGCGTAATGATACTTAATGACAATAACCAGGAAGAAAGTAAAGCAATAGTAATAACCACAAATAAAGGTCCCATAATATCTCCCATCACAGATTCTGCCATGTAGAAGGATAAAAATGCTGCTGAAGTTGTCAACGTTGAAATTAATAACGGAATAATTAATTCTCCACAGGAATCTATGGCAGCTTTTTGCACAGAATCACCTTTTTCCATTTTTACCATAATGGATTCGGCGACCACTATACCATTATCTACCATCATTCCTAAAGCCATAATTAAAGCAGCCAATGTAATCTGATTGAGACCAACACCAATCAATCCCATGATCATTAATGTCGTTATGGTTACAATTGGGATCAAACTGGCGATCACTAACCCTGTGCGTAATCCTAAAAAGAAGAGCATAACGGCTAATACAATAACAATCGCCTGGATCAAATTGCTTACAAAACCACTTATTTTCACATTAATATAGGAATCCAAAGAAGATATCCGAAAAACTTCGAGACCTACCGGGAGTTTTTCTTTCCATTCCTTTAGCACAACATCTAATTCTTCTCCCATTTTAATGATGTTTGCTCCTTCTTTTAAAGAAACGTGAAGCGAGAGGGCATCTTTACCATTAATTCTAACTTTTTGGGTGGGAGGATTTATGTATCCTCTTTTTACTGTAGTAATATCATTAAGGGTCACTACCTGACCATTTTCTCCAACCGGAATCAAGGTGTTTTGTATATCAGAAATACTATTAAAGTTTCCGGTAGGTTCTAAGGTAATTCGTTCATCTTCAACAGATATTTCTCCACCAGAACTTAAAATATTTGTGCTACTGATAATGTTTTGCAATCGATTAGACGTTAGTCCATAAGATTTTAATCGTGTATTATCAAACTCAATAAAAATACGTTCTTCTTGATCTCCGTTAAGTTCTACTTTGGCAGCGTCGTCTAATTTGATCAAATCGTTTCTTAGATCATCTGCATAGTCTTTCATTTCGGCATACGAAAAACCATCACTTACTAATCCTACAGCGATACCAAAAACTTCCCCAAGACCATCATCCTTTAATTGTGGATGTACATTATTGGGCAGTCCTTGCACTGTGTTTAATTTTCTGCGCAGTCTATCCCAGACGGGTTGTAACTCCTCTGGAGCAACCTCCATTCTTAATTCGACTTGCACAACAGATAACCCACTACGAGAAGTACTTTTTACAAGTTTTAGTTCGGGTAGTTCCTGTGCTACTTTTTCGATCTTATCGGTTACCAATTCTTCAACACGTTCTGGTCCTGCTCCTGGAAAAGAAGAAACAATAGAAGCAACTCTTATAGTATATGGTGGCATACTATCTCTGGACAATGACTGATACATAACGGCACCCATAACAATCACCACAGTAAGGATACTTAAAACAACTCGGTTTTTTTCAATAGAAAACTTGGTAAGATTCATACGCTGATTCTTTTGTGATGATTATTGTAATTTTACTTTTTGTCCTTCAAGTAATGTTTGTAAGCCTGCAGTTGCTATTTTCTGTCCTTCGGAAAGTCCTTTTTTAACTTTAAAACCTGCTGTAGTAAGTTCACCGATTTCTATGGTCTGTTTTTTAATAACTCCTGTAACCCCGTCCTCAGATTCGATGACATAAACAAAATTACCATCACCATCTTCGCCTACAGATTTTACCGGAATAATGATTGAATTGTCACTTGCGGTCTCTGCATTTTCAAAATTGAAGGTAACTTTTGCTGCCATTCCTGGTTTGATATCGGCCGTTGGAGTATCAATTCCTATAGACGTCGTATATGTAGCTGCATCATCATCTACTGTAGGGGCTACTTCGAGTACAGTTCCATCAAAAGTCTTTTGATCTAGTGAAGAAAAGGCGATGACAGTTTTCATACCGGTTTTTACCGTATTCACTACATTTTCTGGTAACCCAACTTCGATTTTCATTTGATCTCCTGCATTAAGAATGGCAAATTGATGTCCTGCACTAACACGCTCGCCTACTCCTCCTTCGGTATCTGCAATTAAACCATCTTTGGGTGCCGTTATAACCCCATAACTTAATTGTGTTGCTTGTATCCCTTTGTTTCGTTTTGCAGATTCGTATTGAGATAGTGCATTCTGATATGAGTTTTTAGTTTTTTCGTATTCACTAAGGGATTTACTCCCTTTTTCATATAAAGATTTCATACGATCCAATTCTGATTTTGCAGTATTCATAGCGGATTTGGCACTGTTCAAAGCAGAAATTGTTTGTTCATACGCCAAATTAGCCTCTACATTATCAAGTTTGGCAATAAGGTCACCTTTCTTCACTTTTTGACCTTTACTTACGTTTACTTTAGAAATAATACCACTACTCCTAAAACTTAATTCTATTTTATCTCCTGCTTTGGCTATACCACTGAATGTTCTTGTTTTTTGTACTCCCAGTGCTCCTACTGTTTCATAACGCACTGGTCGTAATACTTCTTCTTTTTTCTCCACTTCCTTTTTACAGGCATTTAAGGTCAAAAATATGAATGCCGATAGTAGTATGTATTTTGTAAATCTCATTTCTATGGATGTATTAGTGGTTTTCGTTTTTAGTTTCTATTAAGTATAAACTCATTAGCTCTTTGAATAAAATCCTGATTACTTGCGGCTGTATTCATTAAAAAGAAATAACCAATGGATCTTTCTAATTGCATAGAGGTCAATAAATAATCATAATTAGCCGTTGCTCTGGCAAGCTGTGCTTGCAAATAATTAGTTTGGGCATCAATTAATTGGATAAGTGGTACCGCGCCTTGAGCATATGCATTTTGTGTAAGATCCAAACTCTCTTTGGCAGCTTCTTCTGATACTTTGGATATTTCGATATTTGCAATTTGATTCGTCATATCCAATAAGATATCATTTACATTTTTTTCGATGTTCAGTTCTACATTTTCTTTTTGCACCAATAATTGATCTTCCTGAATCTTTGCTGTTTGTCTGTTAATGTTTCGTTGATTTTGCTGAAAAATCGGCAAGGAAAGGTTAACTCCTACATTATAGGTACCATCGGGAGCGTTAGGAAAACCTATAGGTACCGTTGTTCCTTTACCTGATTCTGAAATAACAAGACTATATTGCCCTTGTAAAGCTACTGTTGGGACAAATCGCCCCAGATTATTCAATCGATAATTGCGCTGTGTAGCTTCCATATTATAACCGATATTTTTTAATTCGGGAGCATTTTTCTTTGCTTCTTCGACCAAAAAATCAACCAAAGCCGGTCGTAATTTTGGATCATCCAAAATCTCCAGAAAATCCTGGTACTTATAATTCTCAAATATCCCTTCCGATATTTCTGCATCATCAACATCTATTTCGGTTGCAATTGGGTTGTTCATTAACTGATTAATCGTATTGAAGGCTTGTAGTTTTTGATTTTCTGCATTGATCAAGCTTTGCGTATTCTGAGCCAATTGACTTCTAAAACGCAATACATCAGACTTACCCGATTCTCCGGCAGCAAAGTTTTGATCTGCTATGTCCAAATTCTTTTTGGTGACCTGAAGGTTTTGATTTTGAATCGCCACATTTGTTTTCAGCACCAAGGCATTAAAATAAGCGACTGATGCATTAAGAAGTGCATCTAATTCTGCTGCGTTATAGGTTTCCTTTTGTGCCTTTTGTAAATTTTCATTGATCGTAATATTAGCTCCGGCACCTTCTGAATAGATCACTTGTTCCAACGTTACGCTTCCAGAAGTAGAAAATTCCGGATTGGCACCATTAGAAATCTCTGCAACCTTTGGATCAAGATACACGCCATTGGCATTGGCTGTTACGTTGGGTAGATAACTACTTTTGGCGGTTTTTACGTCCTGATTACTTAACTCAATATTTTTTCTTTCTGCATTGAGCGATAGGTTTTTCTCTACCACGCCTTTCATGATATCAACAATAGAATACGATGTTCCTACTTTTACATCATTCTCCCCTCCTATAAAGTCTGCAATAGCCAGCATACTATAACGCAACGGAAATCCTATTTGCTTTGCTGTGCTATAGTTAATAGAGAGCTTCTTCTTATAGTTTAAATACATAGGCAACTCAGATGGATTTGTTCCTTCAATAATTGCTTCTACATTAAGGGCGATACGCCTAAAAAACTGATCAATATTAGTTTCTGGCTGATTAGAGGCTAAAATTCCTTTTTCTACATCTTCTTTGCTATATGCCGAAAATGAAGGAAGCTTCTTAGCATTGATACTGGTAACCAATGTTTTAAATTCATTATCCTTTAAATAAAATCCACCTGCAAGATATACAGCATCTATATCATTGAGATCGGCAGTGATGCTACCATCCTTCTGAAGAGGAATAAGTTGATAAGAACCTCCATTCTTAGAAAAGTAATCATCAAATAGCTTTTTGACAGGTAACATTTCGGGTAAAAAATCATCAATTATAATACCGACTTTTTTATAATTATATAATGATTTAAAAACATCTAGATCATCTGTATATGAGAAAGGAGCAATGAGATAGGTGATATTATTAACTCCTGAAGCTGTTTGACCTTCTGGAAAATCATAAAAATCACTATTTGCACTACCAAAAAGAATAATAGGTTTTGGATACTTTTCTTTTTCATCAATCATTATCGTATTCACTACTCCAAATACCAATATGATATCTGCATCAGAATTTAATACTGTTTGATAGTTTGATTTTGCTGTTTCGCTATTAAATCCATTTTCAAGGATTTCTTTGAACACTATAGTAGTACTTTGTCCGACTACAGATTTTATTTCATTTTGCAGTTTTGCCAGTAAAGGCTTTGTTTGTACCGTTGATTTATCGGCCAGAACGCCTATTTTGACTGTTTTTGAGGGCTGTGCAAAAATAAAAGTTGTGCTAGCTATTAGCAGAAATATGAATAGCGCATTTTTCATAAGCTATGAATAATTAATTTAGATATTCTTTTTTTACTATTCTTTTTTCCAGCCTTTTCTATTATATACACTAGTAACAATTTTACCGAAACTTTCTCGGTGTATCTTATATTGTTCTTGTGTCAGAAATTCTTTAACCTCATCATTTAAATGGATTACCATAGCATCAAGTTTAGTTTTTTTCTCTCCTTCAGTATATCCTTTATTCTTATCTCCTATACGCCCCATTTTGTTTGTATAGTATAAAAGAATACCATAGTACTCTTCTCTTAAATTTTCAGACAGTTTCATTTTCTCTACTTGATCGGCAACAAAAACCTGTAAGTTATCTTTCTCATCTGAAGTAAAGATTTCTACCTTGTTTTTTTCTCTCTCCACTTGTTTTTCTTTTTGCGTTTGACCAAATGCAGATAAAAAAACGAATAATAGTATTCCTGTGATGTTAAGTTTCATAGTATTTTTAATTTTAAAGATGATCTCAAAAGATAATCGTTGAATCGTTAAAATTAACTAATTTTAGTGTATAACAATTATTTACTACGATATTATGAATTCAGAGAGTACCTATCATTATCAATTTGGCGCAGTTGTTAAAATTACCTTAAGAGATGGCGAAGTATCGGAAGAAGAAAAGAGTTTTTTAGGTCATTTGGCCAAAATTTTAGGAATTTCGGCAGAAGAATACAATCACATCATACAAAACTATCTCACCTATCCATTAGAACCTACCACTACCCATAATGAGCGATTAGAGAGCATGTATACCTTAACAAAATTAATTTCTAACGATAAAACCATTTCTGGAGAACAACAAACCATTTGGTTAGAGAGAATGGCCAAGGCAGTAGGTTTTACCCCGGGAAATGTTAAATACATAGTTGCAAAATCGCTAGCTGTTATCAATAAGGGATTGGAGTTAGGCACTTATAAAGAGGAAATCAAGAATATTAATAAGTAACCTATGACCCTACCTATTTCTTTAACTAAATTAGATGTATGATCATCACATTTTATGGTACCAGAGGTTCAACACCTGTTTGTGAGTTCGGTTTTCAGGAATTTGGAGGTAATACTACTTGTGTAATGGTGTCTGGAGGACAAGAAGGAGAAAGTGTACTCGTTTTTGATGCTGGTACTGGTATTCGAAAACTGGGAAAAGAACTCATTTCAAAAAACTTTCCTCCCGGTAATAAGATTTATCTTACCTTCTCTCATTTCCATTGGGATCATATTCAAGGATTTCCATTTTTTGCTCCGGCATATGATCTGAGCAAAGAAATCGAGTTTTTTATTATTGGAGATGATGCTCCCGAGGTACATGATTTCAAAGAAATACTTGCTAAACAAATGGAGAGCACTTACTTTCCCATAGGTATAGATGACATGGGGGCAAATTTTACGTTTACCGTGAATAAAGGTGATAAGATCACCTTTGATGGAGGTCAAATAGCCGTTAACAAACATACGCATCCCGGTGGAGCTTATGGGTATCGATTAGAAGCAGAAGGAAAAGTATTTGTGTATTGTACCGATGTAGAGCACGGAGAACAATTAGATCCAAAGGTGGTTGAATTTTGTAAAGATGCCGATGTTTTGATTCATGATGCACAATATACCCCAGAAGAATTGCTTACTCGTCGAGGTTGGGGACACAGTAGTTGGGAACAGGCAATAGAGGTAGCAAAATTAGCCAATGTTAAACAACTTTTCCTCACACATCATGACCCTGATCATGATGATGAATTTCTAAGAGAAATGGAAAAAGAGTGTCAGCAACGTTTTTCTAATTGTTTTTTGGCAAGAGAAGGTCAAGAGGTAGTCATATAAATTTATAAATCTACCCATTTTTTAAATCCCGTAGCTTTGGCTTTGCTTACTACAATACGTTCTTTGGCTACTGGATTTATGTTTACAATCAATTTGCCATTAAAATATTGTTTAATATTCTCGATAGCATTTTTATGAATGATAAACTGTCTATTGACACGATTAAAAATTTCTGGATTTAATTCATCTTCGATATCCTCTAGCTTCTTGTCAATGATATATACTTTATTTTCTGAAGTAATAGCCTTCACCACACCTGTATCTATATAGAAATAAGCAATGTTTTCGGTTTTTATAGGAAGTAATTCATCTCTGTGATGCACCAAATATGTGGTTTTGTAAGGTTTTGTTTTAACCTTTAGTAATTGTAGCATTCCATGAATTTGATTGTTTAAAGTACCAGCTTCATTTGACCTATTTTTAAATTTTTGAATGGCTTCAGATAATTCATCTTCGTCAATTGGTTTTAACAAATAATCAATACTGTTTACCTTAAAGGCTTTAATTGCATATTGATCATAAGCAGTTGTAAAAATAATCGGAGTTTCAATTTTTACTTGCTCAAATATTTCAAAAGAAATACCATCTGCCAGATGAATATCCATAAAAATAAGTGATGCTTCATAAGTATTAGAAAAATACTCTGTTGCCGTTTTTACAGAATCTAACACCTTCAATATTTCAATATTTGGGTCTATAGCATTCAGTAAAAAAGTGAGCTGATCACTTGCTGTTATTTCGTCTTCGACTAATACTACTTTCATGTGTTCATATTATTGTTTTAGAAGTCACATGGAACTATCCATTAATCTTCTTAAGATGTATCAAAACCTCTGTTATAACTCGTTTCATATCGTCAATTTATTGGCAGTTTTACTCTAAATATATTTTCTTTATTACTAATACTAATGTGTTGTTTTTTTAATAAAAAATATCGTTTATCTAAGTTCATTAATCCATTACCCGTACTATCAACAAAAGAGGTTCTTAGTCTTATTTCGTTTTCGACATAAATAGTTTCATTTTTTGAATATATGTTTACCTGTAAAGGATTCTTTTCAGAAATCTCATTGTGTTTTACAGCATTCTCAACTAATAACTGTAAGGCCAAAGGTGGGAGTTCATACTGTAAATACTTTTCCTCTATTTTTATATCGACTACAAAACGATCCCGATACCTTGTTTTTTGCATATGCAAATAACTATCTAAAAATTTAAGTTCTTCTTGTAAAGAGACCAGATCTCTTTCTCCACTCTGTAAAATATATCGATACATAAAGGATAGCTTTTTTATAAAGGTTGTTGCATCTTTATTATCTCGTACTATAGAATTTAATGAGTTCAAAGAATTAAAAAGAAAATGAGGATTGATTTGATTTTTTAGCGCTGTTAGTTCCTTTTGAAGGTTTTGTTGTTTTAGTTTTTCATTTTCTAAAAGATCTTCATGATGTATTATTTGATAGTTAAGAATTCGGGCTATAAAAACAGTAACCATTAAAATTACAAAATACACAAAGTACATAAATCCGGTTTCTGATTTTGATAACTCCTGCCCTGTTACTAAAGGATATATCGAAACAAGTAACTGTACTATCCCTAAAAACAATACGGTATTGAGTACAATAGTTATGCATGTTCTCAAAAAAGTAGAATACTGCGCGTATATATTCTTCCAATTGGTATTAAGCTCTAATGAAACGAATGAAATCAAAAAAATAAACAAAAAACGCAGTATAATATCTTGTACTGAGACTTCTGTAAAAGAATCAACCAGCTTATTGGTGATATCAAATAATGATAATGTTCTTGGCAGACTGATTAGCACCGCAATTAGCAATGCTATCTTTAAAATTACAGTGTGCTTTATTTTTCTCGCCCCCAATGTAAATAGTATCTTCTTTAATTCGTACTTGTTAAATTTACGGAAAATTGTACTGATTATATTCTTCTTAGTTGTGCACATCTTTTTTAGTATTTATTCCTGGAGAAGAAGAAGCCTCCGTATGGGAATTGGAGGCTTCTATACAGAAGTGAAGGTATGGGGGTACTCTTCACCTCTTTAATTCAAATCAATGTATTCTTGTGGTATTTTTTAACATACTTTGAGTTGATTATTTACTACTTACTTAAAAAGGCAGCCGAAAACATCTACTTAATCTCCGGCTGCCTAAAATCAACCTAATCTAATTATGAAAAAACTACTTACCTATTCAATTCCTTTACAACTCTCTTAGAGAAATCTATAGATACTGTTCTTAATGTCTGTGGGTCATCAATCTCGGTCGTAATTACAGACAGTAATTGTCTTTCTTCTGGTTGGGTTAGATCAAAGACTACAGTTTCTAGAGTATATTTTTTTGCATCGCTTGTAATCATAGTAATCGGATCAGATTCTATATAAACAGTTCCATAGTATCTATAAAAACCTCTATAATACCCCAATCCGTAGTAAGAAGGATACATCGTATAGGATGTATTATTTCTAGTTGTCGTTTTTGTATACTCCTCACAATCTTTTAATACAGTGACTATTACAACATCAATACCTTTATCCTTAAGCGTTTTTTTAATTTCTACTATTTCTGATTCATTTAGTTCTTTTGTAGGTGACGATTTTGGGAACATGATATAACTCTCTACAGATTGATAGCCATTTTTACTTAAATGTTGCACCAAATCTTTTTCAAATCGTATTCTGGCAACTTCATCATCAGTTTTGCTTACCACCATAACTTTTTTTTCCTTTATATCGGGTACTTCAAGATTCCTCCAGGTCTCTATTACTTTTACAGATGAGCAACTAGAAAAAAGTAGTAATACTATCACAGTTCCTAATAGTTTGTATATTTTTTTCATGAGTTCTAAATCTTTTATATGAATAAAAACACATCATCATTATTCTTGTATTCTAAGAGAAATTCTTCTCTGTTTTTATACCCTTCTTTTTGTATTATGCTATTCCAAATATTTTCTGAAATAGTAACTAAAATTGATTGTATCGTTTTCATCTCTTTATACTTTTTGTTCAATAATAATTCTTCTGTTATTTAGTTTCTAATTGCTATACCTGCTGCACTACCCAACTGTTCTAATTCTTTATACCACTTCCTGACTCGTATCTCAAATCTCTTAACAAGCTGATTAATTCTATTTTGAATATTTGAATCGTGTCTATTTTCGCGATTATAAACAATCTTTAAATTTGTCGTTTCCATAACTCTAATTTTATTATTTGACTGAGTTTTTATCCTTATTTCTTATACAAATGTACTTTGAGATTAGCTGTTAATTATTGAGTTTTTGAGTGAAACGACCAAAAACGAAAGTGAAGTTTCCTAACTAGATATTGAAGCGTATTTTGCTAAGAATTTAACAGAAATACACCTTTTTTGACCTTATAAGAGCAGGTATAAGGCATAAAAAAAACCTCTTCGCTTTTTATAGTAAAGAGGTTCCATTGTTTTAATCTTCAATTTAAAGTTATTCTTTTTTGATCGTAAAATTTGGTAATGAAATAGTAAATCTAACCGCAACAATTCTAATAATGATTACCAATGCAATTGTAGATATATAAATAATGTTTGAAGCTACCTCTAAATAAAAAAGTATTACAAAGCAAACTCCTCCCACTAAAGAAGCGATTGCATAAATTTCTTTTCTAAAAATCACAGGGATTTCATTACACAAAATATCACGAATGACTCCTCCAAAACATCCAGTCATTGTGCCCAGGACCACACTCACTAAAGGATCAAGATTTGCCTGAATTCCTATTTCAACACCAATAATAGTAAAAACTCCCAGACCAATCGTATCAAATAAAAATAAGGATTTTGCCAGATAACCTATTTTATTCCTAAACAAAATTGCAAAAATTGTGGAGCCACTTATAAAATGCAAGATATAGGTGTTACTCATCCACCAAACAGGTGTACTGCCAATGAGGATATCCCTTAAAATGCCACCACCCAGAGCAGTTACAAAAGCAACTATAAAAATACCGAAGAGGTCTAATTTTCTATGGATAGCACTTAAAGCTCCAGAAATTGCAAAAGCAATTGTGCCCAGAATATCAAGAATTGTAAAGAGGCTTACATCCATAGTTAAGATTAAAATGAATTTAATTAAAACCCAAACCGAATCCCTACACCAAAAACACTTTGATTACGTCTACCTCCATTACTGTCCTCACTTTGGTCGATATCTGCTGCAACAAAAATGTGACTGGCTTTTTTAAAGTTATATCCAACTTCCGCAATTCCGAATTTGGAATCGAAATCTCCTAAGTTTTCATCATCGTCTGGTTTTAAATAATTGAAACCAGCAGCAACATGCCATCGTTTATTAGTTGAGAATTTATATCGTGCATAGAATTCGATACCTGTAGCATCATAAAAAATATCATCCCCAAACCGCTGATGTTGTTTTAAAATAGCATAAGAGGCAGCTACCGTAAAGCGATCTTTTTCAAAAGAAGCAGAAGTAACGAAGGCTTCATCTCCGTCTTTTGCCTGATTTGGTAATGGATCCTCGACACCATCATTTACCTTATTATAACCGACTCCAATACCAAATCCTCCTATTTTATAGTTAGCACCAAACCCATAAGTATCTATACTCTCACTGTTATCAGAAATGTTTCTTGCTTGCGCTTGGGCTCCTAATGTAAGCCCTTTGTTCTTATATTTTAGAATAAAAACCTGATTCGCCCGACCTGTACCCGAAATTCCACCATCAGAAATATTCCAAACACCAATAGCAGCTCCTCCAAAGGCAAGGAAACGATCTACCTGACTAGCACCTAAAGTATAATAGACTGAATTTTGTTTCCCAAAAGTAAATTCAAAGTCCTGATACGTAACTCCCAAAAATCCTAATCTTGCAAAAACAGCGTCCCCCACTTGGGCGATTCCTGCTCCTGGATCTACCGCAAACTCTACTACATCGTCTCTAGAGACCAGATTTACACCAAACTCAACTCCACCAATGACATTAAAGTTTTCTGCTTCTTCATTGGACAAGGCATGCTTAAATTTCAACCCTACACGTGGTGCATTATTCGAAATACCTAGTTCACCTTCTTCTGCAAAACCAGCCCCGATTCGTATACTACCATAAGGTGTAACCCGGGAGGTGATTTCATCTATCCAATTTGAATCTTTTTGTTCTGTTTCTGAAGTTGTTGTTTCTTCAGAGGTAGTTGTCTGTGCATATATTCCATTCATTAGGAATAAAGCCATGATAAGCACTATTATTCTTATCAAAGGGAAATTAGCGTTTTTCATTTTTATGTAATTTTAAAAAAATAAGTTTAACCTAATAGTTTCGATTTAGTGTGTCGAGCATTCATTTCTGCGATATTTACAATAGAAATCCCCTCTGGGCATTCTACTTCGCAGGCACCAGTAAAAGTGCAACTACCAAATCCTTCAATTTCCATTTGATAGGTCATTTCTTGTACACGTTTGTGTTCTTCTGCTTTTCCTTGTGGTAATTTATTTAAGTGATTAATTTTTGCAGAAGTAAATAATGCGGCAGAGGAATTTTTACAGGTTGCAACACAAGCTCCACATCCAATACATGCAGCAGCATCCATAGCATTATCCGACACTTCTTTGGGTATGGGAATGGCATTGGCCTCTGGTGCTGTACCTGTCTTTGCTGTAATATATGCTCCCTGTTCAATGATTCTATCAAATGAAGATCGATCTACAATCAAATCTTTAATCACCGGAAAAGAGGCAGCTCTCCAGGGTTCTACAACAATGGTATCTCCATCTTTAAAGCTACGCATATGCAATTGACAGGTAGTCATATTATCGTGCGGACCGTGTGCGCGACCATTAATAAAAACACCACATTGCCCACAAATTCCTTCGCGACAATCATATTCATAAGCAATTACTTTTTCGTTTTTAAGTACCAATAATTCATTTAAATGGTCTAGTGCTTCCAGAAAAGACATGTCTTCAGTCAATCCATCTACTTCATAGTCTCTAATCGCTCCTTTATCCTTAGGACCTTCTTGTCTCCAAATTTTGAATGTTACTTTCATCTGTTTAAATTAATTGTCTTTTATCAGTCAGATGTAATTCGCCAATAATCATAAAGGTTGGTATCAACTCCCTGTTATGGCTCATTTCATAAGCTCATCATTTATAACTTCTAACCGAAGGTTTTACAAATTCAAATTCTAGTTCTTCCTTGTGCAACTTAAAATCTCCATCATCATACTCCCATGCAGATACATACGAATAGTCTTCATCTACTCTCACGGCCTCCCCATCTTCAGTCTGGAATTCTTCTCTAAAATGTGCGCCACAGGATTCATCACGTTCTAATGCATCTGTACACATAAGGATTCCGAGTTCAATAAAATCGGCTAGTCGTAAAGCTTTTTCTAGTTCTGTATTTAATTCATTACTACTTCCGGTAACTTTTACATCCTTCCAGAATTCATTACGTATCGTTTTTATTTGTTCTATAGCATTTTTCAATCCTTTTTTATTGCGGCTCATAGCACACTCTTGCCACATCACTTTTCCCAATTCTCTATGGAAATGATCTACGGTTTTCGTGCCATTGATATTCAAAATTCTATCTATACTCGCTTCTACCTCTTTCTCAGCTTTTTCAAATTCAGGATGATCTGTAGTAGGATGATCTTCTTTTAAAGCGCTTGCCAAATAATTATTTATCGTATTTGGGAGCACAAAATAACCATCGATACTAGCTTGAAGCAATGAATTAGCGCCTAGACGGTTTGCACCATGATCAGAGAAATTACATTCGCCTATGGCATACAATCCGGGTATAGTGGTCATTAATTCATAATCTACCCACAATCCCCCCATAGAGAAGTGCGCTGCAGGCGATATTTGCATAGGTTCTTTATAGGCATCAATACCTGTGATTTTTTTATACATGGTAAAGAGGTTTCCATAGCGATCTTTAATAGTCTGGATTCCGAATTTTTCGATTGCATGTTTAAAATCAAGGTACACCGCATTCTTTAATCTCCCAACACCGTAGCCTGCATCTATTCTTTCTTTTGCAGCCCGTGAGGCAATATCACGAGGTGCTAAGTTTCCGAAACTTGGATATCTACGTTCTAAATAATAATCTCGTTCATCCTCGGGTATATCATTTGCTTTTCTGGGATCCTGCTGTTGTTTAGGTACCCAAATACGCCCATCATTACGAAGAGATTCAGACATCAAAGTAAGTTTAGATTGTGCCTCGCTAGATTGTGGCAATGCTGTCGGGTGAATCTGTGTAAAACTGGGAGCTGCAAATAAGGCTCCTTTTTTATGAGCTTTCCATAAGGCACTACCATTACATCCAATAGCCAATGTAGATAATCTAAAAACACGAGAATACCCGCCAGTAGCAAGTACTACAGCATCTGCAGCATAGCGTTTAAGTTCACCTGTTACCAAATCACGAACGATGATTCCTTTTGCTTTTCCGTCAATAACTACCAAATCCAGCATTTCACTACGTGGGAACATTTTTACCTTCTTTGCACGTACCATTTTATACAACTGAGAATATGCAGCCATTAATAATTGTTGTCCTGTTTGCCCTCTGGCATAAAAAGTACGCTGTACTTGTACTCCCCCAAAACTACGATTGACTAAAACCCCTCCGTATTCTCTTGCAAAGGGAACTCCTTGTTGTACGTAGTGATCAATAAGTGGAGCCGATAATTCTGCAAGTCTGTAGGTATTCGCCTCACGAGATCTGAAATCTCCTCCTTTCAAGGTGTCATAAAACATCCTCCAAACGCTATCCCCATCATGCTGATAATTCTTAGCTGCATTAATGCCTCCTTGTGCTGCTACAGAATGTGCCCTTCTGGCAGAATCCTGGTAACAGAAGCATTGTACATCGTATCCTAATTCTGCAAGTGTAGAAGCCGCTCCTGCACCTGAAAGTCCTGAACCTACTACAATAACATTCAACTTCTTTTTATTGGCTGGATTGATCAATTGTGATGTAACCTGATAGTTACGCCACTTATCTTCTAGTTTTCCTTCTGGAATTTTTGAATCTAATTTCATATTCCTACTACTATTTAAAATAAACAATGAATGGTATAATCCCGAAACCAATACCCATAATAAGAGCGTACCCCAAAGAGATCTTTGCCAGAACCTTTAATCCTTTTTTATGATAAAAGCCTAAGGTTTTGAAACCACTTTTAAAACCGTGATACAAGTGAAATGCCAGAGGTACGGACATAATGGTATAAAAGATGACATAATAAATGTTTTGAAAAAGGCTGTATGTAACTGCATATACATCTTTATTTCCATTTATATCTAATGCTACCGTATCACCGAATCCTAATTTGATACGAGCCCAAAAATTTACCAAATGTATAATGATAAAGATCAAAATAAGAGTTCCTAAAATCCCCATGTTTCTGGAAGACCAGGTACTATTTTCACTAGCGTGATTCACTATATATTTTTGTGGTTTAGCTTTTCTATTTCTAATAGTAATCAGTAATGCATACACCACATGAAGAATAATCGATAGATATAACAAATAAGCCACAATCTTTATCAAAGGACTTTCTCTTAATATGGTCGAATAGGAATTATACATTCCTCGTGCAATGTGTTCGGGTAATAACAAAATACAGTTAGCAGAGAGATGTACTACAAGGAAAACACATAAGAACAGCCCTGTTCCTGCAACAAGTGTTTTCCTGAAAAATAATGGATTAAGTGCCATATTGTGATATCATTTTATCATTAATACGTATAAAACAATTCTTGCATCTCTGATAGTTTTTTTCCTTCAGCTAGCGCAAGTATTAATAAAATTCTGGATTTTGCCGGATTAAGATCATGAGAAGCTATTGTGTGATAGTCATCATCCTTAAATTCATTATCACGTAGTACCCAACCGGTTGCTACACGCCTGCTTCTAACTACTATAACACCATGCTCTTCATATGCTTTCTTAGCAGCATTAAGAGTAGCTTCAGTCATATTTCCATTTCCAACTCCGGCAATAATAATACCTTTTGCACCTGTTTTGACATGTATATCGATAAGATCCGGAGCCATATCTGCATAGGCATAGATGATATCAACCCTTGGGAGTGTAGTAACACCTTCTACAGAAAACTCACTGGTGTTTCCAAATTTCGTCGTGGGTTCTCTAAAAAAGCCTAAACGTCCATAAAACACACCTCCCATTATTCCTTTAATAGGAGCCGAAAAACTCCCTACATTGGTAGTATTCATTTTACTTACATCTCTAGGACTATGAATTTCATCATTCAATGTTACCAATACTCCTTTTCCAATCGCTTCTTTACTAGCTGCGATGGCAACAGCATTATAAAGATTCAAAGGACCTTCGGCACTTATAGAAGTTGAGGAACGCATAGAACCTGTAGTAACCACCGGTTTGTCACTTTTGATAACCAAACTTAGAAAATATGCCGTTTCCTCTTGCGTATCGGTACCATGAGTTACTACAATGCCATCAACGTCGTCAGAAGCTAGCAGTTCATTAATACGATTTGCCAATTTCAACCAAATCTCAACTGTTATATCTTGTGACCCTACATTGGCAACTTGTTCTCCAGAAACATCGGCTAGTTTTTTTATACCAGGAACTGCATTAATCATGGTCTGAATCCCAATCTGACCTGCTGAATAACTCCCAGAAGTGGCAGACGAAGCCGATCCCGCTATGGTACCTCCAGTTGCTAGAATTTTAACATTTGGAAGGTCTGTGTCTTGAGCAAATCCAATAGCAGTTATTACAACTACCATTAGGAATGCCTTTATTTTTATATTAAATAATTTCATGATAAAAGAGTTTGTAGTTCTCTATTGTTTTTGAATAATCAATTCTATTTATGCAATGCAGCTGTGTATTTTGGATTCATCAAGTTGTCTACACTTAGAATTTTATCTAATTCTTCTTCGGAAAGCAATTCTTTTTCAAGAACGAGCTCACGAATTGATTTTCCTGTCGCTACAGCTTCTTTCCCGATAACGTCTCCCATATGGTGACCAATGTATGGATTTAAGAAAGTGATGATTCCAACCGAATTAAAAACCATTTGTTTGGTGTGTTCTTCATTGGCAGTGATACCATCGATACATTTTTCTGCAAGAGTAACACATGCGTTGGAGAGTAATTCAACCGACTCGAACATACATTGCGCAATTACTGGTTCCATTACATTCAATTGTAATTGTCCAGCTTCAGCAGCAAAAGAAATGGTCACGTCATTACCAATGATCTTAAAGCATACTTGATTGACTACTTCAGGAATTACCGGATTTACTTTTGCAGGCATAATGGAAGAACCTGCTTGCATTTCTGGTAAGTTAATCTCATTAAAACCACAACGCGGTCCAGAGGATAATAATCGCAAATCATTGCATATTTTTGAAAGTTTAACACCTGTACGTTTTAGTGCTCCTGAAATCATCACATACGCACCACAATCTGAAGTAGCTTCAATTAAGTTTTCTGCAGGAACAAAACTCGCTTTTGTATATTGTTGTAAATAACCAATTGATAATTGTGTAAAACCATCTGGTGCATTTACACCCGTACCAATAGCTGTTGCCCCAAGATTAACTTCTAAAATAAGATCACGACAATTTTTTAAATTCTTCGTTTCTTCTTTCAAATTTGAAGACCAAGCACCAAATTCATCTCCTAATGACATTGGAACAGCATCTTGCAATTGTGTCCTTCCCATCTTGATGACTTTTTTAAACTCTGCTGCTTTCTTATCAAGACTTGTACATAATACATTAATACGCTCCAACAGCTCGTTCATATAGTAATACACAGCAACTCTAAACCCTGTTGGATAGGCATCATTGGTAGATTGCGATTTATTTACATGATCATTAGGGTGTAGAATATCATAACTCCCTTTTTCGTGACCATTTAGCTCGAGTGCCACATTAGCAATCACTTCGTTAGCATTCATATTTACTGAAGTACCTGCTCCTCCTTGAAATACATCTGAAGGAAAAAACTGTGCATACTTCTTTAAATTACCTAAAATATGATCACAAGACTGTATGATCATATCCGCTTTATCGGCAGGAATGGTTCCTATTTCCTTATTAGCAGCTGCACACGCTTTTTTTGTAAGGACTAATCCTTTAACAAAAATCGGAAAGTCACCAATTTTAGAACCTGAGATATGGAAGTTATTAATAGCTCTCTGTGTATGTACACCGTAATATAATTCATCGTAAATTTCTAATTCTCCTAATAAATCTTCTTCTACTCTCGTTTTCATCTTTATATATTTTTTTGTTTTTTATTGCTTTATAATATCATACTGCCAAAAAGAAATCCAAATGCAACACTTGCGGCAATCGTTACTACTCCTGGAATAATGAAGGAGTGATTAAATACATATTTTCCTATTTTGGTAGAACCTGTGTCGTCCATTTCTACCGCGGCCAATAAGGTTGGATACGTAGGTAATACAAATAAAGCACTAACGGCAGCAAAAGAAGCTATCGCTGCAATGGGGCTCACTCCTAATGCTAAAGCAGCTGGCATTAATGCGGTTGTAGTTGCTGCTTGTGAATACAGTAGCATACTTGCTAAGAATAAAACAACTGCCAGCATCCAAGAATATTCATTTAAAATACCTCCTGCTGCTGCTTTAATTTCTGCAATATGATTGCTCACAAAGGTGTCTCCTAACCAGGCAACACCTAGAACACATATAGCGGCACTCATACCTGATTTAAAAGTGGACATATTGGTAACTTCAGCAAGCTTTATTTTACAGACCAATGCAATCACCATAGCTGCCAATAACATAATAGCCATGATAGCATGATTTCTACCGATAGCTGGATCTGGAATTAACCCCACTTTCTTAGAAATTAAGCTTGCATAGGTTACTATAATTAATATGGCAATACCAAAAATCCCTACAGACCATTTTGCGCTTTTGGGACTTTCGCTACGTTCCTCTGTTTTTTGTTTTATCAATCCAGACGCCACACGTCTTTGATATTCTGGATCTTCAGCCAGGGGTTTTCCTAGTTTATTAGAAACAATAGCTCCAACCAAGCAAGCCAAAATAGTTGAAGGAATAGCAACAGCCAGCAATTGTAAATACGACACTCCTAAAGGCTCTAAAAAACTTGCAAAAATCACTACAGCTGCCGAAATAGGCGAAGCTGTAATCGCTACTTGCGAGGCCACCACAGAGATACTTAAAGGTTTAGAAGGTCTTACGCCACCTTCTTTAGCCACTTCTGTAATTACAGGTAAAGCAGCATAAGCAGTGTGACCCGTTCCTGCCAATAAAGTCATCCAATAGGTTACAGTAGGCGCAATAAAGGTAACACGCTTTGGATTTTTCCTAAGAATCTTTTCAGATACATTAACCAGATAATCCAGTCCGCCAGCTTTTTGCATGGCAGCAATAGCTGCTATTACAGACATAATAATGAGTATTACATCTACGGGGACCGAACCAGCTTTTAGTCCAAAAACCAACGTAAGAACAACAACACCAGCACCACCCGCATAACCAATACCAATACTTCCCAGTTTTGAACCCAGAAAGATGAAAAAAAGAACAACTAGTAATTCTATCCAAATCATAATATATTGAATTAAATGTTAAATAATATTTGAAGATGTAATTTATTGGCACTAATTCGTAGCCCAACCTTTTCTAAGAGTTACTCCTCTAACAATTGCTTCCCAACTATTCTTATGAATTTCGAATTGAGCTTTATTTAAAAGGTCCTTTACATCTTCATTTAATAAATTCACTCGCGCTTTAAGTTTGGACTGCATTTCAGGACCAGTATGCGAACTGGCTATTTCGTCTAACTGCTTCATTTTAAAAACATGGTATTTCACTATTAATTGATATTGCTCCCGCAGTTTACCTTTAAGCATCATTTCATCCATTCTGTCTTCATACCACAAAGTCTGAAGTTCTTCGTCGTTATGAGTAAACATGTGTACTTTAAACTTTAAATCTTCTTTCTGTTGCTTTGTCAAATCTTGTGCCCGCACATTTAAAAAACAAAAGCAAGCCAAAATGACTGTGATAAAATAATTACAATACATATCTATAATTTTATAAACAATAATGATGTTAGAATTCTTAGCAAAGGTAATTCGATATTAATATTGAATTACTAATCATTTAAGTGAAGCAACCTAAATCAAAAGTAAAGTATCCAAACTTAACATTGAAACCTTTTTTGCTATAAAACTTAATATTTTATTTAAAAATAAATACTTTATTATGCACTATGATTATCAATTTGGTTCAACAAGTTTAGTGAAGCAAATTGGAAAAATCCTTATTTTGAATTTTAATGATGACCAGATAAATACCAGATATATAAACACCACTTAGAACATACTAAAAAAAAGAGTATGCAGACCAAGTATTACTTCTCCATAAAAAAGAAATAGTCAGGCTTTAAATACTGATTCCTAAATGTCAAATTTTGAAATTAATCTATGATTTTTTGAAACTAATTTTTTGCCCTAAGATTGAAGAGTATTTTTTTAAGCCCAATATTTCATATTCTATGTAAATGTTTAAAAACTTGTTTTCCATGTACTTAAAATCAGGTGTTTAATTCGGCAACCTTCTTTAGCTATACCCCTAAAAGTTTTCTAAAAACATTGCTTCTTTTAAGGCCCCTTTTGGTGGTTTAGCCTTATAGCCCTCTGGGATAGACGGGACAGGTGGAATAAGAGTTTTCTTTTCTTCATTTCCAGTGTTAAGTCAAGCCAAAACCTACGCATCATCCAATGCATCTTTCAGCTTTGACTTAACACTAGTCTGGTTTTTATGGTCTACTTATAATTTACTGCGACGAAGATATCTTTCTAGTCTTTCTGACTCAAAAAGAGCAGATCGTATTAATTTTTCAAGTTTTTCAAACATTCTTAAAATATGAAGAATTCCTTCTCCAGCTATTTTATGTATAAGGGAAAAATTAATGTTATAGTTTCTTTTGGATTCTGTTTTTAAGGTTATTAATAAAAACACACCAAAAGGTTGTAAAGTAAAAAACCAAGGGTAAACCATAACAAATTGTCCTTATAAATCACGATGCAAAAATCGTTTTTTGTCAGGATATCATTTCTCTTGGTACTTCTATACATTTACTTCATGATAATCTAAGAGTATATATTCTTCTATAGAAGACGAAAAGTTTGTCTTTGATTTATCAAGCTAGAGGTACCCGGGATAATGATATTTCAAGCTTTAGAATAGCACAAAGGATATAAAATGATAATGTATATAGGTGTAGATCTCAACAAAAGTATGTGTAAACACCTCTATAAAAATGGTTAAAAAACAACTCTTGAGATGTTTGTGACCCATGTGCCCTAGTTGATTTTCCGGAGTTGTTAAAAACAGATTTCTGTCTCTTGTCTGTCTAAAAAATAAGAGTCATTACTTTTAAAACTAAAAAAATGAAAAATCGAATTAAAATTAAAGCAAGTTTAGTATTGGTATTGTGTATGCTGTTTCTGATGTCTTGCGAAAAATCTGAAGTAAGCCCTGAAGTTGTAAATGTACAGGAGCAGGAAGGTTTTATGAGTACCACTGGTCAAAGCGACACTGTGTTAGAATCAAATGCATTAGACGGCCAGAAACCATTACTGCACATGCACTTTGATGGTGATTTAAGCAAATCAGAAGCTATAGCCAGATTTGATGAGGCCGTTGCTGAGTACAAGCGTAATAACATAAACCAGGTCAAAAGTGTTAATAGTCAATGGATATTCAAAATCCAAACCTTTACGGGCACCGAACAAAATAATCAAACTGATGGTACTGTAAAGGCCGCAGTTTATTTTGAAACCAATATTAATGCTGCATGGCACACAGACTTCAATTTGGATAATCCTGGTAATGATCGAGAAGGTGGATGGGACTTCTATCTTTTTGGGTTGAGATATACAGGTGGACAGACCGTAAGCTGGGTTGAAGTAAAAAGTGCAACTATTCAGTTACAAGGAATGGATGGTTGGTATTTAAGAGGGTTTGACGTAATTGTACATCCTTGGGATCAAGATGATAGACCAGCTACCGGTCGATCAATTATAGTAACAAATCCTGATGTGTGGTTAGATAATGAATCTGATAGTGCGTGGGATCTGTATGGTACTTACTATACAGGAAGGGAAAGGTTAACTTTTAATTAATCCTAACAAAAAACCCGCAAAAAGCCCGATAGTAAATCTAATTTAGGGTTTATATAAAAGCTATGGCTTTTGGGATTATCCAAACTTCTCCGGGGTCAGGGTCACATAAAACATGTAATACCTTGAAAAAACAAAGGATAAAGGCTTTTTTAGGGTGTTACATGTTTTAATCTAAGTTTGTCTGTTTAATTCCGCGAGAATTATTTATGTAGGAGTAGTTTCTATTCAAATTAAGATCTCTTTTCTATACTTAGTTTGAAATTGCTTCAAAGAGACATGGTGTTTTTTATAGAAAACTTTAACAAAAAGAGAAGCAATTAAACCCGCATTCATCAGAATTTCGCTTTAATAAAACTTGAAAGAGCAATAAAACATCGCATTTTATAAGTTTTGGCATCTGCTGTGACTCTAGATGGGTTATACTTTAAATATAGCACACATAATGATTCCAAAATATTTATAAAGAAAAATTAATGAGCATATAATACTCGATCTACTCAAAATCAACGTTTAAAACTCTCAAAAATGAAACAAAAAGTATTTGCATTAACCGGCGTTACAGGACATTTAGGAAGGCATGTCTTTTTTGAGATCATCAAAAACCATCTTGATCATCTTAATACTCTTGAAATTTTTATTTTAGGGCGCACATCTTCTGATCAGTCTTTATCACAACGTATTGAAGAGATACTTCTTAATGATGGAATGGATTATTTGTCAATGAACCCAAGTGAACCTTCTTTGATAGCATCATTTTTTTATACAAATATCCATTGTGTCAATATTGACCTGTCGGCTGATGAATTGATTAATAATACCGAGCGCAGTAAACTGGTTGGGAAACAGATAGATTACTTCTTCCATATTGCCGCTTCTACCGATTTTAGAGACAATGCTAAAACCAGAGCATGGCTCAACAGAATAAATGTGATGGGCACATCGAAAGTATTAGAACTAGTATCAAGTCTGATTGTTAAAGAGTTTGGCTACGTCAGTACTGCCTACGCTTGTGGGAAAACGTATGGAGATGTTGAACCAGATTATACGAATTTGGACCAGGAATTCAGAAACCCTTATGAAAAAAGTAAGTTACAGGGAGAAATTTTGGTAAGAGCGTTTCAACTACGTACAGGAATTAAGTGTCGAATATTCAGACCTTCTACAATTTGTGGCCGATTAATCGAGCAAAAGAAAGGAGCAATTAATAAATTTGATATTTTTTATGGCTGGGCTGCCTTTTTTCTAAGATGGAAAATGAAAAGCCTAAATCATATTGAAGACATCTACAGCAATACATTAGAAACAGATTTACGGATAACGGTTCATAAAAATGCAGGGTTAAATATTGTTCCCGTAGATTTTTGCGCCAAAGTACTTTATCAGGTCTGTATTCAAAATATAGAAGGAGGCTATTTTCATCTGGTTAATGAAGTCGAAACGCCACATGAATTTTACTTAACAAGACTTTTAGAAGCAATTAATCTATCTGGTTTTTCTTTCGTCAACAGTATACCAAACAATCTTAGTTCATTAGAGAATTTTTATCATAAAACAATTGGGACTATTTTTGAAGGCTATCTGATACAGAATACTATCAGATTTAATACTTCTAATCTTCAGGATCTTTACAAGAGATTAAATTTATATTGCCCTCCAATTGATGAAGAAAATTTCAATTACCTCGTTGGGTATGCTAAATCTAAAAATTTTGGCATACAGCTGGTTACAAAAAGAGAACGTATTTTGTGATCAAATGATTTTTCATTTGTAAGTTCTTATATTTCATTAAACTATTTTGTTGAAATTTTGGACTGTGTATACTTAGAATCACTATAAATACGTGTTGTGAATTTTGATATTTTTAAATCCGTACTTCCAAAATGCACAACGGGTAATATTAATCTATTACTAAAGAGTTGTTCTGGATGTATTTGTCATTTTTAAGCAAAAAGAGGGATTATCGACATTCACGAATGGCTCTACTTAGTTAAGTATAAAAAATACTAAATAAAAATTAACAATATTATTATTCACTAACTATAACTAAAAACTAAGGCTAAAAAGATCGAAATTAGCTATGTCGCAATACTATCATTTACTTCTAAAATCTTATATTTATTGTTTATCATTTATAAGTTTATTATCATTTAACTTTATTTTTTTACGATAAGCAAAGAATAATGGTAAAAGTTTCATCAATCTTTTAAGAATCTCATTTTTTTATTAATAAAATGATTTGGAACGGGCTATAAATAAAAAATAATTTTATTTTTGTAACAACAGAAGCATATATTAATTTTGGTTGATGTTGATGGAAGAAAATTACGATAAACTTTTAGTAAAATGGCTCAATAGGGAACTAACTGTAGAAGAACAAGAATCACTCGAAGGTTCAGAAGATTATAAACGCTACAAATCCATTATTGATGGAATTTCGAATCTTAATGTCCCGGGACAACAGACCGAAGAGGATGCCTATTTTGATTTTCAACAAAAACTCCAAAACAATAATAATACAAATTACGATAAAACTTTAGTAAAATGGCTTAATAATGAACTAACTGCAGAAGAACAAGAATTATTCGAGCTTTCTGAAGATTATAAACGCTACAAGTCTATTATCGATGGAATTTCTAAGCTTAATGCCCCTGGACAACAAACAGAGGAGGATGCTTATTTTGATTTTCAGGAAAAACTACAAAACAATAATACAAATTACGATAAACTTTTAGTAAAATGGCTTAATAATGAACTAACTGCAGAAGAACAAGAGTTGTTTCAACATTCTGAAAATTATAAAAGCTATACGGCTATCATTGATGGAATTTCTAAACTTGATGTCCCGGGGCAACAAACCGGGGACGAAGCCTATTCTGATTTTCAGCAAAAACTTAAAAATAGTTCGGCAAAAACAGGAAAGGTAATCCATTTAAATGTTTTACGATATATAGGTTATGCTGCTAGTGTTATATTTATAATTGGTTTAGGTCTATTCTTCTCTGGAAATACGGCTATTGAAACCCCTATTGCCCAACAACAAAATGTTACGTTACCAGATAATTCTACAGTTATAATGAATGCCTCATCCAAATTAACGTATAACAAATACTTTTTTAACTTCACCCGAAAATTAAACCTGGATGGAGAAGCTTTTTTTGAAGTACAAAAAGGAAGTGATTTTACGGTTGCTACTTCTAATGGTGCCATACATGTCTTAGGAACAAAATTTAATGTGGTATCCAGAGATCTCTTTTTTGAAACTGCTTGTTTTGAAGGTAAAGTACAAGTTTCTACTAGTGATGATAATACTTTACTAACAGCTGGAAAAAAAGTAAGCTTTTTAGATGGTAATAAAAAATACGAGGTTTTTGATAACAGTGCAGATAAAAAACCAGCCTGGACTGCCGGGATAAGTACTTTTAAAAGTACTCCGCTCCAACATGTGATTAACCAGTTAGCATCTCAATTTCCTGTTACTTTTGAATACAAAGATATAGAGGATAAATTAGCTATGTTATATACGGGTAGTTTTCCTCATAATAATTTAGATAGTGCTTTAGAAAATGTATTCCTCACCATGGGGATTGAGTATTCAAAAGATAAAGAAGATAGTGCTGTTATTGTTTTAAAAAGTAGAAATTAAAATAATTTAGTAAGCTTCTTTTTTGATTTGATTGATTATAGAGTGACTCTAAGGAAATAATATATTTTTGACGAGCTTCTGTAACGGCAAAAATTACTTTACAAAGCTTAGAGAAATAAGCAATTCTATTTTTACTTTACGTGTGTGATAACCATACATAGCTTCAATAGTTTGACGGATTTGGAGTAAAAAAACCCTTTAAAATAAAAAGGATAAAGCTTTTTGAAGGGTATAGCACCACCGGAAAGTATACCACGTTTCGGGAAAATTGACTCAAAAAGCAAATCCCAAGGCTCTATTATGCCTCGGGATTCTTACAAAAATATACACGTTAAACTTTATGTTCTTAACTAAAGAATGGTATCTCCTCTAACCACCCATGGATGGACGACCTTTACCTTTACCTCTCTTCTTAGTTTTCTTTTCATCCTTTGAATCAGAAGAAGATCCTGCCCTATATCCAGATGAACCTGGCGATCCGGTTCTACTTGTAGATGTTTGTACTTGAGTCATATCATACATATTTGATCCTGATGGCTGGGCCGTATTCGGATGCATATCTGATACTGATGGCTGGGTCGTATATCCTGGTGAATAGTGTTCCGAACCTGGTAAACCGTATGCCAAATTAGAAGTATCACCTCCTGATGAAACGTTTCCAAAATGATGTTGACCGTATGCCAAATTAGAAGTATCACCTGATGAATAGTGTTCCGAACCTGGTAAACCGTATGCCATATCAGGATTAACACCTGATGAATAATCATGTGGACTGTATGCCAAACCAGAATTATAATCTGATGAATTGTAAATCGAACTTTCTGTGTACTTTTGTTCTAATCCAGCCCCCCCTTGTACAGGAGGCACATAAGTCCCTGAACCTGATGCGACTGCTAAGCCTCCCATTTGTTGTGCTAATGCATCATAGCCTTGTTGTTGTGGTCCAGGATCCCCTTGTACATGAGGCACATAAGTCCCTGAACCTGATGCGACTACCGGTTGAGAATAATTCGCGTATGATACGTTTCCCTGTTGTTGTGAACCGTGTGCGTACTGTTGTTGTGGGTACTGTTGTTCTGGTCCAGGATGCCCTTGTACAGGAGGTGTATAAGTCCCTGAACCTGATGGCTTGTATACGTACTGTTCTGATCCAGAATGCCCTTGAACCTGTTTAAAACCAAAAATATTACCAGAAGAATTATTAGTAGAATTACCAGTAGAATTACCAGAAGTATTACCAGATGATGGACTAGCAGACTTATGCATAGGGAGAGATGTTTCTATTAGTTTTTTACTATCATCAGCTTTGAATTTATATTTCTGCCAAAATTCTGTAGAGAGTTTATTAAGTGAAATTAAGTATACTCTCTTATATCTTGCAGTTTCTCTGGTATAGTTTAAGGCTATATCAGCCAAATCTCTTCCAGCTTTTTTTCCTGGAACTCCAACAACATCATGAATGGTCCATTCGTTAGAACTTAGATCTTGCACCATTTTTAAAACACCTGTTACACCATGTTTGTCGGTAGCAACAAGATAAATTGGTGATTGATTACTTTCATGCTCAAATTGCGCCATAAGAATCATGTTATCTAAAACTTCATGATGATTGGATGTCAAATTTGGATTGGATTTCAATGCATGAACTGCCTCAAGATAATTTTCTGAAGTTTCTTGTTTTACTTGATTTGCCATTATTTTATTATTTTATTATTTTTAATCGAACTATTCGATCTATTATGAAAACAATTAATAATACTTATACCCTATTTTTTTTAATAAATAATTTTGTTGTAGAGCTGTTGGGGGAATTCAATACGAAATATTTTATTTTTAGTTTAGTAAAACAAAAGCTTTCAAACTTTTTTATAATGAAGTGGTTTAAACTTTCTGGTTTTTTTTTAATTTTCTAATCCCTATAACCATGAATGCTAAAAAGTTGAATCCTTTCCAGCTTTCAGTAATAGCATCAAATCTATTGAGTAGGGATCTAAAACTATCTATCCAAGCATTGGTTCTTTCTATAGTATAGTATTCTTTATATAATTATTCATCAAAATAATAGTCATTCTCACTGTTTTTACTATTTCTTTTATTTTTTTACATAAAGTTGTGAATAATCCTCTTTTGCAGCACATTACTCTCCTTATTCAAGCTACTGTGTACCCACAAGTTTAATTATAATAAAGAACAGACAGCTCCTCCCTTGGATTTGAAGGGAGCCCGCCTGACACCGTCGGGCAGGGTGGCTCCATCCCTTTCATAGAAAGGGATGGAGTCGGAGGGTTTGAAGAAAGCTTAAACACTACTCCCCGATAAAACAATGGAGAATACTTTAGTCTTGCGTATAGCAAACTCTACCCTGCCTGCTGCAGGCAGGCTGGCTACGCCGTAGACCTCTTTCTCCCGAAGCAAACCTGCTTGACAGCAAGGCAGGTTCGGGATTCATCTCCCCTTTTAGATTGCTTCGGGTAACCCTCGCAAAAGGGGAGAGCTTTTGTTGTTTCCCTTTAGAATTACTTACTGGAAAAGATGTGGGTACATGGTAGCTTATTCTAGGGAATCAAAAACTAAATCTGTATTTAAAAACAGCTCATCTACTAAGATATTTGCTTGTCGTGAAGTTGCAGTGACTTCAAAATGGACCTCTATATCAAACAAGTCATTGTAATTGTCATTAACAGGTATATAAAAATTTATATATAAACAAAAAATAAGGGATGGCCATCCCTTATTTTTTGTTTACATACCTCTCTTGCTAATACTATAAATAAACTTTATCGACATAGCTCTAAATCAAACCTAAGCTTTTCTTTAATCTTTGATTATACTAATTAAAGATATCATATTCTTTACCTTTTACCTCTCATAGATCTTCCCATCATTTTATTCTGGATATAGCCAGAAGGTATGCCTTTAACTTGTCCAATAATCGTATTTCCTGCCTGTGCTCCCATATCTGAACCTTGACCTACTAAAATATTGGCATAGCGAGGCACTTTGAATACTATAAATACCATCACTACCTGCAGTGCCATAGAGAATATAATATCACTATTAGAAAACTCAGTTGTCTCTATGGGAAGTAGTATAATGATTGTTTGTACGATACTAAGCATAGGAAGCCATAAAAGCACCGATATAAAGCCTTGAAACCAACTCCCTAATATTTTTTCGTTTCCTACAATAAGTGAAAAGGCCAATACAAACGGCCCCAGCATAAGGTATATACACTTAACAATGAGTTGCCTGAAAAGAATATACCCACCGGCAACAGAAGCAATAAAGAATACGATAAGGTGCATAAACTCCAGAATTGGATGAACCTGGATGATATCATAGACCCCACCGCCATCTGCGCCCCCGGTACCCTGGGTGTAGGTTATTTTATCACGAAATTGAGTTTGTATACTCCCCGGGGCACCCCCACCTACTTTACTTGCTCCGTCAATAACAATATCATTTAAGATGTCTGCCGGTTTTTCTATTAATAGATCGACTAACTGTGTATAGAGTACTATTGCCGCCAGGGTTAAACAAGGGCGTACCAGCGTTGAGACATCCAGTTTTTCGTTTTCTCCCAGGAATGATTTTATTACATGGTATCCTACAAATACGATCATAATAGCTCCTGCAAACAATCTTACTGATGGTAAAATAGCATCTACAAACGATATAATTTTTGGTTCTAACGTAGTTTCAAATTGAGTAAGTGCTGCATAAAAATCCATAGTCTTATTGTTTAAAAGCTTTATTGTGGGTAACCAAATTATTTATTAGGTTATCCAGGGCTAATACATTCCGCCTAATCTCCAGGATTCTTATGTAAACTTTTAAAAAAGCAGCATAATTATATCCGGGACCTCCACTATTTATATACCCCAACATTAAAAGTTTATACTCTTGCTGAATCTCGTCCAGATATCTCTTTTCGTTAGCAAGATTTAATTCTAATCTTTTTAACCCGTATTGAAAACGCTCCGTTTTTATATTTTCTATTTTTTCTTCTAATTTTTGACTTATTTCACCTGTAGATTTCATGGTCATCGTAGTGGCTGCCATCATTGGGGTAGATGTAAAATTGGCACTTACCGTTCTTCTATCATTATAATCTTCTTCTACTGCTTTTAATTTTTTTATCAAATCGATTTTCTTGTTTAAGCGTATCGGTTCTTTTACCAATTCACCAAATATAAAGCCTCTCTCAATCGCTCCCCCCAGATTAATTACCGACCACATCTGTGCTTGTAACGAAGAGACAAATAATCCCGAGCTTATTAATAATACTATTCTAAAATTCTTCATGTTCCATACAGGTTTTAATTACTTTTTCTAAAGAAGATAGTACTAGTAGTATCCTATCCCCCTCACTGATATAGTTATCTAAAGCCAAATAACTCCTGGCTTTTTTGTATTCACTTTCCAACTTAAATCTAAACCGTGCACGAATAAGAGAGTTTTTTAAAAACTCTGAACTCCCGTTAGGCTCTAGAATTGGATATTTTTCTTTAATAAAATCATAGCTTTTTTCTCTTATAAATGTTTTAATCCGGGATCCTTGTTCTACATATTCACGATTATACCTGGTAAGTTGTTCCAGTTCATCATCAATTACTTCCTTAATTTGTTTTAAAGCTATTTTGTTTAATTCAGCATTCAACGCCATGGTTCCATTTGTGCTAATTAAATCAGTATAAAGGGGTTGCAATAAGAAATCAGTTGTATTGCCTGTGGCCTGCCACTGTGCGTTTGCACCAATAAAAGGGATTATTACCAACACCATTGGTAGTATTGACCGTCTTATGTATATTATGATTAGTGTTTTCATAAAGTTCAAATTTTAATAGTAAAAAAAGAATTAGTTAATGAACTCATCTTGAGTTCAATTGTTTCCCATTATCATTTTAATTATTTCCTCTGCGTGTTCACTTTCTTGAATGTTTTTTTCAACCACATCCAGTTTTCTATTTATCCTGGTAAGTGTGCGCATGGTATTTTGAAGCAGGTTTAGTTTTTCTCCATAAATCACTTGTTTTTCTTGCCGATTTAGCTCTTTTATGAGAATATCAAGGTTTTCTTCTACCTCTGCTAATAGTTTATTATTCTCTTTCCTCTTAGAATAATATGCTGTTTCGTGAAGGTCTTTATTATCCATCTTTAATGTTAACAGCTTTTTACTACTGTCATCGAGTGCATCATTAATTTTTTCAATGATTAGAGTAGCACCTACATAATATTGAGCTCTTTTATTATATATCTTTTCATATGAATTTACAGCATCTGCAAGTTGGTGTTCTACTATTACCTGAGCGCCATATGCTCCTGTAGCCATACCACTTAGAATTGTTAACGGCAGATCTGTAACCGGTGCGTTGGGAGCGCTTACTATTTGAGCTAAGGTAGTAGTGCTACACAATACGAGTCCTAGTATTACTATTATTTTCATCTTTTATAAATATTTATATGATCAACACTATTAATAAGCTTGTTTTTTGATAAAGAGCCTAGTGTGAAGTCAAAGCTGAAATGAGGTATAAGGCAATCGTGGATTTTGTGGCAGGCTTAGGCAAAAAATCATTACATAGCCATAGCTATGGAATTATTTTTTAACGAAAGGATGCCGCAAAAGATGCATTGGATGATACGTAGGTTTTGGCTTGACTTCACACTAGTATTATAAGGCGATCTCTAATGCTTTAATCAATTTTAATAATTCTTCCTCATTTTCAACCACATAAACAGCGGCTGGTATACGCATCATATTCCTGACTTTTTTATCATTTTTTGAGTATTGGCGTATAACTTCGCTACGCAGCCTGTATATTTCCTGGCGATTTGCAGCAGTAATCGTTTTTTTATCCAAATAAATAAGAGAAGGTATTATCGTTTGATCTAATTCCATATGGTCCATATAGATCCTTTTATTTTCTGTCATGTATTTCCCATTAGAAAACTTTGATGCCAGGATTCCCTGAGCTGCTTTTAACGCCATAGTTCCTTTAATTTTTAAATAAAAACCTATTTGACCATCGTGTGATGATTTATCATACTTATTCTTTAGTAATTGCTTTTCTTGCGTAATAAGTTGTTGGATCAATTTGTTCATATCTTTATGGGTACCATTTCTCTTCTTTAATTCTGCTAACAAAAGTCCTAGCTTTATGTTGGTCTGAACATCATTATTCCAAAATGTGGTGTGCCCAAGGATCGCTACTGATTGTGCAAATTGACAAGAACCTTTGAAAGGCATCCATACAATGAGCACTGTGATAATTAACTGTTGAAGTTTCATAATGACAATTTTTAATTGGGTTATAGTACTCGTGTTTATCCTTTATATTTAAGATATTCTTTGTTTTTCTCTTCTTTTTCAATTTCCCGTTTAATTTTTTCCAATTCTTTAATGATGATATTAGAAATGGATGCATATTTTTCCCAAATGAGATCTTTAACTCCTTTTCTCATCTCAAATAAGGGCTCTACATGTAACAAATCAAAAACTATATCATGAGAATTTCTTAAGTAAGCTACTTTTTCGTCGCATAGCTTTTCCTTTTTATCATTTACGTAATAATCACACATATTGGCATATTTTATAAAATGCACATAGCGTATGGGTTTGCCTAAAGTTGTTGTTCCATTTTTTTCTGCCACTGTTGCTAATGAGGTTTTTCCCCACTCGTTCCTGGTATTTTTTTTGACATTTTCCAAAATATTGGCTGCCAGTTTTTCTGCTTGTAATGCAATCTTATTTCCAGGATCTGTATAGCTGGGCAGTATGGGTATTTGTGCCATTGTTTTGGTTACGCTTATCAAAAAAGCAAGTATTAAAACCTTTTTCATGATTTCTTAATTTTTACAGGTTAATGATTCTTTTACTATAGTGAGCCTACCGGCATCTATCTTGTGTGTATAGAAATTGCTCTCAATTTGTTTTAGCAACAACGACAGTTCTTTTTGTTCACAACTATCTATTGATGTCTTTGCAGACCAAAACCCATGTTGACGTAAACTGTTTAACCCCAAGTTTAGTTTAGCTTTCAATTTTGTTGATACTGTATCGGCATCGCAATCCTGTTGTATCGACAATGTATTGGTATCAAGGTTTGGATCTAATGAAAAGACGTCAAAAAACCCAATACAAACAATCATTAGTATAAAAGACAATATGTTTACCAATGGTTTCATGATGATCTTCGAGATATAGACGAGCTTCTGCTTCTGCTTAAAGTTGTTTGCTCTGGAATTCTTTGTTTTATTTCTGCTCCAGGTTTTAATTTATTCAATGTAGTCCCGAATCTATCCCAATAGTCCACCATCTTATGTTCTTTCTTATGCTCTGTTGCTTTTAATTCTGGACCTTGACCCTTACTTTTTTTAGTCTTACTATTTCTAAGTCCAGACGTTATTTTAAAATTTAGTGTCTTATAAACCCATGTAAGTATTTCACCTCGTTTTTTATTTCCTGCTTTACGCTCCTTTTTTTTGTCCTGTTTATTAGTTTTTATTTTTTTTAGAATTCCCTTAAAAAATTCTTCAATAAAATACTTTCTAAGCTCTTTTTTTATGTTCTTTCTCTTAGTTTCCGTTTTACTTACCTTCCTTTTAATCACATCCTGTTTTGGGTGTGGCTTCTCTTTATTCAATGACCTTTTTGGTTCATGCTTCAAAACCGGCTTTTTTCTTACTGATGATTTCGGTTTTACTACTGGTAATACAATTTTTCTTGCTACTGACGCAAGCCTTACTGCTACTTTTGATAGTAATGGGATCATAGTTTTTAGTTTTAGAATAACAAAGGCCAATGCATCAGTCTATATTACTTTTGGTTTTAATAATTTTTTCCTGGGGATCGTAATCGTAGTTGATCTCCCTCCGTTTTTTTCGATAATATCTATTTGAAGTTTTTCATCGTTATTGGGTGTAAATTTTTCGAAAATAAATGAGAACACCTCTATACCACCAACTCCCCTTACTTTTTCGGTTTCATTACATACCAAAACAGGTCTTAAAACTCTTTCCTGATAAACGATGTCCTGAGCATACCTTTTGTTTTTCATGAAACGAAAAAGAAAATGATCAATATTTAAATTGATAGTGGAAAAGTTTTTGATCACCAAACGTATTGCTATATAGTCTCCCCTATAAAATATTCCTGAAACTTTAGAAAGTAGTAAATCTCTGTTTCCCTTTATGTTATAGTTACTTACTGCTTTTCTACTAAAATGACACATCTCATATATTCCCATTTTCTTTTGTTCATTTTTCATCAAGACATTATTCTTATTCCTCAATTCATCTAATTTGTATGTCGTATTTGTAATATATCTCTCAAAAAAAAGAGGAATAGAGTAGTAATCTCCATCTTGAGTAATTATGGTAATATTTGTTTTTTTCTCTTCTTTTTTCTCTATAAAATCACCACCTATGTGTTTCACTTTTACAATATTTTCTATCGTATCTGTAACAAAATAGCGTGACCCTATATCCAAATATTTAATTTTGTTGTTAAAAATTAAATGAGTAGTCTTTATATCAGAGATTGCAATGGGTTTAGTACTCTCTATCTCATCAAAAATTTCTTGTTGTGAATAAGTGTTGGAACTTATCAGTAACAAAATAAGTAACAATTGTATCAGTCTCATTTTATTTTTTTATTTATTGATTAATAAATTCATTAAGTGCCAGTTTCATATTCTTATGTTTGGCATACCGATCAAAAATAAATTGATTCTCATTGGCATTTGATGAATAGCAGGCATATCGTTCTTTAGAAACACTGACCTTGTATACGTTTGAAACATTACCAACTTTAATAAACACTTCGCGCTTATCTGTAGAAAACAGTTTTTTTAAGTCGGCCTCATTAAAAGAAAGATGTGTTGCCAATTTGTCTTTGGATGCCATTTTCTTTTTATGTGACAATAAAATCATCGTATCTGTATTATTGATCATCGCTGCTCCCGCAGAAGTTTCCAGTATATCCTCAATATCTTGTGTTGCAATAGCTACCTCTCCATAATGTTTTCTAACTGTTTTATACATATATTTTATAAATTCTGCCATTTCTCCTTTGGAAATAGGTTTCCAGCATTCATCAATAAATATGGACTTCTTGATTCCTTTAAGCTGACGTATTTTTCCCATAACCACATCTATGGATAACATTGTAATCAACGGAAACAAAACCGGATGATCTTTGATATTGTCCATTTCAAAAACAATAAATCGTTCATGCAGTAAATCGACGGGTTGTTCAGAATTAAGGATGTGCCTGTACTTTCCATCATAAAAATCCCTCACAGATAAGTCAAAACTCAACTTATCAAAATACTTCTCTTCATTATACTCTACTCTGTTCTCCATAACAAATTCATAAAAAGTAGATAATTTTGGAAAAATGTCTGTATGCACTTTAAGATTGGTATAGTATGCATCTAAATAGAGCGTTATGATTTGCTTTTCCTCTTTAGTAAAGGAGCTTTCTCCTTTCCATAAAAACATGACCAGTGATACGAGGAATTCTTTTTTATCTATATCAATTTCTCCATGGATATAAAAAGGGTTGAACTCCATTGGGTGATCAACATCATAAGTATAATATTGACCTCCTACCAGTGTACATAACTTTTTGTATGAATTTCCGATATCGATCATTACAATATGATGGCCTTGTTCAAAATATTGAGAAGCAATATGATTTATCAAAAACGATTTACCAGTACCCGATGGGCCAAATATTAATCTGTTTCTATTCACTATATGTCCTCTTTTTACAGGCTCGTCCCATAGGTCTAATCTGATAGGAGCTTCATTTTTCCTATCGCATAACAAAATTCCGTCCTTAAAACTTTCATAATAACTTTCAAAATTCATGAGGATTGGTGTTTGTTCAGAAATACCAATAAATTTATATTCTTCGGGTATTCTTGTTCCTGCACCGGGCCCACTATTAAGGTATATATCTTTTATGGAGTATTTTATATGATACGGCAGCATGCCCATCTCACGGAATGTATTTTCTAAATTGTTTTTACTCTTTTTTAATTTCTCTTCGTTATCCTCCCAAATAATAATGTTAAAATGCTGCTTGATGAATTTTAATTCTTTGTCAATAACATTTTCTACCAAATCCTCAATATTATTACAATACAATTCATTCTCTTTTGATAAAAGCGATAGACTCCTGAAATTGTTCATTTTTGTCTTGATAGATTTGAATACATCTTCTGATTTTTCTATATAAACAATTTGATTAAAAATGTGATTGCATTCTAATCCCAAACAGAGCGCTTGCATGTAAGGAATAAAGAAATCTGTTCGCTGTGTAGAATATTCCTTATTCCTTATATAACTATTAATGTTAATTGGTAATTCATTATTTGAAGTAATTGCATATACCTCTCCAATCTTATTAGCAACCTGAATTTGCCTATCCAGAAAAATATCTTTTAATTTATGGTCACTTTTTGAGGAAAGGGAAAAGTATTTACCTATCAGATCAATAATTTGATCATCATTAAGGCGATTCGCACTAAAGTATTCTTCTTTTGATAAAAAGGAAACGCTTGTATCTACATCTGCAATAAAACTATCGATACCTTCAAGATACTTTTCATACTTGGTTGTATTATTGGTAATATTTACCTTATTTTTAGCATCTTTTGTAAATATTAAATAGCATTCATGGGTTAATATTGGTTTTTCTAAAAAATAACTATTATCACTACGAGATAGCATATTTCTGCCTTCCGTAATTGGATCTTTAAGGTTTGTTACAAAAAAATAATCCTGTTTTTGCCATACTGTACCTGGAGGCAATGATCGTATTAGTTTATCGATGGTTAAATTAATACGATCCATTGCTTCTCTATCCAAAGAATAGATTTGAGGCATTTTTAGTTCATATACCAAACTTACATCCCCAAATTTTGAGATTAATAAATCTTTTTCTATTGTATAAATAGGAAATATTTTTTCTATTTTATTTATCATTATCTTGGTTATTTATGGTTAGCCATATATGATACTTTCTGGGAACAAATACTTTTCTTTTATCAAACAATTCTCTGGAGATTTCTTTTGCTGCTGATAATATAGCCACCCTATCCAAAGGGACTCGCCTATTACCATTTCCTATAAGAGGTTGTTGTTGCTCATAAGTTCTCATAGCTGCTCTATACACATCTTTGGAAACATTTGAAGGTATCGAAAAAAGAGACCTGTGATTAAGATGTATGCCTTGTAACCCGTCATAATCATAAACACTCATATCAATCGAGAATAGTGTATTGTCTCGTTTATATTTATTGATATCTATATTTAATCTTGTACCTTCGATATTAACAACTCCATAGATTACTGCTCCTTTGGGAATTCTTATGTTTTGTTTTGGCAGTGTTATAGGTTGTTTTGTTCTCAACGCGATCGTTGACCCTTGTTTAAGCACACCTTGATCGATGACCTCTGCCGGAATAAGATTTTCTCTTAAAGCAGTAGTAGTCGTAGAGGATGCACTAAAAAAATAATCTCCTTCTTTGGGAATCTTTTTTTCCTCGGGTTCTGGTGTTACTACCGGTGGCGGCACATAATTCATATCGTATTGTGGGTTAGCTTTATTTAAGTTATTCTGCAATTCCATAAGCATTTGTAAATCTTCATTTACATTTGGTATTTCTTCTGGTATTTCTTCATCTCTTATACCATCTTTTAAAAGCTTATTTTTCATTTTTTGTAGAAAAGAAAGATTATCGGCTAATGAATCGTAGCGCTCTCTATCATATGTATTTGTTTCATCGTATAGTTCTTTCTTTGTAGAATTATCAAACTTCTCTATATCAAGATCAGGAGAATCAAATTCTAATCCATCCGCCATTTCTCCAGTCGTAGAGGAACCTGTAGAACCCAATCCTCTGATAGCAAATATTAAAACGCCTAAAAGGATTACACCTACAACTGCAACAATAATTTTTTTATTAGTATCCATTTCTTATTCCTTGGGAGTAAATAATAATTCATCTTCTATATCTTCAAATTTTTGTATCCGGTCAGATATATTTGTGTCTAAATTCTCTTTTTGCAACAGTTGTTTGTCTAGCTGTAATTTATGCACAACCAAAATGGAATATGCCAACAAAAAAATGCTACATAGTATCCAGGCCCATAAATATTTCTCTGTATGCTTTATATTTCTCATTTTTTATATCATTTTTCTTTTAAAGTTCAAAGACGTTTATTTCCATTTTTTTATCATATTCACCCAATAATTAAAAGGATCTATCTTTTTATTTCTTTTCAAAATCTCATAATGCAAATGAGGTCCGGTAGATCTTCCAGTAGATCCTACAAATCCAATGACAGCACCCTGTTTTACCCTTTGATTTTTTTTTACTTTTGAAACCATCATATGCGCATACAAAGTCTTATATCCAGAATGATGATCAATAACCACGTAGTTTCCATAAGTGGATGAAAATGCTGCCTTAATGACCTTGCCATGGGCAGAAGCATATATTGGTGTTCCTTTTCTTGCAGCCAGATCTAATCCGAAATGAAATTTATTTTTCTTTAAGATCGGATGTTTTCTCATTCCGTAACCCGAAGAAATTCTTTTAAAACTTTTGGATGGTAATGGAAAATAAATAGGCTTTTTTTGTAATTCCAATTTTGCATACTGGCGACTTGTTCTCTTATTATTACTTGTTTGCGTATACCCTAGATTTGTCGTGCAAATCATCAGAATGGCTACTAGTAATTTTTTGCTAAGTTTCATCATCTTAAAAAAATAATAGTTATTTAAGGGCACCTCCAAAAGTTACTTTTTAGTACGAATAGCTGCAAAACCAACACCTGTGTTGTAGGTAAAAATCTTTCCTCGATGTAGCTATGGCTACTACACCTGTGGAATATTTTCCCCTACGCTTTGACCTTGATTTTTTCGCTCATTCTCATCACAAAACCAGTTTTTAGAGGCGCCCTTACGTTATAGTTCTTAGTTAGTTATCAATAACCTACCCCACTACGACTTCTCTTCATTTGTGAACTTGGTTTTGTTTTTACAGTCTGATTCTTTTCTACATTTTCTTTTTTGCTTGTTCCTTTTCCACCACCTGCTATTCCTTCTTCTTCTGTTGCTCCTTCTTCTGTTGCTCCTTCTTTTTCTGTTGCTCCTCCTTTATCATCGTTGTTTCCCTCAATAATATTTATCTCAGCTAGCTCATTTGCAAGAATAATATCGATCTCATCTACTATTCGTTTAAAATTACCGTCTAACAGAGCTTCCAGGTTTTCTTCTTTAATGACTAAAGGAATTTCTTTTTTTACCTGATCGGTTCTCTTGTCTACCTGAATATGTCCTCTGAATACTTTTTGCTTTATTTCTTCCCCAAAATTATCAGACACAATACCCACAAACTCCCCCTGAGAAAGCTGTGATATGGTTGATACCGGTATCGCAAAATCCATACTCTCATTAATCGTATAGGATGTAGTACTCGTATCCACCGTCATGTTTTTAAGGCGTTGTTTTTTCTTTCCAAAAATTTCCTGAAGTTTGGTAGCAGTACCACTTCTAACAGAACCACTAAAAATATTACCTATAATATTAAAAATAGTTTCTGCCACCTTGTCTCCATAATCCCGCTTCAATTGTTCCAGGTCCTGAGCTCCGATTGTAGTTGATACTTTGTTAGACCTGGCGGTAGCGATCAAGTTATCCAATCCCATAAAATACATGGTTGGCAGCTCATCGATTATTATAGAACATGGCATTTTTTTCTGTGTATTAACCACTTTTATTAATTGTGTAGAAATTAATCCTAAAGCAGGGGAATTTGTAGTTTGTGTTGATGGAGAGTTTGCCAATATTAATATCTGCGGATTTTCTGGGTCATTAATATTTAAAGATGCATTAAGCTCTGGGTATACATTATTACCCATCACCCAAAACAACTCTCTCGTGGCTAATTGTGATAATGGAATTCTGGCAGTAGCTGTTTGTCCTGATAGCTGTTCATAAGCTTCTTTTTCTAAGGCATCAGCAAAAGGTGTCATAAAAAAACGCAACGCAGGCTGTCTTTTAAAAACTTTAAATACTTTTTCATCGGGACAAGAGGCTAATGCTATCGCATGCGGAAGGGTACAAAATTTACCATTTTGATATAATTTTAAAAAATATATACAACAGGCAAAATAGGATATGGCAGATTGTGCAAAGAAGTCTTTTTTGGTAATCCATTCTTTATTAAGGTTAAAAAGTACCGTTTGCGAAGCCTCTATGGCATCTGCCGTTTTACGTATAAGATCCGGACTTATTGGATTTACAAAATTAGAATATGGAATATCATCCAGAGAGATCACTGTAAATTTTGGTGCTATTTTGTAGGTGTTTTTATAATATTCGTAAAAAGCATAGGTTTCTTTTGCCAGAGAAGGAAATTTAAAATCATACACCATCATAGAGAAATTTTTCATGATATGTTGCCTGATGTATTCTTCTATTACAGAGTATGACTTACCCGACCCGGGAGTTCCTAAAACCATAGTTGCTCTAAACGGGTTTACCACATTAATCAATCCATTCTCTGTCTTTAGGTTTACAGAATATGGGTTTTCTTTATATACTTTTTCTTGTTGAAAAATGAGGTTTTTATTATTGAATTCATCTTTATTAGAGAAAAAATTAAAATGTTTCCTGATATGTAAAAAACTCCAGATAAATCCCAGCCAGGAAGCAAAAGTGATAATTAGATTTGCTACTAAATTGACTTTAAAACCACCACTTAATACAAATAGAGAAAAAGATATAATTACCGAAATGACATATTTTTTTAAATCAGGATCCTCTTCGGGTTTCTTTTTTAAACTTATCCCAAAGGTTCCAAGCATAAAAACACCTAAAATGATAATACGTAAGAAAAATGAATTTGATAAGAAAGGTAATTGTAAATATGCTTTTTTAATACCTTGGTTAAGGTTTCTGTCTGTTAACCCTAAATTGTTTAGTTCATTATAAAACCCAGTATATACATCTAATGACAGCAGTAGTAAACACATCACCAAAGCAAAGATTATTAATATGTCAATAGAAAACTTATCCTTCATAATTACTTTTATTTTTTATTCGATTAGATTGGAGATCGATAATAGAGTACCTTAAAACCTTAATCATTTATAAAACAAACCAGCTTGTATTATACCCTATGGTTTTTTTGAAATATTTATTCCTTGATGTTTTTAATCTTCTCATTGCGGCATTAAACTCCTGAGAATATGGGTACAGTTGTAGAAATAATATTGCTTTGAAAAGTGTTTTCTGATCTTTTTATGTGATTGTTCATGAAATCTCTCTTAGAAACTTCTTATAAATGAGGCAGTCATTATACAATGTTCCCAGATAGTTGTTTGAACACTAATCCTTAGATAGAAAATTAATTGTAAACTTTATAAAAAACCCTATGAAGCTTTCTTCATAGGGTTAATACATCAGCACCAAATCATAACACAAGTTTTAAAAAAATTTGTGCGCTACAAAGGCTTTTTGATCTTAAAAGTGTTCTCTTTATCTGTTATATTAACTCCAGGCAGCTCTTGAGAATGACCACTACTACTACCGCCACTTTTTAGCGGTTCACGATGATTTTGATTCTTTTAGAGCAGTCTCAGTTATATCTTTTGCATGAAAAGCACCGTCTTTTATCACATATTCAAGTGAATGATTTGATGCATTATACACTGTATGGTTTGCATCTATCTCTGTACCTGTACCAACCTGCTCACCTGCCGACTTTGCTGCTTCATCATTTGCATAACATCTTACAAGAATCAATGATTCAGAAGGTTTCGCAGGAATACCCCCTTCAGCTTTAGATCCGGGAGTTCCGTGTGAGAAGTGCACATGAGCCTGGAAATTATAAGCTGGTCTGGCACCAATAACTCTTCTGACACCTGCTTTACCTATAGCTGTTCCTCTTTTTAATATTACAGCATCTTTAACCTCCTTAGGTGCAGCATATGTTAAAGACGCTCTGTCTTTTTGTTTATTTTCTTCTTGATTTTGATCCTTCATACTATATTATTTTAATACTTAGTAATTGAGTTTACTATGTTCTAATGTTCATACATAAAATGTGAAATGGTATTACAACTGTACTTTCATGCCCAATGAAGAAATAGCATATATTTCTTTATCGATGTATCGCAAAGCTAGAGGCTTTAGGCAGGTCTCGTAATCTTCTTTTTATATTTTTAAATAGAATAGTCAATAACATTTTTGTTTTAGGTTTCATAACTATATGTTTTAAGGTTTATATATTGAAGTATAGCACTTCATTTATAAAACAAATAAACATATGATATACCCTATGGTTAAAATGATGAAAAGACCGTAATCTGCTATAAAGCGTAGTGATTCAGTGTTTTTTAGATCTAGAACTCATTTAAACTTTTTCTAATTGGCTACAACCTGCCTGCCTTGCGGCGAGCAGGCAGGAATGATCTTTTTCACCCATATTTCACATTTTTTTCCTTCCGTAGCGCTGCTATGCAACTCAAAAAAAGTTTTATCTGGGCAAAAAACCTCTATTTCCTGTCCGCCTGTCTACCGACAAGGTAGATCCGGCAGGCGGGTTCGCTTCAATTCTACCCTGTCTGACTGGCCAGGCAGGCTGGCCGGAAACAGGCAAAAAAGTTTAAATGAGTTCCTAAAATAGCATGCAATGTTAAGGTAGTTTCAGAACGATATTCAGAAAAAATCTATGGGTTTAGATTTTTTTGAAGAAAAATTGTGCCTCAATTTATAACATCCGTTTACAAAAATCCTCCTTTTGTGTACTGTTTTACTACCGCTACAGTATAAAAATAGTATCCTCTTTCACAAAATATCGACCGGTGGCGCTCTTTATGCATTCCACGCGAGGTGGTGACCTTCCCGCGCACTACTTTTATCGACCAACGGGCTATGCAATGATTTTTTGCCTAAGCCTGGCACAAAATCTACGATTGCCTTACCCGTCATTTCAGTCTTGACTTAACACTAGATGATAAAGATGAAATTTTTAAGGCGAGTCATCAACCATTTTACCTCTTATGTTTTAATCTTTTTGATTTTTCTGATTTTTCTGATTTTTGTGTTTTTTCCGTAGTTTTTTTAAATATTTGTTGTGTAATAATAGCCTCCTGTAGTTTCCGTAGTGCATGTTTATTTTCACCTTTACCTAAGGCTTTCAATTGAGCTGCTTTCAATTGAGTTGCTTTACTACCATCAAGTAGTACTGATTCCTTATTAAGAACAGCATCTATTATATTTAGGCAGCTCCTTGTCTTGAGTGCTTGTTTTATCTCTTTTATTGCGGTTAATTTATCTAATAGTGTACTCATGTTCTACTACTTTTTAATATATTACTTTTTTATTTCAGTTAGTTTCAAAAAAAGAGTTTCACATTTAAAAAAACGTATTTGAGATATCATATTCTAAAAAAAACTTGCTATAGATTTTAGAACATGCCATAACTTGTCTTTTAATGTTTCTTCTTTGTAAGTAGCTTTTAGCATTTTTTCAAGAATTTCATTTAAATATTCAAATTCTTTATCTTCAATATAGTCCGAATTTTTATTAGCTTCAGAACACAAGCAATCAACAAAATGTTGCGTAAAATCATCCATCTTATTAGATGAGTCATAAAATACTGGAAGTCTTTTTTTGTTTTTCATTTTTTATGGTTTACTCCACTCCTTACTACTAAAACAAACAAAAAGCATTTTACCCTAAATTTATTTAACCCAGATTATTCAATTGAACTATATCCCTCCGTATAAGTACATCTTGATTAGCTATTTTGGTTGACTTAGTTTTGTTGCCAAAATTTTAATTCAAGTTATGAGCGAATTAAAGAGGCGCATGCAGGAATTGGTAGCGCAATACCCGTTGTCTAATCTTACCCAAGAGGAATTTGCATCCCAACGCAAGATAAGTAAACCGCCCTGCACTTGCAGTGCAGGGGTTTTTGACACGCAATGAAATTTCTTTTTTGTTAAATGTTAAACGTTATTTGTCAAAGGTCAAACCAATAACAAATAACTTTTAACCATTAACCTATCAAGAGCTAAATTGTTTCGCATTACTAAAGTGATGCAGTAAACCATCACCGTCTAAGGCGATGGTTTTTCATAGAACAATAAATTGCCCTCAAAATTATATCAAGAGGTACTTAGACGGACGTATACAAAAAAACAAATACTTGTACCCATTTATTGATGCCAACAAAGAAAAAGTGAATAATCGATAGGGTTTTTGTTTTAGAGTTTGTTTTCAATATGTAGCAACTTAAAATCAGCAAAAATTAGTTGATGATCTATAAATTTTCAATAAAAAATGAGGCACAAAATTCCCAAAGAATTAGAAAAAGTTCCCATAGTTCTGGGGCTTGAATTAAAGAAAGTAATTTTTGTTATTATGGCGGCACTACTCTTTGTCTTTTTAATGGCTACAAACCTATTATTGGCATTAGTTTTTCCGTTCCTGGTTGCAGTCTACATTTATATAGTAAGCAAATTTAAGAAAGAAGGAGAATTCCTGAATTATATTAAATATAATCTTAATCCCAAAATCATACTATTTGATAAAACTATAGAAGAATTATTAAACAAGTAAATTAAATAAAAATGAGAAAATTACAAGTAACACTAAGAACTAAATTATTGATCATACTAGGAATGTTAAATTTTTCTAATACCATTTTTGCACAAGGCGTTGATGGCCAGATTCAGCAATGGGGACAGGATATTAAATCTGCTTTGGATGCATCTGTATTAGTTTTTGCAGTGGTTGGCGGCTTCATCATTTTTATCCAATACATGCAGGGAAATGAACAAGCCCAGAAAAACTTTATTAAATTTATTATAGGCCTTGCTATCTTTGGTTTGGTAGATCTTATAGCCACCATGTTTGTATAATCATTAACCAATAATGATAGGTTAGCAACGCCGCAAAGAACCAAAAACTATGTTTGATTCTTTAAAACAAGAAGTATTGAGTTGGATAGCACCAGGAGAAGGTTATTTCTTTATTAGCTCTAGTGTCAAGTCAAACTAAAACCTACGTGTAATCCAATACATTTTTTGCACCTGGCCGTCGTTAAAAAATAATTCCGTAGCTACGGCTATGCAATGATTTTTTGCCTAGGCCTGGCACAAAATCTACGATTGCCTTACCCGTCATTTCAGTCTTGACTTAACTCCAGTTGACTTGATTAAAAAAGCCAACTATTACTTATACATTCCTGATTTTAAAAAAAAACCACAACTATGGATCTTAAATCATTAAAAGATATACCTGCTACTTTTTCAATTGTAAAAAAATCTTTGTTTATCTGTTTAGGGTTATCCCTATGCATTTCGATAGGTAGTATGATTTGGTCATATTCTTTATGCACTGCTTACCTAAACACCACCTATATTGTAACCAACGAAGGTAAAGCTATTATGCTAAATAGCGCAAACAAATATAAAGTAGACCAGTTTAGGAAACCTGAAATAGTAAATCATATTAAGGAGTTTCATACATTGTTTTTTGGAATAGATCAATTTGATTACGAAAAGAAAGTGAATAGGTCTTTACATCTTATCGGAAATTCGGGGAGAGATTTATACCTAACACTCAAAGCAAAAAGGTATTACTCTAACATAGTATCAAACAATCTCGAGCACGAATTACGTATAGATTCTGTTCGTGTTAATCATAAAACATATCCATACCAGGGAGAATTTTATGGAGAAGTGATTATTAAGAGAACCGATCAGAAGTTGGAAAACACTCAAAAACTACACTCATCTTTTGAACTAAAAAATGTAGCAAGAACCGAAGATAACCCACATGGATTGTTAATAGAGAATTATATTGTTAGCGGGCTGTAATTTCAAGATATCAATTGTAGATATTATGGTATGAAAGAAGGCAAAAAATAAAGATATGATAACAATCCCATTATTTGAAGCAAGTGTAGCTGTTGGAGGACGATCTAACCAACAAATTTCTCCTATGGACTACATTTATCATATAACCCAAAGGTCGCAAGAGGTAAAAGAAGGAACTTTATTTGTAGCTCTATGTGGTAGTCGAGTAGACGGTCACGATTTTGTACGTGAAGCTGAACAAAAAGGTGCTGTTGCAGCGGTGGTTGAAAAAAAAATAAGTACTGTGAAAATACCTCAAATAATTGTTCCTTCCACAGTTGAAGCATTAGGAAATTTAGGTAAGATTTGGAGATGTCGTTTAAACATTCCTTTGGTTGCAGTTACCGGAAGTGTAGGAAAAACTACTACTAAAGAACTTATTTCTCATATTTTGACTATAAAGTTCAATACTCACAAAGGAAGAAAAAATTATAACAACCAACTTGGAGTTCCTATTGAATTGCTCAGATTGGAGAAAAGCCATCAATGCTCGGTAGTCGAGTTAGGCATGCGTGGCCCTAACCAAATAAATTATTTATCCAAAATTGCAAGACCATCATTTAGTGCTATTACAAATATAGGCATGTCCCATATTGAAACTTTGAAGACAAGAGAAAATATTGCAATAGCAAAATCCGAAATACTTGAAGGTATGGATTATAGTGGTGTGATAGTACTAAATCGAGATGATGATTTTTTTGACCTAATTAATAAAAAAGTGCATTGCAAGGTTATTTCATTTGGAGAAAATAAAGATGCTGACATAAGGATCAGTGATATACAACTAAGTGAAAAAGCACATCCTTCATTTAGACTAAATGGCTTACCTATTTCTATGCCTTATGTTGTTGGTAAGCATCATGCATTTAATGCAGCAATAGCGTATGCAATCACCATGAAAATGGGCATAAATCAAGAAGACATAGTGAAGCAATTGGCTACATTCCGCACTCCTGAAAAGCGTGGTGTAGTATCGTATCTAAAAAATGGTGCTGTGCTCTTAGATAGTACGTATAATGCTGCCCCAGACTCGATCAAAGCATCACTTTACACAATCTCTGAATTAACACAAAGAGGAAAACGAACGGTAGCAGTCATTGGAGAAATGCTTGAATTAGGCGCATATAGTGAAGAAGCGCATTCTCATATTGGAAAAGTTATTGCAGAATTAAAGGATGGAATTGATGTACTGATTACCGTGGGCGAATATGCAAAGTTTATTGGCGAAAATAGCAATATATCAGATTGGGAGCATTTTGAAAATTCGACTTTGGCCACAAATTATCTAAAAGAAGAAGTTAAGAACAATGATATAATATTAGTTCAAGGTTCCAACAGTGTAAGCTTGAATGCTGTAGTAAATGCTCTCGAAGATAAATTTGGGGCACACGGAAAACCTCAACCCCAAAACAATACACAATATAATATATGCGACAATGCGCCTAAACGGCAGATTGTACATATACGAGATCAATATCAAGGATAGTATTTCCTATAAAAACATCAAAGTAACATGCAGGCAATTAAAACAATGAGTCCCTATCTCGAAAAACTATTACATCAAATATTTGATCGTAATAAGGTCAATGTTTCAGACCCAAAACAAGATACCTCAAAGGTAATAACAGGTTTCAGCAGTGAAGATGCAGTTCTAATGCTGGATACTATAAAATTTAAGTACCCTGCTGTAGATTCCTATATCATTTCAGAAAACCTATCCGGAGATACCAATTACATTTCAATTTCTGAATTAAATACGTTAAAAGAGACGCAAAAGACGGGTATACTGTTTATTCTTCCTTTTGATGGAACTATAGATTTAGAGGATCTTGAACATTTAAACCTTAACGAAATTTCTCGTAAAGAACTTCGACAGCAATTATTGGATGAATTGGTGTCAAGAATACCGAAAGAATTTGCCCAATTAATTCTTGAAGATATTATAGGATGTTTAAAGTATCTGAAAGATACACCTTTGCACGATGTTACTATCATTAATTATTTGATGGCATTAGAAACGCAGGGATATACTGCTATACATATAGGGAATTATTTATATCTATTAGATCTAATCCCAGATGCTGATTTAGTATTAGATGCTACAAAAACACGTAACCGAATACATTCTAATCTAATTAGTGTAAATATATTAGTCAAACATAAAAAAACGCTTTATGAACGTATCTTAGAACTGCCGATTCATAAAAATTCTATTCAAAGGGATTTAGTAGATTTCTTCAGGAGTGAAACCAATGTTCAAACACCATCAGATCTCGGAAAAACTATTTTTGAGCACTATAAAATGCTTAATTTTTCTAATTGGAAAATTCTGGAAGAAAACATGAGTCCTATTGCACTCCCCTCGGAGCATGTTACTCCAGAGTATGATCTTTTGATAGGAAACACTTCATCTACTTCGCAATTTGGATTGATCGGTGAAAGTATTAGTGGTAGAAAGGTTGCCATAGACCTTAGCGGAACCAATACAATAAGCTTGTTTGGTGTACAGGGAGGAGGTAAAAGTTATACCATAGGAACCATCACAGAAATGGTTATCAAGCAATTTAGTCACGTATGTGAACTTCCTTCTCCTTTGGCTGGCGTTATATTTCATTATAGCGAAAGCATGGATTATGAGCCAGAATTTACATCAATGATATATCCCAATGATAAAGAAAAGGAGATCGAGAAACTGAAACGGAGATATGGAGCTGATCCCTCGTCTTTAGAAGATATTGTTATTCTATGTCCCAAGGATAAGGTTAAAGAAAAACAGCTAGAATATCCATCTGTACAAGTTCAACCCATATCTTTTAACCCGTTAGAACTTAACGTTCAGGATTGGATGTTTATGCTCGGGGCTCTTGGGAGCAATGCCAATTATGTAAGACAATTAAAAGCAATAGCCAAAAAACACCGAAAAAATATTAATCTGGATGTAATAGAAGAAGGAGTATTGGCTTCTCCTTTATTTACAGAATTTGAAAGAGGGCTTGCCTTACAAAAACTCGATTTTGCAAGAGAATATATTAATAACTCCTCAATGCTTAAAGATTTCTTGCTCCCCGGCAGGTTAATCATTGTTGATTTGAGAGATGAGTTTATAGATAAAGATGAGGCATTAGGGCTGTTTGTGATTATATTAAATATTTTTTCAGGAGTAAAAAAAGTAGAAGGCAAGCGTTTTAATAAATTCATCGTTTTTGATGAAGCTCATAAATATATGGATAACAAAGACCTGACATCTAATATAGTAACAACCATTAGAGAGATGAGGCACAAGGGGGTAAATATTATGATTGCCAGTCAGGATCCTCCCAGTTTGCCCGTAGAAATTATAGAGCTTAGTTCTGTGGTCCTGCTACATAAATTTAACAGTCCCCATTGGTTAACCCATATCAAAAATGCGCTCACCCAATTAGAGATACTATCGCCACAAGATATGAATGTATTAACCCCTGGCGAAGGCTATTTATGGGCTACCAAAGCTACCGAAAAAGGCATTACGCATAAGCCATTGAAGATAACCGCTCGCCCACGGGTTACAAAGCACGGTGGCGCTACGCTACAGGCAACAGGTGAAAAATAAATGCTATTTTTGTCCAGAAAATGCTTTGCCGAGGAAATATATAAATCTCTCCTTAGAGACCTTGATCCCTACTCTCTTACCAGTTTTATGAACATCTAAATCCAGATATATTAAAAAAGATACTCAATCCAAACCTTTTATTATGGGGAGTATTTACCTGCTTTTCTTCCGATAAATTTCCTTATTATACACGCTTATGATTCTAAGGTTGATCCTGAGCTTCCATATCAAAAATTACGACATTTTTCCTAAAAGTATGTCTTAACCAATGTATCGTTTCATCGGATAATGGATTATTGAGTAAACTCAATATTCGAAGATTGTGTACCAGATTTCCCATTGTCGCAGGCAGCGTAGTAAGTTTGTTAAAGTTTAAATACAGATATTTAAGATCGGTCAAATTTTCCATTGTTTCTGGCAAAGTGGTTAGTTGGTTGTTCCCTATATACAAGTATTTAAGATACGTTAAGTTCCCTATTGTCTTTGGCAGCGTGATAAGTTGATTATTACTTAAATCCAATTGTTCAAGATGGGTCAAGTTTCCTATTGTTGCAGGCAGCGTAACAAGCTCGTTGTCATTTAAATACAGGAAGTCAAAATCGATCAGGTTTCCTATTGTCTCAGGCAGTGTGATAAGCTGGTTGCTACTTAAATACATTTGTTTGAGATCGGTCAGGTTTCCTATTGTTTCGGGAAGTTTGGTAAGTTGATTGTCCTTTAAATCCAGGTATTTAAGATTGGTTAAGTTCCCTATCGTCTCGGGAAGAATGGTAAGTTGGTTGCCTGATAAATCTAGTTGTTCAAGATTGGGGGTTTTCTTTGTAATAATAGGGATCAATGATTCTAAATCTCTTGATGTCAAACTTAAACCCGATAGAAATAATGTGTTGTCATCGATTGACTTAGTTTTTTCGATTTTTGATAGTGCTTTTTCTATGTTTGCCATAGCATGCTAATTATGTATAACATGATTATTTTCTTAATTGCGTCGTGATCGTGATCTTGACCGTCCTCTTTGTTGCTCATTTAATAATGACCGGAATACGTCTTTTTTTATTTCTTCTACTATATCGTTTTTGTTTAAAGCCTCTGTAAAACCATTCATTTCCGGTTTATTATTTTGGTTTTTAAGTTTATCTATTTCCTGGTTCTTTTCCTGTATTTCCCGGTTCTTTTCTTGTATTTCCTGATCCTTTCCTTGAAAATCTAATTTTGAGCTTTTTTTTTCTTCCCAAGTTCGGTAAGCTTTTATACCTAATGATCCAGTTATTGCAGTTCCTGAAGCAGCAATTAAAGCCACTGCAGGTATTAACGCAGGGCCGCCACCAAATAAAACTAATAACGCGATACCTATAGCCAATAAAGCTGCAGCAATAGATAGAGTCTTGACATCTTTTTGGTCCTTATCTTCTGGTTGTTCTGATTTTTTTGAAGACATAATATTATTTTTTTATGTTCCTATTATTTTTTTATCAAAAAATGGATATAATTGTCATAAGACAAATAGAGCCTTTTCAAAATTGTTTTTCAACATCAAGATATCGAGATATAGATATATTGATGAGCATGCTTACACTATTTTAAGATGACAAATTCACTTCTCCTGTTAAACTGATCTTCTTTTTCTGAGCAATTCTTACCACAATTAGCGAGAGGATTTGATCGCCCCATTGCTTCTATGACGATTCTACCGGGATCTATTTTTCCTTTTTCTACAATATATTTTTTGGTTGTGATTGCCCTTCTTTTACTTAGTTTCTTATTATGGTGATCCTTCCCTTTGTTATCTGTATACGATCTAATCTTAATATTGAGTTTTGGGTTGCTCTTTAATACCGTAATAACTTTTTGAATTTCTGTCGCTGCATCAGAGCGAATCTTAGCAGCATTAACATCAAAATAAATAGCAGATAATTCTAAAATACCATTGCGCGCATCTCCGGCAAACACTGTTGATTTTATAAGTCCGTCTCCTTGGTTTAACGTGATCGGTAATTCAATACCTTTTTCTGAAAAGCCACTTGTATGTATGGTTTTTTCTGTAAGATAGTATGAAAACTTACTTACCCAAATTAAGTGTATATCTGAGCAGTGTAACTTAAGATGATAATATCCATTTTTGTCGGATGTAGTATGATCTACCTCTTTAAAATCTTTATCTAAAATTTTCACAATACACGATGGAACTCCTTTCCTTGTTCTTGAATCAGTAATTCTACCATGTATATATTGTCCGCAATTAAAAATTAGATCTTTCTGTTGCTTACATTTATAGATATTAAAATTATTCTTGATATCATCAGTAAAATTTCGGTTACTTGCAAAATATCCCAGTTTCGTGTTGTCATCTATAATAAAAGAAATATCATCATGGATACTGTTTATGGGTTTACCTAGATTGATAGGCTCCTGGTATTTACCTTGGTAGTATTTACTAACAAAAAGATCCAATCCGCCAAGCCCAAAATGTGTATCACTGGCAAAATACAGATCTCCATTTTTTGCTATAAAAGGAAACGCTTCATTACCAAGTGTATTTATAGTATTTCCTAAGCTATGGGGTTTTCCAAACGTGCCATCTTCTTTTATAGCTACTGCAAAAATATCAGACCGCCCTATACTCCCGGGCATATCGCTTACAAAATATAATTTCTTCTCGTCCGGGCTTAATGCCGGATGTGAAACAGTATATCGACTACTATTAAAAGGAAGCTTCTTAATATTTTTCCATTGACCATTTTTTATCGTTGCGCTATATAGTGCCGAGGACATTGTACCGATTAGGTCTTTGCTATGTCTGTTGCTTACCTTATTACTTCTAGAAAAATAAACCGTTTTTCCATCTTTTGTATATATCATAGAGGATTCATCGAATTTGGTATTGATTACATTTGAAATCTTTTCAGGCTTAGTTCCCGATACTTCATATATATCTGCTGATGGTTGATACTTTATATCATTTCTATCTGTAGGAAGAATATATCTGTCAGATGAAAAAATTAACGTTCCGTTAGGTGCAAACTGTGGTGAAAAATCTGAGTTTATAGAATTATGTTCAAAATGAAGGAGGTCAAATCTATCAGATTGTTTTTCTATTAAATTCATATAATTGTTCTCTCTTTTTTTAAGCATAGAACCGGGGTCTATTCCTTTTTTATGATAATACTCACGCATCACATCATAAGCTTTGTTATATAGTTTTAGAGTTTTGAGACTCTGTGCATATCTAAACAAATAATCGTCATCATAGTCGGTATATTTTGTGATCAATTCTGCATACCATTCTACTGCATTTTCCTTCTCTCCTTCGAAATAATAAGAATCTCCTAATTTTCTGAGTACGTTTGCAGACTTATATCCATTATGAGCTACCTGTAGATATGTTTCTCTGGCATCGATATAAGCTAATTTGTCGAATTTTTTATCTGCTTCTTTGACTTTCTTCATTTGCGAAGCACCTATATAAAAGCATAAAAGGGCGATCCCAAAAAATAAAAATTGATTTCGTCTCATTATAGTACTAATTTTTGTGTTATCGTATTATCGAACCGATTTGTTATAGACGCAAAACCACTACTATAGTCTTATATAGTAATACTATGGTTCTTTTATAAAAACAAACCAAAAAAGTAATACCCTATGTTTTAGGAATACTTTCTCGGTTTTTTTGATCTGTATACAACGTAATAGGGAATACTTCAAAAAACAATACCAAAAGCATGGGGTCCATAATGTGTTTTAAAAAAATCTGATGTTTACATATATACGATGTTAGTCATAGGAGAAAACAGGCAAAAATCAAATAAACACCAACATCTGCCACAAAGCTTAAGTCATATTGGTTTTAGATTGTTGTACGAAGAGTTGTTAATATTCTAAACAAGGTAAGATGTAAAAAGAAATTTGTTTTCCAAACAAAAGAAATACAATATATCTAATAATACCTTCTGTATTTATCAATATTTATGGAGAGTTTATTGCATTTGCAAAAAAAATATTGTTAAAATCATAGGGAACTTTCCATATTATTTGTTTTCAAATAAAGACATGTCTTCATCAAAGAATCATAATACTAACTCTTAAAAACAATAATTATGGTTTCAAATCAGAATTTAGTTTTCAACAACAAACAAGAAGAAGAAAAACAATTAGTAAACAATCTTATGGGCTCGCTAGAAGTTCGAGAAAAAGTTATACGGCAATTAGAAAAACATATAAAATATATTGTTTAAATCATAAGTATTTACAAATCCCAATGCCTGTACTATTTATATTGATGGGAAAGAGATTTTTTTTAAGATAAAGCCTTAATGAAACTATAAACAAAGCTTCCCACAAATATATAAATACTAAAGCATTGGGATCGTCAATTTTGTCAATTGAATTACTATCTATAAGCAAACCTCATTAAACAAGATCACTTTAAAAAACAATAGTATGAATGAAGAAAATATTTGGGAAGGATCGCCTTCTCAATGGATTAATCTTGGGTTTTATTTGATTTGCATACCCCTTACTCTGGTTTTTGGTTTGGGGTTGCTATTAGCTATATGGAAATATTTTGATACTCATTTGCATAAATTTGAGATAACAGATCAGCGTATACTGGAACACAAAGGTATTTTTTCTAAAACAACAGAAGAGATAGAACTTTACAGGGTTAAAGATCTTAGGCATGAACAACCTTTTTTCCTGAGACTGGTAGGATTATCTAATATAATATTGGATACCACCGATAGATCCAATCCTGTTCTTTCGATCAAAGGGCTGCAGCAAGGTCAACTACTTAAAGAACAACTAAGAGTTGCAGTAGATAAAAGAAGAGATATCAAAGGTGTAAAAGAAGTGGATTTTAAATAAGATTTTACAAAAAAGTTTAAACTAGTTCATTAAAAGAAGCTAGGGTAACTTCAAAAATCAAAGAAATAAGATTAATAACTCCCATTGCGCATTTTAATAATAGCTTTAAAAAATATGCAACGAGTTTAAATAGTTTTTAAATATGAAAAATACATCATTTTTATGTTCCTGGAGCGGAGGAAAAGATAGCTGTTGTGCACTTCATATAGCAACTTCACAAGGATTAACACCAGTTGTTTTGCTTAATGTGTTAAACGAATATGGACATCGTTCTCGATCACACGGAATTCCTAAAGAAATACTGGAAGCCCAAGCCAATGCTTTAAGATTGCCTATTCGTTTTTTTGAAAGCACCTGGGATGATTATGAACAACTATATATCCAAAACCTAAAATTATTGACAAAAGATTATGATGTAAACGCATCTGTATTTGGAGATATCGATATTGAAGCGCATAGAGCGTGGGAAGAAAAAGTCTCTGATGCCGCAAACCTAAAGCCCATTTTACCGATATGGAAGGAACCTAAAAAACAATTAGTATTGGATATTATTGATTATGGCATTGAGTCGGTCATTGTTTCTTGTAATGCTATATTAGGTCCTGATTTTTTAGGAAGAGTGGTAAATAAAAAGTTAATTGAAGACTTGCAAGATTTGGGTGTAGATACTTGTGGTGAAAATGGAGAATATCACACCCTGGTTACAAATGCTCCTCTTTTTAATAAAAAATTAGAGGTAGCAGTAATAGATAAAGAAGTATCTTCCAATTATAATTTTGCAAGATTAGAATTGATTTAAATTTAGGGGTTTCAGAACTTCAAAGGTTGAAGAATTTAGAAGAAGAAACTGCTCAATTGAAAAAACTAGTGGCTTACTTGAGTTTGGATAAACAAATCTTTCAGGATGTTTTTGAAAAAATTTTAAGGCCAGCTCCAAAGCTGAAAATGATCAAATAATATACAGATGGGACACAACATTTCCATCAGCCATTGCTGTCAAGTAATTTTATTGTAGAAGAGTGTGTTTATTATCAATTTAAAGGTATAATGATGAGCTTTTTCGAATGCATAGAATTGTTTTTAAATGTAGAGAAAACAAAAATAGTAGTAATATTAATTGTAATTTTATGGGAGAAAATACACATTCATCAGAACCTGATCCACACCCCTTTCGAGATTATTTTACAAAAATTCTTGAAAACACTGAATATAATAGACTTTATATAAAAATTTTAGAAGATAAATTACAAAAATATGAAGGAAAAGATCAATCTACAGAAGATCTATCAGTTGAGAATACACCAGAGAGAAATAAAAGTTTATGGAGTAGATTAATAAAATATTTCAAAAAAGACAAGCCAACGCAAGGCACAACTACTGTTGGTAGTTTAGAAAGATTAAACTTATATAATTTTTTAAAATTACAAAATCGCCTGTAGTGGAGAAACCCTCTCTAACAAATCCAGAGAGCACAAAAAAATCACAAAAACCACAAAAAACCACCAAACACCTTAAGCCAAAAATATGATAGCATATCATAAACTGTGTAAGTCTTAAAATATCGAGAGTTTGAAACCTTCGATATTTTTTGTTTAATTTCAAATTTCACAGAGATGAAAAGAAGAAAATCTATCCTTCTTATACCCGTTATTATTTGAAATTACAATGATAAATAAGTTTACCCTTACTACAAGATTTATCAAATAACCATAGAAGACAAACTTATTAATCCTAATTTAGGATTATTACAACTAATTAAACCAAAGGTTGTAAAGTAAAAAAATAAGGCTTAACCTTAATAAATTATCCTTACTAACCATTGTTTAAAAATCATTCTTTATCAGGATATCATGTTTCTCAACAACATCTTAATTTTGGGTGATATAACAATTTGTTGATTCTTTCATAAACCCATTCTTTAATTTACAGATCGTATTGAAAGTATGTAACACTTTAATTTCTGTTGTATTATAAAAACTATATAAATCAGCAATTAACAATAAAAAAAATAATTATGAATAGAAATAATGTATGGTTTGTAACTGGAGCTTCTAAAGGTTTAGGATTAGCACTTGTAAAGCAATTACTTGCCAAAGGATATTGTGTAGCAGGAACCTCGCGAAATATAAAATCATTAGAAAATGAGGTTAGTAAAGTTACTAAAACATTTCTCCCGATTGAGATGGATCTTGTTAATGAGCACAGTGTACAACAAGCCATTGAGGCTGTAGTCGCTCATTTCGGGCAAATTGACATCATTGTTAATAATGCAGGGTATGGGCAGAAGGGAACACTAGAAGAAATTTCTGATGCCGAGGTAAGGGCTAGTTTTGATGTAAATGTTTTTGGTCTGGTGCATGTCATTAGAAGAGCGATGCCTTACTTACGGAAACAAAAAACCGGGCATATTATTAATATATCATCTATTGCAGGTTATACTGCGAACTTTCCTTTTTTGGATACCTATTGCGCAACCAAGTTTGCAGTAACAGGTTATACAGAGGCTTTGGCTACTAATGCCAAATCATTTGGAATTAAGGTGACAGTCGTACATCCTGGATATTTCAAGACTAACTTTCTAAAGAAAGGATCAATAGCCGAACCTGCCAACCCAATTGTTGAATATACCGAAGCTCGTCAAATACAAGAAGTACATCTGCGTACTATTGATGGAAATCAAGCTGGAGATCCTGTAAAAGCAGCTAACACTATGATAAAAATAAGTGAGGAGATGCACCCTCCGCTACACTTATTCCTTGGTCAAGATGCTTATGATAAAGCCTATGAAAAAATAGAGCAAGTAAAAACCGATCTCGAAGCATGGAAAGATGTGACTGTTTCTATGGCACTCCAAGACCTTTAATTTAAACCAGTTCTTTAATAAAAGGGCACATTATATATGAGTAGGAAGTTTTTTTTTTTTTAAACTTATTTGCAAAAATATATATTTCATAAAGGATATAAAAACCCTAAAATTAAACTGACATTAACCCATTGTGTATTTTGGAATTGTAGATTAAAAAAAGCGTCAATTCGAATGTTCTATCTTAATGACCTCTCGATATAAGCTGTATCGGGCAAAGTCGAGGTGCTCGAGATGACATAAAATAAAATGGAGAATAGCTTTTTATTCCAAAACCCTTGTCATCCTGACTTGACGAAAGGCTCGATACACTTCTCTAACCTGTACTGAGCCTAGACGAAGTATCAAAACACTATCATTGACACTTTTTATAGTATTTTTCTTAAATGCACAACGGGTTAACATTAATAATTATAAACAAGAATGACAACCGTATTAATCGCTGATCATCATCCAATTACTAGAAAAGGTATCTTTTCTTTGCTACGCCACTCTGTGGATTATGAGATTATTGGCAAGGTAAGTAACGGAAACGAAATGTATGACGTTTTGAAAGACAACATTCCTGATATACTTATCATAGAGCTTAATCTGCCTCACATAAATGGGATCGCGGCTTTAAGAACCATTAAAAAAGAATTTACCGGAATAAAAGTCATTATTTTTAGTTCACATCCAGAAGAGATATACGCTTTTAATACGATCAAAGCTGGTGCTTCGGCATATTTATCTAAAACTGCTCCTACTGAAACAATTAAAAAAGCAATTAAGCTTGTTGCCAGAGGTGGAATCTATTTAAACGACCATCTAACACAAAAATTAGCAAACCGAAATGTTAATGAAAATAATATGGTTGTGGCATATAAAAAACTGTCTCCCCGAGAAATTGAAGTATTTAATCTTTTATGCTTTGGAAAAAGGAATAAATATATTGCTAGTACTTTATCTATCAGCGAGAAGACCGTTTGTACCTATAAGACAAGATTACTGAAAAAATTAAAAGTAGATAGCCTTGCAGATCTTATTCATCAATCTATGTTCTTGTAAATAAGTTAACTGTGTGATCCACAGAAATAATTTCAATAAATTGCTTAATGAATTTGTAGAAAAGAAATTTTGAGACTGTAAACTAATAGCCAAAAATGAATGGTGTTATAATTGCAAAATCTACCGTTATAACACCATTGTATGACTTTACTTTAATTAGTTTTGACCAGTTGCCTTGTTATATTTTCACCATCTATATCTACCTTAACAAGGTATACTCCTTTACTAAGACCAGATAGTTTAATCGATTTATTTGATTGAATACTAGTTGTGGGTAGTGCTTCACGCCCTTGGACATCAAAAATTGTAATTTTTGCATCTTTACCTTCAAACCTCAACTTAATGTGATCTGTAAAAGGATTAGGATAGGCTGTTAATTGTGGTTTGTATTTTTTAGTATTATTTGATTTAATAATTTCTAATGTTTTATTACTATTACTAATGTTAAGCCAATTAATATTCCATCCTCCGGTTAACGCTTTTATAGCTATTTTTTGCTGTCCGGCAGCAAAGTTGACAACATGGGATATAGTGGTCCAATTTTGCCATCCTCCTGTATTAGGTACAGAACGAGTTCCAAAAACCGGAACACCTCCTGCTTGCTCTAATTGAATCACTCCATTACTGTTGGGACTTGCTACCCGATACTCAACAGTATAAGATCCGCTTGCAGGAATATTGATATCCCATACTAACCAATCTTCTGTATCTATATACCCTACATTTTGCCCTCCTTCTGAACAGTCTTCTTTCTGAACACCAGACATGGAGGTGTAGTTTTCTGCTTCGATTAACAGACCAGGTTCACTATCTCCCGTTCTTGAAACCACTATAGAGGTCATTTTATCATTCCAGTCTCCATCGTTAGTTAAACAAGAATCGTCTGAAGTCTTTACTAAACTGGCTCCGCCAAAATTATCATCCCAATACAGGGTGGCTTTATATCCTGATTGTACTCGCAAAGACGACACTTTATCATTAGGCACTCCTAAAGCCTCTAGTTGTGCCATTGTATAACTTCCTTCTGATAACCTTACCGAGCTTCCTGCAAAGGAGCAATCTAAATATAAAGTCACATTTCCAATAGTAGGATTTGACCCCCCTTCAAAACCACCGAGAGTTATTTTTATGTTATTGGGGTTTGGGGTATGTATTGTAGCTGACTGATCATACACATCATCATAAGCAAACGTATAGGTCTGACTCTCGAAACTGATATCGGTTTGATGGAAAAATTTAGAGTACCAGTTATACGGCCAGGTTTGATAGTATTTAGAAGTATCTCCAAAATTTTGCAATACTCCCGATGGTACATTTAAATCCACAGCATGTCTTGTAATCGCTGCAACCATTTGCGACTGTACTACCAAATCCCATCGTTGTCCCGATGCCATCACACCACTACCTTCCATAGCTTCAATGGTTGTTGGTTTACCAGGGATAGTTGCTGTCTGACCATCACTATCTCGTTTAAATACGAATTGATTTCCACTTTGTACTTTTCCTCTCCATATACCTGCATCAGATGTGAACGCAAGTTCCTGACTTGAATACTTAGACCAAATGTCATTGATATAACCATCCATAAAATTTTTAGGGAATGCTTCTACTTTTGTAGGAAAATGAATAATACCTTCATCGATATTTAGCAAACTTTTAAATTCATTAGGAGCGGTTGCTTGCCACTGGGCTAAAATATCATTGTGTTTTTTTAATTCTCCTACTTTTTTATAAAAGTTGTCTCCCCAAACTTCAAGCCCCATAGGGTATTGGTAAGAGTCAACTCTTGATGTATTACACCAAAGACCAATATCATTGTAGGTTAGTTCGATCAATTCATATTTGATTCCTTGATTTGGATCTGTTGGGTTTGCTAGATTTGGAGCAGCATATCCACTGGGGGCGCCTGAATGACCAAAAAAGTAAAGATACAGCTGACTTTTAAAAGAAATCATGATTCGACATCCTGCTATTTTAGGAATCTGAATGGTTTTATTCGGAATATCACTTAATCGACGAAAACAATCCGCATACATTCCATTTTCACCTGGTCCTTGATTGCCACCAATTATTGGTCCCTGTACTGTGTTATTAGAGCTGTCCATACGATTAACCTGGCCAGTCACAGCATCTACCCAAACATGTCCATCAGTAATCCCCACAATAGCTACGTATATTTCATCATCTGAATATTCTGAATTATTGGTGATTTCGTAAGGCAATGTCTGTGCCTGAGTTATTGATCCAAATAGAAATAGTAATCCCATAAAGAACAGTATTGCTGTTCCGTTTTCAAATGTGTTACGTTTAGTTTTCATTCTGTTATATTTAAGGTTTGTTATGATTCAGAAGATTTCGAACCAGGTATAATTGTTATCTGTATAAAGAGGGTATTATTTTTTTGAACTTCTTCTTTTAAATGTTATGGTAAAACGGTAATCAAATAATAAGGTTTCTTATAATACTAAGCACGGATCATTCCTTAAGGATACGTTTTGTTTCTTTGAGCCCTTCTTTTTCTATTGTCACCAGGTATAGTCCTTTTTCAAGATCAGAAAGATCAATAGACTTACCTGACTCAATAGTTCTTGGAGCTATTACCGTGCGTCCTAAATTATCAAAAACAACAATATTTGCATTATGTGTATCAAAATTGAATTGGATCACATTTGTAAAAGGATTTGGAAATATTGAGGTAGTACTTATTTTCTTTCTTTCTTCATCAAGTTTTGTGCTGTGAGCTAAAGTTGAGTTAAAAGATCGAACATTATTTTGTTTCGTTATTTTTATCCAGTTGATATTCCATCCGCCAGATACCGCATACACACCAAAAGGATACGTTCCCGCATTTACGTTAACAGTGTGAGATACCGTAGTCCAGTTTTGCCACCCTCCTGTATTTGGTATATTGACTTGCCCAAGAACCGTGGCTCCTGCATTTATATCGGCAGATAATGTACCACCACCAACTGCACTGGCAACGCGGTATTCTATTTGATAATTCCCTGAAGAAGGAAAATTAATATTAGTGTACGCCATCCAATCACCTGTATCGATATACCCAACATTTTGACCTCCTTCTGAACAGTTTTCTTTCTGAACACCAGACATAGAGGTATAGCTCTCTGCTTCAATTGTTTGACTAGATCCACCTCCACTTGTTTTTGAAATTATAATAGAAGTAACTTGATCATTAAACCCATCGCTAACAAGACAACTAGTATCACCTGTTTTTATAATTGAAGTTCCTGTAAAGTTATCATCAAAATAAAGTATAGCTTGATATCCTGGCTGTACTTTTACTGAAGAAATATCATCATTTCCAATTCCCAATCCAATTAATTGACCTCTTGTATAAGTACCTTCTCCCAAACCTATAGCATATCCACCATACGAACAATGTTGATAAATAGTAGCAACACTATTACCTCCTCCTCCACTTTTATTATATACACGTACATAATCTACAGCCATACGAGCTGGTAATCTACTATCATCAATCGTAAATCCCGGCCAGTTACCACCAACTGCCAAATTGAGTAATAAAAAATACTCATTATGGAACTCACTTGTCCCGTTAATGCCGTTACTTATATTAACTTCATGATATTGATTTCCGTCAACAAACCATTTAATATTGTTCTCGTTCCATTCTATTGAATACACATGATAATTATTTACATTCACTGCCGTATGCCCTCCATAAGATGCATAGTTACCGTTGTTATCCTGCCAATGTATAGTTCCATGAACATCAGGTTCATTATTTATATGCTCCATAACATCTATTTCTCCACAGGCAGGCCAGCCTACAGAAGAAATATTACTTCCTAACATCCAGAAAGCTGGCCATAACCCTTGTCCTGAAGGCAATGCTATCCTTGCTTCTATTTTGCCGTATTTAAATGTTCTCCTGCCCTGAGTTTTCATTCGTGCAGAAGTATAATTAGCTCCGCCAAAATTTTCTTTTCTAGCTGTAATAATCAACTGGCCATTTTCTACCTTGGCATTCTCTCGGCGATAATACTGTAATTCGTTATTTCCCCATCCAGAAGAACCTCTTCCCGTCTCAAAAACCCAATCTGGGCTTATTCCGTTATTAAATTCGTCTTGCCAGACTAAATTCCAACTTTGTGAAATAGCCAGTGAACTTGTTATAAAAAAAACTAGGGATAATACTGTTTTGATTGTTTTCATAATTGTGTAATTAAGTTTTGAGAGTAAAAGGGCAATTTTTTATATCTATCACCATTTGGCAATTGATTGTATTGCTTTTTGATATGATATACCCAAGTAAATCAATTGATATCATTTTCGTAAATCGCGAAAAGTTTCTTTAAATGAATAATTGATTTATTATAAGAATTAGTTCTTTACTCAGTAATTGTTGATTATCAACACTTTTAATTCAAAGTCTTAAGCAAACATAGAAAATTATGGATATAGAGTCATCAAAATGAACTACAACAAAAAATCTACAATATGTAATAATAAAAAGAGTGCTTTACATACCTGTAAATATGATTTTAAACTTTTGATTTACAGTATTTTATGGAGTTTAAAGAATTTAAACTATATAAGCTTTTAGTAGTTTAGTATAGCTAATGTTGTAATAGCTTTTAATATATTACCTGTTTATATTTTTATATAATCAAGCTTATTGCATTTTAATTAACTAATTATTACCAATTTTAGTTAAATTTTTGTTCTTTAATTAAAAGATTTGCGTAAGATTCTCTATTCTATATAAACAATAATGATGACTGGAGGCATTTTGAGGAAGCATTCAATAATGTAGATAAAGATTTCTTGAAAAAATTAAAAGCTAAACATACAGATTTAACCCCTCATGATCTAAGGTTTTGCACCTATTTAAGGCTTAATTTATCTTCCAAAGAAATTACTCCACTACTCAATATTTCTATAAGGAGTATCGAGGTTAAACGATATAGATTAAGGAAAAAACTTTGTTTGGAACGCAGTCAGAGTTTGGTCAACTATATTCTTGAAATTTAACCGGAAGTGTAAACTAACATATTAAAATCATGACTTTTGCAGTAGTTTTAAGATGTGATAGGTTTACCAATATATACTCTGGGATAAATAGATGTACTCAGTTTTTAAGTAGATTACTACTTTTTTGTCATTTTATCATAGGGTGAGCCATCTGTTTATTTATTTTATATATGAAGTGCGATACTTTAATATGAACTGGTTTAAACTTTTTTGCTAGAATCAAAAAAGTTTAAACCAGTTCTATATATAAAAACCTTAAAACATATAGATATGACACGTAAAAGAAAAATGCTATTGATTACTTTATTGAAAAACATAAAAGAAAATATTACAAGACCTATCAAAAGCCAGTAGCTTTGCGATACATCGATAAAGAAGTATATGCTATTTTTTCATTCGGTATAAAAGTACAGTTGTAATACCATTCTCACATATAAATGTATATAAGAACATTAGAACATAATATCAGTTGATATACGAGCTAGTATTTTTAATGATAATTTCTTTTGAAGGTGTAAACTGATTAAGTATATCTTTCAATAGAGACAAGTTTGGATCACTAGTATCTTGACCTAATTCCCAGATAGTAATTCCTCTAAAATCATTATCCTTTATATAATTTACCTTTTGAGAAATGATCTCTTGAGAATTAAAGAAAATATTATGCCCATCTCTATTTATATTTCCAACGGCTAATTCGCTATCTGTAGGAGCATGTGTGGATAAAATATCTGCATAAGTAATTGCTTGGGCCACCCCACCAGAAGCTGTTAAAAAATCTCGGCCATAAAAAGGAACCCCCAGTACTAGTTTACTCTTAGGAGCCCCAAATTCTATATAACGATTTAAAGCATTTTGAGCATCTATAACAGAAGAATGAGGTCCTAAAGGAGACTCGGGCCAAGTACCTAAATTATCGTAAGACATTACCGAAATAAAATCTAATATGGCAGCCATTTCTGCTGTAATATCCCTAAAATGATAAGCAGCCCACCCATAACTACCAGTAACAAAAGTGGTTATCAAACTCGTATGCGGGAGCGCCTCTCTTAATTCTCTGTAAAAGGGTAATAATTTATTTGTCTCGGTATTATCAACGGTTTCTCCACCACCAACCAACTCTTGATAATTAATATCAATACCATCTAGTTGATTATCCCGTACAAACGTATTTATGCTTTGTACAAGTTTTGCGCGTTTGGTATCGTCACCAATAACACTTGTAAATATTCTAGTATCTCTTCCAGGATAACTCCCACTTCCTCCAATTGAAACAAGTATCTTAACGTTATTGGTTTTTGCCAGTGTAACATACGAAGATAACACAGCCATTTCTCTTATGTCTAGTGTGCCATCCTCTTTTGGATAAATAAAAGTATAAATAAAATGTGTGATTTTATCCCATTCTACATTATTCGTTCTATAACTTGGATAATAACCTACAACAACCTTATTATCATCAAAAACGTGTGGAAGACCTACTATTTTTAATTCAAATGTCACGTTTGTATATTTTCCTTCTACATCTTCTGCATACACGTTGATAGTGTACTGCCCGGATTCTGAAGAACGAAATGTATAATTGTCTTCTTTAGAAACAATAGTACCATCGATACTCCAAATATAGGATAATTGACCTACTGCATTCTCAAAATTAAGGCTAAGTAATACCTCATCATCAACACGTAATTCTAATTCTGTCTCTAGATTTGATGTCACTAAAGTAAGATCTGGTGAAGAATAATCACTATCGTTGCTACAAGAGCTAATCAAGATCCCAGTAGATAGTAATGTTATCAAAAAATATACTTTTTTTATATAAATCGTTTTCATTTGTTCATGTTTTTTGATGATCATATATGATGCCTTCGATAATCGTTATCGGTCGATATTTGCATTTTATATAATTATATTATTTATAAATCTAATTAACATCCCACCAGATAGGAGATAACCAATCATTTGGATATTTTAATCTTGCAGCTTCATAATTAATTTCATTTATAGTAGATTCTTCACCTGGATATGGGAATCTTTTTGGCATTACTCCATTGGTATCTGTATCGGTTCTTGTTACTGCATCCAAAACTGGCAAGTCTGTTCTACGATGGTTCGCATAGGCTTCCATTCCATTCAAAAAAAGAGTTAACCATTGTTGTGTAGCGATTTCTTCTATTTCATTACCGGGTGTAAGTGTTTTAGTTTCAACAAATGCTTTTACATCTGCTTGATTAATATCAGCACCAAATGCTAACCATTGTAGAATACCGGCTTCTATTCCGTTTTGATAATAATTTTGTACATCTCCAGAAATAAAACCTCTTTGAGCTGCCTCTGCTAACAAAAGTTGAGTTTCAGAATATGAAATATGTAAATATGGTGCGTCATCATTATATAAATATGGCCGAATAATCCCTAGATTTGTTGATCCGCCCGGGTGGTCCCAACGAAAGTTATTTGAAGAAACCCCTTCAATATTCCCAGAGTTACCAGATAAAAACCATATGTTCATTCTTGGGTCTCCGACTAAGTTTCTAAGCAAAATTTCTGTAGGATGATCCAAAATAACTCCATTGCCTTTTAATGCTTGAGATAAACCATTTCCGTTTTTTTCTGCACCAATGGTATTAAATCCTGTTTTGTCATGATGAGTAAAACAGTTGTCATCGTTACTTTCAAAAAGTCCATTATTTAATGCCGATTGAATTTCAGCGATAGCTTTAGCTTCATCAACTATAGAAATTCTCATGGCACATCTTAGTCTTATTGAGTTAGCTAGTTTTTTCCATTTTGAAATATCACCATTATAAAAATTATCTCCTGTAATTTTATCTGCATTAGGTTTGTCATCTAATTGATTGTAGGCTTCGTCTAACAACACAAAGAAATTATCATAAATTTCCTGTTGATTATCATATTTAGGAAAATAAATACCTTCGTAAAAACCCAAACCCGCTTCAGAATATGGAATATCACCATAGCTATCGGTTAACCTCTGAAAAACCATTACTTTTAAAATTTTAGAGATCGCATTTATATTTTTGAAAGCTGTATTATTTTTTGTTCGTTCTTGGATATCAATCAAATTTCTAATAATACCATTACCATAACTAGATTGCCAAAGAGCAGTTTCATATTCTGCATTATGTTTAAAAAAAGCACCATAATTTGATACTGAAAAAGAACCTCCTAGATGTTGTACAAATCCTTCACCATAGATTAAATTGGCTCTCCATTGCTCTAATCTCCCTCCTGAGAGAGAAGCTTGTACAGTGGTTAATAATAAGTTTGGATCTAGAGAAGAAAATGCTTCACGGTTTGTATTTGTTTCTCTAAAAAGATTATCATCTTCACACCCCATTACATTTAAAATAAGGGCCATAAAACATATATAAACTATATTTTTTTCACTCATTTTTATTTTTTTAAAATGTTATTTGAATATTAAAGCCATATGATTTTCTGTAAGGCAGAGATCCGTATTCAAAACCTTGTCCATTTCCACTTGTGTATGTTGATTCTGGATCAATATTAGGTATATCAGAATACAGTGTCCATAGGTTTCTGCCTATAAAAGATAGTTTTAACTGATCTATATCTATTCTCATTTTTTTGAATATGTCACTAGGAAAAGTGTAGCCTATGCCCAATTCCCTTAATTTTACATAAGATGCGTCATAGATAAATGGCTCTGGAGTTGTGTTATCTCCAAATAAAAAGCTCCAATAGTCTTGTGGGTTTACGGGTCTGGTATTTTCCTGATAGGTTATATTTCCATTAGCATCTCTAACTTCAACTACACCTTCAGCTATATATCCTGCATCTGGAATGAGTGCACTTATTTGTGACATTGTTAAGCCTTCATCTAGTTGTTGCTGAACCCAATTATTATACTCATCTCTTCCTTCTACTGTTATATCTAGCAGGCCAGAGGCTGCTGCATAAGCATTTGTCATAGAATACACATATCCTCCAAATTTCATGTCCAAACTAGTTGCTAAGTTAAAACCCTTGTATGAAAATTCATTGGTTACTCCCATAATCCAATCAGGAGTAACTTGACCTAGACTCTTATAAGTTCCTGTTAATTTTGGCAATCCATTTTCTCCAATAATTACTTGGCCATCTGGGGATCTCTGTAGTTTTTGCCCATAGATTTCTGATGAGCTTTTTCCTACTTGTGCTATTACTTGTGCACCAGCCCACCTCGCTATCGATATTACCTGTGTATTTGTGTCTTCATTAAGACGTGTGACTTTATTATTGTTTTTAGAAAAATTTAACGTCATATCCCAATTAAACCCTTTAGGGTTTCTAAATATTCCGGCTGTAATCAAACCTTCAATACCCGTATTTTCTACGATTCCGATGTTTGCCCAAACGCCATAATATCCTGATGCCTGAGATATATTTAAAACAACCAATTGATTTTTGGTTCTTGTTTTGTAATATGAAAAATCTATACCAAATCTGTTTTTGAAGAATGATAAGTCCACACCTATCTCATAAGTATCTGATATTTCAGGTTTTAATGTTTCGTTAGGCACGACTCCGCTGCCTACTGAGCCCAAAGGTTGGCCCAAAAGAGGTTCTGGGCCAATGGTATAAAAAGGTGTTGTAGCAAAGGGTTCTTCGGGGGCTTTTCCTGTACTTGCCCAAGAAGCTCTAATTTTACCAAAACTTAATATGTTTGAAGATATATCTAGTGCATTAGAAAATACAAAACTGGTCGATACTGAGGGATAAAAGAAAGAATAATTGTTATTTAAATCGGATTCTGGTTCCTTGGCGGTAGCCAAAGTAGAATTCCAGTCATTACGTGCTGTTATATCTAAAAATAATAAATTATTATAATTAGTTCTTACATATGAAAATAAGGATTTGACTAAAATTTCTTTATTTGTTTTTTCTCCCAATGTTTTGTCAGAAAAGTTTGCCAAATTATTTATCCCTCTTTGTATCATATTGGTAGCAAAAAAACCATCATCTATTCTTTGCGTTTTACGATGATTAGCTCCAACAGCAATAGAGATCCCATATTTTCCAAATTGTTTAGTAACAGATAGTGTTCCTTCAATATTATATTCTTGAAAAGAAATATCACGTGCTCTTAATCCTCCATTTTCTCTTCCCGGAAGATTGGTTCCTGAGTTCACAAAATCTGAAACACTATAATCAAATTTATCAATACTAGCTTTGGTGTCAACCTTTAGCCAATCTGTAATACTATAATTCAAGTTAAAATTACCTAGAACTCTATTTTTGGTTGAAAGATTACTGTTCTCAGAAATAACATAATAAGGGTTTAAACGAAAAGGATCAACGTTCCATTCAAAATAATTACCTTGATTATCTTCATAATGTTGCAACCATGCCTGATCTATGTTTGGTGCTAAACGTGCTAACGAAAAACCAATATTATTAGGATCATCAGCTAAAGCTGGTCTGTTTTTGGTTTCTTCGGTGATATAGGATAGTTTCCCATCTAAATATAATTTATTCAGGTTGGTTGTCGCTCTCAAGGAAAAACTGTTCCTTTTAAGGCCACTATTTGGTATTACATCATTATTTTGTAAATTACCGTAACTAAATCTATACGTTGTATTATCGGATCCCCCCGAAAAGCTTATATTATTATTATATGTTGTGCCTGTATTAAAGAAGTTTTGAACGTTATTGTCAACATTTTTGTATGGTTTAAAAGACCCGTCAAAAATACGTACCAAATCATCTCCTGTTCCAAATCTGGGGCCCCAAGCATTAGTTGTACTTACTTGAACAGTATTAATCTCAAATGGATTAGGCAGTATTCCCCTTGAACCAGAACCATAATCTGTTTGATAATCATCGTATTTTGCATCTGCAATATCAAAAGTTATTGTTGCATTATAATCAATTTTAAAGGAGTTATTTTTTCCTTTTTTAGTAGTAATAACTATAACACCATTAGCACCTCGTTCACCATATAAAGCAGATGCAGCTCCACCTTTTAATACAGATATATTTTCAATATCATCCATATTTAAACTAGAAAGCCCATCACCATTATCTATTCCAGAAGTAAATTTTTCAGATTTATAATCTGTTATTCTTCCTATACCAGAATTTCCCAAATAAACTCCATCTACAATATATAAAGGTTGATTATCTCCATTAATAGAGTTGTTACCCCTTATAATTATTCTGGAGCTTGCGCCAACTCCAGCCGCAGTTTGAGAAATATTTACCCCTGCTACCTTTCCATATAATGACTGTGCAATACTTAACGTAGGGTTATTGGATAAATCATCTCCTTTAATCTCCTGAAAAGAATACCCTAATTCTTTTCTTTTTCTTTTTATCCCTAAAGCAGTTACAAATACTTCATCGAGTTTAGAAATCTCTTCTATTAGAGTTATATTAATCGTATTCCTATTGTTAATGGCAGCATCTTGAGTTATAAAACCCAAATATGAAATAATTAAAGTAGATGTTGCTTCTGAGACTTGTAAAGTAAAATTACCATCAAAATCTGATTGTACGCCGTTAGAGGTTCCCTCTTCTACGATATTTGCTCCAGATATTGGGTTTCCCTTATTGTCAAAAATTGTACCTTTTACAGAGAACCGCTGTAAAGTATTTATTATTTCTTTTACAATTATTGTTCTATCTTCTGTAAGCTTATAATCACACTTGATAGGAGTTAATGCTATTTGTAAGAGGTCTTCTATTAAAATTTCGCCTTTTTTTAATTCAATTACAGGAGCATTGTCTATTAATTCGTCATTATATATAAACTTGTAACCTGTTTGTTCTTGAATGAGTTCAAAAATTTGAGTTATAGTCATATTTTTATCTGTATTAATTCTAATCATAGCGTCTTGAGAGGATGCATCATTTGGGATCAAAATAAAAGCTGTTGTAAAACAGAAAAACAAAATTATTTTCATAGATGATTTGCAGTTGTTTTTTCTTAATTAGAGAAAAAACATTAATAAATTAATTTTTGCAAACTAGTATTATGGATAAGTAGAATAATTTGATTAACCATATTCTTAACTATTAAATTGTCTTATCCAAACTACTGTTTGCTATTTGATATTTTTTTCAAGTAGGTCTTGTAGGGTTATTTTTAATAGATATATGATATTTTTTTGAAAAGAGTACGTTTTGTTTTTCGTTAATTGTTTACCAAAAGAGGTTGAAATGTTATTAAAATATGATATCTTATTTTTTTCATAATGCTATATAGTTTAAGAGATTGTTATATTTTGTACTAACTTCTTTGCTAACTTAATTTGACCCTAAGTTCTAAGTTCGTTGATACTGGCTTATTGATTATCGGTTTGTTTTTTTATTCTATAGTTTTTGAGACAAGCTCTTTCTTCTCTAAACTTAGGAATGTAGTTTTTTTGTGATAAAAATAAGGAAGAACTTGATGAAATGATATCCTGTTAAAATACCATTTTTATGTAATGATTAACAAGGATAATGTGTTGTGGTTTACCCTTAATTTATATTTTGCAGTCTTTGGTAGCATTTTGTTGATAAAATCAAAATACTATAGTCTGAATATTAATTTTTCCTTATAATTAGTTACGTAAACCTCGTTAAAACCTCAACCTTATGATTACCCCAACTAATCAAAGAACAAAAGCACTTCTTGTTGACGATCATCCTGTATTTTTGGATGGATTAACCTCGATCTTAAATGATTGTGATGAAATCGAAATTTTGAACACTGTTACCAGTGCAGAAGAAGCTTTGCAGTATCTCGAAAATGAATCCTTAAGTCTTGTAATAACCGATATTAATTTGCCGGGAATGAGCGGCATCGAATTAATAAAAAAAATAAAAGAGATCAACCCGAACCTTCCCGTTTTGGTATTGAGTATGTTCCTCGGTCGTGAATTGGTAAAAGAAATTCTCTCGGTAGAAGCTGAAGGCTATTTGTCAAAAAAAATTAATAAAAATGAACTCCATGATGCGGTAAAAAGGATAATTCATGGCGGTACATATTACAGTAATGAAATTACCTCTGTGATGATGGACTTAATTAGTAACAAAAAGTCTGGGAGAATTCTATTAAAACATGAACTCACTCACCGAGAGCGAGAAATTCTTCAACTTATTTGTCAAGAGTATTCTAGCAAAGAAATCGCCAATAAGCTTTTCATCAGTATAACTACTGTAGATAGTCATAGAAGAAGTATGTTTAAAAAAACCGGTGCAAAAAGCGTCATTGGATTAATACGATATGCCGTTGAAAATAATTTGGTGATGTGGTAAGGTTAATTTAAATAGCGTCTACCAAAATGAAACCAATGAAAACATATATTATATATATAATACTCTCCTTTTTTTTATTTATAGTTACAATAGATCTAGCAGCTCAAAATATAACAGATTCTATTGATTATTTTATTAAAAAAGCAGAGGTTACCAAAGCTAATGGTAATCTGAGTTTGGCTTTAGATTACTATAGTAAAGCTTCAGTGTTAATTAAAAAGACCCAAAATGAGAAGTTGCTCCTGAAAACTTATGAAAACATTGGAGACATTCATCAAATTTATGAGAGGTCGTATAAGGCCATAGAATTTTATAATAATAGTAAAGATCTCAGTCTAAAAGTAAAAGATTCTCATACATATGCAAGAATTCTGGGAAAAATAGGATTTTCTTATTCTAATACTATCCAAAGTGATACTGCCTTTTATTACTTTGAAAAGGCATTAAAGCATGTCGATACAGTAAATAACAAGAAAGAATTTGCTAAAATAATGTTAGAAATCGGAAGGTACTATTTCAGGGTTAAAGACCGAGATAATGCCATTAAGTTTTATTCTAAATCCTATACAATTAGTAATTCAATTGATTATTACCCAATACTTGCTGAAGCTGCCAATGGAATTGGAAATAGTTACGCATTACAAGGAAATTTTGAAAAAGCTTTGATATATCGTAAAGAAGCACTTAAAATTTTGATTGAACATCATATCCAAAAAGGTCGATTTGATATATACAATAATCTGGGAAATAATCTAATGAGATTGCAGCAATATGACTCTGCAAATTATTATTTTAAGAAAGCAGAATATAGGGCAAAAACAAATCGAAACGCATCTCAATTATCAGACATTTATCATAGTATAGCTGATTTATATATTCTGAAAAAAGAATATACTAAAGCACTACTTTATCTAGAAAAGGGATGGGGGGTACTAGAAAAGAATAATGACAAGTTTGTTCATCTTTATTATAGTGAATCTTTTTATAAGGTTTACAAAGCTACTAAGGACTATAAAAAATCTTTGGAGTACCTAGAAAAATACCTGTTTTGGACAGATTCGGCGGCCAAAGCCTCCACCCAAAAAAAAATACAAGAATTTAAAGTAAAATACGAAACAAAACGAAAAGAAGAACAAATTTCTGCATTAAATAAAGAAAATGAATTAAAAAACTTAAAAATTATACAGGCTCAAAAACAACATCGTATGCGTTTATTAATCTTATCTATTTTGGTATTTTCCATTATTGGTGGTATTCTTATCTATCATTTTACCAATAAAAGTAAATTGGTAGCTACACAAGAAAACATGCGCTTTAAATCTGTTATTGAAGCAGAGGAAAAAGAAAGAAAACGAATAGCTCAAGATCTTCATGATAGCTTGGGACAAGCCATTTCTGCCATGATGGTAATTGCATCTAATTTGAATACTGAAAATGTAGAAGAAGAAGAAAAACACCAGAAATTACTGAATTTGATAGATAGAACGTATGAGGAACTAAGAAATATTTCACATAACATCATGCCTAATACATTAATAACGTTAGGCATCATTCCTGCCATACGTGAATTGGTAGATGAAATGAATGCATATAAAGATTTAAAAATTACATTTTCAGGCTCTGGTAATTTCAAAAAATTGGATGATATTCAGGCAATAGCATTATACCGAATTATACAAGAGGCGCTGTCTAATATTATAAAACATGCACAGGCTACCAAAGTAGTAATCTCTTTAAAACATGAGAAAAACAAGTTATTATTATCTATAAAGGATAATGGAATAGGCCTAAACACTTCTAAAATAAACAATGTCAGCGGTATTGGATGGAAAAATATTCTTTCAAGAGTAGCTATTCTTACTGGGGAGATAGACCTGAAGTCAGCACCTGGAAAAGGAACGCATCTATCTGTCAATATTGCTGTTTAAAGTTAGTAAGCAATATTATACAATAGTTAAGATTTTTCATTTAAAGGATCTGTAGGGTTTGTAAATTAAAGTCCATTTCTTATTTGTATACAAATTTTTAAATCTATGCCTCTTTGCAATGTTTGCGAAAGAGTTTAGACCTAAAACAAAAAACACTAAACAAAAAATAGCAGGGATCTAGACCTCTGCTATTTTTTGATACATCCCTATAGAGGTTATTTATTAAATACTGTTACTTGTTAATTATAAAATATACTCTTTTTTGCGCATCTCCATCGGTGCTTGCATATGTGGTATCATTCCCTTTTCCGGTAAAAGATAGTCGTTCATCGTTAATTCCTAAACTTATCATCTTTTGATATACTGTTATCGCTCTTTGCTCGCTAAGTTCCTGGTTTCTTTTGTCTGATCCATGATTAGAACATGCTGTTCCTACAATATTTATAGTAACCCCTAGATTCTCTTTCATGTATTCTACCATTTTGATTATAGATGCCAGTTGGGATTGTTTGATGGTAGCTTTACCCTCATCAAACAATACGATCTCATTAAGAGGCTGTACAAATTCATTGTGTATGTTGATAACCTTGCTGGGTACACTATCAAGTTTTACAGATTTTTCTTTAATAATTTCACTAAGATCACTTTTGCTTTTTTGAAGAGCTGTCTTTTTTCTTATTTTACGTTTAGTAATTTCAAAAACCAATCCAACTACAGCAAAGTCCATATATGAATCAACACCCTTTGTGTTGATCTCGAACTCTCCGTCTAAAGTCTTTTCCTGACCTATGTTACCATTTCTTCCTATTTCTACTTGTAACCAAAACCTTTTGGATATCCTGAATAAAGATTGTATGCCACCATTAATGGTTAAGACTTCCTCATCAGCATAAGAAGCATATCCAAGTCCTATGTAGGGAAAAATTCGCCATTTCTCATCTTTAAGCCCTATAATACGGGTAAATGAAGGCATTATATCTAGTTTTGCTCCAGTGTAGGATGCCTGAAAAGATGTATTGGCATTATTTTTTATTTGGCCAAAGTATAAGGAGCCTCTAGTCTTTATAAATTCGTTAAACTGATAAGATAATCCAAGTCCTGTATGTATTCCATTTTTGTAATTTATTCCTGGGCTCATTAGGCTATTTAATCCTCCATGAACCTCTATAGACAGCTGGCTATAAGTATTTGCTGTAATTAAAAATATCAATACTATAAAAGTTTTCATTATTCGCAAATTGAGTTACATTTAATTCTTAAATTATCTACTGCTTTACTGTTTTTTTGCCATATCTGTAGTTTTGACACATTATCTTGTTCCAGGAATATGGTTTGTATAGAGTTGTTTTCGGAAGACTCTACAACTATCTCTTTAAGTAAATGATTATCGATATCATACATTTTAATTTTAGGTTTATGACATTTGTCGACACCTACCAAATCTATAGAAACCAGGTAGCTAGGAATTTCAAACACAAAATCAAGCCTTTTGTATACAGTTTTTGCGTGGGAGTGTTTTCCAGAAATATTGCGATCAGAAACCATTAGTACATTTCCTAAATAGGAGGATGAGAACACACCATTCATAGGATCAGAAGTATCTAAGATCACAGCTAGGTTTTCTGGACAGTATGGTCGAAATCCAAATACAGAGATCGTTTGGTCACAGCTAATATCCTGCTCAATTATGATCTTGTCTAAACCGTTTCCTGCATTATAATTTTCAAAATCTATGTTTTGAATAATTTCCTCTTCTTTACAAGGTTCTACAGGTATACTCCTAACCGCACAGATATATTGCGTCTCCTGGATCTCATTATCATCCAGGGTATTATTTTTATTTGTATCTAAGCCGATATGAACCACGACGCCTCCATCTACACAATTTGTCCCGGGGTTTTCATCTTCGATTCGAATCAAACTATTTTGACCATCTTCTCCGTTTACAGGACATATCTCTTCGGTTTGTAATATTTCATTATCATCTAATATATCATTCTTATTAGTATCCAATCCAGATTGAATTTGCACACAATCATTAATTTTGGAAATGTTAGATAAGGAGTTTAGTCCATTACTCGTCTCTATTGGACATATTAGCTGATTACTTTTATACTCTGATAGATCCAGTATCCCGTTATGGTTTTGATCTAAACCTATCATAATTCGTAAACAGTTTCCTTCATTTCCTGTAAGAATTAAAGAACTAACACTTGTTTCACGTAATTCATCTACTTCTTCTACAGAACATCCGACTAGCAATAGGATAAGACTGTAGCGTATTATATTTTTTATATCTTTCATTATATTGAATTTTAAAACTGTATTGCTACTCATCGTATTAATTAAATTGCTCTTTTTTTATGATTGAAAGTTTTTTGACAATTGATAGTTTTTTGATCTCGAGTATCGATTCTACTATATAACAATGGTCAAGAGCTTGTTTTTTTTCAAATGCTTTATACATAATTTTTAAAACCTCTATATGTTGTTTCCATAACCATTCTGTGAATACACCTAGATCAATTAATCCCTGTTCCTCCCAAAAAAGAAGACTATCTAAATGTTTTTTTTCAAATTCTGCCTGATTCATAAGTTTATTATTTAATAATTGTATCGTACTCAAAATTGGATTTTCTAGTTAATTGTTTTCAATTGGCAATCTGTTATAAGTTTTCATGAATTCATTAAATTATTTTACTGTGGTTTAAATTTTTATGACCTTTATATTTTACAATTTGGATTTCTAAAAAAATCGTATATTGTTTATTCCAAATAATCCCGATTAGTTTTATTGTGTACCTATACTGCTATTAAAAAAATAATTCGGATGAAAAATATTTGTTAGTATTTTAGAGATAAGTATATCACTATTTAGATAGGTATTTTGATTTATATAATACAAGAATGATTTACTTCTATATGTAAAACAAATAATGGGTATAGAAACCCTATTTTTATTACATAATAAAATAAAACTTAAGCTTATTTTATCATTTTATTGGTCTCGAATTGAGGTGAAATCCCTGCAATTTCAGTATGGTACTTTAGTATTGCAAAAAAATCTATATTTTAGATTTGATAAAATCGTATTTAAGAAAAGGCTCGCATACTTCAAGTCGCCTAAACTGTCATATCGTTTGGTGTAGTAAGTATGGTTATCAAGTTTTAAAAGGAGATGTTCGAGTTCGTTGCCGAGATTTTTTACTTCAAATTTTTGAAGTAGAGGATGTTGAGGTATTAAACCAGGTTTATGTAATAGAACTTCGTTATAAGGTCTGAAACAGCAATAGGATCGAATTACATAGCCAATAATTTGACTTTGTAAGAAGAGACCAACTGAAGTGCCGGAGGTTTTCTGAAATTAAGCATAGCATCATGGTTAATTTTAAAAACATAGTGCACATTATATTTTAAATGTTTCAGGACAGAATACCTGCCCGCCTGTCTACCGACAAGGTAGATCCAGCAAGCGGGGATTTCCTATTGCATAAAGCGGGTTAAAGGTTATGTTTGTTCAGAATATGTTTATATGTATATAAAGTATGCTCCTAAATTAAGTGTGAGTTATATAGTAAAGTAACTGAAGGATAGAACCTCAAGGAAATTACAGCAAGAGTTTTCTTTGCTAATATTGTGGGATGCTAAGAATGAGAGAAACCACTCAATCTGAATTTAAAACATATCAAACATAATTGCAATAAACCCATAATACTATTAGATAAAACTATAATCGTATTTTGAAGATATAAACCATAAAAAAGCCAAAGTAGGGCTGCTGTAGCACTTATTCCAAGCATATACCAGGATAAACTGTTTGCAGATTTGGTTTTCCAGGTACGAAAAACTTGCGGCATGAATGAAATAGTAGTTAATAGTGCAGCAGTACATCCAATAATTTCTTCTGTTAGCGTGCCCATATTAATAATTATGTTGTTTGTTTATATTACTTGACGTATTCGTCATTTTATATAAAAACAACATGCTTTAAAAACACCCTATCTAAATAAACTATTTTGCACTATTTTTAACAAAAGGAAAAGACATCATTCGATGTGAATAAAACATAGCTTATACTTTTCCTATTTTTTCTCTTAATACCACCAGCGCGTCATGCATCCATTTCTCAACTGTTTTAATGGAGATATTTAACATTTCAGCAATTTCCTTATACGTTTTTTCGTCTATCCTGTTTAACAAAAAAACTTCTCTTTGCTTATCTGGCAATAATGAAATTTCACGGTTTATTTTATTTAGGAATTCTTTTTCTTCTAAGACATAATCAGGAGATTCTATATAAAGAAGGTTCTTATTAGAATTATTTTGATGCCTGAGTATCATTTTCTGCCTTTTTAACTCATTTAGAAAAGCATTTTTTGCCAACATAAAAAGATAGCCCTTTGATTTGTTATAAGGTACATCTTTGCAGTTATTCCACAATTTGATGAAACTGTCTTGCATTAAATCTTTTGCCTTATCTAAATCACCATATTTATAATAGAAAAAATTTTGTAAAGATTTAAAATTATCTTTGAATATTTGTTTGAAAGTCTCTTCATCGCAAACATTTAATTTTTTGCTCATAACAAATTGCATATGTATTAAAAAATATTATAGAACTCAATGTTCTTAATAATTGTAGACTTTTTTGTAGTTTAATCAGGTTATTTTAAAGAACTGGTTTAAAAATAGCTGTAAATTTAGAACTTTATATTTAGACTGATTTATTTTTTAACATTCCTTATTTATTCTTCAAATAAGTATAGTATCAAATACATAATTGCCATTTTAAGTCTAGCTTCTTCTTCCTCTGGGTTTCTACTTTAGATCTCCTTTGTAGGGGTCAAATTACATAAGCAATTTGTGATGAGGAAAAAGTAAAGAAACTCTTTATTAAATGAAAGACCTCAATTTCGCTTAAATGCCAAGTTATTAAATTATTTTTCTGAAAAAACTTATAGGGTAAGACTAAGTCAAACAGGAAAAATTGATATTTCTTTGAAAAGAAGTAAACCATTGTTCTAACCCGTTATGTATTTTGATGTATTGATCTTGAAGATCATTTGTTGCATGCCATCTGGTTTGACAACCAGGCAAACCAGTTGTTGGGGTGTTCGGTTCTGATGTGTATTATTAACGAATTATCAAACAATTTACTTAGAACAATAACACCATACACCAGTAACTTGGATTGTTTTAAAAGCCTGCCTACCAATTTATACACACAGGAGGTACTTGTATAAGTAGGGGGAGGGTACTTCAGACCTTCGAGCGGGGGTAGTTGTATAAGTGGGGAGGGGTACTTGAGAAGTACCCCTCTGGATCTGTTGGATATGGTTATTAGTGCTAAATTTATTAACGGTTAACGTCTAGCCAATAACTTTTGAAGACTTAAACTGCATAAAAATCTAAAGGACGGCAGAGGCTAAAAGTCTTGCACTGAAAGTGCATCAGTATAACTAACGATCGAAACAATAAAAAGTCTATCATATCCTTAAAACATTTATAAGAATACAATTATATTTATTATTTACATCATACATCATAATGTATGATTAATTAAAAAATCATGCGAAAACAATTAAAGCATAAATTTTATGGCATTCTTATCCTTGGAATTCTATTTTGTGGTTCCTGTAATAGACGTCTTTATAACTCAAACCTCCGTCATGATAATATGAAGAGAACTTATATTCTTTATAAACCAGCCAAATTACCTGTAAATGCACCGTTGGTCTTCGTCCTACATAGTTATGGTCGTTATGCAAAAAATCATTTACAAAGTTTACAACTAACTAATATTGCTGACAATAACAAATTTGCTGTTTGTTATCCTCAAGAAACATTAGATACATTCATTTTCTCTCTATATTCATTGGGTGTAATACCTGTAAACTTTTTGTAAATCGTAGATTTAGAATTGAAACCTGAGTGAAAATATGATTATTCATATAGGGCAGAAACAATAGTAGTAGTAAGTACCTGAATATCGATGAAAGATCATCTAGTAAACAATAAATTGCTATAACTTTGCTTTTGGAGTATTTTTGAATTAACTTTTGAAATTTGACAACCAATAAATAGTCTACTTATTTGCTCCTTCTTTTTTAGAAAACTTGAATTAATTATGTATTTATAGCTCTAAACTGGAATACAACATGATAAAGTTTATATCATTTTTTAATCGCTCCCTGCTGTTAAGAACATACTCTCTTTTGCTATTCTTTTTAATTTTTTTTTCAGTTTATTCACAAAAAAAAACAAACCCAAACGAATTGGGGATTCCCTTTATACAAAATTTTGAACCAAGAGAATATAACTCAAGAAAAGTATCCTTTGAATCTATCTTCCAGGACGAAAGAGGTTTTATGTTTTTTAATAGTGACTTCTCTGCTATGCATTTTGATGGAGTGAATTGGAATGTATTTTATGCCCCTAATAAATTCTCAATCAAAAAAATGATTCAGGACAAAAACGGGAAACTCTATTTTATAACTCCAAATAGTCTAGGTACTTTTGAAATTGATGGAACCAACTGGCCATATCAAAAAGACCTGTCTTTTAAAATTCCTAAAAGATTAAGACCCATTCATCAAATGATAAATTGTTTTATTCATAATGATAAAAAATATTTTATCTCTGACAAGCATATTTTTATTCTTTCTAATAATACGTTTTCAATACTTCCTTCAGAAAAAAAAATAAAAAAATCTTTTTATCATAATAATACTATACATCTTATATTAGAGGGTAATGATTTAGCTGTTTTAGAAAATAATACGATACGGCAAATACATTTTAATAACCTTTTTCTGAAAGATGAACCGCTAGACATTATTTCTGATACTTCTGACAGATTAATCTTTTCTACAAAAGAGAATATTATTTATTCTTATAAAGAAGAACAGGTAAAAAAAATGTTTTCCCTACCATCCGGTTATAAAATAAATACAAAAACCAATAATTCGGTCTTAAAACTTCCTAACGAAGAGTTTGTAATTTCTATCAAAGATAAAGGTATTCTTCATTGCAATGCAGATGGTGAGATTATTCAATTCTTAAACAGTCAAAATGGTTTACCTTCAGATAAAATTTCTTCAATGTTTGTTGACCAATCCAATGCCTTATGGGTATCACATCCAAAAGGAATAAGCAGAATCGAAATTGCTTCAAATATAACTTTTTTCGATATAGAAAAATTAGATTGGGAATTTGTTCACGACATCAAAAGATTTAATAACAAATTATACTTTGGTACTACTAAAGGACTATTTGTTACCAGACAAGATAGTACAACCTATGCCATTTCAAAAAAATTGAAAAGAATTTCTTCTTCTGATATAAAAATTTTTAATCTAAAAATCATTGATGATAATTTATTGGCTGCGACCGACAAAGGGGTTTTTAAAATCGATCAAAATCGTCTCATCACATTGTCAGAAGATCTATTTATTGCTACTAAATTAAGCGTATCAAAATATGGTAACTGGCTTTATGTGGGTACAGAAAATGGGTTACGAATCCTATCTAAAAATAAAAATGGGACGTGGAATTTATCCGAAGAAAAATATATAGACAATGCTATAACAAGTAGCATTGTAGAAGGAAACTCTAATGATCTCTGGATTGCTAATTCTAATCCAGGATTTATTAAAATTGACATTCGATATGATGAAAAGCAACAACCGATAATAGATAGTGCTTTTGCAAAAAAATATTTTATGCCCTCTCTGGATAAGACCACCGCGCAAAGAAAAATGTTTAATTTTAAAAAGAGGCTGTTTTTTTTGGGGTATGAAGAACTAATGGAATTTAACCATGATGAAAATAAGTTTATACCTGCTGAAGCTTTAGATTATGATTTTTTTGACAGCACTCTAGAGGGTCTTCAATATCATCTATTTGATATTGCAGCACAAGATAACGACATATATGTTTTGACAGGTTTTATGCCCCACTTGATTTTACAGGGAAAGTATGATGAAAACTCAAAAAAAATATTTATAGAAAAAAAAGTGTTTTCAAAAATTAAGGCTCAGGCATATCCAATAAATTTCTTTTTTGATAAAGATAGTGTAATCTGGTTTATGGATAGCGATTTATATCGTATAAATAAAGATAAAGAGAGTAATCCTGCTGCAAAATTTAAAACCTATATTTCTCAAGCTATAGTCGACAACGACTCCACGATCACCCATTTATTCCAAAAACAGAAAATACATAAATTACCCGATTCTACACGCTCTATAAAATTTAAATTTGGTGCCCCAACATATTATGAGGTAAAGAACACAAAATTTAAATTCTACTTAGAAGGTTATGAAAAAGGTTTTCAACCTTATTTTATATATGATAATCAAAAGGAATATGAAAACCTTAGCCCAGGTACGTACACTTTTCATGTAATTGCAAAAAATCATGAACAAGTGATAGGTGAAGAAGCTACTTTTACCTTTACCATACTCCCCCCATGGTATCAAACATGGTGGGCCTACTCAACATATGTTTTACTGCTGGGGATATTTATTTGGGGTATTGTAAAATGGCGAACAAAGCAAATTGTGAAGAAAAACGAGCTATTAGAAATTACAATTGCCAATCGAACCGAAGAACTGGCCTTGAAAAATGAAAAACTTGAAAATCTTGATCAAGCCAAATCTCGTTTTTTTGCTAATATTTCACACGAGTTTAGAACCCCACTAACTCTTATCCTTGGACCGCTTGAGAAAAAACTAAAGTCTCACCCCAATGATCAAGATCATTTGGTCATGCATCGTAATGCTAAACGCTTACAAGAATTAATCAATCAGTTATTGGAAATATCCAAACTAGAAAGTGGAGAAATCAACCTTAAGGTTTCTAAAGGAGATATTGTTTCATTTATAAAAACTTTGATTGGCTCTTTTGAATCTTTGGCAGTTATTAAAAATATCAATTATCAATTTAACATAGCTTCTACCCATAAGGAAACCTGGTTCGACAAAGATCAATTAGAAAAGATTATCAATAATTTAATTTCTAATGCATTTAAATTTACCCCAAAAGACCAATCTATAGAAATTCTTTCTTCTTTTAAGGGTAATTATTTGCAGATAACTATTAAAGATACAGGCATTGGAATTCCGAAAGATAAACTACCTTATTTATTTGAGCGATTTTATCAAATTGATAGCTCAGAGACACGAGAGCAAGAGGGAACAGGAATTGGTCTGGCACTGGCCAAAGAACTGATTCATATCTACAATGGAAAAATTGAAGTAAAAAGCGAAGTTGATCAAGGAACTACTTTTATTGTATCACTGCCAGTTGATCGATCCCTTTTTCATGAAGATGATATTTGTGTCGAATCAAAAAATAAAGAAAACCTTCAAACAATAATTGAGACGAAAGACTCAATACAAAAAGACTCTTCAGATAAGAGCACTGATGATAATACAATTCTTATTGTTGAAGACAATGATGATCTCAGAAATTATATTAAGACCAGCTTAACGGGCACATTTAATATCCTGGAGGCAGCGAATGGTTACGAAGGTTTAAAACTCGCCATACAACATATTCCAACTATCATCGTCACAGACATTATGATGCCAAAAATGAATGGACAGGAGTTATGTAAAAGCATTAAAACCGACACCAAAACCAGCCATATTCCTGTTCTTATGCTTACCGCAAAGGCGGATCAAAAATCTAAAATACAAGGACTTAAAGTAGGTGCCGATGATTATATCCAAAAACCATTTAGTGTTGAAGAACTTAACGTGAGAATTAACAATCTGATTATTAATAGAGAAAAGCTAAAAGAAATCTACCGGAAAAAAATTGTAATCGATCCTAGTGAAGTTATAATTGAAAATCAAGATGAACAGTTTCTTCATCAACTCGCAGCCTATATCCAGGAGAATATTGGTAATTCTGAACTAAAAGTTGAGTCTCTTACTAATCATATGCATATTAGTAGAACACAACTACATCGTAAAATAAAGGCATTAACAGGATTGTCAACTACAGAGTTCATAAGTTCTATCCGCATAAAAAGAGCTGCACAGCTTATCGAAAAAAAAGCAGACTCTGTTACACAAATCGGATATAAGGTTGGGTTTTTGGACCAATCTTATTTTTCGAAATGCTTCAAAAAACAATATGGTGTTAACCCTTCAGAATACACAAAAAACCTTAACAATTAATTATAGTTTTATTTGCATTTGTTTTTAATAATATGTTAAATGTGCACTCATGAAACATAGTTACCTGGAATTGGAACATAGATTATGATGCTGTTTTTATTTAAAAAATACTTTTGTTATTGATTACATTAACAAAGTCAGTTAGAAAATAAAAACTCATGAAAAAAAAGATTACTGTACTACTTTTGTATGTATTTAATAGTGTTGTATTTCTACATTGTGAAGTAAACAATCCTTCATCAAAAGATGACTTAACAACAGACGAAAAACTTAATCAAATTACCTCATTTCAGTTTCTGAAAGAAAGTTATTCTGAGCTTGAAAAAGATCATACAGCAACCGTAGATGAAGAAAAGAAACTAATAACGGTTTTTATCCCTTCAGAAATTACTAGAAAATTAGTTCCCTCAGTTAAAACTACACAAGGTTCTGTGTTTTTTGCTGCTTCAGGTTCATTGCAAGACTTTTTAGAACCTGTGGCTTATGAGGTAAGATCTAATCATACAAACGGTTCTAATTATACTGTTTTTGTTGCTTCTCTCGCTAATGAGAGTAGGATATTTTCGTTTTCATAGACCATAAATATGGTTAACTATTAATAATAACTGTCTGTCGTAGGCTAATCCATAGACACGTTTTTTTACTGTGAATTAACCTTTTTAATATCACAACTAATATCAAAATATTTCAACCTATGATAAACCCATGTATTTTGTTACTTCGTAAGAACTCATGATTCTTTTACGATACCAAAGAAGGCCCTATTTCTTTATAAAGAATATTCATTTTTGGAATTATCGGCTTTTGGAGACCTTTCAAGAAAAGTGATAGATAAAATTTATTATATAACATTATAACGTTGTTTCACTTTTTCATTTTTTGAAATCCATTTTTATTTTTTCAAGTATAAATCTATAGAATATGCGTTATTCTTTTTACATATTATTTTTATATTTCTTTATCATCCCATTAAACGGGCAAAATTCTATTGATAGCCTTCAGGGTATATTGAAGGAAAAAATAAATCCCGATAAAGAAAAAATTGATATTCTCAATACGATAGGATATGAGTATTGGATTATAGATTCTAAAAAATCTCTAGAGTATGGAACTAAGTCTTTAAAACTAGCAGAAGAATTATCCTATACTATGGGAATAGCAAAAGCAAGAAGAATAATAGGTGTATCCTATTGGACAATGGGTCAACACAAACTAGCTTTAGAAAATTTAATAATTGCAAAGAGAACATATGAGCAGGTACATGATGAAGAAGGTATAGGCAATTGCTTAATGAATACCGGGATGATATATGTGGATATTGAAGAATATGACAAAGCATTAGAACTATATAACCAAGCTATAGTTATATTTACCAAGCTAGGCTTAAAGAGTCGAATTGCAACAACTTTTACTAAGATCGGTATAGTATTTATCAAAAAAAAACGACTATATGATGCCAAAGAATATCTTACTAATGCCTTAAGTATACATACAGAAAATAATTTTACTTATGGAATAGCTGAGGCTCATAATAAATTAGGTACTTTATTTCTTATTCAAGGAGAATTAGAGCAAGCCAATCATCATATAAATGAGGCTCTAATTATGGGTACGAGTATTAATGATGAAGATGGACTTATAAACAATCTAATTCTATTTGGAAAACTTTTGAGAATACGTAAAAATTATGATGCCTCAGAAACTCACTTAAACCTGGCTTTAGAAAAAGCTAAAAAAAAACAACTAAAGAAATACGAATTAGATATTTACGAGGAATTAAAACTATTAAAAAAAGAACAAAATAAATTAGAAGAATCTTTAAAATATTGTGAAGTTTATACAACCTTAAAAGATTCTATTTACAATAGAAATAAATCTAGACAAATAGCTATACTAGAATTTAGTCATGAACTTGAAGAAAAGGAGAATGAACTAAATTACTTAAATCAGCAAAAACAATTTAACTCTTTGGTTCAAATGATTATGATTGTTGGGGTTTCTATAATTATTATTCTTTCTTTTTTTCTAATTAGAAGCCTTAAATTAAAAAACAAAAAACAGCAAGCCCTTATAGTTTCAAATGATCTAACTACAAAAACACTAATAGAAAATCAATACTTAAAAGAAGTTGAGTTAGAACAACAACTTCATTTTAAAAATAAAGAATTAGTATCATACGCTCTTAATTTTGTTCAAAAAAATGAATTATTAGAAAACCTTTATCAGATAATCAAGGATGCAAAAAATACTTCAGCAAAAAATCAAGGTAAAGCTTATAACGAAATAGAAAAAACTATACGAAAACATACGAGTATAGATAAAGACTGGGAAGACTTCAAAACACATTTTGAAAAAGTTCATACTAACTTCTTGAAAAAATTAAAAGAGAAATTCAATCACCTTACTAGTAACGATTTAAAAGTCGCAGCATTAACTAGATTAAACTTAACTATAAAAGAGACTTCCAGTATATTGGGAATTTCAATTGAAAGTACAAAAACAGCTCGCTATCGATTAAGAAAAAAACTTGGAATAAATCAGAATGAAGGTCTATTTTCATTCCTTATTCAAATAGAGGGAGAAAAATCTGAAAGCGCTAATTCATATGTACGCTCCAGCTGATTAAAACATACCCTGTAGTAATAGAAAAAGGCTTGTTAATATTAAGATTATTCCGAGGTAATGATATATAAGTTCATAATATCCTAAGGTTCTTTCAGACCAGGACTGGTCAACAATGAATTTCTTTCCGGGTGCTGTTCCAAAACATAATGCATTCGTGCAATCTGGTCATTGGTAAAAATGTTCATCACCTCATCATCAGACCAATTCATATAATTGCCAATCATTACGGGTTCTCCTTCACAGCCTGCAAAAGCTGTTCGTCCAGACACTATTTTATCTACAGCCGGAGTATCCTCACAATAATCATTATATTCGCAATCGTTTTTATGCCAGGGATGAAGCAATCCCAGGTAATGCCCCATTTCATGTGTAAGGGTTCTACCAAATCTGGCATGACAATTAATATTAGATTCACCAAAATGAATCGAATTAATCAGAATACCTTCTGCTTCATCAGGCCCCAGAATGGGTAATTGATCATTTCCTGGTAAATCTATTCTTGGTAAGGTAGCTTGCCCTAATACAATACAAGGTACCAGCTCTTCTGGTAATGGGGCAGTCCAAATATTGATATAATGACTTGGCTCCCAATAATTATATTGCGCAACAGAAGTAGGGTTAAAAGGTATGTCAAATTTTTGAATATTAATACGTTCTATACCATCAACAGGTTTCCCGTCAGGATTTTGTTTGGCAAGCACAAATTCTATTCTTGCATCTCCCCCATCGGGATGATCATTAAATCCTCGTGTACCTTCTTTTCTGCGAAAATCTTCATTGAGTATCTCAATTTGCCTCTCGATACGCTCGGTAGAAAGATTAGTGCCTTCTCCTATAGCCTCCCCCAAGTGTAATAAATGAATAACAACTGGGATATAATAAATTTCTTCAACAGGATCAGGATCAGGAACCACGGGGATTACATCATCGTCTCTACTACAAGACATTAAAATGCATAGTGATAAAAAAGAGGTTATCAATAGTTTATTATTCATGCTCTTACATTTTATATTATATATATTACTTCGTCATTTCTTAATACCATAAATCAAGCAGTTTAATTTATAATTTCTCCTTTGATCCCTTCAGTTAAGATAATATCAAACATATCCTAAGGTTCTTTAAGTCCGGGACTGGTTAACAATGAGTTTCTTCCTGGGTGCTGTTCTAAAACATAATGCATTCGTGCAATCTGGTCGTTAGTAAACATATTCATCAAATCATCATCAGAAAAATTCATATAATTATTGATCATTACAGGTTCTACTTCACATCCTATAAAAATTTTATTATATACTGGCTTATCTACTGCCGGGGTATCTTCGCAATAATCATTGAACTCACAATTTCCACCACCCCATGTATGTAGCACCCCTAAATAGTGTCCCATTTCATGAGTTAAGGTTCTTCCGTACTGATAACAATTAAGATCAGACTCCCCGAAATGACTCCAATTAATTAACATTCCTTCTGGCTCATCTGGTCTGGGAATAGATAAATGCTGAATACCGGGTAAATCTGTATCCGGTCCTGTAGATTGTCCCAATACCATACACGAAGCAAGTTCGGGTAGCGGTACAGTCCATATATTTATATAACGGTCTGAATCCCAATAATTATATTGTGCAAAATGTGTTGTATTAAAACCTAATTCAGGCACATCTATCATTGAAATATCAATTCGCTCAATACCGCTGGTTGGCTGCCCTTCAAGATTTTGTTTTGCCAATACAAATTCTATTCTTGCGTCTCCTCCATCGGGATGATCATTAAATCCACGTGTTCCTTCTTTTCTGCGAAAATCTTCATTAAGTATTTCAATTTGTCTCTTGATACGTTCTGTAGAAAGATTAGGTCCTTCGCCAATGGCTTCTCCTTTATGCACGACGTGAACCACTAGCGGGAGATAATATATTTTTTCGTCAGGATCGGGATCTATTGGGGTCGGGTCTTCTTCCTTGCTACAGGACATTAAAATGTATATTGACAAAAAAAAGGTTATTAATACGCTATTTTTCATTTTCTTACGTTTTTATATGTAGTTTTTCATCTTACATTAATTGTAGCATCTATCCTATAATTTTTCCCTTTCAGCCCCTTCATGTTATATAAACAAGTAGTTATGGGAGTTACCTGATCATATTCCATCTAGGGGCTGATGATACTGTTGGGGAGCTGATACCATCTTTTTTGTTTTCCCCAAAAAAGGGATAATCCATTTTATTTCTGTCCCTGTAAAAAAGAAATTACAACACAGTTTTAGTATTAACTACTTAAATTTTGAAGTATAAAAAGTCATTAGCCGAGGTATCAGGAAATGAATCTCATACATAAATCTGCCTTAATAAGCCTAAATAAGGGCTTACACCCCGACTGACTTCTTTTTAATAGCTAAATATCAACACTAAAAACTTAGGCTGTTTACAAAACTTTTAACTTTAAGCCCAAATATTTTAATTACCAGTTGCAAAACTTAAGCCATACCTTATTATCATTACGTCCACGGTTAATCTGGCATCAACATCATTAAACAAAGAACTTATATGATAAGCCCCATTTTTACGTTTTACTTGTATTTTTCTAATATTTACATTTCTAGTACAATTATATCCAACAATACAAGCATTATACTCACTATCATTAAACGATTTTGTACCGTGTTTAATCAGTTTGTCTACACCCGATTGTACTCCTGTGATTCTATGAATCTGAATAGGTGTTACGCCATGCACTTTTATAGCGCCTTTTACATCTAATGCCTCAACACCCTCCCTTCCATCACCAATCTCAACTTTATTGCCTGTAGGGTTAAGTTGAAGGGTACTACTACCCCAAGACTGTATTCCCATGCGGTCAGTTCCGTTAGGACTTATTGTTATTTTATCATCACTACTCTTACTTCTCACTTCTAATACGTGAGCATGTGCAGTACCTTTTACATCTAATGCCAAAACATTCTCCCTTCCATCACCAATCTCAACCCTATTACCTTCAGGGTTAAGTTGAAGGATACCTGTTGCAGACTGTATTTTCATTTTACGATGTCCATTAGATTGTATTGTAAGTCTGGTTCCTGCTGGTACAGAACTATTCCTAAACAGTATTAAACCGTTAGAATGCATATGACCCCAGACATCTAACTTGGCTTTTGGATCGTCGGTCCCTATCCCTACATGTCCTTCGTCATTCACAAGTAAACGCCAGTGTTTGTTGTAGAAGCCTATTTGATTATCATTCTGTGCACCACTACGTGCGCCTACAAAACGTTTTTTTTCTTCTCCTACCCATAATCCTCCTTCATTGGCACTTGAATGCATTCTTCCATTTACTAAAAAGTCAATACTATCCCTTCCTGTACCTTCAACGTGCAGTTTGGCCTCTGGAGTATTAGGTCCTAAGCCTATACCCACATTACCTTCGAAATATCGTTTACTCTCGTCTAATAAATCATTCCAGTTTTGTGACACTAATGCTCCACCTGTTGGTATTTTAAAATCATCAAATTCAATCATATCTATTCTATTTATTTTTTGTTAATTGTATTTTTAAACTATTACGCGAACACAGGTTCTTCGTTTTCTAATGCGTTTTTCTCTAATATCTGCCAGGAGTATTGTTCTTGTTCTGGCCAGTTATTTTTTAAAAAATCATTGGCCTCAGAATAACTCATGAAATATTTGCTATCAAGGGTTTCTGGTGGGGTAAGACCATCTTTAGAGAGTATCTTAAAGGTCTTTTCCTCTAAATAAGGAAGTTCCTCTACTACTCCAAAAGGATCTAACAAATCGATATGCTCACGGGTTTTATGACGTAAAGCAATATTCATTATACTTTCTTGCTGCCAATTTAAAAACTCATCCTGAGGGCTAATGCTTTCCCCCTCTTCTAAGATGATATCTTCAAATTTTGATATACTACTCTCTTCTATTTGATTAGAAATATCATAAGCCTCTTCTGGAAACAACTCAATACCTGCAGGCATTAAATCAAAATCAGGAGTTGAGAGTTTTTGTTGATCATTAAGATCCTCAAACTGTCCTCTAGAAAAGTATTCACGAAGAAGTCTGTTGGTTTTTGCATCAATGGCATCTCCACTACCAAAAGAATAACTTACTATTTGGTACTTAGTCTTAGTTGTTAGATAACTATTCCCTAATTTTTGAATATCCTTATCCAAGGGAATAAATTTTTGTCGAAGCTCTAAATATCCCGAAGGGTGCATAAAAACTCCTACTTCGTTCTCTACTTCTTCTAAACTTTTTAAAGATTCTGATCTAGAGAAATGCGCTGGTAACCTGGTAGACCAATTACTATGTAATTGTAACTCGTTTGCTAGCCTATCTAACACTTCATCTGATTCAATAAGCAGAGGTGAAGGTTCTTGTCTACCGCCCCAGGACTCGTTAAATTTAAACTTGTAAGATATCCACAGTATTTTTACCTTAAAATACCCCTGGGCTTTCCATGGACGAGGACCACTAAGCAAGAAATTCAAATCTACTCCCATAAAAGAGCGACCTTTGTAACTAATCTCTGCTGAAATTCTAATATCGGCATCAAAATAAAACGGATCAAACTGGAAAAGGGCATTAAAACCAAGGAATCCAACCGCTTTGGCGCCTGACTTTTTTACCAAAATATCTGCAGCAAGACCTATTTGATACGAATTAGAGGTGATCGCTTGATAATACTCACAACTTAATCGTAAAATGCTACCTCTCTTGATTAAAGCAGTTAACCTTGAAATATCAGGAAAACCTTCTGGTCTTTTATACCTCGGATGATAACCTCCCAGGGATAACAAAAACTGGGGAGTATCACCCCAATCTAACATAAAGGCAAAGCCCCCGCTTAGTGAAATACCTGCTATCTCAGAATCTCTCAACTTGCCTTCAACAAGTACATAAGAACCTCCAAAATTAAAATCACCTACAATATCGGCATGTAGTTCTCCCAATCGTTTATCAACATCCTTATTAGGAAGATATACAGATAAACTACCCAATAATAGTACTCTATCACTAAATGGAAGCTCTACTAAGATACCCAAATCTACTTCTAATACTGTAGGGGTACCATAGCCTATCTTAAAAAAAGGAGCTACTACATAGTGATCCTTCTGGGCAGGAAAAACAGATCTTAAATCACTAATAATTTTAGCTGAATTTTTAATCACATCCTCTGGAAACATAATCGACTTCATATCCCCATTACGTACTTTCTCTTTAAGAACATCTACCTTCATAGTACGATGGATGCCTACTAAACCTCCTACTCCATTCAGCGTAAAACCAAAAGCAAGTTGAATACCCGGATTGAAGATCGCGTTTATACTCACCAACATCGAAAAACCTGCCTGATTATTCGGTAACTTTGTATTGATTAAACCTATCGCAGAAAGATCGATCTCTATTTTTTCTAAACCTATTTTGAGACCTATAACTCCTGAGTACTGATGATTATCTGCATCTAATGCTAAAAAACCACCACCGGATACAATCTCTGAATCTACATTAACTCCTATCTTTTTTGGGGGCTGAAACTCTAGTTTAAGATCCAACAGGCCAAGGTTACCACCATCTTCTGGGAAAGCAATATTTGCCCCCAATCCAACCTCTTCTATAGTAGCAGTAAGTGGTCCAATGGCTACTTGAGCAGACGGGGCAGCAATTAATGAGACCTTCTGGTTAGAAGAGTCTATTTTTATCTTAATATCACGAAAATCTAATGTTCCTAATACTTGTTTGTGTACTGGAATATTTACATCCAGCCCACTACTTCCTTCAAAATAAAAGCCATTTATATTTGACCAACTCATAGTCAAATCAAAGTTGACACTGGCTCCATTTTTTGGCAATATGCTCTTCAAAAAAGCATCCCCATCCCCAGGCATGAGTACAAAGGATAATTTATCCAAATGGGTTTGTATTTTTGCCTCCTTCACTCCTGCATTATAAAACAACCCAGCATTGATATGAAAGTTCTTTGCTTCAACCCGAGTACCTTCAACACTACCTATCAGAAATGCTTGATCCTCTTCTTCTATTCTCGCAGCAAAAAGTTTCATTTCACCAGCAGTACCTCCTCCATCAAAAATTTCTAAACCATCTTTGGTGATTTGAAAACCCGAAAGGCCCAATGTACTTAGAAACTGAAAATGCCAAGGCGCCAAGTGCCTATCAATTTCAACACTCCCTTCTGGGATTACATATACCCCAGGACCTCCTTCTGTCTCAGAAAGAATTCCTATTCCTAGATCTATAGTAGCCGTTCCTTCTTCTTCAATAGCTTCAATTTCTTTACTCAATAGTATCAACCTCTTTAATGCATCAATATCTTCTGGAGGAAATTCAGACTCTATATCATCATTACCTATGTAAACATCAATATCTAAATCCAGGCTTTCCAATAGATCTTTTATCATTGGGAATAACTTTTTAGCTATACCATTTACTATAGTATTATCAGAAAAACCATCTGGCCAGTAGGTATTTTTAAAGACTTTTCCAGGATTCTTTAATACCTCTGCAATTCTAGACAATTTTACTTTTGGATATACATTCGTCTCACGAAGTAAAACCCTGTTCTCATTTAATATAAAATCGTTTTCTTCAGAAGAGATTATTGATAAAAGCCTCAATAGATGAAAAGAGATAGCTTTATGCCCTGAAAGATATTGATGTGTAAGAAAGTGTATCAAATCTTTAGGGAACTCCTCCAAAATTTCGGGAAACTCATTTGGTAAGCTATCATTAAGGTTTTTTATTGTTGAAAATATATTTGAAACATTATGAAGTGCTTCTTTTAATTCTGAAATTGTTTTAGGAGGCTCTTCTAAAATTTCGTCAAGGACAGAACTGCTTTCAATAATAGATCGGATTGTATCCATAAAAACATCCTTATGACCCCCCAAAACAGTATCCATTTCCCATCCCATCTCTTTAAAAAGACGAATCAACCCTTCTGTATTACCATTAGTTCTAACCAATGGATGGAAAAACTGTTTTAATGCGTTAAAAATTAATTCTAGACTATTTTTTTTCATAGGATAATTATCTTTAATATATTGTTGTTGAGATTATTTTATGCTCCTGGAGCATTTGAATCATCAGTAGGAGGGTTTAAACTCACTTCGTGTTTTGTTAATGGCAATAGGATATAATTATCTGCATCCTTAGTTTCGTACCATAATAAATGTTTCGCTTTTTTAACAGCTCCCCACTCAAAATTAATTTCTCCTATATTGTCTTTTCCAACGACTACTTTTTGCCCACTCCATTTTTTAAAATGTCTTTTCATCTTTCCATACCGCTGTTTTGGGTTATTGGGTAAGGACCCTATATCAGGGGTATTTCTTTCGGAATCATCCCTTTTGTCTTTAATAAAATTAATTCGGTACCTCCAAGCTGGCGTAGTATTAAAATGTTCTATTTCCCTTACACGATTTTTAAATCCTTTGACATAAGGAGGCTCTCTTACAGATATAGTTTCATCTATTAATTTATCCAATTTTGCATTATATGTTTTTGTAGATATATGATTACCAGGATCTAACCAACCAACATATTCCATTTGCTCCTCGGGAGCAAGTAAAAAGGATCTTTCTGATATTGCTTTTGATTTCCAGTCAAGATTTTTTAATGAACTTGAACATAATTGTGCAAAAGCTGCTCTTTTGGTTGGTTCAATTCGATGATTCCAGTATTGGGCAGTGTTTGAAAATCCGAAATGCACATCCCCAGAAAGCATTAGTACATGTTCATATTTTACTAGTTGCTCAAGCAAAGCTTCATGAATAACCGGGTCAAAGGACCAAGCCTCAAAATCTGCAGTCTCAGGACCAGCAACTGCTTTTACCAATTTTTGAATAAAATGCTCTAGCAAGTCATGACCTATAATAGGCACTGGTGATATTAAAATGGTTAATCTATTATCCTCTTGAAAAGCCGACGGCAATTGTTGAGGCAATGATTCTAAATTTATCAATCCAGGCCCTTTACCACCTCGCCTGTAAACCCTATTGTTTCTTGTATCTAAAAATATGAGTTGAAATTGGTTGAATACTAAATGGTAATTCCACTCAAACTCATGTACTAGTTTTTTATTATTTTCTTCATCTAAAACTAACTGAGGTAGAAGCATATTACCAATACTATTCCAAACATCAAGGGTTGGAGACTCTACCAAAATATTTAATAAATCAAAGACATCTCTTCCTTTTGTCCCTAGTTTGAATCTACTAGGAGTATTGCCCCAAGCCTGAAATATCGCATAAGAAGCAAACCCATTTTGTATTATTCTTCTTGAAGTTGTTCCTAAGGCCAATGCATTTTCTGTCCATTCTTGATGAATAAACAAATCATCTGTAATCTCATGATCATCAAAAATCATATACGACGGAATATTCGCTAATGCTTTTCGAATAAAAGGGAGGGTATTTCTAAATGCAGCTGTTTTTTGGGTAGTTGTATTATAATAATTTCCATCACCAGTTGTATATGATGTAATTGGTTTTATTGGAGTAACTCCAAATTTTTCTTTGTATTCTTCAACCGATTCTTTATAAATTTCTTCAGTATCATAATTCCTGTCTTGCCCTTGATATAATTCTTCAAATGTAGGGAATTCATCATCCCAAAGCTCTGGAGACCATACAAACATATACATCATATAAAACTCTGAGAGTTTGAATAAATGACTTCTTGCCGCACCAGATGTAAATCCAATAGAGTCGTTGACCTTCTGTCTATTACCAGGCAATAAATCTTCAACAGGAATATTTCCAGGTAGCTCTTCTTCTATCCCTACCAAATGATCTGCGGCATCTTTTATCATATATAACATTAAATCAGTGCACTCATCGGCATAAATCTGATCCCCGGTAAGACAAAGTAATTGAGGTCGTTCTACCGGATCGTTATTAGTCTCTTCAATCAAGACATCCAAATGTCTAAGGGCATCAGTTTCCCCTCCATGGGGTTTACGACACGAACCATGTATAATACGTAAATCATCAATATCATCTGCTGGTAATACAAAAGTGGGCAAATTATGTGATCCATATGTTATTTTATCCAAGCCTCCTTGAGAACTTCCTTCTGAACTTAAAATACCAGGTGAGCTTAAACTGCCATTTTCACTTCCTAGAAGTAAATCATAGGTGTATATAACTCCAGGTTCAAGACGAGACGAAGCAACAATTAATTTTTCTGCAGTTACTAAGGCAACGTGTAAGTTGCTCCCTAACGCTAGGGTAGAGGTTTTCTCACTTTCAAGTACTAATTCGCCTGTATCATCATGGATTCTAAGTTCAATATCTGTAACTGCTCTTTTAAAAGCAACCCAAACTGACACACTGGTCGCTTCTGTTCTTCTTAATATAGGTCCGGCTAAGATTAGTGGTAATGCGTCAAAACGGTCTTTTAGTGGTTTCCAAGCCATTGTTGTTTTATTTTAAGTTAATTAAATTGCAAGTCTCTGTTGTCTTTTGGTTACTGTTGTTGATTTTGCAGTACTTTGAATAATAGGTTCACTTATAATATCTGATTTCTGTATTCATATTTTATACTTGTTATAGATTATTAATTAGGTATTAAAGTGGATAACTTTACCGAAACCCTTACTGGTTTTTGCACCATCACTTTTCCCACATAAGCAGCACTGTTCCAATCACTCTCATTCACATGTACAGGTTGAATTCCATCCAAATACCCCTCTTCATTAAGCTCTGTAAAGTCCTCCCAGCTTAGATCACTTTCTGATTCCCCAGAAGTTATATCGAGGCCATACCTCAAATCTGTCATTCTTTCTTCAAAAATCAGAAAGTAATCCTCGGCCATAGCTGTTGCTATGGGAAAACCAAGAAACACTATATCAGGTTGAATATCTCCTTCAAATATTGGAAAAATACGTTTGGATGGATTGTTTAGATCAGGTTCATTAGGTAGTGCTACTTTTTTCCTGGTCAGGTAAATAATTGCATTACTAAACTTTTGTAGCAATTCTCCTCGTAAAAGAATAACAATTTGGTTTTGATCTCCCTCATTGCCCAATTGACCTTGTATTTGATGATCCCCCAGAGAACTGTTTTCTTCCCAATTGGTTAATACATCTATATCCTTATCTTCTTCGCGAGTTAGTAACCATTGTTCTATCGCTTTTTCATAGTGTGTTGCCACCCGCTTCTGTTCATCTGTAGGATTTGCAGCTGCATAGGCATTTTCAATTTCTGAGAATGAATGATAAACATCACCGGGGAATTCTTTTTTTATTTGACCATGCATTTTTATTCCTATCGTAGAATCTCTAAATGTTTCCTTTTCATCATCATCTACAGAGTAGATTGTGGTATCCCAAAAGCTTCGGAAATAACTTCCTCTCATATCAGTAGGAAATTCTCTCCATCGAAGTTCTGATGCCATTTCGTGATTAAGTCCTAACATAAAAGCCTCAATAAATCGTTGGTTTGTTTCTAAAACCCCAACAGTATTCATCGGGATATTTTCTAGTCCTGACAGAATATATTCCTCAGACAGATCTCTTAGAAAACGGTACATAGGACGATGAAATTCTGGGTGCCATTTTATAGGTCTTAAAGTATCCAGAGATTGTAGTTGTGTAGTTCCTGGTTTTTCAAGAGCTCTAAACGCGTTTGTTCTGCTTTCAATTTTTTTCTCTATAGTCTTTTTAGGATCTATCGCTATTTTTGTAGCAGCAACAACTGCATCGATCCATTCATTTTGAGCATCTAATCGTGGAGCTGTTCTATAATAACGATGATTCTGGTTTTTATGGGCATGTTTTTTCACGCCTTTAATTTTGAAAGCTTTACTCACAAGCTGGCTTGACTTTATGACAAGTTCTGATCCTGCCTTCATGCCTTTTCTCCTATTCATATACTTTTTTACTTTAGGACGTGTGACATGATGTGTAATCTCATTTCTTTTTAGATAAGGACTTATAGTTTCAAGATGGTCTCCTTGTGCATCATCAATCAATATTTTGTTTTGAAGTGGCAATGAAATTTTAAAAAAAGTTTCTTTATTTAACCCCTTTAATCTTTTTTCCATACACGTTGATATTTCTCTACCAAACCTGCTTAGATTCAATTCTTTATTTACTTTTTTTATTTTATTGTACTGTTCCCAGGCAGATTTCATTAATCCTTCCTGATTTTTCTGAATAAACTGTACGCCAAGCCCGGCAGCAGCACGATAACGAAAATCAAGGTTTACTTCTTCTAACCAATTGGCAGAGTTTGCGTTAAGCGTTTGATTCTCTATACCCGCATACCATTCTCCATATACTGGAGGAGTTACCCGTAATATAGAGTTTTGACCTATTGCCCGCTGATTTCTACTGTTTAGTAAATCGGCTACCTGTTGTTTTTTATGGATAGGTATTGCCTGATCATCATATTGAGTATTTACTGATTTTAATGCAGACTCTATGAGTAACTCAAACTCATTATCTTCATTTAGTCCATATCCAGGAGTACTACAATCAATAGGCCTGAAACCTAAGTTCTCTATATCTCTTTGTCTTAATTTACTAACCAAATTTTCGAAGTTACCCTCTTCTCTTGTAGTGAATTGCCAATCATAAAAGTAAGGCAATATCATCCCACTAATTTCCTGAGAAGGTGTTTCCCAAGAGAGTGCTTTACGATCTTCGGTTCCATCAGAAATACCTAATGCAGTATCTGCTCCAATCCTAAAAGTAGGTATCAGAAAAGCTCGATATTTGGTTTCTGGTTTTAATTTTCTAGGACATAATAGCCTACATATTGTATCATTAGGAGAAGTTTTGATCTGTTCCTTTATTTGTTGTTGAGAACTACCCTCAAATTGAAAAGTATTCACATGTGCCCAACGCCAAGATTCTTTTAAATCAGGCAACACTGCATGAGGTTTAATTTTTATCTGAGGAGGAAGTGCAGTATTAGGGCGTTTTTCTTCTGAAAATTCGGCCTCATCATCACCGGTTTTTAAGACGATTAGTGTTAGCCAGGGAATCCAATTTTCTTCATGTGGTTCATTTGCTTGACGGCTACTATACCTCCATAAAAAATCAGGTTCTGAAAACTCGATAAATGGAATTAATGAAGGTTCAAAATTACTTGTGCTTTTAGGAGGAGAGACTTTTGCAATTGCAGTATTATTAATACCTGTTACATCTCCAGGGCCAAATAATAAAACTTGTTTTTCTATGGTTTCATTATCTTCTTTATTAGTTGCCTTAACATTAAGCCTGGTTGTAATACTCATTCTCTTACCTGAAACAGCAGCGTGATCTGCCAAGGTGGTTATACCTTGCCTTACATGTGATAAGAAATAATTTGTTTTTTTTGCCATTTTATAACTTGTTATGGTTTATATTTTTGTAGCGTCCTTTTTTATTTGAACAATAATTGGTCAAATCGTAATCCGCTGCTACCCTCTCCTCTATCTGCCAATACTTTTCTACCCAGCCAGACATAGGTTTTTCCATCTGTTCCTCTAGCTCTTTGTTTTGTTAGCTGTATTCTAACCCCTGCCCTTGGTATTGCTTCTTCCCGAACAGTTAATACATCTTCTTTAACAAGATATGAGAGTGGTTCTACGTCTACTACATCCAAATCATCTTCATTTCTTATCATAACAGCTCTTCTCAATTCGATATTAGCAGTATTTGCATTTATATGGAATGGTAGATATGGAATCCAGTTAGTAGGTACGGGAGTACCTAGTTTGAATTTTGGTAATCCTTGGTCTGTTTCTTCATCTTCGTTATCATCTGAGTTAAAAAATGGTCCGTTTAGCTCTAAGTGTAGATCATACCCATTTATAGATTTACCTAACGGGTTACGTAGTATTTTTTCTACTGCCCAAACCATATTAGCATACTCATCTCTTAAGAATAGAATTTCTTCAAGAGGTTGAGATTCTTGTTTGAAAGTAGTAACAGGTGGTATATATAAAAAATGTTCTTCTAATTTGAATAATGATTGTTCAGGTTCTCTGTTTATTAATGCATCTGAAGGACGTATTTTGTAAGCATCCCAAACTTCAAGAGCATTATTACTTAGCGCTGTTGTACTTTCATTATTCTCAATCCTGGTAGTTATCCCAAAAACATCTTTTACCTCAATATGATTAACCCAACATAACTCTCCTAGTTCCATTTCCAAAGGAATAGTAAACCAATCATTATCAGAGCTTAAAGAAAAATCAGAAATCATTGTTCTCACTAAATCAGATGTATCAGAGTCCATCACATCAAGATCGAGGATGCTGTCCTCAAAAGAGAATAATCGCCTATCTGGCATCGCAGCAAAGGAAACCCTCACCGGCATGTACATTTCTGTATAATTAGTTTCTTCTAAGGGATTAATATTAATTGTAGCATCATCAAATGAATACCAGTCCAAATGTCCTTTTTGATAATCTGGAGCATTAAGAATAATCTCGTCTTGCTTACTTACACTAAACTTGTGTGATAGATTTTTAGGTTGCCAAGAAAGGAACTCATCAGAAGAAACGAATAAATCGCTATACCAATTTTTAAATCTTTCTAAGATTGGTTCCAGAACACTAAAATCTCCCGTAAGCAGCGTATTGTTTTCGATTGCATCCCATAAGCCTCCTCCACCTATTACATGTCCAGACATTAAGTTAAAGTACCTGAGTGATTTTTGGTCTAATTGTCCGTCTACTGCTAAAGGATATGCTGTTTTTAATTGTTCGACAAGTACTTCTGCTTGATCTACAGGAAATAGATTTCTGATCAAATCTTCAAATTTTTGACCTATCCTAACTTTATTTTTCAAGTCTTTTGGCTCTACCTGAATGGCTTCTACCTTGGCCTCTAGCGGTACTCCATTTAGTTCTTTTGAAGTTTCAAAACCTGGAAAAGTATAAGAATTAGTCTTTTCTTTTCTAAAATTAGCTCTAGTACTAATAGGTGATCCATTGTCTTCTGCATTAAACTCACCAAACTGCCACTGACGTCCCAGCATCCATAAAGGGTCTGCAACCCTCATTTCTAAACCTGCCTGATTATTCGCATCTCTTGATCTTCCCTCTAAACGAAATTGAGGTATAAAACCTATTGTCCCATCTTCTATAGGAAAAAGATTGTGTTTTATTTTATAGTATAAACTCATTTGTGTTATATTATTTGTTTGAAGGAATATTAAACCAATAGGTCATCGGTAACACATAGCCATAGTCTTGAATAGCTTCTACATCGATCATTCGTATTTTATACAAGTCCATCGTATCATATAATATATCCCTAAGATCATGTTCTTCCCATGAAAATCCATTGGGATTGTCATCACCTGATTTAGGATGAACAGCTAAAAGAAGAGCCTGAGGGGGTTCACTATTAGGGGTATCATAATTAAAACTTAGCCCCGTATTTATTTTCTCATTCGGAATATGCTCTGAAAACTCTTCTATTACAAATCCAAATACAGGCGTCTGTAAAGCCCTGTTTTTTGGAGCATATACTACTGTAGCCTCTGTATTATCTGGATAATAGTTACCGTTTGTTAGTGGATATGCCTCTCCTGATTGAGCATCTGTGTATATAGGATGAGATGTGTATTCTTGGTCTATTAAAAGATCGATTTCTTTTTTAGATAGTCCTATCCAAGGATATTCTAATAATGTGGGGCCTTGCACTATGTTGTACTCGTATGTTGAAAACTTATTCCAAAGCTTATTAACCATCAACCAATCTTCAAATGATTCAGTATTCTCTTTCACCTGTGCGACTCCTTGCACCCAATTGCTAATACGTTCTTGACCCCAAATTTGTTCAGCAGTATTGTTGGTTTCGTTACCGATAATCAATTGTTGCTGCTCACTGTCCATTACTTGTACAAAATCATCAGACCCCGATGCTGGTGGTAAGAGGACAAATGATTCTCCAAATAGATATTTTGCAGCTTGTTTCAGATACTCGAACGCTGAATAGAACCCTTGCTCTTCATCATATCTCACTAATAATGTTTCTATCAGACTTATTTTCTGTTCGATGCTTTTTCTCAAGATATCAACTTCAATATCACTTATTTCGAAAAGGAGCGTTTTAGCACTTTCAAAATCTAACTTTGACAGGAATATCAATATCTCTTTTTGCGTTAGATCTGATTGCAAAATCTGCAGTAAGCGTTCTAAAACAGTTGATAATCGTTGTTCTTTTATCTGATTTAATGCTTCTCTGTTATACCGAATAACCTCATCTTCCATACTGAGATCATCTGATTTCAGATAACGTCCTTTATGTAATAAATCCTTGGCATAACGTACAACCTCTATTGCTTCTGTAAATGTTTTATCATTATTAGAAACTTCGTTGATGATGGTATACTTTACGTCTTCAGATGGATCGTTTCTTTGTTCCTTTACATACGCTTGTATTCTAAGTTCGAGTTCACTTGCACCGTCTGAAATAGGTTCCTCGCTTACATAAAGAAAATCCTGATAGCCTATATCTAAATCTGTTAAGGCCACCTCTAGGGTTTCTATCACACTATCATCACTTGGGTTCTGTACCTCTACTTGGCACTTTATAGCATCCATAGGCCCAATATTTTCTTCTAACCATTTTTCTACAGACGGTTCAACTAAAGCTCTAGGATGTTCTATGGTATATTCCTCTGTTATCTCTGGAAAAATCATAACTAGTTTATGATTAATTCCAGTTCCTGGTATTCTCGTTTTAATAGACTCTATTGCAGGTGGTTCAATTTCTCCTTTGGTTGCATCCATAGCTGCAGCAGCTTGGCTTAAATTACCCTGAGTAACCTGATAACCGGCCTCATAAAAAAGCAAATCCAGACTAGCATCCATAGTATCTTCAAGTCTTTCTATATACTTTTTTACTTGATCCTTGTTTGTAATATTATCATAGCGCTCATCCTCTAGATTAGCTTTATTCTTAATAGCTTTTAAGCCATCAATAACACTCAAATTAACAAATCCTGTAGTATCGCCTATCGTATTTTCATATAATGGGAAAGCTTCTCGTAATTGATAAATTTCATTATGTAAGTCATTTTCATGAAGGTGACGTTCTAATTGATAACCTAACAATGCCTCTAGTTGCTGATCTTGTCTAATACCATCTAATAATAACTCTCCTTTTTGTAGGCGATCAGAAGTAAGGTTAGTAGCAAACGGATTGCTGCTTAATTCATGCTTATGAGAAAGGTACGAGTTTTTAAAAACAGAAGATGCAATATTTTGCGCTGTACCAGGAGTATGGATAATACCTCCTTTTTTGCTATCCAGATCTGTCATCAATCCTATATCGGCAATTGTGTCACCTGCTTTAAGGTTTTCTAAAAACCCGTAAGCTCCAAAATAAATTCCTTTTTCATAATTTGGTTTATCTCTCATTTCTTCTAATCTTCTTCCTGCCAATGATGTGATCCAAGCGTCTAGACGATAACTGTTGAGATCAATTGCTTGCCCTATGGCTGCTGCCTGTGCTTTTTCTCTTTCTTCTCCCTCCGGAATCTCATTACAGGTGTTAATTATCTGTTGGCCCAATGCCATAAAAGATTCTTTTGTTTCGGCATATTTTTCTTCATTGATCAATGAAAAAAGAGCTGTACCAGGTCCTATCTCCTGATTACTTTCTAAAAAGTGCTTATCAATCTTTCCATCAAACGGGGCTTTAATCTCTATCATTTTCAATTCTCTATCCCGAATTCTCAACACAGGTTCTCCTTTTGTTACTATAGTTTCTTCTTCTTTTTGAATTGTGTCCAGGGTATATAATGAATCTAGATTGGTTTCTGCAAAAGGAAGATCAAAACTAATTTCACGATGATACAACTGAACTGCATTGTTGTAACTCTTGATGAATAAATCTGTGAAGAGGCTTAATTCTCCTGTATACTGAACCAATTGATCATCATTATTTACTTGAAGTTGATCAATAAATTCCTGGAATTTCGTGAGATCTTGCTGTGTAAAAGAAAATGAGTTTACATTTTCCCGATCAATAACAGTACCTTCAATATTTACTGTTACCGCTCTTCCTTCCTTAAATGTTATTAAATCAGAATCTCCTTCTGTAAAACTAACTATAGGAGCTCTTAATAACTGATCTAATTCATTGGATAATTCTTGATGATCAATCTCTAACAAATTAGCAAAGGATTCTATATTTTCTTTCACTAATGTATAATCTTCACCTAATTCATTAAGAAATTCTAATATTGATTGATTCTGTGGTCGTTGTCTCAAAAGATCATAAGCTTTACCTTTAAAAGCATTATACTCAAGTGATCGAATTTGATACGTGGTTGAATATTCTTGCATGCTTAGAATCCTTAAGACCTCTTCTTTGGTATCTTCTTCTCCTATTAGCCTAGGGATTATATAATTTTCGTTGGTATCCCCTTCTTCTGTTGGGTCAGAAATTTCAGTTTCTTTTTTATCAACCATATCTATCCAATGCTCTAGAAGTAAAGCAAAAATCTTAATCATTTTATCAAAGAGAGAATCAATTTGCGAGTTAAGTACACTACTTATATTCATTACTGGCAATATTCCGTATGGTTGATCACCTATTTTAAGCGTTTGGTACAATCCTTTTGATTTCACATATTTTGAATAATGTTGCCATAAAGAATCATGGGTTTCATTACTGATCTGATCACCAAACAGCATGAATAAGGGTTGTGCACCTAAAGCAAACCAGGTTGCTTTTTGATATAACTCATTTAAAGTCTCGGGTACTAAATCTGCATTTTTCGTGTGCTTTAATTTATCTGTATCAAACCCAAGAATTCTCGCTAGGTATTTCCCTGCGGTTTGAGATTGAACATCTGATACCGAAGGATTATTAGGGGTATCTAGTTCTAGCCCTTCTACAGCATACTCATAACTATTTCTCACTTCAAATTCTTCACGAATTGAATGTCCGCTTTTAACATTTTCAGAATTATTGGTTGGTGTTCCATATTCAAGAAAAGAAAAACCCTCTGTATACTTATGATTATCGAATAAATCCACAAGACCTTTTGCAGAATTTAAGTGGTCAGTATCAACACGAAAACCGCTTACAATAATTCTTTCGAATTTCATATCATCATCATCTGCAAGATCTATTTTTATTCCCATTCCAGCATCGATAGCTATGTCAAAATCTTGCAACCATTTGTCTCCATAATCTCCATTTTCTCCTTCACCTAATGCTATTAATCCCTCCTTATCAATAAAAGAACCGCTATCTGAATAAGATGGAGAACCTGCTTTATCCCCTTCTTTATATAGATAAAACACCAGACTATGAGGAAGCCATTTAAAATTAAAAGAGGTTTCGTTTTCCTCTTCAGGAGTATCCTGAAGTTCTAATTCCTGTTCGCTGATCTGAACAATCCAGGATGCACGATATACACCATATTTAGCAACTAGTTCTTCCCAAACTGATCGTTTCTGTTCATCAGAGAGCAATGTTTTAAATGCTATTGCATCTGTTTTTTCTTCTTCGCTTAAAATAGCATTATGACTTTGTAAAAAGACTTGATCAGGAAAAGCTCTAATCCATAACTGATAACTATCAGTATTACCATTATTAATTTTAACGAATCGAGTCTCTAGTTTTAGAGGAAATAATAAAATGGGGATATTAGAAATAGGGGTATTAAGAATAGGATCGGCCATGTGCTTATACTTTTTTTGATTTATGAATACTATTAGATGATATATTATCTATAAATAAGTTTCATAATTAATTGATTTTAAAATTCCAGACTACTTACTTTACTTTTTCGGTTTCAGCATGTTTGGTATGCTTACTTTTTGGTATAGAATTTTCATTTTGCTGTTCTTTTAACAACTCTTCTAATACATGAATAGCTCCGCTTATTCGTAGCACAATATTATTTAAGTTATTTCTTTCCTGATCTAAATTCATTAATCTCTGTTGCCCTTTTTCATATTCTTGTTTTAATTCTTCGAGACGTGTTTCTAATTCGGTTTTCATTTTCTATTAATTAAGATTTAGTACTTAAATATTGTATATTTCTATTGTCTGTTTGATTTTAGATTTTGTGTAAAACTACTGTGTCATTCTTCTATAGAAGTCTCAAAAAGTCAGATCTCTAAAAATTGACACCGTTATAGCATAATATGACACTCCTAACTCTTTTCACGATACTCAGAAGGTGTCATACCTGTATTTTTTTTAAATGTTTTATAAATACTAGATTTAGAATTAAACCCTGCCTCATAACCTATTGTGAGAATAGAATAGCTGTCAAATTCAGGATTATCAAGCATTCTTTTAACTTCTTCGGTTCTGAATTGTCCTATAATTTCAGAAAAGTTTTTTTGTGAAACATCGTTCAGTAGACAGGATAAGTATCCGGGACTTATCTCTAGATTATTAGCTACCGATTCTAAGCTTAAAAGGGGGTCAAGATATATCTTATCTTTTTCCAACAAAACCATAAAATTTTGATAATGAACATTCTCTAAATCAAACAATGTCTTTTTTTTTGGTTTAAATATTGATTCGTTCACCAAATCATTTCCTTGTGCTAATAAACTTGAGGTATTATCTTGATTACCGTTTTTTAAATTCATAAACCTCAATAGTGCACAAACATTTGTATACTTTATAAGGCATGAGATTGTCAAAATAATTCCAGCATATAATAAATAATAGAAATATGTTTGTAATGAACTTTTGGTTGTAAATAGAAATATGACTATTAGAAGATATAAGATGTTTAGCCCTATAAAAAGTTTAAAAACCTTGTAAAACCAATAGAAATGATTTCTTCCTGTGAATTCAACATCATCAATAAAAAATTGCTTTTTTAGAATGTAAAATATCAGATATGTATTTGTTATGATGATGATGATAGTAAAAATCACTGCTAAATCTAAAAAGTAGTTTTCATACAAAATATTTGAAATGGTAGTGATATTATTCATACTATTCTAAGAGGTGTTTTAAGAGTTAAATTTGAAAGTGGAAAATTATAAGAACTCTTAAGAAAAGAAGGTAAAGTAACCCGTATTTAGTGTAGACATCCCTTTTATAAAAAGTAGATAAGAGGTTAATATTAAGTAGACTTTCAAACGTAAACCTTTAATTTACATTGATTTAAATAAAGAAATAAGAGTTGAAACTTATGATGTTTGTGTACTGATCACTACATACTAATTATACTGAATTCCTAAAAAAAAGTTAATACTTCTGTAAATACTGGTCAATAATTTTACGCATATCCGCAATTATGCCAGTAAAAAGCTTCAGGCATTTTCTTCACCCCTGCCCGACTATGTCATTCAG
>CANMDW010000014.1 GCA_947496705.1 uncultured Aquimarina sp. | reverse complement strand
TAAAGATACCTATACACAAAAGGTATTGGTACTACAAAAAGAAACACTCGAAGGGCAGGATGCACAAAACCCCGAAATGCAACTGGCCAATATACAGGAGTTTACCGTATACCCCAACCCATCAGACGGGCAGTTTTCGGCCAAAGTAGTGCTTGCAACACCCAAAGAAATCAGTATTAAAGTGTTTAACCTGGTCAATAATACCCTGCTTACCCAGGTAAAAGAATCCGGCCAAAATGAATATGATATCCCTTTTGGCTTCAACGCAGCTTCAGGGATCTATGCCGTGGTTCTTGAAACTGAATATGGCAGTGCCATTAGGAAAGTAGTGGTAAGGTGATCACTAAAGAAAAATGAACTATCCCGGCAGAGCCATCGAGGTATCAGACATAAGACCGCTGCGTCTGTCTGACGCCAGCTACCGTGTACCCACATCTTTTATTGGTAAGCAATTCTAAAAAGAGTAATAATAGTTCTCCCCTTTAGTTAAAGGGGGAGAATGAATCCGCCTCAGGCGAAGAAAGAGGGGTTTGATCCACGAAATTTTGAAGTCTAGCTATTTGTTTTTGCCAGACAAGATAGTTTAAACTTTTTTTCAAACCCTCCGACTCCATCCCTTCAAATCCAAGGGAGGAGCTTTTGGTTCTTGCATTATAATTAAAACATATTTGTGGGTACACAGTAGCTGACGCCAGGCAGGCTGCAAGAGTCAAGAAACAAGACTTTTTTGTCTTGGCTTTGGTTCTCAAAGTCTATCATCTAACACTTTATGTTAGACTAGGTTCATGATCCTGGGACAAGGGCCGGGTGAGGGACTTGGTTCTTTATAAATACCGCCAATCTGTATGCGACACCCGAGGCAAGCGTCCAATGTCATTAAGTTAAGAGTTTTTTTGCAGCCGTCCCTCAACCTAACCCTCTCCCTAAAGGAGAGGGAACTTAAAAAGGTTTCTTAACTTAATGACATTGTTCTGGCGCTAGCCCTATCGATACAAGGTCTGTTATAATACTTTTATGTATGTAATACTTAAATAAAATATGAATTAAAAAGGTAATTACTGTTAGAATTATTGACAAGAATCCAACTGAAATTGATTTATTGAAGGGAGTTTTTAAAAACATACTTTTATATTTTTCCATGTATGATTTTGAACTTAGAACTTGTAAGCTCAGATATTTCTTTAATAAAATTATCTTCAAATTCTGGCCAATTCCAAAATATAAAGCCCAATTCTCCAAAACCCCAAGTAGGATTAAAAATATAATTTTCTATAGAATTGACATAGGAACAATTTGGGCAATCAACCTTTTTTTTTTGCGAATCGGAATACCAATAATCAATTGCTTCCATCCAATTTATTTGATCTAAAATATTCTGGTTACAGTTTGGACAGACAATTTGTTTTATTTCATTAGCTCCCGAATCAAAAACCTGCCTAGAATTAGTAACTTCTAATTGATTATGTGTTAATCTTTTAAAATTACCATTATTTTCTACCAAAATAGAATCGACATTATCTCCAGGTTTTAGGTCGTTGTTAATAATATTTCTATCAAGTAAAAAAGAAATAAATTTTTTATGTATCTCTTCCTTTCTATTCCCAATTTTTTCAGGAACTAATGAAATAAAAGTATCACTCATAGTTTTTTATGGTCTTGGTTTATATATTAATATAATATCTATATCATCAAGTCCTTCAAACAATATCTCTACAGCTTTTCGAACGGAATCATGTTCAAAATACCATTGGATTGGGTTTCCTTCGGCAGCCGTTGTTTGTCTTCTAGCTTGATCAATTAGTGCTTGTCCACCTGTAGCACTATTAGCAAAAAATGGTTTAAAAGCTCCTGTGGTGGAGTCAACAAAATTATCCATTCCGGATTTAGCATCACCCAAAACGCCTTCTCTTAATGCATCAAATTTAACATTATTTAGTTCAAAACTTTCATTCCATTTTCTACCACTAATAAATTCTTGATAGGATTTGGCAGCATCGCTCATTGATTCATTAAAAACTTTCCAAGACCCTTTTGCTAAAGTAGCCAGATATTGCCTCATAACTGCTTTAGAAACAAATCCTCCTCCTCTAGCGGCAAGAAATGCACCACCTCCTCGACTTGGGGCAAGAATCGCTACAATGTCAACTAAATTAAGTCCTGTATGGAGTAAATCTTGAGCAATAGTGGTATCGTGTAAAAAAACATAACCCAAACCATCCCTTCTAACACTAAATAACTCTCCTAATTCTCTTAAAGAAATGTCTGAGTCAATCACGAAACCTTCCATTTCCATTAAACTGCGAATAAGAGCACCTTCTATAATGTCAGGATTTTGATATTCAAAAACTGTTAGTAATAGACTCCCCAAACCATCTGCTGCTTCTTGAAATAGTCCTGGGCCCAATGCCCATAACTGATCAATTGATGGTCCGACACCAGGATCACAAGGAGGAAAATCACAACCATATACTGTAGGACCAATTGCCGTGGCAACTGTATTTAAATTAAGGTATTTAGAAAAATCAAATGTTGTGTTATTATTTAAAGCGTTTAGAATATCAAATATAAATTGATTTGCCAGTGAGGAACCATTATCATCGCCAAAATTAATCAAAGCACGTGCTAAATTCGATACGTCTTCTGGAATAGCATTATTTACTCTATTATTTTCTACAAACGCATGCACCTGTCTTCCAATAGTCTCATTATCTGCCATCCAGGCTTCCACAGGAGGTGTAGGAGGATATCCTATTTCGATTAACATATGATACAATAGCGTTCTGTATTCAAGGTCGAAAGGCTGGCCATTTCCTATAGCAATGGCACCCTCTACGGCATAAGGAATATCAATCCAATGGGGAAACCTAAGTCCGTTTTCCCAAAACCTTTCTCCTATGTCATTTCGAAAATAAACAGGCATCTGATAGGTAATAACATCCCCACCCTGGTAAGGACTGTTTCTAATTTCAAATAAGTTAAATATCGCTTGATCCTGATCATAAAAAGAGTAGCTTAAGTCAATACCATTTTGTAACAACATATTAGTAACAAAACCGGATATTCCTTCCTCCCACGGATTTTCTACTTCGCCTAACTGATGAAGTAAATTACTAGCCCCATACAATTCTGGATATGTATTATAGTTAACAGCACCTTCTGATAAATTGTATGCCAATGATAAATCGGATGAGTTTTGGAAAGTAATATTTTGTCTGGGATCCCCCTGATCAATGGTATAATTGTAATTATTATGAGGAAACAGTGTTCTATCTGCAAACGATTCAAACAGGTCCTGGGCAAAATGTAGTTGTTCTTCTTTGTAAGGAAAGAATTCCAAATATTGTTTTAGTGCTTTTTCTACCACAGCATTCTCGTCTTTATGAATAAAATCTCTGGCTTTATTGCCCATATTTAATTTTCCTAACTTAAATAAGGCATCACTGGGAATGGGATCATCTGCCCAGTTCGTACGAGGATAGTTAATACCTTCTTGGGATAAAAGATGATCTATTAGCTCTCCTGCATAGTTGCCATCTGTTACATCCCAAATATTATCCAATAAATTAAAATACGGGCCATCGCCAAGGTATGCTGCGATTACAGTACTCATCCAAAGAACAGCATCTTGATAATCTCTGCTGTTATAATGTGCGATCATTTTATTGGCTAAATATTCAGACAAAACATCAATATTTTTTTCAGCCCATTTGTAATAGGCATCATGTTTATATTGTATTTGACGAGCCACTCGTTGTGCATCTCTAATATCTCTTTCCCTATTTCTAGCCACAAATATTTGAAGTCCGTTTAAATCTCGTAAATATTGATTTTCATATTTTAGGTCTCCATAATCATTAGACTCAATTTGATCGTTTTCTAGGTAATTAAGTACAGGATAATAAATTGTAGACGTACGCAGTGCTTGTGGACTATATCCGGAACGACGATCTAACTCGCTCTCAATAACCGGCATATATTTTGATTTCACATGATCCCTAAATTTTCTGATAAAATACCCTCGTTGCAATACATTAAAGTCCCAATCACCTCCAAAAGTAATAAGCTCTGGGTGTATGGCAATCATTTTGGCCATATCATATTCTTGTAAACGTAACCAGGTTTCTCTTCTGCTATTATCAGCAGGAATTAATTGTGGCCATGTGGGCCATTGTGTTGGAATAAGAGGCAAAGGGGTGTAATCGTTAGGGCGTTCCACATTATCTTTTGAAGGACAGTCTATACATCCTTTGCTGCCATCTTCGTTATAGGGGGCAATTTGTGAATATATCGAGTTTGATAATAGGTATACCATACCTATTACCAATATGTTATAAATAAATTTCATATGATCAATATTTTGTGGTTGGATTAAAGTTTAATAACGGTCTTGCTATAGGGCTGTCCATTGATGATCATTTGTACGATATAGGTGCCACTAATGAGTGTACCACTTTCAACAGTAATGGTTTGAGTGCCCTCAGCTGTATTCTTTTGGGTGGGCACGCTTATCTTCTGTTGCCCAAAGAAATCATAGATAGCTACTTCTACTGTGGCTGCCTGGTCCAGGGTATAGGTAATGGTAAATTGATCTCCGATAGGGTTAGGTGAGATGACCGCAAAATTTTTGTCTAATACCATAGTAGCTGAACTATTGATATCATTTTGCAAGAGTGATCCCGAGGTATTCTCTGGATATAGAACCATACCTATGGGCATATGTGCTTCTTCATTAAAATCTACAATATCGGCTCCTAATCTACCTATAAGGGCCAATTTTCCATCCACTACCGCCTCACGAAGTGCAATACCTTGAGTGGAATAGGTGAGTGTAGTTATGTCTGGATGATCCTGCAATAAGTTTTCTAAAGGAGGAAAATATAATTTTCCAGGCTGTGAAATACTTATACTAATATGATTAGAATACACATTGAGAAAAGCATCTTTTGTAACCGTCACTCCATTCATAGTAATTTCAAAACGCATACTATAAGTAATAGAAGATATTTCTTGCAGATTCTGAATAGATAATGTCATGGGTATATAGTGCCTTACACCTTTGTCTGCCCAATCATATTCAATAAAGTGTCCATGATATACCTGATCATCTAAAGTCTCAAAGTCCGGAAGGTCCAAAGCACCAAAATTTTCAATACTCGCTAACCGCTCTTCTGCTGAAATTGGGATCCAATCATTATTGTTATTTTGTAGATACTGAAATAGTGTTTGGCTATTTAAGATATCATTATCTGATAACATTTGTAGCCCCTTAGCCTTATCTTCGGGTACTCCATAGCCAAAATAATGCATGATGGCCAGCCAGTGTTTGGCCATAGGGTAATTGCTGTTTTCAAAGTGCATTTTTGCTTTGTTTATCGATGCTTCACTAGTAAAGTTATTTCTGGTTAATAGGTTTTTGAGATGAAGATATCCCAGTACATAATTTACCGCATCGGTTTCATAACCAAGAGTCAATAATTCTTCAAAATCCTCAAATATTTGATCGTATCGGGCAGTACCTTTAGTGATATATGCATTCGACAATTCATAAATTCCATCGGTAAACATTCCTGGCGGATAGTTATTATAAGACGCTCTAAAAAGATACAGCTCTGACATTTCTCTATTCAATCCGTAATAGTAAGCAAAATCTCTATTTTGATAGTGTAATAATCCTCTGACATAAGCCGACATAGGACTGGTGGCTGATAAATTCAAATCAGCACAAGGGGCAATAGATGCAACCATGGCGTCAATTACATCTCGAGGACAATACTTGAAATAGTCTCTATATCTCAATAATTCTTCTGCTTTCTCATCGCAGATTTCTCTGGTCAGTTCTTCCTGCGCATATCCGGTATGCACAAAACAAAAGGTGATAAGGAGTAAACTCCATACGTGTAATTTTTTCATGTGTGTAAAATTTTAAATAGTTAGTGTTTATATATAGAATCTGGTATCGAGCCTGGTATGCTATTTTTGATGCATACCGCAGGGCTGTTAAGGGAAAGCTCCCTTATAGGTCGTTTTGATAAAGAAGCCTGGTGTTTTGGGCATCCTGCCCAAAACAGTTGGGTTGCTGCAAAGTCACAGATATTTACAGGGCAGCAGCTTATGCATATTGGCTTTAGTATTACTGAAGAACAGCTTGGTTTGGTTTCATGAGTTGTGTATTTATGGTTATAAGAATTGATGTATGATTAGCCGTTGTGTGTTTAGAAACTATTTCTTCAATTTTTCCCCCTCCCGATACGGGATAGAAGTAAAAAGATGAGGATTAATCCTATATTTTGTGCTATTTACTTCTAAATACACAACGGGCATATCATTTTATATGTAGATCCGAAATTATACCTGTATGAATATTTTCTTCACCGCTGCCCGACTATGTCATTCAGGCGGGTTTTAGGCCCGATAGCTATCGGGAGGGGTCAAAAGAAAATACCAAAAAATTCAGTTTTTTACCCCAGCCCTAAAGGGAGTAACTGAATTTTCTATATTATGAAATTACTATTAGTATAATTACGGATATACATGTCATTTTATAAAAATAATGGATCCCAGTTTCATTTTTTGTAACTGGAATTTTGTATGGAGGTCAAAACCTTAACAAAAAAATAAGGGTTTTTCAGCCTGAAGCAGAAAAATTAAAGTGCATTTGTGTGCTTTAATGGATATTTTGGTGTTTGTACAGATTGCTTTAGATCAATACCCACCCAAAAGGAATTAGGAATAAAGATCATGGGTTTAGGTTTTAAGATGTTTTGTACATTTCAGAAGTAATGAATAGTTGAATACGGTTGTTACGGAAACCCGAAAACAGATCGCCGTTTACATATTTTTTCAAAAGATATCAGAATATTACCATTTTTAGAACAAGGGTACCCCTCAGATTTTACATCAGCACATAAAATTCACTTAAAAGTATCAGCAGGTTTCCGGGATAAGTTTGGCATTATTTTTGGAACTCACTGAAAATACGACAGCAAAAAAAGTGTCCAGAATATGTTCCCGGATTTTCCGGCAGCAAAAAAAGCTTACTTTTTTTTGTCCCGGGTTTTCCGGCACGTTTTCCAGAATCTTAGAATCATTCTAAATAATACGAATAAATATTTTTAATTAACCCATAAAATCACAGTAATCATGGTAAGAGAATTATTAGTTACACCTTTATTGGACAGTTTTAAAAACGGCGAATTTTCTAAATTCGTTAGAACCGTAAATGATTTGAGCAACGAGCATGACCTGGAAGCGATGGAGCTCACCAAACATTCGGAGCATCTGAATAACGAATATGAAAACTATAAGAAGGCCTACAAAAAAAACCGGGGTAGTATTCTTACTCCGGAACTGGCAATGCTGGACCGCCACCGCGATAATGGCCTAAAACTATTTCAGCGCAGCGCAAAGCTTGTAGCCGATTTTGCTTATGAGGAAGAAGATCGCAACGCAGGCAAACTTATCTACCAAATGATTACCAAGCACGGTACCGATATTTATGATATGGGCTATCATCAGCAAGGAGGTGTTACAGATGAGATCATCGACGAGGTCGATGAAGGCGACCCGGCCATCGGAGAAGCGATCGATAGGTTACACTTGCGCAAGTGGTATCTTGAGATGAAAACAGCTCATAAAGCATTTGATAAGGTATTTAAAGCCCGATTGAAAGAGCAAGAGCAAGTACAGAGTGTGCCTAATTTACCTGAAATTCGCAAAAGAACCACTGCGGCACTAAGAGAGTTATTTATCTGGATCTTTATCAATGCCAAAAAAAGTGGAAATATGGAGTTATTTGAAACCTATATTGGCCAGCTTAATATCCTAACCACTCAGTACAATACTGCAGTAGAGCGCCGCCTGGGTGGTAATACAGATGAAGGCCAGGAATTGGATGATGACTTTGATCCTGATCAGGGAGCATAATGATCCCAAAATCTGCCACTACCAAAAAACGCCCCCGAAAACCGGAGGCGTTTTTTAAGTGATTCAGTTGTATTAATTGGTCCTGTTTTCATTTGCCGGTGTTGGAAACTGCTCAAAAGTACCATCACCTGTTCTATCCAATGGTAATTCATCCAGTCTTCCAAACCTTCTTAAATCTATCCATCGATGACCTCCTTCAGCATATAACGAGTATCTTCTCTGTTTTAAGATTTCGGTAACCAATTCTGTCTGGGTAGTTCCTCCGCTATATGCCGGTAATCCTGCTGCAAGCCTTATTATATCAATTGCTTCTACTGCATCTGTCGGGCTTGATATATGATTGGCCTCTGCATATAAAAGAATTAGTTCTTCATTTCTGATAATTCCCACTGGTGCCACATTACTGCCATAGATAAAAACATCATAGGCTCCTGTCAAATTAGACTGTGTTAATGGATTTGGCGCTATAACCCCCGAAGAATTTTCGGCTTCTCTAAAAACTACTTTGCCCAGCCTGGTATCTCCAGCTTCTGCTTCAGTAATAAAAGAAGGATGTGCTATTCTTGCATTTCCTCCACTAGAATTTTTAGCAAAAAACAGCGGGTTGGCAATATCTGCTCCCCCAAGAGAAAATGTAAGATAAACCCCTTTTGATAAATCTGCCCCTGCACTCATATCCATAAAAGAATTTTGAAGCAGCGTTTCTGCCGAATCATATTTTTTACGATATATTTCAACTCTTGCAGCAAGGGCATTGTTAAACGTTATAAAATCAGCAGGTGATACCACATCGTTTTCAGGATCATCTGGTATCCCCGAAGCACCTTCTATATTATCAAAACCAGAAGGCAGGCTGAATGCAAACGCTTCTCCTGCGATTGATAAATCTGCAACTGCATCGGTTAACAAATTAAAAATCGCTGTGAGCGAATCATCATAATTTAAGAAAGGCCCTAAATTATCAATATCGGCTACATCTACTCGTATTCCATTCTGATACTGCTGGTTGAGTACCATAAGTAATTCATGAGCTTTTATAGTATTAGCAAATCCCCGTATTCCGGCTTTTTCTTCATCAGAGAAGGTTTCGGTCGTATTTATTAACCCTTCTAACATCAGGTTAATATCTTTAACGGTAGCATATCTTGAAGAATATGGAGCGGTGGTATAAAATGCATTATCATCTAATGTTCCTGAAAGCAAATCTGCGGTCCATCTCGGATCAGAACTTTGAAACCTCCAATATTCTCTACCTGCTACAGATTGAGCATCGACTTGAGTTCCTAAACGTCCTCTCATATCGGCCAATATACCTGCTACAGCTTCCTGTAATTCTCCTCTAGACAGATCGCTTGATATAGAGTCTGTACTCGGGCCATTTAAATCTCGTCCATCTTCAATATCGCATGATAATACAACCACCGAAGACAGTATAGTTATTATAAATATCTTTATTATTTTCATTGTCTTATGTTTTTTATTAAAAGTCAACTGCTATATGAAATAAATAACGTTTTGATGAAGGAAATGGTGTTACTTCAACTCCTGTTGACAAACCATTGGATCCAAAATTAGAAACTTCAGGGTCATAGCTATTATAGTCAAATATATTAACCAGATTATTTCCTGAAAAACCTACCTTAAAATTAGAGATATGTCCTTTAAAAACCTGATCAAGGAATTTGGTAGGTAATGTATAATATAACCCTATCTCTCTTAACCTTAAGTAGGAAGCATCTTCAACAAATGGGGTAGCATTACCAGCACGAAAAGCCCCTACTCTAAAAGCGCCATTTGGCGTTACTCCGGCAGGATCTTCATCAATATCATCAAAGTCGGCGCTGGTTCCTCCAAAATCAGTTAATAAATTTGTTAGATTCACATTGTCCCCACCTTGTTTCCAATGCCATAAGAAGGATAACGTAAAATCTTTATATCTCAAATTATTGGTAAATGTCATCTGAAAATCGGGTTCTGCATCTCCCAAAACCACTAAGTTTCCGTTGATATCATTACCTACTATTTGGGTCACACTTTTTCCTTCTTCTATTCTAAAGGTCCCCAAACCGGTTCCAAAACCTCCTAAATTAAAAGGGTCAACGTCCAATCTTGTAACTTCAGATGTATTGGTAAAGAATAACACACCTGTATTCCATTCAAAATTATCATTTTGAAATACGTCTGCATTTAATCCGATCTCTATTCCTCTGTTTTCCAAATCCCCTGCGTTAGAAAACTCTGTAGTGAATCCTGTAGAAGGCTCTATATTTGCCTGCAGGATCAGATCATCTACCGTTTTATTATAATAAGAAAATTCTAAATTAACCCTGCTATCTAAAAAGCTCGCATCAATACCTACTTCCAATTCTTTTTGTCGCTCCGGAGAAATATCAGGATCTCCAAGTGCCAGTGGAAATACAGGAACTACAATCCCTGCTATACCATCAATTAGTGAGCTGGTATAAGTGGTAAATAAGGCTCCATTTGGAGCAAAATTTCCGGCTTCACCATAGGCTGCTCTCATCTTAAATTGATTTATCGGTCCTACTTTCCAAAAGTCAAAATTATGCAAATTTACCGCTGCAGAAGCTTTAGGGTAATAGAATAATTCATTGGCATCTCCATTATTACTAGACTTATCCCCTCTTACCCCTACAGTAGCAATAATTTTATCCTGATAATTTAGTTCTTCTTGTACAAAAAAGCCAAAATCCTCTTGTTCTTGTTTAAATTGAGATACACTAATATTTGCTCCCTGATCAAGATTTGTTTCGAATGCAATAAGGTTTGTTGCTGTATTACCTACGGTATTTCTGGAAAAGGTTTGCTTGGTAAGTCCTGCCTGGGTCCTAAAATTAAGCTCATTATCCGTCGTATAATTATGCACTAAAAACGCTGAATAGTTAGCATCTTTGTTCTCTGTAGTACCAAGAGCCGACACTCCATTTAATCCCCCGTTTGACGGTTTTTGAAATTGTAATATTTTTGGAAAAATAGCCGTCGTAACCAATTGGTAATAATCTACTCCGGCGGCCAAAGCCAATTTTAAATTTGACTTTTCAGCTTCATACAGTTTTACATCCAGAGTACCCCCGACTATAAATCTATTAACATCTTCTCTATTGGTCACCTGGTCTCTTGTCTGAAGCGGATTAGAAGCTCCATATGGATTATCAGGATATACTCCCAGATTATCAGGAAATAAATCGGCCCACGGCAATGTAGAAGTTAAAGCAACTCCAATTGTTGTACCCGTATTATCATTGTTAAAAAAACCTCTGTCAGACTTAGAATCTATATAGTTACTAGACAGTGAAAGTTTTGCTTTATCATCCAGAAAACTATGATTTATATTGAGCCGTATTGATTTTCTGTCATAGCCTGTATTTTTTACTATTCCATCTTCTTCGTTATTAGAAAAAGCTGCATAATATTGTGTGTTCTCTGATCCTCCTGAAACATTGACACTTGTATTTGAGATAAATCCTTCTTCTCCAAAAATTTCCTCTTCATAATCAATAAGCCTTCCTGAATCTCTGGCAGTAGTAAAAAGTGCTACCTGTGCATTGGCGGCATCTCTGGACTTTTGTTCGGCTACCGGATCACTTGGATCGGGGGTAAAAAAGAAATCAAATACTCTTTGTTCGGTATAATTTCTTTGCCCCCTAAAATTAATAATAGTATTAATACCAATATCCTGAGAAAAAGAAACCTTGGTTTTACCTTTTTTTCCTCTCTTGGTAGTTATAATGATTACCCCTGCTGCTGCCCTGGCACCATAAATTGCTGCTGCAGATGCTCCTTTTAGCACTTCAACACTTTCAATATCATCTGGATTTATGTCGGCAATCCTATTTGAAGGATTATCCTGATTGGAAGCATTTCCTCCGGTTGCAGCCCCAGATACAGAGTTTAAACCTTCTCCCGAGATACTGTTATTATTTACATACACTCCATCAACAATATAAAGAGGTTGAGAATTTCCGTTAACCGAAGTTACCCCTCTTAACTTAACAGATATTCCTCCCCCCGGAGCTCCGGAATTCTTTGTGATCAAAGCCCCTGTAAATTTTCCCGCCAAAGCTCCATCCAGTGTTTGCGGTGGTGTTAAGCCCGTGAGATCTTCTGAAGAAATCGAGGCAACGGCATTGGCAGCATTACTTCGCTTTACAGAAGTCGCCAGACCTGTAACAACTACTTCCTCAAGTGCTTCTGAAGATTCACTTACCTGGATTGTAATAGCTCCGGCAGTGGCCACAGACACCGTTTTGTCTGCAAATCCCAATGCAGATACAATAAGATTTACGGGTAGTTTGCTTACTGTAATACTAAAATTACCATCAATGTCACTAGAGGTTCCATTGCTTGTTCCTTCCTCTACTATATTCATAAAAGGAGCCCCTTCTCCGGTATCCCCGACGACCACTTTTCCCGTAATGGTCTCCTGAGCCAGCAATACTGCTGGAACAAAAATTAATAATAGCAAAATCTTCATTTTGCTAAAATGAGTTTGTTTTTTCATAATGATTTGTTTAAATGTTTGGTTAAATCTATTAAAAGATTCTCATAACACAATGTTAAAACTAACAATTGTTCGCAGAAAAACACTTGTTATACTGTTTAATATGCAATAAAACCTAAAAAATGCATCCCAAACTTCAATTATTTTATGATATCTTCTTAATCAAAGCATAGGTAGTGATAGGTTTCTAAAAACTATCAACTATCGACTATCGACTAATCCACAAATCTTCTTATTTTTGCAGCCTTATACCTCACCCGAAACTGTTTATGTGGTGGTATAGAATTACTGATTTTAACAAAATATAGAGAAATGTACAGAAGTCATTCTTGTGGCAAATTGCGCGCCTCAGACATTAATACAGAAGTTACCCTGGCGGGATGGGTTCAAAAAACCAGAGATAAAGGGTTTATGATCTGGGTGGACCTGAGGGATCGGTATGGGATCACCCAATTGATATTTGACGAAGAGCGCACAGCTGCATCGGTTGTAGAAAAGGCTAAAACCCTGGGAAGAGAATTCGTGATCCAGGTAAAAGGTACAGTGATCGAGCGCGAATCTAAAAACAAAAACATGCCTACCGGCGACATTGAAATCCTGGTGAATGAAGTAACCATATTGAATGAAGCCCTGGTGCCTCCTTTTACTATTGAAGATGAAACCGATGGTGGTGAAGATATACGTATGAAATACCGGTACCTGGATATTCGGCGTAATCCGGTAAAGAACAGTTTGATTTTTCGCCATCAGGTGGCTATGAAAGTACGTAATTATCTGTCTCAGGAAGGATTTATTGAAGTCGAAACACCGTACTTAATCAAATCAACACCCGAAGGAGCTCGTGATTTTGTAGTCCCTTCCCGAATGAATGAAGGACAATTTTATGCATTGCCGCAATCACCGCAAACCTTTAAACAGTTACTCATGGTGGGTGGTATGGATAAGTATTTCCAGATTGTAAAGTGTTTTAGAGATGAAGACCTAAGGGCCGACAGACAACCCGAATTTACGCAAATAGATTGCGAAATGGCTTTTGTAGAACAGGAAGACATCTTAACTATATTTGAAGGTCTTACCCGCCATTTGCTTAAAGAAATTAAAGGCGTAGCAATTGGCGATTTCCCAAGAATGACTTATGATGAGGCCATGCGCACCTATGGTAATGATAAACCCGATATTCGTTTCGGGATGAAATTTGGGGAACTCAACGAAGTTGCCCGGCATAAAGATTTCAACGTTTTTAACAGTGCTGAATTAGTGGTAGGTATCGCTGTTCCTGGTGGTGCAGCCTATACCCGAAAAGAAATAGATAAGCTTATCGATTGGGTAAAACGCCCACAGGTAGGGGCACTAGGAATGGTGTATGTAAAATGTAATGAAGATGGAACGTATAAATCTTCGGTCGATAAGTTCTATGACCAGAAGGATCTGGCACAATGGGCCCAAATTACCGATGCAAAGCCAGGAGACCTGATCTGTGTGCTTTCGGGAGACATTCATAAAGTAAGGCCACAATTAAGCGCCTTGCGTATGGAATTGGCCGAACGCCTCGGGTTAAGAAACCCCGAAGAATTTGCCGCACTATGGGTGGTAGATTTCCCTTTACTGGAATGGGACGAAGAAACAGCCCGCTACCATGCCATGCACCACCCTTTTACGTCTCCCAAGCCAGAAGATATTCCTTTATTAGATACTCAACCCGGAGATGTGCGTGCCAATGCCTATGACCTGGTTTTAAACGGAAATGAAATTGGCGGTGGTTCTATTCGTATTCATGATAAAGCAACGCAAGCGCTGATGTTTGATCATCTGGGATTCACTCCCGAAGAGGCCAAAGCTCAATTTGGTTTTTTGATGGATGCTTTTCAATATGGCGCCCCGCCTCATGGTGGAATTGCATTTGGATTTGATAGATTGGTCGCTATTCTTGGCGGACAGGAAACGATCCGGGATTTTATTGCCTTTCCAAAAAATAACAGTGGCCGGGATGTAATGATCGATGCCCCGGCAAATATAGATGCCGGGCAACTTAAAGAATTACATATCAAACTTGATTTGTAGCTATATCAATCCCGCCACTAGCGGGATTTTTAGTACCTTTAATCCTATAAGATGTGATCATAGATGGCGAGCCCCTCAAAAAAGTCTGTATTATTAAAAATTCTAAAATGGCGCTACCGCCATATCTCTGACAAGAACTTTGTGTTAATACTTAGTATTCTTGTTGGATTTACAGCAGGTTTGGTGTCGCTTTTACTAAAAAATATCACGCACCTGATCCAGGTTGTTCTTGAAAGTGATATCATCTCCTGGCAAACTTCTTTTTATTTTATAATTCCGGTAATCGGTCTGCTTATCGTGTATGTATTTACAAAATACATTATCAAAAAAGAAGTGAGGTCTGCCATACCTTTAATCTTATACTCGCTTTCCAAACAGAATGGGGTTATCAAACGAATTAACGGTTACTTACCACTCATCCTGGCACCCATAACAGTAGGCTTTGGTGGTTCTGTAGGGTTATTAGGGCCCGCAATAGGATCGGGTTCTACCTTAAGTTCTGATATAAGTACACTGTTTAAGCTCAACACCAAGACCCGATTCTTATTAATCGGTTGTGCAGCAGCCGGTGCTATATCTGCCGTATTTAAATCTCCGTTGGCCGGATTGGTTTTTGCCGTAGAAGTATTTAGTTTAGATCTCACACTTACCTCGCTATTGCCTTTACTTTTTGCTTCGGTATCTTCGATAATCACCTCATACTTCTTTTTGGGAGACGAAGTATTGTTCAGGTTTGATGTCTTAGAAAAATTTGATATTTATGATACGCCTTTTTATATCATATTGGGTGTGGGTACCGCCATTGCCTCTATCTATTTTACCAAAATGTATTTTGGGATCCTGCATTTCTTTGATCGTTTCCCTAAAAAAATATATAAACTACTCATAGGAGGCCTCGCTATCGGTATTATGTTGTATTTTATTCCTCCGCTATATGGTGAAGGTCTTGGTTTTATTAATGACTTACTGCACGGAGACCATCTCACTGCCATAGGAAAAACACCTTTTGACGAGATGACCGGAAATATCTGGATCGTGATTGCATTATTAACCGGTATCACTATTTTTAAAGCAGTAGCCATGACTGCTACATTTGCCGCCGGGGGTTCTGGCGGAATATTTATCCCCACTATGGTTATGGGCAGTGCTTTGGGCAATGTAGTATCCAAAGTGATCAATAATCTGGGTATAGGTCTTCACGTTTCTGAAGCTAATTTTACCTTATTAGGAATGGCCGGGCTTATTGCCGGAGTACTACATGCACCACTTACTTCTATATTCCTGATTGCCGAGATCACCAGTAGTTATGAGTTGTTTGTTCCCCTCATGATCACCACCTCGATATCCTTTATTATTTCTAAAAACAGGATCGAACACAACATATATACACGAGAACTTGCAGAACAAGGACATCTGCTTACTCACGACAAAGATCAAACCGTACTTACCTTAATGAATCTGGAGGATTGCATCGAGACCAATTTTGTAGCTGTTAAACCAAATTATACGCTTAAGCAATTACTTAGTGAAGCAGTTGCAAAATCCAACAGAAATCTGTTTCCGGTTACAGACGAAGATGATCATTTGATCGGCATGGTTGCCCTGGATGATATCAGAGATATTATGTTCGACATTACGCTTTATCATAAAATAAGAGTCGACACACTTATGACCAAATCTTCTACTGTAATTGTCTATGAGAAGGATAATGCAAAAACGGTCATGAAAAAATTTCAGGATACAGGTGTTTGGAACCTTCCGGTAATTAAGAATGGAAAATATTTTGGCTTCATTTCAAAATCAAAACTTCTTACTTCATATCGCAGAAAGTTGATTACTTTTACACGATAATTATTTACAAACATGAAACATATCATCAGGATCCTTTTTATCGTTATTGTAGTTTTGGTATGTATAGGATATTACTTCAAAAACACAGGAGATCATGCCACCGGAGATACATTTGTAGGTATCGGAATACTGGCTGCTTCTTTTATTTTAATGCCCATTTTTATCTATCACCGATGGAAAGACAGAAAAGTGAAGGACTATATGCTTACCGAAGAAAACCTCAATAAAATGAGGGATTACGAGAAGAAAAAAGAAAATAAAGAGCTATAATTTTTGAAAAAATTCACATTTCCCTAACGATTCCTAAAATATTTAAGATTAACTTTAGGTCTCAACTATTTATTTTATTTATTACCATGGAAGGAACAGTTAAATTTTTTAATGAATCAAAAGGTTATGGATTTATTACCAACGACGAAACAGGAAAAGACATCTTTGTACACGCCTCAGGAATTGATGGCGAAGCCTTAAATGAAGGTGACAAAGTAGAGTATCAGGAAGAAGAAGGAAGAAAAGGAGTTATTGCAGCCAATGTGCGCTTAATTCACGAATAGGATATAAGATCTCTAAGTTTTAAAAGCACTACAGATGTAGTGTTTTTTTATTTTTTAATAGTATATTTTTCTTTGAAAACCTGCACTTCTGCTATCAAAAACCCCAAAATCTTCAGAGCATCTTCAGACTGTAATATTTCACTTGCATAAGATTGCGCTTCCACATGATCCAGGAAATTATAAAATTCAGTTTCGGGAATATCGAGGTATTGCACAATGAATTTCTCGTCAAAAAAATCAGTCTTCTTTATTGGGGCAACCGGGCTTTTCTTCTTTTTGAAAATTCTTGAAATCGAACGCATCAGCAATGTAAGGTCTAGAGATACCTGTGCCTGGTACCTATTGCCTCCCAGCACCAGATTTTGAACATCAGACTGTGCATCATCAAAAGTCCCTACCCCCAGGCGTTTCAACTCTGCAGCATTCCAAAAAGGCAGGTTTTCTGTATAAGTCGGGATCTTCTGAAGGTCCTTTTCAACATCACCAGATAACGAATATTGAGAAACTATCACTTCGTCCAATTCATTTACTGCTACCTCAAGTGCGATCTTCACAATATCTGAAGCAAGATCCTTTGCGCTTACCACATATTGTTTGACCCTATATTGCACTGAAGAAAAACGAAGGGTATCCCCGATTCGGGCCTTAATTTCAAAATATCCCGATGGATCACTCACCGTACCCAGATTTTGTGTTTGATTGATAATGTGAATGGCTTCCCGATGCAAGCTATCTACCACAACAGCACCTCGAAATGATATTACTTCCTGGGTATAGCCCATAACAACAAATCCTAAAAAAAATACCCAGGTAATTTTTTGCATAGCTTAAGATCTAAGCGATTTATTTTTTAATATCATATTTTTCTTTAAAAATTTCTGCCTGATCCATTATAAATTTAAGCACTTTTAATTCATTTCCAGAATTAAGGACCTCTTTTGTTATGGTTTGGCCATTTATGAAATCAAGAAAATTATGTAGTTCTGTTTCAGGAATTTTTAATTCATTCACCAAAAAATCACCTTTGTAATAATCAAAAACCTTAGGAATAATGATCTGTTTTTTGGGTTTTTTATCTTTATTCCTAAAAAGATCGGCAATCATTCTACCCACCGCTATGAAGTTAAATGGAGTTATATCCATTTCATCAACCATCACTATATTCTTAACCGTTTTTGCGCCTTTTTCATGAATATATGGAGTTGTATCTAATTCTTTGGCATTAAACATTGGCAGATTGTCTTGGTACGTTTTTATGTTATCTACATCTTCTTCTATCTTGCCAGAAAGATCATATTGAGATACCAAAACCTCTTCCAGCTCATTTACTTTAATTTCCAGCATCACCTCTAAAGCTGCCTTTTTGATATCTTTCTTCTTAACTACATATATTTTTTGTTGGTGCCTCACAGAAGAAAATACAATGGTATCTCCAACATTGGCTTTTATCTGGAAAAAACCTACACCATCATTAACTGTTCCCAATCCCTTAGTAAGGTTTATTATATGTATAGGATCTACCTGAAGCGTATCTGCAATTATTTTACCACGAAGTACATTTGAGTCCTGAGAAATCGCGATACAATGAATTAAACACGTAATAATAAACAGGATTCTCTGCATCTTCTAATGGATTGTTTAAAAAAGACGTAAACCATTTGCGACAGTTGCAAATTTCTATTTTAGAACTCATCTTGAGTAGTTTTATGTAGGCGAAAAATGGTGCCTGTCTAACTAATGCCAGGTAGACTTTTGTGCTCAGATGAAGATTTTTTTGAACTTCATAGCAGTGCTACGAGGTGAAAAAAAGACAAAATATGAGTGCAACCCGTCTGCCGGTCGGGCAGGAATGACTATTTTGCAGGTAATAAATACTACTCAAGATGAGTTCTTAATCTAGACAGCTCTTCGAAGTTGATCTTTTTGTCTTTTTTTAATCTTGCCACAATTTTTAAAAAGGCCATTGCGGTGATAAATGCGTCTCCAGATGCCGTATGCCGATCACTTTTAGAAATCTTAAGGTCATTACACAATTCATCAAGACTATACCTTTTATTTTGATCATTGAGGTACACCAGATGTTTTGTATTTCTGAAAAGCACTGCAGTATCCAAAAAAGTATTCTTCAAGCTGCCCAATCCATGCCTTTGCAAAGCACTATTGATCATTTTTCGGTCAAAATTGGCATGATGTGCAATAAGGGTAGCATTACCGATATACTTCACAAATTGTTGTAATGCAGCTATTTCAGTAACCTTTTCAAAATCATTATTTTTACGAATCCCATGAATCTCTACGGTGTCTACATTAAAAACTTCTTGTTTCAGGTAGATTTCTAATTGATCAGAAACGTTGATTGCGTTGTTTGTAACAGCCACTGCACCAATAGACAGGATGCGGTCTGCTTCATAATCAAATCCTGTCGTTTCTGTGTCTAAAGCAATAAGCCGGATGCCTGGTGATAATTTTTGAGGTTTCTTATCAAAAAGTCTAAGATACTCTAGCCAAAAATCGGGGGCATTGTTATTTTTTTTAAACCTGAAGTTCATCTACATCAAATTCTTAAGCTGAAAACGTATTCTCAACACTTCTTGTATATCGCGTATCGGCCTAAAACATCGTTTAAGCCTTAATTTATCTTTTTTGCTCAATGTATTCAACTTTATAAACCTTCCCGAATCGTTATGAAGTAACCCCTGCCGGGTTCTGAATTTGATCAATACCCTAAAAGCTTTCGCGCAACTTTCAAAAAGGGCTGCATTATTGGGCTCTAATTCGGCTAGTTTTTCATAACGGCGAAGCGTATTATTTACCCCTTTTATATTATGATACAGTGTTAAAATTCTGGCTGCATCGATCAGCACCATCATTGCTCTGGTTTTGATATCAAAAGTATCCTTATGTTCTCCGTTTTGCTCTACCAAAAATTGTTTAAAAAACCCCAGAGGAGAAGGTTTTTGTAAAGCACTTACACCCAATAATCCCAAAAACCTGTTACTTTTATTAACTCCTTCAAAAACTACATCAGAAAGCCTGTTGGCCATGGTACTGTTTCCATAGATATGCTGAAAATCAAAAAATATAGAAGATAGCAAAGTTCCTTCTTCGGTAGGAGTAGTCATCCAATCGTTGAACTGTGATTCCCATTTTGACAATGACATACACCATCGGGGATTACTTGCCATCATTTCTGCGGGACAATACGCATATCCAATGGTATGAAGCCCCTTGGTAATCTTATTGGCTAATGCCAAAAAATAAGCCTGTGTTGACTCATATTCGGCTTCTTTAACATCTTCAAACACAATCGCATTATCCTGATCTGTTAACAATAATTGCTCTCTTCTTCCCTGGCTGCCCAATACCAAAAACCCAAAAGTAACCGGTGGTGGAGCTGGCATTTCTTTTAGTGCTAACTCTACCGTGCGAATGACCAATGCATCATTAATCTCTGAGATAAAATTCAATATATGCCCCGTAGGAATATCCTGTTCCAGATAGGTTGTAAGCAGTTGTGCTACCTGTTTTCTGATATATCGTAATTTTTGAGGTTTCTTTACTCGTTTGGTCTCTTTGATCAACACTGAAGGATTGTTGCCAAAAGAGACCAAAAGATCGTGATTAGAAAGAATTCCTATAAGTTTTGAATTGGGGGTGCCGTCTTTGGTAATACAAAGATGACTAATATCGTGTTTTATCAATGCAATCTGCGCTTCGGCCACAGTAAGTTTTTTGGCATAGGTGATCACGGGAGAAACCATAATTTCGGTTACATGTGACTTCACCGGAAATTTTCCTGTAACAACATTTGCTCTTAAATCCCTATCGGTAATAATCCCAACAGGATGCTTATGTTCATCGACTGCAATAATACAGCTTATCTTTTTTTTGGTCATTTTCTTAGCAATCTCCTCAACAATATCACCCGGCAAACAGGTCACCGGTTTTTTACGGTAAGAAATACTGCGCAATGCCGAAAGATCCTGGGCTGTTTCAATCGAAATTGTATTATCTATTCGCTGTCCTTTTTCTGTCTCGGTGTAATAGTTTCTTGCATGTGCAGCAAAGGTTCCCAACAGAAATTTATTTACTTCTTTATTTTTTTCAATAAAAGGTTCAAATACTTTGGCAGGAATCGCATACACAATGGATTCTTCATCTGCCCTGGCAGACATGCGATACTTTTTTTTGATGATCATAATACGAAGCCCAAACAGGTCTCCTACATCGCATACATCTACCAAATTCTGTTCCTCATCAAAATTTCGATAGAGTCCGATCGCTCCTTCTCTTACGATATAAAAGGCATCATGGCAAGGGTTGTCTTGCCGAAATATATACTCTCCCTTTTCGACATACAGCACCCTGATTTGCGTAGAAATTGATAAGCGTTCTTCTCTTTTTAAACTATCAAATGGAGGAAACTGCTTTAAGAAATCCTGTATCCGTTCTGCAATGGTGTTTTTCATCAAAACAAGAATTTGCTACTCATGGTATAATTTATATCTACAAAGAGAAATAGACGAAAGCATATAGATGAGGGACCCCCTCAAAATTAAAATCTTACACTCTATTCTCTTTTTTCCTAATTCAGGTTCCGTTTTTCTATAAAAAAACGTTTTAAGATTTCACTGCATTCTTCTTCCAGTACTCCTCCAATCATTTCGGTTTTAGGGTGAAGTTTTGTTCCCATGGTGCTACAACCTCTTCTTTCGTCTACGGCTCCATACACAATTCTTTTTATCTGACTCCAGTATAAAGCCCCTGCGCACATTTGGCAGGGTTCCAGGGTTACATATAGTGTGCACTCATTCAGGTATTTGCCACCCAGGTAATTTGCAGCTGCGGTAATTGCCTGCATCTCGGCATGAGCCGTTACATCATTTAGCTGTTCTGTAAGGTTATGGGCCCTGGCAATAATTTTGTCTGCTGTCACAATAACAGCTCCTATCGGGATCTCATCTTTTTCATAGGCCAATGCCGCTTCCTGAATCGCTTTCTTCATGTAATAAGAATCATCTGGTGGGTCTATCATACCATAATTTTTTAGGTAAAGCTAACCAAAATTATTCGTATTTCTATAGTAAATCGATTGCATAAAACCAATAGACATCACCAAATGCAGAATTCGTTCAATCTATCATTTTCAATATCTCTTTTCTGACTTTTAAAAATGGAGTTTCAGTAATAAAAGTTTACAAAGAACCATTACAAAATAGTACTTTTGCTACATGTCAGCATCGTTACTTTCAAATATACAGTATCCTTCAGACCTTCGTACACTATCCTCTCACCAGTTACCAAAACTGGCCAAAGAGCTACGGGATTTTGTGATCAATATCGTTGCTGCCAAAGAAGGGCATTTGGGAGCAAGCCTGGGGGTGATAGAACTTACGATTGCTTTGCATTATGTATTTGATACTCCAAAGGATCTGCTGGTTTGGGATGTGGGGCATCAGGCATACCCACATAAAATCCTTACCGGAAGAAAAGATATTTTTGATACCAACCGCCAACTAGATGGCATCAGTGGTTTCCCAAAACGTAGTGAAAGTGAATATGACACCTTTGGTGTAGGACACTCTTCGACCTCTGTTTCGGCTACTTTGGGTATGGCAATTGCCTCCAAACTAAAAGGAGAGATCACAAAACAGCATATCGCAGTCATAGGAGATGCTTCTATTGCCAGCGGAATGGCTTTTGAAGGACTCAATCATGCAGGAGTAACCGATACTAATATGCTGGTGATCCTGAATGATAATGCTATAGGAATCGATCCCAGTGTAGGGGCTTTGAAAGAATACCTCACCAAAGCTAAAGTTGGGGTGAAACCCAGAAAAAATAATATCATCGAAGCCCTGAACTTTAATTATTTTGGGCCTATTGATGGGCACGACATACCGAGCCTGCTCGAGACCCTGGAAAAACTGAAAAATGCAGCAGGTCCAAAACTTTTACATATTATTACCACCAAGGGAAAAGGATTAAAACAAGCTGAGGAAAACCAGGTACAATATCATGCCCCCGGTAAATTTGATGCTTCGACTGGGGATTTGATTTCAAAAGACAATGCCGGATTACCGCCCAAGTTTCAGGAGGTATTTGGGCATACTATTCTGGAACTCGCCAGAAATAATGAAAAGATTGTGGGTATCACTCCTGCCATGCCCACCGGGAGTTCTTTAAAATATATGATGAAGGAAATGCCAAACAGGGCTTTTGATGTAGGCATTGCCGAGCAACATGCCGTTACGCTTGCAGCAGGAATGACCACACAAGGATTGGTTCCTTTTTGTACCATTTATTCTACTTTTTTACAACGCGCTTATGACCAGATAATACACGATGTGGCATTGCAGGATTTACCGGTAATCTTTTGTATCGATCGTGCCGGTATTGTGGGCGCAGATGGTGCTACGCATCATGGAGTTTTTGACATCGCATACCTGAATTGCATTCCTAATATGATTGTTGCCGCTCCCAAAGACGAAATTGAACTACGCAATCTTTTATATACTGCTTCGATGGGATTAGAGCATCCTATCGCCATTCGTTATCCCCGTGGAAGAGGTCATATTCTTGATTGGCAAAAGCCGTTTCAAAGCATAGAAATTGGTAAAGGAACTATACTAAAGGAAGGATCGGATATTGCAGTAATTTCTACAGGAACTATTGGGTATAATGTTACTAAAGCTATAAAAGATTTAGAAGCACAGGTGGGCCATTATCATTTCTGTTTTATAAAACCACTGGATACAGATCTGCTCACACAAATATTACAGCACTATACAACCATTATCACCATTGAAGATGGAGTGATTAAAGGTGGTTTTGGCAGCGTTATTATCGATTTTGCCAATCAGCATCAGTTTAGAAATAAGATCATCACGCTAGGAGTTCCCGATCAATTTATTCATCATGGCACTGTAGACGAATTACATGACATTTGTGGAATTTCTTCTGAAGGGATTCTGAAGGTGATTGAAAAAAATCTTTAATACATGTAAATTTGAAGGAAAATTCTTGTTTTAAAAATATTAATTGATTTACTCTTTGGTTTTTTATCGTAAAATTAGTTATTTCGAAGATATTTTAACCCCTTTACGAATTTATTATTATGAAAAAATTAAGCCTATTTGTTCTGCTTATCGCAGCGATACTCGCTTCTTGTAGTAGTGATGACGATGCACCTTCAGGAATATCTGAAGCAAACCTCATCGGTGAATGGAAATTTACTGCTGCTAGTGAAAATGGAACACCCGAAACACTTGATGAGTGTGATTTACAAGATGTATATGAATTTAAAGCAGGTGGCAGCCTTGTCAATACTTTTTATAACTCCAATGTAACTATAGCAGATGGTCAAACAACTATTATTTGTGAAGGCCCTAATACAGACGAATTTAGTTGGTCTTTATCGGGAGATCAACTTACATTTACCTATGGTGATGCTGTTACAGAAATAGAAACTTTAACTATTGTATTGCTTAACAGCACTACACTTACGACGGAATATACTGAAGAAGAAAATGGTGAAGTATATGTATACACAGAAACGTATACAAAGCTATAATTAAATTTAAAAACCTCATAAAATATCTAAACTATCTGAAAATTCAGATAGTTTTTTTATACCTGCAATCCGCGTATCTTCTGAAATTTGAGCAGTGCATTGCCATCGGTCAGGCCTGCAACATACTTACAAATACCAATCAAACGGGTACATAAATCTTCATTTTTATAATCAAACCCTCCCTACAGATCGGACAGATAATTTTATTCATACCTATTTTTGGTATGCTTTCTTGTTGTTTGGCTCATCCTGAATTCCAGTACACTACTTTATTCAAAGGATATCAAAAACTCATAGACATGGGTAAGATTATCGATAATATATACACATATAATAGATTTTATTGCATAACAGCATGTCAGGTATTCGTCTAATATGCTTTGTTACTGTGTTAAAATCAAATCATTTTGTTGATAAAGGTCAACCTTACGAAAAATTTAAAAATCATAAATTAAGAAATAACCATGGAAAAATCATTTAAAAATACTTTTGTCACTGCAGTGCTCCTTTCTCTTTTTTTTATTTCGTGTAATAGTGATGATGATGGAGGAAACAATAATGAAAATGAAACTTCCGGGCTTGTCGGTACCTGGAAAATAACGGAAAGAATTGAAGATGGAGAAACGATAGCATTAATCCCGGGATGCGAAGCCGAGTCGGGATATGTATTTCAATCTGATAATCGCTACATAGAAAATGATTTTGTAACTGTAAACCTTGGTAATGATACTCGATGTGATGATGATGGTATTCCCGGATCCTGGACGATTTCTGATAACATACTCACTCTTAATTATGATGCTGTTGATGGGGAGCCTGCTTTTTTGCTGGAATTTGAGTTTGAACTCACAGGAGATACATTGGTTCTGAATTATACCGAAGGTAACTTTACAGAAAGATCTACTTATACAAGAATCTAAAGGGAAGGAGTACTAATTTAAAACCATTAAGATACTCCAATCTTAATGGTTTTTTTATACTTGCAATCCGCGTATCTTCTGAAATTTGAGCAGTGCATTGCCATCGGTCAGGCCTGCAACATACTTACAAATACCAATCAAACGGGTATACGGATCTTCATTTTTATAATTGAAGTGAGCTCCTTCTGCTCTTAAAATCAATTTGTCATAATTGGAAGGTGCCGTTTCATGATAGTTTTCGGCAGCCTGGCAGTAGCAATCTAATAAGGTGGCCAAAATCTCGTAACCGGCAATTTCTTTTTCGGTGACCTCCTGGCTTTGATAGATTTTAGCGATACTTATCTTAATGATATCGGTTATTTGGGCTTCATAGTTACTTTTATCGATGAGTGCCGAATCGAATGTTCCCGCAAAGATCTTCTCTTCGTTTTCCAGAAAAATAGTAGCGGCTTCCTGTATGAGGGTATTGATAGCTAATGCTCTTAGGTAACTCAAGCGATCTGCTGTGGTTGCCAGTTGGTTATATTTTGACGTATTGATGGTATCTTTTACGAGTTTAATTAAATACTCGAGTGCATATTCTTCTTCGATCAGGCCTAAATTGATGCCGTCTTCAAAATCTATAATGGTATAGCAAATGTCATCAGCTGCTTCGACCAGAAACGTAAGTGGGTGTCGGCTATAGGTAACTTCGTTACCTATGGTATGTCGTAGTAACCCTACTTCCTGGGCAACTTCATGAAAAAATGCGGTTTCATTTTGAAAATACCCGAATTTTTTGTGTGCAATATGAGCGGTTGGTTTTTTGGGTAGCGATTCTTTGGGATATTTCATAAACGCTCCTAATGTAGCATAGGATAACCGAAGGCCTCCTTCGATCCCTTCCCTGGATTCGGTAAGAATTTTGAAGCCGTTCGCATTGCCTTCAAAATCGATCAGATCCTGGTATTGTTTTGGGGTAAGGCGATCTTTGTATTTTTTTCCATTTCCGGTTTTAAAATACTCTCCAATGGCTTTTTCGCCCGAATGTCCAAAGGGTGGATTGCCGATATCGTGTGCCAATGCCGCTGCTGCGACTATCGCCCCAAAGTCATTAAACTGATAGCCATGCACAGCAGCAAGATGCGGATGCTTTTCTAAGATCTTCTTCCCTACTACCCTGCCCAGAGAGCGCCCCACCACCGATACCTCGAGGCTATGGGTTAAGCGGGTATGCACAAAACTGGTTTTGGATAACGGGATAACCTGTGTTTTATCCTGTAAACTTCTAAAGGCTGAGGAGAAGATAATACGATCATAATCTACCTCAAACCCCAAGCGGGTTTCGTCTTGTTCTTTTCGTAATCTTTTATGTGTATCGCCTTGTCGTTTTAAGGACAGGAGTTGTTCCCAATTCATCATAATTACAAGGTAAAGTTTGGCTATCTTAATTTATCAGGATTTTTTCCCAACTTTTTAGATTCTGAAGAAACTCTTCTCTCCAATTTCTTTACATCTTCTTCTGGTGGTAACTCCTCAGGCTTTATTCCTCTTTTTAGTAACAACCCTCTTACACCTCTATTATTCGTTATATGTTCTGCAGATATGCTTCTTTCAGAATCCAAAGATTTTTCTTTGGTATTAAAAACAGTAATTTCTGTAGCAAAATCCTTCGCTTTTATAGTTATTGTTGGAAGAAAATCTGCTAAGGCTCTATTCTTAGGAACACCTAATTTACTTTTCATTTGCTGAGTGGTTTTATTGAATAAAGCCCTATCTCCTTTACTTCTTATTAGTCCAAAATTTTTATCATTACCTGTTTTTTCATAAATCAACTCAGACAATTCTTTTTCAGAACGTGTTAGTTTTTGACGTGCCTGTAACCTTTCCCAATCTTTTATACGCCTCTCTATTAATTCATACTTGCGTGCTTGAATTGCAAAATAATTCTGTGCAAACGAAATCTGTTCTTTTTTTGGGTCACCATTCTGAGCAATTAAGTAACATGCATATCTTGTTAGCATTATATCCTCTATCTCTCTCTCGCTTCTAGATCCGATTTTAACCATTTTGTTGACCTCAACAAAATGGTCAGAAATATCATTCCCTGAAACTTCACATGAAGTTTTTGCTTTAACTATTACCTTATTAAAATTTCTCCATTCAGCATACCCCAATAATTGTTGAAGATCTCTTGCAAACCAAAACTCAATATCGTTCTCTGTAGCATGTGAATGATCTTCAAAATTATTAGTTAATGATTTTATTATTTCGGATTTCATAATTTCTTAGTTTAAAAAAGGGAAGCATCTTTCGAATACTCCCCTTTTGCCCTATATAGTGTCTGGTCGGAAATAGGCGGTTTTTATAATTTGAATTATTTTTGATGGGATTTTAATTTTCTTTTTTGACGCAGATGCCTTAGCATCAGGCGATAAAAAACAAATAAAAATAGCGCAAAAAGAAACAAATTTAATAGCGATATATTTCCGACCAGACACTATATAAACCCAGGTCTTAAGACCCACACATTAAACAATCATCTCCTTCGGCTTCTTTGGATTGTGCAATAATGGCACGAAGCTCTTCGGGAGTAAGCGTTCCTTCGGGAGCAACCGGCTCTTGTTTTGGTACTGCCTTGGCTGCTTGCGTTTCCATCACCTGTGCTGCAGCTACGGCTACTTTTTCTGGTTGTGGTGCTTCTTTCTTTTCGCTTTTAAGCGTAAATTTAATGGCATCTACGGCAGATTTTGTTCTCAGGTAGTACATTCCTGTCTTCAAACCGCTTTTCCAGGCATAGAAATGCATCGATGTGAGTTTGGCCATGGTAGCACCTTCCATAAACAGGTTGAGTGATTGCGACTGATCGATAAAATATCCTCTGTGACGCGACATATCGATAATATCTTTCATACTCATTTCCCAAACGGTTTTATACAACTCTTTAAGATCCTGAGGAATGATATCTATATTTTGTATCGATCCGTTGGCACGCATGATAGCATCTTTCAACTCATCATTCCACAATCCTAATTTTACCAGGTCTTCTAACAGGTGTTTATTTACAACAATAAACTCTCCCGATAGTACGCGTCTGGTATAGATATTACTGGTGTATGGCTCAAAGGCTTCATTGTTTCCTAAGATCTGAGAGGTAGACGCTGTAGGCATTGGTGCTACCAATAATGAGTTACGCACTCCATTCTTAAGCACTTGTTTACGTAATTTACCCCAATCCCAACGGCCGCTTAATTCTTCATCTTTGATCCCCCATAAGTTGTATTGAAACTCTCCTTTTGATATTGGGGATCCTTTATAGCTCTTATACGGGCCATCGGCTTTGGCTTCTTCCATCGATGCGGTTACTGCAGCAAAGTATAATGTCTCAAATATCTCCTGGTTTAATTTTTTTGCTTCGTCGCTTGTAAATGGCAAACGCAGCTGGATAAAGGTATCTGCCAATCCTTGTACTCCTAATCCAACCGGACGATGACGCATATTAGAATTCTCGGCTTCTTTTACCGGATAGTAATTGCGATCGATCACTCTGTTCAGGTTTTTGGTGACCCGCTTAGTGATTCTGAAAAGCTCTTTGTGATCAAACTGTCCGTTCTTTACAAACATCGGCAATGCTATAGATGCCAGGTTACACACTGCTACTTCATCTGGGCTTGTATATTCTAAGATCTCTGTACATAAATTCGATGAGCGAATGGTCCCTAAATTTTGCTGATTGGATTTACGGTTTGCAGCATCTTTATATAGCATATAGGGTGTACCGGTTTCGATCTGAGATTCTAAGATCTTTTCCCAAAGTTCACGTGCTTTTATGGTTCTGCGTCCTTTTCCTTGGGCTTCGAAACGTAAATATGCTTCTTCAAACTCATCACTATGTATATCAAATAATCCCGGGCACTCATTAGGACACATTAGGGTCCATTCTGCATCGTCCTGTACTCGTTTCATAAACAAATCTGGCACCCACATTGCATAGAATAAATCCCGTGCACGCATCTCTTCCTTACCATGGTTCTTTTTAAGATCAAGGAAATCAAAAATATCGGCATGCCATGGTTCTACATAGATGGCAAAAGATCCTTTACGCTTTCCTCCTCCCTGGTCTACATAACGCGCAGTATCGTTGTATACTCTAAGCATTGGTACTATCCCATTAGAGGTACCATTGGTTCCTGCAATATATGATCCTGTAGCACGTACATTATGAATAGACAATCCTATACCTCCGGCAGATTGTGAAATCTTTGCCGTTTGCTTCAATGTATCATAAATTCCATCAATACTATCATCTTTCATGGTTAACAAAAAGCAAGACGACATTTGTGGCTTTGGCGTTCCTGAATTAAATAGTGTTGGTGTAGCGTGCGTAAAGTATTTCTTTGACATCAACTCATAGGTCTCGATAGCTGCATCCAGATCATTAAGATGGATTCCTATAGAAACCCGCATCAACATATGTTGTGGGCGTTCGGCGATCTTACCGTTGATTTTTAGTAAATACGAACGCTCTAATGTTTTAAAACCAAAATAATCATACCCAAAATCGCGATTGTAGATAATAGTGGAATCCAGCTTCTCTTTATTTGCCTCGATCACGTCATACACCTCGTCAGAGATTAAGGGTGCTTTTTTATTCGTTCTGGGGTTCACATACTCATATAGGTCTGTGATCACTTCCGAAAAAGTTTTCTTTGTATTTTTATGTAGATTAGAAACAGAGATGCGTGCTGCCAATTTTGCATAATCAGGGTGTGTTATGGTCATGGTCGCTGCTATTTCTGCCGCCAGATTATCCAATTCACTTGTTGTGACCCCGTCATATAGCCCTTCTATCACCCGCATTGCTACCTTTACAGGATCAACCAGTGGATTCAATCCATAACATAATTTTCTTACCCTTGCGGTAATCTTGTCGAACATAATCGGTTCTTTACGTCCATCTCTTTTTACTACATACATACGTTTTTTTGGTTTTTAAATTTTCTTCTTAAGGAAGAAGTTGATGTTAATTCGTATTACTAATTTATTATTTTGAAAATAAGGTACTGCAAAGAAATCTCTGTATTTTTTAAAACCAGAGTGATCCTACAAGTAACCATATTATACTGTTTGACTATCGTCCTTTTTTTGTTCCCGTTTGTAAAGCCCCTTACAAAAAGCTGTATCAAACTGAGCTAATCTGAATGAAACAGAAGAAATGTTTTTGATTAGCTCAGAATGAATATGTTATTATTTTGACAAGATTTTGGATTCCGTCCCGATAGCTATCGGGATTTACCGGAATGACAATCTTAAGAAATTAGCGATATCCCGCTAAAGTTTTCTTTTGATTAAAAATCGGCATCAAAACTAATTTTTTTATCTTCGGTATCTTTATTAAGCACCCCTGCTTTTTGATATTCTGAAACTCGTTTTTCGAAGAAATTTGTTTTCCCCTGTAGCGAGATCATATCCATAAAATCAAATGGATTTGCGGTTCCGTATTCTTTTTCACATTCTAACTCCATCAACAATCTGTCGGTAACAAACTCCAGATATTGCGTCATCAATTTTGAGTTCATACCAATCAAACTTACCGGAAGTGATTCGGTAATAAACTCTCTTTCGATAGTAAGCGCATCTACCAGAATCGCACGAATTCTTTCTTTTGGCACTTTATTGACCAAATGCTTGTTGTGTAAATGCACTGCAAAATCACAATGTACTCCTTCGTCTCTTGAAATTAATTCGTTAGAAAAAGTAAGTCCCGGCATTAATCCACGCTTCTTTAACCAGAATATAGAACAAAATGCTCCTGAAAAGAAAATTCCTTCTACTGCGGCAAAAGCGATCAAACGTTCTGCAAAAGAATCTGATTCGATCCATTTTAATGCCCAATCTGCTTTTTTCTTGATTGCCGGAAAATTTTCGATAGCATTAAACAGCAAATCTTTTTCTTTCTCATCCTTCACATAGGTATCGATAAGCAGGGAGTAGGTTTCAGAGTGAATATTTTCCATCATGATCTGAAAGCCATAGAAAAACTTTGCTTCAGAATATTGTACTTCATTTACAAAATTCTCTGCCAGATTTTCGTTCACAATCCCGTCTGAAGCTGCAAAAAACGCTAAAATATGTTTGATAAAATAGCGCTCATCGTCGGTGAGTTTTGTAGACCAGTCGGTAATGTCCTGATGCAGGTCGATCTCTTCTGCTGTCCAAAAACTAGCCTCCGACTTTTTATACCATTCCCAAATATCATGGTGTTGAATAGGAAAAATTACAAATCGGTCTTTGTTTTCTTGCAAAATAGGTTCTACTGCGCTCATCTCAATTTTTTTAGCTGATTTTTCTTGATTTTTTTCTTTCGAAAGGGTCTTACAAAGATCATTAAATACCGTAAAAGTTCTACCGAAAGTTAATAAACGTTTTCAACAAAGTTTTCAACACGAGGTGAATTGACAATAAAATTGATGTTTTACAAAACAATAGCTAGATACCTGTAAATCAATGTTTTAATATTTAGTACTAGTTAAAAATAATAATGAGAATATCCTTGAAAAGGTCTTATATTTCCCTTGCTTACCGGTTTTTTTGAATAAAAAAATAAGATCTCAAAAAACACCGATTTACGGCAAAACCGTAACCTATACTTTGCTCAAATTTTAACAAAAATTCATCAAAAAAACATTTTTAATTAATTTAGGAAATGTATATCCGCAATTATACCAGTAAAAAAGCTTCAGGCATTTTCTTCACCCCTGCCCGACTATGTCATTCAGGCGGGCTTTAGGGACATGGGGTAAAAAGAAAATGCTGAAAATTCAGTTATATACCCCCAACCCTAAAGGGAGTAACTGAATTTTCTATATTATGAAATTACTACTGGTATAATTGCGGATATACATATTAGGAATTATGTTTTACTACTCAAAGCATGTTTAAAAACCTTCCTTCCTGAAAAAGAATATCCAGCTTTCCAGTCTAGAAAAGGTTTGGGATCAGGGATTATTGTTTTTACCATCATATTAGCGTTGCTATCTTGCCCCGCGGGTCCTTGCTCGCCTACTTTTCCATTAATGCCATCAATATTATTTACACCATCTACACCATCATCTCTGCTGCAAGACGTAAAAGCAGAGATTGTAGTAAAAATCATCATTCTGTACAATACAAATTTCATTTTTGTTTTCATCTTATTAATTTTTTACAATTTCCTATTTTGTGTATAAAAGAAAGAAGTAGCAAACATTTTGAAAAAAAAGTTAACTTTAATACCTAATAATTCTGACCAATAATCATTATAATCAGGTTATTATTTATGAAAGAAGACCTCTTAATTCTTAAAAAAGGACCTAATCAAGCACTTGAAAAAATCTATACTGCATATCGCAGTTCGTTTTTGCAATATGCAAAGAAGTACGGTCTGGATGATGATTCTTTGATCGATGTATATCAGGACGCATTTATTGCCTTACGGGAACATGCCATAAATGGTAAATTGGACCATATAAAAAGTTCGGTGAAGACCTATCTTTTTAGCATTGGTAAATACAAGATATACGACCTGCTGAAAAAGCAGAAAACAACACTCTCTTATGAAAATAATAAAGATTTTTTAAATTCATCTGAATTGATAGACGTTTTTGAAGAACCCAAACTAACTACAGAACAACGATTATTACGAAAACATTTTAAACAACTTGGAAAACGTTGTCAGGAAGTGTTAACCTTATTTTACTATCGGGGACTAACGATAGAAGAGATTGCCGAAAACCAGGGATATGAAAACAAAAACGTGGTAAAGAGTCAGAAATCACGCTGTTTAAAATCCCTGAAAGAATTCATTAAAACCCCAATATGACATGGAACGAGAGGAGCTGATCGACAGATATATACAAGGTATGCTAACAACCTCTGAAAAAGAAGATTTTGATAGCCTGGTAGCAACCGATGCCGATTTTAGAGAGGAAGTTGAAATTATAAAAAACCTACATTTGGTGGCCGGCGCCGAAGATCGGGAAAACCTAAAAAAAACGATGGCTCATTTTGAAGCCAAAATAGCAGATAAAGAAACCCCTGTTGTTGCTTTGTTTACTTATAAAAAATTTCTTATTGCAGCATCGATCGCTTTGTTTATTGGGATAGGTATATATAGCCTGCTTACTCCTTTTGGTTCTGATACAAACGAGCTTTATGCTGCTCATTTTGAACCGTATCGCAATGTGGTGACCCCTATTGTGCGTGGAGAGAATGACAGAGATAAAGAGGTGATCGCATTTATAGCCTATGAAAATAAGGAGTATACAACAGCAGCAAATCAGTTTGCCAGATTGTATGAAGAAACCCAAAAATCGTATTTCCTGTTGTATCAGGCAAATGCTTTATTGGCAGCAGATAAGGCCCAGGTTGCTATCCCCATACTAGAACAACATTTGAAATTAAATGACTCGTTTAAAGAAAAAAGTATGTGGTACCTCGCCCTGGCACATTTAAAAAGCAATAATACCAATGCATCTATTGATTTGTTGAAAGAACTTGCCGTAAAAAAAGCTGCTTTCAAAAAAGAAGAAGCTGCTGTATTACTTAAGGAGTTGGAGTAGTTTTTTTGCGTTTTCTTGCAAAGACGATGAGTATTGGTATCACCAACAGCAACCACCATAATTTTGTAGTTCTGGCTTTTAAGGGCTGTGTATCTCCAGATAGCATAAATCCAGACCAATAGTAAGGGTGTTTCAATAATTCATCTTCGGCTGTATTGAGGTATTGCAATTTGGCATCGCGCAAGGCTTTGTCTTTTGCAACCCCATCGTTAAGGTTTTTATAAAAATCATTCATTACTTCGGCTGTGGTTTCATCATTGATTTTCCATAAGGTAGTGACCAATGATCGCGCCCCGGCATAGCTAAATCCCCTCGCAAGACTTAACATTCCTTCGCCTTTTTGTAATTTTCCTAATCCGGTTTGACAGGCACTTAAGGTTACCATATCGGCATTGATAGTATAGGCATACAGATCTTTGACATACAAGAGGCTGGGATAGTTTTTTACTTTGGAAGCAAAAGCGAGATAGGAATAATCTGGATATTGATCATTGGCAGCAGCATGGGTAGCAAAATGAAGGATGTTATTTGTTTTTGAATGTATTTTGAAGGATTCTATAGTAGCATCAGGACCTGTAATAGCCTGGCCATCAAAATAATTTGCGATATTCTTTGCTTCAGCTATATTATATCGTAATGGCCCAAAATTGGATCTGTCTGTCTGAATCCCGGTTTCTATATCTCCAAAACGCGGTGCGTATGCCAATAAACTGTTTTGTTTCCTTTTTGGTTTGGTTTGTTGTGCCCGAAACAATGTTACAGAATTCGCATAGCTGATCTGGTACTCGTATATCAAATAATCGGAGGTATCAGGGTCTTGTGACAATGCATCAAAGGGCACATAATTCAATATATCATCTGGTAAAATGATAAGTTTATTAACCTTCATTTCCTGTAAGGGTACTTTTAGTAATTTTTTATATATCGTATTGCCAGATGCCCATAATTTGTCAATCTCATTCACTTTGGGATTTGAGATATCCTTATAAAAAGAACGGATGGTAGTTTTCAGTGTTTCATCAAATGATATCTTATAAAAAGATGCTTTATGCTTCTGTACCGCAATGGTAAATACCCCGGTATCGGCAGCAACATAACTCAACAACCCCGTATGCTTATCCAGCATGTGTTGTGCATCGGTAAGACTGGCTACTTTATTGTTATATTTTAAATTGTAATATCGCGGATATTGTTGTTCTATTTCAGTAATAAAATCATAGTATTGGTTTTTAAGTCTAAACAAAGAATCGAGTACTATTTTATCCTCTCCTTTATCAAACACTTGTTTCTCTAAGTGAATGATATTGGCCCGATATTGCTGTTCTTTATTGAGGATGTCTTCGGGGATATCGCCAAAATTATTGGCCCGGGCATTGTGCATGGCTTCCAATAAGAGAATGCTTTTACTCTTCTCTATGAAATAGAACCCATCTTCGATATATTTGATATCTCCTGTAGCTTGATATAATTGGTAGGCCACAGATACCATGCTATAAAAAACGGGATACATTTCTGAAATCAAAAACTGCTTATCAAACTTACTTTCGAACTCTGGCCTTAACAAATCGAGGGTTTCTATAATTGTATACGAAGTGGTGAGCGCAATTTGTAAAGCATCAGGGTCTTTTTTATTTGTTTGAAAATGAGATTGCAATGCTTCCAGTTTTTGCTTTAATATCTTAACCAACTCTAGTTTTGAAAAAACCTGCCGGGGATCGGGGTTTTTGGTAAGCTCCTTATCATCAAACTGTGTTGACAACTGCATTAATGCCTGCTGGTAATATTCTAAGCTTTTTTCAAAATCATACTGTTTCAGGTGTAATTTGCCAAATCGGGCATAGATTTCTGCAATATCCTGGTGTTTTTGGTGGTTGCGGTAGGTTTTGGTGGCTTCTAATGCTTCATTTAAATACGCTTCTGCTTTTTCATAGTCTTTTTTTGCAGCGTATACATCGGCATATAGCAAATACTTTTCTTTTAAAAAAGGATCTTCTTCTTTATAGAATGGTCGACTTTCTTCTAAATATTGCAAAGCAATATCCAGACTATCCTGAAACAAGTAGTTTTTTATTAACGCTTGATAATTTGATTTTAAGTTATTTAAATTCCTTGTATTACTTGATTCACTTTTGTAAAAAGCCAAAGCCTCTTTTTGTAACATATTGGCCTTTTGGAAATTTTTCTCACCTTCATATATTCTCGAAAGCCTATATTTTACCCCATACATTCTTTCCTCCAACCCTTCAGGTTTATTCTCATAATATTTCAAAATTCTATTATAATATTGTTTTGCCACTTCGTTTTTTCCTTCACGTCTGGCTATATTCCCTAAATATTCAAGAGCCGTAAACTTCATTGAAAGGTCGAATGAACTTATCTGTCTTTCGTCTATAGAATCAAGTAAAGTAAGTAATCTATTAAAATAAGGTTTTGCAGCAGAAAAATTCTTAGCCAAATAATAGTAATCTCCATAACTATTTATAAGGATTTTTTGATATTCTTTTTTAAATTTTAATGTATCAACATGGCTATCATTTTTCATAATGGAATCCATGAGGTCAATATCCTCTTTGAACTCGCTTAACCTAAAATGATAACTATCAGAGATCACGAGTGAGTTTAATATACTTAGTTTGAAATTCGTGTCTTCCAGGGTATTCCCTAAATCATAACAAATTGCAAAATATTTTCGCGCACTATCCAGATTCTTGTATACAAATTCTGAACCTTTTGAATAATTTTCATACGCTTGGTCAATAAGAATACTATCCTTCTGTGCTGAAGCCGAAAAACACATACAAATCAAGATAATTTGAAGATATTGCCTCATAAAAAAGCCTTTGTAACTGTACAAAGGCTAATGTAATAATTTAATTTTTTATACTTTGCTAATTAGCAGAACTAAAAGGCACACTGTATGATGAAAAAATTCCTTCATTCACCGTATCTATATTAAGCATTAATTCTTTTCCTGAGATATCTATTCCTTCAAGATTAATTTTCACAAAACGTAAGCCAGGATTGATATCACTTTGTTCAAGTTCTGAACTTGTAGATAACAACTCATCTTCTAAAATATCTACTACAGAAACATTAACCTCAATATCAGGGGTGAAAAAATAAATACTAGGATCCGGAAAAATGGTTTCACAACCCCCTACAAATCCACATGGCGGCGGAGAGGGTATTGGTCCTACAACAATCCCATTTAAAAAAATACTTTTGTCATTTTTTAATTGACCTTGAATAGTGGTAGCATTAATAATTTCATTATTTTTAACCATTAAACTTTCCTGCAAATCCGGTTCATCTGGTGCTAATTCAATAGCTGCCAGAATTTCATCGCGCTCATTTAATAATTCATTAATTTGTAAATCAATCGAAAAAAGTTGTAAATCTACCGCTAAAAAATCTTTGCCAAATACAAATGCGGCTGGTTCAATGACACCATCATCGTCTTCAGCACAAGCATTATAAAACAAAACAATCCCCACAAATAGCAGTGCCATCCAAATTCTTTTAAGTGTTTTCATAATATCATGGTTTTGGTTTTTTGTTAGTGTTGCATAGCAAAGGGAGGTTAACAAAAAATGACCATAAAATAGGATTCGTTACTTTTTCAGGCTTGCGGCTACTTTTTCGAGTTCGAGATACCAGTCTTCACCAAATTTACGGATCAGGGCTTCTTTTACAAATTTGTAGATAGGGACTTGCAATTCTTTTCCCAGTGTGCAGGCATCATCGCAGATCTCCCATCGATGATAGTTTATCGCAGCAAACTCGGTATATTCCTGTACCCGCACGGGATATAAGTGACAGGATAAGGGTTTTTTCCAATCTGTCTCGCCCTGGTTATAGGCTTCTTCGATCGCACATAGGGCCACACCTTTTTCATCGAAGATCACATAGGCACAATCTGCCCCATTGATCAATGGTGTTTCCAGCTCGCCATTGGGAGTTTTGATATACACTCCCTGCTTTTCTATCGCTTCAATGCTTTCTTTTCGCAGATATGATTTTATTACCGGGTATACTTCTTCGAGTTTTTGGATCTCAGATTTTTCGAGAGGTGCCCCGGCTTCGCCATCAATACAACAGGCTCCTTTGCAGGCAGAGAGGTTGCACACAAAATCTTTTTGGATAATTTCTTCAGAAACGATGGTTTTTCCAAGTTGAAACATGGTGCGAATATAGTCTTTATCCCTGAAAAAAATTAGAGGAAAAACACCTGTTTTATTTTAGAAAGTCTACGTACTTTTGCCGAAAACATCAAAAGACCCCGAAAATGAACTTTAACCTGAAAGAAATTTTAACTGCCAGCATGATTTTATTTGCGGTCATTGATATTATAGGCAGTATTCCTATTATCATAGACCTGCGTAAAAAAGTGGGGCATATCCAAAGTGAAAAAGCATCTATCATAGCAGCCATATTGATGATTATTTTTTTATTTGTAGGTAAAGAAATCCTGAATCTTATTGGTATTGATGTGAATTCTTTTGCTGTTGCCGGATCATTTATTATATTTTTTATCGCCTTAGAAATGATTTTAGGCATTCAGCTATACAAAGATGATGCTCCAGAGACTGCTGCAGTGATTCCCCTGGCGTTTCCTTTGATTGCCGGAGCGGGTACCATGACGTCAATTCTTTCGCTTAGAGCAGAGTATCATACCATTAATATTATTATTGCGATCATTATCAATATCATTTTTGTATATATTGTTCTAAAATCTTCGGGTAAGATCGAAAAAGTTATAGGGAAACAAGGGATTAATGTAGTGCGAAAGATTTTTGGAGTGATCCTGCTGGCTATAGCAGTCAAATTATTTGCCACCAATATCAAGGGGCTTTTTTAATTGAATGAACTACCTCGGAAAGTAGGGGCGTCGAGGTGTCGAATCAAGACCATTATAAAATCTGACTATTTTGAAATACTTTATTTACATCCTGATCATTATTGCCACCGGTTTGGTGATTTACAACGCCACATTATTAGATGTTAATAACCCGCTCACTGGCGACAGTAAAACGGCCCTTATTGGTGTTTTTTCGTCGGCCTGCGTAATTTTGCTGATGGTCATTTTATTGATTTCCAGAAAGATTCAGCAAAAGAAGCGTGGAAAATAAACCTCTATACACTGAAAATACATAGCTACCCTGCTCCCTGCTGCAGCTACTGTGTACCTACAAATATTAAAAGGTGTCAAAAACACCCCTGCCCTTCCTCCAGCTCGCCCACAACGATGTTGTGTCGTCCTCAAGGGGATAGTAATTCCCCCTGCCTAGCCGGCAGGCAGGCCTTTGAAGGGCTATGTCCCATCAAAAGACAGTTACAATTTATCCTCCCCAAACCCCTCCAAAGGAAGGGCTTTCTGTCCAGGGAAAAGTCCTTTCCCCTGCCTAGCCGGCAGGCAGGCCTTTGGGGAGAGCCCGCCTGAATGACTTGGTCGGGCAGGGATTTAGGAGAGGGGATTTTGAAATGAATGAAATTCTTTTTAAAGTCATTGTATAAGGGTATGCCATTTTTCTGTAGGCAGTAAAAGCTCCTGCATACTAAAAACTACTAACTGGATAAAATTTTCACCTAGTACTTCAGGCAAAGTCTTTTTTATATACATGCGAATTATAAGCCTCAAAAAATAAAAAAGCATGCAATAATCACGGGCGGGATAGAAATTACCATGAGAATCATAAAAAAATTATGTAGTTTCCTGCACAACAATGCTCTTTTTAAGGATCTTTTGAGTTGTATATCATCAGAATTGCCCATGTGTTCTCTAATAATATCACCAGAAACATAAGAAGTATCAACCAAGATATCATGTTTCAAAAAAATAGCAGCACTATTATCCAACAACCTGAAAGCGACCGCAATGATAAAGAAAAAAAGCGGTGAACAGATTGCTATGGCAAGCAGATATTCTTCAAATTCTGACATAGTAACATCTATTTACTCCTCCTGTGAGAGCGACAACACCTTTCTAATCATTGCATCGTCTTGATTTATAATTTTCTCAAAGGTACTGGTTCCAAATAACTGTTGTGCCATGGTAGCCTTCAAATATTTTTTTAATTGATCTGTATAATTGTTAAGTTCGATTTCTACCCCTATACGTTTGGCATACTTTAAAAATCCTTCTGCAAAAGTATCATCGATTGTAATTTGTTCTTTAAACTGGTCTTCATTGAGAGCATTATAGTAGGCCCGCTCTTTATCGAGTTCCTCAAACACATACCGCCCCATAAAACCGGACCGCATCAAATAGTTCAAGGTCTCTCCTACCCGAGTGGTATCTTTGCTCACAAAAATATCTGGTATGATCCCTCCTCCTCCGTATACGGTTTTACCTCCGGGAGTTCTAAACTTTAAAGAATCTGCCAACTGAATACTATCTGCATTCTGGAGCTCTCCGTTTTTGTATCGCTCCAGATATTCATTAAAATACTCCTTATTTCCATTTTCATAAGGTTTTTGAATGGAGCGGCCGGTAGGTGTATAATACCTGGAAATCGTTAATCGCACTGCGCTTCCATCACCCAAAGCCATCTCTCTTTGCACCAGGCCTTTTCCGTAAGAACGTCTACCCACAATCATCCCTCTATCATTATCCTGAATTGCTCCGGCCAAAATCTCACTGGCAGAAGCAGAGTTTTCATTGATCAATACATAGATTTTTCCTTGCTCAAAGCTTCCTTTATTGGTTGCAAAATTGTTTTCGATGGCTCCTTTTTTGTTTTTGGTAAACATAATGAGCAGATCATCTTTTAAAAATTCGTCTGCTATTTTTAAAGCCGGAGCAATAAAACCGCCTCCATTATCCCGAAGGTCAACCACCATACTTTTTACTGCTTTATCCAGCAATATATCCATCGCATCTTTAAACTCTTTGTAAGTAGTTTCTGCGAATCGGTTGATCTTAATATATCCCAATTCTTCATCCAGCATATACGCTGCATCTACACTCTGAAGAGGCACCCGGCCCCTTTTGACCATTACATCAAATACCCCGGTACCTTTTCGATATACTCTAAGCTGCACCTGGCTGTTTAATTCACCTTTTAGTTTACTTGCCAGCCCTTCTCTTATGAGGCCATCACCATACAAGGTATCGTTATCTGCCATCAAAATCCTATCTCCGGCCCTGATCCCCGATTTTTCGCTAGGCCCTCCTTTTATGGTATTAATAACCGATATGGTATCTCTATATGGATAATAGGACACTCCAATACCAATAAAATCTCCTTGCATACTTTCTTTAACACCTTCCAATTCTTCTGGGGATATATAAATCGAATGAGGATCCAGGTTTTCCAGGATTCTGTTTACGGTAACCTCAACAATACTATCGGTATTGATTTCATCTACATATTCATAGTCGATATAATCAATAAGGCGATTCAATTTTTCCTTTTTAGGGTTATAGGAGAATAGTTTGGCTGTGGGGTTGCTGCTGAAATCTAGTTTACTACCTAAAAACACTCCTGTTCCCACTGCCAAGCCTAAAAATAAAGGCAAGTATTTCTTTGAATATCCCATTACTCTTCTAAATCGGTAATCTGTTCTATTTCTACTCCCGCTTTGGCAAGAAATGCCAGCCCAGAATTATCTTTATAATCTATTTGATACACAATACGCTTTATTCCTGCCTGGTGAATAAGCTTACTACATTCCTTACATGGTGATAATGTAATATATAAGGTTGCTCCTCTACATGATTGTGTAGATGATGCCACCTTTGAGATCGCATTTGCTTCTGCATGCAATACATACCACTTTGTATATCCTTCTTCGTCCTCGCATGGGTTCTCAAAACCGGTTGGAGTTCCGTTAAACCCATCAGAGATAATCATTCTATCTTTAACAATAACCGCACCAACTTTTCTTCGCTTACAATGGGATAACTTCCCCCATTCTTTTGCTATCCTAAGATATGCTTTATCGTACTTAAGCTGTTTTTTTTTAGACATAGAGTAGAATGACCGTATTGATAACATTCAAAATACGAATATATTATTACCATGTGGCAAATACAACTCAAAACCAGATATAATTACCAAATTTTATTGGCAACAATCATTGGGATCACTATACCTATTACAATTGAAGAAACAATAAGGATCCAATCCCGCTTTGAAAATCTGAAAAATGTTTGAAATATAAAGTTAACTAAAAGAACAAATACCACAATGATAATTTGTGCTATCTCTATGCCCAATGCAAACTCGATTAAAGGAAGAATTTTTGTGCCTCCACTTACATGCCTGAAATAGATCGAAAAACCTAATCCATGGATCAATCCATAAAAAATAGTGGTGCCATACATAACCCCTATTTTACTCTTTTTTGAACCGCCTTTGGCTGTAAACACATTAAAAATTCCTGCTGCAAGTATGGTTATCGGAATCAAGAACTCGACCAATGCCGAATTTACCGAAATCACATCGTATGCTGCCAAAAACAAGGAAGCTGTATGCCCCAGGGTAAACAGGGTGACCAATAATAAAATTCGTTTCCAGTTATCAAAGATATATCCTACGGCAAGTAAAATTAAAAATAAGATATGGTCATAGGCATTCCAATCTAAAACGTGACTAAAGCCTAGCTTGCTATAAAGCCAAAATTCTGACATATTTTTTTTAAGTTTTGAGGTTGAGCTAATGTACAATTAAATAAAACAATGATAAAATCTCTAAAAAATTCTTATGGAAAGTTTAAGAAATAGTAAGTCTGTCAAACATAAAAGCATAAAACAATAGCCGGGTTACGATCTTCATAAGCAATACTATGAAGTAAAAATCATACAATAGCATCGATCCGGAGCATTCATTAAAGGCAAATCAAAGCGAATTCATCATTTCCAAAGATATAAATCTTAGTGTTTTAATGAGTCCCAATTTTTTGGAAATTCAATAAATCAGTACTCCATCTCGATCAGACACCAGTAACTTTGTTGTATAAAATAACTTAAAACACCCAACATCATGAAAAAACAACTACTCTTTTTATTTTTATTATGTACACTGTTTGCAACAGTAACACATGCACAATGCGATGGCAATGTCTTTTTTGCAGACATGAATTTTAAAAATGTATTGCTAGCCAATTCGGCTATTAACACCGATGGTAATAACGAGATTTCCTGCGTCGAAGCAGAGAACTATACAGGAGGTATCGCTGTAGAAGTAAAAACAATCTCTGACCTTACCGGAATAGAAGCATTCGTAAATATTACTACGCTTGCCTGTGGTAGAAATCGATTAACAGCTCTTGATGTCTCGCAAAATACAAAATTGGTAAAGCTTAGTTGTTTTAGGAATGAACTAACAGCGCTCGATGTAACCAATAATCCCGAATTGATATCACTTAACTTTACGAGCAACCAGATAAGCAGTATCGATGTATCACAAAATACAAAGCTGGAAATGCTTTCCGGTAGCAGTAATCAAATTTCTGTATTTGATGTTAACAACAATCGCAACCTTAAAACTTTGAGTGTTTCTTTTAACCCATTAACTAAAATTAATGTTTCTCAAAATCTAAAATTAACAGATTTAAGATGCCGTTACAATCAATTAACTGCCATAAATGTAAGCAACAATACAGCACTTATAAATCTCTTCTGTGATGGTAATCAATTACGGCATATAGATCTTTCGCAAAACACAAAATTAAGAGATCTTTTATGTGGCGATAATGTATTAGAAAACCTTGATGTATCTAATAATCCAGAACTGGAATCACTTTTCTGTTATGAAAACAGTTTAAAAAGTATCGATGTATCTCACAATCCCGAGTTATATACGTTACAGTGTGATTATAATCAGATAAAAGGCATTGATGTATCTCACAACCCGAAGCTGGAAACACTATATTGTGATTCAAACCAGTTGGCAAGTTTAAATACCAAAAACGGAACCCGGTCGATTACCGAACTATTTGCGTTCGACAACCCGTTTTTGTCCTGCATTCAGGTAGATGATGCAAAGGCTGCCAACAATGGCGAGGGCAACTACGAAGATTGGTACGTAGATGATGAAGTTGTCTACGCTGAGAATTGTGCTGGCCAAAATTCTATTACCGCCAAAAAAGGGCAACATACTAAAAAGGACGAGTCTTCGATCCTATTGGAAACAAATACATCACTATTTCCTAATCCTGCGTCGTATCAACTTACCATTACCAAAAACAACAACGTGGGTCAATTAGATGTGTATTTAACCAACATTGACGGCACCCTGGTTAGAACCATATTGATTCCTCGAGAAAGTAATACTCTTTCTCTACCAGTACATGATCTCGATAAAGGACTGTACCTGATTCAACTAAAATCGGTCCATAAAACAACCACGAAAAAAGTATGGATCCAATAACACCTCATCGATAAAAAAGGAGATCCTCTTGTCATAAGCAGGATCTCCTTGCCAAAAAAGAAACCAACACAGTACTCAAATCAGCGTATCATGAAAAAGTATATTATCTTTTTGCTTCTTACCTTAATAACCATTCATATTGCACAATCGCAATGCAATGTCTATTTTGCAGATGCAAATTTTAAAAATGCCATATTAAATCACAATCCCGTTATAGATATTAATAACAATGGGCAAATATCCTGTATTGAAGCAAGAAGCTTTACAGGCACTATTAATGTTCAGAATCGTAATATTAATTCACTTACCGGTATAGAGGTGTTTTGGAATATTGAGGGATTAAACTGTTCTAATAACAATTTAACTAACTTATCCGTTAGAGAAAACGAGGATCTAGTCTCTCTTATTTGTAATGGAAATAAACTTCGCTTTATTTACCTCAATCAAAATACAGCACTAGAATCTTTATTGTGTTTTGACAACGACTTGGTTAATTTATCTGTAAATAACGGAGGAGAAATACGAATTTTTGATGCCACACAAAATCCCTCATTACGCTGTATTAAAGTAGATGATGAAATTGCTGCCAATAATGGAGAAGGTATGTATCGCACATGGCAAAAAGATGATCTTACTTTGTACTCAGAAGATTGTACTGCTCTAAACCGCATATTCCCTATTCCCGATCCCAATTTTAAAACTGCTTTATTAAACCACAATCCAAGGATAGATCTAAATTCGGATGATGAAATTTCATATACAGAAGCTCGTTTAGTGAAGGAGAAACTAGATGTAAGAGGATTACAAAGCAACAACATCGGCAATCTGGCGGGGATAGAAGAATTCATCAACATAAAAGAGCTGCGTTGTTCCGGCAATCAGATCCAAAGTTTGGATCTTTCGCAAAACAAAGAACTTAACGTTTTGGTATGTTCAAGTAATCAATTAACTGCATTAGACGTCTCTCATAACACAAAGCTCAAAAGACTTTGGTGCAGCGACAATAGACTTACTCAATTAGATTTATCGTTACATCCCGATCTGGAAAACCTCAATTGTTCCCGTAATCAATTAACCAACCTTGATGTTTCTGGTAATAGTCTTTTAAATAATATTGCCTGCCAAAGTAATCTATTGACTTCTTTAGCTATTCCTAATAACAACACCCTTGTTAATCTTTTATGTCATGAAAATTCATTAACTACCCTTGATGTTTCGGGCAATACAAGTCTGCAAACGCTGATGTGTTATAGTAACAATCTTACCAGTCTTGTTGCAAAAAACGGAACCCGGTCGATCTGGTATTTTAATGCAACTACCAATCCTGATCTACAATGTATTGAAGTAGATGATGAAGCCGAGGCCACAAACGGTATTGGGAACTATGAATTTTGGGAAAAGGACGTTACTTCACAATATTCAGAAAATTGCACTCTCCTTAATGATCCTGCTATTGTATCTATTCCCGATCCAAACTTCAAGTTTGTATTGGTAAACCATAACCCGGTAATCGATATCAATGCCGATGCAGAGATTTCTTATAATGAAGCCGAAGCGTTTGCCGGTACTATAGAAGCAGGTAGAAGCGATATTGCAGACCTTACCGGGATAGAGGCTTTTACAAACATCACAGGGCTTGATTGCCAGAAAAATCAAATTAGTAGTATTGATGTAACCAACAATACTGTACTAAAGACATTAATCTGTAGCGAAAATCAACTCACCAGTATTGATGTATCCAATAACATCTTACTTGAAGAATTTAGATGTTCAAAAAATCAACTTTCTACTTTAAACATAACAAATAATATGCAGCTAGAACGATTTTTTTGTTCACAAAATCAGCTTACTTCATTGAATGTATCACAGAACACCGCACTTTTACATTTTGGTTGTGATGACAATCAACTTACTACTATTGATATCTCTAATAACACCTCATTGATATCAGCCTCTTTTAGTACCAATGCGTTAACTGCTATCGATGTAACCAAAAACATTTTGCTTCAGGAACTAGGTTGTAGTACCAATCAACTTTCTGTTATTAATGTCTCCAAAAATACGGCACTCAGCAGTTTATATTGTATAGGAAATCCTTTATTACAAAAAATCAATACCCAAAACGGTACAGGATCACTTATTTTACTACAAGCGAGCAATTGTCCGTCAATAAATTGCATTGAGGTAGATGATGCAATAGCTGCCAAAGCCGGTGACGGAAATTATGCCGATTGGGTGATTGATGTGTCCCAGGATGTGTATTCAGAGGACTGCTTTTTATCAGATGGTCTTGTTTATATCCCCGATCCCAATTTCAAAAATGCTTTACTCAATCATAATCCGGTGATCGACACCAATAGCGACAATGAAATCTCGTATGATGAAGCAGCAGCGCTTACCGGCCGGATAGATGTAGCATCAAAAGCAATTGCTGATCTTACGGGTATCGAAGCCTTCATCAATATCACAGAGCTCATTTGTACTACAAATACCTTATCAACTATCGATATATCACAAAATACAAAACTTAGAAGGCTATGGTGTCACGATAATCAACTTACCTCTGTCGACGTAACAAACAATACCCTGCTTACCTCATTTGCCTGTAATGCGAATCGATTGTCCAGCATCGATATTTCCCAAAACTTATTATTGCAACAATTGTGGTGTAATGATAATATGATTACCGATTTGGATGTATCACAGCATACAGCCCTCAACTTCCTGAATTGCAGAAATAATCGTCTGGAAACCTTAAATACAAAAAACGGTACCGGGTCTATCACTTTTTTTGCCGCAAGTAACAATTCATCTTTATCCTGCATTGAAGTCGATGATGAAATAGCCGCCAGAAACGGAGACGCAAATTATGCCAATTGGCAAAAAGATGCTTCGGCCGTATATGCCGAAGATTGCTCTGCCTATACCACTTTTGTAAATATTCCCGATCCTAATTTCAAGCAAGCTTTGATCAGTCATAGTAATATTATCGATAGCAACTTTGACGGTGAAATTTCTTATGCTGAAGCTGAAGGGTATTATGGTGCTCTTAAAGTATCTAACAGAAATATTTCAGATTTGACCGGTATTGAAGCTTTTACCAACATTTATAGATTATTCTGTCGCAATAATCAGATCACCCGTATTGATGTTTCAAAAAATACGCAACTCGAAACACTTATTTGCCGCAATAATAATTTAGAGATTCTCAATACCAAAAATGGCACTCAATCTATTTACGAATTTGATGCCAGAAATAATTCAACACTACAATGTATTGAAGTAGATGACGAAGAAATGGCAAATAACCGAATAGGTAATTATGCCCGATGGGAAAAAGAATTTAGCACTATATATGCCGAAAATTGTTCGCCTTATTCTCCTGATATTGTCAATATCCCTGATAGCTATTTCAAGGATGCTTTGTTACAGCACAACCCCATTATTGATACCAACAACGACGGTGAGATCTCTTATGCCGAGGCAAGTGCCGTTAATGGTACGTTGAATGTAAAAAACAAAACCATATTTGATCTCACCGGTATTGAGGCATTTATTAATATTACTTCCCTTTTATGCAGCACCAATTATTTAACTGCACTGGATATTTCGGCAAATACCAAATTAGAGACTTTAGAATGCTATATTAATCAAATTACCAATATTGATGTCTCCAAGAATACCAAGTTAAAAAAGTTTTCCTGTTTTAATAATCAATTGAGCACTCTTGACGTATCTCAAAATACTGAACTCACTCAATTATATTGTATGAACAACCAACTCACTAGTTTGGACGTATCCAATAACCTTTTTCTAGAGCAATTGTGGTGTAACCAAAATCAGCTTACTACGATAGATATATCCCAGAATGTAAATGTCAAACAATTATATATTGCTGAAAATCAAATTACCGATATCGATGTCGCTGCTAACACGGCACTTAGTCATTTTGATTGCCAAAAAAATCAACTTACCAGCCTGGATGTATCAGGGAATCCCAATCTAAGGAACTTTTGGTGTGGCAGCAATGAGTTAATACATTTGGATTTATCCCAAAACACTCAACTAAACTTTATAAATGGGACTTTTAATCAACTTACTGATATCAATACAAAAAATGGAAGATCTATCAATTTTCTTAATGTAAGAAGAAATCCTGATCTATCCTGTATAGAAGTAGATAATGAAGACCATGCCCGGCAGGGGTTAGGAAATTATACCAATTGGGAAATAGATCCCGAAATACCTTTGGATGTATATGCTGAGCAGTGTTTTACCACATTATTGGATAACAATGAAGAACCTATCGATATCATCATACATCCAAATCCTGCCACAGATAGTTTTGCTATAAAAGGGACTATGAACAGTCTTTTAAAAGTTACCGTATATACTATAGAAGGTATCCCAGTAAAAACCAGTATACTTTCAAAAAATAATTCCTTGCAAACCATTCCTGTACAAGATTTATCAAAAGGACTATATCTGGTATCTGTACAAACAGAGCAAGGTACTATTACAAAACCATTGTTGATTAAATAACTTCAATAAGAATCAATGCAGTAATTGCTTTTTTTATTTACTATTTTGAAACGAAGCCGGTACATTTATTACCGGCTTCTTATTTTTAAATTTCTCGATTCAACAGCCCCGAATATACTTGCCTTTTTAGGGGTATTTTCCCCATGCATGGAAAAAATAAAATCCTTACATTTACTTGTCTTATCAAATGAATCAACTTAATAGGTCTGTAATGTTATCATTATAAAACCATTGCAATTGCAATAAACACAAAAAAATTAGATATGAAAACCATTAATACCAATACTATTCTTCAGATCGTAGCACTGTTATTTCTGGTCATTATCGGGTATATGACCTTCAGTTCGGGATCCAAATGGGAGGTCATAAAATCAGAATTAGACCGGGCCAGGGAGGAGCTAAAAACCTCCCGGGACACACTAGCTGTTACCAAGGCAAATTTAGATACCTCTCTCGAAGAAATACATAAGTTAACACTTCAAAAAGATATTATTACGCTCAAGCGTGATTCATTGCTGCTAGAATTCGAAAGAAAAAATGCAAAAGACTGGGATGATCTGCAACGTATCAAAAAAGAACTGCAAAAAATAAAAGATAGCCTGCAAAGGGATATTGCTGTGGCAGGCGCTCTTTTTGGTAAAGAATAATATGGCACATACAATTAATGTAGCTTTTTAAAACCTATCCAACTTTTAATACCTATAAAAACATGAAAAAAATAGTGGTTTCTTTCTTTCTAATGTTTCTCGCTTCTTTCTCTTACTGCCAGGAAACCGATTCCTTAAAAATTATTGAAATTCCGGCATCTTATGCCAACTATGAAGGGCCGGCAACCACAGTGAAAAAAGATAGTTTATATGTCTTTCGTACATCACAAATTTATCTGGTGAACGAAAAGTCTTTTTCGGCATTACGCAGAATTTATGAAAATGCAAAAGACACCGACAAAATGACCAATCGTCTTTTGGAGGATTACTCAAAAACATTGAAACGCAACTTTGAGCTCGAAGACAAATTAAAAATCAATTTTGCCGCAAGTGACAGCCTGGATCGAATTATTTATGAAAAAACGCAAGCCACTCTAAAAAATACCCAAAAAGCGTTGGATTATACCATCAATAGTTTGGAAAAAGCCACCAACAGTCTCGACATTGTAGAGAAAAATAACAAACGCGAACGCAGGAAAAGTACGTTTGAGAAGATCCTTTTTGCCATTGGTGGTGTAGGTATTGGGGTTCTGGTCGGGGTATCGCTTTAGCGAAAGCATCAAAGTATTTATTTTTTTTACTATTCCGCAGTCGCGGAAAAGAAAAACAACGCGTTGCACGCACCTCCAAAACCATTGAAAGGGAAAAAAACAAAATATTTTCTTCACCCCTACCTATTTGACAGCTACGGTCACAGGGTAGAGTTTGGGGCAATATTCTTGCCCAATACAACCTAAACCTTATGAAAAATAGCTGTCAACAGCGCCCAACAGATCACTGGTAATGCAACTTGTAGTACCGGCACTTCGAGAAGACGAGTACATAATAAAAAATCGAGTATCTGATACTTTGACAAAAAATTTGTAGTAAAAAATGATGTATCTCATGCCCCATCAAAAACGTTGCAACACAATCTTGAATTTTGGTATTTTTTGGAAAGTGTGTTGCAATGAAAAATTGAGTATCGTACGTGCCGGAACCAATTTTGCAATGAAAAATCGAGTATCGCACATGCCGGAACCAATTTTGCAATGAAAAATTGAGTATCGCACGTGCTGGAACCAATTTTGCAATGAAAAATTGAGTATCGCACATGCCGGAACCAATTTTGCAATGAAAAATTGAATATCGCACATGCTGGAATCAATTTTGCAATGAAACAGTACGCATCTGGCACCAGATAGTAAAAAATGCAATGCAACGCACTTTTATAAAACCCAAGGATCTAATTATAAAACAAATATATCATGAAAAAAGTCAAAAACCATCGGGTTAACAAGAACCACACACGCAGAGTTATCAGAACTTACCAATAATTACCTTGCTATTATTGAAACGCATCTGCCGGAAAATTCTTTTTTGATGGCTATTGTATTATTGGTTACATCCGGTTCTTTCGGTTTTGTTAAATCCCCAATGGATAAATGAATATCATTTAATAGAAGTAATTGTTAATATCATCCCTAAAATTGCGCTTTCTTTGGCAGATATCCGCCGCAAAAAATCGGTTGATGCTTTAACAACCATTGGCTCTAGTTTAATATAGCGTTGGTGTTTTTAACTAATAAATCTTTCATCCCATCCCTTATCCACAGCTCTATCTCGCCCATCACTATCGCGCTGTCGTCCAAAGGGAAGGTGGTAAAAAAGTCCTTTCCTTCGGAAAGGATTTAGGATAGGATACATTGCTATTTGTCAAGCAAATAAATATCTTACAATTACCACCGCTATATTAAACTAGAGCCAAACCATTCTATATCCCTGTTTCAAAATTATCAATACTTAAACTGTTTCGCTCTTTATGGTATTCTTTTAGTCGTTCTTCACCTTGTTTTTCTGCCCAGGATTTAAGCACGGTTCTTTCTTCCTTAAAATCCATAAAAGGAACCGCATACCCACAAGATGTTTGCACCATGTCTACTTCCACTTCGACGATTTGCCGGGCGCCTGCAATTTTAGGGAACCTATCGATATATGTATGATATGCTTCATCTCTTTGGTGATGTATTTTTGCAGTTCCGTAAAGTCTTAAAATCAGGGGTTTTCCTTCGAAAGCGCAAAACATAATGGTCATTCTATTATTTTTCAGCACATGTGCAGCGGTTTCATTCCCACTTCCGGTAAGATTGAGCCAAACAATGGTATTGTGGTCTATAACGCGAAATGTATCCATCCCTTTTGGAGAAATATTCACTCTTCCTTCGGCAGCAGCCGTTCCAACAAAGAACATCTTTTGATTGCTAATAAATTCTTGTAACTCTGTACTTATTTCGTCAAATATCTTTGCCATTCTTTCTGTTTTGATAAATGCTATCAAAAATAGGAAGCTTTGCCTATAAAAAAAAGTTATCTTTTTATGAACTTCAATTTTGATTTTCCTGCTACGGCAACAATGTAGTATCCAGAATTTAGGTCTGTTATTGAAATCACTGCTGCATTCTTTTGTGCAATAAAATCTTTAAAAATAGTTCCCTGAAGATTATGAATTAAGATAGCATCTCCTTTTTCAATACCTGCAAGTTCTATATGATCTGTAGCTGGATTTGGATACACTGTCACCATAACCTCTTTTGACATACTTAAATCATCAATACGCTGTTCTCTATTATCATACGGAAGTATCTTCCACTTCTGATTATCGTTTGAAGCATCAAATTCCCACACATGCACATTTGCATTTGTTCTTCCGCCATCACGATCTAATGCTAATTGCTGGCAATGCATTGGTTTAAGAGCATATACTGTGGTACCATTGGTGACAACTTTCCATTTTTGATGATTATCGTTGGCACTGGTCCAGGTCATTACATTACCTCCATTGGTACATCTGGCATCACGAACTTCGAGATATCTATTGGTACTTTTATTTTTAATAGTATATACATTATCTCCCAAATGAGTAAATATCCACCGTTGATTGTTATAGTTTCTGGGATAACGCATTACAGCACTATGATTTTCTCTTGATCTGGATCTCATTCGTTGATTAGACTGTGTTGATGTTAAATAATAGGTGCCATTTGCAATCAATTGAGAACCTGTAACCGTTACATCATTCACCCGGTCTCTATGTATAGCCTCACGCCAGGTAGTTCCCACCGGTCGTATATACGCCTTATAAAAATACCCCGAACCAGGAGAAGGCTCATTAGGAAGCGTTACCGTTACAGACTGTGTTGCGGATCCGGCAGAAACCATTTCTGCCTGTTCCCCCAGCCAACTATTTGGAGACCAGAATTCTACTACTACTTCGCGACTAGTCGTTGCTTTATAATCTATAGTAAAAGTATAAGATCGCTGAGGAGATATTGTTGTCGGGGCATTATTAAAAGCAACCTCATCTGTTAATGGTTCGCTAGCACTCACATTTCTAATAATGGCGGCCATTCTGTTTCTCTCGCTAGAAGAACTTCTATCTGTCCAGGACCATACCAATGTACCGTGCCAGCCATTATCTACCAACGTAGTTCCTAACGCTTCAGAAGGTATTGTGGGTAAATTATGATCATTATCACCTCCCTGAGAACCAAATGATAAGTCATCGGGATAATACTCCCCAATGACGGCCGCTTTATCAACTTTGTTTATATCATAATTATTATGAAACGGTGAACCTTTAGAACGCGCCCAGTTGTAATAATGAATGTTATAAAAATCAAGATATCCATCCTGATCACCTCCAACACTCTTAAGATTAGCATCAGAATATGCATTCCAAAATCCATTAGAAGGGTCTTCAACATTTGTCAAAAAACCCAAAGCTCCATTGGTGATTTTTACATTAGGCTGTGCTCTTCTAATGGCTCCAGATGTTTTATTTACAAACCGCTGAATATCCTGCATTGTGATTTTTTCTTTAAAACCAGGCCAATGGCTTGCATATTCGTTTGTCATACCTTCTGGTTCGTTAAAGATCTCCCAGGCATAAAGTGCAGGGTGATTACCTACAGCATTAACAAGAGGGAGTAATGCATTATTAATATAAGCATTTGTATACACACTTTGGGTAAGTAATTTTTTGTTGGCTGCAGCATCTGCACCCCATTGATCTTTAAGCATATCAAAAGACCAGAGACAGATTTGTATTTTAATACCCTTGCTTTGCGCCAAATCTAATATACGCTTCACATCCTCATGAAAAAAAGAAGGATTTGCTGCTACTTTTTGATTTTGGTCATAAACAGGATTTGTTGATCCGTTGGTATGATACCACCAGCGCATCACATTTCCGCCATTGTTTTTAACAAAATCCATGGCTTGACCAAACTGATTAAGATCCGGGTGGTATTGACTGCCATTAAAAGGGTCTACTCCTGTGTCTCTTCCAAAATTAATCCAGGCGATATTTATACCATTTACAAAAGGGAAACCTTCTACAAACGAGGATTGTTTTTGCACATCCTTGTTATTTTGATTATCCTTTTCAAAATACTTTGCCAGATGTTCTAAAGCAAGGCTTTTTTTAACATCCTTTTGGAGTTCGTTCTTATAATTTGGTTGGTTGGTCCAGGGTTTCTGGGATCTTTGTGCATAAATTTGAGAAGAAAAAATAACACACAATAGAATGATGATTTTTTTCATTGTTGATGGTTTAAGTGATTTGTATCGTTAAATAATAACACCATCAAATTTAGATGATACCCTAACTAATAGATAACACTATTTTATCATTTTATATGCAGATTCTAAAAAATACGTTTTATACCTTCAAAATTTTTCTTGTACTCAGAAGGTGTGCACCCTTTATTTGCTTTAAAAACACGATTAAAATTAGATACATTATTAAAACCACAGCTATAAGCTATTTCTGCTATAGAATCGTCTTTTTCTAACAGCCATTGAGAAGCAAATCCAATGCGCATATAATTTAGATACTCAATAAAGGTCTTACCTGTTCGGCTCTTCATAAACCTTCCAAAAGTAACTTCGGTCATATTAACTAACGAAGCCAGATCCTGTACTTTAATCTTCTTATTGAAATTTTCCTGTAGATAATCGTATACTATTTTTATTTTATTACTATTATGAAAATCTTCTTTTACAGGTGAATATGTAGACAATTTTTTTTGTCCTTTTGAAAGCGCAAGAGCATGCAGAAGAGAAACTAAAGAAAGAAAGTAATCCAACCCCTGAAGGCTCACAATATTTCTGATCTTTGGATATAATTCATGAGCTGTAGCTTTAGAGAATAATATGCCATGTGAGGAATTATCAAACATATCGTGAATTGGTTTCATAATAGACCTGTTTAACAATTTTTCCTCAAGCAAATCATTGGGAAACTGAATCGTTATCTCATGAATATCTTTTTGTGTGCAATTATTCAAAGTCCAACCATGAAAAAGGTTAGGCCCAACGAGCACAAGTTCAATATCATCGATATCTGCCATATGATCTCCTATAATACGTCGTACTCCTTTTCCATTATAAATAAAATTTAATTCATACTCTGGATGAAAATGTACAGGAAAATCAAAACTATCTTTTACTCTATCAAAAATAAGAAAACAATCTTTTGGGGTCAAAGACGTAATTTCTCGATGTACATTTTGCTCTAAAAGGTTCATATTACAAGAATTGGTATATAAAATGATAAAATAGTATTAATTTCTAAAGGCATCAAAAACTACATTTGTAAATGTTAAGTCATTGTTAACAATTTAACACAAATTAAAATATTATCAATCAAAGTTCTTTATAGTGTAAATCTAAAGTTAAAAAGGTTTTAAGATTCTAAAATTAGAAAATATTTTTTACGAATGCCAATCAAATTTTACGAGACCCACAATGCGCCAGCATATAAATCAATTATTGTTTTTGTCAAAATAGTATTAACACTATTATTTGCTCAATCCTGTAAGCCTTATACCGCTCTAGTAAAAAAAGATGTCACTTTGGTAGATATCCATGCAAATCGGCATACCAAATTTTTATTTAATAGAATTAAAGAAATACCAAAGCAAGGATATGCATTTGGTCATCAGGATGCTACTGCATATGGGATAGGTTGGAAGAATGATGGCAATCAGTATCAAAGTGATGTTCATGATGTTACCGGAGATTACCCAGCCGTCTATGGATTTGAGATAGGACATATAGAATTGGGGCATACTTTTAATCTGGATACGGTCGACTTTAAAGTAATGAAAACCCTGATTCGTAAAGCCCATAAAAAAGGAGGCATTATTACAATAAGCTGGCATCCGGATAACCCTGTTTCAAACAAAAGTGCATGGGATACCATACCAGCGGTCAAAGACATCCTTTCAGGAGGTCCTCTTCATTATAAATATAGAGACTGGCTTCTAAAAGTGTCCACCTTTATGAATCGTTTAAAAGGGCCTTGGGGAAATACCATCCCAATAGTTTTCAGACCTTTTCATGAAATGAACGGGAGTTGGTTTTGGTGGGGTGAAGGAAACTGTACACCACAAGAATATATTCGTCTATGGAGAGAAACTGTTGCTATTTTAAAGGAATATAAAGTCAATAATATCTTATATGCCTACTCTCCCAATACACTAAAACATAAAGACGATTATTTAAAATATTATCCGGGAGATGACTATGTAGATATTTTAGGAATAGATATATACCAACACACTACTACAGATGATTTTATTAGAGCAATCAAAGAAGATATTTCAATCCTAAAAGAAATTGCCCTCAAAAAAAACAAACCTTACGCTTTATCGGAAGCAGGTCTTAACAAAATACCTATTGATGACTGGTGGATTGAAGTTCTGGATAAGCACATTGTAAATTCAGGAATTTCCTGGGCCTTATTCTGGAGAAATGCATGGCCAAGTCACTATTTCGTTCCCTATGTTGGACATGAAAATACCAACGATTTTATAGCTTTCAAAAACTTGCCTCACGTTTTGTTTTTAGAAGATATTAAAAAAATAAGGTGAGAAACTTAAAAGACAGAATAGCACAATAATACATGACACAATCAGCATCTCAAAAATTAAAACTTAAAGAAAAAGTAGGATATGGATTCGGCGATTTTGCTTCTTCCATGTTTTGGAAAATGTTTTCTGTTTATTTACTATTCTTTTATACAGATGTTTTTGGTATTTCTGCAGCTGTAGTAGGAACAATGTTTTTGGTCACAAGAATTTTTGATGGCGCCAATGACCCTATCATGGGTATTATTGCCGATAACACAAATACCAAATGGGGAAAATTCAGACCTTACTTATTATGGATAGCTGTACCATTTGGGATTATTGGGGTACTCACCTTTACTACCCCCGATCTTAGCATTACCGGTAAAATAGTCTATGCCTATGTTACTTATTGTTTAATGATGATCATATACACTGCAATCAACGTACCCTATGCGTCTTTACTGGGCGTGATGACATCAGACCTTAAGGATAGAACTTCACTGGCGACCTATAGATTTATTTTTGCCTTTGCAGGAAGTATTTTAGTGTTGGCATTAGCAGAACCTCTGGTAGATTTTTTTAGTAAAACAGATACAGAGGTATTAGATGCCCAACAAGGATGGCAATTCACGATGATTGTTTTTTCTATAATAGCTATCCTCTTCTTTTTAGGAACTTTTTATTTAACCAGAGAAAGAATACAACCTCCTAAAGAGCAAAAAACATCCTTAAAAGCAGATTTAAAAAATTTAGCTGCCAATAAACCCTGGTTTATTCTTTTAGGTGCTGGTGTTTGCTCTCTAATTTTTAATTCTTTACGAGATGGTTCTGCTATTTATTACTTCAAATATTTTTTTGAGAATCAGGAAGCATTCCTGTTACCCTTTTTTGAGGTTTCTATAACCTTTAGTACACTTTACCTTGTTCTTGGGCAGGGAGCCAATATAGTAGGAGTACTAATGGCAAAAATAGTTTCAGACAAAATTGGAAAGAAAAACACCTTCTTTATTGCTATGCTTTTGGCCTCCATATATAGCTGTATTTTTTTCTGGTTTCAAGAAAATGATGTAGTGCTCATATTCATTTTTCAATTCTTAATCAGTGCATGTGCCGGGATTATTTTTCCATTATTATGGTCTATGTATGCCGATATCGCCGATTTTTCTGAATGGAAAACGGGTCGCAGAGCCACAGGCCTTATATTTTCATCTTCTTCAATGTCTCAAAAGATGGGTTGGACACTAGGCGGTGCTTTGACCGGATGGATGCTGGCATTTTATGGATTTGAAGCCAATGTAGCGCAAACTGAAGAAGCTAAAGTTGGTATCAGAATGATGCTCAGTTTTATGCCGGCTATAGGAGCGTTGCTTTCTGCAGCATTCATATGGTTTTACAAACTGGATGACCCATTTATGATAAAAGTAAATAAGGAATTAACTGAAAGACGAGATAAAGAAATTAAATAACAAAATAATCAAATGATTGACAACGGAAACCTACATAGGATAGCTGTTTTTGAAAACCTTTTCGAAGAACATGAGACACTATTAAACCAAAAAAATAATCCTATATCAAATCATAATGGTGTTTATAACAGATATGAATTTCCCATACTTACTGCGGCTCACACACCCTTGCATTGGCGATATGACCTGAACACTAAAACAAACCCTCTAGGATTAGAACGAATTGGGGTAAACGCTACTTTTAATGCAGGAGCTATAAAATGGAAAAAAAGTTATATCTTATGTGTGCGAGTTGAAGGGTATGATCGAAAATCTTTCTTTGCAATTGCCGAAAGCCCGAATGGAGTAGATAATTTTAGGTTTTGGGAAAAACCTATAGTCATACCAGAAAATGAAGAGCCAGATGTTAATGTTTATGACATGCGACTAGTTGCTCATGAAGATGGTTGGATATATGGGGTTTTCTGTACAGAACGAAAGGATCCAAAAGCAGAACCTGGTGATGTATCATCTGCAATAGCTAATGCTGGTATTGCACGTACTAAAGACCTTATTCGCTGGGAACGACTTCCTGATCTTATCACACCCTCAAACCAGCAACGCAATGTGGTACTACATCCAGAATTTGTGAATGGACAATATGCTTTATATACAAGACCGCAGGATGGATTTATAGAAACCGGTGCTGGTGGAGGAATCGGATTAGGGTTTACAGATTCTATGGAAAAAGCAATCATCAAGAAAGAGAAAGTGATTTTCAATAAAGCATTTCATACTGTTTATGAATTAAAAAACGGTTTGGGCCCGGCTCCAATAAAAACAGAACAAGGATGGTTACATCTGGCCCATGGAGTACGTAATACGGCAGCAGGTTTGCGTTATGTGCTGTATTTGTTCATGACCGATTTAGAAGATATTAGCAAAACAATTTATCGCCCCGCAGGTTATTTTATGGCTCCAAACGATAAGGAAATTATAGGAGATGTCGGAAATGTTTTATTTTCTAATGGTTGGATCCAGGATCCCGATGGAACCGTATTTATTTACTACGCATCATCAGATGTTCGAATGCACGTAGCTGTATCTTCAGTAGAACAATTAGTAGACTATTGTATCCATACTCCCGAAGACAGCTTTTCCAGCAGAGGGTCGGTAGAAACTATTCATCAATTAATTGAAAAAAATAAAGGATTATACTAATGACAGATCAGGAATTCACAAATAGTGTAAAATTTGAATTAGCCAATATTCTAAACTATTGGACAAAGAATTCTATTGATCAAAAATATGGTGGTTTTGTTGGAAGAATTAACCACTTTAATGAAATTGTCGAGAAATCGCCCAAAGGAATTATTTTGAATTCCAGAATCCTTTGGACGTTTTCTGCGGCTTCAAATCATTACCAGAATAATAACTATGCAACCAAATGCAATCGAGCCTATAACTATCTGCGAGATTATTTTCGGGATATTACTTATGGTGGGGTTTACTGGGAAGTGAATTACCTGGGCAAACCTCTTCAGAATAGAAAACAAACATACGCACAAGCCTTTACCATCTATGCGCTTTCTGAGTATTACAAATACTCTAAAAATGAAGAAGCGTTGTCTTGGGCATTTGAGTTGTTTGAAGTATTAGAACAAAACACAAAAGATCAAAAACTTGGAGGTTATATAGAAGCTTTCGACCAGGACTGGAGCCCAATTGAAGATATGCGCCTTAGCTATAAAGATCTTAATGCTCCAAAAACCATGAATACACATTTGCATATCCTGGAGGCGTATACTACCCTTTTTGAAGTGAGTAACAATGATAAAGTAGGAAATGCTTTAAAAGAGCTTATCAATTTATTTTTAGAAAATTTTGTTTCAGAGAAAGACCACTTCAAGTTGTTCTTTTCAAAAAACTGGAAAAACCTTTCTCATGAAGTATCTTTTGGACATGATATAGAAACTGCCTGGTTACTTATACATGCTGCAAGAATATTACACGATGATAGTTATATCAGAAAAACCGAGTCATTATCGATCAAAATTGCAGATACTTTCCTGAAAGAAGCTCTGGATAAGGATTTTGGGGTGCTCAATTCGATTAATGTACAGACAAATGAAATCGATTTTGATAAACACTGGTGGCCACAGGCCGAAGCAGTTGTTGCACTACTATATGTCTGGCGAATAACTGCAAAAGAAAAATATCTAATAGCAGCAAAACGAATCTGGGATTTCATCTGCAATACAATTATAGATAATTCTAATGGAGAGTGGTTTTTCAGAGTAAATCGCCTGGGAGATCCATATATCAATGAAAATAAAATAGGGCTATGGAAATGCCCCTATCATAATAGCAGAGCCTGTATTGAAATTATAAAGCAGCTATATCAAAATACAGATAGAAAAACAACTAAATCAAATGCCAATCTAAAAATTAATTAACAAAACAAACATTTATGTCAAAAACTAAACTTTTATTAATCGCACTACTATTAGGAATAGTGCAATTAAGCTGGTCACAGACAATAGTGACCGGTACCGTAACAGATGAGAAGGGCACCCCTATTCTGGGCGCTAATGTCCTTGTGCAGGGTACCACACGTGGTACTACTACAGATTTTGATGGTAAGTATACTATCGAAGTATCAAATACAGAAACCTTGGTTTTTAGCTCCCTGGGATTTAGCACACAAGCTATTCCCGTAGGGAATCGAAGTGCTATAAATATCACAATGACCGAAGAAACCAGTGCATTAGCCGAAGTAGTAGTTACCGGGTACTCTACTCAAAGTACCAGAAATATTACCGGTTCTGTATCTGTAGTGAAGTCAGAAGATCTGGAGGCCACTTCACCGTTAAATGTAGAAGAAGCTCTGCAAGGGCAAAGTTCTGGGGTGGTTGTTGGAAATCAAGGTGGTCCTGGTCAGGGAGCTTTTGTACGTATTCGTGGATTCGGTACTATTAATGGAAACGATCCCTTGTATATAATTGATGGCACACCAACAGGAGCAGGTCTTACCGATATTAATCCGAATGATATTGCATCCGTTCAGGTATTAAAAGACGCTTCTTCTGCAGCAATTTATGGAAACAGAGCTGCAAATGGTGTTATTATTATCACTACCAAATCAGGAAAACGTGATAGCAAAATTGAGTTCTCGGGCAATACGTATATAGGAGTAGATTTTGTACCCCAATCTGTATTTCCTGATCTGGCATCTCCTCAACAACTGGCCGATGCTATCTGGCAGGCGGCAGCCAATGACGGAGGCGTTCCCAATAATCAGCAGTATGGTAATGGTTTTGCTCCTGTAATTCCGGTATATCTTACTCCTCAAGGGGCACAGACTGTAGACGAAAGTACCTACAGTTTTCCCGATAACAGGATAACCAGGGCAAATGCAGCAGGAACCGATTGGTTTGATGAATATTTTAATTCGGCGATCACACAAAGCCATAATCTAAGTGCATCGGGCGGATCAGAAAATTCCCGTTTCTTTATGTCGTTAAGTGCATTAGATCAGGAAGGAGTGGCATTGGCAACCGATTTCACCCGATATACACTTAGAGCCAATTCTTCGTTTGATGTTACCGATAAATTCAGGGTAGGCGAGAATATCACAGTTTCCTATTCTGAGCAAATCATCCCTCCGGGAGTAGATGTAAATAATGGAACCATTGCTTCTCTTTACAGAATTAATCCACTCATTCCGGTGAGAGATATAGCCGGTAACTTTGCAGGTTCTGGAGTGGGCGGATTAGGAAATGGTAATAATCCTATTGCCATAGCAGAAAGAAATAGAGATAATGATATTCTCACATTTCGCGCACTGGGAAATTTTTATGGAGAGCTTGACTTTTTAAAAGACTTCACCCTGAAGTCCAACTTAGGTTTTGATTTAGAATCTGTAAACACTACCGATTTTGACCCTGCAGCTTTTGAAGGAGAAGCTCCGACCAACAATCTTTTAACAGAAGCATCTTCTTTTAACAGAACCTATACGTGGTTTAACACATTAACCTATACCAAGACCTTTGGAGAACATGCTGTAGATGTGTTGGCAGGGACAGAGTTTAATAAGCAAATTTTTAAAATTTTTAGCGCCAATAGAGGAGGATTTCTTTTTGATGATGTAGAAAATATTCGTTTTCTGGATTTGGGTACAGGACCGTATGCAGGATTTGGAAACGGATTTATCAACACTTATTTCTCTGTTTTCGGTAAAGCAGACTATGTGTTTAAAGATAAGTATTTATTAAATGCTACCGTGCGTTATGATAGTTCTTCTCTCTTTAGTAAAGATAACAGAGATGGAGTTTTTCCTTCCTTTAGCGCAGGTTGGAGAATAAGTAATGAAGACTTTTTGAAAGATAGTACTATCTTTAATGATCTGATGCTAAAAGTAGGATACGGAATTACAGCGAATAACGGATCGATAGAAGCTATTTCCAGGGTGAATACATTTTCTCCCAACCTCGATTTCTTTGCATATCCAACAGGCAATAGTACCTCGGCAGTAGGGTATGGATTAGCCTCAAGAGGAAATGCTGATCTGGAATGGGAAACGACAACCACACTCAATGTAGGGATTAACGCTCGTTTGTTTGATGTATTAAATTTTGATTTTGAATATTATGATGCTACTACCAAAGATATGCTATTAGCCAGTCCGGGAGACCCCACCGTACAGGGATCTAATAATGAAGTTATTCAAAATCTCGGTGAAATGAATAACAAAGGTTTTGATATGACATTGGCCTACAACAGATCTGGAGATAAAGATTTTACCTATACCATAGGGTTTAATATTTCTGCATATAAAAATGAAGTAGTATTCTTAAATCCTGATAATCTGGATACCTTTATACAAGGAGACCGGGTAAGAGACCAACTTCCCAACAGAACACAGGCAGGAAAACCATTGGCTTCCTTCTATGGGAAAGTCTTTACCGGTATTGGCCCCGATGGAAGAATGCAATTTGCTAATAACGGGGAGACACAGTTTATCGGAAATCCGCATCCCGATTTTACGTATGGTCTGAATTTTAGTGGAGACTATAAGAATTTTGACTTTTCACTTTTAGTACAAGGGTCCCAAGGAAATGATTTGTATAATTTTATGAAATTTTTTACAGATTTTAATACCTTTCCCGGAGCAAAAAGTGTCAATTATGTGACCGAAAACGGATTGCCGGCACTTACCAACGATGCTGCCACCATTTTAAATGAATCTGCCCCGTCATCCTATTACGTAGAAGACGGTTCTTATGTAAGATTAAAAAACATCATCCTGGGATATTCTTTACCAGATGGTATATCAGAAAAACTCGGGGTCGACCAGATTAGATGGTATCTTCAGGGAAGAAATCTCATTACCATTACAGACTATACCGGGCTGGATCCCGAAGTGAATATAAGAAATTCGAATGACATTAACCCCCAGGATGTGAACAATACGAATCCCAATCTAACTATTGGTCTTGATAGCGGGGTATATCCTATTAATAGGTCAGTAATTCTTGGTTTAAATGTTTCATTTTAAAAAAAAGTATCATGAAAAAAATAATAAGTTTATTAATCATTTGTACGATCCTTATATTTTCTTGTGAGGATGAGCTGGATATACCCATTCAATCTGCAATATCCGGTTCAGACGTACCGTTAAATTCGACGTTTATAAATACCCAGGTAGTGGCTGCTTATGCCATGCTGGATGGTAACAGAGATAATACCAATGTATGGCGTGCAGCACCCTCCAATTGGGTATATGGCGAAGTAGTGGCAGATAATGCTTACAAAGGTAGTGATGCAGGAGACCAGTCTGAAATCACTGCTTTTGAAACCTTTGCAGCTGCAGCTCAAAATTCTTATGTAGATTATAAATGGGTCTCGGTATTTGAAGGAATATCACGAGCTAATGTGGCACTAAATGCTATCAATAGCGGTATAGAATCAGGTAGTTTATCCGCAGAAGAAGGAGGTGCCTTTGCCGGCGAAGTTCGCTTCCTGAGAGCACACTACCATTTTGAAGCCAAAAAAATGTGGGGTAACGTTCCCTTTGTTGATGAAACTGTTACCGAAAGTACTACCAATGTAGGAATAGATGTATGGGCAGCTATCGAAGCCGATTTTCAGTTTGCTATCGATAATTTGCCAAAGGATGAAACCCTTCGTGAGGGCGGGGCTAATAGGTGGAACGCCAAAGCATATTTGGCAAAAGTGCATATGTACCAATTGGAGTATGATGCGGCCAAACCGTTATTGGATGAAGTTATTAATGAAGGCCCTTATTCCTTAAATACCTTCTTCCATGACAATTTTGACGCAAGTACCAATAATAGTGCCGAATCGGTTTTTGCCGTACAGTATGCTGTCAATGATGGTAGCACCGACAGTAGTAACGGAAATTACGGAGATATCTTGAATCACCCTCATAACAGCCCTATAGGTGCAGGATGTTGCGGGTTTTTTCAACCCTCTCATAACCTGGTAAATGCTTATAAGACAGATGCCAACGGGCTTCCCTTATTCGATACTTTTAATAATTCCAATATCAATAATGTAGATCCCAATGATAATGCCCCTAGTGGTTTTCCTGATGACGATTCTTTTGTGCCCGAACCGGGTAACCTCGATCCACGCTTAGACTGGACCGTGGGCAGAAAAGGCATACCTTTCAACGGATGGGGAGACTTCCCCGGGCTGGCCTGGACAAGAGACCCGGCCAATGGAGGGTGCTATGTATCAAAGAAAACAGTATATCGAGCAGACCAGCAGGGAGAAGTGAATACCGCAACCGGATGGGCCACCACGGTAAATGCCATCAATACCAATATCATTAGATTTTCAGAATTATTGTTATGGAGAGCCGAAGTTGCTGCAGATGAAGGCGATTTGTCAACAGCGGTAATGTATGTTGATATGGTACGTGCAAGAGCTGCGAATCCTGCCGGATGGGTGAAAAGAGAAAATGGTGCCAATGCAGCCAATTATGTCATTGGTCTCTATGCCGATAATGGCGATTTTCCCGATGTGGACTTTGCCAAAAAAGCCATACTGTTCGAATATCGGTTAGAAACAGCCTTAGAAGGACATCGGTTCTTTGATCTGGTGCGCCTCGGAAAAGCAGCAGAGATCTTAAACGCATATGTTGACGGTGACAATACCCGAAGTTATCTGGCAGGAGCCACTTTTACCCCTACAGATGCCGTTTTCCCAATACCACAAACAGCAATCGATTTGAGTGGCGGAATCATAAAACAAAATCAGGGGTATTAATTATAAACTAAAATCAGTAAAGATGATACGATATACCAATAATAAAATAAATATACTTTTTCTGCTGATGTTTTCACTATTTATGTCGTGTGAAGATGATGATAACGATGGAAGGTTCACCTATAATGAAAACAGAACTATTGTAGAAGCAGCACAACGAACTACGACATTGACCTCACTTGTTACAGCACTTTCAGTAGCCGATGGAGATTTGGTAGGAACTCTTAACGGTCCTGGCCCATTTACAGTATTTGCACCTACCGATACAGCTTTTGAAGACCTGGCATCTCAATTAGGCTTTGACGATGCAAGTGCTATGGTGGATCAAATAGATAAGAGCCTGCTGGCCCAGATACTTACTTATCACGTAGTTGCGGGTAACAATACTTCGGCCAATTTATCAGACGGACAATCCTTAGAAACTGTTCAGGGAGAGAATGTTGCAATTGCTATCTCTGAGGAAAATGTATTTGTACAGGATCAAACAGAATTATCGGGTACCAATACCGCAGGCAGCGTAGTCGTTCCCGATCAAATCACAGCCAATGGAGTACTTCATATTGTTGATAAGATCTTATTGAATCAAGCAGCTATCGATGCTTTGAATATTGATATAAGACCCAATTTGACCGAAGTAGTGATAGATACACCAGCCTTATCACTATTAGAGGAGGCAGTTCTGAAAGCTGGTGTAGGAGATATTTTAAGTGGCGATGGCCCATTTACGGTATTTGCGCCTACAGATGATGCATTCCAGGCGTTATTAGATAGTTTGGGAGATGATTATACCGAAATAGATGATTTTGATAATGCAGTCGAAATAGCGCTGTTAAAAAATATCCTCTTATATCATGTACTTCCCGATGAGGTAAACGAAAACGAATTGCAGGCGGGTATTCAGGAGACTGCTTTTGCCAATAATTCTATTGAAATTATTAATGATGGAGGAACCTTTGTAATCGGAGATGTTACTGCAACCAATGCCAATATTACTGCTACAGACATCGATGCCATCAATGGCGTGGCGCATACTATCGATAAAGTTCTTTTACCTCAGGCGGTAAATGACTTTTTAACCCTGTTGGCTTCAGATGATCTGGTATCGCTGGTAACAAATACACCTTCCTTGTCGATTTTGGGAGCTGCCATTATAAAAACCGATTTGGTAGATGAGTTAAACGATATCACCAATCAGGAAATTGTAGATAATGAAAACACTCCGGAAGACGAATCTTTAAATACAGGTTTCACCTATTATAAACCGGCAACTGTATTTGCGCCAAGCAATACTGCCTTTCAGGATTTGTTTGATAGTTTGGGGCCTAATTTTAACACTTTAGACGATTTTGATACACCTGCTGAAATAAAATTACTTAAAAATATAGTGTTATATCATGTAGTCCCGGGAGCAATTTTGCAAGAAGATCTTTCGGCTGGCGAATTAGCCACTGCCCTGGAAGGAAATAGCCTTGAGGTGATTCCTCGTGTTAACATCTTTGTATTGGGCGATGCAACCAACGATATCAATGCGGTGTTTACAAATAGTGATATCGAAGCAAGAAATGGTGTTGCTCATATTATTGATAAGGTGTTGATTCCGGCAGAAGCATTAAACCTATAAATCAGTAGATTTGTAGAATAATTTGATATGTAATAATTGAAACAAAGCTGATATCAACATCAGCTTTGTTTTAATTCTTTAGCCACCTAACTATAATTTCATAGTAATCACATTATGAACTCATTTAGACTTTTATTCTGGGCTGCAAACATAGCATTTTGCCCCCTAATTTTGACTTTTTATCGTACCGTAGCACTGCTATGCTTCTCAAAAAAGGCTTCATTAGGTAGCAAAAGCCTATATTTTCGCCTTCAGACAAAAAATCTAAATGAGTTCTATATGAAAAGAAAGACCTTATTTAGGATCAGGTATTTTTTTAGTATCATCACGAGTTTGTTTTTATTAGTTTGCTGTAAAGACGAAGAGCATTTCACCAAAAAACAATTCAGAAAATTGACACCCTCAGAAACCGGGATCGATTTTCAAAATATATTAACCGAGAATGATTCTTTAAACTATTTCAGTTATTCTTATCTCTATATGGGCGGAGGAGTAGCTGCAGGTGACATCAATAATGACGGGTTAACAGATCTATTCTTTACCGGAAACATGGTTTCTAATAAACTCTACCTCAATCAGGGAAACTTAAAATTTAAAGATATTACCAAAGATGCTGGAGTTACTGAAAGTAAACAATGGTTTACAGGAGTAACTATGGCAGATGTAAATGGTGACGGTTATCTTGACATTTATTGTTCTGTTGGAGGTAAGTTTACTCCCAAAAATAATCTCTTATACATTAATAATACCGACGGGACCTTTACCGAAAAAGCTTCAGAATATGGTATTGATGACCAAGGAAACAGCGTTCAGGGAACTTTTTTTGATTATGATTTAGACGGAGACTTAGACCTTTACGTAGCCAACTACCCTCCTACTCGTTTTAGTGCTCCTAATGATTACTATTTATTCAAAATGAGTAGTGTAAAGGATATTGAAACTGATAAATTATATCGAAATGATGGAGATCAATTTACAGATGTCACCAATGCATCAGGAGTTCGTTCTTTCGGGCTTACACTAAGTGCTACTGTTGGAGATCTGAATGAAGATGGATGGCCGGATTTGTATGTGTCTAACGATTTTAGCACACCCGATTATATGTATATCAATAATCAGGATGGAACGTTTAAAGAAGTAGTGAAGCAAACCACAAAGCAAACGTCATTTTACGGAATGGGAGTTGATATTGCAGACTATAATAATGATGGGCTATTAGATATCATCCAGGTAGATATGGACGCCAAAAATAATCGTCGTGCAAAAGCCAATATGGCCAGTATGAATCCCGCTATTTTCTGGAGCACGGTACATGCGGGTTTTCATTATCAGTACATGCATAATTCTCTACAAATAAATGCAGGGGTTATCAATGATAATCTTCCTGATTTCAGTAATACTTCACGACTGGCAGGAATTTCATCGACAGACTGGAGCTGGGGGCCCTTATTTGCAGATCTTGATAACGACGGATGGAAAGATATTTTTATTTCAAACGGTACCAGAAGAGAAATCAATAACCGGGATTACTTTAATGAATTAAGAAAAGTAACGAATAAAAGAGATAGCCTGCTGGAAAGATCACTGGCTATTCCTTCAGAAAAAATAGACAACTTCGTTTTTAGGAATAAAGGCGATTTAACTTTCGAAAGAATAAATAAAGAATGGGGAATTTCTCATGAAGGCTTCTCTAATGGTTGCGTTTATGTAGATCTAGACAACGATGGCGATCTGGAGATTGTTACCAACAACATAGATGATTACGCCTCAGTTTTTGAAAATGCCAATGCCGAAAAAAATAATTATATAACGATAACACTTACAGGTACTGAAAAAAATCCATACGGTTTAGGTGCCAGAGTTTATATTACAGCTTCAAAGAAAACCCAAATGCAGGAACTTACGCTTAGCAGAGGGTTTCAATCCTCTGTTGCTCCAAAACTCCATTTTGGATTAGGTAAAGAGCAAAGTATTGATGAATTAAAAGTAATATGGCCAGACAGAAAGCAAGAAATCATTAAGAATATTCCCTCAAATCAGCAGCTGGTTTTAGCATATAAGAATGCAACTATTGCTGAGGTTAAAAATACAGAGAAAAAAGAAAAACTTTTCACAACTATAATCCCAGATTCACTGGGGTTAAAACATAAACATTCCGAGAATATTTATAATGATTTTGAAAAAGAAATCCTTTTACCTCATAAAACATCTTCTTTTGGTCCCGGTCTGGCAGTAGGCGATCTTAACGGGGATGAATTAGAAGATATCTATATTGGTGGAGCCTCACAATATCCAGGGGGTCTTTATTTTCAAACTCAGGAAGGTTTTCTAAAACAATCTATAGAAGCAATCGAAAAAGACAATCGCCATGAAGATTTGGGAGCCCTTATTTTTGATGCAGATCATGATGGCGATAATGACCTTTATGTAGTGAGCGGAGGAAACGAATATGATAAAGATTCTGAGATGCTTCAGGACAGGTTGTATGTAAATAATGGAGAAGGAAAATTCAGCAAATCAACGTTGGCATTACCCAAAATGATTACCAGTGGATCAAGAGTATATGCAGAGGACTATGACAAAGATGGTGATCTAGATCTATTTGTTGGCGGGCGCCTCATACCAGGTAATTATCCATTACCGGCAAATAGTTATCTGCTCGAAAATGTATCAGAAAAAGGAACTCCGAAGTTTGTCGATATTACTTCCAAAAACGCAGCAGAACTTTATGAATTAGGCATGGTGACCAGTGCAAGCTGGACAGATTTTGATAAGGATGGTTGGACAGATCTTATTGTGGTTGGAGAATGGATGCCTATAAAAATATTTAAAAATGAAGAGGGAAACCTGGTAGATGTATCCAAACAAATGGGGCTTGAAGATACCACAGGGTGGTGGTTTAGCATTAAAGAAGGTGACTTTGATAAAGATGGAGATATGGATTTTATTGTCGGGAATCTCGGGTTGAATTATAAATATCAAGCCAGGGAAGAAGAAACATTTGACATCTATTTCTATGATTTTGATAGTAATAACACCAAAGATATTGTATTAAGTTATTTTAATGACGGAGAGAAATTTCCCGTTCGTGGAAGACAATGCTCATCTGATCAAATGCCCGGAATTAAGAATAAATTCAAAAACTATGAATCTTTTTCAAATGCAACTTTAGAAGATATTTATACCGAGAAGTATCTGGACAATGCATTACACTATCAGGTAAAATCCTTTGCTAGTATTTACCTCGAAAATTCAGACGGTACATTCAAAATACATGAGCTCCCCATTGAAACCCAAATGACCAATATTAACCAGGTTATAGTGCAAGATTTTGATAAGGATGGAAATCTCGATGCGCTTTTAGCAGGTAACTTATATGGTTCGGAAGTAGAAACACCAAGAGCTGATGCAGGTATTGGACTATTTCTAAAAGGAGCAGGAAATGGATCTTTTGAACCCATAAATGCCCGAGACAGCGGCTTTTATGTTTCTGGAGATGTGAAAGATATGAGTACTATTAAAACTCCCTCTGGCAACTATATTATCTGTGCAAAAAATGATGATTATATACAACTGGTAAAGCTTAATTGATTCTAAATCTCATACTCTTATGAATGATACTACACTAAAATCATCTAACCAGAATCAATACGACGCTATCGTAATTGGTACTGGCATAACCGGTGGATGGGCCGCCAAAGAGCTTTGCGAAGGAGGACTTAAAACGCTTGTTCTAGAACGAGGTCGTATGGTAAAACACATAGAGGATTATCCCACGATGCACGATGATCCCTGGGATTTTGAAAATCGAGGCCTGGCGAGTGCAAAAGATCGTATACAACAATCAAAACAGGAACGCACAGGATATACTACAGGAGAAGCCAGTAAACATTGGTTTGTAAATGATCTCGAACACCCCTATAACGAGGAAAAAAGATTTGATTGGATTCGGGGATATCATGTAGGAGGAAAATCTTTAATGTGGGCACGTATGTCTTTTCGCTGGAGTGATATAGATTTTGAAGCCAATAAAAAAGATGGTCACGGTGTCGATTGGCCAATTCGATATAAAGATTTAGCACCTTGGTATGAAAAAGTAGAACGCTATATTGGTATTAGTGGAAAAGAAGAAGGGTTACCCCAACTACCCGATAGTATTTTCACTCCTCCTATTCCTCTTAATTGTGTAGAAGAAGAGTTTAGATCAGGAATTGCCAAAAATTTTAAAGATAGAAAAGTAATAAATAGCAGAGTTGCAAACCTTACAGATCCCAAAGGTAAAGAAGGACGTAGTAGCTGCCAATATAGAGATCGTTGTATTCGGGGATGTCCTTTTGGAGCCTATTTTAGTAGTAACTCATCTACATTGCCGGCTGCAGAACGAACGGGAAATATGACACTCAGGCCTAATTCTATTGTTCATGAAATCATGTATGATGATAAGAAAAAAATAGCCGTCGGAGTTCGTGTCATAGATACCGAAACTCACGAAAAGTTAGAATTCTATGCTAAAGTAATTTTTTGTTGCGCTTCAGCTATGGCTACAACCGCTGTACTATTGCAATCCAAATCAGAACGTTTTCCTAATGGTTTAGGAAATGATAGCGGTGAGTTGGGGCATAATTTAATGGATCACCACTTTAAAGTGGGTGCTACGGCAAAATCTGATAATCACCTCGAGGATTATTATAAAGGCAGAAAACCTGCAGGTTTCTTCGTTCCCAGATTTAGAAATATCGATAAAAATAGTAAACAGAGAAGTTTTGTAAGAGGATATGGTATGCAAGGCGGGGCCAGTAGAACAGATTGGACCAGAGCGGTTGGAGAAATGAGTTTTGGAAAAGAACTAAAAGAAGAACTATTAAAACCAGGACACTGGAAAATCGGAATTAATTGTTTTGGGGAGTGCTTACCTTATCACGAAAACAAAGTAACCCTTAATTATAATAAACTCGATACATGGGGGCTTCCTACACTCACGTTTGATTGTGAATACAAGGAGAATGAAATGGAAATGCGCAAAGATGCAGAGCAGCAAGCTATTGCAATGCTCAAAGCCGCTGGATTTAAAGATGTAGAAGGATATAACGAACCTTGTTTCCCCGGTAATGGTATTCATGAGATGGGTACAGCGAGGATGGGTAGAGATCCCAGGACTTCGGTTTTAAATGGTAATAATCAAATTCATACAGTACCAAATGTATATGTTACCGATGGTGCTTGTATGACTTCTTCAGCATCACAAAATCCATCTCTGACCTATATGGCAATTACCGCAAGGGCGGCAAACCATGCAATTGAGCAATTCAAGAAAAACAGATTTAATTGAGACAGTCATGGATAGAAGAAGTGTTATAAAAAATTTAACCTTAGGGATTGGCTATAGTATTGCTATGCCATCTCTTATAACTGTTTTTAATTCATGTACATCAAAAGGTGATGATTGGCAAGCTGTATTTTTAACGAATCCCCAAAAGATCTTCGTAACCTATTTATCAGATATCATTCTTCCTCCCACCGATTTACCGGGGGCATTAGATTTGGCGATACCTCAGTTTATAGATAAAATGATGCATAATGTGGTTATAGATGAGGATAAAGAGCTTGTTATGAAAGGATGGGAGATATTTGAAAAAGTGTACCGGGAGCAATACAACAAAGAAACGGCTAAAGCTACCAGGGAAGAGTGTCTCGAGCTCCTAAAAACATATTTTAATATCTCTAAAGAAAGAGAAGAATATATCTTCAGGCTTATAGCGTTGGATGTAGAAGAGGTTCCTGCTTCCGAAATAGCGGTTTTTTTAACATATAAGTTTCTGATCACTATTCGCAGTTTTACCTTATTGGGATATTATACTTCAGAATATATAGGCGAGCATGTGCTTAATTACGATCCCATACCAGGTACATATGAAGCCTGTATACCAGTATCTCAAGTAGGAAATGCCTGGTCTTTGTAAATAGTGTCTGGTCGGAAATAGAAGCATTCGTATGAATCCTAATCTGCTATTTTTAAAAATATTATGTGTTCTAATTGTTGTTTCATGCAAAGATCCTAAACCAGAAGAGGTAGTTCATCCCAACGTCATTATCGTCATGACAGATGACCAGGGATGGGGAGATTTATCATCTCATAATAACCCATATCTGGAGACGCCAAATATTGATAATTTTAAAACTGAAAGCACCAGTTTGGATCGTTTTTTTGTGTCTCCGGTTTGTGCTCCCACTCGGGCAAGTTTGCTTTCGGGTAAATGGGCGATTAGCACGGGTGTCTGGAGTGTTACGAATCGTGATGAGGTCATGCGCTCTGAAACAGTTACCATTGCCGAATTATTTAAGGATAAAGGGTATAGTACAGGTATTTATGGCAAATGGCATAATGGAGCTCAATACCCCGAAAATCCAAAAGGACAAGGATTTGATGAGTTCTTAGGTTTTACAGCAGGGCATTGGAATAATTATTTTGATACAACGCTTAAGAATATTAATGATCAACCCGTAAAAACAAAAGGATACATTACCGATGTTTTCACTGATGCTGCAATCAATTTCATCAGAAAAAACAAAGAAAAACCATTCTTGTGTTATATCCCTTACAATGCTCCACATAGCCCTTTTCAGGTACCTGGTCATTATTTTGATAAATATAAAGCAAAGGGTATAAATGATAAAGATGCTTGTGTTTATGGCATGTGTGAAAATATAGATGATAATTTCGGAAGAATTCTTAATGTACTTGAAGAAGAAAATCTCAACGAAAACACCATTGTCATTTTTATGTCTGATAATGGTCCTAACGGCAACCGATATAATGGTAATATGAGAGGCATAAAGGCTACCAATGATGAAGGCGGAACAAGGGTTCCTTTTTTCATCAGATGGCCGGGAAAGATCCCGTCAGGAAAAAAATTAAAAACAATAGCAGCTCATATTGATGTACTCCCTACTTTATCCAATTTATGTGGTATAAACATAAAAGACAACGTTTCTATTGATGGTAGCGATATTTCCTCTCAATTATTAGAAATTAATACTACTACAGAAGATCGTTATATATTTTCACATTGGTCAGGTCTAAGTTGGGACAAAATACCAGGCAGTGTGAGAAGTGATAAATTTCGCCTTGTCCTTAAAAAAGAAGACACCACCCTATATAATATGGTGAAAGATCCGTATCAGTTAGAGAATATTTTTGATTCGCTCCCAAAGGTTTCAAATACAATGTTACAAGCATATGATCAATGGATCAAAAAAGTATCCCGGCAAGGTATAAACAGCGTTCCAATTAGTGTTGGATATGAAGAAGCAAGAGAAACTCTAATTGAGGCACACGAATTTAATCTGGGAAATGGATTAACATATTATGGAAAACAAGGATGGGCAAACGATTGGGTGACACAATGGGATGCTAAGCAGGATACCATTACATTGAAGATAAGGGTAAACAAAAAAGGACCCTATGATTTTGAAATATTATATAATTGTGATGAACCTCAATTAGGATCCGAAATTGTTTTCGAAATTCAGGATAAAAAAATTAAAAAGAAAATAGATAAAGCCTTCCCCGGACAAGCATTACATAGCCCTGATAGAATAAAACGTAAAGAAGTTTATGAAAGAACCTGGGGAGTACTTAAAGTTGGAACTATTAATTTGGAAGAAGACATGAGTACCCTTAAAATATATGCAATAGAGATTGCCAAAGATGTTGTAATGAGTTTAAAAGGTATAAAAATCATATATTAAGTATGATAAGCCATGGCTCTAGTTTATAATTGCGTTGGTACATGAAAAAATACGTGTCTCATCCCTGAATCAATTTAAGGACAGGTCCTAAATCCCTGTCTGACCATCAGCTACGAGTGAACCACGCTCAAAGTGTGGGACGGAGAGTTTGACACACCTAAAGTTAAAACCCAACCTCAACATTTGAGTATAACGAAACATACTAATGGTACTTGCAAACCCTACAGGGTAGATAAGGCAGGGATGGGATATAAAGCACTCTAGCGAAATTAATCAACGTAATTATAAACTAGTGTCATTTAGTTATCCAATCAATTACTATTCAGGTACATTTAAATCTTCATCTGTATCAATAGTAATACCTATGATAGAAGATATTGCAATATAATGTATCTGAAAAACCTTATTTCCCGAACCTAAATTTGTGCTTCTTGTTTCATTGGCCAGTAATAAAAAATGGCTTCCTCGTTGTAAAAACCGACCACTGTAAGAATTATTGATGGTACTTACTATTATATCTTTGTAATTACTGTCTTTTATGAATTGCGTAATATGGTCTAATACATTTTTTAAATCGTCTCCTTCTCTGGCTAGAAATTTGCTGTTCATAATTTTTCTGTTTTGTTGTTTAAACTTCTTTGTGAGAACAATTTTATAATGATTTCAACAGTTTTTCGCCCCGTTTAATGGAGCGGTACTTCTTTATGTGCAACAGCTTAAGGTGTGATTTCCTCATAATGTTCAGGGAGATTGGTGATCCAGTGATCCAGCCAACCCTCAAAGCTTTCTTCAATTTGTTCGTAGGCCTCATACCATGTAGCAACCTCCCCAACTTGTTCTCTATAGAAATTAACTACAGGAAAACTTATTTTAGAGGTATTGAGGCAAGTATATATTCCTTTGCCGCAGTATAAAAAGGGGACGATGTAGTCTGGAAAATCTTTGTTTGTTGTTCGAAGTTTTGTTGTGATCTTAACAATACGCTGTATCGGCAGCAACCCAAAAGCCGGATCAAAACCTCCATCACCAATTTCTGCATACAGTTTTTTGAAGGTATAAGGTAAAATGGCATTTAATTCTATTTCATAATATTCTAATGCCGACTCGGAAACATAGATTGGATTTAGTGCTGCTTTTTCTCTTGTAGCTTTTAAAAGTATTTGTCTATCTTCTCTTTGGTACTTAAATAATGTACTAATAACTTCTTCGATCGATTTTGGAACTGATTCTGGTTTATAATTGTAAAGAGCCATTAATCTCTCTACATTTTCATTGAGTGCAAAAGCCTCGCCATACTGTATCAAAGAAGGTAAAAACCGTTCAGGGTCTCTATTTTTAAAATAGTATTCAATATCTAGAGTTAGATCTGTAATAAGGTACTTCCTGATATCAGAATCTTGTTTCCAGTAATTTGTAGCAAGAAGATATTCTTTTAAAAAGTCAAACATTTGCTGTACACCACCAGCTTTCAGTTTTAAGAAACGGCTTGAGGGAATGGCTTCCTTAAATGGAACATCTTTACGGTAGTATTTCCCCTCTTTTATTTTGATTTCAGTTAATTCTAACCGATAAAAAGTTGCCCGCTCAGGGTGTCTGTCATAAATGATAAAATGAGCATTTTCTGTCCACTTACATATTGCAGATAGCACCTTGTGAACATAGTTTATATCTAATTCGGGCTGGTCATAGATAACTAGAAAGTAATTGTTCCCCGTTTTTTTCACTTCAATATCAACCCAATATCCAGAAGTATCAGAATAAGTAACTATATCTCTAATATCTTCCTCAGCAATTCCTACTGATAGTGGGATAATGATGTCTTTATGTATCTCGAACTTTGGCTTAATCTGGATATTCATAATTCCTTTTTCAGGTATTTTTCAATTTTTTATAATCCTGGTAAATCTTATAGAGATCTGGGGATTTGGTTTTTACTTTCATCAAATTCTTTTCGTTTGTTATATTATCCACTTTTTTTACAAAAAAAGAGAAAACTTTACTGTTAATAATCTGATCAAGGGCAAAGTGTTTTAAGGATTCGTCCCCCGGATGTTGCAAAGCCCTTTTAATATAAAAGTGTAAACGCCCATAGTAGGCTTCAATTTCAAGTAGATGACGTAACAAAGTGAGTTCCCCATTCTTAATGATATATTCATCCAACCAATGAATATATCTGTACCCAGAGGAATAGACAAAGAAATGGCAATCCTCTAAAAACTCACTCAATTCCAGTAATGCAAAATACAGGTTTTCAATACCAATGTATATAAAATCACCTGTCATTTCTAACACCAGGAAATAATCTCCATCACCAAAACATTCATCCATCCACCAAGTGTTTTTAATTACTTTATTTTGATTTTGTCGATAACAATGTAGCAAGCTTTGAACCCGCTCAGGAAACATTTCATACAGTAGTAAGACATCTTGTTCTTTTCCTTTTTTTATGGGGATAAAAGCTATCGGACTATATCCATTTTCATTAAAATAGGAGGTAGATCCATTAAAAGGAGCAACCTGGTCAAAGTTGAGGCAAAAACGCCCATAAAATGGACTTTTATCATTCTCTCGTAGTCCTTTTTTAGGGTCTATGTCTTTAAAGGGATTCATTAGGTTCTATCTATCTTACTAATTTTTTATAATCCTGGTACAGTTGAAAAAGCTCCGGAGCTTCACTTTTTAATTCATCAGGGTGTTTTCTGACTCTTTTTATAAAGTTTGAAAAAATCCTATTGTCTTCTACCTGATAAAGAGTAAAGTGTTTTAAGGATTCGTCCCCCGGATGTTGCAAAGCCCTTTTAATATAAAAGTGTAAACGCCCATAGTCTGCTTCAATTTCAAGTTCGTGTCGTGAAAAGGTGAGTTCCTCATCCCTGATCAAATATTCATCCAGCCAATACGCCTCTCTATCTCCAGTAGCATACACAAAGAAGTGACAATCCTCTATAAACTCACTCAATTCCAGTAAGGCAAAATAAAGGTTTTCCATACTGAAGTATATGAAATCACCTGTCATTTCTATCACCAGAAAATGCTGCTCTTCTAAAACAAAGGAATACTCTTCTTTTTCAATACAGTCAATATCCCAACAGGTATTTACAAATTCTTTTCGTTGAAAAAGATTGATTAGCCTCTGTATATGCTCTGGAAACATTTCATAGATGAGCAAAACATCATTATTTCTTCCTTCTTTTATCCTGGTATACACCCTACCATAAATAGGATCAATACAAAAAGGCATTATCTGATCGAAACTAAGGCAAAAACGATCATAAAAAGGGCTTTTATCGTTTTGCTGTAATCCTTTTTTAGGGTCTATGTCTTTAAAGGGATTCATTAGGTTCTATCTATCTTACTAATTTTTTATAATCCTGGTACAGTTGAAAAAGCTCCGGAGCTTCACTTTTTACTTTATCGGGGTCTTTTTTAACTCTTTTTAAAAAGTTTGAAAAAATCCCATTATCCTTCACCTGATATACTGCAAAGCGCCTGAATGTTCTATCTTCAGGGTATAATAAGGCCCTTCGAATATAGAAGTGTAATTGTCCGAAAATATTCTCTATATCACATATATGCCTGTCCATCGACAGTTCTCCATCTTTGATACTATACTCATCTAACCAACGGTCGTCTCCATCTCCTGTAGAATACACAAAGAAGTGGCAATCTTCTAAGAAGATACTCAATTCTTTCATTGCAAAATAGAGATTTTCCATAGCGATATATAACACATCCGAAAGCACTTCAAATACCAAAAAGTAATCCTCATCTTCAAAACAATCAATCATCCATCGGGTATTTTTAACCTCTTTTTGCTGGTACATATGAATCACCCGTTTGATATGATCTGGCAGTGTGTCATACAAACTTAACACTTCGGAAAGCATATCAACAGCATCTTCCTTGATCTTAATAAATGTCCTGCCATAGGTCGGTTCATAAAAAGGGATTGCCTGGTTGAATATCAAACGAAACCGGCCATAAAACGGACTTCTTCGATCTTCTTTTCGTCTTCCGCCCAATCCTTTTTTAGGGTCTATGTCTTTAAAGGGATTCATTTTGTATTTCTTACTTCATCTACTTATTTATTGATCTTTTCATCTCCTGCAGAAGGTGGATTCTCCTTACTTTGTTGTATCGTTTGTGATGTACCTTCTGGTTGTACCGAATTATTTGTGTATTCCTGCTGTTTGAGTTTTTGCTGTGGTGCTATCCATCCATTTTCCAGTAAAACTTCCTGCACAGCTTGTTTTAACACATGCTGCTCTTCTTGTAACGTTTCGCTTAATGCCATCTTTATAAGTTCCTTTACCAGGTCCTTAAAATGAAATAATTGTCCAAACATAATTTCTGTTATTTTTAGTTTAGAATAAAGGTACGCAGGATGTATTCCTTTTTCGAACCGCTACATGGAGGGGTACCCGCTTTCTAGGGTCTTATTTAAAAACTGATCCGTAGATGAGGTAATAGTTGTCTGATCCTGTCTTCCTCCTTTTTATTGATCAGGTTGTTTTTTAAATCAAGGTTCTTTAATTTTTTTAACTTTCCTATTTCCTCTGGCAAGCCTGAAATCTGATTACCAGACAGGTAAAGACCTTTCAGATTTTCCAGGTCACCTATTTCAACAGGTAAAACCGTGATCTGATTTTCGGATAATGTCAACACCTCTAGCTTTTTCATCCCTCCTATTACTGAAGGTACACTTTTGAGTTGGTTGTTTTTTAAATAACACTTTTTAAGATTTGATAAACGCCCGATAGTATGAGGTACGGTTTTTAGCCAGTTGTCTTTTACCGAGAGCTCCTGTAAGCTTTTCATTCTGCCAATACCATCTGGTAAAATGGTAAGCTCATTTCTGTCTATCGTTAATTTTTCAAGGCTTACTAAATTACCAATAGTCTCTGGCAAGATGGTTATTTTGTTTTTTCTGAGATTTAGTTCCAGAAGGTTTTCCAACTCGCCTATGGTTTCAGGAAGTTCTTCTATAGGATTATAATTGAGTGTCATTTTCCTTAAATTTTTAAGGTTTCCTATAACAGATGGTAACTGCATTACCTTACATTCATTAAGCTCCAGTTCCTGAAGCTGGATTAGTGCTCCTATTCCCTGAGGTAAAGTTTGAATACTGCAGTAGGACAAAGAGAGGTATTTCAGGTTTTTTAGCTTACCTATACTTTCTGGCAGCATCAACAGTTCTCTTTCTAAATAGAGTTTGAGGTTTTCCAGGGTTTTAAGTTCCCCTATTTCTTCTGGTAGGTTTTTTATTCCGGTATTTGAAAGATATAAGTCCTTTAATCTTATCAGGTTTTTTATTCCCTTCGGAAATTCACCGGGTATTGAACTAGCGATGGTTAGTTTTTTCAATTGTACTGTTTCCCATAATTGCTTGGGAATTTCACGATTTATTATTGCAATTTCCCCCTCGGATGATATGATCTCTTTGAGATGTTTCCACAGATTTGTATTTTCTTCCCAATACAAAGGAATTTCAACAATATGCTTTCGTTGAAATTTTACTTCCCTACCCATTATTGATAGATTATCCTCTAAATCCAGTGCCCAGTTAGACATTGGGCAAATACCCGTAAAGTATTCTTCGTCTGCCTTTGTGATCTTAAGATAATAACCTTCCTTCCACCCATTTGTATGGGCTATTCCGTTTTCTGAATAGATAAAACACACGCCAACACAATTACCTACTTGTACCAATGAGCGCGCATGGGGTTCTAATCGATCTGTATCTGATTGAAAATAGAGTTGTCTCTCTGGAGGCTCATACAATATAAATTCATCGCCTTGCTGATTATGAAAAACTTCTTGTTCCATTTCTTTAATTTTATTGTTGGGTAGCATAAATAATTTAATAAAACCAATATACTACCCTGATATTTTCGGGATCCTTTAATTTTTCCAGGCTGGTAAATCCATAACCGCATTCTTTTAACTCTGCATAAGAAAGCCATCCATGTCCCCTTGTAGTGCCTTCTTCATCATGCCAGTAGGTATTATAATACTCCTTTAGTTCCTTAGAAAGATCATCTGGTAAACCTCTTGCCGGTTGTCGGTATATCGGTTCATAGAAATAGCGATCCCTACTGGGAAATTCATTAACAGGATGATACTTGGCATTATCAGACTCCAAACCATATTTCCTGGTATATTCGTTATCCGGGTTTACCCAATGTTTATTTTTTTCCATCGGAAAAGCCAGATGCCAGCCGTCTTTTTTTTGTATTTCTGCAATCACCATAATGTCTGTTCCCATATCGTATTTAGTATGATAATTTAAATATAATGATAATGAATATGATTAATGTGTCTTTTGATGAAGGGGTACCTATAAGCTGGTTCCACAAAAACCAATTAGATTAGTCCATTTCATTCCTCGTATTTAAGTATATATTTTTTGCTTCATAAACTTCTCTTATATCATAGATTATATTGTCACTATCACCATAAAGAGCCTTGAGTTTAGGATGCTCTGCAATTCTCAAATAGTCTGTAATGTTGGTACACTGTATGCTCAATACTTCCAAATTGTCTATCTTAAAAATATGTTCAATGCATACATTTGTCAACCCTCTATTGAACTCGAGATTTACGCGACGAAGCTTGGTCAGTCTATAAAGCGATATAAGGTCTTCATCCTTTAATCCACAAGAGGCCAAATGCAATTCTTCCAAATCAGTGAGCCCTAAAACAGCAGCGATTCCTATACTTGTAATTTTATTATAATTTAAATATAGCCGCTTTAATTTGTAAAGCCCGCCAACGACATCTAGTGATTTGTCTGAAATAGTACACCCTGAGATATCCAGATGTTCCAGGTTTGGGCATAAAGCTAAATGGCTTATCGCCTCGCTATCAAGTGATCTACAACCGTAAAGAACTAAGGTATGTAACTTAGATGAGACTATTATCTTTAAAGTCTTTCCTGTTATTTGAGATCCTGAAAGATCAACATATTCCAAATTGTGGTGATTAGTAAATCCCATAAACGAATCATCATTGAGATCTTTTTGAAAAGCAAGCTCAAGCCTGGTGAGGTTTTTTAAACCAGTAAGTTTCTTTGTAGCCTTTCTCTTATTCATGTCGTAACACTATTTTTATGAGTTCTAATACTATTCTCAATAAAACCAATACACCACCCTTATATTTTCTGGTTTATCTACCTTAAGCAACCTTTCAAAGCGATAGTTTGTTTTTTTAATTCTTGAAAGAAAAGCCAGCCATGTCCCCAGGTAGTTGGTTCATCATCATCTGTATCATACCAATAGGTATAGTAATAATCCTTTAATTCTCTGGAGAGGTCATCTGGTAAACCCCTTGCTGGTTGTAGATATATTTGTTCATAGAAATAGCGATCTCTACCGGGAAATTCATTAACAGGATGATACTTGGCATTATCAGACTCCAAACCATATTTCCTGGTATATTCGTTATCCGGGTTTACCCAATGTTTATTTTTTTCCATAGGAAATGCCAAGTGCCAGCCATCTTTTTTCTTTACTTCGGCAATCATCATAATATCTGTTCCCATATTGAATCTGTTATGATCAGTTAATGGTTAATGTATAAAGCGTAATGTCTCGTTATGGCATTACGACTTTATATATTCGTTTTGTGTATTACCTCTTTTTTTAAATCATCATTTCAAATCGCCAACTTAATTCTTCCCAATATGATCTTGAGAAACTTTCACCTGGATTCATTAATGCATGCTGTATTTTTTCTCTAAAAATTACTTTAACAGACTTGGATCTCACCCAATCACAAATTTGGTCATTGAATTTTTTATCTGAAAAGGCATCTGTTACTTCTAATTTCCCATATTTTGTATATTCTATATTGTTTAATAACATATAAAATTTAATTAAACTTTCTTGTTCACTAGTTCTTTCCCATTCTTTTAGCAATTTGTCTATCTTGAAATTCCCTTTATGAAACATCAATAGCATTTCGTGTGGTAATAAAGATCCTTTCCATTCTGATTTTAAATAATTTCTAAAAACTCCTAAAGCGTACCTATTCAATAGTTCTCTCTCATCAGTTTTCCAATCCGATTCATTGAAATAGCCAAATCTATCTAATGAAAGTACTTCTATAAAAGATGGAAATTCATTGTCTTTTATTAATTCTAGATATCTCGGAGCAAAATACTTGAGTTCGCTTAAATTTAATTTTCTAAGTTTTGGCGAACTGTGATAACTTCTAAGTAATTCTAAAGGAATATCTCGAATTGGAAGAGACTTTAATTTTAAAGCATTTTCTCTTTCGAAAGCCCAGAGTCCGCCCGCGTCAAGATATTCTCCAGGTTTGTTACCAGAAAATATTTTGTAGGCCTCTTTAACTATTTCATCTATTTCTTCCATTTTTTGTTTTTCTTATTACGCGCAAAAATAAGGATAACGACCAGCCTAAACGTGCCGTTTGATAGAAGGGAACTCGTATTTACTCAACCAACTCCAGCCAGGCTTCAAGGTTGGTATCGGTTGTATCGATACGAAAATATTTTGTGGTAAACGGATATCCCGGTTCCTCCGGCTTCCAGCAATACACATATCCAAAAATCTGTTGACTATCCGGATCCCTTGCAATGCCGTAAGAACGGGCCTGCCAATCTTCAAAAAAACCTTTTTTAAACCAATTTTGCATCCAAATATGAATCTCTCCCTTTGAGGGTAGCAATTGGTATATCCTATTTGGTGGAAACGGGATCAAGATTTCGTTGAATTGATGGAACTTTTCGTCAAAGCTCAGCCGATGATTGCTTTCGACCTGCTCATTTTCAATGATGCCCTTACCTTCTACCCCGCCGGGGAAGTAGCATTGGAAATCAGATTTCAAATCCATTAGATTAGGATAGTTAGGAACAGTTTCCATAAAGGTAGGAACGATCTCATCCAACGATCCTGAAATAGGTCTCATGCCTTTAGCATTAACCAGAGTAATCTCAAGTCTGTAATGATCCTGATAGTAATTATGACTAAAAACAATAAACTGATCTTTATTAACAGGCTTTATAAGCGCTTCAGAAGTGATGATGCCCAGTAGCACCTCTTTACTCTTAACCAATATCAAACCACATTCATCGTGAAAACTTTTATGAAAGATGGTATTTATAAAATTAATTTTTAGCCCCTCTTTATTTTCTAATTGAATAGGGGTCCATCCACTGGCACTGATGTAGCTATATCCCACACCTGATAAGATCTTCTCAAAGTCCTTTTTAGGGAAATCAATGGTTTTATACATGTAGTCTCTAGGTTTGTTTTTATATTATACAAATGAATCACACACTGTAGCTAACCTTTTAACAGATTGATCATTTTTTTAAATTTCTTTTTTTCTGCATAAGACAATGGTATATTACCTAAATTATCAATGATACTCATATTTGCTCCTTTACTAATGAGTTTTTTAGCCAAAGCTATATCATTTCGGGAAGCTGCTAAATGAAGTGGTGAAGTTTTATGGTATTTATCGAAAATATGGTTCACTCCAATCCTTTTAATAATTATTTCTGAGATTTCTGGCGGTAGTTTACATGCGAGTACCAGGTCTAATAATGGCAATTGTACATTATTTTTAAGGACGTATTCATCTGGATTTGCCCCTTTATTAAATACATATTCCAAAACTTTTGAAGGCATATTATGCTTGCTTATCAGCAAAATTATACCCCGAGCAGCAGAGTACTTTCCAGAATTTAGATCATACTCATGCTTTGTAATTGCATCTATTCGAGTTAGCATTCGTTCCAAAGCTTCTCCCTCTCCTTTTTTTATGGCTGCTTTCCTTTCTTTATTCAATTCTTCTTCGATATGATCTTCTTCTAACTGCTGATCATCATAGTACCTATCTATAATGATATCAAATGCATTTTTATTTTTGCTATTTACCGAATTAATAGTACCCCCATTCATTATCAGTACATCAAGAATTTCAAGTGCAAAATATTTTATAGAGAGTAAAACGGGAGTATTTCCTTCGAATGTAACAGCTTCTATATCTGCACCTTTACGAATAAACATTTCTGCCATTTTTTTACCTTCCATTGGATAGAATCCTCCGATCCTAACCGCATGATGCAAAGGGGTCCAATCTTTGAACATAGGATCTTCGTCTGTAAAGCTAACATCTACTCCGGCTTCCAGAAGTTTTTCAATACTCTCTATATTTCTGTACTGAATAGCTTTTATTAATTTTTCTGACATTTCTATTTAGTTATTCGCGGTTTATCAAGGTTAGCTGATCTATGTCTCCAATCCCCCAGACCAGACCGGCCTTTAAAATAACTCCCCCCTTTGACAGGGATGATTTCGTCTCATACCCTTTGATCGATACTTTTATATTTTCATTTTTAATTATAGGCATTTTGTAAGCTATGAAAATGAAAGTAAGTGAAAAATTTGATGTAAAACGTTCCATTTGATGAAGGGGAACTTGCTTATTTAATCAACGTGATTAAAACTTACCGGGTCATTACAATATTTCACTTCTACAAATTCTCTTTTATTGAAATATTCCAGAATCTTAAGCTGTTCTTCCAGACTGTAAAATTCCAGATGTAGTATGCCGTATTTACAGAGTGTGATCACAGTTTTAGAGTCAGTAAAAGCCATCATAAATTCTGGCAGGCTGGCATTACATCTTGCAAGCCAAAATAGATGAGGAATGAATTCGATCAGGTCGGGCCCTGCTAATTCAAACCCTCCATTAAAAGTATTATCTACTTTTAGTCTTAGAAATGACAATGCCTTCTTTACTAGTTGGTAGTCATTATCCTGATATAGCCAGGGTGTGGTCCAATCTCCAAGAATGATTAAACTTTTTTGATGTAAAGCTATTCTCAATCCTTCTAAAGATTCCCCTAAATCATGTACATAATCCTTACTGTTTTTCTTGCCCGATTTGAGTGTTGTTTGTCCAATCCATTTATTTTTTAATTCAGACTCAAATGGGCTGATATCCTTATTTGTATCGAAATATTCCTTGTCTGCTTCATTCAATTGTGTTGCTTGGTCTTTGGTCAAAATCACTGCTTTATCTGTATGGTGAAGTATCGTATGATCTCCTTCCTTATAAGGAGACGAAGACATATCATATTTTGCTTTTTGAACCTTAACCAGATGTTCTGTAAACACTTGATTGATCCTTAGTAATTCGGTTCTTGATCTTTTCATTATGTTTTTCTCAAATCTTCAGATTACTATTTAAATCACACAAAGAATTACCTGTTACTATTTTAGTTTCTTTATGGTAGACAGGTATTTCATACAAAATTCAGGGGTTCCTTTTCCATACTCTCTTTGATCTGTTGAATTGATTAGAAACTTCTCATTTTCGAATTCAAAAATTCCTTCCAGTTCATATTCGGGGCCACCATTGCCTCCTTCTTTAACAAAAGTGTAATATTTCAGAATTGCCCCATTCTCGAAGTGAAAAGATTTTTTGTATTTGTTCTTTTGCATATTTGGCTTTACTTTAGAAATACTAAACTGCCTTCCTCTGAGATTTGAATATATTACTGTAAAATCATCAAATTCTGATACACTATATTTTTCCGGAACCAGGATACAGATCTTTAATTCCTCTAGCGCTAATTCAACGAGGTTTTCCTTGCTTAATTCACTAGCAAAATTGTTTCCCGAATCGCAACGTATCAGGATCAATGCCAAAAGGGTTATCATTACTATTCTTTTCATTTTTCAATATTAAGGGATATAACTATTTAAATATCAGGGCATGAAAAGGGATTCTCATCAGTTCGGGATGGGTTTCCTTGTCGTTGCTCATAAAGGTAATAATTACATCAGTCATATTATCCTTATGCAAATACACAAATTGCCCATACCGGTATCCTTTTCCGAATTCACAATTGAATTCAAAAAAACAACTGCCTCCTGCATCGGCATTAAATTCTTTTTTAACCGCCTGATCCGGAAAAGGCATGATATCATACCTAAACCCACTGGTCATGTTTAAAACATTGGACTCAATACTTCCTTTATAGATATCATTGGGAGAAATCATCAAACTATTTGAATTTTTTAAAGACTCATTGTATTCCAATATAAAAGTCTTAAGAGACCAAATGGTATATCGCACCTCCATAGATGCATCTTCATTAATAATGGCAAATGAATACCATAGGTCATTATTGTCTTTAACAGGAGTCACAGCATATCCTTCTGGCATCTCAAATTGCAATCCCAACGAATCTGCAAAGGTCTTAAACCCTTCAACATCAGTTTGCCCTGTTGCAGATATTCCGAAAAAGATCAAAAATATAGTTTTGAACAGTGTTCTCATTGCTTTTAGTATTTTTATCTTTTATGCTTTATTGAACTCATTTGAAGTTTTCATTCTGGGCTGCAAAAACTTCAAATGAGTTCATTAAAAATAAGGATGATACATCTGAAAAGCGTACCGCTTAATTTGGAGGTACGTATTTTTTAGAAGAAACTTATATTTTAGCCTAATTAGTGCTACATATTATGGCTATTTATCGTATTTGTACAGATGACCGGTATTACCTCAATTTTGTATTGAATGGAGCGGATGTTGAGGAAAAATTGGGTTGGGACTATCCCTTCCATATAGATACTAGTCCAAAGCCTTATGCCCATCTCTGGCATGAACCCTTAAAAATAACTTTTTACTATGGTAATTTTACCAAAGGAAAGGCTATTCCTGATATTGCAGAGAATGGCGGGCGATTGTATTTCAGTGAAGAGGCCTATGATGCTTTGCATAAACCCCTGGAAACTTCGGGTGAGTTTCTACCGGTTATTCATGAAGGTGGTGCTGGTTATATTTTTAACCCGCTGAAAATTGCAGAAGATGTGGACGGGGTGGCTGAAATTTTCTATGACGTGCATGATAACCTGGAGGGTTTTCAATTTGATGAGGAACGAGTAAAAGACTTTCCTGTTTTCAAGACAGAGGCAGATACCTATCTTGGTATATTCTGCCACGAAGCCATTAAGCATGGCGTTGAAAATACTGGGTTTAAAGGAGTCCGGTTTACTGTTCATTACAGTGATCTATTCAGGATTAGCCGGGGACTGTTTGATTAGTGAGCACGAGAATGCATTAAAATGAAAAACGCGAGTAACATAGAAGACCGGAAACCAATTTGGATAGCTTTATCTGAATTCTATCTGGATACTGAACTTCAGGAATCTGACTTTAGGCATATTGCGTTTAAAATCATTGAGAGTCCATACACCTTTGACGAAGTAAGAGAAATTAACAGGTATGAAGTTTTTCCAGTTCTTCAGCCTAATTTATTAAGCGTTGCAGGAGAGTGGGCAGGATTTGATGAAGAGTGGCTCGTAAAAAGCATTACTGACTCATTAGCCAATAGAAATACTCTGAAAAAATTAGAAATTGAAAGTTCATACCTGACTTATAAATGGATGAGTAAGGACAAGTGGGAAAAGCTTGAAAAAACCTACAAACAAGTAAAGTCCAATCCTGGCTAATTCGGTTCAATTTGTGCCACTAGCAGTGCACCACGTTTTGGTGTTGTCGGGTCTTTCGTCGACCTGACAGCACGGGGGCATAGGAGACTTCAAACTTTGGGGTTTCAGTCAAACCTCAAAAAACGCATTACGCTTAAAATCCTTATCCTCATAATGATCTACATAGCCCATTTGGTTGGTAAGCATCAATGTCTCTCCTATTCTGAAGGGTTCTTTATTACGATGGCTATGGCCATAAATCCAGAAGTCTGGTTTTGATTTTTTAATAAAATCGGTAAGATCGATGCAAAAAGCTTCATTTAATAGGGAGCCTTGAAATTCTTCAGCATTGCAAAGAAAACTGGGTAAATGATGGGTAATTACCACCGTCTTTTTTGACCTTAGGGATTTTAATGCTTGTTTCAGGAACTGAAAAGACTGCCCAAAAAGTACATTATAATTCTGAACCGTAAGCTTTTCATCACGATAATTTATATACTGGAAATCAGCCAAACCGTTCACAATATGAAATTGATGTTTGACGATCTTGGTCCAAAGAGTAGTGAAAACAAAATCTACCTCATCGGTTTCTACCACTGTGTTGTTTACCATGTTCACATTATCTCTTATCTTTTTGTGCAAAGTAGGGTATGCTTGCGAAGTATCCCAGCCCCCATAATATTCGTGGTTTCCCGGAATCATATAAACTTGTTTATAGTCACGGGATATCTGGTCAAAAAAGGGGTTCTGAAAATAATCGTCTCTAATATGAGTTGTATCGCCCGCAAGGATCAATATATCTCCTATAACTTTTAGCGGCCGATACTGTAGCAGAAGTTGGTTGCTTTTAAATTCGAGGTGTAAGTCGGAAGCGTATTGGATTTTCATATTCTTTATTGTTCTATTTTTTTGGCTTCACTTATATTTTCCTGCTTATTCTTCTTCTAAATATCTAATATAATTATCCAGCAATCCCTTTATTTGTTTGGAAGCTACCGGATTAGCTGAGTGGACATTGAATTTCAATTTCTTCAGGTCAAGACCAGATGTATACACCAGCCATTTGGCGGCAGCATAACCGTCTGGTGCTACCTCGCCAGTAGCATCAAGCCCCAAATCGTTATCAAAACTGATGAAATCTGGCAGCCCGTGCTTCTTTATATATGCTACGAACGCCTCATAGGTTCGTACTATCACAAACTCGTTTTGCAGAGACTTGTCGTAGACCATCTCTACCGTACGTATATCATCCAGAAATAGTTTGTAACCCATAGTTGTAATCGTTTTTTTAGTCAAAGAGTCAGAATTGATTCTTCAAATAACGAATATAAACATCCAAAAATGTACCTTCCATTTTATTTGTAAAACTATCACCACCATTATAAGCATACATGCACCCTTGTTCATCTCCTTTTAATGCAATGACCCAGTCATAAATATAACGCCACAGCACAATCGTTTCTATGAGCACATCAGGATGTTGCCTCCCAAACTCAGCCAAACCTTTTTCACAGGCATTATAATTGATATTTTTCATAGTTAATAATTGAAGCCAAACAATATATCACTTCTCCCCGATCAAGAGCATACCTCCCATGTTGTATACCTCTGTACTATCCTCTCTTTTTTCTATTGAGATATGGTCCAAATGAAGTTTGAACCTGTATGTTTCGTTTTGGCTCTCAATGGATAATTCGCCAGAGGGTAACTCAACCGAATGCGTTGGGTATTTTTCCATCCACAGTTTGAGGTGGGTTGATAGTGCTACCGCACCTATATGTTCATCACTCTCAAAAATTTCCAGTGTGTTCTTTTTTTCATTGAAAAGCATATGTAATGTGCCATACTTCATAGCCAACGAATCCATATCGTTCCAATAATTTAAGAATACTATGTAATCATATTGAGATATATCCCACTTTGTATCGTGTTTTACACTAAGAGAAATATTCCGGGATGCTTCCTGGTAAGGTCGGGTTTCCCAATCATATATATAATCGATCCCCATGTGCTCTGCCAGCAATGTGGTTTTATCATTCAATATTAATTTTTCTTTACTAAAAAGGGAATCAGGTGCCTGTGGGAAGTAATGTTTTATTGATTCCAATTGATTACGACCTTCCAGGAACCTCACAATAGAAGATAGCTGCTTTTGGTCTTCAAAGCTGATCTCTTTTTTGTTTACTTTGATTAGCCGACCATCTTTCAGCATATTGTTTTGATGCAATGCGTTCTCAAAGCGATCAAGCTGGCTACTTTGGGCTACTTTGATTGCCCTCCATGGACCAAAAGCACTTAAAAAAGCTACTATGCAAAGGGATGTAGGAATAATTTTGATGTCTTTCCTGCTACCGATTAAGAAATACAGGGTAACACCCATTAGCCAAAAGGTTAAAACCATGAGAAAATAGCGGTTTTCTGTAATGCCATAATCGTACACTCTTCTGAAAACAGCCAATCCTAATAAAATAATCAAGGGTATTAACAGAAAGTAAAACCATTTCAGGAAAAGCCCTACCCACTTGTTGCCTTTTGTTCCTTGTAAAGGACGTAGTAATAGAAATGACAATATCCCCAGACCCGAAAAACCCAGTACCAGGTAGGAAACCCATCCCTTGGGCCAGTCCCATTGTCCTCCTATCTTAGCCATGTATGCATATAAAATAATGAGGTAGATGGCTACCAGGGGCAACAACACATATTGTGTAAAAACCTTCAATCCTCTGGGATAACTGTAATTCTGGGATTTGTTGGCACTAAGAACCGGTACACCCCCAAGAAAAAACAGGGTGTTAAAAATACCTGCCATAAAAAACCACAGTCTGGCGTAAATATGATCCTGAACATTGATATCAAACAAGTTTTCAACTGCAAGCAACGCTAAAGAAAGTCCTGTAAATAAAACACCCAAATACAGCATGGCGGTCAAAATCCGTAAAAAAAGTGTCTTATTAAACTCCCAAAAACTGTTTTCCTGGTTTTTACCAACGAAGGGGGAAAAGGCTACTAACAGATGTAATGCTATATTGATCAAGGCAAAAAAGATAAAATCATAAAGGCTTGTCTTTTGAGGTAATGTAAAAAAGTACAGTGTAAAAACGGCCAGACCTACTAATTTGCTCAAAGTCCTGAATTTGAAGCCTATATTCTGTGATTCCAGAAACAATTGTACCGAAATAAATGCCGGCAACATTAAAGAAGTAGTAAATATCAGGTTCAATAGATAATAATTCTCCTGATAAAACAGGTCATTTTTACCTGCCAGTATCATGGCGGCAATGGTTCCTCCCGTTGAAGCTAATACAGCAATGGGAAACCTTTTTATAATGGATATAAGGTCTTGAAAGAGGTTACTTATTGAGAGAAATTTCATTACTTTAATTTTTGATTTCAATGATAAAGATCGGGGATTATATGTTATAAAGCGACCTGCTTAATAGAGGGACACTTTCTCATGATTCTTCGATCTTAGACAACCAATACAGTATATTTTGATCCCTGGTATGTTTTTTAAGATTCTCCAGATCGTATTTAAGATCAGGGAATTCTTGTAATAACTCAAGGTTTTGGCTAAGAAATTCGAGCATTTGACATTGAGTGTATGTTCTTAATTTATCTCTTTCAGCCAGGCTGAACATTAACTTGAAGAAGCTATTCAAAGTATGTAGATCGTACCTTTGCTCAGATGTACACTGTGCTTTCAAAAGCTCCTCAAGCCACTCATTGCAGTTATGGTTGATTTCCTGATCTTCGAGGTACTTCCTCATTTTTTCAAAAAATGTATCTGCATCGGGGCTAACCTTTTCTATATTTTTATTGGTCAGCGAAAAAAACAATTGTCTCTGATCGCTTTTCTCTCCTGCCACATAATATAAAGTAGCAAAACACCGATCAGCCAAGTGTGTTGATAACTCCCGGTCTTCAGAAAACAGATAGCCTAGTAATTGAATACTCCTGCCTTCACTTGGGTTACTTCTAACTTCTTCACATACACGATTAAAATAAAGTTCGAAAAACTCAGTCTGAAGTGTTTCAAATTTTACCCGATCTTCTTCATTTATTGAATCTAATCTAACCTGTGTAATGTATGTGGCAAGTGAATCTGGAGGAGAAGGATCCTGTTGACGTATCCATAAAGGCAGCCATTTGCTCAGGATATTAACACCTCCCGAAAGTGTTATTAGGTATTCAACGATGCTTAGCAAAGCTGGTATTTCTTGCCAACGGAAAATCCCTTCAAAAAGTTCTGCCTTATCCTGGACTAATAACCATTGAATAATCTGTTCTCTATTTTTTGATTCCTCACTTATACTACAACACTTATCAATGATTTTTTTTGCATAATCAGCATGGTCTTCCTGCAGATATTGAAGAAACATTGTTAGCTGTGATTCCTCGGCATATTTTAACTGTAAATCCAATGTATCTTCGCTAATGGTATCACCAACAATGCCTTTGATTTTGACAAACTGGTTCAGTGCCACCGCACAGCTTAGTGCCAGGTGTTTAGGACCTTTTTGAATAATGGTTTCCAACTGAGGCTTTAATTCCTCTCTTTGATACCTTGCCAGATATAAATACAATTTTGCCCACTGCGACACCATGCCTGGCTCCTCATGAAGCACCAAAATATCAGTAGTATCGTATGGATCAAAATACATCATCGCACTCCAGTGGCACAAGGTTAACAAACGTTCCTGATGTAATTTACGCGAATGGGGCTGCCAGGCTAACAGCGCAGAGCAGATCTCTTTGGATGCCTTACCACTATGAACCAGACTCATGGCTGCCAAATGACGAAATACCGGTAATGGGTGCGAACGAAAAAGGTATTCCAGTTTTTGATCCTGTGGAAGTCTTTCATCCGGTAACTTGTAATCGCTGAAAATTTTAAAATTCTCAGGGCTCATGGGTACAGTGACCAAAATGGTCTTTTCAATCTCTTCTTTTATTTCTAATATGAAGTCTGAAGAAATATTCGAATATTCAAAAATTAATGTCCTTATATGATCCAGTTGCTCCCGGAAGAGGTTGTTCCAATATAAAACTTTCTCTTTGTTTTCTTTTTTGAGGCTCTTTTTAATCTTTTTCCATCCGCTGCTGTACTTGTAATTTGGTATGAGATACAATACAGCTCCATAGTTATCGGTTGGTACTATGGGTACTGAGCATTCCTGGCAAAATTTATTGTCTTTGTCATTCCATATAAGACAATTGGCACATCTTACTTCCTTTTTTCTTTTTATTTTAAGTTCAAGCATTTGTATCTTTTTTTGGTAATCATTTGGGTTATTGCTAGATCCTATTTTAAAAATGGGAGTTTATATTGGACCAATCCCTTTGTTAAAATAAAGGTTTGCATTGTAGTATTAACTAGGGGACTAAAATAAGCGGGTTTTATAAATCACACATAAATTCGGAGAAAGCATCAATGCTTAGTTCTCCAAAATACTGTTTCAGATCTACTCCCATTAATGATGATTTAAAGGAATTTTGCTCGTAACGAGTACCTATAAGCTTCTGTTCGAGCATAGCAACATCACCATGTGCCAGAAAGTCGCCATAAAACTTAATACCAATCACCCTATTTTCTTTGACATGGATTCGGGCATCTATTTGACCAAAAGGAAAACGATGTATTCTCTGGATATTGAATTCTGGTGAACGACCATAATTCCATTCCCAAGTTTGGTATTTGTTTTTGGAGAGTTCATAAACTCCTTCCCATTCCTGTTCATTTAATTGGTATGTACGGTTTAACTCTTTCTTAAAAATGAACTCCATAATGATCTGCTTAAATTCATTCAAGCTTATAGAGGAATCCAATAATTCTGAAATATTTGCTACTCTACTTCTTACAGATTTCATTCCTTTAGATTCAATTTTATCTGGTTTAACATTAAGCGATTTGGACAGTTGGCTCATATCAGAATCAAAAAGCAGTGTCCCATGGCTAAACATTTTTTTTGTAGTAGAAAACTGTGCATTGCCCGAAATTTTTTTGCCATCGGCTACAATATCATTGCGCCCTGTCATTTCTGCAGATATACCCAGACTTTTAAGGGCTTCCATAATGGGCTGATTGAACTGTGCAAAATTATTTATCCTGGATGGATCATAGCGGGTAAGGAAGCTGAAATTGAGGTTTCCGAAATCATGGTAAACTGTGCCTCCGCCAGAAATTCTACGAACCACAATAATGTCTTTCTTTTTTACATAATCTGTATTAATTTCCTCGATGGTATTTTGGTTTTTCCCTATGATCAAAGAGGGTTGGTTTACATAAAACAACACATAATCCTCTTCGGGATTAAAATTGCGAACTACATATTCTTCTAACGCCAGGTTGATCCTTGGGTCGTGATTTCCTTCATTATCGATTAGTATCATAAGCTATGGGTTTAGGTAAAAAACAATGCGTCACAAAGATGATATTTCCATTTCATTTGTGCGACCCGCTTAATGAAGTGGAACTTATTTGCGTATTAGAAAAACTGTTTTCCTACATTGGAAATTAGTTTGCACTTAAAATTTAAGGTTTTCAACATCACACTATCGGGTTTCCTGATTGGGTAGATGCTTTGGCCAGTCTTTCTAAAGCTGCTATGACATGTTCATATTCATTGGCTACAGAGACTTGTTTTTGTTCGATTTGAAATTCAAGTCTGTCGCCGACTGATGTTTCATCCTGAAATATCTCTACTTCGGAAGTAAATAATCCTCGGGGTAAGCCCAATCCAGCGCCAACCAAATATCTTGTGTATTTTCACGCACATGTTTTTCATAAAGGTGAACGGGAAGAAATTCTTCTTTCTTTATAAGAGTTACACTTTACGAAAGCATCGATTGCCATAATTTTTTATTGAACTCATTAAAGATCTCCGGAAATCTTCTTATCACCAAGAATTCGTTCACCAATGTTACTAAGCTTATTGCGTAACCCATCATCCTTAAATGTATGGGTTTTATGAAGCATTTTTCTGGTAAGGTCTTTCCATACCCAATGTCTCTGTGTATAATATGTTAAACCCAAAAGCCATTCTTTATTGTCTTGGTGTAAATCTCCCCTTCCTTTTCTTATAGAAGTTTCAATATCCAACATCCAATCTGCTATACGACTCAGATCTTCTTCTTCCTGTAGCTTAATTGCATCTGAGAGAACTGATAAGAGTAATAAGGCTAAAATGAAAAATGCAGCCTCCATTTCCAAATACTCATCACATTGCATCACCAGCCACGCTATGAAACCTCCCAATGCAGCTTGCACCTCAATATCCAACACTAAAACACTATCCAGTAGCTGTATCATCGTCTCGTTTTGACCTTCGGATATAGAAAAAGCGAATGCATCAGCATCGTTTGTAGCTGCAAGCAATAGTGCCACTGAAGCGAAAGCTCTCATAATATGTCCTTGTTTCCGCTTTGGTTCTATAGGCTCAGACCATCGGGTAAGTGCCAATACCTCTTGTAAAGAAAAATCCATAGGTGTTGGGATTTTCTTTGTTTCTTTGATCCGAGATAAAGCAACGAAGCATTCATCAGCATTCTGTCCGTAATCTGCCTCTGCAATCTCTTTGAGCATAGAGTCATCTACCAATTCACAAAGATGTTGAAGCAACATGGTTTCTGATGGCTTATACTGTGACAGGATATCTGCAATATGCTTTGGAATTTTTATCATGCTTTCTTGTTAACTTCGATTGTACTTGTGCCATTCATTATTAAAATGCTGCCTAGCATTAGCTTTTTCAGCTATCGAAGTAGTCATTCATGGATTGATTGTATAGAAAATTTACTTTCCAGAAAATCCTCAAAGCAATTGGCATAAATCCCTAAATCAGTTGGGGTGTATTGAAAATAGCGTACAGGTCTGGGTATTTTGTCTTTTAAATCAACATAAAAATAGTCGGGAACTATTTCTAATCCCTTTGTTGTCGATTCAGCAAAGAATAACTGCTCATGGTCAAACCAACGGCCTTTCAATCCTTCGTTCTTGTTGAGGTAATCTTTCTCGGTAAAGATTTGAATTCTTCCTTCATCCAATAACAATCCTCCATATTGCTCAAAAAAATATTTTTCGTTTTTGAAATTCATGATTTTCATATTACAGTACTGCCTTCGTTTTTAACCATTTTACCATGGGTGCCGGAATCTCTTTTCTTCGCACAGCTCTGATCGGTTTTGTCTTTGCTCCATTATTCATCAAAAATTCGGCTATTTCTTGAGCATTTTCAATAGCTGAAAAGGACAGAGCAGTATATGAAGGATAAAACCCGAATGATTTTGCCTCTATATTAGCTCCAGAGGCTACCAATAATTTTACCATCTCAAGTGCATGACTCCTAACAGCAAACATCAAGGGTGTCATACCATTTACTTTATGATGTATATTTATATCTGCACCATGATCAATTAATAGCTTTGCCACATCTGCTGCATTCATTTGTGAAGCCTGCATCAGAGCTGTGGCCGGGCCACCTATACTCTCCTCATTGTAGTAATTCACATCAGCTCCTTCAGATATTAATATCTTTACCAGCTTTACATTATTATTTTTTGCTGCCATGATAAGAGGGTTGTCTCCCATAAAGCCTTTGGTATTGGTATCTGCACCTTTCTTGACCAGTAAATCAGCCGTAGTGTCAAGATTACGACGAGAGGCATCCATCAGGGGTGTTTCTCCTTTGATATCTTTTTTGTGGACATCTATTTGATCCAGGAGCCCGAATAATGCTTTTATTTTATTGAGTAATGTCATGAGCTAATCTTTTGAATGTATTGCATCCTATTCTGCCTGTTCTCGAAATCGAACACATCGCTGAGTGAATTCATCATCAGGTGATTTCCTTTCGCAAAGTTCATCCAGGATAGTTATTCCCGTTTTATCCCCATTTTTGATAAGCAATATGGCACCTCCTAAAACTTCATAACGATCATAACATGCCTCCAGACAAAATTCAATGACCCGTTCTGAGTTAGAGAACATAGAAAGCCTTGGTAATACAAATCCGGTGAGATCTTTTTCAAAGCTTTTTGCCATGGCCTCTATCTTTGTGTTTTCATTGATTATGTACCATTCATCATAACCAAAATCATCATATTGCACTCTTTGTACTCCTTCTTCTATAGTTCTTTGACTACTCCCGGGAATATCTACTATTTTCTTTCTTAAGATACAATACTTTATCGAAATAATATTTTCATCGGGATCTAGATCAAATATACCCGGTATCCAGATACCGGTTTCCCAGGTATAGCTATTGGAACCACCGCCGGCAGATTGCAACTCGATGATTTTTGAATAACCATGCTCTGTTTTAGAGAAAATGTAGTTTTTAACGTTTACCTGTACAGATGTAGATTCTTCTCCATGTTCATTAGCAACAATATCTACATATTCTCTTCTCTTTTCTTTGCAGTCCCAATCATGAAGTAGAGGTATAACGGCTTTGTTAATGGCCTGCCTGATGTTTTTTTCAATAACTTCATTTGTCATAATCCTGTCAAGGCTTTTTAACGGTTGTGTCTTTAATTAAAATAAAATTAAGAATAATACATTGGGATTTCGTACCGTTTGATGGAGGGGTACTTGTTTTATCTGTTGAAATACTTCTTCAAAAGCTGCTCTGCCCTTACCCAATTATCCTGTTCATCTTCTACTTCCTTCCCTTTTTGTTTAGCCCGTAAGGTGCAATTGTGACAGTATTTCAATACTTTTTGCTGTTTACATTGACGAATCGAGCAATAGTGTAGTGCCTGCCGAATCTGTTGAAGGGAAAGATGGAATTCTTGCTGCAAAATATAGATCTCATTATCGTCAAGCAAATGGACAATATCTCCTACCGACAATCTTCTTCCTTCAAGCCTTGGTGAACCTTGTAATGTTTCTTTTGTACTGACAATTTCCGGAAATCGAATAGACGCTGCTTTATTCCAAATCGTTTCAAATTCTGCTGGGTTAATCTCAAAATCCTGAAAGGTTTTCAGGTCCAATGCTACTTCGGATAATCCTCCGTATTTATCATCAATATATGTTGTGCAATACTTAAGATTCTGACCGTTTTCAAATTGCTGTAACTGCCGCAAAACTATTCCTTCCTCATTGGTTTCAAAATAATACATAGAAAAACCCCAATGATCTGTGAGTGTGTCTCCAGTAGATTCCTTCCAATAGCGTTTATAGTATTTCATTTTAGAATTGGTTTCATCTCACTTATTCCAGCCACAAATAACTAGCCCCCAGCTCATAATTATCCATAAAGTTTTCTCTGAAATTTTTCCTTCTTATTGCTGCTTCTTCCGGAGTATCATAAGAACTCGATTCCATACACTCATAGGCATATTTAAAATCTTCTTGTAAGGCGTAGGCAGCTATTTTTTCGTTGCCAAAAGACCTAAGAAAATTTTCAGCTACACCACCATCCAGCAATCCTGCATGTTGGATATAAAACCCTCTTTTCTTTACTATTTTGTAATATTTCTTAAACATCCCATGCTCCAGTACATGAAGTTTGGTCAATCTCTGTTCTTTTTCGTAGGTTTCTATTTCGCTGCTTAATTTATCTTTGTCTGTATTAAAAAAAATCTGATGATCAATATTGAATTCTTTTATCATCAAGGGATCTTTTTTCCATTTTTTTATTCTTTTGAAAGCATCCTCATCTTTTACCTGGATAATAGTTTCGACTACCTCAGTACAAATTACATCCTGAATATATTTTCCAAAATATCGGAATGGTACATTAAATCCATGAAAATTTTCTTCTGTGACACTTTTCCACTGATAGACACCCATAGTTTTAGGTTGCTCGAGTGTTGCCTTTATGTGTATTAGTAAAGAGTTCATTCTTAAAAAGATATTTCTATGAATATTTTATCTTTTTGAGAAATATGTTGCAATTTTTCTATGAGTTGCTCGAGGTCTTTTTCTAATTCATTTTTTTTGAAATACCTCAAATGATCATGAGGCATCTTCTTTTCTTCTAAAAGGTATACAAGATGTATGTAAGCTCTTGATTTTACCCAATCTCTCATCTTTATGAAAAGGCGTAATGCCTCTTCGACGGTAACTAATAGATCCTGATATTTGTAAGGATCTAAGGGACTATAAAAAAAACGTTCAAAGACGGTAACATCTCCCCCTGATTGTTTACTGATATGTAGTAATATCGGATCTTCTAACCATTCATTATCGAGCCATAGTCTGTCGATACCATAACTGTGCGAAAAACCATCTTCTAACCATAATAATTCCTTTATTTCTCCTCTTGGATTAACCGAAAGGAAATTAGTAAATGGTTGTCCTCCCATTTGGAATAGTTCATTAACATGTTGTATTCTTTCAGGAGCCATATTATATGAGTTTTTCACTTCACAACGTTGATGCAATTCTGTTATTTACCATCCAAACATCAACTCGAATGTAATTTCTTCAGAACAGCCCTTATGCTGCTCAAGAAAATGGATCAATAGACGGCTATGTGCGAAATCATCCTCAAAACCTGAATTAGGATCAGGTTCTTCAATTAGATGTATTGCTTCCTTAAAAGCCATTACCCAGGGTTCCATAACTGTACTTACCTTTTGATATTCATTGATCGATGTTTCCGGAATAAGCCCTTTTACTACCTCGACAAGTTTTGCACGTGATGCCTCTGATACATCCTTTTGCTCTTCCACTTCCAATAAAAATACAAGTTCATACAAAGGAAACCAGTAGTTATCATAAATATCTGGATTATGAAACGCAGCACATTTGCTTCCTTTCTCATGAGGCACTGTTATAATAACTACCCATTTTGAGCCAATATTTTCTGATGAAATGAGCTGTGACATAACCAAAAATGTGTTTACTTAATATTTACTCTTTTTCATGTAATAAGTATTTCATGAGCAATGCCTCTGGGTGCCCAGGATCTTCTGCTAATGCTTTCTCTATACAATCTGTATGCACATGAGTATCAAATTCGCCATCAAATACTAATTCATCATCTTTAATGTAGCAAAACCAACAGCCTCCTTCTTGTGGGCTTTTATAACTCCATAAAGCTCCTACCGGTGGCCTTTTCTTTTTTATTTTTTTGCCGTTTACTTCTATAAAGAAGCCTTCTTTTCCACTCACTTTTCTGGTGCTTCTCTTTTTGACTGTGATTTCCATCCCTTCGATATGGGCAATATCATTTATCTTTATTTCTGAAATTTCATCACTATCCAATAGTTTCAGTTCTATTTCTTCCTCCAAAACAGATAGTACCATACCCAAGATTTCTCCTCCACCTTTAAATACAATGGCTACTTGTTTATTTAAAAATTCTTTTACACCCATCTTAAGAAAATATTTTGAAATAAAAGTACGATTCTATTTTTTCAGATTCGTCCCGCTTGATGTAGGAGTACTTTTTTCCTCTCATCATTATTCTTTTATTGTAAAGGGATGATAGCTCCTTTGCTACTCATCGTTTCTAAATCTTAGCGCTTTAGAAGAAATTCCATTTACATAGAATATGCTGTCGTGCTCCAAAACGTCTGGTATTACTCTTCTTATTTCGGCATTTTCTTGCGTATTATTAACGAAGTTGCCAGGGTCATATTTTTCACATTTAGACACTTCAATCACGGACATATATTCCCCGGCCAGATAAGTATCAAATTTCTCTAACGCCTCTTTGATACTTGTGGCTAACAACACGACGGTGCCCACCATGAACTCTGAGCCATCGAAGTTTATGGGCGAATTCTTGTCGAGCGAAGCTTTGTGGTATATGAGCCAAACAGACTTGATTTCCATAATATGATCCAATTTACAGGTGCCCCCAATCTTTTAGTATATAGTTTTATATTTTATTTATACAGGCAGCTTTAAGGTTTTAGATGGCTGCTAAAAATAAGAAAGATTGATTTAGACTTAGTGCCGCTCTATGGAGGGGTACTTTTTTCCTCACATCATTCTCCTTTTATTGTAAAGGGATGATATCTCCTTTTATAAATGCTCTACAAGGTATCAAATTATAACATTCAATTGTTATTTTAAAATCCGGATCTTCTATATATTGAAACGTTACATCACACCAAATGGTCTCTTCGCTAATTTCATCTATTTTGATATATGTAATTTTATAATAAATCATCCAATCATAATACTGCTCATATGTATAGTCGTATTTTTTGGTTAGCCATTCTAAGTGATGATATAAAGAAGTATGATTATGCAAAGCTTTGGGCTTTATGATAATCTGTTCTAACCAATCGATGATTTGGGTATTTGGGGATTCTTCATTTCCGATACATTCAATAGTAACTTCTTCCTGTTCCCGTGGGTTTTTATACAGGCACTGCCAAAAAACACCTTCTTCATCAAACTTCACTTTTGTAAAATTTCCGAAGAATTCGTTTTTCCAGGTTTTTATGTTTTTATCAATATTCATTTACTCGATTATTTCATCCAGCTCCACCACCCACTCAGCATACACATTTCGTTTTATTTTTGCCCATTTCTGAATCATTTCTTTGTTCCAGAGCTTGTGTTTTGCCAATAAAATGATCGCCATTACACCCAGTTCGTCATCTTCTCCATTAACCAGGTAGCAGAGTTCATCTTCTAACGGACGGATATCTTCTGTAGATAAAAAGCCATCAACAAGTTGCTGCACGAGATTGTATGCCCACCAATAATCCTTGCTTTGTATCGCCTTTCGCAATACCTCTTTCAAGGCAGGTACCAACCTACCTTGGAGCGCCCTGAGTGGTTTTACAACAGCTGCGGCTATTGGCCAATTTACATCCTGCAACCAGCTGAGTATTGTAGGCAGGCATGGTTCGATCGTCTCAAACGGCAGCTTCATTAAGGCCCTTACTTTTTCCACATCGAGTTTATTATTCGGCATATAACTTTCTAACGCTTCTGGCCATGGTAGTGGCTTACTCCATGCTTCCCATTTTAAAATATCTGGATGTACCATATTGGAGGTTGGAATGTAAGCGTCTTGATATTCTGCAAACAAATTATCAAAGCACATCGATACATGCATCATAAACTCTTCCTCTTCGGGATCTGTACTGATCCTTTCATAATTTTTGCGATGCATATCATCCAGCCAAAAACGCATGGCTTGCAACGCATATACATAGTAGTCTATATTCATTATTTTTGATTTTATAAGGGCGTAATCTTTATAATTTCTTCGGCAGTAACCTGTAGTGGTTTGATCCCTTCAGTATTTGGCATATCAATTATCTTAAGGTGTTCTTTATGTAATCGCAATGTTACTTCATACAGTTTCCCATCGATCAGGGATTGCCCTTTTACAGTATTTTTAACATTTATGACAGTGCTATCTATCTCAATTTCTTCGAAAGCCATGCTTTCTGTCAGCATTTTTGTGATCACAAAACCATTTACCTTCCTCCAACGAGTCATTTTATTAGGAAGGAGTTGATGTATTGTTTTACCGCTATAATATTCTCCGATAAATTTTATAGTCATTTTATTTTTTCTAGATGCTGAAGGTGTATATATCTCATGCTGTTGTGTGTAACTATATTGAGTACATATCATTACAAAAACAGCCAGCCATTTTCTCATTGAATCCCAAACTGAAGTTTCATTGTGATGGTAGCAGTCTTCATTTTGGAAGAAGTATTGAAGGTACCTCCCCAGCTATATCCTTCATTGGAATTTTGTGCAATAATTTGAAAGATCCCCATACGGGCAAAACGCAACTTGCCGATTGCAGCTCCAGAATTTTCTGCAATTTTTTCGGCCCGCAATCTGGCATCTTCGGTAGCCGAAGCTATCATTTCCACTTTGAGCTCGGCCAACCCGGTATAATAATACTGTGGCGGACTGGAATAAAATTCTACTCCCTGATTGATGAGCTCTGTAACGAGTCGGGAGACCTTTTCGATCTTATCGACTTCTTTGGATTCTATAGTAACGATCTGGGTAAGCTGATAACCGGAAAATGTCTGACTTTGTTTTCCGGATTGATCATAGCTGTACTCATATTGTTTGTCGATTACTACTGCGGTAAAAACAATTTCGCCGGGAGCCACCCCCTTGTCGACCAGATATTGTTTTATCTCTTCCTGGTCTTTTTTGAGTTCGTCGTATGCTGTCTTCAAGGTCATGTTCTTACGAACAAAGGATCCGCTCCAAACAATCAGGTCTGAGGTAAAATCCTGTTTTCCTAAACCCGTAACATGAATGATATCGTTGGTCCGATTTCGGTTTTTATAAGTATTTGCCAGTATTAATACCGAAATAATGACAGTTACACTGATCAAAATGGCACTTACGTGATTCTTCATTTTTTGAAAAATTTTAGATAATTAAATAGTTTGAACTAAGATAAGAATAACTTTACAACAGATCGTACCGTTTGATGGAGGGATACTTATTTTGACTCTTCTCGCCACTTCTTTTTTTTAAAAATAAACTTCTCCTCTTACTGTTATACCTTCTGGTAATTCTTTGATGGAGGTGTGTCTTAGATTCAGGTTACCTTTGACCATCAATCCTTCTGGTAATGAATTAATAGTGGTATTGCACAAATTAAGATCATGACCAACTTTCAGTCCTTTGGGTAAGGATGTAACCAATGTATTACTCAAATCAAGATTCCATCCTATTTCTAATCCTGTTGGCAAGGATTTGATCGGTGTATCATTATCCAGATATAGAGAACCTCCTATTGTCAAGCCCTCCGGAAGTGATTCCATAAAAATATTCTTTCTTAACTGAAGATACCCTTCTATTTTTAATCCTGTTGGTAAAGATCTTATTCTGGTATTGTACAATCCCAGGTTTTTTAATGCTTTTAATTTTTCTGGCAGAGATTCGATAGTACTCTCACTCAGATAAAGACTTCCGACCGATAGGTTCTCAGGTAAATGTTTGACAGCTGTACCGTATATTTTAAGAGCTCCTTTTACCTTTAATCCTTCAGGTAAGGATGCTATCCTGGTATTACTTATGTTAAGATCACCTTCGGTTTTTAATCCTTCTGGCAAGGATCGGATTGGGGTATTACTTATATCAAGACTATAGCTAATTTGTGCCATATTTTTCGGTAATTCCTCGAGAAGTGTACCACTCAGATCAAGGATCCCACCACCAATCATTAATCCTGCTGGCAAGGATTTAATTTGTGTTTTAGATACATTAAGACCGCCTCCTATTTTCAAATGTTCAGGTAATGATGTGATATCTGCTTTCAAAAGATTAAGACTGCCGCCAACTGTAAATCCTTCCGGTAATTGTTCGATAGGTGTTCCAAATAAGTTGAGATCACCTTGCACAGTAAATCCTTCCGGTAAGGATTTAATGCCTGTCTTTCTCAAATTAAGATGACCTTTCACTACCAAATCCCGAGGTATTAATTCAATGGGCGTTTCAGCCAAATTAAGGTTACCTCCCACGGTTAACCTATTAGGTAAGGATTTGATTTTGGTGTTGCCTAATTCAAGATTACCGCCAAGAGTTAACCCTTCGGGCAAGCATTCAATAGGTGTATTGGTTACACTAAGATTACCCCCAACCTTTAATCCTTGTGGTAGATTTTTTATAGGAGTTCCATCTAAATAAAGTCCTCCTTGTACTATAAACTGTTCTGGAAGTGTCTTGATCTGAGTATTTCTTAAGTACTTGTCACCTTTCACAATCACCCCTTGGGGCCATTTCTGGATAGCTGTATCATCCAGGTAAAGGGAACCTTCAATAATCAGGCCTTTTGGTAAAGATTCAATAAGGGTGTTAGATAGACTCAGATAGGTTCCAACTTTTAACCCTTTGGGTATTTTTTTTATCGAAGTACCACTCAGGTTAAGCCCTCCTTCAACAATTAGGGTCTCGGGCAATGACTCAATGGGAGACCCTGCCAGATTAAGATTCCCCTTAACAACAAATCCATGGGGTAAGTGTTTGATTTGAGTATTACTTAAATTCAATTCGCCATTGACTATAAGCCCTTCGGGTAAGGATTTGATAAGAGTTCCTTCAGCATAAAGATTTCCTCCAACAAATAGATCTTTCGGTAGTGATTTGATAGGAGTCCCCGATATGTCAAGATTACCATTCACCTGTAATCTTTCTGGTAATTCTTCTATTAAGGTATCCATCAAGGTAAGACCTCCTGTAACGGTTAACTTTTTGGGTAGCTTTTTAATAGCGGTATAGTCTAAATCCAATTCTCCTTCTACGGTTAAGTTTTCCGGTAAGGTTGTTATCGGGGTTTCGTTTACAGAAAGATCACCTTTAATGGTAAGCCCTTCGGGTAAAGATTCGATAAGTGTACCGGTTAATATCAAGCTTCCTCCCAGCTGAAATCGTTTAGGAAGTTTTTTTATTGGGACATCTTCCAAAAAGAGACTCCCTTTCACTATCAATCCTTCCGGCAATTCCTGTATCACGGTAAAACCTAACTCAAGATCTCCTTCAACAAGCAGTCCCTTCGGTAACTGTTTGATTTGAGTATGTTTCAAATCAAGATCGCCTTCTACCATTAAACCGGTTGTGCCCTCTACATACTTACTATTTTTTTCTTTTAGAAATTGTACTAGTTTCATACCGGTATTTTAATGTAAGAGTGTAAAATACAGGCTGCCATTTGATAATTCGTTCCGTTTATGACAGAGGTATTTTCCTCTTTATACTATATTTTCTGGTGTATCACCATCTTTTTAATGCCTGATCGGTAATGTCCCGTATCTGTTCAAATACTTTACTTACCATTCCTGAGAAATGATCGTATATTGTATCCGGTTCAGGAAAAGTATCACTATAAAAATGGAAATCTGCCAAACGCCGGCATTCTTCTAAAAATATAACATGATCAAGTTGGGTTTCTCCAAAAGATAATTTTTCAAAAATTGGGTTATATGCGGCATATTTATGTCCTTCACAACGATTATAAACATCCTTTAATGCTTCAAGATCATAGTCTCCAAAATAAGGTTCATGCCCCATAAGTAAGGTTGCAGATTCTACCAGCTTTATCATGCCTTCCAGTAAGGTATTTAGTTTTTTCTCTACTTTTTCGGGAGTATCATATTTGCGTTGATATTCTCTAGAGCGCATACTTTTGTCATATACCATTACAGAATTTGGGGTTGTGGGAAAGACCTCTCCCAACACAAGAAGCCGTTTATACTTTCTATTAGACATCAACCAATCATAGGCTCTTTGTTTCTTTTGTATATCAGGTTCAATCCTATGGGTCGTAAAATAATCAATAAAGGTATGGCATAGGTCATTTTGCTCCCAGGAAGGAAAATTCATATATTCTTTTTTGATGTATTCATGATCAGGCCAACCTGGTATTCCATTGTAATAAGAGATCACTTTTTTATAGCACTCTGACGGATCAAATTCAAAAGCTTCGGCAGTATTTAAGCTCACATAGCTGAAGTATTCTGAGAGATAAAACGGGTGATTAAGCTTAATTTCCTTCTTTTTTAAATAATCTGTTAAGGGCATAAGCCCTATTTGATCTTCCACATATATACAAAGCCTGTCGGTCACAAAACCATCTACCGATATCTTGAGTTGTTTGCATACTTCCTCCTTTTTCTGCTGGTCTGTACCGCTAAGTAGAAATTGGACTACTCCTGTGGCCAGCAGCAATGACGAAACCTTACTAACATCGATATCACCCTTCTTAAAATCCTCGCCATAGGCAAAAGGTGCCGGATTATAATATTCATCATCAATAATTATTTTGCTTTGCTTACTTTTCACATTACGATTTTTTGATTCTATATTTATACTTATTATTGCTTATTCTTTATTCCATTCAACTGTGATGTATCCTTTTAAATCCGATCTTTTGATCAACCAATCTTTTAAAATTTTGGAGGCATCATCATATTTTTTGAGCGTGATTTCTGCTACCGGAGTGTGACAGTCCTGATAGTGATCATCTTCACTCTGCTCTTCCCAAAATTCAATCCAAATCTCTCTATTTCTCAATTCGGAAAGCTCAACAGCTCTGTTTTGATGTTTTATATAGATAAAAGCTCCAATATCATTCCCTATTATTTCTACTGCCTCAAACTGGCTATCAAGCTGTTTTTTAAAGGTTGTTAGCCTTTTTAAGTAAGCGGATACTTTTTCTTTGAGTGAATTCATTTGTTTGATTTGAAACTATGTATGTTTTATTGTTTTATATTTTTAAGTAACCTTATTTCTTTTCTTAAGTCTTTTGCGATTTCATCACGGGATTTTCCATAGGCATCCATAAAACCATGTCTGATGCCAAAAATCAATTCATCCAATAGATCTTCTGTTATTTCATCCATAGAGATTATTGTATCATCAGGAAATACTTTTGCATTGGTTTCAAAAAAAAGCGCTATTCCAAGGAATTGAAGTATTGTTAACTCCTCAACATTAAATTCCTTCTCTCCTCCGTATTTTCTTTCATACACCAAGAACTTATTAAACGTATTAAGTAAAGATTTAACTAATTGTATATCATTGGTTAAAACATAGCCTCTGAAATACTCCCGAGAAGACATCCCGTATACTATTTTAATTTTATCTGTCCATTTTACATCAACTCGTAGTTCGTGATATTCTTCAATTTCATCACTTTCCTCTCCATTACATTCTACATACCAATAGTCTGATTTGATCCCCAGTGAAGGGTTAAATCCCTGTGCGTTATATCCTTGTTGAGTCCATCCCATGTGGCTAAAAATTATTGTTGATTTCAAAATAAAAGTTCTGTGTAATTTTTAATGTTTTCCTTCTTTTGAAGGCTATGTCCCATCAAAAGACAGTTACAATTTATCCTCCCCAAACCCCTCCAAAGGAAGGGCTTTCTGTCCAGGGAAAAGTCCTTTCCCCTGCCTAGCCGGCAGGCAGGCCTTTGGGGAGAGGATTTAGGAGAGGGGATTTATATATGCTGCCATCTCCTGGGACATAACCCTTTTGAAAGGGTGTCTATATAGTCATCAATCCACTGCTCAAAAGACCCTGCAACAAATAGTCTTTCACCGACATCAATGGAATAAAACATAACCTGTCCTTTCTCGCCCGCGCTAGTTGGATCAAAATCGAGACAGTAAAAATCACGCCCCCGGCTGCATTGTGTATATGGGATCCAACCCGGGTTCCATCTCTCTTTTTTTACTTCATCAGAGCCAAAATTCGGTTGGTAGTCATTTAGCTCTTCATCATATAATTCATTATTATATATACTATTCAAGCTGCTCCATCGCTCTAAAATTTCTTCAGTTGAAAGAAGTTTACTGGGATGAGGCAAGATGATAAACTCACCCCAACCGTTATGGATTTCATAAAAATCTTTGAATTTTGTAGATAGGGTCTGACCGATATAACTTTCCAAAATCAACAGTTCTTCCGGGCTGGCACCAGCATTTAAGCTATCGAATGAAACCCGTTCAAAGTTTTTCCAATATCTTATAATTTCTTCCCAGGCTTTTTGCATTACAATGCTTTATAACTTCAGAATAAAAATAGTCCTTTATTTTATGCATTTCGACCCGCTTAATTAAGCGGTATATTCTTGTAGGTTAACACTTCATTTTGCTTTATGATCGGGGCTGAAATTTCTTATTTTGTTACAAGGATTCTTGATCATACAAATCTGATCTTATAATTACATACGGTAGAAGATCTGTAATACAGATTTTCTATGATATTTTTGACCTTACTATTGTTTTCTATCTTTGCGCGTACTCCCAGGGTTACCATATTCAGTTGATCGTGCTTGTCCCTAAATAAGTCCAGATATATGAATACTTCCCGGGAGGTATTTGAATAAAACACCAAGGTCTCTCCAGAATCCTCATAGGTGTTTTCATATACTTCGTCCACTCCGGCAAAGTCCATATCGATATCCAAATATAAACACAACATTCCTATTTCGAAGGGATCACCCGGCGATTCAGGATCACTGAAATAATCGGGAAAATTCAATTCGTTGAAAGATATCATCAATTCTATTTCTACATATGTTGCACTCATTTTTTACAGACAACTTTATAATAAAACTACGGCCTCATTTCCTTTATTTCACTTTGCTGCATTAAGCATATTTAGCCTTGATAAACAGCCCTTCTTTACTTAATCCGGATCTGGTTTGGTCAAAGGAAGATAGGGATTTTCTTTACTATTTCCATCGCTAAGTAAGGATATGCAATCTGCTTCATGATCTACATCATCTACATTGATATCTGTATTAAAAAACCGACGGGAAACTTTTACAAGATCAGACTGCTGTTCACCAGATACAAATTTCTTTCTTAGCCTCTGGAGAATTTCTTCTCGCCATTGCTTGAATCCACAATCACTTGGTAAAACATAGTCGCACATTTGCGTGACCACACAAGCTTCAATATTAGTTTCTTCATCTGGTATACACATAATTCCTTCCCAAATCGAGTTAATTGCAAATTCTACGGCAACAATATTTGCTGGTCTGTTTTGCGACACCTCTACAACGGTTAAATCATAGTACGGCGGAAGTTTTCGTGGCAGGTCGCATACCCATACCCAGCTCGCAATTATAAACTGCTCAAAATTGGTAGCCTCTTCTGGTTTAAAATGATCGTGCAGAAAGTAATACAACCACTCAGAACAGCAGATGATATATGCAAGAGCCGCAATGCTATTGATTTCTTTGAAATCATTAAGATATTGTTTGTTGAGATCTCCTATTACATCGTATGGCTCCAAACCTTTCCAATCGACTGATACTGGAGAAGAATTTAAAACTGCACCTAGTATGACAGGTATCGGTACTAATTGTCGCATTCGTCTTTTTATAACATCTTTGTTAAAATATTCATCATCAGAAAAGTATAACCCAAAAAATCACACGTATTACTCATCGTTTTTTATTGTAATATATATTACCAGCTCTCCCATTTTTCGACCTCTATTTTGTTTTTACAATATCTGGGAATGCCTTTCTGATCGACCATTACCTGATCCTGCTCATTCACGATGGTTTTCAAATCCACCGCGCTGTTGGAACCATGTATCACTACTTTCTTTTCTTTTAACAAAGCCTTCTGTCTGGTTTTAGAAAATCCTGCAAGTTTGAGATGCTGCCCCAGGGTAGCCTGGGTTCCATACGGGCAATAGTAATGCAGGTCAAGTAAGGCGACTATTTTAGAAATGGTCGATTCTTCAATATATTTATACGGTTCATAAACATAATCATCGCCTTCATGGATTTTATATTCCTGCAACTCCCTAAAAGCATCTTGAATTTCTTTGTAATCAAATAGCAATGGATCATCTTTTGGGTAATCAAATGACCTTATAAAAATTTCGTAGCAAAAATAACTAAAGGCTTTAGTAGTGTCTGAGGAAAGGTTTTTTTCGTAGGAAATCCTGATGAGTTCCTGCACCAGCCCACCAAAGCCAAACTCAACTGAGCTTGATGCTTTATTTAATGCACAGCTTGCTTCAAAATGCTTTATTTTAAGGCTAACCGGATAATGTCTAGTCTCATTTTTCCAATAGTCGTTCATATCATGAATATTCTATGGATTACCATCAAAAATATGAAATTAGAAAACAGGCGACGTACCGCTCAAAAAAGTGGTACTCTTTTATAAGTAGAGAACTCCTGATCATTTACGGTCAGAAATTCCAGCTCAGTCAATTTTTCAAGGTTTTCGATTTTTTTAATAGGGTTATCTCCCAAAATAAGCCTCCTCAAATTTACCAGTTTCTCCAGCCCTTCTATTTTCTTTATCCGGTTATTAAACAGATTCAATTCAATTAGATTTTCTAAAGTACAGAGGTTTTCCAACTTATCAATTCTGTTATACTTAAGCCATAATCCTTTCAGCTGCTTCAGGCCTTCCAGATTCTCAATTTTTTTGATTTGGTTATCATCGAGTTGCAAACTTTTGAGTGACTTCAAACCATTCAGGTTTTCAAGCTTTTCGATCTTGTTGAAACGCAAATCCAGTACTTCCAGATTATCCAACCCATCGGTATCGTTTATTTTATTGATCTGATTAGATACGAGACTAATTTTAAATAAGCTATTTAGTGCTCCCAAGCCTTCTATCTTTTGGATCTTGTTTTCAGAAAGGTCTATATCCTGCAGGCTTTTCAGTTTTGTTAAATTTTCAAGTTTTGTAATATTATTATAACGTAACTCAAGGCCTCTGAGGTTTATGAGCTCATCTAATCCCTCAATTTTTTTGATCCGATTCCCTGATAGTTCAAGGTGTATGAGGTTGACTAACCCTTCCAAATGTTCTATTTTCTCAATTTTATTTCCAGACAAATTCAATGCTCTAAGTTTTTTGAAATCCGAGAGGTCTGGGATACGATCAATACCCTGTCGGGACAGGTTGAGATGCGTGATGTTGAAAAATATTTTATTGTGTTTCATATATTTATAATTATTGTTGACAACTGTTTTACCAACCCCAGCGCTTACTTACTAAAATACCGTTTCTACATTTCCAGGGAATTAGATGACTACCCACCTTTACCTCGTCTTTATCAATAGCTACTAAAGTTTTATCGTTAATACCTGCTGAACCATTAATTGTTAATTTGTGTTCAGTAAACAATTTCTTTTGACTTTTTTTTGAAAATCCTGCTTGATGCAGATATTGTTGTAAAGAAATTTTTTGTCCAAAATTACACGGACAGTAATAGTGTTTTTCAAGGAAATTTACCATGCGCGTAATTCTGTTCTTATCCATAAAGCGATCGTTGTATGAGTTGATATACGAAAGTAATTCTCGAAAGGCGCTTTGTATTTCAATATAATCAAACCATACCGGTAATTCCTCCTCATCTGTAAACCCTGTGTCATACAATTCTTTACAAAACTGGTTAAAAGTGCTTACAGATTTTGCTGAAAGGGTATATTCATAATCAATACTCAATAATTCCTCAACGAGGTAATAGTATCCGAATTCTATATACTCCTGTTCATTACCTGAAGAACATTTTTCACGGTCATGGTATACTTTCATACTAATCGGATAGTTCCTCGGCTTATTTTTCCAATAGTCGTTCATGTCATGAAATGTTTTGTTGACGCTACTTCTGCAACCTCACCTTAATGACTGCACCAGATTGTTTGCGGGTTTCATTGGTAACCTTGATACCAGAACCCGTTACATCTACCATATAAAGTTTTGGCAACATATCAATATTCTCTAGTTTTTCAACTTGATCACAGCAACACAATGAGAGGAGGTCTAACTGTTGCAGTGCTTCCAGGTTTTCTATTTTTTTAATCGTTGTAAAGCTTAACTCTAATCTTTCGAGCTGTAGACATCCTTGCAGGTTCTCGATTTTACTAATTTTATTGTAATCTAAATTTAGAGAGCTCAGGTTTATCAATGCATCCAGATTCTCTATTTTTTTAATTTGATTTCTTTCCAAATACAAATTTGTGAGGCTTTGTAGAGCATCCAGATTCTCTATTTTTTCTATGATATTGTCAGACAAGTGTAAATGACGTAAACCCGTCAATCCATCCAGCCCCTCAATGCGCTTGATCTTGTTTCCATAAGCATATAATACGTTTAACTGATCCTTTTCTTCCAAACCAGTAATCGTTTCGATCTCATTATGGCTAATATCCAACATTTCCAATTTTGTGAGTGGTCGCAACCCTGCTAATTCCCGGATCTGATTTTCCTGCAGATATACCGTTTTTAGGTTGGTCAATATTTTAAGTCCATCAATATTTGTAAGCGCATTGTTTGATATATAAAGTTCCTCTAAGCCCGTTAGAGATTCAAGGTGTTCTATTTGCTCAATGTAATTGCCACTCAAATCAATATCGGTTAGCTTTTTTAATGAGGAAAGGTTCTCGATCTTTTTTATTCGGTTTCCTGCAAGGCTTAGTGTCGTTAAAAAGGATAATTGATCCAGTCCTTCTATCTTTCTTATCCTGTTATTGGATACATGAAGTGTAGTAAGGTTTTTTAATGAGGAAAGGTTTTCTATCTTTTTGATCGGGTTTACTGACAAATTAAGGCTTCCGAGCTTAGTCAGGTTATTCAGACCCTCAATTTTTTGTATATGGTTTCCTGACAGGTTTACCTCCTGAAGATCTACCAGTCCATCCAAACCTTCTATTTTGTCAATATAATTGTTTGACAGGTCTAGAATTTCCAGGTTCTTGAATTGTGTCAGATCCGGAATTTTTTTTAACCCGCTATACCCCAGGTATAACTCTGTAGCATCTACCTGAAATTCTCTTCCTTGTATGTTTATGGTAGCCATTCGATATAATATTTAAAACCTGTTTGTTCACTATTTTCCCATTCTATATTCAGATCACTGGAAAAAAGCCATTTTTTCATACTTTTCAGTCCATCCATCTTCTTTACTTTTTCTACTTGATTACCTTCTAAGTCGATTTCCTCTAATTTTTGTAATCTATCCAGATTTTCAACTTGTTTTACCTGGTTGCATTTTAGGGTTAGTACCCACAAATTTACCAATGTGTCCAGTTTTTCAATTTTTTTGAGATAGTTAAAATCCAGATACAATTGCTCTAGCTGGATAAGATTTTCGAGGTTTTCAAACCTGCTGATTTCATTTCCGGAAAGATCCAGATATATAAGCTTTTGTAAGTGACCAAGGTTCTCGATTATCGGAATCTGATTTTCTGATAAAACCAAATGAGAAAGTACATCCAGATTGTCGAGGTTTTCTATTTTTGTAATGAAATTAGTTCCTACATTAAGCTCTTGCAACTTTCTTAAATTTTGAATGCCTTCCAATCTTTGTATTTCGTTTCTGGTAAGCGTAAGTATTTCCAGATTGCTTAACTCCCCCAGGTTTTCCATCTTTTTGATACGGTTACCCGAAATATGAAGTTCTTTTAAATCCTTTAATTGGTTTAGATTTTCTATCTTTTCAATATTATTATATGACAAATTCAGTCCCTCTAACTGTTCTAAATGAAGGTTTTCAATTTTTTCTATATAATTCGAAGAAAGGTCTAAAATCTTAAGATGAACCAATTTATCTAAATTTCCAATAGTTTCTATTTCATTTCTAGCCAGATATAACCCTTGTACTTTTTCAAGATCTGAAACGATCATTGTGTCTTTTAAATTACTTCCTACCAGATGCAATTCTTCTAAACTTATTTTTTCGGGGGATTTTATTTCCTGAATCATATTTTCACTCAAATGGACTTTCTGAAGCTTTTTTAACCCTTCAATATTTTCGATGGTTATTAATTGGTTATTTGAAAGATTGATATAATCCAGATTGATTAATCCCTCTAATCCTTCAATTTTTTTTATTCTATTTCCCCCCAGCTCAAGTATTTTAAGGGTATCTAATTCTCCCAAACCTTCTATCTTCTCTATATGATTATTATTCAGGAAAAGCTTTTCGAGGGATTTTAGCATGTTCAGGTTTTCAATTTTGCCTATTTTATTCCCTCTGAAATCCTCATTATGATAATCGTTCCATAAGGATAAAACCTCGAGATTAACCAAATGTTCAAGGTTTTCGATTTTGGTGATTTTATTATTATCCAGATATAGTTCTTTTAGCGCTACTGTATTTTCTAAATTTTCAACTTTACTAATCAAGCACATGTTAAAATAAAGTATTTCAAGGTTGATAAGACCATCAAGGTTCTCTATCTTATCTATTGGATTTCCCCCCAAGCTAAGTGTCTTGAGGCAGGTCAACCGATCCAGATTTGCTATTTGTCTGATTCTGTTATCAGACAGATCCAGGATTTCTAAGCCTTTCAAGCCATCCAAGCCACTGATTTTGACAAGTTCATTGCCTGACAGGTACAATTCTTTAAGGTTTGATAATTCACCGAGGCCTTTTACCTTTTCAATTTTATTCTTTGTTAAATACAGTTTTTCCAGGTTTTTAAACCCCGAGATATTGGGAATCCGTTCCAGGTTTCGACCGGATAGATTGAGACTGGTGATATTACGATCATATTTTTCTCCGAGTATTTCAATAGCGTTCATAGGTTATGGTTATTAAAGAATAGCAAGTTATACAAGAAGCTTTTATTATTCGCTCCGTTTAATGAAGGGGTACTTTTTAGAGTCGGTTTTTCTGAAAATACAGGTACAATTCATAGTTAGCCTCTTCCAGGTGACTGGGAATATCATTCTCTCCGACTTCCACAATCGGATTGTCTGCCAAATCAAGTTCATTGAGTTTGCTTAACTTCCCCAGGTTCTCGATCTTTCCGATTTCATTTGCCCTTAGGTTAAGCAACTCCATATCACCTAGTACATCTAGGTTTTCTATTTTCTTGATGCGGTTACCGGACAGGTCGAGCACTTTTAAACGTACTAATTGAGCAAGGTCCTCTATCTTTTGGATTTGGTTCTCTCTCAGGTATAGAAACTCCAGATTAGTCAATGTATCGAGATTTTCAATTTTCTTAATGCGGTTACCTGACAAGTCGAGCCTGTTTAAATGTAAGGATCGGGTGAGGCCTTCTATCTTGTGGATTTGATTTTTTGCCAGGCTTAATTGCCTTAAATTAAACAACCCATCGAGGTTTTCAATTTTTGATATCTGATTACATGACAAACCCAACACGTTGAGATTTTTTAAATTTTTAAGATTTTCTATCTCCCCGATTTTATTATTGTCCAGTTGTAGATCTTCCAGATGGTGAAGTTCTTCAAGCCTCTCTATTAATTCGATTTGATTATGCCGTAATTGCAATTTTCTTAGGCTTTTTAGCCCTATCAGGTTTTCTATTGTTTTTATTCGGTTATTGCTCAAATCAAGTGTTTCCAGACCTTTGAGATATTGCATCCCCTCTATTTTCTGAATTTTGTTTTTATTTAATGTGAGTGATTTCAGCTTTGTTAATTCTCCAATAAGTTCAATTTTATCAATCTCATTACGCATCAAATTAAGCTCTTCCAGTTTGGTGAGCTCGTTCAGGTTTTCAACTTTTCTGATTTTATTGGCAATGATTTTGAGTTTTTTAGTTTGGTGAAGGCTCTCCAGGTTCTCCATTTTTTCTATCTGGTTAAAGTTCAGTCCGAGTTCCTCCAGATGAATTAGTTTATCTAGGCCTTCTATTTTTTTGATGTTATTGTAAGACAAGCTTAAATACTTAAGCTTAGTCAATCTTTCCAGGTTTTCGATCTTTTCAATCTTATTGACCTGCAATTTCAATTCTGTCAGGTTTGTAAAAGCGCTAAGGTCTGGTATTTCCTTCAGCCCTTCGTTTACTAAGTCCAGTGAAGTGATATCGATATCATATTCTTTCCCTAATAATTTGACTTTTTTCATACGCTATGTTTAAACCAAAGAAAACCCAATCTCATATGGTCTGATAAAGGGTAACTATTATATAAAAATTGTCTTGTGCTTGTTTTTTCATACCTGGATTTTTATTGATCATCAATATTTCAGGTCATCCCATAGAGTAACTCGTATGGAGATTTCAATAACAAAGCGTCATCAGGTTCTCCTATACCATAACAGGGTACTTCTGTACCGTTTTCGAGGAAATACTTTGCTCCAACCACTTGAGCTTTACTGAACTCTACTTCCGCCTTCCACACAGAGGTATGCGGGCCGGCTGGAAAAAACTCTGGGGAGGGTTCCTTGCATCGTTGAAAAATAGCAGGCCCATCTGTCATATAAAGTTTATACGTATAATAATTGGCAATCGTACCATCAGGGTGGTACCTTTTGGCCCAGCCCATACCTGTAGCATCCAGATAATTTTCATGGTATAAATATCCCTTTTTATGCCAAACCTGAGTTAACCCTGCTATTCCCCAATCTCCATGTTCCCAACATTCTCCTTCGGGATTCCAAACGGCTTCTTTGGGTATATGGGCTGGTTTTTTTGGTGCTTTTCTTCCCATCGTTTTTTTAGGAAAAGTAGGATGTTATGATGTAGGATTCGTCCCGCTCGATGGAGCGGGACTTGTTTTACAACTATCCAGGTTTATCCTCCAGGTTAAAATATTTCAATTGTAAAGGTATATCTACGTTTTTCAACAAAAGAATCTTGTTTGGTTTTATGGTATTCTTATTTCATTTATTTCGTTACTTTGATGTTGCCTACATACTACGAATCACCCCCTTTCTATAATCTCTTGAAAATCAATGAAATTCACATCAAATATTCATCTGGCGGTTGGTATAGTTTCACCCTCGAATATCTATGTTCATTTCATATTTAACGAATGACATTGATTATAATGATCTTATTATTTCTATACAATTAGTCTCTTTTCCAAAGTCAAGATGGACTTCTTTGAGGTTTTCCAAGTCTTTTAACTGTTTCAGGTCCTCGTTTTCATAGAACCCTTTCATTTGATAATTATAGGAAACGAATACCTCCAGTTGGGACATATGGCTTATACTCTTTATCTTCTCAATATAATTCAAGGAAAAATTCAGTGTCTTTAGGCTTTTGAGGTTCTCCAAATTCTCAATCCTGGTAATATTCTCACCTAAGCTCAAGTATTCAAGCAAAAGTAGATGATCAAGGCCCTCAATTTTATTGATATTATTCTCTTGCAAAATAAGCTCTTTCAATTTATTCAGACTTTCTAAATTTTCGATCTTTTCAATATCACTCCCCAATGACAGTGATTCTAATAAAACAAGCGTATCGAGCCCCTCAATTCTTTTTATTTTGTTCCAATGAAGATCCAGTACTCTAAGATTGAGCCCATTTAGCCTTTCAATTTTCTCAATCTTATTACCCATTAAAATGAGTGCCCTAAGATTAGGTTTCTTTTCCAAGCCTTCAATTTTAGTGATATTATTGTATGAAATATTAAGTGTATCCAGGCCTAACAGGTGGTTGATATTTTCTATTCTGGAAATTTTGTTTTTCTTCAAGTACAATTCCGTAATATCAGGTGGTAAACCTTCAATTTTTTCAATTTCATTTTCACTTAAATCCAACTTCCTTAGATTCGTCAAATTTTCCAGACCCTCTATTTTTGATATACAATTACAGGATAAGTCGAGTGTTTTGAGACGCAATAAAGTACTGAAAACCCTGGTTTTCCCTATTTTGTTTCTTTTTAAATTTAGTATTTTCAGGTTGGGGAGATGCAGGTCGTTTATATTTAATACACCATTTGAAGACAAATCCAGGGTATTGAGACGCAATAAATTGAGATTGCTGACTCTTTTTATTTTATTGCAATACAGGTCTAGTATCTTAAGATTTGGCAGGTCTAAATTGTCTATCTCTTCAATTTTATTATTTTTCGCAAACAGTACTTGTAGCTGAAGAAACCCGTTAAGATCTCTAAGTTTTATTATGCAGTTGTGGGATATATCCAGATACTTCAGGTTAGGAAGTGCCTCAATGTTGTGGGTATACTCCATGCAAATCCTCAACGTCAAACGTTCAAGTTTCGGAAGACAACCCAGGTTTTCAATTTTAATAGTTGGATTTTTTCCATACAACCTGAGTTCTTTGAGATTTTTAAAGACACTCAGATCGGGTATGGTATCGACTCCTGCTATCGACATCCTCAGGGATGTTATGTTTGGATTGTATCTTCTTCCCAGTATTTCTATCATATGTTGAAATTTATTTCCCTTGTGGGTCTACTCTAAGGTTATTGATTTGAGGGCTTCATGTCTGTTTTCCCACAAAATGCCGGAATTGATCATAAATGTAGGTTGATTAAAAAGAATAATCGCCCCGTTCGATGGAGGGGTACTTGCTTGGTTTCTTACAAACCTACCTGACAGTAGGAAGGGCTCACAGGGTAGAAAGAGAGATCTACATTATACCTGAATGCTCAAAGCTACCATCCTCTTTTCAAAGCTTCTTCAGAGATGTTTTCAATCTCTTTACTAATTTTATTATGTATCGCCGAAAAATGATAATGAAGACTACCTTTCTTTACAGGAGCAATGGAAATAAGGGAATCTGTTAGTCGCTTGCATTCTTCAAAAAACAGGTACTGACGAAATTGAGGTTCATCGTAAGACAATTTTTTAAAAATGTCTTCATAGATTTGATTACAAGCTATTTTACTACGGTTATACACTTTTAATAGTGCCTCAAGGTTCTCCTTCAAATAAGGAGTTGGATCTGAAACTAACAACATGGCCGATTCAATGAGTCTGATCATTCCTTCCAACTGGGTATTTAACTTCTGCTCCATCTCTTTGGATTTTGGGTTTGGTTGATACTTTACTGGTAAGGTATATTGGTCATACAACATGATGGAATGAGGAGTTGTTGGAGCACTCTTCCCCAATATGATCAGTCTTTTATATTTCCTGACTGACTTCAACCACTCATAAGCTTCGCGCTTCTTTTCTATATCAGGTTCCTGGATATGGCTGGAAAAATAATCGATTAAGGTGTGGCATAAGTCTTTTTGTTCCCATTCGGGAAGATTCATGTATTCTTTTTTTAAATATTCATGATGAGTCCAGGCGTGGGGTAATCCTTCGTAGTGAGGGATTACTCTTTCATAACACTCCTTGGGGTTAAATTCAAAAGCTTCAGCAGTATTTAAAGTTATGTAGGTAAAATATCTAGAAAGCAAAAAGAGTTTATCAGGTTTTATATAGCCCTTTTTGAGATACTCGGTGAGCGGCATCATTCCTGATGTGTCTTCTACATAAAAACACAGTTTATCAGAAGCAAAACCATCTACTGATATGTCAAGCTGTTGAAGTATTTCTCCTTTTTGCTGCTGATCGGTGCAAGTAAGGAGAAAACGGACAACTGCGGCTGACAGCAATAGTGGTGAAACTGCGCTGACATCAATATCATCTGACTTAAAATCTGCTCCGTTAGAAAATGGGGCTGGACGATAATTTTTATCCCTGATAATCATTTTCCTATTCTTTCTTTTCACTCTATATTTTTTTATTTAAGCGTATCACCTATTCTTTTTTCCATTCAATAAAAGGATATTCCTTTAAATCCGATCTTTTGATCAACCAATCTTTTAAAATTTTGAATGCATAATCATCCCTTTGACCATCTACTTCAACTTCATAAATTGTATGTCCATCACAAAGCCCAATCACAATATTACCATCTTCGATTTTAAATAGTTCCAGGGATCTATTTTGATGTTCTATATAAATATAACTGCCCATGTTCTTTCCTTTTATTTCAATCAGGTCAAATTGGCCACCGAGCTCATTTTTAACGGACTGTAATCTTTCCAGGTGAGCGAATATATTTTCCTCGGGTGAATTCATTGGTTTCGTTTGGAACTATGTATGTCTAATTGTGCTTTATTATTAAGTAACTGTATTTCTCTGCTTAAATCCTTTGTGATTTCATCATTTCCCTCTCCACGGTTAAAAAATTAGTGTTGATTTCAAAATAAAACTTCTGTATAATGTTCAGGGTTTAGCTTCTATAAATTTTCCGCTCTTTAATTTATACCAAGTATTGGCTTTGATTTCCTTACCGTTTACCAGAGCGGTTTTAACCCATTTTATAAACCCATATTTATCCCTTTCAGAAAGTATTATCCAACACCGGATATTGCCTTTAATTATTTTTGAGGCCAATAAACTTTCCCTCCGACTATTACTCCTTGTGGTAACTCTTTTATAGAGGAACCTCTTAAGTCAAGGCATCCATGAACAACTAAATCTTGTGGTAATTCTTTAATAGAGGTGCCCTCTAACACCAAGTTCCAATTTACAATTAGGCCTTGCGGTAGTTCTTTGATAGGTGAACCACCTAGATCCAGGTGTCCAGGAACGACTAATTCTTGTGGTAATTCTTTGATAGGTGAACCCCTTAGATACAGATCTCCATTAACAATTAGACCTTTTGGTAGTACTCTGACCCTGGTTTTGTTTAGGCTAATACTATTTTTAACTATCAAGTCTCCTGGCAGTTTTTTAATCGGAGAATCTAGTATAAAAATTTCATCCAAACTCAATCCTTCTGGTAATTCTGTGATTTTTGTGTTGACTAATGAAAGGGAACCAACCGACAATCCTTTTGGTAGTTCTTTGATATCAATATCAAATAAAGTAAGATCTCCTTTAACTGTTAACCCCTTTGGCAATTCTTTGATCGGGGTATTATCTATACGAAGATCCTCTTCAACGGTAAGTCCTTCTGGTAATTCTGCGATTTTTGAATGTACTATCTTGATAGAGCCTTTAACCTTTATATCCTTTGGAAATTCTTCAATATCTGTATGTGAAACGTGAAGATTACCTTTAACTGTTAATCTTTTAGGTAATTCTTTGATCGGGATATTTTCTATATGAAGATCCTTTTCAACGGTAAATCCTTCTGGTAGTTCTGCGATTTTTGAATGTAATATACTGATAGAGCCATTAACCTTTATATCCTTTGGGAATTCTTCAATATCTGTATGTAAAACGTAAAAATTACCTTTAACTGTTAATCTTTTAGGTAATTTTTTAAATGAGTTTTCGTATATAAACATATCTCTTTCGATTATCAAATCTTCCGGCAGTTCTACAATAGTTGTATCGCTCAAATAAAGTGTATCATGTACGGTTAACCCTTTTGTGTTTATGGTATACGAAATATTGTTTTCTTCTAATAATTGTACTAGCTCCATACTAATTTTCGATTTGAAATATACGCTAAAATACAGGGGAATGTGTTTTGATTCGCACCGCTCGATGGAGGGGGACTTCTTACAGGTAAATATCAAGATAAATAGACCTACCTACATAAAACAAAGCTAAAGGTTTTTAGAAGCTAAAGCGAAATGCCCCAAAGTGCATAGTTTTAACTATTTTTAAGACCAATAAACCTCCCCTCCGACTATTACGCCTTTCGGTAATTCTTTTATAGAGGTTCCTCTTAAGTTAAGGCATCCATGAACAACTAAATCTTGTGGTAATTCTTTAATAGAGCTACCCACTAACACCAAGTCCCCATTTACAATTAGGCCTTGCGGTAGTTCTTTAATTTGGGTGTCCATTAAGTTAAGGTATCCAGGAACGACTAAATCTTGTGGTAATTCTTTGATAGGTGAACCACTTAGATCCAGGTTCCCATTAACAATTAGACCTTTTGGTAGTACTTTGATCCTGGTATTGCATAGAAAAAGATCATTTTTAACGATCAAGTCTCCTGGCAATTTTTTAACCGGAGAATTTAGTATAAAAATTCCACCCAAACTCAATCCTTCTGGTAGTTCTGTGATTTTTGTATTGACTAATTCAAGGGAATCAACCGACAATCCTTTTGGTAGTTCTTTGATATCAATCTCACATAAAGAAAGATTTCCTTTAACTGTTAACCCCTTTGGCAATTCTTTGATCGGGATATTATCTATATAAAACTTCTTTTCAACGGTAAGCCCTTCTGGTAGTTCTGCAATTTTTGAATCTATTATATCGATAGAACCTTTAACCTTTATATCCTTTGGGAACTCTTCAATATCTGTATGTAAAATGTAAAGATTTCCTTTAACTGTCAATCTTTTAGGTATTTTTTTAACTGAGTTTCCGGATATAAGCATAACTCCTTCAATTATCAAATCTTCCGGAAGTTCTACAATAGTTGTGCCCCTCAAATCAAGTCTACTATGTACGGTTAACCCTTTTGTATTTATGGTATACGAAATGTTGTTTTCTTCTAAAAACTGTACTAATTCCATGGTAGTTTTACGATTTAAGAACTGCACCAAAGTATGGGTTACTATTTAATAATTCGCCCCGCTTAATGAAGGGGTACTTTTTCAGGTATGATCAAACACTGCTCTTACCTCTTTAAGATCCATCTGATTTACAAACAACGACATTTGTTCATAAAAAGAGATATTTGCCTGAAATGTCGACCCTTCATAGAACTGAATTAACTGCTGCATACGGATTCTTTCTTTGCTGTATGGTGTTTTGTCCATACAATTATCCCAATGTGTATGGCCACCCAGATAAGTATCATAGTGATGATTTCCCACAATTTCCATTTCCAGATAATGATATGGCATCAATTCTGCTTCATTTTCATCAGATAAAGCAGCCGAGAGTTTATATATTTTTTCTAATATCGCTCTTTCGGCCCAGTTAAATTCTTCATCCTGCATAGGAACGGAAGTCGCAAAATAAATATCATTCTGGTCAGGAAGCGTACTGCCTCTTTCCATTTTTATCCGGCAAGGAGCAACTTTGGTGTTTTTTGGTTTTACAAGGGTTACTGCTTTTTCAGGAGCAGGATTTTGATAGATATTCACCCGGAAATTACCCTCTGTACTCGGAATAGAGAACTCATGCTCACAATTTTCATTTTTACAGCAGAAGAACGTAAAGAGATCTGCTCCATCAGGATAGTCATGAAATCCCTCGCGATTGTCTATCTGACACACAAACTCCATTTGTTGTTTACACCAATGGCATACAGGCCATTGTTCACCCGCTTCAAAATAGGGATCACCGCCAAAATAGGAGAAGCTTTCAGGGCTTTCTTGTAGTTGAAGGGGTATAAGATAGATATAGGTAATAGGCTTTACCAGTTGCTGTACCAGTGATCTAAGTTCTTCATATTTAGGATCAAAAGGTCTGAGTTCACTGGCCTTGTCAAGAAGATATTGTACCATTTTTTGTTCGCTACTCATTACAATACTGTCTCTATCCTGCCAATCATATTTGGTAATCCATGCAAGGCGTTCATATAGTTTCCAGCTCGGCTTCAGGTGTTTTTCTACATATTTAACAGCAGCCATAGCTGCTTCCGTTTTATCCTTGCTATATATAAAATCAAAGCTTGTTACCAACCATGATAATGGATCTCCGTTCCAACGCATAGGCTCATAGGTATCACTTTTTGGATACACATGTCTATACCCGGGATCTGCAAGGATTACTTTGCCAAAAAATTCTATGGCTTTTTGGTAATCACTCTTTTTATAGGCCATCATAGCCTTTTCATATAAATCCTTGCAAGTCGCAGTGATGTTCTCTTTTTTACCTTTCATAGCTTTCACAAAATACATTCCCCAATTATTCCTCAAATATCTTTTTAAACTCTTTTAACCTTCTTATTGCTTTAAAATCTTTTTCTTTTTGTAGGTGTTCTTTCTGTCCTGGATCACATTGTAATGTCTGTCGGATCATTTCGAAAGCTTGCTCCCTTTTTCCTGTCAAAGCATATACGCACGCTTTGACATAATAAGAATGGTAATAATTCGGAGCTTCAGCAATCACCTGGTCCAACACTTCCAGGGCTTCCTTATATCTTCCCAGATTACAGAAGTTGTTCCCTAAATTGGACTTGGCATAATAGTTATTCGGGTTTAACTCGACTGTTTTTCTGTTATATTCAATGGCTTCTTTATCCATTTTCAGCCAGGAATAACAAAGACCAACCCCATGATATCCCATATCCGATTCCGGAAAATGCATTATGGCCTTTTCATATACTTTTATGGCTCTCTTGTATCTTTTTAAATAATACAGTGCATTTCCTTTGACAATTAAACTATCTAAATGTTCTGGTTCTTTTTTCGGAACAATATTTGCCAGCTTTATTGCCTCTTCATAATCTTTTTTCTCCAGATAGATCATACTTTTATTATGAAAAGGCCTGAAATCTGTTTCATCAAGCTTAATTGATTTGTCGTAAGACATTTCTGCCTTATCTAGTTTTCCCAGGTTCTGATACACATGTCCCTGATTATACCACGCAATGGCTGATTCACTATTCAGAATTATTGCCTGTTTAATATACTTTAAGGCTTTCTCATAAGCATGTTTGTAATCCCCCTCTATTAGCGATAATCCAATATAGGCATCACTGTTCTGTCTTTTTATTTTGTCAAAAAGATTCGTATAAAAATTAGTGGATGGATCATTGCTTTTTATCTCTCTTTCTTTCAATTCTTCTGTATAACTTTTGTTCTTCTCAAATACGCCTGCATAAAATCCTTCAGCTTGTTGATAATGTTTATTGTCTACAAGTGTATTGGCATATCTCAACAAAGTAGAGGCATTATGGTGTTTTACTTTGTTTATACAGGTTTCAAAATCTTTTTCGGCACGCTCAAAATCATCGAGTTTTAGATATATACAACCCCTTTTAAAATAAAGATCCAGATATTCTGGCCTGATCCTCTGCGTTTCGTTTAAATATTTTAATGCCAAATCAAAGTGATGCTCGTTATATTCAAGTTTGGAAAGGTCATAATATGCATTAAAGTGATGATTATCCAATGCTACTGCTTGTAGAAAATCTGCTTTGGCTTCTTTTTTATTCTTCTTGAATGTATATAATCTTCCTCTTTGATAATAAGCTTCAGGATTCCTGGGGTTATAATGAAATGCTTTGCTTAAGTATTTTTCTACTGTTGCTATCTGTTCGCTTACAGTCTCATCTTCCTCTCCAATATGATCTATTTCAAGTTTAGTCCAAAAAGCCCATTCACTTGAAACATACGTACACATATTGATATCATCAGTATCTTGATCAGCCAGCTGCTCCATCACTTCAAGCTTATCTTCCCGATAAGGCCCTTTTGTCATATGCCGAAAAGAATAGAATACCCCATCTTCAATTACTAATTCATCTACATAACTTACCGGTTCGCTGGACATCATAAATCGTATGTTCTCACAATAAGGGCTTAGCTTTTTAAATGCCATAAAAAGTTGCGCATATTTTACATAGGTTTTATCACCTTGGCTACTTAAAATAAAATGATCTTCGGGGCCATCAAAACTATCCCATTTGTCTTTCCACATAAAGAAATCACTTACTCGATCTCCAAAGGATTCAAAGATTTTTATCACCTCATCTTTTCTACTTTTATCAAAATACAGGTGAACCTCATCTTCGGTCATATTAGGTTCTATTTGATTTACATCGATCACATTCCACATTCGTGATCGTTCATTGGAAAGTATTTCCTTAAAATCAATTTCTTCTATAAATTTGGTTATTGTATTCTCTTGTCTGGCTTTATCAAGATAAGTACTATCAATATCGTAAACCAGGGTTAAATATTCAAGTGCCTTTTTCTTATTCGATATAGCAAACCCTTTTGAGAGGTGGTAAAGGAGTTCTGGGTTATATGGTTCAAAAACAGAGTATTGATCGTATAACTTTTCTGCTTCCTTCATAGCTCTCTGATTGATCAATTTAATTATCTCAGAGTACTCATTGCGAAGATCAACACTTGATTTTATTCTGTTCTTAAATGACATATCTTTTTTATTCTTTTGTAAAGATAGTATAAAGTTAACATTGGATCGTCCCGCTTCTTTGAGAGGTCGCTTTTTTTAAGGATGATTAGATACTACCCCCAATTATAGACTTAATATCTTGAGGCGTAGGACATATTTTCTCTTTGAGCAAAAACTTTTTGGCCTTTGAAAATTCTCCTTTCATACAAAGCTTATGGATCTTTCTTACCAAAGGCCTGTAATCCAAGATCTCCAGAGTCCAATTCTCTACATATTGCTGTATGATGTGCCGGCTGATCCCCACTTGTATAGAAGAGTAGTTCAGTTTCTTACCTCTGATAGATCGCTCAGGATCCCATTGCACCTGTACTTTGGCCTTATCGAATTTTTCCTGCCATTCGCGCCCACTTTTATAAACCCTGAATTCCGGACTGGTGAGTACTGCCATTTTTAAGGCAGTTTCCCAGGCCTCTCTTTTTATCCTAACACCCAATATATATTCCTGGCCTTTCTTTAATCCCCAGTTACTTCGTTCCATCATCCATAAAAAGGAGGGTTTGATCCAGGTCATCCGATTCATTGAAAAGGGAGGTACGAATTGCTGATGCTTTAGTGCATTTTCACCTATCTCTTTTCGATATGCCTGATACACAATGATTGAATCACGATCAAAATCGGCTCTTATTTCATAAAGGTTATTCAATTGATCCAATTACTTCTTAAAAGTATAAGAATATTAAAAAAAACCACTAAGTCTTTCCCCAATACACTTAGTGGTTCATGCAACAATCCTAAAGTGCTTTTTCCAGCACCTTTACAATCATTTGTTTTCGGATATCTACTTCATTGGCATTGGCAAATCGATAATCGAAAGTTAATACTCCCTCTTCCAGCGCTGCACCGGTTCCTTTATAGGTATTGGTAATTACCAGTTTCTTCACCGCTTCCTTTAAAGCTTCTTTACCCATATCATCTTGTGCGATATCTGCTATTGCTAACGCTACAGGCTCAAAGTAGATCTTAGGAAGATTGCTGTCATAGAGTTTCGTGTAGTCCGTCTTGTCATCTGCACTAAATTTGCCCAAAGTATCCCAATTGACTTCTATTTCAAGATCATACCCTGCTGCATCCAGGATCTTTTTTTCCAAATCAGGATATATGTTTTCCTGAAAACTTTTCATGGCTCGTTTTTCTGCTAAACTCATAATTTCTGTTTTTTTAAGATTAAGAATAAATTATGAAGTAAAAGTATAGCGGTTTTTTGTGTATTTCGTACCTCATAATGGAGCGGTACTTCTTTATTCTCGAAAGTAACATATCTATAGTATGGGAGAGGGATACCAAGTAATACTATTTGAATATAAGACAAGCCTGAGCATAATGCCCAGGCTAATGTTATTATCAATACTATATGAACGTCTGTATTCGGTGTTATTCATATTTAAAAACCCTAACATGTCTTGAGGAACCTCCATTTTGATCACTCCAATCTCCCCCTACGACTACTATGGCACCATTGGCACTTATCCCAACAGATATTGGTTGACGCCTAACATTTCCATTGATATCCGATCCTAATTGTGTCCAATTACCGCCTTCATCTCTATATACTTTTACACGACCAATATAACCATTACCAGTGCTTGTCCCAACTACAACTATAGAGCCATTTGCACTTAAACTTACGGATTCACCCAGTCGGGCTCCGGGACCCTCTCCGCTAATATCTGACCCAATCTGTGACCAGCTACTACCCATATTTCTATACATTTTTACATACCCTGTATTAGTAGTAGAACTCCTGGAGGGAGCCCCTATCGCTACTACCGAACCATCTGCACTTAAACTTACAGTAGCACCAAATCGATCGGCCGTAACCTGCCCTATAATATCTGTTCCTATTTTTACCCAATTACCACTCTGGTTACGATACACCCGTACACGGCCCGGAGTAGGACCATTTACCTGAATAAAACGTGGTGAACCTATAGCTATCACCGAACCGTCGGCACTTAAACTTACAGATTGACCGGCATAATCATTGATAGCTTCTCCGTCAATATCTGCTCCTATCTTCAACCAACTTCCCGCCTGGTTTTTATACACCCTTACATGGCCCGCATACAAGCCATTGTCACTATTCGTAGTGGCACCTATAGCTACTATAGAGCCATCATCACTTAAACTTACAGATTGGCCGGAAAAATTGTCTCTTGACTCTCCGTCGATATCTGCTCCTATTTGTACCCAATTACTACCCTGATTTTTATACACCCTTACATGACCTGCAAGGTTACCATTCCCATCATTATTGGTAGCGCCTATCGCCAATACTGAACCATCGGCGTTTAAACTTACCGAAATCCCTGATACATCAACAGCAGCTTCTCCGGTTATATCTCCGCCTACTTTTACCCAACTACCCGCCTGGTTTTGATAAATCCTTACATGGCCTGTATTGCCATTACTTGCACTTGCACCTATAGCCACTACCAAGCCGTCTTTGCTTAAACTTACAGAAGTGACCAATTCATCAGACGCTACATCTCTTTCTATATCCATCCCTATCTGTCTCCAATCTTCGGGCCTTGGTCTAAGGGTAATGGTAATAGAGGCCTCTTGTGCCACATCTTCATTGGTAGCTATAACAGTTGCCGTAAGTGTAGGGTTAACCTGATAATCAAATACTGTAGCATCTGCTACCGTTAGCACTCCGGTATTTTCATCAATAGCCATAGCATTCTGAGGATTTTCATTGGTAAGAGAGAAGGTAAGATTCCCCCGATTGGTGCTTGCTACAATTGTTCCTAATGATTGCCCTTGTATAGGGTTTTCATCTATTGAAACAGCAAAATCTTCTATAGTAATGGTGATCGGTATTTCTTCAACATCGGTAAGTGTTATGGTAATGGTAGCTTGCTCTGTCACATCCTCATTGGTCGTTACTACGGTAGTGGTAAGCGTCGGGTTGACCTCATAATCAAATAACAGCTTATCTGCAACAGTAAGTACTCCCGTATCGGGATCAATATTCATAGCACCCTCCGGATTTTGATCGGATAGTGAAAATACCAAGGTACCGCGATTGGTACTCGCACTGATGGTGTCCAGGGTTGCTTCCTGCTCGGGGTTTTCATCGATGGTGATGGCAAGGTCTTCTATCGTAATGGTGATGGGTACTTCTTCAACATCATTGAGTGTTATGGTAACGGCAGCTTCTTCTATTACATCTTCATTGGTGGCTATTACTTTGGCCGTGAGTGTGGGATTCACCTCAAAATTGAAAAGTGCTGCACTGGCAACAGAGAGTATTCCTGTGATGCTATCGATCACCAT
>CANMDW010000013.1 GCA_947496705.1 uncultured Aquimarina sp. | reverse complement strand
TTTTTTAGGTCCTGATTTTTTTCCCTCAGCTGTTTTGGAGTTTTTTAGGTCCTGATTTTTTTCCCTCAGCTGTTTTGAAGTTTCTGAGGTCCTGATTTTTTCCTTCAGCGTAGATTTGCTTACCAAAAAAAGATATGGGTACCGTAGCTAGTCAGATTACAATTCGCACAACTGATGTTTCCATATAGCTGGAAAATGTAGATCTATATAAATCTTATATGAAATGAGCACTAAAAATAGTATCTTTTGTCGCTATTTAGGGCAAAAAATATAAACACAAAGTACACACAAATCATACATATATGAAATCAAACGTAAGCACTGTACCCATATGGATATTTTTAGTATTTGTCATTGGGTGTTCTGAAACTAAAAAAGACGATACCCCCTGGATACCCTTATTCGATAACGAAACCTTAAAAGGTTGGTCTGCCAAAGGAGGGAATGCCCCATACGAAGTAAAAAACGGGCTCATAGTAGGCACTACAGTCCATAATAGTCCCAATTCTTTTTTGACAACAGAGAAACAGTATGGCGATTTTATCCTGGAGTTAGAGTTTAAAGTAGACACCACAATGAATTCTGGTATTCAGATCAGGAGCAATAGTTTTCCCTGGTATCGCAATGGGCGTGTACATGGGTACCAGGTAGAGATAGACCCTTCAGAAAGAGGCTGGAGCGCAGGGATATATGATGAGGCAAGACGGGGTTGGTTGTATCCTATGGCAGAAAACCTGGAGGCACAAAAGGCATTCAAACAAAATGAATGGAATCATTATCGAATAGAAGCCATAGGAGATACCATTAAAACATGGATCAATGATGTTCCTGCCGCGTATCTTATTGATGATAAAACTACTAGTGGATTTATAGGGTTGCAGGTACATGAAATTGGCAAAGACGAACAAGAGGGCACAGAAGTTATTTGGAAAAATATCAATATACTCACCGATAGCCTGTCCAGATATTCCAGAAAGTCTCCTTTATCGCCTGTGATTACCAAAAACCGGTTAACAGCAGAGGAGGCAAAAAAAGGATGGAAATTATTGTGGGATGGTGAAACTACAAAAGGTTGGCGAGGCGCTAAATTGGATAAATTCCCCGAGAAAGGATGGAAAATAGAAAATGGAGAACTTACCGTTTTAGCATCAGGAGGAGGAGAATCAACCGCGGGGGGAGATATAGTGACTACCGAATTGTATAGTAATTTTGAACTCAAAGTAGATTTCAAAATCACAAAAGGAGCCAATAGTGGCATTAAATATTATGTAGATACCGAACTTAATAAAGGCCCAGGCTCCTCCATCGGATTGGAATATCAGATACTGGACGATGCGGTACATCCCGATGCCAAGCTGGGAAACCATGAAGGAAGCAGAACGATGGCTTCGTTGTATGATTTAATCAAGGCCGACCCCAACAAACCTGTACATCCGGTTGGAGAATGGAACAGTGCCTACATTCTTTCAAAAGACAATCATGTAGAACATTGGTTAAACGGAACAAAGGTGCTGGAATATGAACGCAAAAGTGCAGACTATCTTACACTTGTATCAGAAAGTAAATATGCAAAATGGCCCAACTTTGGAGAAGCAGACCGGGGGCAGATCCTGTTGCAGGATCATGGAGACCTGGTATCTTTTAGAAATATTAAAATACGTGAAATTGATAGCGCTAAAAAATAGTAACATATGAGTACCGATAGAAGAAGTTTTATAAAAACAGCAACCGCAGGAGCCGTAGGGGTTGCTTTTAGCAATAGTATCAATGCGATGTCGGCCAGGAGTTATGCAAATATTATTGGGGCAAATGATCGTATACATGTAGCCATTCAGGGATTAGGAAGACGATATGGGGCATTTATTGAACCCATTACCAAAAAAGAAAGCAATGTGCAGCTGCTGTATTTTTGTGATGTGATGAAAAGTCAGCGGGATAAGGCTGCAGCACTATTTGCTAAAACAAATGATTACAATCCAAAACTCGAGAATGATATTCGTAAGATATTCGCCGATAAAAATGTGGACGCCGTATTTATGGCAACGCCAGATCATTGGCATACCCCGGGTGCTTGTATGGCGATGCAGGCAGGTAAACAGGTGTATTTAGAAAAACCGTGCAGTCATAATGCGCAGGAAAACGAATTGGTCGTTGCTTTTCAGCAAAAGTATAACAAAGTGGTTCAGATGGGAAATCAACAACGATCATCGGTAGAAACCAATCAGATTATCAAAGAAATTCATAACGGAATTATAGGGGAAGCATACAAGGCAATTGCTTTTTATACCAATGGCAGAGGAGAGGTGCCCATTCCAACAAAAGCACCACCGCCAGAAGGACTGGATTGGGACCTTTTTCAAGGGCCTTCTCCGCGAAAAGCGTATATGCATGATACCTGGGATTATAATTGGCACTGGTATGGCTGGGATTTTGGTACCGCAGAAATGGGTAACAATGCCACACATGAATTGGATATCGCCCGCTGGGCTTTAAATGTTAAATATCCCGAACATGTAGCTGTGATTTCAGGGAAACATCACTATAAAAATGATGGTTGGGAAATGTATGATACAATGGAAGCTACATTCAAATTTGCAAATAACAGGGTTATTCAATGGGATGGACAAAGTAGAAATGCCTACAATAAATATGGTAAGGGTAGAGGCACAATCATCTATGGTTCTAAAGGTTCTGTATTTGTAGATCGCGAAGGATATGCATTATATGATCTCAAAGGAAAATTAATAAAAGAGGGTAAGTCGGGAAGCAAAGAGGGAGGAATTGCCCTTGGCGGAGGTGGAAATTTAACCACAAGACACACGATTAACTTTTTTGAAGCAATTAGAGGTAAAGAAGCACTTAACTCACCAATAGAACAGGGAGCAATTAGTCAGATGCTCACTCATTATGCCAATATAGCCTCCAGAATAGGAAAATCATTTGACATTAATGAAACTAATGGCCATATATTGGATAAAGATGCCATGAAACTATGGTCACGTACTTATGAACCAGGTTGGGAACCAAAACTATAGACAAGTGAAACGAAGAGAATTTATAGTAAAAGGAGGATTGTTATCCACAGGAATTTTAGCAGGCACCACAGTGCTTCCCTCTTCCTATGTTAATATTTTAGGAGCAAATGATGCTATTAATATAGGCATCATCGGAACAGGGTCCAGGGGAGCCGGACTCATACCAACATTAAACGAGATCAAAGGAGTCAATGTAGCAGCTTGCTGTGATGTGATACCCTTCAGGCTGGAAGAAGGTATGTTAAAAGCAGGAAGCAAAGCCAAAAAATATACCGATTATCGCAGCATACTTGATAATAAAGATATGGATGCCGTTGTAATTGCAACTCCGTTTAATTCGCATTCACAAATTGCGATAGATGCCATAGATGCCGGTAAACATGTGTATTGCGAAAAAACAATGGCGAAAGGATTTACAGGAATCAAGTCCTTAGTAAAAAAAGTATCTGATTCGGTAGCTATTTTTCAAACCGGACACCAATATCACAGTTCCCGATTATATACCCATGTGGTAGATTTACTTAAAAATGGAAAAATCGGGAAGATTGTTGCTTTCGAATGTCAATGGAATCGTTATGGAGATTGGAGGCGTTCAGTACCAAGCCCTGAACTGGAACGCGCAATTAATTGGAGAATGTACCGCGAATACTCGGGAGGATTGTTGGCAGAGCTCTGCTCACATCAAATAGACTTTGTGAATTGGGTGTTAGGGACGATGCCAGATAAAGTAATGGGTACTGGTGGAGTCGACTATTGGAAAGATGGTCGCGAAACTTTTGACAACATTCACCTGATCTATAACTATCCTGATGGGGTAAAAGCTAAATTCACTTGTTTGACATGTAATGCCAAAGACAATTATCAAATAAAAATAATAGGAGATAAAGGAACGATACTATTAGATTATACAAAAGCCTGGTTCTACCCTGAAGCACCTCAGAAAAAAGAGTTAGGCGAGGTAGACAGCGTTTCTGGTGCGACGATGCTCTGGAATCAGGGGGAAGTAATACCGATAGATGTAGCGCATGCAGACCCGAGTAAACAGGCATTATTGGATTTTAGAGATAGTATTCTGCACAATACAAAACCAAAGTCTGATGTGAACACAGGAGCCAATACCTCAGTTTGTGTGCAAATGGGCCTAAATGCTATGTATAATAATGAAATTGTATACAACCAACCAGCAGAATAATATCCAATCTTAATATAAGATTCTGGATGTTGTTGTGTTTGAATATTGCGCATTACTTTTAAAGTGGTTCTTCAATTTTAAAAGGCTTTGTTATACCTAATGATTCCATAAATAGTGTCTGGTCGGAAATAGGCGGTTTTTATAATTTGAATTATTTTTGAAGAGATTTTAATCCCTCATAGAGGGTTTAATTCCCCGAGGCCTTTCTGCCGATCCAGGCAAGCTTGCCTGCCGATCCAGGCAGGCTTGCCTCGAAAACAAAATACATTTTCGAAAGCATACCTCTCGCTTGCTCTGAGGTTGCTGATTTTTCTTTTTTGATGCAGATGCCTTAGCATCAGGCGATAAAAAATAAATAAAAATAGCGCAAAAAGAAACAAATTTAATAGTGATATATTTCCGACCAGACACTAAATATCATTTAAATAGGCCTTACCGGTTTTAGACAAATATATTTTAACCCAGTTTATGCATTAGAAAATGGCACCTTGCTTGTCATATGTATGTATGTTTATATCAATTTGTAGAGAAGTTACTGTTCTCTATGTATTAAAAAAGCCCTGATTTTTAAGCCGTACATATAACAAATTTAAAAAACACTATGTTGAAATTTCATAATCAAAATAATGTTACTCCATTCCTATCGAGCAGGGATCTTTTATATCCATCTTCACCAAGACCTTATTTCCTAAGCGTTTGTTTTGTGATCCTTCTTGCTTTGATCTTTATCTCATGTCAACCTATGCCCAAAGAAAAAAAAGAAACACCTATTGAAGAAATCATCGAGACTAGTTTAGATAGGGCTATTCATCAATACAAACAAATGCATGCAGTCCTTCCAGATACACTTTTTCCAAGATCATTGGATAAAGAAGGTAAATTAGTCACCAACCCACGACAATGGTGGACCAGCGGTTTTTTCCCAGGTAGCCTATGGTATTTATTTGAGCATACAGGTGATGAATCCCTGAAACAAATGGCTTTAGAAAGAACAGCAGTACTTGAGAAGGAGCAATATAATACTATGGATCATGATATTGGCTTTAAGATGCTATGTAGTTATGGCAACGGTTTACGGTTGACTAAAGACAGCATCACTATTCCGATCCTAATTCAAAGCTCAGAATCCTTAATCAGCCGTTTTAATGATACAACGGGTGTTATAAAATCATGGGAAGAATTCAAAGGCTATACATATCCGGTCATTATTGATAATATGATGAATCTTGAACTACTCTTTTGGGCTTCAAAAGTAAGTGGAAATCATAAATATTATGATATTGCAGTGAGTCATGCTAATAAAACAATAGACAATCATTTTAGAGAAGACAATAGTTCGTATCACGTGCTGGCTTATGATACAAATACGGGAAAGGTTCTGGCCAAAATGACTGCCCAGGGTGCGGCTGATGAATCTGCATGGGCACGGGGACAAGCCTGGGGATTGTATGGATACACTATGGCCTATAGTGAAACTAAAGATCAAAAATATTTGAAACAGGCAGAAAAGATTGCCAATTTTATTTTGGATCATCCCAATCTGCCAGAAGATCATATTCCATACTGGGATTTTAACGCCCCCGATATTCCTAATTCTTACAGGGATGCATCGGCTGCAGCTATTATCTCATCAGCGTTGATCGAATTGAGCGAATACGTAAAGGATGCATCAAAAAATAAATATCTTACTGCAGCATCAATAATAATCAGAACCCTATCCAATGAAAATTACCTTGCAAAAGAGGGTGAGAACGGTAATTTTATTCTAAAACATGGTGTTGGTCATAAACCCGCAAATAGTGAGATCGATGTACCTCTCAGCTATGCTGATTACTATTTTATAGAGGCTTTGATACGGCTAAAGAAATTAAAAGAACGTGTAGAATGAGAAATAAATAGGAGTAGGAAATCAAAACTCCTAATGGGTGATATTTATGAGCAAGAAAGAAATATTTTTACAGAATAGCATTTTACAACAGCTATTAAGGCTGAAACACATATTTGTGTTTCTTATGATGGGTATATTTGTCAATTCTTCAGCCCAAACAAATCCAAACTGGAAACCCTTAACAGAAAGATATACTCATGAGCAACTGCTTTCAATGCTCGAATCGTCTGAAACCTGGCAGCTTTATCCTAAAGCAAACGATAGAGATGTCTGGGAAAAAGTACCCGAAAACATAAAAAAACGATGGATCAAACGTGGAGAAGAAGCACTTACGTTTGAATGGGAAGCCTTACCGGCAACCCTTTTTTTAGATTATGCCAGAACGGGTAATCGTAAACCATACTCCAATGTATCTTATGAAAGACGCTATAAGTTAAGACAACTGGTATTGGCAGAATGTATAGAAAACAAGGGTCGTTTTATTGACCAGATCATTAATGCTATTTGGTTGATCTGCGAAGAAACATTTTGGGGTATTCCAGCTCATATCGGAATGCAAAAGGCCGGGATGGGATTACCAGATGTAAATGAACCCATTGTTGATCTTTTTGCTGCCGAAACTGCCGAAATGTTGTCCTGGTCGGTCTATTTATTAAAAGATCAGTTGGATGAAGTATCCCCTTTAGTGTATCAAAGAGTAAAGCGGGAGGCAAAACGTAGAATATTGGACCCTGCTGCAAACAGAAATGATTTCTGGTGGATGGGTCTCGATCCCAATGGCGAAAAAGTAGGAAATTGGAATCCATGGATCAGCTCCAATTGGATGGCAACGGCAGTCCTGTTGATCGGGGATAAGGAGGAACTGTCACAACATATTTTAAAGATCTTGAAAGTATTGGATGCCTATGTAAGCAACAATCCGGTAGATGGAGCTTCAGATGAAGGCCCACATTACTGGGGTCATGCAGCAGGTTCTTTGTTTGATGCTTTAGAATTACTATATGGAGCCACCAATGGAAAGTTCAATATTTACAGTGACCCTTTGATCACTCAGATGGGGCAATATCTCAATCGCATGCATATTAATGAGCAGTTCTACTTCAATTATGCCGATGCGGTTCCTTATATCAGAAACAATCCCTTTCTTATTTATCATTATGGCCAGCGTATCGACGATCCTTCTCTGATGGACCTCGGGGCTTATCTCGTGCCATTCGGAAATTATGATGAGAGAGCTGGTAATCATGATGGTATGGGTAGGGTACTGCGAGAGATATTCCTGGTAGAAGAGATGCAGGCCCGGTCACAGGAACATCTCTTTTTAAAAGATGTTTGGATGCCTGTATCCCAATTGATGGCAGCACGTCAAAAAGCAGGATCTACAAAAGGTTTTTACCTTGGTGCAAAAGCAGGACATAATGCAGAAGGGCAGGGGCATAACCATAACGATGTGGGTAATTTTATTGTGTATTATGATGGTTTACCAGTGATCATCGATGTAGGAATGGCCTCTTATAATTCCAAGACTTTCAGTGAAAGACGATACGAAATTTGGAACAATCAATCAGCCTATCACAACCTTCCTACCATTAATGGAGTGATGCAGAAAAACGGGGAAGCATTTAAAGCAGAAAACGTTGAATACACAGTCAACGAAAAACAAGCTATGCTTTCGATGGAAATATCTGGTGCTTATCCACAAGAAGCAAACTTAGATTCCTGGAAACGATCTGTAACACTAGATAGAAAAAAAGGAATCAACCTTTTAGATACATATACATTAAAGAATTCAAGCAACAATATACAACTTTCTTTGATGACCATTTGCAAAGTAGATGCCAGTAAACCCGGAACGCTCGAGTTCCTGGTCGATAAAAAAAGTAATAAAAAAATATGGCTGTATTATGATCCCGAAAAACTCTCGGTTACCCAGGAACAGATACTATTAAATACCGAACATGACCCCAGAATCAAACAGTATTGGGGTGACTATATGATTAGAATACTATTTACTACAAAAAAGGAAATGAAAAAGGATAACGTACTATTTCACATTACAGATAAATGATTAGAATATACTACATCGTCGTATTATTATGGGTCACAATTATTTTTGGTTGTAAAAGACAAGATGATTTGACACTTTTTTCTCCCGATAGCCAGGTACAGATTGATTTTATGCTTGATCAGGAAGGAAAACTTCAGTATACAGTGTCTTTTGGAAACGAAATGGTTGTGGATACCTCTGGTATGGGTTTTGATTTAAAGAATCAGCCAGATCTGCTCACCGGTTTCAAAGTAGATAAAGTGGAGAGAACAAGCACAGATGAAACCTGGGAAAGACCATGGGGAGAAACAAAATCTGTGCAAAACCAGTACAACGAGTTAAAAGTATTTTTGACCGATGTAGAAAGTGTAGACCGAAAACTAATATTGTTTTTCCGGGCTTTTGATGATGGTATCGGTTTTCGTTATGAAATTCCTAACCAAAGAGGAGTGGATTCTGTATTCATTCTTTCTGAAAAAACCCAATTCAGTATCAATAAAGATCCTGAAACATGGTGGATCAAGGCAAATCACAACTCTTACGAGAGAAGGTTTAAGCATACAAAATTAAGTGAGTCAGCAACATTGGCTACTCCAGTAACTATGAAATCCGGAGATAGCACTTACTTTAGTATACACGAAGCCAATCTTACCAATTATGCCGGGATGACGTTGGCACATAAAGCAGGATCTACATGCCTCGAAAGCGACCTGGCTCCCTGGCCGGATGGGATAAAAGTAAAAGCAAAACTACCTATGCAAAGTCCCTGGCGCACGATACAGCTATCCAAGACAGCAAGAGGGCTCATTGAATCCAATTTAATTGTAAATCTGAATGAACCTGGAAAAATTGAGGATACTTCATGGATCAAACCTATGAAATACATTGGTATCTGGTGGAGTCTGCATTTGTTTTTGGAAACCTGGGCGTCGGGGCCACAACACGGGGCCACTACAGAAAACACAAAAAGATACATCGATTTTGCTGCTACACATAATATCGAAGGAGTTCTGGTAGAAGGTTGGAACCATGGCTGGGACACCTGGTTAAGCGAAGATAGCTTTGATTATACAACACCTTATCCCGATTTTGATCCTGAAGAAGTAGTACGATATGCCAAAGAAAAAGGTGTTGAGTTTATCGGTCATCAGGAAACCGGGGGTAACATTCCCGAATTTGAAGCCCGATTGGATTCCGTTATGGCGATGTATAAAAAACTAGGGGTGCATGCCATTAAAACTGGTTATGCCGGAAAAATAAGAGTGCCGGGGCAAAGCCATCACGGCCAGTTTATGGTAAATCACTACCGGAAAGTAGTAGAGATGGCAGCTGCAAACCAAATAATGATTAATGCCCATGAACCTATTAAAGATACAGGTATTCGCAGAACCTGGCCCAATATGATGACTCGCGAAGGTGTAAGAGGTATGGAATGGAATGCCTGGAGCAAAGGAAATTACCCTGCTCATACGACCACTATAGCCTTTACCAGGATGCTTTCAGGACCTGTAGATTATACCCCTGGAATCTTTGATGTTCAATTCAAAAATTCCTGGAAGCGAATGCCAAAATGGAACGAATTTAAAGAAAGAGGGCTTACACTACAAGTGCGAACAACAGTTGCCAAACAACTTGCCTTAATGGTGGTGCTTTACAGCCCTATGGTGATGGCAGCCGATCTTATCGAAAATTATGAAAACCAACCTGCTTTTAAGTTTATTGAAGACCTCGACGTAAACTGGAAAGACCAAAAAGTACTGAATGCTGATATTGGAGAGTATGTGACTATTGTTCGCAAAGCTGGGGATCGTTGGTTTTTGGGAAGTATTACCAATGAAAAATCTCGCGATTTTAAAGTGTCGCTTGATTTCCTTGATAAAGGAAAGACCTATCTGGCAACGATCTACGCAGATGGAGAAGCTGCCGATTGGGAGACTAACCCTTATCCTATTGAAATCTCCAAACAAGAAGTACATGCTGAAACCATACTAAAAATAAAGCTGGCTAGAGGAGGAGGACAAGCTATCGAGCTTAAACCTATAAAAGAGTAATACAATGAACTCAACCAGAAGAAATTTTATCAAAACGACCGCAGTAGCTTCTTTTGGATTGGCTCTGGCACCCAATAGTATAGCTTTTGGTAATTCTGGAAGGAAAGGATACATCATGACCGTAAATGGTAAGATCAAGCCATCCGATATGGGATTGTCGCTCACCCATGAACATGTGTTGGTCGACGGATCAAAAGGGGCTACCGGTGAGATTTGGTGGGATAGAGAGGCTGTTAAAAAAGTGGTTATGCCATACTTGCATGAGTTGAAAAAGCATGGATGTAAGACCTTCTTTGAGTTTACGCCGAGCTATATTGGTAAGGATGTTCAATTACTAAAGGAATTAGCAGACGAAACCAGATTACATATCATTACCAATACAGGGTATTATGGTGCCAATAATAACAAGCACATTCCTGAACATGCCTATAACGAATCAGCCGAACAACTTGCCTCCAGATGGATCACAGATTTTGAAACCGGTATGCAGGAAACAACTATTAAACCAGGTTTTATAAAGACGGCTGTAAACAAAGGTTCGTTGTCTGAGTTTCACCAAAAATTAATCAAAGCTGCCTCACTTACACATTTAAAGACCGGGCTCACCATTGCTTCCCATACAGGAGAAGCAGAACCTGCCCTACAGCAAATAGAAATAGTAAAAGAAAATGGTGTGAGTCCAAGCGCTTTTATCTGGACCCATGCGCAGAAAGAAAAGGACCTGTCTATGCATGTGAAAGCTGCAGAGCAAGGTGCGTGGGTAAGCCTGGATAGTGTGCGCAAGAAGAATGCAGAAAAATATGTTTCCATGATCAAAAACCTGAAGGAAAGCGGACATATCAAGAAAATACTATTATCACATGATGCCGGATGGTATACTCCGGGAGCAGAAAACGGAGGGAATTTCAGAGGATTTACTTCTTTGTTTACTCATCTGATTCCAGCTCTTAAAGAAGCAGGTCTAACAAAAGAAGAGATTGATACCATAATGATTCAAAATCCTGCTGAGGCATTTGCCATTAGTGTGAAAAAACTTAAAAAATGATATTAGATCAAGAATATAATAAAATTAAGAAAATCTTACGATTATTAGTATTCTATATAATTGGGTTATCATTGTTTTCGTGTTCACAAGAAAAAAAAGAACCGATTCCTCCTAATGTTCTCTTTATCTCAATTGATGATCTTAATGACTGGGTGGGTGCATTAAAAGGGTATCCCGATGTTTTAACTCCAAATATCGACAGACTCATGAAGGAAAGTGTGCTTTTTACAAGTGCCTACACGGCTGCACCACTTTGTAATCCCTCACGTACTGCCGTGCTTACAGGAATACAACCATATACATCTGGGGTCTATGAGAATAAGCAACCCTTACGCAGTAGTCCAAAGCTAAAAACTGCATTTACACTTCCACAATACTTCAGGAATCATGGGTATAAGTCATTAGGCTCAGGTAAAGTCTTTCATTATGTTCATGATACTCTTTCATGGGATGAATACTGGCCTTCTATTCAAAAAATTAGACCTGATGATCCCGAACCTGAACAAAAACCGCTTCATGGGATGCCGGTATATGCTCATTTCTTTGATTGGGGACCAATCGATGTAGATACTTCAGAAATGGGGGATTGGAAAGTAGCCGATTGGGTGTCAAAACAACTGCAAGAAGACCATAAAAAACCCTTCTTCCTTGCCTGTGGTTTCTACAAGCCTCATTTGCCTTGGTACATCCCCAAAAAATACTTTGATCGCTATCCTTTAGATAAGATTACATTACCTGAGATTCCTGAAAATGATTTGGATGATGTACCATTATTGGGAAGGGAATTAGCCAGGCTCAAAGTATGGAAACCCAAAGTTTCTAAAGATAGCCTTCCGGGAGACCATATGCGGGTTATTCAACATAACAAATGGAAAGAAGGAGTGCAGGCCTACCTGGCAGCGATATCTTTTGTTGATGAGTGTTTGGGTAAAGTCTTGGACGCTTTAGAAAATAGTGAATATAGAGACAACACCATTGTAGTGCTTTGGTCTGATCATGGATATCATCTGGGCGAAAAATCACATTGGAGAAAATCAACGCTATGGGAAGAAGGTACCCGTAGTGTACTAATATTCAAAGTACCTGGGATCACTAAAGCTGGAACCCAGGTGGATTGGCCGGTAAGTCTTATTGATATATATCCTTCTTTAGTAGATGCCTGTAAGTTACCTTCAAATAAAGAATTGGAGGGTAGAAGCTTATTTCCTTTACTGAAAGAACCAGATATGGAATGGAACTATCCGGTAATTAGCACTTTTAAATATAAAAATCAAAGTATCCGATCCAAACGCTATCGGTATATCCATTATGCCGATGGGTCTGAAGAATTATATGATCACCAAGTGGATTCATTAGAATGGAATAATCTGGCAAGCCAAAAAGAGTATCAATCGATTAAAGCTAAGTTGGCTCAATGGCTGCCTCAAATGAATATACCACCTATCAACTAATACTAAAAAAAAACGACACAATTAAAATAGAAAAGACATCATTATTTTAATCATCAAAGATTCGTTTTTATATAATTTAATATACATATGAAATTAATAAAACAAGTAAGCGTCATCATATTTCTGATTAGCTCATTTCTTCAGGTAGAGGCTCAGCAATCTAATGAAAAACCTAACATTCTTTTTATCATTGCCGATGATTTAGGATGGAAAGATACTTCTTTCAATGGAAGTCAGTTTTTTGAGACCCCCAACCTGGATAAGCTAGCAGGTCAGGGGATGTTTTTTACCAATGCCTATGCCAATGCACCTAATTGCGCCCCCAGCCGCGCAGCGATCATGTCTGGTCAATATGCTCCCAGAACAGGAGTGTATACAGTGGGCAGCTCAGAAAGAGGAGAACTTGAATGGCGGGCATTAATTCCTACCCCGAATCAACATAGACTGGATGCAGACAAGATTACAATAGCCGAATCGCTAAAACCAGCAGGCTATACAACCGGTTTTGTAGGAAAATGGCATCTAGGCGCTACACGGGATCAAAATGGTCCGGCAGAGCAGGGTTTTGATGTGAATGTAGCCGGATGTTATAATGGTAAGCCAGCAAGTTATTTTAGCCCGTACCGTCATGAAATATTGAAAGACGGACCAGAAGGAGAATACCTGACTGATAGATTAACAGATGAAGCACTGACATTTATTGAAAACAATAAAAAAGGCCCCTTTTTCTTAACCATGGCGTATCATTCACCTCACACTCCAATTCAGGCAAAGGACTCCATAATGCAGAAATACATTCCAAAGCCGCCATCAAACGGTCAATTTGATCCTGTATATGCAGCTATGATCGAATCTCTGGACTCTAATATAGGTCGTTTATTGGCTACATTAGAAACCTTGAAAATTGCCGAAAATACCGTGGTGATACTTTTCTCAGATAATGGAGGGCTTCATGCAGTAACTTCGATGAAGCCTCTTAAAGGTTATAAAGGAACCCTTAGTGAGGGCGGTATACGTGTACCCATGATTATTCGGTGGCCCGGTAAAATTGGAGCTGGCACTGTATGTCATGAACCAGTGATCGGAACGGACTTTTATCCCACTTTTCTCGAATTGGCAGGGGCAAACAAACCAAAAAATTACCCACTCGATGGAGAGAGCCTCGTTCCATTATTCAAGCAGCATGGAAAACTCAAAAGGGATGCAATATTCTGGCATTACCCTGTATACCTTCAGGCAGGATATGGACTGAATGTATTATGGAGAACTACTCCATCCGGCGTTGTGAGGCAAGGTGATTATAAATTGATGGAGTTTTTTGAAGATGATCACCTGGAATTGTATAATCTTAGGGACGATATTGGTGAAACGAGTAATCTGGTGTATTCTCAACCCGAAAAAGCAAAAGAAATGCAACAACTGTTGAGTGAATGGCGCAAAAGCATAGGAGCACCCTTCCCTCTTGAAAGAAATCCGGCATTTGATCCCAAGTTAAGACCACAAAACAGAAAAAAAGGAGACAGGAGAAGAATATATCGTGGAAGCCATTGAATCTATATTATTTAATTATCACAACACTAATACTGAAAATATGAAATTGAACGGAACTAAATATTTGATAGCTATATTATTTACATTGCTTTTAGCTTGTCAACAAAAAACATCTAAAGAAGAAAAAAACACTCAATTAGAGGAAATTCAGACAGAAACACCAACAAATTTCAGAGAAGCTACATGGAAGATGGATCCCCGTGCAGTACTTACCCGATCAGGAGGAAATGCCTTCGATTCTCATGTAGTTGGTGATCCATGCATAGTTTGGGATAAAGAGATCAATACCTGGAGGATGTTTTACTTTGCTATGGGTAGAGCCGAAGATGGAGAAGAATTGTTGAGTGCTGGTATGGCAAAAAGCAAATCTGCAGAAGAGATCGGTCCAGACGACTGGGAAAAATTAGGCCAGGTACAAATTACCAATCCACAAGATTTTACTTATGAAATCGGGTGGCATAAATGGTGGGTTATTATGGATGCTTACAAACCAAACCGGGCGGCGAAAATTGAAGGAAAATACTGGTCCATTTTTACCTGTACTACCCCCAATAAAGAGGGGGGCAATAATAAATATATGCAAGTAGCTTCGGCTGAAAGATTAGCAGGCCCATGGACGGTAGTAAAACAACCTGTACTTTCACCCGATGAAAACTGGTTTGATGGATTGCATTGTGATACACCTACCGCTTATTGGCTGGGAGACCAAAATAAGGTTGCTATTTTTTATAAAGCCTATCCAAAATATGCTCAACCAGAACAAAAAGAATCGGCATTTGGATCAGGTACAGTGCTGGCCTACTGGCACCCTAACCAGCCAGAGGCAAAAAAAGTGAAGATACTCCAGCGACCGGGTCAGTCTAAAGCCTGGAACCAAGGCTGGATGAGTACCCCACAGGTATTCTATGATGCATCCAAAAAGCAATGGTATGGCCTTATTAATGGTAGCCCTACACCACCAGTAGATGAAAGTCATAGAGAACCTGCCCCCTCATTAGGAGGTTGGGTAGTGAGCGGGCCAGAGGGTCTGGAAAGCGATTGGTCTCCAGATACAGTAAATAGCCCGTTTCGATACCCTAAAGATTTAAATCAAGAAGAATTGGATGGGGGGATAGGCGTTAATTTCTGGAGGCACCATCTGTTGATAACCCCTGAAGGTAAAGCCAGGATCTTTTTCAATTCTGGTCAATATGGAACTGAGCAAATGTATTCAATGGAAATGCAGTAAATAATGATGAATAAAATAAAAACTATAATTCAAACAAAATCATACTCCAGTAGTGGGCAGTATAGTGTTGGTAGATATGGAATGAATTATTTTTGGATGCTAATCCTGATCTTATGCCTTCTGTTTGCGTGCACTTCAAAAGAAAAAAAAGAAGCAGAGAAGTCCTGGACATTTGTTAGTATTCCAGACTTTCTTAATAAAGACACCTATTATCCGCATCCGGGATTTGAAGAGGCGCTTTCCTATTTTCTTGAAGCAGTAAAGGCCGAAAATCCCGATTTTGTATTAATTCCCGGTGATCTGGTAAATGGTAGATGGCCTTCGATTTTGGAGCCCACTGAAGAAGCGATTTTAGAAAAAGCAGCAATCTTTTACCCTGCATGGAAAGCACGTATGGAAGCCCATGATCTAAAATATTATGTTGCGGTTGGCGATCATGAAGTGGGAGATAATCCATGGCCAGAGGAAAAAGCAAAGCTTGTTCCACTATTTGAAGAGCAATTTAGAAAACACATGCAGATGCCGGAGAATGGCCCTGATCACATGAAAGGACTGGCCTATTATTTCACCCACAACAATACGCTATTTGTAGCCGTGGATGTATTTGAGCCTGGAGAGGGACCTGAAGGGAAGATAGTCGCACAAGTTTCGGGCAAGCAACTCGAATGGCTGGATAATGTACTTAAAACCCAAAAAGAAGTGGATCATGTGATTGTGATGGGCCACACACCGATCCTGGGACCCGTAAATATTTTAAATTCAAGCGGTATGATGCTGGAGAAAGGAAGGGAATCTGAATTGTGGAAAGTACTTGCCAAACATAAAGTGGATCTATATCTATGTGGAGAAGTACACGCTATTACTTGTACCGAAAAAGATAATGTACAACAGATCGCACATGGAAGCCTGTTCGGATGGAATCCAACGGTAAACTATCTGTTGGGTACGATTACAGCTGGTAAAATTGAATTGGAACTAAAAGAGATTGATATTGTCCCAAAACTTGAAGGCACCAAGTCTATGGCTATAGACTTCACCGAAAAGGCAATGAAAGAAGGGTTCAGCACCATTGGCACCATGACCATTGATAAATCTGAAGACACTATTGAAAAATTAAAAACGGGATGTTTTTTAGAATCAAATAAATGAAAAATCCTCTAAGACGACATATCATATACTTTCTGATCGCTATTGTGCAATTTAGTGCATTTACCCAAAATGTTGAGGTGACTCATGGTCCTATACTTGGAAAAATATCCAATCATGGTATTGGGATTTGGGTGAGGACTTTACAACCGGGAGTCGTATTTATAAAATATGGACTTGAAAAGGAACACTTAAAAGATTCTATAGCCATCTCTACCAGGATTGAACATGACTTAACCGGCTGGGCTCGTTTATCAAATTTACAGTCAAATACAAGGTATTACTACCAGATTGGAGAAACGTATAGTAGCTTTAAGACTTTACCAAAAGCATCAGACTACATGGATGCTACTCATAACAAGAAAGGGCTTTTTAATTTCTCTTTTGAATTTGGCAGTTGTAACTATCGAAGGCCTGATCGGGTGGCAAAATATGACATCCCCACTTATGTAACCATGAATAGAGAAATTGCAAATAAAATTGATTTTGCAATTCTAAATGGCGACTTTATTTATGAAGATGGCCGGGGTTTTTCCGTTGAAGAATGGTCTAAAGAGGTGGATATAAAGCAAAATCAACTGCCTAAGGTGGTTCAATTGGCTCCTTCTATTGTTGGAGTTTGGGAAAACTATAAAATGTATTTGGAAGATTCTAAGGCCTTACTGGATTGGCATAGTAGGGTACCTTCTATGTTTACGATGGATGATCACGAAATTATTGGAGATACCTATGGTACCGGTGAAACTGGCAGAGTACATAGAAAGCCGGTTTTCAGAGATATTGCTACACAAGCATGGTATGACTATATAGGTTGGAGTAACCCCGACCCTTATGATCAAAAAATCCTTTTTGGTATGGCTAGCTTAAAAAAGGATAAGGATATCCTCGTGGATATGAACGCTGATTTTTTAAAACATGACTTTGATCTGGCCGCAAACTTACACATACACTGGGGCGGAATAGATGCAGGTACAAGAGGAGATAAATATGATGATCTGAAGGGAGACGAAAATGCAGGAGTATATGAAATTGTAGAAATACTGGACAAGAATCGTTTAAAAATCAATCCCCCTGCAAAGGCTTCAAAAAAATCTGCCTATTCCATAGGAAGGCAATTATATACCAAATTTTCGGTTAGTAATGCCGATTTCTATATACTAGACACCCGTATGAACAGGGAAATGCATGACGTGACCCAACCTAGCAAGCCGGGAGTTTCCCTGCTGGGGGATAAACAAAAACAATGGTTAAAGAAATCTATGCAGGAAAGCAAAGCAGATTTTCATTTTGTAGTGTCCAGTGTTAATCTGATGGTTCCACACAGAGGGAGCCTTCAAAAAGGCGTTCAGGTTAATAAAGATGACGCCTGGACCGTGTTTTTGGAGGAAAGAGAAGAGCTGATTAATTTTTGGGATAATCTGGATGCTCCGGTTTTTGTACTGACAGCTGACTTGCATAACAGCTTTGTGTCCAGAATAACCAAAGGTGTTTGGGAATTTGCCTCATCTCCGCATAGTTCCAAAAATCATCTGGCCTCTCATGAAGCAGATAGAGTGGCTACCGGGAAACAACAATTTGATGTTCGTCCGTTTGAAATGAGATGGTCGACATTTTTTTTGGATGACACACATAAAGAAGCATTATGGCAACCCACGTATTGTGTAGTTCAGGTAAATAATGTCTTCAATAACCCTGCAGAAATCGAAAAAGACCGATGGGTAGCCTACCCACACCCCCAGGTTATTTTTCAATATTACAGCGGTAATACAGGTGATTTACTGTATGCAGAAGCTATTTCAACTATTGGGTTTAATAAGAATAAAAGATGAAAGGTATTACATGTATGAATATAGTAAAAAGAATACATTTTTTGTTGATGATTGTTGTTAGTGTAGCTATGGCACAACAAAAACCAAACTTTGTCCTCATCGTTACCGATGACCAGGGATATGGGGATTTGGGTTGTTTTGGTGCTAAAGATCTTGAAACACCTAGCATAGATGCATTAACTGCTTCTGGTGCCAAATTTACGCAATGGTATGCCAACTCTCCCGTATGTGCCCCCTCTAGAGCTTCATTGATGACAGGGCTTTATCCTCACAATGCAGGAGTGCCAGATTTACTTGCCGTACGATCTCCGGGTTTATCACTGAAACGTGAGACATTAGCAGACAAATTAAAACAAGCAGGATATCGAACAGGTATTTTGGGGAAATGGCACCTGGGTGCAGCAGAGGATTACCTGCCTAATAAAAGAGGATTTGACGAATTTTTCGGACACCTGGAAGGTACATTAGACTATTTTTCGCATATATACTACCTCGCAAGAGCCCCACGGCCATTTCATGATCTATGGAGAAATACTGAAGAAACCTGGGAAGAAGGAAATTACATGACACACCTCATCACTCGAGAGGCAAAACAATTTATTAAGAATAATAAGGAAGAACCCTTTTTCTTGTATGTAGCTTATAACGCTCCGCATCAACCGTTGCATATGCCAAAAGAATATCTGCAGCGCTTCAGTCATCTGGATCCGCAACGACAACGCATGGCAGCCATGCTGGCTGTAGTAGATGAAGGGGTAGGAGAAATAATGTCAGAACTCGAAAAGCAAGGATTGAAAGAGAATACCATAGTTTTCTTCATGAGTGACAATGGAGGAGCCAATAATGTCAAGAACTTTATCTCTAATGAGCCTGAACAATTTTACTATGGAGCAAATAATGGAGGATTAAGAGGCCACAAAGGCAGTGTTTTTGAAGGTGGAATACGAGTGCCAGCTTGCATGAGCTGGCCAGGAGTTATTCAACCGGGAACAGTAGTAGATGAGCCGGGAATGGGGATGGACATCTTTCCTACCTTCCTGAAAATAGCCGGTGCTGAGCTACCAGAATATACGCTGGATGGATATGATATCATGCCTAGAATACAAGAAGGCAAAAAGTCACCTCATAAATATCTATGCTGGGAATATGCAGGGCAAAAAGCCATACAGGAAGGTAAATGGAAACTTTCTCTCAATACGATGCTGGATTTCAGGAGAGAGGGGCCAGAAGTTTTTTTGGCTGACCTGGAAACAGATTCTGGAGAAACTACCAATCTGGCCGAAAAATATCCCGGGATTGTGAAAAATCTTAAGACCAAACTGGATTCATGGTATGAATCTGTGAAACCCAATATACCTTCAAAATGAAAACAGGAAGACTTCATATGGTATGTTTTATGATTGGAAGTTTGCTTTTGAGCAGCTGGATGGTTTCTTGTGAGTCATCTTCAGATACGCCAATTGGATCAAAACCTAATATCATCATCATTATGGCCGACGACATGGGGTATTCAGATCTGGGATCGTATGGTTCTGAAATTGAAACACCTAATCTGGATCGGTTAGCGGCCAATGGATTAAAATTTACACAGTTTTATAATGCAGGAAGATGCAGCCCTTCGCGTGCTTCGTTGCTTACCGGATTATATCCGCATAAAGCTGGAGTGGCCTGGCTCACTACCGAACCCAAGGGTAATACAGCGCCGGGGTATCGAGGAAATCTGAATAACAAATCGGTCACCATTCCTGAAGTTTTGAAAACAGTTGGGTATACAAATTATATGAGTGGGAAGTGGCACGTTACCGAAAAGAAGCAGATGGAATCACCGACTCCAAGGCCTAGTTGGCCCAATCAACGGGGGTTTGATCAATTTTTTGGTACCATTAATGGGTTAGCCGATTTTTTTATTCCGGTTGATTTAAAAAGAAATAATACTTCCGCTTCATTTCCCAAAGACTTTTACTATACCGATGCGATAAGTGATACCGCAGGAAGTTTTATAACAAATCACGTCGATTCAAAAACAGAGGAGCCCTTTTTTATGTATGTGGCGTATACGGCTCCTCATTTTCCACTACAAGCCAAACCACAGGATATTGCTAAGTATGAAAAAATGTACTTTAAAGGTTGGAATGTAATAAGAAAACAGCGGTTTGAAAAAATGAAAAGACTGGGGTTGGTTGATGCAGATATGTCTCTGCCTGAACTTGACAGCGAAATAATGCCCTGGGAACAACTGGATGATGAAAAGAAAAAGGAAATGGCGATGCGTATGGCAGTATATGCTGCCCAGGTGGATTGTATGGATCAGGGAATCGGACGGATTCTTTCTTCTCTTGAGCAAACTGAACAACTGGATAACACCTTGATATTCTTTCTGTCTGATAATGGAGGTTCTGCCGAATATAAGTCAGAACTGGATCCTGACCCCGCATTATTGGGAACAGCCGAATCCTATGAAAGCTATCGCAAAGCATGGGCACATGTGAGTAATACACCATTTAAAAGATACAAACATTGGGTACATGAAGGAGGAATCAGTAGTCCGTTCATCGTTTCCTGGCCTGATCAAATCAAAGAAGGGGGTCAATGGATTAAAGATCCTGCTCACATTACCGATTTGATGGCCACCAGCATGGCGGTAGCAAATGCCAAATATCCAAAAGAATATAAGGGTCAGCTTATTCAACCTTATGACGGTACAAGCTTATTGCCTTTGTTTACAGGTAATACATTAAAAAGAGATACACTCTTTTGGGAGCACGAAGGGAATCGGGCTATTAGAATTGGTGACTGGAAACTGGTTTCCAGAGGAAAACCATTAGCACCCTATCGGGGCAATTGGCAGTTGTATGATCTTAATAATGACCGCGCCGAACAAAACGATCGATCAGATGAATTTCCGGAAAAAGTCAAAACCATGTCTGAGGCCTGGAATGAATGGGCAACAAAAAGCGATGTTTTTCCATTGGATGGACGACCAGGAAGAGCAAGACGGGATACTACAGGATATGCCATCCAAAAAGAAAAGTATGGAACTATGCCCGATGGGAGACAGGTTGACCTGTTTACCTTAAAGAATTATGATGGTATTAAGGTTAAAATTACCAATTATGGAGGCATCATTACTCAGATCATTACTCCGGATAAAAACCAACACTACAAAGATATAGTACTTGGATTTGACACCTTCGAAGAATATGTGACCAAAAATGGCCCGCATTTTGGTACGCTCATCGGCCGGTATGCAAATCGAATAGCTTACGGGAAGTTTAAATTAGATGGCAAAACATATGATCTGCCCAAAAATCGTCCGCCACATCATCTACACACAGGAGATGAGCGAGGATTTGATCGTGTTTTATGGAAAGCACAAATTGTAACAGAGAACCATATAGAAAAACTTCGACTTACCTACACCAGCCCTGATGGTAATGAAGGGTATCCGGGGAACCTGGAAACTATAGTAGATTATTACCTCACAGACAATAGTGAACTGGTGATCGATTATCGGGCAGAGACTGATAAACCAACTATTATAAATCTTACTAATCATTCGTATTTTAATCTTTCGGGACGAGATACAAAGCAATTTCAGGAGTATGGAGCAGATTTGGAGAAGTATGAATACATTATGGATCATGAAGTGTATATCAATGCAGATCATTATACACCGGTAGATACTTCTCTTATTCCGACAGGAGAAATACTTCCTGTGAAAAGTACCAAATTTGATTTTACGCAGACAAAAGTAATTGATAAAGCAAACCCAACCGGATACGATCATAATTTTGTACTCAACAAAAAGAAAGAAGCTAAGCTGACACTGGCTGCCATTGTACGTGATCCGAAAACCGGCAGGGTAATGGAAGTGCATACCACGCAACCGGGTTTACAATTCTATACAGGAAACTTTCTGTCACAGAAAATCATAGGAAAACAAGGCAAAGCTATGGCAAAACATGCTGCTATGTGTTTGGAAACCCAGAATTTTCCGGATGCACCTAACCATAAGAACTTTCCTTCCCCAGTATTAAGACCAGGAGAAGTATACCAACAAAAAACCATCTATAAGTTTGATGTTGAAGCAGAATAGCAAAAAAATAATAAGTTATGAAGGATAAAAAAGACCAAAGAAGAAAGTTTATCAAGAATCTGTTAGGGGGTTCGGCTGCTGTGATGACACTTCCTGTATTGGGTTTTACCGGAAATGGCCAAGCAGGCTATTTTCCAAAACTAGAAGAGCAGGTATTCTCTGGGAATGAGCATTTTTGGGCACTCGTTAAAAACCAATATCAAATTGATCCGGGGCTTATCATGATGAATGCAGGGAATTTTTGCCCTAGTCCGTATCCCGTGAATCAAACCATGGCAGCTCATTTGGATAGCCTTAATACTGATGCATCTTCACAGGACCGCAAAAAGTATTACGGCATTTACAATAAGACGGTAAAACTATTGGCCGACTACCTTGGTACGCGTGCAGAAGAGATCGCGATCACCAGGAATACCAGTGAAAGTAATAATATGATTAATAACGGGCTGGATCTGAAACCAGGGGATGAGGTGATCTATTGGGCTCAAAATCACCAAACCCTCAATATCGCATGGGAAGTAAGGGCAAAACGGGTAGGGTTCAAGATTATAAAAGTGGTTACACCACGCAACCCTAAAACTGAAGAAGATCTGACTACTCCTTTTGTAGAGGCAATGACCAAAAAGACCAAACTCATCTGTTTTTCTCATATTTCTAACCAATCTGGCACCTTGCTGCCCGTTAAAAAGCTTTGTGCAATTGCCCGGGAAAAAGGTATACTCAGTTTAGTAGATGGAGCCCAGACCTTTGGATTTATGAATATTAACCTGAAGGAACTGGGATGCGATTTTTATACAGGCAGCTCTCATAAATGGCTCACAGGCCCTAAAGAATCAGGGGTGTTGTATGTAAGAAAAGAAGCCCTGCCGAAAGTGTGGCCTTTGGTGATTAGTAAGAATTGGAGTTGGGAGAACGAATGGAAAATAGAAAACCTGATATGTTATGGCCAGCGTAATGATGCTACTATAGCTGCCTTTGCAAAAGCTATCGAATTTCATAATATCATAGGTAAGGATAAGGTAGAGGCAAGAGTAAGGGATCTGGTGAATGCATTGATAGAAAAGATGAAGGCAAGTATCCCCGGAGTTGAATTCGTTACTCCCATGAATGCAGCTATGTACGGTTGTATTTTGGTGTTTAACCTGCCAGGGATCGATTCTGATAAGGCTGTGGCTAAGCTCTATTCAGATCATCGTATTGCAACAGCGGGTACCCATGATGGCTTTAACGGAATAAGACTCTCACCCAATATTTATAATACCATGGAAGAATTAGACCATGTGATCAAAATTCTTAAAGACCTTAAAGTTTAAAACACGAAGAAAATGAATGATTATCTTTTTATAACCCGATTTGCATTTAGAAGTTATTTCTTCAATTTATTCCCCTCCCTAAAGGGTGAATTGAAGAAATCCTCATCTCTTCCTTTAGGATTAGAGGTAAAAGATGAGGATACATACCCCATTTTTTATTCATTTTTTCTAAATGCACAGTGGGTTTTTTTATATTCCTTGATATCAGGAATAATGATAGTGACCTCGTCCTGTATTGCACAGCAGAAAGTGTCAGATAACAAATGGGAAATGCTCTTTGATGGTAATAATCTGGATCAGTGGTATACCTTTTTGGCCAAACCAAATCCCAATTCTGTGGTGAAAGGGATGAAAAAAGATAAAGATGGAAATTATCTGAAACCAATTGGGTTAAATAAAGATCCCATAATGGTAGTGTAAACCTGATTGCTTATAACCTCTGTCAGGTGGAAAATGGAAAAAAAGTACTCTTAAAAAAAGGTAAAATACAATTGCAATCAGAAGGAGGGGAGATATTTTATAGAAATATTAAAGTAAGGACGATACAAGCCATTCTGAAGGAATTTATGTAATAAAATAGAAATGAATATGTATTTAAGAAATTATCTTTTAATTATTGTTGCTTGCTTTGGGCTTTCATGTCAATCTGAAAAAAGCACCAAAGCAAAACAGGAAAAACCAAATGTTCTTTTTATAGCAGTTGATGATTTACGGCCCATGCTCGGGAGTTATGGAAATCAAGCCATCAGAACACCGAATATGGATAAATTAGCGGCTTCCGGAACCTTGTTTGAAAGAGCTTACTGTAATGTTCCCGTCTGTGGAGCATCCCGTGCCAGTATACTGACCGGGTTAAGGCCGACTAGAAGCCGATTTTTGGACTACGATACCTGGGCAGAAAAAGATGCTCCCGGAGTGACTACTTTACCAGGACATTTTAAGAACAATGGGTATTATACAGCAAGCCTAGGAAAGATATTTCATTTTCCTGAAGATATGGCCAAAGAAAGCTGGTCGGAAAAACCCTGGAGGGCAAAATTTCAGTATGCAGGCGGAAAGGTTAGTATGGCTAGAAATTACCTTCTGGAATTCAACCGAAAACTGCAAGCCAGACCAGGAAAGAGAGGATACAGTTATGAAATGGCCGATGTGGCTGACAGCGCTTATTTTGATGGACAAATGACTAAAAAAGCCATAGAAAAACTAAAAGTATTCAGTAAAAAAGACACTTCTTTTTTTCTCGCTATTGGTTTTTTGAAACCCCATTTACCGTTTAACGCACCCAAAAAATATTGGGATCTGTATCCTGAAGAAAGCATCTCATTGGCCGATAATGGGTATTGGCCCAAAGATGCTCCTCGTGAAGATTGGTATGGTACGGGAGAACTCAGAAAATATCATGGGGTACCTCCTGAAGGGCCAATACCAGATTCACTGGCTTCCAAATTGGTAAGAGGATACCAGGCAAGTGTAAGCTATGTAGATGCGCTAATTGGAGAGGTGCTGACGACCCTTAAAGAAACAGGTCTTGATAAAAATACGATTGTTGTACTTTGGGGAGATCATGGATATCTCTTGGGAGAACACAGACTGTGGTGCAAACACATGACCTTCAACAAGGCACTGCAAGTTCCGTTGATCATTCGGGCTCCGGGATATACCTCAGGAAAAAAATCAAAAGGGCTAGTAGAATACATTGATATGTATCCCACCCTTAGTGATTTGGCAGGATTAGATAAACCCAGTCATTTGGCTGGAACGAGTCTTGTTCCACAATTGGAAGATCCAACGCAGGGAGGTAAAGAATATATTACCTCCAGATACTTGAATCTTGAAGCTATTAAGACAGACAGGTATCTGTATACCGAATGGGTAGATAGTCTGGGTAACGTAGAGAATAGAATGCTGTACGATCATCAAAATGATCCGGATGAAAATGTGAATATCTCTGAACAAAGCGAATATGCTGAAAAGGTAAAAGAATTAAGTAAAAAGTTGGCCGAATATAATGTGATGGCACAAAAACCTGAATAAAATAATACGTTCGATAATGAAAAATCATTTTGTTTTCGTTTTTATCCTCCTGCAGTTCGCATGTGCCGACAGGCATAACAAAACTGAACAAAACACTGATAAGGCAATCACAGCCTTTCAATTTAAGAAGATTCAGGAGCTTTCTATACAACCATCATTACCCGAACTGATGATAAATCGATCTGGTGAGCAAATCAACTCGGTATCACTGTGGGAAGCACGCAAAAAGTACATCAAGGAAATGCTTATCCACTATCAATATGGCGTAATGCCTGTAAAACCGGATAGTTTGCAAGTAGTGGAGACAAACACCCAGGCTGATGAGGATAGAATACATTCGAGCTATGATGTTACCATAACCAGAAATAGCAAATCTATTACATTTAGGATGGGACTGATTAGACCTTCCAAAGAAGGGAGATTTCCTGTGATTATCAAAAATGACCGGTATCGGTTCGATATGGCCGAAATTGAAAATAATAAGTCTAGGGAGAAATATACCAAGCAAAACCGTATAGCAACCGACTATTTTGTTGCTGATGAAGCTATAAAAAGAGGATATGTCTATTGTAAGTTTAATCGAGAAGATGTAGCGCTGGACATAAAGAGTCCTAAAACAGGGAGAATCTTTGATCTATACCCCGAAAATGATTGGGGAGCTATTACTGCCTGGGCATGGACCTATCAGATCGTTATCGACTGGTTAGAAAAACAATCTTTTACCGATACTACCAAAATTATTGCTACGGGTCATTCCCGAGGAGGAAAAACAGCTTTGTGTGCAGGAATTTTTGATGAACGCATAGCTATTACAGCACCAAATTCTTCAGGGTTGGGAGGTACCGGGAGCTTACGGTTCTATGATTTTTCGAGAGGAGAAAATGTGCAGACCATTGCGTATCAGTACCAACAATTCCCTCATTGGTGGCCAGATCGATGGTATACGCTAAAAGATCATATCAACAAGGTACCTTTCGATACCCATTTTGCAAAAGCCTTGATAGCACCTAGAGCTTTGTTTAATACCCATGCGAGACATGATTTTTGGGCAAATCCTTACGGCACACAGCTTACCTATCTGGCGGCACAACCTGTGTTTGAACTGTATGGCGTTCCCGAAAATAATGGGATACATTGGCGGGATGGCGGGCATGCTCAGGGTGAGGAAGATTGGCTTGCTTTATTTGATTACTGCGATCAGATTTTTTATAAAAAACCTTCTGTAAGGAAATTTAATGAGAATCCTTATCCCGATACATATCGGTATGATGTATTGGATGATCATGACATTACCAAAATAAAAACTACACCACACCAATGATACCATTTAAAAAATTAGTACCCTTATGCAGCCTATTTTACGTCTGTTGTGCCACTTCGCCATCAATACAGCAAGATATTTTCAATGCACAGGGAGAGATCGCCGGTGAGGTAACCCAAACCAGTGTTATTTTACAATCGAGGCTTACAGCCAGTGATACTTTAGTACATGGAGATATACCTGGAGCAAAAGGGATTGCTCAATTCGAATGGAGTGAAGAGAAAGATTTTTCTAATGCTAAGAATAGCTCTTGGTTTATCACTTCTGAAGAAAATGACTTTATAGTAAAGACAAAGCTTTCTGATCTTAAGGAAGGTACCTCTTATTACTATCGTCTACGCTATGGCCGAGATTCTATTAATTCATTTATTGGGGCTTCCAGGTCATTTCGCACCTTGCCGAATATAGAAAGTAAGCAGCCTGTTGATTTTGTAGTAACATCTTGTTTCAACTACTTTCGATTTCATCATGGCAGGTTAGACGATCCAAAAAATACGGGGTATCAAGGAAACGATAAGTCCCTGGGGTATCCGGGATTAGCTACTATCACATCCTTTAACCCACAATTTGTGGTTTTTACCGGTGATAATGTATATTATGATAGCCCTCAAACAGAATCTTTGAGAGCCAAAACCCGCTCACAACTTCGTGAGAAGTGGCATGAGCAATTTATTCAGCCTCGATTCAAAGAATTATTTTCTAATACAGCTACGTATTGGGAAAAAGACGATCACGATCACCGGTTTAATGATTCAGACACCATTACAGATTTTTTACCTTTGGCACATTTGATGGTGGATGATCAGGTTGATTCTATAACACTCAGCCAACCTTCACATAAACTGGGGATGCACACTTTTAGAGAGCAGGTTCCGGTGGTTGATCCCAAAGACCCCAATGCCGTTACCTATCGCACTTATCGCATGAACAAGGATTTACAGATTTGGTTAACCGAAAACCGTGACTATCGAAGCCCAAATACAAGGCCCGATGGTCCAGAAAAAACGATTTGGGGTAACAAACAGAAACAGTGGTTATTGAAGACTTTGCTCGAAAGCGATGCCAAATTTAAAATATTGATAGCTCCCGGGCCACTTATAGGGCCAGATGATGCCTATAAGAATGATAATCATGTAAACCATAATGGTTTTCGGTATGAAGGGCAAGGCTTTCTGAATTGGATCGCCGAGAACAGATCGGTGATTGGTAATTTTTATATCATACATGGCGATAGACATTGGCAGTATCACTCAGTTGATCCACGAGGTATAGAAGAATTTTCGGTAGGAGCTATTGATGCTACCAATGCGAGAATGCCTCGGTTACCCGGGGATCCTAAATCTACAGATTCGGAAGGTACTATTAAGCAACCCTATGTGGCATCAGAAGTTACTGGTGGATTTTTACGAATAAGGACAGATATAGGCTCTTTACGATTCACTTTTTATGATGAGACAGGAAACATCCTTTACCAGACTGAAAAATAATTGAACATAAACGGATTCATATAACTCGATAATTATGGAATTCGAAAATGATTTTATATGTTCCATATTTTTATTGTAACTTGTGCAATCGATTGCATTTGTACTTAATCATATAACATGAATAGATTATTTCTTTTACCGGTTTGCTTATTTATTTTTAATGGTTGTACTCCTAAAAAAAGTACTTCAACCAATATAAACAAGGCTCCTAATGTGCTTTTTATCTCTATTGATGATCTAAACGATTGGGTAGAGCCATTGGGTGGTCATCCACAGGCGATCACACCAAACTTAAAGGATTTTGCCACTCAGGCAATGAATTTCACCAATGCTCATGCATCTGCTCCTTTGTGTAATCCTTCGAGAGTGAGTCTTATGACAGGATTGGATCCGCGCAGCACAGGTGTTGTTTCTAATAATGCGTTTTATCCGTTCAGGAAATATCTGCCAGATGCAGAAACAATGATACAGCATTTTAAAAGAGAAGGGTATTATACAGCTGGCTTTGGAAAAGTATTCCATAAAGATGATAGTAAAACCGAGCCCTGGGATGAGTATGAATGGTGCAGTGGCAGGCCTAAACCCAAACCTTATCCTGGTCATGGAATCAAATTTATCACTGATAGTGTGTATCGTTATTTTGATTGGGGCCCGGTTAATGATACGATTACCAAATGGGGTGAAAATCAGATAGCCCAGAAAGTATCAGATTTTTTTGAAAAACCGCACCAGGCTCCTTTTTTTCTTGCTGCTGGCTTCAGATTACCGCATTTAGGTTGGTATACGCATCCAAAGTTTCATAAAATGTATGATTCGCTGGATATTGCTTTGCCCGATTTTTCAAAAGATGATATAGATGACATTCCAGAGATTATTTTAGCATCTGTAAAAAAAGACCGCAGTGCTCATGACACGATCATGGGAAGAAAGGTATGGAAGGATGCAGTAAAGTCTTATTTAGCCAGCGTTTCTTATGTGGATTATGAATTAGGCCGAATTCTGAAAAGATTGAAAGCATCTCCGTATTATGAAAATACCATCGTAGTGATTTGGAGTGATCATGGATTTCACCTTGGTGAAAAATCAACATGGAGAAAAAATACACTTTGGGAAGAATCTACCAGGGTTCCCCTGTTAATTCATGTTCCGGGTTTGACTAAATCCAGTGCTAAAACCGATCATCCTGTTAGTTTATTAGACCTATATCCAACTTTAGTTGATTTATGCGGGATAACGCCAAGAGATGATCTGGATGGACAAATTATTTCAGCACTGTTGTCTGACCCTGCAACAAAATTAAATAAAGATTATGTAACGACCACCAATGTGCTCGGTACAGCGATACGAAATAAAAATTGGAGATATATTCGTTACAAGGATGGTGCCGAAGAACTATATGATCATCGTACAGACCCATCAGAGCATACCAATCTGATCAAAAACCCCGAATATAGTGAACAAATACAAGAATTACGTTCGTATATGTCAAAATGATACCGGAAATCTAAAAATCAAATCAGTATGATCACAAAACTGAATGTATTTCCTTTTTCTTTACAACGGGAATGGCTTTTGCTATTGATTTTTTCATGTGTCTTGATAAGTTGTGCTTCTGAGAAAAAAGATATTAAAAACCTTCCCAACATACTTATTCTGGTTGCCGACGATGCCGGATGGGAAGATTTTGGATGTTATGGCAATCCATATATCAAGACACCAAATGTGGATTATCTGGCAAAAAATGGGTTAAAGGCCAATAATACTTTTCTCACCATAGCACAATGTTCTCCATCCCGTATTAGTATTTTAACAGGAAAATACCCTCATGCTACCGGAGCGGAAGATTTGCATACACCAATGCCGGATTCGCTGGATATTCTACCCAAATTCTTAAGAGAAAAAGGATATTACTCTGGTTTATTGAAAAAAGCCCACCTGGGGCCTCATGGTAAAGCACAATTTGACTGGTATAACAAAGATCTGGATACTTTTGAAACCTTTCTCGATACAGTTGGATCAAATCCTTTTTTTATGTGGGTAGGTTTTACAGATCCACATCGCCCATACAAGGAACATATAATTGATAACCCTCAATCACCTGAAAAAGTGGTAGTACCACCTTATTTGGTAGATGACCTGGATACCCGTAAAGACCTGGCCAATTACTATAATTATATTCGACGAATGGATGCCCAAATTGGGATATATCTTAACCAACTAAAATCCAAAAACCTTTTGGAGAACACCTTAGTCATTTTTTTATCTGATAATGGAGCGCCTTTTCCCAGAGCAAAAGGAACTGTGTATGATGCGGGAGTAAAGACCCCTTTGATTTTGTCGTGGCCAAATAAGATTTTACCTTCAACAGAGACGAATAAGCTATTGAGTGTTGTTGATCTGGCACCTACCTTATTGGATCTGGTAGGAATTTCGCAACCAAAACAGTTTCAGGGAAGACCTATTGCAGGTGTATTCACAAAAGATAGCATTCGGGCAAGAACATATGTTTTTAGTGAGAGAAACTGGCATAATAGCGACGAACACATTCGCAGTGTTCGCACGAATCGGTATAAACTTATTAAGAATGCATATGTAGAGCTTCCGCTGGGAACAGCTTCTGATATTGGTAGAAGCCTTTCATTTAAAAGTTTATTAAAAGTAAAAGAAAAAGATTCGTTAACTAAAGCACAATCGCGGCTGTTTGAAGTTCCTAGGACTGCGTATGAATTTTATGATCTTAAAAATGATCCTTATGAATTCAATAACTTAATAGATGATCCAAATTATCAAAGTATGGTTACGAAGTTAAAAGTAGTACTTGAAAAATGGAGAGGTCAAACAGGAGACTTTTCTTCGGAAAACAGGAGAAGGCCCGATAATGTAAATCGCTATACAGGAGAAGTTTTGAATACAATTAGATTACCCGAATGGATTGAAGGGACCAATTGATTTGAAAGCTTATAATTTTTCTTCCGGAATATATTTTACCGGGCTCTTTCCGTACATTGCTTTAAAAGCCTTGCTAAAATATTGTACATCTTGATAGCCAACAGCATAGGCAATATCGGCTACTTTGAAAGATCCTTTCTGAAGCATTTTAATAGCTTGTTTCATTCTGAAGTCCTTAATAAATTCTGCAGGAGGCATACCTGTTAGTGCTTTTAATTTTCTGGTAAGATGTACTCGGCTTAGCCCCACTTCACTACTTAAATAGTCTACTGTAAAATTGGATTTATCAAACTGATCTTTGGTAATTTTTATAATATTGGCCATTAATTTTTCATCGTAACTATTGATTTTTACCTCATGTAGCTTTTTAGAAAATTCGCTGTTATTAAATTTCTGCTGTATCAAGTTACGGTTATGAATTATATTTTTGATCCTGGTTTTTAATTCTGTGAGATTAAAAGGTTTAGCTATATAATCATCGGCTCCATGTTCTAGACCTTCTATCTTATGGATCTGAGTATTTTTTGCGGTTAGTATAATTACCGGAATGTGGCATAGTTCTTTGGTCTTTTTAATATGTCGGCATAATTCCAAACCATCCATTTCGGGCATCATCACATCACTAATAATGATATCGGGAGCTTTACTTTTGGCTTTCTTCAGTCCTTGTACCCCATCTTTTGCGGTAATAATAGTATAACTTGTATTTAGCTCTTCCTGTAAGTAATTTCGGAGTTCGGAATTGTCTTCAACCAAAAGGATAATTTCTTCCCCTGGATCCTGTTTTTGTATATTTTCAGGGGTCAATGAAGTATTTTGATATTCAAGGGGTACTGGTTTTATAAATGTACGTTCTTCTTTTTCCAGATAGATCTCGGTAGTTTGAAAAGGAATTTTTACTGCAAAGGTAGTTCCTTTACCTTCGGTACTGCTCACATCAATAGTTCCCATCATAAGATCTATCAAAGATTTTGTGAGAGATAACCCTATACCAGCTCCCAATTCTGTTTTTTGCCCTTTGTAAAAGCGATCAAATATTCTGTATAACTTTTCTGATGATATACCAATTCCGGTATCCGAAACTTTAAAATTGTATTGTATTTCGTCTTTGGTCTCGATGGCAGTAACTTTCAATTTAATTTTGCCTCCCACAGGAGTAAATTTAAAGGCATTGAATAATAAGTTGAAAAAGATTTTTTCTAATTTATCTTTGTCTGCCAGGATCAGCTTTTCGGGGGTATTAGGCTGGCGTAATGAAAGTGTGATCTGGTTTTTATCTGCAACACTTTCAAAAGAGGCTATGATGTCCTGAATCAAGGTGTTGAGATAGATCGGCTCTCTTTTTAGTTTAGAATGCCCTGTCTCAATCTCTCGGATTTCCAGAATCTGATCAATTAGTAATAATAATCTTTTTGCATTGAAATACATGATTTTGATACGAGATCGTAACCAATTATCTTGATCTTTGAAACCGATCATTTCTTCCAAAGGTCCTAAGATTAACGTAAGAGGAGTTCTGAATTCATGAGAAACATCGATAAAGTATTTTAACTTAAGATCATGGATTTCTTTCCATTTTTCTTTTTCGATCTGTTCAATACGCAGATCATTCTTAAGTTGGGTACTTTTAATTGCATTTTGCCGGATCCAGTAAATTATACATATTATCAAAAAAACATATATAGTATATGCCCACCAGGTAAGCCAGGGAGGAGGTAATACGGTAATTTTTAAAGAAGTAGGATCTTCATTCCAGACACCATCATTATTAGCTGATTTTACCAAAAAAGTATAAGTGCCAGCCCGCAGATTGGTGTAGGTAGCTTCTTTACGGGTATCTGCATATACCCAATCCTGGTCAAAACCTTCCAACATATATGCATATTGGTTATTCTCTGGGCTCAGGTAATTAAGTGAAGCAAATTTTATACTAAATACCGATTGAAAATAATCCAAAGTGATTTCTGAGGTTTTACTTATTTCTTGTTCTAAGATGTTATTTTTATCATTTGGTTTTATCTTTTTATTAAATAAATTAAGTGAAGTAATTACTGGCTTGGGACTATAATTATTATTATTCAGCTGATCTGGATTAAACTTCACATATCCATTGCTTCCTCCAACCAAAAACATTCCGGAATTTGTTTTATAAAAAGCACCTTCATTAATTTCTTCCAAAGGAAACCCTGAAGTATAAGAATAGTTATTTAATACCTCCTTTTTGTAAAAATTAACCTCAGAAAGCCCATTACTGGTAATTGCCCAGGTATTTTTTGAGGTTTCCTTCTGAAGTGTTCCTAAAACGATATTACTACCTAAACCAAAACCAGCATGCCATCTCTTACTTTGGTTGGTTTGTGGGTCAAAGGCCAGAAGCCCTTTTCCATTGGTAGCAAGCCAAAAAACATCCTGCTTGTCCAAAGAGATATGATTGAATTCTTTGACATTGAGTGTGTCTTTGCCTTCAAAAAATTGAGTAAGCTTTTGTATGGTGCCATTTTTTGAGTCAAATTGTATGATTCCGGACCCTTTAGTGGCTAGATATAGATGATCATTTTTAACAACAATTGCTTTGATAGGATGATGATTAATAATACGGGTAAGCTTTTCCTGATATGGATATTCTATATATTGTTTTTTGCTGTAATCAAATTTTTGTAACCCTTTCTCATCGGTTCCGATCCACAAACTACCTTTCGTATCTGAAACAATACAATTAATAATAATATTTCTTAAATAATTGAACAAAGGGTGTTGCGTAGTGTATAGTGGGATTAATGTTTTTTGTTTACTATCATAATAGTGTAATCCTTTTTTAAAAACACCTGCCCAAAGTGTGTTTTCAGGATCTCGGCAGAGGGACTTGATAATACTTTTCGACAGTAAGGAATCTGTTAATTTGCTATGAGTATTCGATCGGGTATTGTAAATATTTAACCCTCCTCTTTCAGTTCCTACAAACAGATTTTGAGAGGTATCCGATTCAAAAGCACCAACAACATTATAGCTTAATGAGGTTGTATCCCCACTAATGTGATAAAAGTGTTTAAATCGTTGATTATGAATATCATAAAAAGAAACCCCTCCAAAATATGTGCCTATCCAGATACTGCCTTTATAATCTTTGTAAAGAGAACGTACACTGCTATGCGACAATCCTTTGGGATCTCCTTCGTGATAGCGAATAGCTAGTATTTGCTCTTGATTTTTTAATACATTCAGGCCTTTGAACGTCCCTATCCAAAGATCTTTTCCGTCTCTCTGTAATGCTCGTATATAATCATCAGAGATCCGATATGCCGGGTTTGGTGCTTTGGTATGATAATGTGCAAGGATATTACCATTCTTATCAAACTTATATAGTCCATTTCCATAGGTGCCGGCCCAAACAAATAAACCATCTATGACAATAGATTGAATTCGTTTGATATTTTCTTTATTGCTTTTACTGTTATTAAAAGATAGTAAAACTTTATTTCGGGGATTCCAGTTGAAAATTCCTTTTTTGCTGGTTCCTATTAGTAAATTTCCATTAGCATCTTCCTGTATGGAGTTTACAGAATACTTCCTGCTGGGATGACTGTCATATTGACCAAGTATATCGATACTGTACTCTTTTTTTTTAGTATCAAAAAATAGTAAACCAAAGTTTCCTCCAATCCATATATCATTTTCTTTATTAATATAGATTACATCAATAACCGGATTGGTATAGATAGTGGTATCTATAAAATAGTTCATAAAGATTTCCTGACCCGAATCGTATCTGCTCAATCCCTTATCGTTGGCGATCCAGATATTTCCTTCTGTGTCTTTTTTTATATCTTTTATGATATTCCCAGATATAGAGGTAGTATCTCCAACCTGATTTCTATATATCTTAAAACTATACCCATCATATCGATTTAACCCATCTCTGGTGCCAAACCACATAAATCCTAATTGATCCTGATGAATACTTAATACTGAACTTTGAGACAATCCTTCTTTTACTGTAATATGATCAAAATAGTAATCTGTTTCAGAAATTGATATTTTCTGAGCCTGAAGTGTAATAGTGTTGAAACCAAATAAAAAGACTATTACATAAACAGTTTTAAGGAAGTTCAATAGATATAATTTTAGGTTGAACTTACTGTTTTTTGGCTTAAACTCAAACATTGTTAGGGTTTTATTTTTTTTAAACCTGTCAACTACTTATCTTTATCGGGCTTTTAGATATTTTTTTACTTCTTCACCATTTTGAAGTTCTAAACATGTAGAATTTTCAAAATCGGTTTTATGAGCGCTATTTCACTAAGATACGTATTGTTTTTGGTAATAGGTATTTTTATTTATTTTCCCACCTTCAGTCAGAAAAGATTAAAAACTTCCATTAATTCTCTTTGGAGTTACACAAAACAAGACGATATATCTCAAAAAGTAAATCCTAATGTTTCAGATTGGGAACTGGTAAACTTACCCCATACCTGGAATGATCAAGATGTTCTTGACGATAATAAAAGAGGATATTACAGAGGTAAAGGTTGGTATTTCAAGAAACTTCATAAAAATTTTGATCCACAAACTAAAAGCTATTTTTTGCATTTTGAAGGAGCTAATCAACATACACAGGTATACGTTAATGGTCAAAAAGCAGGAGCGCATATAGGAGGATATAGTGCTTTTACTATAGATATTACTGCTGGTTTGAATTCGGGCACTCAAAATGAAGTATTGGTTATGGTGGATAATGCCCACAATCCCGATATTCCACCACTATCTGCCGATTTCACCTTTTTTGGCGGTATCTATCGAGATGTTTTTCTGATTGAAACTTCCAAAATACATTTTAATATATTGGATCACGGTTCTGAAGGGATTTTTGTGAGCACCCCCCAGGTAACTTCAAAAAATGCTATAGTAAAAATCAACGGAAGTATTAGGAATACCCTAAAAAAATCAGGAAAATATAAGATCCAATATACAATACACAATCAGGAAGGGTTAGCAATAGCAGAAAATTCAAAAAATATAAGCATTAAAGAGAATAGTACCAGTATTCCTTTCGAAATCAGTGATGTTAACATAACAAATCCTGCACTTTGGTCTCCAGACACCCCATACTTATATGCATTAGAAATTAGGATAACCAATAAAGGAGAAGATGTCCTGGATGAAGATTATATTAATTTTGGCGTAAGAACATTTTCTTTTGATGCTGATAAAGGGTTTTTCCTGAATGGAAAATCGCTAAAACTCATGGGGGCAAACCGCCATCAGGATTATCCGGGAATGGGGAATGCGTTGAGTGATGACCAGCACCGTAGTGATATGAAGTTACTGAAGGATATGGGGGCAAACTTCATTCGTTTGGCGCACTATCCTCAAGATCCTGCCATTTTGGAAGAGGCAGACCGGATTGGACTTCTGGTATGGGAAGAAACACCTTTGGTGAATGAAGTGACACTTTCCAAAACTCACGATGACAATAGTGAGCGCATGCTTAAAGAAATGATACGGCAACATTATAATCATCCTTCGGTGATTTTATGGGGGTATATGAATGAGATTTACTGGGCGCATCGCTTCATCGACAAAGAAATTGTAAATCAACATACAGAAGCAACGGTAGCCTTGGCCAAACGTTTAGAAAAAGTAACCCGAACAGAAGATCCCAGCCGATATACTGCCATGGCATTGCATCGATATCCTTTGTATGAGGAATCGGAGATTGATAAAATACCACAGGTGGTAGGTTGGAACTTATATCATGGATGGTATTATGATACCTACGAAGATTTTGGCAAATATCTGGATGAGCAGCACCAAAAATATCCAGAGCGTATTCATATCGTAAGTGAATTTGGAGCAGGAAGCGACCCTCGTTTTCATAGTGTAAATCCCGAGCGTTTTGATTTTACGATCGAAGGTCACAAGCGTATGATGGAAAGCTACCTAAAACAGATTCTGGAACGGCCCTATATTGCCGGTGCTACGGTATGGAATTTAATCGATTTTAGTTCAGAAAGACGTATCGACCCCAATCCCCATATCAATAATAAAGGTCTGGCCTCTGCAGACCGTACTCCAAAGGATGTGTATTTTTTATTTCGGGCAGCCTTATCCAAAATGCCTTATCTCAAAATTGCTGAAACGAACTGGACAGATCGTTCAGGAATACTAACCAAAAAACTTCCTGTACAGGTATACAGCAATCTTGATGAGATAGAACTGTTTCAAAACGGAAAATCATTAGGGGTTAAAAAACTAATCAATCATTCTGCTGTATGGGAGGTTATTTTTCGGGAAAGAGAAAATCGTTTTGAGGCCAGAAATAATAATGAAAAAGAAGCACTCAACGATTTGCTGAATATCGATTTCAAGGGAATTCCTGAGGTAATCAAGAATGAACATCAGATAGATATCAGCATCAACGCAGGAAGCAATCATAGCTTTTATGACGATAGAGGTAAAAACACATGGTTACCCGATCAAAAATATAAGAAAGGAAGCTGGGGGTACCTGGATGGAGAGCCTTTATATGTTGCCAACAAAATTGGCACCAAAGAAGATATATTAACCATCAATTGCTTTATAGGGCTTTATCAAACTATGAGAAAAAATACGTCGGGATATCAATTTGATGTTAAAGACGGTTTGTATGAAGTCGAATTACTTTTTGTAGAACACTACCCAAAGTCAAGAAGGTTTGTTGATGGAGCCGAATCTCCAAATCCTAATGGAAAACAACGCATTTTTAGTGTTAATATTAACGAGACATCCATTTTAAAAAATATGGATATGTTAAAAGACTATGGATATAATTATCCTATCCGGAAAAAAGTAAGTATTAAAGCAAAAGACGGAAAAGGAATTCGCGTTCAATTAAAAGCAATAAAAGGAGAGCCCATCATCAGTGGTATTCGGGTTCGAAGTTTATGAAATATGAGATATGAAATTTTCAAAACTATTAACACTAAGAAACCATTAACTTAGTATTAACAGAAGCTTAATTCTATAATATTTATAAAAATGTTACAGATACACCGTATTCCTGAAACAGATACACTGTATGGTTTTGATACTTTTAACACAACTTTGTATAAAATTTTACTTCAGAAAGGGGAAGAAGTGTAAAAGTTCTAAAAGCAATTCAAAGTCAGGAAAAAGAAAGCCATTAAAAAGGACACTTTTGCTTGATGAAACTAAACTATTAAACTACTTTTAAGTAAATATTAATCTAAATCTATAAAATGAAAAGAAAACCTACTATTGCATTCTTTTTTTTATTATTCACTTTTGCCATTTTTTATGGGCAAGAAACCAAAATAGTTAGAGGAACCGTAATTGATCCCGATGCCAATTATCCATTATTTGGAGCTACCGTTGTTTTATTAGACAATTCAGGATCTACGATTACGGGAGTGGTCACAGATGAATTTGGAGAATTTGTGATCAGAACCCGGGCTAGTGGAAAAAACACACTTCAGGTAAGTTATATTGGTTTTGCTACCAGAATCTTTGGAGTAGAAATTACAGATGCTGAAATTAATGTGGGTAACGTCGTATTGAATACAGATGCTGCAGTATTAGATCAGGTAGTGGTTATCGGTAGTTTGGAAGGGAAGAACAGGGCATTAAACCTGCAACGAACTGCAGATAATATCAAAACTGTTGTATCCTCAGACCTTATTGGCCGTTTCCCGGATTTGAATGTTGCTGAAGCATTGCAACGAGTATCGGGGGTAAATATCTCCCGTGATAAAGGTGAGGGTTCTACGGTAAGTATACGGGGTACACCGCTTAATTATACTACGATACAAATAAATGGAGAGCAAATCCCCAGTGTACAGATAGATGGACAGCAAGGTTCCCGTTCGGAGTCTCTGGATTTGATTCCTGCCGATCAATTGGCCTTTCTTGAAGTGACCAAAGTGCCTACACCCGATATGGATGGAGACGCTATCGGTGGTACGGTAAACTTAAAAACAGCCGTAGCAAGACGATATGCATTTGGCCTTAAAGCCGAATCTGGTTTCGGATATAACGACATAGCCGATGGATTAAATGCGTTAAATAGATTACGTATCGATAAACGTTTCTTTAAATCTGATGTGGTTCCTCAAGGTAAATTAGGATTGATATTGGGAGGGAGCATGTTTAATTCCAACAACTCAGAACATCGCACCGATGCTGGTTGGGAAGAAAGAGCGGCACTGGATCTTGATGAAGATATTATCGTTATGGAAGATTATGAATACCGACTCACCGAAAATGAACGGTCACGATATGGTGCAACAGCAACGGTAGATTATAGGTTTGATGATAATAACAGGATCATATTCAATTATATGTATAGCCGTCGGGAAGATGATGATGTGCGTAACCGTTTTCGGTTCGATACCGATGGAAGATATACTACTACTGATTTTGATTCTATAGTAGATGCCCGAGTACGACGTGATATCCTTATTTCTGAAGAGGTAAAAGAAAATAATACTTTTAACTTAGAAGGATCGCATCGATTAGACACCTGGGATATTGCCTGGAAAGGATTTTATACTGCCTCTGAGCGTAATTTTACCGCAGAACGTGGAGATTTTGCATCAGATCCTGATATTACAATAATCGCCGATAACCCGGCAGGGATCTTTGGGGAAGAACCAAATTTCAGAACTTCAGTCAATGATTTGAGCGCATACGACCCCTTTCTTTATGTAGACCCAAGAAGGTTTGAGAGCGATGTGGAAACTGTGGAGGCTACCAACCTGGTTGGGAAATTGGATATCACCAAATATTTCCAATTCAATCAAAACCCAACCTTTATTAAATTTGGAGGGAAATATCGTACACAAAGTAATGACAGGTCGAGGGTAGATGATACTTTTGTTGTTAATGATCCCAATGATGTGATCAATGAAGAAGAATTTTTCTTACAGTCCTTATCAGGTAGAGAACCCATAGATTATTTATACAGTGATTATCGTTTTGGGCCGTTGATTGGTGTTAATGAATTCAGAAATGTTCTTGATACCAATAGAAGATTCCTATCTTCCTCGCCACAGGTATTGGTAGAGTCTGAAGGAGTATCCCTCAACAACACTTATGAAGCCGAAGAAAATATATATTCTGGCTATCTTATGGGAAGAATTCAATTTGAAAAATTGATGGTACTGGCAGGATTGCGATATGAGAATAATGAGGTAAAGTATGACGCTTTTGAAGTCACAAGAAATGGCCTCAATAATGTAGTAACTCCGATTCAGGGTGGAAACGATTATGATTTTTGGCTGCCTAATGTACAGTTCAAATACAATTTTACAGATTATACTTCCCTGCGCCTTTCCGGGATGATGAGCTATGCCCGTCCTAATTTTACCGATGTAGTGCCTTTTGCAGCTCAGAATGATGATCAACTTACCCTGCGCATAGGAAATCCAGATCTGCAACCAGCTGAAGCGATTAATGTAGATCTGTTATTTGAGCATTATTTTAAGGATGTGGGAGTTATTTCTTTAGGAGGATTCTATAAGAACATTGATAATTTTCAATTTGAAAGAATTACCAATGAATTGGTAGATGATTTTCCCGGGTATCCAGGAACAGCAGGTTACGATTTCAGACAACAGCAAAATGGAGAAACGGCAACCGTGGCCGGATTAGAGTTTAATTTTTTCCGTACCTTAGGATTTTTACCGGGTTTTCTTAGGAATTTTAATTTTGAAGGAAATTATACCTATACCTATTCTGATGCCTTTACCAATGATCGCGAAGGGATCAAATTACCGGGACAAGCAGACCATACCTTTAATACCGCACTGTCCTTCGATTATAAAGTGTTTTCAGCAAGAGTATCTGCCAACTATAATGGTAGTTTCTCAACTTCTTTGGGAAGTAGTGAGCAACAGGACCGTTTTCAGGATGATCGTTTGCAAATAGATGCCAATGCTTCTATAAAGATTGGCAAGCATTTACGATTTTATATTGAAGGGGTTAATCTCAGCAACGAACCTACTATACGATATGAGGGAGATAAAAACCGCCTTACGCGTAGAGCATTCTTTGGTTGGTCTACCCGTGCAGGAGTGAGCTATACCCTTTAATTATTGAACACCAAAATCTACAATATGAAAATTTTAAAATATATAACATTTAGTATTGCACTGATCTTTTTTTCATGTGAGGACACCGAAAAGGATTTTGAATTTCCGGCGCCTTCTATATTAGCAGAAATACCGGATATAATAGTCCAGGAACCAGGCAATACAATCATTCAGGAATTTACACTGCAATCGGCTAGTGGCCTGCAAACACTCAATGTGTTTCAGGATGGAGAACTTATAGAATCTGTTGATGTTAGCAATGCAAATACTACTATATACACTTTTGAGTATACCATACCAGAAGATACTGAAGCCGGAACAGCATCCGAATTCAGTTTTGTTCTTACAGACGCAGAAGGCAGACAGGCAACAGATCAGCTTTCACTGCTGGTAGATATTACGTTTATTGAAACGATAGAAAATATTAACGGAACAGAAGTAACCCAGGTAAAAGGTAAGCTGAATGAGGATTATACTATGGAAGCAGCCAAGATATATCTTGTAGACAATATTTTCTCTATTGAGAATAATAGCACTTTAACCATAGAAGCAGGCACCCAGGTTTATTTCAAAACTTTTGATGACCAAGGAGAAGTATCCAGGTTGGTGATTACCCAGGGGTCCAAAATTATGGCCGAAGGTACTGCCGATAATCCTATTGTATTCACAAGTGACAAACTATTAACAGGAGATACTCCCGAAATTAATGATTGGGGAGGGGTATTCATTTATGGGAACGCTCCTACCAACGCTGGTGCTCCCGATACAGGTATTACTTCCGATTCAGACACCGGATTCCGATATGGTGGCAATGTGCCCAATGATAACTCTGGGGTGTTGCGCTATATCAGAAGTGAATATGCGGGTAAAAATAATACATCTAACTTAAATGATGCACACGCCTTTAAGTTTTTTGGTTTAGGATCTGAAACTCAGATTGATCACATCCAGGTATTCAGAAACCGTAATGTAGCCTTCAGGATTAAAGGAGGACGCATAAGTGTTAAGTATCTAAGTGCTATCGGGCACGGTGGATATGGTCTATGGGGAAGCGAAGGCTGGCAAGGTGAGGCGCAGTTCCTGGTTTTTCAAACCGATGTAAGAACCGTTCAGGGATCATTTTGGGGCGGTGCCCGGGCTATTGAAATGCGAAACGATGGAACTACTGCTTTAAAAGAACCACGAACTACATTTACCATTAGTAATGTAACAAGTATTGGGAATGGAATGACCCCAATTGACAGTGATGATAACCGCAGAGGTATTCGCGTTCAGGATGGTGCTATTGGCCGTTTCTTTAATGCTATTTTCACCGAATTTCCCGATGATGCCATCAATATTCAAGACCTCGATGTAAATGAATTTGGAGTAAACATGAGGCTGGAAAACATACGGCTCTTTAATAATCAGCAAAACTATGTTAACGATGCCGAAACTTTTGCAGCCAATGATAGTTATAACATAACGGAAGATCTGGTTACAGGAATTTCACTCACCAGCTTTGTTGGTTCTGAAACCACCACAGGAAATCCCGATCCGGCCGAAGACTTTGATCCATCAAGCTTAGGAAGTTTCTTTACCAGTGCACCTTATATCGGTGCCGTAGAAAGTGCCGCCAATGATTGGACCACAGAAGGAGACAGTTGGTTTAAAAACCTCGACGGATCCTTTAGATAATTAAAAATATGAACAAATTAAATTCAAAAACCCAAATGATTATGAAAATGTACAATAAACTTTTAACCCAAAAACCAATTTTTTTAGGCATCTTGATGCTAGCCTTTGTTTTTGCTTGTAGTAGCAATGATGATGGTGGAGACAATGGTGGTGGTGATCCGGCTGCTCCTACTATAGCAATAAGCGGGGAAACATCAGCCATAGCTAAGGCCGGAGAAACTTTTAGCGTAGACCTAACTTTAAATGCCCCTGCGGGGAATAAAGAATTGGTAGTGTATTTTAATAATGGTGTATTAGAAACAATCACTCTGGATGCAGATGATGCAACATCATTTACCTATAATACCCGAACGGTTCCCGCAGATGCTACCGAAGGGCAGGAATTTGAATATGAATTTGCTTTGGCAGATGACCTGGATAGGGATTCAGATAGAGTTGCATTTACAGTAGGTGCAACAATCTATGATACTGTTGATGTTGGTGGAGAATCGTTGTTTAGTGTTGATGCTCCTGATGATGGTTTAATAGTAGATGGAACCTCAATTACTTTAGCCAAAAACAGAGATTATCTTATTACAAATAGATTAATATTTCAGAGTGGTAGTTCCTTAACAATTGAAGAAGGTGTAACTGTATATATGAAAAAACAAGAAGATCTTGCAATTGATCCTTTAACGGGACTTAAAGCTGAAGCAGGCTCAAGTATCTCAATACAAGGAACGGCAACAGATCCCGTAGTAATAACATCTTCTGGAGTACTTACTGGAAACGCGGCACCAAGCGATTGGAAAGATTTTGAATTAAACACTGTTACTGATGCCACTTTGCGATACGTACGAGCAGAATATGCTTTTACTGGATTTAGAGTAGTTAAAGTAGAAGATGCCAATAATACTTTAGAGTATTTACAATCGTACAAAGCCGGAGGCGATAAAGGAGGTCTAGAATTCAACAACGGAAGTGTAAATGCTAAGTATTTAGTGTCAACCAATAGTGCCGAACATGGTTTTAGACTTAGTGGTACCTATGCAGGGAAACTCCAATTTGGCATCGCAGTAATGTCCGAGAGAGTTAATCTCGATGATAACCCTTTCCAACTAAGAATTAGAGATAAATCTACAACGATTGTTTCAAATTTTACAGTAATTGGCCCAGGAAAAGATATTGCAGAGGTTAATGGCTTTCGTGTTAACACACCCAATACCACAGGAAAAGTCTATAATTCTATAGTAGCAGGCTTTGAAAATGGAGTGCAAATTGACAACAAAGTTAGAATAGCAGATGAAGACCTGGCAACCAGCCTTACAGTCCTTGCATATTCTTATATCTTCGATGTTACAAAAGCATCTACCGATCTTAGAAAAGTAGCAGAAACTGATCCTGTTCCTTTACATTTAGATCCGTTTTTTGGATATCTGGATGGAAGTGACGCTTTCCAAAACCCATTCTCTAACAATGTAACAGGTCTTACTGATGCCGGTATGAGTGCAGCTGATCAGGGAAGCCTACCGCTCTATACTCCAACATTAGAAACTATTGCAGGAATTGGAGTGAACGATTTTATCCCCGATGCTACAGTGACCGCCAAAGACAATCATGATCCGAGTACTGTTGATGATTTCTTTACCTCGGTAACCTTTGTAGGAGCTGTAGAAAATGAAGCTGGAGACTGGACCGTGGGATGGGTAAAAAATCCTGATGGAACTATACGATAAAAACTAGTAGATTGGTTTTTGTTCTCAATATGTAAAAAGGGGTGTTTATTTAGATACACCCCTTTTTTACATTCATTGTAGGAGATCATAACCTTATAAACCGTAAATTAAAAACGATGCGCCTTTCTTTTGTGATCTTATTTTGTAGTGTTTTGTGTATTGCACCACCTTATTATGGGTATGCCCAAATGCTGGAAAAGAACCTGCCACCTATCACACAGCATATTGATTATAAAGCATCACCAAGACCCGATAGGATAGTATTAACACTTACCAAAGATCCTTCCAGAGAAATCATGATCACCTGGAGAACCGATAGCACCGTGAGCCAGGGAATCGCACAAATAGCCAAAGTAGAACCGCAGTTTGATTTTTATAAAAAAGCATTAAAAAAAGTTGCAACAACAACAAAAGTAACTTCTTTGGAAAATGAACAAGTTAGTTATCACAAAGTGAAATTTGAAAACCTTACTCCCAACACTTTTTATGCCTATCGCGTAGGTAATGGCACCTATTGGAGTGAGTGGATACAATTTAAAACATCAGAAGAACAATTTACCAAACCTTTTCAGTTTTTGTATATGGGCGATGCCCAGAATGATATTTTTCCGTTATGGTCCAGAGCCATCCGAGAGGCCTTCAAAAAAGCACCCAATGCCAGATTTGCATTACATGCAGGAGATATGATCAATCACTCTCAAAATAATTATGAATGGGGAGAATGGTTTGAAGCTAGTGGTTTTATTCCCAAAATGATCCCAACAATCGCAACATTGGGAAATCATGAATATGTAAAAGATAGCACCGGGCATAAAACCGGCATTACCAACCTGTGGGATCCACAATTTAACTTTCCCGATAACGGGCCCAAAGGTTTTGAAGATCGCACCTATTTTGTAGACTACCTCAATTGCAGAATCATCTGCCTGGATTCTAATAAAGGTATTGAAGATCAAAAAACATGGTTAGAAAACATATTAAAAACCAATACAAAGCAGTGGGTCATTGTTTTCTTTCATCACCCGGTGATCTCGGCTGCCAGGGGTAGGGCAAATGATGCTATTTTGCAACATTGGAAACCTCTATTTGATCAATATAGGGTAGATCTGGTATTGCAGGGCCACGATCATGTGTATGGCCGCGGAAATAAGGTAAACTCAGGATTAGGAACATGGAATGAAGATTCGGGTACCACCTATGTCGTTTCTGTGAGTGGAAGAAAAATGTATTCCCTAAGCAATCATCCCTGGATGGATAAAAAAGGAGAGAATATTCAATTGTATCAAGTGATTACGGTCGATAAAAATACATTAAACTTTAAGGCGTATACTCTTGATAATCGGTTATTTGATCATTTTGACCTCGTAAAGCAAAAAAAAGCGGCCAATACATTAAAAGAATTACCTTTATCTGATTAAGCATTCCTTTATGTGGTTAAAAAAGTATTGTATTATTAGCTTTCTGCTCCTTTTTACCGGTTTTTTTAGTGTTAACGGGCAGAACGCATTGGTTGAGGTAAAGGCATATCTTGAAAAAGATACCCTATATCTGGAAAATAAACAGGTATGTTTCACCTATTATTGGAACCAGGGCAATATTGTTCTGAAAAGTGCCAAAAACAAAAAAAATAATCGGGAACTTAACTTTCTTACAAATCAAACACCCAATGTAATACTTCCGGGAGAAGCACGTGTAGCAACCGATGCCAAAATAGAAATTACCGAGAAACGTACATTCCCGAATGAACATATACACAAGGAGATTTCAATTTACTTCAGATTAGCAGACCTTGAAGTAAAACACCGCATCAAAATATATACTGAAGCTGCTGCTATTTCTCATACCTATTTCCTGAAAGGGAAAGCCAAAGCTTCAACATGGATCGCTAATGATGAGACAGCACTTCAAATGATCGAAAAAGACAACAAAAATGATGAAACAGACTCAGAAAGGATAGCAAGTGTTCCTTTCGATGGCAACCATTGGAAAACTACTATCGTTTCTTTCAAAGAAGCTACCGACCATCATGACAACCTGGTTTTCGAAAAAGAGACCCTTCCGTATCGGAAAAAAGAAAACCACCAGGGCAATGTGCTGTTGGCAACGCATCCGCAAAAAGATATTGGTTTTTTTCTGATCAAAGAGGCTCCGATTGATTATAGCCAGCAGTATTATTCCGGTTACGATTTTCAGATTGATCATAAAAATATTACAGTACATGGAGTAGGTATTTCTCCTCAGGATCTGAATAATGAATGGGTACAAGGATATGGATACGCTATCGGATTATCCAGATCGGATAAAAGAGCATTACAGAAAGCATTGTTGGAGTACCAGAAGCAGCTCAGAAAATATATTCCTGCACGTGATGGAATGATTCTTGCCAATACCTGGGGAGATCGAAGTAAAGACAGTAGAATGAACGAAGCTTTTATTTTGAAGGAAATAGAGCAGGCTTCAAAAATAGGGATTAGTCATCTACAGCTAGATGATGGTTGGCAAACAGGATTATCACGAAATTCAGCCTCAAAAGCCGGTAAAAAATGGGATGATTGGAGCACCAAAGATTGGCAACCGCATCCAGAACGTTTTCCTAATGGTTTTGAAACCATCATCAAAACAGCAAAAAAGAAAAATGTAGAAATATGTTTGTGGTTCAATCCGAGTAAAGCAAATAGCTATGACCTTTGGGAGCGCGATGCCGATATATTGATAGATTATTACAAAACACACGGTATCAAAGTTTTTAAAATCGACGGAATGTCTTTTGCCAATAAGCAATCCGAAATTAATTTACGTAAACTGTTTACCAAGGTGATGACTACAACCCTGGGGGAGGTAACTTTTAATATGGATGTTACCGCAGGGCATCGGGTTGGATATCACTATTTCAACGAATTTGGCAATATATTTCTTGAAAACCGGTATACCGATTGGGGGAATTATTATCCGCATAGAACCCTTCGCAATTTGTGGCAGTTGTCTGCGTATGTGCCTACAGAACGATTGCAGATCGAGTTTTTGAACAATACACGTAATCCAAAAAAATATCCTAAAGATGATGTTTTGGCACCGGGCGGTATTCCGCTTACCTATACTAGTGCCATCACTTTGGTAGGTCAACCTCTGGCCTGGATGGAAGTAAGCAATCTTACCAATATTGAAGAACTTCAAAAACAACTGGAATCCTATAAAAAGATTTCAATTGCCTTGCATACCTCTGTCGTGCTGCCATTAGGAGAAAAACCTAATGGATTTTCACATACGGGCTTTATTGCATTTCAAAATGGGGTTCCTAAGCACATTCTTTGGTATCGGGAATTTTCAGAACAAGATACCTACAAGCTGAACTTGCCATGTCTAAAGTCGAATACTGTCTTTAACCGTGTTTTTGGGGATATGATGATTATACTTCAAGAGGATAATGACTTAAACCACATCAAAATTAATTCACCTAAGCGATTTAGCTATGGGGTGTTTTTGATAGAATAATCTTTTTTTGTTCGTTGTCACTGTGTAAGCAGGAATTCAAAGCGAAGGGTTGGTGATGGGATAATAAATTCACCACTATGCAATTTAGGCTTTGTTGCTGCACAACAAGGTTAGAAACTTTATGTTACGGTGAAGCAATGTCTTAGAATTCGGGTTTAACATTTCGTTTTCGAGTGTTCTATGACGTTAGGAGGCTTTGAGGAGAAGGTTGCTAGACTTTCTGTCATTTTAATCTACATTAATAATGTTTTATTAATAGTATTTCTGTTAACTATTAATAGTACCAATAATCAACTTGTTAAATTAGTTAAATATTTATTAAGACTATGTGAAAGAATAGAAGTTAATTTTAAATTTATAAGACAACCAATATGTTTACTCACTCTTAAAACCTTACTAAAATGAAACACTTTTTCTGTTTTTATGTCTTTATTTTTATCTTCATCCATGTATCTTACCAAGGATTGTCACAAACAATAAAACGAATTGATCCTGAAGCCACATTGACCTCTACCAATTATACTGGTTCTTTTGATTGTTTATTTGACGGAAGCATTTCACAACCCGGATGCTCGCTAATTCATAGTTCAAATATCAGGCTAAAAATGACATTTCCATCTAGTTACTATATTTCTCATATTATATTTAGATTTGTAGATTTTGAAGTTAGCGTTATAGCAGACAATTATGCTAGTGATGGCTGGGAAACTGGTGGAGGACCCGGGGATTTTACAGTTAGAATGGATATCAGGTATGATGCTAAAACTCTTGAGCTTATTATGCAAGACAATAGTGACCAACTAAATGTTAAAGAAATAGAAGTTTACGGGTATGGACAGCCTGATTTAGCAGCAGGTAAATTACGTTCGAGAAAATACCTTGGATCTGAAATAAGCTATGCAACAAGTGAAAAATTACGTTTTAGAACTAATAACAAAGATGGTATGATGATTTCCTCTGCAAAGGGGTCAGTTAATATAGGAACCGCTTCTGATAATGGAGGTGGAATACTTAATGTTGCTGGAAAAATGTATACTGAACAATTAGAAGTTCAACCTGATAATTTATGGCCGGACTATGTATTTGAGCCTGATTATAATTTGCTGTCACTTTCTGATTTGAAGAATTTTATAGCTCAAAACAAACACCTGCCAGATATTCCTTCTGAAAATGAAATCGCTGCTGCTGCAGGATATTTTGAAGTAGGTAAGCTAAATACAATGCTTCTTAAAAAAGTGGAAGAATTAACACTCTACGTACTTGATTTAGAAAATGAAAGAAAAAATCAGGCAACTAAACTCGAAGCGCTTCAAAAGACTAAAAGAGTTCAAAAAATGGAAGAATAAATTATGTATCCGTATAATGTACTCGTACAATTTATACCGATTTATTGGATATATAAAGATTACTTAAACTTTTTCCTGCAAACTAACTATTCTTAAACCTAATTAAATATGAAATCAATTTATCAATTACTAAGTATAGGCTTTTTCTTATGTTTTATACATAACAATGGAAGAGCACAAACCGTTAGATCCATTACCAATGATGCTTCAATTTATGCACTTGATTACGAAGGTGATATAACCTGTTTATTCGACGGTTCTATTGAAGCTCCTGGTTGTACTTTTCTACCCAATTCTACATCAATGATACTCAATGTGCAATTCCCGGGAACCTACTACGTATCACATTTTACAGCACGTTTTAATGATGGAGAAATTGAATTTTGGATTGATGGTGATGACTGGGATGTTAGAGGGTACGGATCTAATAAAATTAAAACAGAATATATAAGGAGGAATACCAAGAGTTTACAAATAAGACTGTATTATAATGAAGATCGCCTAGACATTGATGAAATCGAAATATATGGTTATTTGGTTGAAGCAGATGTTATTGATTATACCGAGATATATGCTGATTCTTTTCAAAATATTGATGATACCGATACTAGCATCAGTTTTTCTGAACCTTCTATTATAAGCTTAAAAACATCGGGTAAGGAGAGAATGCGCGTTGGAGGAAACAGTGTTGTGATCGGAGAAAAGAGAGGGCTTGGGGGAGTTCTAAGTGTAGGAGGAGTAACCTATGCCGAAGAGGCTAGAACGAAATTGCAAAGTCAATGGCCAGACTATGTGTTTAAGAAAAATTACAAACTATTGCCTTTGAACGATCTGAAAAAATTCATCTCTGCTAATAAACACTTACCTGATTTACTTCCAGCGCATACAATGCAAGAAAAAGCTGAGATAAATGTATCAGAATTGAGCGGCGTTTTACTTAAAAAAGTTGAAGAACTTACACGCTACATTTTTCAGATTGATAATACACAAAAGAGTAACCGTGAACTTATTGCTTCTATAGAGAATAGCAATGAAGTAGAGTATCGCGGTATGAAAGTAGATCCTGAAATTTCTACCCCAGATTTGTCAATTCAACAGGAATTAGTTGTTAATAATAGAAAAGTAATATCCTCAGATGATTTGATTAGTAGTGTGGCTTCAAATGATGTGATTTTAAAAGGGCGCTTTTTCACCGATGAAAAATATCTAACCAATTATTTCGGTTTTCCAGAAAATGACAATATTGTTTTTACAATGAATCGAAGAGATATCATGAAAATTCATAGTAATGGGAATGTTGCTATAGGATGGACAGATTATAATAAAAATGGTGTGCTGTTAAGTGTTTCTGGAAAAATACAAGCAGAACGATTAGGAATAAAACTTGTTAAACCATGGCCGGACTACGTATTTGAGCCAGATTATTCTTTACTTTCATTGTCAGAATTAGAAAAGTTTATCACAAAAAACAAACATCTTCCTGGTGTTAAACCTGCCAAAGAAATTGAAACATCTCAAAAGGTAAACATTGAGGAACTTCAAATAGCGCTACTCGAAAAAATTGAAGAGTTAACCTTGTATATAATTCAATTACACGAAGAAAGTGATCAGTTACAAAAATCTTTTGAAGCGCTAAAAGTCCATAACCAGTATTTTGCTAAACGGTAGATATATACTCAAAATAGCGACGTAGAATAGTTTCTTAATATTAATTTTCTTTTAAAACCTAAATCAAATGAAATCAATACTAATAAAATTAATTATAGTTATTGGAACCTTTGTTTCCTCGCAAGTTGCGGTTGCCCAGTGTAGTGGTTGTGACCCCAGCAAATCCAAAGGAATTACTACGAATCCTGAAGCACCAATAAATACTGAAAGACCTGAGAAAACAAACACTTTCTTCGATTGGACAGCGACAACATTTCCTATAAATTCGAGTTTGACCAATGATCAACAGATCATATCGCCTTTTTATCAGGATAATAACTCTGCAGTGTCAGTTTTTTTAGACAATAAAGATAGATTGCCAAAAGACGGCTGGGAACTTATTAAATACACAAATGGCTACGAAGATGATGGTAATCCAAGTCCGACTGCTGTAGGATTTGTTTCTATAGTGTTATATAATAAGTATACGGGTGTTTTACGTGTTATGCTTGCCGGTGATGAAGTTCAGGGGTTTAATGGAGCCAGAATTAGAGTCACTTTTGATGGAAATGTGTCTGAAACACTATCTTCTGTATTAAGCAATAGTTCTGAAGAGTTTGCACTAGATAGATTTATATTAGATGAAGAATTATCTATTCCTACTCAGACCGCAATAGCACAATACAATAATGATGGTATAAAATGGATGTATGCAGATTTTAAGATGGCATATGACCCATGTTCTTGTTTTTACCGTTCCGGGATGTTGATTCAGGTTTTTTTAATTGATGAATCGGTCATTACTTTGTCTGGCGCTATTGAAGGTACTATTACTACTATTGAAGATGGAGAAACTAAAGTAAAAGAAAATGGTTTTTCGTTTGATGGACTTCTTAAAAGTGGTAAAAAAGCGGCAAAATCATATTCTAGTGTAAACAAATTTGTGAAGCAACAATTAGAAGTTATTGATGTAAAACCAGAAGACACTCCAGAATCACTAGAATCTGAAGGTAAAATTGACGCTGCGAATACTGTAAGAGGTCTTGGTACACTTGGAACATTATTTAACGGAAGTAAAATTTTAAAAGGAGGGCTCAAAGCAGTTCCTTTTATTGCTGCTGGTTTAGATTTAGTCAATTTTTTTACAGGAGGAGGTAAATCCGGGCCTCAAACCGTTAAGGTTATGCCAATGGCAATTCAAGCCGATGTAACTCTTGATGGGAGTTTGATTGCAACATATCCTTTTTCTGAAATTAATTTTAATACACCGGGTTCCAAAAATGTTAAATGTTTAGATGAATCTCAATATCCTTATTACAACGAAGTTTTAGGAGTGTTTAATCTTATTAAAACTCCTAATATGTATGAGAGAGTTTCTAGAGGTACTACTATAGGCGACCCTGGTGGAGAACCTGATATGACTTGGACAAGATTCAATTATCGATTAGCGGAAGATGAAATAATACAGTATGTAATAAATCCAGCATCAGATTTAAGAACTAATGGTGAGATACTAGCCTGTATTGAGGTCGAATTTGATTGGCCACATTCAATTTTTTGGGAGCCTGACAAATTAATAAAAGTCAGTGAAAAAAGTGTTAGAACCAGATATGTTCCACTTGGTTGTTTGGGGCAATTAGCCATAAGAGGAACCACTAGGGGACATAAAGAAGTGAAGGCGTACATTAAATTTGTTATGAATTTAGAGAAAGAAAATGCTAGCCCTGATGATGACAATGTATTACTTGTTACAAAATATCCTGTCAAAATAGTTGGTGCAGATTATTCTCAACTACCAATTGATTACATGGATGGTACACTAACTGGATTTGAGAATGAATTAACACTTAACTATACTGTAAATGGAACCTTAGGAGCCTGGGAAAAAGTTCTTATTGATACTTCGTATAATGTAGAAGATGCACAAATCAGTGCAGGAGAGAGTATTGATGTGGAGCCAGGTACAACAATTAGAAAAAGTTCTTTCAAAATTGCATTACCCAATGGGTGTAATTCTTCTAGTAGACCACTCAATGGAAATGAAATTACTAGTTTTTGTCAGAGCGCGTTATATAATACAACTGAGCGAAATAATTTTAGCAGTAGGGCATCATTATTCAATGATGAATTAGTAAATAACCCAGTTGAATCAGAAAAAAAAATACACATAAAAAGTATATATCCCAATCCAACAAACGAAAAGTTTACGATTAGTTATAATTTGCAAGTGAGTTCAAAAGTTAGAATAACATTGACAGATTTTTCTGGGACAGTAGTAGTAAAGGATCTTATTCAAGATTTAGATCAAACTAAAGGTGTGCACACAAAGGAAATAGATGTTTCCGAATTAAAGCCGGGCATTTATATTTGTGTGTTTGAAACCAATAATCAGATTGAAAGAAACAAAATTATGATCTTCTAGAAAATGTTTAAGATCATTTAATTTGTATTATTGATAAAAACGGAATTATCCTATCAAGTTTACAACTCAAAAATACAGAGGGGTCACCTTCTGTATTTTTTTGGTTATAGAAGTTAATATGATTACTGTTAATAAACTATCAATTCATGTTAAAATACCTTTTTAATACCATTTTTGGTTCTAAAACGTTATTTTTAAAAGTCTTAACCTACGATAGCCCTTTTGAATTGTTGTATAGTTACATTAGTATTGGTTGAAGAAACCCCACCAAATTCTATCTTTCGAACCGTAATAGGGGTTCTAATTACCGTTGGGATCGTTGCAATCTGTATTTACTACATTTTGCGATATCTCGAATCGGTGTATGTAAAATATCATAAGAAACCTTATTTTGTTCATTTTTACGTTAAACTCAAAAAGTTACCGTATTTCTGGAGGATAATGAGTTTTATAAAGCACTGGATAGAAAAAGAAAGCGGTATTTTGAACATAGAGCGGCCCGATTTCTTAAAGAAACCCGTTTTGTAAGTAGAGAAGGGTTGGTGATCGAGTTTTTGAACAATACACGCAACGCAAACAAATATCCCAAAGATGATCCTTTGGCGCCTGCCAGGATACCAATTACATATACCAGTGCAATCACCCTGGCAGCCCAGCCGTTGGCCTGGATGGAGGTAAGCAACCTTAAAGAAATTGATGCTCTGCAAAAGCAATTGGCAACTTATAAAAAGATTTCAAATGCATTGCATTCCTGTATCATTTTGCCGATCGGAAAAGAACCCAACGGCCTTTCAAACACGGGTTCTGAGGCATTTCAAAATAATACGCTCAAATATATACTCTGGTATCGAGAGCTTTCAGAACAAAATCTATATACATTACCTCTTCCCGGCCTAAAACCAAACATGACTTTCAATCGGGTTTTGAGTGATTTGAGTATGGATCTGGATCAGAAAAACCCGTATACATTAAAAATTGGCTGCCTGCAGTCTTTTAGTTATGGTTTATTTTCGATTGATTAGTAAATTAATACTTACTTTTAGATAGAAATGATTTAAATTTTTTTCAATTGCCTGAAAAATGCTTCTTTTCTATTTTATAAGGAGGAATCTTAAATTTTAAACCCGTGAAAAACACAATTCAATATCTAATTGTCGTCATAATTTTTATTTTGTTGCCTAATAGTATTCGTTCACAATCCATATTTGATACCGATTATTACGATTCATTACGCTATTCTCATGATCTTACCCTGCCAGATTGGGGGCCATATACAAAAAAATACATCGGGCTGTCTCATATTCCGGATATCAATACCGGAATTCGTTTTGATCTAAGTGTTTTTCCCGGATTTTATCGTAGAAAAGTCGATGTACCTCATGTATTTTATGAGTCTGGTTTCCATCCATGGGAATCCTCGCCAAATCTCGAATATTTTTCTTTCAGGCACGAATTAGAATGGAAAGATCAGGTGTATACCGATATTTCATATTCAAAAATAGATCGCAACTCCAGACAGGTACGAATAGCATGTGTTAATAAAACAAAAAGTACTCAAAGTATCGTTTTACATATGATGGGATCCATTCATTTTCCATCCATAAAAGAGTATGACCCTTATACTCCTATCGAATATAGTACTATCAAATTACCCAAAGATGCCATATGGAATGATGCTGTTGATTACACAGAAATAAAATATACCAAACCCTCGCATATAGATCAATTAGTATATGACGGTAAGTTACGGGGGGAGATTAGAGATCACGGTTTAGTAAATGGCTCTGGAATTGGTGATGATTTTGGAAAAACCCCCGGAGATTTGGTGGTATATGAAATCGAAATCACAAAGAATAGTAAAGAAGCGGTTCTTTGGCTTCGATATAAAATCGAAGAAACTAAAAAAACCAATCTTGAGTTAAGTGGTTTAGCCAATAAACGTATTGATTTAACAGGAAATGGAGGTTTTAAAGTAGAGAAAATAGCTTTGGGTGCTATAAAAAGCGGAAAACATCTGCTTAAGATCGTTTCAAAAGGAAAATCCCCACTAGTAATAGATGGTTTTACTATTATAGACCAGAATGCTATTGATACGATCGAAATTAAGCCCATACAATGGGAATATACTCCAGAAATTATTGAAGGTCCAATACCCAATTCTGTGATTCTGAAATATAAGAATATTGATAATTATTACGGGATTACATGGGACTACCCGGATTATGAAGTAAGAGAATGGAAGTACGAAGATTTGAATTATAATTTTAAAAGATTAGTCAATGATCATGTGCAAAGCCTATTTAGCGATGGTACCGATGGTCATTTTACCAATATATTTCTCAGGCCCATACATATGGAACCCAATTCTTCCAAAATTATCAATGGTATGGTATGCACAGGAAGCAAAGAGGAAGTAATATCTCGTTTAGCATCAAAGATATCAGAGAAGGATGCGCTGTCTATTCATCAAAAAGCCCGATCCAATGTATTCGAATACCCTTTGGTACCGGCCGGTGAGCGTTATTTGTTCAGTCAGAAACGAATGGCAGCTACCACATTTTGCAATGTTGTGTATCCGGTATATACCCAGCGGCAGTATATACGGCATCATACTCCAGGGCGTTTTTGGGATAGTTTGTATACCTGGGATTCTGGATTTATTGGCTTGGGAATGATGCAACAGGATATCAAACGGGGAATTGAAAGCTTACATGCGTATCTTAATGAAGAAGATGAGCAATCTGCCTTTATACATCATGGCACGCCAGTGCCTGTTCAGCATTATCTGTTTCTGGAATTATGGAATAAAACCCAGTCAGAAGAACTTTTAAAAGCATATTATAGCAAATTAAAACGGTATTATGAGTTTCTTTCAGGAACCAATCCAAGTGCTACCACAAGAATGAATTCTAACCTGATCAAAACCTGGGATTACTTCTATAATGCTGGCGGATGGGATGATTATCCGCCTCAAAAGTATGTACATGATCAAAAAAAAGAAAAGTATGTAGCTCCTGTGGTAAGCACATCCCATTGTATACGGATCGCAAAAATACTACAAATGGCAGCTTCACATTTGAACCTGAATGAAGACTTTAGAGCATTCACCAAAGATATTCAAACGATGAGCGAAGCACTTCAAACATATTCATGGGATGATGCATCGGGATATTTTGGTTATGTAGTTCATGACGAAGATCAAAATCCAACAGGGATCCTAAAATTTGATGACAAAGTAAATTTCAATATGGGATTGGGAGGAGCATATCCTTTGGTATCAGGAATCTGTAAAGATGATCAGAAAGCTGTATTATTGAAGCATCTAAAAACAAAAGGAAAAATATGGTCGGATATCGGATTATCTGCAGTAGATCAATCTGCACCCTATTATTCTAATGAAGGATATTGGAACGGAACGGTATGGATGTCACACCAATGGTTCTTTTGGAAGACGATGCTGGATATAGGAGAAGCAGACTTTGCTTATAAAATTGCAAAAACAGGTCTGGATGTTTGGAAAAAGGAGGTTGAGAATTCATATAACTGCCATGAACATTTTATCATCGAAACCGGAAGAGGTGCAGGATGGCACCAATTTGGAGGGTTATCTACTCCGGTACTTTCCTGGTTTAATACCTATTATCTAAAAGGAAATTTAACTACCGGTTTTAATATTTGGGTTAAGGAACAAGAGTTTAATGAAACATTTACCTCTTTGAAGGCAAAACTAAAAGTCTTTGATACCAAAAATGAGCATTTTTCACTTGTAGCTTGCCTTAATCCAGATTTCAGTTATAAAGTATACTGGAACGATAAAATCATAGAACATAAAGAAATCAATAAAGGAACACTAAGTATTTCTATTAAAAATAAAGCAAAAACAGGAGTATTGCGAATTGAAAAATCAGAGTAATCTATGAATGATTACATAGAACTCGTCTTGACTTTTTTCTACTCATCATTCCAAAATACAGAAAATTAGTTTCATTTTTTGAAATATACTAACAAAAAACAATCACAACCTATTACAAGATCGTGGCTGGTTTTATTATTTCTTAGCTACCTGCATAACCATTATGAATACAAACTCTTACAGCTTACACATGCCCTACCAATACTAGCCTGCCTCGTCGGCCAGACAGGCCAGGAGGCTAGCGGTAGCGATTGTTAGGACGCTATGGAACAGTGGGGGCTACAAGCCTAAGCCTGTAACTGTTCCGTATCTTTATTGCTTACTCCTGCCGCCACTAGTTTTGAAAACTAGCGGTAGCACTCAATCAGACACACTAGGACCAGCAGGGGGGGCGCTATCACATCCTAGCGATCGGGTTAAATTTACCGTTTTATTAAAAAATACTTTTCATCTAAATCACCCTTTTTCAATAGGATAAGTCTATTGTCTTGTATTAGCCAATCAGTTTTCACAAAATCATATATGGCATTCCTCCATTCATTAGGTGTTAAGATTATTTTTACATCTGTATCAACATACTTATTAACCTCTTTTTCATAAGTTTCTCCGTAAAAATCAATTTTTACTTTATTAATAAATGAAGGGTTAATCTTTAAAGTTTTAGAAGATATAAAATAGTCTTTGTCGTTTATATAAATAGTATTACCGCCTATATCTTCTCCTTTTTCGTTTACTATTGTTAAATCTATTGAATCTTTCTTTTTCTCTTCTCCATACTCGATTCCAACAAAACCAACAGTTTTTTTAGGGGGAAAATTAAATGATAGTTTCAATGTATCTTCTTTTACAGTCCAAACACCCTTAAGTTCATGATTACCATAAATCTCCATATCTAATTTATAAATTACTTCCCCATTAGATAAAATATGAACTTCCTTACTATTGGGTGTTTTATAAGGGGAATCATCCTTGATATATTTTCCTGTAAAATCAGTCTTTTGATTGTTATTCGATACAGTTACATCCTTACGAGTTGCACAACTGGTAAGAATGAAGCATATCAATAATATTAGTATGCTATTCTTTTTAGTTCTTACCATCATATGTTTTTCCATTAATTCTAAAAGCTTGTTGGAATCTTTTAGATAAATTATTAAGCCATCTAGCTTTATCTGCCTTGCTTCCATTTGAGTTTAATATCTTTTGTATTTGAGCATGCTGACTAACACTTTGTGGTGTTCTAGGATGACTTGCGTAAGGTGAATTAGAATCATTGTCAAGGTCGCTATATGTGTTATAAGGTGAACTACCAGGTTCAATAGCTTCTTGTCTTTTATATGCATTCCATTCATCTGCTAAATCCACTCCTATTAAATCAATGCCAGGTCTTACTCTTACACCAGAGCTACTAGCAAGACTGGTAATTCCTTGGTCAAATTGATAAGCGTGATGTATCTCGTGTCCTAACAACCCAAAATCATTACCTAAAGGGGCTTTGATATTCACAACGCCAGTATTAAAGTCGTACGTTGTATGTCCATCTGATGAAAAAGCACCTGCATTCTCGATATTATAACCCTGACTTGAACCCATCAATGTTGACACTTCATCTATTGAAGTCTGTAATTCAGAATTAGTCCCTTCCAAACCACTTATCAAACCATTTAAATTAGCAACTGCATTTTTAGAAAGCTCACCACCATCAATTAATCCTTGTAACTGCTCGATACTTTTATTATTCTTTTCTATTTGTTGTCTAGAATTTTGTTGAAAAATCATTGCCGTTAAAAGAGATTGGGAATTCACAAAATAATTCCCATCAACATCATAATTTAATACAGGATTATTATTTGCATAATGATATGGCGAATTAGACAAATATTTTTCAGCTAAACCATCAACACCAAACCATCTACCCAAATCAGGTTGATAATTTCTAGCACCATAATCATACCAATCTAATCCAAGTTCTTCACTAAGTTCTTTACCATTATACTTATAATTCTGTGCTGAATTTGTTGATGTTACAACATTATTGTATCCTTTATGAGTCAGTCCAAAAGGATAGTAATTATTCTCTTCTACGATTTCATCTTGAGTTATAGAACCGTTTTTGTTCTTATCTGAATATGATAACCTTACATTGCCAAGATGATCTTTATATTGGTATACATATATATAGCTATCAACTTCTTTCTCTACATATCCTTCGGGATGGTGCATAAACTCCAATACATCGTCTTTATACACAAAATTTCCGGTATACTCTGTTTCTGTTAAAGAACTTCCCTCTGAGACAGTCTTTTTTAATTTCGCCCCTGTGGCATCGTAAATATAGGTAATATTTCCATTGTGTTCGCTATTGGAGATGGTAACATTGGTTGGTAAATTTAAATGGTTATAGGTAATATCGGTGATGCCTTTATTACGATCGATGGTTAAGTTCCCATTGAGGTCGTACTCAAAATCATCGTTGGTATTGGTACCTTCTTTAAAACCGTAGGTTTTGTTAGCTGTGTCTGTAACGCTTAACAGCTTGTTTCCATCATCATAGGTATAGGATAATATATCCATATCACCAAAGGTGGTAGCACCACTATCGGTATGTCCCTTACGGTTTAACGATAAAATATTCCCCATTTTGTCATAGGTAACATTGGATAGGTTATAGTTATTATCACTACTAATCCCTGCGGTAATTCTATTTAAGGCATCATAGGTATAGGTATAATTTCTTGCAATGTTATCATTGGCTGCTTTCCAGGAAGTTTTTGAGATATTACCATTATATAATGGGTTTGCACCATTATTATAGTCTATGGCAAATCCAAAGAGATCTCCGTTTGCGGTATTGCCATTGTTAATCCCTTTTAACCACCCTCTTACATTATATGTATAATCCACCTTCTGCAATCCACCACCTACTTTTTTACTAGTGAGTTGCCCAAGAGCATCATAACTATTTTCTGCAATGACTTCTTTGTTTTGCGTATTGATCTTTTGGGTTTGGGTAAGCAGTCTGCTTACGTGATCATATTCAAATGTATCTATGGTTATAATGGGTGCATTACCTTCTTTGGTATGCGTAGTTTTGGTTTTGAGTACTTTACCTGCAAAATCATACTGGGTTTCTATAACATCGATAGTATTATGGTGTTCATTGTTACTGGCCACATAGATAGCTCTTCCCTTTTTGTCATAGTAGGTTACCGTAGTAATCCATTCGATGGGATATGCTGTTTCCAAAACCCGTACTTTAGATCCTGTAGGCAACGATTTGGTATTAAGTACTACCGTTTGTCCCAATACAGTTTGCGGATTGGTAAACTCAGGTGTTGATTCGCTCTGTAAAAAGGTATAATCATCATAATAATTCACCGTATAGATATCCATACCCCCGGTAGGTCTGGCGTCTTTACTGTAGTACACCTGTATATTGTCCATGGTATTGGGAGTTGCTATACGGGTTTCATATTGAATAGCAGCATCTTGATATCTGTATCGTATCACATTTAGGTTGCTATTATTAGAGGTTAATCCGGTATAGGCTACTCTACCAAAGGCGTCGTATTTGGTAAATTGCCATAGGTGATAGGGTAGGCCGGAGTTTTCTTTTCTTAAGTTGGCATGTTGGGTTAATACCGGTTGATCGAGTTTGTTATACACAATATACTCCCAATCTTTGCCGGGAATCTTCTTTTCGATCAGGCGGTTTCTAAAATCATATTTGTATTGATAACATAGTTCGGTAAGCTCACTATTCGATACTCCGTCACTAGTATCCACTTTGGGTGGGATCACAAAGGTAAGGTTACCAAAGTCATCGTAGACGTAGTAGGTGTCGGCCCCTTCCGGTGCTCCGCCTGGGACAGAAGTGTCTATAAAGGTTCTTTTAAGAACTACGCGGCCAAGTTTGTCTTTGTATTCTTTGGTGGTACGAAGATCACCATCTTCGGGTTTCCAGTTTTCATCTTTGATGATGTTGACATAGAGTTGATTAGCTACGTAATTCGGGTTTTTGACCAAAGTGGGAGCTTCGGTATTGTTTGGATCGGTAAAATCAACACTAAAATATATTACTTCACTGGTATCATTGGTATCCCAATCAAATTTGATGGTATGATCGGTGTTGTTATTGGGATTGGCTTTCCAGTCCTTACCTGGTGCTCCTTGTTCTTTTACCCTATTTAGCGGAGAAGGTTCAAAAATACTTTGGCTATAGGCATTGACATTGGCCAGGGCTACCCCGGTAAAATCATCAGGATATGTATTTTGATAATAGCTGTTAATGTCATTGGCTACATTTACTACTTTATATGCCCCGGGAATGCCATTGGATGCAAAGGGTAAATACTCTTTATCCTGTCTTCCATAGTCATCATAATCGATATGGGTGACCAGGTCTTTTTCTGCAGGGGTACCTTTGATAGCGATCTGCTGCTTGGGTCTTCCCAACCCATCATAGTAGGTGATACTTTCAATCACATCTCTGTTATATAGGAGGTTATTGAAGGATATCATTTCCCTTTGATACAGACGCGTAAAGATGTAATTTTCATCAGAGAGAGTGACATTATTATAGGGAGTATAGATACATCCCTGTAGCTCGCCATATTCATCGGGACATTTATCATTACTGTTACTTACATAGCCCGAAGGTTGTATACAGGCATATTGTGAGGTGTTGGGATCACCCAATCCATCGCCATCGGTATCGGCATACCACAGTGGGCCGGGGTCTATATTGTAGTTGATGGTTCTTGCGGTACTCCAGCATAGGTTGTTATTATGTCTTGCTCTTAAATAATAGGTACTGCCACTGGTTCGGGTTACCGAGATCGATGTATTGGCAGTACTGGTCCCGATAGCACTGCTTTGCCAGTACCAGGTAATCCCGCTGGGTGGGTTAGCCCGGGTTAACACAGTATTTTGGCAATTATTGGTTATGGTTGGGGCAGCGGGTATACCGGGTACTGCTTTGATACTATAGGTAACCGATACCGAGGGACCCCAGCATCCCGCATCACCTCGGCCTCTTAAATAGTAAGTGCTCCCACTGGTCTTGGTAATTGAAGCATTGGCGTTGGAGGTACTGGTACCCGAAGCAGAACTCTGCCAATACCAGGTAACTTTGTTGGGAGGAGCACCATTGTAGCTTAGGGTTGTGCTTCCACAGTTTTCAGTAACCAAAGGAGTTGGCGGCGCTGAAGGGACTATATGTATTGTATAATTGATCGTTCTGATACTGCTCCATAACCCATTTTCATTATTCCGAGCTCTTAAATAATATCTGGTTCCACTGGTTCTGGTCACCGATTTACTGCTATTAGCAATGCTAATGCCTGAATTTGTCTCTTGCCAGTACCAGGTCACATTGGGAGGAGGATTTCCCCTGGTGATCACCGTGTTTCCACAATTGTTGGTAATCGATTCTACGGTGGGGGCTGCAGGGGTAGTGGCTGCATCCTGGCTTACTAAGACCCCGCCACTGGTATTGCCGTTATAGGTGATGACGATGGTACCGCTACGCTCGGGTCCTGAATTTACAGAAGCTGTGATGTATAAAATGCTTCCGGAAATTGATGCAGTAATCCAACTGGGTTTTCCGCCGATACCAAAAATACCTCCGATACAATTAGATCCCAAGGTTCTTTGTGCACCTCCTCCATTTTCTGGAAAAGTTACATCAGTAACATTAATATTACACCCCTGGCCATACATGTTATCTGTTATGGCAAGGAATAGTAAAAGAACAACTATGTTTTTTATGTGATGATATATACTATGTCGTATCATTTTTTTAATTTTTTAGTTAGACTGCCCTTTGTAGTGATATTTGTTTTCTGAGACCAGGTTCCCCTCGGCATCTTTCACAAATTCCAGGCGGTTAAACTCATCATAATGATAGGTGGTGGTATAGCCCCGGGGATCGGTCATACTGGTTACCCCAACCAAAGGATCATAGGTATAGGTAGTGACCATGGCGTTGGGCAGTGTGGTTCGTAAGCCCTCTAGCTGTGAAAGGTTGGCCTCATTAAAATTCTTAAGATCGTTTTCTGAAATTCCCAGTGCCGTTGCCACTTCAGAAAAAGCCGCATTTTCTATTTTGGCTACGGGATACACCTTATTGTAGCTCCAGATATAGCTTATTTGGGTACCATCAGTTTTTTTATACTGTAACAGATTCCCGCTACTGTCATATTTGTCAAACGATATTCGCTCTTCTAAATTGGCATCTCCTTTTGAAGTTTCGATTGAAGTCTGAAGCGTCAGGTTTGATGTCGCAGGAGTTGCACTATATTTCGACAACTGTGTTGATTGTAATGCTTCTGTCGTATTACCACTTTTCTTAATGTAATTTTCTGTTTTAATTGGGTTAGCAATTCTATGTTGTAGGTTCAATACATGAGAAGTAGAGAACAAATCCGGAGGATATTGGTTTTTGGTTATGATTTGGTCATTATTACTATTGCTAACCACTATTTTGGTAGGCATATAGTGGAATGGGCTCTCATAGACATAATCTGTGGCAATTGTTATTTCTTTATCATGGTAATACTGTTTTACTTGTTTTTTATCCAGTTGCACCACTTCTTGTTTAATGTCATAAAACACTCCTGGATTTAAAACCAGGTTTCCCTGAGGCACCCTTGCAAAACTACCGCCTTTAACATCAACATTTTTTTGTGTAACACTGTATTCATAATTCTCTCGGATTTTTAAGTTCCCATCAGAATCAAATACTCTTTTTATTAATAGCTTACCGGCGTAATCACTTTGATAAACTGGCTTAGGGGGATAATCATCTATACGGGAATAAGCAACAGATTCCTTATATGTAAGTGGCTGGCCAAATATATAATTTGTATACCCTTCACTGTTATATTCTGTAACATTTCCATAAGTGATATGAGAACCTGAAAAATTTAATGCATATGGATCCTGTATAGTTGCTAATACAAAACTCCCTTCTTGATTGAGTAGTGCTAGTTTTAATGTAGAATAAAAATTACCATTATCATCTATTATATCTACAAATCCATTTACAGTTGGGTCAGCATCCCAACATAACTTTCTTACAAAATTGGGATTATTGATCAGTTTAGGGGACGAGTATGTATAGCGATCTGTTTTTATAATTGTCTCGTCTTGATCCCTATATTTAATTTCTTTTAACCTTAACCCACCTATTAAATTATCTACTTCATTTGGAGGTACTTGTACAAGCTGAAGGGCTTCATGCCTAAATTTTACATCAAAACAACTGCCTCCGTTATAATTGCTTTTATATGTATAGAGTTTGTAATTATAATCTCCAGGATCTAAATTGATATTGAACTGCTTTTCACCAAATCCTTCACTATCATATATGCTTTGCGGAACGTTACCATATCCATAATCGAGAACTATTTCTCCTGTATTCGCATCGGTAATTATTAAAGCTTTTGCACTTATAAATCCGTAGTCATTTGGAGATTCCTGAGTACATGGATTTACATAGCCATTTTTAATTAGTGTCACTTTAGTTCGTACAGTCTCACCATATTGATAAGTGAAAGAACCTTCTACAAAATCTTGATTATTGGCTAGCGAATAACTATTATTCGATGCTATCGAGACCCATTGTTCTTCCTCAGTAGGTTCTGATACTGTACCCGAATGTTCATGGTTTTCATATACATATTCTTGACTCCCTCCAGTTGGAAATATTATTTTATTGAGTGTTCCTGCATTTGTATTGGTAGTGCTAACACTTCTATTGGCAACTCCGTTGAAACTATTACAAATACCTAAAGCAGGATATAAACTTTTGTTATTATTGGCACCATTATAATAGCCCCATTTATCTTGTGCAAAAGATACCCTGGATGGGAGTGATCCTTTATTATAATATTCAAGATGATATATTTTATCAGATAGGGTTCCAGTACATGTTTTTTCTCTAACTTCAGTCAGGTATAATCTTTTTTTTATGTGATTAAAAGTCCCCTGACTAGGTTGTGGCATTAAATTATCCATATTAACACTATCAGGAGATGTAGTATATTCATAATTTAAAATGAATCTTTTAACACAATCCCCTTTATAACTAATAATAATTTCATCTATTTTAGTTTTCCCCCCTGGCATAGTAACTTGTCCACGCGTATCATCTCGATCTGATCTTATAAATTCTACCTGAATTTCTCCAGCCTTGATTTTTGAAAGTTCAGGACTTCTTACCATTTGATCACTCCATATAGCCCTGTTGTTTGATGAATCTAACTCAAATAATCCACAGTAAGCATTAGACAGAGGAACTTGTCCTATACATCCAGCCCCCCAACTATAGGTCGTGGGGTCATATATTAATCCCGCCATTGTTTTATTTGTTACAGAAAGGTCCCTATACTCCCTTTTATTGAATTCAAAAGTGATTTCTTTATTTGTTGCTGGATTATAGGCATTAGTCATATACCATGCTCTTTTTTCATAGTGATTTAAGAATACATTCACCGGCGCAGCGTAAGAATCTTCTATAGCATTAGTGTTGTTACCAAATGTCATTTGTATACCATTAGGGGTGGTAACCCTCCAATGGTTGAAGTTTCTTGAACTGTAATCCAAAAGTTCCATTTTATAATCATTCCCTGTAAAATTTACAATCTCTCGATTCTGATTAAAGAAAAATCTGCCAGAGTGACCTAGCGCATTGAATGAAAACAAATCGGGCTCCATATCCTTTGTGCCACTAGATATGTCATTGATCCAATGATTTATGACCTCTTCAGAAAAACCTATTGATTCAAAATAACCTTTTAACTTACTGATACCGTAATCTTGATAGTAGCCTTCAATTGGCACACTACTTTGACTAGCTCCATTTATTGATCCCTCATCGGGGCCTCCTTTTATAATTCTGGTAATGGCTCCCCCTACAGACAAGCTCCATTTTAACCCTACCTCCGAGGCCATTTCCGTAACCTTAATACCAGACGCATCATAGCTAAGTGTAATTGGGACTGTCATACCACCATAATTGATGGTATAAATTGGGATGGAAATATTTGGGGTACCCGTATGCAAACTTACCGGTACTGATATATATTTTTCTAATGATGAAGTCTCAGGAGTTTTAGGTTGAGGAACCAGGTCAGGATGATTGAATGATCCTTGTTGAGCGTTAACGTATACAAAACCCCATAGGAATAGTAGTATTGTAATTTTCTTAATAATTTCAATTTTCAGATTAGTTTTCATATGAATGAGTTGATTGATAGTTAATAATTAATTGCTTTCCCATATTTTTTCTTCACCAAACCAAAGAGGTTCTCATATCCGTTTCGTGTATGGTCCAATTCATTTTTCTGTACAATATTAAAACACATTAGTTTCATTTTTTGAAACTCTGAGCGTGTTTTTGTTAAAGTTTGGTTAAAAATTAGGATCGGAGACGGAAGCACCGTATAAAATGTAGCAATAGTACTCCCCTTTAGGGGCTGGGGGTGACGGAAGTCGGAAGTTCGGGATCCGGGGTCCAGGGTCTGGATCTCAACTTTAGAATTTGGTCGGGGTAGGGGAAAAAGGAATATGTTGTTTTTAACATTGGCTTAGGTTTTGGTTAAGGTTTGCTTAAAGTTATGTAAAAGAAAGCTGTGTCGGGTTACGGCAAAACCACAGTTAACTATTTAATAACAAAAAGTCAAGACAGATTTCAATAAAAGAACCCACATCAGAAAACCCGGAAAATATTAAATAACAAATTTTTAACATCGCTTCTTCTGTTCAAAAGGAATCCGGCATAAAAATCTGTTAATCAATAGTTTCTGTTTAATGATTTTAAAAAATACACACTATATTTTTTTAAAAAAGGAGCTACTATACCCTGGTGGGGCGTACTGCAAATACTATTTATATGGGATAAAAGTATATATTCGTGACTTCGATTAATGTATCCTACCCCGCATTGCAATCCCTGGTGATTGCACTCAATCATTTTATTAATTTTAATTTTTTATTTATGGCACAAATGCTATTTGAGCGGGACAGTACCAACAAACATCTTAATGCCACCCGCAGGCATATGAGATTTGCTAGAAAGATCAAAGGAGGAGAAACATTGGTTACTGTGATCGAACCCTATTACAACAACCTTATCGCAAAAAAAGAAGAACGGCTGGCAAAAATAACTTTGCGAGAGGATGCCAATGACGATTTATCATATGCAGATAGCCTGCTAGATAATGCAGTGCGCAATGCTTTCAGGGCTTGTGAGAAGTATGATCGTGAACACCCGGATAACCGTGCGTTGCTTACGGTTTTTCCGAGTGGAAAATTTGGTGATCTGGTCAAACTGCCGGTACAAGAAGAACCTGATGAGGTAGATAACGTGGTATTGCGATTTGAAAGTCTGGGTGAAGATCATCCCCTATTTGCAGAAGCGGCTACATTAGCTGCCGATGTAACAAACTCAAAAGATGCTATTACCATATTGAATACTGCGATCAAGGCAGTAAAAGTTGCCGAGGCCGAGGAAGAGATGGCACAAGCAAACTTAAGAAGGCAGTACGAGAATAATTATCTACAGGCCCGTAGTACCTTTGGCCGGACTGTTGCAGAACGTATTTTTCCTAAACTATCAGGTGGTTCGGTCAAAACCACAGCGGTAGAAGAAGGGGATGAGTAGTAAAATCCATAAATTTTTCTTCTCGAACCCTCACAAAAGCAGTAAAAAGCAGCAACAATTTTCTTGAACCCTCGCAAAAGGTAGCGCGAGGGTTCAAGAAACTTCTTGAGAGCGTATTACTGTAAGAATGGCTGTTCGAGAAATTTCTCGAACCCTCTTTTTTTTCTGGGTTTTGTAGGCAATAAATTTCTTGGACCCTTATCAAACCTGTTATGAGGGTCCAAGAAATTTATTGAAAGGTGAACATAGCCTTTTTGAGCATATAACATGATATCGCACCCAATATTCGGGCTTTTCTGAGGCGTCAAGAAGTTTCTTGAAGGGTGAAGACCGCTTTTGTGAGGGTTCAAGAAGTTTTGCAGGCGTTTTTGTGAGTTTTTGCACTCGCCACTAGCAAGAGTTATGATCATAAATAGAGTATCTGCATAAGACTTATTAATGTTAAATTGCGATTTTAATACCATTTTTGTTTCTAAAACGTTATTTTTAGTAGACTTAACCTAGATTATCCCTTTTGAATCTTTATATATTTACCTTATTAACACAAGAAGAAGTTCCTTCTAATACGATATTTCAAACAGTATTGGGGGTTGTTGTCACCGTTGGGATTGTTTCGATTTGCATATACTATGTATTACGATATCTCGAATCGGTGTATGTAAAATATAATAAGAAGCCTTATTTTATTCATTATTACCCAAAACTTAAAAAATTACCTTCATCACTTAAGTCATTTCTGGAAGAGAATGATTTTTATAATACTTTGGATAAAAAAAGAAAGCGATATTTTGAGCATAGAACTGCGAGGTTTTTAGACGATACCAAATTTGTGAGTAGAGAAGGATTGGTTATCGATGGTTTTATGCGTATGCAAATCACTATGATGGTGATTCAGCTTACCTTTGGTATGCGACATTATCTACTAGAATATCTTCATACAATAATTCTATATCCCGCATCATTTTACTCTATTTTGAATAAGACCGAAAACATAGGGGAGTTTAATCCGCGATCTAAAGCATTAGCACTTTCGTGGAAAGACTTTCAAAAAGGAAATCTACATCAGGATAAAGGAAAAAGTTTGGGGATTCATGAGATTACACATGCCATTCATTACAACGCTATAAAGAATAACGATATTAGTTCTGAGATTTTTTATGATACCTTTTTACAATTAGAGAAATATCTGGGAGCTACCGAAGTGAGAGAAAAAATAGTAGCAACCAAAATATTAAGAGACTATGCATATACCGATAAATTCGAGTTTATCGCTGTCCTGGTAGAGGTCTTTATGGAGTCTCCAAAAGAGTTAAAGGAAAAATTTCCCGAGATCTATTCTTATGTTGCACAAATGCTAAATTTCAGATATTTTGAGGATTAGGATGGGGCCAGTTTCAAATAAAAAATTAAATTTATTTAAGCTTTGTGTCTGGAAGCGGGAAAATGTCGTTTTTGCAGCCCAGAATGAAAAGTTCAAATGAGTTCATTATATTTATATGCTAAAACAACGAGTAACTTTAAATGTATTGTAATATGGAAGAATTTCAGCAAATTTTACCTGTTGGCTCACTTACAGATGAAAAAAGAGTAGCATTTTATAAAAAAACATATACCCATCTTGCGATGGCCGTGCTACTTTTTATTATTGTAGAATGGGTGTTTTTTCAGATAGATGTGGTCGTTAATTTTGCATTTTCATTAACGCAAGGATGGAGATGGATGCTTATGTTGGGCGGTTTTATGTTAGTGACCAGCTATGCCGATCGAATGGCCCATAGAAATCATAATATCAATCAACAATATCTGGGATTATTACTATATGTAATTGCAGAGGCTTTTATTTTTATCCCACTTATTGGGATTGCGATGATGATTGCAGAGAGTGGAGGAGGTAATATTCTTAATCAGGCAGCGATTCTTACTTTGGCATTATTTACCGGGCTTTCGGCAGTAGTTCTGGTGACCAAAAAAGACTTTTCTTTTTTGAAATCGGCATTAACAATTGGTTTTTTTATTGCGTTAGGACTTATTGTTGCAGGGTTACTGTTTGGATTTAATCTGGGGCTTTGGTTTAGTGTAGGAATGGTTGTGCTTGCTTCGGGTTCTATATTATATCAAACATCGAATATGGTTCATAAATATTCTGAAGATCAATATGTAGGAGCGGCACTGGGATTGTTTGCTTCATTGATGCTACTGTTCTGGTATATTTTGAGTATTTTATCCCGAAGATAAATAACCTTAAATGAGTTTACTATATAATCAAAGCCGAACCAGATGTTCGGCTTTATTATTGAAGTGATTTAACCTTTTTTCCTGACTTCCGTACTTTTCAGGAATTAGCTTTAAAAGCATTAGAAAGTATCATAAACATTGAGGTTGTTTTTTGAGGTTGGGTGTCCCAGTACGTTTAGCTTAATTCAAAGTAGTGTTTTTTTGGCCTGGAAAACTTTGGTAAAAGTGATAGGAGAAGTAGCGTTAAAGATTTTTTTTGTGTTCATACGAATCTTTATGCTTCATACTTCATTGTAATTTTAGTTTAGAGGCTGTTTTGAAAGCTATACTGTTTTAAAAAAATCTAGTGGATGATCCGTAATCACTTCCAAAGCTTTGCTAAGCCTAGCTTTTTTTGTTTCTTTTTATGTATGTCCGCAATCACTCAAGTAATCTTTTAAATTATAGAAAATTCCGTTATTCCCTTTAGGGTTAAGGGTAAATAATGGAATTTTCTGTATTTTCTTTTTGACCCCTCCCGATAGCTATCGGGACTAAAGGGAGAAGAAAATACTTTATATGGGTGATTGCGGACATACAGTTCTTTTTTCAGCAATGGAAAAAAGAAAATGATTAGGGTGTCCCAGTGCGGAAGTCAGGAGTAGTGTCCGGTTAAAGAAACAAGATCGCTAACGCCTGTCTACCGATCCAGGCAGGCTGCAAGATTCAAAAACCAAGACTTTACTAAAATTCTGTGCATAAAATATTTATTTTTTTCCACTAGCATCCGAAAGTTTATTAAAATTAACTAAAAACTTACGTAAACCCTTATAAACAGTTTGTAAATTAGAATTTCTCCAGAAAATAAGTTTTTTACTAAAAAAGCCATATTATAAGACCCCAAAGGTTTTTAAAACCTTTGGGGTCTGGACTTTTCAATATTTTGATTCTTAAATTTAAGTTTAAAAACGTAACTTTCGGATGCTAGTGATTTTTTTCAATACATTAAATAGTATTAGCAAAATATTTACCAGACAGTAATAACCTTAAGTGTATAGTTAAAGCCGAACCAGATGTTCGGCTTTATTATTGAAGTGATTTTGTTTTAGAAACGATCGACTGTAGTATTGTTTTTGCATGAATACGCGAATTTTCTATAAACCAAATATGCGTATCCATCCCACCACATATAACACCAGCCAAATACAGGTTTTTTACATTGGTTTCCATGGTTTCTTTGTTGTATTGAGGATATAGTTTCTGGTCGTCAGAGAGTTGGATCCCTATCTTTTGTAAAAACTCAAAATTGGGTTTGTATCCGGTTAAGGCCAGTACATAATCATTGTCGATATCAAATTTACCTTCTGGGGTTTCTATACTAATTTTATCCTGAAGTATTTCTTTGACCGTTGCATTATAAAATGCTTTGATGCTACCTTCGGTGATGCGATTTTCTATATCAGGCCGTACCCAATATTTCACGCGTCTTCCAATTTCGGGGCCGCGAACGATCATGGTTACCTCGGCGCCTTTTCGATAGCATTCCAGTGCTGCATCTACGGCAGAATTACTGGCACCGATTACAGCTAATTTCTGCTTGGCATAAAAATGTGGATCTTTGTAATAATGAGATACTTTGGGTAGGTCTTCTCCGGGGACATCTATAGTATTTGGAATGTCATAGAATCCGGTAGCCGCAATGATGAAAGAAGCAATATAGGTTTGCTTGTCGGTCTCAATAGTAAACGTTTCTTGTTGTTTCTTTACCGAAGTAACTTTTTCAAATAAATTAATATTCAAATCATTAGAAGTTACAATCCTGCGATAATACTCCAGTGCCTCATTACGTTTGGGCTTGGCTTCTTTACTAATAAATGGGATATTGTCTATTTCCAGCTTTTCTGAAGAGGAAAAGAACTGCATATTTATCGGGTAGTTAAATAGTGAATTAACGATAGGGCCTTTTTCGATAATAAGATAGTTTATACCGTTTTTCTTTGCCTCCAATCCACAGGCGATTCCTATAGGTCCTCCTCCAATAATAATTAAGTCTATATGCTTCATGAAGAAAATGTGCTGGTTTTTAAAGGCCAAATCCCGAATTACTGGGTAAAACTACTAATTTTTGAGGTCATACCAAGAGAAAAGGCAAGCTTCAAAAGAGAAACCTGCCTTTTTCAGACCAAAAAGGAACTGTTTATTTTATCATCAACTTTTTAATAATGTTCTTTTCACCTATGGTAATATTTAAAAAATAATTGCCTTTACGTAAAGACGATGTGTTTAATGTAATATCCTGATTAGGATTAAAGGTGTTTTCAGAAATAATAAGACCTTTTACATCTATTATTTTAACTGTAATCGAATTTTTGATTTCTGAGGCAGTGATCTTGATTTTTACCAGATCTTTGACGGGATTTGGATATAGTATTACTTTGATGTTTGTCTTTTTGATTGGCAACCAAATAGGTCTTCTTTTGCCTTCTTTGAGCGTAAGAAATTTATTTACTCGCAGGTTTCTGTATCTATCTACGCGCCCAGATGGCCAATAGATGGTTAATCTTTTAATTCTACGAGCATTACCGAGTCCAAAATGAGCTCTTAGACTGTTATGCCCCATAAAGGTATTTGAAGCCGAGATTTCTCTTTTTTGGGTCACCCATTTACCTCTGATCCTGGTGGTTAATTCTATTCTGGCACCCAGACCAGCCTTGTTTGAGGACCTTCCTATGAGTTTGATATTTACAAAGCGGTTTTTTGTTTCCAGATCATTTCTAAAAAGCCCTTTGATACCGCCACCTACCACAAAAAAGTCCAGATCGCCATCATTATCGTAATCCCCAACGGTTGCTCCGGTAGAATTTCCTGAAGTAGCGGTATTGATAAAATTAGAACCGCTTTCTGTAAAGGTTCCGTCTCCGTTATTGATAAAGTAACCACTACCTGTTGCACTGGAAGCTGTAATAATGACATCCAAATCTCCATCATTATCAAAATCCCCCCAGGCATTGGTTAGATTCTGATTGTTGGTCGTGGTAAAGGGAGTATTTGTGTTCACATAGGTTCCCGAATTATTTACATAAAACTTGTTTTCAATTCCCGAGTAATTGGTAAGAGCCACATCGAGATCGCCATCGTTGTCATAATCGATAACATTGTAGCATTGCCCGTCTTGAGGATCTTCGGCAAAAGAAAGGTCGGCGTTGGTTAATTTTACAAACCCTTCGTTTCCGGTTTCAACTTGCAGGTTCTTAAATAAAAAGTCCTGCTTTATTCCGGCAGGACCCGATGCAGGGCCACTGGCAATGAATAGATCGGTATCTCCATCTTCATCATAATCTGTCCAATTGGATACGGTATACGCTTCTTTTTCTGTAAGAAACTCATAGGGTTCTGTAACTTCTGTAAATGTGCCATTAGGATTACCTCTATATAATCTGTTTGGAAAACTGGAAGGGTTTAAAAAACCGTTGGCAAAAGTGAGGATAAAGTCTATATAACTATCATTATTATAGTCACACCATTGCGTACTCCAGGTGGCCGAATTGATCGTGTTCAACACTGTGTTGACCTCTGTAAATTGCCCCTTATTATTTTTGTAAATTCTGGTTTGAAACGTTGCTGGAGCAGAAAACCGCGAATAAATCAGGTCTAAATCCCCATCATTTTCATAGTCTGCCCAACTACAGCCAACAAGTGCTGTAGCGATAGGAATAGCAGCACCGCCTTGAGCAACCTCAAAGTTTCCTTTTCCAAGGTTTCTAAAGATAGTACCTCCATAAAACAAATCTAGTTTGTTGTCATTGTCTATATCTGTCCATGCGGTACCAAAATAGGTGCCCCCAATAGTTGGTGCAGAGACTACAGGATTAATTGTATCTGTAATTAATGTGAATTTTTGTGAAAAAACAGTGATAGTAAAACTGAAAAAGAATAGTATTGTTAGCGTTCTCATAAGCCAGGATTTTAAGATTTATAGATATAAAATTCTGTAAAACAGATAGAGAACTGGTTTAGAATTATAATTCTTTACTTTTTATTTATCCTGAGCCTGAAGATTTCTCTTTTTATATTCTGAAGGGGTACAATTAAATTTATTTTTAAAAGCATTATTAAAAGTAGCTTTATTGTTAAACCCTACATCAAAATAGATAGTTTTGATGCTTGTAGAAGCATCTTCGACAAGTAATTTTTTGGCTTCTTCTAATCTATATTCATTGATAAATTGATTAAAATTCTTTTTGGCCTTTTCATTTATAAGTTTTGAAAGGATATGGGTAGAAAAACCAATGTTGTCAGCAAGTTGCACCAGGCGAAGGTTATTGTCTAAGTAGGGCTTATTTTTCCTGATATACGAAAGTAGTCTGTTATAAAATTCATTTTTGGTAGTTTCGGTTAATTTTCCATTACCCGCTTCTTTTAAGAATACATTGGATAACAATTCTCCATTAAAGATTGACGGTTCTCTGTATGCCATATATCCTATAGCATATATCGAAAAAGACATAGAGAAAGAAATCGCATAATCCCAAACAGGGTTAAAGAACGAAAATTTAACCAATACATAATAGCTGATGTATGAAATAGTAAAGATCAGAAACAAGTTGATAAGAAGACCGGCCCATTTTTTTCTAATAGCTTGATATTGTGAGTTTTTATCATCTTTATAAAAAGAAATAAAATCCTTTATGGTTATTAGATAAACGATTAACGATAATGCGGCAAGCCAGGGAGATCTCAGTGACCAAAAAAAGTAGAATAAAACGTCACCTCTATATTCTTCAAGATTTTGGAACCCACTCGACTTAATCAGATAGTATGCGTTGATCATAAAGGAGAGTAGCGCAGGTACAAAATGATACCATCTTATTTTGAATGATTTACTATATAACTTTGTGATGTAACTATATAGCAGTGGTCCAAAAGCCAGATACCAACTGGAATCAAAAAAATAGGAATACGGATAAATAGTATCGTATTTGGTCCAAAAAAACACATATTGAACAAGAATGAAAGAAAATCCTAATATAAGCAGGATAATAGGGGTGTTGTTCATCCTGCTATTTTTATGAAGACTTAAAATAATACTAAGAAAGAACCCTAATGAGCTTACCAACAAAAAAAATGACGTCCAGGTGTCAAATGAAGGTATAGGATGCTGTTCCATTGTATTTCCTAGGTTTTTATAATTTCTTTCAACTCTTTGATTGTTTTGGTAGGATTTTCGCTTTTAAAAACAAAACTTCCGGCGACTAATACATCTGCACCGGCGTCAATAAGTTTTTTTGCGTTCTTATCGGTTACTCCACCATCAATTTCGATTAAGGTATTGGCATTATTTCGTTTTATGATTTCTTTCAGTTTTTTTACCTTGTGATAGGTGTTTTCGATAAAAGACTGTCCTCCAAATCCCGGGTTAACACTCATGATACATACCAAATCAATATCATGTATAGTATCCTCCAGTAGTGATACATTGGTATGTGGGTTAATAGCTACACCTGCTTTCATTCCTTCAGCTTTTATCGCCTGTAATGTTCTATGCAGATGTGTGCATGCTTCATAATGAACGGTAAGGATATTGCTACCCAAATCTGCAAAAGTTTTGATGTAACGATCGGGATCAACAATCATTAAATGCACATCGATTGTTTTAGAGGCGTGCTTGGCAATATCACGTAATACCGGCATGCCAAAAGAGATATTAGGAACAAAAACACCATCCATAATATCAATATGAAACCAGTCTGCCTCACTTTGATTGATCATTTCGATATCTCGTTGCAGATTGGCAAAGTCTGCTGCTAAAACAGAAGGTGCAATTAGTTTTGAAGTCATAAAATCATATTATTTTGGGCAAAAGTACTATTTAAGTTTTAGAACTCATTTAAACTTTTTTCAATTGGCTGCAAAATGATCTTTTTTATCCATATTTCGCATTTTTTTCTTTCCGTAGCACTGCTATGCAACTCAAAAAAAGCTTCATCTGAATAAAAAATCTCTATTTCCTGCCCGCCCGGCAGGTGGGTTCGCTTCAATTCTACCTGTCGGCAGACAGGCAAAAAAGTCTAAATGAGTTCTTAATTAGCAGATTAGGTAAGCTTCATAAATTTCTGAGTCAAGTACGAGATACTTTTGTAGTGCTCTGGGTTATTATCCCTTTCTTCTTTTAAGAATCGTTGTAATTCGGTATAACTATGATGACCAGATATAACCGTAAAAGAAGAATGATATACTGAGAAAGAACTATCATTTATTTCTTTATCCAACATTTTAATGATATTATAATGTCTGGGATCTTTTTTTATTCTTTCAAACATCATTTTGACAATTTCCTCTTTACCTTCGAGAACTTGGAAAAAATTACCTTCGGAATGTATAAGTATACCTGTAAAACCAATAGTGTTGTTATGAAAACTAACATGATCCATAAGTCTTAAGATATCAGTATTTGATATGTTGGGACTAACTGTACTTACATAACTAATAATATATCTCATAATGAATATATTGGGAAGGTCATTTAAAGATACAAATTTTGAAATTGATAAACCAGGGTATTAAGCTTTCAATTAGCAGAGAAAATCATCTTAATGGCTGATTTTCAATGAGTTTACGGCATTCCATAAAAAAAACCTCCGGTAATCAGCCGGAGGTCATTCATCAATCAAAAAACGAACAGTTATGTTATAAAACTGTTTGTAACCGCAATTTAGGAATTTATCCTAAATATGTCTTCAATATTTTACTTCTAGATGTATGTTTTAATCTACGAATTGCTTTTTCTTTGATTTGACGTACACGTTCACGTGTCAAATCAAACGTTTCTCCAATTTCTTCGAGCGTCATTGGATGTTGATCTCCAAGACCAAAATACAACCTGATCACATCAGCTTCTCTGGGAGTTAAAGTTTCCAGAGCACGTTCTATCTCTGTACGCAGAGATTCGTGTAATAGGGTACGATCTGGGTTTGGAGACTCACCAGAATTCAAAACATCATAAAGATTAGAATCTTCTCCTTCTACCAGGGGAGCATCCATACTTACATGACGGCCAGAGTTTTTCATAGACTCTTTTACATCATTTATGGTCATATCCAGCTCTTTTGCGATCTCCTCGGCACTTGGTGGGCGCTCATGAGATTGCTCTAAGAATGCATATGTTTTATTGATCTTATTTATAGAACCAATTTTATTTAATGGTAACCTTACAATACGGGATTGTTCGGCCAAAGCTTGCAGAATTGACTGACGAATCCACCATACAGCATAGGATATGAATTTAAATCCACGAGTTTCATCAAAACGCTTGGCTGCTTTTATTAATCCCAAATTACCTTCATTTATAAGGTCGGGAAGGGTAAGTCCCTGATTCTGATATTGCTTTGCAACAGATACCACAAATCTTAAATTCGCCTTTGTTAATTTCTCAAGGGCTCTCTCGTCACCAGCCTTTATTCGTTGAGCTAATTCTACTTCTTCATCTGCAGTAATAAGATCTACTTTACCTATTTCCTGCAAATACTTATCCAGCGATGCAGTTTCACGATTCGTTACCTGCTTCGTAATTTTAAGTTGTCTCATCTATGTTCTCCTTGAAATTTAATTTGTGAATACTTTAGGGCCTTTTATTTGTTATACGTAATATATGATGAAAATGTTACAAAAATGTTATTTTTTCTTTTGTCGCCGAATAAGTGTTTTGCTTACTGGAGCATATGAAAAACTCATTTTTTGCTTAAAATATGCTGCCTAAAAACGTACCCACTTGAGTTTAATAGGTGCCAGAAAAACTGTGGTAAATAGCATGCTTTATAAGAAAAGCACTAACCAGGGATAAGTTTAAACCACTTCAATCTAAAATTCATAAGAAAACCCTGTTTGAATTGTAAAGTACAAGTGGCGATAGCTTTTGGAATTATCACTTGCATTTTGAAATTGATAGTTAATCAAAGGTTCAACATTAAAAAATATCTTTTTTGATAGTTTATATTGAAAATTCACTCCAAAATCAGCACTTAAACTTGCTTTTACTATATTACTATTACTTTCAAACTCAAAATCATCGGAAGAAGTATGTATAGTAATACTATTCTTGTTGAGAAGCAAAAAACTAACGCCTCCTATTAATGAAGTTTTAATACGGTTATCGATGATTTCATATTGTAACCCCAATGAAATATTATCATACATTATTTTTTGCGTAAGATCTACTTCTTCAGAATTTTCAATGATTTCATTATTAGATAAAAATATCCCTGTATCGCCAAGCGCCTCCGGTAATTGGTTAGTCGAAACATTTTTTATTTTATTGCTTAACTTTAACCTGCTATATCCTATTCTTAATGCTGTTTTTTCTGTGAGATACATTGTGGTAAGAAGCCCAAAATTCAAGCTTACTCTGCCATTATTAGAATTTTCAGATAAACGATCACTTATTAAAGATCCACCTGTTGGGATAGTATAGGTGGGTATAGCATGTAATGCCAAACTGAATTTTCGAAAAATCTTTTTTTTCAGTGGAAACATATAGATTAGTGTATCCTTACTCTTCTTTGTTATTAAGGAGTCTTTTTGGGGAGCAGATTGGATGGCTATTTGTTTATTTTTTGTCTCAGACAGATTTTTATTTTCCGGGGTTTTTGCGTACTCATTGCTAAGCCCATTTTTTGTTTCGTTTTCTTCTGGAGTTTGAGAACCGTTTTTTGGTTTAGGTGCTCCTTGATGTGAGTTATTGGGGTTTATAGCAGATTCAGGGTAATTTGAAATGTTTTTTAGATCACTTTTTTCTGAAGAAGTATTATTTCTTCTTCTGGTCAAGTGTTCTTTAATTTTGTTCTTTGAAGTCCAGGTACTAGAATTTGCTGTTATTTGATTGGAGCTCGAGCTTCTTTTATTGACCGACAGGCCGATGGGGTACTTCTTATCTTTATCATTAAAAGAAGATTGAGTATGTTTTATTGTATCTATTTGCGAATAATTAGCATCAGATTTTGATTTTAAAAACTTGTTGTTCTCTGATAGTTTTTTATTGTTTTCCTCTATTACCGTTTCTATGCAATCTTCTATTTCTATTGCATTTTCAGTTGCATTGTTGGTTAGAGGCTTTTTGTGTTTAATGCTTTTGTACTTTTCTGACGCAAAGAATATCAATAGTATGAATAATATAGGTGCCCCAACTACTTTGATCCAATATACCATAGTATTGTTTCCTTTTTTGGGTAACTCGGCTTCGATATCTTCCCATGCTAATTTACTGGGTGATTCATCAAAATCTCTCAGTCTTTCTTTAAAAGCTTTTCCTATGTCTTTTGGGTCAGCCATTACTTATTGCAATTTTTTTTAAACAGTTGTTTCTGGACATTATTTTTGTTTTCAATATACTCTTTGCTCTGTGTAAGTTAGATTTTGAAGTTCCTTCAGAAATATGCAGCATTTTGGCTATTTCTTTATGAGAATAATCATCCAGTTCATATAGACTAAAAACCAATCTATATCTATCAGGTAATTCTTGTATATAAGTCAGTAATTCATCTAATGAAAAATTTAATGCATCAGGGTCAATTTTGGTATCTGCAATTTTCTCCTCGTTTAAGTTTCTATCTAAAAGAGGTGCTTTTTTATATTTATCGATAGCTTTATTAATCGTTATTCTTTTCATCCAACCTTCAAAAGAGCCCTTAAAATTATATTGATTTATTTTTTTGAAAATAGTGATAAAAGCGTCGTGTAAATTGTCTTCTGCTTCATTGTAGTTTTTGCAATACTTCAGACTCAAAGCAAAAAGTATATCCTTATAAAGATGAAACAATTCACTCTGTGCTTTCCGATTGTTTTTTTGGCACTTTTTAATTAACTTTTTTGTGTCCAATTGGTTTTAAGGTTTGTAAAGACTTTTATTTATAATTCACAAATAGTATTTAAAAATAGTACATAAATCACCATTAGTTTATTTTTTTAGACTGAATTGCCTTGAAAGGTTGCGTGAAAAACTCTTTTTTTCTTCATATAAGAAAATCACTTCAATAATTAAAAAGCAATCTTTCCTGTTATCAGGAAAGATTGCAGATAACAACAATTAGGTTTCATCATTATTATCACAGGCTTCAACAAATAAGACTATTTTAATTATTTGAGATTCGTTTGTATCTGTATTTTTAATTTTAACAAAAACCAGCTGAGGATTTGTAATGTTTAGATAAGCAGATGAGTCTAATATGTTTGTTTCTTGTTCTGCTTGTTCATAGGTTTCGAAAAATGATACTGATACTGCAGAAGGGTCTGTATCTTGTCGAAAAGAGAGGATACAATCCACATAATCGTCGAGAACAAATTCTGCCATATATTCAGAATCCTTCAACTCACATTCTCTAAATTCTACATAATCACATAAATTCTCAATGTCACACTCCTTTTTGATGATGTATTTTTCTTTTCCATTAGATATTTCTACGGTTGCATTATCAATAGCAATAGCTTTCCAGTCAAAATTCCAATCTTCTGCCGTTTCAGAATCCCCTTCCAGATGGATGTTTATATGCGGCTTACTTTCTATAAATAAAGAAATCCATGATGCTCGGTAGGCGTTGCCGTCATCATAAAAAATACCTGTACCATCACCATACAGGTTTAAAAAAGAGTTGTTATATCTTTGATTATCGGTGAGTGAAGTTATTTTCCAGTTACAATTTTCTTCTCCCAAGACCCCATTAAGATGCCTGATAATCTGGGATTCGATACAAGCCTCAATGGTTGTTTTAAGTTCGGCATTATCCTGTATGCTAAATACACTACCATCTTCCAGCATACTTGTTATAGGATAACTCAATCCAATTGCCCCATCACTTCCCTCGGTATCTCCAAGAAGTGTTACAAATTCGAGATTGTTGTTTACCAGTTTGCTATCTACAATTTCAGCATCTTCATTAAACAGATATACATTAAAAGGATAAACGAAAGTGATACAAACGGGTTCTTCGTCATCATTTTCGTTTTCAGAAACACTTTTTAAGGAATTAAATAATTCAGAATGAGTATCTATTTTTTCAATATCATCGGGAAATAGATCAAAGGGTTCATCACTACAGGAAATCATTAAAGCTACCATAGTAATATTTAGTAATGTTTTAAGCTTTGTCATGGCTATATTATTTAAGAGTGTTTGCTCTATAGACTAATCACTGCCAAAAGGTTGCGTATCCAGAACGATATATTTCCGACCAGACACTAATTGGTTGAGGGTAGAGTGAAACGTAGCGGGAGTATATTTAGGCATAAAAAAACGCCTTCAAAATTTTGAAGGCGTTTTTGATATGGTAGAAAAAATTAATTTTCTTTTCTCTCTTTGCGAGGTGGTCTTTTATCTCCTCTTGGTTTATCACCTTCTGGTCTTGGAGGTCTTGGTAACAACGCTTTTCTCGAAACTTTTTCTTTACGTGTTCTTGAATCAACTCCAAAATATTTTACATCAAAGACATCGCCCATGTTTACCACATCGCTAACATTCTCTGTGCGTTCCCAGGCTAATTCTGAAACGTGAAGCAACACTTCATTTCCAGGGGCTTCCATATATTCTACAACAGCTCCAAAATCTAACATTTTGACAACTTTTACCTCATATACACTACCTACTTGCGGCTTAAATAGAAGTGCATCTATTTTTGCTAATACGGCATCAATTCCTTCCTGACTGGTACCCAGAATTTCTACTTCTCCTTTTTCGTCAACTTCATTGATAACGATAGTAGTATCTGTAGCTTTTTGTAATTCCTGAATTACTTTACCTCCGGGGCCAATCAACGCACCAATAAAGTCGCCAGGGATTGTTCTGGTCACCATCTTAGGCGCATGTGGTTTTACATCTTCATTTGGTTGTGCGATAGTGTCTGTTAACTTTTCTAAAATGTGTAAACGTCCTTCACGAGCTTGTTTTAGTGCTTTTACCAGGATCTCATAAGAAAGTCCTTTGATTTTTATATCCATTTGGCAGGCAGTAATACCATCTGCAGTACCCGTTACTTTAAAGTCCATATCACCAAGGTGATCTTCATCTCCCAATATATCAGAAAGTACAGCATAACGATCTCCGTCAGAGATCAATCCCATTGCGATACCAGAAACTGGTTTTTTTAGCTTAATACCTGCATCCATTAAGGCCATGGTTCCCGAACAAACTGTGGCCATAGAAGAAGAACCATTAGATTCTAATACCTCAGAAACCACACGTACAGTATATGGACAATCCTGAGGGATCATTCCTTTTAATGCCCGTTGTGCCAAATTTCCATGTCCTACTTCTCTACGTGAAGTACCACGTAGTGGTCTTGCTTCTCCGGTTGAGAAAGGAGGGAAGTTATAATGTAAATAGAAGGTCTCTTCACCTTGTTGAGTTGGTAAGTCTATCACATTGGCCTCTCTGGATGTGCCCAATGTTACTGTTGCCAATGCCTGGGTTTCTCCCCGGGTAAAGATTGAAGAACCATGTGTGGAAGGCAAGTAATCTATCTCGCACCAGATAGGTCTGATGTCTGTCGTTTTTCTTCCGTCTAGACGAACCCCTTCATTAAGGGTTAAATTACGTATTGCTTCTTTATGAGCCTTACCAAAATATCTCGAAATTAAGTCACCGTTTTCTTCAAGCTCTTCTTCGGTATATGATGCTTTAATTTCATCTTTTACTTCAGAAAAAGCTACACCACGTTCTTTTTTAGAAAGAGCCATTTTTGCAATGTCGTAGCATTTTTGATAAGCTGCATCATAAATCTTCTTCTCCAACGCTTCATCGTGGGCTTCTTCTTCATATTCACGAGTTTCTTTTTTGCCAAAAGCCTCTGCTAGTCTAACCTGCGCAGCACATTGTACTTTGATCGCTTCGTGGGCAAACTTGATCGCTTCTGTCATTTCTTCTTCAGAAACTTCATCCATTTCACCTTCTACCATAGCAACCGAATCTGCAGAAGCACCTACCATAAGATTGATATCAGCTTCATCCAATTGCGTACGGCTTGGATTAATAATAAATTTTCCTTCTACTCTTGCTACTCTTACTTCAGAGATAGGGGTTTCAAAAGGAAAATCTGATAGCTGAATGGCAGCAGAAGCCGCCAGACCTGCCAGGGCATCGGGCATTACATCATCATCATGCGACATTAACTGGATCATCACTTGTGTTTCTGAGTGATAATCTTTTGGGAATAGTGGCCGTAGTACACGATCTACTAATCTCATTGTAAGAATTTCTTCGGTACTTGGTCTGGCTTCTCTTTTAAAGAAACCTCCGGGATAACGACCCGCAGCTGCGAATTTTTCCCGATAATCTACCGTTAATGGTAAAAAATCAACAGGGCTGACATCATAAGATGATACTACGGTACATAATAACATGGCCTTACCCATTTGAACAACAACAGACCCATGGGCTTGTTTTGCCAATTTTCCAGTCTCGAGGGTGATTTGTCTTCCATCACCCAAATCGATGACTTCCTTATAAACTTGTGGAATCATATTTTTTTAGATTCATGCCTATATATTTCAACTATACATAATAGTCAAACCATTATAGGCTTAATTAAACATTGGTTTCCGTCTTACTCGGACGGACAAGGTTGTGTTGTTGTAGTAATTGTACGACCAATGAAAAACTAAGGCATCATTCACATGTTGATCATGCGAATGTTTTTTTAGATGCTATAAATTAAAAAAGAGGCGCACAGCCTCTCTTTTATTACTTTCTTAATTTCAGTTCTTTTACAATTGCACGATATCTCATGATATCTTTTTTCTTAAGATAATCAAGCAGGTCTCTACGTTTACCTACGAGCTTTACCAAAGAACGTTCGGTATTATAATCTTTACGATTCTTTTTTAAATGCTCTGTTAAATGTGTAATTCTGTGTGTAAACAATGCAATTTGACCTTCTGCAGAACCACTGTCATTTTTTCCTTTACCGTGCTTTGCGAAGATTTCTTCTTTTATTTCTTTTGTTAAATACATTCCAATATTATTTAAATGATTTTTATGTATCAATAGCATTCTGCTATCAGCGTGCAAATATAATATTTTTTGGATTAGAAATGCTTTTTATTAATAAAAAACATATTGAACTCATCTTGACTTTTTATAATTAGTTATTAATTCGCCAACGGCCTATTTAAAATTAAATCCAAATACAGGTTTAACTTTTGTTTCAGGTGTTGCCTTGGAGTAATAAAGTCTAAAAACCCATGCTCTAATACAAATTCTGATGTTTGAAATCCTTCTGGTAATTCTTTTCCTGTAGTGTCTCTTACCACACGAGGTCCTGCAAATCCTATTAGTGCTCCGGGCTCTGCGATGTTAATATCTCCGAGCATGGCAAAAGAAGCTGTGGTGCCTCCTGTAGTTGGATCTGTACATAACGATATGTAGGGTATACCGGCATCTGCCAACTGGGCTAATTTTACAGAGGTCTTTGCCAATTGCATCAAAGACAGGGCAGCCTCCATCATACGGGCACCTCCCGATTTTGAAATAATCATAAAAGGAATGCTGTGCTCTAAAGCATAATCTGCAGCTCTTGCTATCTTTTCTCCCACAACACTACCCATAGAACCTCCAATAAATGAAAAATCCATACAGGCAATTACCAAATCATTTCCATAAGATTTTCCTACGGCTGTTCTTACTGCATCTTTTAAATTTGTCTTTTCTTGTGCCTCTTTCAGGCGGTCAACATACGTTTTTTTGTCTTCAAATTTAACGGGATCTTTTGAGGTAAGGTTTTTATCGAGTTCTTTGTACTTGTTGTCATCAAATAAAATCTCAAAATATTCTTTGCTGCCAATTCTTACGTGATATCCATCTTCCGGACTTACATAGAAGTTTTTTTCCAGTTGTTCTGCATCTACAATTTTTCCTGTAGGTGATTTATACCAAAGCCCTTTTGGAACATCTTTTTTGTCCTCGGTGGCAGTTTGTATACCTTTTTGTGTTCTCTTAAACCAAGCCATAAATTTGTATATTAAAAAAGCTGAAACTCATCCAGAGAGCTTCAGCTTGGTTTTTAGTTTTTATAATGTGTTTACATTATTTAGATCTTCGAATGCCTTTTTGAGGCGGTTCTTAAAGGTAATTTCTCCTTCTCGAAGCCATTTTCTGGGATCATAATATTTTTTATTCGGTTCCTCAGATCCTTCAGGATTACCAATCTGAGTTTTCAGATATTCAATATTGTTTATCATATAGTCTCTAATACCTTCATTAAAAGCAAATTGAAGATCTGTGTCAATATTCATTTTGATCACCCCATATCCGATTGCTTCTCTGATTTCTTCAAGAGTAGAACCACTACCTCCATGAAATACAAAATCGATGTGGTTATGTTCGACTCCATATTTCTCTGAAATAAATTCTTGAGAATTCTTAAGTATTTTTGGTGTTAATTTTACATTACCAGGTTTATATACCCCATGTACATTGCCAAAGGCTGCGGCCACAGTAAATTTATCACTCACCTTGCTCAATTCTTCATAAGCATAGGCAACTTCTTCTGGTTGGGTATATAATTTAGAATCATCTACATCACTATTATCTACACCATCTTCTTCGCCTCCGGTAATTCCAAGTTCAATCTCTAGAGTCATCCCCATTTTGCTCATACGGGTAAGATATTCCTTACAGATTTCGATGTTTTCTTCGATAGGCTCTTCAGATAAATCAATCATATGAGAGCTGTATAATGGTTTTCCTGTCTCTTTGTAAAATTGCTCTCCGGCATCCAATAAACCGTCTATCCATGGAAGTAATTTCTTTGCACAGTGGTCGGTATGCAGAATTACGGGTACTTCATAGGCTTCAGCCATTAAATGTACATGTTTAGCTCCTGCAACAGCTCCTGCTATAGCCGCTTTTTGGTTTTCATTAGACAATCCTTTTCCGGCATTAAACTGTGCCCCTCCATTAGAAAACTGAATGATTACAGGAGCATTTAATTCTGCCGCAGTTTCTAAAACTCCATTAATGGTATTAGAACCGATTACGTTTACAGCTGGCAATGCAAATCCTTTTTCTTTTGCATACTTAAAAATTGCTTGTACTTCGTCTCCGGTGGCAACTCCTGATTTGATATTATGACTCATAATTTAGTTTTGGTTTATAAGGGTGTAAAAATAGTAAAATTATACCGAATGGATTTTATAATTAAGGCCGAAAAAAACAAGGGATTTGGATGTATAAAGAACCTGTTATGTTTTTTAACTATATTTCTTCAATATTTGCCCTCACGATAGCTTTGAGACTAAAGGGTAACATGAGTTCATTACTTTACGCATCATACATAATGAGTTTAAAGAATTGTTTTTGATAACAAGATGAGGTAAACTGATCAAAAAGGATAATTAATCCCAAAATTATATACTGCTTCAGAGAAACTATACCCTTTAAACCATCTTTGATCTTCATCGTTGGCGGGATTGAAGGTTTTAAAACCAATATCGAGTCTTAAAACAAAGAAATCAAAATCATACCTAAATCCAAAGCCACTACCTACGGCAATTTCTTGTATGTCATCTAATCTCGAGAATACGGCCTCTTCTTCTTCTACATTGTCAAAGATATTCCAGATATTTCCGGCATCAATAAACAATGCTCCTTTGAGGCTTCCGAGAATATTATATCGATATTCGACATTTAATGCGATTTTCATATTGGCTTCATTAAATTCATTTGTGCCGCCCGTGCTTCCCGGGCCCAGATCATAGGCCAGCCATGCACGGTTATCATTGGGCCCGCCACCAAAGAAACTACGTGCAAAAGGCACACTATTGGCATTGCCGTATGGTATTGCGATACCTCCAAAAGCTCTAAATGCCATAATATTTTTTCTTCCCAGGTCCCAATGTTTTATATAATCCAGCTCAGTTTTAGCGTATTGAGAAAATTCGACACCAAATATTTCAAAGCGATCCTTAGAATTTTCTTTTAATCCGGCTAGATTAGAAATGGCACTTAAAACGTTACCTGCTAATTCGATTTTGGTCCTGAATCTTGAAAAATCTTCATCATACAAATTTTCCCTGTTATTTCTTGTATAATTGTAGCTTGAGGCAAAGATTAGGTTGTCTTCTGTTAATCGCACTTTTCGTTCATTAATATTCCGGATATCCTGCAATTGTTCTGATGTTAAATCCTGCTCTGGTGTTGTACCCAGGGATTCTGAAATAAACCCGTCTGCCCCGGCAGGTATTTGCAATGTAGCATCATCAATAGTGGGTGATCCGGTATCAGGTTGTACAAAAAATCCAGATTCGGGTTCAAGAACTTGTCTTGCGATACCATTTAATTGATTAAAAGAGTTGTTATAAATATTGAAATAATTGTTGGTATTCAGATTTCTTACATATTGCACATTCACCAGATCCAGTTGATTGGTTACTGTTTTACTTGGTTTCCAAAGATAATTGAACACGCCTGTAGCATTCTGTTTGTCCAAACCTATATTTTGCTGAACGGTTATTCCAAAAATAAGGTTAGTGGTTGGCGCCATTCGCTTGGGAACAATTTTATTAGTTTTGAATGGGAAAAGTATTTTGGGGAAAGATAATTTTACATCGGCTCCTACTTCAGAGATATTAAAGAATTTTTCACCTCCATCAACAGCATCACTCGATGACCCAATGCTTCCGCGGGCCGAGATTTCTAAGATTTCGGCTCCTTTAAAAACATTTCTTATAAGTAAGGATCCTCCAAAACCTATTCCAAAAGCCTGAATACTTGATGTAGAGACATCAAATTCTGCATTAACACTATATTTTTTTCTTGGTGTAAGTAAGATATTTGCGACCAAATCTTCTCCTGCAGGATCATCGGGATCAATATCATACCTAATGTTAGGGTATTTAAATGTCCTTAGATTATTTATTTGATTATATGTAAAGGTGCGGTCTCTATCTCTGAAAATTTCACCGGGAGTAATTAACACAGAATTTACAATCGCTTTGCGGGTAAATTTTATTTCATCATATCCATAGATATTGTATCCTTTATATTTTGTGCTGTCTTTTGGTTGTGAGTTTCTGTTTTGATAAGAATAATCAGTGAAAATATTTACTTTACTTATCTTATGAACTTTAAATGGAATTCTCGCCGTAGAATCACCAAAAGTTACAGGGCGATTCTGGATGAGCAGATTTAGATTTACCTTATTGTCTGTATTTATAGTATCGGCATCAAATTTTATAAATTCTTTTTCAAAATGGTAAAGTCCAGAATTACGATATAATGAGGTAAGCCGTTCTCTTTCTGCCTCGATATTTAATGTTTTATATTGTTTTCCTGAAATAATTTTAGATTTTTCTGTATGAAGCTGGTAAATAGAATCGGCCACTTTGGACTCTATTCTGGTACTTAGCGAATCAATAAAATAGGGTTTGTGTGGTGCTATAAAATAATCTACTGTGGCTCTTTTATCATTTTTTGTGTTAATTTTATAATCTGCCTCAATATTAAACCAACCATTGTTCCAGTAATAGGATTGTAATCTTTTTACAGAACGTTTTATTTTGGATTCATCCAGGATGGTAGGGGCTTCTCCTGTTTTTTTTACCCAATCATTGATGTTGGATAATCCCGCACCCAATCTATTTACTTGTTTTTTTGAAAGAAAGTTTATGATACGTTTTTCCCGATTTGGTTTTCTTTTTAACCAATCCTGATATAGAGAATCCTGGTTTACCCGGGCCAGATTGTATATATGAAGCCTCAAAGGCATGCCTAACAGCTTGGTATTAGGTTTTTGATACAATAGATTGTATAGGCGGGCATCATTTGTTTTGATACTATCAACAAAAATTTGATTTTTTTCTAATAAATATTCACTTTCCTGAACTCTTTTTACCGCATTACACGAAAATAAAAAGACGGTGGTTAGGGTAATTAATAATATTTTTGTCAGAAAGTGTTTCAATCCGGATTCATTATTGATTCAAAAATACACTATTTGTATGGTTAGCAAAAACCAAAGGAAACTAATAAAAAGTTTATATCAAAAAAAGTACCGAAAACAACATGGGTTGTTTGTTGCAGAAGGTAAAAAGGTAGTAAGAGAACTACTGGATGCCGATGTAAAGGTACATTCACTATTTACATTAAACAGCGATATGTTTGATGTTGCCGGGGAATCTGTATATAGTATTAGTGAAAAAGAATTAGAACAAATTAGTTTTTTGACCACTCCCCAGGCTGTTCTTGCCATTTTTTATATCCCCGAAACCAAAAAAATAAAATCAGATGGTTTGATTTTGGCATTAGATGATATAAGAGACCCGGGAAATTTGGGCACCATCATTCGTTTATGCGATTGGTTTGGAATACAAGACCTGGTATGTTCTGAGCAAACCGTGGATTGTTATAACCCCAAGGTGATTCAAGCCACCATGGGTTCTATCACCAGGGTGAATATTAGTTACGTAGACCTGAAGGAGTTTTTGTCTACTCAAAGATCGAATACACAGATTTTTGGCACATTCATGAACGGAAATATTATTTATGAAGAAAAATTACCAAAAAATGCAGTTATTATTATGGGTAATGAAGCCAATGGTATTTCTACAGATATTGAAGATGGTATCGACCAGCGAATAACCATACCGCAATTTGGATTACTCCAAAGAACAGAAAGCCTTAATGTAGCTACGGCCACCGCGATTGTTCTTAGTGAGTTCAGAAGGTCTTGATGATGCTATTGAAAAGTGAAATTTATGAAAATCCCCCGGGTAGACATCTTATCAATAGTAGCAGTATAAGGACTGTTGGGATCATTGTCTTTTACCAACTCATCAGACATGGCAAATACTCCTCTGATGGAAGGAGTAAATTTAAAGTAATACAGATATAGATCTACTCCAAACCCTATTTCATAATAGTTTGTGCTGGTTTTCATTCTAAACTCTCCCACATTATTATCATCGGGATTATCTTGATTGCTTGATAAATTAATCGAAGTAGATACTCCTCCAATAATAAAAGGCTTGAAATTGTTGAGTCTTTTTGTTGATATTTTTAATAATAAGGGAATGTGTACATAGGTAGATTTTACTTCTCTAAAAGAATCAAATTGGGAAGTAAAAAGAGGATTGGTAAAAGTAAGATTTCTTGTGGTAAAGGTAACTATAGGTTCTAATCTAAGATCGAGGTAATCATTTATTCTCATATTTCCCAAAAGACCAACACTAAAACCTACAGTCTTATCAACGATCACATCCTCATCCAGAAAATCTGAAGTATAATCAAAATTAAAATCATAACTATTTAAACCAAGAATATAACCGTAGCTAAACCTTGGTTTGTCAAAATTTTGAAGGTTTTGTACCCTTTCCTTAGAGAATAACTGCGCACTCATATTTTGAGCAAATACTAAAACGGCAATTACAATAAAAATTCTTTTCATTTAAATTAAAAATTTACCCGTAAAATGATTAAAACCTTATTTATTTCATAAGGGGTTAGCCATTTTCAATACTCATTATGAGTCTTTACTATTATTTGGTAGCCGTATAAATTGTTGCAACACCAAAAGTTTGTGGCCTATCCTTGACTTCTATAAACCCAATTTTTTTTAAAATATTGTTGAACGCCTCACCATAAGGAAAAGCGGCTGCACTTTCACTTAAATAAGAATATGCCGATCTGTCTTTAGAAAAAACCTTTCCAATGAGCGGTAAAATCTTGGTTGTATGAAATTTATACCCTTGTTTATAAGGGGTTTTGGTAGGGATTGAAGTTTCTAAAACCACAAAAATCCCTCCGGGTTTTAACACTCTATAAATTTCAGAAAGCCCTTTTTCCAAATTTTCAAAATTTCTAACACCAAATGCAACTGTGATTGCATCAAAATAATTTTCCCGATACGATAGATTTTCACTATCAGCTTGTACCATACTAATAATAGACTCCAGTTTTCTAGTCTTAATTTTGCTTTTACCTACTGCCAGCATACCTGCAGAGATATCAAGTCCAATAATTTCTGAAGCCCCTGTTTTTACAAGGTTAATGGCCAGATCTCCCGTTCCCGTAGCAACATCCAAAACCCTTTTAGGATTGGTTTTGCCAACAAGCTTCACTACTTTCTTACGCCATTTTACATCAATACCAAAAGAAATCACACGATTAAGACCATCATAATTGCCCGAAATGGTATCAAACATTTCTGCTACCTGTTCTTTTTTGGACCGGGTCTTATCATTATATGGTGTTATTTTTTCTGACATTCAAAAAAATTTAGGCAAATATACATTTTTGATATTGAACTCATCCCGGGTTTTGTTGTTTAAGCAAAAAATTGTGCTTTTACAGTAAATAGTGTCTGGTCGGAAATAGACGGTTTTTATAATTTGAATTATTTTTGATGGGATATTTCCGACCAGACACTAATTAGAGGAATTCAGGATGAGTTTGTTGGTCATGAGAATAGATTTGTGCTAAGTTCGGGATCGACAAATTTTATCAGTTTGGCAATTTGCACTATCTTTGTAGGCTTTTATATACTGAGGCCATATGTTATAGTTACTTACTACTAAAAATTATGCCTTGGTTTGATTGTATCACTAGATGAAAAACAATAAACAAAACCAATGAAAATCATTATTGCCGGAGCAGGTGAAGTAGGATTTCATTTGGCAAAATTACTCTCATTTGAGTCTCAAGACATTACCCTTATAGATACTGATAAAGAATGTCTTAACTATGCCGACACTCATTTGGATATACGCGTTATTAAAGGAGATACTACTTCTATCTCGATTCTGAAAGAAGCAAGGGTAGAAAATGTGGATATGCTTATAGGTGTTACTTCCAGCGAAACTACCAATATTACCGCATGTGTGTTGGCCAAACAATTGGGAGCAAAACGTACAATCGCCCGAATTTCGAATACAGAATTTATTGAAAATAAAGAAGAAGTAGGTTTTACCAAATTTGGTATTGATGAATTGATCTCACCAGAGGCATTGGCGGCTAGCGAAATAGAATTGCTGCTTAATCAGTCTGCGTTTCATGATAGTTATGAGTTTGAAGATGGTGCTTTAACTATGGTAGGAACAACCTTATCTGAAGAAGCATTATTTATAGGAAAAACTGTAACAGAAGCCGCAGATATATTTCCAGAACTGCATTTTATGCCCATCGCTATTCAACGTTCGGGTACTCAATATACGATAATACCCAGAGGTGATACAGCATTCAAAAAGGGAGACCAGGTGTATTTTGTGACTTCTCATGGAGGGGTAGAAGAGCTTTATAAATTAACAGGTAAAGTCAAAGAACAAATTAAGAATGTAATGATCCTGGGGGGGAGCAAGATTGGTTATAAGACCTCCTGTGACCTTTGCGATCATAAATTTAGAGTAAAGCTTATCGAAAAAGATAAGGACAAATCCTTTGATCTTGCCGATGATTTACCCAGTGCTTTAATAATTAACGGCGATGGGCGCAATGTAGAATTATTGCAAGAAGAAGGAATTAATGATATGGATGCTTTTATTGCTGTAACCGGTAATTCTGAGACTAATATTATGTCTTGTCTGGTTGCCAAATCCAAAGGAGTACGAAAGACGATCGCCCTGGTCGAAAATATGGACTATTTTCAGTTATCCCATTCTATAGGCATAGATACCTTGATCAATAAAAAACTGCTGGCGGCAAATAATATTTTTAGATTTATTAGAAAAGGTGATGTTGTGGCAATGACCAAACTCAACAATATGAATGCAGAATTGTTAGAGTTCATTGTTAAGCCTACTTCAGAAGTGAGCGATAATTTGATTAAAGACCTTGATTTCCCTCATTCTGCCATTATTGCCGGTGTTATTCGAGATGGAATAGGGATCATACCTTTGGGGGATTTTTATATTCAGGCGGGAGATCGTGTAGTCGTATGTTGTTTGCCAAAATCTATTAAGAAAATAGAAAAGCTTTTCCTGTAAGATGTATAGATTAAACTATAAGATTATCTCGCATATCATGGGGTTATTATTACTCTGCAATGGGGGATTTATGCTGCTCGCAACGATTATAAGTTTTATCTATAAAGATGGCGTTACTATAGAGATTATGATGGCATCTTTGGCCACAATGTTTATAGGTATTGCCCTGATGTTCTTAACCCGGGAACATCAAAAAGAAATTAATAAACGCGAAGGATATATTGTAGTAACGTTTGGTTGGATATTTATGTCGCTAAGCGGAACGTTACCTTATTTGTTTTCGGGAGCGATACCTGGTTTTACCAATGCTTTTTTTGAAACCATGTCGGGCTATACTACTACCGGTGCATCTATTCTTAATGAAATAGAGATTATTCCAAAAGGTATTTTGTTTTGGCGCAGTTTAACGCATTGGATCGGAGGCATGGGGATTATCGTGTTGGCCATTGCTATTTTACCCTTATTGGGAATAGGAGGGATGCAGTTGTTTGCTGCCGAAGCACCCGGGCCTAATGCAGATAAACTACACCCCAGGATCACAGACACAGCAAAACGGCTATGGCTTATTTATTTTGGGTATACCGCAGCAGAGACGGTTTTATTAAAACTGGCGGGTATGGACTTTTTTGATGCCATAAATCATGCATTGAGTACATTATCTACCGGAGGTTTTTCTACTAAAAATGCCAGTGTGGCCTATTGGAATGACCAACCGCTGATTCAATACATTATTATGTTGTTTATGTTTTTGGCGGGAATGAATTTTGTACTTAGTTATTTTGGGTTTAAAGGAAAGGTGCAAAAAATTATAAAAGATGAAGAGTTTAAGCTATACACCCTCTTTATTGTTTTATTCACGATAATCGCTACCATAATAATTTATTATAAGGCCGATGTGTCAATTTCTACTATTGATCATCCTATGGTTTGGGGCGAGGCAGAAAGTGCTTTTCGCCATGCTTTATTTCAGGTATTGGCAGTAGTGACCACCACAGGTTTTGTAAGTGCAGATTTTACGATGTGGACACCCTTTCTGACCGTTTTTTTCTTTGGGATCATGTTTCTGGGCGGATCTGCCGGATCTACATCGGGTGGTATGAAAGTAGTGAGACACCTGATAACTATTCGCAATGGGATTTTAGAATTTAAAAGAACGTTGCACCCCAGGGCTGTATTACCAGTGCGTTATAACACAAGAGCAGTTTCAAAGGAAATTGTATTCAATATATTGGCTTTCTTTATATTATATATGCTTTCTTTTATTATTGGTTCTGTAGTATTGGGGGCATTAGGGCTGGATTTTGAAACTGCTATAGGAGGTGCAGCTTCTTCACTGGGTAATGTCGGACCTGCTTTTGGTAAATTGAGCCCGGTAAATAACTTTGATGTACTTCCTGCGTTTGGTAAATGGTGGTGCTGTTTCCTTATGCTTATAGGGAGATTAGAACTCTTTACCGTATTAATCCTGCTTACACCGTTTTTCTGGAGAAATAGGTAGTTTTTAATTTGATTGTGCTATTGCATTCCCCAATGAGAAGAATAGGGTAGCGTAATTGTCCATAATTCGGATACCTTTTTGATCGTATCTTTTACTTTTCCTCTAATGCTTTCCAGATGCTCATGTTCTATGAGGAATATATCCAATATAGATTCATAATAAGTAAGGTAACTATTCTCAAACTCTTTTTCAGGTTTTATATTCAGAATTTCATCATCTGTTTTGGCCACATTAAAATGTTCTTTGAAAATTTGAAGGATGTTTTTCCTCACAATACGTTCCTTTTCCTCAATATTCATGACAATTTAGTTTAAGTTGGTTTTTGAAGATCCATTATCTGCAATAATGGCTTATGTAGGGTGAAAAAGGATAACTCGAATTTTGCTAATTTATTATTGGAAACGGTTTTAAAAACTGATAAAATAAGGTTAAAATTTACTAAGGATTCTTTAAAATAAACAACCGATCATATCTTCTAAGTTATGATCGGTTGTTTAAGACCTAAATTTTTGAATAAGAAGCTTTAACTTACTGCCTCTTTTATTCTTTTGATGGCTTCAGTAATTTGTGTTGTGCTTGCGGCATACGATATTCGAATACAGTTGCCATTACCAAAGGCCACCCCGGTTACTGTAGCGACATTAGCTTTTTCCAGTAAAAACATAGAAAAATCTGTTGCATTTTCAATAGTGTGTCCTTGCAATGTTTTTCCGAAATAGTAAGAGATATCCGGAAAAACATAAAACGCTCCTTCTGGTTCATTGCATTCAAATCCAGGGATATCTGATAACAAATTCAAGATAAGTTTTCTTCGCTCTTTAAACTCATTCACCATATATTGAATTTTGCTCACAGGAGCTTCCAGGGCAGTGATCACAGCACGCTGTGCAATACAATTGGCACCACTGGTCACCTGGCCCTGTATCTTGTTACATGCTCTTGCAATCAAGGCAGGCGATCCAATATAACCGATTCTCCATCCAGTCATGGCAAAAGCTTTGGCAACACCATTTACGGTAACAGTTCTGTCATACATATCTTCAAACTGAGCCATAGATGCATGACCACCTACATAGTTGATGTGTTCGTATATCTCATCACTCACCACAATAATATCAGGATATTTTTGCAGTACATTTGCCAGGGCTCTTAGTTCTTCTTTACTATAAATAGATCCACTTGGATTACAAGGAGAACTATACCACAACATTTTGGTTTTTGGAGTGATGGCTTTTTCAAGCTGTTCGGCAGTTATTTTAAAATCTGTATCAATAGAAGTTGTTACTTCAACGGGGATTCCTCCCGAGAGTTTCACAATATCACTATAGCTCACCCAGTATGGACAAGGTAAAATCACCTCGTCACCCGGGTTGATACATACTTGCGCAACATTATAAAGTGCTTGCTTTGCTCCCGTAGAAACCACGATTTGTGAGCGATCATAGCTTAGGTTATTGTCGCGTTTGAACTTGGTGATGATCGCATCTTTTAATTCAACATATCCATCTACAGGAGTATAAGAGTTGTAATTATCGTTTATAGCCTGTATTGCCGCTTCCTTGATAAAATCAGGAGTGTTAAAATCCGGCTCTCCCAAACTAAGGCCAATAATATCTTTTCCTTCAGCTCTTAATTCCCGGGCTTTTGCAGCCATAGCCAACGTTGCAGATGCCTTAAGCGCATTAATTCTGTCTGATAATTGCGTACTCATTTGTGATACTTGTGTACTCATTTCTAAATAGTAAATAAAATTATGAATGTATAGCCGCAGGTTTCATTCCCATTTCTTTAAGATGTTTAAAATGAGCAATAATAGCCTTACGTGTGGTTTTATATTCATTGTACGGTAAATTAAATTCTAAAGCAGTTTGTTTTACGATCTTAGAAATTTTGGTATAGTGAATATGGCTTATATGCGGAAAAATATGATGCTCTACCTGATGATTTAAGCCACCGGTAAACCAATTGACTATTCTGTTTTTTGTCGAAAAATTAACCGTAGTAAACAGCTGATGTATTGCCCAGGTGTTTTTCATAGTTCCGGTTTTATCGGGTACAGGCATTTCTGCCTCTTCTACCATATGTGCCAGTTGAAATACAACACTTAATATCAATCCCGCAACATAGTGCATAACAAAGAATCCTATTAAAATCTTCCACCAGGCAATAGACATAATAACCATAGGGACCACGATCCAGATCAAAAGATAGATCACTTTGGTGATAACTACCGTACTCCATTGCTTTAAAGGGCTGGGCAATTTTCCGTAGGAAAGTTTACGTGCAAGATAATTTTTGGTTTGCTTGAAATCGGTAGTCAAAGCCCAGTTAAAAGTTAAAAGCCCGTACAGAAATATTGAGTAATAATGCTGAAACTTATGAAAACGCCTCCATTTTGCATGTCTGGTAAACCGAATAATCCTGCCGGCATCCATATCTTCATCATGACCGTGGATATTGGTATAGGTATGATGTAAAACATTATGTTGCACCTGCCAGTTATATACATTACCTGCCAGCACATACATACTGCTTCCCATTAGGTTATTAATCCATTTTTTTGAAGAATACGAACCGTGATTACCATCATGCATCACATTCATGCCTACTCCAGCCATTCCTACACCCATAACTATGGTGAGCAATAACATCCACCATTGAGAGATGTCAAGAGTGAGAATTAAAAAATAGGGAGTAAGAAAAAGAGAAAACATCACAATGGTCTTGAGGTGCAATCGCCAGTTTCCGGTTCTCTTAATGTTATTTTCCTTAAAATACTGATTAACGCGCTTATTTAATGTTCTAAAAAATTTCGCAGAATCAGCCTTACTAAATCGTATCTGGGGTGTTGTCATAATCATATTTATATACAATAGGATATCCTATTTGATTGTTGGTAAAGTTAGGTATTTATATTTTTTAAATCGAAGTCATTTGAACTTTTTTCTGTTAGCGAGTCTGTCTCAATGGCAAATTCGTAGGTAAGGATAAAAGTTCAAATGACTTCAGTTCTTAAAAAACCTAAAATATATCAACTTAACGTGTATTTTTGCACTTTAATTGTTTCTTAATGAATATGCTACCAAAATACTTTCCACACCTTACAGAAGAACAACAAGTACAATTTTCTAAATTAGAAGATCTGTATACAGCATGGAATGCTAAAATTAATGTAATCTCCCGTAAAGATATCGAGTCGTTATATGAACGTCATATTTTACATTCTTTGGGGATTGCCAAGGTTCAAGAGTTTAAACCCGGGGCACATATATTGGATGTAGGTACCGGGGGCGGTTTCCCTGGGATTCCTTTGGCGATTCTGTTTCCCGAAACTCAGTTTTATCTGGTGGATGTAATTGCCAAAAAAATTAAGGTGGTTAATGAAGTAGCAAAAGCATTAGGCTTAAAAAATGTAAAGGCAGCACAGCGCAGAGCAGGAACCTTTGAGGATCGCTTTGATTTTGTGGTGAGCCGTGCGGTGACCAATATGCCCGATTTTGTACAATGGGTGCGAAAAAATATTGCAAAAAAAAGTATACACGAATTACCAAATGGTATTTTATATCTAAAAGGAGGGGATCTTACCGAAGAATTAGCACCTTTTCCTAAAGCAGTAACCTATGCTTTATCAGATTACTTTGAAGAAACATTCTTTGAAACTAAAAAAGTAGTGTATTTGCCATTGAAATATAAGGTGTAGGCTGTAGTTTGCACTTTGACAGGATATTTTTTCAGACAAATAGCTTTGCAAGATGGGTGATCAAATTTTTTGAAATTGATTATGCTCCCGATCCGGATCAAAACCATCATCCAACTCTGGATCGGCATCTGTATTTCCTTTTAGGCGGCGATTTACGGCAGTATTGTACTGAATTGTTAAAGCATTGAGCTGGCCAATATAGGTTTCGAATAACTCCATATTCCCGCTGCTTTTGGTATTAATAAAGATCCAGCTAAATAGCGTTTTTAGTGCAGTGGTAGTTCTTTTGCGAGTCTTGGATACAGTAGGTATATTTTGTATTTCCTGTAGTTCTTCCAATCGGGCTTTATATACCTTGTCAAATGCCTGGTGTGCCTCTTTCATCTCGTTAAAATATTTACGCAGATGTAAAGCATCTATTGCGGCACCGAGTTCGGCACTGTCTTCTATTTCTTCGATGATCTCATCCATAATCCCACCCTGCTGGCCATAGGGCATGTTGTAAATCCTTTTCCCGTGTTTGGTAATGGTTTTGTAGATCAGATTTGCCAGGTGACGATCTTGTTCTTCACGGGCAAAATCGGCAATGAGTTTTACCGATCGCTGCAAAAGCTTTAGTCCATTGTCACGATAACGGTCCATAAGGGCCAGTTCTGAGGTTAGAGTACTGCCCCGGTTTTTTTTGTATGCTTTTTTAAAGTTTTTGTATGTGTTATTCAGGGTATTCGAATGCTCGGTAAGCTGCATCCCTTCCAGATCGTGTTTGCTGCTCAAATCTTTTACCGTACGAATGTACTTGGAAAATTCACCGTTTTTAAATTTTTTCAGTTGCGGAGTAAGTAATAATGTTTTCATAACTATCGATTTAAGAAATTACACAAAAAATTATGGCGGCACATCAAGAATTTATGATATATGGCTGTTAGATAGTTATTTAGTATAAAAGAATAAGGTCAAAAACTATGCCGAAAAAGAAGAAATAAACATCCTGAGGGGGAATTTCATGCTGCAAAATGAGAGGTGTTTTTCCTTATAGGGAATTTTATGCTGCAAAATGAGAGGTGTTTTTCCCTGCAGGGAATTTCATGCTGCAAAATGAGAGATGTTTTTTCCTGCAGGGAATGTTATGCCGGAAAACCCGGGGCGTTTTTCCCCGAAGGGAATGTTATGTCAGAAAACCCGGCACGTTTTACTGTTAAAAATATAAGTGGGACTCATCTTGTATCGAACTTCTTATCAAAGAGCGTGTTACTCTTTCAAATTCATTCGCATTTCGATCAAATGTTTTTCAAAGCCAGCCTTTTCATAGGCTCTGATCGCTCTTGGATTTTTGTCATATACCGTAAGACGGATTTCTTCCAGCCCCTTGGTTGTAAACCAATCGTATAAATATTGGATTACCGCCTGACTTACACCTTTGCCCCGGTGCTCTTCTTTTACATACATAAAACCGATATAGCCCAATTGTTTTTGTTGAAAGAATTCTTTTCGATCCCTGATTTGTCCGTAACCACTGCCCACAATTTCTCCGTCAATCTCTGCCACAACTACTTCGGTATGAACTGCTTTGATATAATCTTCGATGCTGTAATAGCTTATTTTTTCTGTTTGTTTTAGCGTAACGTCCATCGGTCGCTCTGCTTCAATGAGTTTTTGTTCGAAGTCGAGAAGGATGGGTAGATCTTCTAGTCTGGCTGTTCTAATCATCATTTCTTTAAGGTATTAGTCAAAAAAGCACCATCATAAGCGCTTTTTAGATTCATATACATATTATTCGCCCAAGAAAGGATATCTATAATCTGATGGTGAAACAAAAGTCTCTTTAATAGTACGTGGAGATACCCAACGTAATAAGTTGAGATATGACCCGGCTTTGTCATTGGTTCCCGATGCTCTGGCGCCACCAAACGGTTGTTGCCCTACGACTGCTCCTGTTGGTTTGTCATTAATATAGAAGTTACCGGCACTATTTTGTAATGCTTTGGTTGCTTGGGCAGCGGCATAGCGATCTGTAGAGAAGATAGCACCTGTTAACGCATATTCACTGGTTTCATCAACCAATTTAAGCGTTTCAGACCATTTGTTATCATCATACACATAAATAGTGATTACCGGCCCGAATAGCTCGGTACACATGGTGGTGTATTTTGGATCTTTTGCCAGGATCACTGTGGGTTCGATAAAATATCCTTTGGATTTATCATAAGTGCCTCCGGCAATGATTTCTGCATCACTATCTTTTTTGGCCTGGTCGATATATTTTGCCAGCTTATCAAAAGAACCCTCATGAATAACCGCGGTGATAAAATTGCTCATATCTCCTGGCGACCCCATTTTGAAGGATTTGATATCTTTTTTTACATAGTTCTCTACATCTGGCCATAAGCTTTTTGGAATATAGGCTCTGGATGCCGCACTACACTTTTGTCCCTGAAATTCGAATGCTCCTCTCGAGATTCCCGTGGCAACCTGTTTTGCATTAGCACTGGGGTGGGCTACGATAAAATCTTTACCTCCGGTTTCTCCTACAATTCTCGGGTAGGTTTTATAGTTATGAATGTTGGTGCCAATTTTTGCCCAGATATCCTTAAATACATGTGTGCTTCCGGTAAAGTGAATACCTGCAAAATCAGGACTTGCCAATATAGTATCTGTAATCATCACCGGGTCACCATATACTACATTGATCACACCATCTGGCACACCAGCCTCTTTAAAGATATCTACAATCACCTTTGCCGAGTAGATCTGGCTGTCACTTGGTTTCCAGATCACTGTATTTCCCATCAAAGCGGCACTGGCAGGAAGATTTCCTGAGATAGCGGTAAAGTTAAACGGGGTGATTGCATATACAAATCCTTCTAGCGGTCGATATTCGAGCCTGTTCCAGGCATCAGAAGTAGAATCTGGTTGGTCTTCATAGATCTGAGTCATAAATTCTACATTAAAACGCAAGAAATCTATAAACTCACAGGCAGCATCAATTTCTGCCTGAAATATATTTTTGGATTGCGCCAGCATCGTAGCGGCATTGATTTTTGCACGATATGGCCCCGCAATGAGTTCTGCAGCTCTTAAAAATACTGCAGCTCTTTGCTCCCAGGCCAGATCTGCCCATTTTTGTCTTGCTTCAAGAGCGGTATCGATCGCTTTCTGAATATGTTTTTTTTCTGCTTTATGATAGGTGCCCAGGATATGTTGATGATCATGAGGAGGAGCCATAGTTGAGGTCTCTCCTGTTCTGATTTCTTCCCCATCGATATACAAAGGAACATCTACAGTAGTGTTATACATAGCAGTATATGTTGCCAGAACTTCTTCTCTTTCGGGAGTCCCGGGAGCATATGATTTTATAGGCTCATTTATTGCGGTAGGAACTTGAAAAAAACCTTTTCCCATGATGTTATGTGGTATTTAAAATTAGTAAGATGTGTTTGTTTAATTGATATTCAGTAATTAGTGTCTGGCTGAAAATATATCACTATTAAATTTGTTTCTTTTTGTGCTATTTTTATTCGTTCTTTATCGTCTGATGCTAAGGCATCTGCGTCAAAAAAGAAAATTAAAATCCCATCAAAAGCAATTCAAATTATAAAAACCGTCTATTTCCGACCAGACACTAATTAGGATAGCAAAGATAGAAAATTATAGAGGGTAACATTCATTTTAACCTTTTATAAACATTGTTGGATATGTAATTTTTTTTGTAAGTTGTGAAATATTTAGTCGACCCAAATTTTATGTGTACAGTAACATTGATCCCAACGCAAGAAAATAATTTTATTCTTACCTCTAATCGTGACGAGGCCATCCACCGAAAAACCTTACTCCCCGAATTCTACCAGGTGAATAAAACGAGGATGTTGTTTCCCAAAGATGCTTTGGCAGGAGGCACCTGGATCGGACTTAGTGATAAGAATACACTGATTTGTTTGCTCAATGGTGGTTTTGAAGTGCATGAACGATTATCTGCTTACAGGCAGAGTAGAGGTGTAGTAGTAAAAGATTTGCTGGAAGCCGATAATTTGGAAAAAGCGATTCAAGAATATAACTATGTGGGGGTTGAGCCTTTTACCATTGTTGCTGTAAATTGGCAATCTGATCTTTCACTTTTTGAACTAGTTTGGGATGGCCAGCAAAAACATCTTCGTTCTTTAGAAAAGGAAACTCATATCTGGTCGTCTTCTACACTGTATACAAACAAAATGAAAGGTATGCGTGAAGATTGGTTTGAAACGTTCAAAAATAATAATATCCTCACTCCCGGCACTCTTTTGGACTTCCATAAAAATGCCGGTATTGGTAATAAAGATGTGGATCTGCAAATAGATCGGGGTTTTTTAAAAACCATGAGTATTACTCAAATCATCAAGAATGAAGAAGAACTAACTATGAGATACGAAAATCTTCTTGGTAAAGAGATAAGTACGGTTGTCTTTGAAGCCATTACTGCTTAATTCAAAGCAAATAGTAACAATGAACTAATTAAAATTTTTAAGTGTGTGAGCTACACGGGTAAAATAATTTCTTTAGCTTTTCCTGATACATTCGTAAAATATTCTGATGAATCTTCGGTCAGGGTACTTCTTGCCCTGGGATTAGGAAAACATGACTATATAAAAGCAGGACATGCCGCTTTTGTGCTTATAGAAAATAAAACCGGTAAGGCAGAGTATTATGATTTTGGAAGATATATTACTCCGCAAGGATATGGTAGGGTAAGAAGTGCCGTTACCGATGTAGAATTAGAAATTCCGTTTAAAGCTATCTTTACGGCTGAAGCAAAATTAACCAATGTTGAAGAGTTTTTGCTTTGGTTAGAAGCGCATCCTCATAAAACACATGGTAGTGGTCGTTTGGTCGCTTCAGTCTGTGACCATATTTATTATGAAGAGGCTAGAAACTTTGTGTTATCAGTTCAGGAAAAGGGAAGTATACCTTATAGGGCTTTTGGAAAGGAAGGCAGTAATTGTTCTCGTATCGTTACCGATACTATTCTGGCAGGAACAGATCTTATCAAAATCAGAAAACCCCTGTTGCGCAACAAATTGTTTACTCCAAGCCCTTTGGGAAATGTTGAAAAAGCATCCATGGATAACCCTATTTATCAGGTTGAAGAAGGAAGGCTATATAAATATCCGGGATCTGTTTTTAGAGAAAACCTTACTAATTATTTTGACAAAAACATACCTTTTGCAGAAGAAAAAGACGTTGTTACATTGCCAGAACATATTCAGAATGCGCATTTTCTTTCAGGAATTGGAAGTAGCGCTTACTTCACTTTACATAAATCTATAGAAGATGTTCTTTTTGAAATAAGGAGATATACCGAGTATGGAGAAGAGGATTTTAGAGGGCTTTTTGAATCCAAAGAATCATCATTTGATATCACAAAGCCATATAATTTTGTGTATGATTCTAACTGTAAATATTGTCATGTAGAACAGCATGGAAAGAAAGTCAGATTTGATTTGGTAGAGCGGATTATCAATTAGTGTCTGGTCGGAAATAGACACTAATTAAGTGCAAAGGGGGCACTAAGCTTAAAACCAGGGATCGCTACTTTAAATTTTCGGGTAGATGTAAAATTAACCATATTGTAATGGCCTTTCATCCCTCCAAAAGGAGAACTAAGCAAGCAACCGCTATTGTAAGTGTGGGATTCTCCGGGTTTAAGTACCGGTTTTTTACCGATAACTCCTTCGCCTTCTACAATTTCAGTATTGTTCAGGGCGTCTTTAATTTCCCAAAAACGCGAAGTAAGCTGTACCGAATCTTTGCTTTGGTTTTCTATGGTAATACGGTAACCGAAGGCAAAATGCATCCTGTAGTTCTTATAGAACGTACCTTCAAAGGTGGTATCCACCGAAATTTTAATCCCTCTGGTAATCTGTTGAACCATAATCAATACAAAGCAAATAAAATTAAAAAGCCTACAACTATCCCAACTAGGGCTAATATAGTAAATATTTGATTTAGTATCAGAAATTTAACAAGAGTTTTAAATCTCCCCACTGTCTATAAAACTTGCGCATTGCTTTGTGCAGATAAAATAAAAATACCAAAAGAGATATTGCTGTGGCAGGACTATTGTCTGAATCTACAAATAAACCACTTCAATATGTTAATTTGTAATATGGGCAGAGTTCCCGATTCCTTTACCGATGGCACGATCATAACGGGCAGTGGGGGCTCTGTAATAGGGTATTACCGTGTATTCATTTTCTGTTTCATCAAAGTTGCCACTAATAAATCCGGGATCTATGGTTCCATCGGGTCTTAATAACACATATTTGTAGTTATAAAACCCTTGTTTGAATAGTCTTTTTGTATAAAAAACCGCTTTTTCTTCATCGTATGCCAATCGTGTAGAATCATCCAGAGTGTAATTATTAAAATTACCGTACAGATGAAGCTCACCACCATCCAAAGGTTCATAGCATTGCAGGTAAAAATGCATCCAGACATAATCTGCTTCAACATTATTATTCTCTGCATCCAGGTTGCGAATTACAAAATTACCATTAATATCTGGGTTATACGTATATCTGCGATTGGCTCTTACTACATTGGCATATAGATAATTGTGGTAAATATCTTGTAAATCAATACGTTGAGTACTTATAGTGGCAGCTCTTATGTCTTTGCTATCAAAGCCTAAAAACTCATTTCCTCCCCAAAAACCGGATTCGCGATCGTATTTGTAAACCAGTTTATCGGCGATGGTAAATTGTGGTACCAAATTAGTAATGGAATTCTTCATATCGTTGTTTTGCATGACCAAAACTTTAACGGTACGTTGTGGGTTTCTCAAAATTTCATTCGGGGAACTGATTTCAAACTGTACAGATTGTTTGGTATCTATATATTGTAAATCCCGGGATCTTTTGGTATACACTTTTACATTGCTGCGATTTTCATAGACAATAAATTTTCTTGAAAATACTACTTCGTCATCATCGTCATAGATCTCAATAAGATAATTCCCACTTACTTTAAGCCTCCTGGTATCTTCATTTGGAATATTCAGGGTATAGTGACTATACATTTTGAGCGTATTGAAAGAGTTCTCATAGTTCACAATTCTAATCCCGTCAAAACCGTCTAAATATTCATTCTTGTTAAGTATCGTTGGGGTCCAGTCAAAATTATAATAGGTGATCCTGTAATAGTAATCTGCTTCGTCACCATTAATATCATCAAAAGTAATGCTGAAAGGCTCTCCTAGTTTGAGAACAGGTATTCCCGAAAATTCTGCATCACCAAATAACTGGATGGTTCTGATATGATCTGCAGTGGGTATTTCGTCGATAGCAGATTGTGAAAAAACACGGTTAAAGATACTAAAGAGAAATACTAATAATAATAAGATTTGTTTACCTTTTTTCGACATTATAGTAGCAATTATGGATGTAAATATAAACAAAATGTATGCCTAAAGTGAAAAGGGAGATCGTAATGTTAAGAAACCATTATTTAGAATGATTATTAATAAAACTTTATGACGAGACCGGCTTTCACTTACGTGTTTTAATTAGTAAATTTGCACGATTTTTTTAGTTAATTAACTAATTATAGACTACAAATATGTCAAAAGACATTCGTATCAGAAAAGGCTTGGACATTAAGCTTGTTGGTGAAGCGGAAAAAATTACTGTAGATGCCACCAGAAGTAATGTTTTTGCAATTAAGCCTGACGATTTTCACGGTATCATTCCTAAAGTTATTGCCAAACAAGGGACAGAAGTTAAAGCCGGCGAACCACTCTTTCACTCAAAATCTAATGAAAATATGCTTTTCCCTTCTCCGGTAAGTGGAGAAATAGTTGAGATTTTTCGTGGGGCCAAAAGAAAGATTTTAGCCTTCAAAATTCTGGCAGACAAAGAGCAGCAATATGCAGACTTTGGCGTAAAGAATGTGGATACTATGAGTGGCGATGAGGTCAAAGCGCATCTGTTAGCATCTGGTTGCTGGCCTTTTATTAAACAACGCCCCTATGATGTTATTGCCAATCCCGATGTAGCTCCAAAAGCTATTTTTATATCAGGATATGTCACAGCTCCTTTGGCAGCAGATAGTGATTATGTGCTGGCAGGTAAAGAAAAAGAACTTCAGACAGCAGTTACTGCACTGAGTAAGTTGACCGAAGGTGAGGTACATATTTCCGTTGGTAAAAAAGGAAAATCTCCTTTAGAAAGCCTTGATAATAGTACAATTCATAAGGTTTCGGGACCACATCCGGCAGGAAATGTAAGTGTGCAGATTGCCAAAATAGATCCTATTAACAAAGGAGAAGTAGTTTGGGTGGTACACCCGCAGGATCTGGTAGTTATCGGTGAGCTTTTATTGACCGGCAAGTTTAATGCCGAAAGAACGGTTGCCCTGGCCGGTTCCTCGGTTAAAAACCCTAAATATTATAAAACCAAGATCGGTGCCGAAGTGTCGACCGTAGTATACGACTCTGGAGTACATGATGAAGGAAATATCAGGGTAATCAGTGGAGATGTGCTTACAGGCGTAAATGTAAAACCCGATGGTCATCTCGGGTACTATCATAGCAGTTTAGCGGTAATTCCCGAAGGAGATGATTATGAATTCTTCGGATGGAACAAACCTATTTTTAATAAAATATCCCCTTCCAGAGCATTAACGTTCTCCTGGTTGTTTCCAAATAAAAAATATGATCTCAATACCAATACCAATGGTGAGCATAGAGCATTTGTAATAACCGGCAGTTACGAAAATGTATTTCCTTTTGATATATACCCGCTACAATTGCTGAAAGCATGTGTGGTAAATGACCTGGATGCGATGGAACAATTAGGAATGTACGAAGTTGCACCCGAAGATTTTGCCCTTACCGAATTTATATGTGTGTCCAAACAACCACATCAGCAAATCATAAGAGAAGGGTTGGACTTAATGTTAAAAGAAATAGGATAGTGCTATGGGATTAAAAAATAAATTACATAAACTAAAACTAAAGTATAAAGGCAAAAAGATGGCTCCTGCATTTAATGCAATCCATACTTTTTTGTATTTGCCAAATGAAACTACACATTCTGGAAGCCATATTCGCGCTGCAGACGACCTGAAGCGAACGATGAATACCGTGATCATGGCACTGGTACCGTGTTTGATTTTTGGTATTTTCAATGCAGGATATCAATATTATTCTGCACTTAACGGTTTCCCGGAAGAATTTTCGTTATTCGAGCATTTCATCAATTGGGAAAACTTTGCTTTGGGAGCAGTAAAAATACTTCCATTGGTCATTGTATCTTATGGTGTAGGACTTGCAGTAGAGTTTTTATTTGCCGTAAAGAAAGGACACGAAGTAGAAGAAGGATACCTGGTTACTGGTATGTTGGTACCTTTAATTGTTCCGGTAGATACACCACTATGGATGCTGGCCATTGCAGTAATCTTTGGAGTAGTGATCGGTAAAGAAGTATTCGGAGGAACCGGGATGAATATTCTGAACCCCGCATTAACGATTAGGGCTTTCTTATTTTTCTCCTATCCGGGCTGGATGTCTGGAGATAAAGTATGGGTGCATTCTGCAATCGAAAAATCGGGTGTAGATGCATTGTCTGGGGAAACCGTTTTGGGATACCTTGCCAACTCCAAACCTTTCGATTACTCAGTTTCAGATATGTTCTTTGGGTTTATCCCGGGTTCTGTTGGAGAAACATCAGCTTTCCTGATCCTGTTAGGAGGATTGTTTTTGATTTTTTGCAAGATAGGAAGCTGGAGAATTATGCTTAGTGCAGTAGTAGGAACTTTGGCAATGGGACTCATATTCAATGGAATTACAGATGCAGGCTGGATTTCAGAATCCAGTAAGTTTTATGCATTAATGAATTTAGAGTTTTGGAAACACCTGATTGTTGGAGGAATTGCCTTCGGTATTGTGTTTATGGCCACCGATCCTGTAACAGCTTCGCAAACCAATAAAGGAAAATGGATCTATGGATTCCTGATCGGGTTTATCTCTATATTAATTCGTGTATTTAACCCGGCTTACCCCGAAGGAGTATTCCTGGCCATCTTATTAATGAATGTTTTTGCTCCTACCATTGATCATTATGTGGTACAAGGTAATGTGAAGAAAAGAATGAAGCGTCTAAAATTAAAAACAGTATAATCATGGCAATGAATACAGATAAAAACTCATATACCATCTTTTTTGCCATTGCTATGGTAGTAGTGGTTGGCTCATTGTTGGCTTTTACAGCTTCTTCATTAAAAGATAAAATTTCGGAAAACAAGCGTACCGAAAAGCAACAGAATATTCTTTTTGCAATGGGTGTGTCAGATCCAGAGGATCCCAACGAATTTGTACCGGCCGAGCAGGCAGAGACATTATTCCAGAAATATGTTGGTGAAGAACAATATATTATTACCGGAACCACTGCTGAAAAAACAGCAGATGCCTTTGATATCGAAGTGAAGAAAGAAAATGATAAAGTAAAGCAAGACTCAAATTATGAGCGTAAAATGCCTTTATTCATAGGAGAAAAAGAAGGAAAGAAATTTTATATCATTCCTATGAGAGGTAATGGTCTGTGGGATGCCATCTGGGGATATGTTTCGCTTGATAAAGAGTTTGAGACATTACAGGGAGCATTTTTTGACCATAAAGGAGAAACCCCGGGTCTGGGTGCCAATATTAAAGAAGCTTTCTTTAGAGATGATTTTATAGGAGAAAGAATTTTAAATACTGCCGGTGACTTCCAGGGGGTTACTGTTAAGAAAGGAAATGCAGATCCCAAAAACGATAGAAAAGACGATAACGCTGTAGATGCACTTGCCGGAGCAACCATTACCGGTGATGGAGTGACCATAATGGTGAAGAAAGGAATTAGAATGTACCTACCCTATTTCGAAACGTTAAAAAAATAGCAAATGGCTGAAGTAACAGAAGAAAAAGTTAAAGTAAAAGAGCCCAAAGAGCCTCTGTTTTCTAAGAAAAACAGAAAATTACTAATAGATCCGCTTGCCGATAATAACCCGATTACCATACAGGTACTGGGGATATGTTCTGCATTGGCAATCACAGCGCAGTTGAAACCGTCGATTGTGATGGCGATTTCGGTGATTTTTGTAATGGGCGCAGGAAATGTGGTAATTTCTTTAATGAGAAATATTATTCCATCCAAAATTAGAATTATTGTTCAGCTGGTTGTTGTGGCGGCTTTGGTAATTGTTGTGGATCAGGTGCTCAAAGCATTTGCGTATACTTTAAGCAAAGAACTCTCGGTATTCATAGGCTTGATTATTACCAACTGTATCATTATGGGGCGTTTTGAAGCCTTTGCGTTGGGTAATGGCCCATGGAAATCGTTCCTGGATGGAATTGGAAATGCAGCAGGATATGGATTGTTATTGGTTATCGTTGCATTCTTTAGAGAGTTGTTGGGATCAGGAACACTATTTGGGGCAAAGATCTTAGGAGACCCCATCGATAAAACAGGATTGTATGCCATAGGATATGAAAATAATGGTTTTATGGTATTAGCGCCAATGGCACTAATCACCGTAGGAATCATTATCTGGATCCAGAGAAGTAGAAATAAAGCATTAATCGAAGATCATTAAAATAAAGAAACATGGAATATTTAGAGTTATTTTTGAAATCGATCTTTATAGATAACATGGTATTCGCATTCTTTTTAGGGATGTGCTCTTACCTTGCAGTATCCAAAAAAGTATCTACAGCTGTAGGTCTTGGAGCTGCCGTGATATTTGTACTGGCAATTACAGTACCACTAAATTTCTTGCTGGATAAATATATTCTAAGAGATGGGGCATTAGAATCTTGGTTAGGTAAAGAATATGCAGGGTATGATTTAAGTTTCCTAACGTTCATTTTGTTTATAGCTACTATTGCAACCATGGTGCAATTGGTAGAGATTGTTGTAGAGAAATTTTCTCCGGCATTGTATAACTCTTTGGGGATATTTTTACCATTAATAGCTGTAAACTGCGCTATCCTTGGAGGATCGTTGTTTATGCAGCAAAAAGAATTTGCCAATATCTCACAAGCTGCGGTGTATGGTGTAGGATCAGGAATCGGATGGTTTCTTGCAATTCTTGCAATTGCCGCTATTCGTGAGAAGATCAGATACTCTAATGTACCCGCTCCGTTAAGAGGTTTAGGAATCACATTTATCCTTACCGGTTTAATGGCCATTGGTTTTATGAGTTTTGGCGGAATGCTTACCGGAGGAGATGAAGAAGGTAAAAAAGAACAAAAAGCCGCTCAGGTCGAGAAAGAAGAGAATACAAAAGAAGTAGCCGAAAATACTAACGTTACAATACTTAAATAATATGATATTTTTAGCATCTACCGGTGGAACCATAGCCTTAACAATTATTTCGTTTTTGGTGCTGATTCTTGTTTTAGTAGGAATCTTATTATTTGCAAAAGATAAATTAATGCCTTCCGGGCCGGTAAAGATTACCATTAATGGCGAAAAGGAGATTGAAGTGGCCTCAGGAGGGACTTTATTATCTACTTTAGGAGCGCAGAAGATATTTTTACCATCTGCTTGCGGCGGCGGCGGAACCTGTATCCAGTGTGAGTGTCACGTATTATCTGGTGGCGGAGAAGCGCTACCTACAGAAACCCCGCATTTCTCCCGTAAAGAGTTACAACACGGGGCGCGTTTGGCCTGCCAGGTAAAGGTAAAACAGGATATGAATATTGAAGTTCCCGAAGAGGTATTCGGAATCAAAAAATGGGAAGCCGAAGTAGTGCGTAACTATAACGTGGCATCTTTTATCAAGGAGTTTGTAGTGCGTATTCCTGAAGATATGGGCTATAAAGCCGGAGGATATATCCAGATTGAAATTCCACAATGCGAGATTAAATATTCAGATATAGATATTACGGCACATCCTGAAGAACATGATACACCAGATAAGTTTCAGGCAGAATGGGATAAGTTTGGTCTTTGGCCATTGGTAATGAAAAATACCGAAACGGTAGAGCGTGCTTACTCTATGGCTTCTTATCCTGCAGAAGGAAAAGAGATCATGTTGAATGTGCGTATCGCTACACCCCCATGGGATAGAGCCAAAAACGGATGGATGGATGTAAACCCAGGTGTGGCATCTTCATATATTTTTGCTCAAAAACCTGGAGATAAGGTGACTATTTCTGGTCCTTATGGAGAATTTTTTATCAATGAATCTGAAGCAGAGATGTTATATGTAGGTGGTGGAGCAGGTATGGCCCCTATGCGTTCTCATTTATATCACTTGTTTAAAACCTTAAAAACAGGCCGTAAAGTAACCTATTGGTATGGCGGACGTTCTAAGCGTGAGTTGTTCTACCTGGATCATTTCTACGATCTGGAGAAAAGCTTCCCTAACTTTAAATTCTATCTGGCTTTGTCTGAACCGTTGGAAGAAGACAACTGGAAAGTGAAAAAAGATATTAATGATGAAGGTGATGGATTCGTTGGATTTATACATAATTGTGTAATCGATAATTATCTCAATGATCATGAATCACCAGAAGATATTGAATTGTATTTCTGTGGACCACCATTAATGAATAAAGCTGTTCAGAAAATGGGAGAAGATTTTGGGATCCCCGATGAGCATATCAGATTTGATGATTTTGGTGGATAAATAAGGCTTTTTTGATCATTTCCGCGAAGGCGGAAATCTTTTGAATACAATATTAATAAAACCGATGTAGGTAAATTGCATCGGTTTTTTTATTTTTAGAGAGAATAATACCATTTCTGATGCAAATTTACACGCTAAAAATTGTTCTTTTTCGTCTAAACAAAAAACTCCTGCTTTTTATTTGGGAAAATTTACATTAGAAATGGTATAAGATCTGGTTTATTTATGAAGAAGTATATTATATCTCTTAGTATCGCTATAGTGTTACTATTGATACTAAAGAATACGGTTAAAGGAAAAATGGTTGCAAATCATGTAAAAGGCGTTGTAACTAATATGGTTACAGTTACAGATTATATAAATACTAGCGGAGACTCTGTCTCGACCCGGGTGCTGATTCCGGAAGGGTATAAACGAGTACCTCATGACTCAGGCTCTTTTCAGGAATATCTTCGGCATTATAAACTAAAACCATATGGGAGTAAAATTATCAATTATGATGATAGTGAGTATTTTACGCAGGATTGGCATGAAGCTATTTTGGAGGTTCCTGTTCCGTCCAACGGGTTACAGCAATGTGCCGATGCGCTGATGAGGATACGATCTGAGTATTTATGGGAACAGAATAGAAAGAATGAAATCGGTTTTAATTTTACTTCGGGACATTATTGCTCCTGGAAGAAATATGCAGCCGGATATCGACCAAAAATTAATGGAAATAAAGTAACATTTCATAAAACAGCAGCTCCTAATCATTCTAAAACCAATTTTTATAAATACCTCAATCTTATTTATACCTATGCCGGTACATTATCTATGTATAATGAGCTGCAAAAAGTGTCGGTTCAGGAGATACAAATAGGGGATATGTTGATCAAACCTGGTTCTCCCGGGCATATCGAGATTATTGCAGATGAGATTATAAATAAAGAAGGAGATAAGATGTACCTTTTGGCCCAGGGTAATACCCCGGCTCAAAGTGTTTGTTTACTCAAGAATTTTGAAGATACTGCTATTTCTCCCTGGTATCGTTTTGATGAAAATACCCCTGTATTTACCCCCAGTTATTACTTTGATGAAGCTCGGTTTATACGGTTTAAATAATTCAAATTCAGAATTATGAATTCTTAATTCAGAATTAAGGTATTATCTTTGCAACGCTATGACCAGAATACTTACCAAACAAGAATTACATAACCTCGCCATGAATATTGTGGGAGAGGAATTAGAGAAAAAAGGCTTCGAGTTTATCGCTATCAACAGCAAGCTGGGAAAACATCCGCAGTTTGTATGTATCGATGCATCCAAACAATATTATTTTGTGCTCGTTAAGGCAATTTCATATCCAGATAATCCACATAACTACGATATGATTTGGATGGAATCGTTTAAAAAACATGCCAGAGAACAAGAAGCAAAAGTATTTTATGCGGGAGTGGGGTTGCAAAATGCAGAAAACCCCAGTGAACCGGTCTTTTTAAATCAAGAATACCTATTAGAATATGCCGGATTACAAAGTATCGAAACAAACCTGAATTAAAAATAACATGATTCAAAGAATAGTCGTTGTAGTACTTATAAGTTTTTTGATTTCCTGTAAAAAAGATCCCAAATTACACCTCAATTACTCAAGCGGAGAGGCTTTCGGAACCTCCTTTTCTGTTCAGTTTATTGATGAAGAGGAGTTTGATTTTTCAAGTTCCTATGATAGTATTGTCAGTGTTATCAATACCTCTATGTCTACATATAGTAAAGATTCTGATATATCCCGAATTAATCGGGGAGATACTGCTATAGTTATAGATACTCATTTTAAAAAAGTCTTTACTGCCTCAAAGAAGATTTACAAAGAAACTGAAGGCGCTTTTGATCCCACTATTGGTGTTTTGGTAAATGCATGGGATTTTGGCCCGGAAGGTAAAATAGTTGCTTTAGATAGTCTTAAAATCGATAGTTTATTGATTTCAGTCGGTTTGGATAAGGTGATTCTAAAAGAAGGTAACATCGTAAAGACAGATCCTCGCACTTTTATAGATTTTAATGCTTTGGCCAAAGGATATGCGGTAGATGTATTTGCCGAATTTCTGGAAAGCAAAGGTTTTAAAAATTACCTGGTAGAGATAGGGGGTGAGATACGAGGTAAAGGCAGCAATATTACTAAACAGAAACCCTGGCGTATTGGTGTTGAAGACCCTAATTTTGATGGTAGCCAATCCTATAGCAAGATCATTTCACTACATAATGCAGCTATGGCTACTTCCGGAGGATATAGAAAATACAAAGTTGACGAAAACGGGGAGCGCTATATTCATATTTTGGATGCCAAGACAGGATATCCCTTAAAATCTAATCTTTTAGCAGTATCTGTGATTGCCCCTACCTGTATGGAAGCCGATGCCTATGCTACGGCTCTGATGTCGATGGGGTTGGAGCGGTCCAAAGAATTCCTGAAAACACATCCAGAGCTGAAGGTGTTCTTTATTTATGAAAACGATAAAAAACAGTTGCAAACGCTTACGGTAAATGGGTTTTCTGGGGATTAAATAGATGATCGTTACCTACATCATAAAGAAAGTAACGATCATTGTGATTTACTTATAGATTTGACTTGATAGATAGTGTTTTAGATTGAGCTCCGGTAGCCCCAAGAGTTGGACCATAAGTCACTACTACACTTACTGCATAAGCTTGTAATCCTCTGGATTTTTCATAAGCTTGATGAGTTGTTACATACCTGTCAGAATTTTCATCATACCCAGAACCTTCTGTAATTGTTACTCCAGATCGTGACCAATCATATTGCCAGTCATCTTTACACTCACACTTAAACCATTTACATTTTTTCTTCTTTTTATTTATATCACATCTTGTATAACGAATGGATTGAGATCCGCTTTTATGGGGATTGCAAACAGAATTTACTTTATAATTTTTGACTTTTGCTTTTATTGAAAAATAGATGCCAAATTTCTCATATTCTAATTTCACTTTTGAAGAATAAGCCTTTCCATTGTAATCATACCTGTTATCACCACATTTTTCTTTTGCATCATTTCTTCCACTTGCCCCACGACAAGCTGCTTTTGAAATATCGCCTCCATTGGTTTCGTAGAGATGTATACCTTCTGCTAATGTGGTATTGTTTTCTTCACATAATTCCAATAATTCGGTGACATTATAGTCAAAAGGAAAAGAAAATATGTCTGAATTATTATTTTTACTGTCAGACATTAATGTAAGGGTGTTTTGGTCTGAATTTTCTGAAACAAAAACAGTCTTTGTAATAAGATCTAATCTTACAATATATTTACCTAATCCAATAAAACCTTGATCATTGATAAGATCATAGATTCTCAAATCCATTTCTTCTTTATCAATGAAGCTTATCATCTTTGAAGCAGAAGGGTTGCTTGCTTTTGCTTTTCGAAAAGAGGTAAATGATGAAGATTTAATCAGAGAGTTAAATTTTTGTTCGTTGTAATTATCGAAAAGATCCGAGTATGAATGGACATTTTCGAAGCTAAGCATTTTTTCATTAAGTGATAAAGAATTATTTTCTTTAAGAGGTTCTTTATCATCTGTTTCACAGGCCTGTGAGAGAATCATAACTAGCATCAGGGCTAATAAATTAACTGGTTTTTTCATTTGTGTAAATTTCATTATTAAATAATTTTAGATTATTAAACTATGTAATAGTGTTGTAAACAGTCAAAATCTTACCCCTTAATATTTCAATTTTTTTAGGATTTATAACACACCGGAAGGATTTCTCCTTTGGCAAGGCAATATTTGGTTACTTCGGCCTCAGAAAGTTGGGAAGTGTAGTCTACTTCGTCTACTTTAAAACCTATAGACCTAAGTTTTTTGAAGTAGTCCTTACCATAGATTCTTACATGATCGTATTGCCCGAAGATTTTTGCACGTTCCCTGGGATCGGTAATACTATTATCTTCAAAAGTAGTATGACGACTCAAATCTTGCGGGATCTGCAAAATAGCCATTCCGCCAGGTTTTAGTACACGAAAAAGCTCCTGCATGGCTTTCGTATCATCAGGAATATGTTCCAGCACATGATTGCAAAAAATAATATCATATTGATCATCATCAAAAGGAAGGTTACAAATATCGGCTTTTACATCAGCCAGGGGAGAATTGAGGTCGGTGGTGGTGTACTCCAGATGTTCAAGCTTTCGAAATCGTTTGTAAAAAGCCTGTTCGGGAGCAAAGTGTAAAACTTTGGCTTTAGCTGTAAAGAAATCAGTTTCATTTTTAAGGTACAACCAAAGTAATCGATGTCGTTCTAGCGAAAGCGTAGAAGGAGACAGTACATTATCTCTTTGGTTTCCATACCCATAAGGTAAAAACTTCGAAAAACTTTTGCCGTCAATAGGATCGGTATAGGTGTTTCCTTTTAAAAAAAATGCGATAGCAGGGCGCACAATATAGCTTAACCGAATTAATAGTGGCCTGGGAATAGTATTGAGTATAAATTTAAAGAGTTTTTTCATAGTTGGTTACACAAAGAACTCAAAGAAGTCACAAAGTTTCACAAAGAGTTACATAATAAAACGTTTGATTCCATTTTTGAGTAAACTTACATGAAAATTAATAAGAAGACCAAGTTTGTATTCCCCAAGTTTTAAATAGGTAAGAATCTGGGCAGCATGGACATCAGTGAAACATTCCACTGTTTTTAATTCAATTACAACTTTATTTTCGACTAAAATATCAATTCGATATCCTTGATCAAGTTTAATATCTTTATATATAATAGGTAACGCTTTCTCTTTTTGAATTTTCAGCCCTTTTTTCTTCAATTCATAGCATAGACACTCCTGATAAGCAGATTCAAGCAAGCCAGGTCCTAAATTTTTATGTACTTCTATTGCACATCCAATAACAATTCTTGATATTTCGTCTTCGCTCATCCTTTGTGTCGCTTTGTGACTTCTTAGAGAAACTTTGTGTAACTTTATTAAAGTTAAACTGTTAACACTTCTTGTCTAAAAGCATCTTCCTCATCAGATTCGATACCCAGAGCCTGATAGATATATTTGAAGGTAGAAAGAATTTCGGGTTTTCCATCGATGAGTGCTACATCGTGCTCAAAATGGGCGCTGGGTTTTCCATCAACAGTAACAATGGTCCAGCCATCCTCTAATTGCTTGATTCGATGTGTTCCCATATTGATCATAGGTTCGATAGCCACTACCATACCTTCTATGAATTTTTTTCCTCTGCCGCGACGGCCATAATTTGGCATTTCGGGGTCTTCGTGAAGTTTTTTCCCCAAACCGTGACCTACCAATTCTCTTACGACACCATAGCCGGCTTGTTCAGTATAGGTCTGGATTGCATAGCCCACATCTCCTACACGGTTACCCGATTTAAATGCTGCTATTCCTTTATAAAGTGATTCTTTGGTGATTTTTAAGAGTTGTAACACCTCTGGGGCAACCTCACCAATAGTAAATGTATAGGCATGATCTCCATAAAAATCATTCTTTATGGCTCCACAATCTATAGCAACAATATCACCCTCTTCCAAAGGTGTATCAGTGGGTAATCCATGCACTACGGCTTCATTAACACTAGTTAATAATGTAGAAGGGCAGCCGTACAGGCCTAAAAATCCGGGAACCGCACCTTGATCTCTTATAAATTCTTCGGCTATTGTATCTAATTGTGAAGTTGTTACCCCAGGTTTTAACTCTGAAGCCAACATCCCTAAGGTTTTGGAAACAACCAACGCACTTTCGCGCATTAATTCTATCTCTTCGCGTGTTTTTGTTATGATCATGTTTTTTTGTAAGAAGGCTACAAATTTACAAAGAATAATGTTATTTTTTTTAGATTACATTATTACATAAATCAAACCAGTATGAAAACATATTATGATGTACTTGTTGTGGGCTTGGGTGCCATGGGAAGTGCCGCGATATATCAACTTTCTAAAAGAGGAATAAAAGTAGCAGGAGTTGATCAATATCAACCTCCTCATTCTTATGGTTCCAGCCATGGCGAAACCAGAATAACACGCTTGGCTGTTGGTGAAGAAGAAGGATATGTGCCTTTGGTACAAGAATCTCACAGCATCTGGAAATTATTGGAAGAAGAAACAGCACAGGAGCTTTTTAATAGATGCGGAGGGTATGTGATTGGTAATCAACATACCAAAATGTTCTTTCACGGAACAGATAATTTTATTCAATACGCTGTTGAGCTTGCAGAAAAATATCAAATTAAACATCAACTACATTCCTCATCTGAAATACAGCATGTAATTCCTTTTTTACAGCTTTCAAAAGACAATATTGGGTTTTATGAACCAGATGCAGGACTGTTATATCCTGAAAAGATCATAACTTCTTTTTTGAATCTTGCTGAAAAAAATGGGGCTTCTCTTTTTTTTCATGAAAAAGTGCTGAAATACGCCATGGTAGATAATTATGTGTTAATTACCACAAATCAACGGGTATTTAAGGTAGGAAAAGTGGTTTTTACAGCTGGCCCCTGGATAAAGGATTTTCTGCCAAATGTCTATAAAAACAAAGTAAAAGTTTATAAGCAGGAAATTTTTTGGTTTAGACCAATCGATTTAAAAAAAATACACGCTACTGTTTTTCCATGGATTATTTGGATAGGTAAAGAACTCACAGATTTCTGTACTTTTTTTCCTGTACTCGATCATGGTACAAAAGGGATGAAATTTGTTACAGAACAATACATCGATGAGTGCCATCCAGATATGGTAGACAGAACGGTATCAGATAAAAAAGTGAATGCCGTCTATCAACGTTATATTAAACATAAAATAGAGGGTGTTACCAATGAATGTATAAAAAAGGATGTTTGTTTTTATACGGTTACCCCAGATGCGAATTTTATTATTGACTTTCATCCTGATAGTACTTCGATACTATTTGTTTCATCATGTTCTGGTCACGGTTTTAAACATGCTGCGGGTATCGGGCGATTGATAACCGAAAAGATAATGGGAGCACCGACATTTGTAGATGATTCACTCTTTACGTTTTGATACCTATATCCTATTAATAATCATTCATAGAAGGATGATGAGACTTATTTTCATAAGATTGTTTGTAAACGTGTTTAGTAATTTTGGAGGAGAAGCTTTTAAAATTCTTAAGAATTCTCCTCTTTTTTGGTTTTTATCTCCGGAAGTTATTTTATCAAAAGAGAATCTTGAGTCATCACCATTGGTTTTTCAATTCCCATAAGATCAAGGATAGTGGGAGCAATATCTCCCAAAACGCCATCTTTTACCTTAATTTGATCTTTATCAATCAAAATAAAAGGAACTGGGTTGGTAGTATGTGCCGTATGAGGACTGCCATCGGGATTGACCATCGTTTCACAATTACCGTGATCTGCGATAAGTAAGATGGCATAATCATTTTCAAGTGCTGTGGTTACCACATCTTTCACACATTGATCTACTGCTTCGCAGGCTTTGATTGCAGCTTCCATAACCCCGGTATGACCCACCATATCGCCATTGGCAAAGTTTAAACATACAAAATCGACATCGCCTTTTCGCAATTCAGGAACCAGAGCATCTCTTAGTTCATAGGCACTCATTTCAGGTTTTAGATCGTATGTAGCTACTTTTGGAGAATTTCTTAAGATTCTGGATTCTCCTTCAAAAAGCTTTTCGCGACCGCCAGAAAAAAAGAAGGTTACATGAGGATATTTCTCGGTTTCGGCAATTCGGATTTGTGTTTTTCCGGCATTCGAAAGTACTTCTCCCAGGGTTTCTGTAATATTATCTTTATTATAAACGACCTTAATGCCCTCAAAACTTTCATCATAATTGGTCATGGTTACATAATATAAAGGAAGCTTATGCGTATTGTACTCATGCATGTCTTTTTGTGAAAGCATCTCGGTTAATTCCCGACCACGATCTGTTCTGAAATTAAAGAAGATTATCACATCGTCATCATCTATAGTTACTATTGGAGCACCATTTTCTTGCATGATAATCGGTTTAATAAACTCGTCGGTGATATCATTATTATAATTTGCCTGCATACTTTGAGCTGCATTAGTACTGGATTCACCTATTCCATTCACCACAAGATCATAGGCTAATTTTACACGTTCCCATCTTTTGTCACGGTCCATAGCATAATATCTTCCAATAATTGAGGCTAATTTCCCGGTAGTTTTAGACATGTGATTTTCGATATCTTGAATATGCCTTTTTCCGGATTTAGGATCTACATCACGCCCATCTGTAAACGCATGAAGAAAAACATTTTTTAGCCCATAAGAGTTTGCAGCATCTAGCAGTCCTTTGATATGATTTATATGAGAGTGCACCCCGCCATCACTTACCAAACCCAGCAAATGAACATTTTTGTCATTCTTTTTTGCATATTGAAAGGCATCAATAAGAACAGATTCATCTTTCAGGGTATTATTTTTTACAGCTATGTTGATTTTGGCTAAATCCTGATATACTATTCTGCCAGCACCCAGATTCATATGGCCAACTTCACTATTTCCCATTTGCCCATCGGGTAATCCCACATGAAGTCCATCGGTTCGCAAAGCTGCGTTTGGATATTTTGTATATAGATTATCGATAAATGGCGTTTCAGCATGGTCTATAGCAGATACTTTTGGATCAGGAGATGTTCCCCATCCATCTAAAATCATCAGGATTACCTTCTTGTTCATAGGATATACCAAATTAAAGTTTTTGGTTGGCTGTTAATGTGTTAAAAACACCATAAAATTAAACAAGCGACAAATTTACAACTTCGTAGACTAGCATACAAAACGGGTAGGTTATTCCTAAGTAAATTCACCCTTTCCTAAAGATTAATAAAGTTATGATTTTTGTGAAATCGTTAACTAATTTGTGTATAGAAGGTTAAAAATGAGTTATTCTTATAATTAAACTCATTTTAGTAGGAATATTGTAATTCATTTGCAGTGTCAAAAATTTGACAAAACACAAATCAATATTGAACTTATAAAAGTAAAAAAAATGAAAAAACTATCAATTTTAGTAGCATGTATGACCGTGGGTCTTGTACTAGCAAATGAACCAGTAAAAGACCTTGCTTCGTATAAGGTTGAAAAGACAGAGATTAAGAATGTAACCCCTTTTTGTATTTCGATTGTTAAAGGTGACTACGAAATGGTAAAGAAAATGGTAGAACTTGGGAGTGATGTAAACAAACAATCTCAGGGAATGACTCCACTGATGTATGCAGCTCGATATAATAGAGTGGAAATTATTAAGTTTTTGGTGGCAAATGGTGCAAAAATTAACTTAAAAGATAGAAAAGGTTTTTCTGCTATTAAATATGCTGAGTTATCAAATGCCAATGAGGCCAAAACTCTTTTAGAAGAACTTAAATCCAAGTAATTACTTGGTACATGAATAGAATGTTTGCAAAATCCGCTTATCATAACAGTTTATGATAAGCGGATTTTTGGTGTAATAGAATTACTATTAGTTATTAGGTTTTTTGTTAGTCAAAAAGTTAAAAGCTTGTTATTTAATAATTTGGAAGAGTAGTCTAATATATTATGTAGTATATTTGTGTGTATAACTATTGAATATTAAAAGTAATGCTATTAAAACCTTTTATTCTTAAAACCATTGATCATGAAAAAAGTAGTTTTAACAGCCATGACATTTTTATCAGTTGTTTCGGCAAGTATCGCTTGTTAGGTAACACTATAACCTTGAATGAACACATCAATAATTTGAAAAAGTAAGAGTGATGATTGATGGTGGTGCTGATCTGAATGCCTTTTCAACGGGTTTACCCCTTTAATGTATGCCACTCGTTATAACCAACTTGATATGATCGAATTATTAGTAGAAGAAGGAGCAAAAATCAGGAAAAAAAACAAGATGGGAAATTGCGCAATCAAAATTGCTGAATTAGTCAAAGCAAAAGACGCAAAAGAATTGCTATTGAAATTGAAGAAAAAAAAGCGTTAAGACTTTTTTGATTTGTTCGTTCTCGCAATTAAATTCGGTTATCACGGCAGTGATAATCGAATTTATGTTTTATGAACCCCATGCAGACTTTTCATTCCGGGCTACAAAAACGCATCCCCGTCTTCACAAAGACAAGCTTTGCATCTAAATTAATCTACCCTGACCGCCTTCCTTACGATCGATCCTGCTTCCAGATAAAAAGTCTACATGAGTTCAAGTTAAAAACAACTCGTATAGCACTATCCTATCATAATTTTTTGTTGTATAAAGGTTAAAATTGTGTTATTTAGTTTTTAAACTGTAACAATAGTATCTGTTAGTTGGTCTTGTTATATAGAAGTCAATCAAATAATTTAAAAATCGAACAAATTATGAAAAAAACAGTTTTGGCCACTTTGGTGGTTATGTGTATTGCTGCTGTAAGCTTTGCTACAGAGGCAAAAATGACTACAAATAGTCATCAATATGAACTTACTAGCTTTAAAACAAGTCCGTTTTGTATGGCTATTGTAAAAGGAGATCTAGACACCGTAAAAAAAATGATCGAACTCGGAAGTGATGTTAACCAGCAATCTGAAGGAATGACACCACTTATGTATGCTGCCAGATACAACCGTGTTGACATTATTAAAGTACTTGTAGGGAAAGGAGCAAATGTTAAAACCAAAAACCGCAAGGGCTATACGGCAATGAAATATGCAAAATTATCTAATGCCAAAGAAGCAATGGCCCTTCTAAAAGAATTGTCATAATTCTGAGGTAATTTGAATGTTAAAAAAGCTCGGATCGTTTATTTTATAACAGTCCGGGTTTTTTATTGATACTATATCTTGGTTTTGATTATTTGCTATATTCTCTGATGGCCTCTCTTATCTTTTCAATCCGATTATCAGGATCTGGGTGTGTGCTTTGAAATTCAGGAACACGGTTAGGGCCGCCAGCAGCCTTTAAAACTTTCATTACCCCAATCATTTCTTCCGGATTATATCCTGCATTGATCATAAATAAAACCCCTAGTTTATCACTTTCTAATTCATCGTCACGCCCGTTGCCCAGTAGCACATTGGTTCCGATACTGTTTACAATACCACCGGCATCTGCTCCAACCGATGCACCTGCAGAAACGGTTTTCCAGAATTCGTGCTCTGCTATTCTCTCTGCAGAATGCCTGCCCAATACATGACCAATTTCGTGACCCAACACTCCCGCCACCTGATCTTCATTTTCTAATTTGGATAGTAGGGCATAAGTAATAAATATTTGCCCTCCCGGGAGCGCAAAAGCGTTAATGGTATTTGGATCTGATAACAGATGGAATTCATACCTGTATGGGGTTTCTTTGGCCATGCTAGAATTCACCAGTTTATTACCAACCATGTCAATATAGCTTTGTAATTTTTGATCGGGATACAAACCTCCGTGTTGTTTGGCCATTTGCGGAGCACTTTGTAATCCTATAGCAATTTCCTGATCACTGGTCATATCAATATTTTGTACTCTATCTGTATAAGGGTTTAGCGTTTTATTATTGCATTTTTTAAAAAAAGCAAAAGCTACGATTGCCAGACCAATTAGGATTCGGATTTTTAAGCCACCACGTCTCATCGCAAATTAATTTAGATATTAACTTTAAAGTTAATAAATATAAAAGTTGCTTACTAATAAAATGCAAAAAACACTTTTTTAGTAAGCAACTACTAGAGGTACCGTTTTTCATTATCAAACGGGATTAGTGCTAACTAGCGGTTGAGTTTGCATAGTTTAGCGATAAAAAAGTTGGGTATAGTAATATGTTCCGTTTTCATTTTGGATAGCGGCAATGCCTATATGAGTATAGTTGCCTTCAAGATTTTCTCTGTGCCCTTTGGTACTGTTGATCCAACTGTTCATCACCGACTGTGCAGAGTTTTGACCGGCCGCCACGTTTTCAGCAAATCCTGTAGCATTCTCCTTTTCTTTAAGGACTTTAAATCTATCATCTATATTGTCATGACCTATTCCTCCTTTCGAAATCATATATTGCGTGTGTTCTGTCGCCAATTGTTCTGCGGTCTCACTTTTTTCTAATATTGATAATCCTTTGCTCTGTCTGTATTCATTTACCAATTTTAGTATTTCGTTTGTAATTGAAATTTCGTTTGTTGGTTGTGCGGTAGGACTCTCATCTTCAGAACAGGAGAATGCACCAAACAACAGTATAAAAGCGCAACAATAGCGTAGTAAAGTAGTTTTCATTAGTATGGGGTCTTTGAGTTACATAACTAAAATAGTATAATTTTAGTATATGCACTTATAATAATTGAGGATTAATATCAAATATATTTTCTGTAATATATTGATTAATAAACGTTTCAGTAAAGAAATCGCTTCCAAGCAGTTTTACTTTTTGTAATTCGGTTTTAACATCTAATTTTTTATAAGCTTTTAGCATAGGAATAGAGAGTGGGGCATAGGAGTAATGCCAGGGTTCATACTTAAAACCTTTTCTGTTTTCTTTTTCTGTATATACCAAATAGAACCCAAAAGAATTGGCATGCTTATCCATCCATTCTTTGAATTTACAGAAAGGGCCGTTACCTTCAAAGTTTTCTGCCAGAAGCAATCCTTTGGGCTGTGGCGCATTACCGTCTACAATATCAAGATCGGTTCCCCAATGATGCCTTGATGTACCGGGAATTGTAGAATATTCTACAATCTTTTGTATTGCTTTCATTGGGGATAATCCTTCGGCAGTAAATTTTTTGTATTTGCGCTCCCAGATACGATTTTGGTGTGCATAGTTTCGATAACTGGACACTACTTTGATCTTAAAACCGCTTTTGGCAGCTTCAGTTTTCATTTTTAAAAATGCTTCATGCGCTTCTTTTCTCAGCTTATGTCCATCACCATATAATGGAGGATCGCTTTTTCCCATCAGATCTTCTTTGGAAAATTCTGATGGCAACAATGAAAATGAGGATAAGGAAAGTCCTGCCAATCCCAAAATACTACTCCCTACAAAATCTCGTCTTAGCATACCGTTAAATTACATATACTCTACTTTTTAGACTATTCAAGAATTCCATCTACAATCCCATACTCAAGAGATTCTTTTGCATCCATCCAATAATCACGATTGAAGTCTTTCATCACCTTATCAAATTTCTGTCCGCAATTATCGGCAAGAATCTGGGCACTCAGCTCTTTGGTTTTTAAAATTTCTGTAGCCTGGATTTCAATATTAGAAGCCTGGCCTCGTGCACCGCCACTAGGTTGATGGATCATCACCTTGGCATGGGGTTGGATAAATCTACGGCCTTTCTCACCAACACTTAATAAGATGGATCCCATAGAGGCTGCCAGTCCTGTGCAAATGGTAGAAACCGGACTTTTTAAGCTTTTTATGGTGTCATACATCGCAAATCCCGAAGTTACATACCCGCCCGGGCTGTTGATGTATAGTTTAATTTCTTTGTCACTTATCGTATCCAGATACATCAATCGGTCGATCACATGCTTGGCCGATTTATCATCTACTTGTCCCCAAAGGAATACACTGCGTTCTTCTAAAATTTTTTTATCGATTAGGTCCTGTATTTTACCTGTCTTTTCCTTCATTATTTTATATGCTTAGTATGAAAGCTAAAAGTATAATTATTTTTGCAAAATCACATCATTTGTATGAGGCATTTCACAAAATTTTAAAGTAGGATTTCTTTGTATGGGTTATCTGAAGAAATATGTTTCTATCTTAGAAATCGGTGATATTAAACATAAATTCACCATCATTAAGGTTGGCATTGTTATCTGTACGAATAAGAACTCGAAAACCGTTGGCGGTTTGATTTTCATAAGAAGCTACTGTAAATTTATTGCCAACTTGCGAAGTCGTTAACATAATGATATAATCTGCATCGGGTTGTGACGGATTGAGAATGATGTCATATACACCGGTCGATGGATGGGTAACTGTGGCATTGAGCATATAGGAAGTAGCTGTTGTTCCGGTTGCCGAAACACGTCCCATGGCCTTTACAGGGCCATTTTCTGAAATATTGTAATATACTCCGCCATCAGTTCCGGTAGTGATCACATTTCCCGGGTCTGTACTTACTACAGCCGAACCGGAAGTTCCCGTAGGTATTGACACCCAACCTCCACTGTTAAAAAGATATAACCTTCCTTCATTGGTACTATATGCCAGTGAACCCATATTGCCTGCTGCAATCCCAGTAATTTCGGCAGTGGTACCTTGTGGGATACCCAAAAGAGAAAACTCATCAAGTTGGGCCATGGTTATGATGGGTAAGAATAAAAGAGCAACAAACAGTATTTTTTTCATATTACGACCTCTTGTAATGCTATAGCTATATAAAACATAAACCTTTAGTCATTTTACCGACGTAGGTTCTCTAACTTTTTGATAAATTAAAAGAGGGGTAATTATTAATAAAAGTCTTGCAAGGATTTAACAAACCCTTAGGATTCAAATATAGAGATTATTTGAGAAAATCAAATGAGGAAATCCGTAATGATAATTGTATTTCTTTATGAGAAAAGTTTGCGCATGAAGGTCAATACCTGTTGCTGCTGGGAGATTTATATATTATTATAATTGTTTGGTACAGCAAGATATAAATTATCAAATTGTTGATTTTCAGCAGTTATTTGTTTGTTTGGTAAGGCTTTATCTATTGATGTACAGATATCCTGCCTGATCTTTTTGCCCTTCAATTTTCAATACATAATAGTAGGTTCCCACCGGAAGGTCTTCGCCTTTGGCAATGGTGGTTCTTCCTTCAGAGATACCTCCCCAGGTATTATTGTATCCCTTTTTACGATAAACTTCTACACCCCATCGGTTAAAAATAAAAAGTTCATTATTTGGGAATTGCGCTATTCCCTGAATAATAAATGTATCATTAAGCCCATCGCCATTGGGAGAAACCGCAGTAAATATAGTAAGTGCACCATCCAAAAGTACATCTGAAGTGCCAAAAGTGAGTACTACATAATTATCAGGAATAAAAGGTGCTGAGGTAATCTCCCCATTATCTAGGTCTCCGGTAAAACCAGAGTTACCAAGATTTACCCATTGATTTAAGTTTTCATCCCATCCCACTACTCTAAGATCTTCGAGATCTTCTACCAGTGCTGGGATATTACTATTGTCATCCCAGGTAAGGGTTACTCGTGTTTCGGTATTACCATCCAGATCCCAAAATTCAAAAACACTTACCCCGTATAGGGCAGGAGAAAAAGCATTGGTGTCAAAACTGAATGGAAAAAAGCTTGGAGAATTTGGATCCTGAAAGAAATAGGCTCCGCGTGCTGTATTTGCAGCTGCCCCATCTTCGATACGCATTGGGCGTAGCCTGAAATCGTCTCCGATCGGGAAGGTAAAATCTAAATCTCCGGTTAAGGATGCATATCCATCTACAAAATGATCATCATCTTCCCCGGCGTAGGGTGCATCGCCAAGATAATCCAAAGAGGTAGTAATGGCATCCCGGTCTCTTGGAGTTTGTACCCTTCCAGTTGTAAATTGCTGAAAATTGCGTACTCCGGTAGCGACTTCGAGGTAGAGGTCATCAAATACATCGATCTCCATATTATAAAAGACAGGGCGGTTATCTCCCGAAATGGTTAATCGATCATCGGGGCTGTAAAACCCGGTAAACCCTTCATTCTGATCAAAAATACCATCATTGATCAGGTTGGTATGAAAACCCACTTCACCGTCTGCATGAATCTGTACATTGCCAAGATTATGAAAGGCTTCCTGGCTATAGTTTTGTCCTATACATGCCAGGGTTACCAGTATTCCTATATAATATCCTCTTTTCATTTTAATTCGGTTTTACTCTATAGGTGATTCTTCTATTGGTGATTACGGTTCCAATAGTTACAGATAAAGATACTTCATTTGAGATTACATCTATGCAGGCACTATTGTCATTATTGATAACAACCCGGTACTGATAAGTGTTATAAGCAAGCGGAACACTGGTTAATGTTATACTATCGGTTGTCGCTCCAGATATGACAGGGTTAGTGCTTCCATCTGCAAGATCTGTCCAGTTAGCTCCCCCATCGGTACTTTGTTGCCATTGATAGGTGAGGGTACCATTACCAGTAGCAGCAACAGAGAAAGTTGCGTTATTAGTTGTTGTGGTGGCTTGCGCTGTGGGTTGTGTTCCGATATTGGTAGTAGCAGCGGTTGTTACTATTGCGGTGGTGTTTTGGCCAGCTGGAGAAACCACATTAGGGATACCGTTGGTATCAATGCCTCCTGTAAGCTCTCCGTCTACATCTACGTCTGCTGCTGTAAAGCTTCCTGCAGCTTCAATAGCATCAAAACAGCCATCATTATCACTGTCATTATCTGTAAAATCGGGATCGTTATCTGCATCGCTATCCGGAGTCTCGTCGGTATCGACCGAGGCATCTGCCTGCCCGTCATTATTGGTATCGGCATACCCGGTATCGCTGCTATCTATCCTGCCATCATTATTGGTGTCTAATGCACCGTCACCACCTTCTACGACATCCAGAATCCCATCATTGTCGCTATCCAGGTCGAGGTAGTTAGGAATTCCGTCTCCATCATCATCTACAAAAAGCGGAATATCGCAGAGGTTAGCAAACCGTATTCTTTGGTCATTTCTTGATCCTCCCGTAGAGGCTGAAAACCCAAAGAATACCAGGTTGTTTCCTCCAAAAAAGTTAGTAACCAGGTCGTTGGTAAGTGTAGCTGCATTAATACCGTCTACCGTATATTGTATGGTATTGGTAGTAGCATTCCAGGTAATGGTTACAGGATGCCAAAGACCATCTTCGAGGTTACCAAAATCTACTGTAGGAGTAAGGGCATTGGCCTGGTTGTCGGATTCCCAGATCATGGTATGGTCATTATTGACATCACCATTATTGTTATTATCATAAGTATCTAATTCCAGGACGATACCGTTTTGAATCCCTCTGGCTCCCAGACCATTTCCCGGGGCACCAACAGCAGCAGCTCCTGCAGGATCATCATGAAAGATAATGGCAATACCGTCGGCTCCATTATTATCTCTATCACCAAGATTGGCTTCAAATGAGAGGGTAAAACTATCATTAAAATCGACCCGATCTGTGATGGTTATAGAACCTGCCTGACCATTAACTTCAGGGGTTAATTGTGCTTCGAGAGGGCTTATTTGTGTGGCATCTCCATTGATAGAAAAAACATCTCCAATCGTAGTATCTTCAGCACCATCTTCAAAACAATCGGGAATTCCATCGTTGTCATTGTCGATGTCGGCACTATCTTGAATACCATCTCCGTCTGTATCTGGATTTGGTATTATTGTTAAGTCATCTATTCCTCCTTCAATAATGTCACCTTCACCGGAACCATCAGAAACAGAAACTCTAATAACCAAATTAGAACCCGAAGCGATATTGTTTAATGTAGCTTCCTGCCAAACCGCAGTAGTTTGAATATCACCGATAGAAACTAAGGTATTATAAGTAGCTCCACCATTTAATGAATATTCAATTAAGAAAAAGTCGTTAGCATCATCCCCTGTATCACGCTGTCCATGAAAATACCATAAAGAAAGATTTGATGTGGCAGTTATATTGTATATCGGCGAAGTGGTAATTTGCGTACCGCCATCCACATCATTCACTCCTGCACTGGTATTTGTAGCAGTAAAGTAAGCATTTACTCCGGGTGCTGCGGTATGATCATCTTCTGGTTGAGTCACCACAGTACTGGTTTGCTGAGTAGGGTTCCCAACAATAAACGTTCCGCTAGATCCGGTACCAGATGTTGTCCAACCAATAGCGCTTCCCGATTCAAAATCCTCTGAAACCTGAGCAACAGCAGTCGCACCCATCAATAAGAAGATAAAAATGCTTTTTATTTGTTTAAATGATTTCATCTACTCTAAAATTATTTTACCACAAACACCACATTAATCAATGAGTTAAAGTCTGCCGGAACATTTTGAATATTATAATTCATCATTCCGTTTGCATCAATGGTTATGGTTGTGGGGTTTCCAAAAACATTGGTGTCGGCAAAAGTTACATAATAGTATAATTCATTTCTTTCGTAGAAAGGTAGGGTAGACGCAGTGGCATCACTGAATGCTACGGGTGATGAAAATTGATCCCTGTATTCCTGATACAAATCTACGGGAGTGGCAGGAGGCCCGGTTACAGATGCATTAATTGCAATAGATGGCGGGTAAAAGATCCTGGCTGCTTTAGCGGTAATAGGAGCGATGGCCTGTATCACATTTTCTACAGTGGCTTCTGTTGCTCCATCACCATCTACATCTACCGGGGTATCAGAATTCACTTCAGAAGCATCCTGATCATCTGAACTTGTTACCCATCCTGAAGTCGTATATCTATAGATCTCCTGATCTGTAGTATTAAATAATACAGATCCGATAGTAGCAGCATTAGGGGGAACTATGGTATTCATTTCGGCAGTAGTGGCTGTTGGTAATCCTATTACCGAATTGGCATCGATTTGTGAATATACACTCATAGATAGTAGTATACATATTAGGTTTAGGGGTAATTTTTTCATCATCATAAACTTTGTATTATATATTCTGTCTTCAATTCAGAATGTCCTATTTTTAAATTTTAGTTAGGTAATCTGATTACGGTAAACATAAATCCAAGATCGGCCGGATCTTTTACAGTAGTTCCATTGTCATTATCTCCGGCTCTAATTTGAAAACTGGTGTTTGTTAGTGTATGATATACCACTGTTGGGTCATCATAGCCATTATTTCCATTGTCAGGGCAGTTTCCTTGGCAATCTTCGGCTGTAATTTGCACAATATAATTTGTAGTACCAATATCAGGGAAAGTTACTGTAAAGCTTCCTTGGCTATTCCTTGTTATGGTAGAATTATATACTGCTTTAGAATTAGGACCTGTTTCCAGTTCGTTTGGTAAATACCTTCCAGTAGCATAGATTACAGGCATATTTAAGAATGCCCCACCGTCGGTACCCACTGTAATTTGGTTATTAGTATTTGCACTTACTACTTGAGCGGTTGATGGGTTTCCAGCCTCATCGGTATAGGTAATTTCACCAGTTGCAGTAGGATCTGTGGTAGTAGGAGTGTTATCCTGTGAGAATGAGGTGACAGTTTCGTTGATATCTACACTCGCAGCAGCTTCATTATTATATGTAGCAATCCTATTGGTGGTTGTCGCTGTGTTTGGATTCGTTAAGGTAGTAACTGTTTCTAAAATATTAGTTGAAGTACCTGATGCACTTACATGGGTTGCTATGGTGTTTCCTGTAGCCACTACTTGAGTAAGTTCAGAGTCGAAATCGGTTAGCGGCACGGAAAGGGTTCCATCTGCATCTGTTATATTCAGGTTTCCTCCACTTACAGCAAAACCTGTATTAGTTTCATTAGTAGCATCAGCATCGGCATCATTTACATTCAGGTTTAGGGTTGATCCTCCGGATATTGCAATGTTTCCTGCATTTCCATCGGTAGATATATCCTGTATTTCATTGGTAGCATCGGCATCTGC
>CANMDW010000012.1 GCA_947496705.1 uncultured Aquimarina sp. | reverse complement strand
CAGTAGACAGGCCTAAAGGGAGTAACTGAATTTTCTATATTATGAAATTACTACTGGCATAATTACGGATAATCATTATAATTTTCATCAGACATAGTTAATCCCAATTTAATATTGATAACCAGGAGAAAATAAACATATAAAGAGACCATTTTAAAAAACAAGAAGTCCTAATTCTTAGAGATCTAACTTTTCGAGACCCTTTAAAAATACTTTTAGAGTAGTTTAGTTGTACCATTGATGTTTTTATGGATTGATGTGATGTGATTTCTTTTTTACTAAAAAAGATTACAATTAAAGTTATTTCATCTAAGCATAATCGATACTAATATCTATGTCACTAAAACTTCTTTGATATTAGTTTAGTGTTTTAACACACCCAAACTATTAAAAACCTATGAAAATTTTTAAACACTCTTTTAAGCCGATAAGAATAATAGTATTATCAATGCTTTTATCAATATTAAGTACAACAAACTACTTAAATGCACAAAATAGACCAATAACAGACCTGGATGTCCCTTTGGAACATCCAAGAATTTTCTGGAATACCGAGATGCTCAATACAGCCAAAGAATGGTATGCCAAAACACCCTTTACACCTACTCGTAAATCTGTCTTGAGTATTCATGACGGACCAGGGGCAATAGAACTTGCTTTTGCCTATTTAGTTTCCGAAGGAATAAAAACTGAAGCAGAACGAAAAGATTATGCTCGTAGAGCAATTGCATGGACCAAACTGGCACTTACTGAGATAGAGTCTGAAAATTTCGAAATCAGCACAGCAACTTGTAATACCTGCAGGTGGTATGGTGACGGTTTATTTATGGTTTTGGATTGGTGTTTTGATGAGCTCACAGTTAGTGAGCGTATTCAGTTTTCAAATTCCATTATGGAATTTGTTCCTTTATGGAATACCGCTAACTGGGGAGGCGTGAATCAACCCAGAAGTAATTATTTTCATGGATACACAAGAAACTCTATATACGCTGGGTTATTCCTTTATCATGAAAACAAAGCCTTTGCAGTAAATGTATTAAATCATGCACTCAAGGAACGATGGGGAGTGTTTAAAGATTACGCCACAGCTGGTGGAATAAGTGGAATTCAATCGGAGGGTACCTCTTACAATGTGGCCATACAACGATATCATCTTTATACTGGGATTTCACTCATTAATGCTGGTTATGATTATTTTAGAGAAACTAACTATTTTAAAAGGACCATTGGGTTCAACCTATATAATGTTGGTCCGGATAGATCTTATATTTCACCGAATGAAAAAATTGAAGATAGCTATTGGCTTCCTTTTCCTTATGGCGATGCGGCAGTATTTATGAATGTAAATGAATGGAGCGAAACCTATAGTTCAGGATACGCACATTTTATGCTACTTTCTTCTTTTTTAAGACAAAATGAGGGTAATGGGAAATTGGCTAAGTATGCTCGAACTTGGGTAGATAAACTACAGTTTTTTAATCAAAACTACCCTCCAGCTAAGTTTGTAGAGTCGGTTACTGCACACCTTCCAAAAGCAGATCTATCAGAGATTCCTTTAGATTATTTTGCGCCTTATGGAGGGCATACCCCTTATGGATACACACGCAACTCTTGGAAAAAAGATGCTACCGCAATACATATACAACTTGGCAAACCACCTTTAGGAGGTCATGAACACAACGATGCAGGTTCTTTTACTCTTATGAGAGGAAACCGATATTTAGTTATACCAACAAGTGGTAGAGGATATGGCAGTGGATGGAGTATACCCAACTATGAAGGGGATCGAGAGAGCAGAATAAATGTAGAAAATTCGCTTTCCAAAAATACTATCTTATTTGGTAAAAGAGGATCTACGGGTGCAGGGCATACCATAGATAATGTAGATAGATTGATGAGTCATCAAGATTTCTTCTTTGCAGCTAATGATTTGACTCCCGCTTATAAAAATCTAGATAATCCTACTCATAATAGCAATGCAAATGTAGAAAGATTTGAAAGAGAAACTATTTTCATTCGCCAACTGGAAACTTTAATTATTTTTGATAGAACCCAATCTGTTAAAGGAAAGGATCAAACAAAGACTTCTTTATTACATACACAAGGTAGCCCCTTAAATATCGGAGATGGACAATACTCTATAGTAAATAATCATCATGAGGCTTTAATTAATATTCTGTTACCAAAGCAACGAGACATCGCAATAATTGATGAAACTAAGGTAATAGGATGTGACTATTGTCGCGACAGAGAAGACGAGGCTCATCGTACCCAAATAGAAAATACAGAAGAAGGTTTGGTTTATTTTCTAAACGTAATCCAATCCAAATCAGCAAATGATCCTGTTAGAGTATCAACAAATCTTCAGGAAACAGAAAACACTTTCTTACTTTCGCTTCAACACAAGACTAAAGGTTATGCTGTTATAGAATTTGAAAAAGGACAGACTTCCACCAAAGGAAAAATCGCGTACCACCCTACAAAAATTCCCGAAGAACTATTACCACTTCCTGAAGAGCCTCAGGTTTTTGACATAACTAATGATGGCCCTGTTTGGTATGAGATTGGCACAGAACCGCCTACTGAGACTCCCGATATTATAGACATCATTGAAGAGGATGACTCTTCTGAAATCGAATTAGATTTTATAGATACAACTGTACTCCACATCGATTTCAACAACAACCAAGCTAAAAAAGGAAAGGTTAAAATATATTCGCTTACAGGAGCATTGGTATTTAATTCAGAAATTAATATTAATGCTGGTAATGCTTATGCAAATCTTCCTTATTTAGCAAAAAACGCCGTTTACATATTGCGCATAACATCAGATCTTAGTAAAAAGGTACATATTTTTAAAATATTTATTAACTAGCATCTTACCTATACAATTAAATTTCAAGCAGTATCTAAATAACATTAACCTGGCTTTTAAAAAAAGTGCGCTCTATTCTTCAATATCATTAGATCTCTGAGTAGACCTCGTATTTATTTTACAGCTAAAACACTAATAAAGAATTAATTCACATAAATAAATGATATTATTATGAAAACTCAAATGCTATTACTTTTAATTTTAACAAGCTTATTTGCGTGTAAAAGCGACGATAACCCCATAACCAGTTCAAGTGAAGAGGTTGTTCTACCTCCTATAGAAAATACAGATGAAGAGATTGTTCTACCTCCTGTAGACAATACTACAGAAGAACTAATAGATAGTTTTGATGGAGATGGCCCTTTAATTGATTATATAACAAATAATGAATCAGCGCTTCCCGATATTAAACGTAAAGATGGAAGATATAGAGCTAATCTTGTAGACAATGAAAATAACAAAACGTTACATTATCATGAATCTCAAGGTAGATTGGATGCAAAAAAAATGAAGTTCCCTTTTGAATTTATAGCTCGTAATATCGGAATTGGAACTCAACAAAATTCGCAAATAGCTCCAACAAATAATAGAAATCCTTATCTTTTTTGTGGTGTTCAGGTACATGTACTTAATTTTGAAATAGCTAGCTCAAGTCATGTAGTAATAGGACATAGAGGTCCTACAGGATTTACAATTGAAGGTAAAAACACAGTAAATGGAGTTTCTAGTGTAAATGATATAGGAGCAAATACAGCCCCCGATGCAAGAGCAGATATAAGGATTATAGGCCATGAAGATAGAACACTAACTATTTATTGGCAATTACCTAATTTGACTGAAGAAAATGACTCCTGGGTTTTATATAACGGAACAGGAAATTTACCAGGAGAAGCCCCTAATTATGAAAACGAAGTTTACATAGGACTAATTACCTATGCTTTTCATAGTACAGGTCTGCCGTTCGTAGGTACTTGTGATGCTATTGAAGGAAAAGAACTTTAGCTTCCTAAAAGCTCAATTGATGATAGCTATTCCTAAGATTCAATTTTATATAGATCATTTAGTCAAATGAAATACTTAGTTACTCCTATTGAACTAAGAAAATTTATATAAAAATTAAAACTACAGAGAAAACAATATGAACAAAAGAATAATCACTATCATAGTAACAATAATTACAAGCTTATCACATATAAGCTGTAAAAAAAATCATGAATCAGTAAAACTTGCTACTTACACCTATTCCACAAACAATCGGATAGAAAACTTAAAGGCATTATCACAAAATTTAGAAAAGATTTTGAATAGACCAGTTGAAGTAATAAGCTATCCAGATGTTGCCTCTTTTATTAAAGGCATAAAATCTAATGAAGTAGATATTGCATTAATAAATACTTTAGGATATTTACTTCTATCACAAGATAATAAACATATGCAACCAATAGCTACCTTAAAAGTCAAAAGAAATGCTATTGATAATTACAAAACAGTTTTACTAACTAATACTGACAGTATCAATGATTTTAACGAATTGAAAAACAAAGCAAATGATCTTACAATGATGTTTGTGAGTAAAGGATCTACTTCTGGTAACCTTGTTCCAAGATTATTATTAAGCTCCATTGGTATTAAATCGCCTGAAAATCAATTTAAAAACGTAACATATGGAGGAAATCACACATCCACTTTTAAAAAACTAATAAAAGCCTGCCCAGTATATTTGAGCAGGTTTTATTATTTTAAAACTCTCATCATAGAAAGACCCTACCTTGTCAACTATTTGCAAATGAGGCAGATTCACAAGATCAAAAAAAGCAGGACCCCGGCTCCTCGAAAAGAGCTTCATGAAGATGAACAATCCGTATAATTATGCCACAATTATAAACAATCGTTAAAAAAGCTTCTTTTAGCGGTTAATTTTGTTATTTTATCAAAAATTTGAGATTTTTAAGTAGGTAAAACGTTAAAATCATACGCCATTTTGAAAACCCCTAAATCAAAAGAGACGTTCGAGACCCTTTTTAATGCCCACTGGCATCACTTATATACCTTTGCCTATAACATACTCAAGAACAAACAAGCTGCCGAAGATTGTGTTCAAAATGTATATGTAGATTTCTGGAATCGATTCGAATCAGCAGAAATCCTGCATCCCAAAGCATATCTGTATCAGGCCGTAAAGTACCAATGCGCCAAGGTATTGGTAAAACAGAAGCGTTTCAATTATAGTATCGACATCGAAAAATCAGTTACAACTCCTAATCCCTTACCACAGGAAGTAACCGTACAGGAAAACAAAATATTGCAGGAAGTACATGAAAAAATCGACTTACTGCCCACAAAATGTCAACAGGTATTTCGCTACAGCAAAATCGAGAATAAATCCAATAAGCAGATTGCGTTAGAAATGGGTATCTCGGTCAGAACCGTCGAAAATCACATCAACAAAGCCTTCAAAATTCTTCGAAATACCTTACCCGATCATTTATACATTTTTATGTTGCTTTGGTTTTAATTTGTTAAAAAAAAGTTAAAAATCAATACCTGACTAGGTGTTTTTTGTTTTCAGCGTACTTATAGGCAAAATACACTTTGTATGAACCATCCTAAAAAAGTACATCCACTTTTAAAGAAATATCTTCAAAATCGTTGTACTCCTGAAGAAAAAGAGATTGTTGAGCAATTTTTTGAGAAGTTGCAGCAAGATGGTGTCTCTTCATCGGCTATCGAAAAAAACATCTTTTTAAAGAAAAAAATATATGATAACATTCAGCGAAAAATTCAACAAAAAAGAAAAAGATCTATAGCCTTAGGGGTGGCTGCTGTCATTGTTGTTCTTTTTACCACCACCTTCTTATACAAGCTTTACAACCCATTCTATACCGACACCGACTACTTAGTAGCTGATGTTTCTTATGGCCAGCAGCTTCAGGTAGTACTAAGTGATTCTACCATTGTACATCTAAACTCTGGAAGCTCCCTACACTATCCTGCAACTTTCGACCATTCAGGTATCCGAGAAGTGACCTTATCTGGTGAAGGTTTTTTTGAAGTTACCAAAAACCCCAACAAACCCTTTATCGTAAACTCCGGAGAAATTCGTACCAAAGTCTTGGGAACCAAATTTGTTGTAAAAAGATTTAACAACGATAGTCCCTCGGTTATTGTAACCGAAGGCAGGGTAAATGTTTCTCATGAAAACAATACTCAGATATCGGTAGATATCCTCCCTGATGAAAAGGTAACTTTTGATAAGACCGCCCATACTTTTGTAAAAACAACTGTGGCTTCAGAAAACTATATGGCCTGGATCGAAGGAGACATAGTCTTCAATAATTCTAACCTGATCGAAGTCGCCAAAATTCTGGAAAGAAGATTTAATATTTCCGTAAAAATACACCCTGCAGCGGATACACATTGTACAATCAGTGGAAAACATACCGGGGCCGAAATCAGCGAAGTACTCGAAAGTATCGGTTTTATTAACGGAATAAATTATAGTCAGTCAGAAGATCAGATAGAACTAAAAGGTTCCTGTCGAGAATAAATACCCAAAATTCAGAACCCATTATTAACCTAATTAAGTAATTCGAATGATATGAATATTATGATTACATTATTACGCAAAAAAATGGCTTATATGGCACTCATGGTACTATTTTCATCAACCACAATAAAAGCCAGCAAGGTATTTTCTCAAAGCTTTGAGAATGTGTATGTAAACCTAATGTTGGAAAACAAAAAAGTTACCGATTTTTTCGATGAAATCGAACAGCAAACCAAGTTCACGTTTGTTTATTCGGGAAAAGTCGCTGCTTTACAGAAAAAAACTACCATAAAAAAACAACGAATCAGCATCAAGGAAACACTAGATATTTTATCGACACGAAACCGATTCGAGTATATGATATCCGGAACAACCATTTCTGTTAAGGTTGGTCAACCTACTCCAAACAAAGGATACACAACTACTACGGTTCCCTTACAGCAAACGATCAAAGGATTGGTGACAGATATTGACGGGAGACCCTTGCCAGGGGTAAATGTTATCGTAAAAAATACCGACCGGGGAGTCATCACTGATTTCGACGGTCAATACGAAATCAAAGCAAGTTCTGGCGAAATCCTGGTATTTTCCTTCCTGGGATTTTTAGACCAGGAAATGTCTATAGGCAATCAGACCACCTTGAATGTAGAAATGCTCGAAAGTATCAGTGATCTGGAGCAAGTGATTATTATCGGCTACGGAACCTCGACAAAACAAAAATTAAGTACAGCCATTGCCACCATTTCAGCAACAGAAGCAGTCCTGGATAAACCTTTTACCAATCTCGAACAATCTCTAAACGGAAAACTAGCCGGGGTTCAGGTGATTGAAGGTTCGGGAAGCCCCGGTTCTTCTGTGTCATTACGTATCCGAGGATTCAACTCGATTTCGGCAGGAAATGATCCCCTGTATATCATCGACGGAGTGCAATCCCTAAATACCGAAGGACTGAATCCCAGTGATATTGAGTCAATTTCTATTCTAAAAGACGCCTCCGCTACCTCGATTTATGGTGCCCGGGCCTCAAATGGTGTTGTAATGATCCAGACAAAACGTGGAAAAGAAGGAAAAACATCATTTAATTTTGCTACATTTTATGGCCAGGATCGTATTATCGAAACCTTACCCTTGCTGAATTCGCAACAGTATATGAATTATGTAAATACAGCACGGGTAAATGCAGGACAATCTCTGGTAACCGACCCTTTCAATCAACAATTCAATACCGACTGGCAAAAAGAATTATATGATCCCGCTACCGTACAAAACTACCAACTATCGGTAACCAATGGTAATGAAAACGGTAGTTATTTCCTTTCTGCAGGATACCAAAGCGAAGAAGGAACCATAGAAACGACCCAATTCGAGCGATTTTCGCTGCGATTTAATCTCGATCAGCAATTGTTTGATAATTTCAAAGTGGGTAGCAGCATTGGACTCACCCGCACCAATTTCGATGTGATCAATGATAATGCACGGGTAAATCAAGGAGGAGTCGTTTTATCGGCCTTGCAAACCCCGTCGATCCTACCCGTACAAAATGAAGATGGTACTTTCCCCCAGAACCCATTTCAAACCCTTGATAATCCCATTGCACTGGTCCGAGGAGAGGAACGAAAATTCGAAACTACCAAAGCCCTTGTCAATGTCTATGGTGAATATAAGTTTTTTGGTGGCCTAACCTTCAAAAGCTCTTTTTCTATCGATTACGGGAACTCTAAATTCAGCCAGTTCACCGACCCCTTTACTACCGAAAACGGACGAGCTAACGGAGGTATCTCACAAAGTGAATCCTTTCTGGAAACCATTTGGTTATGGGAAAATACTCTAAACTTCAAAAAATCGATCATCGATGATACGGTAGACCTTGATTTCCTGTTCGGAACCGCCGCACAGCAATCCAGATTCGAAAACCCTAATATGATAGGAACCCGGTTTGCCACAGACCTGATTACCACGGCCAGCGGAGCTGCAGAACCACAATTAATCGAAGAGGGAGTAGACGAATGGGCCAACAGCTCACTATTTTTCAGGGCCAAAATCGATTATCTTGATAAGTATTTGTTTTCTTCCTCGGTACGAGCTGACGGCTCTTCGCGTTTTAGTCCCGATAACCGCTATGGTATTTTTTCTTCATTATCGGCCGCCTGGCTAGTTTCCAAAGAAAATTTCCTGCAAAATGTTTCCTGGCTCAATACTTTCAAAATACGCTACAGCTACGGAACCACAGGAAATCAATTTATTAGTAACTACGATTGGTACGGGCTGTATGGTATCCGATTCGATTATGTACAAGGAGGAAATGAAACTGTCGTACCCGGTGTGGCCCCCACCCAACTACAAAATGATAACCTGAAATGGGAAACGACCACCCAACAAAACCTGGGGGTCGATCTTGCCATATTCAACAACAAAGTTAGCCTAACGGCAGATATCTATCGGAAAAAAACCTCGGATATGCTCATTGTGCTTCCCTTACCGATTACCTCTGGGTTTGATCAGATACGACAAAACATAGGAGAGATGACCAATGAAGGATTGGAACTGAGCCTGAACCTGAATCCAATTTCCTCATTGAATTTTTCCTGGAACCTGAATGCCAATTATTCCTCAAACATTAATGAAGTAACCAATCTGGACGGTATCACCATTTTTGGAGGAGATGTAGTCGACCAGGGTAATGTTACCATTATCCGGGAAGGGGAACCCCTGGGGAATTTCTTTGGCCATGTAGCGGATGGGATAGATCCGGATACCGGAGACGTTATTTTTGCCGATCTCGATGGTAACGGAATCATCAACGACGATGACCGCACCATCATCGGTAATGCCCTGCCCGATTTCTCCTGGGGTGTCACCAACACACTAAAATATAAAGGTTTTGATCTTATCGTATTCTTTCAGGGTGTTGAGGGCCAGGATATTTATAATGCATCACGATTCGAGCTAGAAAACCAATCCTCTTTCAACAATCAAAGTACCACCGTATTAAATCGATGGGCCCCCAATAATCGGGAAACCGATATCCCCAGAGCCGTGTTTGGTGATCCTAACCAAAACGGAAGAGCCTCAACACGATGGGTCGAAGATGGATCGTTTATCAAATTACGAGAGCTTACCGTGGGATACACCGTTCCTAAAAGATGGATCGAAAAACTGCGTATCGACAACCTTCGATTGTATGTACAAGGACGTAATCTGTATACCTGGACCGACTATAGCGGGTATGATCCCGAAGTAAGCCGGGATGGAGGCGATCCATTATCGCTCAATATCGATTATGGAACCTATCCGCAGGTACGTACCTACATTGCAGGAATGAATCTAAGCTTTTAAACCTAAATCTATCTTGATCATGAAAAAAATACTATATATCACCAGCGTTTTTATCAGCATCCTTGCTACAGGATGTTCAGAGGAGTTTCTTGAATTTACTCCCGAAGATCGCATTGCTGTTGATGATTTCTGGACCTCAGAAAACGACGTAAACGTAGCCGTAATCGGTTGCTACGATGCCCTGCAAGCAGATTCGTATTACGGATTCGACATGTTTGTGTTCGGAGATGTAAAAGCCGATAATAACTTTGCCGGAGGCGATAACCCCAATAACTTTGCTATTAATAACTATAGCGTATTTCCTACAAACCAGGTAGTAACCCGTTTCTTTCAACAGGTTTATAAAGGCATCGGAAGAACCAATACCGTGATTGACCGAACCCATGACATGGAAGATGACCTTTTTGAAGAAGGCAGAAAAGAAACCCTGTTGGGCGAGGCTCATTTTTTGCGCGGGCTTCACTATTTCAATCTGGTTCAGCTCTACGGTGGCGTACCATTGGCCCTGAATGAAGTGCAAAGTTTTGATGTACTCGATGATCTTAAAATTCCGCGTAATAGCGAAACCGAAGTATATCAACAGATTATTGATGATCTCGAAACCGCCATATCTTTCCTCGAAGGAAAAGATCAACCCTTAGGAAGAGCCACCGTAGGAGCAGCAGAAAGTTTACTGTCCAAAGTGTATCTCACCCTGGGGGATTATAGCCAGGTAGTTACATTAACCTCGAATGTACTGACCCGAGGATATGCATTAGAATCGCGATTCGATGATCTCTTCAACCAGGAAAATAAAAATAATAGTGAAGTTATTTTTGCGGTTCGCTATGCCGGAGAAACCGATGGAAACCCTTTCCCAGAACTTGTATTACCAACTCCTGAAGCCAATTTTGGATTCATCAAGTTTAATACGCCAACGCCTAACAGCATCGAACAATTCGAGACCGGAGACCGAAGAGCAGGATCATCCTTTGTCGAAAGAGGGAATACCTCCTATATTTATAAATGGCGTAACGGAGAAGCCTTTCTATCTTCTGATTACAACATCGTGCTTCGATATGCTGATGTGTTACTGATGCGGGCAGAAGCCCTAAACCAAACCGAAAGCACCCCCGACAATGCTATTACTTTGCTGAATCAGATACGAAATCGGGCCGGACTATCAGGTTATTCGGGCCCTATCGATGATCTGAATGCCGTAGATCAGGCTATATTTGAAGAAAGACGAGTAGAATTGATGTATGAAGGCCATCGATGGTTCGACCTGAAACGTAAAGGTTTCGAAACCGCCCGAGATGCTATCGCCGAAGCCAAAGGAATTACCATAGAACCTTTTGAAATGGTATTGCCTATCCCCCAGGAAGAAAGGGACAAGAACGACTTATTATTGCAAAACCCAAATTACTAAGACTATGAAATATATACAACCAATAAAAAGAATAATGATCACTTTGATAGGTGGTAGTTTCTTATTTTTGGCCTGCGGATATGACGACGATGGCATACAACGCCCCGAATCTGTAGAAGGTGAGGTATCGGTGATCATAACAACCAGCGATGAAATCTCACTTTTGCGAGAATTACCCGGCAGATTACCCCTGGTAGCTCCATCACAGGCAAATCTTGTGATTACCATCGACGACACCCAAACCCTACAAACGATCGACGGTTTTGGCGGAGCCCTCACAGGAAGTACAGCAGTGCTTCTTAACGGTAACAATGATGCTATTGATATGCTGTTTGGTGAAAATGGAATTCGCTTGAGCTATACACGCCTTACGGTAGGAGCTTCTGACTTCAATGGAAGCGAAGCTTTTACCTACAACGACATCCCCAGTGGTGAAGATCTAAGTCTCGATCAGTTTTCAATTGATCGGGATAAAGCCGATGACAATCCGGTCATTCCCATGGCCATGTCTATCCTGAATGTAAATTCTGATATGAAATTCCTGGCCTCTCCCTGGACCGCACCAGCCTGGATGAAAACCAATAATTCGTTGAATGGAGGTAGCCTGCAAACCCAGTACTTCAATGTGTATTCTGATTATTTGATGCGATACCTGAATGCTTACAAAGACGAAGGTATTGACATACATACCATCACCGTGCAAAATGAGCCTCTGAACGCTCTCGATACTTCACCCACGATGTTCATGTCGGCTACAGATCAGGCAGATTTTATTGGGGATCACTTCGGCCCCAAACTGGCAGCTTCAGATCTGACTACCAAAATCATTGCCTATGATCACAATTTTACCGTGAATGAAGATCCTGACTATCCGGTAACCATATTATCCGACCCCGAAGCCTCACAATATACCAATGCGATAGGGTATCATGCCTATGGCGGACAACCTGAAGATATCGAACGTGTAACCAACCAGTTTCCGAATGCGGAAATCTACTTTACCGAGCAATCCGGTATTATTGGTACCGACGGAACCAATTTCGGAGGCGAAATTAATTGGTTTATGCGCAATGTATTTATGGGATCTCTACGACGAGGTGCCAAAACTGTATTGCTTTGGAATCTGGCCCTGAATGAAAACAATGGCCCTGAAATAGGCGAATGTAGAGTCTGTAGAGGTGTCCTAAAAATAACCAGCGGAGGCACTATTATCAAAAATGTAGAATACTATATGTTGGGGCATTTTGCAAAGTATGTCGACCCGGGAGCAACGGTGATCAGCACCGAAAATTTTCCGGGAACCCTTGAAAATGTAGCCTTCAAAAACCCCAATGGCAGTTATGTTTTGGTAGTACAAAACCCATCGAGCAGCACCCAGGAAATTAGTGTAGTACTGGGCTCTGAGAGCTTTGGATATATCGTTCCCCGTGGAGCCCTGATAACTTTTAAATGGAATTAACAATAATCAAATATGCCCTATTATGAAAACATGTACAATACAATGGTTTGGAGTGCTTGCTTTATGCTCCTTGCTGTTCATCGCATGCGATGATGAAGAGAACAACGTAAGCCCCGTAGATACTACTCCGCTACAGGAGGCATTACTAACATTTCCGGAAAGCAATTTCGAATTTGCGCTAGATAAAGACAACAGTACCGATGTCATTCGATTTGAGTGGGAAGCACCCAACAGTGAAGATGAGATCGTAATTACCTATGAATGGGTACTAGATACCGAGAATGGAGACTTTTCCGATCCACTGCTTAGAATACCTACCTTACAGAACGGAACCGATACCTTTGCCGAAATTTCGTATGAAACCATCGACCTGGCCTTATCCGCAGCAGGGTTTTCACCCGATGAGATCGTGGCGCTTCAGTGGGGTGTAGAAGCGACCTCTACCGGAAGGACTTCGATTGCATCTCAAACCATTTCCCTGCAACGTTTCGAGCTCTTAATCACACCAGAAACTTTATACCTGGCTGGAAACGCTACAGAGACCGGGCCTGATGTTACAAATTCCTTATTAATGAATCGTCTCAAAAGAGCCGATGGCAGCAGTACAAACATTTTTGAGCTATATACATCTTTACAAGCAGGAAACACGTATAATTTTTATTCAGATAATGCCAATGACGCTACGGTATTTAGTGCAGCTGAGGATCGAATTACGACCGGCGACGAAGCCATAGAAGCTCCGGAAACGGGAATCTACAGGATTACGGTCAACTTTAATACAGAATTGATCTCATTATACAAAATCGACGAAATGAATATCATTGGAAATGTGATTCCGGGGATATGGTTTGGAGGAGCTGATGCTACCATGCAGTATCAGGGCAATGGGGTATGGAACACCAGTATCAAATTTATCGATGGAGATTCTAGTGATCCTGAAAAAAGATTTATTTTTAGAGCCAATAGAAACTTTGATGAACAATTCCAGAGTGTTGCTGCTACGAATGAAATTGTCTTACTCGAGCAGGCCTTAGAAACCGATATAGGCTATTCAAATGATGACTTGTTCGATATTCCGGTTAGTTTAGCATTTTATGAGGTTACCTTAACCCTTAACGGAAATGGTTATTCATATACTTTAGAAGAAAAAACAGTAGATACGGCTGCTCCCGACAGGCTCTTTTTATTTGCCGATGGCGTCATGATCGAAGAATTATCTAAGAATGGAGATACGTTTGCCACAGCAGCTTTTCATGATCTAATTCCTGAAACTATGTACACCCTTAATACCGAGGCTGACCATTCAGGAGTATCTTATAGCATTACTAATGAAATTGGAGAAAATGATACCGAGTTTAACATCGTAAACTGGGATTATGCATTAATTCAAAGTTCTTCAAGACTGCGTGTCAGAAAAAATAGAGCCTACAAATTAGAAGTACGATTTGGATTAAGGCAATTTAACTCCAAATACTATAATTTCAGATTTGGCCATTGGGGATCCAGAACCAGCCCAAGTGCGGTTAACATTGATTTCGGATCTGTGTTTGATGACTCCAGGTTTATGACCTATATAGGTAATTTTACCTGGGAATTTACCGATTTTCTCTATGAAGGTTTGGATTCTAAATTCTATCTTACAGAAGATGTTCCGAATGGTAGTGGCGGTATTGGTTGGATTGACCTAGGAGGGGTAACAGAGGATGGACTAACCGGTGATCTGCAGCAAGGAGGAGCTAATTTGAAGAACATAACCCAGGATGGTAATTATGTAGCCACCCTTTTTATGTCAAATAATCTTAATTCTGATGTTGGAGCTTCATATAGTTTCGAATTACAATAAAAACAAAAAGAGTAAGTAAGAAAAATGCAATATTTCATATCTCTTTTCAGTGCCCTGATACTGTTGCCAGTATCGGGGTATACACAGCGCACTGTGCCATTGACTGATCTTGAAATCAGGAAATTGATCCAAAACATGACCCTTCAGGAAAAGGTCGGACAAATGGCACAGATCACGCTGGATGTCATCACTCAAGGGGATAACGAGTATGGGAGTGATGAACCGCTGACATTGGATATGGATCTGGTAAGAAAAGCGATTTTTACCTACAAGATTGGATCTGTGCTGAATACGGCCAATAACCGGGCACGTACACTAACAAAATGGCATGGAGTGATTACGACCTTACAACAGGTCGCTACTCAGGAAACCCGGTTGCAGATTCCTATTTTGTATGGTATCGATGCCATCCATGGAACAACCTACACCGCCGGCGCCACTTTTTTTCCCCAGCAGATCGGAATGGCAGCAGCTCGTAATCCCGAATTAGTTCACCAGGCTGCCTCGATCACCGCTTATGAAACCAGAGCTTCAGGAATACCCTGGAATTTCTCCCCAGTATTAGATCTGGGGAGGGATCCCAGATTTCCACGCATGTGGGAAACCTTTGGTGAAGATCCGTTTCTGGCCAGTCAAATGGGTATCCAAATGATACAGGGCTATGAAGGCCACCCCAATAATACTATTGATCATAAATATAACGTAGCTTCCTGCCTAAAACATTTTTTGGGCTACGCTACCCCTACCTCGGGAAAAGACAGAACCCCGGCAATTATTTCTGATATCGAGCTTCGAGAGCGTCATTTACCCCCCTTTCAATCTGCCATACAAGCAGGAGCGCATAGCGTGATGATCAATTCAGGGATCGTGAACGGGATTCCCGTACATGCCAACAAAGAACTTATCACCGATTTGCTTAAAAAAGAATTGGGTTTCACAGGCCTGGTAGTGACCGATTGGGCCGATATCGAAAACCTACACAAAAGGGACAAGGTTGCACGAGATATGAAAGAAGCCGTTCAATTGGCCATCAATGCAGGGATCGATATGTCGATGATTCCATATAATTTTGCATTTTGCGACTACCTGGTCGAACTGGTTCAGGAAGGTAAGGTTTCCAAAGAACGGATCGATGATGCCGTATACAGAATCCTAACCTTAAAAAATAAACTGGGACTTTTTACCCAAACTCATTACCCCATTACCGAGTATCCTGATTTTGGTAGTGATGCTCATAAAAAAGCAGCGTATACCCTGGCACTCGAATCGATCACCTTACTAAAAAACCAGGATGCTGTATTGCCACTACCCAAAACTGCCAAAGTATTGGTTGCGGGTCCCAACAGCCATTCGATGCGCACACTCAATGGCGGGTGGTCCTACTCCTGGCAGGGGGAAAAGGTAGCAGAATTTGCGCAGGAATACCATACTATTTTAGAAGCCGTTACCCGCAAAACAGGTGAAAAGCAAGTAGTTTTTCACGAAGGCGTTTCCTACAATCATCGAGGGAAATACTGGGAAGAACAAAATATCGATATCGATGGTGCCGTAAAGGCTGCTTCCGAGGTAGCATACATCATTCTGTGCCTGGGTGAAAACTCGTATACTGAAAAACCTGGTGACCTGCACGACCTGTCACTGTCATCCCACCAGATTGCACTCACCAAGGCCCTGGCCGAAACCGGTAAACCCATCATCCTGGTACTTAACGAAGGGCGGCCTCGCCTCATTCGAGAGATAGAACCACTGGTAAAGGCCATTGTTCAAATCTACCTGCCCGGTAATTACGGAGGCGATGCGCTGGCCGATATTGTATGGGGAGACCAAAATCCTTCGGGAAAATTGCCTTATACCTATCCCTTATACCCCAATACCCTACTCACCTATGACCATAAACCCTCAGAAAACCAAATCAAAATGGAAGGTGTATATGATTATGAGTCTGATTTTGCTATACAATATCCTTTTGGCCATGGCCTGAGCTATACCACCTTTGCCTATACAAATCTAAAAACAGATAAAACCCGTTATCAGCCCGATGAGCCCATCACCGTAAGTGTTGTACTAAAAAATACGGGTAATCGGGTAGGAGCCGAAGTGGTTCACTTGTATGTATCTGATCAATATGCATCAGTAACCCCGGATAATAAAAGGCTGAAAGGCTTTCAAAAAATATCATTACAGCCGGATGAGCAACAAACTATGACCTTTACAATTGCTCCCAAAGATCTTTCTTTCATCAATGCTCAGGGGAAACGCGTCACCGAAAAAGGAGCATTTACGCTTCAGATTGATACACTTTCGCAAGAAATTGTATTAGAAGAGGGGAAAGAATTTTAGAGTTCTTGAACATTGAAAAAAATATCTCAACCTGTAAACTTGATAAGACATCATACCAAAGATTATGAATCTTTAGCTTTTGCAATACCCACAGAGATATTTCTGAAACAGGGTGTAGATGTTTCAATATCAGACAAAACAGACCTAATAAATTCACTCGACCACTTCAGCAAGGAGCTTTTGAATCTTTGTGTTATAATTAATTATATCATAATTATGATACGATAGGTTGAACGATAATTTCAATCAGGATCCATCGTGCTAAGAATAAATCACTACCAAGAATTCTTTTTAAAAACCAAGAAATCTCTTACTAAAAAATTCATATTATGAGTTTTGTATAATTTAGGTTTCTAAAGACAATCCACAACGTAATTCGATTTCTCTTCTCGACTTTTGTCTAGTCTTTACTCTCATTATAACAGACAAAACCTAATAAATTAATTAACAAATAGTTAACTATGGTATTACCGTAGCACACATTGAATTGTTTTTTAATACTTTTAACACAGTTATGTTAAATTTTCAAAACTTCCAAAAACCATTATAAGCATAGATTGTGAAAATGACTATATCATTACCTTTTCATCTTACCTCCAACTGACATTGTTTTTTAGAAAAACAACTATTAAAAAGTATCTTTCTGGTTAGAATTATGTGATTTTTAATTTTTTATCAATTAAGTACATTCAGCAAATGGAAAATGAGGGTATTAAAATTGATGCCATAACTCCTCAAAATGAGCCATTACATGGAGGAAATAATCCTAGTATGATAATGACAGCGCAAGAACAAACCGACTTTATAAAAAATAATTTAGGAGCCAGCATTTGCTTCTGAAAACATCACTACTAAAATTGTAGCTTATGATCATAATTGTGACAATACTTAATATCCACTTACCGTATTAGGCGATTCAGACGCATATCCTTTTTTAGATGGTTCTGCATTTCATTTATATGGAGGAGACTATTAGTGCTCTTTCGATTCTTCACAATGCATATCCCAACAAGAATGTTTATTTCACAGAACAATTTACTTCATCAACTATTGATTTTCAAGGTGATTTAAAATGGCACTTAAAAAATGTTATCATTGGCTCAATGAGAAATTCGAGTAAAAATGCACTTGAATGGAATTTAGCTGATGATGGATCTTTTGGTCCTCATACTCCAGGAGGTTGTAGTATTTGTAAAGGAGCAATAACGGTAAGCTCCAGTGAAAATTTTATATGTAATGTAGGATATTATATTATTGCACATGCTTCTAAATTTGTTCCTCAAGGTTCTACAGGGATAGGAAGTAATATAAGTGGTAATTTATACAACGTAGCTTTTATAACACCCACGGGAGAAAAAGTTTTGATTGTCGAAAATGATGGAAATTCAATCGAGATATTCAATATAAAATTCAACGAAAAGTGGGTTACTTCTTCATTAGAGCCAGGTTCTGTTGCGACATATATTTGGAAGTAATTCTGTCAGGTACTTATAATGTATAGCAATAATTTGGATTGTAAATATAACAGGTTTCCCTTTAATTCTATAGGCTTATATGAATAGCTCTCAGCAAGATTATTCTTCTCAGAAATATCTTCTTTAAGATTCTGCAATTCATAAATATCATCCTCATAAAACAAATGTGACGTATAGTACGCTAAATGATTTGATTTCTTCAAAAACTAATCGTCTGTTTTTTACTAATTTTAGAATGTATTTTTCAAAAATGTTTTCATTTGATAACATCTTCAGCTATAGGCTGATTTTACAATGGAAGAACTAGCAGATTCTTTACACATGGGATATTCCATACTGTATAGAAAGTGACTATCTTTAACAGGTCACAACTTAGTTGATTTTGTACGTTTGATTCGTTTAAAAAAAGCCGCTATTTTGATTACAAAGTATGGTTATAATATTTCTGAAGCTTCTTTTATGACAGGATTTAATGACCCGAAATATTTTTCAAAATACTTCCAGGAATATTTTAAAAAACACCTGCAGCGTTCAAAAAAGAAGCCAAAGAAATGAAGGCTGTTTCGTATCAGAAAAAGCATCAGCTAGATACCGCTCTATAAATAGTGCACTGCAAATGTCTGTGATTTCAACGAGTTCAGATAACACTTTAGATTTCATACAAGCCGATATCAAAATACCTGGGTCACCATCATCGCATTACCTTGTGACAGCAAATAGTCGTCACCACCTACCTTTTGATAAAACTCAATACCCAAACAAGCCACAATACTTATGGCATCATCAGGAACAATCCCATAAGGTACTATAACCGTCAGGGCAAAAGGTGGTGCCCCGGTATCCAAAGCTCTCAAAGTACTCCCTTGCACCACACCCAAGGCATTCTCCTGCGGCACATCGGGTGCATAGGTGCCAGAAACATCAGTATAGTTATAATCAGATACCAATCCAATAGCAGCTATTAGCTTAAAGTGTGTAGCCCCTGCAGGCGCATTGATATGATTCGTCGGGATAAAAGCAGGAATGCTAAAAGTTACCCGGTTACGATCTGCATTGGCAACCACGGTATACGGTGCACCAAACACCCCTGTAAAACGTAACCGTTTATCCAGGTGCAGCCCGCTCAACAACTCCTTATGAGCAGATAGCGATATAGAACGCTTACCCCTCACACCGGTACCCTTTTGGTTAATCGCCCTAAAGATCTTGGTCAGTTCAGAAGTCAGTCTGCTCCCTGCCATGGTCGGCAATATCCCTTTTAGTGCAGTTCTAAAAGCTTTGGCCACCTTGGCTGCGCCACCAAACTCCACATTGTTCTCTCGTGTACGTACAAAATTCGGGTCCCTTTGTATACGCTCCTTTGTAGGCCCACCGGCCATACGCACAAGATACTCACCATTAGCAACATAGAAAGACATACCACCAATATTGCCCACCAACTTAATCAATCCTTTTTGCTTACCCATAATCTAAAAATTTATAACCTGCCTGTCCATACAGAAAAGAGTTCAGTAATCAACTACCACCAATCAATAACCCTGGGGTTATAAATAGGCAATAATCCCGGTCCCTTGTAGCATCTAGAAGGCATGATAGTTAACAGCAATCAAAATGCCAAACAGGAAAATTAAATGTTAAATTTTTGTTGCAAAATACCTTCTTACAGTGAACTCAGGATCATTTCAATCTATAATTGGTCAGATTTAGGAAATACAACACTGGTCACCAGGCCATCAGATTCTGATGGTAAAGCAGTTTGTTTCTGTAAGATAAACCGTACATGAGCCGTATATAAGCCGTATATGAACCGTATATAAGTCATATATTACTCCTGTCATTTCTACCCATACTTAACCCATTTCTTAAGAATAAAAGCACCCTTCTTCCCTTTCGAAATAAGTAAGGGGGAAAGATACTTTACTTCACAAGCATCCAAAAGTTTTCTAAAACATTGACGAAATCTCTGTAACCCATTAATGTATCAGTAATGTTCAGGCAGATCTTTGGAAAATATCTTTTTATCACGAAATCAGACCTTACAGGTTTTAAAAACTTGTAAGATCTTGATTATCAGTATTTTATATTTTAAAAACGTCGTTCTCTTCATTTTTCAATAAACTTCCAAATACTTCTGACTTTACTTATACGTTGTAAGGTTTATAACATTGCAGCAATATAAAATGATATCGTGTGGTAATGAAGCTAAAAAGAGGCAAATTTCTAATCACAATCACTAGCTTCCGAAAGTTTATTAAAATTGACTAAAAACTTACGTAAACCCATATAAACAGTTTGTAAAATTAGAGTTTATCCAGAAAATAAGTTTTTACTAAAAAAACCATGTTATAAGCCCTCAATTGACAAAGTTTAGTTAGATAGATAACAAAAACTACCCACACTCTCCCTGTGTGGGTAACGGCCTACATACCTAAACCCAATTGTAGCTGTTAATCTCTTCTTAATACTTTTCCGCATATTTGGGTTTATTAGTACCTTTTTCCGTTTTAAAAGCGTATAGACACATGAAAAAAGGAATACTTCTCGTAGCATTATCAATTCTCTTTGTAGTAACTACGGTAGCACAACAAAAAACAGTTTTTAAAGATCTGGATATATTTAAGTTACAATATGCCACAGATCCTCAAATCTCACCAGAGGGTAACCAGGTGGTATATCGCCGCACAGGCTTTGATATTATGAAGGATAAGAGTGCTGGTAATTTATGGATCTTAAATGCAGATGGCTCGTCACACCGTAAGCTCACCTCGAGAGAGTCGAATGAATCACAGCCTCGATGGTCACCCACCGGAGATCGTATCGCTTTTGTAAGTACGACCAATGAAGGAGCCGAGATCTATATGTACTGGACAAAAACCGGGCAGTTTGCCCGGCTCTCACAACTCGACCGCTCTCCTTCCTCCCTCAGTTGGTCTCCCGATGGAAAATCACTGGCTTTTACCATGTTGGTACCACAAAAACCACCGGTAATAGCCAAGCTACCTGCCAAACCCAAAGGTGCCAAATGGGCCGAAAAACCACGAATTACCGATCGGTTAAAACATGAAGCCGACGGACGAGGATATCTGGAACCTGGTTTTACGCATCTATTTGTGATTTCGGCAGAAGGCGGGGCAACAAGACAAATTACTGAAGGTAATTTCAATCATAGAGGTAATTTATCCTGGTCTCCCAACGCAAAACATATCATTTTTTCGACCAACCGTAATGAAGACTGGGAATACAATTTTGTAAATAGCGAGGTATACCAGGTAGAGGTCGCTACAGGAACTATCAAAGCCTTAACAGAGCGCAAGGGACCAGATTATGCTCCTGTTTTTTCGCCCGATGGCAGTAAAATTGCTTTTATCAGCTTTGAGGATAAAGTGCAAACCTATCAATTACGCCAGTTGTATATCATGAATAAAGATGGAAGCAATAAAAAGGCCATCACTACCTCATTGGATCGAAGTGTTAGTAATCCTCAATGGGATGCAAAAGGGGCAGGATTGTATTTTACCTATGATGATAAAGGAAATACCAAGATCGGATATGTAACCCTGGGTGGGAAAATTACCAAACTGGCAGATAATCTGGGAGGCACCTCTATAGGCCGTCCTTATGGTGGAGGTTCCTATAGTCTATCTAATAACGGAAACATTGCCTATACACATTCACGGCCCGATTATCCTGCAGACATTGCCCTGCTAAAACCCAAAGAGAAAACGCCAAAACTGCTAACGCGACTCAATAACCATTGGCTTGCCTATCGGGAGCTTGGTGTGGTAGAAGAAGTATGGTACAAATCTTCTGTAGATGGCAGGGATATCCAGGGGTGGATTGTAAAACCTCCAAAATACAATCCGACAAAAAAATATCCGCTACTGGTAGAAAACCACGGCGGCCCTGTTTCAAATTATGGAGATCGTTTCTCTGCCGAAATACAACTCTATGCTGCAGCCGGATATCTGGTGTTTTATCCCAATCCCCGTGGAAGTACCAGTTATGGAGAAGAATTTGCCAATTTATTGTACAATAATTACCCGGGAGAAGATTATAACGATGTGATGGATGGCGTAGATCACCTCATCAAAAAAGGACTCACCGACGAAAATGAACTCTATGTAACCGGAGGTAGTGCCGGAGGTATTATGACTGCCTGGATGATCGGAAAAAACAATCGTTTTAAAGCCGCAGTAGTAGCCAAACCCGTGATGAACTGGATTAGTAAAACACTGGTGGCCGATAATTACTATGGCTATGCCAATTACCGGTATCCCGGGCAGCCCTGGGAAAATATGGAGACCTATTGGAAATTCTCCCCAATTTCGCTTGTAGGCAATATCCAGACACCAACAATGGTGATGGTAGGCATGAATGATTTGCGTACTCCTCCTTCTGAAGCCAAGCAATTATATCATGCATTAAAAATCAGAAAGATAGAGACGGTATTGGTCGAAATCCCCGGAGCCTCTCATGGGATCGCCAGAAGACCCAGCCAATTGATTACCAAAGTAGCCCACACCCTGGCCTGGTTTGAGAAGTATCGGAAGAAAAAAAGTGAATAGAATAAAGAAAGAACATACTAAAAGTATGAAGTTCTAACAGTTCCCGAGTTTGGGTCTGACATTAAAAATGGTGACCTATTACAACGTATGGAATCTAAAAATCTGAGTTATCAGCAAAATCTGGAAAAATACCATGTTAGCTTAGAGTATGTTTAAAAACCCTATTTCCTGAAAACTAGAATTCTGAGAGTAGAGAAAATAGTAGCACCCCAAATCAATAACCTCAGATCAAGCTCATGATGTATGCTTCCGAAAATATATTATAGATTAGAGGGTTTCAGATTAGTCTGTACTCACTATAATTACGACATCAAAACTTTTCAAAATATACATGCTTCACAAGCTATAGAAAAAAGCAAAACATCAATGCAATACAATATGCAGCAATACCAATGAAAGCCCCATCCCGATTCCGAATCGGGTAATTTCCCTGGAATCTGATACTATCAAACCCTTCCATCCTTTGAATCGGGTTCCGGAAAACGCAAATATTATAGAAAACCCAATGATGATCACCCACATGGCCCTCACAAAATAGTTCATATCAGGAAATACAGCTTTAAACAATAACTGAAACGCAACAGTGGCAAAAAATGCAATGAGTGCGACCCGGTGTTTTGGAGCTATCAAAAATACAGCCGAACAAACCAATACTACGATTCCGCAATTGATATAATATCGCAGTTCATTCAGTGTATGCGTAAAAGCAGCTCCCGAATCCTGAAATTTAAGATATAGTAAAACAATCCCAATAGTGACTCCAGAAATAAAAGAAAGTAAAATAGCATTCTTTCCGGTCTTTACCACTTGCTTATCACTGGCATTTTTATTGACATACACCTTGTAAATATCAATAGACCATAAGGTTGCCAACGAATTAAAAGTAGAATCCACAGTACTCATCAAAGAGGCAAATAATGCACATAAAATAAGCCCCTTTAGCCCGACAGGCAAATAGGTGCTCACCAAATAAGGAAATGCCATATCAGGATCAGAAAGCCCGTTCTCTCCCAAAATTCCAACCAATGCAATTCCTGGCAACACAATAATAGCAGCCATCACGTATTTCATAAGACCTCCCACCATGAGACCAATCTGGGCATGCTTTAAATTTTTGGCTGCCAATGAGCGTTGTACCACAGATTGGTTGGCACACCAATAATTAATATTCAATAAAAACAATCCAAAAATATGGATCCACGGTAGTTTTTCATGATCTGCGGGCAAATGCAGGTGCATCAAATCCCCTGTTTTTTCATAGAGCTGCGACCACCCTCCGAGGTGATGTATGGCAATAAACAATACCACAATACCGCCAGATAGCAGAATCACAAATTGTATAACATCGGTACGAACAACGGCGCTTAATCCACCAAAATAGGTATAGATTGCAGAAAATAACCCCAGGCCCACTACCAATATCGCTATACGAATCAACCGGTCTTCATGAATAAACGATAAATACTCAGAAAATACAATATCGGCTGCATATGCTCCCCAAAATAAAGCGGCACCCAGTGTAATGGTAGAGAATAATAAAATATTAGACAGAGAATACACCAAAGCTACGGTGCTTCCTAAACGTGACTTAATAAATTGTGTGATGGTAATAATCTGTTCTTTGAGATAAAGAGGAACAAAAATAAAGGCTGCCAGCAATATACCTTGTATGGCATTGATTTCGAGACTTGCCTGAGCCATACCATATAAATAGGCAGACCCCATCATTCCAAGAAACTGATACCCCTGGATATTGGTTGCAATCGTCGAAAAAGCAATTGAAGGCCATTTCAAACTTCGTGAGCTTAAAAAATACTCTTCGGTAGTTACCTGTTTACCATGTCGCCCCGTTATGGCAACCACAAAAACAAGTATAAAATACACCAGAACAATTAGTAAATCAATCACAAAGTAGTAGTATTAATATCATAAAAATAAATAACCTTTTACAAAATAAACAATTTAATTGTCTTAAACTCGAATGCCTGCCGCCAATGGAGTTAAGGGTTCATGATCAAGAATTTTTCCTTGTTCTATAGGCATCGAAATCGTTTTGAGCCTGGGCAACACCAATTTGGCAAAACGCTCACATTCCTCACGATGTGGGTATCCCGAAAATATAAATGAGCGTATGCCCATATCCATATATCGATGTATTTTTGCAACAATCTGATCAGGAGTCCCCACCAGTGCCGCACCACAACCCGAACGCCCTTTTCCGATTCCTGTCCATAGGTAATCTTCGATATACCCTTCATCGGTAGCGATATCACGCATTTGCGCCTGCCTGCTTACTCCGTAGGATTTTGCATCCAATGCACGCTCTCTCAATTCTTTTCCCTGTTCAATATCTAATTTAGAAATAATACTATCTGCATAGGCTCGTGCTTCAGTTTCTGTTTCCCTTACCACCACATGCACCCGAAGTCCAAAATCTACTTTTCGATTGTAAGTAGCCGCCTTGTTACTCATATTGATCATGAGTTTTTTCAGGTTTCCTTCGGTTTCGGGCCACATTAAATATACATCACAATGCTCGGCACACAGATCTACCGCAGCCGGAGAATATCCTCCAAAATATAAAAGAGGGCCTCCCTGCTGATAAGGCCTTACAGGATTTGATGGTAATTCTAAATTATAAAATTTACCTTTAAAGTTAATGCTGCTTCTGGTCCAGGCTTGTTTTAAAATTTCAATGACTTCACGAGAGCGCCGATAACGATCCTCTGAAGATAAATCTTCGCCCGGCAGATTGGATGAGATAATATTAATCACCAAACGTCCTTTTAAGATATGGTCGATTGTAGATAGAGACCTGGCCAACATAGGCGGATGCACTTCTCCACAGCGCACCGCAGCCAGTAAATTGATTTGCTCGGTCATGGGAGCAACCGCAGAGACAAAAGACAAGGTATCCTGACCTACCTGATAGGAAGACGGGCATAAAATATTTCTGAAACCAAGCTTATCGGCAGCAAGCAAAATCTTAGAAGTATTCTCCCAACTACTTTTATAGTTCATATTTCGCTCTCCAAGATAACGATCATCGCCATCACAAATTGGAGCAAACCAGGACACTTCGGCACCATCTACATGTGCTGATCGAATTTTTATTTTATCTGTATTCATATCTTCTTTATTTCTTACCCAATTAGTGTATCTCCTTGGTAGCTATTGAAATTATCTTTATCGTAATTTTCTCATCATCTGCCAGCTATTTTTATAACAACATGCTTTTTTTGTATAGAATTTGTCTTGAGTACATAGTCAAATTTGAATCATAAAGTCAATTCTGGTTCTCAAATATATCAAAAAATGCCATAATGTAAACGTTTACATTAAAAAATTTAATAGTAATTTTGCTGATATCGCAATTTAATATAAAAATGATTACAATTATTTCGGGATCAAATAGAAAAAACAATCTGACTGTTCATTTTGCCAGACATGTATATCAACTTTTATCAAATGAAACTGATGTTCCTGTCCGGTTTCTGGATCTTACTCTTTTGGATAGTACAATCATTAGCGATGCTATGTATCAAAATACAGAGCAGCCACAATACATACAAAAGCTTCAGGATCATTATTTTATCCCGTCGACAAAGTTTTGGTTTTTTATCCCAGAATATAATGGAAGTTATCCGGGAATTGTAAAATTAGTATTGGATGCAATCTCGGTAAGGGATTACCAAAAAAGTTTTGATGGAAAAAAGGTGTGCATTACCGGTATTGCATCTGGGCGTGCAGGAAATTTAAGAGGTATGGATCACCTGGCTGAAGTATTAAATCATCTGGGCATGCATGTTCACCCTAATAAAAATCCCCTTTCTTCTATTTATACATTGTTAAATGAAGAAAACAAAGTCATCGACAAAGGCGCCAGACAAAGTTTACATAAACAAATACATCAATTCCTTGAGTATTGAGTTATGCTATCAATTAGGTGATTTTGTAGATTCTCTTACAATTAATGCCGGGGATAATACTTGCTGAGAATGTATAATTTGCTCATTGTCTAAATTTTTCAGAAGCATCTCTGCCGCGAGAAGTCCCATCTGTGTGCACTTTTGATCGACTGTACTGATTTTTGGAGAAGTATGTTCTGTAAAATCAATATTTCCAAAACCTATAACTTGTATTTGTTGAGGTATTGCAATTTCCAAAATATTGAGGATGTTAATGATATATAAACAAGCTTCATCACCATATCCAAAAATACCATCAATAAGTGGGTATTTTTGGAATAATTCTTTTAAAATCAAAGTATCGGCACTTATATCTGTACCTAATAGTAAAATATCATCTTCAGAAATAATTTGATTATTTTCTTTTAAAGCATCGATAAAACCCTCTCGACGTCTGTTAAAAATAGAAACTTTGGAATCTCCGGCTATATGAATAATATGCTTACAACCATTGTCTATTAAGTGCTGAGTCGCTATAAACGCCCCTTTATAATCATCCAAAACCACTGAACTGGCATGGTCAATACTGGGAGTTCGGTCAAAAAACACAACCGGAATTTTTTGACCCATTATTTTTTGGATCAATGAAAAATCTGTGGTCTCTTTTGATATAGACATCAAAACCCCATCAACATTCAATTGCATAAAAGACTGTAACGCTTTTTTTTCCAATGCTTCAGATTCATGAGATTGTGAAATAATAATATGATAGTTTTGATCACTTAGGATCTTTTCTATACCATTAATCACCCCACTAAAAAAATGATTATTGATTTCGGGAACAATAACCCCAATGATTTTACTTTTTCCACTTCGCAGGGCCGCAGCCATCATATTAGGTTGATAGTCCAACTCCTTGGCTGCTTTTAAAACTTTTTGCTTTGTTTTATCAGATACCAATGAACTGTTATTGAACACTCTAGATACTGTAGCAAGTGACAATCCAGTTAGTTTCGAGATATCTTTTATGCTGGCCATCTCCGCAATTTTTATAGATTTCTTCTAAAAGCATGTTTAAAAAGAATTTAAACATGCCCTAAAATAACATTTTATACCAATTAAGAACCTAAATGTTTCATGAAATTAATTTACTCCCTCCTTATTTATATATCATAATTCTATTTATCTATTAAAAAACAGACAATATGTCAATATTTATAATAATTTTTTGCTATTATTGTAAATGTAAACGTTATCATTTTGAAAAAGTTATGTTAAACTACTGACATGGGAAATATAAGCATTCACACAAAGCCCCCACATTATTATAGCATTTTAATACTCCTACTTAATTTTTTACTACTTTCTGCAAGTTCCTATGCAGCTGCTTTTCAGGGAATCCAGGTCACCGGTACGGTTTTAGATCAAAAACTAAATGATCCCCTAGTTGGGGTCACCATATTAGAAAAAGGAACTTCAAACGGTGCGGTAACCGATTTTGACGGAAAATTCACCCTTACGGTTACAAATACCAACTCAATACTGGAATTCTCCTATATTGGTTTTGAAACCCAATCTACTGCAGTAGGATCTCAAACAGAGTTTACCATTTACCTTGAAGAATCTGCTGTGGGGTTGGACCAAATCATTATTGTAGGGTATGCAGAACAAAAAAGAGTAGATGTCACCGGTGCTATTTCCTCTATCTCTGAAGAATCTTTCAATCAGGGGATTGTAGATGCTCCAGAATATTTGTTGCAAGCCAAAATTCCCGGGGTAAGAGTCACCTCATCCAGTGGGGAACCCGGCGCATCTACTACCCTAACCATTAGAGGGGCCGGATCTTTACGCAGTGGTGATAGCCCTCTATATGTAATTGACGGGGTTCCCATAAGCAATGAAGCTACCTCTCCTGGAAGTGGAAATCTTTCAGGATCTAATATACCAACAACAGCAGGGTCTTCAAATCCGTTAAGTTTTCTAAATCCAAGTGATATTGCAACCGTTGATGTTCTGAAAGATGCATCAGCAACCGCTATTTATGGATCCAGAGGTGCTAACGGAGTCGTGTTGATCACAACCAAAAAAGGAAAGTCTGGAAAATCCAAGATTGATTATAACACCTATGTAGGGTTTTCTACCATTGCCAACCAACTTGATGTACTCACAACGAGTGATTTTAATGATCCTTCCGGAATTGATACCGATTGGCAGGATGAAATCTTCCGGACTGCCATCACTCAGAATCACAATATATCTTACGGAACCGGAACCGACAGGTCCTCTTTGCGGGTTTCATTGGGGCTGTTAGATCAGGAAGGTATTATAGACCGTAATGAATTGAAAAGGTATACGGGTCGAGTAAACTCGTCGGTATATGCGCTTAAAGAAAATAAACTGAAACTGGATTTTAATCTCATTGCCAGTCAGACACAAAATTATAGCGTTCCCAGGGCAGATGTTGCAGATACTACAGGGGAACTCATCACCAATACCCTGAGTGCATTGCCAACCCGACCCGTACTGGATCAAAGTGGAAATTTCTCAAGTGGCCCTACAAATCCAGTTGGGTTATTAAATTCATGGAATGATGAAACTATAACCAATCGTGTCCTGGGAAATATATCTGCTTCCTATAAAATTGTATCAAACTTAAAATATCAGATAAATTTTGGTGTCGATTTGTCTAATAGTAAAAGAGAACAAGAACTGATTCCCAATATTTTAGAGGGTGTTGCCAATGATGGCACCTATTCTGTTGCCGACGTACAAGCATCAAACGTTTTATTTGAAAATTTTGCCACCTACAGCTTCAACAAAAATGATCATGATTTTAATTTCCTTGTAGGATATGCATACCAGGAATTTAATCTCGAACAAAGCCGTTCTACTTATATTGGATATGTGTTCCCCAACATAAGTGCCCTGGATAATCCTACCAATGCACCTTTTTTAAATGGCCTTCCGCAAGGAAGTGATAATACAACCTCTTTAGAATCTGTTTTTGCCAGGGTAAACTACGCTTTTGGTAATCGCTTGGATGTTACTGCATCCATACGTGCCGATGGCACTTCAAAATTTATCGATGACAATAAATGGGGATACTTCCCTGCATTTGCAGCCTCATACAACCTAATCAACCCCGATAATGCTACTACCAAAATAGATTATCTGAAAGCCCGGGTAGGTTGGGGACAAACAGGAAATCAAAATGTTCCCGGAAATCCAACGGAAGATGCTTTTGATTTTGTACAGATCTCCGATACCGAAGTAGGACTCACCAAAGTAGCTGAAGGAAATCCGGATCTGGAGTGGGAAGTAAGTAATCAATTCAATGTAGGAATAGATTTCAGTATGTTTGACGACCGTTTATATGGAAACATCGACTATTTTAACAAAGTTAATAAAAAGCTGATTCTATTTGTGGCCTCAGAACCGCCGGCGGTATCCGGGGAATGGATCAACCTGCCGGGAGATATTAAAAACTCAGGGGTCGAATTGGCCCTGGGGTATAAAGTCATAGAACAGGACGATTTTAACTGGACCTTTGATCTTAACGGAACCTTTATTTCGAATGAGGTGAGTCTTAGGGAAGGTGAGGAATATATTACCGGAGCTATAAGCGGACGCAGTTTGGATGGCTCTTTTGTGCAAGTCATCAGAGATGGCGAAGAGTTGGGCTCCTTTTTATTACCTACTGCCAATCCCGATGGCACAGTATCTGATGAAAAAACAATACAAGGATCGGGAATTCCGGATTTTACGTACGGATTTAGTACTACGCTGGACTATAAATCGTTTGATCTCTCCCTGAATTTTTCTGGAGTAGCCGGAAATAAAATCTATAACAATACTGCTCATTTCCTGAATAATGAAGGTAATAATGTAACCCGGGAGTTGGCAGACGAAACCAATCAGATCCCAACAGGGGCATCAGATTACTTTTTGGAAGACGGAGATTTTTTACGCTTAAACAACGCTACGTTTGGATATACGGTAAATACAGAAAGTATTAATTTTCTTGAAAAACTAAGATTGTATGTCACCGGGCAAAACCTATTTGTCATCACCAGGTATAACGGATATGATCCTGAGGTAAACACCCCAAGTGCTGCTAATGGAATTTTATCCTATGGAATTGATTTTGCAACCTACCCAAGGGCCCGCACATTTTTAGTAGGTTTAAACGCCTCATTTTAATATATTTAAGAATAAAAAAAACAGCAAATGAAACGGTTTATCATAATTTTTGTAATCGCATCCCTTGCTTTTGCATGCGCAGAATTGGAAGAAGAAAATTTGGGTGAATTGACCAGAGATGATATCGAAGCATTGCTCGAAGACCCCAGCGAAGACTTTCTGGCTACGCTAACTTCTGGGCTATACAGCCCATTGATTCCTAACTTTACAGACCGGCTTGTTTTTAACCTGCAAGAAGCCTGTACCGACGAAGTGATTGTACCCACCCGCCTCAGCCAGGGAGGAGGCAGTGATTGGTTTGATGGTGGACGCTATATTGCGCTGCACACACATACCTGGACACCGGAAGAGGTAACCCTAACCGATGTATTTGACAATTTACAAAGAGGAATTGCAAGTAGTTTAGAATTACTGGATATACTATCCTCTAATACCGAAAATGAATTAGTAAAGCGATCTTTTGCCGAGACCCAGGGGTTACTTGCTTTTTATTCATATTATATGTTTGATCTGTATAGTCAGATACCCTATGTCGATTTGACCAATGGTGAAAACATCGTATTATCAGGACAAGCAGCTATTGGCGAGATCGAACGTCTTTTAAATGAAGCCATTCCGTTTTTAAACAATAAATCAGCATCACAATCGGGAACTAAGTTTAGCAAAGCTGCGGCCCAAATGTTACTGGCTAAATTATATCTCAACAAAGCTGTATATAGCGATCGCTATGGAGCATCTTTCAACTTTACCGATACCGACATGGATGAAGTGATTGCCATGACCACAACGCTTATCGATGACGGTGGATATGCATTGGCCGAAGATTATTTCCGATTATTTGATGGAGATAATGATACAAATAGTGCTGCAGATGAAATTATTTTTGCGGCCGATTTGCAGGCAGGCGTGTCAGGAAATCGGGCATTGATTGCTAAAACCGTTAGCCAGGGGGTCTTTGCTGCCGATGGAGGTCCTGGTTTCAGAGGGTGGAATGGTTTTGCTACCTTACCCGAGTTTGTGGACAGCTGGGATACTTCAGATCCTCGTTATTTTGAAGAAAATCTTCCACAACAACCCGGTACCATAGCTCCAGATGACTATAAATTGAATCGAGGAATACAAGTAGGAGTGCAATATGGAGGCGTACCTGTTGACACTGAAGGGAATCCAGCTGAAGGAGGTAATTTTAAGAAAAATGCCAATGGAGATATTATCATCGAAGAGCTGCGCAACTTCTTACGTGATAACCAGGTAATCGATTATTCCAAAGAAGTCACTTTGGAAACCGATCAACGTGCCGGAGCACGGGTGTATAAATATGAATATGACACTCCCGCCGGAAAATGGGAGACCAATATTAATGTACCTATATTGCGATTGGCAGATGCGTATTTGATGCGTGCTGAAGCAAAACTGCGAAAAGACAATGATAGCGGTGGTGCTACCGATGATGTAAATATGGTAAGAACTGCAAGAGGGGCCACCCCATTGATGAGTGTAGACCTGAATGCATTACTGGCCGAACGAGGTTTTGAGTTTTATTGGGAAATGTATCGTCGCACCGACCTTATTCGCTTTGGTAAATTTAATGATGCATATACCGAAAAACCGGTCACTGATGCTATATACAGGGTGTTTCCGATCCCAAGAAATGCATTGGCAGCCAGTAGTTTGTTACAACAAAATCAAGGGTATTAATATAAAATCACATCGTTAAGAAATAGTACAATGTTCCCTCATCTCCCAACAAATGGTTCTGGTAGGCAGGCCTTTTTATGGAGTGAGGGAGCTTTTGATCTAAAAACAGAGCATAGTTACTGCACTACCCATGTTATCTCTAAAAAAAATTATCTTTAGCTATAATTGTTTGTTATGCGTCATCTCTTTCTCATCATCATCTTTATATGTTTTTTAAATTGTAAAAACACTAATGAAAAAGAGGATCACCCTGCAACTCTATTTACTCTGATTCCCGCAGAAAAAACAAAAATCACCTTTAAAAATACCATCATCGAAACCAATAGTTTTAATTTTTTAAACTATTCCTATATCTATAATGGTGGTGGTGTCGCTATAGGTGATATCAATAATGACGGGTTACAGGACATCTACTTTTCTTCAAATCAACAGTCCAATACATTATATCTGAATAAAGGTGATCTTGAATTTGAAGATATCACCGAAAAAGCAAAGGTTTCTGATTCAGGCGGATGGACCACTGGTATATCAATGATCGATATTAATACCGATGGATATTTAGACATCTATGTTTGTAAATCAGGTGAATTGCGTAATCCCGAAGCACGAAAAAACAGATTGTATATCAATCAACAAAACGGAACTTTTGCAGAACAAGCACAGCAATGGAATCTGGCAGATACCGGGTTTTCTACGCAGGCATATTTTTTAGATTACGATAAAGACGGAGATCTGGACATATACCTGGTCAATCATCGCCCCGATTTTGGCAACATTACTTTGAATCCTGTTATTGAAAAGAACATTATTCAGGTGGCTTCAGACCAATTGTATCGAAATGATGGAAACATTTTCACAAATATTTCCGCGGAAGCGGGCATACAAAATAAGGCCTGGGGCCTAAGTGCTTCCATTGGGGATTTTAATGGGGATACCTGGCCGGATGTATATGTATGTAATGATTTTTCACAACCTGATTACTTATATATCAATGATCGGCATGGAGGGTTTACCGATCAAATCCAGCAGTATATGAACCACATTACCCTAAATAGTATGGGTTCTGATTATGCAGATATCAATAATGACGGTTTGCTGGATCTGGTAGTGCTCGATATGTCCTCAGAAGACCATATTCGCAGTAAAAGTAATATGCCGGCTATGAGTACAGAGCAATTTGAAAACATGGTAAAAGCAGGATATCACTACCAATATATGTACAACATGCTTCATCTTAATACAGGGAGCAGTGACTTTGCAGAAATTGGACAGCTCGCTAATATTGCCAAGACAGATTGGAGTTGGGCTCCTCTATTGGCAGATTTTGATAATAATGGTTTTAAAGATCTCTTTGTTACCAATGGAATATTAAAAGATCTTAGCAATGTAGATTTTAGAAATAATTTACAACAAAAAATCGCAAAAAAAGATCCTATGACCCTCGAAGGCGTCATTGATATGATGCCTTCCACCAAATTAAAAAATTATGGATTCAGAAATAATGGAGATCTTACCTTTAGCAACACCTCTTCAGATTGGGGATTAACTGCACCTTCATTTTCTAACGGGGCGGCCTATGCAGATTTGGATAACGATGGAGATCTGGATCTGGTGGTCAATAATCTCGAAAATCGGGCTTTTGTGTATCAAAACAATGCTTCTAATAATTATATCCAAGTATCGCTCAAAGGACCAAAAAACAATCCTTTGGCTATTGGCACTGAAGTGCGAATTACAACAAATAGTAACACGCAGGCACAGAAACAATATCCAAATCGAGGGTTTCAGTCATCGGTTTCTGCCCTACTTACTTTTGGTATAGATCAGGCAACCTCTGTAGATACGCTAACTGTCATTTGGCCAGATGGTAAGCAAGAGCTATTGAAAAATATAGATGCGAATGCACAAATTACTTTACGCCACAATAACGCGAAACCTGTAATTTTCACAAAAAACACTCCTGAAACCATACTCAAACAAATTGATCTGGATACACTGGGTATTCACTATGTGCATCAGGAAAATTCCTTCAATGATTATAACCGACAATTGTTACTACCTTATAAATTATCCCAAAATGGCCCTTTTATGGATACCGCAGACGTAAACGCTGACGGATTGGATGATTTTTTTATCGGAGGAGCTTCGGGACACCCCGGAATGTTATATATACAACAGAAAAATGGTACATTTTTAAAATCAAATCAAACTACATGGGAAAAAGATAAGGATCACGAGGACCTACAAATGCTGTTTTTCGATTTTGATAATGATAAAGACCAGGATTTATATGTTGTTAGCGGTGGTAATGCCTTTGACGTAAATAACAGCAAGTACCAGGATCGATTGTATAAAAATGATGGCAAAGGTAATTTTGCCAGAACCAATGATATTCTTCCCAAAAATCTAATCAGTGGACAACAACTTGCAACTGCAGATATTGATAATGATGGCGATCTGGACCTGTTTGCAGGAGGGCGACATATTCCGGGAAAGTATCCATACCCGCCTAAATCAAGTTTATTGGAAAATGTACATGGTGTTTTTAAAGATATTACCATAGAAAAAGGATCAGAACTAACTGATTTAGGGATGATTACCGATGCGGTTTTTACCGATTATGACAATGATGATGATCCCGATTTATTAATTGTGGGAGAATGGATGCCAATCACCTTGTTTGAAAATGATAAAGGCACATTTTCTAAAAAAAGTATCGCCGAGTTTAAACATACAGGTGGTCTTTGGTTTTCTATTACCAAAAAAGATATCGATAATGATGGAGATGAAGATTACTTTGCAGGGAATATTGGCTTAAACACAAAATATAAAGCAGACGCTTCTCATAGCTTTCATATCTATTGTGATGATTTTGATAATTCAGGAACGTATGACATAGTTTTAGGCAATACTTACAATTCAAATTTGGTGCCTGTACGAGGAAAAGAATGCTCATCACAGCAAATGCCATTTCTCAATAAAAAATTTCAAACCTATGAAGCTTTTGCACAAGCTTCAATCGAGGAAATCTATGGAAAAACTGCTCTAGAGAAAGCACTTCATTATAAAGCCGATATATTGTATAGTATTTTCATTGAAAATAAAGGAAATGGCTCTTTTAGCATTCAAAAACTTCCTAATGAAATGCAGGTGGCCCCGATTATGGGTTTTGAATTTCTGGATATCGATAATGATGGGGCAGAAGAATTATTCTCTGTTGGAAATCTGTACCCTGTAGAAGTTGAAACCATTCGATTTGATGCTTCAAGAGGAAATGTTTTAAACATAGATAATGGTAGATTCGAAATTGAACCTGTAACAAGTACCGGTTTTAAAACTTTTGGAGATACCAGAGCAATCAAAAAGATGATGACAGCCAAAGGACCCTTGCTCTTTATTACCAACAACAATGCAGCCCCAATTATTTTTGGACTCAATAAAAAAATTCTTGAAATCGACCCTGCCTTGCCGGATACAGGCAGGTATCCCTGAGGCAGGCCTCGAGAAATTCTTTAGATGAACTCATTTCAAGTATAATTAAGAATGTATAGTAGTGAAAAGGCCGCCAAAATTATCCAGGTCAAAGTACCCACAAGCGCAGTTTTAAAACCAAGTATTTTTAATTGTGAAATATTGATCTGAAGTCCGATTAAAAATAAAGTGAGAATTAATGTTTTTTTTGCCAGCCATACGATCGCATTACTAATTGTTTCTATCCCGGGTATATAGGAAGCTACTATCATAGCCAGTAAAAACCCGAGTATAAACCATGGAAAAGTAAATTTACCTGAAGATTTTGAACTCAATGTAATAATCAAAACAAGAGGAATGATCCATAGTGCCCTAACCAATTTGGTAGTCGTAGCAATAGCCAATGACTCCATCCCAAAAACCTGACTCGCCCCCACAACAGAACTGGTATCATGAATTGCGATGGCACACCAGAGTCCGAATTGCGTTTGATTTAATTCAAAAAAATACCCAATAGGTGGAAAAATAAATAACGCAATAGCATTTAAAACAAATACGATAGCCAAAGCAATCGATGTCTGGTATGAATTTGCCTGTATCCCAGGGCTTACTGCAGCTATGGCACTCCCGCCACAAATTGCTGTACCAGATGCAATTAGAACAGAGAGTTTCTTTTCTGAACCCACAAGCCTGCTAATAGTAAGTGTGATAATGAAAGTACAGACGATAGCAATCAAACTAATAAAAAATCCCTGCGCCCCCACCAGAAAAGCATCAGACACATGGATTCCAAAACCTAAACCAATTACTGATATTTGTAATAGGGATCTTTGAAAGTTTACACTCTGGCTGACTAACTCTTTATTAAAAGCTCTTACTATCCCAACACATATTCCTGTCATCAATGCTAATGCAGGAGAGATGTATCCTAAAATAATACATATCAATACTATAGTACCAAAAAAGTAAGACGTTGTTTTTGAAAGCATCTTGAATTAGCCAAAAAATTGAAGCTGATTACCACAAATGTAAACGTTTACATATTATAATAAAAGGAGATATTCATTTTTATAGAATGCCATATGTCATTTATTCAGAAACAGGAAGAATAAAAAAGCCATTCTATGAAGAATAGCTTATCAAAATAATTTTAATTGTATTTTTTCTGAAAATTACTATTTCACCACCTTCTTTCCTTTAAATTTCCATTCGGTAATACCCCCATCCAGATCGTAGATTTTGGTAAATCCTGCTTTTTTCATATACGCCGAGCATTTCCCGCTTCTTCCACCGCGACCACAATATACCGCAACAGGTTTAGACTTATCTACTTTATTAATGAGTTCTTCGAAGTTTTCATTCCGAAAATCGATATTGATGGCTCCTTCAATATATCCTTCAGAATATTCTGCCGGCGTTCTTACATCGATCAATTTTACCTTTCCCATATCCAACAGTGAATCCATTTCTTCTACAGTAATCAATTCTACTACTGAATCTCCTTCTGTTTGTTGTTTACAACCTAAAAAAGTAAAAGAAAAAAGAGCGGCATATAAAAGAAACTTCATCTTTATCATCATAATTATTCTTCAATTTCGCCGTCCCAATTCATAAAACCGCCTACTAAATTATAGGTGGTTTCAAACCCCATTTGGGCCATTAATGTACATGCCTGAGCACTACGGGCACCAGAACGACAATACACATAATAATTTTTGGATTTATCCAATTTCTCTACTTCATCAAGAAAACCCTGTCCCATACGAATATCGATGTTAAGCATATTGGGAATAAAACCGTCTTCTACTTCTTCCTCGGTTCTAACATCCAAAATAACTGCGTTATGATCATTAGTAATTAATTCCTGCCATTCTTCTTGTGTGATATCTTCTGCCATTATGAAATAGTATATATAAAAATTGGACTCTTATGATTTATATTCTTTACAAATATAAGGGTCCTTACTGAATTGTATAAGGCTATACAACCATTTTTATTATACAAAGCCGAGAAAAAATCAGGCTTTGATACTGCAGCCTATAGCCTTGGTGACTTCGACAGGTACTTTTTCTCCTTTTAACAGGGCATTTACGGCATCCTCAACATATTTTTCTTTAGCAGAAGCAGCATCTTTGTAGTTGTTATCAATAGCACCAATATATCTAACGACGTTGCCAGTTGCAGTTTTTTCTAAAACATATACGTGTGGTGTCTTGGTGGCTCCGTATTGCGGATATATTTTTTGTCCGTCATCATATAAATAAGGAAACGTAAATCCTTTATCCTTTGCTCTAACTTTCATGTGGTCGAAACTATCATCAGGATATGCCTTAGGGTTATTTGGGTTTATTGCAATAACGGGATATCCTTTTGATTTATACATTTTATCCAATTCAATGATCCTATCTTCATAAGCAACCGAATACGGGCAATGATTACAGGTGAAAATTATGATAAAACCTTTGGCATCTTTATAATCGGAAAGGGAAACCATTGAGTCATCAACGTTTTTTAGTTTAAAATCTGTGGCCGAATCCCCAATTGAATATCCGCCTTCAGTTTCAGAACCAGAAACTTTATCAAATGCAAAAGCACTTATGGCAATTACAAAAGCTACTCCAACTAAAATTTTTAAAGTTTTCATGTATATTTAAATTTAAAGGTATTTATAACACTTTTTTTAGCTCTTTTTCTAAATCGTTATACGTAAAAGATCTTTCATAAAAATTACTGGTATTGCCTTTATATATTATGGTAGCAGGTATAGAACCAGACCAGTTTTTATCTACCTTTGGTATCCAGGTATTAGCATCGGGATCGTCTAATAAAACAATCTTACTTTCGATCTTTTGTTTTTTAATAAATGGAATTAATTTGGATTCTACCTGTCTCGGTAAATCCAAACTTACCAATATCACTTCTACTTCATCATCTGGATATCTGCTGTTGATCAACTCAAAATATGGTAATTCTGCAACACAAGGTTTACACCATGTTGCCCAAAAATTAATCACCCGGGTCTTTCCATCATTAATTGTAAGCATTGGTTTAAAGCTTTCAAAATCATATATAGGTATCTCGACACCTTTGCTTTTGAAAACTTCGGTGGCATCTAGTGCCATAGTTTGCTCTCCTTTACAATTAATAAGTAATGTAATGAATCCAATGTACAATATCAATTTTGACATAACACTAATTTATCAAAACCATTGATTAACTAAAAGAAAATTAACAAGGTTTCTCAATTTTATTTAAAGAATTTTAGATTTTTTTACAAATGTTTAGCTTAATAGTATTCCTGTTTTACGTGACAATAATACTATTTAACCATACTACAAATTCAACTTTAACAAAGAATTAATATCATTTTATAGTTTCTAAAACATAAATCAATATACATTTGTATATACAAATATTGTACAAACAATTGAATATTGAAAAAATCATAAAAACTGAAGTCGAACTCCCTCTTCCAAAAAAAGCGATAGTTAACCTATTGTATACCGAGAACTGGATAATGGACAAGATTAACTTTGAACTAAAAACCCATGATATTTCCCTACAACAATTTAATGTCTTAAGAATATTAAAAGGGCAAAAAGAAAAACCAGCCAATCTTTGTACGATACAGGAAAGAATGGTAAGTAAAATGAGCAACACTACCCGGCTGGTAGATAAGCTCATCAATAAAGGATATGTAAAACGAATTACTTGTGCAGCCAATCGAAGAAAGGTTGAAATTACCATCACTGAGGAAGGAAAAGCTTTCCTCGACAAAGTAAGCCCTGTAATGACAGCATTCGAAAACAGAATCACTTCAAACCTTTCTGAAGAAGATCTCATACATCTGAATGAATTACTTACTAAACTCAGGAATCCGAAAGAATCATTAACTTAAATATTTAATTTTAAAATCATGAAAACTAGACTTAAATCATTTACCGTAGCTCTTGCTATTATCACAGCTACAGCTACTTTTGCTCAAAAAAAAGAAATTAAAGCCTCAGAGAGCACCGTCAACTGGACTGGTAAAAAAGTTACCGGACAGCACACCGGAACACTTAACCTATCTGAAGGTTTCCTTGTTTTTGATGGCGAAAACATCACCGGAGGAGAATTTACTGTAGATATGACCACACTTAAGGTTACAGACCTCGAAGGAGAGTACAAAACTAAACTTGAAGGACATCTTAGCTCTGATGATTTTTTTGGCACCTCTAATCACAAAACAGCAAAATTAGTAGTTACAAAGGCCAAAAAAACTGATAAAGGCTACAAAATTGCCGGTGACCTTACCATTAAAGGAAAAACAAATCCTATTGCATTTAATTTAGCAGTGAATGGTGATGCCGCTTCGACTACATTGAAGATTGACAGAACCAAGTATGATATCAAATATGGATCTGGTAGTTTCTTTGAAAACCTGGGCGATAAAACGATCAGCGATGAGTTTGAACTGGCTGTCAACTTAAAAATGTAATTTTTTATTGTCCGGAATTATAATTAATTTATATATTTGACTCAACAAATAAAAAAATGAATATAATCTTAACAAATAATTGGTGGTGGTCTTCTCAAAACGAAAACGTCGTGAGATAGCTCCTGTTATTATGTTAAGTTAACATACAAAAGGCTTGTCAAATCACGACAAGCCTTTTTTTGTTGCTCAATGATTAGAGCATGTTTAAAAAGAATATGAACTGAAAATGAATAGTTTGAGGTTTTGATGAAGTAGAGTTTGAACTCATTTAGCCTTTTTAAACATACTCCTCAGATATAAATTAAAAACATCAAAATATAACATGAGTTATAAGCTAACCACACATTACAAACAAATACTGGCAGATACCATTACCCCGGTAAGCGTGTATTTAAAAATCCGGGATCGTTTTCCTAATAGCCTTTTATTAGAGAGTAGTGACTATAGGGGGAATGAAAATAGTTTCTCTTATATCTGCTGCAACCCTATTGCCAATATCAAGATCGAAAGCGAAACTATCTATCAATCGTTTCCTGATAAATACACTACAGAAACAGCAATTACCAGGAGTACCAATATCCCCGAAATTATTGAGCAATTCGCACAACAATTTGAAACTTCAAAAAGTGATTTCAAATTTATCAACAATGGTCTTTTTGGGTATATATCCTACGACGCTGTTCGCTATTTTGAGGATATTTCTATCGCTAAAAAGGAAGGAGGATTAGATATTCCCGACATACACTACAACGTATATCAAAACATCATTGCAATCAACCATTTTAATAATGAAGCTTACATTTTTGCCCATTGTTATGAATCTGAAAGCAATATTGCCGAAATAGAGTCTTTGCTTAAGGTCAAAAACTTTGCTTCATATAGCTTCACTTCTGTAGGAGATACTCAATCCAATCTTAATGATGAGCAATACAAAGAGCATGTTACCTTAGCCAAAAAGCATTGTCGGCGAGGAGATGTTTTTCAACTGGTATTATCCAAACGTTTCTCACAACAATTTAAAGGAGACGAATTTAATGTGTATCGTGCTTTACGAAGTATTAACCCCTCCCCTTACCTGTTTTATTTTGATTATGGTGATTTCAAAATATTTGGTAGTTCTCCAGAAGCTCAATTAGTCGTTAAAGACGGTATCGCCGAGATTCATCCTATTGCAGGGACCTTTAAACGTACCGGAAATGATGAGCAAGATGCAGAATTGGCAAAAAAGTTATCTGTTGACGAAAAGGAAAATGCAGAACATGTAATGCTGGTAGATCTGGCTAGAAACGACCTGAGCCGCAATGGCAGTAATGTCACTGTAGAAAACTATAGAGAAGTTCAGTTTTACTCTCATGTGATCCATCTGGTAAGCAAAGTAACCGGTAAAAAACATACCGATACAACCACAATGCAAGTAGTAGCAGACACCTTCCCGGCAGGCACATTGAGTGGTGCCCCAAAACATATGGCCATGCAACTTATCGAAAAATACGAAACCGTAAACCGTGATTTCTACGGAGGTGCGATTGGTTTTATGAATTTCTCAGGAAACTTTAACCACGCTATTATGATTCGTACGTTTTTAAGCAAAAACCATCAATTGCATTGGCAGGCCGGAGCTGGATTGGTAAATGAATCCAATGAAGAAAATGAATTACAGGAAGTATATAATAAACTAGGAGCATTAACAAAGGCATTGAAATTGGCTGAAGAAATATAAGGGTGTTTCCCCGAATACTCGGGGTCGGGCCTGTCTGCCAATTTATCTAGCGTAGGTAAACAGGCAGGCTATCCGCGCTACATGCCTGCCTGTCGGCTAGGGTAGCTTGCTCACCCCTAACACAAGTAACAAAGTCAAACAAAAGAATACTCAGAAACTTTAGAACTCTGAGACTTTGAAACTATAAAAGAACAATGAGTAAAAAAATATTAGTAATAGATAACTACGATTCATTCGTATATAACCTGGTTCATTATCTGGAGGATTTAAGTTGTGAGGTTATTGTAAAGCGCAATGATCAATTGCAGCTGGAAGATGTAGCGTCATTTAACAAAATATTGCTTTCTCCGGGACCAGGAATTCCCGATGAAGCAGGATTATTAAAAGATATTATTCAGAAATATGCCGATACCAAAAGTATTTTTGGTGTTTGCCTGGGGCAGCAAGCCATAGGTGAGGTTTTTGGTGGTAGTTTGATCAACCTGGATGAAGTATATCACGGTGTTGCTACGCATGTAACACTATCTGTTACTGATGAGATTCTCTTTGAAGGTCTCGACAAAACCTTTGATGTGGGAAGATATCATTCCTGGGTAGTGGCAGGTAAAGATCTTCCGGGTTGCCTGGAAGCAACATCTTATGACGAAAACGGACAAATTATGTCCTTACGACATAAAGAATTGGATGTGCGCGGAGTACAATTTCACCCGGAATCTGTATTAACCCCAAATGGAAAGAAAATGTTAGAAAACTGGATCAATAATTAACATAGACCTTCAAGATTTTAAAAACCTTGAAAGTCTTCGAAAAAAAAGTTGATGAAAAATATATTAAACCGATTAATCAATCACGAAACCATCTCCAAAGAAGAAGCCAAAGGTGTTTTGGTCAATATTTCCAAAGGAGCATATAATCATAGTCAGATTGCCTCATTTCTTACTGTATATATGATGCGTAGCATTACCGTAGAAGAGCTGGAAGGCTTTAGAGATGCACTATTAGAACTATGCTTAGCTGTGGATCTTGGCGAATACAATCCTATAGATCTTTGTGGTACAGGAGGCGATGGCAAAGATACTTTCAATATCTCGACACTTTCATCCTTCGTATCTGCCGGTGCCGGAATCAAAGTTACCAAACATGGTAACTATGGAGTTTCTTCAAAATGTGGAAGCTCTAATGTGATGGAACATCTGGGTATCAAATTCAGTAATGATAAAGATTTCCTGAAACGCAGTATGGATGAAGCGGGTATTTGTGTATTACACGCTCCCCTATTTCATCCAGCCATGAAAAACGTAGCCCCGATTCGTAGAGAATTGGGTGTGAAAACCTTTTTCAATATGCTGGGCCCCATGGTAAATCCTGCTTTTCCAAAAAATCAGATTGTAGGTGTTTTTAACCTCGAACTGGCAAGAATGTATGGCTACCTGTATCAAAACACAGATAAAAATTTCACCATTATCCATGCTTTGGATGGATATGATGAAATTTCATTAACCGGAAGCACAAAAACCATTTCAAATACTACCGAAGGAATGTTAACCCCACAAGATTTTGGTGTTTCAGCATTAAAACAGGAAGAAATTGCAGGAGGTGACTCTATTTCAGCATCTGCCGGTATTTTTATGAATATCCTCAGCGGAAAAGGAACCGAAGCCCAAAACAATGTAGTTTGTGCAAATGCAGGAATGGCAATTGCCACAGTAGAAAGACTACAACCTAAAGAGGGGTTTGAAAAAGCAAAAGAGTCTTTACTCTCAGGAAAAGGATTAGTAGCACTGAAAAAAGTACAAGAACTAAGTGCAATGAGATAGCAGCAAACATTACCTATGAAAGAATATCTATTGATTAAAAAATATTATGGAGATGATACTACTAGCAGAAGCGGTGTCAAACTCATTAATCATATTAATGAAGGCCTGGTTATTCTTGATAAAATAGGCGCTAGTGACATTGCCAAAAGAGCCTATTGCCTGCATCCGATAATACAAAGCGATGCATGTCTGTCTGAAAATTATGATTTTGATTTTCGGGGAATAGCCCCAAAAGTGTTAATTGCGGTAACAGAATATCGTTCGGTGGCCAACGAATATCTTTCACACAGAAAGATACATACGATAGATGACATTCGACTGTCTCCATTAAAAGATGTAAACGATATGTTGATTGCCGATAAAATACAAAACCGGAAAGATTTTGAATTATATCATAAGGAAACACATACAAGAAGTGCAGAACTAGGTGAATATTTTAAAAATTGGCTACAAAAACTAAAGATTGATGAAGCCTTTTATCAGGAAACCGTAAGAATGCTAAAAAAGAATCATCATTATAAATGAATATATTAGATAAAATAGTCGCAGACAAACACAAAGAAGTTGCCCTCAAAAAAAGTGTAATTCCTGCCAAACAATTAGAGCAGTCGGCATTATTTGATCGTACAACAAACTCGTTGGCAGAAGCTTTACAAAATAGTACTGCCGGAATCATTGCAGAACACAAACGCAGATCCCCATCTAAAGCTGTAATCAATCAAAAAGTGAGCGTACAAAATGTAGCTTTAGACTATGAAACTGCCGGAGCATGCGGAATGTCAGTTTTAACCGACGGGAAATATTTTGGAGGTTCTTTAGAAGATCTGCTGCTTGCCAGAGCGACTGTGCAAATGCCGTTATTACGTAAAGAATTTATCATCGATGAATATCAATTATTGGAAGCCAAAGCATACGGCGCAGATGTCATTCTTTTGATCGCAGCCGTACTGAATCGAGATCAAATAAAATCACTGTCAGAATTTGCAAAAAGCCTATCGCTGGATGTACTACTGGAAGTTCATAACCAACAGGAGCTGGAGAAATCAATCATGCCTTCGCTCGATATGCTTGGGGTAAATAACCGTAACCTAAAGACCTTTGAAGTAAGTACAGATATCAGTAAATCCTTAAGTTCCCAAATTCCTGATGATTTTATAAAAGTTTCAGAAAGCGGGATTAGTAGTATTGAGGCTATCAAAGACCTAAAACAATATGGCTATAAAGGTTTTTTGATTGGTGAAACCTTTATGAAGACTGAAAACCCCGGAGCGAGTGCTGTACAGTTTATAAAAGCACTACATCATTAATTTGTCATTCCGGCGCAGACCGGAATCCAGAGCGTAGAATAATGAGTACATTAAAAAATAAATAGGTCAGCATGAAATTAAAAGTCTGTGGAATGAAATATCCAGAAAACATAGAAGCTGTAGCGGCATTACAACCCGATTATGTAGGCTTTATTTTCTATGATATCTCACCCAGAAATTTCGAAGGAAAGATTCCTGTGCTACCAGAAAGTATTAAGAAAACCGGAGTGTTTGTAGATGCATCCATAGATTTTATTGTAGAAAAAGTAAAGAGATATGATTTCAAAGCGATCCAATTACATGGAAATGAATCTGCTGAGTTTTGCAAAGAACTTAAAAACAAATTCGAAATACGAGGTCCAGACCTTCAAGGTTTTAAAAACCTTGAAGGTCTTATAAAAATCTGGAAAGTATTCTCTATCAAAGACAAATTTGATTTCGATCTTTTAAAGCCTTATGAAGGTATTGTAGATTATTTCCTTTTTGACACCAAAGGGAAAGAAAAAGGAGGAAATGGATATACCTTTGACTGGAGTGTATTAGAAGGATATCCATCTACTACTCCTTTCATATTAAGTGGTGGCATTGGGCTTAGCGAAGTTGATTCTCTTTTGTCATTCAGCCGCAGGCCAGAATACAAATATGTACACGCCATCGATGTGAACAGCAAATTTGAAGCAAAACCAGGATTAAAAAATATAGACAGTTTAAAAAGATTTATATCAAACCTTCAAGGTTTTTTAAGCCTTGAAGGTTTCTAGAAATAGAACCTATGAAATATCAAGCTAACAAAAAAGGATATTACGGAGATTTTGGAGGAGCATATATTCCCGAAATGCTGTATCCCAATGTAGAAGAATTGCGCACAAGCTATCTTGAGATTATGGATGAGCCTTCTTTCAAACAAGAATTCAATCAATTACTCAAAGATTATGTCGGCAGGCCTTCTCCTCTGTATTACGCCAAACGTCTTTCAGAAAAACACAATACCAAAGTATATCTGAAACGCGAAGACCTCAACCATACCGGTGCCCATAAAGTAAATAATACGATTGGGCAAATCCTGGTTGCCAAACGACTAGGCAAAAACAGGATCATCGCAGAAACCGGAGCGGGACAACACGGAGTGGCAACTGCTACGGTTTGTGCTTTAATGGGAATTCAATGTGTCGTTTATATGGGAGCGATAGATATCAATCGCCAGGCACCTAATGTCGCTCGAATGAAAATGCTGGGAGCCGAAGTAAGGCCTGCCCTATCGGGAAGCAAGACTTTGAAAGATGCAACCAATGAAGCCATACGTGATTGGATCAATAATCCGGTCGATACCCATTATATTATCGGTTCTGCTATAGGGCCTCATCCTTATCCAGATATGGTCACACGATTTCAATCTATCATATCTGAAGAGATCAAATGGCAGCTTAAGGAAAAAGAAGGTAGAGAAAATCCCGATTATGTAGTAGCCTGTATAGGGGGTGGCAGTAATGCTGCCGGTACCTATTATCACTTTCTCGATGACCCAGGTGTAGGTATTATTGCTGTAGAAGCCGCCGGAAAAGGAGTGCATAGCGGCGAAAGTGCAGCTACTTCTCAATTGGGTAAAGAAGGAATCATTCACGGATGCAAAACCCTGTTAATGCAAACGCCAGACGGGCAAATTACAGAACCCTATTCTATCTCGGCTGGTCTGGACTATCCCGGTGTGGGGCCGCTACATTCGCATCTATATAAATCCGGACGTGGAGAATTTTTCTCTGTAACAGATGATGATGCGATGACCGCGGGATTAGAATTGTCACAATTAGAAGGTATTATTCCGGCTATAGAAACTTCGCATGCCTTAGCAATATTTAACGACAAAAAGTTTAAACCAGACGATATTGTGGTGATTAGCCTTTCTGGCCGTGGGGATAAAGACCTGGATACGTATATAGAATATTTTAAGTTATAGGCTTAAACTTTGTCAATTTCCGCGTAGGCGGAAATCTTTTAAAATAGTACCTCAATGCCAAATCAAGAAATTACATATTATACATACATTCTAACAAATAAGAATCATACGGTGTTATATGTAGTGTCTGGTCGGAAATATATCACTATTAAATTTGTTTCTTTTTGCGCTATTTTTATTTGTTTTTTATCGCCTGATGCTAAGGCATCTGCGTCAAAAAAGAAAATCAAAAATAATTCAAATTATAAAAACCGTCTATTTCCGACCAGACACTATGTAGGAGTAACCAATAATTTAAGAACCAGAGTAAAACAACATAAAAGCAGAGTTTCTAAAAGCTTTACAAAAAGATACAATCTGGATAAGTTAGTATACTTTGAAACGACAAGATATGTTAACAATGCAATTAAAAGAGAAAAGCAAATTAAAAAATGGAATCGCGAATGGAAAATCAACTTAATTAATGATCTAAATCCAGACTGGAATGATCTTTCAGATCACTTATGAGTGCTAGTTAAAGTTAAAACAAAAAAAATCTACTACATACAAGAAGTATTTTTCAATTAAGCACAGAACTAAAATAAAGAGATTTCCGCCTTCGCGGAAATGAAAAATAAATAATTTTGAATGAACAGAATAAAACAAAAACTTTCAGAAAATAACTCGCCTGCCGGCCAGGCAGAAAAACTCCTATCCATATACTTCACAGCAGGATATCCATCACTTCATGATACTGTAAAAGTGATTCAGGATCTCGAACAGCATGGGGTGGATATGATCGAGATCGGTTTGCCTTTTAGTGATCCTTTGGCAGACGGCCCAACCATACAGGAAAGCTCGACTGCTGCTCTTAAAAACGGAATGACTACCAAACTTCTATTTGAACAATTAAGGGATATTAGAAAATCGGTAAACATTCCATTAATCATTATGGGGTATTTTAATCCCATAATGCAATATGGTGTCGAGGCTTTTTGTGCCAAATGCAAGGAAATTGGTATTGATGGATTAATAATTCCAGACTTACCGGTAGCTGAATATCACGAGCAATACCAGGAAACCTTTGAAAAGTATGGCTTGATCAATATATTCCTGATCACCCCACAAACCTCTGAAGAACGTATTCGTTTTATTGATAGTGTCTCTAATGGGTTTATCTATATGGTAAGCTCTGCCAGTACCACAGGGGCTAAAAGCACTTTCGGAAATGAGCAGCAAGAATATTTTGACCGCATTGCATCCCTGCATCTTAAAAATCCACAAGTTGTAGGATTTGGGATCAGCAATAATGAAACATTTATGCAGGCCACAAAAACTGCCAAGGGTGCTATTATTGGTTCAGCTTTTATTAAGTATTTGACACATAACGGAATAGATAGAATAGGAGATTTTGTGAGAGGAATACGATAGTCAATATTTCCTTTTTTGCTCACAAATCCTTACATTGATGAGTTCAATTAAATATTTCACATAAAAAAATAAAAATATGGGTAAAGGAGATAAAAAAACACGCCGTGGCAAAATCATTATGGGTAGCTATGGGAGGTTACGACCACGTAAAAAATCTGCCATAACAACAACGGTAAAACCAAAGACTAAATCTACAGCCAAAGCAGAACCAGCAAAAGCAGAACCCGTTGCAAAAGCAGAACCTGCTGCAAAAACAAAACCAGAAACTAAAGAAAAAGCTAAGCCTGCTGCAAAAAAAACCACCAAAAAACAAACCGAGGAAGAAACAACTCCTGTAGAAGTAGCTCAAGAAAAGACCGAAGAGACAAAAGCTAGCAAAGAAGCAACTACAGAGGAAGCCACCACAGAAACAAAAGCTACCAAAGAAGAGACCACTGAGGAGTAAGCAAGTTATGGGACATCATAGTTTTCTGATGTTGTTACTTTGGGAATAGAGCATCTATATAACATGGCAATTAAAGAAGCATTGTCATCCCAGCGTAGGCTGGGGTGACAGTAACAGAATACTAATACAAAACGACTTGTCATTCCAGTCAGAGCCTGTGCTGAACTCGATTCAGGGCCGAGATGACGACAACAGCATCCTAAAAGAATTCTTGATACTGCAATACCCTAAAATCAATGGTATTGAATTTGGGGTTTTTATCTTTTATATCTTTGTATTGCTGCATGCTCCCAATAGCCCGATTGGCTGATCCTGATGGTGCCGTAAGAGATACTGTTTTGATCATTCTTTCTTCTAAACTAAATTGATGGATTCTGGGAACGATATTAGACACTACTTTTAATCCCAAATTGTATTCTTTTAAATGCTTTCTAAAGAAATATTCCGGGCCATTTTTACTATTGCCACCTGTAAAAAGTAAGGTATCAATTTCAGGATATTGTTTCAAATAGGATACAACATCTCTAAGTTTTATGTTTTGCATCCCCAGGTCTGAGGCATCAATCTTCTCTCGTTGGCAACTATGCACAATATCACAAACCCCTATCCCATGTGAGGCTAAGAAATCCTTTCGTTGATATATAGCTTCCTCTGTTGTTTCAAAGGTGAGGTTCAGATTAAAAATCCGGTTCAGCACTGGCCATAGTAATCCGTTGATGCTTCCGTAGCAAAAATTAACATCTCCTTCTTTCAATTTTCCAACGGTAAATCTCGGTGGTGGTAGTGTTCCCACAATGAGTTTTGTAGCTCCTTTGGGGAAAAACGGTTTATATGGATGGGTGTGTTGAAACAAAGTTATGAATTATGAATTATGAATTATGAATTATGAGTTATGAATTATGAGTTATGAATTATGAGTTATGAATTATGAATTATGAGTTATGAGTTATGAATTATGAATTATGAGTTATGAATTATGAATTATGAATTATGAGTTATGAATTATGAATTATGAATTATGAGTTATGAATTATGAATTATGAGTTATGAGTTACGAGTTACGAGTTACGAAAGTAAAAGTATTCTTTAAAAACTAAAAGAAGAAACGTCTTTAAACCTCAAATTCTTTGTTTGTATGATACAGCAAGCTATCTGTACCATAAAAATAATTCCTGCATGGCACAGCAAGCTTTCTTAATTGTAGATTTGTTCCTGCAACATGCAGGACACTTTCCGGAGTTCAGGATTTGTTCCTGCCGGGAGCAGGACGCTTTACAATATTTAACAGTATTACTAGTAAAAAGTAAGGAATTTCATTGCGTGAGAGATTGAGCGACATGTTTGAGCTCCTTACCCCTCTCTCGCTACGTTCGAGCCATAGTCTCCATAAATATGCTACCGCTTACCCATATCTTTTTTAGTAAAGAATTCTAAAGGGGCTTATCATAATTTGAAATTATTTATGAATAAGCGGTAGATAAATATAAGAGGAACTACCTTCTTGTTTTTATAATAATCTGGGGGTAAGAGCGAGTAGTGAAAGCCTGCCTTTGCCATCAGGCGTGCCCCCGATCCCGATAGTTATCGGGGGCACGCCCAAAAATAATAAACTCATCTGCTCCACTATTCACAGACTTACTTACTACTTAAAACTGAAAATAAATAAACGGCTGGAAATCGGCAGCATAGGTTTGATAACAGATAATGGCCACGACCATCACTACTACAGCTTTGATGACAAAATTACTTTTGATAAACAGATCTTCGATCCAGTCTTTGGTGCTGTATGGCAACCAATGTGTGATGTACCCGATTAGCATAACCATAAACACCACCCGATATTCCCAAAGTACCGTTAGCGCATTCTGCCAGTCCATATTGGTCACCACCTGTTGATAGAAGCGGTCGATATGATCCATACTATTTCCTCTAAAATAAATACGGGTAAAGGTAATAAACACAAAAGTCAATGCAATTCGCCAAAGCAGTGCATACCATGCTTTCGAATTTTCATAGGGGCTTATAAGACGCCAATATTTGTAAACTACAATCCCGATCCCATTAAGACCTCCCCAGATCACAAATTTCCAGGAGGCCCCGTGCCACAAGCCACCCACCAACATGGTGATCATTATATTGACATTTCTATTAAAATGCCATGCCAGCTTAGACGAAAATAGGGTAATAATCAGCATCACACCTATTCCTGAACAAGTTAAGAGCGCTACACCATAATTAGATACTGCAAAAACCCCTAAGAAAGTAAAAACTAAAATAAAGGCATAGGAAAAAATACTTCCGTTGCGATTACCTCCAATTGGGATATACAAATAGTCTTTTAACCAGCTGGATAGTGAAATGTGCCACCGTCTCCAGAAATCTCCGCAATGAATCGCTTTATACGGCGAATTGAAGTTTATCGGTAATTTGTATCCCATGAGTAATGCCAGACCGATTGCAATATCGGTATATCCCGAAAAATCGCCATAGATCTGCAGCGAATATCCAAACATGGCCATTATATTGGTAAAACCAGAGAACATTTCGGGCACATCAAATACGCGATCCATAAAATTGGCAGCAATATAATCGGCAAACAACATTTTCTTGATCAAACCTTTTAGGATCATAAAAGCGGCGCGCCCAAACTCTTCTTTGGTAATATCGATCTCTTTTCTGATTTGTGGCACAAAATCGGATGCCCGCACAATAGGCCCTGCCACCAACTGCGGAAAGAAACTCACAAAAAAGCCAAAATCAATAATAGAATTGAGGGGTTTGATCTGTTTTCTGTATATATCTACACTATAACTGATCGTCTGGAAGGTATAAAACGAAATCCCCACAGGAAGAATAATTTTATCTACTGTAAAATAATCAACCTGCCCCCAGGTATTGGCCCATTGTGCCAGATAATTGATGATTTCATAATCGGTTTGAAAAAGATAATTGTAGGATTCTGTAAAGAAATATGCATATTTAAAATAGAAAAGCGTTCCCAGATTAATGATTACACTTATAGCTACGAGTGTTTTTTGAAGCAACACCGATCTGCTTTTATAAATAGCCTTCCCCAGAAAGAAATCATTGACTGTACTGAATAGCAGAATTCCTATAAAAAGTCCACTGGTCTTGTAATAAAACAAAATACTGATCGCAAAAAGGTAAGCACTGCGCAAACTCTTCTTACTATAGATAATGGCATATACAAAATATACAGCTGCAAAAAATATCCAGAAATCTGCTTGGGTAAAGATTAATGGAAAATTTTCAGAAAAAGAAAATATGTCAATGAGTCTATTCATTAATAATCTTATTCAAAATAGCATTTGGTTTCAGCTGTAACATGTCTTCCCAGGAATTTGTTAATGCCTGCAATAAAAGATCTGCCTTAATACGATACCCCATTACGGTAAAATGAATGCGATCCCGGGGCATTAATTTATTGGTATACCAACTTTGTGAAGAGTTAAAACCTCCCATAATCTCATAAAAATCCCACACAGCCATCTTTTGCTCTTCTGCTACTTCATAGATAATTTTTCTCGCGATTTGGGTCCTTGGATTCGGAAACTGCTTTTTGTAATATGAATCATTGGGTACCGTAAGCAGTACCGCACAATCGGGATTTGCCTTTTGTACCAATTTGATCAAATCGGTATAGTATGTTTTATACCGTTGCGGGTTGAAGTCGGGATGATAGGCATCATTGGTGCCGACCGATACGATAAACAGATCTGGCTTATAAAGCAGTAACTGATCTTCAAAATAACGACATCGGTCATAATATGAAAAACTTCCCCCGTTTACACCGATAGAGGTATATTGAACTCCTTTATTATCATTCATTAATTCTATACCCATCATCAGGAATTCGGGGTTTTCAATATCTTCAATTTTACGAATGCAAAACTCAATTTCTTCGACAGTTTTGTTAAATGCAAACTCTATAAAATGCGCTTTTTTGTTTTCGGTAATTTCAGTAACCAGAGAATCCTGTTTAAAAGCGATTTCATATTCTGTGCTCCAGTTATCATAAAAGACCCTGATTCTATTAAAATCATACATCTTTTCATGATAATTGTTACCGTTCACCTTTATTTTTACATTGGCCATTGTATCTTTAAATACTGCTGTGACACCAGCCAGCCCCCAGGCTACACTATCTTTTTTTACCGAGCATCGATATCCCGACCATTTACCATCAAACTCCACCCGATAATTCCCCGGGTTATTGGTTTTTGCAATACTAAAAGGATAAATAAACCCTCGTTGCCCTTTGGAGGTGGGACTCATTGTCTGTAGATAAGACCTCAGGCGGTTTGAATAAATATCTGCCTGTATATGGGAACCACCGATATGAAAAATATGCACATCTTCTTGACCGCCTTTGGCAATTGTATCCAATTTGCAATAGAGTTTTTTAAAAGCCGGAGAAGTTGAGGCCATCTTAATAGCATTAGCTTTCCAGTTCACAAAAGGGTATTTATCTTGTATGGTATCTAAAACATAGGTTTGTGCCATTGCCGGTAAGGTCAAAAGCCATAGATAAAAAATCAATTTACTACGTATCTTCATTATTTTGAGGTTCTTTAAGGTCAAGGTATAGGGCTGTAAAAAATAGTTCTGAAATTATTTTGGTTCCTTTCCAGGTAAAATGCATATAGTCTTTGGCGGTAAGCTTCTCTTCTACCCATAACTCCATCGATCCTTTTCCACCCATGGCATTATACATACTCCAATATGCCACATTATTCTCCAGACAGGTCTCCATAAGCTTCGAATTAAGGTATGGCAACAATGGGTAGGTTTCCATTTTACCATTTACAGGAGCACACATATCTGTAGGGCCAATAAATATAAAACTGGCATTCTTTGCACGTCGCCGGATCCATTTTACCTGACCCGCTATACGTTTTGTATACTTATCGACATCTGTAGAATCTTTGAGATACGGCATAGTATTACCTCCGTATTGCATAATAACAATTTTGGGTTTTAACTGCCTTACCATTCGGCTATAGGTTATCGCATTAGAGCTGGCAAAAATAGTTCCCGAGGCTCCCCGCATCGCTATATTATCAATCTGAATCCCAGAGCCGCCATCGAGTGTTAACCCATAAAAATCTGCACTTATTTTACCTTCAAGTTCAATCCTGAGATCGGTAGGAGTTGTGGTAGTTTTGATTTTATATTGATGGTACCTTCCATCTGGGATCAAACTGTCTTGTTGCATCAAAGCGCCATCATTATATACAGATATCTTAATCGGAAAATTACAGTTCCCGTAATGCAGACCAATATTGGTAAACCGCCTGAACTTTGCATAGGTTTTTTGAGATTTACCAATTTTTATTGAAGCTTTAACGATTGGCAAAGAATCAATTGCCGCACTGTCTGGCACTGCTACCTGATGTTCTGTAAACCGCGAAACAGAAAGATAAGCTCCATACTTCTTGTGAGAGAATTTTTTTATTGTTGGATCAAAAAATGCATAGCGCTGCCACTGTTCGCCAGGTTCTACAACAGCACTTATTTGCCGGTATACCGGTAATACCGGAATAAATCCTGGTCCGCTACCCCCGTACATATGCTGAAGCCTGTTACGCAGATATCCTGTAATTCGGTCTCCTTCGATCTGCGAATCTCCGTAGTGTAAAATCCTGCACGATCTTGAAGAAAGCTTTTTTCTTAACTCATTTTTAAAATCTGGATGATCCTCGGGATATTTGATCCTCACCAGGCTTGTTGTATCAATTTTAGAGAAATCAGGCAATTGTTTTATCTCCTGTGCCAGAGCAATATCGTTGGCAGTTTTGGTCGTTTCGATCTCTAAAGGGGTTACAATTTCTGTAACCTTTAGAATATCTTGCCGGGTAAGAGAAGTATCTTTCTCCAACCCCAGAAAAGTAGTATGTGTAGGATATTTAACCGAGAGCCCTTCATAAGAGAATCCGTCATCTTGTGTTTGAGCCTTCTGTATACCTCCTTTTTCACTTAAAAACATGAGCCCGAATAATCCCCCTAATACGAATAGGATAAATAATGATATTTGAATAGGTCTGATTCTCAATGTTTCCCGGAAATGTTAACGTATTGTAAAAATAAAAAGATTTTCTAAACTACAAAGGGGTTTGGCAAGGAGTTGTTAGCAGGTATGAGAAGAGTTATTAAGATTTTATAAGCCCAGGCCCCAAAGGTTTTAACAATCTCTTTGGGGCCTGGGCTTATATCATGAGTATTTAAAAAGAGTAGGAAAGTGTTACATAATAATTTCTTGGTCTTGCATATATTCCGTTCTCATATCCAATAGCTGTATTGGCATCACCACCAATAACATAGAGTTCATCGGTTAAGTTATCGACCCCGGCGGTGATCCCCCAATGTTTTTTGGTATTGTATCGTATAGATGCATTAAGAGCCGTGTGCCCATCATCAAAAACAAAGTCGCTGTTTTCTGCTTCAAAATGCATTTCCGATTTATAATGACCATCGATACGGGTAGTAAGATTACCCTCTCCCAACGGGAATTTATAGGACGCTCCAAAAGTTACCATATGTTCTGGGGTAAGAATAAATTTATCATCTTCAGAAACAGTCACTCCTTCAATCAAATCTGTATACTCGGCATCGATTAGCCCGTAGCCTACATTAAGTAATACAGATGAAACAGGTACCCAGATAACTTCGGCTTCTATTCCTTTTATTTCACTATCTCCTGCATTGGTTTGAAACGTTGCAATAGATCCCGGTGGATTTGCAGCAATCTGCATATCATTATACGAAGTATAAAAAGCTGCAAAATTGAATCTAAAATCGGTATTGCGCAGATCAAATTTTGATCCTATTTCATAAGATGTTACCGTTTCAGGTCTAAATTGCGGCAGATCGCCATCGCCATCGCCATCAAAATCATTGGATGGATCATCATAAAATGAACTATTGGTTACACGCCATTCGAAACCACCCGACTTAAAACCGGTAGCTACCGAAGCGTATACATTTACCGAATTAGAGATCTTATAGGCGGCATTAAACCTCCAGGTAACCTTATCAAACGAATTTTCCTGCCATATTTTATCCAGAAGCCTTCCCGGATTGGTTACAGGATCTCTTTCTGCTGCTGGGCCATCAGGCCTGTTCTCGATAGATGCTGTTGGATCTGTAAATGCATCGGGCATCGCTTTTTTGGTTTCATTGGTGTACCGAAGCCCAGCTGTTAATGAAAATTGATCTGTGATCTTATAGGTTCCTTCTCCGTATACCGCATAATTAGAATTATCCACTTCTCCACCCACAAATGCAGGCCATGCTACTCCTTGTAAAACACCGGTGAAGTTTAATTGGTTGTCTACCTTTTCATTAAAATAAAAAAGCCCGGCTACAAGATCCAGCTTATCACTCTTTTTATTCAATCTAAAATCGGCACTAAACTGATCCTGTAGATACACATCCCGATTCTCAAAAATACTAAAAGCAGAGCCGTCTACCTGTCTGGCAAATTTAGCATCCAGATTTCTGTAGGCCAAAATCAATTTTGAAGCCAGTCCTTCTTTAAATTCATAGTTTAGGTTTGCCGAAATACCATAAGAATCAATATCATTTTGAGATAGTGAAGTTTCGCCCGTTTTAAAAGGCCCCAGATTTAAGCGTTCATCATAAATATCTGTTCCGGCAGTTTGATCACCTTCTACATAGCCCTGTGCGGTAGAAACTCCGGCTCCGGTATTCCACAAATTTGTAATTTGAGTATCGGGCCTGAAGAACAGGTTTTGTTCTGGTGCAGATTCTTCACGTTCTACCACATAATCTGCTATTAATTTTGCTGAAAACTTAGTATCTGGCTTACCCCAATTGAGTTTCACTTTAAACCCATGCATATTATCATTGCCCAGCCAGGAATCTTCAACATTTACCCTCTCTACATATCCTTCTCTATTTCTTCTTACAAAATTAAATGATATTCCAACCTCTTCAGATAAGGGGCCACTAAGGGCAACCGACGCATCATTACGGGTATAGCTTCCGCCGGTTACACTAATTTTACCTGCAAACTCTTCGCCCGGGTCATTAGATGTAAGGGCTATTGCTCCGCCTATAGTATTTCTGCCAAAGAGTGTTCCCTGAGGGCCACGAATCACCTCAACACTTTTGAGATCTACAATATCGAGTACGGCACCAATGGTTCTGCCCAGATATACATCATCTACATAGATCCCCACTCCCGGATCTGCAACAGGAACATAATCATTTTGGCCGATTCCTCTCATAAATACTACTGCTGCCGAACTTGATCCAGATACGGTTCCGGTAGTACTAAAGGTTAAATTGGGAGCCATATCACCAATACCAGATAAATCATCTACACCCATTTCTTCCAGTACCGGCCCCTGAATTGCAGTAATAGATATCGGGGTATCCTGAATTCTTTCTGGTCTTCTTCTTGCAGTTACAACAATATCATCTAGCGCAAAACCTTCGCTTAATTCGATTAAAATCGGTGCTGCTATAGAAGTAATTTTTATTTCTTTGGTATTAAATCCTATATAAGAAACTACCAATGTTACCGGCAGCTCTCCTTCAAAACTAAAATTACCATCGATATCGGTGACAAATCCCCTTGTAGTTCCTTTGATCAAAACATTGGCACCTGGTATAGGTGTGCCATCGGCGGCAGTAACAGTACCTTTAATTTCCTGCTGCTCCATCTTTTTTATCATACTGATTAACTCACTCCTTTGTTGATTAATACTGTTTTGTTGATTTACAAGAAGTAAATTCCCTTTATCTTCTATTTTATTGATCTTATCAAAATATTCCAGAAGTTGTGACAAATCTTCGGCACCCTCTTTTGTTTTTTTGTAGATTACAAAATACTTATCTCCAAAAGATTCATAACTCAGATTCGTCATTTTGATAAGTCTATCTATCGCTTCAAACAGGCTTTCGTTTTCATCTAATTCAAAATCAACTTTTATATCCTCTAGCAAGGATTTATCATACGAGAAGAATATATGATACTTATCTGCGATGGTATCAAGTGCTTCTTTTAGGGTATAATCAGTAAACCTGAGTTCATTATTGGTAGCATTGCCTTGCAGTGAATGCAGAAAAATTGTGAGAAAAAGTATTAAAAAAATAGATGCCCTAGAAATGTGTGATGTTACTTTTTTCATTATTGACAGATTTTAATTTTATGTATTTAGATAGATTGGTTCTTATTATCAATACAAAAATCGAGATGACTTCAAAATAATATTCAACCTCTTTTCTAACTAAATATTTACATTACTCAATGAACAATTGATTCATCTTCTTACGTATTTTCACATGCAATACCCGCTCTAAAATTGGTATGGCTATTTCTATATTATCTACAGGAATAGCAATAGTTCCTTCTTTTTCAAACACAGCGATATTATTGACCACGATATCTACCCCGTAAATTACCTCTATCTCATTCAGAATCTTTCTCATCGACGCCTCTTCAATTTTTAAGACGCCATCTTTCCAGAAAGACTGAATATCTTCTGTCTTTTTATATCGCTTTGTTATTTTCTTTTTTTCCTGTGAATAGGCCAAAAATTCGCCAGGTACAATGCATGCTTGTTCATTTCCCATATCCAGTGTTACGTTTCCTTCTTCCAGAAAAACTTCGGTCTGCCGGTTTCTGGTATTTACATTAAAAGAAGTTCCTAAAACCTGAATGCTCAGATCTTTTGTTATCACAGAAAATTTGGCATTGGTTTGGGGTTTCTTTTCTACCTCAAAAAACGCTTCGCCTTTTAACCAAACCAACCGGTCTTTTCCTTCTACCCAGGTATTCTGAAAGATCAACTGCGAATTGGCATTTAATGCTACCTGAGAACCATCGGGAAGTTCTATTGTTTTCCACTCACCATGTCTGGTGACATATTTGATTTTATCCTGATTTCCGGTAATAAGAAAAAAGTAGGTGCAGGCAATCAATACAGCCAATATAGAAGCATAAGCCAACCCATAGAACCGACGTTTCTTTGTTTTCTTAAATTTTGGGATTTCTGAACGCTCATCCATAAGCTCTTTGAATACTCCTTCTAAGCTTTCAACTGGCCGGGATACTCTGTTTACTTCTGTATCAAAAGTTCCATGAATTTGTCTAAGTAGTTCTCTGGCTTCATTTGCAGGGGTTCTTTGGCGTGGATATGTATTAAAAAAAGATTCCCAGAATAGGTCATGTGTTTCATCTTCGTTTAATGCCCATTTAATAAAATGTTCATCTTCCATAAACTCGGTAACCGAAAAATCTTTGTACTTATCAGATTTCATTTTCATTATCTTATTATGCACATACTGGGTTTGTTATTTAGGGCAAACCACATACGTTAAAGCCGTTACAAATAATTTTTAATCCGGATTAAACAACCAGACTTATATATAAGATGAAGTATAGAAACATTTTGTAACCTTCAATTTTGTATTATTTTAAAAATTTGGTAAAAAGAGGACTACTATTCTACAAGTATTGATTGCTATTAATGCTGTTATAATGGTTTGGCAAGTATAAATAGTTAATTATTTTAACTTTAAAAATTTGTTTTTATAAATAAAACTCTAATTTTATTCACAAAATCTCATTTAATCAATGAGGTTTTATGTAAGCAATCACACATTGGGGAATGACTGACTCGTCAAAAATAAATAACATCAAAAGAAGAATTATCGAGGGTGATTCTCATGCACTGGATACATTGTATCGTTCTTATTTTGGTAAACTAAAATTTTATGGCACTCATTTTACTTCTACACTAAGGCCATATAACATAGATGATATCATACAAGAGTTATTTATTTGGATTGCTAAAAATCACAAAAAACTGGCTAAAATTGACAATCTTGAAGTCTATCTCTTTAGTGCCCTGAAAAAAAATATATATCATGAAATTAGCCGAAATAATGCTCGGGAACGTAAGCATAAAACATATTTAAAGGTCGTTGAGAGAGGAAATACCACATCTGAACAATCTCCTGAAAATAAATATATTGATTTAGAATCTGAACAGCATACCAAAAATTGGATCTATAGCGAATTAAGTAAACTTCCTAATGCCCAGAGAGAAGTGTTATATCTAAAATACTATGTAAACCTGAGATACAAGGAAATTGCAAAAATAATGAACCTTTCTGAACAAATAGTTCGTAATTATGCCTATCGCGGATTACAAAAAATACGCAGCAGGGTTGATATTAAAGCAATTGAGAAGTAAACTCTTTGGCTTCTATAAAACCATCTATATGAGTTGTAATCCCTGATTTTACTACAATTTTAGGCTCTAGTTTATAATTGCGTTGATTAATTTCACCAAAGTACTTTATATCCCATCCCCAACCTTTCCCAAAGGGAAGGTAGCAAAATTTGGTAATAAAAGTCCTTCCCTTGGGGAAGGATTTAGGGTGGGATAAGTATCTAAAAATCATTCATAAAAAGTATTTTTTTATGTATCAACGCTATTCAAAACTAGAGCTCTATTTTATTACGATTGCGTTCTATTAAACGTGAGTTTCTAAGTATTTGTTACCATTTTTTTATTCTGAAATTAAGTGATTGGGGAAATCTTCAACTTTCTTACAACAAATCTGCTCCATTACCTGCTGTAATTGTGTCTTTAACAATGCTATTGTATGATCTCCTCCTGTTTTACCCAATGCAGAAACTCCATACATAAAAGATCTTCCCATAAATGTAAATTTTGCTCCACTAGCCATTGCTCTGGCGATATCTGGTCCTGAACGTAACCCACTATCCATCATCACGGTTATTTTATCTCCATATGTTGCAGATAACGTATGTAGTGGTTTTATAGTAGACTGCCCGGCGTCTAGCTGTCTCCCGCCATGATTGGAGACTATGACTCCGTCTAATCCCAACCTAACAGCACGTTCTGTATCTTCTTCACTTGCTACGCCTTTAAGAACAATCTTACCTTTCCACATATCCCGGATCGGAGCAATTTTTTCTTCATTTAATCTGCCACTAAAAGTCTGATCCATAAATTGACCTAACCCGGTTAAATTCAGATTCTTTGGCATGTATGGTTTCAAAGTTTCAAAGCCAGGCTGACCATGAAGCAATGTTTGCAACGCCCAATTGGGTTTCCTTAAAATTTGAAGTATATTTTGAACAGACATTTTAGGTGGCATTGCCAAACCGTTTCGAATATCTCTGGGACGAAATCCAAAGGTAGGCACATCACATAAAAGCACTAATACATCGTATTCTGAAGCTGCAGCTCTTTTAATAATATCATCTCTTAAGCTATTCTCTGTAGGATGATAAAGCTGAAACCAGGCTTTACCTTCGGTAATCTCACTAATGCGTTCTATACTACTTGTAGAAACTGTGCTTAAAACAAATGGAATATTATGCTCAAAAGCTGATTTTGCTAAAATCTCAGGTGAGTTAGGCCACATGAGTCCTTGTAGTCCTACGGGGGCAATCCCAAATGGAGCATCGTATATTTGACCAAACAGCACTGTTTTTTGATCAGAACTCGCATGTTCACTTAAGTAATATGGCTTTAATTGCACCTCCTGAATTTCAGACCGATTGCGATAAAGGTTCACATCCTCATTACAGCCTCCATCCAGGTATTCAAAGGCAAATTTTGGAATTCGTTTTTTGGCTTTTCTTCTAAGGTCATCAACAGATGGAAACTTTGAATTGTATGTCCATTTCATATTGCTCTTATTATAAATGTTCGCAAAATATGATACAGCCAGTATCATACAACAAAATAAGAATAATCTAGAATAAAATTGAAGAGGTTAACTTCTTAACATCATTCACAACTGTTCGATACTTATCTCTATTAGGTTTTGACATGTGTTGGGATTCTGTTAAAATTTCTGAAAGAATTTCTTTAGCATCTTCAATTTTTCCTTTTTCTATCAAAAACTCAGCAAGTTGGTATCGTTCCTGATAATTAGAATATCGTTGATCGATCTGTCTTAGGTTATCTTCTGCTTTTTCCAATTGCCCTTGTTCTTTTAATGCTAAACCATATAAAAACTGACTTCTAGAACGTTTAAAATCAGGTTTTTCAGTTATTTTTTCAGCATAAAAGATAACTTTTTCATATTGTTGGGTTTGATAATATCCTTCAATTAATTTTCTTACAACACCTACATCTTTGTTGTAATCATTAGTTATTGCATTTTCATATTCTGCTATAGCTGTGGTATAATCTCCCGCTTCTAGTAATGCATCAGCTAAATTCACTCGATTCTGAAACGTATCTGCAAAATCTAATTGTTTTTGTAAATCTTTAATCTTTTTAGTGGGGTTCATAACATTTACAAGCTCACTCTGAACCACATCCAGATCTCTTTTATTAAATACCTGAGTAAATAGATAAATGACACTACCTAAAACCGGTAAAAATATAATTAAAAAGAACCAATAGTAATTGTTTCTGTTCTTGATTGCATGATAAATACAAAAACCTTGTAAGGCGATGATCAAAAAATATTGCATAGCTGCGAAAGTAGCAAAAAACTATTTAAGTGTAATGACCAGATCATTTGCCTGGACCGTTGTAATTGGTTTAAGAATAAATTTCAGATTTTAATTATTATGTACTCACACCTAAAAATCTTCTATTTTGTATAAACACAGTTAACCTTGGATTAATTAATTAGGAAATAAACACCATAGTTTTTCTTAATACAATTTTAACAAATTTCAATGAAACATTTATTCTGTAAGAAACATTTATATATAACAGTACTGTTTACATATCATGATTAAATTTTCTAGACAAAAAATCCGAGTGTCTATAAATGTTCGGGTACTTTCATTTATAAACTATTTAATATGAAGAAACAAAAATTAACAAAATTAGCTTTAAACAAGAATACGATTTCTCGTTTAAAACAAAAAGCAATTCAAGGTGGGAACGGTGACGAAACTAGTCCTTGTAATAAATCTCTTGAACCAGGTGCTCCTTGTCATTTCGATTATACCTATTAATCTATTAAAAAAAGGAGGGGACAACCCTCCTTTTTCATATCATTTTAATACAATAATCAAGTCATCTGCTTCAACCATAGTACCAGGTTTTAACACAATTTTCTTAATCACAGCAGATTCATTAGCGGTAATTGTGGTTTCCATTTTCATAGCCTCAATAATGAATAATGGTTCATTCTTTTTAACTTCCTGACCTGTTTTTACCAGAACTGAGGACAAAGACCCTTGTAATGGAGCTCCTATCTGTTTTGGATCGGCTTTATCTGTTTTAGCATAAACTACTTTATCTACTTTGATTGCATTGTCTAGTATTTCAACATTTCGGGTTTGGCCGTTTACTTTAAAGAATACCGTTACGTTACCATCTTCATTGGGCTCTCCTATCGAAATTAACTCAATAAGTAAGATTTTGCCTTTATCTAACGCTATAATAATCTCTTCGCCCGGGGTCATTCCGTAGAAAAAATTCTTGGTAGGAATATTCATTATGTTACCATACTTCAGATGGTGATTATATGCTCCCGTAAATACTTTGGGATATAATTTATAGGAAAGGAAATCGGTCATATCCAATTCCCGCCCCATCCCTTTTTTGAATACTTTAACAAAGTCTGTATACTCTGTTTCAAAATCAACAGGTTCCAGATGTGCATTGGGGCGGTCGGTGAATGGTTTCTGGTCTTTTAATACAGATTTTTGCAGTGCTTTTGGAAAACCACCTGCGGGCTGCCCCAGCTCTCCTTTAAAAAAGCTCATCACCGACTGGGGAAAGGAAATTGTCTCGCCTCGTTCTTTTACGTCTTCGATTGTCAGATTATTACTCACCAGATATTGTGCCATATCCCCTACCACTTTAGAACTTGGTGTTACCTTCACGATATCACCAAACAACTCATTTACTTCTCCATACATTTTTGTGATTTCGTGAAAACGATCTGAAAGTCCCAATGCTTGCGCTTGTGGTTTGAGATTAGAGTATTGCCCTCCTGGAATTTCATGTTGATAAATTTCTCCTGTACCTGCTTTTAAACCCGATTCAAAAACATAATAATATTCCCGCACTGCTTCCCAATAATTAGAATATTCATTCAGCTTTAGGATATCTATGGTATGCTCACGTTCATGAAACTTGAGCATTTCGGCTATTGCATTAAAATTGGGTTGCGCAGTTAATCCCGAAAGTCCGCCAAGCGCAACATCCACTACATCGACTCCGGCCTCAATAGCCTTAAGATACATAGCAGATTGTACCGATGAAGTATCATGTGTATGTACATGGATTGGGATATTGATCTCTGATTTTAATGCCGAAACCAGCTCATAGGCAGCATAGGGCTTTAAAAGGCCTGCCATGTCTTTAATTCCAAGAATATGTGCTCCTGCATTTTCTATATCCTTGGCTAGTTGAATATAATAATCCAATGTATATTTCGTGCGTTTCGGGTCTAAAATATCTCCGGTATAACACAAAGAACCTTCTGCCAATCCATTTGTTCTTGTGCGCACATGCTCTATACAAGGGGCAATAGATTTCATCCAGTTAAGCGAGTCGAAAATTCTGAAAACATCTACCCCATTCTCCCAGGATTGTTCTACAAATTTGCTCACCAAATTATCGGGATACGCAGTATATCCTACTCCGTTTGATCCTCTAATTAACATTTGTAACAAGAGATTAGGCATCGCTTTTCGTAATTCCCTGAGTCGCTCCCACGGATTTTCTTTCAGGAACCGCAGGCAAACATCAAAAGTGGCACCTCCCCAAACCTCCATACTAAAGATTTCGGGATGGTTTTTGGCAAACCCTTCAGCTACTTTAAGCATATCATAGGTTCGCATTCTTGTAGCCAATAAACTTTGATGCGCATCACGCATTGTTGTATCGGTAAAATGTATTTTCTTTTCATTTTTTAACCAGGTTGCAAAGGCATCTGGTCCCAATGTTGTTAAAAGATCTTTTGTTCCTTTGGGATATTCTCCATTTTCTTCAAATTTTGGAATAACCGGCGTTATAAAAGTTTTAGCAGGATCAATTTTTTTGACATCGGGATTACCATTTACAATAATATCTCCTAAAAAATTCACCAACTTGGTCGCACGATTACGAGGTTCTCTAATCACAAAAAGCTCTTTTGTATCCCGAATAAAATTCACGGTAACTTCTCCTTTTCTAAAAGTTTCATGTTTTAGAATATTATCCAAAAAAGGCATATTGGTTTTTACGCCACGTATTCTGAATTCGGAAAGTGCTCTTCTCATTTTTCTGCACGCACCATCAAGGGTTCTCCCGCTAGAGGAAACTTTTACCAGCATTGAATCAAAGAAGGGCGAAATTGTAACTCCCTGATATACACTACCTGCATCTAATCGAATTCCAAATCCTGAAGCACTGCGATAGGTGGTAATTGTACCATAATCGGGTTTAAAATCATTCTCAGGATCTTCAGTCGTAATTCTGCACTGCACTGCATATCCATTAATCTTAAGGCTTTCCTGACTTTGAATTTTGATTTGCCGGTCTGATAATTTATATCCTCCGGCGATAAAAATCTGTGCTTTGATCAGGTCAATTCCGGTAACAACTTCTGTAACTGTATGTTCTACCTGTACCCTTGGATTTACTTCGATAAAATAGATACTTTCATCCTCATCGACCAGAAATTCTACCGTACCAATATTATTATAATCAACTGCTTTACAAATAGTGAGTGCATATGTATATAAATCTTGTTTAATTTGTTCTGCAACTCCGAACGAAGGCGCATACTCAATCACCTTTTGATACCGTCGCTGCACCGAACAATCGCGTTCAAAAAGATGTACCATATTACCATGGTGATCGGCTACGATCTGTATTTCGATATGTTTTGGATTCTCTACGAATTTTTCCAGAAACACCGTATCATCTCCAAAGGCATTTAAGGCCTCTCTACGAGACTCTGGATATGCTTTTTCTAACTCCTCTTCTTTTCGGATCACTCTCATACCGCGACCTCCTCCTCCCGAAGCTGCCTTTAACATTACAGGAAAGCCTATGCGTTTGGCTTCTTTGAGTGCTATGTTCATATCGGTAAGATCCTCTTTATTACTCTGAATAATCGGTATATTATTCTCGATAGCCACTTTCTTGGCCGTGATCTTATCTCCCAAAGAACGTAGTACGGAAACCTTCGGACCTATAAAAATGATCTCATTTTCTAAACATTGCTTTGCGAATTCTGCATTCTCTGAAAGGAAACCATACCCAGGATGAATCGCATCTACATGGTTCTTTTTGGCAACTTTTATGATCGCTTCAATGTTCAGATAAGGTTTTAATGGTTCGTGATTTTCACCAATCTGATATGCTTCATCGGCTTTATATCGATGTAAGGAGTATCGATCTTCATACGTATATATTCCCACCGTTTGTAAACCAATTTCTGTGCAAGCCCTAAAAATCCTGATAGCAATTTCACCCCGATTAGCGACTAAAACTTTTTTGATTTGCATACTATAAATTTTGAGTTAATAACACTTTTAGCGAACATTCGCTGCGAAGATATTGATAAGAAATATTCTTTGCAATAGAATGTTCAAATATATAAGCATAAACAGCTTTTAATGTGACTTACCTTCTTTTAAAAACAGATTAACGCTAACATAATCTTAACATTTATTAACGTATCCATTTATAAGATTTATTAATCATATGCCGTTGTATTATGACAACTATTAACCTAAACAATAATTTATTTTTTTAATTAAACCATTTTAAAATGAAAAACAGAATTGTCAATTTTTTAAGTATTCTATTTGTCTCAACTACCTTTCTAATAAGTTGTAGTGATGATGATAATGAAAATCAGATCCCAACTAGTGAAGTTACTACATCTAAGGAATACACTGATGTTGAAGCTGCAAACAATGAAATTAATGCCGTTGTAGAAGATGTATTTAGTACAGAATCTGGCATCAATCCTGGCCCTGCCCTTGGTAGTAAAGTACCGGATTGTGCAACAGTTACTTCAGAAACTCTAGAAGAAACTAGAACTGTTGTAATTGATTTTGGCGACGGCTGTGAAATTAACGGAGAAATGATTTCTGGTAGTATTCGCATGAGTTTTAGTGTACAATTAGATGCAGAAAACAAAGTTGAGATTACTTATAGTTTAGAAAATTTTAAATATAAAGATGTTACTGTTAGCGGGAACGCTACTACTACGTTCACTTTTAGAAGTGAAGGTACAAATACTACCTTTACAACAAATTCTAATTTTTCTTTTGCATGGGCAGAAGGATTAACCGCTACCAGTGAAACAAATTTTGTTAACGAAACTTTCTTAGAAACTAATCCCGATACTCCCGGAGATTTTGATTTTTATACCTTAAACTCAGGAAGCAGTAGTACCACTTTTAGTAACGGTGACAAATATAGTGTTGAGATCACAACACCTCTACGTAATGAAAGTGGATGTCAATACATTGTAAGTGGGATTATAGTAACTAATCAAAATAGTGAAACTACCACTTTAGACTATGGTAATGGTGAATGTGATAACACAGCAACACAAACCGATAGTGATGGTAATGAAACTATCATAGATTTATAATAAGTTAATTAATAAATAGAAATATTTATATAAACCACTTTAGAGGAATTCTAAAGTGGTTTTTTATATTATTAGTTATTTTTTTGTATTTTATTATAATAAGCTTTCTCAGTAACTTCAGACCATTTAGAAACTCTTTTTTGAAAACTGGAATAGCTTTCATACACTTCTTTGGATAACGGATCATTTCCTATTAATTCTTGTATTGCTTCATCTGTATATGTCCTTAATACATCAAGCGTTTCTTTAGAAAATTCTCTAACCTGAACACCTTCTTCATTTACCAACTTATCCAAGAAAATACCATTCTGCCGATCAAACTCAGCTAGCATCCAAACCTGTACCCGCTTAGAAGCTGCTTCTAATACAGCCTGCAAGTGAGGTGGTAATTCATCGTGAACTTTTTTATTTACAAAAAATTCCATTTGAGATCCTGGTTCATGCCATCCCGGAGTATAGTAATATTTAGCAATTTTATGAAACCCCATTTTGTAATCATGGTAGGGTCCTATCCACTCTGTAGCATCAATAACACCTCTCTCTAAACTCGTATAAATTTCACCTCCGGCAACAAGCACAGCTGCGCCTCCTGCTTTTTCCAAAACTTTACCGGCAATACCTGGTAAACGCATTTTTAATCCTTTAAAATCTTCTACAGAATTAATTTCTCTATTAAACCATCCTCCCATTTGCACTCCGGTGTTTCCTCCTAAATAAGGAACCAAATTAAACTGAGCATATGTTTTTTTCCAAAGCTCATATCCACCTCCTACTTCTATCCAAGATGTTAATTGTTGGCTATTCATCCCAAAAGGAACCGCACAAAAGAATTGAGCCGCAGGGGTTTTTCCTGCCCAATAATATGATGCTCCCGATCCCATTTCTATGGTTCCGTTAGATACAGCATCAAACGCTTCTAAAGCAGGTACTAATTCTCCTCCGCCGTATACTTTAATTTTAATTTGCCCATTAGACAATTCTTCAACCCATTCTGAATACTTATTGGCAGCTTCACCCAGCACAGGAAAATTAGGAGGCCAGGTCGTTGTCATTTTCCAATTATACTTTTTAGTAGGTTTTGTTGCTCCAGTAACCGAAGTGTTTCCAGAGGTATTTTCTCCTCCGCAAGCTACTAGTAGTAATACCATTAAAGCTACTATCATTTTTGTAATACGATGAATTATTTTCATTTTTTTAGTTTTTTAAAGTTTTATTTTGAAAGAAAGATGATTTCGGGAAAGAATACCACTAGTCCAACTATACATAATTGAATGATAATAAATGGTACAATCCCTCTATAAATTTGACTTGTTTTAACTTCAGGGGGCGCTACTCCTTTTAGATAAAATAATGCAAAACCAAAAGGAGGTGTTAGAAATGATGTTTGGAGATTTAAAGCAATCAGTATTCCTACCCAAAGCATATTCATATCTAGTGCATTAAAAATGGGTGTTACCACGGGCACGATGATAAAAACGATTTCAATAAAATCGATAAAGAATCCTGCAATAAAAATCACTATCATTACTAGCAATAAAAACATAACAGGAGATAAATTAGATGATAAAATTAATTCTTGCAGGTAGTCATCACCTCCTAATGTTCTAAACACTAATGTAAATGTAGTGGCCCCCAATAGTATAAAAAAGACCATTGTAGTAAGTTTAGTAGTCTCTCTAGCTACATCTTTTAGTATCTTGAGATTAAATTTTCCTTGCACGATTGTAAGTATAGTCGCTCCCAAAGCGCCAATAGCAGACGCCTCTGTTGGTGAAGCCACTCCAGTAAAAATTGAGCCCAATACAATTACAATTAATAAAATTGGTAAGATCAAAACTTTGATAATCTTTGATATAAAATTATCACCTCTAAATTCTTTTATTTCAGCGACAGGAATGGCTGGAGCTTCTTTTTTATTTATAAAAGAACGTACCAGAATATAAATAATATATATAGCCACCAATAATAACCCAGGAAGCATTGCTGCAGAAAACAAAGAGCCCACATCGACAGAAGCTCCCCCTCTAGATGAGCTATTTATAGTATCTGCTAATAGCACCAGAACAATAGATGGCGGAATGATTTGCCCTAATGTCCCCGATGATGCTATTACACCTGTTGCTAATTCTGTTTTATATCCTCTTTTAAGCATTGTTGGTAAACTTATCAACCCCATGGTAACAACAGTAGCACCAACAATTCCTGTAGAAGCTGCCAATAAAGCACCTACTATTACAACCGATATTGCTAGTCCGCCACGAACTGTACCAAACATCATGGCCATAGTTTCTAATAAACTTTGAGCAAGCCCTGACTTTTCTAACATGATTCCCATAAAAATAAATAGAGGAACAGCCATTAACACATAATTATTTACTACTCCCATAATCCTGGATGGCAGTATATTAAATGTAGTCATCGAGAAATACTCGGGAGCAAAAATCGATATTCCAAAGGCAAATAAAACAGAAAGTCCGCCTAAAGTAAACGCTACCGGATATCCTTTTAATATTAGAATAAAAATTACTGCAAACAATACTATTGCTAAAATCTCCATTTACTTCTCTTTATTAAAAATGATCTGAATTGACTTAAGAATACTAGCTAACCCTTGTAAAAGAAGAAAAGCGAAACCTAATGTTATACAAAATTTAAGAATGTATAATGCTGGCAACCCACCTGGTTGCGGAGAACTCTCACCCATTAAAAAAGATGAATATGCATATCGCCACGATGCAGAAATAACAATATAACTCCAGGGTAAGAGAAAAAACAAACCACCTATGAGATCTATCCAGGCTCTGCCTTTTTCAGAAAGTTTTGCATAGAATACATCTACTCGTACATGTTTACCATATTTAAAAGTGTAACCTGCTGCTAATAAGAACATTATACCGAATAAATAGATTTCTATTTCTACAATCCAAATAAATGTAAACTGAAATAAATATCGAATGATTACATCCAGACTTATTACGATCACCATTAATACGGCTACCCAACTTACCAGATTTCCAATCTTTTCATTTATCTTTTCTAAAAAGGAAATTGTTTTTTTCACGAATCTTAAATTTTATAATTTCATTTTACCCGATAAAAGTAGTTATTTCTATAGAAATATGTTTACCTGAAAACGTATTTGACTTGTATCCTCACCAACATCAAAATTGTTTTTTAAATATTCTAACGTAAGTCTCAGATTATGGCCCGACACATAATAATTTGTCCCTAGATTAAAAGTATTACCAGCTCTTTGTGACCCCAAAACTGTAGCATCCTCCCAATCTCTATCTTGATAGACAACATAGGGTTGTAACTTCGTTTTAGGAATTAAATACCCAATCTGGGTATATAAGGCAGATCCTGTAGCGGCAGCAGCACTACCACCATTCTCTCCAAAATTATAATTTAGATATGCTGCATAGGCAGTTAACGCGCCCCCATTACTTCCTACCGGAGTATCATAATTAACATCTAGAGAAAAATGGGTAGCATCTTCGGTATCTGTTTTCGCAATAATTGCAGCGTCATCATCTCCTTCTAAAATTGGATTTGTATTATCTTTCAAAATAAGGGAACTTTCAGGATGGTAAATAAATCCTGCACTAGTTGATAGTATTTTTTTCTTTCCCAAATAACTTCCTACTGCGTAGGGTAATAAATTACCTTCTGAACCTATGAAATTATACTTAAGATTACCTTCTACTATAGTTCTTCCACCATCATGGTAATTCCATGCTCCATATACTGTGTTATCGGCTGTTGTATTTATCGGGTCTTCTCTAAAACCCGTCAAACTAGGATCATTGATTGCTAATCTATACTCAAATTTAGCCAGTTTTCCTTTTGCATACACTCCGATATGACGAGCAAATTGATCAGTTGCTCCAATTGTGCCATCAAAAACTAATGGGTTAGGAATATCAAAGGTTAATGATGTAAGACCTGCCCAACTAGATAGCCTTGCCAGCCCTCGCCAGTAATGAAGTCCCCCTCCGATTGCAAATTTATCAGAAAACTTATACTCTACCGCAGCATCGTGTAAAAACAACTGTGTTTCATCGCTACCGTCAATAAGACCCAATCGACCTGCATTTGTATTATTGACACCAAAATGTATATAGGTGAAAATTTGAGGAGTTACTTGTCCTAATATTAGTAATCTTGATCTTCTTATATTAGGTTTTACATTAAAATCATCATCCCCATCCAAATCATTCGAATTTAACTGCACTTGATTCCAAAGAATAAAACGCAACCATTGAGAACCGTCTTCAGAAATATTAAACTTTAATGGTTTAAAAGTAATTGATTTTTTCTTTTGTTCTTCTTCTTGCGATTGCACTTTGGACACAAAGACCAAAAGAAGAAACAAAAGAAGAACGATACATCCCTTTTTTTTCATAATTGATTATTTAAATTAAAATATGATTGTGTGTTTACAAATATATATACAAATATGTAATTATTTACATATAATAATAAATAAAACATAAAAATCTTGTTAATTATTTGATTAATTAATGATTAAATGAAGGTAATTTATTTATAATCAATTACTTAACAAGAAATCAATAAAGTTAAAAAAAGAATAAAAAAAAGTAGAATTATATTAAAAATTAGAAAAAAACAAGAAGATTAATAAAAAAAAGATTAAATCTCGCCTAATTTAGTGATGTGTTTAAAGATTTGAATCACTTCTTTACTTTCTATAGAATAGTAAATTTTGGTTCCTTTTCTTTGAGATATAACCACATGTACCATCCGAAGATTTTTGAGATGATAAGAAGCAACAGATTGCTCAATACCCAATAATTGGTAAATATCTGTAACAGATAGCCTGCCTTTCTTATGCAAAACTTCTATAATAGCCAATCTTACCGGGTGCGCAATCACCTTAAGTATTTCTGCGCTTTTATCTAAAACCTGAAAATTGGTAAGATTTTCTTTCATAAAACTCATGCAAATTTCGTGAATCAAATTAATGATTATGTTATAAATTAAGAATATTTATATATTCAAATATACATAAATGATGGTAGTTATATATTAGAATGTATCATATTAGATGGATAAAGTTTATATTTGGATAATTCTATAGTTAGCTAAGATGAAAACACTTAGAAAAACCAGGCTTATTGTTATAGCTCTATTTTTCTTTTTTTTGTTTAATTTTCCTTTTATTGGGATTATTGACAATGTGTTACTCTTTGATACGATCCCTATTACTTACCTATATTTTTATGCACTTTGGTTCTTATTAGTTTTTGCAATGCTTTATATTATTAACAGCAATAAATGATACCACTTTGGGCAATTATAGCGATATGTGTAGCATACCTTGGTGTTCTTTTTGTGATTGCTTACTATGGCGATAAAAAATCTATTACTAAGAGTATCATAAATTCTCCTTTGGTATATGCCCTTTCTTTAACCACCTATTGTACAGCGTGGACATTTTATGGAAGTGTTGGTAAGGCCGCCACAGAAGGCATTAGTTTCTTGGCAACATATCTTGGGCCCCTATTACTTTGCCCTCTTTGGATTATTTTATTCAAAAAGATCATTCGCATCTGTAGACGAGAAAAAATAAGTAGCATCTCAGATTTTATTGCTACCCGTTACGGTAAGGATAAATTTCTTGGTAATCTAGTCACCATAATGATTCTGTTATTTATCATCCCTTATATTTCGATCCAGTTAAGAGCAATATCAGGGAGTTTTAATATCCTAATTGATTATCCTGCACAGGCTTCTATTTATAATGAAACTGCTTTTATTGTGGCGATCATTATGTCTGTTTTTATAATTCTATTTGGAACCAGAAACTCTAGATCTCAAGAAAGAAATGAGGGAATGGTTTCTGTTATAACTTTTGAAGCTATTTTTAAACTCATCGCATTTTTAGTGATAGGTATTTATGTTACCTATTTCATTTTTGATGGATTTGGGGATATTTTCTCTCAAGCATCAGAAAAAAACATGTTGGCTTCTATAAATAATATTCAGAGAAGTCTTGAGGGTGGTTATTGGGATTGGTTTATGCTTATCATACTCTCTTTTTTGGTTTTTATGCTATTACCCAGACAGTTTCATCTTATAGCACTAGAAAATAAAGACGAAAAACACGTAGAAAAGGCCTCATGGATATTTCCTCTCTATTTATTTGCTATCACATTATTTGTAATTCCAATTGCCATTGGCGGGAAATTATATTTTGGAGATACGACCTTTAATGCAGATAGTTTTATCCTTCATTTTCCGTTGGAGAAAGGAAATAATCTCCTAGCAACCTTGGTTTTTCTTGGAGGATTTGCAGCAGCAACCGGAATGATTATAGTAGAAACTTTTGCCATTTCAACAATGCTATCAAATAATATTCTGATTCCTTTACTTGTTAATTACCTAAAAGTTTTTCAGACGTCCAAAGTTCAAAAAGCTATCTTATTTTGTAGACGTATCAGTATTCCTATTGTATTGTTTTCTGCATATATTTATATGATTGTTATAGGAGAAAATTATCCTATGGTAGAAGTTGGGTTAATTTCATTTGTCGGAATTGTACAGCTAGCTCCTTCATTTTTTGGCGGTATATTTTGGAAAAGAGCTAATAGAACAGGAACAATTGCAGGTCTTAGTATTGGTTTTATGATATGGTTTTATACGTTATTGTTTCCCACCTTAATACGAAGCGGAATTATTGGTGATATTTCTATATTATCTGAAGGTCCTTTTGGTTTAAATATATTAAAACCATATGCATTACTAGGGTTAGAAAATCTTAATAAAATAACTCACGGTTTTTTCTGGAGTATTACTGCCAATATTTTCATGTACATAATAGGTTCGTTATTTACCATTCCCAAAGGTATCGAAATACAGCAAGCCAATAAATTTATAGATGCCAAAATTGATATCAATGACAATCGTTTTAGAAATCGATATAAAGAAGTGTTTTTTTATCAACTATACGAGCTTATAATTACTTTTTTAGGCTCAGAAACCGCTAATTCTGCTATTCACCACTATCACAATAAACATCAAAAAAAATACTTGAACAATGATATTGTAGATATTCATTTTGTAGACTATATGGAAAACGTATTATCTGATTATATTGGTAATATTTCAGCTAGGATTGCCATCTCAAAATTACTTAATGAAGAGCCTCTCGATCGAAAAGAGTTATTAGAAATACTCGAAGAAACCAAAGAAGCCATTACACATAGCAAAAAACTGACTATAAAATCTGATGAATTAGAACGTGCACAGAAAACGTTACTAAAAGCAAACGAAAAACTAAAAGAAATAGATCATCTTAAAGATGAATTTATTCTAACCATATCTCATGAATTACGCACACCTATAACCTCTATCCGATTATTATCAGAGATGTTATATTCTGAACCAGAATTGTACGCAGATAAAAAAGAAGTATTCCTAAAAACTATCATACAGGAAAGCGAAAGGCTTAGCAATCTGATTGACGACACCTTATTACAAGAAAAACTAGAACTTGGTAAACTTACTTGGGAATTCGATCATTTATCAATTGCAGAGCTTATATCCAATACTATAGAAACAGTGACTCCACTAGCCAAAGAGGCTAGTATAAAAATTGACACCACTGTTCTGGATAGTACTATAATTGTTTATGCTGATAAAGTACATTTAGAACGTGTTTTGATTAACATTTTAATTAATGCTATTAAATTTCATGATCCAGAAAAAGATAAAAACTACATACAAATATCGTCAAAAATAGAACAAGATACCCTTACTATATGCATAGAAGATAATGGTGTAGGAATCGCTAAAGAAAATCAAAAAAAGATCTTTAAAACCTTTGTTCAAATTCGAAACGAAAAACAAAAAATAAAACCTAAAGGAAGTGGCCTGGGATTATCTATAGCCAAAAAAATAATGCATAGGCATAAAGGAACTATCAAAGTCGAGAGTGAGATTGACCAATACACTAGATTTTTAATAACTTTACCAATAAACGCAAATGATGAAAGCACCTAAGAAGATTTTGATTGTTGATGATGAACCATCTATAGTACTAGCGCTAGAAAATATTCTTTTAGCTCATGATTATGAAATTCAAAAAGCCTATAACGGAAAAGAAGGTTTAGAAATAGCTAAATTATTTTATCCGGATTTGATTCTTCTGGATGTTATGATGCCATTTATTGATGGATTTGAATTGTCAAGCTTGATTCGTAAAGATAAGAGCTTAAAAAACACAAAAATTATATTTATTAGTGCCAAAGGAGAACTTACCGATAAGAAATATGGATACTCAAAAGGTTGTGATGATTATATCATTAAACCATTTTCTACAGAAAAAATAGTCTCCAAAGTAGCTTTCTTATTAGACGAATAAGTTCATTCGCATATTCTTAACCCATTTTACGCATTGGAAAATCTATTCCATCTTGAAACTGCTGTAAACGCAGCCGTTTCGATTTGTTTTTTAATTTCACCAGGGCGTTGCTATGCTAAAATTAAGAAAACAACAGTGTTTATTGTATTTCCAAGCTTCATTACGAAGTTCCGATGCATAAAGCAGGTTTAAGCGTTACCTCACAAAAACCAATTCGTTAGGTTTGGTAGTATATTCTTCACTAAAACCATAGCCTTCATAGTTGAAACCTTTGAGATCTTCAATCGTTTCAACACCGGTATCTATAATGTAGCGCACCATCATACCCCGGGCTTTTTTGGCAAAGAAACTAATCATTTTTAGTTTATCACCTTTCCAGTCTTTGAATTGAGGAGTAATTACCGGAACCTTTAGCGCTTTTGTATCTATAACACTAAAGTACTCATTACTGGCCAGATTTATAAACAATTCATGATCTTCTAACTCTTCATTGAGTAGTCGAGTCACCGTTTTTTTCCAAAACTCATATAAGTTATTTTTACGGCCAACTTTAAGCTTTGTACCCATTTCCAAACGATACGGCTGGATAAGGTCCAGCGGTTTCAATATGCCATATAAGCCCGAAAGGATTCTAAGTTTATCTTGTAATGTTTCCAGTTTATTCTCTGGGATCGTATATGCGTCTAATCCATTATACACATCACCATTAAAAGCATATACCGCCGGCCTGGCATTTTCTGTGGTAAACGGAAGATGAAACTCCTGGTTACGTTGCCAGTTAAGTTGCGCCAGGTTATCACTAATCCCCATGAGTGCCGATAGTTTTTTAGGTGTTTTTTTCTTAAGTGCTTCGTTCAACTTTTCTGCTTCAGGTAAAAAAACAGGGGTTGTATATTTTTGAGTAGGCAATGTGGTGTCAAAATCCAGAGACTTGGCCGGTGATACTACAATTTTCATAGATAATTACTTTTTGTCAACCCAAAAATACAATAGTGGATTGAGAATTAAAATTCGCAGATGTATTTCTTCTCTATTCGACTATATATAAAAGCTATTTCAAATCAGTTCAACATTTATTTATAGTACATTGTGAATTTTTGCATATTGAAGCAGCATAATTGTTTTTCCGTCTTTAATCTCCCCAGAATATATCATACGACAGGCATCTTCAAAATCTAATTCCAGTACCTCGATATTTTCTTGTTCCTCTTCTAACCCACCGCCATCACTTACTTTCATATCTTTTGAATATTCAGCTATAAAAAAATGAACAATTTCGGTAACTGAACCTGGAGACATATAGGACTCGAATATCTTTTTAACCTTAGAAATCTTATATCCTGTTTCTTCTTCTGTTTCTTTTCGAATACAATCTTCGGCATTATCTTTATCCAATAGGCCAGCACAAGCTTCAATCAACAATCCTGTTTTATTTCCGTTTATATAGGTGGGGAGTCTAAATTGTTTGGTCAATATTACGGTACTATTCTCTTTATTGTATAAAAGAATTGTGGCTCCATTCCCTCTATCGTATGCTTCTCTTTGATGAACCTCCCATTCTCCATTTTTCTTTAGATATTCATAGGTTACCTTATTCAAGGTATACCAGCTATCAGACAACAATTCTATCTTTTTTATTTTGATTTGATCGTTATTCACAGGATTATTTTTTAGATATTATCAAATAGTTTTTAATGGTGTGTTTGAGTATTGAGAGGGTTTACTTTGATTCAAAATATATAAGACTGTAAATACTAAGACCTTTATTATTAATTCTAAACAGGGCTGGGCCTATTGTTTGAGTTTACCAATGAAAAAAGCCCGTCAAAATCGACAGGCTTGTGTTTTAAAAAAGTCAAAAATGTATATTATAATACTTTCACGTTTACCGCGTTCATTCCTTTTTTACCTTCTTTAAGTTCAAACTCTACTTCGTCTCCTTCACGAACTTCATCAATAAGCCCTGAAATGTGTACAAAATGATCTTTGTTTGATCCTTCTTCTGTGATGAATCCAAATCCTTTGGAGTCATTAAAAAATTTTACTGTTCCTTTATTCATTATAAAATATTAAAGTGCGAAGGTACTATTATTTAGCCAGTAATCCATATTTATTTCAAAATAAAGTTTTTAATAACCTTTTTTAATGTTCTATATATGCTTTGATAATGAGCTCATTTAAACTTTTTTAGTGTTATCTGGCGTTCTTGGTTGATTACATGCAAAGTACGCTAAGTCTTTTCTCTGTGATCTTTGCTATTACTGCTTATGAACCTAAAGAGGCAACTACTCTTCTGCCAACCGATTCTTTGTATAGTTTCTCCATCGTTCTACGCATTGCTGCATATCCTCTGGGACAGGAGTTTCAAAATGCATTTGCTCTCCCGTTACCGGGTGTTTAAAACCAAGGGTTCTGGCATGTAGCGCTTGCCTTGGCAGTATTTTAAAACAATTATCTACAAATTGCCTGTATTTGGTAAAGGTAGTTCCTTTCAATATTTTCTCTCCTCCATAACGTTCATCGTTAAACAAGGTATGACCAATATGCTTCAGATGCACACGAATCTGATGGGTTCTTCCTGTTTCTAACCTGCAGGAAACCAGAGTAACATATCCTAATCGTTCAATAACTTTATAATGTGTTACAGCCGGTTTTCCTTTATCGGCTTCGTCGCCTTCAAAAACAGTATTTTGCAATCTGTTTTTTGGATGGCGTCCGATATTACCTTCTATGGTTCCTTCATCTTCATCAACATTTCCCCAAACTAGCGCAACATATTCACGCTTGCTGGTTTTATCAAAAAACTGCTTGGCCAGATGGGTCATTGCATCTTCTGTTTTGGCAATCACCAGCAATCCACTGGTATCCTTATCGATACGGTGCACTAATCCCGGACGATCACTGCTATTATTGGGCAGGGTATCAAAATGATAGATCAAGGCGTTGATCAAGGTACCAGAATAATTACCATGACCGGGATGCACAACCATACCCGCAGGTTTATTAACCACCAATAATGCATCATCTTCATACACAATATCCAAAGGGATATTTTCGGGAGTAAGCAGGTTCTCATAGGGTGGATGCGAAAATAGTACACGCACCACATCATGGGGTTTTACTTTGTGATTTGATTTTACAGCTACATCATTTACAAATACGCTACCTGCTTTGGCTGCTTGTTGTATTTTATTTCTGGTCGCATTCTCGACAAAATTCATCAAAAACTTATCTACCCGTAACGGAACTTGTCCGGCTCCTGCTACAAAATGATAATGTTCATAGAGATCATCCTCATTGGTATCAAAATCTCCTGTACCTAGATTTTCTTCCAAAATAAAATATTTTAATTGGAAAGATTTATCGTTCCTCTTGTTCCGTCCCCAAGCACCAAATCTATTGTCGAGGTTTTCATAAGTTTAGTACCGGGTTGCAGTCGTTTTCCATGATGCCTTATTTCGAGCACCATGTCTCTGGCAATATTTGGCTTATAGGTGACCGAGCCAATTTTAAATCCCAGAGCGATCAATTTTGGTTCGGCCTGCCTTCTTGTATTTTGCACCACATCGGGAACCTCTATCTTACGATAGCCCGATGGGTTCAATGTAACATATATCTTCCTGTTTTCTTTTACTTCACTGCCCGCAGCAGGGTTTTGTTCTAATACAGAGAACCTTGGATAATCAGGATTAAAATTTGCCGAATCCTGAACTTCATACTGTAAGTCTCTTTCTTCAAGGATTTTTGCAATCTCATCCAGTGTCTTTTTGCTTAAACTAGGCACTACAATACGCTGATGATGATTTGTCGTACTTTCTAACCATTCTAGTGCCACATAAGAAAGAATCGCAAGCATCGCGATCGCTATAACTAGTTGGATCAAGAATATTTTACTGTAAATAAACTTAAAAAGGTCTTTGAAGAATTTTATAAATGCATTCATCTTATAACACTTGTTTTTAATACTAAAATCCGCCTGGCGAATACCTGTTATACAGGTTTGTTTCTCTGTGCGAAAAAATCAGCAATAATTATTTGATCCCCGATGATCAGAATTAATCGTTATGACTTATAGAAGTCATTCAATAATTTGGACAAATATATAAAAACGGAAAGTTTTAAGCTTTTCTTATAGGATAAATGATATTTTTGTTTGCAAAAGTCTGCCAATGAAAAAAAATATTGCCATACTAATGGGGGGATATTCCAGCGAGTTTGAGATTTCTATCCTGAGCGGAAACGTAGTCTACAAACACCTGGATAAGGATCTGTATCATCCTTTTCGCATTCATATCACCAAAAATGGTTGGTTTTATGTTGATGACAAGGATCAAAAATATCCAATTGATAAAAACGATTTTTCACTGCTATTAAATGGCACCAAGATCATTTTTGATGCAGCTTTTAATATTGTTCACGGCACCCCGGGTGAAGATGGTCTGCTTCAGGCATATTTTGAGCTGATCGGAATCCCGCAAACAGCCTGTGATTTTTACCAGGCAGCACTTACTTTTAATAAACGTGATTGTATTAGTGTGTTACAACCTTACGGAATCCCAGCTGCCACCAATTATTTTTTAAATAAAGGAGATAACATAGATCCCAGGGCAATTTTGGATACGGTGGGCCTACCCTGTTTTGTAAAAGCAAACAAAGCAGGTAGCAGCTATGGTGTATCTAAAGTAAAAACTGAAATAGAACTCTTGCCAGCCATCGATACGGCTTATAAAGAAGATGATGAGATTATTATCGAGTCTTTTTTAAGTGGAACCGAAGTATCTGTGGGGGTGATTACCTATAAAGGAAAAGATATCGTATTGCCGATCACTGAGATCATATCTGAAAATGAGTTTTTTGATTATGAAGCCAAATATCTTGGTAAATCGCAGGAAATAACTCCGGCACGTTTGTCTGAAGAAGACACTAAAAAAGTGAAAGACCTGGCATTGAAAATATATCAAATACTAAAGATGAGAGGCTTTTCGCGTAGTGAATTCATCTTTCATAACGGGGAACCACATTTTATAGAGATGAACACCAATCCCGGATTTAGCGAAGCTAGTATTTTACCTCAACAGGTAATAGCAGCCGGGATTAGCCTTAAAGAACTTTTGACCAATACGATTGAAGAATGTATGGCTTACTGACATAATAGAAATAACTCCCAGGTAGGGTAAAATACACTACTGATTCAATAAAGAACCCTGCTAACTGAACAAAAATCCCAACTGACCGGGCTAAGAACCCCCTCTGGCTTAATTATTGGCCTTACAAAAACAGCTACCGACTCATCTAAAATCTAAGATCCTAATTAATCCTATTATTTATAATCATAATTTGAATTATATTTGTAATCACACCAATCAAAATCACCCATGAGAAGAGCTGTTTTTCCGGGATCATTTGACCCTATTACTTTAGGGCATTATGATATTATCGAAAGAGGATTAACCCTCTTTGACGAAATCATTATTGCCATCGGGATCAATGCCGAAAAAAAATATATGTTCCCTCTTGAAGAGCGAACACACTTTATCAAAGAAGCATTTAAAGACGAGCCAAAGATCAAGGTGATGACATACAAAGGCCTTACAGTAGATTTTTGCAAGAAACAACAGGCCAGTTTTATTTTAAGAGGCTTAAGAAATCCTGCAGATTTTGAGTTTGAAAAGGCTATCGCACACACCAACCGAAAAATGTCTGAGATCGAAACGGTTTTCTTATTGACCTCTTCAGGTAAGAGTTATATCTCTTCTTCGATCGTGCGGGATGTGATACGTCATGGTGGTGATGTTACCGGATTGGTACCTGATACGGTAAAAATATTGAATAAATAGTACCTATGCAACGCAAAATAGGAGCGTTTACTCTTGTAGTCGATGATTATGACAAAGCCATTATGTTTTATGTCTCAATATTGAATTTTAAACTCATTGAAGACACCAAACTTGATGACACAAAACGCTGGGTACTTATTGCTCCATCCAATACTACCGAAAGCTGTATTCTTTTGGCCAAAGCAGCAAACACAGAACAAAAAAAAGCTGTTGGTAATCAAGCCGGTGGCAGAGTCTTCCTTTTTTTGCACACCGATAATTTCTGGAGGGATTATAACGATATGAAATCTAAAGGAGTATCGTTTCTTGAAGATCCCCGAGAAGAAATCTACGGTACTGTAGTCGTTTTTGAAGATCTATACGGCAACAAGTGGGATTTGATTGAAGTTAAAGGCCAATAGCATACTATTTTAAACTCAATCTTTAAGTTTCCCCTACCTGAGGCAGAGCCTGGATCGGTAGAAAAGCCTCGAGGAATTCTTTAGATTAAACCTTTCCCAATGATCATAGTCTAAAAACATAAACCCTGTGATTATGGTGACTTCTTTATCAGACAAACAGATACAACATCTCTATTGGCGAACAGGTTTTGGCATATCTTCTGCAATGCTGAAAACCGTTAGGAAAAGCTCTAAAAATCAAATCATTGATCAATTATTTTCAGAAAGCAAGCAAAGTTCTCCTTTACAGATGGATTTTGGCATGCTATTAAAAAACCCGAAAGACCTTTCGCGGGAAGAGCGAAAGCAATTGCAAAAACTGCGAAAAGAAAAAATGTCAGAACTGAATACTCTTTGGTTCAAACAACTCATAGATACCAAACAAACCTTGCGTGAAAAAATGACTTTATTTTTTCACAATCATTTTTCGGTTCGTTTAAAAACCCCCAGAGCATGCTTACACCTCAATAATGTCATTAGAAAACATGCTTTAGGAAATTTTGGAGATATGTTGATGGAGGTATCCAAATCACCCGCCATGTTACTCTTTCTCAATAATCGTCAAAACCGAAAAGACCATCCTAATGAGAATTTTGCCCGCGAAGTGATGGAGCTTTTCACACTTGGCAGGGATAACGTATATACCGAAACCGATATCAAAGAAGCAGCAAGAGCCTTTACAGGTTGGAATTTTAGCAAAGGTGGTGCGTTTGTCTTCAGAAAAAATCACCACGATTATGGTGTTAAAACATTTTTGGGCAACACCGGAAATTTTATCGGAGAAGATATTATCAAAATCCTCCTGGAAGAAAAACAAACAGCAAGATACCTTACTGAAAAGTTGTATGCCTATTTTGTGAATGAAACTATAGATCAACATCATGTTGAAAAACTTGCTACAGCTTTTTATGATGCCAATTACAATTTGGAAACACTACTAAGAATGATGCTAGGCAGTGATTGGTTTTATGATCCCAAAAATATCGGAACCAAGATCAAATCCCCTATCGAATTGATGGTGGGACTTAGCCGGCCATTTCATATTAAATATGAAGATCCAAAAGTCCTTCTCTACTTGCAGAAAAAATTAAATCAAATGCTGTTCTTTCCTCCCAATGTAGCTGGTTGGCCTGGCGGAAAAACCTGGATTGACAATTCGACATTAATGCTTCGATTAAAATTAGCCTCATTAACATTAAACAGCGGTGTTATCGAATGGCATGACAAGGGTGATATACCTGAAAATATGATCATACGACAACAAATCTATACAAAGATGAAATCAAAGCTTCAAAAGAAAGTAAAGGCCACGCCTAATTGGAATGCTTTTCTGTCTACCCTGGACCAAAAAGATAAAACAGAACTAACAGACTTTGTGTTACAGCCCCAACTTTCTGAAGCCGCTAAAAAACTGGTATCGCAACTTGATGCTACCAACATAAAGAACCTCATCATTGAATTATTGAGCTTACCCGAGTATCAACTTTGTTAAAACCTTAACAGATATGGAACGAAGAGATTTTTTAAAACAATCGGTTTTTGCTTCAGGAATGGCACTGATTCCTTCTTTTTTAAAGGGAATGGAATTTCTAAGCCCGGAACAACTATCAGGATATAGAAATGTTATTATTATCCAACTTTCGGGGGGAAATGACGGATTAAACAGCATGATCCCGATTAGTAATGATATCTATCACAGTTTGAGGCCTTCTATTGCAAAAAAAGAAGCACAAACCCTTACCATAACAAATGATCTGGCTTTTAACGATAACCTGAAAGCCATTGCAGCACTTTATGATTTGGGAGAAGTATCTATCATTAATAATGTAGGGTATCCTAATCCCAACAGATCGCATTTCAGAAGTACAGATATCTGGCAAACGGCAAGTGATACAAACCAATATTTACATTCAGGCTGGGTAGGCCGGTATCTCGATACCAATTGCCAGTATCCGTATCAGGCTATTGAGGTTGATAACGCTCTTTCCCTAGCCTTAAAAGGAAAGACAATGAACGGAATCGCGGTTTCCAATCCTAATCAATTGTATAAAACTACCCGGGAACCGTTCTTTAAAGGTATTATTGCCAATACCAAAAAAGAGATGTTGGATGAAGATAACCAGGGATATCTTTATAAAACGATGCTCGAAACTTATTCTTCGGCCTCTTATATTTACGAAACATCAAAAATTTATAAAACCACCACCGAATATCCTCAAAACCCATTTGCCAGAAATCTGAAGACAATTGCCGATTTTATTATCTCAGGCTTAAAAACTAGGGTTTATTATAGCTCTCTGGGAGGTTTTGACAGTCATGTAAATCAATTGAACAGTCAGGATCGATTACTCAGGGTCTACTCAGAATCTGTTGGTGCTTTGGTAAAGGATTTAAAGAAAAATGACCGGTTTAAAGATACTTTGATCCTTACCTTTTCTGAATTTGGTCGCCGGGTAAAGCAAAACGGAAGCCGGGGCACCGATCATGGTGCAGCCAATAATGTCGTAGTTATTGGTGGTTCTCTGAAAAAAGCAGGTATTTATAACGAATTACCAAATCTTTCAGATCTCGATGATAACGGTGATATTAAATACACAATAGACTTCAGAAGTGTATATGCAACTATACTAAATAGCTGGCTGGAGGTGGATGATCAGAAAATTTTGAATACAGGTTTTGGAAAACTAGAGTTTATTTAAAAACCAGACAGGTTTTTATTATTGAAAAAATAGTTTCAAAACAACAAATCACTCCTGACATACTGCTGTCACTATCTGTATTTAGTTTTGTTACAGTATGAATTTTAACACTTAAAAATCATGATTAAAACAAAACTCGAACCTTTCTGGGTGGTTGGGATTTCTGTGCGAACTACCAAGAAAAATGAACAATTTGCTAAAGATATCCCTGCATTATGGGATACCTTTATATCTGAAAATATACTCTACAAGATTCCTAATAGAATTGAAGATTCGATCTATGCCTTATATACAGATTATGAAAGTGACCATACAGAAGGATACACTACAATCCTGGGTTGCAGAGTAGAAAACCTGGATGTAATTCCTGACGGAATGGCTGGTGTAAGGGTTGACTCTAGTACCTACTCTCGATTTACAGCCAAAGGTAATTTAACCAAAGGAGTCGTTTATGATCAATGGATAAATATATGGGAAACAGACTTAGACAGAACCTACACAACCGATTTTGAAGTATATGGAGAAGAAGCCCAAAATCCAGTTGATGCCGAAGTGGATATTTTTGTAGCAATAAGCTAGATAGTTCAATAAATAGGCCTGAAAGATTTTAAAATCTTTCAGGCCTAACAAGGTAATTTTTTACGTATTGGTTTGTCCGATATTTTTATCTTAAACTGCTTTTTCTCCATTTGCTAAAAAGAATTAAAACTGCGACATAAACATAAGGGTATAGTGAGTGTCTGGTTGGAAATATATCACTATTAAATTTGTTTCTTTTTGTGCTATTTTTATTTGTTTTTTATCGCCTGATGCTAAGGCATCTGCATCAAAAAAGAAAAGTAAAATCCCATCAAAAATAATTCAAATTATAAAAACCGCCTATTTCCGACCAGGCACTAGTTAGTTGCGTAATCAGAAATTAAAGAACATTATAGTTGTATGACCACTTCTTTCTTATACTTTTTCAAAAGCGCTCTGGTCATACCTAAATTGGCTTTTTCAGTATCTACAGCCAGATAAATAAAATATTCGCCATTTTCTGAAAGGTCAATAATATGGATTTGATCTGTAAGAGTTATCAAAATATCCTGGATCTTTGCCTCTAAGCCTAATGCTTTTATTGCACTTTGTTTCGCTTTTGCTACTTCCAGATTATATGCAGAAGCTATTTCAGGGTCAAAATCCGGATTGTCTGAATGAGAAATATAACAAACGCCTGTAGCCACCTCGGTAACTGAGACTGCTATGTAACCAGGCACATTGGTTTTTATATCCTCGATAAATTGATTTAAAAAATCTGACATAATGAGTAATTGATTAAAGGTTAAACAGTTGTTTCTAATGAATTCATTTTTTTAAGAAATAGACCTAATTTTGAATGGTCTTTACACAATGCAGCAATAATATGCTCAGATTTCATTTTGTTGGCAATTAAGAAACCTTCAGAGGTTTTTGCCATTAATTGCTCTAAACATCCATTGTTGAGATCTTCAGATAGATCTTTGCACATTGTAAATGCCATTTCGGTCATTGCAGCTATGTTTTCTTCGAAACTAATGTTTGTAGAATCAATCAGATTACCTTCAGAATCTAAAATCATTGCAGCTTGCGCACCAGTGAATTCAATCACTTTTTCTAAGTTCAAGGGACTTTGTAAGACCATTTTTTAAGTTTTTAAATGTTACTAAATAGTTATTTTTCCCTATACTTTTTTAGTTACATTTAGTGTTCCCTCTAAACTCTCATCAAAACGAAAGTATACATTTTATATTTAATTTAAGTATTGTTTATCTTTTTTAACATTTTCTTAGACAGAATATTCTTATTTTTAGATATCTTTAAATTTCCAACGAAAAAAAAATAGTTTTGAAAAATTTGCTAGAATTAAAATTAGAATTAAAAGAAAGAAAAGAGAACTTTGATAAGTATAGAATTTCTAATGGTGACATTGAAAAAATTAATGTATTGGTTAAAGAAAAACATTCTTTTGAAAAAAACCTTGAAAATCTTATCTCAGAACAATCAATAGAAAAGGCTGATAATCAAATTATCACTACACAACGAAATGATACGATCACTTCTGGAGAAGATAATGTAAAAGCTGTTAAACCTTACAGCGAAAAAATAAAAGGAGGTTATTTTGGCAAAAGAAGAAGTAGATTTTAGTATTTCCTTTCTTAAAATTTTACACTGATTTACAAGGCTATTGTTTTACAAAAAATTAAACTTTTTAGTTTATAGTGTGTTTCTCAATACATTTTTTTTACTTTTAAACCGTAGTTTAAATACAGAAAAAACGGATGAATGAATTTCAGCTACACATCAAATCTTATTTTGGATTTACGAATGAAGATATAGAGTCGATTTCTCATTTATTTAAAGAAAATACCCTTCCAAAAAGGCCTTTAAAGATATCAACAAAAGACTGAAGGAAATTGCCGGGAAATGTTAATTCCAAAACAAATTTTGTGCGCTTCATATTAAAATTAACTTCAAACTGCTTCCACAAGGCATACATCTTGTTTATAGATTAGAATATTTTGATACTTTAGAAATCAAAATACTAGGAATACTATGCAAATTCAAGAAACTGCTTTTGTTATATCGACCTATCGCTCTTATCATGAGGGTATCAGCAAAGATCCTTATGCCAAATTGTGGAACAATCCTGCCACAGATGCTTTGATTCCTGATATTCTTAAAAATGTATCTGAATATGAAGCTGTTTTGCATAGCATTAGGAATCGTTTCTTCTATGAAGAGATGAACTCTTTTTTTGAAGCACATAATGGTGGAACGCTAATCAATTTCGGAGCAGGCTTCAGCATGTATCAATTTTTAATGAATAAGAATGTTTCAACTATCGAAATTGACAAAAAAGATATTATCACTTATAAAAAAGAAAGGATAGATTCCTGGACAGCAACAGGTAAATTGCCCAAACGCGACATTCAATATGCAGCGGTTAATTTCACCAATCTTTCCGAAGAGGAAATTGTTGTTATGTTAACTCCTTTGATCAAAAAAAAACCAACTTTTATAGTTCTTGAAGGAGTGTTGTTCTTTCTAGATCAACATACCACTCACAAATTATTTCGGGTTTTTAAAAATTTACAAAATAGCAGAGATTTGGTAGGCAGCGTCTCCTATATCCCGGAAATAGAAAATACCAAGGTGTACAAACGGTTGCTGTACTATTTTGATAGCCATAACGACACCAACGATTCTTTTATGCATCAAACCACACCTCATTCCTTTTATGAAAACATAGATGGATATCAATTAAAACATCATACCGATGAATTTGAATTATCAAAAATCTATGCTCCAGACTCAATCATAGAAGATAAAACACATATACTTAACGAACATATGTATATATTGCGGCGAGTGTAACAATATTAATTATATATATATACTCCAAATATGGTCAAACCAACGATCAAATACACCCCGATAAGTGCAATCATGATCTTAGTGGTTTTGTATTTTTTATTTCTAATAACAAAATAGCTGGCAATAGTAAGCAGCACTGGGGGTATCATAAAAATGACCAAAAGATTGTAGAATATATATATTTCTATATCCTTTAAAAAACCCTGATGTATTATAAATAAAGAAGACATAATATTCTTTTAATAATGAAAATTCAGCATTCAGAATAGTACTTAATTTAGCTATTAATTTTGAATATGTAGTCCTGAAATCATCATTATTCCATTACATTGGCCATTACGTGATATCTCGGATCATCGATATCGTGTTCTATGACACTTGCTAGTCTGGGAGAAGCCTTGATCATCAATGCCTGGCATTCTTCGCTAAGGTGTTTTATTTTCACCTTTTTTCCTGCTTCTTCGTATTTACCCACCAGGGTAAAGATCGCTTCTAATGCAGAATGATCACTCACCCGGGATTCTATAAAATCGATCTCTACAGTTGAAGGATCATTGGCTACATCAAATTTACTGTTAAATGCTTGAATGCTCCCGAAGAAAAGCGGTCCCCAGATCTCATACACTTTGGTGCCGTCTTCACGCACATGCTTTCTGGCACGAATTCTTCTGGCATTTTCCCATGCAAATACCAAAGCAGACATGATCACTCCGGCAATTACAGCTATCGCAAGGTCAAAAACAACGGTTAATGCAGATACCGAAATCAAAACGATAGCATCTGCCACTGGAATTTTATTCAGAATTCTAAAACTCGACCAGGCAAAGGTACCAATCACTACCATAAACATCACCCCTACCAAAGCTGCAATAGGGACTTGCTCAATCAACCCCGAAGCAAACAGAATAAACATCAACAAAGTTACGGCAGCTACAATACCAGAAAGTCTGGTGCGACCACCCCCTTTAATATTGATGATGGATTGTCCGATCATTGCACAACCTCCCATTCCTCCAAATAAACCTGTGACAATATTTGCGCCTCCCTGCGCCAAACATTCTCTGTTTGAATTTCCGCGTGTTTCGGTTAATTCATCAATAAGGTTTAATGTCATTAGGGATTCAATTAATCCAATAGCAGCAAGTATTAATGCATATGGCCCAATAAAACGTAAAGTTTCCCAGGTCATAGGAACTTTACTAAATATATCAAGTTGAAACTGTGGCAATCCTCCTTTTAAGCCTTCCCCCCCACCGTCTTTAATAAAACTACCTACGGTAGCCACATCCAGTTTTCCTAAAATTACAATTGCCGAAACCACTACAATCGCCAGTAGGGCTTCAGGAAGCTTGGTCGTTAATTTTGGCAATCCCCACATGATCAACATCGTAAGCAATACTAATCCAAACATAAGTAGCAGTTGGTTTGTAGCAATCCAGGTTTTCACTTTACCTTTCTTGTGAATGCTGTAAATCGCATTATCCTCAAAGTTAAATATAGCTTCTTTGGTAGTTAAATCAAATACCTGTCCTTCGTATATAATATACTTGCCTTCATTAGAATTAATATCCTCCAGGCGATTACTATCAAAAGTGAACAAAGCCTGACCCGTGGCTATATCATATACTTTATTATCGGCTCTAATTTCAAATTTTTTCTCCAGGGATTCAGTCGCGTATTTATCATTTCCAAACACATCTTTTTTTCCTTCTTTAAACATTCCTAACTGAGAAAGAAAAATCACAATAGCCAGGCCATTCACAAATCCCATCATCACCGGGTGCGGAATCAAACGTACAAACTTACCCAATTTGAAGACACCGGCGAGCATTTGGATAACTCCCATAAGAATCACGGTTGCAAAAAGGTAATACAGCCCGAGTTCTTCCCCCGGAGCTCCCATGGCATTTCCTTCAGCAACCAGGCTTACCATTACAACTGCTAAAGCACCGGTAGCACCAGAGATCATCCCTGGTCGGCCACCAAAAACAGCGGTTATTAATCCTATCATAAAAGCAGCATATAATCCTACCAACGGATCTACACCGGCCACAAAAGCAAAAGCAACAGCTTCGGGCACCAAAGCTAAGGCTACTGTTAACCCAGATAAAATGTCATTTTTGGCATTGGCCACTCTTTTTCTTACAAACTCTGTCATAGTTGTGGTATTTGAGGGGGCAAAAATACGTTTATTTTGTAGCTGAACAAGTAAAATAACCAGGTATCTGAATACTAATTTGAACTAAAACGTTGTAGTTTTCTTTCTAAAATCAAACCTTAACATGTAACTTTTCGAGTTGAACTCAATCAATCAAAATCTTATTATATTTATCCCTCACACATTTATATATGAAAAATATTCTATTGCTTCTCTGCCTTATTATTATTTCCTGTACTTTTTCTGAAAAGCAAATCACTAAAAACTTTGATTTCACCACATCTTTTGAAAAAAGTAACGGAACCGAAACTCCAAAATATTCTGAAGTCATTACATATTATCAAAATCTGGCAAAAGTCTATCCAGAAATCACTATCCAGGAAATAGGAATGACAGACAGCGGTTTCCCTTTACATATCATTACTTTAAATCCTGATGCAACATTTGATTTTGAAGAAATTAGAAAAACTAAACGAATTTTAATGATCAACAATGGTATTCATCCTGGTGAGAGTGATGGTATTGATGCTACGATGTTGTTATTTCGGGACATTGCTCAGGGTACAATAACAGCTCCAGAGAGTACTGTTTTAGTAACTATTCCCGTATACAATATTGGTGGTGCCCTCAATCGAAACTCAGGAACAAGAACCAATCAAAATGGTCCAGCAGCATATGGTTTTAGAGGAAATGCCCGTAATTATGACCTAAACCGGGATTTTATAAAGAATGATACCAGAAATGCCCGGACTTTTGCTGAAACCTTTCATTTGGTACAACCCGATGTTTTTATCGATAATCATGTGAGTAATGGTGCCGATTATCAATATACGTTGACACATCTTTTTACACAACACAATAAATTGGGTGGTGCATTAGGAAATTACCTAAATAACGAAATGCATCCACAGCTGGAAGCTTTACTGAAAGAAAAAAACTGGGATATCACTCCATATGTAAATGTTTGGGGAACAACCCCAGACAAAGGCTGGACACAGTTTATGGATTCACCTAGATACTCGACAGGATATACCACGTTATGGAACACCTTAGGCATGATGGTAGAAACTCATATGTTAAAACCTTATAAACTTAGAGTTGAGGGAACCTATGAACTGATGAAATCCATGATAGAAATTACTGAAAAAGATGGGGAGAAAATACAATCATTAAGAGAAAAAGCTTTTTCTAGTTTACCGAAACAGAAAACCTATCCGGTTAACTGGAGAATTGACACATCGCAAGTAACTAAGTTTAATTTCAAAGGATATGAAGGAGCGTTTATTGATAGTGAACTTACAGGAGCAAAGCGATTAAAATATTTTCAGAACAAACCTTATTCTAAAGAAATCAAGTATCAAAATTATTTTATCCCTGCTACAGAAATTGAAATCCCTAAAGCCTATGTGGTACCACAAGGATGGTGGAACGTGATTGATGTATTGAAATTGAATCAGGTAGTATATAAATCTTTAGAGAAAGATACTACCATGACTGTAGAAGTATATCACATCAAGGACTACAAAACCTCAAAAACTCCTTTTGAAGGCCACTATCTTCATTATAAAACTTCGGTAGAAAAAAGTAAAGAATCTATAACCCTCAGAAAAGGGGATATCATTGTAGAGAGTAATCAGAGAGCTTTCAGATATCTTATGGAAACCCTGGAGCCCGAAGCTCTGGATTCGTTTTTTAACTGGAACTTTTTTGATACGGTTGTACAGCAAAAAGAAGGGTTTTCTCCTTATGTTTGGGAAGATAAAGCAAGCGAATTATTAATTAAGAATGAAGAATTACGAATTAAATTTCTAAAAAAGAAAAAAGACACCACTTTTGCAAGTAATTGGTATGCACAATTAGATTGGATCCATAAACAATCTGATCATTATGAGAAAGCTCATATGCGGTATCCTGTGTATCGGGTTTTGAAGAAAAAATAACCGCTTTTTCAACTCTCTATTTGTTTTTTTAATTCAGAAAGGACATTTTTTGCATTCTTAGTCGCTACTTTTTTAATCATAGGCTTAAATATTCTTAAAAATAATTCTTTAGGCTGCCATGTGCTTTTATAATGTAGTTCAACAAAGCCATTTTGTTTTGCTATATCATAGGTTACTGCCATGGGGCTTTTTCCTAAATTTCCACCTTTTAATATAATCCCAAGATATTTATTGGGTTCATAATCCTGAATTTCATTTTCATACCAAATATCTTTCCTTCCTTCTTTAATCAATACTTTGGTTACATAACCATTTTTCACCTCCCCAGAAGAAATATGTTCCTCTTTTATTAATGTACAATTCCATTTCTTTAATCTTTCAAACTCTGTAAGCCATAACCATAATTCTGCCGGTTCGCAGTCTATTTGTATTGATTGATTGATTTCCATAATGTTAAGCTATTTTAATAGGTATTGCTATTTCTACTTTATAAGTTGACGATTCTTTATTTACAATACTATCATTCAAAAATTTTTCAAATCGATATCCATTTGTAACTTGTATATTCCTTTCATTTAACCATACTATTAAACTATTCCAAGCGAGCTCAAATTCATGACTTAATAATTCATACTTGCCCACAACATATTTTTGAGATGGAATAGTTAATATAGACACTTCATTTTTATTTTTAAACAGCATTTCATTTACCTCAATTCCAGCACTTTGCTGCATTTTACAATCAATAGTCAAAGATGGATTATCATGAAATAATGTTATAAAATGTTTTTTTCTTATTTCTGAATTCTTATCAAAATCACACCTTTTTGATAAGATATCAAACGCTTCATGAATAGTATATGGACTTCCCCAATGTCTCACATAAGCCAATTTTATTTCGGGTAAATGTTGTATCCTAATATCAGAATGTTTAGACATCCAATTCTTGATTTTTGAAGCATTACAAATGTAGTCTTCGTATACATTCAATGTTTTACCAATCTTGCTATTATTCAATTTATCTCTATCTAAAGAATCAATTGTTTTTCTTTTTAACTGAGAAGCACTGAAACCATAAAATTTTTTGAATGTTCTTGAAAATGAGGATAGGTTTTCAAAACCGTATTCATAACTTAAATCTGAAATTGTTTTATCTGTACCATAAATCAATTGTGAAGCTATTTTTTCAATACGTTTCCGAGTTATATACTCATTCGGCGTTTCTTTGGTAATGATTTTAAATGTTCTATGAAAATGAAATTTTGAAAGATTAGCAAGCTGAGCAAGCTCTTTAAGCTGATGTTCTTCAGATAGATATTGCTCAATATAATCGATAACTTTATTCACTCTATTGATCAATACCGAATGCATATACTCTGTTTAATTTTTATAACTTCATCAATATGAATTTTTGGTTGAAAGAAATATTATGACAAATAATCATGCGAAAAAAGCTTTTTGATATTTGCATACGAATTGGTTAGTGCTTTTTTTGCTTTTTTCTTGTTTTTCCACTTCACTTTGGTAATTCCCTCATTTATCTGAGGCAATAATTCTCCATCATATGCTGTCTTCATCTCAAACCAATAGGTAACTTTGAGTCTAAACTCTCCATTCCTTTTAAATACATGAAAAGTTTTATACAAAAACTTGGTGATTTCTAATCCCGTAACTCCTGTTTCTTCTTCAACTTCTCGTATGGCTGCCGTTTCCATATGTTCTTTTTTTTCTACCTTTCCCTTTGGCAAATCCCACTTCCCATTACGGCGAATAAACAGAATTTCCTTATCGGCATTATAGACTTTTCCTCCGCCTGCAGTAACCACGGGTAGCTTTTTATATAAATGATCTATTAATTTATCTTCTTTTTTATGATACAAATGATATTTTGCTTCTTCATTTGCAGCTTCTTTACTTAAAACACCTCTTATAATTGTTGGAAAGTCGGCTTCTTTGATAGGGATCATTTCATACCCTTCAATATACTTTTTTGTAGATAGAATAATAGGCGTATTATTCACAAAAACTTTATACATTTGCAACTATGATTTTTGATAAAGATACAGCAAAAAAAACTGCTGAATTACTACTGCAAATTAATGCAATTAAATTACAACCACAAGAACCTTTTACCTGGGCATCGGGATGGAAATCTCCTATCTATTGTGATAACCGTATTACCCTTTCTTATCCGTTAATACGCAATTACTTAAGAGAAAACCTTGCAAAATTCATCGAGGAAAAATATGGCAAACCCGACATAATTGCTGGTGTTGCTACTGGTGCCATCGGAATAGGAATGTTGGTTGCCGAACAACTTAATCTTCCTTTTATTTATGTACGCCCCGAGGCAAAAAAGCATGGTAGAAAGAATCAAATTGAAGGAATCATTCCAACGGGTAAGACTGTAGTAGTCGTAGAGGATTTAATAAGTACCGGGAAAAGCAGCCTTAATGCTGTAAAAGCCTTAAAAGAAGCCAATGCCAATGTAAAAGGCATGGTGGCCATCTTTAATTATGGCTTTGATATCGCTGTACAAAATTTTGAAAAAGCCGCACTATCATTGCATACTTTAAGTAATTATGAGAACCTTTTAGAGCAGGCATTAGATAACAATTATATAACAAAAGAACAAAAAAAAACACTGCAAAGCTGGAGAACCAATCCCGCAGAATGGAATATATAACAATTAAATAATACTATGAACTTAGAAAGCCCTACGGTAACTGTAAATAAAACTGCCGAAGAAGTATTTGAATTTTTGACCAAGGTTGAAAACTTTGAGCAATTGATGCCTGAAAGCAAACAGAAATTTGAAAAGATAAATGACTCCAGGTTTCTTTTTCAGTTAAAAGGTATGCCTGAATTGGTGCTGGATCAAAAAGAAAGTACAAGTCCTACTCAAGTAGTGCTAGGGGCTGCAAGTGACAAACTTCCTTTTACGCTTACAGCCGATATTGCCGGTACCCAAGATGGTAAAAGCACTACAAAACTCACGTTTGATGGTGAGTTTAATGCTATGATGTCTATGATGATCAAAAATCCTATCCAGAATTTTATCAATACGCTGAGTGAAAATATTGGTAAACTATAGTTTGTGAGTAAATTAAAAAACAATAGTATAAACTATAATGTGAACCTAAAAAACAGGGACAACATAAGTGAATGCAGGAAACTCTAATACTAATGAATTTAATTACTTGCTAACTAATAGAGTAGCTTAATCTCTTTGAGATCAAAATCTGAAATGACCTCATCTTCCAACAGCACTTTGAGTTTACCTTCGTCGGTAATGGTCTTAATAATTCCCGCAAAAGACTCTCCCTTTGCATTCAAAAATGTAGAGGGTTTATTTTTTCTAAAAAGCAAGTCTTCATATTCCTTTTTTAAGTTTCCAAAATTAGAAACACATACAGTAGAGAACCTGCTTTCTAAGCTGGCTAATAGAGAATTTAAGATTTCTTCAATATCAAAATTAAGCCCCAAAACTTGTTTAAGAGACCCCGCCTGAGGAAGATCATCAAATTTTAATTGATTTACATTGATTCCTATTCCGAGAATGGCGCCGGTTAATCTGCCATTCTTAACCACATTTTCTATTAAAATACCACATAACTTTTGTCGGTCTGACAGAATGTCGTTAGGCCATTTTATCGATAATTTAGCTATCATAAGATCCCTTAAAGCATCACAAACGGCCAAAGATGTTGCTATAGAAATATAAAATTGTTCTGTTAATTTCAATTGCTGAATAGGCATAAACACACTGCAGGTAAGGTTTTCTCCAGGTTTACTTTGCCAGTTTGCACCCATCTGCCCCTTACCTGCAAATTGTTCTTTTGCCATTACACAAATAGGATCTACCAGCTGTTCTTCACGATTCATATTTCTAAGAAAAGTATTTGTAGAGTCAATGGCATCAACTTTGATTATATGCATAACAGAAGGTGTAAAAGTTTCATAAATGTCCTACTAATAAAGACATTAAAATGATAAAAAGTAATAACTTTACACAAATTAAAAAAATGCATGACTAAAAAAGAAATCGGTACTGATCAATTAATCACTCAAATATTAAAAGGTATTGAAGAAGTAAAAGGTAATGACATTAATATTTTAGATCTGAGAAATATCGAAAATACAGTATGTAACTACTTTGTAATCTGCAACGGGACTTCCAATACTCAAGTAAATGCAATTGTAAATTCCATTCAAAAAACAGTAAGCAAAGAGCTTAAAGACAAACCCTGGCATGTAGAGGGTAGCGAAAATGCAGAATGGGTATTAATTGATTATGTAAATGTAGTGGTGCATGTTTTTCAGAAGCACATAAGAGAATTCTATGATATCGAAGGGCTTTGGGGAGATGCAAAAACTACTGTTATCGAAACAAATTATTAAAAGAACACCGTAAATGGCTAAAGAAAATAAAAAAACAGAACCTAATAAAAAACCAAAATTCAGTGCATATTGGATTTATGCAATCATTATTATTGGTTTTTTAGTATTGAACTTCATGGGAGGAAGTGGATTAGGGTCGGCCCCAACCACATCGCCTTCAGAGTTTCAGGACTTTTTAAGTAATGGAGAAGTAGAAAAAGTTGAGATAATCAATCGCAGAAAGGCCAAGGTTTTTCTTACTAGCGAGGCCAAATCTCTGGAAAAACATCAAAAGAATAAAAATAAGTCTTTTTTACCTTCTAGTCCCAATGATCCGGATTATCAATTTGAATTTGGAGATTTACAAAATTTTGAAAATAAGATTGCTACTATAAAAAACGAAAAAGGAGTAACTACTCAGGTGATTTATGATACCGAAAGTAATGTTTGGGGAGAAATCTTTATCACACTGTTACCTTTTGCCTTAATCATTGGCGTTTGGATATTTATTATGCGCAGAATGAGCGGCGGTGGCGGTGGCGGTGGCGGTGGCCAAATCTTTAACATCGGCAAGTCTAAAGCCAAGCTTTTTGATCAAAATACAGAGGTGAAAGTTTCTTTTGAAAATGTAGCAGGCCTTGAAGGAGCAAAAGAAGAAATACAGGAAATTGTAGATTTTCTTAAAAACCCTGAAAAATATACTTCTCTGGGAGGTAAAATACCGAAAGGAGCATTATTGGTAGGGCCTCCGGGAACAGGTAAGACGTTACTTGCCAAAGCAGTAGCTGGTGAGGCCAAAGTACCTTTCTTCTCCTTATCGGGATCAGACTTTGTAGAGATGTTTGTAGGTGTCGGAGCCTCAAGAGTTAGGGATTTATTTAAGCAAGCCAAAGAAAAATCTCCTGCTATTATATTCATTGATGAAATCGATGCTGTAGGTAGAGCAAGAGGAAAAAGTAACTTCTCTGGTTCTAATGACGAAAGAGAAAACACCTTAAACCAGTTGCTTACAGAAATGGACGGTTTTGGCACCAATACCAACGTAATTGTAATTGCTGCAACCAACCGTGCAGATGTGCTTGATAAGGCATTACTTCGTGCAGGTCGTTTTGACCGACAGATCTATGTTGATTTGCCAGATATTCGTGAACGTAAGGAAATTTTTGAAGTGCATTTAAAACCTCTTAAGAAGGTGGCAAATGAACTGGATACAGAATTCATGGCAAAACAGACACCAGGATTCTCTGGTGCAGATATTGCCAATGTGTGTAATGAAGCTGCTTTGATAGCTGCCCGTAAAGGGAATAAAGCTGTGGGTAAACAAGATTTTCTTGATGCTGTAGATAGAATTGTGGGAGGATTAGAAAAAAAGAATAAAATTATTACCCCCGAAGAAAAACGTGCAATTGCTTTTCATGAAGCAGGGCATGCTACCGTAAGTTGGATGCTGGAACACGCTGCACCTCTTGTAAAGGTTACGATTGTTCCCAGAGGACAATCCCTGGGTGCTGCATGGTACCTGCCCGAAGAAAGACTGATTGTAAGACCAAATCAAATGCTGGACGAAATGTGTGCCGCATTGGGAGGTCGTGCTGCCGAAAAAGTAATATTTAATGAAATTTCTACCGGTGCATTAAGTGATCTGGAAAAAGTAACAAAACAAGCCAGAGCCATGGTAACTATTTACGGCCTTAATGATAAAGTAGGAAATCTTACCTATTACGATTCTTCTGGGCAAAGTGAATATAGTTTCACCAAGCCGTATAGCGAACAGACTAGCGAGCTGATCGATAAAGAAATCTCAAATATCATCGAAGTACAGTATCAGAGAGCTATTGATTTATTAGAGAAACACAAAGATAAATTAACAGAACTTGCCGAGGTATTATTAGAAAAAGAAGTGATTTTTAAAGATAACCTGGAAAAAATCTTCGGAGAAAGGCCTTTTGGTAAAAAAGAAGAAGAAATCATTACAGAACCTTCGTAAAGAAGACATTTTTACTTGTACATTGAAAAATCTTACCCTAACGGAATATTAGGTTAAGATTTTTTTTATCTTTGAATGTATTGTAAAATTGTAATTTCCGAACCATAATCCATAAAATGAGTCTATTTAGAAGAATATTTTCCTCAAAATCTAAATCAGACCAAAAGAGTAAGGAACGCCACATAGAAGATCGCAGTAAATATATGCCCGAAATCGATCTCCCTATCGATGAAAGCTTTATGATGAATTTCAAAAGAAACGGAGGTAAATTTTTGTATTGTGACAATGATGATGAAGTTTTAGATTCTTTTGACAAAATACTATTAGAAAATAACTGGTATCAAAAAGATGTATGTTCATTCGATCTTAGCCTGGAGCATAAATTCTCGAATTTTAATCTAACATTTGTAAAAAACTCTTCGGCTTCTTTCTTTTTTTCTACTTGTGAATATTTAATCGCCGATAGTGGTGCCATATTAGTTTCATCCAATCAACTTAGAGAGAAAAAATTAACCGAACTGCCCGATAGTTTTGTGATTTTAGCCGCTACCAGTCAATTAGTTAAGAATATCGGAGAAGGTTTAAAGGGCATTAAAGAAAAAAACAAAAATTCTATTCCTTCAAATATTACCACCATCAAAGACTTCGAGCCGCAAAAAGAAAAGGATTTCTTAAGTTACGGAAGTAGTTCAAAAAATCTATATTTGCTCCTGCTGGAAGATTTATAATATGAAGGAATTGCTTACAAGATCTTTATCGGGATTTTTTTATATCTCTATATTATTGGTATCAATATTTGTTTCTAAATATACTTTTATTGGCATATTCTTGATTTTTGGAATGATTTCTATTTACGAATTTCAAAAACTGATCCATCTTAATAACAAGAGACTGTACTTTATATTTATTGCGTTTTTGATTGTTCTTACCACATTTCAAGATCAACTCTATCTAACTATCCCCGTACTAGTCCTCACGATAATTACAGAACTATTCTTGGTTAAGGATTTGGTTACGATTCGTATCATTCCTATGTTTGAGAAACGAAAATATCGCACCAGTGTTTTCTATCTGATTACCTCGATTGTTTTTCTAACTCTGGTCCCAAACTATACCGGAGATTATCAACCATTAATTATAGCAGGGGCATTTTTGATCACCTGGACCAACGACACCTTTGCCTATTTGGTAGGAAAAAACTTTGGAAAGCATAAATTACTAGAACGAATTTCTCCAAAAAAAACGATTGAAGGTTTTATTGGCGGTTTTATTTTTTCGGTATTAGCAGGGTATTTAATCGCTATCATTTCTCACTCTTTATCTGTCACCATTTGGTTGATTATAAGCATAATTATGAGTATTTTTGGCACACTGGGCGACTTGATACAATCTAAGTTCAAAAGACAAGCCGGGGTTAAAGATAGTGGTACCATAATGCCTGGTCATGGCGGCATATATGATCGATTAGATAGTGTTATATTTGCCAGCCCGTTTTTATATGCATTTTTACAAATTCTAACATATGTTTCATAAAGAAGGATACAAAATAATATCGGTTGCAATAGTACTTTTTCTAGGTGTTAATGTTGCTTCTTATGTAGCCATTCAGATCAAAGAATGGCAGATCGCTATATTTTCGGTTACCTTGGTGTTTCTGATATTGATTCTACAATTTTTCAGAAACCCTAAAAGGAAAACCAAAATTGACGATAACACCGTAGTGGCCCCGGTAGATGGAAAAGTAGTGGTGATTGAAGAAGTTTATGAGAAAGAACATTTTAAAGACAACAGACTACAGATCTCTATCTTTATGTCGCCTATAAATGTACATGTAACGAGACATCCAATTAATGGCGAGGTGATTTTTAGTAAATACCATCCCGGCAAATACCTGGTAGCCTGGCATCCCAAAGCTTCTGAAGAGAATGAAAGAACAACGGTAGTTGTAAAAAATAATAATGTAGAAATACTATATCGGCAAATAGCCGGAGCATTGGCTAAGAGAATTGTAAATTATGCTACCGAAGGAGAAAAGGTAATTCAAGGCTCTGATAGCGGTTTTATTAAATTTGGTTCCAGAGTAGATGTTTTTTTACCTGTCGGAACAGCAATTAATGTGACTTTAAACCAAAAAGTAAAGGGAGGAGAAAGCATTATTGCCACAGTATAGACACAGAATATAAAAAAATCACATGCTGCTCCCGATAACGACTATCGGGACAACTAACTTTTTAAATATGCTCCTCTTATGAAAATATTTAAAAAGAAGTTTCACTAACATGACCGAAGAAGAATTAAATATTGCCTTCCATAAAGCTTTTGAGCGAGCATCCAGCACAAAAATACAGTTGCCTCCAGACATCATGCTCCGTTTCTATGCATATTACAAGCGTGCTACCCATACTGAGGGTTTGTACAACCCATCTGGAGATAGTGAACTTAGAAATGCATTTAAATTAAACGCATTTTTTCAGGCACAAAACCTTACTCCCAAAGAAGCCAAAATAAAGTATATCGAGTTGGTTGATAAGTATATAACAGATTAATTAGAAAACCAGTAGTTCCCCAAAGTTTTGAGAACCCAGTTTAATTTCTATTTACACAGTTTATTGGATACTTCCTGGAACACTACCAACAAAAACCCTAACATTTCTGATAACCTCAGGAATTATATTGCTAACCCAACATACCCCGAACGGACAATCTCCCTTCTTCCGACCTCCAACACCCTATCGCAAACTTTCCAAACTAGACTTCAGCGTAGCAATTTTGGCTTCTGCATCAGCTTCCTTCTTTCTTTCGTTAGCAATTACCTGCTCTGGTGCATTATTTACAAAACGTTCATTCTGCAATTTCTTTTGAACAGATTTCAAAAATCCTTCGGTGTATGCTAGTTCTTCATTCAGTTTTTTAATCTCTTCCTCTACATTGATTGTCCCCGAAACAGGAATAAAATACTCATTGGATTTCACTCTGAATGAAATTGCTCCTTCTACCTGGGCATCCACATAATGCAATGCAGATAGATTTCCAAGTTTACAAATTACCGAGTCAAAAACCTCACTAAGGTTTTCGACGTTTAATACAGATAATCCTATGGTTTCCTTAAAGGGAATATTTTTCTCTTTTCTTACCGTCCTAATACCGGCAACCACCTCTGAAGCTACTTCAAACTCTTTTATCAATTGCTCATTGATAGGTTCTGGTTTTGGCCAGTTTGCTATAATCAATGCTTCTTTTTTCTTACGCGTAGTTATTTGCTGCCATATTTCTTCTGAGATAAAAGGCACAAAAGGATGTAGAATTTTCAGATTATCTTCCAAAATAGCGAGCACTTCATGATATGTTTTGGTATCTATGGGATCACCATAAGCAGGTTTGATCATTTCGAGCAACCAGCTACAGAAATCATCCCAAACCAACTTATAGGTAATCATTAATGCATCGCTGATACGATATTTTGAGTAACTATCTTCGAGCGCCGTTAATGCCTGTTGAAATCTGGATCTATACCATTCTACGGCTATAGTTGATGCTTCGGGCTGTTGTATTATTGAATCTACCTCCCAACCTTTAATAAGCCTGAAAGCATTCCATATCTTATTTACAAACGCACTACCCTGCTTGCACAAGTCTTCATCAAACATCAGGTCGTTTCCTGCAGGAGAACTTAACAACATTCCTACTCTAACACCATCGGCACCGTATTGATTGATCAGATCCAAAGGATCTGGTGAATTACCCAATGACTTAGACATCTTACGTCGTTGCTTATCCCTCACTATACCTGTGAGATATACATTGGTAAATGGTTTTTCTTTTCTGTATTCATACCCGGCAATAATCATACGAGCCACCCAGAAAAACAAGATCTCGGGAGCAGTAACCAGATCATTGGTTGGGTAGTAATACTTAATTTCTTCATTATCGGGTTCCAGAATACCGTTAAACACACTTATTGGCCATAACCATGAAGAAAACCAGGTATCCAGAACATCGGGATCCTGGGTAAGATCTGCAGCTGTCAAAGCATCGTTTTCGGTTTTCTGTTTTGCAAGTGTTAGTGCTTCTTCCCTACTCTCTGCAACTACAAAATCTTCCTTTCCATCTCCATAGAAATATGCAGGAATCTGGTGCCCCCACCATAACTGGCGGGATATATTCCAATCTCTCACATTTTCCATCCAATGGCGATAGGTATTCGTAAACTTCCCGGGAACCAGGTTCACATTTTTATTTAACACTGCATCCAAAGCAGGTTTGGCAAGTCCTTCCATTTTTAAGAACCATTGATCACTCAATTTTGGTTCGATCACTGCTTTGGTGCGTTCACTGGTACCTATTTTATTGAGATATGTCTCGGTTTTTTCTAAGGCTCCAATAGATTCAAGTTCTTTCACAATGGCTTTGCGCACCACAAAACGATCTTTCCCTTCATAGTGCAATCCAAAACTGTTCAGCGTGGCATCATCGTTAAAAATATCGATAACCTCGAGATTATGCTTATCTCCCAAAACCTTATCATTTGGGTCATGAGCAGGGGTTACTTTAAGGCATCCTGTACCAAATTCCATATCCACATATTCATCTTCAATAACAGGAATAACCCTATTAGCGATAGGCACAATCGCCTTTTTACCTTTAAGATGTGTAAATCGTTCATCCTTTGGGTTTATGCAGATGGCTGTGTCACCCATAATCGTTTCTGGCCTGGTTGTGGCAATAGTTAATGTATCTTCACTATCGGCTATTTTGTACTTCAGATAATATAAATTTCCTTGTTTTTCTTCATAAATCACTTCTTCGTCAGATAAGGTAGTCTTAGCCTGGGGATCCCAATTAACCATTCTATATCCACGATAAATTAATCCTTTATGATACAAATCGACAAAAACCTTAATTACAGAAGCAGACAAATTCTCATCCATAGTAAAAGCTGTTCTTTTCCAATCACAAGAAGCTCCCAGTTTTTTAAGCTGCTCCAGGATAATTCCGCCATGTTTATGTGTCCATCCCCAGGCATGCTCTATAAACGCTTCACGTGTAAGGTCATTTTTATCAATACCCTGCTCTTTGAGCTTGGCAACTACTTTGGCCTCTGTGGCAATAGAAGCATGATCGGTTCCCGGTACCCAACAGGCGTTGTATCCTTTAAGACGGGCCCTGCGAATCAGTACATCCTGAATAGTATTATTAAGCATATGCCCCATATGTAAAACACCGGTCACATTTGGAGGAGGAATAACAATAGTATATGCTTCTCTTTTATCTACTTTAGAATGAAAATAATTGTTTTCCATCCAGTAAGAATACCATTTTTCTTCAACTGATTTTGCATTATATGTTGTTGTCAAGGCCATACTTTGGTCCGATTTTTGGAATTTGAAGTGCAAAAGTACTTATTATAGTATGAAGTATAAAGCTAGAAATATGAAAATTTTAATCTGGTTTATAACCTTGTACTTTAATCTATAATTTTGAAGTTGGATAAAAAGTAAGTACTTTTACCAACAACAAAAACCTACATTATGAAAAAAGTAATGATAATTTTATGTATTGGTTTCCTTGGTATTACCCTTAATGCTCAGGATACCATGCCACAAATAAAATTTAAAACTGAAGTTGTGGATTATGGTGAAATAGCTAAAGGTAGTGATGGTGTTCGCCAATTTGAATTTACCAATACAGGAAATGCTCCTTTGGTTATTTCTCGGGTATATTCAAGTTGTGGGTGTACCATTCCAAAGAAGCCGGAAGGGCCTATTGCTCCTGGAGCAACTGGTATTATTGAAGTGAAATATGACACCAAAAGGGTTGGACCTATACGCAAAACCATCACTGTGACATCCAATGCAGGTGATAATCCCACCATGGCTATAAAAATAAAAGGAACGGTGTTGGATAAAAGTGTTTTAGAAAAAAACTAAGATTGAAATGATCTTATTTTGATCCAACCGATCCCGATAGCTATACGAGATTGCGCTTTTGGGATCAAATAAAAGCGTTTTTAAACTTCATAGCAGCACGCGAAGCGATAAAAAGATAAAATTACAGGCAGGAATAATGGTTTTGTAGGAAATTATAAAAAGTTGAGATGGTTTCTTATCAAAATACTATAAAAGCTTTGTTGTTATGATATTAATATTTTTTTGTTAAATTACCTTTTTGAGGTAGAATTCATATTTTATTTCTACGCCCAGTCGTTCTATTTTTATCCTGATTCTCTTTCCTTCTTCAAAATAGAACAAGTCATTAAGCCCGGATAATTCATAATGGTAAGATTTTTTGCCATTAATCTCTAAGATAATATCTCCTTTTTGCAACCCTGCAAGGTCTGCCGGCGAGTCTGGCCTTACATCAGAAATCTCGTATTTAGGCTGCAAAACAAAATTATTGGATAGCTCATATGTTTTTTTGTTTACTATTCTATCCAGCCCAATATAAAATCTATTCTTTACATTTTTCTTATCTCCATAATCACCTGAAATTATAAACCCGGCATGCTGGATAGTAAGTCCACTCATATTATAATTAAAAGGTTTCTCAAAAAAGCTATTCTTTTTAAAGGATATTCTCTGGTTAGGATAATCTACAATTAGATTAAATCTTCGTAAAATATTTCCTCCCAATGACCCTTGTCTGTTATTTAAAGATATACCTTGTATATATATTGAATCTGGGAACGAAGCTGTAACTTCTCTCAGTTTAAAGTTTCCTATATGCAGTTCTTTAATTTTAGTTTTCCGACCGTATATATCACCATTAAAGCCTTTCCCCAAAAAATCCCTAAAAGAATTATCGGTTACATAAATCCCCTTTTCCTTATTTTCAAACAACCATAAAGAAGAACCTGAGCCAGAATCTAATAACAAATTAATATCGATCAAACGTGTGTTTGACAGATATTTGGCACTTATAAAAGGTCTTTTCTTTTGATTTCTAAATGCTAATTTGGTTTTATAGCATTTGGCACATTTCTTATACGTATACAATTCTGGAGCACAAATCTTTATCACCTTTTTTGTATAATTAATATCCAGAACAAAATCCTTAAAAAAATCATACCCTATAATCCCATGAATTGGGAAGCCCATCCTGGGGGAGAAATTAATCGATTCATCTAAAACCAGATAAATCTTATGATTTGTACTAACAGCTTCTCCTATCTTCAATTCATTATTGACCGACTTTATGGCTTCTACCGGCTCATTATCCCCCAACCCTCTAAGATAAATTTTTGAAGCATTTTTAAGCTCTAAAGAGCTTTTGTTATCAACACTAAAGATGATTGTTGATCCAACACCCGTATCAAGAATAAAAGAAAGCTCTACCCCATTAACAAAAACAGGAATAATGATTAAATTATTTACCAACTTAAACTTAATCTTATCATGTTTTATGTTTGCTGGCAATTTGAAGTTTGCTTGAGAAAAAAGAGCAATGTTGAAAAACAGCAAGGCTAATAAAACCTTACTTTTAAGAAAAACACAAAAATCCAACAATAAAACCTTCATTCTGCTAAATATAAAAAAATAGTTGAAAAATCATTTCAATAATATCTCTATTTCTTAAATATTTTAAGAAATTTACCGCTATTTTAATTTTTTAAACCAGATCAAATGCCAATTGTATCCCGTAAAGGTAAAGCTATGCCCGAATCACCAATTCGAAAATTGGCTCCTTTTGCAGAAAAAGCAGCAAAAGAGGGTAAGCACATATATCATCTTAACATCGGGCAACCAGATATAAAAACACCGATTGAAGCATTAGAGGCTGTTCGGAATCATACGTTAGATATTCTTGCCTATAGTCATTCGGCAGGATTTGAAAGTTTTAGAAAAAAACTAGCAGGTTATTATGCAAAACATGATATCACCATCTCATCTGATGATATTTTGATCACTACAGGAGGGAGTGAAGCTCTTATTTTTACTATGGGCAGTATCACAGATCCGGGAGATGAAATTATAGTACCAGAACCTTTTTATGCAAATTACTACAGTTTTTCTACGCAATCTACTGTTACGGTAGTCCCTGTTATTTCTAAAATAGAAACCGGGTTTGCATTACCATCTATTAAAGAATTCGAGAAACTTATTACCCCTAAAACCAAAGCTATTTTGATTTGCAATCCAGGCAACCCAACAGGGTATCTATATAGCAAGGAAGAAATAAAAGAATTAGCAAAATTAGCAATCAAATATGACTTATTTTTGATTTCGGATGAAGTGTATCGCGAATTTGTTTACGATGGATCAGAACACTATTCGATTTTACAGGAAAAAGGCCTGGATGATCATGCAATCGTGGTAGACTCAGTTTCAAAACGATATAGCATGTGTGGAGCACGTATTGGATGTATCGTTAGTAAAAATAAAAGTGTAATGGACACCGCCATGAAATTTGCACAAGCCCGGTTAAGCCCTCCTACTTTTGCTCAAATTGCGAGTGAGGCGGCACTAGAGGCTCCAGAATCATATTATGCAGAAACTGTTGCCAAATATAAATTGAGAAGGGATATGCTGGTTTTGGGGCTTAGAGAAATCCCGGGAGTAAAAGTTGCTTTGCCAAAAGGTGCATTTTATTGTATTGCCGAATTACCTGTTGAAGATGCAGATCATTTTGCAGAATGGCTGTTGGATACATTTGATTTGAATAGAGAAACGGTTATGCTGGCTCCTGCTTCAGGGTTTTATTCGAGTCCAAACGAAGGAAAAAACCAGGTGCGAATTGCTTATGTGCTTAATCGAAGAGATCTTAAAAAAGCAATTGACATATTAAGATCAGCACTCGAAAAATATAACAATCAATGAAAATCGAGTATCATAAATCCTTAAAAGAATACAATACTTTTGGAATTGATGTTACTGCTGCCAAGTTTGTACAAATCACTTCCGAATCGGAACTCAAGGACATCCTCTTAAAAGAGGTGCAGGAACCCTTGTTTGTTTTAAGCGGCGGCAGTAATATGTTATTGACCAAGAATATCGATGCATTAGTATTGTATATAGCAATAAAAGGGATTTCGATCCAGGAAGAATCCGATTCTTTTGTTTTATTGTCTGTAAACGCCGGCGAAAACTGGCATGATTTTGTGCAATACTGTATTAAAAATAACTATGGAGGCTTAGAAAATTTATCCTTAATCCCCGGATATGTAGGCAGTGCTCCGATCCAGAATATTGGAGCGTATGGGGTTGAGCTTAAAGATACTTTGGTAAGTTGCGAAGCAATTAACATCACTACAGGAAAAAAACAACTTTTTTCCAACAAAGATTGCCAATTTGGATATCGCAATTCTATTTTTAAAAATGAAGGAAAAGGTAAATACATTATAACCAGAGTTATTTTTAGGCTTACCAAAAAAGATCATATTCTCAACACAAGTTATGGGGCTATAAAAAAAGCTTTAGCCGATAAAGGAATTACCAAACCAACGATTAAAGATGTTTCTGAAGCTGTAATACAAATAAGAAAAAGTAAGCTTCCCGATCCCCTTGAAATAGGCAATAGTGGCAGTTTTTTTAAAAACCCTGTTATTTCTAAAGATCATTTCTTTAAACTTCAAAGATCGTATCCCACTATTCCGTTTTACAAAGTAGATGAAAGTGCGATGAAAGTTCCTGCTGCTTGGCTTATCGAGCAATGTGGGTTTAAAGGAAAACGTTGGGGAGATGCCGGGGTACATAAAAAACAAGCATTGGTTTTGGTAAATTATAACAATGCCACAGGAAAAGAAATACTCGATCTGGCAAAAAGAATTCAAAAAGCCATAAAAGAAAAATTTGATATTTTCCTGGAGACAGAAGTTAATATTATATAACAAAGTAATTGCTAATTTTATCCTCGCCCAGACCAGATTTTCTTTTTGTTTATTCGGGATAACAGAAATCATAAAGAGTTACTAAAAATTATTAATAGTGCTCTTAAATTTATGTATAATATATACTTAGCCATTCATTCTTTGTATCTTTGTGGCTAATTTTGGCCTATTTGATTAAGAAATGAGCTGTAAACGATTAAGATAAATTAACCAAAATATTTAATGGCAGTTTACACCTGCTTACCGGTATATTTAGGTCTTTCAATTAAAAAAACAAAAAATAGATGAAACTTTTATTACTTACAGTTGGCTTATTGCTGCTGGCTTTTGGAGGGATTGCTATCAAACTATGGGCTAAGAAAGACGGTAAATTCGCAGGGACTTGCGCTAGTCAAAGCCCGTTTCTTAATAAAGAAGGAGCATCTTGTTCTTTATGTGGTAAAACACCCGATCAGTTTTCTAATTGTAACGAAAAAGAACATGCCAATTAAATCAATCCAGATATTCTATTCAAAAATACTTCATTGAAAAAAGAAAGTCCTATCTCATTAGAAGATCACATCAAAAAAGCTAAAGAAGGCAAACAAACATCTTTTAATTATCTGCTGGACACATTTTGGAATGACGTATACAATTTTCAGTTAAAAAGAACTCAGGATGAGTATGAGGCTGAAGATATTACCATACAAAGTTTTTCAAGAGCTTTTGATAAAATTGATACATTTAAAGAAGAGTTTACTTTTAAAACCTGGTTGATTCAAATCTCAAAAAACATTCATATTGATTTATTGCGAAAAAAAAACGCATCTATTCAATCCAAAACTACTACTCAAACTGATGATTCGGTGTATAGAATTATTGATGACAACCCCACACCAGAAGATAAATTAATTACAGAACAAAATCTGGCACAACTACTTCTTTATATAAAACAGTTAAAACCACACTATCAAAAAGTAATTAATCTGCGATATTTTCAGGAATTAAGTTATAAAGAAATTGCAGAAAACCTTAACGAACCTATAAACAATATAAAAGTAAAATTATTACGGGCCAAAAAATTGTTGTCCGAAATAATTACCAATACCAAGACCTAATTTTACATCATTTATCTTAAATTAAAAGAAGTAAATCTCTTGATTACACCATAGAGCTGATCCATCCATTTATCATTAATTTTCTTATCATATTTAACGAATTTTTGAACTAATCCCTTTGGTGCAGATATTTCCTTTTCCAAAGCGGTAAGATTAATATATTTGTGGTTTTTGTGCAACCACTTTTCAACACGCTTTCGATTGTTTTGCTTTTTTTTCTTGCTTACTAATTCTTCTAGCATGATTATTTTGCTCTTTTTTTTAAAAATTATAACTATCATATTTTTAAAAAATTTTGTATTAACTTAATTTTAACTTGGCGTTAAGACTTTGTTTGGATATGGTTTTACTACGTAACATTCTGCTCATTTTTACATGTTTTTTTGCTTATGGCCATATTCCCCGCTCTTTATGATAGACAAAAGCCACATTAAGGTCAAAGCCCTAACTTTATATAAAACTTCTTATTAATCTAAGCTTTCTTCGTACTTTTGTAGAAAATATTGCTTGTATGAACAATGATATTACTACTGTTGCGCCACCAACAGGAAAACCAAAATGGTTACGAGTAAAGCTTCCTACCGGGAAGAAATATACAGAACTTAGAGGTCTAGTCGATAAGTATAATCTACATACTATCTGTACTTCGGGAAGTTGTCCTAATATGGGAGAATGTTGGAGTGAAGGTACTGCTACTTTTATGATACTGGGAAATATATGTACTCGTTCCTGCGGTTTTTGTGGAGTAAAGACCGGAAGACCGGAAATTGTAGATTGGGAAGAACCAGAAAAAGTAGCACGGTCGATAAAAATCATGAACATAAAACATGCTGTAATAACCTCTGTAGATAGAGATGACCTCGCAGATGGAGGTTCTATCATATGGGCAGAAACCATCCAGGCGATTCGCAGGATGAATCCTGAAACCACTTTAGAAACATTAATACCCGACTTTCAGGGAAAAACTAAAAATATAGATAGAATTATAGCCGTAAAACCAGAGGTAGTTTCTCATAATATGGAGACTGTAAAAAGGCTTACCCGAGAGGTTCGAATCCAGGCCAAATATGAACAAAGTTTACAGGTGCTCAAATATCTTAAAGATAGCGGTATCAATCGAACCAAAAGCGGAATTATGCTGGGACTTGGTGAAAAAGAAGAAGAAGTACTACAAATACTCGAAGACCTTAGAAAGGTAGACCTCGATATTGTTACCATAGGGCAATACTTGCAACCTAGTAAAAAACACCTGCCGGTAAAAGAATTTATAACACCTGATCAATTTAATAAATATGAAGAAATAGGTCTCAAAATGGGTTTCAGACATGTAGAAAGTGGTGCATTGGTTAGATCTTCATACAAAGCTCAGAAGCATTTAACTTAATTCAAAAACTGAGTCCCGATTACATGAATACACCAATAAGAATTGCTATCAATGGTTTTGGCAGAATAGGCCGTAACCTTTTCAGGTTATTAATACATCATCAAAATATACAAGTGGTGGCAATCAATGACCTTGCCGATGCTAAAACTTTAAGCCATTTATTAAAGTACGACAGTATTCATGGAGTGTTACCTTTTAATGTATCACATACAATCAATCATATTGTAGTAAATGATAACTCAATACCATTACTTAATCAAAATGATCCTGAAAAGTGTGATTGGGCAGCATATGAGGTAGATATTGTAGTAGAAGCAACAGGAAAGTTTAAAACTAAAGCAGCAGCAGAGAAACATCTGAAAGCCGGAGCAAAAAAGGTAATTCTTTCTGCGCCACCGGCAGAAGACACTATAAAAACCATCGTTCTGGGGGTAAATGATCATATCCTGGATGGCTCTGAAACTATTATATCCAATGCATCTTGCACAACAAATAATGCGGCTCCTATGATCAAGGTAATCAATGATCTATGTGGAATTGAACAAGCCTACATCACTACAGTGCATAGTTATACGACCGATCAAAGTTTGCACGATCAGCCTCACAGAGATCTAAGACGTGCCAGAGCTGCAAGCCAATCTATAGTACCAACTACCACAGGAGCTGCAAAAGCATTAACAAAAGTTTTTCCAGAACTTAGCACTGTCATAGGAGGTTGTGGTATTCGAGTACCTGTTCCAGATGGGTCGCTTACCGATATCACATGTAATATAAAAAAACAAACTTCTATCGAAGAAATTAATCGTGCCTTCAAAGAAGCATCATACTCCAATTTAAAAGGTATTTTGCAATACACAGAAGATCCTATAGTCTCTGTAGATATTATAGGAAATCCTCATTCCTGCATATTCGATTCTTTAATGACCTCGGTTATAGGAAAGATGGTTAAAATCATTGGTTGGTATGATAATGAAATAGGATATAGCAACAGAATAATTGATTTAATTATTAACATTTGTAAGAAATAACTATATTAGTTGAGATTTTTTAGAGGAAAAATGCCAACCCAAATCAAACATTTTATAGCTATAATTTTACTCATTTGTTGTTTTTTAACTTATTCTCAAACAGAAAATACTGTAGAAAACAATCAAGTAAGAGATTCTATTGAGAATTTTTTAAAAGAAGCTTCATATTCTGTAAACAGAGCACAGTTAAAAAAGGCTCTTACCAATATTATAGTAGCAAAAGAATTAGCATTACAAAACCAGGATAAAGTATATAGAGCAAAAACTAATATGGTGCTGGCAAAACTGTATCTTGAATTAGGTGATTTTAAAAAGGCCGAAGAACAAATACTTGATGCCATCCAAATTCAAAAAGAGGATAACGATGAACCCATGCTCGCCTGTTCTTATACCGTTTATGGATCTATTGCCATCGAACTCGAACATTTTGATACTGCCAATGAAGTTTTGGAGAAAGCTACAAAGCTTACCGAAAAAAATAACATTGAAGACCTAAAAGGTTCAATAAAACTACATCTTGGCCTTTTAGCCTTAGCACAAAATCAACCAGAATTGGCGATCAAACATTTTAATAGTGGTTTGCCAATTATTAATTCATTAGAACAATCATACAACAAAGCTAAATTATATACCCATAAAGCAAAAGCACAATTGGCTTTGAATTTAATTGACAAGGCCGAAAAAACTAATGATCTGGCAATGCAAATTGGAAAAAAAATGGGATATGCCGAAATAAGATCAGAATGTTTTAGTCTATACAGCAAGATTTATGAAAAAAAAGAGGATTTTAAAACCTCTTTGACCTATCATAAAGCCCATCAAAAAATAAAAGATTCTTTATTTAATATCAATAAGGAGATCATTGCACAAGAAGCTACTGCCAAACTGAATATGGACGACAATATTGTGCTGATCGAAGAACTACAGGAAGAAAACAGCCAGCAACAAAAATCCCTTAAACTGGGACGCTTAACTACTATCCTTAGTATTGCCCTAATAACAATACTATCATTGCTCACACTTTCTCTGTACAAAAATAATAATCTAAGAGCCCGCGCCAATGAGCTATTGCAAAATAAGAATACAGAGCTCATCCTTGCCAAAGAAAATGCAGAAAGAGCTAGCGAAGCCAAAGTTCAATTTCTTTCTACCATTACCCACGAATTAAGAACTCCTCTATATGCCGTTACCGGATTAACACATCTGCTATTAGAAGAAAGTCCGACACCAAATCAAAAAGAACATCTCAATTCTTTAAAATTTTCTGGAGAATATCTCTTATCCCTTATCAACAACATATTGGACCTTAATAAACTTGAAGCGAATAAAGTAGAACTGGAAAACACATCATTCAATCTAAAGAAAAGAATTAATGACGTACTAATAGCTTTAGGAAAATCGGCAAAAGACAGAAACAACAGGCTTCATTATGAATTTGACGAGTCTATTCCTCCCAAGCTAAAAGGAGATCCGTTAAAAGTTTCGCAAATTCTAATTAATCTTATTGGTAATTCGATAAAATTCACTCAAAACGGTGACATTTGGATACGTGTAAAGTTAACCAACAGCATCGAAAACAAAGTATTTCTCAATTTTGAAATACAGGATAATGGAGTAGGTATTTCAGAAAAGAAACAACAAAGTATATTTGAAAATTTCACACAAGGCTCTGTACAGATTAACAGGAAATTTGGCGGTACAGGTTTGGGGCTATCTATTGTAAAGAATCTTTTATCTTTAATGGATAGTAAAATTAGTTTGAAAAGTGAATTGGGGAAAGGATCAAAATTTTTGTTTGATCTAAAATTTGAAATCTTAGAAGATAAAAGCACTGATTATATCGAAGAAGCCAGAAATATCGATTATAATGTAATGATCGACAAACACATTTTGGTTGTAGAAGACAATAAAATCAATCAATTGATTACAAGAAAAATCCTCGAAAAAAACAAAATTAAATGTGATGTTGCAGATAATGGAGATATTGCGGTAAACAAAGTAAAGGAAAACTCTTTCGATCTGATTCTTATGGATATCCATATGCCTGGAATAAGCGGAATCGAAGCTACAAAGCAAATCAGAGAATTTAATAAAGAAATTCCTATCATCGCACTTACAGCTGTCACTCTTGATGATAATTTGGATGAATTCTATGATAATGGTTTCAACGATATTATTCCCAAACCATACAAGACAGAAGAATTCTTTGCAAAACTTTATAAAGCACTAGTAGAAAAACAAACTACTTCATAAAGATATCTGGTTTTTAATAATGCTTAATGATAAGCGCAGTTAGCTTATTTCAGTAGTTTCATTAAAAACCAGATACTAATTTGTATTATGAAGTTGTAGTATCATATCATCAAATAAGTCACCACCTTCAATAAACTTCATTTTCATAGGCTGATACCAAAGCTTTTTTATAGAAAGATCAGAGACCAATCTTACATAGTCCTTTTCTGTGGTTACTATAAGTTCATGTCCTGCTAATTCTTTTAATTCTCTGTTTGAGAAATTGTGATGATCCGGATAATTTATATGGTCAAATATCAGTCCTAAAGAACGATAATAAGCAACCAGAGGCTTTGGGTTTGCAATACCTGTAACCAAAGTAAAAGGTACATATTTAAGAGTTTCTATTGGTTTTACTCCCAAACGGCCTGTAATTTCACTTCCATAATCAATCGTAGCAAAAAATAAGGATTGTTTAGGCTGTAGCTTTAGCTTTTTGGCAATATTTTCTCTCTCGTCTACAGATATTTCTTTAGGGCATTTAGTAATAACAATAACATCAGCCCGATTAGCCCCTTTTCTCGGCTCTCTTAAATTTCCTGTTGGCAATACAATATCATCACAATAAAGGTCATTATAAGCAGTAAGCAATATATAAAATCGAGCAGTTACTTTACGATGTTGATAAGCATCATCCAAAATAATTACTTCCGGTTGTGGAGTTAATGACCTTAATTTTGCTATACCCTTTCGTCTATCACTATCCACTCCAACCACAACATCCAAAAATTTGGTCTTAAATTGAAGCGGCTCATCTCCTACTTCTCTGGCTGTCGAAGAAGCTGTCACCAATTGAAAACCTTTGGTTTCTCTTTTATACCCCCTGCTAAGCGTTGCCAACCTGACTTTATCCTTAAGTAATCTGATCAGGTATTCGACCATTGGTGATTTACCAGTACCACCTACACTTAGATTTCCTACACCAATAACCGGAAAATCATATATCACAGAGCTTTTAACTCCAAGATCATACATTTTGTTTCGTAACCAAGTCACCAAATAATAGATAGGAACAACAAGAAAGAGTATTTTTCGCAATAAATTCAAACGCTTCAATTTTTTAGCATATATTTCTTGTTCACAAAAGTATAAAACGAAACTTTGATTATTGACAAAAGTTTTTTTACATTCATTTTTAACTAAAAAAACCTATCACAATGCAAATTAAAGAGGTAATACAACACCTTGAAGCTTTAGCTCCAACTACTTATGCAGAAGATTTTGATAATGTTGGTTTATTGGTTGGCAATCAAAACACTACTATAACAGGTATTCTTGTGACCCTGGACACTCTCGAAAATATTGTAGACGAAGCTATCGAGAACAATTGTAATCTTATCGTAAGCTTTCACCCTATTGTCTTTAAAGGAATCAAAAAGTTTAATGGCAGTAATTATGTCGAGCGGGTAGTGATAAAAGCCATTAAACACGATATTGCCATTTTTGCCATTCATACCGCTCTGGATAATGCCCTGCATGGAGTAAATGATATGATGTGTCAACAATTAGGCCTGATCAATCGTAGAATTTTAATTCCGCAAAGCGGAAACATAAAAAAACTAATCACGTATGCTCCAATAGCTGAAGCCGAAATGTTACGGTCCAAACTTTTTGAAGCCGGTGCAGGAATTATCGGAAACTACGATAATTGTAGTTTTTCTTCAGAAGGAACCGGCACTTTCAGAGCTTCAGAATATGCAAATCCTTCTATAGGCGAAGTCGGGAAAACGCATTATGAAAAAGAAACTCAAATTCAAATCACCTATCCAAAACATAACGAAAGTAACATTCTAAAAGCACTTTTTAAAAATCATTCTTATGAAGAAGTAGCTTATGAAATTACTACTTTAGAAAACCAACATCAACATATAGGAATGGGAATGATCGGCGAATTACCAGAGCCTGTAGATGAGTTAACCTTTTTGAAACATATTAAAGAAGTGTTCAAAACGGGATGTGTAAGACATTCTGCATTACTAGGAAAACCTGTTAAAAAAGTGGCTGTATTGGGCGGTAGTGGAAGTTTTGCCATTAAAAATGCCCAACGTGCAGAAGCAGATATTTTTATCACCGCAGATCTCAAATATCATCAGTTCTATGAAGCCGAAGAAAAACTAATCCTGGCAGATATTGGACACTATGAAAGTGAGCAATACACAAAAAATCTAATTGTTGGGTATCTTAGAAAAAAAATCAGTAATTTTGCACCTTCCTTGCCGGTAGGCAGGATCATTTTATCGGATAAAAACACCAATCCTATTCAATATATATAAAATATGGCAAAGAAAGAAGTTACTGTTGAGCAAAAATTAAGAGCATTATACGACTTGCAATTAATTGACTCTAGAGTTGATGAGATCAGAAACGTACGCGGAGAATTACCTTTAGAGGTTGAAGATCTTGAAGATGAAGTAGCCGGATTAAACAAAAGATTAGACAAACTAAATACTGACCTTGAAGCCATAGATGACGGTATCAAGAATAAGAAAAATCTTATTGAAGAAGCTAAAGTACTAATCAAAAAATACGGAGAACAACAAAAAAATGTTCGCAACAATCGCGAGTATAACTCTTTAAGTAAGGAAGTAGAATTTCAGGAATTAGAAATTCAACTGGCTGAAAAACACATTAAAGAACATAAAGCGCAGATCATTCAGAAAAATGAAATTATAACTCAAACTAAAGAAAAACTAGCAGAACGCAACGAACATCTGTCTCACAAAAAAGGAGAATTGGATGCTATTCTGGCCGAAACCGAAAAAGAAGAACAGGCATTGATCTCAAAATCTGAAGACTGTCAGAATCAAATAGAAGAACGACTGGTATCTGCTTATAAGAGAATTCGAAAAAATGTAAAAAACGGATTAGCAGTTGTAGCCATAGAGCGCGGAGCTTCTGGCGGATCATTCTTTACCATTCCGCCGCAAGTGCAGATGGAAATTGCTTCGCGTAAAAAAATTATTACCGATGAGCACAGTGGTAGAATTTTGGTGGATGAGCAACTAGCTAAAGAAGAAAGAGAAAAAATGGAAGCGCTCTTTGCTAAATTATAGAACTCATCTTAAGTTCATAGTAAAAGTATAGCTTATTATCATATATAGCCTCAGTTTTACTGGGGCTTTTTTGATGAACTCATCTTGTGTTCGATTATAAAATAACGATAAAAAATGAAGCATATCCTTATTATAGGTTTTGTTTGGCCAGAACCCAATTCTTCTGCAGCCGGAAGTAGAATGCTACAGCTTATCGCATTGTTCTTGTCCCAAAAGTGGAAAATCACTTTTGCCAGCCCGGCAGCAGAAACAGACCGTATGACCGACCTTAAAAACCTTGGTGTCTCAAAAACCAGCATAGAGATCAATAACCCTGGTTTTGATCATTTTATCAAACAACTACAACCAGATATTGTGATGTTTGATCGTTTTATGATAGAGGAGCAATTTGGATGGCGGATTGCCAAATACTGCCCCGATGCGCTAAGAATCTTAAATACCGAAGATCTGCATTGCTTGCGCAAAACACGACAAGACGCTTTTGAAAAAGAAAAAGAATTTGAGATTTCTGATCTTTTAGCCAGTGACATTACCAAAAGAGAAATTGCCAGTATTTACAGGTGTGATATTTCCTTCATCATTTCTGATTTTGAAATGCACCTATTAAAGAACACTTTCAAAATTGAAAAAGGTATTCTGTTTTATATACCATTTTTGCTGGATCCTATCACTGAAGAAACAAAGCAAGGTTGGCCTGATTATGAAGAAAGAAAACATTTTATTACTATAGGAAATTTTCGTCATGAGCCCAATTGGAATAGTGTAGTATACCTTAAGGAGATACTTTGGCCTCAAATCAGAAAAGAGCTTCCCGAAACAGAATTACATATCTATGGCGCATATCCTCCTCCTAAAGCTACCCGGCTACATAATCCAAAAGAAGGGTTTCATATCAAAGGGTGGGCAGAAAGCGCCGAAAAAGTAATAAAAAAAGCACGTGTTTGTCTCGCCCCGTTACAGTTTGGTGCAGGAATCAAGGGTAAACTGGCAGAAGCTATGCTATATGGCACCCCAAGTGTCACCACTAGAATTGGAACCGAGGGAATGCTTGACGAGGAATCTGATTGGAATGGGTTTGTAACAAATGATCCTTCAATATTTGCAAAAGCTGCAGTAAAACTATACACCAGCAAAGACATCTGGCAACAATGCCAGCAAAACGGAATAGAAATTATAAATACTCGTTTTCAAAAGAAAAAATTCTCTGCTACTCTTATTGATAAGATCGATGTATTACAATCTAATCTAAAAGAACACCGAAACAAAAATTTTATAGGTACTATGTTACAATATCACACTTTGCGAAGTACAGAATTTATGGCTCGTTGGATTGAAGAAAAAAATAAGATCAATTAAAAAATATCAAATTTCAATAACCAAATTCCAAAAAGGATAAACACGAGGCAAGCCTCCCAAAGAGATTAAAACGCACCTTATTAATTCACTCATTTTGTGATAAACCGCATTATGCATTAGAACTTCGTTATAGGTGCTGAAAATGCAATAAAATAAAATGTTTTTGAATGTTTTATGGAAATCAGCGTAGCATCGCTACGGTTATATTCAAAAACAGAGTGAAACGCTTTACCTTGCCTGGTAGCAGACAGGTTTCGAAGTAGTTTCAGTACGTAATACCTAGCCCGTTCCGCAAGCGGGGATTTTCTATTGCATAATGCGGTTTAAAAGGATTCAGTTATGAAAATAAAAAAGCTTCTCCATATAATGGAAAAGCTTATATATCATAAAAGCAACTACCTATTAAAGTGCCGCTACGTGCTTCGCTAATTGAGACTTAAGGTTAGCCGCTTTATTCTTATGAATAACATTATTTTTAGCTAACTTGTCAAGCATAGAAACAACTGTAGGAAACAAAATCTCTGCTTCTTTCTTATCAGCTTCACGCAATTTTTTAATAGCATTACGTGTAGTTTTATGCTGATATCTGTTTCTAAGACGCTTTGTCTCACTGCTTCTAATTCTTTTTAATGCCGACTTATGATTTGCCATCTCTATTCTGATTAAATTTCTTACTATAAAATTGGTAGCCCGTAGGGGAATCGAACCCCTCTTACCAGGATGAAAACCTGGCGTCCTAGCCGATAGACGAACGGGCCATTTACCCTTTCAAGGATTGCAAATTTATGATTTTCATCATACATCTGCAATTAATTTCAATATTGTAGCCCGTAGGGGAATCGAACCCCTCTTACCAGGATGAAAACCTGGCGTCCTAGCCGATAGACGAACGGGCCGTGTTTGTCTAATTGCGGATGCAAAAATACAACTATTTTTTAATGGAGCAAGTGATATTTTATTTTTTTACACTACCCTAATAAGCCTTTGCAAATAATACCCTAACTTTGGATGGTTTGCCACTATACATACACTTCCCATCCTCTTCTTTTGCATCAAAAGGAATACATCGTATCGTTGCTTTGGTAAGTTCTTTTATTTTTTGTTCTGTTTCTTCGGTTCCATCCCAATGTGCCGAGATAAACCCTCCTTTACTTTCTAAAACTTCTTTGAATTCGTCAAAAGTATTCACTTCAGTTATATGATCATCTCTAAATTGCGTTGCTTTTTGATGCAAACTTTCCTGAATTTCTTTGAGCAAAGATGCTATAGTATCAATTGCCTCATCTTTGGCAACAAACTGCTTCGTTAAAGTATCACGTCGAGCAAGTTCTACTGTTCCTTTTTCCAGATCCTTCGGACCAATTGCAATTCTTAAAGGAACTCCCTGCAGCTCATATTGTGCAAATTTTGCCCCGGGCCTAAAGGTATCGCGATCATCAAATCTAACCGAAATCCCTTTCTGTCTTAAATCGTCAACCAATTCATTTGCCACCACAGAAATTTGTTCTAATTGATCCTGACCTTTATAAATAGGAACGATAACCACCTGTATTGGGGCCAAATTAGGAGGCAATACCAAACCATTGTCATCACTATGGGTCATAATCAATGCCCCCATCAATCTGGTAGAAACACCCCAAGAGGTTGCCCATACATAATCTAGTTTCCCTTCTTTAGAAGTAAATTTAACATCAAAGGCTTTTGCAAAATTCTGTCCCAAAAAATGAGAAGTACCTGCCTGTAGCGCTTTACCATCCTGCATTAATGCTTCGATACAATAGGTGTCTTCTGCCCCGGCAAAACGCTCACTCTCTGTTTTTCTTCCCTTTATAACAGGGATCGCCATAAAATTTTCTGCAAAATCTGCATACACATTATTCATTTGTTCTGTTTCGGCAATCGCTTCTTCTTTGGTCTCATGAGCTGTATGCCCCTCTTGCCATAAAAACTCTGCCGTACGAAGAAAAAGGCGCGTTCTCATTTCCCACCGAACCACATTGGCCCATTGATTTACCAAAATCGGCAAATCTCTATACGATTGAATCCATCCTCTATAGGTATTCCAGATAATTGCCTCGGAAGTAGGACGTACAATCAATTCTTCTTCCAGCCGGGCATTGGGATCTACCACCAGTTTTGAAGCATCCTCTGGATCTGTCTTTAATCTATAATGAGTAACCACAGCACATTCTTTGGCAAAACCTTCTGCATTTTTTTCTTCAGCTTCAAATAAACTTTTTGGTACAAACAATGGAAAATATGCATTTTGATGCCCCGTTTCTTTGAACTTTCTGTCTAATTCAGCCTGCATTTTCTCCCAAATAGCATATCCGTATGGTTTAATTACCATACAACCTCTTACTGCCGAATTTTCGGCAAGATCGGCCTTAACAACCAATTCATTATACCATTTTGAATAATCCTCACTGCGTTTTGTTAAATTCTTGCTCATAAAATGCTATTTGGCACAAATGTTGTGGCTTTGTTAAATATAATTTATTTAGCGCAAAACTAACTAAATTTGTAATGTTCAACAATAAAATAAGAAGATATGCGACTTAAAAATTATTTTCAGACAAATGGCGCCATTGGAGTTTTCCTCTTGGCTGCCTTAATTATGTTGACGTCTTGCGGTTCTTATGAATATGTACCCTACAATGATGGTGTATATAGCCAAGCAGGAAGCCAAAGAAATGTTGAAGCCAGACCAAGTAATCCCGATGAAAAATCGAATTATTATTCTAGTTATTTTTCAGAAAAATCTGCGCAGATCGATAATGTGATCGAGAGCAGTGAGGTTTTTACTGATGTCGACTCTTATTCGAGTGAAGGATATGATGTCGCAGATACTACAGCTACCGCTCTCAATTATGAGGTTGGACAACCGTCTTGGGGAAGCAACCCAACCGAAGTAAACGTAAATCTTTATAATACCGGCTGGGGAGGTTGGTATGGACCAGGATGGGGATTAGGATGGAATGCAGGATGGGGATGGAATGCAGGATGGGGATGGAACAATTGGTATGGCCCAGGATGGGGATTAGGATGGGGTTGGAACAATTGGTATGGCCCAGGATGGGGATGGAATATAGGCTGGGGTTGGGGAGGCCCATGGTATGGAGGGAATTTCAGAGGTTACCACCGAGGATATCATCGCGGATATTATGGAAGAGGACACCGATATGCCTACAATACAGGAAGCAGAAACTCAAACGCCTATGCCTCACGTAGCCGCAGATCTTATAACAATTCAAAATATAGTACAAGATCAAGGAATTCTTCTGCCTATAGTAGAAGCAGACAAGGATATACAAACCAAAGAAGAGTATCTGCAGATTCGAGAAGCAGAACCAGGTCTTCTGGTTACAATAACAACTATAATTCTCGTTCGAGATCTTCTGTAAATAATGGTAACTCCAGATACTCAGGGCCTAGTGTACGATCAAGAAGTAACTCTTCGAGCAGAAACAGGGGATATTCACCTTCTAGCTCTTCAAGAAGCAGAAGTTCTGGATATTCTCGGGGGAGCTCATCTTCCCGAAGCAGTGGTTATCGCTCTGGAGGAAGTAGATCAAGAAGTAGCGGCAGTCGCAGTGGAGGCAGCAGAAGCAGAAGCCGGGGAAGAAATTAAAAATGTCAAAATTTGCATAAAGTAGGATAAACCTGACCATTGTCAGATAATTTTCCCTTATGACTTACTATTTTTAGGATATTCTGTAATCCAAGAAACTTTAGAAAACAGATATGAAAAAACTATTTTTATATATAGGTGCATTATCTATGTCTTTTTTGAATGCTCAAGATATAACCGATGCATTGCGGTATTCGCAGCAAGATATTCTGGGTACTGCCCGTTATAGAGCAATGAGTGGGGCTTTTGGTGCGTTGGGAGGTGATCTATCTGCTTTACAAATCAACCCTGCCGGATCTGCCATCTTTCTAAACTCGCATGGGTCGATGACTATTTCCAGCAGCAGGATAGAAAATGATGCTGAATACTTTAACAGATTTAGCAATACTAGTGCTACCAATCTCAATTTTAACCAATTGGGTGCTGTGTTTGTTTATGATAATTATAATAGTGATTCCTCAGGAATTAATAGATTATCATTGGGTCTTACCTATGATCAAACATCTGATAATGCCAATGAATTATTTGTATCGGGACGCAGTTCGAATTCTATAGATCGTTTTTTTCTTTCTGAAGCTCAAGGAATTCCTCTCAATGTAATTGCTTTAAGAACAGGAGAAAGTGTAGACGGTTTGTATTCCTTTTTGGGAGAAACAGAAGGATATGCAGTGCAGCAAGCGTTCTTAGGATATAATGCTTTTGTAATTGAAGCCACAGATCCAGACAACCCCGATAATACCTCTTATTTTTCTAATATTAATTCTGGTGTTTTTGATCAGGAATATATTTATGAAAGCACTGGTATCAATGGTAAGTTCACACTTAATGGAGGCGCACAAATAAATCAGGATTATTATATTGGTTTTAACCTTAATTCGCATTTTATTAATTATGACAGGATCACCGAGTTTTTTGAAGGAAATAACAATTCGGGAAGCACTATAAATGAAGTACTATTTACCAACAGACTATCTACTATCGGCACAGGGTTTTCTGCACAAATAGGAGGAATTGCCAAAATATCGAAAATGATTCGCCTGGGAGCTTCTTTTGAAACCCCAACCTGGTATTTTATTGAAGAAGAAACCACACAGCGGCTTGAAACGTTTAGTGATCTTGATGGAGTAGCAATCGTTGATCCGGATGTAGTCAATATTTTTCCCGAATATCAACTGCGCACTCCTGCAAGAGTTACAGGAAGTATTGCCATCCTTTTTGAGCAATATGGTTTGATTAGCATTGATTATTCATATAAAGACTATACCACCACCGAACTTAGTTCTGACGAAGGTGAAAATTTTTCAGATATAAACAGAGAAATAGATAGCAGATTACAGGGATCTTCCACCATCAGAATTGGCACCGAATGGAGAAACGGCAACTGGAGCTATAGAGCAGGATATAGTTTTGAAGAAAGTCCGTATAAAAATGAGCTGTTTCTTGGCGACAAAACAGGATTTTCTGTTGGAGCGGGCTATAATTTTGGAAAATTTAAATTTGATGTTGCCTATGATTATTCAGAGCAACAGCGTATAGAAGAATTTTATCCGGGATCAGGTTTTAGTAATTTTGCTTTTGTAGATGACTATCGGGACCACCTAACATTTACGGCAGCGATGAACTTTTAGACAGAACTCATCCTGAGTTCATCTATTTATCGCAGCAACGAAAAGTTTCCTGCAAAAACCCTTCTTCTCATATTAGGATCTCTGGGCTCATTGAATTCTACTCTAAACCAATAATCTGAAGAAGGCATATTTCTTCCATTATACGTACCATCCCAACCCGCACCGCCAGGTCGTAGTTGTTTCAGTAATTTGCCGTATCTATCAAATATATAAATCTGCGCAGTAGGCTGACCTTCAATATTTATAAGGTTCCAGGTATCATGAAAACCATCACCATTGGGAGTAAAATATTTTGGATATCCTAAAATCATAATAATATCTGATCTTTCCTCACTAGCCGGACAGTTTGCATATCTGGCTGTAACAAAATAATCTCCGGGAGGTACATTTTCAAACACCGGCGAAGACTGAAAAGGTCTATATTCTACAAAACCATTTCCCAGAGGATCTCTATCCAGTCTGTATTCAAAATCAGTAAAGCCTGCTGCTTCAATCTCGGGAGTGGCAACGACTTCTGCGGTAATAGTATAACTTCCTGCAAAGGATTCTTCTGCAATACTATAGCCAACAGAAACTACCGCATCAGACACATCCAGAACCACCAGGTCATCGGGAGAATCAGGCACTTGATTTCCAGAAGTATCAAAACCACTTAATTGATATACTCCTTCTGTATTTACATCCAAAAACGGCACTGTTACCCCCAGAGGCACAAAATTTGTCGTTCCTATGTCGGCCCTGGCCCATTGATAGGTTACTGCCCCGGGAAAACGCCCTTCTATCGTAACCGGAAATTCGCCACAAGTAGCTACATCTGGCCCTACTCCCGGTTCCAGAATACTACAATCTGTAGTTCCTGCATTGGGTTCATCAAGGTTGGTTTGCTGAAGTTGAATAACACCAGCTTCATCAGAAAAGTTGGTGATAAGTATAAAGTAGTATTCTCCTGATTGAGCATTTGGAATCGTAAATGTTTCTGTAAAAATATTATCCTCGGGAGTCCTTGCAAAACTACAATCGACAATATTGGTGTTATCCTGATTTTGGATATAATAATCAGGATCATCAACATTATTAACACATTCTTCTGGTCGTGGAGTATCGTCGGCATCATTATCACATCCCATAGCCAGATCATCACAGTCGATAAAAGAAGTGGTAAACGGCCCCCAGGCAATAAAATCTACATCCAATTGCCGTTCTCCCCTATCCAAATTGCTATTGGTATTACCATCTACCCATTGCTGTATATCAAAAATCAACTCTCCCGGCTCATCTATACGAATAAAATACCAGGAAGAGTTACGGGTGCTATTGAGGCAACCCAATCCCTGAAAATCTATATCCTCACCTGTAATATTTGGAAAAGTCAGCTCCCGCGAAGCATCAGAACAAAACGGATTTGCCGTTCTACAGGCAAGATCTTCATCCTGACCAAAAAGAACAGAGGTACAAAGTAAACAACTAATTATTAGTAATGAGATTTGAGGTATTATTTTTGCCATTTTAATATAACGTTAAAAACTACATTTTTCGTGTATCGAGGGTAAACCTAATGTATACATTAGCATATATATTCCATCCTGAAACCAATTCAAAACCGGCACTCTGCTATATTTTTTAGCTTCATAACAAAGTCCAAAATGCATAAACAAGGTTAAATTCGGGAATTAAATATACAGAACTTCTTTTAGAAACCAATTATCTATAATTGTTTAACATAGCTTTTACCAAGTAAAATAACAAAATCGTATCTTTGCAACCCATATCACAGAGGGTACTGTTTAATACCTTTTTGATGTATGTGTAAGCGATAGTAAAGCAGGGGTTGGTTAAAAAGCGATTTTAAGAAAATTGACCTTGCTTTGGTATCAAAATTTTAATGAATTATAAAATTTTGAAGTGTGAAAATTGACAAGGCCCTTGAAATTATTGAAGCGCTAGGTGATAATCATGTAGCTACCAGCGCTACTACTCCTCTTAGAAAAGATGCCTTTAAACTAAGCGATAAAGAAAAAATTGCTTTGATTAAAGAAGATGTACAACATATTATGGAGACCTTAGGACTTGATCTTACCGATGATAGTCTTAAGGGAACTCCCCAGCGTGTTGCAAAAATGTATGTAAATGAAATTTTTGCAGGGCTTCATCCTCAAAGAAAACCAGATGCGTCTACATTCAAAAACCATTATAAATATGGTGAGATGCTGGTAGAGAAAAATATTACTGTATATTCTACTTGCGAACACCATTTATTGCCCATAGTGGGTAGAGCGCATGTAGCATATATTTCTAATGGCACTGTAGTTGGATTATCCAAAATGAACCGCATTGTAGATTATTATGCCAAACGACCACAGGTGCAGGAACGCATGACCATGCAAATCGTTCAGGATCTTCAGGTAGTACTGGGTACAAAAGATGTAGCCTGCGTCATCGATGCAAAACACTTATGTGTAAATTCGAGGGGAATTCGGGATATAGAAAGCAGTACAGTGACCAGTGAATTTGGAGGCAAATTCAAAGAAGAATCTGTAAGAAGGGAATTTTTGGATTATATCAAACTGGACACTACCTTTTAATTTTATTTTCGACATACATATCATAAGCATTACTTTTTCATTATGGCAGCAACTCCGTTGTACAACACTCAGGGATTAAAAATTTACAATTCTATTTCAGGGCAAAAAGAAACATTCAAACCTATTACCGAGGGAAATATAGGCATGTATGTATGTGGCCCTACTGTGTATAGCAACGTACACCTGGGAAACTGTCGTACATTTATCTCTTTTGACATGATATTCAGATACTTAAAACATCTGGGATACAAGGTACGCTATGTGAGGAACATCACCGATGCCGGGCATTTGGAGAATGATGCCGAAGAAGGTGAGGATAAAGTTGCAAAAAAAGCACGGCTGGAGCAATTAGAACCTATGGAAATTGTACAGCGATATACCCTGGATTTTCATCAGGTGATGTCAAAATTCAATGCGATTTCTCCCAGTATCGAACCTACAGCCACAGGGCATATTGTAGAACAGATCGAGATTATAAAAACGATTATCGATAATGGTTTTGCCTATGAATCAAATGGTTCTGTATATTTTGATGTACAAAAATTCAACGAGACCCATCACTATGGAAAATTGAGCGGGCGTAACCTTGAGGATATGATTGCCAATACCCGGGAGTTATCTGCGCAAAGCGATAAAAAAAATCCCCAGGATTTTGCATTATGGAAAAAAGCCGAACCACAGCATATCATGCGCTGGCCATCTCCATGGAGTGACGGTTTCCCAGGGTGGCATCTGGAATGTACTGTGATGAGCACCAAATATCTTGGCGAGCAGTTTGACATTCACGGAGGCGGGATGGACCTGAAATTTCCACATCACGAATGTGAAATCGCACAGGGAGAAGCCGCCTGCGGACAAACACCGGTAAATTACTGGATGCATGCCAATATGTTAACCCTTAATGGCAAAAAGATGTCTAAATCTACAGGAAATACTATTTCTCCCGAAGAATTATTCTCAGGCAATAACAGCTTCCTGGGTAAACCTTTTGATGCTACTATCGTTCGTTTTTTTATGATGCAGGCGCATTACAGAAGTATTCTGGACTTTTCTAATGACGCATTAGAAGCTTCAGAAAAAGGATTTTATCGATTAATGGATGCCATACATACTGTTTCTGGGCTTACTGCCGGTACAACGACTGAAGGGTTTAATGTAGAAGATTGGAAAACAGAATGTTATGAAGCAATGAACGATGATTTTAATACGCCCATCCTGATTGCAAAATTATTTGATGCCGTTAAATTTATAAATACAGTTAAAGAACAAAAAGCTTCGATTTCTAAAACAGATCTTGAAATATTACGCCAAACGCTACACGACTTTGTATTTGATGTACTGGGGCTGGTAGATATCAACGAAGCCTCTTCTGATGTGAGCGATAAGCTTTCGGGCACCGTTAAATTATTGATCGCCCTTAGGGCAGAAGCCAGGGCCAACAAAGACTTTGCTACCAGCGATAAGATTCGAGATGAATTGCTGGAGATTGGTATACAGCTGAAAGATGGCCGGGAAGGCACAACCTTTTCATTGAACTGATTTTATGTTGTCTTTTAGAGCTACTATAAAACGAATTTTGATATTTCCCTTTGTGATATTGGTAAAGTTATATCAAAATTTGATTTCCCCCTTGACACCGGCTACCTGTCGTTATCAACCTACCTGCTCATATTATACTATTGAAGCATTGCAAAAACACGGGCTTTTTAGGGGTGGTGCCCTTTCTATAAAACGTATTTTCAGTTGCCACCCCTGGGGAGGTAGTGGTTATGATCCCGTTCCGGAGGCAGACGATGAGTTGATGAGTTGATGAGTTGATGAGTTGATGAGTTGATGAGTTGATGAGTTGATGAGTTGATGAGTTGATGAGTTACTAAATGAAAATAAGTATATTGAACTTAAAAAATAATCGAGTATTTTTTACTAAATCAATGAGCTGCCCTGCAACAAGCTTTCGGGATATCAAATTCCAAAAACCATATTCCAAAAATATATAGCGTGGGTTAAATTTAAAAATCTTGTCCGGTTCTAGCTTCTCATTGTCTTGTTTCTAGTATAAATACCTATATTTATCCTCTGAAAAATAAAACGCACACATGATATTCTCAAAAATTATCTGGAATCCTGTTGAAGGCATTGATCTTGGCTTTTTTGTGATCCGTTTTTATAGTTTAATGTTTGTTGTTGCATTCTCATTGGGGTGGTACCTGATGAAAAGAATATATATCCGCGAAAACATCTCTATGGAAAAGCTGGATTCAATCTTCATTTATGCAGTAATTGCTACCTTGATAGGTGCACGCCTTGGTCATGTTTTCTTTTATGACTGGGGGTATTATAAGAACAATCTTTTAGAAATCATTTTGCCTTTCAGGTTTAAACCAGAGTTCGAATTTATAGGTTTCCAGGGATTGGCAAGTCACGGTGCTGCTATCGGGATTATTGTTGCCATGTATTATTATGCAAAAAATGTAGTGCAGAAACATATCCTCTGGGTATTGGACCGGGTGGTGATTCCTGTAGCTTTTGGAAGTATATTCGTGCGCCTGGGTAATTTCTTTAATTCAGAAATTATTGGTAATGAATCGGGAGACTCTGTTTTTGGAGTAAAATTTGTGAGAGACAGCATTAGTAAATCTGAAGCTGTAAGAGAAACCGGTATCAAAAATATAAATGATGCTTATGCTGCTATAGTCGATAATCCCAAGTTTGTAAATATACTAGACACTATTCCCTATCGTCATCCGGCACAATTGTATGAGGCATTCGGGTATATATTTGTCGCTGCCATTTTATGGCTGATCTATTGGAAAACCGATAAACGAAATAACAGGGGCTTTATTTTTGGTGTATTCCTTATTTTATTATGGACAGTAAGGTTCCTGGTAGAATTTGTAAAGAAAAGCCAGGGTGGGTTTGAAGAATCCCTGGGTATCTTCTCTACCGGGCAGTGGTTGAGTGTTCCTTTTGTACTGGCGGGCATCTATTTTGTGATTCGATCCAGGAAAAAAGTAGCTACCTAAAAATTACAAGGACCAACAGCTGCAATGTATTGCTATCGGCAGGTATCCTTTCTTACTGCTATGATGTACAAATCATTATCTACAACCAAACAATGGCAAGAACATTTGTAATAGGAGATATTCACGGATGCTATGATGAATTCATAGCACTAATTGAGCAAATCGGAGTTACCGATGAAGATTTGATCTTATCTCTCGGTGATATTGTAGATAGAGGAAATAAGTCTTTGGAACTTTACCATTTCTTCAGGAACAGAAAAAATGCAGTAGTCTTAATGGGCAACCACGAGAGAAAGCATCAAAATGGCATCTTAAGTTATGCTCAGGAAATAGTAAAAATCCAGTTTGCCGATGAATATGATGCGTTTTTGAGCTGGCTTAAAACCCTCCAATATGCTTATGAAACCCCAGATGCAATTATAGTGCACGCATTCTTTGAACACGATAAAAAATTGCACGAACAAAAAGAAGAGGTTCTTGCCGGAACCACCTCAGGAACTCGATACTTAGAAAACAAATATGACGAGAATGCCTATTGGTCTGATTTTTATACCGGAAAAAAGCCTATAATTTATGGCCATCATGTGGTAGGAGAAAAACCGAAAATAAAAAACAATACCTACGGAATCGATACCGGAGCCTGCCACAAAGGAATGCTTACTGCCATTGAACTCCCCGGATTCATAATTCATCAAATCAAGGTAGAAAAAGATTACTGGAAAGAGCAGCAGGCCAAATGGCAAATACCCGTTTTGGAGGCAAAAGACTGGGAAGAAATGAAAATAGAACAGGTGTATAAACACATCGAAAAGTTAAGCTATAAAGAGGAAGAAGAGGTTACGGTTTTCCTGAATAACCTAAAAAATTGGATTGAAAAAGTTGAAAAGACTATTGAAAGGATTAAAACGAGAATTGAGCAACTCACTCTTGAATTAAAAAACCAGTATAACGATGCATTTAATCGAGAAGTCGCAAAATTAAGTTATCGAACCTTTATATTTAAAGCCAATTCGAACAATCTTGAACTCGATGATTTAAAAAAAGTATTAAATACTCCAAATAAAGTAATCACCCTGGCCAGAATACTTGAAATAGAAAATATTCCGAACAGAAAAGTATAGCATTCATAAACAACAGAGACCCTTTTATTCTGAAATAGTTAAGAACCGTAAGTGTATTTAGTACCAATATAATTGAACCTCTGCTCTTACACAATTAATTAACATTCACTAGCATCCGAAAGCTGCGTTTTTAAACTAAACATAAGAATTAAAATATTGAAAAGTCCAGACCCCAAAGGTCTCCGAGACCTTTGGGGTCTTATAATATGGTTTTTACTAGGATGCTTTAGAATTACTCACTAAAAAAGATGTGGGTACCGTAGCTGCCGTAACAGGGTAGATTTACAACTTTGCCAGGGAGTAAGCAACATATTGTACTCTTGAGTACATAGAAGTTTACTCAAAAGCAAAAATGATTTACTCTTGAGTAAACCAAAGTTTCTTCTTGAGTAAAATACCGCTTGTTACGGGAAAAAACAATCTCTGTATTGCCGGTGTTTTCTGTATTACTGGTTTTAGAACACCTGATGAGGCAAAGGCTTTTTTATGGTTTGACCGATACCTTCTCCCCCTTTACCGAATTGAGGAATATAAATATCAATTGTCGTAATAAAAATCGTCGTTAAGGTTGTAAGAATCAATGCCAGGTATAGAAGTATGGTTATCATAATAGGGATATATATGGTTTATAGCTTTTATACATCAAAAGCCGTTCCAAACACGAGTTAGGTTTTCATAAAAATAGTTAAATCCCATTCTGCAACGCTTTCTTTATGGCGGGTATGTTTGTAATTTTGTAGTATACCTTATTTCATAAGACATAAGATGTTACATTATTTTATCGCTTCCAAAGTCACATATACAAAGTGTTTAAAACACCTCGTTTGATTCTTTTAGTTTTTCTGTGTTTGCCACCAGTTGCAGTTCATCGATGATTCTTTGGATATCTCCATCTATAATATTACCCAGGTCATACAATGTAAGTCCGATACGATGATCGGTTACACGGCCCTGCGGATAGTTATAGGTTCTGATCTTTGCAGAACGATCCCCGGAAGACACCATACTCTTACGTTTTTCAGAATCTGCAGCTTGTTTTTTGGCCAGTTCCATTTCATACAAGCGGGAGCGTAATACTTTTAGTGCTTTCTCCAGGTTTTTATGTGAAGATTTCTGATCCTGGCAGCTCACAATCATTCCTGTAGGCTCATGGTGCAGCTTAATCGCAGAATAGGTGGTATTTACCGACTGTCCTCCCGGACCTGTAGAGGTAGTGCGTTCGATACGCACCTCCTGCATATCGAGTTCGATATCAAATTCTTCAGCTTCGGGAAGCACCATCACCGTTGCAGCACTGGTATGCACGCGACCCTGAGTTTCGGTTTGAGGAACACGTTGCACACGGTGTACCCCGGCTTCAAACTTCAAAGTACCATATACATCTTCTCCATTTACTTCAAAAATAATCTCCTTATAACCACCACTGGTACCTTCATTAAGATCCACCACACTGGTACTCCAACCCTTGCTTTCGCAGTATTTGGTATACATCCTGAATAAATCTCCTGCAAAAATACTGGCCTCGTCACCCCCTGTTCCTGCGCGGATCTCCACCACACAGTTCTTCGCATCCTCAGGATCTTTGGGCACCAGCATAAATCGAATTTTCTCTTCGAGACCCGGTAATTCTTCCCTGGCTTCTTCCAATTGCATTTTGGCCATCTCTACCATTTCTGCATCACTACCATCGGCGATTAGTTCCTCGGCTTCTTTCAGGTTATCAGTCAATTCAATATAGCGATCCCGCTCATCCATAATGGCTTTGAGATCTTTATATTCTTTGTTGAGCTGTATGTATTTTTTTTGATCGGTAATAATATCGGGCTGAATGATCAAATCACTCACTTCATCAAATCGTTGCTTTACAATATTTAACTTATCAATCATAATGTATCAATCCTAAGAGTAGAAGATACAAAAGTAAGCTTTTTTGTCAAAAGCACATACCAGAACATGGCATGAGTGTACGACAAATTTCGGTTCTAGCTAAAATATATGTTACAATCGTATGTTATCACACCTCGACCCCTCCCAAAGGGCAATGTCATTTGGGAGGGTGTAAGTTTCCCCTTCGGGCCTGTCTAACGAGCAGGTTTGCATTCTTTGGTTTTAAAAATTGTATTTTTGTATATCTATGAAAAATTATACAGCTACCTATTATACTCTTCGCATTTTGCAATGGTTTTTTGCAATTGCTGTCTTATGCAGTTCGGGAGGATATGCTGGTTATATCGCTTCAGAGGTAAAAAACACTACTACAGCACTAGTAGTTGTTGCCGAAAAACACCCCGAAAAAACCGCTTCTTACAAAAATGTTTCAAAAGAGGATCAAGGTTTTCCATCTGGCAAAAAGAATTCTTTAGCATTCATAGCAATACAACATACCAAATTTACTTTAACGAAGATTAAAAACTACGCTATTTCGGTTTCATCCTTAGACAGGTTGCACACATATTCAATTCGGCCTGTGACCTATACTGAAGAAGAAGATTCTTTTTATTTCCCGGTAGGATAACCATATCCTATTTGCTCTTTCCGGCAATTTTCAAACATTTTTAATGGTCATCACCAGTGTATGGTGATACTATCCTTATATATTCAATGAAAAGATTAAAAAAAACATGCAGGCGATTTGCCCTCATCCTATTGATTATTATAGCGGCTATGATACCCGTGCCTATTTTATTTCAGAAAAAAGAAGGATACTTTGATCAGGAAAACAAGATCGAACTTGTTGACACAAAAGAAGAGGATACCCATACCAAAACATTAAAGGAAGAGGATTTTAAATCTTAACAATTTTATCGGGCTTTGGCTGATTAGTGTCTATTTCCGACCAGACACTAATTATCCAAAGTGATCTCTCCCAGTTCGATCACTTCGAAGTTATCGAGAGTTACCTGCTGAAGGTTCCTTAGGTCGTCGTTATCCCAGTTATCATTGGGTGCCCCGGTGATAAACATATTTGATCCTACATCGGCCAGGATCAAGCCATATTTTTTCATGGCGTTGAGGATGATCTGGTTGGTTTGAGAAAAACCGCTGATATCATATCCGGCTTTAAGTCGTAACCGGCCACCAAATGGTAATAAATCATCACTTGTATTACCCGAAACCAGGTGGCGGGCAGGATGCACATAGCCTTCATATATGTTATTGCGGGCGATCGTAAATCGAATCGGGTGATCGATCTCTCCTTTTTCAATTTCGGGATACCGCACCAATAAAGGAAATATGGGCAGCCCGGCTGCATCGGCCGAGGTCCAGCCATCGGGCCTGAATGCGACGGTATTTAAGTTAAATACTGCAGCCGAAGAAGCCGCAAAACCATCTCCTGCCTGATCGGTATTATAGAGTTCATATAACATCCCGTTTTCTACATCTACAGAGATAATATGGCTATCCCCTTCTCCATTGCCTTCAACGGGAGCATTTAACGGGATGGGAAATGGACCCTGATCACTCTCGTTTCCATAGTTACCATCATAATCATTTGCTCTGAATGTTACAGGAACCAACGGTTGTTTGCCGTTTACCACTACATAGGGGATACCAATAAGCGACCCCTGGTAAAGACCACTACCAAAATCGGTAAAGAGGTGTTCGGTAAGTCCTATTTTTTCTAAAATCAAATCTGAATTAGGATCCACAAGACTATTAGAGATATCCATATTCAAAGGATGATTGGCGGGAAAAATCTGTATGTTTTCTGCTGCAGACAGCTCCAGACCAGGATTATCGGGATTATCGGGATTGTTTGTGTTCTCGTTGCTGTCATCTGAAGAACAGGAAGTTACTATGGCCAATATGGCTGCCGAGAGTAGTATGCGGAAAGCTGAATTTTTCATGATATGGGGTTATTTAGTGTGTTTTCTAACGGAAAAAACGGGAAAATATTTCTTTTCACTCAAAAAACTATGTTGCCATGTTAACTCTTCGTATTCGTTAAACAACAAGTCGGGAATGTCGACTTCTGACTTCGGGCTTCGGACTCCTTATCCTTTTTTCTGCTGGATGTCCGGTGTCCGGTGTCCGGTGTTCAATTCTTTGACTTCCGACCCTCGACTTCGGTCTTCCGACTTCTGACAACCGTCTTCCGACTCCTCATTTTAAACACCCCCCTTAATCCCCCTGCCTAGCCTACCTATGGTAGATAAGCCGGCAGGCAGGCCTCGAGGGGGGAAATTATGCTCTTTGTTGGTCATGCTTCGGTCTTCGGACTTCGGACTTCATTATTTAACTAAACTTTAACAATGACGCGCTCAGAGTTTCAAAAAATGAAACTAATAGGGTTTATTATTGTAATAAGATTTCATTCTATAACTCATATTTGATCTCAATACTATCAAAAAGAAAAGAAGAATTTAATCTTTTCACCATTGCTTAGGAAAAACAATCATAACAATAAGAAATTATAAACAAAAATTAAGAGTCAAAGTCAAACAGTTCAAAAACATAATAAGATGAAAAAAGTTCTTTTTTTATTTGGAGTAATGAGCGTGATTAACGTTTTCTCACAGGAATTTTCTCAAGATTTAACCAATATAGTCCCTCCTTCTCCCACAGCATCTTCTTTAGGAAAATATGGTGAAATCCCCGTTAGTTATAATGTTGGGTTACCTTCTATTGGGATACCTCTTTATGAAATTAATAGTTCAGGTATAAATGTACCTATATCATTAAATTACCATGCTTCAGGAGTACGGGTCGAGGATAATGCTTCATGGGTAGGTTTAGGATGGTCGCTAAATGCTGGAGGAGTTATTACAAGATCAGTGAGAGGTATGCCAGATGATTCCCCAAATGGATTAAGGAATAATAATTTGCCAACAGAAGCAGCTATTAACGATATAACTCAAACTACTAATATAATCCAATACTTTGGCCCACAGGCATCACCAGATGGTGTAGGGGTTAAGGATAGAGAACCCGATTTGTTTTATTATAATTTCATGGGATCCTCTGGTAAATTGTATTTTGATGAAGACAACAATATTGTTTCCAAGCCCTATTCAAATAGTAAAGTTGAACCCATTTTTTTAGGCGGAGAAATTGATACATGGGTGATCACCAACCAAACAGGTATACAATACTATTTTGGTACCAATAACAATACGATCTCCGGGCTTGGTAAAGAAATAACAGCTACGGGAAGCCAACCTAGTTTTACGTCTGCATGGTATTTAACAAAAATATTTAATCCAAAAACAAATACAAACATATATTTTGAATATGAGGATAATACTTCCATGGTCGACAAACCAAAAAACCAATCCCTGGAATGGTATTTTGTACAACCTATATTTACGTTGCCAGAATTTAACGGTTTAAATATTCTTCCGGTGAACCCAGAGTTTGAATCGCCATCATCAGCTAAAACTACGGTGTATGGGAATCGCGTTTTAAAAAGGATTCTTTTTTCCAATGGAAGAATTGAATTTACTACTACTGCAAACAGAACTGATATTGAGAACGAAATAGAGCTAAGTAAAATAGAAATATTTAACGATGCTGATCAACTTATAAAGAGTTATGTGTTTAATTACGATTACGTAGGAAAGTTATACCTAGATGAAATTAAAGAATATGATAAGGCCACTCAAGAGTACAAATCTTACACTTTTGAATATCAATCTAAAATTCCTAATGGAGCCAAGTATGACCAGGATTTTTGGGGGTTTTACAATGCAGCTGGTAATACCAATTTAATTCCAACTATTTCTGCTGTAAACAACCCATATGGACAGTACCAGGCGGATCGATTGCCTAATGAGGTAACTATGAAAAGAGGAGTATTAAAAAAAATCACTTATCCTACCAAGGGCAGTACAGAATTCTTTTTTGAAGCACACAAAGCGTTTACTCCCAAGTTTTATGATCCGTATAGTCCTTTTCTTTTAAATAATAAAAAAGATATAAGTCTCACCTCTACACAAGGAGTATATAAAGAAGAACTTTTTTCTATAGAAACACAAGAGAATCAAAATATACTATTTGACATTGATTTTTCAAATTTTAGAGAAGAATACAATACCAATAGGCCTGCAGTGTATTTACAAAAATATGAAAATGGGGCATGGATAGAAATAAGGTCGTGGTGGCCATCATATCCTTCTTTAGAAGATGAAAGTTTTGATACATCTATAGAATTATCTCCCGGAGATTATAAGTTTATACTAACCGATATGCCTTGTGTCCTGGAACCTTGCTATGTTGCCTTACCGGAAGAGTTGGAGAAAAGATTTGTGACCTATGCTAAATTCTCATATTTGCAAAATTCTGATACCGATTTAAAAAATACAGAAATCACCGCAGGAGGATTACGCATACAAAAAATAGTAAATAAAGATACAGACGGAGCCATTATCGATCAAAAAAAATACACCTATGAGCAAGGTAAACTAATTACGTTTCCCATTCATTATTCATATTATGATCAGGAAATGTATAATGCTGGTTATTATAATGTCCCGTTGGGTTGTTGGGCAGCAACAAGTATAGGAGAGTATCAAATTCATACCATTTCATCCAGTAGCATGGCTGTATTAGGAGCCTCACAGGGAAGCCATGTTATTTATTCTAAAGTTATTGAAGAAAAAATAGATGCAAATGACCAGAATAATGGGTCTATAGAGTATCAATATTATGTCCCGGATGCCTTAGAAAACCCCGATAACACCCCATCAGAACCTCCATTTGCACCTCAAGATGATATCAGCGATATTGCCAATAAGTTAAAAAAACAAATTATCTTTAATAGGTATGGAGATACACTTCAAAAAATCACATATGACTATTCATTTATAAGCCCCGAAATTCCTTCACATACAGTAAAAGGATTATCGATACTAAAAAAGAGAAATCGGGTTCAAGCTCCTCCAGATGTTTGCACCGGATATATTGATCAGGAACAATCATATTACTTTCATTATGCTTTTTATGATGTGGAAACATCATGGATAAAATTGAACGCTACCACAACAACAGATTTTGACATAAATGTAGGGAATCCTGTAGTTACTACAACCGAATATTTCTACGAAAACAACATCCATCTGCAACCTACCAAAACAAAGACCACTACCAGCGACGGAAAAATCGTAACTACCAAAACCTATTATCCTGATGATATCATAGGTGTAAACTCTTTATCAGGATCAGAATCCCTAACAGCCAATGAGTTCAATGCGATACAGCAGCTTAATAAAAATAATGCACATCGTCTTACCGAAACCATACAGGTGGAAACCATAATTGACGGTCATAAAACGGCACAAAGGACAAATTATAAAGCATGGACAGATATCAATCTCACATTACCTGAATTTGTACAAACATCCAAAGGTACTACAGTTTTACAAGACCGCATTACCTATAAAAATTATGATGCTAAAGCAAACCCGGTTGAGGTCTCTAAAGCAAACGGTATTGTAATATCTTATATCTGGGGGTATTACAAGGAATATCCTGTAGCAAAGATAGAGAACGCCACCTATGCTGAGATTGCAATCGCTTTGGGACTTTCCGGTACTGCTGCAGTAAAGGCTTTAAATGAAACCAATCTACTCGCCATAAACAGCCTGCGTGAAAATTTATCCAACGCCATGGTCACTACCTATACTTACGACCCATTGATTGGCATGACCAGTATGACCGATCCCAAAGGGTATACCACCTATTATAAATATGACAACTTTAACCGATTGAAAGAAGTTCGGGATCAGGACAACATACTGTTGACTGATTATAAGTATCACTATAAAAACTAACCAAGCCATGAGAACTTATATCAAATTAATTCCTATATATATACTATTTATTGCTGTTTTTACAACATACACAACACATGCACAATGTAGGCCCACTAATATTAGCCCAATAGCATTTTATTTTGGTAATGGTGGAGGGACTTTAAATTCAATAATTACCTATGAAAGTTCTACTAACTGCAATCAGATAACCTTTAACGACGTACCTTCATGGCTTACGGTTACACATATAGCCCTCAATACCATCCAGGTAGTATGTCAGCCAAATTCAGGAGGAAATAGTAGAAGTACTACAATTAGGTTTAATCTTAGTGATTATCATGCTGTGTTTTCGATATGGCAGTCGAACACTCCCATAACTTGGTATCGTGATAGCGACGGGGATGGATATGGGGATCCCAATAACTCGATAGTTTCAAATACGACCGGTCCGGATGGTTATGTGCGGGATAATCGTGATTGTAACGATGGCAATCCCAATGTAAACCCTTCTACACCAGAGCGTTGTGATGGTGCGGATAATAATTGTAATGGTATTGTCGATGAAATTGTGTCCCCTGATGTCCCCCCACTTCCCACCATCACCAATAATTGTAGCAGTACAACTCTTACTATGGGAACACCTCCAAGTGGGGTTGAATGGTGGTGGCAGAGCTCCCCGACAGGAACAGATATTCCTATAGGAAGTGATATCAGGAGTATAACTTTATATAGTGGTACGGTATATTATTTAAGAGCCAGAAAAAGTAGCACAGGATGTTGGAGTGCTGCCAGAACCATAAATTATACTATTAATGCCAGACCGGGCACTCCCGCTGCTCCTACAGTAACCAGAAGTTGCGGGAATACCGTTCTTACCCGTAGTAATCCACCCAGTGGTGTTACCTGGTTCTGGCAGAGCAATGTCTTGGGAACAAGCACTTCAAATTCTGGTATTTCTGTAACAAAGTATAGTGGAACTATACACTATCTTAGGGGAAGAAACAATACTACTGGTTGCTGGGGGAATGCGCGTCATATAAATTATACCGTCAAGGCGCAGCCCTCACCACCAAGCTATCCCGATATCACCTATAACTGTGGTAGTACTATCCTTACCAAGGGTGTTCCCCCCAATGACGTTTCATGGTTATGGCAGAGTACTGCTACAGGTACCGAAGAGAACTATAACACTGCATTGCCCACTATCACTTTTAATAGTCCCGGTACCTATTACCTCAGGGCCAAAAATAACTTTACAGATTGCTGGAGTTCTGCTACCAGGATCGATTATGTGGTAAATGGAGTGCCAGGTGAGGCAATAGGTAGCGATGTAAACCGTTGTGGTCCTGGACCTGTTACCCTTACTGCAACTCCCGGAAGTAGTGCTAATGGCATCCGTTGGTATACCTCGGGAGGAGCATTGGTAGGTACAGACAATAGCTTTACAACACCTTCTCATTTTGAAACCACTACCTATTATGCAGAAAGTTATAATACCAATACAGGGTGTGGTACCAGTACTTCAAGCAGAAAAGCTATCCGGGCAGTGATCAATACTATCCCGGGCATAGCATCAGGTGCAGATGTAAGTCGTTGTGGTCCGGGAACGGTAACTCTTTCTGCTACTCCAGGAGCCAATGGCCATACCATCAGATGGTACGATGCTACAGATACATTACTGGCTACAGGAAACAACTTTACTACCCCTACTATCAATACTACCACCACCTATTATGCAGAAAGTTATAGTTGTTCTGGAACAGTTTGTTGTACTGCCAGTAGAAAGGCCATTCGTGCGGTGATCAACCCCATTTTTACCTGGTATCTGGATGCAGACGCAGATGGCTATGCGGTTTCAACTACCACCAGTTGTACCAATCCAGGTACAGGGTATACCCAAACGGTTTTGCCTGTAGGTGATTGTAATGATGCTAATACCAGCATTAACCCGGATACAATATGGTATGCAGATGCCGATACCGATGGACTAGGAGATCCAAACAATCCCAGTGCCCCAAGCTGTACCCAACCCTCTGGTTATGTACAGAATAGCAATGATCAATGTCCTGATATAAGTTCACCTGTCAACGATTGTTCACCTCCCAGTAACCCACTGGATCAGAATTATATCTATACACGCACCTATCAAGAAGGAAAAACAACCGGTGCAGCTTTCTTTACAGAAGATGATAGTGTCATACAACAAATCACATACTTTGATGGCCTGGGCAGGCCCATACAACAAATAGGAATAGACCAATCCCCACAAAAAAATGACATTGTCACCCATATCGAATATGATGCCTACGGAAGAGTAGAAAAAGAATTTCTGCCCTATGCTACAGGACAAGGAGACATTGGAAGTTATCGTATAGATGCCCTTAATAAAACTTTGGAATACTATAACGTACCTACATATGAGAACACCCCAAATCCGTATTCACAGCAGCAGTTAGAGGCCTCTCCTCTCAATCGCGTGTTGAAACAAGCCGCTCCGGGAACAGATTGGGCCATGGATGCCGGACATGAAATCAAGTTTGGATATGCAACCAATGTCAATGCCGACAATGTAAAACAATATAACATTACCCTTAGTTTTGCCAATAATATC
>CANMDW010000011.1 GCA_947496705.1 uncultured Aquimarina sp. | reverse complement strand
GCGGGTGCAAATATACAACCCTTAGGCAAACCTCCAAAAATTTAATCAAGTATTTTTGAAAAAGTTTTCGCTATAAAATAAGCCTTCAATGAACAATCAAAATCAAACCCCGATTTTGAGCGTGCAAACATACACCAATAATAATTAAACGCAACACCTTTTTTTAAGAAAATCTTCAGGAAATAAGAAAACTCCTGATTTTAAAAAAGATAGAAAGCGAAGATAAGAAAATTATTCAAAACAGGAGGTCATTTTTTGCGGTTTTTATTCAATGAACTTATACTGCTGTAGTATTAGGGATGATAGTGGCATCCTTTTGTCTATATTTTCTGTATCAAAAAAGCTACAAATTTTAAAATCTCTTTTGTTTGACAAAAAATATAACAAACCTGCCTTGTCGGCCTTTAGCCCGACCTCAATCGGGGAAACACCAAAAAATCAATTCTTTACAGAAGTAGTTTTGGCGGTATCAGACCATTTATTTCTTAAGTCATAAAAACTAAAATCCAAAGCGGTCTTTTGTTCCTCGAGAATATTGGACTGGAAACTACGTTGCAATATATCTTCTATCCAATAGTCTTCTTCTACATATATTGGGTCATACTTTTCTTTCAAGGAAATACTAAAAAGCTTCGCTGTATTATTATACCAAAAAGCCCTCCATCCACTTCGGTATTCTTTTACCAAATCAAACATCGTCTTGCCTGTTTGCCGATGAATTAATTTTACCAATATCTGGCCTTCGGTACGTGTCATTTTCTTGAGTTCTGCTGTAAACTCTTCCTCCATATACTTTTGCAGCAATTTAACATAACGCTTTCGTTTTCTCTTGGATTCGATATTTTCCAATCTTTCGTTAAGCGCAGTTAGCCGATCTGCAGCCAATTTTGCATAAGGGTACACTTTTCTTGTCTTGCGCCTTAGGATCAAATATTTTCTTCTGGCGAGTTTATCTTTAAATTTTAGTCTTCCCAGAATAACGACTTCATCAAGATTTATGGCTTCATGAGGAATTGTATCTCCTTCAATAATATAATACTGTACATACCCTGTAGTGTCTATTTTAGTAGTGTCTATTTTCGGCTCTCCTTTTTGAGCAAAGGCCAAAGACGTAAGCATCAATGATAATATGTAAGGCAAATGTTTAAACATAGTAGGATATGAGAACTTCTAAAATTGTTCCAAAATTAGTAATTAACGAATTGTAAACTGTAAAATGAATGTGAATATTACTATTTTCGCAATAAAATGAAATAATACGATGGCAAAAAAAAGCATTTTAAATAAAAAGTCGCTGACTTTTCTTTCAACATACTTAAACAATCCAGCTCCAACAGGATATGAATGGGAAGGGCAAAAAATCTGGATGAATTATCTGAAACCTTATGTAGATGATTTTATTACCGATACATATGGAACCGCGGTTGGAGTCATTAATCCAAAAGCCAAATACAAAGTTGTTATTGAAGGCCATGCCGATGAGATTTCCTGGTATGTAAACTACATTACTGATAACGGTCTTATTTATGTGATTAGAAATGGGGGTAGTGATCATCAGATTGCTACGTCAAAACGCGTAAATATTCACACCAAAAAAGGGATTGTACACGGGGTTTTTGGCTGGCCTGCAATTCATACCAGAAAAGCAACAAAAGAGCAACCACCAACTCTCGAGAATATCTGCATTGATGTAGGCTGTAATACCAAAGAAGAGGTTTTAAAACTTGGAGTTCATGTAGGATGTGTTATCACGTACCCCGATGAATTTTTTATTCTGAATAAAAACAAATTTGTATGCCGTGCTCTCGATAACCGTATGGGAGGGTTTATGATTGCAGAAGTCGCTCGTTTATTAAAAGAAAACAAAAAGAAACTACCATTTGGTTTATATATCACCAATTCTGTACAGGAAGAAATTGGTTTAAGGGGAGCAGAGATGATTACACAAACCATTAAACCCAACGTTGCCATTGTAACCGATGTGTGTCATGATACCACTACCCCAATGATCGAAAAGAAAACCCAGGGAGAAACCAAGATTGGTGATGGGCCTGTAATTTCCTATGCGCCTGCAGTTCAAAACAAGCTAAGAGAATTACTTATTGAAACTGCCGAAAGTAAAAAAATACCTTTTCAGCGTATGGCATCCAGCAGAATGACAGGTACAGATACCGATGCTTTTGCATATAGTAATGGAGGGGTAGCTTCGGCCTTAATTTCATTACCGTTGCGATATATGCACACTACTGTAGAAATGGTACACAGAGATGATGTTGAAAATGTGATACAATTGATCTACGAGAGTCTTTTGAATATTAAATCTGGTGACAGCTATAGCTATTTTGAAAAGTAAATCACTTACAATATACATCCTGCTCTTCGAGCAGGATTTTTTATTTTTAAGTAATGGCAGATGAACTTATAGACATATTGGATAATGCAGGGAGACCCACGGGAGAAATACAACTAAAATCTGAAGCACATCGACTAGGGCTCTATCATGCAAGTGTTCATATTTGGTTTTATACCAAAGAAAGAGAAATACTGTTTCAAAAGCGGGCAGATGACAAGGATACTTTTCCGGGTTTATGGGATGTTTCTGTCGCCGGGCATATTGGCGCGGGAGAAATTCCTGAAAATGCTGCTCTTCGTGAAATTAAAGAAGAGATAGGTGTATCTGTTACTAAAAAAGATTTAGAATTCATCGGAATATATCTAGCCGAAAAAGTACCTAAACCTGATCTTTTTGACAATGAATTTCATCATATATTTCTGTCCCGGTTAAAAGTCTCTACTACAACACTTACTCTTCAGAAAGAAGAAGTTTCTGATACTGTTTTAATTCCTATTGATACATTAAAAAGTTTTTTGCAAAACCCCGAAAAGGCAAATGAGTTTGTACCACACGATAAAGCATACTATACTTTTATTCTTAAAGAAATCACAAATCGATTTGGTTAATATTGCTATTATAACTAACTATTGTAACTTCAAAACACATTGTTTTATTATAGTAATTTTGTATTGAAATTTTAAAATTGATAAATAAAAACTATGGATGATTTACATAAAAAAACAATAGAAGCTTTAAATGTATTATTAGCAGATTATCACCTGTACTATCAAAAGCTAAGAAATTTTCATTGGAACATTACCGGGCCTCACTTTTTTGAGCTTCATCTTAAATTTGAAGAATTGTATGAGGAAGCAAAGCTGAAAATTGATGAAATTGCAGAAAGAATACTGACACTGAAAGGAAAACCAATAAGCAATTTTAGCACATATCTGGATACTTCTAATATTAAAGAATCTAACACCAGTCTTATTGATCATGAAATGGTCACTGCCATTCTGGAAGATCATAAAGCACTTTTAAATCAACTTAAAGTTGTTACTAATGCAGCCGAAAGTGCTAAAGATGATGGTACTTTGGATATCACAGGTACTTATATCGGTGAATTGGAAAAAACAAGTTGGATGCTCAATGCCTGGAATCAAAGAAACTAAAATGTCAATACTATTTGGTCTGATCCTTTTGACAACAATATCTGTGAGTTGTCAAAAGGATACAGAACATTCGTTAGTTAAGGTGAATTCACTACCGAATGAATTACACGAAATATCTGGTCTCACTTTACTGTCTAACAATAGGTTATATGCAATAAATGATTCTGGAAATGATAATACGCTATTTTGCTTAAATCAAAAAGGGGAAGTTTTACAGAAAATTAAAATTCATGGAACTAAAAATATAGATTGGGAAGATCTTGCATATGATCAGGAAGACAATATTTATATTGGTGATTTTGGCAATAATGCTAATAATCGAAGAGATTTGGTAATCTATAAAGTTTCTGAAGTACTGTCGGGTCACAATATCGTATCAAAAATTGAGTTTTCCTTTGAAGATCAAAAGAAATTTCCACCTAAAAAAAAGAAATTTAATTTTGATGTTGAAGCCTTTATTTATTTCAACGGAAACTTTTATTTATTTACTAAAAACAGGGGTTCTATATCCAAAGAAACTACAAAACTTTATAAAGTTCCTGCAATACCCGGAAAACATATTGCTCAATTCATCGGGTCGTATAAAACTTGTAAAGATCATTCTGATTGTCTTATTACTGCCGCAGCCATAAATAGATCAAGAAATAAAATTGCGCTCCTTACACATAACAAGGTCTTTTTACTCACTAATTTTAAAGGAGACGATCTGTTTGAAGGAACTATTCAAAAAATAAAACTGCATCACTATTCGCAAAAAGAAGGTATCTGCTTTAAAAATGATTCAATACTTTTTATCACTGATGAAAAAATGGGACATCAAAAAGCAGGTTTGTATGAGTATACACTTACAGAGTGAACTTATAAACTCATTCAGAATATCGTTTTAAAAATCCAGTCCAAAACCAAAGGTAAATCGCAATCCGTCATCGCTACTAAACAATCCCAGCTGGCCAGCAATAGTATCGACTGCATTCATCCATATACCACCACCTATCGAGTCGTGCCATTTGTCTGAATCTTCACCATCCAGCCACACCCTACCAATATCGTAGCCTCCAAAAACCCCTAATTGTAATGGTAAAAGGCCCGTCTTAAACTTATTAAAACTATATCGCAGATCCCCGGTAAATGCCAAGGCACTTTCACCGGTAAACCGTTCGTTCCGGTAGCCTCTCAATCCTTTATTTCCTCCTAAATTTGCCCCCTGATAAAATTCGAAATCATCTCCAATATTAATCTCAGCCATGATATCGGTTTTGAGTACTAATTTTCGGTTTCTGGTAAGGGCATTATAAAAACCAAGCCTGGGGTTTACATATCCATATGTTCTATCGGTATCGTCTAGATTTGTCGTGGTTCCTGTTTGAACACTAAATAGCATTCCGCGGGTAGGATTTATAGGATTATCATAGCTTTCAAAAGTATATTGTATATCCAGATTGGTAAAAAACTTACGCTCAAAGAAATCAGGATCTGCTGTCACAAAGTCTAAACCAGAGGTGATGAACCTCTCTTGCGTATCCTGAACTTCAATTCCCTGATAGGCTGCTTTGATAGAAAACTCTCCCCCATAAAGGCCTCTTTTAGATATTCCGATACCAAATGACCATATCCCGGTCTTTACTCTATTATAATTTAATCCCAACTCATCATCGGGATTTGGAGTATCATTACCTAACCCAAAGAAATTTTGAGCAAAATTCTCACTTGTATAAACACCATCCACCAAAAAATTCAAATTACCCAGTGTATTTACAAACTCTCCGGCATATGACACATCATATCCTTCTGTTGCAAAGTAATAGGCTGCTCCAAATTTGTGTTTACTATGATATGGATCATTTTTAAAGCCTTTAATCGTATATGTATCTGTAATATTTATATTGAGCCCATCATCGGGGTTAAAACCAATAAATGGGGCAATGGTATTCGTTTTTTCTATATACTTATTATAATCATACACATTATAATTATAGATATTACTCGATATAAACTTTGCACCACCTTTCTGTTTTACAGTATTCGGTTTTGACTTATGATCATATACTTTAACTTTTCTTCCATTCTCTATGGTATATACATCATTATTTTGCCCTCCTACAATACGTATTCTGATCGGGTTGCTTCCTTTTCCCTTTACCACAAACTGATCGTCATCATCCAATCCATAAATCCATATTTCTTTGGTTTCTTTAGTATTAAAATCCTTTTTAAAATATGGGGCTTTCACTTTATTTCCCTTGATTCTGGAAACGTTGATCACGGTTTTATTATCTTCTCTGATAATCTCAAAAAAGTCATCTTTATCTGTTCCTCTTACTACACTGTGTTTTGACAGGTATTTGTAATACCGAACGGCAACATCCTCAATATGGTCTCTTCTGATTTTAAGATCTTTTTTGATTTTTTCAATGGTTTTGTCCTGAAGTTCCCGGGGGAGCTTATCGAATGCATTCTCGATGTCCTGATCTGAAAGATTTTCTTTGATATACTTTGCCTGTGCTATCCAGATATCTTTATCAAAACTCTGAAGCAAAGCTCTATCCAATCGCAATCCGGATTGATTGATCCACCTTACCTTTTTGAGTTCATCATCATATACGTGAAACTTGCGTGCTAAGGGAACCACAAATTTTACAATATCTAAAACTGCCCCATCATAATTAGAGAACACCTGGTCTCTATCTCTGGGAATTGGTCGATAGACCTTATCTTCTTCTGTATCAAAGCGAGCCCATCTCCATTGATCGGGATGACGATCCCAATCACCCAACAGCATATCAAAAAGCCTTGTGCGTATATAACTTTCTTCATCTATTCGGTACTTTTCATCTTTTCTAAGTTTGCTTAACAGATCATCTGTACTCTCGATATCATCTGGTTTTCCAAAAGATACTTCGTCGTAGTGCTCTTTTCCCGGGCGTTCTTCCAAAAAGTAGATCTCATCTCCAAAATTTTCATTGTACTTTCCTAGTGCAGCATGTTTGGGTATATAGTATAATTTTGGATTTGCATGATATACCCCAATAGCATCGGCCAACGTACCAACTGCTAAAAAAGCATAAGGATAACTAGATGTATAGAAATCATACAGCAATTCTTCTGTAAAAGTATCATCAAAACCATCTTCAAGTGACGTATACTTAAACGCTCCTTTTTGTAAAAACTGCGTAACGCTTTTTCGCATTGCCCTTAAACTATAGCGCTTTCCTAGCTTATCAATAAGGCGTAACGACCTGGTGACCTGCCCTCCTCCCTGCCTTTCTATCCTGAAACCACCCATTAAAGTGTCTAATGTGGCCACCGGAACCTTGATATTTGTTCCATATACATATCGATAATGATCTCCCCACATCCATTCATGAAACTTTGATTTCCTGACTTCATCTTTGGTATAAATCGATGTGAAAACTTCTTTATCAAATGCGTTAGAAACACCACTAAAATCATACGCTTTTTCTTCTTGATGTACTTCGGTTTGATACACTAGTTTTGGATTTCCGTTTTCGTTTCCGTAAAAGCGTACATTTGAAGAACCGTCTTTATATACATCCAAAATCGCAAACCCCTGACCCGGGTATGAGAATAATCCATCTTTTCCTAACGAAGCAGCCGATACTTTAGATCCTGAACCAGATACAATTTGTTTTAAACCTTTATCATCAATATACTGCAGAGAATGCTCATGGCCAGACACAAAAACTATTTTATCAATACCTCTTGCCATAGTAGACAACCTTCTCATTAATTTATTATAATGAGTATTAGACAGGTCCTGAGACGAAACGCCCCCCTGAGAACGAATTTGAGTGGCCAACGATCCCAAAACAGGCAACGGTATCTTCTTTTTTGAAGGAAAAATATGTTTGTCAAAACTGTATTTCCCGCCATGAGGTCCGTTGGTAAACATCGGGTGATGCATCGCAACAATAAGAGTCTTATTACTATGTTTTTTTAACTCTCCTTCTATTTCGAGAAAGAATTTCTCTCGGGTTTTGATCTCACAATTATCATTTATTGTTGGATTCTTGTCCCAATTGGCCAGATACCATTGTGTGTCCAAAATTAACAAATGCACCTGATCATTAATCTCAACGCTTTTAATAGGACATCCTTTTGCAGGTAAAAAAGCATTTTTATCGTCTAGTTTTTTATTTACATATTTCTCCTGTCTTTTTAACCCTTCTACCCCATTATTATACCAATCATGATTACCCGGAATAAAAATCGTTCTACCTTCAAAATCTTTTGCTGCATCAATCTGAGCATTGATTCTATGCTCTCCCAGGGCTCTTTCGGGAGTATCTTTTTCAGGCATTCCTTTCTGATAAATGTTATCTCCCAAAAAAATCAAATAATCATCCTTAGTATCAGCGGTATCCAGCACTTTCTTAAATGCAGCTAATCCCTCTGTACTTCTGTTCATTTTGGCATAGCCCGCATCACCAATAAGGTAAAATGTTTTTTCTACCTGGCTATCGGGTAATGTTTCTGTAAAATTTTCGACTTTATATTGAGGGGAATATGTTGCACAGGAACTAAACAGCAAAGCAACATAAATAATTAGAATCTTATTATATTTATTCATTGTTGTGAGTACAATCTCTTTTTTTTAATTATTTTGGTTATTGAAAAATTACAAATATGTCTTCTCTACTAGAAAAAACAGAATATTTCGTTTCGGAGCTTTTTGAAAAAAATCTTCCGAATTCGTGTATCTATCATAATTATGATCATACCAAAAGAGTATTTAAAAGTACAAAAGAAATAATAGATAATACTAATGTCTCTGATGAAGATAAAGAAGTTTTATTACTTACTGCGCTTTTGCACGATACCGGATATTCTAAGAGTGCTGAAAACCATGAGGAACATAGTGTAGGGATCGCAAAAGATATATTGTCACAACAAAATGTTTCTCAAAAAGTTATCGATAGGGTTTCTAAGCTTATCATGGCTACCAAAATGGAGCACGAACCCGTTGATCTTATGGAAGAAATTATAAGAGACGCCGATGCTTCGCATTTTGCTAAGGATTATTATGAAGAAACCAGTGAGCTATTAAGATGTGAGTTTAAGCTTAACAATGTTTATGATTTAGACACCGCCGAATGGTTAAAGGCCAATATAGATTTGTTTCAAAATAAACATCGTTATTATACCGATTATGCCAAAGATCACTGGAAACAGAAAAAAGAAGAAAACCTCTCTAAAATGCTGGAAGAGCAAACGAAACTAAAAAAGGAAAAGAAAAAGGAGAAGGAAAAACTAAAAAAACTAATGAGAGAAGAAAGCCCGGAAAAAGGAATACAAACTTTGTTCAGGGTTACTTTGAGAAATCATCTGAAACTAAGTGATATTGCTGATACAAAAGCCAACATTTTGTTGTCGGTAAATGCTATTATCATATCTCTGGCATTATCAAACTTGATTCCTAAACTGGATAATCCTTCTAATCAATATCTAATATATCCTACTTTAATTTTTTTAATATTTAGCATTGCATCTATCATATTATCGGTATTGGCTACCAGGCCAAATGTGACAAGTGGGGAATTTACCCGTAAAGAGATCGAAGAGAAAAAAGTAAACCTATTGTTCTTTGGTAATTTTCATAAAATGCCCCTGGATGAATTTAAATGGGCCATGGGAGAGCTTATGGATGACAAAGATTATATCTATGATACTATGATAAAAGATCTTTACTTTTTGGGTAAAGTGCTACATAAAAAGTATAAGATACTACGTATTACTTATACTGTTTTTATAATAGGAATTGTATCGTCTGTAATTTCTTTTATAATAGCATTTAATACACTACAATAGGAATGCTAATACTGAAGTCAAAGCTGAAATGATGTATATGACAATTGTGGATTTTGTGGCAGGCTTAGGCAAAAGATACATTGGATTATGTGTAGGTTTTGGCTTGACCAGACACTAATTATTAAGTTCCTTCATTAAATCTTCGTAGGTGTAATACTCTTCTTTATCTTCCTCATTTTTATGATACAAAATATTAACTCGCAATGCTTTTAGTCCCGTTACTCCCTGAAGATCTTCTATGTCCACAATTTCAATTTCCTCCTCGAGGTAATTCTTAGACTGCAAAAAGTTGATATATTTGATATATTCTCTTTCATCAGAACGTTGAGAATAGACGATTACCAACTTCCCTTTTTCGGTAACACGCTGATCAGTGCCCTTGATCTTGGATTTATCTACCCGCTTTTTCACCACCTCATACCTTGCATTATAAGTACCATCTACATCAAAACGCTTTTCATCCATTCTAAACCTAACAGATAGTGAGGTATTAAATACCAAAACCATAGATGCAACATCTAGTGCTACAGGCAAATCATTTTTCATCTGATAATATGCATTTTCCATCTCGCACATTACCTGTAACTGCCACAATCTTAAATTATACAGATAGACCTTATTAAAACTATCCTGCTTGGTAATCGATTCGCCAATGTACATATTATGCTCAACACCATCAGATTTGAAACGTTCAAAATAATGAGGATACATACCCTGTGCCTCATCCTGTTTTTGATCTAATAATGCGGCCATCTTTTTGTTGATTAACATTACTGACTCATCATACCCTTTGCGATGTTTATACACTGTTTTGATGCCTTTATCAAGCAATTGATTATACTCTTTTATAAGAACCGCCAAATCATCATTTTTTTTCTTAAGATGTTTAAAAAGCGGTGAGATTTCTTTTTTAATGAAATTGATGATCTTCTGTTCGCTATCTACTTGTAATTGTTCTTTAATCGAGTTAATATAGCGCCCGGTTCTATATTTTAACTGTTCATAAATTGGTAAAGGATCTGATTCAATAACCTTATCAATTACCTTTGCAATACCATTAAGCTGAAGCACCAGGTCTTTTTGTATTGCATGATTACGGGCATCTGAAGATCCTTTAATATCGATCTGCCCATATAGTGGATACACATTCTCAAAAACAACCTCTCTATATGACACCGGATTTTCATTAACCATAGCAAGCATAAACCGCTTGGCCTCTTGTCTAAATTTCCAATGCACACTTGGGTGTATTGAAGTACATTCTTGTTGAATAATGAGCTCCAGCTCATTCTCTGTTTTAGCCTTAGAACGCAGCACAGAATCCACCAGATATGGCATCACATCTTGTAGCTTATTCGCATTGATGCTATTCAATTCATGAACATTTGGCGAAACAATTTCAAGTACTCCCAGCATCTTGCCTTCACTCACAATAGGAGCTATAATTGCACTATTAATACCTTGTGCCAACAGGTTTTTGTACATTTTCTCTTTTGGAGTTGATTTCTGATATTTTTTCACATCAGAAATAGCAAAATATGTGGATTCATCAAAAAGATAGTAATATGTTCCCTTACATAGGGCAGCCTTACAACTATCTGAGAATTTATCATTTAAAATATAACTACTTATGTCTTTAAAAGGAACTCTTTCAAAAACTTCATCTTCTTCATTAAAGTTAGCAAAACCTATTTTAATCTCGGGAAGATTAAATATCATCCTAAATATCCGTTGAAAACTTCCTTCAAAATCACCTTCCTTCTTATCAAACTTAAGAAGATTGGTCTTGAAATCTGATAAAGACACATCGGTAGTAACATCAAACATGTTAGCAATAACGATTCCTTTAAAGAGCCAGCTATGAGGAGGAAACTTCTCTTTCCATATTTCAACATTATCAAAATTATCTAATAACTCTGCTACATCGGCATCGGTAATATCCTTAGCTTTTTCAGTTTTAATGATATCAATAAAGTCTCCATTATACATAATTCTATAATGCCGCATAATCCCGGATGCATCGGGGATATCATAAAAGAATGGTCTTCTAAAATCAATATTATAGCCGTAATAGGTATTTAGGATAATACTACATCCCATGATATAATAATGATCCTCGTCCAAATTTTTGATCTGTGGTTCAAAATCTTTTCCTGCAGCTTTTATTATATCTTGAAAACGTTGTGAAGATTGTACAACAGTATTATTAAATGGTATGGTTGCAATCTTTATTTCATTAGATTGTAAAATTTGTGCAAAAGAATCCTCAAGTACCAAATGGATTTGCGGCAACAATTCCTGTACTCTTTCTTCAGTTTTAATACCTTCTTCCAGCTCTGGATAAGTTTCTGCTATTTTAAGAACATGTTTTGCACGATTCTTTAAAAGCTCATTGTCACTTTTCCTGAAATTCCTGTATTGTTCAAAAAACTTCGAAAAACTAATCCATATGTCAAGAGGAAAATCCTGCTCTAACACCCTCATAACCTGTTTATTTACCCTAATTTAACAAAAATAATACAAACCAACTTGTATCTCTAGATATTAACAATTAATTAAATTTTTTTTATGTATGCTAATCGGTTTAACACTATGACGAATAGTACCTGAAAAATTAGACTTGAAATTAAAAAAACTTTCAGTATACCCCTACACATATCATGCCATCCCTAATAAGTTAGACATAAAAACGAAGATTTTGTTACACGAAAAGACTTATTTTTTCCTGGTTAAAAAAAGTCATCTAAATAATTAAATGATATGAAAAAGTTAATTTTTGGAGTTTGTAAGGTGGATTCTTTATTTTTACCTCCAATAAATCCAAATATTATGAAAAGAATTGCATTACTGGCAACAATTCTCCTACTTGTAGCTTGTAAAAAAGAAGAAAAAGGATATTCTATAATCGCAGATATTACCGGTTTTGAAGACGGATCGATAGTATATGTAAATGCTATTAGTGAGTCTAATAGACCAACAATTATAGACTCTGCTACCATACAACAAGGTAAATTCCAAATAAGCTTACCTCCTGTCGAAAATAATGATTTTAACTATTTGACATTTAAGAACACTCCTGGTAATGTATTATTTTTGGCTGAAAACAATCCAATCAAAATGACCATCTACAAAGATAGTCTGCGATCTTCGATTATTGAAGGAGGTCCTGAAAATCAACTGTTCTTTAAATACCTCGGCACTATTAAAACTTTTGCAGAAGAAAAGGTAAAACTCAATAATGAATATCATATTGCAACCAAATTAAATGAAGCCGATAAAGCACTTAAAATAGGTATTGAAAGAGAAGCATTAAACGAAAAAGAAAATGAATATCGCAAAGAATTAGCCGAAAAAAATGCAAGCTCTTTAGTCTCTATAATGGCCATTACCGATCTGTTAAACCTTAAAACGATACCGGCAAAAGAAGCCCAGGAGAAGTATGCTGCACTTGATGATACATTAAAAACAACCAGGCTTGGAAAAAACCTGGACCAACTTATCAATAATGCAATTGCCGTCTCTATGCAAAAAAGAATAGACATTGGTAGTGAAGCCGAGGATTTTTCTGCTCCAACACCCGATGGTAAGCTATTATCTCTTAAAGAATCTATGGGTAAGGTAACTATTATTGATTTTTGGGCTTCCTGGTGTAAACCTTGCAGGATTGAAAACCCAAATGTGGTAAGGGTTTATAATAAATATCACGCCAAAGGATTAAATATCATTGGTGTTTCCCTGGATAAAAAACAGGAATCATGGACCAAAGCAATTGCAGATGATAACCTGGATTGGAATCATGTATCTCATTTACAATTCTGGCAGGAACCCATTGCAAGAACATATGGAGTAAGATCTATTCCTGCCACGTTTATCCTGGATGAAAAAGGTAATGTGATTGCTAAAAATCTTAGAGGGCCAGCTTTAGAAAGTAAAATTTCTGAACTGCTTGACGAGAAATCACTATAGCAAACACAAAACTATAAAGCGTAAAGAGGCTGTCTGAAAAACATAATTAAAACGTCATTACGAACGAAGTGAAGTAATTTTAACTGGTTTTCAATAACCTAAAGATTGCTTCGTGCCTCGTAAAGACGAAGAACAAGACTTTTCAGACTGCCTCTTTTATCTGATAACTACTTTATACTATTTCTCATATGAAATCACTGTATAAAACTGTGTTTTTTTGTCCCATACTTCAAAATGGAATGATAGCCATGGTGATCCATAAATTTTATTTTTCTTTTAGAACAAAAATATTTCAATTTTCTTTACACTAATTTCAAATAAGAACTGCTATTACAGTTTTCCTAATTTCTGTAACACAAAAAGAATGAGAATAGGTATTGCCAATAAACCGATCATCAACAGGTTTTGCTGAAATAACCAGGGTGCCAAAATTAACGTAATCACATAACCTCCCACAGCTCCTCCAAAATGAGCATCATGCCCTATATTTCCGATACTTTTTTTCATACCAAAAATAGAATATAACAAATATCCAATACCAAATACATAGGCAGGGATGGGAATAGGGATAAACATCAAATACAAACTCATATCCGGTCTGAACAAAATCCCGGCATATATTACTCCTGAAACCGCACCACTTGCCCCAACCGCACTATAATGATATTCATCTTTATGAAAAAAAAGCGAAAACAAGTTACCTACCAATAAACTTCCAAAATAAACGATTAAGAACTTAACATTACCCAGAAAACTAAGAACTACCGGAGCAAAAAAATAGAGCGTAAACATATTAAAAAACAAGTGCATCAAATCCACATGTAAAAAACCGGAAGTAAGCATCCGTATCTGCTCTCCTCGTCTAATTCCTCCAATGTTAAACTTGTACTTCTCAAAAAAAGAAAAGTCATTAAATCCTTTTAATGACATTAGAATATTAACCCCAATAATTACGATCAGAACGATATTTATGTTCCCCATACAAATGATTTTTTTTCAAATATAACACATATTTTAACGAACTCTCCTTGACTTTTTTTATTCCCTGCGAAATCATCATTTTGCTACCAGTGTTCTTATTAGCATAAGTTTATGACAAAAAAAATCGAATAATTTTATCTTTGTGGGCTTTAATTTGATTCATTTAATGCAACTATTCATATATTGTTTGGTATATCCTCTGCTATGGGTTATCTCAAAATTACCCTGGCGTTTGTTTTATCTGTTTTCAACCTGTGTTTATATTTTGGTATATCATATTATCAGGTACAGAAGAAAAACAGTAACCGAAAATCTTACATTAGTTTTCCCAGAGAAACAATTAGATGAGATCAAAAAAATAAGAAGGGATTTTTATCAACATATGTGTGATATGTTTTTAGAAATGATCAAATCTATCTCCATTTCTAATGAAGAAATGATGAAACGTTTCAAGGTTACAAATATTGAAAAATTACATGAATTAGAAGCTAAAGGTGAAAACATTATGGTTTTCATGGCACATTATGCCAGTTATGAATGGTCTAATGTAATTGATCTGCAAACCAATTTTCAGGCAGTCGGGATCTATAAACAAATCGGAAACAAATATTTCGACAGATTGGTACATCGAATCCGTGCCCGGTTTGGTTCTAGAGTAGTTACCAGTAAAGATGCTATGAGAGTCATTAAAGAAGACCAAATCAAAGAAGGGCTCTACATGTATGGACTAGTCTCTGATCAATCTCCAAAAATGTATAATGCAACTTATTGGACAGACTTTATGGGAATAAAAGTTCCTACATTTTTGGGTGGCGAAGCATTAGCAAAACGATTAGGATTGAACACCTATTATTTACAGGTCGAAAAAATAAAAAGAGGGCATTATGAAGCTACTTTTGTTTCTATTACTGAAGACTCAAAAAACGCTGAGGACTACTCTATTGTTAAAAGTTACCTGCGTCTTCTTGAAAAACAAATTCATAATAAACCTGAATACTATCTCTGGTCGCATAAGCGATGGAAACATCGCAATGCCCAAATTCCTGATGACGCAACAATAGATTAAAGACTCATTTGTGTGCTATCTGTTAAATAAGTTTACCTTTGTGAGTTTCTAACCATCTCTATTCATGCAACTATTCATATACTGCCTGACTTATCCAATACTTTTGGGAATTTCTAAATTGCCCTGGCGAATATTTTATGCATTTTCAACTTGCACCTATATTCTGGTCTACTATATAATACGGTATAGAAGAAAGACCGTAACCGAAAACCTGGTTTTGGTATTTCCTGAAAAATCTAAAGAAGAAATACAGAAGATTCGAAAAGCCTTCTATAAGCACATGTGTGATATGTTTTTGGAAATGACAAAATCGCTTTCCATTTCGAGAGAAGAATTGATAAAACGATATAAGGTGGTTAATCTCGAGGAATTCCATGAGTTTGAAAAACAGAACAAAAGCATCATTGCATTAATGGGGCATTATGGCAGCTTTGAATGGTCTAACGGGATCGACCTGGTATCTATAAATCCATGTGTAGGAATCTACAAGCAAATAAAAAATAAATATTTTGATCGCCTGGCACATCGCATGCGAGGTCGTTTTAATTCCAGGCTTATTGCTAGTCACAAAGTAGCCAGACAGATTATTAAGGATAAACAAGAAGGTACAGTATGTGCATATGGAATGATCTCTGATCAATCCCCAAAGATTTATAATGCAAAATATTGGACCGATTTTATGGGAGTTAAAGTACCTATATTCCTGGGAGGTGAATTTTTGGCACAACGACTCGATGTTATTGTTTTATATCTTCAGGTTGAAAAAGTAAAACGAGGACATTATGAAGTGAAATTTATTCCTATCTCTGAAAATAGTAAGAATGAAGAAAAGTTTTATGTTATAAAAAAATACTTACGGTTACTCGAAAATCAAATACGGGAAAAACCTGAATATTATCTATGGACTCATAAACGATGGAAACATAAAGATACTGCAATTCCTGAAGGCGCTATTGTTGATTGATACATCCTACGGGCTCACTGTAATATAAGGCTTTTGTAAAATACCTCATGGCTATTGTGACCTTTACAGAGCATTTAATAGGTCAATAGTTCTATATTCCTGCTATCTTCTTTAAAGTATCGATGGTTTCCTCTGCCAATCGATCTGCTTTTTCCTGACTCGGCGCTTCGGTATAAATACGAATAATCGGCTCGGTATTACTTTTACGCAAATGTACCCACTTATCTGCAAAGTCAACTTTAACCCCATCTACGGTAGATACTTCTTCGGCAGCATGTTTCTTATAAAAACCTTCCAAAATCTTGTCAACATCCAAATCTGGAGTCAATTGAATTTTATTTTTACTCATAAAATAAGACGGGTACGAATTTCTCAAAGCGCTTACACTGCATTTTTTTTCAGCCAGATGGGTAAGAAATAACGCTACACCAACCAAAGAATCTCTACCATAGTGTGATGCCGGATAAATAATCCCGCCATTGCCTTCGCCACCTATGATTGCATTATTGGCTTTCATGGTTGCCACCACATTCACCTCTCCTACAGCGCTCGCTTCATAAGTGCCGTTATGTTTTTGGGTTACATCCCTTAGCGCTCTGCTCGAAGATAAATTGGAAACCGTATTACCAGGGGTTTTTCCCAACACAAAATCAGCACAAGCTACCAGCGTATATTCTTCACCAAACATTTCGCCATCTTCACTCATAAAAGCCAAACGATCTACATCTGGATCTACAGTAATCCCTAAATCTGCTTTTTCTTTTACTACCAAAGCCGACAGATCTGTGAGGTGCTCTTTAAGCGGTTCTGGGTTATGCGGAAAATGACCATTGGGTTCACAATATAGTTCTACCACTTCTACACCCATTTTTTTAAGTAATCTTGGTATGGCAATACCCCCGGTAGAATTCACCGCATCTACTACCACTTTAAAACCAGCCTCTTTTACGATCTTGGCATTGACCAAAGACAGGTTTAATACTTCTTCTATATGTTTATCAATATAGGTTTCATTTACAGTAATACTTCCCAGATCATCCACTTCGGCAAAGGTGTAAGCATCATTTTCTGCAATATCCAGAATCTTTTTACCATTTTCGGCATTTAAGAATTCTCCTTTATTGTTAAGAAGTTTCAGTGCATTCCATTGTTTTGGATTATGACTAGCGGTGAGAATTATCCCGCCATCTGCCTTTTCTATCGGTACTGCAATCTCTACTGTAGGTGTGGTAGAAAGCCCCAGATCAATCACATGGATCCCTAACCCTACCAAACTATTCATTACCAATTCCTGAATCATTGCTCCCGAAATTCGGGCATCACGACCTACCACTACTGTTGGATGTTGTTTATTGCTTTCGCTTTTTAGCCAACTCCCATAAGCCGAGGCAAATTTTACAGTATCTACCGGTGTAAGATTATCTCCTACTCTTCCTCCTATGGTGCCCCTGATTCCTGAAATTGATTTGATTAATGTCATATATCTTGCTTATTATTTCCAATTTTTGGCAAATGTACAAGATACAGAGAATTGCTACAATTTAATGTAGAACAAAGTTCTAAAAAGAAAACCTTGTTGCATCATTCGGATTTAATCTATCTTAAGCAGTTTAAATCACTTCAATATCGTCTTCTGAATTCATACGACTTCTATAAATTATTTTTTACGGCTTCAATGCATCCCCTATCTGCCATCGTAATATAAAACGTCTCAAAATCTGTACTGAAAGTGATATTTGTTGGTTTTTGTCCCTGTAGTTTTATTTCTTTCAGTTGTTTACCTTCAGGAGATAATACCACTATTGTTCCTTTACCATAGCGACACACATATAAATTTCCTTTATCATCGCATCGCATTCCATCCAAACCGTGGTCTTCAAAAGAAAAAAATAATTTTTTATTTGCCACGAAACCATTTTCAAGAATATCATACACCCATAATTTTCTTTGTACAGATTCATTTACAAACAATCTTTTTCTGTCATGGCTTACCTCTATGCCGTTGGTGGTTCCCATTTGGCCTTCTAATAATTCAAAACCTTTTTCTTTTGTAATTTTCCATATATTACCTGTATTATTTGCCCAATCAGGATCACTGGCATATATCACACCTTTAGTACCAATTGCAATATCATTGGGTTGATTGGCCTCTGGGTTATGAGCAAAAACACTAACTTTTTTGGTATTCATATCTACCTGAAGAATGTTATGATTGGTATAATCGGCGATAAACATTTTATCCCTGCTGCCAAATCGTATCCCATTTCCAACACTGCCCTCTGGGAGTTTCAGAAAAAGTGAAATTTTTCCATCGGGAGTAACCTTACCAATGGTTCCTTCATTTTTATAATTTACAGCATAAATATTTCCCAGATAATCTGTAGCTGGCCCTTCAATCCCCGTAGTAAATGTCCCTGGTGCTGTATAATCAGAACTACTCATCTCTATATTACAAGAGGATAAGGATATGAATAAACAGAAATTAAAAAATAGTGTAAACTTCATCATTTATAAAACTTTATGAAAAAAATATAGTAGATTTAAATTCTCGTTTTGTTGAACAGAACTCATCGTGACTTTTTTATTCGACCTAAAAAGTATGCTTTTACAAGGAATTATAAAAATCAGAAAGAGTTCATGTTTTAAAAATAATTGTTCCAAATGTGAAAATATTTTTTTTTGTACAGACAACATTATTTGAATCATAGACAACATTTATTGAACGATATAAGTTCAAAAATCAGTAATTTAACTGCATGAATTTCTTAGCTCATATTTATCTTTCCGGTGAAGATCCGGAGCTTAAAATAGGTAATTTTATTGCGGATTCGGTGAAAGGCAAAAAATTTCTCAACTACCCCAGACGCATTCAACAAGGTATCACACTGCACCGCAAAATAGATTCGTATACAGATACTCACGATATTGTAAAAAAAAGTGTATCTCGTTTATTTCCAAAATACAGACACTATAGTACTGTAATCGTAGATATACTGTATGATCATTTTTTAGCTGCAAACTGGAAGGAATATTCAGATATTCCTCTGGAAGATTATACCACCGACTTTTACAAACTGCTTCATGAATATCATGAAGTACTGCCAAAACAAATTCAAAATTTCCTTCCATATATGGTTCAGGATAATTGGCTGCTTAGTTATGCATCTGTTTCAGGAATCGGCACCGTACTATCCCGAATGAATCACAGAACAAAAGACCGGTCTAAGATGAATCTGGCCGTTATCGAACTCGAACAATATTATTTGGATTTTGATACAGAGTTTCGCTCCTTTTTCTCGGCACTTGAGTTATATACTAAAAATGAAATCGAAAAACTTTAAATATATATGAAATATACAATACATTTTTGCTTGTTTGCGCTATTCATTATTTCCTGCAAAACAAATCCAGAGAAACAGCTTAAAATCTACGAGCCTGTTCGTGGGGTGATTACCCAAAATGCCATGGTGGTATCGGCCAGGGAAGAAGCTTCAAGGATAGGGACAGAAATCATGAAAAAAGGAGGAAATGCTTTTGATGCTATGGTGGGTACCGAAATGGCATTGGCCGTAAGTTTTCCTTTTGCAGGTAGTCTGGGTGGGGGTGGTTTTATGGTGTATCGCAAAGCAAATGGAGAAACGGGAGCATTGGATTATCGGGAGAAAGCCCCACTAGCGGCAACCAAAGACATGTATCTGGATGAAAATGGAGAGCCTATCCCCGAGAAAAGTCAGTTGGGTGCTCTGGCCATTGGTGTCCCAGGAACAGTAGCCGGGATTTTTGCCGTGCACAAAAAATTTGGTTCTCTCCCTATAGAAGAAATCCTTACTCCGGTAGTCGAACTGGCCAATCGTGGTTTTGTAGTGACCGAAAAACAAAAAAGAAGTTTCGAAAATTACAGAGAACTTATGGTTGAAGTTAATGAAGATACTATTCTTTTTGCCAAAGAGTATAAGGTTGCTGATACGATCAAAAACCCAAACCTCGCAAAAACCCTGGAGCGTATTATTAAAAATGGTGCTGCAGAATTCTATACCGGTGAAACCGGAAAGAAATTAGTTGAGCATATACAATCCAAAGGTGGAATCATCACTATGGAAGATCTTTCAAAATATGAAGCAAAATGGAGGGATCCGGTGCGATTTGAGTATAAGGGCCTTTCGATTATCTCTATGTCTCCACCCTCTAGCGGAGGAGTCTGCCTTGCGCAAATCATGAAAATGATCGAACCCCATGAGCTTTCTGAATACGGCCATAATCAACTTAAAACCATACAGGTGATTACAGAAGCAGAACGAAGAGCGTATGCAGACCGCGGTTTTTATTTGGGCGATCCCGATTTTACAGACATCCCGGTAGATACCTTAATAAGCGAGGAGTATCTATCAGACCGAATGTTAGATTTTAGTTTTGACAAAGCCACTCCTTCAGCTGAGATCAATTGTGGTGTGATCACAGGATATGAAAGTGATGAAACCACCCACTACTCGATTGTTGATCCGTTTGGAAATGCTATTTCTGTAACGATTACCCTTAATGGTGCGTATGGTTCTAAACTATATGTCCCGGCGATTGGGACGTTTCTAAATAATGAAATGGATGATTTTAGTGCCAAACCTGGTGTTCCTAATATGTTTGGATTAATAGGTGCCAAAGCCAATGCGATTGCTCCCGAAAAAAGAATGTTGAGTTCTATGACGCCCACCCTGGTAGAAAAAGATGGAAAATTCTGGATGTCTGTAGGTACTCCGGGAGGAGCCACAATTATAACCTCGGTATTACAAACCATATTGAATGTAAAAGAGTTTGGAATGACCATGCAGGATGCAGTGAATGCGCCTCGCTTTCATCATCAGTGGTTACCAGATGTGGTGGTTTTTGAACCTGGGTCATTCGGCAGTGAACTTTTGAACGATCTGCGGGCCAAAGGATATACTATCGATGAAGGGCAATCCCGAATTATCGGTAAAGTGGATGGAATTCTTGTATTACCCGATGGCACACTTGAAGGCGGTGCAGACAAACGAGGTGACGATACAGCCATCGGGTTTTAACAATCAAAAAACTGGAAGTTAGGTTGGGTTATATAGGTCAAATTATGTATTGTGAAATCACGGTTTAATCTACTTTCTTTATTTTTCCCATACCCCGATGATCTAATTTTGTGGTTTTGGCGTCTCCTTTATAAAACACACTTCCGATTCCTGAAGATATAATGCTGATCTCTTCCTGAGCGTACACTTCTACCTTTCCTATCCCAGAATTGTTAATCGCTAATTTTTGGGTGATCAAATCAAAGGCTTTTAATGCTCCTGTTCCATTATTGTCGAGTGTTACTTCTTCAACTTTTCCCTCCAGGGTTAGATTTCCTACCATAGCGATTTCACCTCCTAATTTCTTACACTCTAATGCCAAAAATGTATTTCCTACTCCCGATACGTTTAGATCCAGTTCTTCTAAAGAAAGCCTGGACGTAGTTTTAACATTACCTACACCATTTATCTTTAATCTTGTTAAGTCTTTTATCGTAACATAAACGTTCATTTTGGTTTTTTTCTTTATGTTCATCCCTTTTTTCCAACCTAAAACAAGGGCTTCTCCTTTATTTTTAACCGTAATGATATCCTGCAGATTTTCATCGGTTTCTACAATTACCAACTCTTCATCTCCCTGTGCCAGATACACATTGTATACCCCTTTTACTATGAGTTCATTAAAAGGAGATACTGTTCTTTCCTGTTTTACCACATGGCCATTTCCTTTAATGTTGTTCTGTGCAGTAACCGATAATGTAAAAAGCAACATGGCTATACAGGATAGCCCGGTAGTGATGTATTTTTGTGTTTTCATGATGATGAATTTATGTGAGTAAATTTGATAATTCTATGCATAATAGACAACACATGTTGTATATTGTTACAGTTGGGTACTACATTACCGAAAATTTAACATCTGGAAGAACAAAACAACAGTGCTTTTCTCAATTTTGCTCACTTTGCTCTTCCGTTATGCTAAACCCTTTTTAGCATTTTTGGTAAGGTTTAAGGAAACAGACGCAAACATTTTGAAAAGAACTTTAAAGTTTTACAATGATTATGGTTGTCATCTTTTTATGTATTTAGTGTCTGGTCGGAAATAGACAGTTTTTATAATTTGAATTATTTTTGATGGGATTTTAATTTTCTTTTTTGACGCAGATGCCTTAGCATCAGGCGGTAAAAACAAATAAAAATAGCGCAAAAAGAAACAAATTTAATAGTGATGTATTTCCGACCAGACACTATTTAACCAGCCTCGGTATTTTTAATAATTTTAATACTTTTAAGGGACAATTTTCTTAGAAATTATAATTCTATATCATGCAAAAATTACGGCTTGTACCTCTACATCATATTGTTCTGTTTTGCGTGATTGTTTTCTGGCAAAATAAACATGTAACAGCTTCGCAATTAGATCCGGAAGATTCAGTATTTCAAATGCCGGTAAAAGAAGCTAAAATGTTGATCTATAAGAGCTATAACACCAATAGAGATTTGGCATTGCACTATAGTATCGATTTCTTAAAACGAGGAATCGATCAGCAAGATTACGATATTCAACAATTTGCCAATAGCTATCTCAGCTATATCTATTATAATAAATCACAATATAAAAAGGCGCTAGCGTATACAAAAGCGGCCATAGCTGCAGGTGTTAAGATAGCAGATTCTCTCAAATTGGTTGATAATTATATTCTTAAAGGAGGGATTCATTTTAGGTTGGCTAATTATGATGAATCTCTAAAATCCTATTTGAATGCTGAAAAAATAGCTATTGCAAAAAAGCTTAAGGACAAAGAATTAATATGCGAAGCTAATATTGGCTTTGTACGAATAGAATTAAAGAGATATGCTGATGCCCTAGAAGTACTGGAAAAAGTAATCTCAAAACTAGAAAAAGAAGACTACAGCCATACCAAAAAACAATTTGAACATACCTATATCAGAGTGATGTTATCTAAAGGACTTTGCTTAAAAGAACTGAATCGATTAGACGAAGCTTTACTTACTTATCAAGATGGTACAGAGCTGGCAGACATCTACAACTTTCAGGATGTTAAAGGAAATTTTCACATCAACACCGGTGATGTTTTCTATGAAAAGAGAGAATTTCATAAAGCTTTAGGATATTTAAATGAAGGAAAAAAAATACTCGAAAATATATCTTCTTCAAACTTATCTAATATTTTATTAGCCGATTTTTATCGTGCACGTTGTCTTTTTAAGTTAGAAAGACCTAATGAGGCGCTGGATATATTACTAAATAATTTTGCGGTAATTAAAGAAAATACTATCGAGGAAACCGACAGGCTAAATGAAATGTATGAATTGGCCATACACATAGCAGAAAAACTAGACGATCGCAATTTAATTACATCTCTTAATCATGAATATCGAAAAACTTCTAGCAAGATAAGTGAGGATCAACTTAAAGCCAGAGATGTGCTCTACGATCGAGATATTTCAAAACTCAAAACAGAAAATAAATCATTGGAAACCAGATATGATAAAAACAAGTTCACCACCACAATAGCTGTTACTGTTGCTTTTGCTTTATTGTTTATATTAATACTTGTATTTTTCATATTTAAAATAAAGTCAAAAGAGAATGAAAAACGTTTCCGGCTTCTTACACAAAGCATTAAAGAAAAGTCATTGGAAACTAAGCACAAGATTGTAAAGCACGAACGTATTAAAGACAAAAAAGCCAATAGCATTCTTGAAGAATTAAAGAATCTGCAGGATTCATCTTTTTTTCTTTCTCAGGAATGTAACTTGTATACAACTGCCAAAAAGATCAACACCAATACTACCTATCTTTCTAAAACACTGAACGAATATAAAAAACAGTCATTTAATCAATATTTGAACGAATTGCGAATCCATCATGCAATTTTAAAATTGCATGATGACCCAAAATACCGTTCCTATACCATCGAGGCTATCGCCCAGGAAGTAGGGTATAAAAGCAGTACTACGTTTGTAAAAGCGTTTAAAGGCAGGACAAATTTAAACCCGTCTTATTACATAAAACGTCTGGATAAAATTGACAACTCTAAAAGTACTTGAGTATTGTGATTTCGTTATAAAAACCCTCAAAAAACCTTAAATTTATAAATTTGAGGACAAGTATGACCGCATTACTGCTGATACCTTGTACTTTTGGAGTTCAAAAAATGTATTTTCCATTCTTTAAAAACAAAAATATCATGTTAAAAAAGATATTTTTTCTTCTCATACTTTTGGCAACTTCAACAATAGAAGCACAAGACCCATCAAGTGTTCATTTTGATTATCTGATAGAAATTGAGATTCATATACTAGATGAGCATTCGTATACCATGCAAGCTCATAAACCGATACCCGATGAATTTTATCGCAACGAAATCGTAGGGTTTAAGTTTAGGATTTATAATAAAAAAGGTATGTATCCTCCCCATTTTGAGGTTAAGTATGTCCTAACTACTCAGTTTTCCAAAGCATGGGAAATGCCAATAAATGGTGCCCAGGGCCCTATAATAATCGTTCCGCCCCCACCCTCAAGAGATTCTTCTTTTGTTAATTATTACGAGTTTATTTCAGATAAACATTATCTTCTATTCAATTCAAATAGTGATTCTTTTTCTTTAGATATGACTTCGGCATATTATTGGAACGATTCACTAGATCCACCACATCATCCAATTAATGATTCTATATATAAAGAAATAACAATTAAAAACCCGCTCCCTGATCTTAAGGTAATTTCTTCCAGTGCAGCGATAACTGTAGATAATGGAAATGCAGTTGGATTACAATCTGCTTGTGTTATTGCGAATGTTGGTAGAGAAATTTCACGACAAACCACGGTAAACCATTATATCTCTACAGATACAATTATAGACAAACAAGATATTTTTTTAAGTAACAGAGATGTTATTTCCCTGGAACCTCAGGAAAGTCAGGACATAAGTATTGCATATCGTCACATACAAGCTATTCTGAAACCTGATACCAAATACTACTTGTTGTATGAAATAGATCCTACAAATACCATAACTGAGCTGAATGAACTAAATAATATTTCGTATACATTGCTTTCTGAAAACGGACACTGGCAGGAATCCATACAATTGTTTCCCAACCCTGCTCAGAATAAAATATCAATCTCTGAAGTAACCACAGAAAAATTACTGATCTATGATATGTATGGTTTCTTGGTAGGAACGAAACAGTTTACCTATCACGACTCTGATATGAAAAGAGCGCACACATATGATATTTCACAATTAAGTTCGGGGATATACTATTGCCATATCCATAAAAATGGGCAAAAGACTGTCAAAACCTTTATCAAAGAGTAGTCTTTTCTTCTCGATCTTTTTTAAAGTTATGACATATTAGACAGTCTGTGTTTGATTTTTATTACGAAGAAATCAGGAAGCTATGTCTGTCAATAAGTTTGCAGAATAAAAAAGGGTGTTTAAAAAGCTAAACACCCTACTCAGAAAATAAGTCCTATAATCTTTGCACTCAATCTATCATTTCAAAGCATCTCCCGGTAGCAGAACAACTGCCACCACAAGTTCTTATGCATCTTCGGTAAGCTGCCCCATACATTTCATCTCCAGCTTTGATAGATTTTTTTTCTTTACGATTCAGTTGTTGAACCCCTTTTAAATTTAAGATGTTTTGTAACATAATGTGTTTTTTAAGTTAAATTTGATTTATAAATTTTTGACATCAATTCCTTTAGTATTGAAGTGGTTTAAACTTTTTTGCCTGTCTGCCGACAGGTAGAATTGAAGCGAACCCACCTGCCGGGCGGGCAGGAAATAGGGGTTTTGTAATCAATTGAAGACTTTTTTGCACTTCATAGCAGCGCTACGGAGTAAGAAAAAGACAAAAATTGAGTGCAAAAGATCATTCCTGCCTGGCTTGCCGCTAGGCAGACAGGTTTATAGCCAATTGAAAAAAGTTTAAACCACTTCATTAAAAATAATCTTTGCCGTCTTTCCCCTTCACAACAATATCTATATCATCAGAACTTCTTAGAATAAAATATTCTCGCCCATCCTTTGCGGTGCCTCCGGTAATAACTCTGAAGCTGTTTTCTTTTTCTAATACCTGTATCCCTTTTAAATTTGAAATGTTTTGTAACATAGTGTGTTTTTTAAGTTAAACTTGATTTATAAATTTTGAAATTGATTATTTGATTATTTATTTACTTTGGTATAAAAGTAGTTCAAACTATAGTGCAATTTTTTTAACACTTCGGCAGATTTATAAATTTGCGGATTTTTCAAATCTCAATGATATTTTCTTAAGCAGTTTCAAGTGTAAGAAATGTAGTGGTGTACTTAAAAATAACCATAAAAAAACCCGAACGAATTCGTTCGGGTTTTTGAGGTAAGCCTATGGGAATGGTACCCATATCTAGCTGCATATTATAAATAGTTCGTAGTCATAAATTACTTCACTTCTTCGAAGTCTACATCTTCTACATCACTTCCTTCAGAGCCGCCGTCAGAAGATTGGTCTCCTCCGGTATCAGCGCTGGGCTCTCCGTTTTGTTGTGTTTCAGCCTGAGCTTTGTACATTTCTTCGCTAGCAACTTTCCATACTTCATTGATTTTATCAAGTGCCGGTTGGATTACTGCCAGGTCTTTAGATTCATATGCTTTCTTCAACTCTTCTAAAGCATCTTCAATTGGTTTCTTCTTATCATCAGATAATTTATCTCCAAATTCTTTCAGTTGTTTTTCTGTCTGGAAGATCATTCCATCTGCTTCATTCAATTTATCTGCTGTTTCCTTAGCCGCCTTATCTGCTTCAGCATTTGCTTCAGCCTCTTTCTTCATTTTTTCGATTTCTTCTTCTGTCAATCCTGAAGAAGCTTCTATACGAATATCTTGAGACTTATTGGTCGCTTTATCTGTAGCAGATACTTTGATGATCCCATTGGCATCTATATCAAAAGTAACCTCAATTTGTGGCACTCCTCTTTGTGCTGGTGGAATTCCGTCTAAGTGAAAACGACCGATTGTTTTGTTATCGGCTGCCATAGGGCGCTCTCCCTGCAACACATGAATTTCTACCGATGGCTGATTATCTGCAGCCGTAGAGAATACTTGTGATTTCTTGGTAGGAATGGTAGTGTTGGCATCGATAAGCTTTGTCATTACATTACCCATAGTTTCAATACCCAAAGAAAGTGGTGTTACATCCAATAACAATACATCTTTCACATCGCCGGTTAATACCCCTCCTTGAATAGCTGCTCCAACCGCAACAACTTCATCGGGATTTACCCCTTTACTAGGAGATTTACCAAAGAACTTTTCTACTGCTTCCTGTACTGCAGGAATACGTGTCGAACCACCCACCAAAATGATTTCATCAATATCACTAGTAGATACCCCCGCAGCTTTAAGCGCTGTACGACAAGGTTCGATAGTACGTTTTACCAAATCATCAATCAATTGATCAAACTTAGATTTGCTCAACGTTCTTACCAAGTGTTTTGGCCCACTGGAGGTTGCTGTAACATAGGGTAAATTAATCTCTGTTTGTGCAGAAGATGATAACTCAATCTTTGCTTTTTCGGCAGCTTCCTTAAGACGTTGTAACGCCATCGGATCTTCTCGCAGATCCATATTCTCATCGGCTTTAAATTCTTCTGCCAGCCAGTCGATGATTTTTTGATCAACATCGTCACCTCCCAAATGTGTATCTCCATCGGTAGCCAATACTTCAAATACGCCATCTCCTAATTCAAGAATCGATACATCATGGGTACCACCACCAAAGTCAAATACCACAATCTTTTGATCGGTTCCTTTTTTATCAAGACCATAGGCCAATGCAGCGGCAGTAGGCTCGTTGATAATCCTTTCTACCTTAAGACCTGCGATCTGCCCGGCTTCTTCGGTAGCTTTCCGCTGTGCATCGTTAAAGTATGCGGGTACTGTGATCACTGCACTAGTGACATCATGCCCCAAATAATCCTCGGCTGTTTTCTTCATTTTTTGAAGCACCATTGCAGATAATTCCTGTGGGGTATACAAGCGTCCGTCGATATCTACTCGGGGAGTGTTGTTTTCACCTTTTACAACTTTATAAGCTGCTCTTTTGGCTTCTTTAGCAGATTCAGAATATTTATTACCCATGAATCGCTTTATCGAAGAGATCGTCTTAGTCGGATTGGTAACTGCCTGACGCTTTGCAGGGTCACCTACCTTAATCTCTCCTCCTTCTACAAAAGCAATTACAGAAGGAGTGGTTCTTTTGCCTTCGGCATTAGGGATTACTACAGGCTCGTTACCTTCCATTACAGAAACACAAGAGTTGGTTGTCCCTAAGTCTATTCCTATTATTTTACTCATCTTTATACTAAATTGTTATACTATATGTTCGAAATATTTTAACCCTGTAAGGTCAATGATTATGCCATTACTATCTCTCTGACAGGATGTCACCATATTCCCTTCAGCTTGTATAAAAGTTGACATTAAAAATTAAAACGAAACAACGCCAACAATTCTTCAAAAAAGAAATTTATTAATTGTCAAAAAACTATATTTACTGCTTAAATTGTTTCAATAATTACGAATTATGGAATGTATCAGTATTTTTGATATGCTGAAAATAGGTGTTGGCCCATCAAGCTCACATACTTTAGGCCCCTGGCGAGCCGGACGCAGATGGATTGCCGAATTAAAAGACGATAATGTGTTTCAATCTGTCAATGCTATTACTATTGATCTTTTCGGGTCTTTATCCTTGACAGGAAAAGGACATGCCACAGACATTGCGGTGATTTTAGGCTTATGCGGCTACGATCCCCAAACCATAGATGTCTCGGCAATAGCTTCTATTATTGATGATATTAACAATAAAAAGAAGCTCTTTTTTAATAATGACTGTTATATTTCTTTTAACCCTGCAACCCAAATCATTTTTAATAAAGAATTTAAAGAATTTCATCCAAATGGAATGACTTTTCATGCCACACTGAAAAATGGGAAAAAAATCTCTTCTTCTTTCTATTCTATTGGTGGTGGATTTGTGGTAAAAGAAGATCGAAAAAGAGAAGAGAAAAAAATGGAGAAGTTTCAGGAGTTTCCTATGCCCATACAAAAAGCTACCGATCTTTTGGAATACTGTACATCAAAAAATAAAAAAGTATCTGACATTGTTCTGGAAAACGAACGCTCTTTGCGAAGTGATGATGAAATTGATAAGCGAATCTCTCAAGTGTGGAAGGTAATGTTAGAATCAATGTACACAGGTTGTCATACCGAGGGTACATTACCAGGGGGATTAAATGTAAGACGAAGAGCCTATGACACCCACAAAAAATTAATAGGTGCCACTCTGTATAACAATCCAACAGAATGGATTGAAGCGATACGGGATACCGAAGTGAAATTTCGTCAGATACTCAAATGGGTTTCTTGTTTTGCACTGGCAGTGAATGAAGTAAATGCTTCCCTGGGTAGAGTGGTAACTGCTCCCACCAATGGAAGTGCTGGTGTAATCCCTGCAGTAATAATGTATTATATGGTGATCGAAAATCACGACGCCAATTTTGATGATATAAAGCAATTTATGCTGGTTGCCGGAGAAATTGGCAGTTTGTTTAAAAAAGGGGCTACTATTTCTGCAGCAATGGGTGGCTGTCAGGCCGAGATCGGTGTTTCTTCTGCTATGGCTGCCGGAGCACTGACTGAATTGATGGGAGGTACTCCCGAACAGGTATTGATGGCCAGTGAAATTGCCATGGAACATCATTTAGGACTAACCTGTGATCCAATAGCAGGCCTGGTGCAGGTGCCATGTATAGAACGAAATGCCATGGGAGCTATTAAAGCTATCAATGCTTGCGAAATGGCTTTGGATACCGATGCTGCAAACGCTAAGGTTCCGCTGGATAAAGTTATAGAAACGATGTGGGAAACCGCCAAGGATATGAATACCAAATATAAAGAAACCAGTGAAGGCGGCCTGGCCGTAAAAGTAAGTTTGAGTGATTGTTAAGGCAAGAAGTTTTTGAGTATGTGAGTATTTGAGTTTGGTAGTTTCCAATAAAATCGACACAGCCTATTGCTTAAATTCTTGAGTATCTCACCCCTCACAAATTCACCACTACTTACATCCTTCTCTATACCGCGTATCTGCTATAGCAATAATTTTCCAGGAACTGCCATCATTAAATAATTGAAAAATATTCACTCCACAATGACTGAAATCTCTATTAAGATAAAACTCATAGGGAGTCCATGCATTCGCTATTGCCGAATCGGCATCAATTTTAAATAACAATAAACGCTCATCCCATTGCTGCTCTGCCGGTCTGTTCTTTATAGCTGTCAGGAATTTTTCGACATTTGCCTTTCTTGTTTTTATCGTTCCTTCTTTGGTCTTAACTATGGTTTGCATTACCATATTTTGATCCATGGTCTTTTTCATTTTGGTAGTATCTCCTGAATGAAAACCTTCAAAAAATTCTAGAATAGTTTCTTTTACCTGTTTCTTATACAGATTCGTATCATCTTTGGAAGCGTCTTTCTGCGCAATGATATTAAAAGAGAAGAACAGAATAACCAATACTGATAATTTATACATAAGTTTATTTTTTTGAAATTATAAAATAGTATTGTCCAGATAAAGAAACTAGACTGCTTCGCTACCGGAATCAAGACTATTACATAAAACCTTCTTTTTTAGGCTATTGTTTGAAAGTGAAAACAGCTGGTGTTAAGTCAAGCCAAAACCTAAACCTGCCATAAAAGACGTATTGCCTTATACGTCATTTCAGCTTTGACTTAGCACCAGTGATTGCAAAAATACAGTTTTAATGAGTGTACTACAAATTTCCTTTTTAGTACTAAAAATTTGCGTGAGACCCGCCTAACAGATCTGCCCTGTGACCGCCAGGCAGACCCGACCCTTGTGGTCATGCCCAAAGCTGGAAAAGGAGAAATTTGTCGTGCATCCTTTTTGTCTGAAGGCGAAAAGTTTAAATGATTCAGTTTTACTTCCATAAATTTAAGGAAAATCAAAAGCAGATTACACTTGTTACCATATCTGTAATTGATTACTTTTACAATCCGAACTCATTTAAACTTTTTTGCCTGTCTGCCGACAGGTAGAATTGAAACGAAAAAGTTTAAATGAGTTCTCCTATAAAAATAACACAAGATGTCTACAGCAAAAAAAGATTATAAACGCGTAACGGTAAAGTCCCTGGTGGATATGAAAGCCAATGGAGAAAAAATTTCTATGTTGACTGCTTATGATTATACTATGGCAAAAATCGTAGATGGTGCCGGAGTAGATGTAATTCTTGTGGGTGATTCTGCGTCTAATGTGATGGCTGGCCATGAAACCACATTACCTATTACTTTAGATCAAATGATTTATCACGCCTCTTCGGTCATCAGAGCAATTGATCGTGCACTTGTTGTTGTAGATTTACCTTTTGGAAGCTACCAGAGTGATCCAAAGGAAGCGTTGCGCTCTGCCATAAGAATCATGAAAGAATCGGGAGGGCATGCCGTAAAACTGGAAGGAGGCAAAGAAGTAAAAGAATCTATCAAAAGAATCCTTAATGCAGGAATTCCGGTGATGGGACATTTGGGTTTAACACCACAGTCTATTTATAAATTCGGAACCTATACGGTACGTGCCAAAGAGGAAGAAGAAGCAGAAAAACTAAAAGAAGACGCTCTTATGCTTGAGAAAGCAGGGTGTTTTGCCATCGTAATAGAAAAAGTTCCTGCCAAGCTCGCCAAAGAGGTAGCAGAAAGCCTGACAATACCTATTATTGGTATCGGGGCAGGTAATGGGGCAGATGGCCAGGTACTGGTCACTCATGATATGTTGGGTATGACACATGAGTTTAATCCGCGTTTCTTGAGACGTTATTTGGATCTGTATTCCGAAATGACCAATGCCTTCAAACAGTATGTTACCGATGTAAAATCGGTTGATTTTCCTAATGAAAGTGAGCAATATTAAACCAATCATAATCCCTGTCTGACTGCCAGGGAGGTTCCCAAAGGGAAGACTTTAAAAAACATTCGTGCATTCGTGGCAAAAATCCTTTCCAGCAAATCCAACCTTCAGCTCCTTTATGAGGACAATCATATTATTATTATCAATAAACGTCCGGGAGATATTGTACAAGGAGATAAAACAGGAGATAAGCCCCTTAGCGAAGTGGTTAAAGAATATATTGCAGAAAAATATAACAAACCCGGAGCAGTATATCTAGGTGTTGTACACCGGCTAGATCGACCTACCAGTGGTATAGTAGTGTTTTCCCGAACAAGTAAAGCCTTACCCAGGCTCAATAAACTATTTGCCAATAAGGAAGCGCAAAAAACCTATTGGGCCGTTGTAAAAAACCATCCTCCTAAAAAAAATGACACCCTGGTACACTGGCTTAAACGCAATCCAAAACAAAACAAATCCTATGCTCATATTAATGAAGTACCCGATAGTAAAAAAGCAGTGTTAGATTACAAAGTGATCAAAGAATTGAATAATTACTACTTGCTAGAAATAGATCTGCACACAGGTCGCCATCATCAGATACGATCTCAACTTTCCAGTATTGGATGTGTAATCAAGGGAGACCTGAAATACGGAGCCGATCGCAGCAATAAAGACGGAGGTATTCATCTACACGCCAGGAAATTGACTTTTACACACCCTGTTAAAAAAGAATTAGTAACTATCATTGCTCCTCCTCCACCTGATGCTGTTTGGGACGGTTGTGTTATGTAGTTTTAATTTCACACATTCATAAAAATATAGTTGACCATATAGGAAATGTTAAGTCCTCTATGGAGACTAAGGGCTTTTTCAAAGAGAAGCACATCCATCGCATGCAAACCTCTGCACTACTTATACGTTCTCACACTTTCAATCACCACTGAAGTTAATATCAAAACCCCACCAATAATTGTTGACAATACCGGGATTTCACCTAAAAAAATCATTCCGATAATAATACCATACACTGGTTGCACACTACTAATAATACTTGCTGTTGTAATAGAAAACCGTTTAAAACTTGCTATAAACAATGTATGGCCTATTGCAGTAGTTAATAAAGCCAGTACTAGTGTGGATATCCATTGATCTTTAATCCCAGAACTATTCATAATAAACAAAAAGGGTAATAAAAAAGCACTAACAACTACTAATTGATACCACATCAATACAGAGCCATTATAAGTACTCGCCTTGGTTTTTGTGATAATATTGCGCAACGAATAACATAAAGCCGATAAAATACCCAATCCCACAGCTTTTGTATACGAATTACTAAAATCAAGATCTGGCACCAGAAAATAAATACCTATTAATACCAAAAGCGCCAAAAGTAAATGTACTTTCTGAAATCGTGTTTTCAATAAAACAGGTTCTAACAAGGCTGTTATGACAGGATATGTAAATATAGATAACATTCCGATAGCTACGTTGGATAGCTTTAATGAATAAAAATAGGTCACCCAATGTAATCCCATCAAAATTCCACTCAAAATAATCATAGGGCGATCTTTACTACTTGTTTTGAATGAGATTCCTTTCCAACGGCAAAAGATATACAATAATATTCCGGCAAATAGTGCTCTAAAACAGATAATCACCGGTACCGGCATATCAATATATCTTCCCAAAGCGCCCGAAGTACTCACAAAGAGCATCGCCAGGTTTAATTCAAGAATATTACGGAAATGTCTGTTTGTTTGCAAAAATCAGTTTATTAAATTGATCACAAAAATGCATAATCCAAATAAAAATACACCTAAAACAATCCACTATTTGATATACTTTTACTATTTTTTGTCAAATTTTAAACTTAAGTAGTGTAAAACGCATCACTCTAATTGCAAAATATGGAATCTATAAAAAATATAGACTGGCTAAAACTATGGAGTATTTTTAAAGATATAATCTTACCTCATTCTGGAACATTACTTTTTAATTGTATACTGTTCTTGTTTATTGGATTTATCTTATCGATTCTATACATTGTAATCCTATCAAAAAAACAAATCTTTATAAGAAAACCCAAATATTATAATTGGGCTGTAAAACTATACATTCCTTTGCTTATCCTTGGTTTCCTTTATTTATTTGGACAGATTGGACTTACAAGAGGTGTGTACAAAATTCTACATAAAGAAAAAGCGTCTATCGTATCTGGTATTTTTCATGGTGTACTCGATTTTTCTTTTGAATCAGAAGAAAGTAAAAACATATTCATTAAAGGCATTCAACAATCTGCCATCGCCACCAAAGACGGTAGTAATATTCTTGTTGAGTCGATTAAAGATTTTGTACAAAAACACGGTACAGGAAATTCATTAATAGATAACACTAAAAATAAAGCTTCATCATATTTAATAGAAAAATATGGAGAGGACATCTACAAAATGGTAATCTATGGAATGATTACTGTATCTGGAAAACATATAAACATTAACGAATCATTGCCGTATGACGAATTTAGTACTGTAATGGATATAATGTTGGTTACAGGATATAAAGACATTGAACAGGCTATAACAAATAAACTCACGGATTGGTCCGATTCTTTATTAAGCTCTCAATATCACTCAATGGTTAAATCACTTTTGATTTTATTACTTATACTAATAAGTATACCATTATTAGAATATTTTATTTATAAAAAATGGATTGAACCATCATACTTAAAAAAGATTTCTTCAAACAGTTAGATTTCTAGTAGTTTCCTTTTGTTTTTTAATCTTTTATTTTAAAAACAATGATCATTTATCGTATTAGTTTTTTAGATTTTTCTTTTATAATATCGGCAACTGGTCTTCCTTCGATATTACTTTCTAACCATGAAAGAATGTCTAAATACAAAAAGGCTCTTTTTTCATAAGGATGATCTTCATATTGCTTCAGTGTATTGTGAAGTTTTTTAAACTCGTCTTTTATTTGATGTGGATAAATATCTCCCAGATTTTTAAGAAATTTTATCATTTCTTTTTGTACTTCATGCAAATCATCCATTTTGAGCAAAAATCGATACGTTTCTTTCAGTTGGCTTTCCAGATGATAATCCATTCCGGCTTCATAATGTGCCACCAGGCTTAATACCCTCGAAAAACACATCAAATCTTCACGCATTTTTAAGGTCTTATTGTTGATAATCTTAGCCAGATATTCTATACATTTTCTGTGATTTGCCATTCCAAAATACAGACAGCCTATTTTATAATACAATACCATAATATGGTGATCGTCTATGCGGTTTTTAAATTCTCCTATCCCTTTAAGTATTTCTTCAACCAGATATTCTCCTTCAGCAAAACTGCCTTCCAAAAAGTGAACATTTAACTTGTTATTATAAATGAATTGAAAAGATAACACTTCGATATTATCATCCTTTGGAAACGTATCATTAGCTATAGCTTCTTCAAACTGTAATAAGGTAGATTTTAGCTGTGTTTTATCCTTAATAAGATACAGAGACTCGAGCAAATAATGATTTCCCCGTAAGAAAAATACCGGGTTCTGAATCATCATTTTAGGGTGTTCATAAAAAAGATCTACCCATTTTTTTGAGTATTTATAACAGGATAAAAAATCCTGAACTATAAAACTATACCAAAGGTGAGCCTTATACAACCAGAGCTTTTCTCTGAAACCCAACATATTCCATTCATATTTGGGTAGTTTACTATGAAAATAGTTAGCTATTATGGTATGTTCTTTATCATTTCTTACATAGCCGCTTTTCAACATTAAGCCATATAACTGAAGCGAAAGATTCGATAATCTACTGGTGAGTACATTTTTCATACTCAGCATTTTGGCCTCGACGGTTAGTTCATCTGCCCTGCTATTAATACTTCTGGTTATATATTGAGTTTCAATAATTTTCTCGAGCTCCACAATCTCATAAGCAATATTATTTTCTTCATTTTCTTTTGCCAGTGACTTTGCTTTTTCTAATATTTTCAAACTCTGTTTATATAAGCCCTTGTGATACAAAATTGATGCAAAATCAAGCTGTTCACGTATTTGCGACCGTATATTTTGATGCAATGGGCTAAGACGAAGACTAATTAATATTTGCTTATACAGATGCGCTTTGAGGTTAGAAAGTTGTAATTTGGTGACAATCCCTTTTTTCACAATAAGATCCTCATCCAGAGTATCACTTTTATCTAGATGATTAAAAAGTGCAAGAAATTTAGAATCTGTATTTACACCCAATCGGCCTACATATACCTTAAACTGCCGTTTTTCTGATTTAGAAAGCGATTTTACCAAAACAAACAAAGGATCTTTTTGATCATTAGTCATTGTAAGAAAATATATTGTAATTAATTGATTAAAAGAAAGTTAACTTTTCATTAAAATAGTTTAGCATTGTAAAACATAATACCTAATACTTCCCTTTTGCATTCCCAAAATATAAATTCGTAAGAGATTTAAGAAACATCTTGTAAGAATATTTCAAAAAGATATTTTTTTAAAGAAAGAACTAAGTTCAAAATTCACGAATTTCCTATGAATAATAATAAAGTCCAAATATTTGATACTACCTTAAGAGATGGGGAACAGGTTCCTGGTTGTAAACTAAATACTGAACAAAAATTAGTACTGGCCAGACAACTTGATCTTTTGGGAGTTGATGTTATTGAAGCCGGATTTCCTGTCTCCAGCCCAGGTGATTTTAATTCGGTCAACGAAGTAGCAAAAATTATAAAAAACGCCACAGTTTGCGGGTTAACAAGAGCCGTAGAAAAAGATATTAAGGTTGCTGCAGAGGCCCTTAAATATGCTGTAAGACCAAGAATTCATACAGGGATCGGAACATCAGAATCACATATCAAATATAAATTCAATTCTACTCAGGAAAAAGTGATCGAACGAGGAGTAGCCGCGGTGAAATATGCAAAATCTTTTGTAGAAGATGTCGAATTTTTTGCAGAAGATGCTGGGCGTACCGACAATGAATTCTTAGCACGAGTCTGTGAAGCAATGATCAAAGCAGGAGCTACGGTACTTAATATACCCGATACCACAGGATATTGCCTCCCCGAGGAATACGGAGCCAAAATCAAATACCTGAAAGAAAATGTTAAGGGAATAGACAATGTAATTATTTCCTGTCACTGTCATAATGATTTAGGCTTGGCTACTGCCAATTCTGTTTCGGGTGCCATTAACGGAGCACGACAAATTGAATGTACGATTAATGGGATTGGTGAGCGTGCAGGGAATACCTCGCTTGAAGAAGTGGTTATGGTATTGAGACAACACCCTTATCTGAATCTTGATACAGGCATCAATACAAAACTGCTGTACGAAACAAGCCGTATGGTATCAGAGAATATGGGAGTTGTTGTGCAACCAAACAAAGCCATTGTTGGTGCCAATGCCTTTGCTCATAGTTCTGGGATACATCAGGATGGAGTGATCAAAAATCGCGAAACATACGAAATTATAGACCCTGCCGAAGTAGGAGTTACAGAATCTGCTATCGTACTTACTGCAAGAAGCGGAAGAGCTGCATTGGCATATCGTGCAAAAAAAGTGGGTTATGAACTCACCAAACTTCAGTTGGATGATGTATATGATGAATTCCTCACGTTTGCAGATAAAAAGAAAGAAATAGTTGATGAAGATATTCATCAGATCATGAAAAATACAAATGTGACAGCAGCAGTTATTGCTTAAATAATTATAATATATGAATATCCCTCCCAGGTTTTCAATACCTGGGAGGGATCTTTAAAATAGATGAATGAAGAAGACCTTATTCGATAAAGTTTGGGATGCACACGTCGTCAAGGAAATTCAGGACGGCCCGCAGATCTTATACATAGACAAACATTTAATCCACGAAGTTACCAGCCCGCAAGCATTTGGAGAATTGGAACAACGTGGAATTCCTGTTTTCAGACCCGATCAGATTGTAGCTACCGCCGATCATAATACACCTACTATAGATCAACATCTGCCGGTAAAAGACCTGTTGTCCAGAAATCAATTAGAACAGCTTACCATAAATTGCGAAAAGAATGGTATTACATTGTATGGCCTGGGTCATAAATACAATGGTATAGTACATGTGATGGCTCCTGAACTGGGAATCACACAACCGGGAATGACTATGGTTTGTGGTGATAGCCATACCTCTACACATGGTGCCTTTGGCACCATCGCCTTTGGGATTGGAACCAGCCAGGTGGCACAGGTATTTGCCAGTCAGTGTCTATTACTTCAGAAACCCAAAAGTTTGCGTGTAAACGTAAATGGCGTATTAAAACCCGGTGTTTTGCCAAAAGATGTGATCCTATATGTTATTGCAAAACTAGGGACTAATGCCGGTACAGGATATTTTTGTGAATATGCTGGTACTGTATTTGAAGATATGTCTATGGAAGGCCGTATGACGGTCTGTAACATGAGTATAGAGATGGGTGCCCGCGGAGGGATGATCGCCCCCGACAAAACCACTTTTGAATATATCAAAGGAAGGAAATTTGCTCCTAAAGGAGTAGAATTTGATCAAAAAGTAGCCTATTGGAAAACGTTACCAACCGATGAAGGAGCTGTTTTCGATAAAGAATATCATTTTGATGCAGCCGATATTGAACCCATGATCACCTACGGAACAAACCCGGGAATGGGGATCAAAATCTCTGAAAATATCCCTTCAGAAAACAATCCTTCTTTTGAAAAATCATTGGCATACATGAATTTTGAAAAAGGGCAATCTTTAATCGATCAAAAGATCAATTTTGTATTTATCGGAAGCTGTACAAATAGCAGGATTGAAGATTTTAGAGTTGCCGCCAGCTATATCAAAGGCAAGAAAAAAGCCGACAATGTGACCGCATGGTTCGTACCCGGTTCTCAACAAGTAGCACAACAGATTACCGAAGAAGGATTAAATAAAGTGTTTGAAGAAGCCGGATTTCAGCTTCGTCAGCCCGGATGCTCTGCTTGTCTGGCAATGAATGATGATAAAATCCCGGAAGGTGAATATTGTGTATCAACCTCCAACCGAAATTTTGAAGGCCGGCAAGGACAAGGTTCCAGAACCATTTTGGCAAGCCCCCTTGTCGCTGCCGCTACAGCTATCGAAGGAAAAATTATTGATATTACCAAACACCTGAACTAGTTATGGATATCTTTGTTAAACTTACATCTACTGCAATACCATTATCTATCGAAAATGTAGATACCGATCAAATCATTCCTGCCCGTTTTTTGAAAGCCACCAACCGTGAAGGGTTTGGTAAAAACTTATTCAGAGACTGGCGTTTTCATAAAGATGGTACCGCAAATCAGGATTTTATAATGAATAATACAACATATAGCGGAAGTATTCTGGTTGCCGGTGATAACTTTGGCTGCGGGTCCAGTCGGGAACATGCCGCATGGGCACTTCATGATTATGGGTTCAAAGTGGTGGTATCCAGTTTCTTTGCAGATATTTTTAAAGGAAATGCTTTGAATAACGGGGTATTACCCATTCAGGTTTCACCAGAATATCTGCAAGAATTATTCAATCAAATTAAAAAAGATCCAAATACACAAATCGAAGTAGATCTCGAATCCCAAAAAATTACTATTTTGGCCATAGATTCGTCCTCTACCTTTGAGATCAATTCCTATAAAAAGACTTGTCTGATAAACGGTTATGATGATATTGATTTTTTGACCAGCAATAAGGAAGCCATTCAAACATTTGAAAAAGAAAGAATTTAAATAAATTACGATATAAGAATTACGGTTAGTTTTAGGGTTAATTAAAAACATTTGTGCATTCGTGGCTTTAAAAAAGAAAAATATGAAACTAGATATAGCAGTATTATCAGGAGATGGTATCGGGCCAGAAGTAACCGCGCAGGCAATCAAAGCATTGGATGCAATTTCGCATAGCTTTGACCATACCTTCGTATTTAAAGAAGGATTAGTAGGTGCCATTGCCATTGATAAAACAGGAGATCCGTTACCCGAAGAAACACTAAAGCTTTGTGTAGATACAGATGCTGTACTATTTGGTGCTATTGGGGATCCAAAATATGACAATGATCCTGGCGCAAAAGTACGGCCAGAGCAAGGATTGCTCAAATTACGCAAAGAACTGGGGCTCTACGCCAACATTCGGCCGGTAAAAGCCTATACTACCCTAATTGATAAATCTCCGCTTAAACGTGAAATCATTGAAGGGACAGATATTTCTATCTATCGTGAGCTCACAGGAGGTATTTACTTTGGAAAAAAAGAACTCAGTGATGATGGAAATATCGCTTCCGATCTTTGTGAATATTCTAGAGAAGAGATCGAACGCATTACCCATTTAGCATTTAAAGCTGCACAAAAACGAAGAAAGAAACTTACTCTGGTCGATAAGGCCAACGTTTTAGAATCTTCTCGTTTATGGAGAAAGGTAGTTACAGAAATTGCTTCAACCTATAAAGATGTAACGCTGGATTTCTTATTTGTAGATAATGCCGCCATGCAAATGATCTTAAATCCCAGTCGGTTTGATGTACTCCTTACCGAAAATATGTTTGGTGATATTATTTCTGATGAAGCCAGTGTAATAGGTGGTTCTATAGGTCTTTTGGCCTCTGCTTCTGTTGGCGACACCTGCTGTATGTTTGAACCTATTCACGGATCATACCCGCAAGCTACCGGAAAAGGAATTGCCAACCCAATCGCTGCCATATTATCTGCTGCTATGTTATTAGAACATTTTGACCTTGTCGGAGAAGCAAATGCCATAAGAGATGCTGTAGAAAAAGCGCTTGAGTTAAACCTTACAACACCAGACTTAAATGCAAATAACCCGCTTACTACAGAAAAAGTAGGAGATTTTATTGCAGATTATATCTTAAACCCTGAAGATTCCAATATGAATTTTGAGAATATACATGTGGGGCAGTCTACCATTATATAGTGTCTATTTCCGACCAGACACTATATAGTTTTTAAAAAAGAGTTTTATATAGGAAAGCAACCAGATATTATTCTGGTTGCTTTTTTTAGTTGAATGCAATAATAATTATAAAGGGGTGTACGACAAATTTTCTTTTTTTAATTTTATGGGCGTGACCCTATCCCATCCCGATACCAGACTATCAGGATGGGGACAGGGTCTTTGCCAAGGTATCACATCAACTGGCTCATCGCTCTCGCGCTGCACAACTGTATCTTTTGTCTATACTATGGTTATCCCTTCGTTTCTCGGTTCAGCTTCTCGGCATGACAAAAAGGATGCTACTATCCCTGCCCGTCCGGTCAGGCGGGCCTGCCCACCTGTCTACCGACCAGGTAGATCCGGTCAGGCGGGCCTCACGCAAACTTTTAATTTCAGAAGGGAAATTGATCGTACACCCTTCCGGTAAGATTCTTAAAAAAATATGCATCTTTGTGTAAGGAAACAGAATGATTATACACCAAAAACCTAACAACTAACTTAACAACTGTTTGGAAACCATCAACTTTAATTTTTTTCAGCTCCTGATTTTATTTGGTTCAATACAGGGAGTGATTTTCAGTTATATTGTTGTTTTTGTAAAGAAATACCGGTCTAAAAGCGCAATGTTTCTGGGGCTAGCCGTTTTTTTCTTGTCTCTGAGTAATTTTCAGCATATACTGATCGATGTGAATTATTTCGACACAAACTCCATTATCAAAAGAGCGTATATCCCCTGGCAATGGCTTGTTGCCCCTATGTTCTATCTTTTTGCACGCAGCTTTTTACAAAAAGAATTCATAAATAAGAAGCTATTATTCTTTCTCGTAGGTCCTTTTTTTATTGTGACCATCATCCATTTGGCACAACTTTTCTACCAGCTATATTTTGATAAAAGTTATCAAATAACCAATTACTACCAAAGAGGATTGTTTTTGTATACCAACCTTATTTCATTTATACACACTCCAGCGGTAATCTATTTGATGTATACAATGATCATTAGCTATGAAAATAAACATAAAAATACTATAGAAAAGATAAGACAAGAAACTACCTGGTTAAAAAACCTGGTACATATAGGAATAGGTATTCTTTCTCTGGGGATAATATCGGTAATTATTGGAATCACAGTAGAGATGAAACAATCCTATTATGCATATCCCTTTTTTATATCACTATCCTTATGGATTTATTGGGTTGGATATGTGGGTATTAATCGGTCTTCTTCTCATAAAAAATTAGAAAAACTGATCTCTTTACAGCATTCCAAAAAGACCAGTTATGATACTTTTGCAAAAATCAACGAGCACATTATAACGCAAAAGAAATATCTATTGACCGATCTTATGCTCATCAATATTGCCAAAGAATTTGAAATCAGCAACGGGTACCTTTCTCAACTGATCAATACACACACTCAAAAAAGTTTCAATGATTATATCAATGAACTTCGGGTGGAGACTTCAAAAAAAATGCTTCAGGACCCGCAATACGATAACTATACCATAGAATCTATAGGGCTGGAATGTGGTTTTAATTCAAAATCTAACTTTTATACTACCTTCAAAAAATTCACCGGCCAAACCCCAAATCAATTTAAAAAAGTTAAAAAATAAATTCTGGATATTCAACTGCCTGCAAGTGCAGCACCTTCATTTACAATTTTAAAGATCGTATTGTAATCACCTAATCTACTACTATCAATTCTTAATCCCCCGCTGTTCGATAGTGTTCTAATGGCTACCTCCAGCCTCCTGGCCTGTCTGACCGACGAAGCAGGCTAGTGGCATCAAGTTATGATAAGCTAGTGCCAAAATGGTTCTGGTGCCCCCGCCTTAGACTTAATGCTTTGGTGTCATACCAGTCAAAGACTGGTACAAACCTTTGATGCATAGCTAAGACCCCAAGGCTTTTGAAATCTTTGGGGTCTTTATACATAGCCAAATATTTTCAGATCGCCCGTATCAAAAAAAAGATAGTCAAGAGAACAAAATTTACCGATAAACCTACCAATTTACCAGGATGACCCAGAAAACTACGGGGTCAACGTAGTAATGAAGTGGGTACATGCACCTAACTAAGTAGGCAATCTGACAAAATTACAGGGTTCTTTAACATATGAAGTACCTCACCCCCGGTAATGAAGTGGGTCATCTGACAAACTTACGCGAATCTTTAACTTTTGAAGTACCCGGGGGTACTTATATAAGTGGATAGGGGTACTTCGGAAGTGGGGTCAAAAACGGCCACCACGTCTGCCATTTCAAATCTATACACGGCAATATCTCCAAATTTCGGTACCGTATCACATCTATTTTCGTATTTTAGAAGCATGATCCCAAAAAACTTATTATTGCTGTTTGCTTTTTTGTCGATGGGTGTGCTACACGCCCAGGATGAGGTATTGGTCGAAAACGACAGCCTGCTCCTCTGGCAAGTGGATCGCCCCCTTACCTGGGAAGATTTTAAAGGCCCGAAGCAATACCCCAAAGACAAACAGAAAACACATCATGTGGCCGGTACTGCAACCAAAATAAGAACATTAAGCTATGTAGAAAAGGGAGTCCCCAATTTTCAGGTGTGGGCGTATTTTGAGAAATATAGGTCCTGGTCGATCACCGATACCATCAAAACCCTGAAACATGAGCAATTACATTTTGATATACAAGAGCTCTATGTGCGTAAAATGCGCAAACGCTTTGTAAAAATGAATGCGTCTAACATTAAAACTGTAGCATTATACCAAGAAGCATTGCAAACCCTGATGAATGAATCCGGCCAATATCAACTGCAGTATGACAAAGAGGTATTGTTTAATCCCGAAAAACAAAAAGAATGGTACGATAATATAGCACAGAAATTAAAAAAGCTGAAATCTTATGAATATGTACCAAAGCAGTAGGCAATGAAAACAATTGACGTAAATCTATTTATATGAATATCTGGCATAGTATTTTTCTTTTCTTTATCATTATCCAAACTGCGGTTGCGCAGCAAATCATCTGCTCTGCAAAAGACAAAGAACTTTTCACTATCAAAATGGCTGAGCTTAAGAACGCTTACGCTACAAAAGTTGATTTTGGAGAGACCATCGTATCTGTCGGAAAAACATTTTTAGGCACGCCCTATGTTGCCAAAACCCTGGAAGTGGGTGAAAAAGAATCTCTGGTAGTAAACCTTCGGGGACTGGATTGTACGACCTTTGTAGAAAATGTATTGGTTTTTAGTTTGCTACTTAAAAATGGCAAAGATGATTTTGATTCTTATGCTCAGTTTTTAGAAAAAGTACGGTACAGAGATGGAAAACTAGACGGATACCCCTCTCGCCTGCACTATTTTTCTGAATGGATTTCTGATAATGAGCAAAAAGGCCTTATCGTAAATATCACGGGAGACATCGGTGGCAAAGAAATTGTCAAAAACGTCAACTTTATGAGTACACATCGAGAGTTATATCCTTTCTTAAAAAGTGATGCAAACTTTGAAGAGATCAAAGCATCAGAGATAATAATAAACAAAGAACCTATGTGCGTCCTGGCCCAGGATCAAATTGCAGAAAACGAACATCTCATCCAATCGGGAGATATTATTGCATTAGCAACTTCGATCAAAGGATTGGATATTACCCATACCGGAATTGCTACCCGGGAATCTGATGGGCGTATCCATTTGTTACATGCATCAACATCAGGGCAGGTAGTGGTATCCAAACTTCCGCTGGCAGATTACCTGAAAAAGATTAAAAATAATACCGGGATTGTTGTGAATAGAGTGCAATAAAAATTCTTTTTTTTAAGAACTCGATAGTAAAAATAAGATTCAACAATCGTTAAAATACCTTTTTCTATATTCATTAACCACATCAATACCTTGTAAAGCTAATCGTAAATCGCTAATTTAGTGGGGCTAAAGAGAAAGAATATGCTACTTCCCAGAACAAACATTGAACAAAAACTGAGTAAATTACGAGCCAAAGAATTTGACCCATCTACCTGGAAAGATCAGGTATATACTATTTTAAGAAAAGAAGAAGAGTGCCAGAACCGAATTCTTCAAAATGTAGCAACCTCTTCTCAAAGAACCGTTACTATTTTTGATTTTGATCAACTGGAAACGCAAAAAATCTATCATCTGGATCAAATCAAGAAAATTTGTATTGATTACCGTTTACGGTTTTTAGACACCAGGTATTTTAAGGGTAAATTACCAGCTTCGGCAATTACTGCAATCAAAGAGCTTGAAGATAAACATCAGACCGATTTAAAAGGTTTTAAAATTATCGCTCCGTCAAAGCTTTTTAAGTTAGAAAATGCCGATGATCCCCTCCTCTTTGCTCCTATGGGAAATGATTATTACTACCTCATTCATAAATGGGGTAATGATCTGCATCCTTTACGCAAGGGTATGATGTGGTTTTTTAAGAGTTTCGAAAACTTAGTATTTCTTACCTTTTTAGTGAGTCTTTTGCTTACTTTTATGGTTCCAAATGGTTTGTTTAGTAAATATAGTGATACATCGACATTTATTATGATCTTTTTATTTATGTTTAAATCTGTGGCAGCCCTAGTATTGTTCTACGGGTTTGCATTGGGAAAGAACTTTAATACTGCCATCTGGAACAGCAAATATTTTAATGCATGATTGAATACTTTACACCTAGAACTTTTAACTCTATCATAGCACCTTTAGAAATTAAAAATAATACACCGTAGTGCAAAATTTTACTAAAAAACAAATGCTATATGTTTCCTGAAAGCGAATATGAGAGAGTTTATACCGGTAGCCTGATCAATGTTCAGTTTCTGCAAACCTTACTTCAGGATCGGGGGATCAATTCTATCACCCGGGATGACATGAAATCGGGAATGGTTGCTGGTTTTGGAGGTGGAGTTCCTAATCACATTCAACTTTTTGTAAAAAAGGCTGATGTAGAAGATGCGATTCCTATTATTGAAAAAAGCCTTTCTTAAACAATATGGAAGATGAAAATAAATCTCCACGCAGAACCTGGGATTTAATGATTGGCATTGCCCTTGTCATTTTTGGAAGCTTACGATTATATAATCGCTTTCAAACAGAAGCAGCATGGGAATGGGATTTCAGAGCTATTTTAACTCTGGTTTTCATTATCTATGGTGCCTATCTTATTTATCGACATTTTCAGAATCCCCCGGAAGACTAATTTTTTTTATCAGGAATTTTACTCATTGCTCTTTCTGAAATAGCAGTGATAGAAAGCGAAGGATTTACACCAGGATTGGCAGAGATCATAGAACCGTCGCAGATGTACATATGCTTATATCCAAAAACCTTATTGTTTTTATCAATCACCCCTTCTGAAGCATCGGCACCCATCACAGCTCCACCCAAAATATGGGCCGTAGAAGGAATTCCTGCCAAAGGCTCTAATCCAAAAACAGTCTCTTTTCCTTTGGTTAAAGCAGCGTATCGTTTTGCCAGACCAAGAGACTGAGCAATAAACGCCGATGGTTTTTTGCCTTCGGCAATTCGGGTGTTCATTCGCCCGAAGCTATTACGCCTAAATTTCAATGTACTATCCAGGGTTTGCATAAACAATAAAATGGCCGTGCTTTTACTCCAATCCCTGATTGTATACAATTTAATATAGGAAACAGGGTGTTTTATAAAACTTGTTAACATTTTGATGACTCTTACTATCATATTTTTGCCATGTGTTAATGGCAAGTGAGATAATCGCCAAAAACCAGACCCCCTGGCATATCTTACAATCTCGAGGTGGCTATTCTTATCGGTATTGAGAATAGATCCAATAGCCACTCCCTTCGACATGTCTTTTTTACCATCAAGGTTGGTTACACTTATCAGGCTTTCATTATTGGTACGGATGTCATATCCTAATCGATCTGAAAGTTTGGGTAATGATTTTTGCTTCAGTTTTAATAATAATTTTACTGTACCTAGCACTCCTCCCGAAAAAATTACTCCTTTTGCCTTTACCGATTTTTTAGTTTTAAAAAAACGGGTCGAAGGCTTATATTTAACCTCATATCCTCCTATTGAAGGAACCACATCATACACCTCCTGTTCTGCAAGAACCCGGGCACCCAATTGTTGAGCGAGATACAAATAGTTTTTATCCAGGGTGTTCTTTGCTCCAAACCTACAACCAGTCATACATCCTCCACAGTAATTACACCCTGTGCGATCGGGTCCTTTACCTCCAAAATAAGGATCGGAAACGGTTACATTAGGTGTACCAAAATATACGGCCACGTCGGTAGCTTCAAAGTTTTCTTTTATATTCATTTCAGAAGCCAACTCCTTTAGGGCTTTATCTCCGTCAAAGAGTTTTGGGTTTTTCTGTGCACCTAGCATTTGCAAAGCAGTTTGGTAAAATGGAGCCAGTTCTGTTTGCCAACCGGCAAGTTTACTCCAACTACCAGAGGTGAAAAATTCTTTTTTGGGTACCGGCAATGTGTTGGCATATACCAAAGATCCACCTCCTACTCCGGTTCCCGAAATCACCACCACATGCCTGAAAAACGACATTTTCATAATACCAAACCATCTAAAGAAAGGCATCCAAAGCCACTTTTTAAGGTTCCAGTTGGATTTTGGAAAATCCTTGGGTCGATACCACTTCCCTTTTTCGATCACCAGCACCTTATAACCTTTCTCAGAAAGCCGTAAAGCGCTTACCGAGCCTCCAAAACCGCTGCCTATGATTATATAATCATATGTTTCGTCAATATTCATACAAATCTTTGAATATATAGATTGGGATAAGAGCTTGTTTAAAAACCCTATTTCCTTTTTAAACATACTCGAACTAAAATATCCCCAATGTACTCAAAAAAAACAAACTATTTTTTAAAATATAGTTCGATTTTAGTAAATTGCTGAATATGGGAAGAAAAGCTATACTTCGAAACCGAAAAGATAAAGATCAAAAAGTGGAACAATGGACACTAGCAATGCTTCCTAAATTGAAACATGCTAATTTGGGAATATTGACGATGGACGACCTCGCCCGGCTAATGAACAAAAGTAAATCTACCATTTATCAATACTTTACTACCAAAGAAGAGATTTTTGAGTATATCACCCGGATAAGAATTGGCTATTTAAAAGCCTATAAAAACGAAATTGCAGCAGAAGTGCTGCAACTAGATTATCATTATGATATGTTGATTCGTATCCTTACCAAAGGAGCCAGAGATATCTCGTCGAATTATTTAAAACAATTAAAAGAACACTTTCCTACCGCCTGGAAAATTATTGAAGAGTTCCTTTTTGAAATGTTACAGGATATGAAGCAATTCTATCATTTGGGAATCGAAAGTAAATTATTCAAACCAGTTTCTGTTGATCTTTTGATTAAACTCGATGAATATTTTATTATGCAGTTGTTTACCGACGACAAGTTCTTTAATCAAACCACCGAAACTCTCGAATCTACTGTTAAAGATTATATGTTCTTAAGATTTGAAGGATTAATGAAGTAGTATTTTATGAACTTCTCTTGAGTTTTATATGAAGTGATTTAACCCATTTTATGCATTAGAAAATCCCCGCCTGCGTATCTACCTGTGTCGGCAAATAGGCGGGCAGGTATTACAGCTTCCAGCTACTGCAAAATATAGCGCTACGCTACATTTTAAAGTTTAACCGTAGCGGTGCTATGCTAAAACTTAGAAAATGTCATATTTTATTGCATCTGAAAGCTTCATCACGAAGTTCTAATGCATAAAACGGGTTTAAACTTTTTTCAATTGCCAGAACAAATAAACCTACAAACTTTTGCCTGTAGGTTTATTATTAGAACTCATCTTGAGTTGTATCTTATAATCAAAGATGATTATCGAATCACAATTCTGGACACATCTGTTGTTCCACCATCTCCAGAAACCTTAACAAGATACATTCCCGACTTAAGCTTATTTAAAAATAGTGTTTGTTGTGTGTCATTCAATGTACCTCTTTTCTCTGCATGTACAAGTTTACCTCCTAAGCTGTATATCTCGACAATACTATTGGTAATGGTAGTTGCAGAAGAAATCTGTACTTCACCATCAGAAACTGTTGGGTATAAAAGAGGTCTTTCTGAACTACCACGAGGTTTTATCACTTCTGCAATTTCTGCTGTTGTTTCTTCTTCGGTTACTTCCTCTTCTGTCACTTCTTCTTCTGCTACCGTTTCTTCTGAAGCATTTATAGATCGTATTGCCCATCCAAAGGAGTTAAACAAAGGATCAGAAATCAATCTGAAACGTATTGCAATTGTTTCTCCTTCCTGAAAAAAGTTAAGCAAATTGATGGTTTGTTCCTTAAACAAATCATCGCTTATAGATGGAGAAGGACCAGAATTAAAAGCATCTGTCCACTCTGGAAATCTTTCGGCATCATAGGCATCCAATTGCACCCAATTCTTTAAATCACTCGATGCCTCTACGGTAACAAAATCAAAAAATCGACCTGGTCTTGGATCAAATTCTGTAATAGCCACATCTTCATAAGTAAAGTTTCCGGTATCGGCAGAAACAATAATCGGGTGTTTTAAAATAGTACGGTATTCGGTATTATCCAAATATGGGTGATCTGAATTATTAAGTACCTGCCGGCTTACGGTTTCATTAAGGGTATTAATTACAAACTCACTACCAAAGGTATACACATCTGATGCTTCAAAAGTATCTATAGAGACAAGAGGTTCGGGATCCATAAAACCAATAACATCCAATTTTTTTGAGGAGGTTACAGAAGCATCTTGCTGACTATCTACTGCTTGTAATTCCACTTTGTGCAGCCCTTCTTCCAGGTCTTCTAAAATATACGTGAATGCTGTTCCCTGTTCAATATTATCAGTGATACGAGCCACCTCTTCTCCATCTAGGTATACTATTATTTCTTCTATATCTTCATTTTCCTGAATATAGGTTACTACTACATTTTGGTTTTCTACAGATTCCTGAAATATATCAACAATAGTTGGAGGTGCATAATATGCAGGAGGTTCATACCCTTCTAATTCTTCCAATTCGGCAGTCCAAATACCTCTACCATGAGTGGCCATTACTACTTCATTATTCACAATTTTCATTTGCCATACAGAGAATGCCGGTAACCCAGCCAACAAAGACCAGTTTTTACCTCCGTTCAACGTCTGAAAAACTCCGATATCGGTTCCTACCCAAATTCTATTTTCGTCAAAAGGCATTTCTACCAAACTATGTATTGCTACATCAGGAAATCCTCTGTCTTCACCCAAAGAGAAACCGGAAATATCCTCCCAGGTTTCTCCTAAGTCTTCTGTTTTTATAACTTTGGCCGCTCCTTGTCCAGAAAACAAAACATATGCTCTGTTTTCGTTATTTGAAGAAGTTTCTAAACCTGAAATACGATAATCGTGATCTACACCATCTCTTGGATCCAAAAATGGAGTGGTTGGCTTATAAGAAAGACCATTATCTGTAGAAACATGCATTACAAATTCACCCGACTCACTCATCACATTGCCCGCCCATACATGATCTGGATTGGCAATAGATACCGAAACATCCAGGGAGCTTGAAGCTCTGGGTTTTAAAGAAAAATTATCCGGAATAGGGGTGAGTGTCCAGGTTTCAGCAAAATTGTCTGATCTCCATACGCCGCTAATAGAAGGACTAAAAACAACATTGGGATTATTATTTGCATTCACGATTTTAGAATAAAAAGGCGATGTACCCGATCCGGATTCTCCATGTCTTGCATTAAATCTCTGACCATTTACAAAACGTTCAAAACCATTAAACTGTGAACCACCAATAAATTTGTTTGTCTCATCATAATTCCATAAAACCTCAAATCCATCACCTCCAATAGCAAATAAATACTGTGTCTCGTCATTTGCACCATCTTGAGTAAAGGATATCCAGGTGCCGTTATCTTGAGCTCCAGCCATATAATCCTGTGTCCCGTTACGTTTATCTGCTCCATAAAACTGTGTACAATTAAGTCCTACGGCAAAAGTCGACCAGTCATTCAAGGTAGTTCCCGGATCGCGCAAATAATCTGTATGGAAAATTCCTCCGTCATTGGCCAGAATCAGCTTGAATTTTTTCTCGGGATAGTTTGATATCCAGGTCAAACCGTGTTGATCTACATGCACATAATCATTTAGTTCTCCGTTATACCCGGCTGCTATCGGTTGAAAAGTATATTTTAGTCCTTTGTTTTTGATTTTTTTACCGCCACTTACTCCTATTCCAATTTGCACTCTGTGTGCCACCACTCCACCGGTATAAAAGATATTTTCGTTAAACGGATGCGCCATAAGAAGATTATCATACCACCCTTGACCGGTCAACAGGTTTCCTGCAGCCGGATCTCCATCAAAACCGAGCAAGGTAAATGTCTCTCCCGCATCTTCTGTAACATAAAAATCTGTACTCACTGCTGTAGTTGCCGCACCACCAGGTGTATATACAGAAACAAAAATTTTATTATGGTTGGCAGGCGATACATCCAGCTCAAAGCGTGCATGGTTCTCATTGTAATCATCTTTATCCAGGATTAGTTCCCAGGTGAGCCCTCCATCGATACTTTTTATAACCCCTATACTATTTACACCCCCATATAGTATGTTAAAGTCTGTTGGATCGTAATTAAGATCCTGAACATTTTCTCCTTCAAAGGTATTGGCCCATGTTTTTCCTCCATCAGTAGTAACAAAAATACCATTCCTACTTGCTACCACCAGATTATCTTCGTCGTCTGGATTTAAGGCCAACCTTCCAATTCCGCTGAAATCTTTGGTGTTATTCAGATACTCCCAACTACGTCCGCCATTGGTCGTTTTAAGCACTCCTACTCCACCAATAGCATCCAGGTTTCCAAAAGGTTCGCCTGTACCTACATATATTATTTTAGGATTACTTGTACTCACCGCTACAGTAGATGTAGACAGATTGGGAACCTTATAATCTGTTAGATTTTCCCAGGTCTTTCCTGCATCTTCTGTAACCCAGAGTCCGCCACCTACCGTACCTGCATACCACTTATCGACATTATCGGGTGCTACCACAATACCACGTATCCTACCTGGCACATTTACCGGTCCGCGTTCTTTCCATTTGATAATGCTCGAACTTTTGGACCTAACCACATTTTTCATTGCTTTTTGATGTTCTGTCATCAAAAAACCATCCTTATACGTAGATTTTTTTGCGCCTATAGGTCTTAAAAGATCTGCTTTGTATTCTGCTATAAGCTCAATTCCTTTTTTCTTATTATGGTCCTTTTTAATTTTGTGTTTCCTGGTATTTTCTAGAGGTTTTATTTCTACAACTTTGGGTTCAATATTAGAATCACATGCAGAAGAAACTACAAGGAGCAGGAATAAAATAAGTAATTTTCTAAAGTAAAGTTTGTGTGTCATGAGTTAGTTATTTAATTTAATAATAGTTATTTGCGTTTGTGAGTTCGAAGGGATAGTATCATGAAGTTTTTCTGAAGTGGGAATCTGCTCCATTCCTATATATGGTATAAGTTTTAAAGAGGTATTATCATTCCAACCTACATTAGTGCCTCTGAAATACCCTTGTTTTACAATACTTTTAGTTCCTGTTTTATAAACAACATATTCAAAATGAGCAGCAGGGTCTCCGGATTTTATGATCTTCTTCACATGAAGCTCCATCGATTTATCCTTATTCAATTGTACACTAGCTTTATTGTTTGCCATTGATTTAAAAGGTTGAAGTATGGGCTTTTCCTGTACAGTAGCCTTATTTTCAGTAGTTTTGCATTGAGCAAAAGAAAATAGGGTCAAACTAAGAAAACAGAAAATGGTAATTTTTCTTGATAACATCGATGTTATTTTATGAATTACTTTGAAAGCCAAAAAGGCTATTCCTTAAACTGCAGACTACTTTTGACTTTGTAAGGGGTAGGAATGTATAGAAGTCATATCTTTTGTGCAGCAGTAGTAATAAAATATAAATAAGTGTTAATAAAGATCTAAAATAATCTTTATTTTTTTAAAAATCAACATATTATTCTGATTTTACAAGACTAATTTTACGTTTTGGAAGAGAACAAGGTGTACGACAGTTTTCCTTTTTTTAATTTTCCGGGTGTGCCCCAGTTCCGCTATCGGGATGGGGTCGGGCCGGCAAGGCCAATGTCATTTAGTTAAGAGTTTTTTTGATTTTACCCCCACTCGCCTGTCTAACGAACGACAGCCAACCTGGGCGGTCAGTACAGGGTAAATCCGGTCAGGCGGGCCTCACGCAAACTTTTAGTTCCAGAAGGGAAATTTGTCGTATACCAGCTCTGTACCCTATGACGTTGCGGGAAATATAAACTGCAACTTATAAAGTCGGAAGATTTCTCACAGCGAGAGTTAAAGGCGCTATTTATTCATACGAGAAGCACTCAAGATCAAACATTCACAGCATACATTTTCTCACGTAGTTGTTTGATCTTTGGGTCATTCATATACTCATCAAATGTTGCATACCGATCGATCACTCCATCGGGAGTTAATTCGATCACCCGGTTGCCTACGGTTTGTGCAAATTCGTGATCATGAGTAGTAAATAACACGGTACCTTTAAATTTTTTCAGTGAATTATTAAATGCCGTGATAGATTCCAGATCCAGGTGATTGGTAGGTTCGTCCAGCATTAATACATTGGCTCTGGTCATCATCATTTTTGATAACATACAACGCACTTTTTCTCCTCCGGATAGTACATTGGACTTTTTCAATGCTTCTTCTCCGCTAAAAATCATTTTCCCCAGAAAGCCTCTTATAAATACTTCTTCACGTTCTTCTTCAGTAGTTGCCCATTGACGCAACCAATCAACCAAAGTTAGATCATTCTGAAAATATTCGCTATTGTCTGCCGGTAAATATGATTGTGTAGTTGTGATTCCCCAGGCAAAGGTACCGGCATCTGCTTTTTGCTTGTCATTTAATATCTGATAAAAAACTGTGGTAGCTCTCGAATCTTTAGAAAAAACAACTACCTTATCCCCTTTCGCTAGATTAATATCAATACCCTTAAACAAGGTCTCACCTTCAATACTTGCTTCCAATCCTTCTATATTTAGAATTTGATCCCCTGCTTCTCTGTCTCTTTCAAAAATTATGGCTGGATACCTTCGGCTGGATGGTTTAATATCTTCGATATTAAGTTTCTCGATCATTTTTTTACGAGAGGTTGCCTGTTTTGATTTGGCTACATTGGCACTAAATCGCGCAATGAATTCTTGCAATTCTTTCTTCTTTTCTTCGGCCTTTTTGTTTTGCTGTGCTCTTTGCCTGGCTGCCAGTTGAGAAGATTCGTACCAGAAGGTATAGTTGCCACTGTAATTATTAATTTTTCCAAAGTCTATATCTGAGATGTGCGTACATACGGCATCCAAAAAGTGACGATCGTGAGATACTACAATAACAGTGTTTTCATAATTTGCCAAAAAACTCTCTAACCAGGTGATCGTTTCATAATCCAGATCGTTTGTTGGCTCATCCATGATCAATACATCGGGATTACCAAAAAGACACTGTGCCAGTAGCACACGTACCCGTTGTTTGGTATCAAGATCTGACATTTGTGTATAATGCAAGTCTTCTTTGATTCCTAAATTAGATAATAAAGTGGCCGCATCACTATCTGCATTCCAGCCATTCATTTCTTCAAATTGCACCTGAAGCTCTCCTATTTTCTCAGCATTTTCATCGGTATAATCTGCATAAAGTGCATCTATTTCTTTCTTTATCTTATACAAGGGTTTGTTGCCCATAATAACAGTTTCCAACACTGTATATTCGTCATATGCATAATGATTTTGCTCTAAAACCGACATTCGTTTTCCTGGTTCTAAATGTACATGACCCGAAGTAGGATCCATTACACCAGAGAGAATCTTGAGAAATGTAGATTTTCCGGCACCATTGGCGCCAATAATGCCATAACAATTACCCTGAGTAAAAGTAGTATTCACTTCATCAAAAAGCACTCGTTTGCCAAATTGAACCGAAAGATTAGAAACTGATAACATGATAAGAAAAATTGTAAAATTTGATTTTGCGCAAAAGTAGAAAAATGGATTCAGAACCAGAAACAATCTACGATTAATTTGTGGCCGGCACTCTATAAGAGTTTTTAAACATACTCTAAACAAAAAAGACGAATTCTAAATAACACCCTGCTAATTATAGAATTAACGTACAATTAACAATCGTGAAAGTGGTTTCCTCTTATTTTTGAGCGAACAGTTTTGTTAATAACACCCAATAATGCAATTTTTCTCAATTAGATATCTGGTACCTGTTACTCTTTTATCCTGCTGCCTATGCTGTTGTGATTCTTTTGAAAAAAATGATAGTGCTTTTACCTATTTTGGTGGAGAGATCATAAACCCAAATATCAACTATGTGATCCTGTCCAAAGACAATATTACTGGTGACACTATACCCCTGGATAAAAACAACAGGTTTTTACATAAAATTGAAAACCTGGAAGAGGGATTATATTCTTTTAAGCACAATCCCGAAAATCAGGTTGTTATTCTCGAAAAAGGAGATAGTGTTCTTGTACGATTAAATACTTTAGAATTTGATGAATCTCTTGTTTTTACCGGCAAAGGTGCCGAAAAAAACAATTTTTTGATTGATATGTTCCTCCAGAACGAAAAAGAGAGGGAAAGATTGCGAAGAACAAATCTTGGTTTATCACCTTCCTATTTTAAAAAACACCAGGATTCTTTACTAGAATTCAAAATGGAGGTTTACAACAAACTAATTAGCAAACACAAGAAGTTAAGTGATCTGGCAAAAAAACTTACCCAGGCTAGTTTTGTGTTTGATTATTATACCAGGAATGAAATGTATTTTCATGGCCGTTATGGAATTGCAGGCCTTGTCTCGAAAAAGGACCTTCCCGAATCGTTTTTTGACTATAGACAAGGGATAAATTTTAATGATAATGAACTAAAAAGATTATATTCTTATAACAGGTACCTAAATTATTATTTTACAAATTCATCTCTTGCTGATTATACCAATGACCAATCACAATATAAAGGTAAAACCGGAAGCGCTATATACAGATTAAACCTTATTGATAGTCTTGTTTCTCATCCATATATCAAAAACAATTTATTAAGACGGGTTACTACCAATTTTTTATTAGACAGTAAAAGTAATGCCGACTCTAACAAGGTTTTGAAACATTATCTAACAGTAAGTTCTAATGAAAAATCTCAAAAAGAACTGAAAAAACTTGCCAGAGCTATTTCCAGATTGCGTCCAGATAACATGATCCCCGATCAAGAACTCATTACCTCAAAAGGAGAGACGATTAAACTCTCTTCTCTTTTTACCAAATCGATTACCGCTCTTTATTTTTGGTCGATGGAGAGCAAGGAACATTATGAAAAGGCCCACAAAAAAGCCTCATACCTTAGTGCTCTGTATCCTGAAATTGATTTTATCGCCGTCAATACTGATGATGAACAGACAAAGAATTGGTTAAAAACCATTAAACGGCATCACTATAATCTTGACTATGAATACGAATTCAAATATCCAAAATGTTCTTCTGCAGAGCTAGTTATTCATTACAGGAACAAGGTAATTCTTGTTGACAATAATGGTAAGATCATCAATGCAAGAGCTAACTTATTCTCTTCTGTTTTTGAAAAACAACTTATGAAATATACTAGATTGGTTAGTAATGTAGCCACAAAAAAAAGCTACTCTTCAACAAAGTAGCCAATTTTATACCTTGAGAGTATTTTTAGTTCCCTTTTTTATAATCTGCCAGGAATTTGGCTAAGCCAATATCGGTTAATGGATGTTTTAGTAACCCTTCTATAGAAGAAAGCGGTCCCGTCATTACATCTGCTCCAATCTTTGCACAATCGATTACATGCATTGTATGCCGTATCGAAGCCGCCAAAATCTGAGTCTCAAAACCATAATTATCATAGATCAAACGTATTTCGGCGATAAGATTAAGCCCATCTGTAGAAATATCATCCAGCCTGCCAATAAATGGAGAAACGTAGGTAGCACCAGCCTTGGCAGCGAGCAAAGCCTGCCCTGCTGAAAAAACCAATGTACAATTAGTCTTAATGCCATGATCGCTGAAGTATTTGATAGCTTTCACTCCATCTTTGATCATGGGTACTTTTACAATAATCTGATCATGGAGCTTTGCCAACTCCTGCCCTTCTTTGATTATTCCATCAAAATCGGTAGCGATCACTTCGGCACTTACATCACCGGTTACGATCTCGCATATCTTTTTATAATGATTAATGATATTTTCTTTACCAGTAATTCCTTCCTTTGCCATAAGCGACGGGTTGGTAGTAACCCCGTCCAACACACCTAAATCCTGTGCTTCTTTAATTTGGTCCAGGTTTGCCGTATCGATAAAAAACTTCATGCTGTTGTGTTTAGATATTATACTTTTTGTTATAGACTGCGAATATAAAAATAATCGATGGAGCCCGGTAACATCTTTAGTATTTATTTGACGTTTCCTTTCTTATAATTTATAATGGTTCATGAGTAATTTCTCATATGTCTTATCTGGTAAAATTCGTTTTAAAACAATAGAGAATTTTTGCATAAAAACCCCAACTTTGTAATGTACTTTCGGTTTTTCGGATTTTATGATTTTAAAAACAGCTTTTGCCATTTCCTGGGGATCGCTACCCGAATCTACATGATCATCCATCATTTTTAATGTATTCCCATAAGGTTTTTCATAAGGAGACCCTTCTGTTACTGCTGCATGATACCTGCCGGCTGCGATATTGGTCGCAAAATCTCCGGGGGCCACATTGGTCATTTTGATATTAAAATCTTTCAACTCCATTCGCCAGGCTTCAGTGGTAATTTCGAGTGCTGCTTTAGAAGCACTATAAATTCCCCGATATGGCAATCCCATATACCCGGCAATAGAAGTAATATTAATAATCATGCCGCTCCCTTGTTTCCGCATAAGCGGCAACACTGCTTTGGTTACATTAACGGGACCAAAATAATTTGTGGTAAAGTTCTTTAGTATTTCTTCTTCAGGGATCTCTTCTATTGGTCCTGTTATTCCGGCCCCGGCATTATTGATCAACACATCCAATCGACCGTGTTTCTTTTCGATTATTTTGACAGTAGCTATGATACTTTTTGTGTCGGCAACATCCAACTCAAGTAATTCAAAGGGTTCAAAATTTGTAAATCGATCCGGATTGCGACTGGTTCCATAAACAGTATACCCTTTTTCTGTGAGAAATGTTCCTATAGATTTTCCTATGCCCGAGGAACCTCCTGTGATTAAAACAATAGTGGTGTGTTGATCTGTGCTCATGATCGCAAATATACAATTATGAATTACGACTAAAGAATCTTGAATTGTAATAGTAGAATATCTTACGATAAGATTAAAAGAAAAAAGGCAAGCTACCTACATCACACTGCTACAACCGTCTACCTTTGCTGCGTTCCCGCCCTGGAGGATTCAACAGGAGCTAGTTGTGTAGGACTTGCCTGTGCAAAGATACAATCTTTAATATATAAAACAACGATTTTTTAAACCCAATTAAAATAAATATCTTGCTTTAAATTTAATTGTTTACATGAATATCCATAACTCCTTCGTCATCATTATTTTAAGTATATTCATCATTTCTTGCGGAAGTAATCAGGACAAGAAGAAAAAGTATTTTTCGATCGTTACAGAGAATAATCAAACCAAATTCAGGCTTGGTGAAACGATAAAAGCAAGTATCAGGAACAATGAAAATATCGAAATTGATTCTGTAGCGTATCTTCTTGATGGTAAAAGAACCGTTTCTGACAAAAATTTTAACTATGAAGAGCAGATAGACGACGAAAAATTAGGAAATCACATTCTCAAAGCGCAGGTATTCTATGATGGAAATGTGGATACCATTATTAAAACCATCGTTTTTCTTAATGACAAATCTCCAAAGCTATATTCTTATAAAATCATTGCTGTATATCCTCATGATAAAAAAGCGTTTACTCAAGGGTTAGAGTTTTTTGGAGATACACTCTATGAAAGTACTGGAAAAAAAGGAATGTCTTCCTTAAGAAAGCTCAATTATACTACAGGCGAAGTACTTGTGAAAAAAGAAATATCCAAGGAATATTTTGCAGAAGGAATTACAATTCTTAACAACAAAATTTTTCAGCTTACCTGGATGTCCAAAGAAGGTTTTATTTATGATTTAAAAACTATGAATAAAACCGGGAGCTTTGCCTATAACCAAAGTAAAGAAGGTTGGGGGTTATGTAATGATGGAAAAAACATTTATAAAAGTGATGGCACCAAAAAAATATGGATCTTGGATCCCGATACACTTGCAGAAAGAGATTATATTGAGGTGACTACCAATAGAGGTGTAAAATCAAAATTCAATGAATTGGAATGGATTGAAGGAAAAATTTATGCCAATACCTGGCAAAAGGATGGAATTGCGGTCATCAACCCAAAAAATGGCGCTTTGGAAGGGGTAATTAACCTCTCTGGATTACGTAAAAAAGTAACACAGCACCCAGAACTTGATGTTTTGAATGGTATCGCATACAAAGCAGATACAAAGCACTTATTTGTAACCGGTAAAAACTGGGATAAACTCTTTGAAATTGAAATCGTGAAATAGGGTTGAGAAAATTGGAAAACATAAGTTATGAGCCTGTCTATGGCGTAGCCAGATAGATTCAGAGTTTTGAGTTATAGGAGAGCTTACATTTTTAACAACAAGAAATACTGAACAATTAAAACTAAGAAGGCACTATCCGGCAAAATGTGTCGTTTAAATTATTGAAAGGTTAACTGCCACGATAATGAGAAGTAATTAGTCTCTGGTCGAAAATAGACGGTTTTTTGTATGCTCCACTAATAATTCAAATAACTCCCGACTTCGGTCTCCCGACTTCTATAATAACTTAATAACTCATCAAAGTTTGTTAATAACTATGGTTTTCTGTATACCAAAATCCTAGGAGATTACAATTATATTTGCCTAAACTGTACATAACTAATCACACATGAAATGAGTCGCTACAGTTCTGAAAAAATCAGTTCAATTACTGCGATGAATTCCACCTGACAACTAAATAAACAATAAAGAAAAACAGATGAAATTTATAGTATCCAGCTCTTACTTACTAAAGCAACTTCAGGTATTAGGAGGGGTAATAAGCAATAGTAATACCTTACCAATTTTAGATAACTTTTTGTTCGAATTAGATCATAATACATTAACTGTTTCTGCTTCTGATCTTGAAACCACCATGTCTGCAAAATTAGAAGTAGAATCTTCAGATCAGGGCGTCATTGCAGTACCTGCAAAATTATTATTAGAAACATTAAAAACTTTTCCTGAACAACCTTTGACCTTTGTTGTTTCAGATAACAATACAGCTGAAATTAGTTCCAACCACGGCAAATATGTATTGGCCTATGCAGATGGTGAAGAATTCCCAAAAGCAGTAGAGTTAGAAGATCCAAGCTCGACAATAGTACTGGGTGATATCCTCGCCACTGCCGTTAGTAAAACGATTTTTGCTACAGGTAATGATGATCTAAGGCCAGTAATGAGCGGTGTGTTTTTTCAATTCTCTACAGAAGGGCTTACCTTTGTTGCTACCGATGCACATAAACTGGTAAAGTATACCCGTGGAGATTTAAAAGCTTCGCAAGCTGCAGAATTTATCATGCCAAAGAAACCGCTGAACTTGATTAAAGGGATTCTGGCAGGGAGTGATAGTGAGGTATTAATAGAATACAATGAATCTAATGCAAAATTCTCTTTTGATGAAACACAGTTGATCTGTAGATTGATTGATGGTAAGTACCCCAATTACGAAGCGGTGATTCCGAAAGAGAACCCTAACAAATTGACTATAGCCCGTACACAGTTTTTAAACTCTGTGCGTAGGGTATCTATATTTTCTAACAAAACGACACATCAGATTCGGTTGAAGATCGCCGGAGCAGAATTAAATATCTCTGCAGAGGATATAGATTATTCAAACAAAGCCGAAGAACGTTTAACCTGTGATTACCAGGGGGATGATATGCAGATTGGGTTTAATTCTCGTTTCTTAAGCGAAATGTTGAGTAATCTTAATGCAGAAGATGTACAACTGGAAATGTCACTTCCAAACAGGGCAGGAATCCTTACTCCTGTAGATGGACTAGATGAAGGTGAACAGGTAACCATGCTCGTTATGCCAGTGATGTTAAATACCTAAAAAATAATCAAATACAGGCTTTTAGGTGGCAAATTACCGCTGTTGAACGATACCACAATTGCTGTTATGTCTGCCGGCCAATTTTTGGATGGCGATAAAGCTAAAAAAGCATTAGGTTATCAACCACAAGTATTGGTTGAGAAAGCAATCCAAAGAAGTATCGAATGGTTTAGAGCAAATGACTATATAAAAAATTAATAGTAGTTAAAAATACTCGCACTTAATCAACATCACTCCATAAAATACCTCAAATAATCACACTCTGCCGCAATATATCCAAAAGAATTCCATAACTCGCCATCCAGAATTTCCTGCTGAAGTGCTTTTGCTTTCACTTTATCCCCGGTATAAAAATACCAATTTGCAAGTCCATATCGGGTTGCGTCATCCTGAGCAGCATCTTTACCGGTTTGTAGTGAATTCATCGGTATTAGCCCTTTATAAAACCTACAGAGGTTATAATAACTCGTATTTTCGATAATCGCCATATCATTTGTAATAGGCTCCAGTAATTCTTTTGCCCGGGCTTCATTTCCCATTCGTCTTTGGATCATGTATAACCAATGAGTACTTGATACTATATTATCATCGTTTGACTTCAGGTTTCTGCAAGTAAGATAGGCTTGATAAGCCTTTTCCATATCATTCTTTAGATAATATGCCAGCCCCAGATGGTACCAGATATTTCCGTGAAGGCTACTTACAGGGATATTCTGGGCATTGGGCAATCCATCGGGTTCCACTTCATTCTCTTTACCTTTAATTAGGGTTGTGGCAAACTCTAAATCCTCTATCGCCTTATCAAACTCACGAATCGAAATATACCGATGACCTCTATGCCGGTACAATCGGGCATCGTTTGGGTGTTTCTTGATTCCATCAGAATAAATTTGTATGGCATCTTCATATTTTCCTAAATAAGCAGTTCGCCGGCCATACCAAATAATATGCTCTACTTTGTCTGGATCTGACTGGAAATCTTGTTTCGCTTTCTCGTACTCATCTACTGTTTTTTGTGATGGTGTAACAGTAGTAACCTTTTTACCTATGGGTGTTATAAAGAGTTTGTTCTCCCCTTCTACAATATCGGTGGTCTTTTGATCCTTGCAGGATATACATACCATAAAAAATACTATGGCAGCCACTATTAGCTTTTTAGCATACATAACATATATGATTGGTTTGTTATTTAAAAATAAGAAAAACTTGTTAAGGTTATTGAAAATGAAAAAGGCAATGTTAATCTTTTATCTACATTTACAATAACTACAAATCATTATTAAACGCATTTCATCATGATAAAATACCATATAGCAGCTATTTTTCTGCTTACTTTATTTTACTCTTCTGCGCAACAAATAAAAGACACAGAACTAGATAATCTTTCGCTTTCCTATGCCAAAGCATCCTTTGATGAATTAGTGGATCTTTTGAGCATCCCCAACGATGCTCACTACCCTAAAGATATTAAAAAGAATATACAATGGTGCGAAGAAGCATTTAGTAAGCGGGGATTTACCACAAAAAAGCTTACTACAGGAGGGATTCCGTTGGTATTGGCCAGCAAAAATTATAAAAATGCAAAAAAGAACGTATTAATCTACTTACAAGTAGACGGGCAGCCGGTAGATACTTCCAAATGGTTTCAGGCAAGCCCCTATATGGCAACGCTAAAAGAACCTGACACCAATAATAACTGGAATACTATTCCTATAACTCATTTAAAAGGTGAGATTAATCCCGATTGGAGAATTTTTGCGAGATCGGCATCAGATGCAAAAGGACCAGTGATTATGTTTCTAAAAGCTATGGATATTATCAATGATTTTAAATATGAACCCAATTATAATATCAAGGTCATTATGGATTTTGAAGAAGAAATTAGTTCGCCAAGATTACCAAAAGCGGTGGTGGATCACAAGGAGGAATTAACTTCAGATATGTTGGTTATTTTTGATGGGCCCAGGCATATCTCTAATAAACCAACATTGGCTTATGGTGCCAGAGGAATTACTACCTTGTCTTTAGAAGTTTTTGGCCCCAGAGCACCTCAGCACAGCGGGCACTACGGTAATTATGTTCCTAATCCTGCATTACGCCTTTCACAATTGCTGGCTTCTATGATGCATGAAGACGGACGTGTGGCTATCCCAGGGTGGTATGATGGTATCAAAATCTCTTCAGATGTAAAAAAGATACTAAAACAGGTGCCTGATGATGAAAAGACAATCAGAAAGAAACTAGGAATTGCCTCTATAGATAATATCGCAGATACGTATCAGGAATCTATACAATATCCTTCTTTAGGTATTTTGGGACTTAGTTCGGGATGGACCGGCAATAAAAGACGTACCATAATTCCTGCCAGTGCCATCGCCGAAATGAATATCAGACTCGTTAAAGAAACCAATGCACAACGTATGGTGAATTTAGTAAAGCAACACATTCTTGATCGGGGATATCATATTATTGACAGTATTCCTACCGAAGAAGAACGTATGAAATACCCAAAGATCATTCGTTTCAATTATAATATTGCTTATGATGCCTTCAGAACCGATTTTGATACTGAAATTGGACAATGGTTGCGCAAGGCGATGAAACGAGCCTTTGGGAAAGAACCCATACAGATACGAACCGGAGGTGGATCTATTCCCATATCTCCTTTTGTAAATACCCTGAATATTCCTGCTGTAATTGTACCTACTGTAAATAGAGACAATAATCAGCATAGCCCCAATGAAAATATACGGTTGGGCAATTATATAGAGGGTATAAAAACTATTACGGCTATATTGACACAAAAGTTTTAGATATGATCACCATTCCGGCAAAAGACGGCTATCCGCTGGTTGGACAACTATATGCGTCTCCAAAAACAACAGCAAAAAATAAAGTCTTGATTATCAATTCAGCCACTGCCGTTAGCCAAAAATTATATCATCACTATGCCTCGTATATGGCAGTACATGGATATGATGTGATTACCTATGATTACCGAGGGATTGCAGATTCGCGCCCCAAAAAACTAAGAGGATTTCAAACCTCCTTTATGGATTGGGGTGATAAAGATTTTTCTGGTGTCATATCTTATACTAAAAAAGAATTTCCCAATCGGAAAATCCTGGTTATGGGACATAGTATTGGGGGAACCATCATCGGGATGACCAAGAAAAATACAGAGATCGAAGGAATCATTAATATAGGTGCACAAACCGCATATTATAAAGACTGGAACAAGAAACAAAGAAGGAAAATTTATTTTCTATGGCACATACTACTACCCTGGATCACCAATATAGTTGGTTACTTTCCTGGTAAAAAGCTTGGTATGCTTGAAGATGTGCCCAAAGGAGTCATTCAACAATGGCACAACAGGCGAAAGCATACCGATATGAAAAAACAACTAGAAAATAATGGCATAGAGCTCTTTTATAATGCATATCAATCCAAATTGCTGACTTTAGGCATCGAAGATGATCCCATAGGCACTGAGCCTGCTATTCAAAGGGTACATGAGCTGTTTGAAGCGAGTAATAAACAACTGGAAATTATTAAATTAGAAGATATCTCTATTGACAAAATTGGCCATTTTGGTTTTTTTAGCCGAAAGTTTAAAGATTCTCTGTGGAACAAAACCTTGCAATGGTTTGATGCTATTTAAAACACAAATATGACTAACAACATCTCGCCTATAGGCCTTGGTACCGCTGCCATTGGAAGGCCGAAATACATCAATATACGACAAGAAAAAAACCAAGTTGTTTCAATAGAGGATTTCCGAAAGCAAGGACGGCAAACTTTGGAACACGCTTACCAGAAGGGGATTCGTTATTTTGATACAGCACCCGGGTATGGATTGGCCGAAGAGTTGGTGATAGACTGGTTAGAATCTAAAAATGACCCCGCTATTGAAGTGGCTACCAAATGGGGATATACTTACACGGCCAATTTTGATCCTAATGCAATACAACACGAAGTGAAAGACCATAGCCTTTCTAAGCTACAACAACAATGGAAACAATCCCGGCAACTACTACCCTATCTTACTATCTATCAAATACACTCTGCTACTTTTGAATCCGGAGTGCTGGATAATGAAGCTGTACTTGAGGGCTTGTTCGAGCTAAAACAACAACACAACATAGAAATAGGCATCACCACAACAGGTGCAAATCAGCTAGACGTGATCAAAAAAGCACTCGATATTCACATAAGCGGATACCCATTATTCGGTGCTTTTCAGGTTACTTACAATATATTGGATCAACATATTGCCAATATGGCTGATATACTCAGAAAACAAAGCAAAAAGATCATCATTAAAGAAGCATTGGCCAACGCACGCCTGTTTCCAAATACAAACTATTCGCATTATCAACAACACTACACAATACTCCAAAAGCTGTCTGAAAAGTATCAGGTGGGCATTGATGCCATTGCTTTGCGATTTTGCCAGGATACTCTTCAACCCTTTAAAATCTTAAGTGGTGCAAGTAATCAAAAACAAATTGATGATAATATCAAGGCAGAACTTTTTACTCTTGACCAGGAAGATGTTGAGATGCTACAATCTTTAAAAACAGATCCGGAAAGTTATTGGACAGAAAGAAAAAAATTAACCTGGAACTAATACTTAATCACCATTAATCAATAATTCAGCACTTTTGAAATAGAACTCATTTAAACTTTTTTCAATTGGCTGCAAAATGATCTTTTTTATCCATATTTCGCATTTTTTTCTTTCCGTAGCGCTGCTATGCAACTCAAAAAAAGCTTCATCTGAATAAAAAATCTCTATTTTTCGCTTCAATCAAAAAAGTTTAAATGAGTTCATATTAAAAAACCTATTTTTATGAACTATAAATTTCAATAATGAAACCATTAGGTCATAAATCATACGGTTCGATACCGCATCTCTCAAATTCGAGATTGGGTGTGGGCGACTATCATTGCGAAAAAGGTCAGGAAATTATTGCTACTCGCAAAGCAAGAGATAAAAACGACTTGATCATTGTACAGGAAAAGTTGGATGGCTCTAATGTAGGAGTTGCCAAAGTAGATGGAAAAATCCTGGCACTGAACAGAGCCGGATATTTGGCACACACCTCTCCCTTTGAACAGCATCATTACTTTTCGAAATGGGTAGCACAGCAAGAAGACCGATTTGATGTACTGTTGGAAGAAGGAGAACGTATTGCAGGAGAATGGCTACTGCAGGCCCATGGAACAAGATACAACCTCCCTCATGAGCCTTTTGTAGTGTTTGATATCATGACCCAACATATAAGACTACCCTATCAGACTTTTTTAGACCGAATACTTCCCCATGATTTTATTCCACCTAAACTTATTCATAAGGGTCAACCTGTAGATACAGATTGGGTGTTACCACAGCTTGAGGTATCTGGGCACGGAGCTCTCGATACAGTTGAAGGAGCGATCTGGCGGGTAGAACGAAATGGTAAAGTAGATTTTTTGGTAAAGTTTGTACGACCCGATAAAGAAGACGGTATCTATTTACCCGAAATCTCTGGAAAAGATCCTATTTGGAATTATGCTATTAACAAAATAATAGTGTAGAAAGCAAAACACAAACGTTGAAAACACTTCAATGTCACACATAAAGTTATTTGATTATGAAAAAATATTTCGATTTAGAAAAACTGAATGTAAACCAGCCACGAGATATAAAAAACTATCAGGTTATATGGGAAGACCTTGTGCAGGACATTAATAAAATTGAAATAACAGATTATGAATATTTAGTACAGATACAGAATTATACAAATAATGTACCTCCAGGAGGTATTTTTGCATACAACTTTACCTACCGAGAGGACAAAGAATTTGAAAGACTTCTTGAAGATTTGTACCTGCCTCAAGGTTTGGATAGGTACAATGAGTCAATCGAACCTCAGTTTATTGGCGCTATTCTGTCTAAAACAAATTTTTATACCGTGCTTTCCGAATATGCAAATAGTTGTGAGTCGTTAAGTAATAGGATTATAGAAGCCTATAAACAAGACCGTATAATGAGGAGGTATGATACACATCACTTAATTGAATCCACACTCTGTCGCTATCTGTACAGCTACGGAATGTATGACTTTTTCTATAATGACCATACGCTGGAAGAGGCAAAAAAAATCACTTTAGATTTTACCGATGCTATTTTTGAAAATAACTATGATAATACCTTATATTTTGATTTCTATGGCCCCTGGAACGATTGGTTTGATGAACATAGTTGTACAGATCGTAGCTTTCTATTAATTAATAAAATTGAAAGGAAAGTCTGGGTCTTATGTTTTTCGCATAGCGATTAAAAGATGCTCCCAAAAATTTATGTGTTATGGCAAACATTTGCAGTACGTATCTACAGATTTTTCCTAAGGATCCGCAGCAATTTACAGCAGCATATAAGATGAGTGATCTCATTGCCGAGTTGTTATCGGGTACCAATGGATATTCTTACAACACTCCTCTTTTTTGTTCGATGGGAAAGTATGGAAAATACATAGAGATCGCTTTTGGAGAAAAGTGGTCACCAAGTAGTATTCTTGATTATTTTGAAAATCATAGAGATGAAATTGATATTGCTTTTTACAGATATTATGACGATGGAAATGATTATGATTTTATGAACTGCTTGTTTGATGGAAATACCTTCAAAAAAACAATTGACTCAGCCTCCAAGGAAAGACGTCTTTGCCGATATGGTTTTGATCGCATCACTTTCAGTACAGATACTCCTGTAAAGCACGATGCAATACAACATCTTGGTAAAGATCATTATCATGTCGATATGACAGGAAACTATCTGGCCTATAGTGATTATTCAAATCTGCTAAACAAGTCTTCGGGTTTTTCAGATTTCAAAATCGATGAAGATTCATACGCATCTATTATAGACAAGCAAATACTTTTCACCAAACAGCATAACAACCCCATATGGCAACAGCAAGAATTATTGTCAAAAGTTGAAAATATTGCTTCCGATATTCAATATTATTATAAAGGCAAGCTTGTAACTTATGCCATCACAAAAAACGAATATCTGAAAAGAGGATATGTCTTTACCAATGCATATCTCAACAAAGACCATTCTTATAAATGGCTATATTTCTCATTTGATAGTTGGTTCAATTGTGTAGATCCTTATTATTTACTATATCTAGAAGATCTTCATCTTACTTAATTTTTATGGTTCTTTTAGCAATCACTGTTGTTTAAAAAAGCCCAAACTTTTGTCATACTGCTGTTAAATAAACAAATCTCAAACAGGAACCAAGACCTGCTTATTTTTTATCCTTATACCATTTCCGATGTAAATTTGCTCAAATAAAAAGCAGGAGTTTTTTGTTTAGACGAAAAAGAAAAATAAGGCATAGCCTTAGCTACGGCTTATTTTTATTTTGATGTATGGGCAAAAAAGAACAATTTTTAGTGTGTAAATTTACATCGGAAATGGTATTATTCATGTTATTAACCATAAAAAAATGAATAACTATGACAAATCGCATATTTTTTGATTTCAAGAATGTATAGTTTTAAGGCTCTATTGAGGTATGAGGGAGAATACTATGCTATTTCTAAAAGCATATCTGCAGGAGATCTATAAAACCTTTAACCATAAAGCAATCTAATACCAATGGGAGAACATAATGTGCATAACCATATTGATCAGAAAAAACGTGCCGAATTTATTAATCATTTGTTAGATGATATTAAAGCATTAGAAATCATGCTCAAGCAGGGATTAATTGAAGATGACATCACCCGCATTGGAGCCGAACAGGAATTTTGCCTTGTGAATAGTAACTGGAGACCTGCCAAAAACGCTCAGGAAATACTAGCTGCCATTAATGACCGGCATTTTACCACAGAACTGGCCCGATACAATCTTGAAATTAACCTGGATCCTCTAGAGCTAAAAGGAGATTGTTTTACTAAGCTTCAAAATGAATTGAATCGTTTATTGATCAAGGCAAAAAAAACCGCAGCCAATTATGACACCTATATTTTGCTCACCGGAATTTTACCCACCATCAGAAAGCATCATCTGGAGTTGGAGTACATGACTCCCAACCCACGATATCGAGCTTTAAACACCATATTACGCTCTCAAAGAGGTAGCGACTTTGAACTTCATATACGTGGGGTAGACGAATTGAGTATACACCATGAGTCGGTGCTTTTTGAAGCCTGCAACACCAGTTTTCAAATGCATTTACAGATTCCGCCAAAGGATTTCGTTTCGAGCTATAATTGGGCTCAGGCAATCTCCGGGCCTATCCTGGGGATTAGCACCAATTCGCCCTTATTGTTTGGCAGAGAATTATGGAGTGAAACCCGTATTGCATTATTCCGACAGAGTCTGGATATGCGCCGGGCTTCTTATGCTTTGAAAGATCAGCGTGCCCGGGTGAGTTTTAGCAATCATTGGGCTGCAGGTTCGGTTGCCGAAATTTTTAAAAACGATATTGCTTATCATCGCATCGTGTTATCCCGTGATATTGAAACGAATGCTCTTTCAGAACTCAAAAAAGGGAATATTCCCAAATTACCTGCCCTCAACTTACATAATGGTACCGTATATCGCTGGAATCGCCCATGTTATGGTGTGGGTAATGGAAAAGCTCATGTGCGTATCGAAAACAGGTATATTCCCTCAGGACCCACTACCCTCGATGAAATTGCTAATTTTGCTTTTTGGGCAGGGGTGATGATCGGTCGCCCTTCAAAATTTGATGATATGCCCTCCTGTATGGACTTCAGAGATGCCAAGGCCAATTTCATTAAGGCTGCACGCATGGGTAAGGATGCCATTTTAAATTGGATGGGACGATCAATTTCTATTCAGGATCTGGTGATAAAAGAACTGTTACCCATCGCCTATTCCGGATTAGAAAAAGCTGGGATCGATACCGCAGATCAAGAACGATACTTAAAAGTAATAGAAAACCGGGCCAAGGGTATTCCTGCTGGAGAATGGATGGTGAGAAATTACCGTTTTCTACAAAAAAGTAAACATCAGGATGAAGCACTGCGCGGATTGACTAAAACAATCTATGACAACCAACAAAACGGAAAACCCGGGCACGAATGGCCATTACAACAAATCCCACCTGAAATTCAGGAAGGTGCAACCTTGGTGGGCCATATTATGTCTACACAATTATTCACTGTCGATGAGTTTGATCTGGCTACATTGGCGACCAGTATTATGAAATGGAAAAATATTCATCATGTACCTGTCGAAAGTACATACGGTAAACTTTGCGGATTGCTTACCTGGACGCATGTGAAGAAAATTCAAGATGCGCAAAACGATGATCATCAACTTGTCGTTTCTGATATTATGGTCAAAAATGTAATAACGGCACATCCAGAAATCACCATAAAAGAAGCTATACAACTCATGAAAAAAAATGAAATAGGATGTCTTCCTGTAGTACAAAAAGAAGATCTGGTAGGAATTATCACCATCAAAGACGTAATTGCGTTTGACCATGGCCAAAATTTATAGCAAAGCATTGCAACAGTCACTAGAAGTAGATCGCATTATCGGGCACATTAGGGGTTCACAACCCGGTCCTACGCTTGTTTTTATTGGCGGCATTCATGGCAATGAACCTGCCGGGGTTTTTGCGTTGAAAAGAGTACTAGATGAACTGCAGGCAAAAAATATTCCCATTAAAGGAAATATCTATGCACTCGGTGGTAATCTCTGGGCCCTCGAAAAAGGCAAACGTTATGATGAACAGGACCTGAATCGGTTATGGACCAGCGAAAATATGATGCATATAGGTAACGGCGATCCCAATATTATTAACGAGGATGTTGCACAGCAAGTAGCGCTATACCAAATCATCCAAAAGATCATGATGACCCACCAGGGGCCATTTTATTTCATGGATCTGCATACTACTTCCAGCAAAACAGTACCCTTTCTTACCGTAAATGATAGTTTGCTGAACAGGAAATTTACCATGCAATATCCGGTACCCATGATCCTGGGAATTGAAGAGTACCTCAATGGTCCGCTGTTAAGTTATATCAACGAATTAGGATATATTGCCTTTGGTTTTGAAGCCGGACAACACGATGATCCCGAATCCTTTAAAAGGCATATTGCCTTTACCTACCTTACGCTTATCTTTACCGGCTGTGCATCTAAAAATGATGTAGATTACCCATATTACTTCAAAATCCTTTCTAAAAACACCCTGAACTATAGAAATATATATGAAATCTTTTGGCGGTATGAAATTCAGAATGGAGAAGCCTTTGCCATGAAACCCGGTTTTATTAATTTTCAAAAGATTAAAAAAGGAGAAACCCTGGCTACCAGTAATGGTAACACCATTATTTCTCATAAAAATGGAAAAATATTTATGCCGTTGTATCAAAAACAAGGAGATGACGGGTTCTTTGTCATTAAAAGAACACCAAAATTCTTTTTAAAGCTTTCCGCTGCCCTGCGCATGATACGTTTTGATCGAATACTCGCTATATTACCCGGGGTACAATGGAAATCTGATACGAAAGACACCTTACTGGTAGATTTGCGAATCGCCCGCTTCTTTACCAGGCAATTTTTTCATCTTCTGGGGTATCGCAGCAAAACCATAGACCGTACGCACCTTCGTATGAAAAACCGGGAAACCGCGTCAAGGGCCACAGATTATCAATTTGCCAGGTGGGTGAAAAAATGATGTGATTTTATATATGTAGCACTGGCGAAAGCGATAATCATTGAACCATCGGCGACCTGAAGCCCATTTCTACCCTGTCTAGCCGCCAGGCAGGCTGACACCATCAGTAGACAGCGGCTCTGATGCGTAATAAATTGTTATTTTTTAAACGTTAATGACATTGAACTCATTTTAAGTTTTTGTTTGTCAGCTAAAACTTCAAATGAGTTCATAGTACACCACGAGAAACTAAATTTTGTCCGTATGTTTTTTTCAAAAACTAAAATAAGCCAAAACATATACGCGCAGCCTTCCTGGAAACCAAAATAAGCTGAAACATGCACGCGCAGCCTTCCTGGAAACCAAAATAAGCGAAACATGCGTGCACGGCTTTCCAAGAAACCAATTAAAGGTAAGCCATGCAGGGGCATACAGAGAAATTGCAACTATCCGGCTTTGCGGTTCTTTGTGAATCCTTGGTATAACTTTGTGTTATTCATAAGTCTATGATATCAATTTTCATTTTCGAACTATATCAATGACAAATAACATATAACATTACATTCTTAGAACCTGAAAAAGTGTATACCTGCTCAACAATCAGGTGGAGTTTTGACTATAATACCATTTCTGATGTAAATTGCGCCCAATAAATATACACCTACTCGTGCATTCCTCATATAAAATCTTATTTTTGGATGGTAAACCTATTCATTACTTATGACTAAAAAAGACTTACAAGATTGCCTTCAGAAAATTGAACCTTACATTCATAGAACCCCGGTACTCACCTCTCGGTTACTCAATGAAATTTCTGAAGCTGAACTGTTCTTTAAATGCGAGAATTTTCAGCGAATGGGGGCCTTCAAAATGCGAGGTGCTACTCATGCTGTTTTACAACTATCTGATACACAAAAAGCAAAAGGTGTGGTGACCCATTCTTCAGGTAATTTTGCACAGGCGTTATCGCTGGCAGCAAAAAACCTGGGAATAAAGGCCTATATCGTGATGCCATCAAACGCTCCGCAGGTAAAAAAAGATGCAGTAAAGGGTTATGGTGGAGAAATTATCGAATGCCTGCCAACTATCGAAGATAGGGAGCAAACTGCTGCGCAGGTACAAAAGGAAAAAGGAGCTACCTTTTTACATCCCTACAACGATATGAATGTGATTTTGGGTCAGGGAACCGCTGCCTTAGAGTTATTGCAGGATTACCCCGACCTGGACTACATCTTTGCTCCGGTGGGTGGCGGCGGACTCATTGCCGGAACAGCCCTGGCAGCTCATTTTTATGGAAACAATTGTATAGTTGTTGGATCGGAACCTTTTGAAGCAGATGATGCCTATCGTTCTCTGCAAAGTGGTAAAATCGAAACTAACGAAACTATAAACACCATTGCAGACGGTCTTAGAACCAACCTGGGAACTATTACTTTTCCTATCATACAACAATATGTTTCAGAAATCATTCGGGTGGAAGAAGATGAGATCATTGCGGCTATGCAATTGCTATGGGAACGTATGAAAATTGTGATAGAACCTTCTTGTGCAGTTCCGTTTGCGGCTTTACTTCGGGAAAAAGAACGGTTTCAGCATAAAAAAATTGGCATTATCTTATCAGGTGGTAATGTAGATCTCAAAAACCTTCCCTTCTAAAAATAGATTAGCATTACTTTAACATTCCCTTCAAATCATTAAAAATCAATGATTTACTTATAAAAACACTAACAAATTAGTAGAAATACTAATAAATTAGTTGTAAAACTAAAATATTAGTAATAGGTTTGCTATATCATAAAACGATCCTATGCAAAAATTAGCCAAAAGAGAAGAACAGATCATGCAGAGTCTGTGGAAACTGGAAAAAGGTTTTATCAAAGAGATCATAGAAGAGCTTCCTAATCCCAAACCGCATTATAATACTACAGCTACTATTGTAAAAATCCTTGAGGAAAAAGGATTTATTAGCCACGTGGCCTACGGAAACAGTTTTCAATATTATCCATTAGTCTCTAAAGATCAATACCAAAAGGAAGTAATAGGTGAGGTAGTACACAAATATTTTGACAATTCCCCTTTGGCTTTGGTAAAATTCTTTGCCAAAGAAGAAAAAATAAATACCGAAGAGCTCGAAGAAATCATTCAACTGATAAAAAACAAGAAATAATGGACTATATCATACATAGCTCGGCATTAATAGGATTATCATACCTAATATATAGATTGTTCCTTTCCAAAGAAACGTTTTATCACTTGAACAGATGGGTGTTATTATCACTAATTGTATTGTCTTTTACCTTGCCATTTATAACGGTACCCGAGTCATTATCATTTAAAAGTGCCTTGGTACAGAAAACTATAACTCCACCTTTAGAACGGCCTGCTTCAGCTATAGAAGCACCTCAAAACGATGTCGCTTCAAAAGAACCAGCAGCTGTTCAGCCAGAGGTAATCACCAGTACAACTACTGCATCAAAAATATCTTTGAACTGGAAATCTATTATGCTATATAGCTATATCCTCGGGATCCTGGTTTTTGGCATTCACTTCTTCATCCAACTGGGAGTTTTATTATACCGGATCATTAAATATCCTGTTTTCGAAGTAGACAATTACAAAATCGTTGAGACCAACAAAAAGCATGCACCCTACTCTTTCTGGAATCGTATTTTTATGAATCCCAGTCAGTACACTCCTGAAACCTACCTTCAGATATTAAAGCACGAACAGCTGCATATCAAAGGGAAGCATAGTATCGATATGCTATTGGTAGAATTTTTGGTGATGCTGCAATGGTTCAATCCATTTGCCTGGTTATACCGAAAAGTCATAGATAACAACCTCGAGTACCTTACCGATGACAGTATGCTTACTATCGGAGAAGACAAAGAGGTCTACCAAATGAATCTTTTAAAAGTCTCAACTCCCGACATGCCTACAGGCTTGGCGACAAGTTACAATCAATCATTTCTCAAAAAACGAATACTCATGATGAATTCTAAAAAATCGACCGCAAAATCAGGATGGAAATACCTCATCATTATTCCATTACTGACCCTTACCGTTCTGTCATTCAATCGGGTAAAACCCAATGAATCATTGGCAACCAGTCCGGAAAAAGAAGATACAACTATAAGTACAGATGCTGAAAAACAAACGATAATTTCTGAAGTATCCAGAGATCTTACCAGAGGTACCTGGGATGCCGAAGTGGGCGGAGGCAAATTGTGTATTATGTTCAGAAGTGCAGCGCCGCTGGAGCGAAACTTCTGGTCCATCACCCGATGCTATGATCCTTCTTTTTTTGGCAACTTCCCAAAAGGAGAAAAACAAATACTGAAGATTGCAAGAGATGCCGGAACCATGACGTTCACTGGCGAATTTGATGGAAAAACAGGAGACGGGCGATACACATTCACCCCGAATACCGGTTTTATTGCTTCGCTAAAGGATTATGGACTACATGTAAAAGAAAAAGACCTGGTACATTGTTTCTTAACCGATTTTGATGCTGAATACCTTACATATCTGAAAAAGGAGAATCTTGCTATCAATCAGGATGATTTTGAAGATATTATTCGTAAATCATTACCCCTGGATCAATTAAAAATGTATCGAAGAGAACTCTCAAAACTGGGGTACACAAACTATACTATGGAAGAGGTTGCCAAATTGAACCTTTTTGATGTAGATGCCGCATACATTACATTCATTAACAAGATCAACAATTCAAAAACATCGTTAAAAGAGGTTACCAAGGCAAAAATTCATAACCTAAGTGCAGAATTTATACAATCCTATAAAAATAATGGATATGGCAACCTATCCCTAAAAGATTATACGAAGCTTAAAATTCATAACGTAACGCCCGATTTTATCACCTCTTTTAAAAAAGAAGGATACGCAGATATTACTGCAAAAAAAGCAAAAGAATTAAAGATCCATAATGTAACGCCGCAATTTATCAACAGCTTTAAAAAGGCAGGGTATCCAAATATCACCCTGGATGAGGCTAAAAAACTGAAAATTCATAACGTAACCTTAGACCTTATACAATCATATAAAAAAGCCGGACAAACAAATCTTTCGCTAAAAGAAGCTATTAAACTAAAGATCCACGACATAACTCCCGGGCAAGCAGCAAAAGGGCATTCTTCAAGTTCCTCCAGTCACTCGGGAAAAGGATCTAAACAACCACAGCAAGATCCCAATGATTTTATCAAAGCCTTTGAAGCTTTGGGCTACAAAAATATACCGGTAGATGATATCATTGACCTAAAAATACATAATGTTACTCCAGAATTTATTAAAATGTTTCATAAAGCAGGATATAGCAATATCCCACTGGATGATGTTATGGGATTAAAAATTCATAAGGTGACTTTGGAGTTTATCGATTCATTTAAGAAAGCAGGATACAAAAATATCTCTCTGGACGATGCTACCAGTTTAAAAATTCATAATGTTACTCCCAATACTGCATCAACCTATGAAAAACTTGGATATACTAATATTTCTATAGATGACCTGTTGGCGCTCAAAATTCATCATGTTACTCCAGAGTACATCACAGCATTTAAAAAGTCTAAATTCGGTGATCTTCCTTTGGAAGAGATTGTAACTTTCAAAATTCATAATATTACACCTGAATTTATCACACCTTTTGAGGCGTTGGGATATAAAAACATTACCGCAGATCAGGCCCAGAGTTTAAAAATTCACAATGTCACTCCAGCGTTTGTAAAGTCATTACAAGCAAAGGATAAAAATGTATCTCTGGATCAGGCGATCAGAATTAAAATTCATTTTTAAATATTTATAGATAAGCCAGCCATTTTTAAATTCAATCAATCAAAAAATGAGAGGGACTGTAAATTTATACTTTACAGTCTCTTTTTCTAACATTAGCACTATGTTCAAATATTTCATCTGCTTTACGCTCTGTATTTTTCTACTATCCTGCAATGATCAAACCTCTAAGATTAAGGAAAACAATAATATCGTCCACTCTTTTTCAGAATCCTATCGACCTTATCAATTTAAAAATGATACAAGAATTCAGCAAATAGAAAATGTAGCTCCAGCAATTCAAGAACTAATCGAAAAACATGCAACCGAAAAAAACATCCCTGGTATTGCCTATGGTATTGTAGTAGACGATAGCTTAGTTCTGGCTAATGCAAAGGGAATCATTCATCTTGAAAAACAACTTCCTTCCTCTATAAAATCCTCCTTTCGCATTGCTTCAATGACCAAGAGTTTTACAGCTATGGCAATTTTGAAATTAAGAGACGAAGGTAAATTAAGGCTCGATGATCCTGTTGCTACTTATATTCCCGAGATGGCCAACCTGAAGTATCTCACCAGCGATAGTCCTGCAATTGATATTGAAAATTTACTGACGATGACCGCTGGATTCCCCGAGGACAATCCCTGGGGAGATCGACAACTTGAAGAAACCGATCTGATGCTGATCGATCTTGTAAAAGAAGGCATTTCTCTTTCTAATATTCCTTCCTTTAGATATGAATATAGCAATACGGGGTATGCCCTGCTGGGAAATATTATCTCCAGGGTTTCAGGTATGCCGTATCAAGAGTATATTCGGCAGCACATCCTGTTGCCATTAGGCATGAAAAACACTTACTGGGAATACACCAACATTCCTGAAGATCAATTCGTATTGGGGTATCGATGGGAAGAAGCACACTGGAAGAAAGAACCGATACTACACGATGGCTCTTATGGTGCTATGGGCGGGTTAATCACTTCTATAGAAGATTTTGCTAAATATGTAAGTTATCATCTGTCTGCATGGCCTCCCAGAAGTGATGAAGATTCGGGGCCTGTAAAGCACAGTACGCTTCGCGAAATGCATAATCCTCAATTCTCATTTTTGGTGGCAAGAGCAACAGATTATAACGGAGATCCCTGTGCATTTACTATTGGATATGGGTATGGGTTGGGTATTTCAAAAGATTGTCATAGAATTACAAAGGTGAAACATTCCGGAGCACTTCCCGGTTATGCCAGCAATTATATTTTCTACCCCGATTATGGTATTGGCATTATGGCCTTTGGAAATCTTACCTATAGCAGCCCGTTACCCACAAAGAAGATAGAAAAACTACTATTTGAAACCGTAAAAATTCAACCTCGTACACTTCCTGTTTCCGATATACTCCTCCAAAGACAGCAACAAATTATAGAATTAATTCAGCATTGGGATCCCAAAGTGGAAGCGGCTATTTTAGCAGAAAATTTTTATGAAGACATCTCAAGAAACAATCGCATGGCCAAAATTCAAGATATACTTAAAAAAGCCGGGGATATCATAGAGATACATGAAATCCAGCCAAGGAACCAATTGAGAGGAAGTTTTACGCTGGAAGCAGTACAGGGAAAGATCCGTATATTTTTTACATTAAGCCCGGAGAAAGATCCAAAAGTACAGCGACTAGACATAAAGTTTGAACCAAAAGAATAGATTGAATTAACTACAAAACTTCTTTGCAGTTATTTATCAAAAAGGCTGTTAATATGGGAATTAACAGCCTTTTCTTTTCCTGGAAAAGACCTCGCAAGCCTTTTACCGATGTTTTTAATTTCTTTTATGATATGTTTATTTTTAAAATTATTATCCATGATGTTTTTTAAAAGTATATTGTGTTGCATTTTGTACTATCTGATACCAGAGCTGTTTAGGGTTTTATTGCAACCTTGACTCCCGGTTGCCAGATACTCAGGGTTTTGTTGCAACCTTGGCTCCCGGTTGACAGATATCCAAGATTTTGTTGCGGCTTTCTTTCCCGGTAGCCAGATACTCAAAGTTTCATTGCGATGTTTCTTACAAGGTATCAGATATATGTTTTTAAAAAAAGCAGCGTTTTAGGGATTTCCACAATGGGTGCAGCGGGTTTTATGTATTTTTGTACAGACATTTGTAAATGTTATAAACATTTACAAATGGTAATATAGTTACTGACGGATAGATAAATATAGTGACAAAAGGTAACAATACTTTTAATAGTAGGGATATATAGTTACCTTAGTAATTATATATGTACACTGGCACCAATTGAAAGAATAACATGAAAGTAACTGCTGAACATAACGAACGAATGGCAAAAATGACATTTGCCTCAGTTTATCCACATTACATAACGAAGGTGGAGAAAAAAGGAAGAACAAAAGAAGAACTTCACCAAGTGATAGAATGGTTGACAGGATTTGATGAAGATAGATTACAAGAATTTATCAATCATAAAGCGACTTTTGAAACTTTCTTTCAACAAGCAAATTTGAATCCAAATGCTCACCTGATAAAAGGGGTGATATGCGGTTATCGAATTGAGGAAATTGATAATTCATTAACCCGACAAGTAAGGTATTTAGACAAGCTAGTAGATGAATTAGCGAAAGGTCGTAAAATGGAGAAGATTTTAAGAGTAGAAAAGAAGTAAAAACTGGTACCAATAACTATAAGTAATTGCTTGTTTTCACTTATTCTGAAAATTCCAATGGAATTTTCAACCTGGTGTTTACTTACAAAGTTGAGTGCTAACCTATCCAATTACTCATAGCTGGAACATCAGTGACAAGCGGAAAAATAACATAATAACTATTCCAAAAGCAATAAAATGCAGAAAATACAGAAAGATATTTTAGGAAAAAACATATCATAAAATGTATACGTTTACTGCTAAGTTAGAAATCATAGTTGGAAATCCATTTGTATTTTTACCATCAATAGTACTCAATAAGATTTTCCAACAAGCAAATCGAAATAAGGGTCCTATTCCTGTACGAGGAACGATAAATGGGAAGCAGTATCAGCAGACTTTAGTAAAATATAGTGGTGAATGGCGATTATATGTAAACATGAAAATGCTAAAAAAATCACCAAAGAGAATTGGAGAAATAATTGAGGTTGAAATTGAATTTGATCCAAGCGACAGAACAATTGAACCGCATCCTAAATTAGCCAAAGCTTTAGCAGATAATAAAGAAGCAAAGGATGTTTTTGAAAGTTTATCACCATCAAGACAAAAGGAAATCGTTAGATACATTTCAAATTTAAAAACGGAAAAAAGTACTGAAAAAAACGTTACAAGGGCAATTAATTTTCTTCTTGGAAAAAAAGGATTTGTAGGTAGAGACAAACCATGAAATAATAATTAAAGCTTAATCGGTATACAATCAAATTTAAAGAAAAAAGCTCCCTTTTAACAATGTGTCATAAACTGGCAGCTATGCAAAACTTGCTTCAGCCTACCGGCTACAGGGTAGATTTGTAAATTTATAGCGTATTAATTTTAATAAGTAGTCATGAAAAAAATATTTTTTTTACTGGTTGGTACTTGCCTAACATTTGGAATTGAAGCCCAAAGTATTATGGGAGCCTGGGAGGCCTATTCAACTTCAGAAAATGGAGAAAAGATAAAAAATGTTGTCATCTTTTCAGAAGGGTATCAAGTGTCAACCTGGTTTAATGCCGAAACAGGAAAATTTATTAGGACCAACGGCGGATCGTGGAAATTGGACGGCGATACCCTGACCGAAATGGTAGAATTTGACACCCATAAAGCAGAACGTGTTGGTACAGAAGTAGGCTTTAAAGTTTATATCAATGATACCACAATGGGAATTATTGGCGATGAATTGAAATGGAATAGAATAGATAACGGTGTTCCGGGAAAGCTAAAAGGTGCATGGATTATGTCTGGCAGAAAACGAAATGGTGAAACACTACAAAGAGATACTAATAGCCCCAGAAAAACTATAAAAATCCTGTCTGGCACTCGTTTTCAATGGATCGCCTATAATACAGCAACAAAACAATTTATGGGAACCGGTGGCGGAACTTATACTACCCACAATGGAAAATATACCGAAAACATAGAATTCTTTTCAAGAGATGACTCCAGAGTCGGAGTTAGTTTAGCATTTAATTATGAATTAATTGATGGTAAATGGCATCATTCTGGCTTTTCCAGCAAGGGAAACCCAATCCATGAGATATGGAGCATAAGGAAATAATTTTATGGAAAATAACGGAAGGCTACCAAAAACCCAAACTGCTTTAAAATCTCTGCTGGCACGGATTTAGTGCAACTCCAAGAGCTCTGCGAAGCCTGTATCCTACAGGCTTCACAAAGCACCATAACACAGTAGATGAAATCAGCACAGTTTTTGCTAACCAATGTTGGTATGGTCGCCCACCAACAACCTTGCCACTTACTTTGTTTACAGACACAACTCTACGCATACAGGACTTTAACCCTTTGGGACGTTCAATTAATTGAACTATATTTATCATTCAAGGTACACATACATAAGTAAAAAGCATTAAAACGACTTTTTATCTTAAAGATTAACTACAAAATCAACATTAAGAAAAATTCAATGAAACAATCAGGCCTAATACTACTATTTATAGTATTCCTATTTGAATGCTCTTATGCCCAAGAAAAAAAGGATACTAAACTTGATGTACCATATGGAAGTAATGATACTGTCGGTAAATATGTTAAAATAAATGGTGCTAAAATCTATTATGAGGAATATGGAAACGGCGAACCACTACTTCTTATACACGGAAATGGGGCAAATATTAAATCAATGGAATATCAAATTGAATATTTCAAAGATAAATATAGAGTGATAATCGCTGATAGTAGAGGTCATGGAAAATCAGAATTAAAAACGGACTCATTAACCTATAATCAAATAACCAAAGATTGGGAAGGCTTAGTAAATTATTTAAAGTTAGATTCTGTAAATATTCTTGGATGGAGTGATGGAGGCATCATTGGATTGAAAATGGGGATTAGCCAGGAAACTAAAATAAAGAAAATAGTGGCAATGGGAGCAAATCTAAGGCCTGATACTACGGCAGTACATAGTTGGGCTCCAGAGAAAGTTAGAAAAGATATATCAAAATCAAAAGAAATGATAGCAAAAGGCGATGCTTCTAGAGACTGGCAACTAGAGTTACAACTTGATGAAATGTTGGTTTACCAACCAAATATTAGTCATGCTGATTTGAAGAAGATAAATATTCCAGTATTAATTATGGTAGGTGACAGAGATATCATCAAAAATGAGCACGCCGTTGAAATGTTTAATAATCTTTCTAAAAGACAACTTTGTATTATGCCTGGTATTAATCATGGAGCTCCTCGAAACAATCCAATAATATTTAACGAAATAGCGAATAGATTTTTATCTGAACCGTTTGATTATACTCTCAAAAAATAATTGTGGCTAACGGCGTATATAAAAATACATAATGTAACACCAGAATACGCAAAGGAATTAAGAGAGCAGGATAAGAATATATCTTTGGAGCAAGTTATTAGAATTAAAATACATTTTTAAATTATTCAATCAATCAAAAAACAGTAAGGCTGCTAATCAAAGAATTAGCAGTCCTTGTTTTCAAATATCTATAAACGATATAGTATAATTAAGTCTTTCTAATTTCTAGCTACTTCGTAAAAACTATTCAATCTATGCAACAATTGTAGTATGGATATCCATACTCCTAACGCAATTGTACTCTCTGGTTCTATGTTTGGAGTAATCGCTACTAAAATAGTCTTGTTGATCTCTGCAGGGCTATTGGATATGGCCCGTGCAAATATAATGGCTACGGCTTCTTCTTGGGTGAGACAAGTATTGGTTATCAAATCCAAGAGTAAACTTTTACATGAAGATATATCAATAGGTGTTGAACCTTCTCCTATTGTTTTTATTTTTTCAATGGTCACAGTATCAATCTCAGGGGCCAATTTTGCAAGAATAGATGCAGCTTCTGTCGTAAGTTCTTCATTATTAATCGCAGTATAATAAACAAGGCTTGTTATATGTTTAACTCTCGGTTCCAGATGGCTTGTTACTGGATTCAGATTATCCTTCAAAACGGCAGTCAATGTTTTTACTACTCGCTTGCTTTTTATATTTTCCAGTATGGGAAAGGTATAACCAGTATATTTTTCAAGATAATCTTTAGTCTGCAGATAATTATCCGGCACTCCTTTGGTCCAACGTTTTTCCATTAGAATAGCTCTTGGCGCATACCTCAGAATATTAAGATAGGTCCAAAAACTATCTTTTTTAATTGGTTTTGATAATATCTCAGAAAAATTAATCTCATTCTTGACATGCTTTCCAGGATCCCATCCCGTAGATGAGAGTAATTTTCCAACATCTTGTATAGATTCGGTCTCAAGTTCGATCCCAAGTGCATCCATAAATTTATTAAGAAACCCCATTAAACCCACGGATAATGCAATTTTCTCTATTTCTGATTCGGACAAATAAGAAGTTAAGCTAGTATAGTGATGTTTGTTTATCTGTGATGGAATCTTTGACATTCCTTCTGCCAGCGCTACTACAGCTTCTTCTACCTTCGTTCGTTTATGTTCTCCAGAGATTAGTTTAGGATCCAACCCTCTCCGCAAAGCGAAAGAACAGGTATGAGCAGAACAATATGAGCACTCGGCTACTCTACTAGAAGCATACATAGCCAATCCCATTAATTGTTTTAAAGAATCTCCCTTCCATAATGAATGAGGTAAATCTAATAAATTAGGGACCAAAAGATTATATGTGCGAAATCCTGTTGGCCATATTTCAAGAATTGGATCAGCATTTGGTATCACTCCTATCAATTCATTTACCAATGATAGCATAGGCCGATACTTCTTATGCAATACTTCAAAATTAACCGCAAGCGGTTTTAATTGCTGAGCAAGTGTATATGACATTTGTGTATGTTTGGTTAATATAGCCTACAATTTAAACAATGTTTAGTTCAATTCTAAATAATTCTTAACCAAAATATTAGTGCACTAAAAAGTCATTTTTTCGTTAGCAATCATTAGCAATAAGTTAAGTCCTATATTTTCGTTTTGAAAATAAAAAAAGCTACTAATTCCCATGTTAGTAGCCTTTTCTTAACTATACAACCTAAGGTTAATATAATTCATAAGCCCAATCAATAGCTATTCTATCATCATATGTCCATCTAGGCGTTGCGCTCACCCTCCAACCACAAACAAACACACTACTTTTCATAATCGACCCGCAGTTATTGTTTCTATGATATGTTGCATCCCGAGTACCAGGAATTCTTCCTCCATCATTGCTGTCGGAATGGTAATATCCAAGATTATGTCCAAATTCATGAATTAACAAAGTCATTGTTGTTTCAGGAGAAGCTGTATTAAGAGGCTGTGCGGTATTAACAGAAACCCAGGACCCTACATTTCCGTTTCCACTAGGAATTGCAGCTCTCGCCCATGCCCCGTCATTACTATTATAGTAAGCACCTACAAGAATATCTGCCGAGTTTCGGTTATAAGTCCTTCTGTAATTAATATTAGGACTTACTCTACTCCAATGATAAGTAGCCCAACCTAAGGAGTTCACCAAGTAATTTGGAAAATTATTCTCAACATAATAGGTAATATCCCGAGAATTGGAATAATAAACTCCCGATCCACCAAAAAACCATTGGTTTTTTAATTGAGAGTCTTCTTCATCAAGATTGCTTTCGTCAATATTAAATTTTAAATCAAATGGAATATCAATATCTCCTTGGTATACGAAAGTTTTTCTTTCAAAATTAGGGGTTAAATCATAAATATTAAATCCCTTTTCGGTTAGATACTCTAAGGTAGCTTTTGCTTCTTTAGTTAGTTCCTGTTTCTGTTGCTCTAAATCTTCCGAATTGAGCTCTTCTTTTTGGCAACTTACACATAATAAGATAGTTGCTAAAAATAATTTGAATTTGAATTTGTGCTGTAACATAACATTATATTTTAAGTTATTCACAAATTACTCAAATATTTAAAGCACAAATAATACTATATTATCTAAATCTAATACGAAACAAATCAAAGTGATAGTTTGTTATAAAAAACTGAAAAACAAACAGAAAGACTTTTAGTTTTATGTATGTTCGCAATCACTCAAGTAATCTTTTAAATTATAGAAAATTCCGTTATTCCCTTTAGGGTTAAGGGTAAATAATGGAATTTTCTGTATTTTCTTTTTGACCCCTCCCGATAGCTATCGGGACTAAAGCCCGCCTGAATGACAAAGTCGGGCAGGGGAGAAGAAAATACTTTATATGGGTGATTGCGGACATACAGATTAGTTTTTTATAAATTTCATAAAGACATTTAAAGTTTCTAGATTCTAAAAAAATTAGTCCATCTTCAAAGAATTAGATTTAATAAATAAATCTTTCTTTAAAATATAAAAAGGCTGCTAATTCCCATGTTAGCAGCCTTTTCTTAACACTTATATTATTGAATACTAATTAAATCCTTGGTAAGTCTCCCTCACCTTTTAATGGAAGATTAGAGTTTCCCACTAAGTATGCATCCACATGATGAGCTGCTTGTCGACCTTCGGCTATAGCCCAGACAATCAAAGATTGTCCTCTACGCGTATCTCCGGCAGCAAAAATAGCTAGGGGCTTAACCTTTTGGGACGTTCAATTAATTGAACTATATTTACCATTCAAGGCACACACATGCTGTATGTTGCCAGTAATTTTAAACAAACCTTTTAGAATTGAAAAAAGAAAAGAAAAAAATAAAGTCCGTTTCAGAAAATGAGCTTAAAATTCTTATGAATGAATACAATCTTTGCAATGAAAGAATTGAATCATTTCTAAAAAGGCAAGATATTTTACTGCAAATTTCAATGGTAATTATTGGAGGTGCTTTAGCTTTTACAATAATTAATAAAATTGCAGACGAATTGTATATAGTTATACCTCTAATACCGATAGTTCTTTTCATTCATATACTATATTATTATACGATAGTAATCGCAAATCAAGGCTATAGAGAACATCTTCAAAAAAGACTCAATGAATATATGAATACTGATAACGAGATAAAATATACTTCTTTGGCAAAAGAATTTTTATTGAACAAAAATCCGATGTCAAAAATAAATATATTTTTATTTCCTTCAATCATTTTATTCTCAATAATCTACTCGCTATTTATGTCAGATTTGAACATTATAGTAGTTTTTGGAAATGTTTTAAATCTCATAGTAGTAATTATAATAATCATTCTTTTCGCAAAATTCACTAAAAACTTAAATGAAAAAGTCAAAAAATATTGCGGGTAACATTGGTTTAGCAATAATGGGTATTTCTTATTTTGGTGTAATCTGTTTAGCAATGTCATCGGCCAACACAAAAACTCGTTTTCTTAAAATTGAGCAAATAGGTTTGAACCAAACAGACACTGTAACCGTTCATTTTATTCACGGTTCAATACCAAAAGCAAATTGCACATATCAAAAGAAAAGACTTGGAGGTTATTTGGGAGGACACATAGAAATTGAGGTCGATGATTTTGTATTTGGTTTCCTTTATGACACTTTACCGATAAACTATCTACCAAAAAATGACTTCAATTCTAAATTTGAAAAAAGGACGAAAAAAAACTGGTCAGAATTAGTTAAATATGACAAAATAACTTCAATTAGAATTCCAGTAACTAAACCCAAAAAAATGAGATTGGACAGTTTATTAAATCAACATCTGATTAATGAACCCTATGATTATGCTTTTTTTGGACAAAGATGTACATCATCTACTGCAGAAATTTTATCTGATGTCGGAATAATTAATGAGTTTAGTAATCAGGAATCGATAGTTGCATTTTATTATCCAAAATTATTGAGAAGAACAATGACTAAATACGCAAATGAAAATGGATTTGAAATAATAAAGAAAATAGGAATTGAATGCCACTATTGGGAATAAAACAAAATAAAAAGTTTTGGCTAAGTGCTTAATCGAAAGTTCACTACTTTTAATTTCCGTACTAACCATAGCCGAGACGTTAACAACATTAATATGATAAAACAAATATGTGCCTATCAATTGATTATTTATTTTTATCGGACTTTGAGTGTCTCAATCTTATCTTTATTGTTAGTGACTTGTACTGAATCAATTTTACTGGATAAGTTATTCATCCGAAACAAACTGACAAAAGTACTTCCAACCGGATGGAAACTCATCGAGATAAAAGAAAACCAAAGCCCATACCATGAAAAGTATACCAGTGTAAAAGGCTTTAAAGCAACAATTGAAGGAGTGAATGAAGAAGTAGAACTTTCTTACTATGGGAATGATAAAAGTAACTATATACGAGAAAAAAGAAAAGTTAAGCCTCGGTATCATGTATGGTTTGTGCCAATGGAATATAAAAAAATGCTGAAAGTAGGGCTTGAAAAAACTTTAGAGTATGAGGAACGCCTTCAAAGTCACCGTCAATTTATGCATCCTGATTTGATTTTGGAAACAAATAATTTCATGGTTTATGGAATTTACGACTATTATGGTTTTAATTATTTGTCTGAGCCAAAAGAATTCAATTGGGATAACTTAACAACCGTATTAATAAAAGAATTTGGGTCTGTAAAATAAAACCAGCTGTACGAAGTTGCAAACTTCGCACGTATAAAAACTATACTTATAACCTTCTGTGAAGTTATAACTACCTGTAGGATACAGGCTTCCCAGCATAAAATTCAATTGTTTTTTATAGACCTGTCAGGTTTTGAAAACCTGACAGGTCTATATGCCTATACTTATATCCTCGGTAAATCCCCTTCTCCTTTTAAGGGCAGATTCGAACTTCCCATTAAATAGGTGTCTACGTGATATGCTGCTTCTCTGCCTTCGGCGATGGCCCAAACGATGAGTGATTGCCCTCTACGAGTATCTCCTGCGGCGAAAACACCTTTTACATTGGTCGCATAGTTGTCTTCGGTTGCTTTTATATTTGTTCTGGCATCCATATCAATTCCCAATTGCTCTGCTATTGTTGGTTCTGATCCTGTAAACCCTAAAGCGAGTAATGCTAATTCACATTTCCACTCCTTTTCGGTATTGGGGACCTCTTTTAAGGTAAATCGACCGTTTTCTTTTACCCATTCAACCTGCGTTGTGATCAATCCTTTCAGGTTTCCGTTTTCATCTCCTAAAAATTCTTTGGTAGAGATACTCCAGTTACGTTCTACGCCTTCCTGATGTGAAGAACTGGTACGTAAACGCATGGGCCAGAATGGCCAGGGTTGGTTGGCAGGGCGTTCTGTAGTTGCTTTGCCCATAATTTCAAAATTGGTTACCGAAGTCGCACCATGACGTACAGAAGTACCGATACAGTCTGATCCGGTATCTCCTCCTCCAATCACAATAACATCTTTATCTGTAGCTAATATTTCTTCTCCCAAATCTTTAATTCCGTCTACCCTTCTGTTATTTTGCGGCAAGAAATCCATGGCTTGCACTACTCCTTTTAAATCTACGCCTTTTACAGGTAAATTACGGCGTACTGTTGCTCCTGTACACAATACCACAGCATCATACGCTTCTTTTAATTGATCGGCTTTGATATCTTTTCCGATATGCATATTGGTTTTGAATATAATGCCTTCTTTTTCCATGACAGCAATACGACGATCGATTACCTGTTTTTCCATTTTAAAATCGGGAATACCATACCGCAGTAACCCTCCTACTTTTTCATCTCTTTCAAAAACAGTTACCAAATGCCCGGCTCGATTTAACTGCTGAGCAGTTGCCAATCCGGCAGGGCCAGAACCAATTACTGCAACCATTTTACCGGTTCTCTCTTTTGGTGGGTTGGCAATTACCCATCCATTTTTAAAGGCTTGCTCTACAATATTCTTTTCGATATTCTCTATCGTTACAGGATCTTCATTGATCCCTAACACACAGGCTTCCTCACATGGTGCGGGACATAATCGCCCTGTAAACTCAGGAAAATTATTGGTAGCATGCAAAATATTGGCTGCTTTTTCCCACTTACCGCGATATACGGCATCATTAAAGTCGGGAATCAGATTCCCCAGCGGACACCCACTATGGCAGAACGGTATCCCGCAATCCATACATCGTGCTCCCTGGTTTTTGAGTTTCTTTTCCGGCATCTCTACCGTAAACTCTTTATAGTCTTTTATACGATCTTTAACAGGCTGGTACTGTTCGGTCTCTCTTTCAAATTCTAAAAATCCAGTTGTCTTTCCCATTTACTTACCTATATTTTTATAGCTGTTAGCTATTATTTTTATTACACAGAGATTTCTTATTCTTAAAACTCATAACTCTAAACTTGCAAACTCTCTTCTTCTAATCGTTTTAACGCTTGCTTATACTCTTCCGGGAAGATCTTAATGAATTTTGGCAATTCTTTTTCCCAATTTTCGAGTATTCGTTGTGCTAAAGGACTTAATGTAGCATTGTAGTGATTCTCGATCAATGTTTTTAGCTCATCAACATCCTTTTTCTCTACAACAGGATCAAGATTCAACGCTTCTTTATTACAATGTGCTTCGAAGGTCTTATTATCATCATAGATATATGCGATCCCTCCAGACATTCCTGCTCCAAAGTTTCTTCCAACTTCACCCAGAATCACAGCTACACCACCTGTCATATACTCACATCCATGATCTCCAATTCCTTCGACCACGGCCTTAGCTCCAGAGTTACGCACACAGAAGCGTTCGCCGGCTTTTCCATTAATATACACTTCTCCGGCAGTGGCCCCATATAAAGTTACATTACCCGTTATTACATTCTTTTCGGGAACAATAGTGGCTTCTTCCGGTACTTTAATAATCAGTTTTGCTCCCGAGAGTCCTTTTCCCAAATAATCGTTGGTATTACCATTTACGACCATCGTTAATCCTTTGGTGGCAAAAGCCCCAAAACTCTGCCCGGCAGATCCTGTAAAGTTTAATTTCAAGGTATTATCGGGTAGTCCCTGAGCACCATATATTTTTGAGATCTCGTTGCTTAGGATTGCGCCTACGGTTCTGTCTGTATTGCAAATATCAAAATCGAGTGTGGTTCTTTCCTTACGGAACAATGCTGTGTGTGCCTGCTCTATAATTTCAAAATCTATAGATTTTCCAAGGCCATGATCCTGTTCTTCAGTATTATAAATCTCAACTTCTTCTGGTACTTCTACCTGGTGCAAAATTGGTGTAAGGTCTATTCCGGCAGCTTTGTAATGTTCAATTGCTTTATTGTGATTGAGCTTGCTTACCTGCCCTACCATTTCATTAATTGTACGGAAACCGAGTTGCGCCATAATCTCACGTAATTCCTGAGCTACAAAATACATATAGTTTACTACATGCTCTGGTTTTCCTTTGAATTTCTTACGTAATTCGGGGTTTTGAGTAGCAATCCCAACCGGACAGGTATTTAAATGACATACCCGCATCATAATACATCCTGAAGCTACCAGCGGGGCGGTTGCAAATCCAAATTCTTCTGCTCCCAACAAACAAGCTACGGCAACATCACGACCGGTTTTTAGCTGGCCGTCGCATTCTACTACCACACGGCTACGCAGGTTGTTTCCAACCAGGGTTTGCTGCGCTTCGGCAATACCTAATTCCCATGGTAGGCCCGCATGTTTTAATGAGGTTAGCGGTGATGCTCCGGTTCCTCCGTCAAATCCTGAAATTAAGATCACATCGGCTTTGGCTTTGGCCACACCAGCGGCAACAGTTCCTACTCCTACTTCAGAAACTAATTTCACATTGATTCTTGCAGCTCTATTTGCTGATTTTAAATCGTAAATCAACTGCGATAAATCTTCAATCGAATAAATATCATGATGTGGTGGTGGCGAAATCAATCCTACATAGGGTGTAGAATTACGTGTTTTGGCAATTTCGGGATTTACTTTTGGTCCTGGCAGTTGTCCTCCTTCTCCCGGTTTTGCGCCCTGTGCCATTTTGATCTGTATCTCGGCAGCATTGGTGAGATAGTTTGAAGATACTCCAAATCGTCCTGATGCTACCTGTTTGATCGCGCTGTTCTTCCAATCGCCATTTACATCTTTATAAAAGCGAAGTGGATTCTCCCCTCCTTCTCCAGAGTTACTTTTTCCACCGATACGGTTCATCGCAATGGCAAGATTCTCATGTGCTTCTTTGCTAATAGAACCATAAGACATCGCACCTGTTTTGAAACGTTTTACGATTTCGGTCCATGGTTCTACTTCATCTATCGGAATGGGGTCGTAGTTGGAAAACTCCAGTAACCCGCGAATGGTCATTAAGCTTTTGGATTGCTCATTAATGAGTTCTGCATATTCTTTATACGTTTTAGGATCATTATCCCGAACAGATTTTTGCAGTTTGGCCACAGATAATGGGTTAAACTGATGTTTTTCACCATTACGTCTCCATCGGTATTGTCCTCCAATTTCGAGATCCAGATCGGCTGCTACTTCTTGCTCTGCATAGGCCCTTTTATAACGTTTTGCAATTTCTTTCTCAATCTCATATAATCCTATCCCTTCAATACGCGTTGCGGTGTTAGGGAAATATTGATCTACTACTTTGGTATTGATACCAATACATTCGAATAGTTGAGAACTTCTATAAGAGTTTAGTGTAGAAATCCCAATCTTGTTCATTACCTTCAGCACCCCTTTACCAACTGCTTTATTATAGTTGTATATGGCGTTTTCAAAAGTTAAATCAGAAATGTTGTTTTCTTCAATCTGCTCTCTTATAATTTCATTTACCATATATGGATTGATTGCACTGGCTCCATATCCAAACAGTAGTGCAAAATGGTGTACTTCTCTTGGTTCAGCAGATTCTATAATAATACTCACCTTAGAACGCTTTCCTAGTTTTTGCAATCCACTATTTACGTAAGAACATGCCAACAGTGCAGGAATCGGTGCTCTGTGTTTACTGACATTTCTATCAGAAAGGATAACAATGTTGGTTCCCCCGTCAATAGCATCAGAAGTATCTTTTAATAATTTTTCGAGGGCATCTTCAAGGCCATTGAGTCCCCGATTGATGTTGTACAGCATTGGCACAGAAGTCGACTTGAACCCTTTTTCAGCATAGGTTTTAATTTTATCCAGATCTTCCTTAGAAATAACAGGATTCTGGATCTTTAATTTGTTACAATGTTTTTCATTAATGTCGAAAATATTATAATCTGCCCCCAAAGTAAGGCTGATATCACAGATTAATTCCTCACGAATTCCATCTAATGGCGGATTGGTTACCTGCGCAAATAGTTGTTTAAAATAGTTATAGATCAACTGTGGCCGCTCTGAAAGTACTGCGATTGGTGTATCAGACCCCATAGAGCCTATGGGTTCTTTACCTTGCTGTCCCATAGGTACGATAATCGTATCTATATCTTCCTGGGTATACCCAAATACTTCTTTACGTTTTGAAACGGTTTCTTCGCCTAAAAACAATGGACAATCATTATAAGGGATGTCTTTAAGGTGTACCAGGTTATGATCTAACCATTCTCTGTACGGATGTTTTGCCGCAATTTTTTCTTTGATCTCCTCATCATTAACGATCCTTCCTTCATTCATATTTACCAGAAACATCTTCCCTGGTTCTAATCGTCCGTGAAACTCAATATTATCAGGTTCTATCTCTACGACTCCTGTTTCAGAAGACATAATTACATACCCATCTTTGGTAACACTATATCGGGAAGGCCTTAAACCGTTTCTGTCTAATACCGCTCCTATATAATTCCCATCTGTAAATGGAATAGAAGCCGGTCCATCCCATGGTTCCATTGCACAAGAATTATATTCATAGAACGCTTTTTTGACTTCAGACATTTCAGGATTTTTCTCCCAGGCTTCAGGTACCATCATCATCATCACTTCGGGTAATGATCTACCTGTCATTAGTAATAATTCTACAACCATATCCATAGAAGCAGAGTCTGATTTTCCTTTTAATACTACCGGAAGTACTTTTTTGATATCTTCTCCAAACCACTCGCTTTCAAGAAGTTCTTCTCTGGAGCGCATTCTGGTTACATTTCCTCTCAATGTATTGATTTCACCATTATGGCACATATATCTGAAGGGTTGTGCAAGGTCCCAGGTAGGAAAAGTATTGGTAGAAAAACGCTGATGTACCAAAGCTAATCTTGTAACCACTTTGGGATCCATAAGATCGGTATAGTACAACTTAATATCTTCGGGCATTAAAAGCCCTTTGAATATCAAGGTTTTTGTAGACAAGCTCGGTAAATAGAAAAACTTATTTTCGGAAAGTTTAGAACTATAAATTGTATGTTCTGTTATTTTTCTGGCAGTAAATAATTTTAAATTAAAGTCAAAATAGCTTTGATCTTCATTTTCTTTACCTATAAATATTTGTTTAATAAATGGTTCTGTGGTTGCTGCAATCTCACCGATATGAATATGGTCTACAGGAACATCTCTCCATCCTAATAGCACAAGTCCTTGTTCTGCTATATTCTTTTCAAAGGTATCAATGCAAAACTGTCTTTGATTTTCTTTTTTGGGTAAAAAAACATTACTTACAGCATATTCTCCTGCATCGGGTAATGTAAAATCACAGTGTTCTATAAAAAAATCATGAGGGATATCGATCAATATTCCGGCACCATCTCCTGTTTTTCCATCTGCACTTACTGCCCCCCGATGTTCTAATTTTTCAAGAATTTCTAAGGCTTTATGAATAATATCATTTGACTTTTTCCCTTCTAAACTACAGATAAATCCGGCACCACATGCGTCGTGCTCAAACTCTGGTAGATACATTCCTTGTTTCTTCATACTATTTTCCGACTTAAATGTGTTTCAAGTTGATGAAATTAACAAATCATTAAGGAACGGAAAAGAAAAAGGAAACATTCATCATCACTTTTCTGAGCTCACTAAAAAAAGCGCATATCGGATAAAATAATCACAAAATAAAGACTTCTATTTACGAATTTGATAATGCGATTTTCAAAAAAAACTCAAATAAACCAAGGGTTTACACAAAATCATAGTATTCTGATTCTCAGTAAATTCTAATGAAAACGTTTTCGCTGAAACTTGTAATTTCTCAAGTATCAAATCATCATTATTTAACAATAAAAATACATACCCCTAATTTTTTAGGGGGTAAATATTTAAAAATGATAAAAATTACGTGATTACCCTACAAAATTTGGATGTAAAATATAAATTCACATATTTTTGACCTGAATTTAACATTAATTTTAACTTTTATTCTTTATGAAGAAAATAGAAGCAATTATCAGGAGATCAAAGTATCGTGCTGTAAAAGAGGCTTTACATGATAAAGGTGTTATGTTTTTCTCTTATTGGGACGTAACCGGGGTTGGCCATGAACAAAAAGGAAGTGTATACAGAGGAATTTCCTATAGCACTTCAGATATTCAGAGAAGATTTTTATCGATCGTCGTAAACGATGATTTCGAAGAAGCTGCTATCGCTGCAATTTTGGAAGCTGCAAAAACAGGAGAAGTAGGAGATGGAAAAATCTTTGTTTCTGATATCAAAGAAGCCTATAGAATTCGTACTTCGGAAAAAGGTGGAGGAACATTAAATTAATATGTTGCATTAACCACTGAAAACTATCCAACTGAAAACAAAAAAATAACTTTAATAGTAAATTATACAATGGAACTTTTAACTACGAACAATGTATGGATGATGGTGTGTACTGCACTGGTATTTTTCATGCACTTAGGGTTTTCTTTTTTAGAAATAGGACTAACTCGTCAAAAAAACACAATTAATATATTATTCAAAAACGTATTTATTATCTGCATAGGCTTATTGATGTACTATATTGGTGGCTTTAACCTTATGTATCCGGGATTTGTTGAGGGCGATGCAGGTTTTTTGAAGTTTGCGGGATTTGGAATAGACCCTGGAGATATGCCCAACGTTTTTACGAATGCAGATGGCACTCCATATGCTGATGGCGGCTATACCTGGTGGACCGACTTCTTATTTCAGGGAATGTTTGCTGCAACAGCTGCTACCATTGTATCTGGGGCGGTAGCTGAACGTATTAAACTCGGAGCCTTTATGATCTTTACCATAGTATATGTAGGGTTGGTATACCCAATTGTAGGTTCCTGGCAATGGGGAAGCGGATTTTTATCAACTCTTAAAATTGGAGAAACCATAGGATTCCATGATTTTGCCGGCTCTACGCTGGTACACTCTGTTGGAGGATGGGCTGCTTTGGTCGCTGTAGGGCTATTAGGTGCCCGAATTGGAAAATTCAGCTCTGAAGGAAAAGCACAAGCCATACCGGGACACAATATACCAGTTGCCGCTGCAGGGGTTTTGATCCTTTGGTTGGGATGGTTTGGATTTAATGGGGGTTCTGTACTTTCTGCCGACCCTGCAGGGACATCGCTTGTTTTGGTAACTACTTGTCTTGCCGCCGCCGCAGGAGGTATTGGAGCCTTCGTGCTTTCTACCATTCTATACAAAAATTATGACCTTACCATGTTCTTAAACGGAATCCTGGGAGGATTGGTAGGAATCACAGCAGGAGCAGATTTAATGTCTCCGAATGAGGCTGTAATCATCGGTTTACTGGCAGGTATTATTATTGTACTTGGTGTAGCATTGATCGACAGATTAAAACTCGACGACCCTGTAGGAGCTATTGCGGTTCACTTGATCTGTGGTATCTGGGGAACATTGGCAGTAGGTATATTTGGATCTAAAGCAGGAATAGACCAGTTTCTTGTTCAGGGACTGAGTGTATTGATCGTAGGAGGATTCTGTGTATTATGTGCTTTTATCATTATCTTTACACTTAAGAAAACTATCGGAATCAGAGTTTCTGAGAAAGAAGAAATTGATGGTTTAGATAGCCACGAACACGGTATGGATGCATATCCCGATTTTAGACTTAACCAACACTAAAAATTTAAATAGTGTTTCAAATATTGAGGCTGATTCATATGACATCAGCCTCTTTTTTGTTTGAACTCATTTGAAGTTTTTATTACTTAATAATCTGAATTGATAACGGATAGGAAGGTTGTTCGCCATTATTGACTTTGATAGCATTAATAATGGGGAATATAAAGCATAATACTCCTATCACAAGTAATCCTAATGCACCTAATCCAAATAATAAGGTTAACGGAATACAAATAATTGCATAAATAAACATACTAATCTGAAAATTCATAATCGATTTGCCATGTTCATCCATTGCTAAAACTCTTTCTCTCTGTGTTAACCACAATATCAAGGGCACTACAAACCCACCAAAACCTGTTATAAGGTCTAATAATTGTGATAAATGTGTAATGACTAATAATGATCTGTCTTGCTTCATGATGTTACTTTTTTTGATTGATGATTTTGCTAATATTTTTAGCATTTACTTATAGGACGAAAAAAACGATGTTTTGTTACAATACAATATCTTTTAAAATCACTTTATTGTTTAGAACTTGTTAAACAAGAAAAAACCTTCCGAATTAGTGGAAGGTCTCAACGTTTTTTAGCTATTTTTTACTCTTAACTTAGTTTAATGAATGTACAACTATTTTATTCTCTTACCAATTGATATACTTTCTTCTTAAAACTATCAGATTGTATCATTAAAAAATACATCCCTGATTCTATAGGCACATCTGAAAAATTGAGTTTATACATGCCCTGTTCTCCTTTTTGAACAGTACTATTTGTGTAATAAACCCGTCCTAATCCATTCATAATAGTAAAATTTATATTCGCATCAGGTTTACTGTTTACTATAACATTTAATTCTTCCGTAAAAGGATTCGGAAAGATATGTACAGGAACATCATTTGCTACTTTTCCAGAAAAACTAGATAAACTGTTCGTGCCAGATTGAACGATACTGAAATCTCCTCCTTGATCAGAATTAAATTGCAAGTTTCCATTCTCATTAACGTTAAGACTGCTAATCAAGCTACCATTTTGATAGACTTCGTACATCTGGTTTGGATCCAGATCACAAATTAAATGAAAAACTGAAGTTCCAGAATCCAAATTATAAGTGACACCTTCTTGGGCATTCTCATTATTACTAAACAACACAACATAATCAGGACTGTTATTTGAAATATGCACTCCTGTCATATTATTACTATCGGCATATACCGTATTAGATTTTACCATATTACCGACACTTGCATCGCTAGTTTGTATGACATTAAGAAACCTTTCTTCTCTTGTATGTACTAGTGCTTCGGTGCGAATTTGCCAATTTTTTTGACTGTCACCAATTTGCCAATCTTCCATATCTTGATACAGGATACTCTCATCATGGATCGTAAATTGAGGATTCTCTGGAATTAATACTTCTACAGAGATTTTTTGACCATCCCTAACATCACTATATTGATTGCCATTAATCACAGGTCGATTTTGAGTATGCAGCACAAATTGTTTCCATCGGTCATTGTAATCATCTTTTATTTTGATATAATCGTAAACCACAAATAAGTCTGGTTTAAGGTGAACAAATTCTCTATATACTCTTTCTGCTGGTAAATCCGGAAGATAGGACTCTGGATCGGCATTATATAAACCGGTAGCATCATTATAGATATAACTATACTCATTAGTATGGTTCATTTTTTCAATCGTGGCTTCATATTCACTTCTATAAGGACTCTGACTACCACCTCTTTGGTTTTCTATAAGTATGGAATTATGAAATTCCGTTTCATCTGCGGTATAACCACTCGCTTCTTTCGTAATCCAAACGCCCTTACGCATAATATCAAAGCTTAAAGCATGAGAATGCATATGATCAGCTACAGTAGCTCCCTTTCCATTAAAATGAACATAGGTCGCCTCAGGAGTCCAATCCGTTCTGGTAAACATGGTTCCCATACCAGATGCAAAATAATTCAGATCCAATTCATTTTTATAATTTACAGGAGTAAGATCGCGATTGTGAAATAAGAACTCCTCAATAATTCCTGCTTTAGCTGGGCTTATGTTTTTATGCCAATAGGCTCCGTAACCAATAGAATTAAGGTATCGAGTCTGGTTTATGGCCATTAGTATGTTTGAATGCATACCCCCGGATACAGGGAAATAATCCAGGTCTGGTATATTATTTTCCACATCATTATAAGTGATTACATGTTTTTCATCTGGAGTAGTTTGATGAATCGTCGCTTTGATATAATCCTCAGCAAAGCTATTACCTTCCAAGAGGTTTATACCGGTTGCACTTTCATAAGCAAGCGTAGTTTGAAAAATATATCCAGCAGTGGCAATACTGTATCCACTTCCTTCGGGCCACAGACCACCTTTGCCCAAGCCGTTGATCAGGAAATCCATAATTCCCATTTCGGGATAATTCCAAAGAGAATTCATTGCAAAATCCATATAAGCCGGGGCTTGTTGGTCATCACCCCAGGTAGTTATAGAGGTCATCATCATATTACGCACAAGAGAACTAGTATGGTCTGTATCTACATATCGGATATTATGATCCATCCAGTATTCTGACCAGGTACCAAATAATCCAACAAAATCCTGAATTCGGCCTTGTCTTTCTATATAATCATAAATCCAGTCAAAAATAATTAGTGGGGACATACCATACCAGCGATATTGGTTAGAATTTTGATATGGTATATCAAAAGCTAAATCAAGGTATCTTAAAGCTTCTCTGGCATAGACATCATCCTTGGTAATCGCATAGGCAAGTGCTGGGTATAATCCACTATTTACAAAGATGAAGCGAATATCATTATCTCCCGCTCTTGCATTTGCTTTGTCCATAAATTCTTGCCAATCTAATGCATTTTGACTTCGTTTTCCCTGAAGTTCTGCCAACCTATCATCGGTTAACCAGATTCTGGGATGTTCTTGTTTAATTTGTATATCACCTGGATCAATTTCTGGATTGATAAAAAGATTAAAATTCCTGGAGGCACTGCCTTGCGGGTTACCAGAATCTATAACTGTCACCGAAAAAGAATACGTACCACTATTTTGCGGAGTTCCGTTAATAGTTCCTGAGTTACTATTTAGGGTTAACCCTACTGGCAAGTTACCTGCTGTAATAGACCAATTATAAGGAGAATTGCCTCCCTGAGCTGTGAATGTTGCCGTATAACTTTGATTTACCCGACCATTAGACAAGGTCGTTGTAATTATACTTACAGGTACTGGTGATGTTGTGTCCTCCAAAGTTGTTATAGCATAAGTTTCGGAAGTTGCACTTACATTTCCAGCGGCATCAGATGCAGTCACAGAATAGTTATATGTAGTAGATTCGTTTAATGCATTATCATTATAACTTGTTCCTAAAACACTTGTGGCTATTTGTATTCCATCTCTATAAACAGTATAGCTCGTTACTCCTACATTATCACTAGAGGCATTCCAACTTAGATTACAGCTTGAACTTGTTATAGCAGCTCCATTTAAGCCAGTTGGTATAGTTGGGGCTTGTGTATCAGAAGGTACATCTCCTGCTGTAGTAAATTTCCATACTTCACGATTGGTCTCCCAGATATTTTGTTCTGGTCTGAAGCCTCCTGCACCTCCTAGACTTGTTCGAACCCATCCATACTGTGCCAATACAATATATACTGTACCAGGATCCAGATCAGGGATATCAAATATTATGATATCACTACCAGACCATATACCCGAACCACTGGTATTAAAGCTATATTCAAAAACAGGTGTATCTTGATTGTTGAGCTTGTACAATTGAAATACCCCGCCAGCATATTGCTGACTTGGGCTCACTGTCCCACTAAGATCAATAATAAGGTCTGTAGTTGTTGATACTCCTGTAGCGTTTTGTGCAGGTATCAGTGCTTCAATTTTAGATGGTAACACTCCGGTTGGAGTTGTATTTGTAGTAACACTTACTATCGAACTTTGTGCAGATTCATTACCCGTTTCATCTAATGCACTAACTGTATAAACATAAGTAGTTGAATCACTTAGTCCATTATCGGTATAACTATTTGAATCGACAACAACAGCTATCTCCGTTCCATCCCGGTACACTTTATAATTGGTTACCCCAACATTATCTGTAGAAATATTCCAACCTAAAACCGTGCTATTAGTAGTTGTATTGGTAGCATTTAAACCTGTCGGTACACTTGGAGCCTCAGTATCTGGTATTGGATCGGTAGTTACAGTTATAGCATCACTTAGGACTGACTCATTACCAACCAAATCAGAAGCACTCACTGAATAGCTATAGTTCGTAGATTCACTCACAGTAGTATCGGTATAATTTGTACCCAAAATATCCGTTGCTATCGATACACCATCCCGATACATGGTATAGCTGGTTACCCCTATATTATCTGTAGAAGCTGTCCAACTTAATTGTACATTTTCATGTGTATGGCCTATATCGGTTAGACCAGATGGAATACTTGGGGCTTGTGTATCAGAAGGTACATCTCCTGCTGTAGTAAATTTCCATACTTCACGATTGGTCTCCCAGGTATTTTGTTCTGGTCTGAAGCCTCCTGCACCTCCTAGACTTGTTCGAACCCATCCATACTGTGCCAATACAATATATGCTGTACCAGGATCCAGATCAGGAATATCAAATGTTATGATATCACTACCAGACCATATACCCGAACCACTGGTATTAAAGCTATATTCAAAAACGGGTGTATCTTGATTGTTGAGCTTGTACAATTGAAATACCCCGCCAGCATATTGCTGACTTGGGCTCACTGTCCCACTAAGATCAATAATAAGGTCTGTAGTTGTTGATACTTCTGTAGCATTTTGTGCAGGTATCAGTGCTTCAATTTTAGATGGTAACACTCCGGTTGATGCGGCATCAGTAGTTATGTTCACTAGACTACTTTCAGAAGACTTATTACCTGCTGCATCCAAAGAACTTATAGTATAACTATAAACTGTAGAAGCATTCAAACCCGTATCTATATAACTTGTACCTGCAACCGAGGCTATTTCTGTTCCATTTCTTGATACACTATATCCTACAACTCCTACATTATCTGTAGAAGCATTCCAATTCAAATTGATATTCGAACTACTAGTCGCAACTCCATTTAAGCCAGTAGGAATACTTGGTGCTTCAGTATCTGGATCAGGGTCAGGGTTTGGGTCGGTATTTAACAACAAACTTGCCCGATAATGAAGATATTCTTCAATATTAGTATACATATCCCCATCATCATTACTATTGTTGTCTGCTACGTTAGGATTCAACCCTCTGTTTATTTCCCATTCATCAGACATACCGTCATTATCAGTATCCAAAGGCGCAGACCCATTAGGAAGTCCAGCCATCAAATCCGATGGGACTTCTCTACCCCATGATCCGGTTCCATTTTGTACTTCAGTTACGGTACGGTTCGCCACTACATCACGTGGAAAACTACCCGCATTTGCCAATACATCGGTATACGCGTCTGCTGCTGTTGCTATTGCAATATCAGTTGAAGCACATTGTGTAGGTACAGTACCTGGAACAGCATTGTATAAATACACACCTTCATAAGTGCTATTCCATGGATCATCTAAAAAATCCTGATAGGTATCAGGGCCAATTGCGTCATCTACATAATTACCATTCATATAATATTGTGCATTGAGGGGTGCAATTTCATCATCAAGCCAAAAAGGATTAATATCTCCTCTATCTGGGCCGGTCTTGTAGTAATTACCTATAAAATTGAAGCAATCATCATTTGCAGGGTTATGATGCACAAAACCAGTGGTAGCATTATAAATTACATTGTTAATAATATCTGCAGGGCCATTGGCTATTGCTGATGTTCTGTGGTTATGGTGAGCAAACAGGTTATGATGTACAGATATATTGCGCCCATCGGGACCATTGATCATTCCATAATTATGAAAATTCCCATCTGGGTGACCTGCAAATGTAGCTGATTCTTCAATCAGACAATATTGCAATGTCACATTTTTTGCCTCATATAGATCGATTGTCTCATCTGCTCCCCATGATACATTCATGTGATCAAGAATTACATCGGATGCCAAAGAGAACTGAACAGCGTCCCCTGTTTGACCACTTAAGTCATCAGGACGTATTCGTAAGAAACGAACGATAATATTCTTTACACTTGTATTATAATCTGTCCACAATCTTCCGTTAATTGTAATTCCCGGAGCGGGAGCTGTCTCACCAGCTATAGTAAGATCTGGCTGCGTTATGGTAACATCTCCTGTAATCTGTCCTCCCACGTCAAAGACTACTATACGAGGTCCTGAAGTTTGTACAGCGGCATTCAAACTACCAGGCCCGCTCGAATTCAAATTGGTTACATGAATAACCTGCCCGCCACGACCTCCTGTCGTCTGAGCACCATATCCCTGAGCACCCGGAAAAGCCTGTGCAAATAAAGTATCAATTGGACCTACTACCATAATTGATAATAATACTAATTCTAAAATAAGATTTCTTAAAAAGTGAGTTTGTGGTTTCATAGTGATCATTTTTGTTTCCTTTAATCTAAAAGTTGTTGTAATATTTTAATCCATCCTGAGTTTTCCTACTTTATATTATTTCAGGAATAGAGCCTTTACATCAATGAATTGATTCCTTTTCTAATTAGCTCGTACCTATTATCGTCAAATCGTTTAATAAAAAACGACAGTCATCAACCCAAGAGTCTATTGCTCATATAAGCATACTATTTCTTGGTTCAATTCTTAATCAGAATAATGACGATCATCGTTATTCTAATATATTATTTGACAATATTTTCTGTAGCTCAAGAGAAACCTCGAGCCATCAATCAGCTAAAAAAAAGGGGGAAACATTTTTTTTGAAGTAGCATCTGTCGTAATAAAGACTTCCTTACACTGTATATATGATTTAAGGAAAAAGATGTTTTTTGCTGTCTGCAATAGTTTTCACGAAAAACTGATTTTCATAAAATTGCAAGTGCTCAAGGACTGAGTTTGCAATGTACTTTTGGGGTTTTGCTATCATTTGTATAAGAATTTGGTTACTCAAATTTAGTAATTTTCATTTCCAAATTAGTCCCATTTTATTGACAGTCAATAAAATGGGACTAATTAAAAAATTCTTGAATTTTATTATTTTGCCTCACCCAAAACTGTCGAAAAGGCAGTTCTGGCCTCTCCCAAGCCCTTATTGACTTTTACATTAGTGTTTCCTTTGCTTGCTTAACAATATTGCTTAACTATTTTTTTATTTAATTTTTTGGGTAGTGTGCTCACCCTTTTTCTGTAATGCTATTTTATGGACAAGGCAACAAAATTTAAAAAAAGCACCTTCAAAAAACGAAGGTGCTCATCAATAATAAATTTAATGTCTTTATTAGAAATTTGGTGTTAATTCACAATCAGTTTTTGGGTGGTAGATTCTCCTGCATTACTATCAAACCTTACAAGGTAAATACCCGATGTCAATGATAAACTATATGTCGATATCGTATTCACTCCCGGCGCAAGCTTTATTTGCCCTTTTTCTCTACCTAAAATCGTATAGACCGTCGCAATAACCTCTCCTTTAGCATACGGACTTAAGTGTAGTGAAAAGCTATTTTTAGCCGGATTTGGAGTAATTTTCAATCCTGCCAGATCTCCTTCTTCTTCATTTCCGAGTATCGTAGAAGCAGATTCTAATTCGGCAATTAAACTTTCTGCAGTTGCCGAGGATCCACAAGATCCCTCATACACTTTTACGTTACTAAACACAGAGGTATTACCACTACCGGCATCATTATCATTAATAAATACCAATCTATCCATATTTCCGGCATAAAAATTTGCCATAGGAATTGTATATTTTGTGGTTCCAGATCCCGAATAGTTATCAAAATTGCCAACTCCATAATTTTGCGTACCATATACCCTGAAATACCTCGAAGATGTCAATGAGTTATCATTTTCAAAACCTACTCCGTGTATTTCTCCTTCGCCAGTACTACTAAAATCGAACTCGAGCACTGTATTTGATGTTACTGTATAATCCAAAGTGATATATTTCCAGGTATTATTTTCTAAGGATAATGAATTTCCGCCGTTTTGAATAGAAAAGTCACCGACACTATCCAGATTTGAGAAAGAGGAGACCTTAAAATCATTAAAATTAAAAGTTATACAAGTATCCATTGACAATGGTGACGTTCCATCTAATCCCATCGCATCCCAAAAAGCAGGTATGGTCGCCCTTCTACCAGAATTAGAACCTCTGGGTCGCCAGCAACCACCAGAGGTATGGACACCTACCGCATTTCCGGTTGCAGCATCAATAATCGGACTTCCTGAGTTTCCGGCAGTAGTATCTGTTCTATATTTAATAACTATACTACCCAGAGAAGTTAAAGGTCCTGTATGGGTTTGTTGAGTTCGGTTATCATTGCCGGTATCGATACCAAATCCTGTGATCGTTATTTCTCCTCCTGGTTCACTCTGCACTACATCAAAAGACTTGCCTTGTGCCTGAATAGGGGTTAGCCTTGTCTGCGAATTAGGATTGACTGTAAACACTGCCCAATCAGTTTCTGGCTGACCTCTTATATACTCTGTAACAAAATCACCGATCGGATATTGATCCTCGGGCCCCGGATGTACAAGGCTGCTATTGGCATTTGATTTTGGAACATTAAACTCTATGATTTCGGATGTGTCGCCTGCACAGTGTCCTGCAGTTACCAATTTGCCATTTGTGATGATCCAACCAGTACATCTTGAAGGTACTATTCTCCCGATTGCAGCATCGTTTGAGTCACGCCTATTATCTACAAATCCACATCGGGATTTGGCAACCAGATCTGGTTTACCTACTGCTATCTCCCAGATATCAAGTCCGACAGATTTTTCTCCGGCAGCTACAACAAGTGTGAGAGTGACCTTATCTCCATTGAAATAAGCACTGGTATTTTTCCAATCTTGAATTGTCGAAGATGTTAACGTCTGGCTGGCACCATCCAATGCTGAAACAATGGTTAATGTGCTTTTGTTACCTAGATTGACCTCTTTAAAGAACAATCGCAACCAGGTGGCCCCCTTTTCTGATACAGTTCGGGTTATGACCTCTGGATTACTTTTGCTCTGTACACCTTCAGACTTAATCGTCATATTATATGTTTTATAATGATGTGGCAGTTCATCCTGGGCGACATGAATATATGGCAAAAGCATAAAAACCATGCAAACTGCGATACTCTGTCCCTTAAAGGATTTTTTGAAATCAACATTAGTTAAATTTGGGTTTTTCATAAGAGTAAGATTAAAGATTAGATATTCACTTAGATATTAAATTTTAGCATAAAAAATTGCAGTATTCATATTTACTACAAAACTGTATTCCACTAACCGATCATCTAACATATAGCCAGATGAAAACCAGTGGTTTTCTACTATTACTTTTATTTCTATAGGGGGGGTAGTTGGTTACTTTATCAATATTTCACCTTCTTGCATATGCAAGATAGGAAAGAAAGGCAACTCTTCAAAAAGTTTAATCATCAAAATTTAAAATACATCTATTATGGTTATTTTTACTTTTCAATATCCAAAACATATGATTTTATAGGACAATATAAAACACCCCGAAAACATATCGGGGTATCTTATAACTATAAATTTAATGTCTTTATTAGAAATTTGGTGTTAATTCACAATCAGTTTTTGGGTGGTAGATTCTCCTGCATTACTATCAAACCTTACAAGGTAAATACCCGATGTCAATGATAAACTATATGTCGATATCGTATTCACTCCCGGCGCAAGCTTTATTTGCCCTTTTTCTCTACCTAAAATCGTATAGACCGTCGCAATAACCTCTCCTTTAGCATACGGACTTAAGTGTAGTGAAAAGCTATTTTTAGCCGGATTTGGAGTAATTTTCAATCCCGCCAGATCTCCTTCTTCTTCATTTCCGAGTATCGTAGAAGCAGATTCTAATTCGGCAATTAAACTTTCTGCAGTTGCCGAGGATCCACAAGATCCCTCATACACTTTTACGTTACTAAACACAGAGGTATTACCACTACCGGCATCATTATCATTAATAAATACCAATCTATCCATATTTCCGGCATAAAAATTTGCCATAGGAATTGTATATTTTGTGGTTCCAGATCCCGAATAGTTATCAAAATTGCCAACTCCATAATTTTGCGTACCATATACCCTGAAATACCTCGAAGATGTCAATGAGTTATCATTTTCAAAACCTACTCCATGTATTTCTCCTTCGCCAGTACTACTAAAATCGAACTCGAGCACTGTATTTGATGTTACTGTATAATTTAAAGCGATATACTTCCATGTATTATTTTGTAGTGATAATGAGGTTCCTCCATCTTGTACAGAGAAATTACCGGCACTATCCTGATTAGAAAAAGAGTTGATCTGAAAATCATTAAAATTAATGGTGATACAGGTATCTGTAGGGGGTGTCCCTCCTAACCCCATAGCATCCCAAAATGCAGGTATTGTTGCTCTTTCGCCAAAATTAGATCCTCCAGATCCCGAACAACCGCCATAGGCATGAACACCTACTGCATTTCCGGTTGCGGCATCAATTATTGGGCTTCCGGAATTCCCTCCGGTAGTATCTGTTCTATATCTAACAAATGTATTATTGACAGAAGATAATGGCCCAGTATGGATTTGCTGTGTTTGATTATCTATACCTGTATCGGTACCAAATCCTGTAATGGTGATACTGTTTCCGGGGGCACTTTGCACTACATTAAATGATTTTCCTTGAGCTTCTATAGGCGTAAGCCCCGTTTGCGAATTTGCGCTCGCGGTAAACACAGCCCAGTCAGTTTCGGGTTGTCCTCTAACATAATCAGTAACAAAATTACCTATCGGGTATTGATCTTCTGGACCGGGATGCACTATACTTCGATCGGGATTAGACTTAGGCACATTAAACTCTATAAGCTGAGCCCTGCTGTTTACACAATGTCCTGCAGTAACCAATCTACCATTGCTAATAATCCAACCAGTACATCCAATAGGTACTATCCTTCCGATCGCTGCATCGTTTGAATCTACGCGATCATCATTTGATCCACATTGAGATTTCATCCCCGGATCTGTTTCACCTATTCCTATTTCAAAAATATTGAAACCAATAGATCTTTCTCCAGGTGCCACAGTTAATCTAAGCGTTACTTTATCCCCATTAAAATATGCAGTTGTATTTTTCCAATCTTTAATGGTAGTTGCTGTTAATGTTTGTGTGGCCCCATCGAGTTCTGAGGTAATAGTTAAAGTACTATTTTGCCCAAGATTTACCTCTTTCAAAAATAAACGTAACCAAGTGGCTCCTTTTTCTGATATCGTTCGGGTAATAACTTCAGATCTGCTTTTGCTCTGGATACCTTCAGATCGTATACTCATATTGTACGCTTCGTAGCGACTAGGAAGTTCCTTGGTTTGTGCTCGATTCATAAAGGGTAAAAGCAAAAAAAGCAGAAAAAGCAAAGCACCTAGCTTAGGTAATGATCGTTGCTTCTTAATGTTAATTGAGTTTGTGTTTTTCATAAGAATAAGATTAAAATTAGGTATTGATTAGACATTAAATTTAGTTAGCATATAAAATTCTTGCAGTACTTAATAACTACACTACTACAAAATTGTACTCCACTAACTGACCATTTAATTCTTAATCAAATGAAACCAGTGATTTTCTCTTATTCTTTTTATTTCCGAAGGAAAAAAAGTTAGTACTGTATAGAAGTACCTTACTTTCTTCCTGCCACAAGATAGAAAAGAAAAACAACTCCTCAAAAAAAGTTTGACAATGCGTATTTAAAGTGTATATATTAATCTCTATTTTTGCCATTCAGTAAAAGAATATGATTTCACAAGATACTATAGTAGCACTCGCCACCCCCTCTGGAGCAGGTGCCATAGCGGTTATTCGTGTTTCGGGAAAAGATGCAATTGCTATTTGTTCTCCTCTATTTCGATCTGTTAGTGGAAAAGAATTAAGCACTCAAAAGAGTCATACGATACATTTAGGACATATTGTTGATGCAGAAAGGGTATTAGATGAAGTACTGGTATCTGTTTTTAAAGGAACCAATTCATATACAGGAGAGCCTACTATTGAGATTTCCTGTCATGGTTCTACGTATATTCAACAGGAAATTATCCAGCTTTTACTTCGTAAAGGTTGCCGTACGGCAAATGCAGGTGAGTTCACTTTGCGCGCATTTATTAATGGAAAACTGGATCTTTCGCAAGCCGAAGCTGTTGCAGACCTCATCGCATCAGATTCTGAAGCCTCTCACCAAATAGCCATGCAACAAATGCGGGGCGGTTTTAGTAATGAAATCAAAAAACTACGTGATGAATTACTCAATTTTGCATCGCTTATTGAATTAGAGTTAGATTTTGCTGAAGAAGATGTAGAATTTGCAGATCGTACTCAGTTTAAAGATCTAATCTCACGAATTACTAAAGTTTTAAAACGTCTTATCGATTCTTTTGCCGTTGGAAATGTGATTAAAAATGGAATTCCTGTTGCCATTGTTGGCGAACCCAATGTAGGAAAATCGACTTTGCTGAATGCCTTGCTGAATGAAGAAAGAGCTATTGTATCTGATATTGCAGGTACTACCAGAGATACTATTGAAGACGAAATCAGTATTGGAGGAATTGGATTTCGATTTATTGATACCGCAGGAATACGAGACACCAAAGACGTGGTCGAAAGTATTGGAATCCAAAAGACTTTTGAAAAGATTGAGCAAGCTCAAGTGGTAATTTATCTGGTTGATAGTTCGCAGTTAACCGCTGATAGCTTACAAGAGTTAAAAACTGAAGTAGGTAAAATTAAAAATAAATACCCGCAAAAACCTTTGATCATTGTAGCAAATAAAGTAGATAAACTTAATAAAGATCAAATATCTCAGCTAACCTCTGAAATTGAGAATATTCATTTACTTTCTGCAAAACAAAATACAGGAGTCGAAGAATTACAAAATAAGCTCCTGGAATTTGTAAATACAGGAGCGCTACGCAATAACGAAACCATTGTTACTAATACGCGTCATTATGATGCTTTGTTAAAAGCTTTAGAAGAAATCCAAAAAGTGCAGTATGGATTGGATTCTGGACTTTCTGGGGATCTAATGGCCATCGATATTAGGCAAGCCTTATATCATTTTGGTGAAATTACCGGTGAAATTACAAGTGATGACCTATTGGGTAATATCTTTGCTAATTTCTGTATCGGTAAATAGATATGTTTTCCTTTTGTTTCCTTTTTTTGACTTTTCTATACAAACAAAAGGTTTAAAGGAGTTTTGAACTAATTTTGTTTTCTTTTATTTTCCTTTATTTTACTTTTTTAATACTTTTACTACACCTAAAGTACACCTCTTAGGTTGAATCTAATAAAAAGGTGTACCAAAGTACACCTTATGAAGATAACATTAAAAAAGAAAAAACTCAAAACTGGAAAATATAGTCTGTATTTAGAGTTTTATAAAGGATCTATTGTTAAAGATGGTAAAAAGAAGCATGTTCGAGATTTTGAATACTTAAAATTATATACTACAATAAATCCTAAAACAGCAAAAGAAAAGGCAGACAACAAAAAAAATCTTGCATTGGCCAATAAAATATTGTCTCTTAGGCAAGCTGATTTTATAAAAGGGAAATATGAGATTTTAAATACCAGAAAGTCAAAGACCCGATTTCTTGACTATTATGAAAGTGTAAAACAAGATCGGATTGACACTCAAGCAAACTATGATAATTGGGATGCCGCCCAGAAGCATATAGAAAAGTATTGCCCGTTGACCCTGACCTTTCAAGATGTAGATAAAAATTTTGTAGAAGGTTTTAAAAGATATCTAAACGAAAAAGCTAAAACCAAAAGTGATGTTCCGCTGGCACAAAACTCCAAATACACATATTTTAATAAGTTTAGAGCTGCTTTGAAACAAGCATTTGAAGAGGATTATCTCCAAGTTAATGTAATCAAGGGAGTAAAGGGGTTTGAAATGGGAGAAACCAAAAGGGAATACCTGACCCTATCAGAAGTCCAAAACCTCTCAAAAGCAGAATGTAAGCACAAAATGCTAAAAAAAGCATTTCTTTTCAGTTGTATGACCGGTCTGAGGTGGAGTGATATAAATAAGATGTTGTGGTCTGAAGTGCGGGATGAGGATGAAAGTTCCAGGATTATATTTAAACAGTATAAGACCGATGGCCTAGAGTATTTATACATTTCCGAAGAGGCCAGAGAACTTTTAGGGGAAAGGCAGGGGATGAACGACAGGGTTTTTGTCGGGCTAAAATATGGAGCTCATTTTAATGCTGAAATATTACGATGGTGCATGCGAGCAGGCATTACAAAGCATATTACTTTTCATAGCGCAAGACATACCAATGCTGTTTTATTATTAAGTCACGGAGCAGATATATACACCGTTTCAAAATTATTAGGACATAGAGAGATTAGAACCACACAGATTTATGCAAAAATAGTAGACCAAAAGGCAAAAGAAGCTTCTACATTAATACCACGAATAACAACAAAAATAAGTACTTGATTTTGAGATTTTTTTTTAAACAAATCGTAAATATTACAAATAGGAATATTTTAAGTTTAAGCCTCATTAAACAAAGGTTCCTCAGCGAATACGTAACTAAAACTTTCTTGTTTTTTATTGATTCGGTCTTGCTTTTTCTTATGGTTTATCTTATTATCGGATTGGTCCAATTTGATTCAATAGTTTTAAAAGTGTTTTGTACTTTATTTGTACTGTTAGCCCTTTATCTCTTTTTCTTATTTTTTAGTTTGTTGTATTATGAATTCTTTCCGGAATATAGAAAGAACGACCTAATCGCTTTCCAGGAAGATTCTTCTATTCGCGAAGAAAAAAATCTTCCTAACTTTAATATTTCCATCTCAGATTTTCAATTGAGAAAATTATACAATGAATTGGTCAGATACCAGTTCATAATTGATAACTTAACATCTTATGAGGATTTTTATAATGTCCTAAAGAAGAATTGGGACGCACATAATTCTCTTTTACATTTCAATTTTGATGCGCCCAGCTGCAGGGAATTTTTTGAAAATCTAAAGACCAACTATTCCCAAAGCAAATTGTCAATGATCGATTTTTTTGATAGATCCAATCTTATTAAGAGGGCAGACGGAAAAAATTACAATTACAATACTATCCGCAATTCAAAAATCCGAACCCCTATTTCTAGCAAGAGCGAAATGATCAAATCGATATTCTTTGCCCTACACCAATAACAATGCAAACATTTAACCCAAATATGTATGCATTGTCTACAATGCATACTTTCCTTTAGTGTGCTTATTCTAGGTTTGTCCCGAATTCAATAGTCAACGACAAGCGCTTGTCCATTTATCAATCTTATAAAATATTCAAATGGACAAATTTCAAATCCAATTGGACAGAATAGAAAAACTATTGCTGTTGAATAAAGATGTTCTCAACTTTCAAGAGGCATGCTTATATACGGGTATCAAGCAAAGTTATATGTACAAACTTACCTCAGGGAACATCATTCCGCATTCCAAACCGAATGGTAAGCTGATTTTCTTTGAGAAAACCGATATAGATTCCTGGTGTCTCAAAAACAAAACTCTACCTGAAGAAGCTTATGAAATCGAAGCTGAAGCACTGCAATATGTATTGAACAATTCCTGAAATCTACCATGAAAGATACATATTCATTCAATAGTACCGTTTCTGAAGAAATCGAACCCGTAAGACATTACAAAGGGAAGAAAAACAGTGACATTGTAAATTTCCCGATAGCACTACGGCGGGAAATTCTTTCCCCTCTTGCTAATAAAAAACTCCTTACAGCACCAATCACAACGATCAGAATCATTTTAAAAATACTTAACGATCTAAGTTATGACCAGTTTCAGGTTGAGAGGAACAAACGGCAATTATCCCTATTTGAAAAGGATTTCATGACCAATAACAATACCTACGCAAGATTTACTTATAAAGTTTCCGATATTGACAAGAACCTAAATTATAACCATGTGAAGGAAGGCCTTGAGTTTTTGGAAAACCTTGAAAAAGGTTGGCATAAGGCAAAGAATCTGAAAGGAAATACCATTAGTTCCTATGGAGGTGTAATCAGTAACGCCAATATATCAAAAGGAGAAATTTCATTCTTGATGTCCAGTTATTGGGTCGAAAGGTTTTTGAAAATATGTTCCTATAACCCAGTCTTTTTTGAAACGGCCTGGGAGCTCTCAAAAATGAAACAAGTGCTGTTTTACCTATGGCTCCTGGAACTTCCCGAAAAGGGAACCAAAGTAAAGCTCGAAAATCTCCAAGAAGCCTATGACTACTCTTACAAAGATGCGAACACATTCAATAAGAGCGTATTAAAACCCCTAAGAGCAAAACTTGACAGAAACTCCAATGTATCCTTCAACAGTTCGGTAAAAGGCAATTTAATTAACATAAAACCCTACTATACAAAAGACATTGACCTTAATCTAAGGAAAGAAACGTTCACCAGACAGCACATTACCCAAAAACTCCATTATTGGAAAACAAGGCACGAACTTTCTTCCAATGATATCGATATCTTAAAGAGTTTGATCAACCTTGAGAAGAGTACATTTAGATTGTTAATCAAAGCTTATGATTCCTTCATCAGAAATTGCCGGATAAACAAAAAAAAGGCGACTAACCATACTGGAAAAGAATTCATAAAACTATTTCAGGAAAGAATAATAGAAGAATACAAGAGCTCAGCATGGGCCGAAATGAAAGGAGCCCATAATGCGTATCCAGTTATTATCCCAATTTCATAAATTTCGTAATTACACTACCCTAAAAAAGATGTAAACTACTTATATGTATTGATTTACAAAAACATGGTTTCTATATTTGCAACAATCTTCGTAATTACACTACCTTTTCGTAATTACACTACCTTTTTACATTTAAACTATTGATTATAAGTGATTAATGAAATAAAAAATGCTAATAACCCTGCTTATTTCAACAAAATTGATATAGATTTTCGTAATTACACTACCCTTGATTTTAAAAAAAGGGTATCGAAACCCATCAAAAAATCAAAAATTCTCGTAATTACACTACCCTGCTTTCGTAATTACACTACCCTCAAAAAACATTAAATCAATCATAATCAACGACTTAAATTTTTAGTACTGATATGAGTTACATCGATTTTCGTAATTACACTACCCTGTTTTCGTAATTACACTACCCTGTTCGTAATTACACTACCCTGATTCTCGTAATTACACTACCTTACTTTCGTAATTACACTACCATATCCTTCGTAATTACACTACCTTAAAAAACGTCTAAAATCGCATTTAACTGCATTAATATCAAATGATTAAATAGTGTTTTTTACCACCCTATAAAACTATAATATAAAACTCTTTTAAACTCTTTATAAAACTAATTTTGATTAAAATTTAAAAAGGTCTCGAATTTCAACAACTTGAATTTCTCGTTCCTCAAAATCCTGCCTTGTCAAAATCCTTCGAGCACATTTATTTTAGGTTTTTTTAAGTTTTTTCTACGAAATGCATTAGCTAAAAAAATTCCCATTTGGAATAAAATATTTTGTTTCCCTCACTAAAAAAACATAGTTTTGTTTCGCAGTGGATGAGATGGAGTGAAAACCGAAAGGGCGGCTCTGCTGAGGAGCAACCGTAGAACAAGTGTCAAGATGCCACGCCGAGAAGCATAAGCTTATTAAAAAGCTGCCAAATTTTTGGCAGCTTTTTTCGTTTTGAACGGCTTTGACGATGGGGCGTTTTAACAGTTCCGGCCTGCAATAAATTTAAAGCTATTTAAAGCACTCTAAAATACTGCGGTAGCTTCTTCTGTCGCTTCCTCATATAAGATTGCCTAAAAGTGCTTAAAATCGGATTTACGACCTTCTCTTAACGCTTTCCAGTCCCTACGAAAAGAATCAATGGTTATATCATTCAATACTTCAAAGGTAATCAAGCCGCCTTTGCCCTGTCAAGCTAGTACTTAAAAATTGGGTATCCCTCTTACCAGGGGAACCCTCCCAATTTTGAAATCTCCAGCGTTGACTCATCCTACCGCTTTCGCTCCTGTTGATTGGTTATGAAGTATTGTATAATATAAAATATTCAAAATTATGAGTACTAAAACAAGTAGAAAAACAACAACAAAAAGTAATGACGTTTCAGTTTCAATAGTTCAAGAAAAAGAACAAGTTCCGTCAGTTAGTGATAAACAGCAACAGTTGAATGAACTAATGAAGAAACTGAACAAATTAGAAACACTAAAAAAATACTATTCCAACCTGAAAGTAAAAAGGAATGACCTTCAGGAATCATTGGATAAAATGGAAGAACTTGCCTCAAAAACAAAGGAACACTTTGAGGAAAATGAAAGGGAGGATTTTCCTTTTGAAATTAGCCTTAAAGGAATTGGACAATATGATAGAATGGAAGAAATTTTCAAAATATCGAAAAAGGAAACCGTTACGAGTTTTACAAAATATCTATTAAACGAGCTTAATCAAGTGCTTAAAACTTTTGAAAATGATTTGATAAATTTATCCAAACAAGTAAACGTATAGAATAAAGGGGCGATGCCCCTTTTTTATTTACAACATTTCGATACAGAACATGGGAAAGGTTTTTTGCCTTTGCGCTCAAGGAATAGATTTTAATTTTCTTCGCCATCGCTATCACTTCAACAAGGAAAATTAAAAACAATTCCCTCTGCCAGCACTTTAAATAGGTATCGTTAAGTTGCTCACTGCTATCCTACGGGATATTTTTTTGACATGGTTTTCATTCTTCCGGGGAGTGTTCCGGCTCTGCCCTGGATCACTTCCCCTGCAGATACAAAAACACCGGTGTTCAGATCCGCTTTGAAAAAAAGCCGATCTAAAAACCTCGTGCCAAAAAAATACTCTTGGCGGACAGGCCAAGAGTACGCAGGCAACCTTAACTCGGATTTCATGATTTACTTTCTATTCCAAATCTGACCTTAACTTCCCATCGACGGCAAATGTAACCTTTGAGCTTTCCAAGCTGCAATAATTATTTAAAAAATAGGGTTTCCCACTTACCAGGGGAACCCTCCCGATTTTTTAATTCAGTCGCGCACTCCCATAATTCTTTTGCATGGAATTCAAAGCTATTTTGTATGGCATCGACGGGGGCGATAAGGTCACATTCGGGAAAGTAAAAAACAAGGGCTTCTAATCAATTTTTCGTTGCACTTCAAATTAAAAAAAAAGAAAGAATTCTGTCTAAATTCAAGGCTTTCAGCACTACTTTTTTCAAGGCAAAACATTCATTAAAATAATTTATAAACATCTGTATATCAGTATATTATAATCATAAATAATACATTAATTTGTAGTGTTTATGGTATTTATTTTGTATCTTTAAGTATATTAATAATAATAATTTAAATCGTAAAAAATGAGTGTAAAAAACAAAGTTCAATTGATTGGAAATGTTGGTCAGGAATTAGAGATAAACAATTCAAGTTCCGGAAAAAAAGTGGTTCGTTTTTCTTTGGCCACCAATGAGAGTTACAAGAAAGAATCAGGAGAAAAAGTAACAAAAACAGAATGGCATCGTTTGGTTTGTTTTAATAAAACAGCAGATTTGGCAGAACAATTGATTACTAAGGGTCAACAATTAGCTGTGGAAGGTAAACTGACTTATAATTCTTATGAGGATAAAGAGGGTATCAAAAGGCTATCTACTGATATTATAGTAAATGAATTTTTATTGTTAACCCCGAAAAGCAATCAAGAACAATCATAAAATATTTATAAGGAAGGAGGAAACTTTGGACGGCGACCTCCTTCCTAAAATTAATAATAACTCTTTTTCTTAAAAAAGAATCGGTGCAAAAATAACAAGTATTCTACACTTTAAAAGCTTTTAACCTAAAGCTGAAACCAAAAAAAACTATTTGTACTGAAAGAATGGACTTAACTGTCCTTGATAAATTAATGAAATAACACAAATACTTTAATTTATTGTAATTGATGTATTTGGTTAATAACCTTAATATTAGAAGTAAAAACTATGAAAATTTTCACGTTCGCCAACCAAAAAGGCGGTGTTGGAAAGACAACTTCCTGTATCAACCTTGCTGCACTGCAAGCCAGAAAAGGTATGGTGCTGCTTATAGACGCAGACTCCCAAGGCAATTTGTCCACCAACCTAAATTATGAAAATCAAGAAACCACGGTCAATGATTTATTTCTAGGTAAACCCTATACAATAATTAAAAATATTCGTAAAAATTTAGATTTGATCCCCAGTTCAGAAGCCTTGACAGGCATTGATTTAAAAATTGCCGGATCTCTCTCCAGGGAAACAATCTTAAAAAGAGAACTGGAAAAACTGGAAAACAAATATGATTATGTCTTCATTGATTGCCCACCCGATATGAATTTGGTCACAATTAATGTTTTAGCTTGTGCGGATTATGTAATTATCCCTATAAAGGCCGAACAATATTCGATGGATGGCGTGGAGCTCATGATACAGTTCATTCGTAAGGTCAAAGCTGCCTTGAACGAGGATTTGAATCTTTTAGGGATTGTCATCACCCAATATAATGAACGGTTAAAAATCAGTAAAATGATTTTGGAGGACATTAAAAAATACGGATGAGATACCGCTTTGTTCGATACGGTCATTAGAAGTAATACCGCTATTCCGAATTCTCAATACAAGACGATACGAAAGACCATTTTTGAATATGACAATGGGTCAAATGCAGCTAAGGACTATAATGGATTAGCAAAAGAAATAAGAATGAAAATAAAAAAATATAGCTTATGAGCTTAGATGATATTTTGCCAAGTGGCAATAAAAAAAACGCTAATACTAAAAAGGTAGCATCCCAAAACCCATTAGAAAAAGAAAAACATGTGGTGGTCAATTTTTCACATGCTGCGTCCACAAAAAAAATGCTGGATGAACTTGTCTGGCTCAAAAAATTCGTAGTGGATATGAAAGAGGCCTCCCAAGGTGACATTATTCGTGAAGGTCTGGAATTATTGGCAAAAAAAATTGGTTATAAGGATTTAAGGATGAAGTATGCCGAGCAGTTGGAAAATGCTAAACCGAAGGCAGGACGTAAGAAAAGATGAATTGTTTAAATAATACAAATACTGATAAATTAATGTATTTGTAGTAATAATGAAATATGAATAATGAAAACCCTAAAACAATAAGAGCAATTCGCTTGTTTGATTACACCAATGTCCAAAAAAAAATTAGTAAAAAAACCTGTAACTATTTTTTAGTTACAATTTAAAATCGTATATTTGTATATGAGTAAAATAGAAAAGCTATTAGAGAAATTTAAGAGCATCCCGAAAGATTTAACTTGGAATGAACTTGTGAAAATTTTGAATCATTTGGGTTATTTTGAACTTAAAAAGAAAGGAAAAACGGGTGGTTCTAGGGTCAAATTTGCTAATGAAAATAACGACATTATCAACCTACATAAACCCCATCCTTCAAACATTGTTAAACAATATGTTATTAGACAACTATTAGAAAAATTAGAATTATGAAAAATCATTTAACATATAAAAACTATCTGGGAACCGTTGAGTTCAGTGCAGAGGATAATTGTCTTTATGGTAAGATTATTGGTATAAACGATTTGGTTAATTATGAGGGACAGTCTGTTGAAGAATTAAAAGTGGCTTTTGAGGAAGCTGTGGACGATTACTTAGAAACCTGTGAAGCTTTGGAAAAAGAACCGAATAAACTTTTCAAAGGGGCTTTTAATGTACGAACCTCTAGAGCTGTACACGCACATTTGGCAGTTCTAGCCGAGCGCAAGAAAATGAAATTGAACGAGGTTGTCAATGTTGCTTTTGACTATCTGATAAAGCACGAGGACAAGGTATTACAATAACATAGAGGGTACAGAGAGATATAAATTAGCTTTGTAAAAAGTACTCTGACACTCAACAATAAAAGTATAAAATGGCTTCGGTTTTAAATCAAAGCCGTTTTTTATTAATCCAAGGTGATATAAATATCTAATGATTATTGCTTCAGAAATTTATTTAAAAAGAGAATTCAAGTCTTGTCCTGCAGTTCTTAATATTATTAAATAATCTTCATAGGATTTATCAAAACAATTACCTTCTTCCAGTTTGTTTAATTTATCAGCGGTAACTCCAAGCTTTTCTCTAACTGAGTCAAATGACAAATTTGCTTGCTCACGTAAATCTTTTAAGGTTGTAGCTTTAATATTTTTCAAGAGTATAAGATTATTGATGATAGTAATATTTACTTATTTTTAAATAATACGTTTATATCCTCACCTTTTTCAACAAAGTATTTTAAATATTTCTTCAGACTACTTTCATAGTCGCTGTTTTCGATTTTAGATAACGTTGACTGGGATATTTTGATCTCTTTGCAGACCTCTTCCTGGGTTTTATTGTGCTTTTTGCGTAAATCTTTTAAACCTAACAAGGTATATTGTTGTTTTAGCAAATATATAAAAATATTCCTATTAGGAATATTATAATTTACTCTTGAAAAAGTGGATTGATGTCTATGCCGTGTTGTACAAGATAACATAAATAGCGGTGATAACTCAGACCGTAAAGTGTTCCATTTTCAATTTTGGACAAAGCGGATTGTGTAATTTCTAAATCCTCACAAATTTCCTTTTGTGTTTTATTTAGTTGTTTACGTATTTTCTGTTTTAACCGTTTTTTATCTGAGTTAGGTTTCAAAGCAATGTTTTAAATTTATGTTAAAAAATAAATAACTAAAAGTACTAAAATCGAATAACTCCTGAATCCTTATCCCAAAAATTCAATAATTGCTTTAGATATAGCCAATGCCATTCCTTGAATTCCTTTTTTAGAGGTTAGATATTCTTTGTCTTCGTTATTTGAAAAAAATCCCATTTCAATTAATACACTTGGGGCACTTTCAATTGAGTTTCGTAATACTGCGAAATTTCCATACTTAACTCCTCTGGATTTATAGTTTAATTTCTTAATTATTTTATCTAGCAATAAAGAAAATAAATAAGACTTTTTGAGGTTATTTATGGATTTATTTTTCACCCCTTCCTGAACGTAGATTTCCATGCCTTTTGCGTAATCTTTTTGGTTGTGATTACAATGTATCGAAATGAATAAATCGGCTTTATAAATTTTGGTGAAAAGTGACCTTTTTTCCAAGGGAATAAAAACATCCTTTTCCCTGGTTAAAACAACCTCAATTTTAGGAGCAAAATCCTTAAGGTATAGTTGTACATATTTTGCAACAAATAGGTTAATGTCTTTCTCAAAAATTTCATTTTTAGTTCTGGTTCCAGAGTCATGTGCACCATGTCCAGAATCCAAAATTACGATGTATTCCCTTTTCAAATTTTCAATTTCCACTTGCGAAAAACATATCGTCGACCAAGTGAAAAAAATGAATAATATTCTCATAAAATTGAGTTAGCTAAAATGATACTCAAAAAACTTATCGGCTCATGCATTTCGTAGAAAAAACTCAAACAAACCTTGCGTTTTGTTTTTACAAAATGCGGAATGCAAAATTTTATTTTGTTTCCTGTTTTGTGCTGCCTAAGCAGCAGAGAATAGGAAAGCGAGATGGATTGGGGGAACCCCCCAATCAGTAATCTACATTATGCTCTTTAGAGCCTATAAAACATGCAAATATATTGTATTTATTCCAAATAGGAATGTATATTTGTATATGTTTTTTGTATCCTATTCTCTTTATGTCATTAACATTCAGCATTTTAGGGTAATTATTTGTAGATTTTTAAGTAGATGTTATGAGCGAAACCACAACAATCAGGATCCACAAGAATCAAATTGGAAACTTAAAGCTTTTATGTAGGAGAAGCGATAAAAACCAAGTGGACTATATAAGTCGGGCGGTGGAATATTTAAGGAAAAACAGCTTGGATATTTTTGATGAAGGTGTACAAGACATACCAGGGATTCTTAAAAATTTGGATAAAAGAATCATCAGTTTTTTGAAGCAAAGGGAGAAAGATTTTTTTATTCCCATGAACCAAAACTTCCTGGAACAATCTAAAATTTTAAATGCTGTTCTTCTAGGCATGGAAAATTTTGACCTAGTTAATTGGACCCAAAATAAACAGTCAACAACACGCTTAAAAAGTAAAGAAGATGCACTTAAAATTGCTGCAGAAAACAATAACAATACTCACCAAAATAGTGAGAGCCAAATCCAAGTTTTTAAAGATGAAAAAATCAATGTGAATGATGAGGAATTTTTACTCGAAATAGATAAACTAAAAACAGAGAATGAAGTCTACAGAACGACCATTAAGTATTTGCTCGAAAACATAAAACCAGGAGGAGCGTTAAGTGGAGCGAAGTATACAATAGATATCAGCAAATCGGATATCCAGCGTATTGAAAATTTATTATAAAACGCATGGTTGTTAAAATACATACTCCCAAATCATATGCCGCAAATAAGGGCAGTTCATCAAACCTTATTGAGTATTTGGAAAAAGAAAACCGGGACAGGGAAATTATGGAAAAGGAGCACTTTTTTAACCAGTGGCACGACCGAATCTCCGGAGCAAAGGCGGAACGTTTATTGGATAACAATAAAGGAAGGTTGTCAAAAGACGAATCAAAGTTTTACATGCTTACCATCAATCCAAGTAAAAGAGAAATGGATCATATTGGAGGGGACAGGGATAGATTGAAGTCTTATGTAAATGATGTTATGGATACCTATGCCCACCAGTTCAACAGGTATTATAAAGATGGATCTCAACTAACTGGTGAAAACCTTGTCTACTTTGCCAAAATTGAAAATCAAAGAACTTATAAGCACAACGAGAAGCGATATGCTGAAGCTTTTACTAAGAATAGACAAATTGACAAGATAATATGGGAGTTGGACAAGGAAAAGGGAAATGAAAAGCAAATAGAATCTTTAAAGCGATCGTATATCAGAAATGGTGAGGGTACAATTATTAAAGAAGGGAATTTAAAGGATGGCCATAATGTACACGTCCATATTGTGGTGCATAGATATGACCAGCATCAAAAGTTTAAATTGTCTCCTTTATCCAATGCAAAAAACACCAAAAATCAGGAGGTTGGAAAAGAAGGAGAACGAAAAAAAGTAAAGGCAGGTTTTAATAGGGACGAATTTGTCCAGAAATGTGAAACCCTCTTTGATAAAAAATTTGAATACAAAAGAGGGCGAAAAGAGAGCTATGAATACTATAAAACACCAGGTATGGTTTTGTCTGCAGTGTCGAATCCCTCGACTTTTGCCAAAATCACGGCAAAACGTGCTATACTGGAAATGATAAGAGACAAAACGTTACAAAAGCATTTAGATATGGCAACCAGCAACCCCAAATACATTCCAAAAAAAGTACTAAGAAGCTTGGAAAAATTAGCCGTAAAGGAAATCTTAAAATCAATGGATGCAGCTGCTTATACCAATCCGGTAACGGCATCACTCAATGTTGCAAAAAAAATCATTACCATAAGTGCTAAAACACTTAGTAAGGGCATGGGGATCTAATCAGGATTAGGAAATTACTTTTCCAATTCTGACCTAATTTGAAGCTTCTTTTTCCAATACATTATCAAATCCAACTGTCTTTAAATATTTCATTAATATCTGCTCCTTCCTTGACCAGGTAAGTTAAATATCGAATTAACCCATTATCATGTTCATTTTTTTCCAATCTGGATAATGTAGTTTGAGATACATTAATTTCTTTGCAAACCTGTTCCTGAGTTTTGCCTAAGCTTTTTCTTAATTTATCTTTAATTATGATCATGTATCTTATAGGGTTATGATTACTTATTCAAAAGTATAAAATATTCTTATTTAGAATATTATATCAAGTTAGTTTAAGTATTTATCCCGTAATTCACAGGAATCATCCCTAATAAACACTAGGTTTATCACATTCTATTTTTTCTTAATTAACAGTATTTTACTTTCCATAATTGATTAAGGGTTACAAAACATTATCATGCCAAAGAAATTAAAGGATTTAAGAAAAGATGCGGATTTATCAATAGTTGAAGTTTGTTTGAGACTAAATATATCTGAAGCTACATTGGAGGACATTGAATCAGGCAAAGACCTTGGTGTTAATTATAAGAATTACTTAACACTTTTAAAAGAAAGTGGTATAAACCTAAATAAATTGTTCGTGTAAATTTGGCAGCACTTATCGAAACTATATGCATATTAGGAAAAAAATACTCTTGTTTTACAGATATTTTATTATTTTGTGTTTTTGAAGAACACTACATTGAAAAACATAAAAACCATTCGTAAAGAGTTGAACCTTTCCCAAAAGGAAGTTGCCAAGCTCCTTGATATGACTCAGGGCACATTATCTAGAATTGAAAAAGGCAAATTATTCGGTGAAAACTACAAGAAATACTTGGAATTCTTGGCGAAAAAAGGTGTTGATATCAATAGACTATTTTAATTTTCTCTTTTTACATTTTAAATACTTCAAGTGAACATATAGTTATATAATCAAAATTGTATTCACGATTATATGTTTGTATGGCTTCAATAACTGGCTATCCATTTTCAGTCCTTATTCTTTTGATTTAAAATATTCGTAATACGAATATTTTAAAGAAAATATGTATCTTTACTGAACAAATACTTTACAAAAGCTATATGAAAAATTATGCTTTGCTCTTGCTAGGGGTTTTTATGATATCATGTAATGAAGTACCCAAAAAACCTCCGTCCCTAAAAAAAGTTGGAACAGAAAACACATCTATGGAAAAGAATTTATTGGATAAACTCTCTTTTCAGCTCATAAATAAACCAGGACAAGAAACATTTAATGAGCAATGTATTCCATTGATTCAAAAGCTTTATGAAGAGGATCCAGACAAGTATAAAATAGTCAATATCATAGGATCTAAATTATCCAAAGAACCAAATATACAAGCCTATGATATGGGCTATGAAAATCTTAAAAAAGAACTGAATAAATTAAAATGATTATGAACAGAATTTTGTTATTAGTAATAATTGCACTTATAAATGTAGTTAGTTGTACAAAAGATGATGGTAGAGAAACCATTGTAGAAAGCGAACATACTGGAGTAGAAGGTATGATAATCAAAACTAAGTTGGATATAACCCTAGAGGCACTCGGAGGAACACCTGAAGACTATCCTTTTATCCAAGGACAAGCATCCGGTTTATTTGGAGCTGGTTATATTGGTTATGTATTCCCTGCTTATGGTAATGGTAATACTTCAGTATCAGCTACTTTTTTGGGCAGTACAAAAGAGGGGTTCATAAGTTATCGTGGTAAACAATATCATGCTGGGGATTCTTTTAATGTAATAGAATTTTTTAACGATTCCCATTCTGTACAAAACAGTGATGTTTTCTATGTTGGTACAGAAGAGGGAATACATGCGGTTAAAATGAAATTTGTATCAAACAGAGGCACCACAATAACCACTGATGATAGTTTCTTTTTTCAATAATCATAAACGGTTATTATATCGACTATAATTAACCATTGATTGTGCTATTAATATTTGAAGTATGCAATTACCAAATTCAAAGGAAATTGGCTTAGCTCAGGTCACGCATACTGCCCTGGCTCTATTGCTCTGTCTTACGGCGGCCTTCGCACGGGCTCAGGGCGGCACGGTTAAGGTGACCGAGACCAAATCCAGGAACCGTATCGCTTTTTTTGCCGAGAACAAGACCTTTACGGACTATGATGTGTTATTCGAGGTAAAGGGCTCCAATTTTAGACAGAGTGCTGCCAAACCTAGATGGATAAGGGTTCCTGGAGCCTCCAAAGTTCACTTAAAGACCATCATTTTACTTAGGGATAAACAACCGGTTTACACTACAACCTTAAAGACCAATGACAGTTTATCAAAACGGGCATGGAAAAAGGAATTCCAGGTATTGGATATCCCACCGCCCAAGGTCAAGCCAAAGAAACAGATTACTATCTACACATCCAAGGGATGCGATGCCTGTGATAGCATTGTAAGGCGACTCAATTCCCGAAATTTCATCTTTGAAAGTGTTTCCTTGGATGAAAGACCCAAAATAAAAGAACAGTTAGGCCAATTTTTGTCCAGATCGGCCCAAGAGATGGATTCTTTGTCTAGCCCCATAATCAATTTGGAAGGTAGGCTCTACAGCTGGATCACCACTTTCGACCGGATGATGGAAGAAGTAGAAAAATAAAACTTTTAATATCATTAAAAAGATTTTGAATTAAAGTTCAATAGAACGATTAAATATGAGCAAGAAAGACCTCGAACTTAAGATATCAGCATTGAACAATTTGCTTTTGGAACAAAAAGACCAAATAAATGCCATTGGCAACGAAAGGGATTATTGGAAAACTTTGACAACCGAACTTTTAAAAATAGCAGGTTTTGAAGTTCCGGAAACGGATGGACCTCTATTAAGAGATGATGACGGAAAATTAATTGGTTTTGAATCGGTAAGAGAGGATTTTTTAAAAGCGAAAAAACAAATTGATAAAAACTAGCTATTCTTTACACATTTTATTTTTGTGACAACTGGGACTTGCACAAATTGAGAGAGTTATTGCAGTTCCAATAGGGTTAGGTATTCCCTTTTCAAAACCAGTTGCCTCAGATTGTTTGGGCGTTTAAATCTAGGTCTGCATGGAATTGGAATCCTGACCCCTTTTTATTTTTAATCAGATTGCCTAAATTTGGAATAATTCCAAAAAAATGGCTGTTCTCCATAAATATAGAGCGATATATACCCACACAGATACCATCAAGATACTGATGAAAGAAATAGGCTCTCATGAGTATCACCGACAGCTCAGGCTCAAAAAACTTGAAGAGAACAAGCCAATGCTCATGAAGCATTTTTACTTGGAATCCAAAATAGACGGGATTCACCTTTGCTATCAATACCCATTGGGACCTTGTAGCATTATGGTAGTGGACGATCGTTATGAAAACCTTCCGTTGCAAGGATGGGAATTAATTAGGGACGACGGGTTTTAGGCAAGCAGATTTCCATTTTACTTTTGGGTTTCGCATTCACTTTTGAAATTGAAAATAAAGGCTGATAGTAAAATTACTATCAACCTTTAAGTTTGTTTTAGAATATCAAAATAATTTAAAAGTTACCTAAAAACAGAAACGGATACGAAGTAGGAATTGTTGAATTCATTGTTTTCCAATTTGAGATTTTTCCGTTGGAAGTACGAATACGTATTTGGAAACTATTGCCTGGATTCAGATAGTTTTGGTTAAAAATTCCTGAAGTCATTGCATTGCTAACTCTTTTTCCACATGGAGTATCTGTATTGGAGGGTGATACTGATAGATGTTTATCCACAATGGTAACTGTTCTTGACGTTCCCAATACCAGTACATTGTTAAAAGCCCTACTGTTTATCGTACCGGTCTCAGTGGGACCATACGAAAGTTTGTAACTATAAGTTCCTCCGTTACTGTTAAAGCTGGTTAGTGAGAAACTACGATTGGTAGTAACACCATTATATCTTATGTCATAGGAAACAATAGTAGTCCCATCTGCTGCAAAATTTGAGCTAGATACATAAGCCCTTACATTTGTGGAATAACTTGTTACACCTCCCAGATATACGGAAGAGTTATTAATACAACTGGTTATTACACCATTGCTATTTTGATATCTGGTATATCCCATAGCCGTAAATAAAATATTTGGGTTCACTACAATTTCAAAAGTTTCTGTAACTGTATTAACGTGGTCACTAATGCTGATATCATATATTACATCAGTAGATTTATTTGTTCTAAAATTTATGACATTAGCTCCCGAATTGAAGTTTACCTGAATATCAGTGTTTAGTTGATAAGCCCCAAAACCAGGTAAACAAAAAGTTGATTGAGGACTACAAAAATAACCATTCGCATTACTCCTGGGGCTTATTTTTATGGTGTAAACTCCGGCTTCAGCAACATCAAAAGTTAGAAAGCCGCCCTCGGATTGATTGTACGAGAGTTTTGAAAAATTTATTTCCATGTCGGATGGTGACACATTCAAGAGTCTTTGATATGTCCTGGATAATTTAGGCGCTTCTGAATTTGAGGCAACAAATCGTATTAAATGATTTCCTTCACTTGTTGGATAATAGATCCCCCCACTTGCGCCTGTTGAAAAAGAAGGTATTGTTTGGCCATTTGTATAAGTGTTACCCTTATATACAAAAGTTCCGTTACCATTTGTTGTGAAAACTACTGAGTAAGTGCTATTTCCTACTAATTCATTTAAAGTGAAATTCACACCCACATTGTCATTGACAGTTACACTTGAGCTGGTTGTAGAACCTAAAAACTGAAAATCGTTAATTGATTCTATAAAAATATTAAAACTCTTATCCTTACTTAGACTTTCTGAATTTGTTATAGTTAATTCTACATCATGTTCTAGTCCATCATTCGTTCCTGTATAGCATACAACAAAATTACCCGGACTAACTGTTATTGGTTGTCCTTGGCTGTAAGTAGTTCCGTTATAATGCACGGTTCCTGATTCAGATGATGTAAATACCATTGTATAAGTTGAAGTGCCGACGGTTTCTGATAAATTAATATTGATATCAGTACAATCATTAACTTTAGCACTGTTCACAATAGGTATGGCAGTAAAATTAAATTGTGATGGTATTTTATTCACTTCAATTTCAACAGTCTTGCTACGTATCGATAATGTATTTTTATTTCTAACAGTAAACATTACCTTAATATTACCTTCTTCCGTACCGGTAAAAGTCCAAGGTGTTGAGCCCGTATTGATCGGCCTATATGTGTTTGGATTAATTGAGGTTCCATTATACGATATTTGGGCGGTTTCAGAAGATGTAATTTGATATTTTACTTCATAATTGGTAAAGCTTTGTGTTGGCTCTGATATATTAAGAAAAATGTTTGTGCTTTCACCAATTTCAATGCTTCCGTCCTGTGCAGCGGTATCAAAAGTAAAGGGAACATTGTCTACTGTGAATGAAATCGTTGAGCTTTTATATCTATTGTCCGAATCCATAACTTCAACCAGTATATTGACGACTCCCTGAGAGGTTCCTTCAAATAAAAATGCTGTTGAACCAACATCAACTATCCCATCCCGATAACTTCCCAGGGGTATGGTAGTATTATTTTCAGCAGTTTTAATTTGGCCATTCCCGGTAGATCCACTTGTAATACTGAATCGTACTCTATAGGTTATCGAGTTATCATTATTTTCTTGAGAAATAATGGCATAAAAGTCCTTTTGAGAATTCAAGAACAAAGATCCATCACCAACAGTTGATAATGTAAAATCTATACTATCATAACTAATAGATATATTGTCACTATGGCTTATCGGTATATCATTGGTATTGGTTATCGTGAAAGTAATATTATGGGATCCCGAAGAACCGCCTGTATAAGCACCAGTAAAATTCCCGGGACTAACGGAAATGGGTTGACCCTGGTTATAAGAGGTTCCGTTATATTCCAAAGTTCCAGTTCCAGTGGATGTAAACACCATAGAATAATTAGAATTACCTACGGTTTCTGAAATATTGAAATTAATAGGGACACTCTGACCAACTGTTCCATCATTAGCTGAAGGAATTGAAGTAAATGTAAATTGACTAACAGGAGGATTGGTAACAATTATGTCGATCGTTTGTGTGCGAGTTACATTAGTCGTTGTATTTTGAGCAGTAAACAATAGCTCCACAGTTCCGCTATCAGTTCCTTCAAACTGCCATGAGTATGAACCTGTGTTTACATTAAAGAAGGTATTTACAGACCTTACGAGTCCGCCATCTTTTACATTGCCATCTCCACTTATTATTTCATACTTCATTTCGTAATTGTTTCCGGAGACAAAGGTTTCTGAAATATTAAAGTTTAAAAATGTGGTTTCACCTGTTTTGATTGTATTTTGTTGTGAAGCTCCAGAAAACTCAAATTCCAATAAATAATATGTAATTGTAAAATCATCACTATGGCTTATTGGCACGTTATTGGCGTTGGTTACTGTAAATAAAATATCATGCTCAGCAGCAGTACTACTTTTATAAGTTCCTGTAAAGTTCCCAGAATTGACAGGTATAGACTGCCCTTGATTATATTCTATTCCATTATATGTAAAAGTTGCTGAACTACTGGTGGTAAACACCATGGAATAATTTGAATTACCTACGGTTTCTGTAATATTGAAGTGCATAAGTACGCTCTCCCCAACCGTAGCTGTATTGGCAGATGGAATGGCCCTAAATGTAAAGTCACTGACTGGAGGTTCGTTTACTGTAATAGTGACTGTTTGGGAGTGTGTTACATTTGTGGTTGTATTCAGTGCTGTAAAGAGTAACTCCACGGGTCCACTACTGGTCGTCGCTTCGAAGTCCCAAGAGTAGCTACCTATATTCACATTGTAATAGGTATTGACCGATTGGGTTGTCGCCCCATTCTTAACATTACCATTACCACTAACAATCTCATATTTCATTTGGTAAGCAGCACCGGAGGTAACGGCTTCATTGATGGTAAAGTTCAAGTGGGTAGTCTTACCAGTTTCAATGGTGTTTTGCTGTGGTGCGCCACTAAAGGTAAAGTCTATGCTTCCCACATCAAAAGTAACCCGTGATGTTTTCGATTGATTATGGCTATCGGTCACAGTAACATCTACATAAACAATCCCGACGCTAGTAGCGTTAAATACCATTGTGGTAGTTCCTTTATCTATAGTATAAGCCTGTCCCATAGTAATAGAAGTATTAGCATTTGAGTTAATTTCACCACTACCAACAGACTCCGAAGCGATACTATAAGAAACCAGGTAACTGATGTTAGAGTCATTCTGAATTTGAGATAAATGAACACTGAAATCCTCGGATGTTCCAACATACAATGAACTATCTCCTGAAGTCGATAGATTGAAATCAATATTGTCGAATGTAATTTCAATATCATCATTATGGCTTATGGGCACATCATTGGCATTGGTAACAGTGAACTGAATAATATGGGTTCCAGAGGAAGTTCCATTGTAAGCTCCAGTAAAGCTGCCAGGAGTTACTGTGATCGGTTCGCCCTGTGTATAGGATATACCGTTGTACTCCAGAGTACCATTACCTGAAGAAGTAAATACCATGTTGTAATCTGAATTGCCGACGGTTTCTGTAATATTGAAATTGACCGGAACACTTTGGTCCACTGTTGCATTATTAGCAGAAGGAATTGAAGTAAATGTAAAATCACTTGCTGGAGGTTCACTTACGTTGATATTAACCGTTTGGGTATGGGAATCGTAGGTAATGGTATTTCTAGCCGAAAATAATAACTGAACTGGTCCTAATTCAATCCCTTCAAACTCCCAAGAATAATTTCCTGTGTTCACATTGTAATAGGTATTGACAGATTGAGTTGTAGATCCATCTTTGACGTTTCCCGAACCACTAACGATTTCATATTTCATTTGGTAGGCTGCACCAGATATTGCAGATTCATCGATGCTGAAATTTAGGTTTGTGGTTTCACCTATTTCAATGGTGTTTTGCTGTGGTGCTCCGGAGAATGTGAAATCGTGATTTTCTACATCAAAAGTAACCCGTGAAGTTCGAGATTTATTATTACTGTCGGTCACAGTAACATCTAGAAGAACAATACCTTCTGTTTTTGCTGTAAAATTCATACTAGTCGTACCTAAAGGTATATCATAGCTTTGTCCTAAATTAATAGGTCCATTAGCACTTGTAGTTAATTCGCCATTACCTATGGAACCATCAGCGATATTACATTTTAAATTATACTCTATCGATGTGTCGTTTTGTTCCTGGGAAATAAATACATTAAAGTCTTCAGTAGTATTATTATAAAGAGAACTGTCGCCACTAGTGGACAAGTTAAAGTCTATGTCTTCAAAGGTTATACTTATATTATCGCTCTGGACAATGGGTATCACATCGGAATTACTGACTGTGAATGTGACATCATGTACACCTTCTAAAAGCCCTTTATAACTTCCTACAACATTCAAATCCTCTAGAGGGATTGGTTCACCTGGACTATACACGCTACCATTTAACTCTAAAGTACCATTTGAAGAAGATTCAAATACCATCGAATAAGGAGCCTTTGAGGGACCTGTTTCAGTAATTGCAAAATTGACGGCAACATTATTATTTACTGCAGCGAACGCTTGGGAGTTTGTGGCATTTAAATTAAAATCCCCATTGTCAACTTCAACTATGATATTTACGGATTTTTCAGTATTCGAACCATTAACCACATAAAAATTCAAGTCTATAGTATCATCCCCCAAACTTTCCAATCGCCAATAGAATGCATTAGGGTCAATAGGGTAACTTATACCCGGAGATAGTTCTTCATTTGTATTATTGAATTGTCGTGTGATTTTGGCATTGCCAGAATTAATTTCATATCTACATTCGTACTTATCGCCACCATCCATTAATTCCGCAACCTCGAAATTAAGATTAGTGGATTCACCTAAAAAAAGGGAGTTCTTTTCGGTAGCACCAGTGAAGGTAAAGTCAACCACGTTTACTTCATAGGTAACAATATTCTCTTTGGTCTGTCCATTTGAATCAGAGGTCTCGAATAAAATTGTATTTTCTCCAGTTTGGGTTAGTTCCAAATTATATAGATGAGAACCAGGTTCAATACTGAAAAAGCCACCTTGTTCAATTTCATCGATGGATTCACCGTCGTCATCAGTGTTGTAAATTTTCCCCGAACCTTGTTGAAATTTAATTTTGGCCTTATAGGTCACTGATTTATCCTCTCCAACATTGTCAATAATAAATGTTATAGGGGTAGTTTGATTGACCGTTACGTTCGTATTTGTTGTATTTACCTCTCCCTGATATGGATTATCTTTTACCTCATATTCAAGATCTATTGTTTCTGTTAATTTTTCATTATCTACCACGGTAAATTCGATTAGTGTATTACCAACAGTGGTTCCGACGAATTCAAGGTCTAATTCTAAATTATCAATGGTGTAGAATGTCTCTTGCTCTATTTTTTTTTGCTTGTTAGTGTATTGTAGATACCCTTCTCCTTTTTCAAGGGAATATTTAAACTGATAAGTATTATCCGTAACAATTCGCTCTGGTTCTATTTGAATTTGAGTTGACTCAGGGTAATTAATTGTTGCCTCATCATCATGGGATTCCGCAATCTCAAAAGGAAAAGACGACAATATATCCACATCGTCTTTCGTGCAAGCATATAAAGAAATCAAAATCCCAATGACAATGGCTGTTATGGCCTTTATTTTTTTCATAAGCAATTATGTTAGAAGAGAAAGTATCTTAGCCCAGCACCAGCAAAAAGTGTAAATTCCCCCAAATCACTGTTGTGGTGGTAGTATTCATTTCCCTTAAATATTAGGTTAAAGCTGTCGCTTAGGTATATACTTAGTTCTGCGGATAAGTAGCCTCCATAAAGAAACTTCGACTTGTCCATAAGCAAAGCACCATTTTCTAAGGTATCGTTGCCATTATTTATAATTTCATATCCCGCCAAACCACCGAACCCAATGTTTAACTTGACGTTTTGATTCTTTGATGTTTTTACACTCAACATATATCCAATGTTAAAGGTTAGTGTGCTGTAGGGGATGTCGATACCTTCTTTTTCAATGATATGGGATGAATAAAAGACACTGCCCTGAACAAAATTGTATCTCGTGATGTAATAATTATAGTTTATCATCCCAGCGAAACCATCTGGTACATATCCGCCCAATACATCTAAGGCGGATGAATGGTTTTGGGACTGGGCATTATAGCTCATACTGATTATAAATATTAGGAACAGCCTGACCTTCACATTCTTTTTAATTTCCATTTTTTCAATTTTTATTATTCCTATTTGGAATACTATTGTGTAAATTTTTTTTGTTGTTAGTTGGGATTATTGATTTCACTCGCTCGTAAGTTCAGGAAAACATTTCGCTCACCATCTTTTTCATTAAGTTCTATCTGTACTATTTTATTCCTATTAATACCAAATTTTTTAAATACATAAATTGCAATGCGTTCATGTTTGGCAGGAATGGTTTTAAAAGCATTGTAAGTGTAGAGTGGTTCTATGGCTATACTTTGGGAGGTACTTTTTTTTAAGTCCTTAACCCCTATTTTAGAAAAGGAAACAAAATTTGTGATGTAATCAACACCCGTTTTGTTTTTTACCCTTAATTTAAAATAGAGTTCATTTCTATTATAATCTATAGTCTGTAAATAAATAGCGATGTCGTTGTTTTCTGCATAGAGTCTTTTATAATAGGGGCGTTTGTTCCTCAAATCTGAACAGAACTTTCTGTAATATTCTTTTCTATCTCTATTGTACCATAATTGACTTTCATCTTTTTTTGAGTGGGTATATTCCACTAGTTCCATTGTCTCATTGCCATTGTGAGTTTTATTTTTAGTTTTTCGCCCTTTGAGAGTATCAGAAATCACTTTAAAGGAACTTTTTTGTCCAGTATTATGAACTACGGTTCCATTTATATTACTGATGGCGTCTGTACTTTTAAAAAAATAGTTATACTTTGATAAAGTTTCTTTGTATTTTAAGATAAAGGTGAACACATTACCGTTATCCGTGATAATGTGTAAATTACTTCGGATCCCATTTTTACCTTTTACTATGCCATAGCTGCTTTGTTCTTCCAAATCAAAAGCAAAGACAAAATTTGAATGCCCTGGATTACCTTGTCTTATAGGATTGTCAAAAAACAGAAATACATTATCCTTGTTATTTACATAAATAATTTTTTGCTCTGATTGCCCTGCAGCAATAAAGGTGACTAAAAAAGTAAACACAAATAGCCTCATTCCTCTTTCAAAATAACTTCATAATTATTAAGGAGACTTACTGAAATCTCTCTGTTCTTTCTTCTAAAGATGTTTTTCAAAGTATTTCCCAAAGGGACATTTGAAATATCAGAATCAGAAACAACGTCTTCAGTTCCTTCCCTGCCAAATTCTCCTACCGCATTTGCACCTTCTACATATATCCCCATGCTCCCATCTTGTTTATCATAACACACAAGATTCGTGGGATTATGGTTTATATTGTTAATTGTAAGCAATACACGATTTGTTTGGAACCGTGCGAACCCAAAAGCATAGGTATTACGTTTATATTTTATTCCATTTATCGTTACGTTCTCCAAAAGGCGTAATTTGATGCGATCACCGTTCCTTATCTCCTGGTCATTATGAATTACTGCCATTATGTTCAGTTTTTTCTTGTTTTCAGAATCTATACCAACGTTTCCTATTGATCTCTTCGGTTTGGCCTTTTTAAGAAAAAAATCATTGATATCAATAGTGTTTTCCGATTCGGATATTATTTCAGGAGCGTTCGTTTCTTTAGGTGCATTTGTGGGCACACTTCTTACAACTGTTTTTTTATAATTTGGTGTAAATTTTTTGGAATTCAGCATACTGTCAATTTGCAGTTCAAGAAGCTGTTTTTTAGTATGGCCATTGTCTTTTTCGTCACTCTTATTGCCATCCAAAAGATCTCTGTCAAAATTTAGAGAAATCCCGTTTTCCTTTTGCTCATTTTCTTTTGAATACGCTTCTAATTTAGTTTCGTAAGATTTGACGGTCCGATTTTCCGGAATTGAAATATTCGTATTAGTTTGCTTCTGTTCAGAATCATTTGAGGATGATACCAAACCATACACGATATACATAATCACCAACCCAATTACAGAAAATATTACTATTTGGCCCTTATCTATTTTTAGCTGTTGGAGCTTTTCGGGTATGTTCATTTTATTCGATTTTGGTTTTAGACACTTCTTTAAAATTTGTGATTAAATAGCCATAAGGGTTTTTAGGATAGTTTTGGGATACCTTCATTATTTTTCCCTGGCAAACAAGCCTGTAATTGTTTGACTCCAATTGATTTAGTTTATTGACTTTTACTATAGCTTCAGTTAAAAATTGGCCTGAGTTATCAATTTGAATTTTAACATTACCTATGCTTTGACTGGAATTGGATTGTATCAATAAATTAAAATGTCCGTTATTCTTATAAAAGAAATAAAGTTCCTTTCCTGAATCATCAACCAACCACAGCGCTTTTTCAATTTGTTGCTCATAGTTCCATTGATCGTAATCATAAAAGCTCGTCATAAATAATTGAATATGACCTTTAACAAAGATGCTTTCCAATTCTTTTTTCTCAATCAATTCCAAGGGAAGCAGACTATTGTCCTTGGACATCCCATATACAAATCTGTTATTGTTTTTATACAGGTTCATAACAGCAAAAATTGCCCCCAAGCAAACTACTCCAGATACTATTACCACTAATCTTGTATTGTTGTTATTCGTTTTCAAGCTTTTGTGTATATCGGCTTTTTTTCTCTCTATTCGCTTACTCATCTAACTGACTACTTTATAAACTAATTCGTATGATTTTTTAAACAACCTTAATTTGACCCATATCATAATAAACAAGGCAATTGTTTTCATGCTTTTTGAAAACATGAATGTCAATACTGGTATGGATTCCAGTTTTTCGTCCAGCAACTCATAAAATTCATTGGTAAATCCTATGATCAAGAAAAAGGGAAATATCAAGAGGTAAATGGCAGCGTACAATCTGAGCCATTTATAAAACATTTCTCCCGTAGCCTTATGTATTGAGAATAGAATGGCGAAAGGCCCTAATATTTTAAGCAATCCCAAAAAGAAAAAACGCTCTATAAGGAATACTATATAGATTGCTGAGTCGACCACCTTGGCCAACGCATAGGTAAGCCCTAAAATAATATCATCTCCAAAACCATTTAAAATACTTAAACAAGCTTCTGCGAAGTTTTTAAGGGCTGAATACCAGTTGACCGAGTCATGGGTATCATCGGTTTCGTTTTCACCATAATTGAAACCTGTAGGGCTGTATTCATTAAAAAGAGAATCCAAGGGCAAAAGTATCCCATCAAGAAAACCTAACAATTTGTCATAAGAAGCGATTACCAGTACATAAATCAGGGATGTGATCAGTTTATTTGCGTCAAATGGGAAATCAATCCCGTCTTGACCCACACCAAATTTTCTACCTATGCGGGACAACATATTAGTGCCCACTGATAACACAAATAGGGTTATTGCCAAAAATTTAATTGCCCATGTTGTCCTACTGATTATATCTTCGGTGAAAAAACTATTATAGACAAAAAATATGGTTTCATAACCTAAATCAAATGTTTGGATCACATCATCCATACTTATTTGTTGTTCAGCTTCTTTATAACTCTGGGTCCAGCTATGGACATATATTTGCGGGTTATGATTTTAATATCGACCCAACATTCATCCATATCGTTTTTGGACTGTTTTAAGAGTTGCAATCGATCGGCATCGTTCATTTTAAAAAGATTATCCGTTATCACCTTCTGGGCAATTTGAAGTGACTTTACCGATTTATTAATGATATTTAAATACCCCTTTGAAATGTCTGTAATCTCTTTTGCGTTGAAAACATTCAAATCAGATATTTTTTTTGTTTGCTTGTTAACTTCAGAAATAATTCGTTCCTGCATTGAGATAATCTCAGTGATATCGTCTACATCCCTGAGCACGTTGCTTACTTTTTCAACTGTTTCCTTGGCGTCCTTTAAAAGGGAAACGGTTTTCTTGGTTTCGTCGACAGTTTTAACCGCTTCTTTTAGAATTGCCGCATTTTTAAGAAAGTTGGACTTATTGACAGCGGTATTGGTAGGATCGGTAACAGCCATTTGAGCTGTTAGATTAAGGGTCAATAACAGTATTGTCAATGTTAGATAATCTTTCATAGTTCTTTAATTTACCTGGGTTATGTATTCATTTATAGCGGTTTCCATGGCCTTTTGAGCTGGTAATGATTTTCTCTTTTGATCGAAGATTTTCATAATGTCCTCATATTCCTTACCATCAGTCTGGAACGTATAAAAACTCTCCTTCGACAATTCCAATCTTAGTACCCATATCTCCTTTCCTATTATCAACGCAAATTCGGTATATGGGTTTTTAGCTTTTAAGTTGGGAGTAATACTTTTGAGAATATTGTGCTCATGTTCAGATAGCCCAAACCTATCCACAATAGGTTGATATCCTTGTTTATTATATAAAACATAAATGACCTGGGTATTTTCCAGAGCAGAATCTATATCATCACCTTTTGGCAATTGGGTAGGTGACTGGAAAGCAGTTCCTACCGATGCTACCTGCTTCCTGATACTTTGATAGTAGAAAACAAAATTGTCCCGTATAGAGGGGTTTTTAATGAATTTTGCCATCTCATCAAAAAATATCACGCCCTCGACTTGTTTGTTTTCCCAGATTAAAGACTTAATGCTGTGTGAGCCTAAATGTATCAATGCGGCCATCATGATTTCATCACCTTGTGCCTTATCAAATTCAAAAACTATTAGGTCCTTATTTTTTATTTTATCCGAGCTGTCTTCGATACCATTGAGTAAAAAACCATATTGCCCATGTGCTGTGAACTCAGAACAATACAATAAGAAACTTTCGATATCAAAAAACTCCGGAGCAATGGATAGTTTTTCTAATATGTCTCTTTTGTTTGTTTTTATAAACTCGTAAAAACTGGGAAAACTATGTTTTGAAGCTGTGTTGTAAAAATAGACTTCAACTAGTTTCCGAAGTGGAGTTAGAAGTTCATTGGTCAGTTCGCTCCCTGGCTTCCATAACTTAAAGACAAAGGTTGAGATATCATTAAGTTTTTCAGTGTCCAATTCAGTAATGTCCGTTATATAAAATGGATTGATTCCCAAACCAACACCAGGTTCATAAGAAATGAAAATGGATCTGTCTTCAGGTAATAGATAAGATAATTTTCTAAAACTACCACCAATATCAAATATGACCACCTTATATCCGAACTCATTGAGTTGCCTGAATATATGCTGCATTAATACCGATTTTCCTTCACCAGTAGGTGCAAAGACCATAAAGTTCCATGCTTTTATTCTTTTTTTGAGAGCATCCCTGATATCCCTTTTAACCGGAATATTGAATACCCTATCAGAAAAAACCACACCTTCATCGTCGTTCTTATAGGAGGTCGTATTTAAAAAGCCCGTAAGCGCAATATGTAATTCTGTTTGATAAAATTGATATTTTGAAAACCCTGGGCTATAAGCAAATAAAGATTTGACATAGATATCTTTAATGAGTTCTTTATTAGGGTAGGATGCTATATAATCTAAATTCTTAAAGACGGTAGCTACAGCATTGGTATGGTTTTCAAAATCTTTATCATTGTCAGCGTAATAAATTAAATTAGTATGGCCAAATACCATTTTTCTACTTTCATCTTTCGATAGCGCTTTTAAATATTCGGCAATATCTTCTGCTGCGGTTTCATTTTCTGCTGAAAAGCCACGGGCACCATACAAAGTCTCTTTTTTAGCGTTTAAGTCGGACTTTAATTTGTTTTGGTCCGTGATATAAATGACCTGATTATAAATGTGGTTAAATGGTAAGCGAAAGGAAAAATCATCTGCTGCACCTTTGAATATCTCGAATTTCTTACTGCTGTAATCAGCGTCCAGTTTATAAATGTCAACATATTCCGGTAGCTGCTTTGTATTGTGGATCGAGAAAACACCCACTCTTTTGTCACCTACGCCAATTACGTTATAAGCTTTGCTCTTGGTATTTACCTTGGCCGTTAAGTCTGTATCAACTTTTTTCGAAGTATCAAAGCCATTAAAGTAGTTTTTCACATAGTTATGGATGTCATCGGGATTAAAGGGGATGGCTTTTATTAATTTGCTCCCATTTAAAAACTCAATGGATTTTTGAACTGCATCAATAAACTCTAAATTTTGTCGTGATTCCGATTCTAATACGCTCTTTGATATAACTTTTTTAAAGGGATTTGATAAATCCGAATTTTTTAAAAAGTTATGCTTGGTATTTCCTATAAAAAGTAGGCTGTGATGAGTTAAAAAAGGTCTTCCTGAAAAATGTTTCCTGGTGGACTTCTGAAGGAAAGTTTTATTTTCCAAATCCTTACCAGTATAAGTTTCCTTTAAAAAAATATCTTGCTTATGGATGATCGTATTAGCAGGGAGGTGTTTTAACGTTCTGAACCAAAAATCGTGAACAGCAACATAATCACTTTTAGAAAGAGTGAAAACTTCTGGAAGTTCTAACACATAACATAAAAAAGTATCACCGTTATTGGTCAAACAGATGTTTCCATCTGTTTCCAAAATCGGATAATATTCACTTAAATATATATGTTCCAAACCTTTTAGAATAAATCGTTTATTAAACCGTCTGGGGCTTTACTTTTTTTGAAATTGGAAAGAGCATCTATTTTATCAAAAAATTGGATGATAAGGTATATTACAGCTAGGATAATACTAATTATGACAAGCTTCACAAATGAAAAATTGCTCATCAAAACCATAAGGCCAATCAAAACGATCACGGCATATATGCCCAAGTACCTTAGTGAAAGGTTTAAGATATATGCTTGACCTTCAACTGCTTTATTAACTTTAATACGCTCCATTTTTTCTTTTATATCAAAAGGATAATGATAGAAGATAACTCACTACACCAACCGCTATAAGGATTCCAAAAAAGAATAAAGCCACGCCAGTTAAGAATCCCTTGTAATCTCTATCACCTCCCGTAACCTTTCCAATATTGAAGAATATCGATATTAAAAAAATGGCCGCCAGTACATAAGGAGCGGCACCGCTTACTTCGTCCCAAAAATTTGAAGAAGCTTGTTCTAACCCCAAATTTTGGGCATTGAGCATTGTTGTTGTTAGTAGCAGAATAACTACTGATTTTGTTTTAAATAACCTCATTTTGTATAGATTGATTTTAGTAGCAAATATATAAAAATATTCCTATTAGGAATATTTTACTACAAAGCTTTAGCCGTATTTAATACTTTCTGATAATTCGCATTTAGCTCCATTTGGGATATTTTATTGATTGGTTGGAGTGGTCTGTTTTTAAAAAATGGGGCTTTAATTTTAGCATCAAAACGGTCTCCTTTATCATCAAAAACAAAGAATTCACCAACCGACCTTTTAAACATTTCATAGGATTTATGAGCTTTCTCCTTTCTTTGGGATACAGAGGTTCTTTTATCTCCAATAGACAATGACCCCGATTTGTAGGAAACACTTTTTTGTTTGATTACGACTTCATCAAAATAGCTTTCACAGAATTTTGCTGTTTCAGGGTCATTGGTTTTTCCAAAGCATATTGTGGAAAGATTCGCAAAAATCTCACGCATTTTATCTTTGCCCATTTGGATGGTGGCCTGGACAACATCTTGAAGCATATAAATTGTGGCTACTTTAAAGCTCCGCATAGTTGCAGGAACTCTACCAATTCTATTGATCTTAATAGTGGGTGCTTCATCTAACAAAATAAAACTCTCTTCCCTGTTTCTCTCACTCATTTTCATAATCAGGGATTGTATTACAACCGATAGTACAGGAGAATAAATTTCATCAAGACTAGGTTTATTGATAGCACAGAATAAGGCCTTATTATGGGATTCATTTAGAGAAAAATCAATACTATTGCGTTCCATACAGTAGAAAATGTTTGGATTTGCAAATTGACTAAAGCAATTACTTAATGTTGCTTTTACCCCTGCCATTTGGTCCTTTCCTCCGGCACTGTCTAAAAATGAGCGTGCATGAATTGTGGCATTATTGCTTTTTTCAATGAATTGGCATAAACCGTCAATATCCTTTGTTACCATTATAGCGACTAAATAACTGAAAGAACAGTAGTCGGGATGTACTTCTTTCAATGTATAAATGACCCCTGTTATAGCTCCTTCTGCAACCTCATTGAAAAATTTCCCTGAATTATTATTGTTTGTTTGTATTACGTTGGCGACAATGCACTTGCTCATTAACTTAACATCTTCCTCTCTCTTCAATATGTCCGGACTTATCGGATTAAATTGTATGCTCATTTGGGGAGCAAATGGTGAAAAGGGAAGAATTGGAACCAGGCTGTCCTTATAAAAAAAACTGGCCATTTCTACGAGTTCAAAATCTTTGTAATCGTATAGAATGCCGCCTACATTGTTGGCTCCATAATGTTTTAATAGCCATCCGGCTATTGATACTGTTTTTCCAGAACCTGCAGCGCCCTGAACGCTTACACCCTTTTGGGTATCAATTATAATCGGTTTGTTATTTTTCCTTTTAACCGTTGCAACTAGAGGTTTGTTGCCCTTATTCTGTTTTTTTTGTACCCCTAGATAAAAAAAACACAAAGACATTATAAACGAAGGTAGTAGATATACCGAAACGTAAATCGAAAAGGGAATTGAGGAAAAGAAGTCAATTATAAAATATGCTATACCCGTAAAACAGCTTAGATATAATAGTTGGTTCAGAAATGATTTATGAATGTAGACCCTAGAAAAAAAGTAACCTACCAAAAACCAGAAGGAGTAAACTATTATTTTAGTCGATAGGTTACTATCGTCTAAGAGCTGAAAAAAGTCCATAGAGAAATTCGAGTATTATTCCAAATACGAATATAGGTAATTATTCGTATTTGGAATATTCCTAATCAAATATTCGTTATCTCATTCAAAGGCACAAAACTCTCACTAAGTTGTTTTACTTCCTTTGCTTAAGTCTTTGTTTTTTTCATTTCGCTAACTCTATTTTTATTAGGTCTCGCTTCGCTCGGGTTATCAACCAATATAGGCACTAAGTACAGCTCGTTCTATTTGCCATCAAATTTGTGTGCGTAAACAATGGCATTAACCCTCTTCGCAAGCTCAGGGGATCCCATCCAATTCTTCACTTCAAAATTTGAGCGAAAATCTCTCTAACACTGATTATACGTGCAAATATTGTCTAATCTAAAATTTCAATTATGAGTAATAAAACAGAATTTTATCAAAGGTTTAAAGAACAATTTGCAGAAAGAGAGTTTGATCCTAAAGAAACAATGAAATGGTTAACTCACGACAAAATAATTACAATGTCCTGGGGCTTTCAAAATCCCATAGCAATAATGGATTCAGGATTGTTGTTTAAGGTTAACGGACATCATCATAAAGGGTGGGTATTAATCACTTTAGCGTGGAATGATACATATACATTGCGATTTTTTTCACATCAGTTTAAAGAAACTAAAGAAAAAGTAACTGATGTCTATTGCGATCTTCTTCAAAAAACGGTTGACGAGGAAATTGAAAAAATAAGCGATTATTCCCATTAACCTTTGTGGCTTTGTCTCCTGTGCCTTTAAACAGGAGGTTCTCCATTTTTCAAATGATGATAGAAAGCATAGGTAGATGGAATCCTTTTAATGGAGAACCACCTCCATTATTGACCAATAGACAAAGGTAGTATCTCTTCAATACTGTATGTAATTAGTTGATTTTTTATCTGAAAATCCCTTGAAGTAAAATCATGCACCAATAAATGAGTAGTGTCATTTTAAATATGTTCATCAACTTTTTCACCAATGCTTTCTAAATATTTATTCAGGTTTATCGCTGGTATTGTTCCAATAGACTGTTGTAGATGTCTTGTTAATTGCATAAAAAAGGTTACAAAAGAATTTTCTGGTGAACTAAAGTATGAATCTAAGTATTTTCGTTCGTGATAATGCTTCAGATAAGCATCTTGCCCTACTATATCAATTTCATTTTTTGGTTCGTAATCAATATAAAAACTTCCATAATCAGCAATACAACCTATATCTAAACTTTTTAGCTTTGTTTGTTCTTTAAAATGTTTTATTAAAGTTTTATTGTTATTACGCTCACCTGATTTTGTTGAAGTTAATATTCCTCCTATAATTTTTGTTAAAGGTCTAGGATCAAATTTTCGACCTCCATTAATAAAATTAGCTGCTTCTCTTTTTAACAACCTTACACTTTCAATTTTTTCTCCCGCATAAGCAATGTTGTGCTTACCTTCTGAAAAAGCAGAGATATCTGGTTTAACTTCAAATACAGCGTAAACACCTTCCGCAGGAATATAATGAAATCCGTTTTGGGTAAAGATAAATGGGGTAAACCAGTTATCATAGATCACAACATCTATTTGATGACTTATACTTCCTTCGTAATCAATTACTATTGCCTTATCTATACTATAACGATTTGGCAAATATTTCCTTAACCATTCTATCCAAGCATTTTCTAAGGCATCTCCTTTCGAACCTGTATGTTCGATATGGTTTCTATTTGTACTCAATTGAGCTGACATTTGATTTTGCATACTTGCAAATAAATCCTTTAATTCTACTTTACTCATATCTCAAAAGTTTTTTGTTATCATATAAATAAAAATCAAATCCACTCATTTTTTCTTTATTAATACTAATTATCAAGAGTATAGGATTTTTGATTCTTATAGAATCATTATTAGCAATATTAATCATAGCATTCAAATCGGTACTACTGTAATTTGTAGAACCATTTGGATGCGTATGCCATTCTCCAACATAATACTGTTTGTTCTCACAACTAAAAAGCTCATTTAGTCTTTTCTCAATTCCATCAGTGCTTCGTTCAAATATAAATTGATGGCTTTTGTATTTAGTAGGGAGAATACAATCTGTTATTGTTAGCGATTTACGACTAGATGAATAGTTGCCAACCAAAAAACCTCCATATTCATTTGGGTAATGTCCAATAGCTATAGAAGACATTTTTTTTATCAGTTTATCTTCAATTACCAACTCTAGTTCTTTATGTTTATTAATAAGCTTCAATACTCCGTAAGTTTAATGTTTATTCCAGATTCTTCTTTGACTGTTAAAACAAAATTGTTTTTTGGTTTTTCTTCTCTATAAAGTAGGTTAATCTGCTTCAATGCAAATTGTGCCAGGGTATTAATATCATTATATGAAGCTTTAAATGTAGGACTCCAACAACCAGTAGGGTTATATAAATCTTCTACATCGTTTTCTAAAACATTAGAAAACTGATTTGTTACAAATCGATAAATATTAGGGTAAAATGCACAAATTAAATCATTTGCATGATTCGTTATTGAAAGATTTATTAATTCACTATCAAAGTTCAAATTATCAAGTATATACATCAAATCATTATCTGTAGAACAATCAAAAATCAAATCATACTCTGATAGCATATCTTCAAAATTCTTTTTTGATTCTAAATCTTCATGGAAAATTTTAATTACGTATTCAAAATAATCTTTATCAGATAGAAATCTAATATTAACAAAGGGTGACTCATAGGTCAAATGAGTCATTAATTCTTCAACTTTATTTGTCAAACCAGTGCTGAAATAATATTCAGAACGGCAAACGTTCTCAGGTTCCTTTACATCATAGTCAACAAGATCAATATTCTTAGCTCCAGATTTTACTAATGTTTTTGCCACTATACTTCCTAAAGCACCAACTCCAATTATTAAAATTTTACTATTCGTTAATTGATCACAAAAAATTCCTCTTCCAAATAAATATTTATAGGATGAGTTTCGTGTTATTCCCCATTTGATTTTTTTATCAATTAATTCACTTTTCCATTTACCTTTTACTTTTATTCCTTCTTTTAAAACAGGAACTCCGATTGTTGGAAAATCATCTATTCTACACATAGAAGCAATCCAATGAATTTCATTTTCAACCGTTGTGTAACCTATAAAAATTGGAAATACTGCAGTAGGATATTCCTTTTCATGTTGTTTTTTAAAATCATATAGGAATTTAAGGAAATCATCGGAAAAATATTCTCTAAAATCTAACCAATTAGAGAAAGCAAACCTCTTATTATGCGCAGGTGTATCTTTGATAAAAACAAAAATTCCAGCACTACCAGCTTGTATTTTACTATAAAATTTCCCCCACTTTGATTTTATACTTGTTCCATTATAAATGTGAAACTTTTGAATTAAGTAATTTTTAATTTCCCCCTCTTTGTAAGTAGTCTGATTTAGTTGAATTAAATCAACACCCCCATAGTTACCTTTTTCAAAAGTGAAATCTAGATCAGTAAATTGATACGAATAATAAAGATCATAAAATGGTTCAGGGTTGATTATAATATGCTCATAATGAGAATCTCTATCCTTATTAATATAGTATCTTTTAATCCAATTTCTTAAAGAATTAAAATCAGAGTAAAGCTTGCTTTTCAGTTTAGGACTATGCAATGTATGAATACAAATTGAACCATCTCCCATTACGTGATTATATTCTATCAACTCTTTGTTAATGAACTTTATAGATTCAGATTCGTGATTTTTCAGTGGATATTGAGGATAAATCATTATATCAAATTCCAATGGTGTTTCTAAACCATCTAAATCAGAAATTAAGACTTTACCTTCAGCTAAAACTTCTTTTTGTTTAATTTTTTCGGTAAGTTTTACATAAGGGATTTTATCAACTATCTCATTTATTTTATCTAAATCATGAAACTCCATTAACCAAATCGTTCAGTATTACGTGGAATGATTGGTGCGCTTATAGCTGAATCTTTCAAACCATACTTGTTCTCCTCAGAATCTTCTTCTTCTTCAAATTCTTCATTGATTGGGAAGTAACTTTTTATATTCTCACTATTATTTTCTATTCTATCAATTATGGTAGACATTCTGTTTGAAAGATTAGTTTTTTCCGCGGACTCAAGTGTATCAGCAACATCATTATTACCATTCCCAGGGTCCTTTAAAGAAAAATTATCTTTTGTTACATTGTCTTTTATATACTCCATAACCGACTTGAGTTTATCCCATATGTTTCCTGTGATAGATTCTTTACTAAAGGCTTTTATTGTTATTAACTCCAAAAAGAAAGATTTGTACGGCTCATTGTTTGTAGTCTTCCAAATTTTTAATAATCTGATTACTTCTCGTTCATTATTTTTCCCTTTAATATGGTCAATCTGAGCCTGTATATTCGTTTGGATATATGATTTCTCCTCTATAATTCCATATTTAGAATGAACATGAAGATTAAGCTTCTTATCTTCCACATATTGATCTTTATTTAGTTCTCTACCAGGAACAACATCTAAACTAATTATATCACCTTCTTCATCAGCATCAAATACTAAACCGATTGATACTTTCTGCGTTCTAACTGAAGCTTCATTTTTGTACTCTTCACTTAGGAATTCATAAACATCATCGAACATTGCTTCAAGCGAATCGAAAGAATCCTTTTTAAAGGGGCAAACTATATCTAAATCAAATTTTATATTAATAGCAGTATGCTTAGCATAAGAGCCTGAATTGATAATATTATAGCTATTAGTTGAATACTTTTCTTCTAAGGCTTTTTTAACTTCATCCCTTTTATCTTTGTACTTTTCAACCAAATTTTCAATATGAGACATTTTATGTGTCTCTAAAACAGATTCTAAATGTTCCTTTTTGTCTACAGCCATAGTGATTAAATTTATTCAATATGCTCAATTACAATACCATAGTATAAAAGTGTCATAAAAAACTTAAAATGAGTTAATTTGTGTCAGTATATTTGATAGTAAAGGGAAAAACTGACAGTGTGACCGTAAGACAAGGAAGAGTTTTAGATGCAAGAACTGATGTTGACTTAATAATTCCAGCTCATCTAAAGAAATAAATTAGGAGGTAAAATGGAAGTATATATACTATAAAGCTTTTTTAGTAGTTTTATTAAAACCTTTTTGTCACTTTCATAAGGCTCAAGTATGTTTTTTTTGCGTTTTCTTGCGTTTTCTAGATGTTTTAGTACACCAAAAGTACACCTCAATCCTTGCAAAACCCTATGAAATATAAGTTTGTTACTTATTGTATCGGCAAATAGATTTTCTTGCCTTTAGTATACTTTTAGTTTCCTTTGTTAGACGTTTTGCTAAAAACTATCGTTGTTTTTCATTTGTAGTTGCTTTTAGTAGATCTTTTCTTTCTTTTAATTGACCACACAATACCGTTAAATTTTATAGCAATGTGTATTTTTATTGCACAATTACTTTCAGAAGAAAATGGATATCAGTCTAACTACCAAAGAACAAATTAATTTGTTTCGGTCTATATTTAAAGGGCGCGAAGATATTTTTGCAAAAAGATGGGAAAAAGGAAGTAAAAACGGTTATATGCCTGCCTATTTCTATGATCCTTATCGATATAAGGCTCATCAAATGAGAGGAGGTAGTTTTAAAGACTTTACTGAAAAGTCATATTTGCAATTAAATGATGATCAAATCTTAAAACATCTCGATGGAGAACAGTTAATAGGTATATATCCATTACTTCAAGATAACACATCTTGGTTTATTGTTGCAGATTTTGATAAAGCCAATTGGGAAAAAGAATGTAAAGATTTTATTGCTATATGCGCTAAGCTAAATATTCCTGCTTATTTAGAGCGATCTCGATCTGGAAATGGAGGACATATATGGATATTTTTTGAATCCCCCTACCCAGCTATTAAAAGTAGAAAAGTTTTTAAATCTCTTTTAGAAGAAATAGGTGCATTTTCCATTTTTGATAAAACTTCAAGCTTTGATAGATTATTTCCTAATCAAGACTTCCTTTCTGGAAAAGGTTTTGGTAACCTTATTGCACTACCTCTATATAAACCAAATGTAGCGCTAGGAAATAGTTGCTTTATCAATCCAAAAACATTAGAGTCATATGATAATCAATGGGAATTTTTACAACAGGTAAAGAGGATAAAACCTAATAAGCTAGATAAGCTATATAATTCAATTAATGAAAATAATGTTACGACAACTTCTTTGACTAATAGTGATAAACTAACTATTGTTTTAGATCAGTCAGTTCATTTTAATAGAACTAGTTTAACATTACCATTAATAAATTTTCTAAAATCTACATATAATCTTCCAAATTCAGAATACTTCATTAAGAAGAAAATGAATAAAAACATATGGAATATTGACAAATATTTCAATCTTATAACAGAAACAGATAATGAAGTTATCCTTCCAAGAGGTACTATTGGACAATTACTTCGATTTTGTAGAGAACAAAAAATAGAGTTTGATTTTCAAGATAAACGCAAAAAAGTAGAGGATCTGAATTTTGTATTTAGCACAACATTGCTAAAACACCAACAAGAAATCTTGCCTCCGGTTCATAAAAAGGATTTTGGTGTTATTGTAGCTCCTCCAGGATCCGGTAAAACGATAATCGCATTAAAGATTATCGCAGATAAAAAACAACCTGCATTAATCATTGTTCATAGAAAACAATTATTAGAGCAATGGATCGAACGGATTGAAAGTTTTTTGAAGATTCCGAAAAAAGAAATTGGAAAGATAGGTCAAGGCAAAACAAAAATAGGTAAACAGATTACTATTGCAATGATCCAAAGTTTAACAAAAAAGATTGATGACATAAAAGCAGTAAAGGCTTTCAAAACTATTATTGTAGATGAGTGTCATCATATTCCAGCGGAAACATATAGTACCACTATATCAAAACTCTCTCCATACTATCAATATGGACTTACTGCAACGCCTTTTAGAAAATATAATGATGGAAAACTAATTTTTGCACATTTGGGAGAACTTATAGCTGAAATTAAACCACAGGATATTGAAACTTTTAAGAAAGCAAGAGTTGTTATTAGTAATACCAATTTAAATATTCCCTTTAATTCGAAAACCGATCATTTTGAAATCTTATCTAAAGTATTAGTTCACGATTCAAACAGAAACAAACGTATTCTTACAGATATAATTAAAGAAGTAAACAATGGAAGAAAAATAGTTGTTATTACCGAAAGGAAAGAACATATTATTATACTACATCAGTTTTTGAAGCAAACTTGTGAAGTCATAACATTAAGTGGAGATGATTCTGAAAACGATAGAAATATAAAGTGGGGGATTCTGAAAGAGGGTAATTATCAAGTTTTAATTACTACTGGGCAATTTTTTGGGGAAGGTACCGATCTTCAAAATGTAACTTGCCTCTTTTTAGTATACCCTTTTTCATTTAAAGGCAAACTGATTCAATATATAGGAAGAGTTCAACGATCTGAAATTACACCAATTATTTATGATTATAGAGATCATAAGATTGAATACCTTGAAAGATTATTCCTAAAAAGAAATACATATTATAGAAACCTAGATAAACAAGCTACGCTATTTGATGATATTGTAGAATCTGCTACAGTATCCAAAAACAATACAATTATAAACAAACGGATAAAAATATCCATCGATCAACTTGATTTTCGATATGGTACAATTGCTTTCATATATAAAGACAGTTCTTTTTCTAATGAATTAGAGTTTGAAATTGAGAATGATTATATACGTCCTGAATTTGATGTTTTGAAATCTTATTTTTCCAAAATATTAGGTTCTAAAAATGTAGAAATTGATATTCAAGCTGAAATTGAAAACAGTATTTTGGTTTCTCAACTAGCATCTTCTAATGATCTAGAAAATATAAACAGAGAGATTATAGAAACTGTTAGATTTACTTTTGTCGAAAAAACTTTTTTCGGAAACAAATCATCTGCAATTACAAAGTTAGATTTAGATGAAAACCTAAAAGATACGGATGGTTTATATCAATCAAAGAGAGAGTTATTAGAAGATATTCTCAAAAACAAAAATATAAAACACTTCAGGCAATTACAATATCTAGCCACTAACCATATGGATACTGTGTTAAAACTTAGATACGTTTTAAATCCATTTGCGTTTGTTTTTTTATTATCTGGAGAAAATCAATTTCATCTTGTTTTAGAAACTTTAAACACAGAAGAAGCAACCTATGTTTGGCATACCCGCCTGCCGGTCGGGCAGGTTGAAAAAGACATTACTATGTTAAAAGAGAACCTTAAACGTATAGATAGAGAACTAAATATAATTAAAAATGAGGGAAGACAGCTTTATCTCGAAAGTCAACCTACCAATTTTAGTCGAATAATTCACGATTATTCAAACGATAAGAAAGGATTTATTCTTTGGAGAGATCAATTAGAAGAAAAATTATATTAATGATTCTCTATAAATTATAGCAAAAAATTATTATTTATCTTTGTACCATGGCAAAATCAAAAAGCATATCAAACTTTTTCCCTAAACACTTATTTTGGGATATGGATATGGATAGACTTGACTTTCAACGAGACAAGGATATTATTATCCCTAGAGCTTTATTTGCCACAACGGAGCAAACTTTTCTTAAAGACATAACACTACTGGAAAAAATCTATAAAAAAGATCAAATACTTTTTTACTTGAAAAATACTAAGGAAAGGATTAGTAATTTGGTTTGTGATCTGGTATCCAAAAGATATAGCACTGAGCCTTTTAAGCGTTTCAGCTTATGAACGCAGTTTCTATAGAAATTTCGGAATCTATTATAGAGTTACAAAATCTTAAAAGTCTACATAACTTCTCATTAGGAGGAGGAACAAATATTGCTCTTAGGTTTAATCATCGAAAGTCTATTGATATAGATTTATTTTGTTCTGATATTATTGGAAAAAAAGGGTTTACAGCCATAGAAAAAGAAGTACAACAATTTTATGGAAACCGAGTATCAGGACTTAGCTATCCTTGTAATATTAATGATCAGTTTTGTTTTATGCGATTTTTTCTAAAAAAGAATAATGAAACGATTAAAATAGAGTTACTTCAAAACTTTAAGAACCTAGAAGAATCAGAGCAATTAAACAATATTAGATTACTATCTATTAATGATATTGGTTTATATAAGCTTAGTAGTGCAGCAAATAGAGCTGCAAAAAAAGACATTTATGATCTTGATTTCATTACTGATACTGTTAATCTGGTTAAACTTTATGAGTTACTAAAAAGCAAAATAGAGAAATTCAGCCTTCCAGAACATCGTACTATATTTGATCTTGACAATGAAGTTAATCCAATTGATAAACCTGACCTATTATTATCCTTTGATGACTCTAAGTCAAATAACAAATCTCGACCTTTTCACTTACAGGATAGAATTGATATTATACCAAGTTCTAAATCGTGGCAAGAAGCAAGGATTAGTTGGCGTTCTAAAGTGAGACAACTATTTAATCATCTAGATATAAATTTTCCAGGAGCAGAAATAAAATGAATTCAGATAAACTCACACTCCTTAAAAAAATAATAAAATATAAACTATCAAGTTTTGATTTTGATGGAGAAATTGAAAATTATGAAAAGCGGTTAAGGAAAGTAATTCAAACCCCTGCAGATGAATATTCCCATTCAGGAAACATAGAATATGGAATTAGAAATATTCTAGATGTTGCAACTGGATTAAGTCACTCTATTGGCTATTTGGTATCGCAAAGAACTGCCTATAGACAAATTCTGGATTTATTAGAAAAGGAAGAAAGCGAATTACAAGAAATACTCTCTCCAAAATCAGAAAATGATAACGAAAATGAAGGTAGTATTATTAATAAAATATTTTCTGAAGCAGAAAAAGGAACATCTTCAAAGAAACATTTCTATGACTGTGAACTTACTGGCTAACTCGGTTCGATTTGTGCCACTGATTTCGGAGTTATAGTGCCAGTTATTTCGGTTCAAACCGTGCCAAATATTCCGGTTCGTTTTGTGCCATTATAAATTTTGGCACCGGGATAACGTTTCGTTTTGTGCCAGTTGTTTCGGCTTGAATTGTGCCACTCGCTTCGGCATTGCTCAGTGGCCACTTAGAGAGATCAAGTAATTACCTTATCGCGCTAAAAAAGCGATATGGCCAACACACTTGATCCAATGGACTTAAAACA
>CANMDW010000010.1 GCA_947496705.1 uncultured Aquimarina sp. | reverse complement strand
GATATTAGAGTAGTGTTAAGAAAGAATTTCATTCTTTTGTTTAAAACTATGGATTTCAAATCCATAGTGGTTTATTTGGTTATTCGGAAACATGCCGATAATATTGTTATTCTTGCTAGAACTCATAAGAAATCAAAAACAGTTTTTAAAATATGCAGAACATTTGGATACAAAAGAAAGTACTGGGATAAAAAAATGGGCTTGGAAGATTTTAGGAACGAAAATTATCTTTAAAATTCCAATACTATTCATCCTCTTTTTGCCTTTGTTAACTTTGATCACAGCATTCTTATTGCTTTTCGGGCAAAAACCTGATGCTCTGATAAGAGCTTTTACCGATACCTATAAACATGGATTCTCTCAGCTCGATCACCTGTGCAATAATGTAGAGTGTGGAGGTCATTTTCTTTGTTCTGTGGCCGCCAAAGGACATAAAAACGTAGTGAAACCTATACGATTAGGAGAAAGAGGAGGTAAACCCATATTGTGTAACAGGCAATTATTGGTTTCTAATGCTTTTGAAGAACTGATCGAACAAAAACTGCCCAAAATACATAAAGTGATCAGACAAAATTATAATAAGATCGGAAATATGATCCATAGACATTACCATATTTTTAATTATAAAATCATCGCAGATACAACCTATATTTTGATGAAACCGCTAGAATGGTGTTTTCTATTTACCTTATATGCTTTTGATAGAAACCCCGAGAATAGAATTGCAAGGCAATACCTACATCCAAAATATAGAAAACATATTGATGAGAATACGTATTCAACGTATAAATAGTCAAGTGTCAGCTTATAGAATCTATCATATAGTATAGTGATCGTAGAAAGTAGATACCCGATAGAAGATATTATCGATTTTCACCGTTTTCAGGGGTTTAGAGATTCTAGACATACATTATTTTAGCTTAAAATAGATAGTTGACATGAAAATTAAATTTCCTTCAAACCTTAAACCTTTATTCATTCTGGGATCCCTAAGTCTGTTGATTTGGCCAATTTTAGTCTTGGCAGGTATTATGGGAACTGGCGGGCCAAACTTTGGAGAAAATGTAGTAGATTATATAGTTATCGGATTTCTCTTTTTTTACCCTGTTCCGGTTTTAGCAGGAGCCATCCTGGGGTTTGTAAAATGGCCGGTGCAGATACTTAGAAAACGACAGATATTAGGTTTAGTGCTGATATATATTCCGGTTTTGATTTTGGTGGCTGGTTTTATCATAATGGTCATATCTTCTTTAATGTCGAATATGTCGCCCCTTTCTGTAGAAGAATTTTAGGATTAAATAATCAAAAAATGATAAAAAGAAAAACACTATTTTTAATTTTGGCAACTTTTTGTTTAGCGTGTACAGGTAAAATTGGTCAACATAGCGAAATTCAAAAAAGAAAACAAAGCCTTCAGGAATTGATAGAACTTCTCATGGAACCTGCATATGATCCTAAGGTTGCAGAACTGGTATATGAGGCAGGAATAGATCCAGATAAATTCATGGAAAGTAATACAGCGTATATCGATGAGGTTTTTGATGGTGATGCATCATATATTGATAAGAATCGTTTTTATATTCATGTACTACTTGCTGAGTTAGAAAAAACAAAAAAAGTGTATCATCAGGATTGGAAATTCGATATGTATGATGCAGCAGAGGTTTTTGAATCGCTAACTGGTAAAAAAGCTCCTTTTTCAGAAACCGATGTAGATGTATCTGATGATGTATTACTGTTTCAAAAACTATCTGAAACATTTAGAAAAGAAGGCGTAGAGTTGTGTGAAATATATACAGATGGAGATTCTTATAATTTTATAGCAATCCCTATCGAAAAAGTAAAAAAAGTAAAACAACTTGCAGAAAATAACTATATTGAAATCACAGATAACCTTGCTGTAAACTTCTTTGAATAATCAATGGATTATAAAACCTTACATCGGGTATTAAATTTTGGTATAGCATTGGTCTGGGGTATCAATGGATTATTTTGCAAAATATTAAATCTGGTACCTAGACATCAACAGATTGTTGCGAAGGTTTTAGGAGCCGAGCTTTCCAAAATATTGACTATAGCTATTGGTATTGCTGAGATTGCGATGGCCATATGGATTATAAGCCGTATTTGGTCAAAACTTACTGCCACACTTCAGATTATAGTAGTAGCAGTCATGAACCTCCTCGAATTTATTCTGGTACCCGAGCTGCTGCTATGGGGAAGGTTTAATATCATGTTTGCAGCTTTATTTATTTTCATTGTATATTACAATGAGTTTGTACTTGGTAAGAAAATAAAGTTATGAGGAAAATTTAATATGTTTTCATTTTTAAAAGACCATCCTTTTGCTGTCGAAGCTTTTTTTGAAAGTTCTCTGGTACTTACTTTTGCATTTCCAAAAGAGCAATTAGAACACTATATCCCCGAATGCCTGGAGTTGGATACTTTTAATGACAAATGGGCTTTTGTGGCAGTGGCTATGGTACAGACCACCGGGTTGCGACCCAAAGGATTTCCGAAAATACTGGGGCGTAATTTCTTTTTAATCGGGTATCGGATTTTTGTTCGATATACTACTAATGCCGGTAAAAGATTACGCGGGTTGTATATTCTGAGATCTGAGACAGATAAAAAAATGATGAAAATTTTGGGTAACACCTTTACACATTATCATTATCAAACTACAGACATATACCAGAAGACAATAGGAGATTATAAAACCATAGCATCACAAAAATCTAATTTTTCGATTACCGTAGCACAGCATTCAAGTGAAGAAATATCATTGCCCGAGCATTCGCCATTTAGCAATTGGAAAGAAGCAAGACGATATGCAGGGCCTTTACCTTTCACATTTACCTACACTCCAGAAAGCAAAAAAGTCCTCATTATAGAAGGAGTACGACAAAATTGGAAGCCCACTCCGGTAAAGGTACATCAGGTGCAGGTTTCGTTCTTGAAGGGTGTAGGTCTTAATGAGAATTCACTGGCAAATGCCTTTATCATACATCAGATCCCATATTATTGGAAAAAAGGAAGAGTAGAACTATGGAGGCCATAAGAAAACCGTTTCAGGGAATATGGAATGTCGTGCGATTCAATTGGCAATTCTATGTATTTGCTTTTGGATTAGCCTTCATGGTGTTGGCTCTTAACCTATGGATTGATGAAAAATATCATGGATATACCGCTTTAATGTGTAGTTTGATTTTGTTTACAACATTGGTATCCCTTTGTGCTACCTTGTATGTGTATGATATATCTGATCTGTATAAGTTAGGTTGGATAGATAAACTAAACCTGCAAAATATAAAAACATTGGTGAATATTCATGCTGGATTTGATGAAACCAGCAAATTGCTTAAAAGCAAATTTCCCGATGCCCAATTGCATGTTTTTGATTTCTACGACCCTTCAAAGCATACTGAGATTTCTATAAAAAGAGCTCGAAAATTGCACCCTCCTTTTCCAAATACGAAGAGCATAACAACCCACAACATCCCATTGATAGATAATGAAACCGATGTGACTTTTGCGATACTGGCAGCCCATGAAATTCGAGATGAAAAAGAGAGCTTTGTTTTTTTTCAGGAACTGGAAAGAATTACAAAACCCTCTGGAAAAATTGTGGTGGTAGAACATCTGAGGGATATAGCAAATTTCTTTGCCTATACGATCGGATTTCTGCATTTTCTCTCGCGGGCATCTTGGCATAAATCATTTAAAAATGCAGATCTTACTATCACTTCCGAAATGAAAGTGACTCCATTTATTACCGTTTTTGTATTAGAAAAATATGGAAGTACATCTTAAAATCATTGGCAGCTTGTTTGTTATCCTGTCATTGCTACATATTGGTTTTCCAAAATACTTTGGATGGAAAGAACAACTAAAATCCCTAAGCATCATTAATCGGCAAATGATGCAGGTTCATACTTTTTTTGTTGCATTTGCGGTGTTCCTGATCGGGATATTGTGCTTAAGATATTCAAGTGAACTTATTACCACACCCTTTGGTAATGATATTGCTCTTGGGCTTGGTATCTTTTGGACGATACGGCTGCTCATTCAATTTTTTGGATATTCTTACAAATTGTGGAAAGGGAAGCCCTTTGAAACTACAATACATATTCTTTTTTCGCTATTATGGATATATGTAAGTATCATTTTCTTTTGGGTGTATTATGATATACATTGTAAATAAAAATAATGGGATAGCTTTTTTTGACCCTCAGAAAAGGTTTGCAGAATAGCCACTTGCAACTACTTTTGCAAAAGCTTATAGGAAATCTTGATGAGCTTGAATTATGGGTAAATGGAGAATCCAAAGGGAAGAAAAAAGCAGATATGGGAGTCTATTTATGGGAAAATATCAAGCTGAAACCTGATAAAAATCATATCCTCATAAAACCAAAGGCCAATGGTAATGTTTTTGAAGACCAAATTGTAAATGATATAATATCGTTTATACTACACGAGAACACTCAACTCACCAGTAGCAATGCTCTCAACTCACTGGTAGGAACCTAAAACAGGTTGATAGCTATCAGAATAGGTTCTTTATTCAGAGAAAAGATGATTTGATTAGAAACTATAATTAATGCATTAAATTCAGATAATCCATTAAATACAAAGTGCTATCAATCACATGAAGTTATTTGGCCAATACCATAGATAGCGCTTATCAGTAATCCTAATACCGTTCAAAATCCGGGATATTAAATTGTGTTGTTCCAATCAATGATTTTTCCTGTACCATTTTACCGCGTTTTTATAAAATAGGTGCTCTTGTTCTGATTCAGAAAAATTCTGAGTGATCAAATCAATATCTTTTTCAGAAAAAGGAATTTTTGCCCTTGTTGATGGCAAATCGGTTCCAAACATTAATGCTTCAGGATTGATGCTATACATTTTCTTCATCACAGGTATAGGATCAAAGTCTATACGCCCAAATCCGGTAGCCTTTACTTTAGCTCCTTTTTCTACAAGTGTATAAAGGTCATCTAATCCTGATGAAGACAACCCTAGATGGTCAATAGAAAAGAGTGGAAGCCTATTCAAGGTTGAAGATAACTCTTTGATGTTTTTACTATCCATATACAACTCGGTATGCCAACCATATTCATTGTAGAGTTTATTTGATAATCGTTCCAAATGCTCTACTTTTTCAGATCCGCCCCTTTTTAGATTGAATCTTACTGCCCTAATTCCCGCTTGATCCAAACGGCTTAGCGCTAGATCCGACATGTCAAAAGGGATATTAGCTACACCATAAAAATTGCCCTCTAGCTTATTAAGAGCATCCAGTAGATAGTACTGATCAAAAGCCTGAAAAGACCCAGATACAATGGCTCCACCTATAATTTCTATAGTATTAAGTCTGTTATTATAATCTTCAATAGTGAATTCGGGAGGTAAATATCCATTATTTTCTACAAGAGGATACTCGGGGTTTATAATGTGAAAATGTGCATCAAAAATCTTCATACTTTTTACTCAATTCTTTTTTTAGTTTTTTTCTTGAAAATACCATAGAAATTGTTGCTTTTGTATGATTTCTCTAAAAAGTAAATATAGAGAAACCTGCCTTAAAAAGAATTTATTAGAGACCTTGCTTTTAAACGATAAAAACTGCTTTTTATCGACTACATCTTTGTTGATTTCACTCTTTTTTTATCTTTTGAAGATTAGAACATTACTTTCACTACAGATTCCAAGAGGAATTATTTGAAGAGTAAAAGAGTAGATAATGAAAAATAATCTGGATACTTCTGAAATAAAACTGATCATTCGCAATTTGATCACATTTATTGTGGTCGAAGGAAAGGAATATGTAGGTGATAAACAAAAGAAGGCGTACGTAGCTGGATATATACAATTGTTGGTGAAAACCATTCACCTTATCGATGAAGATGTAGAAAGTTCTGTAGTCGAAAATATTGCAAATGATATTTCAAAGTATTTGGAATAAAAACTATTGGTGATTGTTTTATGTTGAGAGAGAAAGCCCTTTTGTAAGTTTTAAATCGGGCTTTCTTTTTTTAAGTAATAATATCTTTTATATCTTAAGCGTTTAAATGAGTCCATAATCAAATCTGTATAAACGGTGAACGAACAAGACTATATTGAGCGATTAAAAATAGAAAACAAACTACTTCAGGATCAACTGGATAAAATTAATAAGGGTAAGCTAAAGAAAAGAAGGTTTAGGTGGTGGCTCTTAAAAAAATCCAGTGTTCCTATTTTTGGCACCCGTCTTAAAAGGAGTATCAGCAATGCGATCAATGAGTATAAAGAATACAAAACGGTTTCGGTAGATACGGTATCTGATGTATCATCAAGTGTGATCTGGCGCATTACACGCATTGGGTTATTTGCTTTTATGGTTGCGGGAATACCGGCGGCAGTGTTGATTTTTCAGACGAAATTATTGATGAATCAAAATAAACTGATAACAAGCCAAAATAATTTGGTTGAGGCAGATCGAAGATCGTCTTTGGTTTTTGTCATGGGTGATGTTCTGGCAGACTTGAATGAGGAACTGAAATATAAGGGGTCTGGCGGTCGAAATATAAGCCGAACACTCGAAGCAAGAATCATTGGGCTTTGTATGGCAATGAAACCTTATCGTTATATTGATGATGGTAAATTAATAGAAAAACCTATTAGTCCAGAACGGGGGCAGCTATTGTTTACTATCTTAAAAAGTGATTTAGGATCTGAATCTTCACAAGATATCCTGAATTCGGCAGATTTTAATTATACAAATCTGCGAAAGGTGAATCTGGGAAGGGGAGCAAACCTTAAATATGTCCGATTAGATTATTCTGATTTGACTGAAGCTCAAATGCCAGCTGCCAATCTTGAAAGAAGTGAACTCAAAGAAGCGCAGATGTCCAAAATCAACCTGTCTGATGCAATCCTGAAAAGAGCCAGATTAAATAATGCCAATTTACGGAAAGCAGAATTATTAAGCGCCGATCTCACCAATGCTAATTTATATGGCGCCGATCTCACTGATGCAGACCTGTCTGAAGCAACCTTGTGGGGTACCAAATTAGAAAACGCAAACCTAACCAACGTGATATTAGATAATGCAATAGTAGATAGACAAGATTGGATTGACCATATAGATTCTCTGGGTATCGAAGGGGCTGGTGAAATAGAAGATCGATACAGAGTAAAAAAACAAGGAAAACAACAATTTATCATTGTTGCCAGAAAGTAATTACAGCATTTTTTGGTTATTTTTTCGGAAATATAAGATGGTGTACTTTTGCCACCAGCCAGTTTCCGGCAGGAAAATACAGCGCAAAAAACAAAGCCATACCTAAACTAAAGTTTTGCGGGTTAAATACCTGATCCAAAATATTATTAGAATAAACATATGATGTTTGAAGCCAATATCCAAGGAATTCCAGTATCCCCATGGCGACCAATCCATAAGCATATTGATCAAAAAAAGTGTATTCTTTAAGCATAATCGAAATAGGTACCATATACAGGATGTAGCAGGTGATCACCTGCCACCAATGCGAAAATCTGGCAATTTCCATTTCGGCTCCAAAATGGTTCATTCCTAATCCCCAAAGAAAATAAATAATTACATAAGTCAAAATCAACGTTAAGGGTGCTTCTTTTACTTTTTTTATGTTTTTAATGAGTATGGCCTTCATTATTTCAGAATTTTTTTAGTTTTCTGGCGATATAATTAATACAATCACCACTATCACAACCCAAATCAACAATATACAGTTCTTTTTTACTGGGGGTCGACTTGCCATATTGTATTACAGCTTTACCTAATTGCTTATGATTACCAAACAGGGTGTTGATTAATTTCAAGTTGGATAAGGCTTTTTCAAGAGGTTTTCCCGAGAGTAACAGGTTATCAAGTTGTTTGGATGTAAGTAGGCGAACCTTTGGATTCACAATATTATATTAATTAATGATGTGGATAATTTTACTCTATAGAATAATAATAACTTTACAAAAAAAAGAAATTTTATGATCAAAACAGATATAAATGAAATAATTAGAAGCCGTAGGTCTATTTTTCCTGTACAATATAATGACAAGCCTGTTTCTAAAGCGTTTATTGAAGCAATATTGGAAAATGCAAATTGGGCTCCTACACATAGATTAACACAACCCTGGCGGTTTAAAGTTGTGCAGGGAGGTGCAAAAGATAGATTTGGAACTTTTTTAGCTGATACGTATACAGATATTACTTCCGATGATGATTTTTCTCCTTTCAAGCATAAAAAGATCCTAAATAATTGTAAGTTGGCCAGTGCAGTAATAGCAATATGTATGCAGCGAGACCCGAAAGAGCGCATTCCCGAATGGGAAGAAATAGCTTCTACTGCTATGGCGGTTCAAAATATGTGGCTCACCTGTGCTGCCAATGGTGTAGGTTGTTATTGGAGCAGTCCTGTTTTAATTAAATATATAGGGGACTTTTTTGATCTCGAAGAAGGAGAAAGATGCCTGGGATTCTTTTATTTAGGAAATTATAATATGGATGAAGATATTTCTTCAAAGCGAGACCCTATGGAGAGTAAAATTGAATGGATGAGTTAAACAAAAAAACCATCCCGAAAATCGGGATGGTTCCTACAAGCCCATAGGGCTTTTAAAATTTTAAAATGGGATATTACTGCTGAGTCATTGCTGCAGCATATTCCTGCATTTTTTTAGCACTTGCAGTCATATATTCAGTCCATTTTTGTGCATCTTCACCAGATAGTTTTCCAGAAACTTCCTGTGCTTTTGTTGCAAGTTCCTGTCCTTTTTGACTAAGTCCGGCAAAAGCAGTCATATCTTTGCTTTCTGCAATTTTTTTGTACTCAGCCATGTACTCTTCATATGCATTAACATATTCTTGTACAGCAGGGTCGCTAAAACTAGGCACACCATCAACGGCACTTTCTACTTTTTCTGCAACTTCTTCTACTTTTTCTGCAGCTTCTTCAACAACCTCTTCTGCATTTTCAGCAGCTTCGTTTGCTTTATCCGCAGCTTGTTTACAAGAAATAACTGATAAAAACATTAGAGCTAAAGCTCCTAAAAAAACTTTTTTCATAATAATAATAGATATAGTTAATTGGTTACTTAACGGCAAAGTTATCACATTATTTTATCTATCTGAAATTTAAAATGTAGAAAAAATACACACTTTTTTAATTGAACTATATATTTATCAAGTAAAAAATAAACAGGAAATGTAATTATGAAGTACTTTTTATTATAAATTACTGTTTTTCTTGGCAGGCTACTTCCAGTAACGCTTTGGTTAATGCCGTTTATGTAATTTGCTGAGGTTGGATTGTTTACCGCCATTTTTAGCACAAGAAAATCATATTTTGAGGCATCGACTAGAATCGATAGCTTTTCTCAATATTCGGTTAAACGACATGGCAATCGTTGGCTGAAGTTTGGATTTGATTCTTTAATGTTCTGAAAATCTCATCAATATCAACCAAAATCTGATAATCGGTAAACCTGAATACGGTGATCCCCAATGAGGAAATAAATAATTTTTTGGGAGCATCCTGATTATAAATATCTGAAAACTCGTGCGCATACCCATCTATTTCAATAGCAATTTTATATTCAGGAGCATAAAAATTAAAATTATAGTGGCCTATTTTTTGATTTCTTAAAAAGAGGTATCCCTTTTCACTTAATTTCTTATCAAGTTTATCAACAGTTTTGATCGTATTGTTCAAGGAATGACGAATCACTTTTTCTGGTACTTTTTGATGCAATGGGATAATTTGTGAACACATAGAAAGTAGATTTAGTTGTAATTTTTCCAAATTTATGGAAAAATTCCATAAATATTAAAATAAAATTATGTTAAAATTGGAAATATTCCAAAATCTTGTATCTTTGTTGATAATTATTCCAAATCTCTATGAGGCATTTCTAAAGTAATAATTAAAAATCCGGATTTTATGGATAATTCAACTAACCAAACTATTAAGCGTTTTAAACAAATTCGCGAAGAAAATCATTTTACCCAATCAGACTTTGCCAAGGTTTTACAAATTAAGAATTCTACAGCAGATATCGAGCGAGGCAAAACCAAGATATCTGGAAAGGTAGTAGCCAGATTACTCCAGAAGTTTAATATCAATCCTTTATGGTTGTTTGGCGAAAGTGACCAAAAGAAAATCCAATTACATCTGGGAGATGTTTCTCCCAAGATGGTTACTATAGATTCTCAAAATAATGAGAATATAGTTTTGGTAAACGTGAAAGCTGCCGCCGGATACCCTCACAATGTTCAGGATCTGGACTGGTATCAACAATTACCTGCATTTGACATTCCTTTACCAGAGTATCGCAATGCTACCTATCGCGGGTTTCAGGTAGAAGGGGATAGTATGATCCCTGTATTAGAACCTAAAGAGTGGGTAATAAGCAAAGCGATAAATAACCTTTCTGAGGTAAGTAGTAACACGATTTGTGTAGTGGTATTAGAAGATAGTGTTGTTGTAAAGAAAATAAGAAAAAATGAAGATGTGTCGGTAATCACATTAATTTCTTTGAATCCAGAATATTTGCCTTATAATATCCAGGCACACCAGATTGTAGAGCTTTGGGAAGTAAATAGTAAATTAAGTTTTAATATTGATGCTACTAATACTACGAGTATTAAACAATTGCAAGAGGCAATGCTTGAACTAACCACAGAAGTTAGAAGTTTGAAAAGTTAATGTATAAAACCTAATTTTTTGGCATGTTTAATAGCTTCTTCAGAAGTATGAACGAGTAGGATAGGAGTAGCATTAAAAGAATGTATAATTCTTTTAATTCGTTTTTCTTTTCGGCGATGATTTACATTTCTTAGATAGATTGCCAAAATCCTTTCGGGATATTCTTCTGCGATTTTGGTGTAAATATCTGCATCTTTTTCTCCACTGTCTCCAATCAGAATAAACTTTAGTTTTGGATACATTGTTAGGAGATTTAAAATTTCAGATTGCTTATGGGGCATTTTTGATTTTGGTGTTTTATCAAAAGGGGTTCTGAAGTCTCTAAGCAATATAGGACCTTTAGGGAAATGATTTTTCTTAAAAAAAGCAGTTAAATAATCATATAAATTCCAAGGACTGTTACTTACATAAAAAAAAGGATTCGTAAGGGCGCCATTTTTTCCAAGATGTAACTTCTTATAAAATTTAACGGTTCCTTCTACCGCGGTACGTTTATCAAAATTTTTAAAAACAGTATTGGCAATTACCCTCCATTTAAAAAAAGAAGCTACCCCTGTATGTAAAATAGTATCATCAATATCGCTAATCACTCCAAATTCTGCATTGCCAGAGGGAATAAGCATTTGACTTTTAAAGATGTTTTTATGGCTTATTTTCTTACGCATTTTTTCCTCTTTATACGATGCAATGTAAGTGATCCAGCCTTTGTTGTCAATATATTTGGTGAGTGTAGAAATGTCGAGTTTCAAATGATAATAACCTTCATGATCGGTTGTAGTTTCAATGATCTGGCCATCTGGTAATTTAAGTTCTATCAACACATTTCTAATTTCATCACTTTCAAATTGCTTGTAAATGTTTCGCAGTGTTTTAAAAACATTCTGATTGGTGCCAAAATCCACTTCTTCATCTTCAAGAGCTCTTCCGGTGGCGCGAAACAGAGTGTTTGTGCCATAACCAAGGTAGGTATTGATGCGTAAAGCTTTTTTTCTGAACATGAATTGAATTTAGCAACTAAAAATAAAAAAAACCTCGCTGAAAGAGCGAGGTTGTCTATATATAATTTTGATATTTTTACTAAAGTGTAGCCCTAATTGCTTCAATTCCAGCATTAACTGCGTTCTCAGTACCTGTTAGTTTTTTCACTTCTTTTTTGATCTTTCCATTTTCAGAAGTTTCAATAGTTATGATGGCAGTAGCTAAATCATTTTCAATCGTCATTTCAACTTCCATATTCTTATCAGAAGTTTTTTCAGAGAAAGATTGCATCGCTTCTATTTTGTGGTTTGCCACTGTGGTTTCGGTTGTATGCCCACCAAGTATTGGAGCGATAACCAGGCCAACCAAGCATGTTAACTTAATCAAAATATTCATAGATGGACCAGAAGTATCTTTAAACGGATCTCCAACAGTATCACCAGTAACAGCCGCTTTGTGAGCTTCAGAACCTTTGTAGGTCATTTCTCCATCAATCTCGACACCGGCTTCAAATGATTTTTTGGCGTTATCCCAGGCACCACCTGCGTTATTTTGAAAGATTGCCCACATGACACCAGATACACAAACCCCGGCCATATATCCTCCAAGAGGCTCGGCGCCAAATAATAATCCAATAATGATAGGAGTGATAATGGTAATCAATCCAGGTAAAATCATTTCTCTTAAGGCAGCTTTGGTAGAAATTGCTACACATTTTGCATATTCAGGGGTTCCGGTACCTTCCATAATACCAGGGATTTCTTTGAACTGACGACGAACTTCCTGTACCATTTCCATGGCGGCTTTACCTACAGATTTCATTGCTAAAGCAGAGAATACTACAGGGATCATCCCGCCGACAAATAACATCGACAATACATCTGCTTTAAATATATTGATACCATCAATTCCTGTAAAGGTTACATATGCAGCGAATAGAGCTAAAGCGGTCAAAGCTGCAGAAGCAATGGCAAAACCTTTACCAACTGCCGCTGTAGTATTTCCAACCGAATCTAAGATATCTGTACGCTCACGCACATGATCTTCTAATTCACTCATTTCTGCAATACCACCGGCATTATCTGCGATAGGGCCAAAGGCATCGATTGCTAATTGCATTGCGGTAGTAGCCATCATAGCAGAAGCAGCCAACGCTACTCCATAAAATCCTGCCAGTTCATAAGAACCAAAAATCGCTGCAGCAAATAATATAACTGATAAGAATGTAGATTTCATTCCTACGGCAAGACCGGCAATAATATTGGTTGCAGCTCCTGTAGAACTGTTTTTAACAATGTCGAGTACTGGTTTCTTACCCAAACTGGTATAATAAGCAGTTACAACAGATATTAATGCCCCAACGGCAAGACCAATTAAAGTAGCATAAAATACATTCATAGAAGAGACCTCTCTCATTCCTTCTCCAAAAAAGTTCATCTGCATCGTTTCAGGAAGCATGTACTGAATCAAAAAATAACTTGCTACAACAGTTAAAACAATAGCTCCCCAGTTTCCTAAATCCAAGGCTTTTTGAACCTGGGCTTCTTTTGCATCATTATTTTTAATACCTACCAGAAAAGTGCCAACGATCGAAGCCAAAATACCGACTCCTGCAATTACAATTGGAAGTAAGATGGGACCCATGTTTTCAAAGGCATCGGTAAATTGACTAGTAGCCGACATATCCCTGATCACATAATTACCCAATACCATAGCGGCAAGAACAGTTGCAACATAAGAACCAAATAAATCTGCACCCATACCAGCAACATCCCCTACATTATCACCCACATTATCGGCAATGGTAGCAGGGTTACGAGGGTCATCTTCAGGAATACCAGCTTCTACTTTACCAACCAGGTCTGCACCTACATCGGCAGCTTTAGTATAGATACCTCCACCCACACGAGCAAAAAGCGCTATAGATTCTGCTCCGAGAGAGAATCCTGCCAGTGCTTCTAAAACAATAGTCATATTCTCATAAAAAGAACCTTCACCTCCCATAAACTGATTGGTAAAGAACATAAAAAACAGGCTTAATCCCAGTACAGCTAGTCCTGCGACCCCAAGTCCCATTACGGTTCCTCCGCCAAAAGACACTTTTAATGCTTGCGGGAGGCTTGTTTTTGCTGCTTCTGTGGTTCTTGTATTGGCTTCTGTTGCGATACGCATACCTATATTACCTGCAAGGGCAGAAAATATGGCTCCAAATACAAAAGCAGGGACAATCATCCAACTTGTAGTTTCTACAAGCATAGAGATACCAAATAATGCAGCCGAAGCGATAATTACAAAGATGACTAATAATTTATATTCTGCAGCAAGGAATGCCAGGGCACCCTCTTTTATGCTTTTAGAAATTTCTTGCATTTTCTCATTACCCGGGGCTTGTTTTTTTACCCAGGCCATTTTGATAAACATAAAAAGTAACCCTAGGACTGCCAATGCAATTGGCACAAAAATCATATTTGATTCCATTAAATATATTTTAAGTTAATTAGGGGCTAAAAGTAGTAAAAATACCCTAAATACAAAAAGCGTAATATTCAATAAAAAATGCTACACTTTTGTTTATTTTTTGAACTCAAATTTAGTAAATACTAAACAGTCCTTTTGGTTTGTCTTCGAGTTCTTCAAATCGCCTCACGCAAGCCTTAATAATAGCCTTTGCTTCTTCAAGGTTACCCCACCCGCCAACATCTACTTTTTTCTTCTCAAGATCTTTATACACCTGGAAAAAGTGTTCTATTTCTTTTATTAAATGAGGGTTTAACTCTTTGAGATCGGCAAGTCGATTGGCTATGGGGTCAGAAACCGGTACACAAATGATTTTTTCATCGGGACCTTTCTCGTCTGCCATATGAAAAACGCCGATTGGTTTTACTTCCATTACACAACCAGGAAATGTGGGCTCTGTAACCAAAACCAATACATCCAATGGGTCTCCGTCCAATGCCAGGGTCTCAGGAATAAATCCATAATCTGCCGGATACATCATTGAAGAAAAGATCATGCGATCATATCGAATTTTTTTTATTTCAAAATCATATTCATATTTGTTTCTACTTCCCTTTGGGATTTCAATTAGTACATCAAAGCTTTCCTTAGTAGCTGCGCTCATAATTCTATTCTCTTTTTAATGGGCGGCAAAGATAGGTATTACTAAAGTTTAGTTAAAGTTTTTAGAAGAAATTATCGGATTTTTTTGGTTGAAGCGAAAAAGTTTAAATCACTTCAAATTATAACGTTTTCAGAAATACAAATTTAGGTATAAGAGGATTAAATATCTGAAGATACATTGAGGTTAAATCGAGTTCTTTTTTGTTTAGAAATAAAACCCAAAAGAACCGGTAACTCCAAATTTACGGGCATCGGGATTATCAAAATAGTTTCCTCTAAAGTGAAAATCTATTCTGAAGATTTTAAAAATATTACCCACTCCCAAACTATATTCCCAATAAACTTTGTCATCTGGTGCAATTAAAATTTCGTTTGATGGAGCACTTAATAGTATATTCTCATCAGATAGTTGTCCCCAGGCGCCTCTTAACCCTACCAATTCTCTAAGATTTAATTTTCGTAACAAAGGTATTCTCGAAAATATCCTTCCATTGAAGTTGTGTTCTAGATGTAAAGTAGCATAGGTATCGGTTACAAACTCATAAAAATTGAGTAGCGGAAATGTATTATAAATAGACAAATAGGTTTGGTTACCCGGGATGACACTTAACAAGCCAAGAGGGACATCTCCAAATGTTTTACCTACTTCCAGAGAGCTGTTTAGCCTTCCGAAACCACCAATATTCCAGGGTTGTTGATATAAGAATTGAATTTTCTGATACTCAAAATCGCTTTCAATAAAACCTTTTATACCTACACTGTAATTAAGGAATAAAGTGGCAAAGTCTCCATCATTTACAGTTACCCGATCCACTCCATATCCTGTAGTTTTCCGGCGCGGAAAATAGGCAAGTGTGGTAGCTATTTCGGTTTGTTGAATTTCGGTATGCAGTTCATTGGTTTCCGGATCAATAAAATCAAGACTGAATAATGATCGATCTGCGGGTTTTAATGTTCTGTAAGATCCTGTAACCCCAATAGTAAAGTTTTTCCTGGGTTCTAATTGCATAGAAAAAGCGGTTAAGTTGATAGAGGTTAGTCTATCATTATCCCCGGTTGCTATAATAGAAGAAGAGGCAAGGCTCCTGCCTTCTACGTCATTAGTATTGGTTAAGCTGGCACCTAATTGTTCTACATCTCTGCGATTTCCTGCAGAAACAATAAGCCTGGATTTTCGGTCAACCAAATATTTACCAGAGACACCATATTTAAACTTATGATCCTTAAAACCATAAGCTCCATATCCTTCAATCCTCCATCTATCGTTGGATGTAAAATAAGTTCGGCCTCCGGCCCGTAATCTCCATCCCTCGATATCATTAAAACCTACAGTAGAAAATAGCGGTCCAAAATCAAAACCATCAAATTCTATATATCCTGTTGCTAATATGGTTCCTATGTTATAAAGTCTTTTAAATGCTTTTACGGTCCTAAGGGTATCCAGCATTTTATAGACTTTTTGTTCGTCTTTATTTAATTCTTCCATTCGGGCATTTTTCCAGAAAGAATCTTCACGATTATAGATGTCTTGATTATAAGGGTCTACCTGGCTTTGATAGAACTTTTTGCCCTTTCTTACATCAAACTTATAATTATCATATAAAGTTGTTCTCTTACCATATACACCTCTGGATTTTTCTTTTTTACTAAATGCAAAATCAGATTGAAAATAATCTTTTGTGATTAGAAAAATAGAATCATTTAATACATCAAATTCCTGTTCTATATACAAGTCTTTTACCCAGTTGATGTTGGCACTTTTGGTAACCTCCAGGTTTATTTCTTTGATCGCCCAGGTGGTATCATTTACCCAGAAATCACCTTTAAAGGTTAATTCATTTTTTCGTCTGGGGTAGTATATAATATTATAACACCATTTATTACCTATATAAGCGCTGTCTGTAAGTACATAATTGTATACGCCAATTCCGGTTCGGGATAATGGACTGGTAAAACTTTTATCAAAGAATTTCAGGTAGTTGTCATAGACATCGTAATCAGAATACAAGTCTTTTACAAAAGCGATTAGTGTTTGGTTATCACTAAAACCAGCATTTTTATTTCCTTTCAGAACTTCTTTGTATTCATTGAGAATATTATCTCCATACACCTTTGAGATAGCTTCATTAAGGAAAATAGGAAGGTAGGTCTTTCCTGTTATTCTAGAGGTATCTATATCGTCAAAAATAAACTCCATCCCGTTAAAGATCCTGCTATTGATCAAAGCACTATCGATGGTATTTAGGTCAAACTCAAGTTTTTCGTATTTATCATAATTGTATTGCTTAAATTTCTTTACGCCATTCTCTCGGCGATTATCCCAGATTTTTTTTAAGATATCTATGGCGGGATTATTTTTTTTGGAAGTTTTACCCTTGTATATTACTACTTCTTCCAAGGATGCAGCTTCCTCTTCCAGGGTAATCTGCATTTTATAGGTAACACGGTTGGTAAGTGCTATGGTTTTTGTCTGAAAACCAATAAATGAAACTTTAATAGTAGCGTGATTATTGTCAGATTCTATATAGAATCTACCATTCTCATCGGTGATAGTACCTATTGTAGAATTCGTAAAAACTATATTGGCAAATGGTACGGGTTGTTTATTGCTATCAAATACCTGGCCACCAACCTTAGTTTGCGAAAGAAGAAATGTACAACTAAATACAGTAAGAATTCCCCCCAAAATCAAATGTTTCATCTAAAGCTATTAAAATTAATACTTGTGATAATTAGTGGATCACCTCAATTTTTAGGCCATTTTTATTCTTGTAATGTTCCTAAAACTGATGAAACGCAAAATAAAAGCTTTATTTTATTTGTACATCACTTTTTTTACGGCTTTTACAACGTCTTGACTATTGGGTAACCATTCTTCCAGTAATACCGGAGAATACGGTGTGGGGGTATCTGCTGTATTGATTTTTACAATAGGAGCATCCAGATAGTCAAAGATGTTAGATTGAACCTGATAAGTGATTTCTGAAGCAATGTTGGCAAGTGGCCAGGCTTCTTCAAGAATAACTAATCGATTGGTTTTTTTTACAGAAGTAAAAATAGCATCCAGATCCAAAGGTCTTACCGTTCTTAGATCTATTACTTCACAAGAAATATTTTCTTTAGCCAATTCATCGGCTGCTTTGTAGGCTTCTTTAATAATTTTTCCGAAGGAAACGATAGTAACATCACCACCTTCTCTTCTAATTTCGGCCACTCCAAGAGGAATGGTATATTCTCCTTCTGGCACTTCTCCTTTATCACCATACATTTGTTCACTTTCCATAAAGATAACAGGATCGTCATCTCGAATAGCCGATTTTAATAATCCTTTGGCATCTTTTGGATTTGAAGGAATAACGACTTTAAGACCAGGTGTATTGGCAAACCAGTTTTCAAAAGCTTGTGAGTGTGTTGCTCCCAGTTGGCCGGCAGATGCAGTAGGACCTCTGAAAACGATGGGGATATTAAACTGGCCACCGCTCATTTGACGCATTTTTGCAGCATTATTTATGATCTGATCAATCCCTACCAATGAAAAATTGAAGGTCATAAACTCGATAATAGGTCGATTACCATTCATGGCACTTCCTACACCGATACCCGAAAAACCTAATTCAGAAATAGGAGTATCAATAACCCTATCCGAACCAAATTCATCCAGCATGCCTTTACTAGCTTTGTATGCTCCGTTATATTCTGCTACTTCTTCACCCATTAAATATATGGATTCATCCCGGCGCATTTCCTCACTCATTGCTTCGCAAATTGCTTCTCTGAACTGTATGGTTTTCATGTGTTTGTTTTTATTGTTTTTTAATTGTTACACAGAAATCTTTGACGATTAAAATAATGATTAAAATATAAATAGTAATCATCGTTTTAATCGTGTCGGTTTTATCTGTAAAAATTATTTTGTGCTATTTTAAATATAACGAAAGGCAAAAGTAGCAATTAAAACCTTTTTGATGCGGACGAATATTGAAAAATTTACTATGCATGCATAGTAAATTAGACTTTTTATTTGTACCTTCGCCATTATTATTAAATTCTCAAAAAATACCTATATAAAATGAAGATATTAGTTTGTATTAGCCATGTGCCAGACACAACTTCCAAAATTAATTTTACAGACGGTGATACTAAATTTGACACTAATGGGGTGCAATTTGTCATTAATCCTAATGATGAATTTGGATTAACCCGTGCCATGTGGTTTAAAGAAAAACAAGGGGCATTGGTAGATGTGGTGAATGTTGGTGGAACCGAAACCGAACCAACGCTAAGAAAAGCCCTGGCAATAGGAGCCGATAATGCCATTAGAGTGAATGCTGAAGCAACCGACGGGTTTTTTGTTGCAAAACAACTTGCAAAAGTTGTGCAGGATGGAGGATATGATCTTGTGATTGCAGGCAGAGAGTCTATTGATTATAATGGAGGTATGGTACCCGGTATGCTTGCCGCACTTACCAACGCTAATTTTGTGAATACTTGTATTGGTTTGGAAATAGAAGGGGATACTGCTACAGCCATTCGTGAGATTGATGGAGGTAAGGAAACTTCAACCGCCAAATTACCTTTGGTAGTAGGAGGACAGAAGGGATTGGTAGAAGAAAGCGATCTTCGTATTCCTAATATGCGAGGAATTATGATGGCACGCAAAAAACCACTTACTGTGGTAGAACCAGTAGATGCCGATCAGGAAACAAAGGCTGTTCAATTTGAGAAACCAGCACCAAAAGGAGCAGTAAAACTAGTATCTCCAGACAATGTTCAGGAACTTATAGATTTATTACATAACGAAGCAAAAGCTATTTAAAAGAAAAAAATATGTCAGTTTTAGTATATACAGAAAGTGAAGGAGGGAAATTTAAAAAAGCAGCTTTCGAAGTAGCGTCTTATGCCAAAGAAGTTGCGAGTATGTTGGGAACAACAGTAACCGCAATAAGTATTAATGGAGGAGATAGTAGTGAACTTGCAGCGTATGGAGTAGATAAAGTTTTGGAGGTAAAAAATGATAAACTAGCCACGTTTAATGCAAAAGCATATGCAGATGCGATTAAACAAGCAGCAGAGAATGAAGGAGCAAAAGTCGTAGTGGTAAGTTCTACTGCCGATAGTAAGTTCCTGGCACCCCTATTGGCAGTGCATCTTAATGCAGGATATGCATCCAATGTAGTTGCATTGCCAGAGAGTGCTTCGCCTTTTAAGGTAAAGCGCACTGCATTTACCAATAAAGCATTTAATATTACCGAGATGTCGACCGAAGTGAAAGTAATTGGTTTATCAAATAATGCTTTTGGACTTAAAGAGAATTCTGGAGCTGCAGCAGCTGAAGGTTTTGAACCATCACTTTCTGAAGAAGATTTTACTGTTAATGTAACGGCTGTGGATAAAGCAACAGATAAAGTTTCTATTGCAGATGCAGATATCGTAGTATCAGGTGGGCGAGGATTAAAAGGCCCAGAAAACTGGGGGATGATAGAAGAGCTGGCTACAGTGCTTGGCGCTGCTACCGCTTGCTCAAAACCAGTAAGTGATATGGGATGGAGACCACATGGAGAACATGTAGGGCAAACCGGAAAACCGGTAGCATCAAACCTATATATTGCCATAGGAGTTTCGGGAGCCATACAGCATCTTGCAGGTATTAATGCAAGTAAAGTAAAAGTGGTAATTAACAATGATCCTGAGGCACCGTTCTTTAAAGCTGCAGACTACGGAATCGTAGGAGATGCTTTTGAAGTAGTGCCAAAACTTATTGAAAAATTAAAGGAATTTAAGGCGAATAACGCATAATTTTCATAAATTGTGCCCAATTAAGGGCTGTTTGAACTCAGGTAAAAGTCCTCTTGTTCAAACAGCTCTTTTTTTATTGAGAGCAATATGAGTTTAGTTCGACTGAACATAAAAGGAATATCATACAGTCAGACCCAAAATGGTGCATATGCACTAATTTTAAGTGAAGTAGATGGGGAGAGAAAGTTGCCAATCGTAATAGGAGCTTTTGAAGCTCAATCGATAGCGATTGCTTTAGAAAAAGAGATCAAACCTCCCAGGCCACTTACCCATGATCTCTTTAAAAACTTTGCAGATCGATTCGATATCATAGTAAAGCAAGTTATCATTCATAAATTGGTAGATGGTGTTTTTTATTCCAGTATCATCTGTGAACGAGACAAGATCGAGGAGATCATTGATGCAAGAACAAGCGATGCAATTGCATTGGCCCTACGCTTTCAAGCACCTATATTTACCTATAAAAATATACTGGATCAGGCAGGTATCTATCTTAAGGTCAATCCTAAAAAAGACGATGAAAATGACCCCGAAAGTTTGTTGGTAGACGAGCTGGTATCAGACGACATTGAGATGGTTGGTAAAGAAACTAGTTATAAGGATTTATCTCTCGAAGAATTGAACCGTATGCTTGATCAGGCCGTTACAAACGAAGATTATGAATTGGCGGCAAGAATCAGAGATGAAATTTCTAAACGAGACTAGTTTTGCACTACAGCATAAGGGATCTAATTGTATTTTTTTAAAATAATGTCAATTTTTATGAAGAAAGGATTACTTACTTTTCTGCTTTCACTACTTGTTCTTACCGTATTATCTGCACAATCTATTACAGATACACCTAAAGATAGCATTATTAAAATGCCAGAAACGTATTCGAGATCTTCCTTTTGGCAAGTTTCCGAGTATATTTCTTATTTTAAATATCCAGACAGTATTTCAGAGACAAAAGAATTTACTAAAGGAAAGGATTTTTTTGAGTTAAAAGATGACGGAACCTATAGTTCGTTAGTAAATAAAATGTATACTAGCGGGTATTGGATTCAAAATAATAAGTTGATTGTTTTAAAACAGAAAGTCCCTAAAGTTGTTGATGTGTATTATGAGATTATTGATGAATCCTCTAATTCCATAAAACTAAAAAAAGGAAGCGAGGTAATTTCTTTAATTTCTCAATCACATCCATCTTATGTACAATTAGAAACTTCTCAAAATAAAATTATTCCAAACCAAGGATTTTCATTTACTAGTCTATGGAGAGGGATTTTAGGAATGATAGTACTTTTGGTGATTGCATATTTGTTTAGTAGCAATCGAAAAGGTATAAATTGGAAGACCACGGGTATTGGACTTGGAGTCCAATTATTGCTGGCATTTGGAGTTTTAAAGGTCGGTTTTGTTCAAAATGCTTTTGAATTTGTAGGAAGCCTCTTTGTTGCTATATTGGATTATACTATAGCAGGAAGCGAATTTTTATTGGGAGGTATTATGGATGTCAATTCTTATGGTTTCATTTTTATCTTTCAGGTATTACCAACTATTATATTCTTTTCGGCGCTCACATCATTGTTATTTTACTTGGGAATCATTCAAAAAATAGTTCAGGCATTGGCCTGGATCCTTACCAGGCTCTTGAAAATATCGGGAGCAGAAAGTTTAAGTGTCGCGGGTAATATATTTCTGGGGCAAACCGAGGCTCCTTTAATGATCAAGGCATATTTAGAAAAAATGAATCGTTCAGAAATCTTACTAGTTATGATTGGTGGAATGGCAACGGTTGCCGGTGGTGTTCTGGCAGCTTATATAGGTTTCCTGGGAGGTGATGATGAAGCTTTGAAACTAGTTTTTGCAAAGCATTTATTAGCTGCATCTGTAATGGCTGCACCTGGAGCCATTGTGATTTCCAAAATTTTATACCCTCAGATTGAAGCGTTTGATTCAAATATCGAAATAACCCAAGATAAAATCGGAGCCAATATTTTGGATGCTATTGCCAACGGAACTACAGAAGGCCTCAAACTGGCGGCAAATGTTGGTGCAATGTTATTGGTATTTATAGCTTTTATTGCAATGCTCAATGGTATATTAGGTTGGATTGGGGAAGTCACGACATTAGATTCATTTATTGCAGCAAATACACCCTATGATAAATTCTCCTTAGAAGCTGTTCTGGGTACTGTTTTTGCCCCGCTAATGTGGTTAATTGGTGTCGCCAAAGAAGATATGATGCTCATGGGGCAATTATTGGGGATCAAACTGGTAGCAAGTGAATTTGTTGGGTATATTCAGTTGGCTGACCTAAAAAACCCTGCCAACCCCTTACATCTTACCTATAATAAATCGGTAATAATGGCCACATATATGCTTTGCGGGTTTGCAAACTTTGCTTCGATTGGAATACAAATAGGAGGGATCGGTTCTTTGGCACCCGGGCAACGTAAAACGCTATCTGAATTTGGCATGAAAGCACTTCTTGGAGGAACTATTGCGTCTTTATTGTCTGCAACTATCGCGGGAATGATAATTGGATAAATATAACTTCTTCTTATTATCAATACGATAATTTAATAACAGGTTTTATAACTATTTCGTAATCTATGATTTGGTGTATATCTCAAAACCTATTTTTCGTATATTTGAATGATAATTAAATTATAGTTTTTTTAACAATTGATATAAATTTTCGTAAGGAAAAATATGAGGCAATATATTGATCTGGTACGCCACGTGCTTGAAAATGGAAATGAAAAGGAAGATCGAACCGGTACAGGTACAAAAAGTGTTTTTGGATATCAAATGCGGTTTGATCTGAGCGAGGGTTTCCCTATGGTTACCACCAAGAAATTACATCTTAAATCCATAATTTATGAATTATTGTGGTTTTTGAAAGGAGATACCAATATAGAATATCTCCAGGAAAATGGAGTTCGCATCTGGAATGAATGGGCAGATGATAATGGAGACCTTGGCCCTGTATACGGGCACCAGTGGCGTAACTGGGATAGCAATGAAATTGATCAAATACAGGAAATAGTTGAAACACTAAAAACCAATCCTGATAGCAGACGTATGCTGGTATCTGCATGGAACCCTAGTGTATTGCCAGATACCTCAAAATCTTTTATAGAAAATGTGGCCAATGGCAAAGCAGCATTGCCTCCTTGTCATGCTTTTTTTCAGTTCTATGTGGCCGATGGAAAATTGTCCTGCCAATTATATCAGCGTAGTGCAGATATTTTTCTGGGGGTGCCTTTTAATATTGCTTCTTATGCATTATTTACAATGATGATGGCACAAGTATGCGGGTATGAAGCCGGAGAGTTTATTCATACTTTTGGAGATGCTCATATCTACAATAATCATATAGAACAATTAGAGTTACAGCTATCCAGAACACCTCGTAAATTACCTAAAATGATACTTAATTCAGAGGTAAAAGATATTTTTGGCTTCGTTTTTGATGATTTTAAGTTGGAAGACTATGATCCACATCCTCATATAAGAGGTAAGGTTGCTGTCTAACACCCCAAATTAAAACGAATAACTAATGAAAAGATTATTACTTGTATTAACACTTTTATCCTTTTCAATTTCGTTTTCTCAAGATGGAATAATTCTGTCACAGGAAAACGCAAATGAAAAAGGTATTACGCCAATATGGCCAAAATGTGAGCGATCAAGACAGACACCTACTCAATGTTTTGATCAAAACCTTAGAAATCATATTATTAGAACTTTTGAATATCCCGATATAGCAGTAAGTGAGGGATTAAGTGGTACGGTAACGATAGAGTTTATAATCAATAAAAAAGGTAAAGTAGAAGTACTTGAAGTTACAGGTGCGCATAGATATCTGCAAAGAGAAGCCATCAGGATTATTAGAGCGATACCAAAAATGGAACCTGGTAAATGGGGCAGTAAACCCATAGCAGTAGCCTATACCATTCCTATTACTTTTAGGAAACCAAAATAATAAGCAGGATATTTTAACATTGCGTTAACCTTCTTGACTGGTCAGTCAATATAAAATTCAGTAAATTTGAGTGTGTACGTATAAATGGTATGCACTTATTTTTATGGTAATTACAGATAATGTACTCTCTTCTTTTCTAAAAACGCGTTCAGATACCGAAGAAATATGTGCCCCGCTGGAAATTGAGGACTATGTGATACAACCTATTGTAGATGTATCTCCTCCCAAATGGCATTTAGGTCATTCTACCTGGTTTTTTGAAGAATTCATTTTATCGGCGTTTGTTGATGGTTATCAACGTTTTCATCCCGAGTATGCATATGTTTTTAATAGCTATTATGAAAGCATAGGAAAACGGGTAATACGTACCAATAGAGGTAATCTTTCAAGACCTACGGTAAGTGAGGTTTATGAATACAGGGATTATGTTACAGCACATTTGCAAGCTTTTTTAGAAGAAAATAATGACCCGAAAATTCTGAAACTTGTTGAAATTGGTATTCATCATGAAAAACAGCATCAGGAACTTCTATTAACCGATATAAAGTTTATTCTGGGAAATAATCCATTGTTTCCTAAATATAACGAAACCTTCACAGAAAATCCTGTTACCTACCAAGGTTTAGAATATATCACTATTGAAGAAGGAATGTATGACATTGGATATAAAGGAGATGAGTTTTGCTATGATAATGAGTTGGGTTTGCATAAAGTATTTCTGCAAGAATATGCTATTTGTAATAGATTGGTAACCAATAAAGAGTACCTCGAATTTATCAATAGTGGAGGGTATCAAAATAGTTTGCTTTGGCATGCCGAAGCCTGGGACTGGATCCAGAATAACCATATTGCATCCCCGTTATACTGGCATAAAATCGATGAGGTGTATCATCAATATACTTTAAGAGGGTTAGAACAATTAAATACTGATGCTTCGGTAACCCATATTTCATATTATGAAGCATTTGCTTTTTCACAATGGAAAGGAGAACGTCTACCAACAGAGTTTGAGTGGGAAGCGGCACAAGCCCTTTTTACATGGGGATCACGCTGGGAATGGACCGAAAGTGCATATGTGCCCTATCCCAATTATAAAAAAGCTCCCGGAGCTCTTGGCGAGTATAACGGAAAATTTATGGTGAATCAGAAGGTGCTTCGCGGAGGATCTGTTGCCACACCTCAAAATCATACAAGACCAACATATCGTAATTTTTTTCACCCACACCTAAGATGGCAATTTACCGGATTGCGATTGGTGAAGGATATATAATTCAATTTTTTTCATGAACGGCAAAGATCAAAAAATTTTAGTTTCCACTTTTGAAAAAGAAGTGTGTGAAGGGCTTACCGCATTTCCAAAATATCTGTCTTCCAAATTTTTCTATGATGAAGTCGGAGATAAACTGTTTCAGCAAATAATGGAGCTGCCAGAATACTATCTTACAAGAGCAGAGTATGAAATTTTTGAAACCCATAAATCAAAAATCATACAAAGTTTTGATATTGATAAAGAAGGATTTGATTTGATAGAACTGGGAGCGGGAGATGGTAAAAAAACAAAAATTTTACTACAAGAACTACAGGAAAAAGAGTGTGATTTTACCTATATGCCTATTGATATTAGTCAAAATGCAATAGACGGATTGATACATACTCTGGATGCTGAAATGCCAGAGGTTGCCGTACAAGGACAGATAGGTGAATATTTTGAAGTTTTAGACCGACTGAAACATATAAGTGATCGTAAAAAAGTAATTATGGTACTTGGTTCTAATATTGGAAATCTATTGCACCCAAGGGCAATTCAGTTTTTAAAAAAATTAAATAATGCAATGCACGCAGGTGATCTTCTTTTTATGGGGTTTGACCAAAAGAAACACCCGCAGAAAGTTTTGGATGCCTATAACGACAAATCTGGAGTAACAGCAGCTTTTAATAAGAATGTTTTGGCGCGAATCAATAAAGAACTTAACGGAAATTTTGACCTCGATAAATTTATGCACTGGGAAACATACGATCCCGAAAATGGAACCGCAAAAAGCTATTTGGTAAGCAAAGAAAGGCAAACGGTAGATATAAATGATTTATCAATAGAAGTACATTTTGAAGCATGGGAGAGTATTCATACCGAGATTTCTCAAAAATATGATGATGATATTGTAAACTGGCTGGCAGAAGAATCTGGTTTGGAGATTACAAAGTCTTTTTCAGATCAGCATAAAGAATACAAAGATTATTTGCTTACAAAAGCTGAATAACTCATAATGAGTTCAATATAAAAAATCCAAAATTTTAAAGAAATGAAAGCAATTTGGAACGATCAGGTGGTAGCAGAAAGTAATGATACCAAAGTAGTGGAGAACAACCATTATTTTCCGCCCGAAACCCTAAAAAAAGAATTTTTTAAGTCAAGCGATACACATACCAATTGTCCCTGGAAGGGAATCGCTTCTTATTATACGCTCGAAGTACATGGAAAGGAAAATCAGGATGCTGCCTGGTATTATCCCGAGACCAGTGATCTGGCAAAACAAATCAAAGGCTATGTCGCCTTTTGGAAAGGTGTTGAGGTTGTAGAATAATACACAACCTCAATACTTTCTCATTTTTATTATAATACTAGTAAACTGTTATCTGTAGCAGCAAAATCGTTCCACTGGTATCCATCGGCTTCAATTTCATTAGTCCACTCGCCGTCTACAACATATTTAAATTCAAATTTATTGTCTTTAGGAAGATCTACAGTTCCTTTAAAATTTCCATTTTTCAACTTTTTCAAAACAGTGGCCTCAGTGTTCCATTCATTAAATTCTCCAGCTACGCTTACACTATTTGCCTCTTTTGCAGGAACAATAAAAGTAACTTTACAGATAGGTTTAGATTTTAAGTATTGTTTGGTAATCGCCATAATTTTAGTTTAATATTAATTATTTGGTTAACAAAATCAGAACGAAATTACTATAAAACATTAAATATGAAAAACCGTAACTCCCGTATTTCCAATAATTTAATTAACATTTGGCACTTATATATTAACGATAACGATGTAGTGCTTCGAGTAACACATCAATATCTTCCCTTGTATTATAAAAATGTAGACTTATCCTAATTCCCAGACCGCGAAGCGAGGTAATAATGTTTTTTTCTTTCAAATAATCAAATAATTGTTGATCACCTTTAAGGTTAAATATTGAACTATGTTTTTGTCTGTTGATTACATGATCTTCTAACAGGTGTAACTTGGTACATTCTTCTTTGGCATAATTACTTAATTCCTGTATGTTGGTTTCAATAACAGCAAGACCGATTTTGGATAGAAAATCCAGAGAGTATTGCAAACTTCCAAAGTTGAATGTATCCAGGTGGCCGCACTCAAACCTAGTTTGTAAATTAATATATGAGGCATCATAATCAGTTTCTGAAGCAGTTTTTTTATATATTGAAGGCGTAATCTGATCCAGGATCTGATCTCTAAACAGTATAAACCCATTTCCATAACCACCCAACAGCCATTTATAACCACTACACCCCAAAATATCAATCCCCGAAGTACTGAAATCAAATACTTGGGTTCCGCAAAATTGTGTAGCATCAGCAATAATAAGAAGGTTTGGATAAGTAATTTTTAGCTTTTTAATAAAGTCAAGATCTATAGCAATACCATTAATATACTGTACTAAGCTAAAGACAAAAATATCGGGCTTATGTTTTTGTATGGCAATTTCAATATTTTGCTCCAAAGTTGCATCTATTTTTGTATAGCAAACGTTAAATCCTTTGCTGGTAACCGCAAAGTTTATTGAGGGATAATCTTCATCAAGCAGAAGCACTTTTTTATCCTTTTCGAATCCATTCAATAGCGTATTAAAACCTAAAGAAAAATTAGGGGTAAGCACTGTATTATTTTGATTACTTCCAAAAAATTTTGCGATAGTTACCCGTACCGTATTCAAAAAGCCTTGTTGATGATCTCTGAACCTGCTTCCACCAATCAGAAAGTCCAGATCATGCTCTTGTCTGAATTCTAAAAGCGAATCATAAAGTAGTCCCGATGAGGCTGTATTGAGGTAAGTATTATGGACTAAAAGGGGAAATTCTTTTCTTAAATTCTTCATAAGTTAGCTATCGGTTTTTTGGTAAAACCTTTATATTTACTCGCAAAACTGATCTTGCATTACTAAGGTACTATTAAAATGTTTTCCAGAAGAAAAGAAACTCCACAAATTGATCCGCAACAGCGAGAATTATATGAGCATGCACGTAAGCGAATTATCCAGAAAAAAAGATTATTTCAGCATTTTGTAGTTTTTGTGGTGGGTTCTCTTTTTATGGCTATTCTTACACTGGTTTTTGGGTTTGGTAAAGAACTTACCTTTTTTGGAACCTATTGGTTTGTGGTTGCAATTATATGTTGGGCATTTCTTTTTATGCTTCATTTTTGCAATGTATGGTTGTTTCATACGTTTATGGGGCAAGAATGGTCTGATCGCCAAATGGAGCGGTTGATTACCAAACAAAAAGAAGAAATTGCCCTAATTCAAAAAGATGTAGAGTTAATGTACCCCAAAGATGACCTTGTAAAAAAGAAAGAAGCATTTATAAAAGAAAAACAACCTGTTGCACAAATGGAAAAAAAAGAAGTGAAACAAACCATTACTATGATTGCAGCTGCCGGTGAGCAAAATGAGTTGGGTAAGGATAATGACCTTGTTTGGCATTTACCCGACGATTTTAAGCGATTTAAGCAGCTTACTACAGGGCATCATATCATCATGGGGCGCAAAACCTTTGAATCTTTTCCAAAATTACTTCCCAATCGGGTACATATTGTCATTACTCGCAACAAAGATTATCAGGCCGAAGGTGCAATCGTAGTGCATACCATACAGGATGCTCTGGAAGCATCCAAAAGCGATCCACAACCTTTTATTATCGGGGGAGGCGAGATATACACTATGGGACTCGAGTATGCAGATTGTATTGAGTTAACCCGGGTGCATGAAGGCACTTTTGAGGCCGATACTTTTTTTCCCGAAATTGATACCGAAGTATGGAAACTTGAAAAAGAAGAATTTCACGACTCCGATGAAAAACATCAATACCCCTTCACATATTTGACCTATAAAAGAAAATAATGCTTTCTTCTGTACTCATACAGCACTTTGAAGAATTACTTTCTGAAAAAATAATTGCAACAGCACCTTTATCGGGTGGAGATATTAATCAAGTATATGTATTTACAACGCCTACGCGAAAAGTTGTTGTTAAGCTCAACAGTGTTTCCAAATTTCCCGATATGTTTGAAGCAGAAGCCAAAGGGCTAAGCTCACTAAACGAAACAAATATTTTTATTATTCCTGAAGTTTTAGACTATGCCGAAATAGGTGCCACTGCTTTTTTGATGATGGAGTATATAGCTACCGGAACAAAAACCCTCGATTTTTGGAAAGTGTTTGGAACCCAACTGGCAATGTTGCATAGGCATAGTGCCCCTTATTTTGGCTTTGAAGAGGATAATTATATAGGAAGCCTGCCACAATATAATACCAAGTGCAGTTCAGCTTTTGAATTTTACATCACTCAACGATTGGAGCCACAATTTGAACTAGCCAGACAGAAAGGATTTTCTTTTTCAGATGTAGATAGATTTTATAAAAATCTAGAAAATAAAATTCCCGAAGAAAAACCGGGATTGATCCACGGTGATTTGTGGGGAGGTAATTATATGGTACATAAAAATGGAAAACCTTGTCTGATCGATCCTGCAGTGGCATTTGCTCCCAGAGAGATGGATATCGCAATGATGCATTTGTTTGGTGGTTTTGATGTTGAACTGTTTGAAGTCTATCATGAAGTTTTTCCGCTAGTTGCAAATTGGAAAGATCGATTACCCATTTGGCAACTCTATTATCTTTTGGCACATCTTAATGTATTTGGTAGTTCTTACTACCAGAGTGTAAGAAGGATTATTAAAGTTTATTGTTGATGATTGGGCAGCACACGGCAAGCAGTAAGCAAACTCGCGTATGTTGTACTGCCTACTGCAAAATATAAACTGTGCACTAATGAATTTAATCCTTACTTTTGTCAAAATTTTAAACACACAGTACATGAACGCATATGTATTTCCTGGTCAAGGGGCTCAGTTTTCAGGAATGGGTCTGGATTTATACGAAAACTCAGAAATAGCAAAAGAACTTTTTGATAAAGCAAACGATATCTTAGGTTTTGAGATTACCAAAATCATGTTTGAAGGAACTGCAGAGGAATTGAAACAAACAAAAGTAACACAACCTGCCATTTTTTTGCATTCAGTGATTTTAAGTAAAGTACTTGGGGATAGTTTTAAACCCGATATGGTTGCAGGACACTCTCTGGGTGAGTTCTCTGCGTTGGTAGCCAATGGTACTTTGAATTTTGAAGATGCCCTGCGATTGGTATCCAAAAGAGCATTAGCCATGCAAAAGGCATGTGAGCTGAAACCTTCTACAATGGCAGCTGTTTTGGGATTAGAAGATGAGGTGGTAGAACAAGGGTGTGAAGAAACCGATGGAATCGTAGTAGCTGCAAATTATAATTGTCCGGGTCAATTAGTGATTTCTGGAGAAGTAGAAGCAATAGAAAGAGCTTGTGAATGGATGAAGGAAAAAGGAGCCCGTCGAGCATTAGTGTTACCTGTAGGCGGTGCATTTCATTCTCCGTTAATGGAACCCGCCCGTGAAGAACTGGCTGCTGCGATAGAAGCAACAACTTTTAATACACCCAATTGCCCGGTATACCAAAATGTAACCACCATAGCAATTACCAATCCCGAGGAAATCAAAAGAAACCTGATCGCTCAACTCACAGCTCCTGTAAAATGGACACAAAGTGTGCAACATATGATCAAAGATGGCGCAACATTGTTTACCGAAGTAGGACCAGGAAAAGTATTATCGGGACTGGTTAAAAAGATTGAGCGATCTGCCGAAACTGCTTCAGCTACAATGTAAGATAAAAGTAAATTTAAAAAAGAGACGGCAATTAGTCGCAGTCGTCTATAGTTAAGAGTATATCCTTATAATTTTTCATTAATTGTGTATTAAGCTGATCCAGAAAGTTCAGAATATTCAATAAGCCTTTTATTTCCCTCTTTTGTAATGCATCTGCCGCCTTATCTATTTCATTTTGCACTCTTTGTTGTAGACTGTATGTGCTCTCCAGATCATACAAACATTCATAATCAAATTCATTAGAAATACCGATCGATCTGGTAGTCTCCCAGGCTATTTGTGTAAGTGTTGGGATTTCAAGTACAATATAAGTTTGAATGTTGTAGCTGAATATTTCATTATTGATTTTGGTAGAATCTGTAGTGCTAAAAAATTTTGGATATCGTTTTTTGAAGGTATTTAATTGTTTTGGGGTGGCAATGATTTTGGAAGTACCTTTCTCAGATAATTTTTGTAAATCGGTAAATGCATTCAAAATAAATTGATTGTTTTTTTGAGCGGTATCAAGTTCCTTTATATTATTTCCGATCTCGCCTTTGATTTTGGCTATGGCAATATTTTTATCGTTGCTGGTTTTTTTTGAAGTGTTCCAGTTATTAAACCATATGGCAAGATTGATACCCACAAAAATTAACAGTACCTCCCCAATGATATATTTCCAGTTAAATTTTCCTTTTAGCTTAAAAAATCTCATAACATAACAGCTTAAAATATTCTTTAGGTGGACGAATTAGGTTGGGTCCCAAACTTCTCCTTCATAAGGAGTCCATACATAGTTTGTTGTAAAAGGTATCATCTCACCGGGGCTTCCCAGGAGATTATACAGATCCTTTCGAATCACAAAACCTTTGATAAGTAGTATGTCGTCTGGATCTTCTTCGAGTTCGCTCATTTCTCTCCATTCATCTACTTCGATACCGCAGAGTGCATATCTAAACGTAGGAACTTTACGAAGATGTTCATAAAATTCAAATCCGATCTGGGTCATTTCTTCACAATCCTTTTGGGAATGCATACCAGTTTGGCTGATTCCGTTTACGGTAATTATGCTTGCCGTATCTTCACTTTTATACACCTTAATAGGATAGTGTCCCATATCGGTAATGATCTCTTTTTTAGCGTTGAAATAATTACGTATAGCCATTCCTTTTGTATCGTCATGACCGGTTTCAATCCATAGTTGAAATAGTAGTGCCATATTACTCTTTATAAGTGGCTTTTCTTTTTTTCTCTTCTTCTTTTAGTATATTCTTTAGATTGGCTTTTTCAATTGCTGTAAGATAATTGTCGGGATCATCATTATTAATTCCAACACCCTCTTTTTTTTTAATTCCCAGATACCAATCCTGTTTATTGAAATACGTATCCATTTCGCCTCCTTTTTTAAAAATATAACCATATCGGGCAAATATTTCATTTCTCATAATTTTCAGTTCTTCCAAGCTTAGAGATGCTAGTCGATGTAAAGGAATAATTTCAAATTCCGTTTCCTTAAATCGACTATTTTTCCATTCTATATACCTGCCAGCAAATGAGCCAAGTTCATAGTCAAAAATTTCATGCTCCTCGATCTTGCTATATACCAAGTATGGAGATTTGTTTAATTTTAGGCATGGTATATCCTTCCCATCTTTATGATATAAAACAAATTCACCGTTACTTTGATCTGAAAAGAATAAATTTCCTTCAATCTTTACATTATTATAATTCAAGTAGGCTCCATACCAAGGTGCCCCTTCATCTATATCAATATATTCTTCCTTCCATTCATTAAACCTGAGTTGCGCACAAGCAACATTTTTATCTATTGAAATGGTTACGGTCGATTCCCCTTCAGAGAACCCGAAAGCGTAACGACCTTCATATTTTTCATAATCATCTACTTTCCAGGGAGTTATTTTGGTTTCGTCTACACCTTCATCTTCAAAACTCTGCCCAAAGGAAAGGTTTGAGATCAATATGCATAAGAATATTGTATTTTTCATTCTTCCAGCCTTTTATACACCTTTCCTTCTTTCATCACGAAGGTTACATTTTCCATGGTAGCGATCTTTTTGGTGGGGTCGTCATTTACCGCCACGATATCGGCCAGGAAACCCGGTGCAATTTGCCCCAATTGGTCTTCCATATTCAGGATGTTGGCATTGGTGGTGGTAGCGCTTTGTATCGCCGCCATGGCTGGCATTCCGGCTTCGACCATAAACCCAAATTCTTTTCCGTTTTCTCCGTGCTTAAACACTCCGGCATCGGTACCAAAGGCGATACCAACGCCGCGATCATAGGCTTTCTTAAAGGTATTTTGGATCTTCGGGCCAATATCCAGGGCTTTTGGTACAATAATGGCGGGGTAGTAACCATCGATCTTTGCTTTTTGGGTCACTTCTTTGCCGGCGGTGATTGTGGGTACCAGATAAGCGTCGTGTTTTTTCATCAGCTCCATGGTTTTCTCACTCATGAGGGTACCGTGCTCAATCGTTTTTACTCCTCCCAGAATGGCGCGTTGCATTCCTTCATCGCCATGGGCATGTGCTGCTACATGAAATCCGTAATCTTTGGCGGTTTCACAAATGGCCTTGATTTCTTCTACCGTAAATTGCGGATTCGAACCACTTTTGGCTACGCTGAGCACCCCGCCGGTTGCGGTGATCTTAATGAGGTCGGCTCCATTTTTATAGCGTTGTCGTACTGCTTTTTTAGCATCTTCGGGGCCGTTCACAACTCCTTCTTTGGGTCCCGGGTCACCCATCAGGTCCTTTCTGGAACCATTGGTAGGGTCGGCATGCCCGCCTGTGGTTCCCAATGATTTGCCTGAAGTAAAAATTCTGGGCCCAACGATCTTGCCTTGTGCAATGGCTTTTTTTAAGGCAATGTTCACACCGCTTCCCCCCAGGTCTCTAACTGTAGTAAAACCGGCCATTAATGTTTTTTTGGCATATCCTACAGCATTAAAAGCCACGTCGGCTTCATTGTTGGTGTAGCGTTGTAAATAGGCTTTGGGATTCGATTCGCCTTCAATATGAATATGCATATCGATCAGTCCCGGCATCACCGTTTTGCTTTTCAGATCGATAGTGATATCTTCCTTTTTTCCAGAAGTATACCCATCCTGGATTTTAGAAATCTTATTTCCCGAAACCACAATTGTTTTTTCGGTGAGTACAGTGCCTGCTTTGGTATCGATTAATTTTCCACAATGTAGATAAGTGTTCTGGGCCAAAAGGGTAGTGCTTGTGAGGAGTAATAGCACCAAGTATGCATGTTTTATCATAATGATTTGTATAAAATGTTTATCTAAAGGTTAAATATAGAAGAATTGAATGATTTTGCATAATTCCCAGACGCAGAAAGCTATTTTTTACAACACAAAAGGATTGACAACGACTATTTGATCCTGTAGTATTTGTTTTCTGTAAGTACGATCGACAAGAATACAATGCATCCTGTAAATGTTGGTATTGATGTTGATATAGGCAGGGGATTTTGACAGGCAGTATGTTGATATTACAACCGTTCCTGTTTCTTTTACAAGAGGAAAAGACAAGAAGATCAAAGAAGCTATCAGAGCATATTAAAGGGAAGATCTACTACGGGTAACAGTTACCATACATGACGATGTGGAAGACTAAAAAACACCCTGGATAATACAAAAGCCTCTTTTTCTGCAGTAATAAACACAGGTAATACTATACTAACAACAGTAAAAATGTCGTATACTGCAGGTTTATGATCAATTAAAGCAGGTTTATGATCAATTAAGGCAGGTTTGTCATCAACTACGGCAGCAAAACTTTCAATAAAAGCAGGAAAATGATCAATTAAGGCAGGTATAGTATCAGAAACAACAGCTAGAAGATCATCCGTGGCAGTAACATTATCTTCCGTGACAGCTACATCATTAGCTAAGGCAGCAAAATACTTAGCTAGGGCAGCAACTGCATCAACTAATATGTTTTTGCAGAGATATAGTGTGGTGTTTACTATGGTTTAAACGTTAGATCAGGTATTACAAACGCCTATCATAATGGCAGCTACATTTTCCTGATTACTATATATGTCCTTACTATAGGGGCATGTTCTAGCAAAAGATAGTTTTTGAATTTATCCTCCCCAAACTCTACCCTGCCAGCTATTATGTATCCATATCTTTTTAGTAAGCAATTCTAAAGGAAAACAGCAAAAGCTCTCCCCTTTGGCCAAAAGGGAGAGCTTTTGGTTTCCTGCCCGCCTGTCTACCGACCTTTAGATCCGGCAGGCGGGTTGCATTATAATTAAGCTATGTAACAACGCTCCCCGGGAAGAGGAGCTTATTGTAATCATAAGTTATTTGTGGGTGTCTGGTAGCCATCAGATTAGGCAGGACGTTCACGATGTACAAAATCGATCACAGTTTTGGTAATAAAATCAATTTGTTCGTCATCCAATTCGGTGTGCATAGGTAAGGAGATCACTTCTTTTACTAGTTGATTAGTTACTGGAAAATCTGCTTCGTTATAGCGATCATCCTTATAGGCCTTTTGACTATGCAGCGGGATAGGATAATAAACTCCACAAGGAATTCCATGATCATTAAGGTGTTTTGCCAAAGCATCCCGATCTGTATTGATTACTCTAAGGGTATACTGGTGAAAAACATGACAATCACAAGTATCACAAATAGCGTTCTGGTGAGTGTTACAATGATTTCCTTTTACTTTGGGTGTAATAATGTTCTGTATGTCTTCAAAAGCTTTATTGTATTTTCTTGCCGCTGCTCTGCGGGCATTGTTATAACTATCCAAATTCGGTAGTTTTGCCCTCAAAACAGTAGCTTGTATAGAATCCAGACGAGAATTTACGCCCACAACATCATGGTGATACCTTGTATACATTCCATGATTTACGATTCCGCGAATGGTATGTGCCAGTGCATCATCATTGGTAAAAATGGCTCCTCCATCTCCATAACACCCTAAATTTTTTGATGGAAAAAACGAAGTAGAGGCCACATGGCTAATGGCACCTGTTTTAACGGTCTTTCCATTGGTAAATTTATAACTGGCTCCAATACCCTGGGCATTATCTTCGATCACATATAAATCATGCTCATTGGCAATAGCCATGATCTCATCCATATCGGCACTTTGACCAAATAAATGCACGGGCACAATGGCCTTGGTCCTGGGGGTTATGGCTCTTTTGATGGCTTCTGGATCAATATTAAAAGAATCGGGTAACACATCCACCAGCACCGGGGTAAGTTTTAACAAGGCAATTACTTCTACTGTTGCTGCAAAGGTAAAATCGGCAGTGATCACCTCGTCACCGGGCTCAAGACCAAGCCCCATCATAGCAATTTGCAATGCATCGGTACCATTGGCACAGGGAATGACATGTTTTATATCGAGGTATGCTTCTAATTCTTTTTGAAAAGCATGTACCTCTGGGCCATTAATAAAGGCTGCCGAATGTATAACGTCGAGTATAGATGCATCTACTCGCTCTTTGATTTGTTCATATTGACCTTTGAGGTCAACCATTTGTATTTTCTTCATGCATGTGTTTGTTGTACCCTCGCGAAAGTACAAAATAATGATACTATCGCCAATTTTAGTTGAAGGATTAGGTGTGGGGCAGGAAGCCTATGATAAACAAAGAAAATAATTCCTCCTTTGAAGCCTGCCTGGCTGGCTAGGTAGTGGGGTTAGGGGGATGTTTTGACCAAGTTTTTATTCATCAAGGTGTTTTTTAGCTTTTGTTTATCATGTAGTTTTTCTTCATCTTTCGTGTTATCTACCCTTTCCGTCTCCTTACAGTCGACACCTTTCCCTGTCAAGGGAAAGGAGCTTTAAAGATAGTGTTATCTACATTATGTCTTATTATAGGAGCTCCTTTCCCTGGCCAGGGGAAGGTGGATTCTCCCAAGTATTTGAGAGAAGACGGAAGGGGTCGTTTCACTAATGCCTAAAATTATCTTTTATTTCTTGCAAGACTGAAGAAAGATGATCAAAAACCATACGGTTCTCAAACCGAATTACTTTAAAACCCATATACTCCAACTTTTGATCTCTTTTAGCATCTTTTTCCTGAGCATTAAGACTCATATGAATTGCACCGTCTAATTCGACGATTAATTTTTCAGAAGCACAATAAAAATCAACGATATAATTCTTGATACTATGTTGTCTTCTGAATTTTCTTCCTTCCAGTTTCTTATGTTGAAGCTGTTTCCATAGGAATGCTTCCGCAGCTGTAAGGTTTTTTCGTAACGTTTTCCGGTTGTTTTTTAGCTCTTGTTTGTCGTGTAGTTTTTTCTTCATCTTTCGTGTTATCTACCCTTTCCGTCTCCTTACAGTCGACACCTTTCCCTGTCAAGGGAAAGGAGCTTTAGAGGTAGTGTTTTATCTGTGTATTTCTCTGACTTCTGATTTCGTGTTATCTACCCTTTCCGTCTCCTTACAGTCGACACCTTTCCCTGTCAAGGGAAAGGAGCTTTAGAGGTAGTGTTTTATCTGTGTATTTCTCTGACTTCTGATTTCGTGTTATCTACCCTTTCCGTCTCCTTACAGTCGACACCTTTCCCTGTCAAGGGAAAGGAGCTTTAAAGGTAGCGTTTTATTTGCGTATTTTCTGACTTCCGACCTTACTCTTCCATCCAATTTTTACACCTGTCATAAAAAGTTATGATGTGTTTACGGTATAAAAACAAAAGAAATGTATTTTTACTGTTCATAAAAATCATCACATTTTGAGCTTTTTATATAACATCTTTATTACACTATTTAATAGTTTGCTCCCTATAATTGGTCTGCTAAGTCCCAAACTCAAATTGTTTGCAGACGGGAGAAAGGAGGTTTTTGAAACCTTAGAGGCGCATTTTCCCGTTCAAGGCCGGGCCTTGTGGTTTCATTGTGCTTCTCTGGGCGAGTATGAACAAGGTGTACCGGTAATGGAAGCATTAAAAAAGAAGTATCCAGATCATAAACTGGTGGTGACTTTTTTCTCGCCTTCAGGTTATGAAGTAAAGAAAAATAGCACACTGGCCGATGTTATTGTATATCTTCCGATAGATACCAGGGTAAATGCGGTAAGATTTATACAACTTGTTAATCCCGAGTTGGCAGTTTTTATAAAATATGAATTCTGGCCCAATTATTTAAAAGCATTACAGGCTAAAGATATTCCGGCGGTATTTATATCTGCCACTTTTAGAGAAAATCAGTCATTTTTTAAATGGTATGGCGGTTTTATGCGAAAAACATTGCAAATGGCAGATTACTTTTTTGTTCAGGATGCTATGTCTGAAACATTGATAGAGCAATTGGGTTTTGACAATGTATCGCTTAGCGGAGATACCCGTTTTGATCGTGTATCACACCAGATTGAGATGGATAATCATGTAGATTTTATTTCAGAATTTATTAATGAAAGACTGTGTGTTGTGATTGGTAGCTCCTGGCCCGAAGATGAAGCCATTTTTATAGACTTTGTGAATCAGGCTTCAGATGAGGTTTGTTTTATTATTGCTCCGCACGAAATTAAAGATAGTAATGTGAATGTGCTGAGGCAAAAAATCAAAAAGAAAACGATCTCATATTCTGAAAAAGAAGGGGTAGCATTAAAAGATCATCAGGTGTTTATTATGAATACCATAGGATATTTATCCCGGGTGTATAGCTATGGTGATATTGCTTATGTTGGGGGCGCAATGGGTACTGCAGGACTGCACAATATTCTGGAACCGGCAACTTTTGGAATCCCGATAGTGATTGGTAAGAACTTTGAAAAATTCAGAGAGGCCAAACAGCTTCAGAAACTGGCTGGATTATTTTCTATATCCACTGCCGATGAATTTACTGAAGTGATGTATAAACTTATCGAGAACAAAAAATTCAGGGAGAAAACAGGGATGATTGCAGGGCACTTTATCAATAGTAATGTCGGGGCGACAGATGTGATTGTAGAGTATTTAGAAGAAAAAATTGATTCATGAACCAGGAATCATGACAATTTTGAAATTGATATACGTCATGGTTTCCGACTCTAAAATATCTTGGGTCTAAAAAAACTAGACTGTTACCGCCTGGTTTAGGTATCTTCTGAATGGAAGCATCTCTTTATACACCAAAATTACTTTATCCATAAAATCATCTTGTAGAATTTCTTTTTTAGTGAGTGGATGAATAACCGCAAAAGTTCGATGACGCAATAAATTGATATGTTCATGATCTGCAGTATATCCTTTTGGAGTTGTTTTTAGCATATTTTCATCGGGTATAAGCCCGCCAAAAATGGTTTTAAAACTCTTCTTGTTCAGGATTTTTACTAATTCTTCACCATTATAATCTATGGCTTCGCGAATGCTATTTAAGATTTTGTTATCTGGTTTCCAATACCCGCCGGCTAATTCACATTCGTTAATGCCAATTTGAATATAAAAATCTCCCTGCTTGGATTTTTGATCTAATCCTGCTGCAAAATGATCTTTATATACTGGTTTATTAGGATGAAAAAGTAAGTTGTTATTAATACGATTGATTCCTTTTTTCCCTGGTGTAGGATAGTAATCGGGATCGATAGCTGCCAGTTTGGTATCCAATTCATCCAACCACAGGATAAATGAATTTCTTATTTGCTGGTACCGTTTTCGATGGGTATCCATCCATTCTTTGTGATTATTGTCTTGAAGCTCCTGAAGAAATTGAAATAATGAGTTGAAATCCATATCAGGAAAATAACTGTATTTTACTAGAACAGCCCGTTAAGCTCTGCGTCGATGCGATTAATAATATGACCAAGATCCTCTGGATTGTCTACAAAATTAACGGTGTCTACATCGACAATAAGCAGGTTGCCTTTGTCATAGTCATGTGCCCAGGCTTCATAACGCTCATTGAGCCTGCTTAGATAGTCGATACTAATGGTATTCTCATATTCGCGACCACGCTTATGGATTTGATTTACCAGATTAGGAATACTGCTTCTGAGGTAAATGAGCAGATCGGGCCCTTCGACCACATCCTCCATAAGATCAAAAAGAGATCGGTAATTTTCAAAATCACGATTGGTCATTAACCCCATAGCGTGCAGGTTTGGTGCAAATATATATGCATCTTCATAGATAGTTCGATCCTGAATAATGTCTTTTCCGCCTTCGCGGATATCAATAATTTGTCTAAAACGGCTGTTCAGGAAATAAATCTGAAGATTGAAAGACCAACGTTCCATTTTGTTATAGAAATCCTCTAAATAAGGGTTTTCCAATACATCTTCAAAATGAGCTTCCCATTTGTAATGTTTAGCAAGTAATCGGGTCAATGTGGTTTTTCCTGCACCGATATTTCCAGCTATAGCTATATGCATAGTTACTTATTTTTCTTGGGGGGTTTTATAAAACTATGTGTTAGAGTTTGGGGTAAATATACTAGATTTTATGAGTAACATAAAAAAGAGGTGTAAGAATTTAGATAAATATCCTATATGCCGAAGTGATAATGAGTTTTATATGACCTTTTTATGATTGGTTTTAACAGGTTAATTGATAACCTATGCTCTACGAATTACATCTTCGCAAAAGATTATGGTTATAGTTTTTAATAATTAGGTGCGAAGTCTCTAGATTTCGCTTTCTGATTAGCTATATCTTAATTCTGAACATTATTAAATAAGATGACCATAGCCGTTGCTTCAGACTGAAAATCAGGACAATCATCCAATCCTGCGATACCCCCTTTTTGGCAAATAATTGCTCCGGTACAATTATAAATCTGTATTAATGCATCTTCGCAATTAACACAACTGTCAATCCAAAATACATCTTGCTCCTTGTAGCGATATTTTATAATTTGATTACCGGCCGGGATTAGGTCTGCTTCAAATGTCTTCTTAATATCATTTAACCAGGAAAGATCTTCTAAAGGATCTGCGGTGTTGCAAATTTTTGATGAAGTATCATCATCATCATTGCTGCAGGCACAGATAGCCAGGCATAAAAGCGGTATCAAAATGTTTTTCATCGTGTTTCATCTTTTCTTTATATCAAAAAGATGAAATTTGTACAAAAGGTTGCGTAAGGTGTTTGATTCTGAATACCTATCAGTTCTGAACTTTCACTTTAATCGGGCCACCACTTGAAACATAACTACCGCCGATTTCATCAATATTGATGTCTAATTCATCTCGAGTACTTATGCTATTAAGATCAACCTTAAGTTTATCATAGGTATCGATGTTTTTAATGTTTACATCAATTTCATTGGTGTTACTTAGACGCACAGTAATAGAACCATCGGTATTGATCGGTACTATTCCATAATTTGTGGTCGGAGTATTGTTTGCATGCGCTTTTGGAATGATTTCAATATCTCTTATTACAATAATGACAAGGCAAATAGCAATAATAGTGAATATAAATCTGGTATAATTATCAGTTTTCATAAGATATGGTTTTTATGTGTATACTAATGATATCAATAAAGATGCCAAAAACTGTGTGTTCTTACTTTAGTATCTGGCCGGAAATAGGCGGTTTTTATAATTTGAATTATTTTTGATTTTCTTTTTTGACGCAGATGCCTTAGCATCAGGCGATAAAAAACAAATAAAAATAGTGCAAAAAAGAAACAAATTTAATAGTGATATATTTCCGACCAGGCACTACTTATATAATCTCAAATGGCACGGTGTATGCTCCTAATACTTCATTTACTTTATTGGTAAGCTCTTCTTTGTTTAAGTCGCAGGTCGTGCTTATTGTAGCGAGCAGTCCTTTCTTTTCATGAAAACTTACTTCAACTTTATAATCTTCTATTTCTTTAATAGTGGCTAAATCTTTTTCAAACGTTTCTTTAATTTGCCTTTTGCTTAATGCCGGTTTAAAGATTTTTCCGATAGCGGTTAATGGTAATTCATCTAAGATGTAAATTGACTTTGGCACCGCTGCCCGTTCTTTAATGTGTTCTTTGGCAAAAGCGAGTAATTCTTCTTCGGTACTTGAAATACCGGGCTTTAGTTGCACATAAGCGACCGGGATTTCACCCAAACGTTTGTCTGGTCTTGCAATGGCAGCGACAGTTGCAATCATAGGATGCTTTGATAGTGGATCCTCGATGGATTTTGGGTCAATATTATGCCCTCCTCTTATGATGAGTTCTTTTTTTCTTCCTGTTATCCAGAAATAACCATCTTCGTCTTGTCGTCCTAAATCGCCGGTGTTGTACCATTTGTATGTGCCGTCATGAACCCAAATATCTTCGTTATGAATGGCTTCTTTATAGCCGGGAAATATGTTTTCTCCTCTGGCGATAATTATGCCTATTTCGTTTACATTGGCATCTCGAATATACTTTTTACTTTCGTCCAGTATGGCAATTTTCATGTGATGATGTGCAGTAGCCAGCCCGATAGAACCAATTTTTCGCTCTCCATACCTTGGATTTCCCGAATTAGCACAAGTTCCTTCGGTAAATCCATACCCTTCTAAAATGGTAATGCCTGTTGTGGCCTCAAAATCATGAAACAATTTGTTGGATAAAGGTGCTGCACCGCAAAATGCATATTCCAGGCTACTGATATCCTCATTGGTTTTCTTTACTTCCAGAAGATACTGAAGAACGGTAGGTACCGAGCTGAAAAATGAAATCTTGTAATGTTCAACAATCTTCCAGAAATTATCCAAAACTCCTTTTCCTCTATATCCTGCGGGTGTGCCCAACACCAAAGTGTGTGCGTCCATAAAAGGGAATAAACCGGTAACGATGACGCCATTTACATGAAACCAGGGCAGCCCACAAAAAAAGCGTTTTTGCTCATCCAAACCAAAGGCATTCACCAAAGACCATGCATTAAATATTTCATTTCTATGGGTATGCTGTGCTATTTTAGGCTTTCCTGTGGTTCCGCCAGTATGGAAATAAGAAGCAATGTCTTCGGGATCAATTTTTCTGTTAAAACTGAGTTTGTCTTTAGAGTAATTCTTAATTATTTTATTAAAATCCAACACTTTTACAGTATTGGGCACTCTTGCTCTTTTGGTGGTTAAGCCCAAAATGGTTTTAGGTAAAAAACCGAGATAGTTTGCAGGTGAAACCGTCAGGATTGTAGTTAGTGTAGGTATTTTATCTAGTATTGAAGATACTTTGTTCCAAATATCGGTTTTTGGAAAAGGGGCTAATGTTACCAATATTTTGGTCTCGGCGGCATTCATAATATCTGCCATTTGCAATGGCTCTAATAACGGGTTAATTGCATTTGCAATACCTGCTGTTTCTCCACCATAAACCGTAAATATAGTTTCAGGAAGGTTGGGTAGTATATAGGTTACGGTATCGGTATCCATCAGCCCTAATCCTCTAAACATATTTGCGGTTGCGTTGATGTTGTCGAGTAATTCTTGATAGGTAATGTTATATGATTTTTTATAATCTTTTGCCTGAAGAAAAAACTGTAAAGCTATTCGCTCTGGATACGTTAATGCCGAATTTAAAATTGCCTGGTAAGTGCTTTCTGGTAAGTCTGGAAGGGGTAATTTTTCAAAAGCTACTATGTCTTTTCTACTTGAAACATTGGCCATCAGATGGGTTGTGTATTTAAATTTAATTAGCGCACTTTAAATTACTAAATAATCTTGATTAATTAACCTGAGTTTCCTTTTTTTAAATCATTTCATACGCTAAATGAATTCAATTAAAAAAGATGCCCATATTTAGTATAGAGGCATCTTTTGTTATGCTATTGTGCTTTGAGCAGTTCTTTGTAGCGATCCTTATAAATGTATAGCATAAGAATATTTAGTGCTAAAAACACCACTCCGATATACCAATTTTTAGTATCTAATTTAATATGATACAAAAATGCATTGACCGATACGCTCATTAGAATCACCATCATTAAAGGGGCAAATCTATTTGCTAATAAAGCAATTCCTGCGCAAATTTCAACGATAGCTACCAGCATCATAGTTTTGGATGATATCAGGACCCTTAAGAAGCTTCCGGCAATTTTTGTAGAAGGTTCGGGAGGATCCATAAAATAGAACAACTTATTGCTTCCAAAGAATAAAATGGCCAGGCCAAATACTATTCTAATTCCTAAGATTACTTTTTCATTCATAGATTAAAAGTTTTGGTTGTTTGTACCCATATGTAACGCTACAATGTTTTTTTAATTGCCAAAATGAAGATGACTTTATGCTATTATAAGGGGCAAAATCCCCGAAATCCGCACAGGGAGTGCATTGTAGCTGTCTTCTTTTTGAGGTAAAATCCTACAAAATTATCAATGCTTATCTTTAATCACCTTAGCATCAATATAAAGACAAATAAAATTGACTAGCTTTACACTTTTTCAGAGCAATATTATGACCCAAAACCCGTTTTTGGGGATAACTAACCAAAGACCTCGACCATGACAAAGCAAACCAGTCGATTGCACTTTCTCGACGCAATACGTGCTTTTGCAATTATGATGATGCTTCAGGGGCATTTTGTACATGCCCTTTTGGGTGATGCATATCGAGACAAGAGTAATTTTGTATATAGTACGTGGGAGTATTTCAGAGGGATGACAGCCCCAACTTTTTTTACAATTACCGGTTTTATCTTTACATTTTTATTATTGAAGCAAAGCGCGACAGGATTAGATAACCCCAGGGTACTGAAAGGTGTAAAACGAGCTGTCAAGGTTATTTTTTGGGGATATTTACTTCGTCTTAGTTTGTATGCTGTTTTTAACGGAACGGTGAATCCATCTTTTTTCTATGTAGATGTATTACAATGCATTGGTACATCGATGTTGTTGTTGACAGGAGTATACCTTATTTTATCCCGTACCAATAAGACCTGGTTTCAAAATACAGTATTGGGATTGGGAATCATCATTTTTATATTACAACCACTGTATGATGCTTGTATACTTGAGTTTTTGCCACAGACAGTAGCTAATTATTTTACAAACCATAACGGCTCTGTTTTCACCTTGTTTCCATGGTTTGGATATGTATGCTTCGGAAGCTTTATGGCAACGCTCTTTTTAAAATATGGCGAGCATAAAGCATTTTATCCTTACTCAATAATAACACTATTGTTTACAGGGGGATTATTAGTGTGGTATTCTTCAAGTATATTAATGGTATTACACGATGTTACTAACATCACAATTTTTAAATCTGTTGCATATAATAATTTTCTGTTTATCAGACTAGGAAATGTATGTATACTCTTTGCTGTTTTTATACTATTTAAAAACTATCTGACCCATAAAACTATCATCAGGATTGGCGGTAAAACACTATCTATATATATAATTCACTTTTTTGTGCTTTATGGAAGTTGGTTTGGCTTAGGGCTTAACCGCTTTTTTTATCATGATTTAACACCTGTAGAGACGATTATTGGCGCTTTATTGTTTGTGACTTTTATTTGTGTTTTGGTTTTATATTACTATACATATGAAGAAAAAATAAAACTTCAATTAACTCTTTTATTAAGTGTTACCCGAAAAAAGATTAAAATGGCTTTACCAGAAGTTTTTATATGGATCAAATGGGTATTTCGCTGGTATAAAAACCTTAGATTCTTAAAGCGTTAAGGCAAGAGACAGAATGTATTTTTTTATTGTATTAAAAATGAGTATCTTATAATGGTCTAATCAATACTTATTTTGTTATGCCAACGATAAAATCATTAAATAAATGGGCAAATGCGCATACGTATTATCCATTAGATCTGTTAAGAATAGCCTTAGGGGTATTTTTATTTATTAAAGGAATCGATTTTGTAAGCAACAGCCAGATTCTTGTAGACCTTATAAAACCGGTTCAGAATCTTGCCGGGACTATGATTGTAATTCATTATGTGGCTCCCGCACATTTGGTCGGGGGAATATTAATAGCCTTTGGACTATTAACCCGATGGTCGGTAATGGCACAGCTTCCCTTACTTCTGGGTGCTGTTTTGATCAATTTTATAGGAGAAATGAATGTTTCAAACCTTATTATTGCCAGTATCATTTTACTGTTATGTATCTTCTTTTTACTCTATGGATCTGGTAAACATTCTGTAGATTATTATCTGAAAATGCAACAGTGATTGTAATTGAGCATGCTTCTTATTACAAAACAAAAAGTCATTATGAGCGATCATAATGACTTTTTATAGGAGTTTATATCCTACCAGGAAGGCCTGTCGGCTTTTCGTAATCCGGCATCACCGGCAATGATCTGCTTGGAAGAAGCATTCATATTGTCCTTTCCATTTTTCTTGGAATTATATTCACTTTTGTTAAGCCATTTACCAGGTTTGGTAAAATAAGCTTCTGCACAATCACTTTTACCCAATACTGTACTAAAGACTTTACAACTGGGCTTAAATTTGGTGACTTTAGAATCTGCAACGATCAGGGTTTGCATGACGGTTCTCGCAGAAGCTGTATCGGCATCTCTAAGGGCAACATCAAAGCGTTCTCCGTCATTCCAGGCTTTGGCAAATTTGTTAAAGATATTGGGATAAAAATTAATGTATTTGGCTCCCCAAACAGCTTTGGCCCCTATTTTTATAAAGTTTTTATTAAGATAAGAGCCATGACAGTTGGTTTGGTATACCATTCGTATCGGAAATTTACCTCCTGCATATTTTCCTGTGCCTAGGCTATCAATATCACTCTTGGTAATTTTTTCTCCATCATCCAAAGTGATGGCACTCGAATTTCCATGACTAAAACTAAAAAAATCTATTGAATATCCATCATCTGCAAGACCTTTTATAGTCTCCAGAAACTTCTTTTTGCTGGTGTCTTTGATATGTACCGTGGGTTTGGGCGAAGAGGTATATGCTTTTTTCATCAATACACTCTTGTCATATCCTTCGAAACAGTTACCGTAATTGAGCGCTGCGTTTTGGATCAACTTAAAGAAATCGTTGTCATCAAAAGATACCAAGGCCAATGAAGCCGTTTTTTTGGGAGTCACCAGATCATCGGTATTGGTAGCACCTTCCACTTCTACTTTGTAGTATAAGGTAACATTTAGTCTTCCGTCTACCAGGTGCACCGAGTTGCTTCCTTCTTTCCAGTTATTGGAATGTTTTAAGGTAACCGAAAAGTCGTCGTATTCATCCTTGCCGTTAAAACCTTTGTCAACATCTCCTACATATCCGCTAACCTTAATGGTTTCTTTATTGCTGATATCCAGTTCTTTGGATTTGTTTAATTGAATAGTTGCCTTGTCTTTTACACTTTTTGGACTATTCTTTGATCGAGTGATCAATGCCTTGTTGTCTACCTTAAAACTGTAATACAACTCTCCATTGGTTTCATGTGATGGGTCCCCGTTGTCTGTTACATACAATTTGTCTAATGTGATCTTAATTTTCATAATCTTTACTTTTAAATAATTACTAAATAATTTACTTTGAGGATCGCGATCTCAAGGGCAATATTAAGATGGAATGAAAAGAATGAATGGTAGTATGTATGCAAATGCTTGAAGTATATCGTCTATATCGAAAAATGAGGTATAGTATGATTGCAAGATTGGAAGGAAAACTGCTTGAATCACTTTGAAATTGAGGGTTTTCGTATTGCAGAAGGAGATTGTGTAAATTCTTCTTTAAAAGCCTAGCAAAACCAACCCGGATCATTGAATCCGGTTTGATAGGCGATTTCTGAAACGTTGAGATTGGTGGTGTGAAGTAAAAATGATACCTATTGTAAGTGCTGCGCTGGTAAAATTATATAAAATATTACGATGTATAACCTTCAATTTCCTAACTCTAATTGATTTTTTACTAGGTTAAAATATTCTGATTTGTTATTGACTAACTCTTTATGATTGCCTTTTTCAACGACCTTACCCTTTTTTAAAACAATAATTTGATCTGCATTTTTAACCGTAGAGAGCCTATGAGCAATTATAACAACAGTTTTTCCTTTAAAAAAATGCTGTAAATTATCGTGGATTATTTTTTCATTCTCAGAATCCAATGCGCTGGTTGCCTCGTCAAAGAATAGATAATGAGGATTTCTGTATACAGCACGTGAGATTAGGATTCGTTGTTTTTGCCCTCCAGACATTTCATTTCCCGCAGCACCAATTTTTGTATTGTATTGTAATGGAAGTGATTCAATAAAACGTTCAATATTTGCTATACGTGCCGATTTCTTCAATTTGTTTGTGTCTACGATTTTTTCTCCCATAGCAATATTCCTTTCGATAGTGTCAGAAAAAATATAGCCATCTTGCATGACAATACCACAGTTTTCCCTAAGGTTTTTTGGTGATAGCTTATGCAAATCGATAGTATTATAAAAAATAGCACCTTCTGTGAGCTCGTAAAATTTTAGAAGTAATTTCATTAATGTGGTCTTTCCACTTCCACTGGCACCCACTATAGCGGTGACTTTACCCTCGGGGATAAATGCATTGATATTCTTTAAAACATAAGGGGATTTAGGTCCTTCATATTGAAAACTTAAATTTTCAATTTTGATTCCTTTTAGATTTCCATTAGAACTGGCAATAAGATTGTTTTTTGAGAGAAGTACCTGATCCTGAGATTCTTCTTCAGGATGGTTTTGTACTTCGTTTAATCGCTCCAGACTTAATTTGGCATCCTGTAAGGATCTGAAAAAATTAATCAATTGATTTACCGGAGAATTCATTTGACCAATGATATAAGAGACACTCAAAAGTTCTCCTAAGGTCATTTTGCCGGAAACTACATACATGGCAGCTAGAAATGTGACAAAAATATTCTTTAATTCATTTATAAATTGGAATCCGGAGAACTGAAACTGATCTAGCTTAAGAATACGTATGTTTATTTTAAAAAGCTTTTCTTGTATATCTTCCCACTCCTTTCGCTTATATTCATCAAATTGATTTAACTTGAGTTCGGTTACTCCATTAATCATCTCAAAAATGGATTCGTGGTTTTTACTTTTTTGTTGAAAACGAAAATAATCCAAGTGTTTTCGTTTTTTCAACCAATATCCAGACCAGCCTATAGCCAATAAAGTTAGGACTACATAGGTTAAAACAATTTTATAATCATAGTACCAAAGTACACCAAAGAATACAGTAAAAGTAATGATAGAAAAAATAGTCATTAAACTTTGTGATGTCAAAAAGTCTTCAATACGATCATTATCTAGGATTCTTTGATTAAAGTCTCCTGTCGTTTTAGAATCAAAAAAAGCGATTGGAAGTTTCAGCATTTTTTTTAGAAAATCTGACACTATGGTAATGCTTAGTTTAGTCCCGACAAATAAAATTAACCAGTTTCTAATAATCTCTATGCTAATGGTACCTAAAAAAACCACCAGTTGAGCAAGAAGTATTAGGGTAATAGTATTGAGGTTTTTGGCATTTACTCCTTCATCGATTAGTTGTTGAGTTAAAAATGGAAAAATAAGGGTAAGCCCACTGCCCAGTAAAAGTAATGCAAACATAAGTAGTAATTGCTTCTTATACGAATGAAGATAACCAAGCATATGTTTGATGGATAGTTTCTTTTCTTTTGGTGGGCTATATGCATGAAACTTGTCGGTCGGGCTTAAAAATAAAGCAATTCCTTTGGCATTATTAGATAACCAATGTTTTAAAAATATATCTTCTGTTAATGATATAATCCCATATCCCGGATCTGCAAGTTTGTATATGTATTTCTGGGAAAATAGTTTTTTTTTAATCTTAAAAAGAACGACAAAGTGATTTTTGTTCCAATGCAGGATACAGGGTAAATGTGCCTTTTTTTTGAGTTCTTCTACAGATAGTTGAGAAGGAAAAGTCTCAAAACCTATTTTTAATGCTGCTTCGTTAATACCCAATAAACTTACTCCTTCACGAGAGATAAATGCAAGATTTCTCAAGTCATCTAAGCTATACTTTTTGCCATAATAGTGGGCTATCATAGCCAAAGAAGCAGGCCCACAATCGGTTTGATCATGTTGTCCAATAAACTTCATATCAATTCTTTTTGTTTTTTTATGTTGTATTTTTCTAGTCCAATCTGTCTTTTATAGAGTTTTTCCATTATGCCATATAGTACCAATTCATGCATTCTTGGGTTGGATGGTATCATTCTGTTGATGCACATGTGTATATGGCTTTCTATTACACTATTAAGTTGATGTTTGTTCATTTCTTTTTTCAGTGTATTAACGGCTGGCCTGATATAGGATCGTCTGTTATCAATACATATAGAATAAGGATCTTTTGTCAAAAGGATATCTTCTAGTAATGTGAGGTTTTTTCTATACTTCAGATCAATTTGTTTTTTTAATTTTTTATCAGCGTTAAATTCCATAGAAAAACCGGTGTACAGATGTAACATGATTTCATGTTTTTCCTCTAGTGAATATTTGAATGTGTTTAAAAAATCATCAATACTTTTTATACCATATAGCCATAGAAAAGATTCCTCATTATTTTTTCTTAGTGTTTCAATTAATTTTATGACCATATCACTATCGTGATAAAAAATAGTTTCGCTCTCTTGTATATATTTTGCTCCATATCGTTCTAATTCTCTTTCATATGTAGAAAGCTCTATCTTCCATATTAATCCACTATCCTGGTAGTATTGTATTTTCTTATTAAATATATCCAGTATGGTTGCTTTGTTTTGTGGATTTTTATAATGAAAGCGAACTCTTATATGAAAATTAGGGTCATTATATCTTATGAAAAACCACTTGTCTATTAATTCTTTGTTTTTGAGTTCGATAAGAGCGTCTTTGATTGCAGTGATTAGTATTTTATTTGCTGTTGATGTACCGGTATACACTTTAAAATACAACCATTCATCTCCTGGAATAAAGCGTTTTTTTACTCCATTGGTATCAACAGGTCTTGTATTTATGTATTTAGATTGAAGTTTTTTACCTTTGAATGATGCTATATATTCATTAGCAAATTCGTGTGTAGTAGCCGTAGAAAAATCATATAAGCACTCTTTAAAACGAATAGTTCTGTCTTTTGCTAATCGGTCTTCCAGAATTTTTACTGTGTATCGATTTTGGGTATCTATTACCAAAGAATTATCATTTCCTTCCAGGAGATAAATGTACCTTGGAATATTGTTTTTCTTCGTAAATTTCTGAAAGGCATCAAACAATATATGATGATTGGTATCTATAAAATCTGCACAATCTGTGGTATTAAATTTCCAATAGGCAGGAGATAGTATCAATCGATCACCATATGTTATTCTGGGAATAAAACTAAAATGTTTAGGAATAAGTTCATTTAGATTAAGCGATAGGATATTGGGTCTGTATTGTGCCTGTATATCACAAAGAAAATGATATATAGGAATAGTGTCCTGGTGAAAGTTTTGTGCACAGGATAAAAAAGGAATGATTTCTTTGTTATGTCTTTTACTTCGCAGTACAATTTGATTATTTTGTACACGTATTACAATATCAGACAATGCTATTTTTTTTGTGTTTTTTGAGGGGTTTGTTAAAATAGGGATCTCATACTTCCTTTCTACATGTCTGATAGATACATTTCCCGCTCTGTTGGAGGCCAAGTGTACTACCTCGGCCAAAATTTTATCGGCAAAGATTTCTTCTTCTGTAGAGGTGATTTCTTTTCCGAATGCGGATAATTCATCATCATTACATGTAAATCTTCCCAAGTAATGCAATGCGGTTACTCCTCCGGCAGATTGTATTAAGATCTTTTCCTGGATTTTACTATATAATAGAGAGAATGTACCGGTGATATGATTGGATCTGTTTTGAAATATGCTTAGATCCAGATCTTTTAAATCAATTATTTGATTGTTTTGTTTTGCTGCTCTGGATAGTAGATGTAACCAAAACAGATCTGCTTCTTTATCACAATTAATATCTTCGAATTTGGATGTTTTGACAGGAAAATCCAAATCATCAATAATACTTGAAAACGAATTGTCATTACTATTTTGGATATATCCAATTCCGGATTCGTTATCCAGGACCTTTAATAATTCGACCTCTTCTTCTTCATATCTTTCTAAGAAAGCATTTTTGAATTCCTGCAAGTTTTTGAATGAAGTGAACTTCTTCTCCGGGTTTTTTTCTGCAAACATCGATAATAATTGAATTGCCTCTTGTAGTGTCTTTTTGTCTTTATTGATTGTATCAATGTCTTTGATCATTGATGTTCGTTTTAAATTGGTATTGATTAAGTATTGCTTATCAAATTTTATCTCTAGGTTGTTAACATCATCAAAAATTTTTTCATAGATCTGTATGTCATTGCCTATTGTTGTATCTAAATGATCAATTTCTTTTTTGATAGCATTAAGGGTGGTAATCAGGGAATGTAAAAAATCGTCGTTTTGCCAGTCTTCATCAAAATTACCGGTAAGAAAATCGAGAAGTTGATGCAAAGGTGAGACTCCGTTCAGGCATAAGTTTAAAGAGCTCACTATGATTTGATTTTCAATTAATTCGTTAATATACATACTTGCTTGTTCAGTATTGACATCTTCAACGTTATTGATAACAATTTGAATTAATTCTTGTACTGTTCTACATCTTTTGGAGCAATTTTCTAAAATAAGTTCTAGTACCGGATCAACCTTTAAAGAAGATAATGTAAAATTCAAGTCATCTTTTTTTGCATTGGTAGTTTCGATATATCTGCAGTAATTACCTGTAATATAAGCCGTATCGTTTATATGATATTTTAATTTTTTTCTGATGTTATTATTGAGGTTTAATTGCTGTATTACTGCGGCAATAAATAACGTATCAAGATTTGTAAATCTTTCAAATTCATTTGAGCATAGGGCGTTTGATTGATGAGGCTGATCACTATGGATAGAATATCCGGCAAATAAGCCAAATGGGACACAATTGGTAACAGATCGAATATAATATTTGATAATACTTTTGTTGAGATATTCTATTTTATGACTTGGGTATGTATTGTGCATGGATTTTTTCCATTCATAATAAAGCCCTGGAGAAGCTAAAAAAATAGCTTCTTTGAATACCTTATTGTTGTATAACGCTCTCACAAATTTGTTGCTGTTGATGGAGTCTTTAGGAATCAAATTATAATCCATTAATGGATACAAAGGAGTACGTATGACAACGGTATTAAAAACCTCGTATTTTTCTCTAACTTTCATGGATTACTTCTTTTTTGAGATTAAATTTTTCACTTATATTCTCTATGTTTTCGATTCTTTTTCTATTATCTTCTTCAAGATCCAGTAGCACAAATTCATCAATGCCGTAGAGAAACTGATATTGATGTAATCGATCATACAATTGATCGATCGAAGAAAACATAATAGAAGTGATATTAGAAAAAGGGGGTTTGAATCTTGATAAAGTTTTGGAATTATCAAACGATTTTGAAATATAGAAACTTATAGCTAGAGCTACTTTTGGATAGCGATGGTTTTTATTATAAAAAATAGACCTGTATTCATTTAGTTCCTCTTTGGCATAGTTCTTATCGAGTATATTTTGCCCATGTATTAGTGACCTGCAGTAATTCATTCCATAGATGATAGCATCAGTAAATTTATGATATGAGCTTGATAGATACCAAAGTTCTGGTAGGTTACCTCCATATGGAGGGATTACAATTTCCCCCTTTTCTTTATTTTCCTTTTCATTATATAAAAGATTGTGTATTTCCTTTATTCTTTTTTCGAATAAATCTTTATCATGTATATCATATAGTCTATCCTTGATATATGGATTTTCTGGATTACTTTTGGCTAATCCAAGATCAACTCTATTGTTAAATAGGTTATTCAACAATTTGAAATTGACTGTGGTAAAATAAGGCTCGTGGATTTTAACCAGGATGCCTGCAGCCCCAAGCCGTATACGTTCTGTCATTCCTGCCAGTAAGGTTAGTACAATTTCGGGATTAGAATAGGGCAGTGCGAGATCATCGTCATGATGTTCTGCCAGCCAAAATCTCGAAAAGTGCAGCTCATCTGCTTTTATAGCATATTCCATTATGTTCTCTATGGCAGTAAGAGAATCAACACTGCGGTGGCCGAATTCTAAAAGACCGATTGATAAATTTTCCATATTTAGTTCTATTTAATCCAATAAAAACATAGTATCCCATCCTTTATATTCTTCTTCTTGATAAGCAGAAAGGACAAATAAGGGGCCAAGCCATCCTGTTAAGACATCCAGATCTTTATCAGAGTGATATTTTTTTATTTCTTTTTCCATATATTCAAGAGTAACACCTACCCAATATTCATAAGCTTCTTTGAACCTGGATTGATGTGTGATATTAAATATCTTTTTATAGATGTGCGCTACTCCAGAGCTGCCATGACATATATAGCCGTCAGAAATAGCGGTGTCCTTATACAATTTTCTGTTGATCACTTCATCGGCTATCTCATCGGCTATGTTGGTATAGTTTTGTATATTAAAAGAAGCCCCCACTTTATAAAGCAGGAACAATCTGGATAGATCACTATTACACCACCCCAGACGATTGGTAAAATGATATACAGAATCATCAGCATTGGGTTTGACCATTTGATTTCTGTTTTTAGTAATAATATTGTAGGGAAAGACCGAAGGGTAATCAAAATTGTCGTGCATGATATTGATTTTAGAAGGATCTATATTTCCTCGCTTGAATTGTAGTAACATATCTGTTGCTCCTACAACAAGTTTTTTGACTTTCTTTTTTTTTATGCCTTTTGACCATATATTTATCAATACAGCTATAATAGCCAGTGTGCCATGGGCAAAGCCAAAATTTATCCCCTGGCTATATACATCGTCTACATTGTTGTAAAAAGAAAAATTACTGGCTTCTCCATGCTCATACAACAAGTCAACAATATGAGCAACCTCGGTAGAGGCATCTACTTCATTGAGATAGAACAATAAACCTATGGCACCATAGAAATAATCAAAATTGTTTCTCGATAGTTCGTCCTGGCACCTTTTATAAATTGGCTCGGTGATCATATCAATTTGTGTTGTATATGAAGTATCTAATACATCTGTTTTGATCAATTTGTGTAATACAATCCCTAATCCGGGGATTCCTTCAGCCAATGATGATTTTTTCATTAAAGAGGAATACCCCTTGGAAAGATCATCAAATATATTTTCAAGAATTTGTAGTACCTTATTCAGGTATTTTTTATCTTTTTTTACACTATAAATGCAAAAACAACTATGCGCCAGACCTAGCTTGCCTATCAAAATATCTTCAAAGTCAATATTGTTACTATCACTGTTAAGAATTTTTTCATGAATAATTGATACTATCGTATTAATCCTGTGGTTCATAGTGTTGCTATTTATAATTAAAAAAACGTAGATACCCGATATGATCGAACCCCATCTGATGACATAGTAAGGAGATTCCGATTCCGCAGATCCCATGGGCAAAAGATAACTGCACCACTTCCTCAAATCCATTGATATAGGTTTCAAATCCTGCCCAGGGGCTGGTGTTTTGACTGTATTGAATTGTTTTGTTGAGCCAATAATTTGAAGCTTCTTTAAAAGTTTTATAAGAGGTACGTCTTTCAAGTGAGCTGAACAAAGCAAATAACCCTGCAGCCCCATATATTATTTCTGCATCTTTGCAGTAGATACTATCATCATCTTTATACGTTGCTGCGTTTTGCAATATATTTAGCCCTATATCTATATGTTTTTTGTTTTTAAGAAAGATACCTGCTTGATATATTGTATAGCCTATTCCTATATCGCCATATACCAAACTTTGGTATGATAGTGTTTCACCAGATTTAATATCATAAGGAAATAAATTGATGCCACTAGACCTTTGATATTGCAACAGAAAATCTGTGGCTTTGTTGATTAGTTTTGAGCAGACAGTAGTAAGGATTCCTTTATCAAAAACCTGAGCTAAAAAAAAGATTACACCCGAGATACCATGAAAAAAACCTGATTCTACAGTAGGGTTATGTTTGTCTCTTAAATTAAAATTCCAATAGGATGTATTGCCAGATGCTATAGAAAAATCATCAATAGTTTGAATGAGTTTTTTAATTTCATCCTGGTAATCGATAATATGCAAGGCATCTAAGAAATAGTGGCCGATAGCAGTGATTCCTATAATGGCATCTAAATCCTGTTCAATTATTTTTTTTTGTAAAAGCTCCCTGACAGGTTGATCGAGTTGCTGTAAATATTTTTTTGTTACATCATCATCTATCATTTTTTGCGTATTCAGAAAACACAGATATTTTCCTAGTTCTATAAGATCTAATTCACTGCAAGCACCAATCTTATCATTATTAGAGAGTTTACTAAATGATTCTTCCAGGTAATATGAAACTTTATCTAAATATGCTTCGTTTTTAGCATATAAATAGAGGTAATAATAAAACAATGATAATCCTAAAATCCCTTCACTAAGACCTGCAGAATGAAACAAAGTATCTGAAACCTCTAATACATCTTCAATTTTTTTGATGATCGTTTTAATGGTCGTTGTTTTTGTGAGTTTGATTTTCATGAATACTTTATTTAAAAACTATTGAGTTGTTCTCTTAGAAACTATATAAATATTGGCCTCGCCATAGGTGTCATAAAGTTTTTTTTATAGGCATTTTTTGAAGTGCCGATATATGGTTACTGATTTTTCTTATGGGGATTTTTTGAGATTGAACTCATTTAGACTTTTTTTCTGGAAGCGAAAAATCGGACTTTTGTGACCTAATGAGACCATTTTTGAGTAACATAGCCATAGCTACGTTTTGAAAAAAGGGTGAAATTAGGGTGCAAAATACGTTTTTGCAGCCCAGATTAAAAAAGTCTAAATGAGTTCATTAATTAACCTTAAATAATTAAAGAGGCTGCCCGAAAAATGGTTGTTACAATTTTTGGACACAAAAACATCTATAAAAGCCTAATTGCACATACAGTAGTTTGGTACAATGACTTTCTGAATACATCATGCTATACCAAAATTGTCTGCCAATTTTTCAAACAGCCTCTAGCCTTATTAATTAAGGAGTTAGGATACCTCCACCACCATTGTTATAACAAGACTGTTTTCTACAAGTACATCTAGGCCCACTTGTTCCCTGACCTTTTATACTTGACATTTGACTGTCTTGCAATCTTGACAATGATTCTTTATCCAGTTGAAGTCCCTTTGTTAACTTGATCTTCTTCATGATTATAGAATTTTAGATTAAACATAATGAGTTATCTTTTAAGGTCATAAAACTCTTCATTGGACCTTACATACTTGCAAGTATTTTGATATAATTATTCTTAAATCGAACTGTATCAAATCCTGATGAGTTCGGTCAATTATTATTGGTTCTGTTTCTCTCTTCTTCATTGCTGAATTTTTTTGAGTTACTTCTCAATTTTCTATTTCCGAAGCTATAAGTGAGTGCTATTCTTAATTGGCGGCTATCATAGTAGTTTTGATAAGTCTGCCTGATCATATTGACTGTGGTCTCTATGTTACTTTGATTTGTTCTTAAAATATCTGTAACAGACACACTGGTTTGCAGTTTCCTTTTTAAGAACCATAACTTTAACCCAAAATCCAGGTTGTAAGATTCAGATAAAATATCAACTCCATTTACTCCAGGGGCGGCATACCAAAAATTAAGTTCTCCTAAAAAAGTTTTTTCAGAATTGAAATAAAAAGAATTATCTAATGAGAAATAAAAATTAAATCCATCTTGTTCTCTAATAGTATCTGGAATATCAGACGTAATTTTTGAATAATTAAGATCTAATTGTATATAACTTTCTAACCAATTGATTACATCAAAAGTGTATGATTGCGAGAACCCAATTGCATATTCGTTCAAAAAGTTTCTCCATACAGTTGCCTGTATATTGGTGTTGGCGTTTGATAAGGTAACTTGACTTGAGTCGTCATTTGTTTTTGAGAAATACAGAGAGGAATTAAGATTATCATTAAAAAGATGAGAGATCTCAAAATTGTCTATAAATGATGGTTGAAGAAATGGATTCCCTTCAGTAAATGCATACGGATTATTAAACCAGCGAAAAGGATTTAAACTCGAATAGTTCGGTCGGCTAATTCGTTTTCCATAACCAAAAGAATACGAATGGCTCTCATTAGGATTGTACATGAGGTATACCGTTGGAAATACTCTTACATAATCATTATTGCTTACCTGGTTTAATGTCTTTGAGTTTCCTTGTATTTGTGTTGCCTCTAAACGCAGGCCCAGTTTAAAATCCCATTTTTTCAAAGATGTACTCATACTTATATACAAAGCCTGAATGTTTTCTTTGTATTCAAAAACATTGGATAAACCTTCATCTATCAAAAATTGGTTGTTCAGGAAGTTAAAAACTTCAGTGTCACTATCATTTTTGGTAAAGGATAATTTTCCTCCGAATGAGAGATCTGCAAATTTAACAGGCCATTCAAAATCTAGGGCAGATGAAATTGTTTGAATTTTTTGATTAGAAAAACTCTGAAGTATATCTGTAGAACCGTCAATAAAATTTCCATCAGGTAAGAAGCTGTTTGTAGTGTTTAGCCTATCGAATTTGCTATCATATATAAAGTAGTCTATATCAATAGACATATTTTTTCCTATCGAATCAAAATCGGTTTTGAAATGAGTGTTTACAGAATGATAACTCACTTGTCTATCTGATTTGGCATCTGTTAACAATAATGAATCTCGTTCTTTTGATTCGCTATCCAGGATGTCTGCAATAGTTTTTTCTTTAATATCAGGAGATCCAATACTCCCCAAATATTGTATGCCTGCTGTAGAACGATTAGACAGGTCATAATCAATACCTGCTCTGCCAGCAATTGTTTTTGTAAAATACTGTATCTTATTTTCGGTACTCCAGGTTTGAGTAGGATAAAAAAACGTATTTGCTTCTATAGGTCGGGTAGATCCGTATCCACTATTAATATTGGTAAAAAGAGATAATTTCTTTTTTTGATATGTTACCCTGCCTCCCAGATAGTTTGTTGGATATGTAGCCTGTTTATATGTCGATTTTATACTTCCCCCAAAATGGTCTGTTTTAACTTTTTTTAATAAAATATTAATCAATCCACTATTTCCCTCAGCCTCGTATTTTGCAGGGGGGTTGGTTATAACCTCAATTTTAGCGATATTATCGGCGCCTAAAGCTCTTAAATAATCAGATAAATCCTGATTTGATAATGGGATCAGTCTATTGTTGATTAAAACCTTAATTGTACTCTTACCAGCCAAATTAATACGATCACCATCAATGCGTACTCCAGGAATTTTCTGTAAGGCATCCAGGCCATCACCACTTGAAGCAACAATACTATTTTCAACATTGAAAACAAGTCGGTCTGCCTTCTTTTCAATAAGTTTTTTCTTTGCCCGAATAACAATTTCGTCAAGCTCGGTAGCCTCTTCTACTTTTATGATTCCTAAATCTATATCATCATTTATTTCAAGTTCTATGGTATATAAATTATTTCCTGATCTGACGACCTGAATTAAATACCTTCCTTTACTGGCAGATAGGAAAAATTCACCTTTGTTATTGGTTAATTCTCCTTGAACCATTACAGAATCATTATCAAACAGAATGACTTCGGCAAATTCTAGAGGTTGGCTGTCTTGATTAAGTACTTTACCAAAGACAGCATACTCCTGTGAATAAGAAATAAAAGAATAGAGAAAAAGGAAAAATGAGAATTGAATCTTTTTAATCATTGCTTTATGTTCATTTAAATTGGTGAAATAAAATTAGATCGGATTAGATATTCTATGTCCTAAATCTTGGAAATTCCAGGAATCCGGACTTATTTCAGGGGGTTAACCCCTTTTTTCCGGGGCAAAAAACCTACTATGTTTTAAGGGGAAACCACCTTCAGAAAAATGGAGTTAGTTTTTGAATGCTTGATGATTCTAAAAAAATAAATAAAAAACATAAAAACACTCTCATAGGAATCTTCATTAATTGTAAAGTTCAATTCCGTACCTAACTCCATTATGATTTAGATGAAGGTTAAAAAAATGAGGATCAGTTATATTTAGTCATAACTGTTTAATGATTTAATGCTGAAATTGACTTTAATTACTCCTTTTCCGTCTCTTACTTCTACACAATTATTGTTAGAATTAGCTCCCATACCAACGTACTCAGGAAGCTCATATAAGCGAATTTTTTTGGTTATGATGCCCAAACCTTGACTTTTTTTCCCTTTCAAGGCGTCTTTTTCTGATAGATCTACCTTGATTTCGATATAAGAGTTATTTTGATCGATCTCGGCCAATTTAGTAAAACTTACAATTCTTTTCTTATCTATAGATGCTCCTTTCCCTTTCGCTTTTCCTATTTCTTTTCCTTTTTCTTTTCCTAATTTTAACTCATTATTTTTAGCTCTGTTCCATACCACGGCTCCGTCAACGGGTGTTTTGTAAGAGCCGGAACCACCCTTTGGTTTGGTGTACCCCTTTACGGTTATTTTACCATATAATTTCATGTTTTTACTTTTATTCTTTTCTGCCACCACAATGTTGATGATTTTAACTTCATACTTACCGGTATAGGGTACACATTCCCGCTTTGGGTAAGAGGTAGAAGATATCACATTGACCAGCGCACCGGTTCCTGCCGAGGTAAACCTGTATGCAATTGGACTTTCAGGATTGTTTAGGGGATGATACACAGAATTATCTTTGATATACGTATCTAATTCTGTAAGATCTGAAATTAATTTGCCAGCAGATCCGGAACTGCCTCCCAGAACATATGCTTTCATCCTGGAAGAACTCATGGTCTTTTCGTAATTCACTTTTGCCTCGGCACTTGCAGTTGCATAAGAACCATTTATCATCGCATCAATTTGTTGCCTTTTTGAAGTTGATTCAATAGACAATAGTACCATTCTTCCATATGAAATAGAAGAAACATAAATATCATTTTCAGTGGCTTTACGATCTTTAAAAAATGCATCACTGCTTATATTATCTACGTACTCATCATAAAATATTTGCTTGAAAACGGCCATGTATTTGTAGCTTGTACTTTCAAAATTAAAGCTTGCAGCCGCCGAGATACTTCCTGTTCCAAATTGCGCATCGGCACCAAGGTACAATTTTAACTGCTCTGTGGAATACACCTCATAAAGTTCGTATCTCATTTGTGTACCTGTATTTTGTATAACACGTTGACTTTTGAGTTCAACCGATGCATTATGAACACTAGACTGGCTGGGGTTTTTTACTTCTTTGCTATTAACTCCCTTATATCCAATATTAGAGGAAATAGTGATTGGGTATCGTTCTTCGGTGGTATTTTTGTAAACTCCTTTATTTAAATCCTTAAGGCTCATTGCTGCACCCAGCCATATAGTGCTAAGCGGGCTTAAAATATACTGATCTGCATTTTCGACACTTTCTTCGACCTGGATAGTCGTACAGATCATATCACCTTCTACTTTTTCAGATGTTTTGGGTGAAGGTTTACTATCTATTTTTGGCTTAGAGACATTTCTATTACCTCTTGTTGAAATGAATGTAACTTCCGTGTTGTTTCTCTTAAACCTGGCTACTTTATTGTCTACACCTTTTCCTTTGCTTTTTGTGTTCACCTTGTCACCACTTTTTTTTCGACCTGGCTTTCGGTCTTTCGACTTTCTTTGTTGTTCTAAAGAAGTTTCAGATTTTTGACTCGCTTTATTTTTTCTATTCTTTTTGCGGTTTGAAACTCGGTCTTTTAATTTATTGGCATTTTCTGCAGGATTTTTACGTTGTGACGTATTTCTTTTTCCTTCAGATGGTCTTCTTTTTTTGTTTTTTTCTTTCATTGTTTTCATGATCTTTACTTTTAAATAATTACTAATTAATTTGATTTGCGTATCGCGATCTCAAAGGCAATATTAGTATAGAATCGAAAAAACAGATGGTAGTATATGGTCAATGCCTTGAAGTATCTTTGTAAAGCCATAAAATATTGGTAGTATTATTGCAAAATTGAAAGAGAAATCGGTGAAACTGCACTGAAATCAAGGGATTCACATTGCATGAATAGGAATACTAAAATCTTTTTTAATACTTTGTAAAACCGATCATATATATTTTTAAACACTGGTGCCCTAAAGTTTAATTTAGAAGTATTCTTGATACAGTATTTAAAAATATAAATATCGTATGGTCAAGACCTGATTGGTTTCAGATACCAAAAAAAGCTTGACACAAGCCTGTCGGGTCTAATTTTCGACCAAAAAGATATCTTCTGTTAATTTGGTCAAACATACCTAATTATAATAAGGGCTTTCAAGAGACTTTATTTGTTTTTTGGAAAACTTCCAGATACAAGTGATTTTTAAACAAAAAACCACCGCATTTGCAGTGGTTTTTTAGAACGGGTTAAACTCAAAGTCAGGAGGTTTTACCTAGCAGAAGGATGGATGCTATTTTAAAAAAATCGCCTTCCTTTATGATTACAACCTCATACTTTGTAAATGGCTTATCGTATATAAAAGTTTGCACCGTATATATATACGTTCCTTCTCTTTTTGAAAACCCATCAAGAACTTCAAATTTTTTGTTTTCTCCCTCCTGGCTTCCAAACCACCTGGATTGCCACAAAAAATCACATAAAGTATTATTTTTTCCAAGATAAAAATCTGCATCATACTCAGGATCAAAATCTTTTAGATCTGCACTAAGCATAGCTTCATTACATTTTTTATTTTGTTCTAATAATTTTTCTTTAAATGATTCAGAGAAAAAAACAACTTTATTTAGTTTCTCTTTATAAACTTCAATATCTAAACCAAACTTACCGCTATAATTTTTATAGGGAGCATGGTCGTAATCATAATTTCCTTTAAAATATACATCGTTTATGTACCATGTATAAAAATCATTGACTACTTTTCTTGATAAAGAATCAGGATTAGCTTCAACAACGATCTCTTTTGCGTCTTTTGTTGTTTTTTCTGATGCTATTATTTCCTTCTTAGATGGTTCTTTACAAGAAATAAAAAATAAGATACTGAGTATGATATTGAATACGTTTTTCATTCATTCAAGTTGAAGAGAATTAATTATCTATACTTGGCCGCACCATGGTGACCGTATAAGTTTTTCCTCGATACGTTCCTTTTAAAGAATAGTCATCTTGTACGGTCAGTTTATTATCCTCACTGGTTCCAATGCTTTTGTGCGACGTTTGAGGATCGAAAAATAAGAAATGTGTTCCTTCACTATCTGTTTTTCTACCCACAACAACAATCCAGTGATCTGTTGTTTCGTCGTAATTACCTGGGTGTCCCAAAGAATGGTCGACACCAACCATGATGGGTTTTTCATTCTCTAAATGATCGTGGATAACTTGTACCCCTTTTTCAACATCGTTTTGAATAACTAAAACCTGTTCTTCGGCACTTTTATATTTTGCCATTTGCACTACCGATGCATCAGTAACTGCCACAGAGGCATAATTACAGGAAGCCAACATATCTTGACATCTTCTGTAACAACCTGCTTTGTCAGATTCTTTATAACCATAAAAAGTGACCAGATGCGCTAATGAAATGTCTTCATAACCTTCGGTTATGGGCTCGGTACCCGGTTGTATATACTCTTCAGTATCCGGTTGTATGTACTCTTCTGTATCTGGTTGAATATGCGCTACGGTATAATATAAAATAACGTCAAGTTTTCCGTCTTTCAGATGTAACTTGTTGCTCCCTTCATTCCAGTTATTCGATTGCTCCAGCGTTACTGAAGCGGTAGCATACTCATCTTTGCCTTGAAAGCCATTATCTGCATCTCCAACATAACCGCTTATTTCAATAGCTTCTTTATTACCAATATCCAGTTCTTTGGATTTATTTAATCGAATAGTAGCCTTGTCTTTTACTTTTTTCGGTTTGTCTTTTTTTCGAGTGACCAAGGCTTTATCATCAATATTAAAACTGTAATACAACTCTCCTTTGCTTTCATATGATGGATCTCCATTGTCTGCAACATACAATTTGTCTAAGGTGATCTTGATGCGCTCTCCAACAGAATTTTTACGTTTTTTTTCTGCAGAATTTTTACGTTTTTTTATGATCTCTCTTTTTTTTGCTATGTTTTTTTCCCCCTTAGCTTTAATTTCTTTTTTACTACCCTTGCTTTTTCTTCGACCTTTTTTTCCAATCGTTTTCATAATCTTTACTTTTTAAATAATTACTAAATAGTTTACTGTGAGTATCGCGATCTCAAGAACAATATTAGTGTGGAATGGAAAAAACAGATAGTAGTATATGGTCAAAGGTTTGAAGTATCCTTGTAAGGCTTCAAAAATATGGGTAGTATGATTGCAAGACTGGAAGGAAAATCGCCAGAATTACTCTGAAATCAAGGGTTTTCGTATTGCAGAGGGAGATTGGCCAAATTCTTCTTTAAAGGCTTTGCAAAACCAACCCGGATCATTAAATCCGGTTTGATAGGCGATTTCTGAAACATTGAAATCGGTAGTTTGAAGCAAAAATTTTGCCTTTTGCAAGCGTACTTTTCTGATAAAAATGGCAGTAGAAAAACCGGTAATGGCTTTTATTTTTCTATAGCATTGTGATTCACTTAAATTAAGATCTTCGGCAAGTTCAAGATTACCATAATTAGCGTTCTCCAATTGCTTTTCGATGCATTCTAATGTCTTATCGATGAATTCCTTACTTTTTGTATCTACTCTTCTGTCTGAAACAGTTTGCCAGGAAGAATTGAGCGAAAACTTTTTCTGAAGAAGATCACGTAATGAAATCAATTTTTCGAGACGTACCAGTAATTCTGTTTTACTGAAAGGCTTCTTTAAATAGGCGTCGGCACCATGCAATAATCCGTTAATTTTATCATTTTCTGTGACCTTGGCAGTGAGTAGAATTATAGGAATGTGATTGGTTCTTTCGTCATTTTTTAGAGTTTTACATAGTTCAAAACCATCTTTTCCGGGCATCATTACATCGCATATGATAATATCTGGGATTAATTGCATCGCTTTTTCCTCTCCGTCAAGACCGTTGGAGGCCGAAACTATTTTATAGCTTTTTTCCAATGTGAAAGTCAAAAGTTTCACAACATCTTTATTGTCTTCAATAATTAAAACCAAAGGGTTATCAACACTAGTTTTATGATCTTGTATTATAGAGGAATTGCCAGTAAATTTTAGATCGGGATATTCTTCTGAAATTGAAAATTCCTTGATCTTTTTTGCTGTATTTGTGATGGGTAATTGAACCGAAAAAACACTCCCTTCATGTAATGTGCTATTTACAAGTATTTCACCACCCATAAGTGATATTAATTCTTTAGTAAGTGCCAAACCAATACCCGTACCTTCATGTTCTCTTTTAGAAGTTTGATCTATTTGATAGAATCTGTCAAAAATTAATGCTAGCTCTTCTTTACATATTCCTTTTCCCGAATCTTTTACTTTTACAATTAGATTTGAGTCTCTTTTACTTATGTGCACTATGATACTAGAACCCGGATCACTATATTTAATAGCATTTGTTACCAGGTTGGATAATATTTGCTGCACTTTATTTTGATCAAAGTCCATGAACAAAGTATCAAATTCTGTATAAAAAGTAAGTGAGCTGTCTTTTGACCCGGCAAGCGAGGTATAACTGGATATCACATATTTGCAAAATTCTACAATATTACCTTGCTGTAATTGAAGGCTGAGCTTTCCTTCTTCGAGCTTAGCTAAATCCAACATTTGATTCACCAGGCGTAGCATATTTCTTCCGTTGCGGTTTATCATTTCAAAATACTCATCAGTATTAGTATCCCCCTGATAATTCAAGTGTTCTTTCAGGGCATTATTTATACCTAAAATAACGGTTATGGGTGTTCTGAATTCATGGGTAATATTGGTGTATAATTTGTTTTTTTGATCATCAAGTTCACGCAATTTCCGAGCTTCCTGAATGCTTAATTTTCGCTGAAGCAAGAAGCGGTGTGTTGTCCATAATATTCCAATAGTAACAAAGAAATAAATCAATAACATTGCCCTGGTTTTCCACCAGGGAGGAAGAATTTCTATTTCCAGTTCCAAGGGTTTTTTGTTCCATATGTTGTTTCTGGTTTTTCCCTGCACCTGTAATTTATACTTGCCGGGAGCAAGTACTAAGAATTGTATTTCCTGGTGGCCTGATACTTCATTCCACGTGTTGTCTATAGGATGCAATTTATATAAATACTGATTGTTTTTATAACTTCTTAAATCAATATTAGAGAAGTTTAGATAAAATGGAAACTGAGAGTGTTTTAATGTGATTTTTTTGGTTTGAATAATATTTTCTTTCAAGACCGATTTGTGATCATCTGAAGGAGCCTCGATGTTATTTTTTATACGCAACTCTGTGAATACCAAATGCCCTTCTTTATCGAGCTTTGAAACTTCGCTGGGGTCAAAAAAATTCAGACCATTAATTCCGCCAAAATATAACAATCCTGTGGTAGTATCTTTGAAGGCAGCACCCAAATTAAATTCGGTACTTTGCAACCCTTCTTTTGGAGTATAATTTGAAAAATTTTCGGTAGATTTATTAAAATGAAACAACCCCAGGTTTGTGCTTAACCATAAATTTTTATCATCATCTTCAAGAATATTGTATACTACAGGGTTCAACAAACCATCTTTTTTCTTATAGCTCTTAAAAGTTTCAGTTTTGGGATCAAACTTATTTAATCCATTTTGAGTACCTACCCATAGTATTTTATCCGAATCTTCAAAGACACTTAGTACAGAGTTATTGCTTAAAGAAGTATCGTCTCCCATGATGTGTCGAAAGGTTTTAAAGATTGGGTTTTTAATATCGTCATTTTCAAAATATAACTTGCTAAGCCCATTTTTTGTGGCAATCCAGTAGTTTTGCTCCTGATCTTGAATCATGGCCAGGGCAAGATCAGAACAGAGTGAGTTGTTGGTATTTGGATTGTTTTTAAAATGTAAAAAACTGAAATCACCCTGCTCTATGTTACCATTAAATAAATTGAGTCCCCCGCCAAAGGTGGTAATCCATATCTGTTGTTTGTTATCGATAAATACAGACCGGGTGTTATTTTCGCTTAGCGAACGATCATTGTTAGGATCATAGAAGGTAGATATGAAATCGGGGTTGTTGTGTGAAAAATTGGGAAGGCCCAGAATAGATAGTCCTTTGGTAGTGGCTATCCATAAATTATCCAAAGAATCCTTTTGTATACCCCGAATCACATCATAGGCAAGGGTATTTGATAAAGAGTTTTTTTTGAAATTATAGACAGTGTCTTTGTATGCCAAATTAAGTCCGGCTCTGGTACCAATCCAGGTTCTGTTATGCTCTTTGTAAACAGAAAAAACATGATTGTTGATAAAAGGCTGAATTATACAGTCCTTAACATCACTTTTCAGGGTCTTAAAGACTGGAGGATTAAACTCTAAAACATCTAATTTATTGACGCCGATCCACAAAAAATCATTATCCAGATAAAGACAATGTACATCATTAGAAGAGATTGTATTGCTAAATCCATTATCACCGCTGAATGCAGTATATGATTCAAATTGCTCTGTGTTTTTGTGATAATTAATCAGTTGGTATAAACCGCTATCTGTACTTATCCATAGATCTTTTTCTTTTATAACAACATCGGTGATAATGATTTCAGAAAAAGAATTATGATCTTTGATGGATAATTTTATTGTTGTGTTTTTTAAGAGATTTAGTTTCCAAAGACCAAACTCTGAGCCAATAAGTATTTGTTCGTAAGGATCATTCTCAATGGTATTGATTCGTCCCCAATTGTTATTATGTATAAATTCGGTGAATTCTAAATCTTCGTGATCCAGATTCGAATAGAATATTCTCCCTTCTTTAGTACCAACAAAAAGGGTATTGTTTATAACTTTCAGGCATGTAATAGTAAGAGAGGTCTTGTGAAAAAAGCTTATTTTATCTAAATTGGCTTTGTCACTGTGTTGGTTTGTAACTTTTACTAGTGTTTGATTAAAAAAAGAGACATAAATGTTTCCTTTGCTATCTTTTACCAGGCCAGTACAAGCATCACTGATGTTAATGCCCGGAGCATCAATTCTTTTAAAGGATTTGCTTTTGGGATTATACAGACAAAAACCATTATTTCCTGTTCCTATCCAGATATTTCCGTAATCATCTTCGAGAAGTTTGGTAATATGGTTTCCCGAAATGCTATTTTTATGTTCTTCATATTTGAAAACCTCAAATCTGTCGCCATCAAACCTGTTTAATCCGTCTTGAGTACCTAACCATAAAAAACCTCTGGAATCTTTTAAGATGGTATTTATAGTTTCTTGGGATAAACCATCCTCAAGTGTATAATGGTTGAATTTATAGTTTTGTGTATAGATTATGGATGATATGGAAATGAATATAAGTACGATTACATTTTTATACCACATTTCTACAAGATTTATAATTTGTATAAAAATAACTCTTGTAAAGAAAGATGTAAAGAGGTAAATACCCCTTTTACAAAAGGTGTTTTTTGTTATGTTGGGTGAGGATTGATCCTTTTTCTTCTGTCGTTTGCTTAAAACTAAAAAACAGCTCAATAAGCTGCCGTCTGAACACAAATAACACACCAGCCCATTACTACAACTTGCCCATAACGATGCTGTGTCGTCCTCAAGAGGAGAATTATTGGGTAGTGCTGTTTGATCATGGCCACAAAGTTTCCTCTTTGAAAGAGAAATTAGTCTCCTTTCTGTACCATGAGTAAACTTTACAACAGCAGAAATCACAAAATTTGGCTACAAAACGTCTTGATGTATGATATGAGCTATGTTCACCCTTCAAGAAGTTTATTGCTGCAATTTTTAGCTTCTGTCATGCTTCAAGAAGGTTTTTTTACGTATTTTCCTGTTGGTTTCCCCCATCAATATTTTATAAGGTAGGTCATTTACCAATCAGATAAACGCGATTGTCCACGAGATGCTGGAATATCTAAATATACAGTATCCATTATTTTAGAAGTATACATGCTATATTTTTGATTAGCAATTTTTCTTTTGCTTCTTTGAATTTGCTTTTTTATTTTTTTCCATTTCTTTTCATTGCCCAGGAGAACATTTTCAGAGGCGATATCTGCTTTGTTTTCTTCGACAGTCGCCTCAAAAGGATTAATGAGTTTGGAAATATTGGAGGGGTATTGCTCTTGTATTGTATTATTTGCTATTGCGCTAATAGATTTATTGTCGGTTGCATCGTTTTGTCCTATTGATAAAAACGATATTCCGAGTAATGTAATGGTCATAGTAATTTTCACTTTCATTTCTTTTTAAATTTTGAGGCATTTATAAATATCATGCTGAAGTTATTTATAAAATTCCAGCATGATAGGTTTTATGATTAAAGATGTATAAGTATCTGATATTTAGCCGCTAATATAGCAATATTCATTGCATTGTGGTTACGGTAAAACCATAACGGAATACGGGGATTTTTCCCCTGTTGAAGGCCGAGAGATGCTGTGATTACTCATTTATTTTTCTATAAAAGAGGTGAATTTTTTTTTGCTTTTTTTTGCAAAAAAAACAGGAGCCTGTTTGCTATCCTTTTGTGAGTAAGGGATAAGCATTTTTTTAAAGACTGGTAAAAAAGATAAATTTTATTAAAAAAAACACGATTTTTAGGAGATTTTGTGTTTTTTTATTTCAGGAAATACTGGAAAAACGTCAGATTCTATAAAAAAGATATGAGAAAAAATCAAAGAATTATTTTAATCTTCTAGATTTCTTACCATCCAGATAAACGTGATACTTTATTAAATGAAGGAATATCTAGATATATGGTATCTATAACTTTGGAAACATGAATACTATTTTTTTGATTAGTAATCTTCTTTTTATTTTTTAGGATCTGTTTCTTAATCTTTCTCCATTCTTTTTTACTGTAGAATTGTTTATCTCGATACGAGATATTATCAATAGGGGTTCTTAACAATAATCTATCTACCAAAGGAATTTCATCGGTACTATATTGTTCTTCCTGAATTTGATTGTCGATGGTTTTAACAGACGTAAGATCGTTTTTAAACTCTTGACCAAACGATATATTACATATACAAAACAAAGAAATAATCATTAAAGCTTTTACTTTCATTTCCCTAAATTTAATTTTTTGTGTATATACTATTTTTAATTTCAGTTTCTGAAAACCAAGTATATAACATCCTTAGAATCCAAAAAATATGCTATATCATTTCCCAATTTGATATGCTATATGTCTGAATATTAAAGGTGTAAATTTAATGATAATACTTTATTTCTCACTACGGAAAAACCACATTTTTTTAGGGCATTTTTAGAAAATCGATAAAGAGCTATAAAACCCGATGAATACTATATTTTAAAGGCCTTTTTTACTGCATCTACATAATCCAGTTTCTCCCAGGTGAAAAGTTCTACATCTCTTTCAATTTTACCAGAATATGGGCTCTCAAAAACTTTGGTAATGGTTTTGGGTTCTTTACCCATGTGCCCGTAAGCTGCAGTCTCTTGATAAATAGGATTTCTCAGCTTCAGGCGTTTTTCAATTGCAGCTGGACGCATATCAAAAATTTCACCTACTTTTTCAGCAATCTCGCCATCGGTTAACCCCAAAGTACTACTTCTGTAGGTATCTACAAAGATTGAAGTAGGTTCTACCACACCAATCGCATAGGATACTTGTACCAATACTTCGCTTGCAACTCCTGCAGCGACAAGATTTTTGGCAATGTGTCTGGAAGCATAAGCAGCAGATCGATCCACTTTACTTGGATCCTTTCCTGAAAAAGCACCGCCTCCATGAGCTCCTTTACCGCCATAGGTGTCAACAATGATTTTTCTTCCGGTAAGGCCTGTATCTCCATGCGGCCCGCCGATTACAAATTTCCCGGTAGGATTGATGTGATAGGTGATCTGATCGTCGAACAATTTCTGCACATATTGTGGTAATTGTGCAATGACCCTGGGCATCAAAATAGCGATGATATCATTTTTGATCTTTGCTAACATTATATCATCGTTATCGTTAAAATCATCATGCTGCGTAGATACTACAATGGCCACGATACGTTGTGGCACATTATCATCGTTATACTCGATCGTGACCTGACTTTTAGAATCTGGTCGTAAATATGGTATTTCTCTATCTTCACGCCTTAATTTTGCAAGTTCTATCAGGATTTTATGAGAAATATCGAGCGCCAAAGGCATATAATTGGCTGTTTCTTTGGTCGCATATCCAAACATCATCCCCTGGTCTCCTGCACCCTGATCTTCTTTGGTATCACGATCAACACCTTGATTGATATCCCGAGACTGCTCATGGATTAATGAGATGACTCCGCAGGAATCCCCACTAAATTGATATGCTCCTTTAGTATATCCGATTTTGTTGATTACTTCTCTTGCAATATGCTGTACATCAAGGTAGGTTTTGGATTTTACTTCTCCGGCTAGTATTACCTGGCCGGTAGTCACCAATGTTTCACAAGCTACTTTAGAGTCTGGATCAAAAGCCAAAAAATTGTCTAATAATGCATCACTGATTTGATCTGCAACTTTGTCTGGGTGTCCTTCAGATACACTTTCTGAAGTGAATAAATATGCCATTTTTTATTATTGTTTTTAATCGAAATATAGACAGGATTGCGATACGAAGCTTACGACAGAATATTCTTAAATCGAACTGCTTTAGCATTTTTTATGTTGAACTTGTTTCAGTATCCTTTTAATAGGTTCTTTAAAGTTCCAGCATTTTTGGGTTGCAATCAGTCAAATCTTTCCCTGAAAAATATTTCGGCAAAGGTAAAAAAAATGATGATATTCAAAAGGATTTAACAGATCAATAGTTTTTATTCAATTTGGAGTGTACTTAATAGTATTGTTTTTTGTAAAAAGACATTTTTCTTATTTAACATATTGTAGTTTAAAAATAATCACTAGCTTTGTCTGCAAGTTTCTTATACATATTAGCAAGTTATTAAGAAAGGCGGAGGGAATAGACCCTGTGAAACCTTAGCAACCCTTTACGTGTCCCGATGACTATCGGGATTTTAAAGAAGGTGCTAAATTCTATCTTGATCCTTTTATTCCGATAGCTATCGGGATCTGGACAAGAAAAGATAACTCGAAACCAATTGCATTTTCTGTGATTGATGTTTCCCTTTCTTTTTAATTTTCTATGACCACTCACTTTATAAAGTGTTTGATGTATTTGATTTATAAAATTATTTTCTAAGGCTCGACCTTAGTATTTTAAATCTGTTATCATTCCGACACTTCGTCTACACTTCGTATAGACTTAGGCTGGAATCTAAAAAATTAGAAAATTATGAGTACACAAAAATTTGCAACAGGAGCTTTACATGCCGGTCACGATGTGTCTGTAAATGGAGGAACCAGAGCGGTTCCTATCTATCAAACCACATCCTATGTCTTTAATAATGCAGATCATGCGGCCAATCTGTTTAATCTATCCGAAACAGGGTTTATTTACACCAGATTAAATAATCCAACAAATGATATATTAGAGCAACGCCTGGCAGCATTGGAAGGAGGGATTGCAGCAGTGGTAACTGCATCGGGTACCGCAGCGATCAATACAACATTACTTACGTTGCTTAAAACAGGTGATCATATAGTAGCATCAAGTAGTTTATATGGAGGAACGTATAACCTTTTGAATGTCACTTTACCCCGATTTGGTATTACTACTACTTTTGTTGATCCGTCTGACTCACAAAACTTTAAAAATGCTGTGAAAGAAAATACCCGGGCATTTTTTGTGGAGTCTTTAGGGAACCCAAAATTGGATGTATTAGATCTCAAGGCGATTTCATCTGAAGCCAAAGCTTATAAAGTACCACTTATCGTTGATAATACGGTGGCTACACCAGCATTGTTAAATCCTATCGAGTATGGAGCCAATATTGTAATTCATTCTCTCACAAAATATATCAATGGTAATGGTACATCTCTTGGAGGAGCGATTATCGATGCAGGAACTTTTGACTGGTCTAGCGGTAAGTTTCCTGAGTTTACCGAACCCTCACCGGGATATCATGGATTGGTGTATCACGATGCTCTGGGGCCGGCAGCATTTATTGCCAAGGCGAGAATTGAAGGATTACGGGATCATGGTGCAGCGTTAAGTCCGTTTAATGCGTTTCAGATATTGCAAGGCCTGGAAACACTGGAGATCAGGATCAAAAAACATAGTGAGAATGCATTAGAACTGGCAAAATGGTTACAAAAACAAGAGGAGGTAACCTGGGTGAATTATCCCGGACTTGAAAAGGATACATATTATAAATTGGCGCAGGAATATTTGCCCAAAGGACAAAGTGGTATTGTAACTTTTGGGGTAAAAGGAGGTTTCGATTCTGCCAAAACAGTGGCCGATGAAACTAAGATTTTCTCCTTACTTGCCAATATTGGAGATTCTAAATCCTTGATTATCCATCCTGCCAGTACCACGCATCAGCAGCTCGATTCGACACAACAAGAATCAACCGGGGTGACACAGGATTTGATACGCTTGTCTGTTGGGCTCGAGGATATAGAAGATCTGAAAGGAGATCTGAAAGCAGCTTTTACTAAAGTAAACGAAACAGTAAAATAACGAAACAGTTTGTCATTCCAGGGTAGGCTGGAATCTAAAACTAAAAATAATAGCTATAAAATAGTTAGTCCTGTCTATGCTGCAAAAAGTTCATATATCAGATTTCACTACAATAAAAGGAAAGCATATTGCTGAGATTCCACTCACGTACGAATTGTTTGGGAAACCGCTGTATACTGCACCTATAGTTCTCGTAAATCATGCACTAACCGGGAACTCTACTGTATGTGGAGAAAAAGGCTGGTGGAGTGGCCTGATTGGAGAAGGTAAGTGCATTGATACGAATCGATATACGGTATTGTCCTTTAATATCCCTGGTAATGGATATGATGGATTAGCTGAAAATCTGATAGAAGACTACAAAGTGTTTAATGCCAGAGATATTGCAGCTGTTTTTTCTGAAGGATTAAAACAGTTGGATATAAATACATTGCACGCTGTAATCGGTGGATCTGTAGGAGGAGGTATCGCCTGGGAACTGGCAGTACTAGAACCCAACTTGATCGAACACCTTATTCCTGTGGCAACAGACTGGAAATCTACCGATTGGTTAAAAGCAAATTGCCTGGTGCAGGAACAGATTTTGTTAAATTCTAAGAATCCCGTGCATGATGCAAGAATTCATGCCATGTTGATTTATCGGTCACCAGAATCATTGAAGTTAAAATTTGATCGCACATATAATGAAGAAAAAGATATGTTCAATACCGAAAGCTGGTTGTTGTATCATGGAAAAAAATTGAAGGAGCGATTTACACTTTCGGCATATAAAGAGTTGAATTATGTTTTAGCCAATATTGATATCACAACAGGAAGAGGAAGTTTTCAGGAAGTAGCTGGATCAATACAATCTAATATTCATATCATAAGTGTAGATTCTGACGTATTTTTTACTGCAGCAGAGGGCAAAATCACATTTGAAAAACTGAAAAAAGTAAAGCAAAATGTCACTCATGGCATGATCAATTCTGTGCACGGCCATGATGCTTTTTTAATAGAATTTGAGCAATTAAGTACGTTACTAAAAGATGTGTTTTAAAGAAAATAAAAAAATGAAAGTCTTAAAATTTGGAGGAAAATCCCTAGCTAACGGAGAAGGAATTCGTGCAGTTGTAGATATCATCGAAAGCAAAGTGAAAAATAGAGAAAAAATCACTGTAGTGCTATCTGCCAGAGGGAACACCACCGATGAGTTAGAAGCAATTCTCGAAAAAGCAGCCAAAAATGAAGAATATCAGGAGCAGTTAGATGCTTTTAAGCACTATCAACTAGACGACTTTCAAAATGTTGACTTCAGTGAAGAATTTGAAACTTTGGATAGACTTTTTGCAGGAGTTTCCCTTTTGGGAGATTATAGCAAGCGAATAAAAGATCAGATATTATCTCAGGGGGAAGTCATTGCTGCAAAATTGATAACGCAGATCCTCAACGAGAAAAGTATTAAAGCTAATTTTACCGATAGCAGAGAACTTATCATCACAGATGCTCAGTTTGGAGAAGCACAACCTCTCGATACATTATCCAAGGAGAATGTAATGAACCATTTTCAAAAATACAATGGTGCTATCGTAAATGTCGTGACGGGTTTTATCGCCTCCAATACCAAAAATGAAACGACCACTTTAGGAAGAAATGGTAGTAATTATACTGCATCATTATTAGCAAATTACCTGGAAGCCGAAGAACTTCAGAATTTCACACATATAAACGGAATTTATACAGCAAATCCCGATTTGGTGCCAGATGCCAAAAAGATTGAAAAACTATCCTTTACCGAAGCAAATGAACTAGCCTATTTTGGAGCCAATATCCTGCATGCTAAAACCATTATTCCATTAATAGAAAAGAATATTCCGCTTAGGATATTGAATACTTTTGATCATAAAAGTGAAGGCACTTTAATTACTTCTGAGGCTAGTGAAAAAGGAATTAAATCACTTTCGGTTTTAGAACATGTGGCCTTAATTAATCTTGAAGGAAGAGGGCTTTTGGGTAAAGTGGGCGTAGATGCCAGGATATTCAGAGCTTTGGCACATAGAAATATTAATGTTAGTATCATTTCACAAGGATCCTCAGAAAGAGGTATTGGATTTGTAGTTGAGGCAAATCAGGCAAAAGAAGCCAAATCGGTGCTTGAGCAGGAATTTGAGGCAGATGTTCATACACGTGATGTAAGTGGTATCACCATAGAAGAAGATGTGTCGGTGATTTCGATCATTGGCCAGGATCTAAGTACATTTCATAAACCCTACAATGCGTTGATCAAAAATCAGGTGGTTCCTTTATTATTTAATAATACAGCTACCGGCAAGAACGTGAGTCTGGTGGTGCAAAGAGAACAACTACATCGAGCTCTGAATGTGATTCATGGTGAGATTTTCGAAATTGCGAAAAAGATAAATATTGCCATATTTGGTCACGGATTGGTAGGTGGTACTTTAATAGATCAAATATTGAAGTCCTCACAGCAAATAGAGAAACGTAAAAAGATCAAACTCAATATTTTTGCCATCGCCAATTCAAGGAAAGTATTGTTTGGTAAGAAAGGAATTAGTACCGATTGGAAATCTGAAATTGAAAAACAAGGAATTTCATACACTATTGAAGACATAATTCAATTTGCAGATCAACATCATCTGGAAAACCTGATTGCTATCGATAATACGGCAAGTCAGGAATTTACAACAAATTATATACACCTGGTAGCGCACGGTTTTGATCTGGTATCCTCAAATAAAGTCGCCAATACCTTAAGTTTTGATTTTTATAAGAAATTAAGAGCAAAGCTCGAAGAGAATCAAAAACAGTACTTATATGAAACCAATGTGGGGGCAGGTTTACCATTGATCGATACGATTAAGTTATTGCATTTATCTGGTGAAAATATTACGCGAATCAAAGGTGTATTTTCTGGATCGTTGAGTTATTTGTTTAATAATTTTTCAGTAGAAGAACGACCATTTAGTGAGGTATTACAAGAAGCAATTGACAAAGGATTCACAGAACCAGATCCACGTGAAGATCTTTGTGGCAATGATGTGGGGAGAAAATTATTGATCTTGGCCAGAGAGTTGGATCTGAGCAACGAATTTGAAGAAATTAATATTCATAACCTCATTCCCGAAGCACTGAGAGCAGGAGAATCAAAAGAATTTTTAGGGAGATTACAGGAACTGGATTCAGTATATCAAAAAGTTAAAGAAACTCAAAAACCCGATCATGTATTGCGGTATATTGGTGATCTTTGGGGGGATTTATCGCAAGAGAAGGGAAATCTGGATGTGAAATTAGTCTCTGTACCACAGAGTAGTGCGTTAGGACAGGTAAAAGGTTCCGACTCAATCTTCGAGATTTATACAGAATCCTACGGAGATCAACCGATCGTAATTCAGGGAGCAGGAGCAGGAGCAGCGGTAACGGCCAGAGGAGTGTTTGGAGATATTTTAAGATTAGCCGAAAAAGGATAAAATTGTGCTAGGCCTGCCTGTCGGCAGACAAGGATTGAAGCGGTATCCTTTTATAATCTGTTAGAAACCCTTCGAATCTGCTCGGGGGTGACAGATTATAAAAGATATAGCGAAAAGTCCGGCCCTGGCCAGTCAGGGTAACGCCAAAATAAAATCTAAATCAATACAAAATGAAAATACAACTCAAAAGAATAGACGACGATTACCATTTCGAATTAAAAAACGAAAGAGGACATATAACACATATCGATAGTAAAGCAGCCGTTGGCGGGCATGATCTGGCACCAAGCCCGATGGAGTATGTGTTGATGGGTGTAGCAGGTTGCAGTGCTATCGATGTGATTTCTATTTTAAAAAAACAACGACAAGAAATTACAGATTATAGAGCAGAAGTAGCTGGAACCCGTGTAGAAATTGATGGAGCAAACCCATTTAAAGAAATTCATGTCACGGTGTATCTCGAAGGCGAAATCGCGCCCGAGAAAGCTAAAAGAGCAGCGCAATTGTCGTTTGAAAAATATTGTTCGGTATCCAAAACCTTAGAACCAACTGCCAAAATTGAGTATAAAGTTGTAGTTAACAATGAAGAAGTATGAGTAACGAAAGTCAAAATTTTGAAACGCAAGCCGTAAGAACACAAACCGGGAAAACACAATTTTTGGAGCATTCGACACCAATGTATTTGACTTCGGGATTTGTTTTTGAAGATGCTGAAGAGATGAGAGCTGCGTTTGCTGAAGAAAAAGAACGCAATCTGTACAGCCGTTTTAGTAACCCAAATACTACAGAATTTGTAGATAAAATCTGTAAGATGGAAGGGGCAGAGGACGGTTATGCCTTTGCAACAGGAATGGCTGCGGTGTTTTCAACATTTGCAGCATTGTTGGATGCTGGGGATCACATCGTTTCGGCCCGATCGGTATTTGGCTCTACCCATACCTTGTTTACAAAGTATTTTCCGAAATGGAATATAGACACCAGTTATTTCAGAATTGACGAAGTAGAAAAAGTAGAAAGCCTGATCCAGCCTAATACAAAAATCTTGTATGCAGAATCTCCAACAAACCCGGGAGTGGATGTGTTGGATATGGAGTTACTTGGTAAGATTGCAAAAAAACATAATTTGTTATTGATTATTGATAATTGTTTTGCAACACCATATTTACAGAATCCTATTAAATTTGGAGCAGATTTGGTAATCCATTCAGCTACCAAGTTGATAGATGGCCAGGGAAGAGTGTTGGGAGGTGTAACTGTGGGAAAAAAAGAATTAATAAGAGATATTTATCTGTTTTCACGCAATACAGGGCCTTCATTATCACCTTTTAATGCCTGGGTTTTATCTAAAAGTTTAGAGACTTTGGCAGTTAGAGTTGATAGACATTGTGAAAATGCTTTGAAACTGGCCGAATTTTTAGAGTCGCATCCTAAAATAAACTGGGTGAAGTATCCCTTCTTAAAATCACATCCCCAGTATGAGGTCGCCAAAAAACAAATGAAATCGGGCGGTAATATTGTGGCTTTTGAAGTAAAAGGAGGAGTACAAGCCGGGAAAACCTTTTTTAACAGTGTACAAATGTGCTCACTTTCTGCCAATCTTGGGGATACCAGAACAATTGTAACACATCCTGCCTCGACAACACATAATAAACTGGTCGATGAAGATAAGATAGCGGTAGGGATCACAGATGGAATGGTACGTTGTTCTGTAGGATTAGAACATGTAGATGATATCATTCAGGATATTAAGCAAGCTTTAGCGCAGATATAAAACAAAAAAGCTGAGAAATTTCTCAGCTTTTTATGTAGTAAATATTTTGAATTTAGCTCTTTGTCAATGTAAAAATCTGACTTCCGGTGATTTCTAAGTTGTATCCTCCTTCCTGAACGGTCTCATCAATAGGTACTCTTAAACTGATGGTTTCAGCATTCAAAGTAATAATATCAAAAGACTGGTCTGTGCTTTGTTCGGTAGTTATTAACTTATTCCCTTCTACTCTCCATTCACCGGTTCCAATAAATTCTGGGATCGCCTGTTCATATTCTATAGGATCAATCAGAGGAAGAGTAACCATTGCGACTAGTGTAAATCCTCCAGAACTGGTAAAAGTATTAGGATCTTCGGTTGCAGATTCAACAAAAGTTACCTGAACGGTCATGTCTTTGCTCGAAACACTGTAATTTCCACTCACCGGAACAGGAACAGCATCTGTAGTAGCAGAAACCTTTCCGTTTTCAGATGTAACTTCGGTAAGATTCCATTCTCCCGGAATCAATGATTGGTCAATGTTAATGGTGTCATCATCATCACTACAGGAAACAAAGATCGAGGTACTCGCTAAAAATAAAAGCATGGCAAATCGTTTCATTTTAATTATATATTTTGGGTTTATACTAATTTATCAACGTGGTATAAATTTGCATATTGTTGTTTTTTTTAAATTAAGACTGTTTTATGTAAGTTTTAAGGGTAATTAATAAAGTTTTAATAAGTCTTTTGTGTATAGATTTTGTAATGATTAAGATAGTACCTTAATAATCTACAAAACTACTAGGGTATTTATTAATAATATCATAATTCTTAGAAACTATGTAAGATTTTTTAATCTTTTAGACTAATAGGTAGATTTTTTTATATACATTTGCTTAATACTCTACTAAATCTATAGGGTAATAGAATTAAAACAGGAGTATGATTATAGATCAAATGATATTAGATAAAGTAGCTTCGGAAAAAACAACTTTTGAGGATGATAAATCTTCTGAAAAACCTATACGAAGTATAGCAAAAGCAGTAAGTTGGAGAGTAGTGGGTACATTGGATACATTAATAGTTTCTTATGTGCTAATTGGTGAGATTGTTTTAGCTACTTCAATAGCATCAGTTGATTTTTTAACGAAAATGGTTCTTTATTTTTTTCATGAAAGAGTATGGAACAAAATAAAATGGGGAAGATAACACATCGTGTCATCCCGAACTTGTTTCAGGATCTCATTAATATCAAGGAAGGAATTTGCTAAAAAGTTATGAGTTTTACAGAAAAAGAAATACAAAATTTAAATAAAACGTTAGCCGATAAGACACCATTGGAAATTGCTCAATGGGCAGTTTTGAACGCGAAAACTCCGGTTGTAACCACTAATTTCAGGCCATATGAAGCGGCTATTCTTAATGTGTGCTCAAAGGCTTTATCCGATATTCCGGTAATATGGTGTGATTCGGGTTACAATACATCAAATACATATAGACATGCAGAAGAGGTAATAGATGTATTAGTATTGAATATAAAATTGTATGTACCCAAACAAACCACTGCACATAGAGATGTAGTAATGGGGATTCCTGATATTGATGATCCTAAACATGCAATTTTTACTGAGCAAGTAAAGTTAGAGCCATTTAAAAGAGCAATGGCAGATTTTAAACCAGATGTTTGGTTTACAAACCTTAGAAAAGGACAAACAGCGCTAAGAGATTCACTGGATATTTTGAGTATGGGTAAAGACGGAGTTTTGAAAGTAAGTCCTTTTTACTATTACAGTGATGCCGAATTGGATATATATCTGGAAGAAAATAATTTACCAAACGAGTTCAAGTATTTTGATCCTACCAAGGTATTAGAAAACAGAGAGTGTGGATTGCACACCAATTAATAAACGACGAAAAAATTAGCATGGAAATACTAGAAAAGAAAGTTGCACAATTGAATGGATCTGCAGGTAGCCTTGCAGGAGCTTCAGTTCTCACTGTAAATCCTTTGGAAAGCGAAGCAATTTATATTTTTCGTGAAGTGGTGGCTCAGTTCGAAAAGCCCGTATTACTTTTTTCCGGAGGAAAAGACTCTATTACTTTAGTACGATTGGCCCAGAAAGCATTCTACCCGGGGAAGATTCCTTTTCCATTATTGCATATCGATACAGGGCATAATTTTCCTGAAACCATAGCATTTAGAGATAAATTAGTTAAAGAATTAGGTGTAGAACTTATCGTTCGTAATGTTCAGGATTCTATTGATCAAGGAAAAGTAGTAGAGGAAAAAGGGAAATATGCTAGTAGAAATAGTTTGCAAACTACTACACTGTTGGATGCATTAGAAGAATTTAAATTTGATGCTGCGATTGGAGGAGCTCGTAGAGATGAAGAGAAAGCAAGAGCTAAAGAACGTATTTTCTCGGTAAGAGATGATTTTGGGCAGTGGGATGAAAAAAACCAACGTCCAGAGTTGTTTGATCATCTTAATGGAAAAATTGACCTAGGACAAAATGTTAGAGTATTCCCGATTAGTAACTGGACAGAATTAGATGTGTGGAGTTATATTCAAAAAGAAGGAATTGAGATTCCTTCTATCTATTTTGCACATACCCGTAAAACGTTTGTTAGGGACGGAATGATCTGGTCTGCAGAAGATGGTGTTGTATATAGGGAAGACGATGAGGTTGTAGAAGAAAGAATGGTACGTTTCCGTACGGTAGGTGATATGTCTTGTACAGCAGCAGTACTTTCTGATGCCATAACTATTGATAAAATTGTGGCAGAAATTAGAAAATCCACAATTTCAGAAAGAGGTGCCCGCATCGATGACAAACGATCTGAAGCCGCAATGGAAAAACGTAAACAACAAGGGTATTTCTAAGCTCCCTAGCCCCCAAAGGGGGAACTTCTAGGAGTGCGGGAAAAGAATGTTCTTTTAAAGAATAGATAGGCTTTCATTAGTGAAGGATGAGAAAAAATAATTTATTATTTAACCAAAAAAAGGACCCGATTAAAAGTTCCCCCTTTGGGGGCTAGGGGGCTAGATATGGACGTATTAAAAATAGCAACAGCAGGAAGTGTAGATGATGGTAAAAGTACCTTGATCGGTCGTATTTTATATGATACAAAATCGTTAACTATCGATAAATTAGAAGCTATCGAAACCAGGAGTAAAGCCAATGGGTTTGACTACCTTGATTTTTCATTGGCAACAGATGGATTGGTAGCAGAGCGTGAACAGGGAATTACTATTGATGTAGCCCATATTTATTTTTCGACAAAAACGAAAAGTTATATCATTGCCGATACTCCTGGGCATATTGAGTATACCCGAAATATGGTGACCGGGGCATCAACTTCGCAAGCTTCCATTATTTTGGTAGATGCCCGAAAAGGAGTTATTGAACAAACCTATCGCCACTTTTTTATCAATAACTTATTGAGAGTTAAGGATGTTATTGTCGCTATTAATAAAATGGATCTGGTAGATTTTTCTCAAGAGAAATTCGAGACTATAAAAGCCGATTTTGAATCCTTAATAGAAAAGAGTGATTATAAAGAACAACATATAACTTTTATTCCGGTGAGTGCTCTGCAAGGCGATAATGTTGTAGACAAATCAGATAGAACACCGTGGTATCATGGGCAAACGTTGTTAGAGCATTTAGAAGAACTCGATGCACAAGATGTTTTTGAAAAATCAGAAGTACGCTTTCCTGTTCAAACGGTAATCCGTCCTAAACAAGATGAATTTCACGATTTCAGGGGATATGCCGGAAAGTCATACGGAGGAGATCTTTCAGTAGGAGATGAGGTAACGATCTTGCCATCATTGACCACATCAAAGGTGAAAGAAATTTATTTCTTTAATCAAAAATTTGATACTGTGGGTAGAGGAAGCTCGTGTACCATTACTTTAGAAGATGACATAAATGTAAGTCGTGGTGATATGATTGTGAAATCTTCTGAAAAACCAAGAGTGGAAAAACAATTGACCGCTACGGTTTGTTGGATGGACAGTAAAGACCTGTGTCCAGGGACAAATTACCTTATTCAAAGTGGAAGCAGCCGGATTTTGGCAAAAGTGAAGAACATAAACGGAACGATTGCTGCTGATTTTTCGGGAGAAGATACTTCAAAAAACACCTTGAGCTTAAATGAAATAGGCAAAGTTCAGTTACAATTAAGCAAACCTTTGGCAATTGATTCTTATAGCAGGAATAAAGCTTCAGGGTCATTTATATTAATAGATTCTCAAACCAATAATACTTCAGGAGTAGGTTTTATAGAAGCCCCCTAACCCCCAAAGGGGGAACTACAAAAGTTCAGGAAATAAAAATAAAGTTTAACCACAAAACTCTTGACCCGCCCGAGTAAGAGTTCCCCCTTTGGGGGTTAGGGGGCTAAAAGATGCAAAGTTTTAGAACCGAAATAGAAAATCCAATTGTCCAGAAGGACATTATAGAATTAGCCAATAAGATTGAGCAATTCCATAAAGGTACCATTGATGAAGAGAAGTTTCGTAGCCTTCGTTTAGCACGTGGGGTATATGGTCAGCGCCAGGAAGGAGTGCAGATGATTCGTATTAAACTGCCTTATGGTAAAGTATTGAGTAATCAACTAAGACGTATTTGTGAAGTCTCTGACGAATACTCAAGAGGAAGACTGCATATTACTACACGCCAGGACATCCAGATTCATTATGTAGATTTGAACAGAACACCAGAGCTTTGGGCAGAACTGGAAAGAGATGATGTAACGTTAAGAGAAGCTTGTGGTAATACCGTTCGTAATGTAACAGCTTCAGAAACAGCAGGCATCGATCCAAAAGAGCCTTTTGATGTATCACCTTATGCAGATGCATTATTCCGTTTCTTTTTAAGAAATCCAATCTGTCAGGAGATGGGACGTAAATTTAAAGTGTCTTTTTCAGGAACAGATGAAGATACAGGATTATCCTATATGCACGATTTAGGTTTTATTGCTAAAATCGAAAATGGAGTAAGAGGATTTAAAGTGATGTTGGGCGGGGGGTTGGGCTCCCAACCAAGACATGCAGATGAATTATATAGTTTCTTGCCAACAGACAAGATCATTCCGTTGATGGAAGGCGTATTAAGAATTTTTGATCGTCACGGTGAGCGTAAGAGTAGAGCCAAAGCAAGAATGAAATTCTTAGTAAAAAATATAGGTTTAGAAGCTTTCAAAAGATTAGTAGAAGCAGAACAAAATGCCATAGCACAAAAAACAGTCGCAATCGATGCTGGAGCATACAAACCATCAATTCCTGTTGCTATAAAAGCACCTCAAATAGAAATCAAAGACCAAAAAGCTTTTGAGTTGTGGAAATCCACTAATGTAATTTCTCAAAAGCAAGAAGGGTATGTAGCAATAGGTATTAAGGTATTATTGGGAGATTTTTATACAGATAAAGCTAGATTATTGGCTGATTTGGTAGAGAAATATGCAGCAGGAGAAATCAGATTATCACTTCGTCAGAATATTTTGATTCCATTTGTAAAAGAAGATTTAGTACCATTTTTCTATCAGGAGTTAGAGAAATTAGGATTTGTAGAATCTGGTTATAATAAAGCAGTAGATATCACCGCTTGTCCGGGAACAGATACCTGTAACTTGGGAATCGCCAGTAGTACCGGTATCGCCGAAGAGCTAGAGCGAGTAATCAAAACTCAATATCCGCAATATCTAGAAAAAGAAGATTTGGTGATCAAGATCAGTGGTTGTATGAATGCGTGTGGGCAACATAATATGGCGAATATTGGTTTCCAGGGAATGTCAGTGCGCACCAGGGATAAATTAGTAGCTCCGGCATTACAAGTATTGTTAGGAGGAGGAAATCTTGGTGACGGAAAAGGGAAGTTTGCAGATAAAGTAGTTAAAATACCAAGTAGAAGAGGACCAGAAGCGCTACGCAGAATCCTTGATGATTATGAAGCCAATGCTAATGGTAAGCTTTTTGTTGATTATTATGCTGAAAAAGGAGAAAAATACTTTTATGATTTTCTTACCGATTTATCTAATGTAGATAACCTTACTCAAGAAGACTTTATCGATTGGGGTACCGAAGAGGAATATATAAAAGCTATTGGTGTTGGAGAATGTGCTGGCGTGGTTATCGATTTGATTGCTACCTTGTTTTTAGAAAGTGAAGAGAAGATTGATAATGCCAAAAATTCTTTTGAGAATGGTATTTATTCTGATGCTGTGTATCACGCTTATAGTTCTTTGGTAAATTCGGCAAAGGCATTGTTACTTGCAGAAAATAAAAAGACCAATACACATGCAGGAATCATTAGCCAGTTTGATGAAGAATTCGTAGCTAGTGGCAAGATAGAATTAGAGGGAACCTTTGCAGATTTGATATATCAACTTCAGAAAAATGCACCAACTGAAGATTTTGCAGGTGATTATATCAAAAAAGCGGGGCAATTTTTACAAAAAGTGCAAGAGTTTAGAGCTCTTGATGCCCCCTCCGCACCCAAAGGGGGAATTTTAATAGAAACAGATAAATAATTTGTAATTTATTAGCTGACTATAGATATAGGTAAAGAATGAACAAAGTCGAGAAACATACTCATAAACAGCATCAGGTCCACCCTTCGGGCCTGCCTGTCTGGCAGACAGGGGTTAGGGGGCTCTTAACAGTAGTAGGAGCTGGGCCGGGTGATCCTGACTTGATTACGCTCAAGGCTATTAAAGCTTTAGAGTCGGCAGATGTGGTGTTGTATGATGCGCTCATTAATGAATCATTGCTGGAGTATGCAACTAATGCAGAAAAGATTTTTGTGGGAAAACGTAAAGGATGCTACGCATATCAGCAGGAGCAGATTAATGAATTAATCGTTAGCAGAGCAAAAAGTCACGACCATGTAGTGAGGCTAAAAGGTGGAGATCCGTTTATTTTTGGTCGAGGAGCAGAAGAGATTGATTATGCTCAGCAATTTGGAATTGAGACCCGGGTGGTCCCCGGAATATCATCATCACTCGCTGTACCGGCATATCAAGGAATTCCATTAACCAAAAGAGGAGCTTCAGAGAGTTTTTGGGTGATTACCGGAACCACAAAATCGCATAAATTATCGCAAGATGTTTATTTGGCAGCAAAATCAAATGCAACTGTGGTAATTTTAATGGGAATGAGTAAGTTAAATGAAATAGTTAGTATCTTTGCAGCCGAAAATAAACGAGACATTCCGGTGGCAATTATTCAAAACGGAACCACCGAAAAAGAAAGGTTTGGATTTGGAACGATACAGACTATTGAGCAGGTAGTTTCAGATAAAAAATTATCATCTCCGGCGATTATTGTGATAGGAGAAGTGGTTAATCAACGGGTTAAACTGACTTCTATTTGTAGAGAAGTTCGGGAAGAAATCGTATCTTGATAATTCGGGATAGTTATAAAGGATGGAAGAAAGAAATAATTTATATCCGGTTTTTTTGAAGGTTAAAAACCTTGAAATCCTGATTGTAGGAGGAGGAAATGTAGCCGAAGAAAAATTAACGTTCTTATTAAAATCGAGTCCGGATGCTAAAGTAACGATGGTATCACCGATGTATCGGGAAAATACGGTAATGTTAGCACAGCAATTTGGGGTAGAAATGATTACAAAAAAATATCACAAACGTTTTCTCAAAGGAAAACATATGGTGATCGCTACCACAGATGTTCCCAAAGTCAATATACAAGTGTATAAAGATTGCAGGAAAAGAAGTAAACTGGTTAATGTAGCAGACAACCCGCCATATTGTGATTTTTATATGGGTGGGATTGTAACCAAGGGTAATGTGAAAGTGGCTATTTCTACCAACGGAAAGTCTCCCACAACAGCCAAACGACTGCGTCAGTTTTTTGAAGAAGTGATTCCGGAAAATATTGATGATTTAGTCAAAAATTTAAACGAGTATAGAAAAACAATAAAAGGTGATTTCGAAGAAAAAGTGGAAACACTCAATGAATTTACCAAAGGATTAATAGGAAAAAAAGAAGTTGAACATGATAAAGACTGATATTTTAATTATCGGAGCAGGACCAACAGGTTTATTTACTGTTTTTGAAGCAGGATTACTAAAACTAAAAACACATCTTATTGATGCCTTACCGCAACCGGGAGGGCAGTGTTCAGAGATATATCCAAAAAAACCAATATATGATATTCCTGGTTTTCCGGAGATTCTTGCAGGAGAATTGGTAGATAACCTTATGGAACAGATTAAACCGTTTAAACCGGGATTTACTTTAGGAGAAAGAGCAGAAACGATCGAGAAATTAGAAGACGATACGTTTTTGGTAACTACCAATAAAGGAACACAGCATAATGCACCCGTAGTAGCTATTGCAGGAGGACTAGGTTCTTTTGAACCACGTAAACCTCCAATTCCTAACATCGAAGATTTCGAAGACAAAGGAGTAGCCTATATTATCCGAGATCCGGAAGTGTATAGGGATAAACGTGTTGTGATTGCCGGAGGAGGAGATTCAGCTTTAGACTGGTCAATATTTCTGGCAGATGTGGCAAGCGAAGTAACTTTGGTGCATAGACGTAATGAATTCCGTGGAGCTTTAGATTCTGTAGAACGAGTAGCAGAGCTTTCTAAACTAGGAAAAATAAACCTGATTACTGAAGCAGAAGTAAAAGAATTAAAAGGAGATGATCACCTAACTGCGGTAGGAATTAAACATAAGACCAAAGGAGATATTCACTTCGAAACCGATTACTTCATTCCGTTATTCGGTTTGTCGCCAAAATTAGGCCCGATAGGAGGCTGGGGATTAGAAATCGAAAAGAATGCAATTAAAGTAGATAATTCATACGATTATCAGACCAATATACCGGGTATTTATGCTATTGGAGATGTAAATACCTATAAAGGGAAACTAAAATTGATTCTTTCTGGTTTTCATGAAGCAGCAGTTATGTGCCAGAGTGCATATCAAAGAATTCATCCTGACAAGAAATATGTGATGAAATATACTACAGTTGGAGGTGTAGAAGGATTTGATGGCACTAAAAAAGAAGCCAAAAAAGAAGTGGTAAAAGCCATAATTTAAGAAGTTAGATTTTTATTTTAGACCTCACAATTTGCGATAGCAAATTGTGAGGTCTTTAATTATATTTGTATACAGAAATATAGAGATATGTCAGATATTACCGTAAAGATAAAAGACAGAGAAGGTGTCGTGCACGAAGTGCAAGCACCCACAGATATGGCTATGAACCTTATGGAAGTTTGTAAAGCTTACGAATTACCCGTTGAAGGTACTTGTGGAGGTATGGCGATGTGTGCATCATGTCAATGTTATGTTTTATCAGATCATGAATTACCAGAAATGAGTCAGGATGAAGATTTGATGCTGGCAGAAGCTTTTTATGTAGAAGATAATAGTAGATTAGGATGCCAGATCCCAATTATTCCAGAATTAGATGGATTAGAGGTTGAATTGGCTCCGGAATCCTGAAATTTTACTTAAAAATGATTTTATTTTCTTAGCTTAAACATAAAATTAGAATTTTTATATGTATATTTTGATATATTTACAAATCTAAACTTCTATCAATGACTTTGTCAGAAACCAATACTAAAGAATCAAAGCTCCCTTTGAACTTCAAAACAGTTAATAAAAAATTCACTGCTGATGATGTTTTAAATGCTTATTCAGATGGGAAAGACGCTTTGAAAAATCAAATTAAAGATAGTTTAAATAATGGTTTGCAAATAAGTTCTATGTCTTCAAATTATTTGTTTGAAAAACTGAAAAATAAAGGAGTGGAGATTGTAAGTATGTATTTGAGAATTTTAAATTTCAACGAGTTTGATTCTTTAGTTGTTGTTAAAGATCCTGATTATTATGATAAGACTAAAAGATGGGATATTTATGCAATAGCTAAGGAAATAAATTCTGGGATAGATTCAATTGATTTGAATTTTTCTTTCATGCCAGAATCAGATCAAATTGACGATGAATTAATTTCTTCTGAAGGTTTTGTTTTTGAGTATGACAAATAAAGTTAGTAAAACACATGCAGAACATAATTATGATGCTTGTGCAGAATTACAAAATTTAAAGGAATACGATGATTGGGTAGTAACTACTGCATTTTATTCTAGTATTAAGTTTATTGAGCATAGCTTGTTTCCAGGGGAATTTATATGTCCATATGAAAATAGAATTAAAGAGTTTGATACTTTTCCTCAATATATTAATGCGAATAGAAAACTAAATAAAGCTAACCCTCATAGGATTTTAGAGAATTTGATTTCTACTTATATTGAAGAGGATGCTAATGTTTATAATTCGTATAAAGATTTAAAAGATGCATGTTTTAAAGCAAGATATATTAATTATCGAGTTGGAAAACAAAGAGTTAAAATGTGTCTTGAAGCACTAGAGCTTATAAAAAAATATTCAGATTAAATAACTTAACTCATTTCTTCAGAATTATAATTGCTTCTTTTTTAGGCTTTTTAATTCTTACAGTAATCTTTTGATATTTCCAGTTTTCACCATTTCTATGGGCAATAATATCTAGTTTACCTTTCTTTTTAGTACCTAAGAGATTTACAGTGACTTCTACAGTATTGTCATTGTTACTATATATAACATCTCCTTCGATCAATCGCAAAAAATTATATGGTGATAAATCGCCTAATTTTTGAGTAACCGTTTCATTTTTGCTAGCCATATCATAGGCTTCATTTACTAATTCAGGTTGTAAATACATCGATCTGTAGCGAAATGTAGATTTCTGGTCATTGAAAAGAAAAAAGCAGTACAAATCATTAAAAATGAAATGGGGACTAACCATTTCCAATTTCGAATCCACCAGCTTTTTTTGTGAATAATCTCGCTCATAAAATATAATGTGTATACTATTCAATAGTGTAGGTACCTTTAGTATAAAAAACTTGAGTAATCTCTATTTGTTGCAAACCATTCCGGTTTCCGGAAAATGAATTAGCTTTAGAGGCTTAAAAAAGTGTAATAAATTTGCATAACAAAAGGCTATGGCTTTTCTTTGTACCGCGTATTGCAAAATACAGTTCATATTTATATTGAAACGTTATCAAGAAAGGTGGAGGGAATAGACCCTGTGAAACCTTAGCAACCCTTTACGTGTCCCGATGACTATCGGGATTTTAAAGAAGGTGCTACATTCTATTCGTTAAGGCGAAATAGATAACAATGATTCATAGCTTAAGCTATTTCCATTTCTTTTCTTGACACATATTTAATAATATTTCTTCTCTAAAAATTTAAAGAAGAAATCTAAATTGAAATCATCTCATTTTAGTTCCCTTTTCCTTTTGGAGAGAGGATTAAGGTGAATAACTTTTATGTGAAATAAGCCATAACAATTAAGTCGATGCAAACCTACCCTGTCTAACCGCCAGGCAGGCTCACGGTAGACAGCTCGAAATGATTGTTGGCGTTCCGATAAAAAACAAAAAATATAAACAGATGAAAGACATACAAAAAATATTGGAAGAAAGAATTCTCTTGCTGGACGGAGCGATGGGAACCATGCTGCAACGTCATAAGTTTACTGAAGAAGACTTTAGAGGAGAGCAATTCAAGGATTGGCCGGTTCCTGTGCAGGGTAATAACGATTTGTTGAGTATCACGCAGCCAGAAGCGATCAAAGAAGTACATCGGCTATATTTTGAAGCAGGTGCAGATATTGTAGAGACCAATACATTCTCGGGCACTACGATAGCCATGGCAGATTATGAGATGGAAGAATTGGTGTATGAACTAAATTATCAGTCTGCAAAAATAGCCAAAGAAGTAGCAAATGAATTTACAGCAAAAGAACCTCATAAACCTCGGTTTGTAGCAGGATCTATTGGTCCGACAAATAGAACTGCAAGTATGTCTCCCGATGTAAATGATCCCGGGTATAGGGCAGTTTCTTTTGATGAATTAAGGGTAGCCTATAAACAGCAAGTAGAAGCATTATTGGACGGAGGAGCAGATATTTTATTAGTAGAAACCATTTTTGATACATTGAATGCCAAAGCAGCCCTTTTTGCGATTGAAGAAGTAAAAGATGAAAGAAATATCGAAGTCCCGATTATGGTGAGTGGAACGATCACTGATGCTAGTGGTAGAACATTATCAGGTCAAACAGCTGAAGCTTTTCTGATATCAGTCTCGCATATCCCTATGTTATCGGTAGGCTTTAATTGTGCCTTGGGTGCAAGCCAATTGACTCCACATTTAGAGGTTTTAGCACAAAAAGCAGATGCGGGAGTATCAGCCCACCCCAATGCCGGGTTACCCAATGCATTTGGAGAGTATGATGAAACTCCCGAGCAGATGGCAGAACAGATTAAAGAATATATGGATAAAAGTTTGGTAAATATTATTGGAGGGTGTTGTGGTACTACTCCAGAACATATAAAAGCTATTGCCGAGTTGGCAAAAAATTATAAACCGCGCCCCCTGGTCTCTGTTTGCCAGACAGGCAGACCCAACGGGGAAATTCTAAGCGAGATAGATAGACTATAGTTGTTTCTAAATGAAATAGAGAGAATTCAGATTATGAATAAAAAAGAAAAAACTGTGCATAAAGAGAATGAAGTTCCCCCTTTCGGTGCAGAGGAGGCTAGAAAATACCTAAAGCTCTCTGGTTTAGAACCGATGATCGTTTCTGCCGAAACAAATTTTATCAATGTTGGAGAGCGTACCAATGTTGCGGGATCACGTAAATTCTTGCGTTTGGTCAAAGAAGAAAAATTTGATGAAGCTTTAGATATAGCAAGACATCAGGTAGAAGGAGGAGCCCAGGTGATCGATATTAATATGGATGATGGCCTAATTGATGGTAAAGAAGCCATGGTTAAGTTCCTGAACCTTATTATGGCCGAACCCGATATTGCCAGAGTACCTATTATGATCGATAGCTCCAAATGGGATATTATCGAAGCTGGATTACAGGTAGTGCAAGGAAAATGTGTTGTAAACTCAATTAGCCTTAAAGAAGGAGAAGCAGAATTTATTAGGCATGCCAAAGCTATTAAAAGATATGGTGCAGCAGTAATCGTGATGGCTTTTGATGAGGTCGGGCAAGCAGATAATTATGAACGGCGTTTAGAGATATCCAAAAGATCCTATGATGTTCTGGTGAATCAAGTAAAATTTCCGCCAGAAGATATCATTTTTGATCTTAATATTTTTCCGGTTGCTACAGGAATGGAAGAACATCGTAAGAATGCGATCGATTTTATAGAAGCAACACGATGGGTGAGAGAAAACCTTCCACATTGTAGTGTAAGTGGCGGGGTGAGTAATGTTTCCTTTTCGTTTAGAGGGAATAATACAGTGAGAGAAGCCATGCATTCGGTGTTTCTATATCATGCAATCCAGGCCGGAATGAATATGGGGATCGTAAATCCGGCAATGCTCGAAGTATACGATGATATTCCCAAAGACCTGCTCGAGCATGTTGAAGATGTCATCCTGGACCGCAGAGATGATGCTACAGAACGTTTATTGGACTTTGCAGAAACGGTAGTAGGAACGAGTAAAGAGAAGACCGTAGACCTTTCCTGGAGGTCAGCACCGTTGCAAAACAGAATCACCAGAGCACTGGTAAAAGGAATCGATCAGTATATTGTAGAAGATGTAGAAGAAGCAAGGCAAAGTGCAGATAAACCCATCGAGGTAATCGAAGGTCATTTAATGACAGGGATGAATGTAGTAGGAGATCTTTTTGGTTCTGGTAAAATGTTCTTGCCGCAAGTGGTTAAATCTGCAAGAGTAATGAAAAGAGCTGTGGCCCACTTGCTTCCTTATATTGAAGAGGAAAAGAAAAAAGCCTCCCAACCCCCAAAGGGGGAGCAATATTGGAAAACTGCAGATCCTATGCTATATGGGTTGATGAAAGAATATGCTAATAAGATGCGTAATCAACCAACTGAAGCTGAAGTGATGCTCTGGAATGCGTTAAGTGGAAAGAATTTGAATGGATATAAATTTAGAAGGCAACATATTATAGGTTCTTACATAGCAGATTTTATTTGTTTGAAGGAAAATTTAATTATAGAAGTAGATGGAGCAATACATCAACTGCCAGAAAATAAAACAAGTGATGAAGAAAGAACAGAATGGCTAAAAAAAGAAGGATATCAGGTAGTTCGTTTTACAAACGATCAGGTATTGAACAATATCGATTTCGTCTTGGACGAAATCCTTGAAACACTCGAGAAAGCCCCCCCTTTGGGGGCGGGGGGGGCTGCTGGCCGTATTCTCATGGCTACCGTAAAAGGAGATGTGCATGATATTGGTAAGAATATTGTATCTGTCGTATTAGGTTGTAATAATTATGAGATCGTTGACCTTGGTGTCATGGTGCCGCCAGAAAAGATAATACAAACTGCAATTGATGAACAGGTAGATGTTATTGGATTGAGTGGCTTAATAACCCCATCACTAGATGAAATGGTATATCTGGCTAAAGAAATGGAACGTAAGAATTTCAATATTCCATTACTGATTGGTGGGGCAACCACATCAAAAGCTCATACCGCAGTGAAGATCGATCCACAATACAAAAATGCTGTGGTACATGTGAATGACGCATCAAGAGCAGTAACTGTTGTTGGGGATTTGTTGAATAAAAGAAGTAATCAAAAATATGTCGGGGATTTAAAAGAAGATTATGAAAAATTCAGAGAAGGTTTCTTAAAAAGAACAAAGCGAAAAGAATATCTGAGTATTAAAGAAGCCCGAAAGAACAAATATGCAATTGATTGGTCAATTTCTGAAATTGTAACACCAAATCGACTAGGGATACAGGTGATCGAAGATTTTGATCTGCAACAACTAGAACCCTATATCGATTGGTCACCTTTTTTCAGATCCTGGGATTTACACGGCCGGTATCCTGATATTTTAACCGATGAGGTAGTTGGAGAACAAGCCACCTCCCTATTCAAAGACGCCCGGGAATTATTACAAAAAGTGTTTGATGAAAAGTTGTTGAAAGCCAAAGGAATATATGGATTGTTTGAAGCCAATACCGTAAACGATGATGATATAGAAGTGTCTTCTGAAGAGGGAAGATTTACATTCAGAACACTTCGACAACAGCTCAAAAAACATGCTGGCAAACCCAATTTTGCGTTATCTGATTTTGTAGCACCAAAAAAAAGTGGAATTCAGGATTATATGGGGTGTTTTTGTGTCACCACCGGATTCGGAACCAAAGAGCTTGCAGAAGCTTTTGAAGCAGATCACGACGATTACAATTCTATTATGATTAAAGCATTGGCAGATCGCCTGGCAGAGGCTTTTGCAGAATATCTACACAAAAAAGTGCGTAAAGAAGATTGGGGATATGCTAATGATGAAGCATTAAGTAATGAAGAACTCATCAAAGAAGTCTATAAAGGTATTCGTCCGGCACCGGGATATCCCGCATGCCCAGATCATCTCGAAAAAATAACCATTTGGGAACTGCTTCAGGTAAATGAACGAATAGGCGTAGAATTAACAGAGAGTATGGCCATGTGGCCGGCAGCATCGGTATCGGGATATTATTTTGGAAATCCGGAGGCCCGATATTTTGGATTGGGAAAAATAAAAGAAGATCAGGTACAAGATTTTGCGAAAAGAAAAGATATAGATCTAGCATACGCCAGGAAATGGCTGAACCCTAATTTGATTGAATGATTGTTGCAGACCTCACAGGTTTTAAAAACCTGTGAGGTCTTAAAACTTTACCACTATGAATATCGAAGACAGCATTATACAACTTGAAGAGGTTTTTGAAGGGACTCCCTGGTATGGCCCGTCGGTGCTAAAATCGTTAAAAACTATTCCTGCCAAGCTTTGGGATGGGAAACCTGAGAATGTATCACATTCGATCGCAGAACTGGTTTATCATATCCTGGATTGGAGAGAATTTGTTGTTCAAAAACTGAAAGGCAACGAAGCATTTAGTATCCAGATGAATTCGGAAAAAGACTGGAGGAAAAATGTTTCTATTGCAACTGAAGCTCAAAAGACAATCATCATCGACGAGTTAACCCAAACCCAGGATATATTGCTTGAGTTGCTGGAAACCAGATCAGATTCATGGATGAGTGAATTTGTTTTGGGAAAAGACTATACCAATGAATATATGATAAGAGGGCTGGTACAACATGACATATATCATTTGGGACAGATCAATATGATCTATAGTCAATTAAAATAATGTAGGTGTAAGCATAGTAAGTAGTGGGTTAGCATCAAAGAGGTGTAAACCTTTTATCAGGCTATAGAATAGCGCCTGCTTGCAGGCGCGGCACTCCGAGGTTGTTGAAGCCCACCATAATAAAAGAGGTGGCTTTTGCATGAGGCCCGACCGAAAGGTACGCCCAAAAAAGAAGTAAAATAGAATTATTAACCTAGTGTTAAATCAAAGCCGGAATGACACAAAAGATGCATTGGATGATGCGCGTAGGTTTTGGCTTGACTTAACATTAAATAAAACCACCCAAGTAAAAAGTTCCCCCTTTGGGGGCTTGGGGACTATATATGAAAGTAACAGATCACATAAAAAAGGCAAAAGGCAAAACCTTATTCTCTTTTGAATTAATACCACCACAAAAAGGAAGAAGTATCCAGGAACTCTATGATAATATAGATCCATTAATGGAGTTTAACCCCCCTTTTATAGATGTCACCACCTCCCGGGAAGAATTCATCTATATTGATCGCGACGGCTTACTGGATAAAAAATTAACCCGTATGCGTCCCGGTACCGTGGGGATCTGTGCTTCGATTACCCATAAATATAATGTAGATACCATTCCGCATGTGCTTTGCGGGGGATTTACCAAAGAGGAAACAGAATACTTATTGGTAGATTGTCATTATTTGGGGATCGAAAATGTAATGGCATTGCGTGGTGACGCCATGAAGGAAGAGAAGTATTTTACACCCACAAAAGGCGGGCATTGTTATGCCAATGAACTGGTAGAGCAAATCGTAAATATGAATAAAGGACAATTTCTGCACGAAGTGATTGAAACCGATAATAAATCTGATTTTTGTGTAGGGGTTGCGGGGTATCCCGAAAAACATATGGAAGCTCCTTCAATAGACTCAGATATCAGAAGGCTAAAAGAAAAAGTAGATGCCGGGGCAGATTATGTAGTAACTCAGATGTTTTTTGACAATAAAAGGTATTTTGCTTTTGTAGAAAAAGCCAGAGCGGCGGGCATTCATGTGCCGATCATTCCGGGAATTAAACCAGTGGCGGTAAAACGACATTTACAATTATTGCCACAGGTGTTTAAACTGGATATGCCCGATGAGCTGGTAAGAGCTGTCGAGAAGTGTACAACTAATAAAGAAATACGTGAAGTTGGGGTAGAATTTGCTATCCAGCAATCCAAAGAATTGATGGACTATGGGGTCCCGGTATTGCATTATTACTCAATGGGAAAATCTGATAATATTAAAAAAATTGCTTCGGCAGTTTTCTAGACAAACCTTCAAGGTTTTGAAAAGTATTATTTTATTACATTTGCCGGATGATAAAACGGATTTGTTTACTCATATATTTTTTTTATTGTAGTGCTCATGCTCAGATTGAATCCAAAGCGTATTATACATTGGATGTTAATAATTTTTACGGTACTGTCTTAAAGCACAATCCAGATATTTCACATTTGATTACCGGTCATCCGTCTGGTGTGATCCTTTCTTTTCAGCGCAAGACTTTTGGAGATTCGGCATGGCAGCGATTGTATAATCATCCTGATTATGGGGTGTCTTTTATATATCAAGACCTGGATAACGAATTTTTAGGTAAGCATTTGGGATTGTTTGTGCACTATAACTTCTATTTTTTTAATCGCCTCTTAATGCTTAGAATAGGCCAGGGGGGATCGTATGCCACAAACCCTTATGACGAGGATGATAATTTTAGAAATGTTGCCTACGGAACACATCTGGTAAGTGCATCCTATGCATTACTCAATTTTAAGAAAGAAAACATCATACAAGGATTAGGATTGCAGGCGGGTTTAGGAGTGTTGCATTATTCTAATGGAAATACTAAAGCTCCAAACAAAAGCACAAATACATTATTTTTGAACGCAGGGCTTACCTATGCATTGGATGAGGATATCCCCGAACGGGTAGAGAAAGAACAAGGGTTGTCTAAAGGAGCCGAACCTTTTGGTTACGGATTCATTCTCAGAAGTGGAGTCAATGAAAGTGATGTGGTGGGATCCGGGCGGTTTCCTTTCTATACCCTGGGTGCTTTTATGGATAAGAGATTGAATAAGAAAAGTGCGATCCAACTGGGTGCAGAAGTGTTTTTTTCTAAAGCTTTGGAACGGTTTATCGATTTTAGAGCTGTAGGAGGGTTTAATGATGGTACCACCGGGGACGAAGATGCAAAAAGAGTAGGAATCTATCTGGGACATGAATTGAGAGTAAATAAAATCTCGGTAATAACGCAGTTAGGATATTATGTGTATTACCCTTATGATTTTGAAGGGCAGACGTATCTAAGAGCAGGGCTTCAATACTATCTTACCAAAAATGTATTCGGAACATTTACCGTGAGATCTCATGCCGCCAAAGCCGAAGCGATGGAATTTTCGATAGGATACAGGCTTTGAAAAGTGTGAATTTTGAAGGCAAAAGCATTACTCAAGATGAGTTCGTTTAAAAAAGAGACCGGAACCAAGATTTAAAACCGGGATTAATGACATATACTGAAAAGAAATCATAGAAAAATGTAAAAAATCAGATGAGGATCATAATGTATATAATTTTACCGCTATTTGTTTTAGGATGTGATTCTGAAAATGCTTTAGATTGTTTTCAGCGAACTGGTGATATTGTTAGAAAAGAAGTAGCAGTATCTGATTTTACACGAATTCTGGTAAATCCAAATATTGAATTGATCCTGAAACAGGGTGAAACAACTTCGGTACTTATTGAAACAGGAGATAATCTTTTGGAAGAGGTTACTGCAACAGTTGTAGAGGATCGTTTGGTATTGAGTGATACCAACGACTGTGCGTTTTTCAGAGATTTTAATCAAACTAAAATTTTTGTTACGGCTCCCGATATTAGAGAAATAAGAAGTGCAACCCAGTTTGATATTTCTTCTGATGGCGTACTTACCTATCCATCGTTGAGTTTACTCTCAGAAGATTTTAATGAAGATACAGGAAGCACAAACGGGACGTTTAATCTTGAAGTAAATAGTGAAAGTATTAGTGTGGTTGGAAACAATATAGCTTCATTTTTTATAAAAGGAACAGCTGAAAATCTTTCGGTTAGTTTTTTTTCGGGAACAGGAAGATTTGAGGGGGCAAATTTAATTGCTCAAAATGTCCGGGTTTCTCATCGTGGAACCAATAAAATGATTGTAAATCCACAACAATCCATTAGAGGTAATATACGAAGCACCGGTGATGTGATTTCGGTAAGCAGGCCTTCTATAATTGAAGTAGAAGAATTTTTTACCGGAAGATTACTGTTTCAGTAATACTTTTGCAGAGTTCTTTTAGAACAAAGAATATTTTACAATACTGTTAGATTTTGTCTTCTTAAAAATCGAGAGATACCTCCTTGATACATTGCGATTTAATATGAAAACAGACGAGGTGTTTCCGTAAAAATATTGAGGGTATTTGGTCTTTAGAATTGAAATTAATGGCTAACTTTATAAGACACGAAATTTCTACCCCACTTATATATTTAAAAGATGATTCAAGATAAGTCTAATAAGACTCAAAATGTTGAGAATATAAAAGAAAATTATCTTAAAGAGGAACTGTATGCTCTTATTAAGAAAGATGATTCTATTTTTGATTTTATACAAAAATCGAGTCTTGATGGGCTTTGGTTTTGGGATTTGGATAAGCCCGAAAATGAATGGATGAATTCTAAGTTTTGGACAACTTTAGGATATGATCCTGATGATATGCCACATAGTGCTTCTGCATGGCAAGAAATCATAAATAAAGAAGACCTAGAAGTAGTTTTTCTTAATTTCACCCAACATTGTAAAGATCCTTCACATCCCTATGATCAAATCGTAAGATATCAACATAAACTTGGGCATACTGTATGGATTCATTGTAGGGGATTAGCGATAAGAGATGATAATGGGAAACCAATTCGGATGCTGGGCGCTCATTCGGATATCACTAAATTAAAAAAAGTAGAAATACAGCTGCAAAGGCAGGTTGATCGTTATCAACATATTATTGAAGGAACAAATCTTGGAACATGGGAATGGAATTTGAAAACTGGTGAAACTATTTTCAATGAGAGATGGGCTAATATAATTGGATATACACTTTTGGAATTAGATCCGGTTTCAATCGATACCTGGATCAAAAATTCTCATCCCGATGATCTGGAAAAATCCAACCAACTTTTGCAGGATCATTTTATAGGAAAAACAGCTTTTTATGAATGCGAAGCTCGTATGAAACATAAAAATGGCAAGTGGATATGGGTACTGGATAAAGGAAAAGTGGTAAGCTGGGACTCTGAAGGAAATCCTGAATGGATGATCGGCTCACATCAGGAAATCACTAAAAGTAAAAAGGCATTTGAAAAAAATCGACTTTTTATAGAACAAGCTCCTAGTGCAATTGCCATGTTTGATACCAATATGTGCTATCTGGCTGCTTCTCAAAAATGGTATGAAGACTATGGTATAAAAGATAATAATGTGATCGGAAAATCACATTACGAAGTTTTTCCTGAAATAGGTGATAAATGGAAAGCCGATCACCAGGAATGTCTGAATGGAAAAGTGTTAAAAAGCGATGAAGATCGCTTTGAAAGAATGGATGGCTCTGTACAATGGCTTACTTATGAATTACGTCCCTGGTATACAGACGAAAATACAGTGGGAGGTATCATAATGCATACGGCAGATATCACCCGCATTAAGGAAGCAGAAATTCGTCTGCGTATAAGTGAAGAAATGTTTCGGAGAAACTTTGAAAATGCCGCTATAGGCATGGCAATATTTGATTATAAAGGTGGTTTTACCAAGGTAAATTACAAACTGTGTAAGAACTTTGGTTATACTGCTTCAGAATTAAAAAAAATGGCTTTTCAGGATATTGTCCATCCCGATGATTTGAAGGAGAGCAATACCCAGTTCCAAAAACTTTTTGATGGAGAACGACTATACATCCGCATAGAAAAAAGATGCTTCCATAAAAATGGGAAGATCATTTATGTGAACCTATCAGTTTCTGTGATTAAAGACGAAAATAATGTGCCTTTGTATTTTGTAGCACAAATTGAGGATATCAATCATAAGATTTTAGCCCGTCAAAAACTTCAGGAAGCCATAACCAAACTTGAAAATATAATAGACGACATCACCCAGGTAAGTATTATCGGGACAGATAAGAATGGCCTGATTACAATATTTAATAGAGGAGCAGAAAACCTTCTGGGATATACCAAAGAAGAAATGATGTTTAAGCAACCTTTTGAGACACTACATCTAAAAGAAGAAATAGTACAAAGAGAGGAAGAATTATCGACACTTCTTGGTCGCAAGATAGAAGGCTTTGAAGTTTTTACAACACTTCCAATGAGGGAGGCATATGATACCAGAGAGTGGACTCATGTAAGAAAAGATGGAACTTGTTTTCCGATACAATTAACGTTTTCTGCTATAAAAAACAATGATAATATTAGTGGATATTTGGGTGTGGCAACCAACATCAGCGAAATTAAAAAAGTAGAAAAAGAGTTAAAATCATTGTTGTCGCTTGCAGAGGATCAGAACAGAAGACTAAGAAATTTTGCACATATTGTTTCACATAATCTAAAATCACATTCAGGGAATTTTGAGATGCTTTTGGATTTGTTTCTTCAGGAGAATCCAGAAATTGAGGATAATGAGATTATAAAACTTTTTAAAACAGCCTCAGAACATTTAACAGAGACTATCGTACATTTAAATGAAGTTGTCTTAATAAATACTTCAGTTAATGAGAATTTGACGGGATTGAATTTATATGAGGCAATTAACAAAGCTATAGAAAGCGTTTCTGCCATAGCAATAGAGGCCAATGTAGTTATTAATAATAAAGTAACTCCTGATGTAAACATTTTAGGAATTCCTGCATATTTAGATAGTATTTTACTTAATTTTATTACCAATGGGATTAAATATAGTTCTGGCGAAAGAAGTAGTTATATCACTTTAAGTGCCGACATAGAAGGAGATCATGTAGTATTGAGTGTCGAGGATAATGGGCTGGGGATTGACCTGAAAAAAAATCGTTCCAAACTATTTGGTATGTATAAAACTTTTCATCATAATAAAGACGCCAGGGGTATTGGGCTTTTTATTACCAAGAATCAAGTCGAAGCTATGAGCGGGAGAATCGAAGTGGAAAGTGAAGTTAATCAAGGAACAACTTTTAAAATTTATTTGAAGTATGAAAAAAATTGATATCGCTTGTATTATTGATGATGACCCTATTTTTGTATTTGGGGTTAAGAAAGTAATGGAACTTATTGGTTTTTGTAAAAGTTGTATGGTTTTCCGCGATGGGGAAGAAGCATTAAACAATTTAAAAGCAATTATTTCTGCAAATGAGAAATTACCCGATGTTATTTTGCTGGATCTTAATATGCCGGTACTCGACGGATGGCAGTTTTTAGAAGAGTTTATTAAAGTTCCTTGTGAAAAGAAAATAATTATTTATATAGTTTCTTCATCTGTTGATCCAGAGGATGTATTAAGAGCCAGATCCTATGAGCTGGTTAGTGACTATATAGTGAAACCGGTCACAATTCAAAAACTTAAAGAAGTTTTACATCATCTTGAAGAAGCAAGTTAGTATATAGAGTAAGAGCATGTTTAAAAAGAATATGAACTGAAAATTACTATTTTCAGGAAATAGGGTTTTTAAACAGACTCTAAGGGTGTTATGCAGATGTTTTCTATAGATCTGTTTCTGCTTAAGAAGGCTTGGTGAGCTCTCTAAACAAGCTTTCCAGATTTTTATTTTTTCTTGATAGCTGCAAAATCTTTAACTTATTGTCGTGGGCAAAATCAAAAACTACAGGGCGCATATCAATAGAAGTGTCAAAAGTGAGTTGATACACAAAATCGTGTTTGTTTTTTACTTTCGTAACATTAGGTAATTTTAACAGAAATGCTTCTTCTACACGATAGTCAAATTCTACATCTATGATTTGATCGGTTTCATTAATCATCGAATTTAAATTCTTATCGGCAACAATTTCTCCTTTATTGATAATAATCACCCTATCGCAAATGGCTTCGACCTCCTGCATGATGTGTGTAGAAAGAAAAACTGTTTTTTCTTTGCCAACAGACCTTATCAATTCTCTGATTTCCAAAAGTTGATTGGGATCTAATCCGGTTGTAGGTTCATCCAAAATTAATACTTTGGGATCATGTAATAATGCACATGCCAAACCAACACGCTGGCGATATCCCTTTGAGAGTTGTCCGATCTTTTTATTCGCCTCGGGAGTCAATCCTGTTAATTCAATAACCTGTTCAATCCTGGATGTTGAAATTTTATAAACCTGCGCATTAAACGATAGATACTCTCTCACATACATTTCCAGATATAAAGGGTTATGCTCAGGAAGATACCCTACACTTTTTTGTACATCGATAGGTTGTGAGTGGATATCAAATCCATTCACCAAAGCTTCACCTTCAGATGGATTGAGATAAGTGGTTAAGATTTTCATCATCGTTGATTTACCGGCCCCATTGGGTCCTAAAAAACCTACAATTTCTCCTTGTTTTACATCAAAAGAAATAGCATTTAATGCTTTTTGATCCTTATAATATTTAGAAATGTTGGATACCGATATTGTCATATATGATGATGAGTCTGATTACATTCAAAAGTACATAATTCGGTAATTATTGTACTCAGAACTTAAAAAAAATCTTAAAAAGGATGTTAACACTATGATAATATTGCGGTAAAGTAAAATGATATAGTATGCGTTATCTTTATAATCATAAGATTTTCAATATGTTATATAGGTTTCTAAAACGAATAATAAAACAACTTTCTTATAAGTTAGTTTGCTGTATTCAGCAACTTATTTTCTTTATATTATTTTCTTTCCTGAAAAAAGGATTATTCAAGCACTAATGCCTTTGTTCTTGGTTTTTAGAACATTATATCTTAATGAACCTATTTAAAAACTTTAGCTGGGGAGTTACTACCGCTGCTGCACAAACAGAAGGCGCTTATGATAAAGATGGTAAGGGGCCTTCAATCTGGGATGAATTCACTAAAAAATCTCATAAAATAAAAGATAAGTCCAATGCAAAAGTAGCGACCGATTTCTATCATTGCTATAAAGAAGATATTGATCTTGCTGTGGCTATTGGACTAAAAATATTCCGTTTTTCGATTTCCTGGCCCAGAGTTATCCCTGAAGGAACAGGAACAGTGAATCAAAAAGGGATTGATTTTTATAATAAGGTGATCGATTACTGCCTTATAGTAGGTATCGAGCCCTGGATCACCACCTATCACTGGGATCTGCCACAGAAACTACAAGATAAAGGAGGTTGGGCAAACAGAGAAATTATTAGCTGGTATGTAGCCTATGTGGCTGTGCTTAGGGATCATTTTGCAGATCGTGTACACTACTGGATATTGATCAATGAAGGTATTGTATGCATCGGTGGCGGATATTTCCTGGGGGTACATGCACCAGGTAAGAAAGGGATTCGTAATTTTATTTCGGGCACACATCATTTGTTACTGGCACAGGCTGAAGGATTTAAGGTGCTGAAGCAAAAAGAAGGGCTACAGGTAGGCACTGCCATAAGTTGTACCAAAATTGAACCGTATAGAAATACTTTTGCAGATCAAAAAGCAGCAAAAAGAATTGACACATTGATGAACCGATTGTTTATAGAACCCCATCTGGGATTGGGATACCCTATTGATGATTTGCCGATTCTAAAACGTATTTCAAAATATTACAATGAGGGAGATTTGGAAGCTCTGAAAACAGATTTTGATTTTTTGGGAATCCAAACCTATACACGTGAGGTGGCTAGAGCTGCCTGGTATATCCCGTATCTGGGAGCATTGCAGGTAAAACCCAAAAAGAGAAATGTAGCAACTTCTGTAATGGGTTGGGAGACCTATCCCGAAGGGATACCCTATTTTTTAGAACGGTTTGCAAAATATGACCCCGAAAAGCCATTATGGCTTACTGAATGTGGTATGGCCTTATCGACAGATGAAGACGATCAAGAGCGAATCGAATACTACAAAAAAGTAATTCAGGGTATGAAAGCAGTTCTGGAAAAAGGGATTCATGTTAAAGGAATATTACTATGGACATTGGTCGATAATTTTGAATGGGCCGAAGGATATATCCCAAAGTTTGGGATCATTAGCCTTAACCAAAAGACTTTACAACGCAAAATGAAAAAATCTGCCATTTGGTTAAAGGAATATTTATCTAATATGAATATGAAATAAATGGAATTACCTGTAAATTTTTATGGTATCGCTTTCAGGAGCATACAGCTAGTTAAGGTCTTAAATTTCAGATTGTCAGTTATTTTTAAAATTACATAAAAAGTCTTGATTCTTGATTCTAAAAGCCTGCCTGGATTGGCAGACAGGCGAAGTGATCTTGATTCTTTGATCATCAAATATAAAACTCTGAAGTATGTTTAATTTCTTTTAATACAAAAGTGCTGTTTAAGACACCAATGTTTTCAATTTTTGAAAGTTTTGTCTTCACAAAATCATGATATTCTTCCAAACCTTTCGTATGTATTTTCAAAATAAAATCTACTTGTCCTGCCATATGATAACATTCCTGCACTTCTTTTAGGTTTTGTATCTGTTCTTCAAACTTTTCTATAAAAGCTTCGTTGTGATACCGCATAGAAACCTGGCAAATCGTTGTTACAGACCTATCTATTAATTTTTTGTCTAGAATAGCCACATATTTTTTAATAAAACCTTGTTTTTCTAGCCTTCGTATTCGTTCGTATACGGGTGATGGAGTAAGGTTAAGAATATTAGCAATTTCCTTTGCAGTTTTTTTAGAATCTTCCTGTAGAATTCTAAGGATAGTGATATCGATTTGATCAAGATGTTCCATAGGGTGTCAAAAAAAGTTACTTCAAAAGCAAATATAATTAATAGTTAAAAGTAAATATAGCTGATATGTGTTTAAAAAACAGAAATAATTACTTAATTATTTGATATATATGTATGTAAAAACTGTGTTTTGTACTTTAGTAAGTAAATAACACTTTAATATGTTAAAATTTTAGTAGGGATATGGAAGCAATAGTTTTAGTCATTGGAGCAAATGGTCAGTTGGGATCTGTTTTAACAGCATCACTTCAGCATAAATTTGGAAAAGATAATGTGATTGCTTCAGATCTTAAGTACAGAGAAAATTTCAAAGGGATTTTTGAGATCATTGATGCTACAGATAGAGACAGAATCCAGGAAGTAGTTGTCAAATATAAAATAACACAGATCTATCATCTTGCAGCCATACTTTCTGCCAAGGGAGAAGAAACGCCTTTAAAAACCTGGGATCTAAATATGAGGACATTGTTTAATGTTCTGGAAGTTTCCAGAATAAACAATATAAATAAGGTGTTTTTTCCAAGTTCGATAGCTGTTTTTGGAGAAGGTGCTCCTTTAGATCAGACATCAAATACTGCCTATTTAAACCCTGCTACCGTATATGGTATTAGTAAAGCAGCTGGTGAGAATTGGGCACAGTATTATTTTTTAAAATATGGGCTAGACGTTCGTTCTATTCGCTATCCGGGAGTGATCGGATACCAATCCATGCCTGGAGGAGGAACAACAGATTATGCAGTAGATATCTATCATAAAGCAGTACTCGAAGAAGAATTTAGCTGTTTTCTAAAAGAAAATACAACACTTCCTATGATTTTTATGGAGGACGCCATTCGGGCAACCTTAGAATTAATGGATGCTCCAAAAGAGAATATTACAATCAGGACTTCATATAATATTGCAGGAATTAGCTTTTCTCCTGCAGAAATGGTTACAGAAATTCGTAAATTATATCCCGATTTTAAAGTGAAATACGAACCCGATTTTAGACAAGAGATTGCATCCCGATGGCCAAAATCTATCGATGATTCTGTTGCCGAAGAGGATTGGGGTTGGCAAGCAGAATTTGATCTTGAGGCGATTACAAGTACAATGATTCAAAAGCTAAAAGAAAAATACAAAACAGGATCAAAAAACCCGGAAGCGTTCATCCTTTGAAATTTTGCATCACTTTTTTGAGCGATTAACAAGAATATTTGTGTACCTGCCCTTTCCACAGGCAGGTTCGTGGCAAAAAGAATAAATAATAATAAACAATAATCATCTATGTTTTCAAATATAAAAGCCGATTTACAGAAAGAACTGGAAGAGATAAAAGTTGCAGGGTTATATAAATCAGAGCGTATTATAACCACTCCGCAAGGGGCAGAAATCGATACTACCAAAACAAAACATGTTCTCAATTTTTGTGCAAATAATTATTTGGGCCTGTCATCGCATCCCGAGGTCATTAAAGCAGGAAAAGAAGCTATTGACTCACATGGATACGGGTTATCATCGGTACGGTTTATTTGTGGCACTCAGGATATTCATAAGGAGTTAGAGCACAAAACCGCCGAATTTTTAGGAATGGAAGATTGTATTTTGTACGCTGCTGCTTTTGATGCCAATGGCGGAGTATTTGAACCCATATTAGGGCCAGAAGATGCAATTATTTCTGATGCATTGAATCATGCTTCTATTATTGATGGAATTCGTCTTTGCAAAGCAAAGCGTTTTAGATACGAGCATAATAATATGGTAGATCTAGAGAAGCAGTTGAAGCAAGCCGATAGTTCCCGAAGAAAATTGATTGTAACAGATGGTTCCTTCTCAATGGATGGTACCATTGCACAATTAGATAAAATCTGTGATTTGGCAGATAAATATCAGGCGATGGTAATGATAGATGAATGCCATTCTACAGGTTTTCTAGGCAAAACCGGTCGTGGTACTCATGAGTATCGAGATGTGATGGGACGTGTCGATATTATTACCGGAACATATGGTAAAGCACTGGGCGGAGCCTCGGGAGGGTTTACCGCCGCGAGAAAGGAAATTGTAGAAATATTACGACAGCGCTCACGGCCCTATTTGTTTTCTAATACCTTAGCCCCATCTATTGTTGGAGCTTCGATAAAAGTATTAGACTTGTTAAGTTCCTCAACCAAATTGCGAGATACCTTAGAAGAGAATACGAAGTACTTTAGATCTGAGATAACCAAGGCAGGTTTTGATATTCTGGCGGGAGATCATCCCATCGTTCCTGTAATGTTATATGAAGCAAAATTAGCGCAGGAGTTTGCAGCAAAATTGCTGGATGAAGGAATCTATGTAATCGGATTTTTCTATCCTGTTGTCCCAAAAGGGAAAGCAAGAATCAGAGTGCAATTATCTGCTGCTCATGAGCGTCATCACCTGGATAAAGCAATAAAAGCCTTTGCCAAAGTAGGTAAAGAACTGAAAGTGATATGATTACTAACGTTTGTTAGTGTTTGAAAACATAAAAGATTCACAGGATACTTGTGTTTTTGTTCAAAATATTTCACAGATATCAATTAAAATTTAAAAATTCGATGATAATGACCATGAATCAATGAAAAAAATAAAAATTTATTTTGAATGCTAATAGTTTTATCTACTTTAGCAACCTAATTAAGAAACAACAATGAACAATTTGTTTACTTGGAACCGATTTTACTTTTTCTTCTTTTATTTTAAAAGCAAGGTCGGGATCACTATGTAAATAATTGTTTGAAAACATATAGTTAGAATCCCGATAGCAACATCGGGATTTTTTTTTTAGCAAAAATTTCTTTGTGAATTGAAGCTGAAATTAAGTAAAAGCGAATTGTATAATTTTTTTGAAGAACATTTGAAACAAAAAGTAGCCATACAAGGAATAAAAGGATCATATCACCACAGAATTGCTCAAGCATATTTTGGAGAAGATATCGATGTCGATGAGTGTATGTCATTTCAGGAATTGGTGCATAGCCTGGAGCAGCATAAAAGTACAGATGCAGTAATGGCCATAGAAAATTCTATTGCGGGATCTATTATTCCTAATTATGCATACATCGATGAGCATGAGCTTACGATTAGCGGGGAGTATTTTTTACCTATCCACCATTGTTTAATGGCTTTAGAGGGGCAGGAAATTTCAGATATCAAAGAAGTGTATTCCCATCCTATGGCTTTATTACAATGTAAAGAATTTTTTAGAGCACTACCACATATCAAATTGGTAGAAGATGCAGATACAGCCGATGTGGCAAGACGTATTCATAAGCAACAACTAAAAGGAGTAGCTGCCGTTGCCGGCGAGGTTGCAGCGAGTATTTATCAATTACATATTTTAGCCAGAGAGATTCAGACAATAAAGTCGAATAGCACCCGGTTTTTTATCCTCAATAAAAGAGAAGGTTCAGGAGTGCCGAAAGAAGAAATTAACAAAGCCTCATTAAAGTTCCTAACCGATCATAAAAGAGGAAGCCTGGCCACCGTATTGAATGTAATGAGTGATTGTAATTTAAATTTAACCAAAATACAATCGTTACCCATCATCAACATGCCCTGGAAATATTCTTTCTTTGTGGATGTAACTTTTAATGCTTATGAAGATTATGAAAAAGCAATTGCCATATTAAAGATTATGGCATTAGAATTAAAAGTTTTAGGAGAATATAAAAACCAAAACGGATGAGTATTCAAACAGCAAAAAGATTGGCAACAGTAGAAGAATATTATTTCTCCAAAAAATTAAGAGAGGTAAGAGCCCTTGTAGCATCTGGTAAACCAATTTTAAATATGGCTATTGGTAGCCCCGATCTGGATCCGCCCAAAGAGGTGGTGCAGGCTATTCAGGATGCTGTGATTGTAGACGGAGCTCATAAATACCAAAGCTATCAAGGGCTGCCAGAATTGAGGAAAGCGATTGCAGAGTTCTATAAAGATAAATACAAAGTGTTGCTAAATCCTGAAAATGAAATTTTGCCGTTAATGGGATCCAAAGAAGGGATTATGCATATTTCATTAGCGTACCTTAATGAAGGAGATGAAGTATTGGTCCCAAACCCAGGGTATCCTACATATACTTCGGTAACCAATTTGGTAGGGGCAAAACCAATTTTTTATGATTTGGTAGAAGAAAATGGATGGGAACCTGATTTTCATAGTCTTTCAAAAAGAGATTTGAGTAAGGTGAAAATTATGTGGGTCAACTATCCTAATATGCCAACAGGAGCTTCAGGAAATATTGAGATGTTTGAAAAGATGGTAGATTTTGCCAAAAAACATAGTATTCTATTGGTAAAAGATAATCCTTATAGTTTTATCTTAAATGATAGTCCGATAAGCATTTTATCTATAGACGGAGCAAAAGAAGTGGCTTTAGAGTTAAACTCTTTAAGCAAGACCTTTAATATGGCAGGATGGCGAGTAGGCATGGTAAGTGGTAGTGCCGATAAGATTGAAGCTATTCTAAAAGTAAAAAGCAATATGGATAGTGGGATGTTTCAAGGCATACAAAGAGGAGCAATAGCTGCGTTACGTATTTCTGATGATTGGTACAACAAAATGAATGCGATTTATAAAGAAAGGAGAGCATTAATATGGGAATTAGCAACGCTCTTGGGATGTACTTATGATAAAACAGCAAAAGGAATGTTTGTATGGGCTAAGCTGCCAGCAGGAACAGATGCGATTGGCTTTATTGATAACATTCTGTATCAGAATGACATATTTATTGCACCGGGAGATATCTTTGGAAGTAATGGGAAGGGATACATTCGTTTTTCGCTTTGCGTAACCAAAGAAAATATTAGAGAAGCCATAGGTAGATTTAAGAATGAAGAATTACGATTTACAAATAATACCGTAAATCAAAAATCATAACCCCGTATAAATGAATGTATTCATAATAGGAATAGGCCTAATAGGTGGCTCGTTTGCCATAGATATTAAAGCAGCTTTTGATGATGCTAAGATTTATGGTATTGATGAAAGCGAAGAAAACTTAAATACCGCATTAGAACTGGGAATCATAGATAAAAAAGCTACCGGCGATGAGGTAGATGGTGCCGATATTGTGATTATAGCAATACCTGTCGATGCTACTGTAGCAATTATTTCAGAAGTTTTGGATTTAGTCCAGGATGATTGTTTGGTTTTTGATGCTGGTTCTACAAAGAAAAAACTTTGTGAGGTTATTGCAAATCACCATAAAAGAAGAAATTATTTGGCATCGCATCCCATAGCAGGTACAGAATTTTCTGGACCACAGGCCGCTATTGCAAATTTATATAGAGGAAAAACCAATATTATTTGTGAAGTAGAAAAAACAGCATTTAAACTACAGGAACGTGGGATGGAAATTTTTTCAAGACTGGGGATGCGAATTCGGTACATGGATCCGATATCACATGACAAACATATTGCTTATGTTTCGCATTTGTCGCACATCAGTTCTTTTATGTTGGGTAAAACGGTCATCGAGAAAGAAAAGAACGAAAGAGACATTTTTGATATGGCGGGTAGTGGTTTTGCCTCTACGGTTCGTTTAGCAAAAAGTTCGCCAGCCATGTGGGCGCCAATTTTTAGGCAGAATAAAGAAAATGTAATCGAAACATTAGAAGAATATATCGCAAATCTAGAGCAATTTAAGAAGCTAATGGAAGAAGATAATTTTGATGAAATCTATAAAGAAATGGAAGATACAAATCATATAAAGGTAATTTTGAAAGGAATTTCGTAACGAGAGAATAGAAAATAAACAGATAATTAAGAAATAAACAATAACCCTTGTCTGCCTGTGGCAGAAATAAAGAATAAAAAACAGAAATGGATAATAAGAAAGAACTTAGAAACTGGTTAGATGCTTACAATTTGAATCACCCTTTGGTGATAGGAGGGCCATGCAGTGCAGAAACCGAAGATCAGGTGTTAAAAATTGCTCATCAGCTTAAGAATTCTGATGCTACCATATTACGTGCAGGGATCTGGAAACCAAGAACAAGACCAGGTAACTTTGAAGGAGTTGGAGCACTGGGACTAAAATGGCTCCAAAGAGCAAAAGAAGAAACCGGAATGAAAATCGCGACCGAAGTAGCAAATCCACATCATGTAGAACTGGCTTTAGAGCATGGAGTAGATGTATTATGGGTTGGAGCAAGAAGTACCGTATCACCATTTATCGTTCAGGATATTGCTGATGCCTGTAAGGGTATTGATAATCCTGTTTTAATCAAGAATCCTATAAATCCCGACCTTTCACTCTGGTTAGGTGCTGTAGAGCGTTTTTATACTGCCGATGTTAAAAACCTTGGGGTGATTCACAGAGGGTTCTCTACGTACGAAAAAACAAAATACCGTAATATTCCCGAATGGCAGATTCCGATTGATTTACAAAACCGTTTTCCAGATTTACCATTGATCCTTGATCCATCTCATATAGCAGGAAACAGAGATTTGATTTTTGATCTTTCCCAGACCGCTTTAGATCTTAATTTTGATGGGTTAATTGTAGAAACGCATTATGATCCGGATAATGCATGGAGTGATGCAAAGCAACAAATTACACCAGAAACATTGATTCAGCATATGAAAGATTTAAAAATTAGAAAAGAAGTGGGGGTCGATGAAGCATATCAAAAAGCATTGAATGAGCTACGTGCAAAGATTGATATTGCCGACAATCAGTTATTGGAAATTTTGTCGAAAAGAATGAAAATTTCTGATGACATAGGAAAAGTGAAGGCAAAACAAAATGTCGCTATTTTGCAGTCTAAAAGATGGAATGAAATTTTGGGTAGAATGATTCTTGAAGGTGAAGAGAACGGATTAAGTGAAGAATTTATACTTCGTATTTATAAAGCGATTCACCAGGAGTCAATTAATCACCAGAAGAAGGTAGCGAGAGGATAATAAAGAAAAAATAAGCCACCTTCTACAAAAAATGAAGAAGTGGCTTATTTAGTGTTTTTATTTTTTTCTTTTAAAGGTATATCGGGTAACATAAATTCCGTTACCGTCACCTTTACCACCAAAACTTTCAACACCGCTGTTTACAAAGGCTAATTCCCAGCCTTCAGAAGCCATGGTATTAATTTTTGACGATACCAGAGCATCGTTTGCAGCAATGTTCTGAAAACGAATTCCACCAAGGTTATAGAAGTTCAAAAGTTTGGTTTCATCAAAACCTTTTACACGAATATCGCCCCGGTCAGATTTGTTTCTTTTGTCATCTTCTCCAGTACGGGTAGAAGTAAACTCTTTATAATCTCTGGTTTCGTTGGTAGTAATCATTCTTGATCTCCCCAAACCATTAGGAACGATAGATTCGATAACCGTTACGATTTGGTACTCATGCGTACCTTGAGCCAAGGTTGTGTGTAAACCAAGAACAATAAAAGCAAGAAATAATAAGTGTTTTTTCATAATAATTTGAATATTAAAGTTAATATCAGGCATAATAATCAATAGTTGTGCCAGAAAATGATTTCTAAAGATTATATTTTTTTTAATTAAGAAAAAATTAAGAGCTTCGAAAATATTAATATTTGCATCTTTGTGTTTATGAGAGGTACCGTTTATAAATCTACCGGAAGCTGGTATACCGTTAAAACTGATAACGGAGAGGTATACGAATGCCGTATAAAAGGTAAATTTAGAATCAAAGGTATTAAGAGTACAAATCCTGTGGCTGTTGGTGATCTTGTAGATTTTACATTAGAAACCAAAAATGATCAGGAAACCGGAGTTATAGAAAATATATGTGAACGGCAGAATTATATTGTCAGAAAATCAGTAAAGTTATCCAAACAAACTCATATTATCGCTTCAAATATTGATGTTGTTTTTTTATTAATTACGTTAAACAATCCGCCAACTTTTACCACTTTTATCGATCGCTTTCTGGTTACTGCAGAAGCATATCGAATTAAGGCGGTTCTACTTTTTAATAAGACTGATATGTATGATGAGGATGAGCTTTTAGAAATAAAATACCTTGCTGCGTTGTATAGAAAAATTGGCTATGAATGTATTGGGATCTCTGCCAAAACCGGTAAAAATGTAGATAAAGTAAAAGAAATAATGGAGGGAAAGGTGAGCATGTTCTCTGGCCATAGCGGAGTAGGAAAATCGACATTGATTAATACGATAGAACCTGGTTTGTCATTACGAACAGCAGAGATTAGTGATCAACATCGACAAGGCCAGCATACAACTACGTTTGCAGAAATGTTTGACCTTAGTTTTGATGCTAAGATTATCGATACTCCGGGGATCAAAGGTTTTGGAGTCGTAGATATTGACAAAGACGAGTTAGCAGGATATTTTCCAGAGTTTTTTGAGCTAAAATCACAATGTAAATTCAACAATTGTTTGCATATCAATGAACCAAAATGTGCCGTAAAAGAAGCGCTAGATAACGAAGAAATTGCCTGGTCCAGGTATAAAAGTTATTTACAGATTCTTGAAGGAGAAGAAGAACATTATAGAAAAAACAATTATGATGAAGAGTGATCATAGAAGTATGTTTTTTGATATGATTCAGATTTTTAATACTAAAACCCTAGTAAGCTGGGGGGAGAGAGGCCTATGAGAGCAGTGATTCAAAGAGTATCAGAAGCTTCGGTTACTGTAGCGAATAAAGTGGTTTCTAAAATAGATAAAGGATTACTTATTCTGGTCGGAATTGAAAATGATGATGATTTGGAAGATGTACTTTGGTTGTCTGGAAAAATAGTGCGCCTTAGAATTTTTGGAGATGAAAAAGATGTGATGAATAAAAGTATACTAGATATAAATGGTGAAGCCATTGTGGTAAGCCAATTTACCTTGCATGCCAGTACCAAAAAAGGGAATAGACCTAGTTATATCAAGGCAGCCAAACCCGATATCGCAATACCATTATATGAAAGGTTTGTCAAACAATTAGAAATAGATTTGGAAAAAAAGGTAGGGACTGGTATATTTGGAGCGGATATGCAAATTTCACTACATAACGACGGACCAGTTACTATAATTGTCGATACCAAAAATAAAGAATAACAGACCTACCCCAAAATAATTTTTATATGCAAAAAAAAGTGCTACTACTTTTAGTTGTGGTTTGCTTATTTTGTTATATCAAAGTTTCTGCACAAGATAATTTTGATATACAAGATACTGTTATCGATACCATACTTACCAGAGATGCCAATGCAATTGTTAGGTCGGAAGAAGTTCTTATAGAAATCAACTCAATAAGTTCTGTTACCGTCAAAACAAAAAGAATAGTAACAGTTCTTAATAAATTCGGAAAAGGATATGCCGATTCTTTTGAACGTTACAGCCCTTCAACAAAAATAAAAAAGCTGCAAGCGATCGTTTATGATGCTTTTGGAAAAGAAATAAAAAAGTATAAGAAGAATGATTTTAGTGATAGAAGTATTTATGATGGGATATCATTAATGAATGATGACCGAATGAAGTATTTTGAGCATACCCCATTAAGCTATCCGTATACACTTGAATTTGATAGCGAGGTAGAAAGTTCATCAACAGCATTTATTCAGCCATGGAGACCGATTTTAGGGTATAGGCTAAGTGTAGAAAAATCAGTATATATAATTTCAAATCCAAATGGGCTTTCTTTAAGATTTAAAGAAAAGAACTTTGAAGATTATTCCATAGAAATAAATAATACTGAAAAAGAAATTTCATACAAAATCTCTGGCATTTCGGCCAAATTACCAGAAGTATATAGCCCTTCATTTTCTGAAATGGTTCCTAGCTTAAGAATAGCAATGAATGACTTCTCGTTAGAGGGGGTTCAAGGTTCGGGCACAGATTGGCAATCTTTTGGTAAATGGCAATATGATAAGTTATTATCAGGAAGAGATGAAATTTCACCTGAAACCATAGCAAAAATTAACGAGCTAGTGACAGAAACAACTACAAATAAAGAAAAGGCTAAAAAGATTTATGAATACGTTCAAAACAAAACCCGATATATCAGTGTGCAATTAGGTATAGGGGGATGGATGCCGTTTTTAGCCAGTGATGTGGATCGATTGGGTTATGGAGATTGTAAAGCACTTACTAACTATACTAAAGCTTTGTTAGACAGTCAGAATATACCTTCATATTATACTGTGGTATATGGGGGTAGGGATAGGGAGAATATTGATCCAGACTTTGCATCGATGCAAGGAAATCATGTGATCTTAAATATCCCAAACGAGAATGAAGATATTTGGCTAGAATGCACCAGTCAAACCATGCCTTTTAATTTTATAGGGGATTTTACCGATAATAGGAACGTTTTGGTAATTAAGCCAGAAGGGGGCGAGATAAAGAAAACCAAAAAATACAAACCCGAAGAAAATATCCTTCATACAGTTGCTACAGTACATTTTGAGTCTGACAAATCTATGAAAGCTTCGGTCCAAAGGGTATCACAAGGATTAGAATATGATTGGAAGAATGGAGTACAGTTTAAAAATCCTAAAGATCAAAAACTTCATTATAAAGAACATTGGAGCTATATTAATAATTTAGCGATTAATTCTATACAATTCAATGATGATAAAGATGCCATCAAGTTTACTGAAAATCTTGAAGTTTCCTGTACTTCTTATGTGAAAAAAGTAGGGAATCGTTTGCTATTGGCTCCTAATCTTTTTAGTCGTGATAAGGCGGGTATGCCCAAATATGAAAATAGAAATACACCTTTGGTGATATCCCGGGGCTATATCAATACAGATGAATACACTATTGATATCCCGCAAGGTTATGTGATTGGGAATTTGCCGGAAAAGAAATCTATCCAAACAGAATTTGGCAATTATACCTTCGAATTGGAAAAGGGGAATGAATCTCAAATTAAGTTTAAACGGTTTCTGAAAATTGTGGATGGTACTTTTTCTAAGGAAAAATATGAACAATACAGGCAATTCAGATCTGAAATAAAAAAGACAGATAATACAAAAATAGTGTTAAAACAACAATAACCTCTTAACCAATAAATATGATGAAAACCTCAAATAAAAAGGTAATAGGGTTGACTCTATTGCTCTCAATTACCAGTTTTGCTCAAGAATACAAGTTTGGAAAAGTTTCAAAGGAAGAACTTATAGAAACAGCCTGCCCAACAGATAGTTCTGCTAATGCGGCAGTGTTGTATGAAAGTAAAAATATTCAATATGAATATAATCAGTCTGAAGGTTTTCAATTGATAACCGAAGTTTTTAAAAGGGTAAAACTTTATAACAAGAATGGTTTTGATTATGGAACCGATGAGGTGTTCCTTTATAAAAACAGAAGTGATAAGGAGAAAATAAGTGGATTAAAAGGAGTGACCTATAGTTTGGTAGACGATAAAATTGTTGAAACTAAACTTACTAAGGATGGAATCTTCGAAAATGAATATTCAGAATATCATGATCAGGTAAAATTTACCTTACCTTCTTTGCAAGAAGGGTCAATAGTTGAATATAAGTATAAAGTTATTTCTCCTTTTGCACATAATATTGATAAAATATACTTACAACAAAAGATTCCAATAAAAAAAATTGAAGTAAGAGTAGGAGTTCCTGAATATTATAATTTCAAAAGATATACAAGAGGTTATTTACCCATTAATTTAAAAGAATCAAAACGCAACGATAAAATTAACTTTACTTCAAAGACTAGGACCGGGACTGGAGGTTTTTCAATAGCTAGAACTTCGTTCTCAAATAGTAGTGTAGATTATACTGAAAATGTATATGACATTGTTTCAGCAGGTGTTCCTGCATTTAAAGAAGAGCCTTATTCTGGTAATCCTGATAATTATTTGTCATCTATAGTATTTGAGCTACAGTTCACAAAGTTTCCTAATAGCAATATCAAAAAATTTTCAACCACTTGGGAGGCTGTTGCCAAAACAATATATGATGATCCGCGATTCGGTGATGAATTAAAAAAGACAAGTTATTTTGAGAAGGATGTTGATTTATTGGTTCAGGATGTTAGTGATCCATTGAAGAAAGCCTCTTTGATTTTTGATTTTGTAAAGAAAAAGATGGCTTGGAACAACAAATATAGGGCGGTGACCAAGGAAGGGGTTAAACAAGCATATAAAGATGGTGTTGGTAATTCGGCAGAAATCAATTTAATGCTGGTTGCTATGCTGGATTATGCCGGAGTGAATACCAACCCTGTTTTGGTAAGTTCTGATAAAAGTGTTTTATCTTTGTTTCCCACTTTAGAAGGTTTTGATTATGTAATTGCACGCGTTAAATATGGAGACAAAATCATTTATCTGGATGCTACAGATAAGTATGGGGAACCAAATGTGTTACCTGACAGGGTTGTTCACGGATCGGGAAGGGTTATTTCTGAAAGCGGTACTTCGAAACTTATAAATTTTAGACCAACTAAGGCCTCAAGTGTTAAACACTCAGTTTTATGCGAGTTAGACTCCAATGGTATTATAAAAGGAAAGCAAAGTATAAGCAGATTCTTTTATTTAGCACATAACTTTAGGGTTCATCATGGCGTTAAGAGTATGGAAACACAAGTCAAAAGGCTTAAAGAAAGGTATGAAATAAATGATATTGCAGAATACCAACTTAGCGGAGTAGAAGACCTAGGAAAGCCGGTGAGTGAACGTTTTGAATTTGAACTAACCAATGAAGCAGAAGTGATTGAGAACGAAATATTCTTTTCTCCTTTATTATTTCTTAGGGATAAAGAAAATATTTTTAAATCTGAAGAACGAAAATATCCAATAGATTTTGGATATGGATATACTAATAAGATAATGGTTTCGATTAAAATACCCGAAGGCTTTCAAGTAGCAGAAATACCCGAAGGTTCTGCTTTTAAACTTCCTGAAAATATTGGTAGTTTTATATTTAGGACAACAGTTATGGGCGATTCTATACAGATATCCGTTACAGAAACCTTGAATGTTCCTTTCATACCTACAGAATATTACCCGTCGTTAAAACAGTTTTATAATCAAATCATTCAGAAAGAAAGCGATCAGGTCGTTTTAAAGAAAATATAGTTATGAACATCCAAAATGCACAACAAGCCGTAGATGATTGGATCAAAAATCATGGGGTACGTTATTTTAATGAGTTAACCAATATGGCTCAGCTTACAGAAGAAGTAGGAGAAGTAGCCAGGATTATTGCCCGTCGTTATGGGGAGCAGAGTGAAAAAGAAAGTGATAAAAACAAAGATCTTGGCGAGGAGTTGGCAGATGTGTTGTTTGTGGTTTTATGCCTGGCCAATCAAACAGGGGTCGATCTCCAAAAGGCTTTTGATAAAAAGCTGGATATCAAAACACAACGCGATCATGACCGCCACCATAACAACGAAAAGCTAAAATAATGCTTAAAACAATAATTTCTTCAAGAAGGTATTGGATTTCGGTATGCTATATAGGACTGGGTTTTATTATCATTTTTAGTATAATAGAACACTTTATGGAATACAGAGGGATAGCATTGGATGCTTTTGTTAATGAAAAGATCAACAATGGTCTATGGTTGAGGTACCTCATATCACGAATTGTAGGCGGGTTATTATACGGGATGATTATGGGGTATTATTTTGAAGTAAGAAAACATAAATCAAATAGATAAGATGAATTTGAAATTACAACATATTCATAATATAGAAAGCAATACATTACAGATTACGGGATCCAAAAGTGAAACCAATAGATTGTTAATACTTCAATCATTATATCCTAATATCAAAATTAATAATGTTTCCAACAGTGATGACTCAGAACTGATGCAAAAGGCATTACAAAGTGATGAAGTGGTGATAGATATTCATCATGCAGGAACAGCTATGCGTTTTCTCACAGCATATTTTGCGGTTAAAGAAGGTAAAGAGACTGTACTTACTGGGAGTAAAAGAATGCAGGAACGACCTATCAGGATATTGGTAGAAGCACTTCAACAAATAGGATGTGAGATCAGTTATGAAAAAAATCATGGATATCCCCCAATACGAATTCATGGAAAACAGCCAACGTCTAATAAAGTTTCCTTGCAGGCAAATGTGAGCAGTCAATATATTTCTGCCTTAATGTTGATAGCTTCTTCATTACCAAATGGATTAGAAATATTTTTAGAAGGAAAGGTTACTTCTGTACCCTACATCAACATGACTTTGAGCCTTTTAAGTGAGGCCGGTGTCGAGGGTGCTTTTAAGAACAACAGGATTACCATTAAGCCTTGTGACAAAGTTTTGTCGGGAAATATAGTAGTAGAGTCAGATTGGAGTTCTGCGTCTTATTTTTACAGTATCGTAGCATTATCAAATAATGTTTCGGTCACTTTGGGAAGCTATAAAGCACAAAGTTATCAAGGAGATTCTGCATTGGCAGAGATATATAAAAATCTGGGAGTAGTAACTACTTTTGATAAAAACACAATTACTTTAACAAAAGTACCCGATACTATTCTTAAGCTTCCCGAAGGATTAGATTTGTCTAATTCACCCGATATTGCTCAAACCATAGCCGTAACCTGTTTTGGATTAGGAATCGGGTGCTATCTTACAGGATTACATACCTTAAAAATTAAGGAAACAGATCGGTTGGAAGCTTTAAAAACCGAAATTGAAAAATTAGGAGGCCATGTTCATGTTACCAATGATACTTTGCGCTTAGCACCAGGATCGGCCATCAAAAAAGATATTTCGATACCAACCTATAATGATCACCGAATGGCGATGGCATTTGCTCCTCTGGCATTAAGAACATCACTGTATATTGAAGATGCAAATGTAGTGTCAAAATCCTATCCCGATTTTTGGTTAGATTTGGGGAAATTGGGTTTTAAAGTTTTGGAAGCTTCAAATATATCTTAATTTACTTGACAACCCCTACCACAAGATCGTATATTTGCACCTTCAAAAAAAACAGACACGAATGAAGTTATCACATTTCAATTTTAATCTTCCACAGGAATTATTGGCGGAGTATCCGGCAGAAAACAGAGACGAAGCCCGTCTTATGGTACTTAACCGAAAAACCCAAACCATTGAACATAAGCAGTTTAAAGATCTTATTGATTATTTTGAACCAAACGATGTAATGGTTGTTAATAATACCAAAGTTTTTCCAGCCAGATTGTACGGAAATAAAGAAAAGACAGGTGCCAGAATTGAAGTGTTCTTATTGCGGGAATTAAATTCTGAAACTCGTCTTTGGGATGTGCTTGTAGACCCTGCCCGAAAAATACGTATTGGTAATAAACTATATTTTGGAGATGATGAAAGTTTGGTAGCCGAAGTAATAGACAATACCACATCAAGGGGTCGCACATTGCGTTTTCTGTATGATGGTTCTTACGATGAATTTCGTCAAAAACTTACCGATTTAGGAGAAACACCCTTGCCAAAATATATTAAAAGAGAAGCAGAACCCGAGGATGAAGAACGATATCAAACCATATATGCCAAAAATGAAGGAGCTGTTGCTGCTCCGACCGCAGGTCTTCACTTTTCCAAGCATTTGATGAAACGCTTAGAAATCAAGGGAGTGGATTTTGCAGAAATTACCCTGCACGTGGGCCTGGGAACATTTAATCCCGTAGAAGTTGAAGACCTTTCTAAACACAAGATGGATAGTGAAGAGGCATATATCACTGCCCATGCTACCAACATCATTAATAAAGGGGTTGCAAATAAAAAGAAGATATGTGCCGTAGGAACTACGGTAATGAGAGCCCTCGAAAGTTCGGTATCTTCAGAAAGAACATTGAATGAATTTAGGGGATGGACAAATAAATTTATTTTCCCTCCATATGATTTTAGTATTGCAAATTGTATGATTACAAATTTTCATACACCAAAATCAACACTGTTAATGATGGTTTCGGCATTTGCAGGACATGATTTTATTAAAAAAGCTTATGAAGAAGCTGTAAAAGAAAAATATAAGTTTTATTCTTATGGTGATGCAATGCTGATTGTATAAACATGCAAGTGATTTAAACTTTTTCATTTCAATTCTACCCTGGATTGCCAGGCAGACAGGCAAAAAAGTTTAAATCACTTCATATTCAGAAAGTATATTAAAAAATTAAAGACCTATTTTTTATGTGAAAAGTGGATTTTTAACGAATTATTTTAAAAATTAACAAGTTAAATTCGTTTTTTTATAAAAAATAAGTAATTTCGTGTCCTTTTTACGGTTTTGCCGTAAACTAAATAAGTGCATTATGTCGTTAAAAATGGTTTTTTATCGAAAAAAAGTGAACGCGAATGTGATATATGCATAATTTTTAATGAATAATTTCGTTTTTTTGTTATAAGCCTCCAAATAAAATAATTAAAAGCCGACTTATGGATAGAATATTACACTTCTTTATAATTTTTATTACTACTTTTTCATTCTCTCAGACCAAGGTAGGAAGTGTTCAGTTTAATGATTCAGATGTTTTTGATGAAGTAGAATTAATGCTTAATGGTGCAGGAGAAAATGATAACTCATACGCAATTGGGTTATATCTTGATCTGGATTTTGATGTAGATGATCTCGAAGATGGAGTAAAAGTAGCAGAAAAAGATGCTACCATGTCACTAACTATCAAAATAACGTCGTCTATAGTTAATGAGGATTTCAAACAAATAATACGTAATGGATTGGAAAGAGCAACAGATGGTAATAGCTATCTGTTGGAAGATCAGATTAGAGATTTTTTTGAACTTCTTCCGGGTGAGATATACAAATACGATATCTTTAAAATTCTTTATGAAAAAGGAGGCAAACTTTCGCTTTATAAAAATAAAGAGCTTTTAGGTACAATGAATGATCTCAAGTTTAAGCAGGCATTGTTCAAAATATGGTTGGGAGAAAATTCTGTTAACGCTCAATTAAAAGATGATTTATTAGGTTCTTTTGATCCAAATCCTGTTCTGGGTAAATGGAAAACTTTTGATAAAAAAACCGGTGTTGCTATAAATATTGTACAAATATATATGCTCGAAGATAAGGTATATGGCGCTATCTTAGAAATGTTACGCCATTCTGAAAAAGATGATGTATGTTACGAATGCCAGGGAGAAGACAAGAATCAAAAGGTAGAAGGTTTGGTGATTCTGAAAGGATTAAAATCTAAAGGAGAAAATAAATATGCTGGCGGAAAATATACTAATATAAGAGATGGTAAAGTTTCAGATTGCGTTATATGGATTGAAGAAGACCGTATAAATGTACTTAAAGTAAAATACAAGGGTAGTGGAGGCGTACATGAATGGAAAAAAGTAAAAGAGTAAACTACTTTTAGATATAAATTTAAAGATACCCCCCGATGTGCCATTGGGGGTTTTGTTTTGAACTCATTTGAAGTTTTTGATAAAGAATCATAACAACAACTATAGTACCGTTTTATCTTTTTACTTTTGCAGCAATATGAAGATCAACAAAAAAGACATAAGAGCATTGACCAAAGACCAATTACGGCAGTTCTTTGAAGAAAATGGAGATAAACCGTTTAGAGGCAATCAGGTATATGAGTGGTTATGGAATAAAGGAGCACATAGCTTTGAAGATATGACCAATATCTCCAAAGAAACCAGAAAAATGCTCGAAGAAAACTTTGTTATCAATCATATTCGAGTTGATCAAATGCAACGCAGTACAGACGGAACTATAAAAAATGCGGTGAGATTACACGACGGTCTAATCGTTGAGTCTGTATTAATTCCAAGCCCAACAAGAACGACTGCCTGTGTATCATCCCAGGTAGGATGTAGCCTGGATTGCAAATTTTGTGCAACAGCACGTTTAAAAAGAATGCGCAACCTAAACCCTGACGAAATCTACGATCAGGTAGTGGCTATTGATAAAGAAAGCAGATTATACCACAATCGCCCACTATCTAATATCGTTTTTATGGGTATGGGAGAGCCGCTTATGAATTATAATAACGTCATAAAGGCGATCGATAAAATTACTTCTCCCGAAGGATTAGGAATGTCGTCCAAAAGAATAACGCTATCCACTTCTGGTGTACCAAAGATGATTAGGAAAATGGCAGATGACGAGGTGAGGTTTAAGCTGGCCGTATCCTTACACTCTGCTATCGATGAGGTACGCACATCTATAATGCCATTTAATGAAACCTTTCCGCTTTCTGATCTTAAAGAAGCATTGGAGTATTGGTATGCAAAAACCAAAAATAGAATTACTTATGAATATATCGTTTGGAAAGGAATTAATGACCGAAAAGAAGATATTGATGCACTTATCAAATTTTGTTCTTATGTTCCCTGCAAAGTAAATTTAATAGAATATAATCCAATTGATGATGGAAAATTTCAACAAGCATCAAATAAGGCAATAGATAGTTATATTCACGCATTAGAAGCCAGAGGTATCGTGGTGAACGTTCGTCGTAGCAGAGGTAAAGATATAGATGCAGCTTGTGGCCAGTTGGCCAATAAATCCTAAGTGCTTTAATCAATAGAATTCCCCGAAACACTATCCAATATTTTGTGTAAATGAACAAAAACGGGTTTAACTTTATTAAAGTTGAACCCTTTTTTCTTTTTTCCCTATGGAAAAACATAGATGTAGCAACAAAATATATGCCGTTCTTGCAGGCAAACCTGTGGTAACTACACTTTTTAATGCCACGGAAGCTCTTTTTGCTGCCACGGCTGAAGCTCTAGCTGCCCTAAATGAGAATAAACCTGCTTTACTTGACACTAAAGCTGTCCTAAATGAGAACAAAGATGCTTTACTTGACATTAAAACTGTCTTATTTGACGATCTAGCTGTCCTAAATGAGAACAAAGCTGTCTTATTTGATGATCTAGCTGCCCTAAATGAGCATAAAACTGCCTTAATTGAAGCTTTTACTGTGTTTAGCACCATTTCCCGGTTGTCAACCATAGTATTTCTAAGGTATTTTCTTCTACATATCTGGTCTAGGACATTATACTTTTTAACATGACAGAAAAGAAGAGGTGCATGATCGTAGCAACATCGGTACTGATTGTTATCGGGGACAGCGAGGGTAGCGATTACATGGTAGTAGTGATTATAGAGAAAGGCAGTACCAGCACCCCCATCCGTCCCTGATCCTGATGTTAATCGGGATCAGTGCCATCCTGCCTCACTGTAGTTTGCCGTCAGGCTTCCCCTATCAGAGGAAGGAGCTTTTACTTCTCCTTTAGAATTCTTTATTAAAAAGATATGGGTAAGCGGTAGCTGCCGATCCAGGCAGGATCTGTCTGGGGTGTTAACATATATTTAGGTTTTCATCACAAGAGCCAAGATTACTAGAACCAAGTCCCTCTGGACAAAACCTTAGTCTTGTTTCCTGATTCTTGTAGTCCTGTATAGCTATCGGGACGGTTCTGGTTCGATACCTCGACGGCTCTGCCTCCTTTAGTTCACTAAAAGTTAATAAACAACATCGGTTTCAAAGAAAAAACTATTTACGCTATCTTCGCAGTAAGAAAACAGAATCAAGTACAGCATATTGAAAGTTGTAGAGCAAATAAAACTACCGATCATTGATGAGATGGAACTTTTTGAACAAAAGTTTTCAGAATCGATGTCTTCAAAGGTAGCCTTGCTTAATAGAATTACCCACTATATCGTAAATCGAAAAGGCAAGCAAATGCGCCCTATGTTTGTTTTTCTGGTGGCCAAAATGGTTTCGGGCGGAGACGTAAACGAAAGGACATATCGAGGGGCTTCGGTTATTGAACTTATTCACACTGCTACCTTGGTTCACGACGACGTTGTCGACGATTCCAATCGAAGACGCGGGTTTTTTTCTATCAATGCACTTTGGAAAAATAAAATAGCCGTTCTGGTTGGGGATTATTTATTGTCTAAAGGGTTATTGCTGTCTATTGATTCTGGTGATTTTGATCTTTTAAAGATCATCTCTGTAGCGGTTAGGGAAATGAGCGAAGGAGAACTGTTGCAAATCGAAAAGGCCAGAAATTTAGATATTACCGAAGAAATCTACTACGAAATCATTCGTCAGAAAACTGCAACTTTGATTGCAGCTTGCTGTAGTCTGGGAGCTTGTTCTGTATCTCCTTATGCAGATGACGTTCAAAGAATGAGAAAATTTGGAGAATTAATTGGTATGGCTTTTCAGATCAAGGATGACCTTTTTGATTATGGCAATACTGCTATAGGTAAACCAACAGGGATCGATATCAAAGAGCAAAAAATGACACTTCCCCTTATTTATACGTTAAACCACTGTACTCAGGAAAAAAAGAAGTGGCTTATTAATTCGGTAAAAAATCACAATAAAGATAAAAAACGGGTTAAAGAGGTTATAGATTTTGTAAAAACTACCGGCGGGCTTGAGTATGCTGTCAAAATAATGCACAAGTTTAAAGAAGAGGCACTTTCAATTTTATCAGAATATCCTGATTCAGAATATAAGTCTTCTCTTGGGATGATGGTACATTATGTTATCGATCGCAAAAAGTAAAGACGAGTTCATTAATTAAACACCCCAACTTGAAATCGTAAACAATAAACTTTTCTACTCAGGCAACCTTTTTATTTTTAATCACGTCTATAGGTATAAAAGTCTATAGATAATTAATTTTTAATTTTGAAAGTTATTCAGTTTTATAAAAACGAAGTACAACTCATCAAAAGAGCGGTAAAGCAGCATCGTGATGCACAACATCAATTATATGAAATGCATGCACCCAAAATGCTAAGTGTTTGCCGAAGATATATAAGGGATATCCATTTTGCAGAAGAGGTAATGTTGAGTGGTTTTCTGAAGGTATTCTTAAATTTGAAATATTTTAAGTTTGAAGGTAGTTTTGAAGGATGGATACGAAGAATTATGATTAACGAATCCATTTCCTTTTTAAGAAAAGAAAAACAAATCCTTTTTACAGAAGAAATCACAAAGTACACTGAAGAATCCTGGAATAATATTCATACAAAATTAGAAGTAGAGCAGATTCAGGAATTGATAGATAATCTACCAGAGGGATATAGAATGGTGTTTGTATTATATGCTGTAGAAGGATACAAACATAGTGAGATTGCTAAGATGCTTGAAGTTTCAGAGAGTACCTCAAAATCTCAACTCTTTAAAGCTAGAAAAATGCTACAGCAAAAGTTAAACCAACAAAATCAAATAAGTAATGGCGCCATTGAAATTTGAAGAAAAGATGAAGGAAAAGCTAGAGCAACGCGCTATACAACCTTCAAATGATTCCTGGGAGCGATTAGCAACCCAACTAGATGATAAGCAAAACCAAACAAAAGATTATAAAAAGATATGGTGGTATAGTATTGCGGCAATTTTTATTGGGGTTTTGATTATGGGTTCAATATTCAGCAATTACAATGCTGGTTCAGCACAAAAAGATACTCAAATTGTAGAGGCTAGTGAGGAAAGTATAAAGAAAGAGCATACAGAAATAGTTTTGGATGAAGATATAAAACAAAAACCTATAGAAGAAAGTAACCCAATCGTTTACGGCAAGAATAAAGATACAGTCGTTAAGTCTGTTTCGGAAGAAGAAAATAAATTTCCTGAAAAGGATCATATTCCTTCAAAAATTATTGAATCTAACGATGTGATTGTAAAAACAGCTTTTGAGGATAGTAAACACAATGCAGTGTTGGTAGAAAATGATAAAAAAACTACTGCGATTAAGCATCAGGTTTTACCTATAGATTCTCTGATAATAGAGGATAAAGTGGCTGGGGTGGTTGCTCAAATTAAAGAGCTTCAGAAAAATAATATTCAAGTAACCGATGAAGAAATCGACCAGTTATTGCTTGAAGCACAAAGAGAAATTGCAACAAAAAAAATACTTAAATCCAGTACAGTAAGTGCATCAGCTCTTCTGCAAGATGTAGAAAACGAACTAGATGAGACTTTTAAACAACGTGTTTTTGAAGCGCTTAAAACAGGTTTTCAAAAGGTTAAGACTGCTGTAGTAGAAAGAGATCATTAAATCATTCATCAATCAGGCCGTGGATTCCCTCCTCACGGGAGGGAGTAACGGAAAACAAAATTCACAAGAACAATGAAAACAATCATTACACTAGCCACATTGATGGCCCTGGCAATCTATTCACAATTATTAAATGCCCAGGAAGTAAATAAAAATAGTGCAATAGAACGACTGATTGAGCAAAAAGAGCTCGTTATCAATACAGAAAAAGAGGTGCTAAAAAAAGAAGTAGAAGCAATTAATGAAAGATTGGTCAATAATGAAATTACAAAGGAAGAAGCGCAACAACTCAAGGAAGAAGCTGCAAAAAATCATGCATTGAATATCGAAAATCGATTAGCAATTATCGAGAATAAAATTGCATTGTTGGATCGTAACGGATGGGAAAGTATACAAGAAGATCCGGAAATCTGGATTGGTATTGGGGCTAAGGATAAGGATGATGGAGATCTTCTCTTTGGTGTAAGAGTAAACTCAGGGAAGGAAAGGAAGATAAAGTACGATAGGCGCACTACATCTGGTTTGGTAGTGGCATTTGGATTTAATAATGTAATTACAGACGGACAATCATTGGATGATTCAGATTATAAGATTGCAGGAAGTAGATTTTTTGAATTAGGATGGATATGGAAGACAAGGGTTTTTAAAAATTCTAACTTTCTGAGGTTCAAATATGGGGTCTCCTATCAATCCAATGGCCTTAAACCGACAGAAAACAGATATTTTGTAGAAAATGGCAATCAAACCGAATTAGAAGAATTTAGGGTAGCATTGGATAAATCTAAATTTAGGATGGATCATATCGTGATTCCGGTTCATTTTGAATTTGGTCCATCCAGGGTAAGAGAGACCGAAAATAGTATAAGATATTATACCGGCCGCAAGTTTAGGATTGGCATAGGGGGATATGTAGGGACCAATATTAGTACACGCCAAAAATTAAAGTACAAAGAAAATGGGGATCGGATTAAAGACAAGATCAAAAGAGATTATAATACCAGCGATTTGATATATGGGTTAAGTTCTTATATTGGTTTTGGAGATATGTCAATTTATGCTAAATATGACCTGTCACCAGTTTTCAAAAACGCAGAGACCGAACAAAATAATGTGTCATTAGGAATACGTTTTGACCTTTAATCGATAAATGAGCGGGTATAGTTACAGAGTGTTTTTAAAAAATCAATACATAAAAACAAGTAGTATAGTTTTTGATTTATTAACTAGTGTCTGGTCGGAAATATATCCCTATTAAATTTGTTTCTTTTTGCGCTATTTTTATTTGTTTTTTATCGCCTGATGCTAAGGCATCTGCGTCAAAAAAGAAAATTAAAATCCCATCAAAAATAATTCAAATTATAAAAACCGCCTATTTCCGACCAGACACTAAATAGGTGTTAACTAAATTTTTTTATAGAAGAGCTGTATCAACATACAGCTCTTTTTGATTTTTCTACCTTACATCACATTAGTATTATATTTCTCATGCCTTATTATGATTGACAGGACACCCAATCAACATGTTAAATAAGACTGAATTTTTGTGTTTAATATTTCACTATAATAGATATTTTGTTAAGTATATAAATCGATACAAACCCCTTAAAAACCATACGGTTTTAACGTAATTATTTGATTGTAAGTAATTTATGACGATTTATTTTTTTGTTTCTTAATGAAATACTCTATATTTATTGCGGTCATACTATTGAAATAATTCTTTCCAGATTGAGCTATGTAGGCCTGTTGTTTTTAACCCAATAATAGGTAATCTGTTGTTTATAATGAAGTTGACACAAAACTTAACTTAAATAAACTCTCTCATGAAAACAAGACTCTTTTATCTCAAACTACTTGTGTTTTACAAGTTGGATCTGCACACACAAACGTGATCTTCATTTAATTACATTGATCTATTTTTTATGCCTCAAAACCTGGGGCTACAATCGCTTATGCCAAATATTGGCGTACTATTTAAACTATTAACAAAATTACTCTCAAATGAAAACAAAACTCTTTTATTTCACACTATTCGTGTTTTGCAGCTTTGGTCTGCTGGCACAAACTGGAGGCTCTATGAAAGCCAGTTTGACTGGAAAAGCCGCTTATATGCGAGAGATTCCTGCATTCTCTAAAATGGAGAATATTATTTCTGCATCAGAAAAGAACCAAGATGGTCAAGCAAAGCGCAGAGGAAAAAATACGTATATTCCTGGTAAAGGATTTCCCAGGAATGGAGATCCTCTTGTAAAACTGCAAAAAAACAATGCTGCTAAGATGGCATTAAAAGCACCTTTAGTTTCTTTTGATGCACATGAAGGGACTAGTACTCCTACAGACCCAACGGGTGCCATAGGTCCTAATCATTATGTCTATGCATTTAACACTGGTTTTGGTATTCGAGACAGATCAGGAAATGTATTATTAGCTGAGGCCTCATTGGCTACACTATTTCCAGGAGAAAGCTTAGGAGACCCAATTGTAGTGTATGATAATTTTGCAGATCGATTTATCATTATGCAATTTAGTAATTCTCCAAATGGATTTCTAATTGCAATAGGTCAAGGGCCAGACCCTGTTAATGATGGATGGTTTACGTATAGATTTAATACGAATGAATTTCCTGATTATGAAAAATTATCAATTTGGTCAGATGGATATTATATTTCAGCAAATAAAGCGCCTGATGGTCCAATTGGATCACTTGAAGTTTTTTATGCGGTCGAAAGAGATAAGATGTTAGTAGGTGATGCTAGTGCTGGATTGATAGGTTTCCAATTACCAGGTGCACAAAGTAGTGGTTTTTATAGTCCAGCTGGATTTAATGCTACAGGTTCAACGTTGCCTCCTGTAGGAACAGGTACTTCTATCGTGTATTTACAGGATGATGCTTGGTCAGGTGTTTCTACAGATCATTTAAAAGTTTGGACTACAAATGTAGATTGGGTTACACCAGCTAATTCTACAATATCACAGCCGCAGGAAATTCCTACCGCGCCATTTGATAGTGTTTTTGATAATGGAAGTTTTAATAACTTAGATGAACCAGGAACTGGTCCTGATATTGATGCATTACAGGCAACAATGATGTATATGACAAATTATAGACGTTTTGGAACGCATAATTCTGTTGTAATGAATTTTGTAGTAGATTTAGATGGCAACGATAGCTTGGCAGGTATCCGTTGGTATGAGTTAAGACAAACTGGAGATGGCGCACCATGGACAATTTTTCAAGAAGGAACCTATGCACAACCAGATGGGCATAGTGCTTTTTCGGGTAGTATTGCTCAAGATGCATTAGGGAATATTGCATTAGGATATACAGTAGTAAGTAGTAGTGTTTTTACCTCTATACGATATACAGGTAGATTGGCTGGTGACCCTGTTGGTACAATGACAGCAGCAGAAGAAATTGCTATAGACGGAGATCGCAGAACCCCCGGTGGTAGTGGAAGATATGGGGATTATTCTCAAATGACTATTGATCCATTAGATGATATGACCTTCTGGCATATTGGTGAGTATATGAGAGGTGCTAGTAATACTAGGAAAAATCACGTAGTAGCCTTTAAAATAGCACCAGATATTCCTGATACCGAGGCACCTTCTACACCGACTAATTTAACAGCTTCTGCAATTACTGAGTCTTCTGCAACACTTAGCTGGGATGTATCTACAGACAATATAGGAGTAGCAGGTTATGATGTATATCAGGATGGGGCCGTAATAGGAACTGTTGCAGGCGCTACTATCGATGTGTCTGGGTTAACTGCCAGCACATCCTATGATTTCTTTGTAATAGCAAAAGATGCTGCAGGAAACGAATCAGTAGCTAGTGCTACCTTAGCCGTAACTACGCTGGCTCCAGATACTCAGGCACCATCGGTTCCTGCTAATCTGGTCGAATTAAATGTTGCTTCTAATCAAGTTACGATAGGCTGGGATGCTTCTACAGATAATGTTGGAGTTACAGAGTATGATGTTTTACAAGATGGAGTTGTTGTAGCAACAGTTGCTGAAACCACTGCAGTAATTACAGGTTTAACTGCGCAAACCATATACGAGTTTACAGTAGTGGCAAAAGATGCTGCCGGAAATGAATCAGCGACGAGTAGTCCTCTTAGCATAACCACAACAGAAGCTACCGGATGTATAAACGGTGTGGCAGTTCCTTATAACGAAAGCTTCGAAACTGGTTTTGGAGATTGGACTCAACAAGCGGGAGATGATCTTGATTGGACACGGGATTCTAATGGCACGCCGTCTAATAATACGGGACCTTCTAGTGCCGATGATGGATCAACCTATATTTATGTTGAAGCTTCAGGAAATGGTACAGGATTCCCAAATAAACGAGCGATTCTTAATTCTCCTTGTTTTGACCTTAATGGAGCTACTTCTGCTGTATTCTCTTTTAGATATCACATGTTTGGTTCAAATAATTTTGGAACATTAGATGTTGAAGCGAGTAATGACGAAGGGGTTACCTGGACCAGTATTTGGACCAGAAGCGGAAACCAGGGGAATTCCTGGCAAACAGCTACTATAGATTTGGCAGCATACGTAGGGGCTGGATTACAGCTACGATTTAATCGTGTTACTGGAGGTACCTGGCAAGCCGATGCAGCAATAGATGCAATATCACTTACTACAGATTCTGGCCCTGGAGGAAATTGTGCAACAGGAGATTTAACGTTAAGTATTACTTTTGATAATTATCCGCAAGAAACTTCCTGGACATTAACAAATTCTGGAGGAACTGTAGTGGCTTCAGAAAGTTATTCTACTGCAAACCCAGACGGTTCTACAGTTAATGAAACTATCAGCGGCTTAGCTTCGGGTAGCTACACATTTACAATTTCTGACTCTTTTGGAGACGGTATTTGCTGTGGATTTGGTAATGGGTCCTATACACTGTCTAGTAGTGCAGGAACTATTGCATCTGGTGGAGAATTTACTAGTTCTGATGCTACAGAATTCTGTGTTCAGGGAACAAGTTTAAGACTAGATACTTATGAATTAACCGATGCTACAGGAAATGATAAACGATTTATACTATCCCCAAATCCGGTTAGTAGTATTTTGAATATATCTGTAGATAAAACACCTATCCAAAACCTTGAGATTTTCTCAATGTATGGTCAACGGGTTCATAGTGTTAGTAATCAGGGAACTAATAAAAAGATGGATATGAGTAAGATAGATGTGAGTAATTTTCCTGTAGGAACATATTTTGTAAGAATTATAGCAGAAGAGGTTATCGTTACAAGAAGTTTTATAAAACAGTAAAACTCGGTTGTGCGTTGCACCACAACGTACTAGAACAATAATTATAAGACCCTGAAAGGCAAACCTTCAGGGTCTTTTGTGTTATTATACCTTAAAAGTCAAAATTAGGGCGCAAAATCTTAAATTTCTACCGTAACTGCAACAGGCTGGCTGGCATACCATTTAGACAGGTTCGCTTAAAAACAAAAAGTTCAAATGAGTTCCATATAAAAAGACCTCACTATTTTTGTTTTTGATGGAGATGCAATACAAAAATAGCATTAAACCCAAAGACAAGATTTCCATCTTTAAAATTAAAATTATTAGGGGTTTGCGTGATAAAAGCATCTTCTACCATACCCCGGGTATTGGTTAGCTGAAATTGTAGCATGACATCGCTTAGCTCCCAGTTCACTCCTAATGAGAACGCATCGTAGGTGTCAACAGACTTCAATGGATTAATTACATAATAATATTCTGAAACGATAGATACATGACCTCCTAATTTATAGCGTGCCCCGGCACCAATTGCAAATTGATTATTGGGGTCTTCTTCAAAGGCAGACGAACTCCTGTGAATATAGGTTGGTGAAATTTGCATAGAGAACTGTGGCGTGAATTTACGAGCTACCAATAGCTGACTGGTAAAGGCCAGCTTATCGCTAAAGTCATCAAATCGATTTACATCCATAAAAAATGGCCGGTTGCGTTTTTTACTGCGGTACGACCCATTTTGAAATAGCGTGACGCTTAGGGGTGAGCCTTTACCATCACTGCGTTGGCGTATGAGTTTATACTTTAGAAATCCATCAAAAATCCCATCCAGAGTGCTTCCTCCAGCTCCAAATGTTAATCGGTCTGAGATCCCGTATTCTAATGCAATTCTGGCACTTAGCTTATCTGCGACAAAACTTTGACCTCTATAATTTGGGATATTCCAAAATCTATTCATGGCTACTACTTCTAATACTCCTTTTTTGCGATTTTCTATAGAGTGTCCTATCGAAATACGAGTAGCCTTAAAGGTCGCTATTTCATATTGAGGAATATCAGGGTATTCTTTTTCCAGCGTATCCAATAAATTCTGGGCATTGATAGACATACAGAATCCTATCATTGTAAAAAAGTATACCAAAAAATGTGTGTTATTTTTCATAAGGCCGATATTCAAATCTAAAGGTTATCGATATAATTTTAGCAATATTAGGAGCTAAGATAGGTGGAATTTTGATATCAAAATCTTTAACAGCAACTTCAAAATCACCAGTCAACAGATACGAACCATTCATATCTTGAATGGTCGTTTTAATTTCAATTTCTTTAGTAATACCATGTATAGTTAAGGCACCTTGGATCATTTTGGTCTGCGCACCTGTGGCCAGGGGGTCAAAATCTACGATACGACCTTCAAAAGTAGCTTTGGGGTATAGATCAGACTCAATATAACTTTCATTAAAATGCTCGTGCATTAATGACTTTTTAAAGATAAAGGCATTCATGAGCATACTTACGGCAATTTCATTTTTTGACAGATCTATAATACTCAACACCTGGTTGTTTTTTGCTTCTATATTCTCTACCGAGGTATAAGAGAAAAAAGAAACCTGCCCCTGGCGTGTTATAAATTGGTCTGATTTTACATCAAAATCAGCAAAATTTGTCAAAAGAAATAACAGAACAATAATTTTATTCATCGATTTGTGTGTTAGTCAGCATACAATGTAATAGTATAGCATCTTTAAGGAATCCTTTACAAACTCCTTTAATCTTTACTTTTTGACCTTTCTTTAATTTTTTAACTTCTTCAATCTGGTTGGCTTGCATATCACATAGTACACTAGAATACTTGTTATCGCTATACAATAATACTGTATTTCGATTGTTTAAAAAAGTTACTTCTTTTAGCACACCATCTACCTCTATAATTTTACCCCTGTATATAGAATTTGCAAATTTTTCATTCATCATAAATGATGATACCAGCTCTGTAGAACTAATTTTTACCTCTGCAGAAATGGTTTCAATGTTTTTATATGAACGATTGTAAATTCCATAATACATGTAAAGCCCTGCAACCAGCAGCAGGATAGAAAGTAAGAGTACGATTTTATTTTTGGTATTCATATGTAATCTGGAAGCAATATACTAATCAAGCAATACTTCATTTTTGAATTTATAAAATTTAATTTAAACAATGAACTCATTTAGACTTTTCATGTGATTTGTTTTTTTGGTTACTATTTTTGAAACAAATAAACGGTGAATGGCACAATCTGTTATATAAAATGTTGGTTAAGATGAAAAAGCAGCGTTAAAAAGGAAAAAAATCTATTGAAACGGGTTGTAATTATTTCCAGATTTAAAAAAACAGGAGAAAAAATATGTTATTTTCGCTTTCCAGATCGTACTTATTATCCACTTTGAGCGTTTAGCAATAACAATAGATTTATTTTACCAACTCAATGAGAAAAGATAGATTATATTTTTTAACTTTTATTTCTATATCGGTTATCTTTTTGATTATCGCTTCTCTTGGTGTGAAATATTTTATCAAGGTGAGTGCAAATCAATTAATCGAAGTACAATTAGAATCCAGCAAACGTGAAGCGAATGAAATAGCAAAACTTATCAGTTATCAACTCGCAGGAGGTATCATCAGGCAAACGGTCATAGAAAATGTTCAAAATACAATTGAAAATACACATAACGAAGCTTCCTTTATATGTGTGTTTGATTGGTCTGGAAAAGAAGTGTGCAATCCCGATATTACCAAGGTGGGTCAAAAGGTAAACTCTAATCAATCTCTGTTAAACTCTTTGAATGAAGAAAATAGTGCAGATAAGCTATATGATTTATTAATGAATCGAAAAAAAGAGAAAGAAAATGATAGTATTGATATTGAGTCAGAAATTGTATATATATCACCGGTAAAAGACTCTGATTTGATAGTTGCAGCCCATACCAATTTGAATGAGATAGCTACACAGACCCAAAAACTGAAAACAAGTTTTTATACCATATTTATCTTAATGGGTGTATTAATTATTTTGTCCTCTTTTATTGCGGTGCGCATTATCGGAAGCTATTATGAAAAACAACTGGAATTAAAAAACATCAACTTAGAAAGTGAATTGATTAATCTTTCAAAATTAAATACAGATCTTGTAGCATACCAGCAAAAAGTAGTCGAAAACACAAATAACGAGCAATCAGAGATAGCTGCAGATTCGGGTAAAAAGAGAATTCTTACCTACATTAGAAATGAGTTAATCCCTATCTCGATCAATGAGATCGCTTACATCTACACAGAAAATACTATAACCTATGTGATTTGTTTTGACAGAAAAAAATCTACCAGTAATGTTAGTCTTGATGATATCTTTATGAGCTTGGATTCCTCTTTGTTTTTTAGAGCAAACCGACAATTTATCATAAGTATTGCTTCTATTCAAAAAATCATAAAATACGGGAACAGCCAACTTAAAATCCTGGTGCAGGATGCCAATGTAGAAATCATCATCAGCAAAAATAAAGCAGCAGAGTTTAGACAGTGGTTAAATATTTAAAACGACTCATCTTAAGTGCTATTAAATCATTGTTGTCTGGTAAAGAATCAATTCCGATAGCTATCAGAACGTCCACCCGATATTTTAGAAATTCAATTATCTTGTATTTTTTACAATTAACACAGATACCTTCCAGATTAACAAATAGCACATTCAGCTCAATCCTGTTTTTTCCTTTTTAAAGCCTTTTTTTCCCTCTCACACATATTAATTTGATTCATAGCCCCTTATTGACGGTACTTTGCTTCATAAATCATAAAAAATCTTAAAAATGAAAAACTCAATTTTCTTATTATTCGTTTCAATTGCTATACTCTATAGTTGTAGCAGTGATGATTCAGACCCGCAACCTAATCCAGAACCGGAAGAAAATACCGTACAATTAGCAACCAATGCAACATTTGGAAGCATTCTTACAGATGACAAAGGGATGTCTTTATATTTCTTTTCGAGAGATTCCAAAGGTACGTCTGTTTGTGTTGATGGCTGTAAGGCTGCCTGGCCTATATTTCACGCAGATAATTTAACGCTGGATCAAGGCCTGGAAGCTTCAGATTTTGGCGAAATTACCAGAAGTGATGGTGATAAACAAACCACTTATAAAGGATGGCCTTTATACTATTTTGCCAGTGACAATGCCGCCGGAGATACCAATGGCGATAAGGTTGGCAATAATTGGTACATCGCAAAACCAGATTACTCTTTGATGTATGTCGAAGCTCAATTGGTGGGTAAGGATGCAGATGGAAACGAGATAAACTTTAAAAGTGACTACACTCCCGGCGATGAACTTACTTTTTATATCACCAATGGTACAACAGGAAGAACGCTCTATACATTTATAAATGACAAAAAGAACGTTAACAACTTTACCAAAGACGATTTCTCTAATGATGCGGTGTGGCCCATCTTTCATATAGACATTGATAAGCTACCCAGTATTCTTGACGCAAGTGATTTTGGAACCATAGATGTATTTGGCAGATCACAGTTAACATACAAAGGATGGCCTTTGTACTACTTCGGTCAGGACGTTGCCAGAGGAGACAATTTTGGGATTAATTTTCCTGCACCAGGTGTTTGGCCAATTGCTAATACCGATACCCCGGCGGCACCCGAGAACTAGACCTTATTTTAATTAGCCATTAAAACAAAAAATACTGAAAATCAAGATGTTTTGCGATCTTTTTGAATTGATCGAATGTAGATTTCATATGTGTGGGCACCTCTAAAAACGGTTTTGTGATGAGAATGAGCGAAAAATCAAGATCAAGGCGTAGGGTAAAATAGGTGTAGCAATAGCTACATTGAGGAAAGGTTTTTACCGACAACGCAGGTATTGGTTTTTGCAGCCATTAGTAATAAAAAGTAGTTTTTAGAGATGCCCTTAAGTAGTTAGTTGATTTTAAGGGGAAGGAAGTTGTTTGTTTCTTTTCTTCCCCTTTATACCTAAATCCAAAAAATAATGAAAACGATCTCAAAAATTAAAAATGCACTCATACTTGTAGTGTTAAGTACTGTATTTTTTTCCTGCGAAAATAATGTGGAGGAAGAATCTGGTATAGGTGGAAACGAGCCGTGTGATCCCGATATTTCTTTTATTGCCAGTATTAAGCCCATTATTGATACCAACTGTATTAGTTGCCATGGTGGTAATCAGGCTCCAGATTTAAGAACGTATGAAGGAATAAGCAACAATGCCGCACGTGTGAAAACGCAAGTTGTAAGCAGAAGGATGCCATTAGGGGGCTCATTAACCAGCGATGAAATAGAATTGATTCGCTGTTGGATAGAAAATGGAGCACTAAATAATTAAACCAAAAAATCCTATGACCAAAAAAGGAAGAATAACAATAATCATTTCTATGCTAGTCATTGCTTTGGTGGTTGTTTTTATAAACGCAGCCATATACAATAAGCCACATACAAATGTTTCTGAATCTTCGCCCAATGTATCACTGGCTTCCAATACCCTATTGGAAGAATTTGAAAATGATGAAATTCGGGCTAATTCAAAATATTTAGAGCAAATCATTCAGGTTACAGGCATCATATCAGCATTGAATACAGCCAATGGTAACGGAATAGTCACTCTGAGTGGCGAAAGTGCAACCGGAAGTGTTATGTGTCATCTATCTCCAGAAGAAAACAAAAAGATGAGTGCTTTGAAAAAAGGGCAAAATGTTGTCATCAAAGGTATCTGTACAGGATATCTCATGGATGTAATACTTATAAAATGCGTCATTGTGAATTGATATCATGTATTCATAGCACAGATGAAATGGTATAAACATCATTTAAGAATTTTAATAATAATCAATACGATGGCAGACAGGTCTTACCATCGGTAAACAATACATACATACAGATGAAATCACTACCAATAGTACTATGTTGTTTCTTGTGCGCTATGCTTTCGCACGGACAAGAAAAATTTTTGACCAAACAAGGATATACTTCGTTTTTTTCAAGCTCGCCTGTTGAAGATATAAAAGCCGATAATAATCAGGTACTAAGTATTATAGAGACATCAACAGGAACGATTGCGATTGCCATACTCATGAAATCGTTTTTGTTCGAAAAATCACTAATGCAGGAGCATTTTAATGAAAACTATATAGAGTCCGATAAATATCCGAAAGCCACTTTTAAAGGGCAAATTCTGAATTTCGGTGCGCTGGACCAAAATGAACAGATGGTGACTGTACAAGGTGATCTAACCATTCATGGGGTGACCAAAAAAATGAAAACACAAGCCAAAATCAGTAAAACTGAAGAAAGCATATCTCTTAAAGGAAGTTTTCCTGTTAAAGTCGCAGATTATGACATCAAAATCCCGTCGGTAGTAATGAATAATATTGCCGAGACAATAGAAGTAACTTTTAAATTAGACCATCAACCATATAAAAAGTAACATGAAACGAGCATTAAGAAATGTAAACAATTACTTCACAAAAGGGAATGTTTACATTTTTAATGTGAGAACGAAACGAAGTGAAGTGCTTCCATTCGTTCTTAAATTTCGCTCTAGTTTAAAATAGCTATGATATTTTTTAATTATACATATTGCTGATTTACAGTGACTCATCCCATCCTAAATCCTTCCCAAAGGGAAGGGCTTCGAGCTCCCTTCCCTTTGGGAAGGGTTGGGGATGGGACATCTCAATACATTAACAACGCTATTTTAAACTAGAGCGTTAAATTTTTATAATAATTTAATTTATAAACAATTAAAAAATTTTAAAACGAATGAAAAATTTTGTATTTATAATTGTTGTATTTGCTATTGGCACACAAGCATGGGCCCAGGATCTTTTTGATATTTTGGATGATGAAACCCCACAAACCAAAAATTATGTTTCTTCAACCTTTAAAGGAACCCGAATACTTAATGGCCATTCGATAGAAAATCGAAAGAAAGGAACGTTGGAGTTTGTAATATCCCACCGTTTTGGCAGAGTAAATCTGGGAGCAGACGAACTGTATGGGTTAGATCAATCAAATATACGTTTTGCTTTCGAGTACGGGCTAAATGACAACATCATGCTGGGGGTTGGCAGAAGTAGTTTTGAGAAAACCTATGATGGTTTCTTTAAATACAAAGTGATCAAACAAAGTTCTGGTAAAAAATCATTCCCTTTTGCAGTTTCTCTTTTTGGAAGTGTTGCCTATAAATCTATAGACGATTTTGAACCCGGTAATGAACCCAGCACCAGCGAACGCCTTTTTTATACTTCGCAAGTATTAATTGCCAGAAAATTTAGCCCAGGGTTTTCATTACAAATCACACCCACATACATACATAGAAATTCTGTAAAAATTGAAGAAGACCCAAATGATATTTTTGCGGTTGGGTTTGGTGGTAGGATAAAGTTAAGTAAAAGGATCTCGATCAATGGGGAATACTACTATACTGTAAACCCATTAGAATCTATTGATACCACAAATTCACTGGCTTTTGGTATTGATATAGAAACCGGTGGTCATGTATTTCAGATCATCTTGTCCAACTCGATCACCATGATAGAAAAAAGTTTTATTACAGAGTCTACCGATGATTTTTTTGAAGGTGATGTGCACTTAGGGTTTAATATTTCAAGAGCATTTCAATTTGGAAAACGTAAAGAAAAAAAACGTAAAGAAATAGAAAAGTCAGATTATTAATTAGAAGTGATGTAAACTTTTTTGCCTGTCTACTACCAGCCTGCCTGGCAGTATGGGTAGAATTGAAGCGAAAAAATTTACATCACTTCTTAATAAACAAATAGAATATGTTTAGAAGAACATATAAAGTAAAAGGAGAAGATGTAAATGATTTTATGGTCATGCAGGATTTTGCATATCATTCATATACATCATCCATACTAGCTGCCTTTTTATTTGAAAAAGGATATTCAAAACACAAATTGAATGCTTTAAAAATTGGTTTACAGAAATGTGACGAAGAACTCATCTATATAAAACACCTGATGTTTATGCAACACTTTTTTTTGAACTTAGAGTTCCCCGATGTTACCGATAACAAGCAAAAAATAAATGTTAGAAGTCGTTTCTTTAATGTCAAAAATGAATTGTGTGCTATGGCAATCACTCAATTGTATTGGTTTGACTACGATCGTTGTAAAATTATTGAACCTCCCAAAAACATTTTCAGAATACATACCAATTTAAAACCTTCTGCCCCTCATTCGGGTTATGTTTCAAGAGATGGCAGAAGTATAAACCCTCTCTCCTAAATCCCTGCCTGGACGGCAAAGGCAGGCTCTCTCTCAAGGAGAAAGGACTTGTTTTCGTATAGAAAGCCCTTCCTTTGAAAAGTTTATCGGGTCTGAATGGCTTGCCAGGCAGTTTGGGGAGGGTAAATTATGGAAACTAACTTTTGCTGGGATATAACCCTCATTCCCATGTAATAAATAAGTTCAGATAGAAAATAGGAATAAAAAATCTTCAGATACAAACTTCGAAGGTTTTAGAGTTTATTGTTTAGCTTGATATGGTAGATTATGCTATTTTTGTTTCGGGATACAATTATTGGATGTGAGAATATTCATAACCTGTAGCCCGTAACCCGTAACCAAAAATGATCCATAAAACTACCATAGATGCTGTATTTGATGCTGCTCGACTTGAAGAAGTGATTGGTGATTTTGTTCAGTTAAAAAAAGCGGGTAGTAACTTCAAAGGATTGAGCCCGTTTAGTGATGAGAAGACACCTTCTTTTATGGTTTCTCCGGTAAAACAGATCTGGAAAGATTTTTCAAGCGGAAAAGGAGGTAATGTAGTTGCTTTTCTGATGGAGCATGAGCATTTCACTTATCCCGAAGCCATAAAATACCTGGCTAAAAAATACAATATAGAAGTTCAGGAAACCGAGCAAACCGATGAACAAAAGCAGCAAGCCGATGAGAAAGAAAGTATGTATCTGGTAAGTGAGTTTGCTAGTACTTTTTTTCAGAATTCATTACTTAAAACAGAACAGGGTAAAGCCATAGGGCTCACCTATTTTAAAGAACGGGGATTTACCGAAGAAACCATAAAAAAGTTTGGATTAGGGTACTCTCCCGATTCCTGGGATGCCTTTACAGCCAAAGCTATCAAAAAAGGATATCAATTATCGTATCTTGAGAAAACCGGTCTTACCATCATAAAAGAACCTGCCGGGCAGTCAGGTGAAGAAAAACAGTTTGATCGTTTCAAAGGCAGAGTGATGTTTCCCATCCAATCTATGTCGGGTAGGGTGCTGGGTTTTGGTGGCAGGATCTTAACCAATGAAAAAAAGGCGGCCAAATACCTCAATTCGCCCGAAAGTGATATTTATCATAAGAGTAAGGTACTCTATGGGATTTATCATGCAAAGCAATCTATTGCCAAAGAAGATAATTGCTATTTGGTAGAAGGATATACAGATGTGATCCAGTTTCATCAAACAGGAATACATAATGTGGTTTCCTCTTCAGGAACAGCTCTGACATCAGATCAGATACGTTTAATCAACAGGCTTACCAAGAATATTACGGTGCTCTTTGATAGTGATGCCGCGGGTATGCGGGCGTCTTTAAGAGGGATAGACCTGATCCTGGAACAAGGGATGAATGTAAAAGTATGCAGTTTCCCCGAAGGGGAAGACCCCGATAGCTTTGCCAAACAAAACACCCTGGAAGAGCTAACGCTGTATCTCGAAGAAAATGTTCAGGATTTTATTAGTTTTAAAGCATCATTACTTCAACAGGAATCTAAAAACGATCCTATAAAGAAGGCAGAGTTAGTGAGGGATATGGTCACCAGTATCTCAAAAATCCCCGATATAATCAAACGGGAGATCTATGTACAGGAATGCTCCCGAATTATGGATATTTCTGAAGATGTCTTATTTAATACCCTGGCACAGATACGCAATGCAAATATTAAAGACCAGCGTACCCAACAAAAACAACAGCAAAAACCGCTGGAAATCGTAAAAACAGATGCTCAAAAGACTCCCAGGGTAAATGAACAATATGAATTAGAACGTAAGATTATAGAAATCCTGTTGCTCTATGGAAACCGGGAGGAAGAGTTTGAAGACCTTATTCTAAAAGAAAATGAAGAAGGAGAACTTGTTCTTGAGCCCGAGGTGCATACCGCCAAAGTGTTTGAAAAAGTATATCTGGATCTTCAGGATGATGAAATAGAATTTGCCCACGAAAGCTTTAAAGGAATCTATGCAACATTGATTGAGCAATTAAATCAGGAAGATGATTTTAGGATCGAAAACTTTATCAATCATGTTGCTCCCGAAATAGCTTCAGAAATCACTGCTATTATGATGAGTGAAGAACGATATATATTACACAGATGGGATGAAAAAGAAATTCATGTAAAACAAAAAGAGTATACAGTCGCCCGGTATGTAAGTGATATTATACTCAACTTGCGCAGATATTTGATCGCCCAAAAAGTAGAAGAACTCTCACAAGAAGTAAAAGCACAAGATACCGAAGATAGTCAGGATATCATGCAGGATATCATAGATTATCTCTCCTTAAAAAGAATATTATCTGAAAAACTGAACCGGGTAGTTTAACTTATGTGTAATAACCTGGACTGATGGATCAGATCGGCAAGATTATCTACTTTTAATTTTTTTAGCAGGCGTGTTTTATAAGTGCTTACTGTTTTTTCATTAATAGATAAGGTAGTTGCGATATCTTTGTTTCGTTTACCAGATGACAGAAGGTTAAGGACCTCTATTTCTCTAGATGATAGTTTTTTGTATTTTATGACCATGTTATTTTCACTGGCACTCCCATTTGCTAGTTGCTGGGTTAGATTATCATTTAGATAGATTCCACCTCTTGCCACCCGCTCGATTGCTTTTTTTAGTGTTTTGGTAGCCACAGTTTTGGATAAATAAGCCGATGCACCTGCTTTAATGGCACTTAAGGCATACATTTCTTCAGGATGTGAGCTGAAAATGACTACTTTTATTCCCGAAAATTCTTTTTTAATGGTCCTTAGGGCCATAATTCCATTGATTTGAGGTAAGTCCAGCTCCATAATGAGTATATCAGGAGTATTTGTTTTCAATATATCATACATCTCGTTTCCGTTACTTACTTTCCCAACAATTTCAAAATCTTCAGAGTTGCGAAATAAAGAAACGATCCCCTTCCTAGTAATTGGATGATGATCAGCTATTAATACGGTTGTCATTCTTATTTACGATTGTTAATGTTAGTTTAATTTAATGATTTTAACATTCTTTAGGCTAGGGGTAATTTTAAATCTTTGTGCAAAATTACTAAGAACTAGCCCTCGTAAACTTTTTTTTATGAATTTATCGACAAAGTGTTGATTATAACAGATCAACGGGGATTTCACATACCGGTATGGGGTTCATTTTATGCTGGTTTACCGTATTTAGATGATTAAAAATCTTAAACACTTCCTGTTGTCTTCCTTCAAAATCGTCGATATTTTTTCCTTTATCCTTCATTTTCATTGCCCATTCCAGTTCGTCATAACTTGCTCCGATTTGATCTTCATCACTTCGGCTATCACCAAATAATCCGTCGGTTGGTGCAGCAACCAATATCGAATTAGGCACCTCGATAGCTTTTCCTAAAGCATATACCTGGCTTTTGAGTAGATCTGCTATCGGACTTACATCGACCCCGCCATCACCATATTTGGTATAGAAACCAACTCCAAAATCTTCGACTTTATTTCCGGTTCCCGCAACAAGATACCCATGAATTCCTGCCAAATAATATAATGTGGTCATTCTTAAGCGAGCTCTTGTATTGGCTAGGGCCAGATCAAGTTTGGCTTGTGAATCACTTTTGGGAGCTGTAGTTTTAAATGCTTCAAAAACAGGAGTAAGATCAACTTTGGTATCTGATACATTAGGAAATCGTTTTTTTAATTGAGCAATGTGTTCCTGCGCTCTGGTTACCTGGCTTTGAGCCTGATGAATAGGCATTTTTACGCACAGCGTCTGCAACCCGGTCCTGGCACACAATGAAGAAGTAACTGCACTATCAATTCCACCACTTACACCTACTACAAAACCGCTCATTTTAGCCTGAATTGCATATTCTTTTAGCCAATGTACAATGTGGTCAATTACTTTTTCTGTTCGCATGCTTTATAATTTTAATTATTAATTGCTATTTAATCTAAAGGGTACCCTCTAATTCATAATTCAGAATTCATAATTCATAATTCATAATTCATAATTCATAATTCAGAATTCAGAATTCAGAATTCAGAATTCAGAATTCATAATTCAGAATTCAGAATTCAGAATTCATAATTCATAATTCATAATTCATAATTCATAATTCAGAATTCATAATTCGTCTGTATCTTTGCGAACATAAAATTAATAAAAAAAGATGGCGTTCTGGAGTAATAGAAATTATTTAAAGAGATATTGTAATTTGATGATGAATAGTGCTAAATTTTTAAAATACGTCATTGTTTTTTGCGTAATATTTTCTTGCACAGGTGAAAGCAAAGTCGAAAAAGACATTGCCAAAATCCCTGTTGAGATAGAAATTGAACGTTTTGATCGTTTATTTGCCGAATTAACCCCCCAAAAATTACCTGCTCTAAAAGAAGATTATCCGTTCCTGTTTTCAGAAAAATATGCCGATAGTATCTGGATTAATAAATCCAAAGATACCCTTCAGTTAGAAATAAATCAAGAAGTAGGAAATGCTTTTTCTGATATTTCTGAGGAAGAAGAGCAGCTTCGCATATTATTTCAGCATATCAAATACTACTTTCCCGAAATTAAAGATCCCAGGGTAGTGGCAATTACATCTGATGTAGATTATCGTAATAAAGTAGTACTTTCAAAAGGGTTGCTTATCATCTCTTTGGATACCTATTTGGGAGAAGATCATCATTTCTATGAAGGAATTCAGAAATATTTAAAGCAGAATTTTGAAAGAGATCAAATAATACCCGATGCGGCTGCCATGTATGCCAAAAATTTGGTGGGTCCAATACGAGAGCGAACGTTTTTGGGTAATCTGGTGTTTTTTGGAAAAGAGTTGTATTTAAAGGATTTGTTTTTGCCAGATTTTAGTAATGCACAAAAAATGGGATATACTGAAGAGCAATACATCTGGATTGAAGAAAATGAAGAAGAAATCTGGAGGTACTTTGTCGATCGGCAGTTATTGTATAGTACCGATAGTGATTTGATGCCAAGATTTCTGTATCCTGCACCTTTTTCCAAGTTTTATCTGGAAGAAATAGATAAAGAAGCACCAGATAGGGTAGGTCAATTTATAGGATGGAGGATTGTGGCTTCGTATATGAAAAATAACAGTGTATCTTTGCGGCAATTATTATTGGCAGACGCCGAAACGATTTTTAATACATCAAAATATAAACCCGCACGATAATGGCAATTGAGCATAAATCAGAAATCAAAATTGATATAGAACTGGACGAAAACCGTATTCCGGAACAATTAAAGTGGACAGCCAAAGACGGAGGTGTAGAGAATGAAGAAACCAAAGCATTATTATTGTCTGTTTGGGATAGTAAAAACAAAGAAAGTCTGCGTATCGATTTATGGACCAAAGATATGCCGGTAGATGAGATGAAAATATTTTTTCATCAAACATTGGTTGCCATGAGCGATACTTTTTATCGGGCTACTCAGGATGATAAGATGTCTGCAACAATGAAGGATTTTTGTGACTATTTTGCCGAAAAACTAGAGCTGAAACAACAATAGTTAAGCGAAACTCTATTTTGAAGATTCACCAAAGGTGAAGCATTTAAAATAGTAAGATGAACTTATCCTGTTGTAGAACGGGATCTATTTGAGTATACCCTGCTGTTAGATCCAGAGTTTATGTTTGATTTTAGCATCTTCTTTGCAATGTTTTGGTAATCTTTTGGACTAATTGCCTAAACGGAAGCTTTGAAGAAGCCACTAATTTTTGTGTATAACGCAAAATCAGACTTTTGGAATAAATATCTTGATGTAGCACATAAGATTATAAGTCCGTCTTCATATTCCTGTGATCTTTGCAGTTTAACTTACGGTAATTTTTCTGAAAAGAAAGCCTGGAAAGCGTTCAGAGAAAATACTGATTATGATTTTGTCTTTATGTATAAGGATGAATTTTTAAAGAAGTATAGTCTCAAAGAAGAAGCGTTTAAGTTTCCGGTTATTTTAGAAAAAGAGAAAGAAGCACCAAGGTTATTTTTGGATGTCGAAGCATTATCGAAACTACATTCGGTAGAAGAGCTGATCAAAATTCTTGAAAAGAAAATCGCTTAAAAATCCTTTAGTTGTGTATTAATTTCTGCTATATACTTAAGAACATCTTCTTTACCCAATCCTGAAGAAGATGAAGTAATAAAGTAGTTAGGCATTGCTGACCAGTATTTCAGCATTTCTTTGGTGTAATTTTCAATCTGAACCGGCAATTTGTTTTTTGAAAGCTTATCGGCTTTAGTAAATACGATAGAAAATGGTATCTGGTTTTCTCCCAGCCATTGCATAAACTCCAGATCTATTTTTTGAGGTTCATGTCGAGAATCTACCAGCACAAATGCACTAACCAGTTGTGTGCGTTTGGAAAAATAAGCAGTGATGAATTTCTGAAACACCTTTTTTGCAGATTTAGATACTCTGGCATATCCGTAACCGGGCAAATCAACCAAAAACCAGGTTTTATTAATGATAAAATGGTTGATTAACTGTGTTTTTCCGGGTCTTCCCGATGTTTTGGCTAGGTTCTTCCTGCCGGTGAGCATATTAATTAATGAAGACTTACCCACATTTGATCTACCGATAAACGCGTATTCAGGTAATTTGTCCTTCGGGCATTTGGTAACATCGCTGTTACTAATAACAAATTCAGCGCTACTAATCTTCATGGTAGTAGTATGATTAGAAATTACGTTCTTGTAACCAGTGATGCAATAATCGATTGAATTCTTCGGGATGCTCCATCATGGCAGCATGGCCACATTTATCTATCCAATATAGATCAGAATCAGGTAATAGACGATTAAAGTCATCGGCAACCTCTGGAGGAGTTACATTATCATTTTTCCCCCAAACAATACAGGTTGGTGTTTTCATATTGGGAAGATCCTTGGCCATATTATGGCGAATTGCACTTTTGGCTATAGCCAGAGTTCGTATTAATTTGTTACGATCATTTACGGTTGCATAGACCTCGTCTACTATTTCTTTGGTAGCAATTGCAGGATCATAAAATACATTTTCGGCCTTGGCTTTTATATAATCATAATCTCCGCGCTTGGGGTAGCTTTCTCCCATAGCACTTTCATAAAGCCCAGAGCTGCCGGTTATCACAAGACCTTTTACTTTTTCAGGAAACATTTTGGTGCATAGAAGTGCGATATGTCCACCAAGCGAATTACCTAGTAGAATAACCTCTTTATCACCATAACCTAAGTGATCTATAAAATTTTTAAGAAACTTGGCGTATGTGCTTACCTTGGTTTTTAATAAAGGTAATGTATAGACAGGAAGTTCAGGAATCAATACTTTATATCCATGTTCCGGAAAGTAAGAACTCACACCTTCAAAGTTACTTAATCCACCCATCAACCCGTGTAAAATGATAATCGGTGTGCCTTCTCCTGAATCTAGATAATTAAATTTTCCGTCTTTTTTTAATTCGTGCTTCATTAATACTTCTTACAAGAATTAAAAGCAAATATAGCATTTTCATAATTAGTTTTATGATTTTTTATCAATACTACAGAATGATTTTTTATATTTTTTTTTGCAATTGTTTATTTCTATCCTCAGCTAGTCAAAACCAAGAATTTACAAGCCTTGTCTCGTTATTCCGACAAACAAAATGTTAAATTTTCTATAAGACTTATCCGCCCTTCTTATTGCATAACTTATTAACAATGTGGTAAATTGTGGTAAAAAGTGGTAATTTTTTCAATATATTTGACTAATTAAACGTTTAAAGGGATAAAGTGGTAAATCTCATCGGTACATATGAATGTAAGGCAGACGCCAAGGGACGTCTAATGATGCCTGTTGCTTTTAAGAAGCAACTTTCACCTGTGTTACAAGATGGATTTGTGTTAAAAAGAGCTGTATTTCAGTCTTGTTTGGAGTTGTATCCAATTGCAGAATGGAATCTTTTGATGCAAAAAATCAATAAGCTCAATCGCTTTAAAAAGAAGAATAATGATTTTATCAGAAGGTTTACTGCTGGGGTAAAAATGGTAGAAATAGATACGGCCGGCCGCCTTTTGATACCGAAGGATTTGGTCAGTTTTGCTGGTATAACCAAGGATCTGGTGCTATCATCTGCTGTTAATATTATTGAGATCTGGGACAAGGGTCAGTATGAAAAAGCAATAGATGATATGGCTGTTGATTTTGGAGATTTGGCTGAAGAAGTAATGGGGTTTGATTTTGATAATGAAATAAGCCATGATCAATAAGTTGGAACTTCCCGATAACTATCGGGGCGAAATGAGTATTGGAAATGCTGTCTGGTTAGTAGAAAATAATAGAGATGAACAGATGAAACAGACCGAATATCATAATCCGGTTTTGCTTAAAGAAACTGTAGATGGTTTGGCAATCAAGCCCGACGGGGTTTATGTAGATGTCACATTTGGTGGTGGTGGTCATTCCAGAGAGATACTTAGTAGATTGGGTTCCGAAGGAAAATTATATGGTTTTGATCAGGATCAGGATGCTTTGGGCAATGTGATTGATGATGATCGATTTGTACTGATTAATGAAAATTTCAGATTCATTAAGCGGTTTCTTCGGTTTCATGGAGTGAAAAAAGTAGACGGGATTCTGGGGGATTTTGGGGTTTCTTCACACCAGTTTGATGTGGCCGAAAGAGGGTTTTCAACTCGTTTCGAGGCAGATTTAGATATGCGAATGAATCAAAATAATGGGTTATCTGCATATCATGTAATTAATGAATATGATGAGTCAGATTTAAGAACAATGTTTTTGCAATATGGAGAGTTGCGAAATGCACCTAAACTGGCCAGAGCAATAGTAGGGGCCAGAAAAACAAACCCTATTAAAACAAGTGTGGCGCTAAAAGAGGTGTTAAAACCATTTTTACCAAAACATAAAGAATATAAAATATTGGCGCAGATATATCAAGCCATAAGAATTGAAGTGAATCAGGAGATCGAAGCCCTTAAGGAATTTTTAGTGCAAACAACAGATCTTTTAGATACCGGAGGAAGGATAAGTTTGATATCGTATCATTCTTTAGAAGACAGGTTGGTAAAACGATTTATTCGAAACGGAATGTTTGAAGGTGAGCCTGAGAAAGATATGTATGGTAATGTATCAGTACCATTTAAAAAAGTGGGAGGTCTTATCGTTCCAGCAGCAGAAGAGATTAAAGAAAATAATAGAGCACGAAGTGCCAAACTTAGAATTGCAGAAAGAATAGCCCTCAAAAGCGATAATTCTTAGGAAGGATGTAAAGGATAGAATATTTAAATCAAGAACAGTTTTCTTGATTTGTGAGTATTTATAAGTAGGAACAAAAATGTTTAATTTAAAAATATCTGAGTAAAAAGTCTCCCTTTGGGGATTCTGGGGCTATGAAACAGACAATTTATGACATATTAAAGGGGAAGTTTCTCATAGCAGATGATGCTATGAAAAACTGGAGGATGTTGTTGTTTCTGTCTTTTTTGGCAATAATAATGATTGCCAGTTCTCATAATGCAGAGCGAAAAGTACATGAAATTGCCAGATTGAATAATGAAGTGAGGGAGTTAAGAACGCAATTTGTGGATGGAAAAACTGAACTGATGAGACTGAAGATGGAGTCTTCAATAATAAGAAAAATGACGCAAAAAGGATTAAAACGCCCAGAGAGGCCTCCGAGAAAAATAATTGTAAAAAAGTAAGCTGTTTTGGCGATAAAGGAAAAAAACATATTAAACCGATTGTATTTCATAGCAGCGTGTATGTTCATTTTTGCTATTGCGGTATTAATAAAGCTGGTAAACATACAATTTGTAGAGGGAGACATGTACAGGAAAAAAGCTCAGGAACGGGTTTTTAAAACCTTTGACATACCTGCAAATCGGGGTAATCTATATGACAGTAAAGGGAATTTGCTGGCTACATCGGTTCCAAAGTATGATATAAGATTTGATGCACTTACTGTAACCGATAAAGATTTCAGAGCGTATGTAAAACCACTTTGTGAAGCCTTATCTAAAGAATTCGGAAAACCAGCATCATATTATGATAAGATCATAAGAACAGCAAGAGCAAATAAGAACAGGTATCTATTAGTTCGTAGAAACTTGGGGTATTCTCAGTATATGCGGGTTAAGAAGTTTCCCTTGTTTGAGCTTGGAGCTAATCGTGGTGGATTAATCGTAGAACAGCGCACAGTAAGAGAACATCCTATTGGCAAAATTGCAGAACGCACTGTCGGATATGAAAGAAGAGATGAACAAGGATATTATACCAGGGTCGGATTGGAAGGTGCTTATGGGCCCTTCTTAAGAGGAAAAGAAGGAAAACGAAAGAAACAGAAAATTGCAAAGAATCAATGGAAACCTATTGGAGATGCCAATGAAGTAGAACCGCAGGACGGATATGATGTCGTTTCGACGATTGATGTGAATATCCAGGATATTGCACATCATGCACTTTTGGGGCAGCTAGAAAGGTTTGAAGCAGAACACGGTACTGCAGTGGTTATGGAAACCAAAACAGGAGAGATAAAAGCAATTTCCAATTTAGGCCGTACCAAAGCAGGTAAATACTATGAGAAACTGAACTATGCTGTCGGCGAATCTCATGAGCCGGGATCTACATTTAAGTTAATGACCATAGTAGCGGCTTTAGAAGATAGGGTTATTGATTCAAGTTATATGGTCGATACCGAAAATGGACGAGTGAAATTCTATGATAGAATTGTAAGGGATTCCAAATGGGGTGGGTATGGAAAAATATCTGCGGCAAAGGCTTTCGAACTGTCTTCGAATACCGCTTTTGCTAAGATGATTAATGAAAATTATAAGGATAACCCCAGAAAGTTTGTAGACCGATTGATCAATATGGGGTTAGGAGAAACACTCGGATTGTCGATTAAAGGCGAAGGAAAGCCTAAGATTCCTTATCCGGGAGACAAAGATTGGTATGGTACCACACTGCCGTGGATGGCACATGGGTATGGAGTAGCAATTACTCCTTTGCAAACATTGGCTTTTTATAATGCAATAGCTAATGATGGTGAAATGGTAAAACCTAGATTTATTAAAGAAGTGAAAACCTGGGATAAAACCAGAGAAAGATTTGATAAAGAAATTTTAAATCCTACGATATGCTCTAAGAAAACCGCTAAAATCGCCCGAGAAATGATGGTTAATGTAGTAAAGAGAGGGACGGCAGATAATATCTATACAGACAACTTTCTTATTGCCGGTAAAACAGGTACCTGTTGGGAAAATTATGGAAAAGATAAAGAGCGGGAGTATATCTCATCTTTTGTCGGATATTTTCCTGCAGATCAACCTATGTATTCTTGTATTGTGGTGATCCATAAGCCAAATAAAGAAATGGGATATTATGGTAGTGAGGTTGCTGCACCCGTATTTAAAACCATCGCAACAAAAATATACAATGATATACCTGTAATTGATGAAGTTTCATATACAGTAGTCGAAAGTAATTCTGTGGTGAATAGTTACGAAAAATACTATAAGAGTGCTCAAAAATATAAGACCATTATGCCCAATGTAAAAGGAATGCCGGCTATGGATGTGATTTCACTTTTAGAGAATATGGGACTTAAAGTAGAACTAAAAGGATCAGGAACAGTAGAGAAACAATCTATAGAACCCGGAACCAAAGTACAAACAAATCAAATTGTAAGATTAGAATTATCGTGACAGAGTTAAAAGATATCCTGTATAAAGTTGCTATTAATGCCGTAGTGGGTACTACAACAACCAGTATTAATAAGATTGAATTCGATTCTAGAAAAGTTGAACAGGATGATGTGTTTGTGGCAATTAGGGGGTTGGTTGCCGATGGTCATGATTTTATTGAAAAAGCAATCAATAGAGGTGCTATCACTGTGATCTGTGAAAAAATACCCGACATTACGGTGAATGGAGTAACTTATATAGTTGTTGAGGATACACAATCGGCATTGGCAATAATGGCGTCTAATTACTACGATTGCCCTTCTGGAAACCTGAAATTAGTAGGAGTAACCGGAACCAATGGTAAAACAACCATAGCCACATTATTATATCAGCTTTTTAAGAAAGCTGGTTTTAAAGTTGGATTGTTGTCTACAGTTAAGATTTTGGTAGATGCAATAGAATATAAGGCAACACATACCACTCCAGATTCATTGACAATTAATTTTTACCTCAAGGAAATGAATAAGGCCGGAGTCGAGTATTGCTTTATGGAAGTAAGTTCTCACGGAATTCATCAAAAACGTACCGAAGGACTCGAATTTACAGGAGGGATCTTTACCAATCTATCTCATGACCATTTGGATTATCACAACACTTTCAGAGAATATCGTGATGTGAAGAAAGTATTCTTTGATGGATTGCCATCCAAGGCATTTGCTCTGGTGAATAAAGATGATAAAAATGGAGTTTTCATGCTTCAGAATACCAAAGCAAAGCAATATAGTTATGCTCTAAAATCCTATGCAGATTATAGAGGTCAGATTTTAGAAAACAGCCTCGAAGGATTATTACTAAAGTTGAATGATCATGAAGTATGGACAAAACTAATAGGAAGCTTTAATGCATATAACCTACTGGCCATTTTTGGTACAGCAGAATTATTAGGACTTGAAACTTTAGAAACGCTGCAATTGTTGAGTGACCTGAAAAGCGTAAGTGGCAGGTTTCAATACTTGATTTCAGATGAGAAGATCACTGCCATAGTAGATTATGCGCATACACCCGATGCATTAAAAAATGTATTAAAAACCATAAATGATATCCGAACAAACAATGAAACATTGATTACGGTAGTAGGGTGTGGAGGAGATCGGGATAAAATGAAGCGTCCTGTGATGGGAAATATTGCCGCCAGATTGAGTAATAAGGCAATTTTCACCAGTGATAATCCCAGAACCGAAAACCCCGATCAGATTATAGAAGATATCGAGAAAGGTGTAGAACCACAGGATTATAAAAAAACATTGTCTGTTACCGATCGAAAGCAAGCAATTAAAACTGCCTGCCAGTTAGCAGATAAGGATGATATTATTCTCATTGCAGGAAAAGGCCATGAAACCTATCAGGAAATTAATGGAGAACGAATTGATTTTAATGATTTTGAAATTGTTAAAGAGGAACTAAAAAAACTAAATAAATAAAATCCTTTTATACCCTCTTTTAAGAGGAAATAAAGGTAGTAACCTATGCTATATTATCTATTTGAATATTTGGAAAGCGAATACCAGTTCCCCGGGGCAACGCTGTTTCAGTTTATCACTTTTAGAGCGGCAATGGCGATCATACTATCACTATTGATCTCTACTATTTATGGTAGACGTATCATACGCTTTCTGAGAAAAAAACAAATGGGAGAGAGTATTCGTGAGCTGGGGTTAGATGGTCAAGCCGAAAAAGCCGGGACTCCAACAATGGGAGGAGTGATTATTATTCTGGCAACGTTGGTTCCTGTATTGTTATTTGCCAAGCTCGATAATATATATGTCATCCTGCTTATTGTCACCACCTTATGGATGGGAGTGATTGGTTTTACCGATGACTATCTAAAAATCAAACGGAAAGACAAAGAAGGCCTGGCCGGAAAATTTAAAGTAATCGGGCAGGTAGGACTAGGGCTTATTGTAGGCTGTACCATGTACTTTCACAAGGATATTACGGTTAGACAAGAAAAGGCAAATTCAGATATCGAACAAGCCGTTACAGTTGAAGGCGACTCAGATTTTAAACCTGCAATAAAGTCAACAAAAACGACATTACCATTCATTAAAAATAATGAATTTGATTATGCAAGCCTGATCACATGGATAAGTCCCGAACTGTCAAAATATGCCTGGTTAATATTTATACCTATTGTAATTTTTATTGTTACGGCAGTATCAAATGGAGCAAACCTTACCGATGGAATTGATGGATTGGCAGCAGGCTCATCAGCAATAATGGTATTAACATTAGCATTGTTTGCCTGGGTGTCGGGTAATATCATTTTTTCAGATTACCTCAATGTGATGTACATCCCCAATTCTGGCGAAATGACCATCTATATTACTGCATTTGCCGGTGCATTAGTAGGGTTTTTGTGGTACAATACCTATCCTGCACAGGTTTTTATGGGAGATACAGGTAGTTTAACCATAGGAGGAATTATAGCAGTTATTGCAATTGCTATTCGTAAAGAGTTTTTGATTCCAATCGTATGTGGAATCTTTTTTATAGAAATAGTATCGGTAATGATGCAGGTAAGCTGGTTTAAGTATACCAGAAAGAAATATGGAGAAGGAAAAAGAATATTTCTCATGTCGCCTTTACATCATCATTATCAGAAAAAAGGAATACATGAAAGTAAGATTGTCGCAAGGTTTTGGATCGTCGGGATTTTTCTGGCAATTATAGCGGTGATTACACTTAAGGTACGATAAAGCCCATCTCTAACCCGGAGAGAAAAGAATTAGGATGGATTATATATATGAGCAATAAAAAAAATATTGAGAATAAAGTTTTCCCTTTTTTGGGATCAAGGAGGTTTTTAGTCGTTTTAGGTGCAGGAGAAAGTGGAGTAGGGACCGCAATTCTGGGTAAAAAAGAAGGATTTGAAGTCTTTGTTTCAGATAAAGGAATCATAACAGATCATTATAAAGAAGTTCTTAGAAATTTTGAAATTGAATGGGAAGAGCAACAGCATACAGAAACTAAAATTCTAAATGCAGATGTTGTAATGAAAAGCCCGGGAATTCCAGATAAAGTAGCATTGGTTGTAAAACTGAAGGCTAAAAAAATCCCCGTGGTGTCTGAAATAGAATTTGCAGCAAAGTATACCAATGCTCAGATTGTAGGTATTACCGGTAGCAATGGTAAAACAACGACCACCATGCTTACACATTACATACTTCGGCAAGGCGGGTTGAAGGTAAATATGGCAGGTAATATTGGAGACAGCTTTGCAAAGCAAGTGGCCGGGAAGGATGCTCCTTTGTATGTGTTAGAACTAAGCAGCTTTCAGTTAGACGGAATCATAGATTTTGCTCCGCACATTGCAGTGCTAACGAATATTACACCAGACCATCTGGATCGATACGAGTATCAATTTGAAAACTATATTGCCTCAAAATTCAGGATTACAATGAATCAAACTGCAAATGACTATTTCATTTATGATGCAGATGATGAGGTAATCACCCAATATTTAGAAAGCAATCCCATTCGCTCAAGATTACTGCCCTTTTCATTAACAAGGAAGGTAGAAAACGGAGCTTTTTTAGAGGAAGGAAATATTAAAATAACAATAGATAACAACAAATTCATCATGCCAACAGAAAATTTAGCTTTAGAAGGAAATCACAATGTGAAAAATGCCATGGCTGCCGCCACAGTATCACATCTGCTGAAAATCAGAAAAGCAACCATAAGAAAGTCTCTGGAGCACTTTCAAGGGGTAGAGCACCGATTGGAATATGTATTGAAAATAAATAATGTACAATACATCAATGATTCTAAGGCAACCAATGTAAACGCAGCTCTTTATGCATTGGATACTATGAAATCGACTACCATCTGGATTGTAGGAGGAGTGGATAAAGGAAATGATTATACCGAGTTATACTCTTTGGTGAATGAAAAGGTAAAAGCAATTATATGTCTTGGGGTGGATAACTCAAAAATTATCAATGCATTTGGTAACTGTGTAGATATTATTGTAGAAACACAATCTATGAGTGAAGCTGTTAAAATAGCATATAAAATAGCCGAGAGAAATGAGAATGTATTGTTGTCTCCTGCTTGCTCGAGTTTTGACTTGTTTAAAGGTTATGAAGACCGAGGCAGGCAATTTAAAGCGGCTGTGAGAGAATTGTAAATACTTGAAAAAGAGAATAAAGAACGAAGAGAACAACGTATAGAAAGACAAATACACTTGATGCACAAGACAAAAAACCCGTGCAGAGCATAAAGATTGTAATAAAACATAAAAATACAGTATAACAAATACTAAAAATGACTAAGATACTAGCAAATATAAAAGGGGATAAGATGATCTGGGCAGTAGCTGCCTTGTTGGCATTATTTTCATTTCTCCCGGTATATAGTGCTAGTAGTAATCTGGCATACCTATATGGCGGTGATGGCGATACGTTTGGCTTTTTGGTAAAACACTTTACACATTTGGTTTTGGGCTTTTTAATCATGTATGGGGTGCATAAAATACCATATCATTATTTCAAAGGACTTTCTATTATTATGATACCGGTAGTACTCATATTGTTGTTAATTACGATGGTTCAGAGCACCACTATAGGAGGAGCCGACACAGTTACCAATGCAAGCAGATGGATTCGACTACCTTTTGTTGGCGTCGGATTTCAACCTTCGACCCTGGCAGCTGTAGTGTTGATGGCATATGTAGCCAGGTATCTTTCAAAGATTAAAGATGAGGTAGTTACTTTCAAAGAAACATTATTACCGCTTTGGCTACCGGTTTTTTTGATACTTATGTTGATTTTACCGGCAAACTTTTCTACAGCGGCGATTATATTTTCGATGGTAATCATGCTGGTATTCCTGGGAGGATATCCATTTAGATATATCATGGTGATTTTGGGATCAGGTTTGTTGATCCTTACCTTTTTCATTTTGTTTGCCAAGGCTTTTCCCGGTGTTTTCCCAAATAGGGTTGATACCTGGGTAAACAGAATAGAGAATTTTGCAGATAATGAAGAAACTCAGGAAGACTACCAGATAGAGCGAGCAAAAATAGCCATAGCAAGAGGAGGAGTCATTGGCACAGGTCCGGGTAAAAGTGTGCAAAGAAACTTTTTGCCACAATCATCATCAGATTTTATTTATGCCATTATTATCGAAGAATGGGGTTTTGTGGGTGGTGTTTTTCTCATGTTGTTATATATATTATTGTTGCTAAGGTTAGTGATTGTAGCGCATAAAAGTGTAGATATTTTTGGCAAGTTATTGGTGATCGGCGTAGGGCTTCCTATCGTTTTTCAGGCATTGATCAATATGGCTGTTGCGGTAGAACTATTTCCGGTTACCGGACAAACACTGCCATTAATCAGTAGTGGTGGTACTTCTATATGGATGACATGTCTTGCCATAGGGATTGTGTTAAGTGTAAGTCGTAAAAGAGAAGCCATTATAGAAGAAGAACAAATCAGGGAAAAAGAAGAAAACCCATTAGAGGTTTTGAGTGAAGTTTTATGAACAAAAAACTAAGAGTCATATTATCTGGAGGAGGAACAGGAGGACATATCTATCCTGCCATAGCTATTGCCAATGAACTTGGTAATAGGTATCCCGAAGCCTCGTTTTTGTTTGTAGGCGCCAAAGACCGTATGGAAATGCAAAAAGTGCCTCAGGCAGGATATGAGATCATAGGATTATGGATTAGTGGTATTCAAAGAAAATTGACATTGAATAATCTTTTATTTCCGATAAAATTAATAAGTAGCCTCTGGAAATCCAGAAAGATTATCAAAAAATTTAATCCCGATGTAGTAATAGGAACCGGTGGTTTTGCAAGCGGGCCGTTATTAAAAATGGCAAGTGGCAGAAAAATTCCAACCGTGATTCAGGAGCAAAATTCATTCCCCGGTATTACCAATAAATGGCTGGCAAAGGGAGCAGATAAAATCTGTGTTGCATATGATGGTATGGAGCGGTTTTTTCCAAAAGATAAAATTATAAAAACCGGAAACCCGGTACGTCAGGATTTATTAAATACTGAAGAGAAAAGAGATCAGGCAATTGCAAAATATGGCCTTGATCCAAAGAAGAAAACAATGTTGGTAATTGGCGGAAGCCTGGGAGCCAGAAGAATCAATCAATTGATTGAAACAGCACTTAATTTTTTTGCAGAAAAAGAAGTACAGGTAATCTGGCAATGCGGAAAATTGTATCATGAGGAGTATAAACAATATAACGATCATCACGATGTGCAGGTACATCAGTTTCTGGACACAATGGATTTGGCATATGCCGCTGCCGATATCATTATTTCAAGAGCAGGGGCAAGTTCGGTTTCAGAATTATGTATTGTGGCCAAACCGGTGTTGTTTATCCCTTCACCCAATGTAGCCGAAGATCATCAGACCAAAAATGCAAAAGCTGTTGTAAATCAACATGGTGCTGTAATGCTCAAAGAAAGTGAACTGGATACAAAGTTTGAGTATACAATTTCAGAATTGCTAGCGTCAAAAAAAAGGCAAATTCAACTTTCGAAGGCAATAAAAAAGCTGGCATTACCCGATGCTACTTCAGATATAGCAGATGAGATTGAAAAAATACTAAAAAATAAAGCCACGAAGAAGTCAGGAACATAAATGAATAAAGGTGTAAAGAACATACAAAATATATATTTTATCGGTATCGGCGGTATCGGTATGAGTGCGCTTGCCCGATATTTTAAGTTCCTTGGTAAAAATGTAGCAGGATATGATAAAACACCAAGCCCAATTACTGCTGATTTAAGCGAAATAGGAATTTCAATTCATTTTGATGATGATGTACACCGCATTCCCAAAGCATTTTTAAATATTGATGAGACCTTAATTATCTATACTCCCGCGATTCCAAAAGATCATAAAGAGCTGGTTTATGTACAGAATAATGGGTTTTCTATCAAAAAAAGAGCCGAAGTACTAGGGATCATTACCAAAGATGTATATACACTAGCTGTTGCAGGAACACACGGTAAAACAACTACTACTGCGATTCTTGCATATTTGCTTAAAGAAAGCGGGGCCAAAGTAACGGCTTTTTTGGGCGGGATAAGCGAGAATTATAATTCTAACCTCATTTTAGAAGGAAATGAAGTCGTCGTGGTCGAGGCCGATGAGTTTGATCGATCATTTTTGCAGTTGTACCCAAATATTATAGCCATTACTTCAATGGATGCCGATCATCTGGATATTTATGAAAAAGCAAATGCATTAGAAGCATCATTTATCGAATTTTCATCCCGTGCAAAAGACCACCTTTTGGTGTGTAATGGATTGCCACTTTCAGGAATCACATATGGAATAGAAGATGACTCAGATTATTGTGCACAGAACATAAAAATAGATAATGGGACATACGTTTTTGATTTAAAAACCCCCCACAAACTCATTAGGGATTTGCATTTAAACCTGCCAGGTAGACATAACTTGTTAAATGCCATTACAGCCTTTGCTATAGCGATGCTTTACGGCTCCCCGACCGACTCTTTGGCAAAGGCTTTATTTTCTTTTAAAGGTGTAAAACGCAGGTTTAGCTATCAGATCAAAACGAATGAGATGGTGTATGTAGACGATTATGCACATCACCCTACAGAGATCAATGCATTACATCAGGCGGTACGGGAAATGCATCCGGGAAAAAAGGTCTTAGCAATTTTTCAACCACATTTGTATAGCAGAACCAGGGATTTTGCATCAGATTTTGCCGAGAGCCTTAGTCAATTTGATCAATTGTTGCTTTTAGAGATCTATCCTGCCAGAGAATTACCCATAGTGGGGATAACTTCTGATTGGTTATTGAAGATGGTGGATAACAAAGATAAAAAGCTAGTAGCAAAAGAGGAACTTATTGATGAAATCTTACAAAGTAACGCCCAGGTAGTATTAACTATTGGTGCGGGAGATATAGGAGAAGAAGTGGGTAGTATTAAAGAAGCATTATTGATATGAAGAAGAGAATTTTGACATATCTGAAATATAGCAGTTTGCTTATTTTGATAGTGATTTTGTTTGCTTTTACAGGCAAACGTAATAAGCAACGAAAGATTAATGAAGTACTCATAGAATTCATTGAAGAGCAGGATCCTTATGTGAATGAATTGACGGTTAATAAATTGTTAATACAAAATCAGGAACGTGTTACGAACGTGGGTAAAGAAATTTTAGTTTTGAATACTGTAGAGCAAGAACTCGATGCACATAAAATGATCGAGCATTCTGATGTGTATCTTACTGTAAATGGGGAACTTAGAGCAAGAATCAAACAACGCACTCCGATTGCCAGGGTGAATGCGGTTACTCCTTTTTATGTAGATATTACAGGAAATATGATGCCTTTGTCGAGTAGTTATTCGGCGCATGTACCAATTGTGCATAACGTATCAGAACGAGAGGTGTCTGAAGTTTTTCCCTTGTTAAAAAAAATTCAGGAAGATGAATTTTTAAAAAAACATGTAGTAGGTGTTTATGGAAACATAGAAGGAAATTACGAGTTGGAGCTAAGGATATATGCTTTTAGAGTAGTTTTTGGGAAAGTAGAAAATTTAAACAATAAGATCAGGAATTTTAAGGCATTTTATCAAAAAGCATTAAAAGATAAAAGTCTTGATAGATATAAAAAAGTCAGTTTGCAGTTTAGTAATCAAGTGGTGTGTACAATAAAATAATACCAATATGGAAGCAGAAATAAATGAAATAGCGGTAGGACTAGACATAGGAACAACCAAGATTGTTGCCATGGTAGGAAAATATAATGAGTATGGAAAGATGGAGGTTTTGGGTGTCGGTAAATCCAAAAGCCTGGGGGTACATAGAGGTGTTGTTAATAATATCACACAAACCATTCAATCAATACAACAAGCCGTTCAGGAAGCCGAAAGCGTTTCTGGAGTAAAAATCAATGATGTAACTGTGGGTATTGCCGGTCAGCATATTCGCAGTTTGCAACACAGCGATTATATCACAAGGCCCAATGCAGATGCAGTGATTGATGAAGATGATATCGATAAGCTTTGCAATCAGGTACATAAGTTGGTGATGCTGCCGGGAGAAGAAATTTTACATGTGCTACCTCAGGAATATAAAGTAGACGGTCAAGCCGAAATAAAAGAACCTGTAGGAATGTATGGAGGAAGACTGGAAGCCAATTTTCATGTGGTAGTAGGACAGGTAACCTCTATTCGCAATATCGGAAGATGTGTAAAAAGCTCGGGATTAGAATTGTCTGATGTCACACTAGAGCCTTTAGCTTCGGCCAATGCAGTGTTAAGCCAGGAAGAAAAAGAAGCAGGCGTAGCGCTGATCGATATAGGAGGTGGTACCACAGATTTGGCTATTTTTAAAGACGGAATCATTCGCCATACCGCGGTAATTCCTTTTGGCGGAAATGTGATTACCGAAGATATTAAAGAAGGATGCTCAATTATAGAAAAACAGGCAGAATTGCTGAAGATAAAATTTGGATCTGCCTGGCCAGGTGAAAATAAAGATAATGAGATTGTTTCTATTCCTGGATTAAGAGGAAGAGAACCCAAAGAAATTACCCTAAAAAACCTATCTAAGATCATTCATGCTAGGGTAGTGGAAATTGTAGAGCAGGTCTTTCTGGAAATTAAAAACTACGGACATGAATCTCCAAAGAAAAAATTGATAGCAGGAATTGTATTGACAGGGGGAGGATCACAATTGAAACACCTGAAGCAATTGGTAGAGTATATTACAGGTATGGATACAAGAATCGGATATCCTAATGAGCATTTGGCAGGCAATAGTGATTCAGAAACCACAAGCCCTATGTATGCAACTGCAGTAGGATTGGTGATGGATGGATTGGTGCACATACAAAAACAAAAGAAGACAGTTAAGAAAGAAACCTTGGCTAAAGCAGAAACCACAACACAACAAGCCGAAGCAAATAGTAGTGATGCTATAAGCGAAGAAGAGAACCCCAGAGTGGATCTAAGACCAAGGAAGAATATCCTGGAGAAGTGGACAGAGAAGTTCAAAGAATTCCTGGATAATGCAGAATAGTTAGGATGCAATAATGTTCAATTTTGAACAGTAAAAGATATTTAAAAAAGTAGGAGAATCAGAAAATTAGTAATTATGAGTAAAAAGGAGGAGTTCGAAAATATTTCGTTTGATTTACCCAAAAATCAATCCAATGTGATCAAAGTGATTGGTGTTGGAGGAGGAGGTAGTAATGCCATCAATCATATGTTCCAGCAAGGGATCAAGGGAGTAGATTTTGTGATCTGTAATACAGATGCGCAGGCATTAGAGAATAGTTCGATCCCAAACAAGATACAGCTGGGGGTTTCGTTAACCGAAGGACTGGGAGCAGGGGCAAACCCCGAAGTAGGAGAGCAATCTGCCGTAGAAAGCTACGAAGAGATAAAAAGAATGTTGGATACCAATACCAAAATGATTTTTATCACTGCCGGTATGGGTGGAGGAACCGGTACGGGAGCGGCACCTATTATAGCCAAAATGGCAAAAGAATTGGATATTCTTACGGTAGGTATAGTGACTATTCCCTTCCAGTTTGAGGGTCGTATGCGTAACGAACAAGCACATTTGGGAGTAGAACGACTTCGTGCGCATGTAGATTCTTTAATAGTAATCAATAACAATAAACTACGGGAGGTATATGGTAATTTAGGATTTAAGGCTGGTTTTTCTAAGGCAGACGAAGTTCTTGCCACCGCATCTCGTGGTATTGCAGAAGTGATTACACATCACTATACACAAAATATAGATTTACGTGACGCTAAAACGGTACTTAGTAATAGCGGTACGGCAATCATGGGCTCTGCTAATGCCTCTGGTAACAAACGTGCTCACGATGCTATTGTAAAAGCTTTAGATTCTCCACTGCTTAACGATAATAAAATTACTGGCGCAAAAAATGTACTGCTATTAATTGTTTCTGGTAAAGAAGAGATTACAATCGATGAGATTGGTGAGATTAATGATCATATTCAGCAAGAAGCAGGCCATGGTGCCAACATTATTATGGGTGTTGGAGAAGATGAATCTTTGGAAGATGCAATTTCGGTAACTGTAATAGCAACCGGATTTGATGTAGAGCAGCAGGATGAGATCGTGAATACAGAGACCAAGAAGATTATCCATACCCTTGAAGATGAGCAAAGAGCTGCGGTGCAGGATTTAACACCTAAATCTACTGGTAAAGTAACCCCTTTACGCTCTCCTTTACCCAAAAAAGAACAGAAACAGGAAGAAACTGTTATAAAACATGAACTAATCGAAGATGATGAAGAGAATGAAGACTCTTTGCTGATAGCTACCACAGAATTACTGAAAAATATTGATGTAACCTATGAAGTAGTGAGCCCTTTTGCAAAAGATGATGATTTTGTAATTATTAATGCACAGGACATTATTAAAGAAATTGAGGTTAATGATGCAAAAGAAATAGCTTTAGAAGAAGAAAAAGAAAAAGCAGATCAATTTGCCTTGGCATTTGATATGCCGGTAGGAAGCAAGAAAGAAGAGCCAGAGCAGGATGAACTGGCTATTTCAGATGATTTGGCCACTACAGATACTCATGAAAAAGAAGAAGTAGAAGAGCAGCCAATCGTTTTTGATTTGAGTGATGATATTTTGGATATGGAAGTTAATGAGCCTATAGAAATAGTACCTGTAGGTGAAACAGTATCTGGGGGAGTGAAGAAATATAGTTTGGAAGAATATATGGAGGAAGAAAAGCGTTTGACAGAGGCACAGCCCGCCGAAGTGATGGAAGAAGATGAAGAAGTCGTTTTTGAAAAGAAAACTGTTGCCCCAACACCAGAATCCGAGGAATCGGGGGATTCAGACCCAATCAATCAACCTATTTCTGAAACCCTTAAGGCAAGAGCTGCAGAACGTCGGGCTAAGATGAAAGAATTTAATTATAAATTTAAGAACAGCTCATCTAAGATCGATGATATTGAAAAGGAACCGGCTTATAAACGTGCAGGAATAGATGTTGATGCCAAATCTGAAGACTCAGGACTTTCCAGAACTTCATTGGGTACCGATAGTAATGATGATATACAATTGCGTAAAAACAACTCTTTTTTGCATGATAATGTAGATTAATGAAACGTTGGTTTTAAAAAATAATTGAGAATCTTTCAATGTCGGGTTTTGTAAATTATAGAAAATCAAAAGGCTATTTTTATCAAAATATTGTAATATGAAGAAAACAGTTTATCTTTTATCCCTTTTTTTGGGAGTAGCAATTTTTATCTTTTTTTATCTCATTAATATCAATAATATGACTGAAAAAATGTTGATAGAAGTGGTATTATTTTGGTATGTCCCGATTATTTTTGGACTTTATGGGATTGTGGCTCTTAGAATTAAAAAAAAAATAGGCAATTCAGACAAAGACATAATAAGTTATATTCTCTCTTTTAAAGACCTTTTTGTTTCTATCCATATTATTATAATTGCTATTTTAGGGGGAGGTATAGGCTTATTGTTTTTTTTATTACAATTTTTAATTTTTAAACCTAATTTAAAAAATTTTGATATCCATATTGCAGTTTCCGGAACAATAACATGGTTGGCCATACTTTTTGTTTTTTTTGCATTGGTCTGGTCTCATTTATAGAAAAAACTATAGATAACCAATAATCTACTCCTAGATATCGGTTTATTTTTTATCTTCGCAGTCCGAAAGATTAAAAACAAAGCATCAATGAGTTTACAGGCTAAGGTAATGACTGCTATGAAAGAGGCAATGAAAGCAAAAGATAGTAATGCACTAGCTTCTTTACGTGCTATTAAATCGGCTATTTTGTTGGCGCAAACCGAAAGCGGTGCCAAAGAAGAATTAACCGGGGATCAGGAGTTGAAATTATTGCAAAAACTGGTGAAACAGCGTAAAGATAGTGCGGCCATTTTTTCAGAACAGAGTAGGGAAGATCTGGCACAACCAGAGTTAGATCAGGCACAGGTAATTGAACAATTTTTACCAGAACAATTGAGTGAGTCGGCAATCGAAAAAATAGTAGTAGATATTATTGCCAAAACCGGTGCCGAAGGTATGAAAGATATGGGCAAGGTAATGGGTATGGCCAATGCAGCATTAACCGGAAAAGCAGACGGAAAAACGATCTCTACCATTGTAAAAAGTAAATTGTCATAAATAAATATATCAGACCTGAATAAACCGGCCGCGTGGCGCAACTGAATACCTGCCTGCCGTCAGGCAGGGCGCAATATTTGAGTTATGATTTTTTACACCTATGTTTTGAGAAGTGAAATTGATGGTAGACTTTATAAAGGACATACGCATAGACTGGAAAAAAGAGTTGAAGAACATAATTTGGGTAAGACCAGATCAACCAAAGGATATCGACCCTGGGTTTTAGTATATTACGAAGAATTTGAAACTAGAGAAGAAGCAATTAATAGAGAAAGATATTTTAAAACCGGAATTGGAAGAGAATATTTAAAACACAAGATTAGGCCGCGTGGCGCAACTGAATACCTGCCTGCCGTCAGGCAGGGCGCAATATTTGAGTTATGATTTTTTACACCTATG
>CANMDW010000009.1 GCA_947496705.1 uncultured Aquimarina sp. | reverse complement strand
GATATTAGAGTAGTGTTAAGAAAGAATTTCATTCTTTTGTTTAAAACTATGGATTTCAAATCCATAGTGGTTTATTTTCCTCATAAGATATTAAATCCCCTGACTCTGTAATAGAAACTGTTTTCTTTCCAATAATTACTTCATTGTCGTAGTTGAAAATTGTAGATAAATATTCGGAAATAATCAATTTTTCATGTTTTTTTATTTCTGAAATTTCACTATCTGTTTTCAATATTTCTTCTTCTTGAGATAAATTCCTATAAAGACCACTATTATTATCGCCCTTTATAGTTAAAAAATAATTAAAATCTGATTGGTCTAAACCTGCTAGTAGGTTATAAAATGCAATGAAATCATCTTCATTTTCAAATTTTAAGATTTCTCCATCATACTTTTCTTCAATAATCTGTTTAAAATTAATTGAATTTTGACTCTCATTTATTGATTCATCAATGTCGTTGTTGCAGGAAAAGAAAATAACAAATACTGTTATTGTTAAAATAAAGTTTTTCATGATTAAAAGGTTTTAAGATTTAATCTAAAATACTTTAAAACCATATAATCATTTCACATTAAATTGTTAATTAATATTGGAGTGATGTTAATTAACAATTTATACATCATTGCTTTAATTCTGTTCCAGAATTTAGTATTTTCCAAAAAAACCAGCGTTGAGCTGAAGTTTTTTATTATTTTAGGCAAGATTACGTTTTATGATGATGACGGGGATGGTATAAAGAATCATCTGGATCCTGATGACAGGGATTCCAAAAACGAATAGAAAAACGCTGGTAAAACACAAAGGTTTTTTCTATGGGTATATCAGAGGTGGCAAAGATAGCTAACATCTCAATTATAAATTAAATTTACTTGCATACCAATTATATTAGAGTTATTAAATGGTAATAGAGGTCTTTTCCTACCGGGAACTGTGATGTTTAAATCGTTTCCAAAACCTTCAATATTAAACTCTCTTTGTATGGCATAATAAAATACCAGACTCAATGGTCTATACTTAGGAATTGGTTTAAAACTTACGCCAGCCCTAATACGATACCGATGTAATCCATTAGAGGCTTGATTTACTATTTCGCCTGTATCCATATCTTCATATTCAAATTCTTTACCTCCGGAATAATAATATAAAAAATATTGAAAGTAGGGGCTTAGATGAAGTGGGGCGTTTTTATGTCTATAAGAAAGCTTGCCAGAATATACATATCTAAACTGATATTTTTCTGGTTGCGGAGTATAATACTGAGCGACTAACTTTTGATTGAACCTAAAAGATGTTAGAAATTTCAATCTGTATTGTATACCAACCCCAAACCGATGGATGGTGAGTGCATCAAATAGGTTTGGGTCTTTTCCAAAACGCCTTTTGTAAGAATTGAAATATCTGAATTGAGAATTTGAATAGGCACCAAGAAACCGTATTTTTTTATTCAATCTATAGTTTAATGCCAAATCTGTTTGTATAAAACCAAATCGATGCTTTTTATCCAGATCAAAGGCAGAAACCAAAAAATTATCTAAATAGAACTTTTTGTTCAGTTTTACATAAATATAGTTACTATACCAAATACTATTTCGGGGTTCATCATCCTGGGCAGATGTGATATTAATGCAAAACAATATCAGCCCAACTATAATTGTGCAAATTTTTCTTCTCATTATTTTTTGCGATTAGATTTTGATATAGCTCTTGGGTATATCTGTTTGTGTCGTAATAAATTTTTACCAGGGCACTTTTTCCTTCGTCTGCTACTACAAGTTCATATTGATGTTTACCTTTTGGAACTTGAAGATATATTTGATTTAATGTACCAGGTATAAGTTTGTATTCATCTACATACTCTACTCGTTTGGATCTGGTTGAAGAAACCTTAAAAGTATATACCGTTTTACCATTTTCTCTCAGTAAGATTCTAATTTCATTATCAGAAAACATATGATGCTTAAATTCTCCTCGAATAAGTAGTTTAAAATGTAAATTGTGGTTAGCAAGGAACTTGATTCTCTTTTTAGAATTGATTCTATAATACTTTATTGTCTTTTGATCATTTATACCAGCTAATAATACTCTGGTATTTATCTTTTTAAGAGGTAATCTTTCTTTCCATTCTGGGTCGGGATATTTTTCAAAACAATATTTAGAATATACCTTGTTGTGATCGTCTGTCGAAAAAACTTCTAATTTATGTGCTCCCGGTGGGATGGTAATATCAACTTTTAGATTGGCAAATACTTTGCAGCGCTCTCCTATGATGATTGAATTTTCAGATATACTAGAATCACGTCCTGATTTTAGTTTAATGATCTTACCGTCCAAGATATATTTCAGATTATTGAGGCTATCTGTACGTTTATTGTCTTGTATGGCTGTTTTTATATATATAGAAACTTTTCCCGGTCCTTTAACTTTTAGCTTTGCACTGTGTTTTTGGGATAATACATAATAAACGGTAAGATTTTCTTCTCCTATTTTTACAAGAACCTTTTTATTATCTGATTCAGGTATCAAAACAGATTTTTGAGCATGTAAAGTCATAAGATTCCCGAAAAACAGGAAAACTATTATCAATAATATTTTGGAGAGTATTGTTTTCATTATATTACTTCATTATGTATTATGATATCGGTTCCTAATTGATTTCTCTTTCTGTCCTGATACACTATAACACCTATTAATGCTGCCAAAATGATAGTACAACTAGTTGTTATCAGGAGGTTGTATTTTTGAATATGATAAAGGGAGCCTTCACCAACTTCGGGAATTGGAACGGGGTCATAGGAGATATTATAGGTTTTCATTAGATCACTAAGATTTTGTAAATGGAGAATCGGAACTTTTTTTTGGGCCATATAAAAGACAGTTCCCTTTTTTTCCGGAAAATCAATTAGTTTCACATTTTTGTTAACACCAGCTCTAAGTGCTTTACTATTACGTTTTGAACCTATTGATGCAACACCGCCACCAACATTTATAAATAATTTAATTGGTTTTGATCTGCTTTTGGTATTAAATAGGTCTATCCTTTTTTTGATATTACTTTTTAATTTTCCTTCATTAATCATAAGCAATTTGTTTCTTTTGATTGCTTTAGCAGCCAAAATTCTTCCTTCTTCACTTAAGGCTATTCCTATATCTTTATGACCACCAATTGAGGCAGCAATAGATTTATGTTTGAATATCCTTTTCTTGTACAATTCTCTTTCTATATCTAACCACGTGAAATTTGGATCTGTTGCCCCCCAAGTTGAAGATGTAACAGAAGAGATTATGATTGGTTGTGTTTCAAGGGTTTGTAATGCGGCCAATGTACTTATGTTCAGAGCTGGGAAAGATCCTGTCATGCACACTGCTACTTTATCTCCTTTTTGCACACCTGATTCTTTTAGTAATGCTATAACCAAGGCAGCAAAGTTTGGATTAGTTGTTGATGCTTTAATTGATAGTGAACCTCTTCCGGTTGATATCGGAGAGAATTCTTCTCCTATCAATCCAGTTTCATTAGGATCATTTATATTATCAATAAAAACACCGTTCTTAAACCGAAATTCCTTTATGTATTGTTGTGCTTTTTTTGACAATTCAGAAGCCGCTAGTTTTTCGAAATACCATTTTTGTTCAGATAGTACTTTTGTGTTCTCTACAATCAATAAACAAACAATAGATAATATTCCCAAAAAGCTAAGTATACCTGTCGATCTTATTGATATTTTGTTCATTTGAGATAGTTTTTAGTATAATTCGGGGAACAGATTTCCATTGAAACAAATGATTACCAAGAATCTGACAATTACTGAGGTTACAGACAATATCCCCATGGTTTTTATAAAGCCTTGGTTTGCAGACCAATGTGCAATCAACCCTGGAACAACCCACCCAACAGCGCTAAATTCTGCTGTAGAAGTCTGGGTGTTAAAAAACATATAATGATGTGAGATGATAGATAAAATAGTGCCAATGAGTAATGCAACTACCATTTGTCTTCTTCCGAATAAAAAAGTATATCTAGATATTCCTTTAATAAGGGCAAAAGTTGCTAATGCAATAATAATGGTTCCTAAAATACGATCGACAGATGTGAGTTGCAGTGCAATATATCCGGGAATGATTATTCCTCCTGCAGCTAGTCCAAATGATTCGATACTTATTAAACTAATAATTACCCCTAAAACAATTGCTAATTCTACCATTGTACTTGTTTTGTAGTGTGGTTTATTTTAAAATGATTTACCAATTCAGCTCCTCCACATCCCATATTACCAATACCAAAAATGATTGCTTCTTTTTCAGAAATCTCAATTAATCGGTCAAACTGTTCTTCTGTAGATATCATTCCGATTTTTACAATCTGTTGTTTGTTGATCCCGTTTTTTAGAGCCATATCTTCTACCAATTCTGAAGATTCACCAATAAGAGCAACGATATCGATATCAATTTTCTTACTTATCATTTCGATAAGTTGGCGCGTCCTGTCCTGCCGATCACTTCTGGTATTCAGAAGGATTATTTTTTGCTCATTTTCTTTAAGACTTCTAGCAATAGAATTCCAAATCATCAAGGTTGATTCGGGGTCGTTTGCTGCAAATCCATTATAAAAGCTTACTGTTTTTCCATTTTTTTGTATTAGCGATTTTGTAAGTACACCTTCATCTGGAGCTGTTTTTTTCATTTCTGCTAGTGCTTTTTTTCTGTCAATGCCCAATGATGTACAAACAGCCAGTGCTAAATCAACATTTGATTTATGCTCGATATAACGAAACCCTGTCATATCATGATCTGTTATTTTATCGCCTAATGATTGAATGATTTCGGTTTTCATTTTCTTTGCATTCTTCTTTATGTAATCAAAGTACCTGTCCTCGCTGGTAAACAATTTAGCTTTGTCAGGAATAGTTCCACATATCGCTTTAGCTACATCATTCAGATAGGGGCCCATAACATCCAAATGATCCAATCTGATATTGGTAATTACACCATGAGTTGCTTTTACCATTTGTTGCTCGCAGATCCATTGATATCTTGGTTTTAAAGCCATACACTCAAGGATAAGGACATCTGCACTTTGTTTGGTACAAAACTTAATTACTTTTAACTGTTCAAGGATATTTGCTTTTTCTTTACGGTAAATAGCAGCTTCACTACCATTTGATAGGATTAAACGAGGATATGTTCCTGTGATTTTAGTAATGGTTTTAAGGCCTCCTGCTCGCAAACCGGCTCCGATCAATCTGGTAACACTCGATTTACCCCTTGTACCATTAATGTGAATACGAATAGGGATTGATGTGATATATTTCTGATGGTTTTCATATTCGATAATACCAAAGAGAAGCATCACAATTAGTAGCATTATGATTATGATTAAGCTTAGCATAACCTTTCTGTTTTCAATATTATTAATCCAGAGGGATTTGTTTTGTGAATTTAACAAGTGTTTGAAAAGTTGTTGAAGAAAACTCACCTTCAGTATTGGTAGTAAGCGGATACTGAAAACTACTATTTTTAAATTCTTCATTGTTCCAGACATGGTTGGTAACAGAAGAATTTAATAGGAGCGTTATTAATAATGGGGCAGCCATACTCTTTGAAAAATTAGATTAAATTTATTTTGATGTAATACTCAAAAACAATACATTTTTTGAAGCAATATTACTTTTGTTTATGTACTAAGAGTATGTTTAAAAATCCAACTTCCTGGAAACTATTATTTTGAGAACCGTGATTTTATTTCAAATACTGCAAACATCTCGATATGCTCAGCAGTTGAAACTTCATCAAAACCTCAAACTATTCATTTTCAGTTCATATTCTTTTTAAACATGCTCTTAGATAATAAAAAATAGCAGAACAAAAGCATTGTTGTTCAATCTAGTTAATTTTCGGTGAGTAGTTTTTTTGCATAAGTTTTGGGTAGGTTATGTATACTTTCCTTTTCCTTTCTGTTTTTCTTAAGCTCTATTGATGTTAGGGCTTTAATTTTTTTTTATTTCTGTCGATAATCATTATGTTATGAACTCTAAATTTATCTGCTTATTCTAATTAAAAACATTTTATTGACGAATGATTGATGATTACTAAGTGAACTCATTTTGAACTTTCCATTTTGGGGTGTAAAAGTATTGTTAAAATCATTACTTGGCTTTTTAAAAATTGCTGTCATTCTTTCAAAATTGACTTTTTCTTTACGAGCTCATCTTGTAAATTTCATATCCTGGATGACCTTTTTTACTTTAATGTGGTCATGGTTATTAAAGAATTGCCTTGTATTAGTCCTTAAAAACCAATAATTCATGAATTGCAGGTTTGTATCTATCTTAGATTAGTACCAAATACCTCGGTGAGTTGCTTCAGAATTTTAAAATTGGCTGAGGTTAAATGCCTTGAGGGCTTATCTCGGGGATTTCCGCTATAATAATGTCTATAGAGTTTTTTGAAATAAAAACCCCTCCGGTTATTTTCCGGAAGGCCTTCTGATACTGTGCTGCCTCTTTGTGAAATAAATTGACACAAAACCGACATGTTTTAAGAAGATTCAGTATAATCTATAAATCCAAAGCCAAACTTAGAATAAATTGATTTGGCCTTGAATCTACTCTAATTCCTTCATCTATCGATTCTGCCCGGTTCTTACTTAGGCCACGTTCATATCGCAGATCGGCATTCAATCCTCCTAATTGAACTCCTGCTCCAAACTGAAGCCCAACCGTAAATTCATTTTTAACATCACCAAGTCTTACATCTTCCAGGTCGTTTTCTATAATAAACTGTAATGCAGGCCCTCCAAAAACGTGTATTGGCCCAAGGATAGAAATTCCAACCAGGATTGGTACATCGATTTTTTTAATGTTGTAGTCCAGGTTATTACCATCAAGGTCATAAGTACTGTTGTTTACGGTATATTGTAATTCTGGTTTGAGGTATATATTATCTGTAAGATTTCCTCTTAAAAATATACCTAAATGATATCCCACTCGATCATCTGCATTTTCAGATAAAATGTTATTTCCCGCGATATCCAAATCTGCAATTTCAATTTTGCCATTGTCCCCATAATTAAGACCAGCTTTTACTCCAAAAGTTATTTTTTTCTCTTGTGCAAACAAAATACAGGAGATAAATAACATAAAAAATACAAATACATTTTTCATTGTAAAATAAGTTTTACTTTAAAAGATTAATTAATAATTCGAATAATTTTTTGGTGTAAGAGTATGTTTAAAAACCCCAACTTACTGAAAACTAATATTTTGAGAACTGTGATTTTATTTCAAATGCAGTAAATATGTCGATATGCTCAACATTTGAAACTTCATCAAAACCTCAAACTATTCATTTACAGTTCATATTCTTTTTTAAACATGCCCTAGTGGCTAGTGTTTATAGAACGATTATTACCTTTTTTTATTTTTTCTAAAAACAAAAAACCTTCTGAAATAAATCAGAAGGTTTTCTTAACATGAACTCATCTTGAGTTGTATACTATTAATTATGGAGTATTATTTTCTTTTTATCACTTTTTGGACTGCATTATTAATAGATTTTGCATTCAAACCATATTTTTCCATAAGTTGATCTGGTGTACCACTTTCTCCAAAAGTGTCCATAGTTGCAATAAACTCTTGTGGAGAAGGATAATGCTGTGCCAGAACTCTTGCGACACTTTCTCCCAAACCACCCAGGAAGTTATGTTCCTCTGCAGTAACCACACAGCCGGTTTTCTTCACAGAGTTTATAATAGCCTCATCATCCAATGGTTTGATCGTGTGAATATTGATCACCTCGGCACTGATTCCTTGTTTGTGTAATGATTCTGCAGCTTGTAATGCTTCCCAAACCAAATGTCCCGTGGCAATTATCGTTACATCGGTACCTTCTTGTAAAAGAACAGCTTTTCCGATTTCAAATTTTTGATCTTCAGCTGTAAAATTAGCTACTTTGGGTCTTCCAAAGCGTAAATACACAGGGCCTTCAAGATCTGCAATTGCTATGGTAGCTGCTTTGGTTTGATTATAATCGCAGGTATTAATTACGGTCATTCCCGGCAACATTTTCATAAGGCCAATATCCTCAAGGATTTGGTGTGTAGCACCATCTTCACCAAGAGTAAGTCCGGCATGTGAAGCACAAATCTTCACATTTTTTCCGCTATAGGCAATAGATTGACGGATCTGATCATAAACACGACCCGTAGAAAAGTTAGCAAACGTTCCTGTAAAAGGAATTTTACCACCAATGGTTAATCCGGCAGCAATTCCCATCATATTTGCTTCAGCAATACCCACCTGAAAAAAACGATCAGGATGATTTGCTATAAAAGCATCCATTTTTAGCGAACCGACCAAATCTGCACATAAGGCAACCACATTTTCATTTGTTTTGCCTAATTCTTCCAAACCGGCACCAAAACCAGATCGTGTATCTTTTTTACCGGTATCTATATATTTTTTCATTTCGTTATTTTATAACTGTAGTTGATGTCTAAAGTTTTGGAATTAGTATATGTTTTTACTGCTTTTATCAAGATTTTGTCTTTTTGAGCAATATATAGTATTACTCCATTTATTTCTGGAAATTCAATTTGCTTTTCAGAGCCGGCAGCAATCATCAATAGTGTATTGAAAATACCACCATTATCAAACTTCATTTTTTCAGAAAAAGCGATATCAATTTTTTTATCGGCCTCTGTGTCTGCATAAAAATGGTGCAAACGATAGTCCTTTTTTTCAATATTGATATGGTTGTTTGTTTTGTCGAGATGTAACTTTGTTACTCCTTCTAATGGGGCTTTCCCTTTGGGAAAAGGAGCCATAAAATTTTCGAGCGCCATTTTCATGAAAAACTGATTTCGATCCAGTGCCATTACGAAAAGTGCCAGCTGGTTTCTAAGATCCAAAACCACATGCATTTCAGAATGTTTAAAGTCTTTATTTTTCCCTTTAAACACCGCTCTTTTCATACTATTGGATAACAGTTCAGAATCGGTATATACATAATCTCCGCTTTTATTAAACCCGATAGTAATGGTATCTTTTTTACCTTTTGATTCAATTTCGTAATCAACCCAATAATCTAACACTATTTTTTGGCTGAATGAAGAAATAGATAGAAATAACAACAATAAAGGAACTATTCGTCTAGCTGTTTTCATTTTATAATATTTAGTAATCCCCCAAAGTCTCAGGGTTTTGAGCTAAACCTATTTCCAACTGTTCATCGTTAGGTGCTTTACCGTGCCAGGCATGTGTATGCATCATAAAATCTACTCCATGACCCATAACGGTATGCATTAAAATACAAACAGGTTTCCCGTTGAAGGATCTTCTTTTTGCTTCTCGTAAGCCTTCAATTACTGCAGTGATGTTATTTCCTTGTTTAATTTCCATCACATCCCAACCAAATGCTTCAAATTTTGCTTTTAAATTACCCATCGGAAGTACATCATCGGTAGAACCATCAATCTGTTGACCATTAAGATCTACTGTGGCAATAAGATTATCGACTTTTTTACCGGCAGCATACATAATAGCTTCCCAATTTTGCCCTTCTTGTAGTTCTCCATCTCCATGAAGACTGTATACAAGGTGATTATCTTTATTTAATTTTTTGGCTTGTGCGGCTCCAATGGCTACAGACATTCCCTGTCCCAATGACCCTGAAGCAATACGTACACCTGGAAGACCTTCATGAGTTGTAGGGTGTCCTTGCAATCTACTATTGATTAATCTGAAAGTATTAAGTTCTTCGACCGGAAAATACCCACTACGTGCCAGAACACTATAGAATACCGGAGAGATATGGCCATTTGATAGAAAGAAAATATCCTCTCCAATCCCATCCATATCAAAATCACCTTTTCTTTCTAAAATTTCTTGATACAAAGCGACAAAAAATTCTGTACACCCCAGTGATCCACCCGGATGCCCAGAGTTTACTTTGTGTACTTGTCGCAGAATATCTCTACGAACCTGCGTTGCAAAATCCTCTAATTGTTTTGTTTTTGGCATTATAATGCTAATTTCTTGATAATAAAGCCCCAAAAATACAGGTTTTGAATACGGTGGCAAAATGTATAAGCAGCTTTTAATTAAGATAGTGGTGTTAATAACGAAAAGTTTTCGAAAATCTAAACAGATCTATGTAATTTTAGTTAGAACTTATGCAAATTTTTTGCCTGAAGGCTGGCCCGAACGGTAGTGAGAAGCATAGCAGTGCCCGGTTGATAAAAAGTCGAAATCTATCTAAGACCTGGCGGTTAGACAGGGCAGCTTAAGGAATAAAGTTTGTCTTCATGAAGATGGGATGTCATATTTGCAGCCCAGAATAAAAAATTTACATGAGTTCTTAGTTATCTTTGCGCTCTACCAAACAGAAAATATGCAATTTGACCTTTTGTCCAAAGACTCTCAAAGTAAAGCGAGAGCAGGAAAAATAACTACAGATCACGGCGCCATCGAAACTCCAATTTTTATGCCTGTTGGTACTGTGGGTACTGTTAAAGGCGTACACCAAAGAGAATTGAAGGATGATATTAATCCAGATATAATTTTGGGAAACACCTACCATTTGTATTTGAGGCCACAAACTCCAATACTCGAAAAAGCCGGAGGGTTGCATAAGTTTATGAATTGGGACCGAAATATCCTTACCGATAGTGGAGGATACCAGGTATACTCCTTATCTGCTAATCGTAAAATTAAAGAAGAAGGAGTGAAGTTTAAATCACATATTGATGGCTCCACACACATTTTTACTCCAGAGAGCGTGATGGAAATCCAACGCACGATTGGAGCCGATATTATTATGGCGTTTGATGAATGTACTCCTTACCCCTGTGACTATCAATATGCTAAGCGAAGTATGCATATGACACATCGATGGCTGGACCGTTGTATGCAACATTTAGAAAAAATTCCGGTTAAGTATGGGTATGATCAGGCTTTTTTTCCAATAGTGCAGGGAAGTACCTATAAAGATCTTAGAATACAATCGGCAGAATATATTGCTAATGCTGGAGCAGTTGGTAATGCAATCGGAGGATTATCTGTTGGAGAACCGGCAGAAGAGATGTATGCAATGACCGAAGTGGTTACAGGAATTTTACCCGAAGATAAGCCACGTTATTTGATGGGAGTGGGTACACCAATCAATATATTAGAAAATATAGCATTAGGAATAGATATGTTTGATTGTGTGATGCCAACCCGTAATGGCCGTAATGGGATGTTGTTTACCGCCCATGGCACCATTAACATTAAAAACAAAAAATGGGAAGATGATTTTTCTCCAATAGATGAAATGGGAATCACCTTTGTAGATACAGCATATTCAAAGGCATATTTAAAGCATCTTTTTTCTGTGAACGAGATGCTTGGAAGACAAATAGGAACGATTCATAATTTGGGTTTTTATTTATGGTTGGTTAGAGAAGCGAGAAAACATATCTTAGCCGGAGATTTTTATTCATGGAAGAATATGATGGTCAAACAAATGGATAAAAGATTATAAAAGAAACCAAGATTGATTATCGTATAAAAACTTTTTTTGTTTCAAAAAGTCTTGACTATTATGGATGCTAAAAGCCTGCCTGGATTGGCAGACAGGCGAAGCGATCTTTGTGATGTATAATTGAATATATAAAAGTTTAAATTATAGAATAAACTTGATGAAGATATTAGACTGGTATATACTTAAAAGATATCTGGGAACATTTTTTACAATGATCCTGCTCTTTATTCCTATCGGAATTATAGTAGATCTCTCAGAGAAAATAGATAATATGCTGGAGCATAAGGTTCCTGTTAGTGCAGTGGTGAATTATTATCTTGATTTCACTGTTTATTTTGCAAACTTATTGTTTCCTCTTTTTGTATTTCTATCTGTAATTTGGTTTACTTCCAAGCTTGCCAATAAAACCGAGATTATTGCTTTTTTAAGCTCGGGAGTTTCTTTTTGGAGGTTTTTGAGGCCATATATGATTGGAGCGATTATTATTTGTATAGGAGCATTGGCTATGGGATTGTTTTTAGCACCAAAAGCGAGCCAGGGATTCAACGAGTTCAAATATTCTTACCTCAAAAAAGGCAAAAAAGTACAGGAAACCAAGAATGTGTATCGGCAAATTAATGATAGTATCTTTTTATATGCAAATAATTTTAAACCTCTGGATAAATCTGCTACCAATTTTACACTCGAATATTTTGATGGCAATTCCCTGGATACTAAAATCTCTGCCAGAAGAATTACCTTTAAAGATAGTATTTATGAACTAACAGACTACGTAAAACGAAAGATATTAAAGGATAAGGATATTCTTGAAAAAGCAAAGAAAAAGGACACGGTGTTACCATTTAATATAGATGAATTCACTCCGGTTACTTATGTAGCAGAGACACTAAATTATACAGAACTAAATGAATTTATAAAAAAAGAAAGCAAAAGAGGGTCTTCAGATATAAATCGATATAAGGTGGTTGCTTATAAACGATGGAGCATACCTGTATCTGCATTTATCCTTACAGTTATTGGCGTTGCCGTTTCTTCTATGAAGAGGCGTGGCGGAATGGGAGTTAACCTTGCTGTGGGCATCTCGTTGGCATTTATTTTTATCTTTTTTGACAAAGTATTGGGCACAATGGCCAATCAATCTGATTTTCCACCAGTGGTTGCAGTTTGGTTTCCTAATGTGTCTTTTGGGGTCCTGGCTATTTATCTGTTATACAATGCCAAACGTTAAACTGCAAAACTACCTTCATCTGCATTTTATCATATTTGTTTGGGGGTTTACGGCCATATTGGGAGAATTAATATCAATCGATGCGTTACCTCTGGTATGGTATAGAATGCTGCTAGCTTCAGGATTTATATACCTATATATTTGTGTAAAGAAAACATCACTCAGGATCACCAGAAGATTGTTTTTTACACTTTCTTTCGCAGGGGTAGTTATTGCTTTGCACTGGATTACCTTTTTTGCCGCAATAAAAGCCTCCAATGTATCTATAACACTAGCAATGTTATCTACAGGAGCTTTTTTTACTTCTATTCTGGAGCCGATAATATACAAGAGAAAACTCATATGGTACGAAGTGCTTTTTGGAATTTTGGTAATTACAGGATTATATATCATTTTTAATGTGGAAACAGAGTATGCTGCAGGTATTGTGTATGCACTATGTTCTGCGTTTTTAGCTTCAGTTTTTGCAATAATTAATGGAAAAATGGTACAACAGCATAATCCATCTATGATTTCTTTTTACGAATTGGTAAGTGGGGTAGGAGTGATTACTATATACCTATTTGGCATCACTATTTTTGGTGCCGAAAATGAAGGTTTCGCCATTTCATTTTTCCAGGTATCGGTTTCCGACTGGATGTACCTGTTGTTGTTAGCTTCATTCTGTACGGCTTATGCATTTATAGGTTCTGTACATGTAATGAAATATTTAAGCCCTTATACCGTAATGCTAACAGTTAATTTGGAACCTGTTTATGGAATAGTATTGGCGTTTTTGATTTTTGGTGAGCAGGAAAAGATGAGCCCTCAATTTTATTATGGAGCATGTATAATATTGGGAACAGTACTACTGAATGGAATATTCAAAAATGCTAAAAAAAGAAAAAGACCACCAACTTTGCACAACATTACGAAGTAAAGTTTTTATATTTGTCAGCTAACCCTAGTTAACATAAATTATATTCTTGATTATGGAATATTTAGAATTTGAACTCCCTATAAAAGAGCTTGAAGAACAATTTGAGAAAGCTTGCGCAATAGGTGCAGAGAGTGAAGTAGACGTTACAGAGACCTGTAAGCAGATCGAGAAAAAACTGAAAGACACCAAAAAGGAAATATACAAAAGCCTTACACCCTGGCAGCGGGTTCAGCTGTCAAGACATCCGTCCAGGCCTTATACACTGGATTATGTAGATGCTATATGTGGTGAATCTTTTTTAGAATTGCATGGAGACAGAAATGTACGCGATGATAAGGCGATGATTGGAGGTTTAGGAAAGATTGGAGATCAAAGCTTTATGTTTATCGGGCAGCAGAAAGGGTATAACACCAAAACCAGACAGTATCGTAATTTTGGAATGGCAAACCCCGAAGGATACCGTAAAGCATTAAGGTTAATGAAGAGTGCCGAGAAGTTTAATATTCCCGTAGTTAGTTTTATCGATACCCCCGGAGCATATCCCGGATTGGAAGCCGAAGAACGAGGCCAGGGAGAAGCGATTGCCCGAAATATTCTGGAAATGACCCGTCTTAAGGTTCCGATCATTGTAGTAATTATTGGCGAAGGAGCCAGTGGTGGAGCATTGGGGATTGGAGTGGGAGATAAAGTATTGATGCTCGAAAACACATGGTACTCGGTAATTTCTCCAGAATCTTGTTCATCGATCTTATGGAGAAGTTGGGAATTTAAAGAACAGGCAGCCGAAGCATTAAAGCTTACTGCTGCAGATATGAAGAGACAAAAATTGATTGATGAAATAGTAAAAGAACCCTTGGGGGGAGCACATAGTGATCGCGAAAGAATATTTAAAACCGTAAGAGATAAAATTTTGATGTCTTATGAGGAACTTAAAAACTTATCACCAGAAGAACTCGTTGAAAAGCGTATGGATAAATACAGCAGTATGGGAGTTTTTAAAGGGTAACCCCTAAAGAATCACTTATTACCCTAAATCTGAAGTACGACACTTCAGATTTTTTTGTGTTTGTTAACAATAAAACAGACTTATTAACAGTTCATTTGTTGAAGACCGGTGGACATTCGTATCTTTGTATTTGAGTGCATCTCTTTACAATTTGTTTACATTCGTAGTTATGGAAAAAGTACAGCAGGCTCAGAAGGTAAATTACGATCGGGGGAACGTAATTTCGCTTGAGAAAGGAAAAATACCTCCTCAAGCAGTTGATTTAGAGGAAGTTGTGATTGGGGCAATGATGATTGATAAAAAAGGAGTTGATGAAATTATCGACATTCTTAATCCCGATGTCTTTTATCGGGAAGCACATCAATATATCTTCGAAGCAATTTATAAACTCTTTGAAAACTCTGAGCCGATAGACTTATTAACGGTTTCTAGCCAATTGAAGAAGGATGCCAGACTAGAAATGGCAGGAGGAGACTATTACCTGATTCAATTAACCCAAAAAGTAGCCTCTTCTGCACATATTGAGTTTCATGCACGCATTATTCTTCAAAAATATATTCAGCGTAGTTTGATTAAGATCTCTAATGAGATTATTGAAGAATCATATGATGAAACTACCGATGTTTTTGATCTTTTGGATATGGCAGAATCCAGATTGTATGAGGTAACACAAGGGAATATCAAAAGATCTACAGAAACTGCACAGAATTTGGTAATTCAGGCAAAGAAAAAAATACAGGAGATTTCAAACAAAGAAGGTTTAAGTGGAATCCCGTCTGGTTTCGATAAGCTAGACAAATTGACTTCGGGATGGCAGCCCAGTGATTTGATCATTGTGGCTGCCCGTCCGGGTATGGGTAAAACCGCTTTGACCCTTTCTATGGCCAGAAATATGGCAGTTGGGCAAAATATACCTGTGGCTTTCTTCTCATTAGAGATGTCATCGGTACAATTAATTACACGTCTCATTTCTTCAGAAACTGGCCTTTCTTCAGAAAAATTGCGTACCGGTAAACTCGAAAAACATGAGTGGGAACAGCTTAATGTTAAAGTAAAAGATCTCGAAAAAGCACCACTCTTTATAGATGATACCCCTTCGCTATCAATTTTTGACCTCAGAGCAAAAGCCCGACGTTTATCTTCTCAACATGGCATCAAAATGATTGTAATCGATTATTTACAATTAATGACAGCAGGAGGAACTGGTAAAAATGGAAATCGTGAACAAGAAATCTCCACAATTTCCCGTAACTTAAAAGCACTTGCCAAAGAATTAAATGTACCGGTAATTGCCTTATCACAGCTGTCGCGTGCCGTAGAAACTCGTGGAGGCAGCAAAAGACCACTACTTAGTGACCTTCGGGAATCTGGTGCAATCGAACAAGATGCAGATATTGTATCATTTATTTACAGACCCGAATATTATAAAATTGATGAGTGGGATGACGAAGAAAGATCACCTACGCAAGGTCAGGGAGAATTCATAGTGGCAAAGCACCGTAATGGTGGTTTGGACAATATTAGGTTAAAATTCATTGGTCACTTAGGGAAATTTGATAACTTAGATGATTTTAGTACACCTTTTGAGTTTCATTCTAAAATGAATGAAGGAGAAGACGATGAGCCATTTGGCGCAAGTCATCTCCCTAGTGCAGATGAAGCTTTCGGAAGTAGTATAAATGACTCTAACGATGATGATGATGTACCTTTTTAAAATACAATCTTTTTTAAACAATAGCGTAAAGTTTTCTTTGCTTTATGGTATTGTTTTTTTGTTTAGTTTCCATGCTTATGCTTCATACGTATTGATTCCTATGGATGCTGATGGGCAGCAGAACCACTTAAAGGCCTATGGGATTACTTATTGGACGTTAAGTAAAGATCTCAAAGTAAAGTGGTTGTTGAATTATAGAGGAGGGTCTTTTCTTTTACCCGATACAGACGATATTAGAAAGGAATGTACTATTCGAGGCGTTTCATATGAAGTGTTAAGCAATGACAAAACCAATGAGATACTAGAAGAAATTAGTAGCCCTTCTCAGAACATGGAAGCCGTAGTGTTGGAAAAAGCTCCAAAGATAGCTGTATATTCTCCAAAAGGAAACCAACCCTGGGACGATGCTGTGACCATGGTATTAACCTTTGCAGAGATCCCTTATGAAACGGTATATGACAAAGAGGTGCTTGAAGATAACCTAATTCTATATGATTGGTTACACTTGCATCATGAGGATTTTACAGGGCAGTATGGTAAATTCTATGCTTCATACAGAGCAGCTCCCTGGTATATAAAGGAAAAAGCTGAAGCCGAAAAGTTGGCAAAAGCATTGGGATATCAAAAGGTTTCTCAAGAAAAACTGGCTGTAGCTCTTAAGATTAGAGATTATGTGGTAGGTGGTGGATTTATGTTTGCTATGTGCAGTGCTACCGACAGTTTTGAAATTGCTTTATCTGCAGAAGGAGTAGATATCTGTGAACCCATGTTTGATGGTGACCCCAGTGAACCAGGGTATCAATCTAAGATAGATTATGGGAAAACCTTTGCATTCAAGAATTTTACACTCGAACGCAGCCCAAATGTATATGAGTTTTCCTCAATAGATATGACAAGAAACCGCCGTATTTCAAAAACCACAGATTATTTTACATTGATGGATTTTTCGGCAAAATGGGATCCAATACCCACCATGCTATGCCAGAATCATACAGCATTGGTCAAAGGATTTATGGGGCAAACCACAGCCTATAATCCCAATGAGATTAAATCCAATGTTTTGGTACTTGGAGAGAATAAAACAAATAATGAAGCTCGATACATACATGGGATAAAAGGAAAAGGGTTCTTTACCTTTTATGGAGGTCACGACCCCGAAGATTATACACATAGAGTAGGGGACCCAAAGACACAATTAGAGCTGCATCCTAATTCTCCGGGATACCGTTTGATTTTGAATAATGTATTATTTCCAGCAGCAAAAAAGAAAAAGCAGAAAACTTAAATTTTATGTAAGGTTATGTATGTACTTCGACTATTTGCTTTTTAAAACACAATCATAATCTTACTATAATGAAAAATCTAATTACATTTTTTGCATGCACTCTTTTAATATCGTGTAACCAAAAAGCTACTTCAGAAAAAGAAAACCAACTTCAGGAAGAACCTGAACAGGAGGTAATACCAGATCGATCTGAGAATTTTCCTGATGACATTACGGCTGTGTTTAAAGCCCATGGCGGTATTCAGGCATTTGACCAGATGAATAGCCTTGTTTTTGAAATTGTTAAACCAGAAGGTAACGAAAAGCACACCACAGATCTCAAAACACGTCATGCAAGAATAGAGACCGATAAATTTTCCCTGGGTTTTGATGGTAAAGAAGCCTGGTTGGTGCAAGAAGACTCTACAGCTTTTAAAGGAAACCCTCGCTTCTATCATAATTTAATGTTCTACTTTTATGCAATGCCCTTTGTGCTGGGTGATGATGGGATCTCATATGAAAAAGTGAGCGACCTTAAAGTTGAAGACAAATCCTATGTAGGGTATAAGATTTCCTATAGTGACGGAGTAGGGGATTCTCCAAAGGATAATTATTTTTTATATTATGATGAAGCTACACATCAGATGAAATTTTTAGGATATACAGTAACTTTTTTTAGTAAAGAAGCTAGTGAAAAAATAAAGTTAATTGAATATGCAGACTGGAATAATGTGAATGGATTATTGCTGCCAAAAACCCTTAAATGGAGAGCATACAAAGAGGGTGTAGTGGGAGAGGTTAAAAGTGAAAGAAATTTTGTGAATGCAATAGCAAACAAAGAAAAACCTTCATCCTCTTTGTTTGAAAAACCTGTTATTGAAAAAGAAAAAACGCTATAACATTTCTAACGATATGTACTATGACCTACCAAATATGTGTATTTGGTAGGTTTTCTTTTATATGAAAATATTTTTTTTGATAAAAATGAACTCTCAATTTTTGGGATATGATACTTTATCAAAGTAATTTCTCATATTGATTATTGAATTGTCAATTTTAAGGGCGTTTTAACCCAAAATAGGATGGAGATAGAGAATACGAACTTTTGAAATTCCCTAATTTTACGAAAACGATATAGTACACCAAACTAACACAGAATTTTATGTATCAAGAACTCAACACAAGCAATAGAATTTTAATGGGGCCAGGCCCTTCTGATGCACATCCGCGAGTACTTAAAGCCATGTCTACACCATTAATCGGACATCTGGACCCAGAGTTTGTGACGGTTATGGATGAGGTAAAAACCATGGTGCAGGATACTTTTATTACCAAAAACCATGTAACGTTTGTGGTTTCTGCTCCCGGGAGTGCAGGTATGGAAACCTGCCTGGTCAACTTATTAGAACCTGGTGATGAGGTAATCATTTGCATTAACGGGGTTTTTGGAGGTCGCATGGCTGATATTGCAGAACGTTGCAGAGCAACAGTTCATAAAATAGAGGTCGCATGGGGAACAGTAGTTTCAACAGAGGATATCAAAAAAGCCCTGGAGAAATGTCCGAAGCCAAAATTAGTAGCCCTGGTGCATGCAGAAACCTCTACCGGAGCGCTACAACCCATTAAAGAAATCAGTGATCTGGTACATAATGCAGGTAGCCTATTGATGGTGGATGCCGTAACGTCATATTGTGGAATCGAGCTTAGCGTTGATAATTGGGATATCGATGCCATCTACACCGGAACGCAAAAATGTTTGAGTGCACCACCAGGATTGTCGCCAGTGAGTTTTTCTGATAGAGCGGTAAAAGTGTTAGAAAACAGAAAAACCAAAGTACAAAGTTGGTTTTTAGACCTAAGTTTAGTAAAAAATTACTGGGGAGGAGCCAAACGAGCCTATCATCATACGGCGCCAGTGTCTTCGATATTTGCATTGCGGGAATCTTTACGAATTGTATTGGAAGAAGGGCTTCAAAATCGCTGGAAACGCCATCAGCAAGTTCATGAGGTGTTAAAAACAAAACTAGAAGCTTTAGGTTTTAGATATTTGGTTGAAGAACAATATCGTTTACCTAACTTAAACTCAGTATTCTTACCAGAAGGAAATGATGAAGCTTTAATCCGCTCAAAATTGCTTCATGATTATAATATCGAAGTGGGAGGTGGATTGGGAGCTTTTGCCGGTAAAATCTGGAGGATCGGGATTATGGGTGAAAGTTGTACCCTCAATCATGTCAATATGCTGGTGAGTGCTCTTGAGGATATAAAGGAGTTTAGAAAATAGATATGTAAGACCTTCAAGGTTTTAAAGTTTTGAAGGTCTTATTTTCTATTGCCCATATTTATCACTATATCGTTTCCAAAGCTTGGTTTGGTGACTTTCGAGGCTAATATCACGTCCTTGAATAAAGGCTTTTTCCAATTGATTGGTTCTCATATCCAAAGCGTCACCAATACTTATAAATAGTGTTGCATCTTTACCTACTTCTAATGTTCCGGCAATATCATCTATGCCCAAGATCTTAGCACTGTTACCGGTAATAAGTTGTAAAGCTTTTTCTTTATCCAATCCATGAGCAGCAACGGTTCCTGCCTGAAACGGAAGATTTCTCGCATTGGCACGTTCCATTCTTCCACTGTTCTGTAAAGCAACCAATACTCCGGCATCCATTAACAGTTTTGCATTTTTATAAGGAAGATCGTAATCGTCATCTTCAAAGTTAGGAGTAGTATGTGTTCTTTTGATTAAAACGGAAATATTATTTTGTTTTAACTGCATTGCTACTTTAGATGCTTCATCTGCACCTACCAAAACTAATTTTTTAATCTGGTTTTCTTTTGCAAAAGTAATAACATCTAATATTGCTTTTTCAGTTCCTACATTCACAAACAATGTCTTTGTTGCGTCAAAAACACCTTTCATAGCAAGATGAGGTAGATTTATGGATGCGTTATTGGATTGTATAGAAGCTTTTGCCTGATTGAAGAAATCTACTAGTTTGGTTACTTGCTTTGTATACTCTTTGTTGGGCTTAAACCCGGGTTCTTCTCCCATCCACCAGCGTCCCTGTGTAAAGGTATTCGGCCAGTTTACATGAACACCATCATCCAATTTTATCGCTGCATCCTCCCAGTTCCAGGCATCTAGTTGTACAATAGATGAGGTTCCGCAAATTGTTCCGCCTCTTGGGGTGACCTGAGCCATAAGCACGCCATTTGGGCGCATACTTTCTACAATTTTACTCTCTGCATTGTAAGCAATAATGCTGCGTACGTGTGGATTGAATGTCCCCATTTCACTATCATCATCTGATGCTCTTACAGCACTGATCTCTACCAAACCCAATGTTGAATTTGGGGCAATAAACCCGGGATATACGTGTTTTCCTGAAGCATCGATTATTGTTCCTTTGGGAGAGGCACTACCCGCAGCACCTATGGCTGTTATTTTTCCGTTTTCAAAAGTGATGATACTATTTTCTATTACTTCTCCATTCCCAATATGTGCTGTAGCTCCTGTTATGGTTATTGCTTCAACTTGATTTTTGGCAGGGGTTTGTTGTGCAGTTATCTTTCCGAAGGAAAAAACAAACAGCAGCGTTAGTATATATATTATTTTTTTCATGTTTTGTTACTTTGAGACCTGTGAGATTTTTAAAACCTCACAGGCCTGGATTTTATGATGTTTTAGTGAATTGTTTCCAACGTCTCACAGTCAAAATGTTGTTTCTCCTTTTTCTTTGGTGGCTGTATTTTTAAACCATTGTTTTTGGCTTTTAGCATCATTGAAGAAAGTTTATTACGTTCTGCAGCAATAGATTTCCTCATGGCTTTGTCTTTATCGAGCTCAAAATAGATGGCTCCTTCGATCATCGTTTTTTCGGCTTTGGCGTAAACAGAAAGCGGATGGTCTGTCCATAGTACCAAATCTGCATCTTTACCCACTTTGATACTTCCTACACGATCATCAATATGCAGTAATTTTGCCGGATTTAATGTTACAAACTTTAATGCATCTTCTTCAGACACTCCACCGTATTTCACTGACTTTGCTGCTTCCTGGTTCAAGCGACGGGACATCTCTGCATCATCGCTATTGATTGCAGTTACTACTCCCTGATTATGCATAATGGTGGCATTGTAAGGAATTGCATCGTTTACCTCAAATTTATAGGCCCACCAATCTGAGAAGGTTGATCCTCCAACACCATGAGCTGCCATTTTATCGGCTACCTTATATCCTTCCAGTATATGCGTGAAGGTATTTACTCTGAAACCGAATTTTTCGGCAACCTTCATCAGCATGTTAATTTCACTTTGCACATAAGAGTGACAACTGATGTAGCGTTGACCATTTAGGATTTCTACCAATGTTTCCATTTCGGTATCCTTGCGATAGGGTTTACCGCTCTTTTTCAGTTTTTCATATGCTGTGGCACGCGAGAAGTAATCCATATATAATTGCTCAACACCCATTCGTGATTGTGGGAATCGTGTGGTACTTCCCCAATTACTTTGTTTTACATTCTCTCCGAGTGCAAATTTGATAAATTTGGGAGTGTTAGTATAAATTAAGTTATCTGCGCTTTCTCCCCATTTTAGTTTTATAATAGCAGAACGACCACCTATAGGATTGGCAGAACCGTGTAATATCTGGATAGAAGTAACACCGCCTGCCAGATTTCTATAGATGTTAATATCATCTGGAGAAACTACATCTTCTATGGTTACTTCGGCAGAAGAATTATGTCCGGCTTCATTAATGGCTGCTGCTGCGATATGTGAATGCTCATCAATAACACCGGCAGTAATATGTTTTCCTGTGGCATCAATTGTTTTTGCGCCTCCGGCATTTAGATTTTTACCAACTGCAGCAATCTTACCATTTTTTACCAATACATCTGCTTCGGTAAGAATACCCTCAGATTCATTGGTCCACACGGTTGCATTTTTAAATAAAATATTCTCAGATTTTGGTAATTGTGAACTACCATAGGCGATATTAGGATATACAACAGGAAGTACCTCTGGTTTTTCCTTTTTATCGGCAGGTTTTTTACCTTCTTTTTTGTCTGAAGCCTCTTTTGGTTTCTTTTTGGCAGAGAATGTAGTTTCTGCTCCATTGGGAAGAATAGCTTTACCACTCCAAAAAGCTGGAGTATCTGTCATAGCAGTTACTACCCTGGTATATTCTGTTTTGGTAGAGTCTGCACCAGTAAATGTAAGAGCTACCCAATCATCTTTATAAGTCAGTTTAGCACCCAGTTTTGTTTCCCCCAGTTTTATTTCGGCTTTAGGTTTGTCGGGTTTTCCGGAAATAGACAGCTCATAGGTCTTTCCGGCAACGGTCAATTCGTAGGTACCGTTAATATCTTTGGCGGTCATATCATTAATGACATTCTTATGGCCTTGCACCCAGTTTTCATATATGATATTATCTTTTGAAAACAATTCACCTTTCGTAATTAAAAAATTTGCATACGCCCCTTTTTTAATACTTCCCAGGTGATCACTTTTTCCTAAAATCTGCGCAGGAACAGTGGTTAAAGCTGCCAGGGCGGTCTTTTTGTCCAGCCCATGCTCGATAGCTTTCATCAATCTGGTGTTGAGGTCTGCTACCTTTTTCAGTTTATGGGTAGTTATAGAGAACGTCACTCCATTTTTTGCCAAAACCGAAGGATTTGTTGGTGCCTGGTTCCAGTGGCGCATATCCCCAAGGCTTACCATAGTAGCCATATACGGGTCGGATACATCATAGGCGTCGGGAAAGTTAAGCGGAATAATATAGTTGGCATTAGTGGCTTTTACCTTATCGATTCGGGCGTATTCATCGCCACCACCGACGATAATATATTGCTTATTAAACTCGTCGGCAATCTTATCTGCTCTAAAACCATTGATACGGCTCCCGGCCTCAAAGATTTGAGGTAAGTTTTTATTTCTGTTTAATGCTTCGAGCGATAAATCTTTATTATCTGCTTTACCGGAAGCATACCAATCGGCATCCAAATACATTTGACGCAATAATGCCATGGCCCCCATTAAAGAAGTGGGATATACCTGTTTGCTTTTATTGCTTTTTGTAAATGATAAAAATTGAGAAGATCGATCACTAAGCAGTCGCTCGCCTTCGGTTCCATCATTATTTAAAGCTACCAATAACCCGGTACCTCTTACAATACCATCGGGCATATGGGTATTTACGACTCCAAATCCTTCTTTTACATATTCGGCAGCTTTTTTATTGTCATATTTAAAATGAGTGAGCGAGTTGGTTTCTGGCCGTATATGTTCGTTCCAATAATACCCTTCTCGTTTTGTTTCCCACTGCGGTTGCCCGCCTGATCTAAAAAAATTACCTGCTTGCGATTTGGGTTTTTCGATACCAAAATTGGTAAACGGATCTATAAAAGAAGCATAGATATGTTTTCCTTTCAGGTCGACCACTACACTATTGGCAGGAATTGTTACAGAGGTCCCGACTTGTACAATTTTACCTTTCTGGATCACTAAAGTCCCATTTTTGATTTCAGTATCCGGAGTGGTATGAATCGTTGCGTTTTTGAATACGGTGTAATTGGAATCGGTGGTTTTGACCCCGTCATTTTTTGGGAAATACTCTTGAGAATAAGAAGTAATAGTGCCCAATATCACCGCGAGTGATATTAATAGTTTTTTCATTTGAGTTGAGCGTAAAGTTTTTGAATTGGTTTTAAAGATAGCAGTTGCTTTAGAAAGAGTTTATTAATTAATAATTATTTAACAATCCCAAAACGCTATTCCCGATGTGCGATTGGGTTCGCTTTATAATAATTTACCAATAGTGCTACCACATAACTATAGGTATCCATACCATCGGGTTGGTTATTGGCTTTTAGGTAACTGTCGTAGGTGCTCTTGAAAATTGGTTCCAGGGGATTTTCATACGATTCCCAGAATTCATTTACTTCACGGTAGTTTTTTCTGATACCGGGCCTTAATTCTTCAATAAGGCAGATTGCTTTTTCTTCGTTACGCAGATAAAGATCGTTAAGGCAAAACTTTAAGGCAAAAGTAGCTCCGCTATAATTAAAATACAGATCATCATAATTCATAGTGGTTATTGCGGCAATAAAATTAGCTTCATTTTCTTTGGCAAAGCCCAGTTGGTGTGCTTGTTCATGGCAACTGGTGGTAGGCATTTTATAAGTAAGGATTAATCCATTTACCTGAGCTTCATTGGTAATAGGATTTAAATATCCGCTAAAACCCATATAGGTGAGAGGAAGGCTTAAAATAGATTTTTTTATACTCTTTGGATGATAATGCAACCAGGGGAATATGCTTTTTAATTGATCATAGGCAGGAACCGTCTTTTGAAAGACTGCTTCCTTTGAATATGGAATTTGAATAGACAGGGAATCATTAGGTTCTAGTTTTGAATGTAATGTATTGGCTTGTGTAATTAACTTTTCTGAAACCTTGATCAATTCTGCTTCAGTGTATTCATCATCGATTTTTAAAATTTCATGAAGTGGTAATCGATAATAATTCATTCCCCAAAGGATATGAAAACTGGCATAGACAACAGATAGTGTCGCCCCCATATCCAATAACACTTCTTTCCATAGTATATTTTTCCGAAACACCTTCCTGATCAAAAAACGTATCAACATAATGATCAATACCGAATACAGCAGATCACCAAAAGAGAAAGGCAACCAACCAAATACATAGCGCAGCACTTTAGAAGTATATACAAAAAAGCCATTGCTATAAAACCGTTCAATAAATTCAGGAAAAAAAGAAATGATCTGAATCAATATAATCTGAACCGGTAGAAGTATAGTAAGATATAGTTTTGTTTTGGGTTGCATTGTGTAAAGATATCTACAATTCTGGGTTATGCAGGTAGAATTTAGAATTTTTTAGGACGAGACAGAGGGGTGAGTGTTTGAGGATTGAGGATTGAGGTTTGAGGTTTGGGGTAGGGTTTGACGATTCCCTTTTTTCATATTATTCATTAAAAAGATATGAGCTCATAGCAACCAATTGCCATGCAGGATGCGATGAGGTTTTAAAATAAACTAATTCATAACTTTGTTACGCCGAAGCTTTGATGCTTAACTCAAAATTGAGACTTTTGTCAGGTAGTTTATGCAAACTTTGCGATAAATAATAGTAACTACTCAATAACACATATGAATTCAGAAATAAGAACACTAGAGCCTAAAGCCCTTTGGAATAAATTTGCAGACCTTAATGCAGTACCAAGACCCTCAAAAAAAGAAGAACGGGTAATTGCCTTTATGAAAGATTTTGGCACGTCGCTGGGGTTGGTTACCGAAATCGACAAGACCGGTAATGTATTGATCAAAAAGCCAGCTACGCCGGGTATGGAGAACCGAAAAACCATAGTGATGCAGTCGCATCTGGATATGGTGCACCAAAAGAATGCCGATACCTCTTTTGATTTTGATACACAAGGTATCGAAATGTATATTGATAGTGATTGGGTAAGAGCCAAAGGAACCACATTGGGGGCAGATAATGGCCTGGGAGTAGCCACCATCATGGCGATTCTGGAGTCTAATGATTTAGAACACCCTGCTATTGAAGCTTTGTTTACGATCGATGAAGAAACCGGAATGACCGGAGCCAAAGGGCTGGAAGCAGGTTGGTTACAAGGGGATATCTTATTAAACCTGGATACCGAAGAAGATGATGAGATTGGAGTAGGCTGCGCCGGGGGTATTGATGTTACTGCAAAGCGAGCCTACAAAGAAGAGGCAGTTACCCAGGGTAAAGTTGGGTATACCATTTCGGTGACAGGACTTAATGGAGGACACTCTGGCATGGATATTCATAAAGGGTTGGGCAATGCCAATAAGATTATGAATCGGTTATTGTTTGATGGTTTCGAAAATTATGGGCTGCAAATACATGAAATTAAAGGAGGAAGCCTGCGCAATGCCATCCCCAGAGAAAGCTTTGCGACCATTGTGGTAGATACGGTACAGGCCGAAGCTTTTGAATTTGAAATGGAAGCATTGGCCAAAACGATTCGAAACGAACTTTCTATCGTTGATCCCGATCTAACGATTGAAGTCAAAAAAACCAACACTCCGGAAAGTGTAATGGAACTGGGAGTACAAGAAGGTGTTGTAAAAGCCCTGTATGCAGCGCATAATGGTGTGTATACGATGAGTACATCGATACCTGATCTGGTAGAAACATCAAATAATATAGCCAAAGTAACCATTGGGGTTGGAGAGATCACTATCGAGTGTTTAACACGAAGCAGTGTCGAGACTTCCAAAATGGATTTGGTGAACAAATTGAGGGCTACTTTTGAATTAATAGGTTGCGAAGTAACGACCAGCGGAGATTACCCCGGTTGGGCGCCCAATATGAATTCACCTATCCTGAAAGTGATGGATGCCTTATATGAAAAACTCAATGGAGAAAAAGCACACGTAGCTGCCTGCCATGCAGGGCTCGAATGTGGTATCCTGGGGCAAAATTATCCCGAGATGGATATGATCTCTTTTGGGCCAACGATCCTGGGGGCACATTCACCCGATGAGCGGGCCAGCATTTCTTCTGTACAGAAGTATTGGGCGTTTGTACAGGAGATTTTAAAGGAGATTCCGAAGAAATAACGTTTTCTTTCGCCAGGATAGCCAAACGTATCCTAAGTGGCTGCATAAGTACAAACGCTAAATTTGTGTACTTTTATAACTACTCAATGGTAATATTATGGCAAAAAACCTGACCGAATATATGATTCAACGATTAATCGAAGTACAGAAAGGACCCTTATGCATCGGGAGTACTGATAAAAGTAAATGGAGTCAAATAAATAGCGATTTGATATTTAAAAGATCTTTGGAACTGTTGCATAACATCACTAAAGTACTTTCATATGCAAGCTTATGGCAAAAAGAAAACGTTTTAAAAATTATGACAGGAGTTTTTGTATTGGTTTATACGCCGCTCATCGCACAGGAGGAAGCAGAGGCATGTCCTGATATTGATGCAAGAATTCATTGGATACGAAAAGAATTTACAGCCATTAGCAACAATATCAAAAAGTATGAAGTATATGAGTTATGGGAAACTTTAAATGGAGAAGAACTTTTGGTGCCCAAAGACGGGGCAAAACATCTAAGCGGAGAAGAACCCTATTCTGATGAATTGTATGTGTATAAAAAAGATACGCTTCAAGGCACTGCAGGGCAGTATACTTATGTGTATAAAGATGCTAAAGGGGATATTAAATTCATTAAAAAAATAGAAGCCGACATCGCCGAAAGTTCCTTTGAAAATGTAACAGAGTATTATATACATCAGAAGGAGCTGTTTTTTGTGTATAAATACGATCATAAAACCAATTGGTGGGCAGAAGGCAATCCGCAGAGCATTGCACAATATCGTTATTATTATTGCCATAAAACACCCATTCGTTGTCTCGAAAAAATGATAGATGAAGAAACGGGTGAAAAGTCGGTTGACGATATCGCCAACCAACCGAATGCATATGCAGACTGCGGCAATGCCGAAGTAGAAATGGAAGAGTATTTTTTATATTTTGACGAATTGTAACCACATTCGGCACTTTAATAAATAGTTTATATATGATAAAAAAATGGCTTCTTACAATGATAGTGTAGTATTGTTCATACTGTCTTATGCAAATGCAGGAGATAACCAAAATAAAAATAGCAAACAGATACCATAGAATTGATCGTAGTATTTAAAAAAGATGTGGGTTTGTAGCATGTTACCAGCATACTAGACAAAACCAGTATTAAGTATAGAGAAGGGATGGATTCTAGTAAAAGTAAAATTTACTTCCTTAAAACCGGGACTAAATTTATTTTAACATTTCAGACGTTACAGGGAAAAGAAAAATTTCCCTCCGACCATGAAGAAGTTCAGGAAATATATGCCCCAAACTGGAAGATGCAAAAGGATTGAATGAGTTACCGATAACGAAGAAGATGTTTTCCGCTGCAAGCAGTGCACTATCATTTTTATGTAAAAGAACAATTTTTTTGCTTTACCCTAATCCCTAAAGGGAACCAAAAAAGAGCAACCCAAAAAGCAATTTTTGGCCTAAGAATAGTCTTTTTTAGGGTTGGAAATTTGTAAATGAAATTCTGGAGGAGAAACTAAAATAGTAAAGACCCCAAAGATACTGTGTTTATCTTTGGGGTCTGTTTAAACTTCAATAGCTTACTCTTCTTCTTCCCCGTTTTCTTTTCGGGTTCTTCTTGCAGCCACTTGCGCCATGACCTTGTCGGTTTGTTCATTGATCAGGGCTGCCCAGCTTAGATCGGTATCCTTATCGGCAGTGCGTACTATATAACGCAATACAGGAATCAGGTCATTCACCAGCGGAGTCAAAGCAGCACGGCTTTTCTTTACGGTAGGGTAATTTTTCCTGGCATCTTCTTCCAGGCGTTCGTTATATGTTTTTTTGAAGTTTTGTTCAGCTATTTTTAGCTTTTCATAACGTTGTTCAATGCCTAATGTAGCTATAGCTGCTTTTTTATCTGCTTTATCCATTTCCGAAAAAAGAGTTTTCAGCCTACCCGATTGTTCGATATAGCCCTCGCCATATAACCGAGTGCCTGTTTTTTCGATGACTGCCCACAATTGTTTATAGGCTTCTTGTTCTTTGGGGTCGTCTGTCTTTTCATAGGCCTGGATCATATCTCTGAATACAATAAAAGCGTTATCTCTAATTTGATCGAGCTCAAACGCTTCTTCCACTAAACTATTAATCCTTATAGCGGCCAACGCAGCATACAAATTACTGAGTTTTGGCCGGATGAAGGCTACAATATCCATCAAAAAAGAATTTTGTGGCAGTTGCGTTTCAATAGTGGAGAGGTAATTACTGGTGAGTTCTGATAACTCGGCGTGTGTGGTTTTGGTTAACCCAATGTTTTTAATGTTTTGCATAATATAATTGTTTTTAAAATTAAATTCTTATGTTTTTTAAAAGAGTGTTGCATTGCGTTTTTTGTTATTTGGTACCAGATACTCAAGGTTTTGTTGCAACTTTCTTTCCGGCACGTGAGATACTCAAGGTTTCATTGCAACCTTCTTTCCGGCACGTGAGATACTCAAGGTTTTGTTGCAATCTTCTTTCCGGCACGTGAGATACTCAAGGTTTCGTTGCAATCTTCTTTCCGGCACTTGAGATACTCAAGGTTTTGTTGCAATCTTCTTTCCGGCACTTGAGATACTCAAGGTTTTGTTGCAATCTTCTTTCCGGCACTTGAGATACTCAAGGTTTTGTTGCAATCTTCTTTCCGGCACGTGCAATACTTCATTTTTCATTGCAATGCTCTTTCCTGGAAACCAGAAACACAATTTTTCGCTACAATTTCTTTGCCAAAGTATCAGATACTCAATTTTTTATTGCAACTTCTTTTCCAAAATGCCTGATACTACAATTTGTATTGCCAGGGGTCTGCTAGATGTTGTAGATGCATATTTTTCATAATGTTTATGTTTTTATCTTGCAAGGATAGGATATGGGAGTTTCATTTTTTGAAACTGGGTAAATTTTTTTTCAAAAAATGTGCGTGATTGTTGAAACCCGCAAAAAAATGTAAAAGGAGTTGTTGATTTATCGAGGGATAGTAGCTTTGTAGGGCGAGAGTCTGCGCGTATTTGTTTTTCTTTCTTTATATAGTGTCTGGTCGGAAATATATCGCTATTAAATTTGTTTCTTTTTGCGCTATTTTTATTTGTTTTTTATCGCCTGATGCTAAGGCATCTGCATCAAAAAAGAAAATTAAAATCCCATCAAAAATAATTCAAATTATAAAAACCGCCTATTTCCGACCAGACACTATATAGAAAGAAACTTTTTATGCATAAGTATTTTAGGTTTCAATAGAAAAACATGTATAAATGAAATATGTGTACTTTTATATACTGAACTCATTTGAAGTTTTTGCAGCCCAGAATGAAAACTTCAAATGAGTTCAGTATTTAATAACCAAAAACCAATCAATATGAATACAACACTTTGGATTTCTTTTATCGGGACAGTTTTAGTAATTGGAGTGACTCCGGGGCCAAGTGTATTACTGGCATCGGCCAATAGTATGAGTTATGGAGCAAAAAAAACAATTGGAACCATATTGGGAGATCTGTCGGCAAACTCTTTACAAATAGCTTTATCCTCTTTGGGTTTGGCATCCATAGTAATTTCTTCAGGAGAAATTTTTAGCCTTATAAAATGGGTTGGAGTTGGGTATTTACTATATATGGGAGTGATGAAAATAATTTCAGTTCCCAAAGTTGGAGAATTTAATAAAAAAAATCAAAAAAAAAGCTTTTTTAAACTCTATAGTGAAGGCTTTTTTATGTCGGCATCAAATCCTAAAGCAATTGTGTTTTTTGCAGCTCTTTTCCCATTATTTATTGACCAGAATTTGGCATTTGTACCACAAGTTGCTGTTCTCGGAATTACATATTTGGCAATCGATGGGATTTGCCTATTACTATATGTTAAATTTGCATCCGGATTAAAAAAGTATCTCGAAGATCGGGAGAAAATCCATTTACAGAATAGAATTATCGGAACTTTATTAATCTTTAGTGGTTTGATGCTATCGATGGTAAAGAGAACCAATAATTAATAGTATAGTTACCAGCAAATAAAGTAAATTATTATCTGAACAAAAACAACTAGTAATTCTCGAATATGAAAAAAATTACGATTTTATCTATCCTCACTTTAATGTTTGGTTCCTGTGATGCAGAAAAAACGAATTCATCATCAAAAGATGTTAGTGAACTAATAGGAACCTGGAAAATGATATACGGAGAAATTCGGGAAAATGATTCTCTTGAAATTAAGGATTTAACAACAGCTGATTTTGTGAAGATTATTAACAAAAATCACTTTGCGTTTTTCAATCAAGACCATAGCGATATTAATGGCTTTTATGCTGGAGGCGGTACCTATACCTTAAAAGGTAATACATATATAGAAACATTGAATTATACAAGTGTAGAAGTAATAAGAGGTCACAGCTTCCCATTTACTATTGAAATAAAAGGGGATACACTTATTCAATTTGGACTAGAAGAAGTAAAAGAAGCTAATATTAAACGTAACATAATAGAAAAATACATTAGAATTGTAGAATAATTCAAGGTCACATAGCAAAGAAAAAAACGTAGAAAATAATGAACAAAGAAACTGCCAGAAAAGGAATTAAAGAGACTTGTGGTGATGGCTGGCTAACACTGGTTGATATTGTGTATGATAATATCCCTGCAGATATTGAAATAACCGAAGTTTTTCAAAAATGGGGAGGATTAGAAATTAGATATGACGGCGAAAATAAACTTTTTGAAGAGCTGGTAGACAATGTGAATTACATGAGTAAAAAAATATGCGAAATATGTGGAAAAAGTGGCGGATACGCTATTGTTGATGGTTGGGAAACGACCTTGTGTGACCTGCATTATAATAATTCTGATGCAAAAGATAAATACCGAAATCCACGAACGATTTTGTAATGGTATAAATACTAAAAAGAAAAAATAGTATTACATACAAAAAACATCCCGGGATCACCGGGATGTTTTTTGTATGTAATACTACAAGTTATTTATTTTCTTTACCCAGTATACTTACCAATTCTAGCTCAAAGATTAGATCGGTATTGGGTGGTATTGGGCCGCCACCCCGCTCTCCATAGGCCAAATGTGCAGGAATGAACAGTACGGCTTTATCTCCTATTTTCATTTTTTGTGCTCCTTCTTTAAAACCGGGAATCATTCTGGCTTCGGGAGAATAGGGCATAGGCATAGGAGCATACCCTCTTGGGTCTGCAGCTCTGCGTTCGTCATAAACCCCAAGTTCTTTTGCTTTTTCGGCAATATTGGTGTCAAAAACCTTTCCATCTGCAAAATATCCGGCATAATATACATTCACCGTATCTACTACTTTAGGTTTTTCTCCATTTCCCTGGTTAATAAACGCAATTTCCAGTCCGCTTTCTAATTTGGTGGCTGTTGCTTTTAATTCATTAAACTTAGTAGCGATTGCTTCGTTTCTTTCTTTTTCTATACGTTCTTTTTCTGCTTTTTCTTCTTCGAGAACTTTAAGTTTATCTGTAAAAGCAGTTTTTGTATCAAATTTTTTTGCGTCAGAACCTTTGCGAATGATATTCACTTCCAGCATTTTTATTTCCTCTTCTGGTTTGTCTCCCTGAGCCGTTTTTGTGGTTCCGATACTGTCGACAACATCCTGCCCAACAACAATTTCTCCAAAAATAGTATGTTTTCCGTTTAACCAGGGTGTTTCTTTTAGTGTAATAAAAAATTGACTGCCATTGGTATCTGGTCCAGAATTGGCCATAGATAAAAATCCTTTTGACTTATGTGAAAGTGAGTCGACGATCTCATCTGGAAATTTATATCCAGGATCGCCTGCACCTGTACCAAGAGGATCGCCGGTTTGGATCATAAAATCTTTGATCACCCTGTGAAAAATGACCCCGTTATAGTATTTTTTTTCTTGATATGAGCTATCTACCATGGTATTTGTGCCTTCTGCCAAAGACACAAAATTGGCAACTGTCATAGGAGTGAGATCATGATATAGTTTGGCTACCGTTGTACCTTTATTTGTGATGATTTCTGCATATATCCCATCTTGTAGCTCGGGATATTTTTCGTTACAGCTTTGTAAAGCTAATGTAATGAGGGCTAAGAATAAAAGATTCAGTTTTTTCATTTGTTATTAATTAATTTTCTGTTGTTGATTCTTTTGTTATTGTATTTAATGTTACTTTAGTCATTAACGGAATATTTGTCCCAATCTTATGATCATCTCCATAATAACCATATGCTTGATAAGAAGGAAAGAAAAATGTAATGGTTTCACCTGCTTTCATCAGTTTTAATCCTTCTCTAAGACCTAAGAAAAGTTCCTCTTTATCTATGCGATAGTTGATGGTATCTAATTCTTGTTGTGTGTAAATTGTATTTCCATTTAAGTCTTTTACGTCATAATTGAAATTTACAATGTCTCCAAACTTTGGTGTGATGCCAGGTACTGTGTCTTTTTTAGTATAATAATACCAGAATCCGCCTTCAGAAGTGATATAATCATGTACACTATCGCTTTTAATAATTTTTTGAATCCTGGCTTCTTCCCTGGAGGCAAGTTCTCTATTGCGGTTGATAGATTCACTAATAAATGATCCCGTTTTAATATTTACCGGTCTGCGAGCTTCTGGTGTTTTACAAGAAGAAAGCAAACAGAGAAGAAATAGTGCGTGAAGGAGTATTCTCATTGATTCAGGAGATTTTTATAGGATGGCAAGATACTAATAAATTTCTCAACAGTATCAGACAGCGAAAGATTACTTTTTCCTCCCGCAGCATTATGATGTCCACCTCCTTCAAAATGATTTCGTGAAAATTCATTAACAGAAAAATCACCTGTAGAACGGAAAGAGATTTTTACAATCCCTTCTTTTCTGTTTTCAATAAAAATAGCGGCAAAAACCACACCTTCTATAGACAGTCCCATATTTACAAAACCTTCTGTATCTCCTTTTTTGAAGTGGTGCTCATCTAATTCTTTTTGAGATAAAGAGATATATGCTGTTTTATATGCCGGCAGAACTCTCAGATTCCTTAATGCAACTCCTTTTAACTGCAACCTCGAATACGTATTGTTGTCATAAACAGTCTCTTGTATACAGGTATTGTCTACTCCTATATCAATCAAATTTGCAATGACTCTGTGTGTTGTGCTGGTGGTTGACCTAAATTTGAAGGATCCTGTATCGGTCATAATCCCTACATAAATACAAGTAGCAATGTCTTTGGTGATTTTATCCAGATCCTCTAATTTTTCTATAAAATGATATATCATCTGGCAGGTAGAACTCATACCCACATCGCTGTAAGTATAGGTAGCATAAGTATCGGGCTGTTGGTGATGATCTATCATGATAAAAGTAGTCTCGGATTTTGCCAAAATAGCTTCTATATCCCCACTTCGGGATAAATGATTAAAGTCTAAAGTGAATATAAGATCAGCTTCACTAATCATAGACATCGCAACCTTAGTGTCACTATCAAACTTAATGATAGTATCTTGTCCGGGAATCCATTTTAAGAAATTTGGATATTCATTTGGAGTGATCACAGTTGCTGTATGGCCTAACGAACATAGATAATGATATAAAGCTAACGAAGAACCAATGGCATCTCCATCTGGGTTTTTATGCGTCGTAATCACTATGTTTTTAGGAGTTGATAGCAGCTCCTTTAGTTCACTTATTTCTTGTGTATCCATAGGGGAGCGAATATACGATAAAGCCCCCTAACCCCCAAAAGGGAATACTCAAATTCATTTTTCATAAGATTTTCTTATTTGATGTTATGTTAATATTGTATGCCGTATTTTAGTCTGAACTTAAACGAGAATTATGCAAAGCAAAATATTTGCCCTGATATTGCTGTTGTTTTTTATTGATAAAACCTTCGCCCAGGATAATGATCCTAAAAATCATGATGATTTTGTGATTGCCTTCGGAAGCTGTAATAAACAAAATATGCCACAGCCTCTTTGGAAAGAAATCCTGAAGAATACTCCAAACCTGTTCATTTGGGGAGGGGACAATATATATGGCGACTCTGATGATATGGATAAAATTAAAAACGACTACAAGATTCAGAACAGTAATCCCGAATATCAAAAATTAAAGCGGGCAACTCCTATAATGGCTACCTGGGATGATCATGATTATGGTAAGAATGATGCGGGAATAGAGTGGGAGATGAAAAAAGAAAGTCAGCAGCAGTTTTTAGATTTTTTAGAGGTTCCGGAAGAGGATCCCAGAAGATCACAAGAAGGAGTATATACCTCTGAAATATTTGACATCGAAAAAGGAAACATAAAGGTGATTGTTTTGGATACCCGGTATTTTAGGTCTCCTTTGAAGAAAAGTGTGGCAGAAGATAGAAGGTATGAAGCTTATGAAGATGAAAAAGGTACTGTATTGGGGTTGGCGCAGTGGAAATGGCTCGAAAAAGAGCTGGAGAACAATTATTCAGATTTTATCATTATTGTAAGTAGCATTCAATTCTTGTCATCTGAACATGGTTTTGAAACCTGGGGGAACTTTCCTCATGAGGTAGAACGGTTAAAAAAACTATTAGTGAGTAAAGCCGTGAGAAATGCAATCATTTTGAGTGGAGATCGACATTTATCTGAGTTTTCTATGACCAAAGTAAAGAGACTTAAATATCCACTAGTTGATTTTACCTCGAGCGGATTAACGCATTCTTATACCAGCTACAAAGGCGAATCAAATAAATACAGAGTGGGTAACGTTATCTCAATTCCAAGCTTTGGTGTATTAAAGTTTGATCTGGATTCTTACACCGTTACCATGCAAATAAGAGGCAAAAATAATAGAGTACTACAAGAATTTAAACGACAGTACCCTAAGAATTAGAATTTTGAAGTTTGGTGACTTGGTATAAGATACTTTCTGAACTTATGTAAACTTTTTGCCTGTAAGCTCTTCAAATAACTAAGGGGCTATCAGAATGGGCCTATCTAGTGTCTGGTCGGAAATATATCACTATTAAATTTGTTTCTTTTTGCGCTATTTTTATTTGCTTTTTATCGCCTGATGCTAAGGCATCTGCGTCAAAAAAGAAAATTAAAATCCCATCAACAATAATTCAAATTATAAAAATCGCCTATTTCCGACCAGACACTATCTAAACTAATTTACAACCCAGAATGAAAAGTTTACATGAGTTCTCTTATAATAATTCTTGTTTTTGAAGCTTTTATCTATATTTTTGCACAAAAATTTTAAAAACCGAATGTATATATCGGGATCAAAACTCAAAATTCTTCTATCATAAAAAGATAGATCACAAAAAAATACTATGGCAACAAATAGAACTTTTACTATGCTTAAACCGGATGCGGTTAGAAAAGGATACATTGGGGCAATCCTTGAGCAAATTGCTGCTTCGGGCTTTAGCATTGTAGCAATGAAATTAACGCAACTTACAACAGATGATGCTAAGGAATTTTATGCCGTGCATAAAGAGCGTCCTTTTTATGAGGAACTGGTAACATATATGACCAGTGGCCCAATTGTAGCAGCTATTCTTGAAAAAGAAAATGCAGTAGAGGATTTTAGAACTTTAATAGGTGCAACTAATCCCGAAGAGGCTGCAGAAGGGACTATTCGTAAAAAATATGCAACTTCTATAAGTGAAAATGCAGTGCACGGAAGTGATAGCGATGAAAATGCCGCTATCGAGGGCGCTTTTCATTTCTCTGGAAGAGAACAGTTCTAGAGAATTATAAGATGTAAAATATTTTTCATACCATCTCGATTTTTCGGGATGGTTTTTTGTTTTAAAGCTCATTTTTACCAAAATACTCTGAAACTAATATTTGGAGTAATCTCTAATGAAAATATATCTGAATTTATGAATTGGTTATTCAGTGAGTTGGTGGTTCTAAATTCTTTATTAAGTAAGTTTTTTCTATCATAGAGGTTCAGTACAGAAAAGCCGATACGATATTTGATATTGGGGTTATATCCAATCTTAAAATCATAAATAGCAGAGAAGTCAAGTCTGTGGTACACAGGTAAATTGTTACTGTTGATACCTCCTAATTCTATAATAACAATATTTCCATCCTCATCAACTCCCGAGATATTGGTAAAAGCTTTGCCGGTATGCCATAGCCAACCCAGGGAAAACTGAAAATTGTTGATTTTATAAAATTGAGACCATTTTACAGTGTGCTCTATATTCCAGTTACCAGGAAAAGACTCATTATTGTTAATATCGTTGAATTTGTTGCGTGTGTTGATATATGAATAGCTCACCCAGGTTTTATATTTCTTGAATCTTTTTTTTAAAAAGAGATCTATTCCAAAAACCCGGCTTTTCCCTGTGCGATATTCATTATCTATTGGATTGATAAAACCTGCAGTGAGTGTAGTAATGTCATCAATTTGTTTGTAGTAACTATCAATATCAAGATACCATCTGTTTTTTTTGAAACTGCTGCCCAATGTGAATTGATAACTGGTGATTATCGGAAATTGATCGTTATTAGCCAGTGTCCAGACTTGATTTTCGAGAGATAAATCGCTCACTACAGACTCTTGTATTTGGCTGGTAGCCTGACTTCTGAATTCACCGCTGGTATTAATTTCCCAATCTTTGGTTATATGTTTTTGAACAAAAACCCTGGGCTCTGCATACGACTTATCAAGATCTGCATAATGATTAAATCGCAATCCTGCAGAAATATAGAAGTTTTTAGGGTTTTCGAATTTATATTCGGCATAAGCAGCATGCGTATTTAAAAACCGATCATCCTCATCGAGAATTAACTCATATGAAGGAGTAGTCGTTACAAAAGCATACCTAATGTTGTTATTAGAGAATTGATAACCTCCAGAAATGCTTTGATATGTTGACAGTTTATAGTCTAAACCTAATTCTGCACCATAATCCCTTACACTGTTTTTTTTACTTTCAATTTCTACTATAGCATCCAGATTTCTTGTTATAAACTGATAATTTAATAGGTATTTGGTATAATATCCATTTACATTTATCGCCAAATTTTTGAAATAATAATAATTCCAATTAATATTGTACCCTTCATTTTCGGTAATAAGCTCGTCATTAAATGATTCGGTGGTATTGCTTCTTCTAAAATCCAGGTCGTTTTTACTATAGATGGTATTAATTGCTATTGTATGATCGTCTGAAGGTTGTATGATCAGGTTTGCATTGTAGTCTGTATAGAAAAAGTCATTGTTTGCATCATTGAGCTCAACGGTTTCTGCAATTTTTGTGTTCTGAAAAACACGATCTGAAAGTTTCTTATAAGTAAAAGTCTCAAGTACATCGGTATACGATCTTCTTCCAGATATCTGAAGCGAAACCTTATCACGGATGATGGGTGTATGAATCACCGCATCTGCATTGATCATATTAAAACCAGCTCCTCCTGTAAAACGTTCGGCAATTTTATTTTCAGATTTTATATCTATTATACCGGCTATTCGGTCACCATATTTGGCACTAACCCCACTTTTTGAAAAATTCACTTCTCTGGCAACATAGGGATTAAAAGCAGATAGCATACCAAAAAAATGCCCTTGTTGGTAGGTTTTGATCCCATTCCATAATACCAGGTTTTGGTGTGGGGTACTTCCTCTCACAAATAATCCTGATGCGGTTTCAAAAGGATTGTTTATGCCAGGGGTTAATTGTACGGCCTGTAATATATCGGGTTCTGTGCGTCCCGGAAGTATTTCAACATCTTTTAAATCAATGTGAACTACTTTTTTGTTTTGAGTGATTCCTTTGGCCAGATATTCCTCGATCAGTACTTCATCAAGAATTTCTTCATGGGCATCGGTAAGGTATATTTTTATGCAGTCACCGGTAAGAAAAGATGTTGAATTTAATACCCTTTGGCGATAACCCGGAGCACTAATTAAAATAACCGAATTGTAAGGTATTTGTGTGCTTTCAAAATATCCGTTTTCATTGGTGGTGGCATTGCTTCTGGTGGCTTTGTAGAATATCCCAATATCTTTAAGAGGTTTTGACTCTAGATCCAGAATGTAACCACAAACAGGAATAGTGTCTTTTTTGTTAAAATTACTTATGGTGATAAAGTTATTTCCTGTGAGTTCGAATTTTAAAGAAGTCTTTTCTTGTAATTTTTGAATCAAATCCTCCTTTGAAATATCGAAATTTATAGTCAGAGAAACTTTTTTGTCACGTACTAAGGCATCAATGTATGAAAACTTGAGATCATAGCGATCTTCTAGAATAGAAATAGCCTCGGTTAACGATTTGTTTTCAATAATAACGACTTGTGTTTCTTCTTGTGAAAAAACAGATATGCTCCATATAAATATGTACGCACATAAAAGTCTGGTCATTCTTTTACTTTTCTAGTACGACGGTTTTACCATCTTTGGTTAGGCTGTATTCAATGCCTAAGGTACTAAAAACTGTTGTAAGAGCAACTTCTATATTGTCATTTGGAAAAGTTCCGGTGTATATAACACTTTGGTCAATGCCTTTTGCATCAATTTGCAGATCGTATTGTTCCTGAAGTTCTTTGAATACATATTTTATAGGAACACTTCTGAATGAACTGGTTTTAGTAATCCACGAAGGTTCTTGTGCTTCAAAGGTCCAGGCTTCTGGAGCATCATTCCCAAGGTTTCTATATGCTTTTCCGGCAGTAAGAATTTCTTTGGATGTATTATGGGCCACACTCACCTTGCCTTCAAAACATGCAACTTCAAAGTACGTATTTTGAGATTGTACATTAAATTGGGTTCCCAATACCGAAACCTCTCCATTTTTAGTAGTAACAGTAAATTTGCTTCCTTTTTTCACCTTAAAAAAAGCTTCTCCTTCGAGGGTAACCGTTCTGTTTTCCTGCCAATTATCTTCATTAAAACTTGCTTCAGATTTTGCATTGAGGATCATTTCTGAACCGTCGGGCAAGGTTACCGCCAATTGTTCTCCATAATTTGCAGTATATGATTGATTTGAGTTAAATAAAAATAATCCAAGGATAATGGCTATAGAAGCTGCTGCTGCAACATATGGCCATAATTTGATCACTGAACCTGATTTCTTAATCTTTTTATGACTGCGTTTTGATTTTATCGTCTCTAGTTCTTTTTCAACATCATAATCTTTCAGATCCAAAGCATCTGCACCAGCCATAATCTTTACATAATATTCATATTCGGGATGAGATTGAAATTCACGAAGTTCTTCCGCAGAAAGCTCTCCGTTAATCCATCTGGATAAGAATATATCATCTTTTTTATCGTTTAACATAACTTCGGTATATAATATGTGAACGTTTTATTTCTTTATTACCCTACCCCTATCTATTTTAAAATATTTAATTTCCAAAATATCATATTTGTCATAACCCGTTGTACATTTTGACTAGAACTCATTTAAACTTTTTTCAATTGGCTCCAAAATGATCTTTTTCATCCATATTTCGCATTTTTTTCTTTCCGTAGCGCTGCTATGCAACTCAAAAAAAGCTTCATCTGAATAAAAAATCTCTATTTTTCGCTTCAATCAAAAAAGTTTAAATGAGTTCTATACTTCTTCAGTTTTTATCCCTCTCGATTAATTTTTTTATTAACTCATTTCTTCATTATTTAGACATTTCCTATTTTCTTTCTTAGTGCTAATAGGGCCTTATGCATCAATTTTTCTATGGCTTTAACCGAAACTCCCGAAAGTTCTGCTATTTCTTTATAGGTTTTTTTATCTATTCGGCTTAAAAGAAAAACTTCTCTTTGTCGTTCTGGTAATTCTGCAATTGCGTTCTTCAGCCTTTCCATGTATTCCTTTTCAAGAATAATAAATTCTGGAGATTCGTTATTGACATCATTTTTGCGCTGTGTGATATAATCCTGGTATTTGAACCTCACTTTCTGGTGTCTGGTGATACTAATCCCTAGATTGGTAGCAATAGTATACAAATAACTTTTGGCTTTATCAAGTGTAACCTTCGAGCAATTGTTCCATAATTTAATAAATGCATCTTGAACAATATCTTCGGCCTGTTGTAGATCTCCGAATTTATAATAAATATGATTCCTCAAAAGTTTTGCATGACTTTTGAAAAATCGATCAAAGGTTTGTTCGTTGCAGATAGAGTTATTATCGTCAGACATTGATAGTATAATATGGTATCAAATCTATATGTTTTTTTTCTTATGTCAAAGATAGGCGGTTCGAAGTTTGTTTATACACGATAAGCATGAAACCTGAAAACTAAAAAACTGAATGGGGGTAGGGTATTTTTTTTTTGCTGCGTTTCATTTATATGGAGCACAAAAAAGCTTCTTGAAAATAAAACCCCTAAAAATAAGATACAATGAAAAAACTTAGTATTTGGTGCATATTGATGCTAACCCTGTTATTAGGATTTACCTCTTGTGAAATAAACGAAGAGTTTGAACGCTGTCCTGAAATAGATATTATTATCCAAAATGATCCTGGTAGTGTAGTCTATCGTTTTGTTGCACAATCAGATGAACTGTCAGATATAAGATTTACATGGACGATTGATGGTGAAGAAGTGAGTACAGGAAATATAAGCAATGTGTTTGGTGAGATTCTGGATTATAAATTTGAACCTGGAAAACATACGGTTTGTGTAAAATTTGCCGACAGCGATTGCCCTATTGAAGTATGTAAAGATATTGAAGTAGAACGAGATGAAAATGATCCTTGTCCCGATCTGTTCTTTGAAAGCAGACAATATGAAAAGCCATCTACATATAAGTTTATTGCAGATTTTAAAGGAATCCAAGAAGTAAGCTATGGATGGTTTATTAATGGAGAACTAGTAGAAGATTCTGCTCCGGATGAAAAAAATTATCTGATTTGGGATTTTAAAGAACCCGGAGTGTATGAAGTATGTATCAAAACAGAGACACCCGATTGTGTTGAGGGAGCTTCATATTGTAAGGAAATTGTGGTTCAGGAATCAGATCTTCTTTGCCCGGAAGTATCTTTTGAAAAAGAAATGGAAATAGGAAGTATTAATGCCTATGTATTTGAAGCAATAATAGAAGGAACAGATCAGGTAAGTGAAATAAAATGGTATGTAAATGAAGACCAGATCCAAAACCCTACCGATCAGCAAGGTGGCAATAGAGTTTTGAGATATCAATTTGAACCTGGAGTGTATAAAGTATGCGTAAAAGTATTTACACCAGATTGCCCAGAAGGCGTAAAGTATTGCAAAGAAATACAAATAGGAAACCCCAAATGCCCGGATCTTTTCTTTGAGCCAGAACAAGATGGTGATAATATGGCATATTATTTTTATCCAAGAGCTTTTGAAGGAATCGATGATACTCAATTAGATTGGTTCATCAATGGGAAATATGCTGGTAAATCCCCAGAGTTTCCACATAACAATCCATTTTACTGGCAGTTTGATGAGCCAGGAACATACGAAGTATGTTTGTTGATCGAGACGCCTGAATGTCCAAAGGGAGTAAAATACTGCAAAGAAATACAAATCCCTGATCCAATGCAGGGACAATAAAGATATCAACAATAGGTTGGTTAGGTTAGATTAATTAGGTTATTCCCTGGAAGACATTGCCATTCTTCCGGGGATTTTTTTATGAGATTCTATTTTTTTACAAGCATAGCGAAAAAAAATAGGAGGCTAAGGCTATCTATACTAAAGGTTGATCCTGCCTATGCCGGCAGCAGGCCAGAAATAGGGTGGGCCCGTATAATCTATTGCTAATTATTAGCTTTATTAAATAGTGATATATTTTTGACCAGACACTAAATAGAAGATTTTCGATTGATATTACTAGCGTAAGTTCCTAATTCTAATTAAATTTTTATATTTTCATTAACTATAACGTTGATTTATAAAAGTAAAGGGTAGGGTAAATAACTGTTAAAACGTTATAGGTGTATAAGATAGAATTACGTTGAAAAGATTTAAAACATATTATAAAGGACTTATATCTGTACTTGTTTTAGTATGGATGAGTAGTTCTTGTGTAAATGATGACTCTTTCTTTCCTCCTGGCGAAATAAGTGATGATATTGTATCGACAGTCAATGTTGTAACAATTCTTAATGATTTAGGCTCAAGAGGAGTTTCCATTACGCTGGAAGATCAACTTTGCTTTAGATTTGCGTATCCATTGGTATTGGGATATAATACCGATTCTAGTATAAGGATTGATAATTATCAGGGGGTACTGGATGTAGTCTCTAGCCAAAGTACTAATTTCAATATAACAGGAGCTCAATTTCCTATTGAAATAATATTTAAGGGGAGCGATAATACAACGGTCATAAAAGATAAAGGTTCGCTACTAGATGTTCTAAAAGAATGCCAGTTAGATACGTTCAGGGATGATTTTGATAATTTTTTTAAGCAGTGTTTTAAGTTAGATTATCCAATTACCTTGTTAAATAACACTGGCACAGAAGTGATTTTGGAAAATGATGAAGCTTTTGATCGTTTTATTAAGGATCAGGGAACTAATTATCAACCTGATTTTGAGTTTCCGATACATATATTGGTTGGCCCCGGTTTTGAATCGGTTGAAATTTCCACTTACTATGAGTTCTATGAAATTATAAATAACTGTGTTGGATGCCCTGATATAAGATTTGATTTTAAGTTAGTTGCAGGCAATTCATATGAATTCACTACAAATTTTGAAATTAGAGATAATTATGAATTATTCTTTTTAATCAATGATGAGATTATTACTGATCAAGTCCTCGATGGAAAACCATTCAGACGACAATTTGATTTGGGAACTTATGAGATTTGTATTAAAGTCAAAACACCAGATTGTCCCGAAGGTAAGAAAGTATGTAAAGAACTTGTGGTAAAAAAAGATTGTCCTGATTTGTTTTTCGAATTTATGCAAGATCCCGGTTCGCTGCAATATAATTTTACCGCCGATTTTATAGGAATCAATGAAACAACATATAATTGGATAGTCGATGATCTAGTTGTGGAGGAGAATGACGGAGGACCCAATGGCGATAATATATTTAATTTTCAGTTTACTTCTGGTGTTCATAAAGTATGTATAAAGGCATTTACTCCATTGTGTCCCGATGGTATTGAGTTTTGTGAAGAAATAACGGTTTGCCCTTTACTTAACTTTACTTTTGAAAAAATAGATCAAAATACATTTCAATTTCTCCCGGCAGTTATTGGAGTATCGGGAGGGATTAATGTAGACTGGTCTGTAAATGATATTTTGGCAGGAAATCAACCAAGTTCAGAATCTATACAATTGGATTTACCGATAGGAACAAATACTGTTTGTGCCAGAATAGAGACGCCAGAATGCCCCAATGGGGTTGAGTTTTGTGAAGAGATCCTCGTTTGTCCGGAATTATTTATTGAACCGCCTACGAATGTTGGAGCTACATATACGTTTACTGCCAATTTTATTGGAATGCAGGAGATTACTTATCAATGGACCATTAATGGTGTAGTACAGGAAAGTGATGGAGGAGCAGGTGGTGATAATGAGTTGATCTTTCAATTTACCGCCGACGGGAATTATGATGTTTGCATTATTACAGAGGTTCCCGGGTGTACTACCGGAACTGAATTCTGTATAAATTTGAATATTATATTATAAATGTCGCTCTCACATGAATCCTGAGACTTCAGAATAAACCCCTCTGCACCAGCTGGCTCGGTTATAAAAAATATTTACCAAACATTTTCTTTACGTTCCCGCCCCTTTGAAGTTATTTTTTAAACCACTTCTATGTCATAATGGTAAAATATCAGGATTATAATTTTTAATCTTTTATGATATTTCTCTTCAAATTCTAAAAGCCATAATTCTTTCCGGAAGATGTCTAAATTAAGGGTTCACACATTTATTTTCGATAATTTTGTTGCAAACAAACGCGAATTATGAGATATCATACGAGAAAAATTGTAAAACCCGGAGACTTAAACCCAAACGAAACATTGTTTGGAGGAAGGCTCCTGGAATGGATTGATGAAGAGGCTGCACTATATGCTGTCATACAATTAGAAAGCAGAAGGGTTGTTACCAAATTCATATCTGAAATCAATTTTGTAAGTTCGGCAGTACAAGGAGATATTATTGAAATCGGAATGGATGTAGTAAAATTCGGATATACCTCATTAGTGCTAAAATGTGAAGTAAGAAATAAACTCACCCGCAAAACAATTATACAAGTAGAGAATATTACTATGGTGAACCTTGATGAACACGGTAAACCAGCCGCTCATGGAAAAAACCAAATAGAATATGTAAAGGATAGACTAGGGGAGTAAAAGACTACAAAATCAAAAAAGATATTTTTCATCACTTCTTTGATTTGCATTATGTTTCACCAACCACACAATAACCATTATTGCATAACCATGGTGTAATAGGCTCACCAACTCCAGGTATTCTTTATTACGAGGACAAAAATAGTTTATGAAAGAATTAACTAAGTTAAGCTGTTGATTATCTGAGTACTAATTTTTTGACCAGTTCTCTCCCTAATTCATCATTGAGATTAACAATAATCTTTTGCGTACCATAACTGAGTTCTTCTCTTAGTACAGAAGATGTAAGCTGAACAAATAAAGTATTTCGTTCCAGCTTGATATTTTGTGTATATTTGGTAATAGCAGGTCCCATGACTTTTTCCCAGACATCGCGCACAGATACCTTGTCCAAACCTTTCTGAAGGTTGTTGTCTGAGACGAAGTCTTTTAAAACATCTCCCAGGCTTTGGTGTTCTTGATGCCTTTTGGCCATTACAATTTTATCTTTTGATATGGTTTATAAAAGTAAACATTTCCAGCTTCATTTATAATCACAATTTGGTTTTCTTTTGCAGAAATCAATGTTTCTTTCCATGCTGCCAACCGAGTTTTGTAATACATCCTCAGGCTGTCGTTTTCTATTTTCAAAGTAAATGTCTCACTATCATTGGTAACCATAAAACTTCCATCCAATTTTGGTTGTACTTTTTTACGTATTCCTATAGCACCTCTTACTTCAAAGAAATCTACACTTTGATTGAATGTATATTCTTTTTCTGTTCCATCGGGTAGCACTACGCGTTCTATCTCCCAATACCCATTTATATATGGGATGTAATCCTGCGGATTGGCTTTTTTACAGGAAATGAAAAGAATAGCTAAAACATAAAATGATATATTTTTCATAGTTCTTTCTCAATACTATTTAAAGTAAGCTTAATTTTATTGAACTCAAGATGAGTTCATTGTTATTGAAGGTCTGTAAAGAAAGTTGGGAGTATTATAAATTCATATTTAGTAACTTATACATAGCTCTAGATTCACCAACTCAAATACTCACAACCTCATCCCTAATTCCTAATTCCTCATCCCTAATTTAATAATCTTATACGACTGAGAAATCTTTTTTACTACTTCTTCAGTGCGTTCTGCATGGGTATCACTTATAAATAGTTGCCCAAAATTTTGATCATCGACCAGTTTTATGATATGTTCTACACGTGTTGAATCCAATTTATCAAAAATATCATCAAGTAGCAGTATGGGGTTTACGTTGGTTTGCCTTTTTATGAAATCAAATTGTGCCAGTTTTAATGCGATAAGAAATGACTTTTGCTGCCCCTGGCTTCCGAATTTTTTGATAGGATATCCTTCGATCTCAAAAGATAAATCATCCTTGTGCACACCAACACTGGTGTATTGAAGCGTTCTGTCTTTGCTTAGATTTTGCTCCAAAAGCGTTAATAAATCAGTTTCTGATAACTTGCTTTGGTAGACAAGGGCTACCTTTTCTTTCCCAGAGGTAATCGCCTCATATCGGTCAATAAAAATAGGGATAAACGTCTCAAGAAATTCCTTCCTTTTTTCATAAATAACGGTACCATATTCATGTAGCTGTTGATTATAGATTTCAAGGGTAGTTGGATCAAAAGTGTTATTGACTGCAAAATATTTTAGTAAAGAATTACGCTGGGCAACTATTTTTGCATATTTTAAAAGTGTTGTAAGATAGTTTTGATCGCTTTGCGAAATCACTCCATCTATAAATTTGCGGCGTGTATCACTTCCTTCGGTGATGAGATCCCTGTCTGCAGGTGATACAATAACCAAAGGCAAAAAACCGATATGTTCGCTAAAAGTGTCATAGGTTTTTCCGTTGCGTTTAATTACCTTTTTTTGGCCTCTCTTGGCACTTACGATTACCTTCTCGTCCCGGCCTTCTTTTTCGTATAAGCCATCAATAACAAAAAAATCGGTCTCATGTTTTATATTTTGACCCGTAATCGGATTAAAATAGCTTTTTCCAAAAGATAAATGATAAATTGCATCTAGAATATTTGTTTTTCCGACGCCATTATTCCCTACCAAACAGTTTATCTTATCATCAAAATCAAAATTAATGGATTCAAAATTTTTGTAATTGAGTAAAGAAAGAGATTTTAAAACCATAAAACACTGATCATCAAGGAGTCGTAATTGTAATGAAATTCTTAATTAATTCATGCAAATTATTGAAAAATAATAAATAGTTGTGCTTTTAATTATGAATAAAAATTTTATTTTTGCCCTTCACTAAAGTAAACTTATGGCAACTTATAAGAAACGAGGATATAAACCAAAAAATAAGGCTGAAGAAGCAGAGCAGGTTGAAGATAATTCAACAACGGCAGAGGTATTTAATACCCTAGACGCAGGAGCTTCCAAAACTGAAGAATGGGTTGCAGCCAATCAAAAATATATACTAGGTGCAGTTGGGTTGATAGCATTGGTTATACTAGGTTATCTTGGGTTTCAAAAATTTATCCAGGAACCAAAAGAACAAGAAGCAGCCAACGAGATGTTTAAAGCACAGCAATACTTTGATAATGCAGTGAATGGAAACAGTACACTTAAAGACTCTTTATATGGTCTGGCACTTAATGGAGGTGAAGGGAAGTACGGTTTCATAGAAATTATCGAAAATTATGGTGGTACAAAAGCTGCTAACCTTGCAAATTATTATGCAGGCTTTGCGTATCTTAATATGAATAAATATCAGGAAGCCATAGAATATCTTGATGATTTTAAGAGTGATGATGAAGTATTAGGCCCTTTGGCCTTAGGAGGTATAGGGGATGCATTCTCTCAGTTAGACCAAACGGAAGAAGCACTGGTATATTATGAAAAAGCTGCCAATACAAAAATAAATGATTTTACAACACCCAAGTTTTTATTAAAAGCGGCAATTACTGCAATATCTTTAAATAAACCCGAAGTTGCTATTCCGCACTTAGAGCGAATCAAAGAAGAGTTTTCAAAAAGTGTAGAAGCCAATCAGGTAGATGTGCACCTGGGACAAGCACAAGCAATGAAATAATAGTTTAGAGTTAGGAGTTATGGGGTTCTTAGATTCATCACTCATCACTCATAACTTTCGAGAACATGGCTACAGAAAATAAAAATCTTTCACAATACGATAAGACCACGATCCCAGATGCGAAAAATTTTCGGTTTGGGATTGTTGTTTCAGAATGGAATGAACAGATCACTCAGGGTCTGTTTCAAGGTGCATTTGATGCTCTAATCGATTGTGGAGCGATCAAAGAAAATATTGTTCGATGGAACGTGCCAGGTAGTTTTGAGTTGGTATATGGCTGCAAAAAGATGCAAGAATCTTTTGATATGCTGGATGTTATTATTGCCGTAGGATGTGTGATCCAGGGGGAGACCAAACATTTCGATTTTGTATGCCAAGGGGTAACACAAGGCATCAAAGACCTCAATATTAAAAACGACATTCCTGTTATATTTTGTGTGCTTACCGATAACACCCTGCAACAATCTATAGACCGCTCAGGGGGTAAGCATGGTAATAAAGGAACAGAGGCAGCAATTGCTGCGATCAAAATGGCGCAATTGCGCAAAGATGCTACCTTTTATAAATAGTGGTATATTTCCGACCAGACACTAAATAGCATTTTATTAATCATCGGGGTATGATATGAAGAGGTTATTTTCTTATATCTCATAGAATTTGATTTATCCATATTTACTGAAGTGATTTAGACTTTTTTGATTGAAGCATTTCACTACTTGTTTTATGCTAAACAACTTTGAGATACATAAAGGATTGATATTTAAGAAAGTTCTGATTCTTGACGTTTAGAGCGTAGTGCTCCTGCTTCCTTTTTTTAAATGGTACGATCCTTGCTGTTTATATATTGATGTTATTGTAATGCTAAAAGCTTTAGAATACAATGCATTTTAAGTATATTTGGATTAATTATGGGAATATTTAAAACACGAAAAAATAAAAAGTTTAGTTATTCACCACGCTATTGGAACGATGACGGAGAAGGTAGTCCATACCAGATAGAGCATAAGTTTGATAAATTTAGAAGTACCGTAGGAAGAAACAATGGCTTCAAAGATAAATTCAAAAATGCTTGGGAAGATTTAAGGCATGATGCAGATAGAAGGGTAAACCGAAGGGTTTTATGGATTTTTCTAATTCTGCTTTTTATTTTTTTATATCTCATAGAGTTTGATTTATCCATATTTACTGCAAGACGATAAATGTCTGATATCATTCAACTATTACCAGATCATGTAGCCAACCAAATAGCTGCCGGAGAGGTGGTTCAAAGACCAGCCTCGGTGGTAAAAGAGTTGTTAGAAAATGCTATTGATGCTCAGGCAACTCATATTAAGCTTATCATAAAAGAGGCTGGGAAAATCCTGATTCAGGTGATTGACGATGGAGTAGGGATGAGCACCACAGATGCCAGATTGAGTTTTGAGCGTCATGCTACTTCAAAAATAAAAACAGCAGAGGATCTTTTTCAGTTAAAAACCAAAGGTTTCAGAGGAGAAGCTTTAGCCTCTATTGCGGCGATCGCTCATGTAGAGTTAAAAACTAAACAAGAAGATGGTGAGGTGGGTACAGAGATTAAGATTGAAGGTAGTGAAGTAATCTCTCAGGAAGTTTGTGTAACTCCAAAAGGAACTTCAATAAGCGTCAAAAACTTGTTTTATAATATCCCTGCACGACGAAATTTCTTAAAGTCTAATGCGGTAGAATTACGTCATATTATCGATGAATTTCATCGTGTTGCGATGGCACATCCTGCCATAAAATTTGATATGTTTCATAACGGTAGTGAGGTTTTTAACTTACCTGTTTCAAATGATCGTCAGCGTATTGTGAATATTTTTGGAGGAAAAACCAATGAGAAGCTCGTTCCTGTTAAAGAAGAAACAGATCTTGTGGCTATTAGCGGATTTGTAGGCAAGCCAGAATACGCCAAAAAATCCCGGGGTGAGCAGTTTTTCTTTGTGAATAATAGATTTATTAAAAGTGCATACTTGAATCATTCGGTTAATGCAGCTTTTGAAGGATTGCTGAAGGATAAGGCACACCCAAGTTATTTTATCTACCTACAGGTAGATCCTAAATCAATAGATATTAATATTCATCCTACAAAGACCGAGATTAAATTTGAAGACGAGCATGCATTATATGCGATGTTACGTTCTACAATAAAACATAGTTTAGGGCAGTTTAATGTCGCGCCGGTGTTAGATTTTGATAGAGATGCTTCTATGGACACACCCTATGGATATAAGAGTAAGACAGTGCAAACTCCTACTATAGAGGTGGATCGAAATTTCAATCCTTTTAAAGAAGAAAAAATATCAGGAGGAAGTTCTTCTTCAACCAAAAATTATACACCTTATAAAAAAGAATCTGCCGGAAGCTGGGAAAACCTGTATGTGGGATTAGAGTCAGAAATGAAAGCTCCTACATCACAAGGTAATGAATTTTCATCGGTAGCGTTTGAAAGCTCTGAAGTAACAGGGTCGTTATTTGAATCAGATGAGAAAAAAGCGGGTCATCACACCACCTATCAGCTTCAAAAAAAATATATTGTGACCACCATCAAAAGCGGGCTGGTAATTATAAACCAAAATCGTGCACATCAAAGAATACTGTACGAAGAACTGCTGCGCAGCATCACAATGGCGAGCGCGGTGAGTCAACAGTTGTTGTTCCCGCTTACGCTTTCTTTTTCTAAAAAAGAGATTGCCTTGCTGGAGACTGTCAAAGAACAATTAGAAAATACAGGATTTGTCTTTGGGCAGCAATCTCTGGGAGAGATTGAAATCACAGGTGTTCCTGTCGTTACCTCAGAGAAAGAGGTGGCTGTTTTATTAGAGCAGTTGTTGAGTGATCTCGAGAATGAAGTACCTGATAGTGGTTTCTCACAAACCGATTTGCTGGCCAGATCAATGGCCAGGAGTATCGCAGTAAGAACAGGGGTAGAAATGGCTCCCGAACAGCAACACTATATGGTAAATAGCCTGTTTGCCTGCACAGAACCGAGTATAACACCAGATAATAAGCCGACTTTCATCACGTTTACTGTAGATGAGATCGATAAGAAATTTTAAAAATACATGGGGAGAATTACAGATACAGTAAAAGTTTTATTGATTATCAATGTTATTGTCTTTATAGGAGCAATTTCACTTGGAGACAGAGCTTACGAATTTTTTGCGCTATGGTTTCCTAAAAATGATAATTTTCAGATCTGGCAGATTATCACACACATGTTTATGCATGGTGGTACAGGGCATATCTTTTTCAATATGTTTGCATTGTATATGTTCGGAAGCCATCTCGAAAGTGCTATAGGTCAAAAAAAGTTTCTTTTTATTTATTTCTTTTCTGGATTAGGGGCGGCAGGTTTTCAGATTTTGTTTACCTATTTTCAGTTTAATCCGGGGTACCAGGCCTATCTTGAAGCAGGATTTTCTCCCACAGAGATCAATAAATTTATACAAGATGCGATAGCATCTGAACAGTTTAGAGTGTACCCTAACATACCTCAGGAAGTGACACAGAAAATGATTGGGGCCTATGTGTCACCTATGGTGGGAGCATCTGGTGCAATTTTTGGAGTATTGGCTGCTTTTGCAGTATTGTTCCCCAATTTACCCTTATATATTATATTTATTCCAATCCCTATAAAAGCAAAATATTTAATAGGTGGATATTTCTTATTAGATTTATATGGGGGAATCACCGGTCAGGCAGTTTTAGGACCTTCTAATGTTGCACATTGGGCGCATATTGGAGGTGCCGTTATTGGTTTTATTACCATGTGGTACTGGAAAAAGAATTCGTTTAATCAACATCGTTGGTATTAATTATGGCAACAAACAATCTATCCTATCAATTTAAAACAGCTAATGTTATTATTAAGCTGATTGTAATTAATACCTTGCTGTTTTTGTTTGCCAGACTGGGTGCCTGGATGTTTAAGACCAGCCCCGGTGCTTTGATGGAATGGTTTGTATTACCAACAGCTTTTGAGGCACTGATTCTTCAGGTATGGGGATTGCTTACCTATAGTTTTTTGCATTTCGACTTTTGGCATATCTTCTGGAATATGTTGATACTGTATTGGTTTGGTCAGTACGTTTTAAATTTATTTACCGAAAGAAGGTTCCTTACGATTTATCTGTTGGGTGCTATCTGTGGCGGATTATTATTTGTACTGTCATATAACTTCTTTCCGGTTTTAAATAGTACATTGGCATATTTGATCGGTGCATCGGCAGCAGTTCGTGCCATTATGATCTTTATTGCGGCCTATACTCCCAATGCCGAGATGCGGATCATTTTCTTTAATGTCAAATTATGGCATATAGGAGTGTTTGTGGTGCTTTCAGATTTAATTCAGATTCCTACATCTGGCAATGCCGGAGGTCTTATTGCACACCTGGGCGGGGCTATTTTTGGATATGCATATGCCATTCAGCTTAAAAAAGGAAATGATATAGGTTCCTGGTTTGAAAAGCTAGTGGATGGGTTTGTAAGTCTATTCAAACCAAAAAAGAAAAGCCCCCTAAAGACAGTTCACAAGTCAAAAACCTATGCTAAGGCTACAAAAAAGACGACCACAGTAAAAAAGCACTCAAAAAGCCCAAATCAGGAGCAGATTGATGCCATCCTGGATAAAATTAGTAAAAGTGGATATGATAGTTTAACTAAAGAGGAAAAAGACTTCTTGTTTAAAGCGGGTAAGGAATAAATGTAGCTATGAGTAAATTGATCAACAAGGTAGTCTTTGTGATAAACTCAATAGCTGCTTTTGCACTATTGTTATCCTATTTACTGCCTTATATTTCTCCTAAAACGTTTCCACTACTATCAGTGCTAAGTCTTACGGTGCCTATATTTATTATAATTAATTTGATTTTTCTTATGTATTGGGTGATTTTATTCAATAAAAAAGGGATACTCTCATTGGTTGTTTTAATTTTGGGGATTTCTCATGTCTCCTCCCTGTATAAATTAAGCGGAAGATCATCTGATGAAACCGAAAACGGTATTTCTTTACTCAGCTATAATGTACATAGTTTCAACCGGTTTGATTGGATTGATTCTGATTCGATACCTCAGAATATTTCAAAATTTGTAAGAAAACAAGATGTTGATATCTTCTGTGCACAAGAGTATTACAATAACCCCGATATCAACTTTGGTCAATATCCCTATAAATATGAAAATTTTAATAATGATAATGGAGAATTAGCCCTTGTGGTTTTTTCAAAGTTTCCGATTGTTAATAAAGGATCTCTACAGTTTAAAAAAACGGCCAATAATATTATTTTTTCTGATATTGAAATTAAGAAGGATACGATTCGGGTATATAATGTGCACTTGCAGTCTCATAAGATCAGTTCAAATACAGATGAATTAGCCAAAGAAGACTCTCAACTACTATTGCAAAGAATGCAGTCTTCTTTTGAAAAACAACAGGAACAGATAGAAATATTGATAAATCATATGAAAACCTCTCCATATGAGAATATCGTAATGGGGGATTTTAACAATTCTGCATATTCTTATGTATATAACAAGGTAAAGTCTGAAGGGCTTCAGGATACTTTTAAAGAAGCGGGTAGAGGGTTTGGTAAAACGTTTGAATTCGATCCGTTTCCTATAAGGATAGATTTTATTCTGGTATCTGAAGCCTTTGAAGTTTTGACATTTGAAAATTTTGATTTAGAGCTTTCTGATCATTATCCGATTGTTACACGAATTAAACTTTGAACTCATATCATCCAGCAATCCAGTTGATCTGTAATGATATGCCAGAGTAATGCAAATGCAATAATTCTCACTTTAGGAAAAAATAGCATTGCAGTATATCCAGCTATAGCATAATAGCTATGTAAGGGATGAAAACCGATACTACACCGGTTTGGATCAAAAACAGGAGTGGCCAGTATATGATCCAGGTCAATAAGCATAGCGCCCAAAAAGATAAGATAGACCTTTTTCCAGTTTTTTGGAACGAAAACCAATGCAATAAGTAAGGGAATGATAAGATGAAAACCGTAATGAATTATGGGTCGAATCATCAAAATATAGATTGATTCTCAAGATAGGTTAATGTATTCGTACCTTCATTAAACAGTAGATCCAAAATAGAAAGATTAGAAAGAAATCCATGTTTTGCAGTAAATACCTGAATATAGGTCTCCAAATCATGGTTTTTTTCTTTTTTGGCATTCACCAGGCTTCTTAGATCATAGACATCTTCGGGGTTTTTAATATACTCGCTAGTTTTATGAAAGGAAAAATCCAACTGAAGACAATCATAAATTACCTGCATACATTCATAATTGAAATCCATAAGAAACGTTCTTGATTTTTCAAATAGATGTATAAATTCATCTTCATAATATTCAAAAAAAGGAGAGGTTCTATAGGCAGTTTGCAATGATTTCCAATGCAATAATTGCCATTGAAAATCATTTTCGATGCGAACATCTTTATACAATTGCCTGCCTTCTTTACCAGTATGTTTTACAGGTATGGTTAATAACAACTTTCCATTAGCACCATAAATGTAAGTACGATTGCGATAGGTCTGTTTCTGATAGCTATCTTTATTTTCAAAAACAATGTGGTTCGATTGGGCTATAGCTACATATTGTGCTATCGATCCAAAATACATAGGATGAAGTAAGGTGGTTTTCATTGCTGGCAAACCAGTTTCTTATTTTAATTAAGCTTTTTTCTTCCTTTTACGATATTGGCTAAAAATAATCCAACCAGCCAGAAGAATCAGAAAATACTTAAAATAAGAAACTGGTTTGCCGCTTCCACCAACGGTAGTAAACATACGTTCCCAGCGTATTTTGTTAAAAAGCCCTTTGGCATTGGTATCCCAGCTAAACCATACAAAAACCGGTTTACCTACGATGTGATTTGCAGGAACATATCCCCAAACACGGCTATCTTCACTATTGTGGCGATTATCACCCATCATCCAGTAATAATCTTGTTTAAAGGTATACCTATCAATAGGCTCACCGTTAAGTAGAATTTGAGTGCCATTTACAGATAGTTTGTTGTCTATTCCAAGCTCAGAGCCTTCATACACCTCAATAACCCTTCTATATAAGGAGAAACTCTTAAGATCCATTTTCACCGTTTTACCGGCTTCAGGAATATAGATAGGCCCAAAATTATCTGAGTTCCAGTTTACTTTACCATTATTTGGAAAGATATTTGGGTCTTTTTGCCCTTTTGGTGTTACCACTCGTTCAAGGTTTGCTACATTGGGGTGATTTTTGAACCTGCTAGCTGCCTCTTCGGTGATGCCACCAGCACTAAATTGTGAGTTGTTATATCCAAATTCGTCTGGCTTTATTCTATATCGATTGTATAGATTTTGTGAGTTAAAACTACTTCCTTTCGTATTGCCAAAATAAGAAAATTGTAGTTGGGCACGATCTGGTAATTTGCTTCTTTTCCCATTAATATGAACATAACCATTTACTACAGATAGTGAATCTCCGGCAATACCCACACAGCGCTTTACATAATTTGATTTTTTATCAATCGGTTTATAGTAGCTTAATTTGGACCGGTCCCTAAAATATCGTACCGTATCTATAGGCCAGCTAAAAACTACAATATCATTGCGTTTGATCTTTTGAAAACCAGGTAGTCTGAAATATGGATATTGTGGCCTGCTTGCATATGATTTTGTTCGTACTAATGGAATGGTGTCATGCACCATAGGAAAAGATACTGCTGTCATTGGTGTACGGGCCCCATAATGAAACTTACTTACAAACAGAAAATCCCCGACAAGTAAAGTTCTTTCTAAAGAACCGGTGGGGATAGTGTAGGGTTGCATAAAATAGGTATGTACTATGGTCGCGGCAACTACTGCAAATAGAATGGAGCTTATCCATTCTCCGGTTGCTGTTCTGGGCTTTAAATCCCGATCTTCTATATAGTTTACATCGTCCATATAGTTGATATAAAAGATATAGAATCCTAAAGTTACAACGACAAGAATAGTATTGGTAGTTGTGTTTTTACCAAAGCTCCTTATGGTCTCTACCCATATAACGGGTAGCATAATGACATTAATGACAGGGATAAATAATAATAGTACCCACCACCATGGTCGATTTATGATTTTCATCAAAACTACGGCATTGTATACAGGAATTATCGCTTCCCAGGCTTTTCTACCTGCTTTAACATATAATTTCCAGGTTCCTAGAAAATGAATTACCTGTAATATCAGGAAAAAAATAAACCATTCTGTGAGTATCATCTTTAATATATTTTTAGTATAAGTACTTCTTATCTGTAAAGCGTTACATTTTTTATAACCCTAAAACATCTTTCATACCGAAAACTCCTGCCTTGCCTTTTAACCATTCTGCAGCAACCACTGCACCCAGCGCAAAACCATTTCGATTATGAGCGGTATGCTTAATTTCAATAGCATCTACCTCTGAAGAGTAAGTTACCGTGTGGGTACCAGGGACTTTATCAATCCTTTTCGAAATAATCGGGATCGTATTTGCATCACCGCTATCCAATTGCCATGCTGTTTTATGAGTATTTTCAATAATCCCTTCGGCCAAAGTAATAGCCGTACCGCTGGGAGTATCCAGTTTTTCGGTATGATGAATTTCTTCCATTGTGATATGATATCCTTCTAGCGGGTTCATCATTCTTGCTAATTTTTTATTAAGCTCAAAGAACATATTTACACCAAGGCTATAGTTGGAAGCATAAATAAAACCTCCTTTTTTTTCTTTGCACAAGGCAACCATTTCCTCATAGTATTCCAGCCAACCTGTAGTTCCCGAAACGACCTGAACCCCTGCATTGAAGCAATTAGTGATATTTGTGACAGCCGCCGGGGGAATACTGAAGTCAATCGCTACATCAGCTTCAGAAAGATCATATTCATTATCATCTTTATCCACTTTAAGTACAATGGTATGGTCTCTTTCTATGGCAATCTTTTCTATCGTTTTTCCCATTTTGCCATATCCCAGTAGTGCGATTTTCATATGTTGATTGGTGTGTTGTTTATGTTTTGTAAGATAAGCTGTTTACTTCTTAAAAACTATAGTTGAGCGATAAACCATAATTAGGTTTTGCATTAAAGTCATTAAGGTTTATTTTTGGTTTAAAGGAAAGGTCTTCAGTGATGTTGTATTGTTGTAAATGAGCAGTTACATTGGCATCAACGATATTTAATAGATAGATGCCTACCGTTATAAGTAATGATAACTCCTGATCTCTGCGATAACGATCTTGCAATGATAGCAGGGTTTCTGTTTCAATATTCTGAAATTCCTCATCAGTAAAACCTGCAAGTCGTCGTTTATAGGCGTCTCTAAAACGATTGTACTGATCATTATTCCACAAATAAGAGTAAACTCCTGTACCTATTGCAGCATATACAATTGGTATTTTCCAGTATTTTTTGGTGTATGCCTGACCTAGTCCGGGAAGAACTGCAGAATAAAATGCTGCCCGCGCCGGAGCCAATGGTTCATAAGGGCGTATTTTTTTTTCTCTCTTTTTCTTTTTTACAGCAACTTCTTCGGTAGTGACTTTTAATTCTTCATTTTCCTGAGACTGCATGTTTTGTGTGCAAAAAAGTATGAAAAAAATAATATAATAGCCTTTAATCCTCACTATTGATCAATTTCTTTAAGCGGTTAAAATCTTCTTCAGAAGAAAACGGTATAATTAATTTACCACTTCCTTTACCGGAAACCTTTACATCAATTTTTGCGCCAAAATAATCAGAAAAATCTTTAATTCCTTTTGAAATGTGTTTTGGTAATCCGGCAGTAGTAGAAATTTTACTGTTTGTTGTGTCTTCGCTCTTATTGTTTATAGATCGAACTAATTTTTCGGTATCACGCACAGATAACGATTTTCCTATTATTTTTTCATAGATATCCAATTGCTGTTGTTGATCTTCTACATTAATTAATGCGCGGCCATGACCCATAGAAATAAAACCGTCACGCATTCCTGTTTGTACAATGGGATCTAATTTTAACAACCTGAGATAATTGGCGATGGTAGATCTTTTTTTACCTACTCTATCACTTAATTGTTCCTGAGTCAGGCTGATTTCGTCAATAAGACGTTGATATGACAGTGCTATTTCGATAGGATCCAGGTCTTGTCTCTGGATATTTTCTACCAAAGCCATGGTTAACGACTCCTGATCATTTGCAATACGAATATAAGAAGGAATGGTTGTTAATCCAGCTAGTTTTGCTGCTCGAAAACGTCGTTCTCCACTTACCAGCTGAAAAGTGTTAAAATCCAGTTTACGAACTGTAATAGGTTGTATAACACCTATTTCTTTTATAGAAGTGGCAAGTTCACGCAAGGTTTCATCATTAAAACTGGTACGCGGTTGAAATGGATTTACATCGATACTATCCAAATCCAGTTCAATAATATTCCCTACTACTTTATCGGCATTTTTATCATCGACAGATTTTATATCATTATCAGGATCCTTCAGTAGTGCTGATAATCCTCTGCCTAATGCCTGTTTTTTGGTTGCCTTCGCCATGAATCCTTAACTATTTTTCTTAATAATCTCGTGTGCCAGACTTAGATAATTGCTGGCTCCTTTACTAGAGGCATCATAATTAATGATACTTTCACCATAACTGGGTGCCTCACTTAAACGTATATTTCTTTGAATGATTGTTTTAAACACCATTTCATTAAAATGCTTTTGTACCTCTTCTACTACCTGATTCGACAATCGTAATCTGGAGTCATACATTGTGAGTAGCAATCCTTCAATATCCAATTGTTGATTATGGATTTTTTGTACACTCTTAATTGTGTTCAACAGCTTTCCGAGCCCTTCTAATGCAAAATATTCACATTGGATAGGAACCATTACCGAATCTGCAGCAGTTAATGCATTTAAGGTCAGTAAACCCAGAGAAGGAGCACAATCTATCAGGATAAAATCGTACTTAGATTTTAATCCCTGAATCGCTTTTTTAAGCATATATTCGCGCTCATCTTTATCAACAAGTTCTATTTCTATGGCTACCAGATCAATATGCGCCGGAATAATATGCACATTTGGTGAGCTGGTTTCCATAATTGCTTCTTCAGGCCTTAGGGTATGTTCCAGGATCTGATAGGTGCCCTTTTCTATACTATCGACATCCAATCCTAATCCGGAAGTTGCATTAGCCTGTGGATCGGCATCGATAAGTAATACTTTTTTCTCTAAAACACCCAGAGAAGCAGCTAAATTTACAGAGGTAGTAGTTTTACCTACGCCTCCTTTTTGATTGGCAATTGCTATAATTTTACCCATAAGGGGAGATTTGGATTTAAGGGGTAAAAATACAATTAATTATATATTATAAAAATGAAAAATGTTAACAGTATGGAGTGTCTTCTTCCAACAGTTGATTACTAAAGAGAACAGCAAGATCAATTGTTTATAATTTCTTTATTTTTTGAGTATTTGAGCTATGGATTTATTAATTTTGTTAATCGTTTAAATTTTCTCTTTACTTCCTTGGATCTAACCACTTTATTTATTCTTTTTAGCACGAATCATGGCTTCAAGTTGATCCCACATAGCTTCAGGGATTTGTTCCAGAAGATTGAATTGTCCTGCACCTTTAAGCCATTCGCCTCCATCCAATGTAACTACCTCACCGTTTACATAAGCAGAAAAATCAGACACAAGATACGCAGCTAGGTTGGCAAGTTCCTGATGATCTCCTACGCGAGCCAAAGGTACTTGCTTGGCCATGTCGATCTTATCCTTTAAATCTCCGGGTAATAAGCGATCCCATGCTCCTTTTGTAGGGAAGGGCCCCGGGGCAATAGCGTTAAAACGCATTCCGTATTTTGCCCATTCTACAGCCAAAGACCTTGTCATTGCCAGAACCCCAGCCTTGGCAGTTGCACTCGGTACTACATAAGCCGAGCCGGTCCATGCATAGGTAGTTACAATATTTAATACTACCGTATTCTTATAGTTTGTGTTGATCCAATGTTTACCAAAGGCCAATGTACAGTTTTTTGTGCCTTTTAATACAATATCGATGATGATATCAAAAGCACGGTGAGACAATCGCTCTGTGGGAGAAATAAAATTTCCTGCTGCATTGTTCAATAATACATCTACAGAACCAAATGCCTCAAGAACCTGATCCCTCATTGCCTCAACCTGATCATACTCTCTTACATCACATTGTATAGGCAAACAAGTACCTCCTGTTTCTTCTTCAAGTGCCGTAGCTGTATTCTGTAATTTTTCCAGGTTTCTGGATGTGATAGCTACATTAGCTCCCAATTCCAGAAAATATTTGGTCATCGATTTTCCTAATCCACTGCCACCACCAGTGACTACGATATTTTTTCCTTTCAGCGCTCCATCGCGAAGCATTTTATCTGTGTAACTCATAATAGTTTCTGTATATCGATATTTTTGCTAAGATAAGAAGTTATATCTAAAAACTATGCATGCATAGTTTTTTTGTTCTCTATCTGAATAGATAGCTAAAATAGCATTATTTATACTTTGTAAAGTAGGTGTCGTTGAAAAAAGTTTAAATCACTTCAATATATTATATTGTAGTATGTACAAAGAACCAGGATTATTAGAACCAAGAGCCAAGACTTTTTTTAGAAACTCACAAGTGTATGTACTGTTTTAATAGTCTTATTTCTTGATTCTTGTAGTTCTGATCCTGATAGCTATCGAGATTATCGGGATGATCTAGGTTTGATACCTCGATGGCTGTACCGGGGTAGTTCATTGATATAATTACGGATAAGCATATTATAAAACGGCTTTGAAATTATTTTTTATGTGTTGTAATGCCTGCGATAACTTCATCTAATACAGTAAACAACCTGGAATTATCTTTCTGCATGTAGGTATTGACCTGTTTTTGAAATACAGGAAGATCATACAAAAATGATTTAATTCTGTCCAGGTCAAAATCAGGAAGCATTTTTCCATACCCCATTTTTTGTACATAGGCTCCATTTACATATTGTTCAAATTGATTTTTAATAGGTACAGAACATATGGGCTTATTCAAAAACAGGGCCTCAGAGATAAATGAATATCCACCATTGGCAAATACAGCCTTAGCAGAGCTGAAATTCTCAATAAATGCTGCTTCACTAAATTTTTTCATTTTCACATTACCGTGATCTTCTTCTTTATTGAAACCATAGAGATAAAAAAGCTCGTTAGGGAGTTGTTTTAGAGTATTCAGGATACTATTCTTACCATAGGAAGACTGATATACCAGGATGTGGTTTTTTCTTTGACGTTTTGCCTGCAGGATCTCTTTCCTGATAATAGGAGGCACAAGAATACTATCTTTCTTTCTCAATCGGGCTTCAAAAAAAGCTGAAATGAGGTATGTGTTGCATTTAGGTAATTTTGATCGTACAATTCCTTTTGCTATAGCGTAATTTACTTTTTCAGATTCTGGTATTTTGATATCCAATATCCCACGATCAATGATTTGCATATTATCTATGCTAATTACGGGTAGTTTATAATACCTGGCATAGAGGTAGGCAAAGGATTCAAAATCTGAAATTACCAGATCAGGAGCAAAGCTGTCCTGAAGATCACGGTATTTCCTGAAATTAACGATGATATTTTCGGGAGCGTTTTTTAACGTAAGTACAGAGGTTCTGGATTTTGAAACAACACCATCTTTGAAGGCCAGGTGAAACCCCTTAATCTCATGTGTTTGACCAGGGAATACTTTTTTAAGAAATATATAGGCTCTGTCGCTGGATACAATTCGTATTTCGTGATCCTTAATCAAATGCTCCAGGACTACTTTTGCCCTTGTTGCATGTCCCATTCCTTCACCGGGAACTCCATATAGTATTTTCATACGTTTACATTTTAATCCCTCATAGAGGGTTTAATTCCCCGAGACCTGCCTGGATCGGCCCTCGAAAACAAAATGTATTTTCGGAAGCATACCTCGCTACAATCGTTCTCAGGTTAATAATGTTCGTTTCATCTGTTTATATGAGTTCAATAATCAAAACTTTGTTTTTAAGATCTTCATGCAGTACTGTTTTTCTGGTATAATCTGGCCAGTTGATATACTATGGAAGGCTCTGAGTGAATACTATAGGTTTTTTTACACTATACAAAAAAGCTATTCAAACGTAGAAATCAAAATTTCCAGAATTGTAATAGCTGCATCACTAATTTTTGTTCCTGGTCCAAAAATGGCAACTGCCCCGGCTTCAAATAGAAAATCATAATCATCGGGTGGGATCACACCGCCCACAATGACCATAATATCTTCTCGTCTATAGTTTTTAAGTTCTGCTATGATTTGAGGAACCAAAGTTTTATGTCCTCCCGCTAGTGAAGATACACCCACGATGTGCACATCATTTTCTATAGCTTGTTTAGCAGCTTCAGCTGGTGTTTGGAACAGTGGTCCAATATCGACATCAAAGCCAACATCGGCATAACTGGTTGCTACCACTTTTGCACCGCGATCATGACCATCCTGCCCCATTTTTGCAATCATAATTCTCGGTCTACGACCCTCTAATTCTGCAAATTGATTTGCTAACTCCCTTGCTTTATGAAAGGATTCATCATTTTTTATTTCTTTGGCATACACTCCGGTAAACGATTTTATTTCTGCTTTATATCTTCCGAATTTCTTTTCCAGAGCATCACTAATTTCGCCCAATGTTGCTCTTAGTTTTGCTGCTTGTACTGCTAAAGCTAATAAATTTTGAGTATCATTGGCTGCTGCATTCGTTAAATTATCCAGAGCGTGCTTTACAGCATGTTCATCTCTAGAAGCTTTTACTTTTTCTAATCCTTTTATTTGTTGTGCTCTTACTGCTTGATTATCAACTTTAAGTGTGCTAATTGCTTCTTCCTCTTCTAGTGTGTACTTATTCACCCCAATAATCACATCTTGTTCACTATCGATTCTGGCTTGTTTACGGGCGGCAGCTTCTTCTATTCTCATTTTAGGGATTCCCGCTTCGATTGCTTTGGTCATGCCTCCTAGCTCTTCTACTTCTTCAATCAGTTTCCAGGCTTTTTCTGCTATTTCATGAGTCAGAGATTCTACATAATAACTTCCTGCCCAGGGGTCGACGGTTCTGGTGATTTGTGTTTCTTCCTGAAGGTATATTTGTGTATTTCTTGCAATTCTTGCAGAGAAATCGGTAGGTAGTGCGATCGCCTCGTCTAATGCATTGGTATGCAGGCTTTGTGTGCCACCAAAAGCAGCTGCACTGGCTTCAATGCATGTGCGTGCAACATTGTTGAACGGATCTTGTGCGGTTAAACTCCATCCACTGGTTTGGCAGTGGGTGCGTAACATGAGGGATTTTGGGTTTTTAGGATCAAATTGCTCTATCAATTTTGCCCAAAGCATTCGGGCTGCTCTCATTTTGGCAATTTCCATAAAATGATTCATGCCGATTGCCCAGAAAAAAGAAAGGCGGGGGGCAAAAGAATCGATATCTAATCCGGCTTCAATTCCTTTTCGCACATATTCCAATCCATCAGCCAGCGTATAAGCAAGCTCGATATCACAAGTAGCGCCCGCTTCCTGCATATGATATCCCGAAATACTGATCGGATTAAACTTTGGCATATGCTGTGAACAATACTTAAAAATATCACTAATGATACGCATGGATGGAGTGGGAGGATAGATATAGGTGTTGCGTACCATAAATTCTTTTAAAATATCATTTTGTATAGTACCCGATAGTAGTTTTTGGTTTACTCCTTGTTCCTGGGCAGCCACAATATAAAATGCCATTATGGGCAATACGGCACCATTCATTGTCATAGAAACCGACATTTGATCCAATGGTATTTGGTCAAAAAGCACTTTCATATCTTCGACCGTATCAATGGCAACGCCAGCCATACCAACATCTCCAACCACACGCTCATGATCGCTGTCATACCCGCGATGCGTAGCCAGATCAAATGCTACAGAAAGTCCTTTTTGACCTGCTGCGAGATTTCTTCGATAAAAAGCATTGCTTTCTTCTGCAGTAGAAAATCCAGCGTATTGTCTGATGGTCCATGGCCTGCGAACATACATAGTAGTATACGGCCCTCGCAGATAAGGAGGGACTCCTGCAGAAAAATTTAAGTGATCCAAATGAATTATATCGTCTTTGCCATATGAAGATTTTACATCAATTCCTTCTGAAGTAGCAAAAGTTTCCAATTGTGAATTCTCGATACTCAATTCTGAATTAAGAGTGATATGCTGAAGATTTTTTCTACTCATTGCCGTAAAGCCTCATTTTATAGAATAAAAAACTAATTAAGGCTATAAAATTACACTTTTAAAAATGATTTTTATTCAAAAAAAGTAGCAGATTCCCCGTTTCTCTATCTTACCTCAAATTTTGTTATATATGCAATAGACCCCAAAGGTTTGAAAAACTTTGGGGTCTATTATGATCTCTGTTTCCGAGTTTTTATTTAAAAGCTTTTTCTATCACCATAAGGATAGAGTAGTAGATATCAAAAGCAATGTACTTTTTTATTTGGCTGGTCTTGAATTCTTTGTCTGTGATATAATAGACCCTTTGGGCAATGAGGGATGTACTTACATTTCCATCTTCTTCCAACGTTTTGATGATCTCTCTAAAATCATCACTACGACTAGTGTTTTTAAGGCATTGAATTACTCCACCACGATAATTAAAGATCATAATCTCTTGTTCATCTTTTTTCCCGTTAGGAGAGGGATATGACTTTTTTGTAGCCTCCTGATTTTCATAATCACTTAATTTTACCCACAGTGAACTTTTATCGGTCGATATATTCTTAAAGTCGCGAGTAATTTGAATAGAATTATCGGAGGGAAGTTTTCTAAGGTCGAGGGACAAACTGGCTACTTCTGCCAAAAATGTTCGGTACGTTTTTATGGAATCGTTACCAAAATTATAATAGGTAAACAAGTCATTTTCAAAAGAACTGAAAGCTTTTTTAGACAAACCACTTTTGTCTATACTTAGGCAATCAGGCTTTGTCTGGGCATAATGAATCGTAGGTGATAGTAGTAATGCTATTAGCAGTACTCTATATCCAATCTTAAGGGGCATTGATTAGGGTTTAGTAAAATTAATGTATAGGCTCAATTTTTATAAAATGTCTGACAAGTTAACAATAAAAGTCGGGAAACTTTAACATTTTTTTATGTTTTTTTCTCTGTTTTTTCACTTAACCTAGTTTTTATAATGGGCGCGAGCCTTGTTTTTCTTTTACTTTTTTTAAGAAAAACAGACTTCTCAAGACGGGGAATTATCCCCTCTGGGTCTTTGTATTTATTAGCTCCTGTAAGAATAATTTCTTCACTGTCAAACAGTTTTTGTTCTTTATAGGCACTTTCTTTTATCTTTTTTTGGATCACTCCCGACTCTAGCTGAGATAAGAAACCTCCTGCTTTTTCAAGTTCCTTAAACAAAGCCAACCCCTTTTCGGCTAGTTGAGAAGTTATATTTTCGATATAATAAGATCCCGAAGCAGGATTGGCTACCAGATCAAAGTAACTTTCATTTTTTAGAATCAACAATTGGTTGAGGGAGATTCTTGTACCAAAATCATTCTCCAGATTATAAATATCATCATAGGGTAGATTGTAAATGGTATTTGCCCCGCCTAGTATAGCACTCATACATTCGGTGGTGGTACGAAGCATATTTACATTATAATCTAAGATGGTTTTGTTGCGATGTGAAGGGTGTGCGTGTATATAGCATTCTGTATGTACATTATATTCTGATGCCAATATGGCCCATAAAAGCCTAAGGGCTCTTAGTTTTGCGATTTCAAAAAAGTAATTACCACCGATAGCTACCTTGAATACGACAGGCATTTTATCAAAAGGCGAAAAAACCTTTTTGTCATAATAATTCAAATATTCGTTGGCATGTGCCAGGCTGTACGCTAATTGCTGAACCATATTGGCACCTGCATTTTGATATAACCCCAGGTCTACACTAATCACACTATTCAAATGTGAAGTTTGCTGGACAATCACATCCAGAAACTGATGATCTCCTTTGTGATTCTTATACCAATTACCGGTAGCTGCCAAATGCCCTATAACATCTATAAGCACATATATAGTACTATTTTTTGTTTTGGCAAGATCATTTAATATTCGACTGTAAACAACAGAAAGAAATTGAGTTTCAATAAAAATTGGGATTTGCGAAGGGATATCCTTTAGCAGGTTATGAGGTTCAATAGTTTCATTCGGGATGATAAAAAAGATGCTTTCTGCTCCTTTTTGAAGCGCAGTGCGAGCCTTTTCATTTCCGGTAGTTGCATTGGTAACGTCTATTTTTATCACATTTTTCCATGTAGCGGGATGCGCCACAGGGTTGTTGATGTTTGTCAAATCCTCCTGATGATAAAAAGGTTTTATGTCAATACCTTCCAGAGATTTAAAAATCAATGCCTCGTTATAGTCTGCGCCTTTGAGGTCAAATTGAATCTTTTGTTTCCATTGTTTTGCTGAAACTTCATCAAAACTGTCAAATAAGGATTTAGTCATCATTTTTGTCTTTTGGCACACTGTCTTCATACTCGATGATGTAGATTTCTTCATTATCACGTTTCATAAAATATTCTTCTCTTGCGAATTTCTCGAGTTCTCCACTATCTTTTAATACTTTGATATCTTTTTGATCTTTGATAATCTCTTTAATATAGTACTCTTTATTATCCTCAAGTTCCTGAATTTCCTGATCCAATTCCTTATGAATTAACCATGAGTTGGTATCCATAAAAAGCATCCAAATCACAAACAGCAATACAATGAGCACATATTTATTCAAAAATATGGCAAATATCGGAATCAATGCCGGTTTCTCTTTTAGTTTCTGAAAATAGCTTTTTAGCTTCAATCTTTGTTAGATTAATTTTGAGGTTAAAGGTACAAAAAGTTTATACTGGCATAGAGAACTATTTATATTGTGAGCAAAGTTTTATGCCTGAGATTCGTTGAGGCGTTCTTTGATAATGGTGCGAAGCACATCTACTGCAACATTATTATATTGGTTGTTTGGAATGATCAGATCGGCAAATTCTTTGGTCGGGTCAATGAATTGTTGATGCATTGGTTTTAAAGTATTTTGATATCGGTCCAGTACTTCATCCATATCTCTTCCACGTTCTACGATATCTCGTTTTAACCTTCTTATGAGCCGCTCATCACTATCGGTTTGTACATAAATTTTGATATCGAACATATCCCTGATTTTAGGATTGGTTAAAATCAAAATCCCTTCTACAATAATCACTTTACTGGGTTTGGTAGCTATTGTTTGACCCGTTCTGTTATGTTCTGCAAAAGAATATACAGGTTGTTGTATGGTTTCTCCTCTTCGTAGGGCCGCCAAATGTTCGATGAACAAATCAAAATCGATAGATTGCGGATGGTCGAAGTTAATTTTTACCCGCTCATCATACGTAAGATGACTCGTATCCTTATAATAGGAATCTTGCGAAATGACACACACTTCATTTTCGGGCAATTCGTTGATAATCTGATTGACAACAGTGGTTTTACCACAACCAGTACCTCCGGCGATACCAATAATTAACATGGCTATTTTTTTTGACAAATGTAAAGATAGTTTTTGAGTTTTGATGGATGAGTTTGTGAGTTATTGACTTGTTGAGGGTTAAGGAATTGCCTGGGAGACGGAAGTTTATGAGTTGGGGTTGGATGAGTAGACCATTCTATCTGGGCTTCGGCCAAGTGTATTTCAGTGTTGCCCAAGAGTATTTCAAGTGTTGCTCAAGAGTATTTCAAATGTTGCTCAAGAGTATTTCAAGTGCTGCTCAAAAATATTTATGCATTGACGAGGAGTATCCAAATATTATCTAGATGTTTTATAAAGGATCATAGATCACCCCCGAAGAAGAATTTTTTTCGGCCCCGGTAACAGATGATAAACAATTTGCCTCATTTCTTGCCCGCAATACTCCCATTAAAGCAAAAACCATAGCTTCTTTGTAATCAATTATTTTTTCTTCGGGAATAACTACTTTGCCAAAGTCAATTAATTTTTGTTGTAAGATCTCTATTAAAAAGTCGTTTTTTGCCCCGCCACCGGTAACTAATACTGTTGAATTTTTCTTTTGAGTATCGATAACCGCCTTTGCTATTTGAGTAGCTATATGATGAACAGAAGTATGTAAAAGGTTTTCTACAGTATCCTGAGTGTTTTCGATAATTGGAATTACTTTTTCTACAAACCATTCATACCCCAAAGATTTTGGAAATGGCAGTTGGTAATATGCTAATGTATTTAATGCGTCTAGAACATTATGATTTACGCTTCCACTTTTGGCTAGTTGCCCACCTTTGTCATATTCCAGGTTAATTTTTGAACAAATAAAATTGAGCAGCATATTAGCCGGCGAGATATCATAGGCAACTCTTTGCTGGTTGTGTTCAAACGAAATGTTGCTGATTCCACCCAGGTTCAAACAGAAATCATAAGAACCAAAAAGTAGTCGATCTCCGATTGGTACCAGTGGCGCGCCCTGGCCTCCTATTGCCACATCCCCGGTTCTAAAGTCGCAAATCACCTTTTGGCCACTCGCATTGGCCAGATGTTGTCCAGAACCGATTTGGTAGGTCAAACCTATTTCGGGTTGATGATGCACGGTATGTCCATGACTGGCTACAAAATCTACTGCGATGTTGTGCTTTTTTATAAAATGATGTACCTGCTCTCCAAGCCAGGTGCCATATGTATTATGCAAGACCAATAATTCTACGGTCTTCAGATCGATAGAGTTTTTTAATGTTGCTTTAAAATCCTGATCATAATCGATACTTTCTGCTTCCAGGATGTTAAATACCCAACCATTTTCCTTTTTGAAGTGACAGTAAGCAATATCCAATCCATCCAGCGAGGTGCCCGACATTAACCCGATTACTTTGTATTCATTTTTGATCATGCTTGTGATATGTATTAAAGTTGAACAGGGATTTTACCCAATGCCTTCAGTTTTCCTAAAAAATGTTTTGCAGCCGTTTGTTGAAATGATTCAAAATCCTGGTATGCGATAACGATATCTCTAATAGCATCGGTGTTTAAAACCCGTAATGCATAAGGATTGCCAAACAGATATATAACTACCTTCTTTGTAGTACTTAATACCGATAAGAATTGTATCGTTTTTTGAGGAATACCAAAATTGTTTGCCGGCTTTACTGATGGAGGAAATAATGCGACGAGAATATTGTCAACATCAAATTTATGAGCCATTTCTTCAGAATATGTATGCTTTCTAAAGTCAATCTCATTAGAAATTTCATCAAGAAAAACACAAGCTGGCCGTCCGATGGAAATAGCTTCAAAACCCTCTTTTTTAAACGTTTCTAATGTTTTAATAGCCCCTTTGAAAGTAGTGATGCTTTGTTCGGCAAGTTGCTGATTCAATACCGAAGGATGTAAAGATGCTCCTTTTGATGTGGATAGATTTTGAGTTGAAAATGCTTTTTGTTTCATTTTCCAAACCCGTTCAAAACTTTCTTCAATTTGTTGATCTGAAGCATTTTTTTCGATAGCCAGAATACCTTCTTTTACATGCTCTGCAAAGCATAAGATATCATTTCCTGCATCAAAGGCTTTCCATTCCAATACCCCTTTTTCGGGATATAATTTAGAAACGCTATGCATATTCAGTGCATCAGATATGACTACACCTTCAAAACCAAATTCTTTTCGCAGGATACCTTTAATCATATCTTTTGATAGGGTTGCTGAAATACTTTTACCGTTGCTCAATGCAGGAACTGCTAAATGCCCGATCATGATATTGCCGATGCCTTGTTGGATTGCTTTTATAAAAGGATATAGCTCCTGATCATATAATTCCATTTTAGACTTATGAATTATTGGAAGACCAAGATGCGAATCTACTTCGGTATCTCCATGACCCGGAAAATGTTTAAAACACCCCAGAACCCCGGTAGTTGTAAGACCCTTATAAAAAGATATCGCCCTTTGAGTTATCTGAAGTTTGTCTTCTCCAAAAGATCGATATCCGATTACAGGATTGTTTGGATTCATATTAATATCGGCAACCGGAGCCAGATTAAGATGAATACCCATACTCTTAAGATCCTCTCCTATATGTTTGCCTACATCAAAGATTAGTGCTGCTTGTTCATCTGGCAGGGCTCCTAAAGTGATGGCATAGGGATATTGCGGTGTGTTTTCTACCCGCATGGCAAGGCCCCATTCTGCATCAATACTCATTAATAATGGAGTAGAAGCTATGCTTTGGTAGTGGTCTATGAGTTCTTTGAGCCGTTGTTGGCTGTTTTCATTTCGGATTACTTTTTTCTTGCTTTCATAATTCGTGGCAGCACTGGCCCTGCTATGAAAAAAGGTAAGTCCGCCAATAGTATGATTTTTGATCAGCTTTTCTAACTGTTTGATTTCTGAATCGCTATCATTAATAAAAGCTGCAGGGAAGAAAAACTGCCCGATCTTTTCTCTTTTGGAAAGGGTATTGGGATTGATGTTTAGAATTTTTGATTGTGACATTGTGGTTTATGTATGTTGTTTGGAATCCGAAGTATCAGAAGCGACCAATATAGTTCATTATTATTTTCTAATTTAATTCCTGGTCTGTCTGTCCATCTCTCGTCTTCGGTCCTCCATCTTCAGACTGTCCGACTTCGGTCTCCCGACTTCAGAGAAACTCCTGACCTCGGACTTCCGTCTTCTGACTTCTCCTACTTCAATATTTTGTTTTTCTACTTTCATATTTCTACTTTTTGTCAAACCCATCACTCCTTATCTTTCTTCCCATAATCGGCAGGGTATAGAATGAACCGGGTAAGTACAATTCCCGGAATGGCGGCGATCACCACCCAAATAAAAAATCCGGTATACCCAATAGCTTCCTGTATAATACCGCTAAGCATACCGGGTAGCATCATACCCAGAGCCATAAATCCTGTAGCTATGGCATAATGAGAGGTTTTTGAAACACCTTCGGCAACATAGATCATAAACATCAAAAAAGCTGCAAACCCAAAGCCGTAACCAAATTGTTCAATGATAACCACTATAGTTGCAAAGATAACCGAGGACGGTTGCCAGAAGGCTAGTAAGACATATAACAGATTTGGAAGATTTAATGCCAAAATCATGGGGAGCATCCACTTTTTTAATCCGTCTATTGAGATGACGATTCCACCCAAAATACCACCAATGGTTAAGGCGATGATTCCAAAAGTGCCATAAATAGTTCCAACTTCTTTTGTAGATAGTGCTAATCCTCCGGTTTCTGTTGTGTCTAATAAAAAAGGTGATGCCATTTTTACCAGTTGAGATTCTCCTAATCGGTATACCAGGATAAAAATGAGTGCCATCCAAATCTGTTTCTTTTGGAAGAAGGTAATAAAAACGTCAAAAAAGTTTACCTTTTCTTCTGCTATGACCGCATTGTTATCCTCCACTTTTGGAGTAGTAAGTAAGTTGATAAGGGTTAGTACAATCATAAACACTGCAGTAATGATCATGGTAAAAGACCATGCTTTTTCGCTATTGCCGTAATGTTCTTCCAAAAAACCGGCAAGTACTACGATAAGACCTTGACCGGTTACCATAGACAATCGATAAAAAGTACTACGTACCCCCAGGAAAAATGATTGTTTCTTTTCTGAAAGAGCAATAAGATAATACCCATCTGAAGCTATATCATTGGTAGCCGAAGCAAAAGCAGTGATCCAAAAGCAAGCCAGACTAAGGACAAAGAAATTATTGAGGGGAATTGTAAGGCCAACCCCCAAAAAGGCAATGGCAATGAGTAACTGCATGCCCAAAAACCAATTGCGTTTTGTGCTTTTTATATCGACCAGTGGGCTCCATAGCGGTTTAATTACCCAGGGAAGATAAAGCCAGCTGGTGTAAATACCAATGTCTGCATTGCTGATTCCCAGTTTTTTATACATAATGACAGATACCGTGATGATAATAACATAGGGCAGGCCTTCAGTAAAATATAAGGAGGGCACCCAGGCCCAGGCATTTTTATCCTTGTTTGATTCTGTCATGAGTAGTTTTTTAGTTTTTCCTCGATAACGGGTAGCGATAGTAATTGCTCTAACAGATCTTTCATAGGGATTTTGAATCAGCTTGTGACATAATTTGATAAATATAAGGTTTACTTTCTCTTCGATAATAGTCCAGATAAGTGATCGCTATATTTTTTTTGTCTTTCAATGTATTTTGTGGTATCGTTATGGAAATTGAGTGATCTGTTGTTTCAGGATGAAATATACTCATACTATTTTTAAGATGGTAAACTTCTCTTTTTTTTGTTTTAAGTTCATATAAAACTATAAATCGTATGGGCACCATGTCATTTTTTTTGAAATGGATGACAACAGCACCTCCAACGATTTTGGATGAGAGGATTTCTGGAGTAAGATCAAGCATTTCTTTTTCTGTTGAAGCAGGTGGGAGAGCTGGTTTTTGATATGTTGTTTGAGATAGGTATTGTACAATGTCTTCATGTTTGTTTAGTAACGATTTTGCACTAAAAAATACATTTCCTGAGACATTTTTTGTCTTTCTGGCTAGTGAGACCTGTTTTGACAGTTCATTTTTTCTTTGCCATGCTTTATCAGTGTCGCTTCGTATTTTATAGGCCCCATTGCCAATATAGATATTGGTGTTTGTTGCATTATTATTCCACCACCGAACTAATTTTTTATGTGAAGCCCTGAGGTGATTTAGGCTCCAATAGAGCTGCGGTGCCAGGTAATCGATCCAGCCATTTTGCATCCAGCTTAGTGGATCGGCATAGAGGTCATCGTAGGTGGTTTGCCCGGCTTCTGTATCAGAACCCAAAGGATCTGTTGAAGCATTGCGCCAAACTCCAAAAGGGCTGATACCAAACTGTACCCATGGGTTTTGTGTTTTGATCTGATTGTGGATGGCCTGGATCAATGTATTCACATTTTCCCTTCGCCAGTCGTCCAGTGTTTGTTCTGGTTTTGAATATTGTTGATATGTAGCCTGATCATTAAAAACTTGATCTTTGATTTTATAAGGATAGAAATAATCATCAAAATGGATCGCATCTATATCATAATTTTGCAGTACTTCATTAATCACATTAACCAGATGTTTTTGTACTTCGGGCAGGCCGGGATTATAATAGTGTTTCTCTCCATATTTAATCATCCACTCAGGGTGTTTAATATAGTCGTGTGTTTTGTGGATAATATCGGTATTTAGATCAAAAGTAGCCCGATAGGGATTTAACCATGCATGGAATTCGAAACCTCTTCTATGTGTTTCTTCAATCATCCAGGCCAATGGATCATAATAAGGTCGGGGAGCTTTACCTTCCTTACCTGTTAAGAAACGCGACCATGGAGCTAATTTAGATGGGTATAACGCATCACCGGCGGTTCTTATTTGTACGATAGCAGCATTAAAATTCAACCTTTTATAAAATTCTAAAATAGCAATGAAATCTTTTTTTTGCTTTTCTACAGGGTCTGTCCCGCTTTTTGGCCAATCAATATTTACTACCGAAGCAATCCAAACGCCTCTAAATTCTCTTTTGGGAGAAACTACAGTGTTTTTAACCAGACTTCCGCAGGAATAGCCTACCATGAGGAATAGGAGATAGTATATTTTAAATTGCTTCATTCAGATTTAAGGCTTACTTAACATATAAAAGTAAGCCTTAAATATATCAATTCTTTATCACTCATTCAGATGAAGAAGCAATCATCTTGAAACATGTTTCGGTAAGAGGATTTTCTTATAGAATTTATATTTTGGTTATATATTGAAGATCGAGTATCTCTGGATTGATTTCGGGTAATGATTTTTTATAATAAAAATCGATAATTTGATTCTCTAGGTAAAGTTTAATTTCTTCAATTTTGTTTTGGTTGTATAGTCTATAAACATGCACAGCTTCTGTTTTTTTGAAAGCTTTCATCAGTTCATCTGGATTCTTAATGATATCAATGTTTTTATACTTTTCAAACTTTTTCTTCATCCATTGGTGGCATGATAATTTGGTTTGACTATCTATGAGTTCCTTTTTTAGCCGATCAAATTTCTTTAGATTGGATACATCTTCTTTTATTGCACGATCTACTATTACTTTGGCCTTGGTGAACTCTCTTTCAAATTTAAAATCAACCACATACATGTCTTTTTTTACTTTCTTCACTACTTCATAGAGAGCATTCTCATAGATATCAGCAAAATCTTCATAACTATATAGAGCATCCAGGAATACAATGGCCTGCTTTTTATAATGTTTGGGTATTGCTTGTTTTTTGGTTGTTATAAAAAGAGTGTTAAGTTCTTCTTCTATCTCAACAGGAATGTTTACAAATTTCGATTCGTTTTTTAATGCTTTTAATTGTATGGTTATCTGAAGTCTGGTTCCTTTATATAATTCTGACCGATGTTTAAATTTATATTTATTCGGAGAAACTTCTTCTTTTTGGGCATTAACCAGATATGAGATTAAAAACATTACAAAAAATGCTAAAAACCTCACAAATAGCGGTTTGGTTAGTATAAATTTGCCCCTCATTTGTGTATACACATAGAATTACTTTTACTAACGTAAAATAATATATGATGTTATGTAGTTATTTTTTTATATCGGCAACTTCTTCGACGGTGATCATTTTTTTCTGGGTATTTCCCCAGCTGTTCATAATATAATTCATCACGTCGGCAATTTCTTCATCTTCTAGGCCCAAAGAAGTCATCGCACTATTGTAAGGCTCTCCATTTACTTCGATAGGTCCGTTTAAACCATATTTGATAGAATGAATACTCTCTTTTCGTTTAGTAACCAACCAATCTGAACCCGCCAGGGGCGGATACACTTTAGGAGTTCCTTTTCCGTCTGGTAAATGACATTGCATACAAAAATCAGTATAGATTTCCCTTCCACGAGCTATGCTTTCAGATAATTTGGTATCCTGGATTTTTATAGGAGTATAGGTGTTATTGGATTTTCCCTGCTGCGCAACTATGGATATGGTGGTTATCAAAACCAATACTTCTAAAACAAGGAAACGCATTGTATGTCTTTTCATGTATTTATTTTATTGTTTTTCATTTTATCTGCGGAATAATTTTTACAATACCTTTATTTTCAACAGCTACATAAATAAACCCATCAGGTCCCTGGCGCACATTACGAACTCTGCCGATATCTTCTAGTAGTTTTTTTCTGCCAATTACCCTATAATTATCCAGTTCGACTAGTTCCAGATATTGAAATTTTAAAGAACCTACCAACAGATCACCTTTCCAGTCGGGATACATATCACTTGTGATAAAATCCATTCCGCTGGGTGCGATCGAGGGGATCCAATAGTATAGCGGTTGTGCCATTCCTTCTTTTTTGGTGATGTCTGTAATTGATGTTCCGCTATAATTGATGCCATAGGTAATTACCGGCCAGCCGTAGTTAATCCCTTTTTTAATAGGATTGATCTCATCACCACCTCTGGGGCCATGTTCGTGCACCCAAATGGTTCCGTCTGGATGCAATGCCATTCCCTGAGGGTTTCGGTGCCCATAAGAAAAAATAGCTTTTTTAGCATCTGTTTCATTTACAAAAGGGTTGTCTTTTGGAATACTACCATCATCCTGTAATCGATATATTTTTCCACCATCTTTGGTAATATCCTGTGGATTCACATCCCGACTCCCTCGATCTCCAATACAGAAATACAGATATCCGTCATTATCAAATTCTATTCGGGAACCAAAATGATGACCTCGGGTAGTATTGGGAGTTCCTTTGTATAGTTTTTCAATATTAACAAGCTGATTGTTTTCTAATTTGGCTCTAATCAATGCAGTGTTTCCACCTTTTTCTGTACCTTCTTTTGAAGAGTAGGTAATATAAATCCATCCGTTTTCTTCATATTTGGGATGCAGTTCTATATCCATCAAGCCACCTTGATTTCTATTATAAACTTCGGGAACATTATTGATTAGGGTTTTATTACCGTCTTTAAAATGAATCAGATCTCCGCTCTTTTCGGTAATAAGCATACTATTATCTGGCAGCCAGGTCATTCCCCAGGGAATTAATACATCGGGAACTACTATTTCTGTAGTATAGTTTTTAGGATCTTCTTCTAAAAGAATATCGTTTTTCTTTTCTTGAGCACAAGACAACAATGTGAACAGAAAAAAACTTAAAAGGAATATAAAATTCTTCATATAAAAGTGATTATCACCGAAAAATACAAAACATTCTTTTTTATAATCTATAATTTATGTTAATCCCTCCGTATACATTAAATGGCACACCCGGATAAAAGTATCTGGGGGCATTACCTCCAAAACCTCTTGCGTTGATCTGAAGCTGAGAAGCATATTTTGTGTCCAGAATATTGTTTGCGCCAAAAAACAAGTCATACCCGAGATGGTTGCCGATATTATTTTTGAATCCGATTTTACCATGCAGTAATTCATAGCTTTCGCTAAAAACGGTATTGGCATCATTTGCAGGAATTTTACCTACGGTTTGAAAATTAACATGGCCATAGAAGCCTTTTTGGGCAATCAGATCGATTCCCAGATTGATTACTTCAGAAGGGGCGCCCGTGAGGTGATTGCCCGAAAAATCATCATCCAGATCTACAAAATTTTCAAAAGTATAGTCATAGATAGAGATGTTACAAAAGAAATTTAGTTGTGTTGAATTAAACGTCATTAGGTTATAATTTAGTGCCGCTTCGATACCGTTATGTGTGGTTTTTCCGGCATTGATGGCGAAGAAATTGTCTTCTACTGTTCTTCTGGCGACCAAAAGATCTTGTATTCGAAGGGTATACAAAGAAAGCGTACCATATAATTTGTTATTAGCCAATCTGTACCGGGTGCCCAACTCATAATTCCATCCTATTTCAGGTTTGATATCGGGGTTGAAAATTCCTTCGGGCAATAAGGTTTCTGAAGTGGTAGGAGTAGAGAATCCATGTGCAATGTTTCCAAATAAGGTGAAATGATTATTCAATGTATAATTAATGCCAATTTTTGGAGACAAAATAGGGTCAAAGTCAAATTTACCTGAACTGTCTTCCTCATCAGATAAAAACCGATCTTCAATATCAAAAAAGGTTTGATTAAGATGCAGCCCGATATTGAATCTTAGTTTTTTGTTATATGTATAGTTTGCTTCGGCAAATAGGTTATAGTAATATCGTTGTTCTTTAAGATCTGAAAGTTGAATTCCTTGCACACTTCCGGTCCCAACGGGGAAATCTTCATATAGGTTTTCAAAAGTCTTACCTGTATAGTGGTCAAAAAAAAGTTCTCCGCCGGCCGTCCAATTCAGCTCTTTTTGCGCGATCTTATGAGTGCCCAAAATTCTGCTACGGATACCTAAACCATAAGCATCTTCTTTTAAGATATTAAAAGGCCTGGGCTCATTATTGTTTTTAACAGATCCAAAGATACTGGTATGATGTGACAATTTCTCCTGATAATTGTGCTTCCAGGTAAATCCTAGTATTCCGTAGTTAACATCTTCAAAAGCTTGAGAGCGCCCCCAGGTAAAGGCTGCTTGTCTGGGGTTTTGGTCAAAGTCCTCCTGGTCTAATGAGCTCGGGATGCCCGCTTTCAATCTTACAAAACTTCCGAAAACTGAAAAAGAGTCGTTTTCTCCTAGATATATATTGGAAGTAGCTGTTATCGTATTGCGTTCGTATTTGTTATTATCACGATATCCGTTGGTTTGGTTGTTGCTATATACGATGCTTATATTAGATTTTTCTCCTCCTTCGGCTACTTTAGCCAAAATTCTGTACAAGCCATAACTTCCGGTAGTAGCAGATAATGAGGCTTCTGTAGTTTTATAACCAACATATTGGGGTTGAAACAAAATAGTTCCTCCCAATCCTACACCATGACTACTGGAGGAAGGACCTTTATAAATTTCAATCCTTGATAAAGCTCCAAGTTCGAGATCTTCGATAGATGATTCGCCATTACCATCGGTAAGAGGAATATCTCCAAAATAAGCTCTGATATTGGCTGTGCCAAACAGATTGCGAGCACCGATTCCTCTAATGGTAATTCTGTTGGTATTAAGCGCGGCATTTTGCATAAAAACCCCAGGTACTTTATTAAGAATAGGATGTAACTCTAATGGATTTGATCTGTTAATATCGTTATCTGTAAGTATAGTAATAGCATTGGTAGCATATTTTTGTTTTATAGGGATCGTATTGCCACTAATGACTATTTCATCTAATTGATTGATATTGGTGGCCATCATTACCACTAGATATTGGTCTGAAGAAATCTCGATACGTTGTGTTTCATATCCGGGAGAAGAAATTTCTATTTCACCAAAAGCAATAAAACTGAATTTTCCCTGATTATCGCTAAATACTTCCTTTTGGGATTCGATATCATAAATACGCACATCTTTTAATGTAGTATTACTGGCATTGTTGATAACAACTCCATTAATATTGAATTGTGAGTACACCGAGTAATGCAAAATTATTGCAATAGTTAAGAAGAAGATTTTTTTCAAGATTTGTTTTTGCTCAAATATCGGAAACAAAAGATAAATGACTTAAACAAACATGATTATGTTAGTCAATTTTACAAAAAATAATGTTGCTTAAGAATGTTTATATAATTTTGAGGCAAAACAAAACAGATTGTTTGTATTTGCGCCCTCTTAGGATAATTGACTTCGGGGTGTAGTCCCGCAACAAGTGCGGGATAAACTCCACCCGGTTATCGCGTCCCGATTTTAAATCGGGAAGGTCGCAGGTTCGAATCCTAATACCCCGACAAATCAAAACCCTCTGTTTTTAGTAAATTACAGAGGGTTTCGTGTTTCTAACAGTTAAGAGGGCTAGAACAGTTGTTCTAATAATTGCAGATATTAATGTAATTTAATGTTTCTAATTTGAAAACTTTTCTAAAATTGAAGATTACTTTATTAATTTGCTTGGCGAATGTCCAAACTGTTTTTTAAAACATCGACTAAAATACAATGGGTCGTTAAAACCAACCAAATTGGCTACTTCAGAAACATTATGATTTTTTGATTTGAGTAATTTTGCTGATTTTTTCAAGCGAATGGTCCTTATAAACTCATTGGGAGATAAATCTGTAAGTTGTTTTATTTTCCGGTAGATTTTAGAAGAACTCATAGCAAGTTCACTACATAAAAAGCTAGAGGTTAATTCTGGGTTATTTATATTTTGTTCAATAAGCTCTTTTATTTTTGATATTAGCTCAATATCTATTTGAGAGTGTGCCAATGATATAACATCAGTTTCAGCCTCTCCCGAAAATTTTTGTTTTAAATCAAAATGTATCTTAATTACATTATCAATCCGTGTCTTAATTAAAGAAGGATCAAAGGGTTTTACCAAATAACCATCGACTCCTATTTTATAACCCTTAATTCTATTCTCATTTTCTGCCAATGCTGTTAATAAAATAACGGCAGTATGACTTACGTTTTCGTCAGTTTTTAGTTCCTCTACAAATTGAAATCCATCCATTATTGGCATCATAACATCTACTACACATAAAGTTGGTTTAACTTTTCGACAAACTTCCAATCCTTGCTTTCCGTTTTCTGCTTCATAGACCTTATAAAAGTCAGATAAATATTCTTTTAGATATTTTCTGAGCTCTGCGTTATCATCAATAATTAGTATTTTATGTTTTATTTCGATATTATTTTGAAGCTTTTTTACTTTTATTTCATTAAACTCATTATATCCTTGTTTAACAGGAATAAACTCATCATTATCTTGCTTACTTAGGGTAAAATGAAGTATTTCATTTTTAGTATATGCTTCTTTACAGATAGGCAATTCTATTTTAAAAACGCTTCCAGCATTTGGTGCACTTTCTACCTTAATTTTTCCTTTATGAATTTCAACCAATGCTTTAACAAGTGATAACCCAATTCCTGTACCTGTGGTATTCGCTTTACTATTTTGTGCCTGATAAAATCTTGAATATATTTTTTCTTGACTTCCAATAGGAATACCTATACCATCATCGCTTACTTCGATTATCAATTTTTTTTGTTCTCCTTCTTTAATTCCTAAAAACAAATCGACATTTCCATAGTTATTTGTAAATTTCATAGCATTGGAAAGCAAATTATATAAAATCTTATTATACTTATCCATATCTATCCAACATTCTATGGTATCCTCCTCAACATTCAAGTTAAAATTTATGTTTTTAGATTGCGAAAGTTCTATAAATGAATTAAATATATTTTTAGTACTTGCCAAAATTTCACTTTTGGAAATTTTTAATTTTAATTCTCCCGTTTCAGCTCTTCTAAAATCTAAAATTTGGTTTACCAATCGCAACAATCTATTGGCATTTTGATAAATTAAATGAACCTTATTTCTTTCATAAGTATTTGCATTATCTTGGTCTAGTAACTGTGTTACAGGACCTAATATTAAGGTTAAAGGTGTTCTTAATTCATGTGAAATATTAGTAAAAAAACGCAGTTTCTCATTATTTAACTTTTCATCACGTTCTCGTTTAACTTTTTCTAGTAAAAGCTCTCGTTTTAAATTTAATCGTAATTTTATCTGCTTTCTTGTAAAATAAATCAGTAAAGAAAGCACAAATAACAATAAGGAAATTCCTTTATAGGTTAACCAAAATGTTGGTAGTACCTTAATTTTATATGAAGTGATTTCGCTCCAATTCCCATCACTATTACTCGACCTTATTTTAAAAACATAATCATCTGCATACAGATTGGTATACTGTACAGTTCTTGAATTACTGCTAGTTTCTATCCAATCTTCATCAAATCCTTCCAACATATATTGAAATTTATTAAGCCTTTCGTTTGTAAAAGAAGGTGTTGAAAATTGAATTGAAAAATTACGGTTACGATAATTAAGCTCAACGCTTTTTTTATAGTTTAAATCTTTTTTAAATGGAATTTGACCATTAATTTTTAAACCTGGAACTATTTCTTTGTTCTGGACTTTAAATTCGGTAATTATTGGTGGTGGCGACCATTTATTCTCTTTAATCTTTAAAGGAGAGAAATATATAACTCCATTTTTGCCTCCTAAATATATTTTTGAGCTATTAAAATTATAAAACCCACCAGAGCTAAACACATCTAATCTATTACCACTTTTTACATAGTAAATATGGGCATTTTTATTGACTACATCATATTTGGCAATGCTATTATTATTCATGTTTAGCCATAGATCTCCATTGGTGTCGACTGCCATATCTGTAATCCATTTTCCAATGAGCTCTTTGGGTTCTGAGACTACTTCAAAATTATCTTGCAATGGTATATATACTGCTAATCCCATACGTGTAGCTGCCCATATTTTTCCAGATAAATCTATGGTAATGTCACTTACATTATTATGAGGAAGCCCATATGTAGCATCTAAATTTTGTCTATATAATGTTATTGATTTTAATGATGTATTATATTTAGCTGCTCCTTCTTCGGTAGCAAACCATAAATTTTTATCATCATCTATTACAACTTTATTAATTTGATACCCTGGAAGTAAATTACCTTTCTGGATTGTTACCTTTAGTGTTTTAGTATCTAAAACAATAGCACCTTCACCAAAAGAAGCAACAACAATGGTATTCTCTACATACTTTGTAAATGTAAATACCGGAGAGTTTTCAAAACTTACATCAATTACCTTTGATGTGTTTTTGATATAGTCATATACTAAAATTTCCCCATTCCATAAACCACAATAAAATGTTTTTCCATCGTAAGAGTAAATACTGCCTATATCGTTTTTATTATTATATAATGGAACGAAAGCATCTTCTTTAGAAATAAAAAGTCCGTTATGTCTTGTAACGACAATAACATTGTCATCATACGTTTTAGCAAAACCTCTAATTCTGGGAGCTTGATTATCAATGTACAAAGAAATATCTTTGTTTATTTTAAATTGATTTTCAAAAGGGTCATATTTATCCAATCCATCTTCAGTGCCAATCCATAAAACTCCGGAAGCATCAAAATAAAGTGCAGATATTAAATTATCTACCAATGATGTATTATCTGTTAATATTGAATAATGCCATTGAAAATTACCGTTTTCAATATCTTCTAGTTGATTACAAACAAGAAGCCCGCCAAGAGTGCCAACCCAATATTTGCCATCAGGAGCACGGGCAACAGATAAAAAATACGGTCCCAAATTATCTCTTGTAATATCATCCTTTATATAGAGGTTTACAAAAGTATTTGATACCAGGTCTAGCTTATAAAGCCCCTCTCGTGTACCTACAAAAATATCTGATTTGGAATCTTCATATATAAAATTTATATACGGGTTTATATCATTCGAATTTGGTATTGACAAAGTGTATTTAACAAGTTCTGAAATTTCTCCTTTTGCATCGAGTGTAACTTTTGCAACTGAACCAGATCCATAGGTTCCTATCCAAATGTTTCCTTTTTTATCTTCAAATATTTCTTTTATATAGTTGAAATCTTCAATATTAATTTTTGAAAATCTATTTTCATCCGGAAAAAACATAAAAATTCCGGCACTTTTAGTACCAACCCAAACTCTATTAAATTTGTCTACATATACCGAACGTATTTCTTCGTCTGGCAAACTATTGGGGTTATCTTTTTCGTTCAAAAACGTAGTAAACGTATGAGTGTCTGTCTTAAAAAGAGTCAATCCTTTTCTGGTACCTATCCAAAGATTATTTGAAGATCTGTCGAGTTCCAACGCAGTAATATCATCATTATGTATAGCATTGGGATTTGTTGTAGAACTCATATAAGATTTGAATTGATACCCATCAAATCTATTAAGTCCGGAAAAGGTGCCCAACCATAAAAAGCCGTTCTCATCCTGAACAAAATGCCTTACTGAATTATGAGAAAGCCCATCACTATCATTATAATGTTCAAATTTTATGTTCTGCCCATTAAGCTGGATGAATGAGAGTAAAAAAAAGAATATTAAAATATCTTTTAACATAAATAAATTTAACTTAAGCCTGTTTTATTGTTCCAATATAATAAATGTTATGGGCTTATACGATGAATTGTATTCGAGCTTAAATCGATTTTAAAATGATTTGACGGTTCACCAGTACACGTTTTTTGAAAAATCTGACCCCATAGTCTAAAATTCTGATTGTCTGATTTTTCCAATGCTGAACAGACCATTTTGTATTGTTTCAGCTTGTTAACACCTATATCTGCTATTGCCAATTCATCGGCGCTTCTAAGTCTATAAAAATCATTAACCATATCGTACCCAGTCCATTGTTCAAATTCTTCAATTTGAAAATTTTCGTTCAAAACATCCTTGTTTGTTATATTTCCAGAAAGTAATAACAAATCTTTACCTGTTGACTGCAGTAATAAGTCTCGAAACTCAACCGGCCAATCGTTCTTTAAAAACCGTAGACGCACCAATTCTTTTAAATGAAATTGAGTGAAATCTTTATAAGTTTTAGTATTCAAAATGTCTTTATTCCAAATAGTGTTATCTTTTATTTTGTTTAGATATGAATATTCTTGTTTATAAATAGGAAACAAAGTATTAAATTTTGGAACAGAATCTATAACTATGGTTTCAATTTCGTAAATGTCGTTTGTTGCTGTTACTAATTTATAGGATGGTATGTAAGCCGCCAATGAAGGGATTTGAACATTCACCAATCTTCCTGAAGTGACATTTCTGATCCCTGTATCGTTTATGTGCATATGCCCGCCAAAATGAACTTTTACACCGGCGTCAACAAACATTTTGGTAACTATATCCTGCGGCACACGATGTAATTGCATTTTTTTATCGCCAAATAATTTTCTAATATTTTCGAATGCTCCATCATTAAAATCGATTGCCGGATAATGACTAAATACAATAAGTGTTTTGCCAAATTTATCGGCACGCTCTGTTACCGATTTGATCCAATGAAATAAATGTTTTTTGTGAGTTAAGACATTATTATATCCAACACTAGCACTGTTATAACCTGAAGTCCCTAAAGGCGTATCTTTTGCCTTTTCTTTCGGAATATAAACATTAGCATCTATAGCCAAAAACCATAGGTTATCTGCAGGTTCTACCAAATAACTCAAATCTGGCACTCGATTATTATATGATATTTTATAGTTTCTATTCGTTAAATTAGCTTGTTTTAAACCGTCTTCAAAATTATAATCGAAATATGAATAGTTTGTAAAAGGTGTTTCCCAATACACATCTGTTTTTTTCGGGAAAAAACCAAAATCTTTTAATTCATTTGCTATTTGCTTATACCCCAATTTGGCGATGTCTTTGGTAATTACAACGGGCAACGTATTGGCTTCTTTAGAAGTAAACACCCCTTCTTTACTGAATATTGCTTGCGGTTTTCCACCTTCACCTAAAAAATCTTTTTTCCCGGCTTCTTGAAAAAACGGGCGTACAGGATCATGATTACCAGTAGTAATTATAAATTGAATACCATGATTTTTAGCGTAGTTGGTTAATATACGTTTTAAACCTCTAACGTTTAATAATTGTCCATCATCACTAAAATCACCTGGTAAAACCACATACTTTATGCCTTTTTTTGCTACATCGTCTAGAGCTGCTAAAAATGCAAAATAATTCTCGTTAAATAAACGAGTAGACTGCAATTGCGATTTCATGGTTCTGATTAAGGCGTATTTTCCTGTCTCCGGGTTTAAAACACCTCTATAGTCACTATCAGAGAATTCGCCATGAATATCCTGTAAATGCACATCTGCCATAAAAGCAATTTGTATTTTAGGCTGCTGCGATTTTTCTACCTTTTTACAGGAAATAAGCACAAAAAACACTAAGAATAGAATATGGTGACGTGACATTGTAAATTACATTTTGGTTTCTGGCGGAAAAGTATACGATTTTTTCCAACCCCCTAAATCGATTAATATCTGGTCTATCATAACGCCGGGATCTACCATCCAAATTTTCAAGGTATGTTTCCCTGCTTTATTTATTATTTGTTTTGTCGATTTGACAGCAGCATTTTTTAATACATTTTGTTTCCACGAATCGCTTCTTCCAAAAGTTTGAAAATCAACTATTTTTGGATCTTCATCATCAATAGATACTGCACATCGCACACCTCTTCCTTTAAAAAATGCATGGGTAGGTATGGCTTGTAAAACAACATCTGCTTCGCCAAAGTTGAAGGTGTAAAAATCGTATTCTAAAACGGGGCTGTTTTTCAAAATTCCATTAATCTCTGTTTCAGAGCGAGCCGTTCTGGGTAATGAGACACTTACCTTATTAGAATAGCCAAGGCCTTTAAAAATTTCCCAATTAGCTTCTTTACCAGTTTTTTTTCTGGCGAAATTTTCAGCATGTATAGAAACAAAGCCTTTATCTTCAACAAAACCTGTATAGGTCATTAACGCATCTAAAGCCGGATTAAAAACCGAAACTCCAATATTGATTGTGCTCGTATTACTACTAAATTCGATAGCTGAATTGATTTTATAACTTGGCGGAATGAGCTGATAGTCATGTCCTAAAGGAGCTTCTTTTTTATTTTTTCCTTTTGGAACCTTATCCCAGTTTATAGTTACCCAAAGGCGTTCTTCAAGCTTATTTTCATTTAACACTCCAGAAGTCTTCGAAATTTTAATCCAATCTACCTTTGGTTTTGCTTCCCATTTTAAATTGCCTTTTCCTTTTAAAAATACATCTACATAATAGCTATTCTTTGTGTATGCATTAAACACAGGTAATACATCGGCATAGGAATTTATAATATCGTGATTTACTTCCATTTGATAACTCTCTAAAGCTATTTTTAATTCGGTTTTAGGTTGAGGACTCACACTTGAAATCGTTGGTTTTGAAAACACAGGTAAATAACGTGGAGACATACTCATAATATGGTTCCATTTACCATTTTGAAGCTTCGTATTAAAATAATCTGTTTCCATTTTTATGGCATTAAAAGCCTCCTCAGATTTATTACCATAGTACGTTGCACTTTGTCTACCTTGTGATGCGACAAATTGATTTTTGTAAGCATATAACCATTTAAGATTTAAGTTAGAAGCACCCATTACAGGATAATAAATCAATTGGTAGAAGGCGTCTTGTTTCTGATCCGGAATTTCCAATTTTATTGCGGTTACTTCTTCCAATAAGCTTTCATATTCATTAATTCTTTTTGAAACCTCATCGCCATAATGAAATTGTGTGAACTCGGTTTTTCCTGCTTTGGTTACAGGCTCTACTTGGCTCCATGCCATAAATTCTGGCCGTCTTTGAAATGCCAATTGGTAATATTTTCTCATTAGGTTTGTAATACGTTCTGCATTCTTATGATCAAATTCTCTAGTTGACCAATCAATATGATGTTTTTTAACATCGGTGCTTTTTTCGAAATTAGACATATCCCAAGCCATATCTAAAAACAGCTCGATGTTGTATTCGTGTGGTTTAATGTCACCGCAATTTAAAATCCATAAATCTTGCGATTGAAACTCATAGGCTTTAGACATTTCTTCCCACATTAAAACGGGATTGGTCGAGTTTAACCATAAATAATCATGTGGTCGTCCCCAGTATGAAGTGTGATAATACACCCCAGCACCACCAGTACGTTTTTGTTCTTCGGTATTGCTTAGTTGACGTATATAGCCATAATTATCGTCTGTCCAAACCAATGTAATATCTTCTGGTAATTCTAAGCCACTTTGGTAGTAATGCAACACTTCTTTATAAGGTACAAAAGCTTGCGGTTTAGCAACACCATTTTTAGCGTTATTTTTAAGAATATCTCTTTGATCGGCAATTACGTTCTCTAAAAGTTTTACCTGCGAATCGGTATCGTCTTCTCCAACAATCATAGGAGAATCGTGCTCACCGCGCATTCCAACTGTATAAATACCTTCATAATTAGCAGTTTCTTTGGCTCGGTGCTTAAATACATCTTTTATGACTTCAGAATTTGTGTCATAACGGTATTCGCCCATGGTATCGTGATTCCATTCGGTATTAATATTACACAACATAGGTTCTGCATGCGAACTACCAATAACAATAGCGTAATTATCTGCCACTTCTTTATTCTTGGGGTAATGATAGAAGGCCTTGGTGCATTTATGCATTGCAGGCCAAATGGTATTGGCGCGTAAACGTAGTAACAGTTCAAATATTTTAGCATAGGTTTTTGGTCCAATATCACCAGTTTCCGGTTCGTAATTTAACGCGGCCCAACGTTGCAAGCCCCAATCTTCATCATTTAAAAAGAGCCCTCTGTATTTTACAGATGGCGAACCATAAACTCTATTTTCTATTTGAATTACTAACTCATTTTGTTTTTGAGGGTTTACATCTGCCCACCATTCCCATGGTGAGACCCCTATCTTTCTAGAAATTTCTAACAAGCCAAAAGCTGTAGCGCGCCTATCAGAGCCTACTATTACTAAAGCCTTTTTTATAGTATTTGTTGGATTTTCTATAACTTGAATACGATACTTTTCCCATTTATTTTTAATTGAAGTAACGTCTAACGTACCTTCTTTTATGAGTTTATCTATAATATGGTTTTTACCAATAGTTCCGGCCACAATTACAGATGATGAAGTATTTGAAGGTACTTCAATTTGTTTTCCTGAAACTTTATAAATATCGCTAGCCAAAATATTTGCTGCAATTTCAACAACTTTGTAATCATTTTTATCTATTGAAATCCCAATCAAAGTGTTAGTATCAACAATTGTAAAAGCCGTCTTATTCTGTGAATTCACAAATAAAAACTGAAATAGAACAAATGTTAAAGTGATATTGGCTCTATTTGTGGTGTATTTTTTTAATTCTCTCATACGTGTTATCATCAAAAATCACTTTAAAATCTGATGTATATAAAGTTGTTGGGATGTAGTAATCGGTTGAAATTACTTGTGCTCCTGACGCTTCAGCTTTTTTAAATTTGGTGTAATCATTATTGCGAGATTCTTTGGTTCCTGCATCAGCTCGTGTACGAACCATATACCCTTTGGCTACAAGTTTTTTAATATATTCTAAATCTTTAATTGGGTCGTTAATAATTCTAAAGGCAGCTTCGGGGTTTCCTTCTTTGCTATTCACGAAGAGCACTCTATTTTTTAGACTATGATGTTCTTCTAAATAACGATTTATTTTTACTTCTTTTTCATCTAAAACAAACAAAAACCTACCTTTAACATTAGCTAACTTTGGCCATCCCTTGGTCAAAATAGCTTCCTCCAAGGAACTGAAATTCCCCCGAACAAAATCTGGGGTAATTATTTTTTTATCTGAAAGAACTGAACGAATTTCTTTGTCCAAATCATCATAAGCTTCTTTAGTAAAAGGTAAGGGGTCTTTTAAATTCTTGATGATTTTATCTTTAGTGTTTATTAACACAATAATTGGTGTATGATCAGGATTGGTGTCAGACCATGTTTTCATAACTTTTAAACACTCTATGAATAATAAATGATGACTTCTAAAATCAATATCTTGAATATGGAATAGCTTTAATCCGGGTTTTTCTAATTTTTTATCTATATCGAATGGTAAAGGTTCTTGCGCTAAACTTTTAATAATACCCAATCCTTTTGGGTTTGAAAAATGACCGCCTTTTGGGTCATAAAACACATCTAACTCTAAATTTCTTAAACCTAAATCTAACTGTTTTTTAATTGAAATCTGACCATATTGTAATGACAATGCTCTAGTAGAATCTAACGAATACAGATATTCCCAAAGTGGTTTTTCAATGGGCATTTTATAGGAATTATGACTTCCAATCACCTGAATATCATTTAATTTAATTTCTTCTTTCTTCTTATAAAAGAACACAGTAATTAGTATACCAATAAGAAATAAAATGATATAGTTTTTTCTTTTAAACAAATTAAACAGATTTAAATGGTTTAGGTTTATTATTATATATTTTCACAATTAACTCTTCAAATAAGATGTACCTGATACTAATTAATTTTGTTGGTTTCGTTTTTTTTAGAATTAAAGATCACAATAAGATTTAAAGATAAAACGACTATAAAAAGTGTCAATAAATACTATTAATTAACGTGTAGGCATCTTTTCCTGAATTATGATTTCTTTTTTCAACATTTTTGAAGCTTGCCCGGAGAGCCACAAATAATGATCAGTTTCCACATCCTCTTCTATTGCAACGAAAGTACTTTCTCCTACCGGAACTTTTTTTGAACATTTAAAAATTGCTGTTCCTTCATCAATCTCATCAAACATTGCAATATAAATCATTTCGGAACCTACATTAATAGCTCCATATAATTGTTGCCAAAAAAACGTTCCTTTATTTCTGGGTATCCTATTTGATCTATCGTTTGAAAACATATTATGCCAGCTAAAACCTGGAAAAACGACTGGTACATAATCTAAATCATTTTTATTGCACCATGCAATGTCTTCTACAATTGATTTCTGAATTTTACCATAACTTTTATCATCAAATCTAGCCACCAGCCAAGGTTGAACAATATCTGCTTTTTTGATTATATCGTGTAAACGAGTATCGTTTATCGCATCAGAATTTAACTCTCGCCAAAAAGTTGGAACACCTAATAATATAGAGCATCCTCCATAAACAGGATCATTTTTAAAAAAATCAATAATTTCTTCTACTTCTGTCAATCCATATTTTCGGTTATCATTAAAACCCACTCCCCAAATAGCTATCAAAGGTTTTCCGTTATGATATAAATATGTCTGTTCATCACCTCTATTCGTTAATTTCATCTGATCAACCAGATTTTTCCAATCGCTAATTATATTTTTATAGTTGTTCTTAGTTGTCCCAGATAAATCATACATAACAGCAATAGCTCTATTGTATTTCTGTGAAACGTTTATAGCGTTCTTAAGAACAGTATTATTATGATTCAAATTTTTATTATCTCCCAATGATGCTATAAAACGTTGTATAAAAGCTCCATCTATTCCATATTCTTGCATCCATTTAAAATGTAAATCAACCGTGGCTTTATCATAAGAGCTAAAAACTGTTGCAGCAGATCCATCGGGCATCTTAAACGCAGTTTCATATTTTATTTCATATTCCTCCATATCCGGCCAGAAATCTATACTACATTGTCCAGGTTCAAACTTTCTGCCTTCAGAATAATGATACCAACCTCGGTTACCCCCATCTGTGGGCGTGCTAAACCAACCTTGGTATCCAGCCATAACCAAACCTTTATATGACGGATATTTGCTTGATTTACTGTGCTTATTATTACTACAACCCATATTAAAAGTAATAATCAAAAGTAAAAGCACTATTTGTTTCATAATTATATCGATTTTAATACTTCTGGTTTTTCATTATATAATTTCACGATTAACTCTCCAAATAAGGTATTTGCCCATGCAAACCAAGCACGCGAAAATTTTGAAGCATCATCTTTATGAAATGTTTCATGCATAAAACCAGAACCGTTATGTGTGTGCATCAATTGCTTGATGCACCACACTATTTCTTTATCATCATCACTAGTCATAGCCCTTAAAATAATACCCATAGGCCATATGGTATCCAGTCCTGCGTGAGGGCCGCCTTGTCCTTCACCTGCTTTTCCTTTAAAATAATATGGATTATCATCACTTAACAGATACGCACGCGTGTTTTTATATATGTTTTTATCATAAAATTTATCATCCAACAAATATTTCATTGCAATGAGAGATGGAATATTCGGATCATCAATAAATACTTTGTTTCCAAATCCATCAACTTCGTAGGCATATATTTTACCGTAGTTTAAATGTTCATGAATGGCATATTTATTAATTGCTTCCAAAACTTCTTTAGAAAAAGAAGCGCATGATTTTGAAAACTCTTTATCTTCTAATACATCTGCATATATTTCACTTAGTTGTGAGAGCGACTCCGCTGCAAATAAATTTGAAGGTATTAAAAACGGATACATCGCTCCATCATCTGAGGGGCGAAAAGATGAAGCAATTAAACCTACGGGTCTTACAGGGCGCCCTTTTCCAAAAAACGGAGCAGTAACTGTACGATTACTTTTATTGCGTTTAAAGTAATAAGGTGTTTGCCCTTCTTTTCGTTGCTCTGTTCTTAAGGTTTCAACAGCTAATCGTATGGCCTTATTCCATTTTTTATCAAAAATAGAAATATCACCTGTTTCTTTGTAATAACCATATGCCAAACGAATAGGATAACATAACGAGTCGATTTCCCATTTACGTTCGTGTACTCCTGGTTTGGGCTTGGGTTTATCATCTTTCCAATAGGTTTCTTTATTAACATCTTTAAAAAATGCATTCGCATAGGGGTCTAATAAAATGCATTTTGTTTGTCTGTTAATTAAACCTTTACATAAATTTTTTAATTTTTCATCCTTGTTAACTAGTGGTAAATAGGGCCAAATTTGAGCTGTTGAATCACGTAGCCACATGGCATCAATATCACCAGTAATGATAAAAGCGCCTGGTTTTCCGTCGATTAACTCATAATCTACTGTGGTATCTAAAGTATTAGGGTAGCAATTTTCGAACATCCACATTAATTCTGGATTCGAAATACCTTTTTTCACCTTTTTTATAGCTTTCTCGACCGCTTTACTGGTAAAAGTCCTATCTAAAAGTTTTGGTCTATTTGATATATACTCCTGGTTATCGAATGCCCAACTTATGGTTTGATTTCCTAAAACTGCCATTCCTGCTGAGGTTAATACCGTTTTTTTTATAAATTTTCTCCTAGTGGTCATTTATCAACTTTAAAATTTAATTTTTTGAAAAAATTAGGATCATTACATATAAAACGCATCATAAGCTCCCAATCACCTCCTAATTGCAGTGATTTAATTAGCATATGGTTCCAACCTTTTTCTAAAGGTATTCGATCATAAAAATATTCGTCTTCAACCAAACCTCCTGGTTTAATATCTTCGAATAAAGACTTATTATTTAGATATATTTTAAACCCATCATCGGCTCCAAGTTTCATCCCCAACTTAGGCATGTTGGGTTCTGCCAATAAATTAACCAAAGATCTTGGACTATATACCCAAAAACTTATATAACTAACTGCGTTATTTTCTGAACCTATTAGATCTAGTGACTTAAAATCAAAACGAAACGTTTCGTTAGCATTTTTTAACTCCCAAAATTTACCATTCACGCGAGTATTAAAATTTGGTTTTAAAGTAGACTCATTTATAAATTCTTTATCAGCCATAGATTTCAAATTCATTCCTTCGGCTTCAAATCTCCCTAATACTAAAGCTTTTGTTAAGTAACCTTTTTCATTTACAGCAGATGTTGCTGCTTCCTTATTTAAGGAGAAATCTACACCTATGTTAGAAAACATTTGTTTTAATAAGCCATTATAAGCATCACCTAATACGTCAGTATCCATTGCATTAACATAGATAGAGTTGTTGTCTTTTTGATACTTTACAACTGTGGCTCCTTCTTCTTTAGTCTCTCGCTCACTTCGAATAATTGCGGCTGTTTTTAAGTATTCGGGACGGTGATTCCATCTTGCCCAATCTGTATTTGAAGCTTCAATAATTACTTTCCCGTTTTTGAGTATATCTCCTTTCAAACCATTTTGAAGCACTTTTTTACTAGAGACTTCGGTAAAATATAAACTCTGAATGCCAATACCCGATACTAAGGCATCATTATTTTTAACAAGGAATGAAGTTGCTTCTCTTTTCGACAATTCAATAGTAAAGGGCAAAAGGTTGTTTAAATCAGATACCGTTTTTTCTGAAACACCCCAAACATAGGTTAGTGCTCCTTTTTCAACTAAGGTTTTAATTTTTAAAACTGTTTTTGTATCGGTAACGGGATTTTTGCCATCAATAATTAAAATCGTTTTAGATGGATCTTGTGATTCTGTATTCACATTGACCCCGATGGCTTTTAATCTTTTTAAAATTTCATTCTTTTCTTTTTGCTTTGAAAAAAATAATGCGCTTTTTGGTGGGGGCAATTCATTTATAACAGTTGAGTTTTTTTTATTTGATTTTTTTGAACTTAATTCGAATGACTCTCCGGCATTGGCTGCTTTAACAGCATAAAATAGAGGCCATGGTTTGTATAAAGGCAATGCCATATCATAACCAGGGTTTATTGTTGTAGTATAAGGCCCTAAACGTTCTGGCTGTACTCCCGGAACTCCTTCCTGATAATTAGTAAAGAAAATACCATCTTCTGGTGTTGACGGTCGAGAGGTATTTTTTAATCCTAACGCTAATGGTTTTAAACCATACCAAATTAAGTTGAATAAGCTCGTATATGATGCCTTATTTTCCAGTTGTTTGGTAATTAAACCATAGCCCTCAATAGCCAATCCTTCCATTCTACCTTGCATAGATTCGAAAGACCTTCCTCCATTTATTGCAGACACATGTGTAGGCGTACCATAATATCCCATTCCTGTTTCTCCAACACCCCAGGGGATACCTTGAGAAGCCCATTTTTTCATATCTTCCTCTCCTCCGTAATGTCCAATTACAGTCGGTAAATTTGTTTTTCGCATGGTTTCTCCATCGCCTGAAATCCAAGGTCTGGTTGGATCCAGCGTCTTAACTATTTCTACCCAATTATTAATCTCATCTACTTGTCTTTGCACAATGTTTTCTGGAGCATTAAACACATGAATAGCTACAGGGAGTGTTTCATTACAAACACTCCACCCAAAAACCGATGGATGGTTTCTATCTCTAAGTACCAGGTTTTTTACATGTTGTTTACAGCTTGACCAATACCCTTCAGAATCCATTTTTGGGCCGCCATCACTCGACCAAATAGCGGTTTCATCTAAAACACAAATCCCCATTTCATCTGCAACATCCAAATAAAATTCTGGAAATGGCATAGCATGCAAGCGTACTGCATTTGAATTTGCATCTTTTAGCATTTTATACCAACCATAAGCATAACGGCGTGTCATTTGAGGAATACCCATAAAATGCCAGGAATCACCTTTTAAAACTATAGGATTGCCATTTAACTTCAGTTGTGTACCCTCAATTGAAAACTGCCGCCAACCAAATCTTTCATATTTTTTATCAATAACTTTTTTATTGTTTTTCTTTAATGATACTACAGCCCCATATAAATTAGGAGATTCCGGGGTCCAATATTTTAGGGCACCATTAATTTTCTTTGTTAGATGAATTGTTTTTGAAGTATTAGGCAATACCTGAACGCTTTTCTCGGTAGAAATATTAAAAATTACACTTCCTAATGCTCCCGACTCTACTGGAAGATCATTTAGACTAGTAGCATTACTCTTTATCCATTCCCTTACTGCCACTTCTATATCTAAATTTAAGGGCTTATCTGTATTATTAGTAATTTTAACGTTAAGCTTTAATTCGTTATTTGCCACATCTGGTTCAATAAAAATAGTATCTATAGATATATTTGGAACATTTAATAAATAAACGTCCTGCCATATACCAACTATATGCTGCCCCCAGAAAGAACCTGCTACATAATTTCTTCTACCATATTTGCCTTCTTGGTCTGTTAAACTAGCTTTGGTTACACCAACTATAATTTCATTTTTCCCTTCATTTAAAAAATCTGACACATCTATATTAAAAGGGAAATATATATCCAGGTTTTCACCAACTAAGATGCCATTAACATAAACTTGAGCGTGCCCAGCAATGGCTTCAAAATACAATTTTATTTTATCTTTTTTCCAACCCCTCGGAAGGTTGAACGTTTTTTTTAACCATCCTTTTTTTGAGTCATTCCAGCGTTCAGGGTAGCTAGGAAATGTTACAAAGTCACCACCATCATCTGTTGCAAAATTATTTACATTCCAGGGTGAAGGGATCTTAATAGGAGTTGTTTCCCACAAGAATTCTTTTGGCTTATCCAAAGTATTTACCAAAGTATCATAAACTGGCATAAATTGCCATTTTCCGCTTAAACATAGTTCCTTCCTAAAAGGCTTCTCAACATCATTAACCATCCCTTTAATAGGGTTAAAAACATATGCATATTCCTTTTTTTGAGCATGAATAGATATCATATTCATGAAAACTACACCGAGTATTATTTTTTTATAAGATCTAATCATTATATTTTGCTTAGAGCATGTCCAAAAACCTTTCTTCCTAAAAAATAACAGTTAGGAACCTAGGGTCAGTTAAAAAGATTTCATTTATCCTGATACAATAAATTTTTGAACTATAACCGGGTTCTTCATTTTATAGTAATTACTGAATTTATAAGGTTTATTTTCTCAACTTTATCAGAAGATGCATTACAACGTGTAGCATCTATAAAACCTCCATTTACATTTTTAGCCCATAATACAGAAAACTCAGTTTCACGTGGGTTTGAATAATCTGGTTTATGGATACGTGATGTGCCATTTTCAATGCGTTCCGGATGCTGCCAGTTTTTAGGAACATCATTTGATGGCCAATTAATTTTTAAATTATCGATTACCAAATTATTTACATTTTCGGCTACAAAAGCAGCTCTTGCTGCACCAGCGTTTTTGAAATCTGAAACTTTTGGAAACTGGTTGCTTCTTGCTCCGTCTATCATAGGTAGTGGGTCTTCAATTCTTGGATAGGTTAATATTATATCTCTAAAGAAAATATCACTAATAAATCCATCCGGATCAGAAGTCATTAAAATACGTCCGTCTGTATGCGCTGCTACATTACTTATAATCACATTTCGAATACCACCTACTTTACCATTTTTATTCTTTTCCACCATGAGCTGTATGGGTCTATTATAAACTAGTTTTGCATTTGTATTCCCTGTTAAATTATTAACTACCACGTTTTCTATAACTGCTCCGTTTTTAGAATACAACCCAAAAAAACGTGAGGTTCCATTAAAAACACAGTTAGAAAAATTAATATCTCGCATGTCTTTATACGATTCTCCTGCTCCTAATTTTATACCAACGCATAAGGTTTCGATAATGCAATTTGAAACCGATATTCGCTCAGATTCGTTACTGTCCTCTACTGTTTTTATAACTATAGCATCGTCACAGGTTTTTATAAAACAATCTGAAATAGTAACGTCACTACAACCTGTTAAATCAATTCCATCTGAATTTGGGCTGTAAATATTGTTAATCACTTTCACTCCTCTAATAGTTGCTATTTGGGAATTGAAGAGATGAATATTCCAACCTCCTCCTGTTTTTACCGTAACATCTTTAATAGTTATTTTTTCAGAATTATTAATATCTATTAACGGACTTACCTTTTGTTCTTTAGCTTTGATCCATCTGGGAATTATCATGTTTCCATGCTTGTCTTTTTCATAATCTTCCCAAAAGTTTTTTCCATTGCCATCAATAATCCCCAAACCAGTGATTGCCATATTTGATATGGAATCTGCATAAATTAAATGCCATGGTTGACGGTCTTTATTATGCCCCCAGGTCATTTTTGTATAATCTTCAATATTTGGGGAGCCTAATAATGTAGCTCCTAATGCTACATGAAGGTTTACGTTGCTTTTCAAAAATAGTGTTCCAGATAGATATGTTCCCGAAGGAATAATAACTTTACCGCCTCCATTTTTATGAGCAGTATTAATAGCATCTTGAATAGCAACAGTATTTAAGCCTTCACCTCCTGCTTTTGCTCCAAAATCTAAAATATTATAATTTGAAGTTGATTGTTTCTGACAAGAAAACACACTAAAAGCAAGGATTCCTATTAAGGTTATAATATATTTTGTCATATTATTTTAAATACTAATTATAAAATCAATCTTTAACTTTGGATATGAGCTTTTTATTAGATTCAATTTTATCACTCATATTTAACTCAAGTACACCACCTTTTGTAATATCGTTATGTGCTACAGTGCTTGATTTCAATGGCTTATTATTAAATAGCGTATTGTTTACATATACATGCTCTTCGCTATTATTTAATGTTTTAATTTGAAATATTTTACCCGAATAATATTCTGGGTTTAATTGAATTGTAATAGTATCAAATAAAGGGCTTCCTATTTGATATTCTGGATTTTCTTCGGTACCACCATTCATCTGAAACAAGCCCATTTTCATTAAAACTGCCAAACTCCCCATAAGCCCCTGGTCTTCGTCTCCGTTATATCCTGTTGATGGTGTTAAACCTCCAAAAACAGTTGTTGCTACTTTCCTAGACCAGTATTGAGTTAAATCTGACCTGCTTAATTGGTTAAATATAAAAGCAGTTTGTATAGATGGTTGATTTCCATAATTTATTGGAATTCGTCTAAATTCCGGATGCTTTTCGGCTGCATGAGAATTCCCCGATGTAAAGCCTAATTTTTCAGCTGCTTCAAATTGCTTTTTTAGTTTATTTGCAGCCACTTCATTCCCTCCCATTAAATCGGATAAACCAGAAATATCATGAGGTACAAACCACGTAGATTGTGCTCCGTTAGATTCAATAAATCCATCCTCATATTTATATGCATCAAAATCTTCAGACCATAAGTTTGCACTATTTTTTGGTTGCATCCAACCTATTGTTTTATTAAAAACATATTGATAATTTTTAGACCTTTTCATGAAATAGTCATAATCTTCCTGATGGCCTAATTTACTCGCTAATTGTGCTAACACCCAATCTTGATAGGCATATTCTAAAGTTAACCCCACACCATCTTGATGACTGCCAAATTTGCCTTCCGGATTAGGATGCGGCACATAATTTTGCTCTAAATAATAGCTTAAACCACCACCTTTAGATGTTTTATGCTCATATCCTGCTTTTTCCATAATGCCGCCCGATACATGGTTTTTCTTTAATGCCTGATACACATACTCTAAATTATTTTTTAGTATACCTTTTTGAATGGCACTAACTATAAAAGGTGTTGCAGGATTACCTGTCATTACAAACGTGTAGTTTCCGCCAGAAGGTCCCCGCGGTACCATACCACCATCTTTATAGTATTGTAAAAAAGACAATGTGAATTCTTCCATAATTTCAGGGTAAACAAGCCCCCATAAGGTATTTATGGTCCATTGTGCACCCCAAAGTGCATCAGAATTATAATGATTAAACAATGGTTTCCCATCTGTATCTAAAGGTAATTGCCCCACTCTAAATATTTCTCCGGTATTATCTGGATATGTGCCATTGACATCACTTATAATTCGGCGTCCTTGTAAAGCGTGCCAAAGGTCTGTATAAAACCGTCTTTGGTCAATTTCTGTACCGCCTTCAATTTTAATTCTACTTAATAAACTGTGCCATTCTTCTTTTGATGCTTCAATTATATCATCAAAATCCCAATGCGGTAATTCTTCCTGTATATTGTTTGCTGCATTTTCTGTTGACGTATACGAAATGCCTACTTTCATTAAAAGTGCATCTTCAGAAGCATCTAGATTTAATAAATAATTCTTTGTCGTTTCATCTAAAACAATAGATCTAACAGGTTGGTTTAATTCAATTTTAAAAAATATTTTTAAGGGTTTGGGTCTACGATGTGTAGATGTTGCAATAACACTTCCAATAAACTCCTTATCGTTTATTTGTTTTAACTCGCCATCAATATTTTTGCAAGGCCCTAGTATGGTATTCAAATTGAAAAGAATAGCTTTTTCTGTATGATTTGGAAAACGATATTTATGAAAACCTACACGCTTTGTGCTGGTTAATTCGGTTTTTATTTGATAGCGTTCTAAGATTAACGAATGATAACCTGGTGTAATTGATTCTTTATTATGATTAAATTTTGAATAAAAATCTGAAAATATACTGGTTTTATTGCCTTTTGAAATTGTCACTGGCATAATAGAAACTCCTGATATTTGCCACGCATGAATGTGGCTAAACCCCTTTATAGTATCAGTTTTATAACGATAACCACTACCCCAGGCACCATCAATTTCTGTGTCTGGACTTAGATTAACCATACCAAATGGACGACTGGCAGACGAGAAAAAAAACCATCTTGAGTTCTCTGTGTCTAAAGCAGGATACACCTTATCTGAAACATACTCCTTCTTTGTGGTTGATGCCACATCAGTTTTCTCTTTTTCCTGGCAAGACATTAAAAGTGCAAGAAAAATTAGTAACAAAAATTTTAAATAGAGCGTATGTTGTTTCATGTTTTATTCTAATTGATTTTTAGTGTGCTGTTATTTAAGTTGTTGTTACTTTTAACCCCCTGGGTATTTTTTAATACAACTTGTTTGTGTGCTGTAGACGGAAGAATAATGTTCTCTAAGTTTATATTTTCTACATCATCGAATATATAGGCAGGACGATAATCTTCATTATCTAATTTTAAGGTTACTTTTTTAAAGCGTATGCCTTTAACATGTCTTACATAAAAACCCCATGATGGCAACTCACCAAACATTGAAAACTCTGGGTAATCTTTTATTTTCTCAGGAACCTGATCTAATCGACTTAACGGAACATACGCCATTCCTTTTGAAGCTCTTCCCGGGTAAATAATTTCTACATTCTCTATCACAACATTTTCAATAGTATGTCCCGGAATTCCAACTATAGATGAAGGAAATGGATTATGAAAAAAGTTTACTTCAGGTCCTCTTAAATCGTAATTTATATCTGGTCTGCCAAAAGGAATTTGCACTTTGACATCTTTAATGTGAATATTCTTAACAACTCCAGGTTTTTCACCTCCTCTATGGCCTAATCGTATAAAAATGGCATTCCCCGTATTTTCTGCTACTACATTTGTAACTTTAATATTTTCGATAACACCCCCATCTACACTTTCAATTGCAATTGCTGAACGGAATGTGTCAAAAACTTTAATATTTTCTATAGTTATATTTTTAAAACCACCATACGAGGCTGTTCCAAATTTAAGGGCGCTTGCACTACTTCTAATCGTGCAGTTAGCAATATATATACTATCATTAAAATGACCTGGGTAATACGATTTTAAGCAAATTCCATCATCGGCTGAATTTACATCACAATTAGTAATTCTAACATTTTTGCAATCTGTAATATCCATTCCATCGTTATTCCAATATGCTCTGTTTACTACCTTTAAATTATCAAGGTTTAAGTCTTCACACAATTCGAAAGACAACCCCCAACAAGAACCATTATACAGGTTTAGATCTGTAATATCTACATTAGTGCATTCAGAAAACCGAAATAACTTAGGCCTTACTGTTTCATTAGGGCGCATTCTTCTATAATTATAGTTTGGATCAATTCGCGCCCCTGTATGATGCAAGCTATCTATTGCCAGTGCCAATTTTTGTCCTTGACCATCAATTTTCCCTTTTCCATAGATTTTAAAATTATTGGCTCTAAATGCTACTAAAAGAGCCATTTGCGAGTTATCATCTTTTTTAGGAGAATCAGGCCTTCCCTTCATTTCAACATTTTTATAATAAAGAGGATTTGTACTACCTAGTAAAACGGCTCCTTCTTTAAAATGTAAATTCACATTCGACTTCATTAAAAGGCTTCCCGACAAATAATTACCTTTAGGAAATACAATTGTACCGCCTCCTTTTTTATGTATCTTATCAATTAATGCCTGAATAGCACTAGTATTTAATGTTTTTCCGTCATTTTTCACTGCATGATCAGTAACAATGTATTCTTTTTCTTTTTTTTCAGAACTATAGATAGTATTTACAAATACCACCATTAAAAGCAATGAAATAAATATGTTCTTTATGAAGCTGTTTGATATGCTGTTTATCATAATTTTAGTTTTTTATTCCCCAACTTTTGTTTGGCTGGTTCCCTAATTCAAATTGTAATGTTCCTCCTTTTACCAATAGATTAAAATCAACAAAACTTGATTTTATTTCTTTTCCATTCAAAGTTACTTTTTGGATGTATTTATTTTCTGAAGAATATTCATTTGCAATTATCTGCAAAGGTTTTTCTGCTATTTTAATTGTTATTTTTTTAAATTGAGGTGTAGTTAACGCCAACTTTGTGCTTCCGGGAAATACAGGGTACAAACCCATTGCAGACCATACATACCATGATGACATGGTTCCTGCATCATCATCCATTTCACGAATATAACCGCGAGGGGTTGCGGTAAATATCTTTTTTTCTACGGGTACTTCAAATTTTTCATGTGTTCCGTACCAGTTCTTAGTTTTTTTATTTAATAATTGGTCAATAAGTTTCTGTGTTTTCCATGGCGAATTGGTATATGCGTAGAGGTAAGGTACTTGTATATCTGGTTGATTTCCAATGTTAAAAAGCTCATTATCAAAAAAATAATCTAACTGATTTTCAAAGATCGCTTTTCCGCCCATTACATCTTGAATTCCTTCAATATCGAAAGGGACAAACCAGCGGTATTGCCATAAAGTGCCTTCATAAAGCCCATCACCATGCATAATATCAGAGTTTTGATCCATTACTAAAAACTTCTCTTTCCATATGGTTTTATACTCAAATGCTTTTTGTTTATATAGGGTTGCATCAGCCTTATGTCCTAATATATTTGCAATTTCAGATAAGGCCCACAAATCGAAACTGGATTCTAACACATTATCGGGTGATTTGAAAGGTAAATGTTTAGCTTCATCTTTTAATTCTTCATAAATATCTTCTAAAGAAAAAGGTAGTAGGTTTTTCTTATATGCGTCTAATAAAACAACAATAGAATGTTCTGTTCTGATGGTTAAAAAAGGTTCTGTCTCTGTTGCCCAATCCGGTTTCCCTTGCTTATATAATGATTTTAGAGATGCCATCATTTCAGTATACCGCTCTGGATATAAAAATGAAAACAACGGTAATTTTGTTCTAAATGTGTCCCAAATAGACCACCCATGATAATAGGGTGTATCACTACTATAAAGCTTTCCGTCACTACCTCTATATGCTCCGTCTTCATCATTAATAATAAATGGAGATTGTGTAGCATGGTATAAATGTGTATAGAATAATTCTTTCAAAGTGTCATTTTTAGTTTCCACCTCAACAACACTCATCAAATCGTTCCATTGACTAAAAGCTTCTTCTTTAATTTTTGAAAATGACTTTTTCTCTGATTTTTTTAAATTTCGAATAGCATTGTCTTCACTTACAACTGAAAGCGCACACCGCAATAAGATTTCTTCATTATTTTGGGTTGAAAACTTGAATATTATTCTTGATTCTTTTTCGATTATATTTTTAATTTCCTTGTTAATGTTTATAGCAAAATAAAACGAATACCTTCCTTTTCTACACACATTGGTAGTTGTTATTTTTCCGCTTAAAATGCCTTTTTCTGAAATGTTGTGTTCTTCTGAAATGTGACCGGCAAAGGAGCTGGCTAAATCAATAGTGAAACCAGAAATTTTTGATTCTGGAAATGTATACTGATGAAACGCAACTTGTCTTGAAGCTGTTAATTGTGTTTTAATTCTATTGTTTAAAGTAACTGAATAATATCCGGGAGAAGCTTTTTCGGTTTCTTTCGAATACCTTAAAGCCTTAGGAATTGAATCGCCTTTTGAAATTGAGAAGGGTAAAATCCTGATATTGCCTCCTACACCTTTGCAACCTACACCTGAAAATCGCGTGTTTGAAAAACCTATTATTTCTTTAGCATCATAATCGTAACCAGCATGTGCTATAGGGTTTGTATCTGGGCATGGCTTAACCATTCCAAATGGTAAACTTGCCGATACATCTGTTTGTCCATGATCACTAGCTGTGCAAATAAAAGGGTTTATATTGCTTGCATTTTGTTTAGCTGTTTCAATTTCCTTTTGGCATTGAATAAAAAATAGGGAAACAAAAATCAAGTAATTATATGCTGAAACTTTTAGCATGTGATTTAGGCTTTTAAAATAATTATATTATTAAAAAATACAGACAGACTAAAACTCGTCTGCCTGTATTTAAACAGAATACTAATTCAAATACTCAACTTAGTGATAGATACATTATTAATAATTGGGGTTTTGCAATAATGAACCATCTGAAAGTTCTAGCTCTCCAGAAGGAATAGGTCTAACTAAGTGTGTTCCAGAGCTAAAGGCGCCATGATCAATTACATGAGGGTTATACATACCAATTCTCTCCTCTAATTTCCCTGTTCTTTTCAATACCGCCCATCGATTTTCTTCGCCTGCAAGCTCAATAGCACGTTCATTTAAAACATCATCAATAGTGACCGATGTATAATGGTTTGCAACACCAGTTGCACGCTCCCGAACTACATTAATATGTGGTAAAGCTGATCCCATATTGCCGGCTCCCAAATAAGCTTCTGCAGCAATTAAATGAGTTTCTGCAACTCTAAATACAAAAGTATCTCTAAAACCTCCTGCATCATCTTGAAAGTCCTGGTCATCAAATTTTTTGAAAATAGGAAAGTTTGTTCTATTAATATTACTGCTATATAAGAAGTTAACTCCTGGTACATCTGCTGGTAATCCAAATAAATACTGGTCTGGCTGGTATACATAATACCTATTTAACTTATCAGCCAATTCTGTGGCACTAATGGCATTTTTAGGATAATATACTGCTGTATCTCCTTCTGCGAGATTATGAGTACCTACTATATCCTCTTCATTAGCAAAAAGTACCCTGTGTATGGTAACATCTTCTCTCGTGTCATTGGCGTCAAATAATTCGTAAAAAAATGGAGTAGGCATTAAACCTATTGATTGTCTACCATATGGGTTAGTTCTTCCAATTCCAGGATATTCATTAACAGGGTTCATCATTATTGAATGTTTATTATTGTTTCTATCATCAAAATTACCCCCTGAGCCATATTGTACAGCAAATAAAACTTCATCATTAACTTGATTGTCAAAATCAAACACTTGAGCAAACGTTTGACTTCTAATATCATAAGAATCTATGGCTTGTTCTGCTATAGATGCAGCCGTATCAAAATCTGATGAACTCCCAAAAGTTTTATACGCTCTTGTTACATAAACATCTGCCAATAAATGTTGTGCAGCACGTTTAGAAAAACGTCCGGTTTGCGGGCTTGTTTCTAAAACTGGTATAGCGGCTTCTAAATCACTAATTATTTGAGTAAAAGTATCTTCTTCTGTACTTCTTACATAATCTGAACGAATTTCAGTAGGTTCGGTTAAATTTATCACTACGCCACCAAAATGTTGTACCAAATTATAATATGCCAAAGCTCGTAATGCTTTTGCTTGTGCTATACCATAGTCTCTTTCATCTAACCGTGTCCAACTAATTTGGTTTTCATATCTATTAATAGCTGTATTTGCCTTTGCGATAACTTTGTAATTTTCCTTCCAGATATCTGCAACCTTACCTTCACTCGAATTGAAATCGAAATAATCGTTTAGTGGATTAAAAGAAAACAATTCGTCTTGTCGTGTAAAAATATCTGTTCCTGCTAAATTTATTTCGTACTGTTTATAAACCTGTCTTAAAGCATTGTAAATACCTACAACCAGTTGATCTGCATTATCTTGAGTGATAAAATTCTCACTCGTTATATCCGAAAAGATATCCTCTTCTATATAGTTATCACAAGCATTCATTCCTATGGCAATACCTAGCAATAAACCAACTTGTTTTATTTTATTTAATAGTTTCATTTTAAGAAATTTAAATTTTTTAGTTTATTATTTTTATACCTAATAAGAACGTCTTTACTGAATAGGCCATATTAAAAGAGTTTTGTAATCCTGTTTCCGGATCTGGTCCTTCAAAATCTGTAAACGTAAATGGGTTTTGAGCATCTAATGAAACTCTAAACTTAGAAAGTTTAAGTTTATCTAGAATTTCTTTTGGCATTTCGAATCCTAAACCAATATTTCCAACTTTCACAAAAGACATATCTTCAAAATACCACTCACCTGGGTGCCCATAAGATGGTGCAGGATACTTGGCATTTGGGTTATTAGGTGTCCAATAGTCTAAATCAATTTTATTGAACTTAGCACCGTCATTTTGGTGAGGGGCAAAGTTTTGATGAAACTCTGAATGGCCAAAAACACCCTGTCTTGTATATACATGAACAGAAAAATCAAGATTTTTATATGTAAATGTATTAGTCATACCTCCTGACCAATCTGGAGAATGTGATCCTATAACAACTTTATCTTCTTCATTAATTATATTATCACCGTTTTGATCTTTAAACTTATATTGTCCCGGAACAGCATTAAAAATGGCAGCATCTGCTGCTTCATTTAATTGCCAAATCCCAATTTTATCATAAGAAAACATAGCATCTATTGGTTCTCCTACTTGAAGTACTCCATGTCTACCAAAAGGAAGTTTATCTAAATCGCCATCTAACTCTAAGATCTCATTTGTGTTTTTAGAAAAATTGATGTTGGTTTCCCATGAGAAATTTTCGGTTCTAATATTTACGGTATTTAATGCAATTTCAATCCCTCTATTACTAACCGAACCAAAGTTACCTGTCGCACTATCAAAGCCAGTAATATCAAAAAGTGTTCTAGGAAAAATACTTCCTTCCGTTTCCTTATCATAATAATCAATATTCATACTTATTCTATTATCAAGAATTCCGAAATCTAATCCAACGTTATATTCTTTAGACACTTCCCAAGTAAGATTTTCATTAGGCAATCCTCCTACTATTTGACCATTAGCCTGGTTGTCTCCAAATAAATAATTAGATGGATTTAAAAAGGCTAATGAACTATAAGCATTTACAGAACTATCGTTTCCAGATTCACCATAACTCAATCTTACTTTTAGATTGTTTAACCAATCTGCATCTTGTAAAAAATCTTCATTAGATACTCTCCAAGCAAATGCTGCCGATGGAAAGAAAGTCCATTCGTTACCAATAGATAGTTTAGAAGACCCATCATACCTTCCTGTAAAGGTAAATAAGTACTTATTTAAGATATTATAGTTAATACGCCCAGCAAAAGAGGCTAAGGTTTCTTTTGAAAATCTAGTATCAAAATCTCTTATATCTGTTCCTGCTTCTGTATTATAAAACAGGAAAGCATCTGTATCAAAATTTCTAACTTGGATATCACTTCCTTCTGTTTGGAAATAGTATAATGATGATATTAAATTAGCTTTAAGCTCATGTCCCTGAGCTATATCAAATTTAAAATCTAATATATTATCCCAAGTATAAGTATTATCAAATCCTGGCTTATAAATTGACCTTATTCTTGAAGGATCGTTTCTTGAAGATTTTGTTAATAAACCGCGAAACTCTGCGGTTCGTCCATAATCTAGCTTAGGTGCAAATGTTGTTTTAAGAGTAACCCAATCTTTTATCTTATAGCTAGCAAAGAAATTTGCAATAACGTTTAGGTTTCTATTGTTAAGACGCCATGCACCTTGAGCACCATATATTGGATTTACAAAACGAGAATCTTGAGCATCCGGAAATAAAATAGGTTCACCATTAGCATCAAAAGGGTTAACCGTTGGAGCCAATCTTAATGTACTTCTAAACAATTCTCTACTACCCTGTTCTCTTTCTGAATATGCTAAATAAGCTTTTACGCCAACCGTAAATTTATCCGATACCTTTTTAGAAAGCGAGGCAGACAGGTTATAGCGTTCATACTTTTCAATACCAATAACACCTTCATCTTTTAAATAACCAACTGAACCGTTGTACACTAAACCATCGTTCCCTCCAGACACTCCAACTGTATGACTAGTTTGAATTCCTGTTTCTCTAAACAGATCTGCCCAATCTGTATAACGTCTGTTTGCTACGTTACTGGCTTCTTCATTACTATTTTGAAATTCGGTTGAGCGATCAACTATAATATTGTTGTAATCAGCCACAGTCCCTGTTCCTCCAACGCCATCAAATAATGGTCTCCACGCTCTGGCACGTAAAAAATCGTCAACAAAAGCAACATATTCATCACCATTATACATATTTGGGGTGTTAACAGCCGTTCTAATACCAGAAGATGAATCGTAAGTAAATTGAGTTTTTCCTTCTACACCGTTTTTAGTCGTTATAATTACTACCCCATTTGCCCCTCTAGATCCATAAATAGCAGTTGCAGACGCATCTTTTAAAACGTCCATTTGCTCAATATCTGCGGGGTTAAGAATAGTAATATCATTTACAAACACTCCATCAACAACATATAAAGGTCTGGATTTATCTGCAAGAAAATCATCACTAACACCATCGTTACCAACATTATCATTACGAAGAACAGTATTACCTCTAATTTTAATAGACAACGGAGCTCCAGGTTTTGAGCCAAGTCTTCGAATATCTACACCAGCTACACGTCCCTGCAATGCTTTACCTAAATCTGTTTGTCTCGCTTCTGTAATAGTCGAATTTTTTATAGAAACTACAGATCCCGTTAAATCACTTTTATTTACAGATCCATATCCAATAAGAACAACCTGTTCTAAGGCTGTAGCATCGACAACTAAGTTAATTGTATAACTAGAAGATCCATCCAATTCAAGTTCCTGAGTTTGAAATCCAATAGATGAGATTATCAATACAGCATTAGGTCCTGATACTGAGATTGTAAAATTTCCATCAAAATCTGTTGAAGCACCATTGTTTGTACCCTTTTCTAGTATATTAACTGCTGGCAGTGGTGTACCTTGACTATCTAAAACCAGACCTAATACCTGTGTTGATTGTGCCCATGAATTAAATGAGAAACCAATAAAAAAGGCAATTAATAAAAGTTTGAGTTTTTCCATTTTGATTTGTTTATTTAATACTTATTTCACTTTATAGGGTTGTTGGTTTTGTGCTAAAATTAACATTTGTTTATCTTTTTGAAATGGACATTTTATCCAAAAACATGGAAAAATTATTTAAAATGCACACCAGACCTATTTATTTCTTAGTTAAATTTTTAACTGACTTTCAAACAAAAATTTGAATGCAAAATGGTTTTAATTTGAATTAAAATTATCTCAACCTGTTAATTCTATCCATCTATTTGATCTGTTAGTCCATCTTCAAAAAAATAATAAATATTATTTTCGATAAGCCGATAAATTATGATTTGGACATTATTAAAAACCCTATGAATCCATTTGATCTTAAAGATAAAGTAGCTATAATTACTGAAGGTGCCAGAGTGCCTGGGGGTTGATGAGACCACCGACATCGAATGCTTAACGATTTAGATAACAAAGATGTTTACGTTGGCTATATCGCTTAGGTAGAATAAGAGGGTTAACCGAATTAAGAATCAGAAAATCATTAACACAATAATATTGTATTAAATTAAAAAGGTATGGAAGATGCAATAAATCATAACAACCCTATGGAAAACATAGACGATTGGGAAGATAATTTAAAAGAACGCTACCCAGATCCTGAAACTCCAGCAAAAGAAAAAGAAGAGTTTCGTAATTATGTTGATTCTAAGCGTGTTGAAACCGTAAAAGAGTTTTACAGAATAAATCATATGAATCAAACCTATGATTTTGTTTGTAAAAAAGAAGACGAATTTTTAAGGTTTGACAAAAAAGAAATGTCGCTTTGGGAAGCCGTGGATTTTCTAAACACTTTGGTAGATGACAGCGATCCGGATATCGACTTAGATCAGCTTCAACATTTATTACAAACATCAGAAGCCATTAGGGCTGATGGACATCCTGACTGGTTTATCCTAACAGGTTTTTTACATGATATTGGCAAAGTTCTATGCCTTTTTGATGAGCCTCAATGGGCTGTAGTTGGTGACACTTTTCCTGTGGGATGTAAATTTTCAGACACTATTGTATATCCAGATTTTTTTAAGGAAAATCCAGACTATTCAAATCCGAAATATAACACAAAATATGGTGTTTATACACCTAATTGTGGGCTAGATAATGTAAAAATGAGTTGGGGACATGATGAATATCTATATCAAATAGTAAAAGATTATTTACCCGAACCTGCACTATATATAATAAGATACCATTCATTTTATTCGCAGCATCGGGAGGAAGCTTATACACATTTAATGAATGATAAAGATATCGAGATGTTTGAATGGGTTAAAAAATTTAATCCGTACGATTTATACACCAAAGCTCCTGTAAAACCAGATGCCAAAGCCCTTAAACCATATTACGAAGCCTTAGTAAAAAAATACCTGCCAGACGTATTAAAATTTTAAACCAGTTTACCATAAAAAAATAACCTTTTGTAATGTTTTATACTTATTTAGGTTTTTTTGGATTTACGTTACTCGTCATATTGTATACGAGTTACAAACTTCGAAAAGACAAATTTACGACCTCCAAAGGTTATTTTTTGGCTGGCAAAAGTTTAACAGGACCTATTATTGCAGGATCCATGATATTAACAAACATTTCTACTGAACATTTAATAGGTATGAATGGTAGTTCTTATAAAAACGGAATCATTATTATAGCTTGGGAAGTAACTTCTGCTATTGCCTTAGTTATTGCGGCCATTTTTTTTATTCCAAAATTCATAAAAATGGGGTTAACTACAATTCCAGAATTTTTGGAAAAACGCTTTGATGGCGCCATTCGGTCTGTAGTTGCTTTTTTGTTAATGTCTTCCTTTGTAATTACCTTATTACCAATCGTTTTATATTCTGGAGCTATTAATATTGAAAGTGTTTTCGATTTTTCATATATGTTTGGTCTTTCAAAAGAACAATCGCTAATTTATACAGTACTTACCATAGGTGTTATAGGTTCTTTATATGCCATATTTGGAGGTCTAAAAGCGGTAGCATATTCTGATTCTTTAAACGGTATTGGCCTTATGCTTGGAGGTTTGTTAATCCCTATAATTGCTCTTTATCAAATTGGAGAGGGTAATATGTTTAACGGATTAAGTACCGTATATAATTTTGCACCCGATAAATTTGATATTATAGGAAAACCAGACTCTGTGTTACCTTTCTCGGTATTATTTACTGGATTAATGATAAATCAATTGTATTTCTGGGGAATGAATCAAGCTATTATACAAAGAGCTTTTGGGGCAAAAAACTTAGTTGAAGCTCAAAAAGGATTAATTTATACAGGTGTTTTAAAATTATTTGTACCGGCAATAATTGTACTTCCCGGGCTTATTGCGTTTTACTATTTTCAAGATCAATATTACGAAACGCCTGATTTAATTTATCCACTTCTCGTTAAAAAAGTATTACCAACCTATCTCTATGGCTTTTTTGCCGCAGTTATTTTAGGTGCCGTACTGAGTACTTTTAATAGCGTTTTAAACTCTGCAAGTACTATTTTCTGTTTAGATATTTATAAAAAGATAATTGATAAAAACGCATCCGATTCTAAAGTGGTAAAATATGGTAAATTATCATCGGTAGTATTAGCGCTAATTGCTATTGCCGTTGCTCCTTTAGTAGCATATGCTCCAGATGGTTTATATATGTTATTACAAGAACTAAATGGCATCTTTTTCATTCCCATTTCATCCATAATTATAGCAGGTATCTTTTTTAAACAAATTAATACCAAAGGCGCCAAGGCAGGGTTATTTTTTGGATTCATGTTTTACATTCTAACCACCTTTATTCTAGATTTAGATATTCATTTTGTGCATATATGGGGGATAGAATTCGTTTTAAACTTCATTATTATGTTTTTGGTTTCTAAACAATTTCCAACAACCGAAGTTCACCCATATATTGATAGTGGAAAAGAAGAAAAATCGTGGTCAAGTGTAAAGACGGCAGGAGTCATCCTTGTCTTTTTGACGATATTAATTTACATCCTTTTATCATAAAAAAAGAACATGAGAAACTCTTTTATATATATTTATTTTCTAACAAAAAATAAACCACTATGGATTAGAAATCCATAGTTTTAAACAAAAGAATGAAATTCTTTAATAACGTTATTCCAATATCCAATTACCTTTCTCTAAGTTGGGCTTATCCTTATGGTGTTCAAGATACTCCTGAACCATCTCATCTGTTATCTTACCAGTGCTCCAAGCACCGTAACCAACAGACCAAAAGTGCCACCCCCAATATTGCTTGTTTAACTTGGGAAATTCACGCTATAGCATTCGGGATGAACGACATTTTAACTTTTTTATCAAAACACTTATGCTCAAAGACGGAGGATACTCAATATGCATATGGATATGATCCTTACTCACAACTCCTTTCAAAATATGAACATTCTCCGAATTACATATCTGGGTTAGCAAATCCCGACAGCGTTGTTGAATATCTCCCTGTAAAACAGCATATCGATATTTCGTTGCCCAAACAATATGGCAACTCAAATTGGTTATCGAATGCGAATTCTTTCGGTAATTTGACATGCAACAAAACTAAAACATTTATAGAAACTAAAGTAACTGCAATGAAATTGCAGGGTTTTAACCTTTAACTAGATAATAAAAATACAGTAATTCAGATGTATCGAAATGAAGTTAAAGAATTATATAGAAACAGCATTACCAAAGCGCATAAGGATGTTTCATATCGCTTTTTGGTTCGCGAAAAACCCAGGGCTTAAAACCTTCCAGTTGTTGCTCCCATTCTTCCAGTGATCGTGTCGGATAATCTGAAGACCATCCGCCTTTTCTATATTCGTTACTAACTCCTTTATCTTTTATTTCGACCCGCCATTGGTTTAACGCTGCTAATAATGCATTCTGAATAGAATCGTAGGCAGGATTTCCTGCAAGATTATGCAGTTCCCAGGGATCGGTCATCAAATCATAAAGCTCGAATTCGGGTTTGGAAGCAGCCATAAATTGAGCTTGTTCGGGATTCAATTTGCCTTTTAGATTCATTACATTTAATAGAGCCAAAACAGGATAATATGCCTCTTTGTATTTGTTGTACTGGCAATAAGGACGTTCTGGCATGAGATTGTGTATAAGTTTGTATTTTTTCGACCTGATGGTACGCATGGCATCATAGGTGCTATCCATTTTATCGCGTGAGGCGAAAATATATTCTCTATGCTTCACATCATTACCAAAAAGATTTTTTCCATGTACCGGTATGGAAGTTTTGACTCCGGCGACATCCAAAATAGTCTTTGTAATGTCAAGAGTTGAAACCAAATCATCAGATACCTGGTTATTTTTTATTTTCTGTGGCCAACGTACAATAAGAGGCACTTGAATACCTCCATCATACAAAAACTGTTTTCCTCTGGGCATACACCTGCCATTATCACCCATAATGATGACCAGTGTGTTTTCATAAAGGCCTTCTTTTTTTAATCTGTCTAAAACCTTATTTACTTCACGGTCAGTGATTTGCATAGCTTCCAGCCCGTTAGCCCAATCGCGCCTGGCTAAATCGGTCTGAGGATAGTATGGAGGTAATCTTACTTCTGTTATATCTATAGGATCTATTGAATCACGCTGCCAGGGCCTATGTGTCTTTTGAAAGGTGATTTGAGCAAAAAACGGTTGGTTTTTATCCCGTTGTTTCCAATCGGTACCCTGAAATAAAGCTCCTTCATATAAAAAATTTAGGTCTGTCTTTTTATCCAGCATCAAACAAGTAAAATAACCGTTTTCTGCTAAAAGCTGGGTCATGGGTTTAATACCATTGGGAAGCGGTTTTTTTTCAAATCCAAACTTTGCAGCAGTTCTATGTTGCTCTGCGCCGATATAATTTTGGTAATAACCAGTCATCATCGCAGATCTTGAGGGAGAACATACGGGAGAAGTACTGAAACATTTAGTATACCTGATCGCCTCCTCGGCAAACTTGTCAATGTAAGGTGTTTCAATACCGGGTTCACCATAACAGGAAAGCTGAGTCCCCCAATCTTCGAGCATGATCCATACAATATTGGGTTTAGGCTTTATTGACGATGTGTTACGAACGTCTGTACACGAAATCCCCAATGATATTGCTATGAATGAGATAAATAAACAAGATTTCAGGAAAAGCTTTGAGTTTTTCATATATATTTTTGTGTTTTACATTTCTATACGTACATCATGCAACCATATTTTGTCAGGTCGGGTGAGCATGAATGCAATAACTTCTGCCAGATCGGCTGGGTCGGTAAATTTATCTACAGAGAAATCTTCGTTCATTTTTTCAAACATTTTAGTTTTTGTACCACTTTGATAGACTCCTGCTACCCTTATGTTTGTTTCTTTGAGATCGGTTTTAAGAACTTCAGTAAACCCCCGTACACCATATTTGCTTGCAGTATAAACCGATTGTCCTTCCTGTGCTATTACGCCAGATTTTGATGCAACGTTAATTATAGCTGCTTCATTCCTGTTGCGAAGTATGGGAAGTAGTAAACGAGTGGTATGTATAAGAGAAGACAGATTGGTGGCAATAACATCATCGACTACCTGCTTCGAAATATAATCAATAGGCTTAAGTTTCTGCCATACACCAGCATTGTTGATGAGAATGTCGACCGTGCCAAAATCAGAAATCAAAGATTTTATATTGGTTTCAAGATTGTCGGTATGCCGAATATCGCAGGAGTAAGATTTAACGTCGATAGCACCAAGTGACTTTGCTTCTTTGGCGACTTCATTTAGCCGTTTTTTATTTCTCGCTATCAGGGCTAATTTAGTACTTTCCTTAGCAAGCCTGAGAGCAATTTGTTTACCAATTCCGTCGCTTGCTCCCGTGATAACAATATTCTTGTTTTTTAAAATCATATTTTATAGGTGATGTTTAATTACATGATACTTTTATTGGCAGATCCCCTACAATTTTTATATAGTTTTTTAATTTTTATTGTCTGACCTATTGACTAATTTGGATTTAAATTCTGATATGAAAACCTAAAGCTACAGTCGATAAAGACAATTGCTTCATCATAAGTAATTGATCTTGCTTTATTCCTGTAATTAGGTAAGAAAAAGCAGTGATAAATTTCGTCGATCTTAATTTTTGTCAAAAAACCTAAAAGAGAAGTATACTCTTTCTAGTGGTTTTTCCTTTGTGTAAATCGTCTCGAAAAGAATATCATAAAAATATGAGAGGAATGGCTCAACGTTTGTTTTAGACGTTTAATGGCCCTGCTAATATGTTTTTCAACAGCCTTCTCGGAGATATTGAGTTGAGAGGCTATTTCCTTGTATTTGTATCCTTGTTTTTTACTTAGTAAAAATACCTTCTTACATTTTTTTGGAAGTTTTTCTATGGCTTCCTCCAGGAGTTTCATTTTTTTGTTTACTTGTTCATGGTCTATATCCAACATATGGTCCAACACTTCGTATTTAATTTCCAGTAATGCTTTTTCCCTGCGTTTTCCTTTATTGTATTCTTTAACGAATTCATTATACACTCCCCGATACAAATAGCCCTTGAGCGATATGTTGATGTTCAAATTTATTCTGTTAACCCATATTTTTACTAGTAAATTTTGAACAATATCTTCGGCAAGAGCCAAATCGTTAGTTAAGTTAAAACAGTATCTCACCAAATTTTCGTAGTACATATCATATAGAATTGCATAGGCCTCCTCTTTGCCGTTTTGCAAATCTTCTACAGATATTTCATTCTTTTTCAACGTTTTAACTGTTTTTTTGAGAATATCGAAAATATTGGGGAATAAACAAAGATTAAAAAAAAGTTTAAAATAATGTAGGGTTTATATAAAATTATGGATCATAGTGGTATAACTAATGAATAATAGATGACAACCGAAGATTTAGAAAATATAATTCAGAAGTATCTCAAAGGAAAGCTTTCAGAGGTAGAATTAGATCTTTTATTGGACTCACTTTCTGAAGAATGGGCAAGAAGACAACTTCAAGAGTCTATTGAGATTAATTATCTACTGTCTCTAAAATATCAGAAGGTAGATTCTAAAGCTGCATACCAGGATTTTCTTTCAAAAATACAACCTCCTAAAAAGGTTTCTTTATTAAGAACGAAGAAATTCTCAATCTTAAAATATGCTGCTGTTTTTGTGGTCTTATTTGGATTGGGATATCAATTTCTTTTTCGGAATGAAGCACCACTATCCACATTAGAGATTAAGAACAAGGCCATAACGCTTCAATTAAGCAGTGGTGAAGTAGATGTGGTTGATGAGGATGACAATACCCAAATATGGGAAAATGAGGGGCAAACTATAGCCACTCGTAAAGGGAGTAAGATCACGTATGCAGACAATGCTGTTTCGGAAAAGTTAGTATATAATGAACTAAATATTCCATATGGCAAAAAGTTTCAGGTTCAGTTGTCTGATGGAACCATTGTTTATTTAAATTCGGGTTCTTCTCTTAAATATCCCGTCAATTTTTTAAAAGGGCAACACAGAGAGGTCTTCCTCACCGGAGAAGCTTATTTTAAAGTTGCAGAGGACATGACCCATCCATTTGTTGTAAATGCCCAGGAAGTCAATATTAAAGTGCTAGGAACCGAGTTTAATGTTTCTTCCTATGATGAAGATGAAAGTATTAATACGGTTTTGGTTTCGGGGAGTGTTCAATTGTATAGGGACTCTAATTTATATGATTCTGAAGATCCGTTAGAATTGGTTCCTGAACAAAAAGGTTCCTGGGATAAGGCCGATATGACATTTGAAGTACAAAAGGTAAATACAGATGTACATACAGCTTGGATTAGTGGCAGACTTATCTTTAGGGATATGACCTTTAAAACGATACGCAAAAAACTCGAAAGGCACTATAATGTAACAATTATTAATAGCAATAAGCAATTGGAAGAAAACACATTCAATGCGGTTTTTGATATTGAAAGTATTGAAGAAGTATTGGAAGTTTTTGATCGAAATTTTGATATCAAATATAGAATACAAAATAATCAGATAATCATATTTAAAAATCAAAACGAATAGCCTATGAAGGAATAATCAATACCAGAGGGAAAAATCACAAAAAAAACCGGGAAATGCTCGCAACATTCCCCGATAAAAGTGATTAAAATTAATTAACCACTCTAACAATACAAATATATGAAAAAACCAAATACATTTTGGGGTGTTTCTATTTCAGTAACGTTCGACTTAAAGATGAAGCTAACTACCATATTTTTAATAGCTTTCTTATTTCAAATCAATGCAAATACGTATTCTCAAAAAAAGAGGATCACATTAGATATGGCACATGTTAGTGTAGAACAAGTGCTTACAGAAATAGAGTCACTCACCGAATTCAAGTTTTTTGTAGACACCAAAAAGGTGGATGTCAATAGAAAAGTAACGATTAAAGAGAGAAGACAGCCAATTTCCAAAGTTCTTGAAAAGTTATTTTTAGGAACAAAGGTCACGTTTGAGTTCTTCAACAAACAGATTATACTGAAAAAAGGACCCGAAAGAACTACCTTGCCTTCATTGAAACAAACATCTCTGAAGAATGGAACTAGTGTATTACAACAGGGTGTATCTGGTACAGTCACCGATCAGAATGGCTTCCCCCTACCTGGTGCAGCTGTTGTAGAAAAAGGTACTGACAACGGTGCAGTCACTGATTTTGACGGAAATTTTAGCATATCTGTAAAAGGAGCTAATTCAATCCTTGTTGTATCATATGTTGGGTATAATACTACCGAGATTACGGTGGGAAATCAAACCGTTTTAAATATTAGTTTAGAACAGGATGTGTCTGCCTTAGATCAGGTGGTGGTTTTGGGTTATGCCCAGCAAAGGAAATCTAATCTCATAGGGTCGGTGACTACCATATCAAGTGATTTATTAGATGAACGTCCGGTGACCAATACTTCAAATCTCATAACTGGTTTAGCTCCAGGTCTTTCTACTACCCAAACTTCGGGAGGTATAGCAGGAGGAGGAGGTCCTATAATACGTTTGAGAGGTGTAGGTACATTGAATAATGCGAATCCGCTTATTTTAGTAGACGGTACACCTTCTTCTTTTGATGATATTAATCCAACTGATATTGAGAGCATCACTATATTAAAAGATGCCTCTGCTGCAGCAATTTATGGTTCAAGAGCGGCAAATGGGGTTATATTGATAACCACCAAAAGAGCCGGTACAGGTTTAAAAGTAGACTTTCAAACTTTCTCGGGATTTCAACAAGTTGGGAATAGGCCAGATTTAATTAATGATCCGATTGCATGGATGGAATTAAAAAATGAAGCAAGAACCAATGGAAATCTTCCCGTCTTATTCAATGAAGAAGACATTGAAGACTATCGTAATGGTTTAGGAACAGACCCTATACGTTATCCGTCAACTGACTGGTTTGATGTACTTGTTGGCGATCCTGCTTTTATGAGTTCATATACGCTGATCGTCGATGGTGGAAGTGAAACAAATCGTATTAGAACCTCATTGAATTACCTGAATCAAGATGGTATAGGCTTGAATAATTCAATGAAAAGATATAACCTTCGTATCAATAACGAGAACATGTTGTCCAAAAACTTTACCATCGGAACCAATGTATTCGTATCGGTGTCTGATATAACTCCGATAGTAGAAGGAGCTACAAATGGTTTTGGCCAACAAGTAGGTTTCAGACATATGGGAATGCAGAACATGCCCATTATACCAGCGATTCAAGCACCCGACGGTCGTTGGGGAGATGCACAGGTGGATGGAGCAGGTACGATCACTAACTGGTTGGCGCTAGCCTCTGTGACAAGAGATGAGTTAACGCGTCATAATGTTCAGGGACAATTATATGCTAAATGGAATATTTTTGATGATCTTAGGTTTGATGCTCGTCTGGCCATCAATTATCTAAGCAATCAAAGAGATCAGTTCATTGGTCTTATCCCAACTGGTACCTTATGGAATTTTAATACAGAATCAGGTACTCCCACAGATAGAGGCGAGAGAGCATTTTCGGGTATCAGTACCAATCGTTTACTAACAAATTATTATACCCTTACCTATACGAAATCGATTAACGAGAGTCATAATTTTTCATTACTTGGCGGTTATCAGGAAGATCGCTTTCAAGCAAAGCAAAGCACTGGTAGTATCCGTGAATTTGCCAGCAATAATACCCCAGTCCTGAGCGCAGGACTTGAAGCCCCCGCGGTTGGTCAAAGCCTTGTCCGATGGGGGCTACTTTCGTACTTCGGACGATTTACATATAACTATAAAGAAAAGTATCTTCTGGAGGGAAATGTCCGTTTTGATGGTTCTTCACGTTTTAGAGAAGGCAAAAGATGGGGGTCATTCCCTTCGTTTTCAGCAGGTTGACGTATATCGGAAGAAAACTTTCTCGTAAATTCCAATTTCTTAAGTGAATTTAAACTAAGAGCTTCCTGGGGTCAATTGGGAAATCAGCAAATTGATCCGTACCCCTATCAGGCGACTTATTCGGTTAACGAAACCTATAGTTTTGGTGATCAGGTAGTCCTGGGTGTGGCTCAGACCGATATTGCCAATCCAGACATAGAATGGGAAACTACCACTACATGGAATTTGGGTGCCGACTTATCATTCATTAGAGGAAAAATTAACCTTTCGGTCGACTATTTCAACAGAGAGACCGATGGAATACTGGTTAGACAAGAGATTCCCGATTACCTGGGAGATAAAACAGCTCCTTTTGAAAATCTTGCAATTGTTGTGAATAAAGGACTTGAGATTGATGTGATGTATCGAGACAAAATTGGTAATTTCTCATATCAAATAGGAGGTAATCTTACTATACAGGATAATGAGTTGACCAAATATCTAAGTGATATACCCTTTATTTCTAATAATAGTGGTGTACTTACAGTATTACAAGAGGGTCAGCCGATCAACGCTTTGTATGGGTTTCAGACTACAGGGATTTATCAGGATGAAGAACAAATCGCCAATGGACCCACGTATGGCCAGACCCCTTCTCCGGGAGATTTGATATTCGCCGATATTAATGGACGAGATGAGAATGGTGACCTTACCGGAGAACCGGACGGCTTGATTACCGAGGCTGATCGAACCATTATCGGGAATCAAATACCAAAGTATCTGATTGGAGGAAACTTGTCATTTGGATATAAGAATTTTGATCTGTCTGTTCTTGTACAAGGAGTGTTTGATGTAGATACATGGACAGGCCTTTCTGGTGCCTTTTGGCCACTTGAAAAAGAAGACCGCGGACAAATCCACCAATTATGGACAAATCGGTGGACACCAGAAAACCCAAGTGCAACACTTCCAAGACTTGTCTCAAATAGTGCGTATAGTCAAAACGAACTGCCTTCATCATTTTTTGTAGAAGACAATTCTTATGTAAGAATAAGAAACATAACGTTGGGATATAATTTTTCACCCGATATTATTGAGAGATTTGCGATGAGTAGTCTTAGAATTTATGGGAGTGCCGAGAACTTTTTTACATTCTCTAAGTTCATGGATAAGTGGGGCTGGGATCCTGAGCGCGAACCACAACAGTTTGATGTTCGAATTCCTAATGTAAAAACCTTTGTTTTTGGAGTAAATGTTTCATTTTAATCCTGTCAAGATGAACAAAAAAAATTATACAAATATGAAAACGATTAGATATATATTTTTGATATTTTTTATATGGGGAGTAACATCATGTGAGGATGTTCTTGACGAACAACCTAATGACGATATCGCAGAAACCACATTTTGGATAACTTCTACAGATGCTGAAGCAGGTTTGATAGCTTGTTATGATGCATTGCGACCCAGAAGCAATCAAGTGCCATTTTTCTGGGAATTCTGGGGAGCGTTTGATCAGCTTATTCAAATTGGAACGATAAGAAACGGAAGGGTAAGGAGTTTTTCGACAAGTACGGGACCCGCAGATGATATTCATATAGAACGCTCCTGGTCTGCCTATTATAGAGGCCTGGTCCGTACCAATGATTTTATGGTTCATATCGATGCTATTCCTTTTGAAAACCCGGAACGAAAAGAAAACCTTATAGGGGAAGCTCGGTATTTGAGAGCCATGTATTCATATGGTATTACCATGATATGGAAAGATGCTCCCTATTACCTGAACGTACCTGGTTTGGAAGCTGTTGATATTGAAAAAACACCGCAACAAGAGATTATTAACCAAATAAAGGAAGATCTGGCGATTGCCATTGAAAAATTACCAGATACCCCCAATGATCCGGGAAGAGTCGGCAAGGGGGCGGCGTATATGCTGCAATTAAAACTTGCTTTATTTGAAGAAGATTGGGATACCGCAGTTGATGCTGCCCAGGCAGTAATCGATCTGGGAATTTATTCATTACAACCTAATTATGCAGATATTTTTACCCTTGAGAATGAAAATAACAGCGAAGTTATCTTTGATATTCAGGGAATCGCAGACAATGATATCGAACCCGGTAACACATTCGAGCGATTTTACTCAAACCGGTCTTCTTCAAACAGTGGCCTTTCCTGGATGAACCCTGGGCTTTGGCTGGTCGACAAATATGAAATTATAGATCCGAGTCCTGCTTATACCCAAGACGATCCGCGGATTCCAACAGAGATTTATGACTATTTTGAAGGAAGAGATCCCAGAATGGATGCCAATATCATTAGGCCGGGAGCATACTTTGTGGGTGCAGGTGGAAATGAAGTGCTATATCCTTTTATTAACAATTATACGCATTCCCGAACAGGACTGCATGCCAGAAAATATGTGGTTACTGGTGACGGGAGCAGACCCGGAGCAGGGACCTCACCGCTTAATTTTATAGTATTTCGTTATGCCGATGCCCTTTTACATTATGCAGAAGCCAGGGTTATGCAGAGTCCGGCGGCCTTTAATGACCAAGGCGTTCTGGATGCGGTCAATGCTGTAAGAGCAAGGGCTTCAGATCAACTTCCACTCTATTCTCCAGGCACTTTTAGCAGTGCTGATGAGTTCTTAGATGCGCTGTATGATGAGCGAATAAGAGAACTCCCTATGGAAGGATGGTTGTATTGGGATTTTAAACGATGGGGTCTGATCGAACAACGAAACGGATTTGATGTAATGGGGATTGAACTTACAGGCGGCCAGGTACAATTCCGATCTTCTCCGGTAGTTACGCAAGTGTGGGCACCAAATAAAGATGAATATTTCCCCCTTCCACAGGCAGAAAGAGATGTTAATCCTAATCTTGGTCAGAACCCGGGATATCAATAAGTAGTCAACATCCATCCACCCTTTTTGAATCGATATGTTCTCAGGGTGGGTGGGTTTCTTTTTCAGAATATGTCAAACCAGATCTCTGTTAGGTTTATTGAGCAACCTAATAAACCTTAATGCTACATAAATCTAATATACTAAGTATGTCTAAATTATTGCTACCTGTATTTCTGTTCTTCTCATTTTTTAATGTCGCAGGGCAGAAAACAGTTGATTTTTCTATATATCTAGCCAAATATGAAGATCCAAGCCTTGCTTTTTTTAAAGCATTGGAAGTTTGTCGTGCCGAAAAAGCTGATAAATTGGTGATCCCCAAAGGTACGTATCATTGCTATTCACAAAGGGCTTTTCAAAAATACTATGCTATCAGTAATAATGAAAATGGTTGTAAAGGCATTGCCTTACCCATTATTGATCAACATAACCTTGAGATAGATGGCCAGGGTTCACGAATCATTTTACATGATATGATGATGAGCAGTGTAGTCGAAAAATCAACAAATATAGTCATCAAAAACCTTGAGTTTGACTGGGATAAACCTTTTTATGCCCAGGGTAAGGTGATATCCAGAGATACTGTTAACAAGACATTCGACCTTAAGTTTGCCGATTATGTAGAATATCGGATAGTCAAAAATGATATACTTTTTAATAGTCATGGAAGAGAATACATGATTTCTCAAAATTTTTGGCTAGATCCGAAAATTGGTCCGGTTCATAACCTTGTAAATATTCGTCCAAAACATTGGGACAGCAAAAGTGATAAAAATTATCAAATAGAAGATCTGGGAGAAAAAACAATCAGAGTTAAAAACGAAATAGAACAACTCCCTGAAGTAGGGTGGAGTTTCATTGCCAAATGGCGAAACAAATTATACAGAGTTAATCGTTCTGCTCCTGGTATCTACTTGCGTAACTCTTTTGATATAACCTTGGATGAAGTAAAGGTTTTTTCTACGGCAGGTATGGGAATCATTGGTGAACATAGCGGTGATATAACATTGAACAAAGTTAAAGTAATCCCTACCCCAGGTACCTCAAGAGTTGTTTCTTCAACCGCAGATGCTACGCATTTTGCGAATTGTAAGGGAAAAATAGTTTTGAAGGACTGTGTTTTTGAGAATCATTTGGATGATGGGTTAAACATACATGGGAACTATGCGGTGGCAGATCGTATGCTGGATGAATATACGTTGGCTTGTAAAATAAAGCATAGACAGCAGTTAGGCTATGAATTTGCCGAACCTGGCGATACTATTCAGGTTATTAACCAAAATACATTAATCCCCACGGGTGAAAAATTGGTGGTAAAAAACATACGTATTGTTAATGGTGCCTATTTCGAAATCGAGACACAAGAGCCTATGAAAAACATTTCTAGCGGTATGGGCCTTGATAATATCACTTGGTCTGCAGATTTGGAAATGACTGGGTGCTCAGTAGGTAAGAATTGGGCAAGAAGTGTACTGGTTAAAACCCCCGGTAAGTCAGTAGTTAGTAATAATAAGTTTTATTCGTCAATGCAAGGCATCCGAAATTGGGGAGATATGATCTGGTTTTATGAATCTGGAAGCGTTACCGATGTTTTGATTAGCGATAATGAATTTATAGATCTTTGTAAAGTGGGAGCAGGATACCCGGTCATTGTGATCTACCCTCAGGCAAAAGAACCACAGCTAAACCCTCCAGGTTATTATAATCGGAATATAAGGATCGTGAATAATGTAATAAAGACGTTTGACAGAGGAATTTTATATGCTTTTTCTGTAGATGGACTCACCTTTGAGAATAATACCATCATCAGAACTGATACCTATAAACCTTTGTCTCCGGAACTTCCGGTTATTCAAATAGAACATTGTAAAGATATTAATATCAGTGGCAATACTTATGAAGGAGGACCCGAAGCAGATATTGTAATCGATGATTTGAGTAAAAAAACACTCACTGTAAAAAATAATAAGGGGTTTAGTCATGATCTTAGAAAAAACTAGTCGTCCAAAAATCATCATATTGATTTGTAAGTTCCGCCATCTTCTAGTACAATTCTCTGCTATAAGCGCAATTATGCTTATAGGGTGTAACCCAACACAGGAAAAAGAGCAGGTCAGTAATAAAGAGCAGATTAAAAATATTGTACCATTTCGCACTGGTGTCGCAAAAATGATTGGAGGAGGTTCTACAAATAATGCAGTTTTTGAAAACCCTTCAAATATCAATATTTATGAGGCTGCCAATGTACTTGGGTATGGAGCAGCAAGGGGTAACCTGAATCATCACGAATATTGGCAGAACGGAAAACCGGTAACCAAAAAGTTTGAACGGTTTATTGGGTGGTATAAATATGGGGTGAAGCCCTTGTTGCTTTTCAATCATTATCCCGATGCATCTAATCCGGTGGGAGATTATGATAAATGGTATGCAATAGGCAATGCATTTGCAGAGCGGTTCCGTCCTAATAGTGAATTTCTTCTCTCGAAAGGGATAAAAGACTGGGGAATTACCGATTTTATGGTGTTCAATGAACCAGAGTGGCATATCATTCGCCACCCGGGCACCATGTCCCCTGAAGAATATAAGATGGCCTTAAAAGGTTTGGCAGATGGTGTTCATGCAGTTGACCCTACACTGCGGGTAAGCCCGGGAGGCTATACTTTTCCTATATGGGATAACGTACTTAAAAATCCTCCCAATACTGATGCACTAAAACTAGTAGAGGCTATTGCACCACTCTATAATGATAGTACTTTACACGCTTTTTACCTTCACCCCTACGTCAGAAAAAACGATTTTCGTAAAGAAAGATCAGCTCAAAAAATTTTCGACCACGCCAAAAAGACGTTCGGTATCAAAAGAGATATCCATTTTGCGGTACTTGAGTACTGTTATGCAGGGTCTTATGTCGTAAACGGCCAAAAGGATGACAACATTGGTATTGATAAGAATGCCAATGAGGCAGAGTTCTATGGAGAAGCCTCTGAGCAAGAAAAAGCCCTTGGCCAAATGGCTGCATTTTGGGACAATATGACGGTAACAGGTAATAAAGGACAACCCATTACAGACTATGTACTTGCATGGGAGCCGTTATCGACTTATCTGAACAACTTAAACTGGGGACTTGCAAAAAGTAAAGCTCCTTATGAAGGTCGAATAGCGGCAAACATCATTCAGTTAAATACGTATCTCACCAATGGGATGTCTTTTATATCCATTGATCGGGAGCTAGAGGTTTTTACGCTTAACGGTAATGGTAATCAATTGGTGGTATGGCAAAACTGGGACGGGTGGTCTTCTATATCAGGAGACTCTTTTATTCTAAATAATATTCCTTCGGAAACTCAACGTTTGGATGTATTTGATGCCCTCTCCTGGAAAAGTGGCCCTGGGTTTAGTGGTATACCTCAACCAGTCCAACAACATATTATAAATGAAGAACGGACTTTTACCGTTGAAAATCTTCAAAAAGGACATACTTATCTTTTTATGTTATGGGGTAATGAACAGAAACAGATTCCTCCTCATGTAAGTATAAAGGCAACCATAGATGACCAGGGGTCAGTTCAAATACATGGGGATGTGCACTCCGCTGAAAGCAACATTACACTGTGCCGTATCTATAATGGTGCTTATCTTATTGCTGAAATATCTTCAGGGGGAGAACTTCATTACACCTGGAAAAATCCCGCCCCGGGACTCAATGAATTACGTATTACGGCAATGGATGAAAATGGGTTGTTAAATACGGCCCAGGAAACAATTGAAATTCCACATAAGAATGATAAGCTTATCCCAGCATCACATGACACTTATATACGAGGGCATCATAAACGGTATAGTCAAAAAAACTTCAATAATATGAAGGTTCTGGAAGCTAAGACAGGAGGACAAAAGGCCATAAGACATCCGTATCTTTTGTTTGATCTCAATAGTGCTCCTAAAAGCTTCGAGACCTGTCGTTTGATGATCAAAGTAGATGAAAACAGTGATTTTATGACCAACAAGTGCTTACTGTTTGCGATTGAAGATGATTCCTGGAAGGAAACTACACTTACCTGGGATAACGCACCCGCCAAAGGAGATCTTTTAGCAACCGAACCAGTACCGGCTTCGGGAGAGTGGATTGCATTTGATGTTACTTCATTTATAAAAAATCAAGTTCAGAAAGATAAAAGAGCTTCTTTCAGGTTAGAAAAACCTGGACGTACCTATGTAAGCTTCTTCAGTAGGGAAACACATCCGCTAAATGTTCCAATGTTAAGTTTCGAATAATGGATAGTCAGCAAATAACAACAGATATACTGTACCTGGACAAAAATGGTAACTTGATGTTTCTTAAGAAGTGGGGGCTACTTTTGTTCACATTGATCATTACCGGTGGGTTAAGTTTGTTTGCTCAGAAAGAGGAATGGCGTAACCCCGAAGTTATAAACATAAATACAGAGCCTGCACATGCTACGCTGATGCCCTTTTCCTCTGTTGAACAGGCATTGCGTTTACAAGATAAAGAATCTCCTTTTTTTCAATCGCTGAATGGGAATTGGAAATTCAAATGGTCTGAAAACCCAGCCAAACGACCTGAAAATTTTTATCAGATGGATTATGATGACCGCCAATGGAAAGAAATACCGGTACCATCAAATTGGCAAATGCAAGGATTCGGGCAACCGATTTACTATAACAATGGTTTCCCTTTCAGGCATCTTTTCGATCCGGTGTTAGAACCCACAGAAGTACCCACAGCCTACAATCCAGTTGGATCCTATCGTACTACTTTTACTATTCCTGATGGCTGGAATGAGCGTCAGGTGTTTTTACATTTTGAAGGCGTGCAATCTGCTTTCTATCTATGGATCAATGGTAAGAAAGTAGGGTATAGTGAAGGCAGTATGACTCCTTCAGAATTTAACATTACCGATTATTTAAAGAAAGGTAAAAATACGCTGGCAGCAGAAGTTTATCGATGGTCAGATGGTAGTTATCTTGAAGATCAGGATTTCTGGAGGTTAAGCGGGATTTATCGCGACGTTTTTCTTTTTTCTACACCCGATTTTCATCTACGCGATTTTTTTGTACGCAGTAATTTGGATAAAGACTACAAGGATGCTTCCCTTCAGATAACAGCACGATTGAAAAATTATATAGGAAACAAAACCGGTTTTGGTCATAAGCTAGAAGCATACCTTTATGATCATGAATTGAAACCTGTAAGTGATCAGCCATTAGCTTCTGTCAAGCTTTCAAATATGGGCCATTTAAGAGAATTGGCCGAGGGTCCAGAAAACATTTTCGAATTGCAGGCCCAGGTAAAAGATGTGAAAAAATGGTCGGCAGAATCTCCTTATTTATATACTGTGGTATTAGTACTAAAAGATAGTCTGAATACGGTTTTAGAAGTAGAAAGAATAAAGTTTGGATTTAGGGAAATAGAGATCATCAAAGGACAACTTTGCTTAAATGGAACTCCTTTATTGATTAATGGAGTGAACCGTCATGAGTTTGACCCTGATTTTGGCAGAACTATTTCTTATGACGGTATGGTAGAAGATATCAAGATCATGAAACGGTACAATATCAATGCTGTAAGAGCTAGTCACTATCCTAATGATACAGATTGGTATGCGTTATGTGATGAATATGGCCTTTATGTGATTGATGAGGCAAATGTAGAGTCCTGCGGGCATAACTTTAGTTTTGCCAGTGTACTTCCTGAGTGGAGAAATGCGGTGGTCGACCGTATGGAAAGCATGGTAGAACGTGATAAAAATTATACGGCTATTATCGGATGGTCGATGGGTAACGAAGCTGGTTTTGGCCCAAACTATGAATATATGGCCGCCTATACCAGGATAGCAGATCCTACGCGACCTGTGCAGTTCCTTGTAAAACGCGATGAACTGCATCCGGTGAGTGATATTGTTACACCCATGTACCCATCTATTGATGATATTGTAAAATATGCCGAAGGTAATCACAACCGTCCGTTGATCATGTGTGAGTACGCCCACTCCATGGGTAATAGTACCGGAAACCTAAAAGAATACTGGGAAGCGGTAAAAAAATATCCATTGTTGCAAGGTGGGTTCATTTGGGATTTTGTAGATCAGGGCATAAGGAAAACAGCCGATAATGGAAAAGAATTCTTTGCATATGGTGGTGATTTTGGTGACAAACCAAACGATGCTAATTTTTGCATGAATGGTTTGGTTTTCGCAGATAGGAGTATTCAACCCGAGCTATATGAAGTGAAAAAAGTGTACCAAATGGTGGATTTTATTTCAAAAAACCTGGAAGAAAAACAAATTGAGATCATTAATAATTACTCTTACACAAATTTAAAAGACTTTCAATTCTACTGGTCTATTCAGGAAGATGGGGCATTAATACAGGATGGAAATTTAAACATTGATCTTCTTCCTCTTAAAGCAAGGACCATAGAGATTCCTTTTAAGAATTTTAAACCCAAACCCGGAGCAGAATACTGGTTGAACATCTATATGAAGCAATCAAAAGACACTCCCTGGGCAAAAAAAGGCCATATCGTAGCACAAGAACAATTCAAGCTTCCATTGTATGTTGAGCCTGTAAACAAATTACCCGAAAATCAAGGCTCATTAGAAATCAAAGAAGTGGGCCAAATTGTATCGATTACTTCCAATAGTTTTGAGGTTGAATTTGATCGGTCTCAAGGTATTATTCAACAACTTGTATATGGTGATAATAAGGTTTTTTATAACAATCAGGGGCCACTGCTTAATGCCTATAGAGCACCTACTGATAATGATGACAACCTAATAGCCGATTGGAATCGATTTGATCGCTGGAAAAAAGCAGGATTACATAATCTAAAGCGGAAATTAAAAGAGTTTAAAGTAGAGAAATCAGATAATTTAATCAAAGTTATCAGTGATCTGCGCTATTATGCAAACGATAGCACAGGATTCGATACTAAAAATGTTTATACCGTGTATCCTGATGGAACTATCAATTTCAATATTCAAATAGTTCCTTATGGTGAGTTACCATCATTGCCTAAAGTAGGTCTCATGATGGCACTCAATGACAAGTTTGAGCAAGTTCAGTGGTATGGAAGAGGTCCCCATGAGAATTATGCAGATAGAAAATCAAGCGCTTCAATAGGGGTCTATACATCGACGGCTACAGATATGTATGTGCCATATCCCAAGCCTCAGGAGACTGGAAACAGGGAAGATTGCAGATGGCTTTTGCTGAGTGATAATACTAAAAATGGGGTGCTATTTGTTGCAGATTCCACATTCTCATTTTCAGCACTACATTACTCCGCTTTAGATTTGGCTAATGCAGATCATACCTATAAACTCAATTCCAGAAAAGAGGTGGTTTTAAGCCTGGACACCCAACAACGGGGTTTGGGTAATAGTAGTTGTGGGCCGGTTACCTTACCCCAATATTGTTTGGATAACAAAAGTTACCATCTGAAGTTTTCTATGCGGCCTTATGATGATACGCAGAGACCACCTCAAGAATTGGCAAGAATAAAACTACAAACAGATTAGTAAAATGAAACATAGAACTAGTATATGATAGCCGGAAGATTAATATTAAAACTTGTTTTTTTATTGGTTCCGTTTGTCCTTTTCGCTCAACAAAATAAGGAAACGAACTATACTCAATATGTCAACCCATTTATAGGTTCACAGGGAGAAGGAAATGTATTTGTAGGAGCCTGCAAACCATTTGGAATGGTAAAACTGGGACCAGATTATGAGGGTCATTCTAATTCAGGCTACATTCATCAGGGTCGTATTGAAGGGTTTAGTCACACTCATACCAGTGGCACAGGAGGAGGCGCCAAATATGGAAATATTCTTTTAATGCCAAGATCAGGTGACGTTGCATCTGTAAGCAATACTTCTATGGCCCAAAATGAGCAATGTGATGCGGGGTACTACAGTGTTTACCTTCAGGACTCAAAGGTGAAGGCAGAGCTCACTGCAAGTCATAGTGTGGGGTTTCATCGGTATACTTTTGATAACGAAGACGGACAAATACTAATTGATGCCGGTCATCATCTCTATACAGGAAGAACGTATGGAAGTGATCGATACAGGTATGGAGAGGCACAATATCTGGTGGGTAGTGAGATTAATATAGTATCTCCTTCCAGCGTTTCAGGTTTTAGCCGGGTTAGGAATGGGTGGAATCTTGGAGGTACCTACACCGTATATTTTTATGCAGTTTTTGATTCCGAATTCAAAGAACATGCTACCTGGGAGCGGGAAATAGATCGTGTAAATCCTGATAATGCAAAAAAGGCCGGAGCTACCTTTTCCTTTGAAGATCTAAAGAACAAAAGCATACAAGTCAAAGTAGGGATTTCTTTTATAAGTATTGAAAAAGCCAGACAGAATATTGAAAAAGAAATACCACACTGGGATTTTGAAAAGGTATATAATGAAAGTCGCAAGACCTGGAATGATATGCTTTCGAGTATTAGTATTGAGGGAGGAACATTAACTCAAAAAAGGATTTTCTACACAGGTCTCTACCACACTATGCTGATGCCTACAGACCGTACTGGTGAGAATCCTCTTTGGTATTCCAAAGAACCCTATTATGATGATTTTTATGCCATTTGGGACACGTACCGCACTACCAACCCACTATTTACATTGATCCAAAGAGATCGCCAGAGAGATATGATTCGTTCATTGATAGATACCTACAAGCATGAAGGGTATATGCCTGATGCACGATCAGGAAATTATACCGGACGTACTCAGGGTGGAAGTAATTGCGACATGCTCATCACAGAAGCTTATTTAAAAGGGATAAAAGGAATAGATTATGAATTAGCCTATGAAGCGATGATCAAAAACGCCGAAGTAGATCCTGGAGATGATCATGAGCAAAAAGGTAGAGGCGGCATAGATAATTATAAAGCAATAGGATATGTACCTGCAGAACATTACAGGTCAGCTTCCCGTACCGTTGAGTACTGTGCGAATGATTATGCTATAGCCCAACTTGCAAAGGCAATGAAAAAAGAAGAAGACGTTCAGAAATATGTACAACGCTCCTCAAATTGGCAAAATCTATGGCGTGAGACGAAACTAGATGGTTTTACCGGGTTTATCTGGCCCAGGTATCGCAATGGTGAATGGAAAAAAGACCATGACCCGATGGAGTGGGGATATTGGGACGTACAAATGTATGAGGGCTCGGCTTGGGATTATTCTTTTTATGTACCTCATGATGTCAACAAATTAATACAAAAAAGCGGTGGTAACGATGAATTCATCCGCAGGCTTGATCATTTTTTTGACAAAAAGTATTTCAACGTAACCAACGAACCGGATTTTCTCACCCCATGCCTTTACTTATGGACCGGTAGATATGACAAAACCGCAGAAAGAATAAAAGAAATTAGTAATACTGCATGGTCCGACCAACCCGATGGTATTCCCGGTAATGATGATTCTGGAGCCATGTCTGCCTGGTGGGTTTTTCATTCTATGGGGTTCTTCCCGGTTGCAGGCCAGGATGTTTATTTGATCACTACACCTGTCTTTGAAAAGAGCATTTTAAGAATGCAGGATAACAAGATGTTGACAATTCAGGCCAAAAACCTGAACGATAAGAATATATATGTACAAAAAGCCTTTTTGAACGGTAAACCACTCAATAGGGCATGGTTTCGGCACCAAGAAATAATAGAAGGAGCGGTACTGGAATTTGTTATGGGCGCTTCTCCAACAGATTGGGGAACAGACCCAACATTGTTTCCTCCTTCATTAACACAAAATTAATATGAGAGATTTCATAAAACTACTTGCAATAATTCTTTTAATAACTGCCTCATGTAAGGATAACAATAAACCTAAAGAAGGTGTTACTAAGAAGAAAAAACCTAATATAGTCTTGATTTATGCAGATGATCTAGGATATGCAGACCTGGGTAGTTATGGAGCAAAGGGAGTGAAAACCCCTGCTATAGATCACCTTGCCAACAACGGACTCAAGTTAACAGATGCCCACTGCTCTGCGGCTACCTGTTCTCCATCCAGATACTCGTTGCTTACCGGTAGTTATGCTTTTAGAAGCAATGCCGCAGTATTGCCTGGTGATGCTCCATTACTTATCGATCCGCAAAAAGGTACTTTACCGTCAATGCTTCAGAAAGCAGGATACAAAACCGCGGTGGTTGGCAAATGGCATCTTGGATTAGGAAGAGGCGATGTGGATTGGAATGGTGCCATAAAACCGGGTCCTCTTGAAGTTGGATTTGATTATTCATTCATTATTCCGGCTACTGGTGATAGGGTTCCTTGCGTTTTTGTGGAAAATCATCATGTTGTGGGACTTGATAAAGAAGATCCGATCACGGTTAGTTATGGGAAACCTATAGGTAATGACCCTACCGGAATGTCTAATCCTGAAGGTCTCAAACAAGGAGCCGATCGACAGCATAGTGAAACTATTGTCAATGGAATAAGCCGTATTGGTTATATGAGTGGAGGAAATACTGCAAGATGGAAAGATGAAGATTTTGCAGATATATTGACCGACAAAGCAAAAAATTTTATTTCTGAAAATAAGAAAGATCCATTCTTTCTATTCTTCTCTTTTCATGACATTCATGTACCCAGAATACCTCACCCAAGGTTTGTAGGTGCTAGTGAAATGGGACCAAGAGGTGATGCTATTGTGCAAATGGATTGGTGTACCGGACAGATTATGAATACCTTGAAGGAGCATGGACTTGATGAGAATACCCTGGTGATTTTTACCAGTGATAACGGTCCTGTTCTAGATGATGGTTATGTAGACCAATCGGTAGAAAAAATAGGCAAGCATAATCCGTCTGGACCATTTCGCGGTGGCAAGTACAGTGCCTATGAATCCGGAACCAGGGTTCCTACTATTGTTTACTGGCCAAAAGAGGTCAAACCTCAGGAAAGCGAAGCACTTCTTACCCAGGTGGACTTATATATGAGTCTGGCACAACTCGTGGGGCAAAATGTAGGTGCTAATGATGCCCCTGATAGTTTTAACCATTTGGATGCCTGGCTTGGTAAAAATAAAACAGGTCGTACCACCATGCTCGAAGAAGCATATACTATTGCATTAAGGGAGGATAATTGGAAATATATACATCCTGCTGAAGAAGGCTATACGACCTGGGTTGAAGATGTAAAAAAGATTGAATCCGGTTTGAGTTTGGAAGAGCAGCTGTATAATTTAAGCGAAGATATAGGAGAACAGGTAAATCTCGCAAAAGAATATCCGGAAATAGTTCAAAAAATGAAAGCGAAAATTGCAGAAATTCAACAAAGGGGAACGAGACCGGGATTTATCAATCAATAGATAAAATAGTATAAGTACGAAAGAAGAATAAGAATTTGATGGTACCGAATTCGACTTAAAAAGTTAGCATCATTAGGATATTTGTCGATGCTCGGATTGAAAGTATAAAATGATTTTTATGCGGTTTACAAACACAAATCATACAAAATATATACTAAAATTAAAATTATTTATCATGAAAGCATTAAAAATCTTTCTTGTCAGCACTACACTTATGTTATGTTTTCAGGGGCTTGCTCAAGGTCTGGATATACCTTCGATGATGGGGGGCGTAGCGGGCAATACCAACCGCTCAGATGATACTTTTATTAACAGTTTCAGTAGTTCTAATGTGAGCGGAGTTACAAATCCCAGAATTAGTGTGTACCCCAATAGGTACTGGAATAAAACAACCAATCAACCTACTCCGGAATCTATTGACAATATTGTACTGGAGGCGCATAGCCAGGGACAAGATTTGGTTCTTTACTTCATTCACTATCTTGAAGCCGACGGTGACCCCGGAGACTACAACAAGTGGTATGAAATAGGAAGATCGTTTGCTATGCGTTTTGGAAAAAACAGCAGTTGGTTAGCATCACAGGGCTATGCAGGAAAAGGGTCTACAACTTTTATGGCTTTTAATGAACCATGGCATAATAATAAGAATTGGGATCCGCAAGTTTTTAAAGAATGTATGGATGGATTGGGTGATGGTGTTCATTCTGTCAATCCTGAATTTGTAGTTACCCCCGGCGGAATGCCAACCTATTTGTTACCAGACAGAAACCCTTTGATTGGTGCCATCACACCGCTTCTCAATGATGGCAGCCTGGACGGGTTAGCTTTCCATTTATACAATGATACCAGAAGAGACAGGCCATGGAGAATGGATTATGAGTTCAATTCTCAGGCTGTCTTTGACTCGGTAAAAGCATACTGGGGCATCACTGTAGATATCTATTATCATGTAACAGAATATATGCCAAAGGCCGATGATGAGGTATGGAAATCTAAATATTTCTTAATGCATACCTGGTCTAATCTTGGTGTGGTAGGTAACCAGGGGCAACCTGTTACGAGGCATATTGCACCTTATTTGTATACAATTACCACTCCGGAACATGACCAGTTCAGTATGGCTGATGTAGACTGGCTATGGCAAGGAAATGAAAAAGGCAGGGTATATCAAATGATATCACGATTAACAAAGGGTATGCAGTTTGTATCCCTGGACCCCAATACAAGCGGTGAATTTGTTCTGGAAGGTGATGGAAAAAAATTAGTTGTATGGCAAAATGCTGAAAGCTGGACAGATCATCCGGGTACTTCATTTACGGTCAATGATATTCCTTCAATGGCAACCCGGTTGGATGTATTTCGGTATAATTCCTGGATACAGGAACATGGAGGCCATGGAGGTGTACCCGATCCTTATCAATCCATTATACTATCCGGGGAATCTTCATTTACGGTAAATGATCTCCCTGTTGGAGAATGTTATATGTTTATGATGTATGATGGAGAAGGACTGAATCAGCATCCGCAAGTGCTTATATCTAATATTCAGGATAACCAGGTTATTCAGGAAGGTACTCCTATTGAAATTATTGCTCAGGTATCAGATGTTGATAGTAGCATAGAAGAAGTACGGTTTTTTTCTGGTAGAAGTCTTTTGGAAGTGAAATATGCTCCGCCCTATACAGTTACCCTGCCTGGCCTTCCGATAGGTGAAACACAACTCATTGTTACTGCCAGAGATGAACATGGTGGATTTAATGTAGGTGAAGTAAATGTAGTGGTCGAACCTGAAGGGGATTTTGTACGAGCAAGTGATGATGCCTATGTACGAGGCGAACGAAATGCCGATATTAATTATGGTACGGAGCCAGTAGTAGAGATAAGATCAAATCCCAATAAATTAAGAGATCAATATGAAGGGTATTTGAGATTTGATTTAACCGAGACTCGTAACCAATCTGTGGATTCAGCTTATTTGCGTTTGAGGATTAATAGAAAAGGAGTCAGAAATATTGATTTACATTATGTAGAAAATGATGGGTGGAATGAAAATTCTCTTACCTGGAATAATAAACCGGAACCAATAATTAAAATAGCAAATTTCGAACCTGAGGAAGATGGTCAATGGTCAAAAATCGACATTACCTCATTGGTGAATTCTGAGTTAGAAGGAGATGGAGTGCTTTCATTTATGATGATCCCCCAAAGTCCTGGGTTGGATACGAAAATTTCTTCCAAAGAGAGCAGTGTATATAATGCTCCTTTTATAGAACTTAAAAGGTTGCCTATCGCCGTTGAAATTACGTCTCCACAGAATAACACAGATTATCCACAGGAATCCGATATTGTTATCAATGTACAGGCAACAGATAGCACAACGACCATTAGTAAAGTGGAGTTCTTTGAGGATAATAATAAATTGGGGGAAACTACCAGCGTACCCTATACCTACACCTGGCAGGGTGTTGCTGCAGGAAATTATTTTCTTACGGCTTTGGCTACCAATCAAAATGGAGTACAAAAAAGATCAGAAGGAGTTGCTGTTTCTGTGGTGGATCCGGATAAGAGGTTTCTTTATCCTATCGAAGATACTTATGTAAGAGGAGGGAGGCATAGTACTGAAAACTATGGGAACCTGAAAGAGCTGGTCGTGAAGCGAGGCGGAATCCATTTCAGGTTTGAATCATTATTAAAATTTAATTTATCTGATGTCAATCGAGAGGTTACGCAGGCTACACTCCGTTTACGTGTACTTGAAGATGATGACAGATCGGGAGATCCTGATCATACGCTCTACCTTATTGATGATAGTTGGCAGGAAAATACCGTCACCTGGGATACAAAACCTGCTACAGATTCCATAATAGCCACTCAGGTAGCACCAGATTTTGATCAATGGATTGAATATGATGTTACCGAGCAGATAAAGAATGAGGTCTTGAGCGATAGTCTGGTGTCATTCCTTTTACAGGCCAATAATGCTACATCCATCATTTATCATTCTAAAGAAAATGAAGTATTTACGGTGTATCCTCAGCTGGTAGTAACTATGCTGCCCGAACCTCCTTCAGCACCTGATAATGTGCTTGCTGCAACATATTCTGATACACGGATTGATCTTACCTGGACAGATTCATCAAATGAGGATGAATTTATTATTGAGCGAAGAAGTGAAACAGATTCCATATTTCATGAGGTAGCCAGACTTGAATCCGATATCACCTATTATTCAGATATTGATCTTACATGTGAAACCACATACACGTATCGTCTAATCGCATACAATGCTGGTGGATCGTCAGGCTTTTCTAATGAATCTGATGCAGTAACCAGGTTATGCCCAAATGGTCAGTCTCCTTATGGAGGACAACCCTGGCCGGTACCAGGTAGTATTGAAGCAGAAGATTTTGATGAAGGTGGTGAAGGAGTGGCGTACCACGATGCACGTCCGGGTAACGTTAACGGACAGTATCGTCCCTCAGAAGGGGTTGATATACAAGTTACACGAGATACAGGAGGAGGATATAATGTGGGTTGGACCTGGAAAGGCGAATGGCTGGAATATACAATTGAGGTAGCCGAAGCTGGTAGTTATGATATTGATGTAAGAGTAGCAAGTTGGTCTAGACGAGGAAAATTTCATATAGAATTTGAAGGAATTGATCAAACGGGTAGTATTCATGTACCAAGAACATGGGGTTGGCAACGTTGGAGAACGGTTTCTGTCAATAATGTGAATCTTTCCGTAGGAAAACAAATTATGCGGCTATACATAGACCGAGGCCTGTTTAATATCAATAATATAATTATCAATAAGAGTAGCGGAGAAGGAGATCTTGCTGGTCTGTCCTTACAGCATAAAAAAGATATTGACCTCCCGGAAAATATTGATTTTCAGATATTTCCTAACCCTGCTTCAGATATAATTACAATCTCAGGAGGAGATACAGGGAAACTTACTGTTTATAGCGTAAGTGGTAAGGAAATCATGCAAACTGATTTTAAACCCGGTGATGAAGTAAATGTTTCTGGGTTGAGTGCCGGAATTTATGTATGTAAGATACAATCTAATGAAGATGTGACATTCCAGAGGATTATGAAAAAGTAGGTCATAATAACAATGATGAGATGAGATTTTTGATTGTAACATTATTGATTTTCAGTTTTCTAAATACAGAAGCAAAAAATGTAAATGTCTCTGATTTTGGAGCGGTTGGTGATGGAAAAACGAATGATACCAAAGCGCTGCAAAAGGCTATAAATGCTTGTGCCGAATCTGGAGGAGGTCGGGTAACGGTAGGACCCGGCACGTATCTAACAGGAACTATTCAGCTTAAAGATAATATCGATTTGCATTTGATGCAAAATGCAGTTTTGCTGGGAGTTACAGATGTAGAAGCCTACCACGATTCGGCATTGGTACTCATAAAAGAAGTGCAAAATGTAACAGTAAGTGGTTACGGAAAAATTAATGGGCAAGGATGGCATCAAAACTTCAACAACCGAGGCAGAGCAATAAAAGTGAATCGCCCTTTTCAAATATTTGTGACTAATTCTAAGTTCATCAGAATCACTGGGATCAAACTTAGAAATGCACCCATGTGGAACATCAGTTTGAAAAAATCTGAGTGGATCACCATCGATACTATCGATATTTACTCTCATAGCAATACCAATAACGACGGGATAGATATTGATGCAAAAAATGTGGTGATAAGTAATTGTATCATAGATACCGATGATGATGCCATTGTTTTTAAAAGCTGGACCAATGGTTTTGTGGTAGAAAATGTCTCCATCAGCAACTGTCGCATCGCTTCCAACTGTAATGCCATTAAGTTTGGAACATGGAGCGCCATAGGTTTTCGCAACATTTCGATATCCAATTGTGTGATTACCTCGGCAGCAGAAGACAATGTGAGGACTCCCTGGTATGAGCAATATGAAGGAATTTCCGAACAACCAACGGTAATATCAGGAATAGCCTTAGAAGTGGTTGATGGTGGGTTTATAGATGGTGTAACCATCTCCAATATTTCTATGCAAGGTGTGCAAACTCCTATATTCATTAGATTGGGTGATCGTGATGGTGTAGGAAGTTTAAAAAATGTACTCATCAGCAATATAAATGCAACAAACGAAAGCCGTATTACAAGTTCAATAACAGGTATCCCTGGGAGTTATGTAGAAAATGTAACTATCAAGGATGTCATTTTCAATAGTAAAGGAACAGGTACTATAGAGCATGCCAACAAGATCATTCCCGAAAACAATAAAGGATATCCAGAAAATAGAATGTACGGAGCCAGTTTACCAGCACATGGTTTCTATGTGCGTCATGCGAAAGGCATACAGTTTGAGAATTTTCGTCTTAATTTAGTACATCCTGATGCCCGGCCAGCAGTACTGTTTGATGATGTACACAATGCTTCGTTAAGAAATATTCAGGCAGATCTACCCGTTAGCGATCAACCTCTTTTCAGAATTATCCAATCTGAAAACATTCGCTTTTCAAACTATCACAGCACCAAAACTGTAGGTACATTATTATCTGTTGAAGGAGAAAAAACAAAGAAAATTATTATCGACAATAATGATTTTTTAACTGTAAGAAAACCATATATAACCAAAGACGGAGCATCGCAAAAAGAAGTGTTCTTATTGGGAAACCTAAATGAAAAAAAATGAAAGCACAACTGCCAATTCTATTTGTTGCTATAAGTATATGCATCTTTTTGGGTTGTAAAGACAATCTTAAAAAAGAAGAACAGGTGACCCAACCGAATCTGTTGGTCATTATGACCGATGAGCACAATTTTAGGACTTTGGGTTGTTACCGGGAAACGCTAACGCAAGAAGAAGCCTATATTTGGGGGGAAGGATTGGTGGTGGAAACTCCAAATATCGATTTCCTGGCACAAAACGGAGTGTTGTTTTCTAAGTTTTATGCTGTGGCTCCCTTGTGTTCACCTTCCAGAAGTTCTTTTGTCTCTGGTTTATATCCGCATCATACCGGGGTAGAACAAAACGATAGTCCTATGCATGATACTATTGTGACATTTGCTGAAGTTTTGAGAAAGAAAGGATATGCAACCGGATATGCAGGAAAATGGCACCTTGATGGTACTGGCAAGCCTCAATGGGAGCCAGAACGAGACTTTGGTTTTTCTGATAATCGATTTATGTTCAATCGAGGGCACTGGAAGAAAGTTATGGATACACCAGAAGGCCCCTTGATTGATGCCGTAGATTCATTGGATGGTTTTACATATGATTTGAATGATGCTAATGATAAGAGCTACATGACCGATTATCTGACGGATAAAACGTTGGATTTCATAAAGAAGAACAAAGAAAAGCCTTTTTGCTATATGCTCAGTTATCCCGATCCGCATGGCCCGGATACAGTAAGGTCTCCATATGATACCATGTATACAGATATGCAGTTTACCCCACCTGCTACTTATTACAAAGAAGATAAAGATCTTCCTTCCTGGGCCAGTAAAACGGAAAAGGAAATCGACCAATCACAATATTTTGGTATGGTAAAGTGCATTGATGACAATATAGGCCGGTTAATAGAGTATCTTAAAGTCAATAACCTTTTGGATAATACTATTATTGTATTTACTTCAGATCATGGGGACTTAAGAGGTGAACACCAAAGAAGAAATAAAGGAGTTCCGTTAGAGGCGTCTGCCAAAGTACCTTTTATCGTCTATGCTGAATCTCTGAAACAAAAAAGAGGAAAGGTAGAAAATGCATTCAATTCAGTTGATTTTGCGCCTTCGATATTAGGCCTGATGGGTTATAATAGTGAACACAAAATGGAAGGTATAGATTTTTCAGAACTGATAAAAGAACCCAAAAGTAAGTCACAGTGGAGAAACTTTACCGTAATGAGGAGTTCTGGTAATGCTAAAACTAAATGGATAGCTGCTGTTACCAGTAGGTACAAGCTTGTTCTTTCAGAAAGTGATCTGCCATGGCTGCTTGATTTAGAACAAAATCCACAGGAAACCATCAATTATATAAATGTACCCGAAAACAGAAATGTGGTACGTGAGCTTGCACAAGATCTAAAAGACTATGCTGATCAACACAAAGATCCCTTCCTTCAGAATACTGTATTGGCTGAATTTATTCCAAAACTTATCAATCCATAAAAAATATCATGTCGAAACATATTTTTTTCCTTTTTTTGATCCTCTTTGTCTTTGCAAATTGCACTAATTCTCCTAAAGAAGATAAAATACTACCTATTACCGATCCTGAAGCGGCAGGTATGTCAGCGATGAAATTGTCTCATATTGATTCTTTGGTTAACGAATATGTAGTGGATAATAAATTTCCCGGAGGCGTATTCCTGGTTGCTCGCAGAGGAAAGATTGTATATTACAAAAACCTGGGCAATCGTTCACTGGAAACTGGAGAACCATATCAAAAAAACGATATCTTTCGGATTGCCTCAATGACAAAAGCTGTCACTACAGTGGCTATTATGCAGCTTTATGAAGGAGGAAAACTCAGTTTAGATGACCCTGTTGCCCGCTATATCCCTGCTTTTGAAACACCGCTGGTTGTAAAAGAATTCAATGAAGAAGATTCTACATATACTGTTATCCCGGCAAACAATAAGATTACCATACGACATCTTTTGACCCATACCTCAGGAATAGGCAATAGCAAATCAAAAGTTTCCAATGTATCAGCTATCTATTCTAAAAACTATGCGAATATAAGTAGTTTAAGCACAGATCCACCTTCTTGGGATACAGAACAATTGGTTAATAATTTAGCTGAGATGCCTTTAGCATTTCATCCTGGAGAACAGTATCTCTATGGGTATAGTATGGATGTTCTAGGTAGGGTAATTGAAGTAATATCCAAATTAAGCCTGGCAGAGTATTTTGAACATTACATCTTCAAACCATTGGGTATGGAAGATACTCATTTTTATCCTCCTAAAGAAAAACTGGACCGACTGGTGCCAGTTCATGATTATCATAATAGAAAAATGATCATGTATCAAAAGGATGATCCTTTAAGTACTTTCATTAAAAATCCCGAGTATAAGCTCCCAAAATATTACCGGGGGGGTGGAGGCTTAACCTCTACAACAATGGATTATGCAAAGTTTCTGCAATCATTGCTATATACAAGTAATAGTTATGATGACTCGATTAAGGATTACCGAATATTAGGACGTAAAACCATTGAACTCATGACTTCTGATCAATTCGAAAAGCTAAATAAGGAAGGTAAAGGCCGGAATGACAAAATTGGTTTGTCTCATTGTCTGGGCTTTGCATTGACAACAGCTACGGCCATAGACTCCAGAAGCCCTGGTACTTATGAATGGGGAGGCTCCCTTAGTACCAAATTTATTATTGATCCAAAGGAAGAATTGATCTTTGTAGGTATGTCGCAAACCATACCAGTATACCATCAGGAGCTTTATGGAAAAATGATCGCTATCATTTATGGGGCTATCGATGATTAGTTTAAACCACTTCAAAGATTAAAACCCTTCAATTTCATTGCAGTTACTTTTAGCCTGTCTACAGCCAGGTAGATTTCTATAAATGTTTTAGTTTTGTTGAATGTCAGAATACCGAAAGAATTCACATTCAATAAGTAATTTAAGTTATCATATTGTATGTGCGACAAAATATCGTTATCAAGTTTTACAAGGGGCATTACTTTAACAATAATAGCTATCATCTCAGGATATCTATTGAACTCATCTTGAGTAGTTTTATGTAGGCGAAAAATGACTATTTTGCAGGTAATAAATATTACTCAAGATGAGTTCATTGATTAAAGTTTGGAAAAACTAAAGACAAAAATTTAATAAATACTATATTTATTAAAAAAGTTTAAATCACTTTAGCATCAATACGAAAAAAAATGGGAATTAATTACCAACGTGCAGGACAATTTGAAGAAACCCGATTTGAAAAAATTCACAATGTAGTTTTCAATAGTTCAAAAGATGGGTCGATCATGGTGGCTTATGAGATTGCAGATCTCATTCGTGAAAAACAATCAAAGAATGAAAACTGTGTGCTAGGTTTAGCAACAGGGTCATCGCCTATAAAAGTATATGAAGAGTTAGTACGGATACATAAAGAAGAAGATTTAAGTTTTTCGAATGTAATTACCTTCAATCTTGATGAGTATTATCCTATGGATAAAGAAAATATTCAGAGTTACCATTATTTTATGCATGAGCACCTGTTTAATCATATTGATATTTTACCAGAGAATATTAATATCCCCAATGGTAAAATTAAAGCAGAAGATGTATATCAATACTGTTTGGATTATGAACTAAAAATCAAAGAAGCTGGTGGTTTAGATTTTCAACTGTTAGGTATTGGGAGAACGGGTCACATTGGTTTTAATGAACCAGGTTCACATTACAATTCAGGAACAAGAATTATCACCCTGGATCATATTACCAGGGTTGATGCAGCTCCAGCATTTTTGGGTATTGAAAATGTACCAAGAAAAGCCATTACCATGGGTATAGCTACAGTAAGAGCAGCTAAAAGAATTGTATTACTTGGCTGGGGAGAACATAAGGCATCTATCTTAAAAGGAACCATAGAAGGAGTTATCTCTTCAGAAGTACCGGCAACATATCTGCAGCAACATGATAATACCACATTTGTATTAGATACAGAAGCTGCTTCAGAATTAACAAGAAACAAGACCCCATGGTTGGTAGGCTCACCAAAATGGACAGAAGAGCTTAAAAACAAGGCTATCGTTTGGTTATGTGAAATTACAAAGAAGACTATTTTAAGCTTAACAGACAAAGACTATAATGATCATGGAATGTCTGGTCTACTAGCTCAGGAAGGGTCTGCCTATGATTTAAACATCAGTATGTTTAATAAATTACAGCATACCATTACCGGTTGGCCTGGCGGTAAGCCTAATGCAGACGACACCAATAGGCCAGAGCGAGCCAATCCTGCTAAAAAAAGAGTTATTATTTTCAGTCCACACCCGGATGATGATGTAATATCCATGGGAGGCACGTTTGATCGATTGGTAGAACAGGGGCATGATGTGCATGTAGCGTATCAAACATCAGGTAATATAGCCGTTTCAGATAAGGAAGCCTTAAAGTTTGCTGAGATTGCCAATACTTTAGGAGCTAATGATACCAAGAAGATATTGAATGATATTCAGAATAAAAAAGAGAACACTGTAGATACTAAGGATGTAAGAAAACTAAAAGGACTAATTAGAAGAGGTGAGTCTTATGCTGCAACACGTTATATTGGGTTGAAAGATGAGAATGTTCACTTTTTGGATTTACCTTTTTATGAAACAGGTACTATTAAGAAGAACAAACTTTCTGAGACCGATATAGAAGTAATGTGTAATATTATAAAAGAAATACAACCACATCAGATTTATGCAGCTGGAGACTTAGCAGATCCACATGGTACCCATAAAGTATGCTTAGATGCTCTTTTTGAAGCTTTAAAAAGATTAAAAAATGAGCCCAGTATGAAAGATTGCTGGGTATGGTTGTATAGAGGGGCATGGCATGAGTGGGATATACATGAGATCGAAATGGCAGTGCCGATGAGTCCTGATCAGGTATTAAAGAAGCGGCATGCTATTTTCTATCATCAATCGCAAAAAGATGGTGTGATGTTTCAAGGGGAAGATTCTCGGGAGTTTTGGATGCGTGCAGAGGAGAGAAATAGGGGTACAGCCCAAAAATACAATGCTTTAGGTTTGGCAGACTATGCAGCAATGGAAGCTTTTGTAAGATATCATTTTTAAACTATGATCTTAATAAAATCAAATTTTAATTGGATTAACAAAAACACTAAAATTAATGGATAGAAGAACCTACATAAAAACCTCCTTTTTTGGTTTATTATTGCCAACATTTGGTCTGCCGATCCAGGCAGGCTTTGTGAGGGATACCTGCTGGCCGGCAAGGCAGGGTCGGTTTCAAGAATTTTTTTATTTCTTTATCAATTTCAAAGCTTTTTTTAGGGCATTTTGATCGGTAACAGTCACCTCAGGTTGAACCCCATTTTGTTCCCATGTTAGCTCAGTACCTGGTAAAAAAGGTGCTGCTGTAGACACTGCTAAAACTAAATGGTCATTGATTGGGAAATAAGTATTCATAAATGCTGCTCCTGCAGATGGTTCGCCAATTATTACAGCTCTCCCTTGATGCTTCAATGCAAAGGCAAAGGCTTCTGCTGCAGATGCTGTTTTTTTATTAATAAGTATACTTATAGGCTTTTCATATCTTTTTTCTTGAAGCCATGGAACAGTTTTTTTTATTTCTGTATTCCCATTCCGGTTTTTGAATATTAACAGGGTAGTTTCACGATCGAAGAAAAAAGATTCCAAAACAGATCCTACTGTGCTCCCACCACCACCATTATTTCTTAAATCTAGAATTAAAGCCTTGGTATTTTTAACAAATTCCATTGCTGCAAATAGTGTTTTTAAGCTATTGCCGGAAATGTTGATTTCTGTAAGTTTAATATATCCAACATTGTCTTCCAATATTTCAACTTTCTGAAATCCAAAATTAGAATTAATTGCTTTTTTGTTGTTGAAAAATGAAACAGTTTCTTTTTTACTTTCTTTTTTCGTCTCGTTTTCTTTTTCCTGCTTTAATTGTTTAACAATATCTAAATTATTCCAGGTGTATAAATGGCCATCACCACTTATTTCTCTTAAACTTTTGGTCATTATAGAATCAAGTTCCTTCCAACTTTTTGCTCCTGAAAAGCGACCTCTTTTTAAATCGTTTAAGAAGTATTCTGCAATGTTATTTCCTTTTTCTTGAAGCACATAATTAGACCTGACCAAATCTGCAACTTTGAGTGTTACTTTTTTTATCTCTCTATTGGTGATCTCTTGTGCAGACACATAGCTTGTAAGGATGAAAAAAGCTATGATTAAAATTAAATTTCTTGCCATGATTTCAAATATTGATTATAGCAAGAATACTGTTAAATAATAAAAAAAAATAGTATGATTTTAGCCAAGGACGAAATTCTATAGAAATCTAATTTCCTTTGGTTTAAAACCGATATACGCCTTAAAAACTTTGACCATATGGCTATGATCAGAAAAACCACAAATAAAAGCTATTTCAGTTATTGATTTTTTTGTATGGAATAAGTAGTAAAGTGCCTTTTGAATCTTGATTTTTCGCATGTAATCCCCTAGTGTTCCTTTATAATATTTTCTGAAATATTTTGAGATTGTAACTGGATGTACGTTGAGAATAGTTGCTAATTCATTCAGTGAAATAAACTCATTCCAACGGTCTTCAATTATTTCTCTCAATTGCTTTATCATGTTAGGTTTGAATAAGGATTCCTGATTAGGTGCGAACAACGGATTCAATGAAAAACGGATTGAATCGGAGGAGTATAAGTCATTTAAACGCATCTCGTGGTATACGTGCATCAAACTCAGGAAAGTGCTGATGTTTTGGTAGTTAGATAAATCAAAATTGTCAAAACTAAAATCATTATTCATAAAGAATTCATTTTTTAATTCTATATTAAGATTTTTAGATGGAAATTGAGTGAACCTGTTGCGATGTAATTCCCCTTCATTATAGACCATGATTTTTCCAGTCGATACTTGAACATCTTCTTTTTTACGGGATTCCAAGTTTCCACCCTGAAGAATTAATGAAAGGTGAATGTTTTCGTGGTAATGCCATTCTTCGGATACTGGACTTTTGTAATTAACTAAAGAGATAGTATAAAACTCAGAATGAAATTTTTCTGATGTTTTACCTAAAAATTTAGCATTTTCCAATTTCATTAAGGAAGTTTTAAAATTGTTGGGTGTTTGTTTGTTAATTATAATTAGTAGTAATGCTTAGCAATAATTTCTTCTATCGCTTTTGTAAAGCTGATATATCCATTCCATCCTCTGGAAATAGCTTGTTTCCATTCCTCTCCAATCTGGTTATTAGAATTTTGAGCGAATAGGCTTAAGGAAATAACAAAAAAAATAGTTGTAAAAAATGTTTCATCATTATATATTTTAAAGACGATCCTTTTTTATTCGGTTTGTCATATTAAATCCAAAATCTGTCCTTTCGTTTGTTTATTTAGGCAAGAACATTTGTAATGTCTTTTATGAATTTCAGAGTTCCGTTTTCAATTTTTTTAGTTAATGAATCCAATTGACTGAAATCAGGATTATCGACTAATACGTGTTCGACAATTGAATCTTTTGCTGTCGTTGAGAGTGTATATTTATTCTGATCACTACCTTTAAATAAATCCCAATATTTCTTTTGAATTTGTTTGTTCTGTCCTACTAACCATATTTCAAATTGTATTTTTTCGTGATTAAACACTAATCCAATTTTTAATTTTTGGCTTTTCAAGGATTTTGGTGTAAATGGAAAATAGGTCATGTCCATATATCCCTGATAGAGATTGCCTACTATAAAATCATCTGGAAATTTTGTTATGAAATGAGTTCTCAAATTCATTATATATTCCATTAGTCCTTTGTAGGCTTTTGGAATATTCCCCAATTCCATTTGTTTTTTATAATCTTTGATATTTTGGCTTAATGATTCTTTCATTTCTCGGGGTTTCTTAAATGACGCACAACGCCTAATGTATAATTTTGTAGTGAAAAAGATCGATAAAGAATCTTCTGCATTGATCAAAGATAGCAAATGCGCGTAAAATTCCCCTTAGCTTATTACCTGCTGGCTTTATTCAATTCATCAGTTATTTCATCCATTTTTTCATTCCAATACTCGTTCATTTCGGTACGTTGCTCAGCGTTTAGTAATTTCTCCTGGTGAAAACTAATCTTTGACTTTTCCTTGTTTTTAATGACTCGAACCTGAACTATTGACATATTTTTCCAATTTCTCTTTTTCCAATTCATTCTAATATGAGAATAAGGCTTAAAAACTCGAACAAGTCCTTCGATTCCGTCTTTTGTTTTGTACGTTTCCTTGATTTCTAAGTCGTTTTCGAGTTTACCAAGCCAAATATTTAATCCTTTATCGGAAAACATAAAATTCCACATGTTCTCAAACGAATGAGGGAAAGTTCTCTGAATTCCGAATTGAAATCCAACATCTTTTGTCTGTCCAACTTGTTTTTTCATTTTGAATTCTATTTTTCTGGAATAAATGCAATCGCATCAATTTCAAGTAAAAAATCGGGATTTATAAGGCCCGCAACAAATAAAACGGTAATGGTCGGTGGATTTGAATTCTGTTTGAAGAATTTCTGAGAAACCTGGAAAGCCCCGTAAGCATCTTGTCCTTGAACAAGATGGATATTCATTTTTGCCAAATTCTGAAAATCTGCACCACAAGAATTCAGGGCAATTTCAAGGTTTTTCATTACCTGTTCGGTTTGTAATAAAATATCACCTTTCCCGATAATCTCTCCATTTTGGTTTACGGCATTTTGTCCGCCTATATAAATTGTCTTTCCATTTCCTTGTGTCGTAATTATTTGAGAAAATGCAGGGTTTTTAATTAGTCCATCTGGATTTATATGTTTTATTTTATTCTCCATTTTCGTTTTCTTTTACAGCTTGCAGCTAACCGGTTAGTATAAAAATAGTAAGGTAAAATGTACTAATTTATGGTCTGGCACTTAACTCTTATTATTTTTATACCTTGTGTGTGTGCGTTCTTTTTATTCTACTTCTATTTTGCTATAAATTTGTCCTTTCCAAAATAGTTCTTTGTCAGACTCTAAAGTGTTTTTAAATTTAAAATCAAATACGGCTTTCATAATTCCTTTCTCAAAGAATATGTGGTCAATTTTAATAGTCCCACTTTCTAAATAAAAAATATTTTTTCCTAAATCTCTGATACTGTTGAAATCTACCCAAGCAGAGCAAGAATCATTATGTATTTCTATAATTAGACTACTGTGAGTGGAAACATTGACTAACGATTTTCCTTTTATTTTTCCACTCTTCATTTTTTTAAATTCAATAAAATCAGTTCCTGAATATTCATACATTCTATTTTCAGATTTTAGAGAATGGGCTATGTGTGTAGTATCAATAATTTTATAGAATGCTTGTAATGAATCTTTATAAATTTTTCCAGATTCATCTTTCATTTTGTCAATTTCATTCGGACAATCTCCATCACAACTTAATTGTCCAAACATGTTTTTATATACAAATTCTGGGTAACTCCACTTTTTTTTAAAAGAAAAGTCACCTTCCATATTTTCAGTCCATTCAATCTTTATTTTATGATTGGAATTCGTTTCCTTTTTAATTGTTTGGAAAGAAAATCCTATTAAGGCTAAAAATAATATGATAACAAATTTAATTTTCATTTGAGTGATTTCGGTATGACGCACAACCGATTGGATCTACCCAATTGGGTATATTTCTCTTATGTCATTCACAAATCTAGGGGATTTTTGATAGATCTCAAATTATTTGCTGCGACCTGTGTATAAATTTCTGTTGTTTTACCAGAGCTATGTCCTAATAAAACTTGTATATAACGTAAATCTGTTCCATTTTCTAAAAGATGTGTTGCAAACAAGTGACGCATCATATGTGGAGTAACCCTTTTATAGATGCCTGCTTTTTGTGCCGTTTTGGTTATAATATTCTCTGCTATGTTTATACTATATCATTCTTAGGTTTGGTGTTTTTATAAACCTCTATACTGTTTTTTTACTTTGCGATACCGTTCTTTATACACCCTTCCGTTGGTTAAAGGCCTTTGAACAGAAAACTCCTTTTTGTTGATGCGTTCCACCATTAAGGTATCTGTCTTTTGTTGGATTTGGTAATAGTCCTTTCTTTGATTCCGGGTTGAGTCTGTTTTATGAAACACTAAGATCAATAAGCGCTCGTTCATTTTGAAGCTACCCGCTCCTTGGAAAACGCCCATATCCCCCGATTCGATATAGGTAAAACGGTCTTCGTGGAAATCGTAGATGATATCTATCTCTTTTTTTTTTTGATGTTGATAGGTACCCTGTAGAACAGACTCTTGCCCTAACAATTCGGGAAGTGCCAGTAGGAACAATGTTCCGATTAATAGTGATTTTTTCATAAGAATTAATTTTTTTTTTAAAACGAATTCAAAACAGTAATCGTATCACGAGATAGTACACCAAGAACAGCTCTATAAAAAATAGGGTAATCCAAAAGGTACTTTTTCTACCTGACTTTTTCATTTTCCCAATTCGATCTACAATCGTAAGATTAGTAGCCGTTTTCGGAGCTCTAACTTATCGGCCCGTTATTAGTTTTAGTAAATGTACAAAGTTTTGATTAGGCATAATCCGACTATTAATTTCACACATCTTTGCTTTAGATGTTGTGTCTCGTTATTATCACTTTTTGATTAACGGACTTTGAACGTATCTGTTAATAAATCCTCTTTTCTTGAGGAGCTTCCCAGATATATCTCATAGTCCATTTTTTCTATTTCCCATTGACGTGTGTCTGGATTATAAAAACTCAATTCTTCTGCGGGAAGAGAGAATTCGACTGTCTTTTCTTCATTTGGAGTTAGATATATTTTATCAAATCCTCTCAACAACTTGACTGGCCTGTCTATATTAGAGTTCTTAAATCCAATGTATAACTGGGTTACTTCTTCTCCTGCCATTAAACCTGTATTTTTTATATCAACCTTCACTTGAATTGAATCTTTAGCTGTTAATTCAGGATTAACTATCGATAGATCAGAATAATCGAAAGTGGTATAGCTTAAACCAAAACCAAAAGGATAAGCCACAGGCTTATTTTTCTTGTCAAATAAAGTGTACCCGTGATAGTATTCGTAAGTGATATTATCAATGTATGGATTGAAGTAAGGATAATCCTCTTCATTTACGGCTATACTAAATGGCAACTTCCCGCTTGGGTTTACATTTCCATAAAGGATATTTGCCAAAGCATTACCACCTTCCATGCCAGCATACCATGAAAATAAAATTGCAGGGACTTCATCTTGCCAATTACTCATATCAATTGCACTCCCTCCAACATAGGTTACTACTGTGTTTTTATTTAGCGGTGTCAAAGATTTAATTAGTATTTCATCCTCAGGAAGAAGTTTAAGCGAGGTACGGTCTCCTCCCATTCCTTTTTCTCCAACTAATTTTTTGGCCTTTGCAGATTCCATCATTTTATCCCTTGATAGTATAATATATTCTCCTTCGTCCTCATGGGTGTACCCAACTACCAAAACAACTTCATCAACTTCTTGCGCTATTTTCTTCGCTTGCTCTATATCTGAACCATCATTTAAAATTACCTCATTACCCAAAGTTTTATTCAAGGATTTTATTCCTTGGTATGGAGTAATCACATAAGGAGGGGTCGAATTACTACTTCCCTGGTCGCCCGTATTTGGCAAATCTGCGAGACGACCAATTACCGCAATTTTTTTATTTCGAGACTTTTTAAATGGAAGCACATTCTGATTTTTTAGTAGAACCATACTTTTTTCGGCTACTTCTCTTGCCAAATCAATATGTGATGGTTTTGCAATTAAGTCTTGATTGTATTCCATTTTATCTTCGGCAAAAGCGTATGCCAATCTCGTACGCAAAATCCGTATTACGATTTCGTCAATATCCTTTTCTGAAATCTCACCAGACTTTATAGCTTCATCAATGGTATCATAATTATATTCATCTTGCCATGGCATTTCTACATCCAAACCAGCTTTCACTGCTTCAACACCATCATAAATACCATAGACCCAATCTGTGCTAACAAATCCTTCAAAGCCCCATTCGTCTCGAAGAATATCTGTTAAAAGTTCTTTGTTGGCACCACATTGATCGCCCCGAACAAAATTATAAGCGCTCATCAAGGAGGCTGTTTTACTTTCTTGTACTATTTTTTTGAAATGTGGAAGGTATACTTCTCTCAACGTTCTATCATCTACATCAACATTGATGACCCATCTTGAATTTTCAATACTGTTTAAAGCAAAATGCTTTGGGCAGGCCATCACATTATGACTTTGAATGGCTTTGACTGCAGCTACTCCCATTTTTCCTAACACCCAGGGGTCTTCACCATAGGTCTCTTGTGCCCGTCCCCAGCCGGGATGTCTTAATAGATTGACACAGGGCGTAGCAGCATAATTAGCTCCATTGGCTCTCATCTCAATAGCAATAATTTCATTTACCTTTCTTTCTAAATCTACATCCCAGCTTGCCCCTCGAGCCATTGCTACTGGAAAAGTTGTTACAGTATTTATTTTCTTATCCATAACTCGCGCTCCTCTTGGGCCGTCTGAAAGTACCCAGGGTGGTATATTTAAACGTTCATTTCTTCCAGCATATATATGGGCAAATCGCCTTTTTGCAATTGCATTAATTAAAAATTTAGGTACAGAGTGCAGCATCTTTTCTCCATACATCTGGTCAATTTTTTCCTCTAAACTCATTTGTGCTACAAGCTCTTTTGCCAATTTGTCAAAGTCTTCTTTAGAAACCATCTTTTCAAATTTGGACTTATCTGGCTTGAGGGAATAGGTAGTGTAGTTTACAGATTTATAGTATATAATCCCTGTAAAAGTGGTGAGTACGATCAGAGTTATTAGTAAAATTTTCAATACTTTTTTAAATATTCTCATCTGTTTTTCTTTTAATGAGGCACAACGCCAAATATATGAATCGGAGCAGGGAAAATACACCTATACCAATCGATTAATCCCTGCCTACCTGCCTGCAGGTATACAAGAACCTTTGGGTTTGGCACTAAATTGTTCTGATTTTATATACGATGTTGTAAAACGTTTATAGATTTGGATAAGGTTTCTCAAGCATTGCTTTTCTCCAAATACTATTTTCTATTCTCTTTAACGATTCTTTTATATGATACTTCGTAATTTTTTCCGGTAATTCACTCAAATCTATAGTGTTCTCAAACTTATTGTCGAACGCAATTTTGGCTTTGGTCTCTTTTGCTAGAAAATAAGCAAGAAAGTAACCAAATTCAACTTTAGAAGATTCTATTTCATAAATTTCAGCATATTCATTCTCAACCTTTCGATTGGTTAAATATAGCCAAGTCCATTCACAAACTAGACGAAAATCAGGTCTTAATTCACTTGTCTTGAAATATATGTAATGCTCCTTTTAATGTTCAACAATTAGATAAACATAACAGTGTTTTTATTCGTTTATATATATTGAACTCATTTATAAATATATACATAGGATACTCAAATACCATTGAAATTTAGAATTTGGCATCATTTGACAAGTATTTGATATTCATACTATAAAGATTTAAAAGTAGACAATCATTGTGTATCTAGCAGTACATCACACAATAAGAAGTTTTCCCTCATCTTTTCTTTCTAATCTGTCTAAGACAGAAGAGATGAGGATTTCTTTACAGAATTTAGATCTTTCCCAGAAACTTCAAATGTTCCGCAGTGTCGTCAATTGTTCCGCAGCGTCGTCAATTGTTCCGCAGCGTCGTCAAATGTTCCGCAGCGGCATCGATTGTTCCGCAGCGTCGTCAATTGTTCCGCAGCGTCGTCAATTGTTCCACAGCGTCGTCAATTGTTCCGCAGCGTCGTCAATTGTTCCGCAGCGTCGTCAATTGTTCCACAGCGTCGTCAATTGTTCCACAGCGGTTTCAAATGTTCCCTGTAAGGTTCAAACTTGTTTACCATCTCTTTTTTCTGTCTCTATCTGAAGGACTTAAAATATTGGGCAAAAAAGGCATATCCCGATAATCCTGCGATACAACGGCATCAAGGATATACATGGGGCTATCACGAGCCCATTGCAGGATGCTTGGTACATTCTTGAAAAAATACAACCATTACCAGAACAGATCAAGGATGGGATTACAGAAGAACAATTTAATGTATTGCCCAAAAGTGCTATTGATAAAAAAGGGTTTTAACAATTCAATTCACTACAAATGTGTTCTTGCTTTTAGGTTCATAATGATCTAATTGTTCAATGAATTTGTCAATTGAGTGCATCTGATTCTTTTTCAAAAATGAATCAATACCATCCTCATTTAAAATTTTTATACGCCTTTTTAATTCCTTTTTAAATTCATTGGTATATAAGAAATTCATTTTTGCGGAAAAATGCAAGTTATCTAATGGGGCTAAAAAAATAAGAGCATCATATGCATCATACATTGTTTGGTTTTTTTCAACATTAGTCATATGATTTCCAATGTATTTTGCTTTTCCAAATACATTATCTTTTAAAGAAAATGCTACCGGTTTGTTTTTATTTAGTTTAAAAGCTTCATCCCAATACCCATTTTCCATTTTACTCCAACTATATGTGTATTTTTCTAAACCCTGAGCTGATATGTTTTTATTTTGAGTATCAGTTTTATTTTCTATCGATAATGTTGCATTATGAATTCTTATAGAATACGTTTTTTCATTGTGCCATTTATTAAAAAATGTTCCACAATTCCAATACAATTCTCCGTTAGAATTCTTAATATGTTTATAAGCATGTCTTGTATTTGTTAAGAATATTCCTTTTTTTCTTTTTTCAAAAGAACTCATCTTCTTTAGAATAGTCTTATACATAAAATAATCCCTTCCTATAAGAGATTCCAAAAATGTATCATAATCTCGTCGAGTATGAATACTTTCCCAGTATATAGGTTGATCAACGGCTATTACTTTTATTTTTTTTGAATCATTTCTAAGGTGATTAATATCCCAGATTCTTGATAGAAGATTTAAATAGGTTTCATATCGCAACCCATAACCACTAAAATCATCTTGAAACACCTTTTTTAAAAGGTTTTTATCCTTAGTATTACTTTCAAAATAAGCATCTATATAGTGCTGAATATTAATTTGAAAAACTTCAATGAATACATACATTATTTTGTTTTCTTTGGCACTTAATAATTCTTGATAAAATTCAAAGGGTTCAACGGCCGGGTGTAATGCATCATCAAAAATAATGAGATCATATTTCTCTATTGTATTCAATACAAATTCTATTGGCTCTTTTCCTTTTTCATTGATAACTTTTGTATACTCCTCTATATTCTGTGAAAAAGATAAAAAGGGCAAGACATAAAATGTTTTCCATAGAATGAGTATCCATTTTTTTGTTTTCATGATAAATGATTTTACTATTATAGACCAGATTTTTTTAAAAAGGATACATTAATAAAAACCTGATAATGACAATGATTCTTTTATCCTTGAGTGATCTAGTACAGTTGACTTTAGTCAGATTTAAAAACCTATGGTACTTTAGTCTATAGTGGTTTATCCAAAAATAGACGCTACGACTGGATATAGCATCAATACAATCCCGATAAAACGTATCCTACGCAGGTTGGATTTTAGAAAAGGGTGATTGGATACAAAGCTCCTTAAAATCTTCCTGACATGAAAGGTAACTGTCAAAAACGGCGTGGCCATAAAAAGAATCCCTAGAACCATAATGGCATTGGCATGCTAATTGTCTTTTATGCCGAACATCAAGGTGCCTTCCATAACCTGTATACCGCTTGCAGAAATGTCGGGATTTTGTGAAGTACTTGAGCCGTTGCAACAAACCTTTGACGGTACCAGTTACAAACTGGCACTAGCGGGGGCCTTGCATAACCTGTATACCGCTTGCAGAAATGTCGGGATTCTTTGAAGTAACCTCTTGAGCCGTTGCAACAAACCTTTGACGGTACCAGTTACAAACTGGCACTAGCGGGGGGGTTTATACATCAGGAGTTTGTGGTAATTTCTTCAATCTTTTCAGCTGTTCTTTCATATATTCATATAAAGTTGTTGACAATTCAATGGTTTGTTTCTTATTTTCAGGGAATACGATGTTGTCGATAACAGCTTGCGTCATATCTATGAGGTTTGCTGTTGTGTTTTCGGTAAAACCTACAGATAGTAGCGTTTCTTTCCATTTTTCTTTTGGAATAGATTGAGCTTCAATATTTTTGTTAAGTAGCTTTGAAAAAGTTACAGCTACATCTTGAGAACTATACTTTTTTGTACCTACTAGTTCAAATATCTTTTTTTTCTTAGATTGATAATTAGTAATTATTGTTTCTGCAACAAATTTAGCGACATCAATTGGTGAATTCATATCTATTTGTAGGTTCTCTGGAAAAAATGTAGGTAAAATACCTTGTTGCTCAGCAACTCCCAAAAAGTTTAACCAATTGCTAAAATAATACGATGGACGAATAAATATTTTCTCAATATCTAAGTCGTCAAATCCATTTTCCAGCATTCTGGACATTAAAATGTTTCCTGTTTTATCCTTGATATGAGCACCAACACAAGATAAACCAACAATTTTTTTAATTCCAGTAGCTCTAATAGCTTGTTTATAATTGTCAATTATTTGCTTTGTTTCTCCAATAATGTCATTGGAAGAAGGGTTTTCTGGTGTTAAGATAAAAATTGTAGTACCTCTTTCTAAAGCTTCCGTTAGTGCTACTTGATTAAAAAAATTTGCTGTTCTAACTTCTACATTGTTATCGAAATCAAAATTTTGGTTTCTTACAACTGCTCTGACTGGTGAATTTTTATTTGTTAACTCTTTAACAATATTAGAACCGACTTGCCCAGATGCACCTAAAATTATATTCATATCTTTTAAATTTTAAGTAAAAATAAACTCTCTTTGTGACAGCTATATGTCAGGGGTGGAATAATGTTTTTCTAAAAACTCTTGAAAGGTCATTTTTTTCGGGATAAATTTATCATTAAGCAAGTTTAAGGTTTGACTTAACACTAGAGGATATCGATAGTAAACGCATGTTGATTCATATTATAAAAGCTAAGAATAACAAAGATCGGTATTCATTACTCTCAGAAACTGTATTAAAAGTAAGGATATACTATAAGTAATGGAAATCGAAGGAGTATCTCTTTGAATCCTCTGATGGTAGAAAATATTCAGAAAAAAGTGTAGAAGCAATTGTTTCCAAGGCTGCAGAAAAAGCAACTATTACCCATACGATTACCAAGCAAATGAGTGTGCGAAATTCTAAACCCTCATTCTTGCTAATGGAAGAAACGCCAACCATAAGATTATTAAATATGCACAGAATTCCAGCAACATTACGTAGTTATGATATAGCAACTATTTATGTGATGCAGGACAAAATTCAGAATGATATGATGTATGGAGATAAGGCGAGTAAAGCCATTTTAAGCAACCTATCTTATCAGTTTTTTGGAAAGGTGAACGACCCTGATACCGCCAAATATTATGAGCGTTTTTTTGAAATTGTAAAAAAAGAAACGACGAGCATCAACCGTGGTCATAGTCTTAATTTTGATACCCGAATTACAACAGCTGAACGTGAAATTTCTAAGGTAAGGGCTGATGTGTTTTTTAGATTAAAAGAAGGTGAGTTTATCACCTTTGCCGATGGCAAGGATAGAAAAGTACGGTTTAAATTGCCTAAGATTGAAAAAAGACTACCCAAACAAACCAGGGATTATACTAAGGGTGATTTACAACAGAACTTTGATAGAATTTATGAAGAGGCTAAATCTTTATTTAATTAATAACACAGAAAACATCTATTTTTCAGGAAACTGACTATGTTTTCTTTTTTTATTTATGGTTAAATTATAAATATAATGCCGAAACAAATGTGGCAACTTCACTATTCAGTCATGCCAAGAGGCCATTTTTATGGGGTAAGTATATATGTTTTATCCGAGGATTCAAACTACCAAAGTAAGCCAATCAAATCTCAGGCAACTCAGAAACAGCATCTTTATCATCCAATAAGCCTAAGGATTTTAAATAACGCTCAGTCATTAACATACTAGAGTGTTGGCACATTTTCTGGATATTTTTCTCTTTTTCATACCAGTTCACTACTGCAGTATGTTTGAAACCATAAAGTGTGTGATCGCTATTAAAATCGAAATGATCTTTTACTTTCTTAAAGTGCTTCCCCATGTAGTTCTCACCCATCTTGTTGATAGCCGGAACGGGATGCTTATGGTCGTTCCACATCCGTTGTCCGTGTGCCAAGTCCATGTACACTATTTTATCAAGTTCTTGGGCATCAGAAGCCGACAAGGTCAATATTCCCATCAAACAGATTGTAAGTAGTTTTTTCATATCCATGTTGTTCATTTTTCGGATTGCTCTTTTCCTTTTGGTTTTTCAATATCGATGAAGCCTTGGTGCACCCCAACCGCTTCAGCAATTTTATAAATGACATGGTTTCCATTCGAACCATTGGACATCGCTACCAATCCCGATTTTTTTGAAGGGCTGAATACGGCCAAGGTCCGTTCCCCCATGTTGGCCCCTGTATGTCCAATTATTTTTTCATCATCAAATGCATAAACATACCAGCCAAGCCCGAATCCAAGTTGTTTGGGGCACGCTTCGGGAACTGTGGCGGATTGAATGCACCTTTGATACTGGTTCAGGGAAATTTGGAATTGTTCTTTCCTCAAATCGGCACTGACTTTTTCGTCATTCATAATACTCAATATGAACCTGGCATAATCTGCCGTGGTCGTACGTAGACCACCAGCCCCAAATGCTTTTTCCACAGGAAAGGGCTCCATCCATTGGCCTTTTGGAAAATAAGGCCATGCCAAACGCCCTTTGTACCAATCTTGGTCTTGTAATGCTGAGTTTTCCATATTCTCAGGTTCGAATAGCACCTCATTAGCGATATCGTTGAAGGGGCGACCAAGTTTTTTTTCGATGAATCGTACCAAATATTGAAGCCCTTCCCCTGAATAGCCCATTTCAACTCCTGGTGCACGCTCAAAACACAATACTCCATCGGTCATTCTGCGCCAATTCTTGAATCCGGTCTGGTGCGTCAGCACATGGCGCGGAGTAAGCTGTTGGGCACGAGGATCTCCGGCAATATCGGGGTCAAGCCAATGGTTGGCCATGGGTTCGTCGAGGGAAACCTTTCCCATCGATGCAAGGTGCAGGAAAATTTCCGCGGTCAATGGTTTGGCTATGGAAGCACTCAGGTAAAGTGTACTGTCGTTTGCCTTGGTATTTTCATCTTGAAGGCCAAAAACTTCCGACCACACCAGCTTGCCTTCTTCGATTACCGAAAACGAAATGCTTGGAACATTATGAGTTTCCATCCATTTGGGAATGTTGCTGGAAAGCTTTTCAAATGCATCATTATGGACTTGATTTGGAAATTTTTGATTTTCCTTTTTTTTAGCGCAGCTTAGCATCAGAAACAGGGAAATGGTGAGAAGTATTGGTTTTGGCATTGGTATGTTTTCTTTTAAGGATAAACAAATCTCAAAAATGTTACACTTTTGAAGATGGTTTCTATGCGGTGATATCAAAATACCGCCTTTGGATGTGATGGTAGTAGAAATTGAAGGGGTGTTATATATGGACCGTTAAAAAGGACAGATTTCCTGAAGCTGAGAACTTTTGCTCAGAGTGTCCCGTTCATGGTCTCTTTTAATAGTTTCGTTAATTGACTTTTTAAGGAACCTTTTGATATATGTATGAATGTCACCGAAAGTTGAAACAAATTAAACTTATGCTTTAGCTGTAGAGATTCTATTCTTTTAGTTCTAATCCTGTTTCCCCGACCAACCTTTTGCTAAGTAGACTGGTTTTCAATAAGTAAGGAATGTTGAATTAATTAGTTACCCGAATTGTTGACCTTAATACAGTGTTTTAACATAAAAAAAGGTGTTTTCAAAAACATTTAAAAATACAAAATCCTGATAATCAATGAATTATCAGGATCAAAATGTTGAAGTCGGGGTGGCAGACTTAACTACCTTTTTATATCACACTGTTATTCAGTATTTTATTTCAATATTTTTAAATATGCACACCTAATTGTACACTAAAACCATAAAAAGAACTTTGAAAATATAATTTGCTCTTCTTTGATATCATAAAGGTACAAATTATATAAATATTAATGAACTTTATTCAGCATAAGAACAATTATGATACAAATGGTTTATTGTAGCAAATTGCACAAAGCTCTGCTACTTAATATAAAAGTAGAAAGAATTCTAGCTTTCTTTCCTACTGTTACCGTAAAATTAAATAGCGCTTGATTATATCGGTTGAGATTAGCTATGTAAAAGCTTACTCGGTATTCCAATTGATTTCCCATCATATCTAACTTTCAATTTCATCAGGTCATAATGTTTTAAACTCACTTCCAGAAATGTAAAAAAACCCAGAAACAAATAGAAGTAAGCAAGAACAAGTAAATACTTACTTTGTTAGGCACGGTCTTTATTCGGTTCCTATTATTTCCAATAGTCTATTAAGTTGATAATCTTCTTTCAAGAATATCTGGTTTAAATTTCTTTCTATTTTAATGTCGGGTTCGGTGCCAATTCCATCTAATATTTTACCATTTTTTTGAAAAGAAACCATTGTACTTATTTTTCCGCGTAATCCTGAATTTGGCAATTCAAATCGTCTACTATTTCCACTTGAACCGTCAGTGTTCACGCCAACAATTTTTATGTTCGGCAATCCTTTAAATGTAGAAACGAGAATAGAAGCAGCACTAAAACTTCTTTCATTGGTCAAGATATAAATAGGCTTGTTGTAATGGTATTTGTCTTTTGAGATTTTCTGACCATTGAAAATATAGTAATGATATTCACTGAATTTATCGTTATCCAAGTTATACATTGGTTCAAAAGAAGTCATAAATTTATCGACTGCACTTTGTTCTCGAATGTCCAACTCGTCTTTTGAAAATAAGTATCGATTGTGCAAATCTTTCTTTAATTCATCATTTAAGGGTAGTTTACCACGTTGTCTTGTGACGTTAACAACATACACGGAATCTGGATGAACAAAATACCCGGCTAACTCTTGAATTAAATCACGAGTTCCGCCACCATTGTCTCTTACATCTATAATTAAGGCATCAGCTTCTTTTACTTTTGTCATAAAATCATTAAGAAACTCAAAAAATGTAGGGCTATCATCTTTACTCAACATATCGACAATTTGAATATAGCCGACGTTATCTTTTGTCGTAAAAAACCGCTGGATAATTTCTATATCATTTGACTGTTCTTTTTGTAAAAAGAAATTCTTCTTATGAAATCGCTCATCCCATAAGTATGCCTTGTTATCATCTGGTACTAATTTAATATTGACTGCTTTCTCAATTCCGTTTTCATTTGTGAGCGTTATGGCGAGCGGATTAGGCAAGTCAATACTTAGAATACTAAAAACGGTCTCTATATCTCTCAAGTCTCTAACTGCACGAAGGGAATATGAGCTTTTTGGAGCAAGTTGTTCATTAGGAAGAATTTTTGGTAAAATCTTTTCTATCGGCAGGTGATTTATCGCTTTTAAATAAGGAAATTCTGAATTCCAAAAAGCGTATTTTTTGTTCACCTTGTCATATTCGAGTACTAAAACCTTATCCCTAAATGGTGCGAATGATAATGGAAAATAAAGTGTTCCTGGTAAATCATACCCTTTTATGTAAGAATGTCTATCTCCAATTTTTCCGATAGTTTTGGATAAGAACAACCCAAAATCGGATTTAGCGATTTTTGTTCCGCCTGTTTGCTCTAGATATTTTTCAAAATCCTTTCGGTAATCAAATCCGTTTAATCCTTGATATGAGGATTGGTTTTGAAGAATATCACCAAGAAATTTTAGGTCATTTTCAATTTCGTTTTTCATTAGATAATCGGTTTCATTTTGCGCATTGCAAAAAAGCATGGAGATTGATAGTAGAAAGACTATGTGAATTTTCATTGACGATTGTTTTTTAAATTGTGCCTAACGATGAGTATATGCAAAGTAGGCAATTGCGGGCTTCAAACTTATCAAACCGTTACAATTTCGAAGCGGGATACAGCCCTTGAATTTACTGCTACTTCGCCTATTTTGATACATTGTTGGCAACTGGCATTTATTTACCCAAATATACACTCTCTGTATATGTTTCTTCTAAGGAAATAGAAATTGACTGGCAAGGTGCTTTGTCATCACTATTAACTATGCCATCTCCATTTAAATCAAGATATTTATAACTACCAATAATAGCATTTTCAATATATGCCCAATTGTCAATTTCTTCTTGAGATTCAAACACTCCGCCAATTAAATACCCATCAACAATGTTACTTTCACCATTATTTTCGACAACAAAACAAACTGCATCAACATCCTCGTCATAAATGTTAAGTTTTCCCTCATTGTCACTTGTCAACGTATAATCTGGTTCTCCTAACTCAAAGGATGTGGGATATTCTTTATAAAATGAAATAACAGCGTTAGGCACTGGTGCATAAACTGGATTATCAATTGACCAATTACTAGTTGTTAATATTGACAACTCAGCAGCTAAATGATTTGGGTCGATAGTTATTGTCTTTTTCAGGCTATCAGCATCATCGAGAATGTCAAGAATTCCATCTTGATTCTTATCTTCGCCTGCAAGCAGTTTGATTTCGTATGTTCCCTGTTTCTTAAAAACATGAGATGGTTCACTTTGTGTTGAAGTCTCTCCATCACCAAATGTCCAAGAGTAGTAAGTTGAATTTTTGGAACAGTTTGAAAAAAGAATTTCAGAACCTACAATATTTGTTTCTGTTGTCCAACTAAAACATGCTTCTGGCTTAGCCTCATTTTCAATAGGATTTTCTTCTGAACATGAAAATAAAATCCCTGAAATAATCAATGGTAAAATAAATGCTTTTTTCATTATTGTTTTTTATAATTAATTAAAAATGTACGTTATTCCCAATCATGCCTGTTACCAACCTGTTTATATGCAGAACTTTTATCCTTTTATATATCTAATTTAGAAAGCTATACGGAACTTTGTTTTTTTTACTTTTTAGTCCCTGATGAAAAGGTAAAAAACCTTGTTGATTTCAATTGAGACTTATTTTACGAATTTGGCAAGCTGATTTTATTTTTTTCACCTTTATCATAGAGTTAATTATTTTTAGGTCAATAAAGTTCTTCGTTAGTTATAATTGACCACAACAATCAGTTATATTTGTAAAGTTTATTGCTAGTTCTTGTGTAAAGAAGAACTATATTCATAAATCATTCAAAAATAAGTGCTGGAACCCTTTAAAAAAGGGACATTAGAGGGTGTTTCTGGGATATAAAAAAACAAAAGGAGGATCTGTCTTCTAATGATTTCTTATGGTTATCCTATATTTTTCCAATGCTTCCATGGGTAGTTCCAGCTTTAGGTAGTCCTTGCCAAAACCACTTTTTACAAGCTTGAGATTATCCAACACATAACCAAAATCCTTTTTGAGCAAATCCATTTTATCCTCTAATCGGTCATAGCTAATTCTGGGAACGGTAGTCTCTTCAATCCATTCTTTTTCTGGTTTTCCATTGGGAAATTTCTTCTCTATAAAATCAAAATCACCCTCAAAATCACTGCACCCTTCTTTGGGTTCAAATTGCTCTTGAAATAGGAATTACAACATGGCCATTGTGGGCAGGGTCTGGCTCTTTTCTATATCCTTTATGATGGCTATGGCATTGCTGATCCTTCTTTTGATTCTAATTTCAATGGCGCTCAAACTACCGTCTATGGAATCCAATGAAGATAGCTGATGAATCTCAAAAAAGTCCAACATGACAATCAAGGTTTGGGTATGGGAACTGGACACATTCTTGGAAAATTTCCGAAAACGTTGTGCCACCTCTATTTTGATGCTGATGGCTGAAAACTGATATTTTTTGCTCATATTCTTCTTTTTTACTGTAAAAAATTGCCTATTTACAGGGCTTTCGACGGTTTTTACTGTAAACCACTGTTTTACCAGTTTTTCACAAATCGCTCAAACCACCTATAAACAGGGGTTTTACGGAGTAAATGGAAAACGTAACGCTGCGCTAGCACGTTACCCTCTTGCTCTTCCATTTTTCCCGCTGGTCAAAATTCCGAGCCACCTGACTAAAAAGTCAGATGCTTTTTTAGGAATTTACATTCCGCCCTATCTTATATATTGATGTGTACGGTCTATCTGGAAAGTCAAATCAAAAAGGGATTGACCGTATTTAAAATGTGCTTATATCAGCCTTATAAATATAGCGTATTCACCATCGAAAGAAAAACGGTATTTGTTTTCAAATGGTCTGTTTTGATGCTAAAAAAAATGATTTTGGAACAATAACAACTTCAAAGTGGTAATTGGGATTTTTCGACGTTGTTCCCTAGATATTCTTTATGTAACTCTTATTTAGAAATTTTCCATTTTTAGTTTTTCAATATCCCAACAATCTCTTTTTACATCCCATTTTTAATAGGTCTTAACACTTTTTTTAGGACAATTTACGTAAAGAATAAATCTTTAATCTCAGAATTTACGCTTAACAAAAATCATTTATATGGTATATCACTATAATAATCTAATTTAAACATTTAATCTCAAGCTATAAAATTTTAAAAATTATGAAAAAATCAATGCTACTAGTGCTACTTGTCAGTATTCCCATGATTTGCTTGGCGCAAAAAAAAATCAAGATTAAAAAAGACCCTGTTGCCTGGTCTTATGAAATAAATCCTGAGAACCCGTTGAACGATGATTTAAAAACCTATAAAGTGATCGTGGATACCAAGTTGGATCCCATGGATTATTGGGACGAAATAAACTGGACATCAGCAATCAGGGAACCAGACGTGCTTAAACGCAGAAAGCTTTATGATGAAGCCGTAAGGGATACCATTAAGGAATGGACCAACAAATATTTGGACTTAAACGAACATCCCTTCGTTCGCAGCTCTCCATCAGATTTTACAGTTAAACTAAGTACAAATCAATTTAGCGTAGAAAATATACAGACCGAAGTAGACTATTCCAACCCTGAAAGTACCTTAGGTGAAGTTGATGTGACTGCTAGGCTTACTGTGAGTACCGCACATGGAGAAATGCTCCTTGACAGGGAAATCAAGTTTTACATTGATGATCCGGATGGTCCTACCACACATTTTAAGCTTAAACATTTGGTGGTCAACCCTACATTTAAATTGAAATTAAAAATGACCAAAAAGCCCGAAAAACGTAAAAAGCTATTGGAAAAACGCATTAAACGATTTGAAGCTGACATTTTAGAGTTTTTTATGGAAGAAGCCGGTAGCATTATTAAAAATCAATATTTGCCTCAGCACATTGATGCGTATACAGGTATTTTCAGTGTGAAAAACAAAGGACATGAGACATTAAATGAAGTTAACATTACAGCTAGAACGGCCATTAACTCCCTTTCAGCTTTGAGCAAAAAGAAAAGAAGAACCATGGAACAGATAAAACCTGATTTGGAATATGCAAGGGACTACTATACTGATAAATTAACAAGAACCACCAATTCTACCATACAAAACGCACTCAATGCCAATTTGGCAACGGTCCTTTTAATTCTGGGTGATGTTGAATCGGCCAAATTTCAAATAAGGAACATTCCTGAATTTGTAGAGTTGGACAAAAAAACCATTTGGGAAGGCGGTTTCACCTATTATCTAAGAGGGCTGGCAGATGCTATTTCCATAAAGGAAAAATATGGAGAACGTGCTCAGTTACGGCAATACAGCCAAAGTGGAAGTTAAAGGTCATCTGTAATGACGGGCAGACAATGTTAAAAGAAAATACGACAATGGAACAAAAAACATTTGGATGCGCTTTTTAATCATTGGAATTAGTATGATAGCAGGTCTCTTATTTACCTCATGTGGCAATAATGACCAAATAGAGTATAAGATGACCGTGGACTTTGTTTATGTGAACCAAGCTAACAACACGATACGTTTTAGCATTCGAGAACCCGCAATAGGGGATTCAATAGATGTAAAATTGAATCCGAAAGCACAGAGTTCGACATTTTCATATGAGATTTCTGGTGCTCCTAAAAACCCGACACCAGAAAACTGTTGTCAGGGGGTCTTGGAAGGTAATATTGCTCCCTATAGCATCATAATCCTAAGCGATGAACTATATGTCGTACACGAGAACGAAAAATCTGTCCTTATCTCAAATTATAAGGATAATATAATATCCGATAGGCATTTCTGGTACACCTATACATTTACGGAAGGGGATTTGGAAAACGCACTGCCCTGTAATGGAGATTGTGATGATTTGTAATTAGACTCATTTCCCCTATTTCTTTTGGGATAAGTGGTCAATACTACCCGTTTTACACAAATAGTATTAATCCAAACAAAAGTATGTTACATCAACTTATAAAACGTTTTATTATTGGTGGAAAAAGAGGTTGCCGATGGGCGGGTTTTCCACTAATAATAAAAAGATAGATTAAGTACTATTAATGGTGAAATTCTAAATGTGCTAGTAAAAAAAGGTGTTAACGTCACTGAACGTAACACTTTCAATGATGGAAATACCATAGCTACAATTGTTAGTACTAACAGTTTTATCTATGAGTTTGAAGTAACCGAGACAGATATATCAAATGTAAAAGTAGGTGACACATTTGAAATAGCTATTAAGGCTTTAAATAATAAAGTAGTTAAAGCGAAAATTAAAGAGTTAAAACCTTTAATAAAAGAAGATGGGAGTTTTTATTATTTAGCGAATGCCGATGTTTTAAGCACCTTACATGGTTTGAAGCCTGGGTTTACTGGTTTAGCAGAATTCACTTTGCTAAGTAAAGAACATGCACTAACAATAAAAGAAAAAAATATTATTTACAAGAATAGAAAATCTTATGTCGAATTGGTAGACATTGAAGACAATGTAACTGAAGTGAAAATTGAAATTGGAATATCTGATGGTATTTATACAGAGGTTTTATCCAATCTTAAAAAATCTGATAGGGTTAAGGTTCAGTAAAATACTGATGATTGTTTACTTAAAATGGGTAAAAATAATGCGTAAGTTTATTTCTCAATCATAAGTTCGTACAGATTTGCTTGCGTCCTATTTTCGTCGTAAAATCAGCCTCTATCATCTACATACTATTCTTATAATAAATGTCGTTTATTATTATAAAAACTTATGAAAAACAAGTTAATTACAATTGTAATTCTATTAAACTATTTTGTTTATCCTCAAAGCAATTCTGCTTTCGAAATTGAATTCAGAGGTAATGTCTATTTTAACAACCAAAAAGACAGTTTAAATTCCACCAAACATTATGGAAATTGGAATGATGAAATAAAAGAGAGGTTTTTAACCCCGGAAAAGCAAATTGTTCTGATTAAAAATGATTCTATTATAATTGAAGAATTTCCAAAAAAAGATAACCCTTCAGAAAGAATGTTCATTAGAAATAAAGAGAAAAACGATAGACTTGATTTAAACTCTGGAAAAAAAATTAAGTGGAATAATCCTTATATAACTGCAAAATATCGTAACCTCAAAAACTATAAACGAATTCCGGACGAAGACAAAACAATACTAAAAGGAAAATGTGAAGCATGGGTTTCGGAATCCAAAAACGGCTGGAATAAAATATGGATTTCTAAAAAAAGATTAGATAATGCTCAGTTAGAATACACAGACTTAATTATTAATGGCTTTTTAGTACTAAAGAGAACTAAGCATATAAATGGTGATAGGAATATTGATTTTGAAGCTGAATCAATTAGAAAAATTGAGAACCCAAATTTCAAAAATATCTTAGAAAAGCATCTGAAAATTGACATCAAAACAAAGTACCTCCCAATTAAACAGAATATAGGACTCTCGGAAAAACCAATAAAAATTGGTAAACGAATAGACAATTATGCCTTTCGGGATGTTTTTAAAAACGACCTTATTAAACTTTATGATATAACGAAACAAAAAAAATACACAATAGTTGAATTTTGGGGGACTTGGTGTGTTCCTTGCTTACTAGCAAATGAAAAAATTAAAGAATTAAAGCAAGCCTATGAAGATAAGTTATCAATTTTTTCAATTAATGCTTATGACAGAAACATCAATAAGCTTAAAAAAATGATCGAAAAAAAACAAATGAATTGGACACACGGCTATTCAACGGAAAAGCTCCTTAAAGTTTTCAATAGAAAAGATACTTTTCCAAGATTAGTGATATTGAACAATGAAAACGAAGTATTATTTATCGGAAATCCACAGGTCGACTTAGATAAAATAAAAACTGTACTGAATAAATAACAATGCACAGCAAAGAACTGAAGTAAAAAAGTTTTTTAAATCAATAAGACATAATACTTATTTTTACCTAATAGCCTGATATTAATGTTTAAAAAAAAGAATTTTCTTATTTGCTGGGGTAGAAATTAGTAAAAATATCCCGTACTGAAATAACGTTATAGTCAAATATTATTTTAGGAATCCAAAAATTCTAAATGCTACATCAACTTTTATAAAACGTTTTATTATTAGTGGAAAAAGAGGTTGCCGATGCGCGGGTTTTCCACTAATAATAAAATGATAGATTAAGCGACGATTGAGCGTCACGCAAAGTTTTTTTATGATTCAACAATGCAACAGCTTTATTTAGCACATACTTGCTACTGAATTCTCTTTCTCTTTAAATCGCTCCAACAAGTTGCTTATGTCTTCACTTATCTTGCTCTCGACCACTCTAGCATATATCTGTGTAGTGGATAGCTTGGTATGTCCCAAAAGCTTGGATACCGTTTCTATGGGCACTCCATTGGACAGCATTACCGTTGTTGCAAAAGTATGTCTGGCTACATGAAAGGTGATACTTTTATTTATGCCACAGGTTTTTGCTATTTCTTTTAAGTAAGCATTTGTCTTTTGGTTAGAACTTATCGGTAATATGTTGGTGGTGAAGTCTACTTCTTTTATGGTTTTGTATTTTTCCATTATAGCCCATGCTTTAGGTAATATAGGGATCTTCACTAGTTCATCTGTTTTTTTTTCTCTTGGTATATATCCAGTAATTGTTATCTATACCCCTAACAATGTGTTCTTTTGTAAGCTCTTTGGTATCTATATAAGCCAGACCAGTATAACAAGCAAATAGAAAGCAGTCTTTTATTTTATCTAGGCGTTCTGCTTTAAATTCTGTGTTTTCTAATAATTTAAGTTCTCTCTCGGTTAGGTATTGTCTATTGTATTTGTCATATTTTAATTGAAAATGGGTAAATGGATTTTTAGTAATCCATTCTAATTTTACAGCGAGGTTTACCATTTTTTTGAAACGTTCCATGTGTTTCATCACCCCGTTGTTGTTTAATACCAGTTGCTTTTTTTTGTTTTTATAGTTTCTTAGATAGTACTCAAAGTCTATGATAAATCTAAAATTCAATTGTTTTAAATAGATGTCTTTTACTCTTCTTTTTTTATGTAAAAATCGTTCTAAGTACTTTTCTGTAGTGTAATAATTCTTCATGGTTCCTGCTTTTAGTACATGAACCATATTTTCATTGTGATAGACAATCAGTTCTATTAAGGTTTTACTCTTATTATCTTCTCCCAGGTATCTCGATTTAATAGCGTCTGAACTTATTATTTTGTCCTCTTCTAATAGTTGCTTGTGGCATTGGAGTAGTTTGGTATATACTTGGTCCAGATAGGCGTTCAGAATCCTTATCTTTTCCGTATTGCCCTTTCCTTTGGTTTTGGTACTGTCCCATTGGGCTACATGGACATTTCTTTTTAAACTGATTTCCGCTCGTTTGCCCGCTACGGTAATGCGTACATAGATGGAAAGTTGTTCGGGATTACTTCTTGACTTTCTTGTAAAGAAAATAAGGGTGAAGGTGTTTTTTGATTTCATTCTTAATGACTTTGGTTCAACAATAATTTGTAAGGACGAAAGTCAAATCATGCCTCAAAGCTCCATAAAGTTAGTACAATTTCAGTGAAACATTGCACACCTAATTGCACACCTTTTTATTGGTTTTAATTGGTATTATTTGATATCAAAAAAAATGTGTAAAAACAAAAAACACTGATAATCATACGATTAACAGTGTTTTGTTGTGACCTATTTCTAGGTTCGTCGGGGTGGCAGGAAGCCTGCCGTTCCCTTTATGTTTTTAATAGTCAAAAAGTTACATTTTATTAATTACACTTGGTAACCGATTAGGTAACTTATTTGATAAGAACTTTTGTTTCTATCTGCTTTTTTAAAGCGTTGTAAAAATATATTTTAAACCAAACAAGAATAAATAAATTTTTATTTCTTTATCTAGAAACTTGTTTACATACAGAAGTTTTATTCTTTTATCAGCCTCGGCTCGTGTTCGATATACTGAACTTTGGCATTTTATTCTTCAATATTAAAATCAATCCAACAATAATAGAGAGAATACTTAAAATCTGTCCCATATTGATCGTCATCCCATCTTCAAATCCAACCTAGTTTTCCTTAAAAAACTCAATTATGAAT
>CANMDW010000008.1 GCA_947496705.1 uncultured Aquimarina sp. | reverse complement strand
AATTTTCTTTCCGGCAGGTGAGATACTCAAGGTTTTGTTGCAATTTTCTTTCCGGCAGGTGAGATACTCAAGGTTTCATTGCAATGCTCTTTTTAGAGCATTAGACACACCATTTTTTACAAGAAATTCTTTGGCAAAGTATCCAGATGCTTAATTTTTTATTGCAATCCCCTTCTCGAAGTGCCCGATACTACAAGTTGCATTATCAGTGATCTGTTGGGGGGTTATTTAAAACTAATGCTCACCGTATCCCGATAGTGTAATCCAAAAAGACTGGATGCTCCTCCTACAGTTTTTGGATTACTTTTATAAATTGCCAATTCTAAATATCCTGAGGAATTAAAAATGGCCAATTTTTTACCGTCTTCTTCACGTTTACTCTTTTCAATTTCAAAATTTATGGCATCGCTATAACGTTGATATACATTTTCAAACACTGCCGTGCGGGCAGTGATTTTAAATTTTCTTCCTTTTCCTATCTCTTCAAAAAGTTTACGGGTGATATTGGTTACCAGATTTCCGTAGTTGTCTATATAAATAATACTTCCTACAATTTGTTTATCCCCAAGGTTTACGATCGGGGTCACCCCTTTGATGGTTTTAATTTCTGGGATTGTTTTGCCGATGACTTCGAGTTTCCCTCCACGGGCGATATGACAGGCAACAGCAACAAATACATCGAGTACCGGGAAATTTGATACAATAGCATCGTGAATGTTTATTTCAACAATTTTTTCGGGATTAAATTCTGATGCAATTAAACAGATCAATCCATTGTTGGCACAAATAAAATAGTGATCGTCTAGTTTTACTGCGATATGTTTATTCTCGGGGTTAAGTTCGCTATCGATTCCAATAATGTGTATACTGCCTTTCGGAAAGCTTTTATAAGCATTTTGTATGATGTAGGCCGCTTCGGTAATATGAAAAGGTGAAATTTCATGTGATATATCAACAACCTTTGCTTCTGGCAGCTCATTGTATATTGCCCCTTTAACCGCAGATACAAAATGATCTTTGATTCCAAAATCTGTAGTTAATGTGATAATTGGCATGTATAAGATTTGTTAATATCTTTTAGTTGTAAGCACTTAAAAAAACGTAAATTTGCTTTGAAGTTACTCAAAGTTTTTCTTTGGGCTACAAAATGATGATAAAACCGTTTTTATGACCATAACATTGTTAAGATCTGTTTTTAAATTCTTTTTTTGTTTTCCCGACAAAAGACTTAAAAAAATCCCAATCCCGATAGCTGGTACTATTGGGATAGCAAACTTAGTCAATCCTTAAAAAAAATCATACTAAAATTCGTATAGCTTTTGAACGAACTTATTATTGAACTTACAGAGATTAATCCGAGAGAGTTTTTCGGACTTCAGAATAGCAATATTCAGTTATTAAAAAAATACTTCCCCAAGTTAAAAATTGTAGCGAGAGGCAGTAAAATGAAAGTATATGGTGATGAAGACATGCTCGAAGAGTTTGATATACGTCTCAATATGCTTCTCGAACATTTTGCCACCTACAACAAGCTGGATGAAAATGTAATTGAGCGCGTACTTACCAGTGAAAGTAAGGCCGATTATGAAACATCTGCCGTGAGCGGAGAAACCTTGGTGCATGGGGTAGGAGGTAAGTTAATCAAAGCGCAGACTGCCAATCAACGTAAATTGGTAGAATCTTCAAATAAAAATGATATGGTTTTTGCCATTGGCCCTGCCGGGACCGGAAAAACGTATACCGGAGTGGCACTGGCGGTAAAAGCATTGAAAGAAAAACAGGTGAGGCGCATTATTCTTACTCGTCCAGCGGTTGAAGCAGGAGAAAACCTTGGGTTCTTGCCGGGGGATCTTAAGGAAAAACTAGACCCGTATATGCAACCGTTATATGATGCCTTACGGGATATGATCCCAAGTGAAAAACTGGAAAGTTTTATTGAAAAAGGAATTATTCAAATTGCACCAATGGCATTTATGCGTGGTAGAACATTGGATAATGCCTTTGTTATCCTCGATGAGGCTCAAAATACCACACATGCACAAATGAAAATGTTCCTGACACGTATGGGTAAGAGTGCAAAGTTTATTATTACCGGAGATCCTGGTCAAATTGATTTACCACGAAGAGTTACTTCTGGCCTTAAAGAAGCCTTGCTGGTATTAAAAAATATTCAGGGAATTGGGATGATCTATCTGGACGACAAAGATGTGATACGGCATAAATTGGTGAAAAAAGTAATTGCAGCTTACAAAGAAATTGAAAATAGAAATGGGTAGTTTAGTTTGTGAGTTTGTGAGAACGCTTCGCTGTGAGTGGTGGGAGTTATTATATAAAACATACTCAAGAACTCAAATACTCAAATACTCACAAACTAAGTAATGAATACAATTATAGATACAAACTATAACTTTCCTGGCCAAAAATCGGTATACAAAGGCAAAGTAAGAGAGGTGTATAATATCGATGATGAATTACTGGTTATGATCGCTACAGATCGTTTATCGGCATTTGATGTGGTGATGCCAAGAGGAATTCCTTTTAAAGGGCAGATCCTGAATCAGATTGCCACCAAAATGATGAAAGCGACTGAAGATCTGGTGCCCAATTGGTTGATTGCAACCCCAGACCCCAATGTGGCTGTGGGGTATCTTTGTAAACCTTTTAAGGTAGAAATGGTGATTAGAGGATATCTGTCTGGCCATGCGGCTCGAGAATACAGAGCAGGCAGACGAACATTGTGCGGTGTGGTTATGCCCGAGGGAATGAAAGAAAATGATCGGTTTCCAGAGCCTATTATTACACCATCTACCAAAGCTGATAATGGAGCGCATGATGAAGATATCTCCCGGGAGGAAATATTGTCTAAAGGAATCGTTTCTGAAGAAGATTATATAGTTCTGGAAGAGTATACACGCAAGCTTTTTGAAAAAGGAACTGAGATTGCTGCAGAACGAGGATTAATTTTAGTAGACACTAAATATGAGTTTGGCAAAACCAAAGAAGGTAAGATCGTTTTAATAGACGAAATTCATACACCCGATTCTTCCCGTTATTTTTATGCTGAAGGATATGAAGAACGGCAGCAAAAGGGAGCATCGCAAAAGCAATTGTCTAAAGAATTCGTGAGACAGTGGTTAATAAGTAATGGTTTTCAAGGGAAAGAAGGGCAACAAATCCCCGAGATGACAGATGAATATATCTACTCTGTCTCTGAACGGTATATCGAGCTTTATGAAAATATCACCGGCACCTCTTTTGAAAAAGGAGATGTTTCTGATATTACACAACGCATAGAGAATAATGTGCTGGGATATTTAAAGCATAACTCGGCATATTAAATATAAACCAAGACAAAAAAAATATTCAATTTAGTTTTCAATTAACTGAATTCGGTAGGATTAGGCTACTTGATATTCCAGTAATTGTACATTGTCCTGCAAACGTTCTTTTACAATATTCATCATGCGTTTGTTTAAGGCCGATGAGTTTTTGTTATACATGAGGTATTCTTCAACGGTAAACTGCCCAATAATCATCCCTTTAAGACTATTCCTGAATTTCATGTCTTTCTGAATGGCATTTTCAATAAAATCCATACGTTTTTCGAGGGGTAACTCATAGAAAGTGTTTTTTCTTTTTTTGATATAATTTTTGAACACTTCAATAAGTAAATCCCCCTGTAGCTTTATAATAGGCCTCATCGTTTTGTTCTGAAATTGCTCATCATCAGACATGTTTTTAGAAACCCTTGCATTTAATATTTGTGGACGTATTGCCAATAAATTTGTTTCCCTGTTTTCCATAATAAAGAAGGTTTACTAAAAATAAGTAATAGTTAAATTCAAAACTTAAGGTGACTGATAGAGTTTTAAACGACTTATAAACATAAAAATACTCTTTCCATTTTTCCTTTCTATTAAGCAAGCAATAATTTATTCATAAGAGAAAAGCCTTCATTTTGAAGGCTTTAATCAGGATTTGAAAAGAGTTTTTTTATGTTATTTACTTAGAAATTTTTCTTTATCTAAAATTTCGGCAAGTACACCATCTGTTTTTTCCAGATATGTATTCATTTTTGAGATCTGCTTGTTGTTTATTTTTTCGTAGGAAGACATGGCTTCTTTCAATCTGCTTCCTAATACTTCCATATTCTCTAATTGGGAAAATGAAGGTTTTTCAAATTGATCTGCTACTTCTCCATATAATTTAGAGATTTTTTCTCTCAATTGTGGCTCTGCCTCATCCACATAGTTATCTCCTGTAGTTACTACCAGTGTTTCTTTTAAGGTGTTTAATTCTTTAATAACGGCAGAAGTCACTTTTTTTGAAGCTGGATCTTTTTTTGAAAGTGCTGTGGCTTTGTTAATATTCTGATCGATTTTGTAGACCAAATACGCCAGGTCTTCCATGTCATTAAATAACTGTGATGTCACCTTTTGCTGGGCAATACGCTCTTCATTGGTTATCAAAGAAGCAGGGTCATTTTCTAGTGTTATAGTGCTTTCATATTGTTTTTTACTTTTGGTAAGCACAACCTTATAGGTTCCGGCAGGAACTCTTGGAGCAGTAAAACCACCAAAGGTGAATGTTTTTCCTGCGGCTACTTTTGGTCCTTTTCTCCTAAAATTCCAATCTACGATATTAATTCCTTTTGCCTTGCCAGGCACAAGACTTACTATTGTGTTACCCTCCTGATCTTGAATAGAGAGTGTCATTTTTCCGAAAGTATGTCTCTTTTTTAAATAATAAATAATTTTTGCATCAGCACTGGGATTATCTCCGGTAAACTGAAGTTCTGTACTTCCGCCGCCAAAACCACCTTCTTCTTTAATTATTGAAGGTTTTGTGTCAAAAAAGTGCACATCTTTGGTGAGAACTTCCTGATTTATCTGTCGCAACGGAGAAATATTATCTATAATGATAATGCCCCGGCCATGAGTTCCTAATACCAAATCATTTGTTTTTTTCTGCAAATCAATAAAATGAACTGCAGTTGCAGGCATATTATTGGTAAAACGAGACCAGTTCTTTCCACCGTCGATCGTAATAAACAATCCAAACTCGGTACCCAGATATAATAAATCCTCATGTACATAATCCTCCTGGATGTTTCTTGCAAATCCTATAATATCATCTGTTACAAGAGATTGCCATGTTTTTCCGAAATCTGAAGTTTTATACACATAGGGTTTCATATCTCCCGATGCATGACCATCAAAAACAGCATATGCAGTACCTTTATTATGAACACTTGCCTCGATGTGGTATACCCAGGTGTTTTTTGGGAGTCCCTGAATATTGGCTACGGTATTTATCCAGGTTGCTCCACCATCTCGTGTTACTTGTACATTACCATCATCAGTGCCCACCCAAATTACTTTTTGATCAATAGGAGATTCGGCAATAGTAAAGATAGTTGTATGTGTTTCTGCACCTGATTTGTCTGTAGAAATACCTCCTGATTCTTTATCTTGTTTTGCGGGATCATTGGTGGTAAGATCTGGGGATATTTTTTTCCAGTTATCTCCCATATCTTCGCTCACATGCAGAAACTGACTACCCATATAAAATCGATCTGGTTGGTGACTGCTCACCGCCATAGGAGCATTCCAGTTAAAACGCAAATCAGCTTCTCCTTTAATGGGTAAAGGTTGAATATTTTTGGTGTAATTTTTATCTACATCATATCTCCAGACATATTGTGCTCCTTGCATCTCTGAATAGATGATATTCTTTGTAGGATGTTTTAATACCCTGAACCCATCACCATACCCTACACGATTCCAGTCACGAGCTTCTATTCCTCCGGGAGAAGAAGACGGCCCCCACCAGGAACCATTGTCTTGCAGGCCGCCGTAAATATTGTATGGCTCTTGGTTATCCACACTGATATGGTAAAACTGAGAAACGGGTAAATTATCTACCATATCCATTGTAGATCCACCATCCCAGCTGCGATACACTCCGCCATCTGTTCCTACATACATTCTGTCTGAATTATTGATGTCGAAAACTATGTCGTGTATATCTGCATGCATACTCCCTAAGTCTTTGAATGTTTTTCCTCCATCTCTTGAGATAGACCCAAACAATCCTCCTTTAACCAAAATATCCGGATTTTTTGGGTCTACTACAATTCTTGAAAAGTAGAAAGGTCTAACCACAAGGCCAAAATCACCATTCAGTAATTTCCAATTACTACCTGCATCATCAGAACGATATAATCCTTTGTCTTCTTTGCTTTCAACTACAGCATATACTATTTTTGGATTCGAAGGCGCAATTGCTATGGCAAATCTGCCCAAGTCCCCTTTCGGGAAACCATTGTGGATTTTATTCCAGGTTTTTCCGGCATCGGTAGATTTATATAATGCACTATTGGGTCCACCAGAATTAAAGCCCCATGCGGTTCTTCTAAATTCCCACATCGCAACATATAGGGTATTGGGATTGGTTGGATCCATTATAATATCATTGGCACCGGTTTTTTCGTTGATATAAAATATTTTATTCCAGGTTTTTCCACCATCAATTGTTTTGTATACACCTCTATCTTCACTATCCCCCCATAAAGCCCCCATAACACCTACATATATTTCATTTGAGTTTTTGGGATTGATTTGTATGCTGCTGATTCGTTCAGAATTTTCGAACCCCATTTTTTTCCAGTTGGCACCTCCATCTGTTGATTTGTATAAACCATCACCAATAGAAACACTATTTCTGGTCCATATCTCTCCGGTTCCTACCCAAACAGTATTATCAGGATCATTGGGGTCTAATGTAACGACTCCGATGGATTGTGCATACTCATCAAATACAGGGGCAAAACTTGCTCCACCATTTGAAGATTTCCATACACCACCACCGGCAGTGCCAACATATAGTATACGATCATTGGTTGGATGATTTTCCAGGTCGATAATTCGACCACTCATAAGGGCAGGCCCTATTTGTCGGGCTTTGAGGTTTCCAAATAGTTCTTTTCCTTTAAGAACGACTTCTTGTGCATGCAAGTTTAGAGAGAAGAGTATAGCCAAGCTTGCAACTATAAATTTTATGTTCATAATTACGGGTTATTTAATAAGAATAAAATAAATAATCCCCAAATTCTATTTGAGGATTATGATTTGTGTTTATTTTCCTTCAGGGAAAGCAAATAAAGTTTCTTCTACTTCCGGATTTAGCTTAAATTCTTTAAAATCGATACTTTGGAATTCGCTGCTTTGTGAAAAAGGGAAGTACAATCCTTCTACTTCCTGATAGTCGCTTATAGACATTTTCAATTTCTGACCTTTCATAGGGCCTTCCTGAACATCTTCTTCCACAATGATGGGTACAAAATTTTCGGTATCAAAATAGTAATGTGAAATGTTAGGTTGTGATTGTCCGTTTACCAGTATAGGATCTTTGATTACCTTTAATTTAAAAGTATCGGTACCATCTACGGTTTCATTACCAACAAGCTCTATGCTATATCCTTTATCTTTATAATTTAAAAATGGTGAAGGCCAATCTTTTATTTGCTTCTTCTTATTTTCGGTAGCTTCATTATCGTTTTTTTCGGCTTCCATTGTCATTTGATTTCTCGTCCAGGAAGTTTCTCCGTCATATGCTTCCCAGATCATTCTATTGCCTTGTAGCTCGATAGTAGTTGCCTGGCGGCCATCTTTCATCATTATTTGTTCGAAAGGAATTTCCATATTTTGAAATTTCATAACACCTTTCATTTCAATTCCTTCTAGTTTTTCCCAGTTTTCTTTTCCTCCGGTATTTTCAAAGTAATTATTAATAATCTCATCTGCAGTTTGTGCATAAAAAGAGGTAGAAATAGCTAATACAAAAGCTGCCAAAATAGGTTTTAAAGCGTTCATTTTTATAATTTTTTATGATGTTTTAATAGAATTAGTCAATCAAATCCTATTTTTGTTACACTTTTACATTAATCTTTTTTGAAAATATATGCAGTTTGGCAAAGTAGAAAATCCAGATGAAATTGATTTCATTTTACCTGAAGATCATAAAGATACTTCTGAGGTTTTAAGGAAAACGAATACAGGAAATTTATCGGTATATGTTGGATGTGCCAAATGGAATAAGCAAGATTTAAAAGGTTTCTACCCAAGAGGTACCAAGGATGAGCTCGAGTATTACTCAAAACAGTTTAATAGTATTGAGCTTAATGCAACTTTTTACAGGATATTTCCTGAAGATCAATTTAAAAAGTGGTATGATAAAACTCCGTCGGGATTCAAGTTTTTTCCAAAACTGGTGCAAAATATTTCTCATCTAAAGCGATTGAATGACGATGTACAACCCTATGTAGATGAGTACTTGTCTCATGTAATTCATCTGAAGGAAAAACTAGGTACTATATTTTTGCAATTGCATGGTAATTTTGGACCAAAGAATTTTGACAGGGTAGTAAAGTTTATAGAGAAATGGCCGAAAGAGATACGCCTGGCAGTAGAATTTAGACATACAGATTGGTTTAATGACCAAACTGTTGCTGATGAATTATATTATTTGCTAGAGGAAAATAATATTACAAATATTATTACAGATACAGCTGGCAGACGAGACTTGCTGCATATGCGGTTAACTAATAATGAGGCTTTCATTAGATATGTAGGGGCTAATCACCAAACAGATTATACAAGGTTGAATGATTGGGTAAAAAGATTAAAGAAATGGAAAAGCCTGGGTATTAATCATATACATTTTTTTGTGCATCAAAATATTGAAAAAGAATCTCCTTTATTGTCTCGATATTTTATTCAAGAGCTGAATATGAATTTGGGAACTGAATTAGGCTTACCGGATCATTTTTCTAATGATCTAACGCTGTTTTGAGTATATTTAACTACTATAGTCTCTTTACAAGGCTGGCATAAAAATTTTATAATCAAAGATTGTTAAAAACCTCGTTAATTTGCATTTTGTCGATTTTATTTGTATTTTGGCGATGTTATTTAGAGAATTAAAGAGTAAAAATCCATTTTTTGTTATTAAATAGATTTCTTTGATATGTAAATTAATAACTACTACTTTAAAAACATACCCCTATGACTAAACTACTACATATTAAATCTTTGTTTCTTTTTCTATCTATAGTGTCAACTGCTACTATGCATAGTCAACAGTTAGTTACAAATTCAACAGAGTTTCCAGTATATTCATTTTTGATAAAAACTACTTTTGATAGTTCAGATTTGGATCAACTAAAAATGAACGTTTTTTCTCACAAATATTATTTGGAAGAATTTAACCATGACCATAACCATGACGAAGAACATCATATCCACCTTGAGGAAATCTCACTGTTGGATATTATATCATCTGATGAAGGAGCAGATTTTAACTGTTCTGGAGGGTTTTGTATGGATAAATCTCATTTCCATAAAAAAGGTCTGACGTTAAAGAAACAGTTTTTTGGTTATTTTATGAGTATTACCTGTTAAGCATATTTATTTCCTGATTAAGCCTATAATGAAGATTTATTGGATTATTTTTGCGACTTAAATCGGGATTATTATGACATTTTTAGAATTAGGAGTACCTAAGAACCTTAATCAAGGTCTTAAGGAAATGGGTATTATCACGCCTACAGCAATCCAGGAACAGGCGATTCCGATTTTAATTAATCATCATACAGATTTTATTGGCAAAGCTCAAACCGGAACTGGAAAAACGGCTGCGTTTGGGATACCTTTGTTAACACAAATTGATTCTGAAAAGAACCATGTACAAGCCTTAATTTTGGCACCTACAAGAGAGCTTGGTCAGCAAATTGCAAAACAACTTTTTAAATTCACAAAGTATTCTGATAAGGTTTTTACAGAATCGGTCTATGGAGGAGAAAAAATCGAAAAGCAAATTTCAAGATTAAAAAGGCCTACCCATATTATTGTAGCAACCCCCGGAAGACTTATTGATTTGATGGAGAAAAAGGTAGTTGATATCTCTAAGGTTAGAACAATAGTAATGGATGAGGCAGATGAAATGCTGAGTATGGGGTTCAAAAAAGAACTTACGGCTATTTTGAGCAAAACAAAAGGACACAGAAACATATGGCTGTTTTCGGCTACCATGCCTTCTACATTAAGTGATATAATAAATACTTATGTTGATAAAAATGCGGTGCGTATATCCATAGACCAGAATGATGCTGTAAATAAAGGTATTGATCATCAATTTGTTGTTGGCGATGAAGCTGGTAAACTCGATATACTCACTTATTTTCTTAAGACACAGAAGGAAAATCGCGGTATTATCTTCACGAGAACCAAAGTTGCGGCCCGAACACTATACAAACAACTAAAAGCAAAAAATTATGAGGCAGGGCTGTTGGAAGGAGAAATGACTCAAAAAGACAGGGATAAGGTAATGAGGGCCTTCAGGAAAAAGACCTTACAACTATTGGTGTCTACAGATGTTGCTGCACGGGGTATAGATGTGGCAAATCTGGCTTTTGTGATTCATTACCAACTGCCGGATCAGATTGAATACTATACGCATCGAAGCGGTAGAACAGCCAGAGCAGGAAATACAGGATTATCACTGGCATTGATCACCAAATCAGAAATACAGACGATTAGGGAGATTGAAAAACAACTTGGGATAAGGTTTACCCAGGTAAGATAGTATTTGGATTCTAGATCATTTGTTTTTTATCACTACCAGCACCTATTTTTGAGATAACAGACAGAAGTTGATCAAAGTCGACAGGTTTAGAGAAGTAGTTGTCAAAACCAATGCTTATAAAACGCTGTTTGTCTCCCGGCATAGCATAAGCAGTAACTGCAAACACGGGGATATTTTTAAGGATATCCAGCTTTCTTAACCTTTTAAGCAGTTCACAACCATCCATTTGATTTAATCCCAGATTTATATCCACAAGGATTAAATCCAGATTTTTCTCTTTCACAACCTTAAGAGCTTGTGAACCATTTTCAGCAATGATAACCTTAGAATCGTTTTTGGATAACATTTTATCCATTACCATTGCATTAATTCTATTGTCTTCTACGTAAAGAACATTCATAGGCTTCTTGGAATTATGATGTTAAATTCGGTTCCCATACCAATTTTACTTTCCACCTTTATTTTTCCATCCAGTATTTCAATATATCGTTTTGATAGACTTAATCCAATACCAGTACCCTCATATTTACGACTTATACCAATACTTTCTTGCATAAATGGATCAAATATTTTTTTAACATTTCTTTTGTCAATTCCAATACCGGTATCCGCGACTGAAATATAAACATTATTTTTTGAACTTTTAGAATGAACTTTAATAATTATGCTTCCTTTATTGGTGTATTTAATTGCATTATGAACAATGTTGTTTATAGCGGCCCTAAACAAATCTTCATCAATACATACCTGGGGACAGGTTTGATCTAATTCTAGTCGATACAAAAGATTTTTTGCATCTGCCATGTGTTTATATTCTCTAAAAGATGTCTCTACTGTATAATTGAGGTCGACTTCTTTTAAATTCAGATTATTTTTTATCGCTTCTATTTCACTAAAATTGGATAAGTTATTAATAGTTTCAAGAAGCCTGTCTTTACTTTCTTCTAGGTAGTCCAGAAGTTTTTTTCTTTCTTCAGGATCTTTTTCACCTAATAAAAGTTTACTTACAGTCATTATACCATTGAGAGGTGTTCTTATTTCATGGCTAAAATTTGACAATATATTTGATTTCAGGCTATTAAGTTCCTGTTCTTTAATATGAGATTCTTTTATGGCTATTTCTGCTAATTTCTGTTCGGTAATATCATGAAAACTAATAAGGACAGAGTTTACTTTCTGCTCCTGACCATAAATGGGGGTGTATTTGGATTCTAGCCATTGTAAATTTCCCTTATGAGTGATACGTTCAATTTCCTTCTTAACTATATTTCCTTTTAGGGCTTCATTAAACTCATGTGCAAACGTATTTTTGAAATTAAGCGGCATTACATCAATGAAACGACAAGTAACCTTTGTAGGGTCTACACCAAAGTCTCTTTTTATAATTTTTAAAGACTTCTCATCGGTCATTAGGATTTCACCTTGAGTATTGAGCAGAACGGTATATGCAAAACCATTATTTACCATCGCTTGCAGCCTGTTTTTGCTCTCTGCAATAGTTCTTTCGTTTAATTTTCTTTGCTGCACATCAATCAAATTACCCACCATACGTGTTGTATTTCCGTCTTGGTCTTTTCTTCTAAAACCATGTACTTCATAATGGCGATATGCTCCATTGAGGTGCTTTAATCTATAATGGTTGTAATAATGATTTTCATCTTTTTTCAGATTGGTGAGATGCCTTTTCAAAGCTTCATCAACATCATCGGGATGTATCATTTTTCTAAATTCTTCTTCAGGAACAAAATCCTGATCCAGAGGCAATCCCAGCATCTTTTTAAAATCAACACTATAAAAAACTACATTTTTTTCTACTAAATGATCAAATAGACCAGATCGTATTCCTTTTAAGGCAAGATGTTTAGTTTCTTCGTTGTGCTTTAGTTTTTCAATATAAATATGGCGATCGGTAACGTCTGCTATGGTACCATTCACATATACCACTTCGTTTTTGTAAATCACTGGGTGGGCAACAACCTTTATCCATTTTTCATTTCCCTTTTCTGTGATAATTTTTTCGGTATACTCATAAGGCTTTTTGTTCTTAATCAGGTTATCCAGATAGCTCTCTACTCTGTTCCTGGATTCTTCAGGATAAAAACTGGCTCCTTTTTCTCTGGTTATTGGTACTTTGGGATCTAAATCTTTAATTAAATAACAACCTTTAGACCAATACATTTCGTTGTTTTTAGGGGCGAAATACCAAGCCCCGGTTTTAGTGAGTTTTGAAATAGTCATTAGAGCCCTATGCTCTTTATACTCTTCTGTGGTGTCTATTCCAACTGCATATATCAAACCATTGTGCAGGGTTAAATCAAATTTTAAGGCTAATAACCCATTTTTTTTGGTAGGAAAACTAAAGGACACATCAACAATCGGATTTTCATCAGATAGACTGTTTATCGCATCTTTGAAAACGGCAACATCTTCATCAATAATAAAGTCGGTAATATGCTTTCTCGTTACTTCATTCTTATCATAAGGAAACAATATTTTGCATCTGTTATTGAAAGTGATTATTTTTCCGTCTTTTTTTAATAGTAAGAGGAACAGTAATGTTTTTTCTGATAAAATTCCGAATTGCTCTAGAGTAAAGGACATAAATCCGTTGGTTAATTTACTTAAAGTTACAAAATGATTTGTAATTACCTCTAATTCTTTAATTTAAAATGTTTATGATCTATCGATGTGTTACATGCTTAATAATTAGTGGTTATCACTAAAATAATTATCTTTTTTATAAGACAATAGTAATAGGATTTTTGATACTTTTAAGAAGCAGTATTAGATATGTGTAATGAATTCTATTGCTTCAAAAAATAAACAAGTTGTCAAAAATATATAAATGGATGTAGTAGCAGGTATAGATATTGGAGGTACCAAAACAAAGATTGGTTTGGTAGACCGACAAGGTAATAGTATAGTGCAATCGTTTTTTCGTACTAAAGAGTATCCGGATCTTGAACAATATTTAGACACCGTAATTGCTACGGTTCTGGAATTAAAAAAACAAGTATCATCTGAAGTAAATTTGTTGGGGATAGGCATAGGTGCCCCCAATGCCTCTAGTCGTAATGGTACCATCGAAAATGCTACTAATTTGATATGGAAAGGATCGGTACCACTATTAAAAAAGTTACAAGAAAGGATAGATCTGCCAATGAAGGTCATGAATGATGCCAGTGTTGCTGCTTTGGGAGAAATGTTGTTTGGAAATGCAAAAGGAATGAAAGACTTTATTGTGGTAACGCTAGGAACCGGTTTTGGGGGAGGCATTGTAGCCAATGGTCAATTGATTGATGGATATGATGGGTTTGCCGGAGAATTGGGTCATATAGATCTTACACTTGGTGACGGAAGACTTACAGGGCAAGGAGTTCGCGGAGGACTAGAGGCATATGTGTCTGCTACGGGTTTAAAAAGAACTATATTCTATATGATGAGTAAATATATGGATGATAGCAGATTCAGAAATATTGCATTTAACGACTTGCATGGTGAAGAAATTACACGAGCTGCCGAAGAAGGAGATCCTATTGCCATAAAGGCATTCGAATATACAGGTAAGATATTGGGTTTTGCTTTGGCTAATTTTACAGCGTTCACCCAGCCAGAAGCTTTTTTTCTTATGGGTGGGCTTGCAAACAGTGGTAAATGGATTTTTGAACCTGCAAAAAAATATATGGAAGAAAATCTATTAGATGTTTATAAAACTAAAGTTAAGGTATTACCTTCAGGAATGGCGGATAAAAATGCAGCAATAGCAGGTGCAGCTGCTCTAATTTGGTTGGATTATGATGAATAAAATAGATCAAAAATGATGAGTTCTATATTTCAATATTCATAAACAGCAGTGGGTGGTCGAAGAATGTTTTTTCCTTATGGAAAAATTTATGACAAAGGATCTATATCATTTTCTTTAAAGATAATACGCTTCACTTCAGTCATATAACTTCGTCCGATTGGGTATCGTATATCTGCTATTTCTATGCTATTTCCTTCAACTGTTTCTACTTTATCAATAGATATTGTATAAGATCTATGGATTCTTATAAATTTCTCAGAAGGTAGCTCATCTGTAAAACTACTAAGCGTTTGATGTACAATATATTTATTAGACAATGTATTTATCTTGATATAGTCCCCGAGGCTTTCTACCGATAATACTTCATCCAAGTATATCTTTTTCATCTTTTTTTTATCGATTTTTAAAAATATGTATGCTCTTTCATTATGAGTGGTAACATCATCTTTTTGTTGATACCCTTTTATTTTGAAAGCCTTATTCACTGCCATAATAAATCTATGAAAGGAGATTGGTTTTACCAGGTAATCCACTACTTCTAATTCATAACTTGCTACAGCAAATTCTTCATGCGCAGTAGTAATGATCGTAAGTGGTTTTTTGTGTATGCTTTTTAAGAGATTTAACCCATCCAAAAGAGGCATATTAATGTCTAAAAAAAGAAGATCTATTTCATGACTTCTTATATAATCAATACTTTCGGTTGCATTACTAAATGAACTTAAAAGGTGTAATCCCTTTGTTTCACTAACATAGTTTTTTATTACATTGATGGCTAATGGCTCATCGTCTATTATAACACATTTTAAATCCATTATACTTTAATTTTTAAATCAACAATATATTGATTATTACTTTCATCAATAGTTAGTTTATACTCATCTGGTTTATATCCTAGCTCTAATCTTTTTTTTACATTTCCGATTCCGATGCCCCCGGGATATGATATTATTTCATTATTATTCGTTTTAGCAGGAATAGGGTTCGAAATTTTAAAGAAAAGAAATTCATCGATTACATTAAAATCAATATCAATTTCTACTTCTCCTATATTTTTATTAGCTCCGTGTTTGAAAGAGTTTTCTATAAAAGCGAGCAGAAGCATCGGAGCAATTTCTTTATCTTCAATTTCTCCAGAAATATTTATATTAATCTTTAATAAATCGCCATATCTAATCCGTTCTAAATCCAAATAGTTTTGTAAGCATATAATTTCTTTGGTAAGACTCTGTCTTTTTTGATTTGTTTCATGAAGTAAGTACCTCATTAATTCAGATAACTTTAATATTGTTTTTGGAGTTTTATTTGATTTTTCTACAGAGAGTGAATATATGTTGTTTAATGTATTAAAAAAGAAATGAGGGGATATTTGAGTGCGCAAGAACCGCAATTCGGTTTCTAGCTGTAATTTTTCAACATCGATTAATTTTTTATGCTCTCTTAACCAATCCAAAGTAACCTTGATAGCAGCAACAAATGCCATGACATATAATTCGCCCAGCATCATTTCTATAGCATAATTCAGCGTTAATTTATTTGTTACTTCAGGCCCTTCGGGCCATACATTATGACTTACCATAAAATAGGTTAGATAAAATTTAGCCAAAAGCATTAAGAAAAGAGAAATCATAACCGAAATGATGTACAAAAAATACTTTCGTTTGTGAACAAATTTTGGCATTAAGTAATAAATGTTAAAATAACTCAATGTCATATGTATCACAAATCCCAGAGCTGTGGTTTTAAACGAGTATACATAATCATTAAAGTAACTACCCCATCTAAACGTAGTAAACAGAAAATATACAAGCCAGAATATAACATGGTGTTTTAATGTTATATTATAATTGTTACCCGGAGTAATATTTATGATATGTCTAATTTTTTGTAGCATATTTTCTCCGTTTTTTTTAGACGTTTAACAGAGTTGCTTTGTTATTGGTCTAAAATTATTCTTTTAAAGATAAGATTTGTAAATATTTATACTATTGTTGTTTTCCCTGTATAACAATCATAAAAATAATAAATATACATAGATGAAAATATTTTACAATACTAAACTACTTGGGATTATATCAATTGTAGTCTTTTCATGTAATAAAAAAGAAATAAATAGTAATGACACTAATATAACAGAAACCAATGTAGTAGAATATGTTGATCCTTTTATTGGTACCGGTGGTCATGGTCATACCTATCCAGGAGCAACAGTGCCATTTGGTATGGTGCAGGTAAGCCCGGATAATGGCATTTCTGGGTGGGATTGGTGCTCTGGGTATCATTATTCTGATTCGATAACTATTGGTTTTAGTCATTTGCACCTTAGTGGAACAGGAATTGGCGATCTTAATGACATTAGAGTGATGCCAATTAATAAAAAAGTGGATCTGTCAATTCTGGCCACTACGAGAAACGATATACCATATATTTCTAAATATTCTCATACTAAAGAAAATGCAAAGCCAGGATACTATAGTGTATTTCTAGAAGATTATGCTATCAAAGCCGAATTAACTGCCGATGTTAGAACTGCTTTTCACAGATATACATATGAAGAAGAAGGAGAGCAGTCTCTGATTTTAGATTTAGGATATACTACAAATTGGGATAAAACGACTGAATCCCAAATACATATCGAAGATAAGTTTACCGTTTCTGGGTATAGATATAGTACCGGATGGGCCAAAAATCAAAAAGTATTTTTTGTATTACAGTTTTCAAAATCTATTAATGAATATGACCTTTATAAAGATGCTAATAAAGTAGAGAAGGTAGATATTGTTAAAGGTATAAATGCTTCAACTCAACTATTTTTTAATAGAGGAACCAAAAATCAATTAGAAATAAAAGTAGGGATTTCCTCTGTAAGTATTGATAATGCAAAAGAAAACATTTCTAAGTATCGTAATAAATTTGAATTTGACAGCGTAAAAGAAAAAGCAAATAGATCATGGGAGCATGTGCTTTCCAAAATAAAAGTTGAAACAAAAAGAGATTCTTTAAAGACTATTTTCTATACAGCACTATATCATTCTCAAATTGCCCCCGTAACTTTTAGTGATGTAGATGGAGCATTTAGAAAAGAAAATGACAGTATTGTTTTTGCAAAAGGATATACGGCATATTCTACACTATCACTTTGGGATACATTTAGAGCAGAACATCCGTTATTGTTATTTTTAGCACCTGATAAGGTTTCAGATATGATCAATTCTATGTTGATATATTATGAAGATAAAAAAGTCTTACCAGTCTGGACTTTATATGCTAATGAAACAAATACCATGACCGGTTATCATTCTGTTTCTGTAATTGCCGAAGCATATTTAAAAGGAATAAGAGGTTTTGATATCAAAAGAGCATATGAAGCAATGAAACATACCATGATGCAGGATGAACGGGGATTAAAGTTTTATAAAGAATATGGCTATATCCCTTATGATCTATTGGATGAGTCTGTTACCATAACCTTAGAATATGCTTATAATGATTGGTGTGTTGCACAGCTGGCAAAAGCCCTGGGTAAAGAAGAAGATTATAGCTATTTTTTAAAACGATCCCAGGCATATACCCATCTTTTTGATTCGGAAACAGGATTTATGAGAGGAAAATCTAAAAAAGGCACCAATTGGCACGAGCCTTTTGATCCTAAATTTTCTGCACATAGGGTGCATGCCGATTACACTGAAGGAAATGCCTGGCAGCATAGTTGGTTTGTACCACATGATGTAGAAGGATTGATTAAACTTTATGGAGGAGAAACCAATTTTATAACCAAACTCGAACAATTATTTACAGAGGATTCAAAGATTACCGGAGATAATGTTTCTGCAGATATTTCAGGTTTGATAGGCCAATATGCCCACGGAAATGAACCCAGCCATCATATTGCGTATATGTTTAATAAAGCCAATGCTCCCTGGAAAACTCAATATTGGGTAAGTGAAATATTGAAAACACAATACAATACCACACCAAATGGATTAAGCGGTAATGAAGATTGTGGGCAAATGTCTGCATGGTATATATTTAGTTCTTTAGGCATATATCCTATGAATCCTGCATCCGGTGAATACCAGATAGGAAGCCCGGTTTTTGAAAAAGCCATATTAAAATTATCAGATGATACCAACTTCATTATAGAAGCAGAAAGGGTTTCTGATAAGAATATATACATCCAGTCTGCTGTGCTAAATGGAAAAGAATTTAATCGATCATATATTACACATCAGGAAATAGTACAAGGAGGAACATTACATTTTGTAATGGGAGCATCTCCTAATAAAAATTGGGGAGTAAAGAAATAATAAGTGTTGAATGAATCTAGCTACTGTTGATATTGTAATAATCCTGTGTTATATTGTTATTACACTTCTTTTTGGATTTTATGTCTCTAAGAAAGCATCAAAAGATATGAAGTCTTATTTTCTTGGTGGAAATGAAATCCCATGGTATTATCTGGGCTTGTCTAATGCTTCTGGTATGTTTGATATCTCAGGAACCATGTGGGCGGTTACTGCTATGTTTGTGTATGGGCTTAAAAGTGCTTGGTTACCTTGGTTATGGCCAGTATGGAACCAGGTTTTTATCATGATGTTTCTGGCGGTATGGTTAAGAAGATCTAATGTGATGACTGGAGCCCAATGGATAACCTATCGATTCGGAAAAGATCTGGGAGCACGGCTATCTCATATTATTGTAACCATCTTTGCGATCATAAGCACATTAGGTTTTATTGCTTATTTTTTTGAAGGGATAGGAAAATTTGCCATCATATTTTTTCCCTGGGATATATCATTTAATATAGGATCATTCTTAATTTCTTCAGAACAATCCTATGCGCTAATTATTATTGCAATTACCACTTTATATACGTTAAAAGGCGGAATGTATAGTGTGGTAGGGACTGAAGTAATTCAGTTTATCATAATGACTATTTCTTGCCTTGTGATAGGATACATAGCATTTAATTCGGTTACCTCAGAGCAAATAACGGCTGCAGTCCCCCCAAACTGGAAAGAGTTGTTCTTTGGTATGGAATTAAACTTGGATTGGACCGGTTATATAGATAGTGTTAATGCTAAAATTGAAGAAGATGGTTTTTCACTTTTTGGGTTTTTATTTATGATGATGATTTTCAAAGGTATTTTTGCTAGTTTGGCTGGTCCAGTCCCAAGTTATGATATGCAACGTATATTATCTACAAAAAATGAAGTCGAAGCTTCTAAAATGAGTGGATTGACTATTGTAGTACTATCTATACCGCGCTACTTAATGATTACAGGTTTTGCAATTTTGGGGCTTGTATATTTAGGCCCTGAATTACAGATAAATGGATCCGGGATGGATTTTGAAACCATATTACCAATGGCAATTCAGCGTTTTGTGCCGATTGGCTTAAAAGGATTATTGCTTGCAGGATTGTTAGCTGCATTTATGGGGACATTTGCAGCCTTTATCAATGCTGCACCTGCATATATAGTGAATGATATTTATAAAAAGTATATAAAACCAGAGGCTTCCAATAAAACCTATATCAGATTTAGTTACCTGTCATCAATATTAATTGTAATTATAGGACTACTATTTGGTTTTTTTGCTTCCTCTATAAATACGCTTACGATATGGTTAACCTCTGCATTATACGGCGGGTACGCGGCAGCAAATATGCTGAAATGGATCTGGTGGCGTTTTAATTCTTACGGATACTTTGGAGGAATGCTGGCAGGCCTTATTGCTGCTTCAATCGTACCTCAGTTTTTTCCGGAAACATCTGCTATTTATTTATTTCCAATAATATTGGTTATTTCCTTTACTGGATGTTTGTTAGGAGTTTATCTGGGGAAACCAGATGATATGGAAGTCCTCAAAAACTTTTATAAAACGACAAAACCATGGGGCTTTTGGAAACCCATTTGTGATGAATTAAAAAAGGAAGACCCAACATTCATGGCAAATACAGATTTTTGGAAAGACATATTTAATTGTGTAATAGGTATCATTTGGCAAATGACCTTTATTTTGAGTCCGATATATCTTCTTATTAAAGAGTATTATCATTTGGGAGTTGTGGTTATCTTGATGGTAGTAACCTCTGTGATTTTGAAGCGAACATGGTATAATAAATTAAAGAAATAAGAAACGAGAATAATGATATTTAGAAGGTGACCTCATTTAGACTTTTATTCTGGGCTGCAAACATAGCATTCCTGCCCGACCCGGCAGGCGGGTTGCCTCCTAATTTTGACTTTTTATCGTACCGTAGCGCTGCTATGCTTCTCAAAAAAGGCTTCATTAGGTAGCAAAAGTCTACCTGGCATTAGTTAGACAGGCCTATATTTTCGCTTTCAGGCAAAAAAGTCTAAATGAGTTCGGTAAAAGAATAACATGGTGTAATAATTAAAATAAATTAATCAAATATATTATGAAAACACGCAAACTCATTTTTCAGTATGTATTATTGCCATTATTGATGGTAGTAAGCACTCAACTTATGGGGCAGGAATCTGCAATTTATGCCGGAGGCCCGATTTATAATAATAGAAACATTTCAATCAGTGAATTACGTAATTCGGGTTTTACAACCGTAATCGTATGGACAATTCATATCGAAGCAAATGGTGATTTAGGATTTAATGGAGAGTTTCCATTAGTAAAAAATGGAGTATATATAGGGGGTCAGTTATATCCTAATTTCCCTAATGATGTAGCAATGCTAAAAACAGCCCCAACATCGATTAATAGAGTAGAATTTGGTCTAAGTTCTGCAGGCTCTGGAACCTTTGCAGCAGTACAAAATTTTTATAATTCAGAAGGATTTGGGCCAGGAACCACGCTTTACGAGAATTTTGCTGCACTCAAAGCTGCTATTCCGGCAATAGATGCGTTTAATAATGACGATGAGAGTACTTATCATGTTCCTTCGGCTGTTGCTTTTACAAAAATGCTGGCCGGACTTGGATTTAAAAATGCGATAGTACCCTATACAAATAGTAGTTTTTGGAGCTCCTTAGTAAGTCAGGTAAATGCAACATTCCCTGGTAATATTGATAGAAATTATTTACAATGTTATGCCGGTGGTGGCGGAAATAATCCATGTTCATCATCCTGGGATTTTGGTATTCCTGTGTATCCCGGTTTATGGGGAGGATCGGGGCAATCAAGTGTTGCTACTGTAGAAAATAGAATGAATACCTGGCAAAATAACTGTGGCATCACTGGTGGTTTTATGTGGATCTATGATGATTTTTATGATAGTTTGGCTGTAGCTGCTTATGCTGCTGCAATCAATAATGCGCTTTCTCCTGGTAACGCTCCGGGGGCTGCAGGTTCACCTAATCCTTCTAGTGGAGCAACAAATGTTAGTAAAAATATTACTTTAAGTTGGGCTGCCGGATCAGGAGCCAGTTCTCATGATGTGTATTTTGGTACGAGTTCTACTTTAGGATCAGGAAGCTTTCAGGGGAATCAGTCAAATACGTCATTTTCTCCCGGAACATTAAATTCTAATACTACCTACTATTGGAGGATCAATGAAGTGAATTCAGTAGGAACAACTACAGGTTCAGTTTGGAGCTTTACAACCAGTAATTCAACTGCTACTTCTGTAGATCATACAGATCCGGTAGGGACAGGTACAATAACAGCAAGAGCACAGATTAATTCGACAGAAGGAGCTAATAGAGCTTTTGATAACTTATATACAAATGGTACACAAAATACAGATTGGAGTAAATGGCTAGATAATGGAGGAACTCCAAGTACTTCAAATCCAAGCTGGATTCAGATTCGATTACCAGCAGCGGTAATTGTAAATAAATTAGCTATGGTGAGTGCGAATGATGAATCGGGAAGAGATCCCGAAAACTTCAATATACAAGGATCCAATAATGGCACTAATTGGACTACCCTGGGTAGCTGGTCTGGGCAATCCTGGTCAAATCGATTTCAACGAAAGGAATTTAGCTTTACCAATACTACCAATTATTCATATTACCGTGTAAATACAACAAAGAACAGAGGAGGAGGAAGTATGACTCAAATATGTGAGATCGAACTTATTGGCCCAGATTCTAACCCTCCCGGGGGATGTGCCGGCTGTATTGACTTTGATACAGTTAGTTTAACATCGTATTCGAATCAGGATTCTGATGGTACCTATTTCATTGAAGATAACGGAGATACTGCTCGTTTGGTTAATAATACCTGGAAACGTTCAACAAGTACCTATACAATTACCGCAAATACTGTAATAGAGTTTGAATTCAAAAGTACAAACGAAGGAGAAATTCATGGTATTGGTTTCGATGAAGATAATTCATTGAGTAGCAATCGGATTTTTAAAGTACACGGAACCCAGAACTGGGGTATCCAAACGTATGATAACTATAACAGCACAGCGAATTATAAAACCTATGTAATTCCAGTAGGAAGTTCGTATACAGGAAGCGCAATGAATCTGGTGTTAGTAAATGATAATGATGCTGGTAGTGGGAATAATAGCTCTTTTAAGAACATAAGGATTTATGAAAACCCAGGAATAAAAATGACATCTTTAGCTTCTAATGCGAAAATTATAAATGAAATAGACGATGAACCGATGGTAACGTTTGGGGCGAGTAACATAATGACATATCCAAATCCTTTTACAGATCATATACAATTACAATTACCAAATGATCATGGATATACCAATGCAAAAATATTTAATATCTCCGGGCAATTAGTAGCAGAACAAGATATACATTCTGATGAGAGTTTTGTAGAATTCAATTCCCTACAGAATGTAACCAGAGGAATATTTTTATTAAAATTGGAAGGAAGAGAAACAACGGTGATTCATAAACTATTTAAAAATTAAAGTATGACTCCAAAAATTCCCTGGCAGGATCAACCCAAAGGATGTACAGATGTTGTTTGGCGATATTCTGAAAATCCGATAATTGCAAGAAATGCAATACCATCATCGAATAGTATCTTTAATAGTGCTGTTGTACCCCTAGATGATGGTTTTGCCGGGGTTTTTAGGTGTGATAATAAAGCGGTGCAGATGAATATTTTTGCGGGTTTTAGCAAAAATGGAATTGATTGGGAGATTAATCACGAGCCCATTGTAATGCAGGAGGGAAACACAGAGATGATAGCCTCTGATTATAAATATGACCCTCGGGTTACCTTTATAGAAGATCGATATTGGATTACCTGGTGCAATGGGTATTTCGGGCCAACCATAGGGATTGCATACACCTTTGACTTTAAGGAGTTTTTTCAATGCGAAAACGCCTTTCTACCCTTTAATAGAAATGGCGTTTTGTTTCCTGAAAAAATTAACGGGAAATATGCAATGCTAAGCAGACCTAGTGATAACGGGCATACACCTTTTGGTGATATTTTTATTAGTTATAGTCCCGATATGAAATATTGGGGAGCGCATAGAAATGTAATGCAAGTAGCTTCTTTTGAAGACAGTGCATGGCAGTGTACCAAAATTGGAGCAGGGTCAGTACCTTTTTTAACAGAAGAAGGCTGGTTGATGTTCTATCATGGAGTTATAAATACTTGTAATGGATTCAGATATGCTATGGGAGCAGCAGTTTTAGATAAGAACAGTCCCGATAAGGTAAAATACAGGACAAAACCATACCTTTTAACGCCTTCTGTGGCTTATGAACAGATTGGAGATGTTTCTAATGTGATATTTCCTTGTGCAACTTTACAAGATATAGAGCAAGATAAAGTAGCTATTTATTATGGAGCAGCAGATACAGTGGTTGCATTGGCCTTTGGAAGAATAAGTGAAATTATTAAGTTTATTAAAGAAAATACATTATAAAGGTGGTCAAAATTAAATTAGAACTTTTTTGGGCTCGAATGAACAAGATACTTTGCGTCATATTGTTGGGTTTTATCAAAATGACAGTATATGGACAAAGTGTTGAAAATAAGCTGTGTCCAAGGTCTTATATCGCATATCATACCACAGAATCTATACATATTGATGGATTAGCCTCCGAATCTTCCTGGAGTAAAGCAAAATCTACCGAGTTGTTTATAGATATTGAAGGGAGTAAAATTCCGAAATATAAAACATCTGTAAAAATGCTTTGGAATAATGAACATCTGTATTTTTTAGCAAAAATGGAAGAACCTCATGTATGGGGCAATCTAAAACAAAGAGATACTATCATTTTTTATAATAATGATTTCGAAATTTTTATAGACCCAGATAATGACACACATAATTATTATGAATTTGAAGTAAATGCATTGAATACGCTATGGGATTTATTTATTACAAAACCTTATAGAGAAAAAACTACGGTATTAAATGAATGGGATGCTAACGGATTTAAATCCTCTGTAAAAGTAAACGGAACTATAAATAACCCAAACGATACCGATACAGGATGGGTAATCGAAATAGCCATTCCGTTTAAAGTATTCAGAACATCATATTATCATAAGAATGTTCCCAAAGATAAGTTTTGGAGAGTAAATTTTTCAAGAGTGAATTGGGATTTCGAACTTCAGAATAATAAGTATTCCAGAAAGAAGGATAGTAAAGGAAAATTTATGTCTGAATATAACTGGGTATGGTCTCCAATGGGGGTAATTGATATGCATCGGCCCGAAGATTGGGGATATGTATATTTTTCATCAAAAAAAGTAGGAGAAGAAGATCATTTCAAAATACCTGAAGATGAAAAAGTTAAACAGCTCTTGTACAAACTATATAGAAAGCAAAAGGAGTATTTTAAAGAGAACAATCGTTGGGCAACCAGTTTTAGAGAATTATCAGAAGATGATAATGAAATTGAAGGGAATAAGATTATTCGTACTATAGAAAACCATCAAACCGGTTGGAATATAACTGTAGTAAGCCCTTTTACAAAACATGTATTTATTATAAAAGAAGACGGTAAAATTATTCAAAAACAAGAATGATATGAGAGTAATTAGAATCATATTTCTATGTAGCATATTTATTGGTATAGGTTGTAAGTCTGAAAAAGAAAAAGAAGAAAAAATAACAAAAGGAGTTGTGACAGAGATAAAGACAGTCTCATTTAAATATTGGACATGGATTACCGCCGACCCTTCAAAATCCAAAGAAGAATATGAAGCCGAATTCAAAAAATATAAAGAAAATGGAATAGATGCAGTATTGATCAACACTCTGGCAGATACTGAGGTTTTAAGAAAACTAACGCCTTTAGCTACAAAAGAAGGGCTGGAAGTACACGCCTGGATGTTTACAATGAATAGACCGGGAGATGAAATAGCATTGCAACATCCCGAATGGTATGCAGTGAGTAAAGAAGGAAAATCGTGTTATGATACCCGACCCTATGTCGAGTATTATCAATGGTTATGCCCAACCAGAAAAGAGTCCCGGGATCATATCTTAGGGTTAGTTGAAAACCTGGCAAAAGTAGAAGGTATTACAAGTGTGCATTTAGATTATATTCGATATTCAGATATATTCTTGCCTATAGGATTATTGCCAAAATATAACTTAATACAGGATGAAGAATTACCCGAGTTTGATTTTTGCTATTGTGATGTGTGTTTAGAAACATTTGAAAAAGAACATCACAAAAACCCTAAAGAAGTCAAGAATACTGCAATTGATATGGAGTGGAAGCAATTCAGACTTAATCAGATCAAAAGAGTAGTAGATGAAGCCTATGATATAGCGCACAAGTATGATAAGAAATTAACCGCAGCCGTATTTCCATACCCCGAAATGGCAGATCACATGGTACGACAACGATGGGATAAATGGAATATAGATGAGGTACTACCTATGATATATCACAATTTTTATAATGAAGAAGTAGATTGGATAGGTTTTGCAACTAAACAAGGTCTTAAAGATCTGGAGGGAAAACAAACCAAATTACACACAGGAATATATCTGCCTCCCATGAGTGCAGAAGATGTATCGAAGGCTATACAATTAGCAAAAGATAATGGAGCATCAGGAATATCATTTTTTGATGGAAATGCAATAACAGAAGAACAATTTGAAGCAATAAAGCTTTCTAAAGAATAATATTATCTAGCCCTCACAGGCTTGTGCCGAATTCATTTCGGTATCTAAAACCTACGAGGTCTACTCAAAAGTAATATGCAAAGACCTCGGAGTGTTGTGCAAAGACCTCGGAGTGCTGTGCAAAAACGTCGGAGTGCCATGATATACTCATTCAAATGAAAAAAACGAAGTATTTATATATCATTTTTATAATAATGTTTTGGTCTTGTAAACAAGAACTCAAAGAAGAAAACAATGACTTACCAGAACCACTATTCACTTCTTATGTAAACACATTTATCGGCACCGATGGTCCTGGGAATACGTATCCCGGGGCTACACTTCCGTTCGGGATGGTGCAATTAAGTCCTGATATAGGAATTCCCGGTTGGGACAGGATCGCAGGATATTTTTATAAAGATGCTATAATCACTGGCTTTTCTCATACGCATCTATCAGGAACAGGAGCTGGAGATTTATATGATATCCTGGTCATGCCAACCAACAGTAAATTTTCTAAAAAGATAAAAGAAAACAATTATAAACCTTTCTCAAGGTATAGCCATGATAAGGAGAATGCCACACCAGGATATTATATGGTAGATTTATTAGATTATGGCATCAAAGCAGAGCTTACTGCAACCAACAGGGTAGGGGTGCATCGGTATACGTTTCCAAAAGATTCGGCTACAGCTATACATGTTGACCTTGGGTATGCTATAAATTGGGACAAACCAACAGATACATATATAGAAAAGGTAAATGACACTACTATACAAGGATATCGGATGTCTACAGGATGGGCAAAGGATCAACGTATCTATTTTGTAATGCAATTCTCAAAACCTTTTAAAACATATATCGTTTATAAGGATGATGAGGTAACCACTCTTCCCGTACAAGGAACAAATACTAAAATTGTTTTGAAATACAATACTTCAGAAGGGGAACAACTTATCATAAAAACAGGACTTTCTACTGCCAATTTTGAAGGCGCTAAAGCATCTTTAACCAAAGAAGCTCCAGATTTCAATTTTAACCACTATAAAGAACAAGCACAAAAGATGTGGGAAAAAGAACTTCAGAAAATAAAAATTCAAACGATTGATAATGACAAGAAGCGTATTTTCTATACGATGCTATATCAATCTATGTTGGCACCTACATTGTTGAGTGATCATAATGGAAGATACAAAGGAGCAAACGATACTATTGCATATGCTCATGGGTTTGATCGATACGATACGTTTTCATTATGGGATACCTTCAGAGCAGCACATCCATTATATACGATAATTCAGCAGGAACGTGTTCCGGATATGATCAAATCTCTATTAGCACATTATAACGAGACCGGAATATTACCGGTATGGTCTATGCAGGGAAACGAAACCAATATGATGATTGGGTATCATGCAGTTCCTGTAATTGTAGATGCCTATTTCAAAGGATTTCAGTTTGATGCCGAATTAGCCTACAAAGCTTGTAAAGAAAGTGCTATGGTAGATGATAGGCAGATAGATATTTATAAAGATTTAGGGTATATCCCGGTTGGAGAACATCATGAAAACTGGTCGGTTTCTAAGACTATGGAATATGCTTATGATGATTGGTGCATAGCCATGTTTGCAAAAGATCTGGGAAAAGAAGAAGACTATGCATATTTTATAAAACGTTCCCAGAACTGGAAAAATGTATATAATGATAAGAAGTCGTGGTTGCAACCAAAAGATAGTCTCGGAAATTTTATAGAACCTTTTATACCCAAAGAATATACACCCTATTTCTGCGAAAGTAATGCCTGGCAATATTACTGGTTTGTGCCTCAGGATATTAACGGGTTGATTGAAAAAACAGGAGGAAAAGAACGATTTGCTCAAAAATTAGACTCTATGTTTTCTTATTACCCTGAATCAGAAGATAAATTACCCATTTTCAGTACCGGAATGATAGGGCAGTATGCACATGGTAATGAGCCCAGCCATCACGTAGCATATCTATATAATTATGTGGGTCAACCTTCAAAAACCCAAGAGTTAACACATAAGATTTTAAAAGAACAATACAAAAATGAACCCAATGGACATTGTGGAAACGAGGATTGCGGGCAGATGTCGTCCTGGTATATTTTTAGTGCTCTTGGATTTTATCCGGTAAACCCTGCTCAAGGAGCATATCATATAACTGCACCCTTATTTGAAAGTGCCGAGATGCGGCTTCCAGATAATAAAACCTTTAAGGTTAGAACAAAAAATTTTTCAGATAAGAATACATATATAAAGAAGATCGTGCTAAATGGGAAACCATTAAACCGCATGTTTATTACCCATAAAGAAATAATCGATGGAGGCATTCTTGAGTTTGAAATGGATGATGCTCCAAATGACGCTTTATTTTTAGAAGCACTATTACCAGAACCAAATAAAATATATCGATGATGAGAGAAAACTATATATACCAATATTTACTACTGTTTTTAGTGCTAACAGTTCTGAGTTGTAATACAAAAGGAAACTCCGAAGAAGAAATTAAAGAAGAGAAAGAGGATACAGAAGTAATAAAACCAGTGGTAATCTCCACCTGGAATCATGGCATCCCTGCCAATGAGACCGCCTGGAAGATATTAAATAAAGGAGGGAGTGCACTGGATGCTGTAGAACAGGGAGTACGTACAGCAGAGGCAAATCCCGAAATCCAAACCGTAGGTTTGGGTGGCTTTCCCGATCGGGAAGGAAATGTAACACTAGATGCCTGCATTATGGATCATCATAGTAATTGTGGGGCAGTTTCATTTTTACAACACATCAAACACCCGATTTCTGTAGCCAGAAAAGTAATGGAAAAAACCCCACATATCATGTTAACGGGTCAAGGAGCTCTTCAATTTGCCATAGAACAAGGTTTTAAAAAAGAGGAATTGCTCACTCCAGAGTCGAAAAAAGCGTATGAAGAATGGTTGCAGCAATCAAATTACAAACCAATAATAAATATAGAAAATCATGATACCATAAGTATGTTGGCACTGGATGAGGATGGAAATCTATCCGGGGCTTGTACTACCAGTGGTGCTGCCTGGAAAATGCATGGCAGAGTAGGTGATTCTCCAATAATAGGGGCTGGACTGTTTTTGGATAATGAAGTGGGTGCAGCTGCAGCAACAGGATTAGGTGAGGCTGTTATCAGAACGGCAGGAAGTGCAATGGTGGTAGAATTAATGCGTCAGGGAAAATCGCCTTATCATGCATGCAAAGAAGTGGTAGAACGAATTTATAAAATACATAAAAACCATGCAGATTTAGAATATTTACAAGTTGGGTTTATCGCACTCAATACCAAAGGGGAATATGGCTCATATTGCTTACGCCCTGGATTTAATTATGCAATAAAGAATGCTGAGATCAATAATGAATTAATAGATGCTGATTTTAAAATGAAATAGAAAATCAGTATAGACTATCTGGAATAAGTTTATAATTTTAAAAAAGTTAAACAGATGAAAAAGAAGCATGTTGTCTTATACTTTTTGATTTCTTTTATAATAGCCGTTTTTATAAAATGGATAGTGTCAAGTCCGAAAGAAGAATATATCGTATTGGCCAAAGATAAAAGTACGAATGCAAATTCTGATCCAAAAGTATCTAAAAATGAAACCAGACAAAAATTACCTGAAACTATAAGTTACAGTTTTCATGTAAAGCCTATATTATCTGATAAATGTTATACTTGTCATGGCCCAGATGCAGATGTTCGGGAAGCCGGACTCCGTTTTGATACAGAAGGTGGTGCCTATGTTGCACTAGGAGAAAATAAGGATAGATATGCTGTTATACCAAGGGATGTCGAGAATAGTGAAATGATAAAACGAATCTATTCTAATGATCTTCATACACTTATGCCTCCTCCTCAATCTAATCTTAGCTTAAATGAATATGAGAAAAAAATCTTAAATAAATGGATCAAACAAGGTGCTAAATGGGATTCTCATTGGGCATTTAAAGTTCCTGAAAAGCCTTCGATACCAGAAGTATTGGATAAAAAATGGCCAAATAATGAAATTGACAACTTCATTCTTAAAAGATTAGAGTCCGAAGGACTTACTCCATCTATAATAGCTAGTAAAGAAAAGTTAATAAGGCGCATTTCCTTTGATCTTATCGGGCTACCACCCACATTGGCAGAAATAGACGATTTTAAAAAAGATACTATGCCTAACGCTTTTGAGAAGGTAATAGACCGGTTGCTAACTTCTGATGCGTACGGAGAACGTATGGCTTTAGATTGGATGGAAGTTGCAAGATATGCAGATACTCATGGGTATCAGGACGATTTAGAACGTACAATGTGGCCCTGGCGGGATTGGGTGATACATGCATTTAATAAAAACATGCCGTATGATCAGTTTGTAAAATGGCAATTAGCAGGAGATCAGATAGACAATGCAACGTTAGAACAAATAGTAGCATCGGGGTTTAACAGAAATCACAAGATTACTCAGGAAGGAGGAGTAATAGATGAAGAATATCGTGTAGAGTATGTAATGGACAGAACGAACACCACATCCAAAGCTTTTATGGGGCTTACTATGGAATGTGCCCGTTGTCACGACCATAAATATGATCCAATATCACAAAAAGAGTTTTACGGGATGTATAGCTTTTTCAATCAGTTAAATGAGAAAGGAAGAATGGACTATGGAGAAACTCCAGAACCTTCTGTAACATTGGACCAAAAGATAGTCAAAACAGAATTACCTTTTATCAATATACCAGATTCTATTACTGAAGTAAAATTAATGGTGATGAAAGATGAAAAAGGAATACGGGAAAATCGATTGTTAAATAGAGGTCTTTATGATGCGCCAGCTGAAGAAGTACCTTATACATTACCCGAAAAAGTATTGCCATTTTCTGATCAGTATACAGAGGATCGATTGGGGCTGACAAATTGGTTTTTTGACGATAAAAATCCATTAACCGCGAGAGTAATGGTTAATCGTTTATGGCAACAAATGCTTGGTACTGGTATTGTCGCGACTGCAGATGATTTTGGAAATCAAGGAGCGCTTCCTACACATCCTGAATTATTAGATTGGTTAGCGACCACATTTAAGGAAGAGGGTTGGGATATAAAGCGTATGCTTAAAAAAATAGCATTATCAGCTACATATCAACAAAATTCTAAAATAACACCAGAGGTATTGGAGAAAGATCCTGAAAATCGATTATTAGCAAGGGGATCACGTTATAAATTACCTGCCGAGGCGATTAGAGATAATGCATTAGCAGTAAGTGAACTATTGGTAAAAAAGGTTGGTGGACCAAGTGTAAAACCATATCAGCCACCAGGACTATGGGCTGAAACAACCTCTGGAGTTGGCCTTACAGAATACATAGCAGATAAAGGAGAAGGGCTATACAGAAGAAGTCTCTACACGTTTTGGAAACGTACTGTTCCTCCTCCATCCATGCTTACTTTTGATGCGGCTTCCAGAGATTTTTGTACCGTACAACGTCAAAAAACAAGTACCCCTCTTCAGGCATTGGTGCTAATGAACGATCCTCAGTTTATTGAAGCGGCAACAGTTATGGCTGTTCAGGTATTACAAAATGACATTTTTGATGAAAAACAAAAAATTGAAACGCTCTTTAGGAAAATTACATCTAGAAGTCCAGATGAGGCAGAACTGAACAAATTATCAGAATATCTCAATGAGGAAAGACAGGGATATGTCAAGCACGAAAATGAAAATATAGATATTTCCATATCAAACACATTAGAAATTCCTGAAAATATTCAACTCAGAGAACTTAAAGCATATACAGCTTTAGCCAGTTTGTTATTCAATTTGGATGAAACTATCACTAAAAGTTAAAGATCATGAATGAGCTATTCAAACATTTTAATAATAATAACCGTAGGCATTTTTTAAAGAAAGCAGGACTGGGATTGGGAGGCCTTGCTCTAGGTTCTCTAATTGATCCAATACATATGTTTAATCAACCAAATACGGCAAAAGGACTTAATTTGGGTACCAGTTCTTTAAAACTACCTCACTTTGCTCCAAAGGCTAAAAAGGTAATTTATCTTTTTCAAAGCGGAGGACCTTCACAATTAGATTTATTTGATTATAAACCAACGTTAACAGATATGAGAGGACAAGACCTGCCTGAGTCTGTTAGAAAGGGACAACGATTAACAGGGATGACTTCTGGACAATCTAATTTTCCTTTGGCGGACAGTAATTTTACATTTAAACAATATGGAGAATCAAGAGCTTGGGTAAGTAGCTTAATGCCTTATGTGTCCAAAGTGGTTGATGAATTGTGCTTTGTGAAATCTATGCAGACAGATGCCATAAACCATGATCCCGCTATTACATTTTTTCAGACAGGATCTCAACAATCCGGAAGACCAAGTATAGGTTCCTGGATGAGTTACGGTTTAGGAAGCCTTAATAATAATTTACCTGCATTTTCTGTCTTATTAAGCAGAGGAACCGGCAGACCTAATGCCCAACCATTGTATTCAAAACTTTGGGGAAACGGTTTTTTGAGTTCTCTACATCAAGGCGTACAATTTCGTTCAGGTAAAGATCCTGTTTTGTTTTTAAAGGATCCTGAAGGAATGTCAAGAGCAGATCGAAGAAAAATGTTGGATTATTTAAGTGAATTAAATCACAAGCAGGAAACAGAATCCGGAGATCCGGAAATAAATAGTAGGATTTCTCAATATGAAATGGCTTATAGGATGCAAACTTCTGTTCCCGAAACTATGAATATTGATGATGAACCAGAGCATGTTTTTAGAATGTATGGCCCCGATTCTCAGATCCCAGGAACGTATGCCGCTAATTGTATATTGGCTAGAAGGTTGATAGAGAAAGATGTACGCTTTGTACAGTTATACCATATGGGATGGGATCAACATGACAACCTTCCTACCCAAATAGAGAAACAGGCCAAAGATGTAGATCAGGCATCGGCAGCACTCATTATGGATCTAAAACAAAGAGGTTTGCTAGAAGATACATTAGTAATCTGGGGAGGAGAATTTGGCAGAACAAACTATAGCCAGGGAACACTAACCGATACAAATTATGGGCGTGACCATCACCCAAGAAGTTTCACCATTTTTATGGCAGGCGGTGGTGTAAAACCTGGATTTACTTATGGAGAAACCGATGAGTTAGGATACAATGTGGTTAAAGATCCTGTGCATATACACGATTTTCAGGCTACATTAATGCACTTGATGGGAATAGATCATACTAAGTTTACTTTTAAACATCAGGGAAGAAGGTTTCGATTGACAGATGTTCATGGTAATGTAGTAAAAGACCTTATCGCATAATAAAATTGAACAGTGATGAATAGAAGAAAATTTCTACATAAATCAGTATGCGTTTCTGCCGGGATACTTACTTTACCGATGTATTCTGGAGCATATACTTTTAATAATCATAAAGATTTGATTATAGGGCATAATTCCCACCAATATAAAGTAGATATGACCTGGGGGAATTTGAAAGCAGAAAAAGTTCCGGTAAAGGATTGTCACGAAATCATTCAGGACTCTAAAGGGAGAATTGTGATGCTTACCAATCATATCAAAAATAATATTATTGTGTATGATAAATCAGGAAAACTAATGGAAACGTGGGGAACTACCTACCCGGGAGCTCATGGATTAACCCTGTCGGTTGAGAATGGAGAAGACTTTTTATTTATCACAGATTATGAACGTCATCAGATTATTAAAACCACCATTGATGGTAAAGAAATAATGACCATTGATTATCCGGCAGATACAGGAAAATATGCAAGTAGAGAAGAGTTCAAACCAACAGAAACTACGGTTTTAAAAAATGGAGATTTTTATGTAGCAGATGGCTATGGAAACCAATTTATATTGCATTATAGTCATAAAGGAGAGCTTCTGAATGTTTTTGGAGGAAGAGGAACAGAAAATGATCAATTTCTAAATGCTCATGGTATCTGTCTTGATCAAAGAGATACAGCAAATCCAGTACTTTTAATAACAGCAAGAGAACAAAACAAATTGAAGAGATTTAGCTTAGATGGTAACTATCTATCATCTATAGAAGTTCGGGGAGCTCTGATATGCCGGCCTGTAATTCATGGTAATGAAATTTATTTTGCTGTTCTAAAATCCAGAGAAGCGACCCATGATAATTCTGGGTTTCTCTTGATTATGAATGATAAGAATGAAGTAGTATCCTGTCCTGGCGCAACTAGGCCAATATATAAGAATAATTCATTAGCAGAATTGTATCAGACAATCAAGTTATTTCAACACCCTCATGATGTGTGTGTAGATGAAGATGACAATATGTATGTAGCACAATGGAATTCTGGACAAACATACCCTATAAAGCTAACCCGAATATGAGAAATATATGGATCATAGTATTTATGATATGTTTTTGTTCTTGTAAAAAGAATAATGAGGCGAGTGAATTAACCAAAACATATGTACAAGCAGGAGAGATACAGTTGACCAATCCAAGAATTAAAGTAGATAATGTGATCATAGATACCTCTTCAAAAATTACCGCGTCGTTACAATTGGACAAAGCGGCAATTTATTACACAAAAGATGGTAGCGAACCCACTCAAACATCAGAAAAATATACAAAAGCTATTTTGGTTTCAGAACCAGGAATATATACTTTTAAAGCATTTCATCCCGATTTTAGACCTAGCGAAATAGAAACAGTAACCTTCTATAAAAAAGGAACAAATGTGTATGATATTTCTTTGGTTACTCCTCTAAATGAAAAGTATCCCGGACAAGGAAAAAACACTTTGATAAATCATAAAAAAGGGACATCAAATTTCAGAGATGGCCAATGGATAGGCATTACAGAACCTTTAATAGCAATTGTAGATTTTAAGAATACTACATTTTTAGAATCTGTGGATATAGGATATTTGGTAAATACAAGTGCTTGGATCTTCCCAATTCAAAGTATTTCTATCTCTTCTTCAGAAGATGGAATCAATTTTATAGCTATTGAGATTCCACAACCGATAGAACAATTCAATGGAGATATTACTAATCAAGGTAATATTCATATTCCTATTTCAAAAGAACTGAAGAAAATAAAAATAGAGATATCTAATACAACATCAATCCCTCAATGGCATCAGGGAAGTGGTAATGCTGCTTGGTTGTTTATGGATGAATGGATTTTTAACACTAGAAATAACTAACGTATAATGTCTATACTATCTAATATATGGTACATGCTTTTTGGAGGAATATCTCTTATACAAAACGCAAATAATGTACCAGAATTTGTGTTGTTTTTAGGTCGTTTTCATCCCTTGATATTGCATTTGCCTATTGGCGGATTATTATTAGTGTTTTATTTTGATATAGCTGGACGTATTCGTAAAAACTATCCGGAGACTCTTATCAAAAATGGATTAGGATTTAGTGTTTTTTTTGCGATCCTAGCTTGTATATTGGGGTATTTTTTATCGTTAGAAGGGGGGTATGAAGAAAACACAGTTAATATCCATATGTGGACAGGTATTTGTACTGCAATCTTAATCACTTTATTATTCTTGTTAAAAAGGTTTACACGAGAAAACTTTAAAAAACTATTCTTTCCTTTATTTGTAACTACCATAGTTTTAATAAGTATAACAGGACACTATGGAAGCATTTTAACACATGGAGATAATTTTATAACACAATATTCACCCTTAAAGAAAAAAATTAAGAAACCTCAGGTTATTGATAGCCTTCAATATTTTTCTGATGTGATATATCCTATTTTAGAAGCTAAATGTATACAATGTCATAATACCACAAAGCAAAAAGGAGAATTATCATTGATTTCTGAAGCAATGATTCTCAAGGGGGGAAAAGAAGGAAAAATAATAGAACCAGATAATGCTTTAAACAGCCATCTAATCAAGCGTATTTTATTGCCTTTAGAAGATGAAAAACATATGCCGCCATCAGGAAAAAATCAAGTTACTTCAGATGAGATTTGGTTATTGAAACATTGGATTGATAATGGAACCGATTTTAACAAGAAGGCACTGGCATATCAGGAAAATGATACATTAATAAACCTTTTGCAAAACTATCTGGAAAAGGATATTGAAATTATACCAGAGGCTTCCATAACAGCATTAAACAATGTCGTAGAAGCAGGTTTTTCGGTTTATAGAATTGCTACAGGTCAACCACAATTGAGCGCTAAATTTGTTAGAGATTCTATTACAACAGATGCAATAAAAACGTTAAAAGGTATAGCAGAACAATTAGTAGAATTAGATTTAAATAATACTACTTTGACAGATGATATGACTAAAGGATTAAAGAGACTTAAAAGATTAGAGAAGTTACGTTTGGATAATACCAAGATTTCAAATAAAACTCTTAATTATTTAGTTGACCTAAAAAAAATAAAAGTTTTAAATGTACATCATACTGAAATAGATAACGAAGGGATAATAGCTATCGTAGACAAAGTAGCTCCCGATGATATTTATGTATGGAACACAAAAGTAGATGAAGAATATGCTAAACAGTTAATGAAACGTAGTCAGACAGTTATTCATCATGGGATTTTTGAAGGCTTTGCAGAAATTAAGGCTTTAAAACCTCCTACGCTTATTACAGAACAGACTATTTTTTCTGATAGTCTAATGATTGTTTTTAATAGTCCATTGCGTAAAGCAAGATTATATTACACCATTGATGGTACAGATCCGGATAGTACTTCTCTTAGATATACAGCACCTATAAAGATCACTAATTCTATCAAATTAAAGGCTCTATTACACCAAAAAGAATGGTTGCCAAGTCCAATTATGGAAGAAGATTTTTTTAAAATAAAATATAAGATTAAAGATTTTGATATGGTACATCAACCCTCTTCAAAGTACCCGGGAGCTCAAAAGGTTTTTGATTTTATAAAAGGGAGTCGGGTTTTTTCTGATGGAAAATGGACAGGATATGAAGGTGATAATTTGATCACTACAATAAATTTTGATGAACCTAAGACGATAGAAAATATTTCGGTGGGTTGTTTAAGAGACGCCGGATCATGGATTTTATTTCCTAAAAGAATAGAAGTATATGCCAGAAATGAAAATACAGCTTTTCAAAAAATTGGAGAAATGGATTATGATGCAACCAATGAGAAAGAAGCTAAGGAAATAAGAAAAAAGAATTTTAGCTTAAAAATACCGCAAACCAATGCTAAATATGTCAAAATAGTAGTTCATAATGCAGGAAAACTTCCAAAATGGCATCAGGGAGCGGGTCAAGCTTCATGGCTTTTTGTTGATGAAATATTAATTTGGTAAAATGTGAAATTATGAGACAATTTATGATAATTACGATACTCCTATTAATATCAGGATGTAAAACAGCAGAAGAAAAAACATATACTATAGATGATATCCACATAATTCCAAAGCCGGAAACCATAAAATTAAATCCCGGGGTATTTCAATTTAATAAATACACCAAATTCATTATAACTGATGAAACACAAAATGAAGCAGCAAGCATCTTAACAAATAAATTTAAGACGGTTTCAGGATGGGGTTTGAATATCGAAAAAGAAGTTCCTAAAGATAATTACATCACTTTTATAGTAAACAAAGATCTGAAAAAAGAAGCCTATAATTTGGAGGTTACTAAAGACTATGTTAGTATAGCTGCCAGTGATATTTCGGGCTTTTTATATGGCATACAAACCATTCGTCAATTGCTCCCGACAGTAATAGAAAGTAAAATAAAAGTAGAAAATGTAGTATGGGAAATTCCAAATGTAGAAATTAAAGACGAACCTCGTTTTAAGTGGAGAGGATTAATGCTAGATATTTCCAGACATTTTTTTGGGAAAGAATATATCAAAGAAGTGATTGACGGTCTGGCAATGCATAAAATGAATGTGTTGCATCTACATTTAGTTGATGACCAGGGATGGCGTATAGAAATTAAAAAATATCCCAAACTTACCGAAGTAGGAGCCTGGCGAGTAGATCAGGAGAAACTGCATTGGAGTGCTAGATTACCCGTAAAAGCAGAAGATAAGGGGACTTACGGAGGATTTTTAACACAAGATGAACTAAGAGAAATAGTTACATATGCACAATCTAAAAATGTAGAAATCATTCCTGAGATTGAGATGCCTGCACACGTATCTTCTGCTATTGCTGCATATTCATATTTATCTTGTAATGAAAAACCAATAGGAGTTCCTTCTGGAAGAGTTTGGCCTATTACTGATATTTATTGTGCAGGGAAAGAAAGTACATTTCAGTTTTTAGAAAACGTACTAAGCGAAGTAATTGAAATATTTCCTTCAAAATATATACATATAGGAGGCGATGAAGCAACTAAAACCAATTGGGAAAAATGCCAGCATTGTCAAAAGCGAATAGCCGAAGAAGGACTACAAAATGAAGAAGAGTTACAAAGCTATTTTATAAAAAGAATGGAGAAGTTTATCAATTCCAATGGTAAGAAATTAATAGGTTGGGACGAGATATTGGAAGGCGGATTAGCACCCGATGCCACTGTAATGAGTTGGAGAGGAGTCAAAGGAGGATTAGAAGCTGCAGCGCAAGGACATGATGTGGTAATGACTCCAACTTCTCATTGCTATTTCGATTATCATCAGGGACCGCAAAACGAAGAACCTTTGGCAATAGGTGGATATACACCATTAAGTAAAGTATATCAATTTGATCCTATTGTGGATGCTATGACCATAGAAGAAGCAAGCCATGTACTTGGAGGACAGGCAAACGTATGGTCAGAGTATATTCCAACAGAAGAACACTCTCAATATATGATCTATCCTAGGTTAGCAGCATTGTCAGAAACAGTATGGAGTCCTAAAAACCTAAGAAACTGGGATGATTTTTCGAATCGAATTGCTACGATGTTTCAACGGTATGAATATTTAGGAATTAACTATGCTAAAAGCTCCTATTTAATCCGACCAGAAGTGCAGACAGATTTAGAAAAGAAATCGGTATCGTTATCATTACAAAGTGAATATTCTAATGCAGATATACGATATGTTTTAGATACTAATAATTTGGAAGATGTGGCTGTAAAATATGAGGAACCTATTATATTAACAAAAACAACAGCGATTAAGGCCTCCGTATTTCAGGATAATAAACCTATCGGAAAAGTATTTAGAGACACCATAGTTTTTCATAAAGGAATAGCACATAATGTACAGTATAGTATACCTTACAGCGACAGATATCAGGGAACAGGAAATTCTACACTGGTAAATACCCAGAGGGGGAGTAAAAATTTTCAAGATGGGCAATGGCAGGCATGGTTAAAGGATGATATGGAAGTAGTTATTGATCTGGAAAAACCAGAGATAATACATCAGGTAATTGTTGGGTCGATAGAACATCAAGGTCCGGGAATATATTTCCCGACTGCAGTGGAAGTTTTTACGGGTACAGATGGAAAAGAATTTAAAAAAATTGGAGAAATAAAACGTCCTTACGCTTCGAATTCTACTATCGAATTAAGGGATTTTAAAGTTAATTTTGAAGAACAAGTAGCCAGGTACATCAAAGTTAAAGTGATAAATCTAAAAGAGAATCCTAAAGGAGGAGATACTTGGGTATTTGTAGATGAAATTTTAATTGAATAATGAATATGATCTTAAACCTGAAAAGGTTTGCATAACAATAATGGTAACATTTCAGAATGTTAAAGAATTAAAGAATACTAAAATGAAATATAAACTTACTTGGTGTTTGATGGTGATATCTATAATATCCTGTAGACAACAAAACACTGAAAACACAGATGAGAAAGAGATAATAAGTACGGTAAATTTGGTGGATTATGTAAACCCTCTGATGGGAACAGATTCTGCTTTTGATTTGTCCAATGGAAATACCTATCCGGCGATTGCAACGCCCTGGGGAATGAATTTCTGGACTCCCATGACTTCAAAGATGGGAGATGGATGGACCTATAAATACGATGAGAATACAATAAGAGGTATAAAACAAACCCATCAACCAAGCCCTTGGATCAATGATTATGCTGCATTTTCATTAATGGCTGTTACCGGCGATCTTAAATATAAAGAAGAGGAGAGAGCCTCCTGGTTTTCTCATAAGGCCGAAACCGTAAAACCACATCATTACAAAGTCTATTTGGCAGATTACGATGTGGTCGCTGAAGTTGCACCTACAGAACGTGCAGCACATTTTAAATTTACGTTTCCCGAAGCAGAACAATCCTATATCATGCTCGACGCTTTTTTTAAAGGATCTATGGTGAAAATTATTCCTTCAGAACGAAAAATTATTGGCTATTGCAGAAATAATAGTGGTGGCGTTCCCGATAATTTTCATAATTACTTTGTAGCAGAATTTGATAAAGATTTTGAGATAAACCATACCTGGGGAGATAACTGGAAACTAATGGAGAATTCAACCGAAAACAAAGGAGAGCATGTAGGTGCTATTATCGGATTCAAAACTAAGAAGGGAGAAACAATACATGTAAAAGTAGCTTCATCCTTTATTAGTCGAGAGCAGGCACAATTAAACTTGAATAGAGAGATAGGAAAAGATACATTTGATCAAACCAAAACGAAAGCAAAGCATGCCTGGGAAAAAGAATTAAGTAGGGTTCAAATAGAAGATGATAATCAAGATCATATAAAAACCTTTTATTCCTGTCTGTATAGAGTGCTACTCTTTCCGAGGAAATTTTATGAATTCAACGAGAAAAACGAAATAGTACATTATAGCCCCTATAATGGGAAAGTGTTACCAGGATACATGTTTACAGATAATGGTTTCTGGGACACATTTAGAGCCGTGTTTCCTTTCTTTAATATGATGTATCCGGAATTGAATAGCCATATTATGGAAGGGTTAGCTAATACCTATAAGGAATCTGGATGGCTTCCAGAATGGGCAAGCCCTGGACATCGGGATTGCATGATAGGCTCTAATTCTGCACCAATTGTTGCAGATGCATTTCTTAAGGGAATACCAAACATGGATGCTGAAACTTTATTTGAAGCAATATTAAAAAATGCAACGACTTCACAGGGACGCCCGTTATCTAATGGCAATGTCATACGTTCGGTAGGAAGAGAAGGAGTAGATTATTACAATAAATTGGGGTATGTTCCTTATGACGTAAAGATCAATGAAAATGCGGCGCGAACATTAGAATATGCCTATGCCGATTTTACAATTGCGAAGATGGCAGAAAAATTAGGAAAAAAGGATATTGCAGCTACGTTTTATAAACGATCTCAGAATTATAAAAATTTGTTCGACCCTTCTACTAAGCTAATGCGGGGGAAAAATGAAGACGGTAGTTTTCAATCCCCTTTTAATCCTTTGAAATGGGGAGATGCTTTTACCGAAGGAAATAGTTTGCACTATACATGGTCTGTTTTTCATGATATTGAAGGGTTAATTCAGTTAATGGGTGGAAAAACTGAGTTCGAAAAGCAATTGGATCATGTATTCACCATGCCTCCGGATTTTGATGCTTCCTATTATGGGTTTACAATTCACGAAATCAGAGAAATGCAAATTGTAAATATGGGGAACTATGCCCATGGGAACCAACCCATCCAACATATGATTTATCTGTATAATTATGCTAATGCCGCATATAAAACTCAGGAGAAGGTTAGAGAAGTAATGACCAAATTGTATTCAGCGACACCAGACGGATACTGTGGAGATGAGGATAATGGGCAAACCTCTGCCTGGTATGTGTTTAGCGCCTTGGGATTTTACCCTGTAACTCCTGGAGTGAATCAATATGTAATCGGAAGTCCGTTATTTCAAAAAGCAACAATTATATTAGAGAATGGAAATGAATTTGTAATTAATGCTAAAAATAATTCTAATAAAAATATATACATTAAGTCAGCATCTTTAAACGGAACGGCGTATGATAATAGTTACCTGAGTTTTGAAACTATTCAACAAGGTGGAGAGCTGAATTTTATTATGGGAGATGTTCCAAATAAAGAATGGGCAAATACAGATGATTCAGTACCGTATTCATTGAGTAAAGAATAACTTGACTTAACGAAAGTCTTTAGGTTTTTAAAACCTTGAAGGTCTAACTAAAGATTAGAGAGAATGAATAGTAATGTTTTAAAAAAGACGTATATGCTTAAACTATTACTGTTAAGTTTTTTGATGCTTTTTTCGTGCCAAAAAGAAAACAAGGAAAAAGAAACAAAAGAAAATATATCCCAAAAAAACTTAACAAAAGACTTTATACAGTATGTAAACCCTTTTATAGGAACATCAAATTTTGGTACTACCAATCCAGGACCTATTGCAGTTCGTGGAATGGTAAATGTATCTCCTTTTAATGTTGCCGGGAAACAAAATCTTCCCTTAGAAAAGGATAGTCGCTGGTTGTCTACCCCTTATGTTCATGAAAATACATTTTTAACAGGATTTAGTCATGTAAATCTTAGTGGTGTAGGTTGTCCTGATTTAGGCGTCATTCTGGCGATGCCAACTACAGGAGCGATAGAAACAAATCATTCAGAATATGGATCAACGTATTCAAACGAAGTTTCAGAAGTGGGGTATTATTCTAATACACTGGATAAGTATAATATTAATGTAGAGACAACTGCTACTACCAGAGTAGGAATAAGTACCTATTCTTTTCCGAAAGGAGCATCTAATATTTTACTCAATTTAGGATTAGGACTTACAAATGAGCAGGGAGCAATGATCAAAGTAGTGTCTTCAACTGAAATTGAAGGAATGCGTTCTGTAGGATCATTTTGTTACTACAAACCTGAAGAAGCATATCCGGTGTATTTTGTAGCAAGATTTTCAAAGCCGGCAGATGAATTTGGAGTTTGGAAAAAACCAGCAAAATATGATGGAACAGAAGCTGAGTGGATGGAGCAGTATAATGGGAAAGCAAGAATCAAGAAAGGGTATACAAAAGAAGTTACTGGCGATAGTATTGGCGGGTATATGCGATATCATTTTGAAGTTCCTACCCAATTGGAAATGAAAATCGGAATATCATATGTAAGTATAAAAAATGCCCGTGAGAATCTGGAAAAGGAAACTACAGAGAAGACATTTGATCAAATCAAAAAGGAAACCAAAGAAAACTGGAATCAATACTTATCCAGAATAGAAGTAGAAGGAGGAAAAGAAGAAGATAAAATAAAATTCTATACCGCGCTCTATCATACGTTAATACATCCTAATACCCTAAATGATGTGAATGGAGAATATCCCAAAATGAAAACCCGGGAAACCTTAAAAACAGAGGGAACTCGATATACTGTTTTTTCACTTTGGGATACCTATAGAAATTTACATCAGTTAATGAGTCTGGTATATCCAAAACAGCAATCCGATATGGTAAAAAGCATGCTGCAGATCTATGACGAAACAGGATGGCTCCCGAAATGGGAATTAAATGCTACAGAAACTACGACTATGGTAGGTGACCCCGCAGGAATTATTATAGCAGATACCTATCTAAGAGGAATTCAAGATTTTGATGTCAAAAAGGCATATGAGGCAATGCTGAAAAGCGCAGATCAGTTAGATGATAATCCATTACGCCCGGGAATCAAAGATTATATAGAAAAAGGATATCTCACTACAAAAACTACCAATAGCGGATCAGTATCAACAACGCAAGAATATAACATTACCGATTTTGCGATAGCACAACTAGCAAAAGAATTAGGAAAAGAAGAGGATTATCAGCGTTTTTCAAAACGTTCATTATCCTATAGAAATCTTTTTGACCCTACTTTTAATTTATTAAGACCTAAAAATGATGATGGGACTTGGTTATCCCCATATAACCCCGAGACGGGAGCAAATTTTGTTAAAAACTTAGGTTTTATAGAAGGGAATGCCTGGCAATATACTTTTATGGTATCTCATGATATAGAAGGTTTAAAAAACCTTATGGGAGGAGATCAGCCTTTTTTGGAACAACTGCAAAAAGTTTTTGATAATAAACAATATGATATGGCCAATGAACCCGACATAGCATATCCGTTTTTATTTAACTATGTAAAAGGAGAAGAGTGGAGAACACAAAAAACAGTAAATGAGTTATTAGACACTTATTATAAGAATACTCCCGATGGATTACCAGGAAATGATGATACGGGAACGATGTCGGCATGGGCAATATTCTCTATGATGGGAATATATCCAATTACACCTGCAGCACCAAATTATACATTTTGCACTCCCAAATTTGAAAAAGTGATTATTCATTTGGATACTGAGTATTATACAAATGATACACTAATCATTACTACCGATAATCTGAATACTTCAAAATTTATAGATGTTATAAAAATTGATAATGAAGTATATAACGACTTCTTTATTTCACATCAAGAGTTAATGGAAGCAGAAAGTATACAGTTTATTTTAAAATAGAATTAATTATGGAAAGCTTTAAACGAGTCAAATTAAAATCCATTACTGCTTTAATAATAATATTATTAAGTCAAAGTAGTATCGCTCAGGTTGTTCATGAGGAAGATCGGTATATACCGGAAACAGATTCCGTGGTGCTGGAAAAATTAGAAGAATGGCAAAATTTAAAATTTGGACTGCTAATGCATTGGGGTACATACAGCCAGTGGGGTATCGTAGAATCCTGGTCATTATGTCCGGAAGAGTATGATTGGTGCGAGCGTAAAAAAGGATCGAATCCTAATGATTATACTACCTATAAAAAAGAATATGAAGGCTTAAAGAAAACCTTCAATCCGGTACATTTTGATCCCGAAAAATGGGCTGAAGCTGCAAAAAAAGCAGGAATGAAATATGTCGTGTTTACCACTAAACATCATGACGGGTTTTCGATGTTCGATTCAAAATATACAGAATACAAGATAACAGATACCGAAACTCCTTTTTCTAGTAACCCTAAAGCGAATGTTACCAAAGAAATTTTTGATGCTTTTCGTAATAAAGAATTCTGGACAGGAGTCTATTTTTCAAAACCAGATTGGCATTCGCCAGATTATTGGGATCCTTATTTCCCACCAAGAGATAGAAATGTTAATTATGAGCCAGAAGCAAATCCAGAGAAATGGCACAAATTTGTAACCTTTACACATAATCAAATTATGGAATTACTTACCGATTATGGAAAAGTCGATATTCTTTGGCTTGATGGGGGATGGGTTGCACATACTCCAAAAGACAAAATTTTAAGTGGGTATAAGAGCCAACTTGAAAATAATCAAAATGGGTATTTAAAAAACCGAATTATAAATCAGGATATTAAAATGGACGAACTGGTAGTCGAAGCAAGAAAAAAACAACCGGGATTGATTGTGGTAGATAGAGCAGTTCATGGCAAAAATCAAAATTACTTAACACCAGAGAACAGAGTTCCCGAAAAGCCACTACCTTATCCTTGGGAATCTTGTATCATATCCGGTGGTGGATGGTCCTGGACTCCCGATGCAAAATATATGTCTGGTCGCAAAGCGATACACATGTTGGTAGATATTGTAGCAAAAGGAGGTAATTTATTGTTAAATGTGGCTCCTAATGCTTTGGGAGAATGGGATGAAGGTGCATACACACTTCTGGAAGAAATCGGAGAATGGATGAAAGTGAATAATGAAGCTATTTATAATACAAGATCCAAGGCACCTTACAAGTCTGATAACATATGTATAACGACTAAAAAAGATGGAACTGTATATCTTATTTATTTGGTAAAAAAAGGTCAGACAGATATATCTTCGCAGATTACATTCCAGGGTTATATCCCTTCAGATGATGCAAAAGTAGAAATATTAGGCTTCAATCTTCAATTAAAATGGACTAAAAAAGGAGATACCACGATCATTCAGATTCCTCAAAAAATAAAAAGTAAACTTTTAGGGACAGTTGCTTTTGTATTCAAGATCAAGTAGCCTGAGTTATGCATTATTAGATTTTTAACAACCTCTGTTAACAATCTAATAACCTTAAAAGCTTTTTCCTGACTTCTGCACTGGGGGATCCTAATCATTTTCTTTTTTCCATTGCTGAAAAAAGAAACAAAAAAAGCTAGGCTTAGCAAAACTTTGGAAGTGATTACGGATCATCCACTAGATTTTTTTAAAACAGTATAGCTTTCAAAATAACCTCTAAACTAAAATGATAATGATGTATATAGCATAAAGATTCGTATGAACACAAAAAAAATCTTTAACGTTACTTCTCCTATTCACTTTTACCAAAGTTTTCCAGGCCAAAAAAACACTACTTTGACTTAACTAAACGTACCGGAACACCCAACCTCAAAAAACAACCTCAATGTTTATGATACTTCCCAATGTTTTTAAAGCTAATTCCTGAAAAGTGCAGAAGTCAGATGTTAAAAATCTAATACCCTTAAAAGCTTTTTTATTTACTTATGATCATTGTCTCGAATGCTTACATAATTCTACCCTTTAACTTTTCAGGATGGTCATTGGTCGAAAAACTTTCATAAAAGTTAATGATATTATAACATTTATGTTAAGATTTATTAAATAAACCTTGGGAAACAAAAATCAACTTAATGTAAATTAAATAAACAAGTATGTATAAGAAGTTACTAGTATTGCTAGTGTTTGTGCCCTTTATCAGTTTTCAATCGGTGCTGGCACAAGATTCGACGGTATCGGGCAAAGTAACCGATGCAAAGGAAGGTAGCCCCCTTCCGGGAGTGAATGTGATCGTAAAAGGTACATCTGTTGGAGTGTTATCTGATTTTGATGGAAACTATTCAATTAAACTACCAAGGCAGGATGCTGTTTTAGTGTTTTCTACCTTGGGGTATGGTACACAAGAAGTAGCCGTAAACAGTCAAACAGCTATTAATGTATCTTTATCTCAAGAAGCAGAGCAACTCGATGAGGTTTTCGTAACTGCACTGGGTATAGAGCGTGATCGAAAAACGCTTGGATATTCGGTTACTCAATTACAAGGAGATGTGGTATCTGAAGTAAAAACTGCCAATGCTTTAAATGCATTGCAAGGTAAAGTGGCTGGGGTCAATATTACCCCTCCTGCTACCGGGGCTTCAGGCTCTACCCGGGTCATTATCCGGGGAGCATCCAGTATATCAGGAACCAATCAACCACTGTATGTAGTAGATGGGGTTACCATCGATAATACGCAGTTGGGCGTAGCCAGTGAATGGGGAGGGTCTGATTTTGGAGATGGGATTTCCAGCATTAATCCCGATGATGTCGAATCTGTAAGTGTACTTAAAGGCGGTGCCGCTGCAGCACTTTATGGTTCCAGAGCTTCCAATGGAGTGATTTTAATTACTACCAAAAGCGGAAAAGAACGAAAAGGTCTTGGAGTAGAGTATAGTAGTCAGATTACTTTCGATAATATTAACACCGGTATCAGAGATTATCAAACAACGTACGGACAAGGCTCCCGAGGCATTGCTCCAACTTCTGAAGAAGAAGGACTTAATTTTGCCCTTTCATCCTGGGGTGAAAGGTTGGGCAGCATTCCTTCCTCTGTTCAGTTTGATGGCGTTTCAAGACCTTATACCGATACAGGAGATAATCTGAAACGATTTTATAATACAGGGGTTACCTTAATAAACACCGTAGCTCTAACCAAGGGAGCTGAGAATTTTAATTATCGATTTGCAGTAACCGACTTTGATAATAAAGATGTACTTCCAAATTCAGAATTGAACCGAAAATCATTTTCTCTGAATCTCAACTCGGTAGCAGCAGATAAGCTTACCTTAGACCTAAGTGCCCGGTATATTATTGAGAAAGTAACCAATAGACCCCGGGTTTCCGACGCTCCGGGAAATGCGAATTTTATAACAACACTGTTACCTCCCAATGTCAATGTAGAGAGTATTGCACCGGGTGTTACTGAAACCGGAGTAGAACAACAGGTTACTGGAAATGCATTTTTGACAAATCCATATTGGGCATCCAGTAGATTTAGGACTTTTGATCGTAGAAATAGAATATTAAGTGCTGCCAAGGTAAAATATCAGATTTTTGATTGGCTGGATATTACCGCAAGAGCCGGTATAGATCATTCCACCGTTCGTACCACGCAGGTAGAAGGTTTTGGTACGGCTTTTACCCCGCAAGGAAGTATTGAAGAAAGAGAAAACAATATCACACAGGTAGATGCCGATCTTATTCTTGGAGTCGATACAAACATCACCGAAGAATTGGAGGTCAAAGCTTTTGTGGGAGCAAATAAAAATACACAGCGAAGAGATTTTCTGAAGTTACGGGGAGAGCGTTTTATAACAGCTTTCGAAGTTATAGGAAATGTTGAAAACTCCAGTCAGGAAAGATCATTGACCGAATTGGCATTTTCAGGAATCTATGGATCAATGGAACTGTCATATAAAGATTACTTGTTTTTAACGGTAACCGGGCGTAATGATTGGTTTTCGACCTTGTCGGCAGCAGGAAAAGCAAGTCCGAATAATGAGTTCTATCCCTCTGCCAGTGCCAGCTTTGTGTTTTCTAATGCCTGGGAAATGCCATCCTGGTTGACCTTTGGTAGGATCAGGGCAGGATATTCTGAAGTGGCCGGAGGGACTGAAACCCCTTATTTATTAAACCTGTCGTATCGTATTACCGGTCAGGGTCATTTAGGACAGCCGATAGGAGAAATAGCCCCGGCAGTGCAACCACTTCCAGGGTCAACCATACCAAATCCTGCCTTGACTCCTTTTAGTAAGGAAGAGATAGAAATTGGTATAGATCTTAGTTTGTTTGATAATCGATTCGGGATAGATGTAGCATATTATACCAATGAAACTTCAGGAGATATTCTTCCTGTGGATATTTCAAATACTTCAGGATATACAAATTTATTAACCAATGTTGGAGTAATTGAAAACAAAGGGTTAGAGTTGCTGCTTAGCGGTACACCCATACAATCCTCAGACTTTCAATGGGATATAAGTTATAATTTTGGGTTTAATGAGAGTGAGATTGTGGCTACCGATGATCGGAACAATAATCTAACTGCGGGTAATGTACGTACACAAAGTGCCACCATCAGTCAGATTGTGGGCCAGCCTTTTGGAGTGATATTTGGTACAGCTTATTTGCGAAATGATGCAGGCCAGATTGTATATAATGAAGATGGACTACCGGTCATTAATCCCGAACGTCAGATTTTAGGAGAGGGAGTGCCTCCCTGGGCGATGGGCTTGACCAATACGTTTCGGTATAAGAATTTTAATGTAAGCTTTCTGATCGATGCCAAATTTGGCGGACAGGTATATGCAGGGAGTAATGCAATAGCCACTGCAAGAGGATTAGACAAACGTACCTTAAATGGTCGAGAAGGCGGACTCACGGTAACCGGAGTCAATGAGAATGGAGGTCAGTTTTCCTTTACGCATGATAATACTACCTTACAGAATTATTATGGCCGACTCGCAAATATAGCAGAAGAGGTAATTGAAGATGCTGATTTTATTAAACTACGTCAATTGAGTTTGGGATATACGTTTCCCTCACAAATGCTGAAAAAGACCTTCCTTACTGCAGCCAATATTTCTTTGGTAGGAAGAAACCTGTTCTTTATAAAAAGAGAGTCCAAAAATATTGATCCGGAAGCCGGATTTAATGGAGGAAATGCACAAGGATTGGAGTATTTTAGTTTGCCTTCGATTGCAAACTATGGACTAACTGTCAATCTAAAGTTTTAAGAATTCTAAAGATATGTCAATGATGAAAAAAATTATAACCGCAATTTTAATAGTTTTTCTGGGAACTACCGCCTGTGATGATGGCTTTGAAGAACTTAACGTAAATCCGAACAACGCTGAGGTAATGGAACCTGGCCCAAAATTTACTAACGCTATTTTAAGGGCCTCAGGAGATGGTTTTGAAAATGCAAGGGCAAATTTAATTTATTGTGCTACCATGATGCAACATATGGCAGCCATTGGAGGTGTCTGGATAGGTGATAAATATTTGTATAATACCCAGTGGTCTGGAGCCTGGTTTGAGAGAGGGTATAACGATATGGTAAAGATCATGGAAGATATTATGTTTCAGTTAGAAACCGATCCCGAAGATCAATACGCTGAAGAAATGCTGGCTATCGCCAGAATATTACGGGTATTTATCTATCATAAAATTACCGATCTATATGGCGATGTGCCATACAGTGAGACAGGTAAAGGGTTTACCGACAATATCCTAAGACCTGTTTATGACCCCCAGAGTGAGATCTATGCAGATATGTTGAATGAGCTGGCAGAAGCTACCGCAGCCCTAGGTACCGGAGGCTCCCAGTTTGGATCGGCCGATATACTTTTTGGAGGAAATCAGGAAAAATGGAAACGCTTTGGATATTCGATGATGCTGCGACTGGGCTTCCGGTTGATAAAAGTTGATCCTGCAGCATCACAGCAATGGGTACAAAGAGCGATCGATGGTGGAGTGATGCAATCTAACGATGATACGGCCTATGTAGAACATACCGATGGCCCGGAAGGGATTAACAGAAATGGAAACGGGCAAACATTTATCGGTGAAGGTGATGATATTAGATTAAGCGATACCTTTATCAACGCCCTAAGTGGTGACCCCAGACTTCGCATTTATGCAGCATTGCCCGACGGTGATGGTAATAAAAAAACTAGTGGGAGCAATGACCCTGCTTTGCAACAAGGATTGCCTAACGGTCTGGATGCAACTACATTTCAGGATATTCCCGGAGGGGATGATTTAGATAATTTTTCTGAGCCCAACAGGAATCTGATTACCGGCGAAGATGATCCGTACTTTTTCCAAACCTATGCCGAGGTAGAGTTTATGCTGGCAGAAGCCGATATTCGTTGGGGAATTGCAGGAGGAGATCCTGCCGCCCATTACCGGGCAGGAGTAAGAGCAGCCATGAAGCAATTAGATCTTTATGAGCTTGAGAATAAACTTCTTGATGTTGATTATAGGGTAACTGATACAGAAGTGCAAGATTACCTAACTGCCAATCCTTTTGATGCAGCCAATGGCCTCGAGCAGGTAAATACACAATATTGGATCGCCACTTTTTTAAATCATATAGAGTCTTATGCCAATTGGAGAAGAACCGGTTTTCCAGTCCTAACCCCGGTAGATTATCCGGGTAATGAAAGCAATGGACAAATACCAAGGCGATTACGCTATTATGAGCGTGAGCAGATCGTTAATGCTGAAAATTACCAAGCTGCTGTAGCAAGACAAGGACCCGATCAATTTACTACCAGAGTATGGTGGGATGTTGAATAATTATAGTTAATGTGAATTAGTTTTTGATTTAAACCAAAAAAGGTGTCTAAAAAGTTTTTTACTGTCTTTTGAAATGTTCCGGTTTTTTGGGAGAAAAATAAAAAATGGTAACTCCCCATACATTTCAACTTAGCCTATTTCGACCCCTAAGATAGGCTTACTACGACAGATTAAGGGTACTTGTAATTTTTAGATACCTTTTTTATCTTAAAGGCCATGAAAACAGCAACTATTTTTTGGATTGGCTTTTTGTTTTTAATGAATGTAAAAGCCCAGGAAAGTAAACTTTTTACACTACTTCCATCTAGTCAAACTGAGGTTACTTTTAATAATAAGATAGTTGACCTTAAAGACAGAAATATCCTTTTATATTCCAACTATTATGGAGGAGGAGGGGTAGGTATTGCCGATTTTAATAATGATGGTTTACAAGACATATTTTTTACAGGAAACCTCGTAGGAGATGAGCTTTATATCAATAAAGGTGATTTAACCTTTGAAAATATAACCCAGAAAGCCGGAATCCTGGATAATGGAGGGTGGTCTTCGGGAGTGGCACTGGCAGATGTAAATGGAGATGGTTATATAGATATCTATGTGTGTCGTGAGCTTTATGATGATGATCCCCAATTAAGAAAGAATAAGTTGTACATTAATAATGGCGATCTTACTTTTTCTGAACAAGCTGCAAAGTTTGGGATCGATAATGACCAACGTACCCGGCATGCTACTTTTTTTGACTATAACAATGATGGCCTCCTGGATCTTTTTTTGCTCAACCAGCCACCAAATCCCGGTAGTTATTCTAAATTTTTTGGGATAGACTTAAAAAAAGACCTGCAATATGCCTCAAAACTTTATAAAAATGTTGGAAATACACATTATGTTGATGTAAGCAACGAGGCTGGCGTTTTAAGAACAAGCAATGCAAATAGTGTGTCTGCTTCAGACTTTAATAATGATGGCTATACAGATCTGTATATAGCCAATGATTTTTACTTACCCGATTTCTTTTATATCAATAATCAGGATGGAACTTTTACAAACGTTGCCGATACCGCACTCAAACATATGTCTTACTTCAGTATGGGTGTAGATGCCGCCGATATCAATAATGATGGTTTACTGGATATTATGGTAGCCGATATGGCTGCTGAGGATAACATTAGGCTAAAATCCAATATGAGTGGGATGAATCCACAGGCTTTTTGGAAAGTAGTAAACCAGGGCGGGCATTATCAGTATATGTTCAATACCCTGCAATTAAATAATGGAAACGGCACTTATAGTGAGATTGCAGAACTGGCCAATATTTCCTCAACCGATTGGAGCTGGGCCAATTTGATGGCCGATTTTGATAACGACGGATTAAAAGATATTTACGTAACCAACGGACTCCTTAGAGATATACGTAATACCGATGCCAATAAGAAAATGGCAGATTATGTAGTAGATGTAGCCAATACATTTGTAAAGAATAATCCTAATGCCGGCGATGTAAGTATTTGGGATATTCTTGATCTAAAAAAAACGGTGGAGATCCTTCCTTCCGAAAGGCTAAAAAATTATGCATATAAAAATAATGGAGACTATACTTTTACCAAAGTAATGGATGATTGGGGCCTTGATCAAAAAACATTTTCTAATGGGGCAGCCTATGCAGATCTGGATAATGATGGCGATTTAGAGATTGTTGTAAACAATATTAATGAAGAAGCCTTTATCTACAAAAATAACACTCGTGAAAATTTCATAAGTAATTTTTTAAGACTAAAATTAAAAGATAAAGATCACAGAAATACTTTAGGGACCAAGATTACTGTTCATTATGGAGATGAAAAACAGTTTGTAGAGACTACCAATGTAAGAGGAATCTATTCTACGAGTGAGCAAATAGCACATTTTGGATTAGGTAGTGTTGAAAACGTCGATGAAATAATTGTAGACTGGCCAAATGGCAAGACAACAATACTAAAAAACATAAAAACCAATCAGGATATTACACTTTTTATGGATGAAGCAATTTCTAAAGATGTAAAAAAAGATGAGGTGTCAAATCCGGTTTTTAAGGAGATCACCGGGCTTCAGAAATTGGTGCATATTCATAAAGAAAATAATTTTGACGATTATAAAGATCAGGTGTTGTTGCCTCATAAATTGTCACAATTTGGCCCTGCTTTAGCAGTAGCAGATGTCAATAATGATGACTTACCAGATGTTTATGTTGGCGCAGCAGTGGGCAATACGGCTTCGTTGTATATTCAGAATACATTAGGAACATTTACAGAGGCCGATCAAGAGTCATTTAAAGTGGATAATGAAAAAGAAGATCTGGATGCTGTTTTTTTTGATGTTGATACCGATGGAGACAAAGATTTATATGTGGTGAGTGGAGGAAACGAATATTCATCAAAATCAAAAAACTATATCGATAGACTGTACTTAAATGACGGAAAAGGAAATTTTACTAAGGCTGAAGGATTAATGCTGCCTACAGTCAGTGGATCATGTGTGATTCCATCAGATTTTGACAAGGATGGAGATCTTGATGTATTTATTGGTGGCAGATTATTCCCAGGAACTTACCCGGCCCCAGTGTCCAGCTACATTTTAGAAAATAGGAAAGGGGAACTAGTTGATGTAACGCAGCAAATAGCACCAGAATTAAAAGACCTGGGCATGGTTACAGATGCGGTATGGGACGATTTTGATCAGGATGGAGATCAGGATTTGATCATCGTCGGTGAGTGGATGTCTATTACGATTTTTGAAAATAAAAAAGGGCAGTTTACCAAGTCAAGTGTCTCTGGACTGCATAATTCTTCTGGTTGGTGGTTTAGTATTGAAAAAGGTGATTTCGACAATGACGGCGATACCGACTTTATTGCCGGCAATCTGGGACTCAATTATAAATATAAAACTTCAGAAGAAAAACCTTTTGACATATATTTTGAGGATTTTGACAAGAACGGTAGCAGGGATATCGTATTGGGATATTATAATTCGGGAAAGCATTATCCTGTAAGAGGATTTTCGTGTTCTGCTCAACAAGTTCCAGAGCTTAAAGAAAAAATAAAAAAATATGATCTTTTTGCCTCATTGGAAATAAATGAAGTCTACGGAAATGATAATTTACAAGAGGCATTACACTATGAGGCGCAAACTTTTGCAACTTCTTATGTAGAAAATTTGGGAGATGGAACATTTAAATTAACAGCTTTGCCAAATAAAGCACAGTTTTCTAGTGTACATGATATACTTATAAAAGACTTTAACAATGATAAAAACCTTGATATTCTACTGGCAGGAAACCTATACGTCTCGGAAATCGAGACGATGCGTAACGATGCAGGCACCGGTTTGCTACTTTTCGGAAATGGAGCAGGAGGTTTTATCCCTCAGACCATAACCGAAAGTGGGTTTTTTACAAATGGAGATGTCAAAAAAATACGAATGATAGAAAAACAAAAATTGGTTCTGGTTGCCAATAACAATGGAATACTTCAATCTTTTATTTTGTGCAAACAATAATACTACCTTTTGGTTTGTTCCGACAGGCTATTCGTCGAAACTTTTTTAAAAAATAAGTTTAATAAAACCATTACTCAAGATGAGTTCATACTAAAACTATCATACAGATATGTATATAAAAGAAGCCTGTGTAGAAGGAGTTTATCAAGCATTACTTGCAGAACAGAAAGGAGCAAATAGGATTGAATTATGTGGAGACCTAAGTGTTGGTGGAATTACACCTCCTTTGGAAGTTATAAAAGAAACAAAAGAAAAAATAAGCATCCCAATACGGGTAATGATACGCCCCAGAGGAGGCAATTTTGTTTATTCTGAAGATGAATTCGAAATAATGAAGGAGCAAATAAGATCCTGTAAAATACTGAGAGTAGATGGAGTTGTATTTGGTATTTTAAAAGAAGATAACACTTTAGATCTTAACAGAATAGCCACACTAGTAAAAGCTGCACTGCCAATGAAGGTAGTAATCCATAAAGCAATTGATGAAACACCAGATATTATTGTAGCATTAAATGATCTTTTAGAAATTGGTGGCATAACAACAGTATTGACTTCCGGAGGTAAACCAACAGCAACTGAAGGAAAGGCTATTCTGAAAAAAATGGTATCCATGTCTAAAGAAAAACTAGAAATACTTCCGGCAGGGTCAATATCCAACAAAAATATAGAAGAACTACATCGGTCTATAAAAGCAAAATCATATCACGGGAAAAAGATAGTAGGAGAGCTAATTTAAATTATTAAGACTAGAGTAACACCCAAAATTGAACAAAAAAGACTGCTTTTTCAGATAGCCTCTTTTGATGGTAATTACTACCAAATTTCAGTAGAGTCGAAAGGATTGTAATCGTTGATTTTAATTACCTGTTTATTAATATTTTAGCATTTCTCATAGAAAGAAACTCACCGAATTCCTCACCTTTACTATGTAATCTTTTTTATAGGTAAAAATGGATTTAAATGCATAGGTTTTGAGTATAAACTTTTTTAAACTTGAAATAGACCATGAAAAGTAGTTACTAATTAACTTTAACATTTAATTTAGTAACTATTTTTGCGTAATTTTTTTAAATAAACTAATCTTATACTTTTTAATTATATGCCCATTTATTTAAGCAATGAAACTTATTAAAAAATGACTTTAATATTTAGAGTTTCAATATTAACTACTTTCTGTGGGTCAATCGAAAATTGCAAGGCTATAGAAGGAGATGGTTTTTGGAAAGCATAATAAGCTTGCTATCTAGATAAACTTGTATTACCTGTAAGAGATGATTTTGTGTAGTCTGTCATAGAAAATAGTAAGAGTATAATGGGGTATATAGAAGAATTGAGGTTTATCTATGATTTCCTTTGTTGATATTTTCTAATAAATATTATAAAGATAGCATATTGCTTACTAATAAAATTATAATATGATGATGAAGTTTTTGTTTACAAACAGCGTAGTAATTTTACTGATTTTTGTTCAGCCACTAATGGGACAAATTAAATATTTAAAAAATTCAGACAACTCTTCAGACTTTTTAGTGCTAAAAACGAAAATTAATCAACTATCGGAAGATTCTTTAAAACTACAGATAGTTATGTTGTCTCTTTATAATGCCAAATCCCAAATGGACACTATTGGCATGGCAAATGCTTATTATTTTTTATCGAAATTAAATGCTCCAAATCAATTAAAATATGCCGATAGTATTATTAGTATTACTAAAAATATAAAACATATTAGATACCCGGGTTCTGGGTATTTATTGAAAGGAAATATATACTATGAATTAGGAAATTACAAAAAGGCTTTGGACTTTTATTTGGAGGCTTCGAAATATGCAAAAGAAAATGGAAATGAATTTTTATTTTGGACTTTAAAATTTAATATAGGGTTATTAAAGAATACTATCGATGAAAGAAAGGAAGCACAATCAATTTTCATAAATTATTTAAAATTTCTTAAACATAATAATGCCAGATACAAGCACTCAAAAAATTATAGTAGAGGGCTCTTTGCTTTAGCCGATTCCTATATTCAAAGTAAACAGTTTGATTCAGCAACGGGATATATTACTGAAGGAATTCAACAAACCTTAAAAAATAAAGATACATCATCATACTCTTATTTTGTTACAACCTCAGGCATACAACACTTTTTCTTAAAAAGATATCATTATGCAATCGATAGTTTAAAAAAAGGAAAAAGTCTTATGCAAAAAAGTGAAAACGTAAAAACAAGAACAGCTACTTGTAATTATTACATTGCCCGTTCTTATTTTGCTCTTGGCGAAATAGATAAGAGTATTCTATACTTTAAAAGTGTGGACTCTATTTTTAAAGAGACTAGAGATGTAGTGCCTTTGTTGCTTGATAGTTATAGCTATTTGATAGATTATTATAGATCGAAAAAAGATATTGATAAGCAATTTCAATACATTAATACTTTACTCAGACTTGATAGTATTAATCATACTAACCAAATATACTTAAGTAAAAATATTAGTAAAAAGTATGATACACACGAATTGATTTCTGAAAAAGAAAAATTAATTAATCAATTAAAACAGGATAAATTTTTAAAACATGAAATGATCATAATCTTAATTCTGTTTATAATACTTCTTTTTGCATTGGCTATTTATGGTTTAAGAAAAAGTTATCTAAATAAAAAGCGTTTCCAAAAGTTACTTGAACAACATAAAAATAAAGATTCTGATTCAAATTTATATGTTACCGATATTATTAGTTTTTCAAAAAAGAAAGAGAATACCGATATTCCTTTTGAAATTGTGGAATATGTTTTAAAGCAACTTAATAGTTTTGAGAACTCTAATAAATTTTCAAAGAAGTATTATACTCTTAATTCATTAGCCAAAGAGTTAAATACAAATAGTGCATATTTATCAAAAATCATAAATGACTATAAGCATGTTAATTTTTCAAATTACCTCAATAATTTACGAATTGATTTTGCAGTTGATCAATTGACCAAAAATAGATCTTTACGTTTTTTTACGATAGAAGCAATTGCAAAAGAGGTTGGGTTTAAAAGTAGGCAATCTTTTTCTGCTGCTTTTTATAAAAAAACAGGAATATACCCATCATATTTTATAAAACGTATTCAGGATTAAAATTGCTGCAACTGCCGGATTAAGAGCGCTCCTTTTTTATGGTGTGATTTATAAATCTTACCCACCATAACTTTTCTTGCGCTGGCAAAAATTTTACTTTTCGGCCAATAAAATTTTTGAACATTAACAAATCATAAAGAATGAAAAAAATAGTATTCTTATTTACAATTATAACTACTATGAATTTGATATCATGTGATGGTACCAATTCTAAAGAAAAAGAGGTTAAACAAAATAATGAAAAAAAAGAAAAGAAAAGTGATGGTCAAGAAGAAGATAACATTGAACTTACGAACTATGAAAATAGCAAAATGGGATTCACTATTCTTGTTCCCAAAAAGGCCAAAGTTCTTTCTGATGGCGAATATGGATTTACTACCTCACAGATATTGTCTGATAATATGAATGAAGTAAACATTTCTGTGAATCCTGCTTTTGGTGAAATCAGTTCTCTCGATGGTTTTAAGAAAGATCTTAAAAATTTTATGGCAACAAATATTACGAAGGCTGAACAAACTAATAATGGTTTTTTAGCAGTGAATGAACAAGGTAATATTGTATCTGTCTATTATAGAACGGGTGAATTACAAGCCAAGATTTCTGTACCTAAAAACCTTCAAAGTCTTGCTGAAAAAATTGCCAAATCTGTTAAATCGACCAAATAATGGTTGTAAAGAAACAATTACAAGTTTAAATCGACTAAAATAGTGCTGATAAATTGCTAAACTTGTGTTTTATCTTTTATGTAATCAAAAGTCTACGAGAGTTACTTCAAACATAAAAATTAATGTAAAAGAATAAAGAATAAAAAAGAAGGTTATTCTAGATTACCTTTTATTAAGTATTTATAAGGATACCTCTTTATAGTGATGTATAGCCAACATGGTTTGATATAATTTTGAAAACTGAGCTAATTTAAATATGTAAAAACGAGAGAATTCTAAATATATAATAATTCAGTCCTAGTTTCTGGTCAGTTTATAGGTGCTAATGTAGCTTTTGGTAATGAAAGTATGAGTAGTACATCTTCTAGTGTAGATGGTTTTTTGGCTCATTTTGATACTTCTGGCAATTGGCAAGATGTTTTGCATAAAGGAAACCCATTATATATAACTATGAATAGTTTAGATATTGATAAAAATGGGAGAATACATACTTTAGGGTATGAAGGAAATTTATATGGTAATAGCTTAGATCCAACTACACTATTTTTTTCTGAATATCAATTAAATACACTTAGTATTGATACGATTGGAAATGTACCTGATGATCTATACGTATACCCTAATCCTACTACAAGAAAGATATTCATTGATTTCGGTAAGTTTTACGAAAATATCACCGTAAAAATAAGAGACTTACTTGGGCAAACAATTTCTGAATATAGGTATGATGAAATCTGAACGTATGACCATTGATATCAGAGGAGCGAAAGGTATTTACTTTGCAAATATTTCTATAGAAGGAATATACATAAAAACATATAAAATTTTAAAAAAGTAAAAACAATAAAAACAAACGATGAGAAATATTTTAAGGATCACCAGCGTATTATGTATAGTATTATTTGTCGGATGTAATTCAGACGATGAAGCAACAAACAATACTCCAGCAAATGAAAATGAAGTTGTTATAACAAAACTAAAAGCTAGCAGAATTAGTGGTCCCGCTCCACTGGCTGTACAATTTAGTGCTATTGAAACGACCCATGCAGATAATAGCCTAGATACATTTAGAGAGCTAGGCTATCATTTCACATTCAATGACCCAACTAGTGGTCTTTGGAAACATAGTGGTGAACCTAAAAATTCGCAAATAGGAGGTCCGATTGCTTCACATATATTTGAAACTGCTGGTAAATATACAGTTAAAGTTAGAGCTCAGGATAGCAAAGGTAACTTTAGCGACGAATCTATTGTAATTACCGTTACCCCTACCAATGAGGTATATGTAGGTGCTAATACAGTAGTAATAAGTAATAATATAGACACTACTGGAGCTCCAGATGGAGCAATTCTGCTAACCAATCAAACCAATTGGCCACAATGGGAGTCAGGAAAACGTTATTTGTTGATGTCTGGTCAAAATTTCACATCATTTGGCAGCATTAATTTAAAACAAGTTCAAGATGTACAAATCGGAAAAAATGGTTCAGGGTTAAATCCCATTGTAGGAGAAATCAATATTGAACGAGGGCCCCCCTCTATTACCAATTGGGCTGCACGGATTGCTGTTCTGGATTTGGATTCTCAAGCAATCAATATCCCCAATTCTGCAGAGGATATCTATATAATCAGAGGCACTAATACTAGCTTTTATGTGGGTGACACCGTAGAACATTATGTCATAAATGGTACTTCGAGTCAATCGGATAGTATGCGATATCCGTGGAATATTTTTATGTATGAGGCTACTAATACTGCGCCAACAACTGGTTTTAATTCTTGGGTACTATCTACAGGTTTTAATATGCTCGGTACAGAATTGGCTAATCCTTCACAGCACAATATCAGACCACGATATGCAGTGAATACTTTTATAGGCCACAATTTGTTTTATAATGCAGGTTCTGCCCAGCATAATATTAAATTGCACAGTGGTGGGATATTACCAAATGAAAACGAGATTTTGACAAAAAACAGTATAAATAGTGCCAGTCGTTGGATTGTAGTAGCAAACAATACTTTAGGGGATGGTTCAACCCAAAATAACCCATGGTCAATAACATTTGACCCACAAAATCCGCAAAGTGAAGAAGGTATACAGGATGTTATCGTAGAAAATAATGTTTTCAATTTCGATTATGTAGTGGAAACTGTTTTTGGAGGAAGAAGGCTTACGGAAAGAGGAAATACCAGTATTGGTATTTATAGAGCCATTACAGGCCAAAATGTAAATGCCTTACCACCATCTTGGGATGGACCGTATTATTTGGATGCTCAACAAGTGATACCTAATAAACCGGGATCATAATATAATTCAATAATGGATATACTAGATCAAACTGACCTCTCTGTATTAAAAAGATAACCAAATTTTAGTTCAATATTACTTTTAGCAAGTAATGAGATCAGTTATTCTGGATCAAGCTGACTCCTTAGGCTATTTGATTTTGGTTTTACTTGATGGTTCTTTAACCATCAAAAGATGTCTATGGCAGGGACACCAAAGCGTATGAGTTTGGTAAAACAACTTATTAAGAATACACAGGCAAGAAAAAGGGATCAAGACTATTGCCCGTAATTTGGAGATGAGTAAAAATACAGTAAAGAGCTACATAAAAAAAAGTTGAATTAAGTCGTATTCCCTTATCATCTTTATTAGCATTAGAAAATCCAGAACTAGAAGCAGCTCTATTAGCAGGTAACCCTGCATACAGGGATCTTCGTTATGAACCTTTAAAAAAACGATTAGATTATTATATTGTGATCAAACAATTTCTTTTGGGAGAGTATCAAGTAATCCAATTGCTAATCAATTATTTTACGTATGTTGTTAAATAATTCCAGCAAAAATTAAAGAAAAGATAAAAATGAATTACAAGAATTAACCAAAAACAAAACAAGAATGAAAACTCCACAAATTTTACGATACCTTTTCACCTTAATGTTTTTTTTTGGGTGCTCTGAAATGAAAAAGAATAAGACAGATAATGCAAATTCTTTGTTGAAAGACACAATCAAATCCTATGTAAAAGAACAAGAAAAAGTAGGCTTTAAGGGTACGGTTTTAGTAGGTAAGAACAATAAAATTGTCTTTAACAATGCGTATGGGGATTCGAATTTTAAAACCACTACTGCATTCTACATTGCCTCAATGTCCAAACAATTTACTGCGACAGCGATACTTAAATTGCAAGAAGAGGGCAAGCTATCAATTAATGATTCTATAACTAAATTTATAAGCTACATTCCTGAAGACAAAAAGGGTATTACTATTCACCATCTTCTTACACATAGCTCAGGCTTAGGTAATAATTATCCTTTAGATGGTATTACTAATAGAAATGAGGCTATTAATTTAGTATTGTCTTCTAACTTAAAATATGAGATAGGTGAAAAGTTTAGCTATTCTGCAGAAGGCTACAACCTTTTAGCAATCATAATTGAACTTGTATCGGGACAAACATTTGAAGACTATATTTCTCAGCATTTACTATCTCCAGCTAATTTAACGCAAACAGGTTTTTGGGGTATGGAAAAGGATGGTGAGAATACCATTGCCCCTTTCAACGATCTTGAGATATTAAATGCCTTACCCGAAAAAGTTTATAATAAAGGTATTTGTATTACAAATTATGGTTATAAAGGTGGGACTGGGCTGTATAGTACAACTCAAGATTTATTCAAATGGTTAAATGTAATTAAGAATAATAAAATTCTTAAAGAAAGTAATACACAGCGGTTTTTCAAGCCGTATACTAATGTGAGAGGAGATGCTATAAATGGCACTTTCTATGGATATGGTTGGTTTGTTCAGAATCAAGAAGGAAAGTTGAAAGAAATAAGACATGGAGGCTCAGAAGATGGCGCTCATAATGGAATTATTCGTTTTTATGATAATGGATATGTCATTATTGTTCTTTCAAACTCTTGGGCAGATAGATTGGAAGGAAAATTAAATGGTATAGAATGGAGTACCGTTTTAAGTATGGGTATAAGAGATATTCTTAATAAAGTAAAAAATGAAAATGAGTAAATTTCAAAACACAGCTTACATCTGTTTGTTCCTGATATCGATTTCTATGTATTATCAGAAAAATGGATTTATGGAAACGACTGGTAGTAATCATTATACAATACTAATGAAAGCAATGATGATGGAATGATGCGAGAAGAGACCCGTTGGGATAAATTGAAATTAAAACATAATGTTTTGACTTGGCACAAACTTGAAAGCTCACTTCTTTCTACTGTCCTACTTACTATATACTATACATTGTAACCAATGATGAAAAAATAAAATGTCAATAGCAAAAGAATCGGAACTAATCGGAAATGAAAAAAATTGGTGAAATTGTTGGAACTACACTAAAAATGATGAGAGAATATGCAAAAGTTGGAATATCAACTAAAGTATTGAAGATAAGGACGGATGGACTCTCATAGGAAATAAAGGAGGGTATGTAACCCAACATGAACACACAATTCTCGTGATGTTATTCCAATCATTCTAACAAAATCCAATGGAATATGGAATTGAAAATTGTTCGCCACATTGTATAAACAGAATAGTTGGTGTAAAACATTATACTCAATTAAAATGAACCAAATTAAAAACATACTTTTTGACCTTGACGGTACAATCATTGAGCCTGAAGTAGGAATAATTAATTCAATACTTTTTGCATTAGATAAAATGGATATTAGAGCTAGTAACAAGGAGGAGCTAAAAGCCTTCATTGGCCCTCCATTAATTGACTCGTTTGAAATTCATTATGGGTTAAATAAAGAAAATGCAGCAAAAGCAGTCAATTACTATCGTGAATACTTTTCTGAAAAAGGAATTTATCAAAATACGTTATACCCAGAAATTACGAACGTATTAAAGCAATTGAAAAACGAAGATTACAAACTTTTTATAGCTACTTCAAAACCAACCATTTATGCAGAAAAAATACTAGAACATTTTAAAATAATTAATCTTTTTGAAGGTGTTGTTGGTAGTAACCTTAGTAATTCAAGAAAAGATAAGGAAGAAATAGTTCATTTCGTAATTAACACCTATAACCTTATCCGAAATGAAACTATTATGATTGGTGATAGAAAATTTGATATAATTGGAGCAAGAAAGAATTCCATTAAGTCAATAGGTGTGACTTATGGACATGGTAGTTTAGACGAGCTCCAAGGAGAAAAAGCTAGTTATATTGTTGATAATTGTCTCGATTTACCAAACATAATCAATAGTAAAAAATAGCATAACAATATGCTATACACATAGCTAATAAAAGTTTTTCAAAAGGTTTGTGCTTAAAAAAAGAAAAACAACTCTATTAAATATTACTTAGAGTTGATAAATGGATAAATCTATAAACAATTTAAAATGAAAGAACTGAACACAAAATAGCTTACAATTTCTAATCTACCTATTAATCTAATTTTATCTTTTAAACAGAGATTTTACTTCCTCATATATTTCTCAAAATTTTCTTGCAATTCAGCTTGTGAAAATTGTTTCTTTCTTACTGGAAGATATTTTTCAATTTTTAGCAACTTAATCTGTACTTTTTTATCCTTCCCATCTGCAAAGGTGATAAACTCACCTTGTTTTAATAGCAGTTTTTATGAATTTAAAATGAAGTTAAAAATAGAACGTCAGATTTGAAATGTTCGATGAAATTTATTTGAAAAGAATAGGTGTCATAATCAGTTAAATTATTTAATTTGTTATTAGTAACAATCGAAAGGCAATGCAAGATTATTTTGATTTAGCAAAAAAGAGTGGAATTACACTTATGGACGTAGGAAAGTGTCAATTCTGTGGTGCTAATACAAAAAGAGGTATTCACGAATGTTTAGAAATTTTTAATCTTGGATTTCAAAATATTGACTTTTCTAATGTAGAAAATCATATATATCGATTTTTGATTGTTGATGCTCACACATTACAACATCCAGAAATTCATGGTAGATGGAGTAACCATTTTCACCTTTCAAGGTTACATTTGATTTTTAGATATAACACTAAATGGACTTATAGTTTATCTCCCAAGTTGAGTAATTATTTAAATACATATAAAGTTCACAAAAAAAATGAATACCTAAATTTTCCAAAAGTATTTGAAAGAGGAACTATTACTTCAACCGATATTCTAAAAAAGTTAACTAATGAAAAAGAATGTAAAGATTGGATAGAAAAATGGGCTCTTGAGGTTTATCACAAATGGAACATAAACCATGATATCGTTGATGAAATTGCAAAAGGTTTTTTAAAGGAATAGCTTGTTGTTAAGTAATGTGTTCACACCTTAGTTTAATTAAAGCCCTAGTTCAAAACTGAATGTTGAAATAGCTAAAAAGAATCCTATTTTTAAAATAGGTGGAAGTATAGAGATTCGTGAAGTTTTGAACCGTAAATAATTTAAAATGAGAACTGTTCTATAGATGAGGGATGTTCAAAATTTTTTTTAAAGACAAAATCTAGATTTACTTTACCATAAAAGCGACGTTTATGAAACCATTACTTGTTTTAATTACATCCTTCATTATTTGTATTATTATTTTTAGGCTCCTTAAAAAGCGAATCGATTATCGGTTATCGGGAAGAATAGCCATGGCTGTAATGTTATTATTTACTGCAATTGGGCATTTTGTCTTTATCGAAGGGATGACAGCAATGATTCCCAACTTTATTCCGTTTAAAGAAAGTTTCGTGTTAATAACAGGGTTTCTTGAAGCTTTTTTTGCTCTAGGTTTGCTTATTCCCAAATACAAGACTTATTCGGGGTGGCTAATCATAGTTTTCCTTATTCTCATAGTCCCAGGTAATATAAAAGCTGCAACTGAAAATGTGAATTACCGAACTGGTATGCTTGATGGACCTAGTTTAAATTACTTATGGTTTCGAATACCATTACAAGTTTTTTTCATCGCCTGGGTGTATTTTTTTGTCATCGTAGAAAGATTCAAATCTCGTTTAAAGTAACAATCTTTCACACTGGCTTGCCTAAAAACATTTCTTACTTATTGACTATAGATTCAATGTGATGTCTATTATATAAATGAATGTATATGAAGCCTTTTTCATTCAATGAAAGCGTCCTCTTTTCTTAAACCAGTTTAAGTCTTTCCCTAAGTTTGAGCAATAAATTTACAGAATATTAAATATTAAAATCATGAAAACAATAACAACTGCATTAATTCTCATCACAATCTTGTCTTCAAGTTGTAATTCAGAAAAATCCAATGAAAAATCAATAACCCAGAATAAAGTCGAAGTCGTGTCAATTGCAAAACATATAAAGCCTTTCAAAAAAGACTTACCAACAATTGGACTCTTAATTTATGATGGAGTGTTAATTACAGAAGTAACGGCAACAGCTGACGTTTTTTCTAAACCGACAAAAGATAAGAAACAACTTTTTAACGTTGTTACGGTAGCAGAACATAAAAACCCTATAGTTGCCGAAGAAGGTTTAACCTTAGTTGCAGACTATACTTTTGAAGAATGCCCGGAATTAGAAGCCCTTTTTATACCTAGCGCTTATGATATGTACTCTCAAGTTAGAAATGAGAAGTTGATAGGCTTTATACAAGACAAAAACAAGGAGACCAAGTATACGGTCAGCAATTGCGCAGGAGCCAAATTAGTGGGTGTTTCCGGTATAGCTAAAGGTAAAAAAATTGTTACCTACATAGGTGGCGGCAAGCAACTTCAAGTAGATTACCCAGACCTAATTGTTCAAGATGATTCTTCAATTACATATGTAGAAGACGGTAAATTCAGCTCTTCTAATGGCAACTTGGCAAGTTATATCTCAGCTTTGAACTTAGTAGAAAAGATGACTTCAAAAGAACATAGAGAGTTCGTTGAATCTTATTTATATCTTGACCGTCTTCAAAACTGGAAAAATGAATGAAATAAAATTTGAAAATTATACTATACGTCCTTTAGAAAATAGTGACATTGATTCCTATTTTGACTTGGTTAACAGAAACAGAAAACGACTTGAAGATTTTTTTACTGGCACCACGTCGAGAACTAAAGATATAAATGAAACCAGGGTTTTCTTGGCTGAAATGATAAAAAAAAGAAGCGCAAGAGAATATTTCCCTTTCGTATTAGTTGATAATGACACAAACTATTTCATTGCATTTTTCGACCTTAAAAATGTGGATTGGTCAATTCCCAAAACAGAAATCGGATGTTATACTGATAAAAATTTTGCAGGTAAAGGAATTACCTCAAAATCAATGAAACATTTTGTCGATTATTGTTTTAGCGAATTTGAATTTAAAAAAATATTCCTGAGGACACACCAATCAAACAAGGCCGCACAGGTTATTGCCGAAAAGTGTGGTTTTGAAAAAGAAGGCGTAATTAGAATGGATTATAAAACCACATCTGGTGAAATTATAGATTTGATTTATTATGGAAGATTAAGTTAAACCATACTATGAAATGAGCAATAAGTCAATAAAAATAGGAATACTCGGTATGGGAGCTATAGGAAGTGTTATCTCCTGCCTATTGAAAAAGAACGAATTACTCACACTCTCATACTACAGCAGAACTCCAAAAGATAATATCAGAGTACTTTCTGAAAGGCATGAATACCACATCAAAACTGATGAAATAAACAAGATTAATCATAATGAGAAACTAGATTGGTTGATAATATGTCTAAAGGAATATCATTTTAAAAATGCTACTGACTGGTTTTTAAAGCTTATAAAACCTGATGTTAAGGTAGTTTGCATAAGAAATGGACTTTATCATAAAATCCCTCATAATTTCTTTGATGAAATTTTTTCTGTTGTACTTTCTATTCACATCCTGTACGAAATCTTTATTAACTTGAAATGAGTTTGCACCTATCACATCCATAATTACACCTTTTGAGAGACAATATGCTTCATTACCATGGATACTTTTATCCACTAACGGATTTAAATGCAAAGCAATAGCATTTCGCACTTGTTTGGCACGTTGATTATCAAATTCATTTTGACGTAAAAACTCTTCAGCATTTACTGCGCCATAGTTTGCAAAACATTGTGAACTACAGACATGATTATGATTTTCCGTTAAGCCTATATCATGCAATATCGATGACACGAATAGCAGCTCTTCATCTACATTTAAACTTTCAGATAGTGAAAAACCTGTACTCCAAAAAAAAGACCTAAAACAATGATTAAAAAGAATCTCACTTGATTCATCTTTAACACGCTCCACTGCCATTTTTGAAATTTTAGAATCTGGTATTCTAATATTCTCAATACCAAAGTTCCTGTAAATCTTTATACCCAGTTTTTTTAATACTTTATTAAAATTTTCTTGAAGCTGGGCTCTTATCAGCATTCGTTTAAAAGTGCTTACTTGACTTTTTGATAGAATACCATTTTCAGGAATAATAATGTCCATAAATTGCTGATTGATTAAATTATCCTAAATATTTTATTAGATGTTCTTCATACTTTTTTAAATCTTCAGAAATAGTAGGATTGTGATAAATATCGAAAGTTCCAAAAGAAGGGAGTTGCTTCATACCAAAATATCGATTTGACAGATGGAATGGTAAAAACACATCGTCCACACTTTTATTTTTCATCAAAAAAGTCTTGTTATTATCGAAGACACTTTTAGGGGTATTCCATGTTGTGATCAACATATAACTTTTATTTGTTAAATTTCCACGGGTTCCGTACTCCATGGTCTCAGATTCGGGCATGAAGAACCTTATTCGACCAGCACTAAAGATTTTATCAACAAAACCTTTGAATTTCTCAGGAATGTAAAACCAAAAAACAGGTGTTTGGTAAATGATTACATCTGCCCATAAGATATTAGCGACTACTTCTTCTATATCATAACCTTCATCTACAACTACACTTCTGATTTCATGATGCAGTTCTGTCAAAGTATTTTTTGCGACTTTAAAAAAAGCATTGTTGAGCTCACCTTTTGCATGACTCACCTTTTCGTGGCCATTGATTAATAATGTTTTCATGAATATTACTGTTGATTTTGAACTTAATCGAAACTTCTAGAAAAATTGCGCAAAGATTATCTGTTTGTCTTGGATCTCAAATAATTCAGCAAGTGGCTTAAATAGTCTTTGCGCCAGGTTTAAGGCAATGGCTTATGAGTACTAATAGCTATCCTATTCCAAGCATTTATAGTCACAATCATCATAACTATTTGAGAAAAAGTCTGTTCGTCGAAATGGTGAATTGCTTCTTGGTACGTTGCATCGGTCAAGCCGTTTTCATTTAAGACCGTTAGTTCTTCGGTCATTTTTAAAATGACAACCTCTTCATCAGAGAACAAATCTGTCTTTCTCCAACCGTCCAATACATAGATACGTCTCGGATTCTCACCCTCTTTTACGGCCTCTTTAATATGCATATCGATACAAAATGCACACCCGTTGATTTGGGAAGTCCTGATTTTGATTAAATTTTTTTGGGTAGTACTCAGCTTGGATTTGGCTAGATAGCCTTCCAACGCAAACATTGCTTCATAAGCTGCTGGTTCAGCAACATCAATCTGTATTCTTTCCATTGATAATAATTTTGTTTGGAACAAAACTATTTAATGGCCAAACCAAAAAACTTAAACTGGTTTAAGAACGATTTTTAGCTCTTATTTCGCTTACGTATTCTGGGGTAAGCCCTAAAAATGAAGCTATTAGATATTGAGGAACGCGTTGTGCAAATTGGGGAAAGCTTTCTGTAAAATGGTAATAAATTTCTTTTTTTGAATAATCAAATACGTATTTCATCTTCATTAAGGAAGCACCGTATGAAATCTCATATATTTTTCTGAAATACTTTTCTAAAGCGGGGAATTCACTTAATAACTCTTCTTGATTCTCACGACTAATTTTCAAGAGCGTCGTGTTTTCCACGGCTTGAATTGTGAAATCTGTGACCTTACCTTTCTGGTAAGCTAAATTGTCGGTCATCCACCAGTTCTCGATAGCAAACTGAACTGTTCGCTGTATTCCATTTTCACCTGTAAAGAACATATGAAGGCACCCTTCCAACACAAAATAATTGAAATTACATTTAGAGCCAGCAGATAGAATCATGTCTTTTTTGCCATACATCTGAATGTCAAAATAATCTTGAATTCTCTCAAAGTCCTCTTTCTCGAATTCAGTAAACTTTCTAATATGTTCTAAAAATTGTAATAGCATTTTTCTTTATCCAACTCTAGTCAATTCATCTTACAAAGATAAAAAACACCTTCATAAAAATTAGACATAAGGACTTTTTCATGATACACTAACTGGTCACAGTCTTATTTTACTTATACTTTTAAATCAATCAGAATTTATAACCGATTCTTAAGTGAAGGTTGATTGCCAATTCCCCCTTATCCTCGGTGAAACCAGAGTCTTTTGCAAAAAAGTGGATATATCCCACTCCTAAACCTGCTTCATAATTAAAATGCTTTCCAAGATTTCTTCTCATTCCTCAAGTAGGTACAATAGAGAGATTGTTTACCATTTCGACATTTTCATCATCTCCAAACTCAATAAGTAAATCTTCAAGGCGAAGGCTTGATTTTAAAGAAAAGAAGTTTCCACTGTTACCATCAATTGATTTTGATTGGCTTACTCGTTTGTTCAAATTATAATACCATCTAGGTTCAAGGGTCAATATTGTTGAAAATAAAAAACCTGTGTCTGGATAAAAGTCATCATTCTCATAAGCATCCAAACCTAATTCGGTTCTCAAAACTATTTGATTAGATAATTTTAGTTCATTGTGTATCCATACTCCTGCAAATCCTGTCTGGATTCCGAAAATTGATTTTTCTACATTTGAATTCTGCGATTTGTTTACTTGTGTTTCTTGAGATTTTACTGTTAAAACAGAACCTAAAAGAAGTGCAATAAATAAGATTTTTTTCATGATGAATGTGATTTAATTAATTTTTTTTGCTGATACCATTAAAACCCGTAGTGATAGTTCTCAATTCAATTTCGATAGCAAATTAAACTACATTATGTATATTCGGTCACAAAAATTGATTACCATTGAGGTATAGTACGTTGAGTTAACTCTCCATAATAGGTGCCTTCAATTTTTACTCCATCCTCTGAGGTTAGCTTATATGAGATTACATAACCATGGGTTTCCTTTTCAACTTTTAAAGTCCCATCTACTATTTTCAAGGTAGTTTCGCTCGAGCCAAAGCAACTATCCGAGAAGCTGAAATCATAAAAAACCTCCGAGTTGTTTATGATGCCCAAAGTGTTTTCAGAAGATGAATAATTATAAACCCCAGATTCTAATTTTTTATCATGGTCAAGACGTAACCATATAGAAACACCAAAAATCTGCCTAAACTCTTTCATAAAAGTTAAAACATAGTTAAAAAGGGGCTAATTTGGGGGTCAGTTGTAGGGGTGTCAAAGCGACCCCGAATTAGCCCCTTTTTCTTTGAGTATTTTGCCATTATTTAGCAATTGATAAAATTAAAAAAGCCTGTAAACATTATGTTTACAGGCTTTTAATAGAATTTGATAAATTCTTAGCGGAGAAAAAGGAACTATCTGAATACATGTAAGTAGTTGATAGGTAATAAATTGGGTAGCATTTTTTAATTTACGCACCTAATTACGTACCAGTTTACCGAATTTCAACTTTTACGAGGGTTTTACAACATTAATCAGTATCATTCAAATTCAAAGTTTATTAAAGCATATATTTAATTGTGATATCTTTTATTAAAATTTAACCCTTAATAATAGTCCTTTTCACTTCGTTTATATAGCTTCTACCGATAGGATATCGTATATCTTCTATTTCAATACTGTCATCTTCTACTGTTTCTACTTTATCAATCGAGATAGTATAAGATATGTGGATTCGTATAAATTTTACAGAAGGCAATTCTTCTGTAAAGCTACTAAGCGTTTGATGTATAATATATTTATTAGATACTTGTGCAAATGGGAAAGAACTAAAAACAACTCATCAAGGAATCAACTTACAGATATAATAATAAAAGACCACATTTCAGTCTTAATTATAAAACTCACTCCTTGTGCATTTTGGAACACTTATCTTAAAAAATATCCGGATTCTTTGAAATTCAAACTTTCTGGACATTTCTTTTTTTTACTCCTATTAGGTTTGTTTCACTAAACTTTTAAAAACGCTTAAAATGAAAGTAATGCACAACGGGTTAAAGCTCATAACTTTATACACAACAAAAAAGCCGGTGAAGCTAGCTTCACTGGTTTGATTTAACTATTTAAAAACGGTCAACCTATTTTAGGATGACTCAAAGAGATTATTTAGGTACTGGAGAGGAGCAGCTACTTATGCAATTTTTCACTATATCAGGATCATGAGCGGGTTAAAGTAAAAAGCAAGGAAAGACATGTTGTTGACCATAGTCATGGTATCAGCATTAATTTATTACTGGTTAACATAACAATAAAACAAAAACATGAGACTAGTAGACTATTTAAACGTAAACGAAATTAACTACACAGAAAAAGAAGGAAACCTTTCGGTTGGTGGTGATCTTGACCTTCATGAAACTCAAATTACTTCGTTACCAGAAAACTTTTCGGTTGGTGGTACTCTCGACCTTCGTAGAACTCAAATTACTTCGTTACCAGAAAACCTTTCGGTTGGTGGTCCTCTCGACCTTCGTGGAACTCAAATTACTTCGTTACCAGAAAACCTTTCGGTTGGTGGTGATCTCTTCCTTGGTGAAACTCAAATTACTTCATTACCAGAAAACCTTTCGGTTGGTGGTACTCTCTACCTTGGTGGTACTCAAATTACTTCGTTACCAGAAAATCTTTCGGTTGGTAATACTCTCACCCTTGGTGGAACTCAAATTACTTCATTACCAGAAAACCTTTCGGTTGGTGGTACTCTCTACCTTGATGGTACTCAAATTACTTCGTTACCAGAAAACCTTTCGATTGGTGGTGCTCTCTACCTTTATGATACTCAAATTACTTCGTTACCAAAAAACCTTTCGGTTGGTGGTGAGCTCGACCTTGAAGGAACTCAAATAACTTCGTTATCAGAAAACCTTTCGGTTGGTGGTGATCTCAACCTTTATGAAACACAAATTACTTCGTTACCAGAAAACCTTTCGGTTGGTGGTGATCTCGACCTTTATGAAACTCAAATTACTTCGTTACCAGAAAACCTTTCGGTTGGTGGTGATCTCGACCTTGTTGGAACTCAAATTACTTCGTTACCAGAAAACCTTTCGGTTGGTGGTGATCTTGACCTTGGTGGAACGCAAATTACTTCGTTACCAGAAAACCTTTTGGTTGGTGGTGATCTCAACCTTGTTGGAACTCAAATTACTTCGTTACCAGAAAACTTTTCGGTTGGTGGTGATCTCGACCTTGAAGGAACTCAAATTACTTCGTTACCAGAAAACCTTTCAGTTGGTGGTGATCTCGACCTTGGTGGAACTCAAATTACTTCGTTACCAGAAAACCTTTTGGTTGGTGGTACTCTCTACCTTGATGAAACTCAAATTACTTCGTTACCAGAAAACGTCAAAAACAAAACAACCATTAAAGTTGAAAATAAAGGGAAATAGAATGTTTATGTTATAACAATAGAATGCGAGACAAAAGATAAGTTAGAATGGGAAGAGTTTTTTAAAAATAAAAGTTTTATAAGAACCAATCCTAAAAGTTATCCAGAGGATTATAAATTAATAGAATTAGACTTTAAAAACGCTCTAAAAATTCAAAATAAATTATTCAAGAAGATATGAAAACAGTAGTTGTAAAGTATAGTGACCGACCCAAAATAGAAGCCTTAGCAGCGTATTAGTGTGTGTTTTATATTTTAGAGTCACAACTCTTTGATTTAACTATTAAAAACGGTCAACCTATTTTAGGACGACTCAAAGAGGTTATTTAGGGGCTGGAGAGGAGCCGTCACTTATGTAATTTTCTACTAAATCAGGATCGAGCGGGTTAAAGTAAAAAGCAAGGAAAGACATGTTGTTGACCATAGTCATGGTATCAGCATTAATTTATCACTGGTTAACATAACAATAAAACAAAAACATGAGACTAGTAGACTATTTAAACGTAAACGAAATTAACTACACGCTTAAACTCTGCTATAGAAAGCCTTAGTATAGAGGCTGTTTCAGACCAAGGTAATTTGGCATTTATTAAAGAGAAACTTCAAAATTATTTTGATTCTGTAAGGATAAAAGAAATAGTACAGGAAGCGTTTGAAAATGAACTCCAGGCTATTACATCTGTATTTGAAGTTTCTAGTGATGATACATGTGAATCTGAAAAATAGCATAATGATTTTGCCAGGCTACTAAAAACATCTATCAAACCAGAGTAACATCCTTCAAGCAACTTAATAAATCCAAGACAAAATTAGAATAGGAAGTGAAAAATACAATTTTGTCCGTTTTATTCGGTGTAGATATTTGGATTAGGATTCGTCTACAAAAGAATTCAATATTTTGATAAAATATTATAATAGAAACAAAGTCTTTACCGGTCTTAGGGTTGGGTGAAAGGGTGTTGTTAGTTTAGATTATTGGTATACAGGATAGTAAAGTATGTTTCTAAGTAGAGTGTAAGTTACATCAAGGGTAGAACATCAAAAGAAGTTAGAAGTTACAATAAGAATTTATAAGATCGTGTTGTTTTTGGGGAGCATCCTAAATCAGTTCTTAACCATATATTATAAAAGGCGAACGACAGGTTTCAAAAATTAGGGCTTATGTTTTCTTTCGATTAAAGCAAGGTGAGTTTGTTACTTTTGTTGATGGCCAGGATAATAAAGTGCAGTTTAACTTGCCAAAGATTGAAAAACAATTACCGAAACAGACTATAGCTTTTATAGATACAGATAAATATTAACCAATCTCCTGCTTTATACTATTTTTCTTATCTTCCTTTACAATTTCAGGAAAAGTATTTGTAATTAGGATGAGAGTTTTAATAAGGTTTATTATTTTAATTTTCTTTTCTTCCAAATTAATGGCACAAAAATTAACACCTCCGATTTATAACTATGAGATATTTGAGTATAAAGGAGCTAGTCAAAATTGGGGAATGGATGTGGGTAATGATGGAGAACTTTTTGTGGCAAATAATAAGGGACTACTTTATTTTAATGGGGAAGAATGGGCGTTAAACAAATTACCAAATAATACTATTGTAAGAGCTGTAAAAGTTATTAATAAAAGAATCTTTACCGGTTCTTATGAAGAATTTGGATATTGGGAAAGAAATAATACTGGTCAATTAGAATATACCCGTTTAACACATCTTATTAAAGATCACGAATTTACAAGTGAAGAATTCTGGCAAATACTTTCGTATCGTGATAAAATCATATTCAGATCTTTTTCAGGAGTGTATATTTATCAAAACGAGAATATAACTGTACTAGATACTGATATTATTGTTACAGATATTGTAGTTTTTGAAGATAGGATCATTATAGCTAGTGATAATAAAGGGTTATTCGAGCTAATTGATAATAAATTAATCTCTTATGCAGATCATGAACTCTTAGAAAATAAGACGATCATTGATATGATTTCATTGGATGAAGGGTTATTAATTGGAACAAAACTACATGGTTGTTTTCTTTTTAAAGATAACCAGCTTTTAAATTGGGGAGAACCTATAAATTCAGAATTAGAGCAATATCAGCTAAATAAAATACAGCTTTTAGCTAATAATAAGATAATCTTTGGCACTATCAAAAATGGAATTTATATTTATAATATATCTTCACAAACCTTTGAACATCTAAATAGGGAAAAAGGATTACAAAACAATACCGTATTATCATTACAACTTTATAAAGATCAACTATGGATTGGGTTAGATAACGGTATAGATAGAGTACTACTTAATTCACCAATTCAATACTATACTGATTATTCTGGAGCTGTAGGAACTGTATATGATATTGCTGAATTAGACGATATAGTATATCTTGGAAGTAATACAGGTATTTATTTTGTAGAGAATAATACCTTACAATTTGTAAACGGTTCCCAAGGGCATGTATGGGATATGGAGGTTTTAGAGGGTCAGCTTTTATGTGGTCATAATACCGGTACTTATTCTGTAGATAAAGGAAATTTAAGAAAAACTTCAAGCTTCTCAGGAGGATACAAAATAGCTAAGATTCCAGAGTCAAAAGATACCTTTTTACAAGGAACATATACGGGGCTTATAAAATATCAAAAAGAAAAAGATGATTCCTGGAATGTATCTCGCGTAACTGGGATTAATTTTCCGGTAAGACAACTATGCTTTGAAGACCCTTACATCATTTGGGTAGCACATCCGTATAAAGGGTTTTTTAGATTAAAAATAAATAAACAGTATGATCAGGTTTTGAGTATAAAAGAATTTCACACTGGTGAAGTTGCAGATGATTATAGTGTAAAGCTTTATAAGATTAAAAACCAGATTGTATTAAATAGCAAAGAAACCTGGTATAAATACAACCCTATTTCAGATAAAATAGAGCTATTTCAAGAATTTCAAGATTTCAATGATAAGGAACTAGTATATTTTGATAAAAACCATTTTGCCTTTATTGATAATGCTGATGTAAAAAAGATCATTTATACCAATTTAAAATCAGATACTCTAACCATTTCGGAAAACCAATTAAGTAAAAGACTTATTCCCGATGCTGAAAAAATTACCCAATCAAATGATTCTTTACATTTACTTACCTTAAGTGATGGGTATGCAGAGATCAATTTTTCTAAATTACAAGATCAACTAAGTCAAGTTACAATTCCCAAACCAAAATTATATGCCTTTAAGGGAAAGGAAGTATCGTATAGCTTATCAAATGGTTCACCAGAAATTTCATTTAAAGATTCCAGAGATATTATTATAAAGGTTGCTTCGCCTGGTGTGGTAGAATCAGCTTATCAGTATGAATTAACGGGTTCGTCATCTCTTTTATCATACACTGAAGATGGGATACTTAAATTTCAAAACTTACCACATGGAGAATATCAGTTACATATACATGCTATTGGGATTAATGGTAAAAAATCTAAGCCTACAACGATCAGATTTGAAATTACACCTCCTTGGTATTTATCCTTCTGGTGTATAGTCGGATATATACTTACTTTGACTGTATTGTTCTTATTGTATAGGAAATACAACGATAGAAAAATACAAAGAAAACAAGACGAGCTAAGAAAACATCTGGAAAGAGAGCAGCACCAACGAATAGCAGCGCTGGAAAAAGAAAGGCTTGTCAAAGAAGTAAAATCTAAACAAAAAGAATTGGCTAGTACCACAATGAATGTTGCCAAAAAAAATCAAATCATTCTGGAGCTAAAAGATATGTTATTAACCAATAAAGACAAATTCTCACATTGGCATCGTTATAAGTTTTTATTGAAAAAAGTTGATGATTCTATCAATATTACTGATGATTGGAAAAGATTTGAGTTTAGTTTTAAAGAATTACACGAAGACTTTTTTGAAAAACTCCTAAAGCAATATCCCGATTTAACCCCCAAAGACTTAAAACTCTGTGCATACCTAAAGATGAATCTTTCTTCTAAGGAGATTGCTCCTTTAATGGCAATTACGATTCGAGGCGTAGAAATACATCGCTATCGCCTTCGAAAAAAGCTAAAAATTGATGGTACACAAAATCTTTCTAACTTCTTGATAACTTTTCAATGAATAAATTGGGGTTCTTTTTTTACTTTTCTATAAATTTGAATACATCATCAATACATCATAATGTTAAAACATAACATTAAATTAATGTTGGTAATACGTCATAAGTATTGCCAATAAAAGCTTCACTATTACAAACTGTAATGATGTAATTTTTATGTAGCTATGTCATTGCGGTAAAACAGTAGTTCTTTAGTAATTTCATAAAAATTTAACTTAATAATTAAACAATTATGAAATTCAAAAGTGCATTATTGTTGATTGTGGTGTGTTTGATTCAAACCATTCTTTATGCACAAGATAATGTACTCATCACAGGAAAAGTATTGGACAGTGATGAGTTACCATTACCAGGTGTAAACATTTTAATAAAAGGAACTACCAGGGGAACACAAACCGATTTTGAAGGAAATTTCAGTATTGAAGCTCAGCAAGGAGAAATACTTGTATTTTCATATATAGGCTTAAAAACACAAGAAATTAGTATCCGGGATCAAACTGTACTTAGTATAATACTTGAGCCCGATGCAAATACGCTCGATGAGATCGTAGTAGTAGGATATGGTACACAACGAAAATCGGACATTACAGGTTCTATAGAAGTAGTTGCAGGCGAAATACTCTCAAAACAACCAAATGCCAATGCAATAAGTTCTATTCAGGGACGCGTAGCGGGAGTCAATATTACAAACTCAGGCCGGCCAGGAGAGGCACCTAATGTAAGGATACGTGGTATAGGGAGTGTAAGCAATGCAGATCCTTTATACGTTGTGGATGGAGTGTTAACAGATGACATATCATACTTAAATAACACAGACATTGAGAGTCTTAGTATTCTAAAAGATGCTTCCAGTTCTGCTATTTATGGAATACGAGCAGCTAATGGCGTTATCGTAATTAAAACTAAGAGAGGCAAGGGGGATACCGATGATATTAGTCTAACGTATGATGCCTTTGGCGGTTTTCAAAGAGTGACTAACATTCCAGATCTTGTTAATGCTAGTCAATACGTAGAACTGTATAATGAAAAACAGGTTTTTGAAGGAGGAACAAACTTCATTGACATAGCAGATTTTGATGGAGATACAGATTGGTTTGATGAAATTTTAAAAACTTCATCTTTCACCACTTCTCATAACCTGTCGGTTTCAGGAACTTCTAAAAATACCAGATATTTTTTAGGCTTTGGATATTTTGGCCAAGAAGGAATATTAGATGCTGGTAAAAATATAAATTCTGGTAATGATTTCAGAAGATTAACAGGCCGAATTGGATTAGATATGGATATTAAAGAATATTTAACGGTGGGCGGCTCTGTGGCGTATACAGACAATAAAAGAAATCTTTCCAGAGACCCGTTTTTTGAAGCTTATATAGCGCCTTCTCTATTTAATGCTATTAATCCAGATGGTAGTTATGGCGCTGTAGAAGGGATCGGAAATTTTGCCAACCCACGAGCAACTCTGGATTTTTTTAGAAGCAAGTCGCAAGACAATAGAGCGTTAACCAATGTATATGTAGAACTAAAACCAATTGAAGACCTGAAGTTAAAGGTAAGTTTCTCAGGAGATTATGCTACTGGACGAGACTTTGAGTATACACCCGTATTTAGGGTAAGTACCAACCAAGGAGCTGATATCAGTACTTTGGTAAGAAATAATTTTGAAAATGATAACTGGCTTTGGGAAAACACGCTAACCTGGAATAGGCAATTTAATAAACATAGTTTTACACTTTTGGGAGGATTCTCACAGCAGGAAAATATTTCATTTAGAATGAAAGCTATTGCTGATGATATAGATTTTAATGGAGACGACTCAACCCTGTTTTTGGATTTAGGTGATGCCAGCTCCGAAGAAATTGAAGATCAAGGTACAAAAGTTCGTTTTGAGTCTGTTTTTGGGAGATTACAATACAATTTTGATGGCAAATACCTTTTGAATGCAACCATAAGACGTGATGGAGCCTCTAATTTCCCTGTAGATAATAACAAAGAAACCTTTCCATCGGTTGGTGTTGGATGGGTAGTAAGTAATGAATCCTTTATGGAAAACGTTTCAGTAATAAACTCTTTAAAACTTAAAGCTAGTTGGGGTAGGTTAGGAAATGCAAACGTGCCACGGGGATTTGACGTAACCGCAGAAGACCCTAGTATCACTTTTTTTGGCGGGCAATCTCAGGTGAGCAGATCAATAAGTGAATTTTCAGATCCAAGTATTTTTTGGGAAATCGTAGAAGAATATGATATAGGTACAGAATTTACCTTGTTTGATAGCAACCTAAGTGGCGAAATTAATTATTATAATCGCAAGACTCAGGATGCTGTATTTCAAATCACACAATTAGCCTCTGCAGGCGCAACCAATTCAGAGCTACTTACCAATGCAGGTAGTTTTAGAAATAAAGGAATTGAAGTGTCCCTTAATTGGGAAAAACAAGTCAATCCAGACTTTAGGTATAGTGTTTATGGTAATGTCACTACGATTTCTAATGAAATTACTGAAGTACTCGGAGCATCTTTCCTCAATGCAGGTCCAGGGCTATTTGGAAATGCCATTATTAGAATTGAGAAAGGTGCCGAGATTGGTTCCTATTATGGTTTTATAGTAGATGGTGTAATACAGACCGAAGAAGAAGCGACAGCACTGGGATCTCGAGTAGGAGCTTTTAGATTCAAAGACCTTAGCGGTGATGGATTAATTGGTGAAGATGATAAAGCTTTCTTAGGAAGTCCAATCCCAGATTTTACCTATGGATTTGGTTTTAATATAGAATACAAGAGTTTTGACTTTAGTACAGATTTTCAGGGAGTATCGGGTAATGAAATTTATAATTTTAATAGAAATACTAGGTTTGGCAATGAAAGCTGGGATCTTGATTTCTATGAAAATCGATGGACTCCAACGAATCCTACCAACGCATATCCAGCTCCAAATTCTGATCAGAATTCTTTACGGCCAAGTTCCTTCTTTGTAGAAAACGGAAGCTACTTCAGAATACGAAATATTCAATTGGGCTATACATTACCTCAGGCAATTTTCAAAGATCACAAACTATGGGATAGATTGCGGGTATACATTAATGCTCAAAATCCACTGACTATTTTTGACTATAACGGATTTTCTCCCGAGATTAATGGTGGTACTGTTGATAGAAGAGCTATAGAATTTGATAACCAGAGCACCATTAATAGTACAAAAGTAATTGAAGCGGGGATAGATAGAAATGTATATCCGTTATCAGCGATTTACACACTTGGTATTAATGTTACTTTTTAGAATTAAAAAAATAAAATAATGAAAAAACTAGCCTTATTTATAATCATAAGTACTACCTTTTTTGGATGTAGTGATGATTTTTTAGAAGTTCCCTTAGAGGATAGTACTTCGGCTGAAGAGTTTTTTACAACTCAGGAGCATGCTATCGAAGCGACTAACAGTATTTACAGGTATCAGATAGAGTGGTTTACATCAGGGTTTCCTTATATGATCATTACTCAAATACCTTCAGATGATTCTGATAAAGGAAGTAACCCAGGAGATGCCGCCTTTATTAATGATTTCGACAATTTTACTATAAACTCTTCGGCTTTCATTGTAGATAATTATTGGACTGGTCAATATCGAGCCATCAATTTTTGTAATCAGGTACTTACTAATGTTTCTGGAATTTCTATGGACGAAACCTTAAAAAATCGCCTTTTGGCAGAAGCAAAATTCTTCAGGGGATATCATTATTTTAATTTGATTAGAGCATTTGGAGGTGTTCCTATTTATACTGAAATTCCTGAAAATGGTGTTTACAATATCCCAAGAAATTCGGTAGAAGAAGTATATCAGCAAGCTATACAAGATCTAACCGAAGCAGCAGCAGTATTACCAATTTCTTATGATGCATCCAATGTTGGAAGAGCTACTAAAGGTGCTGCCAAAGGAATGTTGGCCAAAATAGCAATGTACCGCAAAGATTGGGGGGAGGCGCTTGTGCTAAGCCAGGAAGTAATGGGTATGGGATATGATCTGTTTCCTGATTACTATCAATTATTCAGGTACCAAAATGAATATAATATAGAATCAATTTTTGAAATCGAATCTACTGCTGATGGAAATTGCCAGGCCGACTCTCAATATGGGCAAACACAAGGGGTTCGGGCCCAATTTGGTTGGGGTTTCAATTCTCCTTCAGAAGATCTTGCTAATTCTTATGAGACAGGAGATCTTAGAAGAGATGCAACTATTCTATTCGTAGGGGAAACAACTCCTGAAGGTGATTTGATCACAGCAGGAAATAATCCGGTACATCCTATACGATATAATCAAAAAGTATATGTGCCTTCTACCGATTTTAGAAGAAACAATTGTAGAGAAAATGCAGATACAAATATCAAAGTACTACGATTTGCAGAGATTTTATTGATCAATGCGGAAGCCAATAATGAGTTAGGTAATACAATGACGGCTTTAGAAAGCTTAAATCGTGTAAGAAACAGAGCAGGATTGGCAAATTCTAATACCACGGATCAAACAATATTACGTATGGAAATATGGAAAGAAAGAAGGGCAGAATTAGCATTGGAAGGGGATCGATTCTTCGACCTGGTACGTCAAGGAAGGGCTGGAGAAGTATTAAGAGCTGTCGGAAAACAATTCGTTGATGGTGTTCACGAAGTTTTTCCCATTCCGGCAGCTCAAATTGCGTTAAGTAGTAATGTGTTAACCCAAAATCCTGGATATTAAATCTTCTTAATTTATGAGAGTAATTTATATAATCACAATCTTCATTACTTCAGTATTAACTGGATGTAATGACCAAAAAGTATCAAATACGAGCGCCAAACCAACTGTAGAGCAAGATATAAATGAAGAAAGGCTCTCGGATGAGGAATTAATGGACCTGGTGCAAAGACAAACTTTTAATTATTTCTGGGCAGGAGCCGAACCTAACTCTGGTATGGCAAGAGAGCGGATTCATATGGATAATATGTATCCCCAAAATGATCAAAATATTGTAACAACAGGAGGTACTGGGTTTGGTCTAATGGCAATTTTAGTAGGCGTTGAAAGAGGTTATATCAATAAGAGTGAAGCTTTACAACATTTTGAAAAAATAGTGAGCTTTCTGGAAAAAGCAGATCGATTTCATGGAGCCTGGTCGCATTGGATAGACGGAACAACAGGAAAAGTAAAGCCTTTTAGTGAGAAAGATGATGGGGGAGATCTTGTAGAAACAGCTTTCCTTGTACAAGGTTTGCTTACCGTTTCAGAATATTTTAAAGAAGGGAATGATAATGAAAAAAAACTAGTTGAGCGAATTAATAAACTATGGAAGGACGTAGAATGGGATTGGTACACCAAAGGAGGCGAACAGGTATTGTATTGGCACTGGTCTCCAAATTATGGGTGGGATATGAATTTTCCTGTTGGTGGGTATAATGAATGTTTGATTATGTATGTACTAGCTGCATCATCACCTACACATCCTATCGATATGGAAGTTTATGAAAAAGGTTGGGCAAGAAATGGGGATATAACTACTGATAGAATTTTTTATGAATTGCCAACAATACTTGATCATTATGAACATGATGACGACCCTGTTGGACCTCTTTTTTGGGCGCATTATTCATATCTGGGATTAAACCCTAAAGGATTAACAGATCAATATGGAGATTATTGGAATCTTAATGTAAATCATACCAAAATACATTACAAGTATTGTGTTGATAACCCAAAAAACTTTAAAGGATATGGAGAAAACTGTTGGGGCTTAACGTCAAGCTATTCTATGAGTGGGTATTCAAGTCATCGCCCTGGTCGAGATTTGGGAGTAATATCACCAACAGCTGCATTGTCTTCATTTCCTTATACGCCCAGAGAGAGTATGCAGTTTTTACGATACATGTACGAAAAGCAAGACAGTTTGATAGGAAAATATGGGCCTTATGATGCTTTTAATCTTGAAAAGAATTGGTATGTGCCAAGGTATCTTGCTATTGATCAGGGGCCAATCCCGGTAATGATTGAGAATTATAGAACACAATTACTATGGAAACTTTTTATGAAAAATAAAGATGTACAAAACGGGCTTAAAAAATTAGGGTTTAGCTATGTCAATTAGAAAAAAAATAGGGACACTTCTGGTAAGTTTATTAATTGGTTTTATAGTAAACGCTCAAAGTTTTGACCTTTATAAAAAAGAAATTTTTGTAAAAGAGTCTGATACACTTCAATACAGAATCCTTTGGCCAGTTGATTTTGACAAAAATAAAAAATATCCCGTGGTACTTTTCTTGCATGGTGCTGGTGAACGAGGTATTGATAATAGTAAGCAATTGGTGCATGGCAGCAAATTATTCCTGAAAACAGAATTCAGAAAAAAACACCCGGCGATCGTTATTTTTCCTCAGTGTCCCGAGAGTGATTATTGGTCAAACATTACGGTCGACAGAAGTAAAAATGGAAGAGAAAAATTTAGTTTCCAATATGGAGAAACCCCAAATACATCTCTTGGTTTGGTAATCGACATGATGGATGAAATAATTTCAAAATCATATACGAAAGAAGATCAGATTTATATTGGGGGGTTATCGATGGGTGGGATGGGAACTTTTGAAATGTTATACAGAAGACCCAATATGTTTGCTGCTGCTATGATAATATGTGGTGGTGGAGATCCTGATACGGTAAACAAATATGCTAAAACCACTTCATTATGGATATTTCACGGAGCTAAAGATAATGTAGTAGCCCCCTCTTTTTCCTTGGATATGGCCCAGGCTGTTCTAAAAGCAGGAGGATTTCCCAAGGTAACCTTATATGATAATGCAAATCATAACAGTTGGGACCCTGCCTTTTCGGAACCTGATTTGCTATCCTGGCTTTTTTCTCATCAATTAGACAACAATTCAAAATGAAAAAACTCAAAATATTTTTACTGATATCCGTTTTAGGATTGTTATTTAGTTGCACTACCCAGAATACCAAATTAAATACCGAAAGTCCATATCGTAAACAAGTGGATTCAATTCTTAACCTTATGACTTTAGACGAAAAAATAGGACAAACGGTACTATTTACAAGTGGTTGGGATGTGACCGGCCCATCAATGAATGATAATTATAAGGAGTACATAAAACAGGGTAAAGTTGGAGCGGTATTCAATGCTTTTACCACCCGGTATACAAAAGAACTTCAGCAAATAGCAGTAGAGGAAACACGACTAGGCATTCCGTTACTTTTTGGGTATGATGTTATTCATGGGCACAGAACTATTTTTCCGATCCCATTAGCCGAATCCTGTAGCTGGGATATGAAACTTATTGAAAAAAGTGCGCGTATTGCAGCTACAGAAGCTTCAGCAGAAGGTATTCACTGGACATTCGCACCGATGGTGGATATAGCCAGAGATCCCAGATGGGGACGTATTTCTGAAGGTGCAGGAGAGGACACTTATTTAGGCAGTCGGATTGCAAAAGCTAGAGTGAGAGGCTTTCAAGGAGATAATCTCTCTAAAGAAAATACCATTTTAGCTTGTGCAAAACATTTTGCCGCCTACGGTGCAGCCCAGGCAGGCAGGGATTATCATACGGTGGATATGTCTGAACGAGAATTGCGATCTATATATCTACCTCCATTTAAAGCTGCAGTAGATGAAGGTGTTGCTACTTTTATGACTTCATTTAATGAGTTAGACGGTATACCAGCTTCTGCTAATACATTTTTATTAAAAGATATATTACGAAATGAATGGGGTTTTAAAGGTTTTGTGGTCACCGATTATACTTCAATCAATGAAATGATTCCTCATGGATATGCAAAAGATGAAAAACATGCCGGAGAACTAGCTACGAATGCTGGAGTGGATATGGATATGCAAGGAAGCGTGTATTTGAATCATTTAAAACTATTGATTGAGGAAGGAAAAGTTTCAGAAGAGCAAATCAATAGTGCTGTTAGAAGAATTTTGGAAATGAAATTTAGCTTGGGACTATTTGATAATCCGTATAGATATATTGATCCTGAAAGAGAAAAAGAAACAGTTTTAAGCAAGCACCATTTAGAAACTGCGAGAAAAGTTGCCAGAGAGTCGATGGTTTTACTTAAAAATGAAAATCATTTACTTCCATTATCAAAAGAAAAAAAAATAGCCTTGATTGGCCCTTTGGCTAATGATGAAGCTAGCATTATAGGTAACTGGTCAGCAGCAGGAGATCGTAAAGGAGCTGCTGTAAGTGTTTTAGAAGGATTTATTAAAAAGATTGGAGAGGAGAATATCCGTTATGAAAAGGGCTGTGAAATTATAGGAGGAGATTTCTCAAGATTCAATAAAGCTGTAGAAGTGACTAGAAACTCAGATGTAATTGTTATGGTAATGGGAGAACATCAAAATATGAGTGGAGAAGCAGCCAGCAGGACGAATCTGAGTCTTCCTGGATTGCAACGAGATCTGATCAAGTCTATTAAAAAAACAGGAAAACCTATAGTGCTGATATTGATGAACGGTAGACCACTAACACTCACCTGGGAAGATCAAAATGTAGCCGCTATTCTTGAAACCTGGTTTCCTGGTACTATGGGAGGCCATGCAGTGGCAGATATTATATTTGGTGATGACAATCCTTCAGGGAAATTAACAACTACTTTCCCAAGAAATGTGGGCCAAATACCTGTGTATTACAATATGAAAAATACCGGACGTCCTATTGATCCAAATAAACCCGATGAGAAATACAAATCAAAATATCTGGATGTATCGAACAAACCTTTATATCCATTTGGATATGGATTAAGCTATACTAGTTTTACCTACGATGTTAATATAAATGATAAAGTATTTAGACCAAATTCTGAAATTATTGTTTCTGCAAAAATTACAAATACAGGAGATTATGACGGAGAAGAAATTGCTCAACTGTATATTCACGATAAAGTACGAAGTATTACACCGCCGTTAAAAGAATTAAAAGGATTTAAAAAAATATCCCTAAAAAAAGGAGAGAGCAAAACCATAACATTTTCAATCTCAACAAATGATTTGCGATTCTATGATCAGGAAATGAATTATAGATATGAACCAGGTGAATTTGAACTCTTTGTTGGTGGAAGTTCAGACCTTCCTTTCACCCATAGTTTTGAATTGATGGAGTTAAACAAATAAAAACCAGATGTATAAATTTATTTTATTATTGCTAAGTATTAGTGTCTTTTCCTGCAAACAACAAAATAACCAGCAGGTTGATGAAATAACTATATCCCCGAATATTCTCTTTATAATGTCTGATGATCATGCAGCGCAAGCCATTAGTGCATATGGGCATGCGATTAGTAAATTAGCCCCAACTCCTAATATCGACAGAATTGCAAATAATGGAGTGTTGTTTCAAAATGCATTTTGTACCAATGCTATCTGTGGTCCAAGCCGCGCAGTAATTTTAACCGGAAAGCATAGTCATATCAATGGTTTTAGACAAAATGGAGAAGTTTTTAATGGAGATCAACCTACTTTACCAAAACTATTGAAACAAATAGGATATCAAACTGCCATGATTGGTAAATGGCATCTTCACGGCCACCCGCAAGGGTTTGATTATTGGAATATTATTCAGGATCAGGGAAACTATTATAATCCTGATTTTATCAAAAACGGAGATTCAGTAACTGTTCAGGGGTATGCTACAGATATAATAACAAAAGAGGCGTTACATTGGTTACAAACAAAACGAGAAAAAGACAAGCCTTTTTTTATGATGGTACATCATAAAGCCCCGCATAGAAACTGGATGCCCGCATTACGGCATTTAAATAAATATGATTCTATTACTTTTCCGTTACCCGATACTTATTTTACTTCGCATGATACTCGGCAAGCTGCGAAAGAGCAACAGCAGACTATTTATAAGGATATGTATGAAGGTCATGATCTTAAAATGACAGTGTCTGAAGGCAGTACTGAACTAGCTCATAATCCTTGGACCATTGATTTTGAACGAATGACTCCAGAGCAACGGAAAATTTGGGATAAAGCTTATTTATCGAAAAATGATGTGATGCATCGTGCTAATTTAAAAGGAAGAGAGCTTGCAGAATGGAAAGGACAACGCTATTTGCAAGAATATCTGGCAACGGTGGCTTCGGTAGATGAAGGGGTAGGTAAGATTTTGGATTACTTAGAAGAAAATGATCTAGATAAAAACACTTTGGTTGTATATACTTCTGATCAAGGATTTTATTTAGGAGAAAGAGGATGGTTTGACAAACGTTTTATGTATGAAGAGTCTCTAAGGATACCTTTGTTAATGCAACTACCTGGAATTATATCCCCTAAAAAAAGAACAGTAGCGATGGTGCAGAATCTGGATTTTGCACAAACCTTTCTTGATTTTGCAGGGGCCAATCATCTTACCAAAGAAATGCAAGGAGAGCCTTTCAAAGGTTTATTAGATGATAGTGTAAACGAAGAAGACTTTAGAGATGTGATTTATTATCATTACTATGACTACCCTGCTTTTCATATGGTAAAAAAACACTATGGCATTCGAACACAACGTTATAAATTGATACATTTTTATGATGATATCGATACCTGGGAATTCTATGATCTAAAAAAGGACCCTGAAGAATTATATAATTTTATTGATGATCATCAATATGAAGACATTATTAGTTTTATGAGAAAAAAATTGGATTCAGTACAGCGTCACTATAAAGTTACAGCAAAAGAGTTTGAAAAAGTACCTAAAGAAAAAATAGAAAAAGCGTACGAGGATTTTAGACGGTTAAGAGGCAAAACTATAGAGTGATTTGTAAGAACTTGGTAAGGTTCAAAATTTTAACATGCAAGATTCTATCATTACTATTCTAGTAGAAGGAAATAGTAAAACTATTAAAGTTAAAAGACAGCCCAATATATGGTTAGATTATAGCAAACTTAAATTATTTAATAAAATTGGAGCACTTACAGATATTAAGGAAGGATTACTTTTAGAAATGAAGTATGTACATAATAAGCCTGACCAATTAGTAGAATGTATGGTATTTACTCTAATATTTCTATCCGCATTTTCTAGAGCAGCTGTGCACATAATCCCTACCACAGCGTGCTTACTGGCGACATATGCTCCCAAGCCTTTAAACCCTTTTATTCCGGCAACAGAAGAAGCTATAATCACACTTCCTCTATCAGACATTTGGGGAATCACATATTGGCATCCTAACCAGACACCTTTTAGATTTATAGCGATGATCTGATCAAAAATGTCTTCGGGATATTCTGCGATGGATTTTGATGTTCCTTCAATTCCTGCTTCTTTAAGGTGTTTTCCGTTCTTCCAACGAGCATTACTTTTGCTCCTTGAGCTAAGAATAGCTTGGCAGTTGCTTTACCTATTCGCCCGCGCCTCCAGTTATTATTGCTATTTTATCTTTAAGCTTATCCATTTATTTTTTATTTAAAGATTGAATAGCAAAATTACTAGATGAAGTAGCTTGAATCAATGACCTGTATCAGGTGTTCGACAGGAATTATCCAGCTTATATTCGCCGTCTTGAAATGGTTCTATTACTTACGAAAGTTAGCGCACAGATATATTTGTGCTAATTTCTTGAAACCGTTTTGTGGCTAATTATAAAATAGTCAGTTAGAACCTTGTAATCCTAATGGTCTCCATAACCAATGTCATCCATTTTCCCTTTAAAGACTCTATATTGAATAACCATATAAATTGCAACTAAAACTACAGCGATGGCAAACCAATATATACCTACAGATAGACCATATTCATCTGCAGCAACACTGTACAGTGTTAATGATGGATTTACTGTATTAGTCGATGGCAATACTTTTGGGAATATTGAAGCTACCGTAGAGGTCAAACCACCAAACAAAAATAAGGATGAGAATAGAAACCCTAACCCATCTTTTTTGAAGGATTTAACTTTAAACAGTCCGAATAATCCAGTAAACGCAATAATTGGGAATATCCACAGCAAAGGATGTTCTATAAAATTATGAAAAGGTTTAGGCTCTATAATATGCCAAATCAATAATGAGGTTATTACAAATACAAGTAAGACAAGATTCAAGTTAAAAATTACTTTTTTTAGCTTATTATTTAAATCGGAATTGGTTTTGAAAATTATCCAGCTAGCTCCGTGAATGGTTAATGCTACAACACCAACAACACCTAATAGCAATGTGAACCAATCTATGATTCCCAATTGTTCTGCTTGTGGGCTAAAAGTTGTATTCCAAAGCGGTAGAAAGAAATAATGCGCTTCTTGCGTTGAAACACCATTTACAACATTTCCTAAATTAACACCTCTAACAATATTTCCTAAGGCCACCCCAAAGAACAACGCCAAAAGCAAGCTTGATATACCAAAGGCTTTATCCCAAATGGCTTCCCACATTTTATTATGTATTTGACCACGTAATTCTAGACCAATTGCTCTGAAAATGAGCAGCCATAAAATCATTATTAGTGGTAAATAAAAACCACTAAAAGAAGAGGCATATAGGGTAGGAAAGGCAAAAAATAATACACCTCCCGAAGCAATAAGCCAAACTTCATTTGCATCCCAAAAAGGACCAATAGCATTTGTAATGGCTTTTTTATCTTTTTCTTTCTTTGCAAAGAATAAATGTATAATTCCAGCACCAAAATCGTAACCATCTAAAATCACATAGATAGCTAGCATTGTCATTAAAACGATATACCAAAATAGTTCCATTATTAGTGTTTTATTAGTTGTGGTCCTTTATTGATGATTTTTCCTGCCAACATTAGAAATAATAAGCCTAATAAAAGATATAGACCTATAAATCCGAGTAAAGTAAATAATGTATTGCCCGACGATACTGTTGGTGATGCTCCATCTGCAGTTCGCATAAGATTATAGACCAACCAAGGTTGTCTTCCTAATTCAGCAGTGTACCAACCTGTTGTATTAGCGATATAAGGAAATGGTAACATAAATAACAATGACCATAAAATCCATTTGGTTTTATAGAGTTTTTTTCGGTAAAGTTGTACCGCAGCTATGAGCATAAGTCCAATAAAAATAGTTCCTAAACCTACCATAATGTGATAGGCATAATATAACCCAGGAACATTTGTTGGATAGTCTTTTTCATCAAACTCATTTAATCCTTTTATTTGAGCATCCCATTTTTGATATGTTAGGAAACTCAAAATATTTGGAACTGCAATTTTATTATCTAGTTTCTTTTCTAGCATATTGGGTTGCCCAATTAGTACAATTTCTGAACCTGCATTTTCAGTTTCAAAGATTCCTTCCATAGCGGCAAAGGTTACAGGTTGGTATTTAACCACGTTTTTAGCAGTCCAGTCTCCAGTTGGAAAAGCCACTAAAATGCTAGATACTAATCCAAAAATAACACCAGTTTTCACGAAGAGTTTACCAAATTCACTATGCTTATTATTTAATATATAGAATGCTCCAACAGAGGCAACTACAAACGATGCGGTAATTAAAGATGCTAATTGATTATGTAGGTAAGATGGTAATAGCCATGGGTTAGAAAATAAAGCTCCAAAGTTATTTAATACAAATTTTCCGTTTTCAAGTATTTCATAACCTACAGGGTGTTGCATCCAAGAATGAGTAGCGATTATTAAATAACCACTAGCCCAAGATCCTAAAAAGACTAAAAAACCTGTTAGAAAATGGAGCTTATGTCCTAACAATTTTTCCCCAAAAAGAAAAAGCCCTAAAAAGGAGGATTCTAAAAAGAAAGAAAACATACCTTCCATAGCCAAGGTTTGACCAATAATACCTCCCGTAAGTTCTGAGAATTTTGCCCAGTTAGTTCCAAATTGAAACTCCATTGGAATACCCGTAACCACACCCATTGCAAAGTTGAGAGCAAAAATCTTCATCCAGAATTTTGCTGCATCGTTGTATTTGTCAATTTTTGTTCTGAGGAATTTCCACTTAAAATAGACTATCATTAGTGATAATCCCATTGTTAGTTGTGGAAACAAGTAGTGGAAAGTGATAGTAAATGCAAACTGCATTCTATCATAAAAGAGCATATCTTCCATCTTATCAAATTTTTCGTAATGGTATCAAAGATAATCTATACATTATACCTGTTAAGTGACGTAGGTCACACAAATGTTTTTTTTAAAACTATGTAATGTTTATTACTAACTAAAAAAATAGAAATATGATATAGGTCAGTTAACAAAAAATAACAGCTCATTATCTTTACAAAGATGAAGGTTGGTACTTATTTTTTTTCTATTATTTTAACAACTCTTATACTGATTAACAGTTTAAGGGTTTCTATTACGTATTCCTATTATAAATTGGATCCTATTGGATTTATCGAAAAACTTTGTGAGAATAAAGATAGGCCTAAATTACAATGCAATGGAAAATGTCACTTAAAAAAAATCTCTGAATCACAGAACAACGAACAACGAACACCAGAAAGTATTATTGGCTTTAAAGAAATTTTATTTTTTACAGATGCCATTGAAGAATGTAATATCTTAAATTTTGCAGATACTAAAAAACCTCTTTTTATATACATTAATTTTTATAAGCATCTAGAAATTTCTCCTTTAGATCCTCCTCCTCAAGTATAATTATCAAAATAACATACGGCAACAGTATTTATGTTGACAAGACTAAAACTATTTGATAATTATAAAAAATTCGAAATGAAAACTTTTTATAGTGTGCTTTTATGCGCACTAATTTCAATAATATCTTTTTCTCAAGAAAAAAACAATGTTAAACAAGATACAACATCACAAAAACAAATAAAATTAGACGAAGTATTAATCATTGGAAATGTAAAAACAGACCCAATACATACTCAAGTCTCTAATCATACAGATGAAAAAATAGTACAACCAAAGAATGTAGCAGATTTATTTAACAACATCAATGGATTTTCTAGTATTAAACGTGGTAATTATGCTATTGACCCATCGTTTAGAGCATCTCAATACGAACAATTAAATGTACAATATGATGGAGGTACTAAGGCTATGCATGCATGTCCAAACCGAATGGATCCGATTACTACACATATTATTCCTGAAGAAATATCTAAAATTGAAATTATAAAAGGTCCTTATACAGTGCGCTATGGAGCTACTTTTGCAGGTATTGTGAATTTGGTGACTCAAAAGCCAGACTATGAAGATTACGGATTACAAGGAAAAGTCTCGACTGGCTATGAAAGTAATGGAGGTTCTCTGGTTACAATGGCACAACTTCAATATATACAAGAAAAATATGATTTTGTAGCCAATGCTGGTTATCGCGATTTTGGAAACTATGAAGATGGTAATAACGTTGAAATTCCTTCATCCTTTAGAAGTACAGATTACGGTATTAAAATGGGTTATAATTTTACTGAAAATCAACGCTTGCAAGGACATTGGAGACAATCTTTTGGCCGGGATGTATTGCACGCTGCATTGCCAATGGATACGGAATTTGATAATAGCAGCATTCTATCTCTCGACTATAAGATATCTAATCTTGGTAAGATAGCTAAAAGTATAACTGCCAAAGCCTATTACAGCTATGTAGATCATTTAATGCATAATTCGAATAGACCTTCTTTTATGATGATGGAAGCCGAATCTACAGTTAATGCTACAACTTCTGGTGGAAAGTTAGAGCTTAAATGGCAACCTATTAAAAAGATAATTCTATTTAGTGGTTTTGATGCTATGCAAGTTGCACGAGATGGAGAAAGAACACGCCTAGTAAAAGTTATGAATGGAACCACGTTGCCAAGACCAATGATATTTAATGATAAAGTTTGGCAAGACTCTTACATAAACAATTATGGTGTATTTACTGAAGCTAAATGGTCTTCGAACGTAACAACTAATATTACCGCTGGCATACGCTATGATATGATAGTTTCAGATATAAAAGATCCAGAAGCAGATTTTGCAGCTATGTACGATTTAGAAAAATGTACCGAAGGTAATATTAGTGGTACTTTTTCAATCAAAAAACAAATCGCAGACAACTTTATATTAGAAGCTGCTTATGGTCGTGGTGTGCGGTCTGCAAATATGATTGAACGCTACATTAACCACTTTACCGTTGGTCAAGACCCTTATGAATATATTGGGAATCCAAATTTAGATGCTGAAGTAAATAATCAGTTTGAGCTAGGTTTTAAAGGTTATGAAAAACTTGAAAACGGATTGAATAAATTTAGCTATTCCACCTCTTTTTACTATTCTAAATACGAAAATTATATTGTTGGAATTGTTGATGAAAGTCTAAACAGAAAATTTATGCCAATGTTAGAACCTATACATCCAAAAGTGTTTAGAAATATCAATGACGCGTACAAAACTGGTTTTGAAGCTATGACAAAATTAGACTTCTTAAACGACTATTTCTTTAAAGCAGAATTAGCTTATGTATATGCTAAGAATCAAGATTTGAAAGAATCTTTGCCATTAACACCACCTTTTACGACTAGATTAGTTTTAGGATTTGAGAAAGAACATTATTGGTTTAATGCACAATATAATTTGGTTTCTAAGCAAGACAACATCTCAAGAAGTTTTGGAGAAATAAAAACTGATGGCTACCAAACTTTAGACTTGCGTTTAGGAGTAAAACCTATTAAAAATGTAATATTAGGCGTTGCTGCCTTAAACATTTTTGATAGAGCCTATAATAATCATTTAAACTTTTCTTTTACCAATCAGTCAGATTTTGGTCGTACACCAATTACTGAACCAGGAAGAAATATTTCTGGCTTTTTACAATATAAATTTTAATTGGTAGATTCTATTAATTTCAAAAAAAGAGCATCAAATGAGGCTCTTTTTTTGATTATTCTAATTTGAGTTTACTTTTCGGAATCTTCCTTTTTCTTTCCACTCATCATAAAATTAATTAGGATACCAATTAGAGCAATGCACACTATAGCGAAGATAGCTATCATAATTACACCGTTACTCCAATTAGATAATACAATGTTTTGAGAAATCATAATATTTAGGTTTATTGGTTATTCTGTGTTACTGAAATTATTCTTGACATAGTATTTTAAAAAATGTTCATACCTGACAATGTTATTTTTCAAAAGTAATAGTCCAAATACCTCTTACTTGACTAACATCGTAGCCAGTCGCCTGATCATTTGGGTACAATAGAGTTAAAGCTTTTAAAGTTTTTGGTTCTATATTTTTAGTTGGTTTCCCGTGGCATTGTAAGCACATAGTATTAGTTGTAATTGGATAATACACTTTTACTTTTGAGTTTGATTCCTTTACCACAGGAGTAGGCTCCTGCTGATTGGCGATAACATCTTTGAAGTTTTCTATGTACTCTAATTCTTCTGTATTTGCTTGATTATTAGGATTTCTAGGTTTGTCTGAAACACGTTTAATGGTTACATTATGTACTACACTCATACTATCTGTTAAAGGGTAAGCTTGTTCATTACAAAAAGCTAAAGCTTCTAATGTTCCTTTTTTTTGAATAGTTCCCATTAGGTTTTTACCCAAAACAGCCTTAGTGGATAAGGCATATTTTAAACCTCTTTCGGCATAAGGTAGCTCATCAAAGTTAATTTGTGCTTGTTGTTTGTGCATTTGTTTTCGTTTGCCATTACCCATTCCCTTCCCTTCGCCTTTATGTTTACCTTTTTCTTCATTAAAATGATCTTCGAACCATTCAGGTTGCTCTATGTCATTGTCAAACACATAATCTGCAATTTGTGCAATTGTTTCCTCCGGATATAGAGTTTTAGGCATTACTCCAAACCGTCTAACCGCACCAAACATTTTAGCATCATTTTCATTTGGATTTTTAATCCAATCTTGAATATTCTTAATAAACTCTTCCTTAGTTGTGTCGTCAGAAATATAATGTTTCTTAATAGCAATCATTGGAGGTCCAACGCGGTCTCCCTGATTTGTAGTTGGACTATGACATACGTAACAATTAATCTCCATAAGCTTCTTTCCTGGATGTGTAGTGACATCTATAGAATCCGCCTCGCTTTGAATTACTGAAGTGTTTTCATAATTATTTGTTTTACCATTTTGACAGCCCATGAAGAGAAGAAGCAATATAAATGGAATAGTAAGTTTCATTTTTTTTAAATTTATTTTATCAATAGGAATTTTATGTCAGTTGCAGGATAGACTCAGTGATCTATTTCCTTTGGTAGCCTTATTATATCACCTGCATTTATAGTGTACTCTTCTTTACCGATTGTAATTTTAGCGCTGCCTTCCAGTATGAGTAAAGGTGTATCCATTGGCGCAGAATGAGGTATCAGTGTATGTTCTTTTTTCATTTTAATATTATTTAGCTAACCAAAAAAACTAATCATTTGTAATTCTTAATAACAAATTGATCTATGACAAGGACAAATTCATTTTTCACCTTTAACAGCAACTTAAGTTGCACAACTTCATATTTTTTAGGTTAAATTTATTTTCAGACTTCCTTCCCTTTCAACATTTTATTCCAGTATAAATAGGGGAGGAAATACTTTTTTAAAAGCCAAAGTCTCCAATGCTCTTTCGAACTATCAAAAACCAACATTCGCTTTAATTTTGGATCTGGAGTAAATTTCTTTGTGTAATCAAATTCTGCGAGAACCATTTTTCCGTAGCCAGTAATGAAGGGACAGGCAGAATAACCGTGTATTTTTTTGAACCTAATTTTTGAAATTCAATTAAACTTAGAATGCTATTGACTACTACTGGAGCTTGTCTTCGAATAGCTGCACCAGTTTTAGAAGTCGGAACATTAGTGACATCACCTAAACCAAATATATTGGGGTATTTTTTATGTTGCATAGTATATTGATTTGCGTCCATCCAACCCGAATCATCCACTAAAGACGAGTTTTTTATGAAATTTGGGGCGGTATTTGGTGGAATTACATGCAACATATCATATTTAATACCAACTAAGCCATCATTTTTATAAGTCTCTAAAACAATAGGATTATGTTCTTTTTGATCAGGACTTACGCTGAACCAAGCCATTTGTTTATCGCCTTCTATTTTTTTTAGTTCCCAACTAAATCTAACATTGGTTCCTTTTCGGTCAACGACTTTCATTAAGGTTTCAGCAATTTCTGAAACGACAAAAATACTGTCTTCTGAAGTGGCATAAATTACTTTAGTTTTATTCTTAATACCTGCTTTTTTGAAATGATCATCTGCTAAATACATTATCTTTTGAGGTGCTCCGCCACATTTATAGGGTTTTGGTGGTTGCGTAAATAACGCAACACCTCCTTTAAAATTTTTGATGACATCCCAAGTATGATTAGGGTTCGTGTAATTACTACAGACAACGCCTTTATCAATAGCTTCGGGTAATCCTTCAACCAGAGTTGGGTCTAATTTTAATCCTGGAGCTACTATCAAATAGTCATATGAAACGGTTCCGTGTGCAGCAGTTATAACAGCATTATTCTCGGGGTCAAAAGAAATAGCTTTATCTTTTATCCAATCTGCATTTTTAGGTATGACCGATGCCATAGGCCTTTTGGTTTTCTCATAGTCATAGGTGCCGCCACCAATCAATGTCCACACAGGTTGATACCAATGATCTTCAGAAGGTTCAATAATACCTATTTGCAGCTTTGGATTCTTTTTAAGCAGGCTGCTTGCAGTCATAAGACCTGTTGTTCCTCCTCCTATGACTACTATTTGATAATGAGTTTTCATTTGTGTACGTCTTAATTTCTCAACTATAATAGGGTACTAGGCTCCATATATTGAGAAAGATTGAACTTCCCTGTTTCTTTGATGGCATTCATTCCACCTTTAACATCTATTAAATTATGATACCCCATAGACGCTAATATGGATGCAAATACCATTGAACGATAACCACTTCTACAATGCACATAGTAGGTTTTGTCTTTAGCTACTTTTTCTATACTATTTTTTAAATAGTCTAGAGGTGCATTTATTGCATTTTCAATATGTTCACTGTTGTATTCACTTGCTCGTCGCACATCCAGGATATTAATCTCTTCGTTTTGCATTCTTTCGGCTAAATTTTGAGCTGTTATAGATGAAATAGTTTCAGTTTCTATCCCTGCTGATTTCCAAGCCTCAATACCACCTTTTAAATATCCTAAAGTATTATCGAATCCTATTCTTGCTAATCGTGTAGCAACCTCTTCTTCTTTTCCTTCATCTGAAACAATAAGAAGCGGTGTAGTAATATCAACTATAGTAGTACCTACCCAATTGGCAAAGCTTCCGTCTAGCCCTATGTTATAAGACCCTTTGATGAATCCTTTGGCAAAGACCTGTGCATCTCTAGTGTCTATAATTATGGCCTTGGTATTTTTAGCAGAAGTTTTGAAGGCTTCAACGTTTAATGGTTTTGTTCCTTTTTCTACTATTTTATCGATGTTCTCGTAGCCACGTATATTCATTAATACATTTTGCGGAAAATAACCAGGAGGGGGCGTCAATCCAGTAAGAACAGCATCTATAAACTCTTCTTGTGACATATCTGCACGTAACGCATAGTTCGTTTGTTTTTGATGTCCCAATGTGTCTGTGGTTTCATCGCTCATCATTTTTCCACAGGCACTTCCTGCACCGTGGCCTGGATAAACGATAAGGTCATCATTCAAAGGCATTATTTTATTCCGAAGAGAATCAAATAAAAGTGCGGCTAATTTTTCTTGAGTAAGTTCTGCAATTACTTTTTGAGCTAGGTCAGGACGACCTACATCTCCTATAAACAATGTGTCTCCAGTAAAAATGGAAGTTTCCTTGCCATTTTCATCAATGAGCAAATAACAACTGCTCTCCATAGTATGCCCCGGAGTATGTATTAACTTTATGGTGGCATTCCCTAATTTAAACTCTTGACCGTCTTTGCCTGAAATGAAATCGAAACCGGTTTCCATTGTAGTTGGTCCATAAACAATCTCGGCCCCTGTTTTATTTGCCAGATCTATATGACCAGAAACAAAATCAGCGTGAAAGTGTGTTTCAAACACATATTTTATTTTGGAATTTCGTTCGTTTGCCATTTCAATATAAGGTTCTACCTCACGTAATGGATCTATAATGGCCGCTTCACCCTTGCTTTCTATATAATAGGCACCTTGTGCTAAGCAGCTGGTGTACATTTGTTCTACTTTCATAATCTTCACTTTTGAATTAATATTGATTAAAGGTATGCTGTACTGAAAACCTGCACAGTAACCTAGGTTACAAAACTCGTAAATGAAGTATGAAAAAAAAATGACTAGGGTCAGTACATAAAAGTATTCTCAAAAAAGTTCTTTGAAGATGATATAGATACCCATAATTAGAACAAACCAACCGAAGTACTTTTTAAGCTTGTTACCGTCAATGAACTTATTGATCCAAATTCCAATAAAAATTCCGACGATGGATATCGCGGTAAAACTTAGAAGAAATGACCAATCGATCTCAAGATTCTCCACATCACCTATGAAGCCTATCAATGATTTTATTGCAATGATTAGCATAGAGGTTGCCACTGCCTTTTTCATAGGTAGCTTCGCTAACATAACTAAGGCAGGAATAATTAAAAAACCTCCACCAGCACCAATAATTCCAGTTAATAGCCCGACAACAGCTCCTTCTAGAACAATAAGAGGGTAATTATATTCAACTTTAATGACTTTTTCTTCTTTTTACTCCGAATCATAGAAATGGAGGCTAATAACATAATAATGGCAAAAAATACCATAATACCTATGTTCTTGGTAACAACATACTCGTTAATACTAAACAAAGTCTCTGGAATTGCAGGAATAATGTACTTTCTCGTTAAGTACACCGCTATGAGTGCTGGAATCGAAAAAACGATTGCCGTTCTATAATCGACCAGCCCATTTCTCATATTTTGAATTGCTCCTACAAGAGAAGAAACTCCTACAACAAATAGAGAATATGCGGTCGCTATTAAGGGATTCAAATAAAGAAGATAAACAAGTACTGGAACGGTGAGAATAGAATCACCTCCACCAATTAGACCTAGAACAATGCCTATAATTAGTGCTCCAAGAAAACCTAGTATATCTATAAGTTCCATTGTTTTTGTTAAAGTGTAAAAATTATATTTATTAAATGGCGAACCAAATAATGTAAATCATTTAAATGACTTGAGAAGTCAGGTCTACATTAAAAATTAAACAGAAAATCTGGACAGTAAACTAGGATCATAAAAGTAGAAGAAATAAGATATCTTTCTTATTTGTATAGTTTTAAAATCAATTTCTTCTTCCTCTTGTGGTTGACGTTCTACTTGATCTAGGACTATTCGAATAATTCTCCCTGTGGTAGGTTTGAATGCTACTACCTCTGTGACCTTTTACGCGCACGAATTTACTTCGATTCAGATTGATGCTTCTATATCTAGGAGGAAGCACATCTACGCGAATCCAGACGTTATTTTCTAAGTATAGATACTGTCGTACCGAGAGGTCATAGTAGATAACATACTCTGGGAAATAGACATAGCGCACGGGTTCAATTCTATCTGGATAGAACCACGGAGGTGGTGGGTTATGAGGATGTGGGGATATAATTATTGGCCCACAGCTCCCCAAAAACAATAAACTTGAAATTAGGATGATAGACAATAATGGTTTATTTCTTTTCATAACGAGTCATTTAGACTACAAAGAAATTATACATACGAGCAGATTTATATGACCTAAGTCATTTAATAGATGATCCTTTTAAAATAATTTTGGTTTTATAAAGCTAGATCAATTTAAGACTGTTAAAAGCTGATGAGCCAAGAAAACAAGAAACCATCAAGTAGTAAGCGTCCAATAAGGTTCAATCCTTTTTGGTTATATGCTATTCTTCTTGTTTTCATATTCGTTCCATCATTATTTGGTTCTTTTTTTAGCACGCCAGATATAAGCTGGCTTTCTTTTAAAACAACAATGTTAGACACTCACGATGTTGAGAAGATTGTAATTATAAATAAAGAGACGGCAGAAATATATATCAAGACCGATCGTCTTGCCGATTCAAAATATGAACAGATCAATAAATCGAAACTCAGGATTTCGTCTGCACCACATTATTCTTTGCGGATAGGCTCGCCAGAGAGTTTTGAACATAAAATGGAACTAGCGCAAGAACATTTTAAAGAAGATGAGTTGGTAGAAGTATTTTACGAAAACCGCACTAGTATAGTTAATCTACTTTCTTGGGTATTTCCGATTTTATTACTTTTATTTTTTTGGATGATGCTATTCAAGCGGACTGGTAAAGGTGGTGTGGGCCCAGGTTCTATATTAAATTTTGGAAAATCTACAGCAAAATTAGCTAGTAGAGATGTGAAGAGTAAGGTCACTTTTAAAGACGTTGCTGGTCTTGAGGAAGCCAAGATTGAGATTATGGAGATTGTTGATTTTTTGAAGCATCCTGAAACCTATACTAAATTAGGAGCAAAAATACCCAAAGGCGTTATGCTAGTTGGCCCTCCCGGGACAGGCAAAACGCTGCTAGCCAGGGCAGTTGCAGGCGAAGCTCAAGTCCCTTTCTTTTCATTATCAGGATCTGAATTTGTCGAAATGTTTGTTGGTGTGGGAGCGTCTAGAGTTAGAGACCTTTTTAAACAGGCTAAAGAAAAAGCACCTAGTATTATTTTTATCGATGAAATAGATGCCATTGGTCGAGCACGTGGAAAAGTAAACGCGGTGCATAGTAATGATGAACGTGAGAATACGTTGAATCAGCTGCTAACAGAATTGGATGGTTTTGGAACTAATACAGGAGTGATTGTGCTTTCTGCAACCAACAGGGCAGATATATTAGATAAAGCATTATTGCGACCAGGACGTTTTGATAGACACATCTATTTAGAACTCCCTACCAAACAAGAACGTGAAGCCATTTTCAAAGTACATTTAAAACCAGTCATTAAGGGAAATGATGTCGATGTACCACTTTTAGCATCTTTAACACCTGGCTTCTCAGGAGCAGATATAGCAAATATGTGTAATGAAGCAGCTTTAATAGCTGCCCGAAAAGCAAGGAAACACGTTACACAAGACAATTTTATGCAAGCTAGAGATCGTATTGTGGGTGGTCTGGAACGAAAAGGTAAACTTATTTCACCAAAAGAGAAGAAGATCGTGGCATATCATGAAGCGGGACACGCTGTAGTAAGTTGGTATCTTGACAATGTAGAATCGTTGGTCAAAGTATCCATTATACCAAGAGGGAAGTCTTTAGGAGCCGCTTGGTATCTTCCTGAAGAGCATCAAATTATTACCAAACCACAGTTTACCGATAGAATTTGTGCTGCATTAGGAGGACGCGCTGCCGAAGAGGTTGTATTTGATGAGATTTCCTCTGGGGCTTTAGATGACCTAGAGAAAGTCACAAAACAAGCGTATAGTATGGTGGCGTATTATGGTTTGGATAAAGAGATAGGCCCTTTGAGTTTCTATGATTCGACAGGTGAAAATGAACGACTTCTAGGAAAACCTTATAGCGAATATTTAGGGAAACGCATCGATGAAGAAGTTATTGAACTCATTACTTCAGAATATGAACGAGCAAAAACACTATTGGGTATTTATAGATCACAATTAGAAGAATTGGCACAGTTGCTTTTAAAACAGGAAGTAGCTGATGAAAAGGACTTAGAACGCATTTTAGGAAAACGCCCCAACAATACAGTGCCTGTTTGAATACCTTAAATATAAATGAAGAATTAATTCAAATTAACGCATTATGTTACAGCAAAAGGAAGTCATTTACAGTACAGATCTACATTTTGAACACGAACGTTGGAGAAGCGAATTGTTATTTTGGGAAGATGAATTACGATTTTTTACCAAGCGATTAGAAGAACTTGTATTGCGTTGGACAGATAAGAATATGCTCGCCCAATTAGAGCATTATCAAAATCAATTCATACTTCACGAAGAAGTAATCGATACGTTACAACACGATATCAATGTACACGAAACAGATTTAAGCGAGCATAGTAAGCGCAAGGAAGATGTACTTAATCAAGGACTTGTTAAGAAGCATATTGAATTTCGACACCGTATGGAGGCACAACAGCAAATATTTGCTGATCTTAAAAAGGAATTCTTCAAATATCTTTCAAAATATATGTAAAGAATTATTCAGCTTACTGATTTTAGGGCTTAATATGAAGAAATTCTTCTAACAAACGCCGGAATATGTAAACTTCATTAGATTAGAAAACCGCTCGATATTTTTAAGAATGCAAGCCGCAAAAGATCCTAAGAATAATTCCGCAGGATTAGGAGGAACAGCTTCAGAATCTGAGGTTATTCCAAAATCAATAACATTTTGTTTAACAGATATAATAGCGCCGTTCTTTGCGGTTGAACTTGCTTTAATTTCATACTCCATATGCTTTGTCTTTTTTTTGCATTTGTAGTTCCTTCAATTGCTTAAAGAACGATTCTTCTTGTTCGGTAAGGTTTTTGGGTAATACCACATTTAGTTTAACGAGCATATCTTTATAAGAAGATTGATTCCCGTATTTAGGCATTCCCTTAGCCTTAAGGCGCAATATTTTTACAGTTTGACTTCCTTTAGGTACGGTGTTTTAATGTTCCAGAAAGTGTTGGAACTTCTATTTTACTGCCCAAAATGGCTGTATATAAATCTATCGAGGCATCGCATAAGAGATTATCAAAGTTTCTTTCAAACCGAGGGGTCTGGTTGTACGCATAAAATAATATATAGGTCTCCTCTGTTACCAACTCTTATACTAGGTCTGATTTACCATGGTTATGATTCTTTAGTTTAATAATTGATATAAAGATGCAAATAGAAGACCTCGAATAAAATGACAAGGATCAGTCAATGAAGATTAAAAGACTGATTGGGGTCATTTTAAAATATACTATGACATTGTAATTTAGTTTGCATATAGATTCAAATGTTATCTAATGAAAACAAATAAGTACCGTTTTGATTTTTCGAATAGCAATAAATTGTTATTCCCTGCCTAAAGTATCAGAAAGGATGACTTGATAGGGTATTATGATAGAATAGCCGATTATATACTTCCTTATTTAAAGGACCGTCCTCTTACTATGCAGCGCTTTCCTAAAGGAATTAGTGAAAAAGGTTTTTTTCAGAAGCACATCCCTGATTATTTTCCAGATTGGATAACAACCGTTCGTATCGAAAAAGTTGGAGGTTGGGTAGAACACGTAGCTTGCAATACTAAAGAAACATTTTTATATCTTGTCGAGCAGGATGTTATCACATATCATATTCTATTAAGCAATAAAAATTGTATTACATTTCCAGACAAGTTGGTATTTGATCTTGATCCTCTTGATGGATATTTTAAATTAGCTATTAAAGCCGCAAGGGTATTGCAAAATTTATTAGAAAACGAGTTTGGTTTTACGGCTTTTGTTATGACTTCTGGTTCTAAAGGATTGCACGTTGTCGTTCCTTTATTTCAGGAAGATAGTTTTGATGAAGTACACGATTTTGCTAAAAACGTCTCATTGTATATTTGTAAAAAGCATCCTAATGATTTTACAACCGCCATCAGAAAGAATAAACGTGAGGGCAAGTTGTACGTTGACTTTCTTAGAAATTCATATGCACAAACAAGTGTCTGTCCTTTTTCAGTTAGAGCGATTGAAAATGCGCCAGTAGCAACACCAATAGGCTGGAGTGAATTGGATGATAAAAACCTCGATCCACAACTATATACAATTAAAAACATCTTCAATAGATTAGAAAAAGTAGAAGATCCTTGGCAAGAACTCACTTTAAACGCTAAAAGGATTGGCGATGCTCAAGTAAAATTGGTTGATGTGAGTGCTAATTGATACCGAGCTATATAAAAAAGAGGGATTCCCAAAAGACAAGACTCCTCAATCCAATAGGTCTTCCTGATAATCCTGAAAGAGCTGGCAGGATACTAAGCTCTGTATTACACGGGTTACGCTCGATGATCTCAGTAGAGGAATCTTTACAGCTTATTGCCCAATTTCCAATGTTCTTAAAAGCGGTGTATGTAAATGGTTGGTCTATCAAAGCGAAAAAAGATAAGATAAAAAATGTAGAAGGATTTATAGACCTCATTAGATCGTTGGACGGTAAAACGTCTGTGTACGATTTTGAGTCAGATAAAATTGCTGAAGATTATATATACTCGACGTTCTTAGTACTAAGAAGATATGTTTCTAGCGGAGAGATGGAAGATATTAGAGACGGTCTACCAAAACGATTGAAAGGGCTTATTTTTAATCATATTTTCGTTTGATAATAATTGATTATTGCTGATTTAGGTCATTGCTAGGGTTGACTTTTGAAGGTTCCTTTGTAAGGAAATAATTTGTATAAACTTTAAAAGTTAAAACGATGAAAGCAATAACATTCATACCTCTATTAATGGTTCTACTCTTAACATCTTGTGTTAGTCAAAAAAAGTACGCAGAGCTACAAAATAGGGCAGAGAATTGTGAAAACGAACTTAAAACTGTTTCTAACGAACGTCTTGTTCTAGAGAATAATTTTGCCAATGAAAAAAGCAAATCTACAGCACTAGAGCAACAGATAGATTACTTTAAAAGCACCAACACAAATCTTTTAGATCGCCTCTCAGATCTTTCTGTGGTGAGCAAGTCTGGTGCAGAGAGTATTAAGAAATCCTTAGAAGCATTAAATGAACAAAATACTTATATCAAGGATCTTACGAGTTCTATACAAAGAAAGGATTCACTAAATCTAGCTTTGGTAATGAATCTAAAACGCTCTTTAGACGATTTTGATGATGAAGATATTAGTATTGAGGTAAAGAAAGGTGTTGTTTATGTTTCCATATCAGACAGAATGCTTTTTAGATCGGGAAGCTATACCATTAATGACAAAGCGCTAGAGGTTATTGGAAAAATAGCAAAGATTGTGAATGACCACAACGAATTAGATATTCTTGTTGAAGGTCATACCGATACCGTTCCAATCCAAACAGATTGTATGGAAGATAACTGGGATTTAAGCACTAAAAGAGCAACATCTATTGTACGATTGATGCAAACGAAGTTCAATGTTCTCCCTGAGCGAATGACCGCAGGTGGTCGCTCAGAATATATTCCTAAAGCAACAAATGAAACTAAAGAAGGTAGAGCTTTGAATCGTAGAACCGAGATTATTATACTACCTAAACTGGATCAGTTTTTCAACTTACTAACACCTCCAGACGCAAATTCTGTAGACTAAGACCGATGTTATGAAATATGTCCTGCAAGTTCTTATGCTATTTATAACATCTCAAGGGTTTTCTCAGAAGATAAGTAAGTTATATGAACAATCTAGTGAAGCGGTGGTTTTGATTACAACGACGCAATCACAAATGACTTTTAATAATGGGTTTCCAGTCGAAAAACTACTAAACACTTACGGTTCAGGTTTTGTTATCTCTAATAAAGGTGACATATTAACGGCATCGCATCTTGTGCAAACTGCAGAAACGATATGTGTAACATTTAGTGATGGGGAAGAATTATCAGCAAAAGTTCTATATTCTTATCCACTTGCCGATGTTGCTTTGATAAGGCTCACTTCACAAAAAAGCACACCTCTAGTTTCTATTAAGATGGGTAATTCAGACCATACCAGGATTGGAGATCAAGTCTTTATTATTGGAACGCCTTTTGGCATTGAGCACTCTTTATCTGTGGGCTATATAAGTGGCAAATACAAACGAGACCCAAGTTACAATGGACTGATAACAACGGAGTTTTTGCAGAGCGATGCTGCGATAAATAAAGGAAGTTCTGGAGGTCCTATGTTTAATATGAAAGGTGAGGTTATTGGGATTGTTAGTTTCCTAGTGAGTCAATCACAAGGTTTTCAAGGGCTGGGATTTGCGGCTAGTTCTAACATTGCAACAAAATTATTATTAGAAGAGCAAGCTATTTGGACAGGCTTAGAGGCTGACTTTATTTATGGCCCTATTGTGGAAGTACTGAATGTACCTCAAAAAGGGGCTATTATCATACAAAAAGTGGCTCCTTTTTCTTTAGGAAGTATTATGGAGCTACAGGGAGGAATCTACGAGATGACCATTGAAAATGATACTTTGATATTAGGTGGTGATATTGTATTAATGTTGAATGATATATTATTAGTTAATGAAGAAAGTGTTATAAAGGCTTGGTATGTTCTACAGGAACTTAAGCAAGGAGATTCTTTAAGGGTTAAGATTCTTCGAAAAGGAAAGATTTTAGAAATCGTTAAAAAGATTCCTGACTTTTTTTTCGAAAAAAATTAAAAAAAATTACGCTAGCTGACCTAGGTCAGTTTCAGGGCTAAATAGCTGCCGTAAATTAGCAGTATAATTAAAACAACAAGTTCTTTGATAAGATTGAGATATAGATTCTAAGGGTAGTAATATCCTTTTAATCTGGGAGATATCAAGAAGTAATTATAACTCTTCGGTTTCTGCATTTTCTAGCAATAGAAATGCATTTTGCTGTAAGTCGTCTTAATTACGTTTGATATCTTCAAGGAAACTGAGACATTTTGGTGTCTCGGTTTCCTTAAAATATGACCTTTATGTACTGTGAAGTATTAAAGGACATTATGAAGTGATTGGCATTTTTTTCTAAGATCCATTGGTAAGAACTTTCTAGAAATAGGCTGTTTTGATTGATTGGAATTGATGAAAAAATAATGATATCTTCATAAGAAACGGGAAGTCTAGGCTTCCCGTTTCTGTTTTTAAATTGTAACCACTCCATTGTAGTGCATAAAAACCAGCTATTCCTATTTTCTGAAATGCTTTCCTCAATGAACAAATACGAGCTACTATTTTCACTTATTATATTAGTGGGAGGTTCTTTTTATAATGCCGATAAAAGTAATCTTATCGCAAATTCAGTAAATAATGATATCTCAAAACATATCAAAATCAATAGCGACACAACGAAGCTTATTAGGGTAACTAAGAATGTTCCTATACACAGTTATTTTCAGTTTCTGGATTCTATTGTAACGCATTATGATTCAATAACTTCTTATCCATTATCTGAACATCTTTTAGTACGCGCTAATCCTTGGATTATCGATACGTTAAAGAATACAGATTATTACCTGATGAAGGCCAGAGACTCTTTGGTTTATAATCAGAAAGAAATGATAGTTATTAGAGCAGGAAGTATGCTCGAGGTTCCCGCTTTTGCGAAAGCGGAAAAAATAATGTCCTCATTAGAAAAGACATATATCGATGTTAACATACCAGAATTTAAGTTGTGTATTTACGAAGATTCTTTGTTGCTGCATCAATGTACTGTTCGCGTGGGCCGAAATGAAGAAAAATACCTTAAAGTGGGTGATAGAATTACCGATTTAAGAACAATTACTGGTAGCGGTAGTATTGTGGGGCACGTTAAAAACCCTGATTACTATAACCCGGCAAATGGGCATCAATACTTTAGTACTAGAAGAGATGATAATGAGGTAACTGAACTACCTCAAGTACCGTTTTTGGAAACGGAAGTGAACGGTCTTAGAAATGGTCAATTAATTCACCCAACCACGAATCCTATTTCTCTTGGAAAAGCATATTCTAATGGTTGCATTGGAACTAGCGAAGCCGATGCCTGGATACTATATTATCACGCACCTATTGGCACGAAGCTAATAATACGTTATAATACTACTGTAATAGATGAATTTGGAAAAAAACTTCTACTGGAAGATATTTATGGGTATCGAAAAACAAAAGGATAGTGAGAAGTGGGTTATATGTTGCTTAGTGCTTCTAAAGCTTTCGTTTTTCCTCTTATTATTAACAAGCAATTACCATTTTTCAATTCTTGTATGTAACGATTAATATGTTCTATTTCAATTCCAATACCTCTAAATATGCCGGATAGTCCCACAGGTAAAGATGCAAGTTCTTTTTGATCTACTACTTTTTGTAAAAATGTATTCGTTAAATGGCCAGCAATGAAGAGTGTTCCAATTTCAGGGTTATTGAAATGACCTAGCTGTAAAGGTTTGCCAGTGGTTTTATTTAATTGTGTGCTTATTTTCCTTAACATTTCGTCCAATTTAACTCCTTGATTCAAGTCATCGAATGAGCGTTTTCCTAGGATGGATAATTGAAAATCTGAAATATCATTTTGAGTAATTGTTTGTATTACCTTCTTTATTTCCGATAGACTAGTGTATACTTTTATCAGGAAATCTTTGTCTTTCATTTTATCTTCTTGAGAAGCCATTACAGTTTTATTTAGAATAGAATGAATCATTGAACCACTAAATTAATAATGGCGTTCTTTTTTTTCAATGATGTGGGTCAATTGGTTAAAAACTTTCTATCCAAAAAGTACAATGTCTTCCAAATACTTTTTATTCTCTACGATAATTCTTCTGCGCTCAGCAATAGTAACGAGACCCTCATCTTTAAAATCGGTTAACATTCTAATAGCTGTCTCTGTAGCAGTACCTATGAGACCTGCTAGATCTTCTCTTGAAATATCAATTCCTTCATACCTTGTATTATTAAGAGTTCCTTTTTCATAGAAATCCAATAGTGTTTTTGCCAATCGTTGTCTAACTGTTGTAAAGGCCATACCTACGAGCCTTTCTTGAATATCAATAAGATCATTGGAGATCATAGAGATGAATTTATTTGCAATTAATTTATCTCCATAAACCAGTTGAGTAAAATCTATTTTGGGTATTTCTAAGACTTCTGCTTGTTCTAAAACAGTGGCTGTGTCGACATAAGTTCCAATATCGTTGAGCAACGAGAGTTGCCCAACAAATTGTTCAGGTCCAAATATACCTGTGACCAAACATTTTCCTGATTCTGTGGTCTTATAAGTTTTTATGGAGCCACTTTGTATAAAGTATAGCGTATGTGCAGCATCTCCTTCCATAAATAACGTGTCTCTTTTCTTATAGATAATTCCATCTCGATCTTTAGATAAGCGCGCCGTACTATCGTGAGATGATACTTCATCCAAGAATTGATTGATGCCCTCAATATCTTTAGAAAATTCTTTCTTCAAAAAGTTATGTTTCTTCAATCTAACTTCCACAGCTTTCAATAGTTCATTCTCTTCAAAGGGTTTTGTGAGATAATCGTCGGCACCAAGATTCATGCCTTTTCTTATATCTGTTTTTTCTGTCTTTGCGGTAAGGAAAATAAAAGGCGTAGTTGCTGTTTTTTCATCTTCACTTAAGTATTCTAACACATCATAGCCATTAAGCTCAGGCATCATTATATCACATATAATAACATCTGGTTTCTTACTCTTTGCAAGTTCAATGCCCATTTTGCCGTTTTCAGCTGTGCAAACCTCATAGTTAGCCAGCTCTAGGATGTCAGCAGTATTCTCGCGAACATCTTGGTTATCTTCTATAATTAATATTTTCTTCATTGTAGTTCATTATTAAGTTTTGGAAACTTCACCCAAAACGTAGTGCCTTTATTGGGTTCACTTTTGAAATCAATACTGCCACCCATAAGGGTTACATATTGTTTTACGATATTAAGTCCTAGACCAGTTCCTTCTATATTGTGTACGTTCTTGGCTCTGAAAAAACGTTCAAACATATTTTTTTGTTCCTCTTCTGGAATACCAATACCTTGATCACTTACCGCTATAGTAACAAATCGGTCATTTTCTTCAATATTGAAACTGATAGTTGTATTATCTGGAGAATATTTGATTGCATTCGATAATAAGTTCATTAGAATATGGCGCGTTAGTTTTTGATCCAGATATAATGAATGGGTGTTTTTTGATGCCGAAAATTGAATGCTTTGACCTTCCCTGGTTGTAATTGATATTTCCTCAATCAGTGTTTTGCTAAAATCAATGAGGTCAAAAACTTCTCTATTTGTAGTGACCTTGCCTTCTTCTAGTTTACTAAGTGATAAAAAATCATTAAGAATAACCACTAGATGCTTTACATTTTTCTTAATCTGTTTAACATATTTCTCTCTTTTCTCTTCTTTACCCGGCTCGTTTTGCTTTCCAATAAGTATGGCTGAGGTTTGTATAGCACTTAATGGTGTTCTAAACTCGTGAGAGGCCATAGAAATAAATCGCGATTTCAACTCGTTGAGCTCTTGTTCTTTTTTTAAAGCATTTTGCGCATCTTGTTCAACTTTTTTTTGCTGGGAAATATCGTTATATACAAACAGAACTCTGGATATTACGTTGTTCTCATCTACTAATGGTGTTGTGTTTACTGAGAAATATTTTTTTCTATAAGTTATCTCATAGCTTAGATGTTCCCCTTTCATAGTTTTCAAGACATCTTCTTTTAGCTTGACCTTTTGTGCTTTGGAAAAGATTCTGATATCATCAATGGACACACCTTCAGAAATGACTCTGTCTAATCCCAATTCATTAATGGTTTCCCCTTTTTTAAGAATCATTTTAAAATTAGCGTCGAATACAATAATGAATCCATTAGGAAAATTTTTGGCGATGGCAGAGGATAAAAATTTACTGGTAATAGCACTTTTTTCCGCTGCTTGTGCAATTTGTATTTGGTCCTCAAGATTTAAATTAGTGGTAACAAGTTGTTCTACAGTCGCTAATACTTCACTTGTGCGTTCTTTCACTTTTTCTTCCAATTTTACAGTATAATCGTGCAATTTCTGTTCGCTTTTTTTTGCTATTTGCTCGGCCCTCTTTTGCTCTGTAATATCAACGCCTGAACTAATAAGACTAAGCATTTTCCCTTCATCATCTAATAAATTTCCATTTCTCCATTGAATGAGCCTTTCTTGTCCATCCTTATTTAAAATAATATTTTCATAACCATCAGGTGGTTTAATTTTTCCTTGTACTATCTGATTAAACATGGAAGCCAATTCTTTTCTATTTCGTTTAGGTATGAAATTATCAAACCAATTTTTGCCAATTATTTTATTTCGCTGAAACCCTAATAATTCGCATGCTTTTCGATTGGCAAATTCTACTTCTTGCTTTTTATTGATTACCAAAAAAATGGCAGCAGAAGTATCTAAATATTTATATAACGTGTTGTAATCCTCTTTTAAAGAAGCTTGAATGTTATCGGTTAATTGATAATTGCCCTTGGTCATGTTCTTGTTTGTAAAGAAGAGCTAATATATCCAAAGATGTACCATACTAAAATGATATTCCTCATATCAATTCTTGCCATAAAAGGAGTGACGTATTTCATTGTGAGTTAGTTGTGATTCTATTATTGATGACTTGGGTCATTTCTATGAATAATAGCTAACCCTAACTTTGTCAATTATAATAATCGTTTAAATAGAAATAAAATGGAAACATTAGAAATAGAAACGGAAGTAACTTCAATGCCAAGAATTGGTGACGAAGCGCCAAAGTTTAAAGCAGTAACTACACAAGGAAATATTAATTTTCCTGATGATTATACGGGTAAATGGGTGATTTTATTTAGTCATCCAGCGGATTTCACACCTGTTTGTACTACAGAATTTATAACATTCGCCAGTCTTGAAGAGAAGTTTACAGAAGCAAACTGTAAGTTGGTCGGTCTATCAATAGATGGACTATACAGTCACATAGCCTGGCTACGTACTATTAAGGATAAAATTGAATTTAATGGTATGAAAAACATTGAGGTTAAATTTCCATTAATTGAAGACATTACTATGGAAATAGCCAAAAAATATGGTATGGTGCAGCCGGGAGAAAGCAAAACACAGGCAGTAAGAGCAGTGTTCTTTATTGATCCAGAAGGTATCGTTAGAGCAATTATATACTACCCATTGAGTTTAGGTAGAAATTTTGATGAAATCTATAGAGCACTTATTGCTATGCAAACTGCCGACGCTTTTATTGTTGCGACGCCTGCCGATTGGAATCCTGGCGATGACGTTATTGTTTCTCCTGCTGGTTCTTGTGGTGTAGCAGAAGAGAGAATGACCTCTTCTGATGAATTGGACTGTAAAGATTGGTTTTTCTGTACTAAAAAATTGGACAGAGATGAGGTATTGAAAACTGTTCTTAAGAAGTAAAACGAACTAATGTTGGTGCGTAAATGGAAACAATAGCACCGGAATAAAGAAATTGAATAATCAAACTTTTATTAAAATAAAGAATATAAAAGATGAATAAGCGAAAATTTTTAAAACAAACGATGTTGACTTCTGCAGGCATGTGCATTGCACCTTCGGTATTGTTATCGGCTTGTAAATCAGATTCTAAAAAAGAAGAACAAATGGAAACAACTTCAAACACTACCGGAATGTTTGAACTACCTAAGCTATCTTATGGGTATAATGCTTTCCCCGAAACTATTGATCCTTTGACTATGGAAATACATTACTCCAAACATCATAAAGGATATACGGATAAATTGAATACCGCATTAAAAGAAGCCAATATTTCTGAAAAAACTATAGAAGAAGTCTTAAGGATGGATAATCTTCCAAGTGCTATTCGCAATAATGGTGGTGGATATTTTAATCATAATTTATACTGGGATATCCTAACACCAGAGGGTAGTAAAATGAGTACTAGATTTAAAAACATCATTTCCAATAATTTTGGGTCAAAAGAAGCTTTTTTGAACCAATTATCAGATATTGGTGCTAAACGTTTTGGCTCAGGATGGGCATGGGTAATTCAAGATAAAGACAAAAAACTACATATAGTATCTACCCCAAATCAAGATAATCCATTAATGAAAGTAACAGAGATAAACGGAATACCTATTTTGGGTATTGACGTTTGGGAGCATGCTTACTATCTTAAATATCAAAATAGGAGAGTCGACTACCTTCAAGAGATACTACAAATTATAAATTGGAATAAAGTTGAAGCCAGAATGTTGTAGCAGAAATAAACGTTGTTGTTTTAAAGTAATCATTGGTCAACATCATAAGAAGTCCCTCTCGGTTAGGTCTAAATTATTGAGCTAGGTCATTGTTTGTAGAAATCAATAATTATAATTTTAGTAAAAACAAGAAATGGAATTAGTGAAAAGACATGGCGTTATCATTGAAAAGACTAATAACAGTTTTGAAAATCTTGGTGTTTTAAATCCGGCAGTGATGCAGGAAGGTCAAACAGTACATATATTTTATCGTGCAGTGAGAGAAGGAAACTTCTCGACCATAGGCTATTGTGAACTAGAAGGTCCTTTAAAAGTCATAAAGCGGTGTAAAGAACCTATATTTTATCCTGAGTGCCCTGAAGAATTCCAAGGTGTTGAAGATCCTCGTGTAACAAAGATTGAAGATACATATTACCTGTCTTATTCTGCGTATGATGGTATTAACGTCTTTGGAGCGTATGCGACTTCAACGGATTTGAAAAAATTTGAAAGAAAAGGCATTATAACACCCAAGTTTACTTTTGAGGAGTATTCTGAATTGATTAAGAAAAACTTCAAGAAGATTAATCTTATGCACTTGATGTTCTACAATTTATTTATTCGATATAGGTTGGCAGAGATTATGAAAAGCAGAATCTATGTATGGGATAAAAACCTTATGTTCTTTCCAAAAAAAATTAAGGGAAAATTTGCGGTTTTACACAGGCTATACCCTTCAATTCAAATTGTCTATTTCGATTCGCCATCAGATTTGACAGTTGATTTTTGGAAGGATTACATTTCAAACCTTCAAAAACACATTGTCCTTATTCCGAAATATGAGCATGAGTCCGGGCATATTGGTGGTGGTTGTCCGCCTATTGAAACGGAAGATGGCTGGCTCCTTATCTATCATTCTGCGCAATTAACTGAGACGGGATATATCTATCATGCCTGTGCGGCGCTATTGGATCTTAAGAATCCCAAGAAGCTAATCGCTAGACTAATGAGACCATTGTTTTCTCCACAGGAAGATTATGAAAAAGAGGGATACGTTAACAATGTTGTGTTTCCTACGGGAACGGCCATATTTGGTAATGAACTGTATATATATTACGGAGCGGCAGATAGTTACGTGGCAGCAGTATCTCTAGACATAAATTTACTAGTTAATGAACTTAAAGCCTTAAAAAAATGAATTATAAAATACCCAAAATAGTATTCTTATCTACTTTTCCACCAACCCAATGTGGTATTGCTACTTATACTCAAGACTCCATTAACGCTATAAAGGATGTGTATGGAGACACTATCATTTGCGAGATCTGCGAACTTAGTAAGAATAAGACAGTGATTAGTGACAGAAGTTGGTCTATAAACCCTGATAATATCGAAGATTACATTATTGCTGCTAAGGAAATAAATGAAGACTACGCTGTAAAACTGGTTCATATACAACACGAATTTGGGCTATTTGGTGGTGAGTTTGGAAACTATCTCTTAGAATTTTTAGATGTTATAAAAAAACCTGTAGTGTTCACCTTTCATAGTGTAATACCTAATCCTAGCAAGAAATTAAAGGAGTATGTAAATATGTTGATTTCTTACAGCGATAGACAAATTGTGATGACAGAAAAGTCCAAAAGGATTTTGGTAGAATATTATGGCGTTGCTATAAATAGCATCGTATATCTTCCGCACGGCACACATATTGTTACTTATGAAACACCTAATAAGGTAAAGAAGAGACTAGATCTAGCTAATCGCAGTATTCTATCCACATTTGGGCTTCTAGGGTCGGGTAAAAGTATAGAAACAGCGATTAAGGCATTACCAGAAATAACCAAGAATCAACCCGATGTGTTGTATTTGGTGATAGGGAAAACTCATCCGAATAATATCGTAGCCAATCAAGATGATTATAGAGCCTATTTAGAAGAATTAGTGCAAGAGCTTCATCTTCAAAACAACGTGCGGTTTATTAATCGTTATTTAGAAATTGAAGAGCTACTTACTTATTTAAAAGCAACAGACATCTATTTATTTACATCAAAAGACCCAAATCAGGCTGTGAGCGGTACGTTTTCATATGCTATGAGTTGTGCATGCCCCATAGTAGCAACAGCAATTCCGCATACAAAGGAAGTGCTCACTTCCAATGCAGGCATACTGGTAGATATAGAAGATTCAGAACAATTCGCAGCAGCAACAATAAAGCTATTATCCAATTGTGAATTGCGTGAATCTATGGCTTTGACCGCCTTTGAGAAAACCAGAACATCGTCTTGGAAGAACGTGGCTGTGAAACAAGTTAATATCTATAAAAAATGTGTTGTAGAAAATTTTGGATTTGATTATAAATATCCTCCAATCAAACTTAATCATCTAAAAAATATGACAACTAATTTGGGGATATTACAATTTTGTAAAGTTTCGGACCCAGATAGCTCTTCTGGATATACTTTAGATGATAATGCTAGAGCATTAATAGCTATGTGCTTGCACTATCGCTCGTTTCAAAAAAGTAGCGATTTACCATACATTAATACATATCTCACTTTTATTGAACGTTGTCAAAACAAATCGGGAACGTTCATAAATTATATCGATGAACATAATAACGTACATATAAAAAATGATTATGTAAATCTTGAAGACTCGAATACTCGTGCTGTTTGGGCTTTGGGTACTGTAATTTCAATCAAGAAATACCTGCCAAATACTATAGTACAAAGAGCAACTATCTGTCTTCTAAAATGTTCTCAATGGTTAAAGAGTATCTTATCACCTCGTTCTATTGGCTTCGCTATTAAGGGTTTATTTCTTTATTATTCTGTTGAGAAAGATAAATCTGTCATACAGCTCGTTGAAAACCTTTCTAAAAATCTAATTACCAGTTATGATATTAATTCTAAAAAAAATTGGAAATGGTTTGAAGATTATATGACCTATGCAAATAGCATACTCCCAGAAGCAATGCTGTATACTTATAAGGTTACTGGTAATGAATCCTATAAAAAAATAGCCATAGAATCTTTGGATTTCTTATTATCTAAAATGTTTGTGAATAACCATTTTAAGGTGATATCAAATAAAGGATGGTATCATAAAAACACTATACCACATCTATATGGAGAGCAACCTATTGATGTTGCCTATACTATACAAACACTAGATGTTTTTTATAAGACATTTGAAAATCCTAAATATAAAACTATGATGGAAATAGCCTTTAGGTGGTTTTTAGGGAAGAATCACCTAAACCAAATAATGTATGACCCTATTACAGGAGGCTGTTATGATGGTTTAGAAAAAGAAAATGTAAATATCAACCAAGGTGCCGAATCTACTATTTGTTACTTTATTGCTCGATTAATAATGGAAGAATACACGGTTGCATCCACTACAGAATTATCTATTCCTTTAAAGTCAAATAGATTTTTCAAGAACAGATTGTCAAAAACAACTAATAATTAGCAGAAAGCAGTGCCTTAATTGCAGCAGATTCGTTTCACTAAAACGTGCCTCCTGCACGTTTGATTATCTGAGACAATGCTAGAGAGCCAAGTGCAAATACAACCACCCATCCTAATTGCTTTGTTGACAAATTTATTAGATGAAGTGCGTCGGCAATAGGCGTTATAAAATAGGCACCTACGGTTATGATTATTGATATTATAAGCGCACCCCATACCCACGGGTTTTTTATGACTTCGTTACTAAAAAAAGGAACTTCGGTTTTAGACATATTAAATACATTGAGAAGTTGCGCGAGTACTAACGTAAAAAAAGCCATATTGTTTATTTCACTTGGAGACGCTTTTAATGCAAAGTGTGAATAGGCAGTAATTCCTACTACGGCAGATGTAATGCACAATCCATAAATAATGGTAGACGACCAAAGCTTTGGTGTCATAATGGGCTCATCTGCTTTCCTAGGTGGTCGATTCATTATATCAACTTCTCCTTTTCCCATACCTAAGGCAAGTGCGGGAAAAATATCGGTAACGAGATTTAGAAACAAGATTTGCAAAGGTAACAATGGCGCTGGTAAATTAAGTAATGCTGCCAAGCCTACAGATACTACCTCTGCAAGATTACATGACAACAGATAGACTACAAATTGCCTGATATGATCAAAGATAGCACGGCCTTGTTTTATGGCTAATTCCATAGCTGTAAATCGGTCATTTTTAAGGATAATATCTGCAGCCTCTCTTGCGGCTTGTGTTCCGCGTAATCCCATTGCGATACCAATATCTGACTTCCGCAATGCTGGGATATCATTAATGCCATCACCAAACATTCCTATGATGTTATTGTTCTTCTGGTAAAAGGCAACTATTTTTAGTTTTTGTTCAGGAGTGACTCTTGCAAACACCGAGGCATTCAATAATCGTTCTTTTGTATCAGCGTCAGGTTCTTCTTTGAGTTGTATCTCTTTACCGTGAATTACTGAATCAATACTGGAGTCTGTTGATAACAATCCCACTTCTTCGGCAATCTTTCTTGCCGTTCCGGGATGATCTCCTGTGAGCATAACAACCTTAATCCCTGCATCTTTATATACCTTTATAGTTGATTTAACATCTTCTCGCGCAGGATCCAAGAATCCGATGATGCCTATAAAGGTGAGCTGGGATAGCAAATCCTCTTTTTGTGGGTGTGCAGTTGTATTCTTATAAGCAAAACCCAATACTCTTAATCCTTGTGAGGCTAATTCGTTAACCAGATTAAACCATTCGTTTTTATTTGTAAATTCCTGAATCTCGTTTTTTTTTACAATCGTAGTGCAGTGGTTCACTAGACTCTCAAATGCTCCTTTGACATATATAGTATAACCAATATCTTCATTATTGTTAAGTGTTACCATTAATTTACTATTAGTATTAAATGGTATCTCCAGTTCTTCTGGATTATTTTGCTTAATCTTTCTTAAGTCTAGCTTTAATTTTTCAGCAAATTCAATAAGCGCTAATTCAATACTATCACCTCTCTTATTCATTGCACCCAGATCGACATTATTACATAAAACACTTGCCATCATCATCGTATGGAGTGGTTTTTTTTGAAGTAATGGATCAAAAAAATAGCTATCTTCATTTTGAATAGCATTCAATTTTTCATCCTCAAAAGCTAGCGTATGTACTTGCATTTTATCTTCAGTAAGAGTTCCTGTTTTATCCGTGCAAATAATATTTGTTGCGCCTAATGTTTCTACAGCCTCCATTTTTTTAATAATGACCTTTCGTTTGGATAGTTTGAGCATTCCTCTTGCTAGAGCGATGGTTGCTACTATAGGAAGTCCTTCAGGTATGGCTGCAACAGCGAGTGCTATGGCAGTTTTGAGAATTACAATCATATCCATACCTCTTAAGTACCCAGTAAAAAAGATGAGTATGGCAAATGTTAAAGTGAGCCAAATAAGCCATTTGCTTAATTCGTTTAGTTTTTTTTCTAATGGTGTTCTTGGTTCTTCAATGGTCGCGCTCATTTTCTGGATTTTACCCAATTGTGTATCAAATCCAGTATAGCTTACGATAGCTCTTGCTGAACCTTGAATCACAGATGTTCCCTTAAAAACCATATTACTCCTTTCTGCGAGTGGCGTATTTTTTGGGAGCGGTTTTACATCCTTGTCAACACCTATACTCTCGCCCGTTAATGAAGCTTCTTTAATAGATAGGTTTTCCACAGCAATTAAACGAGCGTCTGCCGAAACCATATCGCCAGTTTCAACCAGAATAATGTCACCAGGTACTAATGATGTCGACGGTATCCTTTTAATCTTTCCATTTCGTAAAACAGTAGATTCTGTAACTCCCATTTTACGAAGTGCCTCAAGAGAGCGAATTCCTTGTAATTCCATAATAAAACCAATGGCGATTGTAATTATGATTACTGTTAATATGGCTATCGTTTCCAATAGGTCAGGACTAAATAGAAAAGTGAAAAATGTCGCGAGTGCTAGGATAAGGATAATGGGATCTATGAACTGGTCGATAAGGATTCGCCACCTACTTTTGGTTTTCTTTTCTAAGATTTCGTTGGTTCCAAACTCTTGAATACGATGTTGCGCTTGCTCATTGGTTAAACCAAACTCAATAGAGCTACCTTGCTTTTGCACAGCGGTTTCTATATCTATAGCATAAGGTTCTAGAGTCATTCTAAATATTTGAGTTGGTTTAAACAATATCCATAATTTAAAAACCCTCTAACCATAACTTTAAATACAAAAGATTTGGTTAGAAGGTGATTATTGAAGATAATCCCCAGAAAAATGATGTCTTAAACAATTTCAATCACTTTTGGTTTTTTTGCTTTGGCCTCTTCTTTTTTAATGAGATCAAAGCTCAGTATACCGTCTTTGTATTTTGCTTTGACGTTTTCATCCTTTACAGAGTCTGGGAGCTGTAAACGCTTTTCAAAAGAATTATAACTAAACTCTTTTCTGGTGTAGTTATCATTCTCTTCTTCTTTAGACTCCGACTTTTCGGCTGATACATTAAGGCAGCCATCATCTATGGTTACTTCGAAATCCTTTTTCGAAAATCCAGGAGCTGCTAATTCTACTTCATAGGCATCATCTGTTTCCTTAATGTTCAAAGCAGGTTCGTCCAATTTGTTATTCCAAAGGCGGTTGTCAAAGAAATCATCATTATCAAAAAATCTGATGTGATAAGATTTCCCCAAGGTCTTCTTTTAAATTTCACTAATGACATAATTTTATTATTTTAAGTTAAACAATTTTCATAAGGCTAAATTAGAAGCAAGATGTTACTTAGGAAATGACCTAGGTCAGACTACGAAATTAATTTCATTTTTTGTTATGTAAATGATTTGATCACAGAATTTATAAGCACTTTGGGAGACTTATCATGTCTTGTAATTTCAGGAATTTTACGATCAATATTCAATAATTGATAAACAACTGTTTGAGCTACTCTCACAGAATATTCCACCGTAAATACTACATCATCAGGAATTTCTACAAATTGACTTACAAAAGCTAAGTTTTTGGTGCTTGAAGGTACGGGTTTAGGCCTGTCGTTGTATGCACGAGGCATAAACATAGAAGTGATGTATGGCATTCGACAAGGAATACAAGTAGCTTTATCAAAAACAGTTTTATCAAAATTCAAATGACCTGCTAGTTCTGTTAATATTTCTGCTCCGTTACATTCAATCATTGTTTTTGGAACAAAATCACCTACACGATTTCCATATAAAGCATAACCCCATAATACGAAGACATCTTTCGGCTGATCTATAAAATGTGGTTGATGATAAAGTACGATAGACATTAGCCAGTTGGAATCTTTAAAGGTAACCAGTCCACCTGTACCTGCTTTATTGCCTGACATTTTTTCCATCTTATCAAAAAAGTCAGGTGTTCTAAATGTTATTGTAAACGATTCCCAAAATGATTCAGGAATACTACTATTAAATGCTGCAGGATTTCCGAAATCTGGTCTTCCCTTTGCCAGTTTCTCCCAAAGTGCCCACCCCTTACTATCGGCTTTAGTTTTATGAACTGGCGGAGACTGCATGGAACCAACACTGGAAGCATCGACCATTGACCCATTCTGAAAAATAACAATGTCATTTGGGTTAACTGAAACTTGCCTGGAGCCATCTTTACCAACAACAGTTATAGAAGTAACAGTCACCTTGCCATCAATATCTGCAACGTTTATATCATCCACTGAAGTAGCTAATTCAAAGTTCACCCCTTTATCCTTAAGCCACGCTATCATTGGACGAACTAATGAATCGTATTGATTATATTCTGTCCTTTTTACCCCTGCAAGTGTATTGATTCGAGGAAATTCATTCATGAAACGGTGTAAATAACGCTTAAATTCAACCGCACTATGCCAAGGTTCAAAAGCAAATGTAGTTTGCCACATATACCAAAAATTCGTCTGAAAGAAATCAGGGGATAACCAATCGGTAATTTTTGTTTCCCCTAGTTTTTCTTCTGATGCTTCTAATAGAATAACGAATTCCATTCTATTATGCATTGTAAAACCCATAGTAGATACATCTACAATATGACGATTTCGGTCTACTAAACGAGCTTGAGAATGAGCGATGTTTTTTTTGTTGAATTCAATAGTTTCATCTTTAACGGACATCCCTTTATTATGAATAGACGGAATATCTTTATATAAATCCCAAAAACATTCATAATGATCTGTTGTTAACATTCTACCACCACGAAGCGAATAACTGCCGTCTTCAAGGCGTGCTCCATCAAGAGCTCCTCCTAATGTAGCCAGCTTTTCAAAAATAGTAATTTGAGAACCTGAGATTCCGCCATCGCGGATCATAAATGCAGCCGCTGCTAGTGAACCAATACCACCGCCCAAACAATAGGCTTTTAAATTAATTGCAGACATAGTTTTATAATTTTGGTTAAACAATTTTGAACAACAAAATTAGAGTAGTGGTGTCTCTTTGAAAATGACTTGGGTCAGGGGATGAAGTAATTAAAAAAATATTCTATGATGCTGCTATTAAGTAACAATACCAAATTAATAATGTTATCTGTCTTCTGTTTCTCAGCATGAACGCTGAATGTATTCCATCGGTGGCTGGTAATAGTTTTTGATTTAATTAATCTTCTTTCCATTTATCCCAGTTGTAAATAATGTCTTTAGCAACAAGGCTACCAACTCTATATGCATTTTCTATAGCCAAAGGAAATCCAACCCAACTATCGTGAATTGACTCTTGGGCAGTTTTCCCAGGATATTGTTGGTCAAAATCACTAGCCGTTCGAAGTATCATAATCCTATTAAAAGAGATAATATTTTCATCAGATAATCTTCTGAAAGCAGTTAAAATACCACTATCTTCCATATTTGTCGTGTAATAAGTTCCTTTTCCGTTAGTCCATTTTTTAACCCACCATTCAGCCCAGTCGCTCAATATTTTTCCATAGAAAAAAGTGTTTCCGGCCATATTATCTCCGATTGTAACAAATGGTTTTTGTGTAGCCTTTGTATTTTTAGGAAATCTATTCCGTAAATTTTGAGCTTCTTCACTATCTAATAACTCAATGTTCTTTGTTAATTGATAAGCTTTTTGAGTTAAAGTAGAGTCTAGTTTAAAAACTTCCGTTCCTATTGTCCAACCCTTATCACACCAAGGTTCACTACAGCCCATTTTAAAACGAGAATACTCCCAATTATTCGGAATTTCTCGAGCATCTATTTCGTGGCATATATCTGCATCTAAAACCCATTCAGACCAAATGGCAGAACCAATGGTGCATACATTAGGGGAAGTTCCTGCTATTCCTGCAATAATGAAATAGGTATTTGTTAAATCCAAATTTTGATTTAAACCAAGAGCCATAATTGAAGCAGATGCATTTGCTATTCCACCTCCAGTAATTATTAACCCTTGTCCTTTTTCATTGTAATACAATGGTGAATAAGCTCCAATAATATTTAATTCGTTATACAAGCTATCCCTCTCATACCATAATTGTGCTTCCCCAATTCCATCATCTTTCACATTTCCCATTTCCATCATAGCAATCGTAATGACTTTAAATGATTTTTTCTGAGAATAAATATTATTTGCTAATAATAGCAAAAACAAAGATGGTATAATTATTTGAAACTGTTTACTTAATATTCTTTCATTTTTCATTTTGCTAAATTATTACCAAAATGATGTATTGGAAATGATCTAGATTAGTATGGTTAAATACTATGTCTTTATCTTAATATTATTTAACTATTATGAAATGTTTTGAATCATCTGATAATAGATTGCACAATTTTATGTTTTAATTTTTGAAAAGGAGCCAAACTCTTTTTTATTCTAGCTTAGTTTCCCTAAAATTATTGGCTACAATTGGCTTGCTCTTAGTAATTTCTGCTATGCTATTCAATTGTTGCGTATCTTTTTTAATAGGAGCGTATTCGGGGAGGTAAGGTACCTGATGAAAAAATCAAATACGAGATTCTCAGAGCTTGAAATTTAGTTAATGCACAGACTCCCAGTTAGTCGCACAAAAAGAACGTTTCATGGGACTTTTCTTTTTTATTAACTCAGTTTTATTAATCGGCCATTTTTTTGAACTGATTAAGGTCATATACAAATCTCATTGATATTATTACATTGCAAATAAAGGACATGCTTCCTTTATTCAATTGTTGGCCGTAATGCAGGCAGAAGATACAGAAACAAACATAAAGAGATAGTACCCAATAATGGAGAATAAGAGACCAAATTTATTAAATAGAAAAGCATTATCTAAAGAGGTTGAAACTGAATTAAAGCATAGAATAAGAAATGAAAAAAAGAGTAAAAAAAATTATCGTTATAACTCCAATAGTTCTACTAGTTATCTTTGGGTTTTTAATAGCGAAAAACACAAAAACTCAAGTAAGAGAACTTTTTCAAATGAATCAACAGCTCCAAGAAGAAGGTTATTATATGGCTGAATTTGAATTCAAACTATTAGGATTAGGTTATCTAATAGATAAAGGGCACTACTACGAAGCACTCTCAAGATTAGATGATTTACACACACAATACCAAACAAAAGAAGGCCTAATCAAGATGCCTAATTTTAAAACCAAAGAAGAAGAACTAGAATTCTACTTAAATCTGCAAAACCCGAATACAGGAGCATTTATTGATAACTCTTATCCTTTAAATTCTTACCACGGACCAACTGAAAATGTAATCCAACACCTGCAGGTTTTAGCTAATGAAACCAACCAGACCCTAAAACTAAAATACCGCCTAAGTTATCTTGACCAAATTAACACAACAGAAAAACTAATACCAGTCTTGGAAGATTGGTCCTACCTTAGTTTTATAGGCTCGAAATTTCCACAGACATCCTTTCATAATGTCAGGGACTTATTGAGCTTAGTAAGAGATGAAGAACATTATGGTGATGCAGGTGTAGAATTGCTAATTCAAAGGCACAATCTATATAATTTTTCTGATTCTTGGAGATATTCATTTTTAGAATGGATGTACAATTTCCAAGATTCTAAAACCGGACTTTGGGGACCAAAATCAAAAAGCGGAAAGCTCTTAAAAAGAGACTTGTCAAACACAGCCTCAATCATAAAAGCATTTGTGGACAATCAAGGAAACGATATTCATAAAGAATTTCCTCTAAGATACAGGGAAGAATTATTTGAATCCGTACTTAATGAGCTAGCAGCTATGCCAGTTCCACAAGAAGGTGAACTGGACCAATGGCACGAATGGGGGTTAAAGACAATAAAAGGAGTAAGAATGCTCCCTCGGTATTTATGGGAAAGTGGAACAGAAGAACAAAAGAAAAGAGCCATTGAACGAATAGAACATTTTATGCGGTTAAGGTTTGAGAAAAATTATATTCCCGAAGAAGGAATGTTTACCTACTATCCTGGAGGCAATAAAGCTACAATGGATGGTGCTGATGGATTCTTGATTTACGGGGAAGTCGGAGCTTACTCAAATGAAAAACAAGTAAGATTATTTGGGAAACCTGAAGAAAATATAAAAGACTTGGGTTCTTACAAGATATCTACCCTTACAAAAGAAAATCTAAGCTTAATTACAAATTTTGAAGATATTAATTCTCTTCGTTTCTATAAAACTAATCCAAATTACGATAATTTGATTTCAGAGACATCCATAGTTAGTTATCCAAGAGAAACCATAATTTTAGACATTGTCGATCTTGTATTCAATATGAAGAGATGGATATCTGGAACAAGCATAACAATGGGCAATTGGGTATCAAAAGAAGAAATAAGTAATGAGTTAAATTTAATTGAAATCAATAAAAATATTCTTATTTACAAGGAGATTCCATTAGAACTGGCAAACAAGATGCTACAGGAAAATAAAGAACTTGTCGTTATAGGATTTAACACGATGCAAGTTCCAAAATATAAGATTGTTTTTGAATCTAAATCTAATGGAGAATTATCTTTGACAGCGCCTAACTAACAATTGACATTTTTTGGGAGGGTGGCTACTATTAAGCTTAGTGTCCTACCTAAAACACTAAAGATTAAGGGTGAGTATGAAACTGAATTATAATAAGTATAATTGATTAGGTACAAAATGAAAAACAAGAAATCTATTTTATTAGACGGAAAGGCATTTTCAAAAGAAATTGAAGCTGATTTGAAACATAAGGTTGATAGGATTATCCGAAATACGGGAAGGGTTCCTGTATTAGCAACTATTTTAGTTGGGAATGACCCATCTTCTGAGATTTATGTAAAAATGAAAGGTGATGCTTGCGATCGAGCTGGAATGAAATCGTTAAAAGTTCATTTACCAGAACACACTACGACTAATGGATTGCTAAAAGCAATTGAAAAATTAAATAATGATGATGCTATTTGTGGAATTTTATTACAACATCCAGTTCCCAGTCAGATAAATGAGCGATTATGCTTTGATAAAATCGTGATTGAAAAAGATGTTGATGGTGTAACATGCTTGGGATTTGGAAAAATGACAATGGGAGAAAAAGCATTTGGGAGTGCGACGCCAGTAGGGATTATGAAATTGATAGGGCATTACAATTTGCCAATTGAAGGAAAACAAGCTGTTGTAATTGGGAGAAGTCCAATTTTAGGAAAACCAATTGCTATGATGCTATTGAATAAGAATGCCACAGTTACAATTTGTCATTCAAGAACTAAGAATTTATCTGATATAGTAAAACAAGCAGATATTCTAGTTGGCGCAGTAGCAGTTATTGAAATTCAGGAAAGAAATTACGTATTCTGAAAATAATATTTCAAAGTCTGAAATACTAAAAGAGGTGAAATCTCTTATAATTGAATTCTCAAAGAGAATAAAATTTGAAGTGTATGAACTAAACAAGTGTTTTAAGAATTCTAACAATTTCAAAATCACTTGAATCATTGATAAATATCAAATCACGAGCATTACTAGCTTTATTTACCTTTATATACTAAGCGCATCATATTAATTCTTCCCTATAGATCGGTTATCCCTTCACATTCCAATATAATTCCTATAACTGATTCAGGTCATTTCAAACGGTGTAGGTAAGTCATAATTTTAGAGAATATATAAATAATAGAATAGCGAACATAACAAAGCATTGAGTGGTCAATAATTCATATAAGTTGGATATAATCATTAACTATATATCCCTATATTAATTAATAACTATACTCGAGTGTTACCTGCAAGGCGAAGAGAGCACCTGCGATAATTAATGGTCAACGATAGAAGATTAAAAAAGAGAGGATAACTGAAATGAAACCACTAAAAGATAAAATTGCACTTGTAACAGGCGGAACACGAAATGTCGGAAAAGGAATTGCTCTGGCACTTGGAGAAGCAGGAGCTACAGTTTATGTAACAGGAAGAAGTATTACTGAAAATGATGTAAAAGGTATTACAAAAGCAGGGGGAAAAGGAATTGCTGTTATTTGTAATCACGAAAACGATGATGAAGTTAAAGCCGTATTTGAACAAATCGAGAATAATGATGGTAGATTGGATATTCTTGTCAATAATGCTTGGGGTGGGTATAATCGACTAAGAAATAGAAAAGTATATTCAGGATTTAAATGGAAAGCACCTTTTTGGGAACAGCCATTAGATTTATGGAACGAAATGAATAATGTAGGAGTTCGTTCAAATTACGTATCAAGTTTCTACGCTTCTAAATTGATGCTAAAACAAAAGCACGGATTAATCGTGAATATCTCTTTTTATGCCAGTCAGAAATATTATGGAAATGTAATTTATGGCGTTGCAAAAGCAGCAGTTGATAAAATGACAATGGATATGTCAGAAGAATTGAAAAAAAATAAAATTACTTGTGTTTCGCTTTATCCAGGATATATCGATGACAAGAAAAGTAAGAAAAAACCTAATCCTAAAAAAGAGACATCTATATTTGTTGGAAGAGCAATTGTAGCACTCTCTTCTGATAAAAATATTATAAAGAAAACAGGTCAAATATTAGTAGTGGCTGAACTTGCAGAAGAATATAATTTCACTGATATTGATGGAACTCAACCAGAACCTTTTGATAAATTGGAATAAGCCCAGCAGGTAACAAAGTATCCTATGAAAAGCACTAGCACAGTTCTTCAAAGTTAATATTTACACTTCCTTTCGGTTTTTAAATAGTATTCAAATCCGTTAATAAATTTATTGTCAACTTCTTTAACTAAAACATCTTTAATTCTATATTCTTTGAGTATATATTCAGATATATGCTTTTTTGCTGTTCTATAGCGTTCTGCTATTCCTGCAGCAAAACTCTTTCCAATCAATTTGTTCATTTTTTTGTTATGTTCTTCAAAAATTTCTAAGAGCATTTTCTTATTTGAATCTTTACCTAAGTATAAATTTCTAAGTAAAATTGCGGTAATAGGCTTGCCTTCAGATACTCGTCGTTGTTCAATAGAATATAATTTATTCTTAATGGTGTTTATATACCGATTAATTTCTAAAGATTCATCAGAACTACCACGAGCCAAATTCATATCAGAATTCCATTTATCTACTAGAACTTTGCGTCTAATACTCAATTCGGCTCGTTGGCCATCCATAGTAATTCTTAAATAGATATTTGCTCGTCCAGATTTGTCGGCTTTACACTTTTTAATATAAAAAAGTAGTGAAAATGAATTGTTCATAGTATTTCTTATATACTTCTCTCTCAAATTACAAAAAATAAAATAAAAAATAATTAACGTAAAGCCTTTATTTATAGGATTTTTGAGTTTATTTGGAGTCAGTTGTAGAGGTGTCAAAGTGACCCCGAATTAGCCCCTTTTTCTTTGAGTATTTTTGCTGTTATTTAGCAATTGATAAAATTAAAAAAGCCTGTAAACATAATGTTTACAGGCTTTTAATAGAATTTTATAAATTCTTAGCGGAGAAAGAGGAACTATCCAAATTCTCGTTTTCATAGCATTTATAGGGCTTAAAAGCAGCTTTAAATTTTATGTCCACCGAAATCGCCCCTTTTTAACAAAAGTTTAAGAGTTTTGAAGATTTTACACCATCTTTGAATTCAAATAGATATAGATGAGTGTAAATTCTATTTTATAAATACTTTTTACGTCTCTTTAATTCAAATATAACTTCGAGCCTACATATCTAACCTATCCAATAATTACCATTATATTGGTAAATATCACAGTTTTGTTCATAAAACTACCATTATAATGGTTATTCTAAAGCATAATTCTCTCGTCCAAAATTCTTAATAGCGCTTTGTCGTAATATTGATAAACGTCAGGAATATGTAATACTGTAATCTTTGAATAATATTTTGACCCCGTATGCTTCTTAATCTGGTCAAAATGCTTCTTTTCCATTACATAGGCTTTGTCTGCCCACTCTAATAATTCTTCAGTTAATTCAGTAGTGCCTTCCTTTCTGCAAATTTTAGTATTTGTCCCAGCGCTTCGGAATTTGTGTTTGAGATGCTTTTCAGCAAAGTAGTCTTCAGCTGTTTTAGAGCGTTGTTTGTTAGCGGAGCAGATAAAAAGGTAGTTCATAATAAATTTTAAATGTATATAAAGCGATTTAAATATAAAATACTTTAGTAAACTTTCGAGAAAAAGGGTGATTTTTACTACCTTTCTCAAAAATTTACTAAGATTGACTTTATCAGCCTTTATTAATAATCAATTATCGCTTGAAAATTATGCATTCACTTTTGATGAAATTGCTGAGGCTTACAAAGATAAGTCTGAAACATTAGTAAATAATGATTTAAAATATGCTACTCAAAAAGGCGACATTATTCCGCTAAGGCATCATTTCTATTTAATCATCCCGCCGCGTTATTCAAGGCAAGGCAAATTACCTTTAGAACTATACGTCGATAAGTTATTCTCTTTTTTAAAGCGTAAGTATTATGTGGGCTTATATTCTGCAGCTCGCTTTCATGGAGCGGCACACCAGCAAATTCAGAAGGATTATGTGATTCACAGTGGTTCTGCCTTTTTAGACATAAAGAAGAATGCTATTCAAATCGATTTTATAAGTACCAATAAATGGAATAAAGATAACATAGTATTCCGCAAAAGCGATTCAGGATTATTCAATATATCAAGTCCAGCCCTAACGGCTGCCGATTTACTCTATCATCAGTCTAAAATAGGTGGGCTAAACAGAGTGTTCACTGTAATAGAAGAACTCATTGAAGTTATTAATCAAGAAGACATAGCGAAATTGCTTGATTGGTATCCACATAAAAGTGTATTGCAACGTCTCGGTTTTATATTACAAGAAGTTGAAGGGGAAACAGATAAAACCGCCTGTCTTTACGAACATTTAAGTAAGCTTAAATTTTATCCTACGTTATTGAGTCCAAAATCAAAAGAGAAGCCTGGTGCGGTTAGTAATCGCTGGAAAGTTGATGTGAATATAAAACTAGAAAGCGATTTATGATTCCGAAGCCTTATATAGCTAAATGGCAAGAACAAGCCCCGTGGAAACAGTTTTATCAAGTAGAACAAGACCTAGTAATTAGTCGTGCGTTAGTAGAAATTTTCTCGGATGATTTTCTACGAGAGAACTTAGCCTTTAGAGGTGGTACTGCTTTACATAAATTGTATTTAAATCCAGCACCACGTTACTCTGAGGATATTGATTTGGTTCAAATAAAGCCAGGTCCTATAAAACCAATAATGCAACGTCTTAATGAGGTTATTACGTTTTTTGAAGAACCAAGAAAAACGCAAGTAAGAGGACACGGCGCAAAAGCACTATACCGTTTCACTTCTGAATATGAGGATATTAGACTGCGATTAAAATTAGAAATTAATTGTAAAGAGCATTTTAATGTTTTAGACTGGGTTGAATTTCCTTTTGAAGTAGAAAGTGATTGGTTTACTGGGAAAACGAATATCCGCACCTATAATATCAATGAATTATTAGGTACAAAACTAAGAGCCCTATACCAACGCAGTAAGGGTAGGGATTTATTCGATTTGGATTATTCCAGATTGAATATGGAATTAGACGTAGAACAGATAATTAAATGCTTCGCAGCATACACCACATTTTCAACAGGAAATAGACCACCAAGTCAAAAAGAATTTTTAATGAATATTGAAGAAAAAGAACAAGACCCAGATTTCACAGGAGATATGGAGGCTTTATTACGACCAGAAATTAAATATGATCAAGAAGCAGCGTTTGAATGGATGAAAAATGAAATTCTTGAAAAGCTATAACAAAATAAAAATATCATATTCACTTAAAGTGAAAAATTGAATGGCCAAAGAAAACCAAATAGAACAACAATTTATCAGCCAACTGGTAGCGCAAAAATATACGTATCGCTCAGGTATTGTTGATAGGAAGACACTAGAAAGTAATTTTAGAGAGAAGTTTGAGACACTTAATCGAGTGCGATTATCAGATAATGAATTTTTGCGTTTACGCGAAGAAATTATTACACCCGATGTTTTTTTTGCATCCAAAAAATTACGTGAGCCTCAATATTTCCAACGAGAGGATGGAACACCTCTTCATTATATGCTCGTTAATCTTAAGGATTGGTGTAAAAATGATTTTGAAGTCATAAGTCAATTAAAAATCAATACTGAAAACAGTAACCAGCGATATGATGTGATTCTATTGCTTAACGGTTTACCATTAGTGCAAATTGAACTAAAAAAACTAGATATATCGCCACGAAAAGCGATGCAGCAAATCGTTGACTATAAGAATGAACCAGGAAACGGCTATAGCAATACGCTACTTTGTTTTATGCAGTTGTTCATAGTGAGTAACAGAACAAATACTTATTATTTTTCCAATAACAAGAATAAACATTTCACCTTTAATGCCGATGAGCAATTTTTACCTATCTATCAATTAGCGGATTCAAATAATAAGAAGATAACTCACCTAGAACCCTTTACACAAAAGTTTCTCGAAAAGTGTACACTAGGAGAAATGATAAGTAAGTATATGGTGCTCGTTGAAAGTGAGCAAAAAATATTGGTAATGCGTCCGTATCAAATCTATGCGGTTAAGGCTATTGTTGATTCCATTGAGCAACATAGAGGCAATGGCTACATTTGGCACACCACGGGAAGTGGAAAAACACTCACATCTTTTAAGGCAGCTACCTTACTTAAGAGCAATGATGATATTCATAAATGTTTATTTGTCGTAGACCGTAAAGACTTGGATAGACAAACCCGCGAGGAGTTCAACAAGTTTCAAGAAGGCAGTGTCGAAGAAAATACTAATACTGCAACACTGGTACGGCGACTCTTATCAAATGATTATTCAGATAAAGTTATTGTTACCACAATCCAAAAACTAGGCTTGGCGCTTGATGGCACACAAACACGTAATTATAAAGAACGCTTAGAGCCTTTGAGTAATAAGCGGATGGTATTCATTTTTGATGAGTGTCACCGATCGCAGTTCGGTGAAAATCACAAAGCCATTAAAGAGTTCTTTCCAAATTCACAGTTATTTGGGTTCACAGGCACACCTATTTTTGAAGAGAATGCCACTTATAAAATACGCGAAGGTGAATTTGAAACCTACAAAACTACAAAATCGGTATTTGAAAATGAGTTGCCCAAATACACCATTACCCACGCCATAGAAGATAAAAACGTGCTTCGTTTCCATATTGATTATTTTAAAGGTGAAGGAAAACATAGAGCGCGACCTGGTGAGGCATTGGCACAACAAGCTATTGTAGATGCCATTATCAATAAACACGATAGAGCCACCAATAATCGACGCTTTAATGCGGTGCTAGCAACAAGTTCCATAAACGATGCCATTGCCTACTACCGTTTGTTCAAAAACAAGCAACAGCGATTGACAATAGAGGACCCAGATTTTAATCCTCTACATATTGCTACCGTTTTTTCACCACCTGCACAATTGATTGCAAAAGAAGGCAACCGGCAGAGCCAAAAGAATGCAGCTGATATTAAACAACTGCAAGAAGATTTGGGCACTGAACGTGAGAATAACAAGCAAAATCCAGAAGAAAAGAAAAAAGCACTAGAAGAAATCATAGCAGATTACAATGCTCAATTTGAAACAAACCATACAATCAATGAGTTTGATTTGTATTACCAAGATGTACAGCAGCGCATAAAAGATCAGAAATATGATAATGCTACGCTTTCGCGAAAGCGCAAAATAGATATTACCATCGTGGTAGATATGCTTCTGACAGGTTTTGACTCAAAATATCTCAATACGCTGTATGTTGATAAAAATTTGAAATATCACGGACTTATTCAAGCCTTTTCCCGAACTAATAGAGTGCTAAACGACACTAAACCTTACGGGAATATTTTGGACTTTCGTTCGCAGCACGATTCAGTAAATCAAGCTATTACATTATTCTCTGGGGAAGACAAAGACCGTGCGGTAAAAATTTGGATGGTAGAACCTGCACCTGTCGTTATTGAGCAGTATCAAGAAGCTGTGGCGGCATTGGGCGATTTTATGAAAGAACATAATTTAGTGAATGAACCCCAAGAAGTTTATAACCTTAGAGGTGATGCTGCACGTATAGCCTTTGTGAAAAACTTTAAAAAGGTACAAAAGCTTAAAACCGAACTGGACCAATATACAGATCTGGATAAAGCACAACTGGAAAGCATTGAGGAAATATTACCTGCAGAACGTTTACAGGAGTTTAGAAGTAGCTACATAGAAACTGCCAAACAATTGCGTGAGATTCAGGAAAAGCAAGGCGACGATGCACCACCTGAAATACAGGAATTGGATTTTGAATTTGTACTTTTTAGCAGTGCAGTGATAGACTATGATTATATAATGGGATTGATTGCTGAAAGTACCCAACAAAAAACCAGTAAGCAAAAAATGAGTAAGGTGCAAATTATCAACTTGCTCAAGTCTCACTCAAACTTAATGGAAGAGGAAGAGGATTTTACCGATTTTATCAATCAAGTAGATTGGAGTGTAGGGCAAACCATCCAAGAGCTTAAAAAGAACTTTGAAACCTTTAGAATTGAAAAACAAGACAAAGAATTGGCATCTATCGCTCGTAAAAATGGATTAGAAACCAAACACCTTAAGAAGTTTGTCGCAGGTATTATGGAGCGAATGATTTTTGATGGAGAGCAATTGACGGACCTTTTGGAACCACTAGAACTGGGTTGGAAAGAGCGCCGCAAGCGCGAACTACAATTAATGGAAGACTTAGTGCCCCAATTGAAAAAACAGGCCGAAGGGCGAGAAATCTCTGGACTACAGCCTTATGAATAAAACAAAACAAAAATTAGTGCCGGAGTTACGATTTTCTGAATTTAAAGGGAGTGCAGATTGGAAACGCACTTCTTTAGGGAAAATAACAAGTGTAATATCCAATAGAAATAAAAAAAATGAAGATTTACCAGTTTATTCTATAAATAATAAGGAAGGTTTTCTACCCCAGTCCAAACAATTTGATGGTATTAATAGTAAGAATAGAGGATATGATATTTCTCTATACAAAATTGTAAAGAAAAACACCTTTGCTTATAACCCCGCTAGAATTAATATTGGTTCAATTGGTTATTCCGGAAACTTAGAAGATGTAATCATAAGTTCCTTATATGTCTGCTTTAAAACTAAAGCAGATATTGATGACTATTTTTTGAACCATTTTTTTAAATCCAATGAGTTTCTTAGAGAGGTTAGAAGAAATACGGAAGGGGGAATTCGAAGTTATTTATTTTATAAGAGCTTTTCGAACATTAAAGTATTTACACCTTCAATTTCTGAACAACAAAAAATAGCGACGTGCCTTTCATCCTTAGACGACCTGATAACAGCTCACAAAGACAGGTTGGATGCGCTGCAGCGCCATAAAAAAGGGTTAATGCAAAATTTATTTCCCAGAGAAGGACAGAAGGTGCCTGATTATCGTTTTAGGGAGTTTCAGAATGACGTGGATTGGGTCTTTGAACCATTTAAAGAAATTTATTCATTTCTTGTAACCAATTCATTTTCACGTAATGATCTGAATTATGATAAAGGGAAGGTAAAGAATATTCACTACGGAGATATTCATACCAAGTTCTCAGTATTATTTGATATTACTAAAGAGGCTGTGCCCTATATAAACGAAGACATCTCTCTCAAAAATATAAAGAAAATTAATTATTGTCAAAGAGGTGATTTAGTTTTTGCTGATGCTTCTGAAGATTTAAATGATGTTGGTAAAAGTATTGAAATTGTTAATCTCAATAACGAAAGACTACTTTCGGGTTCTCATACTTTACTCGCGAGACAAATTGAAAAAAAGATAACAATTGGCTTTGGAGGTTATTTGTTTAAATCACCAGGCATTAGAAAACTAATTAAAAAAGAAGCACAGGGTGCAAAGGTTTTAGGAGTTTCAGGGACACGTTTATCAAACATAACAGTTTGTTATCCTAAGAATAAAAATGAACAGCAAAAAATCGCAGATTTTCTATCATCAGCTGATGAATTGATTATTGCTCAGCAAAATAAAATAGACCAACTAGAACAACATAAAAAAAGCCTATTGCAGGGACTTTTTCCCAAATTATATTAATAAGAATGAGTACAGTTCGCAAGATTAGCAAATACAAAACCTTAAATGGTCTGGTTACAAGATTTAGAGATGATTTAAAAGATGATGATTCAAATTTCATCTTACTCTATGCTCATAATGGTGTGGGTAAAACAAGAACTAGTATGGAGTTTAAAGACAAAGGTAAACGCCTTAATAATGGCAATGGTGACACCTTATATTTCAATGCTTTCACAGAAGATCTTTTCATCTGGGACAATGATTTAGACAGTGATATTGATAGACATTTATCCTTAACATCTACTTCCAATTTTTTTGCTGGTTTTGAAGCTTTAGCGTTAGAAGAAAAAATTTTCGCGTATTTGGAACGTTATGCAAATTTCGATTTCAGATTTGACTATGAAAATTGGAAAGTTCGGTTTAGCAAGAACGTCCAGAATCCAAGATACCACCCAAATAATAATCAACCAGAATACATAGTTCAGGATAATATCAAAATTTCCCGTGGTGAAGAAAATTTATTTAAGTGGTGTTTCTTCCTAGCTTTATGTGAACTTGCTATAGATGATGAGGAGGGAACTGGCCCTTATAGTTGGGTAAAATATTTTTATATAGATGATCCTATTTCTTCTTTAGATGACAACAATGCCATTGCGGTTGCAACAGATTTGATTTCTTTAATGAGAAAGGCGAAAGGTAAAATCAAAGTCGTAATAAGCACACACCACAGTCTCTTTTACAATGTGCTTTGGAATGAGTTAAGGACTGAAAAACCTAAGCGATATTTTCTATATAAAAATGCACAAGATAACCATTCATTGCAAAAAACAGATGATACACCTTATTTCCATCACGTTGCATTATTATCTGAGCTAAAGAAGGCAGTAGAAAAAGGTAAGGTATATTCTTATCACTTTAATGCTTTAAGGAGTATTCTTGAAAAAACAGCAAGTTTTTTCGGGCAAAGAGACATCAAATTTTGCCTTAATGGTATAGAAGATGAAACCCTTTATAATAGAGCTCTAAATTTGTTGAGTCACGGTAAGTATTCTATATATCAGCCCGTAGAATTGACAGACGATAATAAAACCCTTTTTAAAAAAATACTAAAGGACTTTTTGGATAAATATGAATTTGACCTACCGAAACTAACAGCATAATACAGATGACTAAAGAAAATCAACAAGTAAAACTAGGAAAAACCCTTTGGGATATTGCAAATGATTTGCGTGGTGCTATGAATGCAGATGCATTTCGAGATTATATGCTTTCGTTTTTGTTTTTGCGATACCTATCACACAATTACGAAGAATCCGCAAAAAAAGAACTTGGTAGAGATTATCCAAAAAGCCCTTCAGAGGATACACGTCCAGATTTTGTTATTCCACCACCCTTAGAAATATGGTATGAAAATAACGAAGAAGATATTGCTGAGTTTGAAAAGCAAATGCAACGAAAAGTGCATTACATAATAGAGCCTAAATTTTTATGGAGTAAGATTGCAGAGTTAGCTCGTACTCACAGTCGAGAATTATTACAGACATTGGAAGATGCTTTTCGTTTTATAGAAAATAAATCCTTTGAAAGTACATTCCACGGATTGTTTTCAGAAATCAATTTAAATTCTGAAAAACTGGGTAAAACAGAGAAGGAAAGGAATGACAAACTGTGTACGATCATTCAAAAAATCGCAGAAGGTATAGCTGATTTTTCTACTGACACAGACACCTTGGGTGATGCTTATGAGTATTTAATTGGTAAGTTTGCTGCAGGTTCTGGTAAAAAAGCTGGAGAGTTTTACACCCCCCAAGAAATTTCTACAATTCTTTCTACAATTGTCACGCTCGATACTCAAAATCCAAATCATCCTGATGGACCAAAAGATAAACTAAATAACGTACTAGATTTTGCTTGTGGTTCGGGTTCACTTTTATTAAATGTACGAGAGCGCATTAGAGATAATAATGGAAGAATTGGAAAAATTTACGGACAGGAAAATAATGTCACTACCTATAATTTGGCACGGATGAATATGCTCTTGCACGGTATGAAGGATACCGAGTTTGAGATTTTCCACGGTGATACCTTAAAAAACCAATGGGATATATTAAATGAAATGAACCCTTCCAAAAAAGTAGAGTTTGATGCGATTGTGGCAAATCCGCCATTTAGTTTGCGTTGGGAACCAACTGAAACATTGGGAGAAGATTTTAGGTTTAAAAGCTATGGTTTGGCACCCAAAAGTGCAGCAGATTTTGCATTCTTGCTTCACGGTTTCCACTTTTTAAGTCAGAATGGAACAATGGCAATTATTTTACCGCACGGTGTATTATTTCGTGGCGGAGCAGAGGAGCGTATCCGTACTAAATTACTGAAAGACGGAAATATTGATACCGTGATAGGATTGCCTTCTAACCTATTTTATTCAACGGGCATTCCTGTGTGTATTTTAGTAATAAAAAAATGTAAGCGCGAGAATGATGTCTTATTTATAAATGCATCAGCAGAAGGAAATTATAAAAAAGCAAAACGCCAAAATGAGCTGCGTAAATCTGATATCAAAAATATCATTGATACCTATAAATCTCGACCTGAAAGAATAGAGCGATATGCCCGCAGAGTTTCGATGGATGAAATTGAAGATAACGGTTACAATCTTAATATCTCACGCTATGTGAGCACAGCAGAAGCTGAAGAACAGATAAATCTTGAAGAAGTCCATAGAGAATTAGTGGATATAGAGAAAAGAATAGCCTTAAGTACAAAAGAACACAACAAATTTTTGAAAGAGCTAGGGTTGAAAGAAATATAAGCTGACGTTCATCTTGAGAGATACAATAAAAACATTTGTCAAAAAAACACTCTAGAATTTCATCGCTATAATTCCTGGCAACATTGCTATGACGCTTTTGGAAATAAAAAAATGAATAGAGATCATTTAGCACTTCATTTAGGTTTTTATCTAGCAAGCTGGGGTATGTATAGAGGTTCTAGCCAGCTGCTTCAAAACGATTACAAGGTTCACATAGAAGCTGTAGATATCCTTAATGACTATAATCATTTGAGGTGTAACCAAAATTATGAAGTTGCGGTTTGTGATCTACCTGAGATATTGGAAATAATTAAGGAACTATCAATTTATTACAATAAGAAACATGGTGTTACCCCTACAGACACTTTGATAAGCAAAATAGTTTTAGGAACTCTAGGAAGCCTACCGGCCTATGACAGGTTTTTTATTGATGGGGTCAAGCAATTAGAGTTAAAATCTACTACTCTAAAAGAAAAAAGTCTTAGAGAACTCTTTAAGTTTATTGAGTCCAATAAAGAGGAACTTAAAATACTTAAAACTATTTATCCACAATACACTCAGATGAAACTTATTGATATGTATTTCTGGCAGGTTGGATTTGATATTAGCAAGGGGAAAGTAATTTAGAAGTTGTTTTGTAGTACCAAATAAACTATCAAATATATTATTATGAGCCGAATAGAATTCTTAATCGGCTCATAACACCAAATTTATGTAGTAATTACTAACCGTTCCACCACATTTCTCTGCATTTCGCGAAAAGCTTCATTCCGAGAAAAGAGGTTCACTAGAACATCTTAAACCCTATCGCAGAAAAAGCGACAGCGTTCGCCTGGCAAAAAGATTACCACAACCTATTTCTTCACAAAGTTTAAAATTCTGCCCGAGACAAACTGCATAACCGTTCGCCCACCCGTTCAACATAGCTTGTGCCGAGCTAAGTCGAGGTACTCAGGCAGGCTTCACTTTTATAAGTTCTTACTCAGTCATAATTTTAGTGTCGGTTACCGAAAAGGTAACGGCGATAGCGCTATGGGAAGTAAGTGATATGAAATATTAAAGGCTCTTACATCCGTAATCTTCGATAGTAAAAAATATCAAAACATATCAAATCTCTACTTTTTAAGCCAAATGAAAAGGAAAACGCTCAAGATATAATAAGTATGTGAATAAATGCCATTGTGGCAACTAATTTAAACCAATTGACACCAAATATTATTGGCTTAAGTTTTGACGTAACATGCTTATAATCAGAATAAAAAAACATCAACGTTTCAGGATATTTTATAAGAATAGAATAAAAGTGTGGTACATTTTTCTTAAAAAATAGAGCTGTTAGTAATTAAGTTGAAAGGCTTTTTAGCTTTAGATATAAAGTACTGCAACCCTGAAATAAAATGGAAGGGTTGTATAGCAAGAGGGTAACACGCTGGCGCGATGTTACGATATTAAGCTTTTTAAAAATACCAGTAAAATCAGTACTTGACAGCGATTGATTGTTTTGTGTTTTAAAATAAAGGCATTGTTTTTCACGGAAAAACGCCCACAACCCAATAAAAACAACAAATTTTTCACGGAAAAATGGATAGAGGATATGAAAAAGAGCAATTTAAGAGCTTAAGCATAAAAGCTTCAGTAGCAGATAAATTCAATAAGTTTTGCAAAGAAATGTCACTTTCAAAATCAATGACCTTATTGGTAATGATGGATTTTTTTCAAGAAAACGGTATTTCCCCAGCAGAGTCAATGGGACCCAATATGGAAACTTTAGAAAAGAGAATTTCATTACTCATCAAGAAACGAATGAATGGAATGATTGCCATAATGAAAGACATTGAAAAGAACCAAACCAAACTGACTGTAGCTATGTTACAATCTCTTTTTGAACAAGCTGAACCGCCTAAAAAGAAATTGATATTGGAAAAAAATCGTCCAGAAATAAAAGAAGTGCGTTTTCGGGAAATCAAAAGCCCAAGGACTGGTGAATAATGGAGAAGGTAAACTACATCTCACACCTTAATACAGTATTTGAAACCTTCCATAACGATGAGCGGATTAGGCAAGGGCATATTACCTTATACCTAGCATTCTTTCAGTTATGGAATCGAAAGTTTTTTATAGACACATTAACTATTAATCGTGAGCTTATAATGGAACATGCTAAAATAAAATCAAAAACAACCTATCATAATCACTTACGAGACTTAGATGCCTGGGGATATCTAACTTACTATCCATCATACCATCCATCAAGAGGTTCTAAAATTAAGATGATCAGAGCTTGTATCGAAATTGATACAACTACTGGTACGCAGGAAGTCCAGATTTTGGCTAACTGCGTTCCAAAACCTAGCCAAAATTTGGTAACTTCTATAAAACATAAAACAAACGAAAACTTAAATAAACAGCCCAAAGTTATTTTTAATGAAAGTGAAGTGGCTTTATTTTTCAAGAAGAATAATTGGCCAGAGATAGAAGCAAGAAAATTCTATGTCTTCATTAAATCAAAAAAATTGAAAACAGATAATTGGCAAATGATGCCTAAGATTTTTGCTAAAAATAATTTTAAGTTGAAAGAACCGAAAAAGATAAGTCCAATTTCTGGCTATGTAAATGGTATGAGACAAAAGCGTAATGAAAATTAGTGCTATTCAGTCTTAAATTTATTCCTTAAAATTTCCATATCCTTACTCACTTTCATATCCAAAATCTTAGCATAGTGCTGTGTTGTTTTAAGATTGGTATGTCCAAGCATCTTACTTACAGATTCTATTGGTACGCCATTGGTAAGCGTAACCGTCGTTGCAAAGGTATGTCGTGCTAGATGAAACGTAAGGTTTTTAGTGATTCCAGCCAAGGTCGCAATTTCTTTAATGTACGCATTCATTTTTTGATTGCTAAGAACAGGCAGAACTAAATCCTTTTCTTTAAGTAGCTCGTTGTCTTTATATTTCTCAATAATGGCTTTAGCAATGGGTAAAATTGGGATATTACTTCTAGTATCGGTTTTAGAACGTTTTGTTTTCACCCATTCTTCACCATCAGTACCCAAAACGATATCACCTCTATTTAATTTTTTAACATCAGCATAAGCGAGACCTGTGAAACAGCAAAAGATAAAAATATCGCGTACTTGGTCTAGGCGTTCCATCTTCAGCTCTAACTCGATAATCTTTTGAATTTCTTTCTCAGTTAAAAATTCACGTTCCACAATTTTGAGTTTGGCTTTCCAATGCAAGAAAGGGTCTTTATCAATCCAATCATTAGCGTGAGCAATTCGAATAATCTTTTTAAAATTGGTGATATACTTAATCGCAGAGTTGTGCGCACACTTGCGAGTGGTTTTTAAGATAGTATTCCAGCCCTGTAATGAGTTTATGGTCTACATCTTTGACAGGAATATCATTTTTCTTGTATTTCTTCTTAATAAAGTCTGCTACGTGTTTTTTACAAGTGCGATAGCGTTCAGCAGTTCCTGCGGCAAAATCTTTTCCAATAAGACTATCAACTTTGTCATTATGTTCTTGAAAGATTTCTAAAAGCATTTTTTTTGTTTTGTCCTTTCCCATTAGGACATCGCGCATATCATAAGCGGAATAAGAGACGTTTTTACGCTCAAAATTCTGCTGTATTGAATAAATCTCATTAGTAATACCACTTAAATACCTATTTATTTCTTGAGCTTCAGCGGAGTTGCCAAGCACAGATTGGGTGCGAGAGTTCCACTTATCGAGGTGGACTTTACGGTGGACACTAAATTCACACCGACGTCCGTCAAGTGTTATTCTCAGGAAGATACTGGTCATTCCTGCACTATTTACTTTGCTTTTTTTAATGAAAAATAAGAGAGAAAGTGGACGCAACATAGTTTTTGGGTATTGATGTTCCACCAATGTAGTAAAAAATTACGACTTCATAATATATTTAAGTATCTAGTATACAGATAATTATATGTCTCTGGTGGACCTTTTAAAAAAATCACAACCTCCACCGAATTAGCCCCTTTTTGGGTGATATTATTTGATATCAAATGAAATCATATAAAATTAAAAACCCTGTAAATCAATTATTTACAGGGTTTTTGTTGCCTTTTATAGGACTTTTCGCGGAGAAAGAGGGATTCGAACCCCCGGAGGTGTGACCCTCGCCGGTTTTCAAGACCGGTGCATTCGACCACTCTGCCATTTCTCCAGGTCATATATACTAGTATCGTTTGGCGGGCCTACCCGCCGAAGGAAAGCATTAGCTTTCCGTAGGCGGGTGCAAATATAAAACCTTTTTTAATTCTAAAGAAGAATAATTTTAAAATAATTTATGGATAATCCATATAAAAAACATTCCTTTTTCCATATGCTTTGAATTGAGTATATTGTGCTCTCTAAATCGAATAGTTACAATGAAAAATACTTTACTACTTTTTGGCTCATTTATTGTTTATTGCTGTGGTACTTCACAAAGTTCAACTGCAGTTGCTCCTGAATTAGATACTAAACCTAATATAGAATCGGCTGTTGTTACTTATGCAGAAAGTATAACAGCAAAAGAGCTTAAGGAATACCTATATACCTTTGCAGGAGATGATTTTGAGGGTCGGGATACAGGAGAGCCTGGTCAGAAAAAAGCAGCAGAATATTTAAAATCCCAATATAAGAGTATGGGGATTCCTTCTCCTATAGGTGGGGATGATTATTTTCAGGAAATACCCGAAAGTTATTTTAGGGGAGATATTAAATCATCAGAAAATGTTTTAGCATTTATAGAAGGAAGTGAAAAACCCGATGAAATTGTAGTGATTTCTGCACATTACGATCATGTCGGGGTAGACAAGCAAGGAAATATATATAATGGTGCCGATGATGATGGTTCTGGAACGGTAAGTCTTTTGGAACTGGCAGAGGCTTTTGTAAAAGCTAAAAAAGATGGGTTGGGACCAAAAAGGTCAATTTTGTTTTTACATGTAACAGGTGAAGAAAAGGGATTGTATGGATCTAGATTTTATACAGAAAACCCGGTTTTTCCGCTTGCAAACACGGTGACTAACCTCAATATTGATATGATTGGAAGAATCGATAAGAAGCATGAAGAGGCCGAAAAAAATAACTATGTGTATTTAATAGGTAGTGATCGGCTAAGCACAGAATTGCATGCTATAAGTGAAGAGGCAAATACAAAATACACAAAGCTGGATTTGGATTATACATATAATGCAAAAGATGATCCCAATCGGTTTTATTTCAGAAGTGATCATTATAATTTTGCTAAACACAATATTCCTATTATTTTTTATTTTAACGGTGTACATGAGGATTATCATAAACCTACCGACACTGCAGAAAAGATTGAATATGATTTGATGGCCAAACGATCCCGGTTAGTATTCTACACAGCTTGGGAAGTAGCAAATAGAGACGAAAGAATTATAGTAGATGGTATTGGAAAAGAAACCGGAGAGTAAAAGTAAAAACTAAAAACATAAAAAAGCCCTTGAAAAAAGGGCTTTTGGAGAAGGGTGGAAGATCGGTTTCGAACCGACGACCTCCTGAACCACAATCAGGCGCTCTAACCAACTGAGCTACAACCACCATGTAAATTTAGGGTGCAAAAATAAAGTATTTCTCTATTTATACAAACAATTTTTAAGATTAAATTAAATCAAAAATAGAATCTACTGCTACATAGCGCTCTACCGTAAATCCTTCGGCATATTTTACATCAATGATTCGCCCTAAGTCTGCAGCTCTGTATTTTATGCTGTCCATAAAATTCTTACTAGATATAGGAGTGGTTGGTTCCTCGCTATCTTCACTATAAAACTGAGAGGTGTATGCCATTACACTTTCCATCTTTTTATCCATATGATTGCTTATGTCTACCACAAAATCAGGTTCAATATGTTTCCACTGTATATAGTGATACACATGCTTTGGCCTCCAGGCTTCCTGAGTTTTATAATTCAATACAGTATTAATTTTCCGAAGACCCGATAAGAAACAGGCATCACTGACTAATTTACTTCCTCTGCCATGATCAATGTGGCGGTCGGTTACGGCATTGCATAATACAATATCTGGTTTGTATTTCCTTAAAATTTTAATTATTTCCAACTGGTGGTTTTCATCATTCATAAAAAAACCGTCTCTAAAACCAAGATTTTCGCGAGTAGAGACGCCCAATATTTCTGATGCTTTTTTAGCCTCTTGATCTCTAATTTCTGGCGTGCCTCTGGTTCCTAACTCTCCTTGGGTAAGATCCAGTATTCCAACTTTCTTTCCGCTATCAACTTCTTTGGCAATTGTGCCTGAACAGCTTAATTCTACATCATCTGGATGAGCACCTATGGCAAGAATATCTAATTTCATCATTTAATGTTCTAATGCTAAGATTTTTATTTTCTCTATGGCTTGTTGAATATCTTGCATTAAATCCTCTTTTTCTTCAATACCTACACTAAATCTAAGCAATCCATCTTTTATACCTTGTAGATTTTTTTCTTCTTCCGAGAGTAAAGCATGTGATGTAAGAGTAGGGGAGAGTATGGTGCTTTCTACCCCTGCCAGGCTCATAGAACTTTTTATAAGCTTTAATTCTTTCTGAAATTTACTGGCATTCAACCCTTCTTTTAATTCAAAAGAAAGCATGCCTCCATAACCTTTCATTTGCTTTTTGGCAATCTCATGATCGGGGTGAGACTTTAGTCCGGGATAATATACTGAAGAAATATCTTCATGGCCCTTAAGCCATTTGGCCAATCGAAAAGCATTTTTATTTTGGCGTTTTACTCTAATTCCTAGGGTTTTTATACTTCTTTCAAGCATCCAGACCGTAAAGTCACTTAGGCTACCACCAAAATTTTTGGCAACATGAAAAATTTGATCCATGTTTTTTTCTGTCGAAATTACAGTACCTGCCAAGATATCACTATGCCCGCCTAAATATTTGGTTGCAGAATGTAAGACAATGTCTATGCCCAATTCTATAGGATTTTGGTTTACAGGAGAAGCAAAAGTATTATCGATCATAGTAATGATCCCATTCTTATTCGCCAATTCTGCAACGGCTTTAATATCTGTAATTGTGAGTAAAGGATTAGAAGGAGTTTCTATATAAATTACTTTTGTATTGGGTTTTATTTTTTGTGCAAAACCTTCTGTTGTTTGTGAATCTGTATAAGAATATTCTATCCCGTGTTTTATAAATTCTTCATTCACAAGGTTGATAGTTCCTCCATAAAGAGTTCGTTGTAAAACAATGTGATCTCCTTTTTGAAGAAAAGCAAACAGTGTTGTACTGATGGCTGCCATTCCGCTACCAAAGATTAGTGCTGCTTCTCCATTTTCGAGTGCTGCTATCTTTTTACAAAGAGCTTCCTGGTTTGGAGTATTGAAATATCTGGGATAGCGTTTTACATCCACATCTTCAAACGCATAGGATGTAGAAAGATATATGGGTGATATAGCTCCCTTGAATTGCTTGTCCTTGATTTCACCCAGATGTGTGCAGATGGTATTAAAACCCATTTTTTTTGAATCCATATGTAATGTAATAAGTCCTGAAGTTTTCACATCTAAATTAAGATATTCAGAAGAAACGAAATAGCATTTAACAGATTATATTACGAATAGCGAATAGTATATATATTAGTTTTTGTCTAATTAAACCATTTTTACTTTTGAGATGTTTCTCATGATCGTTTGAAAGAATTGTTGAGTATCGTAAGGCTTGATGATCACATCATTCATACCTACTGCTAGTGCCTGGTTTCTTACTTCTCCTTCCTCAACAGCCGTTAATGCGATGATTGGGATGTGGGTATTAAAGGTTCTAATTACCTTGGTAGCCTCGAGGCCATTCATTTCGGGCATGTTTATATCCATCAATACCAAATCAAATTTTTCATTTTTCAACATTTTGATGGCATCCATACCATTACTTGCTATATCGCCGGTATATCCTTTCTTTTTAAGGATATTTTGAGTGACAATCTGATTTATTTTGTTGTCATCTACAATAAGAACATTAAAATTGCTGGTTCCGATACTTAGATTTTCTCCGGTTTTAAGAGATATCTCTTCTTCTTTGACCGCTTTTTCATAAGAAAGATCAAAATAAAATTCAGAACCTTTATCTTCTCTACTTTTTATGTGAATTTCACTTTCATGAAGTTGAATTAATTTTTTAACAATAGCTAACCCTAATCCCGTTCCTTCATATTCCTGGTTTTCATTTTTTACCTGCGCAAAATTATCAAAAATGGTTTGTTGTTTATTTTTAGGGATTCCAATTCCGTCATCTTTTACAATAAAACGCAGGGTATAACTATCATCAAGATACTCCATGCATTTTACAGTAATCCATATATTTCCATTTTTGGTAAACTTCAGGGCATTTCCGATCAGGTTTATTAATATTTGAGATAGTCGTACAGAATCCCCCAGTAATGTTGTATTTATTTTTTTATCAATATCAATGTGAACAGTATTATTATTGCTCTTTTGCTTGGTATGCAGAGAATTGACAATTCCTTCGATAAGCGACCTGATATCAAAGGAAACTTTTTCTAGTCTCACCTCGTTGGTTTCTATTTTACTTAATTGTAACACATCGTTAATTAAAGCCAAAAGATAATCTCCCGAAAACTTCAATGATTCTAAATATTCACTTTTTTTCTTTTTATCTGGATTCTCCATCAACAAAGAAGTAAGCCCTATAACACCATATAGTGGCGTTCTGAGCTCGTGACTCACAGTAGATATAAACTGAGATTTTAATGTGGATACCTGTTCGGCGGTCTCTTTTGCACTAATTAATTCTTTGTTTTTTTCAATTAGATCGCTGTTTAACCTTTTCTTCTGAATATTGTTCTTGTAGGAACTAATAAGGAATGCCAAAGAAATTAGAATCAAAATAACACCCAGAATGATGCTAATCCTCCATTTCAACACTTCAGATTCACTTTCTTTTTTTTCAGATTCGGCTTTTTTAATCTTTTCCTCATATAAATCAACCTCATATTTGATATTAGCTCTTTGCAGTTCGATTAATTTTTTGAACTCTTTTGCTTTCAGTATATTTTGAAATTGTTTCTTTTGAAAAGTATATGCCTTTTGATAGTCTTGTAACTTACGATGGTGTTCAGATTTTGTTTCGTATGCAGAAGCTAACTCTTCATAATAGGTAGAAATTTGTTGATCATTGTTATTCTTGTTCTTGGTCTCACCCAAGGCATATGAGATTGCCTGGTCTATATGCTCTTCAGCGATATCATATTCTCTTATGCTTAGGAAATACTTTCCTAAAAGTCCGTTTATTTTGGTTTTAACGAGATTTGAAGAATTCTCATCAATTAGTTTCCTTGCCGGTGAAAGATATTCAAAAGCACTGTCAAAATCATTTCTTGAGATATAATACTCACCAAGATTTAATAAAGGTCTTATCATTCTAACCGTATCGTTTAGCCCGATTGCATATTCGTATGATTTTTTATAATAATCCACTCCTTTTTTTCGGGTAAGATTGTGTTTGGTATATACATGGGCAAGATTATTATAAAGATCTGTTTCTAATACCTTACTATTAGAACTTTGAGCATACACCAATGCCCTCCAATAATTACTTCTTGCTTTACTGTCATCCTCATTAATCTCATAATTCTTTGCAATTATGTTATAGATATGCCCAAGGCTTTTATCATCGTTGTTATATTGAGCATTTTGCAAAGCGACCTTCGCGATCTCCAGTGATTTTTCATATTTGTATTCTCTTTGCAGGGCTTCGGCTTTTGCAATATAGCTTTGTATACTGTCAGAAGTCAGAGAGGATTGAGATTGTACAAGTTGAGTAAAACCTACTAAAAATAAGAGGATTATATGTTGAATATAGTTTTTCAACTTTTGATTATTCAGGGTTAAGTTTTGGTGACGAAAATACAAAAATAGATTTAACAATGTGTAATTCACCGTACAAAAAGTGTAATTTATCCGTAATTTTTGTAAGTAAACCTATTTTTATGTAGGAATTTTAAAATTTTATAAGAATTAATTAAATAGTACCCGTTGTGCATTTAGAAACTATTTCTTCAATTTTTTTCCTCCCGATAACTATCAGGATAGAGGCAAAAAATGAGGATTAATTCTATATTTTGTGCTATTTACTTCTAAATGTACAACAGTTAAATATTAGAAAAAACTATCTAAATATAAATAATTAAAATTAAGTACACATTATTCTTATATAAGTAGGTGTATATTTGCGCTGAAAAATTAATAAATTTTAAAAGATAAATATATGGTATTTGTAGGCAAAAAATTCCCGAATCTGGACGTAGATGCAATGAATGATATGGGAGATACTTTCAAAATCAATGTTCTAGAAGAAGCAAAAAACAAAAACAAAAAAGTATTACTTTTCTGGTACCCTAAAGACTTTACATTTGTGTGCCCTACAGAACTGCATGCTTTTCAGGAGGCTATGGCAGAGTTTGAAAAAAGAAATACGATCGTAATTGGAGCATCTTGTGATACTCCAGAGGTGCATTTTGCATGGTTAAATACATCAAAAGATAATGGAGGCATAGAAGGAGTAACCTATCCAATACTTGCAGATTCTAACCGTAATCTGTCTAGCATTTTAGGTATTCTTGATATCACCAATGAAACGTATAATGAAGAGACCGGAGTTGTAACGGTAGAAGGCGATAATGTAACCTATAGAGCCACTTATTTAATTGATGAAGAAGGAACGGTTTTTCATGAAGGGATTAACCATATGCCCGTGGGAAGAAATGTAGCTGAGTTTTTGAGATTAATAGATGCATATACGCATGTGCAAAAGAATGGAGAAGTATGCCCTGCCAACTGGGAAGAAGGAAAAGAGGCTATGAATGCTAATAGAGAAGGAGTTGCTTCATATCTTGCTTCTAATTAATAATATATTATAACAGAATTTCTCTGGATGCTATTGCCTGGAGAAATTTTGTTTTTAATTGTAATTCAGACAGAATGGTTCAAGAATTAGCACAAGACAATCTTTCGCAAATAGTAGAAGGCAACAATATCGTAATTGTTCAATATTCTGCTTCCTGGTGTGGTAATTGCAGAATTATGAAGCCAAAATTCAAAAAATTAGCTTCAGAAAACACCGATACTACTTTTATTATAGTAGATGCTGAAAAATATCCTGAATCCAGAAAAATGGCTACGGTCGATAACCTCCCTACATTTGCTGCATTCAAGAATGGAGCTTTTGTAAATCAGGTGCAAACTAATAAATTTGAAGTTTTAAAAGAATTAGTAGATGAAGTTACCAATAATTAAGCATCTTACCGGTTTTATCGAGCAAAATGATGAAGATTTTATTGTTGAAACGATAGAAACATTAGAAGCTCTTACCGAAGTACCTTCACTCAAAGATGAAGAATTGGATGTTATTGGAGAATTGATTTCTAATATGTATGGAGCATTAGAAGTAGATAAAATGATAAAAGAAGGCACTCCAAAAAAAGAAGCACTCAACATTTTTATGCAGAGAGTTTTGGGATCGATAGATACTTGAAAAAGAAAAAAGTAAAGCCTTCTGATGTAGAGGGCTTTTTATTTTCTGAAAACTTTACCAAAAGTATCATATAATCTTACTAATTTTAAGGCACAAAATAACAATCATTTTATTATGGCTACGATAACATTAAAAGGAAATGCTATACATACCAACGGAAATTTACCTGAAATAGGTGAAAAAGCTCCAGATTTTGAATTGGTAAACACAGACCTTTCTACCTCCAAATTATCAGATTATAAAGGATCAAGAGTTGTCTTAAATGTTTTTCCATCAATAGACACAGGTATTTGCGCTACTTCGGTAAGAGAATTTAATAAAGAGGCAAGTAATTTATCCAATACAAAGGTTTTATGTATTTCTCATGATTTACCTTTTGCCCAAGATCGTTTCTGTGGTGCTGAAGGACTGAAAAATGTGGTTAATCATTCCGATTATAGAACAGGGAAATTTGGTAAAGATTATGGATTGGAAATTACAGACGGCCCCCTGCAAGGATTACATTCCAGGGCAGTTATCGTTCTTGATGAAAATGGAATTGTTACCTATACCGAACAGGTACCCGAAATTGTACAGGAACCAAATTATTCGGCAGCACTTAATACTTTGTCTTAACATATAATGAATAAAATCTATACATTCATTTCTGGCAGGCTACGTGGTTGTGGTTATGCCTTTAAAGGTGCATTATTATTATTGAAAACCGAACCAAGTATTCAGGTACAAGCTGGGATCGCTTTGATCATGACTGTACTGGGATTTTATTTTAAGATTACTACAACAGAATGGATTTTGCAAATTTTTGCCATTGGCCTGGTGATGAGTATCGAAGGAATAAATACCACCATTGAAGCTATAGCCGATTTTATACATCCCGATTTTCATGACAAAATAGGTTTTATTAAGGATGTAGCAGCGGGAGCTGTTTTTATTGCTGCGATTACGGCATTGATTGTTGGTTTTGTTATTTATATCCCGTATTTTTTTTGATAAAAAAACTATCTGAAAGCTTGATCTATGATCATAGATCAAGCTTTCAGATAGTTTTTATAGGGAGTAGAAATACCTGGTTTTTTAGTAATTAATAGTGATATATTCGGTTTTACATTGTTGTACACGGATATTTCCTCTTCCTAAGATCACATAATTATTTTGATTTTGAACAGAATTCTTGATTTTTACAAAGAAAGGATAATCATTTACTTTTATGTTATTGAAATATCCTTTAGAATTTGGCGCGATAGCAATTTCCTTGTAATCTCCATAATACCCATCTCGTTGTTTCTTTTGAAGGCTTACCAGAACATTTTTACTTGTGTTGTTTACGAAACAAAAATTCCCGTAACCTTCCATACAATTAATTTTGGGAGCAGTATTGTTAACCTTCCCTAAGGTATTAATATCAGTAAAGATATCTGGGTTAGCAGTTTGTTTGGCTTCCAGTATTGGGGATGCAGGTGTCGTATTAGCTTGGTATGCAATACCAGCTTGGTTTTGATTAGGTGTGGTGTACATGTTTATTGCTTGATTTGAATTTGGCTGATATACGCCCTGATTGGGAGAAATAGTTCTCGTGCCTGAAGGAGCAATCTGATGCGCAGGAGGGCTATTATTTGCTGCTGTTGCCATATTGGGATTTGTATAATTTGGAGTAACACTCGCTTGTCTGTTGTATTGTGAAGCATACTGAGCTGTAGGATTCTGATAATTTTGAAGTTGTTGCTGAGGGTTTTGATATCCTGCAGTCGCTTGATTACTATACTGTATTGTATTTGCCGTATTGGGACGATTTATGTTTCCGTGCTGATTATTTATATGTTGAGGCGAAGCATCCTGATAACTCTTCTGTGGCAAGTTATTATGAGGTTGAACATTATAATTTTGATTGTTGTTTGGTATTGTTTGTTGATAATTTTGCTGCAATTGCGGTGTTGATGCAGTAAAATATCTGTTTTGAGCTAAATTTGATGGAGTAGGAGAGACGTTAGTACCTCCATAATTCGGAGTTTGACTTGATTGTCCGGTATAGCTACTGCCAGGGGGATTGTTTTGCGAATGTATTTGATTAGGGTTTTGATTCGAGATGGTGTTACTGGGCATTACCATTTTAAACTGTTCATCCTGCTGCTGTGCTCTGGTATGTTGTTCCTTTTTGATGCTTTTTATATCCTGAGCCCTGAACATAAATCCATATCCATCCTTGGTTTGTACGGTTAAATCCTGATTAAAATTTAATTCTGTAATCTCTCCGACAATAACACTTCCGTTCTTTAGGGTGATTACATCATATGTTCCTTGCGATAAACCGAAAAACGAAGTTGATATCATAATTATTAACACTAACTTTTTCATGACTTTTTTTATTTAGATTTTAAAAACTGACTTGTATGAATGAATTTAATTATTTGATTAATAGGTTATTAGATCTTTCGAATTGAAACAATTAATGGTATGGTTGCCATTTTTTTTATGAAACGTACAATATATAGGCAATCATTCGTTTTTTTTATCTTATAATGTAATGGTTTTTAGGAAAATAGACGGTTAAACCTTTACTAAATTAATTGCTAAATTTTTTTAAAATTTGGGAATTATTTAATTTTTAGAGAGAAGACATAAAAGAAAATTTTTCATGCATTTTTACGTTCCAATATAGATATTCGTATTTTTGCGATAAGACATCCAAAAAATGGCTAAAAGAAAGGTAAATACAAAAGGGAAAACAACAAAACCTAAGACCTCATTAAAAGAAAAATTCACCCTGTCCAGACAACAAAAAGTTGTTTTGGGAAGTTTTTTGTTCTTTTTGGGGATAGGGCTGTTTTTTGCGTTTATTTCATTTTTTTTCAATTGGAAAATTGATCAAAGTGAAATATCACAATTTTATGACAGATCCTCCTCTGCCAAAAACTGGTTAAGTAAATTTGGAGCCGTAGTAAGCCATTTCTTTATTTTTAGAGGTTTTGGAGTGTCTTCTTTAATACTTCCGGTGTTAACCTCTTTGACCGGAGTTTACTTGTTTTTTGATTTAAATAAAAGAAAACTGGCAGGATTTTGGTTTTGGGGTACTTTGGTAATGATCTGGATATCTGTGGTATTGGGTTTTGTGAAAAAAGAGAGTGGTCTGCTAGCCGGGGTGATAGGATATGAGTCTAATGACTTCTTGCAAGACTACATAGGGTTTATAGGTACCGTTTTGGTATTGGCATTCTTTGCCATTGTCTATATTGTGGTTCGTTTAAGATATACTCCAGAGAAATTAAGTGCATCAATAAAAAGCACACAAAAAGCTATTAACAAAGATTTTGAATCGGTTTCAAAAGAGAATAATAACGGTTATACAGTCAAACCGTTAACTTCAGGGGAATCTAAATCCAAATCTCAGTCTGATTCTAATTCCGGAATCAAAGAAAGGATAGATGCGATAATGGCTAAAGCCGGGGTTCAGCCCAGAAAAGATAAGGAGAAAAAAGAAATTACCAAAAAAGAGGGAACAAGTAATAAAGAGATCCCATTAAATCCTACGATCAACGATTTCTATGGAAACCCAAAAAATAGGGATAATGATCTTCCCGAAAAATTCATTATAAAATCTGAGGATGATCCCGATGACATTGCGATGGAAGTTGAAACCACCATCGAAGAGGAAGTTGTTAAAAATCTAAGTGCCAAATTGGTAAAAGGTTTTGGAGAGTTTGATCCTAAACTGGAATTAGGGAATTATAAATTTCCTACAATCGAGTTGTTAAAGGATTATTCTGCAAAAGCCGGTGGAATTACCATTGACCAAGGAGAGCTGGAAGAAAACAAAAACCGTATTGTCGAGACCCTTAAGAACTATAAGATTGAGATAGCCCAAATCAAAGCTACTGTTGGTCCTACGGTAACACTTTATGAAATTGTACCCGAAGCCGGAATACGTATTTCTAAAATAAAAAATCTGGAAGATGACATTGCACTGTCATTGGCAGCATTAGGAATTCGTATTATCGCTCCGATACCGGGAAAAGGAACCATCGGTATTGAAGTACCAAATAAAAATGCAACCATCGTATCGATGCGATCTGTTATTGCATCACCAAAGTTTCAAAATGCAGAGATGGAGCTGCCGTTATCGCTTGGTAAAACTATTTCAAACGAGACTTTTGTAGTTGATCTGGCCAAGATGCCCCACTTGCTTCTGGCTGGAGCTACAGGACAAGGTAAATCTGTTGGGTTGAATGCGATACTTACTTCATTGCTTTACAAAAAGCATCCTGCCGAGGTAAAGTTTGTTTTGGTAGACCCTAAAAAAGTCGAACTTACCCTGTTTAATAAGATTGAACGCCATTATCTGGCCAAATTGCCCGATACCGAAGAGGCTATAATTACCGATAATACCAAGGTAATCAATACGCTTAATTCTCTTTGTATAGAGATGGATGCCCGCTATGATCTTCTCAAACAAGCAATGGTTCGTAATATCAAAGAGTATAACACAAAATTTAAGGCAAGAAAGCTTAATCCCGAAAACGGACATAGATTCTTACCCTATATTGTGCTTGTGGTAGATGAATTTGCCGATCTTATTATGACCGCAGGTAAAGAGGTAGAAACTCCGATCGCAAGATTAGCGCAACTGGCTCGTGCTATCGGGATCCATTTGATTATTGCTACCCAAAGACCATCGGTAAATGTTATTACCGGTATGATTAAGGCCAATTTCCCTGCAAGAATTGCGTTTAGAGTGACTTCTAAGATTGACTCGCGTACTATTTTGGATATAGGAGGAGCAGACCAGTTAATTGGTCGGGGAGATATGCTGTTTACACAAGGTAATGATCTTATCAGGATACAATGTGCCTTTGTAGATACACCAGAAGTAGAGCGAATAACAGAATATATAGGTAGTCAAAAAGCATACCCTGATGCACATCTGTTACCAGAATATGTTGGAGAAGAAAGTGGCACAAGTCTTGATATAGATAAAGGCGATAGAGATAAACTCTTTAAAGAAGCTGCAGAAGTAATTGTCACAGCACAGCAAGGTTCGGCGTCTTTATTACAAAGAAAGCTCAAATTAGGATATAATCGTGCAGGCAGACTTATTGATCAATTAGAGGCTGCCGGTGTGGTTGGCCCTTTCGAAGGTAGTAAAGCCAGACAAGTATTGATAACCGATTTGGTGGCACTTCAGCAGTTATTAGAAAGTGAATGAAGACACTAATTAATTGCTAAGATGAAAAAAATAATAAAGAAGAAATGTATAAAATGATAAGAAAGATAATACTGTTGATATTTGTATTAGGTAGTACTACTATGCAGGCTCAAAATGCCAAAGAACTATTAGATGAAGTTTCTAAAAAAGTAAAAAACTACAAAAATATTGTTATTGGCTTCAAATATGCACTCAATAACCCTGCTGAAAATGTTTCTCAGGAAACCAGGGGAGATGTAACATTGCAGGGAAATAAATACCTTCTTAATTTAATGGGAACCGAGCAGATGTATGATGGAAAAAAGCTACATGTGATTATTCCCGAAGATGAGGAAATCAATATTTCTTCACAGGGTGAGGAAGATAATAAAAGTGTGACTCCTTCCAAAATGTTGAGTTTTTATGAAGATGGATATTCATCAAAGATGGATATTGTGCAGAATGTGAACGGAAGGAAAATTCAGTTTGTAAAATTAATACCAATTGATTCTAAAAGTGAATATACCGAAATTCTTTTAGGAATAGATAAACAGACCAAACATATATATAAAATGATCCTGAAACAGAATAATGGTTCTAATGTGACATTTACGGTAACTAGTTTTAAAACCAATCAACCGCTTTCTGAAACTTTATTTTTGTTTGACGAATCAAAATATGATAATTACTATATAAATCGTTTGGATTAATATTTTTGAAAATAGAACTCAAGATGAGTTCATATCCAGGTTTTTTAAAGAACGGTGTAACCAATTATATACGTTCTTTAATTTTTTAATAACGTTTTTCAACTAGTAATTAGGAAAATACAAAGCATGTGAAAATTCTTGACAGATATATTTTAACTACTTTTATAAAGACATTTTTTCCGCTCTTTATTATTATTATGTTTATCCTTTTGCTACAGACCATATGGTTGTTTATTTCAGAATTGGCAGGAAAGGATCTTGATTTTTCGGTGATCTTAAAATTTTTAATGTTTGCAACTCCCAGATTGATTCCCATGGTGTTGCCACTTACGATACTGCTTACGTCTATTATGATTTTTGGAAGTTTTGCAGAGAATTATGAGTTTGCTGCAATGAAATCTTCCGGGATTTCACTACAAAGAGCAATGAGAACCTTGTCTGTTTTTATATTTTTTGTCGGTATTGGCGCTTTTCTTTTCTCCAATACAGTAATCCCATCTTCAGAAAAGAGATTTATTAATCTTAGAAAAAACATAGTAAAAGTAAAACCAGCAATGGTAATCACTCCAAATCAATTTAATGATTTGGGGGATATCAATATTAAAGTGGCCGAAAAGTATGGTGATAATGATGAGTTTCTCAAAGATATTATTATTCATAAAAAAGCGGCAAGACCTGGCAATTTTACAGTGATAAAAGCTGTAGATGGTGAGTTAAAAGGTAGTGTCAATTCAGATTTGGTAACACTAGTGCTCAATGATGGGAATTATTATGATGATATTCAGCAAAAATCACCAAAGAGAAGAAAAAAATTACCCTTTGCCAAAACTCATTTTAAGCAATATATCCTTAATATAGATTTGTCCTCTTTGGATAATGTGGATATGGATGCCCAACAGTATAGCAAAGGGTATAATATGCTTAATGTAAACGAATTAAAAGATGAGTTAGATACCTTGTCGATCCAAGTGAATAATGATGTTAAATCGGTAAAAAATGATGTAAACAGAAGAAATGGTCTTGATGAACTGAATAAAAACCTAAAAATTGCTGAAGTACAAAATAAAGTCAGTGATACAACAGAAGTAGAGAATAAAACCAGCGATACAGTAACTATTATTGATCATTTTGATACAGCACAAAAGCTGCAGATTTATAAACTTGCATATTCTAATGCCGATGGAATCAATAGAAATATAAGCAGTGCCCAAAAAAATATAACAAATAAGAAAAGAGCATTAAATAAATATGAAATGTCTTTACACAATAAATATGCTTTGGGGATTTCCTGCATACTGCTATTTTTTGTTGGCGCACCCTTGGGCGCGATCATTCGCAAAGGAGGGCTTGGACTACCTATTGTGATAGGCGTAGTATTGTTTTTAACCTATCATTTTATAGGTATTTTTGCTAAAAATAGTGCCGAAGAAGGCGGAATCCCCCCATTTATAGGTTCATGGCTTTCCACCTTTATTATATTTCCGCTCAGTATTTTTTTAACATATAGGGCAACTACAGACCAGGGAATCTTTAATCTGGATGCATTCATCCAGCCAATAAGGGATTTCTTTGCAAAACGATCTTCTAAATCCAAAAAATAGATTTCTTTTTGAATATCTTTGCAGGTAATTATTTAAGAGTATTACTATGTCGCAGATTACCGAGACCAAAAAAAAAATTAAGTTGAATACCATTCAGGAAGCTATTGAAGATATTCGACAAGGAAAGGTAATTATCGTTGTCGATGATGAGGACCGTGAAAATGAAGGTGATTTTATTGCCGCTGCAGAGAAGGTGACACCAGAAATGATCAATTTTATGGCCAAACATGGTAGAGGATTGATTTGTGCACCACTTACAGAAGATCGTTGTGATGAGTTGAATCTGGAAATGATGGTTCAAAATAATACGGTCTTGCACGAAACTCAATTTACAGTATCTGTAGATCTGATAGGCCATGGTTGTACTACCGGAATTTCAGTGCATGATCGTGCCAAAACCATAAATGCGTTGGTCGATGAGAATACAAAACCTCATAATTTGGGAAGACCAGGGCATATTTTTCCGCTTAAGGCCAAAAATGGAGGAGTGTTGCGGCGTACCGGGCACACAGAAGCTGCTGTAGATTTATCCAGACTGGCAGGATTCAAACCTGCCGGAATTTTAGTAGAGATCTTAAATGAAGATGGTACTATGGCACGCCTGCCTCAATTGGTAGAGGTAGCAAAGAAATTTGACCTTAAGTTAATATCTATTGAGGATTTGGTAGCATATCGTATGCAACATGACTCTCTTATAGAGAAAAAAGAAGATTTTGATATTGCCACCCGTTTTGGAAATTATAGATTAAGAGCATATAAGCAAACTACCAATAATCAAATTCATATAGCTTTAACCTTAGGTGTCTGGGGTGAAAATGAACCAGTACTTACCAGGGTTAATTCTACCTTATTTAATAATGATATTTTAGGCACATTAACAAATAATGCAGACAAGCGGCTGGATGCTATGTTTCAACGTATTAATACAGAGGGTAAGGGAGCTATAATTTTTATTAATCAAGAGAGTACATCCTTTAATCTTCTTAATCGTCTGAAAGCATTAAAAGAAATTCAGAATGGAAAAGAGGTATTGAAAGCTCCAAAAATTATTATGGATACCAAAGATTTTGGGATAGGAGCACAGATATTGCATGACCTGAATGTTCATAAATTACGCCTGGTATCTAATACGGTACAGCAAAAACGTGTTGGTATGATTGGATATGGGTTGGAAATTGTAGAATATGTGAAGTATTAATCTAAAGAATTCCTCGAGACTTGTCTGCCGATCCAGGCAGGCTCTACCTCCTTTAGATTTGTCGGTTTCAAGAATTTTTTATTTACGTTCTTCAGAGCTAAGAATCAAGTATAGGAATTCCTATCTGCATGAACGGCAGAATTTGGGAATCTGTTAAACGATTGGAGAGATCAGGGGGGATCGCTTTATAATACACTTCTAATTGCTTCAACCATCTTTGAAGCTCTTTCATGTACTTCGGCTTCTGTCCAGCTTAATTTTATAAGACAAGAAATAGTACGCCCTATCCAGGCATCACTGGCATCAAAAGACCTTTTGTTTTTTTGTAAGCCCGATTGTATTTCTGGTGAAAGTGCTCCCAGGGATTTTTGTTCCAGAAGATGTTCCCATTTTTTGTAATAGTGCCAGTTATTATCAAACCAATAAAAGCAGGCATCTATACCATGAGATCCCAGTGCTTTGTGAGCTTTACGGGCAAGATCTTCATTGGGCAAAAATATATTTAGAAAAGCATAGCTTTCAACTCCCGTTTCCGGAACTCTTCTAAAAGTAACCTCTGGCAAAGGGGTTAAGGCATTACGTAAAATGGTATAATGCTTCTTTTGTTGTGCTAATGTATCATTCAATTTTCTGAGCTGAGCAATCCCCACAGCAGCATTTAATTCAGATAATCGATAGTTATATCCCAAAAAAGGGTGTGTTTCCGCCCCACGGTCATTACCCACATGATCATGTCCATGATCCTGGTACTTATGGGCTCGGTCTGCATAAATTTCAGAATTGGTTATGATACCGCCACCCTCACCGCAGGTAACTGTTTTTACATAATCAAAAGAAAAACAACCCAGATCACCATAACTTCCCAGAGGTTTACCATCATAGGTGCCTCCAATAGCCTGACAAGCATCTTCTAATAAAACAAGCTTATGGGTGTCACAAATAGCCTTTAGTGCTTTAAGATCTGCCATAGATCCACACATATGTACCGGCATTACCGCTTTTGTCTTTTTGGTGATTGCGGCCTCAACAGCTTTTGGGGCTAAAGTTAATGTATCATCGATATCACACAATACCGGAGTCGCCCCTACAGATAATATCGCTTCAAAACTTGCTACAAATGTGAAAGTGGGCATGATTACCTCGTCGCCGGCGCCTATTTCTGCGCAAGCCAAAGCAACCGTTAAAGCAGCAGTACCACTAGATACTACCTGAGCATATTTGGTTTGCATTCTTTCTGCCAAATCTCTTTCAAGTTCTAATGCTTTATGATGCCCATTACGCATCGCATCAAATCCATATCGCATTAAGACTCCATTGTCTAATACGTCTTGAACTTCTTTCTTCTCTTCGGCACCAAATATCTCAAATCCTGGCATAGGTCTAGTATTAAATTAAAAATTTCTTCCGACAAAAGTACCGAAAAGAGTTTTGATTTTCCGGTTGATGTTTTTATTTTTTTAACTATCCTTTTCTTACGTCAGACATAGATACTTATGACCAATCACCAATCACCGATGTCTGAAGTAAGAAACTTTTTATCTGCCTCCTTTTCTGTAGGAGCACGGATAGATAATAATTGAGGTTGTTTGGCTATTCTGGAGTTTCCATAGTGATCACCGTATCTTTAACAGAGCGTCTTACCTTTTTGAATTCTGAAAACATATCATCTTTTGCCCGATATCCCACTGGTAATACCAATACAGAAGAAAGTCCTAATTCTTTTAGATGAAGCACTTCATCATATTTTGCAGGTACAAAGCCTTCCATCGGGCAGGCATCTATTTCTTCTAGGGCACATACGGTAAGTAAATTTCCCATGGCGAGATAGGCTTGTTTTGTAGCCCAGTTTAATATCTCTTTGGCAGGTTTATTTTTAAAAGAATCTACAAGTTGCTCTTTAAATGGTTTTAATATTTCTTCAGATGTATTTCTTGTAGCTTTTACATTGTCAAAATGTTTAGTAATGTATGTTTCTTCTATGCTGTTTTCAATACAAAATACCAGGACATGAGAGGCATCTGCAACTTGTTGTTGACCCCACGAATGCTCTGTAAGCTCTTTTTGTAGTTTTTTGTTTTTTATAATCACCAATTTAAGTGGCTGAAGCCCATAGGACGTGGCCGTAAGGTTAAAAGCTTCAGTAAGAATGTCTATTTTTTCTTTGGGCAGAACTCTGGTATGATCAAATTTTTTGGTGGCATAACGCCATCGTAAGCTCTCTATAATATTCATTCGATTTTTTTTAAATATGAGACAAAGATACTAGGATAAGATTTACCTTTGATAGGTAAATTAATAAGAAAAAATTATAGCACGATTGTATGAATATTATAGATGAATTGATCAAAAAGTCTGAAACTCGAATATTTAAAGCCGTTTTTCCTAATACTACAAATCATTACGAAACCTTGTTTGGGGGTACAGCATTACAACTCATGGACGAAGTTTCGTTTATTTGTGCAACACGATTTAGTAGAAAAAAAGTAGTCACCATTTCTACAGATAAGATTGATTTTGAAAAACCAATTCCCGCGGGTACTATTATCGAGCTTGTTGCGAAAGTTTCTGAGGTTGGCAGAACCAGTTGTTTGGTAAAAGTTGATATTTACAAAGAAGATATGTATAGCTATGATCGGGAGATTGCAGTCTCTGGCCATTTTAAGTTTGTGGCGATCGATAATAATAAGCGCCCGATACCTATTGTGGATCAGAAATGAGAAGTTAATCGTCTACAGGATATTAAAACCTAGTCTTGCACTAATTGTTTGATCTTTATTCTGAATGCTGCAAAGAAAAGTGTCGTAAACGGACTCAACCAGTTAAAAATAGCAAAAAAGAAATAATCCATTACGGGTACACCCAATACACCACTTTGATAGGCTCCACAGGTATTCCAGGGGACTAAAACCGAGGTGACCGTACCAGAGTCTTCAAGAGTACGACTTAAATTTTCTGGTGCAAGCCCTTTATCTTTAAACGCTTTGGCATACATTCTTCCGGGTACCACAATAGCCAGATATTGATCTGAAGCAGTAACGTTTAATGCCAGGCAACTAACCACGGTACTGGCAAAAAGCCCAAATACAGAATCAAATAAGTTTAACAGAGCTTTACTAATTCTTGCCAAAGCTCCAATAGCATCCATCACACCTCCAAAGACCATGGCACATACAATCAACCATATGGTGCCTAACATACCATACATGCCTCCTGCAGAAAACAAATCATTAAGTTCGGCACTGGTAGTTGCTACCGCTGTATCTACAGTCATCGCTTTCATTACACCTATATAGGCAGCGTTAAAGGTGAGTTCGGTACTTCCTGCAATATTCATAACGATTTCAGGCTGTGCAATGATTGCAGCAATGGCACCCATTAAGGTTCCTGCCAATAATGCGATTAGTGGCGGTGTTTTCTTAATAATTAGCCCAATGACCAGAACAGGAACGATAAATAACCACGGAGAAATAGTAAAAGCACCATCGATGGCTTCTAACTGTTCTTTAATTTCTGGTGTTCCCGATGTATCGATGGCAAAACCTATAATGATAAAAACTATGAGTGTAATTACAATTGTTGGAACTGTAGTATAGGTCATATATTTTATATGCGAAAATAATTCCCCACCTGCCATTGCGGGAGCGAGATTGGTCGTATCTGATAAAGGGGACATTTTATCCCCAAAATAAGCACCAGAGATGACAGCGCCGGCAGTCATTCCCAGAGAAATACCTAGAGTATCACCAATCCCTATAAGAGCAATACCTACCGTTGCAGAGGTGGTCCATGAGCTTCCGGTTGCAATAGATATGATGGCACAAATGATTACACAGGCAGCCAGAAAGATAGTTGGATTCAAAATTTGCAAGCCATAATAGATCATAGTTGGAATGATACCACTGATTAGCCAGGTTCCTGCCAGCGATCCTACCATTAATAAAATAAGGAGTGCTCCGGTGGTTGATTTTACATTTCTGGCCACTTCTTCCATCATTTGTTTGTAAGAAACTTTATTAAAGAAACCTACAATAGCCGCAACAGCAGCACCTAGTAATAAGATAAACTGATTACTACCGCTTAATGCATCATCGCCAAAGGCAAAGGAAACATTGTAAAATAACATTGCTACCAGAATTACCACAGGTAGTAATGCTTCCCAAATATTTAATTCTTTATTTTCAATAATAGCTTCGTTTTGAGGGTCGGTAGGAGTGATGTTTTGACTTTCCATATAAATAAACCAGAAATTTTATGAATGTAATGTTACGATATTAATGAAAGTTATGCAACGTCTTGTTTGAGTTTAATTCTTTAAAACACTAAAATAATATACCTCGAAGCATATAAAAAGTAGTTAATCTAAAAGGAATTGGTATTTTATCGGTTTTATTTGCTTTTAATCGATTATTTAAATTTTACTTGCCCACGATTTTGCTATAAGAATAATAGGATATCCTAGATTTGAAGTATAAAAGAAAAAGAGTAAGAGAAAAATTGGAATTGTTTGATTGATTGTTTTATACTTTTTTTTGCCCCAAGAGAATAGTTCTTTTAGAATTATTTGACCCCTAACCTAATAATAAGCCTCTTCCCCCAAGAGGCTTATTTTTTTGCTTTGCAGTCATATGATTCAACTATTTTCTTTTGTAAAGAACCCATATGATCGCTAAATGATTCCTCTTTAGATGATCTTTTTTACGATATTTATGCATTTAACCCTGTATTTATGTTATTAATCGATAAAAAATAATTTTATTACAATCTATTTGTAAGATTTTTATGAAGAGGATATATATTTGAAGTGTTCAAAAGAAACAAACGTAACAACTATTAAAATATTGATTAGCCCCATTGAACTGAACTAACTTTTTTTAAAATCAGTTTTCGCCCCAAAGACTGAATTATCAGAGCCTCTTCCCCCAAGAGGCTTTTTTTATGTGATGTTATCAAATAGCACAATTATTTTCTTTTGTAAAGAACCCATATGATCGCTAAATGATTCCTCTTTAGATGATCTTTTTTACGATATTTATGCATTTAACCCTGTATTTATGTTATTAATCGATAAAAAATAATTTTATTACAATCTATTTGTAAGATTTTTATGAAGAGGATATATATTTGAAGTGTTCAAAAGAAACAAACGTAACAACTATTAAAATATTGATTAGCCCCATTGAACTGAACTAACTTTTTTTAAAATCAGTTTTCGCCCCAAAGACTGAATTATCAAAGCCTCTTCCCCCAAGAGGCTTTTTTTATGTGATATTATCAATAGCACAATTATTTTCTTTTGTAAAGAACTCATATGATCGCTAAATGATTCCTCTTTAGATGGTCTTTTTTATGATATTTATGCATTTAATCTTGCATTTATGCATTTAATCGATAAAATATAATTTTGTTATAATCTATTTGTGGGATTTTTATGAAGAGGATATATATTTGAAGTGTTCAAAAGAAACAAACGTAACAACTATTAAAATATTGATTAGCCCCATTGAACTGAACTAACTTTTTTTAAAATCAGTTTTCGCCCCAAAGACTGAATTATCAAAGCCTCTTCCCCCAAGAGGCTTTTTTTATTTGATGTTATCAAATAGCACAATTATTTTCTTTTGTAAAGAACCCATATAATCGCTGAATGATTCCTCTTTGGATGAGTTTTATATAATGTTTATGTTTTTTTGTCTATATTTTATGCTTTTAATCGATAAAAAATAATTTTATTACAATCAATTTGTGGGATTTTTATGAAGAGGATATATATTTGAAGTGTTCAAAAGAAATAAACGTAACAACTATTAAAATATTGATTAGCCCCATTGAACTGAACTAACTTTTTTTCATACTATTTTACTTAAGTTAAAATAAGCCTCGGTACCACAGAGGCTTATTTTTTGTTTTAGGAGTTGATAAGATCTAATAATCATTATTATTTTGTATTAAGATGATTTTAATCGTGCAGCTTTCATTTTTTATACAGAAATTAGTCAAAAACCAGGGCTATGCAATCAACTATATACAGGGGAGTAGAATTATTTCTTTTATTTGTTTTACTTCCGTTAAGTTTTTTATATCCATATCCTATACAGGTTAAAATGATTATAACGGTTTTGGGGTTTATATACATTTTAATATTCCTTAAAAGAAAGGGTCATTTAAAATTGAGATTTCCAGATCGGGAATATTGGAAACCCTTTTGGAAAGAAACGATTATCAAATTGGCTATTGTAATGATTGTGACGGGATTATATGTTTTTTTTGTGGCTCCCGATAAATTATTTTCGGTTGTAATTAAAAACCCTCAATTATGGGTTATCATTTTGTTTATTTATACATTTTTATCGGTTTGGCCCCAGGAAATAATCTATAGAACTTTTTTTTATGAGCGCTATAGCGGATTGATTACAAATAAGTGGCTTTTTATTTTTATAAATGCCACTCTTTTCTCGTTGGCACATCTTTTTTTAGGAAGCTTTTTGGTACAGCTACTCACATTTATAGGTGGGGTATTGTTTGCCTATACCTATCAAAAGACAAAATCTACCACACTGGTTTCGGTTGAACATGCGATCTATGGTAACTGGTTGTTTACCGTTGGTATGGGAGAGATGCTGGCATTTCCCGGAGCTGGTTAGCGATTCAAAAACTTAAGCAACAGATCCATTGCTTTTCCGCGATGGCCAATCTTATTTTTTTCAGATAGCAGAAGTTCTGCAAAGGTTTTGGTATAGCCTTTGGGTAAAAAAACAGGATCATATCCAAAACCACCTTCCCCTTTTTTGTCTGGTGTAATACTGCCTTTACAAATTCCGGTGAATGTTTCTAATGTATCATCTAGTACTAAAGCGATTACTGTTTTAAATTGTGCATTGCGATTTTCTATTCCTGCCAGCTCTTTCAAAAGCTTATCCATATTGGCATTTGCATCTTTTGCTTTCCCGGCATATCTGGCAGAATACACACCGGGAGCTCCATCCAGGGCTTCAACCTCAAGACCTGTGTCATCTGCAAAACAGTTATAACCATAATGCTCTTTGATGTATCTAGCTTTTTGTTTGGCATTACCTTCTATGGTTTGTGAAGTTTCGGGGATATCTTCTTCACATCCGATATCGGCAAGGCTTAATAATTTGATTTGGTGAGGAACCAAAGCTTGTACCTCTCTTAGTTTATTAAGATTATTGGTGGCAAATACGAGTTTCATGTATAAAAAGCTATTGTATAATGAATACTAAATACTGAATTTTTTGTTTTCAATTTCAACTTATATAGGCATAACTCTCAACCACTTGCACTGCCAACCTCCAACTTCGGTCTTCCAACTCCAAAATCCCGACTCTCAACTTCGGTCTCCCGACTTCCACATCATGCTTCGGCATCAAAATCTGAGATCCATTTTCCCTGCACCTTAAGTACCTGTTCGATCACATCTCTTACGCATCCTTTTCCTCCTTTTTTAAAAGATACATATTTTGAAATTTCTTTAATTTCGGCCACGGCATCCTGCGGACAAGTAGGTAATCCCACCATTTGCATCACCGGCATATCAGGAATATCATCACCCATATATAAAACATTTTCTGCTTTGATATTATAGATATCCAGATACTCATCTAATTGCTCTACTTTGTGATGTGCGCCCAGGTATATATCGGTTATTCCAAGTCCTTTTAGTCTTTGCCGTACACCTTCATTTTTTCCTCCCGAAATGATACACACATTAAAACCTTGTTGCACAGCAGTTTTAAGCGCATAACCGTCTTTAATATTCATGGTTCTAAGCAACTCTCCATGGGTGTCGATAATAACGGTTCCGTCGGTAAGTACACCATCTACATCAAAAATAAAGGTAGTAATGTGCTGTAAGTATTCTTTATAACTTTTTTCCATATTTAGATTGTATAGCCTTTGTGAGGATATTATATATTTCTTGTTGTGAAGGATGAGATAAAACTTCTAAATGCCGTTCTATTGTTTTTGAATCATTTCGCACAGCAGGGCCTGTTTGTGCCTTATCCGGATTCATTTTTGTTGCTTTTTGAGCTGTTTCCTTGATTAAAGGATGTAAAATATCGAAAGGAATATCATTTTCTTTACAAATATCATTTCCGATAGAAAACAAATAATTAGTGAAATTATTGACAAATACAGCAGATACATGTACTATATTTCGCTGTTCTGAAGATATTTCATAGATCTTTTCAGATAGGGTAGAAGCCAGCTTTTTTAGCAGCATCATATCGTTTTCTTCTTCGGCTTCAATACAAAAGGGAATACTACCAAAATCTATCATTGTATCCTTACTAAATGTCTGTAAAGGATACAATACTCCTCTTTTATTCGAATTCTGCATAATATCCATAGGAACACTCCCCGAGGTGTGAACTACCAGTCTATCCTCAAATGGAAGTTGAGAAGAGATCTCTTCAATAGCATCATCACTTAGAGCCAGTATATACATATCGGCTTGTGCCAGTTTGTTAAGATCTGTTATGATATCCTCTTTTTTTTGATCAGGATGCAGCAATATTCCTTTACGATTATAGCATTGTATTACTGCTACCGATTTTTGATTCAGAAAAGCAGTATACAAGTGTTGTGCTACATTTCCAGCACCAAGAATTACAACTTTAAGCATCTGGCAAAAATAAGGAAGTTCTCTCAAAAAATTGAACAAGATTAACACTTCTGTTAAAACCCTTAAATCAGCATATGATATTGCTGTAAAATCCTACTAAAAACACTAAATTTGCCGAGCAAAAAAAGAAAAGGTAATATGCAGGATAAGCTAGCGAGTATTTTGTTCTCTACACGATTAACAGCAGTTTTATTTATTGTTTTTGCGGCTTCTATGGGAGTTGGTACTTTTTTGGAAGACGCCTATGGTACTACCGCTGCGAGAATCTGGATTTATAATGTCTGGTGGTTTGAGGCAATCATGGTATTTTTTGCGATTAATTTCTGCGGAAATATTTTCAGATATAAACTCTATAAGAGAGATAAATGGGCCACCTTATTGCTGCACTTGTCTTTTATTTTAATCATTATTGGTGCCTTTGTAACCCGGTATATCAGTTTTGAGGGCGTTATGCCGATCCGTGAAGGGGAAACTACCGCTACTTTTCTTTCAGAAAAAACATATCTCACCATCTTTCTGGATGGTGAAATTAATGGAGAGCCTCGTCGCCGTATTATTTCTGAAGCATTAGAGCTGGCCGAAGCGACCAATAACAGTTTCACTATCCATACCGATTATAATCAACAACCGGTTACTATAGCATATAAAAACTTTATACAAGGTGCCGAAATGGGATTGGTAGCCTCTGATGATGGAGAACGTTACTTAAAAATTGTAGAAGCAGGAGATGGCAATCGTCATGACCATTTTTTGAAAGAAGGTGAAGTGTCTAATATCCATAATGTATTGGTAGCTTTTAATAAACCTACGCAGGGAGCTATCAATATTACATACGAGAATGATGAGTATTTTATAGTATCCCCGTTTGAAGGTTCCTATGTGAGAATGGCCGATCAGCACCAGGGATTGGTGTTTAAAGACAGTGTGCAGCCTTTGATGCTTCGTTCGTTGTATCAAACTGCCGGAATGCAGTTTGTAATTCCAGATCCTGTGATTACCGGTACTTATGATGTGGTTCCGATAGAAATTAAAGACAAAGGACAACAGGATGCTTTGATTTTTGATGTTACAACCAATGGCGAAACCAAAGAGGTAAAACTGCTGGGAGGGAAGGGATATAATAACAATATGACCAAAATCTCACTGGCGGGGCTGGATATGTATTTTGCCTATGGTTCTAAGCAAATGGAATTGCCTTTTGCCCTAAAACTGAATGATTTTATTGCCGAGAAATACCCTGGTACAGAAAAGGTATACAAGTCTTTTATGAGCAAAGTGGATATTGTAGAAGACAATGATGCCCGTCCTTTTGATATTTATATGAATCATGTGCTGGATCATAGGGGATATCGATTTTTTCAGGCATCTTTTGATCCAGACGAAAAAGGAACGGTGTTATCGGTAAACCATGACCGCTGGGGCACATGGATCACGTATACCGGATATATGTTATTGTATTTGGGGTTGATGCTGATTCTTTTTACAAAAGGCTCCCGTTTCAAGGATTTAGAGAAAAAACTGAATAAAGTAAAGTCAAAAAAGAAAGCATTAACCATGTTTTTGGTATTGGTGGTTTCTGCTTTTTCCTTTGCACAAGAACAACAGCAACAACCAGATCATACTGCAAATCATTTACAAACCCTACCAAGTAAATCACAGTTGGATTCTGTTATTAAAACGAATGCTGTATCCGGGGAGCATGCAGAAAAATTTGGAAGTATAGTAATTCAGGATGAACGGGGGAGAATGAAACCGGTAAATACATTTTCTTCAGAATTACTTCGTAAACTCAGTAAAAAAGATACTTACGAAGGGCTCACAGCAGATCAGGTATTTGTATCGATGGTCGAAAATCCGTTTATCTGGTATAGTGTTCCTATTATTGAATTACAAAGGGAAAATGATAGTATTCGCAGGATATTAGGAGTTCCTAAAACCGAGAGAAGAGTTTCTCTTATTGACTTGGTAAATCCTGATGGCTCCTATAAACTGGATCCATATCTGGAAAGAGCAAGCAGTACCAATACCCCCAGCAGTTTTGAAAAAGATTTTTTAAAAACACACGAGAAGTTTTACTTGCTCAATCAAGCACTGGGAGGAGGAATCCTTAAGATTTTTCCTGTTCCGGGGGATGAAGGTAATAAATGGGTTTCTGTTCCCGAGTTGAATGAATTTAAATTTAGCGGGATGGATTCTGTATACACCCGACAGATCATTCCTATTTATCGGCAATCCCTTCAGGAAGCCCGAAAAACAGGAGATTATAGCAAACCCGATCAATATGTCGAAAGTATCAGGAGTTTCCAGAAAAAGTTTGGAAGTGAGGTATTGCCCGCCGATAAAAAGATCAAAGCCGAAATCGCATTAAACAAATATGATATCTTCAGGACCCTATATCGATATTATATGCTCATTGGGTTGTTTTTGATGGTGTTTGTGATTTTTAGAATATTTAAAGATTCAAAAGTGATCAGAGGCCTTATCAATAGTACTATCGCATTGGTCATACTACTATTTATAGCACATACAGCAGGGTTGATTATACGTTGGTATGTTTCCGGTCATGCTCCTTGGAGCGATGCTTATGAGTCTATGATCTATGTAGCATGGATGACACTGGCTATTGGATTGGCCTTTGGGAGAAGAAGTAATCTTACCATCGCAGCGACCACCTTTGTAGCAGCGATCATCTTATTTTTTGCGCATCAAAACTGGACAGATCCTGCCATTGCCAACCTGCAACCGGTATTAGATTCCTATTGGGTATTGATACACGTATCTATTATTGTGGGTAGTTACGGGCCATTCTTTGTCGGGGCAATTTTAGGCATCCTTTCTTTAGTATTAATGATCTTAACCACCAAATCCAATAAGAAGCGAATGGATCTTAACATCAAAGAGATCACTATTATCAATGAGATGGCGTTGACCATTGGATTGGTCATGCTCACGATTGGTAACTTTTTGGGCGGTATGTGGGCCAATGAAAGCTGGGGCCGTTACTGGGGCTGGGACCCAAAAGAAACCTGGGCATTGGTGAGTATTATGATCTATGCTTTTGTAATCCACATGCGATTGGTTCCCGGTTTGCGTGGCAGATGGTGGTTTAATCTGGCCTCTGTAATTGCTATTTATAGTGTGTTGATGACCTATTTTGGAGTGAATTTTTACCTCAAAGGATTACACTCTTATGCCAGTGGAGATAAAGTAGTCACACCCATTGCTGTTTTTTATTCGATTGCCTTTATAACCATCCTCGGTGCACTTTCTTACTGGAGAAATCGGGTACATTATAAAACAAAGAAGGAAATCATTCCGGATAAGAACAATGCATCAAACGACTTCTCAAAATAATAATCTGAATTTGCCTGTTGGCGGGTAAGCCTGGATATACCCGACCTGGCAAGTGAATCGTTTTTTCCCTTATTACGATTACACAGATCAACTTTTATACTCACAGATCATAACGACACGATTGTCGTGATCTTAAGAGAAGGATTGATCTGAGAAATAATGGTGATACTTTTATGATCCCTTTGGATCACCTTGGTTTCAGGAATATCTGCTATGTCAACTTCTTTTTTAGCCTGTATCAGATGGTCCTTTTGGTAGGGCTCCTGTACTGTTATTTCTTCCTCTCTTTCCTCTCTTTCCTCTTCTTCTTTTACAGGATCAGCCTTCAAATAAATCGAGAGCGGTCTTGGCTTAAAATCAATAAGCCAGCTAATCAACTCCAGATTTGCCGGTGTAGTAGATTTTGTTTCCCCATTCAAAAAATTTACAATCGGCTTAAATTTATCTCCTTTCACTCTTTCAATAGCATATAATTTGTTTTCACCTTCTTTAAATTTAAAAAAACGATTCAAAATACTATCATCATATTTTTCATTTCTTCGGTTTAACAGCCATATACAGGCTTCTTTGATCTGTTTTCGGGTGGGTTCGAGGAGATAACTAATCATCTCACCACCTTTTTCCCTTTTGTACTTTTCCAGGATTTCATTCCTGTACGTTAAGCTTGTTTTGCGTTCCATAGCGATTCATATTATTGGAATTTTAAGGGTTTCTAAGGAATCTCTGGAATCTTTGGAATTGCTTATCAACAAAAGCCTAAACACTCCCTAAATTCACATTAGTAACTAGTTCCGGTTATACTTTGCTAACATAGTGAATGTATGAACCCAGTTTTTACGGGAATCCGTAAAGTGGTGATTGGTAGTCTATTGGAAAGTAGCCAAACACCACTGTATCAGATTCCAACTTTCCAAAAAATCAAAGGAGTACTCCCTTATGTAATCGGTTGCTGAACAACAAAATGATCTGGAAAATTATCCGGACAGCAACCCCTTTGTTTAATCCAAAAAAAAAGAATTATGAAAACTATATTTTATATACTGATGACTTTGTTTATGACAGCCAGTTTTACCGCCTGTACTGCAGATAGCATTGCAGAAGAAGATATTGCCCTGGAGGAAGTGGGAACTGGTAATGGAGGAAATGGTGGAGTTGATCCTGATCAAGATTCAGGAGGAGGAAATTAACGACCAATTTTAATACTAAATTAAACCGGGTTTGTGAATAAAATTATAAAATACACAAACCCGGTTTAATTTAGTAATTTTGGGGAATGAAACTTTGGCGTGTCATTTCCCCTTTTTTTATAATGATGGGACTGGTATTTTATGCTAGTATACATACATTCGGTCAAGCAAAAACTTCGCCTTCCTTTTCTAAACAAGAACGCGATAGTATCTTTGCCTATTATAATTTTAGTAATGTGGATTCGTTACCCTTAGCTGACAGAATTACCAATGTGTCCTTCTTTCTAAAAGGTGCTTATTTTTATCAACAAGATTCCTTGATTTATAAAGGCTTACTGCAAAAAACCTGGTTACTCGGGAAGGTAAAACAATATGACAGTGCAATCAAGTATACATACAAATTATATGATCTGGCAATTAAAAACAGAGACACGATTAATATTGAAAAAGCCCTTATCAAATTAGGTATTTATTATAAAGGGAACAATCAATTGACTGAAGCTTTTAAAGTGTATAATGAACATTTTAAACTATCAAGAATAACGAAGGATAGTATACGATCAGGCAGAAGCCTCCTAAAGATGGCTAATATCCAAACATCTCTTGGTGATTATTCAGGGAGTAAAACCACGGCGGTTGATGGAGTAGGATACATAGAGGGTACTTCAGATCTGAGAAGTCTTTCCGGTTTATATCATATTATTTCGGTGGCGAATTTAGATCAAAAAAACTATAAAGAAGCTTTTAAATATAATACTCGGGCTTTGGGCTTAGCCAAAGACAGTTTATCAATAAAAGCTATAGGTCTAAATAATATTTTGATGTTTCAAAATACCAAAGCGCTAATATTAGCTGGACAAGGTAAATACAAACCGGCAATAACTCTATTAAAAGCTTTGGTCTCTGATTCTATAGTACAGAAAGACAATGTAGAATATGCCCGAGTACTCGCAAATCTAGGGTATGTAAAATGGCAAGAGGAGCCAAAAAATAAGAGTTCAAAAGAAATACTAATTAAGGCAAGTTTAATACGAAAAGAAATTGGTGATACAGAAGGGTTAATTATTAATAATATATATCTGACCAAATATTATCTAGAAAAAAACAGCATTAAAGCCTTGCAATATGCTGAAGCAGCTTACGAGAATGCAAAAAAGCGACGTAATTTGGTCTCTATTCTGGAAGCCTTAGGTTTTATTTTTGACTTAAAAGAAAACACCAGGAAAGAAGCAAAGGTATTTAATCAAACCTATCAGAAATTACAGGAGGTCAATCAAAGCAACCGGGAGATCTATGCAGTGACCAAATATGAAAACGAAAAGCTTACCAACGAAAATCTGGTATTAAAAGCCGAAACCGCCAAAAAAGAACGGCAACGAATCATTAACCTGTTTGTAACCATTATTATCGTATTGATCGGTGGTTTTGTGATGTATTTATTAAGACAGCGATATAAAAGAGAAAAAATAAGGGAGGTGTATAATGCCGAAACCCGGATCTCTAAAAAATTACATGATGAGCTGGCCAATGACGTCTATCATGTGATGAACCAGGTGCAGAATAATAAAAATAGTGGCGAAGTACTCGATAAACTCGAGGATATCTATAACAGAACCCGGGATATCTCGAGGGAAAATAGCGGTTTTGATACCGAAGGGTTCTATGCACAAGAACTTGGCAGTATGTTGAGTAGTTATGGAAGCAACGATACTAAGATCATTATAAAAGATATCGATATGATCAACTGGCCATCTGTTACTCCCGAAAAGAAGATCATCCTGCACCGTATATTACAAGAGCTGATGATCAATATGAAAAAACACAGCAATGCCGCACTGGTAGCGGTCACCTTTAAAAAAACATCCAAATACATTAAAATAAACTATGCAGATAATGGGGTGGGTTTTTCTAAAAAAAATAATTTTTACAGTAATGGCCTCCGGAATGCGGAAAACCGTATAAAAACGATTGGAGGAATATTTATCTTTGACTCAGAGAAAGGAAAAGGCTTTAAAGCCGAGATAAAATTTCCGAGTTAATTATATAAAAAGTTAGCATATGTTCAATAAAGTTTTAGTTGCAGAAGACCTTGGGAGCATTAATCATGGGGTGGCACATATTCTCCAGGAGAGGATAGGTACTAAAGAAATATTACAAGCACAATATTGTGATGAAGCGTTTCTGAAATTCAGACGATCTCATAAAGATCATCAACCTTTTGACCTGCTGGTGACAGACTTGTCGTTTAAAGACAGCCATAGAGAACGCAAATTAACCAATGGTGCTCAATTAATAGAGGCCATACGATCTGTAGATCCTGATATTAAAGTGATTGTATACTCTATGGAAGACAGGCCTGGAAAAGTAAGAGCCCTTTTTGATGAGCAGTGTATCGATGGGTATGTTTGTAAAGGGCGCTATGGCTTAAATGAACTGGTACAATCGGTTACCGAAGTATACCATAATAAAACGTATGTATCCCCCCATATCGAAAGTGCAATGAACAAGAATAATGTATTTGAGCTTAGAGACTATGATATTTTATTGTTAAAACATTTATCAGACGGTCTTACACAGGAAGAAATCGGGGAGTATTTCAGAAAAAATCATATTTCCCCCAATAGCATCAGCTCTATAGAAAAGCGGCTCAATAAGTTAAAGTATAGTTTTAAGGCCAAAAATGCAATACATCTTGTGGCAATGACCAAAGATCTGGGACTTTTATAGGCAAAAGAAAAAAGCCTGGATTACGGAAACCCGTAAGGAATTGTCGTTTATTAGTTCTAAATTTGTTTTGGTGTAGATTTAAAATAAGTAGTGTCTGGTCGGAAATAGGTGGTTTTTATAATTTGAATTATTTTTGATTTTATTTTTTGACGCAGATGCCTTAGCATCAGGCGATAAAAAACAAATAAAAATAACGCAAAAAGAAATAAATTTAATAGTGATATATTTCCGACCAGACACTATGTAGGGGTTATTCAGAACATAGATAAGAATAACAACTTAAGGATACAGGATCAATTGTAAAAATGTCTAGTGTTAAGTCAAGACTGAAATGACGGGTAAGGCAATCGTAGATTTTGTGCCAGGTCTAGGCAAAAAAACATTGCATAGCCGTAGCTACGGAATTATTTTTTAACGACGGCCAGGTGCAAAAGATGCATTGGATTACACGTAAGTTTTAGTTTGACTTGACACTAGTGTTAAGTCAAGACTGAAATGACGGGTAAGGCAATCGTAGATTTTGTGCCAGGCCTGGGCAAAAAAACATTGCATAGCCGTAGCTATGGGATTATTTTTTAACAAAAGGATGCCGCAAAAAGATACATTGAATTATGTGTAGGTTTGCTTGACTTAACACTAGTCTTTTAAATGTGGACAAAAACAACCCCGCAATTGTAAAACTTTGGCGAGCCAACAAAAGCAGGGTCTGAATAACGATTGATCTAAAAAATCAACCATTATATTGGTATTTTTAGTATGATTCTACTATATATTCAGATTAAATACTTCTATCTGATGAGTCCGTATATAAAATGAAAGCACAATATAATAAGAAGCTTTTACATATTTACGGTTTCCCGTAAGATATTTCCTATTTTTCTGTGGTTTTTTACCGTAGCCCAATCGTAAATACTTAATAATCAATATTTAAAAAGCTATCTGTATAAAGTTTTACAGCTTTTTCTTTTTTTGCTTGCTACACTGTCCCATTATGTTAAATGGTAAGGGAGCTAATTCCTGTATGTCCTTCTCTTTGGGAAGCCTGCCTGGCCCACCTATGGTAGGTAAACCGCCAGGTAGGGATTTAGGATGGGATACCAAAATCATATTAAATCATTTGTGTACACATCTAAGAAGCAGAGGAGTTAATTCTAATTTTACTTTTTCATCCTTACAACACGCAACAAGCTTCTCCCTTGGATTGAAGCTACCGCTTACCCATACATAATTTCAAATTATAATAAGTTCCTTTCCCTTAAAAGGGAAAGGTGGGCCACGCCATAAGCGTGGGTCGGAAAGGGTAAAAACTAGAAGTAAGAATTTCAAAAGTATTACCATGTATATTTAAATTACGTATAATCACCCCTTCCGTCCCGATCTTGATCGGGACACCCTGCCTCGCCGTCAGGCAGGCTTCCTCTATCAGGGGAAGGAGCTGTTACTACGTTCCTTTAGAATTCTTTATTAAAAAGATATAGGTAAGCGGTAGCTTTAGCTAAAGAGGGGACCATTTTTGAGATGTGTTGCTAGGGTATTTTTGATTGTATTAGCATTAAAATGACACAGGTTTTAACTATATATTACAATGATCATATATCAGCTTATATTAATTTAGTGGTTTTTAAACATACTCTAAGATAAAACGAGCAATAAAATTTACTGCGGTGCTGCCTTGTGGTATCGAATTATACGCTATACTTAGAGAACCAGAGCTAACTAAAAATATACCCCCTATGCTACATCGGCGTGTCAATTTCCCCTTTTTGATGATCGTGGGGCTTATAATGCATTGTAGTAGTATACAGGTTTTTGGTCAAACAAAAGCTCCCCCCTCTTTTTCTCAGAGAGCACAGGATAGCATCTATGCATATTATAAATTAAGTAATCTGGATTCCTTACCGTTGAACAAACGGATAACCAATGTATCTTTATTCCTGAAAGGCGCATTGTTGTATCAACAGGATTCCCTGATCTATAAAGGATTGTTACAAAAAACATGGTTGTTGGGGATGGCTAGACAATATGATAGTGCGATTAAATACACTAATATATTGTATGATTTAGCAGAAAAGAATAGGGATACGTTCTATATTGAAAGAGCACTCATCAAGCTAGGGATATACTTTGAATACAATAATCAATTAGATCAGGCATTTCAATGTTATAATGAACTTTTCAAAATATCAAGAATTACTAAAGATACCATCAGATCGGGCAGAAGTTTGTTGAGTATGGCAAATATACAGGCTATCTTAGGAGATTATTCAGGGAGTAAAACTACAGCTATTGATGGGGTAAAATATTTGGAACAAACCACAGATTTAAGAAGCCTTTCCGGTTTATATCATATTATTTCGGTCGCGAATCGAGAGCAAAAAAACTTTAATGAAGCCGTAAAGTATAATGTGCAAGCATTAAACCTTGGTAAGGACAGTATATCTATCCGTGCAATAGGAATCGAAAATATATTGATATTTAAGAATACCAAAGCCCTTATCTTAGCAAATCAAGGTAATTATAAGGAAGCTATCTCAATATTAAAAGAATTAGTTTCTGATTCTATGGTACAACAAGATCAACGAGAATATGCCAGAGTACTTGCCAATCTTGGGTATGTGCAATGGATGGAAAATAAGGAAAACCAAAGCTCAGAAGCAATACTGCTGAAGGCAAGGACAATCCGAAAAGAAGCGAAGGATATTCCAGGGTTTATAACGAGTAATATTTACCTGACTAGATATTATTTAGAAAAAGACAAAACTAAGGCATTACAATACGCTGAAGAAGCCTATCAAAATGCAAAAAAGCACCGTAGTTTAATTTCAATTCTCGAGGCGTTGGGCTTTATTTTTGAGTTAAAAGAGAATGTCAACGAAGAAGCAAAAGAATATGACAAAGTTCATCATGAAATCATGGCCAACAACCAACGCAATCGGGAGATTTATGCGGTAACCAAATATGAAAACGAAAAACTCATTCATAAAAATATGACCTTACAGGATGAGAAAAATAAGATTGCCAGACAGACACTTGTGATCTCGATATTATTGCTGCTTAGCCTGGGAGGTGTGGTTTATTATTATTACAGGCAGTATCTCTATAAAAAACGGTTCCTGCAGCTATTAGATGCCAATACCGGGCTAGATATACCCCCTGTCGAAATACCCAAAGAAAGGGTAGGCGTGGCCGCGATCAGCACCGAGGCTCTCGAGCATTTGCTTGCTCAACTACAACAGTTTGAAGCACGGCAGGGATATCTTGCCCCTCATGTTAATGCCAAAGACCTGGCCAAAAGTTTTGGCTCCAATTCCAGTTATTTGTCAATAGTAGTCAATACGTATAAACAAAAGAGTATTAACCAATATATTAATGACCTGCGTATCGATTTTGCTATAGAGAAACTACAATGCGATCCTATCTTCAGGAAATACACGATCAAAGCCATCTCAAAAGATATCGGATTTAACTCTCCCGAAGTCTTTGCCAAAAAGTTTTATAAAAAAACAGGCATCTATCCTTCCTATTTTATTAAAAGGCTGGAAGGGGAGGTGTGAGTTTTTGAATTCAGAATTCAGAATTATGAATTATGAAATTTGTGAGGAATGAGGGAGTAGGGTTGAAGAGTATGTGAGTGGTTACAAATTATGAATTACGGTTTTGGAGTTACGGTCTAAGGATTTTAAACTTCGGACCTCGGACCTCGGACATTAGTAGGGTTGAGGAGTATGTGAGTGGTTACAAATTATGAATTACGGTTTTGGAGTTACGGTCTAAGGATTTTAAACTTCGGACCTCGGA
>CANMDW010000007.1 GCA_947496705.1 uncultured Aquimarina sp. | reverse complement strand
TTACCATTCCGAACAGAGTAGTTAAGCCCGTTAGCGCCAATGGTACTGCAATCCGTGGGAGAGTAGGTCACCGCCTTCCTTGAAACCCTTCATTATAACAATGAAGGGTTTTTTTATACCTTAAAATTAACTAAGAAATATAATGTTGCCTTTTTTTAAGGCCAGAATTGCTATTTTAATACTTAACTTTGAAATTGATCGTGCTATATAATCCATATGAATAAATTCTTGAAGTATATCGCTCTTGGAGTAATTTTAATTGCAGGCGTATTCTATCTGTATGTTAAATATTCGGCAGCAGAGGATGGAGAAGTAGCTCCTGATTTTGAAGCCACTTTAGTAAATGGAGAATCATTTAAATTATCCAATTTACAAGGAAAGTATGTTTTACTAGACTTTTGGGGATCCTGGTGTCCACCTTGTAGAAAAGAAAATCCAAAATTAGTTGCTTTGTATAAAAAATATAGAGATCAGTTAACTATTGTAACTATAGCTTTAGAAAAAGATGAGAAGCATTGGAAAAAAGCTTCAGAAAAAGATGGATTTGTATGGAAAAATCAGATAGTACAACAGAATAGATTCGTTATGTTGTCCTCTATCGCCAGGAAATATGGAGTTACTGAGATACCTGCTAAATTTTTAATTTCTCCCGAAGGAAAATTAATCGGAAAACCTTCGTTTGAAGAGATTGGTAATCTGCTTTCAGTCAACCATGATTGATGATTATTTATAACTACTTATCTTTTCTTTTAAATAGTAAAAGCGCACCTAATTACAAGATGCGCTTGGTAATTAGGATTCTATTGTTTAGCGTCGTCACTATTATCTTGATTTTCACCACATGGCGGACGTTGACCCGATCCATTCCAATCCAGACACTCCTGATATATAGCCCCTCCATAAACGCTTTGTTGTTGTGATTTGTTCAAAATGCTAACACCAGCTAATTTTGCTAAGTTTTTCATGATTTTAATTTTTTAAAATTAAGTTTACCCCTGAACGTTTAAAGACACTCAAGATATGTGTCTATCTTTCGCGAAAAGATATTATTGGTTTAGCTATTCGTTTTTATAGATTAACTAGAAGACATAGTTATGAGTAATAAGTTATGATAGCAACTTATATGTTGTGAGCGATTATAATATGCCCGTAAAAGATGATAAATGAAGTGTAAACGATAAAATGTTTATGAAAGCAATTTTATAAGATCAGTTAAGTTAGATTTGTTTCTTTGAGAAACTATAATTTTTTCTTTAGTATTAAGGATTATAGCTTCTTTTTTATAAATAGATTTTATCTGTTTTATATTCACTAAGCAAGAGCGATGTGCTTTAAAAAAGCCTTTGTAGGATAATAAATCAGTGTAATATTTGAGAGTATTTGAAGCGAGTAATTTTTTATTATTCGATAGAGTGAAAAGAGTATAATTGCTGTCGGCTTCACATTTTATTACATCATTTAAATTCACCATAATATGCTCACTATTAACGTGAAGCATCAATTGAGAAAACTGATCATTGATGAACTCAATAAACATTTTGTATTTGGTTAAGGAAAACATTCTCTCCTTTAGGGTTTCATACCTTTTTATTATTTGTTCTAGTTTTGATAAATCAATAGGTTTTAATACATAATTAAAAGCATAATACTCGATAGCTTTTTCCAGATACTTATCCTGAGCTGTAATGAATATGACCTCAAAATCATAATTGTCAACACGATCAAGAATTTCAAAAGCATTGCCATCTTTTAAAACTATATCCATGAATATAATTTCAGGTTTGTGTGTATTAATTTTTCTTATCGAATCATTAATATTGTCAGAATGATCTATAATTTCAATATTACTAAAATTGACTGTTAATAGAGATCTCAGATAATTAAACTCTGTTGGATTATCTTCAATGATTATAGATTTGATTTTTAAATTCATTTATCCACTTGCATTTATAAATTTTATTTTAAGTTTATCGATTAGATAGATATGTTTCCGTAATTAGGGCAAACATAAATAATTGTTCTGTTAAATATGAGAAAATTAATATTTTCATTTTTTATTTCAAGCGTAGTTTTTGCACAAAGTGATAGAATCACGCAAGCGGAATTAGATTCTACAGAGCTATATCGCGCAAGTTCTGAAGCAATCGATAGCTTTAAAATGCATCTGCAAGAAAATAAAGATTTATTGGGATGGCCTTATTATTATAGTAGCAAAGGTTATTTAAAATATTTTCAAAAGCAGTACGATTCTGTGATATTTTATCAAGAGAAAGCAATAAAGAGTTTTCAAGAATCAGATGTCAAACGTGATATTGATGAAAACAGACAATTACTTGCTCATTTCTTTTTGGGTAAGGCATTAGTTGAAAAGAAACAGTACAAAAAGGCGATTTTAAACTATCAAAAATCATTAGATCTATCAAAAAAGTATCCCTATAAATGGAAGTCATATATCCTTGGAGGAATAGGCGGATGTCATTTAGAATTGGGAGATCCAAAAGCTGCAGTAAAATATTTTAAAGACGCTCTCAAAGATTCTCTTTTTAATACTGTAGATAGAGAAACCATTCTCGTAAATACGAAAATTGGGGTCACATACCTAGAAGAAATTAAGAATAGTGATTCTGCACACTATTATTTGAAGAAAGCCTTAAATAGGTCTTTGGGTTCAAGTTATAAAAGTAATATGACGGCTATTTATTTTAATTTAGGTCGTATTCATGAAAAAAAGAATAGAGTTGATTCTGCTATGTATTACTATAAATTACAGGAACAAGCTTATAAAAATTTTAGGCCAACTTACCCCAATGTATATTTATTTGTATTACTAAATAAGAGTTATGCTCAAATTCAAAAGGCACAGTATCAAAAAGCTTTTGAAAATCTCAATAAAATAAAAGACTCTGTCAATACTATAGAAAAGATTGATCGTAATGATAAGGATTTATACACTATTCTTTTAGACAGATTTATACTGTATTATGATAAAACAAATAATCATAAAGAAGCACTTAAAGTATACGAAGAGAAAATTAAATTTTTGGAAGCATTTCAAAAGAGGATTTTAAAAGAAAAAATCAACGATCTCGAGATTCAATTCCAAAGTGAGCAAAAAGACAAATCTATAGAGCAGTTAAAAGAAGCGGCTGTAATGCAGAATGCTTTGCTTGCGCAAAAAAATATCACGACTATAGCGTTAGCCGTTTTGCTGTTGTTATTTTTTGTACTGGGAGGGGTATTGTTAAGGCAACGAAATCTTCAAAGTAAATATGAAAAAATTAACTTAGAACAACGACTGCTTCGTTCGCAAATGAGTCCTCATTTTATATTTAATGCGTTAAGTAGTATTACTGGTTTGGTGAATGAAAACTCCAAAAAGGCAAGTTCGTATATATTAAATTTTTCAAGTTTGCTTCGACTCATTCTTAATAATTCACGGGAAGAATTTGTGTTATTGCAAGATGAAATTATAGCTTTAGAAAATTATTTGACCTTGCAATCAGATTTTAATAATACTTTTACATACAGTCTTAAAATAAATGATTCCTTGGATAGAGATAAAATATGTGTCCCACCAATGCTTATACAACCTTTTATTGAGAATTCAATTGAGCACGGGATAACCAAGAATCAAAAGGGTAAAATAGATGTTGTTCTTTCTTCTTCTGAGGATAAAAAAATGATTAAATGTGTGATCGAGGATGATGGCGTAGGGTATACTTTAGGTAAAGAGAGAAAAAATTTAATTAAAAATAAGTATAGATCTTTATCTTCTAGTATAGTTCGTGAGAGGCTTGATATTTATCAAAAGAAATTTAAAGTAAGTCTTCAATTTAAAATCGAAGATATTTTGGATGAGTTTGATGAAATCATAGGAACAAGAGTGGTTATTTCAATTCCTTATTTAATAGATTAAAATTATAAGATAATCGAATGAAATTATAAAAATAAAAGCCCAAATTGTAATTACAATTTGGGCTTTTGAAATGAAGAATCTTAACTAATTAATCTCTAAGAATACTTCTTGATATTACTATTTTCTGAATCTCACTAGTTCCCTCATAGATTTGAGTGATTTTAGCATCTCTCATCATACGTTCTACATGATACTCTTTTACAAAACCATTACCTCCATGAACCTGAACCGCTTCTACGGTGACATCCATCGCAACTTGAGATGCGTAGAGCTTTGCCATTGCACTAGATAAATCATAATTTTGGTGATCGTCTTTATCTTTTGCAGCTTTATAAACCAGCATTCTTGCAGCTTCAATTTGAGTGTGCATATCTGCAAGTTTGAAAGCAATCGCCTGATGATTCATGATTTCTGTTCCAAAAGCTTTACGAACTTTGGCGTATTCTTTTGCTAATTCATATGCTCCTGAAGCAATACCTAAAGCTTGAGCCGCAATACCGATACGTCCCCCAGCCAATGTTTTCATAGCAAATTTAAATCCAAAACCATCTTCACCGATACGGTTTTCTTTAGGAACTTTTACATCATTAAAAATAAGAGAATGTGTATCGCTGCCCCGAATCCCTAATTTGTCTTCCTTAGGGCCTACTTCAAATCCTTCCCATCCTTTTTCCACAATGAAAGCATTGATGCCTTTGTGTTTTTTTTCTTTATCGGTTTGTGCAATCACCAGATGATAATCTGCAGAACCGCCATTGGTAATCCAGTTTTTGGTTCCGTTCAGGATATAATGGTCACCTTTATCGATAGCGGTTGTTTTTTGAGAGGTAGCGTCACTGCCTGCTTCAGGTTCAGATAAACAGAAAGCTCCAATAGATGCTCCTGTAGTTAATTTTGAAAGATATTTTTCTTTTTGCTCCAGACTTCCATAGGTATCAAGCCCCCAACAAACCAAAGAATTGTTTACCGATACAATGACAGAGCAAGAGGCATCAATTTTAGATAATTCTTCCATTGCCAAAACATAGGAAACAGTATCCATTCCACCACCACCATATTCTATAGATGCCATCATTCCTAAAAATCCAAGTTCCCCCATTTTTTTTACCTGTTCTGTAGGGAATTCCTGTTTGTTATCACGTTCAATTACTCCTGGTAATAATTCAGCTTTTGCAAAATCCCGTGCAGCGTCGCGTATCATTATTTGTTCTTCAGATAGTGTAAAGTCCATGCTATAGTGTTATTTGCTGTGCGTGCATAACACGCAATTCTTATGTTTTGATGAAAATAAATCGAGATAACCTCATTATTTTTAATAATCCTACAAATATAAGCGATAAAATAATAGTTTTACTGTTTTTTTGATAAATACGATTATTCCTTATTAAATTTAAGATGCTTTTCAAGTGTATTTTGTAAGAAATCAACTCTTTTTTCAGAATATAAATGATCAATCTATAGTCATAATAATTTTATTTTATTTAGGGTTTTGCCATGTTTAGTTTTTTATATTTGTGAAGACGCATTTAAATCGAAGTTCAATTTATTGTAATTACCTTTTATTATGACTCAACGCTAACCTCCGTTTAGGAGGATTTTTAATTAGTATTCAGAAAACACTGTGTGTTGTTTTTAAACTATGAGTGATATATTCAATGAATTGAATTTTATAAATGAAAGAATTATTAAAACAATATGAAAATAAAGCCCCTGAGATTGTTTTCAATTGGAAAGATCCTGAGACTGATGCAGAGGGCTGGACTGTTATAAATTCATTAAGAGGCGGTGCTGCAGGAGGCGGTACCAGAATGCGCAAAGGGCTAGACATGAACGAAGTACTTTCCCTGGCAAAAACAATGGAGGTGAAATTTACGGTTTCGGGCCCCGAAATAGGGGGAGCCAAATCCGGAATTAATTTTGACCCAAATGATCCTCAAAAAAAAGGAGTGTTAAAGCGATGGTATGAAGCTGTATCACCCCTGTTAAAAAGTTACTACGGAACAGGAGGAGATCTCAATGTAGATGAAATTCACGAAGTAATCCCAATAACTGAAGAATGTGGTGTTTGGCATCCGCAGGAAGGAGTTTTTAATGGATATTTTCAGCCAACAGAGGCCGATAAAATAAATAGAATAGGACAGCTACGTCAGGGTGTGATCAAGGTATTGGAAAACACCATGTTTTCTCCTGATGTTTCCAGAAAGTATACCGTGGCAGATATGATTACCGGATATGGTGTTGCAGAAGCTGTAAGACATTATTACGATATTTATGGTGGTGATGTAAGAGGGAAAAAGGCTGTAATACAGGGTTTTGGCAATGTGGGGTCTGCTGCGGCATATTATCTTTCTGAAATGGGAGCCAATGTAGTAGGGATCATAGATCATGCAGGAGGGTTGATAAATGAAAATGGTTTCTCTTTTGAAGAAATAAAACAATTATATTTAAATAAAAAAGGAAACAAGTTATATAGCGAAGTATTGATCCCTTTCGAAACCTTAAATGAAAAAATATGGTCTTTACCAACAGAGATTTTTGTACCCTGTGCAGCATCCCGATTGATTACCAAAGATCAAATCACTCAAATGATTGACTTGGGTTTAGAAGTGATTTCTTGTGGAGCCAATGTTCCATTTGCCGATCAGGAAATATTTTTTGGCCCGATCATGGAATATACCGATGAAAAGGTAAGCCTGATTCCTGATTTTATATCCAATTGCGGGATGGCGAGAGTTTTTGCGTATTTTATGGAGCGCAGAGTGCAAATGACCGATGAAGCTATCTTTATGGATACTTCAGAGACAATAAAGAAAGCGATTCAAAACACTTATAATAACAAACAAACAAAAACTAATATAAGTAAAACAGCGTTTGAGATTGCACTCAAACAGCTCATATAGTATTAATCGTATAACCAAGTACAACTATGTTTAAGTATTTTCTAGGGAGTAGTCCGAAGTGGTTCAAAACCGTAATGATCGGATTTTTAATTTTTAATGTATTTTCTTATTTCATTTTAGGGCCAATGGTGACTGCTTGGTTATTTATTGGGGAATTTATTTTTACGTTAGCTATGGCGCTGAAATGCTACCCGTTACAATCTGGTGGGATATTAGCAATCGAAGCTTTGGCTTTGAAATTAACACATCCGATGTACAAACTGGATCATGGCAAGGTTGTATACAATGAGCTGGGAAAAGGAATTAAAGGAGGTGTGCTGCTAGAGGTTGAACAAAACTTAGAGGTTATTTTGCTACTTGTCTTTATGGTAGCGGGAATTTATTTTATGAAGCCTTTGCTGATGTATATTTTTAGTAAAGTGTTTACTAAAATCAGGTCCAAGATGATACTATCGTTGTTGTTTGTGTTTCTTTCTGCAGTACTTTCTGCATTTTTAGATGCGTTAACAGTTACTGCTGTTTTAATAAGTGTAACCGTAGGGTTTTATGGTGTGTATCATAAAATTCATTCAGGTTCTGGAGATTATGATGAGAGTGGAGTATTGGATAGAAAAGAATTAAGCGGTGTAACACTGGAGCAATTCAGAAGTTTCTTAAGAAGTTTGGTGATGCATGGTGTTGTAGGTACAGCACTTGGAGGAGTTTGTACATTGGTTGGGGAACCTCAGAATTTACTCATTGGAGAACGAATGGGATGGGATTTTATAGAATTCTTTCTGAAAATGGCTCCCATTACACTACCCGTTTTGGTAGCGGGACTAATTACCACGGTAATTTTGGAAGCTACCGGTTCATTTGGTTTCGGAGCAAAATTACCGGATGTAGCACGCAGAATTATCGAAAGCTATACCGAAGAAGAGGATGCTAACAGATCTGATAAATCAAAATACGGGTTAATTATACAGGCAATATCAGCAATACTTCTAATTGTTGGTTTAGCACTTCATATAGCACCGGTTGGTTTTATAGGATTGGCATTAATTATTGTTCAAACCGCTTTTATAGGAATTACAGAAGAGCACCAGCTCGGAAAAGCATTTGAAGAAGCATTACCATTTACTGGTTTGTTAGTAGTGTTCTTTGTGATCGTAGCTATGATTCATGACCAACATTTATTTACGCCAATTATTGATTGGGCATTGTCTCTGGATACTGAAAAACAGCCATCCATGTTTTATGCAGCTAATGGAATTCTATCAATGATTAGTGACAATGTTTTTGTAGCAACAGTCTACATAGGAGAAGTGAAGCAGGCTTTTGATAATGGAGCAATATCACGAGAGCAGTTTGAGAAATTGGCCATTGCTATAAATACAGGAACAAATTTGCCTAGTGTTGCAACACCCAATGGTCAGGCAGCGTTCTTATTCTTACTAACCTCTTCTTTGGCACCATTAATTGGGTTGTCTTATGGAAAAATGGTAAAAATGGCTTTTCCTTATACCATAGTGCTCGGAGGGATTGGATTGTTGGGAATAATATATATATTGTAAAGAAAAATTGATATACTTAACCTAGAGAAATAACGTTAGTATACTAACACTAAATTAACAAAATCAAGATGACCTATTTATCTATGCTTGGTGCTTTAGCCCAAAATACTAAAGAAATTAACCCAGAAGTAGAAGAGAAGACATTATCCATTATGGATCTGCTGCTTAGTGGAGGAACAGGAGCAATAGTGATCATTGCTATTCTTTTTGTGCTGTTATTTGTTGCAGTTTATATTTATTTTGAAAGACTTTTTGCAATAAAGGCAGCTTCTAAATATGATGAAAGTTTTATGAGTAAGATCCGGGATAGTGTAGCAACTGGAAAAATTGAAGCCGCCAAAATTTTATGTGCCCAAACCAATAATCCAGTGGCCAGATTGACCGAAAAAGGAATTTCCAGAATTGGTCATTCTTTAGAAGATATCAATAAGGCTATTGAAAATGCCGGTAGACTCGAAGTGTATAAATTAGAGAAAAACGTAAGTATTCTTGCCACTGTAGCCGGTGCAGCGCCGATGATTGGTTTCCTTGGAACCGTAATTGGTATGATTATAGCATTTCATAATCTGGCATCAAGTGAAGGAACTGCAGATATGGGTGTTTTGGCAGAAGGTATTTATACCGCGATGACGACAACAGTTGGAGGATTGGTAGTAGGAATTGTTGCTTATATAGGATATAATCATTTGGTAGTACGAACAGATAAGGTGATTCATAGCATGGAAGCAAATGCAGTAGATTTCTTAGACTTGTTAAATGAACCTGCATAATATGAAATGAGCATTATCAAAAATTTCAATATCAAAAGAAATGATTGCTATGCGAATTCCACCTGACCAATTAAAACAGATAAAAGAAACAGATGAATTTAAGAGGAAGAAATAAGGTAAGCCCAGAGTTTAGTATGTCATCGATGACAGATATCGTATTTTTGTTGTTGGTCTTCTTTTTGTTGACATCTCCAGCGATTACTCCCGAGGCTTTGGATTTGATATTACCTAAAGCTAAAGGAAAAAGTTCTAATGTGCAGAATATATCGGTAAGTATTACCAACAAACTGCAATATTATATCGACGATGAGCGCATTAGTCAAAGCAGGTTAGAATCAACACTATTATCACGTTTACAAGGGCAGAACGAACCTACTATTATTCTCAGAGCCGAAGAGGGAGTTCCGATCGAAAAAGCAGTGAGTGTAATGGATATAGCAAATAGAAACAAATTCAAAGTGATTTTGGCTGTAAGGCCCGAATAAAAGATCATGATAAAACTGGATACGAAACATAAAAGAAAATCCTTTGCGCTCACCATACTAGTGCATATAGGAATCATTTTCTTGTTGTTTTATCTGGGATTAAGTTATCTGGATCCTGAAGAAGAAAGTGGGATCGCATTAAATTTTGGAACCACCACTACAGGTTTGGGTAAGATACAGCCCGATAAACCTATTAAATCATCTCCAAAAAATACACCTCCTGAGCCAACTCCTGTGACACCAGAACCGCAAGAACAAGCTCCTGAAATTAAAGATAAGGTAGTTACTCAAGAGTTGGAGGATGCACCCGTAGTAGATAAAAAACCAAAGAAAAAACCCAAAAAAAAGGTAGAGAAGTCCAAAGAAAAACCAAAAGATAAGCCCAGTGATCAAAAACCTGTAAAAACCACTCCCAAAGAGAAACCTGTTAAGAAGGTTGAAAAAAAGAAACCCGACCCCAAACCAGATAAATCTACTTTGGATATCCTGAACAGCTTTTCTAATGGACCCAAAAACGATGGGCAATCTAAAGGAGGAGAAGGAGACGACAGGTCACCAGGTGATAAAGGAAGCCCAGATGGTGATCCTAATGCAAAATCGTATTATGGAACAGGGAAAGGATTGGATGGAGATGGTAATTATAGATTAGGTGGAAGAAAAGCACTTAATAAAGAAAAAATTGTTCAGGACTGCAATGAATCCGGTATCGTGGTAGTAAAGATTGAAGTGAATCAAAGTGGTAAAGTGGTAAGGGCTACGCCTGGGATTAAAGGCACTACCAATAGTGTTACATGTTTAATGGAGCCGGCAAAAAGAGCTGCACTAGCTACACGATTTAATAGTGACGCTAAAGCTCCTGTAAAACAAGTAGGAACTATCATTTATCAGTTTAAACTTTCCGAATAAATACCTTATGAATTACAGGGAAACTCTTGATTGGATGTTTACCCAATTACCAATGTATCAACGCCAAGGGCCCAGCGCTTACAAGATTGATCTTTATAATACCATCCAATTAGCCACATATCTGGGAAACCCCGAAAAACAATTTAAAAGTATTCACGTAGCCGGAACCAATGGTAAAGGCTCAACAAGTCATATGCTGGCTTCTGTGTTACAAGAGGCAGGATATAAAGTAGGATTATATACGTCACCCCATCTTAAAGATTTTAGAGAACGTATTCGAATTAATGGTATTAAAATACCAGAAGAATATGTAATTGATTTTGTTTCAGAGCATCAATCTTATTTTGAGTCAAATCACCTTTCTTTTTTTGAAATGACCGTAGGTATGGCATTTCAATATTTTGCATCATCACAAGTTGATATTGCAGTCATTGAGGTAGGTCTTGGAGGAAGATTAGACTCAACAAATATCATTATTCCAGAAGTTGCTGTAATTACCAACATTGGATTGGATCATACACGATTTTTAGGAAACACACTAGAAGAAATAGCTGCCGAAAAAGCAGGGATCATTAAGAATAGCATACCTGTAGTTGTCGGTAGAACAACACCTGAAACCAAAGCGGTTTTTAAACAGAAAGCCCAGGAATGCGATAGTGAATTACATTTTGCAATAGACTATAACGGAAAGATATATCCTTCAGATTTACAAGGGAATTACCAAAAAGAGAATATAAGAACGGCGCTGCAAACCATTTCTCTGTTACAAAAAAAAGGCTGGAAAATTAATAAGAAAGCAATAGAAAAAGGTTTGGGTAACGTTGTCGTTAATACTGGCCTTTTGGGGAGATGGCAAGTTATACAGCAGACTCCCAAAGTTGTATGCGACACGGCCCATAATCCTGATGGATTATTAACAGTGCTGAAACAAGTATCCGAAGAAAAATATGACCATCTGCATATCGTACTTGGAGTGGTAAATGACAAAGATCTACAATCTATTTTACCACTTTTTCCTGTTGATGCAACATATTATTTTGCAAAACCAGATATTCCCCGGGGATTGGAAGCAAAAAAATTAAGAAAAGAAGCACTGGCATTTTATTTAACAGGAGAAGATTATGAATCGGTAAAAGAGGCATATATGGCTGCCTTACAACGGGCTAAAGACGAGGATTTGATGTATGTGGGAGGCAGTACCTTTGTGGTAGCAGAAATAATTTAATTTTTTCTTCAAATTTTTTTTGGTAGCGTATAAAACTGTCTTATATTTGCACCTGCCTAGCCGGACAGGCAGGTCTGCAATCGCAAGATAGCAGGCGCTTAGCTCAGTTGGTTCAGAGCATCCCGATTTCACATCGGGAGGGTCAGGTTTACGAAATCCTGCAAAAATTTCGGGCGCTTAGCTCAGTTGGTTCAGAGCATCCCGATTTCACATCGGGAGAGTCAGGTTTACGAAATCCTGCAAAAATTTCGGGCGCTTAGCTCAGTTGGTTCAGAGCACTTGGTTTACACCCAAGGGGTCAGGGGTTCGAATCCCTTAGCGCCCACAGAATTATAATCCTGAAGTTGTCTTCAGGATTTTTTGTTTGATAATGGTATGAGATACTTTGTTTACATTCTGTTTTCAGAGAAATTGAATCGATATTATATAGGAGCTACAAAAGATATTTCGGATCGATTGGAAAAACATCTATGGAATCATAAAGGATTTACATCAAAAGCAAAAGACTGGGTACTAAAATATAGCGAAGCGTATGAGTTGAAATCCGATGCATTAAAAAGAGAGTCTCAGATCAAGAAATGGAAGAGCAGAAAAATGATTGAGAAATTGATTAGCGATAACAGATAGCTCATTCTGAAGTTAATTAATAATAGATGGTGGTTAGAGCATCCCGATTTCACATCGGGAGGGTCAGGGGTTCGAATCCCTTAGCGCCCACAGAATTATAATCCTGAAGTTGTCTTCAGGATTTTTTGTTTAATAATGGTATGAGATACTTTGTTTATATTCTGTTTTCAGAGAAATTGAATCGATATTATATAGGAACTACAAAAAAATGTTGCAGATCATTTGGTTTGGAAAGATATTTATGAGATCAGAAAAGATTATATTGCAAAAGCGAAAGAATGTAGCTTAGCTTACCCCCCCCCGCTATTATTTACACGCAGAATCTTAATTATTAGGCAATTAATAGAAATTAAATAAGCAATATGAATCTAGCTGTAGCTCAGTTTGAACCTAAAGATGGAGACAAATCATACAATTTATCAATAATAAGAGAGCTTACTGAAAAGGCAAAATCAAAAGGAGCAGATTTGATCAGTTTTCACGAAATGTCAGTTACTGCGTATACCTATACCAAAGATTTGAATCGTAAGGAAATTTCAGATTTAGCTGAAGAAGTGCCAAATGGAAAAAGCACACAAAGACTAATCGGGATTTCTCAAGAATATAACATCCCAATACTGGCGGGTCTTGTAGAAAAAGATAAAGGAAAGATTTTCAATACGTATATCTGTGTTACTAAAGATGGAATTATTGCTACATATCGAAAACTGCACCCGTTTATAAACAAACATATGTCTGCCGGAAATGAGTATTGCGTATTTGATCTTCTTGGATGGAAATGTGGAATCCTGATTTGTTATGATAATAATGTAATCGAAAATGTAAGAGCGACATCACTTTTAGGAGCCGAATTGATCTTTGCTCCTCATGTTACTGGTTGTACACCTTCGGCCATGCCTGGGCGAGGCTATGTAGATGACAGGTTATGGCAAAATCGAGAAAACGATCCCGTATCATTACGTTTAGAATTTGACGGACCTAAGGGGAGACGTTGGTTAATGAGATGGTTGCCTGCAAGAGCATATGACAACGGGGTATACTATGCATTTACCAATCCGATAGGTTATGATGGTGAACATCTAAAAAATGGAAATTCTATGATAATAGACCCTTACGGAGAAGTGGTGTCTGAAATAAAATCTTTTGAAAATGACATAGCTATTTCAAAAATAGCTAAGGAAAAAATTAAATTATCAGGAGGATCAAGATACAAAAATGCCAGAAGACCCGAACTTTATAAAGATATTATTGGAAAAGAACATAAATCAGATACAACACCGATATGGATGAAGAAAAAACAATTCAATACTAAACAGTGAGAGATTTTAAAAACATCGAATATTTGAGGTTTGGAAATTTGACACAACAAAAAGCCTATCAAACATTATCTGAATTAAAGGTTTTTGAAAAATTAAAGAGTTTTAATCCAATCCTTACCGGTACTATACCTATTGAAATTGACATACCCGAAAGTGACCTGGATATCATTTGTGAATGTGGTAATCATGATCAATTTTCAAAAGTAATTACCAAATTGTTTGGCAATGAATCTGGTTTTACTATTTCGATGCAAAATTATGATGAAGTAAAAGCAGCAGTATGCAGGTTCAAATCAAATGGTTTTAAAATAGAAATATTTGGACAAAATATCCCTGTCGAAAAACAAAATGCCTACAGGCATATGCTGATTGAATATCAAATTTTGAAAGAAAAAGGAACTGAATTTCGGCTCAGAGTGAAAGAGTTAAAGCGCAAAGGAATGAAAACCGAACCAGCATTTGCAAAACTTTTACAAATAGATGGAGATCCTTATCAATCCCTTTTGAACTATAAATTGTCTAATAGTAGATGATAGGATAGTCTTAAAAATAAGCAGAACAGGTAAATCTATATACACAAAACATCGACCTTAGGTTTAGATAATTTGTATGCTACCGATCAATTATGATTTGTATATTGTTAATTATATAGAAAAGACCCAGGCTATTTACCTTGGATATATAATAATTACTAATTTTGGATATGGCAAATTCATTGCTTTTTATACCCGATATTTCTGGTTTCACAAAGTTTGTTCAAAATACCGAGGTAGAGCACAGTCAGCATGTGATTTCAGAATTGCTGGAGGTTCTTATTAATGCAAATACCCAGAGTCTGAAACTCGCCGAAGTAGAAGGGGACGCATTGTTTTTTTATAAAGGAAATGAGATTCCTTCACAAGAAAAGCTTCTGGCACAAATTGAAACGATGTTTACAGCATTTTATAGCCATCTCAAGCTTTTGGAAAAGAATCGTATCTGTCCTTGTAATGCTTGTGCTACTGCACCGAATTTACAATTAAAAATTGTGGCTCATTCTGGAGAATTGCAGTTTATCACAGTACAGGAAAAACGGAAACCTTTTGGTCAATCGGTTATTGAAGCACATAGATTACTTAAAAATTCTATAGCAAGCGATAATTATGCTTTGTTAAGTAATGAGATTTCAAGAATAATTGGACTTCCGGCAGACTATAAAAGCAAGCTGTATAATTTTGACCAAGGGCAGGATACATATGATGATAAAGAAATCGGTTATTTATTTTCTAAAATAGATAAGAATAAATTAAAACTGAATCCGTTTGCTATTCCAGAGGTAGTAGATTTCAAATGTACTGCAAGCATTGTTTTAGAGAGAACGTTTAAAATCCCGGCGACGCAGTTATTAGAGTATATTACCAATTATAGCTATAGACATTATTGGGTAAAAGGAGTGGATAGATTTGAGTATGACCCCAATGAGGTTACCCGGTTAGGTACCGAACATGTATGTGTTATAGACGGAAAACGTTTGAATTTTACCACGGTTACCAAAAAAGCAGATAACGATGAAATTGTTTACGGAGAACGTACAACAGATGTACCGATAGATGCTTTGTATCAGTTTTATATTATAAAACCATTATTTGAAAATACTTGCAAATTGACCATAGAAATATACCCTAAAGCAATATCATTTTTTAGAAAACTACTGCTATATCTTCTTATAAAACGCGCTATTAGAAAGTCGATAAAAACCTCTCTAGATACTCTTGAAATATTCGTTAAAGAAGATCCAAAATCCGTTCGAGTTTCATTCCCCGAGAACCTTTAATAAGTATGACCCCTTTTGCATTTTTTAAACCCCAACTGTTTGCGAGTGCATCAAAAGACTCATATTTTTTAATACGAGGGTCACTATTTGAGGTGCCAAAAAAATTACTTCCGACCAGGTAGATTTCATTGGCTTGAGCAGTAGAAATTTGATTTGTTATTTTTTGATGTTCTAACGCAGCCTCGTTCCCTAATTCAAACATATCTCCAAGAAAAGCGATTTTGGTATCATAATTAAGCTGAGTAAAATTATTGATAGCTGCTTCCATACTGGTGGGATTGGCATTGTAGGCATCCAAAATAATTGTGTAATTACCCTTATTGATTATTTGAGAACGATTATTGGATGGGATATAAGATTCAATAGCTGTTTTGATCTGATTAATATCGACCTTAAAATAATTTCCTATTGCAATAGCAGCCGCAATGTTTGTAAAATTATATGCACCGATAAGATTGCTATGTATTCTGGTATTGTTAAAAGAAACCACAACATTAGGATTGGTTTCTATAAATTGAATATAGACATCGCTTTTATCTGATTGAGAAAAACTGTAAACCTTTAATCCAGAAGAGGCTTTACGTAGTTTTTCATCCTCATTATTCAGAAAAACTGGTTTGTTGTTTTTTTTAAGATGTCTGTAGAGCTCAGTTTTTCCTTTTAAAACACCTTCGATACCTCCAAAACCTTCTAAATGCGCTTTTCCGATATTGGTGATATACCCATAATCTGGTTGAGTAATACCACACAGAAAGTCTATTTCGCCTTGGTGATTTGCTCCCATCTCAACAATTCCTATTTGAGTTTCTTTTGTCATTGAGAGAAGGGTGAGGGGTACCCCAATATGATTGTTGAGATTACCGGTAGTAGCGGTAGTTTTAAAACAGATAGAAAGAACACAATTGATTAATTCTTTTGTAGTGGTTTTTCCATTACTACCTGTCAATGCGATTATCGGCACTTTTAGATATTGCCTATGATGGGTGGCCAGGTCCTGTAATGTTTTTAAAACATCATCAACTACGATACATTTTTCAGAAATTTTAAATACCGGTTCATCTATCACTGCGTATGAAGCACCTGATTCCAGGGCCTGTCTTGCATAGGTGTTTCCATTAAAATTACCCCCTTTCAATGCAAAAAAAATAGTGTTCTTTTTGATTTTTCGGCTGTCGGTACACACGCCATTACTTGCTAAAAATAATTGATGTATCTGGGCAATCGTCATATTGCAAAATTATAAAAAGCCCCGACATTTATGTACAGGGCTTTTAAGTTATAACGAACTTCTAATTTCTATATTATCTTCTTGGTTTTTGATGTCTTGGTGTCTTTTTCTTTCTGGCTTTGGTACCCACTCGAGACATTGCATTTCTGAAACCAATATAATCTGTAGCCATATCCTGCGGTAAGAATCTTCGTTGTGCAGGATCTAACCAATATGCCCGATCTTTCCAGGAACCACCTTTATATACACGTACATTGTCATCTACAATGGTAGTTCTTTTACTGGACTCATCATATCTTCTGTCTAGTTTTGTGCTATCCTCTGCATCTGGGCCAACATAATGAATAGGGGCATTATACATTCTTCTGTTGGGGCTATTTTCATCCTGGTAACTTTCAAAATATCTAGAAGAACTTTTATCACCATCTCGATAGTTTCTGTTATCACTATCGGTGAAATTAGTTCTCATATACGTTTCGTTTTCATCTATAGGAACCTGTAAAATTCCACCAGGCAGTACTCTGGCAATGATTTTACCATTACTTAAAGTATCATATACAATAGAGTCGGTCATTACTAATTTTACAGTTCCATCGGGATTGATAGCATTTTTGGTATAAACATTTCCCCTGTAATAGTTAAAGTCATTATACTCGTCATCAACAATAGGTCTGTATACATCTGCAACCCATTCTGCTACATTTCCTGCCATATCATATAATCCATAATCATTAGGGTCATAAGATTTTACAGGAGCTGTAATGTCAGCACCATCATCACTCCATCCGGCAATACCACCATAATCACCATCTCCCTGCTTAAAGTTTGCTAATTGATCACCACGTGTTCTTCTTTTTCCAGAACGCGTGTATTTTCCGCTCCATGGATATTTCTTTCTTCCTCTATAAATATTGTAGCTTCTTATTTCTACCAGGCCTAAAGCAGCATATTCCCATTCAGCTTCAGTGGGAAGCCTGTATTTAGGAAGTAATAATCCATCCTTACGTTGGATATACAAACCTGTAGAGTCATTGGTTTTTGCATATTTTTCTGAAGCTCTGCCACCTCTAATAGCTTCATCATTTCCACCATATGTTTGAGACGGAGCATTTAGGTATGTTTCTGTATCAAAAGTACTTTCAGCAGAAACATCTTCAAAAGGGGCGTTTTCTTTAATAACATTTTCTTCTTCAAGAATTCTCTCATTAACACGATTAGTTCTCCAGGTGCTAAATTCTATGGCTTGAATCCAATTTACACCTACAACAGGATAGTTCGCGTAGGCCGGGTGTCGAAGATAATTATTGGTCATCATTTCGTTAAATCCAAGACGATTTCTCCAGACCAATGTGTCTGGAAGAGCACCGTAATAAATGTTTCTGTATTTTGGTTCTGTAGGAGGATATACACCTTTTAACCAATCCAGATATTCCAGGTACATTACATTGGTAACCTCTGTTTCATCCATATAAAATGATTGAACGTGCTGTTGAGTAGGGGTATTATTCCAGTCATGCATAACATCATCCTGTACACGTCCCATAGTAAATGTACCACCTTCTATAAATACTAAACCTGGTCCGGTTTCTTGCTCTTTATAATTTGTAGCTACCTGAAAACCACCCTCATTGGAGTTATATTTCCATCCTGTGGCTCTCGAACTGCTCCCATAGTCGTTCTTAGAACAACTAAACAGTAAAACACTAACGGAAAGTGCCATTAGCGACTTAAAAATAAACGCATTTTTCATAATCTTAAGTTCGTTAAAGTAGAAATTAGGGTTTGCAATATAATAATATAACGTTAAATTTCCCCTAAAATTTTTTAATTATTATCAATTCATGATTTTTTTGAATGAATAACAGCTTTGATTTAACGCATTTTTTTGCAGATTATTATTTTGTTTACATAAAATATCAAAGACGCTAGGTTTTCTGAATTTTAATTAATTTACTTGCTTTTTGTTTAATATACTATATTTAAATTACCAGAATTACTTTACCTCAATAAGCTTCAATTCTTATTTTTTTTTGAAAAAAGGTCAAACAGATAATAAATAGTAGCGTAGATTGAGTTCTGCACTTTATTTATCAGAAAACAGCAGGAATACTATATAAAACCTACCCTTGTTTTTGTTGAAAAGTGCATTTTTAGAAAAAAAGTGTTAATTAGCGGTGTTATTTAACATTATGTTCACTTATATCTAATAAGAGTCCCAAAAAGCAAGGATCTTAAGAATAATGTAAAAATTTCTTAACTCACGAAGAATTTGTGAGTTAAGTTAAAGATGTTACCCCTGAACCGGATGTTTTTATCATAATTGGTTATCCTTACATCTGGATCAGGACCATCTTGAAAAATACAAAGTTTTATTTAAAATAACTAGGAGAATAAAAGACAACATAAGATTTTATTAAAATCAGCGTTTATAAATCAGCAACTAAAAAAATTAAGAACTCATTATTCTTAATCACTAAATAACTATATATTTGTCAAACTCAATTTTATTGGATATGAAAAGAATACTAACCCTTAGTCTGGTGTGTTTTACATTTTTAACTTCTAAGATTCAATCTCAGGAAAATAGGGCAATTACAACGGCTACGCCATTTTTATTAATTGCCGCAGATGCCAGAGCAGCGGGTCTAGCAGACCAGGGAGTGGCCACTTCTCCCGACGCATTTTCACAACAATGGAATCCAGCTAAATATGTATTTATAAAAAGTAAGCAAGCAGTAGGTGTTACTTATACTCCTTACCTTAGTAATTTGGTAAATGATATATTTTTAGGTAATGTGAATTACTACAACCGCCTTAATGAAAGAAGTGCGGTGGCAGCCAGTTTTAAATATTTTAGTTTGGGGGAGATTGAATTTAGAGAAGATGCCAATGATTTAGGATTAATTCAACAACCAAATGAATTAACTTTTGATCTTACATACGCATTAAAGTTGAGCGAAAAAATCTCGATGTCTGTTACGGGTCGCTATCTTCGGTCTGATCTAGAATTACAGGGCACTTCTGATGATGCCAGTGCCGGAAATGGATTCGGCGTAGATATAGCTGGTTTCTATCAAAGTGATGAGATTGCTTTTAGTTCCTTTAACGGTAGATGGAGAGCAGGGGCTAATATATCTAATATAGGGCCAAAAATTAAATATGATGATGCAGGTCAGGAAAATTTTATACCTACCAATTTCAGGATTGGAGCTGGTTTTGATTTTATACTTAATGACGATAACAGAATTACACCTTCTATAGAATTCAGTAAATTACTGGTTCCTAGTCCACAAGATTTTGATGGAGATGGTGATATCGACTCAGAAGATAATGCCGAATATCAGGATATTAGCGCATTTGGAGCTATTTTCTCTTCCTGGGGTGATGCCGATGGTGGATTTAGTGAAGAACTTAAAGAAATCACCTGGTCGCTTGGAGCAGAATATATGTATCGCGATGTATTTGCTTTTAGAGCAGGTTACTTCAGTGAATCCAAAGAAAAAGGGGCTCGTCAATTTTTATCAATAGGTTCTGGATTCAGATATAATGTTGTAAACCTTGATGTCTCCTATTTATTTTCTACTTCGTCTGTAAGAAGCCCGCTGGAAGGAACACTGCGTTTTGGTCTTACATTTAATTTTGGAGATGAATACGCTGATTAATAGTATAGATTTATTGAACAAAAAAAGTATCAAACTTCATAGTTTGATACTTTTTTCTTTTTGTGGTACATTGTAAGACCAGGTTTGTATTGCAAAAACAAAAAAAGAATGAAGGAAATAGAAATAACATCTGTTTTACAGGTATACGATTCGTTTAATGAGCTGCCCGATGATATACAACAGTTGATGCAACAGTCTAAACTAATTAGGGATAAAGCATATGCACCTTATTCAGAGTTTTTGGTAGGTGCTGCGCTATTGTTAAAGAATGGAGAGGTCGTTTTGGGGAATAATCAGGAAAATGCATGTTATCCCTCGGGCCTTTGTGCAGAGCGTACAGCCATCTATTACGCAGGAGCAAATTTTCCTGATGTTCCGATTCTTAAAATGGCACTTTCTGCCAAATCCTTAAAATATCAATTGCTTATTCCTACACCTCCATGCGGAGCTTGCAGACAGGCAATAGCCGAATACGAGTCGAAACAGAAAGAATCGATCGAGATTTATTTTATGGGAGAAACCGGAAAAATCGTGAGGTCTAATTCTTTGGTAAATTTGTTGCCTCTTACTTTTGATAATTCATATCTAGTGTCTGGTCTGAAATAGACGGTTTTTATAATTTGAATTATTTTTGATTTTCTTTTTTGACGCAGATGCCTTAGCATCGGGCGATAAAAAACAAATAAAAATAACGCAAAAAGAAACAAATTTAATAGTGATATATTTCCGCCCAGACATTATCTATAACGTTTTCGTTGATTTTTGTTAGAAAACTCCTTTTCCCTTAATCTCGAATACCTTATTTTTGCTTTTCGTTCTCTTGATAAATTATAGGGAAAATTAAATAATTACCAGTTTTAATACCGGTTTTTCACACATATATCAGTACAATTATAAATGAAAAAAATAACCAAAGACGTTTACCTGAATTGGTACGAAGAAATGCTTTTCTGGAGAAAGTTTGAAGATAAGCTAGCCCAGGTGTACATTCAACAGAAAGTAAGAGGTTTTTTACACTTATATAATGGTCAGGAAGCTATACTTGCAGGAGCTTTGCATGCGATGGATCTTACCAAAGACCGTATGATCACGGCATATCGTAATCACGTGCAACCCATTGGTATGGGGGTAGACCCAAAAAGGGTGATGGCAGAGTTATTTGGTAAAGGTACTGGTACTTCCCAAGGCCTGGGGGGATCAATGCATATCTTCTCTAAAGAGCATCGGTTTTATGGAGGTCATGGTATTGTAGGAGGACAAATCCCATTAGGTGCTGGATTGGCATTTGCCGATAAGTATTATAAAAGAGACTCGGTTACATTGACTTTTATGGGAGATGGGGCGACTCGACAAGGGTCCCTGCACGAAACCTTTAACTTAGCAATGCTTTGGAACCTTCCTGTTGTATTTTGCGTAGAAAACAACGGATACGCTATGGGTACTTCGGTTGAAAGAACAGCAAGTCATACCGATATCTGGAAACTGGGATTAGGATATGAAATGCCTTGTGGGCCTGTAGATGCTATGAATCCGGTAAAAGTTGCTGAAGCAATGGATGAAGCAATCACCAGAGCTAGAACAGGTGGCGGGCCAACTTTCTTAGAATTAAAAACATATCGTTACAGAGGGCATTCTATGAGTGACGCTCAAAAGTATCGCACAAAAGAAGAGGTCGCAGAATATCAAAAGATAGACCCCATTACTCAGGTTTTGGATATCATTAAGGAGAAGAAATATGCTACCGATGATGAAATTACAGAAATAGACAAAAGAGTAAAAGAGAGGGTAGCAGCATGTGAGAAATTTGCTGAAGAATCACCATATCCTGAAAAGAATGTGATGTATGATGTTGTATATGAGCAAGATAACTACCCATTTTTATCACATAAACCACAATAGATTATGGCTATAGTAATTAATATGCCGCGATTGAGCGACACGATGGAAGAAGGAGTGGTTGCGAAGTGGCTTGTTAAAAAAGGAGATAAAATAAGCGAAGGCGATATCCTTGCAGAAATAGAAACCGATAAAGCTACGATGGAGTTTGAATCTTTCTATGAAGGAACCTTACTTCATATTGGTATTGAAGAAGGAGAAACGGCTCCTGTAGATCGATTGCTGGCTATTATTGGTGAAGAAGGCGAAGATATTTCAGATTTGCTAAATGGCAGTGCCGCTCCTGCGGAAGAAAAGCCTAAAGAAGACAATGCAGAAACACCAGCTCCAACCTCGGGAGCAACTGAAACAGCCTCAATTCCTGAAGGTGTTGAAGTGATAACGATGCCCCGCCTTAGTGATACCATGGAAGAAGGTACGGTAGCTACCTGGCTTAAAAGAGTAGGAGACACTGTTGAAGAAGGCGATATTTTGGCCGAAATAGAAACAGATAAGGCAACGATGGAGTTTGAATCCTTCTACGACGGAACCTTATTGCATATTGGCATAGAAGAGGGGCAAACGGCTCCCGTAGATGTCTTGCTGGCTATTATTGGCCCGGCTGGAACAGATATTTCAGGAATCAAAAATGGTGTTAAAACTGCTGCATCAGTAACAAAAAATGCAGCTGTAACAGAAACAAAAACCGAGGTAAAAACCGAAGTTGCTATAACAACCAATACTGGCAAAAGAATATTTGCTTCGCCATTGGCAAAGAAAATAGCAGCAGATAAAGGTATTGATCTTTCCCAGGTAAAAGGAACCGGTGAGAATGGACGTATCATAAAAAAAGATGTAGAGTCATTTACTCCTGCGGCAACCATTACAACCACTTCCACTCAGGTTGAAGAAACTGCAGCAACAGCACCCCCTTCAGTTCAGGCATTTGTTCCGGCGGGAGAGGTAAGTTTTGAAGAAGTGAAAAATTCACAAATGCGAAAAGCAATCGCTAAAAGCCTTTCGGCATCTAAATTCACAGCTCCTCATTATTATCTTACTATTGAAGTGAATATGCAAAATGCCATGGCTTCACGCAAGAACATAAATGAATTACCAGATACCAAAGTATCTTTTAATGATATGGTGGTAAAAGCCTGTGCAATGGCCTTACGCAAGCATCCTCAGGTAAATACACAATGGACAGATGCCACTACAAATTATGCCAGGCACATTAATATTGGCGTTGCGGTAGCAGTGCCAGATGGGTTATTAGTTCCGGTATTGCCATTTACAGATCAGATGTCTCTTACTCAAATTGGAGCTAATGTTAAGGATTTAGCAGGTAAAGCAAGAAATAAAAAACTAACTCTTCAAGAAATGAGCGGTAGTACATTTACAGTCTCAAATCTAGGAATGTTTGGTATCCAGGAGTTTACTTCGATTATCAATCAGCCTAATTCTGCGATATTATCTGTAGGAGCCATTGTCGAAAAACCCGTAGTTAAGGATGGACAGATTGTGGTAGGTAATACCATGAAGGTGACCCTGGCCTGTGACCACAGAACGGTAGATGGTGCGACAGGAGCTCAATTTTTACAGACATTAAGACAATATCTTGAAAATCCAGTAACCATGCTGGCATAATCTCAAGAGATCAATATATTTATAAATGAATCCTGCTTTCATTGAAGCAGGATTTTTTGAAGTGATTTAAATTTTTTTATCTTTAGCTAGAACATTAAAATATTTTCTTATGCAAAAAAGCTTCATTATTGCCCTTATTTCTATAGTATTTGTTAATTGTAAGCAATCAAATAATGCTCAGCAGCAGGATGAGAAAGAAAAAATAATCGTTTTAGAAAAAACCAAAGCTTCAGAGGTTGAGGCGATCATGAATTTTCTGGCTAGTGATGAACTCAATGGTCGCGATACAGGAAGTGAAGGCCTTGAAAAAGCAGCACAATTTGTCGAAAAAGAATTTAAAGAATACGGAATAGCCCCCTATTTTGAAACCTATCGAAATACTTTTGATGCAAAAGGAGTGGAGACCTATAATATTGTAGGATATCTTAAAGGTACCGATACATCCCTGGAAAATGAATTTATAATTATCGGAGCACATATAGACCATATTGGTACAGCAACTATGGTCGGGGATGATATCATTGCCAATGGCGCCAATGATAATGCAGCCGGAAGTACAGCGGTAATTTCTTTGGCAAAACAATTTTCCAAATCAAAAAGTAACAAAAGAAGCATACTTTTTGTATTATTTGGCGCCGAAGAAAGAGGCTTGCTGGGATCGGCACATCTGGCAAAGGTGTTAAAAGAAAAAAATATGGATCTATATGCCATGGTGAATTTTGAAATGATCGGAGTGCCGCTCAATGATGCATCTTATAAAGCCTATCTTACAGGATATGAGTTTTCCAATATGGCAAATAAGATCAATGAATATGTAGATGCCAAATTGATCGGGTACTTGCCTAAGGCAAAAGAATTTGATTTATTTAGAAGAAGTGATAATTATCCGTTTTATGAGCAATTCAATGTGCCTTGTCAAACCATTTCTACCTTCGATTTTACAAACTATGACTATTACCATCATGTAGATGATGAGGTTGCTGAAATGAATTTTGAGTTTATGGCAACACTTATTAACCATTGTGCTCCCGCAATTGCAAAAATGACAAATACTCCAACAAAAGAAATAAAATTAAACTAGCTGTTTCCAGACCTGATAGGTTTCTAAAACCTATCAGGCCTCTTATACAAACATGAAAAACATCATTATCACAGGATCGAGCAGAGGTATTGGTTTCAAACTCGCACAATTGTTTGCAGAAGAAGGGCATCAGGTGCTGGCATTATCTCGAAACGAAAAACCTATCGCTACTCTTAATCACAAAAATATACATACATTTTCTTTTGACATATGTAAATCAGGTGATTTAGAGCAAATGATAACGTATATTTCAAAAGAATGGAAGCAGGTAGATATATTGATTAATAATGCCGGCAAATTATTGAATAAGCCTTTTGGTGAAATTTCGACTCATGATTTTGAAGAAGTGTATAAAGTAAATGTTTTTGGCGTAGCCGAAATTATACGACTGGTCCTGCCTTTCATGAAACCCGGAAGCCATGTAGTAACCATTAGTAGTATGGGAGGGATTCAGGGAAGTTTAAAATTTCCGGGGTTGGCAGCTTACAGCTCTAGTAAAGGAGCAGTAATCACTCTTAGTGAATTGCTTGCAGAAGAATATAAAGAAAGTGGTATTGCTTTTAATGTTTTAGCATTGGGCGCCGTGCAGACCGAAATGCTGGAAGAAGCTTTTCCCGGCTATCAAGCCCCATTAACAGCAATAGAAATGGCTTCCTATATCAAAGATTTCTCTCTTACAGGGAATACATTTTATAATGGAAAAGTGCTTCAGGTTTCAAGCAGTACCCCTTGATATTACCCTTTCACCGTACTATGCTTTTTGTTTTTGACCCATCCATAAAATAAAATATATCCATAACATAAGATCACCAATAATAAAGCAAGTTTAAACCCAATATTATCGGTTAAAAAACCATACATTGGCGGGATCACTGCTCCACCAACAATGGCAGTACATAATAATCCCGATGCCTGAGGTTTTAGATCATCAAGCCCATCCAAAGCCAAGGTAAATATGGTAGGAAACATAATAGAATTAAATAACCCTACAGCCAATATCGACCACATAGCTACCAATCCCTGGGTGTTCATAGAAATCAATATCATGGTGATGGCCAAACCGGCAAAAGTGCTTAATACTTTTCCGGGAGAAAGTATTTTGGTAAGGTAAGCACCAATAAACCTTCCCACCATTGCACCAGACCAATAAAATAATACAAAAGCCCCAACAATAGCCTTGCCATCCAATGTACTAAGATCAGAATTTAGCAATACCTCTGCAATATACCGCATAACAGAAGAGTTTTTGATCACTTCTACAATATTCATATCTATAAAGTAATTGACCAGGTAACTGCCAATGGCTACTTCTGCTCCAACATAGACAAAAATTCCCAAAGCACCCATGAGCATCATTTTGTTTCGCAATAATTTTCCGTAACCGTCTTTTGGGCTTTGCTGCATTAGTTTCGGGAGGTTGATAAACCTAAATACTACCACCAGTATGAGTATGAATCCCGCAATAGCAATAAAAGGAGTTTGCACAGTTCCGGCTTCAGAAATATAATAAGCCTCTTTTTCTGCTTTGCTAAGAGCGGCTATTTCTTCAGAAGATTTTATAGTGTCACTCAATAAAAACATGGCACCAATTAAGGGTGCTATGGCTGTTCCCAGAGAATTAAAGGCCTGGGATAGATTAAGGCGGCTGGCAGCACCTTCTTCACTCCCCAGTAACGCTACATAAGGATTGGCAGCTACTTGCAGAATTGTCATTCCTCCGGCAAGGGTGAAATATCCTAATAAGAAAATGCCAAAAATACGGTATGAAGAAGCAGGGTAGAATAATAAACACCCAATAGCCATAATGGTTAATCCTAAGATGATCCCTTTCTTATACCCAATTTTGGATAGAATAAATCCAGCAGGAACAGATAACACAAAATAAGCTGTAAAAAAAGCAAATTGTACCAGGCCTGCTTCAAAATAAGAAAGTTCAAATACATCGCGCAATCTGGGAATCAATGAATCTACCAATACGGTAATAAATCCCCATAAAAAAAATAAAGTGGTAATTGTGATAAAAGCGCTGCGATATGATTTGTGATTACTCATAGAAATTGTTTTTAAACGTAAATTCAACGTTTATTAGGAGTTGCAATTTACTAAAATATATTTCTTATCACTTTTTTAGTTTTTAACACCAGTTTTTTGAACTGCGTTTGGTTATGTAAACTAGTTGCTTTGTTGTAGATTGGGTTTCCTGGCAGATGGTTTTTCCGGCTTTTTAAATAGCTCGAAAGAGATATTTGTAGTTTTTAATTTTTCCCCGTCGATCTCTGTCTCTGAAGTTTTGATATGAGTGATCAAGGTATCAATTTTTGAGTCTAGAACAACTGCCGTTTTTACGGTTTTAACAGAGTCTGAAATGATTTTGAAAGGCTCTATAAACTTAATTTCCCTGATTTCGGTTCCTGCTTTATCAGATAACAGTCCATCCTGATCGGTCGTCACATCAAAACCCGGATGTATTTCGGCCAAAGCTTTTTTATCAAGATACTCCTGTAGTTTCTGAGTAATCAACATTGTATATGCATCTTCTTCAGAAATAATGGCATCATCTATTGCCATTTCAGGAGCTTCTGAAGCTTCTATGTCTAATTCTTTGGATGCCTTATTGGCGCAACCGGCAAGTATTATAAGTGATATGATATATACAAACTTTTTTTTCATGATTTCACCCTGAATTTTAGTTTAACAATTTGTCTGTTTAACCTTCGGGATTCGATAATCTCGATATTTTTTAAGCTCTGTGTAGGAGTTGTTAACTTGTTAATAAATTCGTTTTTTGTATATATTTCGATCCCTAGTCCGTGCGGTAATACCTGAAAAATAGTAGCATCATCTGCAATCATCTGGGATAACTCATTTCTTCTGTTCTTCCAGTCTTCAACCTTTCCATTGGCATAATAATGAAGCATTAGTGCATAGTCATCGGTTTGGATTTTTAAGTGCTCTTGGGTTTCAGAAGGTGCGATCCTATATATAGTATCTGTTTTGTGATATGGTGATTGCACTACAAAATGAATATAATCATCTTTTGTTTTCCAGATAAAACATCCCAGGCTATCGCTTTTTGTATAAAAAGGAGATTCACGGTTATTAAGAATAATAATATCTACGGGGATTCTGGTGATCGGCTGGTTTCTGTCCTGATCAATAAAACAAAAGCTAAAGGTATTTTTTATAGGGATCATAAAATATACAGTAGTAAGTAACCCAAAACCAATGATTACAACCCAAAACCATCTAGGTATTTGAGTTGTTCTTTTGAGGTGTGGTGATGCAGAGTGATTGTTCTTAAAATCATTCCAGTGCGTATAGCCGCAATATTGTGAAAGTATATTTAGAATATCTACACGAGGCAATTTTTCTGTAGCATTTTTAAAGTAGCTATAAAAAGACTTCTCACTAATACTCGCCTTTACCTGTTTTTGCAAATCCTCCTGAAACAGGGTGATATCCTGTCCTTTCCAGTCGGAAATGTCTATGCCAGAGGCTGTATTGCCTTTTAGAAATTGCTGTGCAACAGCTTTTTTAAGGAGATCGAATAGTATTTTGTCTTCAGGCTTAATAATTATATGTTTTTGATAATAAGCTATTTAAGATTTGTAAAACAATTTACAACTGTTTTACAAGGATGTTACAATAGATCATATCGTTCTTCCAGTAAGTTTGTTTTCAGTTTAACAAGATAAAAATATAAAAATGAAAACGAATAAATTTTATTGGACAAAGATGATAGTACTGGCAGGAATATTTATGATTAGCTTTTCCTGCTCAAAAGCTGGCGAAAAAATTGATCAGCCTACAGAAAGCATTGTTCTCGAAGAAACAGGGGAAACCCCTGCGTTGAATACGTATCCATCTGATGAGGTTGAATCTGATGGGGTAGACGGATTTGACAAAAGTGAATTTGAGATCAAAAAAGACAATATCGATACCCATCTTAAGATCATTAAAAATGCCAATTGCCGCATGAAAGTGAGTCATGTAGAAGAAGCTACGCATCTTGCAAAAAAAATAGCGGCCAGATACAACGGTTATATTTCTGATGAACGTTTTACCAACACCAACTATTCAAAAGAAAACCGATTTACGATCAGGATCCCACAAAACCAGTTTGATACGGTTTTAGACAGTATTTGTGAACTGGCAGAATTTGTAGATTACAAAAATATCTCTACAGTAGATGTAACAGAGGAGTATGTAGATATCTCCTCGAGATTAAAAACAAAGTTCGAAATTAAAGAACGCTATGAAACCATATTGCGCACCAGAGTCAAAACCGTTAAAGATATCTTAATGGCAGAAGATAAATTGGGGAAACTTCAGGAAGAGATCGAATCTGCACAGGGGCGATTAAATTACCTTAGTAATCGAGTGGCTTATAGCACCATTCAATTGGATATGTATGAAACTGTGATCCCCGAAGATGCGCCCCCGCATTATGAACCTGGTTTTTTGGATAAGGCACAAGACGGATTTTCCTTTGGATGGTCGATTATAGAAACTTGTACACTAGCATTGTTTTATATCTGGCCTTTGCTATTTATTGGGATGGCTCTTTTTGTGTATCTGAAATGGATAAGGAAGTAAAATATTTATCCGGACCTGACAGGTTTTAAAAACCTGTCAGGTCTTAATATAACATAAAATAATGCTTTAAGAATCCTATCTTATTTCGTATTTCGGGCAGGTGAAAGAAATGGTAATTAGTTATCAATTAAACGAAAAGATTTGGATGCCTTCTCAAATGTTTTTTTATATTTTTCCTTTCTGTTTTTAAGTGTCCAGGCCATTATCATATACATATTTTCTTTGCCTTCAATGAATGTCAGGAAATAAGAAATATCAAATTTTATACCTGCTATTTTTCCATCAAATTCTGCAAATTCTGCATCCAGCCCATTAATTTGTGCAGATTTGGGGTTCGATGTCATGGTTATATCTATAGATTCAGACAAGTTTTGAAGCTGGATATCCTTATAATTCTTTACTACCGATAGCGCATCATTATACTCTCCTAATTCTTTATAAATAGCAACCATATTATCTTTAGGTTCGTCTATGACCACAATATAGGTTTCTTTATAGATGTTTTGATATTGCAACGAAGCCTCATTATTCAAATCATAGGCTTTTGTCATATATTCAGGGACACTTAGCTTATATTGATTATTGATTTCGATTGGAACAACATCTTTTTCGATAACAGGCCTATCAATTAGGCGAAAGGACTGAGCTGCCATTTCAAATGTTTTTTTATACTTCTCCTTTCTGTTTTTAAGTGTCCAGGCCATTATCATGTAGACATTTTCTTTACCTTCGATGAATGTAAGGAAATAAGAAATACCAAATTCTATACCTGCTACTTTTCCATCAAATTCTGCAAATTCTGCATCCAGCCCATTAATTTGAGCAGATTTAGGGTTCGATGTCATGGTTATATCTATAGATTCAGACAAAATCTGGAGCTGAATATCCTTATAATTCTTTATTACCGATAGCGCATCATTATACTCTCCTGATTCTTTGAAAGTAGCAACCATGTTATCCTTAGGCTCGTCTATAACTACAATATAAGTTTCTTTATATATGTTTTGATATTGCAATGAAGCATCATCATTCAAATCATAAGCCTTTGTCATATATTTAGGGACACTTAGTCTATATTGATTATTAATTTCGATTGGAACAACATCTTTTTCAATAACAATCGTATCATTTTTATTTTTTTCTGAGGTAAAACATGAAGTTAATAATTGTCCGAAAAAAAATAGTATGATGAATTTGGATATGGTTTTCATAATAGTTTATTAGGTAAGGAAAAAATAATATACTCTATAGATTTTACAAATCTAACCGATTTTATCCTCCTAAATTACAATTTTTTATCGTTTCAAAATAATAGACGAAAAAACGATGAAATAGGATAAATGCAATACGCTTAATTTCGTATTTTGGGCAGGTGAAAGAAATTCTTGCCAGATACATTCCCGAACGAGCCGTAGCACCTGCATTTGATCTGATCGTGCAATGTAATGTACATCTCAAAATTGTTAACGAGCGAGTTACCCGACACGGTGATTATCGCAAAATGCCCGATGGAAGACACCAGATTACTGTCAACGCATCGCTTAATAAGTATCGTTTTTTGATTACATTGATTCATGAAATAGCGCATCTGGTCGCTTTTGAAAATCACGGACGTTATATAAAACCACACGGGATAGAATGGAAAAGGACCTTTCAGCAATTAATGTTACCCTATATTCATCCAGAGGTTTTTCCACCCAAATTATTACCCGTTATTGCCAACCATTTTAAAAATCCCAGGGCAAGTAGTGATACCGATGAAAAGTTGTCGTTGGCACTAAAACAATATGACCCTGACAATAATAAAAATTATATCTTTGAACTGCCTTTTGGAAGTACTTTTAGACTGTATAACGGAAAGATCTTTAAGAAAGGAAATAAGCGGGTAAAAAGATACGAATGTGTAGAAGTAAGTACCGGTAGAATGTACCTGTTTAACCCCAACGCAGAAGTCGAATTGTTGAATTAATTATGAACAAAAATTATTACGCCATATTAATGGCCGGAGGAGTAGGATCCCGATTTTGGCCGGTAAGTACGACAGATTTTCCAAAGCAATTTCACGATATGTTAGGAACAGGAGAAACGTTGATCCAACGCACCTTTTCACGTTTGTCGAAAATCATTCCTGTCGAAAATATATATATCCTTACCAACGAACGCTATAACGATCTGGTGCTGGAGCAATTACCCGAAGCACAACAACGACAGGTGGTTACAGAGCCGGCTATGCGCAATACTGCCCCCTGTATTTTGTATGCAGCTTTAAAAATTAGAAAAGAAAATCCAGATGCTGTTATGGTGGTAGCACCCAGTGATCACTGGATAGAGGATGAAGATGCGTTTATAACAAATTTAGAGCAATGTTTTAAGGCATGCTCAGAAAAAGATATTTTGATGACCCTTGGGATTCAACCCACATTTCCTAATACAGGGTATGGATATGTACAATATGATGCTCAAGAAGAAGCTATAAAGAAAGTAGCTCAATTTACCGAAAAACCAGACTATCAAACTGCAAAAAAATTCCTTGATGAAGGAAACTATCTGTGGAATGCAGGAATCTTTATCTGGAGCGCCAACAGCATTGTCAAAGCTTTTGCAAAGTTTCAAAAAGAAATGACCGCTTTGTTTGAAAAAGGACTTCCTGTATATAACACAGACAAGGAAAGCGATTTTATCTGTGCAAATTATCCAGGGGCAGAGAATATATCTATAGATTATGCCATTTTGGAAAAAGCAGATAATGTATATGTGCTTTTGGCTACATTTGACTGGAATGACCTGGGTACCTGGGGGTCTCTTTATGATAAATTAGACAAAACAGTCGACCAAAATGCAGTAGTGCATGCCCGGGTACTCTCACAAGATGCATCGGGAAATATGATAAGAACTTCAAATGATAAGATCGTAGTCGTAGATGGGTTACAGGATTATATCATTGTAGATAAAGAAGAGGTGCTTTTAATATATCCTAAAAATAAGGAACAGGATATTAAACAAGTACTTAAGAAAGTTAAAGAAACCTATGGAGAACAATACGGATAGAACCTATGGAAGAACATACTAACTCACCCACATCCCATCAGGAGGAGTCTGCCGAATCGGTAAAAAGAGATGCCAAAGGTCTTTTTGCCAGTATCAGTACATTTCTTAGAGAGCTGCTCAATATCAGGTCTGAAACCGATAAAGACCAAACCATTGAAGATGTGAAGAATGATATCCCTTTTAAAGGGCATAATGCCTGGATTCTCATTTTTTCGGTATTTGTTGCTTCCATTGGGCTTAATGTGAGTTCTACAGCAGTGGTTATCGGCGCCATGTTAATTTCACCACTTATGGGCCCGATCGTTGGGGTAGGGTTATCTATTGCGATTAATGATATAGATACCTTGCGACGATCCCTGGTTAATTTGGGGGTGATGGTAGGATTAAGTGTTCTTGCTGCCACCTTATACTTTTGGGCTTCTCCTTTAACAGAATTAACCCCCGAACTCGAATCCAGAACAGCACCTACTATCCTCGATGTATTAGTTGCGGTTTTTGGAGGCCTGGCATTAATTGTTGCCAAATCCAAAAAAGGAACAATGCCCAATGCCATTGCAGGAGTAGCTATTGCCACCGCTTTAATGCCGCCCTTGTGCACTGTGGGTTACGGTATTGCAGTATGGGAACCTGGCTTTTTTCTCGGAGCCCTGTACTTATTTAGTATCAATGCCACATTTATTGCATTGTCTACTTTTATTGTCTCAAAATTGTTGCGTTTCCCCATGTTGCGATATGTAAATTCTGCAAAAAGAAAACGTACAGCAAGATTTGCTTCTTTGTTGGCAATCCTGGTAATGATCCCTGCCAGTTATACATTTTATGTAACCCTAAATGAAAGTAATGCAGAACATGATTATAAAATTTTCCTTGAAAATGATATCAACAGTAATGAAAACCTGTACCTGAGAAAAGATTTCTATAATTATAGTGAGAAAACCATTAAACTATATTTTGATGGTGAAATACCCGAAGCTATTGTGAGCGATCTTAAAAATGAAATCAAAAAGTATGATTATATCAGTGATTTTGAATTAAGTATCAACGGAAACAAAGCCCGGGGGCTGGATCAGGTCTCTAAAGCTTACGATCGGTCTATTGTAGAATTAAATCGCCTCGAAAAAGAAAATGATAAATTGTTGGATGAGATCGAAGATCTTAAAATCCAGATTGCCGGCCTGGAAACGAACCTAAGAGAAGCCAATAAGGTGGTGCCGGTAGAGGTGTTACCGTATTTTAATATCTCTAAAGATGCAAAAATTCGCTTTCCCGATTTGGCCGAGCTGGGTTATGGAGAAGTGTTAAGATCTAATTTCTTAAAAGTAGATACGGTGCAAGTAATCTTTCCCAAATGGAAATTTCAGGTGTCTGATAGCCTGAATATCATAAGAATAAATTCACTGCGTGAGTGGATTACCAAGGAGATGAAAGTTGATACCTTGTATGTGGAGTAAGTTGTGGGTTAGGGAGTTGTTCGGTCACTACAGGCAGAAAAAACTGATAAAATTTTTAGAATCTAAAAGATAAATGCGCAGGATGGGTTCATAGTTTACATCACTTCATTAAAATAATAGATCACAGATGAATAGAATACGCTTTTTCTTACTAATATTTAGCTTTACCCTAAGTGGTTTCAGTCAAAACACAAAAGATATGCAATTACCCTATGAACAGATTCCCGAATACCCCGAAAACTACACTTCCGGAAATGTGATTTCAAGATTTATAGACGGACTCGGATATCGTTATTATTGGGCTACCGAAGGGCTTACCGAAAATGATTTACAATTTTCTCCATCAAAACAAGCAAGGACTACCCTGCAAACGATCGAACACCTTTATGAATTATCAGAAGCTATAGTACATGCTCCACAAAATCTTCCTAACATAAGACCAACAGATACACCAGATCTTACATTTGATGAATTAAGAAAGAATACACTCTTAAACCTTAAAAAAGCAAGTGCGTTATTTTCCGGAAAATCAGAAAAAGATATAGCAAATTATAAAGTGATTTTTCAATCTAAAGAAAACAGAAGTGAGTTCCCGTATTGGAATATGATCAACGGTCAGATCTCTGATGCGATCTATCATGTTGGGCAGGTAGTGTCTTTTAGGAGATCTTCAGGAAACCCTATCAATCCCAAAATCAATGTGTTTTTAGGGAAGACCGGGGAGTAAGATGCGATCATAGAGTAATGAACTCTCAACATTGATAAATAATTATGAAGAAACAACAAATATCTGTTGAAAAATAACTGCTAACTGTTGAATAATGACTGCGAACTGTTGGACAATGACTGCTATCTATTGAATAATGACTGCTATCTGTTGGACAATGACTGCGAACTGTTGAATAATGACTGCGAACTGTTGAATAATGACTGCGAACTGTTGAATAATGACTGCGAACTGTTGAATAATGACTTCGAACTGTTGAATAATGACGGATAACTGTTGAATAATGACGGATAACTAGTTAAAAATAGAAGGAGGAAGTATTGTATAAGCTATGGAATTTTAATAAATTCGTTGAACTACCTAAAGAATAAACAAAATAATTATGTTACAATTCAATTTCAAAAAGATTTTGATATCTCGTGGCATCGATAAACCCTATAATTATTTAACTGAAGCTGGGTTTTCATCTCGATTGGCTACTATAATTACCAAAAGTGAAATGCGTACTATGCGCCTGGATACTTTAGAACGCTTATGTGAATTGCTAAATTGTACACCCAATGATTTGTTGGAATGGCATCCTGCTGCAGGGGATATAAATAATGAAAAACATGCATTGTTTGCTATCAGGGCCAAAGATCCCGAACAAACCGTAAGGTTGACAAAGATGCTCAATGATATTCCGCTAGATAAGTTAAAAGAGGTAGAGGAATTTATTAAAGAACAGCAGCAAAGGGAGGAGTAAACTTCATTACAGACCAGGCTTCGCGGAGCTATAGATACAAACCGCCTGAACGACACTATCGGGCAGAAACCTTAAATTTTCGCTTAAAAACAAAAAGTTCAAATGAGTTCATTTTTAAAACATCTACAGAAAAATGGAATTAAAAAAATTAGTAAAAGAATGGTTTGCCAAATGGGAGACAGGAGATTTTCTGGAGTTACCTATTTCAGAGAATTTCAGGCATACGAGCCCCTATGGAACCATTGATGGAAAAAAGCAGTACATCGATCTGGTAGAGGCCAACAAAGACAAATTTTTGGGTCATCGCTTCAAATTGCATGATGAACTTTATAGCGAGAACAGAGCCTGTATACGTTATACAGCCATTCAGGGAGATTTTACGCTGGAAGTGAGTGAATGGCATTATAGTAATAAGGGGTTCATTGAAGAAATTGTAGCCTACTATAATATAGAAGGTGAGATAAGTGATGAGCGTAAACTTTCGCAACCAGAAGAGTAATTTGTATAATTCAGAACTCCTTATAAATAACATCAAATTATTATATAATTAATGAAACCATCAAGAATTATTTTAATCAGGCACGGAGAGTCATTGGGGAATATAGATCGTGCAGTGTATGAGCATATTCCAGATTATAAATTAACACTTACAGATAAGGGTAAAGAACAGGCACGTTCTTGTGGAAAACAATTAAAAGAAATTGTGAAGGATGAATCTTGCTTTTTTTATGTATCTCCGCTATGGAGAACCCGGCAAACCTTTGAACATATTGCAAAAGCATTTGACAAAGAGTTGATTTCAAAGCAAGAGCAACCTAGAATACGCGAACAGGAGTGGGGACATCTGAAAGATCTGGCCGAGTGCGACAGGATCGATAAAGAGCGCGATGCGTATGGGGTTTTTTATTATAGAATCCCCGACGGAGAGTCGGCAGCCGATGTGTATGACCGTGTAAGCGATTTTTTTGGAACGCTGCATAGAGACTTTGAGAAAAAGGATTTTCCTCAAAATTGTATCATTATATCGCATGGAATGACCATTAGACTTTTTTTAATGAGATGGTTTCACTGGTCTGTAGAAGAATTTGAAATGCTTAAAAACCCTAAAAACTGCTCTATTACGATATTGGAGAAAAACGCCAACAATAAATATGAGTTAATAACAAAACCCGACAAAAAGTAAAGAATGTTTAATATTTTTAAGACATCGTATAATCTATTTGTGAAGTACAAATTAAAATTTCCTATCAATGAATTGTTATAACCATGGAGATCAAATATCGGTAGCGCAATGTCGTGATTGCAATAAAGGTTTATGTGATTACTGTGCTCACTTTTATCAGGTGCCTCTTTGTATATCCTGTAATAAATTACATGTAGATTTTGAAAAGAAACAAATTAAAAAAGAATTTTTTTGGACACTGATGTTAGGGATCGTGCCAGCTTCAGCCATGTTTGTGTTCCTCATGCAATCTATACCACCAGACAAAACGATAAATGATGTAATAGTACGGGCGCTCATAACATTTTGTGTTTTTGCGGCTATAATACCGGGTTGGCATGCACTCAATAGTTTTAGTTCGAATTTTAAAGGGTTCTTTTTGATATTTTCCTTACCCGGGCTGTTGGTGTTTTATATACTAAAAGCTATAGTATCGGGTTTTGTAGGGCTTATTGCATTGCCAATTCGAGCACTTAAAAATGCTAAACGACTTAGAGAATTAAATGCAATACCTTTATCGTATCGCTAATCTGGCCTTTGAAAAGATTATAAATTCAGCTGTGCGAAGTTTGCAACTTCACACTTAATAAAAGCATTCTAGTATTAAAAGTAAAATAAACAACCGCGAAGTTGTAAACTTCGCGGAGCCTGAACCTATTTCATTCGTATGCTTCCTTGTGTTAATTAAAAAACCATTAACAACCATTTGCTTGTTTACCTGATAATTTTTAGATAGGTTCGTCACACACTATAACTTGATAGTTGGGTACCATGATCGAGATCACATCACTTAATGAATTAACATCACATTTACGACGACTTACCAAAGGCAAGTTGTGGCTGCAGGTAATCATAGCCTTGTTATTGGGAGTTGGTGTGGGTATTATACTAAACCCGTCGTTGGGCATGGTTACCGAGTCTTTTAGTAATTGGTTGGCAAATTGGTTAGATCTGCCGGGTAAGATTTTTTTACGATTGGTGCAGATGGTGATGATCCCCCTGATTTTTGCTTCTATCATTTCGGGGATCGTAAGTAATAATCCCCAGCAATTAAAAACCATGGGATTGCGGTTATTGATCTATTTTGTTTTTACAACAGCCGTTGCAATTATAATAGGAGCTGTCTTAACTTTACTTATGAAACCCGGTGTCCTGGTAAATGAACTGGGGGGACTGCCAGGTGTTGAAGGAGAAAAGATAGTAACCAATGGATCTTTACCCGATTTTCAAAATATACCCGAAACGATTTCAAACCTTATTCCAGATAACCCCTTAGAATCTATTTTATTGGGGGAAATGTTGGGAGTGGTTATTTTTACTATGATTATTGGTGTAGCCATTACACAACTTGAAGAAAGCATTTCGCTACCTATAATTAGAATGATTGAAGCCATTCAAAAAATATGTATGATTGTGGTATCGTGGGCAATGCTATTGGTACCTGTTGCTGTTTTTGGACTTATTGCTGCCCTGTTGTCACACCTGGGTGTTGAGATACTGCTGGGGCTTGCATACTATATGGCAGTGGTGCTTTTGGGGTTGGCCCTATTGTTGGTGTTTTATATGGTGATATTGGTGGTGGTTGGAAGAAAAAATCCTGTACATTTTCTAAAAGCAGCCAGAGAACCGCAATTACTGGCCTTTTCTACCGCCAGTTCTGCTGCTGTGATGCCCTTATCGATGAAAGCAGCAGATGAACAGTTGGGAGTTTCCTCAAATATTAGTGATTTTGTCATTCCTGTTGGGGCTTCTATCAATATGGATGGAACGGCACTTTTTCAATGCATTTCGGCACTGTTTATAGCTCAGGTATACGGTATCGAGTTATCGCTGTTAAATTTACTGTTGATTACAGTTACCATCGTTGGGGCCTCTATTGGTACTCCGGCAATTCCAGGAGGGGGAGTGGTCATTTTGGCATCTGTACTGCAAAGCACCGGTATACCAACCGATGGTTTGATTGTGATCATTGGTATTGATCGAATTTTGGGAATGTTCAGAACTACCGTAAATGTAACCGGTGATCTGGTGGCATGTGTGGTTTTTAATAAATGGTTTGGAAAAACCAAAGACAATACTGATTGATTACAACCCCTTCAACTGGGCATCCCGCACTTTTTTAAACAGGTTTGAGGAGTATACAAACTCTGTTACAGCCTGGTTATCGGTTTTGAAAATCTGGGTTTTGTCGCCTTCCCATTCTAAATACCCATTTTTAAGGAAAATAATCTTTTCTCCTATTTCCATCACCGAATTCATATCATGGGTATTGATTACAGTAGTAATATCATATTCTTCGGTGATTTCTTTAATCAAATTATCGATTACAATGGCCGTTCTGGGATCAAGTCCAGAGTTGGGTTCATCACAAAACAGGTATTTGGGTCTCGTTACTATAGCCCGGGCAATAGCAACACGCTTTTGCATCCCTCCACTAATCTCTGAAGGAAGTTTATTATTGGCACTTTCAAGATTTACCCGATCCAATACTTCGTTTACCCTTTCCAGCATTTCTTCTTTCTTCTGTTTGGTAAACATCATCAGTGGAAACATCACATTCTCTTCTACAGTCATAGAATCAAACAAAGCACTCCCCTGAAAAACCATCCCCATCTGTTCTCTAAGGTCTCTTTGCTGCTCTGTGTTGAGCTCAGAATAAGTGAGACCATCATAACAGATAGCTCCTTTTTCGGGTGTAAAAAGCCCAAGCAAACACTTTAAGAAAACGGTCTTCCCACTTCCACTGGTACCAATAATAAGGTTGGTTTTACCACGGTCAAATATAGTAGTAATTCCTTTTAGGATCTCTTCTCCGTTAAACCCCTTATGTAAATCGGTAACTTCTATCATTAGCTTAGCAATAATTGAGTGAGTACATAATTGGATATGATAATAACCACAGTGGTCCATACAAAGGCAGAAGTACTGGCTTTACCTACTTCGAGTGCACCACCTTTCATATAATACCCATGAAAAGAGGGTATGGTTGCCAATAAAAAGGCAAACAGAAAGGTTTTGATAAAGGCATATACCAGATGATATGGTATAAATTCTTCTCGTAACCCGGTCAAAAAATCTGAACTGGAAACAAACCCTCCATATACTCCGGCAATGTATGCACCAAAAATACCGGTAAACATGGCAATGGCTATCACAAACGGATACATAAGCATGGCAATAATCTTGGGAAACACCAAATAGTTAAGAGAATTAATCCCCATCACTTCCAGTGCGTCAATTTGTTCTGTTACCCGCATCGTACCAATACTGGAAGTAATAAACGACCCCACTTTACCTGCCATAATCACAGAAATAAAGGTTGGTGCAAATTCCAGAATTACAGACTGTCTTGATGCAAAAGCAATAAGTTTTTTAGGAATCAACGGATTGGTAAGGTTTAATGCAGTCTGGATTGCAACAACCGCTCCAATAAAGAATGCCAGAAATACAGTAATCCCCAGGGAACCAATGATCAAATCATCTATTTCTTTAAATATCAGATTTCGTAGGACAGAGCCTTTGGTCATTCGACTAAAAACTCCTTTCAGCATTAAAACATAACGACCTATATCGTCTAAATAAAACATTCTTTATAATTAGAAAAGCTAAAATAGAAAAAAAATTAGCTACAGCATTTAACCTTCCATTAAAGTTTTACATTTGTACAAATAGTACTTTTGCAGTCCAGAATGAAAAGTTCAAATGAGTTCACTATCTAAATTTTAAAAGTAATGACAAAGAAAGTATTCCTCATCACATTACTAATGGTGTTGTCTATTCCGTGTAAATCTCAGGAAGTGTCAAAAATCAATCATTCACCAAAATTGGTGGTTGGGATTGTTGTAGACCAAATGAGGTATGATTATATCACACGATTCTACAATCGGTTTGGAGAAGGTGGATTTAAACGCATGATCAATCAGGGATATAATTGCAAGAACAATCACTTTGATTATGTTCCGACCTATACAGGGCCGGGGCATGCTTCGATATACACGGGTACTACGCCCAAAAATCATGGGGTTATTTCTAATAACTGGTATGATAAGTTTGGTAAAAAAATGGTATACTGTGCCAGTGATGCTTCAGTGAAAGCAGTTGGGTCTGATAGTGAGTTAGAGCGAATGTCTCCTCATCATATGAAGACGACTACGGTAGCAGATCAAAATAGGTTGCACACACAGTTACGAGGCAAAACGATTGGGATTGCTATAAAAGATCGTGGTGCGATACTTCCGGCAGGGCATACGGCAAATGCAGCTTATTGGTTTAGAGGTAGGGATGAAGGGAAATGGATCACCAGTACCTATTATTGTAATGAATTACCCGGTTGGGTCAAAGAATTTAATGCATCAGATAAAGCCGAATCCTATTTTAAGGTATGGAATACGTTGTATGATATTAAAACCTATACCGAAAGTGGTCCTGATCAAAATACCTTTGAAGGAGGGTATAAAGGAAAAGAAACAGCTGCTTTTCCTTACGATTTGTCGAAGTTAAAGGATCAAAATTTGGGGTATGATATTATCAAAAGCTCTGCATTTGGAAATAGTTTGACTGCCGATTTTGCTATTGCGGCGATTGAAGGAGAGCAGTTGGGAGCAGATGAGGTAACCGATTTTCTTACCGTTAGTTTTTCCAGTACAGATTATGTAGGCCATAATTTTGGAGTGAATTCAAAAGAGATTCAGGATACGTATTTACGATTGGATAAAGATCTGGAACGTTTTTTTAATACGCTGGATGCAAAAGTCGGTAGGAACCAGTATACCGTGTTTTTAACTGCAGATCACGGGGCAGTACATGTGCCATCTTATTTGAAATCGGTTAACATTCCGGCAGGGTATTTTGAGAGGGATGCATTTACTGCAAAAGTTAAGGCATTTGTAAAAGAGGAATTTAAAGTAGAAGGATTGATTGAAAATGTATCCAATAATCAGGTGTTTTTTGACTATGAAACATTGAAAAAAAATAAGATTATATCTGAAGACTTACAGAAGACCATAGCACATTTTATGCTTCAGGAAGCTCAGATTGATAAGGTATTTACCAGAAGCCAATTAGAAACGGTTCATTATAATACAGGTATAGCAGCAAGAATACAAAAAGGGTTTAATCAAAAAAGAAGTGGAGATGTGATATTTGTACTGGATCCTGCTACCATATCATACGGCTCAACCGGATCAACACATGGAAGTGGTTTGATATATGACACTCATGCACCATTGTTGTTTTTTGGCCAGGGCATACAAAAAGGCAGTACCACTCAAAAAACTCATATCACCGACATTGCGCCTACGATTTCAGCTTTGCTGGGGATTACTTTTCCCAATGGGGCAACTGGCGATGTATTGTCTTTTGTATTAAAATAAGTTAAGTTTAAACTATCAAAGAATAGAATACTTTATTTTATCTGTTACTTAGAGTCTGTCTTCATTGTAGATGAAGACAGACTCTAATAACTTAAAAAACTATTTTCCAAGAGTATAGAATGTTGTTAATTTCTACCTGCAATTACTCCACCATCGATATCCCAAATAGCACCAGTTACCCAGGAAGCTTGGTCTGATAGCAGAAACGCAATACTATTTGCAATATCCTGAGGTGTGCCGTTTCTTCCAATAGGATGAAAATCATTAAATCCTACCAGGGCTTTTTTGGCTTCTTCTGCACTACCAAAAACACTGTCATATACAGGAGTTTCTACCACTGCAGGAGACACCGCATTTACCCTGATGTTATGATCTGCCAACTCCATGGCCAGATGTTGTGTGAGTGAGTGTAACCCTGCTTTTTGCATAGAATATGCAGAAGAAGGTGTGGCTTTTACGGCTTGTTTTGCCCACATCGAACCCACATTAACAATAGATCCACCATTGTTCTCTTTCATTTTCTTTGCAGCAGATTGGGTAATAAAGAAGAAACCTCTATTAAGATTCTGATAAGCATCATAATCGGCTACGGTATGATCCAAAAATGCTTTCGGTCCAAAAATACCAGATGCATTTACTAAATAATCTAAACGATTCAATCCCGAAATGGTATTTATCAACTCATTTACGTTGGCAGTATCTGTAATATCTACCTGATGTTTGACTATAGTATCTGCATCCTGCACTTTGGATATATTTCTTCCTACTACGTGTACCGTTGCACCTTCTTCAATTAATGTGTTTACGGTAGCTTTACCGATTCCGCTGGTTCCGCCTATAATTAGGGCGGTTTTGTTTTTAAATTTAGTCATGATAATACGATTTAAAAGAGTTGATAATGAACAGACAAGTCTGTCTTTGTTTATGCAAATTTTTTTATCTTACTATGTTTTTACAAAGCGACAATCCGGCTTCGATAGGCCATTTACTTTGATGTAATTTACTTTCAGAAATTGAGCTTTCATATACCAGATAGATTTTTCTGGCTAATAGATTATTTTCTAAATCTTCATTTTGGTTATAGTTATATACTACCAGTTCTTTAATAAAATGAATGAATTCTTCTTTTTGTTTTTGGATCTCTTTTCTGATTTTTTCATTTTCATTTGGGATTTCAGCAACCGTATTAAGGCACCAGCATCCATTAAAATCCTTTTGATCAAAAAATGTTACAAGAAAATGAAACAATGCATATAATTGATCTTTTCCTTTTTGAGCATCATTAACAAAGGCTTTTATATCTTTTATGAATGTATCATTTCTGAATTTAAGATACGCAAGACAGATATCTTCTTTTGAAGCAAAATGATTGTATAATGTGGCTTTGGCAATACCTGCTTCTTTTATAATTTCATTGACCCCAGTGAGATTATACCCTTTTCTGTAGAATAAATCAGAAGCTGTTTCAATAATATGTTGTTTTACCAAAGAATGTTTCACAGTGCAAATCTATAAAAATATTTTTAAAAACAGACAAGTCTGTCTGTTTTTTATTGAGATAATGCTATGCTACTATTTGCATTAGATTTAGAGTAGTTTCCCTTTAATTTTTTTCCAGCGAAGCTTACGGATAAACTTTCCTTCAGCTTCCGAAACGAGAAATGGTCGATTCTTCCTTTTCGCTTTAAAAAATCCTGCTACATAATCGGTTACCAGCCGAGGTCTTTTTTTTAGAAATGCTAGTTTAAGTGAGGCTATTAATGTAATCCAAAAGCCATAGCGTATGCGATAGAATGCTTCGCCCTGTTTATATTTGGCCTTAAGATTATATGCATTGCCCGTAGGTTTAAGATGTTTAACGATTAACGATGAATCGGTTTTAATTTTCCAATTATGATATTGCGCAAGTAATTCATCGATCGTATCCCAGCCCATAGCAGGTTTGAGGCCATTAATATCGTCAAAACAAGCTTTGCGATATGCTTTTAAAGCTCCGCGAATGTGATCCTTGTTGGTTAAATTTTCCAATACCCATTTCCGGTCTTTTTCAATGTAACAAAACCCTCCGGTCATTCCAATTCTTGGATCCCGGTAAAAATGATCTGTTATTTTTTCTAGATAATCGGGAGGGAAGATAAGATCTGCGTCAAACTTGCAAATGATATCGTAATCGGTATCCAGAGTTTTATTACCTCGATAAAAGGCATTAATTACCTTGCTGCCTGGCATATGCTCTTCTGAAGAATTGGCAGAGACCAGTGAAATGAAACTGTATTTTTCAGTAAATTTATAAACGATACTTTCTGTAGTATCGGTGGAGTTATCATTGACTACAACTATCCTTTTTGGGAGCAAAGTTTGAGATACCAAAGATTCCAGGGTTTTGGAAATAAAAGCCTCCTCGTTGTGGGCGGGTATGACGATGTATATTTTCAATAGTAGTTAGTAGTTAGTTTTTAATGTAGAACTCACTGAAATTAGCACAGATTGTTTTTAAAAGTATTGTTACGGAAATAAATTTAGGTTAAAAATTTAAGAATTATAACAGTATGTTTTCAGGATCCAACTTGATATCCTCTTGATAAACAAAAGTAAGCAGATAATCTAAACTCATGATTTAAAATTCTACCCTCTGCATACTACTACCCGCTTACAACTCGTTTCTCGGCATATACAATATAATATCTTGGAGTAAAAAGCCTAAGCAAGGGCCTGAATCCAAATTTTTTAACAGGATGTATCCATTTATCTCTTGCTTTGATCTCCCAGCCGGCTTTTTCGAGTAGCCAATCAAATTGCCAATCTTCAAATTCGTGGTAATGTCGGTCCCAGGGATCTGTTTTGCTGCGATAGGCTTTAGAAAACCATAGTTTTAAGGGTATTGAGGCTACCAATTTATCTGCTTTGGTATCTCTAAGCACGTTGAAAGGAGCAAGGAGATGTTCAAAAATCTCGAAAGCCGTTACAATTTCGGCATCATTGGTTTTTACAGTATCGGTATGTATATCCAGATCTTCACCAGAAGTATTGAATACAGTATATCCTTCTTTTTCCATAAAATCAACAAAGGGATTCCTAACTCCCAAATCAAGAATGGTGGCAGGAGCTGGGGTATGAGCCCTTAGGAATTCTAATGTTTTTTGATATCGTTTGTGAGGAAAAGTTCCTTCATACATAATGGTCAAATCAGTAATTGTGCATGTAAAAATAGACAATTACATAAATTACTGTCTGTTGATCTTGCAGAATTTTACAGAAGCGTCTAGAATTGGTATAAAAGTGCATTGATGTTCATGCCTGCACCTACACTGGCAAATAACAGAATATCACCTTTTTGAATAGTTTGATTTTCAATTTTTCCTTTTAAAATTAAGTCAAATAAAGTTGGAATGGTAGCGACACTACTATTTCCTAGTTTTTGAATGCTCATAGGCATAATCCCATCTGGAATTTCCTGGTTATATAGACCGTAGAATCTTTTCACTATGGCTTCGTCCATTTTTTCATTGGCCTGGTGGATAAGAATTTTCTTTAGATCGGTGATAGTAAAATCGGTTTTATCAAGGCATGCTTTCATTGCCTGTGGAACCTTGTTCAAAGCAAATTCGTAGATTTTTCTACCATACATTTTGATATACTTATTGTTATCACTAGCAGTATTGTTATACGTTTTTCCGAAGAACAGAAAATTACTTTCTTCAAATGTATAAGAGGCACTAACCGAAGAAATGACGCCTCCAGATTCTTCTGTGTTTTCAAGTATAACAGCTCCCGATCCATCAGAATAAATCATAGAATCCCTATCGTGTTTGTCGATAACACGCGATAAGGTCTCTGCACCAATGACCAGGCACCTTTTTGCCATATTACTTTTTATAAAGGCATGTGCTTGTATGACTCCCTCTATCCAGCCAGGACATCCAAAAAGTACATCATACGCGACGCAGTATGGATTATGTATTCCAAGTTTGTGTTTTACTCTCGAAGCAAGACTGGGAACAGTATCTGCCTGAGCAGAGTTTATATCTACATCTCCAAAATTATGCGCTACAATAATATAATCCAATGTTTCGCGGTCTATACCAGCATTAGTGATTGCTTTTTCTGCGGAAAGAAATGCGAGGTCAGAAGCGTTTTGCTCTGGTGAAGCATATCTACGCTCTTCAATACCTGTAATTTTTTTGAATTTATCTATTATAACATCTGTGGGATATTGGATTTGGGCTCCGTCTCCATTAAGGAATTGATGATTAACAAAGTCCTCATTTTTCTCAATTTCATCAGGAATATAGCTCCCTGTACCCGTAATCTTTATACCCATCAGTGTTAAATATAAGTTAAAGAAACAAAGATACACATTCTATCATAGAGTTGCTATGCGCGCATAATACAATTACGATGCCTAACCTTATTTTTTGGTATTTGAAGACAAAGAAAGATGAACCTATGTAGTTTTTAACTGCATTACCGTAGCAATAGATAAAGCTCTTGTTTTGATCAGATCGGCTTTTTCTCCTTTGAAATTATTATCGACAGTAGCATGAAATAAGGATAACCAGGTTTCAAAATGAGTTTTTTCTAAATGTCGTTTGTCACTTAAGTTTTTATGAATTTGCAAAACATTTTTTTTATATCCTCCTTTTCTGAACAATTGTAGTTCCCAAAAATCTGTGATCTGTGGGATGTGCTCTTCCAGGTCTATTTTTGCAACCTTTGTAAAGAATTCACCAATGATAGGATTCTTGAATGCGTCTCTATAAAAAGTATGCATTAAAAACTCTATATCTTTTCTTGAAGTGATGTCTTTCACAAAGGTGTATTTTAATTGAAAAGAGGCTGAATCCTAGTTAAAAACCAAAAAATTTAGCCTCTTCACAAAACGCTTTTTATAATTAAATTTTAAGCTTCAGCTTCCATATATTCTTCAATGGGGGCACAAGTGCAAATTAGGTTTCTATCTCCGTATGCATCATCTACTCGGCGCACAGATGGCCAAAATTTATTTTCGGCAATATAGGGTAGCGGATAAGCTGCTTGCTCTCTGGAGTATGGAAAATCCCAGGTATCTGCTGTAAGCATGGCCAGTGTATGCGGGGCATTTTTCATTACGTTATTAGGATTTTCTACGCTAGACTCTGCAATTTCTTGTCTTATAGAGATCAGGGCATCACAAAAACGATCCAATTCTGATTTGCCTTCGCTTTCTGTTGGCTCGATCATAATGGTTCCAGCAACCGGAAAGGAAACCGTAGGTGCATGAAAGCCATAATCCATTAATCGTTTTGCGATATCTGTTACTTCTATACCATGTGCTTTAAATGGTCTGCAGTCAATGATCATTTCGTGTGCTGCTCTTCCTTTTTCGCCTACATATAATACACTGTAATGTCCGTCTAAACGTTCTTTGATATAGTTAGCATTCAGGATTGCATATTCGGTAGCTTTTTTCAATCCATCTGCTCCAAGCATGGTGATATATCCATAAGAGATCAAGCATGCTAAAGCAGATCCCCAGGGAGCTGCAGAAATAGCCGTAATCGCTTTATCTCCTCCGGTAGCTATAATTGGATTTCCAGGTAAAAAAGGCACCAATTGTTTTGCCACACATATAGGACCAACGCCCGGGCCACCACCACCATGTGGTATCGCAAAAGTTTTATGTAAATTGAGGTGACATACGTCTGCCCCTATAGCTCCGGGATTGGTTAAACCAACCTGGGCATTCATATTGGCTCCGTCCATATATACCTGTCCGCCATTGTCATGGATAACTTTGGTAATTTCTTTAATAGCAGATTCATATACTCCATGGGTAGATGGGTAGGTAACCATCAAAGCGGCAAGATTATCTTTATAGGTAATCGCTTTTTCTCTTAAGTCATCGACATCGATGTTTCCTTCTTCGGTGGCTTTGGTAACAACTACTTTCATACCTGCCATTACTGCAGATGCGGGATTGGTACCATGCGCAGAAGACGGTATCAAACAAATATTGCGATGATGATCTCCTCTTGATTCGTGATATGCCCGTATGACCATGAGTCCGGCAAATTCTCCTTGTGCACCAGAATTGGGCTGCAGTGATGTAGCTGCGAAACCGGTAATTTCAGTAAGTTGCTCTTCTAATTTATGAAGAATTTCCTGATATCCCTGTGCCTGCTCTATCGGAGCAAAAGGATGTATGTTTCCCCATTGTGGATCACTGAGCGGAAGCATCTCTGAAGCAGCATTTAATTTCATAGTACACGACCCCAAAGGGATCATAGAGTGATTTAAAGAAAGGTCCCTGCGCTCCAGCTTTTTGATATAGCGCATCAATTCAGTTTCAGAGTGATACGTGTTAAATACTTCATTTGTTAAAAATTCTGTATTTCGTTTTACCGTAGTATCTATGTTACTTGAATGCTCAACTTTTTTGATCTGAAAAGCTTCTTTCCCGGCTACTTTTGCAAAGATTGAAATAATAGTATTTAAATCTTCAGCTGCTGTTGTTTCATGTAAAGAAATTGAAACTGTTTCTGAATCCGGATAATAGAAATTCACATCGTGTGCTTCTGCAACTTCCTTTATTTTGGTTGATTCCGCTTTTATGCGAATAGTATCAAAAAATACGGTATTCAATTGTTTGAAACCTAATTTTTCTAGTGCATCGCTCAATTTTGCTGCCGAAGCATTAACTTTTGATGCAATATATTGTAAGCCTTCCGGGCCGTGATATACCGCATACATTCCGGCCATAACCGCCAGAAGTACCTGGGCTGTACAAATATTTGAGGTTGCTTTATCACGCTTGATATGTTGTTCACGGGTTTGCAGCGCCATACGCAGTGCCCGGTTACCGTTTGTATCCTGGGTAACTCCTATGATTCTTCCCGGAATATTTCTTTTATACAGTTCTCTTGTGGCAAAATATGCTGCATGAGGGCCTCCATATCCCAATGGGATCCCGAAACGCTGTGTTGTACCCACCACCACGTCGGCATCAAAGCTTCCGGGTGATTTTAATGCTACTAAACTTAAAATATCTGCAGCAACTGCGACTTTGATTTCCGATTGATGAGCTTTTTCTACAAAATCAGCATAATCGTATACTTGTCCGGATTTGCCTGGATATTGCAAAATAGCACCATAAAACTCAGTCGAAAAATCAAATTGTTGATGATCTCCTACTACCAATTCGATATCCAGAGGAATTGCCCGTGTTTTTAATAGTGATAGTGTTTGTGGTAAAATTTCTTCGGAAACAAAAAACTTATTTACATTGTTTTTTTTCTGATCTCTGGATCGAATTGCAAATAACATGGTCATTGCTTCGGCAGCTGCAGTACTTTCATCCAATAATGATGCGTTTGCGAGTTCCATACCGGTAAGATCACAGATCATGGTTTGATAATTCAACAAGGCTTCCAGTCTGCCTTGTGCAATTTCTGCCTGGTACGGAGTGTAGGCGGTATACCAACCCGGATTCTCCAGAATGTTGCGTTGTATCACTGCTGGCATACAGGCTTCGTGATACCCCAGGCCTATATATGTTTTAAATACTTTATTTTTTGCAGATAATCTTTGTATATGTGCCGAATATTCTTGCTCACTCATTGCAGCAGCAAGATTTAGCGGTTTTTTAAGAAGAATATCATCTGGAACAGTTTCGGTGATGAGTTGATCGATGGATTCTACTTTTATTGTATTCAGCATACTGCCTAGATCTTTTTCTGATGGACCTATGTGACGCAGTTTAAAAGAGTCGGTTTTCATAGCGAAAAACAGTTGAAATTGAGCCGCAAAAATACATATTTAATTGCTAAAAATTTCACAATTAATTAACCTTAAAGTATCAAGTTTTTAACCAATTTCGGGTCTTATTAACAGATTGCCCTAAATTTACATTGTGAAATCCCTCGAGAATATATTCAGATTTTATATAAATAGTAGTATTCATGTTGCGTTGGCAAGTGCTTGCCTGGTGCAGGTAACTTTTATAAAATATGGAATTTCAGATCAGTATACCTTTCTTTTGTTTAGTTTTTTAGGATCTGTTACTGCTTATAATTTTGTAAAATACTCCAAAGTCTCAAAACTCTATCATAAAAGATTGACCAAATCGATGAGAGAAATTCGTGTGTTGACTATTCTAAGTGCGGTATTATTTGTCTATTTGGGGAGTAAACTTCCGGTAAAAACCCTTTTGTATATGACTCCACTCGTGGCACTCACCATACTTTATATAGTGCCTGTTTTTCCAAATAATAAAAATCTAAGAAGTGTTGCCGGGATAAAAATTTTTATTATCGGACTACTGTGGGCAGGCACTACTGTGTTGATTCCTGTAGTATATATTGGAGAAAATTTTGATTTTAATTTTTTTATAGAGGTACTGCAGCGTTTTTTATTTATCATAGTGATGATGTTACCTTTTGAAATAAGGGATCTTCAATATGATGAAGTTGAGTTAGAAACTGTTCCGCAGAAAATAGGAGTAACAAGAACCAAGGTTTTTGGGAGTGTTCTGTTGGTTGTTTTTTTGTTGCTCACTGTAGTGAAAAACGGATCTTTATCCTCTATAGAGATTTTGAGCACAATATTGGTAACAACGATCAGCTTACTTTTTTTATGGGGCACAGAAAAAAAACAATCAGAATATTATTGTTCTTTTTTGGTAGAGAGTGTTCCTATGATATGGTTGGGGAGTATATTGATATTACAGTATCTATTTGCTTAACTCTTTTTGCAACTTCTTTTTCATTATTTCTTTCTCAGGCTGGTCGATCGTTTGGATATTTGATTTATTAATCGTTTTGGTAAGCTTGGTATTTCTTTTAGAATAAGCACGTGTAACCTTGCAATACACCAAACGAATATTAAGCTTGACAATTTCTATAAAAGAAGCTTCTCCATACTGATTTTTATCACAGATATGTTTTGCTTCTTCGCAGGACACAAGTAACTTATTCGTAGTTTTCATTACAATAATCAGGGGGTTTTATTTTGAGGTTTTATACTTTTTTAAGAAATCCAATTACGACTCGTTCATTTTTTGTTTTAGTCGCTCTTTCATAATATTTTTATCATATTCATTAATGTTAATGACTTTAGGGTCTTTAACCAATTTGGTTAATTTGGTATTCTTTGAAGAATATTTTCTACAGGCTCTACAATATATCAAATGTATATTCAGTTTTACTTTTTCCCAAAAAGTAGCTTCTTTATATTGATTCTTATCACAAAAGTGATTCGCATCAGAACAACTTACAAAAATTCCTTTTCCTTTACTCATGTTTGTTAAAACCAATTTTTTTCTAAACACTCAGCCATTGCTGTACGTGCTCTGTGGATAATAACCCATAGGTTAGACGCAGTAATATCAAATTCATTACAAATGGCTTCAGTGTCGAAACCTTGTATTGTTTTCATCTTAAAGACCTGTGCTTGTTTTTCGGGTAATTTCCCCAAACAATTGTGTATTGCCAATCCCAGCTCTTCATTTTCAATATCACTTTCGGCATTGCCATCAAAAGGATCGGCTACCTTTTCTTCAAGCCAGTCTCCTTCGGTTTCAGAATCGGTAGTATAGTTTATCCTAACCTCTGCCTTACCCTTGTTACTGTTAATTTTACGGTAGTGATCAATAATTTTTCTTTTCAGAATTGAAATAAGCCAAGTACGCTCACTAGCTTCACCTTTAAAATTTTTCATCGACTTGAGGCCGGCAAAAAAGGTTTCCTGTACAAGATCTTGCGCAATTTCTTTGTCATCAACTCTTACAATAGTATAGTTAAAAAGATAATCACTGTATTTATCCACCCATGAATTGGGGTCTATGGTGTTTGTCGACATGGTTATTTCTATTGTTGAGTTCACCAAAAATAGGATAAAAAGTTGAATCTTATATATGCTTTAACTAATGAATAGTTAAGTAGCGATTATTTTTGGAACCTTACATTTTTAATATTTTCATATAAAACCAATAAGCTTAGTTTATTTTTCGGCTGTAATTAGGTAATATCCAAAGCTTTTCATATGTAATCCCGAGAGTAGTGCAAACAAAGATCCTTTTAGGTTTTTCCAGCTTTGTGGTTTTAAAGATTCTTTTCTGAACAATTTTTTTAGAATGAATCCGGTAATTGCAAAAGGTACGTGCAAAACAGAAGGTGCCACTCTAAATGAAACATCCTCGATGCTAATATTCTTAAAACCTATTTGTTTTAAAGTGTTTTTGACCTCGTTAATATTTCCCAGGTCTTCAAGACTCCATCCTTTGCAAAGTTGTTCGTAACAATAATTACTCCCCACACATAATTGATTTGCGTCTTTTTTTAGAAAGGCATCAGCGATAACCAATCTGGAGTTGGGTTTCAAAATTCTATAAGCTTCTTGCAACGCTTTTGTACTATGTCCCGAGTGACAAAAGCTTTCAATAGCATAAGCTCCGGAAACGCTATTGGATTTGAATGAGGTATCACAATAATTTTCTTCCGAAATCAATCCATTGATACCTTGTAACCTTTTGTTTCCTTCTTTGACCTGAAAAGGGGATAGGGTCACCCCAATGATATGCAGCAGAGGGTATTTTCTCAATCCGTAACGCATAGTTCCTCCAATCCCACAACCCAGATCTGCTACCAGAGAGTTTTTTTTAGGTATGTTTAAACGATCAAAAATCTGTTGATTCATTTCGTTAAGCATTGAATCCCTTTTAAACAAGTTGGTTTTAAAAGGAATATAATACCCAAAATGCATATTGAAATCCTTGCTCCAGAATTCGTAATCTTCAGTAGCTTCATCATAGAATTGAATGATTTTTTCTTTTGTAGCAGATTTTCTAAGTTGTAACTTTTGTAATACGGTAAATGTGCTCATGTCTTGATATTTTGAGTATAATAATAATGATAGCTAAAATGTTTTACAATCGAACTTGTGGGCCTTGAGATTTGATTGCCTGGGTAGTTACAGTCGATTTACGATTTGCTCTTTTTCTTCCTCTAAAGAATAGCAACAGATTTAAAAACAACATGACCCCGAGATATATCGAAAATCCACCAATTTTGAAGCTTAAAATTTCTACAAGGTTTTGATATGTATTTTGAAATTGATAAGACTCAATTTTTAGAATCAAAAGAGCCCACCCAATGTTTAATAGATAAAAACCAACTTCAAACAATCGATTAGTTGCCAGGGCAATATCCTCTTTTCCTTTAAAAATTTCGATCATAAAAGTTTTCCCGTTTTTGAATAGCGTTCTTGAAACAAAATATGTTAAAATAATCGCAATGGGTAGATAGATGATATATCCAATAAAGATTTTAGAAGTTTCCATAATGTATTTGATATTAATGAACTCATTTGAAGTTTTCATTCTGGGCTGCAAAAACGCATTCCTGCCCGTCGTCCGGCAGGCGGGTTGCGTCCTAATTTCATCCTTTTTTCGTAACGTAGCTATGGCTATGCTACTTAAAAATGGCTTTATTAGACCACAAAAGCCCATTTTTTCACTTCCAGACAAAAACTTCAAATGAGTTCAATGTTTATGTTTTGCTTTTAATAAATTTTGTAATCCAAAATAGATTTAGGTAATGCAATCCGGCCAGGATACAAATTATAGTTGCCGTATGACTGGATATTGCCTCTATCATCTGAATCATCGTATGGATTGTTGACCAGTTTGATAAAGTAATTACTGCATATCCGATATTTAGCAGATAATAACCAGTTAAGAGCATATTGTTAATTTGTAAACAGAAAGCCTTATCATCAGGAATAAGATTGGCTACAAAGACATTTCCGTTATGATAACAAATAGACCCCACCCTTATGATAATGATAGTGGTTATGAATATATAGATGCTGTATGCTATTAAGTTTAGGTTCACAATAGAGTTTTAATGTCTTAAGTATTTTAAAGTTTCAGAAAAAATTGAAATCATAATTGAAAATAAAAAGGAGAACTCTCCTTTTTTTGCGTTTCGGTTATTCTATTTTATGTATGTCCGCAATCACTCAAGTAATCTTTTAAATTATAGAAAATTCCGTTATTCCCTTTAGGGTTAAGGGTAAATAATGGAATTTTCTGTATTTTCTTTTTGACCCCTCCCGATAGCTATCGGGACTAAAGGGAGAAGAAAATACTTTATATGGGTGATTGCGGACATACAGATTCTATTTAATTAATTTCACCAGAGCTTTTGTAATCCAGTTATGATCCTGGCCAATAACTTTATTCATCATAATATCCAGTGTATCGGCCATCTCATGCAATGCCTTGGTTTGTTTGATTAATTCTCTGGTCTTGGCCGTTCCATCTTCCTTGATGTTTGATACGTCTTTTAGGATCTTAATGGTTGGCTGTAGTTCTCGTCTGCTTCTTTCTTTGGCTATTTGCCGGGCTAATTCCTGTACATCTTTTTCAGAGGTAAAATACTCTTTTCGTTCCCCCATTTTATTTTCCTTAAAAACAATGCCCCAGTCCATCAATTGGCGAAGATTCATACTTGCGTTTCCTCTTGAGATCTGCAATTGCTCCATAATGTCTTCCATAGAAAGGGGGTCTGGTGACACCAAAAGTAACGCATGGATCTGCGCCATTGCTTTATTGATTCCCCAAAGGGTTCCTAAAGACCCCCAGGTAGAAATGAATTTGTTTTTTGCTTCGTTGTAATCCATAGAACAAATATACGAAAAATTTTAAACTTTCAAAAAATATTGAAAGTTTAATGCTATATACCTTCCAATTTACCTGGAATATGGGTTTATACAGTTATTATTTTGTGGGGAACCCATTTTTGTTAAAAAATGATTTTGTGTAAGTTACATGTCTAACACAAACTCATATAAAAATGAAAAAATTAAACTTAATTATTTCAGTAGTATGGCTATGTTTATTCTTTACCTATAGCTATGCACAAGAGCAGAACAGCATGTTTTTTGCTACTATGCAAACCAAAGATGCCCAGGGGCTTAAGATCAACCACCCCGAAGACATTAAGATCATTAGTTCTAATAATGGATATAGTGCGGTGATGCTTAGTCAAAATGCGGCTGAAGAACTACATCATAAAGTACTGGTGCATGGACCAGGATTTATTTATGAAACTTCTGAAAAGAATGCATTATCCTCGATTCAAAATGTGGGTCAAAAATCTACCAAGGCACAAAGAGCTAGCTTTTCTATTACCCAGGAGGCATTGGTAACCCAAAGTCTTGACCTGGTAAACAACCTGAATATCGCTAATCAAATCCAGGAATTAGAGGGTTATGGAACTCGATATCATACCACCAATAGCGCAAGACAGGCGGTTTTGGATCTAAAAACAAAATGGGAAGGCCTTGCTGCGGGTCGCAGCGATGTATCTGTAAGAATTGTAAATCACACCAGTACAGCGATGCCATCTGTAATTATGACCATTACAGGAACCGAAGAACCCGATGAATTTGTTATCATAGGAGGACATATTGATTCGACTGCAAGGGGAAATAATAGCACTAATGCTCCTGGAGCCGATGATAATGCTTCAGGAATTGCGACGATAACCGAAGCCGCCAGGGTGTTGTTCGCTATGGATTTTAGACCTAAAAGAACAGTAGAATTTATGGCTTTTGCAGCAGAAGAAGTTGGGCTTAGAGGTTCCAAAGAAATTGCAGAAGATTATAAAAACCGCAATGTAAATGTGGTAAGTTATATGCAGTTGGATATGACAAATTATAAAGGTTCTACCAACGATGTTTACATTTCAACAGATTCATATAATGACGATACCTTAAATAATTTCTTGATAGAATTAATGAACTATTACAATGCTACAGGAACGCATAAGATTACCTATGGCACTTCGCAATGTAATTATGGGTGTTCTGATCATTATAGCTGGGCACAACAGGGATATGATGTGACTTTTCCTTTTGAAGCCGCTTTTTCGCAGAGTAACCCTAATATCCATACTACAAGGGATACTTTTGATAGATCTCCTACACCCAACGCCACTCATGCGGCTAAGTTTGCAAAATTGGCGCTAGAATATTTAATCGAAATTTCGAATGGAATTACTTCGGGACCGGGAGGCGGAGATGGATGTACATCAACGACTACTTCATTTCCTTATCAACAAGGGTTTGAGGGTTCTGTTGGAAGTTGGATACAGGTAACCGGCGATGATGTAAACTGGATCATTGATTCAAATGGTACTCCATCCAACGGTACAGGACCTGCTAGTGCTGTTGAAGGCTCATCATATATCTATGTGGAAGCTTCTGGGAATGGAACAGGATTTCCTGCTAAAAGAGCGATACTTAATTCTCCCTGTTTTGACCTTAGTGGATTATCTGAGGCCGTTTTCAGCTTTAAGTATCATATGCTTGGTAATGCTGTGGGAACTCTATCTGTGGATGCCAGTATAGATAATGGGGTTTCATGGACGGGTATTTTCAACAGAACCGGGACACAAGGGAGCAGCTGGAACACCGCAAATATAGATCTTGCATCCTATGTGGGAGCTAGTGTGCAATTACGACTTAATGCCGTAACCGGAAACAGCTGGCAAGGAGATATTGCTATCGATGATGTAAAAGTATCTGAAGGGTCGGGAGGAAGTACTGATATTTGTGAAGGAGTGGCTGCATATAGCTCTTCGGTAAATTATCAACCGGGTGATCAGGTGACTTATCAAGGCAATTTGTATGAAAGGACCAATAGTGGCTGGAATCTCATCGGGCCTTGTGGAGCTAAAGTAAGAAGTTTTACAACTCAGAAACTGGTCGATGATCACCTGCTTCAATTATACCCTAATCCTGTTAATGGCGAATATATAAACCTGGCAGTTAATAATGACCTTTGGAAAGGAAGTAATATTCTAATTATCGATATAAAAGGGAATATACTACAAGAGATGAAGTTAAAGGGTAAAGTAACCCGAATATCCACTTCAAAATTTGCTACGGGAACTTACTTTTTCACCTTGCTTCAGGGATCAAAAAGCTACACCAAGCAGATGATTAAGAAATAATATAACTCATTGCGTATTTAGTGTCTGGTCGGAAATAGACGGTTTTTATAATTTGAATTATTTTTGATTTTCTTTTTTGACGCAGATGCCTTAGCATCAGGCGATAAAAAATAAATAAAAATAGCGCAAAAAGAAACAAATTTAATAGGGATGTATTTCCGACCAGACACTATTTAGAAATGAGATGTATAATTCAATCTTTTACCTCTTATCCTAAAGCCCGCTTGCCGGATCTACCCTGTGACCGGCCAGACAGGTTGTCGTTCGCTAGACAGGCAGACAGAGAGGAGATGGGGATTTCTTCAATTCACCTTTCCAGGAGAAAAAATTGAAGAAAACAGTGTCTAAAATGTACAACAGATTAGTATAAAAACTTCATAAACTGTCATATCGGGCGTAGTCAAGGGATAATACATTTCAACTACGCTCGAAGCGACAGGGTTGTTTTTTAAAGATTGATTACTTTATCAATCCGGCACGTTTCAACAAAGCTTCGGGTTTAGGTTCCTGGCCCCTGAAACGTTTATACAATGTCATCGGGTTTTCGGTACCTCCTTTTGACAATACATTTTCTTTGAATTTTGATGCGACTGTTGTATTAAAAATTCCATTTTCTTTAAAATACTCAAAAGCATCGGCGTCCAAAACTTCTGCCCATTTATAGGAGTAATATCCAGCCGAGTACCCTCCCTGAAAAATATGTGAAAAGGATGTACTCATACAGTTCTCTTCTACATTAGGATACAAAGAAGTAGCAGCAAAGGTTTCTTTTTCGTGCTCTTTTACATTTTTGATATTGCCAGGGTCTTTTGCATGCCATGACATATCCAGTAAACCAAAACTCAATTGGCGCAGTGTTGCCATACCTTCCATAAACGTAGCAGACTCTTTGATCTTTGTTACTAATTCCATAGGAATTACCTCCCCGGTTTCATAATGCCTGGCAAATAGCTCCAGCGCTTCTTTTTCATAGCACCAGTTTTCTAGTACCTGGCTTGGCAATTCTACAAAATCCCAATACACGCTGGTGCCAGACAGGCCCGGGTAGGTAGTATCGGCCAACATACCATGCAGTGCATGACCAAACTCATGAAACAAGGTGGTAACCTCATTAAATGTCAATAAAGAAGGTTTACTGGGTGTTGGTTTTGTAAAATTACACACGATAGAAACATGAGGCCTTATATTTTTGCCTTCTTTTTTCATTTGAGATTTATATGAAGTCATCCAGGCTCCATTACGTTTACCAGGTCTGGGATGAAAATCTGCATAGAACAAGGCGATAAAATTACCATCGGGATCAGTTACATTATAGGTTTTTACTTCTTCGTGATAAGTATCTACTTCGTTTGTTTCTTTAAATTGAAGGCCGAATAGTTTTGAAGCCACTGTAAAAACACCATCAATAACATTTTCTAATTTGAAATAAGGTTTCAGTTTTTCATCATCCAGATCAAAAAGTTTTTGTTTTAGTTTTTCTGAATAGTAGGCACCGTCCCATTTTTGAAGCTCATCAATTCCGTCTAATTCTTTGGCAAAAGCTTCTAATTGCTTAAATTCTCTTTCTGCAGCGGGTTTTGCTTTTTCCAGGATCTCATTCAGAAATGAAAACACTTTTTCAGGAGTTTCAGCCATTCTCTCTTCCAGCACATAATCTGCATGCGATGCATACCCCAAAAGTAATGCACGTTGATATCTTAGATTCGCAATCTTTAAAACAATGTCCTGATTATCAAGATCGTCACTATGAAAACCTTTAGAGCCAAAGGCGAGTGCCAATTTTTTACGTAATTCCCGGTTATCGGCATACGTCATAAAAGGAATATAGCTGGGATAATCGAGTGTGATCAACCAGCCTTCTTTGCTTTTGGCCTTTGCCATAGCTTTGGCAGCTTCTTTTGCTCCTTCAGGAAGGCCGGCTAAATCGGATACATCAGTGAGTAACATTTCAAACTTGTTGGTCTCTGCCAGCACATTTTCGCCAAACATAAGCCCTAAGGTAGAAAGTTCTTTGTCGATCGCTCTTAGCTTTTCTTTTTTATCTTCAGGAAGATTGGCTCCGTTACGCGAGAATGATTTGTATCTTTTTTTAAGAAGTGTAGATTGTTCTGGATGGAGATCTAGTTCTTCTCTTTGATGGTATACAGCCTCTATTTTTTTAAACAAGTCCAGATTAAGTGCAATGTCATTGCTAAATTCTGAAAGCAATGGGGAGGCCTCTTGTGCTATTTTTTGAATTTCCTCATTGGTTTCTGCGCTATTTAAGTTAAAAAATACACTGGTTACCCGGTCTAATAATTCACCACAATAATCTAAAGCTTCTATTGTATTAGTAAACGTAGGGCTTTCTGGATTAGAAACAATAGCATTAACCTGTTCCTTTGCGGCAGAAATACCATTTTTTATAGCTGGTAGAAAATGTGCTGATTCTATTTTTGAAAACGGTACAGCATCAAATGATTGTAATAATGGATTATTCATTGTTATAATGATATTTTCTGTTTTTTGTTAGTGATGTTTGTCATTATATCGAAAAAAATGTCCTTTTATCGAAAAATACGATTTGGTCTCTATCGGTTTTTAGAATAACTAATCTTTACAGTGATAGATTTGATCTGGTTTATTAATACGGTCAAGTATTAAAATGAAATATTATTTTTATTTGGGTATGAATATTAATAATTATTTTTATGTAAAGACCAAATATATCAAAAGAGCTGTATATAATGCAGCTCTTTTATTTTTCATTTTTTGATTTAAAAACATGTTTTTTATATATAAATTGATTTTCTGGGTGCTTTTTCGACCAAAAAAACAGTTAAAAAATTTATAGCGATGCATTTTATCGAAAAATTACGTATTCTATCGAAAATTGTTAATAAGTTTTTGCTACTTCTATTGTGTAATCGAAGTAAGGTTTTACCTTTGCTATAGGTTTTAAGAGTAATGGTCTTACAATGAATTTTTTGTGTAATATATTTAAGTTGGTTAATAAATATTGTTATATTCTTTTGTAAGACCTGATATTCAGAAGAGCCGCTGAGAAGCGGCTCTTTTTTTATTCGATAAAAAAGCTATTTTTTTATCTGTTTTGCTCCTTCAATTACCTTTTGTTTCAATCCTTCTTTATACACTATTATTTTATCCAAAACACATGTGTCACTGCTACCTATAATTTGTGCAGCCAGAATACCGGCATTTAACGCTCCATCGAGAGCTACAGTTGCGACCGGAACACCACCAGGCATTTGTAGAATAGAAAGAATTGAGTCCCAACCGTCTATAGAATTACGTGATTTAACAGGAACACCTATTACTGGCAGCGGAGATAATGAGGCAATCATACCAGGAAGATGAGCAGCCCCACCGGCACCGGCAATAATGACGCTTATTCCTCGGGTATGGGCATTTTTGCCATAATCAAACAACTTTTCGGGAGTGCGATGAGCCGAAACAATATCAACTTCAACCTCAATATCAAAACCTTGTAATATTTCGATAGCTTTTTCCATGACAGGCATATCACTGGTGCTGCCCATAATTATTCCCACTTTGCTCATGACGTTATTTGTTATTATTTATTTAATAAAAATTATTAGTAGTACCTAAATAGGTAAGTTAAAAGAAATAAATTCCTCAAACCTCTATCCACTTATTACTTCTATTGTGTTTTTTACTTTCTCGGCAATTTTTCTTGCTTCGGCAATACTTTCATGAATGATCGTTACATGCCCCATCTTTCTGAATGGCCGTGTTTGTTTTTTTCCATAAATATGAGGGGTAACACCTTTCATTTTCATGATTTTTTCGATGTTTTTGTATACTACATCGCCTGTATGTCCTTCTGCGCCAACCAGGTTTACCATAATCCCACTTAATTTACTCTCTGTAGCTCCCAGTGGTAGATCAAGGATAGCTCTTATATGTTGCTCAAATTGATTGGTATAACTTGCTTCGATACTATAATGACCACTATTGTGTGGTCTGGGGGCAACCTCATTTACAAGAATTTTATCGTCCCGTGTCTGAAACATCTCTATAGCCAATATCCCAACATGTTCAAAAGCCTTGGATACCTTTTGTGCAAGTTTCATCGCTTTCAAAGCCACTTTATCATTAATCCTGGCAGGACATATCACATATTCTACCTGGTTTGCTTCAGGATGAAACTCCATTTCTACCACAGGATATGTTTTAATTTCTCCGCTAGGGTTGCGAACAACAATTACGGCCAATTCATTTTTGAAATCGATCATTTCTTCGGCAATACACTCTACATCTGGTAGTTTTGCCAGATCACCTCCAGATTTTATTACCGATACGCCTTTACCATCATATCCCCCCTGAGTACTTTTCCACACAAAAGGGAGTTTGATTTTATTACTGGTAATACCTTCGGTGAGATGTGTCTTGTTTGAGAACCTTACAAATTTGGCGGTTGGAATTTTATTTTCTACATAGAAAAGCTTTTGTTTTCCTTTGTTCTGTATCTTTTCTAAGGTTTTGGAACCTGGATATACTTTTTTTCCTTCCTTTTCAAGCTGTGCCAAAGCCTTTACATTTACTGTTTCTATCTCGAAGGTAAGTACATCTACCTTTTTTCCAAAATTATAAACAGTATCATAATCCATCAAGTTACCTTGCTGAAAATGATCACAGGCTATTTTGCATGGAGCATCGGGGCTAGGATCAAGAACATAGGTCTGGATGTCATATTTTCTGGTGTCATACAACATCATCTTACCTAATTGGCCACCACCAAGGATGCCAAGTTTAAAATTTGAAGAGAAATAATTCGTCATTTTGAGATCATGAAATGGTCTATGACCGCAAAAATAATTTTTTCAGCAGTAATAACCATAATAATATACAGTAAATGCTGAAGTCAAACTTTTATAAGTCCTATTGTAATCACTATCTTTGCCGCTTTAAATCAAAAACCTTATAGAAGTAATCATAAGATATAATGATAAGACTGCACGATTTACAATTTGTTCCTTTTATTGCTGAAGATAGCATAACAGTAGCAATCGAGGAGTTGTCTGTCGTGTTAAACCAGGATCTTAAGAATAAAAACCCTTTGTTTATTGGGGTGTTAAATGGTGCCTTTATGTTTACTTCCGAAATACTGAAACGATTTAAGTATGATTGTGAAGTGAGTTTTGTAAAGCTGTCTTCCTATCAGGGAACCCAAACTACACATCAGGTCAGGGAATTGATTGGATTGGATGTTGAGGTATCAGACAGAACCGTAGTAGTGTTAGAAGATATTATTGACACTGGTAATACCATAGAAGTATTATCCAGGATAATAAAAGAAAAAGGGTGTAAAGAACTTAAAATAGCTACGCTGTTCTTTAAATCGGCAGCATATACTAAACAAATTAATATAGATTATTTTGGGATCGAAATCCCTGATCGATTTATTGTAGGATACGGGCTCGATTATGACGGATTAGGTCGAAATCTTACAGAGGTTTATCAATTAAAATCAAACAGTATGACAAATTTGGTGTTATTTGGCCCACCAGGAGCAGGAAAAGGTACACAGGCAGAAGTTTTAAAACAAAAGTATGATCTAATTCATATCTCTACAGGCGATGTTTTCAGATATAATATAAAGAATGCAACAGCCTTAGGTACATTGGCAAAATCTTATATTGATAAAGGACAATTAGTACCAGATAAGGTGACTATTGATATGCTTAATGCCGAAGTAGATAAAAATCCAGATGCCAAAGGTTTTATTTTTGATGGGTTTCCCAGAACCGAAGCGCAGGCAGATTCGTTAGCAGAATTGTTGGTGTCAAAAGGCTCTGAAGTAAGTGCAATGGTGGCTCTTGAAGTTGATGATGAGGTATTGGTACAACGATTACTCGAAAGAGGAAAAACGTCGGGACGTCCCGATGATGCCGATGAAGGAGTGATACGCAATCGTATCAAAGTATATTATGACGAAACTGCAATCTTAAAGAATTACTATCAAAAACAAGATAAATACTTTGGAGTTGATGGAGTAGGAGGCATTGAAGAGATTACAGAGAGATTAAGTCAAGTGATAGACAAACTTTAGTGTATCGTCCCAGCCTTTGCCGGGATGTTTCAAACTGAAATCAGATTAATATTAATAAGGTCCTTGCCTTTACCGGTTGGGATGACAGGAAAACGAGGCATGACAGAAGGGAATTTTGTAGATTACGTAAAGGTACATGTATCCTCCGGAAACGGAGGTAAGGGTTCTGTACACCTGCATCGTGAGAAATATATTACCAAAGGAGGTCCTGATGGCGGTGATGGGGGGCGTGGTGGCCATATCATTATACGTGCAAATCCCAATATGTGGACCCTGTATCATCTCAAATTCAAGCGCCATTTTAGGGCAGAACATGGAGGGCATGGCAGTAAAAACAGAAGTACAGGGGCCGATGGAGAAGATGTTTATGTAGATGTGCCATTAGGAACAATAATTCGCGATACCGAAACTCAAAACATCATTAAAGAGATTACCGAAGCAGGAGAAGAATACATTGTGGCAGAAGGCGGAATGGGCGGCCGGGGAAATTGGCATTTTAAAAGTGCTAAAAATCAAACTCCTCGTTATGCGCAACCCGGAATAGAAGGCCAGCAACATGATATTACTCTGGAACTTAAAATACTGGCCGATGTTGGACTGGTAGGATTTCCTAATGCAGGAAAATCTACCTTATTATCGGTAATTACTGCTGCAAAACCCAAAATTGCAGATTATGAGTTTACCACATTAAAGCCCAACCTGGGCATCGTAGCGTATCGGGATTTTCAAACCTTTGTCATGGCAGATATTCCTGGTATTATAGAAGGAGCAGCAGAAGGGAAAGGTATCGGACATCGTTTTTTACGTCATATCGAACGTAATTCTACCTTACTGTTCTTAATTCCTGCAGATGCTCCCGATATCAACAAACAGTATGAGATCTTACTGGATGAATTACGTCGTTATAATCCCGATCTATTGGATAAAGAACGGCTTATTGCCATTTCCAAATGTGATATGCTGGATGATGAATTAAAGAAAGAATTAAAAATAGAGCTCGATCAACAACTCAATGCTCCTTATTTGTTTATTTCTTCAGTAGCGCAGCAGGGACTGCAAGAGTTAAAGGATACCCTTTGGCAGATGTTGAACGCCTAGGAGTTCTTTTTATACAGAATATCCTTTTTTCAGAATTCCTTTTGCAGATTCGGGATGTTTTTTGAGATACCCCGCCACAAAAGGACACAGAGGAACTAAATCATATCCCTTCTCTCTAACATGATCCAAAGTCTTCTTTATGATGGCACTTCCCAATCCATTACCTTCTAAAGACCTCGGGACTTCGGTATGGGTCAGGTAGATAGCGTTGCCCTTAGCCAGGATATATTCGATGAATGCTGTCTGGCCTTCTACGTGTATTTCAAAACGCTTTTTGGGGTGATCTGCATTGTTGATCAATGTTAATTGTGACCAGTCTTTCTTTTCCATAGTTGCACTAGTTGAAGTAGCTCAAATTTAAAAATTTTAATAAAAGAAATTGCTTAATAGAAGGTTAAAGATGAAGCTGTTTTATGGATAGAACAATTATTTCATCTCAGAAGTATCCGGAAGTTTATTAAAAAATGAAGAGAGAACGACGTTTTAAAAATCTAAAACACTAACAATCAAGACCTGACAGGTTTTTAAAACCTGTCAGGTCTGATTTCGTGATAAAAAGATATTTTCCAAAGCTTTTACCATATTTCCAATGCGCTATTTTTCTGTATTGCTTGACTATAGCATTAACTTTTTTATATCTTTTTTTCTGAAATTTTGGAAATGCATTTAAAGTATGTTGTTCTTTAGCTATCAAGTTAGATAAATAGTAAGCATCTTCAATAGCTTGTGCTCCTCCTTGTCCCATATCTGGAGTGACACAATGGCAAGCATCGCCTATAAGGCATATATTATCCCGAGGCCATTGTTTTAAAGGTTGCAGATCATAGATGTCATTTCTTATGATACGACCTGTTGAGATGTTTGAAATCAACGTACCTACCAATGGATGAAATTCTGAAAACATACCCAAAAGATCACTTTTTAAGGTGGAAATGTTGTCATTTTGGTTGGGGTTACTAGTTGCTACCGCTAATAGCAATCATAATGTCTTGATATGTGTTGTGTGATGTGTGAGGCAACGTTCACCAAAATGTTTTTTTGAATCTCTAATGTACTTCATATGATTTGAAACCAAGGTACACCATATCCTTTTTTTCAGACAAATGAGTTAATTTCTAATGATTGTTCTGTTGGCTGTAAAAACCTGTTTACTACAGTTAATATAAAAACTAAAATGATGCTTAGAGCACATTTTTAGCACTCATCTAAATGACTCTGGCATATTACTAGTTAACATTTTTTTAATATTTATTTAACCAAAGTTTACCAAAGCAAAACGATCAGGTTACGTTGTTTAAAGATCCAACAAAACTAAAACTAAAACCATCAACATGAGAATAAGAAATGTATTGAACACTTTTGCCTTATCCGGATTATTGCTACTTACCGCTTGCAATGAATTTAGAATAGAAGATATTTTTCAAAATAAGGATGAAAAATTGATTGCTCAAAATTTGAAAGAGTCAAAAGAGCAGACAACAAAAACGATAACTACTATTGCAAAACTTACACAAAGTGACAAGGGGTTTTCTACACTTGCATCTGCCATTAAAGCCACAGAATTAAAAGAAAAACTGAATACTGAAGGGCCTTTTACGATATTTGCCCCTATTAATAATGCATTTGAGCAATTTTCTGAGGGAGTAGTAGAAAAATTGTTGCAAGAGGATAATAAGGACTATCTGACCGGTATTTTGAATTATCATATCATACCTAGCCAAATTAACGAAAAGGATATTATACATGCAATTGATGAAGGCAGAGGTAGTGTTAGTCTAAAAACTCTGGGAGGAAAAAAACTTACGGCTACATTAAAAGGAGGTAGTGTATTTCTGATTGATGAAATGGGCAATGGTGGTAAATTGATCACTACAGATGTCGAAGCTTCTAACGGTTTGATGCATACTATCGACGCAGTGATGATGCCTAAGAAATAGTATGTTTATATATAATTAAAGTACGAGTTACTTTTTTAAAACCTGACAGGTCTCAAAGATACGAGACCTACTGTTTTTTGCCCTCTGGGAAGCCTGATAAATACTGATGCTCCCAGAGGGCAAAATTGTATCTAGATGGAGATAAATTTGCATCTATATAGAATTTCATCTCTATCTAAATGAAAATTGATTTTTCTCTAGGTCTACACCTCATAGATCTTTTTTATGTAGAACTCATCGTGAGTTCACTCTATAGCGCATGATTTTTATGCATCGTAAGTAACCTGAAATCATAAGGTGTCCATAAACATGCTTTTATATCACTTTCTTTTAGCGCTTTGTTGGTCCAGGAGTTGCAGGTATTAAAACATGTATAATTTCCTACAGCCTCATAAAAGTCATCATTATGATAATAGCCTAAGCCCGGTAATATTATTTTTTTGTTGCCGGGATCCAATCGAAAGGTATTACCGATATATAGATTCATCTTTTCGAGTTGATCGCGGTTAATATGTATTTGTACCCAGTTTTGTTGAATTTCTGTATATCTGGTGACATGTATAAGGGTGGAACTGTTAAAAAATAACGCCTTGAAACCGTTTATAAAAGTAAGATCTGCCCAGGTAGGTGTTTCTACATAAAAGTTTTTATCACCCCACCCGAATGAAAAAAATAAGTCATTATCGTTATATTTCACCCCTTCGAGGATATTTGATGCTATATCGTTTTTTGCCAAAATGATTTCCAGATGCACCCCGTTAGAACTTAGATAAATCATATGATCTTTTTCAGATAAATCATCTTTGGTATTTACAGGAATGTATGTAAGAATTAAAGAAATGATCAGATATGCAACAGGTAATAGAAAAGTTACGCCAATATATTGCAGTATTTTTTTTATCCTGCTTTTCATACGTTTAAATTTCTTAATGTTCGTTTCATTTTTTAAACTTTATAGATTCCAAAATATTCATATCAAGTATTGCCAAATGCTTTCCAGCGGTTACAAACCTTTGGTTGTGGGATCCTTTCAGTAAATTACCAATGGTTAGTGTATTTGAAATTTGCTGTTGATGAAAGGAAATGATAGCATAAGGTTGAGAAAAGCCCATCATATCGGTAATTTGTACATCATGTCTCCATCCAATAAAGGTTTCTGCAATTAAAGGAGGAACTCCCAAAGTTGTTTTGGCTTGTTGTTCTGTAAATTGAAATGAGTCATTGGTAGTTAAGAATTCAACGCCTAATTTATTAATTTTTCCATTAATAAGTACCCTTCTCCACAAATCTATAGTTCTGATACCTTTACCAGTCCATCCTTCAATATAATCACCCCAATATTTTTTTGAAATTTCTCCCAGGTATGGCTCCACAAGATCTGAAGATTCATTACTATGATACATTTTATTTTGTAACAAGTTGAACAAACCTGCAATAATAAATGAAGTAATAGCAATATCTTCTCCATGTGCTATTAATAGTTCTTCAATGCTACCAAATATTTTTTTTATCACTTTTAGCTTATTACCATGTATCAGGCAATCCATTAACTCTTCTGCAAAATCAATAACATCAATATATTTTAAATCAGAGCCCTTTTCAACATACATCTTTGTCCATTCCTGATCGTGCTCACATATTTTTTTAAGTACGAAAGCTTCTTTACCCATGCTATACTATCAGATATCTTAATTTACTTTTACACGAACACCTTCAGAATGACTTGAGAATTCTGGAGCATACATACTTTGTATGGTAGTGATTCCGTTTGAGAAATCTCCTTTATTATTGACGCGTAAGTCATATTCAAAAACATAGACCCCTTTTGGTAAATAATCAATAAAAAAGTTGGTAGAAGCATCTTTGGTGCTTTCATAATAGCCAAGACCATCCTGCCATTTATATTGTGAGATCACATTAATGGGCTCCAACCCAGAGGCTCTCATGTCTTTCATATGCACAAACTCCATAGCCCGGTCAGATCTCAGTTCAATGCGCACCCGAACCAGATCTCCTACCTGCAGATTGGTTTTATCTGTGATCTCGGTGATTTCTTCTCCGGTATCGGTATTTTTCTTTTTGAATAGTTTTTTCTTCAAAGATAATGGTGTCTCAGCCGAAGTGATTTTATCCAGATCTTCAAAATATTGCCAGTACATGGCACCCCAGGCAATACCTTTTCCTTTTTTCGAAATTTTGGCCGTTGCCATATCGGGTTGTATCTCGTCACGGTTCCATGAAGTTTTAAAATATCCGGTTCCGGCTTCGACTTTTACGTCTTCCATCTGGCTGGGATCAATTTTTTGATCACCCAATACAATGTCTACCATATCGGTTACCGATAACCAGTCGCTACCTTGCAATAAAAGTGCATACACAGCATCAGAGGTAGCTTTGGTAGTTTTCCAGCGATTGGTCTGTTTATTTTTAAGTAACCAAATTTTCAAGTTGTCCACAATCTCGGTACGTTTCGGTTCTTTTTCAATTTCAGAAAAGACTTCGATCATCAACGATTGTGTTTCAATAGGTGCCTGATACCAGTACCAGCTAGCTGTATTCGATTTCCAGTACATACCTAGCTCTTCATTGGTAACACTTCGCTCATCTAAAGATCTAATGATCTTTGTCGCAGTTGAGGTTTCGTCATTTCGGTGTAATATCAAAGCCAGCATTCCCTCTGCATATAGATTTTGGCTTAACCAATATTTTTTGGATTGCCCCATATAATAGTTCCAGGCTTCATTGGTATTTTTAGGTCTTTTGATATCGGCAAAGAAGCTACGCATATATAGGTAATGTATTTGTGTATAACTCAAGTGATTATCACTCATCTTAATCTTGTTTATCTCACAGTACTTTTTTAACTCTTTATATTGGTGTACAAATTCTTTATCCAGAAATTGTATGGCATTTTGCAGCATATTTTTAGTATCGCCATCAAACTCTGTAACACCCAATTTTTGTAAGTGCCCAAACCCGGTGGCAATATGCTGTGTGATAAAACGATTTTCGCGACCTCCTTTAAACCATGGCCATCCTCCAGAGCCATACTGCATTTGTCTTAATTTGTTTAAGGCAGATTGCAGCTCATTGTTCATTTTGTTAAGATCAAAAAGCAGGGCAATTCTCTTTTTTTGCTCAGTCTCACTCTGGGCATCACGTAGCCAGGGAGTTTCCTGGATCATTAAGGATTTCAGTTCCTGGTTTTTTTCGAGGTTGCTCAATAATGCATCGGTATTTTTCCATTGGTTAAATACTTCCTGAATCCTGGGGTTTGAGTTTGCTATGTGACTGGCCAGGGTATTGGCATAATATCTGGAGAATGTCTGTTCTGAGCATTCATATGGAAACTCCATCAAGTAGGGAAGTGCCTGTACCGCATACCATGCCGGGTTGGAAGTCATTTCCAACGTAAGCTTATGGTGTTTTAAGGTTTTTGATGTGTTGTTTTTAAGCTTATCCAGCGTAAACGTCTTTGTTTGATCTGAGCGAATCCACATCGGTAAGGTTTCGGTAACCAGCATTCTATTACTCAATACCGGAAGCACATTTTGTTCGCCATCAGAAAAATCTCCTGCTTTGGCTACAATCTTATACTGCACCGTTTGTATATTATCGGGAATTTTTAATTCCCATGAGACGTTGGTGTTTCCTTTGGTTTTTACCTTAAAATTCTTGCGATTATTGGTGTTATTTAATTCTGCATCGATTGTTTTATTGGTTAGTGCATCAAACAATTGTAATTCGACAACACCAGATAGATCTTTGGTAGCCAGATTGGATATTTTTGTACTCAACACAATCTTATCGCCTTCTCTCAAAAATCTGGGAGGATTTGGTAAAATCATTAGCTCTTTTTGTGTAACTGTTTCAAGAGTTTGTATACCAGACTGTAATTCTTTGGTATGTGCGAGCAGCTGTAATTTCCATCGGGTCAATGCTTCGGGAGCAGTAAAATTAAAACTTACATTGCCTTCTGCATCGGTAGTTAAATGCGGAAAGAAAAAGGCAGTTTCCTGCAGGTTTTTTCGTATTTTAACACCTTCAAGAGAGATTTCTTTATCCTCACTAGTCCTCTTTTCTCCTGCTTGCCCTTTAGATTTTTCTGGAGAGTCGTCTACTGAAGCCTCAATAAGATCTTCTACTGCTCTTTCTGCTTCTTGTTCCAACGCGTTCCTAGTAGGTGAGGGAGGTAAGAATCCATCGTTCTTTTCCATTTCACCTTTTCGTGCTTTTTCTCTTTTTTGTGCTTTGAGTAGCCTGTTTGCATAAAATGCAGATTGCCCAAAATACAGTCCAAACCAGTTTAATCGATCATAATACTGTGTGTCATAGTAATAACCATAACCACTGCTGTTATATAACCCAAGGGCATGGGTTACAAAACTTTTTTGAGATTGCCTTTGGCTTCTTGTATAATACGTTGGCCTAGAGATAGGGTAAAAATACCATTGGTGATGCTTGAATTGGTCTAATGAAGCATCATACATACTGGCAAGCAATTCTGCTGTGACCTTATCACCTTTTGGGCCTTTAACAGTAAAACTCCAGGTTTCTTCTTGCCCGGGCAGCAATTTATCTCTGAATGTTTTGGTTTCTATACTCAGTCCTGTTGGTTCATAGGGCACAGGAATCATGAGGGTTGCACTTTGATACCCATTGTAGTTTGCAAAACTATAGTTTACCGAGAACCCTCCCAGATCTTCTTTGGTTACCGGAATTTTGATCGTTTTACTGCTTTGGGAAAGCTTTACCAATTGGGTTTTTATGATCTTACCATTTTTTTCAATATCTACGGTTACCGTAATGTCTTCAGAATCAGAACTCAACTTCACCAAAGCTTCATCTCCAATTTCATAAATCTCTTTGTCGGTATTGATTTCAAATAGTCGATTATCACTAATACTTGTATCTTTAAAATGAAAGATTGTAAAATATTGAAGGTCTTTTACATCTTGTCCAAATTTATCTTTGGAAAAAAGTTCTATGACATATTTCCCTGATTCCCAATGTGATATTTTTGAAAGCTGTATTTTTTGAACCCCTTTTAGTTGGTCCTTATCTTCATCTTCTTCGGTATGAAATGATGCTTTAAAAACCTCATGATCCTTGCCCCATTTTCGATAATCATCTTCGTCTGTAAAAGCATCGTGTGGGAATAGTTTTTTGAATTCTTCTTCCTCAAAACCTTCATAATCGGGAGCCTTCCATGGTCTTGCGCGCATGGGTTTGGATGGTGCTTTTAATTTATAGATTGTAATTTTCCCCGTCGCAGCGATGCGTTCATGGTTTAAATTGGCTGTAACAATAGTAATAAGGTTACTTTTGTCAGATTTATCAATTTTAGTTGGTATGGAAACTGTGGCAGTCATGCTATGATATCCTACATTCACAATAGTCCTGGTACTTCGGGTTTCTCCATTAATATCGGTTACATCTGCTGTTACTTCATATTGAAAAACAGGTAGATTTTCTTTGCTTACTGTTGGGTCGGGTATCGCAGCAAAATTGATTTTATAATTTCCATTTTCATCGGTCTTTGTCTCTCCATGTGTAATTTCCTGGGGTTCTACAGTATATCTGGGGTACCAATAGCACCATCGTGGGTATTGTACTCTACGATGTACTCGATATACTACTTTGGCATCGGTAATATTACTGCCTGCATAAGCGGTGGCGATTCCGGTAAGTTTTATAGTATCGTTTATCTTATAGGTTTCTGTAACCGGCTCAAATTTGGTTTCAAATTTAGGACGTTTATATTCTTCAACCGAAATAGCAATACTATGATGATCGTTAGTTTGTATAGTATATGTACCGGTTAACCCCGATGAAGGAAGAATAAATTCACCATTAAACGATCCATATTCATTGGTGACAAAATTGAGGGTTTTTACTTCCTGCCCATTCACATCTCTAAGTGTGGCATGAGAAGATTTGTTGGCAAGTACTTTAAAATTGTCTTTGCCTTCAGTCATCATTCTGATCCCTTTAAAGTATACGGTTTGTCCCGGGCGGTAGATGCTTCGATCTGTAAAAAGAAAAGTAGTATACGGGTTCTCTTGTCTGGGGTATGGATTGTATCTGGAATTTATATAATATCCATCAAAATATGCCGTATCCTGCTGATGTGTAACTGTAATGGTTACATCATAATAATAGGTGTTTACCTTTAAAAAAGCTTGTCCGTTCTTATCGGTAGTTAAGGTTTTATTCAATTTTTTACCATATCCTCTTTCATTTTTTGTTTTCAGATGTAGTTTGGCATTGGCTATAGGAGCTCCATTATTACGGTCGATTATCTGGAAAATAGATTTTGAGGGAGTTATAGTTTCTGTGATGGCCAGATTGCTTATTTGTAATTCTCCATGAGAGAACATGCTTTCTTTAGAAAGCTCTTTTGAAATGGTTCCCAGGATCAAATACGAACCTTGTTCTAAAGCTGGTAATAAAACCTCGGTAGTATGTTTTTGATAATCGTATTCGTCACAGATTTCGGTTTCCCAGGTTTTCTTTGTTTCTAAAGTATTTAAAAATTTAATTTGTTCTTCAATTTTGTAAAGTTTTTTTAAGGATGCTAGTTGTTGCTTATTGATTGATAATGCTTTGAAATAGAGTTTATTTATATTTTTATAGGTAATTAATAATCTCCCGGGGGTATTTATGGAGACATATTTTTCTGTTTTTATTTGGAGTTCGGTATGAAGTATCTGTTTCTTAAGAACGTTACAACTCTTTGCCCCTCTCGAATCTGGAAATTTTTTGATGGTTGCATCACATAAGGCCAACGCTTCTTTTAATTTCCATCGATGCGTTTCATTTTCATTGGGTATATAGGATGCAGCTTGTTCTTTATAGAGCATTGCAATCTCAAAATCGTACAATGAAGAGGCAGGATGCGTTTTAAATTGTTCCTTTTCGGCAAGTAATACCCCCAATAATTTAGATTGTTTGTCACTTACCACTGTATTTTGATATATAAATTTTATGCGTTCGATGTTTGCCTCAATCAGGGCATTGGGTTCTTTATCTTTAGCATGAAATTTCAGTAAGTTTTGGTATAGTTTTAAGGCATTAAATTGTAAAGACAAAGAGTCTTTGGTTTCGATGTTCAAAGAAACAAATGTGGTGTGTTCTTTTAAGTAATCGTCATCATCAATTTTGAAAGCATAAGATGGTCTGGTGATATTGGTTTCCGGAGTTTTATAGAATTCTAAAGCATTATGATGTAAAAAATCATATAGTGTAGGGCGATATTTTTTAGAATCTACTGCTCTTTCCAGGATTTCATCAAAGGCTTTAAGATCTGTTTGTTGTGCCAGTACTCCATTTTGAAGTGATTTCTGAAAATAAGTGTGTACTTCTGCAAATAAGGTCTCCAGATCCCAGGTCCTGAAATCTTCCTGATCTACTTTTTGTGAAGTTTTGGTTCTGTTATAAAATTTCCATCGGTTTTGCTGAAAATACTGCCAATACATTTTGGCAAGGATACTTTCTAAGATATTTCTTTTCGGAAACTCACTTAGATCAATTTCACTCTTTAATTCATTCACAATGGTGAGTTGTGCATTTTCTTCAAGCATTAGCACGTATTTTGCCTTATACAACAATGCTTTTATTACCTGATTATGGTTGTCCTTCTTTTTGGCAGTCTCATATATGGTGTTCACCACTTCCAAAGCAGATTTAGGTAATCCTTTTTGTTCAAAACCCTGAACTTTTTCCCACTGGGATTCGTAATTATTTTGGCTGTTCATATAATTTAGGTTTGTTATACAGATTATAATAAGAATAATATATTTCTTCATCATTATGATTTTAGGTCGTTAAACAAACATATATAAGTGATAGTAAAAACTTATACTTTGTAAATAACAATATAAAGCTACATAATTGAAATGAGTCATAGTAATTTTGTTATTTTAAATTAAAATACATACCCATTTCAAAATTGACCACTAAGGAAATAATAAAATTAAGCAGATTAAATGATAAATGAGTGAAAAGCATGTCTCATTTAGTTGACTCTGCTTTTTAATGAGGAAAAGAGTTTTTCATGTTTTATTGATATGTTCCTTATTTTACACAATCCATTATTTTATTAGCTCATGGTTAATTGTATCTTTACCCAAGGATTTATTAGTGAACTATGCATATACATTTTATTGCCATAGGAGGCAGTGCGATGCACAACCTGGCCATTGCGTTACATCAAAAGGGATATCAGGTAACAGGAAGTGATGATACCATTTTTGAACCTTCAAAATCAAGATTAGATCGATATGGATTATTGCCTACTCAATTTGGGTGGTTTTCTGATAAAATAACTGCAGATCTTGATGCAATCGTTTTGGGGATGCATGCCAAAAAAGATAATACAGAACTGCTTAAAGCCCAGGAACTAGGGTTGAAAATATACTCATATCCCGAATTTTTATATGAACAATCCAAAAACAAGACCCGGGTAGTAATCGGTGGTTCACATGGCAAAACTACAATCACCTCTATGATCCTGCATGTGTTACACTATCATGATAAAAAAGTGGACTATATGGTAGGGGCACAGCTAGAAGGTTTTGATACCATGGTGCATCTTACCGAAGAGAATGATTTTATAGTATTAGAAGGAGACGAGTATTTGTCATCTCCTATCGATCGAAGGCCAAAATTTCACTTATACCAACCTAATATCGCTTTGGTAAGTGGCATCGCCTGGGATCATATAAATGTATTTCCAACTTTTGAAAATTATGTAGCACAGTTTAAGGTTTTTATGGGTTCTATTGTTAATGGAGGAGCCTTGGTATATAATGGCGAAGATGTTGAAGTAAAAAAACTGGCTGAAGCGACCGAAAATCCTATGCGTAAATTTCCGTATCATACACCCGAATATAGGGTGGTAGATGGGGAAACATTATTAAATACTCCCGAAGGAGAAATGCCAATTGAAGTATTTGGAGCACATAATTTAAGTAATCTGGCAGGTGCCAAATGGATTTGCCAACACATGGGGATCGATGAAGATGATTTCTATGAGGCGATAGCTTCTTTTAAAGGCGCCTCAAAGCGTTTAGAGAAAATTGCAGAGAGTACTACTGCCATAGCATATAAAGATTTTGCACATAGCCCTTCTAAAGTAAGTGCTACTACAAAGGCAGTAAAAGGGCAGTACCAAAACAGAAAGGTAATTGCATGTCTCGAACTACATACATACAGTAGCCTGAATGCAGGATTTTTGAAAGAATATGAAGGAGCTCTGGATGCGGCCGATGAAGCCGTGGTATTTTATTCCCCCCATGCCATAAAGATTAAGCAACTGGAAGAGGTCTCTGCCGGGCAAATAGCAATGGCTTTTAATCGCAAAGATTTACGCATATATACCAATCCTGAAAAGTTTCAGGAATATCTACAGCAAAGCAACTTTTCCAATTCAGTTTTGTTGTTGATGAGCAGTGGTAATTATGGAGGGTTGGATTTTGATGAAGTGAAAACCTGGATCTGTAAAAGTTGAGCATTATGAGTTAGTTAGTGAGGAAATTAGAGCAGTTGGTAGAGATTTGAGCAATACTCCTAATTATTAAAAACTGTGATTGTGATCTTCTGCGGAGTTACAAACCTACCAGAAGTGTACAGGTTTCGCATAGTAATAAACGGAAGAAACCATGATCCGGGCTGCCTTAAGGAATAATTATCTATAGGTCTAAAGTATGTTTAAAAGAGCCGTAGCAGAGCGCATCTTTCCTAAAATAAGAAGCATCTATAAAGACAACAAAGGTCGATCAGGATAACCAGGGTTAAAATCTCTAAAAATTTTGTGTTGAAATGTCCCCAGAGCTCTAAAAATGCACCAAGATATTTCTTGAAAGGTAATCAACGCTCTAGAAACACGTCAAGAAAAATATTGCTATAGGTATTTTCGATACTATATTCACTTCATAAGTTTCTTGATGGGTGATCGATGCTCTAGAAATACATCAAGATATTTCTTGAAAGGTGGTTAAAGCCCTAATAAGGGTTCAAGAAATTTCTTAAGATGTCTTTTTAACCTTTTTTCACCTTCCCAGAAGTTTCTTGAAAACAATTGGAGCTTTGGGGACCCTTCAAGAAGTTTTGCACCTCAATTTTGCACCTCATTTTCCTCACTACACCATTTCCTGAAGCGAATTTATGGCTTTAGCAAGACCTCGAGATATTTCCAGTCTGGATTTTTCACATTCCTTTACCTGTCAAGAAGTTTTGTAACCCGATTTTGTACCTTATTTTCCTCACAACAACATTTCTTGAAGGAATTTTATCACTTCGGTGATGCTTCAAGAAGTTTTGTAGCCGAATTTGGCTATGCAAAGTCCTGGCTGTACGAAACCTTTAACAGACAGCCTTCGCATAGCCAAGCATTGAAGTTACCTATATCAAACAGTTTCATCATCAGCTAGTAGGTATATCTTATATTCTACCTTGTACCTTAAACTTTGTACCTCGTACCTTACACTTTTCATTTGGTACCTTTAAAATGCTTTTCGAATAAGTGATTTACAAAGTCTGCAATACTTTTTTGATTGTTTTTAATAAGCGCTTGCTTGGCATTTTCGATGTCGGCCGGGGTTTTATCCTGACTGAGTTTAAATTTTCCTTCCCAATGAGCGACAGAGATCTCAAAACAATGGATAAAGGGAACCAAACGATCCATTCGGGGGTCTTTATAATCCAGCATGAAGTTTTGATCTGGAGATTCGAGAAACTCAGTCATTTTAACCATAGCATTCTTGACAATATTGGCTTCTGATATTTCACGTACACTTCCTTTGGCATGTGCTATAATGTAATTCCAGGTAGGTAGTTGCTTTGTGGTGTATATAGAGGGAGAAATATAGGTTTGCGGTCCATGAAATATCGTGTGAACAGGATGACTATCTTTCAATAATGCTACATGAGGGTTGTTGTTGTCAATATGACCCACCAGTTTTTCTCTATGGAATATCAGTGGAGCATGGGTGACAAAAGGAGTGTTGTCTTTTGCTGATACAATGGTGGCAAAAGGATACGTTTTTGCAACTTCTTTAATAGTATTTATAGTATAATCCTGATGATACTTTGGTGGATACACAAACTATACATTAAATTGTTGAAGATGGTGATCTAGATGTTTGTATTGCATCTTTCCCCACTGTTCTGGAGTAAATTTACCAAACATAGGATGTGGGTCCCAATCTTTTTTCTCTCTTTGATTCGAAAACTCGGTTATTAATCCTAAAAGTTCTTTCTTTTCTTTCTCAAAATCCTTTTGATCTTCAACCTTCAATTTTGAATGTGTAGGTAAGTTTTTTCTCCAGGGCTTATCATTATACATGGCTTTTTTGAAAAATAATTTAGCCAGTAAACTAGGTTTAAGCTCAGGATGTTCTTTTTTTAAGGCAATTTTTAATGGAAACTGACAATGATTGAACATCTGAGAAACATTCATTTTGCCCCAAGCCGGAGTACTACTATTAGAAAGTTTATGAATACGGTTTTCTATTTCGTTTTGTATAGACTCTTCAAACAAAGATTGCATCTATTTAAATTTATTGCTTTTCAGTGGTTAGATGAAATTCATAATTATTTTAGTTGTTATCAAATCAATTACTATAGTTTATTTGATACTTCAAAATTTAATAAGTATTTCAAAAATAACATATTAATTTATAATAAACTCATCTTGCGTAATGCTTTTCGGCTTAAAATTACTAATCAAGATGAGTTCAATCATTAAAATAATAAAGGCCAATCGTAAGATTAGCCTTTATAGATTTTATATGTGGTACTTTAAACTAACTTACTTCATCAAAGAAAAGACTTAAGAAACCATCGAGATCATCGTTACCATTAATATCCTTAGGTGTTCCTAAATTGATCATTAACGGTTGATCTTTAATTTTACCCATTAAAAAATACTGAAAAGTAGTCCCCATCTTAAATTTATAACCTTTTAACTGAGAACCAAAAGAAGTGAAAGTAACTTCAGATTTTGAGCTATTACTTTCTGCAAATGCACTAATAGTCGCATCAAAAACCGCAGATAACATATCATCACTGTAGTAGTCCCATTTTATAGACGTTCCATCACATGCTTGCAACTCAAATTCAGATTGAGCTTCACATCCTCTGGGTACTTGTATGTTATTTCCTACTAAATTTAAAAAGGAAACTTTCTTATCCTGCCCATAAAAACTTAAAGATGCAAGAAATAAAACGAGGGTAAAAATATTCTTCATAAATAGGTTAATTTGAAGTTTTTAAATTATTTATTTTCGGATTAAGGGAGCCCAAATATAGTAAAACTTTCATTTTCAAACAAATATATGTACTAAATAATAGGAGATACATAAAAATAATAGGTAAGTATTTACATATTTATGGTGTATTAATACATTGTAATTGAGAGAAATAGTTTATACTTACAGGTAGAAACATCCATGTTATTTTAACAAAAAGACGGGTCTAATGAGTGAGTTAAATTCTTCGTTTTCTATCAAAAAATGGAATGAAAATGATCGTCCAAGAGAAAAATTAATCGCTAAAGGGAAAAACACACTAACCGATGCCGAATTAATTGCAATACTTATTGGTTCGGGTAATCGGGATGAAAGTGCCGTTGCACTAAGTAAACGTATCTTGGCTAGTGTTGATCATAAAATCAATGCATTGGGCAAATTGTCTGTAAAACAATTGATGAATTTTAAAGGCATAGGAGAGGCCAAAGCCATAACTATTGTAGCAGGATTAGAACTGGGCAGAAGGAGAGGAGACGAAGATATTCCGGTTGCACCAAAAATTACATCGAGTAAAGATGCTTTCAGACTTTTTCAACCCATTATCGGTGATCTGGAGCATGAAGAGTTTTGGGTATTATTTCTGAATAATGCAAACAAAGTAATCCAAAAAAAACAGATTAGTGTTGGCGGAAAAACAGGTACACTGGTAGATGCCCGTATTGTTTTTAAATCAGCATTAGAATATGGTGCCACTGGTATCATAATAGGTCATAATCATCCAAGTGGCTCATTAAGACCTAGTGAATCAGACAAAAACTTAACCAGTAAATTAAAACAAGCTGGGATGAGTTTGGATATCCACGTTTTGGACCACCTCATTATTACAGAAAAAAGCTATTTTAGCTTTGCAGATGAATCTATATTATGATGTACAGGCGATGATTATCTAAATTTGCTGATTAAAGATAGTTGGGTGAATACAATGTGATAAGTACCGTAATTCATAATTCAGGAATCGTAATTTGTAATTAAAATATGTTATTAATCCATGTACAAAAAGTAACCCCAAGAGTTTCTTATACTTTTAAGCAAATTTGCAAGAGAATTTTAGGGTTCGATGTTGATTTGACTTCCAAAATAGAATCTTTTATAGCACATGACGGGCCAAAGTTTTCTTATGGCAAGCAACCTTTGGGCAAAGAGCTTTATTTTCAGAGTGTTGATTTGCTTTTCGAGCACGGATTAAATGACTTAGATATTCAGGTGTTTGACTGGGAAGAAACAAAATGTTTTTTTCAGGTTAAACACGAAAATTCTGTTTTACCCTTTGATATTTTTGCTGCGACTTTTTATATGCTTACGCGCTATGAAGAATATCTGCCTCATGTAAAGGATAACATGGGGCGTTTTCCTGCAACCGAAAGTATAGCATATACCCATAATTTTTTACAAGATCCGGTAGTAGATATCTGGGCATATAAATTCAGGGCAATCCTGTTAGAAAAATATCCAGACTTAACATTCAAAGAAAAAAAATTTACGGTTATACCAGTCATTTCCGTATCGCAAACTTTTGCATATAAAAACAAAGGGATTTTAAGGGCAATCGGGGGCGGAATAAGAGATTTGTGGAAATTAAAGTTTGATGAATTTACAAATAGACTAAAGGTCTCTGTAGGATTAAAAAAAGATCCCTACGATACATTTGATTTCTTCATTGATCTGCAAAAAAACAAAAAAAGGAAATCCAAAGTCTTATTTGGATTAGGGGATTATTCTAATTACGAAAAAAATATAGGGTATAATCACCTTCATCACCGCACAACGATAAAGCATATAGCCGATTATATGGATGTAGGCCTAAAGGTTTCTTATGAAGCGATTAGTGATTTGTCGATTCTGAAAAAAGAAAAGCAGCGAATAGAGAGTATTCTCAATAGAAAATTAGAATACTTGCTGTGCTCTTTTTTTAAAATAAAACTGCCCGAAGCATATCGTAATTTCATTGAATTGGAAATAGGTGAAGATTACTCCATGGGATACTCAAGATATTCTGGTTTTAGAGCGGGGACTTGTACTCCTTTTATGTTCTATGATTTAGATTATGAGGTACAAACCCCATTGGTAATATATTCTTTTTGTTTTGCAAATCTGGGTAATAGAGATGATATTAGTGACTCAGCATCAGCCAGAAAGGAAATTGTTTCGTATATCGAAAAAATCAAAAAGGTAAAAGGAGCCTTTATTCCCGTTTTCAGCAACACATTGTTTAGTGATCTTGTGGGACAACTATTTTGGAAATCAATACTTGAATTTATTTGGAATATAGATGATGACTGATAGCATAAAACATATTTTCTTTGATTTGGATCACACACTATGGGATTTTGATAAAAATTCTTCACTGGCATTTGAGATGATCTTTGAAAAATTTGAAGTCAATCTTGAAATTGGTGTCTTTTTAAATAGATACCAACCCATAAATATGAAGTATTGGAAGTTGTATAGAGAAGAAAAAATAAGTAAGAGTGAACTAAGAAGAGGCAGACTTACTGAAGCTTTCACAGTTCTTGGGACAGAGTTTTCTATAGAAATTATAGATGCCATGTCTGAGGATTATATAGATTTCTTACCGTTAAATAATTATTTGATTGACGGAGCGGCAGAACTACTCGAATACCTTAGGCCAAAATACGATCTGCATATTATCACCAATGGGTTTAGAGAAATTCAAAATACCAAATTATCAAACGCTGGAATAAAACATTATTTTAAGACCATTACCAATAGTGAAGAAGTAGGGGTAAAAAAACCAAATCCTGCTATTTTTGAGCAAGCCATAAGAGTTTCGGGGGCACAACCAGATAACAGTATGATGATAGGAGATAACTATGAAGCAGATATTTTAGGGGCCGAAGCACTGGGGTTAAAAACCATATGTTTTAATTATCATGACGAAAAGCTACCACAAAAAAATATTCAAGTTTCTGAATTAAAGCAGGTTAAAAAGTATCTTTAGAAAAAAATATTTGTATTTTAGTTTCGTTGTAATACATATGCCCCCAAAATGAAAACAAAAAAAGCAGTAGCATTACTATGCATTTTGTGTATGGTAGTGCAATTAATTTCCTGTGTAAAGGATGTAGATTTTGACCAGGCCAGCGATATAGTACTTACCCCGGTCTATGAAGTAGATTTTATTTATTCCAGGTTTGATACAAGCCAATTTATAGATCCAGATGAGGACCCCTCTGTTGTCATTCCTGAAATTGTAGTCAATGACACACTCAATTATGACCTTCTGGGGACCGATTTTGTCGTAGATAACTTAGAACAGGTAGCACTCACTTTTGAGTTTAGTAATACTATCGAAAGGGATTTTGAATTTAGTTTTGGCTTTTTGGATGATGCCAACCAGCGTATTGGCCCTTCGTTTACTATAACAGCCAATGCCGGGCTGGGAGCAGGAACCGATCCCGTTGTGACTACTGAAGAGATTATTCTGGACAATGCTACGATCAATATTTTAGGAGCAGCAACAAAGCTTATTTCCTCGATAAGGATTCAGAATGTAAATAGTAGCCTACAGGGTATCCTGGAATTGAAGTCAAAAGGTACTTACTTTATTAATTACGAATTATGAGAGCGCTTGTATTCTTATGTATAGGTGTATGGGGATGCTCTTTATATTCGCAAAATAAAGAAACCCTGTATGATTTTACCGACCTCCCTCAGTCATTAATGCTCAATCCTGGTGCAGAAGTCAATTTTGAGTACCATGCTGGTGTACCTTTTTTGTCTCAGATTCATGTAAATGCAGGGTTAAGAGGAGCTTCACTTTATGATGTTTTTGCCGATGATGGAAGAAATATTAATGATAAGATTGAGATTACATTAAACGAGCTTACCAGTAATGATTATTTAACGTTTACCCAGCAATTAGAACTGTTTAATTTTGGATGGGAAAGCAAGAAAAACAAAAGTATATATTTTTCTGGCGGAATATATCAGGAGCTGGATGTTATAGGATATTTTCCCAAAGATTTTGCAGTGTTGGCATATCAGGGAAATCAGGATTTTCTCAATCAGCCATTTCGTTTTTCCAATATAAATGGTTCGGGCGAATTATTGACTGTATATCATTTTGGGTATAATAAAAAAGTGAATAAAAAATTAACCTTTGGTGCCAGAGCAAAACTTTATTCGAGTATGTTTCATATTCGAAGTGCCAAAAATAAAGGAACTTTTACTACCATAGAGACCTCACAGGGAAGCAATATATATCAACATGTGGTGAGCAATGCAGATGTAACCTTAAGAACATCGGGGTATGCTTCACTTAGAGATATAGAGGGAGAAACTTCATCGGCAGAGGTAAAAGAAGTCGTTAATAAATTAATTGGCCGCGCACTTTTGGGAGGTAATCTAGGAGTGGGAGTCGATATAGGATTTACCTATAAAATAGAAGATCAATTGGCGGTTACTGGTAGTATAAATGATTTAGGAGCGGTATTATATGCCAAAGATGTTGAAACCTATAGTGCCCGAGGAAATTATGTTTTTGAAGGTTTTGAAACGCCAATTCAATTTTCGGGACAAAACCCACAGAATTTTTTGGATGAATTAGAAGAGGCTATTCCGCTGGATACCTTAAGTACTGCATATGTCACAATGCGTCCTCTAAAAGTAAACGGATCTGTTAAATATTCTTTTAATCGTTATGATGATGGCACTTGTAATTGTTATCTCGAAGGAGAACAACCTCCCTATATGGATGCTGTTGGAGTACAATTGTTTACACAGTTTAGACCCAAAAGACCGCAATATGCAGCTTCCTTATTTTATTATAAGCGTTTGTTTAGTTTTTTAAGAACAAAAGTTACTTATACTATTGATGATTATTCGTATTATAATATAGGATTTTTATTATCTACCCATATTGACAAAATAAATTTTTATATTTCGGCAAATAATTTGTTAGAATATACTAATCTTGCCAAAGCAAGAGGAGTTTCTTTGCAATTGGGGTTTAATTTAATAATGTGATATATGATGTTACGTATTTTGTTTTTGGGAATCATTTTAATTTCGACATTCAATAGTAATGCACAAAAAAGTGTAAATGACTATAAATATGTGGTGATTCCCGAAGGATATGCTTTCTTAAAAGGGAAGAAAGATGGGTATCAACTAAACTCATTAACCAAGTTTTTATTTAAAAAATATGGTTTTCAAGCTTTTTTACAAGAAGAGGCTCTTCCCGAAGATCTTAACGCAAATGGCTGCAAAGCGTTACGGGTAGATGTGCTAAAAAAACCTGGCCTTTTTCAGACCAAGCTTGCTGTAGAATTAAAAGACTGTAATGGGGGTGTAGTTTTTTTATCGTCTGATGGAGTGAGTAGAGAAAAAGACTTCAGGGCTGCATATCATGGTGCACTTAGAGCTGCATTTAAAGATGTAGAAATGCTTAACTATTCTTATAGTGGTGATAATGAAAATGAGGTCGTTGAACAAAAAAATGCTAAAACAACGGTTGTTGAACCAAAAAAACCAATAGAAGTAGCCGAAACAAATGAAGTTGTGAAAGCACCACCTGTTTCTGAAAATTCAATTGCATATGTTTTTAATAATAGCAAGTATATATTTATGAAGCAGGACTATGGATTTGAAATATTTAAAAATGAAGGAGAACAAGTTCCTATTGGTAAGATTTATAAATCTACTGGTACCTATATTGTTAAAGCAGGAGATTTAAGTGGAAATGGATATTTTGATGCATACGGCAACTTCATTCTGGAGCGTATTAACCCTGTGACTGATAAATTAATAAAAGATACATTTGCCAGGCAATAAAGCCCCCTAACCCCCAAAGGGGGAATTCTCAATTTAAACTCGTTCAATAGGTTTTGCCAGCAAAACCTTTAAAATTCCCCCTTTGGGGGTTAGGGGGCTTAATACCCATATTTCTCACCCCATCGGGATTTAAGAAATGTTCTAAATGAATTTTCGCGCTGGTTATCACCGGGATCATAGATTTTTGTATTACTGATTTCTTCAGGTAAAAATTCTTGATCTGCAAAGTTGTTTTTATGATTGTGAGCATATTTATAGTCTTCTCCATAACCTAGTTCTTTCATAAGTTTGGTTGGCGCATTTCTGATATGCAACGGAACCGGCAAATCCCCCGTTTGTTTTACCAGCTGCTGTGCTTCTTTGATAGCCATATAAGATGCATTGCTTTTTTGAGAAGTAGCAAGATATACCGCACATTGACTTAATATGATCCTTGCTTCAGGGTATCCAATAGTATTAACCGCTTGAAATGTATTATTTGCCAGAATTAAGGCGGTAGGATTTGCATTTCCGATATCTTCTGAAGCCAGTATGATCAATCTTCGTGCAATAAATTTAAGATCTTCGCCGCCTTCAATCATACGAGCTAACCAATATACAGCTGCATTGGGGTCACTACCTCTCACAGATTTTATAAAGGCCGAAATAATATCATAATGTTGCTCTCCTGTTTTATCATAGCGTACAGTATTTTGCTGCACCAATTTTGTGACAAGGTCATTGGTGATAATAATAGGATGTTGCTCTTGACTCGAAACGATAAGCTCAAAAATATTTAGCAATTTCCGGGCATCTCCGCCGCTTAATCTTAATAATGATTCGGTTTCTTTAAGTTGTATATCCTTTGACTTTAAATAGTCATCTTCCTGCATCGCCCGATCTAACAACGCCTCTAATTCTTGTTTGCCAAAAGGATTTAGAACATACACTTGACAACGGGATAAAAGTGCCGGGATTACCTCGAAGCTCGGATTTTCTGTAGTGGCACCAATAAGTGTGATCCAGCCTTTCTCTACAGCTCCCAATAACGAATCCTGTTGAGATTTACTAAATCTGTGAATTTCATCAATAAACAAAATGGGGTTTTTTGATGTAAAAAGTCCTCCGCTTTGTTTGGCCTTATCGATCACCTCTCTCACTTCTTTTACTCCGCTATTTATAGCACTCAATGTATAAAACGGTCTTCCTGATTCATTGGCAATAATATTGGCCAGGGTTGTTTTTCCTACGCCAGGAGGTCCCCATAGAATTAATGAAGGTACTATGCCTTTTATAATTTGTTGGGTGAGTGAGCCGTCATCTCCAACCAGATGTTCCTGGCTCAGGTATGTTGATAACGATTTTGGACGTATTCTTTCTGCTAAAGGTTCATTTGTATTCATAATAGCAAAGTTACAAAGCTTTGTAGGATTCTGGAATCAGAAAAGGTTAAGAGTATGTTTAAAAACCCTGCTTCCTGAAAACTACTATTTTGAGCGCTGTGATTTTATTTCAAATACTGCAAATATCCCGATATGCTCAGCATTTGAAACTTCATTAAAACCTAAAACTACTCATTTTCAGTTCATATTCTTTTTAAACATGCGCTGATGATAAAATATCATTGACAATAAAAACCTGTCATTTTAACCGAACTTGGTGTTTTGGACTTTTTTTTGATATATTTTTGATATTATGGTAAAAGAGCAAGATAGTTTTAAGTTTAGCACCGGGGTTGTAGGATATCCTTTGGTATTTGTATTAGTTATATGGGTGGTTTTTTGGTTTGAAGCTCGTTTTGGTATAGATTTTAATGCTTTTGGAGTGTATCCGAGAGAAATTATTGGATTAAGGGGAATCGTGCTATCTCCTTTTATTCATGCAGATATTACTCATTTATGGCATAATACCCTGCCGTTACTTATATTATCTGCGGCTTTATTCTTTTTTTACCAAAAAAACGCATGGAAAGTCTTACTGATTGGTCTATTTCTTACGGGGCTTTTGACCTGGTTGTTTGGGAGGCCTGCAAATCATATAGGTGCGAGTGGGGTGGTATATATGCTTTTTGGATTCCTTTTTTTTAAGGGTATTATTGCGAAACATTTTCGGTTAACAGCATTATCTTTTATTGTAGTTTTTATTTACGGAAGTATGGTTTGGTATATTTTTCCCATAGATCCCAAGATTTCATGGGAAGGGCATTTGTCTGGGTTGGTAACAGGCATTGCACTGGCTTTTTTTATCAAAAGAGGAATCGCCAAGCCTGGAAAGTATCATTGGCAATCTGCAGATTATAAACCCGAAGAAGATGAATTTCTAAAGCACTTTGATAAGCATGGTAATTTTATCGAAAAACTCCCCGAAGAAGATTCAAAAGAGGATATTGAAGTGATTTATGAATATAAAGAAAAAACATCAGATGACGAATGAATTATAATTACATTCTTTGCCTGATGATTTCATATAAAAATACTCCACAAGCTACAGATACATTAAGTGATCCGGTTGTACCATATACAGGAAGTTTTGCCTGTTGGTCTACGAGTTTTAATACAGAGTGAGATATGCCTTTGTCTTCGCTTCCCATAATAATTGCTGTGGGAATAGTCATATCAATATTATAAATGGTATCAGCGGCTTTTTCTGTGGCAGCTACGAGTTGTATGCCCGATCCCTGTAAGTAAAACATAGCATCTTTGATATGATCTACTTTACATATGGGTATTTTAAATACGGCACCGGCAGAAGTTTTTATAGTATCTGCATTAACCGGAGCTCCTCCTTTTTTCTGGATGATAATTCCATGTACACCGGTACACTCTGCTGTTCTGATGATGGCACCAAAATTGCGAACATCAGAGAGTTGATCGAGAATTAAGAATAAGGGTGTTTCACCCGATTCAATTACCTGTAATACTAAATTTTCTAAATCATAAAAATCGATAGGAGAGATATAAGCAACAGCACCCTGGTGGTTTTTGCGGGTAAGCCTGTTGAGCTTTTCTACAGGAACATAAGTATAGTTAATATCATTTTCTTTTACCAGTGAGATTAATTCTTTGGCTAATGCCCCTTGTAGCCCCTTTTGTATAAAAAGCTTGTCAACAGTTTTACCAGCTGTTATAGCTTCTATGATTGCCCTAATACCAAAAACTAAAGATTCTTCTTTCATAGGCGCAAATATAGTATGAACTCGTCTTGACTTTTTATAATTCCTTATAAAAATACCTTTTTTTACCCAAAATCGTCTTTTTCTTGTTCTGTAGTGCTGCTATGCAACGCAAAAAAGTCAAGACGAGTTCTATATTAGAAACACCTTTTTTAAAATTTTGAAAACAAAAAGAGGCGATCATATTTATGATCGCCTCTTTTATTATGCTATTACTTATTTGACTATTACAGTAATTTATTTTCTTTAAATATTAGAGGTATGATAGTCACACCTTCATCATCGGTTTCGACTTCACCAACATAAAGAGCTCCATAAAAATCCACTCCTTCTCTATCGATTTTATAGGCGTAGACATCATCTTCTGCTACCTGAACCGTAGAAACGGGAGTCCCTTCTTCAAAATCAATTTTTGCCTGTTCTGCATCACCATAACTGTTGAAGAGTGGTTCTCCTGTAAAATCAAGCTTAACAAATTGGATATCTACACCACCTATGGCTTCAAATCCGCTTGGAGCAACAAAAACAATATCTCCCGAATCATCACCATCTGCAAAGGTGTTAGAAGCCTTTCCGTTTGCTACTAAACTGAGTTGATTTCTAGTTAAACTACTACTGATACTATCTGTATCTTTGCCCTTAAAAGGTTGAGGTCCGATAGGTATCGGATAAGAAAACGGAGAATTAAAAAATGGTCCGGTTATATTTCCTTCTAAGTTATCTGACGAAAAAACTTGTCCGTTTGTACGCGTTAGCACAAATTCAAGTCTATAGATATCACCCTTAGCAACTTGTGTAGCTCTGTCTAATCCTAAAAGAGCTTCTGCTTCACTTGCTGTAAGTGATAGTGTAGTTCTAGGGAGATTGGTTACAGGATCTCTGGTAAAGTCAGAGGGTGTTAAGGTAGTCAACGGTCTTGCAGCTACATCATTACCGTTACGACCAGTATCAGGATCAGGTTCTGCTGTACCATCTCCATTTAATTCAGATCTGTCATCAAATGAAAGAGTAACCGCTACATTATCTAACAATTCACCATTTTGAGCATCCTGATATTCAAGCTCGAGCTCAAATATTGAAGCATCAAGATTAGAAAACTGATAAGATCCACCATTTGCATTAGCAGTTTGCCCAAGAGCAGATGTAATGTTTATAGTTCTTAAAACTGCCGCACCAGGAGCATTGTTTGTTACTCTTAGGAATGGAGACTTATCTTCATCTTCACAAGAAGATATGAAGAGAATTATTCCTAATAGTGCTATTATTTTCGTTAATTTTTTCATTTTTCAATATTTTTTAATTGATAAAACCATTAGGATTATTATCCCAAAATACTTTTACACTCTGATCAGGTTTTTGATCTATTTGATTGTTTGTAGTCACCCCGGCATCTGGGTAAAAGAAGGATCTGATAAAATCTCCCGGATCTTTTACTTCTGTTTGCTGTAATCTGGGCTGGCCGGTTCTTCTGTAGGTATTATAGGCCTCCATACCGTTTCCAAAGAGTGCAATGAAATATTCTCTAACGATGATTTCAAGTTTTTCATCATCAGTAGTAGTGGCATCATAAAGAGCCAGAACATCATTTACATAATCATCAGTAGGGGTTATAGTAACACCTGTAAGTGTTATGAATCCCTGAACTTTTGCAATAGACTTACGCATACCATTTTCCAGATAGGTTCTTGCGTCTCCGGTGGTGTTGATTTCAAGTGCAGTTTCTGCCAGCATAAAATCTACAAAAGAAGATAACATGATTGGCGAGATACCGGCACCTCTAAGACCTATAGTTCGGCCAGTAATACTTTTTGTTGAATCATCATCAGGCTGTGCTCCAACCGGATATGCCCCATAAGCAGTTCTTAGTGCTCTGTCTGGTGGGATCCCATCTGCATCACCATGAATTCTACCCCAAAATCCGGAAAGACCTGTTTTTGAATTCTGAATATTACAGAAAATATCTTCTGATGTAAAATGAGGAGGTTCGGATTGTGTAATACAAGACTGTTCGTTGGGATCATTGGTATTTACATCTGTTTGTCTGTAAAAATAATAACGCCATCTAGGATCTTCATATGTTTTATCATCGTCGGCAACCATCCATTTCATATAAGATGTAGACATGTATTCACCAGTACCATTATCAAAATTTAGTGAAAATTCAGGATGTCTGCTATCAGGATTATTATCTACCGAAGAAAACTGAAACTGAAAATCATCGGCTTCTTCCTTGATAAAGTTATCTGCTGCTATCAATGTGTTTATTTTACTGGCTGCATTGGCATCCACCAATCTGGTTTGTACATATATTCTTAATTTAAGGGTGTTTGCCAGTTTAATCCATTTATCTTCATCACCACCATAAAAAAGATCGTTTGAAGGTTTCGCAAATTCTTCTTTCTCAAAGTCTACAATGGCTTCATTAAGCAGTGCTTCCATTTTTGTGTAGATTTCTGCACCAGAGTCCAACTTTGGATTTTCGAATTCCAGCGGTTGAGTAGCCTGAGAATAAGGCACATCTCCAAAATAATCTACCAAAGTCATCATCATAAACGCTTCCAGCACTTTAGATATTCCTACATGTGTATATAGCGCTTGTGCTTCAGCCTGTGGAACCAAAGCTCTGATATCTGGTAATGCTCTGGAATATACGGCTCTCCATTGAGGATCAAACGCAGTAGTTAAATATGCATTTGCATACGTTGGCCCAGCCATATGAGTAATTCTTGTGAGTTCCATTCCTTGCTCATAAAGAGCACCATTATCGGCAGGGTCTCCTTCTAATAACTCTAATAGGGCAAGTTGCACATTATTCAAAAAGAAATCAATATTTGCCTGATCAGTAGTAAGTCGATTAGGATTTTCTAATATTTCTAATTCTGTCGTTTCACAGCTAAAATTCATAGCCAATACTAAGGTGAGAAGTACCAAAGTAATTTTATTTCTTATTTTTTTATACATGATGTTTTTAATTTTAATTATGTAAAATTAGAATGTAGCCGATACAGTGAAACCATATCTACGGGCACTAGGACCAGTAAAAAAATCAATTCCTTGTCCGTTACCGGCACCAGTACTCAAAGAGTTTGTATCGAATTTTACATCATCCGGAAAATTAAAAGCTTTATACCATAAGTTACTTCCAGAAAGTTTTATACTTAACGCTCCAAAAGGAGTGCTCTTCAACATTTTTTCAGAAAAATTATATCCTAAACTCACTTCACTTAAACGTAATGTGGTACCATCATAGATGGAGTGCTCATTGGCTCCGAATCCAAGATTATTAAAATAGATTCTAGTCGTACTTAACTGTACAGTGTTTGGAGAACCGTCTGCTTGAACTCCTGGTAGTATATAAGTTTGTTCTCTGTCTAATGGATTATCGGCATCAACAACCCCTCTACCTACCAAAGCAGCAGAAGTTTGAGAATAGACATCTCCACCGTTTCGGTATTGCCAATCCATACTAAATGAAAATCCTTTATAACCAAACGTATTTGTTACAGCACCAGTCCAGTCTGGATTAGGATCTCCTAATACTTCAGTTGAACTAGGCCCAGTTACATAATCTCCATTACTGTCCACAGTAAACTGCCCGTTGGTTCTTACTACTTTGGTTCCTAGTAAAACACCTAATGGCAAGCCTTCTACAGCCCAGTTCGCAGGTCTATTGGCGATAGTGGATGTTAATGCGATTCTTTCGTTATCCAGTTGTGTTACGATAGGTTCATCGGCATAGAAGTTACCATTGATCGTCCAGCTAAAACCATCTCTGTTTTTAAAAGCATCAATATTAAAGTCAACTTCTATTCCTTCGTTTTCTAACTCCCCTGCATTTACCCGTTGCACTTCAAATCCTGCACTTGTAGGGAAGTTCCTATCGGTGATTAAGTCTTTGGTTATTCTCTTGAATATACTTACATTAAGTCCTAAACGGTTATTTAAGAATCTACTGTCGATACCCGCTTCAAACTCAGAAATAAGTTCTGGTTTCAGGTTCGGATTTTCTAATCTTCTATCGATATTATTACTAGAGACTGGATTTCCTCCTGCGTCTACAAAAGCTCTTGCAGTAAGTACTAATGCAGGGCGCGTACTATATGGAGGTGGGAAACCTGCAGATTGACCATATCCAAATCTTAATTTCAGATAGTTAAGTCCGCCATCAGAAGACATTCCTTCAAAAGCTTCGGTCGGAATAAATGAAATACTACCTCCGGGATATACAATAGAAAGATTATCACTTTCTAAAGTAGAGGTCCAATCCTGACGAATAGCTCCGTTAAGATATAAAAAACTCTTGTAGTTAAAAGATGCATCCAAATAGGCTCCAAGAGTATTTACTTCTCGTCTGAATGCTATTGGAATTTTTCTTTGGGTAAAACTATTAATTGTAGAGGCATTTAAGAAATTGTAATGTTCTAAAACCCCAAATACTACTTGTCCTGTACTTTCAACACCGTCTCTTTCAAAAGCATCTCTTCGGGATGTTAAACCAGCAACAACTTCAAGACTTAAATCAGTAGTAAGGTCTTTTTTAGCATTAAAAATCAAACTATGATCCCATGTAGTATTACGTACTGAAGTTGTTCTGTAAATACCAGTCACATCTCCATCAACACCACCTTTGTTCTGTCCATAGGTATTTAACTCTGTATAAGTATCAAGGCCCAAACGGTAAGTAGCTGTCATCCAATCATTCAATTGGTAGTTAAACGTAAAGTTACTAAACATTCTATCTGTTTGCTGAGTAGCCTTTGCATTAACAGCAGTCCATCTTGGGTTTTGAATATCATTTCCAGATCTGTAGTAAACACTTCTTCCGTCTGAGGCTTGAAATGGAAGTCCAAATAAGTCTACACTACGAGGAGTATACAATACATCTCCAAAAACAGATGCTCCATCACCAATAGTTCCACTACCAGCGGATGCAGCAACAGGAGGAGTTTTATAATCGGTTCTGGAAAAGTTAATAGCAGCATTAACTGAGAATTTATTACTTAAGATGGCATTACCACCCACACCAAAAGTATTTCTTCTTAGTGTGTTTCCGGGAGTAAAACCTTTATCCTCCAGGTTACCATAATTTACATTGTATGATACTTTTTCACCGCTACCTCTCACATTTACCGAGGTATTGGAAACAAATCCGGTTCTAAAGAATTCATCAACACTATCATAAGGCACATATGGATATTCAGAATTTGCTATATCTTCAAAACCAATGGTGAGTGTTTGATCATTTAATCTACTAAGAGGATTATCCAGAAGTACAATTCCGTTTTCATCTCTTCTGATAAAACGGGGATTGAGTTCTAATGTTGCATTACTTAAAGTTCCTTCTCTAAAGGATGCACCATGGTTACTAAAGAAGAATCCAAAATTCTGGTGAAATCCTCCACCATACTCATCCTGGTATTCTGGCAAAATAGCTTCAGATATAAAAGTAGATTGAGAAACCGAAATTTCTGTCTTCTTTTTAGAGACACCTGCAGTTCCGGCATTTTTGGTTGTAATTAGAATTACACCGTTTCGACCTCTTTCACCATATAGTACAGATGCACTCAATCCTTTTAATACATTCACAGATTCGATACTGTTTGGATCCAGGTCTAAAAAACGACTTGATTCGTTTTGCCCATCGAAGAAGGCAACACCCTGATCATTTGTTCCACCATCAAAAGGAACACCATTTACAACAAACAGTGGTTGGTTATTTCCTGTGATACTGTTTAAACCTCGAATAATAATATTCGTTGCAGATCCAGAAATACCATTAGATGCAGTAATGTTAATCCCTGCAGCTTTACCTCTTAGCAGTCGTCCAAGGTCTCCTTCAGGTCGATCCTCCAGATCTTCTTCTTTTATTGTACTGATAGAATACCCTAAGGAACGTTTTTCCCTTGCGATACCCTGGGCAGTAACAATTACTTCATCTAAGACAGCAGCATCTTCTAAAAGTTGGACACTGATGTTGTTGTTATCTCCAACAACAACTTCTCTTGTTGAAAAACCAACATAACTAAAAGAAATCACAGCTCCTCGATTTGCAGTAATGGTATAATTACCATCAAAATCAGTCTGTGTACCATTAGTTGTGTTCTTTACAACAACATTTACGCCAGGTAAAGGTAATCCGCTATTATCGGTTACAGTTCCCGAAATTGTTTCTCCTTGTGCAAGTGTGACTTGCACGACAAACGCCAGTAATAGCGTTAGAATTCCACTAAACTTTGTTCTCATTTTATAATTTATTTGAATTAGCCAGCTCCAAAAATGATAATAATATCTTAATAAAGCAATTTTTTAATATTAAAATTTAAATTGAAACTCTTGCCTGATGTATAAATTGCAAGGTATTGTTGGTAGTAAGTCAAAAGGCTTTTATGAAATTATTTGTGATTTAGGTATTTATTTGTGTTTATTAAGTGTCACATAATGAATTACTTTAAAGTAATTATAAAAGATAAAAATCAATTCCCGAAAAATGGTAGTATTAGACTGCATTTTATTTCTTAATGTTTTTAAAGAAATCTGGATATTCTAATAATTCGTTCTTAATTAAATAGTGTCTGGTCAGAAATATATCACTAGTTAGATTTGTTACTTTTTTATGAAGCGGCAGCCTCAGTTTGATGGTGTTTTTATTGGTTACACCCTAATCTTATTCATATAGTTTATATAGCAAACCTGGATTTAGAGTTAAAAATACCGTGACTATGTATTTAATCTGTGAAAGTTACCTCTTATTAGAAGTTGCTCATGTCTGGTGGTTAAAAAATCTACTGCCAGAAAACAATGAATAGAGGATAGTTGAAATTCTGGGGGGAGTTTTTTTTTTATTTACATTTATTACAGAAACTTTATAAATCACTTCTATAACTAAACCCTAGTTTGTCTTACATGTGTGGGGATATCTGGTTCATTTAGTGTGATAAAATCAAATCGGCAAAAATTAATCTGTTAGGATTTGATTTGCTAAAAAATATTTCTACCTTTGCAGCCCTTTAAAAAGGGATATTATAAAATTTTTAATAATAGTGTAAAGCAAATTATGCCAACAATTTCACAATTAGTACGAAAAGGTAGAGCCAAAATAACTAAGAAGAGTAAATCGGCTGCTTTGGATTCGTGCCCGCAACGCCGCGGTGTATGTACTCGTGTGTATACCACTACTCCTAAAAAACCAAATTCAGCTATGCGTAAGGTAGCCCGGGTAAGGTTAACAAATGGAAAAGAGGTAAACGCATACATCGGTGGTGAAGGTCACAATCTCCAGGAGCACTCGATAGTATTAGTTAGAGGTGGAAGGGTAAAAGATTTACCGGGAGTTAGATATCATATTGTTCGTGGAGCTTTAGACACCGCAGGTGTAGAAGGCAGAACACAACGTAGATCTAAGTACGGTGCAAAACGCCCTAAAAAGTAAAATGAAGTTAAAAGTTAATTAGGCAATCGAAAAGATTTCAAATAACATTTAACAAACCTGTCTGCCAAAGACAGGTAACAAGTAACTAAAACAAGACATGAGAAAAAGAAAGGCTAAAAAAAGACCGATTTTACCCGATCCACGTTTTAACGATCAATTAGTGACTCGTTTTGTAAATATGATGATGTGGGACGGAAAGAAATCGACTGCTTTCAAAATTTTCTACGATGCGATTGATATTGTAGAAGAGAAAAAACAAAATGACGAAAAGACTGCATTAGAAGTATGGAAAGATGCATTGTCAAATGTAATGCCTCACGTAGAGGTACGAAGTCGTCGTGTAGGTGGTGCTACTTTTCAAATTCCAAATCCAATCAGGCCAGATCGCAAAATTTCAACTGCAATGAAATGGTTGATTAGTTTTTCACGTAAAAGAAATGAGAAATCTATGGCGCAGAAACTTGCTGCAGAAATTATTGCTGCAGAAAAAGAAGAAGGAGCTGCTGTAAAGAAAAGAGTAGATACTCATAAAATGGCTGAAGCAAATAAAGCATTCTCACACTTTAGATTTTAATCATTAACAGAAATGGCTAGAGATTTAAAATATACTAGAAACATAGGAATTGCTGCGCATATTGACGCAGGAAAAACTACGACCACCGAGCGTATTCTTTACTATACCGGGGTGAGTCATAAAATTGGTGAGGTGCATGATGGTGCGGCTACAATGGACTGGATGGAGCAAGAGCAAGAACGTGGCATCACGATTACTTCTGCTGCAACTACCTGTACATGGAACTTCCCTACAGAAAATGGTGAGCCTACTGCAGATGCAAAAGGATACCATTTTAATATTATTGATACTCCTGGTCACGTTGACTTCACAGTAGAGGTGAACCGTTCTTTAAGAGTATTAGATGGATTAGTATTCTTGTTTAGTGCTGTGGATGGTGTTGAACCACAATCAGAGACCAACTGGAGACTTGCAGATAATTACAAAGTTCCTAGAATGGGATTTGTAAATAAGATGGATCGTCAGGGATCTAATTTTTTAGCTGTATGTAAGCAGGTAAAAGATATGTTAGGTTCTAATGCGGTACCGATCGTTCTTCCTATTGGAGACGAAGCCGACTTTAAAGGTATTGTTGATTTGGTAAAGAACAGAGCTATTGTTTGGCATGAGGAAACTCAAGGAGCTACCTTTGATGTAATTGATATTCCTGAAGAGTTAAAAGCTGAAGCTGCCGAATACAGAGCTATGCTTATAGAAGAAGTTGCAGGGTATGATGAAAATCTTCTTGAGAAGTTCATGGAAGATGAAGACTCTATTACCGAGGATGAAGTTCATGCTGCGCTTAGAGCTGCTGTTATGGATATGTCTATTATTCCTATGGTATGTGGTTCTGCATTCAAAAATAAAGGAGTGCAGTTCTTATTAGACGCTGTATGTCGTTATTTGCCTTCTCCAATAGATAAAGATGCTATTGTGGGTACAGATCCTGATACCGGAAATGAGATTTCTCGTAAACCAGATGTGAATGAGCCATTTTCGGCTTTAGCATTTAAGATTGCCACAGATCCTTTTGTTGGGCGCCTGGCTTTCTTCCGTGCTTATTCAGGTAGATTGAATGCGGGTTCTTATATTTTAAATAATCGTTCAGGGAAAAAAGAACGTATCTCACGTATTTATCAGATGCATTCTAATAAACAAAATGCTATCGATTATATCGAAGCAGGAGATATAGGTGCAGCTGTTGGGTTTAAAGATATTAAGACGGGTGATACTATGTCTGATGAAAAGAATCCTATTGTTTTAGAATCAATGGATTTCCCTGATCCGGTAATTGGTATCGCTGTAGAGCCAAAAACTAAGGCAGATATAGATAAATTAGGAATGTCTTTGGCTAAATTGGCTGAAGAAGATCCTACATTTACAGTAAGAACAGATGAGGCTTCAGGTCAGACTATTATTTCTGGTATGGGTGAGCTTCACTTAGATATTATCGTTGATCGTTTAAGACGAGAGTTTAAAGTAGAAGTAAACCAGGGTCAGCCTCAGGTTGAGTATAAAGAAGCTATTACTGCTCGTGCAGAACACAGAGAGGTATACAAGAAGCAGTCTGGTGGTCGTGGTAAATTTGCAGATATTGTATTTGTTATGGAACCTGCCGATGAAGGTACAACCGGTCTTGAGTTTGTTTCAACAATCAAAGGTGGTAACGTTCCTAAAGAATTTATTCCTTCTGTAGAGAAAGGATTCAAGATGGCAATGAAAAACGGACCTTTAGCCGGATATGAAATGGATGCTATGAAGGTTACGCTTACCGATGGATCATATCACGATGTGGATTCTGATCAGTTATCATTCGAATTGGCTGCCAAGATGGGTTATAAAGCTGCTGCAAAAGCTGCAAAAGCTGTGATTATGGAGCCTATTATGAAGTTAGAGGTGTTAACACCAGAAGAAAACATGGGTGATATTGTAGGAGATCTTAACAGACGTCGCGGGCAGGTGAATGATATGAGTGACAGAGCTGGTTCTAAAGTAGTGAAAGCACTTGTGCCACTATCAGAAATGTTTGGATATGTTACATCATTAAGAACATTGTCTTCGGGTAGAGCAACTTCTACAATGGAATTTTCTCACTATGCTGAAACTCCTTCTAATATTTCTGAAGAAGTAATCTCGGCTGCGAAAGGAGTTAACGCTTAATAATATAGAGATGAGTAATAAAATCAGAATAAAATTAAAAGCTAACGATAATAGTCTGGTAGATAAATCTGCCGAGAAAATCGTAAAGACAGTAAAGAGTACTGGAGCTGTGGTTACAGGTCCGATCCCTTTGCCAACGCATAAGAAGATTTTTACAGTATTACGTTCTCCGCATGTAAACAAAAAATCCAGAGAGCAATTTCAATTATGTTCTTATAAAAGACTATTGGATATCTATAGCTCTTCTTCAAAAACGATTGATGCGTTGATGAAGCTGGAATTACCAAGTGGAGTTGAGGTAGAGATTAAAGTTTGATAAAACTTTAACCTCTATTCCCGCGAAGGCGGGAATCTCACGAGAGAAGGTGTAAGTCGAATTACATCCCGGTGAAGGCCGGGATCTAGGCCTCAAAAAGATAAAGATTCCCGCCTTCGCGGGAATGAAAATGTCCCAAGCTGCGTGCAAGGGAAAAACGGTAACAAAATATAATTCGGGATCGAGTTTATTTTGATCCCGTTTTAATTTGAAATTAATTGTTTAATAATAGAAGGAAGAATAAAGAATCATAATTCTGAATTCTGAATTCGTAATTCGTAATTATAATATGTCTGGGTTAATAGGAAAAAAGATCGGCATGACCAGCATCTTCGACGAGAATGGAAAGAATATTCCATGTACGGTGATCGAAGCTGGGCCATGTGTGGTTACCCAAGTCAGAACTGAAGAGGTAGACGGCTATGAAGCTGTTCAACTAGGTTTCGATGACAAAGCAGACAAAAATGCTACTAAAGCGGCTTTAGGTCACTTTAAAAAAGCAGGAACTGTTGCTAAACGTAAAGTTGTCGAATTCAAAGGTTTTGAGGAGGAGTACAAATTAGGCGATACAGTAACTGTTGAGCATTTTATTGAAGGAGAATTTGTTGATGTTTCGGCAACTTCTAAAGGAAAAGGTTTTCAAGGGGTTGTAAAGAGACATGGCTTTGCTGGTGTCGGGCAGGCAACTCATGGTCAGCATAACCGTTTAAGAGCTCCAGGTTCGATTGGTGCTGCATCTTACCCTGCAAGAGTTTTCAAAGGAATGAAAATGGCAGGAAGAATGGGTGGAGAAAAAGTAAAAGTTCAAAACTTAAGAGTGTTAAAAGTAGTTCCAGAAAAGAACTTACTTGTTGTAAAGGGATGTGTTCCCGGACACAAAAATGCTTATGTAACGATTCAGAAGTAATGAAAGTAGCGGTAATTGATATCAACGGAAAAGAAACAGGAAGAAAGGCAGACCTTTCAGACGCTGTTTTCGGTATAGAACCAAATGATCACGCTGTGTACTTGGATGTGAAGCAATACCTGGCAAATCAACGTCAGGGAACTCACAAAGCCAAAGAACGTGCAGATATCACTGGTAGTACCAGAAAGATCAAGAAGCAAAAAGGAACAGGTACTGCCAGAGCAGGTAGTATTAAGTCTCCTATTTTTAAAGGAGGAGGTAGAGTTTTTGGTCCAAGACCACGTAGCTACTCTTTTAAATTAAATAAAAACTTAAAAAGATTGGCACGTAAATCAGCATTGAGTATTAAGGCAAATGACAAAGCAATAACTGTTGTTGAGGACTTTGCTTTTGATTCAATTAAAACTAAGAATTTTACTGCTGTTTTAAAGTCTTTGGGACTCGAAAACAAAAAATCTTTATTTGTGTTGGCTGAGTCAAATAAAAATGTATATTTGTCGTCTCGCAATTTGAAAGGTTCAGAAGTTATAACTACTTCAGAATTAAGTACTTATAAAATACTTAACGCTAATAATGTTGTGCTTCTGGAAGGTTCTTTGAAAGGAATTGAAACGAATTTAAGTAAATAGAAACCATGAGTATCTTAATAAAACCTATTATCACAGAAAAGGCTACAGCAGATAGTGAAGTCTATAACCGTTACGGTTTTGTGGTAGATAAGAAAGCGAATAAGATAGAGATCAAAGATGCGGTGGAAGCTGCTTACGGTGTATCTGTTACTAAAGTTCGCACAATAAATGTCCGTCCGGATCGTAAAACCCGTTATACAAAAACAGGTATGATCACTGGTAAAACAGCTGCTTATAAAAAAGCAATTGTACAGGTGGCGGAAGGTGAAGTAATTGATTTATATAGTAATCTTTAAGACTAGAAAATGTCAGTAAGAAAATTAAAACCAATTACCCCAGGTCAGCGTTTTAGAGTAGTGAATGGGTTTGACGCCATTACTACTGATAAGCCGGAGAAAAGTTTATTAGCTCCGAAAAAAAGAACTGGTGGTAGAAACAGTCAAGGAAAAATGACCATGCGCTACAAAGGTGGTGGTCATAAAAGAAGGTATCGTATCATAGATTTTAAACGTGATAAGCAAGGAATCCCTGCTACCGTTGCAACCATAGAATACGATCCAAACAGAACTGCATTTATAGCGCTGCTAAATTACCAGGATGGTGAAAAGCGCTATGTTATCGCTCAGAATGGTTTACAGGTAGGTCAGAATGTCGTTTCTGGCAGCAATGTTGCTCCCGAAATAGGGAATGCGATGCCGCTTAATGACATCCCATTGGGTACGATCATTTCTTGTATCGAATTACGTCCGGGACAAGGTGCTGTTATGGCACGTAGTGCTGGGTCATTCGCCCAGTTAATGGCTAGAGATGGTAAATTTGCAACTGTTAAATTGCCTTCTGGTGAAGTAAGAATGATACTAGTAAATTGTATGGCTACCGTTGGAGCTGTCTCTAACAGTGATCACCAGTTGATCGTTGGAGGTAAAGCGGGTAGAACCAGATGGCTAGGTCGTCGTCCACGTACAAGACCAGTAGCGATGAACCCTGTTGATCACCCGATGGGTGGTGGTGAAGGACGTTCTTCCGGAGGTCACCCACGTTCTAGAAAAGGACTTCCTGCAAAAGGATACAGAACCCGTTCTAAGACGAAAGCGAGTAATAAATATATTGTAGAACGTAGAAAGAAATAAATAAGATATGGCACGTTCATTAAAAAAAGGACCTTACGTTCACTATAAATTAGAGAAAAAAGTAGCTGCAAATGTAGAGGCTAATAAAAAGTCTGTTATCAAGACTTGGTCAAGAGCATCTATGATTACACCTGATTTTGTAGGGCAAACTATAGCAGTTCATAATGGTCGCCAGTTTGTACCGGTATATATTACCGAAAATATGGTGGGTCATAAATTAGGAGAATTTTCGCCAACTCGTTCTTTTAGAGGACATGCGGGTGCTAAAAATAAAGGTAAAAAATAATTTAAGTCATGGGAGTTCGTAAAAGAGAAATGGCAGAAAGAATTAAGGAGGAGAAAAAGCAACTTGCTTTTGCTAAACTTAATAACTGTCCTACATCACCTCGAAAGATGCGTTTGGTAGCTGATTTGGTTCGTGGTGTGAAAGTTGAAAAAGCGCTTCAGATTCTTAGATTTAACCCTAAAGAAGCATCACGTCGTTTAGAAAAATTATTGCTTTCTGCAATAGCAAACTGGCAGGCGAAAAATGAAGACGCTAGCATCGAGGATGCTGATCTTTTTATTAAAGAGATCCGTGTAGACGGAGGAAGTATGTTAAAAAGACTTCGTCCTGCTCCACAAGGTCGTGCACACAGAATAAGAAAACGCTCTAATCACGTGACAATCGTGGTTGCAGCAAACAATAATACACAAAGCTAATAGTAAACTATGGGACAGAAGACAAATCCAATCGGAAATCGCCTTGGTATCATCAGAGGATGGGAATCCAACTGGTATGGAGGTAATGACTACGGTGATAAACTTGCCGAAGACGATAAGATTAGAAAGTATGTACACGCACGTTTATCAAAAGCTAGTGTATCCAGAGTAATTATCGAGCGTACGCTTAAACTTGTAACCGTTACTATCACCACTGCCAGACCTGGTATTATTATCGGAAAAGGTGGCCAGGAGGTAGACAAGTTAAAAGAAGAGCTTAAAAAAATTACTGATAAAGAAGTTCAGATCAATATTTTTGAAATCAAAAGACCAGAACTTGATGCATTTTTAGTAGGATCCAGTGTGGCAAGACAGATAGAAAGTCGTATTTCATATCGTCGTGCTATCAAGATGGCTATTGCGGCTGCAATGAGAATGAATGCAGAAGGTATCAAAATCCAGATTTCAGGACGTTTGAACGGAGCTGAAATGGCACGTTCAGAATCATATAAAGAAGGTCGTATTCCTTTATCAACATTTAGAGCTGACATAGATTATGCTTTGGTAGAAGCACATACTACTTATGGTAGATTGGGTGTGAAAGTATGGATCATGAAAGGCGAAGTATATGGAAAAAGAGAGCTTTCTCCTTTAGTTGGTTTATCCAAAAAACAAGGAAAAGGTGACAGAGGTGGACGAAGTGGTGGTGGTAATAAATCACGTCGTAGAAAGTAATTTTTTAAAGTAAATGAACAATGTTACAGCCTAAAAGAACAAAATTCCGTAAGCAACAAAAAGGTCGTATGAAAGGTCTTTCTCAAAGAGGACATGAGCTTTCAAACGGTACTTTCGGAATCAAATCATTAGATTCAAGTTTTGTTACTGCCAGACAAATAGAAGCAGCACGTATTGCAGCAACTCGTTATATGAAAAGAGAAGGTTCTCTGTGGATTAAGATTTTCCCAGATAAACCAATTACAAAAAAGCCTCTTGAAGTACGTATGGGTAAAGGAAAAGGTGCCGTTGAATACTGGGCAGCAGTAGTAAAACCAGGTAGGATTTTATTTGAGATCGGTGGTGTGCCATTTGACGTAGCTAAAGAAGCTTTGCGTCTTGCATCTCAAAAACTTCCAGTAAAAACTAAGTTTATCGTAGCTAGAGATTATCAAGCTTAAAATTGAGAACTATGAAGCAATCAGAAGTAAAAGAATTGTCTACAGCTGAATTACAGGAAGAGCTTGGTAAATCTCAAAAGGCGTATTCAGATTTAAGAATGGCTCACGCTATGTCTCCATTAGAAAATCCTTTACAGTTACGTAAAGTAAGAAGATCTATTGCAAGAATAGCTACAGAGCTAACAAAAAGAGAATTAAACGGTTAATTCTGCTGAAAGATGGAAAAAAGAAATTTAAGAAAAGAACGTATAGGAGTTGTTACTAGTAACAAAATGCAGAAATCAATCGTGGTTTCTGAAGTTAAAAAAGTAAAACACCCGATGTACGGAAAGTTCGTGTTGAAAACGAAAAAATACGTTGCACACGATGAGACAAATGACTGCAATATTGGTGATACTGTAAAGATCATGGAAACAAGACCTATGAGTAAAACCAAATGCTGGAGATTAGTAGAAGTAATTGAAAGAGCGAAGTAATTATGGTACAACAAGAGTCTAGATTAAAAGTAGCAGATAACACAGGAGCTAAAGAAGTTTTAGTAATTCGTGTTTTAGGTGGTACAAAAAGAAGATACGCCTCTGTAGGAGACAAAATCGTTGTCAGCGTAAAAGAAGCAACTCCAAATGGAAGCATTAAAAAAGGAGCAGTTTCTACTGCAGTTGTAGTTCGTACCAAAAAAGAAGTGCGCAGACCAGACGGTTCTTATATTCGTTTCGATGATAATGCATGTGTTCTGTTGAACCCTGCCGGCGAAATGAGAGGAACACGTGTTTTTGGCCCTGTAGCAAGAGAACTTCGTGATAAGCAATTCATGAAGATTGTTTCACTAGCGCCAGAAGTGCTTTAATAAAATTGTGAAGATGGCAAAGCTAAAAATTAAATCAGGAGATACAGTACGTGTTATCGCAGGAGACAACAAAGGTCAAGAAGGTATAGTACAAAAAGTATTGAAAGATAAGAACAAGATGATCGTAGAAGGTGTAAACCTGGTTTCAAAACACCAGAAGCCTAGTGCGACTAATCCACAAGGTGGAATTGTAAAGCAAGAAGCACCTATTCATATATCCAACTTATCATTGTTAACCTCAAAAGGAGAAACGACAAGAGTAGGATATAGAGTAGAAGGAGATAAGAAAGTGAGATTTTCTAAAAAATCTAATGAAGTAATATAGTTATGGCTTATATCCCAAGATTAAAACAAGAGTATAAAGACAGAGTAGTGTCTGCTCTTACAGAAGAATTCAGCTATAGTAATGTGATGCAAGTGCCGAAACTTAAAAAAATTGTTTTGAGCAGAGGTGTTGGCGCAGCTGTGGCAGATAAGAAGTTAATAGACTATGCAGTAGACGAATTAACAAATATCACCGGTCAAAAAGCTATAGCAACGATCTCTAAGAAAGACGTTGCATCTTTCAAACTGCGTAAAGGAATGCCAATTGGAGCAAAAGTTACGTTAAGAGGAGAAAGAATGTACGAATTTTTAGATCGTTTGATAACTTCGGCCCTGCCACGTGTAAGGGATTTTAACGGAATTAAAGTCACAGGTTTTGACGGTAGAGGTAATTACTCTTTAGGAGTTACCGAGCAAATTATTTTCCCTGAGATCGATATCGATAAGGTGAATAAAATTGCAGGAATGAACGTCACTTTCGAAACTTCGGCTAAAACCGATAAAGAAGCAAAATCATTGTTAACCGAACTAGGATTACCTTTTAAAAATAATTAATTATGGCTAAAGAATCAATGAAAGCCCGTGAGGTGAAGAGAGCTAAAATCGTAGCAAAGTATGCCGAAAAACGAAAAGCTTTAAAAGAAGCCGGAGATTATGAAGCATTGCAGAAGTTACCAAAAAACGCTTCTCCTATCCGTAAGCATAATCGTTGTAAGCTTACAGGAAGACCAAAAGGGTATATGCGCCAGTTTGGAATTTCTCGTGTAACCTTTAGAGAGATGGCAAACAAAGGATTAATTCCCGGGGTAACAAAAGCTAGTTGGTAATAATAAAGTAAATTAATTGGTTTAAGGTTCGGCCCCGATAGCTATCGGGACTGAAAACCAAAACCATAATGTATAAACAATGAATACAGATCCTATAGCAGATTATTTAACCAGAATTCGTAATGCAAATAGTGCTCAGCACAGAGTGGTTGAGATCCCTGCATCCAAGGTTAAAAAAGAGATCACTAAAATATTATTCGATCAGGGATATATTTTAAGTTACAAGTTTGAAGATAATACCGTACAGGGTACTATCAAGATAGCACTTAAATACGATAAGATGACAAAAGAACCTGTCATAAAACAATTACAAAGAATCAGTAAACCTGGTTTGCGTAAATATTCGGGTTCTAATGATATTCCAAGAATTCTTAACGGATTAGGTGTTGCAATCGTATCTACTTCTCATGGCGTGATGACTGGTAAACAGGCTAAGCAAGAGAATGTAGGTGGTGAATTGCTTTGCTACGTATATTAACAGTATAAAAGACAAAAGAAATGTCAAGAATAGGAAAAAATCCAGTAACTATTCCGTCTGGTGTCACTGTTGAAGTGACAGGTAATGTTGTTACTGTTAAAGGAAAATTAGGAGAACTTTCTCAAGAGATCGATAGTATCGATGTAAAAGTGGAAGAAGGCCAGGTAGTTCTGGAAAGACCCAGTGAAGCCAAAGATCATAAAGCAAAGCACGGTTTATACCGATCTTTGATCAATAATATGATAATAGGTGTTTCTGAAGGATTTACCAAAGAGTTAGAGTTGGTAGGAGTTGGTTATAGAGCTACTAATCAAGGTCAGAAATTAGATTTAGCACTCGGTTTCTCACACAACATCGTATTAAATATTGCTCCAGAAATTAAAGTGGAAACGATTTCTGAAAAAGGTAAAAACCCTATCGTAAAATTAACTTCTCATGATAAACAATTGGTAGGTCAGGTAGCTGCCAAGATCAGAAGCTTCCGTAAGCCGGAGCCTTATAAAGGGAAGGGAATCAAATTCGTAGGAGAACAATTAAGAAGAAAAGCAGGTAAATCTGCATAATAGCTAACGTTATGGCATTCTCAAAAGATTTAAGAAGATTAAAGATAAGAAAACGAATCCGCGGAAACGTAAGCGGAACAGAACAACGTCCTAGATTATCTGTTTTTAGAAGTAATAAAGAGATCTATGCGCAAATCATAGACGATGTAACTGGTAAAACTATCAGTGCTGCTTCTTCAAGAGATAAAGACATTGCTAAAGCATCAGGAAATAAAATTGATAAAGCAAACTTGGTAGGTAAAGCACTTGCTGAAAAAGCTAAGAAAGCTGGTGTTGAAACAGTATCCTTTGATAGAGGAGGATACCTGTATCACGGTAGAGTAAAATCATTGGCAGAAGGAGCTAGAGAAGCAGGACTTAAATTCTAAGAAATTATGTATCAGAAATATAAAAACGCAGAATTAGTAAAACCAAGTGGACTAGAGCTCAAAGATCGTTTAGTTGGTGTACAACGTGTTACCAAGGTAACCAAAGGTGGTAGAGCATTCGGTTTCTCTGCAATTGTAGTTGTAGGTGACGAAAACGGTGTTGTAGGTCACGGTTTGGGTAAGTCTAAAGAGGTGGCAGAAGCTATCGCTAAGGCAGTAGAAGATGCAAAAAAGAATTTAGTTCGTATTCCATTACATAAAGGTACTTTACCGCATGAACAAAAAGGGAAGTATGGTGGAGCAAGAGTATTGCTTTTGCCTGCTGCTACTGGTACCGGGGTAATCGCTGGTGGAGCTATTCGTGCAGTATTGGAAGCCGTTGGAGTACACGACGTGCTTTCTAAAAATCAAGGATCGTCTAACCCGCACAATGTGGTGAAAGCAACGTTTGATGCTTTGTTACAAATGCGTAGTGCAAGTCAAGTAGCAGATCAACGAGGAGTTTCACTAGAAAAAGTGTTTAAAGGATAAATTCAGGAACGATGGCAAAGATTAAAATTACTAAAGTAAAAAGTGCAATTAACCGCACTCAAAGACAAAAGAGAACTTTAGAGGCTCTGGGTCTTAGAAAGATCGGTCAGGTTGTGGAGCACGATGATACTCCTAATATCCTTGGGATGGTAAATAAAGTTAAACATTTAGTTTCTGTTGAAACAAAATAATATAAGCACATGGATTTAAGTAACTTAAAACCTGCTGCAGGTTCAGTAAAAAATAACAGTAAACGAGTTGGTCGTGGACAAGGTTCTGGAAAAGGAGGAACAGCTACTCGTGGTCATAAAGGAGCAAAGTCACGTTCTGGATATTCTAAAAAGATCGGTTTTGAAGGTGGTCAAATGCCACTTCAAAGACGTGTCCCTAAATTTGGTTTCAAGAACATCAATAGAAAAGAGTATCAAGGAATTAATTTGGACACGCTACAGAAATTAGTAGATGATGGCAAAATTAAGGATACTGTTGATCTGGATGTGATTTTGGCTACACGCCTTGCTGGTAAAAATGATTTGGTTAAGATACTGGGAAGAGGTGAATTGAAGGCAAAGTTAAAAGTCACAGCTCATAAATTTACAGCCACCGCAAAGGCCGCTATCGAAGCAGCTGGTGGTGAAGCAGTAACCTTGTAACAGATATTCATGAAATGAGTGAAAACTATTTGGTTGGTTTCAACTATATATGATTAATGGCATAATATACCTGTCTGCCGCAAGGCGCGGGCCTGACCAATAAAAACCTTATAAAAAACTGATGAAATTTATTGATACAATAAAAAATATTTGGAAAATCGAAGAACTAAAAAACAGAATCCTGGTAACGCTGGGATTGCTTTTGGTTTATCGTTTTGGAGCACAGGTTGTACTTCCTGGTGTGGATGCCTCAGAATTGGCAAACTTAGGAACTCAAACCCAGGATGGTTTGTTGGGGTTGCTTAATGCATTTACTGGTGGTGCCTTTGCTAATGCTTCAGTATTTGCTTTAGGTATCATGCCATATATCTCGGCCTCTATTGTTGTACAGTTAATGGGTATCGCTATACCGTATCTTCAAAAGCTTCAAAAAGAAGGAGAAAGTGGTCGAAAAAAGATCAATCAAATTACGCGTTGGTTAACAATCGCTATTACTTTGGTGCAAGGACCTGGATATATTTATAATTTGTTTGCAACGCTTCCTCCCGAAGCTTTTGTTATTCAAAACCAAACACTTTTTGTTGTGTCTTCTGTAATCATCATATCTACGGGTTGTATTTTTGCAATGTGGCTGGGAGAAAAAATCACAGACAAAGGTATTGGTAATGGTATTTCCCTGTTAATTATGGTAGGTATCATCGCAACACTGCCACAATCCTTCGTTCAGAATTTTGTTTCCAGAACATCTGGCGAAGGTGGAGGAATGATTATGGTATTGATCGAATTGGTAATTTGGTTTGTAATAATCTTGCTTTCTGTACTATTAGTGATGGCCGTGCGTCAGATTCCTGTACAATATGCCAGGAGAACTTCCGGTGGCGGATATGAGAAAAATGTCTTTGGATCCCGTCAGTATATACCATTAAAGTTAAATGCATCTGGAGTAATGCCTATCATTTTTGCTCAGGCAATTATGTTTGTTCCCGGTTTGGTAGCATCGCAAATATCCGATTCAGAAGCTGCACAAGGTGTTACTGCTGCATTTAGTGATATTTTTGGTCTGTGGTATAATATTGTGTTTGCATTGTTAATCATAGTCTTTACTTTTTTCTATACCGCTATTACAGTACCAACAAATAAAATGGCCGATGACTTAAAGCGCAGCGGTGGTTTTATCCCTGGTATTCGCCCGGGAAGTGAAACGGCAGAGTTTTTGGATAAAATTATGTCCCAGATTACTTTACCAGGATCAATTTTTCTGGCATTGATTGCCATATTTCCTGCGGTAGCGGTCAAATTATTGAATGTACAAGCAGGATGGGCTTTGTTTTTTGGAGGAACATCATTATTGATTATGGTAGGTGTAGCAATCGATACGATGCAACAGGTAAATTCATATTTGTTAAACAGACATTATGACGGACTAATGAAAACTGGTAAAAACCGTAAAGCAGTAGCATAAATGGCAAAACAACCAGCAATAGAACAAGATGGAAGTATTATCGAAGCATTGTCTAATGCAATGTTTCGTGTAGAACTTGAAAATGGTCATGTAGTGACAGCTCATATCTCTGGTAAAATGCGCATGCATTATATAAAATTATTACCAGGAGATAAGGTGAAGTTGGAAATGAGTCCTTATGATTTATCAAAGGCTCGTATAACATATAGATACTAATAATTTAAGAATACTGGTTAATTAAGATTTTTTATGTACTTTTGCAGGCTGAAAAATCTTGTTAATGATCCCTTCTAAAATGTTTATTGTATACATTTTTAGAAATAAAAACAAAGAGATGAAACCGACACAATTGAAATAATGAGTTGGTTTATTAAAAACAAATTATTTTAAATTGTCAAACCTGCCTGTAGCAGACAGGGATTAGATCTGACAGTTGAAAAACAATAAGTACAGAACAGATGAAAGTTAGAGCATCAGTAAAAAAGAGAAGTGCCGAGTGCAAGATTGTGCGTAGAAAAGGCCGGCTTTACGTAATTAATAAAAAGAATCCTAGATTTAAACAAAGACAAGGGTAATTATGGCAAGAATTGCAGGGGTAGATATACCTAAACAAAAGCGAGGAGTTATAGCATTAACCTATATCTTCGGAATCGGTAGAAGTAGAGCTAAGGAAATTTTAGCTACTGCCAAAGTAGATGAGAGTATAAAAGTTTCCGATTGGGATGATGATCAGATTGGTCGAATCCGCGAAGCTGTAGGAGCCTACACCATAGAAGGAGAATTACGTTCTGAAGTACAGTTGAATATCAAGCGTCTTATGGATATTGGATGTTATAGAGGTATTCGTCACAGAGCTGGTTTACCGCTTAGAGGACAACGTACCAAGAATAACTCCAGAACACGTAAAGGAAGAAGAAAAACAGTTGCAAACAAGAAAAAAGCAACTAAATAATACCTAGATATGGCAAAGTCAACTTCAAAAAAACGTAAAGTAATTGTTGAATCTGTAGGAGAAGCTCATGTAACTGCTTCTTTTAACAACATTATTATTTCGTTAACCAATAAAAAGGGAGACGTTATTTCCTGGTCTTCTGCTGGTAAAATGGGATTCAGAGGATCCAAAAAGAATACGCCTTATGCTGCTCAATTGGCTGCAGAAGATGCCACTTCGGTTGCTATCGAAGCCGGTTTGAAAAAGGTAAAGGTATATGTAAAAGGACCTGGAAATGGTAGAGAATCAGCAATTCGTTCTATACATAATGCAGGTATCGAAGTTACAGAAATTATTGATGTAACACCAATGCCTCATAATGGATGTCGTCCTCCTAAAAGAAGAAGAGTATAATAAAAGTCCTGAACCAGTTTCAGGATCTTTTTAATAAATAAGTAAATCTAAAATGAGGAAAACTGGTAGTCGAAGGAAAGAGACCTTAATTCACTACCACCTCAATAACTAAATACATACTAATGGCAAGATATACTGGTCCAAAAACTAAAATCGCCCGTAAATTTGGTGAGGCGATCTTCGGGGAAGATAAATCCTTCGAAAAAAGAAATTACCCTCCGGGACAACACGGAAACAACAGACGTAGAGGTAAGAAAAGTGAGTACGCAATTCAGTTAATGGAAAAGCAAAAAGCTAAATATACGTATGGAATCCTGGAACGTCAATTCCGTAATATGTTTGAAAAAGCAACACGTTCACAAGGGATTACCGGTGAGGTACTACTTCAACTTTGCGAATCCCGATTGGATAATGTGGTATTCAGAATGGGATTGGCAAACTCTCGCCGTGGAGCTAGACAATTAGTCTCCCACAGGCACATAACCGTTAACGGACAACAAGTGAACATACCTTCTTATCAATTAAAAGCAGGTGATGTTGTGGGTGTGAGAGAAAAATCAAAATCATTAGAAGTAATTCAAAACTCCCTTGCTAATAATAGCAAAGTGTATGAGTGGATTACCTTCAATAACGATACTAAAGAAGGTACTTTTGTATCGGTTCCGGCAAGAATTCAAATACCGGAAAATATTAACGAACAATTCATCGTCGAATTATACTCTAAGTAATAACTCTAAGAAGAAACAATAACATGGCAATATTAAATTTTCAGAAGCCCGATAAAGTTATCATGATCGACTCCACCGAGTTCGATGGTAAATTTGAATTTAGACCATTAGAACCGGGGTATGGATTAACAGTTGGTAACGCTTTACGAAGAGTTTTGCTATCTTCTTTAGAGGGTTTTGCTATAACTTCTCTTAGAATAGAAGGTGTAGATCATGAGTTTTCTACAATTTCTGGAGTAGTAGAAGATGTTACAGAAATTATACTGAATCTAAAGCAGGTACGTTTTAAGCGTCAGATAGAAGATATCGATAATGAGTCTGTTACGATCTCTATCTCGGGCCAGGAGCAATTAACTGCCGGAGATTTTCAGAAATTTATTTCTGGATTTCAGGTCTTAAATCCTGATCTGGTAATCTGTAATATGGATAAAAAAGTAGCACTTAACCTTGAAATTACTATCGAAAAAGGTAGAGGTTACGTTCCTGCTGAAGAAAATAAGAAGGCTAACGCCCCTATAGGTACCATTTTCACAGATTCTATATACACTCCGATCAAGAATGTTAAGTATAGCATTGAGAACTATCGTGTAGAGCAAAAAACCGATTACGAAAAATTAGTTTTTGAAATCGTTACCGATGGATCTATTCATCCTAAAGATGCGCTTACTGAAGCAGCAAAAATACTAATCCATCACTTTATGTTATTCTCTGATGAGCGTATCACACTAGAAGCCGATGAGATTGCACAAACAGAAACATATGATGAAGAATCATTGCATATGAGACAGTTGTTAAAAACAAAACTGATCGATATGGACCTTTCTGTACGTGCATTAAACTGTTTGAAAGCTGCAGAAGTAGATACTTTAGGAGACTTAGTATCATACAATAAGAATGACTTAATGAAGTTCCGTAATTTTGGGAAGAAGTCTTTGACAGAACTTGAAGAATTAGTGAATGTTAAAGGACTTAACTTCGGTATGGATCTTTCAAAATATAAATTAGATAAAGACTAATCCATCATAGTTTGCTCTCTGCACGAGGCAGATTGAGCAAGATGATGATTAAAATTAAATGTCATGAGACACGGAAAGAAAGTAAATCACTTAGGAAGAAAGACAGCACATCGTAAAGCTATGCTTGCGAATATGGCTTGTTCCCTAATCGAGCATAAAAGGATCAATACTACCGTTGCAAAAGCTAAAGCGCTTAAGCAATTTGTAGAGCCATTGGTAACCAAATCTAAAGAAGATACTACACATAATCGTCGTATCGTATTTAGCAGACTACGCAGCAAATATGCAGTTGCCGAATTGTTTAGGGATGTTGCACCAAAAGTGGGAGACAGACCAGGAGGATATACAAGAATTATTAAACTTGGAAATCGTCTTGGAGATAATGCAGATATGGCAATGATCGAACTGGTAGATTACAATGAGCTTTATAATGCCGGTAAACCTGCTAAGAAGAAATCTAGAAGAAGAGGTAGAGGTGGTAAGAAAACCGAAACTGCTCCGGTAACTCCGGCAACAGAAACTACAAATTCTGAAGAAGAATAAATGAAAAGTGTGAAACCACATAATGAACTCATCTTGAGTAATGCTTTTACCTGCAAAATTTACATTTTGCACTCTAATTTTGTTCTTTTTTTTCAACGTAACTATGGCTATGCTGAAAAAAAACTACTTCATTATAGTACAAAAGCCAAACTTTTCGGCCTAAAACCATTGCTCAAGATGAGTTCAATATTAAAAGGATAAACGTTCATCGTTTATCCTTTTTTTTTGAATAATTCTAAAATCATTTAAAAGAAATAAATATAAATAGATGAAATATCAATCTCGAAAAAAAGCAATACTGCTATTAGCAGATGGTACTATTTTTCACGGTAAAGCGGTGGGAAGAGAAGGTACGGCCTTTGGTGAAGTATGTTTTAATACCGGAATGACAGGGTATCAGGAGATTTTTACCGACCCCTCCTATTATGGCCAGTTGATGGTAACTACCAATGCGCATATTGGTAATTATGGAACTAATGAAGAAGAGATGGAATCCGATTCTATAAAGATAGCAGGTCTGATCGTTAAAAACTTTAGCTATGAATACTCCCGGGATCGCGCCGATAGCTCTTTGCAAGAGTTTTTAGAAAAACATCACCTTCTTGCAATTTCTGATGTTGATACACGGGCGTTGGTAAGTTATATTCGGGATCATGGAGCCATGAACGCTGTAATCTCAACAGAGGTTGATAATGTAGGCAAACTAAAAGAGCAACTGGCCGCAGTTCCCGATATGAAAGGATTAGAACTAGCCTCTAAAGTTTCTACAACAGCACCCTATTTTGTTGGAGATCCAGAGGCAACTTATAAGATATCGGCTTTAGATATTGGAATAAAGAAAAATATACTCCGAAACCTGGCCAAACGAGATGCATATATCAAAGTATTTCCATACAACGCTACGTTTGCAGAAATGAGTGCCTGGGAACCCGATGGATACTTTTTGTCTAATGGACCCGGAGACCCGGAACCATTAACAGATGCAATTGCTGCCGCAAAAGAGATTCTGGATAGAGATTTACCGTTATTTGGTATCTGTCTCGGTCATCAGGTAATTGCATTGGCCAATGGAATCAGTACGTATAAAATGCACCATGGGCACCGGGGGATCAATCACCCGGTAAAGAACCTAATCACCGGTAAAGGAGAAATTACTTCTCAAAACCATGGTTTTGCAATACATCGCGAGGAGACAGAAAATCATCCGGATATAGAGATTACCCATGTGCACCTTAATGACAATACAGTAGCAGGAATCAAAATGAAGAATAAAAATTGTTTCTCGGTACAATATCACCCAGAGGCAAGTCCGGGACCAAATGATTCGGTATACCTGTTTGATCAATTTATCGACAATATCAAGAATGCAAAAATCACTGTCTAAAGCTGTGTCTTTTGTTTTAAGGGCATATTTTTATGATGTGCTACGCTATAACGTTATAGTTAATAACTTGGGAATACTATTGTGATTTCCTCAATAAATTAAGGCTTTTTCAGAGGTGTTAGAATTTGCCGGTTTCGTATCTTGCGAAGATTAAAAAAATTATCCAACAAAATAAAAAAACATGAGTGTAATTATTAATATTCACGCCAGACAAATATTAGATTCACGAGGTAACCCAACTGTAGAAGTAGACGTGATTACAGAAAATGGTGTTTTAGGAAGAGCAGCTGTGCCTTCGGGGGCTTCAACCGGAGAACATGAAGCCGTAGAATTACGGGATGGAGGAAAAAACTATATGGGTAAAGGAGTGCTTAAGGCTGTGGAAAATGTAAATACAATAATTGCTGAAGAGCTGCTGGGGTATTCTGTTTTTGATCAGAATTTGCTAGACCAAACAATGATCGGTTTAGACGGCACTCCCAATAAATCCAAATTGGGTGCTAATGCAATTTTAGGAGTGTCATTGGCTGCCGCAAAGGCTGCCGCAAACGAATTGGGGATGCCGCTATATCGATATGTAGGAGGAGTGAGTGCCAATACACTACCTGTTCCTATGATGAACATCATCAATGGAGGTTCACACAGTGATGCACCCATCGCATTTCAGGAGTTTATGGTAATGCCGGTAAAAGCAGAGAATTTTACACATGCAATGCAAATGGGAACAGAGATTTTTCATCACCTTAAAAAAGTGCTGCATGACCGTGGTTTAAGTACCGCTGTGGGTGATGAAGGAGGTTTTGCACCAACGTTGGACGGAACCGAAGATGCTTTGGATGCAATTGCAAAAGCTGTTGAAAATGCAGGATACAAGTTTGGCGATGAAGTAATGGTTGCTTTAGACTGTGCTGCTGCCGAATTTTATGTAGACGGTAAATACGATTACACCAAGTTTGAAGGTGATAAAGGAGTGGTGCGCACCAGTGAAGAACAAGCCGATTATCTTGCAGAATTAGCTTCAAAATACCCTATTATCTCTATCGAAGACGGAATGGATGAAAATGATTGGGACGGATGGAAATATCTTACCGATAAAATCGGAAACAAAGTGCAATTGGTAGGAGATGATCTATACGTAACCAATGTAGAAAGATTATCAAGAGGAATAGAAAATGGTATCGCAAACTCTATCCTGATTAAGGTAAATCAGATAGGAACCCTTACCGAAACTATTGCAGCAGTAAATATGGCACATAATGCCGGGTATACCTCAGTAATGTCACACCGTTCTGGTGAAACCGAAGATAATACGATTGCTGATCTTGCAGTAGCTTTAAATACTGGCCAGATCAAAACGGGTTCGGCTTCGCGAAGTGATAGAATGGCAAAATACAACCAGTTATTGCGTATAGAAGAAGAATTAGGAAGTGTTGCCTATTATCCAAAAGAAAAGGCTTTTAAAATAAAATAAGAACGTGTAGTCTCTTTATAAGAACAAGCTCACTGTATAGTGGGCTTTTTTTGTTTATAAAAACTCAAGATGAGTTCTTGCGTTGATACAAGAAAAAATACTTTTTATGAATGATTTTCACGTACTTATCCCATTCTAAATCCCTGCCTGCCGGTTTATCTACCATAGGATAGGTCAAGACCTAACAGGTTTTCAAAACCTGTCAGGTCTGATTTCGTGATAAAAAGATATTTTCCAAAGATCTACCTGAACATTACTGATACATTAATGGGTTATAGAGATTTCATCAATGTTTTAGAAAACTTTCGGATGCTAGTGATGCATGGTAATACTTTTGAGATTCGTACCTCTGGTTTTTACCCTTTCCGACCCGCGCTTATAGCATGGCCCATCTCTGAATAACAGAATTTTCTATAATTTAAAAAATTACTTGAGTAATTGCAGACGACATTCAGTACCGATAATAAGCTTTCGAATTTTACACTTGAGTATATGATCATATACTCAAGTGTACATTCACTTTTGCTGAAGAGGAAATACACATGTACTCAAGTGCAAATTTCACCTGTTTAAACACATCACAAAAGAGGAGGTGTTTACTATAGAAATTAGTGAAGGAAAGCATGATAATTCTTGAGTTTGTGAAGATTGAACAGTATAAAGGTTTTGTTTTTACTAAATATTTCTAAAAACGATTTGTAAGGTCAAAATTGATTTGCCGATTAATAACATATTAACACTATATTTCGTAATTTAGCAAGCCTTAATGCAAAAGCAAAATTCTAAATAATCACATGTCAAAAACAGCTACGTTAGAAATCGACGGTAACAAATATGAGTTTCCAATAATAGAAGGAACAGAGAATGAATTAGGGATTGATATTAAAACACTGAGAGGGGTCACAGGAGGGGTTACAACTTTAGATCCGGGATATAAAAATACCGGAAGCTGTGAGAGTGCAATCACCTTTCTTGATGGGGAAAAAGGAATCCTAAGATATCGCGGGTATTCTATCGAAGAACTAGCTGAGAAAGCAGATTTTTTGGAAGTTGCTTATCTGTTGATTTTTGGAGAATTACCTACAGCTACACAGTTAGAAAAATTTGATAAAGACATCAAAGAAGAATCTCAGGTAGATGAAGATATGAAGAAAATCCTGGATGGATTTCCCAAGAGTGCTCACCCTATGGGAGTGTTGTCTTCTTTAACGAGTGCTTTAATCGCTTTTAATCCAGCATCGGTAGATGTAGATTCTGAAGAAGAAATGTACGGGGCCATTGTAAAAATATTAGCAAAGTTTCCGGTACTTGCGGCCTGGACAATGAGAAAGAAAAAAAGCCTTCCGTTGGATTATGGAGATAATTCTTTGGGCTATGTAGAGAATTTGCATAAAATGATGTTTGCCAGACCAAACCAAACGTATGAGGCCAATAAAATTGTTAATGATGCATTAGATAAGTTGTTAATCCTTCATGCAGACCATGAGCAAAACTGTTCTACCTCTACCGTAAGAATTGTTGGTTCTTCGCATGCCGGATTGTTTGCTTCGCTATCTGCGGGGATTTCTGCATTGTGGGGCCCGCTTCATGGTGGTGCAAACCAGGCGGTAATAGAAATGCTCGAGGCGATTAAAGAAGATGGAGGGGATACTACTAAATATATCGCTAAAGCTAAAGATAAGAATGATCCTTTCCGGTTAATGGGATTTGGACACAGAGTATATAAGAATTTTGACCCCAGAGCTAAGATCATCAAAAAATCGGCAGAAGAAGTGCTTGGAGATCTTGGGATAGAAGACCCTGTGCTGGATATCGCAAAAGGATTGTCAGAAGTTGCATTAAAAGATGAATACTTTGTACAAAGAAAGTTATATCCCAATGTAGATTTTTACTCGGGTATTATTTATAGAGCTTTAGGGATTCCTACAGATATGTTTACCGTGATGTTTGCTTTGGGAAGATTACCCGGATGGATTGCTCAATGGAGAGAGATGCGTCTCCGAAAAGAGCCTATAGGAAGACCTAGACAAATTTATGTGGGTGAAAACTTTAGGTCATTCAAAACAATAGCCGAGCGTTCATAAAGAACGATACAATAAGATTTAATCTAAATAATTTCCCGACGGCTCTGCCTCGGGCCTGCCTGTTGCAGACAGGGTTTCCGATTAACCTCTCCTTGGGAGAGGTCGGAACTGCCTTTTTTGGTAGTTCCGGGTGAGGCTAAATACAAAATTTCGGTTTTTGGCCCCGAGGCCAAAATGAAACCGGCGAAATACCTCTATGGCTTGCCTCGGGGATACCTGCCTGTCGGCAAGGCAGGGTCGGTTTCAAGAAATTTTTTATTAAAAAAAGGCGTTGGATAGATTTTCAACGCCTTTTTTAATACATATTCAATACAAACTTTCATTTGATAAAGTTTTTAAGGATTTGGTAAAAAATTCATGATTTTTTTAAAGAAAGTCGCGATGGTAAAATAGTCTCTTTATATATTTGCGTAACTACTCAAACTAAATATACATTGTTTACACTTAAAAACTATTTTTTTGAATCTAAATATACAAAACGAAACCTCCAGGCTTAGAGCCGTGGTGCTGGGAACTGCTTTAAGCAGTGGCCCTGTTCCAAAAATAGAAGATGCTTATGACCCAAAATCTATAGAACATATCAAAGCGGGTACGTATCCCAAAGAAGAGGATATGGCAGCAGAAATGGAAGCCGTTGCCAAAGTATTCAAAAAATATGATGTTACGGTATACAGGCCAGAGGTTATAAAGGATTGCAATCAGATCTTTGCAAGAGATATCGCTTTGGTCATTGAGGATACATTTATAAAATCAAATATCCTTCCGCATCGCGAAAAGGAGATAAAGGCCATTCAACATGTGATAGATGAAATACAACCCGATAAAATATATAAAGCCCCATCAGAGGATATTCATTTTGAAGGCGGTGATATTATAGTTCATAACGATCATATTTTTATCGGCACATATACAGGAGAAGATTATCCCGATTGTATAGTGGCACGTACTAATATGAAAGGTGTAGCCTACATACAATCCCTTTTTCCAAATAAAACCGTAAAGGCGTTTGATCTTAATAAATCTATGAAGGATCCCAGGGATAATGCATTGCATTTAGATTGTTGTTTTCAGCCAGTAGGAAAAGATAAGGCGATCATTCATAAAGAAGGTTTTAAAGAAATTACCGACTATGAATATTTGGTTGATTTCTTCGGAAAAGAACATCTTTTTCATATTGATAAAAATGAAATGTATCATATGAACTCTAATATTTTTTCGATAGCCGAAGATGTGGTAATTTCAGAAAAAAACCTTACAAGATTAAACAGCTGGCTTAGGAGTTTGAATATTACCGTAGAAGAAGTGCCTTATGCAGAAATTGCAAAACAGGAAGGTCTGCTACGTTGTTCTACCATGCCATTGATACGAGATTGAAGATGAAACAAATAACAAATACCATAGTAATGATTCGTCCTGTACAATTCAGGATGAATGAACAGACCGCAGTAAATAATTACTACCAGAACGATGCAGGTATGAATGCTGAAGAGGCTAATGCAAAAGCACAGAGAGAGTTTGACCGATTTGTTCATGTATTAAAAGAGATTGGAGTACAGGTTATTGTAATCGATGATGACCTAAAAAACGATACTCCCGATTCTATTTTTCCAAATAACTGGGTGTCATTTCATGAAAATGGAGATATAGGTTTATATCCTATGTTTGCGGTAAACCGGCGAAGAGAAAGAAGACCTGAAGTTTTGGAAATCATAGAAAATTCTGGTTTTGAGATAAAGAACATTGTAGATTATACCAAAGCCGAAGAAGAAGAATTGTTTCTTGAAGGAACAGGCAGTCTTGTATTGGATCGGGTTAACAGAAAAGCATATTGCGCATTATCTCCACGTGCAGATGAAGAATTACTTATTGAATTCTGTGAAGATTTTGAATATACCCCGGTGATTTTTACTGCCTGTCAGACCGTTGATCAGGAAAGATTGCCTATATATCATACCAATGTGATGATGGGTGTGGGAGAAACATTTGCAGTAGTATGTCTGGATTGTATTGATGATAAAAGTGAGCGCAAAAACCTTACAAATCACTTAAAGAATGATGGTAAAGAGATTATTGCCATTACAGAAACCCAGGTGAATAGCTTTGCTGGTAATATGTTACAGGTTGTAGGTTCGGAAGATAAGCGTTATCTTGTCATGTCATCGGCGGCATTTGCCAGCTTAACCAAAGATCAGATTACCAGGATAGAAAAGCATTGTGCAATACTGTATAGTGATCTCAATACCATTGAAACATTAGGAGGGGGAAGCGCTAGATGTATGATGGCCGAGGTTTTTCTTCCAAAAAGGTTGTAGTACAAACTTCAAATGAGTTCTTAATGAACTACAGGTAAGTTGAATAAGAAACCATGTAATATATGCTTTCAAAGAAAACAAAATATGGATTAAAAGCACTCACGTATATAGCCAGGAAAAAATGTGATCATCCTGTGCTCATATCCGAGATAGCTAAAAGCGAAAATATTTCACAAAAGTTTCTTGAGAGTATATTATTAACCTTAAGAAAGAATGGTTTTTTAGGATCCAAAAAAGGAAAGGGCGGTGGATATTACCTGATCAAAAAGCCTGAGGATATTACAATGGCTTCTATAATAAGGGTGCTGGAAGGACCTATCGCAATGGTGCCCTGTGTAAGTCTTAATTTTTATGAGAAATGCGATGACTGCCCAGATGAGCAAAGCTGTGCAGTGCATAGTTTGATGATAGAAGTAAGAGATAATACATTGAAGGTTCTTGAAAACAAAACGTTGGCCGACTTTACCGGATAATGGCAGTGCCCGTATACATTTATTGAGATGAGCTCTATGATTAGCAGTAATGAATTATTCAGATAGTTTTTGGTATTTATAGGGGCCTTTGATCTTTCCCCACACTTGTTTTCCTTCGGTATCATAACCTCTGGTCCAAACAGACATTTTATTTTTGCTCACCACAAAAGTGCTCAGGATATAATCGATATAATCAATACTGCTGGCACAGGCTCCTTTTTTTGTTTTTCCTGAGTATATAGTCGAAGTTTTTTTCTTGTAGTAGATATCACACCCTTCTCTGGCGACCAAACTATCTATGGTTAAGTTTTCAAAAATTTGCGGATTTTTCCAGCCTGCTAGGTAATTATTGGGACTAAGGATCTTATAACTTATACTTTTGATCGTAGTAGAGTCTACTCTTTCATACGATAGTATTCGTTGGCTATAAACATAGTTTTGTTCTTTGGCATCAAATACTTCAGAATATAACCAATCCCCAGGTCTGTCTTTCCAGATCTTGGTATTTACTAAATTCAAATATGAAAAATGAGTGTCATTTGCAACCTGTTCTTCATTTGAAAATTTACCTGTCAAAAGTGTCATCAAATTATGTAATTCGGCATCTTTTATTGCCTTGGTATTACACCCTGATAGTATTATTAATAGAAAAAAAATGAGCAGTGGTTGCTTCATGCAATTGTTTTATTAAATATATGAAAAAAAGCAAAGAAAGTTGCTATTTGTCGACAAAACCTAGCGTTTTGTCCAGATAAAATTGATTTTATAAAACAATTCTCCGGATCATACCACCAAAAATAAAGAAATGAAAAGGCACCATGATGTACCAGTACAATCTCCCCCATATTCCTTTTGGCCTGAAGGTGGCTGTTTGGTGTAACATATTATTTTCATCAATATCAAATTCTAACCATGCTTCTCCAGGCACACGCATTTCAGCAAATAGCAACAAGCGTTTGTTCTTTTTGTCGGCTACCAATACCCGCCAAAAATCTAATGCATCCCCAGAGAATATCTTATCGGGATGAGTTCTTCCCCGACGCAATCCAACACCACCAAAAAATTTATCTATATAGCCCCTTATTTTCCACATCCAGTTCCCATAGTACCAACCTGTTTCTCCTCCTATTGCCCAGATGCGATTCAGCGATTTTTCAGAATTGATTAATTTCATTTTTTTATGATCTTTAAAACATCCTCTTTTGGGAACCCTAACATATTTTTGAATATCTTTTTTAAACCGCCCGCTGATCATAGAATCTTTCCAGCTGGAAACCACCTGGTTTTGCTCAATTTTTGTAAATGCCAGTTCCAGAGCTTTTACATAGGGCATAGGTGATATACCCAATATCTTTTGTAATCGCTCATCGTTTGCAATTACCTGAATTTTCATACTGTCTACCAGATTTAAAGCTAATTTATAGGACGTAGAAGTAACAAAATATAACCAGTAGGAAGACAATTTGGGTGTCATAATCGGAAGTGTAATGATCCCTAATTTGATGCCTCTTACTTTGGCATACAGTTTCAGCATTTCTTTGTAGGTCAATATGTCTGGGCCACTAATATCAAATGATTCTTTGTAGCATTGCTCATTGCCCAGCACACCGATCATAAAATTAAGGACATCTCTAATGGCGATGGGTTGCGTTTTGGTATTTACCCATTTGGGAGTGATCATTATGGGTAATTTCTCACACAGATCCCGAATGATTTCGAAAGAAGAACTACCAGAACCCACAATAATCCCAGATCGTAATACCGTAAGATTATAATTGCCTTTATATAGAGTTTCTTCTACATTTTTTCGCGACCATAAGTGTTTTGAGAGATTTTTTTCATTAACAATACCGCTTAAATAAATAACTTGCTTGATGTGGGTGTTTTTAACATAGCTATTAAAGTTTTGAGCGGCTATTTCTTCTTTTTTATCAAAATCGGTAGTAGAAGAACTCATAGAATGGATTAGGTAATATGCTACATCAATATTCTTAGGTAGCACAGAAGGATCGGGTGTCTTTAAAAAATCTATTTCTATTACAGAGATTTTGGTTATGGTTTCCTGATCAATCGAAAGCCTGTTTTTATCCCTAACACAGCATATGACATCATGATCTAAATCTAATAACAGAGGCAGAAGCCTCATCCCAATGTATCCATTGGTGCCTGTGAGAAGAATTCGCATTTTTTCTGTATAAGTTACAAAGAAGTTTTGTATTGTTTATAGATCCTCGATATGGGTAGGTTGATTATCTGTTTTGTAGTTCAACACTTTCTTTACAAATTTGTGTATGGCAGTATCATTTTTCTTTGCCCTGAATTTTATGAAGTAATGATCTCTGTAGATCGAATATTCTTCTGCCTTTCTTTTATAAAGATGTAATTTGTAAAAAGGAATGATCAAAAGGTAAGTCTCCAGTCGTGACCGAAAACCAACTAGAATTCCCTTTGGCCGCAATTCTATATTACAGGTTTTAGTACTGTTATCCAGGATCAATAGATTTTGTATTTCGATGCTGGTAGTGGTGATATGAAGTTTAGGTGATCCGATGCCTCCTAGTTTTATACGCTGTATCAGCGTAAATGGAACACCAACCTCCAGGTTTATTCTTTTAATCAACTCAGGGTTTTTATAAGAGTTATTAACCAGCATTCTTTTTTATTACAATATAGTGAAATGATAGAAAAACAAATGTCATACACTATTATTTCTGTTATCTTTGCAGCTTAATTATCCCACTGTATAGCGGGATCTTTTTTATATAGACTTTTTAATTTATAGGTATTGGCTGCAAAGTTTACTTTGGAGTTTACTATCTTTTATTTTATTTAAGAAGATGAGTTTACAACAAACCATTTCAGAAAACGTAAAAACAGCCATAAAGCGATTATATGATGCCAACCTGGAATCGATAGAATTGCAGGCCACCCGAAAAGAATTTGAGGGAGATATCACGGTAGTCATATTTCCAATGCTTCGTGTGGTAAAGGGAAACCCCGTACAGATCGGAGAAGCTGTTGGGAAGTATCTTGTGGAAAACGTAGCCGAAATCGACGATTTTAATGTAGTGAAAGGATTTCTGAACCTGGTGATTTCTGATATATATTATCTTAACTTTTTTAAAGAAATCAAAGATAACAAACAATACGGTATAGTAACCCCTTCTGAAGATGGTAAGGCCGTTATGGTAGAGTATGCTTCTCCAAACACCAATAAACCTTTGCACTTGGGGCATGTGAGAAATGTTCTTTTAGGATATGCTGTAGCAGAGATTATCAAAGCTAGTGGTAAGAAAGTGTATAAAACCCAGATCATTAATGATAGAGGAATACATATTTGTAAATCGATGCTTGCCTGGCAGAGATTTGGTAATGGCCAAACTCCCGAGTCAACCAGTCTTAAAGGAGATAAACTGGTGGGAAATTATTATGTGAGGTTTGAAAACGAATTTCAGAAGGAATATGGTGAGTGGTTAGACCCGATTACTACAAGTGACTTATATGGTAAAGCTGAAGGAATAGTTAAATCTGAAGAAGTCCAGTTATTTTTATCCGAAGAACTTAAATCCTATATAAATGACGGATATGATTTGTCTGATGAGGATATAAAGAATAAAGTTCATGATAAGATCATTAGAAAGTTTTTTAAGATCGCTCTTAAGAACCATTTTTTTAATAATATCAGTGTGCTTGGAGCACAAGCCCAGGAAATGCTGCGCAAATGGGAAGCTGGAGATAAAGAGGTAGTAGAACTCTGGAAGATGATGAATGAGTGGGTGTATGATGGTTTTGAGCAAACGTATAAAGCTATTGGAGTAGATTTTGATAGCTATTATTATGAAAGTAATACCTATCTGCTGGGTAAAGATACGATTGAAGAGGGGCTCACAAATGGTGTGTTTTTTAAAAAAGAAGATGGATCTGTTTGGTGTGATCTCACAGCGGAAGGCCTTGATGAAAAAATAGTATTGCGTAGTGATGGTACTTCGGTGTATATGACACAGGATATTGGTACTGCTATCCAACGGGTTAAGGATAATCCTGATATTGGTGGAATGATATACACGGTAGGGAACGAACAAGACTATCATTTTAAGGTACTATTCCTTATTCTGAAGAAATTAGGATACGACTGGGCCAAAAATCTGCATCATCTTAGCTACGGGATGGTAGACCTGCCAAGTGGTAAGATGAAAAGTAGAGAGGGAACTGTAGTAGATGCCGATGACCTGATTATTGAAATGATAGAGACCGCAGGAGAGATTTCCAAAGAATTGGGTAAATTAGATGGGTATACCGAGGATGAAAAAACCGATATATACGCTACCATTGGTCTGGGGGCTCTAAAATATTTTATTCTGAAAGTAGATCCCAAAAAGAGAATCCTCTTTAATCCTAAAGAATCTGTAGATTTTCAGGGAAATACTGGGCCTTTTATACAGTATGCCTATGCACGTATCCAGGCAATTTTGCGTAAAGCAGATTTTGACAGCAGCATGCCAGTGACCGATATTGTATTGCACGAAAAAGAGAAACAACTTATCAAACAGCTGGAATTATATCCTGAAATTATTCAGAATGCCGCCAATGAGTTAAGTCCCGCCCTGGTTGCCAACTATATATATGATTTGGTAAAAGCCTATAATTCCTTCTTTCAGAATGTATCTATCTTTGGTGCAGATACAGAAAAGAAAAAGCTTTTCAGAGTACAGCTTTCAAGTTCGGTGGGCAGTACAATCAAATCTGCCTGTAACCTTTTAGGAATCAATGTTCCCGAGCGAATGTAGTAACGGTTGTTGGGGTGTTTGCCTGTTATATACCATTAATTAAAATCAATTTTCATGAAAAAGCTTGTTAATCTCTTGGCCTTTTTAATACTTCTAGGTGGTTGCCAATCTGGTAGTAAAAAAAAGATTGAAAAACAATCTGGCGGTGCAGAAGAAACCTTCCAGGGGAATTCAATCGTAAGGTCAGTAACTAATAATGTACTTACTTCTGATTCACTCCCTAAAATCAAAATAAAAGTGGATAAGGAGTTTAAATATATCGGAAAGTTCGATTTTGAAATCATTGCGTCCTCTGATGAATATCCGGATGATATGATTGGGAAACCTGTGGCTACTGGTGAGCGCTTGGTTTTTGCCTTGGCTGATGAAGAGAATCGTATAGAAAAACTTTTTATAGTACAGTTTGAAGGGTTTCTATCCACAAATGATTTTATGTACAATTATAATTTTGATAACGCAGACTTTATTGGCAAGAATAAATACAGACATAATACTTGGTATTATGATGGCAAGGTTTCAATAAAAGAAAACCCACTAGGAGAATGGGCAAAAACAGAATCCTTCTTAAAGGAAAAGAATCTTGTTTTAGAAGATCATTTAATGATGTCCAGATTTGTTGGATTGGCAAGTGAGGATAGGAAAAATGAGGTCATTATTTTCTATCATGAGATGCTTAAAAAATCAACAGGATATTCATTAAGCGAGTGGGAAAATTCGGTTTCCCCCGAAGAAGTGCTATCCATTGATAGTGCCTTTGTTCAGCGATCAAAGAGTAGTTTTACTATAATAAAGAGTTAATTATCAACAACAAAACGGTATACAACATATAAACGCTATTAAAACAGGCGTTTATACAAGGTTATACATCAAAAATCAATATATTTTTTGGTGAACAAGATGAAGGATAACGGATTTTTATTCCTTTGGTCTAAGTTATTTAAAAAATTTATGCCTAATTGTTATATTAAGTAATACGTTTGTTATTTTAGAGTTATGAACTACGAGATTACCAAAGCGACCAATAGTGATTTGCCTTTGATGCAGCGTTTCTTTTATCAGACGGTGACAGCCTATGGTTCTATGATATTTACCAAGTCTGAAATCCAGATATACTCTCGATTAGCCACAAATAGATTATATTGGCAAAATAAATTTAAACATGACTTTTTGTACAATGCCAAATTAAACGGTGAGATCCTGGGCTCTTTTTGTATGGATAGAAAAGGGAATATAGAATATATTTTTGTTCATATGGATTATCATGGGCAAGGTATTGCCAGGGCGTTGTATAAAACTATCGAGGATATAGCACAGGAATCAAATATACAGACACTTACTACCCAGATAAATTTATTGACAAAGTCATTTTTTGAGAAAAACGGGTTTGAGATTATAAAAAATGCAGTAAAAGTAGTTGGGGGTGAAGAGGTGATAAGTTATAGTGGGATTAAACATCTCTAAAAATTAATCCTTACTACTGCATTGGGTGTAAATCCTAACCCCAATTGTCTTATTTCTTCTATTGTATTTTCGGTATGTATTCTATAATAATTGTTTACGGTATTTTCCCGGCTTAAGATATTCCATATTGATATTCCTGCTATCCCTCTTATCTTTTTTGTGAGATCAAAATTATATGTTGCCGACACATCCCATCGAAAATAATCTTCTATCGTATCACTGTTTGGATCCTGATAATTGATGCCATTAATTCCTGTCTCATCGCCAGAAACGGGTCGTGTAGTAGGCTTACCACTATGCCAGTTGATACCACTCGAGAATTTAAAGTTTTCTATAGTATAAGCAAGAGCAAAATTAACATTGTGCCGTATATCTATATTATTCGGAAAATCTGTATCATTTAGGATGTTAAACGTATAATCGTTTTTGGCATATGAATAGCTAAGCCAGGTACTAAAATTTTTAACCCTTTTGTTAACAAGAAAATCAATCCCTCTTACGGTATATTCTCCATGATCGGCAATGAATTCAAATTGATTTTGAAACCCCTGGCTTTGCGCTATAATCCCATCAATATGTTTGTAATAAACGTCTGTGCTAATTAACCAATTGTTGTGATTATAGTTCAACCCCAGAGAAGCTTGCCTGCTTTTTATTATCGGGATATTTTTATCATTAGAAAGTACCCATTTCCTGTTTTCTACTCCCAGGAAATCATTTTGAGATTCAATTACCTGAGAGGTTATCTGGCTTTTTAATTCTCCTAGAGCCTCGATGGTAAAATGATTATAAAACCGATGATTAAAACTTAGGCGAGGTTCAAAAAGATAGGTGTCAAATTTATCAAAATAATTCAGACGCGCCCCTAGATTGAGATGGGTGCTGTTATTATTTGATTTATATTCAACTTCAGAAAAAATGCTATTGGTGCGCACTACCTCTTTGGTAAAATCCCTAAAGGTAGGATTGTTTACATCTCTGAGGTTAGAAATTCCGGTTTCATTAAACTGGTATCCTGTTTTTAGATTAAAATTGGCATGTAGCCTAAGTAAGGTGTTTAATTTTAAACCACTTTCGAGTACTTCATTCTCTTGCAGTAGCCGTTGATCATTCAGTATGTCAGAATTTATAGCTTCCAAACCATATTTTGTTCCATAAACCAATAGTTCACTTTTAAAAACATCGCTCCAGTTTCTTTGATAAGAGATGCTTCCTGCACTGCTATTCTGTTTTGCACTGCTCTCTCTGGCCACATTCATTTCATCAATGAATGCATTTTCCTGAAAAACCAGGTCATTTCTGATGATAAGCGCATTTATTTTGATAAGATCTTTGGAAGTTAATCGATATAACCACCGCAGGCTTGCGTCATAAAAAGAAAATTCATCATCTGTGTTAAACATGTTATCCATACTATTTACCACTTCAGAATCCTGAAAAGCTTTGTCAAAAAACTGGTTGTATGTTGGGGTTTCCAGTAGTTCACTAATTGACTTTCTTACCGATAGTTGAAGTGATGATTTTTTGCCCAAAGGCGTGTCTATATAACCATCTGCACTAATCATATTTATACCTAAACTTGCCTCCAGATCTTGATTAATCTCATTGCTGGTGCTCATTGCGATGATGCTGGAAACACCATCTCCGTAGCTGGCACTGCTCCCATTGTTAATAAGCTGGACATTTTTTGTGAGGTATGGGTTGAAAGCAGAGATAAGTCCGAAAAAATGACCAGATTGGTACATTTTGATCCCGTCCCACAAAATAAGATTCTGGTCATTGGTGCCTCCTCTTACATTGATATCTGAAACGGTTTCTTCTACACTTAGTATCCCGGGTAGTGCTTGTATAGTTTGTAATAAGTCGGGCTCAATTAATCCCGGGAGTATCCCAAAATCATTATAATCGATAGTAATGGATCCATCAGATTTTTTATCGATACCTTTTACCAGATAATCAGTAAGTACAACCTCGTTCAGATATTGAACTTCGGGTACCAGAGTAATTTTTTTGCAAGGCCTGTTGAGTAGTTCTTTGGCAGAAAGGACCAAGGTCTTGAATCCTAAAAAATTAATTTTAACTAACCCGTCTGGGTCTTCAATGTTAAGTATAAATTCTCCGGATGCATTACTTATTGTTGAGTTATTTTTACTTTCTATTGTTGCATTGGCTACTTCTTTATCGTCAATTATTGATACCAGAACCCCGCAAATTTCTTTCTCTTTGGTTCTAAGGCTCAACACGATGCTTTTATCATCCAAAAAAGTATAATCTATAGGCGTGTTATATGCTAAGTATTCAATGGTCTCCTTGAGATTTAAGTTTGAAGGAGGTTGTCTAAGTGTAATTCCTTCAAGATCTTCGTCTATATAAGTAAAATTACAATCAAATTTTTGCTCAACCTGAATTATTATAGAGAAAAGAGATAAAGAATCCTGCTCAGACTGCGAATACACCTGATAGAAAACAAAAAAAAGAAGAGTAGATAAAACAGGGATTTTGGTTTTGGTCACTCTTTGTACAAGGTTACAATGTTGTTGTTTATTTTATATTGTAAACGCATAGGTATAGTTATAGATTGTAATGCGTATTCAATATTTGAATGTACAAAATTACCTGTAAATAGTTTCGTTTGATCTATATTTTTTGCAATAATAGTTACACCATATTGCCATTCGAGTTCTTTAAGAACCTGGGAATAAGGAACACTCAAAAATAAACTTTTACCTCTAATCCATTCTGGAATTTTGGACGGAGTAGTTTTTTTAGAAGCTTTGTTATCAGTAATTTCGATACCGTCTCCGGCGCGAAGATATGCTGTTTCATCATTATACGATACGCTTACTACGCCTTCATAACATATGACTTCAAAGTAATTTTTTCTTTGTTTTACATTAAAGGCCGTGCCTATTACACTCACAATCCCTGATTTGGTACGAACATCAAACTTTTTTCCTTTGGCAACCTTAAAATATGCCTCTCCCTCTAAATCAACAGCCCGATTATCTTCCCATTGTTTTTTGTTGTACTTAATTGAAGATAGCGCATTGAGCCTCAAGATGGATTGATCGGGCAGTGTGATAGACTTTTTTTCACTCACTAGCGTAGCTACATTAACACTACGATCATTAAAAAAAGCAAAATATGTACCAAGCCCTATGACAAATATTGCAGCAATTTTAAGCAATATCTTAACAAATGATCGGGAAGTTTGAACAGGTCGATTTTTCAAATCGGCTTGTAAACCTGATAGATTTTCTTCAACATCATATTCAGGAGCCTTAAATTTCTTGGCTGTTTCCGAAATCTTTACATAAGAATCATAGGCGTCTAAATTTTTAAACGCCTCAGATTCTACTTGTGTAAGTTGTTGGCTATCCAGCCATTTTTTTATGATATCTTTCTTTTTCATAGCAAGACTTCTATGTATATAACAATTTTAGTTAAAAAACTCCTACCTTTTTCAGTTTAGATTAACAGTTGCATGTGCATTGCCTCTAAGATCCGACACCCACTTTCCGTCCCCGGTCTTCCGACACCCCACTTCGGACTTCTATCATATTCCATCAATATCTTTTCTTAGTTTCTCTAATGCCCCATATATTCTTTTTTCGACAGCTTTTCTTGAGATCCCCAGCAAATCGGCAATTTCTTTATGTTTTTTTCCTTCAACCCGGTTCAATAAAAAAGCAACGCGTTGAGGTTCTGTAAGATTAGAAAGAGCCCTTTGGTATTTCTGAAGGTATTCTTTTTCTTCCAGTACAAACTCCGGGCTTTCATTGGTTTTGTCTGAATATGTACCTTGTTGAAATTTTAGCTTTACCTTGTGGTGTTTTAGTTGATTTAACGATAAATTATTGGCAATGGTAAAAAGAAAGCTTTTTGCCTTTTGAAGCGGAGTCGTTTTACAATGATCCCAAAGTTTGATAAACGCTTCCTGAACCTTATCTTTGGGGTCGATGTGTTCTCCGTATCTGTAATATATAAAGTCGTGTAGTTCTTTGGCATGTTTCCTGAAAAGTTCTGAAAACAACTTTTCTTCACAAACATTCTCAAATAAATCTTTAGGCATTATTATTATTTTTGCTAAAATTAAAAAAAAATACGGTTGATGCGTAGGAATTTTGTTCTATACGTTGTTATACATTAGAGTAAGTAACAGAAAAACAGTTATTAGAATGAAGAATTGGAGTATATTTTTTTTTGTTAGTATAATGATATTGTTGGTTTCTTGCCAGGAAGAAGAGCAGGAACGTATCAATCCTGATTTGGACAATACGATTCCTAAAGATTCAGAATTGGCTAGCCTTATGAGAAAAGTAGTTACCCATGATGGTTCTTTTGATGATATAGTAGATAGCGGCAATTGTTTTAGTATTAATCTGCCGTATACCATACTACTCAATGAAAAGGAATTTATAGTAACTACTATAAACGATTATCAAAAGATAGCTACCAGTGATGTGATAGAGATTCGGTTTCCTGTTACTATAACTTTATATAACCATACCAGGAAAATTATAGAAAACAGAGCGAGGCTTGCAGTGTTTTCGAACAGCTGTAAAGTAGACGATGATGATATCGAATGCATTGATTTTGTGTACCCAATAATGTTTTCAACTTTTAATAATAACACAAATCGATTAAATACCATAGAAGTCGGTCACGATTCTCAGATGTTTGATTTTATGTCAGCTGTAAACGATAATACCTCCGTTAGTATAAACTATCCTATAAATCTGTTATTACACAATGGTCAAAATGTAGATACCAGTCATAATATTGATCTGTTACATGCAATCATGGATGTTGCATCGGCTTGTGAAGAAAACGATAACTAATAACACCGTATCAATACGAACTCTTAAAAAAACCGACTAATGAGCCGGCTCTTTTGTTTAACATTTGTACTTAATAAATTAAACAAAAAGTTAAAGTAATGCTAAAAACATTTTTGAGGGTTAGAGTTTTTGTTGGTAAGTTGTTTAATAATCATCAAACAATAAATCTAAAAACCATGAAAATTCAACATTTCTTTAAAACAATTTTTGTCACCTTATGTATAGTAACTGTTTTTTCCTGTAGCGACGACGACGACACAACTTTTCCGCCAACGTCTGAAACCATTGCAGATTTTGTAGCATCAAATTCTGATTATAGTTCACTTTTGGCAGCATTAGAAAGAGCCGATTTGGTAACAACCCTTTCCGGAAGTGGTAGTTTTACCGTATTTGCGCCGGATAATGATGCCTTTGATGCATTTTTGAATGGAACTGCATTAACTGATGTTCCTGTAGAGGATTTAAGAGCGTTACTATTAAACCATGTGATTGGTGGTAAGTTTACCTCTAGCCAACTATCTACCAGTTATGTAGATAATGAAGCAGGCCTAAGTTCATATATTAACGTTACCGATGGAGATGTAACCATCAATGGAGAGGCGACAGTAACTACAGCCGATATTGATCGCTCTAATGGTGTGATACATGCAGTAGATAAAGTGATTGATATACCTACTATGCTCGACTTTGTAACAGCAAACCCCGATTTATCTTCTTTGGCGACTGTTGCAACAGATAATAGTGCCACTGTTATTAGTGCTCTAGGTGATGAAGATGGTGATTTAACGCTGTTGGCACCAGATAATGCTGCATTTACAGATTTAGGCGATATTTCCGGATTATCAACAGCAGAGGTAGAACAAGTTTTACTAAATCATGCTATTGCCGAAGGCTTACAATCCACAGAGTTATCTACAGGGTATGGAAGTACATTGGCTGCGTATGGTACTACTACTAATAACTTGAATATTCATATCAACACAATAGATGGAGTGGTTTTTAATGGTATTTCCAGAGTGACTACTGCAAATATAGTTGCAAGCAACGGGGTGATCCATATTGTAGATAAGGTAATCACATTACCAACTGTAGTAACTTTTGCTACGGCCGATGCTACATTTAGCACCTTGGTAACTGCATTAACTACAGCAACACCGTCGACTGATTTTGTAGCAACATTAAGCACTGCCAACGGTACTGCACCGGCTCCATTTACCGTATTTGCTCCTACCAATGATGCTTTTGACGATTTATTTCTAGAGCTATTGGTAGAGGGAATAGCAGATATAGATGAGCCATTATTAACTTCGGTGCTTAACTATCATGTGGTTCCAAATGCTAATGTAACTTCAGATCTTTTGCCTGATTTCCCTACTGCGATGACCTTAAATGGTACAGTTACTATAGGTGCCACGCCACCTACTGTAACCGGTGCTGATAATGCTACTGCAAGTAATATCATCGCTGCCGATGTGCAGGCAGCCAATGGTGTGATCCATGTAATCGATCAGGTGTTATTACCAGAACCGCCTGCCCCTATGGCATTAATCACACAATAAAATATCATTAAAAATCCAGGGTTGTTTTTCAACGTCTATGTAAAATAGCCCTGATTTTTTTCACTATACATTTTATATTAGAGCGATCAGAGAAGTAAAACCAGCTTCTCTGATCGCTTTTTAGTGATAGGAATTCAGGTAAAATTTATCATGAAGCTCCCTGGTTTTAGCATAATGTTAATTTCATTATAGATGTTACAGATAATTCTGTAATTCCATACTTTATTTATACGCTTCAAATCCTTAAATTTGCACCTATCTATCAAAAATGATAGATTTTTTCAAAACAGGAGAAATTATATGTTTGATAATTTAAGTGATAAGTTAGATAAAGCCTTACATATCTTAAAAGGCCATGGTTCGATTACAGAGATAAATGTAGCAGAGACACTTAAAGAAGTTCGCAGAGCTTTAGTAGATGCCGATGTGAATTACAAAATAGCCAAAGAATTTACGGCTACGGTAAAAGAAAAAGCATTAGGTCAGAATGTATTAAAGAGTCTTAAGCCCGGCCAGTTGATGGTGAAACTGGTAAAAGATGAATTGACCGAGTTGATGGGGGGAGATGTAGCCGAAATTGATATATCCGGAAATCCATCGGTGATTTTAATGTCGGGATTACAAGGTTCTGGTAAGACCACTTTTTCGGGTAAGCTTGCTAATTTCCTTAAAACAAAAAAGGCAAAGAAACCGCTGCTGGTAGCGTGTGATGTATACAGGCCGGCTGCGATTGACCAATTGCATGTTGTAGGAGATCAAATAGGTGTTGAGGTTTTTAGTGATAGGGGCAATAATGATCCGGTTGCTATAGCCAGGGCTGGTGTAGCCCATGCAAAAACCAATGGGTTTAATGTAGTGATTATAGATACTGCCGGTCGCCTGGCGGTAGACGAGGTAATGATGACCGAAATTGCAAACATACATAAGGCGATCACACCCCAGGAAACCTTGTTTGTTGTGGATTCTATGACTGGTCAGGATGCGGTAAATACGGCAAAAACCTTTAATGATATCCTTAATTTTGACGGAGTGATCCTTACCAAATTGGATGGTGATACCAGAGGCGGAGCCGCAATATCTATCAAATCTGTTGTCGATAAACCTATTAAATTTATTGGTACAGGAGAGAAAATGGAGGCTATAGATGTGTTTTATCCTTCACGTATGGCAGATCGTATCCTTGGGATGGGTGATGTCGTTTCTTTGGTAGAAAGGGCCCAGGAGCAATTTGATGAGGAAGAGGCAAGGAAACTTCAGAAAAAAATTGCCAAAAATCAGTTTGGGTTTGATGATTTCTTGAAGCAAATTCAGCAAATTAAGAAAATGGGTAATATGAAGGATTTAATAGGCATGATCCCCGGAGCAGGAAAAATGATGAAGAATATGGAGGATATTGATGACGATGCTTTTAAACATATTGAAGCCATTATACATTCTATGACGCCACAGGAAAGATCAAAACCACAAATTATTAATGCCAGTAGAAAAAAACGTATTGGGAAAGGATCAGGAACCTCCATTCAGCAAATAAATCAATTGCTTAAACAATTTGATCAGATGAGTAAGATGATGAAAATGATGCAAGGTGGTGGTGGTAAAAGAATGATGCAGATGATGGGTAAAATGAGATAAGTATATAATTTTATATAAAGCATAGAGGTTTAAGGGTAATGGAAATATTAGATGGAAGAAAAGTAAGTAGCGATATTAAAGACGAAATTGCTGCTGAGGTTCAGAAAATGAAGGAACGCGGAGAAAAGGTACCACACCTGGCTGCCGTTTTGGTAGGTAATGATGGTGCCAGCTTAACCTATGTGGGTAGTAAAGTTAAAGCGTGTGAACGAATAGGCTTTGAATCTACTTTGGTTAAGATGCCCAGTACAACCAGCGAAATAGAATTATTGGCTAAGATCAAAGAACTCAATGAAAACGATGATATAGATGGTTTTATAGTGCAGTTACCATTACCACCGCAAATCGATACTCAGAAAGTATTACTGGCTGTAGATCCAGATAAAGATGTAGATGGTTTTCATCCGATGAATTTTGGTAAAATGGCACTGGATATGTCTACATTTATCCCAGCTACTCCTTTTGGAATATTAGAATTGCTGGAGCGTTATAATGTGGATACAAAAGGAAAGCATACGGTTGTTATAGGTAGAAGTCATATAGTGGGCAGGCCCATGAGTATTTTGATGGGAAGAAAAGGATGGCCTGGTAATTCTACTGTTACGTTAACACATAGTCATACAAAAAATATTACTCAGATTATTTCTCAGGCAGATATTGTGATTTCTGCATTGGGAGTACCTAATTTTCTGAAAGCAGAAATGGTAAAAGATGATGCTGTTGTTATAGATGTTGGTATCACAAGAGTTTCCGATGATTCGAGACCTAAAGGATATAAAATTGTTGGTGACGTAGATTTTGAAAACGTAAGTAAGAAAGCTTCTTTTATCACTCCGGTACCTGGTGGGGTAGGCCCCATGACCATAGCGATGTTGTTAAAAAATACATTATTGGCCAGGGAGAGGCATCGTAGTGATAATACATAGGTTTTTATTTCATTGACCATAGATGGATGTAACACAAAAAACCCCTGAAAGTTTAGCTTTCAGGGGTTTTTTGTGTGTTAAGAAATTCTTCTTAGAAAAATAGATCATAAGAAAAACGCTTCATGTCTTAAACCAAAAATGCCGGGATCTATAAGATCCCAGCGCTTTTGTTACATTTATCTTTTGGTGATTATAAAATGCAGTTTTAATTTTTTTATTGACCGTCATTATTAAATTCGTCAGGAGTAATATTATCCTGATCTTGACCTCCATATCCACTTCCATTTGGAAGAAGATCTAATGCTAAGTTATATGAAGGAACATTAATCCCTTTAGATGTTTTTTGGGTGCTAAAATCTAGGATTTGCTCACCTTTTTCATATAAAGCATTTTTAGTAAAGGTTCCATAACGCTTTCCGTTTTTGGTGGTTTCTCTCCAGTCTCTACCATAAGCGATTTTTAAATAGTACTCACCTTCCGGGATATTTCTAATAAACTGAGTCGTATTGGTATTGATATAGGTTACCCTAACCAATTCATCATCACGCTCGGTTTTACCCATTTTGTATAGTTTAACAACCACTTCGGTGTTCTTTCCTACTTTAATTTTAAGGTAGTTGTCTAATTTATAATCAAACTTACCTTTAAAATTAAAGGATTTAGGAGTCGCACCTGATTTATAAGTCTTTTTCTCCCAATTAGAGTATTTATCTTCTCTGGTTACAGAGATCGATGCAGCTTTAGGGCTTCTTGACGCAGAACCAGAGCCATAAGAAGGAGTTGTAGATTCAATAGGATTGGAAGCAACATCACCACCTCTGGCAGCTCTTCTGTTGGCTTCTTCTACAGCTCTTCTTGTTTCTTCTGCTTCTTGTGAAGCTCTTCTTGCAGCAGCATCTTTAGATCTTCTTGCAGCTTCAGCGTCGGCTATTGCTTTTGCAGCATTGGCTTCAGCTTCTCTTTTAAGACGTTCTGCATTGGCGATCGCTCTTCTTGCAGCTTCTTCTGCAGCTCTTTTTGCTGCTTCAGCTTGTGCTATTGCTTGTGTAGCCGCTTGTTTAGCCGCTTCTCTTTTTGCAGCCGCTTCTTTTGCAGCTCTTTCAGCATCTGCAATACGACTATCTTCTGTTAAAAGTCTTGTAAGTACAAATCCGTTCATTTTTTTGAACTGGATAGCACTCCAATCTCCATAGTTGGAGCTTATAACGTAAACTTGGGTTCCTTGGGGAACTTCTGCGATTGTGTTAAAATTTAGTCCTGGACCACTTCGTACTTCTAATTTACGAGAGGACATTAAATACTGCTCAGATTGAGCGTATACAGACGAGAAAGTAATCACCAAAAGCAGAATAAATGTAAAAATAGATTTCATATCTCTTGTTTTTAAGTAGATTGGGTTAAAAATTTGTAATTCTATATATTATTTATAATTAAATTTTATTAAAAAAATTATAATTTACCATCAAAAGTTACTTTTCAAAAAGCTTGCCAAAGTCAATTTGACATTAAAATTGTCTTTAATAAGTCTTTTAACTTAGTTAAAGCTATACAGTTTTTTAAAAGAACAATCCTGCATTTAAAAGTCTTGTTTTCAATTACTTAACAAATGTTTTCTTTAGTAAGACTTTAATTTTTTCAATTAAATTACCGAAAAAAAACAATCAAATGAGAATCAAAAGTAACGTTTTAATCTGAAAAACACAACTTGTTTTCATTTAATTTGTGTAAAAGTATCAAAATTAATCTAAGATTTTGTGTTTTTCAACGATTTTTTAAGGCATTACAACGGATTTACATGTTCTTTTTATTTAATTTAGTCGGCTTTGTAACCGCTATCCCGTTTGTCGATTAAAACGAAGAATTTATACGCTTCTACAGCTCAGAATATCTTCTTTACTTTAGTCTAATTTAACAAGAGTTTAATCCTGATCAAAAAAGTGGTTGTTTTCTGGTTACTTATAGTGTCCTAATACTATACTGTATCAATCTATATCTTTAATGAGCTCTGGAAATTTGGATTGAAATCTTTTTAATCTGGGAATAGATATATTCCTTATATATGGATTGTTTGGATTTCTTTTTTCATAATCCTGATGATAGGCTTCGCCTTTCCAGAATTTTTGAAACGGGAGTACCTCTGCAGCGATTCTTTTATTTAATTTCTTGCCAAGTGCTTCTTTTTTTTCTTCGATTATTTTTTTCTGCTTTTCGTTTTGATAAAAAATAATAGACCGGTATTGCGAACCTTGATCTGGACCTTGACCGTTTATCTGAGTCGGGTTTTGAGAACCAAAATACACATCTACCAGCGTTGAGAAAGAAACAATTTCGGGATCATATACTATTTCTACTGCCTCAGCATGTCCGGTGCGACCTGTATTACTGGCTTCATAGGTTGGGTTTTTTGTATGACCCCCAGAGTATCCAGATATAGATTCTTTTACGCCTTTTACACTTTCATAGATTGCTTCTACACACCAGAAACATCCACTGGCAAAATACGCTCTTTCCATTCCATCAATCTGATCTACCTGCACAGGTTGGATATTTTGTTTTTTAGTAAGTTCTTCCTTGCTCTTATCTGACTGGCTATTGCTTTTGCAGCTTGCTAATAAAAATGTAATAGTCAATACTATGTATGGTATTTTTTTCATAATGGTTAAAATTTTTTTTTGAACTCATTTTGAGTTATTCCATTTGGTCAACTTCTTCCCTAAAAACTTTCATAGATTCAATTTAAAAATAAATAAATTAAAGGAGGTGCTAGTACGGTTCTTAAAAAGAAAGACAAAAAAACGGCTATCAATTTTGATAGCCGCAGTCTTCAAATGAGTTCATTATATTATTTGATCTTATCCATTCATTGAAATAAGAAATTCGTCGTTATTACGGGTTTGCTTGAAACGCTCGTTAATAAACTCCATGGCTTCTACTGGATTCATATCGGCAAGATATTTACGCATCACCCACATTCTTTGAATTGTTGCTTCGTCAAGTAATAGGTCATCACGACGGGTACTTGAAGAGGTGAGGTCGATGGCAGGGAAAATACGACGATTCGAGATTTTACGATCTAGTTGTAGTTCCATATTACCAGTTCCTTTGAATTCTTCAAAGATAACCTCGTCCATTTTCGAGCCTGTTTCGGTTAATGCTGTTGCAATTATAGTAAGTGAACCTCCATTTTCGATATTACGGGCGGCTCCAAAGAAACGTTTTGGTTTGTGTAACGCATTTGCATCAACACCCCCACTTAGGATTTTACCAGAGGCAGGTTGCACTGTATTGTATGCTCTTGCTAATCGCGTTATAGAATCTAGCAGTATTACAACATCATGGCCGCATTCTACCAATCTCTTTGCTTTTTCTAAAACAATATTGGCAACTTTTACATGCTCATTGGCTTCTTTATCAAAGGTAGAAGCAACTACTTCTCCTTTTACATTACGTTGCATATCGGTAACTTCTTCTGGTCTTTCATCGATAAGAAGAATCATTTGATATACTTCGGGGTGATTGGCAGCTATTGCGTTTGCAACATCTTTAAGCAACATGGTTTTACCTGTTTTAGGTTGCGACACGATCATGCCACGCTGTCCTTTACCAATAGGGGCAAACAAATCCATGATCCTTGTCGAGATCGTACTTTGTCTTTCTGCTATATTGAATTTTTGTTGCGGAAACAATGGTGTCAGGTGCTCAAAAGAAACTCTGTCACGAACCACTTGTGGGTCAAGACCATTAATTTTGTTTACCTTAATAAGTGGAAAATATTTTTCTCCTTCTTTTGGAGGTCTAACCTGCCCTAATACAGTATCTCCGGTTTTAAGTCCAAAAAGTCTGATCTGCGATTGGGATACATATATATCATCGGGAGAAGAAAGATAATTATAGTCACTAGATCTCAAAAATCCATAACCATCCTGCATAATGTCTAATACTCCTTCGCTTTCTATAATAGCATCAAACTCGAAATCTGGTTCTTTGTAACGGTTTCTATTATCTCTGTTTCCGGCATCTCTGTTTCCGTTTTCTTTTTTGTTGTTGCTCCGATTTTTAGTTTGAGATTTATCGTTGCCTCTGTTTCGGTTATCTTTTTTGTCTTCCTCAGTTTGTTGAGGGTTGTCGCTTTCAATAATTTCCTTGTCTTTAGAAACATTTTCCTCTGGGGGAAATAAAGTAGCTTCTTTTTTATTTTCTCTAGAAGGTTTCATTTCTTTATTGGTAGGGTTCCCTGTACCTTGTGGTTTACGAGCACGAAGTCGTCTTTGACGAGTGTCGGTTTTTGGTTTCTCAGAAACTGTTTTTTTTGAAGAATCCTCTGCGACCTCTTTTTTTAATTTGCTGGGGTTTGCTGCCTGGTAATCCAATATTTGGTATACCAAGTCCAATTTTTTCATGGTGCGATACTTGGGAACATTAAGTGTTTTCGCTATTTCCTGCAATTCAGGAAGTTTTTTTGTTTTTAATTCAGAAATTTCTAACATTTAAATTTGTTATATAATTTAAGTTTTTGGTATAAATTTTCGAAAGAAGAAATCTAGGAAAATTTTATGTTGAAGGTAAATAACCTTGACTAAACAGGTTACAGAATTTGTGGTGCAAACATACGACTTTATTTTTAATTTTTTATATATATTTATAAAAAGAAACTCTTATTTTTGCTTTTCCGTAAGAAAAGCTTGTAATGTTACAGAGAATCCAAACTTTATATCTATTAGTTGCTGCTGCAATTTCGGCAGGACTATATATGTATGTACCTTATGGAATTGACGTGAATGGGGTTGCTCTCTATGTTAAAGAAATACCATTTCTTTTGGGGATGTTTATGGGATCGGCATTGTTGTCTTTGATCGCCATTTTTTTGTTTAAAAATAGAAAGCTTCAATTTGTATTGGGGCGTATCAATATCATATTAAACTTTATTTTACTAGGAGTATTTGTTTATTGGTCGCTAACGATATCTGGAGAAACTCAGGTTTCTGAGAAAGGTATTGGGATGATCATTCCTATTATTTCTATCGTTTTATTAGTGATGGCCAACAAGGCTATCAAAAGGGATGAGAATCTCGTAAAATCTGTTGACCGATTACGATAAACCTAACATCTTAGTAGTATTAGTGCGTTAAAACCCGGAGTATGCCAGCTTCGGGTTTTATTATTTTTTACCTAATTCAATCACTTCAAGGTTTTCGATGTTACCGGTATCAAGTGTAAATCTAAGCATGGTGCGCACTTTGTGAAATCCATGGGTTCCTGCCGCACCCGGGTTCATATGTAATAAACCATTTTTAGTATCGGGCATCACCTTTAAGATATGAGAATGCCCACAGATAAATAATTTGGGAGGATTAGTTTTAATCTCGTCTCTGGTATTCATATTATATTTGGGCGGATAGCCACCTATATGGGTTATCCACACAGAAACACCTTCGCAAACAAATCTTTGATGTAATGGATAAGTAGCCCTGGCTTTATCATCATCAATATTTCCATACACCGCTCTCAGCGGTTTTAGCCTTTCGATGGTATCAGTGACTTTGAGATCACCGATATCCCCAGCATGCCAGACTTCATCGGCTTCAGTAACATAATGTAGAATACGGTCATCGATATGGCTATGGGTGTCACTAAGTAAAAGAATTTTTTTCACAACAGATATAAAAATGATTTATAGAATTATAAAGAAACAGAAACTATACAATAATAGGCATCTTCATTTTAAAAAGTATATTTGCGCTCTGTTTTTATGTAAAAATATACTAAAGCTTTGAAATATTTTTTAGAACTTTCATATGATGGGACCTCGTATCACGGATGGCAGCGGCAACCCAATGCGGTTTCAGTTCAGGAGGTTTTAGAGAATTCATTATCAACGGTATTAAGAACCAAAACTGAAATTGTCGGGGCGGGTAGAACAGATGCGGGTGTGCATGCAAAACAGATCATGGCGCATTTTGATTATAAAGATGTATTAGAATTAGATCAATTAACATATAAATTGAATGCTATTTTACCACCAGAAATAGCGATTCAAAATGTATGTAAAGTAAGAGAAGATGCACATGCGCGTTTTGATGCAATTAGCAGGTCTTATGAGTATCATATTATTTTTGTTAAAGATCCGTTCAGTATCAACAAGGCGTATTATCTTAAAAAAAAATTAGACGTAGATTTGATGAATGAAGCTGCTAAATTACTGTTAAACTATACGAATTTTAAATGTTTTAGTAAGTCTAAAACCGATGTAAAAACGTATAATTGTATCATTACCAAAGCGGTTTGGGAGCAACATAGAGATCGGTTGGTTTTTATGATTTCGGCCAATCGGTTCTTAAGAAATATGGTAAGAGCTATAGTCGGTACACTTATTGAGATTGGAGAACATAAACTGAATACAGAGGATTTGGTTACTATTATTAAGAGTGAAGACCGCAGTCGGGCAGGGTATTCGGTTCCTGCATGCGGATTATATTTAACAGCGGTACATTACCCAAAAACAATATACAATTTATAGATGGCAGAGAAGAGTGGTAAAGCTTTTGATTTTAAGCTGTTTAAGCGATTGATTACCTATACGAATCCTTACCGGCTTACCTTTTATTTTGTAGGTATTTCGGCTATACTGTTGTCTGTGTTTGGTGTTTTACGTCCTTATTTACTTCAGCAAACTATAGATAGAACAATCACGCCAAAAGACAACGAGCTATTGATATATTTTATTAGTTTGATGGTGGGTGTTTTATTTCTTGAAGTCATTTCACAATTGGTATTCATTTATTTCGCCAATTGGCTGGGCCAGGAGGTAATTCGTGATATTAGAGTCAAGTTATTTAAGCATATGCTTGGTTTTAAAAAGCAGTATTATGATCAATCGGCGGTGGGGAGATTAGTTACCAGAGCCGTAAGTGATATAGAAACAATCGCCAGTATCTTTAGTCAGGGATTGTTTATGATTATTAGTGATTTGTTGAAAATGCTCGTGATTTTGGGATATATGCTATACCAAAGCTGGGAGCTTACCATCCTTGTTTTTGCGGTACTTCCTGTTATTGTTTATGCTACCAGGGTTTTTCAGAAAAACATGAAAGTAGCTTTTGAAGAGGTGAGAACGCAGGTTTCTAACCTCAATTCTTTTGTTCAGGAACGTATTACCGGAATGAAAATCGTTCAACTATTTACCAGAGAAGAAACAGAGTATGCCAATTTTAAAGAAATTAACGAAAAACATAAAAAAGGCTGGATAAAAACGGTTTGGTACAATTCTATATTTTTTCCTATTGCAGAAATGTCGAGCTCTGTAACTATAGGGTTAATTGTTTGGTTTGGAGGGCTTAAGGCGGCACAGGGCGATGTCATTACGCTAGGTGTTGTGATCGCTTTTATCGAGTTGTCTCAAATGCTATTTAGGCCACTACGACAGATTGCAGATAAGTTCAATTCGTTGCAAATGGGGATGGTCGCTGCCAATAGGGTATTTGCCATATTGGATAAGGATTCTAAAATTGAGAACAAAGGAACATTGGTGTTGGAAAATGTAAAGGGAGACATCACTTTCGACAATGTAAGATTCAGTTATGTTGAAGGCGAAGAGGTTTTAAAAGGGATATCACTAATAGTGAATGCCGGGGAAACTGTAGCAATTGTGGGAGCAACAGGAGCAGGAAAATCTACCATTATCAATTTGTTGAGTAGATTTTATGAGATAGACAACGGGGTGGTCTCTATTGATGAAGTAGATATTGAAACTGTAGACCTAAGATCCCTGCGTAGTCATATTGCAGTGGTGCTACAGGATGTGTTTTTATTTGCAGATACAATTCTTAATAACATTACTTTGGGTGATCCCGGTATTACCGAAGAGCAGGTGCATCAAGCCGCAAAAGAGATTGGAATTCATGACTTTATTATGAGTCTCCCAGAAGGGTACCAATACAATGTAAAGGAAAGAGGAGCCATGCTCTCTTCGGGGCAACGGCAATTGATCTCTTTTTTAAGGGCATTTGTCACCAATCCCGGAATCCTGGTATTGGACGAAGCCACTTCTTCTATCGATTCGTATAGCGAACAGTTAATACAGGATGCAACTAATAAGATTACCAAAGGAAGAACCTCTATCGTAATTGCACATCGGTTGGCAACCATCAAAAATGCCGATAAGATCATCGTCATGGATCAAGGTAAGATTGTCGAGCAGGGTAATCACGATGAGCTTCTTGACATTGCAGATGGATATTATAAAGGCCTTTATGAAGTTCAATTTGCTACGGTAGCCGAATGACAGGTAGTTAAACCAAATCTTTTTTGATTTTCTCTACCAACTCTTCGTCTGTTTTGAAGATGACAAATTCACCATTTTTAATATAGGATAACTTCCCGGTTTCCTCACTCACCGCAAGGGCCAAAGCATCGGTCTTTTCGGTAATACCTACAGCTGCTCTGTGACGCAGCCCAAAACGTAAAGGCATATTATTGTCATTGGTAACGGGTAGAATCACCCGAGTAGCTACGATGTGGTTGTCTTCTATAATCATCGCCCCGTCATGCAGGGGACTGTTTTTATAGAAAATGCTTTCTAATATGGGTGTATTTACCAATATATCCATAGCATCTCCAGAAGTCTTAACAAAATCCAAAGATGTATTTCTTTTAATAACAATGAGTGCTCCGGTATGAGTATTACCCATATTTTTGCAGGCTTCTATAATAGCTTTTACGTCGGTAAGGCTATCTTCGGGAGTATCTCTGATAAATTTTAATTGTCGTAAGAACTTCCGCCGTCTTCCAAAATTGGTAGAACCGATCATGAGTAGAAATTTTCGTATTTCCTGTTGAAAAACCACAATCAGGGCAAACATTCCAACACCGATGAACTCGCCGAGTACACTACTTAGCATCTGCATGGCCAGGAACTGTGTGAGTTTCCAAACCAAATAAATCATGACGATACCTATAAAAATATTTATTGCCGCCGTGCCTTTAACCAACTTATAAATATAGTAGAGTAAAAAGGCAACAAGTACGATGTCGAGTACATCAAGTATTCTCAGGTCGATTAATTCCAAATCCCAGGATTTTATGTAAAAGTATAAAAATTAGTGAAACCCTGTTTTGAAAAGCTTGAAAAGCGCACCTGCCCGTCTGGTCCAGGCGCATTCAAAATAGCTGGTTAAACCTCCCTGAAGGCAAGGTCATTTAATTAAGAGTTTTTTTTTGATTTTTAACCTCACCCCGGCCTTGCCTACCTTTGGCAAGTAAACCGGCCAGGTTTTCCCTTAAAAGAGAAAGGAACTTATTATAATTTGAAATTATTTATAGGTAAGCGGTAGCTTATAAAAGGAAGGAGCTATTTATCTCCTTTTGAGTTTGCTATAAAGATGTGGGTGTCTCGTTCTGAAAATTTGGCATAATGATCATAAAATGACCCTGCTTCGCAAGTACCGGGGGGTACTTCTGAAGTACCCCCCGATACTTTATTTGTTAAAGAACCCGGTAGATTTGTTAAAGATCCACGTAAGTTTGTCAGTTGGGGTACTTGCATAAGTAGGTTGGGGTACTTCATTTGTTAAAGAACCCGGTAGATTTGTTAAAGAACCCTGTAAGTTTGTCAGCCGACCTACTTGCTTACTAAGTGATCCTGCAAATTTTGCTGTCTAGCCTGTCTTTTTCGCTTTAGGATTACCGATTTTTGCGCAACGTTTTATAAAAATCATTGTTTCGGCAGGTGTCTTTGCCTATGATACATGAACAGGGTTATATCAAGATGTCTGTTGATACCTATCTACCAGTGTGATACATTGCATGGCCTCTTTTACATCATGAACCCTTAAGATAGCAGCTCCATGAAGCAACGCAATCGTATTGAGGGCTGTTGTACCATTTAGGGCTTCAGACGGATTGATGTTTAGGGTTTTGTATATCATGGATTTTCTTGAGACTCCGGCCAGCACAGATACGTCTTGAAGTCGTAAAAGTGAAAGTTTCTTGAGTAATTCAAAATTCTGAGATATATTTTTGGCAAATCCAAATCCGGGATCTATAATAATATCATCGACTTTATGTTTTCTGGCTTCAGCAATTTTTTCTGAAAAATAACACTGTATTTCATGCATCAAATTATCGTATTGATCCATTGATTTCATTGTTTGCGGTGTTCCTTTCATATGCATCATGATGTAAGGAACTTTTAGTTCTCCAACAGTTGGGATCATCTTTTTATCTAGATTTCCGGCAGAAATATCATTAATCATCGCAGCACCAGCCTCTACACAAGATCTGGCAATCTCACTTCTGAACGTATCTATCGAAAGCAGTATTTCGGGAAATTCTTTAATCAATAATTTTACAGTGGGTAGTATTCTTTTTCTTTCTTCCTCAACAGAAATATGGTCTGCGCCCGGCCTTGATGAATAGGCCCCCAAATCTATAAAAGTAGCTCCTTCATGAAGCATTAGCTCTGTTTGTCGTAAAACCCCGTTTTCGTTTTTATAGGTACCTCCATCATAAAACGAATCTGGAGTCAGGTTGAGGATACCCATTATTTTGGGTACAGATAGATCTATTAAGGAACCTTTGCAATTGATGGTCATTATTAATAATGTGTAATTTTTAGTCTTAATTTTTTTTAATTCCCATATTAAAGCGAAATTTACGCAAAATTTAACAGTTCTATGCAAGATACATCCACACAGTATGACACCATAATTAGTAATTGCCGGGATCTTTTTAGCAGAAAAATGATAGATTATGGCAGTGCGTGGAGAATTTTAAGATTACCATCCTTAACCGATCAGATTTTTATCAAAGCACAACGAATCAGAAGTCTTCAGGAAAAGGAAGTGCGCAAAGTAGATGAGGGCGAAGTTTCAGAATTTATCGGGATTGTCAATTATAGTATTATGGCGTTGATACAACTGGAGAAAGGAGTTGCAGAACAACCCGATCTAACCCCCGAGGAAGCCATAGAACTGTATAATAAGCATGTTCATATTACCAAAGAGCTAATGATGAACAAAAATCACGATTATGGAGAAGCATGGCGGGATTTGAGGGTGAGCTCGCTTACCGATCTCATCATTCAGAAAATATTAAGGGTCAAACAAATTGAGGACAACAAAGGACAAACTTTGGTGAGCGAAGGGATCGATGCAAATTATCAGGATATGATCAATTATGCAGTGTTTGCAATGATCCATTTGGGAGAAGCAAAATTAGCAACAAAAAGTAAAAGTTCAAATGAGTTCGATGTATAAAATACTGTTAAACTAAAAGAAGCAAGATATAATCAATATTATCTTGTATAAATTACTACAAATTTATTATTGCTTAGATTATGAAAATATTAGTTACCTTCTCAAGAATAGTTGTAGCGGCACTTTTTTTGTTTTCAGGATTTATAAAACTCAACGACCCTCTGGGATTCTCGTATAAACTTCAGGAATATTTTAGTGAAGGAGTGCTCAATATGGAGTTTTTAATTCCGATTGCCTTACTGCTGGCAGTTTTTTTGGTGATTTTTGAGATTATTCTGGGGATCACACTTATATTAGGGTATTTGCCTAAATTTACTGTGTGGTCGTTACTATTAATGATCGTATTTTTTACATTTCTAACCTTCTATTCGGCATATTTTAATAAAGTTACCGATTGTGGATGTTTTGGAGATGCTTTACCATTAACCCCCTGGGAATCCTTCACCAAAGATATCATCTTACTTGGCTTGATCTTAGTATTGTTCTTCGGTAGAAAATATAGTACACCAATTGGGCCAGTGGCAGCGCATAAATGGATTGTTTTTGCAGGATTTACAGCTTGCCTTGGATTTGCATACTATGTGTTGATGCATTTACCGGTTTTTGACTTCAGAGCGTATAAAATAGGGACCAATATTCAAGAAGGGATGGAGGTTCCTGATGGAGCACCAAAAGCCGAGTTTGCCTATCACTGGAAATTTGAGGTGAATGGAGAAGAAACGGTTATTACCACTAGCGGAGACTATCCTGAGGTAGCGGGTGAGTTTATTGAAGTGGAAACTGAAACAATCGATGAAGGATATGAACCACCAATTCATGATTTTGCTATTGAAAAAGATGAAGTTGACCATACAGCAACATTTCTCGAAAAAGAAAACCTGATCATCATAGTAACCTATAATTTATCTAAAAGTGAAACTGAAGGATTTAATGCCATAAAAGAAATAACCGATAAAGCCAGGTCTCAAGGGTATGATGTAATTGGGCTTACAGCCTCTGCGCCCGTTGATATATCTATGGTTGTGGCAAAACATAACCTTAATTTTGAGTTTTATACAACCGATGAAACGGCATTGAAAACGATTCTGCGTTCTAATCCGGGAATTGTAAAATTGAAAAAAGGAACTATTGTAGAAAAGTTACATTGGAATGATGCAGAAAAACTATCTCTCTAGGTATAATAAAATAGAATAATGGGCGGTTACTTCATCAATAAAATAGGCTATGCTTTACTCACATTATTAGGTGTGGTTACGGTTATTTTTTTATTGTTCACGATGCTTCCAGGTGATCCTGCGCAAATGATGCTGGGTCAGAATGAAAGCGAGGAGCAGTTAGAGAACGTGCGAAAAAAATATGGTTTCGACCAACCTATTTCTGTGCAATATCTATATTATATTAATGATCTTTCTCCTATTTCATTTCATAGTACAGATGAAGAAGATTTCTCTCATTTTAGTACAGAAAAATATACTGCGGTACCACTATTTAGTGTAGGTGATATCAGTATCGTACTTAAGTTTCCTTATTTGCGGGAGTCTTTTCAGAAAAATGGAAAAAAAGTAAGCGCAGTCATTGGTGAAACCTTACCAAATACTGCAGTGTTGGCAATCTCTGCAATTCTAATTGCTATATTCTTAGGTATTTTTTTAGGGGTGATAAGTGCTTTAACCAAAGATCAATGGGCAGATAGGTTGATTCAGCTATTAAGTACTTTGGGGATGAGTGTTCCGTCTTTTTTTAGTGCGATTATTTTTGCATGGCTATTTGGGTATGTATTACACGAGTATACAAACCTCAATATGACCGGTAGTTTATATGAGGTAGATGATTTTGGTGAAGGAAGTTTTATACAATGGAAAAACCTGATACTCCCGGCCATAGTTTTAGGAATAAGGCCATTGGCAGTAGTGACACAATTGATGCGTAATTCTTTGCTCGAAGTAATGAGCCAGGATTATATTCGCACAGCAAAGGCAAAAGGGCTCTCGATGTTTCAAATTATCAGAAAACATGCTTTAAAAAATTCTATGAACCCTGTTGTAACGGCAATTTCTGGATGGTTTGCCTCAATGTTGGCCGGAGCAGTATTTGTAGAGTACATTTTTGGGTGGAATGGTTTGGGGAAAGAGATTGTAGATGCATTAAATACATTAGATCTTCCCGTAATAATGGGTTCTGTATTGGTAATAGCAACCATGTTTATACTAATCAATATATTTGTCGATATTATATATGGATGGCTTGATCCAAGAATACGAGTATAATGCAAATCATTTCATAATATATAACCACACTTTTAACCAAAAAACATAAATATTAAATTAATGAGAAAAAAAATTGTAGCCGGCAACTGGAAAATGAATAAGAACCTGGCAGAAACAGAGGCTTTACTATCAGATTTAAAAACAAAACTAGGAAAAACTGAAGCAGAAATTATCGTAGCACCTACATTTACCAATCTATACAATGTTACAGAAGCATTGAGACAGGCTGATATTAAGGTGGCAGCACAGAATATGCACCAGGCAGAAAATGGGGCATATACAGGAGAAATCTCTGCAGATATGCTTAAAAGTATTGGGGTAGAGATTGTGATATTGGGGCATAGCGAACGCAGGGCTTATTTTGGAGAAACCGATGCATTATTGGCAGATAAAGTAAATACCGCCTTAAAACACAATATGATGGTGATTTTCTGTTTTGGAGAAGAATTACAGGACCGTAAGAGCGACAATCACTTTTCTGTGGTAGAAAACCAATTAAAAAATGGGATTTTTCATATCGATGCAAGTGCCTGGAAAAATGTAATCCTTGCCTATGAACCTGTCTGGGCAATAGGAACCGGAGAGACAGCATCACCAGATCAGGCACAGGAAATGCATGCATTTATTCGTGCTACCATTGCTAAGGCATATAATGATACAATTGCCAATGAGGTAGCTATTTTATACGGAGGAAGTGTAAAACCAAATAATGCAGAAGAAATTTTTGCAAAACCCGATGTCGATGGAGGTTTGATAGGTGGCGCTTCACTAGATGCCGAAAGTTTTGCTGCAATAGCAAAAGCAATCTAGCAACAATCTAGTATAATTAGTGTCTGGTCGGAAATAGACACTAATTAGTAAAGCATCCCAGGCATCGGGATGCTTTTTTGTTGAACAAAAGAGTACCTTTGCGTTTTAATAAAATTTTGGTATGTCAAACACAAAATACCTTGGGTATTATTTTAAAGTTGTACCACTTCAACCCACTACCGAGATTCTGATAGCAGAATTGGGGAATGCAGGATTTGAAAGCTTTGTAGAAACCAGAGAAGGGGTTAATGCTTTTATTCAGAAAAAGGATTGGCGAGACAATATACTGGACGATATTTATGTGCTGAATTCTGGCGAATTTGAGATACATTTTACCTCTGAAGAAATAGCACAAGTGAATTGGAATAAAGAATGGGAAAAGAATTTTATCCCCATCATAGTAGATGGTATTTGTAGTATAAGGGCTCCATTTCATGAAAAGCCAGAGGCAGCATATGATATTATTATAGAACCAAAAATGTCTTTTGGTACAGGGCATCATGAAACAACACATATGATGATTCAATATTTGCTGAAAACTGATTTAAAAGATAAAAAAGTATTGGATATGGGTTGCGGTACAGGAGTTTTGGCAATTTTAGCCGAAATGAAAGGAGCCAACCCTATAGATGCTATAGATATTGATAATTGGTGTTATTTGAATACGGTAGAGAATGTAGAGCGTAATAATTGTATGAATATTAGTATTTATGAAGGAGATGTTTCTCTTTTAAAGGATAAAAGGTATGATGTCATTATTGCCAATATTAATCGCAATATATTATTAAATGATATGCAGAAATATACCAAGTCTTTGCATGCTGGCGGGAAGTTATTTTTAAGCGGATTTTATAAAGAAGATCTACATTTAATTACTGAAACATGCACAAAAAACATGTTGAATTTCGTAGATAGTGTTCATAGAAATAATTGGATAGCAGCATCTTATGAGTTAAAATAATGTCTTAGTTCGCAATTTTATATTCTAAGTGTTATATTTGTATAATAAAGAGGTACTTCGTCATGAGCACACAGGAAAAAGTTTTAGAAAAGGTTCTGGAAAAATCTGTTGATCAAAGCAACAATGAAATTGTTTTGTATAACGATGATGTTAATACTTTTGATCATGTAATAGAAACGCTGATCTATACTTGTGAACATACTCAACTGCAGGCAGAACAATGCGCCATGTTGGTACATTATAAGGGAAAATGTACAGTGAAGACAGGAACATATGAAGAACTGATGCCAAGATGTTCTAAATTACTGGATGCAGGCCTTAGTGCCGAAATAGTATAATACTTCTGATAGAAAATTTATAGAACGAAAAACGCCTGTTTGTGCGTTTTTTGTGTGAATAAGTTTGATTTTATCGGTTTTCTGAGAAATCATGTTATATCTGCGTATTAAATAATTAAAAGTTTCTAAGGCTTATTATTCCAGATACTTAAACTTTATGACATGTAAGAAAAAACTTTCTTGATTCTGTTTTTAGATAATATTTAAAGCTTACTAACATTTGTTAGAAATCCTATTAATTTAATAGACTTCTGGCAGGTTTTTCTGATGTATTAATAATGCATTTAATCGATTTTATGGGTTGGTTAAAAGTTTATTTTTTCTAGTTTTCCTTAGAAGAATCTTACGGTTTAACCGTATTTGGTATAAATAGTTTAAAAATTTAACTAATAATCAAAAAAAAATATCATATCTTCAATCCGAAAATTTCGAGAAAGTTCAAAGCTTTTAGATAATTGCATTCAAAATAGAAGGTAAAAATTCTGTTTTGATTTTATAATTACACAAACTCAACTTATTAAAAATGAAAAAAATCAAAGTATTAGCGCTTTGCGCTATCGTGGCTGGTTTTGCCACATCATGTCAAAAAGAAGAAATTAGTAACGAAACACAAGAAGTTGTTAGTCAAGAGGTGTCTAAGGCCCATTTGGAGGCACTGTCTGATGCTGGTGTGAATACGGCTGGGGCAGAATATGTCACTGTACAGCACCTGGGGCAACCTGCCTTTAAGGCCTTACAATCAGGAGATATCATTATAGCTTTGGATAAACTTGCAGAACAAAGTTTGGCTAAATCATCTGATAATAGTAAACAATACCGAACCAATAATTTGGTTAGTCAGGGACGTACCATTAGGGTAACCGGATGGACAGGAAGTGGTAATGCACTTACCAGTACTATGCGAACTGCATTACAATGGGCAATTAATAACTATAACAGGGAAAATATTAACCTTAGTTTTGTATTAACATATGGTACAGATCAAAGCAGTAATGTAGATATGGTTGTGTATAATAATAACCAGAGTGGGGGAGGCGGTTCTGCAGGGTTCCCTAGTGGTGGTAGGCCAAACAAATATATCCAGATTAATGCAGGAACAGATCGTTTTGGAACTAATGTTGTTGAACATGTGATAACTCACGAGATTGGTCACTCTATTGGATTCCGTCACCAAGACTGGAAAACTCGCCAAAGTTGTAATCAGTCTGGTGAATCAGCTGGTTCTGTTGGGGCCTCGTTAATTCCAGGGACAGATTCTTCAGATAGAGCACCTTCGATTATGCTAGCTTGTTTTGGTGGAAATGAAGATGGTGAGTTTAAAGGAGATGATACTAAAGCTTTAAGAACTTTATATCCCAACTAGAACATATAAATAAATATAGCTTTGAACTTTTATAACAACCATCCCGCATACCCGGGATGGTTTTTTTAGTGTTTTTCAGAATCTATTTTACTAAAAGAATTTCTTTCTCTTCCAGTGCTTTTTCAAAATTTGCTTTTACAACAGTAATGCTGTTAAAGAATTTATCTCCGTTTTCGAGTTTAAAAGAGATGCTAGAATATCCTTGCTGTTTTTTATCAACCTTGGTAACAATCACACGATCTCCCACCAGGGCTTTGTAATTTGGGATTCCTCCTTTTTTGATGATAAAGTTTGTTTTAGGAAAACGAATGTGTTGATACAGTTGAGCCGAGGGCTTGCCAATAATCAAGATATCTCCGATTTCTATTGTCTTTTGGGTCGTACTTGCATTTTGTTGTCCTTGAAGGTTAAAAAATAACAATAATGCAAAAAATAGGATTTTTTTCATAATATACTGGTTTATTCTTTGCTAAAAGGTGAACTAGTGTCTGGTCGGAAATATATCACTATTCAATTTGTTTCTTTTTGCGCTATTTTTATTTGTTTTTTATTGCCTGATGCTAAGGCATCTGCATCAAAAAAGAAAATTAAAATCCCATCAAAAATAATTCAAATTATAAAAACTGCCTATTTCCGACCAGACACTAACTAAATACAAAATTATCGTTTTTAAAGATATGTTAGCTCTGCTTACGGTTAAATAAAAGTTAAACTATTATGAGGTAATAGTATTACTTTTACTTTTGTTATAAAATTTATTTAGATGAAATATTTACTTCAAGATTTAAAAGTTAGGATTCATGATAAAATTTATATCAAGGATCCAGAGTCTTCTGCCCTTGGCAAAAGAATTATAGAGCATAGTATTCTCATGATTCATGAGATGGGTTTTGAAAGTTTTACATTTAAAAAATTAGGTGAAAAAATAGGTTCTAATGAAAGCTCTATTTACCGATATTTTGAGAATAAACATAAGCTTCTTTTATACTTAACTTCCTGGTATTGGGGCTGGTTAGAGTATCAGTTGGTTTTTTCTACAAATAGTATTGCTAATCCAGATAAAAAATTGAAAAAAGCAATAGAGATCATTACCAGATCAGTAAAAGAAGACCTCTCTTTCTCTCATATCAATGAGATAATCCTAAATAAAATTGTAGTTAATGAATACTCAAAGTCATACCTTACCAAAGAGGTAGATAAGGAGAATAAAGAAGGATATTTTGCAATCTATAAGCGTTTGGTAGTTAGGATTAAAGAAATGATTCAAGAGGTCAATGCAAAATATTCATACCCTTCTAGTCTTTCCAGTACCATAATAGAAGGCGCATTACATCAACATTTTCTCAAAGAACATTTCCCCCAATTGACCAATTGTAATGAAACGGTAACTCCCACTAAATACTTTACAGACTTAGTGTTTAATTCTTTAAATAAAAAGTAAATGTCTAAAAATATATTGACCGCATGGCAACGGCTCATAGGTCTTTTAAAACTCGATAAAAGAGATATTTTACAAACATTTTACTATGCAATTTTTGCCGGATTGGTAAACTTGTCATTACCCTTGGGAATTCAGGCAATTATCAACCTCATTCAGGGAGCGCAGATTAGTACCTCCTGGATAGTTCTGGTGATTTTGGTTACCCTGGGAGTAGCGTTTGTAGGTGTTTTGCAGTTGATGCAAATTCGCATCATAGAAAATGTACAGCAAAAGATATTTACCAGGGCTTCTTTTGAATTTTCGTATCGTTTCCCAAAAATTAAAATGAGCGAATTGCGTAACTACTATCCGCCAGAGTTGGCAAACCGTTTTTTTGATACGTTGACTGCGCAGAAAGGTCTGGCTAAAATATTAATAGATTTCCCTGCTGCTTTGATCCAAATCATATTTGGGCTAATGCTACTTTCATTTTATCATCCCTTCTTCATTATTTATGGTCTGTTACTCATACTACTAATCTATATTGTATTTAAATATACGGCTCAAAAAGGTTTGGAGACTAGTTTAAAAGAGTCAAAAAGTAAATATAAAGTAGCACATTGGATCCAGGAGGTTGCCCGTACTATAGTTAGTTTTAAACTTTCTGGCAACACCAATCACTCTCTCGATAAAAATGACACTTTGGTTACAGAGTACTTATCTGCCAGAGAAAGTCATTTCAAGATTTTAGTATTGCAGTTTATTCAAATGATCGGGTTCAAAGTATTGGTAACAGCCGGGTTGTTATTAATAGGGGGGATTCTTGTTTTAAATCAGGAAATGAACATCGGGCAGTTTGTAGCAGCAGAGATCATTATTGTATTAGTTATAGGATCTGTAGAAAAGCTTATAGTTGGCCTCGAGTCTTTTTATGATGTATTAACTTCTATGGAAAAACTGGGTCAGGTGGTAGATAAAGATCTGGAACCCCAGGATGGTGAAAAACCTTTTAAAGAAGATGAGGGATACACGGTAGAGTTGGCCAATGTAACGTATGTCGTACCATATGGTAAGAAAAAAATAGTAAACGATATGTCGCTTACCATTACCCAGAATTGTACTATATTGATACAAGGATCCAATGGATCAGGAAAAACTACGTTATTGCGTCTTATTGCTGGTCTTATCGAACCTAGTGATGGAAGTATCTATCTCAATAATGTAGACTTAAGAGGTATACACCTTAACTATTACAGATCACATTTGGGACAATCACTCACCGAAGAATCTCCTTTTGAAGGTACCCTTCTGGAAAACATAACTTTTGGCGATACTACAGTACCTCAAGATGATGTGTATTGGGCTATAGAAAAAACAGGGCTAACACAATTCGTAAAAGAACAACCAAAAGGATTGCAAACTGTTATTTATCCCGAAGGAAAGCAAATATCATATACGATTGCCAAAAAGATAGTATTGGCAAGGAGTATAGTCAAAAAACCAAAACTTTTAATTCTCAAGGATCCTTTAGATCAATTTGACGAGTCTGAAACCTTGCGTATCATGGATTTTTTAACTGAAAAATCAAGTCCATGGGCGTTGGTGGTGGTAAGTCAAAATTTACAATGGGTTGAGCGATGCGGCAGAATTATCAATATCGAAAATGGTACAATAGTAAGTGAAAAATAAGGGAAGATGTTAAATATCTCACATAATAGACTAAATACTAAGGTCGATCTCTCTGGGTATAAAGCTACACAGAAGATCTTTCATAAACGACATTATAAATATTTTAATCGTTTTTTGAAGGTGTTCACAGTAGTGGTGATTATCGTATTGTTCTTACCCTGGACTCAAACTATTTCAGGAAGTGGTTTTTTAACCACGCTAAAGCCAGATCAGCGACCACAAACTATTCAATCCCCAATCCCGGGTAGAATAGAAAAATGGTATGTACAAGAGGGGGATTTTGTGAAAGAAGGGGATACAATCTTGTTTATTTCCGAAGTAAAAAATGAATACTTTGACCCTAATCTGGTAGCACGTACAGGGCAGCAGATTAAAGCAAAATCTATGGCGGTTACGTCCTATGAAGAAAAAGTAAAAGCTTTGGAAAACCAGGCGGGTGCATTGGTAAATGAAAGAAGTTTAAAACTGCAACAGGCCAGAAACAAGCTGTTACAGTCAAAACTTAAAGTACAAAGTGACAGTATCGATCTCGAGGCTGCCAAAACCAATATCAGTATTGCGCAGCGCCAATATGACCGGGTAGTGCAATTAGAAAGCGAAGGATTAAAAGCATTGACCGATGTAGAAGAAAAACGCCTGAAACTTCAGGAAACACAGGCCAAACTAATCTCTCAGGAAAATAAACTGCTTGCCAGTAAAAATCAAGTGCTCAATGCACAGATAGAAATCAATCGTGTGCAGGCAGAATATACCGATAAGGTTTCCAAGTCGCAGAGTGACAAGTTTACAGCTCAATCCAATCAGTTTGATGCCGAAGCTCAGGTAACCAAACTGGAAAATGAATACACCAATTATGAGATGCGTAATGATATGTACTATATCAAAGCTCCACAAAATGGATTTATCAACAAAGCATTACGATCTGGGGTAGGAGAAACCTTTAAAGAAGGAGATCAATTGGTAAATATTATGCCTTCAGAGATCGATTTGGCCGTAGAAACTTATGTAAAACCCCTGGATCTGCCATTGATTCATAAAGGAGAAAAAATACGAATCCAGTTTGATGGCTGGCCGGTAATTGTATTTAGTGGCTGGCCCAATGTGTCGTATGGAACCTACGGTGGAAAAGTGGTAGCCATAGAGACTTTTATAAGCAATAACGGAAAATATAGGATACTCATTGCACCAGATCCAGACGATCATCCATGGCCAGAGATACAAGTAGGCTCTGGGGCAAATACCATGGCACTATTGGAAGATGTACCCATCTGGTTCGAATTATGGAGGCAACTTAATGGCTTCCCACCAAATTATTATCAACCTAATCAATCAACTGCAACTGCTGAAAAGAAATAGAAATGAGAAAAATATTGCTGTATAGTATACTGTTTTTTGTAATTCCTATTTTTTCACAAGAGAAGGATATCATTATCCTTGATTTTAAAGAGTATCTGGGGTATGTAAAAAAATATCATCCTATCGCCAAACAGGCAGAACTTAATATTGATATCGGGCAGGCCAATTTGATGAGAGCACGTGGGGGTTTTGATCCGAAGTTAGAGGTAGATTATGACCGTAAAGAATTTAAAGGCTTTGAATATTATGATTTACTCAATGCGACTTTCAAAATACCAACATGGTACGGAATAGAGTTAAAAGCCAATCTTGAACAAAACGAAGGAGTTTTTCTTAATCCCGAGCGAACCGTACCCGATGATGGATTGTATAGTGCAGGAGTTTCTGTTTCATTGGCGCGTGGACTTTTTATAAATGACCGCATGGCAACGCTTCGAAAAGCAAAGTTTTTTAGAGAACAAACCAAAGCAGATCGCGATTTGTTGGTCAACCAGATTTTGTATGATGCCTCTTTGGCTTATTTTAACTGGCTGCGAGCATACAGAGAAGCAGAAATCTATCGTAACTTTCTGGAGAATGCCAAAATTCGTTTTGAAGGAGTCAAGCAAAATGCCAGAGCGGGTGATATAGCGGCAATAGATACGGTAGAGGCCAAAATTGCCTACGAGAACCGGGCCTTGAGTCTTGAGCAAGCCAAAGTAAAACAATTGAAATCTTCCTTAGAACTTTCTAATTTTCTGTGGTTAAGCGATAATGTTCCGGTAGAGTTACAACCCAATGTAGTCCCAGATATCAATGTAAACGATGCAATCGATGTTACCCTGGAGATCCAGGGAAGACCATTGGATAGCTTTACTATAGAGGATCATCCCAAACTACGGTCTCTAAATTATAAAATAGAGGGCCTCGAAGTAGATAGAAAACTAAAAGCTAATAAACTCCTTCCTCAAATAGATGTAGCGTATAATTTTTTAACAGAGACACCAGATGCCGGAAACTCCTTCAATACAGCCGATTATAAAGGAGGGGTCAGTTTTCGTTTCCCGCTTTTTCTTAGGAAAGAAAGAGGAGATTTAAAATTAGCAAAGTTCAAAGTGCAAGATGCCAGATTTGATTTTGAAACGACACAGCTTCAGCTACGTAATAAAATCATGGCTATTTATATAGAGCTGGAGTCTTTTGAAAAACAAAATGAATTGATAGCCACTATCGTACGGGATTATAATACTTTATTAACGGCAGAAGAACGTAAGTTTAGCTTTGGCGAGAGCTCTTTATTTCTTATTAACTCGCGTGAGCGAAGTCTTATCGATGCAAGATTAAAGGAAATTGAAGTAGAAAATAAATTTTTTGCTACCAAAGCAAAGTTATTTAATAGCCTGGCTGTGAATCCTGTGAATTTATGATAAATCAACATTTGGATTCAGAACATGTTAAACATGCTCTCCCAGAAAAATTAAGAAACACTCATTAGGCACGATGATTTGTATTGGTGTGAAGAGCTATTTTTTAGAATAGAGCTTGCTTTTTAAGTTTTCGTCTTCGTCATAAACCAGACATTGCCGATTATTTTTTGTTTTATGTAATAATTTATAAAACAGAGCGCTATAAGAGGGCTCTGATTCTAGTAAACTGCCTGGTGTCAAACAGGCGAAGCAGTCTTGATTCTTTATCCAGACAATAATGATAACTTAATATATTCATAACAATTTACTGTCGCCAAAAAACAAGAATTCTAATATTATTGTACATTTATAAGGGAATACTTCATTTCTTATGGATGACAATCAGCTTTACCGTGATATCAAAAAGGGCACAAAGGAAGCGCTTGGGGTATTGTTTGATAAGTATTATGAGCGGTTGTGTAATTTTTCGTTACGATTTTCAATTCCTAAAGAAATTACCGAAGAAATCGTGTCAGACGTGTTTATGAAGCTATGGCAAAAACGCAAAGAAAATAATATTCACCATATTCGCGCCTTTCTATATACCAGCGTAAAAAACAGTACGCTAAATGCTGTTAAAAAGCAAAGTGCCGATAGAAAGAAAGAAGAACGTACAATAGAACCTGCAATCATAGAAAGTAATCAGGAAACTCGTCTCATTCATCAAGAAGAGTTGTTACGGGTACAAAAAATTATTGATACCATGCCAGAACAACGACGTGTCGTCTTTATGTTGAATAGAATAGATGGCCTTAAATATAAGGAGATTGCCAGTATTTTAAATATCTCACCACATACGGTACAAAATCATATGGTAAAAGCTGTTAGATTTCTTCATGAACAGTATCACATGTACAACGTCTAGGGAAATATAAAAACTTAACATTATTTTAACTTTTTTGAATAGTAGCTGCTGTGATTAAAAGTTGTCTTAAAGAATATATCCCTTAAGACAGTATAATGGAAGATCAATTTTGGGTACTTATTACTAAATACTTATCAAATGAAGCTTCAGAAAGTGATATCAATACATTGTTTTCTTTACTAGAAAGTGATGACGCATATCAAGTTAAGTTCAATAAGATCGTTAAAGAATGGAATGTAACCGGGAATATAAAACCTCATTCTTTTACTACCAAAATAGCCAGACAAAAATTATTTTCAGAAATAGAGGAAGAAGAAAAGCTAAAAAAACCTTCTTTCAGATCTATCAATGTACTATTAAAAATAGCAGCTATGGCTGCCATTCTCTTTTGGGGATATTATTTTGTCAATCAGCAATTTACACAAGACACTGCCTGGAGAGAATTCAGGACGGCACAACAGGAAAAACTGCAACTTGTTTTACCAGATAGTACCATTGTATGGTTAAATGAAAATTCTATTTTGTCTTACAATTTTTCTAATACCTACAAAAGACAAATAAAGCTTAGCGGAGAAGCATTTTTTGATGTAAAACGAGATGAAAAAAGGCCATTTTCGGTGCAAAGTGAGCATTTTACAACAGAGGTTTTAGGAACCAGTTTTAATATAGATTCCAGAAATGAGAAAAATTCCTTTGTGAGTGTTGTGAGTGGTAAAGTTGCAGTGCAGACTTCAGAAGAAAATGAAATACTGTTGTTAACCAGAGGAGATAAGATTTCTTATGATGTTAAAACAAAAAAGGTAAGTAAAGAACATATTTTGGCGATTGATAATGAAATGGGTTGGATAGATAAAAAATTTATTTTTGACAACATCCCTTTAGAGGACGCACTCAGATATATTTCAAAAGCATATGACATAATTTTTGAAGTGCAGAATGAAAAATTAAATACCTGCCTTATTAAAGGAACTTTTCATAAAGAATCATTAAGCAATATGCTGAAAGTGATTTGTAGTTCTTTGGATTGCAAATATAAAATACAGAAAAAAAACAGAGTTGTAGTATCCGGCAACGGGTGTTAAAAAAACCGGAAGATATTGGTAGTGTCTTCCGGCTAAAAATCGATCATCAATTTTTAAACAAAAATGTATTCAAAAATGGAAAAATTTATCGGTAAACAAAAGTTGAAATACACTTTTTCTAAAGTATGTACAGCAATTTTTATAATTACTGTACTGCCATTTCAAAAAATGGTAGCAGAAACCAGGATACAACCCAATATTCTGGAAGCTAAAATCTCCTTGGAAATACAAGGAGAATCGGTAGAGGTGTTACTCAAAAAAATTGAAGAAAGATCGAATGCAGTTTTTGTTTACAGTAAGAGTAAGATAGTTCTGGATCAAAGAATCAGTAAAAAATATACCGATAAAGCTATCAAAGCTATTTTGGCCGATGCTTTGCCAGATACTGTTACTTACGAAATCAATGACAATAAAATTATTCTGAAGAAAAAAGAAGTTTTAAAAAACAACACACGGGTTCAGGAATTTGGTACGATATCGGGTACCATAAAAGACACCGAAAATAATTTTCTTCCTTATGCCAGTGTGGTTGTTAAGGAAATAAATAAAGGAACAGTATCAAATATTAATGGTAAATACACATTAGAGTTACCGGCAGGCAATTACACATTGATAGCACAATACATTGGATATAACGATACTGAGATCCCGATTAGCGTAGAGGGTAGTTCTAAGACAATTTTGGATATAGTGCTTCGCGAAAACATACAGGAGTTAGAAGCGACAGTAGTGTATGGAAAATTATCACGCGGACAGGCAAAAGCGCTAAATGAACAAAAAAATGCCCCAAATGTTAAAACCGTTGTGTCCTTTGAGCAGTTTAGTAAATATGCAGATCGAAATGCGGCCGAAGCCTTGCAGCGCATGCCAGGTGTATCTTTGAGCAGAGATCAGGGAGAAGGCGAATTAATCTCCATTCGGGGGTTGTCTCCAAGATTTAATGCAGTACAGGTGAATGGGCAAAGAGTGCCGAGTCCTGATCCCGATGATGATAGAGCCGTTGGATTGGATCTTCTTCAGGCAGATTTAATGGAATCGATCGTAGTGAATAAAACCCTTACTCCCGATATGGATGGTGATGCCATTGGTGGAACCGTAAACTTTAACCTGAAACAAGCACCAGATAAGCCCATCCTAAATGTTTCTGCAAGTGGAGGTTTTAATCAGCAACAATCAGAATTTGAAGAGTATGGTAAAGACCTTCAGGCATTTTCTGCAGTATTGGGACAACGGTTTTTTAATGATAAATTAGGAATAATTGCAGCGGGAAGCTATTATAGAACAAATCGGGGGTCACTACTCAATCAATTTAACTATACAGATGACAGTTCGACCGTTATCGAAGAAAAAAGAAACAATGACTATGATGTAACGCGAGTGCGGTATGGGCTTATGTTTAGTCCGGATATTCGATTTGATAAAAATAATCGCTTAAAACTAGTGGCAAACTATAATATATATGATGATGACGAAATCAGAAGGCTTGTAGACTATTTGGTTATTGATGGCGAAGAAGAACGTGAAACCAGAAACCGTGGAGAATATCAAAAACATGAATTATATCAAATCATAGGAGAACATAATTTTAAAGGATTTGACGTGTCCTACACCTTTGGATATACTCGCGCAGAAGAAGATATGCCTTTTAGGACCTATTGGCGATTTGCCCGTGATGTAGATTATAGCGGGTTTAATAATGCGCAACTCACCAATTTAGAAGTACGAAGCAATCCCGGAGGAGATACTCCCTTACTCCTAAACAGACTGCGGTTTGATAATAATATCACCGAAGATGAAAATTTTGAAAGCCGAGTAGATGTTACTATACCACTTACTTTATTTGGTAAAGAAAGTGAACTGGCTGTGGGAGGTAAGTTCAGGAATAAAGATAGATATAGAGATCAGTTACGTTCTCAGATAAATGTAGACGAAGATGTGAATCCAATTGCCGTACAGGGAGGGGATTTTAGATTTGCAGATGTTCGGGCAGATGATCCCGAAGTAGCGTCATTAAATCTTGGAGCGATTGATATTGATGAAGATCGTGGCGATGGAGATGATTATGAAGCCGAAGAAGATATACAGGCAGGATATATTAAGATAACCTCTCAACTTTCAAAAAAATTATCCTTGGTTACAGGAATCAGGTATGAGAGGACTAGTAATAAATACAAAGGTATTCGGATAGATGATTTTGACGATGTGAATGAATTCGCTTTTGAAAACTGGTTGCCTTCAGCACAATTTAAATATGATTTTACAGATAAGATGTTACTTAGAGTTGCCTATAGTTCTGGTTTTACCCGTCCGTCTTTTGATGCATTAATTCCAGGCCCGGATATTAGAGATGATGAAGAACGAAGAATCACGCGCAAAAATCCAGAGCTGGAATCCAGTAGAGTGAACAATTTTGATATCATTTTTGAAAAGTATTCTAAAAACCTGGGAGTACTGTCTGCTGGATTATTTGGTAAGTTGATCAACAATCAATTACTCACGCAACGCAGTTTTGAGCAAATCGACGGGCAGCAATATAGAGTTACTCAAGATGTAAATGGAGAAAATGCTTTGGCATTAGGAGTAGAATTAGCGTTTACGCATAAGTTTTTAAGCGATGGTATTCCATTCTTACAGTGGTTTGGAGTAAATGCAAATTATACCTATGCATTTACAGAACAAACGGTATTCTCTGTAAATGATACCGATGAGATAGCAACCAGAACATTGCCATTTCGCAGTCCGAACCATACTGCTAATTTGGGGTTGTTTTATGATAATCCTAAAATCGGACTTACATTTACCATATCTGGAGTATATAGAGATGCGCAGCTGGAAGATATCGGTGATAACGAATTAAATGACATTTATTTTGACGAGCAGTTTCATTTGGACATTTCTGCCAGTCAGAAACTGTTCAATAAGCTTTCGATGTTTCTTCAGCTCAACAATTTAACAGATCAGGAAGAAAGAGAGGTTTTTGGGGATCCAACCGAGGATTTTTCAAGAATTCACCAGACAGAAGGATATGGTTTTTGGGGATCTCTCGGACTTAGATATGAATTATAGGATCGTTTATGGACGCATACATTTTTTATACACAAATTCGACTTAGTTTTTTATTCAGCTTTTTAATCATAATATCACTTTCTGCCCAGATAGAAAAGACATATAGCCTACCCATGGTAAAGCAAGGCGTAGCAGTAAATGATCAGTTTTTTTATGTGATTAATAATAGTGAAATTGTTACATACACAAAAGACGAAGGTAAATTAGTTAACAGATGGAAAGATACTACCAGAACCATAAAACATCTGAACAGCGGGATTATCCTGAATAATAAGTTGTATTGTACAAATTCTAACTATCCGGAAGATCCTATGGTAAGTTCTATTGAAGTTTTTGATCCACAAACACTTCAGCATATAGCTAATATAAGTTTTGGAATCTATATAGGATCTGCTACCTGGGTAGATTTTTATAAAGATCACTGGTATGTAGCTTTTGCACACTATACAGGTAAAGGGAGTAGTGAAAATAAAAATAATCATTGGACTCAGCTTGTTAAGTTTACCAAAGACTGGCAACGGGTAGAAGGCTGGATCTTTCCTGAAGAGTTGATCAACAAATTTGATACCCGAAGTAATTCGGGAGGATTTATTACCAATGAAGGAGTGATTTATGTAACGGGTCATGACAATAAAGAATTATATGAATTGTATTTTCCTAAAATGAGCTATACTCTAGAGTGGAAGCAAACCTACCCAATACCTTTTGAAGGACAGGGGATTGCTTTAGACAAAACTGAAAAGGATTTCACCATTTTTGGCATAATACGAAGTGAAAACAAAGTAGTGAAATCTGTTATTAAAAGATAGTATGGAAGCAATTTTAAAGGTTTTTTTCTTCCCTCGCCTGGTGGGAACAATTTTAAAGATGAAGTGATTAGAAATATTTTGAAATAGAAATTCTAAGAAAACTGTCTTCTCTAAAATTTGAAAAAATCAATTCGTTTTGATCAATATCATTAAAAATACGGGCTTCTACTTCTGCGGTCCAGCTGCTTCCAAAACGTCTGGATGCTTCCAAACTAAAAATGGTACTACTCGATTCGAGATCTGTAATTCCTCCAATCAATATAGATGTGTCCTGGGTATCATTAAAAGCAATACGACTTCCGAAGAAAATATCATTTTGTAGCCCGGTTAATGCCAATTCATCACGTTCATCATATAAATATTCTCCCAAAAGGCCAATATCAAGTCCGTTTCCATCTATATTAGAAAATGTATACTCCAGACCAACCACAGCTGCAAAGAATTCTTGAGCATCTGCACGACGATAAATAGATTCGAGTTTCCAAAGAAAAGCATTGTGTGTAATTTGTAAATCTAATCCTGTTTGATTGATTATGGGATAAAAAGCGTTGATATTTCCGGTAAGATCAAAAGTAAAAAGAGGTTCTCTCCCTGTTCCGTAGAAATGTGAAAGTCCAATATCAAAAATATCAAAGTAATGTTTCCAGCGGAAAGCCAAATCTTGTCTCCATGCTGAAGCACTGCTTTCATAAGTAAGGTCATCTTTATCAATTACTACCGGAAAACGTAATCTTCCTTTTTCTCCGGCAAAAGTGCGTTTGCGATGATAGGGGAGGTAAAAAAAGTTAAAAGTTCCGAATTTTTCGGTAATCCAGGTAAATTGCGCCATAGGTTGTCCCAGTTTCTCTTCACCATCAAAAGTCTCTACGGCATCGGTTTGATTGATGATATCCACCAGATGATTACTCTCGGTAACGCCCCAATAGACTTTTTTTAGTCCAAGGCTTAGCTCCCAATTGTTCTTTGCTTTTTGATAATATAACTCTCGAATATCCCAGTGTGTACGCTCATCGTCAACATCGAGGCGAAAAAAGCCTTTAAAATTGATACTTTCATATCCTTTGTTCCATTCGGCTTTGTATTCGGGGCGTACTGCAAAAGAAGGAAAATGATCTTTCTGATCTTCAAACAATGCATCGTTATAGAAATAGCGATACTCGCCTTCTAGTTCCAGTTCAAAATCGTGATTCACTTTTTTAGACCTTTCGTCCTGAGAATACATCCTAATTATACCGCAAAGCAGTACGAAAATAAAATGAATAGTTTTAACTTTCATATACTAGTTTTTTTAAGGATTGGCTTTTATAAACCGGGAAAAGAAAACACAAGGCCAGGTCGAATAACAATCTGCTAACCAAAAGAACCGTTATGAGGTATAATAAACGTAGCCTTGTGTATTACATTGATTATTTACCGGCCCTCTGAAGTGCAACCTGAGTAAAGTCTTCGTCGGCAAGCATTGCTTCAAAATTATAATCACTAAATTTGAGTAGCGTTTCCTTATTACTTTGGTGGTTGATCATATTAAAGGTTAATGCTCGCCAAAACTTTCCTTTATACAACTTATAGTCACTATACGTAAGGGTTTTAAGAAGCGAGTTCTTACGGTCATAGAATTCTATTTTCTCTATGCGGTATCCTTTATCTTTATTATAGGTAACGATTCTTCTGGTATACCCAGATTTTGGATCCACGGGATCTTGTTCTACAAGGAGTAGGTTTCCATTTTCTTCCAGAAAGGTATAGGCGTATTTTTCAACTTCTTGAGAAGAAAGATCTTCATAAGCAAATTCACTGCCTACAAAAGGCCCCGATTTATTGTTTGACGAGATTCTCTTTACTCTTTTGATAGAAGGTAAAAACAACCATTGATCATCTGATCCTACTTTATGAGTAAAAGTGAGTGTTGAGGTTCCTTTTACATCTTTTGGGCTATTGAAGACAATTAAAGATTTGTCTCCGTCCTCGGTAAGTTCCAAAGTTTTGGTAACTAGCAGCCGTTCACTGGTTTGCCCGTTTTTGTTCTTAAGGGTCATTTTTAGGTTTACAATAGAGCTAATAAAGCCTTGATCTGCTTTTTCGGCAGCTTTGGCGATCTGTAAACCTCTTTCTTCTGCACTCTGTGCAGCTGCAATTGAAATACTTATTAATGCTATTCCAACTAAAATTGATGTTCTCATAATGCTATTCTTTATTGTTTTATTTTTAATTTGAAAGTCTTATTTCTGAATTATTTATCAAGTTGTACTTGTGGTTTTAATTCTTTTACTGTTGCAGTTGCTTCACTTTTTTTACTAAGAAGGATCAGTAATGCCGGGAGCAGGATAAAATCAATAATTAACGCTGCCGAAATAATAATTACAGTAATCCTTGCCATATAGCTATTTAAAGCAAATGATGAGGTAGAAAGCACTGCAAATCCGGCAATTAGGACTATTGTAGTGGTAACTAGTGCTTTGCCTACGGTTTCAAAAGCATAGATCACTGCTTGTCTGGCATCATATCCCAATTCTCTACGAGCACGCAGGAATTTACTCATAAAGTGCACCGTATCATCTACAATGATTCCCAAGGTCATCCCAAAGACAATAACCATTCCGGTGTTTATCGTTCCTTTGTAGACCCACCAAAGTCCGAATCCAACCAAAACTGGTGTTACGTTGGGAATAATACTCAGTAATCCTAATTTGAAATTTCTTAGTGCCAGCATTAGTACCAGGGAAATCAAAATCAATGCGATGATATTTCCTTTAAGCATACTATCGGCTTGTCTGAATCCTAATTTAGAAAACATCAGTGTTGGACTTACACCAATGGCATGCATCGGTTTTGGAGTATTACTCTGTAACCAGCGTTCTGCTCTTTTAGAAAAAGCGATCATTTCTGCACTCGAAATGTTCTTAATGGTTACGGTGACCCGTGTCTCAGACTTATCTACGTTAATTTGATTGTTCAGGTCTAATCCAAAAGGTAGTGAGAGCTCATATAATAAAAGATATTGTGCAGCTTCCTCACGATTAACGGGCACCTGGTAATAGGTTTGATTGTCTCCATGCATAGACCGATTCACGCGTCGCGCCACTTCGCTAAAGGCGTTTACGTGAATAACTTCGGGTTGTTCGTTAAGCCAGTCCTCAAAAGCATTTAGTTTTTTGAGATATTCTGGATTATTAATCCCTCCGCTTTCTCCACTTCCGACCGAAAATTCGACGTTGTAGATCCCTGTTAGATTCTGGCTTATGTAATCGGTATCAGTTCTAAATTGAACGGTTTCATCAAAATAATTGATAAATTCGTCATTAAATTGATTTTTGGTGGCCAGAAAGGTGAGTCCTCCTATGATAACCAATGAAATCAGCGTTAGCCTTGCGGGTTGTTTGGCAACAAAAAGCCCAAGATTTGTATACCAACTTACTTTTTCTGTTGTACTTTCTTTTTTTGCTTTCACTTTAACAGGAAGAATAGCCATAAGAGCAGGTAATGCAGTGGTAGAATAGAGAAATGCCATGGTCATACCAAAAGCTGTAATATTACCCAGGTCCCAAAATGGAGGAACATCTCCAAAGTTCATAGTCAAAAATCCGATTACTGTTGTTAAGCTGGTTATAAAAACCGGCATAAAGTTGAGGCGCATCGACTCTACCAGGGCCTCTTTTTTGGCATAACCGTCCTTGCGCATTTTTTGTAGCATCGTGATCAGGATATGAATACTATCTGCCACGGCTAGTGTTAAGATCATTGTTGGAAAAACTGAAGAAGGAGGGGTAAGTTTAATACCCATGATTCCAACAAATCCAACAGCACTTATAATAGAGAATATCACTACGATAAAAGTGGCTAATGTGCTAAAAAAACTTCTGGTTAGGATCAAGGTTGTAATAATTACAATTACCAACATAATCATAGTAAGCATCAGATCCCTCATGGAAGATTCAAAAAAGGCTGTGTTCAAAGGAACAAGACCAGAGGAGTGCACCTGAAAATTTGAATGTTTTTCCTGAAAATCTGAAATAGCATTACGAATAAAAGCGGTAACTTCTGGTATTTCTTTGGCGCTATCTTCCCCCGGAAGTCTAACGGTAATATTGATAGCAGTAACACTTCCACTCTCATTCAATAAACGATTAACCAAAAGAGGCTCTTTTAAAGCCTTTTCTTTGATTTCTGCTATTTCGGCATCTGTTTTAGAGGCAGATTCATAGGATAGATCATCCACATACAAGTCATCACCTTGTGCACTGGTATGCTGAAAATTTGTGACCGCATCCACACGGGAAGAGTAGGGGGTGTTCCAGGCTTTGGCGGTGAGTTCTTCAATTGCGATTAAATTTTCACTTGTGAAGATATCCCCGTTAGATGGAGAGAGTACAATAATTACATTATCATCTTTGGTATACTTTTCTTGCAAGGCATCAAAAGCTTCCAGTTCAGGATTCGATTCACTGAAAAAAACGTGATAATCTCCATCAAATTCCATATTCCCTTGCGAACCAAGGCCTATAGCCAGGGTCAAGGTTACAATGAGTACAGGCCATTTGAATCTGATTACAAATTCTGCCCATTTTTTTGCAAACGCATTGGTAGCGTCACCTGCTTTTTTTAGTGCATTCATAGTATTTGTTATTAGTTGACCAGTCGACTTGTATTTCTATAAAAGCCTACATGATACAGATTGTTATGAGTTTTATATTTAGACGATTTAAGTTTGAATAATAGGACAGCTCATATATAAAAATTGAAATAAAATCAATAAAATAATTGACCAGTCGTTTATTATGTTGAACTCATCTTGAGTTGTATTCTGGAGGCGAAAATGGGAGCTTTTGAATCCTAATGAAGCCTTTTTTAAGAAGCATAGCAGCGCTACGGTGCGAAAAAAAGTCAAAATTAGGGGGCAAAATGTCGCGTTTGCAGCCCAGAACTACAACTTAAGATGAGTTCGTTGTTAAAATTATAGTTCAGGCCATATGTTTTGGTTATCTAAATATTAATAATTGACCAGTCATCTTTATAGAATTAAAAAAATTATTTAAAAATTAGATTTCTTAATATAGTCATCATACTATCTATCGGTTGAGGACTTTGTCGTTCCTTCATGGTGATCATAGCACCCATTCCTGCATTTTCTATAAACTCAACAATATCTGTAGCTTTTATAGAAACATCAATTTCTCCATAATCCTGTGCTTCTTTAACCACTTCAATAATATGTTGTCTGATAGTAGTATGTATTTTGTTTACTGCTATTCTGATATTGTCATTATGTTCTGCCATTTCTGAACTAAGATTGCAGGCCATGCATCCCATTTTACATTTTAACTCTTCTGTTACCACTTGTGCTCTGAATTCATAAAAATCTAGAATTCGTTGTTTAGGAGAGATCGTTTTATTCTGTAATATTTTTAATGCGGGAACAGAGATCGTTGCAAAATATTTTTCAAGAGCTTTGACAACAAAATCTTCCTTGCTATCAAAATAAAAGTAAAAAGATCCTTTTGGTACACCAGCAGCTTTAACTATATCATTTACGCTGGTTGCATTATAACCCCTTGACCAAATGATCTCCATACCTTTTTCTAAAAGGTAATCTGCTTTGATTTCATGTTTTAGGGTTTTGGGCATCTCTTATGTTATCTGAAGGCAAAAATATGACCAGTCGTCTAGTATTTCAAAATTTTAAATGTTAAAGTTTTGTTTATACATGGTTTTACAGTCAATATCAATCATTTTTAATTGAAGTGATTTAGACCTGTCACATATTCCAAAGTCTTGCATCCAAGTTAAAAAATGTATGTTATGGAAAATCCATTTTTAAAAGAATACAAAAGCGATAAAAACGACCAACAATTGGTTAAGGAAGTGCAAGATGGTGATTAAAGAAGCTCTGAATACTTTTGATTAGTTACATTTTGGCAGTGGGTGATAGGTGTTGTAAATAATCTTTCGATGTAGCTTTATGGTAGACATAGATAGCATTCTATTTCTAAACCATCTGTACAATACAGAGATAAATAGGCATACCTAAAGTGATATTGAATGGAAATGTAATAGCCAATGCCATGGGTAGATATAAACTAGGGTTTGCCTTGGGTACTGCTATTCGCATAGCGGCAGGTACAGCTATATAAGAAGCACTCGCAGCCAATATAGCCAGTAAAAATCGATTGCCGATACTGTCTGTAAAACTTGCACTGATTATTGCTGTCAAACAACCATTAAATAAAGGTATTATTATAGAAAAGAGGAAGGCAAACCACCCTTTTTTAAGAAAAGCTGATATTTTTTTACCGCTGGTGATCCCCATATCCAATAAAAAAACGGCCAGGAATCCTTTAAATATATCTGTAGTAAATGGCTTAATACCTTCGGCCTGTTGTTCGCTGGCCATAAATCCTACAACCAGACTTCCTAATATTAATAGAACGCTTCCGTTTGTAAGAGAATGCTTAAACACTTTTCTCATAGCGATATTATTTTTACCATCTTTATCGTAAAATGAAATGAGCAGCATTCCAACAATGATTGAGGGTGCTTCCATCAGTGCCATTACAGCCACCATATGACCTCCAAAAGAGATTTGTTCCATCTCTAGGAAGGTAAGTGCCGTAACAAAGGTTACAGCACTTACCGAGCCATATGAAGCTGCTATGGCACCAGCGTTGGATACATTGAATTTCCTTCTTAGCAGAAAATAAGAATACAAAGGCACAACTACAGCTAATACTATCCCGAACAATATTGACCAAATAATCTCCAGATCAAGATTGCTATGAGAAAGCTCTTGTCCTCCTTTAAATCCTATGGAAAGTAATAAATAAAGTGAAATAAACTTTGAGGAGTTTTGCGGTATTTCAAGATCGCTTTTAAATTGAACTGCCAGAATACCTAAAAAGAAAAATAAAAGAGCGGGGTTTGTTAAATTGTCTGCCAACAGGTGTAAATCCATGAAGTAAGAATTGAATTTTTTAGAACTACTACTATTTCACTTGATTATTCTACAAATGTAATTTCCAGTGTTCCGTTGATTTTTATCTTATATCCTTCTTCTCTGGCGTTGTTGATAAACTCTTTTGCTATTTTTTTCTCATTGTATAGTTCTGCGATTCTTCCATCGGGATACTCTGTATTTGTTGCTTGGTGACCCTCGGATAAGCTTAGTCTTTGAAGTTTGTGAAAGTTTATTTTTTCCTCAATTAAGGAAGATACTACATCAGCCGCTTCAGACGGGGTGAATTTACCTTCTACTAGTTGGATTTTTTGCTTTACTTCTGTCATGATCATTTTTTATTAATTATTACTGTTTAAAATTCTAAGTTTTATTCTTTGCATAACATTTTACTGTTTTCGAAACGAAGTATCTGCCTGTTGGTTTGTAGTTTTCAAAAGAAATAGGCATGAGATAATAAAGGATGAAATGAGAATTCTATCCATGAACATTTTGTTATTCAGAATGGATAGCGTTATTAATGAAGAGAAGAACAGACTCCCCAGACTTATATGAATTATTACTTTCAGGATCTTGTTTTTCTCTTTTTCAGGGATCCGTAATTTTTCTTTCGTATTTTTTAAAACAAGTACTTTACTACGGCTTTGAAATTGAGATTTAATTGTATTTGACATAGTGTATCTTTTTTATCGACGACAAAATTGAAACATTTTTTTTATTAATTTTTATTTATATTTATAATGATATACATAAACATTAGTTATGAATTATACATTACATCAATTACAGATCTTCCGGAAGATTGTTCAAAATCAAAGCATTACCAAAGCATCTGAAGAGCTTTTTTTAACCCAGCCAGCCGTTTCTATTCAGCTGAAAAAATTTCAGGATCAGTTTTCAATTCCCCTTACAGAGGTAGTGGGTAGAAAATTATATGTAACCGATTTTGGAAAAGAAATAGCTCAAGCTGCAGAGAAAATATTAAATGAAGTAGAGGCGATTAATTACAAGACGATGTCTTATCAAGGGCAAGTGGCAGGACGCCTTAAGATATCTGTTGTTTCTACAGGTAAATATGTGATGCCATATTTCTTATCAGATTTTATGAGAAAGCATAAGGGAGTCGATCTCATTATGGATGTAACCAATAAAGCACAAGTGGTGCACAGTTTAGAACAAAATGAAGTTGATTTTGCAATGGTATCTGTAATTCCTGAGCAGCTCAAAACCAAGCGGGTACAGTTAATGCAAAATAAACTTTTCCTGATCGGAGGAACCACATTAAAGTTAAAAAAACAAGCTTCCAAAACAAAGATCTTTGAAGAATATCCTTTGATCTATAGAGAAGAAGGTTCTGCTACTCGAAGTGCTATGGAAGATTTTATTAAAAAAAATAAGCTACCTACCCATAAGAAAATGGAACTCACATCAAATGAAGCATTAAAACAAGCGGTCATAGCTGGTTTGGGATACTCTATCATGCCACTTATAGGGATCAAAAATGACCTAAAGAATGGTGATTTAGAAATTATTCCGTTCAAAGGATTGCCCATTATAACACATTGGAATTTGATCTGGTTACACTCAAAAAACCTATCACCAGTTGCGTTGGCATTTTTGGATTTTATAGAATCGGAAAAAGATAGGATTATCAGAGAAACTTTTGACTGGTTTGAAAAATATTGAGCAAAAAGTTTACTCGATCAAATCGATGTGTTTATTATGTTTTCATTATAAAGGAAAACAGCCTGGCAATTTGCTTTAATCCCACCTCAGGTACGAATACTAAAATAGTATAGAGAACGAATGGTATTCGTTCTTATAATCTTAATGAAGTAGATGTTTTAGAAGTCAACCTGAGAGTCTGGTTCTCTATCCCATACGGCAGCTTTTAGCGTAGACTTCTTTATTCTCTATCTCCCGAATCTGAATTCTCTATATTCTCTATCTCCCGAATCTGAATTTTTTTCATTTATTTAGGCAATGTATTCTTTTTCATAGAACTCATTATTATTGGATCAAATGTAATAAAAAAGTAATATTTCTCTCTTTTTCAGAATAATATTTGTGAAATATATATACTATGCTACCATCCTTAAAGATTATTTGAAAAATAAAAAATTCAATTTTAGGTAGGGTAATTTGTTTTGTACCTGTTGTTATAGTGACAAGAACTTAACCAACTTATGAATTCAAAGATAATTTTTAGAATAAAAATCGCTTTTATAGTAATTATAGTGCTTTTTACAGACTTAAGATTAGAATCTGTGGTTAATAATTTTGATACACATGAGATCAAACCAAAAGAGGAGAATGTTTTTTCTCGATATCTCACTTGTAGCAGAAATTTGGCTGAATTTTATCTAAAAAAAAGAAAATTTACTTGGTTTTCGACGCTTTCTGAGAATTCACTTTTAGTGAGTGAAAAAACGCATATTATTTGGGTGTTACCCACAACACATAGTCCGATTTTATTGTTTAACTTTATAACAAATTATAGTAGTTTTTTTTTACTGTATAACATAGGGCAAGTAAAAACTCAAACAAGTACTCCATTATATACTAATCTTTATAATGATATTAAGGAATCAATAAAATATCAAGGACAAAGACAGCAAACAAAAATAGAAACTTTCAATGTAGAAAAGAGTACTTCAGAACTTGAGGTGGCAAGTCAAAAACATCAAAATTACCATTTTACTTACGCATTTATAGTAGTTTTTTTTATTGCTGTCGTTTTTTTTTATCTATTGAAAATAAAAGAAGAACGCAATAGAGAATTTTTTTATAGAAATATGGAAATCGAGAAAAACAACACTACACTAGTCAAAAAAAATATAGAATTGCAAAAGCAATTAGGAGAAAGAGAGGTTTTAATCAAAGAAATCCATCATAGAACTAAGAATAATCTACAATTGATCTTAAGTATGTTGAATCTTAAAAACGATTTTCATAGAGATAGTAATGTAAGACGGTTTGTAGAACGTAGCACCACTCAAATTAATTCTATGGCAATGGTTCATCAATTGTTATATTCAACAGACGCAATAGACCAGATTGATTTTGATCTGTACTTAAAAAAGTTAATAGGATCCATTTATCAATCTTTTTATGATAATATGCAATCGATTGCGCATACAGAAAATGCTGAAAACTGCTTTTTTGATATGAAAACTACTATTTCACTCGGGATCATTATTAATGAGTTGGTGTTTAATGCTTTTAAACATGCTTTTCCAAATAATAGATCTGGTAAACTTTCTGTTGAAGCAAGTATCGATGAGCTAAATAATATAACCATCAAAGTGAGTGATAATGGTATTGGAATACCAGAACAAACAATTGAGAAAGAATCGTATTCACACGGTTTACGAATAGTAAAATTATTAGTTAGACAGTTAAATGGGAAAATAAAAATTAATTCGGATAATGGAACATCAATAGTCATAATATTTAACAAAAAACCCCTGCACAATGAACCGAAAAAAAGTACTTATAGTTGAAGATGAACTTATCATTGCAACTCACATAGCAGAGATACTTAAAGAACAAAATTTCGAAGTGATAGATATCTGTTGTACAGCAAAAAAAGCGTTAGAAAAAATTATTGAATTAGCACCAGATATGGTGTTATTAGATATCGACCTTGGAGGAGCAAAAGAAGGGATTGCTATTGGGGAATTTTTGCAGAAAAAAAATACTGCTCCCTTTGTGTATATTACCTCATTTTCAGATCCTACAACTTTAAATGAAGTAAAATCAACGCATCCTATGGGCTATATTGTAAAACCATTTAAACCTAACGATGTAGTTGTTGCAGTCGAAATTGCCTTTTCTAACTATAATTATAAAGAGTCAGAAACTATACAGAATTCGGATATAGCTACCTGTGAAGTTCCTTTCAGGTTGAAAAAAATTATAACCTATATACACAGGAATCTAGACAAGAAATTAACCATTGAAACACTTGCAAAAATGAGTGATTGGAAAATTCACCATTTTATCAGAAACTTTAAAAAATATCTTGGCGTTACGCCATATCAATACATTTTACAAAGTAAAGTACAAAAAGCAATGGTATTATTAACAGGAACCGATTTACCAATATGTGATATAGCATATGATTTAGGATTTCAAAGCCATTCAAGTTTTAGTATTACTTTTTTTAAACTGGCTAAAGAAACTCCGGAGTCTTTTCGTAGAAAACGAAAAGAATTTTTTTTTGAGATCTAAAAATAAAGTCAATTTTTTTAAAATCACCGCAATTTTTAAAGAGTGTAAGATTTTTTTTTACAATAGTTTAGTACCACACAAATCAGACTTAAGTAAAATCATTAACCAAACTCAAAAATTTAAACCCCAATGAAACCCTTCATATTTTTTGCAAAAAAAGCCAAAATTCTAATAGCTTTTATTTTGGCAACTATTCCATTTTTTAATTCAGTGTTTCGGTTCTGTTGTTTACGACAGCATACTTCATTTTAATGTATTCATTAAAATAGAAAGCTTGTATGGTCACAATTGACCAAACAAACTCATGATGTGACAATTCATAGCATAAGTGTTGTTTAAACAACTTATGATTCACTTTTCACACATAAAATAGTAAGAAATCTCAAAACCAAACGTATCATGGAAAATTTTGTTTTCACAATGAATAGAAATAAAATATTGATTATCTGCATTTTATTTTTTGTTTTTCAAACAAATGAAGCTTTTTCACAACAACATCCCCGTTTATATGTTACCACACAGCGCATTAATGAATTAAAAGACGCTATCAAAGTGAATGGCAGTCATCATAAGGATGCTTATCAGGCTATGAAAAGTCGTGTAGACCAAAATGACTGGCAGGTATATGATGAAAAACCAAGCGATAAAAATTACAACTATGCCAGAACGTGGCTGGCGCGTGAAGCCGCTATGATGTATTTATTGACAGGGGATAAAAAATATTCAGACTACGCCTATAATGCCCTGCGGGATATTTATGAAAAAAATGACCCCGATAATAGAACTATGGAGAGCAATTCGGGGCTTTCAAGAGCAATGATCAGCAAAGGGTTTGGGATTACATATGATTGGTGTTATAATGCATGGACCAACAACCAGAGAAATTACATTTTTGGTAAAATAAAAAATGGGCTGGATAAATGGCCGGGCTTTAGTCATGTCAATGTAAGTTCGCCGCATAAAGGATCTAATTGGGTGGCCGTAACTCGAGGAGGAGAACTTATATTGATGTTGTCTGCCTATGAAGAAGGAAAACGTAATAATCGATATAAAAAGTTAAAAAGCGAATTAAACAGGCATATGTCCACAGCCTATGGGGATATAGGGTGGACACAAGAAGGTAACGGATATCTGGCATATGCAAACTCATTTTTATTTCCAGCCGTTTTAGCGGTTCGATCCATAGGTGATACAGGATTTGACAATGAATTTAACTCACATGATTTTTGGAAACTGGTAATATACTCAGGTGCTTTTGATGATGGACAAAGCTGTCTGCAATATGGTACAGGAGAAACAAGGTATGGAGAGCATGGATTGATCAGTATGCTGCTGGAAACCACACCTGCAGCAGATGTGCCTTATTATCACTATTTTTTCGATAGGCACAGAGGTATAAAAAATGCCGCACCTCCTTCAAAAAAATATGATCAGAGACGGGCGGGAACCACCTGGTCATTATTGTATTATCCTGAAAATGGAACCCCTAAATCACCTAATGGAATATTGGAAAAAGGAGTCGTAGATTCTGAAAGAGGTGCAGCCTATTTTAGAAATCGATGGCAAGACGAAAATGATGTTTTAGTATCTATATTGGGGGATACAGATTATCATGATAAAGCCTGGGATAAAAGAGAAGCTACTCAGATTGGCTTATTTGCCTATAACACTCGATTTTTTGCAGGGCCCGAAAAAAACAAAGGCGCAAAATACCATTCTACGTTTCAGGTAGATGGCAAATCAGATGATAATGCTTCTGGCCGAACTGGAAAATTTGACTTTTTTGATGTTAATAATAGCAAAGGATATGCAATCGTTGGTGGAGGGGCTAAATATAACTCATTGGGAGTTAACGAGGTAAAACGCCATATGATGGTAGATTTTACAGGTACCAATGCTCCGGCAATTATATCCACATTAGATAAGGTTAAAGATGAGTCTAATCACAACTATGCATGGAATGTAAATTTGGGGGAATCTTCAGATACCGATGAACTGCCAACTACCAAAGGAACCGAGGACGGAGTTCCATATTTTCTTATAGAAGGGAAAAATAATAGCTATGTAAAAGGGTGGGTGTTGAGCCCTTCTAAAGCTTATATTTCTGAAGATAATAAACGGTTGCAGATCAAAGTTGATGGAGTAAAGAATACAGATATATGGGTGGTGATGGCCGTTGGGCAAGGTACACCGGTGATCGGAAAGATAAACGGAAATCAGTTGAGCGCAGTCATTACCTTAGATCAGATCAGTGTGGCGTATAATTCTTCAGAAAACAGAATAAAAACAGATGTTCTGGATAATGTACCACCAGCCAAACCGACAGGATTACAGGCAAATGCTACCGGTTCCAGTACCATTGATTTAAAATGGAATAATAATACCGATAATGATTTGGCCAGGTATTACATATACCGAAGTGAAAATAGTGGCTTTAACGCAGGGTCAAATACTTTTGTGGAAGAAGCTATTTCAAATTCATATACCGATAAAGGATTAAAGGCCTCGACAAAATATTATTATAAGATTAAAGCAGTAGACCAATGGGGTAATGAATCTACAACCTCTACAGAAGCTTCTGCGACTACACAACAAGATAGAGAAGGCCCTAAAATTGCAGCTGTAGAAGTTATCTTTAACACAAAAATCCATGTAATATTTAATGAAAAAGTAGAACGTTTATCTGCACAGAATTCAGCCAATTATAGTATTAGTGGTGGGATCAATGTAACTTCTGCTGTATTGGAGAGCGATGAGGAAACAGTAGTATTAAATACTTCTGCATTAACAGATGGAATCGAATACACACTCACGGCAAAAGGTGTTAAAGACATTGCAGGCAATGTGGGAGACCATAGTGTAAAGTTTACCTATTTCCAGGGAACCCGCATGGTAGAATCTTTTGAAGGATATCCTGTAGGAGGTTTAAGTGGTAAAGGAACCGGAAGTGAAGGCTGGCTTGGCCCCTGGAACAATAATGGATCCAAAGTGGTTAATGTAAGCAGTAATCCATTATCAGCCAATGGAGTTTCTGGTGGCAATAAAGCACTGCGTATCGATAAAAACCGAGAAGGAGGCCGTAGGGAATTTTCCGATGCATTGATCACGGGACAAAACGAAGTGTGGATGAGTTATCTGTTACGATGGGAAGCTTCAAGTACATATTCTGACAATCAAAGAGTGAGGGTTTTTAACACCAATGCCAATTGGGATTGGCGGTATGTAGGTATACAGACGAATAGCTCAAAAGGTGATTTTATTCTATCTGAAGGGTATCAAAGAAACTCGATAGGTGGTCCCGAATTCAGACCAGGTACTACTGTAATGATAGTTGCCAGAATTCGCGAGGATCGTATGGATCTTTGGGTAAATCCAGCCAAAGAAACCGATGCTCCCGATCTAACTCATAATAATGGATGGACTAGTTTTAAAGGAATTGGATTAACAAACTCAAATGCAAGTGATGAACCCTTTTTAATGGATAGAATTATTGTCGGAGAAACATTTGCTTCGGTCGTATCTTCTGATGGTGTTGCTCCTCCTGGCAATACTTCTCCAAGTATTTCTTTAACAAGTCCTTCTGATAATGCAACTTTTACTGAGGGTGATACCGTCAACATTACTGCCAACGCCAGTGATAGCGATGGAAATGTAACTAAAGTAGAATTCTATCAAGGCAGTACCAAATTAGGTGA
>CANMDW010000006.1 GCA_947496705.1 uncultured Aquimarina sp. | reverse complement strand
TTTCCGGTAATAGATAGGTCGGAAAGTTCGTTAGTAGCATCGGCATCGGCATCCTGAATATTGATAGTAGTATTGGTACCATTTTCGATCTGTATTTCTACAGTTTCATTAGGTGTTGTTACAATACTGTTCAGGTTCTGATCATCAGTACCAACAAATCCAACCGGACTTCCATTACCATTATCAAAGGTAAAAGTCCCATCGCCATTATTAGTGAGTTGTGCCTTGTTGATTATAACCGAAGTTCCTAATTCATTAGTATAGGTAAAGGTTCCATCATTATTATCCAAAATAAAGGTAGGTGTTTCTGTAGGCGTACATAAGGACTGCCATATACTACCATTATATTGATATACACAATTTTGATCTATATTATACACCATAGCACCTGGCAATGGCGATATAGAATTCATTGTAGCATCACTCACTCTGGTAAGGACAAATACTTTGTCTGCACTTTGTAATTCGAGAAGCGAAGTGGGATCTATAATGTTCGGGGCGTCTCCTACCTTTACCTGGGCTATAAGAGCAGTAAGATTCAGGAAAACCAATAGAATTAGGGTAATTTTTATTTTCATACTATAGGAAATTTCTTGACACCAATAACTGGGCAACATGTTTATATTATTTATTTACGTTAAATATCCTTCAAAATATACTATAATCTAGAAGATTGCTAATCTATAAAATTATAAATAAGATAAAATAATGTTAACAAAAATACAATTTTTTTTAGATTAAATGCGCTTTTTATCGATAAAATACGGTTTAACCGTATTTTTTTGCTAGAATTGGTTATTGTTTTTTACATTTAATTTTAATTTTTAATACAAAACCAATACATTTGTCCACATCAAAAGCGGGAGTAGCTCAGTTGGTAGAGCGTCAGCCTTCCAAGCTGAATGTCGCCGGTTCGAACCCGGTCTCCCGCTCAACGAGAATCTCATCTATAAGTATGAGATTTTTTGCATTTAAGGATTTTACTAAGACTTGCCGGGTGAGAAGTCTACTTGGATGTAGGATACAGGCCTATGCCGAGTGGAGCCGAGGTAAATCTGGTCTCCCGCTCCAAGCCTCACAGAGAAGTGAGGTTTTTTGTATTATAAATAGCTCATTGTTAGTAATATTATAAGTATTACTATCTAGTATTTCAAGTAGCTTCTCTTTAAAATATAGACAAGCCGGTCAAAGTAGTCAATTGCTCCAGGGCATACATCCCCAATTCAGAATTTCCTTTGGGATTCAAAGGCGGGCTCCATACCGTTACAGCATATTGTCCGGGATGTACTGCCGCTATGCCACCGCCTACACCACTTTTACCCGGTAAACCCACTCTAAAACTAAACTCACCGGCTTCATCATAAAAACCACAGGTCTGCATAATAGCATTGATACGTTTTACTTTTTCGGGAGAAAGTATTTGATAATCGTCAGATATTCTTTTTCCACCGTTTGCATACATCATAAATGCCGTACATAATTCTTTGCAGGACATCTCAATTGCACACTGGTAGACATAGAAATCAAGAACAGTTTCTATGTCGTTTTCAATATTTGCAAAAGATTTCATCAAATTTAATAATGCTGCATTACGATAGCTGTGTTTTTTTTCAGATATATAGACCTCTGTATTGATGTTTATGCTATCATTTCCGGTAATTTTATGGATAAAATCGAGAAAATCTTTTTTGGGATGATCCAATTGAGAGATCAAAATATCAGAAATTACGAGGGCGCCGGCATTAATGAAAGGATTTCTGGGGATTCCCTGCTCATACTCTAATTGTACCAGCGAATTAAAAGGGTCTCCCGAAGGTTCTACATCTACGCGGATAAACAGGTCATCTCCTAATAAAGCCATAGCTCGTGTTAAGGCAAATACTTTGGATATGCTCTGAATAGAAAAGCGCTCTTCGTTATTCCCAAAGCTATAATGTCCCGAATTGATACAATATAAGTGCATTCCGAACTTTTTTGGGTCGATCTTCTCCAATTCAGGAATGTAAGATGCTACTTTTCCTGTATATGATTTTGAGTGAAGCTCTGATGCTATAGTATTAAGAATTTGTTGATAATCCATACGTTGATTTTAATGTAATAGAGACAATGAACTTCCTGTTTCTATTTCGTAAGGTTCTTTGTCTTTTTCAAAAATCCTGGCTGTTAAATTTCCTTTTAAAATAATTTCCTGACCCTTCACTTCAAGCCAGCTTCCTTCTCTCAAGCCAATCACGGGCTGAGGGTTTAATCTGTGAAATTCTTTGATTCGGGTTTCTCTGGTCTCCCCTTTGTGGGTAGAATTGGGGTCAGGATCCAGATAATGTGGATTTATATTGAAAGGAACTACCCCCAATGTCTTAAAACTTGGCGGATATATAATAGGCATGTCGTTGGTAGTTTGCATAGTAAGGCCACAGATGTTACTTCCTGCACTTGTTCCCAGGTAAGGAATGCCTGAATTAATGGCTTGTTTTAATGGTTCGATACAATGATTTCTGTAGAGTTGATCAACCAAAAGAAATGTGTTTCCACCACCGGTAAATATACCTTTTACATTTTTAAAGGCTTCAGAAGGATCTGGAAACATATGTATGCTAACTATTTTTTTATGTATCTTTTTAAAGATATTATTCACACCTATAGTATATTCATCATGAGAAATTCCGCCGGGACGGGCATATGGAATAAAAAGTATTTGGTCAATACCAGCATATAATTCAATTAATGTTTCTTGTAAATATGCTAAAGGTTGACTGCCATGAATAGTAGAAGTGCTTGCAATAATACATTGTTTCATAAAGAAAAATTTTGAAAATTAGTTTAACGTTTAATTATTATAAACAGCCCCTGAAAATAGTTAAAATTGTAGTATTTTAATATGAAAATTAACCTTGTTTGACATGAAAATAAAATTAACCACACTATTTATCTGCTTCACAATTAGTTTATCCTTTGCCCAAATCACCTCAAGAGTTATGATCAATGGAAAAGTCAGCGTCCCCATCGGGGATGATGTTGAAGGCGTAGTTATTTATAATCGAAGTACTAATAAAGGTACCATCACCAATAAAGATGGGATTTTTAAAATTAATGCAGGAATTAATGACAGGATAGAGTTTGTGGCTATGCAATATCAACATTTTGTAGTGTTGGTTGATAAAGGAGTGGTAGACAGTAAAACCATGAATATTTTTCTTAATGAATCTGTAAATCAATTGGAAGAAGTAGTGGTCACCCCTTATGATTTGTTGGGTAATGTTACGGTCGATGTCAATAAAATAGGTTTTAGTCAGAGTGGGATAGGAGAGGTTGCAAAGCAAACTTCTACCAGAATTAACGATACCGATTATGATTTTAGGCCAGATGAGTTAACCACTCTCGAAAATAAAGTGTTTCTGGAGGATAGAATGATCAATGGATTGAATTTTGTGAATCTTTTTAAGGTAGTGTTTAAAGATAAGGAAGAGGCTAAAAAGAAAAAGCATGCTTCCGATATTGATGTAAGAGTACGAGATATGTATAATGATCAGTTTTTTAAAGACTATCTGGCTTTGGAAATAGATCAAATCAATGATTTTATATTTTTTGCTGAAGCTAATGGATTGAATACTATGTATTTCGAAGTAGGAAAAGAACTGGATCTTCTTCAGTTTTTATTTTATCAAAGCAAACAATACCGCCAGAGACAATAACTACTTATCCCAAAAGGAGGTTCGTAATTATACTAGGATTTTGTCGTCTTTTTGGGTATGATCTTTGTTGATAATCTTAAAAAGGTCATCTTCAGAGATGTAATTATGATTAAATTATTACTTTTTCTTTTTTTACTGGTTTCTCTACAAAGTTCTGGTCAATCTGAAATCCTGAAAGGAAAAATCCTGGCAGATTCATTACAGGGGTATGCGATTAATATTATTAATTTCACCAAACAGATCGGAACCACCAACGATGAGAAAGGCTCTTTTGAAATCCCTGCAAGTCCTGGGGATTCTATTATTTTTTCTTCGGTTCAATATCAAACCCGATCCATCAAAGTAAGTCAGGATTTGTTTGACAAAGAAAAAGTCACTGTGGTGCTGTTTCCAGCAGTGCAATATCTCGAACAAGTAAAAATAAGTACTACCGAACTAACCGGAGATCTGGGTAAAGATGCAGGTACCGTATCACTACTGCCATTTGTAGATAATCGAATTCTGGGCCTTCCTTTTAGCGATAAACCACAACCTACCCAAACCGAAAGAAGAATATACACAGCCAGATCAGGGATTATAGAACTTCCTATTAATTATTTAAATGGTACATTGAAGAAATTGAAACGTATCAAAGCGATAGAAGATCTGGAGAAATTGATACAAAAAGGTGAAAATACGTTTAGCACTGCTTTTTTTGTAGACAAACTGGCTTTGCCAGAAGCGTTGATCAGCGATTTTATGTATTATTGTGCAGAAGATGATTATTTTAAAGACCTGCTCAAAAATTCAAAAAGGCTCTCGCTGGTAGAATTTTTCGAAAAAAAAGCAAAATCCTATAAAAAACATAGAGAAATAGATCCTTGATTTAAAGTTTGACATAGTTTTTTAATCCAATTTTTTAAATTATAAGTACTTTTATGGTTTTTAACTTCGGGAAATGAAGAGAATAGCAGCACTTTTTTTTATCGCACTATCTTTTATGCTAAGCTCGTTTGTGGTGCATAAATTTTATGTAAGCGTCACACAGATCGAATATAAAGAAGAACAGCAATCATTACAGATAATATCCAGAATTTTTATAGATGATATAGAAGATCTTTTAAAAGAAAGATACAATAGTTCGGTTGTTTTAAATTCTGATCAGGAGATTCCGGAAGTAGATGAATACTTAGAAAAATATTTTAATCAAAAACTGAGTATTAGTATAAATGCCAAAGAAGCCTCTTTTACGTTTATTGGGAAAGAATATGAAGATGACCTCATGATATGTTACCTCGAGATCGAAAATGTTTCTTCCCTGGTTGCCATAGAAATTTCAAATCAAATCTTAATGGACCTTTTTGAAGAACAACAAAATATTGTACACGTTAAAAAAGAAAATCAACGTAAAAGCCTCATTCTAGAAAAGGGAAGAGATCGTGGGGTGTTAAAATTTAATAAATAAATCCCTAAACATTCAAAAAACAATTATTTTGCAAATCCTTACAAACAATTCAATACCATTCTAATGAAAAAGATACTTTTAGTTCTTTCAACAGCTTTTTTGATAACCGGCACTATAACCTATGCCCAGGATCAATCAGAAACCAAAGAAGTTCGTGAATTAGGGCACACCAATACAAATAAGTTTAAGCAAATGTATGAGGAGTTTGCCACTCCCAATATGTATCGTACCGCTTCTGGTGCTCCGGGCACCGCATATTACCAACAACAGGCAGATTATAAGATGGATCTGGAGCTTGATGATAAAAACAAGAAGCTCACAGGTAAAGAGACGATTACCTATACCAATAATTCTCCAGATAACTTAGAGTTTCTTTGGGTGCAGTTGGATCAAAATATGCGTGCCAAAGACTCTAAAACTCCTTTAATTGAGGGTAGTGGGGTAGAACCTGCTGCTACATCCAAAGGTTTTTTAACCAAATATCTTGCAGAATCTTTTGATGGAGGATTTAATATCACGGCTGTAAAAGATATCAGTGGAAAACCACTTAAATATACGATCAACAGAACCATGATGAGAGTAGAAATGCCAAAAGACCTGGCATCTGGAGAAAAATTTGTTTTCTCTATTGATTGGTGGTATAATATTAATGATCATGTAAACGGAAGAGGAAGATCAGGATATGAAGAGTTTGCAGATGGTAACAGAGCTTATGTGATTGCACAGTTTTACCCTCGTATGGCAGTTTATAATGATGTAGAAGGATGGCAGAATCATCAATTCTGGGGGCGTGGAGAGTTTGCCCTTCCTTTTGGTAATTTTGAAGTAAATATTACCGTACCGGCCGATCATATTTTGGATGGAACAGGAGAATTGGTCAATAGAAAAGAAGTGTTTACCAAAGATATGATGAAGCGATATGAAGAAGCAAAGAAATCATATGACAAACCTGTAATTATTGTAACCCAGGAAGAAGCAGAAAAGGCCGCTACATCGTTCTCTGATAAAAAGAAAACATGGAAACTAAAAGCAGAGAATGTGCGTGATTTTGGTTTTGCTACCTCCAGAAGATTTATTTGGGATATGATGGCTGTAAAAATTGGCGGAAAGGATATCATGGCGGTATCATTGTACCCAAAAGAAGGAAATCCACTTTGGGAAGATTGGTCAACAAAAGTAGTGGCCAGTACCTTAAAATCATATAGCCGAATGACATTTGATTACCCATATCACAAGGCGATTTCTGTACATGCAAAAAATCAGGGAATGGAATATCCCATGATCTGTTGGAACTATGGAAGACCAAACCCTGATGGTACCTATAGCGATCGGGTAAAATATGGGATGATGAGTGTGATCATACATGAGGTAGGCCATAATTTTTTCCCGATGATTGTAAATAGTGATGAGCGTCAGTGGACCTGGATGGATGAAGGATTAAACACCTTTGTACAATATGTTGCAGAACAGGATTTTGGCGAATGGAATCCTGAAGCACTGGGCAAAGATAAGGCGTATCCTTCAAGACGTGGACCTGCCGAAAAGATCATACCTTATATGAGCGGAAATCAAAACCGTCTTTCTCCTATAATGACACAATCTAATAATATTCATCAATTTGGGCCCAATGCATATGCCAAACCCGCCACCGGATTGAATATACTAAGAGAGACCATCATGGGAAGAGAGCTTTTCGATTATTCTTTCAGAACCTATTCACAACGATGGATGTTTAAACATCCTACTCCCGAAGACTTTTTTAGAACAATGGAGGATGCTTCTGCCGTTGATCTTGATTGGTTTTGGAGAGGATGGTTTTACACCACAGATTATACCGATATCGGTGTAAAAGAAGTAAAGAAGTTTGTTGTTTCAAAAGTTCCTACACTCGAAGCACAAAAGTATGCAGTTACCAATAGAAGCTTGAGGTTTTCCGATTTTTCTGACCTGGTTTTTATGGTGGAAGAAGGAAGTGATGATTATAAAAGAATTAAAGAGAATGGCGGTATTATTGAGGATGCAGTGACCTTAAAAGAATATTTAATGGATAACTTTTCTGCAGAAGAGCGTGAAAATCTTAAAGAACCTAAGTTCTTCTATGAAGTTACTTTTGAAAAACCAGGAGGATTGGTAATGCCATTAATCGTCGAATACACCTATGAAGATGGCACTACTGAAACAGTTACATATCCCGCAGAAATATGGCGTAAAAATGATAGTAAGGTTAAAAGAGCCATAGCTTCAGAAAAAGCAATCACAAAAATTGTGGTAGATCCTAATTTAGAAACTGCAGATATTGATACATCAAATAATAGTTGGCCACAAAATGATAAATTAGGAAAGTTCGACCAATTCAAGAATAAAATCAAAGGCCAGTAACAAATACGCCTTTTGAACAATAAAAAGTTTAAATGAGTTCATAATAAATAAAGCCATTCGCTCCGATAGAATGGCTTTTGTTTTATGATATTGTATATATTTGTATTATGATGATTACAGTGCCATTATTTATTAGCGGAACCGAAATTGCCTTTATAGTCTTTATATTGATTATGGTTTTTGGGGCAGATAAAATTCCTGAAATAGCTCGGGGGCTAGGTAAAGGTATGCGTGTTATTAAGGATGCTACAAACGATATCAAAACCGAAATTACCAAAAGCGCTGAAAAAAATGGTATCGATACCGATATTACTACTTCTATTACTTCAGATATTAAAAAAGAAATTGATCAGGTCAAAGACGATATCGATGACATTACAGGTCCGGTAAAACGTCAATTATAGATATCATCACCTTCCGTTGTTTATTTTTTGTTTAAAAGTCCTTGTATATTCTACTCAATTTTCTGTAGAACCACTTCTTTTTTAGGATTCATTTCATTTTTTAATATTTTTTTAACATAGCCTGTAAACAGTGATGTTTTCAGGGGTGTATGTAAGGTTTTTCTTTCTTATGCAAGCATAATACCTCTATTTTTATTACGATTAATTCAATGATATCTATAAATAATTAGATTTTATTTAATATATTAGGAGTGAAATTAACTAAATGATAATTATTAACAATATTTAAGAATTTATCATTTAGCAGTTTTTACACACAAACTCACTAAAACTTATTCTAAAATGAAAAAAATTATTCTTTTTGCTTTAGGGTTACTTCTTGTGTTCTCCTGTTCTAAAGAAGATCCTAATGAAATTACCGACCCAGCCACCGAATCTTTTGATTCGCAAAAATTACTCCCTATCTCTGCAATCAATAAGTATATAGAAGATCAACTAAAACAACATGGTGATCTTGAGTGGGCCGAGGCTCCAGATCAGGTTCTATGGAGCGCAGTAGTACACGGAAATAATATTTTGAGCATAGGTTATGGAGATAAAGGCGAAAGCTTCTCCAAACAACGATCTTCCCGATTAGTAGCCGCAAAAGACAATGTTTTCAGCATTGTACAATCCGGCGAGCAGGATACCAAATCCAATACAGTAGTACATGAGGATCCTATTCTTAACTTTGTAGAGGTAAAGGTTAGTAATCTTGAGACAATCAAAGCTTTGAAAGCTGCAGATCAAATACGGTATTTAGAACCAGGCGGTTATGGATTCTTTACGCTGGAAAATGATAATCAACAAAAACAATTTGGCTGCGTTACTAACGGAATTACTGTTAATTCACAGGATTATCGTACCATATCGCCCAATGCCTGGGTACCCTGGACATTTGATATTCATAAAATTCCACAGGCATGGAACTATAGTACCGGAGCCGGAATTACCGTAGGGTTAATAGATACAGGGATATCATCAAACCAACAACTGCTTGGTAATCAATTCAATGATGGGTTTTCTGCTGGAAGAACGGTGCAGCGATTTGGTACATTTGATAATGCAGATAGTGATCAATGCGGCCATGGTACTTCTATGGCTTCTGCTATAGCATCTCCTCGCAATGATAATGCAATGCCGGTAGGGGTGGCCTATAATTCTAATCTGGTTGCTTATAGAGGAACCGGAGATGTGTTATTAGAAAGCTCACGCGAACGCAGAGGTGTTAGTAATGCACTTAGACAATTGGGTGATAGGGGTGACGTAAGGATTATTTCTATGTCTATTGGATATTTATGGTCTATTGGTAATATAAAAGATGCTGTGCGATATGCGTATAGTAGAGGTAAATTAATTATCGCTGCTGGTGGTACATCTACCGGTTTTACCAATTGGTATCCGGTTATTTTTCCTGCAAGTATGTCTGAAACTGTTGCTGTAACAGGGATTAAGGATAATGGTTATAATCGCTGCAGTAATTGCCATAGCGGAAAGAAAATTGACTTTACCATTGTAATGCAAAGGGCATCAGATAATGATAGAACGGTTCCGGTTATAGGATTTAATACCAATGATAGAAACGTGGTGGGAGGATCTTCTGTTGCTACTGCGACTACTGCTGGTATAGCAGCTTTGGTATGGGCACGCAATCCTAATATGACCAGAGATCAGGTGCTGGATAAACTCAGGAAATCGGGAGAATTTTATCCCAATCGCAATAGAAAGTTTGGCTATGGCAACATTGATGCACTAAAAGCGGTGCAAGCCCCCTAGCCCAAAGGAGGAACTTTTCTACCCTCTGATAATTTAGATAAAAAGCCCTGTATTTTTGCTAACAAAAATACAGGGCTTTTTATCTAAATTCCCCTTTGGGCCTGCCTGTATCCGGCAGACAGGGGTTAGGGAGCTACCCGACTAATCGTTAATCCATCCCGAATGGGTAAGAGCACAGTTTCTATTCTTTTATCTTCAACCAGGAGTTTGTTATAGGCTACCAATGCTTTTGTATCGATATCATCTTTTGCGACTTCTTCGATTACCTTGCCACTCCACAGTACATTATCAGATAGGATAATACCTCCAGGATTCATTTTATTGATAACCAGATCAAAATAAGTGGGATAATTTGGTTTGTCGGCATCAATAAACACCAAATCAAACTTCATATCCAGATTGGGGATGATCTTGGTAGCATCGCCAATATGCTGGTGGATTTTTGTTCCATAAGGAGAACGATCAAAATATTTTCGTTGAAAACCTTCCAACTCCTCATTAATATCGATAGTGTGTAATGCCCCATCTTTTTGCATTCCTTCTGCCAGGCATAAAGCCGAGTATCCTGTGTATGTTCCGATCTCCAGAATGTTTTTTGGGTTAGTGAGTTTAGATAACATACTTAAAACACGCCCCTGGTATGGACCGCTTAGCATGCGGGGCGCTAGAATTTTTTGATAGGTTTCTCTGGTTAATTGTTGTAATAATTCGGGTTCTTTTTCGGTATGATGTACTACATAACTGTCTAAAGCTTCGGGTATAAAATTCATGAGATCGATTTTTTTGTAAAACTAAAAATTTTTATGGTGAGGTTATTCTTTTCTATCAATTCTCTAATACGTATTTTTGACTCAAAACTCATTCATGCAGTTCGAAAATACCAGAGAATTTGCTCGGCAACTTGATCAACAAGATTCGCTAAAATCCTACAGAGATCAATTTCTTTTTCCTAAGGTCGATGGGAAACAAGTTATATATTTTACAGGAAATTCTTTAGGGCTCCAGCCCAAAAATGCTCAGAAATACGTTGATGAAATCATGCAGGACTGGTCAGAACTGGCCGTCGAAGGACATTTTTATGCAGAGAAACCCTGGTGGGACTATCATGAGAGACTGGCAAAACCTCTTAGCAGGGTTGTAGGTGCCAGGCCTTCAGAAATAACCGTAATGAATACCTTAACGGTAAATCTTCACTTGTTGATGATCTCTTTTTACAGACCCATGGGTAAGCGGTATAAGATTATCTGCGAAGAAAAGGCTTTTCCGAGTGATCAGTATATGCTTCAGAGCCAGGTTAGATTTCATGGATATGATCCTAAAGATGCTATAATAGAAATTAAAAAACGAGAAGGAGAACATAATTTCAGGAGCGAAGATATTCTCAAGACCATTAATGAAGTAGGGGCCGAGTGCGCTTTGATTCTGATTGGCGGAGTGAATTACTATACAGGTCAGGTATTTGATATGAAGACCATCACCAAAGCAGGACATGATATCGGTGCATTCGTAGGTTGGGATTTGGCACATGCAGCAGGAAATATTTTACTGAAATTGCACGACTGGGATGTTGATTTTGCAGCCTGGTGTAGTTATAAATATATGAATAGTGGCCCCGGTAATGCTTCGGGATGTTTTATTCATGAACGTTTTCACGGTAGAAGAGATATCCCGAGATTTGAAGGTTGGTGGGGAACCAGCAAAGAAACCCGTTTCCTCATGAAACCAGAATTCGAACCCATGCCCAATGCAGATGCCTGGCAGCTTAGTAATGCACCGGTGTTGGCTATGGCCCCATATTTGGCTTCTTTAGAACTGTTTGATGCGGTAGGTATGGATGCCTTAGTTAAAAAACGAAATATAATCGTTGCCTATCTTGAATTTATCCTGAAGCAAATCGATAAGGAAGTAGAGAGCACCTTCGAAATTATCACGCCATCCGATCCCAATGAACGAGGCACGCAGCTATCGGTATTTTTACACGGAGAAGGAAGAAAATTATTTGATTATCTCATGAAAAACGGAGTAATTACCGATTGGCGAGAACCCAATGTGATTCGATTGGCTCCGGCACCATTCTATTGTTCTTATGAGGATATGTATGAATTTGGACAGCTATTAAAGCGAGGAATCCTGAAAGATCATTAATGTGCCTGGGAGTACTTGTCTCAAGGATTGGTCTCAAAAATAGTTAAAACCATATATTTTAGCGCATTTAACTTTTTCTGGAGTACTCTGAACTAAAAATTGATCAGGTTGGCGGTATGCAGTTTTCAGTGGATAGTGATTTAGTTTTTTGAGTTTGAAGCTGATCCATATATGCCGAAGGAGGCATGCCACAATACTTTTTAAATTGTCTCGAAAAATAAGAAGGATCATTAAATCCACATTGATACATCACCTCGGCTATCGTTTGATCCTGGTGTTCAAAACATTCCTGTGCTTTTTTTACTCTGAATTCATTCAGAAAATTGATAAAACCCCTGTTGGTAGAAGCTTTAAACATTCTGCAAAATGAGTTGGGCGTTAATCCTAATTCGTTTGCCATGGTTTCAGAGCGTATTTCTTCGGCATAGTGATCGTTTATATATTGATATACTTTGGAAATCCTTTCAAGAGAATGTTTATTAATATCTAGAGAAAGTTTTCCTTTTAGTAGCGCCCTTTGGTCTTGAGAAGAAGAAAGCTGGTAGAGGATATGGATAAAATTCAGTAGTTTTTCGGTATTATTTTGTTTGGCGAATTTCAGGAATAATGACGACAATTTTTTATGGGTTGCCGATGAAAATATAATTCCTTTCCTAGACTTTTCTATGAATTTTAACAGGCCCCCAAATTCTGGGAACAACGCCAGCTTTTGGTGAATGAAACGTTCAGAAAACTGAATAACCACTTCTCTGTTGTTTTTAAACTGCTTATTTCCGAAGGGCATATGTGGCATATTTGGCCCCAAAAAAACCAGTAAACCGTCAGAATATTGTTCAAAATGCGAATCTATCTGTATGCTTCCCTTTCCGTTTTTGATAAATACGATCTCATATTCTGGATGTACATGCCAGTTGATGGTGTGGCATACAGATGTAGAGGTATACGTTTCAATCTTTAGTGATTCAGACTGTTCCAGATATATTTGTTCATAAGACACTTGCATAAGACAAAATTATCATTTTATTTTCATAACAACGCTATACTTGAATATTTTGTCTTGGCTTTAGAATATTTTGTATTAACATTGAATATGTACAGTACTTAATTTTGAGATATTCTTGATACACTAGAAACGCCGATTTATGAATTCTTTGAAACTCATCCTTACCACGCTACGCTACTTTGGCCCGGCCTGGGTATTTGCTTCTCTCAATATTATTATAGGCACCTGGGTGCTCTATATCCCAAAGGTGAGGGCTACGTTGGCTATAGATGATGCTCAGTTAGGGATTGCCTTGTTTTGTTTTGCCTTAGGAACTATGGTAATGATCCCGTTGTCATCGTGGATTATTGGCAAAATCGGGGTGGGTAAAACCACTTTTTTTTCTGTTATACTCTTCTCCCTGTTGTTTTTAATCCCAGTCATTATGCCAACATATCTCAGCTTGTGTATTTCACTTTTTTTCGTAGGACTGGCAGGTTGTCTTACCGATATCTCTATGAATGCCCTGGTTTCTGATATAGAACAAGAAGATGCAGTACATATTATGTCGGCATCGCATGGGTTTTTTAGTTTAGGAGGAGTAATAGGAGCTGGTATTGGCAGTATAATTATTATCTATTTTCAGGTTCCGGTGATGCATATGATATGTGCAGTGGTTTTTGTGATTGGCACTAATCTGATGTTGTTTAAGGCCTATTTTTCAATCCATGGAAAAAAGACTGAAAAAAAGGTAAAGAAATCGTATAACCTGAAACTTATGAAACCATTACTTGGGCTCACGATCATTGCTTTTTTGATTATGGGCAGTGAAGGGGCTATTGAACATTGGAGTAAATTATATTTGCAGGATGTAGTAGCAATCACTTCCGAGAAGATCTCGGGATTTGGTTTTGTAGCATTTTCTGCCATGATGACCCTGGGGCGTTTTCTGGGGGATGCGATTAGCAAGCGTTTTGGATCATTGATTATCATCATCGGGGGCTGTTTGCTCGGGATACTGGGATTTACTGCGGTACTCACCTCTCAATTAGTAATTACGATAGCGGGTTTCGGATTGGTAGGATTAGGATTTTCGGTTATTATACCAGAACTGTTCAGATTGGCAGGAAAGGCTGATGGTATTTCTTCGGCACAAGGCATCTCTTTTGTAGCTGGGTTTGGGTATTTAGGTTTTTTGCTGAGCCCTCCGTTTTTAGGTTTTTTGTCAAAGATCGATAGCTTACAGCTTAGTTTTATAGCATTATTAATAGCCACTGTCATCGCGATGATCATTACGTTTTTTCTAAACAAGAGAGTAACATAAAATTCAGGCCCCCACAGATACTCAAAGACCTTTAAGGTGAGGGATTTGCAACATGTAAGATTAAGTGGATATCACTCGGTAATCACTTCAACCCCAGTAAAATAAAGTGTCCAATCCCCTTCGTTGCGTTTATGGGTTTTGGCAATCTTGATTCCGTTATAGTTTGTATAATCTTCCCAGGATGTGATCATAGAAGGCTCTGATTGATTTCCTTTTCTAAACACCCATTCTTTAACGATAAAGTCTCCTTCAAAATAAAAGTCATAAGCATCACCGGGAGTATAGCCTCCTTCATTCTTATATACGATCGTTAGTTTGCGCATAGGGCTACCACTTATAGGAGCAGTCTCGTTTACCTTAAGGGTAGAAGTGTAACTTGCTGCGTCCCAAACCAGGTTAAATGGCGCCAGTAACCAGAATTTATCATTAATAAATCCCTGATCTGCTTTCAGCGAAACACTGTCTACCTGGGTTCTGTTGTAGGTTATCGTATCTTTTTCAGACGTTAGTGTAACCAGATCGTTTTTGGGTTTCCAGCTCCAGGAACGCTCAAAATGGCTGCTGTCGCGATCTACATTGAATGTAAATCGTATTTCTTTTACCTTATCCCAATGTTGAAACCCGTTTGCAGCTGCAATCGCCTCGGCGGTAGTTGACATTTTTTCCTCCTTTTCTACAACCAGTTTGGGATCTCTTACTTCTACATCTTCTTCATACTTGTTTTCTTTTTTGACCTCTGTTTTGCAAGCAAAAAAGAGTAAAGAAAGGAATGTGAATACGATTACATTTTTCATGCTGAGTTAGTTTTCAGCTAAAATATAAAAAAAGAAAAACCTTGTTAGTTGATATTAACAAGGTTTTAGGTTTTAAATTGTGAACCAAGATGAGTTCTGTAAGTGATTACTCTACAATCAATGTGTATTGCGGAGTTTTATTGAGAGGGCAGAAATAAGTATAGGTCCCTTTCTGTAATGTAACAGTTTTTGAACTTTCAGTTTTACCTTCGGCTACTACTTTGGTTACATAAGCTTCCTTAATATGGTTTTTGGCATCGGCGGCATCTTTCCCTTCAGGAACGAGTACAAACCCTACATCGGTTCCTGCGTTATTGTTTGTAATGTTAAAGACATAACTCCCTTCAGATAGTTTTACTTCTTTCTGAGTGAATTCTCCTTTTGTTTGCTCCAAAGAAACAGTTTTTACTTCCTGAGCTTGCGCATTGAACGTAATGGCCAAAATAAATGTGAATAGGGTGATTACTTTTTTCATGGTGTTTAAAATTTATGATTATTGTTTTTGATATGATTATAGACTTGACAGGTTTTTAGCTACCAAAAACAAATTCGGCACAAGCCTGTCCAGGTCTGTCTTTGATTTAGGCTTCAATAATTTCCAGCGGTTGTGCAACCGGAAAATCAACAGCAACCTGAGTAGTGTTATGTATGTAGTTTGAGATCGTTTTATCTCCTACCAACACAATAATGTCTATTAGATTTCCTTTGGTATATCCGGCAGCAAAGAAGGTATCGATCACAACCTGATCGGCTTTTCCTCTGTTTTTGGTAATGTTTTTTGCGATCCTGGCTAATGCGTCCAGTTTGGTGTCGAAAGAAGCATAACCTGCTCTAAGTTCCAGTATCTGCGCATCGGTAAATCCATTCATTTTTCCAATGGCAGTATGAGCAGACAGACAGTAAATACATTCATTTACCTGGCTCACGGCAAGGTTTACTACTTCTTTTTCTTTGGCAGACAGTGATGTTTTTGCATTCGAAAAGTTTATATAATTTTCTAAAGCAGTATCACTATGCGCATAAGTTGCATATAGATTAGGAACAAATCCCAGTGCTTTATTCAGGTTGTCAAATACCACTTGATGATTAGTGCTTACTTCTTCTCTTGTTGGTACATTAAATGTGCTCATAATTATTATTATTAATTGTTTTACTTAGTGTCTGGCCGGAAATAGACGGTTTTTATAATTTGAATTATTTTTGATGGGATTTTTATTTTCTTTTTTGACGCAGATGCCTTAGCATCAGGCGATAAAAAACAAATAAAAATAGCGCAAAAAGAAACAAATTTAATAGTGATATATTTCCGACCAGACACTACTTATTTATTTTAAATTTCCTGGTACAAAGATGCTGCAGTTATGGTGGCAATGAAATGGTCGTTTTTCCCGATCACTTGTCAATTTTTCCCAGTCTTTTTTATCACGAACAGCTATTCTTCGACAAAAGGTTTTTCGGCATCACAATAAAAGTCATGAATGCCTTTCTGCTCACAGTGTGTTTTAGGAGATATGGTGTTTTTGATTTGTTTCTTTCCCTGACGGAAAATCTCTATTAAATTAAAAATGGATGTATTATGAATCGTCATCTTTATATGGTTTTGAATTTTAATCCTGAACTTGTTTCAGGATCTGTTATGATTTGTTTTAATTTTCGATACAAAGATGCAGTATAGAATAAAGGAAAGAAATGGTGGTTTTTCCCGAAGGCTTGTCAATAATTCCCGGGTATATAAATTTGGAAATCTCCAGACCTTATCACAGGGCTGAAGCATAATAAAAGTGATAAAGGATCTCTCTTTTGGTTGAAGTTACCAATTGCCTGCAAATTATGAATAGAATAAGTTCTTTTCCCTGTATTCTAAGGAGCTTTTGGCATATAACTTTGAGTTGTTTATTAAAAAAACTTTACCTCGCTTCTACGGGTCCAGAGGATAATGGCACTTAAAATAAAAGTAACCACGGCGGTAATAAAAAGAACGCCGCCGTCATCTTTGATCTCGATGCCTAATCGGGTGAGATGCATCATAATTGCCCCTCCGATAATACCTAGAGCAAGCATAGCACCGATCCAAACGGTTTTTGGTATTAACAGCAAAATTCCGGCAATGAGTTCGGTAATTCCCGTTCCAATGCGGCCATAAGGTTCTAATCCAACTTTGGTAAAAATATATACACTATCGGGATGGGCGGTAAATTTAAATCTGAGAGTCTGAATCAAGATAATTGCTACGGTAATACGCAGTAGCAGGGGGAATTTTTTTTTCATGTTTATGTGGTTGTTTGTTTGCGTGTTAGATTCCCTTAATGAAAACTTACAAGACAGGTGGTAAGGCGTCTATTTTTCCATTAAAAGTATTTTTTCTCGAAATATTATATAATTTTTCGAGGGTATTATCTTTTCTGAATTGATGGATTAGTTCCGGAAGCCGGTCTTTGAGAAAAGCTTCAAAGGCTTCAGCATCACTACTGCGATTGGCGCCTTTATGTATGGTTTTAAGGTAAGCAGCGGTTAAAATTTCTAAATTACTTCTTTCCGAAAGAAATAATAAATAACTATGATCGTCTTTAGCTTTTTGGATCTCAATCCTGAAGTTAATATCCTTTGCAGCGATCAGATCATCATTAAAACTGCTAAAGTAATTAGTATAGACCACTTCCTCTAACTGGTCATTTAAATACACGGTTTCTAATTGATCCTCATATACTATTTGTGCATTGCTTACAGAAAAAGTAAGAAATAAGATGCTTACCAATATGAGTCTGATGTTGTGTGTTGAAGTTTTCATATCTATATACTTTACCCGAACATATATGTCGGCGTTGTTTTGTTATTACAATACAAAGTTGGGGCAAAAACAAATATAAAAACATAACGCTTTTTCCTTCACGCTTGTCAATAGTTCCCTTCCAGTTCTGGTTTGAGTTGTTTTTTGAACTCTGAAGGAGAAAAAGACGTATGTTTTTTAAACATTCTGCTCAAGTGAGATGCATCGTCAAAACCGATTTCATAGGCAATCTCTTTGGCAGTTTTATCTGTATAGATAAGTAGGCGTTTGGCTTCTAAAATGATACGGTCATGGATAACCTGTAGCGGGCTTTTCTCAAATTTAGCAAAATTATTTGACAGTGTCTTAGGGGATTTAAATAATTTTTCTGCATAAAACCCTACAGCATGTTCTTTCCTGAAATGAAATTCGACCAGGGTGTTAAATTCTCTTATAAGGTCTACCTGATCGTGTACTATATTTTTAAAATCACTTTGTTGCTTTATAAGTCTTGTCGTGGTAATGATAAACCGGGCCATCAACATACGTAACATTTCTGCCTGAATGGTATCTACCGTATCCAGTTCCTCTAAAAAAACATTGTGCAAAAAGTCAAGTTTATTACTTTCTTTGTTATGGAGTTTTATAATAGGAATCACGCTATGGCCATAAAAAAGCACTCCCATGCAACTTACTTCCTTATCATGGTCTTTGATACAATAAAACTCACGGTTAAACTGATATACAATAAGATCGGATCCACTAATAAATTTAAAATATTGATTGGGAGTAAGCACAATTATCCTATCCTTTTCTACCGTAACCTCAATGCCGTCAACTTCTATAACTACCTCAGTATCTCTTGTCCAGATAAAAGTGAACAACCCTGTTAGTTTTGATGTTGTATAGGATATCAAAAGTTCTTCGTCTGCTATTTTAAGTAGTGCCCCGGTCGAAAATTCTGTAAATTCCTTGATCATGATCTATTGGTCGTTTTTTATCTGGTTTTATTACATAACATAGGTTGTTGAATTGTTGAGAATGGCAATGATAAGGTTTAATGAAGTCAGAAGACCAAAGACCAGAAAAAAAATTGAAAGTTTCAGGCTACTGGTTTTGTATTTTATATCTGTCCCATACTATTGAAATGAGATAAGTAATCATGTATATATATTGCATGTCATTATCCTTTATGCTAAGTTCGTAGACGCAATAGGCATAAATCATAATGTACGCTATATGAAGAAACATATTTTTTTGAGTTTTGGAGTTGTTTTTTATTTGGTAGCGGTTATGAGGTGTAGTGGCCAACAGAACACTCACAAGAAAAAACTTACAAATACGTATACAATGACCAGCGATTTGGCAAAACAGTGTAATTTGCCTGAGATAGATTTTTCGGTTCAATATCCCGACGATCTCGAAGTCATCAAACCAGAACTATATGCTACCAATAGCAGCTATGTGGTTTTTCTAAATATGAAGAAAGGGAGAAAAGAAGAATTGGATATGAAATGGTTTACGGGAAGCCATGAGGAATTAAATTTTAGAGACTTCGGAAATGTATTATTGAATCGCTTAAAAAGGGATATTCTGGCGGTTGATCCTATGGCAAAAACCGTTTTTCAGGGGAAGAATGAGTTCTATAGCATGTGGTTATACCAATTTAGAATGCGCTACAAAGTTACCTATAAACAATCGGGCAATACAGAACATCGAAAGATTCTATGCGTTTTATATCCTACAAATAATAAAGGGGGATTGGTGTTAATATTTCAGGCTGAAGCCGGCCATAAAGAAATCAAAAGTTTTTCAGATTTTGGAACAAAAGGGATTACAGGCCAAATATGGAAGACCTTTACAATGAAAGAATAATCTACTCACAGTTTTTAGAACATTGCTGCTATCTGTAGTTATGATTTTTCCTTTGAACTATGTACATGTGTGGTTGATAAAATATTTCATTTTTTTGAGTTCGTTTTCATTCTCTACAGAGTGTGTAGCTAATATCATTCGATATTCTTCTTCCAGTTCCCGTGGAGACAGATGGTACTGTAGTATAAGTAATTTGATATATTCCCGATCTGGAAACCGATATAATGAATGCTTCAGGTTATACCTTATTTTGTTGTATACAGAAAGAAGATCTTCATGAATATTGATATTAGTAAGAAGGGTTTTCTTCAAATGGTCACAATATAAGGCTACACACTGCTGTACCTCGGTTTCATTGGCTACATCAAAAGAGTAGGGAATGCCCTCCAGGTGATCATATTGCTGGTGCTCGCGAAGCAATTCAATAGATTTAACAGGTTCAAACTCGGTATTTGCTATACATTTATTATAGCAGGCAATGAGTTTTTTTGAGGTTACCGAATATCTAAAACTAAATTCTTTACTGGCATCGCCATAGAAAAATCCCCAGTGTATTTCGAGGTCGCAATTTGAAAACTTAACAATAGCTTTCTTTCCATACCTCAACATGAGATCGTAGTCTTTTAAATGAAGCGATAAGTACTTCTTTATCCATTCGGTGACTTTTTTGGCTTTCACAAAATTGGAGTTCCCATTATATCTGGTGTATACGGGTTTGGTGTGTAATTCTGGAAGCACGCTTATGATCGTATCAATTACTGATCTGTTATAGGGGGATATTGTATATTTCAGGTTGTCTTTTGACTTTCTGATTTTATATTGATACCCAAAATTATTATTGAGTATTATTTCGAGGCGATTATATAAGGGGTTTTCTGGTCTGTTTGACGGCGGAAGCTGCTTGAACACCAATACTAATTCTTCTCCTTCCTGAGTCAAAGTAGGAGGGTGTATTGCATCAAAACCATCAATTTTTAGTATCGTATTCATGCTTTTTTATCGGGTGAGTAATGTATGATGGCGACCATTAATCCTAATCTGATGACGCAGATTTACAATCTGTACCGAGTAACGATCTGGCACAGAAAACATTTTCGCGCCATCTAGGTTTGTTAATAATATATCATATTTTTTATGATATATCTATAAGTCCTATTTAATAGGATTTTGTTACACGCTATAGAATTGTTGTTTACCTTCACATTTTTGAGTCATCGCACTTGTTTTCATCATCTTTATTATAGAACTCGTTTAGACTTTTATTCTGGGCTGCAAACATAGCATTCCTGCCCGACCCGGCAGGCGGGTTGCCCCCTAATCTACCTGGCTGTAGACAGGTTTTGACTTTTTATCGTACCGTAGCACTGCTATGCTTCTCAAAAAAGGCTTCATTAGGTAGCAAAAGTCTACCTGGCATTAGTTAGACAGGCCTATATTTTCGCCTTCAGACAAAAAGTCTAAATGAGTTCATAGTGTCTTCTAAAATAAAACAAGGAGTACTTTTTTGAGCACTCCTTGTCATCCACACTATTCCAGGACACTTTCTCCCAGACAAATAAGATCTAAGATGTTATTCTTCTTCATCATCGATAGTTGGGGTACTATCGTCTGTAACGTCTTTGCCGATTTTACGTGAGGGTTGTTGATACAACCTGCGTTTGGCAGGCTCATCTTCAAACACATTATCGGCTGCAGCATTGATTTTTTGCAAGATCGTAAACAAGACGTTGAGATGTACGATACGCTCTTCGGTATCTACCGTACGGGTCCCTTTTTTCTGCTCCTGCTTTTTATTGGCAAGGCGCAGGACTTTGGCTAAGATCGAAGACTGGTCGAGCAGGTCGGCAGGAGCCTGTACCGCTTCCAGACCAACACGATGCTGCTTGATGGTATCTTCCAGGCCTTCCATATACAAAATCATACGGGCCTGGTTGCCGGTAATGTTCCTGAATCTTCCGATACCAAACTGGCGTTGTATCGCTTTTTGACCCGGGAATGCATCCAGCACCCAATACTTTAGTTTCTTAAAGTAATTACGACAATCCTGCATCGCTTGTTCAACCGCCTCGGTTTTTTCCCGCAGCTTCGCCAGATTCACTTCATCACCACCTTCTTTATAGCCTTTAGCAACCTTTTGTTCCAGGTCGTTTACTACATCGATCGTAAGTTTCGCATCAAATTGGGTAAACTTATCGATATCTTCTTTCATGTGCACTGCAATGGTATCACCCCATTCCAATAGCACTGCATTTGGCATTTTATAAATTCTTTCCATACAAAAAAAATTAAAATTATTACTGTTAAGAATTATAGAATAAATCAACACCCTAGCAGCATCCTATAGACGCAGCTATTATTAACACTTCTTGCCAGTTGGTTACTGTATTTATAGCCTGACAACTATGCTTTTTGGTGCCTGCCTGCCGTCAGCAGGGGTGTACTGGAAATCCTGATCGCTATCAGGGGAAGGTGTGTGGATAATAATTATATCACAAAATGTGTGCCAAACTAGCACATAAATTATGCGTTGTTTTATGCTAAAATTTGCGCTTTCGGTCTGCTGTGCACAAAGGTTTATACAATGGATATACTAAAGTAGGTAGTATAATTAGGGCGAAAACTGTTTTTAAATACTCAAAAGGTATTCGTGCCGACCCGGCAGGTGTTCTTGATGACCCGGCAGGTGTTCTTGATGACCCGGCAGGTGTTCTTGACGACCCGGCAGATGTTCTTGACGACCCGGCAGGTGTTCTTGATGACCCGGCAGATGCTCTTGATGACCCGGCAGATGTTCTTGACGACCCGGCAGGTGCTCTTGATGACCCGGCAGATGTTCTTGACGACCCGGCAGATGTTCTTGACGACCCGGCAGGTGTTCTTGACGACCCGGCAGGTATTCTTGACGACCCGGCAGATGTTCTTGACAACCCGGCAGGTGTTCGTGCCAATCCTAGACGAGTCCCTACCCGGGAAGTATAGTCTGTAAAGGCAACCATCTAATACGTCGCAAAAGCTATGTCGTTATATTTCCGACCAGACACTACCAGACACTATATAGGTTGTTTTTATATCGAATCTCTTGAAGCAGGCGTTGTAGTAAATTAAGGACATCTCCAATCTGCAGGATTAATTCGGACTGGATTCGTCATTGTTGCGCTTCCTTGAACACTCTCTCCTACTCGAGCGGGTCTCACGTATTCTGAACCATTGGGCCTGCGCACTCTTACGTTTGTAGCTCCAACTCTTGCCAATATACTTTCTCCAGAAACAGCACTTACTCCTCCGTATTCTTGCCTTATCATTGTCTCTATAGCTGCCTCATCTACCACGGTTTCATTTCCTGCGGTCGTTCTAAGGTCTTCTGATACACCGGTGGCTTTATTTGTAAACGGTGTTCCTCCTGGAACCCTCATGTCAATTGACCATTGTTCAGTATTTATGTATGCATCTTTTTCAAGTTCGGCTAATCCTGTTAATGCACTTGGTCGTTGCGCATGCCAACCTTCATGATATATGGTAGATGCCATATCTTCACAACTTCTTAAGTTAAGAAGCCCGATAGTTGTCCCGAATAAATATCCCCCAGCATCAAATATACTTGTCACCCAATTTGCTCCATCCCATGTTTCAGTAGGGTATGTTCTTGAGTCAAAGGTGTTAATAGTAAATGTTGGTAATATATTTTCAACCAGGTTTTTATTCCATGGACATAATATTTGTAAAATGCAGGCCATATTCCAGGTACCAGTTCTATTTGGGGGAAGTTTTACGGTGGGAAATTTGTTATCGAGTGCTTTAATGGTTCTAAAACCTACTCTTCCATCCTCTTTCAACCCTTTATCATTTTGAAAGGCTTTTACAGCATTTTTTGTTTCATTTCCGAACTTACCATCTGCACCATATCGGGGTAAGCTATATCCTAAATCAATGAGCATTTGCTGAACTCTTCTAACTTCTCTTCCATTATCTCCATATTCAATAACTGTTTTATTGTCTAAAGCCCTTTCAAATAATGGGTTGCCAGAAAGTCTGGGAGAAGATAAATCTGCTTTTTGGATGCGTTTTTTACGAATTTTCTCGTCTTGTTGCTGTACTACATGTGTTAATTCATGGGCCAAAAGTCGTTTCCCTTCATAAGAATGAGGGGCATATTCTCCCTTATTAAAATAAATATCCGATCCATGAGTAAATGCCCGTGAATTCAAATTATTGTTCATTTCAATGGCATTCTTATCGGTATGTACCCGAACAGTACTAAAGTCTGACCTAAAAGCATTACTCATAAATTGATTGGTAGAAGATGGCAGCGATGAGCCACGATGTCCGGAGTTATTCAATTGCGAAGTTAAGGTAGAAGAAGCTTGATTACTACCAAGACTTGATTCTATTCCCTCAGGCTTGGTTCGAATGTCTTCTTTTTCGCAGTCGTTACATAATCTTTGGATGCCATTTTCACGCAATTGCATACTATCTTCGGCAATGGCATCAGCTTTTTGTTTGTATATATCGTCTGGCTGTCCCATATTTAACCTGGACGGCGAGATAGGTTTTGGTTGAATGTAAGACGAGGTGAAAAATGGTTTTTCTATTTCTTTAGTATCTGAAAAAAACGCTCCCTTCCCGGATATATTGAAAAATGGTTTTGAAGAATGTGAACTTGAGGTATTGTGGCTGGTAGAAGTTTCTTTCATCAGAGTGTATTTATTTTGGAAGATACAAATTCATTTTTATATTCGGTATCGAATGTTTGACACTTAGGCATTGCCTTTGTAAGATATATACTCATTTCATCTCGATGGGATCGTGATATCCAAAGTAGTCTATGGTATGTGAATGATCTTGAATGACTTTTCTTACGATATCCAGGCTTACAAGACGTTGCTCATTATTGTCGGCTCTTAGGGTTGCCAGTTCATCTACGGGATGGTTTCGGTTGGTAAGTTCAGCTTTTGGATAATACGCATCGTCTACATAAAATATCCAGGAATCCCCGGTACGAATAGCAATACCAAAGTGCCCCAGGGTATGCCCGAATACTATTTGACATTTAGACTAGAGGCACATAATTTTACAATTTACCCCTGATTACTTATTGTGAATTGCCGATAAAGAGTCTCGTGCTATCAAAGTACCATGAATAATTACTTGGGCAATGTCGTTATATGCTTCTATTGTTTCCATCGGGTTTGAACGCAAAATCAACAAATTCGCATTTTTATCCTTGTCGATCGTACCGGTTGTCTCCAGCAACCCAAAAGAGGAAGCATTGTAATAGGTAGCTGCTTTAAAAATCTGTCTGAGAGAGACCCCGGCCGCTCTCCAATGTTTCATTTCAAGATACCCGTTATAACCTGGCGGGTGGGTATACATATTCATGGCCCCATTATCGGTTCCCAACAAAAGCCTGGCATCATGATCGGCGAGCAGCTTTACCGCTTTTTGGATTTTTAACTCCATCGCTTTATAAAGCTGGTCAAACATCTCGGCTTCGCTCTCAAATTTGCTTCTGACAACATGATAGAATTCGGGATTGGTTTTTTCAAGGAATTTGGGTCGTCCTAAAATTTTGGTTTTGCTCCATTTGGCTTCTTCGGTATGCAACCATTGTAGATAGTTTTTGGGATATACCGATGCCAAAACAGGATCATTTTTAAGGGTGTCATCAAGAATATCAACTTCACCCAAAATTGTCCTGAAGGTAGGTTGATACCCTATTTTCTTATTGGCAATCTTCTTCAACAGTACAGCATGTGATGCCGGCAGTTCTGTATTCAGGTACTTGTCGGGATCTGAGGTCCAGTTCCACATGGCATGTGCAATAATGTCGGCACCTGTTTCCAGTGCAAACTTTTGTCCCTGATATGAAGGTGCGTGTACTATTACGGGCAGCCCTTCTTTATGTGCTTCATCTACCAATTCTGTCATGATCTCTTTACTGGGGAGTTCCCATATTTTTTGAAGGCCGGAAGACGCATCCTCATACAAGGTTTTTACACAAATGTTTTCTTTTTTGGCAATTTCCGAAATTAAGTGAGCTGCAGTATGTTGTACCAACGGGATCGAATCTGGAATAATGATGTGCTTATTGTAGTGGTCATAAAGAAAGGGTAAGGCATATCGCTGCTGTTGTGGGTATTCGTCCATTATCATTTCAAAATCATTCATGACCTGTACTTTCCTTCCACAGCTGTAGATATCTGGACCCGGCTTAATTTTTTCCAGGTTTTCTATCATTCCGGGAGCATAATTATCTACATCGATAAGAGTGGTATAACCAAAATACAAATAGCTTTTCGGAAGTTGCTGAAAGTATTCCTCTACAAGATGTGGATACTTGTGTCTTAATCTTCGATGAAGGCCCGCAATATTATTCAAATGCACATGACTGTCTATTAAACCGGGAATGGCATACTTTCCACTTCCATCTATGGTAGTAAACTTTCCATTTACTGTGGGCTTATTTGCTCCGGCAAAAATGATCTTTCCTTTATCTGTGAGAATATTTCCCCTATAAGGTTTGATTTCTTCCCGGTCATCAGCCGAAATGATAAGAATGTCTTCGATAAAGATACCATCAGACACAACAAATGTTTCTTCATAAGAATTACAGGATACCATAATAGCTATCAGGATAAAGAATACACAACTCTTCATGATTGTCATTTTGATTAGTTATAGGACGCTGATGCTCTTTATTTGTTACATCTTTTTAATACCTAATAGATTAAGTATTTAGGCAGGAAAGTCAACAATAAGATGTTGCTTTGTAAGATATGTACTCATTTCATCTCGATGGGATCGTGATATCCAAAGTAGTCTATGGTATGTGAATGATCTTGAATGACTTTTCTTACGATATCCAGGCTTACAAGACGTTGTTCATTATTGTCGGCTCTTAGGGATGCCAGTTCATCTACGGGATGGTTTCGGTCGGTAAGTTCAGCTCTTAGATAATAGGCATCGCCTACATAGAATATCCAGGAATCCCCGGTACGGATAGCAATACCACAGTGCCCCAGGGTATGCCCGAATAACGGAATGAGATAGATGTCGGTATCAAAAGGGACATTCACTTTTCGGGCGGGAAGCCCCAGCCATTCGCTATCATTAACTTCATAGAGTTCGATTTCGGGGGCATGCGATAATTGTTGTGACAAATATCTGGGATTGCCACTTTGAAAACTGTTGTATTCTTCTGTAGAAACATGCACTTTTGCCTGTGGGAAATCGGCTATTCCTCCTATATGATCCGGGTCGAGATGTGAGCATATGATATGCTCGACCTGGGTCGCAGGGCATCCCAAATGTTCTATTTGTTTGATGGCAGTAATTTCTTCTTGAAACTTAAAACCTACAATTTCAATAAGTTCTTTGCCCAATTTTTTTTCGGGGGCCCGTGTTTCCAGCAATCCGATTCCGGTATCGATCAACAGCAGTTTTTTATTTTCTTCTAGCAACAGGCAATGTCCGATAGCTTTGCCAAAAGGAGATTCGATAAGGACACAGTTAAGATGATGAATTTGTATCATATAAAGTTGTCTGGGTTTATATATTGGTTTTATAGAGGTTACAGTAATATAGTTGTGGCATTGCCCAGGCTAATACTCTACAAACGATGTATGTGCATAGCACCAGGCCCAGTGCTCCCCGGGTTCGGCAGAGACCACAACAGCGTGCTCATTATGCATCTGGTAATGTTTGCTGGCATGTTGGTTGGGTGAAGAATCGCAACATAGTGTAACTCCACATTCCTGGCAGGTACGCAGATGCACCCAGATGTCACCGGTTTTGATACATTCGGTACAGACATAGGTATCGTCTGTTTTGATAGTATCGGGGTCAAAGTGCTCCAGATGTTCGCAGATTTTGGTTTTTAGTTTCATAAGGTGTTTTTGTTTTATCTTACAAAGTTTTATAAAGTTATTTCAATCTATTAATAGAGTGTTTATGATTATTAGTTATCCGGCTCACCGATCTCCCGTCTTTGTATATTCCTGAGTTTCCTATCTCTCTCACGCTATGATTAAAATATAGCAACATGATTTTAATTTCTGAAAGAATTATAGAAACTCACTAGCATCCGAAAGTTACGTTTTTAGACTTAAATTTAAGAATCAACATATTGAAAAGCCCAGACCCCAAAGGTTTTTAAAACCTTTGGGGTCTTATAATATGGCTTTTTTAGTAAAAACGTATTTTCTGGATAAACTCTAATTTACAAACTGTTTATATGGGTTTACGTAAGTTTTTAGTCAATTTTAATAAACTTTCGGATGTTAATGATAGAAATTATATTACAGAATTCACATTTCATGTTACCATATGTCTTTTTATGTTTTCTCCATTATATTTACAAATTTAACGATTTTTACATGCCTTGTCATTCGGGCATTTTAACCACCTGTGTAACACTTCACAAAATTTAACAGAATCAATTAGTATATCATGATAAATATCATAGCTATTCTTCTCTGTTTTGGTTTCTTTCGTTGAAAAATCAGCACATGTGGTTCGCAGTATTTCTCATCTTGTTTTTTGTACTGGTGCTCTATGTATTATATACCCCGATTGTTATAAGTGTTGATACTGCCAAAGATCAATATGATGTACAATTACAAGGGCTGGCAAGGGTGAGTATAGAAGCACATGAAAAAGAACTGCTACGCATAAAACTGAAGGTGTTTTTGTTGCATTTTTATTTCTATCCACTTAAAAAAATAGGTTCGGGTACAAAAGAAAAAGCAAAGAAACGCAACACGAAGGGCAGAAAGCGTTTTAGCATCAGAAAAATGGTATCGGTGTTAAGATCTTTCAAGATAAAAAGGGTATTGGTAGATATAGATACCGGAGATAACGTTTTAAACGCAAAATTATATCTATTTCTGGGGTTCCTGAATTATTATGCAGGAACATTCAATGTTAATTTTGAAGGTAGAAATCAACTGGTATTGCAGCTACATAATAGACCTATACATATTATTAGATTATTTATAAACTATTAAAGCACAAAATCATGGAATTACATTTTGAAGAATTATTAGGGCAAATCACTGATTTTATAAAGAGTGAAGCAAAAACTGAAACGGTGGTCGGCGAACCATTTGAATTGGGAGAGTTTAAATGCGTACCGGTGATTAGGGTAGGCATGGGATTTGGCTCTGGTGGGGGAGAAGGTACCGAATCCAAAACCCGTAAAGGTCAAGGTGTCGGAGCAGGAGCCGGCGTGGGTATTGAACCTATCGGTTTTTTGGTAACCAAAGGAGATGAAATCTCCTTCCTGGCTGCAGGAAAAACGCGTGGACTCGCGGCCTTATTTGAGAAAGTACCCGATATGATCGAAAGCTTTGCCAAAAACCGAGCCAAAAAAGAAGAGACTGTTTAACATCTATTAAACCCTGCTTTGCAACGTCGACTTTGTGAGGCAGGTTATTCTTTTCGACCTTTTGCAGACAACTTATTTCTTTCCTGTGTGTAATAACCAGTTCATTAGATTAAATGCTTTGGCATTATTAAAGGTCGCAGATTTAACTATTTGATCTGGAGGGGACACCAGCCTCAAACCAATGCTGCATCTCTAAAAAGCCATTATATGGCATGCTTATAAAACACTAGCCACTACAGAATCGAAACATGATCATCATAAATTTGCAGTTCTCAAACCTACTACCTCACCCACTCACCACTCACAGCGTAGCGCCCTCACACCTCATTCTTTTTATTACCCCCGGCCCCTAAAGGGGAGTAACCCCTACTGTACTTTAACTACCGACTTCGGTCTTCGGTCTTCCGACTCCTCATGCCTCACAGCGCAGCGTTCTCACTTCCTCACCTCTCACAGCGTAGCGCCCTCAACCACTCACCACTATCCGTCAGATCTCTGCCAGGTATTCATGTACAAACTTAATCGCCATGGCACCTTCGCCCACAGCAGAGGCCACTCTGTTCATGGCTCCGGCTCTTACATCTCCCGAGGCAAATATCCCCGCACTGCAAGTTTCTAACAAGAAGGGTTCCCGGTCTTTTTTCCAAACTTTTTTGAAGTTATCATAACGGGTAAGATCTCTGCCGGTTTCAATAAAACCTCTTTCGTTTTTGATAATATCCAGTGCGATCCAATCGGTATAGGGTCTTGCGCCTATAAAAATAAATAAGGCATCTGCAGGTACTTTTCTTACCTCGGCGGTTTCACTATTTTCGAGTTCAAGTGCTGTAAGGCGGTCATGCTCTCCCATAGCTTTGGTGATATTGGTATGCCCGAGCAGAGAGATATTATCAATTGCATCGATCTGATCGATAAGGTAGCTAGACATACTGCTGCTCAGGTCTTTTCTGCGAACGAGGATATACACATTTTTAGCAAACTTAGAAAGATATACGGCCGATTGTCCCGCAGAATTACCGCCGCCAACAATATATACTTCTTTATCGCTACAGGCCTGTGCTTCGGTCATAGAGGAACCGTAGTAGATTCCTGCTCCGGTATAGTCCTCAATACCTTCTGCTTCGAGTCTTCTATAATTTACCCCGGTGGTGATCACCACACTTTTGGTGCTGATGCATTCGCCATCGCCAAGGGTGATACTTTTATAGCCATCTTTTTCAGAAATAGAAGTCACTTCCTGCGGAGAGAGAAATTCGATCCCGAAGCGTTTGGCCTGGGTAATGGCTCGGTGTGTTAATTCTTGTCCGCTCAAGCCATTAGGAAATCCTAAATAATTTTCGATCCTCGAACTGGTTCCTGCTTGCCCGCCGGGAGCATGCTTTTCGATAAGCAAGGTCTTTAATCCTTCAGAACCTCCATACACCGCCGCCGCTAGCCCAGATGGCCCTGCACCGATAATAACCACATCATAGAGATTATCTTTTGGGTGTGCATTAAGTCCCAAAGCGGTGGCGAGCTCTACAATGCCCGGGTTTTTAAAACAATGACCATCTTGTAGTGAAACCACCGGCATATCTGTTGTTTTGAGATCGTGAAGCTCAATAATTTCTTTGGCTTTTTCACTGGTTTCTACATCCAACCATTGAAAAGGGAATAAGTTTGCAGATAAGAAATCCTTGATGTCGTGAGATTTAGGCGAGAATTGATATCCCAACACCTTGATCCCATCAAACTCAGGCTGAAAATCCAGCTGCCAGGCATCCAGCAGATCATTCAAGGTTGGGTATAACTTTTCTTCCGGGGGATTCCATGGTTTGGTGAGATAATAGTCTAATTGCACATCATTTATTGCTTTGATAGCAGCATCTGTATCTGAATAAGCTGTTAATAACACCTTTTTTGCCCCGGGATAGTGTTTTATGGCTTCAGTTAAGAACTCTACTCCCAGCATTTCGGGCATACGTTGATCTACCAGGAACAGCGCTACGGTCTCATTTTTCTTTTTTAGGTCTACCAAAGCTTCCAAAGCATCATTGGCAGAGTCGGTGCTCATGATTCGATAGTCTTTACGGTATTCAGATTTCAGGTCTCGACTTACCGCACGTAACACCTGTGGGTCGTCATCCAGCGCAAATATGATTGGTTTTTTCATGTTTCTTGAATGGGCAAACAAACGGTAAATGTAGTTTTCCCTTTTTTTGAGGTTACTTTAATATCTCCATTATGTTGGTTGATAATTCGTTGTACTACTTCTAATCCCATTCCTGTACCTTCACCAATGCCTTTGGTAGTGAAGAAAGGATCAAAAATGTTGTTTAGATGTTCTTCGGGGATCCCTTTTCCGTTATCGGTGATTTCTATTTTTATAAAATTTTTGTCCTTGCTGGTTTTAATAACTATAGTGCCCGAATGGTCCATCGCATCAATTGCATTATCAATCAAATTGGTCCATACCTGGTTGACCTCACTCACAAATATCCTGGGTTCGGGTAGCTCCTTCTGAAAATCTTTTTCTACAGCGATATTTTTCTTTTTTAGTTTATGATTAAGCATGGTTAGTGTGCTTTTAATACCAATATGGATATCGGTTGGTACTTTTTCGGGAGCACGATCCATATGCGTATAGCTTTTTATAGATTGCACCAGGCCCGAAATTCTATCGGAAGCTTCTTCAATTTCATCGACCATCTTCTCTGTGGTCAATACATTTTCAATCCATTCGATGGCATGAGGGAAGTTTTGATCTCCGGTAGCTTTATGAATTTCCTCCATCTCCGGGATACCCATACAGAAATCAAGTAGGGTTTCTGTAAGCTCAAACGCATTATCCAAACTATGATTTTCCAGCCATTCTTCGAGTTCTTCTTCTTTTTCATTACGCTCTGTGAGTTTCATATTGTTCTCGGGCCGGTTGCTGATCTTATCAAAAAGCACCTTGTTAATAGTATTTATTTCTTCTTCTGAAGCATTGATTGAAATGATCCTTTTGAATTTCTCTGGCACGTTCGCCAGATGTTTTTTTAAAGCTTTGGCACTGCGCAACATGGCCGATGCCGGGTTATTGAGTTCGTGTGCTAATCCGGCAGAAAGTTTACCCAGAGCCATCATTTTTTCAGACTGGACATTGTTTTTGGTAAACTCCCGAACCCTTGAGGTCATATTATGTACCAGGCTTTCGGTAAGGTCGTAATGATCTGATACCATTTCTCTGAAGAAAGATTTGTTGAGAATTAGTATTTTGGCATCTTCTATAACCTCACCATATCCCATAGCCGAACTTAATCTGGAAAAAGGCAATGACCCTCCTATGGTGTTTTTTGTCATGTGTCCGATCACCTTATAGTTTCCATTCTGCTCAAACTTGATGTCGACTCTTCCTTCGAGTATTATAGACAGCTTATCTATAGGATCTCCTTTTTGAAAAACATATTCCCCCTGTTTGAATGTTTGAATTTCAGATTTGTCGATCAACCATTGCAGCTGCTCATCCGGGACATTGATAAAATCCGGAATCGCTCTGAGATCTTGTGTGGTGATTTTCATTTTCTAAAATTAGACAATAAAAATGCTCTTTGCAATACATAGAAATACTACAATTCTTAAGGTTTTTATAAAATCACTTCATAGTCAATTTATTTAGTGTCTGATCGGAAATAGACAGTGATATATTTCCGACCAGACACTATTTAGAAAAGAATATTATAAACTACCAAATTTGTAAGCTGTATTACAGTTGATTAAATTAGCAGCGTATCTATTCAAAACCAAGTAATCAAAGAATAATATGTCTAAAAAATTTCACAAATATTTTGAAACCAATAAGAAAACGTGGGATAAAAAGGTAGGGATTCATGCAACAAGTGATTTTTATAATTTAGAAGCTTTTAAAAAAGGGGAGACCTCGTTAAAGCATTATGAATTGGATGCTCTGGGTGATGTTTCGGGTAAATCACTATTACATTTACAATGTCATTTTGGGCAGGATACGTTGAGCTGGAGTAGGATGGGAGCCCAATGTACCGGAGTGGATATCTCTGAGAAAGCGATTGAACTCGCTAGAGATTTAAATACCGAACTGGGATTGGATGCAACATTTGTTTGTTGCAATGTGCTGGACACTTCAGTACATATAAAAGATCAATTTGATATTGTATTTACTAGTTACGGAGTGATTGGCTGGTTGCCGGATCTGAAACCGTGGGGCAACATGATCGCAGAACGATTAAAACCGGGCGGAACGTTTTATATAGTAGAATTTCATCCTATCGTCTGGATGTTTGATTACCTGGATGATAAACCCATAATCAAATACGGGTATCATCAAAAAGAGGTTATTTATGAGGAATATAAAGGCACCTATGCCGATCCCGAATCCTCTATGATAAGTAAAGAATTTGGATGGAACCATGGATTGGCTGAAGTAATATCCTCTCTTTCTGAAGCTGGATTAACTATCGAATATGCAAGAGAATATGATGCCTCTCCTTATGAAATTTTTCCCGGTTTGATCGAAAAAGAGAAAGGAATGTTTGAGACTAAAGACACATTGTATCCTCTACTGTTTGCAATCAAGGCAATAAAAGGATAATTCGCCAATATTTGTTACATTTACAGAAGGTTTTAATGTTTGCATATGCTCTTCCTGAAAGTTGCAGCTCACCCTTTGGAACATTAAAACTCGAATCTTCATGGGGTTCTATATAACATTTCAATGGGTTGTGAATTATATTGATATATGCAAACAAAGAATATAGCGATTGTAGGGAGTGGACTGGTGGGTTCGCTGTTAGCTCTTTATTTAAGAAAACGCCATTATAAGGTTACTGTCTTTGATAGAAGACCTGATATTAGAAAAGTGCAGTTTAGTGGCCGCTCTATCAACCTGGCGATGTCTGTACGTGGGTGGAAAACCCTGGATCAGATTCATATTGGTGATGCCGTGAGAGAACTTGCAATTCCTATGTATAAGCGTACCATGCATATCCCAGACGAGCCTGTATATCATCAATATTATGGTAAAGATGGCGAAGCCATTTATTCTATTCCCAGAGGAATTTTAAATAGGAAGATGATTACCCTGGCTGAAGAAGCCGGAGTAGTTTTTAGATTTAATGAAAAGGTCTGGGATATCAATTTACCCGAAGCCAAGCTGTATACAGGAGAGACTGAAAAAAGTGAATGGAAGGAGTATCAATATGATATGATTTTTGGGTGCGACGGAGCTTTTTCGAGGATACGGCACAAAATGCAGCGGCGGAGCAGGTTTAATTATTCTCAAAAATTCTTGGACACAGGATATAAGGAGCTAGGGATTCCTCCTAACACAGATGGGACCCATAGATTGGATAAAAATTCGTTACATATATGGCCCCGCGGAAAGTTTATGCTTATTGCCTTACCCAATCTTGATGGTAGCTTTACCTGTACCTTATTTATGCCGCATGAAGGTGAAAATTCTTTTGAACAACTTACCAATGATGCTGATGTTATGTCCTTTTGGGAAAAACATTTTCCTGATACTATAGCGCTAATGCCCACATTACTTAAAGATTTCAAAGATAATCCTACAAGTGCTTTAGTAACGATGAGGTGTTATCCCTGGACTTATTGGGACAAAGTAGCCCTGGTGGGAGATTCTGCACATGCGATTGTTCCTTTTTACGGGCAGGGCATGAATGCCGGTTTTGAAGATATTTCTGTGTTGGATGAACTTATAGAAACTCATGGAGATCAAGATTGGCAGGTTATTTTTGAAATGTATCAGAAGTCTCGTAAACCCAATGCAGATGCTATTGCAGAGCTTTCATACCGCAATTTTATAGAAATGAGCAGCAAGACGGCAGATCCCGGTTTTTTGTTGCAAAAGAAGATAGAAAAGCGATTTTCTGAAAAACACCCAGATAAATGGGTGCCTCTGTACTCCAGAGTAACATTTAGCCACAGACCTTATGCTGAAGCTCTGAAAACCGGAGACCAGCAAGCTGCTATTATGAATAAAGTAATGCAAATGGATAATATCGAAAACATCTGGGATACAGAAGAAACAGAGCGATATATTCTTGAGCTTTTGGAAGCAGAAAAGTACAAACTACAGCGTTAGGAATCAAAAAACATAAAAAAATCCACAACCTTTTACGATTATGGATTCTATCTTTTTATAATAATACAACATTATTTAATACTGTATATTCCTATACAGGACATCCGGCATCACTAACACAGGTATGGAAACACCAATCATAATCATTTCCACATTTCTTTTCACAATTAGCTCTAATAACGGTACAAGGATTTGCCCCTCCGATAATTTTACTAGCTTCTTTACGCTCTAATCTGCGATAATTTAATTGTTCAAAATTTTTCATGATTTTAGGTTTTAAAAGTGAATATTCGAGTTTTGTTGATGTACACTTTACACAGATATGAAATTCAATTGAAAAATGAATTTATTCAAAATAGCTGTTTTAAAAATATACATTACTATTTCAATCCTTAATATATGCTTTTTTTAGAATTGTTTCTATGCTATTATTTATGTTTAACTTAATTTTTAAAAATAATTAAGTTTTTGGATTTTGAAGAAATGCAGATGTAATCTTATGCTTTTATCACTAGCATCCGAAAGTTTTCTAAAACATTGATGAAATCTCCGTAACCCATTAATGTATCAGTAATGTTCAGGTGGATCTTTGGAAAATATCTTTTTATCACGAAATCAGACCTGATAGGTTTCGAAAACCTGTCAGGTCTTGACCGTTAGTATTTTAGGTTTTTAAAGCGTCGTTCTCTCTTCATTTTTTAATAAACTTCCGGATACTTCTGTGCTTTTATGAAAGTCAACCTAAGTGCTTGCCTGGCTATATATGTATTTTTCTGGTGTTTTACCCAATAATACGTTTTAACCATTTTAATTTGGTAGCACTGTAAGGAGAGTATTTTAGATTTGGTTCTATCCAAAATGGTTTTTGTAGTACACTTTTATAATGAGAAAATGTTTCAAAACCATATTTTCCGTGATAGTTGCCAATACCGCTATCCCCAACACCTCCAAAAGGAAGCGTTTGTTCGGTAAAATGCATTACTGCATCATTCACTGCACCCCCGCCAAAAGAAATTTCTTTTAGCATTTTATTTTTTAATGATTTACTTCTTGTAAAAATATAGCAGGATAAAGGTTTTGATAGTGTTTTTACCTTTTCGATAGCTTCCTCAATAGTTTCAAACGACAGCACAGGTAATATCGGCCCAAAGATCTCGTCCTGCATTACCTTGTCAGATAATTCAATGTCTTTAAGAACGGTAGGAGCGATAATTCTTTCATCTTTGTTACCGGTACCACCCAGATATACTTTATCGGCCTCAATAAAATTGGTAAGCCGGTCATAATTCTGCTCATTAATGATCTGAGGATAATTTTGATTTTCTACAGCATAGTCTGCTTTGTCAATATGGTGTTTTATTGAAGATAAAAGCTGATCTTTTATACTTGATTCTACTAAAACATAATCTGGAGCGATACACGTTTGACCCGCATTCAAAAATTTGGCCCAAACCAATCTTTTTGCCGTCAGATTGATGTTTACATCCTTGGTAATAATGGCCGGGCTTTTTCCTCCTAATTCGAGTGTTACCGGGGTCAAGTGTTTTGCCGCAGCCTGATATATGATTTTTCCTACCGGAACGCTTCCGGTGAAGAATATTTTATCAAATTTAACAGCCAATAATGCTGTTGTCTCTTTTACTCCACCTTCAATCACTCTAAAAAACCCAGGATCAAAATTTTCGTTAATCAGCTTCGCCATAATCTCTGAGGTATGCGAAGGAATCTCACTGGGTTTCAGAATAACGGTGCAACCAGCTGCAATAGCCGCTATTGCAGGGCAAATCGATAATTGATAAGGATAATTCCAGGCTCCGATGACCAGCACTGTGCCATAGGGTTCTGGGATAATATAACTTTTTCCCGGCAGATTGGTTAGGCTAATAGAAGCTCTTTTCTTCCCGGACCATTTTTTGATTTTTGCCAGGGCCAAATCAATTTCATGATAAATTATAGACAGCTCTGTAATGTATGTTTCGAATTCAGACTTTTTAAAATCCTTATATATCGAGCTGTACAACAAGGCTTCATTTTGTTGTAAAATGCTTTTTAGGCGTTTCAGTTCTTTCTTTCTGAAAGAAATATCCCTGGTCGCATTGGTATTAAAAAATTGGTGTTGCTGGCCTATAATTTTCTCATAATTCATGGCTTAACTTGCTTTTACACGATTAAAAACAGGCGTTTGAACAGGTTCTTTTTTCTTGAGTTCGAGTTCTCGTTGCATTTGCTTTACGGTTAATGTACTTCCATCATGACTCCAACCCGGGGGACCAAAAATATACATAAATTTATGATACCAGTTTTTGGATTTTTTGGTATCGTTCCAGATATCTTTATATTCATGTGTTAGAATTACCCAGGGATTATAGGATTCTGGAGCATGTGTTACACCATACCGCACCTTTACGTTATCATCCAGTTCTTTCCAGGTGCCGAATATTTTATCAAATATATTAAGAAATCCGCCATGATTTTTATCCATATACTCTACATTTTTTGCATGGTGCACCTGGTGCATAGTGTGGGTATTAAAGATTTTTTCTAGAAAACCCATCTTTGGGATGTAAACAGAATGCAACTGAAATTGCCATAATGCTTCGATGCCCAAACAAACAACAACCATTTCGGGAGGAAATCCTATAGCCGGCAACCACATATAGAATAAAGGTTTGTAGAGGATGGTGAACCATCCATTACGAACAGCAGTACCCAAATTAAAATTATCTGAGGAATGGTGAACGATATGTGCTGCCCAGAGGGCTCTTACCATATGATTTTGTCTGTGAAACCAATAATAGGTAAAATCGTCTAATAATTGACAGGCTAGCCATACATACCAGGCATACCCAAAAGATTCCCATCCCATGATATTGGTGCGAATACCGTTGATTTCGGGATTAAAGATTTCATACACATAATTAAAGATAACAATGGCAGAAATTGTTTTGATCAAAGGAGCCAATAAAGCAGAGCCAACACCCATTGTTAAACTGGCAGAAAGATCTTTCCAATTGTAAAGATCTTTGTGGCCATGAGCTTTGCTGTAGGTAAGTTCTAATAAAATTAGTGCTAAGAAGCAGGGTACTCCATAGACTAGGGGGTTTGTAAAATCCATTACTTTTTTTTGCAAAATATATAGTGGCAGAATATAACAAGAATTTTTTATAATTCTTTAACTATTTTGTACTTATAATCACAATTGTTGTTTTTTAACGATTGTCTAAGCAAAAAAGCTGTCATTGTATTCAATGACAGCCTGAAATGCACCGTATTTATTTTATAGCTCCACCTAGTGCTTCATATGCGTTAAGCACATTCTGGAACGCCTTTTTTTCTACCGAGGTGATCTTTCTTTCACTTGTTTTTTCTTTTCCAACGAGTTTTATTTTTGCATTTTTACTTTTTGCAATTTTTTTGATCATGGGTAGATCTTCTTTTTTCATTACCCGATCTAACCACTCTCTTTTTCCGCCAGATTCTTCTTTAGCATTAAATTCTCCCGGCTTTTTTTCTTCCAAGGTAAAAACTTTACCATCTGCAGTGATCACAAATTGCTTGATAAATAACCAGTTTTTTTTGGTAAAATGGTTTATTGATAATCCTATCCAGGGCTTACGATCTTCTTTTTTACCTACATATATCTGTATGGAATTGTTGATGTTTTTGAATTTTTCGGAAGATTTATCAGTGTACCAGGTGACATCATTATTAAGATCGTATTTTTTTTTCATTTTGGCTAGCGCCTTTTTATTCCTTTCGTAGTGCTCTTCCCCTTCATCATTTTCTTCCTCTTCACTAGTTTCTTTTTTATCCTGCTTCTTTACATTTCCTAACATATCTTCTTCTACCTGTCTTAGCAAGTTTTTTGCCTTTTTGCCTTCATTCGAATTTGGATATTTTTTTAATAATACTTTAAGCTTATCTCTACTTTTTGCATAATCCAAAGCATCATAATACTCTTTGGCCTGTTCAAGAATTTGAGCAGGGGTCAGTTCACATTCTGCAATTTCTTTTTTTAGCTTTTCGTTTTCTTCCTTCAGCTTATCAAAGTCTGCCTGTGGTACACCACAGCTTGCAGCTAGCAAAAGGAAAACTATAGATAGTAATCCAATATTTTTCATAAAATTGTGGGCATTTAAACTTGTTTAAGACACTTTTAATGTTCAGAATGAGTTTCAAGATAATAAAAAAGTATAAACATTCACAATTTTATGTTAAAACACTGTGAATTATTCATTTTTTAAGTGGATTACGTATGTTTTTGAAGTTATTTCTCAAAAATCTGAGACATATTTTTAAAAGATTTGAATTCCAGTGCATTACCACATGGGTCATAAAAAAACATGGTGGCTTGCTCGCCCACTTCTCCTTTAAATCGGATATAGGGTGCTATGGCAAATTCAATATTTTTTTCAGAAAGTTTATCTGCTAAATCTTTCCATATTTCCCAGGCTAAAATGACCCCAAAATGAGGTACAGGCACATCTTTACCGTCTACGGGGTTGGTATGTTGGTCTTGGGTGTTGGATTTTGGTTTGTAATGAATGACCAGTTGATGCCCGAAGAAATTAAAATCAACCCAATGATCACTGCTACGGCCTTCTTCGAGCTCTAGGATGTTATTATAAAAACTTCTTGCACTATCCAGGTCATGTACAGGAATAGCTAAATGGAAAGGAGAAAGAGAATTCATTGTATTATCAAAATTTATGAGCGTATTGTTTTAAAACCAAAATAACCTTAATCTTTTATCCTATTCCAGATATCCAGGTACATCTTCCACCGATTATCAATTTTCTTCCAGATAACAACATACTTTCCTTTATAGGTCATTTCGGTTCCATCATCATTTTTGTTTTTGCCTCTATATATACCATAATCGTGAGCAGTATCACCAAGGATCACAATTTCTTCAGGAATAATTTCATGTGTTATTGGTGTGTACCCTGCAGATCCAGACCATCTTTTTTTGATAGCTTCATATCCTGCTATAATTGGGGCGTTGGATGGAAAAATCTTTGCATTGTCGGTATATGATCTGGCCAATCCTTCATAATCTTTGTTGATGTAGAATGCAGAGAATGCTTTGGCAGCGGCTCTTATCTGTTCTTCATCAGATAATTTCTGAGTATTTTTCCTTTTAGTACATTCAATTTTCCAAGTGGGGAAAGAAATAGTTTCATTAGCATCTACCCATTCTCCCAGCCATTTAAAACCCGAATCATTAATATCATAAAAGTTGATCTTATAGAATCCATCCATTCCGTTGGGTGCTTTTTGCTTGCGATATAAAATAATTTTATCACCCTTTTTATTTCCTTCCCAGGCAGATAGAACGGTTGTAGGTGTGGCTGATGAGTAGTAATGTACATACCATTTGCTGCTATCTGCAATAAATTGTCTAATACTGCCACCATTTTTTCCGTCTGCTTTAATGGTTTGATCCTGAACACCCATCCCGTTCATGATATACTTAAACTCCCAGGTCATTGTGTTTGGTTCTGCCCAGGTTTGATCTTTATTACGTCTTTTAGATATACAATCACAGATACCTATTAAAGGTTGGTAATCAAGAATTTCTTTTGGCGCATCGGGATTAGGCTGCCCAAAAGGATATGCTGCCGAAGGTTCATATTCACCTTGAGCTATAGTTGTCATATTTATCAAAAAGAATAAAGCAAAGACTAACCGTATCATTGTATTAAGAATTAATGAGTAGGTAATTTACTTATTTTGAAAGAAGGAGTAAACCGGAGGTATAGAAAATTGGGATTTAATTAACAACGGTACTTATCTTCTGTGATCTCTACGTTTTTTATTTTTTGATTTTGGTATTTCTCTTTTAGAGGAAGTATTTTTAGAACTAGCATTTGGTCGTTTTGGTTTAGACTCTTTTATGACCGAAGCTTCTTCTGTTTTACTAGAATCATTAACATCAGCGTTGATGACTTTCAATTCTTCTTCTGTGAGATACCGCCATTTACCAACAGGGACATCAAGGGTCACATTCATAATCCGTATGCGCTTCAGTTGTACTACCTCATATCCCAGATACTCACACATTCTTCTAATCTGACGATTTAATCCCTGAGTGAGCACAATCCTAAAAGTATATTTACTAATTTGTTCTACTTCGCATTTTCGGGTGATGGTATCCAGAATAGGAATACCATTACTCATTCGTTTTATAAATAATGGGCTAATAAGTTTATTTACGGTGACTACATATTCTTTTTCGTGGTTATTTCTGGCACGAAGAATCTTATTGACAATGTTGCCGTCACTGGTCAAAAAAATAAGTCCTTCACTTGGTTTGTCTAATCGTCCGATGGGAAAAATACGTTTTGGATAATTTATATAGTCAATAATGTTATCTTTTTCGTTTTGTGCTGTGGTGCAAACAATCCCTACAGGTTTATTGAAGGCAAGATAGACATGCTTTTCTTTAGGTTCATTAATCAATTCTCCATCAACACGCACTACATCTTCAGGAGCGACTTTGGTACCCATTTCGGGTACTTGTCCATTAATAGTCACACGCCCCTGATCAATTAATTTATCAGCTTCACGACGTGAGCAATACCCAACTTCACTTAGGTATTTATTAAGTCTGGTGAATGTTTTTTCAGGCATAAAATAAAATAGTATGCAAAGATAGATTTTTATGATAACAAAAATAACATTCTGGAACCTATCCTACCACCCTAGAACCCAAAATAACGCGTAGGAACCCACTTTTATATGGTAGGAACCCATTTCTACCGGGTAGGAACCCAAAATAACAGGTAGGAACCCATTTTTACCGGGTAGGAGCCCAAAATAACGCGTAGGACCCCACTTTTACCAGGTAGGAGCCCAACATAACGTGTAGGAACCCATTTTTACCAGGTAGGAACCCAACATAACTTTCAAAAATCAATCTAACCAGGTTTTTTATATCGATTCGATATTATTTCAAATAAGAATCCATTTATAAGTTATTCACCAGGTTTTAATTCCTTAATATCGATGTCTCCATTTGGTGATATTAAAAAGTACCTGGGTTTTGTAATTTCTTTTTCACCGGGTTTTAGTTCTTTTGGTTTTGGGATGTATTGTAGTTTTATTTCCAGTCCTGTTTGCACAACGGGTTCTACTATAGCGGCATTTATAACCATATCATAATCTTTATAGGAAATAGGATCATAATAATAAGAAATTTGTTTTTTTGCTGTTACAACCCCTTGTTTTTTGCTAAGCGCTTCTAAAGAAGTGCTGTTAAAAGCCTGGTAATTTTTGTAAAACTCTTCTGGAAAGTAACAGTATTTAGTATCTGCAACTGTTGGATGATATGATGCTAGGTCAAAACCTAAATCGGCATATAATTGTTGTTTTTCTTTTAGGATTTTTAATATTTCTACACGTAGTTGTCTATATACTGCTTGTATATCGTTGATAAAATAATCTACTTTTACCAGGTTGTATACCTCATTATTTGCACAGGCAGAGAGTATTTCCTGAAACTGATTTACTTTAGTGAATTTTACATGAATATTTTGCTGTAATTCAAAACCTTTGGGCACTTCGTTGTATTTTTTGCTAAACAGTTTTTTTTCTACTACAGTTTCATACACAGGAACAAATGATATTACATCGATAATGATGTCTTCTTCCAAAATACCTTTGGCGTGTAATTCGTTTTTTACCTTTGCCACCCTCTCATTCATTAGTGTATTGGTTTCTTCAGATGTTTTTCCGATTTGTATGATATTAAAAATGGCGGTATAAGAATCTGCAACAATATTGCTTAAGACTTTAACATCTATTGTTAGTATTGGGTTGGGTACTAAATTTTGATGCCTGAATTGTTGTATTTCGTTTCCGTAAAGAGCAGGTTTTTCTAAATCTGCCACAGCCATAATGTTTTGTCTGGAAATAGTTCCAGCATTTCCTCTTATCTGAGCAGAAGCAATAGAACTTATTAATAATAGCAGAACGTAAATTTTATTTTTCATGTTTTTATAACTTTAGTTTGTCATAAATCTATGTTTTGGATACCTTTTGAGGAAACTATAATGAGTGAACTGCACTTGTAAATGAGTGAAGTACTCTTTTTTGCTGTGAAAACACTTTTTTTATTAAGAAGAAGTGGCTTTATTAACCCCATATTTTTGAAATTAACATATAGATCATGTAAGGTTAAAATTTGCTAACTGGGGTTTTTAGTGTAGGGGGGAGTTATAAAAAGATGGTCATTTCGATATAGTGTTGACTCTTAATCTTTCAAAAAGTCAAGAATCATATCATCAACTTCGTCAAAAAATAAAGAGTGGCCAAAATCTTCTGTAGTGATAAATTGAACATCATTCCAGTTTTTACTAATATCTTCTGCTTCTGTATGTGGAGCAACATCATCATGTTTATCATGAATCAATAAGCCTTTTTTAGTAAGTTTTTTAGCAAAAAGAGCCGCCGAAAACTCTTCAAAATAAAAACCGTGTTTATCCTTAAAATGCTGATTCAAAGCGTTCATAAACTTTGGGGAGAGTTTTAATATCTCCTGATACCCTTTCATAATCCTTGACAATTCTGAAGGAGGAGCCAAAATAATTAGTTTTTCTATTTCCTGATTGGGATATGTGTATTGATGAAATATAGTAGCTGTACCTCCAACAGAATGCCCTAAAATGTGATTGGGGCGGTATAATTCAACAATTTTTTGCAGGCATTTTGTGTATAACGGAACATTTAAAATTTTCCCTGAAGAATTACCATGTGCCGGTGCATCAAATGCAACAACATTAAAATTCTTTTCGTGTAATTTTTGAATTAAAGTCCTCCAGCGATGTGTATTGCTTTCCCATCCATGTACCATTAGAATAGTTTCACCCATATTTGGCCATCGATAGGTTTGGATCTGCGCATCATCGATAAGAATAATTTCATCTTCGGCTTCTTCCAGAAAATATTCTTGTTCGGGTAATATCCTTCCTTTTCTTGGGGTACAAAAAAGAATGTATGCTTTAGCAAGTGCTTTCTTTCGGGAAAAAAAGAATAAGAATTGGAGCTGTTTTCCAATAATAAGAGGTAAGTATTTTTGAAATTTTTCTCTCATTTATCTTCGCGATGTACTGCCTCCACAGAAAATGCAGGAAGACAAATGGCAAGATATTCACATGCTTCATCAAAAGGATTTGCATATTGAATTCTGGTGTTTTTTTTGACTTTTATAGACTGGCCCGATTTCAAAATGATTTTCTCATCTTCAATAGTAAACTGTTTTTTTCCACGTATAATATAGGTATATTCATCAAATTCGGGAGTTTGAAAGGGTTCACTCCAATGTGGTGGGGCGATCATATGAGCGATGCTGATTTGCGAATTTCCATCCGAGGCTTTACCAAAATGCTCTTCGATGAGCTTTCCATCGGTAGTTGGAACTATAAACGGAGCATTTTGAATGATGTATTTTTTTGTCATAGTCATAATTATAAAAATATAAAACATCGCTGGCAATCTTAATACAAATTATTACTGCCTACCAATAGCAGATTACATAAGCTGTTTATTACCTACTCATTTGCATCCCAACGTATCCAGAAATGCTTGATTTTTGCAGAATCAGGGATATCTGAAGCTTTGATTTTTGTATCTGTAGTATTTTGAAATTCACCAGGTAATTGTTTTTTATCTATGGTAAAATAAGCCTGGATACTATCAACAAAGACCACGGCTGTACTTAAAGTATTATTGATTTTTGAGATCGTATAATGGTCTTTGATATCTTTAAACATACTTTTAGAGGATATGCCAGAAGGAGTTTTATATCTGGGGTCAATTACCTGAATATTCTCTATAGTAGCCGTTGGATCAGATTCTTTTCCGGCTTCTAAAACAAGAAGCTTATTTCCTCCTTTCTCATAGATTTCAAATTCGGTAGTACTGTTAAATGATGTACCGCTTGGAATTAGTTTGGCAATCGAATCCATAGCAAAAATAGAATCCAATTGGCTAATTTTAGTTTCATTGGTTAAGAACCCAATCCTGTTGGGGGTTATTTCAAAAGGATCTTGTTTTTGCTCTTTTTGACAACTAAAAGTAATTAGTGTGAAGAGAAGGGCTTGAAAAATTCTTTTTATCATATTTCCTGTTAATTAAATAATCTATAAACTATAACGTAAATTATTTTAATAACTTATTAAGAACTCCCAAGGCACCTCTAATAAAAGTTGCACTGGTTAATACTTTTATCACAGCTTTTTCGGTGGCACTGCTTCTTCTGCTTCCCGAACGTGAACTGGAAGAGCTTTTGCTTAGTTTTTCTCTTTCTTTCTTAGCGGCAGCTTTGGCTTCTTCGGCCTGAGCTTTTTCTATTTTTTCATTGAGGAGTTCGTAGGCACTTTCCCGGTCTATATCTTCATTATATTTTGAAATAAGTTTCGATTTTTTAAGCAGTTCTTTTAGCTCGTTATCTGTTAATACGTCCATTCTGCTCATAGGTGCTCTCAGCATCGTAGCTGCCAGGGGCGTAGGGCGCCCTTTTTCATCAAGTGCAGATACCAGGGCTTCACCAATCCCGAGAGAAGTTAGTATTTCTTTGGTGTCATAATATGCCGAATCCGGATAGTTTTCTGCAGTAAGTTTAATTGCTTTTCGGTCTTTGGCTGTAAACGCCCTTAATGCATGCTGCACTTTTAATCCGAGTTGACTTAATACTCCTTCTGGCACATCTGTTGGGTTTTGGGTTACAAAATAGAGACCTACACCTTTAGACCGTATCAGTTTAACAATACTTTCAATTTGATCCATCAATGCATTCGATGCTTCTTTAAAAATTAAATGTGCTTCATCCAGAAAGATAATCAATTCGGGTCTTCCGCTATCTCCCTGTTCTGGGAAAGTACCATAAATTTCGGCTAGCAAGCTCAACATAAAAGTAGAGAATAACTTAGGCCGATCTTGTATATCGGTTAATCTTATAATGTTGATGATTCCCCTGCCATTTTCGTCGATTCGACATAAATCCTGAACTTCAAAAGATTTTTCACCAAAAAATAACTCGGCTCCCTGTTGTTCCAGTTCTACAATTTTGCGTAAAATGGAACCTGTTGATGCGGTCGAAATACGACCATAGTCTTTTTCAAGTTCTTTCTTGCCTTCCTGGGTGGCAAATTGTAATACTTTTTTCAGGTCTTTCAAATCCAGTAATGGTAATTTGTTATCATCACAATATTTAAAGATAATTGAAATAATTCCTGCTTGTGTTTCGGTAACGTCCAGGATTCTGGAGAATAATACAGGCCCAAATTCGCTCACTGTGGCTCGTAGCCGTACACCGTTTTGTTCAGAAAGGGTTAGCATCTCTACCGGAAAGTCTTTGGCTTCAAAAGGAATACCAATTTTTTCATGGCGTTCATCAATTTTAGGATGACCCGGACTAGCAGCTGCAAGGCCGCTTAAATCTCCTTTTATGTCCATCAAGAGCACCGGGATTCCCTGTTCACTCAGGTTTTCGGCAATAACCTGCAAAGTTTTGGTTTTTCCGGTACCGGTAGCTCCCGCAATTAATCCATGGCGGTTTAATGTTTTTAGTGGTACCTTCACATGTGCATTGGTTACGGTTTCTCCTTGATACATAGCTGCTCCCAGGGTGAGAAAGTCTCCTTTTGTAGTATATCCTTTGGTAATATGATCAAAAAAGGCCTGATTATCGCTCATAGTTGATTTGATTTTTTGATAAAAATAGGCATCTTAACTTTTCTATAGAAATTATACGCTATTTTTAATGCTAAGTAATAATTAAATATAGTACGGTTATGAACAAAGTAGCTATCATTATTTGTGTTTTTACACTTGTAATACATCATAGCATCCAATCTCAAGTAATAACAGATGATGTGATTTTTCATAAGACTCATGAGCCTAAAAAATCGAGAGCTCCTTATTCTGATGCGGTTCAGGTAGGGGATATGTATTTTTTATCGGGTCAGGTAGGAATGGATCATACTACCAGAAAATTGGTTGAAGGAGGAATTCAAGCTGAAACAAAGCAGACATTAGAAAACATCAAAGCTGTTTTAGCACAACATGGGATGCAGATGGATCATGTGGTAAAGTGTACAGTGATATTGGAAGATATTGAGGATTTTTCGGCCTTTAACAAGGTATATACCACTTATTTTCCACAGAAACCTGCAAGAACTACCTTTGCAGCCAGTGGTTTGGCAGTAGGTGCCAGGATAGAGATTGAATGTATTGCGGTTAAATCTAAATGAGATTTGATAATATTCATCAACAATATCTCCTAAAATCGTAGATCAGGATCCTGAATTCGTAATGTAATATTATTTACCTTTGCAGCCTTATGCAAGAAAGTATTCAGGAATTAGTAGATGAGGGTAAAATGCTTCCTCTTATGGAAGAATTTTATACCATTCAGGGAGAAGGGTATCATAAAGGAACAGCTGCTTATTTTGTGAGAATAGGAGGGTGTGATGTGGGGTGTCATTGGTGTGATGTGAAAGAGAGCTGGAATGCAGATCTGCATCCGCCAACAGATACAGATTTTATTGTAAAAAATGCTTTACAATACAGTGATGTGGTAGTTGTTACGGGAGGAGAACCTCTTACCTGGGATATGACACTGTTAACGCAGGGTTTGAAACGTAGTGGTGCTAAAACTCATATTGAGACATCAGGAGCATATCCCTTAACCGGTGAATGGGACTGGATTTGTCTTTCTCCCAAGAAAGTAATGCTTCCAAAAGAAGAGATTTATGAACAGGCAGATGAATTAAAATGCATCATTTTTAATAAAAGTGATTTCGCTTTTGCAGAATCGCAGGCTGCCAAAGTCTCAGATCATTGTATTTTATACCTCCAACCAGAATGGAGTGTGAGGGAAAGAATGATACCGCTTATCGTAGATTATGTGATGAAAAACCCCAAGTGGAAGGTTTCACTTCAAACTCATAAGTATCTCAATATTCCCTAAAGAACAATACTGTTTTTCTTCAAAAACATCGGTTAATAAAGTTGTTGAAAACCCTTATTTTTTTTATGGTATTTTACTTGATTACTTAAATTTATTTAGGTATATTTATTCCAAACTTATTTAAAGAATTCAGAGACCAAACCCCCAAATGGTGTTAGGTCTCTTTTTTTTTGAATTAAGATATAGGGGAATTAAAATTATCCAATTAGAATGTTGTTAGTTTTGAAAGTACTTTGTGTTTTACAAGATTTGAAGTCATTTTAATGATACAGATTATTAGAAAAGGGGGAGAAAACCCCTGAATCAATGCTTGTTAATGTAAGGTATTTCTTCAAAATTTAACAGAAAGAAAGTAGCTTTTTGTTATATGACGTTGTAAGGATGTTTTATATCTAAAATTTTGTTTTTAAACTGTTAATTTTTTCCAGGCAAGAAAGAATGTGCAGTATCTTTGTTTAACAATTTAAAATTCAAGTGGTTATGAAATTATTTTACGGTATTTTGGTAATTGATGTGAAAGCATTGAGAAATTTTTTAAGACAGTTACCATCGGCTTGCAGCCATGCTATCCACAGATAGGTATATCTGCAATATGCTGAAAAAACACTGCGATATAATATAAAGGGGGGATCAAAAAATTATATTTTATGTATTAATTACATGATTTGGGGAAATTACACCGTTTGTCTGGTAAAAAAGAATAAAATGTGAAAAGGAAATTACCTTAAATTGAGATTTTTATGCATGTGGTCGATTAAATCTTAAATTATATCTAAAATGTATAATGAACTATTGACATCACGTTATTAGGATGTTATATTTGTATTAATTTTAAAAAAAACATATGGGGTTATTTTACACAAAATTCAGATTAACTTTTAGAATTGTAATGGAATTTCTGAAAGAACTACCTGGAGCGTCAAGTCGCGCAATGAGCAGGTAAATAAGATTTATGTTATTCCTTTTATAGGAATAATCACAATCACTTATTTTGGGGCAAAATAAGTTTAAAAAATAAACCCGGTGATTTTTTCACCGGGTTTATTTTTTAATTAGAACTCATTTGAAGTTTTCATTAAAAAAAATATGTGATTACATATAAAACGGAACTTCAACACGAGCAGTATCCCAGCCCATAACCATATGGTAACCTTTATCTACTTTTTTGAAAGCGATTGAGAATACTTCGAGAGCTTCTCCCGATGCAGCAGGCACTTTTATTCTGGCTACATCTTTTCCTTTATCATACGAATATGCTCCCCAACTATCCAAATCAGAATTAATAATAATAGTCCATTCTTTTTCACCAGGAATAGTAAATAATGAATATGTACCAGCTTTAATAGTTTGATCTCCCATTTTTACATCCTGCATGAATTTGATTTCGGTAGCTTCATCTGCCCCTGTTCTCCATACTTTATCATAATTTACAAGGTTTCCGAAAATCTTTCTGTCTTTTTTCTGTGGACGACTATAAATAACTTTAATAGCCGGTTTGGCATTTCTATCTGCTTTTGCATAAGCAATGTCTGTTGGACTTTTTTGCAATCCTGCAAATTTTTGAGCATTTACAGTTGATAATGTGCCTAATAACATAATGGCAACGAAAAAGAGTGATTTTTTCATAATTGTGATTTTTAATTTCTATAACTGACGTAAAGTTATAGGGGAACTTACAAGTTAAATGTTAATCGTATCTATAAATTCTGTTAAAAGTTCCAAATAACAATCTGATAGTGCAAGTTACCTTATAAAGTAATGCGAGTTTCTGTTTATAATGTATTATCTGTATAATGTTTAAATATGAAAGCTATACTCAATTTATTGTTTTAATTTTGTAACTATAAACGAATCTTTGATGTCTCAATTAACAGAAAAAGAAGAATATGTGTGGAATTGTTTGTGCTTTTGATGTAAAGCAAGATTCGGAGGTGTTAAGGCCTCAGTTATTGGAAATGTCCAAAAAAATCCGTCATAGGGGTCCCGATTGGAGTGGGATTTATGCAAACAAAAATGCAATACTGGCACATGAGCGATTAGCTATTGTAGATCCGGTTTCGGGAAAACAACCCCTGTTTAGCCAGGATAAAAGGTTTGTTTTGGCTGCCAATGGCGAAATATATAATCATCGGGAGCTTCGTAAACAATTTGAAGGAAACTATAATTTTCAGACAGAATCTGATTGTGAAATAATTTTGGCATTGTATCAGGAGAAAGGGGTTGATTTTATCGATGAGTTGAATGGTATTTTTGCTTTCGCCTTATATGATTCAGAAAACGATACTTATTTTATTGCCAGAGACCATATGGGCATTATTCCACTTTATATGGGTTGGGATCAGAATGGAACCTTCTATGTAGCTTCAGAATTAAAGGCCCTGGAAGGGGTTTGCACAAAGATAGAGTTGTTTCCTCCGGGTCATTATCTATTCAGTAAAGATGGAGCACCAAAAAAATGGTATGTCAGAGATTGGTCAGATTATATGGCAGTACAGGAAAACCAAACAAGTATTGATGAGGTTAGAGATGCACTAGAAGCAGCAGTTCATAGACAATTAATGTCTGATGTCCCCTATGGAGTATTACTATCAGGTGGTCTGGATTCCTCAGTGACTTCTGCTATTGCCAAAAAATATGCCGATAAACGTATAGAATCTGATGATACCAAAGAAGCCTGGTGGCCACAACTGCACTCTTTTTCTGTTGGATTAGAGGGCTCTCCAGACCTGGAGGCAGCACAAAAAGTTGCAGATCATATTGGCACTGTTCATCACGAAATCAAATTTACCATCCAGGAAGGCCTGGATGCTATCAAAGATGTAATCTATAACCTTGAGACGTATGATATCACTACGATAAGAGCATCTACTCCTATGTATTTAATGGCAAGAGTTATCAAGTCAATGGGTGTAAAAATGGTGTTGTCTGGAGAAGGAGCCGATGAGATTTTTGGAGGGTATTTATACTTTCATAAAGCCCCGAGTGCACAAGAATTCCATGAAGAAACAGTGCGTAAATTAGACAAGTTGCATATGTATGACTGTTTGCGGGCCAACAAATCACTAGCGGCATGGGGAATCGAAGGTCGTGTGCCGTTTTTGGACAAAGAATTTATGGATGTAGCTATGCGCATTAACCCACAGGATAAGATGATTAATGGCGAGCGAATGGAAAAATGGGTTATTCGTAAAGCTTTTGAATCCTATTTACCAGAAAGTGTAGCCTGGAGACAAAAAGAGCAGTTCTCTGATGGAGTTGGGTATAGCTGGATTGATACGCTGAAAAAAGTAGTTGAAAAAGAAGTGACAGATGAGCAAATAACGAATGCTCATTTCAGATTTCCGATACAAACTCCACAAAATAAAGAAGAATTTTACTATCGCTCAATTTTTGAAGGGCATTTCCCGAGTGACGCTGCAGCACTATGTGTACCACAAGAACCATCAGTTGCTTGTAGCACAAAAATTGCTCTCGAATGGGATGAAGCGTTCAAAAATATGAATGATCCAAGTGGCAGGGCAGTAGCTAATGTGCATGAAGAATCCTATGAAGCTTCTGAAGTCGAGTGAAAATATCTCAATTTTCTTTGCAGTAATTTCAAATAAGAACTGGTATAAAACCCTGAGAAAACTTTCTCAGGGTTTTGTTATATTTAGCGATGCTAAAACTGCAATATCAAAAATTCACGCTGCCACTACAGGATCCATTTACAATTTCCAGATATACGGTAACACATCAACAAACCTTTATCGTATCGATCTCGTGTGGCAATTATACAGGTTATGGTGAAGCTACCGTAAATCCATATTATAATAGTACGTTGGATAAACTTGAGGCATCGGTAAGTAAGGTTTTAAGTATAATTCCTAAAGCAAGGGAATTACATCCATCTGAATTGTGGGAATTGTTGAAAGAACCATTAAAAGACGATTACTTTTCGCTTTGTGCTATAGACTGCGCCTTTTGGGATTGGTATGCTCAGAAAGAAAATAAGCCGCTGCGAAGATTTTGGAGTGATTCTGACAGTCATCTTCCTATGACCAATTATACTATTGGAATAGATTCGGTAGCGCTTATGAAGAAGAAAATAACCAAATTTCATTGGCCAATTTACAAAATCAAACTGGGAACAGATAAGGATTTAGAGATAATACAAGAATTAAGGAAGGTCACCGATGCAGTTTTCAGGGTGGATGCCAATTGTGGATGGACTGCCGAAGAAACCATTCAAAATGCGGTTTTTATTAAGGAGCTGGGCGTTGAGTTTATCGAGCAACCTCTCAAAGCCTCAAACTGGATAGAAATGAAGACCGTTAAAGAACATACGGCTTTACCTCTCATAGCAGATGAGAGCTGCCAACGGGAAGAAGATGTGATACAATGTGTAGATACTTTTGATGGAATAAACATTAAATTAATGAAGTGTGGCGGAATAACCCCGGCTTTGCGTATGATTAAGAAAGCAAAACAAAACAACCTTAAGGTCATGGCGGGTTGTATGACCGAATCTTCTATAGGTATATCAGCTCTTTGTCAGTTGGCGCCTCTTTTAGAATATATTGATGCCGATGGTGCAATGTTATTTAAAAAAGATATAGCCGATGGGGTAACCTTTAATAATGGAAACATCGTTTTTTCTGAAAAAAATGGATCGGGGGCAAAGCTGAAAATATGATACCGGGCTGTGTTCTTAAAAAAGGTTTTAGGCCATTCATTTTTAATAGATTTTTTCTTTAACTATAAAGTGTCATAAAAATGTTATTTTAATCTTAAATTGATTTTAAGGCTATTTTTATCGTTTTTAAGAGCATTTTTTCTTTTTCTGGTAGTAATCTTGATTAATTGTTGATAACTCTTTAAATGATCCTTTGCTAAATCCTTTGATCATGTTGCTGTTTTTTTATCTTTGTTTGTTGTCAAAAAAATAAAATAATAAATAAGGGATTTTATGAGCGAAGAAGCGGATAAGAAGAACTACTCGGCAGATAATATTCAGGCACTCGAAGGAATGGAACATGTGCGCAAGCGCCCTTCGATGTATATTGGTGATGTTGGCTCTCGGGGATTACATCATTTAGTATATGAAGTTGTAGATAACTCTATTGATGAGGCACTAGCCGGACACTGTGATTCTATTGAAGTAACTATCAATGAAGATAATTCTGTTACAACACGGGATAACGGCCGGGGTATTCCGGTAGATATACATAAAAAGGAAGGCGTTTCTGCTCTCGAGGTTGTAATGACCAAAATAGGGGCAGGAGGAAAATTCGATAAAGATTCTTATAAAGTTTCCGGGGGTCTTCATGGGGTAGGAGTATCTTGTGTGAATGCATTATCGGCACACTTACATGCTATTGTACATAAAGACGGAAAAGTATGGGAGCAGGAATATGAAAAAGGAAAACCGTTATATCCGGTTAAATCAACAGGGGATACCGATTTCAATGGAACCATCGTTACTTTCAGACCGGATCCGACCATTTTTCAGCAAACGCTGGAGTATAATTATGATACGTTGGCGAGTCGTATGCGAGAATTGGCATATCTTAATAAAGGGATTACCATTTCCTTAACAGATAAGCGCCACCAGGATGATGATGGAAATGATGTTTCAGAAACTTTTCATTCTAAAGAAGGATTGAAAGAATTTGTAAGGTTCCTGGATACAAGTCGTAGTGCCATTATAGGAGATGTGATTGCTATGGAAGGAGAAAAGAATAATATTCCTGTAGAAGTGGCCATGATCTATAATGACTCTTATGCAGAGAATTTGCATTCTTATGTGAATAATATCAACACCCATGAGGGAGGAACACATCTTTCAGGGTTTAGAAGAGGTTTAACAGCTACACTTAAGAAGTATGCAGATGCTTCGGGGATGTTGGATAAATTGAAATTTGAGATTGCCGGAGATGATTTTCGTGAAGGATTAACAGCGATTATTTCGGTAAAGGTTCAGGAACCGCAATTCGAAGGTCAAACCAAAACCAAATTAGGAAATAGAGAAGTTACTGCTGCAGTATCTCAGGCAGTTTCCGAGATGCTGGAAAATTATCTGGAAGAGAATCCTAATGATGCAAAAACCATTGTTCAAAAAGTAATTCTGGCGGCCCAGGCACGTCACGCTGCTAAAAAAGCACGTGAGATGGTGCAACGTAAATCGGTAATGAGTATTGGCGGTCTACCTGGTAAGCTTTCCGATTGTTCAGAACAAGATCCTGCATTGTGTGAAGTGTTTTTGGTAGAGGGAGATTCTGCAGGAGGAACAGCAAAACAAGGTCGTGATCGTGTTTTTCAGGCAATTCTTCCACTTCGTGGTAAGATATTGAATGTAGAAAAAGCGATGCACCATAAGGTTTTTGAAAATGAGGAAATCAAAAATATCTTTACGGCATTAGGAGTTACCATCGGAACCGAAGAAGACAGTAAAGCATTAAACCTTTCAAAATTACGATATCATAAAGTGGTAATCATGTGTGATGCCGATGTAGATGGAAGTCATATTTCTACATTGATACTAACGTTCTTTTTCCGTTATATGAAAGAATTGATTGAAGCCGGGCATATATATATTGCTGCACCACCACTTTATTTAGTCAAAAAAGGAGCCAAGAAGCAATATGCATGGAATGATGATCAACGTGATCAGATTGTAAAGGAATTTGGGGAAAGTTCCAAAATACAGCGATACAAAGGTCTTGGAGAGATGAATGCAGAACAATTATGGGATACTACTATGAATCCCGAATTCAGAACAATGCGCCAGGTTACTATCGATAATCTTACAGAAGCCGATAGAATTTTCTCTATGCTGATGGGAGATGAGGTACCACCTCGTAGAGAATTCATAGAGAAGAATGCAGTATATGCCAATATAGATGCATAATATCATATTGTAAAATAATAAGAATTCACCAATGCATTGGTGAATTCTTATTATTATGTTAAATTTGCGCGACATTAAAATTTTCAGTTTCGAACTAATCTCCCTATCATATCAATTTTTATAACCTTTTAAATTAATGGCAATTATGAAACTAAATCTAACTAAATTATTTTTACTGGCACTTTTATTTGCCAGCACAACCTTTTATGCTCAGCGAAGTGCTGATAAGCAGGTTAACTTCGAGGGGAAAATTGAAGAATTATTTTTTCACGAGTTTTCTGCAGTTCCAATTATTCTAACAGATAAAAAAGTTGCAGGAATAGATGCAGAAAAAGGAACTAAAATATGGGAAGTAGCAGGCGATCGTATATCTCTTTTAGGAGGAGCGATCCAATCTGATGAGCCTAATTATAAACTGGTCCCATTTTCACCCTATATTATTGTAGGCAATTTATTGATCGATACAAGAGACGGTACCGTTTTATTAGATAAAGAAAAAGAAGGGTATAAAGCTATTAAATCATTCCAGATAGTTCCAGAATTAGAATCTTTTATATTTCAGTGTTCTACAGAGGATAAAACTAAAAACAAGGTTTTTCTGGTTTCTTTAAAATCAAATGCTACAAAATGGAACACAGAGCTAACACTTAAAAAAAGAGGCAAACTAGATAATATTGTAGTAGACAAAAATAACAACATCGCATGTACTTTGGGATCTAATCTATTGATTCTTAATGGTGAAAATGGAAGTGTAATCCTTAATGAAGAAGAAAAAATAGGAAAATTATATCTTAATCCTTCCAAAGATATCTTATATGCAGTAGAAGCTGCAGGAGGTGGCCTTGGATCAATGTTGGCAGCAACAATGACTATGAATATGAATAAATTGGTTGCTCTGGGAGAAAAAGTCTTTGCTTTTAATACAGCAGATGGAAGCAAAGCCTGGAAAAAGCCGCTTAAGCTGGATGAAGGGTTTATGTTTGCCCGGAATGTAGATGGAAAAATGTTTGTAAAGCACGAAAAAGCAGGTAGCTTGTATGACTATAAAACCGGAGAGAAGCTTTGGAAAAAAGATTTTGAGAAAAGAAGGATCAATGAGGTTGAAAAGGTAAGCGAAGGCTATATGGTGTACTATGGAGCAAGAAAAATTTTATTAGATAACAATGGTAAAAAGGTTTGGAAGAAGGCCAAATTTAATGGAAACGATTTCTTGGCAGAAGTTGGTGAGGATGATACCTATGACGAATTTAGATATAGTAAAGGAAGTATCATTGCCACTCCATACCGAATTGCCTATTATGAAGATGCACTTAAAAAAGCAGTGTGGAAGTTTGCTGTAGACGAAGAAACAAGAATCGCTTATGATGAAAAGGAGAAAACGGTAATTGTACTTGATGGTAAAAAATTGTATTTGTTAAATCCTGATAAAAATTGGAATAAAGACAATAGCCAAAAACTAGAGCTGAAAAAACACAAGGATTTTAATAGACTGGAAGTAAGAGGAGATAATTATTTTTTAAGTAGTTCCTGGGAATATGTAATTGTAGGTAAAGACGGTGTTGTTAAAAAAACACAGTATTATCCACAACCAGGAGAGACTGGTCGTAAATTATTAAATGCATTATCGGCAGCTGCAAGTGTTGCAGGTGCTGCTTATCAGGTTGCAGGGGTGTATAATGCAGGTATGGGAGCCAGCTCTGGAGCTGTAGAAACTGTTTCGGGAATAAGACCCCCGGGCACAGGTGGATTTTCTCAGGCAAACAAAGGAGTGAATCAATATCAAGCTGGAGTCTATACACAAATGGCGGCCTCTGCTCTTTATAACCCAAACAGATATGATGGTTCTGCAGATACCAAAGATTATGCATTTTACTTTACCAAAGATGATGCAGAAACCAAATACCTGGTTCAGGTAGGCAAAGATACAGGTGAAGAAAAAGATAAATTTACTTTTGAGGGTAACAAACCTCAATACCATGTTGATCAGGTAGAAAAAAGAGTTTTCTATACAAAAGCAAAAGATCTTCATATTTTTGATTATAAGTAATAATAACAATCTTAGTGTTAATATGATAAAAAGGGTAATCTGGTCTGGATTGCCCTTTTTATGTTGTTAAAGAGTTTTTGGATAAAATTGTAGTTGCTTACAGATAGAAATGATCACGCTATCAACTATTTGTGGGTTTTTTTATATATTGCAATGCCTATTAAACCCAAATCTAATGAAAATACGAACTTTGCTGGTAGCATTACTTCTTGGTTATGCCACTTTTTCTCAAACAGATATCGATCAAATCCTGGAGGTTGGTATAGAGAATGCCCAACGATTTAGTGAAGATTATTTTGCCTCTTCCGGAGAGTCTTTGGTAAATAATATGTCTAATGGTTGGTATAATACTGCAAAAACAAAGAAACTTTGGCACTTTGAGGTGGGGATCGTTGGTAATCTTTCTTTTGTAAGAGAAGAGAAACAATCCTTTGTATTAAATGTCGCAGAATATACAGATTTGACTTTCAGAAATGGCCAGACCAGTCAGGTTGTTGCCAATGCTTTAGGCATAAATCAGGACGATATAACTATAGTTATCAATGAGGGGCAAGCTTCAGAATTAGAGGTTATTCTACCCGACGGAATTGGTAATGCCGAAATTAATTCTATCCCAGGCGGTTTTATTCAGGGATCTATGGGATTAATAAAAAGTACCGAAATAAAATTGCGGTTCTTACCTAGAATTAAAGCAGTAGAAGATGCAGAAATACAGTTGTATGGGATTGCTTTTCAACATGAATTTACCGATTGGGTTTTTCCTTTAAAAAGATGGCCGGTTAGAATTGCAGCATTACTAGGATATACCAATGTAAAGGGTTTTTATGATCTAAGTGCAGATACCGGTGTCACCGGTGTGGGGCAGGAGGTAGAGTTAAATTCTAATTCGTGGCTAATTACGGGAATTGTCTCTACAAAATTACCAGTATTAAATTTTTATGGTGGTCTTGGGTATTATTTTGGCTCAAGTGATGCAGATTTACTGGGGACTTATCAGATACAAAACGGGCCGTTTGCTTCAGATATAGTTACAGATCCAATTAGTGTAAAAAATAAGACAAATGGTGTAAAAGCCACAATTGGGGCAAAAGTGCAGTATGGTGTTTTTAAGGCTAATCTGGATTATTCCCTTCAAAACTATAGTAATCTTTCCCTGGGCCTTGGTTTTGGCTGGTAGTACGTTGTGCCAGCAAAACATAAAAACAGGGATAACAGGTGTTGAATTACTAACAGGTCTTTTCTTTTAACTACTATATGATTTTTTGAATATGAAAGCGATCTTTATTTACTAGTGTTAAGTTAAGACTGAAATGACGGGTAAGGCAATCGTAGATTTTGTGCCAGGCTTAGGCAAAAAATCATTGCATAGCCGTAGCTACGGAATTATTTTTTAACGACGGCCAGGTGCAAAAGATGCATTGGATTACCCGTAGGTTTTAGTTTGACTTGACACTAGTGTATTTTTCAAGAGCAAGTTTTACCGCTTCATAGGCATTTACGATTTTTCCGGTTTTAGAGAGTTCCTTAAAAGATGCTTTTTCATCACTACCAGGTTTTTTGACACTAATGTCATGCATAACCCCTGAATCCAATATAATTTCTTTGATCTCTTCGGGGGTTAATTCAGGAAAATAGGATAATAACAATGCAGAAACTCCGGTTACAACAGGTGCTGCCATACTGGTTCCACTTCGGGTATCGTATTTGTTTTTTGGTAAAGTTGAATAAATATCGACTCCGGGAGCAAAAATATCTACCGATTTCATTCCGTAATTTGAAAAATCTGCAGCCAGATTTTCATCGGCGAACGCCGAGCTGGCTCCTACCTCAATCCAATTTGAGGCCACAGTTCCATCTTCAAGCAGAGCAGAAGGATAATTATAATAAAGGTCGGTATTTGTGTTGTCATTTCCTGCACCATGCACTAGCAATACTCCTTTTTTCTTGGCATACCGAACTGCTTCATCTACAGTTTGCTTATTAGGAGAATAGTCTTTGCCAAAACTCATATTAATAATTCTGGCACCGTTGTCTACTGCATAGCGAATTCCATTGGCCACATCTTTATCAGCCTCATCACCCATGGGAGTACTTCGTATTGGCATAATCACAACATGATCTGCGATACCATCAACACCTAAATTGTTACCACGCACGGCACCAATAATTCCAGACACATGTGTACCGTGCTCAGATCGTTTACTCACATCTGGATTGCCATACCCTTTTTCACTTAGATTGTCGTTTTGATCTCCTATCAATTTTCTGCCATCAAATTCCAGATTATAATTGCGGCTTACTCGCAAAGCTATCTCTTCCTGTCGCCGTTTTGTATCCTGATAGTGTTTTATAAGTTTTTCTGAAGTTAACCCCGGGTTTTTATCCAGAATACCTAGAAACCTTTTTTTAAGTCGTTCGAGTTGCTCGTCTTCAGACTTAAAATCATTGAGTTCGCCACTGGTAAATATTTCCTTTTCCAAAGTTTTTTGAAGCGGAGGGATCAATTGTTGAAAAAATGCATATTCTTCTTTGGTAGCAGAAAGGCTTTTATTTATTTTGGAAGATGCGTCTTCATATTCTTTTTTAAGCTGAAGGTAATATAGATATTCCTGTTTTTCGCCCTTCGTAATACTGAACTTGTCTTTATCACCAAATTTTATTTTATACTTACGATATAACCTTGTTAATTCCAGGGTTTCTGCAATAAGACTTTCTCCTTTAGAATTTCCAATAAAATTCCATCCATGAATATCATCAACATAACCATTACCGTCATCATCGGTACTATTATCAGCAATTTCTTTTTCATTGGTCCAGATAATAGATTGAAGGTCTTCATGCGCTATATCTACACCAGAGTCCAGTACTGCAACAATGGTAGCTTGTGAGGTTTTTTTATTCTTTTCTAGAAGTTCATAGGCTTGTTTCAGGCTGATTCCTACAACTTTATCCTTTTTTAGATCAAGCAAATGCCAATTATTTGGGGTTTCCTGAGCAGGTAGTGAATAAGAAATAATGCACACCAATATACCGAGTAACATTTTTTTATGGGGCTTCATAAAATGATTTTTAAATATTATAATGAAGTTAAAAATAAGATTATTTAACATATATACAATAGCAAAACCTGCAAGATTTACGTTCTATTCTGTAAGAAGTTTTTTTGACCTTTCGACATGCTCTTATAGGAATGATCTATGAGTATATTAAAAATCCTATCCTCATCAAGACCTTAAACTATTCATTTTCAGTTCATATTCTTTTTTAAATATGCTCTACGATAAATAAAATTATGAAGTATATGTTGGGTTTTATACTTCTGTATAAGTGTTAAATTAATCCCATTTTCTTGAATCGCATGTCTCATTTAAAGATGTAACCGTATTCAGACTGCTTAATGTGGATAACGAGGGGTGGAAAATCAATGACTTGAGAGGATTCAGATGATCTAGCACTTAGACCTAAGGAAAAATCCGTTCAAAATAAATTCATGTTATGCATATGCCTATAATGTAGAATAAATATGTGCAATATCAGGTTATAAAGATGCTTCGGGATTTTTAGAAAAATCAAATATACCTTATAATTCATAATACTTATTTCTCAATATAGACCTGGCTTGTATCCTCTATGTATTAGGTTTTATCTTTCTCAATAATTAACCTTTATTTCAGAAAAAAAATCGTTGAAGAATTCGTATTTTCGCGGGACAAATAATTTAATCACATACAAAAAAATATACCATGAAAATTACAGTAGTTGGTGCTGGTGCAGTTGGTGCTAGTTGCGCTGAATATATAGCGATAAAGGATTTTGCTTCAGAAGTAGTGTTATTAGACATCAAAGAAGGATATGCAGAAGGGAAAGCGATGGATTTGATGCAAACAGCTTCTTTAAACAGGTTTGATACAAAAATCACAGGAACCACAGGAGATTATGCCAAAACTGCCGGAAGCGATATTGCTGTAATTACATCAGGAATTCCTCGTAAACCCGGGATGACGCGTGAAGAGTTGATTGGGATCAATGCAGGAATTGTTAAAACAGTTTCAGCCAGTTTGATTGAGCATTCTCCTAATACGATTATTATTGTGGTGAGTAATCCTATGGATACCATGACGTATCTGGTACATAAAACTACCGATCTGCCTAAAAACAGAATTATTGGTATGGGTGGGGCACTGGATAGTGCACGCTTCAAATACAGATTGGCAGAAGCTCTGGGAGCCCCCATCTCTGATGTAGACGGAATGGTAATCGGAGGACATAGTGATAAAGGTATGGTGCCCTTAACCAGATTGGCAACAAGAAACAGTGTGCCGGTTTCAGAGTTTATCTCCAACGATAGGTTAGAACAGGTAGCTGCAGCTACCAAGGTAGGAGGAGCTACGCTAACCAAGCTTTTAGGAACATCTGCATGGTATGCGCCAGGAGCTGCAGTATCAGGCCTGGTTCAGGCAATTGCTTGTGATCAGAAGAAAATTTTTCCTTGCTCTACTCTGTTGGAAGGAGAATATGGTCTTAATGATCTTTGTATCGGGACACCGGTAGTGCTAGGTAGCAATGGAATTGAAAAGATTGTAGAAATTAAACTTAGCGACGCCGAAAAAGCTAAATTAGCCGAAAGTGCCGAAGGCGTTAAGAAAACCAATGGATTATTAGAATTGTAATTTCCAATATTGAAGAGAAGGTTACAATAGATATTTATTTGAAGACTTTAGAAATGCAGTTTTAATTTTTTTATATTTGCCGCATGAAGAAAAAATGGTACTTCGGGACTTTAATCACTGCACTTGCATTGCTTGTTGTTATTCGGCAACAAACTGTTGTACCTAATCAGGAAATTGTATTAGAATTTGTTAATATTAAGATTAGCTCTCCAGAAGCTCAAAATGCGATAGCAATTGTAAAAAAACAATTGCAGTCCATAGGGGTTCAACATACCAGAATATCAAAGGGGTTAAAAAATGGTGAGCTTAAAATTGCGTATTACAGTGATGCAGATGTAGCGTATATTAAAAGAATGCTTTCTGTAGCACAAAATGTAGCCCTTGACCATGTTTTTTATGATCAAAATGAAGATAATAATCAATTTCCTTTAGATAAAAATTCAAAAGACTATAATCTTGATGTTTATGAAATCCAAAAAAGTACAGATTTTGATGCTGACTTTAATGGTAAATATGCTTTAGAAATAAAACAAGAACAAGATGGGTATTCCAGTTCTAACTTGTATAGTTTTGTTACTGCAATTGATATCAATGATATAGATAGGCTTGTAAAAGTAGCCCAAAAAGTACATACAAATATTGCAATAGCAATAGGTAATACTTCGCATAACATTCCAGAAGTAAGAGCCGGACCAATCTCTTGATTGGAATTCAAAGCTTTTAAGAAATTCCTAAAAACTAATAATATATTTTAAAGGTTAAAAAAGAAGAGTGATTCATAGTCTCTTGAAAGTCATTTTAGCTTTTAAATGTGGCTTTTATCAATAGTATGATAAAGCTTAATTACATCATATTAAATAATTAAAAACAATCATCAAATCTTGAGTGAATTTTATAATTACTCGTTTTTAAAAGGTTTGAACAAAAAAATAAATAATGCAAAATAAAGGACTTGTTAGGGTATTTGCAATGTTATTTGGATTGGTATGTGTGTACCAATTATCATATACATATTTAACCTACACAAAAGAAAAAGAGGCTGAAGTTTATGCACAACAAAAGTATGCAGATGATGTAGAGAACTATTCGAAATTAAGAGAAACTGCCGAGCGTAATTATTTGGATTCTATAGGTAAAGAAGAAATTTTTGCCGGTATTACCTATAATGACGCAAAGGATAAAGAATTGAACAAAGGTCTTGACCTTAAAGGAGGGATCAATGTAATTCTTCAGATCTCTGTAAAGGATATTCTAAGAGGACTGGCCAGCTATTCCAAGAACCCGTCATTTAATCAGGCGTTACTCGCAACCGATGAAACCCAGAAAAATAGCCAGAATAATTATATTGATGATTTCTTTACTGAGTTTGAAAAAATTCCGGATGCACAACTGGCTTCACCCGATATTTTTGCAAATAAGAACTTAAGTGATGATATCACATTCGATATGACCAATGAGCAGGTGAGACCAATTCTGAAAAGAAAAATTGATGAATCGGTTACTTCTGCATTCGAGGTATTGCGTAAACGTATCGATAAATTTGGGGTTACACAACCTAATATTCAACGTTTGGGAGAATCGGGCCGTATTCTTGTAGAACTTCCAGGAGCCAAGGATGTCGATCGTGTTAAGAAGTTGCTGCAAAGTACAGCACAATTAGAATTCTGGGATGTATATAAGATCGACGAAATGTCTTTTTTCCTTTCGCAAGCCAATAATATTCTCAAGGAGGAAGTTGAAAAAGCAAAAGAAGAAATAAAAGAAACCTCAGAAAAGGTAGCAGATTCTGTAGAGGTAGATTCTGTGCAAACAGATTCTACAGATGCAGCAGCCGATGCAGAAATAGAAAAGCTTTTAGAGGATGCCGAAGATTCTACAGAAATTGAAACTCAGATAAACCCGATTTTTGATCTTTTTTCAGAAGCGTCCAATGCATATCAGGGAGGCCCGGTTTTGGCTACAGTTGCATTAAAAGATACTGCTCAGTTTAATAGGTATTTAAAAAACCCGAAAGTAAGAGCTTTACTTTCTAATGAGCAGCGTTATGCCAAATTTGTATGGGGTAAACAAACCAAAGATTCAGAAGTTGTAGATTTATATGCTTTAAAAGGTAACCGTGATAGTGAACCAGAACTAAGTGGTGGAGTTATTACAGATGCTACCCAGGGTTATGACCAGACAAACAATGTTATAGTGAATATGCAGATGGATGGTAAAGGGGCCAAGAAATGGGAAGAAATGACCGGCCGTGCCTTTACACAAAGAAGTCAGATTGCTATTGTACTTGATGATATCGTATATTCTGCTCCGGGAGTTACCACAGGAGCCATTAGCGGAGGTAGAAGCCAGATTTCGGGAGATTTTTCTGTCGAAGAAGGTCAGGATTTAGCAAACGTATTAAGAGCCGGTAAATTACCAGCCTCGGCAGATATTATACAAAGTGAGGTTGTAGGACCATCCCTTGGGCAAGAAGCTATCGATAGTGGTATTATGTCTTTTGCCATAGCGCTGGGCCTTATTTTGGTCTGGATGATTTTCTATTATGGTAAAGCAGGGGCTTTTGCCGATGTAGCACTGGTAGTGAATATCTTATTCATTTTTGGAGTGCTAGCTGGTTTAAAGGCCGTATTAACACTTCCTGGTATTGCAGGTATTGTATTGACGATCGGTATGTCGGTTGATGCCAATGTGTTAATATTTGAACGGATCAGAGAAGAGCTCGCCAAAGGAAAATCTCAGGTAGATTCTATTAAAGATGGATTTAATAACGCATTATCTTCTATACTTGATGCAAACATAACAACGGGTCTTACCGGCTTGATATTACTAGCTTTTGGTACCGGACCAATTAAAGGTTTTGCAACTACCTTATTGATAGGTATATTGACTTCGTTATTTACAGCAATTTTTGTTACCAGGCTGTTTATTGATGGTTATGGTAAGAATGGTAAAGAATTGGCATTTTCTACAGGAGTGACCAAGAATTTATTTAAGAATGTAAATATTGACTTCCTGAAGAAGCGTAAAATTGCCTATGTAATATCTGGTATTATTATAGCTGCAGGTATTAGTTCTTTATTTACTCAGGGATTGGATCAAGGAGTAGATTTTGTAGGAGGTAGAACCTATACGGTACGTTTTGCCAAAGATGTAGTGCCTACAACTATAGAAAAAGACTTAACAGCTGTATTCGGAAGTGCTCAGGCTAAAACCCTGGGAGCAAATAACCAGTTAAAAATTACCACAAAGTATAAAGTAAATGAAACCGGGGAAGCGGTAGATACAGAGATTTCAAATACATTGTTTGAAGCTTTAAAACCTTATCTAACTGAGGGGTTGACCTATGCAGAATTTTCTGATGGTGATGAGGACAAACAAGTAGGGGTCATGTCCTCTATGAAAGTAGGGCCTACGATTGCCGATGATATCAAGCAGGCAGCCTTCTGGTCGGTATTAGGATCGTTGATCGTGGTGTTCTTATACATTTTATTGCGATTTAGAAGATGGCAGTTTAGTTTGGGTGCTGTTGCTGCAGTATTCCATGATGTACTGGTAGTACTGGGCGTTTTCTCACTTACCTGGAAGTTTATGCCTTTTAACATGGAAATCGATCAGGCGTTTATCGCCGCCATTCTTACGGTAATCGGGTATTCTTTGAATGATACCGTGGTAGTATTTGACAGAATTCGTGAATTCTTTAAAGAGCATACTACATGGCCGTTAGATAAAAATGTAAATGGCGCATTAAACAGCACCTTAAGCCGTACTTTAAATACCTCGTTAACTACCTTATTGGTACTCATAGCTATCTTTATTTTTGCAGTGCCATTAAGAGGATTTATGTTCTCGTTAATTATAGGTGTTTTAATAGGTACATACTCATCATTATTTATCGCTACACCGATAATGCATGATACTCTGCGTAAAGTAGGATTAAAGACCAAAGAAACAGCAACTGAAGAGAAAAAGAAATAATCATGTGTACTTCAGATTGAATAGAATTCGCCGAGGCCTGTCTGCCGATCTAGGCAGGTTCTTCCTCGGGTGTCAACATATATTTAGGTTTTTAGTACAGGAACCAAGATTTCTAGAATCAAGAAACAGGGCACAATCTTAGTCCTGTTTCTTGATTCTTGTTGCCTGATGTGAGACAGACGCAGCGTTATGATAGCTATCGGAATTGGTTCGATACCTCGACGACTCTGCCTCCTTTAGCTCATTTGAAATCATCTAAACTTTTTGAAAAAAGTAAAGGGTTGTAGAAATTTGTTTTGCGAAACATAAAAATACAACCTTATGTACCGAATATTGAGCGAAGATGCAATAGAAATCGGAGATTGTTCCAAACATATCACCACCAAAACGTGGTTTTTCTCTAACAGTTCCTTTGTGAGAGATCATCAAATAGTATGTTGAGCCCCCGGGAGCTTTTTGAGAGCGTTGTAAAATGTATTCTGAACTCCGGAGAACTTTTTGAGAGCGCTCAAAACGTATTTTGAGCTCCGGGGGGCTTTTTGAGAGGGTTGTAAAATGTATTTTGAGCTCCGGGAGCTTTTTTGCTGGTCAGGGAATACTATTGATGCTAGCTTTTTTCAAGAATGTTCAGAATTCATATATTCGGTGGGTGTCATGTTAAATTGTTTTTGAAAATTCCTCCCAAAACTGGTAGCAGAATTGTAGCCAACCATTTCTGAAACTTCATAAATTCTATAATTGCCTGTTTTAAGAAGTTCTGCAGCTTTTTTGAGTCTGGTAATATTTATGAGTTCATTGGGGCTTACATTAGATAAATCCCTGATTTTTCTATATAAAGTAGAGCGGCTCATGTTCATTGTTTCGGCAAGTGTTTCAACGCTTAAGTCATGATCTGAAATATTAGTATAAATAACATCATCCAGTTTTTTAATAAAAGTTTCATCAGTTTTTGAATGTGCAATGCTCCTTATGTGGGCCAAAGGAGAACTCGAAAAATGCGCTATAATATGTCTTCTGTTTTTTATCAGATTGGTTATTTGTACCTTTAGGTATTCCATAGAAAAGGGCTTTTCTATATAAGCATCTGCACCGGCTTCCAATCCTTCTATTCTGGCATTCAAGGCAGTTTTGGAAGTTAAAAGTATCACGGGGATATGACTGGATTCCAAATTTGTTTTTACCCTTTCACATAGTGCAAATCCATCCATTCCCGGCATCATAACATCACTCACAATCAATTGAATGCTTTCCTCTTGGATTAATTTCAGTGCTTCTTCTGCATTTGTTGCTTTTATTACCAAATAATTTTCCATTAAATCTTTTGCTACAAAATCCAGTAAATCCCTATTATCTTCTACTAATAACACGGTAGTTTTTTGACCATTTAGTTCCTGAGGGTTTATATGTTGATTCTTACCACTTGGTATTACCAATTTGTTTGTTGGATAGAATTCGAATTCTTTTTCCTGATGTATTGGCAATTTTAGGACAAAAGTATTCATTTGAGGATCTTCCATATGAAGTTCTAAATGTCCCTTATGAAGCTCTGTAAGCGAGTATGCCAGTGAGAGACCTATACCGGTTCCTGTTTTGTTTTTATGTTCTGATAATCTGAAAAAAGGCTCAAAGATCTTTTCTTTCAAATGAGAAGGGATAAGATTTCCATCATTTTTTATACGTAATTCAAAACACTCTTGATTAGACTTTAGAGAAAGAATAACTTGCTTTTCAGCATATTTTATGGCATTGCTAAAAAGATTACTGAGTATTTTTTTTACAGCTTCAGCATCTATAAAAGCAGATACATCACATTCTGGTAAATCAAGATTAAAAGCAACTTTTTTATCGGTAAAAGCATTATTAAATCTTACATGAGTATTTCTAATTAACTCAGAAATATTGGTTCTTACAAATGTCAGATTGATTTGTTCTATTTCCGTTTTTCTAAAATCTAATAATTGATTCACCAGATTAAGTAGGCGAGAAGTGTTTTTATTCATTATAGAAAGATGCTCCTTTAGTTCAGGATTATGAACTTTTTTTAGCATTTTTTCTAAAGGAACTTTGATAAGGGTTAACGGGGTTCGTATTTCATGAGAAACATTCGTAAAAAATTCTATTTTGGCTTTGAAGACTTCTTTTTCCTTTCTATTTTCAAGTTGCTTGATCTTTTTATTATTTTTTGCCTCAATTTGAAGACGATAATATCTAAAAGCCAAAAAAAGTAATACAACCACCAAGCAAAAGTATATGACATATGCTATATTACTGGCCCAAAATGGAGGTAGTACCGTAATTTTGAGAGCTAGTTTTTCTTCGCCCCAACTTCCGCTACTGACACGGGATTTCAACAAAAACTTATAGTTTCCCGTGGGTAATTCTGTAAAAAAAACGTTGTTAGTTCGCCCCAAATTTACCCAGTTATCGTTAAGACCATCCATTTTATAAGAATATTCGGTTAATCCTGGAGCGGTAAAGTTTAAAGCAGCAAATTCAATATTGATTGATGATTGGTTATAATCCAGTTCAATTTTATCACTAAATGCTATAGATTGAACCAGCGGGGATGTTTGTTCTCCAATAGGTACATCTTTATTATTTATTTGAAGACCTGTTAATACCATGGGGGTATCACTTTTATTATCTTTAAAACTGTCGGGAGAAAAAGATATCATGCCCTTAACACTACCAAAGTAAAATAACCCCTCATCATCTTTATACGCTGAATTATAATTGAATTGATTGCTTAAAATTCCATTTTCTATAGAATAAACAGTTATTTTTTCGGTATCGATATTGAATTTTACCAATCCGTTTGAAGTGCTTATCCATAGGGTATTTTCATTCTCTTGAATTATAGTATAAAATACATTGCTGGGGAAACCATTTTCTGCAGTATATTTTTTAAACTTGATATCGTTTGGCCTTAAAAGATTCAGACCATTTTCGGTGGTTATCCATAAATTATGATGACTATCTTCAAAAATCCCATTAATGGCATTACTGCTTACGATGTTTTTATCTTGCCCGTTTTTCTTATACGTGCCATGAATTTTTTTATCTGGATCATAATAATAAAGTCCATCCCAGTAAGTTCCTGCCCAAAACACTCCACTGCTATCTTCCAGAAATGAGGTATAAAAGTAATTTGGTGGAAATCCATCGATAACCAGAAATCTATCGGTTTCGGCATTATATTTATGAATCCCGGAAGCTGTTATAGCATAAATGGAGTTATCTCTCGACTGATATAAGCTTACAATAAAATTGCTTTTTAATCCACTTTTGGCCCCTGCTTTGTATTGTCTGATAACGTTTCCGGTGTGTATATCCACCACATCGAGGCCATTTTCAAAAGTACCTACCCATATTTCATTTTTTAAGGGCAAAATTGCGTGAATATTATGATGTACCAATCCATTCTGAAGATCCCTTAATGTATAGTTGGTAAATATACTTGTTCTGGGGTCGAATTTGTTTAAACCAGCATCCTCTGTACCAATCCAGAGATTACCGGCGTGATCTTTACGAATCTCCCGTACAGCACTACCACTAATAGAATTTTCTCCTATCTTATGAAAATACTTATGAAATGGGGTTGCCTGTTCAGGGAAATAGTTGATACCCCCAAAATAGGTGCCTACCCATATTCCGCCAAGATTATCTTTTGCCAGGCAGTACACAGCATTATCAGATAGTGCATAAGGATTATTGTAATCTTTTTTTAGATTTTCAACAATACCTGTATACAAATTATAAATAAAGACTCCTGATTCGGTGGCAATCCATAAATCATTTCCATTTTTCAGGAAGTCCCGTACAAACACCCGAACATCATTTATAAACAACAATTTCTTTAAGGAATTACTTGGCAGATCATATAAGAATGCTCCGTGATTACCAGTTCCTATCAAAATTGTGGTCGCATCCAGGGCTTCTATTTTTGTAATATTAAAAGGCAGGTCGTTATCCAGATCAGGCTTCAATTGATGATTTTCAAAAGAAAGATCTCTTTCGTTATATCTGTATAAATTTGTATTAGAAGACACCCAAATTTCATTGTTAGGCGATATGGTGATTTCCTCTGCGTGAAAAAAAGTTTCTGGCGAAAATTTTACAACATCTTTTGTTTTTTTATCATAGTTAAAAAGGGTGCTTCCGGCTATAAACCAAAGATGCCCGTTTTGATCATTTTCAATATCCAAAATGGGAAGATCTTTTGTGACCTCAAGAAGATAGAATCGTTCTGTTTTAAGATCATATTCAAAAAGACCGCTATCGGTACCCACCCACAATTTGTTTTCTGAATAATCTAAGCATTCAACAAAATTACTACCTAAACTATAAGGGTCTGAGGGGTTGTTCTTATATGATTTGAACGAATAACCATCAAATCTGTTCAATCCATTTTTGGTTCCAAACCATAAAAAACCATGTATATCCTGAACAGCACAATGAACCGTATTATGAGACAAGCCATCTGCTACTTCATAATGCCTAAAATAGTATTCCTGTGCCAAAGTAGTGCCGAAGGAAAACAGATAAGTACAGATATAAACAATAATTTTTTTCAAGTCATTAATATTTTAACTGAAATTAACAATTATTATACTACAATATGTTTCATCATTCAACAATTTGATTCAAATACACATAAAAAAAGAAAATTATTGATGATTTTGATCAAATTGTACGAAAAAATGGCACACAAAACTCCTGTCGCAGGATTATAATATTCTTACTTTGGTGATATAATCTTTATAGAATATACATTTATTTGAATATTAAATTGATTATTTATCAATAATTGATAATAATTATACATATTTTATGAGATGGGGAAATATTAAAAACTATCTGATATAGTATCAATATTAGTCTCATTTAAAAATTATAGATGGGAGCCCCATTGTTATTGTTTTTCCGTGCTAGATCTATTATAAACTATTAAACTAAACGTAAACTGTAATGAATGAAAATAAAATTACAAGGAATAAGAATGCTTGTGCAAACAGAAATTTTTTAAAAAATGTCTTTTTTCTTTTCGCATTGTTAATAACCTCCTATACTACTTATGGTCAACGATCCTTAAGAATAACAGGTGCGGTTATAGAAGAAGAAAGTTTACAACCCATACCTGGGGTGAGTATTGTTGTCTCGGGTACGCAGGTGGGAGCCACTACCGATTTTGATGGTAATTTTGAATTAAATAACGTCTCCCAAGGTGCAATTCTTGTCTTTAGCTACATAGGCTATGAAACACAATCTGTAACCGTTGGAAACCAAAACGTTATTAACGTTTCTTTGCAACTAGATACCAGTACCCTGGATGAAGTGGTCATTATTGGGTATCAATCTGTAAAAAGAAGTGATTTAACTGGTGCAACTTCTATTATAAAACCTGAAAATTCCAATCAGAATATTACAAATTCTTTGGCAGAATCCCTTCAGGGCTTAGCAGCAGGGGTCACGGTAAGAAATGGTGGACAGCCAGGACAAAATGCTGTGATAGAGATACGAGGGGTATCCAGTTTTGTAAATTCCAATCCATTATACGTTATCGATGGTATGATCGCCGATGCGAATTCTACCATTAATAATAATGATATAGAAACGATTCAGATCTTAAAAGATGCATCGGCCGCCGCTATTTACGGATCTAGAGCAGCCAATGGAGTGGTAATTATTACCACAAAATCCGGGAAATCGGGGCCGCTTACCATGTCGGTTGCTGTGAACACAGGTATTCAACAACTGCCAAAAACCTGGGATCTTATGAACAGTACCCAATATGCAAAGTTACAAAGAACAAGTTTTTTGAATTCGGGACTACCACCGCCCGCTTCGGTTGACGGTGATTTTAATCCCGACATTGATACCGATTGGCAAGATGAGGTCACCAGAACCGGTTATGTTACCGATATCAATATAGCTGCTTCAGGAGGAGGAGATAATTCGACGTATTTCCTGTCGGGTAGCCATTTTGAAAATGAAGGGGTACTTATTGGGCGTTCTTTTAGAAGGACTTCTTTTCGGGTAAACAGTGAATTAAAATCAAAAAGGATTACTGTTGGAGAAAATATACTGCTTACCAATACCAATCTCAAACAACCCTTAGGTAGTGTTGATACCGGAAATCCATTTTTTGAAATAGCAACAATGCTGCCAGTAATTCCTGTGCAAGATGATTCTTTTATAACTGACACCAACCCTACCGGTTGGGGAATAGGTACTACCGAAGCCATTTCTTTTGCAAAAAATCAAGTGGCAGTTACCGACCTGTTACGAGAGAAATTAAATTTTGCAAAAATTATCGGAAACGGCTTTATTAAGGTAGATATCTTCAACGGGTTGAGCTATAAATTTAATGCAGGCGTCGAAGCAAGTTTCGATTTTTCAAAAGGAATTAGAAAATTTGGGGTTACCCAATTCAATGCCGCTATAAGACCCAGCTTTATAAGAGAAGAAAGAGTGCGATTTACTAATTTTTTAGTAGAACACACCCTTAATTTTGATTACAATAATCTGGGAAAACATGGTTTGAATGGTGTTGTTGGTTTTTCAGATCAGCAAGTAAAACGTGATTTCACCGTAGCTTCAAGAAGTGATATTTTAGAAACCAATGGAGGTGTTTTTACCGAAATAAATTCGGCTACCGGAGAGTCATTTGCAGAAGGAGGAATTACTGATGATTATCGAATTATGGGATATTTGGGAAGGATTAATTACAATTATGACAGAAGATATTACCTTACCCTTACCGGTAGAATTGATAAAGACAGTCGTTTTGCCGAGGAGAACAGAACCGGTTACTTTCCTTCTATTGCAGGTTCGTGGAGAATTAGTAATGAACCTTTTTTTCAAGTTCCGTGGATTGATAATTTAAAAATGAGTGCTTCCTACGGTGAATTGGGAATTGTAACGATCGGATCTTTCGACTGGCAGGGGACCATCAACAATAATCCCAGGGCGATTTTGGGAACAGTTCAGGTGGGATCCTACCAGGCCAGTTTGGTCAACCCCGATCTACAGTGGGAAACCAGAAAATCACAAAACTATGGCATAGAGACTTCTATGTTTGGAAATAAGCTGAGACTAGCTGCCGCATATTATGATACATTATCCGAAGATGCCCTGGTTACTAATTTGCCAATCGCTACATATCTTGGTAATCTGGGTGGAAGCCCTCCGGTAAACGCGGGCTCTATAAGAAATACCGGATTTGAGTTTGACGCTGCTTATACTAATGATCAACATAAACTAAGATGGAATATAGGCCTGAATCTTACCACTATTAAAAACCGGGTTGAAGAAGTAGGAAATCAAGGAGAAGGTATAGATTATATTCAAACCGGGCTTACAAGATCTAAAGTGGGCGAACCTTTAGGACAATGGTTTTTGGTAAGAACCGATGGGATATTTCAAAGCCAGGAAGAAATTGATAACTATACCTTTGAAGGGAACCCGATCCAGCCTTTTGCACAACCGGGAGATATAAAATTTATCGATGCCAATGGAGATGGTGCCATTACTGATGAAGATCGTGATTTTACAGGTTCTAGCCCATGGCCAACCCTTCAGGCAGGGCTACAAATTGGGGCAAAGTATAAAAACTTTGACCTCGATATGCAGTTTGTCGGGGTGTTTGGAAATGAAATCTTCAATAGTGTGCGACACGTATTAGATTCTTATCAAAATACCAATTTTAGAAGTGACGTAAACCCCTGGACCCCCGAAAATACCAATACCAGTGATCCTAGAATAGGAGTCGCTATCAATGATCAGGGTCTGGTAGATAATGCCCGATTCAATTCTGATAGATGGCTTGAAGACGGTTCTTATATGCGATTAAGAAATGTACAGTTCGGATATACCTTTGATAGAAGAGCCCTTGAGAAATTAAGAATGAAAGCACTTCGAGTGTATCTAAGTGGTCAAAACCTGTTTACCATTTCCGATTACTCCGGACTGGATCCCGATATACAGGGAAATGGAATCCTTGAGCGAGGTGTTGATCTTGGCAATTGGCCTGCGAGCCGAATCATATCCTTAGGAGTGAACTTAGAATTCTAAACTTAAAAACGTAATCGTAATGAAAAAAATATATTATATACTGTTTGGTTTCTTGATCGTCAATTTTTACTCATGCGAAGATGAGTTAGATATCATCAACCCCAATGAATTGACCAATGAGAGTTTTTGGCAAAATGAAAAAGATGCTGTTCAGGGAGTAAATGCCTGCTATAGTACCTTACACAGAACCGGGTTTTCAAGATGGCAACCCATGCTGTATGATCTTCGATCAGATGTTGGAGCGAGTAATAGTCCTTGGAGTGACCTGGCCAACGCAATGGATAAATTTATTCAACCTGATTCCAATTTCGGTCCTGCTGTAGATGTCTATAGAGATAACTATGTTGGTATTTTTAGAGCTAACCAGGTACTGGATAATGTGCCGGATATTGATATGGATGAGGACCTTAAAAATAGAATCTTAGGAGAAGCTTACTTTTTTAGAGGGATGCATTATTACCACCTGGCCAGTCTATGGGGGAATGTTCCTTTGCAATTAGCTACTTCTAAGCCTACTGATTTTCCTCCAACATCGAGTGAAGCCGAAGTTTGGGCACAGGTAATTGAAGATTTACAAAAAGCGGTAGACAATCTTCCCAATACCTATGACGACCCCAACGAACTGGGAAGAATTACCAAAGGAGGAGCTTCAGCATTACTGGCAAAAACTTATATGCAAATCAAAGATTTTGCTTCGGCAAAAGACGCTTTAGATTTTCTGGTAGTAGGGCAGGGAGCTGGTCTCTATGATTTGGTTCCCGATTATGCCGATAATTTTAAAGTTACCTCAGAAAATAATATAGAATCTGTTGTCGAGTGGTGGTATGCCGATAATCCGTTAGAATTTACAGATCAGGATACCGATACTCCCAATCATAATTTTGGTACTTCTTTAGCTCAGTTTTATGGACCACCAGGTGTTGGTTTTACCGATGGTGAGGCATTGCGATGGGTGACAGGAGAGTTTGAAATCGAAAGAACGATAGCCGATGAAAGAGACCCTAGATTGGCCGCAACATTTTTATATGACTTTACCGACCCGGCGGGCCCGATGGCTACGCAGGTTTACGGACTCTCTTTTGAAGAGCGATACGGGCCTAATGACAGAGTGTTTTTTAGAAAGTTTTTGAATGATCATATCAAGAATGAAGAAGGATTTCGCTCAGAAAATAATTATAGATTCATCAGGTATGCAGATGTGCTGTTAATGTATGCAGAATGTTTAAATGCAACAAATAATACCACTGCAGCCTATCAATATGTAGATAGAGTAAGAAGTAGAGTAGGATTGGCTCCTTTATCTGATGTAAAACCCGGGCTAACTCAAGCAGCGTTTTTAGAACAAATAAAACACGAACGACTTCTTGAATTAACCGGCGAAGGCCATCGGTTTAACGATTTAAAAAGATGGGGAGACCTGGGCCCTTCTTTAAATACTAGAGATGCAGGATTTAACAATTTTGAAATTGGAAAGCATGAGCTGTTGCCGATTCCTCAACAAGATCTGGATATCAACCCAAACCTGGACCAAAATCCGGGCTGGTAAATCACAAATCCTTTTATGCAATACTAGTGTATGACATAAGAAGATGTGCCGGAATGATCTTCTGGCAAACCAAGTAAGAAATGAAAGAAGTATAATATTCAATTAATGAAATGAATTATGAGTATGCATCAAGGAATGAATAGTAAAACGTACCTCGTCATTATTTTGACAGCATTGGTAATGAGTTCATGTATTTCGTGCAGCTCAGGAGATTCAGATGAAGGTGCACCTAACCCCGATCCCGATCCGCCGGTGCAGACAGACACGACGTTCAAAAATCCGATTCGTAACACAGGACCTGATCCATGGGTAATCAAAGATAGAGATGAGTATTTTGTAACGTTCACTACAGGAAGAAATATAACCTTACTTCGTACCAAAAAAATGTCGGAGCTTAGCAAGGCTACCTCAAAAGTAATATGGGTTCCTCCTGCGTCAGGATTTAATGCTGCCGAAATATGGGCGCCAGAACTGCATAAGATTGATAATGTTTGGTATGTGTACTATGCCGCCAGCGATGGCAACAATGAAAATCATAGAATGTGGGTGTTACAGAATACAGCTGCAGATCCTTTTGAAGATAGTTGGGAAGACATGGGAGAACTAGAACTTCCTGACGATAAATGGGCCATTGATGGAACCCCTTTTAAAGTGAACGATCAGTATTATTTTGCCTGGTCTGGTTGGGAAGGAGATGAAAACATCAGGCAAAATATTTATATAAGCACGATGGAAAACCCCTTAAAAGTGGGAACCGAAAGAGTGTGCTTATTAAAACCCGAAGATTCCTGGGAAACCAACAATACTTCACCCCTGGTAACCGAGGCCCCACAGTTCTTCATGAAAGACGATAAGATCTTTATATTTTATTCGGCCGGAGGGTGTTGGAAAGATGGTTACAGTATAGGAACTATATGGATGGAAGCAACCGGTGATATCCTCAATCCGGATGCCTGGAAAAGAAGCGAACAGAACCCGCTATTTGTTTCCAATACCTCAGGTAATGCATTTGGACCCGGGCATAACTCCTTTTTTACCTCTGTAAATGGAGAAGAACATTGGATACTCTACCATGCCAATGCCAATGCTGGCGACGGATGTGGAGATAAGAGGTCCATACGAATGCAAAAAATATCATGGGATGCGGCAGGGTTTCCCGTTTTGGGAACGCCAGAAGCCCTGGACAAAGAATTAGAAAAACCCGCAGGAGAAGAATAATCTAAAAATTGCGATGTTTTACGCTCATATATTTGAAATAAACTCATAAAAGATATGTAAGAAATTACTAATTGTTTGGATTAGTTGAATTGCCCCCAGCCAAAACTACCGGATTTTCACTAGAGTCCGGTAGTTTTTCTCCCAAAGAAGTAAAGAATATATAGAAAATTTATAAATACACAAGTTGTTAAACGATATCAATGAAGTACGTATGAAAAAAGCTTTTTTTACCACAGTATTATTCATAATAACGAGCACAGTAGTCGCTCAGGAAAACAATCTGCTCGAAAAAAATAAATGGCCATTAGAAAAAGCCAAAACCTGGTATGCCCAGCATGATTGGATAACAGGCGCAAATTTTGTTCCCAGCACCGCTATAAATCAATTGGAGATGTGGCAGGAAAACACCTTTGATCCCAAAACTATTGATCGGGAATTGGGTTATGCTGCGCAAATAGGTTTTAATACCATGCGAGTGTATCTACACAGTCTGGCATATAAGGCAGACCCCAAAGGTTTCAAAAATCGTGTAGAACGCTATCTGGCTATGGCAAATACGCATGGTATTAAAACTATTTTGGTGTTTTTTGATGATGTATGGAACAAAACCCCAAAAACAGGACAACAATCCAAACCCAAACCGGGGGTCCATAATTCGGGTTGGGTACAAGATCCCGGAGATCCTGCTTCAAAAGAATCCAAGAATTTTCCCGAATTAGAGGTATATGTAAAAGACATTATCAAAACTTTTGCAAATGATAAGCGAGTTATCATGTGGGATTTATATAATGAACCGGGTAATAGCGGAAAACTTACATCATCTTTAGAACTTTTAAAAAATGTGTTTCAATGGGCACGTGAAATTAACCCTAGCCAACCTTTAACCGTTGGATTGTGGGCCTGGGATTTTCAGGAACTGAATGCTTTTCAGGCCCTCAATTCAGATATACTTTCTTATCACAATTATAGTGATCCCAAAGAACATCAATTGGTGATTAATCTGTTAAAATCGCATGGAAGACCTATGATTTGTACCGAATATATGGCCAGAACCCGAAATAGCAGGTTTTCGAACATTTTACCCATATTAAAGAAAGAAAATATAGGGGCTATCAATTGGGGATTGGTAGCCGGAAAATCGAATACCATCTACCAATGGGATACTCCCATAGAAAGCGGGGAGGAGCCGGTAGAATGGTTTCATGATATCTTTAGAAAGGATGGAACTCCTTATCGTAAAGACGAAACAGACTTAATTAAAAAATTAAATAATAATTGATTATCTACAATTATGCCAGTACAAAAAAATCAAAGCATTTTCTTCACCCCTGCCCGACTTTATCATTCAGGCGGGCTTTAAGCCTGTCTACAGCCAGGTAGAGATATGGGGTAAAAAGAAAATGCTAAAAATTCAGTTATTTACCCCCAACCCTAAAGGGAGTAACTGAATTTCTATACTATAAAATGCCTACTGGTATAATTGCGGATACATAATACTAAATAGAAACAATTTCAACATCGTAAAGGGAAAACAGAGTATGGATATATAAATACGCTTTTGATAGTTGGTATATCTTAAAAAAGAGAAAAGTAGATTCATCTTCTTGAACATTGTAATTGGAATCGTATACAATATTTATTTGGATAAATATTCAAGTATGATTTAGTGCTTTTAACAATGCCTTCTCAAGCTTTACCACCCTTTAGTTTTGAATGAGTTTCGTCCCAAAATAAATAGTAACCCTAAAACTAGTATCATGCTAAAAATTAGTAAACACTTAATCAACTTAGCCTTTTTGTTCATTCTGGTCTCCACATCGGCGACAGGACAAGACTTTTCCAATCCTGTTGCCGATTTGGCAGATCCGTACATTTTCAATTATCAAGGCTACTATTATTTAACAGGAACCACAGGTTTCAATGTTTCAATACAGAAATCCAGAACACTGGAGGGCTTAAAGAGTGCACCTCGTTACGTAGCATTCTCACAAAGTAACCCTGGAGGACAGGCCGGGAATTATTGGGCTCCCGAAATGTTTCGTTATGGTGGAAAATGGTACATCTATTATACGGCACCAAAAAATAGTACTTCCTTAAACTTTGCAGACCAAAGAATGCATGTGTTAGAAAATAGCGCTTCAGACCCAACAACCGGAACCTGGGTGTATAAAGGAAGACTAATTCCTCCGAGTGCCGACTTTTATGCCATCGATCATACTTTTTTTAGGCATAATGGAACGAACTATATCATTTACTCCGGAAAGCGCACCTCCAATTTCTCTGTAGGAGGTCAAAACTTATATATTGCCAGAGTTTCAAATCCCTGGACGATAACCAGCCAACGAAGTTTGCTTACCGAACCTATATCTGGTGAAGGCACGGTGAATGAAGGGGCAGCATTAATTCGAAGAGGCAATACCGTGAGTTTGACCTATTCGGTAGAAGGATGTACCAGTCCCAATTATCGGCTTAGATTAGCAACCATGAATGCAGGTTCTAATCCTATGCTAAGATCTTCATGGAGTATTCGTCCCGGAGCAGTCTTTTCAAGAAATGACCAGGTAGATGCGTTTGGGCCCGGGCATCACGGCTTTTTTAAATCACCAGATGGTACTGAAGATTGGTTTGTGTATCATGCAACTCCCGAAGCGGGAGGCGCCTGCGATAATTCTAGAACTACCAGGGCACAGCGTATCTATTGGAATGCGGATGACACTCCGGCATTTCCAGCTCCCAGTGCTACGGGAATGAAGCTGACAGCTCCCAGTGGTGAGATTACGCTCCCTGGTGGTTCTTCGGTTGCCAATGGTATATACAAAATTCGGGTAAAAATCAGCGATAAAATGCTGGATGTTGAAGGAGCCTCCCCAAAAAATGCTACCAATGTATCCCAATACCAAGATACGGGGGCATTGAATCAACAATGGCATATTCAGGCAACCCCAGAAGGGTATTATACCATTACTTCGTTAACCGGAGGACTGGCACTAGATGTTATTAATTGTTCTATGGCCAATGCTGCCAATGTAAGAATGTGGCCTCCAAACGGTGGTTATTGCCAGCAATGGTCATTTATTGATGCAGGAGACGGATACTATAGAATCGTTTCCAGACAGAGCAACAAAGTGTTGGATATACAGGATATAGGCCAGGTTACTCAAAACGGAGCCAACCTGCAACAATATGATTGGTTGGGTGGAGATAACCAAAAATTTAAGCTTGAATTGGTCGGTTCTACAAATACCTCACTTGCTGATGGAGTGTACAGAATTACTTCCAAAAAGGGAGGAAAGGTTTTGGATCTTAATAGCTGTGATTCTGCGAATGGCGCAAATATTCATGTATGGAACTGGCTCAATAATAACTGTCAGAAATGGCAAGTATCTAGCGTAGGAGGCGGATTTTATAGAATACAATCTGAGAGTAGTGGCAAGTCTGTAGATGTTCCGTTTTGCTCTTCAGATTTAGGAGTTAATATTCATCAATGGCAAAATTATGATAATGATTGCCAAAAATGGATGATTCAACATGTAAGCAATGGTTATTATAAAGTGATTTCAAAGGCCAGTGGACTTGCATTGGACGTAGAAAATTGTTCTCCAAATGCCGGGGCAAATGTACTTCAATATTCATTTTGGGGAGGCGATTGCCAGTTATGGAGATTTGATAACATCAGTACCTTAAAAAATGGCGTAGATACGTTATTTAATGAAAAGAGCATCAGTGTAAGCCCTAATCCTTCTTCTGACGTACTCCGTGTAACAGGATTGCCGCAAAAAACTACCACCCTTCTTATAAGAGATCTGACTGGTAGATCGGTAAGAAAAGTAGAAACAGATCAGCTAGCTTATGATCTTATTATAAAAGATCTGGTTCCCGGAATGTACATAGTAATCGCCAGTGTTGACGGTAAACAAATTACTTCCGAAAAAATAATTAAAAAATAATTAAAAAATAATAGAAAAAGGTGTAATACATCTTTGTGCTTATGAAGATTATAGTACCAAAATACATTATAGATAAATAGTATTCAACATGAATAATGGACAAGCAAACAATCCGAATTTTTCTGTTCCCCGACCCTAAAGGGCGGAAAAATTCTTTGTTGAATAATAAGAACTGAGAAAATCCTTACCCTTTAGGGTTAGGGAAAAGGGATTTTCGACAATAAAAAGCTTATCCATTATTTACATTATTCAAATAATTTTTGCTAAAAAACTATATAATATATGTCAATGAGATATAAAACAATCAAAATTTTGTTTTTATTATTGTTTTTGAGTGCTATTCAAGCCCAGGAAATGAACACAAATCACGACAAGATTACCCTTTCGGAAAAGAGTGCTTTTGAAAAGATCATAGGGGATAAAAAAACAATGCTCTTTGTTTTAAAAAATAAGCAGGGAACTGTATCTGAAATCACCAATTATGGAGGTAAAGTAGTTTCGCTATGGCTGCCTGATCGGAACGGGCATTATGAAGATGTTGTGTTAGGACATGCTACTATTGAAGACTACCTGACTTCCAAAGAGAAATATTTTGGAGCCCTTATTGGGCGTTATGGGAATAGAATTGCGAAAGGAAAATTTATGCTAGACTCCAAAGAATATGTGCTGGCTACAAATAATGGTGTCAATCATCTTCATGGAGGAAATACAGGGTATGATGCGATCATTTGGGATGCCAAACAAATTGATGACCAAACGTTAGAACTTCACTACATATCTAAGCATATGGAAGAAGGCTACCCAGGTAATTTAACGATTAAAGTGAAGTATGAGCTTACCAATGCAAACGAATTAAAGATCGAATATTGGGCAACAACGGATGCGCCTACGGTCATTAATTTAACGCATCATTCTTTTTTTAATCTGAAAGGAGCAGGTAGTGGTACTATTAATGATCATTTGTTGCAGATCAATGCACCCTATTATACCCCAGTGGATGAGGGGTTGATTCCTACAGGTACATTGGCTACAGTTGAAAATTCTCCTTTCGATTTTCAAAAATTAACTGCTATTGGTGATAGAGTAGATGCCAATCATGAGCAACTGAAATACGGATTGGGGTATGACCATAATTTCGTATTAAATCAAAATCTGGAAGGACTAAATTATGCTGCAAAGGTAGTAGAGCCTACTTCTGGAAGAACAATGGAGGTGTACACCAATGAACCAGGTTTACAATTCTATGGAGGTAATTTTTTAGATGGTTCCATACAAGGAAAAAAAGGTAAAACCTATAATTACAGGACAGCTTTTTGCTTGGAAACACAACATTTTCCCGACAGTCCTAACAAACCTCATTTTCCTTCAACCTTATTGAATCCTGAAGAAGAGTTTTACTCTATATGTGTTTATAAATTTTCAATATTAGAATGAGTAGCCTGTATAAAAAGTTATAAACACAGTGAAAATGACATATACTAAAACTATTTTAAGCACTACGGAGCAAGTAATTTACTAACTTAACTGATGACTATATGTTTCAATTAAATTGTATACATATTATCTCTATATAATTCTGATTATTAGTATGAATCTCTAGAGTAATAACTAATACATACTTTAATTTTTCTAAAGCCAAGTAGTTATCCAATTATTTTAATTAATCAATTAAACTCATTTTTATGTATAAGTATAGACCAATAGAGAAGTATATTTTTTTTGTATTACTTACTCTCATTTTTTTACAATATCCTCTAAATGCGCAAACCTGGTCTGAAAGTCAAATATTAGATAATCATCCAGGAATAACGGAGTATCCACGAATGTTAAAATTGGCTAATGGAGATTGGCTTGCCGTAAATACTTTTGACGAATCTTCATCATTTGGCTTAGACCTTCGTATATGGAAAAGCACTGATAACTGCCGCACATGGACATGGATTGATACTATTTCTGAACCTGGACGGGATGTCGATAACGGGCAATTGCTGCAATTAAAAGATGGTTCTGTCTTACTTTCTTGTCGTTCCGTAATTTGGGGAGCTTCATTTAAGCTCAATGTATATAAGAGTGATGACTTTGGTAATAGTTTTAATTACATAAGTACGATTGATCAAAATGAAGGTTCAAATATTGGAGGTAAAGGTGTCTATGAACCCCACCTTGGGTTTTTAGATGATGGCAGAGTATCTGTTATGTATGCCAACGAAAAATATGAGGATTCAAATCCTAGATATGATCAGGTATTATCTCAAAAGATTTCTTCAAATGGTGGAGTGAGTTGGGGAAATGAAATATTTGTAGCTTGGGACACACAAGATCCAGATAATCGTCCAGGCATGCCTGTATGGACAAAAATGAGTGACGGAAGATATGCTGTTGTATTTGAAGTTTGCGGTACACTGGGTTGTGATATCTATTTTAAAACTTCTAATAATGGTATAAACTGGGAGCCTGGAATTGGTGTTCGTATTCCAGATCAAAGCGGAGCACCATATTTGTTATCTATTAATTCAGGAAGACTTTATGTAACATCGAATAACGGTAAAATCAAATACAGTGATAACTATGGCGCAACCTGGAAAAATGCTGGTACGCCTTGGCCAGGACTTTCCTGGCCAAACCTAAGATGGTCTTCGCTCTATGAGGTCAAACATGATGAAATTGCTGCATTAACTTCTTTAAATCTACCAAGTGGGAATGGCATTGATGTGTATATGAGTTTTGGTAAAGTTACTGGTGGGCCAGGATCAAGTAAGGTCATCTCCGGAGGTATTTATCGTCTTATACATAAAGGAACTAATCAATGTCTTGAAGTAGCTAATGGAAGTTTTTCTGATGGAGCAAATGTAATTCAGAATTCAAAGCGGAATGCAGAAGAACAATTATGGCAAATTAAAGTACAAAGTGATGGGTATTATACATTAGAAAATGTACGTACTAAGCAGTTATTAAATATCAATGGAAATGCGGTGGCAGGCAGTAATGTACAACAGAACATAAATCAAAATAATAAGATGAAGAGATGGTCGATTTTACCAATCGACGAGACTCATTTTAAATTAATGTATAAGGATTCTAATAAATGTTTGGATGTTGCAGGCGGAAGTACTACTCCACAGACGAATGTAATGTTATGGGATGATATTGGTGGCAATGCTCAGCGTTGGGTTCTGGAGATTGCTGAAGTACCAATTGTATCGGGTGGAGTATATAAATTATGGCACAAAGGTACTAATCAAGTACTTGATGTAGCTGGCGGAGGTAGCATTCCTGGTACAAACATAGCGCAATATTACGACATTGGAGGAAGTGCTCAGGAATGGTTGGTATCCAGGGAAGAAGAAGGTACTTACAAATTGACACACAATGGAACTAATCAGGTACTGGATGTTGCAGGAGGTAGCAGCATACCGGGAACCAACGTTTCACAGTACAACGATATTGGAGGAAATGCACAACGTTGGAAAATAGAGTATACCGGTGATGGATATTTTAAACTAACACACAAAGGCACTAATCAATGCCTTGATGTTGATTCTAATAGTAATCAACCAGGAGCTAATGTTCATCAATGGACTGACAATGGTAGTGATGCTCAACGTTGGAAATTTGATCTTTTACCTAACGCAATAGGAAATGTATTTAGTAAAAAAGAATTACGTATTACAGAAAGTAACGCAATAAAAGTCTATCCAAATCCGATACGAGATAACTTAAACGTGGCTTCTGAATTATCAATAAAATCAATTATTATTCTAACTATGCAAGGAGTAGAAGTAATGAATAAAAAGAATAATGCAAAGATAAATGTAGAAACGTTATCTACAGGCTACTACATCTTAAAAATAATCCACAAAGAAGGCATCTATACAACTACTTTTATTAAGGAGTAGTATTTGATAGTTTTATAGAACATCTTTATTGTTTATGTAGGCTTCCCTAAATATTGTGATGCAAATTCTTAAAAAAGAGTTTCATTAATAATGAAATATGTATGATGTATAAAAAAATCGGTTTCTGATTATTCTAAAAGTGTAAAAATGAAAAATAATATTTAAAGTTTAGTATTAAAGCAATACAGCAAGACCTTGGTATAATTCCCCCCATATTTAGGACAGAATATTAAAAAATAAGATGTTAATGATGTTGAAAGAGGGGGTCTGGGAGGAGACTCATAACTTCCCTGTTTTGATGACAACCCATCTTTCGTTTTATTTTTCACTATGCTACTGGTTTTAGGGTTTGTTTATAAACCGCTATTGGATGTTCATTTTCCAAATTTTGATGTCTACGTTCTTTGTTATAATAGTCAAACCAGGTTTTCAATCCTCGATAATATTGCAGGCCATCATCAGCTGGGAACAAATATACATGTTCATATTTTAGGCTTCTCCAAAGGCTTTCAATAAAAATATTATTGATAATCAAAGCTGTGCGAAGTTTGCAACTTCGCACCTATAACTATCAGACCTCTTTTTTGAGTTTAAATGAATATAGATGGCAAATGTCAATTGCCCCCCTAAATGTGTATGATAGATACCTCTATAATGAGGCATACTATTCGTTAATTTATACGATCAAATATACTTAACAACACCAACAATCATGAAAACAACTACACACTTATTCTTTTTATTTCTTTTCAGCTGGATCTCATCGGCACAGTCGGTTATTGAAAACTCTATTTTTTGGAAAGACACCGAAGGCAATACCATTGAAGCACACGGAAGCGGTTTTATAAAAGTAGACGATACCTATTATATGATTGGCGAAGACAAATCACACAATGCCCATACTTTTAAAGCAGTAAACTGTTATGCATCAAAAGATTTGGTGAACTGGGAATTTAGAAATGCAATTATTACCCCAGAAACACACCCCAGTTTGGTTACCGATCGGGTAATCGAACGCCCCAAAGTTATTTATAACAAAAGTACAAAGCAGTTTGTGATGTGGGTGCATTTTGAGTCAGGCAATTATGGGCAGGCTGAAGCAGGAGTGTTTTATGCTGATACCATCGATGGAGATTATACATTTCATAAATCCTTTCGACCTTTTGGTAAAATGGCAAGAGACTGCACCCTCTTTGTCGATGATGACGGTACCGCATATTTTGCTGCGGCGGCCAATGAAAATGCAGATATGGAGATCTATCGCTTAACCGATGATTATATGGATGTAGCCGCCAATGTGATCACTCTATGGCCTGGCGCATGGCGCGAAGCTCCTGCACTTTTTAAACACAATGAGGTGTACTATATGGTCACTTCGGGAGCCACAGGATGGTCTCCCAATCAGGCAAAATATGCCTATGCATCCTCAATTACCGGTCCCTGGTCTGATCTTATAGATCTGGGAGATGGAACTACCTACGACTCCCAGTCTAACTATGTGATCCCGGTATATGGAACAGAACAAACCACATTTATCTTTTCAGGAGATCGCTGGCAGGATCCTGATCTAAGGGCTTCAAAATATATCTGGCTGCCTCTCACCATAGAAGGAACTACCCTTACACTAGACTTCTATCAACGTTGGTCGATCGATGCACATACCGGTCGTTGGGATACCTATACCGATCCGCTTACTATTCCTGAAACCAGTTGGTCGGTGCACTATGCCGATAGCTGGGATGCAGTGTATGGGGGAGAGCCCGAAAAAGCGTTCGATAATGATCCGTTAACATTTTGGCACACAGAGTGGGTCGATCAATCGCCTGCACCTCCTCATGAAATTCAGATCGATTTGGGAGACACCTATAGTCTTCAAAAATTCAGGCTATTGCCCAGGCAGGATGGTAATTTTAATGGAATGATCAAAGACTATGAGTTATATGTAAGTGATACTGCAGAAGATTGGGGATCTCCTGTATCTTCAGGAACATTACAGGGTTCTTTTTCTGAAAAAGAAATTACAATTGTCCCCAAATCGGGACGTTATGTGCGTCTGGTTGCTACTTCAGAAACTAATGGCAATCCCTGGACATCACTGGCAGAGTTGGATATTTTAAAAACACTTGTAGCCTCTGAAATTCCTGATCCTCCTACCGATCTTACAGCTCAGGCCATCACCTATGATGCTATACAACTATCCTGGTCTGATGCATCTGACCAGGAATATGGTTTTGTGATAGAACGCTCAGATAGCGGAAGCCGTTTTCAAAAGATCGCAGAACTCCCTAAAGACCAGACCTATTTTTTAGACGAAGGATTAACCGCTGCAAGTTGGTACAGTTATCGAATTAAGGCATTTAACGATATAGGCAGTTCGCCGTGTAAAGCTATTGTATCAGAGAGAACCCATCCCCCTTTATTATCACAATTACAGTGGTCGCTTCATGCGGTAAGCAGTGAAGAAATTGAAGGAGACGATAATAAGGCGATCTATGCTTTTGATGGCGATATCCAAACATTCTGGCATAGCCGATGGAGTGGTACCACGGCTACCCACCCTCACGAGATTGAGATCGATTTGGGAGGGTTGAAAATGATTGAGGTGCTGCGTTACCTCCCCAGACAATCAGGAGGGCAAAATGGTACCATAAAAGAATACGAGATACACACCAGTTTGGATGGGGAGCATTATCGAAAGAGAATATCCGGAACATGGTATCAAAATACCGAAGAAAAGTTTGTTCTTTTTAGACCAACTCCATGCCGATACATTAAACTGATAGCTATCTCAGAAATTAATGGTGGAGAATGGGCCTCGGCGGCAGAAATAAATTTGAATGGACGCGAGATCAACTCCTTTCCTATATCTTCAGCATTATTTAAGACAGATGAGATCGTGGTCTTTCCGAATCCGGTTAGGGGTAGCTTAAACGTAGAGTATACAGCTAACCAAACAGAAATGATTACTATAAACCTTATACATCCAAGAGGAGTTTTGATAAAGAGCCTGTTATATCAAAAATTAGAAGCAGGAACACATCATTTTAACTGGAATCTCAAAAATGAATACAAGAAAGGACACGGACTTTACTTTCTTGAAATCCAAAAAGATGGCATCACAATACATGTTGAGAAACTATTGTTTGAATAACATGAATACTATTTCTAAATAGATAAAAAAAATTGTTGTATGTCCACAATCACCCATATAAAGTGTTTTCTTCTCCCCTGCCCGACTTTGTCATTCAGGCGGGCTTTAGTCCCGATAGCTATCGGGAGGGGTCAAAAAGAAAATACAGAAAATCCCATTATTTACCCTTAACCCTAAAGGGAATAACGGAATTTTCTATAATTTAAAAGATTACTTAAGTGATTGCGGACATACAGAAAAAAATTGTCATACATCCATAAAACCATAAATAATACAACCATGAAAATATTCTTATTTACTACTATTTTTTTTGTAAGCCTCTATACGGCCTTTAGTCAAGCTACCATTACCAATGGAAGTTTTTGGAACGACACCAGTGGCAATCGCATTGAAGCACATGGGGCAGGTGTAATCAAAGTAGGCACTACCTATTATTTGATCGGAGAAGATAAATCTCATAACGATTATAGATTTAAAGGAGTGAATCTTTATAAATCTTCTGATCTATCCAATTGGCAATTTATAAAAACCATCATAGATAAAAATACTCATCCCGACCTTCAGGTTGAAGGAAGGGTAATTGAGCGCCCGAAGATTATTTACAATGAAAGAGATAGCCGCTATGTAGTGTGGTTACATTATGAATCTGGTAACTACGGCCAGGCAGAAGCCGGAGTTTTTTATAGCATGGGTAATAATATAGAAGGCAATTATCGTATGCACAAACATTTTAGGCCTTTCAACAAAATGTCTCGCGATTGTACCCTGTTTAAAGATACAGACGGTACGGCGTATTTTATTTCGGCGGCCAATGAGAATGCAGATATAGAGATTTACCGTCTTACTTCAGATTATCTGGATGTTGCAGCCAATATTGTTACTTTATGGCCCGGTAACTGGCGTGAAGCTCCTGCGGTATTTAAGCATAACAGCACTTATTTTATGGTTACCTCTGGAGCCACTGGATGGAACCCAAACCAAGCGAAATATGCCTGGGCAACTTCAATGGCTGGCCCCTGGTCTGAATTGCAGGATCTGGGTAATGCCACCACCTATGGTTCACAACCTACCTATATTATTCCCGTTCAGGGAAGTAAAACCGCTTCATTTATTTATTGTGGTGACCGCTGGGACGGCCCAAATAACTTAAGATCGTCTAAATATATATGGCTACCCCTGAAAATTAACGGAAGAGCACTCGATCTGCATTATTATGAGAATTGGCAGATAAACGTTGAAACCGGCGAGATAGTGGCGCAGGCAATTCCCAACGGAAGATATGAAGTAAGAAGCGTTGCCAATAATCAAAATCTGGCATCTACTTCCTGGTCAAATTGGAATGCCATAGATGTATATCCTCAGGACTATCTGGATCAAAGATGGGAGGTAACGCATTTGGGAAATGATGTTTACAGTCTCAAACTGGCTTGTTGCAATCGATATCTTGATGCAGCCTCTTATGGTTGTTTAGATGGAGCAACCATAGTAAGTTGGGAATGGAATGGTGGAAACAACCAAAAATGGAAAATTAGTAGTGATGGATTCAACTACACACTAAAACCTCTTCATTGTACTTCAAGGGCATTAGATGTAGATCTGGAGCAGCAGGAAGTAGTGTTATGGAACTTCAATGAATTTAACAACAATCAACAATGGCAGTTTTTGCGTAGTAGTAATACAGGTAAAAGTTTGGCGTATTCATCTGAAGACAATCCGCCAGTTGTATCACAGGTAACTATATTTCCCAATCCGATAGGTGCTGATAATAACATCTATGTTACAGGAAATGCTTTATATCCTAATGAAGAAGTGAAATTAAATGTTATGGATATTCAGGGAAATAAACTTATAGAACGCTTATTACAGGTAGATACAAATAAACAACTTCAGGTGCATGTAGGAGCATTGAAAAAAGGATTTTATATGATTCGCCTCAACAGCAGGAATCTTGATGAGACATTGCGTTTTGTAAAATAATACAACCAATATTTAACGTGAATAATGGATAACCTTTCAAGCCGAATTTTTCAGTTTCCCCGACCCTAAAGGGTGGAAAAATTCTTGAAAAACATCTGTGTTCAAAGAAAATCTTTGCCCTTTAGAGATAGGGTAAGAAGATTTTCGGCCACAAAATGCTTATCTATTATTCACGTAATATTTAAGAAGAAGTACTTCGCATAAACTTTAGAGTGTTGTACAAATATTATGAGTAACCCCAAGGGTTTTTAAAACCCTTAGGGTTATGTCATGACATCACTTTATTTTTAGCACCTGATATGCTTTAACCGAATCCTGATTGATGCCCAGCACTATCGTATGATGCATCTGAAGGGCACTTTGCACTGCTCCGCGTATTTTTAATCCAGACTGTAACTGGTTGAGATAAACAAAACCTCCTGTTCCATCCCCAAGCAATACCATCCCGTAGTTGGCGTCAAATTTTCCTAATCGCAATTTGAAGTGATGGTTATTTCCGAACAGGAGTATATCTTCATTACTATCACGATTTACATCAACAACAACAATATCATGTATAGGTGCATATTGTGCTTGTATAGGCAGTTCGCGAATTTCAAACTTTCCTGCTCCCGAAAGCGTAAATAAAGTGGTCTCCATATGATTTGCAATTAGTTTGCCAGCATCGTTCAGGGTTTCTGAGTCAAAAATATCGGTTAAAGTAGCATCGGCATAACTCGTATAATTGGTAAAATGAGAGCGTAAGTTCACAAGCTGCCCTAGTAATTCGTCCCTGGTCAAATACGGATAACTTTTTCCCTGAAGGTAATAGCAGAATAGGGGATCTATAGATCCATTTTGATCAAAATCTTTAAAATACAATTCGGCAGGTTCGTCTTTCGAAACTTTGAATTGTGTATTGGTCCCCATATTGCCAACTACCAGGTCTGGTTTTCCGTCTTTATTGACATCTTTTGCTTCTATAGTATTCCACCATCCGCTATAAGATGTGTCAAAATAAGAAGGTGTTACATTTTGTAGTTTGCCGTCTTTTATCGTAAATACCGAAACCGGGAGCCATTCACCTACCACAATCAATTCATTTTTACGATCTCCATTGAGGTCTTGCCAGATGGCATCGGTGATCATGCCCAAGTGTTGCAGCTCGGGAGCCATGGTGCTGGTCTGGTCTATAAAATTGCCCTTGCCGTCATTGATCAATAGATAGCTTTGGGGTGTTTCGGGATATCGGCCGGGAATCACACGTCCTCCTACAAACAGATCGGGATACCCGTCTGCATTTATATCATTTACTGCTATGCAACCTTTGCTCACATACATTTTGGGTAACGCATTTTCTTTTTTTAAAAAATTTCCGTGTCCATCATTAACGTATAGTCTGTCTTGTAACAAAGGATCGTTCTTACGGTAATGATGATACCCTCCACTGGCGACATAGATATCGGGATGCCCATCATTATTGGCATCAAAAATTACTGCATCGGCATCCTCACTGGCACTGTCTGCTTTAAAAGCTCTGGTTGATTGTTTGATAAAGCGCATATCACTTTGTTGGATGTACAATGAAGCACTTTGCCCTTGGGCCCCTCCAATAAAAACATCTTCCAAACCATCGTTATTCACATCTCCTTTTGTCATACAGGGACCGGTGTAGGATAGCTGTTTTATTAATAATGACTGTCGTTTAAAATCGTTAATGGTTAGTTCAGGATTCTTATACGGGATTGGAGAAGGGATTTCTTTAAGAACAGTTACCGATTCGGGCTCAGAACTCTTTAAAGTAGAAGCATTCTTCTCTTCCAGGGTAATGAACTGATCGGCTTTCATATGAACCAATTTCTGCTGCTTTCCAGTATTCCAGGTAATAATTAGAGAATCTATGTGTGTTTCTTTGCCCAATCCGAAGTGCAGGACAGGAGCGACCGAAGAGAGATAGCCTCTGGTCATTGATTGCTGCAAGCTTTGCTTTTTTTGATTGGTATAGAGCACTACAGTGGCTCCAAGGCCTTGGGTATTGCCTCCAGATCCTCGCAATTGTACTTGCAGATAATGGGCATTGGTATGTTGTTGTGCCTGGTTTTGATAAATAAATGCCGGTTGGTTGATGTTATTAACTATTACATCCAGGTCACCGTCATTATCAAGATCGGCATAGGCAGCACCATTGCTGTTTGCCAGTTGGTCGAGCCCCCACGATTTGGTGGTATTGACAAATGTGGTTCCGTTGGTATTTGAGTAGCTGTAATTAGTGATATTAGACGAGGGCATTTGTTGTATGATCTCTAGTACTTGTTCGCGTTTTAATCTTCCTTTGGCCTTGATATAATCTTCCATATAGTTAATAAAATCCAGATGGGTATAATCTCGGTAGTAGCCATTGGTGACAAAGAGATCTTTCCATCCGTTGTTATCATAATCGGCCAGTAAGGCTGCCCAGCTCCAATCGGTGTTGGAGCATCCTGCCAGTTGGCCGATCTCACTGAAGGTACCGTTACCATTATTGAGTTGCAGCATATTTCTCATATATTGATAATGAAAACCACTGCGTACATTGAGGTCGAATTTTTCATAATTATCGGGAGATAGTAGTATTTTTTGCCGGTAATTGTCTTCCGGAAGCATATCCAGAGTAAAGATGTCCAGCCACCCGTCATTGTTCACATCGGCAATATCATTCCCCATTGAAAAGTGACTGGTGTGCTCCAAACTTTCATTGATGGTATTGGTAAATGTGCCATTGCCATTATTGATGTACAGATAATCGGGCACTGCATAATCGTTTGAGATATAAAAGTCGGGCCATTGGTCATTATTCAGGTCACCAATGCCCAGTCCCAGACCGTAGGTCAGAGCAGAACCACTGATGCCAGCCATTGTGGTAACATCCTCAAAAAAACCGTTATTTTGTTGATACAACCGTACCCCGATTACAGGCTCGTCTTTTTTGAGCAATTGTGCTGTTTTGACTTCATTCAGAATAGGAATTGCTTTAGGGTTATGATTGAGTAACAACATATCGAGGTCACCGTCACGATCATAGTCAAAAAAATAGGCTTGATTGCTATAGGCAGCACTTGCCAGGCCATATTTTTCTGCTTCTTCGACAAATACAGGAACACCATTAGCATCGTTGCCCTGATTGATAAACAATTGGTTTTTACGTTTGTGTTCTGGTAATGCCCCGGAATAGCAAACATATAGATCCAATTTATGGTCTGCATTAATATCTACCATGGTCACTCCGGTTTTCCAGGGGCCGGATCTTCCTGATACCCCGGCAATATGAGTAGCCTCTTTAAATTTCATATCTCCCATATTGATGTATAATGCATTGTCGCCCATATTGGAGGTGAAATAGATATCGATAAGCGCATCGCCATTCACATCGCCTACGGCCACACCGCCACCATTATAAAAATACTCATATAGTAAAATATTCATGTTCAAACTTTCGGAAAGGGTGTTTTGAAAGTTAACATGAGTCTTCACTGATGGTAATAGGGTAAATAAGGTTTTAGAAGGAGTTGTTTTCCCGAAATCTTCTTCCTGAGGGCCTCTTTTACAATTGGAAACAACAATAAGAAAAAGACTAAAACAAATAACTATAGGAATACAATGGTTTTTCATAGTATGGGCAAAGTAAAAAAAGGTTGCCTGAAAAAGTAATTTTTCTGTCACTTTGAATGTGATAACTCAATGAAACCTGCTTTGGGGATCAAGCAATTGGCTTAGTGTAACGATTAGGTTGTTAAAACCACTTTTGCCAGACAACCTCTTTTATCAAATTCTAAGACATAACCATTTTAAACTAATATCCAGGATTCTGGATCAATTTGTTATTACGGTTGATCTCATCCCTGCTAATGGGTCGATAATACATTTTATCGTTCCACTGTCTGGTCTCAATTTCTGTATTATCGACAACCGTATAGCTATAAGTATATACCAACTTATCATGTTTATAAGGAACATGAGGAGTGGCCCCAGGTTTTAATTCGGCCTGAACATCAATACCTTGTATACCGCGACCCAGGGTGGTAGGGGCAATCATCCATCTTCTGGCATCGTGATATCTGTGTTCTTCATACGCCAATTCTATACGTCTCTCATTTCTATACCTGTCTTTAAGTACAGTACCTACGTCATTTATTGCTGGCATACCGGCTCTAAATCGAATTTTATTCAGCCAGGTTCTGGCCTCTTCTTCTTGACCGGTTTCAATACAAGCCTCTACATAATTGAGTACAGCCTCAGTATATCGAATAAAAGGCCAGGGAACCAATTGTGCATTCGAAAGATCATCTGGCAAATTCGGATTTGGATCAATAAATTTTCGTGCATAATACCCGGTTCGGGTGCCATTCCAGTTTTCAATCTCAGACTGTCGGGTATCAATCCCGCTTATTTTGTCTCCGTCCCCGTCATCATACGTCCCTGTTTGTATCTGGTTGGCAGGATCTTTGGGAGCCACATCGGGGGGGCGGGGCTTCCAATCGGCTCCGTCATATAGAATACTGGCATAAAATCGCGGATCTCGGTTGGCGTAAGGATCTGCTGCATGTGCGGGGTCATTCCAGTCAAATGTCGATCCGTCCATCATTTCATAATCATCGACCAGTTGCTGGATTGGGGTATTACCGGCCCAGTTATGATATCCGTTAGGACCGTTATTGATCCCGTGATTAATACCGCCCAGCGGGTGGTCATTCTCCACTGTATAAAGCGCACTGTGTGTACGCTGAAAAATGAGCTCGCTGGCAGCCCCGGCATCTGCGACAGCACTTTTGCCACCCATAGCTATCGACACGTAATTGGCTTTGCCTTCTTCGGCAGAAACTGGTGAAGCAAGGCTTAATTTATAGCCCGATGAAGCTTCTATTACGGCTTTGGCAGCAGCCTTGGCGATATTCCATCTCGATATTCTATCGCCAGAGGTATAGGCTACCAATGCGAGGTTGGCATAAGAAGAAAGTAGGGGGGAATTGGCAGCAGCAGTAGGGCCGTCGTGAAGATCGCTGGCGGCATATAAAAGGATACGCGATTTTAATGCCATGGCACTCATTTTTGAAGCGCGTCCCGGGGTTTCGTCTTTACCATCCAGTAAAGTGATGGCCTGGTCAAGGTCTTCTACCATAAACTGAACACAGGTTTCAAAGGTATTGCGCTCAATGGAATAATCTTCGTTTAAACCATAAGTTCTGTCGACCAGCGGAACACCTCCATAATATCGTACCAATTGATGATAATAGTAAGCCCTTAAAAAATAGGCTTCACCCAATAACCGGTCTCTGAGTAGATTATTGGTGAAGGTAGATTCCGGCAGATTTTCAATGGCGGTATTGGCTTGCCGTAAAGCCAGATACATTCTTCCCCACTCATAGGTTTCACTGGTCCAACCCAGGTTTGAGGGATTTTCTGATCCTTCGGTAACTGTTTCTATATTTCGGCCGGAATGTGTAAACATGGCTTCATCGGTTAAGGATGCCAGTCCTTGTTCTTCAAAACCCCCATAGCCCAAAAAGGAATATACATTAAATACAAAAGCTTCAGACAAAGGGCCATCTGCCCAGGTAGCGTCGCTGGAAATTCTGTCAAGCGGTTCCGTATCCAAAAAATCTTTGTCACAGGATATCAACACCAATGACACTGCCATCATCCCTACTAAAGTTCTTATTGATTTTTTCATAGCATTGTATTAAAAAGTTATACTAAATCCTGTATTGATCACTCTGGCCTGCGGATAATTCCATCCATCTCCTCTGGTTACTTCAGGGTCAAATATTTTGTATTTATCAATAGTAAAAAGATTGAGGGCACTTATATATAGTCGTAAACGACTTAATCCTAACCCTTTGATCATGGCAGATGGAAAATTATATCCTAATTGTATGTTTTTTAATCGTATATAATCTTTGCTAAACAGAAAGTAGGTATTATCACCAAAATTCCCACCGGTATAATAGGTATCTCCTCTACTGGCCAACCGGGGATGTACACTGCTGGGATTATCAATACTCCAGCGATTGTCATGGCTGTATTTAAGATAGTTGCCAATATCACCCGATTCGGTTTGAATACGAATGGAAGCACCAGTAGCACCCTGAAAAAGCACAGTAAGGTCAAAGTTTTTATAGTTGAGATCAATGTTAGCTCCAAAGTTGAATGTTGGCGTGCCATTGTCATCTATGCGTATCTGATCATCGGCATCAATTTTACCATCGCCATTAATATCTTTAAATTTCATGTCACCCGGGCGCAACTGCCCGGTAACACCGCTATAATCGATCGTATTGCTGGCAATTTCTTCGGTATCGCGAAACACCCCATCATATTCATAAACCAGGTACCCGTCAATTGGTTTTCCCTCTTCTCTCTGGTACTCGGGAGCTCCCGGGATTTCATCCTTAAAAACAACTTCGTTTTTTGCATAGCCTCCGTTGATACCTATAGTATACTTTAGTCCTGTTTCTTTGCCGCCGTAATAGGCAAGGCTGAATTCGAAACCGCGGTTGTCTAATTTACCAGCATTTACGGGTGGGAGCAGATCTCCTATACCAGAAGTTGCCGGTGTAGATCCTAATTGTCGAATAAGGATCTGATCTCTTCGATTATAAAAATATTCTAAAGTCGCTTCCAGGGTATTGTTTAAAACTCGGGTATCGAGGCCTATATTGAAGTTGTTGGCGCGCTCCCAGGTAAAACTGGGGTTGGCAAGAATAGTTTCCTGCAGGGTGGTGACCACTGCATCACTTATAGGATACTCGCTAAAACCGTAGGCAGCCAGGAAAGCATATTCTACAAGTTCGTCGTTAAAAATAATCTGATCGTTCCCCATCTGCCCATAGGAGGCTCTTACCTTTAAGTAATTAATAAAATCGACATCAAAGAAATCTTCGTTAGAGATATTCCATCCCAGCAGGCCTCCCGGGAAAAAGCCAAAGCGATCGGCACCGGGAAAAATATAAGAGCCATCATAGCGACCAATAAATTCGAGGAGGTATTTTTCCTTATAGTTGTATTGAAAACGCCCATAATATCCTAAACGTGATCGCCTATAGGCGGTTCCGCCTGTGTTTTGATCTTCTGTGCCTCCTACTGCAAGCTGGTCTACGGCTGTGGAGAGAAAATTTCTTCTAAAAGCAAAGAAGTCATCACCAGAAAATGTTTCTCGTGTTACTCCCGCCAAGAGGTTGAAGGTGTGCTCTCCAAAGGTACGGTCATAATTCAGCATAGCGGTAAGGTTGGTATTCAATGTTGTTTCGGAAGATTGCCTTAGTCGCGCATCTGTAAAGGGCGATTGAACCGAAGCTTCGAGTAAGGGAGTCACACCATCCGGCTCGTAGGATACACCATCCCAAGAGTATAATTCCCAGGGAGTTTCCCATTTCTTGGATTTTATATTTTTTTGGTCTACCGAGCCCATTAAGGTTAATTTCAGCCCTTGTATCCAGGGATTGGTAATTTCTATGGTTGCATTGGTTTGTACATAATCGGTAGGGCTTCGGTCATATCCTGTGGCATTGGTAGTAATCACCACTGGGTTTTGCCCATTTTCGATAGCAGGCCCGGGTTTTCCATTGAGCCATATGGCCGGTTCGGTAGGCCTTCCCCGCATCAGCATTCTGAAAATATCATCTGCCGACTGGGTCGGAAATTCACGCTCTTCACGACGAACCAATACCCCCAGACTGGTCTTTATATAATCGTTTACCTTGGCATCGAGATTGATCCGAAAGTTGTACTGTTGATATCTTGTCGCCGAATTTTTGTAGTAGGCATCCTGATTAAGATAGCCCAGCGAGCTCATATAATTTACGTTTTCATTCCCCCCGGTTATTTGAAGATTATGTTGGCTTTGCGCAGCCCATTTTTTGAAGACATCTCCAAACCAATCGGTGTCAGGATGCCCCCATGGGTCAGATCCATTGGCATACAGCCGAATATCTTCTGGAGAAAAATTAGCAGTAATTGTTTCTTCTCCGGTTGCCGTAGGAAATGTATATGTGCCAATGGTTTGAAGGCTATTTGAAGCATTTTGCCAATCGTTTACCGGAACATTGCTTTGGTATATACCAATATCATTCATAATATTGGCATATTCTACAGCATTGGCCATTTCGGGCACACGTGTAGGCTGGTTAAAGCCAATGTTAGAATCGTAAGTAATCGTAGGTTTTCCAGATTTACCTCTTTTGGTGGTAATAAGAATAACCCCGTTGGCTGCTCTGGCTCCGTAAATCGCCGCAGAGGCATCTTTAAGTACAGACATAGATTCAATGTCCTGTGGGTTCAAACGTTCCAGTCCTCCTTCCCGATCGGGGATACCATCAATCACTACCAAAGGGTTATTATTACCTATTGTATTTGTACCTCGTATATTAATCGAAGATCCATCAAATCCGGGTTCGCCGGTAGACTGTATGATAGTAACTCCTGGTAAGCGGCCTGCTAATGAATTGGAAAGATTGATGGCCGGAGAAGCTTCCAAATTTTCACCGGCAACAGCTACGACCGCCCCGGTTACGGTTACTTTCTTTTGTACTCCATATCCCACTACTACCACATCGTCCAGGGTAGCGATATCCTCTTCCATGGCAATATCGATGACCCTATTGTCATTAACAGGAACTTCTTGAGTTTTGAAACCCACATAGCTGAATAATAAGGTGTTACCAGCAATTGAAATCTCATAATTTCCATCAAAATCGGTAACAACACCAGTACTGGGATTATCTTTGTCGATTATAGTAACTCCCGGAAATGGTAAGCCATCTGCTTTAGTAGTAACCTTTCCTGTAATTTTTATTTTTTGAGTTGATTGTGCAGTAGCAATAGATAGACTACTAATAAAATAGAGTAATACTATTATGAAAGCATGTTTACACACAATTTGCTTCCCTATGAAAGTAGATTTGCTCATATAAAAGAGGTGTTAAATATTAAGTCTAAATTATTAATACTATGTTAAATTACCTGGGGCAGATAATTCAGAAGTAGGGGGCTGATCATTCAAATTACAGGATTTGTTTAAAACAGGAAAAATTTTGTGGTTTAAAGCAGTATATTTAGCTTCGACGGCTAAGAAACAATCTCTGTTTCTATGTTTTTTTACTGCTTCAACAGTGTTGTTTAAGTTTATAAAAATGAAAAATTGATTGATTCTATTCACATGAAAAAGACCTTTATCTTTTGTTTTATGCTAGGCTTTTGTATGTCGATGAAAGCCCAAATACATCCTGATCTGTTTACTCAATACAAATTCCACAGATTAAACGAATTAGATGGATTGACCAATAACATTATGAATGATATTGTTCAGGATACATTGGGACAAATCTGGGTTGCTACAGAAGGCGGGCTGTTTCGATATCAGGGGAATACATTCCAGAAGTTTGTAAAGGATAGAAATAATCCCAACTCACTACCTAATAATTATATACAAAAACTATATGTAGATCAAACAAACAGTATTTGGGTATTAACAGAATATGGCGTAGGTAAATATGAGTATCAAACAGATGCAATTAGCAGGTTTTTACCAGAGGTCATTACCGATCATGTTACTTCTATGGTTATAGATGACCAGGAAAATGGTTTTTTCGGTGGTTATAATGGCGGAATATATAAGGTAAAAGGTAATGAAGCAACATTACTCGATCTTAACCGTCCCAAAATAGAAGTAGACCTTAACAAGCTTGGAGTTGCAGATATAGACATCTTAGAAAATAAGCTCTGGATAGCAACCAGAGACATGGGCATTATTAGGTTAGACCTGGAAAATGGAGCGTTATCATATTTGAGCCCTTTCAACATAGGAGGAAAAGAAAAAATCAGGATCTTTGATATGTTTATTGATCGGCAGCATGCAATATGGTTTGGTACCAATGAAGGAGTATATAAGTGCGAGGATAGTACTGTTATGAAATTGATCAGGGTGATGGAGAACCGGCTGCCGAAAGATAATTACTTGAGCATTTGTGAAGATGAAAAGCAAAATCTGTGGTTCGGGACCCGCCAAAATGGAATGTTTGCTTTAAAAAAACTACAAGACCCTGAAGACATATTAATACAGCACTTTCCTCCTTCTTCCTATACCGATGGGATTTCTCATAGGACTATTAGCAAAATTTTTCAGGATGATAATGGTTTATTTTGGTTAGGTACACACAATGGAGGAATCAATGTATTTGATCCAAAAGGCGAAAAAGTACGCACCATTACCCATCAATTTCACAATTCTTCTTCCATCAATTATCAAAATGTTTGGGGCATTTGTGAGTCACAAAACGGCTTGATTTGGGTAGGAACAGATGGTAAAGGCTTAAACCTATTTGATCCTGATGAGGGAATAGTGCTAGATTTCAAGCTTCCGCAATTGGAAGCGAAAGCTATTTTAAGCATTCTTGAAGATAGAAAATCAAGAGTCTGGATAGGTACCTATGCTAATGGAATATATGTATATAATAAAAATACAAAACAGCTGAAATCCTTCGAAGTTGGTAGCACCAATGCTGAACTTACAGTTAATGATATTAGAGCCTTTTATGAAACGAGTGCTGGGGATATATATATCGGAACAAATCAGGGAGGGCTATATTATTTTGATGAGGATGTTCAAAAAGTAAGAAAGTTTCGAAGTTCGTCTGGACTTGACATTAGAGCAATAGCCTCTTATGAAGATGGTTATTTGTGGTTGGGAACTTATGGCAAAGGATTGATAAAGTATGATCTGAAAAACGATCAGTACAATAGCTATCATTGGCTTGAAATGGGTCCCGGCACCTGGCCGGTAATCTTTGATATATATAATGATCACCAAATACTATGGTTGGGAACCAGAGAGGATGGGCTGATATCTTTTGACCCGAAAAACAACACATTTTTGGAGCACCCCCTACCTGAAGATATAAACAATATTTCAATTTCCGGAATATCACAGGATATGAACAATAATCTATGGCTAACTACCAATAACGGCGTTATTGTTTTCGATAAAGAAAAAAAGGAAATCAAGAAGTTTGATACCAATAATGGTTTCCAAAGAGGACATTTTAACTATGGATCTGTTTTTTTATCAAGTAAGGAATATATAGTTGTGGGAGGGATCAATGGAATGAATATCTTTTATCCTGAACAATTATTGTCAGATCCTTTGGATTCCCGGGTATTGTTTAACGAGTTTAAAGTCTTTGATAGTAAAGTTTCTCCAATAAATTCTGATTTCTTCCCAAAGGACAAAAGTATTTTTCTAACCAAAAAAATTCATCTGGATCACACAAATAAAGTGTTTTCTATCAATTTTTCGACTCCCGGATTTAATGCCCGTAAGCAAAATAAATTTAAATATAAACTTTTGGGATACGAAGAAAATTGGCAGTTAGGAGGCGATTCAAATATAGCCGCCTATAAAAATGTCCCTCCCGGAAATTATGTTTTTGAAGCCAAAAACCTTTATAATGATGACATTTCAAAAAAGCTGCAGATTTCTATAGCACCGCCTATCTGGAAAACCTGGCCTGCCTATTTGTTATTCCTGATCACGCTTTTGTTGGTAATATGGAGGTTTGTACGTTTTTATAATACCAGAATTGTTTTGAAGCAAAAACTAATTCATGAAAAGGAATTAAGAGAAAAAGAACAGGATGTCATGCAGGAAAAACTTAGATTCTACACCAATTTTTCTCACGAGCTTAAAACTCCTTTGACGTTGATTCAAGGACCGGTAAATGACTTAATTAAAAAAGAAAGCGACCCCAACCAATTACAGTATTTATATCTAATCAGAAAAAACACATCAATTTTATTGAAGTTTATAAGAAGGATGCTGGAGTTTCGAAAGATCGAAATGAACAAAATTCTATTGAATATCGGGTATCACGATTTAAACATTCTGGCCCAGGAAGAAGCGGAAAATTTTACATTTCTGGCAAAAGAAAAAAGGATTAAGTTTGGATTCTATTCAGAAACAGAGCTATATGCGTATGTGGATATTGAAAAAATGCAGATTATACTAAACAATCTTTTATCTAATGCAATTAAATTTTCAAGTGAAGGAAAAACAGTAAAGTTTGGTATTTTTCAAGAACAGGATGTATTAATCATAGAGGTGAAAGATGAAGGAGACGGGATTGTAAAAGAGGAACTTACAAATATATTTTCACCTTTTTACCAATCCAGTAATTCTGCGGGACGTGGCGGCACCGGAATCGGATTGGCCTTGTGTAAGAGTTTTGTAGAGCTTCATGGCGGTAGTATTAATGTTAAAAGTGAGCCAGGAAAAGGAACCCAATTTCTGGTAAGCATTCCCAAAGGGAAAAAACACCTTTTGCAAAAAGATTATGTGCGTTTTATAAAGGTGAAAACCGAAGAAATAGAAAAAAGCTTAATGAGCTTGCCTGTTGAAAATACGTCATCATTGGATGGAATTTCTGATTCAGATAGGGTGGTTCTTATTGTAGATGATAATAAAGATATTTCTACCTATGTGGGTACTTTGTTTCCGTCTGATTTTAAAATAATACAATCAGATAACGGCAGTGATGCCCTCGAAAAAGCGATTCATAACATTCCCGATATCATTATATCTGATATGATGATGCCCAAAATGGATGGATTGGAACTTTGCAAAGTACTTAAAGACAATATTGCTACCAGCCATATCCCGATTATTTTGCTCACTGCCAAAAGCTCTGATCAGTCAAAGATCCAAGGTTTTGAAGTAGGCGCAGATGAATACATCACCAAACCTTTTAATTCAGAGGTGTTAATCGCCCGGGTTAATAACATACTAATCAATAGAAAGTTATTAAAGATTAAGTACACCTCTGGAGATTTGGTGGACAGCAACTCATCACAATCTCCCAAAGAAGTAGCATTCATTTTAAAAGTAGAGGCTGTCATCCTGGCCATGTTAGAAACTACCGAATTCAGTGTCCCGGATCTGTGCCGTGAAATTGGAATGAGCCAAACATCACTCTACAGAAAAATTAAAAAATTAACAGGTGATTCCATACAATTATTTATAAGAAAGATAAAAATAAAACGTGCTGCAGAACTACTGATCAGTGAAGATCTTACCGTTACAGAAATTGCATTCGCAGTAGATTTTTCAGATCTGAAATATTTTAGAAAATGTTTTAAGGAACAATTCGATATGACCCCATCAAAATATAAGAATAAACATGCGTCAGAAACGGATAAGGATGAGGTAAAGAGAGCGTTGAATATAAAATAAGTGCTGTATCTTATAGGTTATTCAAAACTTCCGTTACTTATAAAAATTAATATTTTATGAAAGAAAGTACCTTGTTGGCATCGGTCCTTATAAAATAATGTCCCGGCCTTAACATAGTTATATAACTATCTAAAGATATATTTTGTAACCCCATACTTGACGGAAGATGTTGAATCACTTGCAGGATCCTACCTGTCATATCAACAATAGAAATTTCTTGCAAAGAGCGTTTTGAAGTTTGATACGTAAGCATCAAACTACCACTCGCCGGATTGGGGAAGAGCTTCGGCGCTGGATCAGCATCTTTTATTAGGCCATTTTTATTGGATGACAGTAATTGAAAACTCCATTTTTGATTATCTCCATTATTAGCATCATACTGAATAAGTGTAATTCCGTTATTTGTATCCCCTCCCGGAACATCTAAAACTTTATTGCTGTGAGAAGCGATCAATCTGAAATATCCGTTTCCGGTACTTTCGATCTTCCATTTTTGATTTTGCCCGCCATAATATTCCCACTGTATGATTGCTGCGCCATTAGAATTTGACGCATTTTCAACATCCAATACCTTGTTGCTTTGCAACGAAGTAACCTTATAAAGTTGCCCACCAACATTTTCTACTTTCCATTTCTGGTTATCCTCATTATTGCAGCTCCATTGATGAATACGTTCACCATTAGCAATAGATCCTCCTGGCACGTCTATTACTTTAGCGGTAGCTTTATTTGTGATGCTGTAAATTCCACCAGATATGATGGTTCCTCCTGTGTTTTGTGTTGTAGCGTTGGCAACAGATGACCAGGAAGAATTACCACTACCATTCTCGGCCCGTACTCTATAATGGTATGTGGTTGATGTATTCAGATTAGTTACAAAATGTGTTGTAGCATTTGAAGGCAAAGAAGCAATAGTAGACCAACCTCCTGTGCCCGATAAAGATTGTTGCACTCTAAAACGTAATTCATTGTTTGAAGTGTCATTCCATGTCAATTCAATAGTAGTATTGCTACAGGAAGATGGTGAGTTTGCTACGAGATTGGTGGGGGTTGTAGGGATGGGGACTATTCCGCCTAAAGTAACTACAAAAGTAACTATAGATTTTGCAGGCATTCTGTAATTGGTTATCGTACCGATCTGATTTTTCTGTGCCAGATCATCTGAAGAAGAGGTCACATAAGGAGTTATCGTAGTTATACCCGATGATAAGTTTTGAAACTGTGTATTTACATAAGTAGCCTGATTACTGCTATTAACATACACCAGCACCAGTTTGTCATTCTCGGGAGAACTATATGCACTGCCCAGCAATCCATCCCAATCATCAGAAGGGTTGTTAAGCTTGATTCTTTTGTAACCAGGTCTTATAAAACGGCTGTAGTTTCCCATGGCCCAAAGCATTTTGGAAGTGAATAGGGTTTCAGGATCCCTGGGGCTATTCCAGTCTGTGTATAAGAGCCCGTCTTTATAATCTTCTTTAGAGATTGCTGTCCACCAATGCCATGCCGAAGCATTCATGCGAGTTAGATCCCTTTGGATTACTTTTGCCAAATGTAGTGCTGTCATCATCCCCAGGTCTCTTCCTTGCCCTACAAAAGGTCTTACAGAACTACTGTTACCAAGAATACTCAGTTCAGACATCCAAATATGGGCATTGGGTTTATATCGATCTACATTTTGACGAATTAAATCCCTCAATGTAGTTAATCGATCTTCATAGTTATCAGAAAAGTATCCATGCATAGAGATTTTGTTCCCTATTTTATTAGAAAGGTCAGTATTGTCAAGTAGTAACTTTATGTAGTTTCTGTAGACACCCCATCCGCGACCGTTATTCCCTCCTGAATAAACAGGAGCACCCGAAAATTGCTGGTATAAGTCATTATCGAGTGCAGCGGTATATTCAGTGACTTCGGGGGCGTCAATTTCTACCAGATCTGCAAGATTCTGGTTAACTAATTCTGAATATACTGCGTTGATCACTCGAACGATATCATTATTATTATACCGGCAACCTTCCTGATAACTGCGATTCCAATCCCAGGAAGGTTCATTTATAGGACTCAAATAATTGATGTTAATTTCTTCGTTTCTAAAGTGTTTGATAATTTCAACCATAAACTTTGCAAATTCATCCTCATATCCGTTCTTAAGATTTGTGGATCCTACACTGGTATCGCATTGAGCATGCCCATTTTTGGTGGCCCAAACCGGGGGGCTATTTAAGAATGCAATGATATCACTTACATTATATTCTTTTGCTTTACGAAGAAAATATTGTTGCCCTGCTTGCCTGGTCCAGTCAAAAGGAGCGTTTTCAACTTGTTGAAAACACTCTGCTCTTCTCCATTTAAATGATTCGGGAATAATATCAGTATCGGTTATGGCACTTCCTGCGCCGATATTAAACCGCCATCCAGAGAGTCCTATACCGGTAGTGGTCGAGAAAAGTAATTCGGCAGCTCGTGCTTTTTTTTGTTCAGACCAGTGTTTTCCAATACCATCGGTTACCCAGGCATCAGAGGCTGCAAAATTATCAATAGTTTGATAGATCACAACAGCATCGGCATTCAGATTGATCTGTGCCCATAGATAATGTCCGATACATAAAAAAAGTAATGTAGTAATAATATGCTCTTTCATAAGTATGATCTTTACAGGGAATACATGATATTTGGAACTTGTTTTGTTAAAATTAATGTATTACTTCACAACTATAGGGGGAATTATTGTTCGTTCTTAGGTGATAAAGCTGTTTTGGATTTTTTCGGTTAATGGATGAAAGTAACGATGGCTCAAAATTAGACGTGGAACAGATTCGGTATGAAAAAGGTGAATCAACCCCTTATTTGACATTAATAGTAAACCCTTTTAGTATAAACTCAGTAAGTATCTTTCTGCCTAAAAAAACTATGACAGTAAGCCGGCAAAGAATATGGATGGGATTGATATTTATTTTTGTAATGTATATGGCATTTTCCCAAACACCAAAAGAAATTCAAGACCCATCTATACTTTCGATCAATGCATTACAACCACATGCTACTTTATTTCCTTTTTCAGACATAGAAAACGCGATAGCACAACAAAAGGAGAGAGATAAAAATTATGTAACCCTCAATGGATTGTGGCAATTTTATTGGTCAGAAAATCCGGAACTTCGCCCTAAAGAATTTTTTAAAGACGAATATAATACCAATAGCTGGCCTACTATAGAAATTCCTTCAAATTGGCAATTAAAAGGCTACGGAGTTCCGATTTATACGAATGTGAAGTATCCTTTTGAGAAAAATCCGCCCTTTATCCAGGAACATTATAATCCGGTCGGATCCTATAAAAAAACAGTTGTTGTTCCAGATAAGTGGATAGGAAAAAATGTAATTCTTCATTTTGGCGCTGTAAATTCTGCCTTTTTTGTGTGGGTGAACGGTGAGAAAGTGGGATTTGGGAAAGGGAGCAAAACTCCTCGTGAGTTTAATATTGGTAAGTTTTTGCAAAAAGAACGAAATACAATAGCGGTCGAAGTATATCGCTGGAACGACGGGAGCTATCTTGAAGACCAGGATATGTGGCGTCTAAGTGGAATAGAAAGAGATGTGTATCTGTATTTGCAACCGGAAACGGCAATAAGAGATGTATTTGTAAAAACAAGTTTTGATGCGTCTTATATTGACGGGAGTTTTAGCATTGAAGCAGAAATTATTGGAAAACTCAAAAGCAAACCTATAAAAGTAGAACTTCGGGATGCCAATGGAAAAATAGTATTCGATACTTCTGCAAAAACTCTAGCACATCTTACCGTTAACGGAACCATCCCAAAAGTTAAAAAGTGGTCGGCAGAAAAACCCAATCGCTATCAATTATTGATTACTATAGATTCAGGCAAGAAGAATGCTGTGTTTTATAGTCAAAAAATGGGTTTCAGGCAGGTAGTGATTAAAAACAAGCAACTTCACATTAATGGGCAACCTATTTATATTAAAGGGGTGAATCGACACGAGCATGATGAAGTAGACGGTCATGTAGTATCGAGAGAGGATATGATCGCAGATATCCTTTTGATGAAACAGCATAATATTAATGCTGTAAGGACAAGCCATTATCCTAATGATCCTTTATGGTACGAGTTATGCGATGAGTATGGGTTATATGTAGTTGATGAAGCAAATATCGAAAGTCATGCCATGGGAAGCTTATTCAATCATGGTTATAGTTTGGAAAAGACATTGGGTAATAACCCGATATGGAAAGCGGCACATCTGGACAGGATACAACGTATGGTTGAAAGAGACAAAAATCATCCCTCTGTAATTATTTGGTCACTTGGAAACGAGGCAGGCTCGGGCCAGAATTTTGAAGCGGCCTCAAAATGGATCAAGGAACGTGACCCTTCAAGACCTGTTCAATACGAGCAAGCTTTATTCGAACCGTATACCGACATTGTAGTGCCTATGTATCCAAAATTGGAGCACATAAAAAAGTTCTTGACTATGAATGATGATCGCCCTTTTATAATGTGTGAATATATGCATGCTATGGGAAATAGTGTAGGGAATTTGGTAGATTATTGGGATTTGATTGAAGCACATCCACAGCTTCAGGGTGGTTTTATCTGGGATTGGATGGATCAGGGATTACTGATGGATACTCCGGTTGGCAAAGATTATTTCTATGGGGGTGATTTTGGGCCTGAAGATGTTCCCAGTGATGCAGATTTTTGTTTAAATGGGTTGATATTTCCCGATCGAACAACAAAACCTGCACTAAAAGAAGTAAAGAAAGTCTACCAAAATATAAAATTCAAAAATGTAAAGGTTGATAAAGAAGAAATTCAGCTAGAACTATTTAATTATTTTGCTTTTACTGATACCAAAGAGCTTCAATTTAATTATAAGATTCTTTTTGATGGAGAAGAAGTCGAAAACTATCTATTAGAGTTAGACAATATCAATGCAAATGGCAGCGGTCTCATAAAGATTCCCAACCGATGGAGTGATGAAACAGGAAAAGAGATTTTTCTGAATATTGAAGTTAGCTTTCGCAATGCAAAAAAAGGGCTTCCCAAGGGTTGGGTCATTGCAGAGGAACAATTTTTAATCGCAGCGGCCGATAGAGTAACATTAGATGCTGTACATAAGGAAAATACCATGTTGGTGGTTGAGAAATCAGATAAATATTATATCTATTCAGATGATTTTTCGATATCGTTTTCAAAGGTAAATGGAGAATTATCTTCGTATACCTACAAAGGCAAACCTTTGATTAGCGAGCCATTAATTCCTAATTTTTGGAGAAATCCTACCAGTAATGACAGAGGATATCAGATGCAGGATAAATTAGCAGATTGGAGGGATGAAATAGCGAATAGGAGATTGGAAGAAATAGCTGTTCGAACCAATAAAAACGGTACTGTAATAATCAATACCAAGCATAGTTTGTTTAAAGACAAAGCAACCTATTCACATTCATATAGTATTCAATCCAACGGAGAAATTGAAGTCAACATGTCTTTTGAAAAAGGAAATTCTTTGCCAGAGATTCCCAGAATAGGGATGCGTTTGAAAATGCCTTATGAATTCAAAAAGGTAACATGGTATGGTAGAGGGCCCCACGAATCCTATCAGGATAGAAAATCAAGTAGCTTTGTTGGAATCTATCGATCGACTGTAGATCAAATGGCGACAAACTATATTGTTCCGCAAGAGAATGGAAATAGAACCGATGTGAGATGGATGCGTTTTACAAATAATGATGGATTTGGGTTTCAGTTTCGGGGAAATCAACTTTTAGCAATGAGTGCCCACCATTATACCCTTGAGGATCTGGACGAGTTTCCAAAGCACCGCTATGAATTGCCTAAACGTTCATTCGTAGAAATTAAAATCGATCATCAACAAATGGGTGTTGGAGGCGATAACAGTTGGGGATACCGCCCGCATAAAAAGTATAGATTATTGGAGGATACATATAGCTATACTTTTACTATTGCACCCATTGAAAAAGATATGAATGTATCAACCTATACAAAAGATTCCGAATGAATTAAGCCAGTATGTTATAATTTTAAGAAAGTAAACTGCTTTAGTTTGATCTTTTCTGGAAAATAATCTTTATGGGTGACTGAAATTTGTACATCTTTTTACTAAAGTTTGGTATACGTAATAGAATCTCCTTTTTTCAGCTTCCACTGATCCGACAAACCTGCATTTACTTCCAAAACATATTGTGCCGGCCCTTCAGAAGATAATGAAGATTCATTAAGGGGTTGTGCGTTTTTCTGTATGCTTACCACTTTGTTGTTAGAATCTATAAAAATAATGTCTAAAGGAAATTCGGTGTTTTTCATATAAAATGATCGTGTAGCCTCTTCGGGGAATATAAATAACATACCCTGATCATCCTGCATGGATTTACGGTACATTAAACCTGTTTGGATTTGATATTCGTTATCTGCTATTTCGATATCTATTTTGTTGATGAGACTGGGAACCGAATCCTTTAGATTAAATAAAGAAAGTTCTCCTTCTTTGGTAAAAGTAATCTCACTGGTTAAGATTTGATTATTCTTAGAATCTGTTTTACACGAAAATAAACTAAGCATAGTTGCTGCTAAGATTAAAAAATAGTTACATTTTGTCATGAGTTCTTTTTTAGCCGAAATAAAAGTAGCTAAAAAAGCCGTGCTTCAAAAATTTTGAAGCACGACTTTTTTTAGTTATGAGTTATGAGTTCAGGGACGTACAACGTACATAACTCATAACTTATTTAATCGTTCCCCCAATCAATTTTTCGGGAGATCATCATAATGGTTCCCAGGATCAGGAATAAGCCGATACTTCCTACAAGCAAAGCGTAATTCTCTAACTGGATGATGACAAATATGAAAGCATACAGTGCAGCAAGCGACGCTGCAATAAATCCCATAAACTTAAAGCTTTTGAGTATGGCTTTAGAATACATAGAGATGAGCAAAACTACAGCAGTACCCGCAATAGCATACGCCTGTAAAAAGCTGGAGTGCTCTGATATAGAAATGAGTAGGGTATAAAACATAGAGAGTGCTAATCCAATCATCAAATACTGAAAAGGATGAATATGGATTCTGCTAATCGTCTGTATTAAAAAGAACACCAGGAAAGTAAGTGCAATCACCAGGTATCCATATTTGGTGGCACGCTCACTTTTTTGATATTCATCTACCGGTATCAATAATTTTACTCCAAAAGCTGATGAATCAATATGAGGAAGCTCTCCAAAGAAATCCTGCTCAAATTCTCTGTTGATTTGTAATACCTTCCAATTTGCTTTAAAACCATTTTCTGAGATCTCTTTGGTCTTGGTATCCGGTAAATAATTTCCATTAAAACTTGGAGATGCCCAATTAGAAGTCATAGATACGTTGGTCTCTCTACCCACTGGTATAAATCGCAGTTGTTCGCTACCATTAATGATAAGATCTAAACTAAAATCAATGGGGTTTTCATTAGGTACAGAATTTTCGTTAAGAAATTTGGTTTCCATTGTATTGGTGTATGAATCCTGCGTATACCGGGATCTTAAAGGATAACTGTCTGCTCCGATTGTTAGCGCCAGATTGCTTTTAATACCTTTCAGGTTTGTAGAATTTACAATGATAGTGGCTTTATTCCATAAAACATCGGTTGCGGTAATATCCTGAATTTCGAAATTTGGGGTAGTAAAAGAGCCTTTTATCTTCATATCGGCAGTATACACCACAGATTCATAAATGCTTCTTCCCAGGGTCTCAGACTCAACATTGGTTTTGATATCCAGGGTATTGGGAAAAAAGAACGCATACTTTATGGAAATGAGATCCTCTTCAATATAGGATTTGGTTTTCTCATCCCATAGTTTTTTGAGAGTGTGTATCTGATAAGGAACTTTCAGTATAGGGCCATATATCAATACTTCATTTCCCCATTTTTGATTGATTTCTTTTACGACTTCTTCTTGTCTGAAGGCACGCTCCTGAATGAGACTTCTTATGTAGGACAAGGGAATAAGTAATACTAAGATGAGTATTCCAACCATCATCATACGTACCGTTATTGAGGTTTTTAACCACTGCCCGAAGGACTTTTTTTGTTTTTGCGTTTCCATAGTTTTAAAAATTTATAATGTTTGTATTTTTTATGATATTGAAAATTGGTTCCTCCTTTTAGAGCTGGGAGGCTTCTTTTTTATATTGATAAAAGAGGCGATAGGTGATTATTAAAAAGCCACCAAAGCCTATTGTGAATGCCCAGGTATTGACATGTTGTATAGGAAAGAGCACTCTTCTTAGGATATCAGATAAAATTCCCATAGGATTTTGCAGTATATCCCAGCTATTCCATCTTAATACTCTTCCCAGATAGATCCCAAATCCACAAAGAAGCAGGATGAGATAGGTGATGGTATTTGTAATTCGTACAGAAAATCGTTCACGCAGCAACTCCTGCATCATTCTTAAAGATGCAAAACCAATGATCAGGCCATTAATAGCATAGGATAAGATGAGTAATACATCAAACCATACCGATTGCAAAGTACTTACTCTGATATGTTGTAAATCGGTTAAGATATATGGAGAATTTGGTAAAAACACCAGCCAGATAGCAAAACCCAACCAGAAAATAAGACGATTTGTTTTGCGTAAACTTAATAGAAGTGTAATGCTATAAGGTACACATGCTAAAAAGAGATTCCAGACCAGAAATAGATAAAAAAAAGAATCTGTTTTTATAATTCTGGCGAGTAATAATATTAAACTAAAGGTTACTGAAAATAAAAATAGTTTTATAAAAGGGATTTGTTTTTCTATGATGTTCATAATAATTAATGTTTATATGATTTGGAGATATATAAGTGTAATAGGAATGTTAAGTAAAAAGAGTAGTATTGTGATTAGGTTTTCTTTGGTGTCTTTTGAAAAGAAAAGCGCATTTATAATTAGAAATACCAGAAAAATTGCATTAATAAGAAAAGCAATTCTGACATAATTAACACCTATAAATAGAAGGTCACTCCATTTAAAGAATATATAAAGTAGCAGTAGAGAGGTTCCGATAAGAAAACTTACTATAGCTATTGTAATAGCAATTTTATTAATAGGTTGTACAATTTTCATAATGATGAGATTAAAAATATTCTAAAAATGGATTGCTCATAACTATCGCGATATACCCGATAGTGACGGGAATGTTGATAGAAAACAGTAAGATCGTACTCAGATTCTCCTTGTAATACTGATAATTTATAATTGAATTTACTACCAGGCCTATAAAGGTGATTGCATTTAGAACAAATACGATAATGACATAAAAGAAGCCTATGTCTAGTATAATACTTGATTGGGTAATCAGAAAAAGTAGCAAAACAATAGTTCCTGAAAGAAAACTGATAGTTGCTATGATCAGTGCATTTTTGTTAATTGATTGTACTATTTGCATACTAATGAGATTAAAAAGATAGTTCGTAATGTTTGAATAGGTTTATGAAGTAATTTTTTGTAATCCAGCTGATGAAATGAATAGGCTGCTTTTCCTTTTCGATATGCTTTTTTGAATAGCTTTATTTTATCGGGATAGAGTAGTGTACCCAAAAAAATGACAGAGATCAGATATATGCTGCGTTTGCCATTTCCCAGTAAGTAATACTGCATTGCGATTTCCTCGGGGACAGAGATACCAATATTAATTAAGACATGAAAAACATCATGATTTTCCAGTTTGGGTTGTGGGCTGAAGTTGTATTTCAGTAAAAAACATCCCAGATGGAATCCCAAACTGTCTTTGGAGTACAAAATCAGAGTTTTTGCTGAGATATCCCATGGCTGGTTCTTCTTGAACCATTTCTGATACGGAACTTTGCTCCACTCATATATAGCTTCTAAAATAAATGCTCTCATTTTAATATTTAAAAGTACTTTGAAATTCAAAGTGAAATGATCAAAAAAAACAGCTATTGCTTTAATAGCTTTTCTATCGCTTCTACATGTTTTTTAAAAGCTTCACGACCTTTTTTGGTCGCGCTATATTTTGTATTGGGTTTTCTGCCTATAAATGATTTTTCTACCATTATATATTCCTCTTTTTCCAGTGCTTTGGTATGACTCGCCAAATTACCATCGGTAGCTCCCAGGAGTTCTTTCAGCATTTTAAAATCGGCATGCTCATTTACCATCAGAATCGACATAATCCCTAATCGGATCCGATGATCAAAAGCTTTGTTTATATTACCTATTATATTCTTCATTTTTTATTCCCACATAGGTGAGAATCTTTTTATTACTTTCTGTAATTTGATCAGACCCAATCTAAAATTAGGGTTAACTTGATTTTTCATTAAAGTATATCAAACTTCCATAAATAATATGCATTATACCAAATCCAAGTACCCAAAACCAAAAACCATAACCGGGATACACAGCACAAATCAAACCTAACACAATTTCTATATATCCCAGATATTTTACATTACCAATCGTGTATTTTGAAGCATTCACCAGTGCAAGGCCATAAAAAATAAGCATCAGTGAACCGGTAAGCCCATAATGGTGGCTGGAGATCTTTATGATGATATAGATTCCACCGGTGACCAGTGGGATCAAAAAGGCGGTAAGTAATCTTTTGGAAGCACTGTTCCATAGCGTTTCATTATTCTTTTTCGCTTTTCTAATACTCAATATAATGGCGGTAATTATACTTAGTAGCGCAATGATAACAAGGTCTATCAAGATATAATTAAATAGTTTGCTGTTTAGAATCAAGTATCCTCTTCCAATAATACTATCTAAATAATAGGCTACTGCAGCCCCAATCAAGGCATAGATCCCTGCCATGATACCAGATAAACCACTCAATGAGAAAAAGCGTGATGATTTATTCATCATATCTTTAATCTCTGTAATGTCTTTTAAGTATTCTTCTGTGCTCATATTAAAAGTACTTTGAAATACAAAGTAAAAATAAAATATTGAATTGTGCAAGTTTTGAGATCAATTAACTATTTTTCGCTTCAATTCTAACTGGTCAGTAGACAGGCAAAAAAGTTTAAATCACTTCATATGAACCCGGCAGAACAATATATACTCAATCAAAAAGATCCTTTTAAATCCATTCTGTTTCATTTACAGGTAATCATTGAAGCAACAGTACCTGAGGTTGAGTTATTGTTTAAGTGGAAAGTTCCTTTTTATTATGTGGGCAAGAGTCCTATATGCTATCTTAACGTAACAAAAGGATATGTTGATGTAGGCTTTTGGGGAGCTCAATATTTTACCAAATACCTTGAGGAATTAGAGACTGATAAAAGAAAATATGTAAAATCACTTCGATATCGAAGTTTTGAAGAAATAGATGATCTGGTACTCATCGAAATCCTTAAACAGGCATATACATTCAGAAATGAAAAGTTTATAACCGATTAACCGTCTGTCTAATTGCTACCAGATTACTCAACAGTTTTTCCAAATGATCCAGATGTAACATATTGGCACCATCACTTTTGGCATTGGCCGGATCAAAATGCGTTTCCATAAATAGTCCGTCAACACCAGTCACTATTCCGGCCCGGGCAATAGTTTCTATCATATCCGGTCTTCCGCCGGTAACACCGCTAGACTGATTGGGTTGTTGCAGCGAGTGTGTTACATCCAACACTGTAGTAGCATATTGCTTCATAGTAGGAATTCCTCTAAAATCTACAATCATATCCTGGTAGCCAAACATGGTGCCTCGATCTGTAATCATTGCATTATTGTTACCGCTATCTTTTACCTTTTTTACCGCATGCTGCATGGCTTCAGGGCTCATAAATTGTCCCTTTTTGAGGTTAACGGTCTTACCGGTTTTAGCAGCGGCCATCACAAGATCTGTTTGTCGTACCAAAAAAGCCGGGATTTGTAAAATATCTACATACTCGGCAGCGAGTGCAGCATCTTCATTTTCATGTATATCGGTAACCGTTGGAATTTCAAAAGTTTCTGCTACTTTACGTAAGATCTTTAATGCTTTTTCATTCCCAATCCCTGTGAAACTATCGATACGGCTACGGTTAGCCTTTTTAAAAGATCCTTTAAAAACATAAGGGATTTTGAGGGCAGAAGTGATATCAACTACCTTTTCTGCTATTCGCAAAGCCATTTCTTCTCCTTCAATAGCACAAGGCCCGGCAAGTAGAAAAAAGTTATCAGCTTCGAGGTTTTTTATGTTTTTGATTTCAGAAAGATCCATATGAATTTTTTAAAAAAGCAAAGATAGGCCTTTTCGCAGTTGCAATAAAGAATAATAAAAACAAGTTTGGCAAGAAGTTTGATAATCCTCTGAGAGCATGTTTAAAAAGAATTTAAACATGCTCTAACCATTCACATAAAAAACGACATAATGAAAAAAACAATCACAGCAATTTTCCTTTTAGGTACCATCTTATTATCTGCTCAAAGTAACACCCATGGAGTAGAAAAACATATGTTTAAAGTAAATTTATTACTTACCCCTGGATTAGAATATGAAGTAGGACTTAGCAAAAATACCTCTCTTGATTTTAGATTAGGAACAGGTTTGGCCTATGTTAAATCAAATAATGATGAAGAATATGGTATTTTTCTCACTTTTGAAGGAGCGTATCGATATTACTACAATTTTGAAAAACGATCTAGCAAAGGAAAGAATACTTCGGGTAATTCTGCAAATTACTTAGCTTTAACTTCTTTTTTTGCGCATGGAGATCCGATTATTGGAGATTTGGATACCGATATTGATTATTTGAGTCAAATAGGTCCGGTATGGGGTTTTCAACGCACTTATAATTCTGGTTTTAATCTCGGTTTAGAACTAGGTGTAGGATATGCTTTCGATAGTGATGATGAATTCATTGCACCAATAGTCAACTTTAGATTGGGTTGGGCATTTGGCAAATAACTATTTGAATTAAAATCTACTATTCAACCATAAAAAAGCCTTATAAGATGGTTTTATCTACCTGATTATGAGGTTTTTTTAATATTTTCCTTTTGGTATACAACCTGTTGAAATATCTCGTACCTTTGCCCCCTTAAAAATGAAGCGTTTATGACTGCTATAAAAAATATTGCAATAATTGCTCACGTAGATCACGGTAAAACTACGTTGGTAGATAAGATTATGTACCATTGTCAATTATTTCGTGAAAATGAAAATACGGGTGATCTAATTTTAGACAATAATGATCTGGAGCGTGAAAGAGGGATTACCATTACTTCAAAGAACGTTTCGGTTATTTATAAAGGAAACAAAATTAATATCATCGATACCCCTGGTCACGCCGATTTTGGCGGAGAAGTAGAGCGCGTATTGAATATGGCAGATGGCGTATTGCTGTTGGTAGATGCTTTTGAAGGCCCAATGCCGCAAACCCGTTTTGTACTACAAAAAGCAATCGATCTTGGTTTGAAACCCTGTGTGGTGATTAATAAAGTTGACAAGGAGAACTGTACGCCAGATGAGGTGCATGAAAAAGTATTTGACCTCATGTTTGAATTGGGGGCAGAAGAATGGCAGCTGGATTTTCCTACAGTATATGGTTCTGCAAAGCATAACTGGATGAGTGACGACTGGCAGAAAGAAACAGATACTATTGAACCGCTTCTAGACATGGTGATTGAACATATTCCTTCACCAAAAATTGAAGAGGGTACTCCACAAATGTTAATCACTTCTTTAGACTTCTCATCCTTTACCGGTCGAATTGCTATCGGGCGTTTACAAAGAGGAACATTGACAGAAGGGATGCAGGTATCTTTGGTAAAGCGAGATGGAACCATAAAAAAATCAAAAATTAAAGAGCTGCATATTTTTGAAGGCCTTGGAAGAATGAAAGTCGAGAAGGTAGAAGCCGGAGACATCTGTGCTTTGGTAGGATTAGAAGGTTTTGAGATTGGTGATACCGTAGCAGATCCCGAAAACCCTGAAGGATTAAAAACCATTGCTATTGATGAACCTACGATGAGTATGTTATTTACCATCAATGATTCGCCTTTTTTTGGTAAAGATGGCAAATTTGTGACCTCAAGGCATATCAAAGAAAGATTAGACAAAGAACTGGAGAAAAACCTGGCACTTAGAGTTAGTGAAACAGATAGTGCAGATAAATTCATGGTATTTGGTAGAGGTGTATTGCATTTATCAGTACTGATCGAAACGATGAGACGTGAAGGCTATGAGTTGCAAATTGGGCAACCGCAGGTGATTATAAAGGAAATTGATGGAGTGAAATGCGAACCAATTGAAGAGTTAACGATAGACCTGCCAGAGCATGTTTCAGGGAAGGCTGTAGAGATGGTAACGCTTCGTAAAGGGGAAATGCTTAGCATGGAAGCCAAAGGCGATCGTATGGTTTGCGAATTTATGATTCCATCTCGTGGGATCATTGGTTTGCGTAATCAGCTATTGACAGCCACTGCAGGAGAAGCCATTATGGCACACCGATTTAAAGAATATCAGCCGCTTAAAGGGGATATTCCCGGGCGTATTAATGGATCGTTGGTATCTATGGAAAAAGGAACCGCAATTCCTTATTCTATTGATAAACTTCAGGATAGAGGTAAGTTTTTTATAGATCCGGGAGAAGATATTTATGAAGGACAGGTGATTGGTGAAAATTCTCGTGGCGATGATATGACGGTTAATGTCACCAAAACCAAGAAATTGTCAAATGTGCGTTCTGCCGGAGCAGACGATAAAGCCAAGATCGTGCCTGCAATTAAGTTTTCATTAGAAGAAGCTTTAGAATATATCCAAAAGGATGAATATGTTGAGGTTACTCCAAATTATTTGAGATTACGTAAGATATTCCTTACCGAGGTAGAGCGTAAGCGAAACAAAATTGTATAAGACCCAGAATATAAGAACAGTAAACCCCAGGCATTGCCCGGGGTTTTGTTTTTTGTATATAAATCAAAGAAAACTTTTTCTCGATTTTTTTCAACATAATACCAAAAGTACTATCTTCTCATAGCATATCCGCCAGCTCCAGGTAATTGTTTCAAAAAATTCTTTAGAGCTTTAAGATTTATAAATGTAATTCCGTAAAATAATTTCATAAGCTTACTTTTTTAAGTGTGATACAAATTTTAAAAGAATAAAAGATATTCTTATACTAGTGTTAAATCAAGCCAAAACCTACGCATAATCCAATGCATCTTTGATTTAATACTAGATAACAGAAATCAGGCCAAGTTACCTCGAATTCAAAATTTTATAAAAACTTTAAGAGTTTTCATGATAGAAGAATATGAACTTATTTAAATTTTTTTGACTGTCTACTGAGGCTAGGCCTGGCCAGTCAGATACAGGGTAGAATTCATGACAAGAATATTATAAAAAGTAAAGTCCCGAATTACTCGGGACTTTCGTCGATATTTTGGGGTATGATTAGGGGGTAATAGTTATTTTGGGGCATTTATTGGGGCTATTCTTATTTTGAGGCGAATTGCCATATAATGATATCCTTAATTTTATAATGTAAATGTAAGAATATTTACCGTATAACAACTTGTAAAAAGTAATAAATTATCGGTAAAATACAATTTTTTTACGACAAAAAGCATGAGCTATAACGTTTTAATGAATATTTTGGTTCTAGTAAGGGTTTACGACGGGATAGATATTTAAAAATCTTTCATAAAAAGTATTTTTTCGCGTATTATTGCATTGAAGTGATTTAAACTTTTTTCAATTACCAACAAAATACTTTTCCTGCCTGCGTATCTAACCTGTACTGACTGCCAGGCAGGCTGATCAGTAGACAAGCAAAAAAGTTTAAATCACTTTATATATAACATAGAATGGAAAAAAAATTACAATGGGAAGAATTTATGAAAGTGGATATACGGGTAGGTACTATAACCAATGTAGAATTATTTAAAGAGGCCCGAAATCCCGCATATAAAATGATCATTGATTTTGGAGAACTGGGTCAGCGAAAAACTTCAGCACAAATTACAGATCTATACACTCCAGCATCACTTATTGGTAAACAAGTGGTAGCTGTTGTCAATTTTCCGCCAAAACAAATTGCTAATATCATGAGTGAATGCCTGGTTTTGGGTGCGGTAGGAGAAGGTAGAGAGGTAACTTTATTAACTCCCGATATACGAGTCGGTAATGGGTTGCGAATAGGATAAAATTTATTACTCTTTTCTTTGTACCACTTCAAACACTTTGTTTCCGTCGCATTTCAGAGTTTTAGAAGGATATTTGAGTAATAATGCATAATCATGAGTGGCCATTAGAATGGTATTACCATTTTTATTAATATCCCGTAGCACTTCCATCACCTCTACAGAGGTTTGTGGATCCAGATTTCCTGTGGGCTCGTCGGCTAATATGAGTTCGGGGTCATTAAGTAAAGCCCTTGCAATGGCAACACGTTGCTGTTCGCCTCCCGATAATTGATAGGGGAACTTAAAATCTTTAGTTTTCATGCCTACTTTATCAAGAACATCATCGATCTTGCTGTCCATTGCCTTTTCATCTTCCCACCCTGTAGCTTTAAGAACAAATAAAAGGTTGTCTTTTACGGTTCTGTCATTGAGTAATTTAAAATCCTGAAATACAATGCCCAGCTTTCTGCGTAAAAAAGGGATTTGATTTTCCTGTAGTGTGGGCAGATCAAAGTCTACAATACTTCCTTCGCCCTCCACCAGAGGGAGGTCGCCATATAAAGTTTTCATAAAACTACTTTTTCCGGTACCGGTTTTACCAATAAGGTATACAAAATCCCCTTTGTTGACCTCTACATTGACATCTGAAAGGATTAGGCTTTCCCGTTGATAAATCGAAGCGTTTTTAAGGGTAAGTACCGTATTAGACATAGTTTATGATTCTAGAATTTGTAATATGTTGGTAAATGTAAAAGTTTTCTGTTAAAAAAAATTAGGGATCACTATAGTTTTTATTCAATTTGAATAGCTAATACCATTTATAGTTTGGATTTACCGTAATAAAACACCCTTTTTTTCCTTTCTATTTCATTATAAAATGAAACCGTAACTAAGGCTATGCTTTAATTTTCTAATTCATATAAAGAAAAAAATTATCATTTTCTTTTACGGTAAATCCAAACTATAAATGGTATGACCTGTTTTTGCCAAAAATATTTCCGGCCAGACACTATATAACATTCCCAAAGAATTCTTAATTCTAAATTGTTGTGTAATTATCTATACAATCTTTCGTTATTAAATAGAAGATTAGAATATCTTTAACACAAAATATATCTACGGGGAACGATATTTACTCAAAAAATACCTCAAGGTTTGCCTTGAGATCCATTAAATTGTCATTCCGGCGCGGGCCGGAATCTAAACTCATATAGTTATATGAACAAATACATCACTTCGGTGCTTTTTGTGATTAGCCTGTCTGGATCTATGGCTGCACAGCAATCTGCAATTTATACCAATGAATTAGTACTGTATAACCAGGCGCTCGAATTATATAATAATAAACAGTTTTTAGCGGCACAAAACCTTTTTGACAAGGTACGTGATGCTGTTGATGATGAAAATATCGATGCCAATTGCACCTATTATATTGCCAATTGTGCTGTATGGTTAAACCAAAAAGATGCCGATCAATTGCTGGAAGGTTTTGTGGTGCAGTACCCAACCAGCATTAAACGCAATGCCGCCTATCTTGATGCAGCTACCTATTATTTTGATAACGGAAAATATGCCTATGCCCGTAAATGGTATGATAAAGTAGACGAAGGAAATTTAGGCCGTGCCGAAAAGGAAAAATTCAATTTTAATAACGGGTATGCTTACTTCAAAATTCAGCGGTTTAATGAAGCAAAGAAATTTTTGAACCGTGTTCAGGATTCTCCTGAGTATGGTGCAAAAGCAAAATATTACCTCGGCTTTATAGCCTATGAAGGGGATAATTATCAGGAAGCCGATAAACTGTTTGATGAGGTAAAGGATTTGGATGCGTATCATAAGAACTTATCGTATTTTCAGAGCGATATGAACTTCAAATCCGGGAATTATCAGGAAGCCATCAATGAAGGACTAACGCAATTACCAAAATCCAAACCTTCAGAAAAATCTGAATTAAATAAAATCATTGGGGAGAGTTATTTCAACCTTGAGGAATATGAAAAAGCAATTCCGTATCTCAAAGAATACAAAGGCCGAAAAGGGAAGTGGAACAATACCGATTACTACTTTTTGGGATATGCCTATTACAAGCAGGGAGATTATCAAAACGCAATTTCAGAATTTAACAAGATTGTAGATGGCCGTAATGCCACTGCACAAAATGCATATTATCATTTGGCAGAATCGTATCTGAAAACTGATCAGAAACAACAGGCATTAAACGCTTTTAAGAACGCTTCAGAAATGGATTTTGAAGCCAGAATCAAAGAAGATGCTACTTATAATTATGCTAAACTGAGTTATGAAATCGGGAATTCTTATGAAAGCCCTCCGAAAGTTTTACTTGGGTATTTAGAAACATATCCGGATACAGAATTTGAAGAGGAGATCAAGGAGTTGTTAATCAGCTCATATATCACTTCCAGAAGTTATAAAGAAGCTATGGATCTGCTCGAAGGAAATAGAAACTTTGCAAACAAAGAGGTGTATCAAAAAGTTGCTTTTTACAGAGGAGTAGAATTATATACTGAAAACAACTATGCCGAGGCCATCGTATATTTTGATAAATCGTTAAAAGAGCAAACAGCTCCTGATTTTGCTGCCAGAGCGACCTACTGGAAAGCAGAAAGCCACTATCTGCTCAATGATTTTGATGAGGCATTGATTGGATTCAAGGAGTTTCAAGGCAGTGCAGCTGCTTCATCTGCCAGTGAATTTGAGCATATCGATTACAATTTGGGGTATACCTATTTTAAACTGAAACAATATCCTCGGGCAGCCAGGTATTTTGATGCATTTTCCAAGAAAAGCGAAGTAGATGAAGCCAGGCTTACCGATACATACCTCAGACTGGGGGATAGTCATTTTATTTCGAGTAAATACTGGCCTGCAATGGAAGCTTATAACCTGGCGATCAAAAAAAATGGACCAGATGCCGATTATGCATATTATCAAAAAGCGATTAGTTATGGTTTTGTAAACGAACACAGTCAAAAAATTAGGGATCTCGAGATGTTTCTTAAACTGTACCCAAGATCTACCTATAGGGATGATGCTATGTTTGCATTGGGGGATGTGTATATTTCAGAAAATAAAACACAACAGGGTATTGATGCTTATGATCGTTTGATTAGAAATATGCCCAGAAGTTCGTATGTACCCAAAGCCTTATTGAAACAAGGTTTGATCTTTTATAATGGGGATCAGGGTGATAGAGCCTTATCAAAGTTTAAGCAAGTGGTTGCAGAGTATCCTGGTACCGATGAGGCCATCCAGGCGGTGAATACTGCACGGTTGATTTATGTAGATCTGGGCAGGACAGATGAATATGCCTCCTGGGTAAAAGGATTAAGTTTTGTCGATGTGAGTGATGCCGATCTGGACAATACCTCATACGAAGCGGCAGAAAAACAGCTCGTAGAAAACAACACAAATGCGGCAATCAATGGTTTTGAAAAATACCTCAATGAATTTCCGAATGGATTACATGCCTTAAAAAGTCATTTTCATGTAGCACAATTGTATTTCAAAAAAGGAGATGCAGCTGCTTCTATTCCGCATTATGAATTTGTATTACAAGAAGAACGAACTGAGTTCACAGAGCAGGCTTTAGCAAGATTATCTCAGGTATATTTGGAGAATCGTAACTATGAAAAAGCGATTCCGGTATTAGAGCGATTAGAGAGCGATGCCGATTATCCGCAAAATATTGTCTTTGCACAATCTAATTTGATGAAATCCCACTATCAATTACTCAATTACCAAAAAACCATCGAATATGCAGAAAAGGTACTGGCCAATCCCAAAATTCAGAATGATGTAAAAAGTGATGCCCAAATATTCACCGCCAGAGCAGCTTTGCAAACGGTAGATATGGCACGTGCCAAAAGAGCTTATGCCGAGGTTCAGAAAATTGCAACCGGTGAGCTTGCCGCCGAAGCATTATATCATGATGCGTATTTCAAGAATCAGGACAGAAACTATCAGGGTTCGAACGTAACCATACAGAAACTGGCCAAAGATTATCCTGCGTATAGATTATATGGTTCTAAGGGTTTAGTACTTATGGCCAAAAACTTTTACGGACTTAAAGATGCATATCAGGCAACCTATATTTTGGAAAGTGTTATTAAGAATTTCACAGATTATCCAGAGGTAATTGATGAAGCACGCACCGAACTCAAAAAAATCAAAGCCGAAGAGGCAAAAACTAATTCATCCATCCAAACCGATCAGTAGTAATCAAGTTTTAAAACGATTTGTATTGTATGTCCAAATATTTTCAAAAATTAAATAGACCTCACAAGTCTGGAATAGTACTTTTCTTAAGTATGTTAACCGGTACTGTTGGAATAGCACAGGAAAAAGAAAATGAAACCCTGGAAACCGAGCGCGTGGTAATTGTTAAAGCATATACGCCTACCATCAGCGATGCTTTTAAGGTAAAATCCACTCCGATACTCAATGACTCTATTACACAACAGAAAAAACCGATACGGTACAGTATTTTTTCGGTTCCTGTTGCTTCTGTCTATACACCGGCAAAAGGGCGGGCTGCCAATATCGATCGGCCAAAACCTATTGAGATCTTTGATAACTATGCCACTTTGGGCTTTGGAAATTTCACTTCGGTTCTGGCAGAGTTTTATAGCAATTTTCAGATGAGCCGTTCTGATAATCTGGGATTGTACCTGCATCATAATTCTTCGCAAGGAGGTATCGACGAGATACAGCTAGACGACAAGTTTTATAACACCTTTCTGGATCTTAATTATACATCCCGTACAAGAGATTATACCTATGGTATAGAAGTAGGTGCAGAACATCAATTATACAATTGGTATGGATTGCCCGAAACTCCGATCCTTACACAGGAGCAAATCGATGCCATTGATCCGCAGCAAAGTTATTTTGGAGTAAAACTGGGAGGGAAACTTCAATTTGATGACCTTTATTTTAAGGAAGCATCATTAAAATATCGTTTTTTTGGGGATGTATTGAGTTCGGTTGAGCATCATGTAATAGCAAAACCTACTTTTGAATTCGAAATGGGGGATAATTTGATCACTGCCAATTTTATTGCCGATTACCTGAATGGTAGTTTTGAACGCGATCTGGATCCTGTATTACAAATTCCAAATGAATATAGTATTTTAAATGTGGGTATAAACCCTGGCCTTATTGTTTTAAGGGATCATCTTACGATACATCTGGGGGCAGCAGTATATTATAGTATGGATCTCGAAAATAGCGACGGGGATTTAAAAATATATCCAAAGGTTACTGCCTCATATCGATTATTAGAAGAGTCTGTTATCGCCTATGGCGGACTTGAGGGGGATTTGCAGCAAAATACCTATAGAGATGCAGTGCAAACCAATCCCTTTGTATCACCTACGTTGATTTTGACACCCACAGATAATCAATATAATGCCTATGTAGGTCTTAAAGGAAAACTATCTGATGTGGTGAGTTATAATTTTAGAGGCGGTTATACTTCTGAAAATAGCAAACCTTTGTTTGTGAGTAATACCAGACCGGCGATTCAGATAGAAGGCTATGATTTTGGAAACTCATTTTCCTATCGTTATGATGACATCAGCACCCTGGCGGGGTATGGAGAGTTAAATTTTGAAATTAGTAAGAAATTCAAATTGGGAGCTACTGCAGAGTATTTTGATTATGACACTAAAGATGAACAAGAAGCATGGAATTTACCCGAGATAAAAGCTTCGGTGCTTTTAGACTACCAGATCAATCCCAAATGGTTTGTTGGTGCACAATTGTTTTATGTAGGAGAGCGAAAAGATATTAATAATGAGGTGATTAGTTTGCCTACACTCCCCGAAGCTACTGTAACCCTCGACAGTTATTTTGATGCCAATGTAAACCTGGGATATCGTCTTAATGATCAGCTTTCTTTCTTTGTAAAAGGTAATAACCTAGCAGGTGAAAATTATGAACGATGGGTGAATTTTCCGGTTCAGGACATACAAGTGTTGGGTGGAGTTACCTATAAATTTAATTACTAAAGATTAGGTGTTATCTTTAATTCATTTTAATTAAACCTGGTATGAAAGAGCAAATCGAGGTAGAAGTAATAGAATTGTTTCCAAGTATATTGCTGTTGTCATTTACATTGATAATTATTGTGGGAATGTTCTTGTATTTTAAAAACAAAAAAGGAAATTCAAATATAAAACATGTGAATCCGTATACTCATGAGATAAGCCTGTTATCTGTTCGCGAAAGACAAGTCTTTGATGAACTATTAAAATATAAGTCTCTAAAAGAGATTGCAGAAACCTTATTTATCGAAGTTTCTACAGTTAAATCACATGCCAATAAGATATATAAGTTGTTTGGTGTAAAAAATAAAAGAGAATTACTGGGTAAGCTGTTAGCTAATAATAATGCATAAGTAAATACTGAAACCCAACCTTTTTCCAACTTTTTTCAAACCTTAAAAGAAGCGTATCTATGCGAATATAGCATAGTTTTGAGTCATCTCAATCTTAAAAAAAAGTGATGACCAGATTTAATTTAATTTTTGTTTCCATCTTCTATCTAATACAAGGGTGTAAAGATGACAATAATACTCCAGAAGATTCTCTTGCTTCTAAAATTGATAAAGTAATGAAAGAAGAAACCGATTTTAACGGAGTGGTGCATATAGGCGGTATAGAAAATATTTCCTATAGTAAAGGCTTTGGCTTTGCAGACAGAGAGAACCAGATAGCGATTGATCAAAATACGGTTTTTGATATAGGCTCGATAACAAAGCCATTTACTGCCATTGGGGTTGTTAAATGTCAAGAGCTTGGGCTACTAGACTACAAAGATACTCTGGGAAAATTTTTTCCGGAAGTCCCAGATGATAAAAAAGATATTACGATCGAACAACTACTTACTCACAGTTCGGGATTTGTTGATGCAATTGGTGATGATTATGATGAAATATCCAAAGAAATGTATCTCACTCAAAGTTTTGATACACAGTTATTATTTTCACCAGGAGAACGATATGAATATTCAAATGTTGGGTTCAGCATCTTAGGGATTATTATTGAAACTGTAAGTAATAAATCGTATGAGAAATTCTTAAACGAGCAAGTTTTCCTTCCTTCAAAAATGAAAACAACAGGATACTTAATACCTGATTATAGTGTCGAAATAGTGGCAAATGGATACGATGATTTAGGGTTACTTGGTGTTCCTATGGCTAATCTCGGAAAACCGAATGAACAACCCTGGGATAATGATGGACCCTACTGGAATTTAAAAGGAAATGGTGGATTATTGATGTCTGCAAATGATATTACGCAGTTTTATAAATCGATCAAAGAAAACCTAATTGAAGAGACAAGTAAACAAACAATGTATAACAAGTATGTAAGAGAAGACGATACCAGTATACTTTACAGAGGTCTTGGTTGGGGGATACTTGACACGAATAGAGGTTTGACCGCTACACATAATGGAGGGAATGGTATTTTTTTTGCGAATTTTGCCTACTTGATTGAAGAAGATCTATTTATATTTTTAGCCTCCAACGCATATAGAGAAAGTCAAGATGATCTTTTGATCCGATTAATGAATGAACTTTCAGTTGAGATCATAAACAATTAAACACAAGAGCTCAAGTAATTTTAAGATATAAGGTGCTGTAATATTTAAGGTCTTTATGTAAATTGTATTAGGTACAGTTTTTGTTGTATTTTAGGTAAAAATGGAATCTATGAAGATCGTTCTACCTTTTATCCTTTGTATTATTTCGATTAGTACATATTCTCAGGATAACTTCAAACTTTACTATGAAGAAACAAAACAAGGATTTAACATCCTGGCAGATAATGGTGAGTTTTGTCCCGTTTCGGCCAAAATGAATTTCAAATTAGAAAATCTTACTTCTACCAAAGGAAATAACAAAGTTTTTGTGGTACCCGCAAAAACGACCAAATATTTGATTACAGAGTTAAAGGTGGTTGATCCTGGAAAAAGAGTGAAGCTTGGATATGAATCTACTTATAATCAAGGTAATAACAATCAAAAGAAATATGATAAAGACTTCAACTATTACCTGCCTTTTAAAAAAGGAGCTTCGTATTGGGTCTCACAAGGGTATAATGGTACTATTTCACATCAGAATGAGAATGCATTGGATTTTAAAATGCCTGTCGGAACCAAGATTTATGCCGCCAGAGGGGGAGTCGTGATTGATGTCGAAGAAAGCTATAGCAAGAGCTGTACTACCTCAGAATGTGCCAAGTATAATAATTTTATTCTCGTATACCACAGTGACGGTACCTTTGCAGAATACACGCATATTAAGAAAAATGGGGCACAGGTAAAACCCGGTGACCAGATTAAAATTGGTCAGTTTATTGGATATAGCGGTGATGTAGGCTGGGCAACAGGGCCGCATCTACACTTCATTGTATTTTTTCAAAGATTAAAAGACAGAATTACCCTAAAAACAAAGTTTTTAACTGGCAAAGGAAAACAAGCCGTGGTACTTTCAGAAAAAGAGGAATATTCTAAGCAATATTAGTAGAATCAAATAACTATAGCGTAAAAAGAAACAAATTTAATAGTGATATATTTCCAACCAGGCACTATTTACAAAATGCTTGCTTAAAGAATTAACTATTCTTAACATTAAAACCATTGATTTTCAGCTTGTTGTTTATTATATTTAGAAGATCACAAATTTTAAATATAATCGTATGAAAGTTAGAGGCTCACTTTTTTTATTGTTTTTGTTGACCAACATATTGGTTTCCTATAGCCAGTATGATATCGTTATCAATGCTTTTGTTCTGGATCAAAACACCAAAAAACCTATAGCATATGCAAATATTGGATTTGTAGATAAAGCGATTGGTACTGTAAGTAACACCGATGGGAAATTTAATCTTCGCTTTGATGAAGAGAAAGTGAGTAAAAATGATGTGATACAGTTTTCGGGTATGGGATATGAACCATTAACCCTTACACATAAACAACTTTCAGAAATACTCATTAAGGATAATAAAATACAGTTGCGACCGACAGCATCTGGTGCCTATAAAACAGTGGTATCTTTTGAAGAATCCAGGTTAGACTCTATAGGATATGTATCATATGATTCAGATTTATTAGCCTATTGGAAAGATAAAAAAGCACTGGGAAGTCAAATAGGAACACTTATTAAGGTAAGAAAGAAAAATACGAAGCTATTAAATCTAAAATTTAATATAGTAGAAAATACCACAGATAGCCTCTTAGTAAGGGTAAACTTATATAAAAATGAAAACGGAAAACCCGGCGCCAGCATACTCACCGATAATATTTATCATACAATTTCGAATACATTTGGTGAAGAAACCATTGATATATCTGCATATGATATTGTAGTAGCAGATGATTTTATTGCAAGTATAGAATTGCTGGCAGTGTATGGTAAGCGTCTTAGGTTTGCCATCACAGCAAATAGAATAGGATATTCTTATATAAAAAATGGAAGCCAGAACCTTTGGGACCTGAGAAAAGATATCGGAGTAGCTTTTAAAGTGCATACATCAAACCCACCCTCATCTTATGAACCAGAGAAACGTAAAAACCCAGAGCATATTACCATGTATTGGGATACCTCACTTTCTATGCAAGACAAAGATCTTGATAAAGAGATCAACTTTCTCAGAACATATTTTGCTACCATCAAAAATACACAGCTAAACTTTGTTGCTTTTTCTAATGATGCTGCAAAAACTAAGAGTTTTACGATCGAAAATGGTAATGTACATGATTTAATAGAAGAAATTAAAAATATACGATATGATGGAGCTACCAATTTTTCAAGGTTCTTTAGAGAACAAAATAAACCTGATCAATATGTAGTTTTTACAGATGGATATTATAATTACGGTAAACCCGAGTTTATATACGATGTACCAGTCTTTTATATAAGTAGTAAAGAAGATTCTAATCATTTACAGTTGCAACAGGCGGCAAATTTTGCAGGAGGTTTTTATATAAACCTTAGCAAAATAGAGGTGCCAAAGGCACAAGAGTATATTATAAACAAAGTAGAAGATCGTACAACATATATTGCAAGAAATTCATCTGAGGAACAGGTATTTGGAACAGTAATATCACGAGATCAACCGATTCAGGGATGTAAAGTATCTGTAAAAGGCACCATGGTGCGCAGTGAGACCAATAGCAATGGAGCTTTTTCGGTGAAAGCAACAACAGGAAATGTTCTTGGGTTTGAACATTTTGGTTTTGAAGATAGAGAAGTTTTGCTGGATGTTGCCAAAGAAATAAAGGTAGCACTAGAACCCAAATTCAATGTATTAGAAGAAGTAAAATTAAGCGATACAGAACAGGTTCTTGACGAAGAAGTAAACATGGGTGGTATTACAAAAGATAAACGCAAGATTGGATTTGCCAACTATACCCTTACCAAAGAAGAGTTTCCCGATGCAGTAGTATATTTGGCAGATTTGATACGCTATCAGTTTCCCGCAATTAAGGTGGTTTCCTCGGTAGGAAATTCCGATAATTCCATATATATAGGAAGAGCCAGATCCATTCAACTTAGTACTGCTCCTTTGTTTGTTGTAGATGGTATTCCGTTTGAAAGAGCGCCAAATTATCTGATGCCTGCAATGATCGAAAGTATTACCTATACACCTGGTATTTCGGGTGCTGCCAGATATGGCTCTTTGGGAAGAAATGGGGTTTTTTTCATTACCACCAATGTTGCTCCGAGTGTTTTAGGAAAAAAAGAAGAAAAAGTAAATCATTTTTTAGCAACAGATAATGAGTATAAAGAGCCTGATATTAAATTGGTCAATCAGGACAATATCCCAGCGTATCTGAATACTTTATGGAGAAGTACCACTTACCATGAAGCAGTTGATCGATATTATCAATTGCGTGAATATCATGAGCAAGAAGCTACATTTTATATTTATTGCTTTGAGTATTTCAAAAAATGGAATAGTGATTTTTCTAAACAAGTATTGTCGAATCTCACAGAAATAGCAAATAATAATTATAGTGTGCTTCGGGCGTTGGCCTTTAGGTTAGAAGAATTGGGAGACAAAGAAAGTGCAATGCTCATCTATGAAAGCGTTTTTGAAATAAAACCCAATTATGCACAATCTTATCTTGATCTGGCCAGGATCTATAAAGATAATGAGCGATATCAGGAAGCGTTTGAGATCTATAAATTAATGCTTCAGAATAAAGAGCATACGGTTGATTTTACAGCAGTCAAACCACAAGTAACATCACAGCTGCGACATCTTTTAAACCTTAATAGAATTGCCGTATCTTATTCAGATGTACCCAGGAATTTTCTTATCGTTAAAAGCGCCCCTGTGCGTATCGTTTTTGACTGGAATGACCCCGAAGCAGAATTTGATCTTCAATTTGTGAATCCAAAGAATAAATACTACAAATGGTCTAATCGATCAGGACAAAAGAAACAATCAACACCCAAAGACGTAAGCTATGGAGCTTTATCCAAAGAGTTTATTATAGATGATTCTTTTCAGGGGCAGTGGATTGTGAATCTTGAGGCTAATGGAGATGCCTCAAAATATGATTCGACCTTTCTGAAATATACCATTTTTAGAAATTATGGCTTGCAAAATGAAACCAAAACGGTAAAGTTCATAAAACTGCATAACCAGGAAGAAAAGGTGACTTTGGATAAGTTTACAATATAATTCTTTTGGTGAATTTACCTTGACTTTTTGTTCTATGAGTTACTACGTTATTGAGTTATTACTATTTTAGTCTATTGCAAATAACCTAATAACTTTAGAGCAGGTTTAAAAAAACTACAGCCAGCTTTACAAAAGTTAGCTGTATCTTTTGGGTAATTTGGCTGCATTTTGTCGATGACTTTGCTCAAAAGTCTTTAGTACATAGCAGCCAACTTTTTTTAGTTAACTCGAAAGTCTTCGATACTTAGCTGCTAAGTCTTCAACAGAATGGAGCTAAGTCTGTTTTTTTATCTAGCCAACTTTTGAAAAACTTGCAGGCAACTTTTAAAAAACCTGCTGTAGGTTTTTATAAAAAATCACCTTACAAAAAGGATATCAGATAGCACTCCCAACCGAATGATCTTCTCGTTGGTATATGCTTTTCGCACCTCGAGCCGATATTTTCCGGCTGTAAGGCCCACAGGAATCTGAAACATTAATTTTCCTTCAGTAGGGATAGAAATAACAGTTACTTTGGTAGTAACAGCATCGATCTCATTAATGAAGAAAATACCTTCTTGTTTATTCTCTTTGTTGAATTTCAATTCGTCCCTTAGTACCGATAGCGGGAGGGCAAAAAATTGAAGAAATATAGTCAAAATGCACAACGAATTAGATTAGTATCTAAAAAGACACTGTATTAGTCACAAGAAAAAGTCATACAATACTTTCATAAAAAGGGGTTTTTACCTGTACTATATTAAAATATTTCTAAGTATTTTTATGTAAAGTATTGATCAGTATTATTGACAATATTTACTCCACCTTTTTTATACAGTCGTCATTTATAACCCCAGCAGGGGTAAACGTGCATTTTTAAACATTATAACCTATGCAAATGACAACTACAAAATGGTTACTGCGACTAGGAACTCTAAGTATATTCCTTCTATTTATTTCCTGTTATTCGGTTAAACTAGTGAGTACCAATGGTGCACCCAATCCGGATCCAAATAATGATAGTGATGATGATTATCGTAATAAACGGGTGATCGTCTTAGATACTGTCATTAAGGCCGGTACAACTACCGATGCTATTGGATTCAAAACTCAGCGAGACGGGTGTGAATCAGGAAAATTACACTCGGTAGAATATAAAAATACTTTAGGCGGATCTCTCTTATACCTTATCACTTTTGGGAGTAAACGTAAGGTGAGAATCAAATATGTCTGTATGAAACCCGAAAACTAAACAACTTATGGCAACGACAACAACATATCAAAAATCTGAATGGGATACATTACATAGAAATGGTCCTTTTAAACTAAAAATGCTGCAGATAACAGAACTGGAGGGAAAAGCAAACATCCCTTCTTCTGTAGGCCGGTATAATGATGTAGCAAAAGAAATACAACGTCTTATCAAAGATGCACAGGATCATGGTCACGGATTCCGCGCCTATGGATCCCGATGGTCGATGTCTAATATTGCGCATCATCCCGATAGAATGCATTTCAATAGCTATATGAATATAGATATTCCTATTCTTGCAGGCGAAGTACACGCTAATTCGCCTTATGATAGTAGCAATCTGTTTTTCTTTGAATGCGGGAATACGATAAAAGAGATCTCTCAGGCTCTTGGTGCACATGGAAAATCATTAAAAACCACTGGGGCAAGTAACGGGCAGACGATTGCCGGTTGTATTTCTACGGGAGTACACGGTTCTGCTCTTGATGTAGGCTCAGTTCAGGATTATGTGGTGGGATTAAACCTTATCGTGGGGCCAAATGACAATGATATTGTATATCTGGAGCGTAATACCAGGCCAGCACTTAGTGATGCTTTTGCTCAAAAGATAAACGCCAGAGTGATTCGTGATGATGGCCTTTTTAATGCCGCATTAGTAAGCCTTGGTTCTTTTGGATTTATTCATGGCGTAGTGATTGAGGCCGAAGACCGCTTTCTACTAAAACGATATGTACGAAAAATAGATAAGAATACGGCTTTGAAATTGGCAAAGACTATGGATTTTAAAAATTCTGATTTTACGATCGATGGAGAGACTGATGCCAATGGTAAAGGGAACAGGCCGTATCACTATAAAATTTTCATCAATCAATATGTAGAAGACGATGAGTATGTGATTGAAGCAATGTATAAAAAACCATATACAACACCGTATCCCGATCCTTTTACCACTATCGAGAAATCTGTGTATCGGGACCTGATTTACCTACTGATAAAGATCAGTGAAAAATTTCCGAGTACGATCCCCTGGTTTATTAAGCGATTAGAAAAATCGATTCTTCCCGATGTGAATGAAGAAACCCTGGGTACCTTATACGAAACGTTCTGGGATGCTCCATATCAGGGGCCGGCATTTGCCTGCTCTTTTGGGGTAGACCATAAAAACTCGGCCAGGGCATTAAAGTTATTGACTGACCTCACTAAGAATGAAGGTCCGATACCGGGAATATTTGCCATGCGTTTTGCTAAACAATCTGAAGCCACCATGGCTTTTACCAGGTTTCCAATAACCTGTATGATAGAAATTGACGGCGTATTGTGGCAGAAAAGCAATAAACTTATGAGCCTTACCGAATTTTCCCGCAGAATGACCGAGGTCTTACAACAAAATAATATCCCGTTTACTATACATTGGGGTAAAAATGCAGATTGGGGATTCCCTGGTCTTATAGAGCACATGTATGGGGATAATGCCAAAACCTGGAAGGAACATAGAAATAGCTTGCTTTCTCCGGAAATGGCCGAACTATTTTCTAACGATTTCCTGAAAACTACATCATTATCTAATGTATTAGTACCTGTTGATGACAGATTCATTGCACCGATAGTTTAGCAATACAAGTTTTGCATCAAGGTTCGTGAGAATAATGTGCTAAAACGTTGATGGTTGGATAGATTTTATATAAGGTAGTACCTGCTTTTGCGAAAGTATTACTATAATTGCCATTACAAATTCTGGAATACTATCATTGTCAAAATCGCCAGCAATGAGTTCAATTACAAAGTATGATCAATCCTGAACAATTTATTCGATTAAACAGGCAACTTTTGGTAAGTATAAATGCTATCAAGAAGCTGATTCCTTCTAAACCCGGGCAATTATCTATAGTGTTAACCCCAAGTATCATACAGATATATCGTTAAGCTCAGAACGATCCAGATGGTTAAAACTCTTTCTGGATGATGATAAAGATATATAAGTGTTTGGGGTTTGAATTCTGATATTAAGAAAACCTTAACCTCTATAATATCCAGATATCCCTATTTTTAAGCTTCAAAAACACTCAACAACACTATGCAGAAAATCTTTTTTTTATTCGCCACCACTTTGTTATTTATTTCTTGCCAGGAACCAGTAGCAGTAGATGTATTGGTTATTAACGCCAATGTGTATACGGTAGATGATACAACCCCCAAAGCAACTGCTTTTGCTATAAAAGATGGTAGGTTTATTGCAGTAGGAAGTACAAATGAGATACTTAAAAGCTATGTCGCCACAGATACCCTGAACGCAGCAGGAAAAACCATAGTACCGGGATTGATTGATGCACATTGTCATTTTTATGGCCTTGGGTTACAACAGCAAAAGGTTGACCTTACCGGCACCAAAAGTTATGATGAGGTGTTGGATCGTATTGTAGCATTTCAGAAAGAGAAAAATGTATCCTTTATTACCGGGCGTGGTTGGGATCAAAATGATTGGGAGGTAAAGGAATTTCCTACCAAAGAAAAACTGGATAGTTTGTTTCCCGATACTCCGGTGGCGGTAAGAAGAGTAGATGGGCATGCCTTGCTGGTAAATCAAAAAGCATTGGATATGGCCAACATTACTGTAAATACTAAAACTACAGGAGGAGAAATCCTTAAAAAAGACGGAAAACTTACCGGGGTGTTGATCGATAACCCAATGGGTCTTATTGGTGCAATTATCCCAAAACCAGGAGTACATGAACAAATACAGGCTCTAAAGGACGCTGAAAAGATGAATTTCAGCTATGGATTAACTACCGTTGATGATGCAGGACTTAGCCCGCAGGTAATTGCTTTGGTGGATAGCTTGCAAAAAACTGGTGAGCTAAACATTAGAATGTATGCAATGGTGAGCAATGTGCCCGATTATGTGGATTATTACTTAAAAAAGGGAGTACACAAAACAGATAGGTTAAATGTCTCCTCCTTTAAAGTATATGCAGATGGAGCGTTGGGATCTCGTGGAGCGACCTTAAAAGCACCCTATGCCGATCAGGAAAATCATTATGGCGCCATGGTGATCGGTATCGAGGATTTTAAAGCCCTTGCAAAACGATTGGCAGGGTCTCCGTTTCAGATGAATACTCATGCTATTGGTGATTCTGCCAATGCAGTGGTGATAAAAACGTATTATGAAGCGCTGCAGCATAAATCAGATAGAAGGTGGCGTGTAGAACATGCACAGGTAATAGCTTCAGAAGAGTTTGAACTTCTGAATGATAAGCTGGTGATGAGTGTACAGCCCACCCATGCGACCAGTGATATGTATTGGGCCGATGAACGATTGGGTGAAGACCGCATTAAGGGAGCATATGCCTATAAAAAACTATTAGAGAAAACTGGTAAAGTTGCTCTGGGTACCGATTATCCTGTAGAGCAAGTAAATCCCTTCTATACCTTTTATGCCGCTGTAGCGCGGAAGGATTTAAAACAATATCCCGAAGGTGGTTTTCAAAAGGAAGATGCGCTTACACGCGAAGAAACCCTGAAAGGCATGACTATCTGGGCAGCCTATAGTAATTTTGAAGAAACCGAAAAAGGAAGCATTACAGCAGGAAAGTTTGCCGATTTTGTAATCCTCGAAGAAAATATCATGGAGATTGAAGAGGATAAAATCCCTAACATTAAAGTGAAAGCTACCTATTTAGATGGGAAGAAGGTGTATTAAAAGCTTCCTTTGTGGGATTAAGGGGCTTTTATCGCCCTCCATTGGCTTGTAGATCGGCAATGCATTGCGCATCGAGTTTGGGAACCCCGTTACCCATCATGTCCATAATACCGCTGCTAAATTGTATAGAGGCTTCCATTAAACAATCGGATACATTACAATGATTATTGGGTTCTCCTTTAGAATTCTGATCTTCATGATCAGATTGTGCCGGACTACCCAGGTTAACCAAACCCATAAGGTGTGCAAATTCATGATTCAGGGTAGCAGTCTCTATAGTGCTAAGTGAGGGTGCACCGGGTCTAGAGGTTAATCGGCGCAGGGTACCTTCATAAATCACCATCGAGGTGTTTAAATATGCAGATCCCAAAGTTACCTGTTCGTTGGTATCATCCTCATTACTTCCGTCGGCAAAGTAAACATATACCGTAATATCACCTTCTTCATTAAATAAAGTGCGGACATTTTTTTCTATATCTTTGATTTCTTCAATAGTAAAAGGAGCTTTATTTGATGAAGAAACGGTGCGTTGTGTAATAGTGATGCCATCGGGTTTAAATATCCGCTCTTGTAAAAAATCCCTGAATCCGTTTACTGCTGCTGTAGTAGGCTCAAACCCTTGTACAGAGATAATTTCGACGGTTAAACTGGTAAAATTGGCAGCACTCAACAAGCTATTGGCAGAGGTGCCAAGAGATTGCCTGTTGGCCGTTTGCAAAGCGTTATTAACGTTGTCATCATCGTCAGAACATCCGATAAGAATGAGGGAGGAGAATAAGAGGTACCCCAGGAACTTTATTATTTGCACAAGATATCTTTTTAGTGTTGTTAGTACTGGTAAATAAACGAATTTACCCGATATATTATTTTGTTTTTGTCAAATGATTTCTATGCCACAAAGATTGTACCATCTCTGTTTAAATACACAATGAGTTTCATGAGCATCACTCCATCATCCTCATTCTGGCTATGTAGTCATTGTTTTCTCCTTCAGATAACAATTCACATACAAAACCATGGGCATTGGCTGCATTTTGCAAAGTATTATAATCAATGTACAGCCAATCAAACCAATCTGATTCGTGCTGCTTATACGTTAGCTTATACCGCATTTCGCCATAATATCCTGTCAAGGTATCTATCCAAAAACTGCCATCTTCATCCCGGAAAAGATAGGAGATATCAGAAGAGTCCATGAGTATTTGCCCGTTGGGTTTTAAAAGTGTTTTTATATGCTTAAAAAACCAGTCAATACGATTCAGTCTACCAATAATGCCACTTCCATTCATTAAAAATAATAGGGTGTCGTATTGTTTATGGGCAAGCGTATGAATATCCTGAACTAAAGCACGTTGTACTCCTCTTTTTTTAGAAATTTCGACAGCACCTTCAGAAATATCAATGGCGGTTACTTCGAGATGTTGTTTGTTTTGTAGATATAAACTGTGGCTTCCCGCCCCGCAGCCTACATCAAGTACTTTTCCGTATGATATATCTAATGCTTTTTGTTCTATTTTTGGCATTTCAGCATAAGATCTAAAGAGATACGATATAGGAATACTATCATCATCAAAATCTGGAGCCTGAACAATAATATCTTCAGTATATTTTTGATTATAAAAGTCTTTAATTGCTTCTCCGAAGATGTCTTTGTTCATAATTCTATATTGTATATCGTAAATCGTAATTCTTAACTCGTAATTTTGCACTATGCAAGAATTCATCCATCGATTACCACAACTGGCCAAAGATAAACATAACGAGAATAAAAAGTTCTTTGCCAGGCTCAAAAAAAAGCCGCCAAAAAAGCTGGATCAGATCATGCAGGAGTTGCATGATGAAGAATTTAGCAACACCGATTGTTTGCAATGCGCCAATTGTTGTAAAACAACAGGACCTTTGTTTACCAATAAAGATGTAGAGCGTATTGCAAAACATTTGAGAATGAAACCACATGAGTTTGAAGAAGAATATCTGCAAGTGGATGAAGAAGGGGATTTGATTTTACAACAGACTCCATGCACGTTTCTCGGAACCGATAATTATTGTACTATCTATGGGGTACGACCCAAAGCATGTCGCGAATATCCACATACCGATCGGAAAAAATTTCAACAGATATCAAACCTGACTATAAAGAATGTTGCCATCTGTCCTGCTGCCTATAATATTGTAGAGAAAATGAAGGCTAATATGAATTTAAATGCGAACTCATCTTGAGTTTTGATATTTAAGCGAAAAATTATGCTGTCTAATCTAATGCCAGGGAGCTGTTACTACGTTCCTTTAGACTTCTTTACTAAAAAGATATGGGTAAGCTGGTAGTTTCGACCTGGAGGAGTTACATTTGAACTCCGGGCGATCTCCTCCACCCCGGAGGAGTTATTTTTGAACTCCGAGCGATCTCCTCCGACACCCATAAATAATTTCAAATTATAATAAGTTCCTTTCCCTTTTATGGGAAAGCCTGCCTGGCCGGCAGATAGGGTAGATTAGAGGGCAAAATAGCCTGTCCTGTTGTAGAACGAGAATAATTTTGCAGTAAATAGAAAAGTAAGGCTAAAAAACAGATATTCCTATGTTTTTATAAAAACATAGGAATATCCTGGTGTGTATCTACAAATTGGTGTTTTTTTACATTCCTTTTTTTAGATCTTCAATAGTTTTTGCCATTACTACCCCTGGTAGTTTGATTGGAGCTGCTACCTGTGCAAGAAAAGTACCTTTTACTTCGCCTGTTTTGTATGTAGTAAAACCAATGCGGTATAATCCTACGGTCAAAGCTTTCAGAGGATCACCTGCTTCACTTTTGTATCTCAATAATGAGTTATAGCTACTTCCGCTAGGCTGCTTTGGCATTTCGCTACTATCATCATTACGTTCTAGTATAGTCCAGTTGGCAGCTTTTACTGCTTCATCACTAATGTTATCTTTACTTACGATATCAGAACGTTCCAAAGTAATATATGTGTCAAAATAATCACTGGAGCCAGTATTTTCTTCGTATGATTTAGACATCGTTGCTCCTTTTATTTTGGTATTACCTACAGGAGACATCATTCTTACTCCAAGCTCTGGAGCTACGGCAGGAATCCATACATAAATGTAATAAAACTTTTTATTGTCTTTTACTTCATCTTCATTACCCGGAGCTGCATATCCAAGATAAGAAACAATATCAGTATAGGGTACTTTTATGGTTTTGGGACCTATCTTTTTTTCTGTTAAACCGCCAAATTTCTTTAGTTTTTGAGCATGGGTATCCACAGTGCTGGCTAAGGCAAATGCACATAATAAAATTAAGACTTTTGTTTTCATAATTAATTAATTTAGTTTTAGTTATAATTGATAGTGATACACACCTTTTTAATGTTTTGTATTTGTTTTTTCTATAAAAATAATAACATTAGCAAATGTATTGATTCTTACTTTATGTTTTTATCCCTGAAAACAGGGGTTTATACTGCTAAGGATATATTAAATACTTTTTTCTTTTAGTTTTAAACCTTTGAAGCTCCTCAATCCAGGATGCTTTTATTTCCTTACTGCTTTTGCCTTGTTGAATTTGTTGTTGTAATTTTTCTGTACCTGCATGCAAAGTAAATGATTTAGTATTAAAGAACTTGTCTTTGTTGTTCGAGTTTTTATAAGCATTAATCAGCCAATCTATACGTATAGAATCAAGACGTTCGGTCTTTCTTAGATCTTTTCCGTAGCATACCTCCCCCTGATGTTTGGGATATTTGGCACCAAAGTTGGGTTGGGGGATAAAGGCGTAATCATGTTTTTCGATGGCCAGGTCTGGTGAACCAAAAATCTGAAATTGAGTTTCTGTACCACGACCGGCATTGATTGTAGTTCCTTCAAAAAAACCAAGGCTGGGATATAAATTGATAGCTTTATCATTAGGTAAATTAGGAGACGGCCTGATTGGCAAACTATATGAAATATCGTGTGTATAATTCTTGATCGGGATAATATTGATCTCACATGTTAAACCTTTGCCCAGCCAGCCCTCGCCATTTGTCATCTGGGCATATTCCCCCATGGTCATACCATGTACCAGGGGTATAGGGTGAACCCCCAAAAAACTTGAATGTTCTGGCTCTAGTGTTGGGCCGTCAATATAATGTGCATTGGGATTTGGGCGATCTAATATCAACAGAGAAATATTATTTTCGGCGCAAGCCTGCATCACATAATGCAATGTAGAAATATAAGTATAAAATCGAACCCCAACATCCTGAATGTCAAACACCAGAATATCCACATTGGCCAATGCCTCTTTTGAAGGCTTTTTATTTTTACCATATAGCGAAATTATAGGTAAGCCGGTTTTAATATCCTTACCGTCTGCAACCAATTCCCCGGCATCGGCCTTACCTCTGAAACCGTGCTCGGGAGCGAAGACTTTCTGAATGTTAATATGTAGAGATAATAAAGAATCTACCAGATGAACATAATTTTGATTGGTAATACTATCTTTAAAAATAACCGAGGTTTGATTTCCTACGATGGCTACTTTTTTATTTTCTAAAATGGGTATGTACAGATCTGTACGATTGGCTCCAATCACTACATTTTGAAGAGGTTTTAAGGTGTTCTGGGCAATATATGCTTCAGAAATAGGTTTTTTAATTTCTGAATTAAGGGGTGATGAAGACACTTTTATTCCACTTACGCAAGAAATAAAAATTATACAAAGGAATAATAATGTATTTTTGAATTTATCTAACAAAAAGGTAGATGCAGTTCTAATAAAAACCATAGTCAAGCTTGAATTTCGAGTATTTTATCGCCAAACGCCTTATCAAAGGTAAGGAACATAAAAGTAGCATTTCGGCTCCAATCATAAAAATTGCAATTTCTGCAATTGCAATTGGAATGATTATGATGCTGATCACTGTAGCCACAGGTGTCGGGTTACAGCATAAAATACGAGAAAAAGTAGCAGCGTTCAATGGTCATATTTTGATTTCAAGTTTTGATAATAACAGCAGTGTCGAATCAATCATCCCTATCACAAAAGGTCAAAATTTTTATCCCGATTTCCCTGATGTTGAGGGGGTTGTGCATATGCAGGGTGTGGCTACCAAGATGGGGTTAATACGTACAGCTACAGATTTTGACGGCGTAGTGGTAAAAGGGATTGGGCAGGATTATGATTGGGATTACTTTAAAGAATATTTGATTGAAGGCCGCCTACCAGATGTTAGCGGAAAATTAAACGAAGAAATTTTATTGTCTTCACATATTGCCAATCGGCTGGGACTTACTATAGGAGATAAGGCGATTACATATTTTCTGAAGAAAAACTCCTCGACAAATTCAAAACCCTACATACGGGCTTTTAAGATTGTTGGGATTTATAACTCCGGATTTCAGGAGTTTGATGAGAAATTTCTTTTTGCCGATATACGGCATATCCAAAAGATGAATAAGTGGGAGACCGATAAGGTGGGCAATTTTGAAGTTTTTATTGATGATTTTGAGGAAATCGATCAAAAGGGGCAGGAGATTTATGAGAATATTCCTTCTACCTTAGATAGCCAGACGATTACACTTAAATATGCGACCATTTTTGAATGGCTAAAGCTTTTTGATTTAAATATTATTGGTATTATCGGGATTATTATCCTGGTAGCCGGGATCAATATGATTACGGCTTTACTGGTTTTAATTCTTGAGAGGACTCCCATGATCGGAATATTGAAAGCTTTGGGATCCAACGATTGGAGTATTAGAAAAATGTTCCTCTATAATGCAACCTACCTGATTTTGGTTGGTCTGTTTTGGGGAAATCTTATAGGTATAGGCCTGCTTTTTATTCAAAATAAGTATGGTGTTGTGGGGCTTAATCCCCAAACGTATTATGTGAGCACGGCCCCGGTATATATTGATTTTGGGTACATTTTACTGCTTAACCTGGGAACAATGCTTTTATGTTTATTGATGTTACTGATTCCCTCATATATTGTTTCAAAAATATCTCCTACAAAATCAATACGTTTTCAGTAGCTAGTTATTCTTTCTCAAAAATTGCCAATCGATAATCTAGATTGTATCTTTGCATACGCAAAAATACCCGTAAATGGGATTTCTTAAAATTATAAGAGTGGAATACGCAGAAAATATATTAGAGACTATTGGAAATACTCCTTTGGTAAAGATGAATGCCCTGGTAAAAGATGTAGATGCACTGGTGCTAGCTAAATATGAGACCTTCAATCCCGGAAATTCGGTGAAGGATCGTATGGCGCTAAAAATGATTGAAGATGCAGAAGCAGATGGACGTTTAAAACCAGGAGGTACCATTATTGAAGGTACATCGGGTAATACAGGAATGGGGCTGGCTTTGGTTGCTATCGTAAAAGGATACAAGTTAATTTGCGTAATGGCAGATAAACAATCCAAAGAAAAAATGGATATTCTGCGTGCTGTGGGAGCCAAGGTGATGGTGTGTCCTACCAATGTAGAACCCGATGATCCTAGATCGTATTATTCGGTTTCAAGAAAACTGGCAGAGGAAACTCCAAATTCCTGGTATGTAAATCAATATGATAACCCTTCGAATGCCATTGCACACTATGAAAGTACTGGGCCAGAGATTTGGGAACAGACTGATGGGAAAGTAACCCATTTTATTGTTGGAGTAGGTACCGGAGGAACTATATCTGGAGTAGGGAAGTACCTGAAAGAAAAAAATCCCAATATCAAAGTTTGGGGAGTAGATACCTACGGCTCTGTTTTTAAGAAATATCACGAAACCGGTATTTTTGATGAAAATGAAATCTATTCGTACATCACCGAAGGTATTGGAGAAGATATTCTTCCTAAAAATGTTGATTTTTCGGTAATCGATGGATTTACTAAAGTTACTGATAAGGACGCAGCAGTATACACCCAAAGACTGGCCAAAGAAGAAGGTATGTTCTTGGGGAATAGTGCAGGAGCAGCAATAAAAGGACTATTGCAATTAAAAGAAAACTTCACAAAAGATGATGTTGTCGTTATTTTATATCACGATCATGGCAGCAGGTACGTAGGTAAAATGTTTAATGATGATTGGATGCGTGAACGAGGATTTCTAGAAGAAGAAGTATCTACAGCAGTTGATTTGGTAAAAGATCATGAAGATAAACCATTGATCACAGTTAAAACCGAAGAGTTGGTATCACATGCTATCGAACGTATGCGTAAATTTCAAATCTCGCAAATACCAGTGGTAGATAGTGAAGGATTTGTAGGGTCGGTAGATGAAAGTGCTTTGTTTACAGCTTTTATGGATGATAAAAATATGGATAGCACGCCTATTAAAGAAATCATGAAAGCGCCTTTTCCAATTGTGAATGCCAAAACGTCTCTGGATGAAATATCCGGATTGATAAAAAATGGGAACCCCGCCGTACTGGTTGATTTGGGAAATGGAAATCATCATATCATTACAAAATATGATGTAATAAGCCATATAAAATAAATTAGTATATTTAAACAATAATTTGCCTCCCCTCTATTAGCATTATATGCTAATAAAGGGGTTGTTTTTTTATATCGTAATCTCTTTTTGTGAAAATAGTACGCAACTATAATGTGGGGTGCTTATCTATAACAAAAAGATTCGTATAAAACCATAGGATTATGTGTATATATACATTTGACTTTTCTGATATCGATAAACTACGGGATTATTTCAGATCACAACTGGATCCTGATAGTTGTTCAGATCGTATTTATTTTCCACCCGAAATCGGAGAAGGATATTTATCATACTATAAAATATCTCCCGATGTCTTTTTGTTGGTGAATAATTATAAAGCCAACACCGATATTGAATATATCAGAAGACCTATTGATGAGAAAGATATTATTCTTCATTTCAGAAAATATGCATTAGACCATCAACTAGGTAAAGATCAGATTATAAGTACCTATTCAGACAGTTATACCCCTGGTAATATGCGATGTATGGATGCACAAAAGGGAGAGCAGGTTTTTATACCCAAAGGAGCCGAGGTAAAATCAACAATGATCGTATTGAAAAGCTCGTATACCGAGTCCTATTTTATGAAGAATAGTGAAATGGCTGGTAAGGTAGATAGTTACATAAGATATTCTCATGAGTATATTAATAAGTTTTACCTTTCATATAAACAATCTAATCTTTTTGACCAAATCGTAGAGCCGGATTTTCGGACAGTAGAGAATTATCTTTATTTTATTGCCAGAGGGATACGATTGCTGGAAACGTTCTGGAAAGATGTTTTGAGATGGGAGACAGAAAGTAATCCTTTTAATATTAATAGTGCCCAGGTAGGTAATATTTATAAGGTGAGTAATTATCTCAAAAATAATCTTCATGAACCCTTTATAGGTGTAGATCAATTGGCGATTATGGCACATATGAGCCGTACAAACTTCTTTAATATGTTCAAAGAAATTCACAATCAAACGCCTTTGGAGTTTTTTAACAACAAAAAGCTCGAAAGCTCTTATAATATGATATTTGGTGAAGGGCTGTCTATAAAAGAAGTCATGGATACACTTAATTATTCTAATTCTTCAAAATTCAGGAAAGCTTTTTTTAATAAGTTTGATATGTATCCAGACATAAATGTATAAAAATAAAGATGGTCGCCAAGAAATGGCAACCATCAATAACCTAACACAAACTCAACTTAGCTTAGGGTTTTGTAATCTTTATATTTTGTGAATTATTTTTCCCTTTTAATTCTTGAACAAAGTAAACAAATGAAATTGTTGTAAGGTTTTCCATTAATACATAAAATCTTACCAATAGTACATTTTGCATCAGTATTAACTAGATTTTAAGAGTTATCTTTGGCTATCGTACTATTTAGGGTAGGTTAGTTCGTATTTTTAAGCTTTTAACCTCTTTTTGCTATATTTTTTTGAGAGGTGTTAAATGTTTGAGAAATTGAAATGAGGGATTTATTGGTATGAATCCAAAATTTTAAGGAAAGTTTCGGGTTCTGGCCTTATTCTATAATTGTTTGTAAGATCGGCAAAGATAATTTTTCCTGTTTTATCTGTTATAATTACAGTAGGCATCACAGTATCGTTTCCATAACCAAGCACCTGAAACCCCATTGGCAGTCCGTTTTTTGAAAAAATCTGTAATTGCTTTGCAACTCTATTATCTGGATCTACCAGGAAATTGAAGCTTAGATCGAATTTTTTTGATAGAGATCTGGTATGGCCATGTGGCTGAGGACTTATCAATACCATATTGGCGTTTCTTTTCTCCAATTCCTTATATTGCCCGGCAATCTCTTTTATCTGAGCCATACATAAGGGGCACCAATTGCCTCTGTAGAATAAAAATATAGATGGGTTACCAATGAATTTTGAAGTGCTTACTTTATTTTTTTCAGTATCCTGTAGTTTAAGTTCAGGTAATGGATCACCCACTTTAATTATTGAATTTATTTTTCTATCCTGAAAGGTAGAATACCATTTTATATAAAGTACCCACCCCAAAAATAATCCAGTACTTGGCAGTGAACCCTGTATATCTTGCTCAATAATTCCGCCATAGACCATGCTAATTAGAAAACCAATGGCAATCGGAATGGTATATGTTTTGGGATTGGCATCCATCCGGGCCACGGGCTTTATGAAAATTAAGATAAATAGTAATGCAATAGTAGAAGCGATTAGTAATCTTCCTATATATCGATACGATATCCCATGATTGATAAGATGGACAACACTATCAACAGCAAAATAAAGCGCTATCACCGGAAATATAGCTATGAAGAAGGATTTTAGAATGTTATTCATTAATGCATTAGTTTATTAGAATAGTCTTTATTCTTATAAATGGCTTACATTATTAGAATTATTTTACTATTTTCATGAGCTATTAAAATTTTATCAATCCTACCCAAAGTGTTTAATAGCATATTCTACTTGTCTGTCGATCGGTAGGTGTTACAACAAATAATAGTATATAACTTAAGAAAACAGATGAACGAGGATTTTCTGCAATATCTCTGGAAATATAAAAAATTTGAGCTCTTTAATCTAAAAACTACCGACAAGAAAGATGTTGTACTTCAGAAAGTTGGAATTCATAATATAGATAATTCGGGACCCGATTTTTTTAATGCACAATTGATTATTGACGATCAAAAATGGGCTGGAAATGTAGAGGTACACATAAAATCGAGTGATTGGTATGCACATCATCATGAAAAAGATCCTGTGTATGATAATGTGATTCTACATGTGGTTTGGGAAGATGATATGAAGGTTTTTAGAAAAGATAATACGACAATACCAACACTACAGCTTATAGATTATGTGCCCAAAAAACTTTTAATACGATATCAGAAGCTTTTTGAGGATAGTAATAAAAGGTGGATTGCCTGTGAAAAACAGTTGCCTCAAGTCTCAGATTTTATTATCTCTAACTGGCAGGAACGATTATATTTTGAAAGATTAGAACAAAAATCAAACCAGATACTGTTATTGCTAGAAGGTGTTGCAAATGATTGGGAAGCTGTGCTATATAAACTTTTGGCAAAGAATTTCGGTTTGAAAGTCAACGGAGAGGCTTTCTTGAGCTTAGCCAATTCCCTGAATTTTTCGATTGTTAGAAAATGCAGTGATGATGTTGATCAACTGGAAGCCCTGCTTTTTGGTCACGCTGGCCTTTTAGAAAATGATCTTGAGTTTGAGTATATAAAAAGACTTCGGGATGAGTATCAATTCTTAAAAAATAAATTCAGCTTGGATACGACAGAAGTATTACCGGTACATTTTTTCAGACTTAGGCCTCCTAACTTCCCGACCATAAGATTAGCACAATTTGCGATGCTTTATTTTAAGAATCAACACCTTTTTAGCAGGGTAATCGAAGCCAAAGCAGTGAATGACTTTTATGAACTATTTAAAGTGCAGACGAGCGATTTTTGGAAAAGCCACTACACTTTTGATAAAGAATCTGCACCAAGAAAGAAAGGGATAACAAAATCATTCATAGATTTGATTTTGATAAATACCATAATTCCAATCAAATTTATGTATGCTCGAAGTTTGGGTAAAAACCCCGAAGAAGAAGTTTTGGGATTAATTTCTATGGTACCCAATGAAAAGAACAGTATTGTTGATAAGTTTATGGGGTTAAACATGCCAGTAGAAAATGCAATGCATTCACAGGCGATAATCCAACTCAAGAATGCATATTGTAATCAAAAAGCTTGTTTAAAGTGTGCAATCGGGAATTATTTATTAAATGGTGATTAGAATTTAGGATAATATAATTATTTTGCGACATGCTTTATAATCTGAGACATTTTTTAGAACGGAATGGATTTTATGTATCTTCCAGGTTAGCCGATAGATTAGGGATGCGAGCCAAAAATGTACGTTTGTTCTTCATTTACCTCACCTTTGCTACTGCCGGACTGGGTTTTGTAATATATCTTAACCTTGCATTTTGGCTCAAATTAAAAGATTTGGTATACACTAAACGAACCTCAGTATTTGACCTATGATTAAGATTCAGAATTGGGGAAGGCCTAAAATATATATAGCATTAATTTTACTGAATATAGTCATTGTTACTGGAGTATTAGGCTTCCGTTTTTTTTCTGGTTATTCATGGGTTGATGCCCTATACATGACTGTAATAACCATGACCACAGTAGGTTTTGGAGAAGTCGAGCCTCTCGATGAAAATGGAAAGTTATTTACCGTATTTCTTATTTCGACCAGTGTGGCCATTTTTGCCTATTCGGTATCTGTGATCACAGAGTATATTGTGAGTAAGAATGATCCAAAAAGAGTTCAATATAGAAAAACGCAAAAAATGATACATAAGCTCGAAAATCATATCATTATTGTTGGGTATGGCCGTAACGGAAAACAAGCGGCAGCTAAGCTGATGGCTTATGATAAACCTTTCATTGTTGTTGAAAATGATAATGAAATAATTGAAAGATACCAAAATGATAAAATTTTATTTCTAAAAGGTAATGCTACAGAAGATGAAGTCTTGATCGAAGCCGGTATTAAAAATGCTGCATGCTTGATCTGCACCTTGCCAGAGGATGCAGATAATCTATTTATAGTGCTTACCGCCAGACAGATCAATAAAAAACTTAAAATTATCAGTAGGGCATCTCAGGATGCTTCCTACAAAAAAATAAAATTGGCTGGTGCCGATAATGTGATTATGCCCGATAGAATAGGTGGAGATCATATGGCTTCGTTGGTGGTGGTACCCGATTTAATAGAATTTTTAGACAATCTGTCTATTATAGGAAAACGATCCATTAATATTGAAGAAATTTCTTTTGAAGATATGTTTGATGATGGAAAGGAGAGAACTATTCGCAATATAGATATGAGATCAAGGACAGGCTGCACCATTATAGGGTATAAATCACCAGAAGGAGAATATGTTGTAAATCCAGAAGCCGATACACTTCTGAGACCGGGTTCTAAAATCGTAGTTTTGGGGCGCCCGGAGCAAATTAATCTTCTTAACAAAGAGTTCAATATTTAACAATGAAATGTATCGATTGAATCTTAAAATAGCTTTAATAAAAACATTTAACCTTTAAAAAATTGTAAACAAGTGTTTTTTTTAGCATCTTGCTCACTTCTTAATAACTAAATTCAATTAACTCACATCTATCATGAAGAGAATTCTTCTTTCACTTTTAGCGCTTACACTTCCATTTTTAACATTTGCACAAGAAACTACAGAAAAAGGACTCGATCAAAAAATCGATGAGGCTTTTCAACCTGTTTCCGATTTTTTTTCAAATGTAATCTTCTTTGAAGTTTTTGATGGGGCTCCATTTGTTATCATATTATTGGTATTAAGTGCCTTGTTTTTCACCATATATTTTGGCTTTCCTAATGTAAGATATTTTGGAAAAGCAATTAATGTAGTAAGAGGAAAATATGACGAAATAGAAGGACATGGAATTGAAGGTAAACCAGAGGTAAGCATAGTAGATGGAGATATTAGAGACACGATTCGTGATGAGTCTAAAGAAGGAGAAGTAAGTCATTTTCAGGCATTGGCAACAGCCGTTTCCGGTACCGTAGGTAATGGCAATATCGCAGGAGTTGCACTGGCAATTGCCTTAGGAGGCCCGGGAGCTACGTTTTGGATGATTATTTGTGGATTACTGGGAATGTCTACCAAATTTGTAGAATGTACTCTAGGGGTTCAGTATCGTGATATAGGTGAAGATGGTACCGTGTATGGCGGTCCTATGTACTATTTAAGTAAAGGCCTTAAGGAAAAAGGCTTTGTATGGCTGGGTAAAATTGCAGCTGTATTGTTTGCGATATTTTGTATCGGAGGTTCTTTTGGTGGAGGAAATGCAGCACAATCCAATCAGGCAACCATTGTTTTAAAAGAGATTTTTGGGCTTGAAAGCACAGGAGCTGGTTTTTGGATAGGAATGATACTGGCAATTCTCGTTGGAATCATCATTATTGGAGGGATAAAACGTATCGCTTCGGTGACAGAAAAGGTAGTGCCTTTTATGGCGATTTTGTATTTAATAGCTTGTTTATATATCATCTTCAGTAATTTATCTTTTGTAGACGATGCCATTGGATTGATCATCACAGAGGCATTTAATCCTAAAGCGATAGGAGTGGGAGGAGTAATAGGGGTTTTATTAGTTGGATTTAAAAGAGCTGCGTTTTCTAATGAAGCAGGAGCGGGTTCGGCATCTATTGCACATTCGGCTGTAAAAACCAAATATTCTGCCAGTGAAGGACTGGTTGCACTACTAGAACCATTTATTGATACAGTAGTAATTTGTACTATGACTGCTTTGGTAATTATTATTTTTAATTCTGGTGGTGCTTTCGAATACGGAGGTGACGGTTCTGGGGCTGTTTTGATTGATGGAGTCTCTTATGAAGGAGCCGGGATAACTTCTATGGCCTTTGCAAAATATATACCATACTCTAATGTATTTTTAACTATTGCAGTAGTGTTATTTGCCGTATCGACTATGATTTCCTGGTCATACTATGGTTTACAGTCCTGGAAATTCTTATTTGGTAGAGGTAAAACAGCAGATTTGGTCTATAAGTTATTATTTCTGACTTTTGTTGTAGTTGGAGCGGCTGCCAGTATGAAATCTATATGGGATTTTTCTGATGCAATGATTTTTGCAATGGTGTTTCCAAATATGGTAGGATTGTTCTTCTTATTTCCAGTGGTTAAAAAACAACTTGCCAGATATTTTGACGCTATAAAAGCTGTAAAGAATTAGAATTAACTATTTTCTATGAAATAAGCCATAACATTCAATTGATATCAATCGAAATGATTATTGGCGATTCCACCTGTCTAACGGGTACTTGCCAGCCTGCCTGCAGCAGGCAGGGTAGATCTGACTATTGAAAACAAAAAATATTAACAGATGAATAATATGAAGTCCCGTTTCGAGATACATTCACGTTTCCGAAATGGGATTTTTCTTTTATCCATAGTGCTTTTTGTAAGTGTTTTAGTATACTATTTTTATCCCAGATCAATGCAATCGCAAAATAACTTTGTTGAATTAACAGAGTTTCAGCAGCAGATAGATTCTTTAAAGAAGTTGGCCGTTCAAGAAAAAAAAGAATATCGTATAAAACCTTTCAATCCAAATTTTATTTCTGATCATAAAGGATATATCTTAGGCCTATCTGCAAAAGAATTAGACCGACTTCATGCCTATAGAAATCAGGATAAATGGATCAATTCTATTGCCGATTTCAGGAAGGTAACAAAGGTTTCAGACTCTCTTCTGGCTGTAATTTCTCCTTTATTTAAATTTCCTGAATGGGCCAGGAGAACTAAAAATGATAAAAAATATGTAAAGAAGAAATATCCTGTAAAATCATATGCTCAAAAAGGAGATGTAAATAAAGTCTCTGCTGAAGAGCTGGAGAACGTATTGAATGTTCCCGATTTTATAGCAGCCAGGATTGTAAGGTACAGAGATAAAATAGGAGGTTTTGTTAATGATATCCAGCTCAAAGATGTTTCAGGACTTTATGACCATCAAAGAGAAAAGCTATTATCATTATTTACTGTAAAGACACCAAAGATTGTAGAAAAAATTAATATCAACAAAGCATCGGTAGATCAATTAATAGAGGTGCCTTATTTTGATTTTGAGACAGCTTTAGAGATTAAAGATTTTATTGATGAGCAGGGAGGTATTTCCAGCTTTAATGAATTAGAAAAAATCAAGGGTTTTTCTTTAGAAAAATTAGAGAGAATAAAACTATATTTGAAATTAAATTAATAATCGGAAAAAATTGCTGTGAATTCTGATGAATCGAAAATTGACGTTCCCTATATTCCTTAATATGGGGACATTGTATTGGATTGTAATCATCATTGCACACAGTAATATGTTAACTAAAAAAGTAAAAGTTATCATATGAAATGAGCCGCAGGATAATTCTAAATATAGAACTCAAGATGAGTTCATATTATGGTGAAGAATTATTGGCAAATTCCATCTGACCATTTTAAAAATATAGAAGAACAGATGAATAGCATGTATTTTACAGAAGAGCACGAATTGTTTAGACAAAGCCTTAAAGAATTTCTGAAAAAAGAAGTAGTACCTCATATAGAAAAGTGGGAAAAAACAGGAGATATCGATCGGTTTATTTGGGAGAAATTTGGTGAAATGGGGTATTTTGGGATTGCGTATCCAGAAGAATATGGTGGTTTGGGATTAGATCTTTTTTACACAGTTATCCTTTTAGAAGAACTACAAAAGATCAATTCAGGAGGTTTTGCTGCGGCAATTTGGGCACATATGTATTTGGCAATGACACATATTAATAAAGAAGGAGATCATAGAATTAAAGAAGAATACCTGAGGCCAAGTATCTCTGGAGAAAAGATTGGGTGTCTGGCAATAACAGAGCCTTTTGGAGGGTCTGATGTAGCAGGAATGAGAACCACAGCAGTAAAAGATGGAGATTCGTATATTATTAATGGTTCAAAAACTTTTATCACCAATGGTGTTTATAGTGATTACCTTGTAATTGCTGCAAAAACAAATCCAGAATTGGGCAATAAAGGGATTAGTATTTTTGTAATAGACAGAGATGCACCTGGTGTTTCGGCTACGAAACTCGAAAAATTAGGTTGGAGAGCTTCTGATACAGGTGAAATAGCTTTTGATAATGTCAAGATTCCTATACATAATCTCATGGGCGAAGAAAATAAAGGATTCTCCTATATCATGCAGCATTTTGCATTAGAAAGATTGATCATGGGAGTTAATGCGCATGCCAGGGCAGAATACGCGTTGGATTATGTGATACAATATATGTCTGAAAGAGAAGCTTTTGGTAAAACCATCGATAAATTTCAGGCACTAAGACATACCGTAGCAGATATGGCAAGTGAAATTGAGATGTGTAAAGAATTTAATTATTCTGTTGCAAAGAGATTGGATGAAGGGCAATATGCCGTAAAGGAAGCGAGCATGTCTAAACTACTCTCTACAAAAATGGCAGATGAGGTAATCTATAAATGCCTGCAATTGCTGGGAGGATATGGTTATATGGAGGAATACCCGCTTGCAAGATTGTTTAGAGACAGCAGATTGGGCCCAATTGGAGGAGGGACTTCAGAAATATTAAGAGAGGTCATCGCTAAAATAGTCATTGATAAAAAGCAATATAAACCCGCAACTTAATTCAATATTAAAGCCGAGGATACCTTATAGATAAATCGTATATAAAAAAACTCAGCTTTTTGATATAATTCAATACCCAAACACCCCTTTTTGCTTAATGATATTAGTAGGCCTGCGAGAAGATTTATGCAAATTAATGCGACTTCAACAAAAATATCTTTAGATTACATTAAAAAATGTAATTTCTTGATCAGATAATTATAGTATTGATTGTTTTTTACAAGTAATTAATTGTGAATATTAAATTCTTATGAACACGAAAACGTTTGAGTGATTTCTCAAACGTTTTCGGTTTTAATAAAATTCATAATTTGATAACAATTTAACACAAACATTAATGTAATTATGAAAATCAACACGTTTTTTTATGCATTTCTTGCTGCATCGTTTTTGTTCTTAAGCTGTAGTAAAGATGAAGTTGTAGATGCAACAGCGCTCGAATCTAACGATCTGCAGCAAGAAGTTTCTTCAAAAGCACTAAAACCAATTGGGTCTGGGGTAATGATGCAGGCATTTTATTGGGATGTTCCTGCAGGAGGTACCTGGTGGAATGTAGTCAAAGGAAAAGTAAGTTCCTGGAGCAACGCCGGGATTGATGCTATTTGGCTTCCTCCCGCCAATAAGGCACAGAATGGTACTTTCTCTATGGGGTATGATCCTTTTGATTATTATGATTTTGGTGAGTATAACCAAATGGGGAGCGTAGAGACAAGATTTGGCTCTCGTTCAGAACTTACAAGTTTAATTACTGCTGCACACAATAATAGTCTAAGTGTAATTGCAGACATTGTGATTAATCATAACAGTGGTGGAGATTTGGAGGCAAATGAGTTTGCAGGAAAGAGTACGTACACCAAGTTTACTCCGATGTCTGGTAAATTCAATAGGACCAAGTATGACTTTCACCCCAATGATCAATATAGTTCGGATAGTGGTTTTTTTGGTGGCTTTCCAGATTTAAGTCATAACAAGGTATATGTTCAGGATTGGTTATGGAAAAGATCTAATTCTGTAGCAAAATACTATAAAAACACCATGAAGTTTGATGGTTGGAGGTTTGATTATGTAAAAGGATTTGCTCCATGGGTACCAAAAGAATTCAATAAAGCTGTAGGAGGATTTGCCGTTGGAGAGTATTGGGATGGAAATGTGAATACCCTAAACTGGTGGGTAAACGAAGCGCAGATGTCTGCTTTTGATTTTGGATGTTATTACAAAATGAGAGATGCTTTTATGGGAAATAACCTGAATGCACTTTCTGGAGACATGCTTTGGAAAAGAAATGCATCCAGAGCAGTTACTTTTGTGGCCAATCACGATACAGATGAGATTATAAATAATAAGATACTGGCATATGCATATATCTTAACGCATGAAGGATATCCGGCTATTTTTTATAGAGATTATGAAGAGTGGTTAGATAAAAACAAATTAAATAACTTGATTTGGATTCATAATAATCTTGCCGGAGGTAGTACCACAAACCTATGGACAGATAATGATGAATACATTGCCAGAAGAAATGGAGGAGGAGGTAAAAATGGTTTAGTGGTGTATATCAACAACTCTAATTCCTGGAAGGAAAGATGGATCCAAACAAACTGGTCAAGCAGAAGAATAAAGGATTTTACAGGTAGTTCAGGATGGGAACCCGTTACTCAGGGAGATCGATGGGTTAAGATTCAGGCACCACCAAAAGGGTATTCAGTTTGGTCTTTGAAATAATGTTTAAAAACTCTTTGCAGATAATACTTTTATAGTATCTTTGCATCCTAATTTTTAAAGAAAGGAGGTGCCACTATGTTAATTATACCTATTAAAGACGGAGAAAATATAGATAGAGCGTTAAAACGTTTTAAACGTAAATTCGATAGAACAGGAACGATGCGTCAGCTTCGTAAACGTCAGCAATTTACAAAACCTTCTGTTCAGCGAAGAGCTCAGGTTCAAAAAGCGCAATATATTCAGCACTTAAGAGACCAGGAAGAAATTTAAAAAGTTACTTTTAAGCATTTCCGAGAAATCGGTAATCTAAAAGTGTAAACGCAGTCTTTTAATTTGATTTCAATTGTTTAGAAATCAGACTTCGTTTTTTCAGTATAAATTCAAACCGTTAAGAAGCAAAAGTTTTATACATTTGTTTTATAACGGTTTTTTTATGCTTATTTCTCAATTCATAGATTATTTATTGCTCGAAAAAAAATATGCTGTCCATACCGTTACTGCATATAAAGCTGATCTGATATCTTTTATAGATTTTTTTCAGAAAGAATACCATACTTCAAATATATCTGAAGCCAATTATCCTCAGATTCGTTCATGGATAGTTGAGTTAGTAGATAAAGGAATTTCCAACAGAACCATAAACAGGAAAGTATCTTCACTTAAAACGTATTACAAATTTCTGCTTAAGACCGAACAAATAGATAAAAACCCACTGGCAAAACATCAGGCGCTGAAAGCACCAAAAAAACTTCAAATTCCTTTTTCTGCTCAGGAAGTAGATGATGTTTTAGTTAATTTAACCGATGATACAGATTTTGAGAGTGTTAGAGACCGGTTGATTATAGAACTTTTTTATGCTACGGGAATTCGCAGGATTGAGTTGGTGAACCTTAAGCTTTCTGATGTGGATATTAATAATGCCCAGATAAAGGTATTGGGAAAACGGAACAAAGAAAGATATGTGCCACTGCTTTTGTCGGTTTGTGAAACGCTAGAACGATATGTGTTATTGAGAGCTGATTTGCTTGAAAATCAGGAAGTTCCTTTTTTGATTTTAACCAAAAAAGGAGTTAAAATCTATGAAACACTTGTGTATCGAATCATAAATAGTTATTTTAGTAAAGCATCTTCAAAAGTAAAAAAAAGTCCGCATATTCTGAGACATTCTTTTGCGACACATTTGCTTAATGAAGGAGCAAACCTAAATGCTGTAAAAGAATTGCTTGGTCATTCCAGTTTGGCTGCTACTCAGGTGTATACTCATCATAGTGTAGCTCAGTTAACCAAAGTTTATGAACAATCTCACCCAAGGAATAAAAAGTAAAAGATAGGTCACTTGCTTATTCTTCTTTTAGGCTTAAAACATTTGTTAAACTAATTAAACTAACACTTATGAAAGTGAACTTGCAATCCGTAAATTTTAATGTAGATCAAAAGTTGGTGAATTTTACTCAAACCAAATTGGATAAACTTGAGAATCATTTTAATCGTATAATTCACGCAGACGTCTTTTTGAAAGTTATGAATACAAGTGGTAAAGAAAATAAAATTACAGAAATTTTATTAAGCGTACCTGGAGATGAATTTATGATAAAAAAAATCAATAAAACATTTGAAGAAGGTGTTGATGAATGTGTTAGTTCATTAGAAAGACAGCTAAAAAAACGGAAAGACAAATTAAATGCCCATGTTTGACTATTTTTTTTGAAAAATAGTTTTGTGTAAAAAATAAATTATATACATTTGCAGTCCGTTAGAAATAGCGGACTTTTTTATGTTCAAAAACATAGCAAAAAGCCGATATAGCTCAGCTGGCTAGAGCAGCTGATTTGTAATCAGCAGGTCGTGGGTTCGAGTCCCTCTATCGGCTCTAAAAAGGCTCTATTTTTTTATTGAAAAATGCTTTTTTATATGATTTTGAATTGTGTAATAAATAGTTATTTTTGCACACTTAAAATTTATAAGTTCATCATAAAATTTTGGATTTTTAATGAAGGGGAGATACTCAAGCGGCCAACGAGGACAGACTGTAACTCTGTTGTTTTACGACTTCGCAGGTTCGAATCCTGCTCTCCCCACATTTATTTCCCGCGAAAGCGGGAATCTCTAAAATATGTATAACAGATTTGTTTTGGAGAAAAAGCGGGAGTAGCTCAGTTGGTAGAGCGTCAGCCTTCCAAGCTGAATGTCGCCGGTTCGAACCCGGTCTCCCGCTCAAAATTAGAGCTAATCTTGAGGGTTTTAAGATTGGATTTTTAACATAAATGTAATGATTAGTCGGATTTCTTTCTGAAAGTAATGAAAGTGTTCTGATTTTCCGTTATACTCATTAAAAAGCCGGTGTAGCTCAGGGGTAGAGCGTTTCCTTGGTAAGGAAGAGGTCACGAGTTCAAATCTCGTCATTGGCTCTTAGTGCAAGCATAAATTGAACACTAATATATATAACTAAGATTAAATAAATTCATTATGGCAAAGGAAACTTTTGATCGTTCCAAACCGCACTTAAATATTGGTACTATTGGACATGTTGATCACGGTAAAACTACATTAACTGCTGCGATTACTAAGGTATTGGCAGATGCTGGATTTTCTGAAGCAAAATCTTTTGATCAGATTGACAATGCACCAGAAGAAAAAGAAAGAGGTATTACAATTAATACGTCTCACGTAGAGTATGCTACAGAAGCTCGTCACTACGCTCATGTTGACTGTCCGGGTCACGCCGATTATGTGAAGAACATGGTTACTGGTGCAGCTCAAATGGATGGTGCAATCTTAGTAGTTGCTGCTACAGATGGTCCTATGCCACAAACTCGTGAGCATATACTTTTAGGTCGTCAGGTAGGTATACCTAGAATCGTTGTATTCCTTAATAAAGTGGATATGGTTGATGATGAGGAATTATTAGAGCTTGTTGAAATGGAAGTTAGAGATTTACTGTCTTTCTATGACTATGACGGTGATAATGGTCCTGTAATTTCAGGTTCGGCTCTTGGAGCTCTTAACGGAGAACAAAAATGGGTAGATACTGTTTTAGAATTGATGCAGGCTGTAGATTCTTGGATCGAATTACCTAAGCGTGATGTTGATAAGCCTTTCTTAATGCCTATCGAAGATGTATTCTCTATTACTGGCCGTGGTACTGTTGCTACTGGTCGTATTGAGACAGGTGTAGCTAATACAGGAGATGCTGTTGATATCATTGGTATGGGTGCTGAGAAATTAACTTCTACGATTACCGGGGTTGAGATGTTCCGTAAAATATTGGATAGAGGTGAGGCTGGAGATAATGTAGGTATTTTATTAAGAGGTATTGAAAAAACTCAGATTTCTCGTGGTATGGTTATTACTAAACCAGGTTCTGTAACTCCTCACAAAAAATTCAAAGCAGAGGTATATATCCTTAAGAAAGAAGAAGGTGGGCGTCACACACCATTCCATAATAACTACCGTCCTCAGTTTTATGTACGTACAACTGATGTAACTGGAAATATTGCGCTTCCTGATGGAGTTGAAATGGTAATGCCTGGAGATAACTTAACAATTACTGTTGAGCTAATTCAAACAATTGCAATGAATGTTGGTCTTCGTTTTGCTATCCGTGAAGGTGGTAGAACAGTAGGTGCCGGTCAGGTAACTGAAATTTTAGACTAATACAATATAGTATATATAAGTAAGGTATTCGCCTAGGCGAATACCTTGACTTATGTATATGGGTTTACCTGCCGACAGGCAGGGCTCAGAACTGAGTTTCGTAAAAGTAGGTGAACTAATGAAAAGAAAAAGAAATAGATGTCATAGGATTTTTATTTCTTTTATACGGGTTTAGCTCATTCCGATAACCAATTCGGGAGGTAGTGTACCCACCCAAACGGGTTTAGCTCAGTTGGTAGAGCACTGGTCTCCAAAACCAGGTGTCGGGAGTTCGAGCCTCTCAACCCGTGCATAGAGGTGTTAATTGTTTTGTTTGGAGCAGATAGCATTTTTAAGGAATAAAAGAGTTAATGAGGCGAGAAGCCTGTTCTGGTCCCGACATTATTGGGATAGAATAGTGCCTCTCAACCTGTTTTAAAAACAATTGAATAAACCTTAACTGAATATCGATTGTTGAGATAGTAAATTTTATAACGAAATGAAAGCTTTATTTTTCAGTTCGTTCAAATAATAAATAAGATGGCTGGAATAATAAATTACATTACAGAATCATATAACGAGTTAAAAAATCATGTAACATGGACTCCATGGGCAGAAGCTCAGAGGCTCACGGTGGTTGTGATTATTTTTTCTGTTATTTTTTCGCTGGCTATTTGGGGAGTGGATACTGTATTTAGCAGTGTGATAGAGTATTATTTTACTTTAGTTAAATCTTAAAATTATTAAAATGGCCGAGGTAGATAATACAAAGAAATGGTACGTGGTTCGGGCAGTGAGTGGCCAGGAAAATAAGGTGAAGGACTATATAGAGCGTGAAATAGCTCATATGGGTATGGAGGATTATGTATCTCAGATTCTTGTTCCTACCGAAAAAGTGGTTCAGATTCGCAATGGAAAAAAAATTAATAAAGAGCGTGTATACTTTCCGGGGTATGTGATGATAGAAGCGAACCTTTCTGGAGAAATACCTCATATAATTAAGTCTATTAATGGTGTGATAGGTTTTCTTGGAGAAGTAAAAGGAGGAGATCCCGTGCCACTAAGAAAAGCCGAAATTAATAGAATGTTAGGTAAGGTCGATGAACTCGCAGTGAAAACTGATAGTGTTGCAATTCCTTACACCGTTGGTGAGACTGTAAAAGTAATTGATGGGCCTTTTAATGGTTTTAATGGTACCGTCGAAAAAGTGAATGAAGAAAAGCGTAAGCTCGAAGTAATGGTGAAGATTTTTGGTAGAAAAACTCCATTAGAGTTGAGCTATATGCAAGTTGAAAAAGTATAATAATTGTTACATTATATATCCTGAATTGTTCTTTTTGCTTCCAACTTATAGAACAATGCTAAATTAAAAATTAGAAAAATGGCTAAAGAGTTAAGTAAGGTTGTAAAACTTCAAGTTCGTGGAGGTGCGGCAAACCCATCGCCACCAGTTGGACCTGCTTTAGGTGCTGCCGGAGTAAATATCATGGAATTCTGTAAGCAATTCAATGGTAGAACACAAGATAAAGCTGGTAAAGTATTGCCGGTTGTGATCAATGTGTATTCTGACAAGTCTTTCGACTTTGTGATTAAGACTCCACCAGCAGCTGTTCAGATACTGGAAGCAGCAAAACAGAAGAAAGGTTCTGGAGAGCCTAACCGTAAAAAAGTAGCAAGTGTTACTTGGGATCAAGTTCGTGCGATAGCAGAAGATAAAATGCAGGATTTAAATGCATTTACTGTAGAATCTGCTATGAAAATGATTGCTGGTACTGCCCGTTCGATGGGTGTAACTGTAAAGGGACAAGCTCCTTTTTAATCCAAAAACGTTTACAAAATGGCAAAAGTAACCAAAAAGCAAAAAGAAGCAAACGCAAAGGTTGATAAGAACAAAGCGTATTCAATAGATGAAGCTTCTGCTTTAGTAAAAGAGATAACAAACGTAAATTTTGATGCTTCTGTAGATTTAGCAGTTCGTTTGAACGTAGATCCGCGTAAAGCAAATCAAATGGTGCGTGGTGTGGTAACATTACCTCACGGAACAGGAAAAGATGTTAAAGTATTAGCGTTGGTAACACCAGATAAAGAAGCTGAGGCTAAAGAAGCAGGAGCTGATTTTGTAGGTCTCGACGAATACCTTGATAAAATCAAAGGTGGATGGACAGATGTTGATGTAATCATCACTATGCCTAGCGTTATGGGAAAATTAGGACCGCTAGGTAGAGTTTTAGGACCTCGTGGATTAATGCCTAACCCAAAGACAGGTACAGTAACTATGGATATAGCAAAAGCTGTTTCAGATGTGAAGGCTGGTAAAATAGATTTCAAAGTTGATAAAACCGGTATTGTTCATGCAGCGATAGGAAAATCTTCTTTCGACGCCGAGAAAATAGCCGGAAATGCTAAAGAATTAATAACAACATTAGTAAAGTTGAAACCACAGACTTCAAAAGGAGTATATATCAAGTCTATATATATATCATCTACTATGAGTCCTGGTGTTGAGATCGATGCTAAAAACTTTGCTGAGTAATTAAGATAAACGATTATGACAAGAGAAGAAAAATCACTGGTAATTGAAGACTTAACTGCTCAGTTGGCTGAAAATACTAATATTTATTTAGCCGATATTTCGGGTCTGGATGCAGGTACCACTTCAAATTTACGTAGAGCTTGTTTTAAAGCTAATGTATCATTAAAAATTGTTAAGAATACACTCCTTGCTAAAGCAATGGAGAATTCTGATAAGGATTTTGGAGAATTACCAAATGTATTAAAAGGTAATACTTCTATATTATTTGCTGAAACAGGTAATGCACCTGCAAAGGTTATCAAAGAGTTTCGTAAGAAATCTGATAAGCCTCTATTAAAAGGTGCATTTATAGAAGCGGCAGTATATGTCGGAGACGAAAACCTGGACGCTTTAGTGAACATTAAGTCTAAAGAAGAAGTTATCGGAGATATCATAGGCTTATTACAGTCTCCTGCTAAGAACGTAGTTTCTGCGTTGAAGTCAGGTGGTGGTAAACTAGCTGGAATCATTAAAACATTATCTGAAAAAGAAGGATAATTAGCAGTGTACGCACTTTTTAACAAATTATATTTTCAATTAAAAAAATTATTTAAAACGATAGAAAATGGCAGATTTAAAAGATTTCGCAGAACAATTAGTTAACTTAACAGTAAAAGAAGTTAATGAGTTAGCTGGTATATTAAAAGAAGAATATGGTATCGAGCCTGCTGCTGCTGCAGTAGCTGTTGCTGGTGGTGGTGCCGCTGGAGGAGGAGATGCTGCTGAAGAAAAGTCAGAATTCGATGTAGTCCTTACTGCAGCTGGTGGTGCTAAATTAGCAGTTGTAAAACTTGTTAAAGAATTAACAGGTCTTGGTCTTAAAGAAGCTAAAGGATTAGTTGACGAAGCTCCTAAAGCAATCAAAGAAGGAGTAAGTAAAGACGAAGCAGAAGCTCTTAAAGCTCAATTAGAAGAGGCTGGAGCCGAGGTTGAGCTTAAGTAAGCTTACCAAAGATTGACATATAGGTTTAGACCCGGAGAGTACTCTCTGTGGTCTAAACCATTTTGCGTATATACATATTAAGTAGTTGAATACGCAACCCTTTTTTAAAATTTTAATTTAATTCCGTCCATTGATGTTAGCAACGCAAACAGAAAGATTGAATTTCTCTTCCGTAAAGAATAGACCTGAATATCCCGACTTTCTGGATATTCAGATTAAATCCTTTCAGGATTTCTTTCAATTAGAAACAAAGTCTGAAGAAAGAGGAAACGAAGGTCTATACAATACCTTCATGGAAAATTTCCCGATTACCGATACTCGTAATCAATTTGTACTAGAATTTTTAGATTACTTTGTTGACCCTCCAAGATATGATCTTCAGGAGTGTATAGAAAGAGGTCTTACGTATAGTGTGCCATTAAAAGCGCGTCTTAAACTGTTCTGTACCGACCCAGAACACGAAGATTTTGAGACTATTGTTCAGGATGTATATTTAGGTACAATTCCTTATATGACACCTAGCGGTACTTTCTGTATTAATGGAGCAGAGCGTGTGGTAGTGTCACAGTTACACAGATCACCAGGGGTATTCTTTGGACAATCGTTCCATGCAAATGGAACCAAATTATATTCGGCAAGAGTAATTCCTTTTAAAGGTTCCTGGATAGAATTTGCTACCGATATCAATAGCGTTATGTATGCATATATCGATAGAAAGAAAAAATTACCGGTAACGACACTTTTCCGTGCTATCGGTTTTGAGCGTGATAAAGATATTTTAGAAATATTTGACCTTGCAGAGGAAATTAAAGTTTCTAAATCTGGATTGAAAAAAGTATTAGGACGAAAATTGGCTGCTCGTGTATTGAATACCTGGCATGAAGATTTTGTAGATGAAGATACAGGAGAAGTAGTATCGATAGAGCGTAATGAGATTATCCTGGATCGTGATACCATCTTGGATAAAGATCATTTGGATGAAATCGTAGACTCTGGGGCCAAGACCATCTTATTACATAAAGAAGATAATCAAAAAGGAGATTACGCAATTATCCACAATACATTGCAAAAAGATCCTACCAACTCAGAAAAAGAAGCGGTAGAACACATATATCGTCAGTTACGTAATGCAGAACCGCCAGATGAGGAGACTGCAAGAGGTATTATCGATAAGTTATTCTTCTCAGATCAACGTTACAATCTTGGTGAGGTAGGTCGTTACAGAATGAATAAGAAATTAGGTCTTGATATAGCGATGGATAAGCAAGTGCTTACCAAAGAAGATATTATTACCATTATAAAATATTTAATAGAATTAATTAATTCTAAAGCAGAAATAGATGATATTGATCACCTTTCTAACCGTCGTGTAAGAACTGTAGGTGAACAATTATCACAACAGTTTGGAGTTGGTCTGGCACGTATGGCGCGTACGATTCGTGAGCGTATGAATGTTAGGGATAATGAGGTATTTACACCAATAGATTTGATCAATGCAAAAACCTTGTCTTCTGTGATTAATTCGTTCTTTGGTACGAATCAGTTATCTCAGTTTATGGATCAAACAAATCCATTGGCAGAGATTACTCATAAGCGTAGACTTTCGGCTCTTGGGCCAGGTGGTTTATCTCGTGAGCGTGCCGGGTTTGAAGTACGTGATGTGCATTATACACATTATGGTCGTTTATGTCCGATTGAAACCCCAGAAGGACCAAACATTGGTTTGATCTCTTCACTTTCTGTGTTTGCAAAAGTGAACTCGATGGGATTCCTGGAAACTCCTTATCGTAAGGTAGAAAATGGTAAAGTCGATCTCAAAGGATTTACTTATCTAAGTGCCGAAGAAGAGGAAGAGAAATTAATAGCGCAGGCAAATATTCCGTTAAAAGATGATGGAACTATAGGATCTGATAAGGTAATTGCACGTATGGAAGGTGATTTCCCGGTAATTGACCCTACCAACGTAAATTATGCAGATGTTGCACCTAATCAGATAGCATCAATTTCGGCTTCTTTGATCCCTTTCTTAGAACATGATGATGCAAACCGTGCTTTGATGGGATCAAATATGATGCGACAGGCAGTACCTTTATTAAGAGTGGATGCACCAATTGTTGGTACCGGATTAGAACGTCAGGTAGCTTCAGATTCCCGAGTATTGATTAATGCAGAAGGAGCTGGGGTTGTCGAATATGTAGATGCACAAAAGATTACTATTAAGTACGATAGAACCGAGGAAGAGAGAATGGTAAGTTTTGATGGTGATGCTAAAACCTATGAATTAATAAAATTCCGTAAAACCAACCAGGGTACCAGTATCAACCTGAAACCAATCGTTAGAGTTGGTGACAGAGTTGAAAAAGGCCAGGTACTTTGCCAAGGGTATGCTACAGAGAATGGAGAATTGGCATTGGGTAGAAATATGAAAGTTGCCTTCATGCCATGGAAAGGATATAATTTTGAAGATGCCATCGTAATTTCTGAAAAAGTAGTTAGAGAAGACATCTTTACATCTGTTCATATTGATGAGTATTCTCTTGAAGTTCGGGATACCAAGTTGGGTAATGAAGAATTGACCAATGATATTCCTAACGTTTCTGAAGAAGCTACCAAAGATCTTGATGAAAACGGAATGATTCGCGTTGGTGCAGAAATCAAACCCGGGGATATCCTTATCGGAAAAATTACTCCAAAAGGAGAAAGTGATCCTACTCCCGAAGAGAAACTATTAAGAGCAATCTTCGGAGATAAAGCAGGTGATGTTAAAGACGCATCCTTAAAGGCGTCTCCTTCACTTCATGGAGTCGTAATTGATAAGAAATTATTTGCTCGTGCCATAAAAGATAAGCGTAAACGCTCTCAGGATAAGGAAGATATAGAGATGTTAGAAAGATCGTATGACACCAAATTTGAACTATTAAAATCTGAATTGATAGATAAATTGTTTGTCATTGTAGGGGGTAAAACCTCTCAGGGTGTAATGAACGACCTTGGAGAAGAAGTGCTTCCTAAGGGTAAGAAGTATACTCAAAAAATGCTGAATAGTGTTGATGATTATGCGCATTTAACCAAAGGCGTTTGGACCACCGATGAAGACCTTAATAATATGGTAGCAGATTTGATTCACAACTATAAGATTAAGGAAAATGATTTACAAGGGAACCTGAGAAGAGAGAAATTTACGATCTCTGTCGGAGATGAATTGCCAGCTGGAATCATAAAATTGGCAAAAGTCTATATCGCAAAGAAACGTAAGCTTAAGGTGGGCGATAAGATGGCTGGTCGTCACGGTAACAAAGGTATCGTAGCGCGTATTGTAAGAGAAGAAGATATGCCGTTCCTTGAAGATGGAACACCAGTAGATATTGTATTGAATCCACTTGGGGTACCTTCTCGTATGAATATTGGCCAGATCTATGAAACGGTGTTAGGATGGGCCGGACAAAAATTAGATAGAAAATTTGCTACTCCGATTTTTGATGGAGCATCTTTAGAACAGATTAATGGATTTACTGATGAAGCAGGAATTCCAAGATTTGGACATACATATCTATATGATGGTGGAACAGGAGATCGTTTTGATCAGCCAGCTACTGTTGGTGTAATCTATATGCTTAAACTTGGTCATATGGTAGATGATAAGATGCATGCACGTTCTATCGGTCCTTATTCATTGATTACTCAGCAACCACTTGGTGGTAAAGCACAGTTTGGTGGTCAACGATTCGGAGAGATGGAAGTATGGGCATTAGAAGCCTATGGAGCTTCTGCAACATTACGTGAAATATTGACCGTAAAATCTGATGATGTCATAGGTAGAGCCAAAACATACGAAAGTATCGTAAAAGGGGAACCTATGCCAGAACCAGGATTACCAGAATCTTTTAACGTATTAATGCACGAACTAAAAGGTCTGGGTCTGGATATCAGATTAGAAGAATAAAAAAATAGTTTGCAGTAAGTAGTATGCAGTTTTGAAAGCTGCGTACTGCATACTGAATACTGAATACTAGAAAAAAATGGCAAGAAATAATGATAAGAATACAGTAAAGAGATTTAATAAGATCTCTATTGGTTTGGCTTCACCAGAGTCTGTTTTGGCTGCATCTCAGGGAGAAGTTTTAAAACCTGAAACTATCAATTATCGTACTCACAAACCTGAGCGCGATGGTTTGTTCTGTGAGCGTATCTTTGGACCTGTAAAGGACTTTGAATGTGCTTGTGGTAAATATAAAAGAATTCGTTACAAGGGTATCGTTTGTGATCGATGTGGTGTTGAAGTAACCGAAAAGAAAGTTCGTAGAGACCGCGTGGGACATATTAACTTAGTTGTTCCTGTAGCACACATTTGGTATTTCCGTTCTTTACCAAACAAAATAGGATATTTATTAGGTCTTCCTTCCAAGAAGTTGGATATGATTATTTACTACGAACGTTACGTAGTAATTCAGCCTGGTGTTGCCAAGAATGAAGAAGGAGAGCCAGTACAGAAAATGGATTTCCTTACTGAAGAAGAGTATCTGAATATTTTAGATAATCTTCCGCAAGAGAATTTATACCTGGACGATACAGACCCTAACAAATTCATCGCTAAGATGGGGGCAGAGTGTTTGATCGAGATTTTAAGAAGAATTGATCTTGATGCACTTTCTTATGAATTAAGACATAAAGCAAATAACGAAACATCAAAACAACGTAAAACTGAAGCATTAAAAAGACTTCAGGTTGTAGAATCGTTCCGTGATGCTAATAAAAATAGAGAAAACCGTCCGGAATGGATGATCCTGAAAGTAGTACCTGTAATTCCGCCAGAATTACGACCATTGGTGCCACTTGATGGAGGTCGTTTTGCAACATCAGATTTAAATGATTTGTATCGTCGTGTAATTATTCGTAATAATCGTTTGAAGCGTTTAATGGAGATCAAAGCTCCTGAAGTAATTCTTCGTAACGAAAAACGTATGCTTCAGGAATCTGTAGATTCATTATTTGATAACACGCGTAAGGCTTCAGCTGTTAAGACAGATTCCAACAGGCCATTAAAATCATTATCAGATTCATTAAAAGGTAAACAAGGACGTTTCCGTCAGAACTTATTAGGTAAACGTGTGGATTATTCTGCCCGTTCGGTAATCGTGGTTGGACCAGAATTGAAATTATTCGAGTGTGGTCTTCCAAAGAATATGGCTGCAGAGCTATACAAACCATTTGTGATCAGAAAACTGATTGAGCGTGGTATCGTAAAAACAGTAAAATCTGCTAAAAAGATAATCGACAGAAAAGAGCCTGTAGTTTGGGATATCTTAGAGAATGTTCTTAAAGGACATCCGGTATTGCTAAACCGTGCTCCTACGCTTCACCGATTGGGTATTCAGGCATTTCAGCCTAAACTTATCGAAGGTAAAGCAATACAGTTGCACCCATTGGTATGTACGGCATTTAATGCAGATTTTGATGGAGATCAGATGGCAGTACATTTACCATTAGGGCCAGAGGCAATTCTAGAAGCCCAGTTGTTGATGTTGGCATCACACAATATTCTGAATCCTGCTAATGGTTCTCCGGTAACTGTACCTTCTCAGGATATGGTATTGGGTCTATATTATATGACCAAGTCTCGTAGATCTACTTCAGAGTTAGAAATAAAAGGGGAAGATTTAACCTTCTATTCTCCAGAAGAGGTAACTATTGCATACAACGAGAAGAAGCTTCATATCAACGCTAATATTAAGGTACGTACTAAAGACTTTAATGAAGAAGGCGAGTTGGTATCCAAAATAATAGAAACTACTACCGGTAGAGTATTATTTAATGAAAAAGTTCCGGAACAAGCGGGATATATCAATGAAGTGTTAACTAAGAAATCACTTAGAGATATTATTGGTGATATTTTAAAGGTAACTAGTGTGCCCGAAACGGCTGCTTTCCTGGATGAGATTAAGAAACTAGGATATAATTTTGCTTTCCAGGGAGGGTTATCCTTCAGTTTGGGAGATATTATTATCCCCGAGGAGAAGCATACCATGATTGCAGATGCAAATGCACAGGTCGACAATATTGTAGCAAACTATAATATGGGGCTTATCACTAATAATGAACGTTATAATCAGGTTATTGATATCTGGACTTCTACTAATGCCGAACTGACAGAATTGTCAATGAAGCGTATTCGAGAGGATCAGCAAGGATTTAACTCTGTATATATGATGCTTGATTCTGGTGCGAGGGGATCCAAAGAGCAGATTCGTCAGTTAACCGGTATGCGTGGACTGATGGCTAAACCCAAGAAAGCAAGTTCTGCGGGCGGAGAAATTATTGAAAACCCAATTCTTTCTAACTTTAAAGAAGGGCTTTCAATTCTTGAATATTTTATCTCTACACACGGTGCTCGTAAAGGTCTTGCAGATACTGCATTAAAAACAGCAGATGCAGGGTACTTAACACGTCGTTTGGTAGATGTAGCTCAGGATGTAATTGTAAATGAAGAAGATTGTGGTACACTGCGCGGTGTAGAAGTAACACCATTGAAGAAAAATGAAGAAATAATAGAATCTCTTGGTGACAGAATTGTTGGTAGAACGGCATTAGTAGATGTAATAAATCCATTAACACAAGAGATATTGGTTGAAGCTGGTGTTGAAATTGATGATGTCACTGCAAAAAATGTTGAAAACTCTCCTGTAGAATCTGTAGAGGTTCGTTCTGCGCTTACTTGTGAAGCCAAAAAAGGAATTTGTGTGAAATGTTATGGCCGTAACCTTGCTACTGGTAAAACAGTGCAACGTGGCGAAGCTGTAGGTGTAGTAGCAGCTCAGTCTATTGGTGAGCCAGGTACTCAGCTTACTTTGCGTACATTCCATGTGGGAGGTATTGCGGGTAACATTTCTGAAGAAAATCAATTAAAATCTAGGTTTGGCGGTAAAGCAGAAATCGAAGAGCTTAAAACCGTGAAAGGAGAGGATGCAGATGGTAAAGAAATTGATGTAGTAATTTCACGTACTTCAGAAGTTAAGATAATTGATACTAAGACCAAAATTGTTTTGAGCACGAACTTAATTCCTTATGGGTCACAATTATTTATTCAGGACGGAGATAAATTAGAAGCCGATCAGGTAATTTGTCAATGGGATCCATATAATGGAGTGATTATTTCAGAATTTGCTGGTAAGGTGAAGTATGAAAACATCGAACAAGGGATTACTTATCAGGTAGAAATTGATGAACAAACAGGTTTCCAGGAAAAGGTAATTTCTGAGTCTCGCGATAAGAAAAAGATACCTACACTTCATGTGTTAGGCAAAGGAGACGAAGTATTGCGTTCTTATAATCTTCCGGTTGGTGCTCACTTAATGGTAGATGATAATGATAAGATCAAAGTAGGTAAAATATTGGTTAAGATTCCTCGTAAATCTGCAAAAGCAGGTGATATTACCGGGGGTCTTCCAAGAGTAACCGAACTATTCGAAGCACGTAACCCATCGAATCCTGCTGTGGTAAGTGAGATAGATGGTGTAGTTTCATTCGGAAAGATCAAACGTGGTAACAGAGAGATTATTGTAGAATCCAGAATTGGAGAAATAAAAAAGTATCTTGTTAAGCTCTCTAATCAAATTCTTGTTCAGGAAAATGATTATGTGCGAGCTGGAATGCCGCTATCTGATGGATCTACTACTCCTGAAGATATATTAAAAATTAAAGGCCCTGCTGCAGTACAGCAATATTTGGTTAATGAAGTACAAGAGGTATACCGACTACAAGGTGTGAAGATTAATGATAAGCATTTTGAAGTTGTAGTACGTCAGATGATGCGTAAAGTAAGGATCGAAGATCCGGGAGATACTATTTTCCTTGAAAATCAATTGGTACATAAGGCTGATTTCATACAAGAGAATGATGAGATGTTTGGAATGAAGGTTGTTGAAGACGCCGGGGATAGTGATAACCTTAAAGCAGGACAGATTATTTCTCCTCGTGAATTGAGGGATGAAAATTCTGCTTTGCGTAGAGATGATAAAAACCTGGTTACAGCACGAGACGTTTCTCCTGCTACGGCAACTCCAATACTACAAGGTATTACAAGAGCTTCGCTACAGACCAAATCATTTATTTCTGCAGCATCGTTCCAGGAAACAACAAAAGTATTAAACGAAGCTGCTGTAAGTGGTAAAGTCGATACTCTCGAAGGTCTTAAGGAAAATGTAATTGTTGGACATAGAATTCCGGCAGGTACAGGAATGAGGGATTACGAAAGTATCATTGTTGGTTCCAAAGAAGAATTTGAAGACCGAATGGAACAACGACAGGAAGTTAATTTTAATTAATAAGTAGAAAGCCTGCCTTATTTGGGCAGGCTTTTTTATTTTTACAGTAACTCATCTTGACTTTTTGTTTTTAACCATTTTTTAGGAAATAGAAAAAGTCAAGATAAGTTCATTAGATTAACGTGAATTAATGTAAGGATTTCGACTATCAAAAGCCGTCAAATCGAGTGTTTTTTTGTAATAAGATGAAGAAAAATTGTATAGAGATTAGGTTTTTGAATTTAAAAGAATAATTTATGGCAGATAATAAAGATCAAAAGCAAAATCAGATAAATATAGAATTAGATGAAACTGTGGCTGATGGAACATACAGTAATCTTGCGATTATTAATCATTCTGTTTCAGAATTTGTAATTGATTTTGTAAATGTTATGCCTGGCAGACCCAAAAGTAAGGTGAAAAGCAGAATTATTCTGACTCCGCAACATGCCAAAAGATTGCTTAAAGCATTAGGTGATAATGTGAGTAGATTTGAGGCGGCACACGGCGAGATTAAAGATTATGAACAGCCGCCTATACCTATGAATTTTGGACCAACTGGCGAAGCATAATTGAAAAGAATAAAATTAAGTAACTACTAGACAGGTTTTTTTAACCGCTATTATTCATGGTTTTAGAAAAAATCATTGTTTACTGCGGTTAATCCTACCTATACCAGATACAGGTAGGCCCGAATTAGAGTTACTTAGTTTTGAGGGATGGAAAAACTTAGCAAATCTTATTCGTTTACTAGGGAAAGTTGATTAATGTGAATTTTCAGGGTTAATATTCTGATGTGAAATGAAATCGGATAGATGGGTATTTCTGCTGCGTCATTTGCAAGCTAAAAGAAGAATCAGCAAAAAACACCAATTGCCCTTGTTTATCCTTTGCCAGGAATTTACTTTTTACACGTTTAAAATCTTTGAACTCCTCATTATCAGGATCTTCGGGATCTACCCAACAGGCTTTATGAACATTTAAGTTCTCATAGGTACATTTTGCACCATATTCATGTTCTAATCTATATTGAATCACTTCATATTGTAGTGCACCAACAGTACCGATTACTTTTCGGCCGTTTAATTCCAGAGTAAAAAGCTGAGCAACACCTTCATCCATCAATTGATCGATTCCTTTTGCCAATTGTTTGGATTTCATAGGATCGGCGTTGTTGATATATCTAAAATGTTCGGGAGAGAAACTCGGTATTCCTTTATAATGTAAGACTTCTCCTTTGGTAAGTGTGTCACCGATTTTAAAATTTCCAGTATCATGAAGTCCAACAATATCACCAGGATAAGAGATATCTACAATTTCCTTTTTCTCTGCAAAAAATGCATTGGGACTGGAGAATTTTAGTTTTTTGTTATGTCTCGTATGTAGGTATGGTACATTTCTTTCAAAGGTTCCCGACACTATTTTTACAAAAGCCAGGCGATCTCTATGTTTTGGATCCATATTGGCATGGATCTTAAATACAAATCCAGTAAAATCTTTTTCTTCAGGGGTAACCAGGCGAATATCACTTTCTTTAGGTCTGGGAGGAGGAGCAATGGTAATAAAACAATCCAGCAATTCTCTCACGCCAAAATTATTCAATGCCGAACCAAAGAAAACAGGTTGTAAATCTCCATTTTGATAAGCTACAGGATCAAATTTAGGATATATACCTTCTACTAATTCTAGTTCTTCACGTAATGTTTCTGCCGCACTATCCCCAGTAATATCGTTTAACTCCTGAGACGATAAATCCGAAATTTTTACAGTTTCTTCGATGTTTTTTCGGCTATCTCCGCTAAAAAGATTGATATTTTTCTCCCATATATTATAAATTCCCTTAAAATCATAACCCATTCCGATAGGAAAACTAAGTGGCGTAACCTTTAGACCCAACTTTTGTTCTATTTCATCCAGAAGTTCAAAAGCATCTTTACCTTCACGATCCAGCTTATTGATAAAAACGATCATAGGTATATTACGCATTCTGCATACAGAAACGAGCTTTTCTGTTTGTTCTTCGACACCTTTTGCTACATCTATAACCACAATTACGCTATCTACTGCGGTAAGTGTTCTAAAAGTATCTTCTGCAAAATCCTTATGCCCGGGAGTATCCAGGATATTAATTTTAATATCTTTATATTCAAAAGCCAGTACAGAAGTAGCTACCGATATCCCACGTTGACGCTCAATTTCCATAAAATCACTGGTTGCTCCTTTCTTGATCTTATTTGATTTTACAGCACCAGCTTCCTGGATAGCGCCGCCAAATAATAATAGTTTTTCTGTTAATGTAGTTTTACCGGCATCTGGGTGTGAAATGATCCCAAAGGTTCTTCTACGTCCTATTTCGTCTGTAAATTTCATGTATTTGCAATTATTTCTATTACCCGCATTAACAATATTGGATGTCGGATTCCAAATTATATAACCTTTTCTGTTTACTATAATAAATTAAGGATGCAAATATAATACTAAAATAAACAATGAGGAATAAGATCTATGCAATGTAAGAATATTATAAAGCCTGGTGTGAAAAGAGGAGGTAGGGTTTTTAAACATACTCTCTAGCATAAAAAAAGTTTTGAGATTGAGCGAATGTAAAAGTGTTTTTTAATCCTGTTCATTACCAAAAAAATGCCTTAATTTTGGTGTTGTATATGACTAAAGCTGTTCAACAAAAGAGTAATTTCTTTCTATAATAATACAAAATAACCTTGGTTACAATGCGTATTTCAACGATTAAAAATGATTTACATCGATAAAATAAGTGGCAAAAAGTACAATAAAATGTTAATTATCTTAATTTATTTCTTATTTTCGTAAATATAAAATTATGGTTTTACCATAAAATATTTAATTGTGTTTGTGTAGTTTTTATAAATGATTTATGAGAATTAACCCTGATTAAGATTCTCATAAATAAAATTGTAAACACATCGTCATATGAAGAAAATTACCCCAATTCTACTAACTAAGTTAGTCAATTCTATTTTAGAAAAAACGATTGCTGATAAAATAGTTTTGTTTCCATTTAAGAGTAAATTGATTTTATTATTCTCAATAATATTTTTGCTTGGCAAGAATATATCTTTTGGACAAACATACACTACTATTCATGACGAGAATTGGACTGATTTCTCTGCCTGGCAGGGAGGTAATATTCCTATATCTTTTGATATTGCTTCATCAGAGGTTGTAAATATAAATCACATAGTAATATTAGCAAGTAATATATTTCGAAATGATATATTTATTATTCCCCAACCCCAAATCTTAATATAGAATGAATAAACTTAGAACCTTTATAGTGCTGGCAATTTTTGGCCTCGTAATGATCAAAACAAATGCCCAACAAGATGCTCAGTATACACAATACATGTATAATACAATAAGTATTAATCCCGCATATGCTGGTAGCAGGGGAGTACTTAGTGTTATGGGACTACATCGGAGTCAATGGGTGGGTCTTGATGGCGCACCAAGAACGCAGACATTAACGCTTAATACCCCGATAGGAACCAGTGAGCGTATTGGTTTGGGGTTATCGATAGTTAATGATGAAATTGGCCCAACCGATGAGACTTATTTTGATATTGATTTTTCATATACAATACCAACCTCAGATTTTGGAAGATTAAGTTTTGGATTAAAAGCCGGAGGTCATTTACTGAATGTAGATTTTCAACGGTTAACACAATTCAGTGAAAATGATGCCTTATTTGAGAATAATATAGACAATAAGTTTAGCCCTAATGTAGGCGTTGGTATTTATTATCATACAGATCGTTTCTATGTAGGTTTAAGTACTCCAAATTTATTAGAAACCGATCACTTTGATGAAAGCACTACCGATAGTAATAGTACTGCAATTAGTTTTTTGGCAGAAGAACGTATTAATTACTATGTGATTGGTGGTCATACTTTTGATCTAAGTGATGATGTGAAATTTAAACCAGCTATATTAGGTAAATTGGTATTTGGCGCTCCTCTGCAGGTGGATATATCTGCTAATTTCCTGTTGTATGAAAAATTGACGGTAGGCGCTGCTTATCGATGGAGCGCAGCAGTAAGTGGAATGGTAGGATTCCAGATATCGGATTCTATGATGGTTGGTTTTGCTTATGATAGAGAAACTACAGAACTTGGGCAAACACAGTTTAATGATGGAAGTTATGAGGTAATGCTACGATTTGAGCTCTTTAAGAAATATAATAGAATGTTGACTCCACGTTTCTTTTAAACCACTTCAATATGCTATGGTAAAACTATTATATGAATTCTTATTTATTTTACTGCGCCCTTTCAAAGCAATATAGTTTTCTCTCAACAAAAAAAGCTGGAAAAAGCAAAATTGTAGTATGATAGATATGAATATATTAATGCTCAGGAAACCTTTCTAAAACTTGCAAACTAGAGATATAGAAGTGCTGAAGCAGCATCCCAATATAAAGGATAGAAATTAGATCACATACCAATAGCAGAGCTTTAATTTGGTACAATAGAAGGTTAAGTGAAAGAAGAACCAATAGTACTATGAGGTATATTGTAGAAAAAGGAGGGATCGATAAAGACAGGGTTACCAGTAAAGGGTATGGAGAATTAGAATTGATTAACTATTGTGATAACGGAGTGCCATGTAGTAGAGAAGAGCACCAATTAAACCGACGTAGTGAGTTTATCATTATTCAATAGATAGAATAGTCTCTGTAAAAAATAGTACATCAGCTGTATGGTAATGCTCCATACAGCTTTATTTTTGATTATTTATACTATTTTCGTGTCATACTGGTTATAGATTATGAATTGCCAGGGTGATTTTGTAATTTTGATACAGCAAAAATATGGAAGAAGAAAAAGTCATTTTAGTGAATGAAAATGATGAGCAAATTGGGTTAATGCCCAAATTAGAAGCGCACCAAAAAGCTGTCTTGCATAGGGCTTTTTCGGTGTTTGTAATTAATAGTAAGAACGAATTAATGCTTCAACAAAGAGCTCGACATAAGTATCATTCACCAGGTTTATGGACCAATACCTGCTGTAGCCACCAAAGAGATGGTGAAAGTAATATAGCCGCAGGAACCCGAAGGTTACAGGAAGAAATGGGCTTTACCACCAAGCTGAAGGATACAGTTTCATTTATTTACAAAGCACCTTTCGATAATGGGCTCACAGAACATGAATATGACCATGTATTGGTGGGGACCTATGAAGATGATCCTATGATCAATCCCGAAGAAGTTGCAGACTGGAAATGGATGCCCATTGAAGAAGTTAAAAACGATATTTCTAAACAACCCGAGCTGTATACAGAATGGTTTAAAATCATTTTTGATAAGTTTTATTCACACATCACCTTATGAAGATCAAAGCCTGTAGAAAAGCACATTTCAATGCCGCGCATCGATTATATAGACAAGATTGGAGCGATGAGAAAAACTTTCAGGTATTTGGTAAATGCAGTAACCCTAAATATCATGGCCATAATTATGAACTCATTGTAGCGGTGATTGGAGAAATTGATCCTGAAACCGGATATCTCATAGACCTTAAGATCCTAAAGGACTATATTAAGACTGAAGTCGAAGAGTATATGGATCATAAAAACCTGAATGAAGAAGTAAAAGAATTTACCACCTTAAATCCTACCGTAGAGAACATTGCTGTAGTGATATGGAATAAACTGCGTAAAAAGATAGCTCCAAAATTTGATATTGAAGTTACCTTATATGAAACTCCCCGAAATTTTGTGATCTATAAAGGCGAATAATATTGATGGCATATGGCATTAGAAATTGGTGATAAAGTACCTGTATTTTCTGCTAAGGATGATAAAGGACACGATTTTTTAAGTGAAAACATCATTGGCAGAAAACCTTTGGTACTGTATTTCTATCCCAAAAACTTTACACCAGGATGTACAAAAGAAGCCTGTGATTTTAGGGATAGTTATTTGGATTTTACCACACTCGGTGCCGAGGTTATTGCAATTAGTTCAGACAGTGTGAAATCTCATACAAGATTTAAAAACAAATATCGATTGCCTTTTGTGTTTCTTTCAGATCCTAAAGGGAAAATAAGAAAGCTTTTCGGGGTAAAGTCAGAGCTATTGGGACTGTTACCCGGGCGAGAGACCTATGTGATAGATAAAGAAGGGATCATATGTCTTAAGTTTAATAGCCTTAATGCCTCAAAACATGTAGATAAGGCAATTTCTAAAATGAAAGAGATAGTAGGAGAGTCAGTATAACGATATTCCTTCTTATTAGAATTCTTTCTAATTTGAAGACTTTTGATTATTTACCCTATATTTCATTGAAAACACTAATTTTGCATAAAATAAATTTGATATGGCAAATAAGAGAGACCTTAAGAAAGACATTAACTATGTATTAGGAGATATTATTGAAGAAGTTTATGTGTGGGAATTGGAGAATCCTGATAAAGACAATAAAACGGGAGAAGCAATTATCGACGAGGCTATAACATCATTTGATGGATTTATGGCCAGAGCCAATGAACGTAAACTGGAAAACCCAAAGCAACATTTTAAATCTATTCGTGAGGATTTGGAAAAAACTGCTAAAGCTTTGGTAAAAAAAGTAAACGCATTATAATTTTTTTTTAAAGTACTTATAGCCGATTTTGGTTAGCGTCTTAAAACAAAGCTCTGGATTAGGTTTCAGAGCTTTGTTTTTATAAAAATACAGGGTTAAGAAACAGATGCAAATTGCCGATATTTTAAAGGGGTTTGTGATGTGTATTTTTTAAAAACCCTGTTAAATGCAGCTTCAGATTGATATCCAACCTGTTCTCCTATTTCACCAACCGTTTTTTCACTTTCAATTAATAACTCTTTGGCATGTAATATTCTCCATTTTGTAATATAAATCATGGGAGTTTCACCTACCAGCGTTTTAAATTGGTTGCTAAAACTTGTTCTGGACATTCCTGATATCTGAGCCAAAGAAGATAATTGCCAGTCTGTTTTTGGAGAATTATGAATAGCTGTCAGCGCCTTATGAATTCTTTCATCCTGCATAGCCGCTAGAAATCCATGATCTACATTTTTTCGTTGAATAAAAGCCCGTAATGTATGAATAAACAGGACTTCACCCAATTTGGTTATAATAATATCACTTCCCGAGTTTTTTGTATCTGTTTCCTGGATAATGAGGTTGCTAATATTTTGTAACCATGATATTTCTTTGCGTTCAGAATTATCTATATGTATAAATTCGGGTAAGGCCTTCATAAATGGATGATCAATATTTCTATCAAATTCAAAATGTCCGCAAACTAATGTTGTGGCAATAGTATCACCTTTAAATAAAGAAGTATCATTCCATATAGATTGAACTACGTCTTGACCACTTTTTCTTTCACTCGATTCATTATCAGCCAACCAATGACTGGTTCCAAAGGGAAATACGACAATATCACCCGCAAAAAGCTGAATATAGTTGCTTTTAGTTTTTAGTAGGCACTGGCCTTTGGTCACAATATGAAACTGGGCAAAAGGCCCGTTCGGGATATCCATACCCCACGGAGAACTAAAACCTGCATTAAAATAAACTGCACTTGATAGCTTCACTTTTTTCAGAATATCACTTAATATATCCATTAGGAAATTTTGAACGATTGAGCAAATATAATGTATTTTTAAATACTGTTCGTAAAGCATTGATACCGATATTTGTGGTGTTAATCTAAATAATTCCCCGACGGCTCTGCCTCGGGGTTTCCGATTAACCTCTCCTTGGGAGAGGTCGGAACTGCCTTTTTCGGCAGTTTCGGGTGAGGCTAAATACAAAATTTCGGTTTTTGCCCCCGAGGCCAAAATGAAACCGGCGAAATACCCCTATGGCTTGCCTCGGGGATACCTGCCTGTCGGCAAGGCAGGGTCGGTTTCAAGAAATTTTTATTAACTCAAAATTACTATTATGAAAGCACTTAAAACTATTCTGGCTCTTACCTTATTTAGTTTATGTATGCACAATTCTTTTGCACAAAAGGTGTATAAGAACCAAAATAATATTGCAAATAATGGGTATGATGTGGTTAATTATTTTACTACAAATACAGCCCAACGCGGTAGCCAGGAATTTTCTTCAGAACACCATGGGACAGTATACTACTTCACAAATGCGAAACATCTTGAAATGTTTAAAAAGAGTCCTGATACATATCTTCCTCAATTTGATGGGTATTGCTCTTTTGCTGTGGCAAAAATGAATAAAAAAGTACCTGTAAACCCCCAAACATTTAGAATAGATGATGGTAAATTATACCTGTTTTATAATGATTTCTGGGAAGGGAAACCATTTAATACTATTGTTCCCTGGTTAGGTAATGAAGCAGAAATGACAAAAATAGCAGAAGAAAACTGGAAAACACTCAAAAATAGCTAAGCTCTGATTAATAGAGAATGTAATTGGAATAAATGAAAAGCACTCATCCAAATCGGTTAGTGCTTTTGTCTTTCAATTATCTGCCTACACTAACATAACACCATTTTACTGGTGTTTATTTTTTGGGTAATAGTTTTTTGAATACAAATTCGAGAAAGCATCATTATTGTTTAGAATATTTTGTACAGAATTTGATATCTGATAATCTGAAACAACGCTTCTTTTTTGGACATGTTCATCAATAAAATACTCTGCATGCAGAAGAGGCAACTTAACTAAATTTAGAATATCTTGAATTTGTTACTTCATTGATAGCGGTTATTTAGTTAGTTCTTATTTGTAAAAGTTAATTAGTCTCTCGGATAAATATTTAATTCTTTATTTGGAATGTACCATAAATTATTTACACTATCCAATTCACCTTTCATTTCTTCTTTTATAGTTCTTTCTGTGATAGAAAGTCCCTTTTTAGCCATTTCTTCAAACGTGTCTAGACCATTATTTGGGAAGTTTAGCCTGGTTCTATGAATGTTGAATTTATTGGAGAATTTTCTATCGAAAGCTTGCTCTATCCCTTCTTTGCTAATCATAAAACCAAGCAACCCTCCCCAGGTTGCTGTTGGATTATCAGAATCCCATCCAGTTAAGGAACCAATTTTTATTGTTTCCACAAAATCCCCTTCACCATAAAACAGACTCACCAAACTGGCGGCGAAATTGATTCCGGCAGCAAAACATCCGTTACAGTACAAATTTTTTGATGTAATATTGTATCCATCCTTTTGCTTCACCTGATACCTATAATAAATAGAATCTCTGGTCTGTTCCCAAGAAATTCCAGATTCATACTTTGCTTTCACATAATCATACATTTTACCAGAATAAGAGGTGTCGGGAAGCACTTTGCGGGCTTGATCTGACATCCAAAAGATCTTTTGTTTCATAGAAATGGTCGTATCCACTCGTGATGCCAGAGCGTGCATGATTACGTAGAACTCAGAAATCCAGGCGGCATCCTTTCGTGCAGTTGTACGAATTGGAAGATAAGACATTTTTAGTGCAATGTCTGGCCTTGTAGGAGAAAACAATCCAAATATCTCAGTGGTGAGTTGGGCATCAATCATTTCAAAATGTTCATTCATTTTAGGATTACTGGTTTCAGGAGGTGTTATCCCCTGTCTCATTAAATCAAAGGCTTTTTGATTAGACACCCATAAGTAATTCTCTTCATCCGATTTGATATGATTTAACCATCCATTGCGAATTTGCTTACCTGTTAAAATACTAGTTTGATTAGTATCTAATAGGTGCTGGTAGATGTACTCTATATCAGTATCATCATCTGATCCCCAAATTTCTGCCTCATTCTTAAAAACAAAGTCTATGGTAGGCGATAAATCACTTGGTACGCCTTCTCCCCAAATGCTTGGTTGATCAGGTTTTCCCCAGTCATTTCTTGTATAAAACGATCCAGTTTGAATTTCGCCTATGTCTCCAATTTTATCCATTTCAGTAACGAGTCCAGTCCAGTTGGCAATACATTCTCCCAGCCAGAAACCATATAGTTGATTATAATATTTTGTTCGGGAAATAATTATCTGATTTGACTCATTTTCATTTAACCCTTGGTCTGATTGATTCTTGTGATTTTGCTTGCTTTTTATAACACAAGCAGAAAGAACCAATAATAACATTGCTGGTATATAGTGTTTCATTAGATTACTGAAAATACTGTTCATTAAACCCGATTTATGCAATAGAAAATCTACTACAGCTTTCAACTGCTGCAAAATATATCGCTGCGCTATGTTTATGAAATTAACCATAACAATGCTATGCTGAATCTCAGAAAACATTATATTTTATTGCAGTTCAAACCTTCACAACGAAGTTCTATTGCATAAACCGGGTTTAATTGGTTTCTGATATGGGAAATTACCTATAACGTATAGCTAAACTCCATTTTATTGCAGTTTAGGTTTTGTTATAAATAAGCTCATTTTTTATGGGTAAATTCCGAAATAATTTTGCACCAATCTTCAGCTCTTGTTTTTACATCTTTTTCATCATCCAATCTTGAATAATAAGCTGAAATTTGGATTTGATTATTACTGCTTGACACAAAATAAGGAGGGATTTCATTGTCCTTACTTTTGTCAATTATAATAATTCGTTTATAGTCTTGATAATCTTCAAGTTCAATAAACCTATTACCTAACGAAATTTCCAAAGACAAAGATTCTTTATCAGAGAGTACTCTTTTTGAAAGTTTTGTCTGTTCACCATGGTCTTTAATATAGTCTGTGATAGAATTAAAATTTTCTATTGTAAGGCAATTCTCCTTTTGTTTATTTGATTCTGTGCTCATTTTGTCAATACTGGTTCCTATTGTTAATGCACCCATGAACAGGTATAAAAATACGTTCATCATTTTTTTGCTTTTTCAGCTTGTAGTAGCATGTTACTTTGTTTTTTCTTGGTAGATTATAATCTGCAATCCATCGGGATCTCTCAAATAAAGGTAGTAAGATCCCCAAGGTCGAAGTATTGGACCTCTTGCGTTCCATTTTTCTTTTAATAGGGCTGCCCAATAGTCTACATTATTGGTTCTTAACTGTATATCTGTTTTATCATTTTCAACATTTTTACTAAATGCTTCTTGATAATAATTATGGTCATCTGTTATTTCAGAAATTTCAAAAAAAGCGTTACCACCTTCTGGGCCAAACCTCACAATTAATCCTTTGGAACCATTTCCATCATCATATTCTTCAATTATTTTAAGGTTTAGAACCTGAGTATAAAATCTTTTTGAAGCTTCGAAGTCTTTTGTTCTAATTACAGTTTTTAAACTTAATAGACTATTAAGAGGAGAATTATCTTCTATATTGCTCATTCTTATGGTGCCCGATAGTTGGTGTATGATTAGTTACGTGGTTAAGCAACAAATTTAACAAATAAGGAACAAACCAGGGGAAAATTCGTAGGATTTTCCGAGTAGATATGTAACAAGCAATTAATTATATACCCTATTGGTAGTTTATTTTTTGTCTTCTTTTTTCCGTAAGAATGAACTGGCGGTATAAAAATTAATGTTTCTCTTCTGTAGTGACTTCAATTTCTTTGGCCTTCCGTTCGGCTATATAGTTAATAAGCTGTTTGCCATATAACGATTTTTTAACTTTAGGGCTCAATGAATTTGCTACGGTATCCAGAAACTTAATATGGGCATCAAAAACTTCATTTAGGGTAACATAGGGGGCTACTTCCAGCTTTCTGTTGTTCATGGCAAAATTGATGGTGTATAAGTATTTCTGTTTCAGCAGATTTTTATAGGCTTTATCATTTTCGGCAAGCTTTTCTTCATCGTTTTGTTTGCCGGCTTCAAAATTTTCTTTGATAAGTCTTAGATTTCTTTGATCAAACCGTTTTTTTATTTTTTTATACTCCTGAAACTTCATCTCATTCTTACCTCCGGTTATTTTAACATCACTTTCAAAATCATTTAGGTTGGTGGTAATGTTAATTTCTCCAGGTTCGGCAAAAAAATCGATACGATCATTATATTGTTTACCGTCTTGTTTGTCGAGGTATAGGTAGTGAATTTCAGGTTCTTTAACTTCAGAATACATGATAAATTCGGCATTCCCGTCTACCACCATAGAATCTATATTGATAAGCATAGTATCCTGCACTTTTTGCAGGTAGATAGTTCCTTTTTTCAGGCCTTTGATATGCCCACTTATCGTTACATTTCCTTTTTTTTTCGGAGAATTACAATTGATAAGTAAAACAGAGAAAAACAATAGGATAAAAAACCGTTTCATATGTAATTTTTAGTTTGGAAAAATTGGGCTACAAAGATGCAAGTTTTATTTTAAATTGAACATAGATTTTAGAATCTAGATATCAGACTTTTTTAATCCCTCATAGAGGGTTTAATTCTCCGAGGCCGATCCAGGCAGGCTTGCCTGCCGATCCAGGCAGACTTGCCTGCCGATCCAGGCAGGCTTGCCGCTAAAACAAAATGTATTTTCGGAAGCATACCTGGTGAGCTTGCTCCGAGCTTGTTGATTTCTTAAATGTGTTCTGGGATCTTGAAGTCCAGGTTGTTTTTTATTAACTGCCAGAAGCAATTTGCATTAATATGGCACACAAAATGGCTCCGTAAGTTCCTACCACATATCCAAAAACTGCCAGTAGCACACCCACTGTTGCCAGTGAGGGGTGAAAAGCCGCAGCAACTACAGGAGCAGATGCGGCACCACCTATATTTGCCTTACTACCCACTGCGAGAAAGAAATATGGTGCTTTGATTATTTTGGCGACTATAATCAACAATAAAACATGGATAGCCATCCAAACAAGGCCAATGGCTATGAGTCCGGGATTTTCGAAAATTTTCCCGAGATCCATTTTCATTCCGATGGTTGCCACCAGGATGTAGATAAAAACGCTTCCGATTTTACTAGCTCCGGCTCCTTCATATTGTTTTACTTTGGTATAGGATAATAAAATTCCAATTGCGGTAGCAATGGTAATCATCCAAAAGAACTTAGACGTAAAAGAGGATAAAGAAGAGGTTTTATCATTAAATATTTCAAAATTATTGGATAGGGCATTAGATATTCCTTCTGCTCCCCAATGTGCAAAACCTACTGTCGTAAATGCTATAGAAAGCATAACAGTATAATCGGTAAGTGATGGGTTTCTAGTGATACTTTCGGCATAATTGGATACTTTTTGTTTTAAGGATTCTATAGCACTTGTATCGGCTTTTAGCCAGCGATCGATTTTATCACTCTTACCAATTCCCATTAGTAATATAGCCATCCAGATATTGGCCACCACAATATCTACCAAGACCATTCCTCCATATTTCTCGGGATTATATTGGTAAATTTCTAACATTGCGGCTTGATTTGCACCACCACCGATCCAGCTACCAGCGAGTGTAGATAACCCTCTCCAAACTGCATCAAATCCGGCCCCGCCTAAGGTTTCTGGAGAAACGAGAGAAATAAGTAGAATCGCCAGAGGACCGCCAATAATCACACCAAGTGTTCCTGTTAAAAACATAATGAGTGCTTTTGGCCCTAAGTTAAAGATACTTTTAAGGTCTATACTTAAGGTCATTAAGATAAGAGAGGCGGGTAATAAATACCTGCTGGCAATATAATACACCTTTGATGATTTTTCTATCAATACCCCATCTGTACCTGGTTCTTTCCATTCTGTACCAATAATTCCTAAAGAATTGAATATTGCAGGTAGCATATAGCATACCAATAATGCCGGGATAAACTTGTAGAAGGTTTTCCAGAAACCTTTGTTGATAGAGGAGGTGTAAAAAACAAATCCCAGGCAAAGCATTAAAATCCCAAAAACAATAGTGTCATCGGTAAAAAAAGGAATATTCTCCATTACAAAGTATTTAGATTTAATAAAATGTATTACAAAATAACATTATCTCGAAAGTTTCTAATCGTTAATCCACTTTTTGAACAAGTTTATTTGCTGTGCTGAAGCATTTGGGTCTTGTTCCAGAATTATTTTCTCTACAGTAGGTTCAATTACTTTGGACTTGAGAGTTACCACTTCGTTATTACGTCTAATTTTAAAAGTGATTTCGTCTCCTATCTTCCATTGATTCGAATCTCCAAACAGGTCATAGATGTTTTTTAGATTGTATTTTTTATCATTAATACTAAGTAACACATCGCCTCCCAAAACGCCCAGGTTTTTTAAAAAACTATTATATACAATACCAGAGGTGAAAACCACCTCTTTTGAAGCTTCAGAACCGGTTACAAAAGGTTGTTGTTCAAAAATAAAGTATGAAGAAGGGAGGTGTTGTACCCCATAATGCACCCCTACTTTCTTCAGATAAAAATCATAATCGATAGGAGCGTTGCCCACTACATGTTTTTGTAAAAACTCACTAATTTCCGGATAGGATATTTCTTTAATGACCTTAATTAGTTCTTTGTCTTTAAATGGCATATCAATACCAAATTTATTGGATAAGTTTTTAATAAGGTCTAATACCCCATAGGAGCCACCGCTTTTTTCGCGCATAATAATATCGAGACACATAGAGATCAATGCTCCTTTTTCATATACATTTCTGTAATTTTTGCGATAGGGTTCTACCAATATGTTTTTACTCATTGTGGTAAAAGACATGGTGTTGTCAAATTTTTTGGAAGCTTCCATCTTTCCCAGAACCCTCTCAAGAAAGATTTCTTTTGTGATGAGTCCCTGCGTGATTTGAAACAGTAATGAGAAATACTCTGTGGTGCCTTCATATAGCCATAGATGTTCTGACATCTTGGGGTTGTTATAGTCAAAGTTGTGAATTTCTTCGGCATGTATGGTTAATGGGGTTACGATATGAAAGAATTCGTGCGAAACCACATCAGTAAGAGCTTCTCTAAGCTTTTCTGGCGAAAGTGATTCGGGCAATACTACAATGGTAGATGTGTTATGCTCTAATGCTCCATATCCTTTGGCATCATCTGATTTTGAGGAAGAAAGATAGAGTAATATGCTATACTTCTTGGTAGAATTGATATCTCCCAAAAAGTTTTTTTGAGCTCTGATAACACGCTCCATCTGTTCCATTATTTTAGTAGCTTTGTGAGATTCTTTGTTAGAATACAAGCTTACCAATACATCGATACCATTAACTGCAAATGTTACTCGATTTGGACTGGAATACATGATCGGATTGTCTGCTACATCTGCATATCTTTTGAAAACGAAAAGGTCAACATCTTCATTAGGTGTATTTATGGTATCCTCTGATATAGTTTCTACCAGCGAAGTCGATGCTTTCAGTGCTTTTGGGTGTTTGATAAATAGATGGTATGTATTTTCTTTTAAACCATCAAAATACCCTACAAATGCATATAAATTTAGCACAAAGTTCTTGTTCTCTAAAATATTTGAACCTGTGGGCGAAAAGACATCATGTGTGCTTTCAGAATCAAAAGTGTCGTGTACCCAATAGGTTATTTTTTGTACCCGCCTGGCATTATTAATTTTCCAGCGGTTATCACCATATTTTTGAACATATATAGGATTTCCCAGTACATCAAAAGCTTTGAAGTCTTCAATAAATTTTCCATAGTTATTGTTTTGATATGTGCCTGGTACAACCTTAGGAAGATAATAACTTATGGTATCGGTATCAAAATTGTTTACAGTTATTTCTACCTTCACTTTGTCATCAACGATATGTACAAGGTCTATAGAAGCAACTATTGGAAAGGCATTTGTTTTTGTTTCAGATTGAGCAGCTTTACAACCAACTACCATATTAAATAAGGTAATTGCCAGTAGTATTGGATATATAGTTGTTTTTATGGTTTTCAACACAGTTATAATATATTTTTCTTAATGTAAGTAGCAACACCATCTTCTTTTCCAGGTTGTGTAACTAGGTCAGCAATTTGAAGGGTTTCTGGTTTTGCATTGGCTACAGCTACTCCGATTCCGACAGCTTTGAGCATGTCAATATCGTTATAATTATCTCCAAAGGCTACAGCATCGCTAATAGGAATATTGAAATGTGTATTCAATACAATCTCTATAGCCGTTAATTTTGAAATGCTTTTATGCGCAATTTCAATATATGTAGGTTTAGAGCGATACAAATGTAATTCGTTTGCAAAAGTATTTTCCAGAAAACTAAAAGCCCGATCTATATATGTTTTCTCACCCATGCACATAATTTTATGGGCTCCTTTATCAAGGTTCTTCCATTCTTGTATTACATTTTCTGTGGATTTGACTATAGGGTCGACTTTGGTGTTCTGTGCTTCACGATTGGCCCAGAAATCCATTTCGGGTACAAACCAATCGTCATAATGGTATAAACTAATATGAATTTTTTGATCTTTGTTAAAATGATGAAGTGTTTCGACAATGTCGGGAGCTATAAAAGTAGAATGAATAGGTTTTTTATTTACCAGAATCAATCCGCCATTATAACAGATTAATGGTTGGTCTGTAATTTCCAACTCTTTCTGTAAATGAATCATTGCACTAGGCATTCTGGAAGAAATCAGCACAACGGGGATGATATCTTTGATTCGCTTTATTTCTGAAATCGTGAATTCTGAAAGCTCTCTTTTGTCATTTAATAATGTTCCATCAATATCAGAAAATATAATGCGATTTGGCATTTGGCGTTTTTGGATTTGGGTTCGATTAAATTCGGTAAACACTATTGACTCACAAAGTTAGTAATACTGGTGAGAACTTCGGGCATAATTTTTCTTGTAGGTTCATTATATGATTTATGATTTTCTAGCCGTCCTCCTTTTATCTCTTTAAGAATATGATTCATGTTTGTAACGATCAAATATTCAGCTTGTGGAGCAGATTCTTTTAGCTTTTCGGCTTGTGCCAATTCTACCTGAATATCCTTGTCTCCCTGCATAATCAAAATAGGGATCTCTAGTTTTGAAATTTCTTTTGAAGGGTCATATTGTATCCATGATTTCATAAAAGATTGTTGATTATATCTGAAAATAGATTCTAAAGCCGGATCGTAGCCTGCAGCTCTGCCATTCTTTTTGAGTTGTTCAAAAGCAACTGAAGCACTTTTGTCTAGTCCTGGTGCTTGTTTGGCAATTTGCTCTATAATTACCTGATCTATAGATTGGGCATTTCCGGCAATAGAGATAAGACCATCGATGCTGCTTCTGGTCGCTGCCATGATGCTTACAAGAGACCCCTGGCCGTGACCCGCAATAACAATTCTGGAGTAATTTCCATTTTTCTTGAAATAATTTATAATAGATATTGCATCTTCAATATAGTGATCAAAAGAAATTTCATGCTCTTTAATTCCAAGACCATCCATTTTAAAAAGCCTTTTGTCATAACGATATGTTGCGACACCCGATCGGGCCAGTTCGTGAGATAATTGCTTAAACGTATCATTTTTTGACATTCGGTCGTTGCCATCTCTATTGATCGCACCGGCATCCATGATAAAAATTATTAGAGGAATATTTTCATCAGAATATGGGGTAACAAGCAAACCTTCTGTATATTTATTGACCTTAACGACTGCAGAATTATATTCTTTCTCCTGTGCAGGGCATAATAAGGTACATGCAATGAGAAACAAAGAAAGGGTAAACTTCATACTATTGTAGATTAATTTTTGGGGTACATAGAGAACGATAAATTATACTTCATATTTTGATTTGGGTTAATTGTTGTTTACCGATCGTTACATTTTTTCTAATAATATTTAACGTATCACTAACATACCCTTTTTTATCTTTGCTTCAAAATATAACATAATGAATCTTCATTACAAACTATTACTGGCAGCATTGTTACTTTCTATATATGGTTTTTCTGCTAATGATGATTGGGGAAAAACCGGGCATAGGGCAACCGGGCAGATAGCAGATACATATCTTACCAAGAAAGCAAAGAGAGCTGTGAATCGCCTTCTTAAGGGGCACAGCCTGGCTTTTGTTTCTACTTATGCAGATGATATTAAAAGTGACGACCGTTACAGAGAGTATAGCCCCTGGCATTATGTTAACTTCTCTTTTGATAAAAAATACGAAGAAGAAACCCCAAGCGAGTATGGTGATTTGGTACAAGGGATTCATAAGTGCCTCAAAGTTCTTAAAGATAAAGAGGCTTCAAATGAAGAGAAAGAATTCTATCTTAAAATGCTGGTGCACTTTATAGGAGATTTACACCAGCCACTGCATGTGGGTAGAGGAGAGGATAAAGGTGGAAACGATATACAAGTACGTTGGTTTAAAGAAGGATCAAATTTACATCGGGTTTGGGATAGTGATATGATCGATTATTATGGAATGAGTTATACAGAATTATCTTCAAATGCAGCACCATTGTCCAAAACTCAGATCGAGACTATCAAAAATGGCAATGTTTTGGATTGGGTTCATGAATCTCAAGCATTGGCAAAAAAAGTATACGCTTCAGCAAATGCGGGAGAAAAATTAGGGTACAAATATATGTACAATTATTTTCCGATGGTTCGTACGCAATTACAAAAAGGAGGAATACGATTGGCTACAATATTAAATGAAATTTTTAGGTAAGAATAGTTAATTACTTGGCGTTAATTCTTTTCGATATTGCTTGGGGGACATTGCAAAGTATTTTTTGAAGGTTTTGGTTAAATGACTTTCATCTGTATATCCCAACTGATATGCAATCTCTGCAATGGTAAATTCTGTATGTTGTAAACGATATTCGACCAGCTTCATCTTATATTTTGTTACATATTGATGTATAGACTCTCCGGTTTTTCTTTTAAAATAGGTGCTTATTGAACTCTGAGACATATTAAATTTATTGGCCAGATAACTTATCTTGGTAAGATCATTGTCATAAACATGTTGTCTGATATGGCTTAGGATTAAGTCGATTTTGGTATGAATTACAGGAATCTCTCTTTGATTTGCAATGTATTTTGCAGAAATATTACGAAAAATAATGCTTAAAATAGTACTTATCGCATTAGAGATAATTTCCTGGTAATAGATTTTTTCATTCTTAAATTCATCAAGAACAAGGTTATGAATATCCCAAATGATGCTTCGATCATCTTCATGAGAAATTACATCTCCCGGGATGATGTTGGGATGATGAAGTAATTGTTCTATGCGTTGCAACCAGTATTTTCTATCTGGTAAGTTCACTTTGCTCGAAAATAGGAGTTCTGTAAACTTAAAATAGGTGAATTGAGAGTGTTTTTTAATTTCAAAGTGATGTGTATCCTCTGGGGACAATAAAAAAATATTATTTTCTTTGTATGGAAACCGAACTCCATTTATAGTATGATACCCATTTCCTTTTTCGACAAAAATGATTTCAAAGTAGTTATGATTATGAGGTTCTGCTTCCCACTCTTCAATAGAATATTGATGTACAACAAAGGTCTCATGCAGGGTGTAACGACTCATAAGCATTTTTTTAACATTTTAAAGTTACAAAAATAAAATCAATAAAAGTAAGCTGCCTTTTTACCAGTATATTTTGCTAAAAATGTTTAATAGCATTGAAAAACAGATTGTTAAAGTTTTTTTATATAAACTATGTGAAAACCTATCATTTAATTACCCTAAAGGTGAGGTTGATCCTTGAATATATTACTTTCCTGGTTTTTGGAATTTGATGCAACCAGCATTCTTGAGTTTTTCCTTTCATAAGGAGCAGGCTTCCATGTTGCAATAAGATCTTTTGTCTTGCTTTTTTATTTGTTTTGTGTTTAAAATGAAACCATCGTTCTTCTCCAAAACTAATAGAGGCGATAACAGGTTCTTTACCTAATTCTTTTTCGTCATCAGCATGCCAACCATTACTGTCCTGGCCATTGCGATATAAATTAAGCAGACAAGAGGTAAACTTTATAGTGCATACATCTTCTATTTTTTCCTTAATAAATAATAGCTCTTTTGTAAATGAATTTGGAGACATCGTTATATTAGAATAACTATAAGAATTGTTGTTGTTTGCATATAAAGCAGTGAGACGTGGCTGGGGATATGTTTTACCAAAAACTTTGATTTCATCCTGCTTCCATTTGATAGTGTTTAATAATGTTTGAAAAAGTTGATTTGATGTTGGTTGATCAAAAAAAACAGGGTAGTAAACCACGTCAGCATCTGGCATGTTTAACGTAATTGGTTCATTATGTATGTTGAATATATCCAAACTCATATATGGCAGATTAAGATCTATGCGTATTGATATGCCCAATAGATAAGGCCAAATTGAAGTAATAATCTAAAAGCAAGAATCGATTTTGGCAAATTAAGACCTGCTTTTTTATTGATAAGCATATGTATGTGAACCGGAAAGAATAATACCAGCATGATTGTTATGGTCCAGGCCGAAAATGTCCTGATTTGTATAAACAATAACCCAATTCCTGCTATCATCTCTGCAATACCGCTTAGGTATACCAGCAATTTATGATAAGGAAGATAAAGTGGTATGATCCTCATAAAAGCCTTAGGGCGTATCAAATGAAAAAATCCTGCAATAATAAAAACAAAAGACAGGAGATACAGGTGCCAACTCATTAAGCTCCTGTGGTTTTTTCTTTACCGGCGTTACTTAATGCAAAATCCTTATTTCGGGTCATATTTTTTATAAAACTCACCTTCCTGAAGCGCAAAGCAGACCAATCTTCATCAATGGCTACTTGTCTAACGGGTTCCAGGTTATAATCACCAAGCACGCCCCATCCATAGTCTCGGGTAATTTCAGTTTTATATTTTTTTGAACTCTTTTTTGGATAAGCAAACCAAAGTATGGCGTCACCGACAAGTTTGGGGTAGACCGTTTCAATACGATTTTCTATTTGCTTTTTTTCGGTAACAAAAACAATAGCAAAATCAACCTCTGATACCTGAATTAAAGATTCTTTTACAATTACATCTTTAAGACAGTCTAGTTCTTTACAAAACCCTTCGGGTTCGTTAAGGATCAGTATCTCATCCAGCAAGGGAGGAAGTTGTAATTTTTTAAAAAGAGGAGTCATGAGAATGAATTTTAAGAAAAATTTGCGCATTTTAAAGATACAAAAAAAACCTGTTAACCTTATACATTATCTATTATAATGCGCTATACAAATAATGTATGCATCTTGTAAATTTATTTTAGACAACAATTTATCGATGCCAGAACAATAAAACTAGAGTGCTTCAGTTAAATCTATATCACAAACTCAAATATTTTAATTATGAAAACAGTATTTAGAGGCGCCATTCTCGGTGCTTTAGTACTCGCTACGGGTGCAACGTTCATTTCATGCGAAAATGAACAACTAGACAATTCACAAGAACAATTAAACATCGAAGAAGGGTTCTTACAAGAAGAAGCCTATCCTGAAACCGCAGGAAAACTGGTGACAATTCAACTCAACGGGCAATCTGTTGAGGTAGAAAAAATTAATGATGAATATATCCTTGATCGGGATATGATCGTGATCCCCGATGATATGTTATCTCAAGAAGCCAAAAGTACAGGACGCACAAGAGGGCGTTGGCCAAATAACACTGTATATTATGACATACAGAGTAGCTTGCCTAATCAAAGAAGGGTTACCGATGCGATAGCACATTGGGAAGCCAATACAGATCTTACTTTTGTGAGAAGAACAAATCAGACCGCTTATGTTTATTTTAGAAGTGGTAGCGGCTGCTCATCTTCTGTAGGACGTACAGGAAGAAGGCAAAATATTAATCTGGCCAACGGGTGTTCTACAGGTAATACTATTCATGAGATAGGGCATGCTGTTGGTTTATGGCATGAACAAAGTAGAAAAGATAGAGACCAATTTGTTACTGTCAATTTTCAGAATATACGATCAGGAAGAGAGAATAACTTCCAGACCTACACTCAGCGAGGTAATGATGGGGATGAGTATACAAATTCGTTAGATTTTAATTCGATCATGTTATATAGTTCCTTTGCGTTTTCGGCAAATGGGCAACCAACTATTGTAAAAAAGAATGGATCTACCTATAATGCTCAGAGAAACGGGCTTTCTTCTGGAGATATTGCCGGGATTGGTACTATGTATCCTGGTAATGGAGGTGGAGGAAATGATATCTGTGAAGGAGTCGCTCCTTGGTCGAGCTCTCAAAGTTATCGACCCGGAGATCGTGTAACCTATCAAGGCTTTTTGTTTGAACGCACCAATAGCGGTTGGACTCAAATAGGTCGATGTGGTACTGCTAAGACAGTAAGAGTAGAAGATGCTCCTGATCTTAATAAAGTATCAAAAAACTAGTAATACCTTTGTAAAGATAATTAGAGAAAATCCCTCCAAAACCAATTGGAGGGATTTTTTTAGTATCTTTTCTGCTAACCAAGAAAAACTGTGCTAAAGTATGATTTCCTTTGCATTATCTGGTGTATCAAAGATAGCACCTTCTTCCTTTAAAAAAGTGATGTCTGTAAGGGTAGCTTCTCCTAATATATTGGTCATTCCTTTTTCTTTGGTCCAGCCATAAAATATCCACCTGGTAGCAAATGGGATTCCGTCTATGATTTTAAAATCTTTATATTGAATAGCGTGTGGATCTGCTTCAGCTTTTGATGTATCTCCATCACTTCCAAACGAAACAATATATGCTGCAGCTTTTAAGGTGTTTTCTGTTGGATCGGTATAAATCACATACCAGTCGTCTGGCGAATCTCCTATACCTTTTTCAAAAGTAAGTCTGGCAGTTTGATGTTCGATCTCATCAAGGGGTCTGTTATTTTGTAATTCCCATGTAGTGCCAGGGTCATTCATCTTGTAGGGTAAGGCAAAGAAATACGTCCAGGTAAACATATCAAAGCGGGCCCCCTTATCGTTGGCATCTTCTGGACATAAGAAAACTTTCTCCCCGGTATAGATTAGTTTACTGTCGTCTTTTTTGTCAATTCTGATTTTTGTAGAATTGGTGAGCATAGTAATCTTGCCATCCAACCGTTGTTTTCCACCAAAACTTAAATCAATTTTGAAACTTATGGCCTTATGTTTCAGGAATTCAGATTTTTTATGTGCTTTCTCAACACTCATGATATAATGATCCACGATTGATACGGCACCATCACCAATACCACTATCGGGTTCTACCGGCATCATTTCGGTAGTATCTGTATTCTGTTCCTCTTCTTTTTTGTTTTGATTACAGCTAATCACTGAAATAGCTAAAATCAGTATCCAAAAATTTTTCATAAAAAGTTGATTTTTGTTAGAATGTTAAAATTACTAAAACCGATACTTGAAAAATAATATTTAGGAAAACTGTAACAGATAATAAGCAATAAAAAAGCTATACCTCAATTTGAAGCATAGCTTAGTTTTGTTTTTAAGAAACTACAATTTTAATTTTTTCGTTTGGCTTGGGTTTTTTGGCCTCCCTGATGTAAAACAGCATGGGTGACTTTATTATTTTCTTTAATAAATTCAAGAGCTACAGGAAATTCTTTGACAAAAAATTTGGTCTCGGTTTCTGCATGCATTTCAAAAGACTTTTGTCCGGTCGCCTGCGAAATTAATTTTCCGTTATCCAATTTGATTGCGAGATCGAACCCGGGTTTGATTTCATAGACACCGATATATTGCTTTAAAATATTTTCAGGCACCTTTATGGCTACTTTATCAGCAGGGATAGGCTTGTTTGTTTTTATACCTTTTGATGCGCTTCTTCTGTTTTTGAATACAGCTTCAATCTTTTCATTTTTTGTATCAAATCGAATCTCTGAAAAACTATTTTCATATAAAAAAGTAGTGTCATTTTTTGGGAAAATTTTGACTTTTCCTCCATTTATATGCTGACTATATAATTGATTGTCATCCAGTGTAATCATTCTGATGGCACCATCTTCAAACTCATACACGCCAATTAATTTTTTCAGCTTATTGACAGGTAGATTTGTTATAGTTTTATTATCATAAGGCTTGCCTATAGCTATTGCAGCAGCTTGTATAGCAATTTCTGTAGGGTTGTTGCAATTACAGTTGGTAAGTATGGCAACATGTACATCATCTTTAGGAACATAAATTTGGTATGAAGTATATCCAAAAATTCCCCCACCATGTTCAATAGATGGTGTGCCATTAACCTTATTTACAGTCCAACCATATCCATAATGAGTAGGTTTTTTATTATTCAACGTAGTATTTTGAAATGCTTTTTGAATAGTTTCTGCTTTCACTAAAACATTAGTGTTAATTGCATTTTGCCATGTATGCAAATCTTCAACTGTACTCATTAATGAACCGGCAGCATAGGGTAATGTCATGCTCAAATATGCAGAATTAATATAACCATCTTTGGTTTGATATCCCGAAGCTCGGTTTTTGATAATTTCACTTTTACTACCATATCGAGAATTATTCATTTGTAGTTTTTTGAAAATATGTTGTTCTACAAAATCTTCATAAGATTGTCCCGAAACTTTTTCGATAATGTATCCCAAAATAATATATCCCGAATTATTGTATTTCCACTCTTCTCCTGGATCAAAATCCATGGGTTCATTTTTGAAATAATCAATGATTTCTGTTGGAGTCATATCTTTGGCAGCGATCTCTGATAGGTTCATCGAAGTGTAACTTTTAATTCCGGATGTATGATTTAACAAATGATGTATCGTTATTGTTTTTCCGTGGGTAGGATAATCCGGGATAAACTTGGTAATCTCGTCCCTGATAGTAAGTTTACCTTGTTCCATTAACATAAGAATAGCAACCGAAGTAAACTGCTTAGTAATAGAACCAATTTCGAAAATATTATCTGGTTTCATGGGCACTTCTAGTTCCATATTGGCTAGACCAAAGGCTTTATGATAGAGTATCTTTCCTTTTTTTGCGACCAGAACTGTCGCTCCCGGGCCATCGGGTTTATACTTTTCTTGCAGAAGGGCATCAAATTTTTCTTCCAGATTTTGTGTAAAAGAAACTAGCGGTAAAGTTAGAAGTAATAATGCTAATAGACTTTTTATAATCGTCATAATATGTTTTTTGATTGATATTGATATAATGATACGACGATTTAATTTGTTTTTGGTTACAGAGAGCTTTAAAATTTTTTGGATTTCTCTTCAAATTCTGGACAATCTAGTCTTATATCTGTATTTTTGAGATAGGTTTGTATTAGATTGCAATAGTCATTGTTTTTACCCTTTTTATAAAACTTGCACGCATAACAAGTTCTTTGCACCGATATAATTCCGGATTTGTTTAATTGATAAATTAGAGTAGTTATGGTTTTTAATAAAGACTCTTGTTCATTTTCATTAAAATGTAGAAGCTGTTTTTTAATAGGATGTGCAAAATTTTCGGTTTCTGTAACACTTTTTTCTCCTTTGGGTGTTAAACTTATAAAATAACTTCTGTTATCAGGCGCAGTTTTATTTTTAAAGATCATTTCTTTTTTTTCTAATACTTTAACAGCATCACTTATGGTGGGTTTGGACATGTTGAATTCTTTTGCAAGATGGCTAACAGTACACAAACCTTCTTTGTGATAAGCTACAAAAATTAGGATTTGTATTTGTATTGGACTTAAACCAATAGTTTTTGCATGCTCCCATAGTAAAACTCTAAAAACTTCAGAAATACGTTCTAAACCTATTACAATTTTACTAGTAACATCTTTATGCTGAAATGATATATCAAAAATGCTTTTACTCATTTAAAATGCTAATGAGAAAATTTGGTTTTCTCATTAGCAAAGTTAGTAATCCTAATTATTTATGGAGTCATTATTGACAATTTTCCATTTCGATGATCGAATATCCTTTGATTTTGATCATGTCGATCATTTCTGTAGTTCCTTTTTCAATATGACAAAACCTGCATTCGTCTGAGGTGATGCTCTTTGCTTTAAAGGGCTTACTGCTCAGGTAGTTTTCTCCAAACTTGAGAATGATGCTTTTATCTTTTACAAAATCAGGAACGAGAATATCAAAATGCATTACTATTCCATCATCTCTTTGTACATAAGTATCCCAAACTGCTATTTTCATGAATAGTATTTTTATTTTGATTGTACAGTATATGGAAGAGATAAATCGGTACTTAAAACACTATATACTTTGTAAACTCCAAGCATAGGTTTGTCTTTGGTCTCTGTATTTACCTGCATATAGGCAGAAACCGCGTCAAACTTAAAATTGGTTTGATGATTTATTCGATAATCGGGGATTATTACTTTAATGCTGGATCTGTTTTTAATAACCTGAAAACCAGGAGAATCCATATACATTGGCATTCCCGGATTGGTAGGAGGTAGCGTTACTGTTTTATCCTCTTTCTTAAATTGTTTTACAGATAATCCGCCTTCAACTCTGTCATCTTTATGGAGAATGACCCAATGAGGATGCCATATGATACCGTCATTATCATATTTACGATCATTATTTTCATCCCATAATGGGGTGTCATCAAAATCTGGATGAGAAGTCAGAGCCAGCGCTACTATCCCATTAGTTTTACTGAACCCCACATCAGTGGGCTTCAGTGTGGTGGGAAAAACATATCCCAAAACAGGAGCCCCATGCAATTGACCAACAGGATCAGGAGTAGTCTCTCCAGCATTTCCTTTAACGTTGATTTCCCAAATAGTGCTGGCTATAGAGAAATCATGTAGTACTGAAGCCTCAACTATTTGTAAATTATTATTATCATATTTTTTACATTCATCGCAGGCTGTTATAATGTTTGATAAGGTGATGAATGCCATGGTGAAGATTGTATGTTTCATAATTTGTTGTTTTAGAATAGTTAGGACCCTATATTATTAGGAATCCTAACTATTTGAATTAAATTTTTAACCTTTCACATCTGCCATAGATGCTCCAAAGTTAAGATGTAGTACATTTCCATTGGGAGTTAGTAGTGCTGGTACAGATTGTATACCTGCTTTTTCTGCATTTTGAATTTGTGTGTGATCTTCCCCCAAATGTATAATCTCTACATTCTCAGATCCAATAAGGTTAACAATGTCATGTTCTGCGCTGATGCATACCGGACAACCGGCATGATAAAAAATTGATTTACTCATTTGTATATATTAAAAATGTTATGCAAAATTGCAATACAAATATAGTAAGGAATCCTAACTAAAAAAATAATTTAAGATTTTTTTATAAGTATAACATGCTCTTACATCCTGTTTAAATTGTCGTCTATATCCTTATTTTTAAAAGCAGCATCTTTTACCTTACCAAAAGAATATTTAATAGAAAATGAGATTTCCTGTGCGTTTACATAAAAAATATCTTCAGATGTAATACCATTAATGGTATAGCGATCTTCAAAATTCATGTTTCCGAAGATATCATTTGCATTTATGGTTAGTTGAAGGTTTTCAAAAAATGTTTTTGAAAAAGAAGCTCCCAAAATAAACATGTCATTTCGTTCAAAGATACCTTGATAACGCTTTGTTAATCCCCATAGATGTATTCCCAGCGTTGTTTTTGAAGCAATTTTAAATTCATTGTTTGAATAATAATATACATACGGTTTTGTTTTTTTGAATATGGCGGCCGGATCATTGATTTTACTATAAATTGCAGTTATCGAGTTGGTAGTGTTCCAAAGCTTATAATTAGCTGTGTTTTGAAGCCTTACAGTAAACCCTGATTCTTGTTCAAAGTTTTGCGGAGATGAGATGATCCTGTTTTCTGATGTATTAAATACTGGACTATAAAAAACTGGATTTTCTGTGTTAAAATAGCTGAGGTTTATTGCATATTTTTTATACTCAAAGTCAGTTGAGATCTCTTCAGTTGTTGTTGGTTGTAGATTCACATTTCTGGAAAATTCTACAAGAGGGTTTATAAATGTGCTTATAGAACTTGCATTAAGATAACTTGGTCGATTTATAGTTGTATTATAATTAAAAGTAATGCTTTTGGTACTATCTAGAGGAATATTGATTTTGATCTTTGGAAACAAACGTGTTTGCTCTCTGTCTATTAATAAGCCCGAATCTTTTCTAAAACCACCTTTTACAATGTTGGTTTCAGATCGTATTCCTGCCGAATATTTAATTTTATGAATGTTTCCCGATATTTGTGCATAAGATGCATAGATGTCTTCATCATAGTCGTAATTTGATATAGCCTGCTGCATAGGAGGATCGATAAATTCGAAATCTGAAAAAGCAAACGCATTACCATGAGATAAACTTCCTCCGGTTTCTAGTTTTAGGTTGTTGTTTAGTACTGTTTCAAAATCAATTCTAGCTGCAAAAACGCCCACTTCATATTGTTGGTCGCGATTTTGTGACAACTTAAAACCCATTTGGTTTATATTGTTGGAAATAAAACTTTTCAAATCTCTGATATAGTTAGAATACTGAAGTCCAAAAAATAAATTGCTAGTCTTGTTCAATTTTTTATTAAAGTTGATATTACTAGTTAAAAAACTTCTGGGCGCGTCATTTTGGCTGTCAGAAACAATAAAATCTTCTGTTTGGTCTACATTTAGTTTTGTGTTGGTAATGATTGGAAATTTATCGGTATGTGCTCTATAATTTATCTGGCCAGATATATAATCATTTGTATTAAGCTGGTAGAAAAAACCACCGCCAATGATAAATTGAGGTCTTGGACCTATCGAAGTTGTTTCTTGATTAGATATTATGTTCTCGGCAGGAACGATAAGTTTTGACCCAACACCTTCCCAAAATCCCAATTGATTGTAACTAAAGTTGGTGCGCAACTCTAATTTGTTTTTCTTGAAATTAGTGTTTACTTCGGCATAGTTACTATATCTTCTTTTGAAAGAAGCTATTTCTGCTAGACTAATTTTATAACCATCTGCTAGATTTTGTTTTCTGGTAATAAGGATCAGGCTTCTTCCTTCGGCTTCGTATTTTGCAGGAGGATTATCGATTATTTCAATATCTTTTATGCTTTCTACAGAAAGTGACTTTAATTGATCAAAATCTATTCTTTGGTTATCCAGATAAATTAAAGGATTTCCTTTTCCTATGATAGAAATGGTCTCCCGATTTGGGCTCACTTGTATCCCCGGAAGCCTGGATAATACGTCAGTTGGGGTTGCGAGCGATTCAAAAATAGAATTTTCAATAGTTACTTTTAGGTTGCCATTGTTAAAAGTGATATTGTTTTTTGCAGTTGTAACGCTCACTTCTTCCAAAGCAACGGTGTTTTCCCGAAGTAGCATATCAATTGTTTTATTACTATCCAGGTGAATTATTGTTGATTTTTTTTGATATCCCGCACAGATAATGGAGAGCGTATATTCACCCGCCCCAATATTGTTAAAACTAAACTTTCCGTTAATGACAAATTCATATTTTATAAGTCTTTGAACTGTTTTATCAAGCAGTAACATACCTCCTGTTGCTATTGGCAGGTTATTTTGGTCAGAAACAGTACCAGATAGTGTGTATTGTTGACCATATCCTATACAAGAAATTATTAAAAAGAATATACAAATTTGCTGCTTCATTATAGTTTTAAAGCAAAACAATGTAGAATTTGAGTATACTCTTAATTTTAAAGGATTGAATAAGGTGCTAGTACCGGTATGATTTTATTAGTCGAAACTCTCCAAGGCTTAGGAATTGAAAAGCTGTATTGCCATACATTCACAATAGAAAGTTTAACTAATCCCGCTTCGTTTCCTGTGCAGAACTTGTTTCAGTATCTGGCGGGATCTCAGAGCCTGTTCCGATTTTAGATTTGGAGCTAATACTTCGTATTCTTTCTCTGGGATAGTTAACTTTTTACACTGTTACAGTTTGTTTCAGTAAAAACAGGAGCATTTTTTACCGTCGCAGATTTGTTTCGGCTAAAATGGAAACTTTTTTGCTGGTGCAAATCGAGGTAGCTTATTTTTTAAGAAATAAATCTTGTCTGCCAGCGATGTTTAATTTACTGTAGATATTGGTGATATGAGTTTTTACAGTACTAAGGCTGATAAATAATTCATTGGCAATTTCTTTGTTGCTTTTACCAGATATAATCAGTTCTTTTACGGCCTTTTCCTGCTTACTTAAAGGGATAGAACTGGTTTTTTTTATTTTTTTCCGCAAGGCGATCAATAGCATAGATAGGGCAATGATCAAAACAAAAGCGATTATATTGATCCATAGACTAAATTCATATCGCTGATTTGTGATTTGACGCGTAATAACCAGTAGCTTATTTTCTAAATAGGCATATGTTGCAGGATCGAGATCGCTGGATTTTAATTCATGTAAAAAATCCATATAATACTCGGGATGTTCTTTGACATCTTTTGTCAATAATCCTTTATCATCTAGTTTTTTGATACCGATCAACTTTACCAAAAGTATTTGTAAGGAATCTTTTACATATCCTTTTGTTTTCATAAGATATTCTTCGGTATCAAAGTTATCAGACAAGTCCTCATAAGTTGTTTGAAACCTCTTCAGTTTTTGCCACTCTCGATTTGCCAGATTGCTGGTAGTATACTCGGCAAATAATGTTTCACTTTTTTTAAAATGTATAGTGTCTTTTTTTGATAAGATAAAGAGTTTGAAGTTTTTTATTGTATCAGAAATCAAATCTTTTTCTTCTGAAGATAGTGGATAAAGTTGAATTTTATAAATATGATCTTTTGGTTTGAATACATTTTGATCAAAACTAAAAAAACCGTCTTCAGCTATTATAGAAGAAGTAATGATCTTATCGTTGTACGTATTTGTTTTTTGGTTAGGAACAATTTGACTCACATATACTTTTTGCTTCAATAATGCCTGATTTGTCATATCTACATATCCCGAAACACCGTGTTGAGCACTCACCATACAACTGGTAATTAAAAAAAGTAAGAGGATAGCTTTAGTTTTCACTATGATCACCATTTTTTAAACAGAACTCATCTTGACTTTTTATAATTGCCTGCAACCTGCCTGCCTTGTGGCGAGCAGGCAGGAATATTCTTTTTTGCCCAAAATCTACCCTGTCTGACTGGCCAGGTAGGCTAGTCTCAGTAAACAGGCAAAAAAATCAAGATGAGTTCATACTCTAAACGAATATAGCAGTTTAAAGTTGAAAATCAAAAAACAATATCTGGCATAGAATAAATTAATATTTAAGTAACTGCTTAAAAATGAGCCGTTACTTTATTGATAAAAAAGGGCCACCAAATTAAAAGTCAATTTTCTTAAAACGAAGTCAATTTTTGGAAAGCCTGATCTTACTTTTTAAGTTAAATTTCACCATAGAGTGAAGTAAAATTGAAATTATATTTGATCGCCTGTCAAACTATTTTGTGAAGAGAAATAACACTATAGAAGTGTGCTAAAACTCATTTAGCAGTGATTTCATTATCTAAAACATAGATACACCAGGTTAATTCTTTAGAATTTTATGAACAGCCAAAATACTCATATCAAAAACATTTTACAGCTTTTTCCTGATCAGGAAACGAAAAATTGGTTGATAGAAAAAATGAAGGCAATCAAAAAGAAGAAAGATGCCAAACATTTCTACCTGTCTTTTGGTCAGGTCCATCGTTTTATAGGAAATGAAACTATATACATATCCTTATCAGAATTAGGTTATAAAAAAGAAACACAGGTAAAATCTATAAAGGTATCATGGACATTTCAACAACTTAGCAGAGTAGCACTCATGCTGGCATTAGAAGTAAAAGACAATAAAACAGTATTAAAACAACTCTTTACTACGGCAGATATGAATGAGCTTACTGCAGTATACAAAGGTCTTTTTTTGCTGAATAATGCAGAAGAATTTACCAGTGAAGTTGAAGAAGGAGTGCGTACCAATATAACCAAAGTTTTTGACGCAATATCTCTAAACAACCCATATCCTGCTTCATATTTTAGTGAGGAAGCCTGGAATCAGATGGTTTTAAAAGCAATATTCATGCAGCGGCCCATCTATGGGATTTATGGTTTAGAAAATAGAAAAAACAGAAAGCTGGCTAAAATCGTACAGGATTTTGCTCACGAAAGATGGTCGGCCGGAAGATCGGTAACACCAGAAATATGGCGATTAACAGATGCTTTTGTAGATGAAGAGCTGTTTGCCGATCTGCAAATGGTAATTCTCTCAGATACTATACTGGCAAAAGAAGCAGCTATAAAGTGTATAGAAGGCAGCTCTTTTATGCCGGCAAAAGAATGGCTCACTTTTCAAAATATAGAAACTACCAACCGAACCTGGAACGAAATAGGAGAATCAATTCATCTTAAACACACATAACTCATGAAATTTATTGACCCACACATCCATATGTCATCCAGAACCACAGATGATTATGAGGCCATGCACAAAGCAGGTATTGTAGCTATTATAGAACCGGCGTTTTGGCTGGGACAGCCAAGAACAACACTAGGAACATTTAAAGATTATTTTAGTAGCCTGGTAGGATGGGAGCAGTTTCGTGCATCACAATTTGGGATAAAACATTATTGTACCATAGGCCTTAATTCTAAAGAAGCAAATAACGAAGCTCTTGCCGAGCAAGTGATGGAGTTACTTCCTTTATATGTCATGAAAGAAAATGTTGTTGCCATTGGTGAAATTGGTTATGATGATCAAACAGCAGCCGAAGATAAATTCTTCAGAAAACAAATAGAACTGGCTAAAGAAGTTGATCTTCCGATATTAGTACACACACCGCATAGAGATAAAAAAAATGGCACAAACCGCAGTATGGATGTGCTAGAAGAACACGGGATAAATCCTTCCAAAGTAATTATTGATCACAATAACGAAGAAACTGTTAAAATGGTCCTGGATCGGGGATATTGGACTGCTTTTACCATTTACCCAAAAACCAAGATGGGTAATGAAAGGATGGTGACAATTGTTAAAGAATATGGTTCAGAACGTATTATTGTAGATAGCTCTGCCGATTGGGGAGTAAGCGATCCGTTATCAGTACCCAAAACCGCTCATTTGATGATAGAAAGAGGAGTGAGCCGGGAAGATGTTCATAAAACCTGTTATGCAAATGCACTAGCAGTATACGGACAAAGTGGAAACATGAAGGAAGAACACTGGAATGATAGTGCTCTATTGAATCTGTCACAAGATTTTTTAGGCAATAGTGTGCTAAGAGGACAGAAACCAGAAGTGCTAACTACCAAAAATATAATAGAAAATTGATCTGGACTCAAAAAATTTACCCCTACCTGATTTTGATGCGCCCTGCAAATATTATTACGGCGATAGCCGATATCTGGGCTGGATTCTTTATAGCAGGAATTACATTATCGTCATTTTTTGCATTTCAGACTGTAGAATTATTATTATTAACACTATCTACCATAGGACTCTATGGAGGAGGGATCGTATTCAATGATTATTTTGATGCAGAAACAGATCAATTAGAAAGACCCGAAAGACCAATACCTAGTGGGAAAGTACCTAAAAATGAAGCCAAAATATTCGGAACTTGTTTGTTAATCACAGGAATAGTAAGTGCTTCGACTGCTTCGCTGTACAGTGGTGTACTGGCTATTATAATTAGTTCATTGGCACTTTTATATGACAAATATGGAAAACACCATACAGTTATAGGCCCTGTTAATATGGGACTTTGTCGCAGTGGTAATCTACTGCTCGGATTGAGTATAGTACCACAGGCCATATATCAATATTGGTTTATGGCGATATTACCATTATTTTTTATTGCAGCAATAACACTTACAAGCCAGGATGAGGTATCAGGAAATAATCGTATATCCATTGGTATTGCATCATCTATAGATGTTTGTATTACAGGAGCATTAATTTATTTGGGAATCTATCACAAAGCCACAAGTCTTTGGTTCTTATTGCCATTCCTTTCTTTATGGATCATCCTTAATCTTAGCGCAAAAGTGAATGCTATATTGTATAATACTCCCGAGAATGTGATGAAAGCCGTAAAAATTGGAGTAATTTCTTTAATACCCCTTAATGCTAGTTATGCAGCAGGCTATGGGGGAGTAATACATGGATTGATTGTGTTGTCCCTACTACCTATATCGATGGTACTAGCCAAAAAATTTGCAATTACATAAATACCATATGGAAACTATACAACAATCTTTTACAGCGCATTACAATTTTGATATTGTTTTTACAAATAATCTGTTTTCAGTTAAAAATAAAACATTTAGTCACTTGCTAGATGGTAAATCTTCAAATACTCTTACAAAAATAGTTTTTGTTATTGATAAGGGATGTTTGAAACATCACCTTGATATAACCGAACATATCGAACTATATTTTAAAAAAAACCTGCCAGATTATCATTTGTGCCTCCCGTTTTTGGATATCGAAGGTGGAGAAATTGCTAAAAACACTGCCAAAAGCTTATATCAGGTTTTAAAAACTATCAATACTCACAAGGTCGACCGTCATTCTTTTCTCATAGCTATAGGAGGTGGAGCTGTTTTAGACCTAGTTGGTTTTGCCGCAGCTATAGGGCATAGAGGTATTCATCATATTAGGATTCCCACCACAGTGCTTTCTCAAAATGACTCTGGTATTGGAGTAAAGAATGGAATCAACTTTTTTAATAAAAAGAATTTTTTAGGAAGTTTTGCTCCGCCTCATGCAGTGATTAATGATAGTGAATTTCTTACAACTTTGAATGATAGAGACTGGCGATCGGGGATTGCAGAAGCCATAAAAGTAGCTTTGATAAAAGATGCTGTTTTTTTTGACTGGATAGCTGCAAATGCTGTGCTACTTAATACAAGAGATCTGCCTACTATGGAAATATTAATATATCGGTGTGCAAAACTGCATGCTATGCATATCTCAACTTCTGGAGACCCTTTTGAAAAAGGTTCTTCAAGGCCGCTGGATTTTGGGCATTGGGCAGCACATAAGTTAGAACAACTCACTAATTTTAGCTTAAAACATGGGGAAGCAGTAGCAATAGGCATGGCTCTAGATGTTACCTATGCTCATACTATCGGATTTATATCTTCAGAAGATCTAAAGGTTATTTTAGAATGTCTTATTCAGCTGGGTTTTGATATATGTCACCCTACATTATTTTCCAAAAACCTATCGGGTATAAATCCTGAATTATTAAAAGGCCTCGATGAATTTAGAGAACACCTGGGAGGTGCATTAACAATTATGCTTATCAGTGCTATTGGTGTGGGTAAAGAAGTACATCAGATAGATTATAAGATGCTTAATCAATCGGTTTTGATGTTAAACCAAAAAAGTAGCCTGTATGCGTATCATAAATAATAGCCACCTGTCTTATTGCACAAATATTCACTCTGGAGAAACCTTTAAAGAAGTTTGGAACCAGCTCAAAGAACATACGACCATAGTTTACAAAAAAATTGAAACTAATACCCCTTTTGGTATCGGGCTTAGGTTATCTGCATTAGCAGCAAAAGAAGTACTGGAAAATAATCAACTATTCGATTTTAAAGACTGGTTGTTTGAGCACAATATGTATGTTTTTACATTAAATGGATTTCCTTATGGTGGGTTTCATCATACTACAGTAAAAGATAAGGTACATCATCCCGATTGGCAGACCAGGGAACGAATGGAGTATACCAAAAACCTTTGTGATATCTTATCGGTATTGCTTCCGGAGACAGTAGAAGGCGGTATTTCTACCTCGCCTTTATCCTATAAATATTGGTATACCAAAGTATCAGAGATTGAAGAAGTAAAACATAAAAGTTGTATCCAACTCCTTGAAGTGGTACGCTATATGATAAAGATTAAAGAACAAACAGGTAAATTGTTGCATCTCGATATAGAACCAGAACCCGATGGAGTTATTGAGACCAGTGATGAATGGATTGATTTTTTTAAGAAGTATTTAATACCTAATGGGGTTACTATGCTTACCAAGCAATTAAATATGACTTCTCTGGAAGCAGAAACTGCAATTAGAACCCATGTGCAGTTATGTTATGACATTTGTCACTTTGCTGTTGGATATGAAGATCCAGAAGTGGTTGTTGGGAAAATGGATCAATATGGTATCAACATAGGGAAAATGCAAATCAGTTCGGCCTTAAAAGTGAATATCTCTAAAGATGAAAAACAGCTGGCAGAGATTAAAAATCTTCTAATCAACTTTGATGAACCAACATATTTACATCAGACCGTTTTAAAAAAAAGAGAAGGAGGGTTACAATATTACAGAGATTTAAAACCTGCTTTGAAGAAAATTGACATAAAATATCACAAAGAACTAAGAACTCATTTTCATGTTCCAGTCTTTACTCATAATTATAGCGTATTACAATCCACTCAAGATGATATTATAAAAACCTTAAACTTATGGAGAAAAGATCCTTTCACAAAACATTTAGAAGTAGAGACCTATACATGGGAAGTCTTGCCAGATGAGTTGAAAACAGATATGGATACTTTAATATTCCAGGAGATTGAATGGGTAATCCAAAATTTGCAATCTTAAAAATAGAAAAGTAAAATTATGAAACAAGTTGCTGTTATTAATTTGGTAGGGCTTTCCAAAAGAGTATTGGGCAAACATACTCCTTTCTTATCCGATTGGATAAGAAAAAAGCAGATGGCTACCATAGAACCAGTACTTCCGGCAGTAACTTGTTCTGTACAAACAACATATCTTACCGGAAAATGGCCCCGAGAACATGGTATTGTAGGAAATGGATGGTATTTCAGAGATGAGTGCGAAGTAAAACTATGGAAGCAATCTAATAAGCTGGTACAATCTGATAAGGTATGGGATAAAGCAAAATCAATGAATCCTGATTTTACTTGTGCCAATATGTTCTGGTGGTATAATATGTATTCTACTGTAGACTATAGCGTCACACCAAGACCTCAATATCTGGCAGACGGCAGGAAAAAACCAGATTGCTATTCTCAACCTGCAGATATTCGGGATCGGTTGCAGAAAGAATTAGGGACGTTTCCGTTGTTTGATTTTTGGGGCCCTAAAACTTCTGTTAAATCCAGCATTTGGATAGCAGAAGCTTCTAAAAGAGTATATACATGGTATGATCCTACCCTAATGTTAATATATCTCCCGCATTTGGACTACGGGCTTCAGAAATATGGACCTCATGCTCCTGAAATTTATAAAGATCTATCAGAAATAGATGAAGTATGTAAAAATCTGATTTCTTATCTGGAGAATAAGGGAGTTAAGGTGATGTTACTTTCAGAATATGGTATTACCGAAGTAAACCACCCTATTTCTGTGAATAAGATTCTTAGAGAAATGGGGCTGCTCGAGCTTAGAGAAGAGCAGGGAACCGAAATCCTGGATGTAGGTGCTAGTAAAGCATTTGCACTGGCAGATCATCAGGTTGCACATATATACATTAATGATCATAAAAGGATAGATGAAATACAAGAAAAATTACAAAACACTTTAGGAATTGAGAAGGTTTTAGATCTCGAAGGAAAAAAAGAATATCATATCAATCATGACAGATCAGGAGAATTGGTTGCCATAGCAGATAAGGACAGCTGGTTTACTTACTATTATTGGTTGCAAAATGATAAAGCACCAGATTTTGCGCGTACTGTTGATATTCATAAAAAACCCGGATACGATCCTGTAGAGATGTTTCTTGATCCTGATAAGAAATTGATGATCCCCAGAATCGGTCTGAAAATCCTGAAAAAAAAATTAGGTTTTCGAACCTTGATGGATGTAATTTCATTAAATCCATTACTTATCAAAGGTTCACATGGCAGAGTAGATTTGGATGATGATGATAAAGCTATAGTAGCAGGTGATAATCTGCCTGATGATCGTATACAACCAACAGATATTCATAATATAATACTGAATACTATTTCCGACCAGACACTAACTAAAAAAAAATAGAGACTGCTTCAGTGTACAAAAAGTGAATGCTCTTTGTATAAATCTAGTAATAATTTTTTTATAACTCTTTAAATCTAACAATTATGAAAAACTATTTTAAAATTAAAAAACGTTGCATGCGTATTATTTTACTCTGTGCAGTTTTTGTTTCCTGTGAAAAAGAAGTGTCTGAAGATTCTTTTATGATATCAATTGATAATCAGGAGTATATGTTGGAAAAAGCATACCCGGGAATTAAAGGAGAGCTAGTGGATATTCAATTGTATGGTCAACAAGTAACAGTAGAAAAAATTGGAGATGAATATATTCTGGATAGTGATATGAAAGTAATTCCGGATACTCAAGAGAAACTTAAGCAAGAAGGAAAAAGTGTAGGGCGTACCCAGGCAAGATGGCCTAATAATACCGTATATTATGCTATAGAGAGTGGTATGCCTAACCAGGGAAGAATTACCACGGCCATTGCCCATTGGGAGGCGAATACAGCGGTTAGGTTTGTTGTGCGCACAAACCAGCCGAATTATGTATATTTTATAAGAGGAGGTGGGTGTTCTTCCAATGTTGGAAAAATAGGGGGCAGACAAAAAATAACATTGGCAGATGGGTGCACTACCGGGACTACCATACATGAAATCGGTCATGCCGTAGGGTTATGGCATGAGCAAAGCAGGGCAGACCGGGATCAATACATTACGATCAATTTTCAGAATATAGAACCAGGAAGGGAGTTTAACTTTCAAACGTATGGGCAGCAAGGTTATGACGGTGCCGAATACACAGCTTCATTGGATTTTGGTAGTGTCATGATGTATGGCCCTTATTTCTTTTCTAAGAATGGACAACCTACCATCACCAGAAAAGATGGAAGCATATATGCTTATCAGCGAGATGGATTATCCTCGGGAGATATACAAGGGATCAATCAAATGTATCCTAGATCGGGCACAATGGTTACACTTAAAGGAAGCAATGAATTGTAATAGAGGTGCTGTGGGAGTCTAGGAACAGTTTCGACTGGTAAGATTAAACAATGGTAAGGTAGCGTTACTGAGAAATAATGGGCTGTATGTATCTTCAGAAAATGGTGGGGCACCAATGAATTGTAACCAGCCATTGATAGGGGGCTGGGAGCAGTTTGACCTGATAACAGGAGTGGTGCTAAATATGTATTACGAGGAAGTAATGGGTTATATGTATCATCAGAAAACGGAGGAACACCAATGAAGTGCAATAGGAATGCTATAGGAGCCTGGGAAGAATTTATTATTCCGGTATTATGAAATTAGGTTTCTTACATCATTTAAATTTAATAACACCAATATATGACTATAAAAAAACCGCTTCAGCTGTCTAACAGTGAAGCGGTCTAATATCTAACAGTATTAGCAGGCTTAACTACTACTTGATCATCTCAAAACTACGCTTTATAAAAGCCGTAAGTTCTTCTCCTTTTAATAGATTTTGAGAAAGCCTGGCCAAATCCAAAGATTGTTTAATCAAACGCTCTTTTTTCTTATCGGTTTTGGTATTGGCAATTTGTCCAATCAATTCATGATTGGTATTTACAATTAGATTGTACATTTCTGGCATATTACCCATACCAAACATACCGCCACCACCGGTTTGTTGCATCTCTTTCATACGACGCATAAACTCTGGTTGTGTGATCATAAATGGAGATGCATTGCTATCCATAGCCTCTAATTGTATCGTATATTTCTCTGCGGGAATCACTTTTTCCAGATCAACCTTCAGGCTGTCTTTTTCTTCATCAGACAATTTAGAGATAGTTTCCTCATCTTTTTTGATAAGATTATCCACATGATCTGCATCAACACGGGCAAAAGTGATGTTTTCTTTGCTGGTTTCCAATTTTTGGATCAAATGTGAAACGATAGGAGAGTCCAAAAGCAGTACTTCATACCCTTTATCTTTTGCTGCAGTAATATATGCATGCTGTTCGTCTTTGTTGGAAGCATACAGAATTACCAATTTGTTATCTTTATCAGTTTGATGATCTTTAATCTTATTTTGCAATTCTTCAAACGTCAAATAGGTATCATCAACGGTAGGATATAATGCAAATTTGTCAGCTTTTTCAAAGAATTTATCTTCCGAAAGCATTCCATATTCGATCACAATCTTAATATCATTCCATTTTTGTTCAAAATCTTCTCTGTTGCTTTTGAACATGGCGCTGAGTTTATCGGCAACTTTGCGGGTAATGTAGCTGGATATTTTCTTCACATTACCATCGGCTTGTAAGTAGGAACGGGAAACGTTTAACGGAATATCGGGAGAATCAATTACACCACGCAGCATGGTGAGGAATTCGGGGACAATACCTTCTACATTGTCGGTTACAAACACCTGATTTTGATATAATTGGATTCTGTCTTTTTGAAGATTCATATCCTGGCCCAATTTCGGGAAATATAAAATCCCGGTGAGGTTAAAAGGATAATCTACATTAAGATGAATGTTGAAAAGCGGTTCTTCAAACTGCATCGGGTACAATTCTCGATAAAAACCCTTATAATCTTCATCTTTTAAATCTGCCGGCTGTTTGGTCCAGGCCGGATTTGGGTTGTTGATAATATTATCGACCTCTTGTGTGGGAGCGGGATCATCTTCTTTGGCGTCCTCTGGTTTTGGTAATGTTTCGGTTCTGGTTCCAAACTTAATTGGTACTGGCATAAATTTATTATATTTTACCAATAGCTCACGTATTCTGCTTTCTTCAAGAAATTCTACATCATCTTCACTAATATGAAGAATGATTTCGGTACCTCTTTCGGTTTTGTCATGCTTTTCGAGCGTAAATGTTGGTGAACCATCACATGTCCAATGAGCTGCAGGCTCATCGGTATAAGATTTTGTGATAATCTCTACTTTGCCTGCTACCATAAAGGCAGAATAAAAACCAAGACCAAAATGCCCAATAATTCCTGAGTCTTTGCTACTGTCTTTATATTTTTCAAGAAATTCTTCTGCACCAGAGAAAGCCACTTCGTTTATGTATTTTTCTACCTCATCGGCTGTCATACCGATTCCTTGATCAATAATATGCAATTGCTTTTTGTCTTTATCTATTTTAACTTCAATAATAGGATCACCATATTCTAGTTTTACCTCACCAATACTGGTTAAATGTTTTAACTTTAAAGTAGCGTCTGTTGCATTTGATATTAATTCTCGTAAAAAAATCTCGTGATCAGAGTACAAGAATTTTTTTATCAAAGGAAAAATGTTTTCTACAGATACATTAATACTTCCTGTTGCCATGTTTATATGATTTTAATTTAATTGTTTCTTTTGTGTAAACCAATTGTCAAAAAAAGTACCAATACTGTCTGGCTGACAAACTGGCATTTAAGGAATATTATTTTAGTCATATCTGTAATTATTTAATAGAATTTGAGACTAAAAAAGTACTAAGATTTAGATTTCAGTTTTTGTGAAAGAAATTTAACATATTTTTTGTTTAACTTTCTAGTTTAAAAGTTAAACAATCACTATATTTACATTTAAATAGGGGAGAGTTATGGCTTCGTCAAATAAAAAGCAACCAGTTGATAACCAGTTGATCATTACAAAATATATGGAGTATGTTTTGGAGCATGATGGATATCCAAAATCGGTATATAAGTTTTGTAAAGAAGCGGGTATCAAGGAAGAAGATTTCTATAAATTCTTTGGTAGCCTAGAGAGTTTAAGTAAAGGAATATGGAATACTTTTTTTACTACTACTATAGATGTAATGAATAAAAATAAAGAGTATGCCGGTTTTTCTAGCAGAGATAAGATGCTCACCTTCTTTTATACATTCTTTGAAATGTTAACGTTGAATCGTAGTTATGTGCTTTTTGCGATGAAACAGCATGATGTGCCATTTAAAAACCTTGGTCAGTTAAAAGGTTTGCGTATGTATATTAAGAACTTTGCAGCAGAGCTTATTGAAGCTGATAATGATGAAAAGCTTTATAAAATATCTAAGAACCCGGTTTCTGTGTTTTCTGAAGGAGCCTGGTTACAATTTATGTTTTTACTGAATTTTTGGATTGGAGATGATTCTGCAGAGTTTGAGAAAACCGATGTAGCCATTGAGAAATCTGTAAATACTATTTTTGACCTTTTTGATAACACATCACTCAATAATGTGTTGGATTTTGGAAAATTTCTTTGGAAGGAAAAAATAATGTGGAATTAAAAGTAAGGAATTAAGAAAAAAACAGACTGGTCATAAAGAATTTAATTGATAAATGAAAACCATAGATAAAATACCAACAAGTAAACTAGGAAGAACCGCAGAGCTGGTAAAGACCGGAGTGAAAGTGGGTGGTAATTATCTAAAATATTATAGTAAAAAGGCGGTTAATCCAAATTTGGGTAAAGATAAATTAAATGAGGATAATGCATCTGATATATACGATGGCTTAAAAAACCTAAAAGGTAGTGCTCTCAAAGTTGCACAAATGCTTTCTATGGAGAAGAACATATTGCCAAATGCTTATGTAGAAAAATTTTCTTTAGCACAGTTCAGTGTACCTCCGTTATCGGCCCCTTTGGTTAGAAAAACCTTTAAGAAATATCACGGGAAATACCCCGAAGAATTATATGATACGTTTGCAACTCAATCTGTAAATGCGGCGAGTATCGGACAGGTACACAAAGCAATTAAAGATGGGAAAAAACTTGCTGTGAAAATTCAATATCCTGGAGTTGCAAACAGTATAAGTTCTGATCTGGCGATGGTGAAACCCATCGCCGTCAGAATGTTTAATCTAAAAGGAAAAGATTCTGAAAAATATTTTAAAGAATTAGAAGGAAAGCTTCTCGAAGAAACCGATTATGAACTGGAAGTACAACAAAGCAAAGATATAACCATTGCATGTGCCAAAATCCCCAATATAAGATTTCCCAGATATTATGAAGATTTATCGAGCGAGCGTATCATCACAATGGACTGGATGGATGGGATGCATCTGAGCGAGTTTGCAAAGAAAAATAAGAATCAAGAGAAAGCAAATAGAGTGGGGCAGGCACTTTGGGATTTTTATATGTATCAGATGCATATTCTAAAGGCAGTTCATGCAGATCCTCATCCAGGTAATTTTCTGGTTGACCAAAACGATAATCTGATCGCTATAGATTTTGGTTGTGTCAAAAAAGTTCCGTTAGAGTTTTATGTGCCTTATTTCGAATTAGCCGAAAAAAAGAACATAGATAACCCCCGTTTTTTTACACAAAAAATGTTCGAACTGGAAATACTCCGGGAAGATGACACTACCGAAGAAAAAAGATTCTTCTCGGAGTTGTTCCATGAGATGTTGAGCCTTTTTACAAAACCATTTAATGCAGAAACTTTTGATTTTGCAGATGAAAGTTTTTGGAACAGAATTACAGAGTTAAGTGAGAAATATTCTAAAGATACAGAGTTGAGAAAGATGAATGGTAACAGGGGGAGTAAGCACTTCTTGTATATCAATCGTACATTCTTTGGCTTATATAATTTGTTACACGATTTAGGAGCTACTATTCGAGTAAGAAATTTTGAAAAGTACCTATAGTCAGTCGTCCGACTGGCTTGGTTTGTTTATTTATTGGTTAGGTTGTTAGAAAGATGCGCTGTGGTTGGCGCATCTTTCGCTTTTTTAGTGAGACCTTGTTTTTGCAAACGCAGTGTGGCAAAAACAATTGGTCGTCCCCGATAACTATCGGGATAATTCCGCTGCAGAGCAGAATCTATTTAAGCTTTGTATCATGTTTTCTGGTTAACTGAAGCATGGTGAAAAAAAAGTATGCTCTGTTTTTTGACCAGTTCTCTTAAAGAACTTATTTCAATTTTTCATTCCGGGCTGCAAAAACACATCCCCGTCTTCATGAGCACCAGCTTTTTGGGTTATGAGTTTAAGGAAAAAGAGAAACTATTATGCGCGCATACAATATGATTGCCGTTTCTTTTATCAAGATATATAGAATACATATATTGTGTGGTAGTTTTTAACAGCGTGTAAGAATAACGCACCATACACAATATTTAACTTATATGTATACTTCAAAAATATCTGGATTAGGATATTATGTTCCCGAAAATGTAGTAACAAACGATGATCTTTCTAAAATAATAGACACCAATGATGCCTGGATTCAGGAAAGAACAGGTATTAAAGAACGGCGACATATTAAAAAAGGAGACGGTAATAGTACTTCGATTATGGGAGTTAAAGCTGCAAAGATCGCTTTAGAAAGAGCCAATATACCTTCAGATGATATAGAACTTATTATTTTTGCTACTCTTAGCCCCGATATGTATTTCCCGGGTGGAGGGGTGCGAGTACAGGATATGATGAATATGAGTACGATTCCTGCTTTAGACATTCGTAATCAATGTAGTGGTTTTGTATATGCTATATCGGTAGCAGATCAGTTTATTAAAACCGGGATGTATAAGAATATATTGGTAATCGGAAGTGAAAATCACAGTGGAGGCCTGGATATGACAACCCGGGGAAGAGGAGTTTCAGTCATTTTTGGGGATGGTGCCGGAGCGGCAGTTTTAACCAGAAGTGAAGAAGAAGGTAAAGGGATTTTATCAACCCATCTGCATAGTGAGGGAGCCCATGCCAAAGAATTATCACTCGAAGGACCTAGTACAGAATATTGGGTGCCAGAAATTATAGCAGAAAATCCTAAGGATAATATTCCCTATTATCCATATATGAATGGACAATTTGTATTTAAAAATGCGGTAGTTCGTTTTTCTGAAGTCATTAATGAAGGTTTGCAAGCAAATAATCTTACCGCAACAGATATAAATATGCTCATACCACATCAAGCCAATTTAAGGATTTCTCAATTTGTACAAAAACAATTTAGGTTATCAGATGATCAGGTGTATAATAATATTCAGAAATATGGTAATACTACTGCTGCATCAATTCCTATAGCATTAACTGAAGCCTGGGAAGAAGGTAAAATCAAAGAAGGTGATATAGTAGTGCTTGCTGCTTTTGGAAGTGGTTTCACCTGGGGAAGCGCAATTATCAGATGGTAATAGTCCAGCTATAAAAACGAAAAACGCAAAACCATCTGGCTTTGCGTTTTTTATGTAATAACTCGGTTATTAATTTTTTAAAGGCTAATTCAAATAAATCATAACCATACTGTTACTATATTAAACGTAACAAATTGCAAAGTGTTACAGAATTTGTTCATTTTTTACAATTATTTAACTTTATGCCTCTTTTGTGTAGTTAATATCTAATTTAACAAATTACTTAATGATCTATCAAATAGTTAACATTTTTGTTGAAAATAATTCGGTTAAAGTATGCCTCCTCCTGACTTTTCGTTATTTTCCCTTCGTTTTCGAGATACCTTCCTGTTTTTCCCGCTTCCAAACCGATAGGATAATCCCAGAAAAATAGTTTGTGTTTCTCCCTGAAATCGTCCGCTCTGAGGGAAAGGAGTGTCTCCGGAAAATCGAAATCGCATGGTATTAAAAATATCATTAAAATTAATACTAGCCGTTCCTTTTCCTTCCAGGAAATTATACCTGGCTCCCGTGTTTATAAAGTAAAAAGGCTTGGTTTTGAATTGCACACCCTCCTGGTCACCTCTATAAAAACCAAATACCTGAAAAGTCAAGTTTTTGGTTGCTTTTAAATTGTTGTTTATTCTAAAATTATAGATTACAGCATCTACTTCTCTCGAAATTCCTTCTACTATTCCTTTTTGTGTCTGCCCATATAAATCAAAACTTGCATTAAAATTCCACCATTTAGTAGGTTTATAATTACCTGAAACCTCTATTCCATACGCAGCATTGTTATCAAAGTTATCAAAGGTTAAAATCTGTCCTTCTTCAACATCGGGGTTCTCGATAAGAGTCTGGTTGATTTCATCATTAATTATTCGATAAAATACACCTCCTGTCAATGATCCACCTTCTAGTTTTCGGGTGTAGTTAAGCTCTATCGAGTTAGTAAATTGAGGGTCCAGAGAGGGATTACCTATCGAGATAATTCTGGGAGTACTCCATTCTCTGATTGGATTTACCTGGTTGAGCCCCGGGCGATCTACCCTTCGGCTGTAGCTTAATTGATAGGTGTTTTTTTCGCCTGGGCTGTACGTTAGATAAGCAGATGGATACGCGGTAAAGATATCATCCTCAAATACCTTCTCTCCATTAAAAATAGCTTCTACCTGATAGCTCTCGAATCTGGTACCAACCTGATATGACCATTTTTCATAATTTTTTCCGTAGGTAGCATACAAAGAATGAATATCCCGGTCATAACTGTACATCGAATTAGGAAAAAGAGTAGATTGATAGTCATTGTCTGTTCTTCTTAATCGGGTTTCATACCCTAATTCTAATTTAGCCTTTTCGGATATGGGATTCACATAATCCAGATTGATTGTGGTGTTTTTTCTTTCATTATTAATCAGGTCAACATAATTGGTAAACGAACCATCTCCTCCGATAAAATTAAATCTATCATCGCTATCACTATCAAAAACATTATAATCTACTTCCAGCTCGATGTTATGACCTTCTTTTTCAAAATCATGTTTATAATCAACATTATATGTAGACCCCAAATTTTCACTATCACTTATAAGATCCTGGGTAAGATCATTCTGATCATTATTTAAGAAAGTAATGGCAGTTATACCCGAAGTAAGACCATCAAACAGATTTTGATTGGTATATATCGAAACCGTGTTATGATCATTTATAAAGTAATCCATACCTATTTTAAATAAGTGTGATTTGTTGTTATCCAAAAAACTAAAATCTGTTCTGTAGTTTTCATCTTCTCTAAAGACGAAACCAGCATTTAGGTTTTTGGTAATATTAGCACCATAATTACCATATAAATTTACTTTTCCGGTCCTGTAATTTAAATCAATTGAACTATTAAAACGTGCATTTTTATCAAAATTGACCCCTAGATTTAGGTTACTGTTAAACCCAATATTGCTGTTCTTATGCAATATAATATTAATGATTCCACTCATTCCCTCTGGATTGTATTTGGCAGATGGATTAGTGATGAGTTCTATTTTTTTGATAGAGGTCGAAGGAATTTGTTTTAATAATTGCTCTGCACTTATATTTGTGGGTTTTCCGTCTATAAGTATACGCACATTTTGATTCCCTCTTAAGGCAATATTACCATCCTGGTCGACATTAACCGATGGAATATTATTCATAATTTCGGCCGCAGTGCCACCTGTTGTGGTAAGATCTTTCCCAACATTAATTATTTTACGATCAATTTTTTGCTCTATAGTTGTTCGTTCGGCAACTACAGTTACATCATCGAGGGCTTCAGCCTCTTCTTCCAGTGAGATGATTCCTACATCAATATCCTTACTTTTTCTCGAGATTTCTATAGGCAGGGTATAGGTGGTATATCCTATAAATTGTACTTTCAAAGTATAGGTTCCTTTGGGGATATCGGTGATTAGGAAATCACCATTTTCGGTACTGATTCCACCACTCACGATTTTATCTGCGCCATCATCAATTACAATAGAAGCATAGGGGATAGGCTGTTTTAGATTTTTGTCAATGACCCTGCCTTTTATGGTACCTACAACAGCTTCATTTTTTGGTTGGGCTGTTATAAAAAGACACCAAAATGAGAAAAAAAGCAGAATGCTTGTTTTTTGACCTGTCTGCTTGCCAGGTAGATTGATTGTTTTCATCTGAACGTTTATTTGATTGATATTTGTTATGCATCGTACTTTGTATTGCATAATACAATTGCATGGATTTATTCTAAAATTAACACGGTGATTAAGCGTGTGTTTAATGAGACGACTCAGATTGATTTCTGTTACAAGATATGTCACTTTTAACATAAAAAACAAAAACCGCCCTTGAAAAAGGGCGGTTTTCTATAATAACCAAATAGTAACACTAACCATCAACTATGAATAAAATTTGATTATTATATAAGTAACTAACTAACTAAATTTATGAAAAATCATATCTTATATTAAGTAAGACGTGATGTTTGGGTTTGTGTTACACACTTCTTTTGTTTTTAACATTTTAACTTACTTTTTTAACGTTTTGTCCTATATTTGGTAAGCTAAAAGGTATATTTTGCCTACAAATCCCTGAATTGTTTATGGATAAAAAAACACTGGTGCTTGGTGCCTCTTTAAAAACCAATCGGTATTCGAATTTTGTGATTAATAAGTTGGTCGACCATAATTATGAGGTTGAAGCAATAGGATTAAAAAGAGGAGTGGTAGCAGGAATAGCCATACAAACCGAATTAGAAAAATTTGACAATATTGACACGATTACATTATATCTAAACCCCCAGAGACAAAAAGAATATTATAATTATATTATCGGTCTCAACCCTAAGCGGGTAATTTTTAATCCGGGAACAGAAAACCTGGAGTTTTATGAAGTACTCAAGGTAGCGAAAATAAAAGTTGAGGTAGCATGCACGCTGGTATTACTTTCTACGAATCAATACTAGTCCAATGAAGGTAATCAAACCGTTTAACGGGAGTAATTCGTACCCTATTTGGTAACCCCATAGTAGTTCTGCAGGAATTTTAGATATTCCGATTATAATAAGCACCGAAGCTAATGCTACTATCCAGGTATATGTATCGTGTATTTTATACTTAGTAAAAATCCCGAAGGCAAATAAGCCCAATAATGGTCCATAAGTGTATGTAGCTACCGTTAATAGATTGCTTATTACATTTTCTGTGAGGACATGCTTAAAAACGATAATAACAAGTATCAGTAAAATACTCATCCCTATATGTGTCTTTTTACGAATTACTGTTTGATGTTCTTTGTTCTTTTTTTCAATATTCAAAAAATCTACACAAAAAGAAGTGGTAAGAGAAGTTAAAGCACTATCGGCACTACTATACGCAGCTGCGACCAATCCAAGAATGAATGAAATGGCTAATACAATACCTAATTCTCCTTGTATTGCTATTTCCGGAAACAATAAATCGGTTTTTGCTTTACCATCCATTGCGGGAATACTAATTCCAAATCGTTCGGCATAAATAAATAACAAAGCGCCAAGAAGAAGAAAAATAAAGTTAACTACAATGAGCACCAGACTAAAAGAAACCATATTTTTTTGAGCTTCTTTTATATTACGACAGGTAAGATTTTTTTGCATCATATCCTGATCTAATCCGGTCATACAGATAGTAATAAACATACCTCCTATAAAAGATTTAAAGAAATGGTTTTTCGCCAGAAAATTATCCAGGAAAAATATTTTATTATAACTTTTTAATTCTTCAGAGGCCAGAAGCTCTGAAAAAGACCATCCAATTTGGTCATTAATATAATAAATAGCCATACCAACCGCCAATAACATAAATAACGTTTGTAAGGTATCGGTCCAGACAATGGTTTTAATTCCTCCTCTATAGGTATATATCCAAATTAATAGTATAGAAAGTATTACAGTAATTTCGAAAGGTATTTTCCATTCATCAAAAATATATTGTTGCAGTACAATGGCAACCAGATATAGCCTGAAAGAAGCTCCTAAGACTCTTGAGATAAAGAAGAAAAAGGCTCCCGTTTTATAACTTACAATACCAAATCTTTGTTCTAAATACTGATATATTGAGGTAACATTCAGTTTATAATAGATGGGCATTAATACGTAGGCTATTATAAAATATCCTGCCAAATACCCAAACACCACCTGCATATAGCTAAACTGTGAGGCTTCAACCCATCCTGGCACCGAAATAAAAGTAACACCGCTCAGCGAAGCGCCAATCATTCCAAATGCAACTACATACCACCGAGATTGCCGGTTGGCCTTAAAAAAAGCATCATTTCCAGCATTTTTTCCGGTGAAGTAAGAGATCAATAAAAGAATGCCAAAATAAATAGCAATTAAGAGTAGTATATGTATGGGTTGCATAAATTTTGGTTAAAAATGTGTAGCCAAAATACGAATTTTTGATAAGGAACCAAGATAACCAGCATCTAGAGCCAGGACATTTATAATGCAGTTTTGTAGATTTGAAGATTCATTGGGCAGACGATAGATAAAGTCTGGTTTCTTATGCTTAAGAACGAATTGGGCTAAATATCATTATTAAAAACTATGTATTCTTTTGATCACTCTCGATCATCCCATCGCGTAAACGAATTACCCTATGAGCACGGGCCGCAACTTCTTCTTCGTGGGTGACCACAATTACTGTATTTCCTGCAGCATGGATTTCATCAAATAAATTCATGATTTCTATAGAAGTTTTAGAATCCAGATTTCCTGTTGGCTCATCGGCAAGAATGATCGAAGGTTTGTTGACCAAAGCACGACCTACCGCAACACGTTGTCGCTGTCCACCAGACAGTTGATTTGGTTTATGATCCATACGATCGGCCAGACCCACATTGGTAAGTACTTCTTCGGCACGGGCGATTCGGTCTTTTTTAGAAGTTCCGGCATAGATCATTGGTAAAGCTACATTATCCAGTGCCGTTGTTCTGGGCAGTAAATTAAAGGTTTGAAAAACAAATCCGATTTCGCGATTTCTAATTTCTGCCAACTCATTATCGGTCATTTTACTTACATCATTTCCGTTAAGGTTGTAGGTGCCCGAGGTTGGTGTATCCAAACATCCCAGAAGATTCATCAAAGTAGATTTTCCAGATCCAGAAGGGCCCATGATCGCTACATATTCACCCCTCGGGATATCCAGATCGATACCTTTTAATACATAAACGGTTTCCTGACCGAGTTGAAAATTTCTAACAATTCCTCTGATCTCTATTACATTTTCCATAGGATATATTCTTATTTTTATCTTAGTGATAGCATCACTTTTGTAAGATCTTCTTTATTTATGATTCCATCTAGATTTCGGTCAATTAGGATAGCCAAATAAATAGTGTTTATTTTAGCAGCACTTACTTTGGTTTCTACTTTATTATAAGTAATCGCTTTAACATCAAATACTAGCTTGTGTACCCCATTCTTTTCTCCAACTTTCCTAACTCTATTAATTTCATTTGCCTTATAGGTAAGATAATGATGTGCTGTGGGGTTTATTATTAGTGACGAGTATCCATCCCTTTCGGCAGCTATGCCTGTGCCTGGAGCAAAACAAGCAGTTTCAGATTTTTGCATTCCAACTTGGATTGCGTCTAATTCTTCTTTTGAGCTTAAAGCAACTATCTGAGCCGCATATAACACCTCATTCTCCAAATCGTATTCTTTATTAAAAAACTGAATAGCAAATTCTTGTTTTTTGAGTGTTACTGTATATTCATAACCACTACCTGTTTTTACTTCACCATTTTGAATAAAATAGATCTGATGAGCATCTATGGTTATCTTCTCTTCACAAGAAATCGGACTTAAAATCAAACAGAAAAATGCAGTTATTGTTGGTGCTGTCATATTAAGACAATTTGAAGAATAATTTATCATTTGAGACAATATACAACTTTAGATAATATGACGCTATAGATAAAAGGTTGTTACAATGCCCTAAAGATATGTTTAACCCGAATTACATTTTAACTTCGTTTTGAAGTAGTTTCAAGGTATCTGCAGGCGGGGATTTTCTATTACATGATTCGGGTTTAATCTATAGAATTCTCCGAAGCCGATCCAGGCAGGTTCTGCCTCCTTTAGTTTATTAAGAATACAACATCTTTGTAAGATTAAAAAGATGACTTTTATCATTTTTTCAGGGATTCATTATCGATACATTTAGTAAATTCATCTTGAGGGTTGCTTTTGTCTGCAAAACTTACATTCCTGCCCGACCGGATACAGTCGGGTTGTACTCTAATCTACCCTGTCTAATTATCAGACAGGATGGCTGTAGACAGATTTTACTATTTTTTCAACTCAGTTATGGCTATGTTGAAAAAAAACTTCATTATGCCACAAAAGCTATCGGGACCGGCTTAAGACCACTACTCAAGATGAGTTCACTAAAAAGTGTACAGATAAAAAACATTAATCCTTTTGTTATGAGCTCATTAATTGATCAGGAAATTATTTTAGATGTTGGAAAAACTTTGATCATTATGAAAACAGATTCCAGCGGATGCATTAAATATGTGAATAACTACTTTGTAAAAGTAAGTGGATATGGGCTTCGGGAGATTGTAGGGAAAAACGAGATTATCACACGCCATCCAGATATGCCAAAGGTAGTTGTTAGAAGAATCTGGATTCAACTGCAAAGTGGTAAAAGTATTCGAACACTGCTAAAAAATGTAACAAGTAATGGAAAATATTACTGGACGATCACAGAAATTAAACCAGAATTTGATTCATCGGGAAGAATAGCTTCTTTTTTTGCAAAAAGCAGGGTACTTCCCAAGGATAAATCAATAGCGATAAAAGAACTGTATAAAAAATTGATATTAATTGAAAGATCGATGGGAGTTGAGGTTTCGGATAAATATTTAGTGAATTTTCTGAATGAAAAAGGCAAGAGGTTTGATGAATATATCATAGAGCATCTACCTGAGGAAAGACAGCATGATTTTATAGGCTTAAATTAAGTTGTAGTCTTAATTAGTCTGGAGGAGTGAGTATCTGAATTTTCGGCGTTTACTTTTTAACCACAGTTGGTTAATTCTAAGTTAAAACTTCAATCCTATATATTCTCTTGTTAATACTATGATTTTAGTCATTTTTCGTGTTTCACGTTAGAATTAGTTTTGCTCCAAATTATTAACTAACAAAATAAATATGAAAACATTAAAACGACCCGAACCTATCAATGCAGAAATCATCTTAGATCCGAAACAAACTATTATGAGTAAAACAGATCCCAAGGGGATTATTGAATATGCGAATGATTATTTTATGGAAATATGTGGATATGAAGAGCATGAATTGATCGGTCAGCCTCATAATGTTATTCGACATCCAGATATGCCCAAGGTTATTTTCAAATGGTTGTGGCAGCGGTTACAGGCAAAGAAAAACATTCATGCCGTTGTAAAAAATCTGGCAAAAGACGGGAGGTTTTATTGGGTGATCACCGATTTTGAGGTTAAACTGGACGAAGAGGGGCAAATAGCTTCTTTTTTTGCAAGAAGAAAGGCCCCGCCAAGAACCACTATAGAGAAAATAGACCATCTTTATAAAAAAATCCTATCGATAGAGAAGGCTATGGGAGTTGAAGTTGCCGAAAAGTATTTTATAGGGTTTCTGGAAGAAAAAGGAATGACCTATGATGAATATATTGAGGATATATGCCTGGCTGAAGTAAAAAAGCCTGTAGATTTAAAAGAATTACAATATTACAAGCGTAAAGGTCTGTTTGTAAGGATGTTTAGATAGTATCTTATGAAATAAATTATACACTTTCTTACTCTTTTTTGGTTTCTAATTGATATGTTCTCTGGCCTGAAGGTATCTCATTACCTTCGGGCCTTTTAAATCCTTATCATAAAATGTTCTGTAGCTTGTTCTTTTCTAAAAAAAACAAAGCCCAACCCAAATGTATCGATGGTAACTTTTACGGCAGGATCATTTTTTATCTTTTTCCAAACTGTGGCACTGGCTTCAGACCGGTGTATCGAATTGAATATTAAAACACTATCATTATGAATAACAGAGGACAATGATGCTATATCAGATTGATGTTGCAATGCATCCAGGTAGATTAGGTCATACGTAGTATTGTTTTGGATAGAAGTATCCATTGCTATGTGATTGCCTATAGACAAAATCTGTATAATGACATCAGAAGGATTTCCCAATACCAACCCTTTTTTATAATTAAAATAAGAAGATAAACGATTTAAAAGTTTGGCAGTTTTATAATTAGTAATTTTTTTACCACCCGATTTTTTTAATAAAGATTTAATCGATGTATAAGAAGCTTTTTTTTCTTTGTCATAGAAGCATTTTGTAACCAGATCATACACAAAAGGCGAATGCACGCCATGCTGATTGGTGGATTTAGATAAGAATTTAAGGTGCTTTATTAGCCTAAAAATCATTTTTCAGCTCAAGTTATAAACCTTCAGGGGTTTTAAAATCTTGAAGATTTAGGAAATTATCTTTTCAGAAAGCTCAAACCAGCGCATTTCATTTTCTTCAATTTGTTCAATGATTTTTTGAAGTTTTTGAGATTCCTCATTAATCTTTTCCCCATCCATATGCTCTTCAGCAAACAAGGTTTCTATTTCTTTTTTCTGAAGTTCTAATTTCTTCAGGTCACGCTCGATTCGGTTGAATTCTTTTTGTTCGTTGTAGGAGAGCCCGGCTTTAGGATCTTTTTTCCAGGTTTTCTTTGCCTTCGGTTCCAGGTTTTCAGTTATAGAAACTTCGGGTGTACTGCTATTTTCATAGATACGGTAATCGGTATAATTACCAGGAAAATCCTGAATAGCCCCATTCCCTCTGAATACGAATAAGTGATCAACGATTTTATCCATAAAATAGCGATCATGGGAGACCACAATCAAACAACCGGGAAAATCTAATAAGAAATTCTCTAGTACATTGAGAGTAACAATATCCAGATCATTAGTAGGTTCATCCAGAATCAGAAAATTGGGATTTTGGATCAATACGGTGCATAGATAGAGCCGTTTTCGCTCACCTCCACTCAGTTTTTCTACAAAGTCATATTGCTTTTTACGGTCAAACAAAAAGCGTTCTAATAATTGCTGTGCAGAGATTTGCCTTCCTTTTTTCAACGGAATATAATCCCCAAATTCGCGAATGACCTCAATAACTTTTTGCCCTTCTTTGATGGTGATTCCTCTTTGCGTATAATATCCAAATTTTATAGTGTCACCAATAACGATTTTACCCTGGTCGGGAGTAACGCCTCCGGTAATCATATTCAGCAAAGTAGATTTTCCTGTTCCATTCTTGCCGATAATCCCGATACGTTCTCCTTTTTTGAAAACGTATTCAAATTTATCCAGCAGGATCAGCTCATCAAAACGCTTGGAAATCTTATGAAGCTCGAGGATCTTACTACCCATACGTTCCATATTGATCTCCAGCTGGATTTTATGATCATTACGACGTTTATGAGCACGTTCTTTGATTTCAGAGAAATCATCAATCCTGGATTTGGATTTGGTAGTACGCGCTTTAGGTTGGCGCCGCATCCAGTCCAGCTCTTTTTTGTACAATTGTTTAGCTTTATCTGTTGCCGTTTGTTCATTGGCGATTCTGGCTTCTTTATTATTCAGGTAATATCCATAATTACCTTTGTAGCTATATAATTGACCATTTTCTAACTCTACGATCTCATTACAAACATTTTCAAGGAAATAACGGTCATGAGTAACCATAAATAATGTAAAGTTTTCCTTAGCAAAATATTCTTCGAGCCATTCGATCATTTCCAGATCCAAATGGTTGGTGGGTTCATCCAGGTATAATAAATCGGGCTTACTTAATAAAATGTTGGCCAGGGCGAGTCTTTTCTTTTGTCCACCAGATAATTCGTCTACTTTTTTACTTAGATCTTCTAATTTAAGTTTGAAGAGTATTTGTTTGTATTGTGTTTCAAAATCCCAGGCATTTATGGCATCCATTTGTTCAAAAGCCTTTTGATATGCTTCAGAATCATCGGGATTTTGTAAAGCTTTTTCATATGCGTTAATTACCTGAAGGATTTGATTATCTGAAGCAAAAATTGTTTGCTCAATGGTAAGATTAGGATCCAGGTTGGGCTCCTGAGGCAAAAATGCAACTTTTAGGTTCTTGCGATATACCACTTGTCCTTCATCGGGGGCTTCATCACCGGCAATGATGTCCAGAAGGGATGTCTTTCCCGTTCCGTTTTTGGCTACAAAACCTATTTTTTGCCCCTCATTAATCCCAAAAGAGATATTTTTAAAGAGGATACGTTCTCCAAATGCCTTTGCAATATTTTCTACTGATACGTAATTCACTGTTTTTTTCTAAAGCTGCAAAGGTACAAAGTTGTCGGAACAAAAAAGTAAAGTTATAGAGTTTCTGAGTTGTAAAGAAGCAAAGTTTAAGCGTGTATTTAGTAATTTAAATATATGGAAACCGCTTCCGGCAGGTTAAAAAGGTCCTGGGTTAGGTAGCAAAGACCCAAATTTCGACTTGCAGGCTTAAAATTTTAACAAATAAAGCTGAAATTTCAAGGAGCCGGGTTAAAATTTCCATCACAAAGGCCCGTCAGAGGGTAAAAAAGGCCCACGGTTCTACTCCAGGGGTGAAACATTCAACCTGTAGGCTTAAAATTTTAAAGTCAGTTGTTAAAAATTCAGGTCATGAGGCTAAAATTTTAACAAATAAAGCTGAAATTTCAAGGAGCCGGGTTGAAATTTCTATCACAAAGGCCCGTCAGAGGGTAAAAAAGGCCCACGGTTCTACTCCAGGGGTGAAACATTCAACCTGTAGGCTTAAAATTTTAACAAACGAAGCTGAAATTTCAAGGAGCCGGGTTAAAATTTCCATCACAAAGGCCCGTCAGAGGGTAAAAAAGACCCACGGTTCTACCCCAGGAGTGAAACATTCAACCTGCAGAGTTAAAATTTTAAAGGCAGTTGTTAAAAATTCTAGTTGCAGGGTTAAAATTTGTGTATATGGGTTAGAGTATGTTTACCCTATTTTCTTTTTCCTTCTGGTAATTGAAAACAGGAAGATAAATACCGAAAGAAAAATGGCTACCCGAGCGATATAATTTCCCGCCTTGACATAAAAAGTAATCTTGTCATTTGTTTTAAGGGTTCCTTTTAATGTTCCTTGTTTTTCATAGCCCAAAGAGGAAACTATGTTTCCGGTTTGATCGATAATGGCAGAGATTCCTGTGTTGGCACTTCGGGCGATACTTCTACGGGTTTCTATGGCTCTTAGTTTTGCATACGATAGATGTTGTTTATGTCCCTGGGTATTTCCCCACCAGGCATCATTGGTGATTACTGCGAGAAAATCGGCCTTGTTTCTTATATATCCGGTAGCAAATTCACCATATACACTTTCATAACAAATCATAGTTCCTACACCAATACTGTCTTTGGTAAAAAATACCTCACGATCATCCTGGGTAGTTTTTTTGGCAACGGTACCGCCAAGATCGATCATAACATCTCCCAGAATCGGCTTTAAGACACTTTGATAAGGAAAATTTTCTATACCTACCACCAATCTGCTTTTATGGTATAATTCACTACTTTTATCGGGGCGAACAAAAAATGCAGAATTATAATCATCATAAAACACATTTCCTTTATGGATATTGGTTTGAGTTCGTATTCTTGAAGGATCATTAAATACATCAATTAATGAAATTCCTGATAAAAAGTTTGTATTGGGGTAGGCTTCAACTATTTTCGAAGCGGTTTTTATAGCAGTAGAGTTTAAGAAATTCGGTAGCCTGTTACTATCGGCAAAAACGGTTTCGGGAGCAATAACAAAATCTGTAGTTGAAGTGATTTGGGTTTTTGTAAGAGAATCTAATAAGATGCCAATACGGGTATCGTTAATATTATATTTTTCTGTGTATGGATTAATGTTGGGTTGTAAAATCACTACTTCAATATCCTCACCATCCTCTTTATAGGTTTTTAATATAAGTACCGAAATGATAATGGGTATAATAATAATGAGTCCGTTTTGCAACGCTGCTTTATATAGAATGGTTTTGTCTTTATATTTCAGAAATAGCAAAACACTTTTAAAAGTACCTATATTTACAATCCAGACCCAGAGCGTGCCACCAAAGGTTCCTGTATATTCATACCATTGTATCCAGGAGGTAAAACTGGCAAATCCATTTCCTAAGTTCAGCCAGGGCCAGGAAAATTCCCATCGTAAGTGAAGATATTCAAAACTCATCCAAAAACAGACCAGGAATATGGTGCTGATGGTAAAGGTGGTTCTTTTGGCAACAAGATGATAGATTAAAAACACCAAGGTCATCACAAGGGTATTTACAATAACGGCAAACCACATTCCGAAAGCGGTAGAATTATAAAGCCACCCGGTAGTAATGATATTCCACATAAAAAATGCAAGATAGGTAAGGCCAAAAACCTGGCTTTTGCTGTATTTGTTTTTTCGAATATTGTGTTCTGTAATCAGAAGCGGAACGAATGCAAAGAATAGAAACAATGGAAAACCATAGGTTGGCCAACTTACAGCGAGTAGTAATCCGGATAGTACGGCTAACAGAATGTTCTTCATATTAGAAATAGACACCATATTGATAACGAAATTAAACTTATTTAGTTACAAACCATATAATTGAATACTTCTTTTTTGTTGAGTATATGCTTTCTTATTTTACGCATATCCGCAATTATGCCAGTAAAAAGCTTCAGGCATTTTCTTCACCCCTGCCCGACTATGTCATTCAGGCGGGCTTTAGAGGGGGTAAAAAGAAAATGCTGAAAATTCAGTTATACACTCCTAACTCTACCTGGCAGTAGACAGGCCTAAAGGGAGTAACTGAATTTTCTATATTATGAAATTACTACTGGCATAATTACGGATAATCATTTCTTATTTTAAATCTATATTAACATACAAACTTATTCTGACCAAAATAGTTTACTATTTTTACAAAAAATCAAAATATATGTGGCTTAAAAAGCAAATTCCGAATATCATAACACTTCTTAATCTTTTCTGTGGGTGTATTGCGGTTCTTTTTGCCGTGCAAGGGCATCTGGAGTTAACAGCATTGTTTGTAATGTTGGGTATAGGATTTGATTTTTTTGATGGTTTTGCGGCGAGAATATTAAAAGTGCAAAGCGAATTCGGGTTACAGTTGGATTCTTTGGCAGATATGGTTACCAGTGGTGTAGTGCCTGGGATAGTGATGTATCAATTGCTGTCACAAGTGTTTGGAAAACCGTTTTATGTAGTGCCTGGCTCATGGAACTTTGATCAAGTTCTTGCAAGCTTTGATTTATCTTATGTATCGTTATTGGGATTATTAATAACACTAGCTTCTGCATATAGGCTAGCTAAGTTTAATATCGATACGCGTCAATCGACTTCGTTTATTGGGTTACCAACGCCTGCCAACACGCTGTTGATTATCAGTTTGCCATTAATCCTCAAATTTCAACCAGAAAACTGGATTATAGCAATTATACACAATCGTTGGTTTTTGATTGGTTTAACCCTGGTGAGTTGTTACTTGTTAAATGCCGAAATTCGTTTGTTTGCTTTAAAATTTAAAACCTGGGGCTTTGCCGAGAATAAAGTTCGCTATATATTTTTGTTGTTCACTATAGCCCTGATTATACTATTGAAGTTTATAGCAATTCCTTGTGTGATATTATTGTATATTTTGATGTCATTAATAGTAGTGAGGGATGAGTCTTTGAGCGGGTGAGTTTTTGAGAGATGAGTTCGTAAAGAAGTTGAATATATCGACTAGTTTTTTACTTTCCCATACTCCCATACTCCCATACTCCCATACTCCCATACTCCCATACTCCCATACTCCCATACTCCCATACTCCCATACTCCCA
>CANMDW010000005.1 GCA_947496705.1 uncultured Aquimarina sp. | reverse complement strand
ACCGCCGCGGCTACATCGGGGTGTTTTAACAGCACGTGTTCGATCTCTCTGAGTTCGATACGGTAGCCACGTATCTTCACCTGGTCGTCCATTCGTCCTAAAAACTCGATGTTGCCATCGGAGAGCCAGCGCCCCAGATCCCCTGTACGGTACATCCGCTCATCCTTGCGGAAAGGATTTGCAACAAACTTCTCATGGGTCAGGTCCTCGCGATTCAAGTACCCCCTTGCCAGACCGGCACCGGCCAGACATATCTCACCCACCGCGCCGATGGGCTGCAACATATCTCCAGGACCAACTATATAAACCTCCGTATTGCTGATAGGACGGCCGATTAATATTTTTTTACCACTACCTAGCCTATAACATGTGCTATAAGTTGTATCCTCTGTTGGACCATATAGATTTCTAATTTCACTATCTCTAAAATTTAAATCGTTTAAAAACCGTTTTGGAATTGCTTCCCCAGCCAAATTGAGAACAGTAACATTCTTAAAATCTTCTTGATTATCTAACATTGTCGTTACAACACTAGGCACTGTGTTTAGTAGTATTCCTTTAAATCTGAGTAAGTTTTCACCTATAGAAAGTGCATTATCTAGAAGTAATAAATTTTTCCCACTGACTAAAGTGAAAAAAATTTCAAATACAGAAAGGTCAAAGCTGATTGAAGTGGTTGCAAATACTATCTTATAAGCGGAACTATAAAATTCTGTTTTGCACCATTGAATAAATGAAGATAAGCTCCCGTGTTCGATTAATACTCCTTTAGGAAGTCCTGTAGATCCCGATGTATAAATCACAGATGCTAAATCGGAAGCTTTTATTATTATTTGAGGATTACTATCATCTAATTTACTAATTAATGTTAAGTATTCTTTTATAGAAGAATCATCTACAACTAATTTGCAACTACTGTCCTTAATAATGTAATCTACACGTTCATTAGGATAATTAATATCGATCGGAACATATGCGGCCCCAGACTTTAATATACCCAAGAGTACTACAACTGTCCATTGATTACGATTTGAGTGAATTCCTATTAAATCATTCTTCCTAACACCTTTCTCTATTAAAAAATACGCGAATTTGTTAGCGTATTTATTGATCTCCGAATAACTAAACTTTTCATTTTCGAAAAGAAGATGGCCAGATCCTGATTTAGTGACATGATCTTCAAATAGACTTATGAATGATTTTTTACTTATAGAAGGCTCCTTGTTCGAACAAAATAGCTTTAGTGTTTTGAAAGTAAGATCCGAGCATTCTTTAAGAATTTTTTCAATGCTGATGTTTAATTTTTTTTGACAATCAACTAACAATTCTTCGTATCGGGTGAAGATATCTGATATAATTTCAGTTTCAAACAAATCCGTTTTGTAATCAATAATTAATCTCATACCATCATTATCATCATATTCTAATAGATGAAAAACTATATCTTCTTGTTGCTCCCCACCGTGTAAATAATTTATGGTAAAATCCAGGTCATGCACTGTTTTATATGTATTTTTTTGATAACTGAAGTAAAAATTATATAGATTACCAGGACTATTTTGATCCTTTAAAATATCTACTAATGGATATTCTTTATGCTTATAGCATTCTCTTAATTGATGTTTAATTTCATTAAGAAGATTTTTAAACTGCCAGGAATTTTCTGGGATTATTTGAAAGGGTATGATGTTGACAAATGGCCCAAACGTTTTTTTATGTCTTCTGTTATTTCTATTAAACAACGGTAACCCAATAATTGATCCATCATTGCCATAGACCTTGGTTAAAATTTTGAAAACTGCAAGAAAATAATGATATAATGTAACATTGTTCTCCTTACACAAGGCTTTTAGGTCTGTTATTAGAGAGGGTTTTAGTTTAAATATTAATCTATTTGATTTTATTGAATTCTTATGATTTTGGCTTATCAATGAAGAGAAGGTCTTGGTATTAATACGATTTTTGAGGTGGTTATTCCAAAAAGTTCTATCTGTTATATATCGCTTAGTATTTTTATATTCATCATTCTCAATTATGTAATCTTGATATGAATAGTTTTGCAATTCAAAGTCTTGATGATTGTTTTTTTTTAACCGCTCGTAAATTTGAAAAACATTATTAAAAAATAAGGACATGGAGTAACCATCAAAAAGTAAATGATGTGTTTTGGTATACCATACGAATCGCTTGTTCGAACATCTATAAAGTCTTATTTTAATTAATGAGGAATCTTCTAATATTGAAATTAAAAAATCCTCTTTTATCCAATCATGAACATGATCATAGGCATTAGGTTTCCTAATTAAATCTTCAAATGCAAAATCAATCTTAATTAAGGATCTATTCGTAATCAAAGTATTCATAAATTCCATCCCTAAATTCAAAATATCTGCTGAATAAAGACATTGAAGGATAGCCTTCTGAAGATTGTTATAGCAAATTTCTTCTCTTATATCGGCAAACCCTCCAACATTAAACAAAGCACTTCCTGGGTGTATCTCTTGAGTAATTAGGATTGATTTTTGAGTATTTGACAGTTGTATCATTTGTTCTTTTGTCTTTAAGAATTCAATTCCCCAATAGGGATGATTTAATTCAAAGTTATATCTCGATAAATCTTTTCAGCAGATTTATGTTACTTACATTGGAGGCGATATGACACTGATATCCAGGTCTTAGAAAAATTTCTTTCGTAAACCAGCAGATTTTCTTGAAGTATGTTATTTCTGAATTCTGGTAAATAATTTCATGGACGTCCGGCAATCCACTTCCTTGGGCTTTCAGAACTGCTTCATGATTTGTCCAGTAATAATAAAAACACTCTAAGCTTTTTTCTGATTGAATTATCACATTCCATACTTTAGGACTGAAAATGTTTTTGTAATAATCAATGTCAATTTTGTAAATTGCCTCAACGTCAATACCAACTTTATGTTTTTCACTGGCTATGCACACTACTAGATTTCCGGAATGTGAAATATTGAAGTCAAATTGAGATTCAAAATATGGGCGATTATGTTTATTGTATTTTATCGAATTAAGTTTAAGGTCTAGGCCAAAGAAATCTAAAGTTTGGGATAAGAGAATTTTACCTATGACGAAATTCTGAGTATCTTCTTTATACCGGAATTTGGCTATTCTGTTTCGCATATGAACGGGTAGACCGCTAACATACGATTCAAGTTTTTCCTTTGAGAGGATTTTATTTTCAGCATAAAACAAAACTTCCGAATAGTTCATACTAGAATAAAGATCAAACTAAAGTTCAACAATAAAGTCTTATTGAATTAATGATAGAAGATGTTCCAGACTAATCTCTCCGTTGCTTTCGATCAGAATAGAATGTTTTATACCAGCCCGTTCGGCGGCTAAAATATCTGATGATTTATCGCCTATTAAAATTGATTGTGTCAAGTCTAAATCAAATTCTACTTTAGCTTCTAGTATCATACCGGGATTTGGTTTTCGTCTAGGGCAATTTGTGCAAGGATGTGATGGACAAAAATAGACTTTGGTAATATTGATGTTATTTTCCTTAAATTTAGCTAACATCCAATTAGTAACTTTGAAATAGTCTTTCTTACTGAAAAAATTCCTTTCTATACCTGATTGATTGGTAACAATAAAAATCAAAAATCCGAGAGTTTGTAAACTCTGGCATACTCGAAATATTCCACTTATAAATTCAAAATCTTCAATTCTATGAACATAGCCTTTGTCCAGGTTAATTACCCCATCCCTATCAAGAAACAAAGCTTTTTTACTCATTAGGAAATATTTTTGATCCGAGCGATCAGTGAAGTTGTTGAATAATCTTTCTGGAAATTTAAGATTTTTATAACACCCCCATAATCTGAAACTATTTCATGACCAATGATTTCTTTTTGCATATAATCACCTCCCTTAACAAGAACGTCAGGTTTAATTTTCTTTATAAGTTTAATAGGTGTATTCTCCTCAAAGACACATACTGCATCAACATAAAACAAACTGGACAAAAACATGACTCGTTCTTTTTGATTATTAACTGGTCTATTTTGGCCTTTTAATCTTTTTACGGAAGTGTCCGAGTTAAGCCCAATAATAAGTTTATCACCTAAATCTGCAGCTTCCATTAAATAAACTAAATGCCCAAGGTGTAAGAGATCAAAACAGCCATTGGTGAATACGATCTTCATATCACACTTTTTCCATTCATTTACACGTTCTTTAATGCTCCTTTTATTAAAAAGCTTTTTTTGCAATTGTTCATTTAAGTGAATCATAACTGTTTAAATAAAGTGAGTCAATATATTCGCAGAATATATGACCGATAAGAATATGCATTTCCTGTATTCGAGCTGTGACCTCACTTGGAACAACTATACTTATTCCACATATATTTTTCAAATCCCCACCATTCTTTCCTGTTAAACAAATGCTCGTCAATCCCTGGGAATTAGCACTGTATACCGCGTTAATAATATTGGGGCTATTACCGCTTGTGGAAATAGCAATCAAGATATCTCCCTTATTACCAATTGCCCTTATTTGTCTGGAAAACACTTGGTCGTATCCATAATCATTTGCTATGGCCGTTATTGCAGAGGAATTTGTTGTTAAGGCAATAGCCGGAAGAGGAGTACGTTCGGTAACGAACCTACCGGTAAATTCTGCAGCAATATGTTGAGCATCAGCAGCGCTTCCACCGTTGCCAATTAATATTACTTTGCCCCCTCTTAGAAATGCTTCGCCAACCAGGATCCCCGCTTTTTTTATCAATGGTGATAGTTGGTTACGTACAGAGTCAACTAATTCCAAATGATTTATAAAAGATGTTGATAAAATAGAATCGAAAATCATTTTCTTTTCTTTAGAATACATTATGGGATGTGATGCTAGAATTACCTTGTTTTCCCCTATATATTAGCAAGCTATGGTATACTAGTGCCATAAAATGTATTTTTTGATTCCTAAACTGAAAATAAGGGGATTCTCTGGCTTTTTAAAATCTAAACTTCCAGATAGTTGTAATCTAAGGTATATCAAAAGAGGTTTGAATTTGTTAAATAGAATTTTTCTATTCAAAATAATAAGAGGGAACGATAGCTATTATATTCTGTTTTAGAGACTCTATTTGAACTACTATTTTGCTAAAATTGTTCACTTTAAAAACTTTACATTCTAAACCGCTCAAAACTCCATAAGTTATAGTTTTAATCTCTCCAACTTTTGGAAGTTTTACATTAGTCTCTATGCCTAAAATGTCAGGTTGACCCAATAAAAGTTTAATTCGTCTAATTTCTGTTTCAGTTGCCAATGCATAATCTTTGCCTAAACGTATGTAAGAACAAGCTCCTTTTACAGAACAGGCTTTGTGAAAATCTAAAGAGGAATTAATATTCACAAAAACATAGGAAGGAAAAAGGGGTTTATAAATTATTTTCTTTCGGTCACTCCATTGACGTATAGTTTTAACCAATGGTAAAAAAGAATCTAGATGGTTATCTTGTAATAATTGATGAACTTTTTTCTCATGGCTTGACTTTACATAAAGGACATACCATCCGGTTTTAAGAGATGTTTTCACAGTATATAAGTTTTAGAATATAAAAGGAGTAAAACTGTTGAGTATAATGCTTTGGTCAAAGCTACGCTTCTCCAACTCACATTTTTACTTTGAGTAGAAAAATAGAATAGAATATAAGGCTAATGAAATTGATTGAGTATCAATTTATTGACCATAATCAAATATAGATATTATTTTAGAAATTTATATTGCGGCTAAACCATAGTTATGTTGTGGAATTATATATTACATAATGAATAATGTATTTAAAATTCTGTTTTTCAGTAATTTATAATGAAGTATTACTGAGTTTAAAACATCATATTAGACTGTTAATTAACAAAACGATAGTACTTTTTAACAGGATAGGTTTCAAAAAAGTAAGGCATTTTTTAGAAAGAGTTTAGTTATAAATTCAGTATTCTTTCTCCATAAACTATAAAAACATATCAAAAATCTCAATCCTACATTTTAAAATTACTTACTCACCTTATGCATATGCAGGAGTCTTTTTTTCGGTTTTAATACATTAGCCGAAATTGGGACAAACAAAACGGGACAGAAAAGTGTAATTGTAAATGGTGAAGGTTCTGATCTCAACAAAAAAGAAGCGTTAAAAGGTAGAGCAAAACGAAAGACTATTACGCAAGCAATTTTTTCGGAATCTCAAAGAAAAATCAACAGAAATGGATTAAGAAGTTTAAAGAACATGATATCGTAATAATATTCTTTGAAACCATAATAGAAGGGTTAAATAAGTATGCTTTAAATAATAGTAAAAACGATGATGAAGTGATGCAAACTATTCGCCTACAATCACTTTATGGGAATAAATAACAATTATGACAATACTAGAAATTTATCAAGAATATCAAGAAAACCCTCAAAAATGGATGCAAAAACATTTAGCATATACTGAAAAAGAAATAATGTTAACCTTAATGAAATTAGCACAACAACAAATTCATAAAGGGAATTTTGCTGTAAAGAGAAACATACAATTTATACAAATAACACCCGAAGAGCTACAAGAGGGTATTACTAAGGAGATCAAAAAACAATTTGAGACCTTACAAAAGGACTTCCAACCCAAAGAACCTACTGAGTATATGACCAGAAACGAAGTTGCGGAGTTACTCAAAGTAGACCTTAGCACCGTTTGGAATTGGACAAAAAAGGGAAAACTTATTGCTTATGGTTTGGAAACTCGGGTTAATTATCTCAATATTTATCACTAAGGTAAACTCGCAAAATTTCTGTCGGAAAAGGGACGGCATAAAACCGTTCGTCTCTCACTATTTATTCCGTTTCCTTTCCGCTCCAAAATTTTGACTTCCGTTTGTGTTGTGCTCAAAATATTGTTTAATCTAAATTTCATTACAATGGAAACAAAAGCAAAACAAACCGGCAAAACCAGAAACGGAATTGCAACCGAGAAAAAAGATGTGAAGTCTAAATTAACAGAAGAGGCGAAGTCCGTTCCTGTTAGCAGTACGGCAGTTAAGGCCAAAGAGAAGCCACAAAAACAAGAACCTGCTAAAGCTTCAGTAAACTTGGATGATCGCATCCAGAATTTCGAAAAATTACGAGGACTGGCCAATAACAGGGAGCAATTGGTTGGCAAGTTAAGTGAACTAACCAAGTTTAATTACAACCACGATGGTTCAAGTCAATTTACGTTAAGGGATTCCAATGGTTTGGAATTCAGGACTACGAATACCAATTTTATCAACTTAGTGACATCACAGCTTCAGGAAACACTGGAGAAGCGTAAGCAAGAAATTGAAGCACAGATCGTTCAGTTCGAACTCTAGTATTTCCCATTTCTTTTTAGAAAGCCTACTCCGCCCGGATAGGCTTTTTTCTTTTTAAATGTTTCACCTAAAAAATGTTAGTTATGTATTTAGACAGATTACAACAGGACGATATCTTCGTTCCTTCGGAAATAAAGCCTTTAAAAGATTTAACTGGAATAGATTCCAGAAGGGGACTTGAAAACATCATTCTATCCAATGGTAAAATTGTGAATGTCGTTTCGGCTAGTTACGGCCATATTCCGAATGAACTCTTCTTTAAGCAGGCTGAAAGAATGCTGGTGAATGCAAGACTTCAATTTCACAAGCGAACCGTAAATAGAGATGACCGTTCCTTTATCACAGATTTTATCATCGAGGATAAAAACCAATTTACTATCAAAAATGATGCTGATGCTATATTGCCAATGTTACGGTTTAAAAATTCGTATGATGGGAAAGAAAAGACATCAGGCCATTTTGGGTTTTACAGAAAAGTTTGTTCCAACGGACTACATATTGCCAGATCAGAAGTAGCTTTTTCCATTAAACACAGTAGAAATTGTACAGAACTCATTTTACCGTGTTTGGATAGATTATTTAAAGCCTTTGTTAGCAATGAGTATTATGACATTATCCTAAAGTTTGAAAAAATGAAGGAGGTTGAGATCATTGATACAAAAGCATTTGTAAAAGATATCCTTGAAGAAACGAAGCTATTCAGATATGAGTGTAGTGACAAGAATGATAATCCTTCTAAAAAGTCCCGAGAAGTACTGGAAAAACTTTCTTGTGAAGCAATTATCCTTAATGAAAATCCAAACTTGTGGTTAGGCTATAATGCTTTTAATTCGGTATTGCACAATACACTTAAAAAGAGTTTCTCACAACAAGAAAAGTTGGATAAAGTATTATTCAATGCTGTTTACGAAATGACATAATACGTAAGGTTTCTCCGGATCCTTAAAAAACCGGAGTACTCAAATCTTATACAATAATCCGCAGTAAAAAAAGCGGAATTCCATTATTCCTTTTGAACAGCCTTCTGTTTGTTTGGAAACTTCTCATCATTCATTTTACCCTCACTTCCGAACCGCCACTATTACCTTTTTTGCACGCAAAACTACAATATCCGCTGCCGGACGACGACATAAAGCCGTTACGTTTCACTCCGCTTTTTATACGCCTTACCGCCCTCGGATATTGATAATCGTCCAGCATCAAAAAAAAGGTAACAGCGACGGCTCTACGGGAAGTAAATCTAAAATCCGAACAATGAAATCGTATCAAAAAACATATCGAAGGCTATCCAAAAAATCAAAAAAGGAAAACGCTCTAGATACAATAAGTAAATCAATTTTTTAATCCTTTAAATTTTAATGTTATGAGTTCTATTCAAAATCACGTACAGTTAATCGGAAATCTTGGAGATGACCCTACAGTAACCAACCTTGAAAGCGGGAAAAAAGTAGCCCGATTGTCATTAGCAACCAATGAGAATTACAAGGACAAAGACGGAGAGAAGCAGACAGAAACCAATTGGCACACTGTAGTAGCTTGGGGCAAAACTGCTGAAATTATCGAAAAGTATGCCACTAAGGGCAAGAAAATTGCCATAGTAGGTAAACTGAAAACAAGAAGTTACACCGATAAGGACGGTAACCAGAAGTACACTACCGAAGTAGTAGCTAGCGAAATCTTGTTACTCAATGGTAATTAACAAAGAGAGAGGGTGCTCCCGTGAGAAGTGGCACCCTCTTTTTCATTATTCATCTAAAAGACGATTACAATGAAATATAAAGTTAATGAACTTAGAATTGACTATATTATCAATAGATTGGAGTATGATAAATATTTTAGAAACTACAAATTAAAGGCGATTGCCAACACAGTTGGTTTTCATTCTACAGATGCATTTTCCAAAGCTTTTTATAAAAAAGAGAAGGTGAAGTTTTCTGAATATTTGAGAAAAGTTCGGGATACAAAACCTATGTAGAAAGTGTAATTTTATTTTCTATCAAACAGAAAATTTATTCATTTTAGATTTAAGAATTTGCATGTCTTCACTCACTTTTTGATCTAAAATTTTGGCATAGTGCTGGGTGGTTCTTAGTGATTTATGTCCTAGCATTTTACTAACAGATTCTATCGGAACGCCATTAGAAAGTGTTATTGTAGTAGCAAAAGTATGTCTGGCAATATGAAAAGTGAGATTTTTATTTATACCACATAAATCAGCTATTTCTTTTAGGTAGGCATTCATTTTCTGGTTGCTCAAGACCGGAAGCAATTTATTTTCTTTCGATACGGTTGGTTGATCTTTGTATTTCTTTATGATCATTTTGGCAGTTGGGAGTATAGGTAGATTACTACTACTTTTGGTTTTAGTACGGTTGATTTTGATCCAGGTTTCCCCATCTATCCCTAAAACAAGATCATCCTGAGATAGTTTCTTTACGTCTGCATATGCCAATCCCGTAAAGCAGCAAAAAAGAAAAATATCCTTTACCTGATCCAATCTTTCGGTGTGGAACTTTTTCGATATGATATCTTGAATCTCCTGTTCAGTAAGAAATTCTCTATCTACTATTTTGAATTTTGCTTTCCAGTTTAGAAAAGGATCTTTATCAATCCATTCATTAGCAAATGCTATTCTAACAATCTTTTTGAAGTTGTTGATGTATTTAAGTGTGGTGTTGTGAGAACAATTTCTTTTACTTTTCAAATAATACTCAAACCCTGTTATAAAACTATGATTTACCAATTTGATTGGTATATCGGATAATTGATATTCATTCTGAATATATTCTTCAACATGTTTCCTGGCAGTTATATATCGAATTGCAGTTCCACGAGCAAAGTCTTTTCCTATGAGTTTTTGAACCTGGTCGTTATGATCCTGAAATATCTTTAATAGCATTTTAGGTTTTTGGGATTTTCCCAAGAAGATATTTTTAATTATCTCCGATGTTATCTGTCGTCTTTCTTCTAATTGCTTTTCGTAAATCTTATATACTCTATCTTTAATATTGTCTAAGTGCCGATTAAAGGCTCTGACTTCTGTAGTGGCACCTCTCATCTTACCAGCTTCTGTATTCCACTTGGAACGAAGTATTTTTCTTTTGATACTCAACTCACTTCGCTTCCCATTGACCGTTATTCGAAGATACAAAGGAACTAGACCGTTTTTATCTTTATCATTTCCTTTTGGGTAAAATAGAAGAGAAAATGTATTTTGCATCGGTGAGTACTTTTTGAGAGCTATAAATATACGAAATGAAGAAATAAATTTTTACTTTATTACAAAGTATTTCAGTAACTTACAAATAAATAGGTGAGTAATTTCGATACTAAAAAGACTCACCGAATAGCTCACCTTTTATTTGATATTATATGATTTCAAATGATATTAAATAAAATTAAAAAACCTGTAAATAATTAATTTACAGGTTTTTAAGTGAAATTGGTTTGATTTCAGTGGAGTCGGAGGGATTCGAACCCTCGTCCAAACAAGGAATACAATAGCTTTCTACACGCTTAGTTTTTGTTTAGTTTTCGACGATAAGAAAGACCAAAAACCGCCAACCTATCGCTTATTCTCGATTAAGTTTCAAAACTATATCAAGACCCTATAGTTTCTAGGTTTACTTTTACGGTGTCTTTAATTCAATTGCCATAAACCAAGGCTTTTGAAAGACAGCCAGCTTGTCCGCCTAGCGAACCGAGGCATTATCCTACTGTGATTCGGATTATGCAGCCATGGCAAATTCTTGAGAATCGCCGTTTAAAAAAGTGAAATATGATATTTACGAGCTATATCTCAGCGCTCGACGTGCTTACCATTCTATTCATCTCGCTGTCAAAACCAGTCGACCCCGTTTTTTTAATTCTTAATTCCTAATTTGAAATTCAGAATTGAGAGGGCAAAGATAAACATAATTGTCATATCTTTAGCCGCAATTTTAAACTACAAAAAACATACCATTTCCATATGATCAAGTTTGGTATTATTAAAGAACGCAAAAATCCGCCAGATCGTCGTGTTGTTTTCTCTCCAGAAGGCTTGAAAAAGGTAACATCTAAGTTTACGGAAGCTCATTTTACAGTAGAAAGTTCAGATATTAGAATTTTTAAGGATTTTGCATATCAAGAGGCAGGATTTACAGTAACCAATGACGTATCTGATTGTGATGTGTTGCTTGGCGTGAAAGAAGTACCTATTGAGTATTTAATACCCAACAAGAAGTATTTTTTCTTTTCCCATACCATCAAGAAGCAACCTTATAACAGAGATTTATTGAGAGCTATTCTTGAAAAAAATATCGAATTGTATGATCATGAGGTGATTGTTGGAGAAAGAGGTTTCAGATTAATCGGTTTTGGCAGATATGCCGGGATTGTTGGCACCTATAACGGATTTAGAGCCTGGGGGCTTAAGTACGATACATTTCGGTTACCTAAAGCAGAGACATTGGCTGATAGGAAGTCATTAGAAACAGAGTTATCCAAAATCCAATTACCCCCCATAAAAATTGCCCTCACCGGAAAAGGAAAAGTGGGTGGCGGAGCCAAAGAGATTCTGGATGCTATGAAGATCAAAGAGGTTTCGGTTGATACATATCTCAATGAGACATTTGATGTACCGGTTTATGTTCAGATTGATGTGTTGGAATATAATAAACGTAAAGATGGGCAAACACTAGACAAAAGTGATTTTTATAAAAACCCACAAGAATATGTAGGAGATTTTATGCGATTTGCTAAAGTTACTGATATGTACATCGCCGGACACTTTTTTGGTGAAGGTGCTCCTTTTATTTTTACAAGAAATGACGCCAAATCCAAAGATTTTAATATCAAAGTTGTTGCAGATATTTCTTGTGATATCGATGGGCCTGTAGCGAGTACAATCAGATCGGCAACAGTAGCAGACCCAATGTATGGATATGATCCCGAAACCGAAACCGAGATCGACTATAAAGATGCTAAAGCAATTGTGGTAATGGCGGTTGATAACCTACCTTGTGAGTTACCAAAAGATGCTAGCGAAGGATTTGGAGAGATGTTTTTAGAATATGTAATTCCTGCATTTTTTAACGGTGATCAAGATGGGGTACTGGAAAAATCCAGGATAACTCAAGGAGGACAATTAACAAAGAGATTTAGTTACCTTCAGGAGTATATCGAAGGGAAAGAGTAATTTTAAACCGGGTTAAAACAAATTTATCAGTATAGTATGACAACTAAAGAGCTTGTTGATCAGATACATAAAAAGAGATCGTTTTTGTGCATTGGTTTGGATGTGGATCTCGATAAAATTCCGAAGCATTTATTAGAAAAGGAAGATCCTATTTTTGAATTTAACAAAACGATTATTGATGCTACACATCATCTTGTTGTGGGATATAAGCCAAATACAGCCTTTTATGAAGCTTATGGTATAAGAGGATGGAAATCACTGGAGAAGACCATAAAATATGTAAACACAGAGTATCCTGAAATCTTTACCATTGCAGATGCTAAGCGAGGGGATATTGGCAATACAAGTACCATGTATGCCAAAGCTTTTTTTGAAGACCTTGAATTTGATTCAGTGACAGTTGCCCCATATATGGGAAAGGACTCGGTAGAACCTTTCCTTGCTTTTAAAAATAAACATACGATATTACTTGCATTAACCTCAAACCAGGGAGCTTTTGATTTTCAGACAAAAGATATAGCAGGAAAAGAATTGTATAAACGCGTACTGGAAACTTCAAAATCGTGGAAGAATTCTGAAAATTTGATGTATGTTGTTGGTGCCACAAAGGCCGAATATCTATCCGATATCAGAAAAATTATACCCGATAGTTTTTTGCTGGTTCCCGGGGTAGGTGCACAGGGAGGAAGTTTACAGGAGGTTTGTAAGTATGGCCTCAATGATCAGGTGGGGTTATTAATCAATTCTTCCCGAGGAATTATATATGCATCCAATGGTTTGGATTATGCAGATGCTGCAGCCAATAAGGCCCTGGAACTTCAGCAGGAGATGAAAAAGATCTTAAGTGAGACAACATAAAAAAGAAACAAGGATACCATCGGCACCCTTGTTTCCTTTCAAAGAATAGAAGAATTAACGTCTATTTGCTTTAAATACCTGTTTTGCATATCCATAGAGTCCATACGCGATGAACACTACAAAAAATGCCATTATACCAAAAATGATAATGTTTAGTAATACTGAATTCATAGCCCCATGTTTTAAGTTAAAAATCCCTGTCAATATAGGGATTTTTTCGCAGAAAAACTGTTTTAAGTAACTAATTATTAAGTATTTATGATTTTTTTATGATTTGTATAGAATATAAAGTTATATGACACACATTGATCAATTGGGTAGGGAAATCACACTTTTAAGAGTTCCGCAACGTATTGTTTCATTAGTTCCTTCACAGACAGAACTATTGATTACATTAGGATTATTGGATAGTATTGTCGGGGTTACTAAATTTTGTGTGCATCCAGCTAGTATAAGAAAGGAAAAAACGGTTGTTGGAGGAACAAAAAAGGTCAATTATAAAAAGATCAAAGCACTACATCCGGATATTATCTTATGTAATAAAGAAGAAAATACAAAAGAGATGGTGGAGTATTTGCAGGAAGAATATCAAGTTCATGTTTCAGATATTTCTTCTGTACAAGAAGCTTTGGAAATGATAACACAATATGGAGAGATTTTTGAAAGAAAAGATAAAGCAAATACACTTATTCAAGCAATAAGAGCGGAAAAAGAATCTTTTACAGATTTTATAAAGGTCAATCCCAAAAAACGTGTAGCTTATTTAATATGGAAAGATCCTCTGATGGCCGCAGGTAGCCACACCTTTATAGATCATCTGTTAAAAATAAATGGTTTTATAAATGTTTTTGGTTATAAAAACCGGTATCCCGAAGTTTCAAAAGAGGAACTTAGATCGATAGAAGATCTGGATTTAATCCTGTTATCATCAGAACCTTATCCTTTTTCAGAAAAACATATTGAGGAATTAAAAGGAATTAATCCTGATGCCAGGATTATACTGGTGGATGGAGAATACTTTTCCTGGTACGGATCCCGTTTGGTTCATGCTTTTTCCTATTTTAAAACATTACATTAGTAGTTTCGTTTAGAAATTATCTTGCTCGGTTGAATCAACATTTTTTAAAATTTGTTTTTATTTTTTGTGATTAAGGATTCAGGACATGTAGTAAATATTGAAAATCCCGAGGGTTTTAACAGAGAATCCATTGCATGTATGATTAATCAAAGATGAGAAGTACCAGATGAAGATGTATTACTCTCCATTTTCTTTATTTCTGTCAGGATATCACAAGCCTCTTTATGAAGCAGGTCACTTTTACCCTTGTCCTTAAGAGCCATATTATAGGCATTTTTCATAAGTTTGCAATAACTGCTTTGCAACCTTTGTAATTTAGTCTTATTTCTTAACCAGGCAAACATCTATTATCCTGTTAGATTTGATAGTACAAAATTACAGGATAATAGAAATAGGGGCTCTTAATAATGAGTTAACATTGCATAAAGTTGTTATAAATGTTAAATCAATAGGTAAACACTATTGTTTAACCTTAGAACTCGTTCGAATTTATGATCAATCCTGTAAAGCAAATACTTTTCTTAACAAATCGGTTGTTCTGGAGCTTAATTTAGTTCTGATTTCTTTTTCTTCAACAGCAATCATGGTATAAACACCTTTAAGAGCTTCCTGGGTAACATAATCGGTAAGATCTGGATTTACATTATTGGTAAGAGGTATGGTATTGTACTTATTAATAATATTTGACCATATTTTATCGGCACCTACTTTAGAAAAAGACCGGTTGATCACAGGATTGAATTTTGCATATAGAGCACTGGTTGTTTTGTTTTTCAGATACCGTGTTGCTGCATCATCGTTACCTACAAGAATCTGACGGGCATCTGTAAATGTAATTTGCTTGACAGCGTCTACAAATATCGGTGTGGCCTCTTTAACAGCATCTTCTGCAGCTCTGTTAAGTACTTTTAACCCTTCATCGGCTAATTTACTAAGCCCAATATCTCGTAAGGTCTTATCTACTTTCTGTAATTCCTGCGGCAGTAAAATTTTAACCAACTGATTTCTGTAAAAACCATCTTTCAGGGTGAGTTTGGTTACCTGCTTATCGATACCGTTATCAAGAGCTTGTCGTAACCCGTTAGCAATATCAATGTTGCTTACTCCAAAACCTCCATTTCCCTGAGGGAGGCTATTAACAACTTGTTGGAGTTCTGCACAGCTGGATAATAAAGAGATTGCAACTATAAGTAAGATCTTTTTCATAATTTCTTGTTAGATTTGATAGCACAAATTAGTATAATGAACTCAAATTTACTTTTTTTAATAGTATCTGTTTTAATAATTTCCTGTAAAAAAGAAAATGGAGCAGTAAAAAACCAATCTGTCCCGCAAATTAATGCAGCACAATATATCACTATCCTTGGTATTGCACAGGATGGAGGGTTTCCTCATATCAATAATCCAGAAGAGTTTACTGCTATTAAAAAAGGTACTGTTACCAAAGAATTAGTTGTGTCTCTGGGAGTAGTAGATAAAAAAGAAGGTAAGAAATTCTTATTTGAAGCTACGCCCGATATGCCCGAGCAATTGGCTGTTCTGGAAAGTAACCATGTAAAAAGCGATTCGATTATTCATGGTATATTTCTAACACATGCTCATATTGGTCATTATACAGGCCTCATGCATCTGGGTAGGGAAGCGATGGGCGCTAACAATATACAGGTGTATGCAATGCCAAAGATGAAAACGTTTTTAGAAACCAACGGCCCATGGTCACAACTGGTATCACTCAATAATATTAAAATAAGCCCCGTAACTGCAGACTCAACAATTGTAGTCACCAAAAACATCCAGGTCGTTCCTTTTTTAGTTCCTCATAGGGACGAATTTTCTGAAACCGTAGGATATAAGATTATTGGCAACACCAAAACGGCTCTTTTTATCCCGGATATTAATAAATGGTCTCTCTGGGATAACCATATAGTTGAAGAAGTAAAAAAAGTAGATTATGCTTTTATTGATGCTACTTTCTTTAAAGATGGAGAGATACCGAGACCTATGTCCGAAGTCCCTCATCCTTTTATTCAGGAAACTGTCGATTTGTTTAGAAATGAATCGATATCAGTAAAATCTAAAATAATATTCATTCATTTCAACCATTCAAATCCTTTAATCCAAAAGGATCATATCGAAAGAATAGCACTCGAAAAAGAAGGCTATCACTTTGCAAATACAGGAGATGTCTTTCCTTTATGAAAAAATCACAGTCTTATTACTATAGACGAGTACCTTTCGTTCTACATGATATTTGATAGCTCTGCAGAGTACAATTTTTTCCAGATCACGCCCTTTGAGAATAAAATCCTCTACGTTGTGTATGTGTGACACTTTTACTATTTCCTGCTCGATAATTGGTCCTTCATCAAGATCTGAAGTTACATAGTGACCTGTAGCTCCAATAATTTTTACACCTCTTTCATAAGCTGAATGGTAAGGTTTTGCACCCGGAAAAGCAGGTAAAAACGAATGATGAATGTTGATGATCTTGTTTGGGAATCGATCTACAAAGTCGGCAGAGAGAATTTGCATATATCTTGCCAGGACCACAAAATCGATCTTATGTTCTCTAAGTAGTTCTAATTGTTGCGCTTCAGCTTGTTCTTTGTTCTCTTTTGTAACCGGAATATGTTTAAAAGGAATATTAAACGCATCGGCGATAGGTTTAAGATCTTCATGATTACTGATGATAAGCGGGATCTTTACTTTCAATTCGCCTGAAGCATACCTTCCCAAAATATCATACAAACAATGGTCATACTTAGAAACAAAAATAGCCATTCTGGGCTTTTTCTCTGTATTATACATTTCCCAGTGCATCCCATAATTTTCGGCTACACGATTGGTAAAAGATTCTTTAAATAAGGCTAATTTTTCATCATCCTCATCAAATTCGCATTCTAATCTCATAAAGAATTCTTCCAATTCTCGATCTACATGCTGTTCTATATAGACGGTGTTTCCTTTTTTTGCTAAAATAAAATTAGTAACCGTTGCAATGATTCCTTTTTTATCCGGACAATTAATGAGTAGGGTAGTTTTTTTCATTGACAATTATGTTTTCCGAAGATAAACTTACCATTATTGAGATGATTTTTCCAATTATTTTCGCTAAACGTTTATTTTTTTACCTCGTTTTTAATTAATTGAAAAAGTATTGCAGGTTTTTATGAATTATTTATAAAAAACACAGGCCGATTGTTATTAAAATCGGCCTTAAGAAACAAAAGTTATATATAGATTACTTAATATCTTCGATAGTATTATTGATTAATACTTTTAGATGATCTTTATGTGCTTTTGATAATCTGTCGCCGGTTGTATTAGAGACCATGGATCTAATTCTTTTTAAATTATAAAGGGCCATCGATTTTGCAGCATAGGTATACTTCGTTTTTTGCCCGGGATTTGGTTTGGAAAGAATGGATATTAATCTTTGAGTATATTCTAATTGCAGGTTCTGTCTAAAAGTATTAATAGTTTCCGAAGCATCTTCCTTAAAAATTGCATTGTTTAAATCTGTCATAGCTTCTGAAATTTGATATGCATTACCATAGAGTTGGGAATCTGTAATCCTCTGCAGCGTATTAGGGTGTAAAATATGATCAAGAATTCTTTTTTGATAATCAAGAACCAAGTCATGTATCTTTGGATCTTCAGGTTCGTTATAGAAATTAAAACCTCTTCGCTGCATGGCGATGTAGTTATACAGATCATTAGGTGCATCATAAGCATTTGGCGCAAAAACATACTTTTTAAGCGCGGCCATTGCTCTTTTTTGATCCTTATAGCTAACGGGAGAATAAGGTTTAGCGTTTGCATTTTGCCCAATCATACTTCTATCAACATAAACACCTCCTATAAATCTTGAGATCACATCACCAGCACGCCCATATTGTCTTCTTAAAATATAATAGGTCTGTCTAAGTTCTTGGTAAGATTGCCCTTTTTTATAAAACTTAGATTTGATTTTTGGCATTAAGTCATTAACCAATTCCATTCTGCTAATAGAATAAGAGATCTGATCACTAGACATATCTCCTGTCATAACACGAGGATCGATCGCTTTTCCTGGAGAACGCATATCGTCTGCATCATTGCCAAAAATTAGTTCTGGTCTGGTAGATTGACCTGCAATTTTTTCTAATTCGCCTGCCGAATTCACAGGGGTATATCCATACTGAATAGCCCAGGTATCATAGGGCCCTACGGTGGTAGAGAAATACTGACCTTGATTTAGTTTGTTATTGGTCACATTAATTGCAGTGTAATCCATTACAGAACCGGTAAGGCATTTTCCTTTAATAAACGCTGGATTGTTAAGTTGTTCCGGAGTAAATAACTGACTGGCTTTCATATTATGATTTAATCCAAGCGTATGTCCTACTTCGTGCATAATTAATTCTTTCATAGCTTCCATTTTCATACCTTTCATTTCATTATCATTGGCATCTGTTGCCAATAATACTGTTTGACCAAAAAGCGAATTTTCCTGCATTTCATGTCCATAAGAACAATACATCTGTTTGTTTCTATTAAGAACAGGATATGTCTGTTGTGCTACCTGATCATTTGCCAACATATTAAATAATCGATCATATTTTACGCGATTAGTATGATATACGTATTCTAACATAATATCAGCACCCAAAATTTCTCCGGTTCTTGGGTTCACAAAACTTGGTCCATATCCTCCAAATGGAGGTTCGGGAGATGAAGTCCATCTTAATACATTGTATCTAACATCCCCTGCATCCCATTCTGCATCATCTGGCTGTACTTTAACAACTATCGCATTTTTAAAACCTGCTTTTTCAAAGGCTTTATTCCATTCTAAAACAGCTTCTTTGATCGTTGCTCTAAATTCTACGGGAGTTGTATTCTCTATCCACCATTCAATAGGCCGAACGGGTTCGGATATCGCTGCAGTAGTATTTTTCTTTATCAAATTCCATCGATGAACCAAATCTCTATAAGGGGTAGGACTGGTAGAAGTCATATCTGTAACCTGCGTAAAGAAATAACCAATTCTGGGATCATCGAATCTGGGTTTGTAATCATTTTCGGGCATCGCAATCAAACTGTGCTCTACCTTGATAGTTACATTTCTGCCATCACTTACGGCCTCAGAACCTCCATTGAGAATAGATGAATTAGAATAAACATAGTGGCTATTAATATTTGTGTTTTCAGGATAATTCTTTATAGTTTTGATTTTAGTCTTTTCGGCGCTTAATCCACCCAGCTTAAAAGCAAACGGAGACTGTTTCGGAAAATTAGGGGGTTTGATTTGTTCAAAGGTTTCTTTCACAAAAAGATCGTCAGACTTGATAAGATATAATCCTTTTTTGGCATCCCGGGCCTCTACTTTTAAGCTGGCCATTACTCCTTCGCTGGTATTCGCATTGGCAGATCTGGATAGAGCATTGTTTTTATCAAAATAGAAAGATGAATTTTGAGTAATAAATTCTATTTTGTCAAAATGCTTCTCAATTTTAAAAACCTTTGAACCATAATAGGCCCCTCTAAAAGCACCTGCATCCAAAACCCCGTCAGAAATCTGGCTGAAATAAATAAACTCCTTTCCGATTTGATCTTTGGTAATTACCATTTGGGTAGTTCCATCAATAGTATCTCGATACATGGTAAATAACCCTTCAATTTTTTCACTCTTTTTTGTGAGCTCTTCAATGGTTTTTTCTTTCTCTTCTTCTTTTGAAGAATCTACCTGTTCTTTTTCTCCTTTTTTTGCTTTTTTCTTCTTTTTCTGAGCATTGATGTCCTGAATTCCGATTCCTAAAAGAAATATGAAGGATAGTAAGAATAAGCTACTTTTTGATGATGTAATGTACATTTTAAAATATATTTGATTTCAATTATTTCGGAAGGTATTATTTTCTTAGATTAGATTAAAAATGTTTAACATTACTGTTAACAAATCATAAAAACTAAATTTTTAATGTTTTTTATAAGTTAAGATGCATGTATTTGAGCCGAGAGCTGGTTAACTTTAGTGATAAACAACAAAATGTAATAGATTGATTTATTGAAGTTATTGAACTCATTTAGACTTTTTGTCTGAAGGCGAAAATATAGGCTTTTACTACCTAATGAAGCCTTTTTTGAGAAGCATAGCAGTGCTACGGTACGATAAAAAGTCAAAATTAGGGAGCAACCCGCCTGCCGGGTCGGGCAGGAATGCTATGTTTGCAGCCCAGAATAAAAGTCTAAATGAGTTCATTATATAATTCTAAAAAAATAATCCTTTTTGATGCGTATTTCGTAAATTAGCGGCATCAAAATCACTTTTTATTGCCAATGGAACAAATTAAACCCTATACACCCAAGAATAAAGTAAGAATTGTCACTGCGGCATCCTTATTTGATGGCCACGATGCAGCCATTAATATCATGCGCCGCATTATTCAGTCTACCGGTGTTGAGGTGATTCATTTGGGGCATGATCGCAGTGTAGAAGAAGTAGTGAATTGTGCCATACAGGAAGATGCAAATGCAATTGCAATGACATCCTATCAGGGAGGTCATAATGAATACTTCAAGTATATGTATGATTTGCTGAAGGAAAAAGGAGCAACACATATTAAAATATTTGGAGGCGGTGGTGGAGTAATTCTTCCCGAAGAAATAAAAGACCTGATGGAGTATGGGATCACACGTATCTATTCTCCCGATGATGGAAGGGAATTGGGGTTGCAAGGAATGATCAATGATTTAGTTCAACAAGCTGATTTTCCGATCGGAAATAGTCTTAATGGCGAAACAGACCACCTAGCCAAAAAAGAAATAGGAGCTATTGCCAGGGTAATTTCTGCAGCAGAAAACTTTCCTGAAATTGCTAAAGATGCATTAAATGATATTCATAAGAAGAATAGAACATCCAAAATCCCTGTCTTAGGAATCACCGGAACGGGCGGAGCAGGAAAATCATCCCTGGTAGACGAGTTGGTACGTAGGTTTTTAATTGATTTTCCTGAAAAAACTATTGGAATCATTTCAGTAGACCCTTCAAAGCGTAAAACAGGAGGGGCACTGCTCGGAGATCGGATCAGAATGAACTCCATCAATTCTCCAAGAGTATATATGCGTTCGCTGGCTACCCGTCAATCTAATTTGGCATTATCAAAATACGTTGCAGAAGCTACCGAAGTGCTCAAAGCAGCCGAGTTTGATCTGATTATTCTAGAAACGTCGGGGATCGGGCAATCTGATACCGAGATTCTGGAGCATAGCGATACCTCATTGTATGTGATGACACCAGAATTTGGTGCTGCAACACAACTGGAAAAGATCGACATGCTCGACTTTGCAGATTTGGTAGCAATCAATAAGTTTGATAAAAGAGGCTCTTTGGATGCATTGCGGGATGTAAAAAAGCAATATATGCGTAATCATAATTTGTGGGATACACTACAGGAGGACTTACCGGTATATGGTACTATTGCTTCGCAGTTTAATGATCCGGGAATGAATACCCTGTATAAGGCAATTATGGATAAAGTGGTAGAGAAGACCGGAGCCGATCTGAAATCAGACTTCCATATCTCTAAAGAAATGTCTGAAAAGATCTTTGTGATCCCACCAAGCAGAACCAGATACTTGTCAGAAATTGCCGAAACTAATCGGGCATATGATACAACTGCAAACATTCAGGTCGAGGTTGCTCAAAAACTATATGGAATTTACAAAACGATCTGTAGTGTAGCAGATATAGATTTTATTGAACTGTCTAAGAGTGGTATAGATGATAAGCTACTTCGAAATGTGAAAAACGAAGAAAATAAAGCGTTTTTGAAATTACTTCTGGCAGAGTTTGATAGGGTAAAACTTAACCTCGATCCTTATAATTGGGAAATTATTACAGGGTGGACAGCCAAAGTCAAAAAATATAAAGACCCTATTTACTCATTTAAAGTAAGAGATAAAGAAATAAAAATTGAAACGCATACAGAATCCCTGTCACATACCCAGATCCCTAAAATAGCCTTGCCCAAATATAAAGCCTGGGGGGATATTTTAAACTGGTGCTTACAGGAAAACGTTCCTGGTGAATTTCCTTATGCTTCGGGCTTATATCCTTTTAAACGTACAGGGGAAGATCCGACACGTATGTTTGCCGGAGAAGGTGGTCCTGAGCGCACCAACCGTCGTTTTCATTATGTAAGCTTAGGCATGCCGGCCAAACGACTCTCTACCGCTTTTGATTCGGTAACCCTCTATGGTAATGATCCCGACCACAGGCCAGATATCTACGGTAAAATTGGTAATGCGGGAGTGTCAATTTGCTGCCTCGATGATGCCAAGAAATTATATTCAGGTTTTGATCTCACTCACCCCATGACTTCGGTGAGTATGACCATCAATGGCCCTGCACCCATGTTGTTGGGATTCTTTATGAACGCAGCTATTGATCAGAATTGTGAGAAATATATCAAAGAAAATGAATTAGAGGTCGAAGTTGAAGCCAAAATCAACAAAATCTATAAAAACAAAGATGTGAAACGCCCTCAATATATATGCGTAGATGGGAAAGCATATCATCCCCCTAGTGGGGGGACAGCAGGGGGGCTGTTACCTGAAGGTAATGATGGGCTTGGATTAATGCTCTTGGGTGTTACGGGAGATGAGGTCTTACCGGCAGATGTATATGGAAAGATCAAAGCAGAAACATTAAGTACTGTTCGTGGTACTGTGCAAGCCGATATCCTTAAGGAAGATCAAGCACAGAATACCTGTATTTTCTCTACCGAATTTGCTTTGCGATTAATGGGAGATGTACAGGAGTATTTTATTGAAAAGCAGGTGCGTAATTTCTATTCTGTATCGATTTCGGGATATCATATTGCTGAAGCAGGAGCAAACCCCATTACACAATTGGCATTGACCCTGGCAAATGGTTTTACGTATGTAGAATATTACCTGAGCCGAGGTATGGATATCAATAAATTTGGACCAAATTTATCTTTCTTTTTCTCTAACGGGATCGATCCAGAGTATGCTGTGATTGGTCGTGTAGCACGTAAAATCTGGGCAAAGGCCTTAAAGTATAAATACGGAGCCAACCCGAGAGCACAAATGCTGAAATATCATATCCAGACTTCCGGTCGGTCGTTACACGCCCAGGAAATCGACTTTAATGATATCCGTACGACACTTCAGGCATTGTATGCAATATATGATAACTGTAATTCTTTGCATACCAATGCCTATGACGAAGCGATCACCACACCTACTGAAGAATCGGTGCGCAGGGCCATGGCCATACAGCTCATTATCAATAAAGAATTAGGATTGGCTAAGAATGAAAATCCAATTCAGGGATCTTTTATTATCGAAGAGCTTACCGATCTGGTAGAGGAGGCAGTATTAATCGAATTTGACAAGATTACCGAACGAGGAGGAGTACTGGGTGCCATGGAAACCATGTACCAACGCAGTAAGATACAGGAAGAAAGCCTGTATTATGAAACCTTAAAGCATACAGGAGAATTTCCGATCATTGGGGTAAATACCTTCCTCAGTTCTAAAGGATCACCAACCGTTACTCCGGGAGAAGTCATTCGCGCCACCGAAGAAGAAAAGCAATATCAGATCACTACACTCAATAACCTGCATCAAGCCAAGGATGATGTGGCCAAAGAAGCCCTCACCAGGGTACAGCAAGCCGCCATTCGAAATCAAAATATTTTTGAAATATTGATGGAAGCTACCAAGGTATGTTCTCTAGGGCAAATCACTTCAGCCTTATTCGAAGTAGGAGGGCAGTATCGTAGGAATATGTAAGCAGAGAACCAACTTTTGCTCGCTTTATGAGCGAAGCAAAAGTTGTGTGAATCGCTTATCCCGATAAGCGTAGCGATATCGGGATCTATTTTTCCCTTCAAGTTGAATATTGTGTGAATCGCTCATCCCGATAAGCGTAGCGATATCGGGATCTATTTTTCCCTTCAAGTTGAATATTGTATGAATCGCTCATCCCGATGAGCGACAGCGATATCGGGATCTATTATTTCCTAAATTATATAACTATGAAAAAACCTAAAGGCGCAGCAAAAGTTGTGTAAAAAACCTGCCTTGAGTGTAGTCGAAGGGCTCATCCCGATGAGCGTAGCGAGTTCGGGATCTGTTTTTCCTTTCCAAGTTGAATATTGTGTAAACAGCCTGTTTTAAATCTGAGTTTTTTGACATAATTATAGCTTTATAGCTTGTCGAGAGGCCTGTCAGGTTTCAAAAACCTGACAGGTCTATATAAAATGCAGTTAATAAATCATGTAAATGGTGCTTAAGACCTGCGAGAGGTCTTCTTATAGTATGCAAATAGCGTTTGCAGCTTGCAGGAGATCTTCCTATAGTATACAAATAGCCCCTGCAGCTTGCAAGAGATCTTCTTATAATATACAAATAGCTCCTGCAGCTTGCGAGAGGTCTTCCTATAGTATACAAATAACTCCTGCAACCTGCAGGAGATCTTTATACAGTATACAAATAGCTGCTACAAGGTGTAATGGATATTTTTACGATGTATTTGTAGTATTCCAGGGCTGCTATTATTTTTTATAATACACCTCAAAGGCTTGTTCCAGACCTGATCTGGTAGTTCCTTTTAGGTGTTATATTTTGTTTCTGCCATTGTAATTGTCAAAAACCAGGTGCAACACGGTAACACCGGCATTCAAAATCCAAAAACTTGAGGACTGAACTAAACCCTCGGGCTAAAAGCTCCAGTCTTCGAGCAAAAAGCTTCAATGACTGAGCTTCGAACTCAAACCTTCGAGCAAAAAGCTTCAATGATCGAGCTTCGAACCCCAACGTTTTAATTTCTAACTACCTCAACTGAGTTGAAACCATTTGCTGTGCGGAGCCTGTACCCTACAGGCCTGCCGTGACAGGGTAGATTTGTAACTTCGCAGAACTTTTACTTCAGTTTACAGTTATTTACCCCGGGAAAAAAGGGGTAATCCCCCATTTTTAGTCCGATATCTTGGAAATTCCATATTTCCGGACATTCAAAAAACACCAAATCTATAATTTCATCACCAAATCAAAATGTAAAGTGATCTACTATTAATTGTATTGGCCGGTTATACTGCATGGAACTATTAGTGATTATAAAGTAAACGCTTCGGAAAGAATTAGGGATAAGATTTCCCCACATTCTATAAAGGAATCATGGAAACAAAAAACTTTCAAATGGATAATGTGAATAAAACAGACATATCAGAAGTAAATACCTTAACTCAAGAACAGGCAACAACATCTAATGCGATAGAAATTCCATCTATTTCACTACCAAAAGGCGGCGGAGCATTAAAAGGGATCGATGAAAAATTTGAAGTCAATGCAGCCAACGGTACAGCAGGTTTTAATATTCCGCTTCCCATTTCACCAGGACGTAATGGATTTGCACCCTCCTTATTACTTAGTTATAATTCAGGCAGTGGTAACGGCCCTTATGGCTTGGGATGGTCGGTAGACTATCCAATGATTCAGCGAAAAACAGATAAGGAATTGCCAAGATATAAAGACGGGTCAGAAGAGGACATTTTTATGTTTTCAGGAGCAGAAGACCTGGTCCCTTTCCTTAATGAAGAAACATTGCAGCCTATCGAAATACAACAAAATGGATTGATCATTCATCAATATCGCCCAAGAATAGAAGGAGGCTTTGCCCGCATAGAACGCATTACCCAAACCGAAAATGGCAGTATATATTGGAAGGTAACCACACCAGATAACATTACCACGTTCTTTGGGTTAAGTCCGGATGCCCGGATTTTTGATCCGAATAATGAGACAAAAATCTTTGCCTGGTTGGCCGAGTTCAGTTATGATGATAAAGGCAACTGGATTCGATACAGCTATAAGTCCGAAGATCTGATCAATGTTCCGGATATAGTATCTGAACGCAACCGGCATCAGGGCCTGGCTACGTTTACCAATCGATATCTAAAACGTATTACCTATGGCAACCGGCAAGCCTGGTATGCCGATGACCCTCATAATCCTACCTTACCAGCCTCTGATGCGGAATCATTTTTTGAATTGGTGATGGATTATGGGGAGCATAAAGACCCTTCCAATGAAGAAGAGACCCCTGCCTATGAAGAGATACGTTCCTGGGATGTGCGCCCCGATGCCTTTTCTTCCTATCGTTCGGGTTTTGAGATCAGAACATATCGACTATGCCATCGTATTCTAATGTTTCACCATTTTGAAGAAGAAATGCAATTTGTCGGTACACCAGAAGAAACTGATTTCGGAAACGCATATTTGGTCAAAGCTCTGCAATTAAATTATACACCTTCTGCCATAAACGATTCCGGGCAAACAGAAGTCACCTACCTGTCATCCATTACACAATCGGGATACATTCGCAGGCAAGATGGCACCTATTCTCAAAAGTCATTACCGCCGGTAACATTTCACTACCAGCAACTGCAATGGAACACAGCGGTAAAACAAGTAGATCCAGAAAATATGCTCCACGCTCCTGTGGGACTTATGAACAACTACCAATGGGTAGATTTTTATGGAGAAGGCATTTCGGGAATCCTTACTGAGCAAGCCGAAAACTGGTATTATAAGAGTAATTTAAGCGATCTGAATGAAGACGGGCAGGTAACATTTACAGAAGCGGCATCAGTGATCCCTAAACCTTCTCTACATGGATTGGAGAATGGAGTACTTAGTTTACAAGATTTGGAGGCCAATGCCGAAAAACAAGTAGTTGTCAATGCCTCTGGTATTCATGGCTTTTTTGAACTCAGTGCTGAAGAAGGCTGGAAACCTTTTCAGGCTTTTACAGAAATAGCTAATATAGATCTGCGCGATCCAAATACCCGATTATTGGACCTTACCGGAAATGGCCAACCTGATCTAGTAATGACCGAAGAAAACGTATTGGTATGGTATGCAGCGAAAGGAAAAAAAGGATATGAACCTGCCAAGCAAAGCTTCAAACCCCTGGATGAAGAACAAGGGCCAGCCCTTGTTTTTGAAGATACCGATCAACAAGAGTCCATTTTTCTGGCAGATATGACAGGCGATGGCTTAACAGACATCCTCAGGATACGTAATGGAGAGATCTGCTACTGGGCCAATAAAGGGTATGGAAAATTCAGTGCCAAAATTACCATGAGTAATGCACCACTTTTTGATGATCCACAACAGTTTAACCTCAATTATCTTCAACTAGCAGACGTGAGTGGAACTGGTGCTACAGATATTATCTACCTGGGGAAAAACACGTTTAAGGCCTACCTGAACTTATCGGGAAATGCCTGGAGTAATGCACACGAAATCGAACCCTTCTTTGCAATTAATAGCCATACCCGGATTTCTGTCATTGATCTGCTGGGTACAGGTACTTCCTGTCTGGTATGGTCATCCGATCTTCCTTCGGAAGGCCATGCTCCTATGCGCTATATGGATCTGATGGATAGTAAAAAGCCTCATGTGATGACCCGGTACAGCAACAATTTAGGAAAGGAAACCACGCTTGAATATAAAAGCTCAACACATTTTTATCTGAAAGACAAATTAGAAGGAAAACCCTGGATAACAAAGTTGCCCTTCCCGGTACAGGTCATCAGTAAACTAACAGTAGAAGAAAAGATCACTCAGGTTCGATTTTCCAGCGAATATCGATATCATCACGGATACTATGATCATGCCGAACGCGAATTCCGGGGTTTTGGTATGGTAGAACAGCTCGACACAGAGTTCTATGAAACATGGCAGGCAAATCAGGAGGATACGCTCCTGGAGCAATCAGAAGAATTGTATCAGCCACCCACGCTTACCAAAACCTGGTTTCATACCGGGGCCTTTCTGGAAAAAGAAAAAATCCTAAACCAGTTCAGAGAAGAGTATTGGTATGAGCTTTACAATCAGACTTTTCCGGAAAACCCAATTGCCGTAATCGAACCGCAATTGGATGACGCCCGTGTGGTGGCAGCTGAAAACATTCCGGGTTCAGAAACAATGATAGATCACCTAACCGCCGATGAATGGCGCGAAGCGTTACGGGCATGTAAAGGGATGGTACTGCGCCAGGAAGTCTTTGCACTGGATGGAAAAGAAGAAGATATCCCATCTATGCAGCAACAGGCCAAACCATTTTCTGTAGCTACTCATAATTGCCACATTCAACTGCTTCAACCCAGAAGGGAAAATTCTTATGGCGTATTCATGGTAACAGAAAGTGAAGCGATCACCATTCAATACGAACGTGATGAGCATGATCCGAGAATAGCACATTCGTTAAATATCCAGATCGATGAACTAGGCAATGTCCTTGAAGCAGCCTCGGTAGTCTATCCGCGACAGCAGGCTGATCCGGAACTTCCGCTAGCAATACAGGATAAACAGGCCCAAACCCTGATTACATATACTCATAATCAATATACTAATGATATCACCGAACCAGAAGCATATCGCTTACGTGGGCTTTTTGAAACCGAAACCTATGAGATCACAGGGCTGGTGCCATCAGATAATCTATACCAATTAACAGATTTTGAAGGTATCCTCAATACAGGCAGTACCGAAATAGAGTATCGTGAAACCCCCACCGGAGGAACCGAAAGACGTCTTATCGAACAGATACGTACCCTGTTCTACCGGAATGACCTTACCGGTCCCCTGGATCCCGGAGTGCTCGAATCACAAGGTATCGGTTATGAAAGCTATCAACTGGCCTACACACCGGCATTATTACAGGATATTTTTGGAGACAAGATAGAAGATGCCGATACCTTGCTCACTGAAGGGCGCTACCTGCAACAGGATGGCAACTGGTGGATTCGTAGCGGTACCGTGCAATTTATAGCAGAAGCAGAGACGATTGCCGATGCACGAGAACGGTTTTACAGCCCGCTATCGTATACAGATCCTTTTGGCTCCACAACACAGGTTTCTTACTACAAAGATTATTTCTTACTCATGGAATCAACTACCGATGCTATAGGGAATGAGGTTGTCGTAGAGCACTATAATTTTCGTACACTGTCACCCATCCGGGTGCGGGATATCAACAACAATATCACTGTTGGCTTATTGGATGAATTAGGATTGGTAAAGGCTATGGCAGTTATGGGTAAAGGCAATGAAGCAGACGATCTCGAAGGTCTTAGCGAGGTCACTGACGAAGCAGAGCGTTCTCTGATACAGCAATACGTTACATTATCTGATACGGAGACGTTGCGTAACACAGCACGCGAACTGATGCAGCATGCTACGACCCGGTTTATATATGATCTGGATCGATATCAGATCTCGGTTACGCTGTTAGAAGAACAATTCGAAGCACATCCCGATACACAACCTTGCGCTATCATCAAACGATTACCTGTCGTGACGGGAAGTATCGTCCGTGAACAGCATCACCAGGTCAATGCAAATAGTCCGCTGCAACTCAGTTTTGAGTACTCCGATGGTACAGGCAATGTAGTTATGACCAAAGTACAGGCAGAACCGGGAGAGGCGTTACAGCTTAGTATCGAATCCGATTGCAGTTTTAGCACTGAAACCATAAATACTAATGATCAGCTACGCTGGATAGGGAATGGTCGTACTATTTTAAATAATAAAGGCAATCCTGTAAAACAATACGAACCTTACTTTTCAACGACCCCATTTTATGAAGATGCGAAGGAAATGGTAGAGCAGGGAGTTACCCCCGTGATCTATTATGATGCCCTGGGGCGAAATATACGAACGATAGCACCCGATGGTACATTTACCAAGGTAGTGTTTGATGCATGGCAACAAGCAAGTTATGATGCCAATGATACGGTGATAAATAGTCAATGGTATCTCGATCGCGGTAGCCCGGATCCCAATGATCCGGCACCTGATGATGTTGAAACTTTAGCCGCCTGGAAAGCTGCCCAGCATTACGATACTCCGACACAGCTATATCTCGATACCTTAGGCCGCCCGGTATATAGCATAGCGCACAACCGTGTTGATGGTGTCGATGAATTTTATAGCACCCGTATCGATCTGGATATCGAAGGAAATACCCTGACGGTTATCGATGCCCGTGAGAATACCGTCATGCAGTACCAACATAACCTGTTGGGCCACCGGGTGTATGAGAACAGTATGGATGCGGGAGAACGCTGGATATTGAATAATGTGGCTGGAAATCCTCTGCGTGCCTGGGATAGCCGTCAGCATATGTTCTCTACCGAATACGATGTACTACAACGACCGTTACTGATGCGGGTAACAGGTGGCGATGGAGAACTGCCATTGGATCACGTATATGAAAGCATCATATATGGCGAAGAACAACCCGATGACCAGGCAAATAACCTGAGAGGGCAGATATTTACACAGTATGATACCGCCGGGAAAGTACAAAATCTGGTATTTGATTTTAAAGGAAATCTATTGTCCTCCACCCGCCAGTTGGCTATTGAATATAAAGACATGGTAGATTGGAGCGGAGCCAATCCCGATAGCGGTTTGGAAGCTGAAATTTTTACCAGTGCTGCCACCTTTGATGCTCTTAACAGAGTTATACAGTCTACGACTCCCGATGGGAGTATCACTACCCCCAACTATAACGAAGCTGGTTTGCTCGAAAGTGTTACCGTTACTATGGTAGCTGCCAACGGGAACGGTAGCGTAGATGAGGTATTTGTACAGCAAATCGATTATGATGAAAAAGGAAGACGACAACGTATTCTTTATGGAAACAATGTATTGACCCGGTATACCTACGATCCGCTAACCTTTCGTCTCATAAGGTTGGAAAGCCAGAGACAGAATAATGAGCTGCTACAGGACCTTCACTATACCTACGATCCTGTGGGGAACATTATCGATATCGAAGACCGGGCGATCCCCACTATTTTTTTCGGAAATCACCAGATAGAGCCCAGATCACAATATACCTATGATGCACTCTACCGTTTGGTAGAAGCCATGGGTCGGGAACATATCGCCCAAACCAGTTTTGGTGCCGAAGATAACTGGAACGACTTGCCTTTCCTGGTACAGCATCAGGTAAATGATCCCATGGCATGGCGCACCTATACCCAGTCGTATGCCTATGATGGGGTAGGCAATATCCTCGAGATGCAACACCAGGCCCTGGCAGGGAATTGGACCCGCACCTATGCATATGAGACAAATAACAATCGCTTACAAAGTACACAAGTAGGAGAACAGATCTATACCTATCCTCACCATGCACAACATGGGTATATGACACAAATGTCGCATCTGAGTGTGATGCAGTGGAATTTTAAAGATGAGCTAACAGCCGTAGCCCGGCAGGTGGTAAATAATGGTACGCCTGAAACTACCTATTATGTCTATGACAATAGTGGGCAACGCATACGCAAAGTAACCGAAAACCAGGCTGCCGAAGGGGTGACTCCCACCATAAAAGAAGAACGGATCTATCTGGGAGGGGTAGAGATCTTCCGAAAGCACTCAGGTACCAATGCCGGTCTGGAACGGCAGAGCCTTCATGTTTCAGATGATAGTGGCCGTATTGCCATGGTAGATACCCGCAATGAAATTGATGACGACACAGAAGTACGTACCATACGCTACCAAATGAGTAATCATCTGGGGTCTGCAACCCTCGAAACCAATGAAGATGGGGAAATCATTTCGTATGAGGAATACCATCCTTATGGTACTACGGCATATCAGGCGGTCAATGCCAACATTCGTACGGCTGCCAAACGCTATCGCTATACGGGTATGGAACGGGATGAAGAAAGTGGGTTGAACTATCATTCTGCCAGGTATTATATCCCCTGGTTGGGACGATGGAGCGCCTCTGATCCTATTGGAATTGGGGATGGGGTGAATTTGTATTTATATGCAGGTAATAGACCTATAGGAAGTAGAGATTTAAACGGTTTTGCAGAAACAGACACCTCTAATGTTGATGTAAATAAACTTGCTCCAAGCAATCCACAATTAAATCATTATGTAAATGCCCGTCTAAAAATATTGCGTAAGAATTTAGGAATTAGACGTGGAGACAAAGTAACGGATGAGCAAAAAAATAAATTAATAGAAGGGATTTCTCAGCTTGGTGTACCCCGAGGAAGTGAAATGATAATGTTACCATTAACGATTGAGTCAAGAGATGCATATTTTAATAAGAGTCATATTGAACGTTGGGCAAGTAAATATCTGCCAAATCAAAAGGCTGGTAACAAATATCAAGGAGCAACTATAATGGCTCATGGAGTAGCTTGGTTAACTAAGGATACAGCTGTAAACCCATCAATTGTTTTAGATTTAACAGATCCAAAGAAACTCCCTAAGCCTCGCTTTGAAAATGGTAGGTTTATAGCATCAATTTTACCTCCAGAAGAACAAAAAAGATTAGCAATCGGAACTGATAAATTAGGACATTTTTTTGCACAGGGATATCAATTATTTGAAATTTCTGTTGTAGAAAAAAAAGGTGATAAGGCAGCTTTTGAAAAAAATATAGAGTGGGAGAAAGGGAAATATGGGTTGGCTACCACTGGGGTATTTTCATATGCTGACAATGCCGCTAATTTAGCAGGGTTACAGTTTTATAAAGATCTGCTTGATGATCCTTTTTTAACATTTGACATCAAAAACTATGCAAGTTGGAAATGGAATGAGGAATTAAACACTAGTGACTATTCAGATTCGATGTCTGCACTTATTTATAAAAATAATCCAAACTTACTGACAGCCGACCAAAAAGCACAGGCTAAAGAGTATAATATGGAACAAAAAGAATAGTTTGAAATGAATTTAGAAGAGTCAACCACTTTTCCAGCATTCCAACCTAAATGGTAAAACCAGATCACGCGGATTTGTAATCCGTGCCTTTATAAACAAATAATTATGATAGTGAGGATTCATAATTCCGCTCTTCGAAGCCTGTCTGCAACAGGTAGATTTACAACTTCGAAGTAAAACAATGATCCGGTTGTGCGAATCTACCTGGCGGTAGAAAAATTTATAATCCGTGCTTTTAAAACAAATGATTAAACATCTGTTATCATATCAATATTATGAATTTTTCTTCACCCTTTAGAGCTGGGGGTAAAAGAAAAATTCAAAAATTCAGTTGTTGACCACTTCCCTAAAGGGAGCAACCAAATTTTTTTATGTAATAGAAGAATAACCGTAAGTATAAAAACAAACAATAAAAAACATCACAATGAAAAATATACATCTATCTATAGGGGCACAAGGGAAAGAAGTCCAGGCACTTCATAACCAACTTATTCAGGAAGGGTTGAGCATTCCTGACAATGAAATCACTGATAGCTATTTTGGGGAAGGTACCCAAAGCACATTGCTACAATGGCAGGAAACACAAGGATTGGAAGCTACCGGTGAGGTGGATACCGCCACTGCCAATAAGCTGGATGAAATTGAAGTTCTTATCCGGAGGCCCCGACTGAGTGGTCGCCAGAAAAAACGACTCAACGTTCTGACAAATACAATCACCAGTGAAACACAAAAAGCCCGTTTGGAAGTACTTTTTACCGAAGCAGAAGGCAATATCAGCCTCTTGAAAACACGACTTTCGGAAGACGAGGAATTTGATACGGAAATGGTAGAAAAAGTTACGTTTAGCTATGAGTTGGCCGACTTGCTGGAAGACCAGGATCATCTGGTGACAGCATTTGTCAACAATAATGCGCTCAATTCCCTTCGTGATGTGGCTCGTACGATCAGGAAGGAAGACATCATCGCTCAAATAGATACAGCAGACATCCCGGATGACATCATAGGAGAGACAGCGAATGAACGACGAGAACTATTTGCCACCCGTATCAACGACCGGCTCTTCCATATGGAGCCCACAGGGGTGATTCATCGTATGATACAGGACCAGGAGATCGCAGCCGATGATACACCTGTACGGGAAGGCTTGCTTGCTTTTTTTGAAAATCAACCCGAACTGGATTTCCGAAAAGCCTCTGTCGTTACCGTTCTACAGGATCCCGATAGCCTAAAATCGGTTCCCGAAGAACAGCATGAAGCGGTGGTAGACCGCCTGAAAAAATTACAGCGACTCTCATCGGTAAGCTCAAAAGCGGCGGCAGTGCCGGTACTGCTCGATCTCAGTTTAGATTCTGCCTATGCCATTAGTGAAATTCCTGTAGAACGCTTTGTTGGCCGTTATTCGGAGCAGCTCGGAGGCAAAGAGGCGGCTCGCATCATGCACCGCAATGCACAAAATATTACCCTGCGCAATGAAGAAGCCTATCTGGCGTTACGACAGGTGGCAATGGGTGCCAGTGTTAATATGGTCCATGGTGGCTTGTCGGTCGATGCACGCTACGAAGCATTAAATACCTACGCAAGAGATAGAAATATTCCTATCAATTTCGAAACGCTTTTTGGCAGCGTAGATCTCTGTGAATGTAGTCATTGCAACTCAGTGTATAGCCCTTCGGCTTATTTGGTAGAGCTTTTTCAATATTTACGCAACAACAATCTCGATCCCGATCATCCCGAAACCGGAGATCCCGGTATCGGAGGCACACCTTTGGGAAAACTCTTTCGGCGCCGGCCCGATCTGGGACACCTGCAGCTCACCTGCGAAAATGCCAACACCCTCATTCCTTATATCGATCTGGTCAACGAGGTGATGGAAAGTTTTGTAGTACATCTGGAGGATTATACCACCGATACCAATACCCCCAAACAGACAACTATTGAAGAGCACAATGTGGAGGATGAGAGCAGTGGGGAGCTACTGGCAGAACCACAACACACCAATGATGAAGCGTATCGTATCCTTAAAGATGAAGTATATCCTGTTTGTAAACTGCCGTATCATCAACCCATTGATACGATCAGGCAGTACACGGAGTTTTTGGGAACGAGTCGTCACGAACTGTTGAGCACCTTTCAAACACATATTTCTTATCCATTAGCTGATAATCCTGATCAGGCAGAAATAGACCGGGCCGCTGAGTGGGAAGTGCTGAAAAAGCTGTCGGTAGATCGGGCCATTGCAGCCGAATATCTCTCTCTGATCGAAGAAGAATATGTAATTCTTACCAAAGAAGGGTTTCATACCAAGGAATGGTATGAGCTGGAAGAGGAAACAAATCTGACTCTGGCGGAATATCATGAGAGGATCGGGTTACAACATACCTGGAACTATTTTGGTATAGAGGATGAAAACCAGATGCTACAGGAACTCAAATGGGTGAAGCCATCTCAGGAAACAGGTATTGTAGGGTTCCTGCGTCGCACAAATATTTTGTATGTCGACTTGATCGAACTACTGAAAACACGCTATATCAACCCCAATTATCTTTCAGGAAAGGCATTGGCCTACATGAACAGCCTCCGATTCAGCTATCGCTACCTGCAAACCCTGGTAGACTACGGGCAAGCCGACCTTGAGTTGAGATATCAGGGGCTGGTAGAATTTTTGATTCAGGATTTAAACAACAACCTGCCCAGTCCATTCACAGCTTCCTACGTGGCCTGTTGGGTACACCGATATTTTGAAAAGATCGGTAAGCTGATTGTGTTAGAGGATGAACATAAATGTAATTGCATAGAGGGAACGATTCAATTACTGGTCACTCATCAAAGTCCGAATTTAGAATTAAATGTAGAAGCCATATTGACTATAGATGCTGAGTGTCAAATATACATTGAAGACAGTAGTGTTAATCCCAAAAGGTTAGTCGGACATTTGGATACTAATTCTGGGCAGTTGATATTGGATCCATTGAAATTTTTTGAATCGAATCTTCAACTATTAGAATTAGGAGAAGATTTTTTAAAACAAATCTTAGCAACAGGAAGAGGTACATTTATTGGTAACAAAGGAGAAATTGGGAAAATAGACGATCTCCTTTTAATTATAGATGGTGAACCTTTTGTATGTACAAATTATCACGAAAAATGTGACCTTTCAAAGACACAATTACAGCATTTGGATGGAACAGATCTGGAGACAGAAGAATACGACCGTATGCATCGTTTTATTCGGCTTTGGTGTAAACTGGAGTGGAACATAGAAGAAGTAGACCAGGCTATTACCGGTGTAGGTGAAGCAGCCGATAATCCACTTCCGATACCTTCTAATTTTTTTATTGCTAATAATTTGGTAGCATTAGTACCATCAGAAGATCCAGAATCTATTGATGACCTTACGATGAACCCCAGTCAACCTGGTAGCGATATTGATGATCTTACTTCTAATCCCATTGATCTTAAAGACTGTCTGCCCGAACCTATTTCAAAAGTAGATCAGGAAATCACACCTTACCTTATTGAGCAATTGACAGCGATAAAGAAGCTACTGCAAATAACAGGGCTAGAACTTCCACAATTGTTGACCAACTGGACAACCATTGGAGTCTATGGTGAAAAATCACTTTACGAAAGCTTATTCCTAAAATACAATTTGATTGCTTTTGACGATATTTTTAAAGAAAATGAATTTGGAACCTATCTAACAAAAGAAGGAGAAACAATAAGTGACCATCTTCCTATATTGATGGCTGCCCTAAAAGTAGATGCAAATACCATAGAAACCATTATGAGCCTGGCTTCTATTGCTGATGAAATGACCTTAGAAAATGTATCGACAATCTATCGGCATACACTTCTGATAAAAACATTGGGATTGCGGATAACTCAACTTTCAGGCCTTTTTACTTTAACAGAAGATATAGCCTATCCCTTTGGAAAACCTACACAAACTCTAGAGTTTTACAAGCTTTTTTCTCGTGTTGAAGATTCTGGCTTTAGTCTGAATACATTAAACTATTTGCTATTAGATGAAGATGATACCATACGGCCAATAAAACCGGGGATGGGGACTATATTTCGTCTTGCTATGAAATTACGAGACGGGCTGCTACAAATTGAAACTGACCATGGTGATATTAAAGAAAATCAGGAAGCTACAGAAGATTTATTACGAAGTAAACTGAGTTTGATCTATGACGGAGAGACTACAGAAAAGATTATTGCTTTACTTCAGGGTACCACGACATATTTTGACAATACCCGTCGAAAATTCAGCACACAGCTAGAAGAGAACGACCAGAAAGCTATTACAGCGTTTCTTTTGGATAGACAAAAAGAAGAAGAAGATCAACCAGGAGGAGATTTCCAAACCTTTTTATCGCGGGTACAATTCAGCGGTACTCGTGGACTACAGATCACAGGAGTATTGAGTGAAGCTGATAAAGATCGGGTAACTACTCTGGCGGATTTAATAACGAATGTCGAAGATGCCGATAACTTCCTGATCACAGCAAATAAGATCTATGCACAGCCAGAGAGGCTCTTCGATGATGTATTAGCAACTATTTTCATAGAAAACATAGATGCCGCCAAAGATGTTCTACTGGCAGAAGATGTTATAAATAGTGAAAATATTGATGAAGGTACAGCGGTTCAAAAAAGAGCTTTCTTTCTTGATGCATTCATACCATATTTGAGAGAAGAATTGAGTAAACGTATGGTAATACAAACATTGGCAGGAGATTTAGGATTAGATGCAGATATCACCCAATCCTTGATGATGGATGTCATCAAAACCGAAGCTGGAGACTCAATCTATCAAGAGATCATTCGCCTGAAAGAACAAAAAGATACAGAAACAGAAGAGCAACAATGGCGAGGTTTCTTTGTGCCGGAAAAAGAGGGTCAATATAGCTTCTTATTAGAAGCCGAAGGAGATGCTGCACTAACATTCGATAATAGGTCTTTATGGTCTGTACCTGAAACTACAGATGAAGAAGGTATTAATTTTTATCAAAGCGAACCTAGATTTCTAAAAGCTGGTCAGGCATATCCCTTTTTGTTAGAAGGCTATGATGAGGATGCTACAGGCAATATTATTGGTTTGTTTATGAAGTTTGAAGATCAGGCTCAGGTAGCCATGTCTGATAAAATGCTTTTCCCGGCACTTAGGACGAAGGCATTTCAAGAAGCCTATATTCGTTTGCAGAAGGCTTCTTTGGTAATAGCAGGTTTCAGCATGAAACGTATAGAATTGGAGTTTTTCCAGGAGTTTGCCGATCAATTTGAAGGCGTAGACTTCAATGCACTTACCTTTGAGCAATGGTTACGTCTCGAGGCTTTTTATCGACTGCAAAAAAGTGTACCGGCAACTCAATTGACCTTGGTCGCATTTCTTCGATGGAGTAACCAAATAGAAAATGAAGAGACACCATCTGTAACAGATCAGATCCATGCACTCACAGGTTGGGAAAAATCAGCTATAGACACCATGCTCCTTCCGCAGCATTTTAACCTTTCAGATCCTTCTTATTTTCAGAATGAAATTCATCTTCTGAAACTTCAACAGACCCTTCAGGTAGCTAAGAAGATAGGAGTTGGGCTTGGATATCTTTTTAACTGGGGACAACCTACTTCTGGTTTTGACAAAAACAGAACGATTGCCGGTGGCATTCGCGAAGTTATTAGGGCACGGTATACCCAGGAAGAATGGGAAGAAGCTATCAAACAGGTTCATGATACATCGCGTAAAAACCGAAGAGATGCATTAACAGCATATTTGCTGGCACAGCCTGTATTAAAGGAATGGGGAGTGATCGATGCCAACAGTTTATTTGAGTTCTTCCTTATTGATGTGCAGATGACTGCCTGTATGGAAACTTCCCGAATCAAACAAGCGATCTCTTCCGTACAACTTTATGTACAACGCTGCTTTCTGGGGTTGGAAGAAAAAGATGGCGTATCCTCTAAAGATCTTGATCGTTCCCGATGGGAATGGATGTCCCACTATCGCGTGTGGGAAGCAAATCGCAAAGTATTTTTATATCCTGAAAATTGGATACTACCTGAATTGCGTGATGATAAAAGTCCATTTTTTGAAGAATTGGAATCCGAATTATTACAAAACGATATCAATAAGGATACCGTTAAAGCAGCATTGACTAAATATATTGTTCAGGTCGATGAAGTAGCCAACCTGGAAGTAGTAGGGCAATATCTAGAAGGAAATAGAACTACAGGAAAGCTCCATGTCATCGGTAGAACACGAAATGCACCTTTCTTCTATTATTATCGATATTTTGACTATGACACCAAGTATTGGTACCCCTGGGAGAAGGTAGAAGTAGACATTCCAAGCATCGAAGTGGAAGATGAAAGAGGTACCATAACAAACAATGGAGCGTATGCGATCCCGGTTGTTTGGAAAAACCGGTTATTTATCTTCTTCCCGGAACTGATGAAAAAAAACTGGAAAAGTACGTTGCAAGAACGGCAAAAAATTTCCGATAGTGCAGAAAACAAGGCTAGTGATGTGCAACCCATGTACTACTGGGAAATTAAATTGGCATGGACCGAACGTAAACAAGAGAAGTGGATACCTAAGCAACTATCGGACCAGCCCATTAATGCTGTTAGAATCATAGATGATGAGGATAATCCGGAAATTGAAGGAGAACGGCACATATTTGATTTTTACTTAGATCCTGAAAAATTTGTTTTCGCCCCTTTTGTGGCCAGTAATGGTATTTTTATACAGCCCTTTTATCTTGGTGAAACAAAAAGGGTAACTGAAGATATTTTTAATAATGATACCCAATTTAGAAGAGATTCTAATGACATTCAGGAAATTATTGATTTAGACAGATCTTTTAGGTTTGATAGTGATAAAATAAAAATTAGAGGTACTGTAAACAATATAATACCTAATATTTGGGATGATGGTCCCTATCATTTTGGAACTTTAAAAGACAATGTTTCCCGATATTTATTTCCTATTCAGGCAGAAGGTGCTGAAACCAATCCGGGAGATGCATTAGACCCATTCTTTTTCGATCTGGACGATTATACTAAATTTTTATCAGGAAGTTTTAATTATAATTTTCATCACCCAAAAACAAGGAGACTTTTAGGTTTTTTAAGAAAAAATCAGTTAAAAAAAGTTTTTAAAGAAATTGGCCTTGACAATGATAATTATGGCTCTAATAATGGTATAGATTATCATGAATTGAAACGTCCTTATGCGCTTTATAACTGGGAGATGCTATTTCATTCTGTTGGGATGCTCGCAGAGCAGTTGTCCAAATCACAGCGCTTTGAAGAATCTATGCAGTGGTGGCACTATATTTTTGATCCTATTGGTGTACAGGGTGATATTAAAAATGTCTGGAAATTTCTTCCGTTCCAGGAAACCAGCAGTCAAAACGTGCTGGATAAAATATTCAATGATCTGGATCCCAACACACCCAATGATGAAATCAATGAATGGCGTGAAAACCCGTTTATGCCTCATGTCATAGCCCGTGCTCGTCCTACGGCCTATATGAAGTGGGTAGTAATGAAATATATTGATAATTTGATCGCCTGGGGAGATCATCTATTCCGTCAGGATACCATCGAATCCATCAATCAGGCTACCCAGTTATACATTTTGGCTGGTCATATCCTGGGCCCTCGCCCAGAGATCATTCCCAAACGAGGAAAGGTGCAACCAAAATCCTATATGGATCTGGTCAATAAATGGGATGCCTTTTCTAATGCTATGGTAGACCTCGAGTTGCTGTTTCCTTTTAGCAACCAGATCAATACAGCAGGAGTAGTCGATGCTGATGGAGAACCCCACTATGTAAATATTTATGGCTTTGCCACTACTATGTATTTCTGTATACCTGATAATCCCAAACTGTTGAGATACTGGGATACGGTGGCCGATCGTTTGTTTAAAATACGTCATTGCCTGAATATCGAGGGGGTCTTTAGAAAACTGAATTTATTCGAACCTTCTATCGATCCTGCATTGCTGGTGCAAGCTGCAGCACAGGGGCTCAGTATTGGCAGTGTGCTCAATGACCTGAGTACGCCTATGCCCAACTATCGGTTCAATTACCTTTTGCAAAGAGCTTTAGAAATTACTTCAGAAGTAAAATCTTTGGGGAGTGCCCTGCTTTCTGCCTTAGAAAAAAAAGATGGGGAAACACTTTCCTTATTGCGGGCGCAACATGAAACACACATTCAGGAGTTGATGATGGATGTACGCAAATTGCAACTTGAAGAAGCAGAAAAAAGCCTGGAAAGCCTGCAGCAAAATCGCAAAGCACCAGAATACAGGCTTAAATACTATTTACAACTGGCAGGAGAAGAAGTAAATATACCTGCAATAGATACCGAGTTTACCGAAGTAGAAAACCAAATGCCGGAGGTAAAAGAAGAAAGTGGCATGAAATTAATACCTTCAGAACTAGAAGAGGTAAAAAAAGCCAAATTATCCAGAGATTTACAAATAGGAATAGGAACTGTAGAAACGTTAGCAAGTATTCTTTATGCTTTGCCTGACGCCAAAATAGATCTCACCCCCTTAGGTGTGGGAGCAGGAGCTAAATGGGGAGGATCTAATTTAGGAGCTGTTACTCAGGCTATAGCCAAAGGATTACAGATTGGTGTGAATGTAGCTTCTTCACAATCTTCCGCAGCTTCGCGAAAAACCGGTTTTATACGCCAGTTTCAGGACAGGGTGTTCCAGGCCAATCTGGCCGGACATGAGCTGATGCAGATCGATAAGCAAATTACAGCACAGAAAATCAGGAAGGAGATAGCGCAATTAGAGATCGATAACCACCAGGTGCAAATAGAACAAACCCGTGAAGTGGAAGCATTTGTACGGGACAAATTTTCCAATGAACAATTGTATCAATGGATGAGTGATCAGTTGAAGGACCTGTATTATCAAACCTATTCTTTTGCCTATGATCTGGCTAAGAAGGCAGAGAAAGTCTTCCGATTTGAAATGGGGCTTTCTGCTTCCGATTTTATTAAATTCGGGTATTGGGATAGCTCCCGGGAAGGATTCCTTGCCGGAGAACAGTTGTATTTGGCATTAAAACATTTGGAGAACGCCTATGTAGAGACCAAACCTCATGATTATGAGATTACCAAGCATATTTCTCTTCAACAGCTTAATCCGCTGGCTTTGATACAGCTAAAGGAAGAAGGCGTATGTGAGTTTGAGATACCCGAGGAGATCTTTGATCTCGATTATGCGGGGCACTACAAACGTCGTATCAAAACAATTGCTGTTTCCATTCCATGTATTGCAGGACCTTATACCAGTCTTAATTGTACGTTACGTTTGCTCAATCATGAGTATCGCAATAGCAAGATTGCTAGCAGTGCGACCGATTATACCAAAAAACTGGAAGAGGCAGACGAACGTTTTGTATACAATCCTATTCCCACTACGGCCATTGCAGTGAGTCAGGGGCAAAATGATAGTGGGGTTTTTGAACTGAATTTCAATGGTGAACGTTATTTGCCCTTTGAAGGAGCAGGAGCTATCAGCCGTTGGCGCCTGGAACTCCCTCAGGAGTTTCGTCAGTTTGATTATGAGACAATCAGCGATGTGATCATGCATCTTAGCTATACTTCGTGTGAAGGAGGCGTAACACTAAAAAATGTGGCATTAGAGAATCTAGCCTCTTATGTCGAAGATGCTGCGGCATTAAGCAAACAAGAAGGATTGTTTAGAATGTTGAGTTTGAAACATGAATTCCCCGATGAGTGGCATCGGTTGTTACATCCGGGAGCGGGAGCAGAAGTAGAAAACACGGTTTTCAATTTAGGCAGCTTACGAGATCGTCTTCCGTTCTTTGCTAACAGCAAGAACATAAGTAATCTCAGCATACATAGCATAAGGCTTTTTACCTATGCGGAAGATCTTACAGTGACTGCTTTGCGGTCAGATGATCCGAATCCGGGTACTTTGACGCCAATTGGACCTGAGCCTACACTGGCTGCAGGAGCTGAAGTAGGGCAACTTCAACAATATGCTGCTACTGACATGGATCAAGATCTGAATGGTTTCTGGGGGCTCCAGTTTGATCAAAATCAACTAACGCCTGATGCATTGAAGAACGCATGGTTAGTGATTAAGTATCAGTTGGAAATAGGAACTTAATTTCAGAGCGACTTTATGAAGCATCCCCGCAGCAAAAACACAATCCCCGCATACAACAAGTGCGGGGAAGGGTTACATAGCTGCGGGGGTAAAGCATACTATAGTTTTTACCCTGTTTTATAGTTGTGGGATATCGTATTCTACAAAGTCTATAACCCCAAAGTGCCAGGCAATAACCTTTGTGTGTTGAGAAATACCTTCGAAATGATCAAAATTTCAATATCTTTAGCATAAATGTTTATTTCGTGTTTCTTACTATAGAATATACCGTAACCGCTATCGTTTGCCTTATTTCGGCAGTAGTGATTCAGCGTATCTTTAGCAAAGAAAAAGGTAGAGGGGCCGATCAAAAAGCGATTCAGGGGATCAAGTGGTTTGGGTTCGCTATATTTGTTTGGGGTTTGGGCGCTTCGGTGAATTTGATAATGGTCACTTGGTTTCAGTGGGCTTCTACTAATAAAGTGCTAATTTATTTTGGGGTGTTGATTTCCCTGGCAAATTCGTTATGTATTATACTCTCCCTTCCTTCTATAGAACATCAGCAACAGAGAGGAATCATCGTGCGGCTGGTACAACGGTTTAGTGTTCGGGAATTTGTGAGCCTGTTTTGTGGAGTTTTAGGAATGATTGCCTTTGTTTTTATTGCGTCCTCCTATGGTAATGCTGAGATTAGTAATAATTTTATCTGGCTAATCGATATTCCTATCTCAATTCTGGTGGCTATTTCGTTGCTTTATGAATTGAATAAAGCGTTTGCGGGCCGGCAGATGAAATTTATGTACCTGCCAACATTTATGCTATTTGTATTGATTATTATTGCAGTTTCTCATCGAATCATCCCACAGGATAGGGTTTTACAATTTATAGATCAGGAATTCTGGGGGATACTGGGTAGTATTACCGCTATTTCTTTTAAGTTCCTTTTTATTTTATTGTTTTCTATTCTGTTATACAGTTGGAAATTTCTTTCAGAAAAAGAGCAACAGCAGAGCCTTGCAAAAAAACTGGAAGTTCAAAAAGTAAAACTCCATAAAGCAAATGAACAACTGCAATTGGCAAACGAAAGCCATTTAGATACCATCAAAACACTAAAAGAGAATCTGGAAACCTTGCAAGCCAATTCCAAAATTGAACTTTCAGAGCGGCAGAAGGAGGTATTGGGATATCTGGCTCATTTTGGAGCGCATAAATCGTATACCGAGATTGCCCGGGAAATGCATATTAGTGCCGATGGATTTCAGACGCATATTCATCAGATCAAAAAGATGCTTAACATCAGTGGAGCGGGAGGTAAGGAGCAATTAATTGCTTTCGCGAAAGCGAATAATTTCCTTAAGTATACTTCGTTAGAAAATAACACATAATTTATGCTCGTTATATAGAACTTATCTTGAGTTCATAGATATCTTTAACGACAAATAGCATGATTATCAAAATGTTCTGGCCTGTCTGTGGCTTAGCCAGGTAGATTCTTGATTCTTACAAGTGAAGCGATCTTGTATCTTTTACAGGATACGTAACCTCATGGTTAACCATTCTTTACCTAAAATTTGAATATTGCTTAACCTTTTTTGGTAGCTGTTTTTCTGGCAAATTGCCTGAAAAATTATTTAGATGGTAATTCCTTTTATTATTTCAGAACAAAATCTTGATGAACGCATCGACCAGGTTTTTGGAGATGCTACCTGTTGGTTTGTAGACGCTATTTTGGCCCAAATCCCTATTACAGAATCTGTCGGGATTCCCTGGGTTTTAATAATACTTTTAGGTGGAGCAGGATATTTCACATTCTATTTTCGGTTTGTAAATATCAGAAGCTTTTATACGGCAATACAGGTCGTTCGGGGAAAATATGATACTGTAGAAAATAAAGAAGCTTCTACGGCTATTTCTAAAGAAAAAAAGCACAAAAGCACTTCGGTAAAAGGAGAGGTAAGTCATTTTCAGGCACTCACCACAGCAGTTTCTGCCACGGTAGGGTTAGGTAATATTGCAGGAGTGGCCATTGCACTATCGATTGGCGGGGCGGGAGCTACTCTATGGATGATGGTTATCGGAGTACTCGGGATGTCCTCAAAATTTGTAGAATGTACCCTGGGAGTTAGATATCGGGAGATCGATACTGATGGTAAAGTCTTTGGTGGACCCATGTATTACCTGAGTAAAGGATTACAGGAAAAAGGATATACCAAATTAGGCAAGGTATTAGCAGTGCTTTTTGCAATCATGTGTATAGGAGGGTCTTTTGGGGGCGGGAATATGTTTCAGATCAATCAGGCGTACAAACTGTTTGAGTATGTCGTGATTTCAGAAAACGCAGCAATACATGGGCAAGGCTGGATCTTTGGACTTATTATGGCCATATTGGTAGGGGTAGTCATCATAGGAGGAATCAAAAAAATTGCCAGTGTCACCGATAAGATTGTGCCTTTTATGGTATTGACCTATATCCTGGCAGTGCTTATTGTTTTAGGATTAAACAGTGCAGCGATTCCCGATGCGTTCAGGGCAATTTGGCATGGGGCTTTTCATCCCCAGGGAGTGATCGGAGGTTTTGTGGGAGTATTGATCCAGGGATTCAGACGTGGAGCTTTTAGTAATGAAGCAGGAATAGGCAGTGCTTCTATAGCACATAGTGCCGTAAAAACCCGTTTTCCTGCAAGCGAAGGACTGGTAGCATTGCTCGAGCCTTTTATAGATACTGTTGTGGTATGCACAATGACCGCCCTCGTATTAATTATTACTGGACAGGTAGATGCGGGTACCGAAATTAATTTTGAGCAAGGAGTGCTGCTTACTTCTTCTGCACTAGAGAGTGGTATATCCTGGTTTCCTTATATTCTTACGATTGCCGTGATGCTTTTTGCTTTTTCTTCTATGATCTCCTGGTCTTATTATGGGTACCAGTCATGGAGTTATCTTTTTGGAAGAAGTAAACGTACCGAATATGTATATAAATTTATCTTTTGCTGCTTTACAGTCATAGGTGCTGCAGCCACCCTAAATGCGGTGACAGATTTTAGTGATGCAATGATTTTTGCTATGATGGTGCCTAATATGATTGGGTTGTTTTTATTGAGCTCTAAAGTGATGCAGGAATTGAAGCGTTATAAAGAGAATATAGCCAATATAGAAATGAAGTCTAACCAAAACTGAAGTTTGCATAACCACACTTCACAATGCATGGTAAATAAAGAATCTGTTGTGTTTTAAAAGATAACTGAAAAAGACCCCAAAGATACCGAAATGAATTTGACACAAACCTTTAGAGTCTTATAATATAGCTTTTTTAATAAAAACTTATTTTCTGGATAAACTCTAATTTACAAACTGTTTATAAAGGTTTACATAAGTTTTTAGTCAATTTTATTCTAGCGATCCGAAATCTATTTTATCAAAAAAAGATGACTGAAAAAACCCTCGTCAGGCTATAGATGCCAAAATTCTTTGACCAAGCCTGACGGGGCTATCCAGAAGCGTTAGGAAACAATTTCGGAGTACTGGGAAACAACCTCGGAGTGCTGGGAAACGACCTCGGAGTGCTGGGAAACAACCTCGGAGTGTTGTGCAAAGATCTCGAAGTGTTGTGCAAAGACCTCGGAGTGATAATAAAACTCAGTATGGCAGGAACTGTCAACACTTGTTATTATCTTCCGCTTGTTGATTATTTTTTATTTCATGGAGTTTCAGTATTTTTAAAGAAACACAAATCATGATACAAAAATTATTCCTGGGATTGTTTATTTGTACTATTTCTTTCGCTCAGCAAAAACCCTTAAAAGCTTTGGTAGGAGGTACTTTGATTGACGGTTTCGGCTCTACGCCAATTCAAAATAGTGTAATTATTATTGAAGATAAAAAAATTAAAGCTGTGGGCACCGTTGAAACCTTAAAAGTACCAGATAATGCTCAGGTGATCTCTACCGAAGGCATGTCTGTACTTCCCGGGCTTTGGGATATGCATGTGCATACCATGATTAATGGGCATGCAGATTATGTTTATTGGGATAAAACCTACCCACCATTACTGGAAAATGTGATCATGCCGGCTTCGGCAGAACAATTGTTAATGGCAGGGGTAACCAGTGCCAGAGATCTGGGAGCACCGCTTAAAGAAAGCATTTCGGTAAGAGATCGAATCAATAAAGGAGAAATACCCGGAGCTACCTTATACGTTTCAGGGCCATTTATTCAAAAGAAACCATATCCCGGAACCGAGGCTTTTCGCTGGGGCGTGAATGGAGGGGAAGATGCCCGAAAGAAAGTTAAAAAACTAGCCGATGCCGGTGTAGATTGCATCAAATTGATCGACCAGGATCAAATGACCAAAGATGAGTTGCAGGCAGTAGTAGATACGGCGCATAAATACAATTTAAAAGTGGTGGCGCATGGCCATCGTCCGCAGGAAATTAGAATGGGGCTGCAGGCTGGTGCTGATTGTTTTGAACATACAGGCTTGTCTTCTGCGCCCAAATACCCCGATGATGTGATGGAGGCGATCAAAGAGCGTACTGCCCAGATGAATCTGGGACCTTTATTTTGGTGCCCTACTGTAGAAGGATTGTATAATTATGAATATGTGAGGGACAATGGGGAACATTTAGACAATGATTCATGGCATAGGGGTTTGCATGATACCATTATTGCAGATATTAAAAACAGTTTTAAGCATAAGGATCGTTTGCCGTACTTTCAGTTAACACCTTTGCGTAAACCTACTCTGGAAACCAAAATCAAACAATTAATGGATGCAGGCGTGGTGTTGATGATCGGTACCGATAGTGGAATTCCCATGAAATTTCACAGCCAATCCACCTGGAATGAATTAGATGTTTGGGTCAACGAATTTGGGATCGATCCTATGTATGCCATACGTGCAGCGACCTATTGGCCTTCATTATGGATGGGAGTCGCCGATGAGGTAGGGACCGTTACCGAAGGTAAATATGCAGATATTATAGCTGTAAAAGGAGATGTGCTAAGGCATATCAGTAAATTACAGAATGTGGATATTGTTATTAAACACGGAAAGCAGTATAAATGAGGGTACCTGTATTTGTTTTTTTATGGGGTTTTGCTTTTTTTGGTAGTGCCCAACCTACTTTTGAAACCGGAAAAGTCATTGATTCTATTCCGGTTTCAGAAAATACTAAAGAAACTTTTGCGCTCTACCTTCCCTCGTCTTTTGATGCTACACAACCATCTTCCATAGTTTTTATTTTTGAACCGGCGGCCAGGGGTAAGATAGGAATAGAACCTTTTGTAGAGGCATCAGAAGCATATAATCATATTTTGATCTGCTCAAATACTACCAGAAACGGACCTTATGAGCGAAATTTTAATGCCACCGACCGATTATTTAACCATGTTTTTTCAAATTTTAAAATTAAAGAAAACCAGATCTTTCTGGCTGGATTTTCGGGAGGGGCCCGTTTGGCATCGGCGATCGCCGTATTAACAGATCAAATTGCCGGAGTGATAGCTTGTGGTGCAGCATTTTCTTCAACCCCGGGACATAGGCCATCGATTCAAAAATTCGCATTTGTTGGAATTTGTGGAGACCGCGATATGAATTATATGGAAATGGTTCGTGCCAAAGGGTATTTACAGAAATTTAATTTTAATCAGACCTTATTTATATATAACGGTAAGCATAGCTGGCCACCATCAGAACAGATTAAAAGAGCATTTGACTGGCTGGAAATACAGTCTCATAAAAAAGGAAGTAAAGCAAAAGCCGAGACCGAGATCTATAAAAGTTATCAGAAAAGTTATGAAACAGCACTAAAATCTGAAGCTGATAATACATTGCTTCAGGCGGCTGAAAATTATGAACGAATTTTACTTACATATTCATCTTTTTATGATTTGGATAGTGTAGCTGCTAAGTATAAAGAGCTTCAAAAGAGTAAATTGTATAAGAATTCGATAAAATCGTTGTCAAAGGCATTCGACAAAGAAGCTAAACTAACAACAAAATTCAACACACGTTTTATAACAGATTATAGCAAACCAGATAAAAGTGATATGGATTGGTGGGAGCAAGAATTGGGTCAATTAAAAGAATCTGCAGATCCAGAGACGAATAAAATGGTAGAGAGGGTGCGGTTTAAAATATTTGCTTTGGCTTTTTCGATGAATAATCCCAATTTGCACCAATCTAGCGAAAAACAAAAGCAATTTTGTAATAGGATTCGTAAACTTATTTATCCTGATTCATAAATCATCAAAGAAATCCTCTGGATTAAAAGGAATATCATCATCAGGATCGTGATCGTCATAATTAACACCAGGGGGATTGAATAACCCCCACCGATCGATAATATAATTGTCGATATCAAATGTTTTTACCCATTCGGCAAATAAAACCCTGAATTCTTCGATCTCACTTCTTATTAAATCTAAATAATCGGTTTCTTTAAACCCCGACATTTTTAATCCTGTGCAATCGGTCGTTATCTCTCTTGCTGCTTTTCTGATGATAGCGGCATTTTCCATGCGAATATCGTAAAGATCTGCGCCTTCGGCTCCAGCGATTTTTGCAGGAATGATAGAAGCGTTGTTCATTAAATAATCTGCGTGATGCTCTAACATGGATTTTTCATAATCATCTTTCGCATCGCTATCTTCTTTAGAGATCACTTCAACCAAACGTCTGGTAATGATGAGAATATGCTCAGCCTTTTTGAAAATCGGCATTTTTTTGGTATCGTCAAAAGATTTGTGATTATCGTCTTCGTCTTCAAACATGAAATTTGCTATTTTGATGGTGAAGTAAATGTAAGAAGAAGAAATTATTTATAGAACTCATCTTGACTTTTTTCTGTTAGTGAGCTCTAAATAGTATGCCAGCCAGCCTGCTGCAGGCAGGGTAGAAATCAGCAATTAACCCACTTGAGCAACACAGTTGGGCAAGAATGATAAATTCGCAGGTAAGAAAAAAGTGAAGATAAATTAATCTGTTATGACGGTTACAAACTCATCATCCAATTACGTTGCAAATGCTTAAATTTTCTGAGCTCTTTTCGTAAAAGTGCTAAAAACTCTTTCCCATTGCTTTGTGACTGTTCGAGGCGTTCACAATTTTTATACAGCCTGTTGGTTATACGTATTAAGGAATTGGCCTGCTTGATACGATCATCCTGAAAAGTTTGGTTTTCGGCATTAATTATTTTTGGAGCCAATGCATCTGATTGCCTGATGATATCACCAGTAAAATAAATATGAGGGTTTTCACTACCATTATTTTGTAATGGAGCTAAATCATGAATAAGATAGTTTGAAATACTACGGGAGAGCGTAAATATTTCAAGAGCTTTCTTATATAACCTTTTATTTCGTGGTTGTAATCTCATAGCAAATTCTTTTTCAAAAATAATGCTATTTTTAGTATTTTTTCTTTTGAATTTAAAGTTAATTAGTTAATTTACCTTAGTAATTAATTATAAATGTGATTTTTTATTTAAAATGAAAATAGATTCTACAAACTGGGGTATTCTGAACTGTTTACAGCAGAATGCGAGGTTATCTAATGCCGAAATTGGAAGAAAGGTAGGGCTAAGTTCTCCTGCTGTAGCCGAGAGAATAAAAAAGATGGAAGATTATGGAGTTATAACGGGATACAAGGCTGAGGTGTCTTACACTAAAACGGGCTATCAATTGAAAGCAATTATTACACTTCGAGCATTTATGGGACGGTTAAAACCGTTTTTATTAAAAGTATCCGAATTTAAAGAAGTATTGAATTGTTATCGTATTACAGGAAATGAAAATATAATCATGGAAGTAGTATTGCGCGATCAGATACATTTACAAGAATTTATCGATGGACTCATTACCTATGGTGAGGTTAAAACCCATATCATCCTTTCTAATTTAATAGAAAACAACCCAATTACAGGCGGAGCGGGGTTAAATGAAGTTGAATTATAATTTTGGCATGAGATTTGTATATATTTGTGAGAGAGAACCATCTTTATCTTGTGTGAGGACATTAGTTAGGGAAACTAAAGAGAGTACAAGGAAGAGATAAAAACACCTGGATTTATTCAGGTGTTTTTTTGTTGAACTCAAGATGAGTTCTACTAAAATATTGCTAAAATCTACATAGGAGCAGTTTTTTTGTGTTATTTAGTGAACTCAAGATGAGTTCAGTTATAAAATTATGGTATTGTGCGATTATTTCTTTTAAAATATCACTTTGTTTATGCGTTCCTTTTTTTGGTGATGTATGACAGCTACAGTCAAACTACTTTAACACTCAAAAAAGGAACGGTTATTGACTCTCTGGTTGTTCCTGCTACCGGTAATACCTTTAGTATTTATTTACCAACATCTTTTGACTTAGACAAAAACTGGCCTGTGCTCTTAGGGTTTGATGCTACAGGAAATACTAAAGATATAGCAAAAGTATATAAAGATGCAGCAGAAGAGTTTGGGTATATTGTGGCAATTAGCAATTTTTTAGAGAATCAGAAAGAGAAAGAAAAGATAGCGTACATACCTGTTTTTATGAATCATATTTTTTCTCTTTTTCCAATTCAAAAAGGAAGAGCGTATGTTGCAGGAATGGGAGAGGATGCAAAATTGGTGAGTTTATTACCTGCTGTATATGCTAAAGACATATTTGGAATACTGGCAATAGGAGATACACATCAGTATATCCCAGCTATGAAAATAGGAAAGAGTTTTTATTATATGGGAATTGTGAACATGAATACACATAATTACAGAGATTTTCTAGATAATAAGACGTATTTAAAAAGCAGGGCAGTTCCTGCCGATGTTTTGGTATATGAAGGCGATGATGAATTACCAGATCAGGAACTCATCAAAAAAGCGCTTTCGACCTTTACCTTGCAGGCAATGCTTAAAGGAAGAATGCCAAAAGATACTGCTTGGGTAGAGAATTTATTTCAAGAAGATCTAAAACATATAACATCTTATTTTGATAAAGGAGAATTTTTGTATGCACATGATGAAGTAAAGCGAATACGGTTGAAATACAGCATGTTTTTTGATACGAATCATTTAAAAGAAAAACAGAAAGAGATTAAAAAACTAAAAAGATATAGACGTCAGAAACGACTTCAAACAAAATATCTGAATCGGGAAAATTTCCTCAGAGAATTATATTTATTTTCTATAGAAGAAGATATTGAAGAAGAACGTTACGAAAATATGGGATGGTGGCAATACCAGATATCAACGCTGGATACTTTGTCGCAGAGTAAAGAGCGATATGCCTATGCTATGGCAAGCAGGATGAAAGGATATCTTAAACAGCTTGTAGATAGTTTTAAAATTAGTTATACCAAGGATACAAAAAACCTGGAAAAAAGAATGTTTTTAAACATATTGAGTACCGTGATCGATAAAAAGGATTTTGAGTCCTATAAATCGATCATTTCCTTGAGCACTCAGGACCAGGATTATCAAACGGCTTTGTTCTATTTGGAGAGAATGCTTCAGAACGGATATAAAGATCTGGATAGCCTTTATACTATTGAAGGTACATTGGCTATAAAAATGACAAGAGATTATAATAAATTAATAGAAAAATACCTGGGAACTTCTAAATATTTCTTTTCAAAATAAATTGAAATCATAAAATTTTGTGTATTTCATCGATTTTTTATGTTTTTAATCGTCAAATATTTTGTATTTACAATTTATTTACCTTAAATTTACATCAACTTAAAAGTACTTGGTGTGTGTGGCAAATTAACATTTTGATCTATATGACGGTATGGAATTAAAATTTTAATTTTGGAATACATCAGGGAGACAAATTAGGTGTGAGGACATTAGTCTGAAAGACCCCAGATCTTGAAGCTAAAGAGAGTACGTAGTTTGCCCCGACTGTTTTTAAAAGCGCTCCGCAAAGAGCGCTTTTTTAATGCTTATTTTATAACCAAATGAGGTACTTCTTCAAGTTTCCAATCGATTACCAGACCACCTGCAAGTGAACGTGCAATCTCTGCACCATATAAATATTCGCATAGATACAAGGCGGCTTCAAAACTTTTAGCACCTCCGGCCGAGGTGATATACTTCCCGTCGTGTACAAACAACACTTCTTTTCTTATATCCAACTCAGGAAACATCGTACGCATTTTGTCAATATCACTGGGAAAAGTGGTAGAAACTTTGTCATTTAGTACTCCGGCTTTGGCCAGAACAAATGCTCCATCACAATGAGAAGTCATAAAAGTAGCATCCTTATCAACTTGTTGCACAAAATTGATCATGAGTTCGTCCTCCAGATCAGTATCCAAATGATGTTCTGCACTGGGTACCACCAGAATGTCTATTTTTGGAAGCGGATCTTTTGCATAATTGTAATCAGGAATTATTTTTACACCTTCAAAAGTAGTAATAAGGTGATCTGTATTGGCAATGGTAAAAACATTCATCTGTTTGATGTTTTTTCGATACTGCGTATGTTGAAAGATATCATATGGGGCGGTAAATTCGGTGTTATAGGTCCCGTCCATAATCAAAAAAGCTACATTATATCTGTTGGGAACTAGTTTTGGAAACATCTTTTTTTTATCTGCCAGCTCTGTTTTCTTTTCTTTAGCGTTTGATTGTTTTTCTTGTTGTACTTCGGCACATCCAAAAATTAAAGTTAGGAGTAGTGTAAAAAGTAAATTTTTCATCATCATATAGGTTTTAAAAATGATTTTTAATGAGTTGTTTTTTCTTGATTCAGCTTTCGTTTTACTATCAATAGTAAAATAGTTCCAAAAATGGCGATTAATGCCATAAAAATCCAGGTATTGTTATAACCAAAATTGTCTATTAACTGCATTCCTGAATTATGTCCAAAAATATGAGCTACAGAGAATGACATGGTATACAATCCCATATATGCGCCTTGTTTGCCTCTTTTTGCTCTTTCCAGGGCAAAAGCATTTCCGAATGGAAACGCTACCATTTCACCCAGAGTGGCTATTATCATTCCGATAACCAGAATACCGCCCCAGGGTGTAATCAATAATAAAACAAAACTTATTCCGGTAAGGAGTAATCCCCCGATAACATTTCCGATTTTCGAAATACTGGTCTTTTCTAAATAGGCTATCAATGGCATTTCAAAGAAAAATATCAAAGCTCCGTTCATAGCAAGTAATAAACCGATTTTTTCTTCAGATAAACGATGTATTTCTTTGTAATATAAAGGAACGGTAGAAAAATACTGTACAAATATAAACCCAAATAACGCCAGCGAAATAAGAAACAGCATATAAATACCATCGCTATGTGCTTTTTTAGGATTTTCTATCACCGTCTCTTTATCCAGTATTTTTGCTTTTTTGGGATGTAGTGTTCGTATCATTACCAAACCGGCTATGATACAGGTAATACCATCAACCCAAAACAATCCGTAATACCCTATAGACGCGATAATCAACCCACCCAATGCTGGTCCGGCCGAGAATCCCAGATTAATAGCTAGTCTGATAAAAGTAAGAGATCTGGTTTTGTTCTCTGGTTTACTATAAGCACTTAGAGCAACAAAAAACGCTGGTCTTGCAGCATCTGCAATAGCAATAAGAATAAAAAAACCAATGCAAATACTCCAGAAGCTTGTAAAATATTGTATAAACAAAAATGAAATACCGGTTAAAAAAAGAGATCCTAATATAACCTTGTAGTAGCCAATTTGATCGCTTAATTTTCCTCCTAACCAAGCTCCAAAAAAAGAACCTAAACCAAAACTTGTCATAATCCATCCTACCTGTTGTAGCGAAAAATCTAAATCATCTGTAAGATACAATGACAAAAATGGAATTACCATCGCTCCAGCTCTGTTGATTAGCGTAATTAATGCCAACCACCAGACCTCTTTTGACAATCCCGAAAAAGAGTTGACATAATGAAGTAAAAGTCGTAACAAAGGATTAATGATTTGTGTTGGATCGTAACCCGAAAAATTCATACTTTATTCTATTCCAAAGCCAGACCACCAGACACTAACTACAGAAATGCCTGTTATTTTCATTTCTCAAAATCGAGCTACACTTCTTTCAAATAAAAATACCTGTGTTTCCCATATTTATTGGTGTTTTGGCTTTTCATAACGAAAAACCATGAGTTTTCCGGGTTAGAATAGTTGGTAAAAGTAGTTTTTTATCCATTATTTGAATACAATTTTATTAAAATTAATTAGTTAACTAATTGTAAATTGTACTTTTGCAAAAAATATGGGTCAGTGTTCAGGTTATCATTTTTAGTTATCTTTTTTGTAGGGAATATAATTGCTCAGGATTCTATTGTTATAAAAAGAATCATATCTTTTCAGGAAGAACTCAATAAAGAGTTTGCTTCCGAAGAAACATCGCCCTTAACTCCAAAGGAGTTAAAAAGGTTTAAGTCTCTTACTTTTTTTGAAATTGATACTTCCTTTAGTGTTCTGGCAAAATTTGTGCGTACACCTTATGAGACTCCTTTTATTATGAAAACAACTACGGGCAGAGAGCCGTTGTATGTAAAATACGGAGAAGCTCATTTTATGCTTCAGGAAAAAGCATATGTTTTGAATATATATCAGAATCAGGGACTTAAAACACAACCTGAATATGATAATTACCTGTTTCTTCCATTTACAGATTTAACCAATGGAGAGTCGAGTTATGCAGGCGGACGTTTTATAGATCTTACAATTCCTCAAGGAGATTCAATTTTGATTGATTTTAATACTGCGTATAACCCTTATTGTGCTTATAACGATCGGTATTCCTGTCCAATACCTCCGGCAGAAAATCACCTGGATGTAAAGATTCTGGCAGGAGTTAAAAAATATAAGAAATATCCTGAGAATAACTAAAAAGCGCCTATCGAAATAGACGCTTTTACTTTAAACAATATACTGTATCAACTATATTTAGAACCTATAAATGGCACCTAATACAAATGAAGAAAGGCTCTTTGTAGGTTCCAAATCATTATCAACAAAAGAATCCTCGGATGCAGTATCTAATCTTAATTCTGGTTTTAAGGTTAAATCGCCAATATCATAGCTACCTGTAAGAGTAGCAGCGATCACACTTCCGTCACCTTCGTCATCAAGACCAACAGCTCCCAAAGCATTATTATATTCAGCAAAATACTCTCCTCTAAGCCCAATAGTAAACTTCTCAGAGGTTTTGTATTGTGGATAAAGAGCTATGCCATAGAATCCGGAAGCATCTCCGTCTTCTTGTGGTTCAGTTGACAAGTAAGTAGCATTTATACCCAGATAAAAGCTTTCGGCAACGTCCCATCCTGTAGTAAGATCGGCCTGAAATGTAGGGCCTACTTCTCCTGGTTCCCCTTCATTACCATATCTGAAGTTTAAATATGCACTACCGTTATCAGTGGTATATCCCAGCTGTGCACCAACAATATAGGTGTCATATGGATTGTTTTCTGTAAAATCTGTTGGGTTCATTACAGCAAGCATAGCAGACCATTTCTCGCTGAGTGTAAAATCTGCCTTCAAACCTGTATGAGAAAAAGGCCCGTATGAGAACATGTAGGATGTAGAATAATTAAAGTTTCCTGCAGGAGAAATAACTTCATACCCCAGAAAGGTATTAAAATTACCCACAGTAAGTTTTACTTTTTCAGAAACATTCCAGTAAGCATACAATTGATTTACGATTTGAGCAGATCCGGTAGAAAGGAATACGGCATCTTCACCTCTTGGCCCAAATACAAGGTCTGCTACAAAACCTACTTTCTCTCCTTCATATCCCAGAATTACATTACCCATACCTAATGCAAAACCAGATTCATTTGCAAAAGATGTTGCAGGAGCCAAAAATTGGTATGCACCATTATCTCCTTCTTCTCCAACAGGAGCGATACCTCTGTTAGGAGCACCTATATTATATCTGTAATACCCATCTACAGATCCGCTGATTGAAAAATTGTCGAACCATTTTTCTTCTTCTTCTTGTGCAACTGCAGTAAAGCATACAAAAGCTAAAACAAGAAGGCCTGCTCTTTTAAAAAAATTTGTTACGGTTTTTGTTTTCATAATAAATAATAATTATTGAAATTGTTTTTAATTGGAACCGTAAAACTATGTTAAAAGAATTTTACCCCAATAAAAAATAGGGGGTATGTCTTAATTTTTATTGTTTTTTGATTTTTTACCCTAAAAAAATTAAGGTTTAATGTTTATTTGTTTAAATTTTAGGAATTTAAAACTGCTTTTTTAGGGGTGACGACTTATTTTATTAATTTTTTCTCAAAAAGAGTTAAGAAGAATATAAATTAAGATACCTTTTAGGCTTTGTAAATAGCTGCTATTTAGAGTACTGTAACTATATACATCAATTTAGGGCTTGATTACCTTTTTCTCCAGTTCTGATTCGATAGGTATTCTCTATATCTGAAACAAAGATTTTTCCATCACCTACTTCTCCCGTCTTTGCTGCCTCAACTATGGCATGTATTGTTTTTTCTTCAAATTCATCTGACACCACAATAGATAAATACCTGCGCTGAATATCTGAAGTGCTATAGCTGATACCTCTATACACATGCCCTTTTTTTTCATTACCAACACCTGTAACATCCCAATAAGTGAAGAAATTTACCTCGATTTCATGCAGGGCATCTTTAACCGCTTTAAATCTTGATTTGCGTATAATGGTTTCGATTTTTTTCACAAGTGTAATTTTTTGTAATTATTTGACTATAAACATTCCTAAAAATACGGCTAATAATCCTAAAATAAAAGAACCGGCAGTATATGCAAAAAGATTCCAAAGATCACCATTTTTAAGCATGATTTGATTTTCGTATGCAAAGGAAGAGAAAGTAGTAAGTCCGCCACAAAAACCAGTGGCTAATAATAAAACGGTATTTTGAGACAAGGCATTATTCTTTAGCGACAAACCAAGAATGATTCCAATGAGTAGGCTACCAATAACATTTACGGTCAAAGTTCCGTATGGAATATGGTAATGTGCCTGATTAAGAAACCTATTTGTGAGATAGCGAACTATGCTGCCTGTACCACCACCAATAAATACCAAAAGTATTTGTTTCACATGTTTGAAATTTTGTAATTAAATAAGTTGATTTTTTAATTTTCATGGGTTGTAACTTATAAACTGCACTTTACTTCGATCTGTAAAATGCAGTTTATATGATACTTTTTATTACTTTATGGGAATATAAACCTCTGTGATCCACTCTGCCGGATTTGGTTGTAATCCCGGATCGGTTTTATATACTTCAAAAGCAGGGGATGCTGCATCGGCTTCCAGGTTATTTTCTGCTATATACTTATATCCAGCTTCCCAGGCTTCCTTGAGGTTTGTATAATTACCTTTTAGTGTGGTTTTTACTACTTTTTGTTTAGGTAGGAAATCACAAAGAATGTTACTATCCTTGGGTGTCACTACTTTTTCTCTTACAGGAATAGCTGCAGAGAAAATAGCAGTTCCTTGCTCCTCATTATATTCATTGTATATAGTGAACGGCATTCCTGTTTGAGGAAGATTATTTTGTTTTATATAGGTGCTTACTGCTGGCAGCATCTGGGCCATTTTTTGTGAAATCCCGGCAATAGACGAGGTGGCCGCGTTATACATATAAAAACCACCTTCATGCTCTGTAACACCATCTGCGCTTATTGAATATTCTTTCATTTTTTCTTTGGTATAGGTATCCAGTTTTTCAAGCCCCTTTTGATACATAGGTCTTATCGTTTGCGATAAAGAACTATCCTGGGTGGCCCAAAATGCTTTTTCCATAAATCCTTGTTTGCCTTTTATTCCCCAGGTAACCTTAGTTTTTTTGCCTTCAATTTTTTCAAATTGCCAATAGACATCATTTGTACTTTCCCCCATTGGAGAGATAAAAGTAAGGTGTTGATCTATACTGCTAAAAGGAGAAATCTTTTGAGTTTCCATTTTACCATCTCCCTGCGTTTCACTTTTCCAGCTATATGAAGCACCTTTTCCGCTTGTTTTTTCTGGATATTCCAGAATCATATCATCAGATTCATCCATCCATGGCCCCCACTTTTCCCATGTTTTGTACTCATTAATTGTGTTGAATAACAATTCATCTGGAGCGTCGATCACTCTGCTTTCTTCTACCTGAAATTCGCCATCTATGGTAGCTACATACACTGCACCACCTATTACTACTAATAATAATAAGAAAAATAAATACTTGACTATTTTCATGTTAGTTAGTTTAGATTATTTGATTAGCTAATATAACTAATTTTACCGTCCTTTTATTTTGTTACATTTGTCAAAACAATAAACAATACATAAATGAAACTCAGCAAAATTTTATTTTTTACTACTATACTTACTTTAGTCATAGCATGTAAAAAAGATCCTAAAATACAGGATCAGATTGATCAACAAGAACAGGAACAACAGATTTCAGATGAGAAGTTTGAGTATGTAGTAGAGCAGTTTGCCGATTTAAGAATTTTAAGGTATCAGATTCCGGGATGGGATAATCTTACATTAAAAGAGCAAAAATTAGTGTATTATCTTACCCAGGCAGGATTGAGTGGAAGGGATATCATGTGGGATCAGAATTATCGCCATAATCTTACTATTAGAAAAGCATTGGAAAAAATCTATACTTCGTATGAAGGAGATAAGAATTCTGAGGATTGGAAAGCTTTTGAAACGTATTTGAAGCGGGTTTGGTTCTCCAACGGAATCCATCATCACTATAGTAATGATAAGATTAAGCCAGAGTTTAGCCGGGATTATTTCAGTTCGTTACTGGCAGCCACAAGTACAGAAGTGCCAAAAGAAGCATATGAGGCGATTTTTGATAGTGAAGATGCTAAAAAAGTAAATCAGGGAAAAGGAATTGATAATGTAGCCTTATCGGCAGTAAATTTTTATGGTCCCGGGGTAACCAATGCAGATGTGGAGTCATTTTATGGAAAAATGAAATCTCCTAATCCCAAAAAACCTTTATCCTTTGGTTTGAATTCTCAATTGGTGAAGGAAAATGGAAAGCTTAAAGAAAGAGTCTACAAATCAGGAGGGTTATATGGATCTGCAATCGATGAAATCATCAAATGGTTAGAAAAAGCAAAAGATGTAGCCGAAAATGAGGCACAAGGCGATGCTCTGGGATTATTAATTGAATATTACAAAACGGGTAATTTACAAACCTGGGATGATTATAATGTAGCATGGACTGCTGCTACCGAAGGAAACATCGATTATATCAATAGCTTTATCGAAGTATATAACGATCCTTTGGGATATAGAGGTTCTTATGAAACTATTGTAGAGATCAAGGATTTTGACATGTCTAAAAAAATGGCGGTATTGTCAGAAAATGCGCAATGGTTTGAAGACAAGTCTCCGTTAATGGAGGAACATAAGAAAGATAGTGTAGTAGGAGTTACTTATAAAGTGGTAGCAGTAGCCGGAGAGGCAGGAGATGCTTCACCAAGTACGCCTATCGGTGTAAATCTTCCTAATGCAAACTGGATTCGAGCAGCTGTAGGTTCTAAGTCTGTATCACTGGGTAATATTATTGGAGCGTATAATAATGCCAGTGGATCTGGCCGTTTAAAAGAGTTTGTGCATGACGAAGAAGAATATGAACTGGAAGAAACATACGGTCAATTAGCCGATAAACTGCATACAGCATTGCACGAAGTAGTAGGCCATGCATCGGGTCAATTAAACCCTGGAGTAGGAGAGACCAAAGAAACGTTAAAAAACTATGCTTCTACCATGGAAGAAGGCCGTGCAGATCTGGTAGGGCTATATTATTTAATGGATCCAAAATTGCAGGAACTTGGTTTGGTCGAAGATTGGGAAAAAGTAGGTAAAGCAGCATATGATGGTTATATTAGAAATGGATTAATGACACAATTGATTCGATTAAACCTTGGTGATGATGTAGAAGAAGCCCATATGAGAAACCGACAGTGGGTGAGTGCCTGGGCTTTTGAGCAAGGAAAGAAAGATAATGTGATCGAAAAAGTGACCAGAGAAGGAAAAACCTATTATAATATTAATAATTATCAAAAGCTACGCGAGATCTTTGGAAGCTTGCTACGCGAAACGCAACGTATCAAATCTGAAGGGGATTATAAAGCTGCCGAAGCTTTGGTAGAAGGATACGGGGTAAAAGTAGATCAGGCAATACATGCAGAAGTGTTAGAACGTAACAAGCAATTTACTACTGCACCCTACAGTGGTTTTGTAAATCCTGTTTTAGTACCGGAAACAGATGAGAATGGTGAGATTACCAAGATCAAGGTTACTCAGCCCAAAGACTTTGCTACGCAAATGTTGGAGTATAGTAAGCATTTTAATTTCTTGCCTGAGGTGAACTAGAAGAATAGCCCCTTCGTAAAATACATGACAAGAATCGTGAGGAAACTCACGATTCTTATTTTTAACCTGCTTTAGACATTAGAATTTTGTCATGAAATTCACAAATACAATAAAGGCTAGCATTTTCTTAATTGCAGCATAGCATCGATATGGTAATAATAAAAAATGCAGCGAAGTGTTAGATTTTGCAGTAATTGTGAGCTGAAATACCTGCCTGTCTGGCCGGTAGATATGCAGGCGGGGGATTTTCTATGTATAAAGTGGGTTTAAGGTTTTAAATACACCTTTAAAGCAAAAAGCAACAAAATAAAGATTATAAAACCAATCAAAATGAAGATACTGCCTTTATAATATTTGCGATGTAGTATGCTATCTTTTCGGTAACTAAAGATCATTAAAATGATAAAAGCAACTACAAAGAATCCTGCAAATATTAATTGGCCCTGACTGAACATATTTTGTTATTTTTACAGCAAAGATAATTTACATATACAAAGTATTAAAATTAATTACACAAACCTTTGGCCTTTTCTCCCTATAGGAACGACGTTGTGCAAGCAACGAGCGAAAAGAAGCGATGGAGGAATGAGGGATAACTAAAAAAATGTGGAATTAATTTTAGTGATTTTAATATATAAAAGCTTATGAAAGATAAAATTGCTGCAGTACAAGAATTTCATACTGCGTTTAAACTGGGGCATAAAAACGACCCTGTTGCCGATTTGGGAGAAGCCAAAAATAAACTTCGGTTTGAGTTGATGAAAGAAGAGAACGAAGAATATTATGAGGCTGCTCAAAACAATGATTTGGTTGAAGTAGCCGATGCTTTGGGTGATATGCTGTACATTCTATGCGGCACCATCATAGAGCATGGAATGCAGCATAAAATTGAAGAAGTTTTTAACGAGATCCAGCGTAGTAATATGAGTAAGCTGGACGAAAACGGAAAACCAATTTACCGGGAGGACGGTAAGGTGCTTAAGGGACCAAATTACTTTAAACCAAACATCAAAGAGATACTAGACCGATAAATAAAAACTCCGGATTTTTTTTCCGGAGTTTTTTATTGAAGTGGTTTAAACTTTTTTGCCTGTCTACTGACCACCCTGGCAGGGTATAATTGAAGCGAAAAATTGGGATTCCCGCCTGCGGAACTGGCAGGTTGTATTTAATTGAAGACTTTTTTGCACTTCATAGCTGCACTACGGAGTAAGAAAAAGACGAAAAAGAGATGTTTGCAATTACGTATAAACGATTGTGGGTAATGCCAAAATGAAAACATTCAAATACAACAATAATGAAGCAAATACTTTACCTATGTGCCATAATTATAATAAACTCTTGTAATCGGGTTCATAAATCAGACAATTTTGATAAGGAACGTATCACCAAGGAAATAGAATTGATGTTATCTGATTATCATACAGATATCAATAAAAAGGGATTAACTGCAGAATTTACTTATTTGGACAAGTCACCTGATTTTTTTTGGGTTCCTCCGGGGTATAAATCTGCATTGAATTATGATTCTGTTCAAACTATACTCATGCAAAATGCAAAATCCCTTAAAGAAGTTAAATTTCAATGGGATACTTTAAAGATATTTCCTTTATCAAGTAAAATAGCTAATTACACCGGGATTGTGAATGGTATAATGATTGATACTGCAGAAGTTGAATCGGAAGTATCAATTATAGAGTCAGGTACAATAATTAAAAGGGAGAATGGATGGAAATTACTCAGTGGTCAATCAGCAATTTTGAATACGGAAACAGATAAATAAATCACTGCTCGAAATTTAAAAAACACGAAAACACTACCTGGCAAAATGTATATAATCATGGTAGTTAAGTAATTCTCCAAAGTTGGTTCTGCATTTGTAAACCTGCCTGTTTTTTAATAAATCACTTCATTGTATTTTTACACTGTTGCGATTCATACATCAATCGCTATGCATAATCATAATAAAACCCTACATTCGCATTTTATTTTAAACTTTTAATTATGAGCAACGGAACCGTAAAATTTTTCAATAATTCTAAAGGATTTGGATTCATCACTCCAGAAGATGGTGACAAAGATGTATTTGTACACGTAAATGGACTAATTGATGAAATCAATGAAGGGGACAAAGTAAGCTACGATGTAGAAGAAGGCCCAAAAGGATTGAACGCAGTAAATGTCAAAGTAGTTTAATCGATTACTTTTTAACGTATTTGTATTAGAAAGAGGCTGTCTAAAATACTTTTTAGACAGCCTCTTTTTGTATAAAATTAATATGTATATTTCATCTAGCATCTAGCATCTAGCATCTAGCATCTAGCATCTAGCATCTGGCATCTGGCATCTAGCATCTAGCTATACCTTATACCTCCATCCAAAAGGATCTTCTGCTTTATTGTACTGTATATCCATCAGAGCTTTTTTGAAATGATCGGCATACGAATTTTCTTGTTTTGTTATTTCGTAATGTTCTCCTTTGTAGCCAAAAGCTTTTACCGGGCTTACTACGGCCGCAGTACCGGCACCAAAAATCTCCTTTAGGCTTCCGTCTTTTGCCGCTGCTACGATCTCACTTACTTTTACGGGTCTCACATCTACCTTAATCCCTTCTTTTTCTGCAATGGCTATAAGGCTTTTACGGGTTACACCATCCAAAATACGATCACTGGTAGGCGCGGTAAGTAAGGTGTCATTCACTCTAAAGAATACATTCATTGTTCCGGCTTCTTCCATATATTCATGGGTATTAGCATCTGTCCAGATTACTTGTTGATACCCTTCTTTTTTTGCAAGATTGGTTGGGTAAAACTGCCCGGCATAGTTTCCGGCAGCTTTAGCATACCCTGTACCACCATCGGCAGAACGGCTATATTTTTCGGCAACCAAAACACTTACATCACCACTGTAATAGGCCTGTGCAGGTGAGCATATGATCAAAAACTTGTATTCATCAGCTTCAGAAGCCGAAACACTGGCTTGTGTCGCGATAACAAACGGGCGTATATATAACGAATTACCAAAACCTGGTTTAATCCATTCATTATCCAGTTTTAGTAAGGTATTCATTCCTTCAAAAAAATAAGCTTCGGGAAATTCAGGAATTGCCATACGCTCGGCAGATTTATTGATGCGTTTAAAATTTTCATCAGGCCTGAATAAAAAAGTATCTCCGCTGTCATCTTTGTAGGCTTTCATACCCTCAAAAACAGCCTGTCCATAATGAAAAACACGTGCAGAAGGCTCTAGTGTAAGAGGCCCGTATGGGACGATCTTTGGCGTCTGCCATTCTTCATTCACATAATCACAGACAAACATATGATCTGTGAAAATATTTCCAAAATTGAGATTTTCAAAATCTACTTGTCCGATTTTGGACTCACTTGCTTTGGTGATTTCTACGATCTGCGAGATAGTGTTTTCCATGCTGTTCATTTTTAAGATAATCAAAGCTATACGTCTCTGCTATTTTTAGTATTTTGTCTATAGTTCAAGACAATACTAACAAGTAACATTTAGAATAAACAAAAATACCTTTTTCTTATAAAATAAGAATTTTAAAAATGCGTAATTTTACCATTAATGACCAATAATTATAGAATAATGAATAAAAACATACTTTTTTTAACAGGATTATTACTACTGGCGAGCTGTAACAACAAAAAAGGAACTTCTTTTTCTATTAACGAGATAGCTGTAAAGAACTATGAAGTTTATGGAGAAAAAATCTCGTCAGAGCAGATATATTATAAAAAGGCCATTACAGAGAAGTATAAAAACCTGTCGGAAGGAGATACGGTCGATATTGCTTTTTCCAGTACTGTAAATGATGTTTGTAAAGCCAAAGGATGTTGGATGAAAATTGCATTGAATACTGAGAATGAAACCATGGTAAAATTTAAAGATTATGGCTTTTTTGTTCCCAAGGATATCGAAAACGACACGGTAATTATCCAGGGCAAAGCTTTTGTAAGTGAAATATCGGTAGACGAACAACGGCATTTTGCCAGTGATGCAGGAAAAACCGAAAAAGAGATTGCAGCGATTACCAAACCCAAAAAGTCCTTTTCTTTTATTGCAAATGGTGTTTTGATCAAAAAGTAATGCAGCAAAAATTAAAACGGGAAATTATTACTACCGCAGATGGCTCTACAACTATTCATCTGCCAGAACTCAATGAGCAGTATCATTCAAAACATGGGGCCGTTAATGAAGCAAAACATGTGTTTATTAATAATGGGTTTCATCACATTTTGAAAGGACAGCATTATGAAATAGTAGACATCCTTGAAATAGGTTTTGGAACCGGACTAAATGCTTTTATTGCTTTTTTAGAAGCTGAAAGAATCAACCAAAAAGTACATTATGTTGGTGTTGAAGCATATCCTGTAGTATGGGAAGAAGCAAAGTTTATGAAGTATCCCGAAGCACTGTTGGCAAAAGAAAAAGAAGCTGTTTTTAAATCATTGCATCAATCTGAGTGGGAAATTCTATTCGAAATAGCTTCAACTTTTGTGATTACAAAGCGAAAACAATTTTTTATAGAAATACAAGATGAAGATCGCTTCGATCTTGTATTTTTTGATGCTTTTGGAGCCAGAGTACAACCTGAGCTTTGGACGGCAGAGATATTTCAGAAGATGTATAACGCACTTCGAGCCAAAGGGGTTTTAGTTACCTACTCGGCCAAAGGAAGTGTGAGAAGAGCAATGCAGGAGGTAGGTTTTGTTGTAGAAAGACTCCCGGGGCCTCCCGGTAAACGAGAAATGCTTAGGGCTACCAAAGTATAGTGCTTTTTAATGAAAGTAAAGCTTTTATAAACGATTGTTAAACCTATAATAAAGAGATAGGTTTTGTTGTGTGGCAATAGTATTTTGTAGTAAATTTTAAAACATGCGGGTTTTAATTACTGGTGCAACAGGTTTAATAGGCCAGGAAATAGCAGGCTTATGCCATCAATCAAATATTGATGTGAATTACCTTACCACCAGTAAAGATAAACTAAGTACTTCTTCAAACTATACCGGGTACTTCTGGAATCCTAAAAAAGGAGAAATTGACCTACATTGTTTTGAGGATGTAGAAGCCATTATTCATCTCGCAGGAGCTACAGTTGCAAAGCGATGGACTTCTTCATACAAAAAAGAAATAATAGAAAGCCGAACTATTACAACAGCACTTATTTTAGCGTCTTTAAAGAATAGTAAACATTCGATTCGTCATATTATTTCTGCAAGTGCCATAGGTATTTATCCGGATTCTTTTCAGAAGTATTATATGGAAAATGCCCCCGAGTGTGATGAGGGTTTTTTGGGAGAAGTGGTTACCCAATGGGAACAAGCAGTCCAGCAATTTAAAACCTTGAATATTGAAGTTAGTATTCTCAGAATTGGTCTTGTACTATCTAAAAAAGGTGGCGCATTTCCTAAAATAACAAAACCGATTCGATTTGGTGTGGGAGCCGTTTTTGGAAACGGAAACCAATGGCAGAGCTGGATTCATATACAGGATCTTGCCCGAATGTTTATATTTGTAATGAACGAAGAATTAACCGGGGTTTTTAATGCCGTGGCACCTAATGCAGTCTCCAATAAAAAATTGACCCATACTATTGCAGAAAAACTACATAAAAAAATAATTCTTCCCAATGTTCCGCGACTTACTATGAAACTTATTTTAGGAGAAATGCATACCCTTTTATTCTCTAGTCAACGGGTATGTAGTGATAAGATTTCAACATCTGGATTCGAATTTATGTATGACAATGTATCTTCTGCTGTAAATTCCTTAATTGATTGAGCGGGTATTATAAAGAGGATGTTTAAAAACGCTACTCTTCTGAAAACTATTCATTTTCGGTTCATATTCTTTTTAAATATGCTCTAACCGGTTCTTCTAAGTTCAATATTCAACACTGTGTCATAGTACTTAAGTTCTAATACATAAACCGGGTTGAAATATTCCTGTGACATTATGACATTAATTCAAAAATGGCAGTACTTTTGCTACTTCAAAAAGAAAACTTATAAAAGGTACGAGTTACATGAGTAAGAAAAATAAAAACACTGAAGATGTAAAGGATCAAGTAGAAGAAGTACTTGATACACCTGTTGAAGAAACAGAGACTGAAGAGATAGATACAGAAACACAACTTAAAGAAGAACTTGAGAAAGAAAAAGATAAATTCCTAAGACTTTTTGCTGAGTTCGAAAATTATAAGAAACGCACATCCAAAGAGCGTTTAGAATTATTCAAGACGGCTAGTCAGGATGTGATACAGTCTATGCTCCCTGTTTTAGATGATTTTGACCGTGCATTAAAAGAAATTGAGAAGTCTGAGGATAAAGACCTTATCAAAGGAGTAGAATTGATCCATAATAAGTTAAGAGAAACCTTAAAAAGCAAAGGTTTGTCTGAGATTGAAGCGGCACCTGGAGACATTTTTAATGCAGATGATCACGAAGCAATTACCCAGATTCCGGCTCCAAGTGAGGATTTGAAAGGTAAGATAGTAGACGTTATAGAAAAAGGGTATAAACTGGGGGATAAAGTGATTCGTTTCCCTAAAGTAGTCACCGGTCAATAAAAAAAGGTATGAAAGAAGATTTTTACGACATATTAGGTGTAAGCAAAAATGCCACAGAAGCCGAAATCAAGAAAGCATATCGTAAGAAAGCAATAGAGTATCACCCTGATAAAAACCCGGGGGATAAAACTGCTGAAGAAAAGTTTAAAAAAGCAGCTGAAGCATATGAGGTATTAAGTGATCCTGATAAAAAAGCACGTTATGACCAGTTTGGTCACCAGGCCTTCGAAGGAGGAGGTTTTGGCGGTGGCGGTATGAATATGGATGATATTTTCAGCCAGTTTGGTGATATTTTTGGAGGCGGTTTTGGTGGCTTCGGCGGTTTTGGCGGAGGCGGAAGACAACGCCGTGTTAAAGGAAGTAACCTGAGAATCCGCGTAAAACTTACCCTTGAAGAGATTGCAAACGGAGTAGAAAAGAAGATCAAGGTAAAGCGTAAAATTCAGGCGCCAGGAACTACATATAAAACTTGTGGGACGTGTAATGGAACCGGGCAAATGACCAGGATTACCAATACGATCCTGGGAAGAATGCAAACGTCTTCTACCTGTTCTACTTGTGGAGGTGCCGGTCAAACTATAGATCACAGGCCAGCAGAAGCAGATGCTCAGGGACTAAAAATCTCTGAAGAAACAGTGAGTATAAAAATCCCTGGTGGTGTCGAAGAAGGTATGCAGCTTAAAGTATCGGGAAAAGGTAATGAAGCGCCAGGTAATGGGATAGCAGGAGATCTTTTGGTAGCGATAGAAGAACTGGAGCATCCATATTTACAAAGAGAAGGAGATAATTTACACTACGATCTTTATGTTAGCTTCTCTGAAGCAGCTTTAGGATCTTCCAGAGAAATTGATACAGTATCGGGTAAAGTACGCATCAAAATTGAGGAAGGTGTACAAAGTGGTAAGATTTTAAGACTGCGAGGAAAAGGGATCCCCAGCCTTAATGGTTATGGTAAAGGAGACCTTTTGGTACATGTAAATGTATGGACACCAAAAACCTTAAATAAAGAACAACGAGAATTTTTCGAAAAAATGGCAAAAGATGATCATTTTAGACCAAATCCCGATAGTGGGGATAAGTCATTTTTTGAAAAGGTGAAAGATATGTTTTCGTAACAGAATTAAATGATCTTAAAGTATTTGTAATCATTTAATTCTATTAACGTTTGATTAGGAAAAATTCGTATATTTGAGACATCACTAGCGCATTTAGTGATAATTTTTCTTTTTCATAGCAATTTTTTTCCCATCCTTAATACTTGTATTTAGGGTGGGTTTTGTTTTTAAAATGAGTTTTTGCGAGTTTAGCTGTTAATAGACAAGCTAACCTCGCCGAGAAAGGAAAGGCCTATTAAAATGAAATTAGTTAATCTTATTATTAGTATAAGTTTTTAACTTTTCGTATCATTCAAGTAAATATGAACTACAATTATATGATTACTATATATGGCTAATCTTTTAGAGGTACAGCAAGCCACAAAACGATTTGGAGATTTTACAGCATTGCATGATGTATCCATACAAGTTCCAAAAGGTAGTATTTTTGGATTACTGGGTCCCAATGGAGCTGGAAAAACGACATTAATTAGAATTATCAATCAAATTACACTTCCAGATGAAGGAAGTGTCTATTTGGATGGTGAACCGTTAAAACCAGAACATATTCGGGATATTGGATATTTACCTGAAGAAAGAGGTTTGTATAAGTCTATGAAGGTGGGAGAACAAGCACTATATCTTGCACGACTCAAAGGACTTAGTAAAAAAGAGGCCAAGGAACGTCTTACATTTTGGTTCGATAAATTTGAGATCACTCATTGGTGGAACAAAAAAATACAGGAACTCTCTAAAGGAATGGCACAAAAAGTGCAATTTATAGTTACTGTACTCCACAGGCCTAAATTATTAATATTCGACGAGCCATTCAGTGGTTTCGATCCAATAAATGCCAATGTCATCAAAGATGAAATCCTGCAATTGCGTGATGAAGGTGCCACAGTAATATTTTCTACGCATCGTATGGAAAGTGTAGAAGAACTCTGTGATCATATCGCATTAATCAATAAATCTAAAAAAATACTGGAAGGTAAGGTTTCAGATATCAAAAGAGCGTTTAAATCAAACACTTTTGAGGTGGGCCTTTTAACAGAAAGCAATAATGGTTTATATGATAGCTTAAAAGATAAGTTTAATGTCGTTCCTGCAGATTTTAAAACGATTGATGATCAATTAAAATTAAAGATTACGTTGGATCAGGATACATCGTCAAATGATTTGCTGAGATATTTATCAGAACGAGCACAAGTTATGCGGTTTAATGAAGTAATTCCTGGAGTTAACGAGATATTTATTAAAACCATTGCAGACAATGAGTAATTTAAAGCTAATCATCAGGAGAGAATTTATTGCACGTGTACGCAATAAAACATTTGTTGTGATGACTTTTTTGAGTCCGTTGATTCTCGTAGGGATGATCTTATTAATTACGTGGTTGGCTACGCTAAATAATGATGAAGTTCATAAAATAGCTTTCTTTGATGAAACAGGTCTGTTTCTGTCAGATTTTAAGGATGTTAATGGAATAGATTATGTAGATTACAGTCAACTAACTTTGAATGATGCCAAAGACTCTGTGGTGATTAAAAAAATGTATGGTTTACTGTATATTCCAAATAAGCAATCCAATAGAGAACTTGCCAAATCCATACAGTTTTATGCAGACGAAGCTCCTAGTATTTCTATTTTAAATAACATCGAAGACGTAATAGCAGGTAAGCTTACCAATCAAAACTTTGAAGAAAAAGGGCTGGATCTTGACGTCATAGAGAACTCGAGGGCAAAAGTAAATATACAGATCGAGAACTTTTCAGGAGAGAAAACTTCAAAGATGTCAAATTATGTTAAGATGTTTTTTGGTGGTGCAGCAGGGTATTTTTTGATGATGTTTATTATTATTTACGGAAATATGGTGATGCGTTCTGTGATAGAGGAAAAAGCAAATCGCATTATAGAGATCATCATTTCTTCTGTAAAACCGTTACAATTAATGATGGGTAAAATTCTGGGGACGTCGCTTGCAGGAATCCTTCAATTTGCTATCTGGGTGATTCTGGGTGGTATATTGCTTGCTGTTACTACTTCAGTTTTTGGAATAGAATCCCAATCTATAGGCATAGAACAATCATTAACACTGCAAGAAGATAATCAGCAGGAGGTACAATTATTGCTTCAGGATATTATGAAGCTTCCCCTGGGAACACTAGTTGTGTCTTTCCTGGTGTATTTTATAGGTGGCTATTTTTTGTATAGCTCAATTTATGCAGCTATAGGAGCAGCGGTAGATAGTGAAACAGATTCCCAACAGTTTATGCTACCCATTATTTTACCATTGATGCTGGGAATTTATGTGGGGTTCTTTTCTGTCATAGAAAACCCCCACGGTACAGTCTCTACTGTATTTTCGATGATACCTTTAACCTCTCCGATTGTAATGTTAATGCGTATACCTTTTGGGGTACACTGGTGGGAAGTAGTGATCTCTATCCTTCTCTTAATAGGAAGTATTATATTTATGGTCTGGTTGGCAGGAAGAATCTATAGGGTTGGGATATTGATGTATGGGAAAAAACCAACCTATAAAGAGTTGTTTAAATGGCTAAAGTATTAATACTATGACTCAGGAAGAAATTACAGAGCAGGTAAAAGATGTAATTCAAAATGACATTTGGGGCACTATAAAGGATGTTCTTGGTTACAGAATTTTTCATTTCGGCTCAGAAGATAATCCTATAGTACTTACAGTGGGATTACTGCTATTTGTGATTTTTATTCTTGTAGTCACTTCTTCTTTACTTAAACTATTTAAGAGAATCATTGTTAGAAAACTTGAGCGGGAGGATCAGCGAAAATTCGAATCTGTATTTTCTTTTCTAAAATACTTCGTCTATATCATTGTAATTTTTGGGGCTTTAGATGGTATAGGGTTCAATATTACTGCGATTTTTGCGGCTTCGGCAGCATTATTAGTAGGTGTTGGTCTTGCTTTACAGACTTTTATTCAGGATATCCTGTCAGGGATCTTTATTTTTATAGACAAAACAGTTCATGTTGGAGACATTATAGAAATAGATGGCAAAGTAGGGCGGGTAGAAGAAATTAAATTAAGAACTACACGTGCAGTAACTATTGATAATAAGGTTTTGATAATACCAAATCATAAGTATATGTCTTCGTCCTTATATAATTGGACTCAAAATGGCACTATAACCAGAGAATCTGTTACAGTGGGTGTAGCATATGGAAGCGATACACAAGTCGTTAAAGATCTATTGATCAAAGCAGCATTATCTAATACCCATGTATTAAAACATCCCGAGCCATTGGTGCTATTTACAGATTTTGCCGATAGCTCATTAAATTTTAAATTAGTCTTCACCATCAACGATAGTTTTCAAGGGGCAATTCCTAGAAGTGAAATACGATTTGAGATTGATCGGTTGTTTAGAGAATATAATATTAGTATTCCTTTTCCGCAACGTGTTGTTACCATGGTAAAGGAAGATTAAAAAAATTAAGCCCCCAAAGTAATGAATCAAAAATATCTAATTTTATTATGCATACTTTTTTATGCCTTTTATAGTGTAAGATGCCAGGAAACAAATTTAGCAAGAATCGAGTATACCTATATCCCACAGGCAGATAGTGATAATGTGTATAGTCGAATCAGAGTATCTGCCAATTACCCTATAAAAATGGACGATGAAGGCACCTACCTGCTCATAGCACCAGAATATAGGCACAATAGTCTGCAGATAGATGATGCATTGGTATTTGATGATCAGGGAGATTTAAATAGCTTTCATACAGCCGGCCTCGAATTAGGCTATACTTTTAAAATGAAAAATGACTGGCGCTTTGGGGCTAAACTAGGCATTAGGATCTCCTCTAATTTTGAAGGATCAGGAATAGAGAGTGATGATTTCAGATATACAGGGTCTTTATACTTTGTAAAAAGCTATAAGAACAGACAGGCTCCAAAAACATCCAGGTTAGTTGTAGGATTGCGATATACCACCCCTGCCAGTATTAACTTCCCTCTGCCTATTATTAACTACTTCAAAAGGTTTCATCCCAGTTGGTCCTATGCTATTGGTACGCCAAAATCAAGTATTAAATATTTTTTTAATGAAAAAAATACGATCCAGGCTTTTGTAGGTTTAGATCGTTTTTATGGTAATTTGCAAAATAATAAGGCGTTTATAGATAGAAACGGTGAGGCAAAAGTAGCAGAAAATGCATCCATGCTTAATGTTATGGGAGCATTGGGATATGAATATTATTTTACGGAACACTTATTGTTCTATACATATGCAGGATATACATTAAGTAATGAAATTCGTTTACGAAATAACGATCAGGAAAATGTATTAGCCATTAATAATGGAAATACATTTTATTTTCGTAGCGGAATTAAACTAAAAATATAATGGCAAAAATATTAGTGATTGAAGACGAAGCGGCAATACGCAGAGTACTTGTGAAAATTTTATCTGAGGAAAATGATAAATACGAAGTATTTGAAGCTGAAGATGGCCTGTCTGGCATCGGAAAGATCAAAAGTGATGAGTATGATCTTGTGCTTTGCGATATCAAAATGCCAAAAATGGATGGTGTAGAAGTGCTGGAAGCGATAAAGAAGATCAAACCTGAAATTCCTATTGTAATGATCTCTGGGCATGGTGACCTGGATACAGCTGTAAATACTATGCGATTGGGAGCTTTTGATTATATTTCCAAACCACCAGATTTAAATCGTTTGCTCAATACAGTACGCAATGCCCTGGATCGAAAAGAACTGGTGGTAGAAAATAAGATGCTCAAGAAAAAAGTCTCCAAAAACTATGAGATGATTGGAGAATCCAAAGCAATTTCCGACATCAAAAACATTATTGAGAAAGTGGCCGCTACAGATGCCAGGGTATTGATTACCGGGCCCAACGGAACAGGAAAAGAGCTGGTGGCCCATTGGATCCATCAAAAGAGTGACCGTGCCAAGGGACCAATGATAGAGGTAAATTGTGCAGCCATACCGGGAGAATTGATAGAAAGTGAGCTTTTCGGACATGTAAAAGGTGCTTTTACTTCGGCCAATAAGGATCGTGCCGGTAAGTTTGAAGCAGCCAACGGCGGAACCATATTTCTGGATGAGATTGGAGATATGAGCCTTTCCGCGCAGGCAAAAGTACTTAGAGCACTACAGGAGAATAAAATACAACGTGTAGGTAGCGACAGGGATATCAAAGTAGATGTACGAGTGGTTGCTGCTACCAACAAAGACCTGAAGAAAGAGATTGCCGACAATAAATTCAGAGAAGACTTGTATCATAGGTTAGCGGTAATCCTGGTGAAAGTACCGGCTCTAAATGATAGAAGAAGTGATATTCCGTTACTGGTGGATTATTTTGCAAAGAAAATTTCTAACGAACAGGGATCGCCTCCAAAAACCTTTTCGGCCAAAGCAATTAAGCAATTACAACAATACGACTGGACAGGTAATATTAGAGAATTACGCAATGTGATTGAGCGTTTAATTATCCTTGGCGGAAAAGAAGTAAGCGAGGAAGATGTTAAACTTTTTGCAGCCAAATAAAGTTCAGGGTTATGAGTTACGAATTCTGAATTCTGAATTATGTACGTTGTACTTTAAATATATCTGAACTCATCTTAATAAAATGCCCCAAACAATGAAAAGAATTTTATGTTTAATAATGTTGTCGTTTAATTTCTATACGATTTCTGCTCAATATGACCCGGGAGCAGTGAATTATGGCTTTGTAGCGATAAAAAGTTTCGGTTTAGAAAACGAAATGGGATTGGGCACACGGGTAGAATATGCCTTTAACTGTTATACTACATTTATTGGGGAGTATAATCGTACATTTGCCATAGGAGCAACCGATGCGTATGAAGGTTTTAACGAATTGGCTATTGGAGTAAATCTCATCCTGTTCAATTGGTATCCTACTACGATCACCGCAGGTATGGGATATGTCGGTAATGATTCCGGTATTTTTGAGGATATCGAAGATGAAGCCTTTTTGGGGTTTAGAACCGGAAATTTTAATCACGGTGCACAAATCAAGATCAGGGCATTGCATCAGGTCTCTATACCGGTACATATTTTTGCAGAACTCAATGTGAAGAGCTTAGGAAGACGATATGATACCTTCCTTGTTGGGTTCAGTTATGATTTTAATGCCCGGTAAATAGCTGTTTTTTAGCATAAATGCTTCCAGAAGCTACAGAAATATAGTTAGTGTTAAGTCAAGCCAAAGCCTACGCATAATCCAATGCATCTTTTGCGGCATCCTTTCGTTAAAAAATAATTCCATAGCTACGGCTATACAATGATTTTTTGCCTAAGTCTGCCACAAAATCCACGATTGCCTTATACGTCTTTTCAGCTTTGATTTAACACTAGTGCATTATATTTTTGGTGTAATAGTATATATTTACTTAAAAATATCTTTCTTTAGAGCATATGTCTGAATTCATCAGTACATTTGATTGCTAATCTTAATATAGAATTCTTTTTTTAAGCAAAAAAAGTCTTATTACAAGGTATGCCGAGGCCTTACCGTTGGGTATGACAAGGTCTTATGGTAAGACACAACAAAATTTTATAATTACGATGAAGAAAATACATCACAAAGACTTTAAGGTTTCTAATGCTATAGAACTATCAAAAATGCCAACCACTTTTGATCTTCGTGAAAACGAAAAGGAAATTGAGGATGAGCTGGAAGAGGTACGCGAAAAACTGGGGAAATTGCAAGATACCCTATATGCACATGGTAAATACGCCGTACTGGTCTGCCTTCAGGGAATGGATACTTCAGGAAAAGATAGTTTGATCAGAGAAGTGTTTAAAGATTTTAATACCCGCGGGATTATTGTTCATAGTTTTAAGGTTCCCACAGCACTGGAGCTGGGTCATGATTATTTATGGAGACATTATATTGCCTTGCCACAACGCGGTAAGTTTGGCGTCTTTAACAGAACACATTATGAAAATGTTTTGGTAACCCGCGTGCATCCCGGGTACATTATGAGTGAAAGCCTTCCACATATCAATTCGGTAGAAGATATCAATGATGCTTTCTGGGATAAACGTTTTGAACAGATTCGCAATTTTGAAAAACATATAGCAGAAAATGGTACATTGATCTATAAATTCTACCTTCATTTATCAAAAGAAGAACAAAAAAACAGGCTGCTTCGCCGGCTGGAGAAGAAAGAAAAAAATTGGAAGTTTTCTTCCGGAGATCTTAAAGAACGAAAACTCTGGGATCAATATCAAGCCTGCTATCAGGATGCTATCAACAGAACCTCAGAGCCTCATGCACCCTGGTATGTGATTCCGGCAGATGATAAAGCTACTGCACGATATATTGTTGCCAGAACATTATATGATACCTTAAAAGAATATGACGATATACAAGAACCAGAACTTGATGAAAAGACCAAAGCAAATCTGGATATGTATAAACAGCAGTTAGAAAATGAATAATACTGTGAGGTCTAAAATTTAAATGAGTTCAATAAAAAAAAGCTATGCCAAAAAATATCATCCCCGTCCTCTTTACAATTTTATCATTGAATTGCTTTGCTCAAAACGAGATAAAAGAAGATGCTGCAATACTCAAAAAAATATATGACACCTCCTTGCTTAACGGTAAAAGTTATGCCTGGCTGGATTATTTGTCAAATCAGATTGGCGGACGACTTTCGGGTTCTATAAATGCTCAAAAAGCTGTAGAATGGGGCGAAAAAGAGCTAAAAGAATTAGGAATTGATAAAGTATGGCTACAGTCGGTGATGGTACCCAAATGGACTCGTGGAGTCACCGAATTTGCCTTTATAGAAACCGAGCCCGGTAAAACCACCAATGTCCCGATCTGTGCTCTGGGAGGGTCTGTACCCACACCCATAGGAGGGGTCAAAGCCTCTATTATCGAAGTGCAGGGATTGGATGATCTAAGAAAATTAGGAACTTCACAGATCGAAGGAAAAATTGTGTTTTTTAACCGGCCCATGCAAGCAGATCTTATCGAAACCTTCAGGGCGTATGGCGGTTGTGTCGATCAACGGTATTCTGGTGCTGCAGAAGCGGCCAAGTTTGGTGCAGTAGGTATGATCGTGCGTTCTATGAACCTAAGAAAAGATGATCTGCCACATACAGGAGCAATGAGCTACGGAGAGTTACCGGATATGGATAAGATCCCGGCAGCTGCGATTAGTACCAACGGTGCCGATTTATTAAGCTCTATGCTAAAACTCAATCCCAAGATCAAATTTCATATCAATATGAATTGCCGCAGTTGGAAAGATGTGCAATCCTATAATGTGATTGGTCAAATTACAGGCAGTGAATTCCCGAACGAGTATATGGTTGTTGGCGGGCATCTGGATTCCTGGGATTTGGGCGATGGTTCTCATGATGACGGAGCCGGCATCGTACAGTCGATGGAAGTATTGCGATTGTTTAAAGAAATAGGATATACACCTAAGCGTTCTATTCGCGTAGTTTTGTTTATGAATGAAGAAAACGGATTGCGTGGCGGTAAAAAATATGCAGAGGTAGCTAAAAATAAAGGTGAGAATCACGTGTTTGCACTGGAAAGTGATGCTGGGGGATTTACACCCAGAGGATTTTCTTTTGACTGCGATGATGCCAATTTTAAACAGGTTGAGGGTTGGAAACCTTTGTTTGAACCGTATCTGGTACATTATTTCGCTCAAGGCGGAAGCGGAGCAGATATCGGGCCACTCAAAAAAGATGGAATTGTATTGGCAGGACTACGGCCAGATTCACAACGGTATTTTGACTATCACCATGCCAAGAATGATACCTTTGATGCCGTCAACAGACGTGAACTCGAATTGGGAGCAGCTACCATGGCCAGTTTGGTCTATCTTTTTGATAAATATGGAGTGAAGTAGTATTTTTAATTTTAAACAATCTCTGTTTTAGGTTTCATAAGTTATTTTAGAAGTGTAAAGGAAACTCATACCATCACACTCCATCCTAATATGAACTAGAGGTGATAGAAAGATAGTTCGAGCCGATGATGTAACACTTCTTTGGATCAAAATACTCCTTCCTGGTGATCGATTAACACTTTTAAGGGATCAGGCATCACTTTGTACCAATAATGTATCAATTATAACCGATCTGCAATCACTTCGAACCACCTCTGAATGACCTACAAGTGATCAAGCATCAATTCGAAGTCATCGGTGATCACTTCAACCCTCATGAATACTGGAATTTTGATATTCCTTGTGTTTTGAGTACTTCAAATAGTTTTAAAAGTGATTCCAAATACCTTAATGGGTTTATTAACAACTAAAACTTCCATCACAAAAAACTGCCATATATACAATAGCCGCTATCCCGACAAGGATATTTAGGATAGGCAAGCTGGCAGAGATGATAGCAAGAAAGTGGATTTTTCTAACAAATAGAATCCAGGCGGTTATGATACCTATACAGGTCACAAAAGGATAAGCAACCAGACTGATGACCAGGATAATCGTTGGGGTGCTGTCTTCAGATCCCGGACTATCAAACATCATCGCAGACATCATGATCATAGGTAGCGACGGTACTATTAATATTCCAAAAATGATACTGGCTACAATGAGATATACCCGGGTATGGTTTCTTTTTTTAATTTCCTTTTCTTGAATACTGGTTTCAGGCATGGATTTGATTTGTGAAAACTTTATAGAACGTTAAATATACGATAAGAATATTTTAGTTTATACCGGTTCTAATACCTTTGCGTCTTGAAAATTGTAAAATGCTGCAACAGTACACCAAAGAATTTAGATACAACCTTAAGCTCGCTACCCCGGTAATGATGGGGATGATCGGGCATACCCTGGTGGCACTGGTAGATAATATTATGGTAGGGCAGCTAGGTACAGCAGAACTGGCAGCAGTATCTTTAGGAAACAGTTTTATGTTTATTGCTATGTCGCTGGGTATCGGTTTTTCTACGGCAATCACTCCACTGGTAGCAGAGGCCGATGCAGAAAACAATTTTAAAAACGGTAAATCTGCTTTCAAGCATGGATTGTTTTTGTGCACAACACTAGGAATGGTATTATTTCTGGCAATTCTGGTCGCAAAACCATTAATGTACCTAATGAAACAACCGATCGAGGTAGTAGAGCTGGCAATACCCTATCTGGATTTGGTGGCTTTTTCATTGATCCCGTTAATTAGCTTTCAGGCATTAAAACAGTTTTCAGATGGTTTATCGTTGACCCGATATCCTATGTATGCTACTTTGCTGGCTAATGTGGTGAATGTAGTGCTGAATTATCTATTGATTTTCGGAAAATTTGGCTTTCCGCAATTAGGGATTGTCGGGGCAGCAATCGGTACACTGGCTTCGAGATTTGTCATGATCATATTTCTATGGATTTTCCTGAAGAAAAAAGAAAAGTCGAAGGCATATGTAACGCAAATCAAATTCTTCATTTTAGAAAGCAAAATGATGAAGAAAATAATAGCTCTGGGCTTTCCCTCGGCACTACAGATGTTTTTTGAAGTAGCTATTTTTACAGCAGCTATATGGCTATCGGGGATCCTGGGTAAAAACCCTCAGGCAGCCAATCAAATTGCCTTAAACCTTGCATCGATGACCTTTATGGTGGCAATGGGATTGAGTGTTGCCGCTATGGTGCGGGTGGGCAATCAAAAAGGGCTTCGGCATTTTAAAGATCTAAGAAGGATTGCTTTTTCGATCTTTTTATTAACCTTTTTGATCGAAGCTGTTTTTGCTTTGTTTTTTATTCTATTCAATGAAATGTTACCCAAAATTTATCTGGATGTAAATGATGTTGAAAATCTTACCGATAATACCGAGGTGATTGGCATTGCCGCCAGGCTTTTGGTCATTGCTGCCCTGTTTCAGATATCTGATGGGATACAGGTTTCCGTTTTGGGGGCTTTACGAGGGCTTCAGGATGTGAAAATACCAACGGTGATCACCTTTATTGCCTATTGGGTGGTTGGATTTCCTATTAGCTATTATTTAGGCCTGCATACCGAATATAAAAGTTCGGGAATCTGGATTGGTCTGCTTGCGGGGCTTACGACTTCGGCACTGTTATTGTATATTAGATTTAATAAATTAACAAAAAAAATGATCAATTCAGATTGATTTTTTCAATAAAAACAGGAAATAAATACGTTTTATAGACTTATTCCGTTATTTGGTATTAACGAATAATTAACTATCTTTCCAAAAAAACAGAACACAAAAATGAGAGTCCCAAATTCTAAATTTTGTATACTGCTTATTGCTTTTACAATACTATCTGTGCAAAGTGGTAACAGTCAAAACTTTGAGCACAGTAAAGCCCAAAATCTTATTCCAAACCCTAGTTTCGAAGATGTGAATAGATCCCTGAAGAGGATGGATATGGAAATGCAGAATTTTGGGTTTATGAAAGACTGGAAACCTGCTATTAATAGCCCCGATGTATATCATCCAGATTTAGAACTAATTCGATTTATCCATAAATCCCCTAATTTTTTGAAACAGTTTGGAGCACAAGACCCCAGAACCGGAGAAGGAAAAGTAGGAATGTATATTGTAGGAGGGATGTATAAAGAAGGAGTAACTGCCAAATTGAAGCGTCCTTTATCTGCTGGAAAATATTATTATTTTCATATGTATGTTTCTCTGGGTGAGGGGATATCCAACTCATGCACGTCTTCTATAGGATCATATTTTAGTGCCAGAAGCCCGAAAATAACAGGAACATCAAAATTTCCTTTGCATATAGAATCTTCAAAGATGGTGTGTGATACCAAAGGGTGGGCAAAAGTTTGTGGAGTATACAGAGCAAAAGGAACCGAAAAATATATATCTCTTGGTTATTTTTCGGATAGCCCAAAGGGAAAGTCTGTAAAAGGTGGTAAATATGATACGGGCTATTATTTTGTAGATGATGTATTGCTTATGGAAATGAGAGATCCTAAAAACCTTGTGCAATCTCAGATTTGTAATATGGCGCTTGATTTTTCTCCTATAGAATTTTTGGTGGGCGAAAGTGAAGCATATAAAGAGATTCAAAAAGCCCTGGATTCATATATTCAATACGTAACTATTTTTAAGGTAAACTCTGTAAAGATTATCGGCCATGCAGATGATGCAGGTTCTACTTTCGAAAATGAAATCATGTCGGCTATGAGAGCTAGTAATGTAAAACAATATATGATTGAAAAGGGTGTTGATGAATCCTTAATCGAGGTTGTAGGTGCCGGAAATACTATGCCTATAGTTACTACCGGGTCTGATTTGGATCCTGACTCTAATAATAGGGTAGAAATCAAAATTGAATAACTAAAAGATTAATTTTCTGGTTTGCTCAAAAAAGGTAGTACCTTTGGTACTTTATAATTTTAAGTATTTGTAAATGGGTTTTCCAAAATTCTTATTAGGCGATAATACCGATTATCCCGATGCTATCTTTGTAATTCATACCGAGTTTCCCAGGTTTATTATTAATCTGGAAAATGATGAAATCGAATGGCTTGAAGAATTTGACCAGCATGATGAAAAAGAACTGCAAAGTGAAGCTGAAAACCTGTTGAAGGAGGTAAATGATTTCTATGATCGTGAGATAGAACGTTACGACGAGTAAAATACAAAACCTAATCGATGGAAGAACTCATACAACTAGACAAAGAGCTGTTTTTATTCCTAAACAATCTTGGCGCTTCAACCTGGGATGGGTTTTGGTTATTTATGACCGAAAAATTCTATCAAATTCCGTTATACCTGTTATTGCTTTTCTTTTTCTATAAATATTTTGGGATTCGGGGTACTATGATCACTCTGGTGGTTGTAGCTTTATTAATTACTGCGACAGATCAATTGTCGAACCTGTTTAAGAATGTATTATTTATGCGGCCACGACCCTGCAGAGCAGATGGAGTGGCAGAGTTTACGCGTTTTATTGCCGAACGCTGTGGACGGCATGGATATTTCTCTGGTCATGCAGCAAGTTCTATGGCACTAGCCTTTTTTACCGGATTGGCACTACAAAAGCACTTAAAATATATCTTTCCGTTTATGGTAGTTTGGGCTGTTATTGTGAGTTATAGCAGGATTTATGTTGGGGTCCACTATCCCGGCGATGTGGTGACTGGTATGGTTGTCGGAATTCTATTGGGAGTCGGAGCATTTAAACTGCATACCTTCCTGGTAAGGAAATATGGAGAGGTGAGTTGATTAGTATGTGAGTATTTTAGTATGTGAGTATGTGAGGCTTCATATTGAGTAGTTTTGAGTATACGGTTCATCCATATTATTAGAACAAACAAATAACTCACCAACTCAACTATTAACTTACTCTTTCCTAAACTTTTTCTTTCTTTTCTTTTTACCAAAAAGCCGTTTTAGTAGATTGTCCCGTTTTTCGGGTTTACAATCCAGGTCTTTTAGTACTTCTTCAGAAGGCTCTTCAAAGGTACTTTTGGTGATAGGATCAAAAGTAGTATCCTGATTCATCTTTTGATACCATCTGGCAAAAATAGGCAATGCGGTATTCGCTCCCTGGCCTAATGCTGTGGTTTTAAAACCGATACTATAATTATCATTACCTACCCACGTAACTGTAACCAGATTTGGCGTGATCCCCACAAACCAACCATCTTTGTTATCCTGTGTGGTTCCTGTTTTACCGGCTATATCATTTTCTAGTTGATAAGTGGTTCTAAGCCTGGTTGCAGTACCTTGTGCTACGGTTGCTTTCATCATTTCCAGCAATACTTTTCTCGTATATTCGCTATAGGCCGGTGTTTCCATTATTTTGGGTTCAAAAGAAGCAATAAGGTTGCCATTCTTATCTTCAATTTTGGAAATGTAATAGGGTTTTACGCCTTTTCCTTTATTTACATAGCTCGCATAGGCTCCTGCAAGCTCTTTAATTTTGATACCATCGGTACCAAGTGCCATTGCAGGCTTTTTAGAAAGAGAGTCGGTAATTCCTAATTTTCTAACCTGATCAATTACTTTAGGAATCCCTACTTGATTCAACACCTTTACTGCAATGGTATTTACAGAGTTGCTTAGTGCTTTTTCTAAAGTGAAATTAAGATGAGGATCCTCTTCTTCTGAAGCATTTTTTGGGGTCCAGTTGTCAAGGTTTGTATAGGTGATCTCTTTTGTAGAAAAGTAGGAGCAGGGCTTCATTCCATTTTCGATAGCAGCGGTATATACAAAAGGCTTAAAGGTAGATCCCACCTGTCTTTTGCTTTGTGACACATGATCGTATTTAAAGTAGCGATAATCAATGCCACCCAAGTAGGTTTTTACTGCACCGGTAGATGGCTCTATGGCCATCATCCCTGTATTCAGGAATTTCAGGTAGTGTTGCAGACTATCCAGAGACGATATCTTTTTGGTGATGTTTCCTTTCCACTCAAACAATTCTATATCTTTTTTAACAGAAAGAGAATCTATAATTTGAGTATCGGTAAGCCCTTGTTCTTTGTAGGTTTTATAAATATCGAGCGTTTCTACCGCTTTTTTGATCAGTGCTGTATTGTTTTTCCAGGGAGCAGCGCTACCAAAGGATTTTTCATAATCATTTTGTAACACCTGCATATGTTCTTTCATAGCTTCTTCGGCCAGGGATTGCATTTTATAATCCAGGGTGGTGTACACAATGAGTCCATCGTTATAGATGTCATATACACTGCTATCCGGTTTTTTGTGTGTTTTCAGAATTTTGGTAAGCTCTTTTTTTACGGCCTCTCTAAAATAGGGAGCTAATCCAAGATCGTGGTTAAAGTATTGGTAGTCTATAGCAATAGGCTCACTCATCGTTTGATCTGCACGCTTCGTACTGATGTATTCATACTTCATCATTTGCTGTAGGACAACATCCCTGCGCAGTTGGCTCCTTTCGGGGAAAAGCCTTGGATTATAACTATGATTGGCTTTTAATGTTCCTATAAGTATGGTGGCTTCAGAAAGTGTTAATTGATGAGTAGGTTTATTAAAGAATTTCTGTGAAGCACTCTCAATGCCGTAGGTGTTATCGGGAAAGGGAACGGTATTAAAATACAGAGTGAGAATTTCTTTTTTAGAATAGATATCTTCCATTCTTTTTGCGATAAAGGATTCTTTCAATTTATTGATAACCGTACTAAATACACGATACTTCTTTCTTCCGAATAAGTTTTTGGCCAACTGAAGGGTTATAGTACTCCCTCCACCCGAAGATTTATCCCGCAGTAAAATGGTTTTAAAAAATACACGCAACAAACTTTTATTATCTACGCCATCGTGCTCATAGAAACGTACATCTTCAGTTGCTACCAAAGCATCAATCAGGTGTTGCGGGAGGTCTTCATAGGTAATGGGTTGCCGGTCATAGATATAGTATTTACCTATTAGATGGCCATTATTATCCAATACTTGTGTAGCTTCAGCTTGTTTGAGAGAACTTAATTCTTCTTTACTAGGTAACTTTCCCCATAAGCCAAGATAGATACTTATATAGAAGCAAAAACATAAAAAAAGTACCCCACCCAAAGCTAGCAGTACCCATCTGACCCATTTTTTTTGCAGTATCTTTTTTACCATAGTGTACTATTGACATTGATAACGCCTAAAATCGGGAATTATTAAGTTGGATTTGTCTTATGACTTTTTCTAAAGTCTCGTATAAATAAAATGATCATCACTACCATAAGCAGTGAGAATGGTAAAGAGGTAATGATAAGGAGTTTTTGCATAGCAATGAGGACATTAATATCTGCTTTGGCGTTTCCTAATAAAATGATCCCTATAGAAAAAATAGTGAGGATGATACTCCATAGCAGGCGATGCTTTTTTGAGGGCTCTTGTTTTCCGTTATCGGTAAACATACTTAACACAAAAATGGCAGAATCCAGTGAGGTAACCAAAAAACTTATAAGGAGAAGTATTGTAAGGGTATTAATGAACCCTTGAAAGGGATAGTTTTCAAAAAAGATAAAAATCGAACTAAACACATTATCAAACTGTCCCTGGTAGGTTCCAAAATTTTCTATAATCTGAAAAGCAGATTGACCAAAGGTTGTAAACCAGAAAAAGGTTCCCAATGAAGGCACAAGAAGCACTCCAAGTATCACTTCGCGCAACGTTCTTCCTTTTGAGATTCGGGCAATAAAAATACCGGTAAAAGGAGCCCAGGCTAACCAAAATGCCCAGTAATAGTAGGTCCAATCGGTGAGAAAAGCCTCTCCCGGATCATATTCCCCATAGGCAAGACTAAGTGGAATAAAATCAACAACATAGTGAAATAAGGATGTTAAAAATCGAGTGGCTACCGATAAAATATCACTTTGCAGGAATACAAAAAATAAAAGCCCTACAGTGATATAGATATTCCAGGTAGAGATTATTTTGATACCTTTATCAACACCTCTAAAAACAGAGATAAAGGCCAAAATTGAGATAATAAGGAGTACTACGATTGTTCCTTTAAGCCCAAAATCTTCTTGAAGCAGATGGTTAAGACCTCCCTCGATTTGAGTAGTTCCCAGCCCAATGGCAGCCACCAGCCCAAAAACGGTAGTTAATATGGCAAGGATGTCGATACTGCCAAATATCATATTTCTGGACCTTTCTGAGCTTACAAAATTCTCTACAGAAGAGAAAGCACTACTGGATAATACTTTTTTGGATTGTATGAAAAGATAATACCCCACAGTGATTGCAAAAACTGCATAAAATGCCCATGCTGTAAACCCCCATTGATAGAATGTATATTCTAAAGCGATTGTTCCCGAATCGGTTTCATTGCTAATCGGAGGGTTATGCAACATATACACCGGTTCTTGTACTGCCCTAAGTAATATACCTGCGCCCATCCCTGCGCTATACAGCATAGATATCCATGCTAATCTCGAAAACTGAGGCCGATCATCGGCCTTGCCCAGACGTCGTTTTCCCCAGGAGGAAAACGCTAAAATAACGAGGAGTAGCACACATATTAATCCCAACCACAGGTAAAATCTTCCGAATCGTTGTCGGATATAGATCGAGAAAGCTTCAATCCCATCATAAGTCTCAAGGGTAAAGACATATAAGAAAAAGGAGAAGAAAAGTAAAATACCAAGTGAAATATAGAGTAAACCATTCTTTTTAAAATTCAACTTCATACTGAGTGTTTTTTGGTTATTATTACCTATAATTTTAGGTCTACACACCTTGTATTTAAGGTTATAAATGTCCAAAAAAGTTTTGAGAAAGGTCTATCGTAAAGAAAAAAGTTTTAACAAGTAAGAAAATCAAAAAATAATTCATTTTTTAAAGTTGATTTCTTAAAAGTTTCATTTTTTTTAATTAGACTTGTAGTAGCATAATGTGTATCATTATGTTTTACCCAATGCGGAGATTACCTGGGGTTAGTTTGTCAAACACCCCAAGGTTTGTGATATAAAGTAATGCCTTTGTGCATCTTATTTACTACGATTTATATAACTAACTAAACCTACAACCATGAAGAGAGTAATCGTTGATTATAAAAAACTGAACAAGGACATTTTGAATCTTTTGGTAGAAAAGTTCCCCGATGGTTATGCCGATCGGGATATTATTACCTTTAGAAACCATCACAATGAGGCAATAGAAGCGGTTGAAGTAAGAACTGATGAAACTATTTATCTAGTAAAAATTAGTAAACGTCTGGCAGACACCATGCAAAGTTTTGATGATGATGATACTACAACTACTACTACCGATATTCCTGAAGAAGTAAGTAAGGATGAGGTGGGCGATATGGATGATAAATGAGTTATCGGTATTGTCTGGATAAAGAAACTATTTCTGATAGCTATCGGAACGATTTGCATGCCTTCCAGGCCTTTAGGGTTAGGTATCTGCCAGATTAAGCCGCACAAGGGTGGTTTTAAACTATCTGTATTTGTTGATCGCTAATACCTGTTCTTTCTATACCAGGGTCTGCATACCATCCCGATTTTACAAAAAAACGGTAAGTACCTATTGGGAAATCTTTTGGGATATCTACCAGCAATACGTGCACACTATTTATCCTGGTAAAATCGGTTATCTCAAATTTTTGTCCACGATCATCAATGAGGAATAGCCCTTCGTCTTTTGAAGCAGCTGGCCTGATTTTAAGACAAGTGCCTAGTATTTTTAGCGTGCCGCCCCTCTTTATAGAAGTAATAGAAGGCAGGCTTTGCTGTTGCTGGGTTACCCTATCCAGGTTTTCTTGTTCGAGGGTATTGATTTTTATGAGTTCATCGTAGTTTAATATTTTATCAAATTGTGCACGCTTTGGTTTATATCGCCCTTCAAGTTTTACATATTTTTTTGAGTCTAACCAAGATTTATCTTTTAAAATGAGCTCTCCTTCGACCGGTGTATTTTCTTGCTCGATTTTTTGTAGCAATGGGTCAGTGTATTTGGATTTTTCTTTTTTCTTGGGTTTTAAAATATTCCCTTTAAGGTTGATGGATATATTTTGAGAAAGAATGTTATGCATTTCTTCATCGATGAGCTCCAATGCATACTTTAGTTTGTCATAATTTTCGATCCCACCTGGCATATCGTAGATAAGATCATCTTGTTCGACCATTTCGTCGGATATTATTTCTGGCATATACTTCCCGGTTTCCGGGTCTTTGACCAAAATATAATACATAATGTCTTCTTCCATAATAATAGTATTAAAATTTTTAAAAATTAAAATCCCTGGGTTCTCCATTAAGTTCTCTGCCTTTTAGGATCTTTTCTTTCCAGAAATCACTTATTGTTTCTCTATCACGGTGTTTTTCATGATCTTCAATTTTTACTTGTGTTTGCTTTTTTATCATATACATTTCATATACGGATGGCAAATATTCTCTGATTTTGAGATTAGAATGCTTTACACGTGTATTAATAACAGCTTCTTGCCAATTTATATTTTTTTTGACAGGGATTTCTTCAGGATGACAACGCAATAAATACCGTATAGCGTCAGATACTTCGGAGCTTGGTTTTTTTCTTTTCCATTCTTCTTCATCTTTTATAAAATTGGCAATGGCGTAATCTCCTATGTGCCGGGCAAACGCTATTTTGGTTTTTATATCCCAATGATATAAATCTTTTTTTGTTTCTTCATCAGATGGATTTGGTGTATTTGTTATGGTATTTTTTTGTGTTTTTTGCTGCTCACGATATCCTAATCTTGCATAGAATACTTCTTTTTCGTATCGAATATCTGGCAAATTAAGTAAGCTATGAGTACCGTATTTAATATGCATATATTCATAATAGTCTATTTCTTCATTCTGCGTATGTGTTACTGATTTTTTTATATTTTCGTAGTCTTGATAACTTTTGTCTGAAAAATAATAATAGGGTAATATTTCTGCTCTGCTCTCTATAAAATCCATGTATTCTTCTACTTCTTCCCTGGTGATATCGGGTATAGCTCCATAATCCAATATATATTTGGCTACGTTACCAAAATCATGGGTAATTTCGATATCGGGCATTGGTCCTCTCTCTTCGGCGCGCCACAGGCATTGCTGATCAAAGAGTTTTTTGTGTTGTATTTCTCTTAGGGCTTGCCAGGCTTCGTTGGTCCATTCTTCGATCAGGGATTTTTTCCGGTACTCAGTATAGTTGCCATATACTTTGAGACTGGCTTTGTTTTTGGCATAGCTTTCTAATAATGATACAATACAACTATCTTGAATAGATGCCGTATAGACATGCACACGAGGATCATTTTGCAACTCCTCCAGATATTGTTTTTTTAATGCTTCTTTCTGTTGTTCTTTATCTTCAGACATTTTATTATCAAGTTAAAAGTTAAAACCCTACAATTTGATTGCAGCTACTTTAGTTTCTATAAACTTTTAGGGTATGCAGTTTATAGTCTCAGTAGGCAGTTATTAGTTGATGATCTTCTTACTAAGAACTACCTACTGCCTACTCTTACGTTGGGTACAAAATGTATTTCATTCATTATTTCAAAAACCTGTGTACTTTTAGTGCATAGAGTTTTAGTTGTATAATAATGGTTAAAAATCGTCTTCTTCTCTTATACTGATCCCTGTTTGTTTTTTGATCAGGTACATTTGATAAACCGATGGCAGGTGTTCTGCGGTTTTAAGATCCCTATGTTTCAAATAAGTGTGATAAAAGGCTTTTTGCCAATTATGATGTTCTGTGATGGGAACATCATCTTGATGGCATTGTATAAGATAATCTATGGCAAATTCAAGTTCGAGATCATATCGTTCTTTTTCAAATTTTTCAAGGTCTTTTAAAAAATGAGCCATATTTCGCTCTTCAAGATGTTCTGCAAGTTTAATTCTCTCATCATATGTATAGGTCGAGACATATCTTTTTACAGGTTTCTCTGGGGGCTTTGTATCTGTTTCTGGAGGTGTTTCTGCAATATTTCTTTCTTTTTTAATTGTTTGAAGAGGCTTTAAGAGTTCTACCCCTCCATATTTTTCATAGATATAATCATAATAGGCTATTCCTGTATTTTCTTTGCCCTTTAAAACAGATTCTATTACATAATCATAGTCCTGGTAGGATTTTATGTTTCTATAAAATTTGAAATATAATGTACCCGCTCTTGATTCTAGGAAATCTATATAATCTTCAACTTCTTTTTGGGTAATATCGGGTATACTATTATTATCTAATATTTCTTTTCCCCATTGGCTTGTAAAATCAAGATATCCCAATTCTTTATACCTGTCTAAATAGTCAATATGTTTCTGGCATTGTTGGTCAAAGAGTTTTTTGTTTTGTATTTCGCGCAGGCATTGCCATCCATTAGCGATCCATGTTTTCATTAAAAATTTTTGATCATTTTCTGTATGGTTGCCATTAATTTTGATTTGTGCTTTTTCTTTGGCATAATGTTTTAAAAACCCCGTGATATCACGTTTTTTGTAGGGCTCCATAAACGATTGTACGCGAGGGTCCTTTTGTAACTCTTCTAAATATTGTTTTTGTAACTCTTGTTTTTGTGCTTTTTTATCAGACATTTTTGTTTCAGGTTTCAGGGTTACACAATTTAACTACGATAACCAACTACTTTAAAAATTAAAATCCCTGGGTTCTCCATTAAGTTCTCTGCCTTTTAAAATCATCTCGCGCCACCATTTATCCCTTTTCCAGGATTTTTCTTCTTTCTCTTCTTCTATTGCGACCATGGTTTGTTTTTTTAACAAATACATTTCATAAATTGAAGGTAGCATCTCTGCAGTTTTCAATATTTTGTGTCGGGTTACCGCATCCATGACAGCTTGTTGCCAATCGTGGTTTGCTCCTATGGGTACTTTTTCCGGATAGCATTGCAATAAATAATCGACCGCTACATCTACTTCAAAATCTGGTTTTTCTTTTACCCACTGTTCTATATCTTTGATGAAATTGCCTACTTTTTTTTCTTCCAAAAGTTCTGATAACGCTACTTTTTTTTCGATATCCCAACTATACAAATATTGTTTTTGAGGTTTTTTGGGCTCTTCGGCCTTTTGTTTATTGATCTTTTCTTCTTTATTTTTTTGTACAGAGCGTTTGATATAGAAATCTTCTTTTTCTCTTTGTATATCTGGAAGCATCAATAGATCTCTACCTCCATACTTTATATACATATAATCATAGTATTCGATTTCGGTATCATCATTATCTTCTGCGATTTTTTGTTTGATCATATCATAATCCTGATAATCATAACAATAATTAAAATAATAATGTGGCAATCGATCTGCACGGGTTTCTAAAAAATCGATATATTCCTGTACTTCTTCTTTAGTAACAATCGGAATACCGTTATAATCAAGGATATGATTTTCAAAATCATCAAAATCAAAGGTGGTGTCTATTCCTTCTAACCGATCTCTTTGGCCTGCCCTCCACAAGCATTGTTGATCAAATAGTTTTTTGTTTTGGATATGCCTTAGTGCCTGCCATGCATTTTTTGTCCATTCTTTCATCAGGTATTCATGATGATTGATCGTATAGTTGCCCTGTACATGCAATCGGGCCTTGCTTAACGCATAACTGTCTAAAAATTGAATGAAATCTTCTTTTCTATAGGGTTTCAGAAATTCTTTTACCCGCTCATCTTGTTGCAGTTCTTTAAGAAATTTTTTACGATTTGCTTCTACATCTTTATTAGGATCTACATACATTGTTCAATATTATTAAGTTAAAAATATGGAGAGACAGGTTTTCTTGTTAATATTGAGGTTATAATCACCTTAGGACTTGTTTAAAACCCTTACCTCCTGAACATCATTGTTTTGGGAATCTACCTGACTGACATCAGTTAGACAGGTCATGTCCTCACTTCAAATACTTCGAATATCTCGATATGCTTATGATTTAAAGCGTCCTCAGAACCTCAAACTATTATTTTTCAGTTCATTATATGTTCATCAATAATAATACCAAATAGCTATAAAATTTTGATTTACAATGGTTTTATACTAACTTCTCACAAAGAATCCCAGGGCTTCCAAGAGTTCAGGATGTTTTTTTAAGGCAATTTTAGCAATGGTTTTAAAATCATGCATCCATTTTTTTAAATCATCAAAGGCATCATTTTTATCGCGGGTAGCTTGTTGCGATTCTGCGTATTCTTGTTCATATAACTTACGTGCAGCAATAAGCTCTTGTAATTGTTGTTTTCTTTGGGTGATAGTGTTTTGGGTAATCTCAAAGCGGGCGAGCCTGGGTAATACTTTGGCATTGCCCAGCTGATTATAAAATTTTTCTGCTTTTAAGATCAAATTGGGATATCGCTGGGGTATACGGCCTACTATACCAAGTTTGATCAATATTGCTTCATCATCATTAAAAGCAATTTCTGCGATCTCTCTTTCTTCTTTGTAAATGTCTGTTAAAGCATTCCGTTTATTCTTAAAATCGAGGCTGGCTGTACTTGTCTCATCGTTTTCCTGTTTATTAAAATCGTAAGCAGCTTTTGCAGCATCATAGATCGTTCTGCCTTCTGTAAGTTCAGTTTCACCATAGCCTTTTTTGGCCAATAGTTCTTTGATTTTGGGTTGTTTTAATGCATTGGTTAAAGCGGTATCGGCATCTTTTAATCGTTCTGGTTCTGAGGTTTTTGGTTTTGACATGGTTTTAGGTTTTAGAGTTTTTATAAAATTGAAGATTGAAATTACTAAATATTTTATAAAAATTGGGTTGATTATAACATTTTTATAATAGAAGTGGTTTTAAACTTTTTCGCTTCAATTCTATTTTGTCTGACTGCCAGGCAGGCTGGTCATTAGACAGACAAAAAAGTTTAAAACCACTTCATAAAAAACCAGCTTTTATATTTCTATACTAGTTAGATTGATTTCTAGCTGTTATTTTGGATCCCTACCCTATAAAAGTGGGTTCCTACGCGTTATTTTGGATCCCTACCCGGTAAAAATGGGTTCCTACGCGTTATTTTGTGTTCCTACCTGGTAAAAATGGGTTCCTACATGTTATTTTGTGTTCCTACCCGGTAAAAATGGGTTCCTACGCGTTATTTTGTGTTCCTACGTGGTAAAAATGGGTTCCTACGCGTTATTTTGTGTTCCTACCTGGTGAAAATGGGTTCCTACGCGTTATTTTATGTTTCTACCTGGTGAAAATGGGTTCCTACGCATTATTTTGGGTTTCTATGGTGGTAAGATAGGTTTCTATATGTTATTTTTGTTATTATAAAAATTTGACAAAGGAGTACGACAAATCTCCCTTTTAGTACTAAAAGTTTGCGTGAGGCCTGCCTGACCGGACGGGCATGGATAGTAGCGGCATCCTTTTTGTCTTGCTGCGGGCAAACCTGAGGCACGAAGGTACAGTGAAGACCTGGACAAAAAGATATAGCGGACCTGCCTTGCCTACCTTTGGCAGGTAAACCGGGCAGGCAGGTAGCCCGACCCCGTCCTGATAGCTATCGGGACGGGGTCACGCCCAGGAAATTAAAAAAAGGAAATTGGTCATACATCCTGTGAATGCTTTTTAAAAAATACAACCTATGGATGATCCTAAAGCAGTAAGAGAGGCTTTTCTTGAAATCGTGAACAGCCAAATCACCAATAATGATCCTCCCGAAACGAAACAAACTTTTGAACGGTTGATCAAAAGCGGGTGGTCACAGCAGGACTCGAAAAAAATGATTGCTACATGTATTGCAGTTGAATTTTATGGTATCATGACAAAGCAAAAGCCTTTTAATGATGAGCGTTATTTAAAAAACCTAAAGAATCTGCCCGAAGAGCCTTTTGAGTAATAAAAAGCGGTTGTACAAAGGATGTTATCAATCTCTACTCAACTCCAACAAATACCTGGCTGCGGCAAAAGGAGTAACCTTGTGTTGTTGTACTGCTTCTATTTGCGAAGCTATCTCTGCTTTTATTTTTGGATGGTTGTAGAAAGAGTTTTTGAGTTGTTCTTCTATGGTTTGCAATAACCAAAATTTGTTTTGCAGTATTCTGTTTTCTTCAAAAAAACCGTTTTTGGCAGTGATATCGAGATATTTTAAAATCATTTCCCAAATCTCATCAATCCCTGTTCCTTCTATAGCACTGCAGGTTAACACTTCGGGTGACCAGCTGCTTTGCGCAAGAGGATATAGGTGCAGTGCTTTTCTGAATTGATTTTTGGCTTCTCTGGCACGTTTCAGGTTGTCTCCATCGGCCTTATTGATCACTATGGCATCTGCCATTTCGATAATCCCGCGTTTAATACCTTGTAGTTCATCACCAGCTCCGGCAAGTTTTAGCAGTAAAAAAAAGTCTACCATACTGTGTACAGCGGTTTCGCTTTGTCCCACACCCACGGTTTCGATAATAATAACATCGTATCCTGCTGCTTCACAAAGGATAATAGATTCTCTGGTCTTTTGCGCGACCCCGCCCAGGGATGTTCCCGATGGCGAAGGTCGAATAAAAGCCTCAGGGGATCTAACCAAAGATTCCATTCTGGTTTTATCTCCCAAAATACTTCCACCAGAGATAGTACTACTGGGATCGACAGCCAGTATAGCTACTTTTTTTCCTTTTTGTATCAATACAGTGCCCAAAGCTTCAATAAATGTACTTTTTCCAACTCCGGGGACGCCTGTAATTCCTATTCTGATAGCATTGTTGGCATAAGGAAGACATAACCCGATAAGTTGTTGTGCTTTTTTAATATGGCTCTTTTGGGTACTTTCAATCAGTGTGATCCCTTTACTCAAGGCTGCGGTGTCTTTGGCGATAATAGCTTTAAAAATGGTATCGGTCGATATTTCTTTTTGCTGTAGCTTTTTAAACCGATCAATAGCCTGATTGTTGGTGCTTGAAGGTGCTTTGGAAGATGTATCGTTATGTTTAGTATTGTCTTTGGACACAGAATAGCTTTATGACAAAGTTATACATTCACTTTGAAAACCAGTAATTAGTATAGAAGTGATTTAAGCCGAAAATATTTTTACCACATTTAAATAACTGTTTTTCAAAATATTTACCAGTAGTAATGATGCATGTTATGCTTTAATAGGAACGGCAATAACCGTTCTGTCCCACGCCAGATACATGAGGGTAAAGTCATTTGCATTTTCAAAATAAATAGAGAATTGTTCTTTGATGGTAAGTGATGGTTGCACCGGCACTTCTACGGTAAGGGCATCAAATGTTGCATCTCGCTGTACCGTACCGTCCATATGTACACCCCAGCCATATTCTTTGCTGTTAAATATTACTTTCCAGGATTTTGGATTTGGGATAGTCCATAGCGTATAGGTTCCTGCTTTTAGTGTTGTGCCGTCTATCATAAGATCTTTGTCGGTTGTAAAAGTAGTGGCTTCATTAGCTCCAGTTCTCCAAACCTCACCATAGGGTACAAGATGACCAAAAATCTCTCTATCTTTTTTGTAGGGTTTGTTATAATATACAGTAATGGTTGCATCTTTGGCAGTATGTGTAATGGTTTCTTCTGGGCTATGTTTTTTTGTATTTTGTTTCATAAAATACATTCCTGCAAATCCAATAATTACTATTCCTAATAGTATGAGTACTGTTCGTTTTAAAAGCTTTGGCATAATAATAGATTTTAATCGATAGAATTCTCCGAGGCCTGTCTGCCGATCCAGGCAGGCTCTGCCTCCTTTAGTTCATTGTCTAAAGATAGTTTTTTTGTTTATATTTTAATGGTTTGATATTCAGTTTCTTGTTGGGTTGGTAAGAATTTTATATATAATTTTGCAACAGGGGATACAGAATTTCGTCTCTATAGATGAATACAATTTTAGAACTGTTTTAAAGGATTATATCACTAACCTAAGTTAAAGAAGTTTGTTACAAAGCGAGCTAATAGAGCAATGTCGGGCCAACGATCGTAAGGCGCAAATGAAGCTTTATAATAAATACTGTGATGGTATGTATTATGTGGCGTTACGATTCCTGAAGGATCCATTTGAGGCCGAGGAAGCTATGCAAGAATCTTTCATTAAAGCATTTACGAGGCTTCATCAATTTACAGGAGATGTAACCTTTGGTGCCTGGCTTAAGCGAATTGTGATCAACAAAAGTATAGATATGCTAAAAGCCAAGAAGATGAATATGGTTGCCATAAATGAACAGGTGATGTCTACGGTAGAAGAGCAGAATGACTGGTCGGTATCAGATTCTGTTACTGTAGAAGAGGTGAAAAAAGCAATTGAAAGATTGCCCGAAAAATATAAATATGCTGTTATGCTATTTTTAATAGAAGGGTATGACCATAATGAAATAAGTGAAATTTTAGATATCACCCCCGTGGCTTCCAGAACCCTTGTTCACCGAGGTAAAAAACAGTTACAGGATCAATTAAAACATTTGAGAGATGGCACAAGATATTAGAGAATTGTTAAAGCAGGACAAACAACTTCCTTCCGAGCGAATAAAAGAGGGACACCAACAACGTTTTACAGACAGACTGGAAAAAGAATTGCCTGTAAAGACAAAGAATTTTAATTATAACTGGCTTAAGATTGCAGCCAGTGTAGTGGTAATCCTTTCAGTTTCTCTGATGACTTTTAATCAATTTCAAACAGATGATACCAATACTACAGATAGTATTGTTGAAACAGATCATACAGGAGTAAAGAATTCTACAGTACTATTAGGCAAGCAGTCTTCACCTCTGGCAGAAATATCCCCAGAGTATGAGAAGGTCGAAAATTATTTGCTCACCAGTATTAAATTTGAGTTGTCTAAAATCGAAATCGATGATACCAATAGAGAATTAGTAGAAAGCTTTATGATGCGATTAAAAGATATGGATAAAGAATATCAGCGTTTGAGTAAAGAACTAATGGAAGTAGGGCCGAATACAGAAAGCATAGAGGCGATGATAGAAAATCTAACATTAAGGCTTACACTTTTGAATAGGTTAAAAGATAAATTAAAAGAATTAGAAAAAATCGAGAATGAAGGTTATAATGAAATACAAGCTTAGTGTTGTTGCGATATGCATGTTATCCTTTAGTACAGTATTTGCACAGGATCGCCAGAATAAGCTAAGTGAAAAACTTGTGGTGCATCCAGATGTAACTGTTAATCTTAACACGAGTCATACCAATATTGTTTTTGAAACCTGGAACAAGAATGTTGTTGAGATAGAAGCTTTTCTCGAAGGCAGCAATCTTTCTGATGACAATAGTAAGCGTGTATTGGATAGCTGGCAAGTGAATGTATTGGGTAATAGTCGTGATATAACTATTAATTCTACAGCTGGAAATCTATGGACTGGCAATGTAACTGCTGCTAATATAGGAATTAGCAAAGAGGAGTTAAGAATGCTGGGGCCTATGATTACAGATATGCTGGGGCCAATCATGGAAAATATTGCAAATAACCCCATGCCAAATGCGCTTACAAAAGATCATGCCAATGTGAGCCTTAAAAATAGTACATACCGAGAAGGTGAAGAAAAATACATCCAGCAATGGGAGAACCAGATAAAAGAAAAGTTTGGAGATGATGTAGCACTCACCCGAGAGGAATGGGTAAAGAAAATTAAAGAAGATGGAGGTAAGATGAATCCCCAGATGGAAATACGTGTTGAAGCTTGGGGAGAGCAGTACGGAAGACAGATGCAGGCATGGGCCTCTCAGTTTGCCAAGGATTTTGAGAATCAACACCAGGGATCCAGTATTACCGTATATCAATATAGTTCTAATAAGGCAGCTACCAATAATACCAGTAAAATTATTAAAGTGCGTATGCCTAAAAACGCCAAATTAAAGCTTAATATTCGCCATGGCGATGTGCAATTGGCAGAAAAATCCAATAATGTTAAAGCATCTTTGTCTCATACCAAATTTTCTGCCAATATTATAGATGGTGATCAAACTTTTATAAAAGCATCTTACTCCCCGGTTTTTGTACGACAATGGAATAACGGTAGGTTGGTAGTGAATTATGTGAAGAATTGCAGGATACAAAATGCTAAAAACCTTCTGGTTAATGCAGATTCCAGCAATATTTTTATCCAACAGTTAGATGAGAATGGAGCTATTTCAGGAAGTTTTGGTGTTATTACAATTGCAAACCTTGGCGAATCCTTCTCTACATTGGATTTGGCTGTTCAGAATAGTGATTTTAAATTGAAATTGCCCAAAGCAGCATTTAATTTATCTTATACTGGAGCCCAGAGTCTCATTTCTTTGCCCAAAACGCTGGAAATAAGCACAAGAAAGAATTTTGGAAACGTGTTTGTTAATGGCTTTCAAAAAACCCGTAGTACAGATAATATGATTACAATCAACGCCAAATATAGTGAAGTTGTATTGCATAATAAATAGATAGTTTTTTCATAGTAATGTAGTGTTAATTATAAAGAAGCTCCATTGGTTTTTAAGTTAAAAACCAATGGGCTTTTTTAGTAACCAATAATTTACATTCTCTTCATGTTATGTTAAAATAAAAAGTAAGAATAACTGCTTTGAAGTCTTTTAATCTGGAGAATTCTGCTCTTAATCTAATATTTTTAATGATTATAATTTATAAAATATTGATTATGAGTATTTTATCTTATTAAAACTTAAAATTTAACATTTTTTGTGTTATTTGTCGAAAATCGAAAACATTTGATCTAAAAGTCTGATTTTTAATTTGTTTAGCAATGATTTAGTTATATCATTGTATGGGAAAACCGTAATAGGATAATGACAAACCATTATTGTTTATAGGTTTGTTTAAAGAATACAAATGATGAAATTAGTTACTTTTATTTTTAGTTTATTTTTATTTTTTGGAAGTTACGCACATGATGGAGACCAAACTTTGGAAGTTGAAAAAGATGGTCTGTCTGTAGTTATTGTTGATTTTAAGGAAGGGGATAAAATAAAATTGTTTGAAGTAGAAACAGGGGATCATATTCTTTCCAAGACTATTGGACGAGTAGATTTAAGTCAATTACCCATTGGTAAATACCTATTAGAAGATAATGAAGGAAGATCTACTGTGATAGAGAGAACAGAAGAAGGGATTTCTGTAGATGCAGAGGATGTAGTAAAGTCTGATTTTGTTTTAGGAGCAGATAGTGAAATGGTTTATATATCCAAAAAGTTGGAAGTGCAATATGAAGAATATTATAAAGTTTCACAGTCTGATATGCTTAATATTAAGAGAGAAGGTGATATTATTACCGTAGTAGGTTTTGAAGAAGGAGACAAAATAAAATTATTTGAATTAAAGGGTATTGTACATATACTATCAAAAACTACAGGATTTGTAGATCTAAGTCAGTTGCCGGAAGGAGTGTATGTTCTTGAGAATAATAAAGGAAGATCTGTTATAGTAGAGAAATTCTCTGATGATGACCAGCTAGCCGATATGTAAAAACCATTTAGAATAATACTATAAAACCTATCGGTTTCCGATAGGTTTTTTTTGTTCATGATTTAAAATGTCCTCAGAATCTCAAACTAGTACTGTTCGGTTCATATTCTTTTTAAATAAGCTCTTACCAAGTTATGAGTTTTGCCTAAAGGCAAAAAATGACTTTAAATAATTTTTGACTTCATCTATACAAAATCTTATTATTTGGAACCTAAGTGCTAAATATTGGAACTTTTGTTATATCCAGGCTTATGGATATGAAGTATTTTTGATTCCTGAGATTTATGATAAAAAACAAAAGATTGAATTTTAAAAGAGATTAAGAATTTTGATGTTCAGGAATACTCTTTTTAATTTTTTGGTATGCTCTTTGTGTAATAAACCGGAAATATTGAACTCATCTTGAGTTTTCATAATTTCCTGCAAAATCATCATTCCTGCCCGACCCGGCAGGCGGGTTGCACTTATATTTCGTCTTTTTATCGCTTCGTAGCGCTGCTATGAAGCTCAAAAAAGTCTTCATCTAAGCACAAAAGCACGATTTTTCGGTTAAATGAAAAAACTCAAGATGAGTTCATTAAAAACAATCACACAATGAATAAGCAATTTATTTTTTTATGGGCTTTAGTTTTTGGATTTCTGTTATCAAGTTGCGGTAACGATGATGATCTGAATGAGCAACAAGAATTAGTAAAAATACTCTCATTTGAGTTTTTGGCTAGCAACAATGATGATTTGCAAAAAGACGTAATGGCACTCATCGATGAAAAGAATAAAATTATTACTGCCACACTCCCTCCAAACACTTCGGTAACATCTTTGTTACCAACCATTAAATTATCTGATGGAGCCAGGGTTCAACCTCCTGAAGATTTTCCTGAAAATTTTACCGATCCTGTTACATATAGAGTTTTTGGTAACAATTTTAGCGATACAGAATATACCGTTATTGTAACTGTAGAAGATAGTAAGGAAAGTAAAATATCTAATTTTGGTTTTCTTCTTGATGAAAACCCAGGGGTAAATCTACGAAATAATATATCCGGAAAAATAGATGGCACTACCATAGCTATCGAATTTCTTGGAGGAACCGATATTTCAGCATTGATCCCTAATATTACACTCTCTCCGGGAGCCACAATTACTCCTGATGATACTGTGAAACAAAACTTTACCAATCCAGTGGAGTATACCGTAACTGCACAAGACGGAACGACCAAAACCATATATACAATAACTGCTACATTTTTAAAAGATGATAAAAGAGCAATTATAAACTTTGAATTTTCTAATATCGGCGGTAGTACTTATACAGCAAAAATTGATGAAAATGATATTATGTTAGAGCTGCCCGAAGGTACAGACCTTAGCAATCTAGCGCCAACAATAGAAACTTCATTAAATGCAGGTGTTTCTCCCGGAAGTGGGGTTGTGCAAGATTTTAGTAAAATACTTCGGTATGAAGTAACAGCAGAAGATGGTAGTAAACAAACCTATACGGTAAATGTATTTATCAAAAATTCTCCCGGAAGTGATAGAGCTGTGTTAACTGAGTTTTACAAAGCTAACCTTATAGGAGATAATTTATTTAATTACCTTAATTGGGATCTGGATGCTCTCACTATGAATGATTGGGGAGGTGTTGATTTAATAAGTGGAAGAGTATCAGGGTTATTTACCAATATTAATATTAAAATTTATAACCTTCCTGTGAGTATCGGAAAACTATCAGAACTCAAATCTTTACAGATCTATTCGCTGGGATTAAGAGAACTTCCAGGTGAAATAGGGGATTTGAAAAAGTTAACACTACTTGAAATTAATTCTTCCCTGGAAACACTTCCTGTAGAAATTGGTGAATTAACAGAACTTTTTACTTTAAATTTAACAGGTAACGCATTAAAAACAATACCAGTAGAAATCAAAGATTTGAAAGACAACTTACGTAGTTTATATCTTAAAAATAATAAGTTAACAGAAATTCCGAATGAGTTAGGGGAATTAACAAAATTATCCCTCTTAGACCTCAGTGAAAATCCGGTGATTTCGATTCCTAAGGAAGTATGTGCGTTGAAGGACAATGGAGGAAATACAGAAATTATTTTAGATGCTAATGATATCTGTGAAGAATAATTAAAAAATCGTATAAAAATATCCCTGTGAGGTGCACAGGGATATTTCTTTTTAAAAAATAGTATTTGGTCTATTTATCCAGATTTTTTGTCATAGTAAAACCAGTAAATAATCCGACCCCAGCCATCAAAAAGATAGTACCGGGGTAAGCGATATCTGCATCCACTCCTATCACCTGGTGTAAAATTCCGGCGATAAAAATACCTAAACCAATTCCCATTAATAATAAAGATAAATTAAGGAGAAAAACTTTCCATATTGGGGTTACTCTTTTCTCTTTACTGCTGTAAAATATAGAAGCATCTGCTCCTTTTTCTATAAGCGCCATACGTTCTTTATTTCTGGCAGCAATGAATAAATAAAAAATTCCAAAAATACACCCGAATACAGATAGGGGTATTAAAGCTTCTATAAAACTCATAATTTCGATTTTAAAAGGTTAAACTAACTGTTCGTTTTTTATTAGGACGTCTTGTTCTTTGATCTGGTTACAAAAAAATGCAAAAATTAATTTTTGTACTTTTTAGCAGAAATTCTGTAACCATAACGTATATCATACCGTCTTATGAAGAAATGAACCATCAACCAGATCAATATTATATCAATCAGGTGCTCGAAGGGCATACAAATGTTTTTTCAGTTCTTATAGAACGTTATCAAAGTTTGGTGTATACGGTGGTATATCGTATGATCAAAAATAGAGAGCAGGCAGAAGAAGTTGCTCAGGATACCTTTATTAAGGCATACGAATCATTAGAAAAATACAGAGGCGACGCAAAGTTCTCTACCTGGTTGTATACCATTGCCTATCGCAAAAGTCTGGATGCCATAAAATCAGGAAAGCGAATGATTACTTCAGAGATTATAGAAGAAATAAATGAAGGTGAGATCGAGATGGTTGGTGATGCCCTGAGCTATTTGCAGAATAAAGAAAGAAAACAAATCATATCAGACAGTATACTGAAACTTCCCGAAGATGAGGCAGCAATTATAACATTGTATTATTTTGAGGAGAAAAGTGTAAAAGAAATTGTGGAAATTATAGGTTTAACCGCAGATAATGTGAAAATAAAATTGTATCGTAGCAGGAAAAAGTTATATTCGATATTAAAACACCACATTTCGCCAGAAATCAGCAGTAAAAATGGAAGAGCAATTTAAAGATATAAAACAGTTGGTAAAAGAAGCAGGAACAGAACATCCTTCTCCGGTATTTTTACAAAACGTGATGAATCAGATTAAGGTTTCCGAAACTCAAAGATCTGAGGTCTACAAACCTTTGATTTCTAAGAAGGCCTGGTTGATTATTGGATTAGTTATCCTTGTATTTATATGTGGTGTGCCATTTTTCTCAAATACTGATGAATCTATTGTGAATACTATTAATTTTTCTTTTTCAGATCTGGTAACGATCAAAAATCCGTTTTCTGGATTTACACTTCATAAGACAACGGTATATGGTGTTCTATTTTTAGCAATGCTATTCTTTGTGCAAATAACCATACTCAAAAGAAGGATAGATAAAAGTTTTTCTCTCTAGTGTTAAGTCAAAACTGAAATGACGTATCATCCAATACATCTTTTGCCTAAGGCCTGCCACAAAATCCACGATTGCCTTATACGTCATTTCAGTTTTGACTTAACACTAGCGTTTGTGTTGATCAGTTTATGATTCTGAAAAAGATATCAGAATAAAATAAGCAATCAATCCCAAGCTAGAGATTGGCAGTCTCCAGTATATTTCATTTTGTTTATTATACCACAATATTTGTGCTGCCAAAAGACCACCAAGAAGCAGTAATGCCAACGAATTAAATAGACCCCATCCCCAATAGATACTTATCCCTACCAAAAACAAACCAAAGATACGGGCCTTTGTATCTCCTAAAAGTACTGCAAACGATAAAATATTTTCCTTTCGATCTCCTTCAATATCCCTAAGATCGCAAATATGTATTTGTGTCATGATTAAAAATAGCACCATTAACCATAATTCCCAGAAGATATTGACAGATGAAACGATAGATGTATTTGATAGCAAGGGAAACAATACCGTTAATACTGCCCATAATAAGGCAACTAGAATTACTTTCATACCAGGTATCTTTTTTAATGTAAATTCATGTTTTCCGAGCTTTACAGGGGTACCATACAATATACATGGAATTATACCTATCACTGAAGGAAGAATAATGGCAGGACGTAATAACAAACAAATAAGTATTAAAAAAGCCGCTACCCAAACTAATTTTTGAAAATATAGATGAGATTTGACCCATGCTACACGTTTTGGATTATTTACAATATCTTCTTTTGTGATGTTTGTGCGATCTCTGGCATAAAAAAACCAGGTAAATAAAAAAGAAAGTGTTACTAAAACAATATCTGGAGATGTTTTTAATACAAAAAAAGTGGTACAGGTCCATCCAACCGCACTCATTGCAATAGGAATATTGCTCCAATTTACTATTTGTAATATTCTTACAATCAAAACGCTTTAGCCAGTACTTTAAGTTTTACCAAATATTCATAAGAAACTGCGGTATCTTGTAAGTCTATATTGCCCAAAGACCTGGTCAAATTGGATTGAATATATTTTTGAGCCATTTCAGGAGCAAAGCCATGCAAATATAGGTCTCCAATTTTATATTGATTTTTAAATTCTTCTAACCATAGCTCATCATATTTTTGCAGGGTTTTTTCATTTATTGAATTATTTTGGATGGCTTCATTGGCTACATCGGCTGCATAAATACCGGTTTTCATGGCATACGAAATGCCTTCGGCAGTGATAGGATTTACAAAGCCTCCGGCATCACCCAGAAGCATCAGTGTATCTGTAACTCTAGACCACGAAAAATCTCCAAAAGCCAACGGAATCTTACCACCTTTCAGAATTCCCTGAAGTGTTGCGTTTTTTAGTTTTTTTGAAGCTATAGGATGATTTTTTATAAAGTCTAGCAAAAGCTCTTTTATATTAATTTTTTTCCGCTCAACAATACTCTGAAAAGTTCCGCCACCAATGTTTGCCGTGGTAGGTGAAGTGGGAAATATCCAAAAATATCCAGGTAAAATATCATCAGAAAAATATACTTCAATAGTATTGTTTAGATCTGTGATATTTTCATAATATCCACGTACAGCTATAGCACAACTTTTAGGATCTTTATTTTTACGACCCAAAATAGAGCTAACACCCGTTGCATCCATGATTATAGAAGATAAATACACCTGATTATCATGGGTTTTAATACCAACCGGCTTTTCATTTTTTAGTAAGATTTCTGAAACCTTAGTGTTGGGAATAAAAGTCACACTATCATAAGACATGGCTTTTTCCAATAAGATATTATCAAAATCATATCGTTTAATGATATATGCCTGTGCATTTTCTTCTACAGGTTTATGAAATACCAACTGGGTGTAGTCTCTAAAAACCAATGTGTATCCATTGGTTCGAAAGGAGCTTTTTTCTTTTAACTGGTTGTCAAGTTCGAGGCGTTTTAAAGCAGAAAACGCCTTATAAGTCACCCCATCACCGCATACTTTATCTCTGGGAAAGTCGTTTTTGTCAATTAACAAAACCCTGCGTTTTTTTTGACCTAAAATAGCGGCAGCACTGCAACCTGCAGGACCTGCACCTGCGATGATTGCATCATAATTTGCCATTGCGAGTTTGGTGTTTAGATTACTTAAAGGTAACTTATTTTACTAGCTTGAAGTCCCATTTCTTTGAATAGCCAAATAATTTTACTGTTTTATACAGATAGTTTTGTGGTAAAAGCTCAAATTTTTAGTTTGGCTTTATTTCAATAGTTTTCATTTGATATCTTTGGATCCAAAATGCCTTTTATTGAATAAAACATATGCACATAGTTTAAGATCATTTCCAGATTGTATTTATGAAGACTCAGAAATTTGAAAAGTTTATAGAAAGCTTGTCTACAACCTTTGTTCCGGTGGTTGCTAAAACATTTACCAAAGAAGACTATGTGCCGATTGATCTATCTGAGACCAATCAGGATTTTATGAAACTTGATATTTCTTCGTCTGATGCTTACGAAAAATATATCAAAGCATATGTAGAGATACATGGTGCCAAAGTAGCCTATGGAGGTTATAATGAAGTAAGAGCCATGTATCGCCGCAGCACACATTTTAATCAGCAAGATCCCGAAACTGAGCGTAACATACATTTAGGGCTTGATATTTGGTGTGATGCAGGAACCACAATATTGTCGCCGTTACAGGGTAAAATTCACAGCTTTAAAAACAATGATCATTATGGAGACTATGGCCCTACCATTGTTTTAGAACATATGATACAAGATATTACATTCCATACCTTATATGGCCATTTAAGCCTGGCGTCACTTTCTGGTATCAAGACAGGACAATATATAAAAGCAGGACAGACCATAGCAACGCTGGGAGATGCTTCAGTGAATGGAGATTATGCACCCCATCTGCATTTTCAGATCATTAAAGATATGCAAGGGTATGTTGGAGATTATCCTGGAGTTTCTAATAAGCGAGATCTGGATTTCTATTTAGATAATTGCCCTGATCCAAATGTATTATTAAAGATTTAGTTCCTATTCGTTTAATATCTGTTTTAGAACATATTCATTATCCTTGCCGTGTGTAAATACTCCTGTTAATTGTTCTTTGTTATTCGCTTTTTGAGACAATTCTTCACAAAGGGTACCGCAGCTTATAGTGATTGATGAGTTGAGTATCTTGTATTCGTTTCCGTCTGCCACTATCCAATTAATGAATTCTACCCCCTGCAAATCCTGTGTTAATCGAACTTTAAATTCTGTATCGGCATTTACAGGGTTTTTGGAGATTACATTCAATAAGGTGATTTTGACATTAGGAGCATCTGCCGGAGGGTTTTCTATTTCGGTAATCAAGACCTCCAGCTCATGTATAAACCCCAGTTTATATTCAAAACCTTCTATTGTACTGGGAGCAGGTTCGAAGTTTTCACTGCCAATATCATCACCAGTCTGAATTAAAAGTGTGGTTGATGGCGCACTAAAGAATGCCCCCAGTGTAGTACTTTCATAATGATTAACTATTAACCTTGTGCTGGCAATACTATCATCGTCATTATTACAGGAGTATACTGTGAAAACCAATAAAGCCAAATGTAAAAGGAATACTTTTTTCATAGTTTGTTGCTTTCTTATAAGATCAAAAAAACCTGAAGGGTTGCTTCAGGTTTTATATTCTTCACATTGAAGTGATTTTATTCATTCACAAGTACCCATTCTCCTTTTTCAATTAACGGTATAGCTTGTTTATATTTCAGAGTTTTGTTTTCACCACTCATCACATGTTTAATCGTAACTCTATCATTACGCCCGATTTTGGGTTGTTCGCGCACAATAGTTTCGGTAACCTGAGGTCGTTTTTGTGTCTGTCCCACAGCTCTGCTATGAGCGGCTCGCTCATCCATATTGGGTATTTCTTCTTTAGAAGTCTCCAGATTTTCTTTTCTTCTTACTTTGCGAGCTTCAGAAATATCCTGAGTATTACCCGTAGGTAATTCTCCTTTGAATAAGAAAGAAATCACATCTTTGTTCACATCTTCAATCATTGCTTTAAATAGCTCAAAAGCCTCAAATTTGTATATTAACAAGGGATCTTTTTGTTCATGAACAGCCAATTGCACACTTTGCTTTAGTTCATCCATTTTGCGCAGATGTGTCTTCCATGCATCATCTATAATCGCCAATGTAATGTTTTTTTCAAAATCTGTGATTAATTGCTTTCCTTCAGATTCATATGCTTTTTGCAAATTGGTTGCAACATTCAGGCTTTTTACTCCATCGGTAAAGGGCACCAGAATTCTCTCATATTTGCTGGATGGATCTTCATATACTTGTTTGATCACAGGATAAGCAGTCTCGGCATTGCGTTTCATTTTATCCTGATAGTGCTGGTATGCAGCTTTATAAACTTCTCCGGCAATTTTTTGGACATCCATTTTCTCAAATTCCTCCTCATTAACCGGACTGCTCATAGAGAAGTAACGAATCAACTCAAATTCAAAGTTTTTAAAGTCCTGGGCCAATTTGTTTCCTTCGGTGATCACTTCTGCAGTGTCATAGATCATATTGGCGATATCTACCCGCAAACGTTCTCCAAATAATGCATGATAACGGCGTTTGTATACCACTTCACGCTGTGCATTCATCACATCATCATATTCCAGTAGTCGTTTACGAACTCCAAAGTTATTTTCTTCAACTTTTTTCTGTGCTCTTTCGATAGATTTTGAAATCATAGAATGCTGAATCACTTCGCCTTCCTTCAGTCCCATTCTATCCATCATTTTGGCGATACGTTCCGATCCGAATAAACGCATTAAGTTATCTTCTAAAGACACATAGAACTGTGAACTTCCCGGGTCTCCCTGACGACCAGAACGACCACGCAGCTGTCTGTCTACACGACGGGAATCATGGCGTTCTGTACCAACGATAGCCAGACCACCTGCAGCTTTTACTTCGTCAGATAACTTAATATCGGTACCACGACCTGCCATATTGGTAGCAATGGTTACCATTCCGGTTTTCCCAGCTTCGGCTACAATATCTGCTTCTTTTTTGTGTAGTTTAGCATTCAGGACATTGTGTTGTATTTTACGAATCGTAAGCATTCGGCTTAATAATTCTGAGATTTCTACCGAAGTGGTACCAATCAGTACAGGTCTTCCTGCCTTAGACAATTCGGTAACTTCTTCAATGACTGCGCTGTACTTTTCACGTTTGGTTTTGTACACCAAATCTTCTTTGTCATGTCTGGCAATAGGTCGGTTGGTAGGTATTTCTATAACATCGAGTTTGTAGATTTCCCAAAGTTCTCCGGCTTCTGTCACCGCAGTACCGGTCATCCCTGATAATTTTCGGTACATTCTGAAGTAGTTCTGAAGCGTTACCGTAGCAAAGGTCTGTGTGGCATCCTCTATTTTTACATTCTCTTTGGCTTCAATCGCCTGGTGAAGTCCATCACTATAGCGACGGCCCTCCATAATACGCCCGGTCTGCTCATCAACAATTTTCACCTTATTGTCTATAACCACATATTCTACATCTTTCTCAAATAAAGAATAGGCTTTTAACAACTGCCGTAAGGTGTGTATACGTTCACTTTTTACGCTATAATCTCTAAAAAGTTCCTCTTTCTTCTCTGCCTCTTCTTCTTTAGATAATCCCAGATCTTCGATTTTAGCAATTTCCATTCCTATTTGCGGAAGTACAAAGAAATCGGGATCATCTTTACCAGAAAGATACTCAACTCCTTTATCGGAAAGATCAATCTGGTTATTTTTTTCTTCTATCACATAATACAAGTCTGCATCAATCTTATGCATTTCGCGGTTGTTATCCTGCATATAGAAGTTTTCAGTTTTTTGTAACAGTAATTTTACACCTTCTTCACTCAAAAACTTGATAAGAGCCTTATTTTTTGGTATTCCACGATATACCTGTAATAGTTTAAACCCACCTTCTTTGGGATCTCCTTCTTTGATTAGTTTTTTAGCTTCAGCCAACACTGTAGTGAGGTATTTTTGCTGTACCGCTACGATATCAGCAATTTTTGGTTTTAGCTCATCAAATTCGTGTATATCTCCTTTTGGGATCGGGCCAGAAATAATCAATGGTGTACGTGCATCGTCAATCAATACAGAATCTACTTCATCTATAATAGCATAGTTATGTGGGCGTTGCACCAGATCTTCGGGAGCGTGAGACATATTATCACGCAGGTAATCAAAACCAAATTCATTATTGGTACCATAGATAATATCTGCATTGTATGCTGCTCTGCGTTCTGCAGAGTTTGGTCTGTGATTATCGATACAATCTATGGTGAGTCCATGAAACTGAAATATCGGAGCCATCCACTCGCTATCACGACGTGCCAGATAGTCGTTTACAGTAACCAAGTGCACACCATTTCCTGAAAGAGCATTCAAATATACAGGAAGCGTAGCTACCAGGGTTTTACCCTCACCAGTTTTCATTTCTGCTACTTTTCCATCGTGTAGCGTGATACCACCAATGAGCTGCACATCATAATGAACCATATCCCATTTTACTTCTTTACCGGCAGCGTCCCAACTTGTTGACCAAATGGCTTTATCATCATCCAGGGTCACATAATCTTTTGCACCCGAAAGCTCGCGATCATAAGTAGAAGCAGTAACTTCTATGGCGTCGTTATTGGCAAAACGTTTTGCAGTTTCTTTAACAACGGCAAAAGCCTCTGGAAGGATTTCATTGAGCGTATTTTGAGTAGCTTCATACGCTTCGTCTTTTAACTTGTCTATCTCACCATAGATATCTTCTTTTCTGTTGATATCTTCGATGTTATCGGCTTCTTCGGTAAGTTTTTCGATTTTAGCATTAATCTCATCACGTGCTTCATTGATTTTGTTTTTAAAATCAACGGTTTTGGCACGTAATTCATCATTAGAAAGCCCTTCAATTAGCTTTCCTGCTTGTTTGATCAATTCAACCTTTGGTTGAATCTCTTTTATATCTTTTTTGGATTTATCTCCAACAAATGTTTTTAATACAGTATCTAAAATTCCCATAACTTATGGATATATTGTTTTATTGAGATTTTTAATTTCAATTACCTTTAGTAATCAAAATGAATTGTTCTAACCTATTGATGTACAGGAAGGTTGATCCTAACTACGCAGAGTTTTTGTTATCTTGAGGCTCAAAAGCTCTAATCACAAAATATTTACTATGCTAATCATAGCGTTTTGACAGCGTAATTTACGCAAAAAAAAAGCCTCTTTTCGAGACTTTTAGTACTATTTGATATTTTTAATATTCATCCTCATTCCAAAGATAATCTTCATCTGTCGGATAATCAGGCCATATCTCCTCTATAGAGTCATATGAATCTCCTTCATCTTCAATTGCTTGTAAATTCTCTACAACCTCTAGAGGTGCTCCAGTACGAATTGCATAATCGATCAACTCGTCTTTTGTAGCTGGCCAGGGTGCATCACTCAAATAAGATGCTAATTCTAAAGTCCAATACATAATACTTACTGGTTTAATTTTTGCAAAAATAATTTTTTAGTTTAAAAAGTCAAGTAAAAAATTAATTATTTAAACAATAATTATAAGAACGTAATTTTTTTTGGTTTTCCCTTATAAACTTCACAGTGTTCAAATTTTAAGAATTTTTTTGCGGAATCCATTTGATTTCGACTGCTTTAAGATCGTGGGACAACTTTCGTGCCAGTACAAAAAGATAGTCAGATAGTCTGTTTAAATAATGTAAGGTGGTCTCTTCAAAAGGGGCTATTTCATAAAGTGCCGTGGCCAAACGCTCGGTTCTTCGGCATACACAGCGGGCAATGTGACAGAATGACACGGTTTGATGCCCTCCCGGGAGGACAAAGTGTGTCATTGGCGACAAAGATTCATTCATGCGATCCATTTCTTTTTCCAATAATTCGACATCTTCTGCCGAAATTGTAGGGATATTCAATCGTTTTTGGCCGCTTTTTAAGATTGCTTTTTCGGGATCGGTGGCCAGAACTGCTCCCACAGTAAAAAGTTTATCCTGTATGGTGATTAGCACTTTTTTACTAAGCTCATCAATGTTTTGATCCCTGATCAATCCAATATGCGAGTTTAATTCATCCACAGTACCATAACTATCAATACGGATATGATGTTTTGGTACCCGGGTTCCGCCAAATAGTGCCGTAGTCCCTTTATCTCCGGTTTTTGTATATATCTTCATCATAATTTATGTTTTGAGCTATTTCTTCTTTTTCTTTGTAAAGTAATTTTTTCTGAAATCACGTTTATTACGACCATAAAGTTTGTTTCTATTTCGGTTGGTATTCCACATTACAGCAACAAACAGAACTGCAATTCCTATGACCATTACTATAAGCTGGGTTTCTTCTGAAAGCGCATCAAACATGACTTTTTATTTAATAATATTGGTAATTTGATTCCTCGAATGGTAAAAGTAGCAAAAAAGGTTTTCAAAAGCACGGTAAGATTACTATGGGATTTATAAAGTGGTTTTTCGAACTCATTTGAAGTTTTCATTCTGGGCTGCAAAAACGCATTTTGCACCCTAATTTCATCCTTTTTTCGTAACGTAGCTATGGCTATGCTACTTAAAAATGACTTTATTAGACCACAAAAGCCCATTTTTTCACTTCCAGACAAAAACTTCAAATGAGTTCTTCATTAAAAAATACTAAATTTGCGGTGTCATGGAATTTTCTTCAAAATTATTGGAAAACGCAGTTTACGAAATGTCTCAGTTACCCGGGATAGGAAAGCGAACAGCATTGCGATTGGTGTTACATCTGTTAAGGCAGCCTGCCACTCAAACCGAATATTTGGTAAAGGCGCTGGGTACATTGCGTCAGGATATTAAGTTTTGCAAGAAATGTCATAGCATTAGTGATGTAGCTATTTGTAATATCTGCAGTAACCCAAGCAGAACTCAGGATATTATTTGTATAGTTGAGGATATACGTGATGTAATGGCCATAGAGAGTACTGGTCAATATAGAGGTTTATATCATGTTTTGGGAGGTAAAATAAGCCCTCTTGATGGTATAGGGCCACAGGATTTAAATATTAATACCTTGATCGAAAAGGTGAAATCTGGTGAAGTAAAAGAATTGATATTTGCATTAAGTGCAACGATGGAAGGGGATACAACCAATTTTTACATATATAAACAATTAGAAGGAATTGATGTTAAAACATCTACCATTGCACGGGGAATTGGTGTGAATGACGAATTGGAATATGCAGATGAAGTAACTTTGGGAAGAAGTATTATTAATCGAATCCCTTTTGAAAATGCATTGAAGAGTTCTTAGTCTTTAGTGGGTAGTTTTTAGTAATTTAGGATTATAAAGGTGGTAAAATTAATTTTGAATATTACTTTCATAACATTTGAAAAACAAAAACGACTAACAACTAATCCACTAAGCGCTATTTTTATATAAATTTTAATATAGAAAAACTAATTTTAACGCTTAATTTTAATTAATTTCGCAAAAAATTAAACATATAAACACTTTTGATTAAGGATATGGCAAAATTTGAACTTAAACTTCCGAAAATGGGTGAGAGTGTTGCAGAGGCAACACTAACAACTTGGTTAAAAGAAGTTGGAGATACTATCGAGTTGGATGATGCGGTTGTAGAAATTGCTACAGACAAGGTAGATAGTGAAGTGCCAAGCGAAGTAGAAGGTGTGCTATTAGAAAAGCTTTTTGAAGTGGATGATGTAATACAGGTAGGCCAAACTATAGCTATCATTGAAACCGAAGGAGAAGCAACTCAGGATGCTGATCCTGAAGAAACAACAACAGTGGTTGAAGAGGTTCCTGAAGAAGTGAAGGTGCTGGAAACACAAATGGCAGAAACTACCGAAGCAGTAACAGCCGAGGTTACAGATTTTTCAGGAAGTAGTGCCTTTTATTCTCCGTTGGTGAAGAATATTGCTTCGGCAGAGGGTATTTCATTACCAGAATTAGAAGCGATACCGGGAACCGGAAAAGACGGTCGCGTGACCAAAAATGATATCCTTCAATTTGTAGAGAATCGTAAGAATGGTAAAGTTGAAGAACAGCCAGTAACTCAACCTCTAGAAGCAAAAGCAAAAGCAGTACAAACTGAAGCCCCTGCTGTAACCAAAGAAGCACCAAAGGCAGTTCCTGTCGTTTCTGGAGAAGATGAGATCATAGAGATGACCCGTATGGGCAAATTGGTAGCACATCATATGGTAGCATCTGTACAGACTTCTGCTCATGTGCAATCTTTTATCGAAGCCGATGTAACCAGTATCTGGAATTGGAGAAAGAAAGTGAAGGACGAATTCATGAGGCGGGAAGGAGAGAACCTTACGTTTACTCCAATCTTTATGGAAGCTGTTGCTAAGGCACTTAAAGACTTTCCGATGATGAATATCTCGGTTTCTGGAGATACAATTATCAAAAAGAAAAATATCAACCTGGGTATGGCAGCAGCTTTATCTGATGGAAATCTTATAGTGCCTGTAATCAAAAACGCAGATCAATTGAATCTGGTGGGGATGACCAAAGCGGTGAATGATCTGGCCAGCCGTGCACGCAATAATGCATTGAAACCCGACGATGTGCAGGATGGAACCTATACAGTGACCAATGTAGGTACTTTTGGTAGTATTATGGGTACCCCGATTATTAATCAGCCGCAGGTTGGGATCTTGGCACTGGGAGCTATCAGAAAGGTTCCTGCAGTGATCGAAACACCAGAAGGTGATTTTATCGGCATACGCTACAAGATGTTCTTATCACACTCCTATGATCACAGAGTAGTTAACGGAGCCTTAGGCGGGCAGTTTGTGCAGCGAGTAAAGGATTATTTTGAGGCCTGGGATGTGAATCGGGAATTCTAGGATAACTAGAAGTATATTAAATTACCGTAGCATAAGCTTTATTATACATGTACAAACGATTGTATTGGAAAGTGGTTTTATTTCTACGTTGTAGCCAATTACAAAAATATCATGAATAAAGAATTATTTGAAACAATACATTTGGATGAGGAATCAGTTCTCTATGTTTCTGAAAAAATAAATGACTTTGATTTTTCTCATGATGATTTCAAAAAAACATGGGATACACGCCCAGAAGAGTTCCACACAGTTAAAATGTATGGAAAAGAAATTTTAACTCCTAGATGGCAACAAGCTTATGGAAAAAATTATAGTTACTCTGGTTCAAAAAATAATGCTTTACCAATTCCTGAACTTTTTAAAATATTCTTAGAATGGTCGCAAGAAAATATTGATTCTAGATTGAATGGACTCTTGTTAAATTGGTATGATGGACAAAAAGATCATTATATCGGCCCTCATAGAGATGATACAAGAGACTTGTTTAATGACAGCCCAATTGTAACAATTTCTATTGGACAAGAAAGAGTATTTAGAATGCGGAAATATGGAGAAAAAGGATTTAAAGATCTAGTCATGAGAAATGGTGAAGCCATAATAATTCCTTGGAGCACAAATTTGAAGTGGACACATGAAGTTCCAAATTTTAAAAAATATAACGGTAAAAGGATTTCTGTCACTTTAAGAGCATACTTATAAAATTGGCTACAATACATGTAAAATGCATTAAAACGACTTTTTACACAAAACATTAGTGTGCCACCACGCCGTGGTAATCCAGTGGGTGTAAATCCCATCAGAGTAATTAGCTGTTCACTCTGAAGAAAGGTACGCAGTTGTAGTTGTGAAGCTGTTTCTGAGGCTGTACTAGACAAATAATCAAGCCATAATGCATAAGCGTGAACCCATAGTGGCTTCGAGAAATGCTTCTGCTATTTGGGAAGCAGAGACTTTTTCTAATTGTTTAATCTTTACAGCATGTGGGAAATAAAAAACGACTGCTCCATCTGCTGTATCTAGTGCTCCTTTATATTCTTCTAAAAATTCTGCATTTAGACTACCATAGGTATACAATTCTAGGCAAGCAATAACTTTTCTGTTTTGGTATTGTTCTTTTACAGCTTTTGTGGTGGCACTTACCTTAAGAAGAACTATGTGCAAAATCTTTATATGATACAGCGGTATCGCTTTCAGCTATTTTCTCTAATCGTTTAGAAGCTCCTTAGCCTTAAGAAACTCTACATTATCTTCTTTGGCATGCATGCCCAAAATTATAGCATCTAGGTCTGAAGTTATCTTATCAGAAAACCACCCAAATTCATCGGGTAATAATCCATATCTATCTAATCTCGATTTTAAAGATTCAAAAATAGTATCATGCTTCCTGTTACCTGATATCCTTTTTGATGTAATGCAATAGCAAGTAGCAAGACCAAGTTAAGTATTGCACTCCACTCTATTGCTATAAAATGTACATGTATGGATAACTGTTAAATCGTATGGTAAAGATACAATCTGCTATGAATAATGAAAAAATGTAAAACCAAACAAAACATGACCTGAATATTCATTACCTCATCAAATTACTGTACTTACTAAATCAAACTGTCTTCTCAATCATTTATCATTTCAAATACGTAGTTTTATAATGTTATTTACAAAGCATAAAAAGTATCTCATAAATTTGATACACCTCTTGTTTTTGTTTGTTTAGCAACCTAAAATGTTTATGATGAAAAAGTATATCATCCTTATTGCAATCTGTATATCAAACCTATATACTATGAAAGGTCAAAATGAATACCAAAGTGATTGGAAAAAAGTAGAAGCTTTTAACCTACAGGGATTACCTAAATCTGCTATAAAAGTAGTTGAAACCATATATAATAAGGCTAAGAAAGAAAATAATAATAATCAGGTCATAAAAGCTTTGCTACACAAGGCAAAATACATGCTCATTCTCGAGGAAAATGCCCAGCTGACTATTATAAAAGACTTAAAAGCTGAGATTGATCAAAGTAAATTTCCAAAGAGAAATATTTTAGAAAGTATTCTTGCAAATATGTACTGGCAGTATTTTCAGGAATACAGATGGAAATTTTATAACCGAACTCAAACTTCAGAAAAGGTAGACACAGAAGATTTTAGAACATGGGATCTCGAAACTTTGTTTACAGAAATTCATATATATTATCAAAAATCACTAGAAAATGGTGTTCTGGCACAGCAAACAGATTTGTCAAAATTTGATGATATATTAATCACTGCTACAGATTCTAAAAAATATCGCCCTACGCTATATGATTTCTTAGTACATAATGCTCTAAAATTTTATAAAACTTCGGAAACTAACATTACAAAACCATCATACGCATTTACAATTGATAATGTTAACTATTTAAAAGAGCACACTTTATTTTCAGCACTAAAAATAGAACCTAAAGATTCATTATCACTACAAGCTAATGCATTAAAACTATATCAAAATCTTATTAAATTTCATTCTAAAGATAAAGAACCAGATGCTCTAGTAGAAGTAAATATTGAGCGTTTACTTTTTGTTTATGAAAATGCTGTATTTACAGACAAACAAGCTGTTCTAATCGAAACTTTATTTTCTGAAAAAGAAAAGCTTACCTCCCATAAAGTTTCTGCGCTATATGATTATGAAATTGTAAATCAATACCAACAACAAGCTGCATCATACGCACCAAAAGAAAACAAAACTCACAGGTGGAAATTGAAAGAGGCATTGGAGTTATGTGAAACTACTATTAAAAAGTTTCCAGACTCTAGAGGAGCTAATATGTGTAAAACATTAAAAGAGCAAATACTTCATCCTGAATTAGCTATAAAAACAGAAAAATATATCCCTTTGCAAACACCCGGGCGATTATTAGTCACCTATAAGAATCTAAACAGGCTTTATTTTAAGGCGTTAATAATTAGCCCAAAACAATTAAAATCTTTACGAAGATTATATCAGACAGATCAGCAAATCAAATTTTTAAAAACATTAAAAACTAGCAAAACATGGGAATCAGAAATCTATGATGAACACGATTATCAAACCCATACTACCGAAGTACTCTTGCCTGAACTAGATCAAGGATTGTATCTTATTTTGGCAACTATTTCTAAAGATTTATCACAAGAAACAATGTTTTCTTTCGGAGATGTGCAAATAAGTAATCTTGCGCTCATCGAAAACAATACTCCAGGGAAATCTATTTTTCAGGTAATTGATCGTAATAATGGTATGCCTGTTGCCAATGCCAAAATACATTTTAAGACTACTAGCGAAAGTGGTTACGGAAAAAAGCTAGACAAAACACTAGTAACAGATAAAGACGGTCAAGTAAGCTTGATCATAAACACATATTATTATGATGTTACCATATCGGTAACACATGAAAAAGATACAGCATATTTTGAAAGGTATTATCTAAATCAATCGTATAAACCTAATAATAATAGTAACACCGTTATACACCAAACTTTTCTATTCACAGATCGTAGTATTTATAGACCCGGACAAATAGTTTACTTTAAAGGCATTATGATGTATTCTGAAGGAAAGGATAAGGATGAATACAAAGTTGTATCTAATCAATTTGTTCATGTTACGCTTAGAGATGTTAACAATCAAGAGGTAAAAACTTTAAAGTTAAGCACAAATGATTATGGATCATTTAATGGCGAATTTGTATTACCTTCTTCTGGATTAACAGGTAATTACTCTATACAAACCAATAATTATCATAGTACTTATTTCTTGGTAGAAGAATATAAACGCCCTAAGTTCGAGACCAAATTCAATCCAGTTACCGAAACATACAAAATAAATGATACGATCAAACTTACTGGTATGGCTACAGCATATGCTGGCAGCAATATAACTGAAGCCAAAGTAGTATATCGTGTACATCGAAAAGTACAATACCCCAGATGGTGTTATTGGTACCCTAAATATAGCTCAGAACCACAAGAAATTACTCATGGAGAAACCAAAACAGATGATACAGGAGCATATAAAATTGATTTCCCTGCACTTCCAGACCCAAGCGTTTCTAAAGAAAACTTACCAATCTTTAATTATGAAATCACAGCAGATGTAACAGACATAAATGGTGAAACACGAAGCACAACAACTATTGTTAATGTAGGGTATCATGCAATGACTGCTGCCATTATGGTTAAAGATAAAATTGATAAAACCCAAAAAGATCACTCACTTACCATAAACACTTTAAATCTAAATAATGAGCCTATAGCTGCAAAAGGGACACTAAAAATGTTCAAATTAAAAGCTCCGAAAAAACCTATGCGCTTACGACCATGGAAAGCTCCTGATTACGAAGGTTTCAAAGAAGAGGAATTCAAAAAATTATTCCCTCATGATGCTTTTGAAGATGAACACGATTACCGAACATGGAAAAAAGGAAAACTAGTATTAGATAAGGCTTTTAACACTTCTGAAGCAAAAGAAAACAGTAAAGGAACCCAAGAAATAGCTTTAGGTACTATCGAAAAATGGGAATCCGGGAAATATGTTTTAGAGTTAAACACCAAAGATAGATTTGGCCAAGAAGTAAAGGATATACAGTATATTACATTATTTAGTCAAGATGACACTATGATTAGTGATCAACAATTATTCGAAATTACTACCAATAAAACTGAATATGAAATTGGTGATGATGTAATTGTAAAATTAAGTTCTGCTTCAGAAGATATTACGATCACCGTTGATATCGAAAAAAATCGTGAAATTATAGAAACGCAGTTCATTAAACTCTCTAAAAACAGTAGAACCTTAAAAATTCCTGTTACAAAAGAAGACTTAGGAGGTTTTGCTATTAGTTACAGTTTTGTAAACTACAATGGCTATCAAAACGGCGCAGTTTTAATTTCGGTACCTTATGAACCCACAGAACTAAGTATAGAAACCAAAACGTTTAGAGATAAATTAAAACCAGGGCAGGAAGAAACATGGAGTTTTTCGATCAAAGGACCAAAAGGAGATAAGGTAAGTGCAGAACTTCTTGCAAGCATGTACGATGCCTCGCTAGATCAGTTTATGCCTCATCAATGGTCTTTTAACCCTATTAATCGCCCAATATATTACATCCAAAGTAAAAGACAAGCAGCTCAAAGTTTTGAATTAAAAGCTTTTCGACTTCATAATACTCCTGGGTATAACTCATATTATGATCACCAAGAATATGATCAATTAAGTTGGTTTGGATTATACTTTGTGTCACAATATTTTAATTCTGGTGGCCTGTCAAGAAAGATAAAGATGAAATCTACTGCCCCAATGCCAATGGCTCCTATGGAAGCGGGTATGAACGAAATGATGCTAGATGGTGCAGAATATAACGCTGAAGATGTTGATGATGAAGTTGCTGACAAATTTTTAGGACAAGAAGAAAAGGAAAACAAAGCAAATACACAACAGAAACAAACTGCATTAGAAGGAGTTAAAATCAGAAAAAACCTTCAGGAAACAGCATTTTTCTTTCCGAAACTAACTACAGATGCAGCGGGTAATGTGAGTTTTAATTTTACAGCCCCAGAAGCTTTGACTAGATGGAAATTACAATTGCTAGCACATACCAAAGAATTAAATGCCGCGACAACTGCTTTGGAGACTGTTACCCAAAAAGAGCTGATGATTCTTCCTAATCCACCAAGATTTTTAAGAGAAGGAGATAAGATCATCCTAAGCTCGAAAATATCAAACCTTGCCACCAAAGACCTGAGCGGAATTATTGAATTACAACTATTTGATGCTTTAACCAATAAAACTATTGATACAGAGCTACAAAACAGTAATGCGCGCCAGAATTTTGAAGTAAAAACCAAGGGCAATACCAATGTTTCGTGGGAGTTACAAATCCCAGATAATGTGCAAACCGTACAGTATAAAATCGTTGCAAAAGCAGGAGACTTCTCAGATGGTGAGCAAAATGTACTTCCGGTACTCTCAAATCGAATGCTAGTTACCGAAACATTACCTATGTGGATTCGTTCTGATCAAACAAAGACATTTACTCTCAACAAATTAAAGGATAACACATCAAACACCTTAAAGCATCACAAGCTTACCTTAGAAATGACATCTAATCCTGCCTGGTATGCCGTACAGGCACTACCCTATCTTATGGAGTATCCTTATGAGTGTTCTGAGCAAACATTTTCCAGGTATTATGCCAATGCATTGGCAAGTCATATTGCTAATTTTAATCCTAGAATTCAGCAAGTATTTAATCAATGGAAATCTACAGACGCTTTATTAAGCAATCTAGAAAAAAATCAAGAGTTAAAATCTCTAATTATTCAGGAAACACCTTGGCTACGTGATGCGCAAAGTGAAACCGAACAAAAGAAACGAATTGCCTTGCTTTTTGACCTTAATAAGATGAATGCCGAACTACAATCTGCATTGAATAAATTAAAGCATATGCAATATGGTTCTGGTGGTTTTCCCTGGTTTAAAGGTGGTCGAGAAAATAGATTCATCACACAACATATAGCTACAGGATTTGGGCATCTTAAAAAAATAGGCGTTACCCAATTTGATAACGACACTGCTAATATGTTGCAAAATGCTATTAGCTTTCTAGACAAAGAATTCGTAAGAGAATATAAAGAGTTAAAAAGATATTGCAAGAAAAACAAGATCAATATTAATGAAAATCATTTGAGTTATACCCAGATTCATTACTTATACATGCGTAGTTTCTTTACCGATATAAAGAGGCCAAAAAACACTAACGAAGCATGGAATTACTATCTGGGGCAATCTAAAAAATACTGGTTGAAGCAAGGTTTATATGCTCAAGGAATGCTAGCTTTGATAACACATCGTAATGATGATAGGGCAACTGCAACTAAAATCATTAGATCATTAGATGAAAAAAGTATCATTAGCGAAGAGCTAGGGATGTATTGGAAATCGAACACTGCAAGTTGGTATTGGTATCAAGCACCTATCGAAACACAATCTCTTATGATCGAGGTCTTTTCTGAAGTTGAAAAAGAACCTAAACGAACCGAGATCGTAGACAATCTAAAAATCTGGTTGCTTAAAAACAAGCAAACAAACCGTTGGAACACTACCAAAGCTACTTCTGATGCTGTATATGCATTATTATTGCAAGGAAGTGATTGGTTATCGGTAACCGATATGGTCGAAATCGTGCTTGGTGATCAAAAAATCGATCCAAGTAAAATTGAGGATGTAAAAGTAGAAGCTGGTACAGGGTATTTTAAAACCTCATGGAATGGCAACGAAGTAAAACCCAATATGGCTACTGCCAAAATTACCAAAAAAGGAAAAGGTATCGCCTGGGGAGCATTATACTGGCAGTATTTTGAAAATCTAGACAAGATCACTCCTGCAAAAACACCACTATCGCTTAAGAAAAAGTTATTCTTAAAAAAGAATACCGATACCGGAGAAGAAATCACCGAGATCACAGATAAAACTAATTTACAATTAGGAGATCTGGTACGAGTACGTATCGAACTGAGATCAGATCGTGCTATGGAGTTTGTACACATGAAGGATATGCGTGCTTCTGGATTAGAGCCTATTAATGTGATTTCTCAATATAAATGGCAAGATGGTTTAGGGTATTATGAAAGCACAAAAGATGCTGCTACCAATTTTTTCTTTGACTATCTGCCAAAAGGAGTCTATGTTTTTGAATATGATCTAAGAGTAAATAATAAAGGAGATTTCTCTAATGGTATCACAACCATACAAAGCATGTATGCTCCCGAGTTCTCTAGTCATTCTGAAGGGGTGAGAGTTAAGATCAAGTAGACTACTATGTATTTAACTATGTGGTGGTTTTATCTAATGTATGGTTTCATTACTAGCAAAGAGTAATAAAAACATACTACAATACCAAGTCATAGCAGATTAATCGATGGTTGGATAATATTTGATGCTGCTACGACAAATACTTATAACGTTATGTTTAATTCAATAAGAGATTACTAATAAAAAAGCAAAACTTAATATGGAATCTTGCTATGATGTTTTTTATGAGTTTTTTAAAGAGGATGCACAATATATTTGTGAGTTAATAAATGCTAGAGAGTATTATGAATTGGAAGAAAAATGGGGAGAAGAGCATTATGATGATTTCCTAGATAAATATTCACCTTCAGTTGATGAATTTGCTAAGTACGTTATTCATTTTCTAGTAAATCCTCATCCTTCTATCCCCCCGTACGCAATTAGTCAAATAATGAAGATGGTGGCTTTCCTTTTTAAAGATGCATATTATGATCATAATGCTGGAATTGGTCATGGTACTTCATCTTTTGATTGGTTTTTCGCTATTCGTGAACAATTACGTCCGCATATTCATTATCTAGAATTGTATTTAGATCATCAAAACTCAGGCCTTAGAATGGAATGGAAAAATTTGATTGAAGAATGGAAAGAAGCTGAACAATGTATAACAAGAGGCAGGTCGGGTTTTGCAGAGGTAAATTTTTCCTATAAAACCAAAAATAACAAAAAATAAACACCATTAAAACAGGTGCTTATTCAAAACGTTAGTGTGCCACGATGCTGTGGTAATTCAGTGGGTGTAAATCCCATCAGAGTCATAGAGATGGCGTGATTATAGATAGATGATTACAGAACCCCGATATGCAGTGGGAGGCCTTTTGTAACCAGGATTGGTAATTCTAAACAAGCTGATATAAATATTATGAAATATTCCTTGATCTTGGACCAGTAAACAGGAAAGTTGTAGGATTAACTTTAGATGAATTGAATAAGAGTAGATTAGGTCAAAAAATAGAGAAGATGATTTTAGAATGATAAAATTACGGCAGGCAATCATATATAGCTTGTCGAGCCTTCTGTTGGTAACAAACCATACACAAAAGCTAGCAACAAATACAACAAATAATATATGGAACCCAAACTTTATCGAATAATTTTTCCTGTTAGTGATATTGAGTTAGCAGAGAAATTTTACTCAAGCATTCTGAATAAAAAAGGAACAAGAGTTTCCCCGGGTCGTCATTATTTTAATATAGGTGGAACAATATTGGCTTGTTACGACCCTATTGCAGATGGAGATGAACAGGGAAACTGGAAATTTCACGAAAATCAATATATCTATATTTCAGTTGTTGATTTAGAAAAGATAAGGAATAGTATGAAAGTATTCAATTGTGAATCTCTTGGTGAAATTGAAAAAATGCCTTGGGGAGAAACTCTATTTTATGCGAATGATCCTTTTGGAAATCCCATATGTTTTGTTGACAAAAACACTGTGTTTACTGGAAATTAAAATTGCTGCTAAAGATGGCTATAATTCATTGTGGTTTTATATAACCTCAAAAGTATATTTTATAAATTAGATGGCACGATTTCGGCATAATAATCCTACAACCCCAATGTTTTGGAGCCATAACAAACCATAGCAGAGACCATTATACACTGCTTAAAACAAAACAGGTTTTTGGGTCATTTTATAGGCCGTCACATCACTCTTGCTCATCATTATGATTATTCCCCTTACGCGTTTGCCGGGCTCTTGCAATAGCGTTGAGTTTTTTGATCACCTCATCAATCTCTAGAAGGGCAGGCTTCAGATTTTCAACTACATTTCGGCGGTGTAGCGTTCTTAATTCTTCCAGAGTATCTGTAATAATTTCTTTAAGATGGTTTTTGGCATCCTTATCGGTAGGAATGTCCTTTTGCGATTCTGTATCATCTCGTTTTGCGATCAAACCGTTAATCAAATCGATTTTGGTTTTCATCTTTTCTTTCCAGTCTGTTTTATTGAGGGTTTGCAATGCTTTTGTAGCTTCAGGAGTTTTTAGATCTGCTACCAGGCTGTTGAATTTTGCCCCCTGTTCTATATAACCCCGATCATAGAGTTGGTCGTCATTTTTTTCGAGTATGGGGCGCAATACTTCACTCGCTTCTGCCTCGTTGGCATCTGGGCTATTGGCATATCCATATACAGTATTCTTAAATCCCTTAAAATACTTATTGAATAAGTCATCTTCAGCTTTGATCTCTTTGGTGTAAGCTTTTTTTGCACTGGTACCTATCGCTTTTTCTGTGAGTTTAGTGCCTTCATTGAGCTCAGCAATAATTTGCGATATTCTCTTGTTGTTCTTGAGTTTGTTGGTAAGTTTTTCGGCAATGGCCCTGCCCAGTTCATCATGCTCTTCAATGCTATATCTTGAAAATAGCGTGTTTGTAAATTTCATATAATATATTATTTAAGTTGGAGAACAAATATAAACAAAATGCCGGTGAATTCAATTTCAAAATAAAATGCAGCACTTTTGAGAGATCCTATTCAAGATCTTTAGAATTTATCGTCAATTTTCTGCTTTTTTATAGCCGGGAAGGAAATTGACGGTCAATTTCGTTCTTTTTTGTGGCCGAGAAGGAAATCGACGGTCAACTTCGTACTTTTTTGTGACGGAGAAGGAAATTGACGGTCAATTTCGTACTTTTTTATGGCGGAGAAGGAAATCGACGGTCAACTTTGTACTTTTTTGTGACGGAGAAGGAAATTGACGGTCAACTTTTTACTTTTTTATGGCGGAGAAGGAAATCGACGGTCAATTTCGTATTTTTTTATGGCAGAGAAGGAAATTGACGGTCAACTTTTTACTTTTTTGTAGCGGAGAAGAAAACTGATGGTCAATTTTTTACTTTTTTATGGTGGAGAAGGAATAAAAATGCTAAGAAAAATGGCTGAAAAGGACTTGGTTTATCCTTATTCATAAATTCTGCACATGTTCTACAAACCCCTCCAAATCATCAATAGGATAATATAATTTGCCTTTAATTACACCAAGCGGCACACCAACCGTATTTTTATCATAGTTGTCCTGCTCCAGTAACTCCCATAAATACTCCCGGTAGCGGTTTTTGGTATCAATATTCACTTCTCTGAACTTGATGTGCTTCGCTTTTAGTTTTGAGATCAGAATAATACATTTTTCACAATCCTTTTTGGTAAAGATGATATTTTCGGCCTTTAGGATAGAAGCGACCCCAGCTTCTTTTTTTGGGCTTTTACTTCGGTCTACATCAATAGTCTCAAGTTCTTGATTAATGATAAGATCATAGGTGTAATTCGATTCTACATCGGTAAGGGGGATTAGGATCATCATTTGCACTTTACTTTTTGCCGGAATATTTTTGATAATTGGGCGTTGTGCACTTTTGCGATATCCCACAGGATTTACTTTTAAGAATACACTTTTATCGGTATCGGTATCGTTCTGTACATAGATGATCGTACGTTTCTTTTGTTTTTCTTCAACTAAACGCACAGATTTTTCCTGGGCAGGAATGCCAGTATAGAGTAATACAATGAATATACATATGATCTTTTCCATAAAGTTGAATCACTTTATAAAGATACATTTTTATTAAATCACTTCAATATACACTGAAAGCTTACTTTGTATTTCGCAACTTTTACTTCGTACTTTTTGACTATCCTCTAAACAAGAAAAACCGGTCTTTCATATGCTCGATCTCAGAATTTTTATTGGTAACGATATAATCTATAGCTTCTGTAGTGAAGTGTTTTCACAGAGGATCTTTAGCTCAAAGAAAAGAAAAAATAAATTCGATAGGATAGGAATCTTAATTTCTATCGAAAAAAAATGTAAATTTGATAATAAAGTATTAAAAATGACGTATACCGATAAACATATTGTAGAAACTTACTCAAAACTATTTGAGGGGTTAAGCTCAATCAGCAAAATTGAATTGATAAAAAAACTTGCAAACTCTATAAAAAAGGAAAAAAAGACTATAGATAATAATTTTTATAAATCTTTTGGAGCATTTGGTTCTGAAAAACCAGCAGAAAAAATAGCTGCAGAGATTAAATCGAGTAGAAAGTTTAAAAATAAAGAGTTTAAATTTTGATTCAATATCTACTTGATACTAATATTTGTGTGTTTTTTCTTCGAGGCAGACTTAATCTGAACGAGATAATTAAGAAAAAAGGTCGCGAAAATTGCTATATTTCAGAAATCACGGTAGCAGAACTTAGATATGGGGCTGAAAATAGTGACAACCCAGACAAATCAAATAAAGCAGTAGATAATTTTGTTAATGGAGTTTCTGTTATTCCTATATATGGTTGTATCAGGCAGTATGCCAAAGAAAAAGTAAGGCTTAGAAAAAAAGGAAAACCTATGCATGATGAATTCGATCTTTTAATAGGAGTAACTGCAATCGAAAACCAACTAACATTAGTTACTGATAACTTAAAAGATTTCGAGAATTTGAACAACATAAAAATTGAAAACTGGTTTGAAAGAAAATAAATAACTGTGATCTACATCACTTATATGCTCTACTGAATACAGTTCTTCATACATAAAAATCATTATCCTCTAAACAAGAAAAACCGGTCTTTCATATGCTCGATCTCAGAATTTTTATTGGTAACGATATAATCTATAGCTTCTGTAGTGAAGTTTTTACCTTTTTTGGTTAAAGACACAATATTGTGATCGATTGTGATCATATTATTCTTTAAGGCTAAATCCAAAACCGATTTAGACCGTACTTTTTGCCAGTTGATATGTTCGTTGAGATGTTTTACATGCCGTTCTTTTTCTTCCTGGTGGTTTCCTAAATGCAACAAAAATGTGAGCAAAGAAACTTCAATACGTTGTTGTTTTTGACGATACAATACAGAAAACAAACCTTTATTTGGGGCAAACAAATACACCAGTAAGAATACCAATCCCAATACAGTAGTCATCGACCCAGAAATAGAAGTGTCCAGTGCATGAGCAAACCAGTAGCCAGATATAGCGCTTCCTACTCCAAATAGTACTGCGAGAACAAGCATTTTCTTTAAATCATTGGTGAGTAGATATGCTGTTGCTGCTGGTGCGATCATTAATGCGATCACTAAGATAGCTCCAACGGCATCAAAGGCACCTACAGTGGTGATTGAAGAAACAGTCATAAGCCCATAGTGCATTACTACCGGTGAGAGTCCTAATGCTGAAGCAAGACCTGCATCAAAGGTGCTCACTTTTAGCTCTTTAAAAAATGTGAATAATAATCCTAAGGTGATTAATAATATGGTACCGATGATCCATAAGGATTTTGGCCCAACATCGGTTCTGCCCAAAATAAGCCTGTCAAAAGGAGCAAAGGCAAGTTCACCCAATAGTACGGCATCAATATCCAGGTGTATATCATTGGCGTTTTGTGCAATGAGGATAATACCAATGCTGAATAAAGCGGGAAACACCAACCCGATGGCAGTATCTTCTTTAACCAGTCCTGTTTTTTGAATAAATTCGACCAGAACCACTGTAAGGACCCCACTGGCGGCTGCCATAATAATGAGTAGCGGAGAAGAGAGGTCGTGGGTGATAAAAAATCCAATAACAATTCCCGGAAGAATAGAATGGCTTATCGCATCGGTGATCAACGCCATTTTACGCAATACCAAAAACGTACCGGGGATGGCACAGGCAATCGCTACCAGGCTTGCGATTAATTGTATTTCGATCTGTGCGCTACTCATCTTCTTCTTTAATTAGTTGATCGTATAAATTTGCTGCGGTATGATACCCCGAATCGGTCATAGACCACATGGTACCCCGGATCTTTATATAATCCTTGTCTTCTAATTTCTGAAGTGATTTTCTTGTAAACCCCTGAAAATTATTTAGGATTTTAATAGCATGCGGATGAGCGGTATCTTCATGTGTTTTGGCAATATTATACATAAATGATAAGGTTTTATGCAACTGAAGGTCGCTTCTGTTTTTTCTAAAGCGTATTTCTCTGAATAATAATCCGCGACCCGGTGAAAATATAAAAGAGAATAATACAAAAACCCCTGCGACCAGTACAATTACTGGTCCGGTAGATAAATTATTATGACTGGCACTTATTGCGGTACCTACCACACCCGACAGTGCTCCAAATATTGCTGCCAGGATCACCATAATCCCCAAACTATTTGTCCACTGCCTTGCAGCTGCGGCTGGCGCTAAAAGCATCGCACTCATTAATACTACACCGACGGTTTGTAATCCTAAAACGATGGCTATCACAATGAATGTGGTAATGAGAATATCTAAAAATTTGATATTGAAGCCTAAAGTTTTGGTATAATCAGCATCGAATAACAATAACTTTAGTTCTTTCCAGAATAATAATAAAATAACCAGACTGATCCCTGTAACCAGTACCATTAGCCATACATCACTTTCAAGTAGCGTAGCCGCCTGACCAAAAAGGTAGCTTTCCAGCCCTGCCTGATTGGCATTAGGCATTTTCTGTATATAGGTAAGAAGTAACATGCCAAATCCAAAGAACAATGATAAAATGAGCCCTAGTGCTGTGTCTGATTTGAGATGTGTTTTTTTGATGATTCCCCGAATCCAGAAGGTACCGATTAAACCACTGATTAATGCACCCAATAAAAAGGCAGCACTGTTTTTGGTACCAATAATCAAAAAAGCGATGGCTATGCCTGGTAGCGCAGCATGCGAAATAGCGTCGCCCAACAAACTTTGTTTTCGCAGCACTGCAAAACTACCCAGCATACCACAAATGGCACCCAGAACGGCTGTTCCCAACGTGATTGTGCGTAAAGTGTAGTCTGTGAAGACAAGTTCTATGTATTCTTGCAGATTCATAAGCTCCCTACCTCCTGTCTGCCGAACAGGCAGGCCCAGAGGAAGAGTTTTCTTTTTTTTGGATGATGATCATTACTTTCTGTATGCATAGGTTTTGTATGCTAATTTTTTCAGTTCATATTCTTTTTAAACATGAGCTTATTGCTGTACACTCACTTTATAATTAATACCATAAGTTTTAGTTAAATTGTCATCATTAAAAATATCCTTAACTGGTCCGGTAGCGATTTTTTTTACATTTAGAAAGGTTACCCAATCAAAATATTCGGGTACTGTTTGCAGATCGTGATGCACTACAATGACTGTCTTTCCCGATTTCCGAAGCTCTTTTAAGATATTGATAATTGCTTTTTCTGTGGTAGCATCTACTCCCTGAAAAGGTTCATCCATAAAATAGATAGCTGCGTTTTGTACTAATGCCCTGGCTAAGAATATACGTTGTTGCTGTCCTCCAGAGAGCTGACTGATCTGTCTGTTCTTAAAAGCGAGCATCCCTACTTTTTCTAATGCTTCCAGAGCTGCTTTTTTTTCTTTTTGCCCTGGTCTTTTGATCCAGCCAAGGCTTCCGTAGGTCCCCATCATTACGACATCGAGTGCTGTAGTCGGGAAATCCCAATCCACACTGCCTTTTTGTGGTACATAGGCTACCAACGATCGTTGTTTTTTGTATGGTTTGCCATAAATCTGAATACTTCCGGCAATGGGCTTGATAATGTCTAAAATCGATTTGATTAAGGTGGATTTTCCTGCTCCGTTGGGGCCTACAATAGCCATAAGTACCCCTTCGGGAATAGCGAGGTCAATATCCCATAATACCGGTTTGTAGTTGTAAGCTACGGTAAGGTCATCTATCTGAACTGCGATTTTGTCTTTCATTATTTCAAAGCATTTACTATAGTATTTACATTATACTCAAACATACCAACATAGGTTCCTTCCTTTGTTCCTGGATTACCAAGTGCATCAGAGAATAATGTTCCTCCAATAACAACTTCGTGATCTTTTGATTTTACAGCAGCTTGTAGTGCCTCTATGGTTCTTTTAGGAACTGAACTTTCTACAAAAATAGCTTTTACTTCTTTCTCGATAATAAAACCTGCCAATTTCTGAACATCCTGCACTCCGGCTTCAGTGGCTGTCGATAATCCTTGCAAACCGACGACATTAAACTCATATGCTTTTCCAAAATAGCTAAAAGCATCGTGTGCCGTGACCAAAATTCGTTTTTCTTTTGGTAATGTGGCTATGGTATTTTCTATTTTGGTTTCTAACTTGTTCAATTTTTCCAGATATGCTTTTCCATTCGTTTTAAAAGTTTCAGCATTTTCAGGATCTATTTCGGTAAGTTTATTCATAACGTAAGTCGTGATGAGTTTCCAGTTTTCGACACTAAACCAAATATGCGGATCATAGTTAGAAGCAAAATAATCTGAGCCAATCAATATGTTTTTATCCAGGCTTTCTCCTATGGCAATTGTTTTGGTATTTTGGGTGCTCATTTTCTCAAATACTTCTACCAGTTTTCCTTCAAGGTGCAAGCCGTTATAAAAAATCACATCGGCATTCACCAACTTTGTGACGTCTCCTTCACTCGCTTTATATAAGTGTGGATCCACACCACTTCCCATTAGGCCTTCAACTTCAATTGCATCGCTGCCAATATTTTTTATGAGGTCAGTTATCATTGAAGTAGTGGTTACTACCTGTAAAACTCCATTGGTTTTTGAGCTATTTGTTTTGCAGGATAATACTACAGTGTATACGAAAAGGGATAAAATTATTTTTTTCATGAATTATAAAGTTTTTCTAGAACTTGATTCAGTTGTTTAGCGTTTAAGAAAGATGAATGTTGGAAAACAATTTCATACTTATCATTTAATACAGTCAATGTGGGATAAGAAATTGTGTTGTTGATCATGCTTAACTCAAGTGCCAATTGGTGCACACCAGATTTTTTTCCATTCGGTATAAACCGAAACTCACGATCTCTAAAATACACAGTTTCTCGAGTTTCTGCATTGAATGAGATAAAATAAAAATGTTTATTAAGCTTATTAACGATTTTTGGATTTTTTAATGTTGTGTTTTCCATACTCTTGCAATATGTACACCAATCGGTGTGTATAAAAATAATAATGAACTTCGGATCTTTATCAATAGCTTGTTCTATTGATTCAAAATCTTTTGCTCTTATTTGTGCGGAAAGCATATTACTTAAAAGCAAAAAACTAATAAAGAATATTATTTTCAGATAAAATTTCATGTTATAATAATGTGTATCTCATACCTAGAAAACCTCGTATTCCTTGGTTAGAGGCATAGATATAAGTGGTGTCAAAATCCGGGCCAAAAGGATCGTCTGCTCCCGAAATTAGAAATGGATTACCTTGGCTAGGAGTCCAGTTCAATAAATTTTTTACTCCTCCGTATATTTCAAGATCATTTTTTGATTTATAAGTTGCTTGTATATTTTGAATACTGAACCAAGGAGACTTTTCTCTTCTAGGGTCATCAGGCCCTTGTACTGGCAATCGCATTGGGCCATATAAATTACCAGTATAATCAAATGATAAACGAATTGAAGGGATCGAGTAAGTAATCCCCCAGTTTCCGGTGAATCTCTCTGTTAAAATCTGTCGATTTTTTACCCCACCTTCTTTGTTGGATACATCCATAACGCTGAATCCTGTTAAGATTTTTAGACCGTTTCCAAAACTTATATCTGCATTAAGACTTATGCCCTTAGAAATTGCGTATCCATCAAGATTACTGTACCGTATTTCTTCAATATTAGTTTCGTAATCTGGGATAATAGCATTAGTAAAATGGGTGTACCAGGCAGATACATCCAGACCAATAAAGGTTCCATTATCAAAAAATATCTTTTTAAGATAATTGACATTGACGTTATAAGATTCTTCTGGATCTAAGTCTTCCTCAATTATTACGGATCTTGATCCGGTCAATGCAGCATGATCTTCGGTAAAGAGATTGACTACTCTAAACCCGGTTCCTGCATTAAGTCTAAAAATATTCTTCTTATTTGGGCTCCATTTATATGCAAGTCTTGGGGTAAATATAGTGCCGTGTCGATTGTCTATATCTAATCGCGAACCTAATAATAACTTATGTTTAGGGAATAGAGTAATTTCATCTTGTAAAAATACTCCAGGGATTGTTGTTTCTTCGGGGTTATTTCCCTCTTCGTCTTCGGTGGCTGTTGTATTGTCATCATAGAACTGATATCTCATTGCAACTCCGAAAAGGAGATCATGATTTTTTAGTGACTTGTCCCAGGTCAATTGTGAAAACCCAATTCTTTGTTGAGCTTGATAGCTAGTAATTCCATAGAAAGAATCTTGATCATGATCTGTTAGGGAAAATGATAAATTAACAGATTCTTCAATGGGTAACTCATAGTTTCCTAATAATTCATATCTGGCGGTATAAATACTTTCTCCATATATTTGATCACCTCCCCTGAATGTTTTGTCCCAGTCATTTTCTCCACCCCAGCGATCTTCATAATAAAATCTTGCAGCGATAGAAAAAACCTTGTTACTTTTTCTTTTAAAATTCCATTTATTAAAGATAGAAATACGATCTTGTAATGTAAGATCTGTAAAACCATCGTTATTTTTATCTATAATTTGATCATAGTAGAAATAATTTGCGCCCAGAAGAGTAGTTGCATTTCCGATACTCCCTTTTACCCCAAAATCTACACTCGTTTCACCCCAGCCAGTAGCAAATACATCTGCACTTAATTCTGGCGCAGCTTCGGGGTTTTTAGTAATAATATTGATGAGGCCGCCAACAGCTTCACTACCATATAATGAAGATGCCGGACCTTTTACAATTTCGATTCTATTGATCAAAGAATTTGGAATTCCAGATAGTCCATAAACAGTTGATAATCCACTAACAATTGGCATGCCGTCTATCATTACTAAAGTATAAGGACCTTCTAATCCATTAATATGAATGTCTCCTGTATTACAGATGCTACAATTAATCTGAGGACGAACTCCATTAACATTTTGTAATGCTTCAAAAATACTTGGTGTAGGATTTTTTTTAAAGAAAGTAGGTGTATAGATCTCTACAGGAACTGGGCTTTCAGATCTTATCACAGGCTTTAATGTTCCTGATATCACAACTTCATCTAATGGTGAACCTTGAGTAAGAGTGAAATTTATCTTGTTTTCACCTTTGTTAATTGTTATTTTTTTTTTGATAGTATTATATCCGGTAAAAGAAGCAATAACTTTGTAGGTTCCAGTTGGAATATTAGCAATTTCAAAAACCCCGTTTTCATCGCTAGAACTACCTAGTGAAGTTCCTTCAATAAATATATTGGCAAAGGGAAGTGGCCCATTTTTGTCATATATGTTTCCTTCTAACATCCCTACAGTGCTCATTTCTTGAGAAAATAGAGTATTAGAACTTATGTAGCTCAAAAAAGTAAGTAAGATGATTCTATGAATTTTCATTAGGTTTAGTAAATTTGCATTATTATTATGACAAAACTAAAAAAGTTAGCCATGACTAACAAATTAAATTCGAATAATTTAACAAAAAGTGAAGAAGACTATTTAAAAGCCCTCTTTCAATTGATTACTGAAGATGATTCTATTAAAGTGGGTAATAACCAGTTAGCAGATTATCTTAAGGTTTCTCCGGCATCTACCAATAATATGGTAAAGAAGTTAAAGGCCAAGAATTTTGTGGTAAGCGAAAAGTATGGTAAACTTGATCTTACTGAAGAAGGGAAGTCTATTGCTGTAAGATTAATTAGAAAACACCGGTTATGGGAAACTTTTTTGTGTAACTATTTAAATTTTACCTGGGATGAAGTACACGATGTGGCCGAACAGTTAGAGCATATAAAATCTCATAAATTGATCAATGAGTTAGATCGTTTTATGGATTTTCCTAAAAAGGATCCACACGGGGAAATTATACCCAATGCCCGGGGAGAATATTATGTGTTGCCAAAGATTACACTTTCTTCATTATCTGAAGGTGATGTATGTAAACTCGTTGCGGTAAATGACGGTTCTGTAACCTTTCTAAGATATGTTTCAGAAATTGGATTGGCGTTGAGTAGCGAAATAAAAATTATTGAGATTAGAGAGTTTGATAATTCCATACGTATTCAATTTAACAATGTAACCGAAACGGTAACCAGAAAGTTTGCCGATAATGTCTTCGTTAAGAAGGTTGTATAGTTTTTGTAAATGTTAAAATAAAGATTGACTATAAGAATGTTAAATAATAGCTGTTATCTTTGAGTATTACACAATCAATTTATGGAGCTTAATTTAAAAAAGCCGATATGTTTTTTTGATCTTGAAACTACCGGTGTAAATATTTCTAAAGATCGCATTGTAGAAATTTCAATCCTTAAGATATTTCCTAATGGTACTCAGGAAAGTAAAACGTGGTTGGTGAATCCCGAGATGCCTATTCCTCCCGAAACTACTGCTGTTCATGGTATTGACAACGCAAAAGTGGCAGATGAACCTACGTTTAAGCATTTAGCCAGTAAAGTAAGTGAAATGATAAAAGGCTGTGACCTTGGAGGTTTTAATTCTAATCGATTTGATATCCCGTTGCTGGCAGAAGAACTGTTAAGGGCCGGTCATGATTTTGATATGAAAAATACAGTGTCTATTGATATACAAACGATATATCATAAAATGGAAAAGAGAACCCTGTCTGCAGCCTATAAATTTTACTGTGATAAAGATTTAGAGAATGCTCATTCTGCCGAGGCAGATACTTTGGCTACATATGAGGTATTAAAAGCACAGTTGGATCGATATCCCGAACTGGAAAATGATATCAAATTTTTGGCAGAATTTAGCTCAAGAAAGCAATTTGCCGATTTTGCCGGTTTTATCGCATATGATGATAATGGAAAAGAAGTTTTTTCCTTCGGAAAGCATAAAGGTAAGCTTGTAGAAAAGATATTGGAAGAAGAACCCGGGTATTTTGGATGGTTGCAAAATGCCGATTTTCCTTTATATACCAAAAAGGTGCTTACTGCTGTCAGACTTCGAAAACTAAACAATAGCCTAAATTTGTAGTACTTATTTTTTGTATTTGAATATGAAACTTATTTGTATCGGTCGCAATTATACAGATCATATTGAAGAGTTGGAAAATGAAAAACCAAAAGATCCGGTAGTTTTTATGAAGCCGGACACTGCTATTCTACTAAAAAAACAACCTTTTTTTATCCCTGATTTTTCTGAAGATGTACATCACGAAGTAGAAATATTGGTAAAAATAAAAAAGATAGGAAAACACATTGATAGAAAGTTTGCACATAAATATTATGATGAAATAGGTTTGGGGATAGATTTTACTGCACGGGATTTGCAAGGCAAACTCAAAGAAAAAGGACTGCCCTGGGAGAAAGCAAAAGCATTTGATGGATCAGCAGTTATTGGTGATTGGGTATCAAAAGATAATTTTTCTGATGTTGATAACATCGATTTTCGTTTAGAGAAAAATGGAGAAATTATTCAAAAGGGGAATACCAGGTTTATGTTATGGAAGATTAATGAATTAATAGAATATGTGTCAAAATATTTTACTTTAAAGATAGGAGATATTATCTTTACGGGTACCCCGGCTGGTGTCGGAGCTGTAAAACCAGAGGATATTTTGACCGGATATATAAACAACCAACAATTTTTTTCAATAAAAGTAAAATAAATGAGCAAAGGTTATAGTTTAAAAAATGTACATGAATTATCAGGAGGGGATGATGAATTTGTTGCAGTGCTAGTGCAAACTTTTCTAGAGGAAATACCACCAGATCTTGACAGTATGGTCCAGGCTGTAAATTCAGATAACCCGCAGATGGCATATCAGTATGCTCATAAAATGAAACCCAACCTTCAATTATTTGATATTGATCTTTTATCACAAATCAAACAAATAGAGTCATGGTCCAAGACCAGTAAAGCAAAAGAACAAATAAAACCGGTTCTGGATCATATTGTAGCTACAGTAAACGGAGCTATAGAAGATATTAAAGCCGATTTTAAATAAAATATGCTTGCAGAGATCATTACTATAGGCGACGAAATCCTTATTGGCCAAATCATAGATTCCAACTCTGCTTTTATTGGTAAAGAGCTTAATAAAATAGGTGTCGATGTATATCAAATCACTTCAATAGGTGATAATAAGCAGCATATTCTCGATGCATTACAGGAGGCAGAAAGCCGAGTAGATATTATATTGATCACAGGAGGCCTTGGCCCTACCAAAGATGATATTACCAAGCATACAATTTGTGAGTATTTTGATGATACTTTGGTGCAAAACAAAGAAGTGCTTCTGCAGATTGAAAAGCTATTTGCTAAATATATTGCTACACCAATTTCAGATATCAATAGACAACAAGCACTGGTTCCCAGTACCGCTACTGTTCTTATGAATCAGTATGGCACTGCACCAGGAATATGGTTGGAAAAAGACAATAAAGTTTTTGTGTCAATGCCCGGAGTTCCTTATGAAATGAAAGGATTGATGAAAAGTGAAGTGCTGCCAAGGTTGCAAAAAAAGTTTGACAGACCTTATATTATTCATAAAACAGTGCTTACCTATGGTTTAGGAGAAAGTGCAATAGCCAAAAAAATTGAGATTTGGGAGGATAATTTACCACCATTTATCAAATTGGCGTATTTGCCTAATTTGGGAAGAGTGAGACTTCGTCTTTCGGCAAGAGGAAATGATAAAGAACTTCTTGAAGAAACCATTGAAAGTAGGATAGAAGCGTTACATAAAATAATTGGTGATATTATAGTAGGGTATGAAGAGGATGAAACTATCGAGGTCAGAATAGGTAAATTGTTGGTTCAGCGAGGCAAAACATTGTCGGTTGCAGAAAGTTGTACCGGAGGCAAAATTGCGCAATCATTTACTTCAAATGCCGGGGCATCAGCTTATTTTAAAGGAGGAGTGGTTACCTATGCTACACAATCCAAAGTCGATTTTTTGGGAGTGGATAAAACAATCATTGAAAAACATAGTGTAACCAGTGCCGAGGTTGCCGAAGCAATGGCGCTGGCAGCCAAAGAAAAATTTGCATCCGATTATGCAGTCGCTACTACAGGTAATGCCGGCCCGACAAAAGGAGATGGTAACGTTGAGGTAGGAACCGTCTTTATTGCCATTGCAACTCCAGATCTTGTTTTTTCAAAAAAATATGTGTTTAGCAATCTTAGAGAACGCACAATAGGTAAAGCAGTAAATAAGTCTTTTGAGCTTTTACTGGGAGAATTAATTTAATCATCATTGCTTTTGGTTAATCATAGATGATCAATTGCTCTACCCAATCTATCGCATCATCCAAATTATAAAAAATATTAGTTGGTTTCTTTAAGAATGCTTGTTCTAATTCTGCTATTTCACTATCAATAGAAGCATATGTTACTACGGCAAATCCTATAAGATTTGGAAATAAATCACCTGATTTAAAATGAGAAGTGGGTTCAAATGAATAAGAATTTATTCTGTTAGAGATGTAAACAAATGGAATTTTATTTCCATAATATTCTTTACCAAGTTGAAATAATTTTGCAGCCTTTTCAAAATTGAGGATAATACCTTCTTTCATTTCGGTTACAACAAAATTCTCATAGAAATATGCCGTTCCAATGTCAAGGTTATGCTTCTTGATTAGTACCCTATTAATTCTTTGTGTCATACTATAATATGTTGGTATAACTAAGATAAAACAATGGATCCTTAAATTCAATGTTTATTTTTGTTATTTAGGCTGAAGAAAAACTATGAAATAGAATACTCGAATAGTACACCTCTGGTAAGATATAAAAAACATCTATGAATCAACTGTTGGAGCCTAAGGAGAGGTGATGATGTGCCCTGACCAATTGATTGCATCATTCAGGTTATCAAAGATACAGGTTGGTATTTCACTAAAAGACTCCTCTAATTGTGCTATTTTGGTATTAACTTCATCATAAGTAACGATAGCATACCCTTTAAGATTTGGAAAAAGTCTGGCAGATCTATAATGCCTGGTAGGTTTAAAGGAATATGAATTCACTCTATTTGAAATATAAACATAAGGAACTATATTGTTGTAATGTTTTTCAATGAGTTCATATAACTCTTTTCCACTTTCAAAATTAAGGTCTGATCCTTCTTCAACTTCACCCACAACATATTGTTCATAAAAATAAAATGACCCTATGTCAATTTTATACTTCTTAATAAAAGTCTTGTTAATAGTTTTAACCACTTTGATGAAAGTTTATCTTACTAAAATACAAAATAAATATAAAATCAATGGTTTGATATATGGTTCGAGATTTCTTATTTGCCAATTGTGTATGTGCGTTATGGGCTGGAAAAGTAATTCATAAAATAGTGATTTACTATATTAACTGATGTTGAGTTAAGTAACATGTCACTTTTATATAAGCTAACTACTATAAAAGTGTATGATTGCTTTGTTTTTGAACCAGACAACCCGCTCGTTTTTTGTTTTTAAGATATGAGAAACAAAAAAAGCCAAAAAGAAGAAAATATTAGGAAACTATTATTGGCGGTTCGGTAAATAATTCGTTAATTTGCACCCTGTTTTGAAATAACACCAAAATTAAGAAGAGATGTCAAGAGTTTGTGAGCTTACCGGTAAAAAAGCAATGGTAGGGAATAATGTTTCCCATGCCATGAATAAAACAAAACGTAAATTCAATGCAAATTTGATTAAGAAGCGTTTTTATATTCCCGAAGAAGATCGCTGGATCACACTTAAAGTGTCTACTGCTGCATTGAAAAATATAAATAAGAAAGGAATCGCTGCTGTCTTGAAAGAAGCAAAAGCAAAAGGTTTCTTAACTAAATAATCTCCTTTTTTAAAAGATACTACAAATGGCGAAGAAAGGTAATAGAGTACAGGTAATCTTAGAATGTACAGAGCACAAAGCTTCTGGTAAGCCAGGTACATCAAGATATATAACAACAAAAAATAAGAAGAACACTCCTGATAGAATAGAGTTAAAAAAATTTAACCCTGTTCTTAAGAAAATGACTGTTCATAAAGAAATAAAATAATAAGACATGGCAAAGAAATCAGTAGCATCGTTACAGACAGGATCAAAGAGATTAACTAAAGCCATAAAAATGGTAAAATCTCCAAAAACAGGAGCTTATATTTTTGTTGAGTCTATTATGCCTCCAGAGGTAGTTAATGACTTTTTAAACAAAAAGTAATTCCATTTAAAATATTTCAAAAAGAAGCCGTTTCAATACTATTGAAATGGCTCTTTCTTTTTATATTTAAGGATTCATATAAAATTATATCAGATTTTTGAATTTATAGCAATAGAATTTTAAGAATGGGGCTTTTTAAGAACGTATTTTCTTCAGAGAAAAAAGAAACTCTTGATAAAGGATTAGAGAAATCCAAAACTAGTTTCTTTTCTAAATTAAGTAAAGCAGTAGCGGGTAAATCTAAGGTAGATGATGAAGTGCTTGATGAACTGGAAGAAGTTTTAATATCCAGTGATGTTGGCGTGAAAACTACGATCAAAGTCATAGAACGAATAGAAAACAGGGTAGCCAAAGATAAATACCTGGGTACCGAGGAACTGAATCAAATCTTACGGGAAGAGATAGCCGGATTACTATCAGAAACCAATGTTGGCGAAGCTACAGATTTTGAAATCCCTCGCGATAAAAAGCCTTATGTGTTGATGGTTGTTGGAGTAAACGGAGTGGGTAAAACCACTACGATTGGTAAATTGGCACATCAATTTAAAAATAAAGGATTAAAAGTGGTTTTGGGTGCTGCAGATACCTTTAGAGCTGCTGCAATTGACCAATTACAGGTTTGGGCAGACCGTGTTGATGTTCCTATTGTAAAACAGGATATGGGTAGTGACCCCGCTTCTGTCGCTTTTGACACTTTAAAATCCGGAGTGAGTATTGACGCCGATGTAATCATTATAGATACCGCAGGGAGACTGCACAATAAAATCAATTTAATGAACGAGCTCACGAAAGTGAAGCGTGTGATGCAAAAAGTTATTGGTGATGCTCCACATGACGTATTGCTGGTTTTGGATGGTTCTACCGGTCAGAATGCTTTTGAACAGGCAAAACAATTTACTGCTGCAACCGAGGTGACTTCATTGGCCGTAACTAAATTAGACGGAACAGCAAAAGGAGGTGTCGTTATAGGTATAAGTGATCAATTTCAGATCCCCGTAAAATATATTGGTATAGGTGAGGGGATTGAAGATCTTCAGGTGTTTAACAAGTTCGAGTTTGTAGATTCTTTCTTTAAATAAGAACTGTTACAGAATAGTTAAAAAAGGCATTGTGAATATTTTACAGTGCCTTTTTTTATAGAAGCGATTAGACAATAGCCTATTCATAAAATAAAAACTTTTCTGATGAGAAAAATAATATATATCCTTGCCTTTATCTGTGTTTGTAATTCCTGTAAACAACAAAAAGATACAGAATCCCGGCGTGAGAAGCAACCCAAAGTAGTTTGGCAATCTTATGATGAAACCAATAATTTGGAAGCAACACAACAACTAGAGCAAAGACGCATGCATCTAAAGTTGGTAAACTCTAAGGCGTTAGATAAGAATGATATTTGGAAACCTTTAGAAACAGAATTAGATTACTTTTCTGTAGAAAAATACAATAGCCTAAAAGAATTCATTCTTGAAAAAGATATTCCAACAATCCAGCAAAGTATTAAAGATGGTAAACTTACTTATGAAGAATTAACTCTTTTCTTTATCTATAGAATTAGAAAATATGAAAGCGATAATAGTTTATCATTAAATTCGGTAATATCATTGAACCCAAAAGTAGTGGAGCAAGCAAGGGATTTGGATGCAATAAATACCTCTGAAATTGATGTGAATTCGGTTTTTGGGATGCCTATTTTATTAAAAGATAACATCAATACCAAAGATATGCCAACAACGGCAGGAGCGATAGCCTTGCAAAACAATAGTACAAACAATGCCTTTATAACCGAAAGATTATTAGAGAAAAAAGCATTGATTTTGGGTAAAGCAAATCTAAGTGAATGGGCGTATTTCTTATGTTCGGGCTGCCCGGTCGGGTATAGTGCGGTTGGAGGGCAAACCCTTAACCCATATGGTAGAATGGTTTTTGAAACTGGTGGTTCAAGCTCTGGGAGTGGTGTTGCCGTAGCTGCCAATTTTTGTATAGCGGCTATAGGCACAGAAACCAGTGGGTCTATTTTATCTCCGTCCAGTCAGAATTCGATAGTGGGATTAAAACCAACGATTGGTGTATTAAGCAGGACGGGTATAGTTCCTATTTCCAGTACACTGGATACACCAGGTCCTATGACAAAAAGCGTTGTAGATAATGCTATTTTATTAAATGCACTTATCGGTAAAGATATAGACGACAGTGCTTCAGTTGCTATAGAAGGTGGTTTTTTGGATTCGATCAAGAATACAACGTTGAAAGGAAAACGTTTCGGAGTGATTAAAAGGTTTTTGGAAGATTCGATATACAAAATAGCCATTAAAAAAATAGAGAAAGCCGGTGGTAAAATTATTGAAATTGAACCCAAACCAATTAAGTTAACCGGTTTTCGTAGCATTTTGAATATAGATATGAAAAATGACCTTCCTAAGTATATCAAAGAACAAGCAGGGAAGGGTATCCCAATTAAAAATATAGAAGATGCCATTGTTTTTAATCGTGAAGATTCGGTGATCAGAATTCCGTATGGACAGCAATTGTTTGAAGGGATTGTTGAGGATAGCACTACTGTTGAAGGATTAGATAGAATAAAAGAAAATCTAAAAGCTATTGCTCGTAATTATTTTGATATTCATATAAATACTCACCAACTTGATGCAGTTTTATCGATAAATAATTATCATGCCAGCTATGCAGCCGTGGCTAAATATCCAGCACTCACTGTGCCAATGGGATATACTGATAAAGGACAACCAAAAGGACTTACATTTATCGCTCAACCTTTTTCTGAACGCAAACTATTGCAATTAGGTCATGCTTATGAAAAGGCAACAAAAGAGCGTAGGGCACCGGTCAAATATAATTAGTGATATATTTCCGACCAGACACTGACTAGTAAAAGTCATAAAAAAACCTTCGAATAATTGAAGGTTTACCTCTAAGCTTAATAATCTCTTGTAAAATAATTCCCTTTATTAATCAAAGATTGTTTGATGAATAGAGTAATAGGTTAGGTGGTTTGTACTTAATAATTCAGACTTAGTAACAGATAGGTCATAAAAATGCAATAGATTACTAAAAAAGCTCCGCTAATTAGTATTCGATATTTTGACATTCTCTTAGTTGATTTTGACATGAGTTCTGTGTTTGTTCGTTCTGAGAACAGCTTATAATCTTTACTTAGGGTTTTGAATGATCATAAGCTATTGTTCTAAGTTATATATTATAATCGATCACCGAAATTATTAATATACCTATGTGGCAAAGTTTTTTTGATTTTCGAATAATGATCAGTGAAAAGAGATAATAAATCACCGCTATCCTTTGTATTAGTAAGCGTTTTCGTATCAACTGTAGTTTCAGGGGTATTATTATCATTGGTAGTGTCTACAAAAAATGATTTGTTTTCTGAACTTAAAACCACTGTAATAAAGAATAAAACCGTTATGATAAACAGTAGGCTGAATATGGTTTTTAATAGATTCTTCATAAGTTCGGTAGATTTGGGGTAATTTTTAAATTTTCTGTGCTATTTATTCTTGAAAAATAATTGATCTTTACTAACTCCATCGCCTTCTCTTTCATCGAGTTGTATTTGATTTTCCCGGGCTTTTTTAACTTTCCACTCACCGTTCAGTTTGTTTAAAGGTGCTTGATCACCAAAATCAAAATTTACGTTTGATCCGCCATCTGTATTACTGGATAAAGACCAGGTTCCGTTGGTAATATCCCGGGTATCTTCATTTTCAATAATTACGGTGCCATCATCAGAAAAGTCGAATACAAAATCTTTATAGTTTTTACTTTCATTGCTTTGATTGTCTTTGTATTTAAGAACTTCCCAGGTTTCACCGGTCAGTATTTCTGAGAAATCATTTGTATCAATAGTAGTATCGTCGTCGCCGTCACAATCATCATCAATAGCATCGTCAATAACTTCTTCCAGATTATCCAGGTCACTAATACTAATCTCGGTACTTTCAGGAAGAACAACTGTTATTGGGAAATTTATATTTGTCACATCTTCACTATCCAGATCGTCTATAAATAGGTGAAGATCTTTATCGTTTTCAAAAGCTATTGTCGTGATTAATTCACTTTGCGCATCAAAGACAGATGCAGAAAAAGGATACATAAAATCTATACATTTTATATGTTCATCATCGTCATCACCGGTATCTTCCTCCTCCTCACAATTTTCTATCAGCTCTTCAAATTGATCTTCGTTATCAACCACGACTTCAGAGAAATCCTCAAATACAATAGTAATCGGAAAGCGAATGGCGATTTCATCATCATCAAAAACATCTTCGATTGATTCTATATCCTCTTGAGAAGTAAGTACTATTTCTTGTTCATCTGTAATTATAGTAAATGGAAACTGAATATTAAAACAACTTGAATTGTCAATACTATCATCAGAAGACCCATTATTCATGGTAGTTCGTAGCATTAGGTTTGCTACCTTAGAATTTACTTTCAACGACTGTTCTTCGGAAGCTTCAATTAATTCGTCTGATTCACTTCTGCAAGAAGTAATCACTACTGCTATTGATAGTATAAAAAATAGTAGTATTGAATTAATCTTTACCTTCATAGTTTGTCCTCTTTTCGAATAGGGTGGTAATACTAAAACAACTAACTTACAAAAACTCCTTTTTTATTTTTGTTTTTTCTACATTTGACCAGTAGAAAATAAGATAATATGCCAAAAGAGCTATTAGAAAACGTCTGTGATGAAAGGGTGTTTTCGAAAATCTATACTGAATACTCAAAAGATTTATATAACTATCTATATTATAAATATGGAGAGTCATTAGGCCCTAATGACAAAATGCAGGATGCTTTTATTAAATTATTGGATAATTGTAAAAACGTTACTCTGGCAAAAGCCAAAGGTTTTTTATTTAGGGTGGCCAAAAATATGATACTTAATGAAATCAAACATCAAAAAGTAGTACTCAGACATAGAGAAATCAAGCCAAAAGATTATACAAATGAATCTCCGGAATTTATCATAGAACAAAAACAGTTTTTGCAGAAATATCAAAGAGCTTTGAGTAGGTTGTCTGAAGATCAAAGAGTCGCTTTTTTGTTAAATAAAGTAGAAGGAAAGAAGCATGCAGAAATAGCAGAAATGCTTGGTGTGACAAGGAAAGCAGTAGAAAATAGAATCTATACAGCATATAAAAAGCTTAAAAGCGAAATAGAAGGATTTAATTAATTTAAAGGAAAAAGAGACACTTAGTTGTTTTTATATGTAGAAGGATGAAAAAAATGGATAAAGAGTATCTTATAAAAAAATGGTTGACTGGCGAATTGACCGATGCAGAATTTGAAGTCTTTAAAGAATTGGATGAATATGGTACACATCTCAAAATTCTTGAAGGGGCATCTTATTTTAAGGCTTCAGAAGTTGCTGAAGTGGCAGATTTAGATGCCTTTTACACAAAATTAAATAGTAATAAACGTAAGCAGCATAGTACTTCTTTTTTTAAGCCTTTCCTTAAAATTGCAGCAATATTAGTTGTTTTAGTGGGATTAGGATCACTTTTCCTTTTGAATAATAATAATGTAAGTATCGAGACTTCAGTTAGTGAGAAAACCTCTGTCGAGTTACCAGATGCTTCTAAAGTGGTATTGAATTCTAAATCAGAAATCACATTCAATAAAAGAGATTGGAAAAAAAAGCGTGAGGTATCCCTCGAGGGTGAAGCGTTTTTTAAAGTACTAAAAGGATCATCATTTGATGTAGTTACCAATGCCGGAACAGTAAGTGTTTTAGGAACACAGTTTAATGTAAAAAGCCGCAAAGGATATTTTGAAGTACATTGTTTTGAAGGCCTGGTGCATGTGCAATACAATGGATTTGTTAAAAACTTGCCGGCAGGAGGAACATTTAAAGTTGTAAATGGTATAGTAACTTCAGATACCGATGCTACTTCTGAAAAAGCACCGCAATGGATCAGCAATGTAAGCAGTTTTAAGAGCGTTCCTTTTTATGAAGTGATAAAAGAATTTGAACGGCAATATGATGTTGCTTTTTCGTTAGAAAATATAGATGCTTCGCGTATATTTACAGGAGGTTTTGTGCATACAAGTTTAGAAGATGGGTTAAAATCCATAACTTTACCTCTAGATCTTAAATATAGCATTGATTCGAGTAATTCTATCACATTATATAAAGACAAACCATAATTGGCAGAGAATAAGTGTCTTATGGTTATTTTTTATATGTTTTGTATTATCTTCAAATGCGCAGTCTACAGCAAATAAAGTTCCTTTAATATCGATTATTTCAGATATCGAAAGCCGTTTTCAGTATACATTTACCTATGCAGATGATACTATAGAGAATGTATTTGTACTCCCACTTCAGGATGATCTCTCATTTGAACAAATACTTGAACTTTTAGAGCAACAAACAGATGTAACATTTAGTAAACTAGCTAATAACTTTGTGGTTATTAACAAAAAACACACTTCTTTTCTGATTTGTGGGATTCTTAAAGACAGATATACAAAACACTATCTTGAGGGTGCAACCATCCAGGGAAAAAATGCTTCTGCTATAAGCGGGGCAGAAGGTGAATTTGAGCTCGAAGCAGATAGCAAGAGCGAAACTATAATCATAGGTCATTTGGGATATAGAACCATGTATCAATTGGCCGGTTCTTTTCAGAATGATGATTGTTCTATAATTTATATGGATTCTAAAACTGAAACGCTGGCAGCTGTGTTATTAAGTAATTATATCACAAAAGGAATTGGTAAAAATGATGATGGAAGTTTTCTGATAAATTACGAAAATTTTGGGATTCTTCCAGGTCTTATAGAAACCGATGTATTACAAACGGTACAAGCATTGCCGGGAATACAAAGTGCAGATGAAACCGTATCTAATATTAATATCAGAGGAGGAACGCACGATCAGAATTTAATCCTTTGGGATGGAATCAAAATGTACCAATCTGGTCATTTTTTTGGATTAATATCTGCCATCAATCCATTTATGACCAAAAAGGCTACTCTTACAAAAAATGGAACAGGTGCCGAGTATACCGACGGTGTTTCGGGAACGATCATAATGAATACCGATACTGCCATCAACGACAGCATTAAGGCCAGTGTAGGGATTAATATGATCAATGCAGATGTATTTGCCGATGTACCTATAGGAAAGAAATCTTCAATTCAAATTGCTGCCAGAAAATCTATTAAAGACATTGCAGAAACCCCGACTTATAAAGAGTATTCTAATAGAGTTTCACAAGATAGTGAAATAGAATTGGCACAACAGCAGATTTTGGATGCAGATATAGGTTTTGATTTTTATGATATTAACTTACGTTGGAATTATGATATATCAAACAATGATCAATTGAGAGTTAATTTTTTGAGCATCAACAATGAATTAATGTTTACCGAAAGTGCATTGATTGATGATATACAGCAATCACGGGAAAGTAGCTTAAAACAAAACAGCTTGGGTGCTGGCATTTGGTACCAAAGAAATTGGAGTGAAAAGTTAATATCTGTTGTGCAACTATATGAAACTGATTATACGCTTAAATCGATCAATGCAAATTTGGAAGAAGGACAACGATTTTTGCAAGAGAATAAAGTTTCTGAAACAAGTCTAAAATTAAAAACACTTTTTACTGTTAACCAAAATATCTCTTTGCAGAATGGCTATCAATTCATTGAGACAGGAATCACAAACCTCAATGATATCGATAACCCCTTGCAGGTAAGAGAAGAAGTTAGAGTGATCCGTACACATGGACTGTTTTCACAAATTAATTATAAATCCAAACAAAACACTGAGATAGTTAATTTTGGCCTTCGGTATACGTATAATGATAAATTTAAATCACACAGTATCGAACCCAGATTGAGCTATAATCAACAGATTAGAGAGGATCTCACTATAGAATTGCTGGGAGAGCTAAAGCACCAAAATACTTCTCAGATCATTAATCTTCAAAATGATTTTTTGGGTGTAGAAAAGAGGCGATGGGTATTATCCAATAATCAGGATATTCCTGTGGTTAAAGGTGGGCAGATCTCACTGGGATTACAATACAGCCCAAAAGGATGGTTGATCACTGCCGAAGGGTATTATAAAAAAGTGAATGATATTACTGCGAGAAGTCAGGGATTTCGAACCAAGTATGAATTTGAGCAGGGAATCGGAGACTACCGGGTTTCCGGAATTGATTTCCTGATCAATAAAAGATGTACTAATATCAGTACCTGGTTAAGTTACTCGTATGCAAATAATGATTATACCTTTAATGAATTTGAAGATGCAGAATTTCCGAATAATATCGATATTACTCATGCTGTCACAATAGGAGGATCATACATTTTGAATAATGTAAAGATATCTGCAGGGCTTAATTGGAATTCTGGATTACCTACCACCAAACCTCTGGCTGCACAACCAGCAAATAGTAACAGTATTATTTATGAAGCAGCTAATAGTAAGGGGCTAAGAGAATATTTGCGACTCGACATTTCTGCAATGTATGATTTTAATATTAGCAAAAAGGTTAAGGCACAAACCGGTGTATCTATCTGGAACCTCACCAACAGGCAAAACGTAATCAATAACTACTATCGCCTGGATCAGGAAAATGTACCGATAGAATTTACAGAATCATCCTTGGCAATAACGCCCAATGCAACGTTTAGGGTGTCTTTTTAATCTAAATAATTCCCCGACGGCTCTGCCTCGGGCCTGCCTGTTGCAGACAGGGTTTCCGATTAACCTCTCCTTGGGAGAGGTCGGAACTGCCTTTTTTGGCAATTCCGGGTGAGGCTAAATACAAAATTTCGGTTTTTGGCCCCGAGGCCAAAATGAAACCGGCGAAATACCCCTATGGCTTGCCTCGGGGATACCTGCCTGTCGGCAAGGCAGGGTCGGTTTCAAGAAATTTTTTATTTCAAGATTGGCACTCAAACAAGATATTTTGGTTCTTGATTTCAGAAGCGAAGCCGTCTTGGATCGTACTTTGACAATAATGACAATTATAGATCAAACTTTAGTGAATCATTGTATCTTTACACACCCCTGTCTGAAACCAGGTAGATTTATCCAAAAGACATGAGAACAAAGACATTAAAGAAGAATAAAATCAATGTAGTTACACTGGGCTGTAGTAAAAATGTATACGATAGTGAGGTATTGATGGGACAACTACGTGCTAATAATAAAGAGGTCGTGCATGAGGAAGAAGGGAATATCGTTGTCATTAATACCTGTGGTTTTATAGCCAATGCCAAAGAAGAATCGGTAAATACCATTCTGGAGTATGTGCAGAAAAAGGAAAAAGGTTCGGTTGATAAAGTCTTTGTTACAGGATGCCTTTCTGAACGTTATAAACCCGATCTGGAAAAAGAAATCCCCGATGTAGATCAATATTTTGGCACTTCAGAACTTCCGGGATTATTAAAGGCTTTGGGAGCCGATTATAAGCACGAATTGATAGGCGAACGATTAACGACTACACCAAAGAATTATGCCTATCTCAAAATCGCCGAAGGATGCGACCGCCCTTGTTCGTTCTGTGCCATCCCGTTAATGCGGGGTAAGCACAGATCTACTCCAATTGAAGATGTAGTAACCGAAGCAGAGAAATTGGCTGCAAGCGGAGTTAAAGAGCTTATTTTGATCGCTCAGGATCTTACTTATTATGGTTTAGACTTGTATAAAGAAAGAAAATTGGCCGATTTACTAAGTGAATTGGTGAAAGTTGAAGGTATAGAATGGATACGGTTGCATTATGCATTTCCAACAGGTTTTCCTATGGATGTGTTGGAAGTAATGAAGCAGGAACCCAGGATTTGTAATTATATCGATATTCCGCTTCAGCATATATCAGACCCGATATTGAAATCGATGCGAAGAGGGACTACCAAAGCTAAAACCACAAAACTGCTAAAAGAATTCAGAGAGACCGTTCCCGAGATGGCGATCCGTACCACTTTGATTGTGGGATATCCCGGAGAAACACAAGAGGATTTTGAAACCTTAAGAGATTGGGTAAAAGAGATGCGTTTTGAACGTTTAGGGTGTTTTACCTATTCACACGAAGAAAATACGCATGCTTTTAATTTGGCAGATGATGTTCCGGAAGAAACTAAAATGGAAAGGGCCAATGAAATTATGGAGATCCAATCGCAAATCTCATGGGAATTAAACCAACAAAAAATAGGGCAGGAGTTTAAAGTAGTAATCGACCGGAAAGAAGGAAACTATTTTGTGGGGCGCACAGAGTTTGACTCTCCCGATGTAGATAACGAAGTACTGATCGATGCTTCAAAGTTCTATTTAAAAACAGGAGAGTATGCCACAGTTAAAATCTATGAAGCCGAAGATTTTGATTTGTATGCAGAAGTAGTGTAAATCAAAATAGAAGCTATTTCTTGAACATTATAATATCGGAAAATTTGCATCAATAGTTCTTTCCAATTTTTCAATGGTAAGAGGTTTTCTAAGAAATATATTAATCTCTGGGGTAGTATTGGCAGTGTTTTCATCATCTGGATTCATACTTGTAGTAAGCATGGCAATAACAATCTTTTCTTTCTGTATAGAAGGTAGTTTTTTATATTCATCTATAAAATCCCATCCATTCATTCCGGGCATATTGATATCCAGAAATATAATACCGGGCCTGGGATATTTATCGATAGGAAGCTCACTCATCTTTTTAAGATAATTTAATGCTTCAAAGCCTGTATAATTTACTTTTATGGTAACATCAATATCAGCACGTTTTATTACTCTTTTATGAATGAAGTTGGTAATCTTGTCATCGTCTACCAGTATAATACAATCCAGACCGATAATTTTTTTCATAATAAGGGGGTTTTTGAATTTATTGTAAAATAGAAGGTACTTCCTTTATCGGGTTCTGCCTCTACCCAGATATCTCCATCGTGTAACTCGACAATCTTTTTGCAATGCGATAATCCAATTCCGGTGCCGGGATACTCTTCTTTAGGGTTTAGCTGCTGAAAAATGGTAAAGATTTTATCGGTGAACTTCATATCAATACCAATTCCATTATCTTTTACTGCAAATAACCATGCCTGTTGTTGTTTTTTCGCAGAAATTTTAATCACCGAAACATTATCTTTTTTTCTGAATTTAATAGCGTTACTGATCAAATTCTGAAATAACAACCGCAATTCGGTTTTATAGCCTGATACGGTGGGTAATGCGGTAATTTCAAAACGGGTATTTGTCTCAGAAATTGAAGAAGTCAGATCCTTTTTGATTACTTCAATCAATTCATTGCAATCGACCTCTTCTACTGTTGATTTTTGTCCTAATCTACTATAATGAAGTAATGAACTTATCAATTCTTTCATGCGTTCGGTAGATTCATGTAAAAAAGCAAGCGAATTTTGCCCTTCTTCATCCAGTTGATCTTTATAATCTTCGGTGAGTATTTCTGCTAACCCGGTAATAGATTTAAGCGGTTCCTGCAGGTCGTGAGATGTGATGTAGGTAAATTGCTCCAGTTCTTTATTTTTGTTTTCAAGCCTTTTGGTATACTTTTTTGAAACCTCTTCGTTTCTTTTGCGTTCTGTAATGTCAATAACAGAAGCCAGTACCATTTTTCCTTCAAAAGTTTCTATGGGATTGAGTCCTATTTCTACGGGAAATTTTTTTCCGTCTCTGGTTACTGCAAATAAATCCCTTCCTGCTCCCATTGCTCTGGTTTCAGGATTTTTAGAAAATTCTTTTCTGTATTTGGGATGTTGGCTTCTTATTTCACTGGGAATTAGAATTTCAATTTTTTGCCCTAATAACTCTTCGCGTCTGTAACCAAATAGCTTTTCTGTTTGCGTATTAACCAGCGAAATAATTCCTTTTTTATTCACCAGTACCATAGCACTGGGAGCAGATTCTACTACCAAACGGAAACGTTGTTCGGCTTTCTTTCTTTCAGTGATATCAATAATAGATGCCAGAACCATATTTCCGTTTATGGTAACAATAGGGTTTAATCCTATTTCTACAGGAAACTCTGTCTTATCTTTTTTTAAAGCAAAGAGTTCACGGCCTTCCCCCATTCTTCTGAATTGAGGGGTCTGAAAAAAAGAGCGTACAAATCCAGGATGATATCTCTCAAATCTTGCAGGCATTAATATTTCAATTTTCTGGCCAATAATCTCTGCCCGGTTATATTGAAATAATTTTTCGGCATATGCATTGGCGTATGCGATCTTACCCGCTTCATTAACCAAAATCAATGCATTGGGCGACGCATCTACCATCACCTGAAAAGTAAGCTCATTATGCCTGTAAAGGGTATCTGTTGTACTCATGAAAAACTAGTTTTAACTTTTAAAAAAAGACAGACTAAAAACTATTTTGACAATGGTTACATGAGTAATTATATCCCTAAGATACTAAAATTATGGAAAATTAATAATAGAGATTTTCGTAATTGGATTATTTGCTTTCAGTACTTTGCTTTCCTCTTTTTCTATATTCCCCATCAAATACTATGTTCCAGGTTTTTCCCTGGTCTGTACTTTGCGACCAGGTCTGCCTTACCGTATTATTATTGTTCTTTTGCCAGGAAATTTTGTTGGATAAAGAGTCTTTCTCTGAGGTTATTTCATTTTGCAATACCATCTTGCCATCTTCAAGATTTCCCAAAATGTGCAAAGTTAATCCGCTGTTATCTACCCAAAACTGCTCCCATCGATCTTCTCTTTGGTTATAGATGTTTAAACTGGTCCCATGATATGCTTTTCTGGTAGAGCGGTAGGTCTCTTTGATCACTTTACCATCTATAATACTTTCAATTTTACTTTTTCCAACAATAGAATCGGTGCCTTGTTTATACACATCCCATTCTCCTATCCAAAAATCGAATTCTTTGTATTTATGATCTATATTGCTTTGACCGGCAATAGGAGATATACTTACAATGAAACTGAAGAGAATAAAGAGAATACTATTTCTTTTTATCATGATATTTTTTATTTGAACTCATCTTGAGTAATGGTTTTAGGCCGAAAAGTTTGGCTTTTGTACTATAATGAAGTAGTTTTTTTTCAGCATAGCCATAGTTACGTTGAAAAAAAAGAACAAAATTAGAGTGCTACCCGCCTGCCGGGTCGGGCAGGAATGTAAATTTTGCAGGCAAAAGCATTACTCAAGATGAGTTCTTTAAATATATAGCAAAACCAGAAAAGCTGAGTTTTTATATAATTGTCTATAATTCTAATTACCTGGTTTTTGGTATTCCCAAAAGGTACAATATTTCGCTTGGTTTCCCTTTTGAGATCTCGATTTCCCAATCAAAATGATTGCTGTTATTCAGGGATGAGATCATTTGTTTAAGTTCGTCAATTGTGTATGTCCTTAATACTGAAATCACTCCATCCCAAAGTATAAATAATGGCAATATCGGAATGAGATACGTAAATAACAGCCTTCCCAGTTTAAAAGGCCTTATAAAAGGAGTCATTAATAAAACCGTGATAGGAGACAGCAACATAGGGATCAAACTTTTGATGTTTCTCTGTTGTGCCTCAAAAATACCAATAGGTTGATTGCAATCTATGGCATTTTGAAGAATGGCTTTTGCATCTTCGCGTTTAAAATGATGTAAGGATAGAAATTGTGTTCTAAAGCCTTTTACATCGGTAGGGACATCCATGGCATTTACCGGATACTCGATATAGTCAAAGATGTCTGGCATTTTGGATTTTGTTCTTTTAAAAGCATTCAGATTAGGGTAATAATCTGAAAGGATAATTTTTAAATTTGGATGCTCTTGTTTCAGATGCTCTGCAAGTTTAAGTAACCCCCCACCGCCACCTGAAGCGATATCAATAATTTTATGGTTTCCTGCACTTTTGATTCCTTTATCAAGGACAGGAACCACACTTTTATACATATCAAAAGTATTGGCTCCAAACTGTAAAAAGTCGGTCATATAGTTTCGTAAATTCTTCGGAAACCAGCTTAGATCTTCAAATTCAAAAGCATGTATTCGTTTCATTTGGATATAAATGATTCATTTAATAGCAAAACTTCGATAGATCCTGCAACCATCTAAAAACACGACAACCTTGTTTGCGTTGTTCGCAGGTAATATTTTCAAAATATGCTATAATTGCCATTTTTAATAATCAATACTATTCCTTTAATCTAGACCAGTACAATCGATCTCCATATACAATTACTTTATCTTTAGATTCAGACTTTAATTGTATCATTCGGTCTCTGCTATGAACTTTAAATTTGGTGCTGTTATTGCCAATTTTTAGGCTGAAATATTCATATCCATAAGATTTGTACCCAAAAACATAGTGATTACCGTGCGAACTGTTACCTAAAACTGCCGTATCAAACAGATCAAGATCATCGGCTTCCTGAATGGAAGGTGCAGTATTACAGATATTAAATAAACTCGATTCTTTTCCAGGTGGATATAAGTGGCATTCTACAAAGATATCTCTGTCTGCATATTTGAATATATAAGTACCTGGGTATGCCCCAATAGGTAGCACACATTGCAAATCTTGAGTATATTTTTTAAAGAAAATGCTATCTGCAAATTTAAGTGTGTCAAAAAGTTTGTTGTTAAGCTTTTTTTCTGCGATCGTCTCTGAGTATTTTGCCACGATAGAATCAAAAGAAGGTTTATAATATTGAATTTTTTTAACAGGTATTGATTCTTCTTTAAAATGTGGTGGTTGATATCGATATGCTTTTTTAACATAATCTTTTTTGGTAAAAGAATAGAAAGTACCAGATTCATGGATAGAAGCTACCCCCCTTACATCTAAGGTCATTACCTCTTCAAAACTCTTGTTGAGGATCAAAAAATCTAAGTTTGAAAATAATGCAATATAATAGTGATTATTAGTTTGGGCCATCATATGTGTATGGATTCGGCCGTAAGAAAAAGGAACAAATTCGAATTTTTGGTTTGTATGTTCAGGAAAAACCGGGATTTCGGGATGTTTATCTCCTTCGGGTTTTTTATAGCCGCAAGAAATACATAGCATAGTAATCGACAATAATAGCAACTGCTTTGTGATGTGTAGTAAAAAAACTTTGGTTTGCATATAAACAGAATAAATATGTTTCTATGGTCTAAAGTAAGGAAAATTAATTATCGGTTTTTATGTCAGAACATTGGTTTTATGATTTATAACAGCCCCAAAAGACTTGGATTCCAAAATAAATTTGGCACAAGCCTTTGGGGGTTGCACTATTGGCGACCACCATTTATATTAATCGATATCGTCATTGGTATCAGCAGGATCGTTATCGTTATCATTATTGCTTCTGCGTATTTTAAGAATTTGCAAATAACGATCGCCTAAGGTTTTTAATTGATTGTTGATCTGTGTATACTTTTCTATCTCGTCTAGTTCTATATGGGCTTCAAGACGCTTAATAAACTTATCGTAGGTTTCAATAGCTTCGGGTTTTATGGCGGTATACGATACTTTTCCATCGGCACTTTCAATAGAAATACGTTCCTTATATTTTGCTCTAAAAGCTTTATTGGAAGTTTTAATGCGGATAGCCCAACTTGTTAATTCTACTATTGCCAATGCTTTCTTTAACGACTCTTTATTTTTATAATCGTCTACCAGGTTAATTAATATCGTACTTTCTGATTCATAATTAAGTTTAGTGATGCGATCACCGTAACTATCGAGATGGTCTAATAAGAGCTGTCCTGCAGCTCTTCGTGTAGGATCCTCATGATGAAGATTCATTAAAAAGCCATATTTAATACCTATAACGGCAGCATCACGCTCCATGTCCAGATTTTCTAATATCTTTGTGTATTTGCTTTCCCGTTCATATAATAACGCTTTGTCTAGTCTGGAAACTATAGTTGTTAAGGCATTTACTTGAGGCACCATATCTAGCACCTCTGGATTGTTGTCAATACAAAAATCTTTTGTACTTCTTAAAAATTCTATTACTTCTTCTTTTAATAATTGTTCTAAATCACTTGATGATAACATTGGTTAAGGTTTTAAGATTAAGCATTCAAAATAACGAGATTTTACAACATTTTAAATAAAAAAAGCGGTTTTTTTGTAAGTTGTTCAAAATGAAATGTATACGATCTCCTCCCCAGCGGAGGAGGTCGCCTGGAGTCCAAAAATAACTCCTCCGCTGGGGAGGAGATCGCCTGGAATCCAAAAATAACTCCTCCGTTGGGGAGGAGATCGCCTGGAATCTAAAAATAACTCCTCCGCTGGGGAGGAGATCGCCCGGAGTCTAAAAACACCTCCTCCGAGGTGGAGAATCGTTTATAGTAAAAAATAATTCTCCTTTTTCTATGTAGGCCAGGATTGCGAAATCATAAACCTGTGGCCAACTAGGCAGGTATTGGTAGAACGGTTTCAATCTAAGAGCATGTTCAAAAAGAATTTGAACATGCTCTTAGAATAAATGCTTAATCTTTCATTATATCATTCTCCTCATTCAATAAAACCGGAGTACCAAAGCCTAATTGTTCTAGTTTTTTGAGTTGGGTTTTGGCATCACCAACCACCAAATAGAACATTTTATCGGGATCCAAATATTGGTCTGCCAGTTTTTTGATTTCTTCAAGCGTTATGTTTTTTACGATGGCTTCTTGTTGTTTTACATAATCTTTTGGGTAGTGCAGCATGCTGATATTGGTAAGCATATTCAGTTTAGCATCTAAGGTTTCAAAGGCTCTTGCATTACTTTTAATCAGCGAGCTTTTGGTTACCTTCAGATCGTTTTCAGTAAAATTCTTCCCGTAATTTTCCAGAATTTCTTTGATTAGGCTGGTTGATTCATAGGTAACATTGGATCGTACTCCACTGAAAACAATAAATGGCCCGGGAATCATACTGCCAGAGAATCGAGAAGCTATGCGATAGGTATATCCTTTACCTTCGCGTAACTGCTGCGTGAGCTGAGATGCAAATCCACCGCCACCCAAGCGGTAATTCATCATTTGCACAGGATAGTAATCGGTATCTGTTGCCGCCAGTGCCAGATATCCAAAACGCAATTGAGATTGCTTGGCATCTGGTACATCATAGAAATATATTTTGGATTGTTTCAGAGCTTTAGGGGCAGGGACATATGGAAATTTCACTTCTTTTGGTTCCCAGTTTTTGTTGAAGCCGTCAATAGAAGCAATTACCCTGTTTTTGGCAATATCACCTGCTACATGTATTTTGGTAACATTGGGTGCAATATTGGCCTGGTAATATTGTTTCAGATCCTCGATTGTAATGGCTTGCACCGAATGCTCTGTGCCCAGGTTATTATAAGATAAAATATGATCATTGCCATAGATCAATTTGGTATATTCATTATCGGCAATACTCCTGGGGCTTGCTTTTTGCTGCTGAATTTGGTTAATAACACTTTGCTTGATCAATTGAAACTCTTTATGATCCCATCGTGGTTGCAGGATCATTTCTTCTATCAAACTCATGGTTTTCTCATAGTTTCTGGACAAGGTACTTCCGCTAATGGTAATGCTTTCATTCTCAGCAGAGATGTTGATGAAAGCACCCAAACTCTCGATTGCATTTTCGAGATCTTCGGTAGTTTTGTTTTTTGTTCCTTTGGTCATAAGTTGCGCCAACATATTAGAAATGCCAACCTTATCGGGTTTTTCTAATAACAAACCACCTCTCATATTCAGTTGAAATTGTACAAGAGGGACTTCATCATTTTGGATTCCGAATATCTCAATACCCGACGAAAGTTTGTCTTGCCATACTTCTGGAATTTTGATGACAGGGCTTTCTCCATATGGTGGTTCTATCGATCGGTCAAAACCAGAAGGTGTTTTTTTATACTCGGCTGCGATACTGGGATCAAAAGTTTCTTCTGCGCCTTCTATAATTTTTTCTTCTACCACTTTGGCCGGTTTTGAATCTTTTAATACCAAATCAGTTTGGCCAATAGGAACAAAACTGGTAGCCACATAATGTTTTCCTTTGATGTATTGATTATACACTCGGTGTACATCATCGATAGTAACTGCCAGAATATGCTGCACATCCTTATTGATAAAACCGGGGTCACCGGCAAAGATCTCGTATTGTGCCAACTCAAATCCCTTTCCCAATACACTTGATAATCCACTATAAAACTCAGTCTCCTGGCTGGCTTTGATGCGGTTCAGATCTTCTGGCGAGACCCCTTCTTTTTCAAACTTTATAAAAGCTTCGGTAATGGCAGTATTGATATCGTTTAGATTGACTTTTTCGAACCCACGAACCGTCAATCGATACTGACCAGCTAATTCTGATCCAGAGTTAAACATAGTCACCTTAGAGGTAAGTTGTTTGTCTTCTACCAATACTTTATTAAAAGGAGCTTTTTTACCCTTAGATAAATAAGTAGCCAAAACTTCTAAAGGATAAGAATCTGGATGATATATGGGTACTGTGGGCCAGGAAATGGTTAATTGAGGAAGGCGTGCAAAATTATCTTCGTGGTATAACTTCCTGGTTTCGGTCAAAATGGCGGGACGTTTTTCCAGTTTAGGAATATCTTTTCCGCGTTTGATCTCATCAAAATATGTATGCACCCAGGTTTTGGCTTGCTCTGTATCAAAATCTCCGGCAATAGTAAGGGTAACATTATTTGGAACATACCAGCGGTTATAGAAATCTTTTACATCTTGCAGGGTTGCATTCTGTAAATCTTCAAGTGACCCGATCACCTGCCAGTTATAGGGATGATCTTCGGGATACATATTTTTATCAATCACATAGTTTACATGTCCATAAGGACGGTTATCATAGCTCTGGCGTTTTTCATTTTTAACTACCTGTTTTTCCTTAGCCAGAACGGGTTCGGTAACGGTATTGATAAAGAATCCCAATTTATCGGCTTCTGCCCAGATCATTTTTTCGAGGGCATCCCTGGGCACTGTTTGAAAATAATTGGTACGATCCCGGCTGGTAGTGCCACTAGCCCCCGATCCACCAATACGGGCACTCATTTTATCCAAACCGCCTTTTCCCAGGTTTTCTGATTCCAGGAAGAGCAAATGTTCAAATAAATGTGCAAACCCGGTTCTCCCTTTTTTTTCGCGTGCAGCACCTACATGTGCTGTCAAGGCAACTGCTACAACCGGATCAGAACGGTCAATATGGAAAATGACTTTTAGGCCGTTGGCTAAAGTAAACTTCTCAAAATTTACTCTAAATTCTTTAGCTTCTGTTAAGCCCCTTTTTGCTATGTCTTCTTTTTTACAGGAAATACATGTTCCCGAGATTATTAAAACAAGTGTTAAAAATTTGATTGTTTTCATGATTGATGAATTATGTATGTATATGAACTCATCTTGAGTAGTACATTTTTCATTGTTGTCTGTTTGTTTTAGTTAGGGTTATATATTATATCATTGGTTGATCTTAAAATTTAGATATTTCAATACTGCCGGAAATAAGATATTTTTATAAAATAGAGAAGGAGGGGCTTGCTTTAACCCGCTATGCATATTGCCAACATTAGCGAGAAATACAATGACAATATCTGTATTCTCAATCCAAAACATATGGGCCGAAAATCCTAAAGTCCCACCAGAATGCCCTATCACTGCTTTTCCTTTATAATAATTCTTAAGTTTATATATTCCTTGCATATAATTAAGCGGAGAAGGAGATATTTCTTTTGGAGGGTAATATGTGAAGAGTTCCTCTCCCATGGTAGAACCAAGTAGTGTTCCTGCCCGTAGTCCTTGGACCCATTTTACTAAATCACTTGCTGTAGATACCATACCACCGGCAGCCCACTCGGGAGAGAGATTGGCTGGTGTTGATTCAACTAAATAGGGTCTGATTTCAGGAAATGCTTTGTGAATACCGGCAATAGTACCAAATTGCGGAGTTGCATAATGATAATGGTGAACAAATTCTTTTCCCGTATCTTCAAAAGAGTTGAGAAAGGTATTCTTGATACCTAGTGGTTGAAAAATTCGTTTTCGAATTTCCACCATTAAATCATTTCCTGTGATTTTTTCAATGATAAGACCTAGTAATGTATAGTTTGTATTTGAATATGCATACCGTTCTCCAGGTTCAAAATCTGGAGGCAGGTCCTGTATGTAATGCAGTGTTTCCGTTTTGCTCCATATATGATCCACATCCATTTCAGAGCCTCTGCCTTTACGAATCCAATCTGCCTGGAATTCCCAGGTAGGTATTCCGCTTTGGTGATTTAGTAATTGTCGTAAGGTGGCTTTGTCACTATTGGGAACACTTTTAATCACCGAAAGATCCAGATAATCTGCAGGAACTTTATTCAAATCAAGTCTGCCTTCTTCAACTAGCTGAAGAATTACTACCGCAACAAATGTTTTTGTAATACTCCCAACACCAAATTGGCTGTTTTTTTTTAAAAGACTCTTGGAGGTTAGGTCACTATACCCCGCAGTTCCTGCCCATACAATACTGTCACCTTTTCCGATAGCTACCGAAATACCAGGAATACCTAATGTAATTCCATTTACCAATGCTTCTTTAAGGGGTTTATCATTGGGTTGAGATTGTGCAATGAATGGGATACATAGAAAAAACAAAAAAAAGTAAGCTATAAATGAACCCTTAAAAAGAAAAGTCGATGTCTGTTTTTTTACTTTATAGAACGTATGGTTTACTTTCAAGTACATATACTTATTGTTTTTCAACAGTCAGATCTTGAGCTTGTCGAGACAGGTAGACCAGGATTAAATTTTTTAATTATGCTATTAAAAAATGTCTATCAACCAAAAGTTTTAAATTCTACTCGGTATGTCATTTCTCAAGAATTTCCCAAATAGGTTTTAGTATTGTTTTCTTATCTCCTGCTATGCCTTGTTTGTATTCTCCTTTTTTATTTTTGAGATCTTCGGCTTTAAATGTTTCTAACTTTAAAATTCCTGTCACTTTGACCTCTTTTTGATAGACGACTTCATCCCATGAATGTAATCCGTCTATGTAATAAACATCTTGGTCTTTTGTTAAGATGATGGCTCCCATTTTAGCATTTTTGGCAACCCCAATAATTGTCACTTTGTTTTCTTCCATGTTTTCATTTTCTGTTTTTACATTCTGAGCTTTACACGAAGCTGGTGCCAGGATCATTAGTATTAATATCAAAGCATTACAAGCTTTTTTCATGTGTTTAATTCTTTTATTCATTACTATTCTAATTTAAATTTATAAATATGAGGAATCAAGCAATCGAGATCGGGTTAATTCCACATTTTTTTGTCATTTTTATTATGTTTTTAAAACTTACTAAAAAATTCCCATATCAGCTTACCTGAGTCTAAGCCTGAATTATCTATGGTAGGCAGATCATGCCCGAAATCTTCTATTTTATAATACCATACTTCATTTCTATGGATACCATTTTTATAATGATAAGCATGTATGTTTGATGAGGTCGATAACGTATCAGTTATAGTGCATTTATTAAAGCCTTTCCAGTAGTTCATAACGATATCCATATGCGGTGCTCCTCCCCAGCCATGTTCTGTAGACATGCTTCCATCGATAGGTACTACCTCATCTGTCATTCCCGATATTTGCAGAACGGGTGAGGGGAGTGTTGTAGAGCCTCGATGGTTCCAGGTGTACCCGCTCATTGTACCAGTAACCGAAGCTATGGCTTTAAACACATCTGGTGATTCACAAGCCAATGTATAGCTCATAAACCCCCCATTTGAAATACCACAAACAAAAGTTCTGTTGGGATCAAGGTGATACTCGGTTTGCAAATGTTTTGCAAGTGCGGTAAGGAATCCTACATCATCAATTGTACTGTTTTTTAATCGGGCATTCCAATATGGGCTACCGGTATTCACATCCAGTGTTCCTTGAGGGTAGCAAACTACAAATTTGTTGCTATCTGCGACATCATTTAATTGTAAACTCTGCAAGTGATCTTTTGCATAGCGCCCATAGCTGTGCAGTACAAATACCAGCGGCGCATTTTCAGGCAAACCCTCTGGTGTATAAAGAACATACGTTCTATCTTTATCATCGTGGCGAAAGTTTGCATTATGTGTATGATCATTGCAGGAAGCATGAACTATAACCACAGAAACTACAGTGATCAGAAATCTAAGTATTGGTATGTTTTCTTGTACTACCATTAGGTTGAATACAGGGATATGCCCTTTTTGATACAATTTTTTAAGATTTTGTTGGAAACCCGCGATCTTTCATCAGGGATTCAATTTTGGCATCCCGCCCTCTGAATTTTTTATACGCCTCTGCAGGATCCATTGCATTGCGGGGTGCAAAGAGGTATTTTACCAGTTTGGCTGCCACTTCTTTGTCATAGAACCCTCCTGGTGCTTCAGCAAAGGCTTCTGCAGCGTCAGAGGTCAATACATCGGCCCACATATAACCATAATATGCTGTGGCATATCCTTCACCAGAAAATACATGGCCAAAATGTGGAGTACGGTGACGCATCACCAATTCTTTTGGCATGTTTAATTCTGCTAGTGTTTCTTTCTCAAATTTATCAACATCAATATTGGTTGGATCTGCCAAATGGAATTTCATATCCATAAGGGCAGAAGCCAGGTATTCTGTAGTAGCAAATCCCTGGTTAAAGGTGGCTGCTTTTTTTACTTTGTCTATCAATGCTTTGGGCATGGGTTCGCCCGTTTTGTAGTGCACAAGGTACTTATCGATTACCTGATCGGTAGATAACCAACGTTCTAATAATTGCGATTGAAATTCGGTATAGTCACGTACCCCGCTATTCAGCGTGGGATATCTCACTTCTGAAGCAAAGAAATGCAATGCATGGCCAAATTCATGAAAAAAGGTAATAGCATCATCCCAGGACACCAAAACTGCTTCTCCTGCTGCAGGTTTTACAAAATTAGAGTTGTTTGATCCCAGTACGTTCTTTTTACCATCAAAAGTAGTATGACTTCTATAGGTAGTTGCCCATGCACCAGAACGTTTTCCGGTTCTGGCAAAAGGATCCAGATACCATAATCCAATATGGGCTCCCGAAGTTTTATCATTCACCTCCCAAACATGTACATCTTCATGAAAAACAGGCACCTTACCTTTTTCTACAGGAGTAAATTTGAAGTTAAATAATTCACCGGCCACAAAGAACATAGCCTCTCTTAAATTATCGAGCTGCAGGTATTGTTTTACTTCATCAGAATCCAGATCGTATTTTTGCTTACGCACTTTTTCTGCATAGTAGCGATAATCCCAGGGTTCGATAGTGATATTGTCTCCATTGGCATTGGCGATGGCTTGCATATCGGCTACTTCTTCTTTTACTCTGGCAATAGCAGCAGGCCAAACAGCATTCATGAGTTTCATCGCATTTTCAGGATTTTTAGCCATTCGGTTTTGTAATCGCCATGCTGCAAAATTGTCATATCCCAATAAACCTACCCGCTCTTTTCTTAGTTTCAGGATCTTAGCGATATTTTCATTATTATCATGCTCATCACCATTATCTCCACGAGAATAGTAGTTTTTCCATACTTTTTCGCGTAAAGCACGTTCATCAGAATAGGTAAGAAACGGATCCATAGAAGACCGGGTATTGGTGATTGCATATTTTCCTTCCCGACCACGGTCTGAAGCTGCTTTTGCATAGGCATTGATCAAAGGCTCAGAAAGGCCGCTTAATTGATCTTTGGTAAGATAGGTTACATAGCTTTCTTCGTCTGCCAGGATATTATTAGAAAAATTAGTGTATAGACCAGATAGTTCTTTATTGATTGCTGCATACCGTTTTTTCTTCTCCTCATCGAGTTCTGCTCCGTTCATGGCAAAACCTTCATAAGTAAGTTGCACTACACGCTGCTGGTCATCTTCCAACGGAGTTTTCAATGAATTCTCATAGACCACTTTAATGCGTTGAAATAATTGCTTGTTTTGTGATATTTTTGAGCGGAATTCTGATAACACAGGCGCCATTTCTTTTTGGATCTCCCTAAATTCTGGTGATGACATATTACCACTTAAAATACCATAATACGTAAAGACCCTGTCAAGCTCTGCTCCAGATTTTTCGAGTGCGACAATAGTGTTTTCAAAAGTGGGGGGCGCCATATTATTGGCAATAGCATTGATTTCTTTTAGATTGAGCTCCATTCCTTTTTCGAGAGCTGGTTTTACATCGGTCACAGACATTTTGTCAAATGCAGGAGTACCGCCGTAAGGCCCGGTCCATTCTTTTAATAAAACATTTGCTGTTCCTTCTGTTTCTGTTGTTGTTTCCACAGTTTCTTTCTTTTTATTACAACTTACTAAAACAAAGGCAATTGTTAGTGCCATTGTTTTTACAATTTTTGAAATGTTTGTTGAGTTATTCATAACTATTGATTTTGTTTAATTGATGAGTTTATAATACTATTTTATACTATTATCATTTTTTGTTTCACAAAGGTTCGCTAAGACTACTTTATAGCTAGATACTATTCACTAGAGCCTAAATTTATTATTGTTTGCAAAGAATATGGCATTCACAAAGAACAGCTTTCCATTTTCCCAGAAAGATCTGAATAATGGATTGTCTACCATATACATGACACTTCCATCACCTATTCTTGCTTCACCAAAAATAAGGGAGTTATTCAAATTTTTTAAAGCATCCTTACCTGCAAATCCCGAAATACTTTGCGGGTTTTCTACATAAGCTACATTATATCCCTTTTGCAGTAATTTATAGGAGCTGCTTCCCAGTTTTAGACTGAAATAGGTGTCGTTATACCCAAAAGCCATAGGATGTGAGGGGTCTACTTTGGTTTTAAAAATACTTCCGGTAATAAAACCTTTCACGCTTTCACGCTCACGCTGGTCATAGGGGGTAAGATTGCCAATAGAATCCTTTTTCTTTTCATCGGGTTTGTTTTTCTTAAGATCAAACCCTTCTTTCCCTGCAAAGGCACTTACTGCATTGGCAAGTGCAATTACTTTTCCGCCACTTTGGATCCATTTTTTTAGTTTTTTCAAGACACTTTCATCCATATATCCATTGTAACGTCCGTTGGGTATAATTAACACATCATATTTGCCCATATCTACTTTTTTAAAGTAATCGGTATCCATAGCCGTGATGGGAAATTTCAGTTGTTGCTCAAAGAAATGCCAGATCTCACCATAACTTAAAGAAGAGGTATAGCGGCCTTTTAAAACGGCAATACGTTGATTATTAATCAACTTTACATCGGGAGAACCAAAATCCACACCATTGGTAGCAAAACTGGTTGGCGAAGCATATAATTTTCGATAGTGTTTATTGGCAATATCTACTACGATCTTATCATAGTTTTCTATCTTTCGATTATCACTTTTGGTAATCACCAGACTTCCTTTTTTAAAATTGTCTCCATTATTAGAAAAGTCTTTTTCACTAAACCGCACTCTAATATTATGGTTGAGCAGATCGGCCATAAAAGCAGCATCTTTGAGGCTGTTCCATTTTGCAATATACCCTGCTCCTGATGCATTTATGGTATTGTTTATTACTGTATTTTCTTTATTTCCATTTACAGGAATTAGCGATGTCGATGCAATAGCCTCCAGCCCATAAGCGTGAGGGATGCTCCAGGCGGTAATATCATAGGTGAGTGGATTGCTCAATTTGGCATTGGGTTCAAAAAGTACTTTTACCATTTTGCCTTTGGGTTGATTAGTACTTACGACCAATGCACCATTGGCAGTAATACTGCCTGATTTATTCTCTCTAAAGTTAAATCCTGAGACCTTTGTCGTATTGGTATACCCATATTGTATTTCATGTTTGTCCAATAATGTGGTCAAAGCATCAATTTTATCTGCTGTTCCCGAAAGCACATAGCTTTTATATTTCAGATTTGAGTTGTCAAAGAATTTTTTGAATTCGGTATTCAGTTTTGCAGCATTTTTAGAAGAAATCTCTACGGTAGATATCCCTGTGGTGGTATGATGCATGGCCCGATCTTTTAGGGTCAATACATATCCTTCATCGGTTTGTATACCCAGTCCTGCCCGACCATGTCCCGCTTGTTCATAAGTCATACCAATAGCGCCCATAAAAGTGGGATAGGTATCTCCATAGCTTGGGTATAATAAATCAAATCGTTCTCGGGTAAAAAATAACCAGCCTTCTGCATCAAAATATTTGGCGTGATTTTTACCAATCTGTGTCTGAAAATCTTTTTGCCAGGGCGTGATGATTTCGTGAAACGGTTCTGCAGCCGGTGCAAAGTAATAAGGTTCGTTGATACCTTGCTCATGAAAATCTACATGAATATGAGGCATCCAGGTATTGTATATTTTTAAGCGTTGCCGGGACTCGACCTGGGTGGCCCATGCCCAATCACGATTCAGGTCAAACAAATAATGATTTGGCCTACCACCCGGCCAGGGTTCGTTATGCTCGGTAGCATTCTGATCTGTATGATAAGGCGTGGCTTTTACCTGATTATACCAATTGACGTAGCGATCACGCCCATCGGGATTTATACAGGGATCTATGATCACTATGGTGTTTTGCAACCAGGCTGTTTTTTTGGTGATCAATTCGTATATAGTTTGCATGGCAGCTTCTGTGCTAGAAGCTTCATTACCATGTACATTATAGCTTAACCAAACGATGGCAACCTGCGGATTGGCAGTACCTGCTACAATACCGGCGTTTTTAAGGTTGTCTAATCGTATATTCTCAATATTCTTCAGGTTTTCTTCTGAAGAAACGATGGCATAGGTTAATGGCCTTTGTTCATTGGTTTTTCCATAGCTATGGTAGGTAACCATATCAGAATTATCGGCTACATGTTTAAAATAATGTACAACATCTGCATGACGTGTAAACCGATCGCCGATTTCATATCCTAAAAATGCTGCAGGGGATTGCAATTTATTTTGAGAATACGTAATAGAAGTCATTACGACAAAGAGTGTAAAGAGTAGTTTTTTCATGAAAAAATGATAATAATTCAAATTCTAATATTTAGCGATTATACTCCCCTTTCCTTTAGAGAGGGGTTGGGGGAGAGGCTGTAAAATACCGAGTTAAATTTAGGATATAATTTGTATTAACTAAAATTTAGGATTTGAAATTACAATCTGCCGTATATTTAGCCATTAAAAAAAGTATATATGCCTAGTGACTGTATTCCGTTTAGAGATACGAATTACTTTTCATCCCTTATTTGCGATTATTTAGATCAAAAAGCTGAATTATCACCGTTTTATCACCGTTTTCCGAAATTGGAGACTTTTAAAGCTCAGATAGAAGAGAAACAACAATCATTTCCTCAAGAAAACAGAGAGGCGCTAGTAGCATCACTAAACAAACAATACCAGGGTTTTTCTATTGCTGAAGCTACCGCACAAAATATTGAATTATTAAAGCAAAAAACTACGTTTACAGTAATCACAGGGCATCAGCTTAATCTTTTTACAGGGCCTCTTTATTTTTTATATAAAATCGTTTCTACCATAAACCTCACCCGGGTTTTAAAAGATAAATACCCCGGGTATGATTTTGTGCCTGTGTATTGGATGGCAACCGAGGATCATGATTTTGATGAAATTAATTATTTTAATCTTTTCGGAAAGAAAATACAATGGAACCGCAATGATGGGGGAGCAGTAGGTACTTTTGATACCAAAGGATTGGATAAAGTTTTTGAGATTTTTTCTTCGGAAATTGGCTCGGGACGAAATGCAGAATATCTAAAGACTCTTTTTGAGGAAGCCTATCTGAAACATAATACCCTGGCTGAAGCAACCCGATACCTGGCAAATGAGCTGTTTGGTGACTATGGTTTGGTGATTATTGATGGTGATGATCGGGAGTTGAAGCGCCTTTTTATTCCTTATGTTGAAAGAGAATTGACAGAACAGCTGTCCTACCAACATGTAATGCCAAAAACAAAAAAGCTGGAGACTGAAGGATATAAAGTACAGGTAAACCCCAGGGAGATCAATTTGTTTTATCTGGCTGAAGGATTGCGAGAGCGTATTATCGAGGAAGATGGGAAGTATTTTGTAAACGAAACAAATATTTCCCGGAGCCAGCCTGAGATAATAAAAGAACTCTCTGAGTTCCCGGAGCGGTTTAGCCCCAATGTAATGATGCGCCCCTTGTATCAGGAAGTGATTTTACCCAATCTATGTTATATAGGCGGAGGAGGAGAGCTTGCCTATTGGCTGGAATTGAAGGATTATTTTAAGGCGGTACAAATCCCTTTTCCGATGTTGTTACTTCGTAATTCTGTGCTGATACAGACAGAGAAGCAGGCCGAAAAAATCAAAAAGTTAAAAGTCTCAGACAAAGAATTGTTCTTAAAACAACACGAGTTGATCAATCGCAAAGTACGGCGCATCTCTAATATCGATATCAATTTTGATTTGCAACGCAAATATCTCATAGAACAGTTTAAGAGTATGTATGAACTGGCAGCACAAACCGATGTTACCTTTTTAAATGCGGTAAAAGCCCAGGAAGTAAAACAACTCAAGGGGCTGGATATGCTCGAAAAACGATTACTTAAAGCACAACGACGCAAGTTGAGTGATCATGTAAAGCGGTTAACAACAATACAAAACGAATTGTTTCCTAATCAAAGCCTGCAAGAGCGTAGTGTTAATTTTTCTGAACTATATATGGAGTATGGAGAGCGTTTGATCCCCACATTGATCGAGCATTTAAACCCCTTACAAGGGGAATTCCTGGTGCTAAAGGAGTAACTATATAACCAACTCAAAATATCCTTTAAAGAACAGCTTGCCTCAATTAAGGCTCCAAAGGGGATATTGCATAGTCTTTAATCTGGGTTAAATACCACCAAAACTGTTCTGGCAATGATCGCTGCCACCCTTTAAAAAGTTAATGATGTTTGCCTAATTGCCAGGTAAAGAGCGAAGTTAGACCTGTCTGTTAGCAGCTATGCTTCATAAAGTGGAGAAACCGACGATGTATTCAAGAGCCAGAAAGTTGTGCCGGAAAACCCGGGGCGTTTTTCCCGGTTCGGAATGTTGTGCCGGAAAACCCGGGACGTTTTTCCGGGTTGGGAATTTCATGCCGGAAAACCCGGGGCGTTTTTCCCGGTTCGGAATGTTATGCCGGAAAACCCGGGAGCATATATTCCTTTTCGGGTGTTATGGCACCAGAAATGTGCCGTTCCAATCATTATGCTCTTTGGTAAACAATACCCTGAGGTGATTTGGTCTTTTTAATCGTAAATATTCTATTTTATCTGGTACCAATCTTATGGCAGAGAAAAAATGTTTCCCTTCGAGGTAATCTACTGCTGTAGGGTTTTTGACTTTTTTACCCGGAGCTAGTTGTGTTGTATAATCTTTTCTGGATTTTTGGGGGATATGCTTCCAGATAGTTCGTAAGGTTTGATCATCTGTTATGATCATGGCCCTGGCACTAATCACAACCTGGATGAATCTTTCGGGATCAAAAAACAGAAGGCTCACTATATCTTGTTCACTGATATGGTTGATTTTTTTTGACCTTTTATCGGTGTAGATCATACAGTTTAATTGATCATCTACTTCCCGAAGCACGACAGTTCGCAATCTGGGATGGCCATTAATATTTGAGGTAGCTAAGGTGAAATATCTAAAAGCATGATCTTTGGTTTTTGAAGCAGCTTTTAGGTCTCTTATAATGGTAGAAAAGATGATATCTGGCATTATGCTGTATGTTTTCTTTAAAGTTAGGCAATTTATAAATCAGGATCAAAAAAAACCTGCCAGAGGATATACTTTATCATGCCTCATTGAATCTTGATGATCTCCTTTAAAAAACACATACTTTTTTCAAATCAGACCACTTATTACCTGGATCTCTCACTTATTACTTTTCACTAAGAGGTAATGGTATTCATTTCTACATTCGTGCTATAATTTATAATACAAACCATAAATATAAATTAGTAATGAAAGACGGTAAGTTCTCTATAGATATATTAATCATTTTCACATTCATTATGTGTTTAGTCCTTTTGGGAGCTGATATTTATAGTTCTTATTTGGATTACTTTTCGGCTAATGGATTGGCTAATAAGTATATCAATAATACTCTAATTAAATTTTATGAAATCGCACCTCTTTTTCAATATTCCATTTTTACAAGGTTTGTATGTCTTATGTTATTTGCTTTTGCTTCCTTAGGATTTGAAGTTAAAAAGAAACCAGAGAGTGGTAAACAGGCTACCTATTATTTGATAGCACTTTTAGTAAGTGTTGTCTTATTTGTTTTTGTATCCCAACCCTGGATTCCGGTAATACTGAATGTGATTGTTACTATTTTGTCTTTTTTAGCTTTTATATGGAGCATAATATACCTGCGCAGACATTATGATTTCTATGGAAATAAAGATGAATTCAATGAGGAAAACCTAATCTTCAAGCAAGAAAAAGGGGTAAAAGAGAATCCTTATTCGGTTAATTTTAAAACAGACAATGGATTAGTTAATGTAGTAAATCCTTTTCGCGCTACGATGGTGTTAGGTACTCCGGGATCAGGAAAATCATATTCTGTAGTCGAAGAATATATCAGGCAGCATATCAAAAAGAAATTTACCATGCTGGTCTATGATTTTAAGTTTCCGTCATTGGCCAAAGAGACCTATGCTTTTTTTCAATATTACAAACAAAATTATGATATAGAACCAGATTTTAGTGTAGTTTCTCTGGATGATATTGAGCGATCAAATTTTGTAAATCCTATTAGCCCCGATTTAATCGGTAAAGCAGCAGATGCCATAGAAGCAGCCCAAACGGTTTTATATAATTTAAATAAGGAATGGATCACTAATAAAGATTTCTTTGCCCAATCTGCGATCTCCTATTTTGCTTCGTGTATTTATTTTCTCAAGATCTATGAAGAAGGCAAATATTGCACACTACCACATGCCATAGCACTTGCTTCATGCCCCGATGAAAAGGTGTTTAAAATATTTACGAAGTATAAAGAACTGAAGTTTTTTATGACCCCGTTTGCAGATGCTTTAGAGAAAGAAGCATTTGAGCAACTTTCGGGACAAACGGCATCTGCAAGGATACCCTTATCACAATTGGCAACCAAAGAATTGTTTTGGGTGATGGGAAATAATGTGTATCCGGAGTTAAATATTCCGTTAAGGATCAATAATCCCAAAGAGCCGTCTATAATGATATTGGCAAACTCCCCTGCAACACAGACCACAAACTCCCCGGCGCTGGGCTTAATAGCAACGCAAATATTAAAAGAAATCAATGCCCAGAATCGTCAACCTTGTTCTGTCATTATTGACGAGTTGCCTACCATGTATTTTATGGGATTGGATAATCTGATTGCTACCGCGAGATCCAATAAGATATCAACAACAATAGGAATGCAGGATCTAGAGCAATTAAAGAGGGATTATGGAGATAAAATCGCAGAAACCATATTCAATATTGTGGGAAATATTTTTAGTGGGTCGGTAAGGAGTGATACGGCAACAAAGCTACAGGAGATTTTTGGAAAGAAAAAACAAAAAATGAAAAGTGTATCTGTAGATACCAGTGCTACCTCGTATAGCATTAGTGAAAATTTAGAATATGTGATGCCCGTTGCTACTATTTCTCAACTATCACAAGGTGAATTTGTGGGAGTGGTGGCCGACAATTTTGGAGAAGAGATTAACAGAAAAATATTTAGAGGTAAAATAAAGGTAGAGAAACGATTTGATCAGGTCAAGAAAGCTATTCCCAATGTTCTTGAAGAAGATAATTTAGAAAGTCTGCTGGAAGGTAATCTTAGCAGGATTGTTGATGAAATAGATATTCTGGTGGCCAATGAATTATTTAAAATAGAGAATCAGGCTGATACTGTGCCGGGGTAGTAGTATATGAATGAAGGAAATAAAGCTAGTTTATGTAGGATATTCATTGAATTGATTGAATAAAAAAATTGTTGCATTACATATGAAAAAGTCATTGTTTACATATAGAGTATTGTTTTTGGGAGGATTGATCTTTCTTGCTTCCGAGAGCGTATGCGCTCAGAAATCAGTCGGGGCACATAACATTGAGAAAAATAATAATGTGCCGATCTATTTCCCATTAGACAAAAATGATTTTGTAAAAATGTCTTCTGCATATGGATATAGAAAACATCCCATTCATAAAAAAAAGATGCTGCACAAGGGTATCGATTTGGTAGCTATGAAAGGTAAACCGGTCTATGCAACGGCAACTGGTGTTGTTCAAAAAGCTGGTTATAAAAAGGATTATGGAAATTATGTTTTGATTTCCCATTTAGGAGGAATAAAGACTTTATATGGTCATCTATGGGTTAGAATGATTAAGAAAGGTGATAGAGTTTCACAAGGACAATTAATTGGATTTGTAGGCGATACGGGCCTGGTAACTGGTCCTCATCTGCATTATGAAATATGGCTTAGAAATAAAAAAGTAGATCCATTATTAGTGTGGAAAAACCTGTTAAAAGAAGAGCGCAAAGAAGTTGCGATTAATGAATAAAATTTAGACATGGATAAGAAGAAAAAAATTATTGTTGCAGTTGTGTCTGTACTGTTTATTGTAGTGTTTGTAGGTTATATCAAGTTTATTGTGTTTTCACCAAATACATCGGAACCTTTAAAATCGAAGGTAAATATTTTGACTCCAAATGTAGATGAGAAAAAGATTGATCGTAAATCAAAATTGCAAAATTATGAGGAGGATAATTCAGGAGGGCAAAACGAAATAAACGATGTTGTAAGAAATCTAAGTGAAGTAGCGTATGAAGAAGAGGAATTGTCTATAGAAGATAATCCGGTCATAGAAGGAATAGTAGCAGAAAAAGCTGAAAAAGAATTGCTGGCGACAGTAGGGAAAAGTACGAATAAAAATAACTATACAACTGCACAAGACAGAAGCATAACAACAGAAGAAGAGGATATAGATGCAGAATTGAAAAGAATTTTGGCACTACAAGATCAACTACTGGCAGAATCTAATCTGGCAGCACAATCTGGTAATCCTCAAGATATAGATGCCATTATTAAATCTTATAATCAATACGCTGCGTCTTTAGCTCAAGATTCGATATCAAATATAGGAGGCATAACACCCGAAGAAATTTCAAAGACCGGTCAAAATGTTAGTGAAAGATTGTCAAACTCCCTTAAGGATAAGATAGGAAAAAAGAATTTCTTTCAAGGCGCCGGATCTGCTAATGTTTCTGATAAAATAGTAGCGTTAGTTCCTGCAGAGACTGTAGATCAAGGTATACTGGTTAATGGAAGTACCATTGCCATCAGAACTAAGAAAGCAGTAATGCTTAAAAAACCGGATTTAACAATTCCTAAAGGAGCAATAGTCTATGGTAAAGTAAATATCGCTACAGATAGGCTCCTGATCGATGTTAATAGTTACAAAAAAGGAAACAAACTCTACATCTTAGATTTTAGCCTTTATGATTTCGATGGTAGAGAAGGAGTGCATTTAGGAAATAGAACCTGGCCAAAAATACCATCTAAAGTAACAAAAGACGTATATGATTATGCATACCAAAGAGGTACACAGGCAGCAGGTTTTGGAGGTAGTAACAATAGTATACGACTTGAAGAAGCAAAAGACATAGCAATCTTATCTGCAGCCAAAGAAGTAGGTGATGAGGTATTTGAAAAGAGAAGAATTTTTATGCCCAAGAAATACCATTTATGGTTTAATATAAATACACAGTAATATGAAAAGTGACACAATAGATACAATATTTCCTATTTACGCTGTAGAAGATGACTTGTTAGTTTCTAAGAAAGGTGATATAAGCGTGGCATACAGATTAAAATTGCCTCAGGTATATTCTTTAGATATGGCTGCTATTAATAGAATTAATCAATTATTTGATAAGATCATACGCTCTTTACCGGAAGATACTATTATCCAAAAGCAAGATTATTTTTTTGTAGACAAAGTAAAAGAAAGAATCACTAAAGGGGATCACATGTTAAGCCGTAGTGATAATAAATTCTTTTATGAAAAACCCACATTAAGTCACGAGTGCTATTTATTTATAACAAAAGATTCTAAAAAGAAAATGAGTCTTGCCAGCAGCCCAAAACTTTATGAAAAGTACATGGAAGAAGCCGGTGATTTTTTAAAGATAGTAAGTACATGTATTTCATTTTTAGAAAAAGAAGAGTCTTTTACTATCAATAAATTAAGTACAGATGAGATCTTAGAAGTTTTGGGGAAGTATTTTTCATTATCCAATACAGGAGACCAACCTCTTAAGGATTTGTTTTTTGACAAAAGACTTCAGGTAGGCAATAAAATAGGAGAAATGTATGCGATAACATCCTATGACCAATTACCACTTTTTATTGAGTCGACAAAGAAGAATATTGATTTCTCTACGCCAAAAACCAATTTTCAGGTTCCATTTATCCAACCTGTTTGTTTGGGTTTAGAATGTAATCATATTTATAATCAGGTAATATATATTGATAATTCCGACAGTATTTTTTCAAAATTAAAGACAAAATTAAATCAGTTCAAAAGTCTGGCAATTTTATCAAAAGAGAATGAGGTTACCTATAGCCAGATAGACGATTTAGTAAATGATTCGCTGGAGAAAGAGTTAAGATTCGTGAGTCAACATTTCAATATTACACTATGGGATACTGCTGAAGAGAAATTAGAAAATAGTAAAAATCAGTTAGAAAATTCTTTTAAAGAGCTAGGTATTGTCCCCTATCAAATTAAATATGCCTTAAAAGATCTCTTTGTAAATAATGCCCCTGGAGCTTCAGTATATATTCCTGAAAATTATAAGTTTATCGGAATATCTGAGCAAACACCTGTTTTTTTAAATTTTGAAAGCTATTATGAAGGAAACAAAGATGGTATACTATTAAGTGATAGAAAAAATGGAGCGCCAGTACGTCTTGATCTTTGGGATGAGCCAGTAAAAAGAGGCCTTATTGTAAATAGAAACCGGTTAATTTTTGGTCCTTCAGGCACAGGAAAATCATTCCTGATCAATCATATCGCTAGTCAATATTACGAGCAAGGGCATCATATTGTGATGATCGATATTGGTAACTCTTATAAGAAGTTATGCCAATTAGTTAACGGTCAATATTTTGCTTATGACCTTGATATGCCATTACAATTCAATCCCTTCTATTTTAATGAGTTGAGTGAAATAAATAATGAAAAAAAGGTATTTCTTACCTCACTTATTCTTTTTTTATGGAAAGGGGATGACCCTTCAATGAGAGAAGAAAAGCAAATTATAGGATTATACCTCGATGCTTATTATGAGCACCTTTCTTCAAATAACGACATATTTCCCTGTATGTCATCTTTCTACGAGTTTGTTGATGAAAATATTGTTATGGAGAATGAAGACAAGTATTTCGACAAGATTAGTTTTCAGCTATCTCTAAGAGACTTTCATGATGGAAAATATAACCAGATCCTTAATTCCAGAGACCAGGTAGATCTTGTTCGGGAACGATTTATTGTTTTCGAAATGGATAATATAAAAGATCACCCGGTTTTGTTTCCATTGGTTACAATGCTATGTATTGATGTGGTGATGGGGAAGATCAGAAAAATTCCGGAAGTAAAAAAATCCATTTTTATAGACGAGTGTTGGAAACCCATATCAAAGGGAGAAATGGCACAATTTATAAAATACTTATACAAAACAGTGAGAAAATTTTATGGAGAAGTGGCGATCGCCACTCAGGATGTAGAAGATATATTAGATACCCCTGCAGGTCCGGCGATGATTAATAATACAGATACCATGATCTTATTATCTCATAAAAAGAAAATGGCTACCAAAGATAAATTTGCAGAGTATTTATCCTTCAGCGAATCAGATCTTGAAAAGCTGTTTTCTACCGATAAAAGAGAAGTTTTTATAAAAGTCGGTAGTGTTTCTAATGTATATAAAGTAAGTGTATCCCCAGAGCGGTATGCCTGTTATTCTTCAAACGCAGATGAAAATAAGTTTATTTATGATGTGTATAACAAAAAGAACAATATGCAATTGGCACTAAAAGAATTTGTGGAGAAAATATAAAAAAGACAGAAGAATTTGATAGAAAATATAAAAAAAACAGATTATGAAACACATTAAAATATTGATCATTACAATAGCAAGTTGTTATTCGACATATGCACAAACAAATTTGGTCGCTTTAACAGAGCAGGATACGTTACTTATTTCAGATGTAAAAACAACACACCTTCTATTTAGTGATGATATTAAATATTTGGATATAGGATCTCCCTATTTTGTTGCAGATACCTTACAGCAAATAATACGATTAAAGCATATAGGTGAAGAATTAGAAGATACCAGAAGCCAAATTTCTAACCTTACAGTGATTACTAAAAATGGAGCATATTATTCTATTGCTTTGGGTTATAATCGCTTTGCCTATCCAGAAACGTTTAAAGTAAAAAAGTCCAGCCAAATCATTTCAATATTTAAGCAAGAAGAAGCGATAGCACAAAAAAAAGAAGATGAATTTGTATCACTATGTGATCAAATGGAAAAGACAGGTGTCAATGTTAGGATCAAAAATAAAAAAGAAGGAGACCTGAGAATTGAAATAACGGGAATATTTTATATCCAGGAAAAAATAGCAATACGCATAGCATTAAGAAATGAGTCTACTATAGATTTTGATATAGATCATATCCTTTTTAGAACCAAGCTGTATAAACGATTTAGTAAAGATTATTTATATCAGGAAAGAGTGATCTCTCCTTTGTATACCTGTACTGATGATTTTGAGATTATTGGCGAAGGCAGAGGAAGTATTACGCTGTTATTTGACAAGTTCATGCTAAATGAAAAGGAGAAACTCGCTATCGACATTTTTGAAGAAAACGGTGGTAGATCTGCTACCATAGATATCCCAAGAAAAAAACTACTACAACCAAAAATCATATAAAATGAAAACATTCTTTTTATCAATCATTTTTATGATGGGACTAAGTAACATGCATGGTCAGTATTTAGATGGGCCAGGTCTGGTAGCTAGACTTCTAGAAAGAAACGAAGTTAGCCGTGCTTATTCAGAAACAGTAAGGACAACAACTGCATATGGCAAGACCACACCAACCACCGTTTTGGAAGAGTTGTCTAAAACTAATCTAAATTTTAATGATTTTACGAGTGCAGGTATTAATCCTCTAAAATACAGAAATACATGTAGTAGTTACCTCAATCCTTTTAAGAGAAAAGCCTGTCAAAATAAAGTTAATTATTTATTAGGGGCGCACAAAGAGATTGTAAACCTAATGCGAGTAAGTACTTCGAACAAAATCAACCAGGGAGTTAAAGAACTGATAGGAGAAAAGTATACAAGTATTACAAATAAGATACTTCTGGAATTAGAACAAGTGAAAAACGAGGCTGGAAGAAATATTTTATCACGCATACTAATCACCAATTAGACGCTGGATTTAATATCTGGCAGGGTAGTCAAATTAGTCAACATAACAAACAAGTGAACAAATGAAAAATTATAAAATACTTATAGTAGTTATATTGCTCTTAATCTGCGAGTCTGGTTATAGTCAATGGGTCCATATTCACACACATCTCAATAATAGAGATCGTCAAACAAGGAGTAAATTATCCAGGTTGACATTAACACTAATAGGTAGAAATGCAACCTTACTATTAACAAATAGGCAGTTATCAAAAGCCATTGATCATCACCGGCGTCAGTTGAAAAAAAATTATACCAAGAACCGGTTTGATAAAAAGAATGGTTTTTTGGTTCGATCACTCGGTTCTGCAACGTTAAGTTTGGGAACTTCTGCCCTGGGGAACTATAAAAGGCTTCCATATATGACAGAAATAAAAAGAGATTATTTAAAGAGTATTGCGTTAGATAAGTTTGTTTTAGTGAGTTTAAACAATGTGAGTGCCAATAAGATAAAATCAGGAAAGCGGCAAGAAATTTATCGCTTAAGAAATAAGATCATTAGGGAGTTGTCTGAAAGCGATAGAAGTGCCAGAAAAATATTGTTTTTTTCTGCAGCAGGATTGGCCGTATTGAATTATGAAGAGTTTTCAGAACTATCTCGATTTCTAAAGGCAGCAGAAATTGTATTCTAAAATCATGGTATAAAACAAGACAAAAAAACGTAATGAAAAAAATAATCCTATTGGTTGTAATGCTTAATACTACGACAATGTTCTCTCAAGAGTATCCGTTTCTTACAGACTTTTTACTTGTGGGATCTATTTTAGGCTCAGCGGTTGCTACTGTTGAGTATTATGAACTAAAAGAAGCAGACCGCAAATTGATCAAAGACATCAATAGTTTTAATGCTAAGTATTCGAAAAGAGCTATTTATTTGGTGGGAGCATCGATAATTCTTGCAGGAGAAATAAATAGAGAAATTGATGATGCTCAAAGAAGATATCATCTATTAAAAGGCAAAAACAGCTCATTACCCTTTTTTATTTATTCTAAGAAAAGACACAATACCCAAACACTTGAGCTTATTAATGAAATGCTCGATAACCTGCAAAATGAATTGAAAAAGCAAAATCCAAGAGGTGTTGCACTCTATGGCGAAAAAATAAACCTACATCAGAACACCATGGAATCGCTGTCAAATATACATCGGCTTATGGACTCGGTAGAAGATAAAATAGAACAAAGCAAAGTGCTACATGCTTTCATAAATAGATGATAAGCGAAAATAATGATTGTAGAATTTTAAATGATAAACAGATGAAACAAATTTTAGGCAGTATACTCTTTCTAATGGTTACCTACTCGGCAAATGCTCAATTTGTTATTAAACATACCGTTAATACACGATTTACAGATAATTTATCCCAGGAGCTTTACAGTGAAATTAACAGTTACAATAAACGTATGAAACCACAATTAGTACTCCAATTAGCTAAGGCATCTTCGATAAAAAGAGTTATTGATCATCAATATAATGAATTGACCAGGATTCATTCCTCTTTATCGTGGAAAAAGAACAGGATTAAGAGGTTTATAAATGGTATCAATTTTAACAAAGCACTAGGGTATAATAGTTATGCATACATCCAAAAAAAATACCCTGTAGTAAAAAAAGTTGCTAATCCCAATGATGCTTTTCGAAATCAAATAATTCGATTGAGGTTTTACAAGAAATTAAATGCAGAAAGTAAAAAAATAGGAGATTACCTGAATAGAGGAAATCCAATACCTGAAGGGGAACGCATCTTGTTAATCTTAACAGCATTAGAGAATGTTATTAATATCACTTTAGAAAATGAAGAATATTAAAATCATCATCATCATTATTGGTTTATGCTACAGCACCCAAATTAGGAGTCAAATCACTCATTCTACAACCATTTTTGATACAAATGTTTCTTTTAAAAAAATTGGTATTTCTACTTTATTAGGGGCAGAAATACTTTTGAAAAAACGACAAGCCAGGTTAATACAGGACTTAAGAAAAGAGGAAAAAGAATATGGTGACAAAAGAAGTTCTTTTACCAGTATTCCTGTAATTGCTACGGTGTTCGGTATCATAAGAACGCTAGACAATAAAATATCAGAGATAGAGCATAAGATTAGATTACGAAAGTCGGTATCTTTTGGTATACACCACGGTCTGTCAAGGCATGAAGCCCAGCTGCAAAGAGAAACAGCATATTTCAAGAAACTTCGAAGCGAGTACTATAAGCTTTTAAGTGCAAAAGCTGTTGGTAGTGGGGGTGGAGGACATGATTACACGGCTTTTCTAAAATTACTAATACGAATCATGAACGTTAGGGCAAAAATATTCGAAATAGACAAAGAAGTAAAGGGTCTTGAGAAAGCCAGTGAGCTTTTATCAAGGTAAATAAAACAAAAAAATAAAATTATGGATTTATTAGAAGCAATAGATAATTTTCAAAAGGGTTTATTTTCTGGTGGTGTGGGAACGAGACAACTTTTTGGACTATATGATTATGTAACCTACATCATTAAATATGCGTACGCATTAGCCTCAATCATTATGATTGTTTTGGTTGGCACTAAAGTCATAAGCTATTTTGCAAATCCTTCTGGAACATTAGATCCTTATGTACTTGTAAAACCAATATTGATTATAGCAGCATTAGCCTTATACCGACCTCTGGTAGATTTCCTTTTGTTCCAACCGTCAGACATTATTACAGATATCACTAATGATGCAGCGAGGTATGTTACCAGATCCTCAAGTGAAAATGCTTTTGAAAACTATTATGGAGAGAGTATTAAACACATTCAGGAAGGAGATAGTTCAGGTAACGGCGGTATATATGATCTTTTACAAGTGAACGCCATTTTAGAGCTCATACATCTTCTTATATATTTTATAGCGTCAGTAGTATCGGGATATATTATGTTAAGGCAACTTATATACAAGGGGATTTATTTTGTTTTAGGAGTTTTTGTATTACCATTTGCATTGATTCCCGGGAATCAGGAAATCTTAAAAAAGTGGTTTTTTGGTTTTCTTTCGGTGCTAATGTGGCTTCCAATACTAACGATTGTAAAAACAATTTTTGTCTTAATTCATAATAATAGAGTATCTGGCTTTACTGAAGCATTACTATCGGTGTGTTTACAAGTGGTAATGATCATAGCAGTATTAAGAGTACCCAAATATGCAAATATGCTGGTAAGTGCAGCCAATGACTCAGGAACAGGACTTAAAGCCAGCTTTATGACGGCTCCCGGAATAGCTGCAGCCAAATTTTTGAAAGATAAAGCATTACATAGAAGCAGTAAAAAAAAATAGAAAATCATGGAATATAAAACCCCTAAAGTGTTAGAAAAAAAACCGGTTGTTGCAGGTTTTGACTTAAAGACTATTGTCGTTATAGCTGCCTCTGTTTTGTTATTTGTATTTACCGTGTTTTCATCTTTTTTGATGTCACTTATATTTATTGCAATAGGAAGTATATATGTGTACATCAATAAGAAATATCCTCAAAAAGGAGAATTAATCACTTTACTAAAATATGGTTCAAGTACAAAGTGTATTAGGATAAACACACAAATTAAATCTTTAATAAAAACAAATGAACCCTTATGAATTCGTATAAGTCATTAAAAACAACTTTAATAAGCAATTACAACTATTTTAATTATTCAAATTTTATAAAAATGAAAACAACAAAATTTAATTTAGAAAATTTAAGGAAAATTAATATAAAGTCAATCAAATTCAAGATATCGAAACCAGTATTGGTGCTTACTCTTTTATTGATTCTTTTTAATGTTTTTCCTTCATTTGCACAAGAAGCTCAAATTAATACCAAATTGGCTGCTTGGTCGTCGAGCATTAAAAAAGTTCTCAATGCTGTTGTTGGTATATTCTCTATCGCAGGAGGTTTTTTAATTTTTATCCAATATATGCAGGGTAACGAACAAGCCCAAAAGAATTTTATACGATTCATAATCGGTTTGGCAATATTTGGATTAGTAGCTTTGATTGCTAATGTTTTCTTACCAACACCGATATCAACAGAGTCTTAATAGAGAAGTGATTTAAACTTTTTTGTCTGTCTACCGGCCAGGTAGAATTGTAGCCAATTGAAAAAAGTTTAAACCACTTCAGATACAACAAGTATTTAATAAAAAGTATGGAATACCTCTCAATTTATCTCTTAAAATAAGAAAATTGAGAGGTGTCGATACTACATTCAATAAGTGATATGTGATAGTATCATTTGACCATAAAAAATTATAATATGGATTTAAAATCATTAAAAGACATACCTGCCAGTTTTGCATTGGCAAAAAGATCGTTGCTCTTTTGTTTGGTAGTTTCTACAACAGTAACAATTGGGAGCTTAACATGGGCATTTTTTACAACTCAAAGTATAAGAAACACAGCATATGTACTCACAAAAGATGGACAAGCTGCATTTATGCAAGGAGTTAATATTAGTGAAATTGACTCATATAGAAAACCAGAAATCATCAATCATATAAAGATGTTTCATACTGCTTTTTGGGAAATAGATGAGTTTAATTATACAAGAAATATTGATAAAGCATTGTATCTCGCAGGAAGTTCGGGTAAACAATTGTTTAAAACTTTACAAGCCAACGGGCACTTTGCTAAGATATCTACAGAAAACCTAAAACAAAAAATAGTGATCGATTCTATTAAAGTGAATGATAAGGTCTCTCCTTATCAAGGAACATTTTATGGAAAACTACGTGTGTTAAGAACAGATCAAAAAACAGAATCTGTAAATAAAATCAAAGCCAAGTTTGTACTGCATAATGTTTCCAGAACAGAAAAAAATCCTCACGGACTGCTAATAGAAAACTATCACCTGGATTCAAGGCCTATAGAAACAAAGTAATGTATTGTATTGGTGAAAATATAGAGGTAAACTAATAATTTTATTATGGAAGAAAAAAAGATATGGGAAGGAACACCCTCACAATGGATTAACTTTACGTTTTACATGTTATGTATACCACTATTAATAGCTTTTGGTTTGGGATTAATACTGGCAATATGGAAATATTATGACACAAAATTTAATACCTTACGTATTACAGACCAACGCATCATAGAGCAGCGTGGTATTTTATCAAAAATAACAGACGAGCTAGAGCTGTACAGGGTAAAAGACCTTAAATACGAGCAACCCTTTTTTTTACGAATTTTTGGATTGTCTAATATTGTGCTGAGTACCACAGACCATTCTAATCCTACCATGATATTAAAAGGAATAGAAAATGGAGAAGAACTCAAAGAACAATTACGGCTAGCTGTTGATAAACGAAGGGATATTAAGGGTGTAAGAGAAGTAGATTTTAAATAATAAGCTCCTGTACTTTAAAAATCACATACTGTTTACACATTAAAGAGCATAAGATTCCCATTAATTTTATCGATTGCTTAACGTAAGGAGGTTAACTTTTTTAAAAGGTAGCCTCTTTTTTTTGTAAAGGTAACAATACATATTAAACCACTTATTACATCAATCCTACACTTATTACTTTACACTCGCAAATAGTAGTATTCAGTACTACCTTGGTATCATAGTTTTTAAGATATCAGTAATTCAGTACTATATAAAAACTATATAAATCATTAAAATAAATACTAACTTTTTAAAAATTAAAATTATGCCACTAGGTGACGACGAAAATACCTCAGAACAAGTAAAAACTAACCAAAGGCAAGGAGAAGATGCCCAAGTTAACGAAGAGCCTATCCAAAAGGAAGATGAAAAAGTATTACTCTTTTTTTCAGGTACCGCAACTGAAAAAGACCAGACACTTAAAGGACCTCTTAAATTAGAGGATTTAGAAAGAGATGGGGTTAAGGTTGTTGTGATTGATGGAGTTGGTACGAGAGCGAATAGAGAGGCAATAGCAGGTGAGCCCATAATGACCAAAGAAGAAAGAACACAACAAAATCAAAGCGATGCAAAGTTAGACAAGAAAAAAAGGGAAGAAAGACACGCACTACGTCGCGATAGTTCTACAAGTCTATCCGATAGTCTTAAAGGAAGTGTGAAAAATGTGATAGAGAAGGGTAATAACGCAAAAGCTAAAATTGTTCGTGAGAGTTCAAGGAAGCGTTTAGATAAAAAGCACGATTCTACTCGAGTTAGCGACCTAGATGTGTATGCTGATATGCTTAATGGATATAAAGAAGAAAATCAACTTGCTCAGCAAACACAATTTATAGAGGCGATCAAAAACATTGCTGATGATGCAGAAATAACGTTAGTAGCCCATAGCAGGGGTAATTTTGGGATATTGGCAACTTTAGCACATATTCTTTCGACTCTGAAAGTAGGAGAACAAGTAGATGCAGGAATCCTTAAAAAAATCAGTAAAATTAATGTGATTTTTGTTGATCCGGTACAAGGTCCTAGAGTAAACGACAACCTGGGGCTAAATCATATAGCAACTACAGTTGATTTTGATAATGATCAAATATTTAGAGTGATGCAGGCAATAGAAGATAAGTTAGGCAGAGCACCAGGTAGTTTGTTTAATGTTACTCTTTTTAATGCAAGACATGATTCAAGAAAAACGTTTCCGCTAGATAACAATGATTTTGGAATATATAAGGATAAACATCAAGATGAGTATGATTTAATTACTTCAGGAGTTTCGCATTCTGCCCCGATATATGGAGATGAAAAAGAAATAGGTGCGTATCCAAAAGGCTTTCATCCTTACAATGTGTTATCAGATCTTATAAAACTAAAAACGGGAACGGGTGGAGTTACCAGAGAAGATTTTTTGAAAACTGCAAAAGGAAACAATGATTTCGAGCAAGAAAGTATGGCATACATAGCTGAAAAAGGAGTCCCCGATAAAGCCATAAGAAATACTCCATCATCACCAAGAAACCCCGTTCTTGGTCTACATGATGAAACAACATTTAAAAGAGGTTATGGAGACTTACCTTCAGCGGTCACACCGTTCAAAGATTTAGGTGAGGTACTAAGCGAACGAAAAAAGGCACTTGAGAAAGCTAAAGCACATTTCGAAGAAATTGAACAGCTAGAAAAACAGGCTGCAGAGAAATATGGCGCTGGTTCAAAATCTTTAGATGTAGTAAGATTAGAGAATAAAGCGAATAAATTAAAAGAAAGTACTCCACAATTATTAGAAAAAGCAGGTCTTGACAAAAATAGTACTCCTCTTGATGTTTATAAAGCTCAAAAAAAACTACAAGAGAATATAAAAAGTGGCAACAGAGACGTAACTATACAAAGTCCAAGAATAAGGCAAGGAGGCATAAAATGATGCTTTTTAAACAAGCTCTTAAGTAATTCCGATATACACGACGATTACACAAAAGTTGGTGTTATAAAAATATAAAATTTCGGAGTCTCGGTAAACTTGAGCAGAGTCGAAAGGTAGACAAAAAAATATCGACTCTGCTTAATATGAAATATTAGTAAAAAAACGTATAAACGTTACCCAAATAATAAATATCTCTGCTCTACCTTGATATTTGGTAGGTTGTACGATTAAAATCATAAAAGCTATAACATCTGATAGTAGATAAAATGATAGCAAACGATGAAGATCTTTTTGCAGAATGTAACATAATGGCTATGACCAGAAAGGCTGATGTAGTAGTTCTCGATCGAATGAAAAACGCTGCTCCCGAAGCCATTGCGGCAGTAAACGGCCAGGGTAATAAACGGGATGTATCCCGGAGTAGATCTTTGAAGTATAGAAGAAATCATGATTGCAGCCGGCAAAACACTGCTTCAATTTGATTACAGGCCTGTAGCATTGATAAAAAAAGAAATACGGGTTTGTGCTGTTATTTTACCAATCAGCAGACCCTGAAACCCTGTAGACAATAGAAAAATAAATAAAAAGAAATTATGAGCACAGAAAAAGGAGAACAAAACGACGATTCCAAAAAAGATAAAACCATAGGAAAAGCATTTAAAGATCTGTTTAAAGATACGACCAAGGGTGTAAAGGATTTTGTAAAATTAACAGGAAATGTGGGCAGGATGCTATTTGATATAGCAAAACTTACCCTGCGTATTATAAAGCCAATTGCAAAAAACCTGTTTAAGGGAGCAGTATATACCTTAAAAAAAGCAAATGAAGCAATAAATGATACCCGGGAAAGATCCCTGGAAATAACAAAACAAAGTACTCAAGAAACAGAGCAGGCTCCACAAAATCAGGCAAAAATAGATAGCAATAAATTTACGATAGTAAGTAATGATGATAAAAAAATTACGGAACAGCAAAAAAGTCAATCGAGTAATCAACTTCAACCTAATAAAACAAAAGCAAAGAATATAAGGGTCATTTAATTTTTAAAATGTCGACTATCAGTTTTTAACAAAAATATCTTGTTTCTTGATGCTAATAGCCTGCCTGGGTCGGGCAGGTGTAGCGTTCCGATAGCTATCGGAATTGTTTCTTTACCAGACAACAATGATAAAAAATATAATATGATAACAAATACTTTAAAAATGGCTTCTGCAACCTATAAAATGACCGAAATGAGCAGAACAGCTCATTTGGTAGTTCCCGATCGAATGAAAAACGCTCCTCCCGAAGCCATTGAGGCTGTAAACGGCCAGGGTAATAACGGGATGTATCCCGGGGTAGATCTTTGGAGTATAGAAGAAATCATTATTGCAGCCGGCACAACACTGCTTCAGTTTGATTATAGGCCAGAAGCATTGATAAAAAAAGAAATACGGGTTTGTGCTGTATATTTTACTACTCAGCAAACTCTGGAGCAATGCATGACACATGATGATCATATAGATGCTACCAAATTTGCAGCAATGCTTCAGGTAGCACCCTTTAGAGCACCTGGTGAAACCATTTCTACATATTCTTCAAATGTGGTTGTATATAAGGTTACGAAACCTTTTTATGCTGCCCGATCAACAGCGCATTCTAATGTTCATTTGGGAAAAGGAGGAGCTACACAGATTAGTGTTGACTTCAGTAGAGAAGAGGTCAGCAACTATCTTAAAGTATCAAAAATAATTCCTGCCGCAAATAGAGAAACTCAAAACCCTGTCATCCAAAAAATGGATGCTGCTGCTGCAAACATGAGTGTGGTAGCCAGGGGAGGTAAAAAACTTTTTAACAATACAGTACATGATTTGTCTATTCAATCGCCGGTAATGCATGCGATGCTACAAGGAAGTTCTGATAAAAGCTTTTGTATAAAACAACAATCCCAGACACAAAATCAGGAAACACAATAATAGTTATAACTTATGGAAAAAATTAAGATAGAACCCTCGTCTGCAGGAATGTCAGAAGATGAAGAACATCTGATGCCGTTACTTGATTTCATGATTTCTAAAGGAAATTTACCATCATATAAAAGCAAGAGCGGGTATTGGGAAGTAATAAAGAAAGAAGGGCGTAGCTTTTTTTATTTTAGAGACCCGTTACCTGTTCATGAAATAAAAGAACAGTTTGAACTGCCAAAGCACATTATCCTGTATGAAGACGACGACTGTATATACGATCAACAACACGGCCTGGTGATCTATGGCGGGTGTACTGATAGCGAAATGGCAGAAAATGAGGTGAACGACTTTTTAAACGATGATGAATGTCCTGCAAATACTATGACAGCCAATGATGTTACTGATTTTTTTAAAAAATTAAAAGAAAATAGTACACCCTGAGACTTCCTTGTAAACCACTTATTACATAGATCATTCACTTATTACGTTACACTCGCAAATAGCCGTATTCATCACTACATTAGTACTATAGTTTTATGGTATAGATGGCAAATCAGATAAGTTTGCTTAGTAAAGTTTAGGCCTAGTCATTTTAACAATAAACTTGTGTGAGAAGTCTCTCATAACGAATAGTAACATAAATGATTAATAACTTTTAAAAAAATAACCCCATTGTGCATTTAGACCCTGTTTCTTCAATTTTTTGCCCTTTTCCCTTTTTTCCCTATGTAAATGAATTGAAGAAACCTCTCATCTCACCCCTGTCCCTCCGGCGGGCTTTACCCCCGATAGCTATCGGGATAGTGGTAAAAAATGAGGAGTAGTCCTATTATTTCATTACTTATTAAATGCACAATGGGTTATTTTTTATCCCAATAAGAGAATAAATAAAAATGGTACAGACCTATTAAGCTTAATTGAATTGAAAAAAGTTTAAACCAGTTCAATGTTAATGATAATAAGAAAAACATATTATGGCAAAAGGAGATAACAACAAACCAGAAACAGAAGGGAATGTGCATACACATGCACATACGCATATGAATAATAAAGAGAAAGAGGATGATAAAGAAAATGATAAGGAGAAAGATAAAAAACAAAGCTTAGAAGAATTCATTCAGCCTTTGCCTCAAGAGGCACAGCTTATGATACTGTTATTATTTGATTTTCTTCTTTTAATAAAAGTAATACTAGAAGTTCTTAGAATAACAAAAGTACCAGGAGAAATAAAAAAAATAATAGATAAACTAAAAGAAGATATACAAACACATCAAAAACTTCCTGTAGAGAAAAAAGAAAATAGAAATACTTCTAATAGTGCTTCAGATTTAGAAATGGGCTCAATACTAGATGAAATAAAAAAAAATATAAAGGAATACATAAAGCATCATCCAGATATTCAAAAGGCAGATACCAAAGAAATATTAGAAACAGCATTCAAAGATGTACCTAAACCTATAAAGCCTATCATAACAACTTTTATTGAGAATATGATTGAAAAGCTGGGGCAGGATAAAAAAAACCAGGAGATACAGGATAAACAGGAAAACATAAGTTTGGCAAAAGACCCTACGAAGAAAATAATAAAACACTCTTCTCAGGAAGTATTGGACCATCAAAAAAATACAACAAGCATATCTGGTGAAAACCTAATAGAGCAGCCTACAAATCTTAATTCGCAAAAAACGAAAGAAAATCCGAATAGGAAGCTTCAACCATGGATGAGAAAAAGTTTTTATAAACCAGGTAATTCCGATAAGAAAGCTGTGTTAGAGAAACAAAAAAATAATAATAGACAAAAAACCCTATCTAAAGAGCTTCCTGAACAAAAACCACTAAGACCAAGAAGAACTATATAAAACCCCGGATCTATAGATCAATTATGGCTCTGGTTTATAATTGCAGCGATACTTACCCCATCCCTGAATCAAGCCTGTCTACAATAGCAGGTAGATTCGGGGATGAAATATAAAGCACTCTAGCAAAATTAATCAATGCTATTCAAAACTAGAGCTATCAATTATTTGTAACCTCTTCTAACAACGATTTGAACTGATAGTATATCAAATTCTCTACTAATTTAGGGATATCAATAAGATTTTTGAACAAAAAAAGAATCTTGAGTATGATACTTTTTATCGTATCCCTAAAAACTGATAAAACAAATCTGTTTTTCTTTTGGATATCGGTAAATATTTTTGATTGGGTATTTCTAAATACGCCCCATCTTTTTTCTGAACATTTAATGCATAATTTACGTTTACCAAATACGAATGATGAATCCTGAAAAAATGATTATGAGCCAGTACCTTTTCATATTCTCCTAAATTTTTACTGGAAACCAATGTTGTATTTTTACTGGTATAAAATATAGTGTACCTTCCCTCTGATTGAAGGTACACAATATCATCAACCGGAATAATTTTTACGTCATTTAAAGAAGGTATAGCGATCATTTTAAGGGGTTCTTTGGTATAAAATTCTTCATTTTGCTTAGAAGATGATCTTTTTAGATCGATATTTTTTCTTGCTTTTTCTACTGCTAGAATAATGTCGTCGGGAGCTATAGGTTTCAGTACGTAATCTGTAGCTACATATTTAAAAGCTTCTAAAGCATATTTTTTATGAGATGACGTAATGATCAGTTCTTTTTCATTTATGATCTTTGATGACGAAGTCTTAAGCAATTCAAAAGCACAATCGCTACCCAAATTAATGTCTAAAAAGATTATATCAAATTTGTTTTTCTTCATGGCTTTAGTTGCCTCCTCAATATTTTTGGCAAAACCGGAAATAGTGATGTACGGACAATTTTTGTGTAGTATTTGCTTAAGTAATTCTACATCACAGGGGTCATCTTCAATAATAATTGCGTGTAATTTGTTCATGATTTAATGTTTAGTTTGTGTTAATAGTTTCTATGTTCTAATCTAAATGAAGTGATTTAAGCTTTTTGATTGAAGCGAAAAGCTTAAATCACTTCAATGAGTTCACTTATTTATCTAAAAGCAAGACAGAAAAAGAAGTACCTTTTCCTTGTATACTTTCTACCTGTAAATACCCATTATGATATTTTAAAAGTTCTTTACAGAGAATTAATCCAAGACCCGAACCGGGCTCATCATTCGTGCCGGGTGTAGATCTTACTTCTCCTATTTTAAATAGATTTGTGATTTTATTTTTAGACATACCTATCCCATTGTCTTTTACTGTCAAACAAATACGATGGTTTTCTTTTTTTCCAAAAATTTCAATCATTCCTTTGTCTCTTGTATATTTTATGGCATTATTAATTAAATTGCATAAAACCGTCTCAACTATATTGGTATCTATGTTTGCCATCAAACACTGGCTAATATGATTTTTTACCTTAATACCTTTTTTATTGCTTAATGCTATATGATTACTTAAAACCTTATCTACAATGCTCTTTATCGTATGCCTCTCGCGATGTACTTTAATACCTTTCTTGTTTATGGCCGCCCAGGAAAGCAATTTTTCTGTTAAATAATAATTTTGATATGCTGATTTTTTGATACACTCAACATACATTCTAATTTGTTTCTCGCTCAAATCATCTATAGAATTAGATAAGATATCTATAAAACCAAGAATAGCATTAAATGGTGATCTGAGGTCATGTGAGATGATGGAAAAAAAACTTTGTAACGCATTATTGGTTTCCATGAGTTCATTGTTCAGCCTAAGCTGCACTTTTAATGATTGAAAAATTTCGTCTCGTTTACTTAATTTCTCGGTACCTTTTTCATTCTGTTCAAGACTTAGCATTGGTTTATGTTTTTAGTGTTATTGATGTAAAAAAGCTTAAGTTCTTCTACTGGCTGCTGTGTATCAAATACAGGACCCGATGTATGCCTTATTAAAATTAAGGGCAGTTTTTTCTTAAAAAACCCTTGCTTGTATACATATTTTAAAAATTACAATGTTTTGTGATCTGCCTGATTTAGCAAATAATAAAGCAAGCACACAACAAATATGTCGCAACAAATATTTACTACATACATAGTAGATAGAGGAAAGGGGGGGACAAAAGGGGTACACGCGATCAGGTCAGTCATATCAATAGATACGGGTGTAAAACCTCTTACGGTTTTTAAGGGGTTATTTATTAATAAGGGTAAAACCCCTTAGGCAATAAAGGGGTTTTTTACCCTGTTTTTAAACAGAAACATTAAGTTTCACTATCGCTCTTTAAGTTTGAGATCATCAAATAGTACGGTATACTTAACCTAACAGATGAATTATAGAAGATTTTTGCTTCTTTTTTGAGCCCAAAAGCATCTTCGAAGAGTAAAAAAGGGTCTTTTAAGGGTTGTGTCACATCAAAAGACAGTTTTCTTATAAAAAGAATTACTGTCACACCGAGCGAAGTCGAGGTGTAAATCACTTAAAAGTCTCTTGATTCTACTTGAGATGACAGACAAATTATGATACTGCCATCTCCTAAGACTCTTTTGCAGTATGTTATTGGTACTATTACTCACTTTTTTAGCTCTCTTTTTAGAAACCTGATTACATTTTTATGACCAAATCCAGTAACGACTCGTCAGAGGTGATTTCTAATTTTTTACGCAACCTATATCTTGCTTTTTTAACGCCCTCTTTTGATATGTTTAACATGTTGGCAATTTCTTTTGAAGAGAGATTCATTTTAAGCAAAGCTAATAACCGTAATTCGTTAGAAGTAATGTTGGGATATTGCTGTTTGATATTGGTATTAAAATCTTTATGAATTTCTTCAAAATACCTGGCAAAATTCTCCCAATGATTATCATCTCTAAGATCAAAATTAATAGCTTGGATAAGCTGCTGGTATCCACTGGTATTTTTACAAGATATGAGATCTTCTGCCTTTTGTTTAAGATGATCCAACACTTCATTCTTTTTGGCAATATGTAGTGCGTGGGTAGCAAGTTCTTTCTTTTTAAAATCCAACTCATGGTTTAGTTTTTCTTTCTCTAATCGGCTGCGTTTTGCTTTTTGTCGTAAACTATACCATAGTAAACCAAAAATGATCATGAGTAGTATAATCCCTGACCCTAACAACAGGCGTTGCAGATTGTTTACTTTAACTCTTTGCTCCAGTAGCTCAATCTCATTTTGTTTCAGTACTATTGCTTGTTCTTTTTTTTCGGTTTCGTAAATGATACTTAATTCATCTATAGCTTTGGTACGTTCAATACTATAGATGGTATCACTAAGAATTTTACTCTTCTTGTAATTAAAAAGAGCAGATTTGAGGTTGTTTAGTTTTTCTAAAGCGACCGACTTAAATTCATACGCTTTTTTTAATGCTCTTGGTGAATTTATAGCATTGCTAAGTGCAATACTTTGGTCAAAATAATCGATAGCCTTAACATACTCCTTTTTTGCAAGGTATGCTTCACCAATATTAGCAAAAACATTAGCCTCATTATACGAAGAAGAGATCGATTTCCATAATGCAGATGCTTTTTGAAAATTTTCGATAGCTTTATCATAATCTTTTGTTTCGTATGTAAGGTGTCCCATGTTAACGTAGCTTCTGGCAATATTGGCTTTGTAGCCTATTTTTTGAGATAATTGAAGTGCTTTTTGGAAGGATTCTCTTGCTAAATCAAAATTTTTAAGATACAAGTTAGACAACCCAAGGTAGTTAAGTGCCTGTGATTTTTGCTGATTATACCCCAATTCTTCATATAAAGTATAGCTTTGCTCAAAAAAAGAGATAGCTTTCTCATATTCTTTCAGATTATCATAAATTATTCCGACTTGCAGCATATCTTCTGCTATTCTTAGGTTTTCCTTAATATTTTCGTGAATTTTTAACGCATTAAAAGTTTCATTTAAAGCAATGTTTAAATAGCCGCGTGTATATGCTACTTTACCTTTTATTAGATAAGCATTACCAAGATGGATCGAATCATTATACCGTTTAAAAACAGCAATATTCATGTCCATAATTTCTATGCATTTTTCCTGATAGCCCTCTTGAAGATAGTTGATGCCCACATTATGACGCATGACTGCGGCTTGCAAAGTATCACGGGTCTTTAAATACATGTGTATAGATTGGTCAAGATAATATCGGGCAGAATCCTTTTGACTTTTTATATAAAAATAGGTTGCTTTTTTTGAGTAACTTTTAGCAATTCCTTTTTCATTATTTGCTTTTTTGTATAATCGCAATGAGTTTTCTATATATAGCTTAGCTTGATCTGGATTATTATACAGGGTTAAGTTGATTAATTCTATATAATTTGTAGCTTTTATAGTATCATTATCCGAATTTTTGATGAGATCTAGAAGACTATCTGTTTTTTCTGTTTTCTGTTCATTTTGAGCAAATAAAGTATTGGAATAAAAGAAAACTAAAAAGAGTAATAATAGTTTTAGAGAAAATTTCATAGGGGTAGTTTAGTGGTTTAAGTTGTAAGACTGTAAATGATTTTTTAGGAAGTTAGCACATGAAGATATAGGTGTAATTTTTTAATAAAGTTTTTCATTTTGTACATCAAATAGTTACATGTTCACTATGAACACATTTTGACTTTTTTGCGTTGCATAGCAGCACTACGAAACAAGAAAAAGACGATTTTGGATAAAAAAAGAAATTTTTATAGGGAATTATAAAAAGTCAAAACGAGTTCTACATTCAAATATATAAAAGGAACAACCAGGCGGTATAGTTTTTAACACAACATAAACATATTTATTAGCAAAAAGTAAAAGTTCAAGTGAGTTCATTCAGAACAAATTGTTCCCGAATCAAAGCTTGCAAGAGCATACTAAAAAATTCTCGGAATTTTATCTGGAATATGGTGAGCAGTTGATACCCATGCTGATTGAGCATTTAAATCCATTAAAGGAGGAGTTTTTGGTGTTAAAATGGTAGGTCAGAACAGCCTTTTCAGTAGTTTGGGGTGAGGCTCTAGAATCCTTCGATCATGTTCGGAAGACCGAAGTCGGGAGACCGAAGTCGGGAGTCGGGAGTTAAAGCAGAATTGCTCCCCTTTAGGGGCTGGGGGTAATAGAAGGGATGAGGTGTGAGTGGTGAATTATGAGTCATGACCGAAGTTGGGAAGCCCGAAAGGTGAGGCTCTCAAACTCTTTGATCATATAGAGGAAGACTTATATAGTAACTGTTGCTTTACTACAGTCCTTTTTTAGGGTATAATTAAAAAAAATCAGCTATACCATATATTTCCCGGTTATGTATTTAAATTCCCAGTTGTTACAATCTGCTATTTTATGGATTTTAAAACAAATACATTTGAACTATATTAATTATAAAAAAATCGTTTAACTTTTTAAAAATTACTATTATGCCACCGAAAAAAGGAGATTGGAAAGATCAAAAGACCAAGGATAATAAAAAGGATATGGTACCACATGCGAATGACCCTAAATTGCAAGGGAATATCGATGATATTAACTCATGGCATCATAAGGTTTCTAAATCCCTGCTTAGTGAAATTTTTAATGCTGCTGAAGATGCTGCTTATAGACTTAATGATAATGATGCACTAGAATTTGTTAATAACGCTATTAGCGAAAAAAAATTAAAAAACGTACCGCAGAACCTTTCTGCTGGTGTAAGGCCTGAAGACCGTTCTGACGACCCAGGAAACGGTATGGATCTGCATAAGGATAATACAGGGAATCTTACCCCAAGAAGTAAGGCAGGAGAGGATTTAGTTATTGCTTATAATCAAGGGAAAAATCCTAATTGGAAGGATGCTACACAAGCTCTTAAAACTCTGAAATCAATAGATCAGGGGGACTCTCTAGCACAATATCTTAGAAGCATAAGATCTTATGAACCAGACCCGAATGATCCTAATAAGAAGAGAAAACGTAACAGAACGCCTTCGCCGATGCCTCCTCACCTTAATACTACTTCGGGTAAAGGGGTTGGGGCTACAACGACCACAACAACTACAACACCACCAGCCCCGGGGCCTGCGATTACAACTCCTCCTGTATCGACGCCTGCAGCTACACCTGGGACTACTACGACTACAGCAACAACATCTACAGCACCAGCCCCAGGGCCTGCGATTACAACTCCTTCTGTATCAACGCCTGCAGCTACACCTGCGCCTACATCTACAACAAGTATAGCTGCACTACGAAAACGTTCGCTAACACCACCTACACCACCTAGTGGTAAAAGACAAAAAACAAATAAGCCCTAAGCTTATGCTGCATTTGTGGGATTAGAGCTAAAAGTGTTAGTATAAAAGGGTTTTGGAGAGCCTGTAACATAAAAAAGCACCCGGATTTCCCGGGTGCTTTACCAAAATCTAGTATAAAAAAAAACCTAGTTAATTACCCATGGGCCATCCCAACGTTGCTGGTTTATATCATATACCATCATCTCATCCCCCGCAAAATTAAAGAATAGTAAACGGGAAAGGTTGTTATTGCCTGTCATAAATGTGGCAGCACTTACCCTATCAAATAAAGGAGCACCAGGTTTATCATTGAACAATGTGTTGGTGTCTGAGGCGCCATTTCCTATCCAGGAGCCAGATTGCAGCAATGCAAACGTGCTTCCATTGTTTGAAAAATATATTTGGAGATCAACAGGTGAGCTGGTGTTTGTAAATCTTACCGCAGCATCAATACCATTACCGCCAAAAGGATAAGCGTTATTAAATGGTTGTTGGCTAAAGTTACGTGGTTCTGTAACACCTCTAGGATTAGTAGAATATTCTTGCTCTATAAGGCCGGTATCATCAAATACACTGAAGTCACTCGTGGATGTTCTTATACCTGCTCCTATTCTGTCTAACCTGTTTCGTGGGAAATCTGCTTCGGGTAGAAAAACCCCGGGAAATCTTTCTGTAACAAAAGAGTCTTCTCTATACACTCGTGCTCCTTTCGAATCGAATGGATAATACCAATAAAATTCAGTTCCCGCTTTATTAAATATTTTATATATATCTTCTGTGTATTGCATAGCAGCACCTATACCATCTTCAAAAAGGTTGACCAATGGTCTGTATAGAACAGGAGGCAATATTCCTTTAAGTTCGCATTCTACCACATCATATTCTGTAGCTAATTTTGTGCCTACGATCTGATCGGGGCGTTCTACACTACGTACTACATAAGATAATGGTAATCCCGCTCTGATATCGGTACTTTCTGCAAGCTTATTGGCAATGGCAGTTATAGAAGTTTCTCCTGCAAGTTCAAACGTGCCCGCAGCATCACCCCCATAGGCAATCACTTTTATTTTCAGGTTGCTTAGCGAACTAAAGGCACTTACATTAAGATTACCCTCGGCACTGGCGCCAAACCCATCGTATGCTATATTTAAACTCGCTTCCATTTGCTGGCGGCTAGAAGTAGATTCTACCAGCATATAAAAAATACGACCATAGGTAACCGAGGATATAAAAGTAGCAGGATTATCTGCCTGTACAAAGGTATTTAGTTGTTCTGGGGTTACGCTTTCATCAAATATTTCTGCAGGACTGGTAGGTAAGTCAAAACTCATGGTGTAATAGGATTGACTCATTTTAACCAAGGTACGGTTAAACTCATTCTCTGTACTAAAGGACATATCGGCTTCTACTCTTGCGCCATATCCTTCTGCCGTAAGGCCCATCTCTAGTGCCAATTGGCTTTGAGATTCTACCTGTATAATATCCAATTGAAAGTTTGCCGGTACTACATCACCTGCTGTCGAGATGATATTATTCATGGCATCTTGTACCGTACTTTTCTTTATTTCATCTACATCAAAAGTAGACTGTAAGTTACCATTGTTAAGATCATAAGAAATCGTTCCTCCGGCACGTTTTACTACTATTGGTGATGGAGTAGCATTAGATAGTGTTTTACCTTGTAATAAGCTTCCCGGGTAAATCACATCTGCATTGCTGTTAAATAACGGAAATTGCCCGTTACCATCTTCTACACTTAACTTTTTGGTGGTACAAACAAATCGCTCGATTACAGTATTATCGCCCTCTTCACGCTCGATGTCCTCATTTACAGATTCAGAAACCTCCAGCGTATCTGTCTTCCTGGATTGTGGGAAAGGATCGAACTCGCCTCCTTGTGCAATGACTTCATTAAAAGCCCCCGGGTTTGTTATAGGGTTAGGACCCGAATCCCCATCATCATTACTGCATGAAATAAATAACGTAATAAAAAAAGTTGTAATTAAAATAGCAAGACTAGTCTGTAATGCCTTCTTGTTTTGTTGTAATGTCTTTCTGCTTAGAAAGCTCTTGTTAATTTCCATAATACTAAAGTTGTTTATTGATTTATATATTACTTTTTGTTGTTTCCCATATACTAAGTGATACATCACATTTTGGGAACTGCTCAATTTATGACGGGACAAAACTAAAATACCTACAATCAATACAGTGAAATAAGGAGTGGACAAAAAGAGGACACCTCTTTGGTATCAGTATTTATAGGATGTTTGAGGGATAAGATTATGTGTGAGAAATAAATTTTTCTAGTAAGAATTTGTTTTTTTAGGATACTTGCCAGATATATTCTATGATTTTATCTTTTCTTTAGTAAGAAAATTTCATTTTGTAAGGAGTATCGGGAAGATATTTTTTAAATGAGTTCTGTATCAGGAAGGTACTGTGTAAGGTCAAAAAAAACTTCTCTCTCATGAAATGAGAGAGAAGCATGAGTACATAGGGAAGGGAATCAAGTTGGCAAAATCTATCCTTCATCAATAATAAAAGGAGCTATCTAACCAACATGACAAATTAATAAACGTAATCAAATATGCGCCTGAATGTGGTGCTTGCTTTTTATTAACTTTTACAGATACCGGGTATAAAACGATATCCAGGTGTGATAATATGGTGAACCCAAATATCGGGATATAAGGGTAGTGTTACTTAGTATGAATGTAGATAGAACTCTCATGATGTTTTTTTGTGTTTAATTTTTGTTGTTATCTGCCCGGTTGTATATGGTATGATAACCAGGCAGAATAACAATTTGAGTTTGTGTTTAAGTAATGATAATGAACTCATCTTGAGTTCAATGTAAAAGTAGTATGCATGCTGGGATTATAAAAAATACATGGGGTACAAAGCGGGTACATATCGTGACTATATACCTGAATTTTATTGGTAAGATCAATTTCTAGGATACTTGCCTGCAAGGCAGGGTCGATTTCAAGCATTTTTTATTTTTCGAAGATTAAAAAAAACTTCCTTATCAAGTTATGATAAGGAAGTATCATGGGTTTTATGAGGAAAAAGTTAATTTCAATCTATCTATTACAACTAGTTGAGTAAAGAGTAATTGGGGATAACTCTTGCTAGCCGATTTATAATAATCTCAATATCTACCAACAGAAAACTGTAAAAAATTGGAGAGATACATAAAATAAATAGAAAAGTAAAACCCATAGGATAATGTTTTTTTGATGTTTTGCAGGATACGCTTTTGCTATAAGAGTAATTACGCCATATCAGATTTAATGATCTCTTCGATATTACGTTCTGCCAGGGCTGTTATCGTTAAAAAAGGGTTCACTCCTGTACTACCGGGTATCAACGAGCCATCATTAATATAAAGATTCTCATATCCATGTACCCTGCCATAAAGATCGGTAGCTCCTCCCAGGACACAGCCTCCTAGAGGATGATAGGTAAAGTAATCTGCAAAGACCTTATTGTCATCAAATAAATCATATCTGTAGATAGTGCCATTCGACCTATTGATCCTATCAAACATATGCTTTACAGCTGCTACAGAAGGATCATTTTGATTTGGGCCCCATATGAGTTCTGAGGTATCAGTAGCAGGGTTATACTGAAAATAACCACGTTCGGGATTTTTGGTAATAGCCAGATACAGGCTTATCCAGGTTTCGATTCCTGATGGCATAGGGGCTATCTCGGCAAAACAGGGATAATTTGGATCGTCCCAGGCATCAATTGCCAAAGTAGGAATAGTAGATTGTTTAACTCCTGTTTTATCCCATCCGTGGTTAGCACGTGCCACCATAATATTGCCATTGGTTCCCCAGTTTGTTCCTATTCTATCATTCAAATTGGGTAAAGTTCCTTTTTCTCTTGCTTTGACCAATAATTGAGTGGTGCCCACAGATCCTGCTCCGAGAATGAGATGTGTACATTCAATGATCATCGTATTTTTCACAGCTCCTTCAGGATCGATTTCTACAACGGTTAAGGAATATTTCCCTTCTGGTGTTCTGGAGATTTCATCTACACGGTGCAAGACTTTGAGAGTTACATTACCAGTGCCGATTGCCTCGGGGATATAGGTTTTGTCCAGGCTGCTTTTTCCATGATTGTTACCATAGATAACTTCTCCGTCGAATGCAGATTTTTCTACAGTTCCTTCTTCCTCCTGTTGCATATACTGGAAATCATATACATTAGGTACTGTTACAGAAGAATATCCTGCTTTTTCAGCATTTTTTCTTCCTACTCGTGAAAATTTGTAGTAATCAGAATCTTCCAATAAGCTATCGGGAATAAGATTTACTCGTAACATTTGATTGGCCCTGGGGAAATATGTACCATACATTTCGCTGGCATCTACTTGAGGAAGAATTTCTTCAAAGTAAGACATAGGTGGTTGTACAGCCATTCCTCCATTGGCCAAAGAACCACCACCTACACCTCGCCCCACATAAACAGACATATTATCAAAATTAACCCTGTCTAAAACCCCTGCATATTTTGGGATGGGCCTGTTTACGATATCTAATCCTAAAAATTTACTAATAGGAGCTTCTGTCTTCTCCTTAAACCACATAGACCGTTTATCGGGATCTGTTACCTTGCTAAATATTTTTCCGTCTTCTCCCGGGGTATCCCATAACTGGCCCATTTCTATCATTAATGTTTTTATGCCGGCTTCTCCCAGGCGTAGTGCCGAAACGGCTCCGCCATATCCTGTACCGATGATGATGGTATCAAATGATTGTAGATCATCAGATAAGGATTTTGGGTCGAAATCGCCCTCTTTCTCACAAGAAAGTAAATTGATGGTTGTAAGACCTAATAAAGAAGCAGACCCTAATGCAGACATGCCTAAAAAACGCCTTCTATCTATTTTTGATTTCATAATTTGTGGGGTTTTTACTATTAATTTTTGAGTTTGTGTTATTGAAGTATTTTAAAATGCCAGTGGTTTATATTTTTCCTATTCATTAAAAATGGCTTTATGATTCATAGGTACTATTTGTATGTTGTGTTTAGTGTATATACCTTCTTTAAATTAAATAGTATATAGTAAACAAATACTATCAATTTTGATTGATATCATAAAGCTATAGGATCTATAATCAATGAAGAAAAATAAGGGGTAGACAAAAGGAGGACACCTGTGTAAATAATTGGAGGTTCCTACTAAATAATTGATAGTTAACCTTTTGATTTTATCCTTTTGGACTAGTGTGTATAGAGGTTTTTATCATGAATAATTGAGAACAAACATCAGTTTAAGTTCTTTACTCTTATAGCAGAAGATAGATTGATAGTATCAATTCAAGAAAGGGCATGCGCATTATAACCGCTTTCTACTGTGTAAAGTAATCAATTTGGTAAGAGAGTATCAAAAAAAACATCCGTCAATGGCATGACAGATGTTTACATAACCCGTAAAGAAGCTTTACAATCTCTCATGGGGTAAGAGATATTGTTATATAGCATCTTTAGCTAAGTCGAGTTTGCATTTTATGCTTAGTTAATTCCCCAGGAACCATATCATCGTTCTTGTTGTTGATCATAGATTTTCATTCGATCTCCTTTATAATTAAAGAAGACCAGGTTAAAAATACTAGTATTATTTGTTACATTCATAGCCGCTCCAACCTTTTTAAAACAAGGACCTCCGGGCTTGCCTGGATAGATCTCGTCGCTGTTGCTAGCTTCTCCTCTACGTAGTACCCACGAGTCGTAATTGAGTAGACTTGCAGCTTTTCTTCCCTGATCAAAAAAGTATAATTGAAAATCATGATTAGCATGCACATTAGTTAATCTTACTGCGGCATCAATGCCATGAGGACCAGGAGGATAAAGATTATTTTTAAAAGATTGCTGGTTGAAGCCTTCGGGTTCTGAGCTGCGTCTACCATCACTAAAATGTTTTTGCTCCCGCTACATCGGGATTAATAATTTCATCATCTTTGCTACAGGCTACAATAAGCCCTGCACATACAAAGAGTAATATTCGTCTTATAAATTATAAATTTATTAGTTGTTTTCATACATAAAAAAATTAGAGCGTTACTTTCATCGAAACATTTTTTTGAAATCTGCCTGATTTGGTCTGCAGCCCTCTGAGACAGATTACTTCAAAATAAAATGTTGTCAACCTAATGACAGGGCAAACCTAAAGGATGTGATTGTAATATGAAAAAATGACGAGTAGACAAAGATTGGACAGCCTGTTTTCTCTTTGTTATAAAAGGAAGCACGAACATACGTAGTAAGAATATATGAAGGAAATAATTTGATATTATTATATAAAACCGTAAAAGGACAATAGGCGGACACTATGGTTATAGTGTACTATAGAAAGGTCTAAATGAACCATTGTGCATTTTATATTAAAAGGTTATTCTTAATACCAGCCGACAGACAGGGGGGTATTTTTCTTTACTTTATTGCAAAAAAACATGCAAATCTACCCGAAGTCGGATACATTGATGCTTTTTACTTCATAATTCTAAAACACACAATAGGTATAAGTGTTTGACCTTTTATATTTTTAATATGATGTTTTCTATAGACTCATCAGAAGTGACACTCAGTTTTTTTCGAAGTCTGTATCGTGCTTTTTTGACTCCTTCTGTAGAAATATTTAAAATATTGGCCATTTCTTTTGAGGAAAGATTCATTTTTAGCAAAGCCATTAAGCGTAATTCATTGGGGGTTACATTAGGAAATTGTTGTTTGATTTTGGCATTAAAATCTTTGTGAACTTCTTCAAAATACTTGGCAAAATTTTCCCAATGATTATCGTCTTTAAGATCAAGGTCAATGGTACGAATAAGTTGCCGATAGCCATTAGAAACATTTTCTAAACATTGCAATCCTTCTGCTTTTCGTTTTAGATTATCCAGCACCTCATTTTTCTTTGCCAAATGAAGTGCATGGGTGGTGAGTTCTTTCTTTTTATAATCCAGTTCTTTGTGTAATGTCTCTTTTTCCAGGCGGGTTCGTTTTGTTTTTTGATGTAAACCATACCATATCAAACCAAATATAATGACTATGAGTACAAACCCAGATATCAGGAAGATTTGTCGCAGCTTGGTTACTTTTGCTTTTTGTTCTAATAACCCAATCTCATTCTTTTGTGAAATGATTTGTTGTTCTTTTTTATTGGTTTCATAAACGATATGGAGTTCTTGTACTTGTTTTTTATTTTCCAGTGTGTTTATAGAGTCTTTTAATTGTACATAGGTCTTATAGAATTGTAATGCTTTTGTATTTTTGTTCTCTTGTTCTGCAATAGTAGCCAGGATGCAATTAGCTTCTTTTTTGCCTACTAGGTCATTGATGCTTTTTGCGAAAGATAAGGCCTTGTTTACATGTGTTTGTGCCTTAGGAATATCTTTAAGTTGGATGTAACATTTTGCAATTTCGTTATGGGTAAATACTTTTCTACTAAGATCTCCTACAGCTACATAATTTTTTAAGGCTTCTTGTTGATACATAAGCGCATCGGTATATGCTCCCATTTTATAATAATTAGATCCTATAACAGATTGTGTGAATGCAATTCTCTTAACATTGCCAGATGCTTTCTTATGTTCTAAAGCTTTGAGTAAATAGGTTAGGGCTTTGTTATATTCTTTGAGTCCCATATAACAAACTCCGATATCGTGTAAAATACTTCCTAAATTATGCTTTTCACTATTTGCTTCTTCTTTGGATAGTACTTTTGTTAAATAATTTAATGCTCTTTGGTACTCTTTCTGTTTAATTAAAATAGAGCTTAGTTGATAATAGACCCTGTGTATTCCTGCATCATTATTGATTTTTTCATATTGCTGTATGGCTTTCAGAAAATGCTCAATAGCTTTTTGACTATGTCCCATACGATTATATGAAACCCCAATGTTTTCTATCGTTTTGGCATAGGAGATAGAATCGTTTGTCTTTAAGAATATTTCACCAGCCTGTCGAAAACTTTGTATCGCATCGTCATATTGATTTAATGAGTTATATATGACACCAATCTGATGCAATGCAGAAGCCTGACCCCATTGATGCCCCAACTTTTTGTTAATGTCCAGCGCTTTTTTAAAACGTACTAGTGCAGTGTCGTATTCTTTTTGATAATAGTGAACGATCCCTAAACAATTATGTGCTCCAGCCATTCCTCTTTCACTTTTGATTTGTGTTGATAGATGTAATGCTTTGTAAATGTATGATTTAGATAATCTGGGATTTGCAGGAGCATATTGGAAACCAAGATCATTATAGGCTTTTATCTTAGTAGTATCATGCGTGCTTTTATGTCGAATAATCTGAAGTAAGCTATCTACTTTTTGTTGATTTTGTGCAATTAATGTATTACCGTAAAAAATAACTGAAAGAATGAGTAGTGTTTTAAGAAAGAGTTTTATAAACATGATAAGTAGTTAAAGTTTTAAGGGCGTGAAATATTTTTTAGAAGTCACTGTTTATCAGTATTATAATAAGCTCACCTGTAGATTCAGCTATAGAAAGAGTATCTGTTTTTTTGTATTATAAGAAGTATTCAAGTTTTCCTCCCAACATTGATATTTTTGTATTTGCTGGATTCTTTGAATTTGATCCAGAGATAATTTCTACGTCCCTTTCATCAATGCTTACGTAGCAAATAATACAAATAGAAAAATTGTAAGTACTATAATAAAAGCAGCTTGTAATAGACTTTTATTTTGTTGTAGTTTTTTTCTGCTTAGAATTTTCATATTATACAATTGTTTTGTGGTTTATTTATGATCATTTTGTAAGATCTGCCCGATAGTTCATCCCCCTTTGATCGGGCAGATTATTACAAAACCTGTTGTTGGTTTAATGAAAGAACAAACTTATAACAAGGAGTGTGATTATAGAAAATGTGAAGGGGGGACAAAAAGGGTACAGCCTACATAATGATATAATTAAAAGATTTTTTAAAGAACCAGGTGTGATAGAGTCAAATTTCTAAAATGGAGGTTTCTAATGAATCTTTTGGCGATAATTGCATTTTTTTTCTTAAGCGCTGACGGGCTTTCTTAACCCCATCAGCAGAAATGCTAAGAATATTTGCTATCTCTTTTGAGGAAAGATTCATTTTTAATAATGCTATTAAACGTAGTTCATTTGGTGTTACATCAGGAAATTGTTGCTTGATATTGGTGTTAAAATCTTTATGTACCTCTTCAAAGTATCTGGCAAAATTTTCCCAGTGGTTATCATCTTTGAGGTTAAAATTGATAGTTCTGATAAGTTGTTGGTAACCTTTAGAAGTATTTTCTAAACATTGTAGTTCTTCTGCTTTTTGTTTTAAATTATCTAATACCTCATTTTTTTTGGCTATATGAAGAGCATGGGTTGTGAGTTCTTTCTTTTTGTACTCTAATGCAATGCTTAGCTTTTCCTTCTCCAAACGGTTGCGTTTTACTTTTTGTCGTAAACTGTACCATACCAATCCAAAAGTGATCACAAATAATATAAATCCAGACCCCAACAAGAGACGCTGCAGATCATTTACTTTAGCCTTTTGTTCCAGTAGTTCGATCTCATTTTGTTGCAATACGATCTCTTGCTCTTTTTTTTCGGTTTCGTAAAGTGTATTTAATTCTTCTACTGCCCTGGTACGTTCAATATTAAAAATGGTATCACTAAATGTTTTACTTTTTTGATGGTCATAAAGGGCAGCTTTAAATTTTCCCAGTTTTTCAAAAGCTATAGATCGGTTTTTGTAGACCCTTTTTAATGTATATGGTGAATCAATAGTATCAATTACTGTGATACTTTGATTAAAGTAATCTATCGCTTTAGCATAATTATTTTTATCCATAAATATTTCACCCAAATAAACAAGAGCATCTGCTTCATCGTATGGTGAATTAAGGGCTCTCCATAGTGCACCTCCCTTTTGTAAATTTTCGATAGCCTTGTCATAATCCTTAGCTTTAAAGTAATTGTACCCAATACTAACATAAGATCGAGCTATATTGGCTTTATAGCCTAATTTCTCAGATAATTGAAGACCTTTCTGAAAGTTTTCTTCTGCCAAATCAAGAAGATTAAGATATGAATAACATTTTCCAATATAGTTCAACGTCTGTGCTTTTGGAAGATCGTTCCCTAATTCATCATGCAGCTTATAGTTTTTTATAAAAAACTCAAGAGCTTTCTCATGTTGTTTCATATCTAAATAAACTGACCCCATTATAAAAAAACCCATTGCAATTCTTGACTTTGCATTTGCATTTTGATGAATTTTTAACGCTTTTAAATTTTCTTTTAAAGCAATATTAGTATAACCACGCATATCGGCTACCTGGGCCTTTATTAGGTAAACATTACCAAGACTGATGGAGTCATTATACCGCTCAAAAATAGGAATATTCATATCCATAATCTTTAAACAGTCATCTAACTTACCATCAATAATGTATTGAGCACCTATTCGATGACGTGTGATGGCGGCACTTAGCGTATCACCTATACTTAAAGAAGTATTCAATGCCTGATTATAATAATAATGAGTTGAATCATATTGAGTTTGTGATCTAAAATAATCCGCCTTGGTATAATAACTATTTGCTAACCCTTTTTTATTATTTGTTTTCTTATATAATCGTAATGAATTTTCAATATAATTTTTTGCCAGAGTTGGATTGTTATACAATGTAAGATTAGTTAACGCTATATAATTACTGGCTTTTATAGTATCGTTATCAGAATTTTTAATGAGAGAAAGAATACTATCTGTTTTTTGCTGGTTTTGAGCAATCATCGAATTGCAGAAAAAAAAAACGGAAAGTAGCAGAGGTAATTTTAAAAAAGATTTCATGGGTATGGTTGTTTGGTTTTGGTTTCAATACAGCACACTATTTTTTTATAAATCAGTGTGTGAGGGTGCAGCTTGCATTTTGACAAATTTTTCGCGATATACACCTCATAAGTTACATTTTCTTTAATTATACTCGACAGTGTGTAATTAAAAAAGAAGGTATTCTTTGATGTTTTTCTTTTTGTTGAAGCAATCACAGAGCTCATAAGAGTTTGAACTCTGGTAAACATTTTGAATACTACATTGGTCATCTCAAATATATAAAAGTAAAGATTGATCTTTATATTTTTTAACGTAACATAAGCACAATATACTTGTAAAAAGAGAGGCTTCTTAAAAGTATGATTTGTTTTACAAACCCAATCTTTTTCAATACTGATTTCTGCTTTGTTTTTATCAATTACTACAGGCTCCTTCAATATCTCGGGAAATTGTTTCGGTTTCAATTAGTCTGTTTATGACATTAGTACCTCTTACAGTAACTTCAATATAGTCATTTTGCACATCGGTTATTACTCCGGTAAAACTATTAAAAGCAAATTGCGTGGTTATTTCTCCTCCTGTTAATACTTCATTATTTTCCTGGTAAGTTCCTCTTATTCTAAAACGCTGAACGTATGGGATTTTTACATTTTCATAAGTTTGGTATATATCGGCCACAGTAATAGCAGTTTTTGGCGGTACCTGCTGTGTGCGTTCTGTTGAGATTTCTGTAGATCGTGTTTCTTCAAAAGCTCCCGACCTGGTGCTGGTGCTGGTTTTTGATTTGTTAAAAGCATAGCTTCCGGTTACAGCGCTTTTTACAGATCCTCCTGCGCCAAAGAACTTGGTAGAGACTTCTGCCTCAATAGTTAAAGAAACCGAATAATCCTTACTGGTACTTACCGACATCGATTCTTCCCAACCCAATATTTCCTTTGTTTCCAGGGATTCTGACCTTCCCACGGTTTGTTCCAGAGCACCACTACTACAATTTCTTAGGGTGCTGTTATAGGCTTCAGATGTTCCCGAAGGAGGCAATATAGGCCGCATAAATTTTGATACTACCGGCTGTATGTCCCAATCAATATCAAAAGATAAAACCCTAAAATAAGCAGGATCTAAACCATTATTTCCTGCATTAAGACGATCTCCTATTAGTGCCAAGGGATTTCCGGTAAAAGTTGGTGTTATCGTATATAGCCCTGCTTCAGCTTTTTCTATTTTGAATTTATAATTAGGTGGTGTACCTGTATTATTACCTCCATTTCTAATGAGATTGGCTTTACTTTGAATTCGAAGTTCTGAATTGGCCGGAACAATATATAGATAATGTATATCAGCTTCATTATGCACAGAAATCGTGAACACGCCTTCTTCACCAGGAACTTCTGAAAAGCGATAGGTAGTAAATCGTTCTGTGCTTTCAGAAGTATAATCGAGGTTCGATAGCTTGCTAACTACGATAGGGGTATTTAAAAGAATGGTATTAGTAAATAATAAGGAATTAGGTGCTCCATAAATTTGATCATCATTGCTCGTAACAATTTGTGTATAATACTTGACATCTTCCCGAATATGTACTCTGGCATATAAATCTTCAAGGTCATCGGCAGAAATTTCTTCTTCTGATGGGCTTGGGGTGAAAGAAATTTTTGAAATAGTTTTAGTAGCAATAATAGTATCATCCCTATCCAAAACGTTTACTACAATACCAACTCCGTTTTTAAGTTCAGCCTTGGCTTCATCAGAAAGATCTTCGTTTTTAAAGGATAAATTGGCAATATTGTTGAAAGCATCAAAAAGAATCTTCTGGCTATACTCACCTGTAGTAGCAGTTACTGTTATATCTGCTGTTGTAGGCTTATAGCCTTTTCTGGCAATACTCCGTGCACTAATACTTATACCTATTTCCCCTTCGTCGATTTCAAATTCTTTTAAATCTATACCAGGAAGTTGTTCTAATCCTGTACCTGAAGGTGGTAAGTTATCTCCATCATCTTTGCTACACCCATATGTGATATATACTATAAAAACCAGTATTTTTAATATCATTGTTTGAGTTTTCATAATGTATTTTTACAGTTAAATGATTTGATTTCTTCGATGTAAATGTTAGTTTTTTTGCGCTTTGTAAAATCCATCTATGATCGATACCCCAAAATTGAGGTTGTTAAGAAGAAAATAAAAGACCATAAACACTGGAAATATAAATTGGGGGTAAATACGTGTTTTGTAATGGTAATTACTTGTTGATTAAAAAGTCAAGACGAGTTCAATGTTAAAAATCAAGGGATATTTCAAAAAACATGATTAAAATGATTAGAAACCCGAATCTGTTAGACCTGTACTGAATGATTCAGGATGTAGTTATAAATAACGCTAAAGCACAAAATATGAATTTTCCGGTTTAATACCCATTATTACTTATACAGGTATAGAAATTGTAAAATTTACACACTTGTTGAAAATTATCCGATTTAGGATTTTGGGGGTAGAAATTTAATTTTATTTTTGCCTATGCAAAACAACAATGTACTTATTTTAGATTTTGGGTCGCAATACACACAACTTATTGCACGAAGAGTTAGAGAGTTAAATATCTATTGCGAGATTCATCCTTATCATAAATTACCCGATAATTTATCAGATTTTAAAGCAGTGATCCTTTCAGGATCACCTTTTTCGGTAAGAGGAGAAGATGCTCCTCATCCCGATTTATCAGAGATTCGGAGTAAAAAACCATTGCTGGGAGTTTGTTATGGAGCGCAATACCTGGCTCATTTCGGTGGGGGAGAAGTGGCACCATCCAATACCCGTGAGTATGGCAGGGCAAATCTATCTTTTATAGAAGAAGGAGAAGTATTTTTTGAAGACATTTCGATAGGTTCACAAGTATGGATGAGTCATAGTGACACAATTAAGGTGCTTCCGGCAGGTGCTGTTTTACTAGCAAGTACCAATGATGTTATGAACGCATCCTATAAGATTAAAAATGAAGAAACCTATGCAATTCAATTTCATCCAGAAGTATATCACACTACCGACGGAAAGAAGTTACTGGAGAATTTCCTCATAAAAATAGCCAATATACAACCAGATTGGACTCCAGATTCTTTTGTAGACACTACAGTAGAAGAATTAAAAGAGAAAATAGGGGAAGATAAAGTGGTTCTGGGACTAAGTGGTGGGGTAGATTCTACCGTAGCTGCGGTACTGCTGCATAAAGCGATAGGAAAGAACCTGCATTGTATTTTTGTAAATAACGGATTACTTCGCAAAAATGAGTTTTCTACGGTGTTGAAACGATATGAGGGCATGGGGCTCAATGTAAAAGGAGTAGATGCTTCGGCACGTTTTTTGGATGCGCTTGCAGGAGAAAGCGATCCCGAAGGAAAGAGAAAGACAATAGGAAGGGTATTTATCGAGGTTTTTGATGATGAAGCCCATAAGATAGAAGATGTAAAGTGGTTAGGGCAAGGTACTATTTACCCCGATGTTATCGAGTCTATCTCGGTAAATGGGCCTTCGGCAACCATCAAATCGCATCACAATGTAGGCGGTTTGCCAGATTTTATGAAGCTGAAAGTCATAGAACCGCTTAATATGCTGTTTAAAGACGAAGTACGAAGAGTTGGCGCTTCTATGGGATTAATTTCCGAGCTATTAGGAAGACACCCGTTTCCGGGGCCTGGCCTGGCTATTAGGATATTAGGTGATATTACCCGGGAAAAAGTGGCTATTTTGCAAGAAGTAGATGCTATATTTATTAACGGATTAAAAGAAAACGGACTGTATGATAAAGTATGGCAGGCAGGAGCAATTTTGTTACCAGTGCAAAGTGTGGGAGTAATGGGAGATGAACGCACATATGAGAATTGTGTAGCATTAAGAGCCGTAGAAAGCACCGATGGAATGACAGCAGATTGGGTAAATCTGCCATACGAATTTTTACAAAAAACCTCCAATACAATAATAAACAGAGTAAAAGGCGTTAATAGAGTAGTATATGATATTAGTTCTAAACCTCCAGCTACCATAGAATGGGAATAAAGGGTTGGGTTGTGCTAAGTTGTGTTTTTGGAGAGTCAGGGGAATTAAAAAATGTAAACTAGATGAAAAAGTTTTTATTATTCTTTTTATTGTGTATGATGGCAAATACTGCCTTTGCACAACAATACAAGAGTCATACAGTGGCCAAAGGAGAAAATGTATACCGCATAGCCAAACGCTATAATACTACTCCAGAGGCTATCTATAAGATTAACCCGACCGCAAAGGATGGAATCAAAGAGGGAGAGATCTTAGCGATTCCTATAGTAAATGATCAGGAATACAAAACCCATGTTGTAGAAAAAGGAGATACTGTGTATAGCCTTTCCAAAAAATATAATATCACCACCGAAACTATTTACATACTTAATCCTGAAGCGATTAATGGTATTAATATAGGGCAGATTCTTAATGTAGGTAAAGTCGAGAAAAAAGACGCTACTGCTATTGATGGCGAATTATCGGGAGATAAGGATGCTGTGCTTGATAGCTTAAAAGTTATTTCAGAAGGACCAGAAATCATTCGTTTTATCACTCATAAGGTGAAACGTAAAGAAACGTTATACGGCATTGCAAAAAAGTATAATATTACTGTTGAAGATATAAAAAAGCATAACAAAAGACTGTACTCTGAGCAGATCAAGAAGAAAGATAAAATTAGGATACCTGTATATGCCAAAGGATTTATTCCTACAGAGACAGTTAAAGATACTCTGGAAAACAGATTAACAATTACTACCAGGTATACAATAAAGCCAAAAGATACCAAATACGGTATTGCAAGAAGACATGGGGTCACTATAAAAGAGCTGGAACAACTTAACCCGGGAATGAATCCTGATTTTCCTATAGGGATGCAGATTACGGTACCTACTACTATTTTTGTGCCCTTAAAAGATTCGATACAACCCGGTTTTGAATTATATGAAGTAAAACCGAAAGAGACTATTTTCAGGATTTTACAACGAACAGGAATCTCTTCTGATTCATTGTTTAAAATGAACCCTTATTTAATAGACGGGCTAAAGGCAGGTATGGTAATTACTATACCAAAAGACACATTAACCATAGATCTGGGTACAGAAGGAAAGTATATCAATTTAGAAAAAAACCTCTACAACTTTGCTCCAAAGAAGGTAGCAGTAATGTTGCCTTTTAGCCTGGATACACTGGATTTTAATGCTAGAAAAGGGACAGAAGAATATCTTAAAAATAAACAACCTCTTAGGATAGCTTTAGATCTTTATAGTGGCATTTTGATAGCAGTAGACTCTGCAAGAACCAAAGGGATTACCACAGAACTTAATGTTTTTGATACCCAAAAGAATAACAACAGAAAATTAATTAAAAAATTAATAGAGGAAAACGATTTTGATAAAACTGATGCAGTAATTGGACCATTATATCAAACAAATTTAGAAATGGTAGCAGCAGCCCTGAAAAAATATAATACACCCATCTTTTCTCCAGCTTCAAGAAAAGAATCTAAGGTATATGACAATTTCTTTCAGACCAGGCCTACAAATATGATGCTTCAGGACAGGATGATATCTTTTGTTGAAAAAGATTCCACAGATAAGAATATGATAATTATAGTGCAGCAGGGAAAAAAATACGAAGAAATTAAAGAAAAATTGATTGCCAAATTCCCTGACGCCAAAATTGCCAAAATTGAAGAAGGTAATTATCTGTATGAAGTTCGTCTTAATAAAGTTTTGGATAACAATAAACCAAATTGGGTGTTTCTCGAATCAGATGATGTAGCAATGATTAGTAATGTTATTCCATTATTAAATGCAAAATCAGAAAGTCATAAAATTACCTTGTTTACCACCGATAAGAATAATGCGTTTGATAATGATAATATAAAAAATGAACATTTATCAAAGCTGCATATGCATTATCCTTCAGTCGATAAAGAATTTGATAACAACAATGATACTAAAGAGGAAAAAGTGATAACTCCTTTTGTTAAAAGATATAAGAAACAATATGGGGTCGATCCGAATAATTGGGCAATACGTGGATTTGATATTACCTATGATATTCTAATGCGATTAGGTACTGCCGATGATCTATACCATGCAGCTTCATTTGAAGGGATCACAGAGTATGTAGAGAACAAATTTAGCTATACCAAAAAACCTATGGGAGGATATTATAATAATGCCGTCTATCTTATTAAATTTGATGACGATTTAAAATTGACTGTAGTAGAGTAAAGTATTTTTTATTATTTTTGTTTTTTTGATAGAGGAATTGTTTTAAATAACATAGAAGAAAATTATCAGAAAATCGAATGTAAAATGATTAGTATTAATGTTGGGGGATTTAATACTGAAGTGATTTAGACTTTTTTCAATTGTCTGAAAAAAGTCTAAATCACATTACTAAATAAAAATACATATTGATAGATTAAAAAAGGATTTTTCTATATCTTTGATATTGTTAGGGTTATCTCTTTTTTTGTGGTTTTATCACTTGAATTGAATTCCTTGGCATTATAATTGATTGAAAGAAAATATTAAGAAAAACAAAGGAAAAATTATCCAGGTTAGCTTCTGGAAATTATGTATAGTTTAAAAATACATGTATCTTTAGAAGCAAAAAAGAGCTGTTTTTAAGAAAAGCTAGCAATATTTGCCCCATATTGTGTTCCCTGTAGCATCTTAAAATAGAGAAAAATGTAACTTTTGGTTGGGCATAATTGTTTGCAATTATGATTAAATACTTTACTATTATTTTATTTTTGATTTTTACCAACAATAATGGTTATGTAGGCAAGTTTTCGTATACAGAAAAAAGTAAGTTGGATTGGTCAGATTTTAGAGGGAAACCTGATGAAAGTAGTGCTTTCGACTCTGCAGTAAATACCGGGATTACCTATCAATGGTCTTATGGTAAAGATAAGGGGGATATCGAATTAAATTACCAGGTAGACAGTTTTTGTTATCCATCTATGTCTTGGGTGAAACGAGGACAAATGTCAGACTATCTTCTCTCTCATGAACAATTACATTTTGATATTTCAGAATTGCATGCAAGGATCATGCGAAAAAGATTGAAAGAATATAAATCCGGAAAAAATATCAGAAGAGATCTAAATAAAATGTATAAGCTGGTAGAAAGAATGAGAATTAATATGCAGGAGCGATATGACGAGGAGACAGATCATTCAAAAAATAAAGAAGCTCAAAAAAAATGGGAAAAAAAAGTAGAAACCTTAATGTGGTACTACCGGGATTTCAAAGAATAACCTTCTCTTAATCAATCAATGGAAATCCAACTTCAAAAGGATTTTTTAATAAAACTAGCCCATGCCAAAATGCCTTTTGGCAAATATAAAGACAGATACCTTATAGATCTCCCAGAATATTACATTGTATGGTATCATAATAAAGGATTCCCGAAAGGCCTTTTGGGACAACAATTACAAACTGTATACGAATTAAAACTTAATGGATTAGAATATTTGGTTAGAAATATTAGAAATCTGTGATTATACCAAATAAACCATAAAATACAACATAAAATTCATATTCTTTTCTACTACTTCAGCGTTATAAAATTTAACCATAACTATGGTTATGCCAAAATTTTATGCCTTGAATTAGCGAAAATTAATCTAAATTTTCAATATCGCATTTTATGGTTTATTTGGTATTACATATTCACAAACTCATAACCGGCAAGCTCATTTTCCCGAAGATTGATCTCAGTCTCATTTAATAAAATACCATGCTCTACAAAGGCTTTTAGATTGGCAAGCCAAAATGTCCAGCCGTTACTGCAACCATAATAAACTCTTAATTTACTTTCTTCATCGACAGGTATATCAAACTGCGTTAAGATTACAATGGTTACATTATTTTTTTTCTCCAGTGATACAGATACCTTCGAAGAATCGAAGGAGATTTCTATATGGTCTTTTCCATTGGCTTCCAGTACTTTTCCTTCCTCTTTTCCATCCCAGTTGTGCCACTGCCATGTGTAGGTGTCTCCTTTTTGGATATACTCAGATGGTTTTCTGGTGGTACCTTCTTGACTTTTGTACTCAGCCTCTTTTAAAAACCAGGAAGTAATCCCATTTGTGGTTGCCCATAGATCATACAGCTTTTCAATAGAAGTATGAATATATATCTTTTTGGTAAACGAATTCCATTGTAACTTTTCCATGATTAAAATGATTTGATTAAGAGAATACTAAAAATAAGGAAAATGTATCTTAAAAATAGTTAAACCACTGAATGACAATGTATTTTTTGCTTAGAATGCTTAGCGTTTGTTTAAAGTTTTGTTAGAAAACTCCCAGGTTATTGAGGAATTTGTATTTTGGAATAAACTTACAGCTTTATGAATATTAATAAACTAACCATCGGATTGCTTATTTTTTGTACTACACTACATTTGCAAACCTATGCACAAGGCTTTGGTGAAGGGCCTTTTTCTCAATTAATCATAAGAGGAGCGACATTGATTAACGGTAACGGAGCTCCCCCTCGAGGTCCCGTAGATATTGTTGTAGAAAAAAATGTAATCAAAGATATTGTGGTTGTGGGATATCCCGGAGTTCCTATTGATAGTAGCAGACGTCCGTCGCTAAAATCTGATGGCAAGGAGATTAACGCCAAAGGGATGTACATACTTCCCGGTTTTGTCGATATGCATGGGCATATTGGTGGGGTATCGCAAGGAGCCGATTCAGATTATGTTTTTAAATTATGGATGGCGCATGGAGTCACCACTGTGAGAGAACCAAGTGGAAGAGGTATAGACTGGACAATGAAATTAAAAAGGTCAAGTGAGAAAAATGAAATCGTTGCCCCGCGAATTTTTGCCTATACAGGTTTTGGTCAAGGGAGTAAGCAACCTATAAGTACTCCGGAAATGGCTAGAAACTGGGTTCGGGAAAATGCCAACAAAGGAGCCGATGGAATAAAGTTCTTTGGTGCGGCACCAGAAATTATGGCTGCAGCGATAGACGAGAATAAAAAATTGGGATTGCGTTCTGCTTGTCATCATGCGCAGACAGATGTAGCTCGCTGGAATGTTTTGAATTCAGCCAGAGCAGGACTCACCTCTATGGAGCATTGGTATGGGTTACCAGAAGCATTGTTTGAAGATAAAACCGTACAGCAGTATCCGCTGGATTATAATTATCAAAATGAGCAGCACCGTTTTGAAGAAGCCGGAAAATTATGGAAACAAGCAGCAAAACCATATTCAGAACATTGGAATAAAGTGATGAGCGAACTTTTAGAACTCGACTTCACCCTCGATCCAACCTTTAATATTTATGAAGCGAGTAGGGATTTGCAAAGAGCACGCAGGGCCGAGTGGCACGAGACCTATACATTGCCTTCGCTATGGCGTTTCTATCAGCCCAGCAAAATTTCACATGGCTCATATTGGCATGATTGGGGTACAGAGCAAGAAGTTGCCTGGAAAGAAAATTATCGCCTGTGGATGACCTTTATTAATGAATATAAAAATCGGGGAGGACGTGTCACCGCAGGTTCTGACTCCGGATTTATTTTTCAGTTATATGGTTTTGCCTATGTAAGAGAATTGGAGCTGTTAAGAGAAGCCGGTTTTCATCCGCTGGAAGTGATTAGAGCTGCTACCTTAAATGGTGCCGAGGCCTTAGGAGCTTCAGATAAGATTGGATCTGTGGAAGTGGGGAAGCTTGCCGATTTTGTGGTAGTCGATCAAAATCCATTGAAAAACCTTAAAGTCTTATACGGTACCGGAGCTATTCGGTTAACCGATGATAATGAAGTGGTGCGTGTTGGGGGTGTAAAATATACCATTAAGGATGGAATTATTTATGATGCTAAAGCACTTCTTTCCGATGTAAAAAGAATGGTTGATGAAGCCAAGGAAAAAGAAGGGTTCTCTATCCTGCAACCTGGAATAAAACAATGAAAAACTCATCTTAAGTACAATAAAAAATGCGTCAGAATATATCTGACGCATTATAATATATTCTTAGATAATCCAATCAAGACACTGTATCAGTAACCTTAGAGAATATATCTATAGCTACCAGATTTTTGGTAAGGTCTTCAAAAATTTCACGCTTGCGAATCAGATGAGCCTTCCCGTTATGCCATAATACCTCTGCCGGACGAAATCTCGAATTATAGTTACTGGCCATCGAAAAACAATAGGCTCCGGCATTTTTAAAAGCAATAATATCACCTTCGGTGATTTCGGCAATTCTTCTGTTGGTAGCAAACGTATCCGTTTCACATATATACCCTACTACCGAATAAAAACGCTCTCTTCCTTCGGGGTTGGAAACATTTACAATTTCATGATGTGAACCATAGAACATAGGCCTGATCAAGTGATTAAAGCCACTATCAATTCCGGCAAAAACAGTAGATGTGGTTTGTTTTACCACATTCACCTTTGCAAGAAAATACCCTGCTTCACTTACCAGAAACTTACCCGGTTCAAAACCTAAGGTAAGCTCTTTTCCATATTCCTTACAGAACGTATTAAAACGCTTGGTGAGTTTTTCGCCAAACTCCTCGATATTGGTTTCTATATCCCCTTCTTTGTATGGTACTTTAAATCCACTGCCAAAATCTATAAAATCAAGATCCTTAAAGTTTTTAGCAGTTTCAAACAGTATCTCGCTGGCATATAAAAATACTTCGATATCAAGAATATCACTTCCGGTATGCATATGGATTCCGTTAATATTCATATTTGTATTTTCTACAATTCTAAGAATATGTGGGATCTGATGAATAGAGATACCAAATTTGCTATCTATATGTCCAACCGATATTTTGCTGTTTCCGCCGGCTAACACATGTGGGTTAATACGTATACAAACCGGAACCTTGGGATGTTTTGTGCCAAATTGCTCTAAAATCGAAAGATTATCAATATTGATCTGTACCCCCATGGCAGAAACCTTTTCTATTTCTTCCAAAGAAACACCATTTGGAGTAAAAATAATGTTTTCAGGTGGTATGCCGGCTAATAATCCCAGTTCTACTTCTTGTATGGAAACCGTGTCCAGTCCTGCTCCCAATGAATTCATTAGTTTTAAAATAGCAGGATTAGACAGTGCTTTGACTGCATAATTAAATTTTACTCGTTTGACCTTTTTAAATGCATTAGAAAGGCGGTCGTATTGTGAAATAATTTTTGAGGAGTCATATACATAAACCGGACTCCCAAACTCTTTTGCGATTGCTAATAAATTTCTATTTTCCATCGTGTCACAATTTAAGCCTACGAAATTATTAATTCTATCGCAGATAATGATCATATTCATTCAAAAATTAAAACCTCATGCTTTTTTAACGTGTGTTTAAGTGCTATAAAGGATGTTTATGCTTATTTTTAAAAGAAAATAATGCTGCCTCTTTTTCCTTTACAAATCGTGGTCTATCCCGGTGAACATCTTCCATTGCATATTTTTGAAGAAAGATATCAGCAATTAATCAGTGATTGCGAGGAAGAGCATATTTTATTTGGAGTACCTGCCTATATTGATAAGAAACTGGAATATGGGACAGAGGTAAAACTACAAAAAATAGCCAAAAAATATCCTGGCGGGGAGAGCGATGTAGTGTGTGTTGGGACAAGAATTTTTAAGATTAAGAATTTTTATCAGCAGTTTCCCGGTAAACTTTATGCAGGAGCAGAGGTAGAGTTTCTGAAGGATAATGATAGTAGTGCCGAAGAGCTTCAGGAAGAACTTCTTAAGAATATAGCTGTTTTGTATGTTGAATTAACAATAGATAACCCTCCTGTATTTGATATTCCTTTCATAAGTTATCAGGTTGCTCATAAAGTGGGTCTGGCCTTGAGTCAGGAATACCATTTGTTAAAATTGCGTAGCGAATTAGAGCGGTTAAATTATCTTATCGGACACCTTAAGATTACCATTCCCGTGGTGAGAGAGATGAACAGGGCCAAAGAAGTGATTATGATGAATGGTTATTTTAAAAATTTTGACCCTTTGGATTTTGAAGATTTTAAAATGTGATACGTTTGCATTTGGTTTTGATAAACAGTAGTAATTACCACTAATTTTTTACAACAAAACATTGGCACAGTAACTTGGCTTTTCCTATTTTTGGGACTCCTTAAAAAAGGCAAAATAAAACACTATGAACTTACACGAATATCAGGGTAAAGAAATACTAAATAGCTTTGGTGTACGCATTCAACGCGGTATTGTTGCGCAAAATGCAAACGAAGCTGTAGCAGCAGCAAAACAGCTTACTACCGAAACCGGAACAGGATGGCATGTGATTAAAGCACAGGTTCATGCAGGTGGAAGAGGAAAAGGTGGTGGCGTAAAGCTTGCTAAAAATCTAAAAGAAGTAGAAGAAATAGCCGAACAGATCATAGGAATGAGTTTGATCACTCCCCAAACTTCTGCCGAGGGTAAGAAAGTACACCAGGTATTGGTGGCCGAAGATGTGTATTATCCTGGAGACAGTGAGCCAGACGAGTTTTATATGTCGGTACTGTTAAACCGTACTACAGGTCGCAATATGATCATGTATTCTACCGAAGGAGGAATGGATATTGAAGCGGTTGCCGAAGAAACGCCACATCTGATTTTTACCGAGGAAGTAGACCCATCGGTTGGTTTATTGCCATTTCAGGCAAGACGAATTGCATTTAACCTGGGATTAAGCGGTATGGCTTTTAAGGAGATGGTGAAGTTTGTAATGGCATTATATAAAGCATATGTCGAATCTGATGCTTCATTATTTGAAATTAACCCGGTTTTAAAAACCAGTGATAATAAAATAATGGCTGTAGATGCCAAAGTAACTTTAGACGATAATGCATTATACCGCCATAAAAATTATGTAGATATGCGTGACATTCGTGAGGAGAACCCAATAGAGGTTGAGGCTAAAGAAGTAGGTCTTAATTATGTGGATCTTGACGGAAATGTTGGATGTATGGTGAATGGAGCTGGTCTTGCCATGGCGACTATGGATTTGATCAAGCAGGCAGGAGGAGAGCCGGCAAACTTTCTGGATGTAGGAGGTACAGCAGATGCGAAGCGTGTTGAAACCGCTTTCAGAATTATTCTAAAGGATCCTAATGTAAAAGCCATTTTGATCAATATTTTTGGTGGAATCGTTCGTTGTGACCGGGTGGCGCAGGGTGTTGTAGATGCCTATAAAAATATGGGAGACGCGATCAAAGTACCAATTATTGTACGTTTACAAGGAACAAATGCTGATATTGCTAAAGAATTGATCGACAATAGCGGCCTGGATGTACAGAGTGCTGTAGAGTTTCAGGAAGCTGCAGATAAGGTGCAGGCAGTATTTGCATAATAGGTTTATAAAAATTTTGAGATATATATGAAGCATTCGTCCTTGGCGAATGCTTCTTTTTTATACTATCTTTTGGAAAAACTAAAAGCATCATGGATAAAAAAATAAATGAAATCGTCAGTAAACTACAATTAAAGCCACATCCCGAAGGTGGTTTTTATAAAGAAACGTATCGAAGTTTACAAAAAATACCTCAAAAAGTTTTAGGTGCAGCATTTACAGGAGATCGTAATTGCTGTACGGGTATTTATTTTCTCCTAACATCACAAAACTTTTCGGCTTTTCATCGCATTAAGCAGGATGAAATCTGGCATTACTATAGTGGATCTTCATTATATGTGCATGTGATAAGTACTGATGGGGTGTATAATAGATATTCTGTTGGAATGAATTTGGAAGAGGAAGAACTCCCTCAATTAGTAGTGCCGGCGGGTAGTTGGTTTGCTTCCAGCGTAAAAAATGGTAATGATTATTCTTTGGTTGGGTGTACGGTGTCTCCGGGGTTTGATTTTGATGATTTTGAATTGGCAGATCGAAAAGAGTTGATTAACGAATTTCCTGATCATAAAGAAGTGATTGCTCAATTTACAAGAAGTTAATTGTCTAAATATTCAGAGGTGATCTTTTGGTTATATTATAGAGTAAACTACTATTTGTTAGTTTGTTAATCTGTGTTAAAAGCCTTAGTTGTGTGTAACAATCATACTCGTAACCAGGTCTTATAAACATATAAATCAATAAAAACGAATAGATCATGAAAAAATTGAATGTATTGTTTCTGGCTGTTGCATTTGCAGTAAGTAGTGTTGTGAGTGCCAGTACAGAACCGACCAAAACTGAGAATGTTCTTGGTAAAGAAATTAAAATGTTGTTGAAGAACCCTTCTTTTAAAATTGAAAAGGAATTAACGGCTTACGTAACATTTACTTTTAATGAAAGCGGTGAAATTGTAGTATTATCTGTAGCTTCTGAAAGTGAAGTGTTAGAGAATTTTATTAAAAGTCGTTTAAACTACCAGAAAATGGATTTTCAACTTGACTCCAATGTCAAAAAATATAAAATACCGGTACGCCTGGTGGAAGAATAAAGTTATAAAACTTAAAAAAGAATAAAATCCCGGACTCATCAACCGGGATTTTTTTATGCTCCGATTATATAATTGATACTTACTGTTGCCAAATCAGAATCGGGGAATTTAGAAAAATATGTCGAATCACTTTGTAATCCGATCTCTTCAATCACTTTTAGAAAAGAATCAATCTCCAAAATATATTGGTCAGAGAAACCATGGGTAGCATCATATGCAGTAGCAGCAGTTTTACCCAGGTTTTTGGCTGTTAAACCCGGGGGGATTGTATGTAATTCTATAACGATTAATCCAAATTTTGCGATATGTTCTCTCCATTTTTTAAAATGATCTTTCAAATTGCATTCTACATTATTATTATGTAAACGCTTTCCGCGATAAGCAAAAGCCCCTGTAGATTTGCTTGGGCGGTTAATTTGCGATACCGGTTCACTCCAAATCCTATTGTGATCCAAAAATGTTCTTACAGATAACAGGTCTTTTAATTCAATTTGGTAGTTTTCTTTTAGGTCTTTTTGCAGCAAATCCGGGTCACTAATATCTCCCCAAATCACTTTAGCCCATATATCGGCCTGGATCAGATTGGCTCTGGTTACTTTTAGTGCTGCCTTATTGTAATCTGCTCCGACTAAAAAAAGAGGATAATCGTCCAAATACTGTCCTCTCAAAGTTTTAGATTCGATAACTTCAAAAAGGTGGATGAGAAAAGCCCCGTTACCACAACCCATATCCAAAATTCCTTTGGGCTGTTCATCAAGAGGTTTATTGAATAAGCTGATAATGATCTCATCAATTTTTTTAAAATAAGTAGCATGTGCTCCTCCGCTTCCCCAAACATTCATTTCCCGGTCTACATGAGTTTCATTTTCATTTTGCAAATTCCATAATACATTGGGGTCACCAAACAATAAAGTATCCATCTGTCGAAACATCGGTATGTATGAAACCGTAACGCCATAGGCTGAAGCTCTTTTGGCAAAAAACAACCCTTTTTCGGTAAAAGTGTAGTTGCTGTTGGATTTGCTAAACCATCCCAAATGACACAAAAAAGTAAGAATAGTATCAAAACTTTCGGGAAAACGATGGTACTCATCGGCACTAAATGAAGCTTCCATAAAATATTTGTGAAACATACCACCCATACCAAGATGTACCGTTGTAGGACCAACCAGAATACCTTCAATATGTTTTAGAATTTGACTTTGGATTTGAGATGTCGTAGTATCATCAGGAGACTCTAGTCTAAAACGGGTTTCATATTTTTTAAATAACTTTTCAAGCTTATGAAAGGGTTCTAATTCAAACTTTCTGGGGTGAAATTTTCCCGAATATTGCAATAGATCGACGATATCTTTATACAGGTAAAAATGTTTGAAAGCGATTTCTGAATATTTGTTTATACTTACCATAACCTTTTCCTGGTCTACCAGGTAATCCAGCCATCCTTGAGCGCTTAATATTCTTAGTGCCACATTCAGGTATCCTTCATTTGCCTTACAAGATGTTGCTATTTGCGAAACAGATGCTTCCTTTATACTTAAGAGATGTTTGGTGATATCGTTTTTAAAAAGAGAATAGGCTACAGGAGCCACAGCGATACCATCAAGATGACGGAAAAGCTCTTCCCGGAATTGTTGTTTTTTGGGTGTAGAGAGCATAGATACTTAATTGTGTGGTTGTTGAGTATGTTTTATTAATCTCAACCAAATTAAGCATTTTTTGTGTTATTTCTTTGTTGAAGTGGTTTCCTTTTTTTCTGGCATTGGGCCTCTAAGGTGAATGATGAGTCCATTTAAGAAATTGCGAAGGATTTGATCGCCACATTCCATATATTTTGGATGGTTTTCATTTCTGAAAATTGCTCCTAATTCACTTTTTGTAACTTTAAAATCTACTAGTGCACAGATTTTTACAATATCATCATCACGCAACTTATGCGCTACACGTAGTTTTTTAAAAATGTCATTATTTGTTAAGCCCATAGCGCAAAGGTATATTTTTACATTGAAAAAACAGGTGGAAACATACAAAGAGATTTGCGGGACTTTTTTATCTGTTTAATAGGAATTTATTATTTTCGGAAAAAAGTAATTGGTTGAATGTATAGTAAAGAGGAAAAATTAAGCTTGCTTTCTGAAATGATACAGTTTGCAAAAGCAGATAAAAAATTTAAAGAAAAAGAATACAATTTTATCTTGGCAGTAGCATCGCAACTTCAGGTAACAAAAGAAGAAGTAGATAGCCTGATAGAAGAAGGGGCAGAAAAGAAGAATTTACAGCCCGAGTCACAGCGAATATTGCAGTTTCACCGTTTAGTATTGTTGATGAATGTGGATGAGGAAGCTTCTCCATCCGAAATTCATAAGATTAAAAATGTGGGATTACAAATGGGATTGCGCCCTGAAGCAATTGATATGGTTTTAAAGGAGATGCATAAATACCCTAACAAGGTTATTCCGCCGCAACAATTGATTGAAATTTTTACACAATTTTATAATTAGTGTCTGGTCGGAAATAGGCGGTTTTTATAATTTGAATTGTTTTTGATTTTCTTTTTTGACGCAGATGCCTTAGCATCAGGCGATAAAAAACAAATAAAAATAGCGCAAAAAGAAACAAATTTAATAGTGATATATTTCCGACCAGACACTAATTAATGAGACTGCATATTCAAGAGCTATTATAGTAAGCCACTGAATAGCCTGGTCGAATTATTTCAATATACAATAGATCTTATTGTAGTAAACACCAGTTTTAATAAAAACCATAATAAAACTCACAAGTAAGACTTGTGGATTTTTTTATGCGATTGTGTCATTCAAAAGCGAATCTTTTTTGACATTATGTCATTTATTTTCAATAGAAGAATGTCAAAATGACATAAAAATTATATTGGAACTCAAATTGCTATATACAAAGTGAATTTAAAATTAAAAAAACCTTAAAAATTATACATGATGAGTTTACTAAAAAGAACAGACAGATTACCTTTCCTTTTTGATGATTTCTTTAATAATGCCGATTGGTTTGGCGGATCAAACCTAAGTAAGATTGGTTTTAATACCCCGGCAGTTAATGTGAAGGAAACAGATGAAGATTTTACAGTAGAGCTTGCAGCACCAGGGCTTTCCAAAGAAGATTTCAACATTGAATTAGATAACGATGTACTTACGATATCTTCTGAGACAACATCTGAAAAAGAGACCAAAGACGAGGGTAAATACACTAGAAAAGAATTTAGCTATAGAGCTTTTAAGCGATCCTTTAGCTTGCCAGATGCAGTAAATGGTACTGAAATTGGAGCCTCTTATGATAATGGGATATTGTTTGTAACACTTCCTAAAAAAGAAGAAGCAAAAGTACAGCCCAAGCGGCTGATTGAGATTTCATAATTTGATTAGTTAATGTTGAGAAAGAGGTTGTCTGAGAAGTCAGAGCAACCTCTTTTTTATATTGCTTCCAAAAGGGATGAGAGCTGAGTTTCGTTAATTGGTTTTATAAGGTAGTCAGAAATTTTTTCGTACCCCATTGCCTTTTTGATATCTTCGGGATTGTCTGAAGACGAAAGGATGTAGATTTTGATTTCTTTTTTTAAGTTGGGTTCGATGCTGATATATTGGTCCAGAAATTCCCATCCATCCATAATCGGCATATTTATATCTAATAAAATAAGATCGGGTAATTCACTTATTCTTTCCAATGAGGATTTTATGTGTTTAATAGCTTCTTCGCCATTAGAGAAAACCAGAATTTTTTCATGGTAGTTTTTAATACTCCGAACAAGTTTTTTAACAATAAATTGATGAATAATGTCATCATCTACGAGACATAATAATATATGTTGATTTTTGATCATGATGCTATATCAATAGTAAAAATAGTTCCTTTTTCTGGTTCGCTGTCGATAGATATCTTTCCGTTAAGGGCTTCTATCTGGAATTTGGTCATAAATAATCCAAAGCCTTTGGCATCTGTATTGCCATGGAAGGTTTTTCTGAAACCAAAAATTTTGATTTTTTTTAAGATCAATCCCGCTGCCATTATCCTTAAATATAAGTTGAACTGAATCATTATTTTTTCTGGATTCTATATCAATTACAGGGGTTCTCTCTCGTGATCTGTACTTTATAGAATTAGATATTAAATTTAAGAAAATACTGTGCATATATATTGTTGACAACAAAAATTATAAACAACTCATAAGCAAATCGAATACTGTATGTTAATAATTAAATGGCTATGTGCATTGTTTGTATTTTGATAAATAATTTAGATTATTGGGTATGGAATATTGGTCAATATTTATCAAACGTTAAACAATTTGTAATTTTATGATAAAATTTTAAGTCAAGGTACTGAATTTTTTCTTAACTCATACTTGGAAAACAAGTATGGTTTTTATGGTAAAAACATAATAAATATTAACACTTGTCTTACATTTTTCAACTATGAATACTGACTTTAATTCTAAAAAATTCCTCGAGGCCGATCCAGACAGACTCTGCCTCCTTTAGATTTGTATTATTAATTTCATCTATTATGATGATGTTTTTATACTATTATAATGCAACTGCACCCTTAAACCCGGATTATGTATTGGTGGAACATCAATATATTCACTGGATAAAATTTTTATTGGACTTCTCATCTTTAGTTTTATATCACTAGTATTTTATATTTCCCTTTCCGGTAATAAAAAAAAATTGTATCATTGTGATATCAAAATGATATTATTATGAAACACGAAAAACAAATAAAGGCAAGTAATGGTTATTTTTTAATTGGTATAGTATTAGTAGTTGTAATTATTATGATTGCTGGACTGATCGCTTTAGAAAATCTTTTATTGTTAATTTTAGTTCCGTTGATAATAGGTATTGGTAAGGGATTCTTTATTGTCAATCCCAACAGCTCCAAAGTAATGGTGCTTTTTGGTGCATATAAAGGCACAGTAAAAGATAATGGTTTCTTTTGGGTTAATCCTTTTTATACAAGACAAAGATTTTCGTTACGGGCAAGGAACTTTTATAGTGAACGGGTAAAAGTGAATGATAAGATTGGTAATCCGATCTTGATTAATGTAATTTTGGTATGGAAAGTAGAAGATACCTATAAAGCAGCCTTTGATGTAGATCATTATGAAGAATTTGTACGAGTGCAAACTGATGCTGCAGTAAGAAAACTTGCTGGTTCTTATCCATATGATAATTTTACAGAAGGTAATCAAGAAGTAACATTGCTATCTGGGCGTAATGAAGTGAATGAAGCTTTGGAAAATGAAATAACAGAGCGTCTGGCGATAGCCGGTATCCAGGTTATGGAAGCCAGAATAGGGTATCTGGCCTATGCTCCAGAAATAGCAAGTGCTATGCTCAAAAGACAACAAGCAGTAGCCATTGTCGCAGCTCGCAAAAAAATAGTCGAAGGAGCCGTAGGTATGGTAGAAGATGCTTTATCTAAATTGTCTGAGGATGGTATAATTGATTTTGATGATGATAAAAAAGCTTCAATGGTAAGTAATTTAATGGTAGTGTTGTGCGGAGATAAAGAAGCTACCCCGGTAATTAATACAGGTACGTTACATTCGTAATTTATGAGTAAGAAAAAATCATTTGTCCTTAGAATTGATCCCGAGACCTTCGGGCTAATAGAGAAATGGGCAGATGATGAATTTCGTAGTGTGAACGGCCAGTTAGAATGGATGATTCATAAGAGTCTTAAAGATGCCAAACGGTTAAAATCCAAAAACAAACCCGATGGTTCTGAAGAAAAAGAGTAAGCTATACTAGATAGATCTTTTGAATATAATTTTCATTACGCCAATTTTTGTAATCGATATAGGCTTGATCCTTTGTACCAAAATATAAGCAGCTATCAGATTTGGGATCCAACATAACCAGACTACTATTTTATAAGCAATAAGAAATTCTCCAAAATACATACCCACATCATTTAAAAATTGTAAAAGATATTTTGAGGAAGTAAAGTGATTAACTAAAAAAATCATGAAGACCTTTTATGCTTATTTAGATATCTCACTGTAGAAATAACCAACAAGGCAAATGCAAAACCAAACCCCAAAAGACCAATATTAATTCCTAAAAGTGTTTTTTCATTACCATCCAGATATTTCATAGAGCCTCCGTAGGTATCTTTTAAGAAAAAGGCTACCAAAAAACCACCGGTAATAAGCATGCTAAGAATACCTGGGAGCATTACCTGATTTTTCTTCCATACCAGCCAAAGACACAAAATTCCTATACTGGTGTTGGTAATGAGTTGCCATACTTCGTGAATACGTACATGGGGTGTCCAATTGGGATTAAAAACATGAGTATCATTAATTTCTAAAAACGGCACCACAACTGCATATAATAAAACACTAAAGGTAACCGCAGCCTTTTGCATGAGATTTGTAGTTTGATTAAATATTGGAGGAATAATTACTTCCTAAAAGTATTATACTGAAAGTATAAATATAAACTATTTATCGCATTACTTACTTTAGAAGAAATTCGCTATTTGTATTAGGATAAAAGATTATTTCTTTATTCTAATAAATTTTTCAATGTTGATATGATGTACATTTAATTCTTCTATTTTTTCAACTCCTCTAGTAATTAAAGTATCTCCATGTATTGTGAATTCAAATTCAAAACTGTTATTCTCCCATTCCCTAACATTAAAATACTCCAGATGTTCTGTATGTTTATTTCCTTTCAAAGAATATCTACCTCCCCCAGCCACAAAAATTGCAGTACTATCTTTGCCTTTTTTTAAGTCGTGCCTTAAAAAAGCAAAATGAGATTTGTTAATTATTTTAATCATCTCCTGATCTTTTGTGTAATCTGTAAACACAGTATCCTGATCTTTTATCGTAGTGCCTGAAATTAATTTCCAGGTACCCATTATTGGAGGAAACAGATTTTTTGAATTATTATTTTCTACTGTCGTTGTACATGAAGTACAATAAATAATTCCTACAATTATGAAGTATAATCTTCTCATATTCTTCTTTAATTTTTTGAGTTTAATAATTACAGAACAATTTGTTATTCTTATTCTCAGAGATATGCCTGAAAAAAAGTTGTATACACAGACAAAGTTAATATATTGAACTCATTTAGACTTTTGTCTGAAGGCGAAAATATAGCATTCCTGCCGGGTCGGGCAGGAATGCTATGTTTGCAGCCCAGAATAAAAGTCTAAATGAGTTCATTATAAACGTTCATCAAGTAAAATACCCATCGGTATTTCATGGAAAGGATATCGCAATAAAAAATTGAGTATCTGTTACTCAGTAAAAAACGTTGCAACGCAACATTGAATTTCCTGCTTTTTTAGAAAGAGCGTTGCAATGAAAAATTGAGTTCCTGGCGTGCTGGAACGAATTTTGCAATGAAAAATTGAATTCCTGGCGTGCCGGAAAGGATTCTGCAATGAAAAATTGAGTTCCTGGCGTGCTGGAACGAATTTTGCAATGAAAAATTGAGTTCCTGGCGTGCCGGAAAGGATTCTGCAATGAAAAATTGAATTCCTGGCGTGCCGGAACAAATTTTGCAATGAAACATTGAATTCCTGGCATGCCGGAGAGGATGCTGCAATGAATTTAGATCTTGATGCGTTCAACGTTTCACATGTAACAAAAAGCCTGCCTGCCAAATTTGGGTAGGCAATTTCATTGTGTATTAAAACCCCTGCACTGGAAGTGCAGGATGATTTAGCTAAACTGCATTTTAACACAGTTTAGGTTTTGTAAGCCATTGCGCTAATTAGGAGGGGTATTTTTCAAAATATAGTTGGTCATTAAAGTATATAGGTGTCTGCGCGTATTTTTCCCTTCATAAATCCCATGAGATCGATTTGGATAGGCCATCATTTGAAATTCTTTATTTTCTTTAATCAATTCATTGATTAATATCTCTGCACTTTGGTAATGTACATTGTCGTCTGCTGTACCGTGAATGATTAATAAGTTTCCTTCAAGGTTTTTTGCATAGGTTACCGGTGAGCCTTTTACAAAATCTTCCATATTCTCTTGCGGCAAACCCATGTATCGTTCCTGGTAAATATTATCGTAAATCAATTGATTGGAAACAGCAGCTATTGAGACTCCTGTTTTATAAATATCCGGAAACTGGAACATAAGGTTAAGTGTCATTGATCCGCCGCCACTCCAGCCCCAAACACAGGTGCGATTGTTGTCAAGATAATCTAATTTTAATATCTCTTTGGCAGCCTGAGCCTGATCTCTCGTATTAATTACTCCAATATTTCTATAGATACTTTTGCGCCATGCGCTCCCTTTAAGGCAGGGCGTACCGCGATTGTCCATATCAATAATAACATATCCTTTTTGCGCCATCAATATATCCCATAACCCTATTTGGCTATCAATAGCTACTTGTCTCCATGGCTCTCCATATACATGAAAGAGTACGGGATATTTTTTAGAAGTATCAAAATTGGGAGGAAGTACCATTCTCACATCTATTACTATTCCTTCTTCTGTAGTTACCTGAGAAAAATGCACTTTGGGTAAAGTTAGGGTCGCCAATTTTTCTGTAAATACCTTATTATCAACTAACGTTTTTAATGTTTTATGACTTGGCAAGCTAATGAACCTAACCGTTCTAGTGGTAGTTGTGCTCTGATGTGTATGTATCGCATAAAGGCCGTTTGGCGATATGTTATAATTATTTAACCCACTAAATGAGTCGGGCGTAATTCGTTTTATCTTTCCTTTACCTTTTAAATCGGTAGTATACAAATAGCGTTGAGTACTATTATCTGGTGAAGCAATGAAGAAAATATCACTGTTTGTAGCAGTTCTCATAGAAGCTACATCAAAATTAAAAGGAGTAACCAGTGTTTTGGCTCCTGTAGCAATATTTACTTTGTAAATGTGTCGCCATTCATCATTTTCGGTCATTCGTAAAAAAGAGTCTCCTGATGCAACAAGAGGCAAATCATTATTACCCCAGCCATTAGACGATACATCGGGGTAAATCAAATCTATCCATGTATCTTCTTTTTCGGTATATACCTTGCTCAATCTTTGAGTAGAAGGAGTATATGACCAAACAATGAGTTGGTTTTGAAGACGATTCATTTGTTGAATAAACAATAAATCCTCATGTACCCATTGTATTCCCGGGATGTAGTTTTCTTTTTCATTTCCTTCAAGAGGAATCCAGGTTGTTTGTTGTGTTGTTAAGTTGATGATTCCAATTTTTGCAGCAGAAGGTTCTTGCCCCACTTTTGGATATTGAATTGGAATGAGTTTAGAGTATATAGAATCGGTATTATTAATCATATAAAAAGTACCCGTTTTGGAGGCATCCAATTGCCAAAAAGCAATGTGTTTATCAGATGGACTCAGACTAAAGCCATCTCTTTTTCCGAACTCTTCTTCATATACCCAATCAAAGGTTCCGTTAATTATTTTTCCATCTCCATCAAAAGTTAGTTGGGTTACTTCGCTCGTTTTATAATTCTCTTTGTAGATATTAAACCGATGTACATAGTAAACATACTTATGGTCTGAGGAGAATTTGGCAAACATTAATGAAGATGGTTCGAAGGATGCACCTAGCTGTTTCAATGTTTTGGCATTTAAATCATACACCCAATAATCTCCTTTGGTATTAGAACGCCATACTCGGCTGGTATTAGTAAAAATTAAAACTTTAGATCCATCAGGAGAAAGCGAAAAACTCTTAATGGATAATGATTTGTCTTTTACCTTTAAAGCATCAGCTGCAACAAATAGGGTTCTTTTTTGAGTAGCACTGGTATAATGCACAAGTTCATCTGCTCCTTTTAATATTGTTGAGCTTTCGATAGTCACATAAGCTTCTCCATTTTCTATCCATTGAATATCACGTTCATACTGTCGTTGAAACTCTCCGGAATATATACGGTCAATGGTTAGTAAACCGCTATCCGTTATAGCCTGAGCATTTGTGGTACTGAAATTAAATAATAAAACTACAATTGGTAAAATTTTGAAAATTGTACTCATTTTATTTGTGTTTTGAGCCTAAGATTTGTTTTTTGGTTTCGTTGTGTAAATCGGTGAAGATTTTCAGATTAAGAAAACAAGATAGTAAAAGTACAAGTATCTTCCTATTGAAAAATCAGGAACAATAAAGTGAAGAATGGATAAGTTGTTTTATATTGGTTTTTTTCTAATGCTATATCTCTGATCTTTTGTAATTTACCAATGAATTCATTTGAACTTTTACTTTTGCTGCAAATTTTTTAGCAATGAGAAAAGTCGAGATGACTTCTCAGCTAAAAGTAATTTTTTTATATCTCGTTAAGACAACAATTTGATTCAGTTTATTTCTTCGCTTTTTTAATCAGTTTTAATGCCCAGTCATAATGACTCGAAGTAGCCGAAACGAGGTAAGCACCCAGAGAAGTGCTGCCGGTCCATTTGTATCTTTTCTTTTCGAAAAGTTCGTCGTTGGAATGGTTTTGAATTATATGTTGTAGTTTCAGATATGAATCCTGGAGCATTTCCCATGCCTTTTCCAGGCGGGTAGTATTATATTTTTCCCAGATCCAGCGATTAAGTTGCGGAGTGGTTTTCCAGGTATATCCTTTGGCTGGCATATCAGGTTTTTCACCTTTCATCCCTATGGTATACCAATCCAGCATCATCAAATGCCAGTGATGCAGGTGTGCCAGTACATCACTGATGTTTCGGTTCATAGTCCCTTCTGGAAATTCAGCGTTTTGTGCTTCTTCAGACAAGGAGTCTATATAATCATTTAATTTTGTATAGTTCTTCTGGCTTAGTGTTATAAGTTCTTCTTTTGTCTTGGGCCTGGGCATGTTTTTTGCTTTTGGGAGATTATGCGCATAAAACTACAAAAGAGAGCCTTGTCGAAGTATGATTTATATCATTTATACCTTCTGGTCCTGGATCTTCCCCTGCAACATTTTGATCTCATCCCGTAATCGGGCAGCGGTTATAAAATCCAGCTCTTTGGCGGCTTTTTCCATTTCCTTGCGTACGTTACGAATTCGGGTTTCGAGCTGTTCTTTTGTGTAATAAGCAGTTTCTTCTTCGGCAGCTTGCAGGGTAGGAGCATTCTTAAATTGATAAGGTTCTGTCTTTTTACCAGCCAGGGCATTATCCAATGATTTTTTGATAGCCATAGGAGTGATGCCGTGTTCGGTATTGTATGCGATCTGCTTTTCGCGGCGATAATTGGTAGCATCCATAGTTTTTTGCATACTATCGGTAATTTTATCAGCATACATAATGGCTTTTCCGTTGATGTTTCGTGCAGCCCGTCCTACCGTTTGTACCAGGGATCGTTTATTTCTCAAAAACCCTTCTTTATCGGCATCCAGAATAGCAACCAGTGATACTTCGGGAAGATCCAGTCCTTCGCGAAGCAGATTGACACCAATGAGCACATCAAAAATACCTTTACGCAAATCCTGCATGATCTCCACACGCTCCAGCGTATCTACATCGCTGTGAATATAGCGACAACGGATATCGATCCTGGTGAGGTACTTAGTCAATTCTTCTGCCATTCTTTTGGTAAGTGTGGTCACCAAAATACGTTCGTCTACGTCGATTCGCTTTTGCATTTCTTCGATCAGATCATCAATTTGATTCAGGCTTGGTCGCACTTCTATCACCGGGTCCAATAATCCGGTAGGGCGAATGATCTGCTCTACATAGGTGCCTTCACTTTTTTGCAGCTCATAATCTGCAGGGGTAGCACTGATATAGATCACCTGATTTTGTATAGCTTCGAGCTCTTCAAACTTTAGTGGACGATTATCCATTGCAGCAGGAAGCCTGAAACCGTATTCTACCAGATTTTCTTTCCGGGAGCGGTCACCACCATACATCGCATGTGTTTGTGGGATGGTTACATGGCTTTCGTCTATAATCATCAAATAATCCTCCGGGAAATAATCCAGTAAACAGAATGGCCGTGTGCCAGGCTCTCTGCCATCCAGATAACGTGAGTAGTTCTCAATCCCCGAGCAATAGCCTAATTCTTTGATCATTTCGAGGTCAAAGTTGGTGCGCTCCTCGAGTCGCTTGGCTTCCAGTGGTTTTCCAATCTCTTTAAAATATTCGACTTGTTTTCCTAAATCGAGCGCTATTTGATCGATAGCATTGTTTAATATCTCGGGAGAGGTTACAAACATATTGGCCGGATAAATAGTTAACCGGTCATATTTCTCAATGATCTTATTGGTCTGCACATCAAAAGCTTCGATCTCTTCGATTTCATCTCCAAAGAAATGTACTCTGAAGGCATCATCTGCATAACTCGGAAAAATATCTACGGTATCTCCTTTTATTCTAAAATTTCCATGTCTGAACTCTGCTTCGGTCCTCGAATATAAACTTTGCACCAAACGATGCAACAGCGCAGTTCTGGATACAAGCTGCCCAGACTGTATTGAAATTACATTTTTCTGAAACTCAACAGGATTTCCGATACCATACAGACAGGAGACTGAAGCAACTACCAAAACATCTCTTCTTCCCGAAAGCAGTGAAGAAGTAGCGCTTAAACGCATCTTTTCTATTTCATCATTGATGGATAAATCTTTTTCGATATAGGTTCCTGAAGTAGGAATATAAGCTTCGGGCTGATAGTAATCATAATACGAAACGAAATATTCTATCGCATTATTTGGAAAGAATTGTTTAAACTCAGAATATAACTGTGCGGCTAGTGTTTTATTATGCGCTAATACCAGTGTTGGGCGTTGCACTCTCTCAATTACATTGGCCACAGTAAAGGTTTTTCCCGATCCTGTAACACCAAGTAGTGTTTGATATTTTTCGCCAGATTCAATACCATCTGCTAGTTGATTAATAGCTTCGGGTTGATCTCCTGTGGGTTTGAATTCAGATTCCAATTCGAACTTCATTTTCTTTTCTTTTTTTTCAGAATAAAGATAAAGAATACCGGGGAGAGAGATGAATCAGGCTTATTATTTTTATATTTTTATTATGAATTGAAGGGAGACGGGAGACGGATGTCGGAAGTTGGGTGTCGGATGTCGGAAGTTGGGTGTCGGATGTCGGAAGTTGGGGGTCGGGTGTCGGGTGTCGGAAGATATTTCCCTGAATAGTGTTGACCGTTTTTATATTTTTTTAACTATATTTTTGTTACACCGTAGCTGCCTGCGAGGTAGGGATACACAAAGAAATTCTAATCATACAACTTTGTGATACCCTGTCTAACGACCAGCCTGGCCGGCAAAGGCACGGTAGATTTATGAATCCTTTGAGTGCCTTTGTGTAATTTATTTAGCTCTTACAGTTTGTTTTCAATTTCAGCTTATATAACTCATAACTCATAACTTTCAACTTGCATCTGATTTCGGACTTCCGTCTCCCAACTCCCGTCTCCCAACTAAAAACTACAGATCCCTTTTCTTTAGCAAATAATAAGATAGATATACAAAGATGACTGTCCAAACCGACACGATTAAAATCTCATACCAATGCACAGCATAGTCTTTTTGGAAGGTTTCACCCAATTGATTGGCTGCAGATTGTATGAAATTTAATCTACTAAAGGGCTCACTAATCAGGTTATCCATAGATTCCAAAGGAAAGAATTGCACGATTTGATCCGCGATCTCTGTTCCTCTGAATATTCTGAATTTTAATAGGGCATAGATGATATTTTCAATAATCCACCAGATGAATAAAAACCCTAAGGCAAAGGCAGATCGTTTTACAAAAATCCCCAGGAACATACAGAATGCAAAGAAGCCCATTAATTTCACGAAATAGGCCAGCACATATTCCATGTCAGAAAATACAATAGAGAACTCATTATAATCTGAAAAGCTTACCCCCAAAATCATCGATACGACAAACAAAAATAGGGTAGAGATCAACGAAAATACACCAACGGTCAGGAATTTAGAAGCTATAAATTCTTTTTTGCTTAATCCATCAATCAGATTCTGTTTTAGTGTTCTGTGGCTGTATTCATTGGCCATCATAGAAACAATAACAATGGCCAAAAACAACTTGGCCCAGGCTGCAATAAATGTATTGAAGTGCCAGATGTACGGAAAATTAAAGATCCCCTGATCTGCGATCCTGAATTTTATCCCTGCAAAATTAAATTCTATAGAGGCTATTAAGGCAATAAAGGTGAACAACACAAAATAGGTGATGGTGATCACTTTTGCCGCTTTATTATATCGTAGTTTTTGAAATTCTATATTGAGTAATCGTAGCATGGTTTTAGTTTAAATTGTTGGTGAGTTGTAAGAATTGTTCTTCGAGGCTTTCTTTTCGTTTCACGAGGTGTGTGAGAACAATTCCCTCTTTAAGTAGTTGCCTGTTCAAACTTTCGGCATCTAATTCATGTGCCAAAAAAGCAGTGATCAGATCACCTTCTTCTTTGAAGCTTTTAAACTCCTTTTGCCTGGATAACCACTCTTTAAGTATGGATGCTTGATTACTCTTCAATTCAAAGAACCCATAACTTGCATTCATTTCATCTACGGGTCCGGAATATAATTTCATTCCTTTTCTAATAATCACTACGTGACTACATACTTTTTCTACCTCATCCAGTAAGTGTGAAGCCAGCAGAATAGTAGTGCCTTGCGAAGCAATTTTTTTGATGATCTCACGAATTTGATGTATCCCTTGCGGATCCAGGCCATTGGTGGGTTCATCGAGGATCAGGATCTCGGGATCATTCAACAGTGCCGAAGCGATGGCTAGTCGCTGTTTCATTCCCAGAGAGAACGTCCTGAATTTACTGTCTTTACGTTCTAAAAGCCCTACAATGTCTAGTTTTTCTTCAATTTTATGAGGTGAAACCCCCTTTATCTGGCACACTAATTTCAGATTTTGTGCTGCAGTCATATAGGGATAGAAATTAGGGCGTTCGATAATCGCTCCCACCTTTTTAAGAGCTTCGTGAGTTGATGTATTACCATCAAACCAGGAGAATTCGCCAGAGGTTCTGTTTACCACATTTAATACAATACCCAGGGTGGTGGATTTACCGCTTCCGTTGGGTCCGAGAATACCATAAACATTTCCTTTTTTTATCGTAAAGGAAAGGTCCTTCACAGCTGTGATCGGTCCAAATTTCTTGGTGAGATTATGTAGTGTAAGTATAGTTTCCAACTTGAAATGATTTTTGGTGGTTATATAGTGTCTATTTCCGACCAGACACCATATAGAACTAGACGACAAATATGGCTTTTTGTTACAGATTAGTTTTTGAGTAGGTGAGTTTGTTAGTTTTTGAGTTTTTGAGGGCGCTACGCTGTGAGGGTGTCGGAAGACCGAAGTCGGGAGTTAAAGCAGAATTGCTCCCCTTTAGAGGCTGGGGGTAATAGAAGAGATGAGTTATGAATTACGAATTATGAATTCAGAATTATGAATTATGGAGGGAGTTTGTGAGGGGTGAGATATGAAAGTAGAAATATGAAAAACGAAATTATAGGATTTCGGGAGTTGAAAGCAGGAAACAATAGTGTAGCAGAATTGCTCCCCTTTAGGGGCTGGGGGTAATAGAAGAGATGAGTTATGAATTACGAATTATGAATTCAGAATTATGAATTATAGGATTTCGGGAGTTGAAAGCAGGAAACAATAGTGTAGCAGAATTGCTCCCCTTTAGGGGCTGGGGGTAAT
>CANMDW010000004.1 GCA_947496705.1 uncultured Aquimarina sp. | reverse complement strand
CGGTGTCAGCTTGGTACGATATTATTGGAGAAGGAACTATTGCAGATGCAATACTTGACCGGATCGTAAACTCTTCTTACAGGATCAACCTTGTCGGGGAATCACTAAGAAAAGGAAAATTAAAAAATGGATATTAACAAAAATTAACTATAATTGCAGGATCTCTCTAAGTGGCACCATTTGACCGAAATCGGTGGCACGGTCACTCCGAAATAGCCACTTACCGATGAAGATTGGGGTGTTGAAGGCTGTATTTGCCCTGGAGCATATATTTATAGAAAATACTTATCCGTTGGATTAACTAAAGAAGATGCCAAATTAATATCAAATTATTGTGACTATGGAGACGCTATGGAAGAACAGGAAAGAATCAAAGCAAAGAAATTGTATGAAAAACATAAATTTTTAAAGATCAATCCTACCAAATAGCTAACAAAAACCCATCAAAAGCATACAAAATCTAGCACCTCCATTTCACCTCCAACTCTTCTACCCCCTTTATTTACAAGGATTTGTTACATATTGTATCGGCAAATAGATTTTCTTGCCTTTGGTATACTTTTGTTTTCCTTTGTTTGACCTTTGGTAAAAAAACAACATTTATTTTTGCTTTTTATAGGTCTTTTCTTTCTTTTTATTGACCACATAATACCGTTAAATTTTATAGCAATTTGTATTTTTATTGCACAATTCTTTTCAAAAGAAAATGGATATCTGTAATAACACTTTTTTATTTAAGATATATCTAGTTATTACTACTAATAAGGAGCCTAAAATTCATCAGTTTACCGAAACGTATGGTACTCTCCTCTTTGATCTAATAAGCTTTTAAGCCATTACCTTAAAAAAAAGTTAAAAACAAAATAAAAACCGGAAATTACTAGGATACTAATCGATAAACGTATAATTTTAGCTGTTTATGTTATATTTTGTTTTAAAAAACCCCGTTAAATCAATGATATATGATGATAAAATTACTCTTCTTAAAGTTTATAAAACTTAAGTTTTGTTACCTAAATTCTTCTGCAATATATTATTTAAGTACTGCATCAAGTATGCAAAGAAAACTCAAAACAGCTATCTACCTTTTTTATAGGTATACCCGTTTTGCATTTTGATTTAAAACAAAAAAAGTTGTGCATACTGCTGTTTAGCAATAAATTGTAATTAACAATGGAAGTTTTACGAGAAATATTATCAGAACATTTATTACTGTATAAACGGTTTATTCCTAATCTGAATGATCTTGAAGGTATTAGACCTGCTCTTACTTCTGAATATACAGTTGTTAATAGCAAGAATCATTTCTTCAGAATGCACCCTAGTTCGCTCAGTAGTAAAATTGAAAATAGTGTCTGTAATTGTAAGCATCGTAAATTATTTCTCTACATAGAAACTAGTAAGAAAGGACCAAAAGCGATACAAAGAATAGTCACACATATTCGAAAATCAGGAATTTTATCTAAAATAACAACCATACAATCTAACAAATCTTATTTCGAAAAAATATGAATGATATTAAAATCAGTAGCATTTAAAATGCACAATCGATGATTAGGTAGCTATAGTAGTTAATGTTTACAACTTGAGAAACCACTATTGTATATAAATCATCACAATTATTGATACAACTTTAGCTTGGAGGTGGACTAATCGAAAACCTTGTAACCAACATTTAAACTGTTTGGGACACATATTTTGTTTCAACAACCCCTTTTAAACCAGTAAAATATGGCAAAAAACCAACTTTAAAAACTTTTAAAATTTAAGTATTATTACCAAAATTTTCTTGCAATACAAATTTTTCTTGTAACACATGATTTATATTATTGAGTGTAAAAAGAAAAACCAAAATAACTATCCATACTTTTTCTTAAGTAGGTGTATTGGTTAATACTCAAAATTTTATCACGACTTAAGAAATTCCACTATATACAAAACCGTCACACCATCGAATAGTGGAACAGAATCCGACTATAACTTTACCATCGATTAAAGCAGATGGTCTGGTCGAAAATATTGTATCTACCACATATAATATAACTGTTTGGGGCACATATTTTGTTTTAATCAACCCTGTTAAATCAATAATATATGATAAAAAAATTACTCTTTAAAGATTTAAAACTTAAGTATCACTACCAAAGTTCTCTTGCAATACATGATCTAAGCACTATATCAAGTGTGCAAAGAAAACTCATCATTGCTATATGCTTTTTTCTCCTGATAGGTGTATCGGTTAATGCTCAGGATTTTATCACCACCTGGGAAACTACAACTGCAAACGAAACCATCACGCTACCCAATAGTGGAGCAGACTCCGGATACAACTTTATGGTCGATTGGGGAGATGGTACTCCTATTCAAAATGTAATTACTGCAGGTACACAACACACCTATACCAATCCCGGCAATCATATTGTTAGGATCAGCGGACAGTTTGAAGAATTCGACTTTACAGGCATTCCAACAAGTCCCGATGCCGATAAGCTCAGATCGGTTGATCAATGGGGAAACCTGGCCGTATCAAAACTTAGTTTTAGCGGTGCCTCCAATTTTCAAATTTTGGCAACCGGTGTACCAAATCTGACCAATGTAACTTCTTTTGATAATCTGTTTAACGGTGCATCTACGGTAAATGCCGACCTTTCCGGCTGGAATACTGCTACGATTACAAGTATGGTAAGTACTTTTGAGGGTGCAACAGCATTTAATGGAGATATCAGTACATGGAATACAAGCGAAGTGACTGATATGTCTCAAATGTTTAACGGTGCCACTGCTTTCAATCAAAATATAGGAAATTGGATCACGAGCAAAGTAACTAATATGAGTTTTATGTTCGCTAGTCTGCCTGCACCAAGTACACCTACTATATTTAATCAAGATATCAGTGGATGGGATATCCGAGAAGTTACTAACATGAGTAGTATGTTTTCCGGTAACTCAGCATTTAACCAAAATATTGGTGGTTGGATTACTAGTAAAGTAACCGATATGTCTACTATGTTTTCTAATGCTACAGCATTCAATCAAAACATTGGAATCTGGAATACAAGTGAAGTGACTAATATGACAGGAATGTTTAATGGCGCCACTACATTCAATCAGGATATTGGAGGTTGGAATACGAGCAAAGTGACCAATATGCTAACGATGTTTTTTAATGCTACAGCATTCAACCAGGATATTGGGGGCTGGAATACAAGTATAGTGACCAACATGAACTTTATGTTTGCTAGTGCCGACTCATTTAATCAGGATATTGGGGGTTGGGACACAAGTGAAGTGACTAACATGAGTAGTATGTTTTCTGGTAATTCAGGATTCAATCAAAATATTGGAGGTTGGAATACCAGTAAAGTAACCGACATGAACTTTATGTTTGCTAGTGCCAACTCATTTAATCAGAATATTGGGGGTTGGGACACAAGCAATGTATTAAGCATGTCATTTATGTTTAGCAGTGCTAGTGCATTCAATCAAAGTTTGGGGAATTGGGACATCAGTAATGTAGGATTCTTAGACGAAATGTTATCAAACTCTGGTTTATCAACGCTAAATTATGATGCAACACTAATAGGATGGGAAAGTCAAGCGGTACAAAGCGGACTTACTTTGGGCGCTACCGGATTGACATATTGTTTAAGTGATGCGGCTCGTACTATACTAATAAATGCGCCTAACTCATGGACAATAAACGACGATGGATTGATTTGTTCTTCATTATTTATAACTACCTGGGAAACTAATGCCGCAAATGAAATCATCACCTTGCCAAATGATATTGGTGGTGGGTCGTTACAATATAATTTTAGTGTTGACTGGGGAGACGGATCACCTATTGAAACCGGGGTCACTACTCCAAATAAGACACATACCTATGCAACACCTGGTGTGTATACCGTACGTATCGACGGGCAATTCGAAAGTTTTGATTTTGAGGCGGTCCCTGTAAATGCAGCCAACATCTTATCTGTGGAGCAATGGGGAGATCTGGCCGTTTCAAAGCTGAACTTCATGGATACAGCTAATTTTCAAATTAACGCAACAGACACTCCAGATCTATCCAATGTAACCTCTTTTGACAATTTGTTTAACGGTGCCACTACCGTAAATGCCGACCTCTCTGGGTGGAATGTATCTACTATACAAAGTATGAATGGAGCCTTTAGCGGTGCCATCGCATTCAATGGAGACATCAGCACCTGGGATACCAGCAATGTGACCAATATGAGTGCTATGTTCAATAATGCTACGGTGTTTAATCAGAATATCAGCAACTGGAATACCAGTAACGTGCTCGATATGTCAAACATGTTTAGCAATGCCATTGCGTTCAATCAGGATATTAGCAGTTCGGTTACCAGTTGGGATACCAGTAATGTGACCAATATGAGTGGCATGTTTGATAATGCCACCATATTCAATCAGGATATTAGTAACTGGAATACAGGTAACGTGCTCAATATGTCCAATATGTTTAACAATGCTACTGTCTTCAATCAAAATATTGGAGGTTGGACTACCAGTAATGTAACCGATATGAGTGCTATGCTCAATAATGCTTCAGCATTCAATCAGGATCTTGGAGGTTGGGATATCGGTATGGTAACATCATTGGCAAATGCCTTATCCAATTCCGGTTTATCAACTCCAAACTATGATGCTACATTAATAGGATGGGAAAGTCAAAATGTAATCAGTGGAGTTACCTTAGGTGCCGATGGATTAACATATTGTCTGGCCGGAAATGAACGAAATGAATTAATTAATACCGATCTATGGACTATCATCGGAGATATGCTGGGCTGTTCATCATTGTTATCCTATTCAATTACCAAAACTACAGATGCTATTGAAGGAACTTCGGATGCTACATTTACCGTAAGTATCGATGGAGGGATCATCAATACCACCGGAGCGCCTATTACGGGAACAATCACCCTTACCGGTACGGCTACCAACGGAGCAGATTATACCAATGTAACTACATTCTCCATACCCAATGGAGATAATTCAGTGGTGGTAACCATCCCGGTACTTGACGATACCGAAGTAGAACTAACAGAAACGATCATAGCTACCATATCGGCACCAAATACAGGAGATATTAATGCTACAAATAATGCTGATACAGCTACCATAACCGATGATGACAGTGCATCACTTACGATTTCGATCGGATCGGCCGTTGATGCGGTCGAAGGAACTTCGGATGCAACTTTTACGGTTAGTTTAGATAATGGAGTAACTAATGGCACAGGAGCGCCTATTACCGGAACACTTACACTTACCGGTACCGCTACCAACGGAGCAGATTATACCAATGTCACTACATTCTCCATACCCAGTGGAGATAGTAATGTGGTAGTAACAATCCCCGTACTAGACGATACCGTAGTAGAACCCCTGGAAACGATCATTGCCACCATATCGGCACCAAGTATCGGAAGCATCAATACAACAAATAATGCTGATACAGCTACCATAACCGATGATGACGGAGCAGCACTCACCTATTCTATTACCAAAACAACAGATGCTATCGAAGGAACTTCGAATGCTACATTTACTGTAAGTATTGATGGAGGAACAATTAATACCAGCGGAGCGCCCATTACAGGAACAATTGCGCTTACCGGTACTGCCACCAACGGAGCAGATTATACCAATGTAACTACATTTTCAATAGCCAATGGAGATAGTTCTGTGGTAGTGACCATTCCGGTACTAGACGATACCGAGGTAGAACCCCTGGAAACGATCATTGCCACCATATCGGCACCAAGCATCGGGAGCATCAATGCAGCAAATAATGCTGATACCGCCACCATCACAGATGATGATAGTGCATCGCTTACCATTTCTATTGGATCGCCGGTAGATGCTATCGAAGGTACTTCGGATGCAGCTTTTACGGTTAGTTTAGATAATGGATTGACCAATGGAACGGGAGCGCCTATTACCGGAACACTTACACTTACCGGTACCGCTACCAACGGAGCAGATTATACCAATGTAACTACATTCTCCATAGCCAGTGGAGATAGTAATATTGTAGTAACCATCCCGGTACTTAATGATACCGAAGTAGAACCCCTGGAAACTATTATCGGCAACATATCGGCACCAAGTATTGGAAGCATCAATACAACAAATAATGCTGATACAGCTACCATAACCGATGATGACGGAGCAGCACTTACCATTTCTATCGGATCGGCCGTAGATGCTATCGAAGGAACTTCGGATGCTACATTTACAGTAAGTATTGATGGCGGAACCATTAATACCACCGGAGCACCCATTACAGGAACAATTACCCTTACCGGTACTGCCACCAACGGAGCAGATTATACCAATGTCACCTCATTTTCAATCGCCAATGGAGATAGTAATGTGGTAGTAACCATTCCGGTGCTTGACGATACCGAAGTAGAACCTCTGGAAACGATCATTGCCACCATATCAGCACCAAGTATTGGAAGCATCAATACAACAAATAATGCTGATACAGCTACCATAACCGATGATGACGGTGCAGCACTTACCATTTCTATTGGATCGGCTGTAGATGCTATCGAAGGAACTTCGGATGCTACATTTACAGTAAGTATTGATGGCGGAACCATTAATACCACCGGAGCACCCATTACAGGAACAATTACCCTTACCGGTACCGCCACCAACGGAGCAGATTATACCAATGTCACCTCATTTTCAATCGCCAATGGAGATAGTAGTGTGGTAGTAACCATTCCGGTGCTTGACGATACCGAAGTAGAATTACCGGAAACGATCACTGCCACTATATCGGCACCAAGCATTGGAAGCATCAATGCAACAAATAATGCTGATACCGCCACCATCATTGATGATGACAGTGCATCACTTACCATTTCTATTGGATCACCGGTAGATGCTATTGAAGGAACTTCGAATGCGGCTTTTACAATAAGCTTGGATAATGGAGTAACCAATCAGACAGGAGCTCCCATTACAGGAACACTTACACTTACCGGTACCGCTACCAACGGAGCAGATTATACCGATGTAGCTGCATTCTCCATTCCTGATGGAGGCACCAGTGTGGTAGTAACCATTCCGGTAATCGACGATACCGAAGTAGAACCCCTGGAAACGATCATTGCCACAATATCAGCACCAAGTATTGGAAGCATCAATGCAACAAATAATGCTGATACCGCCACCATAACTGATGATGATGTTGCACCAAATCCTAATTTGGCAGTGTCAAAAATCGGTACGTATGAGGATACAAATAATGATGGTACATTAAATACAGGAGATCAAATACTATATACATTCATTATTGAAAATAATGGTAGTGAAACCATTAGAAATATCACGCTTACCGACCCCCTACCGGGAATTGTCCTGAACGGTGAAGCAATTGATCTTGCCTCAGGGGAAATAGATGACACAACATTCACCGCAACATATGAATTGACTGAAGATGACATTCTACTTGGTAGTGTCACAAATCAGGCCTTTGTTACTGGTCTGAACCCTATGGATATGGAAATCATTGATTTTTCAGATGACCCCAATAATGACCTCAATATTGATGATGATGGTGATGGTGATGGTGAAGATCCCACAATCACTGAGCTTATAAATGAAGATGAATTGGTAATTTATGAGGTGATCACTCCAAATGGAGATGGGAAGAATGATGAACTTAGAATTTCCGGACTAGCAAAATTCCCGAACAATAGTATTATCATATACAATCGTTGGGGTGCTAAGGTTTTTGAAGCAGACGGCTACGAACAAACAGGGGTTCCTTTGTTTAAAGGAATTGCCAAGGGTAAAAACGAAGTATTGCCCACAGGAGCCTATTTTTTCACTTTACAATACCAAAACACAATTGGAGCCTTAACCTATAAATCCGGATATCTACATATCAACTAAAAAATATAGGCTGCCTTATATTTTTTCTGGTATCGCACAAACAACAATAATTGCTTATGAAAAAAATATTACTCCTCACATCCATAATCACTTGTTTTATTCCTTTTTTACATTATGGACAACAAGACAGTCAGTATACACAATACATGTATAATACAATTAGTTTCAACCCTGCCTATGCTGGTAGCAGAGGGGTGCTAAGTATTATGGGATTATATCGTACCCAATGGGTAGGGCTAGACGGTGCTCCCAGTACACAAACACTTACACTAAATTCTCCAATAAACGAAAAGAATAGACTTGGCCTCGGGCTATCTATCATCAATGATGCTATTGGAGCTATTAGTGAAACCAATTTCACTGCAAGTGTTTCTTATACAGTGCCTGTATCTGATACTGGTAAATTAAGTTTTGGATTAAATGCCGGAGGTAATTTATTAAATGTAGATTTAGTTACCTTAAGAAAGTTTAATGCTGATGATGTTTTACTTGAAAATGATATTAATAACAAATTTAGTCCTAATGTAGGGTTAGGGATTTATTATCGTACAAATCACTTTTATACAGGTATCAGTGCCCCCAATCTACTGGAAACCGACCATTTTAATGATGACATATTATCGGGCATTGATGGCCAGGTAAGTGTTCTTGCAAAAGAACGTATCAATTATTATATGATCATGGGCTATGTCTTCGAAATGATGCCATTTATAAAATTTAAACCTGCATTATTAACAAAATACGTTTCAGGAAGCCCAATACAATTTGACCTATCTGCCAATTTTATGTTCAATGACAAATTTACTGTGGGCGCAGCCTATCGATGGAGTGAAGCCTTTAGTGCTATGGCAGGGTTTCAGATCACCGATGGTTTGATGATAGGTTTCTCTTATGACCACGAAATTACTGAACTCGGACAAACGCGTTTCAATAATGGATCTTATGAAGCGATACTGCGTTTTGAGTTAAAAAGTTTATATCATCGATTTATAACTCCAAGATTCTTTTAATTAATTCAATAAACAGATGAAGAAAATAGTATATACCTCACTTATTGTTTTGATTATATCCCTCCCTGGATGGTCTGGGCTAGCACAACAAAGAGCATTAAATATTGCCAATAAGATGTTTGATCAACATAAATATGTTAGTGCTCAGGAAGCATATCTCAAAGTAATAGAAAAGAAGTACCGAAACGCAGAAACTCTAAAAAATCTGGGAGATAGTTATTATCTCAACGGGCAACCAGAAAATGCCGAAAAATGGTATAAAGAATTTATAACATCGTATCCCGATCAGGTAGCACCCGAATATTTATTCAGGTATGCGCTATGTCTGAAATCTATACAAGATTATACTGGGTCTGACAACTATATGGATCAGCTTCTTCTCGCAAAACCAGACGATCAACGTGCCAATCTATTTGACAAGCAAAGAGATTATCTCAAACGAATAGCATACCAATCTGGAAGATATGAAATAGAAAATTTACCAATTAATTCTATCTTTTCTGATTTTGGAACAGCATTCTACCAGGATGTTATCGTCTTTAGTTCTTCCAGAGACACCTTACTTTTTAATAAAAGGGTACACAAATGGACCGAAGAATCCTTCTTAGAGTTATATGAGGCAAAATATGATCCTGAAACAAACAGCGTATCTGATCCAAAACAGTTTTCAAAAGAATTAAGTACAAAGTTTCATGAATCTACACCGGTATTCACAAATGACGGAAATACCATCTACTTTACACGAAACCACGACATTGATGATAAAAGCGAAATGGTCCGGTTAAAAATATATCGATCCTTCAAAAACTCCGAAGGAAGCTGGACACTTCCTGAAGATTTACCTTTTAATAATACTAACTATTCTACTTCCCATCCATCCATCAGCCCCGATGGAAAAACGTTATATTTTTCTTCCGATATGCCAGGGGGATATGGAATGTCTGATATTTATGCCGTTACAATTTATGATGATGGAAGTTTTGGTACACCAATTAATTTGGGTAACGAGATTAATACCGAGGGAAAAGAAACGTTTCCATTTATAACTCATGATGAATTATATTTTGCTTCCAATGGACATCCCGGGTTGGGAGGATTAGACATTTTTGTTTCAAAAACAACCACTTCACCTTTAGAAATAATAAACGTAGGTAGCCCAATAAATAGTCCTAAAGACGATTTTGCTTTTATAATTAATACAGAAACTGAAAAAGGATACTTTTCCTCTAATAGAGATGGAGGAAAAGGAAGCGATGATATGTACAGTTTGCATGAATTAGAACCCATAAAAAGTTTTGACTTGACTACCGTGTTGGGTACAATCAGTGACAATAAAACCTATGAAGCCATCAATGATGCGGTAATAACCATTTATGACAGTGACAACAATATTATTCAGGAGGAAATTTCATTTGATAAAGGCAATTATCTTTTTTCGCCCAACGAAAAATTAAAAAATGCACATGTAATTAAAGTAAGTAAAGCCGGATATAAGCCTTATGAACATATTATAGAAAAGGCAGAGTTTGCCGAGGTATATGAAAAAGCTATTACACTTGAAAAAGAATATGAAGCCCCTGTTGTATTGGAAAATGCATTCAATTTTGAAATGATCGTAGATCCTATACATTTTGACAATGCCACTACCGATATTTTATCTAAATCGAAGGATGGATTGGATGAAATAATCGAATTACTGAAACGATATCCAAGAGTGCATGCCGATATAAAGTCCTATGCAGATAACGATGATAATACTGAATTATCCAAAAACCGGGCAGAAGTAATCAAACAATATTTTATTGATAAAGGAATCCCTGAGTACCAATTGAGTGCCGAAGGAGTACCTAAAGAAGCTGTAAAAAAAGAAGAAGATCTTCAGTTAATGATGGTAGTACCCATGCCCATTCACTTTAATCTAAACTCTGAAGAAATACGGCCGGAAGTAGAAACAAGTTTAGAAAAAGTCGTAGCGTTAATGACAATTTATCCAACCATGAAAATGGAAGTGCATGGGCACGCCGATAGCAGATCCAGTTTTTGGTACAATAAACAATTAAGCGTAAAAAGAATGAAATCTACACTGCAGTATATCACAGAAAAAGGTGGTATTAACTGGCGACGTTTACGAGGTAAAGCTTATGGAGAAAGAAGATTATTTAATGATTGCGGAGATGGTATTCCTTGTACAGAAGAGGAACATCAAAAAAACAGGAGAAGTGAATTTATTATTATGGAATAATTATGAACTCATCTTAACTTTTTGTTTTCGACCGATCCCAATAGCTATGGAGAGCGTTTTTGCACAATATTGAAACCATTTTTTAGCATATCCAATAGCTACAATAATAAAAATAACAAAACCAGTTCTGAAAGAATTATGAATGACTTATAAAATGTGAAATAATTTTATCCCCTATTTTTTAACTAAACAACCCAACAAAAATGATAACAACTTATTTAAAACCCCTTACTCTACCAATAGCCCTATTGCTATTGACAATTCAAATGAAGGCAAATCCTGAATATTCAATAATCAAAGAGAATTTTCATGGATACGTAAATGAGACTACTTCTTATTCAAGTGATATAAGCTGGCATCGTAATGATAGCAATAAGAATGAAGATCTTTTAAATAGTAAATCGATCCATAACCCACCTACAGAAAATACCGGAAATAAAAAAATACGACCTTCCAAAGTTTTTTACACTTCGGGCTGTACAGAGACCTTATGGAAGGAAAGATTTGATTTGCCCGATGGAACAACTTCAGATTCTGGAGCAACAGCCTGGACTACCGAAAATTCCAGTTCGGGTAATTTTCATGTCAACAATGATCGATTTCTCGTTGAGGATACCGGAAAAAATAAAAAAGGAATATGGACCTCTGAGTCTATCGATATTTCCGGTAAAGATAATGTAAAAATAGAGCTGAATATCTTCAGTAAAGGCGATATGGAAGATAGTGGAGATAGCCGTGACTTTATAGATATCTATTATAGACTAGATGGTGGAGATAAGATTCGTTTTAGTCAAAATTCGGGATCCATAAATAACAACAGTAGTTCTGGAGCCACGGTATCCAAAGGCTCGCTCAATGGGAATAGTCTGCAAATCATCGTAAAATCCAGAACCACCGCTTCTGGCGAGAAGTACTATTTTGATAATGTAAAGGTCACCGCCAAAACTTCCCGGCCCGAGGCATCAGCTTCAGTGAGTGGTCCGCTAAGTTGCGATACCCCATCGGTGACCTTATTTGGAAATTCTTCCAGACCAGATGTAACCTACAGCTGGACAGGACCCGATAACTTCAATTCTACATTACAAAACCCTACAGTAAATAAAGAAGGAAGCTACAAATTGGTAGTAACCCATCCAAACAGTGGATGTTCATCGTCGTATATCGTAAATGTAATATCCTTAAGTACTGTCGAAACCAATATCTGGTTAGAAAAATTTAATTTGTCGAATGGAACCACCTCAGATTCTGGAGCAACCGCCTGGACTACCGAAAATTCTAGCTCAGGTAATTTTCATGTCGATAATAATCGGTTTCTTGTTCAGGACACCGGAGAAGATAAAAGAGGAATATGGACCTCTGAGTCTATCGATATTTCGGGTAAAAATAATGTAAAAGTATCCCTGGATATCTTCAGTACCGGCGATATGGAAGACAGTGGAGATAGCCGTGACTATATTGATGCCTATTACAGGCTAAATGGTGGAGATAAGATCCGTTTTAGTAAAAATTCAGGAAAAATAAATGGCAACAGTACTGCCGGAGCCACGATATCAGTAGGCTCGCTCAATGGCAATAGTCTACAAATCATCGTAAAATCCAGAACTACATCTTCTAATGAGTTGTACTATTTTGATAATGTAAAGGTTACAGAAACACAGCAGGGAAGTATTGATGCAACCGCTTCGGTAGATGGGGTACTTAGCTGTACTATCAATTCAGTAACCATCACAGGAGCATCTTCGGCAAGCAATGTCACCTATGCCTGGACAGGACCTGATGGTTTTACAGCAAATACCGCAGTCATTAATGTAAGTGAACCCGGGGAGTATATCTTAACGGTAACCAGTGACACAGGATGTACAGGAACGGCAACTGCCATGGTTGTTCGGGATAATTCGCTCGATGTATCGGCTTCTGTAAGTGGTACACTAGGTTGTTCTATAACTTCGGTGACCTTATTTGGTAATTCTACCACACCAAATGTAACCTACATCTGGACAGGACCCGATACCTTCAGCTCAACATTACAAAATCCTACCGTAAATAAAGAAGGAAGCTACACCTTAACAGTAACAGATCCAAACAGTGGATGTACCGCATCGGATATGGTAAATGTAGTAACCTCAAATAGTACCGAAACCGATATCTGGTTAGAAAAATTTAATTTACCCGATGGAACGACCTCAGATTCGGGAGCAACCGCCTGGACTACCGAAAATTCTAGCTCAGGTAATTTTCATGTCGATAATAATCGGTTTCTTGTTCAGGACACCGGAAAAGATAAAAAAGGAATATGGACCTCTGAAACTATCGATATTTCCGGTAGCAATGATGTAAAAATATCTGTGGATATCTTTAGTACAGGCGATATGGAAGACAGTGGAGAAAAACTTGACTTTATAGATATCTATTATAGACTAGATGGTGGAGATAAGATCCGTTTTAGTAAAAATTCGGGATCCATAAATGGCAGCAGTACTGCCGGAGCTACAGTATCTGTAGGTTCACTCAATGGCAATACCCTTCAAATTATCGTAAAATCCAGAACTACATCTTCTAATGAATTGTACCATTTTGACAATGTAACGGTTACAGCAACACAGCAGGGAAGTATTGATGTAACCGCTACTGTAGATGGGGATGGGGTACTGACCTGTACAAACACTTCAGTAACCATAACAGGAGCCTCGTCGGCAAACAATGTTACCTATGCCTGGACAGGGCCTGATGGGTTTACAGCAAATACAGCGGTCATCAACGTAAATGAACCCGGGGAGTATATCCTAACGGTAACCAATGACACAGGATGTACAGGAACGGCAACTGCAACGGTTACCGAAGAAGTTACCCTGCCCGATGTATCGGCTTCTGTGAGTGGTACACTAAGTTGTACTACAAGTTCAGTCACGTTATCTGGCAATTCTACCACACAAGATGTAACCTACAGTTGGATAGGACCCGATAACTTCAGCTCCACCTTACAAAATCCAACCGTAAGCAAAGCAGGAAGCTATACCTTAACAGTAACAGATCCAAACGGATGTACATCATCCTATCTGGTAAATGTAGTATCCTCTAGCAGTACCGAAACCAATATTTGGTTAGAAGAATTTAATTTACCCAATGGAACAACCTCAGATTCAGGAACAACAGCCTGGACTACGCAAAATTCAAGTTCGGGTAATTTTCATGTCAACAATAATCGATTCCTCGTTGAGGACACCGGAAAGGATAAAAAAGGAATATGGACCTCTGAGGCTATTGATATTTCCGGTAGCAATGATGTAAAAATATCCCTGGACTTGTTTAGTAAAGGCGATATGGAAAATTGTGGTTCAAAACTTGACTTTATAGATGTATATTATAGACTAGATGGTGGGGAAAAGATTCGTTTTAGTAAAAATTCCGGATCCATAAATAACAACAATACTGCTGGAGCCACGGTATCTGTAGGCTCACTCAATGGCAATACCCTTCAAATTATTGTAAAATCCAGAACTACAGCTTCTGGTGAGAAGTACTATTTTGACAATGTAAAGGTTGCAGAAACACAGCAGGGAGGAGGTATTGATGCGACCGCTACTGTAGATGGGACATTGACCTGCACCAACAATTCAGTAACCATCACAGGAGCATCTTCGGCAAACAATGTCACCTATGCCTGGACGGGACCTAATGGGTTTACAGCAAACACAGCAGTCATCAATGTAAGTGAACCCGGGGAGTATATCCTAACGGTAACCAGTGACACAGGATGTACAGGAACTGCAACTGCAACGGTTACCCAGGAAGCAACTCCGCCCGATGTATCGGCTTCTGTGAGTGGCCCGCTAAGTTGTGGTACACCTACAGTGACTTTATTGGGTAGTTCTACTACACCAAATGTAACCTATAACTGGACTGGACCCAACAACTTCAGTTCAACATTACAAAACCCTACGGCAAATACAGTGGGGAGTTACACCTTGGTTGTAACCGATCCGGCCAGTGGATGTACAGCATCGGATATGGTAGATGTAGTATTCTCAAATAGTGGCTTCACCACTATTTGGTTAGAAGAATTTAATTTACCCGATGAAACCATCGTTGATACGGGTGCTACCGCCTGGACGAGAGATGTATCTGATACAGCGATCCCATCTTCATTCGCCAGTACGAAAACTTCAACGACGTTCAATCCGTTCTTTGAGGTCGGAAATAATAGATTTTTTGGTAATGATCTGAATGGGGAAGGCATTTGGAGAACCGAGGTTATTGATATCTCTGCCTTTACGGATATCTCATTATCCCTGGACATGACCGCAGAAGGAAGTCTTGAATCAGATCCCACTGACCCCCAGTATGACTATTACAGGGTATATTACAAACTCAACAATGGCCCCGAAATAGCCTTTAACAATGGTATACAAGAAGGACCATTCAGCCCTGTCACCGCTACAGCCGGCCCTTTAAATGGAAATACCGTTCAAATCGTGATCAGAATGGTCAACACAGGGTCGAACGAATTCTACGATTTTGATAATGTCAAGGTATCCGGATTTTCTAGTAGTGGTGGAAGTATTGATGCAACCGCCTCCGTAGATGGGGAACTGACCTGTACCAACACTTCAGTAACCATCACAGGAGCCTCTTCGGCAGGTAATGTGACTTATGCCTGGATGGGACCTAACGGGTTTACTGCAAATACAGCAGTCATCACTGTCAATGAACCCGGGGAGTATATCTTAACTGTAACCAGTGATACAGGATGTTCTGCAACTGCAACTGCTACAGTTCCCCGGGAAACTACCCCGCCTGAGTTTACAGCAACCGCTGACGGTATCATTACTTGTGATAATCCGCAGGTAACCTTAACAGCAACTCCCTTGACACCTAATCCTAATGTCATCTTTAGCTGGAGCGGGTTTACAGCTGGGGAAAATCCCGTAAATGTTACTGCTGAAGGAGTCTATACTGTCACAGCGCTCGACATCGTTACCGGGTGTACGGCTCAAAAAACAGTCACCGTAACGGCAGAGCTTGACGATCTTGAGATAACAGTAACAGCAACCGGCAATGGTATTATTACTTGTAGCAATCCGCAGGTAACCTTAACAGCAACTCCCTCAATACCTAATCCTGATGTCATCTTTATTTGGAGCGGGTTTACCGCTGGGGAAAATCCCGTAAACGTCATTGCAGAAGGAGTCTATACTGTCACAGCGCTCGACATCGTTACCGGGTGTATAGCTCAAAAAACAGTCACCGTAACGGCAGAGCTTGACGATCTTGAGATAACAGTAACGGCAACCGGCAATGGTATCATTACTTGTGATAGTCCGCAGGTAACCTTAACAGCAACTCCCTTGGCACCTAATCCTAATGTCATCTTTAGCTGGAGCGGGTTTACCGCTGGGGAAAATCCCGTAAACGTCATTGCAGAAGGGACCTATACTGTCACAGCGCTTGACATCGTTACCGGGTGTACGGCTCAAAAAACAGTCACCGTAACAGCAGAACTTGAAGAGCCTGAGCTAACAGTAACAACAACCGCCAATGGTATTATTACTTGTAGCAATCCCCAGGTGACCCTAACGGCCGCTTCCACAACCCCCAATGTGACCTATAGCTGGGCCGGCCCTAATGGGTTTACAGCAAATACAGCAGAGATCAATGTAGGTCAACCCGGGGAATATATAGTAACTGTAACCAATGACAAAGGATGTACTGCAACTGCAACTGTAACGGTAAGCCGGGAAAATACCCCGCCTGAGCTAACAGTAACAACATCCGCCGATGGTATCATCACCTGTGATAATCCCCAGGTGACCTTAACGGCAAGCTCAACAACCCCCGATGTCACTTTTAGCTGGACCGGGTTTACCGCAGGTCAAAATCCTGTGAATGTAACTGCAGAAGGGGCATACATGGTCACTGCCACCAATATCCGTACCGGGTGTACCGCCCAGAAAACAGTTATTGTAACAGCAGAACTTGAAGAGCCTGAGCTAACAGTAACAACAACCGCCAATGGTATTATTACTTGTAGCAATCCCCAGGTGACCCTAACGGCCGCTTCCACAACCCCCAATGTGACCTATAGTTGGGCCGGCCCTAATGGGTTTACAGCAAATACAGCAGAGATCAATGTAGGTCAACCCGGGGAATATATAGTAACTGTAACCAATGACAAAGGATGTACTGCAACTGCAACTGTAACGGTAAGCCGGGAAAATACCCCGCCTGAGCTAACAGTAACAACATCCGCCGATGGTATCATCACCTGTGATAATCCCCAGGTGACCTTAACGGCAAGCTCAACAACCCCCGATGTGACTTTTAGCTGGACCGGGTTTACCGCAGGTCAAAATCCTGTGAATGTAACTGCAGAAGGGGCATACATGGTCACTGCCACCAATATCCGTAGCGGGTGTACCGCCCAGAAAACAGTTATTGTAACAGCAGAACTTGAAGAGCCTGAACTAACAGTAACAACAACCGCCAATGGTATTATTACTTGTAGCAATCCCCAGGTGACCCTAACGGCCGCTTCCACAACCCCCAATGTGACCTATAGCTGGGCCGGCCCTAATGGGTTTACAGCAAATACAGCAGAGATCAATGTAGGTCAACCCGGGGAATATATGGTAAATGTAACCAATGACAAAGGATGTACTGCAACTGCAACTGTAACGGTAAGCCGGGAAAATACCCCACCTGAGTTTACCGCAACCGCTGATGGCACCATCACTTGTGATAATCCCCAGGTGACCCTAACGGCAAGCTCAACAACGCCTAATGTGACCTTTAGCTGGACCGGGTTTACCGCTGGCGAAAATCCCGTGAACGTAACTGCAGAAGGAGCATACATGGTCACTGCCACCAATACCCTTACCGGGTGTACGGCCCAGAAAACAGTTATTGTAACAGCAGAACTTGAAGAGCCTGAGCTAACAGTAACAACAACCGCCAATGGTATTATTACTTGTAGCAATCCCCAGGTGACCTTAACGGCCGCTTCCACAACCCCCAATGTGACCTATAGCTGGGCCGGCCCTAATGGGTTTACAGCAAATACAGCAGAGATCAATGTAGGTCAACCCGGGGAATATATAGTAACTGTAACCAATGACAAAGGATGTACTGCAACTGCAACTGTAACGGTAAGCCGGGAAAATACCCCACCTGAGTTTACCGCAACCGCTGATGGCACCATCACTTGTGATAATCCCCAGGTGATCCTAACGGCAAGCTCAACAACGCCTAATGTGACCTTTAGCTGGACCGGGTTTACCGCTGGCGAAAATCCCGTGAACGTAACTGCAGAAGGAGCATACATGGTCACTGCCACCAATACCCTTACCGGGTGTACGGCCCAGAAAACAGTCATCGTAACTTCTACCTGTGATCAAATAAACATTGAACAACAAAGTTTGTCAGATCTTGAAATGGAAACTTTCATTCAATTAAATTCTAAGGCCTATCCTAATCCGTCAAAAGATAAGGTTACCATTGATTTTGATAGTACACAGGAGGGAAATGCAACACTAGAGATTTATGCGATGACCGGTGTTTTAGTAAGCTCATTTTTGGATATAAAAATTGAGGCAGATAAGCCATATCAAGTCGCTTTCAATGAGGACGGTCGACTACCTTCAGGGGTTTACCTTTACGTCTTGCGTTTAGGTAATCGCTCTATCAAAAAACGTATTGTTCTTACAGAATAATACACAATTACTAAAATCTCACAATTGAAATAGGAGAGATTTAATACAACTTAGATGATCTAGATCATCTAAGTTGTATTCATTTTAAGATAATGTATACAATGGAAGGGTTCCAAATACTCTTTTGTACGCTGTTTACTATGCTAAAATACTTGTCCCAAGCTGCTAAAAGTTTTGAAATTGAGCACATTTATTCATGACTTTCCACAATTTGATACAATAATTGTTCCAGCTCGTTTATAGATTTGGCTTGTGTATCTTTCTCCATTAATCCCGAGCCATTGTTGGCCTTTATATGTATTTCGGTTACATTATTATTTAGACAGAAGCTTCCTTTGATAATTTCATCATATCCATGCTTACTCAAATACGGAGCTTTCAACTCTTTATCAACAGCCTGGGCTAATTTCTTTTCCTCGATAAAAAGCACGATTTTTTTAATCTCCTCCCTGGTAAGTTGCAACGAGTCTGTATATCTTTTAGTATAGGTATCTATATGATATTCAAGTAAATTCTCTTTTAGTTTCCATGTACGTACTCTGGGAACAAATTTGCGTTCTGCATGCATACCAAAATAGGTACCAAACATCAGATCGATTTCGAGTTCTGGTTTGAGTTGGGATATGACTCCGCTTGGGCAAAGCAGCAGTAAAAAAAATATTTTATGTATCATAACGCTTCTTATAGGTTTGGTGTCGTATTAATGGTTCTTTTGTTTATAGTGACAGTATATGTATGCAGACATCATAAAAATTCAATTTCTTTATCTCCCATCGCAGTTTCCCAATGAGGTGGAAAAATAGCATGTTGATTTTCAGATATGCTTTTCATGATCGACCGTATAGCTACTTGTATCTGGTTTGGCAAGGTATAAAAAGTTTTGTTAACGGTAGTTTTTCGCTCGAAGTCGAGGGTGCTGTTTTGATGTTGTATCCTTCGTTCTTTCCCTTTGTAATAGACTACAATATGTATGTTTACTTTTTTAAAATCCAGAGGAAAAGTAATAAAGATATCCAGGGGTCACCAGGCAAGATCAATAGATGGTTGCGTATCGCGAATGGATGGTATAAGCAAGTTGCTAATAGACTGGAAATTGAAGTACGATTAGAACTCATGTGAATATTGGTGTTTTAACAATTAATTTTGGTATACATTTTGATACATATGCAATACAGGTAGTTCATTATCTCATTACCCCATTGTAACTACCTGCTTCTCCAGCCAAAAAGATAATAAGTAGTAAAATCGAGTATTAATATTAAATTCTATTATCATGGCTATTAAATTTGCTTTATTTAAAAATTATTTGACCAGTGATCCCGATGACTACATGGCTGTAGTTCAAAATCAACAAGTATTTACCCGGGAAGATATCGTTAAAGATATGATTGAACGTGGCAGTACCGTTACCAAAGCTGATGCGCTCTCAACCCTACAGGAATTCGAAGAGAGTGTAAAACGGTTGGCATTGTCGGGAGGGATCATTCAGGATCCTTTATTTCGTATTGGTACTTCTATAAAAGGAGTCTTTAACAATATCACAGAGACTTTTAATCGCAGCAAACATTATGTACGACTTAATATCAGGCCTGGCAGGGTATTGAAAGAAATCACAGGAGCGATTAAGGTCGAAAAAGTAGAAGCTACTTCTCCCAGCCCCAATGTTCAACAGTTTAAAGATTTTACTTCCAAAACCATCGATGAGATCGTAACTCCCGGCGGTGTGGGTGAATTGATTGGCAATCGACTTAAGATCGAGGAAGAGGATCTGAAACAGGGCATTTATTTTATCGATATCAATGGTATAGAGATCAGGGCTACCGAGATCGTGCGAAATAAACCCCGCCACTTGATCTTTGTGATCCCTGAAGGATTGGTTGCAGGAGCGTATGATATTGAAGTGCGTGCAACGATATATAATACCAAAACCATAAAAAAGGGACAGCTTAATGCCAACCTTATTGTGGTATAATTCAAAATATTCTCTATGTAGAATAACTACCTTTATATACACTGACTGCACATAAATTGCATGCTTAATTCTGTTATGAGAGGGCTTTATGCCCTCTTTTTATTGGTTATAGATCAAGGTGAAAACACTATGCAATTTAGTAATGCAATAAAGATCTATAGTTTTTATACGTTATTTGTAATTTGTTGTTTGTTGAACTACTTTCTGAACATAGTTCCACACATCATGCAAACATAGTTGCATACACCATGCAAACATAGTTCCACACATCATGCAAACATAGTTGCACACACCATGCAAGCATAGTTGCATACACCATGTAAGCATAGTTGCATATACCATGTAAACATAGTTGCACAAGTCATATTATTATGATAATACGATTTTTGGGAGTATAGCTGTAAACGCTGCGGAAGCATGACGCCTTTCAATATTGACCATTTAAAAGTCATTTACTATGTTATACCAAATTAACTATAAAATACAACATATAATGTATTTGGTATTAGGCATAAAACAGGTATTTTTTTTATATGCGAAGTGAAAAATAATCTTTACTTCAGATACCACAGGCAATAATCTTCAAATTTTTTGTTCTTATATTCCCCTTTTATATAAACACTGTTTTTTCCTGGTACTAATTTAATATTCTCCCATATGTAAATTCCCATCTTAGGTTTTTTTGTACCCAGGGATTTACCATTTACAAATAATTCAACGTTATCGAGATTCCCATACGCCTTTACCTGAGTAATTTCTGTTGTACGTTCCTTAAAACGCTTTTCGGCCAGATGTAGCATTTTCTCAGGATTCCAGTTGGCTTTATAAAAGTAAAAAGCATCTTTTTTGGTTTGCCTGTCAAAAGTTATCAAACCTTTATCATTCATTCCTGGGCGATCTCCTTCATTTCTCATTGAAGATGCAAAATCAAACATATTCCATATCATCTTTCCCCATATGAAAGGCCTGCTTTTTAAAGCTCGCCAGTTCTCTTCATGAAAATACGATTGCCATGCTTCTGGATGCCATTTTCCGCCAGGTTCTGGAGCTACCAATGTATCATCTTGGTGAAAAATACTTGCTCCGGCTCCATATTCACTGATACCCAAACTTCTATTAGGAAATTGTTTGTGCATTTTATCGGCCCAAATACCCATTTCTGAAGGTTCTTCTCCATACCATCCATAGTATTTATTCCAGGCAATTACATCGGTAACAGTATTCAGTTTACTAATATCAATATTTGTAGCAGCTACTGTTAACCTAGTTGAATCTTCTTTTTTTGCTAAAGCCTGTAATTCCTTAATATATTCCAATGGATTTGCTTCTTCATCTTTTAATTCATTAAACAATCCCCAGAAAAATACTGATGGATGGTTATAATTCTGACGAATTAGTTCTATGAGTTGTTGACGCCCATTGATGTGCAAATTTTCATTATTGTAATACCCTTTTTTACGATGTCCTCCTAATCCAACCAAAGGGATTTCTGCCCAAAGAACCAAACCAGCTTTATCTGCATAGTCAAAAACAGGTTTGGCATGCTGATAATGGGATAGGCGTACGATATTAGCTCCTATCTCCATAATCATATCCATATCACGTTGATGATCTTGCAATGAAAGTGCACTCCCCTTCCCCGCTATATCCTGATGACGATTTACCCCATGTAAATCTAAATATTCTCCGTTCAGGAAAAATCCTTTATCAGGGTCTATTCTAAAAAATCTTACCCCCAAAGGCTGAATTACTTTGTCAACTATTTGATCTTTTATGAGAACTGACACTTCTACCGCATATAAATATGGATCTTTTTTACCTTGCCATAGCTTTGGATTTTCAATAGTTAATGGCTGAAGCACTTCTGTAATTCTATTGGGTAGTATCATTTGATTTGTACTATTAGATACTACCTCTTTACCACCTTTATCTAATATTCGGGTTTGTATGGTTGCTTTAATTTTGGTTTTTAAGACATTAGATACTTTAGTTTTCACCTCAACACTAGCTTTTTGAGCTGTTACATCTTTTTGGGTCAGATACACTCCAGAAGATGCATAATCTAATGGAGTAATACATATTTTTTCAGTGACTAATAAAGAAACCGGTCTGTACAAGCCTCCATATTTCATAAAATCCCCACCCAACGGTAATGCATCTATTCTATACGCATTACTAACCTTTACCAAAATACTATTTTCTGTACCATAGGTAATAAAATCTGTAATTTCAAAAGTAAATGCAGCGTATCCTCCTATATGTTCGTCAACAAAATGGCCATTGACAAATACCCAGGCTACTGTGGCTACCCCTTCGAATTTTAGAAAAAGTCTTTTATCATCATACTCTTTAGCAACAAAAAGCTGTTTTGCATAACTGCCGTCTCCCCGATAGTAATCTTTCTTACCACTGTCTGCATCTCCTACATTCCAGGTATGAGGTATGGTAACGGGTCTTGCATTTACTTTTCTTTTTTCATAACCATACATAAATTCCCATTCAGTATTCAAAGGAATTTCTATTCTTTCCTGTGCCTTTGATATGATTGATGTGATCAGGAAAAGTACTATCGTTATAATATTATTATTTTGAAATATAGCTTTCATCAGATATTACTATTTTCTATTATTCAATAACTTAAATACCGGATCATTAATCATGTTCATTTGCTTTAAAAGCTTCCTTTCTAATCGAGCTACTACTTTCTCATATTTTGAATTTCCATACAAATTTGTAGTCTCTTCAGGATCTTCTTTTAAATTAAATAACTCGTGACGATCGGTATTCAAATAATCCATAACCAATTTCCATTCTGCAGTTCGGTACACCCGCATATGCGTTCTGGATTGATGATGTGTTGAGTATTCTCCATATACGTCATTATCCCAATCGGTTACTGGTTCTTGCGTTAATAATGGCATCAAATTACGACCTCGTATACTAATGCTATCCGGTAGTTTTGATCCTGTCATTTGCAAAAAAGTAGGATACCAATCCAAAATGGTTGCCGTTTTATCTACAATGGTATTTGGTGGTATCACTCCCGGCCATTTTACAATCGCAGGTACTTTTAAAGAATTGTCATACATATTAGGGCGTTGCCCGTCAGGAATATTTTCGGTGGCCTTAGGGTTTTCTGTAAGAATCCAATGACCATTACCTTTATGCCAAATCCCATTATGACCGATATTATAGCCATGATCTGACGTAAAGATCACGATGGTATTTTGAGCTACTTTTAGTTCCTTTAGCTTCGCTAAAATATTTTTAACGCTTCGATCCACACTGGCAATAGCTCCGTAATATTCGCGGGTACGTCGGGTCACTTCTGCAGTATCTAGTTTGGGAAATTTAGGATGAGGGAAATCTACTTTCAGGTCTTTATATTTTGCCCAATCATCTTCACGCAATGGCCACCAGGGAGCGTGTGGCGCCCGGTAATTAAGTGAAAGGAAAAATGGTTTTTGCTGGTCTCTTTGCGAAAGGTACTGTAATGCCTGATCTGTTAGAATATCGGTAGTTAAGCCAGAGAATATACTGTCCTTACCTATAATTTCTAAGGTAGGGTTCTCTACTTTTGTTCCTCCTTTCAGAAATCCTGCAAAATAATCAAATCCCTGATTCTTGGGATGATACTCGGCATCAACACCCAAGTGCCATTTTCCTATCAAAGCGGTCTCGTATCCGGATTGCTGCAATACTTCTGCCCAGGTAGTATATTTTGGATCCAGACCCAAATGAGGTTCTGGTCCTCTTAAGGTGCCATCCCAATAGTGATTAATCCAATCGGTAATCCCTACTTCTGTTCCATATCTGCTGGTCATTAAACTAGCTCGTGCCGGACTGCATACCGGGGAAGGAACAAAAAAATTGGTAAACCGGGCTCCTTCTGAAGCTAATTGGTCCAAGGTTGGTGTATACAGTTGTTGATTCCCTGAATGACCGGTACCCCAATATGCCTGATCATCGGTGAAAATGAACAGGATATTTGGGCGCGTTTGGTATTTATTGAGTTCTGGTTTGGTTTTTGCGCAACCTGATACTATTAGCACAAGGAGTATAACACCCAATTTTAGTATATCAAAAAAACTATATTTCATTTCACTTTTACTTAGTATCAGACATCGATGGCGGCACTATGCTATTACCCCAATCATTTGGTGAAGCTCCCATGATAAAGACAATTTTAGCTCCTTCAGCAATATCTTTATGCTGAAACCAAGCTTTATTCCAGACTTTTCCATTAATGGTCATCGCTTGTACATACCTATTTTTTTCTGAAGCCTTTTTGACTTCAATTTCCACTATTTTACCGTTTCCAATATTCATTTTAGCTGAATTCACTATAGGACTGGTCACTATATACACATCCTGTCCTGCAACCGGATAAAATCCCATCGCATGAAAAATGTACCAACTGGACATTGCTCCAGAATCATCATTACCCGGTAATCCGTCCCGTGTGGTTTTAAAGTTTTTCTTCATGATACCATTGATGCGTTTTGCAGTTTGTGCATATTCTCCTACATATATATACCAGGCAGGAGTCAAAAAATCAGGTTCGTTACCCACATCATAAAGTCCTTCGGCAAAAAACGTATCTAATCGTTTGATAAAGGTATCTTTACCACCAACTTTAGCAATCAATGCTTTTACATCATGTGGTACATAAAAAGAATAGTTCCAGGATCGGCCTTCATAAAATTTCACCGGCCAGTAGCCATATTCCATAAAATCATAATCAGGTATCCAGTTACCATCTGGTAAACGTGGATATATAAATCCTTTAGTGTTACGATCCTCATAATCATCTCGCCATAGATGCTTCCAATTACTAGATTGTTCATAGTACTTTTTTGCTATGTCTTTCTTTCCTAATCCTTCTGCCAGGGTAGCAATCGCATAATCGCAATTGGCATACTCCACAGTTCGAGAACCAGATCGTTCAAAATCAAATGAAACATAACCCAGGGTATTATAATCCCGGAGGCCTCCGCGGCCTTCTTGCTGTTCATTTCCTCCGGGAGGAACTTCGGCATTTTTAAGCATTGCTTCCAATGCCAGGGGGTAATCAATATTTTCTATTCCTTTCAGGTACGCTTCTGCAAACAAAATATCACAGTTACTTCCACCTTGTGTTCGGCCATTAGCATTTCCACTTCTGGCATCGGGCATATAGTTATCATGTGTATAAATATCCAGCAATGATTGCAACATTTCTATATGTTTTTCCCGATGAATCAATAATAATAGGGGATTTGTAGTACGAAATGTATCCCATATCGCATAATAATCATCGTAATACGGTTGATCTGATTTCCAGAGTGGATTTTCTCCGGTTCGATCTACGGGCATGAGCATCGAATGATACAAACCTGTGTAAAAAATTGTTTTTAGGTCATTACTTCCCTCAATTGCTATTTTACCTAAGGCATCATTCCATGTTTTTTCTGCTTCAGCTCTTGTTTTGCCGAAATCCCAGTGGCTGATCTCTTTTTGTAGATTTGCTTTGGCTTTGTTAGCGCTTAAGAATGAAATCCCTACTTTGAGATGTAATTGTTTTTCTTTCAGAGATGAAAATAAAAAATAGGCTCCGGTTTTTTCTCCACTGTCGTATTCAACTTTATTATCGGGATGTTTTTCTGTGCCTTTCCAGGTGCCAAAGGAAGCCGCCGATTGATCCATTTGTGCATAAAAATATACCGTATAGGCTTTGCCATAGTTCCAACCACTACGCACACGTGCATACCCTTCTACTTCGGTATCAGAAAGAATCTTGATCTCTGAACCTACTAGTTGTTGTGCTTCTCCGAAAGGGCCATGGCCATATTCTGAACCGGTAAGCAGGAAATGCCCTGCATCTATCAATATGTGGCCTTTATTATCTTCAAAAGTATATTTATGAAAACCAACACTATGTGTTGCTGTTAATGCTGCTTTTACTTTGTTCTTTTTAAGATCTACAGAAAAGAAGCCCGGAGTATTCTTTTCATTTTCCCAATCGGAAGTATAATCTGCCAGATTAAAATCTCCTGAAACAGGCATCACAGAGATATTACCATACTTGGCACCACCACCTGTTCCACTCACATGGGTATGACTAAAACCTTCAATATTACTGTCGGATCGATAGCCAGAATTTGAATGCCCAACCATATCCGGGCCTACTTTTACCATTCCAAAAGGTAAACAGGCTCCAATAAATACATGACCTCCTCCTTCTGATCCAATAAGTGGATCGACATGCTGAAGGACCTGTTGCCCATTAGACTGGTAAGTGAGGAACATAAAAATCCCGAAAAATAAGCGTCCTCTTTGTATGATAATTCTATTGAAAAAAGCTTTCATCATTTAGAAAGTGTTTTATATGGTTTAATACTAAAGGTATAGTTTACAGGTTCAGGTTGTACCCAATATTTTGCCAAAGCTGCCGGCCCGCAACTGCTATTCCCCAGACCAAGTTGTTGATAGTCTATGTAAACTACTGTTTCTTTTCTAGGTGTTAATTCGTGAGGGTGATTGGCATTGATCAAATCCTCTGGCTTGTAGTGAATTGCTGTAAAGGCTACCTGGTCTCGAGCTGTTATTTCTATCCCCGAATTTAAATCTGTAAGCCTTGCCCATCGAACTCCTTCTTTGTTTCCGGTTTCCTGGGGTTTTAAATACGGGATGAATTGGTCTGTAACTGTGCTTTCATACACTCCTACATGGGCACTGTACTTGCGATCTGCATAATTTTCATGAGGGCCATGACCATACCATAGTAACTTTTCTAATTGCTCTGCAACGGTCATTACGACTCCTATTCTTGGCAAAACTTCTAATTCGGTGTCTGGTGTGATTTTATTAGTCATTCTGATCTCTCCATTACCGAACACTTCGTAGGTAGTGTTATGAATAACCGTGATCCGACTGGCCGAATACTTAATTTTTGCTGATACCAGAACTTTTGTTTCTTCTTTATACATGGTAAATTCTTGCAATGTAGGTTGAAGACTATCCAACCCTCGCAGGTTCCATTGGTCGACTTGATCCCAGGTTTGGAAGAAATTACGATCATTATCTGTTGGTGCCCGATATAGATTCAAGATAGGTCCGTGATGTTTTCTTTCTTCAATCACTTGCTGTTTTCCATAACTCAATGTTGTGATCAAACCTGTCTTTTTATCAAATTTTATAGAAACCGCTTTATTTTTAATTTGCAGTACTGTTTCTGAATCGCTCACGTTGAGATTCTCTACATCGGTAGTGACATCAAGAAGTTGCGTTGTTCTTTCTCTAACTAAGAATTGCTCTTTTGCTACTTCGTGTCCTTTTCCTGCCCAGGATTTGTCTTCTTTAAGTTTGAATTTAATATCAAAATGATAATCATTAACCGGACTCATACGTACCATAGGGATCTTCACTTTTGCAGTCTCTCCAGGATCAAGATCAAGAGGTTCTAATACTCCTGTTTGCATCGGAATTCCGTTTTCTAGTATTTTCCAGGAAATATCGAATTCATTCAGATTCGTAAAATAATGGTTATTGGTAATGGAAATCATGCCATTTTTGGCACTTTTACCTTCAAATCCAATATATTGGTATACTTTTTTAACTTCGTAGGTTTTAGGATAAAAACTACGATCGGGATATACAATTCCGTTCAGGCAGAAATTCTTATCATTCGGTTTGTCTCCAAAATCACCTCCATAGGCATAGAATTCAGTTCCATCTTCGGTAGTGGTTCGTAACCCTTGGTCTACCCAATCCCAAATGAACCCTCCCTGTAATGTAGGATAATGTGCTATGGTGTCCCAATATTCTTTGAGATTACCAACACCATTACCCATCGCATGGGTATACTCACACATAATGTAGGGTCGGGTGTCTCCACTATTGGCATAATCCACCATATCCTGAATGCTCGGATACATAGGGCTTACCACATCGGTAATTGGGTTTCGTTCTTTCCATTTATCCAAATATTGTACTAATCTGGTGGAGTCCAGATCACGGGCATAAGATGCCATACGAGCATAATTGGGCCCGTATCCTGCTTCGTTACCCAAAGACCAGCTAAATATACTGGGATGGTTTTTATCTCGCTCTACCATATTGGCCATTCGTTCTACGCAGGCATTACCCCATTCGGGAAGGGTATGTGCAAAGGTGAAGAAATGCCCGGCAGATTCGAGATTGGCCTCATCGACCACATACAAACCGTATTCATCACATAACTCATAAAACTTAGGATGATTAGGATAATGGCTGGTTCGTACCGAATTGATATTAAGTTGTTTCATCAATAGTATATCCTTCTTCATAGATTCATAGGAAATTGTCCTGCCGTTATCAGGGTCAAAATCGTGACGATTTACTCCTTTGAAAAGTATCGGTTTTCCATTGATCAATACTTTGCCATCTCTGCTTTCTACTTCTCGGAAACCAAATTTTACCGGGATTGCTTCCAAAACCTGATTTGTACTGTCTTTTAAAGTTAATAGAAGTTGATACAAATTCGGCTTTTCGGCTGACCATTTTTTGGGATTCTGAATATCAGCCTGCATATTAAAAATAGCCTCTGGGCCATCGGGTTGATACCAGGCAAATCTTCTGTCTTGCAGATCGCTATGCATCGTTAGGGAATCTCCTACTTTTTTGCCTGTATCATCCAGTAATTGTGCTTCAACTTTATAACCATGCGTATTGGAACCTGTATAGTTACGTACTTTGGCAGTAAATTTTAGCCTGGCATTTTTATAATTTTCGTCTAAATCAGTTTGTACAAAGAAATCCCGGATATGCACATTGGGTGCTGAAAAGAGATACACGTCTCTGAAGATTCCGCTAAGGCGCCAAAAATCCTGATCCTCGAGATAGCTACCGTCTGACCATTGAAATACCTCAACGGCTAATTGATTGGCTCCTTCTTTAAGATATGGAGTGAGATTAAACTCTGCCGGAGTCATACTATCTTCGCTATACCCAACCTGCTGACCGTTTACCCAGATATAAAAAGCGCTTTGCACACCATCAAAATGAATAAATACTTGTCTGTCTTTCCATCCTTTGTCTACTTCAAAAATAGTTTTGTAAGATCCAACCGGATTAAAATCTTCAGGTACCTGCGGTGGTTGTAGCGTATCTTTTTGTAAAAACCGAAATGGAAATCCATTATTAAAGTAGATCGGAATCCCATATCCTTTTAACTGCCAATTACCTGGTACATCGATCTCATCCCAATCCTCTGTAGCATATTCAGTTTTATAGAAATCCAAAGGCCGGTCTGATGGTTTTTCTGAATACTTAAACTTCCAGATTCCATGTAACGATTGGTAATATGGATTTTTTCTTTTTTGGGCAGCCTCTGCTGAAGCATACACCTGCATTGTGGCGTGAGGTGCTTCTTTATTGATTTGAGTAATTCTCGGATTTTTCCAATCGGTTCTGTCTTCTATCTGATTTTCCTTTTTACAAGAATACACTATACAAAGCAGTGACAGATAGTATATGATCTTTTTTACATTCATTTTACTTTACTCATTTTAATCATCAATACATCGTGGCCGGGAATTGTTGCTTTTAGCGGCACATCTGTCTTTCCAATATTCTTCTTATTCCAAAGATCATATAGCTGGTAAGTAGCTTCAAAAGTATATTTTTTCCATCCTTTATCAGGATCAAATACTTTTTCCCATTGGTTAAAGTCGAAATCAATTTCCTTTGGGTTTTCATTACGATTCAGGAAACATACTGCATATTCATCCTTTTGGAGGGGTTTAAACCAAATCTCCAGATCGCCGTAATCAAGCCATTTAATCGCTTGTATACCTAACGGATCCTGATCTATAGCTACTACATCTTTGTCTGTAAGTATTTTTTTAATTTCGGGAGTCATGTGAATAATATCATTACCTGCTATTAATGGAGCCGATAACATACACCAAAGACTGAAATGTGCCCTGGATTCTGATATGGTAAGTCCGGGGTTGCCTACTTCGAGCATATCGGGATCGTTCCATGCATTTGGTCCCGCATATTTTCTCAATTCGACCTGTTGATCCAGTATTTGCATAATACCCTGGCTACTGGTATTGAGATTGCAATTAAAACAATCTTTGATATCATGTCCTGTACGCCACATTTGTCCTACTTCTGGTGCCCAAAGCCATGGCTTGTTCTCTCCCCATTCACAAATGCTGAATAAAATAGGGCGGCCAGCCTCAAACAAAGCATCACGCATCAATGTGTAGGAGGCTTTGGCATCCTGAGTGCCGTGATGGCACCAATCATATTTTAAAAAATCTACACCCCAGGAGGCATAGGTACGAGCATCCTGATATTCGTGCCCTCTACTACCTGGTAAACCTTTGCAGGTCTTAGTTCCTGCATCAGAGTATAGTCCGAATTTTAGTCCTTTACTATGAATATAATCTACCAGTGCCTTCATTCCCGAAGGGAATTTTTTAGGATCCGGAATGATATTTCCTTGTTTATCCCGACCTACCTGCCAGCAATCATCGATCACAATATATTCGTACCCTGCGGCTTTCATGCCATTGCTACTCATCACATCTGCTACTTCTTTGATCAGATCTTCATTGAAATCACACTTAAAATAATTCCAGCTGTTCCATCCCATGGGAGGCGTGGGTGCCAGGTTTTCAAATTTCTGGGCTTTCGCCGAAAGGCAAATACAAAACAGTACTAGGACTAACGATGTTCTCATGGTTTATTATTTGTCTTTGATTAAAATTCTGGGTTCATTGCCTGATTTGGCCTCTTTGGAATAGTATTGTATATGGTCATTATCCTCGGTCCAAATACCTAATGACAATACTCCATCTGATTCGATTTCTTGGATACACCGTTCTGTAATATCAATTTTGGTCCAGGATCCTTCAGAAACCGGTTCGAATTGTGTTACTATTTCTCCAAATTCCGGGCTATTGGCCCAGGTGATATTATTCTCGCTCCAATTATCGTCTGCTATATAATAGATGGTATGTTTTGCTTTACCCGATCTGGCAACTCGCATTTTGAGTTTTGCACTACTCATATCTGTAATGTCTTTTAGATCAAACTTAAAGATCATTTTACGTTTCAACTTAGCATTTGATGATGTTTTGACAGCAAGTTCTGTAACTTTTCCATAATTATTATCTTTAGAACTCCCTCCTTTTAGATAAGAATCGTCTATTGGGAGTATGGTTACCCCTTCATTTTTATGAGCTATTGTTACTTCTTTGGTAATCATAGTAATTTCTTGTTGATGGCTTTTTGCAATAGCTCTGATTACTGCATGTCCTGCGGGTATATCATTCCAGGTCCATGTGTAAGGTGGTGCTTTTTTTGACCCAATTCGCTCTACTCCTGCGTATAGAACAACTTCTTTAATCTCCTGTATATACTCTGATTGCATGCTAATAGTAAGGTCGCTTCCTTCTTCTAATTTTGTGTTTGCATCAAAATTTTTAAAGGAAAGTTCGGGTAACTTGACTGATAATGGAGTTGAAGAAGCTAATATCATATAGGTTTGCCCGGGATCTAATGCATCAATTTTTATCGACTGCTGTCCTTTTTTCAAGATTATTTTCCTGAAAGGGTCTGGTTGTCCTGAACATCCTTCTTCCATTTTCCAGGAATCGTATCGATAAACTTCTACTGCTTTTGTATATTTCGGAAGGTTATCAATAGTAAAAGATGTACCTGTTATCGAAGACCATTCTTTTCTATTGTGCCATACCCACATTTTCTTTTCCTTCCCTTCTAAAATATCAATACCTTTCTCTTTATCAGATTGAGATAGTTTTAATCCTTTTGTAATAAAGGCAAGCATACTATGGGCTTTTCCTTTGGTTACTCCCAGGTAAGGAAATTTTGATACGGCCATCCCCAAATGTTTGTTAGATTCTACCTCCATATAAGATACATAAGCCAATGCATAATCAGATAGATATTCGTCTTTTTCATTCGTGACGGTCAATACATCCCAGGTGGCAGTTACAAAATCGATGGCATTTTCTTTAGTATTTCCTCCTCTGGCGTTGTATTCTGTACACCAAACTCTGATATCTTTTGTAATACCATACTCTTCTTTGATATCGTCAAAAAGTGTCTGATGTGATATCTTTTTGAATTGTATCTGATATGTATTCCTTCTATCATAATATCGATGAATATCGATGGCATCCAACGTACCATTATTAAATAATTTTGCTAATTCTGGCATGTACTTATTCTCTTTAGTAAATAAAGGAACTTCCATAAATCCTCCCGGGGCTACCAATAGCGATGTATCTATTGAGTGTACTCCATCTGCAAAACCTTGTACTGCCTGGATATAATTTTCGACTGTAAATGTATTATCAGGTTCATTGAATACTGTATAATACCGGATACCCCAATCCTTAATTCCTCTGGATAGTAACCAATCACTATTGGGGGCAAACCGTTCTGCAAAATCGTGACCAATAGTAAACCATTTTTTATAGGATCCGGGTGCACCACCAGTTTTATAATAGTGCTCTAATAAAATCATAGGATTGATTCCCTGCTGATATAACAATATCAACACATCATCCAGGACTTCGGGAATTACATTTCCGGTTCCAGAATCGAATGTGGGATAGACTGCAACTCGTGTTTGTTTGAGTCCAATAGCATGAAAAGCCTCTATAGAATTATAGGTGTTCACATCGACAATACCCTGGTTAAAACCACAGCTTCCCATAAGAGAAGCTGTGTCCTGGCCATAGGCCGTAAATACTACAAAAATAATTAAATGACTAATCCAAGTATTTGAAATACGATTTTCAAAATTAAAAAGCTGCATGTTTTCACTTTTTAATTTACTATAACCTTTCTTACTTCTTTATTGGTACGATTTGTTAGTCTTACAAAATAGGTGCCTTTTTCTAAGCGTCTATTTCCGATAATTTCTGACCATGGACGGGCATAGCGGCCGGTTTTTTCGCGTGTGCGCTTAAACTCAGAAACTACTCTACCTCTTACATCTATTACTTTGATATCTATATCAGAAGTTCTTTTCATTCTATACAATATAAGTGTTTCGGCACCTATCGGATTAGGAGATACAATCAAAATGTTATCACCTATCGCATCTTCTGGACCCGGGCGTTGTGTATTGTTCTCATCAATGAAGAAAATATTAAAAGACGGGATATCTGCACTCTCAGATCCGGTCCAGGACAGCGTTACATTTCCTGAAACAGTTACCCCGGTATCGGCTGGGCTTGAAATATCTATTTTTATCCCTTGTGTACCCTCAACGGCATAAACATTACCAAAAGATGCTCCATTTACTTCAATATCTGTAATATACGACTCATTACCTTCTCCTGTAGCATTGGCAAAAGCAACAATTCCTTGCTGGGTAAGGCCTGCTACATATGATCTGGTTAAAGTACGGTCACCCAGGGTATACGTTATTTCCCCAGAGGATTTTGTATACGTAATAGTAAAGGGAACTGTTTCTCCTTTGATCCATTCATATCCTTCTGAAGCATCCAAAAATGTTTCAGTAGGTGTTTGATCAAAAATAGCGGCTTCCCAGGTATCCCCTGCTACGCTATTATCACCATATCGACCTGTTACGAAGAAATCCACTACCTCACCTTCGGTACATGCGCTCCCAATACAAGCCTCAGAACCTGTATCGATAACCCCTGCATTTAATAATATCTGAGGAGGTGTTCCCGCAGCATTATCGCTGGAATAAAAAGCAAGGTTTCCTGTTCCGTCTGATGCGATCATGATCGACAGTATTTTATCACCAGCAAACTCATTTTTTACGGCTTCTGTGATATCTACTACCATATATTCATCAACTGCAACTATAGTTTCTTTTGGGTTCTCTCCTATTTTATCTCCGGCAGTTGGTTCTCCGTTATTCCAGGTGATCACCTCTTCATCCCAGGTATCATCTTCTACTCTAAAAAACGAGATATTATTAGGCCCGTCTCCTCCATCATTTCTTTGAACCCGCAATCTTAATTGAGCAGTCTCGATCGTCTCGTCGACTGCTGAAAGATCAAATCTTAAAAAGGCTCTTCTTATGGTGGGTTCTCCCCCTCCTAATTTTACCTCTAATACATCACTTAAACCAAAATTATTATCTGCATTACCGCCACCTCTTACATAGGTATCGGCTACAATATCGACGGGAGTCCCTCCTAATGCAATCGATAAATTTACTAAGGCTTCACTTGATTTCCCTTCAGAATCGGTAGCTACTGCTCTAAGCGAGAAGGTTCCTCCTTCTTCTCTGGAAAGTGTTACTGTGTATGGTGCTGTCGTATCTATACCTACTGATTCATTTCCGATAAAAAATTCTACCTGAGTTACCGTAGCATTATCTAGTGGAATTGCATTTACTTTTGCAGTAAATACTTCATTCACACCAAATTCATCTCCATTTGCAGGAAATTCATAATCCACTTGCGGTGACCCGGCGATTAACAATCTGGGTTCATTCCCGGCTCCTGATTCTTTAGAAAAATAATCTATCAATGCGGTAGAAGATGTCCATAACGCCAAAGACAGGATTCCATCTCCGGCTTGTTCTGCAATTACCTGATTGGTTACATCAAACTCTGTCCATTGTCCTTCTTCTGCAGGCTGACCATTTGTGATTGCCGTAGGAAAATCTGGCTGATTGTTCCAGGTAATTCCTGATTCTGTCCAGCTATCATCGTTGACTGCATAAACCGTATGTGTTGCGGTACCGCTGCGGGCTACGCGCAATCGTAAAGTTGCTTTTTGTACATCTGAAAGTGTACTTACATCAAACTTCAGGAATATTCTTCGTTTTAAGTTATCTACATTTGCTGTTTTGATCAATAAAGAAGAGCTGTCTCCAAAATTATCATCATCGGTCTGCCCTCCTTTTACGTAGGCATCTGCCATGGAAATCACATTTACTCCGGCAGCAGGATGTTGCACAATGACTTGTTTTTCTGCCAGTCGTACGGAGCCATTATTTCCTTTTGCGATCGCTAATATGGTAGTTGTTCCTGCGGGGATATTTTCCCAGTCTACTGTGTATGGCGCAGAAGTAAACTCTCCTAATCGCACAGGGCCGGCATATAGCACTACTTCTTTGATACCATTTCCTCCGGATGCAGTAGCGGTAACGGTCATGGTTTCTCCTTCTACAAAGGTGCTTGCATCATCGGGTAACGTAATACTCACTGTTGGCATAGTATTTACTGATGCGGCAGCTTTGGCAATAAACATATAGGTTTCGCCAGTTGCCAGGCCAGTGAATTGTGCAGTAGATCCTGATACAGTTTGTGTTTCAAACGGAGCCGGAGCCCCTGTAGAACCAATAGTAGGATCCCAGGAATCGTATCGATATGCTTCTATTACAGTAGCAGTGCCAGGTATATCAGTAATATCAAAAGTTGCTCCTGTTTGGTTACTCCAGCCATTACGATTATGAAATACCCACATTTTATCACCATTACCGGCTTGCAGTATATCCACACCTGCAGCTTCATCGGCATCTACCATTTTAAACCCTTTTGTGATGTTAGCCATCATCTGGTGGGCTACTCCTTTTGGGTTTCCTAAAAAAGGAAAATCAGAAACGGCCATTCCCAGATTTGCATTAGAACTCACGGGAAGATAGGTGCGGAATGCCAATGCAAAATCTGAATAAATATTATCATCACTGCCTCTTACCGTAAGAATATCCCAGGTTGCAGTGACAAAATCTTTGGCATTATCCTGATCGCTACCTCCACGGGCATTATATTCTGTACTCCAAACTCTAAAATCTGCTGTGATGCCATGATCTGACTTGATTTTCTCAATCAAACCTTGATGAGAAGCCACTTTGTCGATTAAAGAATAAGCGGGTTGATTTCTGTCATAATATCTATGAATATCTACTGCATTGAGTGTTCCATTATTTAACATAGTAGCGATACCTGTCATATATGGATTTGTATTAGTAAACAAAGGTACTTCTTGTAACCCTCCTGGCGAAACCTGAAGAGTCACATCTACAGAGTGTACTCCATCTGCGAATCCCTTTGTAGCGGCTAAATAATCTGTAACAGGAAAATTGGTAACATTTCCGAATAATGGTTCATTGATTGCCTGATATTCTGTAATCCCCCAGTTACTTATATTGTTTTGAGTTAAAAATGTACTATTGGGCCGGAATCGCTCTGCGAATGCAGCTCCAATATCAAACCATTTTTGTTCGCTTCCTAATAATCCGTTATCGGGATTATGTTCTATCAGGAGCATGGGTTTAATTCCTTCTTTATAGAGTAATAATACGATTTCATCAATTGCCTGTGGTGTGACTATATCGTTTACAAGATAATCTTCTTTGGCAACACCTATACGCGTATAATTTAATCCGGCTGCTTGTATAGACTCTGAGGCGTTGAATGAATTCGTACTTACAGGTTCTCCTGTAAAATCACAACTTCCCATATTTTCAGAAATATCAGTTTGGCCTGTGATGGTAGAGGGAATAGTACCTTCTACAATATCTAATACAGGACGATCTGCTGCTGTTGATTCTCGTGAGTGAAATTGCATATCTCGACTTCCTGGTAACTTGGAAAAAATGGCAATAGAAATAGTGTTATCTCCTGCAAGTTCTTGTACTAACTGAGAGGTAATATCAAATGATAACACTGTACCTGCACCTCCTGCTCCTACAACACCAATCTGTGAATCAAGAAGAAGACTACTATCTGGGAGTGCATTGAAAGCAATACTACTGAATGGTTGTGTATCCCATGTAATACCGCCATCTGATGGTACTGCGCCATTCTCTGTTCCTTCTATCCAACTATCATCGCTTACAAAATAAACATCATAAGTATCTGCAGGGTTAGTACCGACAGTACCATTTACACTAAAAACTTTTAATTTTAGTGTAGCAGAAGTTACAGATCCGGTAATTGAGGACAAGTCAAATTTGAGATATGACCTCCTTGAAAAACCAGCACCACCAGCTACTCTTGATCTCAACGTTCCTGATCCTCCATAATTATTCCCTGAGCTTGCACCTCCTCTTACTAGTGCATCGGCAATAGGCTCTAATCCTCCCGATGGCGGTGGTGGTGTTCCTTCTACAATTTCCAATACTGGTTGATCGGCAGTAAGAGCTGCCTCTCTGGAATGGAATCTCATGTTTGGAGTACTGTTTGCAAAAATTACCACAGAAATCATTTTATTTGGATCATTTGTTAGCTCATCAATAACTCGAGATGTAAGATCGAATGATATTACAGATCCTGCAGCTGCACCTGGTTGTGAAGCGATAAGAAGACTTGGATCGGGATTTGCATTAAAAGCAACTCCATCAAACGGAGCCGGTTGCGTATTCCAGGTAATTCCATCAGCTGTTGTTGCTGCTTCTGTTCCTGTTCCTTCTACCCAGGTATCATTGTCTACAAAATAGGCAGAATACGTATCACCTGTACCATTTTCTACTGCTACTTTTACTTTTAGCGTGGCAGAAGTTACTGATCCGGTAATTGAGGACAAGTCAAATTTAAAATAAGCTCTTCTTGTAGCTTGTTCAGCGCCTCCTATTTTTACATACAAAAGAGGATCTGCACCAAAATTGTTAAATGCGTTTCCGGGAATTGGCGGTACAAGAGGAGGATTGTTTAACGTTTGTCCTCCACGCACAAATGCATCTGCAATAGCGGGTAGTATAGTTTGAGCAAATGATGCTTTAGGAATCATTATGAGACCCAACATTATCATAAAAAACAGATAATACCGTGAATTTCTTTTAAAGTCATTTTTTTTCATAATTCAAATACATTAGGGTGAGAATGTTATAAATTCTCCTGGATTATTACACTAGTCAAAATTGTCCCCCAATTCTAAGTAGTTTTAATTTTTTTGGTTGCTATGCTTCATGTGCTAAAGCATTTATTCATTTCTCAGTGGTAAGATGATCCACTGTATCAGATCAATATTTTGTAAGAGTCCATCGTGTTTTGGAGCAAAAAAGTCAAAACACGATAGACTCTTTTTTCTATATGGTTAATACCCTGGATTTTGACGCATTTCGCGGGTCAGGTTGGCATCGATCACATCTTGAGGTATCGGAAACACCGTATCTCTTTCTGTGATACTTGAGCCTGTTCTAAGGTTATATAACTGGGTTCTTTCTACCAATTTATCATTGCGCACCAGGCAATAACGTCGTTGCTCTTCACATAAAAATTCTCTGGAGCGTTCGTCCAGGATAAAATCGATATTTACATCCAAACTGGTAATTTCACTAGCATTGGATCTGCGTCGCACTACATTAATAGTTTCTGCAGCATCGCCAGTTTTTCCTTGCTTGAATTGTGCTTCGGCAAGCAAAAGATAGGTATCTGCCAGGCGCAGATAAGGTTGATCCCCATATTGTTCATTTAGTTCCAGGTTTGATGGATCTGCCCATTCCCACTTTCTGCAATGCGGATAAAAAATTCGATTGGATCCAGTGATGGTATTTTCAGGAACTATTTGAGTAGGTACAACATCTCCGATTGCCGCCGGGGGTTCTGCTGCCGTAGGATCATCCTCATCACTATCTCCATAAGTATATCCTTTGGTGATGGCAAATTCAGAATTCCTATCATCTGTAGGTTCATAAATACTTAAAGCCCAGTTGGTCATACTCATTCTTCCTATACCTCTTCCTCCTCGTTCTTCAGATAAGGCAATCCCGGGTATCTCTCTGTACAATCCTATAAAGTAACGACGCATGATGTTTCTTCCCTGTTCGGGGTTGTCTGTTCCATTTTCCTGGAGAATCGCCCATAGAACTTCTGTGTTTCCCTGGCTTCTTAGCACGTTCCCATCATAGAACTGATCCATAAAAGGTACTCCAGTGGCACTTTCCCGTACTCCATAGCGTTCGGTTATCAACGCATATGGTCCGTCAATAACAGCCTTGGCTTTTTCTTCGGCCAGATCAGGTTGATTCATTAACAAGTAGACCTCTGACAGATAGTGTTGTGCTACAGCTTTTGTAACTGTTCCTGCATTTCTAGCCTCACTTGGCAACCATTCTTCGGCATATAAAAGATCTTCTTCCATCACTTTATACACATCCATAACAGGAGCTCGTTCCCAGTCGGTTCTTATGGTTGAGCCGCTGGATTCTTCGAGGTTAATGGGCACATCGCCCCACAAATAAGTAAGGTGTCTATAGGCCCATGCACGTATAGTTCTGGCTTCGGCAACTACTTCGTTCTTTTGTGCTTCAGTCCACTCGATATCTGTATTTTGAGCACGATTAACAATGGTATTGGCAGCATTAATTGTTCTGTACAACCAGTTAAAAATTCGTTCTATATATCCATTTCCTGAATTATTTCGATCTCCATAATCATTTGTTAACCTTTCTGATGGACCAGGGTTCAATCCAAAAACATTATCGGTACCATTAACCATTAATGAAAAACGAATATCTCCGGCGGCTGTCTCATCTGCTCCTGTACTTCCCATACGTTCTTTACGCACTTCATGGTATAAGCCATTTAATGCGGTTTCAAAACCTGCAGGATCTACAAACAGTTCTTCTGCAACCACCACATTGGGTGGGTTTTCTTCCAAATCCTCTTCTGAACATGATATAGAAAGTAGTACTAAAAGCAGTATAGGTACTATTATATATACTGTATTTTTTATCGCTATCTTGTGATTCATTTTTTTCATAATATATCTGGATTTATAGGGTAACATTGATACCGAAAATGAAGGTTCTGTTTAAAGGGATACCAAACTGTCTATTTACTTCGTTATTGGGATCGGTTCCCTGAAATTCTGGGTCGGTACCAGTCCAATCTGTGATCGTAAATAAGTTTCTTACAGTTCCGTAAAGACGGAAGTTATTAAGTCCAAAAGATTTTAGTGCATCTGCAGGAAATGTATACGACAAGGTTACATCTCTCATTCTGATAAAACTGGCATCTTCGAGGAATTTTACACTAAAGGGATTACTATTCTCACTGTTTCGGGGATAGGTATCAATATTGTTTTCGGGAGTCCACCACTGTCTTTGTACACCATTTCTTCTGGCACCAATTAAAAAGATGGTTTCGTCTGAGTCTAATAAAAGGTTAGGACGTTCTACACCTTGTTCAGTATATATAAAGAAATTAAGGCTCCAGTTTTTATAGGTAAATGTACTACCGAGTCCTGCTATAAAGTCGGGTTGCCGGTTGCCAAATATTTCGCGGTCATCATCTCTTGAGATAACACCATCTTCATTTACATCTTTAACCCGCACATCTCCTGGGACTGCATTATAAATAAGGGCTTCATCGGCTTCATCTTCTTGCCAAATACCATCAAAAACAAACCCATAGTTTACATTAATAGGCTCACCTATAAACAAACCACTTCCGATATCATCACGATCATCTACACCAAATATATTGACCACTTCATTGCGGTTAAGTGAGAAGTTCAGGTCTGCAGACCATTGAAAATTGTCTTTTTGGATAATATTGGCAGACAACAAAACTTCTAACCCCCAATTTTTGGTTTCTCCAACATTCTGAAGGATATTGGTGATTCCCTGCACAGAAGATATTCTTCTGTTGAGCAGTAAATCTTCGGTTTTGGATAGATAATACTCTACAGATCCTCTAATTCTTCCGTCAAAAAACCCATAATCGACGGCAAAGTTGGCCGAAGTTGTTGTTTCCCAACCCAGGCTAGGGTCTCCTAAGGTCTCTGGAATAAAACCGGGAGCCAGTACATTTCCTTCACCCCCTCCGAGATAATTCTGAACTCCAAACTGAGCCAGTGTTCTAAATGGTCTTACTGCCTGATTACCTATTTGACCGTAGGATGCTCTTAATTTTAAATTGCTGATCACCTCAGAGTTGCTAAGAAATCCTTCTCTGGCAATATTCCATGCAATGGCAGCTGATGGGAAAAACCCATATTTATCATTGGCTCCAAATCCAGAATAACCATCTCTTCTTGCGGTTAATGTTAATAAATACTTGCTGTCATACCCATAATTGATACGGCCCATTTGAGATAAAAGCGTACTTTCTCTAAACACATTTGATGGGGTTAGCCTGTTGGCAAGTTCTGCCTGATAAAATGTTAAAACATCACTGGGGAAGTCTCTGGCTTCTAACTCAAGTCTTTGAAAATCTTCAACCTGACTGCTGTAAAGTGCGGTAACATCTATATTATGTAACCCAAAACTTGTTTTATAATTAAGAATATTTTCTATAAGGAAACTTCTGGTTCTGTTCTGACGATTGGTAGAAATACCACTGGCTTCGAGACCTGTTTTATTATCACGCCCTACATAAGTATTGATATCTCTGTTGGAATATTCAATACCCGTATTAAACCTGTATGATAATCCGGGAATAAATGGCAAATCAACATCAACATAAATATTTGAAAAAATAGAATACTCTTCATCTTCATTTTCAATTAAACTATTACCTAAGGGGTTTCCAAAAAATTGATCTTCTGGCCAGGGATATACGGCAATAGATCCATCTTCTTCAAACGGGTTTGTTAATGGATTTAGAAAAAACGAACCTGTTAAATCTACTGCTACTCCACTTCTATCGATATAATTCAATCTTGTATTGGTTCCTATTTTTAGGTGTTCACCAATCTTTTGGTCCAAATTCATTTGCAGATTATACCGCTGAAACTGGTCTCCAAGCGCAATCCCCTGTACATCGATAAATGTTCCGGACACATATACCTTGGTGTTTTCTGTACCCGAAGTAACCGATAACTGATGTTCTTGTTGTATAGAAGTTCGGGTTGATACATCGATCCAATCTGTGAAATTTGCGGCATTAAAATTTGTGAGTTCTGTGGGGCTAAATATTGCTGAAGGATCATTTGGGTCTCCTCCCAGCCTCTCTAACTTAAAGTCATAATATTCTTGCCCATTCATTAAATCAGGAACATTAGTAGGTTGCTGAAAACCTACATAGGTATTATAACTGATAGTGGTAACTCCATTTTTACCTTTTTTGGTAGTAATCAAAATCACTCCGTTAGCTCCTCGTGAACCATAAATAGCTGCTGAAGAAACGTCTTTAAGCACATCTATGGATTCGATATCATTGGGGTTTATTTGAGATAAATTCCCACTAAACGGAACTCCGTCAAGTATAATAAGGGGTTCGTTATTGGCTTCGATAGAATTTTGACCTCTAATTCTGATACTCACATCACTTTGTTCTGCTCCTGCCGAATTATTTGTGATATATAATCCGGAAACAGAGCCTTGTAATGCCTGCGAAAAGTTGGTGTTGGGAACATTTTCTAGTCTGTAGTCTTCTACAGTAGAAACAGATCCTGTAATATCTTTTTTACGCTGGGTACCATATCCAACTACCACAACCGCATCGAGTGTGGATGCATCGGGTGTAAATTCGTGATTTATTATACTTCTACCTGCTATGGTCTCCTCTTTGGTAAGATATCCAACATATGAAAAAACAAGTATGGTGGCAGTATCTGGGGCCTGAATACTATAATTACCATCAAAATCGGTAACTGCTCCAATGGCGGTTCCTTTTACCAATATATTGGCTCCTGGTAAAGGTTGCCCGTTCTCATCGGTAATGGTTCCTGTTATCGTTCTTTGCTGGGAAACACTAGTGCTTTCTTGGGGATTTTTTACCCGCCGTACATCAATATTATTATTCACCTGTCTAAATCGCAAAGGTGTGTTTTCGGAAATGATTTGCAAGATCCCTGCGACAGAGAGAGATTTGCCCGGAATATCCAGCGACACGTTATCATCAATGTCATTGGCATCGTAAAGGAACACAAAATCTGTTTTGTCCTCTATCGACTTTAATACTTTTTTTACAGTGAATTTACCTGCTTCAATAGAAATAAAAACCTCATTGGCGTTCTTATATTTTTGTGCCTTACCATTGTTGGCGATCAGTAGGTTAATGCATAGCAAAGTTAACGTAAGAATGTTAAAGATATGCTTTGAAGTAATGCATTGTGATCTAAATAATTGTTTTTTCATAGTTTTGTGAATGTTTATTGATGAATTCATTAAACAAGCCGAGTGTTAACATTATCACATTTCTCGATAGGAAGTTACCTCTGGCAATATTCGATTTTAGAACAGTCTATGGCGGTAGGCTGTTCTTTTTTTTAAATTTATGATGTATTTGTTTGTAGCATCTTTTTAAAATTTAATTTCTATTGACTTACCTTTTAAGGTATATTTAAAACTTTCAGTAAAAGATAATCTTTCGAGCACACGCTCCAGACTTTGTCTTTTGAACTCTCCCGTAAGGTTCCACTCTCTTGTAGGTCTATTTTTTAGTTCAATATCAACTCCATACCATCTTTCCAGTCGAATGACTACTTCATTTAATGTAGCATTTCTAAAAAACAAGTTTCCGTCTCTCCAGGATACAACCTCTTTTAGATCAAAGGATTTTACACTGGTTTTTTGATTCTTAATAGAGTAAACAAGCTGTTCTCCTGGTACCGCTATATGATTAGATTTGAGGGATTTATTTTCAATATTTATTTTTCCGCTTACCAACGATATTTTTATTTCTTCATTCTGGTCACTATAGGAGTTCACATCAAAAGAAGTTCCTAGTGCTGTAGTAACAAGACCTGATGAATTTACCCTAAACGGTCGTAGCGTATCTCTCATTACATCAAAAAATGCCTGTCCCTCTAGATTAATCACACGTTCTTTATCTGTAAATTTTGAAGGGTAGCTAAGTGTACTACCTGCATTAAGCCAAACCATTGTCCCGTCGGGAAGTTCGATTATTGATTTCTTACCTTTAGGATTTTGCTTTACTATATTAGATATGGCCAACCGCTTTGAAGTTTTGTCAAAAGCAGAAAGATAATTTGTAACAAAATAGGTAGTAGCAATAAGACATAGTAAAATAGCAGCCACCTCGAAGAAAACATATGTTTTACGTGTTCTTTTAAGTGTTTTTACAGCCTCATCTGAAGAAGATTCAGAAAGAATGCGGTTTAATGATCTTTCTTCTGCCTCTTTACTCACTTTATGGGTAGTGAAATTCATTGAAAGAATTATTTCACGAGCTGCCATAAACTCTTCTCTTTTGTCAGGGTACAGCTGTAACCATTTTAGCCAAAAGACATCCAGTTCAGGATCTTTGTTTTTTACCCATCTCACGAATTCTTCGTCAGTTAAAAAATCTTCTATTTTGTTTTTAATCTTCATTATTTAGGTTACTTCTTATTATATTAAGACAACATTATGTTAAAGAACACCGTTTGTTTGGTATTTTTTTTTCGGAAAATACATTTTTGATAAAGAATATGTCTATAGGTGCTATGTATTATGACCTTCAGTAGAGTTCATAAAGAATATTCTAATCTGTTATTGAGGTGCTATTGGAAATATGGTCATTCTAAGTTTTGCGCTACCGTAGGGTATTAATATAATCTCTTCGAGCTGTTCATTCACATTTTGTTGAATGAAATCTGCACTCGGAAGCGCCGGTGTAAAAGAAAACTGTCCTTTCTTTTGAAAATCGCTCTTCTCTCTCCAGATCGTCTTACCATTTTCTTGTATTGGGGTATTCATAGCATAAAAAACCGTGTCCTTATTTATGATTTTCCATTGATTAATTTTTTTGGCAGGTACTTTAATAGAAATCGGAGCAGTATCGGTATTCCAGGGATCATTGTTCCATTTGTGATATATCACTTTAATCTGACTCTCTAGATTATTCTCTTTAAGTGCCAAAGCATAGTTCCAATCACTTTTAGGATATAGGTGATACGCAGGAAACGATGATGTAGATCTGGGGTTATTCTTATCGGGTTCAAGAGCTTGCCAGTTTTCGTTTATTTTTAAAGAATACACCAGTGGTCCTCTTTCCAGTGCCACTCCTCCATTTGGCCAGTTACTCAATCTAGCTTTTTGAGGTAGTATAAGTGTAATACGATCGCCAGTCTCAAAATTCCTGTTGATAGAATAGTATTTTCCTGGTTCATATACTGTTTCCGAAATTTCTCCGTTTATTTTTACTTCTGCTTCTTTACACCATGCAGGTATTCTGAAGGTGAATGAAAAATCTACTGCTGTTTCGGGGGAGAACTCAAAGGTGATGTCATCAGAGAATGGATATCGGGTATCTTGTTTTATATCAACATTTACACCGTGGATGATACCATTCCATTCAGAGGGGCCATACATCACAGCTGCTATTCCTTTGTCTTTGTTTTTCATCCATAACCGAGAAACATAATTTGGCATGATCCTGTTCACATTTCCGGGACAACATTCGGTAAATTGGTTAGGGCCAAACATCATCGCTGTATTACCTTTAAAGAACTTGTTGTGATTTGAAGTAGAATCCAATATGACCTGATTGGGGCCAGATAGATACTGTAATGCCTTAAAATCTGAGGTTACCGATCCCGGTGCTGCGTTAAAGATTGCTTTTTCTATTTTATCTGCGTATGTGGCATCTCCTGTAGCCATCAACAGATAACCCAGACTCCAGGAGAAGTCTGCAATATCACATGTCTCATGTGTTTGTAATGAATGTGGTGGCGTTCTTAAGTGTTCTGATGAGACATTAACACCATCTACCATCATATAATACTTATCAATTTTATCATAGGCTGCAACCGAAGGATCGAGGTATTTTTTATCCCCGTTATTCAAATATAGAATAGCTCCTAGTTTTGCAGCTTCATTATAGGTAACCCCATGCTCATATACGGGCTCAAGTTTTAAAAAACTAGAAGCTGTGACTGGCCGGTCTAGTAATCCCTGGTAATTTATTTTATCATAAATCCCCGCAGCCAACTTATATAGTGTGGTATCTCCTGTTTGTTGATAGATCCAAAGGATATTTTCGATATTAAGCTGATCTCTTATTTCATAAAAATTCTTCTCGTCCTGATAGAGGTAAAAATTCTTCATTTTCTGTAAGATCATTTGATCACCAGAAGCTACATATTCCCTCATCAATGCTCTAAAATATACGGTGTGCACCCACCGGTGTTTATTTTTTCTTTTCTTCAGATAGTTCGGGCCAATAAAATGGTCAGATCCGGTTTCTTTCAGCACTGGATAGATTTTATCTTTCGCTTTGCCTAGCAGCAAGCTATCATTAAGTAAATATCCCGCAGTGATCATTCCATCGATCCAATATCCTGTTTGCTCATAAGGCCACCAACTAGAACTATCAGCTACCTTTTTGCCCCAACCTGCAGCATTAAAAGGGTAACCGGCTTCTTCCAGATGGCCGGTTAATCCATTACGTTGGTTTAATAAATACCGCCTAAGCCAGCCGTTGGGCTTTATTTCTTTTACAGGAACTTGTTTAAATTCGCCATAATACGGTATTTCCTCTGAAAAAGTTTCAGTATTTTTCTTTTCGCTACAAGCGTAAAGTATTGATAACACTATTAAAAATATAATCTGGGTAGGTTTGGTAAAGATTTTCTTCATAACAACGATTTGGAATGTAACATAACATTACGATGATCAGTTTCTGATATTCAAATACCAGAAAGAACATTTTGGTCTGTGCTTTTATAGATAAAAGAAATTTTTATCTCAAATGACACCTGTAATATGAAGAAATTTTAATTGAAGAATTATTAACGCTTATTCGCAACTTTTTCTAAGCGCTTTTAATGCGATATACGCCTTGTTTCGAACACTTTTTACGTTAGAGAAATTCATAACTTCTTTAATTTCTTCATAACTGAGTTGTTCATAAAAAAAATAATAAATTACTTCTCTTTGACGTTGCGGAAGTTTGGATAGTGCCCGGTTAAGGCGTTTAATTTTCTCGTCTGTTAATTGCTGGGCGATTAAGTAGTGCTCATGAGAAAATGTAAAATGAAAATTATGACCATCTTGTAATAATCCAATTCGCAATTTTGATTTTGAAGATTTTAAATATTGCAATACTTTTCTGCGTATTGCTTTGTAGAGGTATAATTTTATAGAGGTTGTATCTGATAGTCTTTTTCGGGTTCTTCTAATGTCAATAAATAAATCCTGAATACAATCTTCGACAAGAGAAGCATCTCTTGAAAACTGAAGACCGTAATTATAAAGGTTTTGAAAATGGGTCTTATAAATATAGATAAAGGCAGATTCGTTCCCAGACTTGAATTGCTTCCATATATCTAAATCAGACACATTAATGAAAGAAGAACTTTTCTCCTTAGACAAATTACTATATTGAGTATTGTCTATAGCTAAGGCTATCTTTTTATTCATAAGTAATAAAAACTATTAGATTTGGGATGTGAATATATAAAAAACTATCAATATGTTAAAATTATTATAAAAATTAATTATTTTTTATTAAAAATAAAGCACTAATTATCAGTAATCTAATTTCATATTTTAACTTAAATTTCACATATTAACTCAACGATAAAGCCATTGTTATAACTACTTATTTGTTATAAAATGCCATAACTTTTTGTGCATATCTTATTCCCATAATCCTAAGTGACCTGGAATCAAAATGATACCCATCATGAGTTGTAAAGTCTCTTGTAGATACTAAATTCATATAGGTATCATTGTCAGAGACATTTCTTAAAATTTGATTGATTGCATCCCGGTTTTTTTGGTCTTTTCTATTCTGCAAATTGTTTCCCAACTCACCAACAATAATTGGAAGGGATTCATTCTGAAAATAATTTCTAAAGGATTTCATTAAATCAATAAAATCCTTTTGGTAATCAGAGATACGACCTTCTTTTGCATCACTTTCTCCCTGATGCCAAAGAACACCTTTGATTTCTCCACTCTTTTTGGCCAAATCTCCCTTTTGCTTCAGATTACTATAAAGCCGTATGTTTTTGCGTATAGAATCACCACGCCATTGTCTAATAGATGTGCCACCCATAGCACAAGGAACCAAAGCTATATGTACAGAATCATCGACATGTTTTAATAACTCTTTTGCAAAAGAAATCCCACAATCCAACCCCATAAGGTTTGGTTGGTAATAATGAAGTGGTTCTTTTGCCATAGTCCATTGATTATCTTTTGTGAATGTTAAAATCCTTGGATTGGGAATGGTATCTTCTGGTGATACAAAACCACGGCCTGCCATATTAGACTGCCCTGCCATCAAAAAGATCCACAGATTTTCTTTAGAAGGTAAAGAAGAAACTATTTCTGTTTTTTTGGGAAAGTGTATGCTTCGTTTTTTAACTTTTATGTTTTCTGATAAAATATGTTGTGCAGTTAATGAGCCCAGACATACCAGCATCAATACAATACATAAAAAGCCAATTTGTAACTTATTCACCATCCAATATATGATTTAGTATACTCTGCATTTCTATTATTCGCTCAGTTTCTGAATTTGCCAGGTTGTTGGTCTCTTCGGGATCTATTTCTAAATTGTAAAGCTGTGGTATGGTATCGATACCTGATTCTATTTTCTTGATGTTATTTACCCAGCTATAGTCTTTATCAGAAGGCATAATGTATTTCCATTCTTCTACTCTTAAACCAAACGTATATGATTCTTCCAGCATTATTTTTCTCCCCATATCGGCTTTTCCTAATAAAACAGCTATCATATCTTCACTATCGGTAGCTTCACCTTCTCGAATATGTATATCCAACAGAGAGGCAAGAGAAGCATACATATCTACCTGACTCCATAATGCGGGGCTCTCTTTTGGTTCTATTTTACCTGGCCAATACGTAATTGTGGGGACTCGTGTTCCTGCTTCATAAGCGCTGTATTTTCCACCTCGAAAAATTCCGGATGGTTTATGTGCTCCTAACTTTTCAATAGCTTGATCTTCATATCCATCATTAAGTACCGGACCATTATCACTGGTGAAAATAACTAGTGTATTCTTTTCAATTTCTAATTGTTTTAAAGTTTTTATGATCTCTCCTACTACCCAATCCATTTGTACAATTGCATCTCCTCTTGACCCCATAGAACTTTTTCCTGAAAAACGTTTATTTGGTACTCTCGGCACATGAATATCGTGAAATGGAAAGTATAGAAAAAAAGGATTTGCCTTATTTTGGTTGATAAAACGTTGTGCTTTTTGGAGCATAACATCACTCAGTTCTTCATCAATAAACTCTGCTTTTTTTCCTCCTCCCATAAATCCAATTCTACTCATTCCATTTATTATGGATCCACTATGCTGTACATCTGCCTTTTGTTTTAAAAGCTCAGGATGTGTAACACCTGTGGGGCGTTCGTAGGGGTTAGTTTGTTCTGGGTTATCTGTAAAAGTTATTTCCAAAGGGTCATTAGGATCCAAGTTTACTACTGTATAATTTTCAAGATATACACTTGGCACTCTATCCCCCGTAGATGGAAGTAAATAACTATAGTCAAATCCTATTTCGAGAGGACCTGGTTTAACTTCTTTATTCCAATCTACCTGGCCATCACCAAGACCCAAATGCCATTTTCCAACCACTGCTGTTTTATATCCTGCTTTTTTCAACAAAGATGGCAATGTAGGCGTTACCTGACGTATTAACAATGGAGCATCTCCCGGCAATACTTGTGCTTTTCTTCTGAAAGCATAGTTGCCTGTAAGAAGTGAATACCGTGAAGGAGTACACGTGGCAGCAGAACAATGTGCATCACTGAATTTAACTCCGTTTTTAGCTAAAAAATCAATGTTTGGTGTTGTTACACCTTTAGCTCCGTATACCCCTACATCTCCATACCCCAAGTCATCGGCATATAGAATGATGATATTAGGCTTTTGTATTTCTTCTTTTTTAGTAACAGTATTACACGAAAAGAATGTGATAGTCAACAATATTGAAACTAATGTTTTTATCCTTTTTCTGAAAATATTTTGCGCAATCATTAAACATATAAGATAAATCTTATTAAAATGACACCGTTTTTTATAAAAGAATTTAATTTATAAATATTAATTTCAAAGACTATAAGTCAATCATAATCCTACCAAAAGAAAACAAAATCTAGCACTATTAGTACATCTTCAACTCCCCTACTCCTTTATTTACAAGGGTTTGTTACATATTCTATCGGTGAATAGATTCTCCTTTTCATTAATCTTAAGGATTCTATAAATTATTCATTTAAAATTTCATGAAATGTTTTTAAAGAATTGATAAAATAATAAGGATCTGTATTAAAATAGCTAAGGTTTTAAGTAGTTAACTAATTTATAACATTTTGACTAAACTATTAACGTTATAATATAGTTATATTAAGACAATTTTAGCAAAATCGAAAAAACATCTAAGATGACTAATACTAACCCCATTAAAGTATTAATAGTAGATGACCATCTTATGTTCATTGATGGCCTAAAATCTATATTAAGTCTTAATGACAAAACTTTTTGCATTAAAAGTGCAATTCACGCAGAAGAAGCATTTGAGTGTATCAAAGATCAATCTTTTGATCTGGTTATTACCGATATCAGTTTACCGGGTATGAATGGGATAGATCTTACCAAAAAAATAAAGAAATATAATCCAGATATCCCTGTCCTGGTATTAAGTATGTATGTGGGAAGAGAGTTAGTAAAAGAAATATTATATGCAGAGGCAGAAGGATACTTACTAAAAAAAGCTAGTAAAGAAGAGTTATTCAAAGCTATTGACAAGACCCTTAACGGAGGTACTTATTACAGCAGTGATATTACCACAATTATGATGGATCTTATCAGTCAAAAACATTCAAACAAACTGAGTTCTAAAAGTGAGCTTACATCAAGAGAACGAGAGATACTCCAATTGATTTGTCAAGAATATTCCAGCAAAGAAATCGCTGATAAATTATGTATCAGTACCTGTACTGTAGAAACTCATCGTAGAAGTATGTTCTTAAAAACAGGAGCCAAAAGTGTGGTAGGCCTTATACGCTATGCTGTAGAAAATAATCTGGCGCTATGGCAGTAATTTTATACAATAGTTAATTACAGATACCATTTAAATGACCCTTCTATAATGAAAACAAAATGTCTTATCCTATCAATTATGTTATCCTCTCTTTTTTCTTTTGCTCAGAAGGATGAAGAAAAGCTGGAAGAATTGTTAATAATAGCAGACTCTTTATATAACATAGAAAATTTTGAAGCATCAAAACATCTTTATTTGAAAATTGATAGTCTTGCTGCCAAGAAAGATTATCTGGACCTTTTAATAAAGACCAAAAAAAAGATTTCAATAATATTCAATCATTTAGGAAATCCTGATAATTCTATAGCATATGCAAAAGAATGTTTAAAAATAGCCGCCAAAATCAAAGATTTGGATAATCAGATTTTTGCTTTGATGTATTTAGGAGAAAACTATTCTAATAAATTTGAATTTGATATAGCTATAGAATACCTTGAGAAAGCATTACAGTTATTGGATAGTAACAATAATAAACCGCAGTTAATACATACAAAAATAAGCATTGGTAGTATTCATGCTAGGAATAATAATCTTGATATTGCAAAACAATTTTTTTATGAAGCATTAGATCTGGCAGAAGAACTAAAGGATTATAGGAATCAATCTGTCATCTATGGAAATTTGGCACATTGTTATGATGAAAGCAATGATTATAGGAAAGCTATTGAGTTGGGTAAAAAAGCTGTACAAATTTGTAAAAATAACAATTTAAAATTACGATTTTATGTTCCTGCAAATATAGCTTCAAGTTATGAGAACCTTAAAAAATATGATTCTGCCATGTATTATTATCAAAAATCATATACCATAACTTTAAATCCAAAAAATTTAATAAATACTGCAAGAGTTTCATATAGAATTGGCCGGTTACACACTTTACAAAAACAATATAAACCTGGTATCAAATTCTATTTAGAAAGTTATGCATTAGCAGATTCTATCAAACATGACCAGGTAGCTTCATTGGCGATCGAAGGTCTGTCAAAAACATATCAGAAAATCAATGACTATGAAAATTCCTTATTATATCTGCAAAAGTTTTTAACACTGAAAAGCCGTATTGATCAGAAATCTACAGAAAAAAAACTGGAAGAATTTCAAATTAAATATGAAACGAAACAAAAAGAAGAAAGAATTGCCACACTTGCCAAAGAAAATAATCTAAAGGCTACCATTATCGAACAAGAAAAAAAACAGAAGTACTTTCTATGGTCAATTTTTATCTCAACTATTATTTTAGTAAGCATTGTTCCCTGGATTTGGCAAAGGATGAAGAAAAAACGTCTATTAGCAAAACAAGAAAATTTACGCTTTAAAGCAGTGATTGAAGCCGAACAAAAAGAACGAAAACGAATCGCACAAGACCTTCATGACAGCCTTGGGCAATCTATATCTGTTATAAAAAAGCGGGTATCAATCCTACAACCTGCATCAGGAGACGAATCAAAACATAAGGCCCTAATACAACAATTGGATAATACGTATGATGAGCTACGGGATATTTCGCATAACATCATGCCCAATACCCTGATCATGCTTGGGCTGGTTCCGGCAGTACGTGAATTAATCTCAGAAATTTCTACAGAGGATTCACCAAAAATCGAATTAGACAGTGATATTGAACCAAAAAAACTTAATGAAGACCAAGCCATTGCCCTATACAGGATTATCCAGGAAGCTATTGCAAATATCCTAAAACACGCTAAAGCTACTTTGGTTAACATTCGCCTGGAAAATAAAAACGGAACAACATCACTCTATATCAAAGACAATGGAAAAGGAATGGACATATCGAAAATTAATAACAATAGCGGGATGGGGTGGAAAAACATATACTCTAGAGTTGCTTTACTACCAGGCAAGATCAATATACAATCCCAGCCCGATCATGGTACTTCTATAACTATTCACCTAAAAAACAAATAACTACCTTTTTTCATTAGTATCGAATGTATAGCTATATTTTAGGAGTACCTGTTGTGTGTAACTCACTCTTCTTCCTAAGCCATCAACTCCCCCTGGTTTGCCAGCGTCAGAAACTTGTACAAAAACATCATGGTCATAGGTGAGAAATGAAAATAGTGATAGTTTCAAGCCTTTAAAAATTGTTACATTAATTTCATTACGCCAATTTATATCAATATGATCTGGTTCTCTTTCATAATTTGAAAATAGCACCAAATTTGTATTGATTGCCAATCGTTTTGATATCTGATTACGATATACTACACGTATAGAAGCTCCGAATTGATTATCGTAATTTTCAAAATCTGCGCTTCCATCTTCATTAATTTTGAAAGGGTTGCCATGGATGCTTCCCAAAACAGTACCAGATTCGTCAGTAGCAACATCATTGGCTATTTCATCATCCAAAACTATAATGGATTTTAAAGAAGCAGGAGAAAGGAAAAGAGACCAGTAATCATTGGGTCGATAATCCATTCCTAAGGCAAACTGAAGTATTGCAGGGGACAAAAATTTTGAAACAGGGTTTCCTCTATCCCTGATGTCGGACAAAAAATTATCCTCGTATGTTTTTGTAAGCTGACTACTAAAAAACAGATCTGTGGTATAATAGAATTTTGAAAAATATGAAGTTCTTATGGCAGCTCTCGAATTTAACCAGATGTTGTCAATGTTTTTCTGAAAAGGTACTTTCTTATCAGGATTATCCTCTAAATAACCGGTTCCCACTTTTTGAACACCATAGGTAGTATTAAAATCGATATCCCAGCTGAGTTTGCCTTTATTGTATTTTGTCATAAAACCAAGTGAAGCACCCAGGCCAAATCTGCTTTGACCTGCGCCAGCAGTAGGATTGATCAATAAGTTGCTTACAAAATCCAATCCTACATTCAATTCTGTGGTCCAACCTTGTTTGGTGGTTTCACTAATTTGTGATCTTTGCGAATATATTTGATAGCTTATCAGGAATATACAAATCAATAGAGATTGAAGCTTCATTTAATTAGTTTTCTAATAGTAGTAACTTTCCAGGTTTTTATGTAGCATCAAACCGAAACGAATTCATTACAGACACTAGTAATGCATCCAGTTCTTTGATATTGGGATTGTTTGGTATCGAAGAAGATAGTATGAATACAGACGCTTCTGTTTCAGTAAAAATTTCACGAACAAACAAGATCATATCAATATCTTTGGCATACCAATAAGACCTTCGCATGAACGCCTTAAAACCGGATCGGGAAATATCTTTCTCTAACAATACTTTGTAGCCTTCTTGCTTAGCTTGCTGCTTTTTAGTTTTTTTAGCTGCATTGAGATAGCTCTTATTATCTTTTTGGACTTGGGTGATATAAAAACTTAAGTAAGAATTTCCAATTTTTGGGCCAATAAATGCCGTTTGAGCAGTATGGAGTTTTTTAATCTTCCAATTTACGGGAATATTGATTTGATATCCGTTTCCGATGTATTTTCGTTTTGGAATAGACCGTACAGAATCTGAACCACTAAATTTGACTGCTTTTTTAATTAAACCATATTTATTTTTCTCCATATGGCCATCATAATAATTTTGATTACTCTTCTGCACTTCAACTAATGATTTTTTTTGATGATACATATTGAAAGTAGCTAAAAATAGCAGAATAAGATACAGGTTCATTATACATTCGATTTTTGTCATCGTAAATTATGATTTGTCTTTTTTTGTGAACCAAAATGAATTCATCATATGCACCGTTGCTCTATTTAATTCTTCCAGGTCTGGAGAATTGGGGATAGAACAAGAAAGGATAAAAACCTTATCATCTGACTCTGTGAAGATTTCGCGCACAAAAAGAATCATATCAATATCAGCATTATACCAGCAGGACCGCCTCATAAAAGCTTTGTAGTCTTGCTGTGAAATATCTTGCTCTTCTAAGACGGTATACTCTGCTTCTTGTTGATTCATAATCTTTTTCCTCTCAGCAGCATCTAAATAGGATTTTCCATCTTTATTTACCGAAGTAATGTAAAACCCTATCCTGACAGCACCCACTTTTGGGCCATAGAAAAAAGTTTGGTTCTCATTAATTTTCTGAATACCCCAGTTTGATGCAACGCAGATTGAATACTCCTTGCCTCGATAGGTAATTACCCTGGGTCTCTTCTGAGTTATTTGATCTTCTTCCACGATACTATTTTTTTTAAATTATTCTTAATTATTGTTTATTTATTACCACGGCATTTTAGGAATCCTCCCTGTGAGTTCTTTGGCAACATCACCAGCTCCTCCTGCAAGATCTTTAGCTACATCCACACCTTTACCTGCGGCATCACTGACTCCATCTGCAACATTACTAGTAACATCGCTGGCAATCTTCCCAGCATCTACCTCAACCTCAAAACCAAGATCAACACCAAGTCCTAATGTAGCCCCAATATCAAACTCAGCTTGGACTTTTCCATCTTTGATCCCAACATCGGCATTCAATTCACCTCCTATTCCATAGGTGACTCCAGCATTTCCTCCTAGCTTACCATTATCTCCCTGAATTCCTCCAGATACTTCTACTTTTCCCCCGGCAAAAGCTTCTGCTCCAACACCTACATTGACATCTCCATTCATTGGATTAAAATTGAGTTCGGCATCAGCCTTAGCCTCTGCACCTACAAATGCTTCTGCCCTGGCATATGCCGGGCCATATGTTGCTTCATATTCTGCGCGTAGTAGATATACCTCGGCATTAGCAGATAGCTGTGCATTGATTCCATCTTTGCCAAAACTTATTGCTGCATCCCCTCCTGTTTCATAGCCAACAGCATCTACTTCCAACTTATGGTGTTCATTTTCTAAAGTAACCCCTATTAAAGACTCCTTATGAGAAATGGCATCTATATTACCACCCACAAGTTGGGCATTGGTATTTAAGTGGGTATCTAACCAGGGCTTTTCTGATTCTTTAGGTTCTTCGCTTCTTTCAACAGAAAAAACGGATTCTCCATTCTGTTTTTCTTCGTATGCAACTCCCGTTTGTCTCCAATGATCACGATCTAATGGATTTTTGGCATCTTCATCCATTCTATAAGTACTTTTGTAACTATAACTCGAATTTTGTTCATAAACGGTGTGAGAATCTCCTATCCCGCTAGTGATCTCACTATCAAAACTCTCTTTCTGAAATTTTCCGTTTTCAATTTCTAATGAGAAAAACCTGCCATTTTGACCTTCACCCTTCGTATAGAAATCTATAGTTGTAATCTGTAATGCGGTTCTTGCATCCTCAACTTTTTGAGTCGCTGCACTTAAAAAGTTAGCTATATTAGTACTCATCTTTTTTACTTTAATTTACTACTGAGTAGCTGATTTTATTTTGAAATTTGATTTTTTAGATAAACAACAGTATACAATTTTACTGTGTATGGATAATATTCCATTTTTTAAGAATAGCTTTCGCTTCTTTCTTTGTGATTTTTTTACCTAAATACCCATCAGAGATACTATTTTTATCTTGTATAGTGTATTGCCATTGATACTTTTTCCTATCTATACTGAGAGTATATACCCAAAATAATTTTTCATTAAAAGTTCCATCTATAGTCTTGTATTCTCCAGGCCCCAAATAAATATCAGATTCATTCAGTAAAACAGTATCATTAAATCGAATCTTTTTTTTAAAGAAACACCCTTGTTTATTGTCTCTTATACAGGCACTATTTTCCCATACTTCTATAAAACCGGTATGTTTCACCAAATGAAAACCACTAGAGATTTTGGTTAACCCAATACTGTCCCTAACGATATTATAAGCGACTCCGTATTTAGGTGTATCTTTATTACACATTGCTAGCAAGGAAACAGTAAAAGCGAAGAAAATAGCTTTTATAGATTCTGTAAATCTTCGGCAGTAACTTTTTCTGACCATGTCCATCTTTGCGTTACATTTCCTCCCAGATGCGCTCCATCACCTCTTTCCTTGTTAGGTATTATACCGTTGTTAACCCCATCTCCATCAACATCTTGTCTAAATCTAGTACCTGATTCCCATCCCGATGTGTTTTCTACTGTATAATTTATAGTATATGTGCCATCCCCATTTTCTGTAATTTCATATTGAGTCGAGTAGCTTCCCAAAAATGCAGTAGCTAAGTTTTTTTCCTGTATAGATTCATAATATGCTTCAACATCGTATGACCAAGAACTTCTGCCGTTTTCTAAGTTTCCTTCTGTGATTTGCTGTAAAGCTTCGTTTCTGGCATCTTGTACTCCTTCTTGATTCTTCAAATCCTGAGTTGTTCTGGCATTTTCATCAAATTCAATTACTCCATCGGATCCAACACCTTGTACTTCTGTTTCTAATAACCAAATAGCTCCCAGATCGGTCCAGCCTAAAGTTTCTGGATTTGTATCTATTCCTTTTTCTGCTAATTGTGCTAATGGATCCAATAGAAAATTACCTGCATGTATTAAAGATCCTGCAACTAATGGGTGCTCCCTTGAAAACTCACCCACCTCTTCATATATTTGTGCAGAAAATTCTGCAGTTCTGGTTACTGTATCAGTTACAAACCCTTTTACATCTTCTGTATTTATTGTAGGTATGTTATCCTTTAGACCGGCTATGGCCGACGAACCTCTATCAATAGTACTATCAACAACCCCAGAGAGTCCGGAAAAAAGACCACCTTTTTGGTTACCACTAGAAACTGTATGTTTTATCATTTCCTTACTTTGGGAAATATGATGTCCTGCTTTGGTTAAATGACTAATTATCATAAAAGTTAATTTAAGTTGCTAAAATTATATACACTTAGCTTTTCTTGAATTCAACATGTATTTCTTTTTGGTTGCTATTGATCCTATTAGTCCCAAAATTTTAATTTATCGCCTAATTTATCAACAACATCTTCTGCTACCTCCCTTGTTGTTTCCAAACTACCTTCTACAACTTCTCTTCCCATTTCACCAGCAGTTTCGACTGATTCCTTAACAACGCCTGAATAATTACGATCTATCAACTCTCTAGAAATTTCCTCTCCTCCTTGCCCGAACTCCCGCAAAACTTCTTCACCAGTTTCATTGATCTCTTTTCGGACTCCTTCTATAGGCTTATTATCCTGTATCTCATCAATATAAGGTTGATATAACTCTAAATACTCATTTGCGTTTTCTGTAGTTACTATTTCGCCTGTTTCAAGTGTTACAGAACCTCCATCAGTCAATTGCGTAAGCCTAAAATAATCCTTTACTATTTCGGCTTGTTGTTCTAATCCGAATTGTTGCAATCTTTGTCCATCTAGATTAGAATCTGTGCTAACTCTTTCAAGAATACTATGATCATAATCGTAATTGGGGTTCGAGGCAGCATCCGGAAGATAACTCCATCCTCCTGTTTGATACTGATAAATATGCATCATTTCGTGAATAAATTCTTCATCGCTCAATTCGCTGTTTGAGTTAATCGTATTGCCCAAAACATAAGGACGTGGACTTGTATTGCCCGATAAATATTGATTCACCTCAACAGTTGAGGAACTTTCATTTATTTTTACTTCATCATAATTTATTGATTCTCCAAAAATCTCACTGGCAATCTCTCTTCGATGTGAACCTTCGGTAAGTTCAGTTTTTTCCCCTGTAGCTGCCTGACGCAAAATATCTTCTCTATTTTCAATAATTTCTTGTGCACTAGGTATCACTTTTTGATTTAAAAAATCTTTGGCACGACTTACCTTTTCTTTTACTCCTCCGAGGATACCTCCTATATGATTTGACATAATCTATATTGATGTAACATTAACAATTATCTTATGTGAATAAAACCTGCCTGATTTTTTAGGCAGGTTTAAATCTTCTCTTTAATGATGTCTTGATTTAACTTTTTCTGAAAAAAGTTATTAATCCATTTGATGTAATATCGTTTGAGCTCTTGATGCCGCTTGTTGTGCTTCGTCTTCTGCTTCTCTGGCACCATCTTTGGCTTCAATTGCATCAGATTCAGCACTGGCAGCCTCATCTTTAGAAGATTCTGCATCTCTTTTAAAATCTTCGATCAAACCAGCATCTGTTTCACTTTGGTTCTTGAAATCTTCTATTTCTCCTTGTTTTTCATCTGCAAACGAAGTAGTAGCCTCTAATGCACTTTCGATTTCATCTAAACTAGCCTCTATTTCTCCTTTAGTTTCCTGAATATGGCCTTGCATTTCATCTGCCTGATTTTTGAAATCTTCTGCTTCGTTGGCCGAAGTCTCTGCGTTGCCCCTAAACTCTTCTGCCTCGTTGGCCGAAGTCTCTGCATTGCCTCTAAACTCTTCTGCCTCGTTGGCCGAAGTCTCTGCATTGCCTCTAAACTCTTCTGCTTCGTTGGCCGAAGTCTCTGCATTGCCTCTAAACTCTTCTGCCTCGTTGGCCGAAGTCTCTGCATTGCCTCTAAACTCTTCTGCCTCGTTGGCCGAAGTCTCTGCATTGCCTCTAAACTCTTCTGCCTCGTTGGCCGAAGTCTCTGCATTGCCTCTAAACTCTTCTGCCTCGTTGGCCGAAGTCTCTGCGTTGCCTCTAAACTCTTCTGCCTCGTTGGCCGAAGTCTCTGCGTTGCCTCTAAACTCTTCTGCCTGGCTCGCTGCTTCTTCGGCCTCTTTTATTAATTCTTGTATAGCTTCGAGCATTTCTATAGCTCTATCTCTTTCGCTTTGAATTTCTTCAAGCACCATCTGTGCCTGGTCTAAGATTCCGCTATCATTGGTTCCTGTTCCTGATGCCATATTCTATTTTTTTTAAAGTTCTACTTGATTTATGTGTTTTCTACTTGATTTATGTGTTGAACAAATTTATACAAGTCACGTATGGCGGCTAGTATAGATTCTTAGAATTAAAGTGGAAACAAGTTTGAAATAGTTTTCACTAGTTAAAGACTTTATCCCAATTCCATAGGATCTGAGGTGCTTGCATTGGTTTTAACCAGCCATTCCCCTTTTACTTTATTTAGGATATAAAAATGATCTGATATCACCTTGTATCGTTTAACATATCTTTTTTTGACCGTATCCCACCAACATAACAACCAATATTCTCTGGTATATACCTGTGCATAATCTTTTTCTAATTTTTTGACTTCTATATCCAGCACCTCACAGGTAGATGGGTTATAACGGTTTGATATTACTTGCTTTTTCTTCAACTTGTCAACCAATACATCCATGATCATAGTATAAGAGGGGCCGTTTTTTATGTGACTTAATGCAAGATATTCTTCTTGTATTTCAGGTAATTTACAATACATATAATGTTCTCTATGCACGGCTTCTTCAACCACAAGCTTTACTTTTTCCTTTGGATCAATATCATCTTTATTTTTGGTTTTGGTTGTATCAATTTTATGTATAAAATGATCCCAGTCTTTATGACCTAAAAAAAGTACCACTTTGTTCAACGTATTAAGGGTACGTGGATCCATAGGATAGGTAGCTTTATAATTTGTAGCTATTATTTTTTGTATTGTTTTTGAAGATAGTGAAGTCCCCAATGCCATACGTTGCTCTAAAGTCATATTCTTATGAAGATCTTCGGTGATAATTTTTGAAAGCAAGTCATAACAGCTTTTAGTCCATTTATCAGATTTGAGCATTGAATTCTTTGTCACCTTTTCTGAAGTTTTTAACTCAAAAGCCAATGATTCTATATATCGTATTAATGAATGGCAAGGCCCTGTTTTCTTTTGGGGTTCTCTACCATTCAATTCTTTAAACTTTGGTTCTATAGGTTTAACATTTTGTACACTTTCTACTATCATAGCATCTGAATTTTTTAAAAATTCTTAATTAATCATAGATTCGATTTAAGGTCATACGTTGCATCCGGCATTAATATGCATCGTATTTACCAGAGTGGTTAACTCCATCTGATTTGGGGTATCCTCTTTATCGGTTTGTATGGTTTCTAACGGGGCAGTAATAACCTCTTGTTTTGTCTCGGTCAATAAAGATGCACTGATTTGTCTTTCTACAGCATTATTGGCATGTATGGCTGCTCCCCTTGTGATGATTTGATCTACCGTATGGTTATAAATCTTGATTTCCTGCTGATCAAATACATGCCGAAGATGCACCTCGATATGATTTAAAATACTGGAAGTCCCAGTAATTACTATTTCATTGATATTATGCATTGCAACACCTGCTTTTTCCAGGCTTTTTTTCATGAAGAATAGGGTTTGCGATATGTATTTGGTAATAATAGCGTCTATTTGTGCCCTGGTTACTATTAATTCTGCCATAGGGTCATCAAAAGAGCATAAAACCCTGATATACAATTTAGATTCTGAACTATATGTCGACAGCATTTTGTTAACTATCTTTTGAAGGAGTATCCTATTCTTTTTATTTTTTTTAATTTCCCGATTTGTGATATGCTCATATTTTTTTACTAAAAAATGCTCTATAAATTCTTGTAATTCATGTTCTCCCTTTTTTTTATTTGTTTCAAAAAGTAAGGTTTCGCTATAATTTTCTTCATCTATTGTAAGTACTCCAATGGATAATGCGAATACATCCAGGTTATAATGCAATATGGCTTTTACTTTTGAAGCCTCGCCACAGATACCATATCCCAGTAAACTTGCCTTGCTTATGTCTATCACACCACAAAGTGGAATTTGGGCTATTTCAAAAGCTGTTTTCAATGCTTCAATTACAGCAGGGGTAATTTGAGTTGGTAGTGTAACTACAGCTCCCTGAAGGGTATGTTCTTCAAACATCTGGATATTTGCCTTTAATTTTTTAAGAAAGATAGAAATCAAGCTAAGGGCATTCCAACATACACCTGTATTGTCTTTATAGACGGTCGTATTTATTCGTGCCAAATGATCTAAAAAAGCATAACCATACTTCAATTCATAATCATTAGCTGTCAAAAAATCTATCTGGTCTCCTAGGTAGGCAAAGTTATCTTCAATATAAACCTTAAGAGGTGTCAAAAACTTTTTTTGCCCTCTACTATTTTCATTTTTGATCAAAAGAACCTCTTCTTCTTGATTTACAGATGCTGAAGAGATAAAAGAATTGTTGATGTAAATACCAATGTACATATCTTTCTGTTTTTAAACGTGCATCATTCGCTTCGTTTTTGTTTCTAATTGCTCTAATTTGCTTCTTACTTTACGATGCTCACTTTTAAGGGATGCTAATGTTGATTTTTCTGTTTTTACAGTGGCCAGTTTTTTTTGAACCAACTTGCCTTCCTGAGCCTTTTCTTGTTTTTTTATTTCTATATTTTTATATAGCTCCTTTTCTATCGTTTTTAGCAATATATTTTGTCGCTGAGCTAATTCGTCAATGAGTTTGATACGCCATTTCTGGATGCTTTGTTTTGCATTTTTTTCAATGTGCTGTTTTAGTTCGCTATTTAGTTTTTGCTTTTCTTTATTTTTTGATGCTTTTAGTTCTGTATCCATACTTCCTTTGCGAGTGATAATAAACCAGGAAATTAATGATACCAGGCCGATTAAAATGAGGTACCTATATTCCCTCAAACCAGATAGCCCCCTTATCAAACCTCCTATCCCAAATCCCCGGCGGGTAGATGAAGGAATACTCAGTAGTTTTAAGGACGGGTCATATAGTTTTTTGATCACAAAATTGCGGTCTGCATTTTCGTTGAGATATAAATAAATGATCCTTTTTTTACTGTCGAAATAAAAATCGAGGGTTTCCTCTGTACTAATTTTATTGTTATAGTTTTGCTGGACTTCAACCGTTTTAACTGCCAATTGAGGTTCTGTGACCAACTCATTATTGATCTCTTTATCAAACACTCCTTTTTTAGGGTCTCTATATCCTTCTACTTCATTGATAAACCTTCGGTACTCATTGTCACGGGATTCTGGTAAACGGTCAATGGCAATACTGGGGCGATTGTTGTAAAACAGGATAGATTCATCTATATTCCCTTTATCTTCTCCATCTACCAGGGCACCAAAAAGTGCAAAAATCATCATAAAAGGCATCAACATAAAAAGAGGGGTACGCAACTCCATAACCAATCCACCAATGCCTTTGAAGCTTATCTGTTTTTCATAGGGTTTATCGGGCAGTGTGTTATTATAGGTCAGGATTTCTTTTGTCAATGTGTTATGTAAACCGGCAATCCCGATTCTGGACATATTGAGTTTCCATTCCTTACATTGGGATTTGATCGTATTGTCTAAATCTTTAATTTTTGCATTCGCATGATTAATTATTGTATCAAAAAATGTTGTTAATATAGCCCCGGATTTCTTTGTTTTATCTTTGATAGCTCCTTCTGAAATTTTTAGGGTTATATATTTACCTGCTTTATGCTCTACAAATCCCAGAAAAGAGATTATTTCTTCTATCAGTTCTTTATATTCAGGAATTTCTCTATCAAAGTTTTCGACTTTTTCTTCTACATACCGGTTCATTTGTTTGAACTCATTATCAATTTTTGATTTTAACACCCCAAGCTCTTTATTAGATAGTTCTGCATCATTGTTTTGGAATGCTAACTGTCTTTTGTATATCAGTATAGATTTACCTTGCAACTTATCTTCAGTATGGTTGAGATCATCGCAAAGTAGTTGGTATACCCGATGTGCATACTTCAAATAGTTCTTAAGCCTGGCTATTTGTAACTGTGTCTTTATATGGTCATCTGACAATATTGCTTTAATTGGTGTAGTATAGAGTTGTGCTACTTCCAAATATTTTGCAGAAGGAAGATTGATTTGAATATTCTTTTTTAACCCTTGCAACTCAGAACCCTGTGTGACATCAACCAATAAATAAACCGAATGATCCATCTCTAATAGTTGCCATGCCAAATCACCATTTGTATAATTAGCCAAATAGGACTGATCATAGACAACAATTTTCAGAATTCTCTTATCATCTGAAAGTTTTTGAATGGGCTGGTAATAATCAAAATGATACAGATCGATTTGAAGAGACATCGTATCAAACTTCAACGTTCCGTTTATCTTACCACAAAAAAAATAGGTGTCATCTAATTTTTCATTAATTGCTACACCTATCCATTGCATTACTTTTTTTATAACTTCAGTTTTTTTCTTTTCAGTTAAAAAAATAATGGCTGTAGGTATTACAGTGTCTTTAGAAAGATCTACCATTTTTGATGCTAATTGTTGCGAGTTAGCACCAGCCCCTTGCTGATGCGCTAAACTTTTTAACATCATCCCTAACTGGCTAATATCTGCCTGTAATGTTTTATCTATTATTGCTTTATTTTTATTTTCTTTTTGTTGTAACATTTTTTAATATAAAATCTATAATGATTGTTCTTTAGTAGAAATACTATTGGCTATCAACTCTTCTTGTTCAGTTTGTTTAGCTTTATTGTCATTAGCAAGAGTTGTTTTAGGGTCGATACCTTGATTATGATTATCAAGGCCTTTATTATCATTTATTTCTTTTTTGGGTAGTGTATCAGGATTTGTTACAGAATGCCTGGAAGAGCTTCTTACTATAGAAACATCCTCAAAGAACACCGTTAAAACCCCTAAAATCAACACAGATAAAAACAAAGGCATTTCCACCCCAAAAAGATCAATAGCATATATTGTATTTAGTAATAGATAGAACAAATAGGTTAGGGTTCCTACTGCTACTCCACTCACTACCTTTGTTTTATATCTGGCAGTAGTAGTTACCGGTAAGAAAAAAGCAACACTAATTAACATCCAGGTAATCAGGCTTGCTATATAAAAATTTTGAATTGCGTAAGCCACTATCAAAGACTGCAAAAAGAAAAAAATTAAAATAACTCCTGATTTTTTTGTAGTCCTGATGATCATGTTTATGTAAGAAAGTGAATCCTTATTCTGAAATAATTCTGCCAAATTCCACATCAAACTGTATAAAAACCCTATAATCGCCCCGAAAACCGTGTCACGAAAGATAATGGTAGCTACATGTAATTGATCATTGTCAAAAAAAGGTGAAAGCGTATGAGTATATGTATTAAATCCGTTTCCGGTAAGTAAAATAGTAAAGCTCCACCCCAAAAAGATTCCGATCAAAACATACCAGGCTTTGTTTATCTTTTTAAAATTTGCGGTTTTAGGGTCAAAAAAGCTACCTTCTAATTTTTCTTTGAAAAATGCTGCATGCTCTTTTGCCGGCTTGCTTTCAGGAAGCTTATTTAAGGTTTTCCAGGAGCTTAGCAACATCATTTTGTCTTCCATTACCACAACCTTATCATCATCCTTAATCTCAACAAATGTAAAAGGGTCCTGATCCGATTGATCTTCTTCTTTTATTGTATTGTACTTTTTGATATGATGTTTTTTGAACTTATATTTTTGATACAAAGGTGTGATCAGCATCAGGATAAAAGAAAGAATAGTAGTGATCACTGCTGCCTCGGTTAATAAGGGTATTGTATAGGTAATCGTATAAGGCCGTAAATCAAATGTTTTAATAACAGAGCCCAATATTGCATGGGTAACAGCTTCATATATTTTAGCTTCTGTAACTAATTGTAAAGTGAATTCCCTTTTTTCGGTTTTGTACATAGATGCGACCAAAGGAGATTGTATACTGAGTAACATAGAGTTTTTAGAAACCTGGTCTTCTTTTTTGATAGTTACATCACTAAAAACTGTATCTTGTTGTTTAATGATGAGCTTTAACCTGGCTTTATCCTTTGCCAATTGATCCATCCAGATTGTATCAGAAAAAGAACAATATAATTGTATAACATTATCAGGCTCACTTATGTTGAGCTTATCGATGCGTAGCACAGGCTCTTCAAAAATGGTATCAGAAGATTGGGAAAAGCCAAAAGATACTGCCATAAGTATGGCCCATGTGATTGCCACACATTTTATCTGAAACATACTTATTTTTCTTTTTGTTAATACTCTCAAAACTGAATGTATTTTTTATATAAAAACCCTACTACTACCAGTAATATTAGTATGATACAGGCTTTAATGCTGTTTGGAAAACTCAATACTTTGCTTACAAAAACTTTATTTTTTTCAATAAATACCTGCCCCTGAGAATCTATAACTTTGACTTGATAAGAGCCTTCAGGGATTTCCAGGGATTGCAAGTCTACGAATTGGTCTTTTTTATTAAATCGCACTTGCTTAACCGCATACTCTTTATTCTTTTGATAATCAAAAAAACCTATGTAATATGGGTGTTTTCCTCCTTCTATTCTATTGACAACCAATACTTTTTTATCAAAATCCAATTTTGCTACACCTTCTTTTATCGGCACTATGACAGGTTGGGGTTTTATTATCATTTTTTCCAGCGCATCAATATATTTTCCTGCCGGATACAATGCTTTGTATTCATTGACCAAGGTTATTTTTTCATCTCCGTCTGTCAATTTGGCCAAATAAAACAGCACTTCTTCTTTATGTTTACAAGCAGTAAAAATTTGTTGTATGCAATTGACCTTATAAACCTTACATCGTTCTAATACACCCTCTGTATCACCAGATAACAGATCCTGTTCAATTCTTGCCCATAACTTATCTTCGATAGTTCTTGATTTTTGAATGGTATCAGACTGGTTATCAAAGGATTCTGAACGGGAGCCTTTTCGGGTGCCATATTTCGAGCTACCTTTTCTTTTAGTTTGAGATGAATGAGTAATAGTATTGTGTTTTTGTTCTATTCTGGGTACTATTGTAATACTTTTGGAGAGAATAATTCCATCCCACTTTCTGTCATAAATTCCATCAATAATCCTGGTTTTAGCCTGGAACCATAGTTTTTTCTGTGAAGTTTCGGGGTGTATTTTATAAACAAGCCTATTGGTTTTCTTGGCATAATGACCTTTTGCAGAAGCAATTTTTACCGTATCCGGGCCTACAGCTTTATACCCTTCGGTATTGGCTTTTAGCCTTATTAGTTCCAGGTAAAAAACTTTTTCGTGATCACGGTTTCTGATTTTAGTTAAAGATCTATTAAGTCCTACCCTCAAATTACCGACCTGAATAATAAAGTTTACCTCTCCCTTATATGTATTCAAATCAATTTCTTCGAACTCATTGTCTATTTTATATTTCCTATTTCCACTTTCTATAAAATATGCTACCTGTACAGTACCATTAGACCTTTTTCCATTTCCATCATAAGTAAACTTTTTAAGTTCCTGCCCAAAAAGTGGAGCTTGACTAAGCCAAAGGAATATGAATATTACTATGTGTACTAGCTTATTCATATATACACTTTTAAACCAATGCCTTTGAATATGATAAAAAATGGGGAGACGACTATACATTGTTTAAGTTTAGTATAACTCAAAGTTATTTTATTTAAGAATGTATTGGTATCGTCAAAAACCATGAACTATAATCGTGGTAAACCATGATAAAAACATTATGGTAAATTCTTTTTAAATAATCCGACCAGACATTATGTAGATCAATCTATTTATCAATTAAAAAATTAGCTAGCGCTTCTTTCCCTTCTTTAGAAATTATATTGTAATGAAATGGATATACATTTTCAAAATCATAGGCTAGCAATTTTTTACAGCTGTTTATCCTATCTTCCAAATTTTCATACGCAGCCTGGTTTTCTTTGGTAAAGTCTACAATATTTCCTTGATCATTACCCTGAAATGTATCTCCTGTAAACAAAGACTTGGAGTTTTTTTCTAATACACAGATACTTCCTGCACTATGCCCCGGAGTGTGTATTACCAGAATATTTTTTGCAAAATGAGGCATTTCAATAAAAAACACATCTGGTTTCATTCGTAACCAGGGATGACTTTCATCTGCTTTATGTGCATAAACGGTTACCCCTATTTTCTTTTGCCATTTAGTTCCTTCTTCTGTTCCGCAAGATCCGTGAGATATGATGGCAGAAACAGGTTTTTTGAACGATACAATAAATTGCTCTAATTCTTCTGAATAATCTGGGATATCAAAAAGTAGAATTTTATCTTCCAGCTCCATCAGATAGATATGTACTTTTTCACCATAAAAAAATTGATTGTTTATTTTGTAAACACCTGGATGAAGTTCTGTAAACAAAGCATCTTTTTGAGAGAAACAAGAGCTAAACAATAGTGACAGCAGTAAAGTTACATAGCGTGTTTTCATTTTGTTAGTTTTTAATATTTATATATCCAGCCAATAATTAAATTTTATGACCAATGTTCTATTTTTTTTACCCCAGTTTTCAATTTCATAATTATCAATATATACTATGAATAGATTAGAGAGTGAATTTATTTGCCATTGCATTCGGCTATTGATGTTAAAATTATCTCTTTGTGTGTTATACTGAAAAAACGTGGTCCAAAACAATGATTTAGAAAAACTAAGTTCCATTTTACTACCAAGTAATACGAATTTTTCTTCTCCAAATGGATTTGGAAACCTGATATTGTTTAGATCGGCACTAAAAGAAAATACTCCCCACGGCCGAACTCGATAATCCAGATTAAGCGTAGCTCGCGCTCTTTTTCCATTGTAAAAACCTCCGTATTGTATCCCTGCTTCCAAGGTAAAGTTTTTTCTTGCATCTGCACTATAGGTGATGTTTCCAAACTGATATGCATACTTTCCGGAAGGTAATGGTTCTTGATCAGTAAAAACTAAAGGATACAGTAATGTTGGATGCAAAAAACTATAAGAAAGGTGAAGTTCGCTAGTATTCTTAAACCGAACCCTGTAATTAGGAATCCATTCATTTCGGAATGTGGTTCCACCCTTAGTGATACTATAAATATTTCTTATCCCTAACCGATGCGAATTAATAGCCGCTTTTTTTGGATATAACGTATACCCTAATCTTGTAAAATAATGATCAAATCCTTTTCTAAAGATTGTATCAGTTTCAGAATCCTGATGAAACATTCTTGGGATGAAACCAATCTCATTGATATAGTTGTTACCCACACCGGCAATATTGGTAAAAAAATCAATATGCCGCCCATTATAACCCAGTTCTGCTTTATAAAACCCATTTTCTCCTTTCGCTTCGGGTGTTACTGAAGCCCCATAACCTAGTGAGCTCCTCCAATCACAATCCTCACATCGATAATCAATTTCTATACCTACCAATCTATTGAATCCATCATTTTGAAGCTTGTTACCTTTTATATCCTGAAGGTTGTGGAAGTATGCTTTAAAAAATGTTTTACCGAACAGGCGATAATGTGCAGCTGCAGAAGTATAATTAACTCCTTTTTCTGGTGAAGATTCTTTGGTTAACATATTCATCAACCCAATACGAAGGCTCTGATTAACAGCTCCACTAATCCTGGCACCAAATAAAATCGGTATTGCATTGCCATCTTCATCCAGTCCGATGCGCCTGGAATAAAAAGGCCGCATTGGTGGGATGCCAAAATTGGTAAAGAGATCACTGTTTTCCTGAAAAAACAAGCGCTGTTCTGGAAAGAGAATATTTACCGTAGAAAGATTGATAACTTGCCTGTCTGCTTCTACTTGAGAAAAATCAGGGTTTACGGTAATGTCTAAATCAAGTCCCGGGCTAATGGCCAGTTTTGCATCTAATCCCACTTTAGCATCTGGCAGATCTTTCTGATTATCATTTGTGTAATCCTTGTCATATTTTGATAATATATAAGGGCTAATGGCACCGATTCGTTTTGTCTTTTGAAGAAATGACAACCAATGCAAGCTTCCGAGATGGTCGAGGTTTATTTCCTGATACTGAACCGGAACAGGAAAGAATGTATAGTATGTATTGGTTTTTACATCCCTTCTAAAGAAATTAATCCCCCAAGTTCCTGTATTGGCATATCGCAATACCCTAAAAGGAATGGCCATTTCTACGGTCCATTTATCAACATCTATTGTAACTTTGCATTGCCATTTACTATTCCAGGAGGTGTTTAAAGCATTCGATAGGTTAGTTTCCCTGGTGATGTTTTGGTTACCTACAGTAGCATCAATTTGTACAGCTTTTGGATTCGTAGCAAATATGTAGCCATTATTTTTTGTATTCATAGGATCTAAAACCACTCCAAACACATCTCCATCCCAAAAAAGAGGATTGTCTCTTTTTAGTGTAAAAACAAAATTTGGTTTTTTAGAAAAGCAACTAGCGGCTATGTAAAGCCTACTGTTGTCATATACTATCCGAACTTCAGTTTGAATACTATCAGATCGTATACCACTTTGAGGGAAGTTCATCCAAAACTCCTTGGCAACCGGAGTATTTTTCCAGATATCTTCAGAAAGAAAACCATCGATCCATATAGGTTTATCTGTATAACTCGCTAAAAGTTTAAAACCAGGTTGACCTATTGAATCTAACTGTTGTGCTTTGCCTATTTGAATACATAACAAGCTAGTGAAATAGGCTGCAATAAGGATTTTATACGAAGTTCTCATAATAGTATATTGACAGTAAATTTCGTCAGATACTACTATAAGAATCAAAATATTTCAGTAATAACAGCTGCTTTTTCAGATTGATTTCAGACACAAACCATTATCAATCAATACATTATTGTTTAACAAAGCTCTAGTTTAAAATAGCGTTGATATTTATTAAAAGATACAATTACCTAATCTCAAGATGCTTATCCCATCCTAAATCCTTCCCAAAGGGAAGGACTTTTATCCAGGTTGTACTCCCTTCCCTTTGGGAAGGGCTGGGGATGGGACACCCCAATACATTAACAACGCTATTTTAAACTAGAGCCTTTAACAACACTTCACTCTTTAGCATCCAATATACTAAGAATAGTTGCTAATTCTCTGTGTGTGGAAAGGCTTTCCACATCTATTTCAATATGTTTAGGTGTACACTCCAACCCGTAAACCCCAGATCCCTTTATTTTTTGAATAATTAATTCGTTAGCTTTAAGTGGTTCAAAACCAAGATCCACCAACTTTGGATTTATCAACCTTTTTCGAATATCTAAAATTGATTTGTAAATATCTCCAAAACCTTTATAAGCCCCTCCTCTTGTTCTGATCGTAATACCCAATTTTTGATATAGCGCAAACCGTAAGAGATCCTTGTACTCCCTGCTAGCTGACGAGAAGTACATTTTAGCTTTTATGATGCTTTTATCTAGCATAGTCAGTTCTATAACTAATGTTTTATTTTCCCTAAAAAATTTGAGATATCGTTTTTCATCTGTCGATGGTATCCTTGTCTCATCAGAACATGCTATGTTTGCCCTCATACTCTCAATTTCGGTTTCAAAAGCACTTAAAACACTATCTTTTTCACTTATTTTTTTGGTCAATGCCTCCAATTGATATTCATACTTTTCTTTTATATTTTCAAAATTCCAGATAAGTAACAGCATGATTACCGAAACAATCAGAACGAAATGAAAACTGTATAAAGAAATATAGCGGTATATGTGAGAACCCCAAATCAAAGAGGTTGAAGAAGAAAATTGACCAACAAACAAAACTACAATAATGGTAGTTAGTAAAACATTAAATCCCCTGCCAAAAACAGATAATTTGATAAAATTAAATACTAATGCATAACCAAATATCCCTAATGAAAGCACCGAATATAAGATGTCGAAATACACCAGGTATGAAGTTCCAAAATCAATATCAAAACTCCAGTTTATGATATAAAAAATAATGATGATAATGTTTATAATCAGGATCGTTAGCGCCCAATTTGAGCTATTATTTAAAACCTTAAATTTTTCTTTCAACTTTTCGAAGCCAAATCTAAAAGAAGGCGCTGCTGCCAAAAAAAAAGCATTATTGAAAGAAGAAAAAAGGTTGATAAAAAGTAATCTTTGATTTTTAATCCCTAAATGCTCGTTTTGGTTCATTTCATCAAAAATGTATCGGGTAATATCGATGGCTACCCACATCAAAATTGCCAATGCTACAAAAAGTGCCACCCAGGATTCGTTTTCATTTTTTGCGTTCAGTCTTAACTGCCTTCTAAGGAAGAATAATGCCCAGAAAGCCAGAGTGCAAAAAACCAAATGTACCCCTTGTATAATTTGAAACCCCGGATTTAGTTCAAACATAATTACCGAACAATTCTTTATATGGATAAGGTTAAAGATAATCAAATTTAAAGCGCTCTGCTATGCGTGAGGGTTAAAGTATGGGCACCATTGATTGAAGCATCTAAAATTTTCAAAAACACTAGGCTTTTTTGCCTATTTTTGAAATATGAATACGGAGGCAAAAATCTTACAAACAGCACTTATCCTTTTTAATAATAAAGGGTTATCCAATATTTCCAGTAAAACTATTAGTGAAGAAATGGCCATTAGTTATGGCAATTTATGTTATCATTTCCCTAAAAAAGATGACATTATTATGCGTTTGCATCAAAATCTTTTGGACGAATTAGATGAGTATTTTGAAAAAGTAGAACAAGAAATTTCCCAGTTTGATGTGATGCTAAAGAGTATCAAGTATTTGATGGGGCTTGCCTGGAAATACCGTTTTCTTTTTTTAAGTAGTTATGAACTAACACTGAAATACCCAACGATAAAAGAAAAAAGTATCGAGCGGGCGATAGCCTATAAAAAAGTATTACTCAGACTTTCCAGATTTTTGATGGATAATAGATATATGCATAAAGAAACGGATCAAAAGCAAGCAGAAAAATTTACTCATGGATTGCTTATTGTTTTTTATTCCTGGGTATTGGATGCCTCTATTTATTATGGCGAAGATTATAGAGAAGATAAGGATTATTATTTTCGACTGCTCTTCAGTTTGTTAAGGCCTTCTCTGACAAAAAAAGGGAGAGAGGCCTTCTTTACCGTCTACAAAAAAATGGCTATCCCAGATGAATAATCCTTGTGATACATAAAAAAATTCTTACATTTTATTATTTTGCCTCACTCGAAACTACCGAAAAGGCAGGCCTCGAGGAATTCTTTAGATTACATGTACAAATCATAGAAACGTATAGATGATAGTTTAAGATTAGGCTTTTTTGCCTATTTATTAAAAATTTATAGTATATTAGCTATGAAGTGATATTGACATAAAGCAATAAAAAAAGCTCCCTTAAAGAACCAACAAGTGGATATTTCAATTCAATACTATAACACAAAACCCTATCGTCATGCCAACCAAATCAAACATCTCACAGCTATATTTTTTGATCTTTTTTCGGTCTGCTCATTCCTTGACCCTTAGTATGAGCTAATCTTTTTTGACAGTATACAATTAGCTACAAAACAATTGCTCCCGATCCTCTGTTATAGAGGAACATCAGATAGTAAATGTTAGCAAAAGTTTTACCACAACTTTTAATTGCTTCAACGTATGTGTAAGGCCATTATAACCCGATCGTTTTTTATCGTAATGTTTTTATATGCCAACAGGGTTACCCCGGCCTGTATATCATCATTGTATGTCGATCAGGATATGTCGATAAAGCCATCACTATTCTATCAGGATATTTCAAAAGAAGATGACCTAAGCAGGTATATCAGACAGGGAGACCAGAACTTTAAAAGCAAGAACTACAAAAAAGCGATACAGTATTATGAAAAAGCAATCCCCGGGGCAAAAAAAAGTGCAGATAAAACACTGCTGGCCAAACTCTATGTAAAAACCGGAGACACTTATGTGGCTCATGGTATGTATGAATCCTCTATAGTGTATTACAAAAAAGCCAAATCTGTATATCAGGAACTGGAAAACATTAAGCAAAAACTCGAGTTGATGGTCAAGATCGGAGATGCTTATAAAAACATAGAACTGCATGATAAATCTATAGAATATTTGTTTTTGGCGTTGAAAGAATTCCAAAAAATGAATGATAAAAAGCAAACAGCAGCTACACTTGCCCGTATTGGTTCGGTTTATTATGATAGAATGGATTATGATAAGGCACAGGAATTCTACTTTAAATCTGTGGGGATGGTAAATAAAATTGATCTGGATGATCCCGATAGAGATGCTTTATTAGTAAATTTAAATGACCTTATTAGTGCTATTTATTATAAGAAAAAAGAGTATGAAAAAGCACTTGAATATGATTTCAAACATTATGAAATTAAAAAAAGGATCAACCCTAATGATCTCTTTAGTTCTTTAAATGGTATCGGAAAAATATACACGCGTTTAAATCAATACGATTCGGCCTTTTATTATTACAATAAAGCAGAAAAATTAGCATACGAGTTAAACAATCAATATTACCTTATCCACATCAATCAGAACCTGGGGCATGCATATCTGGACCAAAATCGATTTAAAAAAGCAATCGAGTACTTAAAAAAAAGTGAATCACTGGCAAAAAGGCTAAAAGCAAAAACTATAGCCAGGCAAAGCAATATGTTGTTATCGCTTACCTATGAATCTATGAAGGATCACAAAAATGCACTAAAACATTTGCGGGAGTATATTAAATGGAAAGATTCGTTGTTTACAGAATCCTCCAAAAAAGAACTTGCCAGATTTGAAGCAAAATACCTGGCACGAGAAAAAGAACAGCTCATTGCACTATTAAACAAAGACAATAAACTTAAAAATGCCGAATTAAACCAAAAACGTTTACAAAACCAAAACATATGGCTCCTCTTTGGGGGTACAATTCCTTCTATTATGTTAATTATGTTTATCTGGCATTGCAACCGAAGAAAAACAATACTTACACAACAAGAAAACCTGCGCTTTAAATCTGTTATTGATGCAGAACAAAAAGAGCGAAAACGCATTGCACAAGATCTGCATGATAGTTTGGGTCAGGCTATTTCGCTTATAAAATTGAGAGCATCAGACATCGAGCCCAAAAAACATAACCAAAAAGACTTTGACGAATTATTGCAAATTATGGATGATACCTATGATGAGTTACACGATATCTCCCATAACATCATGCCACAACTATTAATTAACAAAGGATTGGTAGACGCTGTTAAAGAACTCATTAAAAGTATTAATAGTAAAAACACCCTTAAAATACATTTCGAAACAGCTGCCAACATAAAAAATCATACCGACGAATCTCAAAATATAGCCTTATACAGAATTGTTCAGGAGTCGCTATCCAATATTATTAAACATGCCAATGCTACCGAAGTGATCATTAAACTCTCTGAAAAAAAAGGAATATTGTCCTTGTCCATTCAGGACAACGGTTCTGGAATGGACATTTCAAAAGTAAAACATGCTCCCGGAATGGGATGGAAGAATATTTATTCGCGGGTAGCCATGATGCTGGGAACCATCAATGTAACATCCTCTCCAGATAAAGGCACGTATATCGCCATCGAGATCAATACAAATTAACCCCCTGAAAATAGTATGGAAACAGATGTAACAGTCAAAAAAACATTGGTAGTCGATGATCATCCCATGTATATGGAAGGGGTAAAGTCTATATTAAACAAACACAAAGAAATAAAAGTTACTGCGCAGGCTACCAACGCCGAAGAGGCCCTGGAACTATTCAAAAAAGAACCTTTTGATTTTATCATTACAGATATTAGCCTTCCCGGAATGAATGGTATAGAATTTATAAAAACAGTAAAAAAAATAAGGCCTTGCATCCCAACATTGGTGCTTAGTATGAGAAAAGGAAAAGAACTTGTTGACGAGGTGTTATCTGCAGAAGCCGAAGGGTATCTTATCAAAAAATCAGGAAAAAAAGAATTGTTTGAAGCCATCGATAAAATCATTAATGGCGGCACCTATTACAGTAGTGAAATTACTACCCTAATGATGGAAATCATAAGTGCAAAAAAGCCCAAAAACCCAGAATCTGCCATATTAACCAAAAGAGAGCGAGAAATCCTCAAACTTATTTGCAAAGAATATTCTAACAAAGAAATAGCTGCTACCCTCAACCTTAGTATCAGTACCATAGAAACGCATCGCAGCAGTATGTTTCAAAAAACCGGTGCCGTATGTGTGGTAGGGCTTATAAAATATGCCGTAGAAAACGACCTGGCAATGTGGTAGAGAAGACTGTAAATTAAACTCTGTCTGAATAAAATTAATGTTTTTTTCTCTATAAGGGACACTAAGACAAAACTCCTTGTAGCGGTCTTAGATTGTTTATAGCATTTACTCCAACAGCTATGGTAGTTGTCCAGCCTTTTTTTGTTTCTTTTTTATCTCCCTGTTGTACAGTACCTAATGATATACTGATTGATATCATTACTGCTATGATTATATTTTTCATTTTTGCGTATTTGACATATCAGTCTCTTAGCTTTTTGGAAAGACAAGGAAGGGGAGGTCTGTTACTGTAGCTTATTCCTTTAAAAACATAAACGACCCCATCATCTCCACAGTAGCAGCATCCAAAAAGGAAAGATCATCATTGTTAGGTATCGAACACGACAGTATATATACTTGATCTTGATGTTCTGTAAAAATTTCACGTACAAACAACATCATATCTGTACCTTCATGATACCAACAAGCTCTTCTCATTAATGCTTTAGATTGATTAGAGATATTATTTTCTTCAAGTAATTTATAATGAGGTTCTAGCTCTTGTTTTGCTTTGATTCGTTGTGCTGCATCGAGATAGGTTTTTCCTTCTTTGGGCACTAAAGTAATATAAAACCCCATTTGTAGCTTCCCAACTTTAGGACCGATAAAAGCCGTACGCTGTTCATCTATTAATTCTACTTTCCAGTTTTCTGGTACCGAAACGGTATAGCCTGACCGTTTGTATTGAATAACTTTTAATTCAGTATTTTCTATTGTTGTCATGATTTCTTAGGTTTAAAATTTCATTCTTTTGATTTATCCCCAAGGTATTCCTGGTATTGTTCCGGTTAAACTTTTAACGCCTCCCGCGGCGGCATTTATTACGCTAGAAGCTGCTCCGCTAGTAACATCTGCAGCAGTTTCTGCAATATCATTATACGCTGCTATTGCAGTGTTATCCAATTCTACTACTTGTCTTCCTAACCACTCAGAAGTAAATCCGCCACTAACAGGCCCATATGCTCCTTCAAACCCTATATTTCTAATACCATCACCATCAGGATCACCATATACAAGGTTCAATCCGAATCCTATTCCTAAGGCCAGGCCTGCGGTAACGCCTATATCATTATTGTTATTAGCGCTTGGTTCGCCATTTGCAAACGTAATTTCCATTACACTTAAAGTTCCGTATGCCCCTGCTCGATCTTGTCCTATTCCAACATTACCTGTTGCTTTTCCAAAAACAGTAAGATTAACCTGGTCAGTCAAAAAAGGACCAAAATCAAATTCTACTCCATTAGCTTCTCCTTCAAGGTAGATTATTTCTCCATTTCCATCATATTCTATTTCCCCATTGGCTGTTAGTACTTCAACACCTTTTAATCCTCCTTCGGATCTTTCTACATCTAAAAAACCTCCTCCAATAACATGATTTCCATTTTCATCGGTACCTGCATACCCAAAAAGGGTATCATCTCCATCTACGGCAGCGGCATCAAAACCATGTATATTCTCTTCACTCCCATCTACATCATTAAATCTACCTACATCATCTACTACGGTTTTCAATTTTACTTTTGCAGACTGAATTATACTTGATGCGCTTAATAATTTTGATGCTGTTTCACTCATAATTTCTGTGTTTTTATAGTTTTTAATTTTTTTCCTTAATCATATGGGAGTACCCGTGTTTATGATGCAAAGGCCTTTTTATTTCAGGTGTTTGAATCAGTTGATTTTCTAGTACTAATGCATTTATTGACACTTTTGCCTGTTCTAGGGTGTGCCTTGCGTGTTTTAATAAAAATTGTAGCTGAGTCATAGTCTAAAAAATAGTGGTTTGTATGATTCTTAATATTGAAGTGGTTTAAACTTTTTCGATTCTAGCAAAAAATAACAATTTTTGATCAATTGAAGTGTTTTTTAAATTTCATCCCGTAAGCGGGAGTGCTATGAGATCAGTAAATAACGAAGATTGAGTGAAAAAGGGTATTTTTATAGCAAATTAAAAAAAGTTTAAACCACTTCATTAATAGCTTAAATGGATCAAGGTATCCAAAACCCACAAACCCCTCTTACGCAGTCTGGTGCGCTATCACAACAATCTGCATCTGTACTACAAAAGTCTGGAAACTTTGGAGGTGAGCAGGGTTGTATATCAATACCCCCGTTAATAGATTTTTGAGTCTGTTTACTTAACGATTCTACTCCTTGTAATGTTAATAATTTATTGATCATGATACTTTTAGTTTTTTTACATAAAATAAAGACATTCTCCGAATGAACAACACTGTTCAGGGTCGTTACAATCTGCATCGGTAAAACATTCCCAGTCATGACAACATCCACTTTGGCCGTTGACTTGATCTTGTTGCGCTCTACTAAGTTTCTCAACTCCCTCTAAATTTATAATTTTTTGTAGCATAGTTTATATGATTTTTGATGTTACTGAAATTTGATTAAGCAAATAAGTTAATAAGTTTGTTGGTGGTTTAGCTGTTAAATTTATTGAATGGTTACATATAGGTAGTATTTGGTAAAAAATACATCATGTATGGTACACGTAAGATCTGGTACCCCATACAACTTTTGTCTCCCATTTACTTTGACAATCAAAACATGTTCAAAATCTTGTTTGCAGATTACCACGAGTTGCTATACTAGAAAACAGGTGCGAAAAATAAAAAGCTTTTAAACGACATACATTAATAATTGTACTTTGAATACTCAAACCGTTGTTTAGAAAGGCGGCCGGGTGCAATTGATAAAATTTCTACAGTATTCAGGGCCTGTGTATCCTCCATATTCGTTACAACCGCACAATGAAAGATCTATAGCTGCTTTTCCAGTAATTTGACGTTGACGTTCTCTGGAAAGAATAGTCGCTCCGTTAACTTTCAGGTTCGTTTTCATATAATGAGTTTTAAAAAATTAATAATTCTGAATTTGTGGACTTTATTACAGATCTTATTACCAATTAATAAAGCATAGTGTTTTGTTTGTGTTTTACTGTTCAATGCTTCATAATTTTATGAATAGAACGCCTTTTATTGGTAACAAGGTGTACAATATACCCTCCAGGCTGTAAATCACTGATATCAAAGGTATTTTGTTGTATCTCATTTGCAGTCATTTTTTTTACGAAACCACCGGAATAATTATATATAGTAAGGGTTAATGTTTGTTCTTTATTCTTAGCTTCCGTGAATACATAGATTATATCTTTAACAAATGTTGGATACAAGAATGTTGATGATGGTTTAGTTCTCAAATGACCGTCTGCAGGAGCTAATATATTTAAAAGAACAAAACCTGTATCTGTACCACCTCTTCCATCGCTTAGCGTATAGGTAAATAAAGCAGCAGGCCCTGCACTGGTTCCCGTAAATTCAACAGTGTCTCCTACAATCACAACATTTCCTTTTCGTTGAGGTTGTACAGCAGTAATTATTAAAGGATCTCCATCAAGATCAAAGTCATTAGCCAATAATTGAGTAAAGGGAATCACTAAAGTCTCTCCCAGTATCAATGTATAATCAGGGTCGCCCGAAGTGGCCCCGTCATCTCCAGCAACAGGAGGGTTATTTAAGTCGTCACAGTTAGTAGCTGGATCTAATAGTTTCCATAGCTGATTATCCTGACCATTTTCATCAAGCATCACGGCATTTCCATCGGAAAAAGTCATAAACCGCTGATTATATTTTCCTTTGATCTTCAGATAACCACTCCCTACGTCTATAATTTCCCATTGCTGCCAGTCTTTATCATTAGAAGAAAAAATAGTGACATCATCGCCGTTTGATGGGTTGGATTGCCAGGCTTCTATGGCTTTACTGGCAAAATCATTACTAATTTTATGAAACCCATTGCCCCGGTCAGAGATCGTCCAGACTTGTCCCTGCCCATCACAGGCTTCTACAATGGCACTGGTTCTGTTCTTTTTGGCATTTACCTGAAGGGTTAAATTTTCATTTGCTTTTGATACCAAAACTGCATTTTGATTAATAGAAATGGGTGGTGTACTATCTCCTTCTACCGTAATAAGGATAGGAGCAGAAGTTCCTTCATTTACCGGTGTGGGACCACCAAAACCGCTGTTATTCATTACAAGAACCGAGTAGGTAAAAGATGCCTGACCTGCAAAATTATACGCCGGTGTAAAAACAATATTGTCTCCCTGAACGATTGCAGAGCCGTTTATAGCATTTCCCACAGACACTAGCACAATTTCAACAGGGCTCCCCAAATAGGTTATCGAGGTATCATTTGCCAATAACTCGCTGGCTGCTATGGTCAACGGTTCATTTTTATTTGTTGTAAACGGGCCATCTGCCCCTATATCCATATCATCTGCGGTGTCAGAAATGGTTAATGTAATTATTGCCGTAGCAGTAGCTATTCCATCTGTAATTGTATACGGAATAGTAATGTCACCGTTAAAATTTACTGCAGTCCTAAATTCTATTACTCTATCAGATCTTTTGTCTTCTATGGTTCCGGGAAAATTACTAAAGTCAAAAGAAGTAATGCGCAGGGTATCTCCATCGGCATCAGTATCGTTGGCAAGAAACACATCGTACGAAAATCTTGTAGTTCCAATATCCTCTCTCACAGGGCCGTCATTGTCATTATTGGCTACGGGAGGTGAGTTAGTAGGTGCCGTTCCGCTTCGGGTATAGGTAATTGCTCCTATATTAAAATCAGAATTATTTTCAGTATTTCCGCTTTCATTATCATAGTTACGTACATATTTAGGCTCACCTCTGCCATAATCAAAAGCAGTAGCTTCTATAGCCAGACTATAAAGAGGAACATCGGCATGTAATGTAAAAGGAAATGCCCCATAACTATCAGGAAACGATTGCACGTCAGGCCCGAGATCACTATCTTCCGGACCAAAGACTCCACTGGCAACTACTATTCCATTTTGGTCATAGCCTGTCCACTTGCCTGTCTCATCAACAGGACCCACCCCTTCATTGATACCCATCATACCGACCCTGAGCACAACATTGATCACGGGACCGTTAAAATCAATAACAATCTTCTCACTGGTATCTACGCGTTGTCCCTGATAATCCTGATAATAATCTATCTGGCCCCAGCGGGCGCCCTGAACTCCAAATCCTTCGTCTTTGCGCCTTGAATCCAGTTTGACTATTCCGGGACTGCCATCGATTTTGAACGCCTGTAATGTTACGTTATCTCCCCAGTTTTGAACGCCTGAACCATCTCCTGTAAGGATGTCCGGACCTGCCTCGAGGGTATTTTGAGCAAGGGTAGTAGTGGTATATAATAAAAAAATCATACACCAAAGGGTGGTAGTAATTTTCATAACACTTTACGATTTAGTTTTCATCTATGAGTTGGGAATGGAAAAATAATATTCCTATATGAATTCGGTATATACACTTAGGTATTATTGTTCTTATAAACACATTTAAACTTTTCCTCTGAAAACGAAAAGATGGATCTGACTATATAAGTAGATTTTTACTGCCTGATAAAGCCTTTCTAAGAAGCATGGCAGTATTACGTTATGATGAAAAGTCTAAATGGATGTTATATGCTAAAGTTTCCCTCAACATGTATAATCCTGAGGACAAGAAATGTAATCTTCACAATACTTGGGCCCTGTTACCGATCCGTCACAGGCGCAATCGCATAGCGAAAGATCTACATTTTCCTTTCCTGTGATTTGACGTTGATGTTCTCGAGACAGAACTGTAACCCCGTTTATTTTTAAAAGATGAGTTTTCATGATACTTGATTTATTAGGTTTAACAATGTTAATTTTAAATGTACATCCTCCTTATGGGATGACTTTTGTACAATTATACGTATGGAATATATACTTTTTTATACTTCATTGGTATAAAACTCTATTGAATGGTATGGTTATTTTAGTAGATGGTACAAATTGTTGTATGAATGGATTTTTTGTAGCTTCTTTAAAAATTTGGAAATATCCATGTATTCAGAAAAACATACCATTCACTCATTTTAAGGTTTTAGTATAGGAATGGAGGATTATATTTAGAAAAGAATAAAACGAATTTTATTAGAAAATCACCTTAAAACTAGTATTATGAGTACAATTAAAAAATTAAAAGCACTACATTTTTAAGTGCTTTCACCTAAAGAAAAAAATGCTATTCGCGGAAGAAATCATCACACAACATGCGAGCAACAGGTACAAAAATGCTACGATCAGTGCCCAGACTTAGATTATATGTGTATCAGACTTTGTCTGGGGAGTATTTCATGTTAATTTTTTGATACCATTAAGTGAAGAAAATAGAGGGTGAAAATCAAAACACCCTCTTATTTTTTGAATTGAAATAGAGTGCGATATGTATTCAATTACCTATCAAAAATCATATTCATTATAAACCCTGCAGGTCTCTGAGATCTGCAGGGTTTATTTATTTATTAAAACTTAAACTTTATTATAAGAAAACGTAATGTGTTTAACCCGTTTTATGCATTAGAACTTCGTGATGAAGCTTTCAGATACAATAAATATGACATTTTCTAATGCATAAAGCAGGTTTAATTCGTCTTAAGCAATTGTCTGGTAGCTTTAGTCCCCACTTTCACAATATACATACCTTGTAAAAGATGTTTTATATCGAGTTGCTCTCTGGTATCTGAAGCTACCTTTTTAATCAGTAACCTTCCGCTCAGATCATATATATTGATTACTTCATTTTTTGTAATTCCATCAATATAAATTGTATTTCTTGAAGGATTTGGGTATACTCTAAAATTTTGGGATGTTGCTGCAAGAGTAGTTGGTTCTTTATTAATTTCTACGCTTCTGCCTGTAGCACAACCACCACCTAACCGGGTTTCAAATACCGAATTGTTTTTTGCTTCAAATCCATTAACAAGATAAATTTCATTTTTAGTATCAAAAACAACCGTGCTTCCGGTATTGATGACTCCCGACCCGGTAATTGTGGAAGATGATGTGTATGTACCAGAACTTATAGTACCAGAAACAGTTCTATCGGGTTCACAAGAAGGGCCGCACCCGTTTGTTCTCTGATTCCCGGAGGTATATCGGTAAGCTTGTCTTGGGGTGCAATTACATTCTGAAAAAACAGGATACACCAGGGTTCCTCCTACACGTTTTTCAAAATGAATATGATCTCCAGTAGAACTTCCGGTAGTTCCCCCATCACCTATAGGGTTCCCCTGGCCCACACAATCTCCTACCCTCACATAGACCCTACTAAGATGCGCATACAGTGTTCGTGAATTATCACTATGGGTAATGATCACATATTTCCCATATCCGCCCTGGTCAGTGGTTCTTGTAAACGTTACTGTTCCCGCAGCAGAAGCAAGTACGTTATCCCTCACCCCATTAGGTGAGTCAAAATCAATAGCAACATAACTATGAGGATCAAATCTTTCATAAACACTACTACATTTGGATGAGCTGCCTCTAGGGCCGGTAGGTGCCGGGGTACCGGCACGTGTAACACAATAACTAATACCTGATTCCCAGGGAAGTTTCATAGAAACAGCCATTTTTTGTTGAATGGATTGTTGTTGTCTTTTACGGTCTAAAATTTTTTCATCAACAAGCAATTTTTTTACCGGGACAGCCTTACTTACCCATCCTGCAAATACCAGCGAAGAACCTTTCTGCTCCACAATGATCTTTTCGGTACGGGTTTTTACATCATAGGTTAGCAAACGTTCAGACTTTCCATGAAGCAGATCCCTGTTTTTTCCGCTTTCAAAAGAGGCCGAATAGGCAAACTTATTCCTGTCCGGCGATAACAGGGGAGTACTGATATAATGATCTTTGATCGCCAGCTTTTGGTGGGTACTATTTTTTAGATCGTAACGATATATTCCTTCATGCAGGTTTTCAGAATCAAAATGGTCAATAGCTTCTAAATAAATAATATCCGCATCATTGGACCAAGCGATAGGAACAAACTGAAGTTCTGGATTGGGTCCGCCTGCATTTTCAAAAAGCAGGTCTCTTTTGCCAGTGTTTGTATTAAATTTCCACATGCGGTACCCAGTGCCTATCATATCACGCTCTGTAAAGATCCAGATCGCGGTATTATGTGATGATTGCAACCCCTGGTAAAAATAATTCCCTTCGGGTAATTTCAATGTAGCAGATAACTGTTCTGGTTGATATACGATATGATCTGTCTTAGTCAGTTTCGTATCATCAAGGACCAATGTATTTTCTAGTATAACCGATGTTTTTTTACGTGTTTCCGGTTCAATGGTATACACTTTATCTTCTTGATAATACACCAGTTGCTGAGCAGACGTTTTACAAACGCCACCAATAAGAAATAGTAATAAACCGTATAGGGATATAATTTTTTTCATGATTTTTTATTTAAATGTTATTGATGATTCACAATCAACGATTGTGTATCTGTATGTGCTCCCGAGCTGAATTTGATAAAATACATCCCGGAGGTGAGGTCACTTATATCTAAAGAAACTTCACGATAGCCATGTGTTTTGGTAGGGTTGGATACGAATCGTTTTGAAATGACCTTTCCTAACATATTGGTGATATGGATCGCTACCGGATGTAAACCAGGAGTATGATATTGTATGGTGACCCTTTTTGAAGCGGGATTTGGATACAGTTTTGTAATTCCAAAAGGAACAGGTCCTCCGGAAAGTTCAGCAGTTTCAGCAGCTACTTCCAGTGAAGTATTGTTTCTCGACCTGTTACAACCATTTCCGGACCTTGCTTCAAAAGTAGCATTGGTATTTACTGTGAAATTCGGGTTTAATACAATCTCGTTACTTTCAAACACCACATTTCTTCCTGAGTTGACAGTACCCGAAGCGGTAATGGTATTGGAAGATTTATAAGTTCCTGAATTAATGGTACCGGTTAGATTAAGGTCTGAAGGACAATTACCGGTAGAAACGGAAACCCCTCCTGGCACATAATAATGGTTTAAGATCCATAAATAATCTTTATCACTAGACCAGCGTTGTGACCCCCATTGGCACATGCCTCTACCATGCCCAAATTTTGCTCTTCCTTTATCTCTTGGGTCACTAATACAAGGCCAACTGGAGCCCGTTCCACTATACCCATCTCCACAACCCGCATTATTGTTTTCTGCGGAATATTCTGACCTAAAAATATTGCCTCCTTTTAATAAAACTTCCCCAGCAGTCGCAATCGCTGCATTTTTTGCACTAGTAGCGACATCACTATCCCATACTTGTCTACAAGTGGTGTTAGAAATGTCGTATCGAGAAGAAACAGGATGCAAAACATAATAGGCTCCATAAGACCTGTAGCCCACAGCTCCAGCTTTTAGTGAATTACTCCTCCAACTGGCGATCCACTCATCATTTAAACCACTTTGCACATAAGATTCTAGACTCATTACCCTTACACTACTACAACTGTTACAGGAACAATTAATACCTACACGTATACTTGACGGAACGGATATTTTACCTGGCACTGATGTATCACTTTTACTGTATTCATCAGAAGATATATATTTCAAAAACTCTATATAGCTTTGATCTTCATCACTTTTGGTACGGTCAAACATTCCATGACCATCAATATCTACAATTCCTTTTATTTTGGGTGTTTTGTTTTTAAAGGATGCCAAAGAAATTTTTAGACTATAGTGATCTGGAATAAGGTAAAATTTATCTCTTGTATAAGAGATATAGCCTGACTTTGAAAATTGAATGGAGATATGTTCAGGAACTTTGTCTTGAATTATAGCCGCGGCAGGTATGGTAAGTTTAAAAACTCCTTTTCCATTTGTAAAAGTTTCATAATTACCTGCTTTTACTTTTACATTTGATAAAGGGTCTCCTGATATTTCATCGCTTACATGTCCAGTGAGTACCACTAGATTTGAGGTCTTGATGTGATCGATAGATTTTAATAACTTATCTCGATCATTCTCTTTTATTATTGGATCCAGGTTGATTTCCGCATTGATAACATCATTTTCCTGTAACACAAAATATGTCTCTAATGCACGGTAACCTTTTGCGCTAATAATGAAATTGTAGCGTCCTTTCAAAGTCTTGGATACAAAAACTAAAGGATTGTTTTTTTCAACTTTATAGTCAATAACACTTCCTGTTGGTGTAATGACTTGAATTTTACAGTTTGGGATTGCAAAACCCGTAGTATTATCTTTGATACTGAATGTTACTCTAGGTAGTTTCGTTTGAGCGAACGAGCCAAGGCTTAGCATCAAAAAAAATACTATGCTGGTAATCACGTGTTGTTGTATAATATTTTTCATAATAATAGTATTTAAATGCTGATGTTAAAACCTCCATAAACCCATGGGGGAGCCTTAATGAGTGAAAAAAGTAAGAGTGATAAGGACATAAGGCAGGGGTATGGAGGTTTTTAAGTAGTATGGTTATTCTTGATGGTCTAATCTGGCTTTCAAAGCTTTGATTTGCTTATCCTGCTGGATGGTGTATAAGGTCAATTCTTCGATTTTTTGCAACAGCTTGATCTGAAATGCTTCAATAATCACTCCGTTTTCTGTCATATCCTTAGCTGACTGGATCTCTGGCAGGTGCTTATTGTCATTAATAAATTTTTCAACCGTAGAAAGTTTAGGGAGTTGATACTCTTTTTCGAAAACAAAGTCGGCTGTTGGTGTATTGGTGACTTTAATACTTTTAGCCTGAATTTGCCCATTAACAGATGCGTTATCGGTAACAAATAGTTTAGATTGAATACGAGTGCCTCCTTCAAAATCTCCGTTAAAGTTTAAAATTAATTGATCATTCACCCAGTGAACCAGTGCTCTTTGTAAAGGTTTGTCACCTATAGGCCGGGTATCATTGAGGCCCAATTGAAAATCCCAACCTTGATGTCTTAGACTAAGGCCGGTTACGGTAAGATCTGAGTTAATAATGGTACCTCCTTCAAAATCGCCATTATAGTTAATAAATAATTCATCTTCGATGCCATGAACCAATGCTCTTTGTTGTGTTTTTTCACCCACAGGTCGGCCATCATCGGTGCCTAAAATTATATCAGGACCAGGAACTATTAAGGTCTGTGCGCTAAGTTGAAAACTTACTATTGCAATTGTGATTGCAAGTACTGTTGTTACTTTGGTATTTTTCATGATTGTAAGATTTTATATATAAATTAATTTATGGTTACTAGAAATAATATGTGTAAAGATCTACCAGCAGGAATGGGTGCATGCTAAGCCACTCACTATCTAGTCAAAACACCTACTGTTTGAGTTTTTTGATCTCAGACTGCAAGCCTACAATAACTGATTGTTGGTCGTCTAATCTTTTTTGTTGTGCTATGGTATACAATGTCAATTCTTCGATTTTTTGCAATAGCTTGATCTGAAATTCTTCAATGATTACTCCATTTTCTGTCATATCCCTGGCCGATTGAATCTCTGGCAGGTGTTTGTTCTCAAGAATATACTTTTCAACCTCAGAAAGATTGGGTAATCTATAATCGCTTTCAAAAACAAAATCTGCCGTAGGCGAGTTGGTGACTTTAATACTTTTGGATTGTACCTGTCCACCGTTGGATACAGCAAACCAAACGGCGCCGCTATGGTGTAGTCTAAACCATCCGTTGACATTATCTAAGTGCCAGGGATTGTTGCCGGCTGCTCCTAATAGTTTGATTTCACCCCCTTCTGACAAAGATCCGGGAGAAGCCGATACGGCTACTTCACTTTTGGTGTTTATAGAGAATCTTTCATACCCATCGGTAAAAATTCTGAACCTATTATTAGAATTGTCGAGAAGCCAATCGGTACCGTTATTTAACTCACTTTTAAGGCGAAGTCGTCCTCCGGATAAGGATCCGCTTTCTACGATGACAGGAAATAGGGTAAGATCATTTCTGTTTAGCTTCATCTGTGTACCCCCATGTCCATTGCCTACATTGCTTTCAAGACGCCATTGAAATGCTCTTGAGCTTTCGTTGGTCACTGTACCGAGATCTTGAGCTTGTATCTGTGTACTAAAGGCCCCTATTGTAAAAATGACAGCTATTACTATGCTTAAATTTTTCATTGTGATTAAATTTTTATAAGAATTAGTTTTAGATTGTTAAATAAATGCTGCCATGGTTAGGAAAAACAGCTAGTTGTTAATAAATTCTAAATTATAGAATACTTCTGTATCAACGATCAGGTATTTAGTGTTTGGTTTCCATGGCAGGGTGTATGGCTAAAAAAAGTTATTATACCGTGTTTTCTGCTAGTGAATTATATATCATATTTGTGGTCTTACTTTTCTTATGAAGTAGTACGAACCCTCCTTACACCTTCATTATACAGGGATAAGGAAGAAACGTACTACATATATATCACCGTAGCACTATTTTTTTGGTCAGGGTTGTGCCCTGGTTGGTAAAAGCACAGAAATATACCCCCTTAGGATAGGAACCCACATTCAGGGTGATGGTATGTTTTCCTGCTTCATATCGCTTATCTGTGGTCGACCGATTCACCAATCTCCCGGTAGCGTTAAATAGTTTGATGGTAACATTCTCTGAGTTGGATAATGTAAAAGATATGTTTACCATTCCTGAAGCAGGATTGGGATATATCTCAACAACAGGCTTGGCTTTGGTTATTGAGAATTCCGGATCTATAACAGGAAACTCTTCTAAGGTAGTTGCTGCTGCCACAGCTCTTGCACTGGTACAACCTTCTCCAATTTTTGCGGTAAAACTGGTATTAGCTCCACTATCGGCAGCAAACCCGGCATTGAGCAGGATCGTATTTTTGGCATCAAAAACCACACTGGCACCATTGGCTACTGTTGCACTTGCAGTAATAGTCCCTGAAGCGGTATACACTCCTGAAGAGATGGTAGACGTTAGATCCAGATTAGAAGGACAACCACCACAGTTGGCGGCCAGATCCCGTATCGTATTTAATCTGGCGTGCAAATTCTTACCAGGGCAAGCTGTGGAGGTAGGATTTCTGCACCCTGCCCCCTTGTGTCCATTAAGATCTCTGTGTCCAGAAATGTTATTGATGGTACCGACACCCGATTTGTGACTTCTTCCTTTGGGGTCAATACCTTCTTTCTCGGCTTTCCAGCCTAATACACGGCCTACACTATTTAACGAAGCCTGTGTAGGGCGCACGTTTTCATCATAATTTCCCAAAACACAGACAGCATAAGTACCCGAATTAAAGCCACATATATGAGCTCCCTGAACACGATCGCCCCCTGCTCTTCCTTCATAGATCACCCCATTGGGTGCTACCAGCGCATTGTAGCCTATATCGCTCCAGCCCTGATTATCCATATGAAAATTTTGAATACTACGAACCAGTGCCGGCCAGTTACCAGATGGGCTATCTGATACACTATGATGTACAAATAGATGTTTGGCGATGGTAGTTGAAGGGTTGTTTTTAGGCCGCCTTGCCCCCCAGGAACCTCTGCTTATAAATGTAGGCTTATTACAAGATGCCTTGGCTGCCATTTGCTTGGCTTCTATTTGTTTTGTAAGCTCGATAACTTCTGATGGGGTTTCACCTGGGCTATAAAAAAAATAATGTATTTGTGTTACTCTTGTATTGGCTACTTTATCAGACGCTACTCTCAATTGTATATGGGTAGTTTTTGCCGATAGACTTTTTAGCTGGGTAACAACCATCTCAGGAGTGGGTGCCATATGGTGATCAAAATCGTATGAGGTCCATTTAGACCAGTGCTTGCCGCCATCAACAGAACTGCGTAGCTCCAGGGTATAATCGTCAGTATCCATTCCGTTACCTTCCCATCGGGTACTAAAAGAAAGAAAGGGGGTAACATTTTTTAAGGGCACCTGTATTTTTGGAGATATCCAATATGTAGTAGGTATTCCCTGTGCGCTTTTCATGAGCTGTTTTGAAAAACGATGGTTTCCTGAAGTAAATCCACCGACAATGCTTTGAGAAGATTCGTGTTTCAAAAGGTTTTGTGCAGTACTTATCGTTGAAGATAGAAGTACAGCAACTAAGAAACCTAGTATTTTGATTATATATGTTTTTTTCATTTCGATGTGTTTTAGTAGTTAAGTAGTATCTGGATACTTATGATATAGGGTATTAGATCTATTGAATTTTGAATAAAAAGGAGAGTAGTTGTTGTTTTTCCAAAAGACTTAAGTTTAACTAAACTTCTCTCCAATTCATTCATCAACCTAACACAATATGAGTATCATTATCACTTGCTCTGATTGGCTTTTAATGCTTTGATTTGTTTATCCTGCTGGATCATATGCAGCGTAAGCTCTTCTATTTTTTGCAGCAATTGGATTTGAAAGCTTCCCAGATCCAAACCATTTTCTTTCATTGCCTCTTCTGAAGCAATCTCGGGCAGGTGTTTATGTTCTTTAACATAGGCTTCAATAGCGTTTAAAGAGGGGAGTTGGTAATCGGGTTCAAAAACAAAATCGGCTCCGGCATTTACGGTCACTTTAACCTGTCGGGCATTAACATTTCCTGCCACCGTTAATTTTGCATCCGGGTTTCTGGTTCCAATCCCTACATTTCCGGCTGTATTAATATATAATCTGGATTTTTTTGAGTCTACAGTATTGCTCCCGGTTTGCAAGTCGATACTATGCCCATGAAATAAGGTTAACCTTTTCCAAGTAAAATCATCTCCCGTGATTCCTCCTCCATAAGGGTGATCTGGATTTGGGTTTACAGGCCATAAGATTTCATTGTATTCAGATACAAATTTTAAATTTCCATTTAGGATTTCGTCCTGGGCACTAGCTCCATATGAAACTCCAATTAAAGCGAGTAAAAAAAGTATTTTTTTCATTTCTACAGTATTTAAGTTATTAAAATTATTATTATTGATTAGCCGCAATTGTACCTGTAGTCATTCATAGCACAGAGAATTCAGTTACTCCCTTTAGGATTAGGGGTACATAACTGAATTTTCAGCATTTTCTTTTTACCCCTATCCCTAAAGGGAGAAGAAAATGCTTTGATTTTTGGTACAGGTACAATTGCGGATATACATATTATTATTTGATTTTCCCCCGGATACGGCCCCTTAGTGATCGGGGGGTAATCTTTCGTACTAAGGGCATCCATATTTTTAATACAGTTATTTGGTAATGAGTATCTTTTTAGTGATTTTTCCGCTACGGGTATACAGCTCCAGGAAATACATCCCTTCATGGGTAAGCAAACGGGTATCAATCGTTATCAATCCATGAGTATTCGATATGCCATTTTCATGCAAGGCTACATTTCCGCTAACATGTACCAGTCTTATTTGACGAATAGAGATATCAGGATTTAATGAGATATGTAACTTGTCTTTGGCAGGGACCGGGAAAATTGTTATTTCATCATCCGATAGGGTACCCATATTGCTGCTACTGTTTAAACAGGAAGCTGCTGACAGGGATAAGGATGTGAATACCGATGGATTCATATATGCGATATCCTGGGTATCAGACCACATCAATTTACCGTCTCTGCCGGCTCCGTTATCGTCGTCATTTACATGGATATCAATCCCTATTTGCTGATCGGCAGTAGCAGTAACTCCAATAAAAGACCAGGCGATACGCACTTCAACATCGTAACCAATACTGGTCTCTTGCTGGCTAAATTGCACCCCGGCAGGATCCTGAATTCCTGTCGAAGGGTGGTATACAACCGGATCATTGTATCTAAAAACCAATTGATGGTCATTTTGGTCATAACTGCTTCCTTTTTCATTGCCGCCATCTATATAGATCTCTACACTGTCATCGTCCCAGGGTTTTACCGAGTCATTGTTAAGGATATCATCTTGTACAGAAGCATACACATACAAATAGTCATTATCCCAGGCGATATTGTAAGTACCAAACAAGTCGTTTTCACCAGTAACAGTATCTGCCTTGTTTTGTAAAGTTTGGGACATACCCGACTCCCAAATAAGATCTTTGTACCCATCGATACTTGGAGGGAAAGAAGTTTTACACATTACATCTTCAGCAGTAGGTGGAGGTGTGGTTATTGTACAGTTTTCATTATCCAATTGCATTGTTCCAAATACTGAAGTATCTGTATAGGCAATATCGGCCAGATCAGACCACATCAATTTACCGTCTCTGCCGGCTCCGTCATCATCGTCATTAAAGTGCACATCAATACCTATTTTCTGATCGGCAGCAACAGAAGCCCCAATAAACGACCAGGCGATACGCACTTCAACATCATAACCTATGCCAGTCTCTTGTTGACTGAATTGTACACCGGCAGGATCCTGAATTCCTGTCGAAGGGTGGTAGGCTACCGGGTCATTATATCCAAACACCAATTGGTGGTCGTTTTGATCGTAGGTACTGTTTTTTTCATTTCCGCCATCTATATAGATCTCTACACTGTCATCTTCCCAGGGGTTTACCGAGTCATTGTTCAGGATATCATCTTGTACAGAAACATACACATACAGATAGTCATTATCCCAGGCCGTTCTGTAATTTCCGGATAGGTCGGTATCATTGGTAACTACTCCTGTGTTATTTTGTAATATTTTAGGATCAATTGATTCCCAAACGGCATCCAGATCACCATCTATACTAAGCGGAGTAGAAGCCTTACAAATCATATCTTCTGCAGGAGTGGGCGGAGGAGGATCTACTCCACCCTCATGATTGTAATACACAAAGCTATTGCCCGGGAACCCTACAAATACCCTCCCAAAAACATTCATGTCTCCCTGTAGTACTTTGGCCCAATCGTAAATACCTGTAGGGTATTTTCCGATAGGAATCCAGCTATTTCCCTGATCTGTAGACATATAATATCCAAAATCGCCATTCACTTTTCCCTGGATAAAAATGGTGGGATAGGCAGATTGCGCTGCTGCTTTTCCTACGGCAATATTGATGACCTGGCTGGTGTTGGGTAGTGCGGTCCACATTTTTCCTCCATCGGTAGAATGCATGGCCGGCGAAATACTGCTATGCAGGCTATCGGGCCCATCGGCAAAAAGCAGATGATCTGCTTTTCCTGGTACGGCAACCAAAGTAGTATGAAATGAATAGGCAGGTAACACTTGGGGATGGGTAGTCCAGGTAGCTCCTTTATTAGTAGAGCTATATATATTACCATTTGTATAATCGTAGATATAGAAGGTATGAGGGTTTACACGATCGGCTACCAGCGAATTTCTGATAAAATGTTTCCAGTCCAGACAGCAACCAGTCCCAGCTCCGGGGATGGTAGTTTTTATCCAAGAGCTTCCTCCGTTGACAGTATAATATATATCGGGTGCTGAGCCATCCTTTTCGCCAATTCCCCGCATCCAAACGATATTGTTTTTATCTCCTGCACTTATGGCAATTCGGCCATATTTCTTTTTATCACTTCCTGGCGGAAGGTTTGCAAAGGTAGTCCAGGTTTGGCCTCCATCAGTAGAAACACCAGAATCATTAGAGGTACAGCAGCCACGATGATCTTCGATGATCGCCACCAGGTGATTAGGGTCTTCGGGACTTTGATCTATATCCCATGCCGAGCCAAATTGATTATTAGGTTGATGAATTAATGGGTATGTATCTACATTTTCATGTCGAAATAGCTTTCGATCCCAGAACGCAGTAACTGTTTTATCATTGGGTAACGCAATAAGATCATTGGCAACCATATGCTCCTGGCCGGCAGCGGTTTCAATCCAATCATGGTTTGTAGTACTGCCGTCATCGACAAAGTACCAGGTTCCTACCCCATGAGCGACCCAAACTTTATTTCGAACTGAGGGATCAAAAACCGCCTCTCCCAGTGAAAACCATGCTACGTCTGCCCAGGCCAACCAGGGGATATTGTTGGCAACCTTTCTATTGGTAATGTTCACCCAGTTTACGGTTGTAGCATTGGCATTGAGGGTCCTTGCCGTTTCAGAAAAGCCATTGCTTAGGGTAATAATGCGATTGGCATCAAAAGGATCTACGGCAATTTCACCAATAGTACGTCTTTGCACACCGGGATTTCGAATATTGCGCCACTGGCTGCCATTGTACTGTTGCAAACCAAAAGATCCGCAGGTATATACTTTGCCGTCGGCAGCGATTTCAGCATCCAAAAACTGAACGCCGGAAGCAAAAGAAATATTCTGCCAGCTTTGCCCGGCATTGTCTGATTTATAAATGCCAGCTCCATCAATAAACAGGTAGATACGTTTGGTTTTTCCGTCAATGGTTCCAGAGTTTTTGTCAAACAATATTTGTCGTATACCGGCACCATTTGTCCCTGAAGGAATACCTTGTACCTTGCTCCATGTATTTCCGTTGGTGGTGTGCCATAAGCCATCATTAATAGATCCAAAGTAGACTACATTGGCATTGGCGGGATCTACAGCCAGCCGTTCACCGGAAAGTTTCGAACTGTCATTATTGGGACTCATGGGCAACGAGATGTTACTCTTGATCCAGGTATCACCCTGATCGGTACTTCTATAAACCGAACGATTGTAGGCCATGTAGGTTATGGTATTATTGGAAGGAGCCGATACGATGCTTAGTACTCCCTGATATTGATCAAACATTACATCTTCAGCAGGAATACTATTGTTGGTAACCAGTTGTATCCAATCGTTGGTAGCAGGTCTGTATCTGTATGCCCCACCAACATCAGACCTCACCAGGATCGGACTTCCCGAAGGGTGAATATCCATACCGGTTATCCATCCTCCAGCACCGGTTTTTAGGGTATTCCATCCCTCTTTTTGTGCTGTCAAGGAATAATTACACAACAGTAATGCACTGATAAATAGGTATTTGAATTGTCTTTTCATAGATTTCGGGTTTTTATGTGGGTAGATTGCATCTTTGGTCAAAAGAGCAACTAACGAATCTAAAGTATTGAATATGGGTATTGGAAGAATTAAGTATTTAGTGGTTGGATAGAATTCCCTGATGGATGGTCAAAAAAAAGTATTGTCTTGTATTGGTCTATACGTTTTAGTAAATGATTTAGACAGCTTAAGGGTATACCACTAGTTGTAATTCATTGTTTTATACTATTGGTATATATATATAGAAAAAATATCTTTGAGTATATAAGGTTTATAGTGCTGCAATCTGAAAAACAATGAAGCATTGGATCTATATAAGGTGAAAATTTAAAAAGTAAATACCCGTGTTAAGTCAAGCTGAAATGACGTATAAAACAATCGTGGATTTTGTGGTAGGCTTAGGCAAAAAATCATTGCATAGCCGTAGCTATGGAATTATTTTTTAACGAAAGGATACCGCAAAAGATGCATTGAATTATGCGTAGGTTTTAGCTTAACTTAACACTAGGCAAAATGTTTTGAGTAGATAGCAATATCCACCAAACCTCATCATGTTAAAATTGTAATTGGATCTATTGATTTTTGAAGCTAACGTAAAAAACAAAAGTTATGATCACAAGCATATTAATCGACGATGAAACCAATGCCCTGGAAGCACTGGAATGGAAATTAAAAAAATACTGCCCTAAAGTACAAATACTGGATATGGTAAATGATCCCCAATGTGCCATGCAAAGTATTCTTGCGAACAAACCCGATTGTATATTTTTGGATATACAGATGTCAAAAATGTCTGGGTTTGACTTATTGGAAAATTTAGGAGCTATCGAATCAAAAATTGTTTTTGTCACTGCTTACGATGAATATGCATTACAGGCCATTAAAGTACCTGCATTTGACTATCTTCTTAAACCAGTAGACAAAGACGATTTGATCAAAGTGGTGGATCGGTTAGAAAAACAGCTACAACAAAAAAAGAATCAGCTACCGGCATTTCCCGGTGCTGTAAAAAACCGTGTAGGGCTTTGTATTAATGGGGCCATTAGCTTTTTTGATTATGATGAGGTGATTTTTCTTAAGGCCGAAGGGAATTATACCAATGTGTATCTCACCAAAAATCGTAAGGAAATGTTGTCTAAAACCTTAAAAGAAGTAGAATCCCTCTTTTGTAATATTCCATGCTTTTTCCGAGTGCATAATTCCTATTTTATCAATTTAAATCATGTACTAGCCTATCGAAAGTGCGAAGGAGGAACCCTGATTATGAGCAATCATAAACATGTAAGCATTAGCAGATCCAAAAAGGAAGAATTTTTGGTTAGAATGTTATAACAAAATGATCCTGAACAAGATTGTTTCTTTGTTTGTAATGACAGCTCCTACGCTTCAGATGAAGTACAGTAACTCTATGGAAGTTTACCATGTAGAACAATTCAGTATTGCTATACATACTGCCGATTTCAAATTTGAGGATCTTGTAGGTTTTCATGCCTGGATACAAGGTATTTTATTCATTTTATCGATGTATACCATTTTTCTTTTCTTACAGAATAAGAACAAGATGTTTTTGTTCTATAGTCTATTTGTAGGTTGTTTACTCATTTACTTTACACACTTTACTCCTGATATATTTCATGGGATCAGTATCCCCCAAAATGTATCGTTTTTGTCTTACGGAATACAATTCCTTGCGTATTTCTTCTACATCTGTTATGTGCGGGAAGTGGTGGATAGTAAAAAAGTGATCCCCCAATGGGACAAAGTTTTAAAAACAGCAAGAATATGCTTTTTGGGATTCATTATTATTATCGGGCTCTTAGAACAGATTGTTTCACACGCCGAATTATACAGGGTAATACTGGTGATGTTTATGGTTACTGAAATTTTTGCAGTAATAAATTATGTTGTTTTTTATCGTATTCCCGGTATCCCTGCCAAATTACTGATTGTAGGCTCTGTTATTTATTTGGTGTTTGCGAACCTTTCATTATATGGAGATCTCAAAATGATATATACTCATGAAATGGTATTCAGATATGATCCCGGGATCTTTATGGAAATGGGGGCGGTTATCGAAAGTTTGATATTTGCCCTGGTTATCGGATATAAGATCAATGCGGTCGAAAAAGAGAAAAATATGGCACAAGTGCAGCTATTGCAAAAATCAGTTGAAGCTTCAGAATTAAAAATTGTTGCGCTAAAAGCACAAATGAATCCACATTTTGTTTTTAATGCCTTAAACTCGATCAATAATTTTATTCTAAAAAGCAATACAGAGGAAGCTTCAGATTATCTCACCAAATTCTCAAAGCTTATTCGTAAAATTTTAAAAAACTCTTCAGAAACTACGATTACGTTGCGAGAGGAAATAGAAATGCTAAAGACCTACATACAATTGGAACAATTGCGTATGGATGATGGTTTTGAATTTACTTTTTGTAATCATCAGCAAATAGACCTCGATGCGCTGCAGGTTCCGCCTTTATTTCTTCAGCCGTATGTAGAAAATGCGATATGGCATGGCCTTAGCCATAAAAAAGGTGCTAAAAAGCTGGAAATATGTATTGCTTCAAATAACAAGGCCCACGCCGTTATTACCATAAAAGATAATGGTATTGGCAGCAAAGCTTCGTCAAAGCTTATGTCAAACTTAAACAGACGCTCCTTTGGAACCCAAATCACCAAAGAAAGAATACATGCTATAGATCAAACTGCCATAGTAGTCATAGAAGATATTTTGGATACCACGCAGAGTGTATGCGGTACTTTGGTTACTATTTCAATGGGCAAAACATAGCATTTTCCAAATCGTCAAATAGAATACTTATACTCTCTTATATTCTTGAAGCCGAAAAGGCATCCCTATTCCTAATGTAAATATTTGTTGAAGAAAAAGGAATGCCATAAGTGAAAGTTTTTATTATGCAAATTCTTTATAATATGCTCAGCTTCATATAAAGAACTCAAACAATAATAGGATAGGTCTTGATTTTAGGGTTTTTATACACAACATCCTGCATTTGTTCTTACATACCAACTAGCATCACCGTCGCCGGTACAAACTCTTCTGCAAATCTTAACAATTTGCCTTCTTTTGATACAACTGTCACTTAAACGAAGACAAGAAGTATGGCTATACCTACAGGTAGTATTACAAATCTTACTTGAGGCTTCAACTTCAGGATCAAAGTCTTTTAAATTCGCAAGTTCTTTGGTTGTTAGCAAATTGAAGATCTGATCAGTATACAAATCGCCTTTCTTCATACTTTTTTCGAAACTATTAAGTTTCTCGATAGTTATCAAATACATTTTTACGGTATAATTTTTTTCAAGAATTTCATAGTCTGAAGGAGTTAAGTTCTCAAAAAAAGTATTTTTTTCTGATTCCGCAGATTCATCCATTCCAAATGGTAAGATAAAATTATCAGAAGTCTTTATTTCATCCAGTATTTCAACCTGTTCAGTTTCTAAAGAATCTGAAGAGCAGGATAGCAATTGCAAAAAAACAATTGCGGCAATAAGTCTCGTTAAAAGTGAATTTTTCATGATTATGATTTTTAAATTATACAATGAATCGTTGATCTATATTTTTACAATCATCATTTGGCTATCGCAATTCTACGGGAGGTTTTGTCACCCACTTTTACAATATATAAACCCCCGGGAAGTGAGGAAATATCTACTTGTGCTCTGGCAGTGGCCGCTGTTTTTTTAAGGAGCAATTTTCCGTTAAGGTCATACAAACTGATTACATCATTATTGCTGATGCCCTCAATATAAATCATACCGCTGGTGGGGTTGGGGTAAACTTTAATACCATGTTCTGCAGTTAAAGTAGAAGATATTGTGGTATTACCAGCTTCAAAACTTCTGCCCGGAGTACAACCGTTACCGATTTTCGCATTAAAAACGGCTCCATTTTGCACAGTAAAGCCGGGTCTTAGCGATATGCGTTCTTTGGTATCAAAAACAATGGTGCTTCCTGCGTTAATAGTTCCTGTAGCCGTAATGGTAGCAGCGGCTCTATAGGTGCCTGATGCGATAGTTTCCGAAAGGTTAAGATCGGTCATGCAATTTGATGATGATGATGAAAATTCATAGGGCCCAAGGTCGATACCACTGCCTTGTGGCCTGTCTATACCGTCAAAATCTTTAGCTGGGGCACCATTACTTGTTCCCAGATCTATACAAGCAGATGCAGCGGTAAGGTGGTAATCATTACTGGCTATATTTACAAATTGCGGATCAAATGTAGATATACTGGTCCCGGCTGGGGTCGCAAAACCATTGTTCCAGAAATTTGAGTATTCAAAATCAAAATTGATAGGATATCCACCGGTTTCCAAAGTGGAATGGGAATAATTTTGAACATTGACAACAATACAATTTACCATTTTGTTATCGCGGTTTTCGCGGTCTGCATTAAATAAATAGGCACCCCCATCAAAAACACAATTCATAAAGGTATTTTTATCACACACTGATTTCATATCTTTTCTAAATTTATCAAAATCTATGACACTGTTACTCGTATTTTTAAAAATACAATTTTCGAATACATTATACCGTCCTGCATATTGTGCACCACCATCTTCGCTAGTGTCCATAAACAAAATAGCAAATGGAGCATCAATTGTGGTACAATTCTTAATTGTATTGTAGCTGGCCCCATCTCTAATCGTAAAACCAGAATTGATCGCAGTACAATTTTCTAAAGTGTTATTTTTAACACCTCTATGACGCAGTTGATATCCCTGACTGGCCATACCTTTAGAAACACAGTTACGAATCATGTTGTTTTGACAATTACCTTTTAGGCTAATCCCATGTCCTGTATGTCCTATATTCCCAACCCTTTCTACATAGCAGCCCTCAACTACATTATTATTTCCTCCAATATTGATATAATAGTCCATAGCACTATATTTCCCGGTTGAGTTATCGTCTGCATACACTCTGCAATTTTTAATAATATGGCCATCACCGGTAATGGCAATCCCTTCGGCACAGGCATTGTATACCACGCAATTTTCTACGGTATTATTGCTTGCCAATGAGCCCAGGCTGATACCTTGTCCGCTATAACTATCTGTTTTGTTTCCCAACTCCATGGCGATGATATTATAAAACTTGTTATGATGAGCATTCCAGCCTTTAATGCCCACTGCATAATTCCTGATCTGCAGATTTTTTAAATGAACATACTTTCGCCGGCTCATTAACAGGGCAGTTCCTGTATTTCTGTTTCCTCCATCGAGCAGGGGCATTACAGCGCTGTTAAGGCCGTCGCCATATTGCCATCCAAGGTCAGGATTGTCACCTGGGGTTGATTGATAGCCTTCAAAAGTAATGGGCTTAGCGGCCGTTCCATCTTTGGCAAAGACCACTTTCTCGCTACCATAATTTCCGGCTTTGATATATACTTTGTCTCCGGGGGATACGGGACTACTTGATGAAGCCGCATAGGTGATGGTTCTCCAGGCTTTTGAAGGAGTTGTCCCGTCATTGGAATTGCTCCCGGAGGTAGCAACATAATATGTGCTTTGGGCCGTTGCGACCGTTATACTAATAATGACTATAAAGATGCTAAGTAAAGTTTTCATAGATGTTGATTTTTTAAAGATTCAGAGATCAACTTAAAGCTGAACTACTGCATGTGAGTAGGCTTCGTAGTATAATTTTGTTGAAATTACTATTGAGAAGCCCGGCTGGCTTCTTAGAATTAGTTTAATCAGGAAGCTTTAATGCAATAATTGGTTTTTCTCGTTGACTACTTATTTTCGAGTTGTTCCACTTTTTTCCTTAACGTATTGACTTCTTTATGTTGTTCAATAACATATAGGGTTAACTCCTCAATCTTTTCCAAAAGTTTCATATTCATAATTCCCAGCGCTACACCATGGGTTTCCATTTCTTTGGCAGAAGGGATATTTGGCAGATGGCCCTTTTCTTTGATGTGTTGTTGTACTTCTTCTATGGTAAGAAGGTCATAGTCTTTAGTAAATACATAATCTGGTGCAGGAACAGATAGGTCGATCGTTATTTCTTCGGTATGGATGTTGCCTTTTACGGTGAGTTTGGAGTCAGGACTTGCCGTGCCAATCCCTACATTTCCATTTCCTTTCACTACCATTATATCAAGGTATCCTTCAGCGTCGCTATAGGTTCTGAAATTAACATCTCCTTCGCCAGAACCATCTTTGTTTCCGGTAAGGTAGATTTCTCCATTTTCCCAAGGTAACCAGGTATGCGCCTTTCCATCGACGGTTTCGGTCCGAAACTGACCTTTGATGATGGTTTGGCCATTGGTATTTTCTACTTCGATTCCTGAGGTGATTACCTGGGCATGTACCCAATTTACAAGTAATAAGAACGTAAGTAAACTAAAATTTTTCATATGGGTATGTATTAAGTTATAGTGTGAAACTATTACATAATACAGTATGAAAAATAAAAAACTGATTCGATGGTAGAGAATAATTAGTGGATGGAGCATGAACACTAGTGAGTTGTTTTTCGCTATAAAAAGGACCGATTTTCTATCACTGGAAGAATGTCAATTTAGAAATTCTCCTTTCTTTATAATTTATTTTTCAGAATCTAAAAAATAGTTTTTAGAGGTGCCCTTAAGTCTTCTACTTATGGTCTCAACCTTAGAAAAATTATTGATCCAAGATCTAATTTCTCCCTGAATCTCAAAAATTGCTTTCCGTCGAAGAAGTTAACAATTACATTGCAAAACAATTAAAACGAAAGGCGATGTACATTTGGATTAAAGCACCATCAACGGTTCTCTGCAGTGCAGCTATTCATGGTGGCAAAGTTTTAAGCGTTGGCTATGGTGAAAAAGTCGAAAGTTTTACTCTTGAACAACGATCTCTAAGATTAATTGATACCAAAGAAAATATATTTTGTGTTGCTCAAAAAGGAGAAGGAATAGATAAGACTTGTATTGTACTGCAATGACTTTAACCCTTCTACTTACATCCACATGCTACCAGTAGTAAATAATAATACTTTAACAATATCAATTTTATTTATTTTAAAACATTGATAATCAAATTTTTGTAATTCATAAGCACCAACAAATTATCTTACAAATCCCACTAAATCTATAGACTGTATTAGTTTTTTAGATCTTTGGCACATACTTTGATACATATATAATACCCACTCATTTTCGTCAGACACCACTCCTCCATACAAGACATTATTATGTATTGTATATCAAAACAAGTTGTTTAATTTAAATTTTGTAACTATGAGTATTTTATATTATTTACAGGATTTGCCAATTACTCCAGACCCCAATGACAGGTCTGGGCGCGTAAAGGCAAGAGGATCACTGAATGAAAGTGATGTTTTAGACAGGATGATAAAAAGAGGAACCGGTATTAGTCGTGAAGACATGCAGGCTACTCTGGATTTGTTTACCGAAGAAACAGGGGATTTGGTTGCCGAAGGATGGAATGTAAATACCCGTCTTGCTAATTTTAGACCGGGTGTAAGAGGTGTTTTTAGCAGTGCTACCGATCCTTTTGATCACAGGAGGCATCATTTTCAGGCCTCAATTAGCGAGGGAGTAGTGTTAAAAAAGAAGATGCGTGAAACCTCGGGAGAACGTATTACTGCTCCCAAACCCATTCCCGGGATTATCGAATTTATGGATCATGGTAGTCGCATGGTCAGTGGGTCACTTACCCCGGGTAGTATAGGCGAACTCACAGGAGAAGCCTTAAAGTTCAATCTGGAAAACAAAAAAGAAGGTATTTTCTTTGTAAACAAGGCCGATAACGTGACTACCAAAGCAACCGTTATTTCTATTCTTACTGAAGGGAAATTGATGTTTCAGATTCCGGCAGGCCTTACACCCGGATCATACCGACTAGAAGTACGAAGGGCGTATACCAATGAGAAGACTATTCGCGCGGGAGTGTTGTCTGATACCCTTATTGTGGGTTGATTCTTTATAAAACCTGCAAGCCATTTTTGAAAAGATGGCTGCAGGTTTTTTCATAAGTTGGCCAGACAAAAAAACAACATTGGCTGCATAGTATCGGTGACTTAGCATTTAAGTCCCTCTTACTTTGCAGCCAACTTTTTTTAGTTAGCCAGAAAGTCATCATTACTTTGCAGCTAAGTCACTAACAACATACAGCCAAGTCATTCAAAAGAAGCAGGTATCTTTTGAAAAGATACCTGCAGTTTTTTTCTAAATCTGCCCGGTACTAAAAATTTGTACGCATTTTTTTAACCTGGATTATGCATTTGTCAACCAGACAAAAGGATTTTTCATACTCAAAACTTACCAAGACCTCTTAAAAACACTATACAATTTAGTAATGCAATAAAGATCTATAGTTTTTATACGTTATTTGTAATTTGTTGTTTGTTGAACTACTTTCTGAACATAGTTCCACACATCATGCAAACATAGTTGCATATACCATGTAAGCATAGTTGCATATGTCATGTAAACATGGTTGCACAAGTCATAGTATTATGATAATATGATTTTTGGGAGCATAATTACATGCCATGGAAACGCGGTTTTGTATTAGCAAAAGAGAGTATAATGGGATCAATGACAGTGAATACATACCTGGTTACAAATGAGACAATTATGGTGTTGGACCAGCATCATTAATCGTCCAGTATTAAAACTGGGTAACACATCAAAAAATGTTCTCAAAAAAGAAGGTGCCTCAAAAGGACACCTTCTTTAGATCAATCTATTTTTATTTTTCGTGGGTTATATCACGCTGAATCGCTTAATTTTTGTGCCTTGATCAGATATGATATAGATTAAATAAGAACCTGTTCTCAGGTCAGAAGTATCCAACTGGAAGCTGCTATGTCCTATATTTAACTTGCCCAAGTCTATTCTCCTGATCTCCCTACCTTGAATATCAAGAATTTTCACATCAATTTGCGAACCTTCATTTGATTCAATACTTAAGTTGAGAACATTATTACTCGATGGGTTCGGATAGATACGTGCATTCATATTTTTGCTTGCGTGCTTGGTATTCAGGCGGGCAGATTTACAGCCGGCAGATGTAGGTTCCCAGAACCAAGTGCTGATCACAGGGTCGTAACCTGGGTTATCATGCTCGCAGATATAGTTGGTTCCACTGTACGATACGATGTCACCAGTATAGTATTGGGTACCTGCCGACCATGCTGCGCAGGCTCCGCCACCGCCACCGCTACAATTTTGGGAAGTCGGATCCCAAAACCATGTGCTGATCACAGGATCATAACCTGGATTGTCATTTACACAGATATAATTGTTTCCATTATAGGTTACGATATCACCTACATAATATTGTGTACCCGCTGACCAAGTAGTGCAAGAACCTGATCCGCCACCGCCTCCGCCTCCGCCATTCAATTTGGCATCAATCGTATTGAGCAAAGAATTGGAGGGGTTGGAGTGATCTTGATCAACGGCCCAAATCATAATACCACCAATGTTTTCATTCAAAGCCAGTTGTACTTTGTCTTCAATCAACTTCTTCGCATTGTAGCCATAACCATTTGACTGATCACAGGTGTTGTTGTTTGGATAAACTTTATTTGGAGCACTGGCATCTGCAGCCACAATGTCTTTATAAGGCATTGATCCTCCACTAGAGTTCCAGCCATAAAAAGGAAGGCCCAATTGCAGTTTGGAGCTAGATGCCCCACGGCTCTGCCAATAATTAATGGCACTGGCAGCAAAAGCGTATGTTGAATGATTTATTCGAGGGCTAGCATCATAAGCCATAATGTTAATCTCATTCAGATACTGAAAGGCAGCAGATGAGATGTGCTGACCACGAAATGCTGATGCAGGAACGGCTGTAGAAAGTTCTAAGTTTTTTGTTGGGTGTGTATTCATCTTAGCTCTAAGCGATGCCAACAGACCAACATACAATCCTTGACTACTGGCACTAGGATATTCCCAATCTATGTCAATGCCGTCCAGGTCATATTGCACAACCAAATTGTACAGGTTGTTCACAAAGTTTGTTTTTGCTCCCCCTTGGGACACTGAATTAAACGCTTCCGGATTGGCATCAGCAGCACAAGCACCAGACTGATACGCATAGCTACAAGGAAACCAACCTCCCACTGCAAGAATAGCTTTAGCGCCTTGAGAGTGAGCTATAGATACCATAGTACTAAGGTAGGCACCGTCTATAGCATTTAACTTACCATCTAAATCAGGGTGAATGGTTGCAAACGAATAAACGACATGTGTTAATTTAGAGGCTTGGTCGGCGGTGAGTTGAGCTCGCCAGCTCTGTATATAACCTACTCTTTTCTGCGCATGGGCTGGTAGGGAAAACATCCATGCCATTAAAAAAATTAACGGTAAATTGTAATAAAATCTTCTCATAATAATATGGTTTTTAGGGTTTGTGTAAATCATGATAGAAGGTAATGGATAAGATTCAAAACAACTTTTTTTTTAGCTAAACGGCTGGGATTTGTAGCTTAACTGTAAATTTTAGAAGCGCTATATAGTGTCTGGTCGGAAATATATCATTATTAAATTTGTTTCTTTTTGCGCTATTTTTATTTGTTTTTTATCGCCTGATACTAAGGTATCTGCGTCAAAAAAGAAAATAAAAATCCCATCAAAAATAATTCAAATCATAAAAAACGCCTATTTCCGACCAGACACTAGTTAGGAATTCTTTAAAGATCGATCTTGATTACGAACTGGCTTTTGGATTCTAAACGGCTATTATTCGAAGTAAATTTCTCTGGGGCAAGCCCAATGTCATTAAGTTAAGGAGTTTTTATATTGCATCTTTTTGATTCTTAGTTACTTTAGGTTTTTCTCTTCGTCGATATTTTGCTGTATCGCGTTCTATGCTTTCCAGTTTTTTTAGTATTAATTCTTTCATCACTTTCTTCTTTTTTTTCTTCTCAAAGGTGCATTCTTTTGCCACCTATGTTCACTTAAACGTTGAGTTTGAACGTCTAATTTTAGGTTTCGGTGAGACTATTGAGGTATTACAACCTAGACAGCTTAGAAAAAGGATTCGTAAGAAACTGGAGAGTGCATATCTGTTATATAATGAAATATAATTTCAACCTGTACATATGTATGCTCTTTCTCCTTTCATCGGTTTTTTTATCAATTCATCGATTAATTAGCTAAATTTAAGGCTGTTTTTATAGCTTCGAGATAAAATGGTAATATTTTTGAGTATGGAACATGTAAAAAGCTCACCATTTTATCAGGAAGCCATACAAGAAATAAACTACTCTTTTGGTAATTTTTATCTATTTGAGACTTTTATTGTTGGGGAGATTAATAAGGATATTGTTTTTACCTGGGAAGATCATGCAAAAACAGTAGTTGAAGAAATAAGCAATCTCTACGATCAAAATGGAAAAGACCTGGTATACATCTCCAACCGGGTGAATCCATATTCTGTTGTTCCCAGCGACTGGCTTCATTTTTTTAAATATAGCTATTCATTAAAAGGCTATGGTATTGTGAGTTACAATCCAAAAGGAATACTGAATGCCATGTTGGAAAAATTATTTATGAGGAGTAAATTACAAAGCTTTACTTGTTTAACAGATGCAATTGCATGGGCCAAAAGCGTATCCAAAACAGAAGATACCGCAGCTTGATTTAGAAACAAGAACCACAAAAGGGATACTTTGATGTTCTTAAGTAATTCCCTGCATAGTAAGCAAAGTCGTCGCCCAAACAATAACCGAAGACAAGAATATACCTATACTATTAGCCATAAAGGCTTTTCTTTTTTTAATTTTAAATAAATACGTTGCGATACTTCCTGCATATACACCGGTCCCGGGAAGCGGGATCATCACAAAAAGAATGAGTCCCCAAAAGCCGTATTTTTCAATCTTACTTCCAGATCCTATTTTTGCCTTTCGTGCCACATATATTGCCGCTTTCTTATAAAATTTCCACCTTAGTAAATAATTATTCACTTTTTCTAAGAAAAATATCATCAAGGGAAATACAAGTACATTGGCCAGAAAGCAGAGTACAAAGACCAAATAAATATTGAGCCCATTAAACATTCCATAAGGAATGCCTACTTTAGCTTCTCCGAAAGGGGAAATACTCCATAAAACAGCAATAATAAAATCTTGAATCACAAATACATTATTCTTAAAAGACTTACAAAGGTAACGTTCTAAATGATCTGCATTGATTTTTAAATCATAAAAAAGGACTAAATTGTTATTTACAAGCTTTATAGTGTTCAGTTTTTAAAAAGAAGTTCGGTATATACCGGGAAATGATCTGAAGGATACCGTACATCTTTTGAGTCACTTAAAATTCCGTTTTTGATGATTGTAAAATCCCCTTTGCCAGAAAAGATGTAGTCTATTCTTCGGGTTACCGGTTTATGAAATTGAAATCCATTAAATGTGCCTCTAGGCCCGAAAGCTTTCTTGCCGGCAGATAGATGTATGTCTTGCAATTCTTTTAGAATGATCTGAATACCTTCAGTTTCTGCTTCGAGATTAAAATCTCCCATCAAAACAACAGGAAGGTTTTCGATATTTATTTCCTTCATCATTTTTAAAATCAGCTTTGCACTCTCTATCCTTGCCTGCTCTCCTATATGGTCAAAATGTGTATTGAATACCAAAAACTTCTTACCGGTGTTCTTTCGTTCAAAAATTCCATAGGTACAAATTCTATGTAAGGCAGCGTCCCAACCTGAAGAAGGTTGCCCGGGGGTTTCAGAAAGCCAAAAAGTGTTGTGTGATATTAGTGTAATATGCTTTGTTTTGTAAAAAATAGCACAGTACTCTCCCCTGGTATCTCCCGAGTCCCTACCTACCCCAATAAATTGAAATCCTTCAAGTTCCCGCTCTATATGCTTTAGCTGATGATAAAGCCCTTCTTGTGTCCCCAGAACATCGGGGGCATAAAAGCGAAGCTGAGAGATTAAAAAATCTTTGCGGTTTTTCCAGCTATTAAGGCTATCTGCCGGGTTATCAAACCTAATATTGTAGGTCATCATCGACAGATCCTGAGATATCATACTTTGAAATATAAACAAAAAGATGAATACGGTTGACTTTTTATGCATGTACATATAGATGTTACTTAATTAATAGGCTCTTGCAAGCTTTTTTCTATCTCTATTAAAGCATTTTGAACCAATTATAGGAGTCACAGAGCAAATTACAAGACCCTTTTGTATATAAAACCTTAAAGGTTTTGGGTATCAAATATTTAATATACGCTTTAAACCCTTTGCTATTGCAACTCAAAATCAGACTCAATCGTACTATCAGAACTTCCTCCTACAAAAATTTTAAATTTTCCGGGTTCTACAACCCATTCACCATCATTCGTATAAAACCCTAAAGTTTCCTTATTCAGTTTAAAATGTACCGTTTTAGTTTCTCCGGGTTGTAAAGAGATCATCTCAAAACCTTTTAATTCTTTCACTGGTCTGGTCACACTGGCAAAGAGATCTCTTATATATAATTGCACTACTTCTTTTCCTTCAAGATTGCCAGAATTTGTAACCGCTACAGACATCTTAATTTCCGGATGATCAGAAGAAGCGTTTGTTTTAGTTATAGTAAGATCTTCATACGCAAAGGTTGTATAACTCAACCCATGTCCAAAAGCATATAGCGGAGTATTCTTCTGATCTGAATAGTGCGACCAAAAAACAATCCCCGGATCTGGTGCTACGGGTCTTCCTGTATTTTTATAATTGTAATAAACAGGAACTTGTCCTACATTTCTGGGAAACGACATGGGTAATTTACCACTAGGATTATAATCGCCGTATAAAACCTGTGCAATCGCATGACCGCTTTGTGATCCCAAATGCCAGGCTTCTACAATGGCAGGAATGTGTTTATCTGCCCATCCAATTACCAAAGGGCGGCCATTATTTAATACCAAAACAATGTGCTGATTTACTTTATATACTTCTTCCAAAAGTTCCTGTTGCACTCCCGGTAAATCAAGAGCTGTTCTGCTACGCCCTTCACCGCTTTGAAAACCTATTTCGCCTAAAACCATCACCACAACATCTGCTTGTTTCGCAGCTTTGATAGCTTCGCCAAATTCACTTTTATCGGTTGTATTAATTTTTGTTTCGGTAACAAATGTAGTTTTTCCCAGAGAAACATCGGCTCCTTTTGCATAGACCAATGAATTTCCTTTATAGTGCTGCATGCCTTCTAATACTGAAACCGCAGTATCATCGTCGGCTGCAATTCTCCAGCTTCCTAAAGGACTATTTTTATCATTGGCCAATGCCCCTATCAAGGCTATTTTTTGTCCTTCTTTTTTAAGGGGAAGTAGTTTTTTTTCATTTTTTAGCAGCACAATAGATTTTTTAGCCATATCCAACACCGCTTCCTGATTGGCTAGGCTACCAATAACTTCTTTTTCTCTTTGTTTGTTACAATACTTATATGGATCATCAAACAATCCCAACTCATATTTCACTCTTAGAATTCTTCTTGCTGCATCATCAATCAAACGCTCTTCAACTCTGCCTTCTTTTACCAGAGATGCTAAATGTTCTACATATAAATAGGATTCCATATCCATATCCGAGCCTGCATTAACTGCCAGCTCTGCAGCACTTTTACCATCTTCTGCATATCCATGGGCAATCATTTCGGTAATAGATCCCCAATCGGAAACTATAAATCCATTAAACTCCCAGCCGTTCTTAAGCACATCCCGTTGTAGCATTTTGTTACCGGTTGCAGGAACTCCGTTAAGTTCATTGAATGAATTCATGAATGTTCTTACACCTGCTTCTTTAGCTGCTTTAAAGGGTGGAAAAACAATATTGTTTAATGTAGATGTCCCTATATCTGTCGTGTTATAATCCCTACCGGATTCTGCAAATCCATAGCCGGCAAAATGTTTGGCACATGCAGCAATCGTGTTATGGGCAGAAAGGTCTTCTCCCTGAAAACCCCATACTCTTGCTTCTGCAATTTTGGAACCCAAAAAAGGGTCTTCTCCTGCACCCTCCATTACCCGGCCCCATCGGGCATCTCTGGAGATATCTACCATAGGAGCAAATGTCCAGTTAATACCAGCTGCCGAAGCTTCCAGAGCTGCAACCTCTGCAGATTTTTTTATAGCATCCATATCCCAGCTTGCAGCTTCTGCCAGTGGAATGGGGCTCATCGTTTTATATCCATGAATCACATCAAAGCCAATAATTAACGGAATCCCTAATCTCGATTCTTCTACAGCTATTTTTTGTACCGAGCGCACTTCTTTTACTCCATGTACATTGAGCATCGATCCTACCCAACCTTTACGAAGGTGTTCATACTTCTTTGCTGCTGCTCCTTCTTCTGGTGTTGGGCCCGTGAGATCCCAAAAACCATTATATTGATTCATCTGACCAATTTTCTCTTCGAGCGTCATTATAGAAAGAAGTGAATCTACTTTGGCTTCGATTTTCATATCAATATCACCTGAAGTAGCTTTTCTTATTGGCTCCTTTAGAGCTTCTCTTGATGGAGATGGATTGCAGGCTACAAAAAGTAAACCAAATACCAATACCGCGGAAATAATAATCTTCTTATTCATATATGTACATTTTTTTAATTATTGTTAAAATTAATCAATTAAAAAACCTGCTCTTCCGACAGCTACTGTGTACCCACATCTTTTGAATGTAGAAATTATGGGCCAAAACATCTCCCTAACCCCAATGCCTCGCCTACCTATGGTAGATAAACCGGTAGGCAGGCTTCAAAGGGGGAATTACTATCCTCTTAAGGACGACACAACATCGTTGTGGGCGAGCTGTAGACAGGACAGGGGGTGTTTTTGACACCTTTTACTATTTGTGGGTACCGTAGCCTTCTGGCAGGTGGGGTCACCCTTCCGGTAAGCAGATACTGTGCGTTCACATTAAAAATTCTGCATAGAAAGATAACAATAATTGGAAGACTATCTGGGGTGAACAGCCTTCCAATCGAGAACAAAATAAAAGTTTAGCAATATTTTTTTTATTGAACTCATCTTGACTTTTTTCATTAGTCCGAAAAAGCATGATTTTGCAGGTAATTATAAAAAGTCAAAGAAGAGTTCATTGATACACTCTTACATAATCAATCTCCATAGCTGATGCTGTAAACCCTGGATCTATTGCCCCTCCAAAGCTACCTCCCATGGCTACATTAAGGATTAAAAAGAAATCTTTGTTATAAAATGGTACATTTTGTGCGTAAGAATAACTGTGGTATTCGACCCCATCAATAAAGAAAACGATTTTATTTGATGACCATTCAACCGAATAGACATGAAAATCTGTTGATGCCCCGGGGACGTCTGTACCTTTGAAAATAGGGTTTCCACCTGAGTTTCCGGGAAAGTGAAGAGCACTCGAAACCTTATCCTGGTTGTTTCCAGCGTGCTCCATAATATCAATTTCTCCACAGGCCGGCCAACCAACATCTGTGATGTTGGCTCCCAGCATCCATATTGCAGGCCAGGTGCCGCCACCTGCTGGTAATTTGGCTCTGACTTCTACTCTACCATAGGTAAACTCAAATACATCCTGTGATTTAATTCTTGCCGAAGTATATCCTCCATTCTCAGCTTTGGCAGTAATTTTTAATATCCCTCCTTCTACAACAACATTACCGGAATCATTGGTATAGGTTTGAGATTCATTGTTGCCCCATCCATTATCTCCTGTACCCAAATCATAGGTCCAGTTTGAGGTATTCGGTGCTCCGTCTACATCAAATTCGTCTGACCAAAGTAGTGTATCAAAAGGGGGGGCTACGACATTGCCTGTACCTCCTGGTTCTTCAGAAGTTATTATAAACCACCAATCAAATTCATTATTCCCGTCAGTAGTTCTTAATATCAATTCGTTAGGTGGTTGTTCTTCATATTTAAAAAGTTCATATTTATGATTTCCACCAGTATAATAACCGATAAAAGATGTTCCTGTTAAGCTGATTGTTTCTATACCTCCAGGTGCACTCAATGACCATCCTCCTGTATAATCACTCAATGGATAGTTTTCTATATCGGCTCCATTAGGAGTTTCACTATGCGGGCCCAATTCATCGATTAGATCAACACGCCCAAAAACAGTTCCATCTGTATTCTCTGCTGGATCATCATTTTCACTATTTGTAATATGCCTGAATGTTCCATCAGAATTAAAAACATAACGATCGTCGTACATCCCTGTTGCCGACTTATCAAAAGCCGGAGCAGAAAAAAACTGACCTGGCTCTGTACCTCCAACCGGCCCCAGGCCAAAGTGTCCAGAAGCTTCACTTTTGATTCTCCAGGATCCTGTTGTAAGCATTGTTATCAATTCTGCTGGTGGTTCATATAATGCCAACACTTCTACTTCAACAGAGGTGCTTGATGACACACCTCCTGCACCTACCGCTATAACAGCTATTGTATAGGTGTGTAATCCTGTATTTCCAAAATCATATGTTTTGCTTCCTGATGGTGCTACTTCTACATTTCCATTAAAAACAAATTTATACGTGATTGTATTCTCTGCAGTAGCCGTAAAATTTACAGTTCCGCTTCCATCTCCATTTGGATTATTAGCATCTGCACCTACAATATCTATAGTTACCTGTATATTTGAAGGCACTATAATTTCTCCTACCCGCACATCGTCTTCCTGACATCCTGTAAATATTATCAAAATGGCAAGGATACCTGTTAAAACAAAATTACTTTTTTTCATATTTCTTTTTTTAATTTCTCAATTCTATTCCGTCGTAATAATATTCTGCATCTGTACCACTATTTCCAAAATCGAAGAAGATTACTATTTTCACATAATCTGCAACAGGAGCGGCGCTAAAATCATATACAAGCTCTTCCCAATCATTAGCAACAGTATTGGTAATATCTACTTCATGAACTATACTTGCATCAATATTTTCTAATTTCAACTTAATTACAATACCCGATGTTGGAGAATACGTTAGCACTCTTATCTTGTTATAGGTGGTTAAATCCAGAGGTGCTGGTACTTCAAAAAAGGCACCTGCCCAAACTTCAGATCCAGATGTTTTTGTAAGTTTAGCAGATTTTAACGTTGAGTTTATACCTGTTGTATTAGGGTTTGATTCGATTGTTACGTCTGCAATATTCCCAAACACTGTAAATATTGGTGCCTGTCCTTCAAAATCTTCAACAGCTAGTGGTGGTAATTCTATAGCATCAAAATAATACGTATCATCGCTTCCCGGATTTCCAAAGTCAAAGAATAACACTACTTTATGATACTCCTGGGATACATCCAAAGCACTAAAATCAAAAAGTAAAGTCTCCCAACCGTTGGCAACTGTATTTACGACATCGACCTCTATTGCGATATCGGGATTTGTAGCGTTTTCAAGCTTCATTTTTATCGTAATCCCACTACTTGGAGACCAGGTATTAACTTTTATGCTTTTTGAAGAAGAAAAAGCTATTGGTTCATCTAATTGTAAAAATGTTCCTGCCCAAACTTCTGATCCATTTTGCTTAAAAGATTGACCAACTCTAGCACTAGTATTAATACCCGACATATCGGGATTAGCTACTACAGAACCCAAAGCACCACCAAAATCAGTAAATGTATAGTTTAGGGTAGTAGACTCAAAGTCGATTGGTAACACTAATGGGTTAACAATAGATATAGTTTGTGTAATTTCAGTGGTTACCGACCCTGCATTGGATGCTACTATTCTAAGCTCGTAGTCCCCTACCGTTTCATAGGTATGGGAAACTGTGCCACCTGTCATCAATGCTGTAGGTACTTCATCTGGTACATCACCAAAATAAACCTCGAACCCGGTTGCAAAATCTGCCGTTGCCGAAACGTTTATAGTGGAAACATCTCCCGGATCAACGGTAATCACGGGAACCAAATTTTCAGGGGGTTTAAAAGATACTACTACCTCCTGTATCACCTCTGTTTTTAGACCTGTAATACCATTGGCCACTAATTTTAAGCTATACACACCTTCAGTATAAATATGTGTGGTACTTTCTCCTAGTTTTACATTAACCGGTTCGATAGTATCATCCCCAAAATAAATATCAAAGGATACGACCCCATCTCCGTTTGGAATTATAGTTACCAATCCAGAATTATCCTTAGTAATCTGTAAAAGTGTGGTAACATTTGAAGGAGCATTAATAGTGCTTAGATAATCGAAATTATTATCTTCAGTACAACCCATAAAGAACAATACTGATAAACATAAGCTGAATGTATATTTTAAAGATTTCATCTTCTTCTAATTTTTATTTTTTAGTATCCGGGATTTTGTTCCCATCTATTTCCTGCCAATTGGATTTCTATCAATGGTATCGGAAAAACTTCGTGTTTTCCGCTGGTAAAACCATCGATCTCCTGTGCTGCTCTTCCGGTTCTTACCAGGTCAAAAAAGTGATGTCCTTCACCTACCAGTTCTACTCTTCGTTCATTATAAATTACGGTTGTCAATGCAGCTCCGGTAGCGGTAACATCTGCGAGCTGTGCTCTTGTTCTTACCCGATTTAGATATAGCCGGGCCTGGGTATCATCGCTTGGTGATTTGCGGTTATGTGCTTCTGCAGCCATCAATAATACATCGGCAAAGCGAATGGCTCTATAATTATTGGGATTTGTAAGATTCGCATCACCAGTATTCAAATCTCCCTGGCGGGCGATGTATTTTCTATTATAATATCCTGTATGTTCAAAACCTGAAACAAAAGTGGCTCCTGTATCGGCAGCCCAGGCATCGATATCCAAAATAGCTACCTCTCTGCGGATATCTCCCGCTTCAAAAGCATCAAACGTTTCTTGTGTGGGTACATTAAAACTAAAACCCGAATCAAACAAGGGGCCCGAATAATTTCGGATGCCATTGAACCCTACCGCAACATTACCTTCACTACACTGCAAACAGTCAAACCCGATACCTTCTTTATCGGTATACTGAATTTCGAAAACAGATTCTATATTATTTTCTCCTTCTTGTTCGAAAATCGTATTGTAGTCGGCTACCAGATCATAGGGCCCGGCAATCACCTGGTCTAAAACCGTTGCAGCTTCTGAAAATTTATCTTGAAATAAATACACTTTTCCCAATAAAGCTCTTGCAGCTCCCTGAGTTACACGACCGGCTTCACTTTGAGTGACGGGTAAGTTATCTGCTGCAAATTGCAGGTCTTCTTCAATTAAAGTATATATCTCTGCTTTTGGTGCTCTATCTATATCGAATTGTTCTCCAAACTGAATTCGTTTATCTATTGCCAAAGGAACGTCTCCGAACCATTTCACCAATTCGAAATAATAATAGGCTCTTAAAAAACGAGTCTGAGCGATAACAGCTTCTTTTCCCGAAAAGTCTGTTTTATCCTGAAATTCCATAATATAATTTGTTCGATTCACCCCGGCATACATCCAACCCCAGATATCTCTTAATTGCTGGTTGACGGGTGTATGCGTCATATCATCTATCTCCTGTATTCCGGGAACGTCGGTGGCACTTTCTCCCCCTGCCAATGTGTTATCAGAGGCTATTTCGCCCAACATCACATTGATATAAGTGGATTGTAACAGATCGTATGCCGCTATTAAAGCATCCTGATACTCTTCTTCTGTGTTAAAAAAATCTTCTGAATTTGGATCCTGTGAATCGATATCTACAAAATCATCACTACAGGAAACCATGGCCGTAAGTACTGCAAAAAAGAGAACCGGCTTTATGTTATACTTTATCTTTTTTATCTTTTTCATCATGTTTAGAATTTGAGATTTACTCCTAATAAATATGTTCTTGGCACGGGATAAAATCCCTGATCAATTCCTCCTCCGATTGGATCTCCAGATGAAGCTGAAGGGTCATAACCATTGTATTCAGTAAATGTATATAGGTTATTTACCGATGCATAAATTCTTAATTTATCTACTCCTATGGGCTCCATGTATTTATCACTAAATGTGTAGCCCAGCTGTAGATTTTGGATTCTCAGATACGAACCATCTTCTACATAAAAACTTGAAAACAAGCTATTAGAATTTGCCCCGGTGGTTACTCTCGGGAAAGAGTTTGTCGTTCCCTCACCGGTCCATCGATTTAAAAAACCATTCCTTTTGTTCACCAGTGGTTGATTACGTTCGTAATTTCTAATAATATCATTACCCAGTGACGCAAATGCATAAGAAGTAACATCAAAATTCTTATAATTAAATCCAATAGTAAACCCCATAATTACATCCGGAATCGGGTTCCCCACATCGGTTCTATCATCAGAGTCTATCTGCCCATCTCCATTTATATCAACATATCTTAAATCTCCCGGTGCAGCATTGGGTTGCGTAGCATGTGCATCGACTTCAGCCTGGTTTTGAAAAACCCCGTTAGTTTGTAATCCATAGAAATATCCAATAGGTTTTCCGGCTTCCATCCTGGCAGGTGGATCCTGCCCCACACCAAAAGAACCTCCGGGAATGAAACCATTTTCGCTATTTACCAATACCACTTCATTTTGTAGTGCCGTGAAGTTATAACTCATATTAAATTTAAAATTTTCAGAGAATCTGTCATTGTAACTAATTTTAAATTCATATCCTTTGTTCTCTACGATTCCTGCGTTGATTACCGGTGGTTCTGATCCGGGAGCTGCTGCCCCAAGAATACCTGAAACCGGAGAGATCACTAATAAATCTTCTGTGCGCTTTTCGAAATAATCAAACGTAATATCTATTGTATTCTTCCAGAACCTTGCATCCAGACCAACATCGAGTGTTTTTTGCTTTTCCCATTTAATTTCAGGATTAGAGAGCGCTCCTATTGCAGTTCCAAAAACCACTTCATTATCGATTACATAGGTTCCTTCTCCATTCAATAATGATACAAATCTAAAATCAGGGATTCGATCATTACCGATAATCCCATAGCTACCTCTTACTTTTAGAAAATCCAACCAGCTACTGTTTCTTAAAAAAGATTCATCAGACACCACCCATCCCAGGGATGCCGATGGGAAATATCCAAATTTATTCTCAGGGCCAAACTTGGTAGAACCATCTCTTCTAACCACTGCAGACAGCAGATATTTACCTTTGAAATTATATTGTAATCGTGAGAAATAGGATAATAATCTTGCATCGAAGGTGTTTCCGCCATTTACAAAATTATCTACCACATCAGATGCCTGTGAAATATTGGCGTTGGCATAAGCATTGTCGGGGATATCAAAACCGGTAAAACTTGAAAACTCGCCTGTGGTTTTGAATATCGACGATCCGAGAAGTATTTTCATATTGTGATTCTCTCCAAACGTATTTTCATACGTCAGAAAATTATCCCAGGTAAAGTCTCTAAAGATATCTTCATCTTCGGTAACACTACTGCGATCTGCATTAAATACCTTACCCGAACCATAAAACACTTCGGGAGAAAATCTTTTTTCTGATACTTCGGCATAATTAAACTGAAATCTTGATTCGGCTTTAAAGTTTTCAAAAAACCTATAGCTTAGCCCCACTACCCCGCTTATTTTGTTTACTCTGGTTTCATTAAAGTTATTTGCTATCTGAGCTACGGGATTAATTACTTCATTTCCTAAACCTTCAGCCAATGTAAAATCACCATTTTCATCGCGTACCGATAAAGTCGGATCCATATTTAAGGCATTAAACAACACCGATCCCAGAGAATTTTCCGGCAATGTTTTTCGGTCTGTTTGTGTATAGATTGCCGAAGTGGTAAGCTTAAAGTTATCCAGAAATTCCAGGGTATAATTCATTCTTCCGGTAAAGCGGTCAAAACCGGCACCACTTCCTCCTGCGATCCCATCTTGTGTTAAATAAGAGGCCGCGGCAGAGTACGATGAGCTTCCTCCTCCTCCGCTCATGCTAAAATTAACATTGGAGATTGCTGCAGTTCTGAAAATTTCATCCTGCCAGTCGGTACCTTCTCCCAAGGCCGCAACATTTGGGAATGGCGAGGTGCTGCCACCCGCGGCAAAGGCTTCATTAATGATGAGACCATATTCGGTGGCATTCAACACCGGGATTTTTCGGGTAGTTTCCTGAAATCCTGTGTATGTATCTAATTCGAATTTTAATTCCTGGTTTTTCTTCCCCGATTTTGTGGTGATCAGGATTACGCCATTTGCAGCCCTAACTCCATAAATACCGGCAGTAGCATCTTTTAAAACATTGATACTCTCAATATCATTAGGGTTAATGACACTTAGATCCTCGATTACGTTTCCATCTACCAGGATCAGGGGCCTGCTATCTCCATTGGTAGTGATCCCCCGAATTGAGATGGTAGAAGCACTTCCGGGGGCACCCGATTGTGAGGTAATATTTACACCAGCAACCTGCCCTTGCAGCGCTTGTTCTACTCTTACTGCATTAAGTTCTTCGATCGTTTCTGAACCAATAACCGAAACGGCTCCGGTTATTTCTTTTTTAACTTGTGTTCCGTACCCAATTACTATTACCTGTTCTAGTGATTGGCTTTCCTCTTCCATAATAACGTCAATGACAAAATTTTGTTCTACTGTTATCTCTTGAGTTATATACCCTATATAAGAAAATATGATAGTGCTTCCCCGAGTAACATTCTGTAAAACATAATCCCCGTCAAAATCGGTCATTACCCCATTTGTTGAGTTTTTCACAAGTATATTGACCCCGGGTAAAGGCATCCCATCACTGTCAATTACTTTTCCCTTAATTTGAACTCCCTGTGCATGAATAACCGAAGCTAAGAATACGGCTATTGCGAAATATGCAATTTTCATAAGTATTTACGTTTAGTTTACTCAAATTTAAAGAGTATTCTTATCAAATTCTCAATAACGAACCACAACAAAAAGCATACAGAGGAGAAGGTTTTTTTGAAGAAATAAGGGTTTTCAGGTCAAAAACCTATGCGTAATGGGAGGAAATACTTTTTAAACAAATGCCAAAAAAATGTGAAAAAGTCCTAATTGTATTACTGGTTTAAGCTTATTGTATAGGTGATGTAAAGGTATTTTCATAGTATGTTGTGGTGTTAAATCTCAAGGATGTAGTTCACTAAACTCTCCGAATGAGCCAATTGTAGCTTTTTTCTTAACCTATACCGCTTAATTTCAACACTTCTTACCGAAATATTTAATAATGGAGCAATTTCTTTGGAGGACAAATTAAGTCTTAAATAGGTGCAAAACCTTAAATCGTGTGGAGTTAAATCGCTATGTTTTGCCTTTAGTTTCTTTAAGAAATCTTTATCAACACTGTTAAAGGCTTCTTCAAAATGTTTCCAATCGTCTTTATTGTTTAAATTCCTATCAATAATTCGTTCTACATTTATTAATCCGCTTGTTTCTCCTCCTGATTTCTGAAGTTCTTTTTTAATCGTATTTAGAATTTCATTCTTTTTAATAATATTCATAGTAGATGAAGCAAGCTCACGATTTTTACTTTCTATATCCTGAGTTAGTTTTTCATTATTCAATTTCATGATCTCTCTTTCACTCTCCAGTTGCTTCAATTCGAGTTGTTTCTTATTTTCTTCTACTAGCTTTTCTTTTTGCCTGGTATAATATCGTTTATATGCTCTATGCATTAAAAAAAACATAAATATCAATAAAAGAGCATAAATTATAATTGCCAAAACAGACAAATACCAGGGCCTGTCTATAATAAATGTATACTCTGCTACATTCTTACTTACTGTATTACCTGCTTTGCCTCTTACCATAAAAGTATATTCACCAAATGGCAAATTCTCAAATACAATAGTAGATTTGGTGCTCCAGCTACTCCAATCCTTATAAAACCCATCGAGTTTATACTGAAACTTAGAGATTAGATATTTATCATATTCCGGAATCGTATATGCAAAAGAAATTGTGTTATAATCGGATGCAAAGACAGGTTGTTTTTCAGAAAACGGGACTTCTTTAAATTCGGTATATTTATTTTTTACAGATATCTTATCTACTATAATACTATATTCTTCAAAATTGATCCTGGATAAATCGAGAATCATATACCCGTTGGCAGTACCCAACAAGTATTCCTCATCTTTGATATGCATCATATTTTCAAACCATATCTTCTCTTTTCGTAAAGATCTTGGGATGGGAATTCGGGTAATTTTTAGTTCTTCTGAAAATTGGCTTTGTGAAATATACCCTATATCCTCTTTTGAAAAACTCCATAATCCCCCAGCATTATCTTTTACAAATGCCCCGGTACGATCCTCATTATTATCAAAGATCTGGTTTAGGGTGTGGTGCCTCTCAAAAGCTTTTCTTTTCTTATCATAAGAAAAAACACCTTGCTGATTTGTATACAAAATATTGTCTTCATACTTCAGTAAACTGGATCTTTTGCTTTGTGTAATTGAAGTATCCCTTATAACTTCTGCCACTTTTGTGAATTGTGAATCTGTTTTGATTCTAAAAACCCCCTTATTCATATGATTGATCCATAATGCATCTTCATACCATTCTAAGAACCTGACCGAATACTCAAACCCTTCTATCTTTTGTTTGAACCCCCAGGTATTATTTTTCTTTTCAAGAACATCAAGGCCGATATAGGTCCCCTGTAATAGCCAGTCTGGATGTCCTGGAATGGTCCTAAAAGTCCAGGTACCTCCCAAAGTAGCGATTAATTTTCCCTGGTGATTTTCTATAAGAAATGTGCCTGAATCATGTCCGCAAAAAAGGGTATTATCATATACAAAAAGGTTCCAAGTCTGGCCATTGGTTCCTTCTACAGGTTTAAATTGCTCATTGGCGTTCAACTTTTTATAGAATAACCCCTGATTTGTTCCTAAATAAAGAAAACCATTGAATACTATGGAGGTATATATAGTACCTAATTCACCTTCATCATCATTAAAAATTTTTACCGGAGATTTTATATCTACGCTGTTGATTCCATTATCCAGTGCCAGCCATATATTCTCATCAATATCTTCAAATAGTGATAAGACTGTATTATTGCAGAGGCCTTTACTTTTATCTATTTGATGTACTACCTCACCCTTTGAAGAAAGATACACAAGCCCTTTGGATATGGTTCCTAAAACAAAACTTTTATCCCTTAATTGTATGCTGCTAAATATGGTAGAGGTTTCCAATATTTTGTTTGCCGGAATATCCCATTTATGAATGCCTTTATCGTTATACTTAAAGAAACCTTTGGTATTGGTTAGCATCAGTAAGCCGTCTGAAGTTTCTGAAATACTCAACACTTTATCTCCCTGGGCTTCATTAAAATGGGTTATGAGTTTTGGTTGGCCTTGTTCGATCTTAAAAATACCCGTATATACATCCTGATAATAGATAACACCATTTACATTAAAGACATTGAGGATCGCAATCTTACAATCGATACTATTGATCTCTCCATTGTCAGCATTATATATATAAATCCGGCTAAGGGATTGAAACAGCACCCAATTGTCTAAAGCGACAATATTCCAAAATTGCTCATCTTCGATCAAACGATCTTTTATAGTATCACTTAAAGAAGTATATTCAAGTTTACCCAGGTCATTTTTCTTCCAGAAACCAAAGTTCATATAGAATCCTGTATAAATGCGATCACCAACCACATGTACAGATCTCATTACGGTCTCATTTGGTGTTGGATATAAGGTCCAGTTTGATCCGTTAAATTCTAATAAACCACTATTATTGGCTACATAGATATATTTATTATCAGACTGAGAAATGGCCCAATTTTGAGTTTCTCCACCATATTCTTCAGGCAAATACGCTTCTATGGGTGGCAATTCTTGCCCCACTATGACTGCAGAAAGCAGTAATAATAAGAATAAGGATATATATATTTTCATTGTTTTTACTAAAGCACAAATTCCGATAGCTATCAGAACACTACGCCTGTCTGCCAATCCAGGCAGGCTGTTAAAATCAAGAATCTACCTGGCTAAAGCCGACAGACAGGTCAAGACTTTTTTGTTTAAAATTTGATAATCATTATTTCAGAAATTCAACGGTCTTGTATTTTTTACCAATATAAGAGGTATTATACACATCAGAAAAATAACCCCTTGCCGTTACAAAATATCCTTAGGCCAATGATAAAAATGTGACAACGCTCTTTGCTGTTTTTTAACCGGGCACTAGTGATATTTTTGTATTTCAATTAGCTAAAATAAATATAAACAGACACTACAATCAGGTATACAGTTATGACTACTGCCTTGATATATTGTTGTATATATCTTTTTTGATCGGATACCATGTACTATTTATCAATATAACCACATATCCGGCATAAAAACAATAGCTACCACAATACCCATCAGATTTGTAAATCATTAAAAATAGTTAGATATTACTTTAAAATCATTATGTTTTGAGTCAAAAAAGTCTCGATGTATAGTTTTTGTATAGTTATTTTTGGCTTTCTATAACCTCAACATGAATCCTTTGGGCTCTGGTTTTGAATAATGTTGATCAATTTGGCTAGCGTACTTTACATCCCATCCCTGTCTAGCCTACCTTTGGCAGAGATGAGGTTAAAATCAAAAAAAAACTCTTAACTAAATGACATTGACCCTGAGAGCTATCGTGTATACAACTAGTAAAAGGCGTCAAAAACACCCTTACATTAATTAATGAGAATTATTGGATTGTGCAGCGTATATGTTATTCAATAGCAGGCAAAATATATTTTTTAATAATCTTATAAAGTGATGAATTTGTTTTATAGTTGCCTCCGGTAAACACAACCACCATATCGAGCTCAGGAAAAACCATAATCGACTGCCCACCCCAACCACCAGCACGGAACATTTTAATGTTAACACCAGAATGGGATAGTTCACTTATCCACCATGAATAAGCGTATCCATTTTTTCCTGAATCCTCAATAGGAATATTGATGCCCTCATTTTGATTATATATTTTTGAACTTTTTACAACCCATTCAGAAGAAATAATTCTTTCATCATGCCACATTCCATCATTTAAATATGTTACACCAAATTTCAACATATCTCTAGGAGTTAACCTCAAAGATCCAGCAGCGTCAAACATACCATTTCTGTATTGTGTCCACTGAGTGGAATCGACTGCAAGTTTTTCAAATAAATACTTCTTTGAAAATTCATCAATATTCATATTTGTGGCATTCTTGAGGATTTCACCCAAAATAACCATACCTCCTCCATTGTAGGTGAATTTTTTACCTGGTTCAGCCCACCAAGGTCTTTCCAAAACACAAGTTATTGGGTCATCACAATCCAAATATAGCATATCGATATCATTGGCTGATGTACCATGTGGCGTACCCCATTCATTCCAGGCTAAACCCGAAGTCATAGTAAGTAAATGTTCGATTGTAATATATGCTCTGTTGTTTGTTTTAAGGTGTTGATGGTTTGGCAAATAATCAAATATCGATTCATGAACATTATCTATAAAGCCTTTATCTATTGCAATTCCTATACAGGCAGATGTAAAACTCTTAGTGCAAGACATAATGTGATGAGCTGTATCCAGATTCCAATAAACCAAGTCTCCATAATAATTAGAGGCATCCCATTTAAATGTATGTCCTTCAAAATATTCTTCCAAAACAAGCTTACTATTCTTAAAAATTAACATTGAGTGGATTTCATCAAATTTGCCACAGCATATCTCATTCACTGCTTTCACTATCCTTTCTGTATCAATATTCACACTCTCTAAAGAGCCAACATCTATTCCATCATTCATGTTTTCAGGTGGTTGGTATATGAATTTAGGAATACAGTTATCACAACCTAAAAATAAGGAGGAAAGAAATGATAGTATTAAAATTGTGTTTCTCTTGTTAATGTATTTATGTTTTTTCATTCTTGCAGTTTTTTATCCCGCATATGTACATTAAGACATATAGTTTGACCTAGTTTACACTAAATTAACGTGAGTTCAGGATAAGGTTAATTTAAACATTTTACTAAAAATCTGGTAATAAACTCTTTAGGTTTCCTCTCCCTTTGGGCTAACGTGTGTATACATCTTTTGTATATTATTAAAACTAAAAAAAGCTCCTCCCTTGAGATCAAGGGAGCCTGCCCGGCCGGCCAGAGAGACGTGGTTTTGAGAAAAGTTTCAAGTAATACTTTACCAAATAAATGTGTACACAGTAGCCTTATAAGGCAGAAAACCCTGTGCACACTATCAAGCCCTTTAGAGGGGAAGAAAAAACACGTATACATATCGATACAAGCTTTGGTATTCAGGACATTAAGTCATTATTACACAATGTACCTATTCGAGCTTTTTCTTTTACCCGAAAATCACATTTTACACAACTTCCACAAAAATTAACATTCCTTTATTGTAAACATATCTATACAAAATCATAAGTATCATACAACATTACCCATACAGCAATCAAATAAGTCTAGTCTTAATTACAGGTTTATTGATGTAGCCTGAAATTATAATTGATTTTAAAAAGCCCTTTAAATAAAGGCTTTAAAATATATATTTTCAGCTTTTTACTTCTCTTGTAGCCCTACTGTATATTTTTTGTAGTGGTACACAAAGAGAGGTTTGCTTTTCTTTTAGGTTACCTTTGAATTGATAAAAAATTAACATTTATTTTAGATATTAACGAACACAAACTCAAATTAACCTCATGAATCTTAAAAAATTTAACCTAGCCTACATACTTATTTTTAGTATTGCTTGTCTTACTGCCAATAATATTCAAGGACAATCTATAGTAGCACAACATGGTCGCTTAAAAGTATCTGGTAATAAGGTCGTTAATAAAAACAATGCTCCTTTAAGTCTTGCTGGCAATAGTCTTTTTTGGAGTAATTGGGACCCGGGAGCCAAGTTCTATACCTCCAGCACAGTAAGACATCTTGCCAAAGAGTGGAAAACTGATATTGTAAGAGCTGCAATGGGCGTAGAGGAAGATGGTGGTTATATCACAAACCCTGAAAGAGAAAAAAACAAGGTAAAAGCTGTAGTAGAAGCAGCAATAGCTGAAGGTATTTATGTCATCATCGACTGGCATACGCATAATGCTGAAAATTATCAGCAACAAGCTATTGATTTTTTTACAGAAATGGCCCGGTTATATGGTACTAATGACCATATCATTTATGAAATTTATAACGAACCTATCTATCAATCCTGGGTCACCGTTAAATCGTATGCCGAATCCGTAGTGAATGCTATAAGAGCTGTCGATCCGGATAATTTGATCATAGTAGGTACCCCCCAATGGTCACAAAAAGTAGTAGATGCATCCAATGCTCCTTTAACACAGAATAACATTGCATATACCTTACATTTTTATGCAGGCACCCATACACAGTTTTTAAGAGACGAAGCCATTAAAGCTATGAATAACGGAATCGCATTATTCGTCACCGAATGGGGTGCAGTGAATGCCAATGGAGACGGGGCTGTTGATAAACAGGAAACAGAAAGATGGATGCAGTTCTTAAAAGACTACAATATTAGCCATGCGAATTGGTCGGTAAGTGATAAAGCAGAAGGTGCTTCGGTTGTAGCTGGTAATGCCGGAGTTGATGGTCTTCTTGCAAATAATTTAACCGAAACCGGTTTTTATATAAGAGATATTATCGAGAATTGGAACAATGCAACCGCTCCTGCAACCTGTAGCGGTAATGGTCATTCGATAGATGGACTCATACAAGCAGAGGACTATTGTGCTGAATCCGGAGTAAAACTGGAAGCGACCGGCGATATTGATGGGGGGCAAAATGTTGGTTATATCGAGGCAGGAGATTATATGGAATACCGTTTGGATATCCCTGAAACCGGGCAGTATACTATACATTTTAGAGTAGCTGCACTGGCAGAAAATATTAAATTTGATGTAGTCACTTCAAATACTGTTTTAGCAAACGTAGATAGTTCCCCAACCTTTGGTTGGCAAAATTGGAAAACTATTACTAAAACCATCAATCTTTCTGCAGGAAACCAAACATTGCGAATAGCCGCAACCGGTAACTATTGGAACATTAATTGGTTTAAAATCATTAAAGATGTAATACCTCCCAGACCATGCAGTGGTAATGGTATTTCTATAGCAGGGCTGGTACAGGCAGAAGACTTTTGCGCTCAATCGGGTATAAAACTGGAAGCGACCGGCGATATTGATGGGGGGCAAAATGTTGGTTATATCGAAGCAGGAGATTTTATGGAATACCGTTTGGATATCCCTGAAACCGGGCAGTATACTATACATTTTAGAGTAGCTGCACTGGCAGAAAATATTAAATTTGATGTAGTCACTTCAAATACTGTTTTAGCTAACGTAGATAGTTCCCCAACCTTTGGTTGGCAAAATTGGAAAACTATTACTGAAACCATCAATCTCTCTGCAGGAAACCAAACATTGCGAATAGCCGCAACCGGTAATTATTGGAATATCAATTGGTTTCAGATCGTTGCTGATAACAATTTGAACACAAATGACGCTATTACTGTTGGGGTGTATCCAATTCCTGCTGAAGATGTTCTCTATATAAACGGTATAGACAAAAAATCATCTGTGTACGTCTCTGACTTTATGGGAAGAACTATCCTTCAATCCCAGATACGTGCAGCTCACCAAAATATAGATGTTTCAAGCTTAAAAGGCGGTAACTATATCATCACAATACTTAATGGATCACAAAAAAGATCTTTACAATTCATAAAAAAGTAGCAGTATTAACTTGCTTCTTTTTAACATTTTAACGTAAACCAAATTACCCATGAAAAAAAATGTACTCATAACACTGCTATGTTTAGTCTTTTTGCAAATACCGGATATCTATTCTCAATGTACCGATCTGATCTTTGATGATGATTTTTCCGGCTCCTCGATTGATGCGAGTAAATGGAGTTTTGATATTGGAGATGGCTGTCCTGTTCTTTGCGGATGGGGAAATGCAGAAGAACAATATTACAGATCAGAAAACACTACTGTAAGTGACGGTAAGTTAATTATTACCACAAAAAACGAAAGCTATGGAGGCAAACAGTATACTTCTTCAAAACTCATCACTTCACAAAAATTCAATTCGAGATACGGAAGATATGAAGCAAGTATCAAGCTTCCTTCTGCCGGTGGAATATGGCCGGCATTCTGGATGTTGCCCGAAAATGGTAATTGGCCTTCTACCGGTGAGATTGATATTATGGAAGCCCAGCACAAAAACCCTCAAAAAGTTGGAGGAACCGTTCACTACTCTAATGGAGGATGGAGATTTAATGGTCGGGAATATGATGCCGGAACCGATCTTTCTCAGGGATTTCATGAGTATGCTGTAGAATGGGAACCAAACGAGATACGATGGTATGTAGACAATCAGTTGTACCACACGGTAACTCCTGCAAATACTGTTGACCCCTGGCCTTTTTCTGAAGGTAATTGGTATATCATACTTAATGTGGCGGTTGGTGGCCCGGGAACACCTTATACGGGTAATATCCAGCCAACTCCACAAGATTATCCCACCCAAATGGAGGTTGATTATGTAAGGGTTTATAATGGTACGCTGAATTTGGAGTTAACCGGAGATAACAAAGTTCAGGAAGGAGAATCCGGAAAAATATATAGCGTTACCAATAACGACACTGCTTCATACACCTGGACAGTACCCAATACCGCAGTCATTACCTCGGGTCAGGGTACAAATGCTATTACTGTAGACTGGGGCACTACCGGCGGAACTATAAGTGTACAGATCAACACACCGGGTTGCGAAGTGAATACACTTGATATGAGTGTGGCCATGAATCCTCAAAGAACTTTGGAGTTTGTTTATGAAGATTTTGAAGCAAACAGAAATATATCCTATACTTCGGTCACCGACGGGGTTTTAGAGCAAACTGTAAACAACCCGGCTGCCAATGGTATCAATAACTCTCCCAAGACAGGAAAATACCAAAGGTCATCAGGAGCATTGTATGACGGGTTATATATTTCATCTTCAGATATAGGAAACGCATTGGCCTTTGTTTCCGGTAAAAAAGAGATCTGGGTAGATGTGTATAGTGACGCCCCTGTGGGAACCGAATTCATTTTACAAATAGAGAAAAGTTCGGCTTCTGTAAATACGTATCCTTCGGGGAGACATAGCAGATATACTGCAAAAACTACAACACAAAACCAATGGGAAACCTTAGAGTTCGAATTATTAGACAGGCCCGATACGAGTGTCGATGCTGCTGAAACAGATCAATTTGTTGTATTAATTGATGCAAATAGTAATACCGATCACATTGTGTACTTCGATAATTTCAGAAAAATGAAGGTTCCGGACCCTGTTTTGCTCGAAGAAGAAATCATCACTAACTATGAAGATATCGATCAATTAACCCTGTTTTTTGAAAATGGAACGTATGCGGCCAAAATACCGAATCCAAATCCCAACGATGTTAATAACAGCACCAATGTTGCCAGCTATACGAGGAGCACTTCAGAAGTGTATGATGTCGTTAGTTTTTCGACCAATGTTATTCAAAACAGCGCACCTTTTGTAGATGGCGACCATATCTTTTATATGGATCTGTATACTTCTGCACCTATAGGAACAGAAATAACACTAAGTTTAGAAAATCGGGTAATTTCTGAAAATGATTTCCCCGCGGGAAGAAATAGTCAGTATATCGGGGTCGTTGGAGCACAAAACGGCTGGCACACTATCGAATTTGCCTATGCTTCTTCTCCCGATGCAGCTACATCTGGTGTGGCCGTTGATGAAATCTCTTTACTTTTTAATCCAAATTCTAATACTTCAGAAGTATACTACATCGACAATTTCAGGATTGGTAAAACCAAACTACCGGCAAATTATAATTTTCTGGAGCTGATTCAGGACTTTGAGAGTGTTAATAATTTAACGTATAATTCAACCACAACCGGTACTTATGAATTTGCCATCAATAACCCTTCACCAAATACTGTAAATCCATCCACAAAATCAGGTAAATATTCCAGAAATATCACCGAGCTTTACGATGTTTTGTTCTTTGACACCAACTTTATCAATGATGCCAGCACCTATGTTTCTGAAGAAAAAAGGTTTGCGATGGATATTTATACCTCGGCTCCTGTAGGAACCATAGTAAGTTGGCAATTAGAAGCAGGAGCATTATCAACCAGTGAGAATTATCCAACTGGAAGGCATAGCATCTATCAGGCAAAAGTTAAGGAAACCAATGCCTGGCATACGATCGAATTTGTTTTGACAGCAACTCCAGATCTGATAGTAAGCGATAGCCAGGTGAACCGCGTAGTTTTTCTTTTTGATCCGGGAATAGCATCAGGAGAAACCTTTTATATAGATAACCTGCGTATCCTTAAAAAAGAAGATGCTACTGGCACCGATCCTGTATTATCCAGCATCGTTATCAGCCCGTCAACTAGTGAGATTGCCATGGGAGCATCGCAACAGTTCTCGGCACAGGGATATGACCAAAACGGAAATACCATAGCTGCAGATTATATCTGGACCACCGACGGAGGATCTATAAACGCCAATGGATTATACACCGGTACATTAACAGGTGATCATATCATTACGGCAAGAAGTGGTTCGATTTTGAGTACTGCTACTATTAAAGTTACCAACAACACACCAATTACTTATGCTGTAATCCCTGGCATTCTGGAAGCCGAAAACTATAAACCGGGTGGCCAGGGATTTGGTTATAACGATACCACACCAGGAAATACAGGTGGAGCACATAAAGAAGAGGATGTAGATATTGAGACTACCGGTGATGTTACCGGGCTATACAATGTAGGCTGGATAGACGCAGGCGAATGGCTGGCCTATAACATCAATGCCACCGAATCATCAAATACCTATGACATTAATTTCAGAGTGGCCTCACCTAATGGTGAAGGTAGCTTTCATCTGGAGATCAATGAGGTTGCTATTACCGAAGTACTTTCGGTACCAAACACAGGAAACTGGCAAAATTATGAAACCGTAACGGTGACTAACATCAATATCCCGGCTGGTCAACAAGAGCTACGTATCGTTTTCGATGCCAGCGGTTTCAATCTTAATTATATAGCGTTTAACGCTTCGTCAAATACCCCTCAGGTAGGTTGTTCAGCAACCGCAGAGAACCAACAGTATCGCTATGAAGTGTCTTCAGATCCAGTCGACCCCACTATTACCTTCATTCCCGAAACTCCTGGAATCGGCGATACTGTTTGTATTTTATATTACGGCACATCTGCTACAGGTGCATATCCCGGTTATCTGGTACAGCCCAATGAGCCCTATCAAATCAATGCTTCAGAAGGGGAACACATCTATTTTTACTATACCTATAGTATCCCTTCCGGAGGAGAAAATAACACTTTTGATCAACGACATGATTTTGTTACAGGAGCTTGTAATACTTCGCTGTCAAAGTCAAACAAGGGTATAAAATCCAACATTGCGGTATATCCTAACCCGGTAACAGATAGGATGCAACTACAATTATCACCGGCACATACCTTCAACAGGCTTAAAATCGTAGATATCACAGGAAAGATAGTTGTTGACCGGCGAATCGATAAAAAAGAACTGAATATAAGCCTGGATATCGGTAAACAAGAGGCGGGCTTGTATTTTTTAAACCTTTATGGAGATACTATAAATCAAAACATCAAAGTATTGAAGAGGTAACTATTAATTTCATTGTTTGAGGGTCCATGCTTTTTATAAAGTACCCCAAACACAAGACAAGGAGCACTTTTTCAAGTCCTCCTTGTCACTCACAATATCCCAGGGCATCTGCTCCCAGACATATAAAGCATGTACTACTATTCATCATTATCGGTAGCAGTACTATCGCCTATTACATCTCCGCCAATTTTGGTAATGGGCTGTCGATACAACCTGCGTTTGGCAGGTTGGTCCTCAAACACATTGTTGGCTGCTGCAGTGATCTTTTGCAAGATCACATACAAAGTATTGAGATGTGCTATACGCTCCTCGGTATCTACCGTACGGGTTCCTTTTTTTTGTTCCTGCTCCTTATTGGCGAGGCGTAAAGCCTCTGTAAGGACAAGGGACCGATCTAACAGATCACCAGGAGCCTTTACGTTTTCCAGGGTGGTACGATGCTGTTTGATGGTATCGGCCAGACCTTCCATATACAGAATCATCCTGGCCTGGTTGCCGGTGATACTCCTGAATCTGCCCACACCAAACTGCCGTTGTATGGCCTTTCGGTCGGGGAATGCGTCTAGCACCCAATACTTTAATTTCTTATAGTAATCCCGGCAATCCTGCATCGCCTGCTCAACCGCTTCGGTTTTTTGTTGCAATTGCGCAACATTCACTTCATCACCTCCTTCTTTATAGCCTTGCGCAACCTTTTGTTCCAGGTCGTCTACTACATCGATCGTAAGTTTAGCATCAAACTCGGTAAACTTATCGATATCCTCTTTCATATGTGCTGCAGTGGTATTTCCCCACTCTAAAAGCACGGCATCTTTTAATTTAAAAACTCTTTCCATGAGAAACGATTTAAAATTATTATGATTAAAAATTACAGATAGATCAACACCCTAGCCGATATTATATTGATATAAGCTATTATTAACACTTCTTGCTGGTTGGTCGATATCTTTTCATAGCCTGGCTGCTATGCCTTTTGGTGCCTGCCGTTAACAGGGGTGTACTGGAAATCTTGATCCTAAAGGACCGCTTGTGAGTAATTAATATATCACAAAATGTATGCCAAAATATAGTATAAGTCATTGATTCTTAAACACTCCACATAAAAATGTGCACTTTCGGCCTATCGCGACAAACAAAAATCTGGAAAATGGATCTATTGAAGTATCTGATACGATCAAGGTGAGGCCGATTATACGTACCCGGAAGGTACTTTTGATGGCATGGAAAGGGCTCTTGATGACCCGAAAACGGCTCTGGACAAGCCCTAAGATGCTCTTAACGACCCCAAAGTGGTTCTTGATAACCCGGATAGCGATCCTGACAAGCCGGAAGATGCTCCTGACGTATTGGAAGGTGCTCTTGACAAGCCCGAAATGGTTCTTGACAAGCCCGAAGGTACTCCAGACGACCCAAAAGCGGTTCCCGACATGTCCAGGCAATACCCTATAAGAACAGTGGAACCTATACTGGTGCCTGCCTAATAAACGGCAAAAGCCATGCCATAATAGAAGGCATTTATGAATTCAGCGTTTAAGATTTGTCTGCCAGTATCGTTAGCTAGACCCAGCATTTTCTATCCTCATTAAATGGTGTACTATAACATTTTTTATGACGTTACACTATATTGGATGGTATGAGGTAACGGTCCATTTTGGGTCGGATAAATCAACATACTGATAATGAATCTGATCTTCTTTGTCAAACTCCCCATTATGATTGGTGTCTTCAATACTCCTGAAATACAGGCGGTTTTGTGACGCTACTGTTTTCCAATCAATTAAATCCCATAAATCGCCGGTAAACTTGGTGAATCTTTTCCCATCTATCCCACTAATAAAAAGTGTTTCTACATCATTATGATCCAGTTTTTGGTCCTTATTAGTATCCTTATCAATTACGGTATACACCAAATATTGTTCTTTTGTTGTATTATAAATATCTCTTAAAAAAGAGATCCTTGTTATTTTGATAAAAGTATCGGTTAACGGGTACAAGGTATCAGCTTGCGTATGTTGGAATTTGACATTATGTATATCTCCTGTAATCATATACCCGGAATGATTTGCCACCGAAAAGCTCTCGGTATGATAATCTGAAGATCCAAAAGAAATTTTAGATCGGCTTTGATATACCCGATACTCCCCAATGGGATGCAGTAAATAATCGGTACTATCAATTTGAATGGGTAGATCTGCGATTTCTACCAGCGTCGAATCCTTTAGTAATTCGGTCGTTTCTGAGCCTTTGTGCTCGGAATGTACAGTTTTGGGTTTTCTATCGTATGTACAGTTGATCAGGAAAGCGCATACCGCAATCATTAGGATATATTGTTTCATGTGTTTTATCATTTTCACTATCTAACTCGATAATTAATTTTTCTTTAGCACAATAAAAATCGACAATATAATTCTTAATACTATACTGTCTTCTGAATTTTCTTCCTTCCAAATTCTTATGTTGAACCCGTTTTATCTACCCTTTCCGTCCCGCTATGGCGGGCCACCCTGTCCGGTTTACCTGCCAAAGGTAGGCCAGGCAGACATCCACACAGCTGTTATTCTATAATAATTTTATGCACATACCGTTTCCCGGGGATTTCAAGAATTAAAAAATACACTCCCGGAGGGATATTCTGTCCTTCCAAATTCATAGGCACTAGATATTCTGAAGCGCCTTCATCGGTATATTCACTATTTGCTACAGAGGTATTCGTTGTGATTCCATACAGAGCAAATGTAATGGGTGTAGCTTCTCTGAATGCCAGATCGACCGTAAAATTACCCCTATTCGGAATAGGATAAGCTGTAAAATTCTTTAAAAAATTACCCAAACCCTCTTCAGTTAATGAGGAGCTCTCTCGTACCACAATGGTTTCGGTATAGGTTGCTGTACAGCCGTCCAGATAGGCGATCATACGTATTTCATGCTCCCCTACTTCGTCGAACCGTATCTCTACATAGGTGTCATTGATATCGACAACTTGCGCTTCATCGGGCAATATCCAATCGATACGATCGGGTGTGGGGTAACTTACATTGGCCAATACAAAATTGGTATTGATAAACACATCTGACGATAACAGGAACTCTGCTACCAGTGGTAAATCTCTTACAATAATTGCTACACTTGCACGGGCCACACAACCCTGAGCTGTGGTAATTTCAACTTGATAGTTTGCCTCTTCAGAAAGGATAACTTCAGGATTGGTACTTTCAAATCCCTGATCTGAAGTCCATCGATAGGAAGCATTGGGATCGTCAACAGAAGCATCAACAGTGTAGGTTTGCCCCAGACACAATATGGTACTGGTGGGGCCTATATCCAAAATGATCTCATCGGGATCGATCAAGGTCGTTGCTCTGGTAATGCTACACCCCTTACTGTCTGTGATTTCCACCTGATAGTCTCCCGCAGGAATGCTCTGAATTTCAGAATTGGTCCCTCCTGTATTCCAAAGATAGGTATACGGAGGGACTCCTCCTGTAGGTGTCACACGAATAGTTCCGTTGTTTCCCTGATAACAAAGCGGATCTTGCTCAAAAATCTCGGCTTCCAGTGGTATAAGAGAAGGAGTGGTAACTGATCTTTGTGCGATGCATCCTCTGGCATCCTGCACCCTTAAGGTATAGGTACCCGGTGATACATTGACCAATTCGGGTGTGGTTCCCAATCCATTTTGCCAAAAATAGGTATAGGGAGGTACTCCTCCTACTACCGTGGGTAGCACACTCCAGTCATTCCCATCACCACAATTGGTATAATCCGTATCTAAAGATAGCTCCAGCTCGACCGGAGGGCCGGCGATGCTATAGGTATCACTCTGAATACTATTGCCTACGGCATCTTCAATTACTATATAGTAGGTTCCGATAGGCAGATCGTACAATACACTTTGGTTACCTATACTGGTTGGATTTCCTTCTTCAAACCACCGGTATAAATAGGGGCTGCTCGACGAAAACGGAACTCCACCCGATACATTAGCTCGCAGACTTGCCGTATTGTTTCCAGCACATAACACAGGATTGATCTCTATGACTTCTACGGCAAGTTCGGTAAATGGGGCATCTACATTTATTTGATCCAGACGACAACCGTTAGTATCAGCAACCGTTACAAAATATTGTCCATTTCCTGTTCCATTTAGAATATGTGTCGTTGACGGAAGCAGGTTATTATTTTCATCAAACCATTGAAAAGTGTATGGCCATGTGCCGTTGATCACATCAACGGTGATTCTTCCGTCCATTGCATTGGGAGAAGAGGGCGGAATCCTATTCACCTGGCGTATGGCCAGTGGATAGGGTTCGGTAATGACCACTACTTCAGAAGTTGTCTGACAACCATTCCTATCGGTCACAGTAAGCCAATAATTACCTGCATAAAGGCCTGAAATGTCTCGGGTACTATCGCCATTACTCCAGGTATACAAATAGTCTCCATTGTCGAAAGGGGTGCCCCCTGTAACGGCAACTTCAATACTTGCTGTATTGTCGTTAAAGCAACCTACATTATTCTGATCTGTTATTTCTATGACTATGGGTGTTGGTTCTGTAACTTCAAAGGCTTGAGATTCAGTTATGTTTCCATTGGCATCGGTCACTCGTATTCTATATATTCCTGCTCCAATACCCTGCAGCTGCATTTCATTTCCGAGAATATTGTCGGGATCGCTCACTTCATACCACTCATATTGATAATAGGGATCTGGGGTATCATTATCAAAAGGCACTCCCCCGGTAGTAGTAGACTCCAGTATTGCATCTTCAGCACCATGGCAAGATATCCTTCCTCCGGTATCGGGGTACTGTATGGTTACCAACAACAGATCTGGCTGTGTAATGGGATAGGCTTGGGTGATCAAACAATCGTTACTGTCGACGATGGTTACTTCGTAAATACCAACAGCAAGTTGATCGATCGTACTTTCCGTACCTATTATATCGGTGGCTCCTTCCACCCTCCATTCATAGCGATATTCGGGAGTTCCGCCAGAGGCGGTTATCGTAATTTCACCATTCTGCGTTTCGAAGCCGGTAAGGTTTACCACTTCAAATGAGGTGATCTCTATAGGAGCATCGGGTTGTGTGATCTCAATAGGATCGGGTACAGAAACAGCACTGCACCCATTATCATCTTGTACTTCTACCTCATAACTGCCTGAGGGTAAGTTTTCAAGTAGTACCGCATCGACGGGATAAAAATCCCCATCATAAAAATCACCGTTTCTGAATAGTTCTACGTAATAGGTATCCCCGGTTAATGGGGTGCCCCCGGTAATACCAAGCCGAATCTCCCCGGTGGAAGCATCAAAACACCGTACATCGGTTTTGCCCAATAGAGTTGCCACAATGGCTTCGGGTTCTTCCAGAACGAAAGTATCTTCGGTAACAGCACCATTCACATCTTCTACCACTACCTTATAGGTGCCATCGCCCAGATTTTCTGCAAAAGCAAAGAAAGGATCTACGGTAATTTCTATATCCTGATTATCCACGATTTCAAACCAACGATAGGTATAATCCTGATCCTCTATGCCTCCTGTAGCATTTGCCACCAATATCCCATCTTCAAACCCAAAACAATCTAACGGGGTATCTACTGCTATACTTACCACCAATCTGTCGGGTTGTGTAATTTCATAAGTATCACTGGTGATACATCCTGCATTGGCAGTAGTAGCATCTGCATTGGCATCTCTGATTTGCACGGTATAATTTCCTACAGTGATATTTTGCAGATCCCTGGTGGTCGCCAAAAATGTAGGGTCTTCCAATGTTGTCCATTGATAGGTATACTCTGGGGTACCTCCTGTTACGGTAAGCGATATAGATCCTGTATTTTGGCCGAAAATCCCTACGTTCTGCTGTGTCACTCCGGTAATTGCGAGGGGCTCATCTGGTTGTTCTATAATAAAACTTCTTTCTTTTCTACACCTACCAGTACCATCGCGTACTTCTACGGTATATGTTCCTGCGGTAAGATTATTTAGGTCCTCATCAGTACTTTGAAATAAAGGATCCTCTTGCTTGGTCCATGCAAAAGTTAGTTCGCCGGTTCCTCCTATGGCGACCAAGTCTATGCTACCGTCGTTACCGCCGTTACACAATACATTTTGGTGACTGCCATCTAAGCGAATTTCCGGTGGCTCTATAAAACTTTCACGATTACTGGTTTCTGACACTCTTACGATATCGGTTACTAGAACCTCATAGATCCCCTGCAGTAATCCTGTGATGGATTGATTGGTTTCTCCTGTCAACGCCCTTGGTACCCCAAATTCAACAATATACCACTGATATGTATATCCCCGGGTAGAAGTCGTCACCCCTCCGGTTGCCAGGGCCGTTAATTCTGCTCTATCCCCGAAACATACGATATTCTGATCGATTCGTATGTTGACCATCAAAGGTTCAGGGTCTCGCAATTCGAAGGTTCTATTACTAAAGCAGTTATTACTGTCTCTTACCGCAAGGGTGTAATCTCCTTCGGTAAGACCTGAAATATCTTCGGTAGTTTCACTAAAAGAAGGATCTCCTGCCTTGGTCCATTGATAGGCATAGGTATCGCCATTGAGCAGCGTACCTCCACTTACCGTAATGTCGATGGCCCCATTGGTACCCCCTATAGCTGTGGGATTTTGTACCCCCAATCCTGAATCCTGAATAAGGATTTCAGAGGGTGGCTGCTGAATACCGATCGGATCTGAAAAATTATTGACAGCACACCCGTTAGCATCTGTTATCGTAAAAGTATATCCTCCCGGATTTAGACCGGATTTGGAAAGAGTGCCTCCATCATTTGAAATTACATCGGCCGAATTATCATGGGTCCAGATGATGGTATAAGGTGCAGTGCCACCAGTTACGCCAACCAATATGCTACCGGTTTGCCCAAAACATTGAGGCTGAAAAGCAAGATCGGTAAATCGTATTTGCAGCGGTTCAGGGAGTGCTAAAGAACTAGAAGCGTTTTCTCCAGATTTGGAAACCGTAACAGCATAGGTTCCTATCGACAGGTTTTCAATAATCCGGGAATTTGCGATAAAAGAAGGATCTCCGACTTTCGTCCATTGATAGGTAATCGTACCACCGGTACTTCCCCCTGTGGGAACGGCTTCCAGCACCCCATCGTTTCCGTTAAAACATGAAATATTGGTATTGATCCGGATACTTACCCTTAATGGGGGTGGTTCGCTAACCGTAGTATTTCCGGTCCTGAAACAACCATCGCGATTGATCGCTCGTATAGTGTAGTTGCCTTGTGGCAATCCGTTGATGGTGTTAAAGCCCGATGATGCGCTAAAGGGACCGATCTCTGCCCCGCCATTTCTTCGATAGGCATATCGCAACGGGCCATCGCCTGTTATCCTAAAACGTATGGTGCCATCGCTACCTCCATTTACCGTAACCGGAGTTGAACTGATGGTATTAAGCATTATGGTAGAACCAGGCGATATGGTAACATTCTCAGCACTAGTGGCAACACAATTCTGGGTATCTCGTACCAGTATCTGATAATCGCCATCAGGTAGATTTGATACTACCTGGTTATTGCCGGAGTCAAAACTGACCCATGGCCTATTTTCGTTTAAACGATATTGATAGCTCCCGTTACCACCTGCCGCCGTAATGGTTATTCTTCCATTGTTCAGACCAGAGCAAGATTCATCTGCATTTTTAACCACCGAAAAAGTAACTGGAGGAGAGGTATCTATCACTATTGGAGTACTATAGGATTCCAATTGCCCTCCAAAAATACCATATTCTAAACGATACGTACCAGGCCTAAGTCCTCTGTTCTCAGGCCAACTATATGTATTTCCAGACACAAATTCCTGAGTACTTCCAATCTGTAAAGCACCTTCATACAAAAAAAACTGCATTTCCTGATCAACGGTTTCATCAAAAGTTACTACAAATCCTCCATTGTTTTGCCCACAAGAAGCATCTTGAGCAACATGGTTTATAATATTTGGGGTACAGGGCAAGATTGAGAGTGTTAGATTATCAGAATATTCACCTGTCGGAAGATATTTTGCTCTAATTATGATACTATTGTCAGAATTACTTCTGGGAACATCTTCAAGTCTTAGGCTAAAGGGATGATTGTTATTCCCGAATCTTAATAGGTCGTCCCAAGCATTCATTGATGGAGTTCTGTATTCCAAACCATAGCGAATACGTTTCCCCTGACAGTCAGCATCATTAGTGATTCTAATGGATTTGGCCTCACATTCGAATACCGAATTTCCGTTACCATTATTCAATGAAGAAAATTGTTCGATACGATAGATACTAAGAAAATTAGAAAACCCTTCATTTCTGCCAAAGAGCCTATTTGAATCGCACTCAAAATCATAATAACGTTGTATTTCAGAACTTCCGGAAGGATTGATATTTCTGTTAAAACCTGAATATTGTGTGCTGGAATTTATGATTCTATCAAATTGCCCACCGGCCGGAATAGAATAGGTATCTAATATCCCTCTGTAAGAAAAAGAAAATAAACGATCATTACTGGTTCCTTGTCCGGGATTGGTTAAATAAAAAGATACCCGATAGGGTCGCCCAGTATGAAAATCTACTACTTCTCCTGAATATTCTAATTTATATCTAAACTGGCCATACAATTGTCCTTCTAGAAACAAAGTTCCAATTAATAGTAAAACCGTCATATATCTTTTCATAACCTAATATTTTATGGTTAATTCTTTTTTTTCAGAGACTCCTCCATCTCTAAACACTGCTCTTATGGCATACCTGTAACTGGTATTAATACTCAACTCTGCATCTTGTATGACTTTGGTCTTTGCAGGAAGCGTGCGAAAAAGCTGAATGGGTTCTTCTTCTTTCCCTTTGTATACTTCAAATTGCGTGACATGCGCTTCATTATATCGCCAACTAAGGGTAATGAACTGTTGTTCGACATTGGGTGCGGCATAAAACCCTTTTACCGGTGGACGCATTCCTATATATCTTACCAATACCGAGGCAGCAGGTGCCGGTAGTGATTCTAATCCTGTTTGGTCTTTTGCCAGTACCGTATAACTGTAAAGCTTCCCCTGTTTTATGGTAGTATCCCTATAGGTTCTATCTCCCTTAGCACCGTCAAATACCAACTCCCACTCTTTGGAGTTATCTTCTTTGCGATACACCAGGTATTGCAGTATATCATTACTTGGACTTGCCGTCCAGGACAGCTCAATACTTTTATTATCCAATTGTTTTACTGTTTTTACCACCGGAGGACTCGGGGGTACGATATCGGGTTTTATAAGTTCCAGGATTTCAGAAAACCCAGATGGGTTGGCTCTTTGATCGAGGGCGTTAATTCTATAATATACTTTTTTGTTAGAGTTCCTGATGGTCACCGTATCAACAAATTCATTCTCTACAATAGTGGATACGGTAATGACACTGAATTCGTGGTTTGGGTTGTTGGCCCTATATACCCGATACCCCAAAAGGTCGGGTTCGGTATTTTTTTGCCATGATAAACGTATGACGCCCAGGGTATCAATTACTCCGGTTAGACCCTGGGGGGGTGCAGGAGGTGTATTATCTTCCGGCTGTACCAACATGGCAAACGATTTTCGTTCTTCGCCATATTTTCCTAAGGCTACAATTTTAAAATAGTTGGATGCTTTTAGATTGTTATAACTAACACTTCTTGTCTTTTTAGGAATATTATCCAGTACTACTTCAAATTTCCCTGAATTGGTATCGGAACGTAATAATTTAAACCCGGTGATCATCGCATTCTTGTCTTCAGGAAATTCCCAGTGAAGGGTCACTTCATTCTCCCTTAAATTCTGGGTGGTGAGGTAAGGGTTTATTTTTAATGCAGGTTTTCCCTCCCCTGAAATTATTTTTGAAGCAGGGCTGGTTTCTCCAAAAGAAGAAATGCCCTTAATTCGATAATAGTAGGAAGTAAAATTGGAAATAGAATCGATTAAGGTAGCTTTACCATCTTGTACGGGTTGTTCTGTAATGGTATACGGTCTTTCTTTTATAGGAAAGAAGTGAATACTATCAGTCGATTTTTCTATTCGATAATTGTTGTAATAGTCTTTTAGTATCTCAGTATTCCAGCTCAAAATAACCTCCTGATCTTTAAATGCTCCGATAAAATCTACAGGTTTTGGCAGTGGTTCATATTCCTCTAGGCCGGTAAACACGCCACCATCTTTGATCTCATACATCTCTTTTGGGACATTGGACCGAATCTGATATAGGTATTTTTCGTTAGCTTTTACATCTTCGTCTATAAATCCAACGCCTGCCTTTTGAGCGACTTTAAAATCCTGATCAATGATCAATAAGGCGAAACTATATCGTTGCCTGAGTTCTTCCGCTTTTTTAATGACCTGTTCAAAAGAACTGGTAGTGGATGAATTTTGATTTATACTAAATGAAGCACCAAAAATAGCTTGTGCGACAATCGCTGCATTGTCATCAACTTCAGCGATCTCTGCCCACTCTTCAACACTACCAGGGCTCAACGGTTCGGTATTTAATAGTTTTCTTTCTCCATTAATCAGGGTTTTTCCATCTCTCGACACTGTAATGCGATGTATCGAATACCCATATGTATTCAATAACTTCCAGGCTGCAGGTTTATCTGGGGCCCATCGCAATAAAATACGCCCTTTTTGTACTCTGGATATTGCCTTGATCTCGCTACCGGAGACATATTTTTGGGCGTTTCCTATATGCCCTATCATTAGAGACATTATCAAGACAAGAATCGGGTTTATTATGTTTATGCTTTTAATCATTCGAATGTGTAGATATAATTCTTGGTTTCACTTGCTGTACCTCCTGGTAGGATATATTTAATCCGGGTTTTGTAATCTCCCTTTTTCACCACAGGAAATCTTGCATTAATAATCCTGTTATATGCCGGATTATTTACGATATCTTCATTTGTTTCACTTCCGGAAGGGAATGCTGCGTTTACAATTTTATATCTGATATCCACAAAATCCTTTTTGTAATAATAAGGTAAATGGTATCTGAATGGCATTCGTTCTTTTAATAGCCAATGTCCAGAGATATTTTGTAAACTACTTAGATAATCAGTTAGAATTGGTACCGCTTTTACCGGAGGCATTCCCATGACCGATGTGTTTCTACTCACTTTAAAATCATTTCGCAATGGATAACCATCATATATCAAAGGATAGACATGATCTTTGTAATAACGATTATTACTCAAATCGGCTTCAATAGCAATGAGCGGTCTATAGATCCCTGAGCCTATTTCGCCTGTATATCTACTTCCCTTTAATTCCAGATATTCAAAAGGTTCTGTATTATCTGTTATTGCCATTAAATAATGAACATCAGGGATATATTCTTCATCATTGGTATTTGGGTTAATAACCCTTTCAACATTGAATAATGAAGCAATTTGCCTCTTGGCATTTATCTTAGCGGCAAAAGTATTATATCTGCTGGTGACAAAATCAAATTCTAATAGTTCTACTTCTTCTGCTTTGAGACTTTGACCCTGTATCGATACTTTTCTAATTTTCACATCGCCCCCCCGATCATCATTCCTAACCTCACGTTCCCTTTTAAGGTTGCTACTATTATTATTGTTTGGTATACCAATCAGAGTAAGTGAATACTCTTCCTGATTATTTAAATTTGGTAAGTTAAAAGTGATTCTATTTGAATTATTGTTATAGCTGAAGGTTTTCTTGCTCTTTTGCCCATTGCTATCAAAAATCACCACATTATCATAAGTGTTATCTTCAAACAAATAATCCTGACCTATGGCTAATTGGATATATCCTTGATTTACCTGGTTAGGATAAAAATACTTTTGATCTACAACCGGAAAAGAATATGCAACGTTATCTATAGGAATATGGTCTGGTGCTTTTCCTGTGGTGAACACCCGTTCTTCTATTTCTTCAGACAGTTTTCCATTGATGACTACATCTTTCCAATCGTTCCCTGCTTTTTCTTCCAAAACCACTCTTACTTTTACTTTTATTTCTTTCTCGGGCGGCAAGATATCTTCCGGAGTAAAGGTTGCCATATCTTTCCTGTTGTTCCAGCTTAAGCGACCGGGCAAATTGATTGATCCCTGTTTTGCCGAAAACTCATCTAAGCGGATTTTGTATACATGTACCTGATCATTATCATCCAAAAATTCAAAAGGTTCATTGATCTGAAAATTAAATCCTGCTTCAGGCGAAGTAAACACATCGACTTTTGTAGCGTTATTTGACGGTTTGACATCGGCGATGATTTTAAGTCCTCCCAATGCTGTTCCGCTTGATAATTCACACCGGGTGCCAAACTCAACTTCAACTCTTGCATGCCCTTTAATTAACCCTCCCAATACTTCATAACTTATACCGGCATATCCTTTGAACCACCAGGGGTTAGGTAACTGTGCTCTCACTAAAACTGCAATCCCTGCCCAGATGATAGAAATTCTTTTTTTCCAGAAAAATAAATTGACAACAATGCCAAAATCTCCGGTTACATACCCCCATAGTTGCCCTTGCATAAACCAACCGTTAACACCTACCGGTTGATTGTTATGTGCACATACGGCATCTCCTGCATCTTGCACCAAAAGATCAAAGCCAAAACCAGCGGTAAATTGATAGTAATACCAACCAACATCAATGGGCCCTGTATCTAAATGATACCCTATTCCGTAAGCGTATCCCTTTCCTAACTGTAACATATCAACACTCTCACTAACCGATCGGCTATTGAATTGTCGTTCTTCGTCGCTAAGGCGTAATATCTTGGTGACCGGATTGTCTCTTGAGATTGCAAGGCCAGGTATTCCGTACCCCACCATATAATACCCCTGGGTGATAAAGGTCCATCCTCCTATTTCTAAACTTAAGGACAAAGGGGTTTCCGGAGTTCCTAAAAATACGTGCCAATTGTCTTTTTCGAAATGAAATTCTAATCTTCCTGCCAAATTATCGGGTCCTCCTCCTTTAATTGACCCGCCCTTGATTTTAAAATACACATTTACTTCACCATGCAGGGAGCTTCTGGCTCCATTGGCGCCAAAGTCGTATTGCAAGGCGACAAAAGAATGTATTCCATCTTTTCCTTTTACATTTCCGGTTCCAAATATATTTTCTGCTACCCCCAGTAGGTTCCCTTCTTTTTCCGCTTCAAGGTTCCCGGAATAGCCTTCTTCTTTTGTAAGAACCTCTTGTAATCCTGAGGTTATTGCTTCTTCCTTATCGCCTTCGCTACCTGATAAGAAATGGCTTTCTCCGTAATAGGATATGCGGCGCATACCGCCACCATCATTAAAAACCACTTCGTAGGCTGCCAGACCGCTAAAAAGATCGGCCGTGGCCTTATTGTTGAATGCCACCATGGCTTTTACACCCAATCCTATAGAACGATCGGGTTCATAATCCTGGCCTGTAGCGGTATGAGGAGCACCGAAACCTTTTCTACGCATCCGGTAATAAGCCCCACCTCCAAATGCGCTTACAGCCAGTTTTGAAAAACTGGAATTACTACCTAATCCACCGGTATATCCGTCTATATACCAATATCTGAATCCCGGCACATCACCTTGGTCATTGGTTCTCCCAAAAACCGCAGAAGACGAAACACTCACCTTGATTCCCTTTTTGAAAGTCGTAGTGATCTCTCCTTTAAATCCATCACCATATATTTCATCATTATTCATAAAACTTATCCGACCTTCCAATTCCAATGCCTCAAGGTCTGCTCTAAGCTTTAACTCTTTGATAGAGAAAGACTCATATTTCCAACGTTGTATACCGTTTTCTTCCAAAAATTCTCCTTTAATATTTATTTGAGTTCCGGCGGCAATTTTATCTTTCATCAGGTTGATATCAAGGTCAAAAACCAATGCTGCCTCCTGGTTATTGGTCGTTCTTAAATTAAGTTCTGATATGGTGATCGGGAAATTGGCTATTTTGGCCTGCCCTCCTTCACCAAATCCAAATGCTCCACCGATAAATCCCTGGTCGGTATCGGCTCCTACCTGCAAATAGGGTTGTTTTGCCTGTACTTGCAGGTTGGTAAACTCAACATTAGGGATATGGATTAATTTATCTTCAGTAGGGTTGGATGCCTGATTTTCGTCATCTAGATCTGCGTTGATAATCAGTCTTCCGGTCAGGACTGCTTTAGGTATAAAATTACCATCCTCCACCTTTAGCTCTACATAAGACCCCTCATTGATCACTGCTTTTGCTTTCCACAGATCGAATTTTACTTCCCTTCCGATAGAGCTTACCGTAACTTTATACTCCTGCCCGCTATAAATAACTGCGTCGTAGGCCAATGCCTTTGGCACTTCGTTTTCCTCGTTTTCGGTAACACTCTCGGACACGGGAAGCACAATTTTACCCGCAAAACCTGCTCCGGTAATTGAATTGGCCACGAGCGCAACTTGTAAGGTTTCTACCGAAAACTGCCACTTAGAGGCATCTCCTTCATTGAGATGTAGTAAATTTTCGGCTTGAAACAATCCGGAAACTCCCTGTCTATCAATAAGAAGATTCGAGGCATTAATTGTGAGCCGCTCGGCAGCACTACGTTTTTTAAATTCTTTGGGCAAAATAATGGTGGCATTCTGCATATACACTCCCCGCCAGGTATCGGCGGTATCACCACCTTCTTGTGCATACCCTTCGGGAAAGATAATTGCGGGGTTCCTAAGATCGCTAAAATCGAATGCTGCATTGTTAATTTTGAAGATAAATCCTCTTAAGGAGGTCATTTGAAATTTGGGAAGATTCAGGTTTTCTACCAAAATATCATTCCAGTTTTCGGCGGTTACCTGAAATGATGCTGCGACCTTCTCTTTAGGATCTTCAATAACATTGTTGTTTTGATCTACCGGTTCCAGCATCGAGCGGGGAAACTGCACCTCGGCGTTCAGTCTCATTCTTTTAAAACCGTCACAATCTATGGTTACATAAGATGCTGCATTTAAATTTGTCTCTCCGGCTTCCCGGTTAAATCCGCCTTTAAGATACAGGGAATACCCTTTGGAGGCACCATCTTCCACCCTGGTATTATTAAAAAGTTCATAATCCTGCAATAGGAGCAGATTGTTTTCGATACCTACCAGGCCTCCGGTGAGGGACAGTTTTATTTTATCCATCCCAAAAAACAGTGTAGTATTTCCTTCATTCTGGTTGTGTTCATTGGGAGTGTCTCCTGAGGCCATCGGAGTTCTGATACGCACAAATGCGGTCATTTCTGCATAATTCTGATAGAAGGTTACCCGGCTAATACCCAAATCGTAGTGGGTGGTACCAATGGTTTTTGTAATCCCTACAGGTAGTGTATTGATATTGTCGTAAGTTGCCAGACGTTCAATGAAGTTTTGGGTTTCTTCCAGTTTCTCGAAGGTAGCTATGGCTTCTTCCAGTAGATTGGCACCGGTTTGATCTATATCCTTTATTTTTTGGGGTTTATGACCGGCCCTGGGGGCCAGGTGATACGCATATGCTTTTTCTATTTGTTTATCGAGATTGGCAAAACTTCGGGTCTTAAGAATTACTTTACTATTAGGTTGTACCGTTATTCCTTTTTTTATAGCCAATGTATCTTTACTGGTATGGCTATACCCTATGGCAGTGATGCACAATAATACTATGTAGGTGTATATTTTTTTCATGATTCGCAATTGCTAATCGTTAGTAAATGTTTCAACTAAATATTCAAATCTATCATCTCTTTTTCCTTCATACGTTCTGGCATGGGCAATCCAAATGCAGGACCTCGTTCTTCCCAAATTCTGGTCAAATCTGCTTTATTTATAAGTTTCTTATAAAAAACGCCTTTATCTCTATCTTCGAACTTGTAAAAGCCTGTTTCGATACCAAGTTTTTTATCGTAGGTGATAATCTTAGCCTTATCGGGTTCGGGTAAAAAAGTGGTCACTCTTACCTTTTTTCCTTTATACATACCGAAAGTAGCTACTTGAAAAGCATTGGTAAGCTGTTCGAACTTCAATACTTTAAAGAAATATCCATGCTGACTATGCTGAAAACCCATTTCTTCAAATAACGTATCTAAATCGCCTTTGTCGGATGACAAAATATATTCTCTCTCTTCCCGAGGAGTTTCAACCGGACGATCTGTCTCCGTTCTCGACACATTCACCTGAACACAATGGTTTTTATATATGGTATATGTATTATTTCTTACAATCATTATTGTATTGGTATAAATCTATTTTCACTTGCAGAATATTTGGCCCGAAGCACTTCAGAACCATCTGAGAAAACTTCCCAGAACTCTGCGCCATCCTGTAAATCGGCATTTACATCCATTTTTAATTCAGGGACTCCCAGTTGACCATTCGTTCCTGCTGTAGTTCCATGGTTGGTAAAAGGATACCTATCTGGGGCCAGCAAATCTCTAGGAATATATGCATCCCCAACATTGTTGGCCCTAAATCTTATAACTCCGCAACTCCCATCAGACAAATTGAATTTGGTGTTATCATAATCTAATCTCATCCCATGATAGATTTCATTATAGTTACTGAGATGTTTTGAGTCTTTGGCGGTGGTTATAAAACCTCTTACCGTATATTCTCCCGTTATATATTTTTCAAAATCAGCTTTAGGAATTACTTTTTGCATGATGGTAGCCGGTGTTGGGTCTGGTATCCTATCTCTGATATCTTTTAAAATGGCCAATTGTCTCGGACTCATTCGATCTTCATTGAATTTCTGGAGGGTAATAAAATCTTCAACCGTCATTGTTCTATTGTTAATTTTATGTAATTGCACCCAGGTCGCAATGTTATCAGAAAAACCATTTATATCTTCAAACGCAGATCGCCCCATATTTCCAGAAGCATTGCGTGTTCTTATTCTGATATTTCGTGTTCTTTCTAAAGCATTATTAATGTTACGTAGTAAAGAGGATTGAGAAGTTCTTCGTGCCTCATCTTTACCTCCTTCTAAGTATTGACGGATAGCTACATGTGCTCTATCATTGGCTATTACATCGGTCAGGTCATTCTCAGGAATTCTTAATATATCGTTTGTAACTTCTTCAACCGAAGGTGGATCATATTTATGTGTTGCTACATCAGCATTTCTGATTCTTCTAATTCCATCAAATGATATATCAAGTAGACTCTTAAGTGCAAGTGCATTACTTAGTTGTTGCGTAAAAGGATTTTCTTCATAGTCACTCAGACCAGTTAGGGTGAGGGATCCCAGATCATCGGCAATACTTCTTGCAAGTGCTAATTTGCCTGCTTTTACAGCAATACCAGAGCCTAAAGTGAGTGATATAGAAGCAACATCTATGGCAGTGTTGATCGATTGTGCTATGGTTCTGTTGGTAGTAGTTTGATCTGCGTATAACAATACTACTGCAGGAATAGCATAATCGGTTAAACTTTTAGCACGATTACGTAAAATGATTTTATTATTGGTATCGTCCAGGAAACGTATCAGATCAAAAGGTCGTAAACCTTGAACCGTTTCATTAACCGGAACAGGAAATGACACCCCAAATTTAAGCTCTTGTTCTACGCTAAAAGTCCCAGACTCTTCATTATAGTCTGTATCAATATCTAAATAACCAAATTTTGACGTAAAAAAGCCTTGATCATTTTGTTCCAGATTATGCCTGTCAATAAGCAGCATAAATTCTTTGAATGGAACAGCTTCTTCTGCCAAGCGCCTTACGATATTCCTGTATTGCTGAACAAAATTTCTGTTTTCATAATCCTGATAATACAATGAAACTCTCTCTTTATAAAATTCAGCATCTGAAAAAGCAATGTTGATTAATGCGTTTATAAATAAAAATCTATTATCCCTAAAAAACCCAAGAGTACTATCATCAATTTTATCAAACAATTGTTTATAGAGTACTTTATCCTGGTTATAGATATTTTTTCCCTCAAGCCCCTCAATGACTCCCCTGGCATCATCATTATCTACATTTTCTAAAAGCCTGATCATTGCCAGCTCTTGAGAATTCCTAAATGAGGACCCTTCCCAAACAGCTCTTTTATCTGCATATTTTGACAAAATGCAAATAATCGTTTCTGCGTTTAAGCTTTTCAAGTCTTCTTCTGTACCGGCATTCAGTGCCGGGGTTAAGTTGTCAAATTCTATATCGGCGATATAATCACAGGAGTCATTTTTATTTAATTCCACAAAAATGTCCTGCACTTCATCAGCCAGAATACGTTCAATGTCTTTTCTTAAAAATTCTAAGAACTTGATGCTAAAATCAAGCTGGGTAGCAGGGCGATTTTCTACGTCTTTGTCTTCACATAGCTCGATTTCAGACATGGGCGGGCGTTCGCATTTACAGTATGTGTTTTTCAGATGATTGATAAATAAAGACTGTGAATTTCTATAATATAAAAATTGATCTTCACAACTGCTGGTATGCCATAAATTACGGGTTTCGTCATTGGCCACTCTCTCAGTGAGAATATGCGGAAATGCAGCTTTTAATTCTGCAATTTTATGATACAAAATAAGATGTCCCTGTATGATTTCTATATTTTTAAAGGCCCAAACAATATTATCTTGTGAGACACCCGATGTGCCATTTCCTACAATTGCTTTATTATCTGAAGTAACTCTTTTTCCATTATTGGTGGCAAGAACGTTTACACTGAAATTAAATACGGTTTTAATTGGCTTACTTTCGTAAGAATAGGGTGTTACATTTATTTCTCGTCCCTTGAGCTTGTAAAGTTTGTCGTAGAGAAACACTATTGCGTCGTCCTCTAAATTACCCCATGTCACATCCTTTCTTTTTATACTATACGCTTCATAAGTATAATAGTCATCTCCCGATTTATATCCTTTTAAAACACCCCCGTTTTCGGTAACCTCTATATCGGCTTCATACCTTTTATCCTGAATGGTGAACCCTTTTAATGCTCCTGGTATGAAATTTATGAATTGTTTAAAATCTCCTTGTTCTGCTCTTCCTTTATACCCATAATAGAATTCCAGCTTGCCGACCGTTTTTGGCAATATTATGGCTTCTCCTGCCGGTGTTAAAAATGTATAGGTCCCATCCCCATTCTCGCCAAAATTGATACTGCTAAACTGAAACTCTTCATCGAGCTCTACCGGCCCCTCAATTTCTTTATCAGCAAAAACATAAGGTGTAAACCCTTGATGCATTTGTTTCCAGTGCATATGGGGTAACTTCACTCCTATCCCCCTGGGGTCCATTAACCAGGATGTTTCGCCAGAGGTTGCCCCAAGTGCATTGGCATAAGACAGTCCAAAAATACCCTGGCCCAAATGATGCGCTATGGTTTTTGCCAGTGAGGTTTTATATCCCATAGCACTACTGTTGGTTACCTGGTTTTCAAAAATAAATCCGAATTGGTAAGAGGGCAGCATCGCTCCGGTAACTTCTTCAGATGGCGGTTCATCAGTAATAAACAGATAGTATTGATTGTCTTCAACCGGTCGGTTTTTTTTGAATTCGTTGATATAATACTTTAACCCTCCCGAATATTTAGGATCATTAATCTCTGAAAGCGGACTCCACACCTCTACCTCATTGGTCACCAGATTTGGATACACCGAAAGCGGTTGTGCAATAGAAAAATTTAACCTTCCCAAACCAGGGCTTAAAATATCCTCTACTTCTTTTTGAATTTGCACCTTACTTGGCACATTGCTTCCATTTACCGGAACAATGGTCACGTTAATAGGTTGTGAAAACTCGGGAAGATGCCAAAGAGTAAAAACTCCGGCCAGCTTTTCTTGCCCGTTTTGCGATACGACCGCTTTTATATCTTCTTTCTTGAAGGTATTTGCTCCATTTAACGAGATCGTAACCAAAGTACTATCGGTATCGAACGCTGCGTTTAGCTTCACATCATCTGCCGTTTTAAACGCTAAAGTTTTCAGTAAGAAGCTATCGGTAACATTAATGGCTCCTATAATTATATCTTCTCCTTCCGCCTTTATTGCTTTATGAGGAATATAATAGGGAGTGATGCTATCTGCTGCTTTTATGGAAACATACTCATTTGTTGAGTTATTCAATAGATTACTAGCCTGACTTACGGGAATCTGATCAAAACCATAGGTGCCCGATAGTAAAAAGTTAACTTGCAGCCCATCTGCAGTAAGGCCATCAGTAATGGTACCAGATGTATCGCCTCCCGGGTTTCCGTCGCCGGGGTCAATCCCACCGGGAGGTTGTATATTGCCTTCATCATCTACTGTCCATTCGTTCCCATCGGCATCTCTTATCGTTACCGTAGTTCCTGCTGCAGGCAGCGGTAAGGTTTCTACCACCTGACCATCAACTATAATCTCGATAGTACCATTATTAACTTGTACATCGTCGACATCATCTCTCTCAATGATCGTATTTTGATCATTACCACCGTCAGACTCATCATCAGGATCATCAGGTGGATCAAATCCGGGGAAGTTGCCAAATGTGGCATCATAAGTGGTATTAATAACGCCACTGGTTAATTGCAATTTTTCATTTACCGTAATTCCGTCAAATACTACCGCTACCACAGGTAAGCCCAACCATGGAATTCCGACATATCCCTTACCAATAAAAGGAGACGTGTTTTTATCAAGTTCGGTCACCGTAATAGGAAAATCACCGGCTATAATCACAAAACCGGGGTATATTCGATCCAGGTTCTTCGAATCCGGATCGATGGTATAAGGGCTTGGTTCAATCCCGCACCCCTGGTACATGGCGACGTCTTCGGTAACCGTTTCAAATTCTAATTTTTGCCCGTAGGCTACATTTTCGGCATCGCAGTTACCTGCTACCTGATATTCATATCTGGTACCCGGTTTCAGATTAGACAAAACGGTGGTATTACGGGGAGTGGTTAAAGGATACCAGCGAGAATCTACTCCTTTTTCTCTATAATTAATGATGTAATCGATATGCGTGCTTTCCAGGTTCCACCCTATTGTAGCCGTTCGTGCTCCTATTTCTAATGTTCTTATATTACCAGGAGCCACACAGGGTCTCTGGTATCTGAACCAAAAGACCTGACTTCTTCCAAAATTTTCGAAAAAAGTACTCACTTGTTCTCCGTTTTGGTCTACATACGCTTGTACCTGCCAGGCATATATATAATCCTCTAGTAAAGGGTTATCTTCTGGGTTGGCATACCAATTGTAAGCAAGACTTGTACCGATGATATTATCTCTGCATATCACACTATAGCTGTCATTATTTTGCTCACAATTGTTTACTCCCTGAGTTCCTAACATAAATCCTTGTATGTCCTGAATACCAAAAGGGATTTGTACCAATCTGAACCTATACTTTACACCGGCCACATTGCCTCCGGATGCGGGACTCCAATTAAAGTTAATTTGTGGAGGAGGATCCGAAGCGGTAATTTTTGATTCATTTAATGGCCAGGTAAGAAATGGTGGATTTATTTGCAGTACAGGCAGGTTTACACATTTCGTTTCAGATATTTGTACTCCCGATCTGGCATCAATAATCTCAAAGCAAAAATCATAACTACCATCTCTTAAAGAGGTTTGGTATTGATCTAGCGAAATCCCAATAAGGTTTTGAAATTCGAAATATGGAGCCAGATCCACAGCTCCCAGTACCAAAGGAATCCCTGCATCAAGAGTGAGTTGTTGATTTTGAACAAATACCGGATTGCTAACAACATTAATGCCCTGTCCTTGTATACGAATTCTTAAATTTATGGGGCGTTGATTACCCGTGGTAATATCTGTAAGTAATATTCTTAATTGTAAAGGGCTGGTAGGTGAGGTCGATGCAGCATATGCCGGTAAATTGTTTGGATAGGGCCTGGACCCAATCGGGCTTATCTGTACAGGGAAATTTTGAGCATAACTATATTGTGAATAGCAATATAACAGTCCTAATAATAGTAGTATTTTTTTTATCATATTCATAATAGTGTCGCTTCGTTTTAATTTTGAGCTCTATACTCCATATCGAGATACAAGATGATTTCACCTTCCAGATAGTCATTGCTATTTAGTAAGCTCCCTTCTGCCTTGTAAATTTCAAAAGTGTTTTGCATTGCCTTCAATCTGATTTCCTTTATAACTTTTTTATGTTTGGCTCTTTCCTTATTAATTTCAAAAACTCTTCCTGTTATATAATGGTGTGCATCATATTTTTCTGATTGCTTTCTGTGTTCTTCAACCAACTCCTCATATTCTTTTAATAATGCCGGTTCTGCTTGCTGCCTGTCCGAAATGGCTATTTTATGTAATTCATGTCGCTCCATTTTGAACTTAGCGATCCTAAAACTCATTTGTATTTCTTCATCTTTTTTCTTTGTATCGATCTTCAGGTCTTCAAATACCTCATCCAATTTCTCCCGATAAGCAACCTGGAAATCTTTATACAGATAAAGAGTATCCAAAAATGTGATGGCATCATTCTGAAAAAGGATAGGGTCATTATCTTCCTTTATACTACCGAGTATAGACAATATTTCGATCTTTCCAAAAGTATCTGGCTTGGTTAGGTATTCTTTTTTTGCTGTAACCAGAAGTTGCGCTATAATTTCATTGGCATATCCTTTATAGATAATATTGCGATATCTGAATCTATACAGATACTTATCACTTTTCCCCTCTGGTCGTTCTTTTGCAGAAATTGTATTTTTTCCTCTCCCAAATTTTGGTTTTTTGACATCAAAAGAATAGGAATACCCCATGCTAATAGTAAGGTCGTTGGAAACTCGTTGGGTAGCCTTCCTTAGCAAAAAAATGGTGCTTAAAGAAAAGTTATGTCGTTCTTTATAGGTGTACCCTGCATTAACTCTGTTGCTCCATATTTGATTTTGAGTCTCCCCGTTGGCGCTGGTGATATTGTATGAACTCGACACCCCGGTACTTAAAGTATTGTCGAAGAACTGTTTTCTAACTCCCAAAGTAGGCCCATAGGTAAGTGTACGTTCTTCTGTAAACTCATTATAAGCAACATTAACCGCTCCGTTATATTGCAGACTTCTCTTTGGAAACTCTAAGGTGTATGCCGCAGAACCGTTGTAAAAATTGGACGAAGTGTCTGACAACCCGCCACTTTCTTCTTTTGAAGTTTGATAATTGATTTGAGTGGCAACACTTTGTCTTTTATCGTCATCATTGGTGATTTTATAAGTAATACCCAATGAAGCATTTTGAGATATCTGTGTAAAATCTAACGTATCTATACTAGTAAGCTCATCTATCTGATTGATCTCATCAAATTGGTTTCTAATATTTGTAAAGGACTGAAAGTTGGAATAGGAAGCATTCAGATCTACCTTTTTTGAAACGATGAGTGATGCATTAACAGAAGACACGATTCGCTGTAATTGGGTCTCTTTTTCATTTTTTAAATCATCTCTTTGCAATCCCGCATTTACCGATAATGCCAATTTCCCTTTAAACAAACTTTGGGAAGCATTCAACGTAATGTTTTCTAAATCATTATTAAAAAAATAGGCTCCAAAAGTTTGATAATTCGGGTCGATGCGTTCATAACTTACTCCTACATTTCCGTTAAAAAATGCATATGAAAAATTTGCATTAAACGCCTGGTAATAGTCTGTAGAGGTTTTCTCGTCTATCAAAAATCCAATCAAATTATTACGCGCATCAGAAGAAGGATTATTAATATTTTCAGTTATAGCACTTTGAGCAATTTCAACATTGAAAGACAGATTTTTAATGAATTGTATTCCGCTTTTTAAGGAAACTACGAGATTTTCTTTAGGCGTTACCCCTAGTGCTTCAGGTATAGGTGTTTTTAAAGAAGACTCCTTGTCTTTTGCCTTAAATAATATCAGTTCGATGTTCCACTTATTGAAACTATAAGAAGACTTCATTCCATACCCATATCTTTCATACACCGGCAACACGTTTGGAAATGAAACATCATATTCTGTGGCTCGTAAAAATCTGCCATACAATGCACTGATTTTAAATGGCCCATTGGGTGTAAGATCGACTCCCAACCCCGTAAACTGATGACCATTCACTGTATATGGAGAAAAGTTCATCCCCACATCGCCAATATGCGTTGTGATCCATTTGTAAGAAGGATGAATACTAAGTCGATTGACCTTAAAAGGGGTATTGAAGTTAAAATCCTGGCTGGTATAGGAAAAGGACAAAGGAATGTTGTATAATCCACTTATATTGAAGTTAAGATTACCACTCACATTAAATGAAAATGGATCGCGATTAGCAGTACCCTCATAATACACTCCATTGGCAGAAATTCCACCATTTACCTTAAGTAATGGTACTTTTCCGATTTGATCCAAACTTTGGGAATGGATGGTTGATATTGTGAAAGTCGTAATCAAAAGTAATATTATTAATCCTTTCGTTATCAATAGTTATAAGCTTTGCTTAATTTTTATATGAGTAAAATTAAGATGAACCTATCGGAAATAAATCCCTAGTTTCAGTCTATTTTATATCCCTGAAAACAGGGGGTATCTCATTCTTTTTAACTATTCTTATCGACTTCTATACCAATTCCTGCATTAAAAGCTATGCTGTTTTTATTCTGATCTATGCCAATTTATACTTCACTGAATCTCTTATTTTTAAAAATCAAATTATAAAAGCGTAGTTTTTGCCGATGGTCTTGCTAGTAACAAATATAACTCAACAAAGACGTTGGTTACAAATAGTTGTGTTAGAAATTCTGGAATTTCGAGTATTTTTCAAGAATTTCTATATGTTTCTAGTTATGAAATGGTTGCGAAAACGGGATTTCCATAAGATATAAAAATTGGATACTAAAAGTCCGTCTGAAAACTACAGATCGAGATACCGGATATATGATCTATGTGATCCTTAAAGAAGACAACCGCAACCGATTTACATATTTTTCACGATACATACTAGGAGTATCATGCATCATTCTTTTAAAGAGGCGATTGAATAAGGATACACTATTGAAACCACAATCATAGGCAATAGCACTAATCGTAGCATCACTATTTGCCAGCAAATTACATGCATTCTGAATTCTGATTTCGGTTAAAGCCTGTTTAAATGTTTTGCCAGTACTTTTCACAAAAAAACGACAAAATGAACTTTCGGTCATACCTATTTCATTCGCTACTTCGCGTGTTGTAATAGCTATGTGATACTGTTCCTGAATAATTTGATATACCTCTTTTACCCGGCTGATACCGATGGCAGATAATTTTACATACTGCTTTGCCTCCAGACTTTTATAAGGGATATTTGCAAACTGTTGCAGTATCCGAATCAGCTGCAACAATCGTTCTGCAGGAGAAAGCCCCATCATTTTTTTAATACTCTTGCCGATATCATGCTTTTCTTCAGTAGTTATACATAAACCAGTACCGGATTGGGCAAGCACGGTATCGACACTACCTAATTCCTTAAAATATCGACAAGCATTCTGAATATCTTCACCCTTAAATTGAATGACGTACTCCTCAAAATAATCTGATTCAAAGCCAACATTAAAACAGTTATGAGGGATATTGGGCCCTAACAAAACCAAATCCCCATGGGTATATTCACTTACGCTATCTCCCACAAATCGCTTTCCCTTTCCCGAAGGAAGGTATACAATTTCAAACTCAGGATGAAAATGCCATCGGCCATTATGAATTCTATAAGGTGTTTTAAAATGAAACATCTTAAAAGACGAATCCTTAGAAGGAACAACTTTTTCAAACGAAGCCCTTTTCATACTCTTAATTATCTGTTAAAACATAATACAAAGACAATTTAGTGCAAAAAATTGAGAAACCGGTTAAAAAGATCCTCAGAAATTCATAAGAAATTTGAAACTATTCTCTGAGATATTATATAACAGTACGATTACTTATCAAAAACATAAAAAAGAAATCAATAACCTTAGTATAGAATTCAATGAAATACAAACAAATCGGAAAAAGCGGGTTAATTACCTCAAATCTAACCCTGGGAACTATGATTTTTGGGGAGAAATCTTCAAGATCAACTTCAGAACAGGAGGCTCTGAAGATGATCGAATATTATCTAGCCGAAGGAGGTAACCATTTAGATACTGCCGATGTATATGCCGAAGGGAGATCAGAAACAATTGTCGGAAAAGCAATAAAAGGTAAGCGGAATGAGGTTGTACTCTCTACTAAAATTAGATTCCCTACTTCAAAAAACCCAAATGCAGTGGGTTTGTCCAGACTTCACCTTATTGAAGGGGTACATGCTAGTTTAAAACGTCTTCATACAGATTACATTGATTTATTATACATACACTGTTGGGATCCTATAACTCCCATTGAAGAAACGCTGAGAACTTTGGAAGATTTAATCCGTTCGGGTAAAATCCGATATATGGGGATTTCCAATTTTAAAGCCTGGCAAATGATTAAAGCACAGGGAGTATGCACTCAATTAAACATGAATACTTTCATTGCCGGCCAGTATCAATATAGCCTAGTAAAAAGGGATATCGAATATGAATTTTTTGACTTATTAGAAAGTGAAGGCATAGGGTTATTGCCCTGGGGGCCGTTAGGAGGTGGATTTCTAACCGGAAAATATGGCAAAAACGGAGCAAATAGCGGAAGGATCTCTACTACCCCAAAAGACTATGAAGAATCTTGGGATAGAAGAAATACCACAAGGAATTGGGACATCCTGAATCAGGTAAAAAAAATTGCCATAAAACATAAGGCAACTCCCACTCAGGTTGCAATTGCATGGATCCTATCCAAATCGGTTGTATCTTCGGTTGTGCTGGGAACCAGAACTATACAACAACTGGAAGATAACCTGGGTGCCAATAATATCTTACTCTCGAAAGATGAAATACAAGCATTAGATCATTTAAGTAAATTACCCGAGCTTTATCCATATCGAATGATAGAAGCATATGGAAATCGAGTATTGTAACATGAAAATAGGGTAAAAAAAACAACTACTAAAACCATAAAGAAGTTAAAGAATACCCTAACAATTTGTTAAACATTTAACTAAAAAACAAACGATCTCCTTATATTTATCATCTAAGATTCCCAGGTCAGTAATGTCAGAATATCCTCTATGCAACTTTTATTAACCACAAATTGAAAATAAATTTAATGTACTACAACACAAAAGTGACTTTGATCTGCGCCACATTCCTATGTTCTATAATGATAAGTTGTGGTGAAGAAAAAAAATCAGAAAAAGAAACCATAACCATTGGCACTAATAAAAAGGAAAAAACAGTGCAATCAAAAAAAACCTCATCGGTTCCTGTGATGCTGGATAATAAAGGTATTGGTCCTATTAAATTAGTAACATTTGAAACCAGTATCGATAAAGAATTGGCAGATAAAGGAGAACAGCTCTTCAAATCAAAATGTGCAGCCTGCCATAAAGCTACTCAAAAGTTTATAGGTCCGCCAATGATCGGAGTTTTCGAAAAACGAAGTCCAGAATGGGTGATGAATATGATTATGAATCCCGACGAAATGTTAAAAAAGGACCCGGTTGCCAAAGCATTATTGAAAGAATATAATAACACCATAATGCTCAATCAAAATATACCCGAAGAAGAAGCCCGGGCAATGGTAGAATGGTTTAGAACCTTAGAATAATAAATTACGTACAAATTATCCATTTTTATATGAAAAAAGAACCACAATACGACGCAATCGTAGTCGGAACGGGGATAAGCGGTGGTTGGGCCGCCAAAGAGCTTTGTGAAAAAGGGCTTAAAACATTGGTTTTAGAACGTGGTAGAATGGTACGTCATATCGAAGACTATACTACCATGAATGATGATCCGTGGGATTATGAATTCAAAGAACGGCCAACAAAAAAAGAAAAAGAAGAGCAACACAAGCAACACCGTACCGGGTATGTAACTGGTAAGCCCCATCGCCACTTTTTTGTCAATGACCTCAAGCATCCATATAATGAAACCAAACGTTTTGACTGGATTCGTGGATACCATGTGGGAGGTCGTTCTTTAATGTGGGGCAGACAAAGTTATCGCCTCAGTGACATTGACTTTAAGGCCAATAAAAAAGAAGGAATAGCCGTAGACTGGCCTGTACGTTATCAAGATATTGCTCCCTGGTATGATAAGGTGGAAGAGTTTATCGGGGTAAGTGGAGAAAAACTTGGGTTAGAACAATTACCAGACGGGCAATTCCTTCCTCCTATGGACCTGAATTGTGTCGAGGATCATTTAAAATCCAATATTGCCAAAAATTATCAGGACCGATTAATGACTATAGGCAGAACAGCACATATCACCGGAACCAAAACCTTTGAAGGACGTATGAACTGCCAGTATCGTAACCGCTGTATGCGCGGCTGCCCTTTTGGAGCTTATTTTAGTAGTAATTCTTCTACGCTGCCTGCAGCAGAACGTACCGGAAATATGACGCTGCGTCCTAATTCTATAGTGCATCAGGTGATGTATGATGACAAAACCGGAAAAGCCACAGGCGTAAAAGTTATTGATACCGAAACCAAAGAAATATTTGAATTTACAGCAAAGGTTATTTTTCTCTGTGCTTCGACGATTGCCTCGACCAGTATCCTTATGCAATCCAAATCAGAACGATTCCCTAACGGGATGGGCAATGACTCTGGAGAACTAGGCTGTAATATTATGGACCATCATTTCAAAGCCGGGGCTGTTGCAACCTACGATGGTTATGAAGATCAATATTACAAAGGCCGAAGACCCAATGGTCTCTATATTCCAAGGTTTAGAAATATCGGGAGTGATACCGAGCAAAAAGCATTCAAGCGAGGGTATGGTTACCAGGGAGGTGCCAGCAGAAGTAATTGGAAGGAAACCATTGCAGAACTGGGGTATGGTGCTGCCCTCAAAGAGAGCATCCTAAAACCTGGTAAATGGAGGATAGGATTAATGGGTTTTGGCGAATGCCTGCCATATCATGAGAATAAAATGACATTAGACTATGAAAAGTTGGATGAATGGGGATTGCCTACCGTTACCTTTGATGCAGAATTCAAAGAAAATGAGTTGGAAATGCGAAAAGATATGGTGGCCCAGGCTATAGAAATGCTTACCAAAGCAGGTTTTAAAGATATTGAACCATGGGATGATATTGGAGCTCCGGGATTGGGTATTCACGAGATGGGAACTGCCAGAATGGGAAAAAACCCAAAAACATCGGTCCTTAATGAAAATAACCAGATCCATGCAGTACCCAATGTATATGTAACCGATGGTTCTTTTATGACTTCTGCAAGTTGTGTAAATCCATCGCTAACCTATATGGCATTTACAGCCAGAGCCGCAGCACATGCTGCAAAACAAATACAAAAAAACGCTTAATGCTAATATGATGAACAGAAGAGAAGCCTTAAAAAATATCGGACTATCGGCCGGATATATTGCCGCTACTCCGGCAATCCTGAGTATACTACAAAGTTGCACAGCCGACATAAAACTAAATTGGGTTCCCGAATTACTCTCAGAAGACGAAGCAAAAATACTGTATCAGCTTGTGGATCTTATAATCCCGGAAACAGATATTCCTGGGGGTAAATCCCTTAACCTTGCCATGTTTGTAGAAAAGTACATTAATAATGTTGCTAAAGATGAAAAAGCGCAGATGTTTAAAAAAGTAGCTGGTATTGTACTTACAGAATTCGGAGTAAGTGAGGATAAACCTGTAAAAAAGATCAAGACTGAAGAATACGATGCATTTCTGGCAACATATCTACGGTCTTCAAAAGAACAACAAGAAGCCTATCAGAAAGAAATGGAACAGATGAAAAGTCCGGAAGATTTTGATAAGGTTTCTAAAGACGCTAAAATCTTTATGTACCTCACTGCAGTAAGAGATCTCTCTATATGGGGATTTAAAACCAGCGAAGAAATTGGAGAAAATGTCCTGGCGTATTTACCGGTTCCCGGTGAACAAATAGGATGCGATTCCTTAGAAAAACTGACCGGTGGAAAAGCCTGGTCATTATAACTTTTTATACCTCAATTATGCAAAACATTATCTGGAAAGGGCTGCTATGTATTTTAATCATAAGCTCCTGCAAAAAAAACACATCAGGAAATACAGAAGTTCAAAAAGAAGAATCCATTATGGAAGCCCCTCAAAAAGAAACCAAGCCTTTTTTTAAACTATCTCTTGCACAATGGTCACTGCATAAAGCAATTCATTCAGGAGAAATGGATCCCAAGGATTTTGCCGCGAAAGCAAAAGAATTGGGTTTTGAAGGTTTAGAATATGTAAGTCAGCTATACAATGACGAACTCAAAAAAAACCCCGATCCTCAAAAGGCGATGCAGCAGCTTCTGGAAACTTTAAAATCTAAAAGTGAAGAATATACTATTCAAAATCTAATCATTATGGTAGATGGTGAAGGTGATCTTGCTGTCATAGATGAAAAAGAACGCGACCAGGCCGTAGAAAATCATAAAAAATGGGTAGATGCTGCTCAGTTTCTGGGGTGTCATTCTATACGTGTAAACCTTTTTGGAACCAACGATCCCAATCAATGGCTTAAAGTCGCTACCGATGGGTTGAGTAAGCTATCTGATTATGCGGCTACCAAAAACATCAATGTTATTGTAGAAAATCACGGCTACCTATCTTCTAATGCAAAACTTCTGGCCGAAGTCATGAAAAATGTCAATAAACCTAACTGTGGAACACTGCCCGATTTTGGTAATTTTTGCCTTGAACGTGAAGGTGAAAAACGATGGGGAGCAAAATGTGTGAAGGAATATGATAAATATCTGGGTGTAGAAGAAATGATGCCGTATGCCAAAGCAGTGAGTGCCAAATCCTACGATTTTGATAGTGAAGGCAATGAAACCAAGATTGACTATAAAAAAATGCTGGAAATCGTAAAAGAATCTGGATATACCGGTTTTATTGGTGTGGAATATGAAGGAGAGCAACTTGGCGAAATAGAAGGCATCGCAGCTACCAGGGATTTATTGATTCGCATAGCGAAACAACTTAACTAAATATCTTTTTATGAAGACTACAACACAAATCCAACTCTCCCTGATGATGTTTTTGGAATTTTTTATATGGGGAGGCTGGTTTGTCACTATGGGCATTTATTTACCCAATACTTTAAAAACAAGTGGAGGTGAAATCGCCATGGCATACTCTACACAATCCTGGGGAGCTATTATTGCACCCTTTATTATCGGTTTAATTGCCGATCGTTTTTTTAATGCAGAACGAATCCTGGGGATCCTGCACCTTATCGGTGCTTTTTTAATGTATCAAATGGCAAATGCGACAGATTTTGGTGTATTTTATCCATACGTTCTAGGCTATATGATCGCCTATATGCCTACACTGGCATTGGTAAATTCGGTGTCTTTTAATCAAATGAAAGATCCCGCCAAAGAATTTTCTTTTGTACGGGTTTTTGGTACTATCGGGTGGATTATCGCAGGACTGGTCATAAGCTATGCCTTCCATTGGGATTCTGAAGAAGGTGTCGCCAACGGAATGTTGAAAAACACCTTCCTGATGACTGCCATAGCATCGGCATTTCTGGGGATATTTAGTTTTACACTACCTAAAACACCTCCAAAAACCAGTAAGGATCAAAAGATCAGTATTTCAGATATTTTAGGCCTGGACGCATTAAAACTTTTGAAAGATAGAAATTTCCTGTTCTTTTTTCTGGCATCGATACTTATCTGTATTCCATTGGCTTTTTACTATCAACATGCAGGTCAGTTTTTGGGAGAGGTCGGGGTATCAAATCCAGCGGCTAAAATGACCATCGGTCAAATTTCTGAAGTAGTCTTTATGCTACTACTCCCCTTTTTCTTTAAAAAATTTGGTTTCAAAAAAACATTGCTGGTAGGAATGCTGGCCTGGACCGTTCGATATCTGCTCTTTGCCTATGGTAATGCCGGCGAACTTGCTTTTATGTTGATTATTGGAATTGCCTTGCATGGTATCTGTTATGATTTCTTTTTTGTATCAGGGCAAATTTACACAGATAGCAAAGCCGGAGAAAAATTTAAAAGCGCAGCACAAGGATTAATAACCCTGGCCACTTATGGAATAGGAATGTTGATTGGTTTTTATGTTGCCGGAAAAATCACCGACGCCAATGTAGTCTCTGAAGGACAACACAATTGGAGTAGCATTTGGATCTTTCCGTCGATATTTGCCGTATTAGTGATGCTGCTTTTTGCAGTATTTTTTAAAAATGAAAAAATAGCATATAAAGAATAAAGAATATGACCCGACTTAAAATGGGAATGGTCGGTGGAGGAATTGGTTCTTTCATCGGAGACGTACATCGAAAAGCCGCAAGTATAGACGGAATGACAGAACTGGTATGTGGTGCTTTTTCCAGCAGTGAAGAAAAGAGTATCGCTTCCGCGGAAGCGCTCGGAATACCCAATAACCGGGCGTATGGCAGTTTTGAACAGATGATCATAGAAGAAGCTAAGCTTCCTGAAGGAGATCGTATGGATTTTGTAGCTATCGTAACACCAAATCACATGCACTTTCCTCCTGCCAAAATGGCCCTGGAATATGGTTTTCACGTGATTTGCGATAAGCCCATGACCTTAACCCTGGAAGAAGCTATCGAACTGGAAAAGATCGTGCAATCTTCAAAAAAAATATTTGCCTTAACACATAACTATACGGGTTATCCTATGGTGAAACAGGCAAAAGCAATGATTGCCAAAGGTGATTTGGGAGCCATCAGAAAAATCAATGTACAATACTTGCAGGGATGGTTATCTACCGCTGTAGAAAAAACAGGCCAGAAACAAGCCGTTTGGCGTATGGATCCAAAAAAATCGGGTATTGGCGGTGCCCTGGGTGATATCGGTACACATGCAGAGAATTTGGCTGAGTATATTACAGGAATCCAGATTGAGGAACTGGCAGCAGATGTAACTGCATTTGGAGAAGGCAGAACCCTGGATGATGATGGCAATATTTTATTGCGCTTCGAAAACGGAGCTAAAGGTATAATGACGTTTTCACAAATCGCAACCGGCGAAGAAAATAATTTAGGCATAAAAGTATATGGAACCAAGGGAAGTGTAGAATGGTATCAGGAAAACCCCAATGAATTGGTTGTGCGGTGGCTGGACCAACCTAAGCAACTATTTACTCCCGGAGGAAACGGAGGGTATCCTGAAGCTGCATCGTATGTGCGCATTCCTGCCGGACACCCAGAAGGATACCTGGAAGGTTTTGCCACAATTTACAGAAGTTTTGCCAAAGAAATATACCAGGTAAAAGCTGGTAACGCTCCTTCTGCCCTGCCCGATTTTCCGACAGTAAAAGATGGTGTTCGGGGTATGAAGTTTATTTATGCAGCTGTTGAAAGTGGTAAAAATAATGCGGAGTGGGTAAGAGTGAGTGAGTGAGTGAGTGAGTGAGTGAGTGAGTGAGTGAGTGAGTGAGTGAGTGAGTGAAATTATATATTATATGTGGTATTGTATGCTAAAAATAGAAAAGATTATCACTCAAATACTAACATACTCAAATACTCAAATACTCACCTATCCAATAAATAATAAAAACAGACAATCCCGATACTAATGAAGACAATCAAAGGCCCGGCCATATTTCTGGCTCAGTTTATGGATAAAAACCCTCCATTTAATTCTTTGGACGGACTATGCAAATGGGCATCAGACCTTGGATACAAAGGCATACAAATCCCAACCTGGGAAACCCGTTTAATTGATTTGGATACCGCAGCCGAAAGTCAAAGCTATTGTGATGAGTTAAAAGGAAAAATTGCTGACTACGGACTAGAAATCACCGAACTTTCTACCCATTTACAGGGGCAATTGGTAGCCGTGCATCCCGCCTATGATATCATGTTCGATAATTTTGCGCCAGATAGCTGCAAAAACAATCCTAAAAAACGAACAGGCTGGGCGGTACAACAAGTAAAAAATGCAGCCACTGCCAGTAGAAGATTAGGAATAGACGTTCACGCCACATTTTCGGGAGCCTTACTTTGGCATACGATGCACCCATGGCCACAACGGCCTGCAGGTTTGGTCGAAATGGGATTTGAGGAACTGGCAAAACGCTGGTTACCAATTCTAGATCATTTTGATAAAGAAGGAGTAGATGTCTGTTACGAGATCCATCCTGGCGAAGACCTTCATGACGGAGTGACTTTTGAACGTTTTCTGGAAGCTACAGGAAATCACAAACGGGTAAATATACTATATGATCCCAGTCATTTTGTATTACAGCAATTGGATTATATCGAATATATAGATCATTATCACGAATTCATTAAAGCCTTTCATGTTAAAGATTCAGAATTTAACCCTAGCGGGAAGAAAGGTGTATTTGGCGGATATAGTGACTGGATCGATCGCGCCGGGCGGTATCGCTCTCCCGGTGACGGGCAAATCGATTTTAAAACTGTATTCTCAAAATTGACAGAATACGGCTGCGATGTTTGGGCTGTGATGGAATGGGAATGCTGTATCAAATCCCCCGAGCAAGGCGCCCGAGAAGGAGCTCCATTCATTAAAAAACATATTATTGAAGCTACCCAAAAAGCGTTTGATGATTTTGCGGGAGCTGATATTGATAAAGAACAATTGAAAAAAATATTAGGAATTTAATATCACCAGACCGACCCTACAGGTCTCCAAGACCTGTGGGATCTAAAAAAATAACCCTATGAAAAACCCATTCTATTTACTCTTAACTTTACTTATTATCTTTTCCTGCAAAGAGAAAATCGAAGCACAACAAGAAAACCCGAAGCAAGAGGCTGTAGCAACCCCCGAAAAAGAAATCACAGATCCTAAGGAAACCGAAGTCTGGGAACCCGAACCCAAAGTGGTATCATTTAATGAAAACAATATCCCATCAGACGCTATTGTTTTATTCGATGGTACAAACCTGGATGCCTGGGTATCTGCAAAAGATACTACCGCTGCTGCCTGGATCCTTAATCCAGATAAAACAATGACCGTTGCTCCTGGTACCGGGGATATTCAAACCAAACAACATTTTGGCAGTGTGCAATTACATATCGAATGGAGCGCGCCCGATGTGATTGAAGGTGAAGGACAAGGCCGCGGTAACAGTGGTGTTTTCTTTTATAAAGATTACGAAGTACAAATTTTAGACAGCTATCAAAACCGCACCTATTCTAATGGTCAGGCAACTTCGGTATACAAACAACACATCCCGCTAGTAAATGCTACCAAAGCACCAGATCAATGGCAAACATACGATATCATTTTTCACGCTCCTGAGTTTGATGCCGATGGTAAAAAAACCAAATCCGGCACCTTTACTGTAATTCATAATGGTGTTCTTGTACAAGATCATGTAGCGTTATTGGGAACTACAGAATATAGAGGACTTCCTAAAAATATACCGCACGGAAAAGGTCCTATTAAACTACAGGATCATAGTAACCCGGTACAGTATCGAAATATTTGGGTGAGAGAATTATGATGAGCTGGTCTCAAAAAACATCAAAAACAGAAAGGGTTACTAAGGATGAAGTTTATTTAAAAACGCGCTGATTCTGCTATCGGTATTCTCATAGTTTTAAGCGGTGCGCAGTTTACATCGCTTAAAGTTTTAGGGGTTTATATCATCTGTATGCAGTATACAATACGATAATTCCTTCATTATTTATATCTGCCGGAAACACATTTTGACCGGCATTGGTTACAGTACCATTAGTATATGTTACATTTAAGGTAAAACCATCTGCATTAAAAGTTGTAAGTGATCCAGTGATTCTACCAAGAGATTGCCCATTTTGATTACCGTATCGCAAACCGATTGCATTTGTATTTGATGCATAACGTGATATATCATTAATTGAGTTTCCATGTCCACCAACATAGATGACCTGTTGTACGATAGTACCACTATCATCTCTGGCAAATCCGTTCATGGTTCCGTAAGAGTTTCGTATCCCCTGATCATTATTTGAAGTACCGTTATCACTATCTAAATTAAAACCTTCTACATTGGCATGTGCCACAAAAGTAATCGATGTAGGCCTAAAAGGAAGCCCTGTAACATTAACAATCCCCGCCGCAGAGATCTGAAAAGCTCCTGCATACACATTTCCCGTGGTTAATATTTCTTCCCAACCGGTGTTGGTAAATTCATACACCCTATTGGTGTCGGTGTCATATACCAAAGCTCCTTCGGCCGCCCCGGTAATGGCAGTTCTTTCAGCAGTAGTAGCCATAGGGAGGCCTAATAATGAATTGGCATCAATCTGGGAGAACATCCCACTACAAGTCCCTAAAAAAAGGAATCCAAAAGCAATAAGTTTATACATAAATTTTTTAGGTTTTATAAACTAAGTTGAGCTATATCCAGAATCAAAATTACATAAAAAATTATACTACTCTGGTAACTGTTACCTCTATTGAGTATCTATTTAACGCAAACATCTAAAATTCATCTTATTACCAATTACAAAATAATCTATATTAAGTGGTATTGACTTTGTATTTCTATATGATGTTTGATAAAGTGTAGTTAAAAAATAAATGTAACTTTGATGCCAACGGAACGACTCATATCCTGAATGATCTTTAGGAATCTATGCTTGAAAAACTAAAAAATAAGTACAAAAACACATCGCTGCGATATGATTTTTATAGTCATACAAAGGATATACCTGCTATCGATTGGAATGGATTAAACCCAAAAGACAATATTTTTCTTTCATTGGCATATCTAAAAACCCTGGAAGATACTCTATCAGACACTGTGCGGTTTAGATACATCCTGTTCTATGATAAAAAAACACCCGTAGCACTTGCTGCAGCACAGCTCATAAAATTTAATCCCTTGCAATTAAAACTCCAGGAATTTCCCTGCAAGATTAGTGACACCATAAAAAATACGTTATTTAAGAACCTGGATGTTAAAGTACTGGTTTGTGGAAACCTCTTTTCGTGTGGTGAGCATGGTTTTGTTTACAATCAGAATCGCATTAGTGCCAAAGTCGCTTTTGAAAATTTATCTGACGCTTTACGCGAAATACGAAAATCTGAAAATTCTGAGAAACCATCCTTTATATTATTAAAAGAATTCTGGCCTGAGTCTTTTAATACCAGCGACTATATTAAAGAACACGATTTCAAAGAGTTTAAAATAGATGTTAATATGGTGTTACAACTGGATCCAAGCTGGAGTACTTTTGAGGACTATCTGGCAAGTATGCGAACAAAATTCAGAACCAGGGCCAAAAATACCTTCAAAAAATCTGCGCCGATCATTGTTAAAGATTTTACTTCTTCAGTAATTGATACCTATAAAAATGAAATCGACAGTTTATATCTGTCGGTAATCGAAAAGGCCGATTTTAAGATTGGAAAACTAAATGCCTCTACTTTTAAAAGCCTTAAAAAATCCCTTGATGATAAGTTTGTTTTCAAAGGGTATTTTCTTCAGGAAAAGTTAGTGGGATTTACCACAGCTTTTATACTCGACAATGCAGTAGATGCCAACCATATTGGTATTGATTATGATTACAATAAAACGTATGCCGTCTATCAAAAAATGTTATATGATTATGTAGCATTGGCCATTTCAAAAAAAGTAAGTCAGCTTAGGTTGGGCAGGACAGCAGAAATTATTAAAAGCTGTGTAGGTGCCAGGCCTGTAGAAATGAAATTGTATGTTCGGCACGGAAACTCGTTATCCAATACTATTTTAAAACCGCTGGTAGAATTGATCTCTCCAAACGAATATGAAGTAAGAAATCCTTTTAAGCTTCAATTAGATTAACGTATGGATTCACTAACACAAATCGTATTGGGTGCAGCAGTAGGAGAAGCTGCCCTCGGAAGAAAAGTAGGTAATAAAGCGATGCTTTGGGGTGCTGTTGCCGGAACTATCCCCGATTTGGATGTATTATCAAAACTCTTTGTAGACAATGTTACTGCAAACGAACTGCACAGAGGGTTTTCGCACTCCATCCTGTTTAGTATCATAGCCGCTCCTATATTGGGTTGGTTCATTGCCAAATTGTATAAAAATAAAGAGGCCAATTGGAAAGATTGGACCAGACTAATGTTCCTTGGATTGTTTACACATCCAATTTTGGATGCTTTTACCACCTGGGGAACACAATTATTCTGGCCTTTTGAATATAAAGTTTCTTTCAAAAACATTTTTGTGGTTGATCCTTTGTATACCATCCCTTTTTTAATTTTTGTGATTGTGGCCATGTTTTATAAGCGTACACATCACAAAAGAAGGAAATTCAATACCCTGGGGTTGTATATAAGTAGTTGTTATATGATTGTAACGCTGGGGCTGAAATGGAACACCTATCAAAAATTCCGGACGAGCTTAGATAATCAACATATTGAGTATAAGGAAATCCAAACCAAACCTACTCCATTAAACAGTATTCTATGGACAGCCAATGTAGAAACCGACGATTCCTTTCTGATAGGGTACTATTCTTTATTGGATAAAGATAATCGCATTGCTTTTTCTGAGTTTCCAAAAAACCATCATCTGTTGGGTAAAATGAAAACAGATCCTCTTATACCAAGGTTGGTTAAGCTGTCTGAAGGCTGGTATACCATTGAAAAGGTTGATAATAGAGTATATTTCAATGACCTTAGATTTGGTCAGCTAGGAATGGGTACCGAAGCCAGTCGATTTGTATTTAGTTATGAGTTATTTTATGATAATAATGGAGAACTAAAAGCCAAAGAAAGAGAACGAAACGTGGATGAAGCTTCACCTCTACTAAAAAAACTGTTCCAACGGGTATTTGGTAATAAGTCATAAAAAAAGGCCTGAAACAACTCAGACCTATTTTCGATACTATATTATTTGCTATTATGCAAACTGACAAAGCACACCACCCATAAGGGCAAGACATACAATCCAATACCCAACATTAACAGCAATGTACTTGAATCCTTTTCTTTCAAACAACGCATTGGTTCCTAATACCGGAAGTACTACCATCAATCCAACCATAGTACCGTGCAAAGCTCCATGACCGAAGGTTCTGAAATTAGTCCCATACTTTGCCATAAAATCCTGCGCATATTGATACACTTCTGTACCGGCTTCGGTTAATCCCGGCTCATTCATAATGCTTGAGAAAAATCCAAACTGGTGAATTACAAATGTGTTCAAAATAAAAGCCAGGAAAAAGCTAAACACATAGCTCAAAATAAAAATCAGAGCCATATTTCCTCCTTTCAGATCTTCGGCAGTAAAGCCGCAGGCATTCATCCAGGCGGTTCCAAAAACCTTTGGGTTATACCATATAAAACCTAAAACCATAGGGATGAGTGCTGCAAGAGCGGTAATCAAAAAATTAAATTCCATGTTGATCAGTATTTAAAGTTGTTATACCAAATATAAGTAAAATCAATTTTATCGATGAGCTCATCTTGAGTTCAATGCTACCAGACCAAATACAACAACCTGAAAGCAAATAATATCAAAAGAATCCCGGTGATTCTAAAAAACACGCTAAGCCGTTGTGGGGAAATGAACCTCTTCACTTTTTTAGACAAAAAAACCTTCAGCAAATCTGTGCTAAAAATCCCTAACAGCACCGAAGCTAAAAAAACAAACAATAACTGCTGATCGGGGTATTTTGATTTTCCATATTGAAAAACACCAATCCAAACCGCAAAAACGAAGGGATTAAAAAAATTAACACTGAATCCTTTTAAGAAGAACATTTGAAAGCCTTTAGAATTCATAGAAATATCTGTTGTGATTTCTCCCTTTTTAAGTATATAATTGATCCCCAAACCGAAGACAATAGCACTACCAATAACCCCCGCCCAAAACTGATGTTCTTCGGGATTAAAAAAAGAAGAAAGTCCGTAATAGCATAACACAATACAGACAACATCACTAACAATAATACCCAACGCCACTGCCACCCCTGCTTTAGGGCCCGATTGAATACTGCTATTCATCAATAAAAAGAACACAGGGCCTATAAAAATGATCATCCCCAATCCTATTGCAAAACCTTCAACAAATGACATGAAACACAAATACTAATTTAACGATGTAAATATATGGCTATTTAGGATAAAATTATGACAAATCTCATACCACAGAAGGCACTCTTTATATACTTTCGTATCATGAAGAACACCATCGCAGAACGAATTTTTGATTTCCTGAAAGACTTCCCTCCTTTTCATGTGTTAACCAAAGAACAACTCCTTACCATATCAAAAAACGTAAAAGTAGTATATCTTCAAAAAAATACATATATCTTCAAAAGAGAGGAAGAAATTCACGATCACTTTTATGTGGTTAAAGATGGTGCTATTGGAATTTTTGGAGAAAATGATAACGTTCTGGTAGATGAATGCGACGAAGGCGATATTTTTGGCCTGCGGGCATTGATCAGAAAAGGGAACTATATCCTAAGTGCCAAAGCCATAGAAGAGAGTATTGTGTATAGTATTTCTTCAGAATTACTTGAAAAAATCATTCATACCAATGTCGAAGCCAATAAGTTCCTGATCGCCAGTTTTGCTACCAATACCAGAAATCCATACTCAAATGAAGATAAAGGAACCCTATTTGCCAATGTAGAAAGTCTTCAAAAAGACGAATCCGGCTTTACCGAGGTACAGTCTGCACACTATTCAAAGAATCCGGTTACCTGCAACGCTGACATTAGTATAAAAAAGGCCGCCCAAACGATGAGTGCCAAACGAGTGGGATCTATTATCATAACCGATCAGAAAAAGCCATTAGGTATTATTACAGATAAAGACCTGCGTATCAAAATTGCTACCGGTCTGTTTTCTATCGAAGACAATGTGCAAAAAATCATGTCTTCTCCGGTAATTACCTATCCCGAAGACATTACGGTGGCAGAGGCCCAAATTGCCATGTTACAAAACAGGATCACACACTTATGCATTACCAAAGATGGTACTCCAAATTCTAAGCTTGTAGGCATCTTATCAGAACACGATATCGTCGTTATTCACGGAAACAACCCATCGGTCCTTATCAAAGAAGTAAAACGTGCTAAAACGGCAGAGGCGCTACAATACATAAGAAGCAAGGCGCAGGAGCTTCTGCAGGGATATATCGAACAGCATATACCCGTTTTTTTTATTTCCAAAATCATAGCCGCTATTAATGATGCTATTACTCAAAAAGCGATGATCCTTTCGATAGCAGAAATGGAGACACCCCCGCCAACAACATTTGGTTGGTTGGCTATTGGTAGCCAGGGGCGAAAAGAACAGCTGCTGCTCACAGATCAGGATAATGCTTTGGTTTTTGAAAATGTTGCTAAAGAAAACTATCCCGAAACCAAAAACTATTTCCTTTCACTGTCTGAAAAAGTAACTCATAAACTTAATACTATAGGCTTCGAATTTTGCCCTGCAAAAATGATGGCCAGTAACCCGCAATGGTGTTTATCACTCGATGAATGGAAGCAACAATTTAATACCTGGATCACTCATCCCGATGAAGATAAAATAATGCTATGTACTATTTTCTTTGATTACGATCTGATCTATGGTAACAAAGAATTGGTAGATGAAATGTCTGAAAGTATTTTTGAATCTATCGATACCTATGAGATCTTCTTAAACTTTCTGGGATTAAATGCTTTAAAAAACCCTCCACCCTTAAGCTTTTTCAGGCAGTTTCTGGTAGAACACAGTGGCGAACACAAAGATCAGTTTGATATCAAGGCAAGGGCCTTAATGCCACTGGTTGACGCCGCACGACTACTTATTCTATCTCATAACATAAAGGATTATAACAATACCGTATTGCGTTTTGAAAAATTAGCCGAGGTAGAACCGCAAAATAAAGATCTGTATACTTCGTGTATCAATGCTTTTAAAATTTTATTACGGTTTAGAACTCAACAAGGGTTACAACATCAAAATTCAGGAAGGTTTATTGATCTAAAGTCTCTTAGCAAAGCAGATCGGCTCAAACTTAAAGGCTGCTTTAAACCTATAAAAGATATTCAGGAGCTCATACGAGTACGCTTTAACTTATCCCAAATGCTATGATATGTTTGATTGGTTAAAAAATAAAACCTATCCCGATTTTTGGAATGAATATGTGCATCATTTTAAGGACAAAAAAGAACAGGAACTGAATACTTCCCGCTTTGTAGTTTTCGATACCGAGACCACAGGCCTACATATAAAAGAAGACAAAATGTTATCTATCGGCGCCGTTTCGATGACAGGAAATGTGATAGATGTGGCCGATAGTTTTGAGATCTATATAAAACAGGAATCATTCAACACTCAAACAGTAGCAATACATGGTATTCTCAAAGAAGGGAGTATGGTAAAGACTGAAGAAAAAGAAGCAGTGGTATTGTTCTTACAGTACATCAAAGATGCTATTCTGGTGGCGCACCACGCCGCATTTGATATGGCAATGATCAATGAAAGTTTGGCGCGGTTGGGATTGCCAAAACTAAAAAACAAGGTGCTAGACACAGGAATATTATTCAAAAAGACAGCCTTATGCAAAGACCAAAACAAACAGTATGCTCTTGATGTGTTATGTGAGGTATTCCATATTAAAAAACATGATAGACATACAGCAGCCGGAGATGCCTTTATCACAGGCCTTATCTTTTTAAAAATAGTAGGAACCCTCATGGCATCCCGAAAGCTTACCCTTAAAGATTTGCTCTATAATCGGAACAGAAGAGGATTATTGTAATCATAATCAGGTTAGTATTTAACTATCCGATCGACAAGAAACTGTCAATGAATTCATAATTAATTTGCATTTGCCATAAGAAATGGTTCTCTTTAATCCTCTTTTTTATCGAATACATAATCACACACTATGGGCAGCACATACAAAGTTCTGGTAAATACAACTTTTGAGTTTGATTTTACCGATCAAGAGATTTCCAAAATTGATGCATTACAAACTTCAGACCATCCCGACCATCAGGCAGGTACAACCTATCACATACTGCAGGACAATGCATCATATCACACAGAAATTGTACAAGCTGATTTCAATAATAAAAAATATGCTGTAAAAGTAAATAATACTACCTATCAGGTTGCTATTGCCAATGAGTTGGATCTTAGAATTAAAGAAATGGGATTCTCGATAGGATCTTCAAAACATGTAAATGCCATCAAAGCCCCAATGCCTGGATTATTATTGGATATTCATGTGGCAGTTGATCAGGAAGTCAAAGAAGATGATCCGCTACTGATTCTTGAAGCTATGAAAATGGAAAATATTATTCTTTCTCCGCGGGATGGAGTGATCAAATCTATTGCTGCCGCGAAAGGGGATGCTGTAGATAAAGGACAATTACTAATAGAATTTGAATAAAATATACGTAATAGACCCCAAAGTTTTAAAATCTTTGGGGGCTTTAAAAATTTACAATTTAAAATATCAAATGAAAAAAATACTAGTTGCTAATCGAGGTGAAATTGCCATCAGAGTAATGACGACTGCCAGAAAAATGGGCATTAAAACCGTTGCGGTATATTCTACAGTAGATAGAAATGCACCTCACGTAAAATTTGCCGACGAAGCCGTTTGTATCGGTGAAGCACCATCTAGCCAATCGTATTTATTAGGATCTAAAATTATTGAAGTCGCCAAACAACTTCAGGTAGATGCCATACATCCCGGCTATGGGTTTTTAAGTGAAAATGCAGATTTTGCCTCAGCAGTAGAAAAGAACAACCTCATTTTTATTGGTCCCAAGTCTAAAGCCATACAAATTATGGGAAGCAAACTTGCCGCCAAAGAAGCGGTAAAAGCCTATGATATTCCTATGGTTCCAGGTATAGACGAAGCCATTACCGATGTTGAGAAAGCAAAAGCAATCGCCAATAAAATTGGGTTTCCGATACTCATAAAGGCTTCTGCCGGTGGTGGTGGAAAAGGAATGCGTGTTGTAGAAAAAGAAAGTGATCTTGAATCACAAATGCAACGCGCCATAAGTGAAGCGACCTCTGCTTTTGGAGATGGGTCGGTATTTATAGAGAAATATGTGGCCTCACCCAGACATATCGAAATCCAGGTGATGGCAGACAGCCATGGAAATGTCATACATTTTTTTGAGAGAGAATGTAGTATCCAGCGCCGACATCAAAAAGTAGTCGAAGAAGCTCCTTCGGCTGTCCTTACACCTAAACTAAGAGTAAAAATGGGCGAAGCAGCCGTAAAAGTCGCCAAAGCCTGTGACTATCTGGGTGCCGGTACTGTCGAATTCCTTCTGGACGAAAACCATAACTTCTATTTTCTTGAAATGAACACCCGGTTGCAGGTAGAACACCCGGTGAGTGAACTGATCGCAGGAGTAGACCTGGTCGAACTTCAGATAAAAGTGGCCAGAGGCGAAAAACTGGAGATGCAACAGGAAGATCTAACCATCAACGGACATGCGCTAGAATTAAGAGTCTATGCCGAGGACCCTTTAAACGATTTTCTACCCAGTGTAGGGCACCTGGACGCTTACCAAATTCCGGTTGGTGAAGGCATTCGTGTAGATAATGGTTTTGAGGAAGGCATGGATATCCCCATCTATTATGACCCCATGCTGGCCAAGTTGATCACCTACGGAAAAACGCGCGAAGAAGCCATACAACTCATGATCAAAGCAATTGATCATTATATTGTTGAAGGCGTGCAGACCACACTACCCTTCGGAAAGTTTGTCTGTGAACATGAAGCCTTCCGCTCTGGTAATTTTGATACGCATTTCGTTAAAAACTATTATTCTGCAGAAAAGATACAGACAGCCACACAGGAAGAAGCCAAAATTGCTGCGATGATTGCGATGAAACAATATATAAAAGATCAGGAAACATTACGATTACCTATGTAAAGAATAATGAATGTTGAATATCGAATAATGACTATTAAATAAAGAAATGTGAATGGTTGGGAAATTTATAAGAAAAGTACAAAATTATAACCTGATAATTACTCTAACCACTAACCGCTAATAAAATATGAATTCAAAAATAAAAACCTTAGAAGAGAAAGTTACACAAGCCAAATTGGGTGGTGGTGAACAACGTATTGCGAAACAACATGAGAAGAAAAAACTAACCGCCCGTGAACGTGTTGAATATCTACTCGACGAAGGGTCGTTTGAAGAAATAGGCATCCTGGTCACCCATCGTACCACAGACTTCGGTATGGATAAAGAGATCTACTATGGCGATGGCGTTGTAACGGGTTACGGAACTATTGACGGAAGACTGGTCTGCATTTTTGCACAGGATTTCACAGTCTTTGGCGGAGCCTTATCTGAAACCCATGCCGAAAAGATCTGTAAAGTAATGGATATGGCGGTAAAAGTAGGAGCTCCGATTATCGGTTTGAATGACTCTGGTGGTGCCCGAATCCAGGAAGGAGTACGATCCCTGGGCGGTTATGCCGATATTTTCTATAGAAACGTACAGGCATCTGGGGTGATCCCGCAGATATCGGCCATTATGGGTCCCTGTGCCGGGGGTGCTGTGTATTCTCCTGCCATGACCGATTTTACGCTTATGGTAGAAGATACCAGTTATATGTTTGTCACCGGACCCAATGTGGTAAAAACGGTGACCAACGAAGAAGTTACGTCTGAAGAACTAGGTGGTGCCAGCACCCATTCTACCAAGTCGGGCGTAGCCCATGTAACCGCTGCCAATGATATTGAATGCCTGGAGGATGTAAAGAAATTACTGAGCTATCTTCCGCAAAGCAATACAGAGATCACCCAAAAGCTACCGTATGCTCTTGAGGATGAAATAAGAGACATACTCTCTGATATCGTTCCCGATAATCCCAACAAACCTTATGATATGCATGAGGTGATTAACGGGATTATCGATACCGGTTCTTTTTATGAGATCCATAAAGACTATGCCGAAAATATCATTGTAGGTTTTGCCCGTCTGGGCGGAAGAAGTATCGGCATTGTTGCCAATCAGCCAATGTTTCTGGCGGGGGTGCTGGATGTAAACAGCTCGAAGAAAGCCGCTCGTTTTACCCGTTTCTGCGATTGTTTTAATATCCCGTTATTGGTATTGGTTGATGTGCCCGGATTCCTGCCCGGTACCGACCAGGAATGGAACGGGATCATTGTGCATGGTGCCAAGCTGCTATATGCGCTTAGTGAAGCCACCGTACCCCGTGTCACGGTGATCACCCGCAAAGCTTACGGGGGTGCTTATGATGTAATGAACTCTAAACATATCGGGGCCGACCTCAACTTTGCATGGCCTTCTGCAGAAATTGCTGTAATGGGAGCCAAAGGCGCCAGTGAAATCATTTTCAAAAGAGAGATACAAGCCGCAGAAGATCCCACTGCCAAACTTGCAGAAAAAGAAGCAGCATACGCCGAGAAATTTGCCAATCCCTATCGAGCGGCACAACGAGGCTTTATCGACGAAGTGATCCTACCCAAAAACACCCGTAGAAAACTCTTAAAAGCATTTAGTATGCTTGAAGACAAAACCGTAGACCACCCGAAGCGGAAACATGGAAATATTCCTTTGTAAACGAATGGCGTGGAGCCACAGATCAAAGCAGTTTACTAAAAAACCTGATAGGTTTAAATCTATGTTCTTTACTATAAGTGTTGTAAAGCGTTTAATTCAACATGTTTCTTATGGTTTGATTCTCGTCAGATTTGTTTCAATTTCTAATACAAATTCTCCAAAGTATTATCCCGGTTTAATTGATTTGTTTGTTATTTGACACCAAAATTATAACGAAAGTTACAGATTTAATGATAATTTTTAAATATCGAAAACATGGGTTTTTCAAATGCTTTCATCGCCTCAAATAAAAAGCTGTTCTAATACTTTTTATTTTCGTATTGTGTAAGATTTTAATTTTCAAGCATTGATTTTATAGCTCCTTTAAAATCCTTAAATGGCATGTCTTGTCTCATTTTCAACATGGTATTAACATTTTCATTCTCCGGGCAAGGATACCTTAATTGGTTACTACTATCTGTGGTAGCCTCAAAAATTGCCTTGGCAATTTCGATGGGTTCTGCTCCACTACCTGATTTTAATGCTACATCGTAATTCTTTAATACTTTTTCCTCATAGCTACCATAATCAGCTGTTATATCACTTTTTAAAGTTACCGTTGAGCGCCCGTTAAAGTCAGTTTTTACACTACCTGGTTCTATCAATTTTATTTTTATCCCCAAAGCGTCTAATTCGTATGAAATAGATTCCGAAAAACCTTCAACTGCCCACTTGGTAGCATGGTACAAACTGTATAATGGAAATGTCATTCTTCCTCCCAAAGAGGATACATTCACAATCACACCTCCTTTATTATCTCTAAAGTGTGGTAGTATGGCTTTTATGGTTCTAAATACTCCAAAGACATTCGTGTTGAATTGTTGTTCTATTTGCTCTATTGTAGCGGATTCGAAAACACCTAAAGTAGTATAACCTGCATTGTTAACTATTGCGTCTATTTTGCCATATTTTTCTATCCCTTCAAGGATCGCCTGTTTTACTTGGTTTTCATCATTTACATCCATTCTAAGCAATGTTACATTTGAAAGCTTGTCCAATTCATTTTCCTTCTCCACATTTCTCATAGTAGCACATACATTCCACCCCTTTTGCAAAAAATATTTTACCGTTTCCCTACCGATTCCAGAAGAAGTTCCTGTTATTAATATCGTTTTAGTCATATTTTTAAATTTAATTCTTGTCGGTTTTTATGATATCCAAATAAAGATACGATTAACTTTATTTGGTTGTTGTAAATATTTGTAAAAGCTTGTAAGCATTTACAGCAGGTTTATAAAACCTGACAGGTCTGAGTGTCTGTTCTTCATTATACCACCACATGTTACAGACCACATAAGTACGAATTACAAAGCTGTCTGCCACCAACCAGCCATAAGTCGAGAGGCAAACAAAAATTCCTTTTCCCAGAGAAAGGCGCCCCGATTTTGATCGGGGCAGAAAGGATTGACCTCGTAGTTATCAATTGGTCACTATCTTAGAAATCTAAGGTATGCTTCCGGGTTATTCAAAATAGATTTGGTTAACGAATGATGTTCTGTTTCTTTTAAAGGAACTTTGTGCATCGCTTCGGTAGTTACTTCATAAATAGTGGCTCCCGGATATATCATTAGAATAGGGGCATGTGTGACAATTATAAATTGTGAAACATGAGATTCGAGATGTTCATGTATAAAATAAAGCAGTGATAGTTGTTTTGAGGGTGAAAGGGCTGCTTCCGGTTCATCCAGAAGGTAAATACCTTTTTGGTTAATCTTTTGCTGCATAATTTGCAAATACGCCTCTCCGTGAGAAAACGCCTGTAACTCTTGCCCATAATGTTTTCGAACATGATGTAGTTGATAATTGGCACTCTCTTTCATAGCACTAATAATATGATCTGGTACTTCGCCTTCTAAATCATATAATTGTTGATGTAACCTTATGTCTTCTCGTTCTACACTATTGAGATAATCTCCAAAATCTTCAGCTCTAAAGAAAAAACCCGTACTTCTCTCGATACCCCAACACAATTCTAGAAATGGAAGTAGTGATTTGGCAGCTTCAAATCCTCGTTTACCATATCCGGAACCATCAATATGTGGTAGCTGTAATCTAAAGGCCAACGTTTCGAGAAGTGTCGATTTTCCGGTACCGTTATCCCCAATAATAAATGTCACTGGAGTAGGAAACTGAATATCTTTAGCAAATTTTACTGCCGGAATATCAAAAGGAAATGGATGTTTTCTCTCTGCTTTTATTTGGATGGAGGAAAGATAAGGCATGATACTTAAAAATAGCTATTGAACAAAATGAACCCTAAAATAATAAAAAAAGCCGGGAGTTCTCGCTCAACGAAGCTTCCTGAATGGATAGCAAAATAATACAACCAATGATTATTAACCCAAGTTAGCAATTGTGAGTGTAATATTTAGAAATCTTAATGATTCTATCTCATCTTCAAAAGAGAATTCAATATGATTATCCTCATAGAATTGTTGTACTGTCTGGAGCTTTGCGAATTCTGCAATGGAGCTCTTTATCCATTATTCCGTTATGTGCTTTTCAGTACAGAGTTGTTCATATCAAAAGCAAGTGCGATGTAGTTGTTGTTATTAAATGTAAATTCATCTATTATGGTCCAGCCTAATTTTCTGGTATGTGCTTTTTCTGAAATAACATTCACTTTATTTATAAATGTGATACTGATAGGATATTTCTTTACAAATTCAATTCTCATTTCTTCAAAAATTACCTGTAACAGACCTGTACCCCGATACTGTTTATCAATACAAACTGGCCCATATTGAAAACTGATCTTTGTCGAAATGTTACTGTTATTAAAAGACAGCTTAGGGAAACGGGCTACCATAACACTAAAAATCTCCCATTGCTCAAAGTATTTCCAGCTTCCGGCAAACGCATAGGCAATGATATTCTTTTCATTTTCGGCAATAAAAACTCCGTTTTGTTTTATGATATCTTCAATTTGGTTCACAGTAAACGGAGTAGTCACAAATCCTGTTTCCCGTTCTTTTTCGGTTAAATTACTAAACAAATTACGTTCCTGAAGTGAGAGAATTCCTTGTATATCTGCCCTGGTACCTATACGTATCTTTATCATTCTGGTTTTATTTTTCTAAAAGGATCATTGTTTCTGAATTTTTACTGAATTTTTCTCATCAGAGATGATGTTTTGAACCTCTTTCAATACTATTTGATTATTCTTTCCTTCAGGGATTTGTATGTTCTCTAACCCTATGTCTTTTACATCATCAAAAATTATCGCAGGACGAAAGTCTTCATCATCTAATTTCAGTACAATATTTTTGAAAGTAATCCCTTCAGCATGTCTAATGTAAAACCCCCAGGAAGGCAGCTCTCCAAACATCGTATATTCAGGATAATTTTTACTATTTTCAGGAACTGCATCCAGTCGCCAAAGCGGAACATAGGCCATTCCTTTAGAGGCTCTTCCGGGATAGCTGATCTCAATGTTTTCTAGTGTTATGTTTTTAACCGAATGATTTGGAATACCGGTAATAGATGCCGGCCATTGGTTATGAAAATAACCCACATCGGGGCCTCTAAGGTCATAATTACTATCTGGTCTGCCAAAAGGAATTTGAGCTTTGATGTTTTTAAAAGTAATGTTTTCGATTTTTCCTGGGTTGTCTCCTGCCCGATGTCCTAACCGAACAAAGATTGCGTTGCCTGTATTAATGGCATTCATGTTTGATACAACAACATTTTCGATGGTACCACCATCTACAGATTCTATAGCAATCGCCGATCGATAGGTATCGACAACCTTAATGCTGTCTATGCGTATATCCTTAAACCCTCCGAATGAGGCGGTTCCAAACTTTATAGCACTTGCACTACTTCTAATTTCACAGTTTTTTATCTCTATATCCTCACATAATGCATCGGTATAGTATGATTTTAGAGTAATCGCATCATCGGCTGCATCAACATAGCAATTGTGAATTTTAACTTCTTTACTATCTGTAATATTTATTCCATCATTGTTCCAATATGCTCTGCTAATTACCCTGATATTTTCTATAGTTACATTTTTACAAAGTTCGTATGTTTGTACCCAGCTGGAAGAGTTTAGTATCGTAATGTCTGAGATTTTGACATTTTCACATTCCCAAAAATTAATGATCTTAGGCCTCATGGTTTCCTGAACTCTACTTCCATAATTAGGATCAACCCTAATACCCTTATGGTGTAAACTATCAATATTTAATGCCAATTTCCGCCCTTGTCCATTAATGATTCCTTTTCCCGAAATCGATATGTTCTTTGCTTTATTTGCAATAATTAATGCGAGTTTGGAATTATCATCTGTTTTAAGCGTTGTTGGAGGATCTTCAATTATTAATTTCTCATATGTAAAGGGGTCGGTACTACCAAGTATTGTTGCATTTTCTTCTAAGTAGATGTGTACACCACTCTTAAGGTATATAGTTCCTGTAAGGTATTTTCCTGCCGGAAATACAACAGTTCCTCCTTTATTCTGATAAGCTGCATCGATTGCATCCTGGATAGATTTGGTATTCAGTGTGACGCCATCATTGATTACCCCAAAGCCTTCAACATTAAATAGATGCTGAGCAAATATCCCAAAGCTGTTGCTTAAAAAGAAGAGTGCGATATATAGATTAGTTATTTTCATTGATTGTCATAATAAGTTGATGGTGATGATGTCAATTTGTGTCTGGTGTAAGGTAAATAAGGGTCTTTGTTTAGAAAAGAGACCTGCTTACGACAGATAGTTTTCACGATTTCATAGGAATTCATATCATCTATGTATGTATCACAACAGAATATGATAAGAGTATGTTTAAAAACCCTATTTCCTGAAAACTACTATTCGTGCCACGAAGGTATCTTCAAAAATAATGATTGACATCTTCCCGAAAATACATTTCCTCATCACTCTTTGTCTTTATACTTATCAAACCAGGCTAAAACACTTGCTATTTTGGCTATCAAATTACTAGGTTTATTGGCAATACCATGTGATGCAGCTGGTATTCTTACCATCGCAGTTTCAACATTTTCCAACTTTAACGCTGCATAAAATTGTTCAGATTCTGCGATAGGTGTTCTGTAATCTTCTTCGCCTGTTAATAGCATTGTTGGTGTAGTAACATTACCAACATAAGATAATGGCGAACGTTTTAAGTAAGGGGCAGGGTCTTCCCAGGGTTTATTAGGAAACCAATATTTAGAAAAGAATTGAACTCCGTCGGCATATAACACAAAACTATACCAGTTAATGACTGGTTTGGCCACTACGGCTGCTTTAAACCGGTTGGTTTTTCCTACAATCCAGGCAGTAAGCACACCACCTCCACTACCACCGGTTACAAAAAGGTTTTTCTCATCTACAAATCCTTTTTTTATAACTGCATCTACGCCAGACATGAGATCATCATAATCGTGATTAGGATAATCATGATGTATGAGGTTTCCAAACTCTTCTCCATAACTTGTACTTCCCCTGGGGTTTGCATAAAGCACTACATAACCGGCTGCGGCATAGGCCTGTATTTCGGCAGAATATACAGAACCATAACTGGCAAAAGGACCCCCGTGAATTTCGAGGATCATTGGGTATTTTTTATTCGCATCAAAATCGGGAGGGGTTACCACCCACCCTTGTATTTTACGCTGATCATAAGACGATTCCCACCATAATTCTTCAACAGCACCCAGGTTTCTAAAGGAGAATACATCATCGTTTAACGCTGTTAACCGTTGATTGCTTTTAGTACTGGCAACACCCAGATCTGCAGGATGCTTTGTTCCGCCCAGGGTATACGCAAATCTATTGTTATTCGATGCCGAATAACTTGCATCATTGTAGGGTCTGCCCAGAGATAATCCTCCAAGATTTTCTGCGATCACAGAAACTTTACCCGATAATGTGATATATGCCAGCTTGGTGTCTCCCTTATCATCATACTGAAAGTAAAGACCTTTTCCATCATTACCCCATGTTATATTTTGAATATCCCTGTCAACATCTTTAGAAATTAACGTAGTATTGCTCCCATCAGAATCCATAACATATAAACGTCGTATCTGATACCCCTGGTGCTTATCATCAAAACCTAAATAAGCGATTTTTGTTCCTTTGGGCGACAATACGGGACTATAATCAGGCCCATAGCGTTTTGTTAAAGGTTGAATACTGCCAGTACTAATGTCTATTTGATGAATTTCACTATCAAGCGGTTCCAACTCTTCATCTTTATGGAAATTGGCTCCAAAATAAAGATGTTTGTTATCGAGTGACCATATAGGAGCTCCATGATCAAAATCTGTAAAGGTCAATTGCTTTGGTGTACCTCCATCTATTGACAAGGTAAATAGCTGCATGCTACCACTTTTTAGATACCCCTGGCCATCACCACGATAATTCATATTGTCTATATACGTAGGAGGAGTGTTCCATTTGGCACCTTCCGGTTTTTCGGGCATCTTAATAATGGATTGATGCTTTTTGGGCACAAACATATTAAATGCCACATAGGTATCATTATAAGACCAGGACACAGCGCCAGGTGCTTTTGGTGTATTGGTTAATGCAACTGCTTCTTTGGTATCTATCCACATCATATATAGTTTTACCTTATCATCTGCCATATTCGATTTGAAAATGATCTTTTGGCCATCATGAGACCATCTTGGGTAATAATCATTTTGATTTCCCGTAGTCAACGGTCGGTTGTTTGATCCATCAAAATTTACCATCCAAAGATTTGAAAGGTTTTTATCGGTCATAATATCTTTAAAATTTCTCACATAAATAACCTTGGTACCATCTGGCGAAATTTGTGGGTCGGATACATACTCCATATTAAAAATATCGATAAGTTGTAAGTTGGATCGTACCTGGCCATAGCTTAACGAAACTATAGTGAACAGGAGGAATAGTATCATTTTTAATGTATGTTTCATCATTATAAGTTTTATGTATTTTGTATGAATTCTGGCGGGTAGTTATCCAGAGTATTTTCAATCATGAATACACTTCTTTCAAGCTCCCTTGTATGCAACGAAAGGTAATCATTTGTAAATGTATATTATCTTAATTAATTTCTAAAATAAAGCAATCTGCTCACTATGAAAAGACGACTTTGTCATACCTCCTCGCAGTGACGATACTACCGGCAAACTGAACTACTATGGACTGGCCTGGTACCATCGGCAGACGGAGGTTCTGAAACCAATACATTGTTTCAAGTTATTTGGAATAAACTAAAATGGTAATAACTCAGTGTCTTAATAACGGTAAAGGCTCTAGTTTAGAATGGCGTTGGTATTTTTGACTAATCAATCTTTCATCCCATCCCTGTCAAAGGTAGGCCAGGCAGGCCCAGCCCCTGTCCGACTGGCCAGGCGGGCTTCCCAAAGGGAAAGTAGCAAAAAAGTCTTTTCCTTTGGAAAGCCTGCCTGATGGTCAGCTACCGCTTACCCATACATAATTTGAAATTATAATACGTTCCTTTAGAATTCTTTATTAAAAAGATATAGGTGTGTAGAAAAACCGGCATGTACAAAATGGGTATACGGCTTGTCGATACCCCGGGCAAACAGGAGGTGTTCAAAATTATAAAGTAACATGCATGTATATTTTAACCCGTTTTATTTCTTTTTTCCTACAGAAAAACATAGGGGTAGCAACAAAATATATGCCGTTCTTGCAGGCAAACCTGTAGTAACTGCATTTTTTAATGCCACGGAAGCTCTTTTTGCTGCCACGGCTGAAGCTCTAGCTGCCCTAAATGAGCATAAACCTGCTTTACTTGACACTAAAGCTGTCCTAAATGAGAGCAAAGATGCTTTACTTGACATTAAAACTGTCTTATTTGACGATCTAGCTGTCCTAAATGAGCACAAAGCTGTCTTATTTGATGATCTAACTGCCCTAAATGAGCACAAAGCTGCCTTAATTGAAGCTTTTACTGTGTTTAGCACCATTTCCCGGTTGGCAACCATAGTATTTCTAAGGTATTTTCTTCTACATGTCTGGTCTGGGACACTATACTTTTTAACATGACAGCAAAGAAGAGGTACATGATTGTAGCAACATCGGTACTGATTGCTATCGGGGACAGCGAGGGTAGCGATTACATGGTAGTAGCGATTATAGGCAAAGGCAGCACCAGCACCCTGATCCTGATGTTAATCGGGATCAGTACCGCCCTGGCCGTCAGCTACGGTGTGTACACATCTTTTAATATAAAGATTTAAGCCTAGCCTATGATATCCCTGCGGCAGGCAGGCTCACCCTCTCGGTCAGACAGGGATTTAGAATACATTACTATTTATCAAGCGAATAAATATCTTACGATCATCAACGCAAGTCTAAACTAGAGCCACGGTAAACAATAACTCTTACCCATATTTTTTACCATTTTTTCAATTGATACGCTCCATCCCAAAACATCCATTCAAGTCTGCTGGAAGTAATGAAAGCATCTGTCATTGCCTGTTGCTGTACAGGTGTACATTGTGCTGCCACACGGTCGCAAATAGCGATAGCCTGTTCTACTAATTTGCCAAACTCTTCTCCAGAATAGGTATCAATCCATTTTTGATACGGATTATTTACTGATTGTTGATTCTTATAAATATAATCGCCTACTTCCTTATAAATCCAGAAACAAGGCAACAATACTGCCATTGCTACTTCTACCTGTTCTAAAGCTACAGTACTTTTTAAATAATGTATATAATGATGACAAGCGGGTTCGATCGTTTCTTTATCAGGGATGCTATAGTCATCCATATAGAACTGATGCAGAGCGTTTTCTACCACAATCGCTCCTTCGGCAAAACGTATAAATGCCAGTGTGTCTTGTGTATCGTGTGCCCTTGCCGCAGTTAATGCCAATGCGCGTCCAAAATGCTCCAGATAACCTGAATCCTGGGCAATATAAAACTGAAACTTTTCTACGGGCAATGTACCCTGTATCAATTCTTCAATAAAGGGCATTTTGGTAATTGATTGATAGATTGATGCGATTTCATACCACGTTTTAGTCGACCAATTCATTCTTTATAAGTTTTTGCGGATTAAAAAAATGATTCAACGGCCCATTGCCTTTCCCGATGGCAACATCTTTACCATTCCATATTGCTTCATGCACATATTGCTGCCCAAGCGTCACGGCTTCTGCCAGCGATTTTCCTTGTGCTACATAACTGGCTATGGCCGATGATAAAGTACACCCCGAGCCGTGTGTGTTGTTGGTGTCGAATTTCTCAAAACTGTATTCATGTACCGTACCGTCTTTAGTAAAATATAGAGAGGTCAGCTGTGCTGCCTGAAGATGTCCTCCTTTTAGTAAAACCGACTGGCAACCTAACTCCATGATCTTCTTACCGGCTATTTGCATGTCTTCTACATTGTGAATCGGCATCCTGGCTAGAACAGCCGCTTCATCCAGGTTGGGGGTGATGATATCGGCCAGGGGGAACAGTTTTTCAATAATAGCCTCTATCGTATTATCCTCGATCAGTTTGTGTCCGCTGGTAGCCACCATCACGGGGTCAAAAATCACAGGGGTTTTTGGGTATTGTGACCATATATTTTCGATAATTGCTACCAGTTCGGTGGTGTGTACCATCCCTATTTTAACAGCTTCAGGAAAAATATCTTCAAGAATCGTATGGAGTTGTTCTTCGACAACCTCAACGGGAATTGGGTAAATGGATTTTACGCCACAGGTGTTTTGCACAGGAAGTGCCGTTAATACTGAAGTTGCATAACACCCTAAAGCCGATATGGTTTTCATATCAGCCTGAATACCGGCTCCTCCACTTCCATCAAATCCCGCAATGGTTACTACAGAGGGGTATTTATATTGTTTTTTCATCATACTGCTTTTTCTATTTGATTTCTTATCTCATATGCTGCTTCTGCCGGGTTTGCTGCCCGACAAATAGCAGATACCACCGCAATACAATTGGCCCCTGCTTTTATTACCTCATACGCATTAGATACATTCATATTGCCTATGGCAACCAGAGGTTTATCGGTAGCCAAACGTAGGTCACGGATGCCTTTTAAGCCCCATTCTGTTACAGTATCTTGTTTGGTGAGGGTCTTAAAAACAGGACTGATGCCAAGATAATCGGCAGCTACCGTTTGTTGATTGAATACTTGTTTTTTGTACTCTACAGAATATCCTAAAAGTTTGCATGCTTCCCAACCAGAGCGAATTTTTATCGGTGGTAAATCATTATTTCCCACATGAATACCATAAGCACTTGATTGTTTTGCTACTTCCAGGTTGTCATTGATGATAAGTGGTACATCATAACGAGCCAGCATCTCTTGCAAGCGAAAAGCTTTTATTAGAAATTCTGGGGTATCGATATCTTTTTCCCGCAATTGTACCAAATCAACACCTCCTTGTATCGCAGCTTCACATACCGCAACAAAGTCTTTACCATGGCAAGTAGCTTCAGATATTACCAAATACAACCGGAATGGGAAAGCAGAACGATCCATTATTGCATGGTTATTTTTAAGCTTTCATAGAATTCTGTTTCGGTAATATTATATAATTTATCCAGTAACTGAACTTGTAAACTGCCTGGGCCCATTACATTTTTTGCTGCTATTTCTCCGGCAATGCCGAAGAGTGCCATGGCTGCTGCAACAGCTTCCAAACGATTATCAATAACCGCAATAAATGCGCCGATAACCGCAGTAGCCGAACATCCTAAACCGGTTACCCTGGTCATCATAGCATCGCCATTTGATAGCAGTAGCAGTTTTTTATCACTGCACACAATATCCGTTTCGCCAGAGATACAAACTACCGATCCGTATTGTTGATTCAGGGATTTTGCGGCAATGATGGCTGCTTCACTTTGCAAGGTACTATCTACGCCTTTTGTATGAGTTTTGTTGCATTTTGCGAGTGCTACTATTTCTGAAGCATTCCCTCTTATAACCGTTGGCCGTAAAGAAACCATTTTTTCTAAAACCTCATCTCTATATAGCGTGGCCCCTGCTCCTACAGGATCCAGCACCCAGGGTTTATGTAAGTTGTTTGCTTCATTAATGGCAGATACCATTAATGTCTCCCAGTATTCATCCAATGTGCCTATGTTTACCACCAATGATTCAGAAATTGCTATCATCTGCTTTATTTCAGAATGGGCATGCGCCATAATCGGAGAAGCTCCAATTGCCAGCAAGGCATTTGCCGTGTTGTTCATCACTACATAATTAGTGATATTTTGTACTAAAGGGGATTGTTTGCGAACATTAATAATATGCTGCCAGAGTAACTCTTTCATGATAGTATTTGATTTAAAAATAATAGCTAAAGAGCCCTTCGGAAAGGGTGATGACAGACAGAAAAAATATTTTCCGACTTTTCCCTACGCCAGTATCAACCGGATCAGGTTCAAAGGGACTATCTCAATTCTTTTCAGAATACCCCTAAAGCCAGCACAAATGTAGGTAAAAATTTGTTTCAAAAGAGGGTAAGCGGCCTGACTAAAACAAAAAAGCCCCTCTCTTTAGATAAAGGGCGATTCTTAATTTAAGGAAAACAACACGCTGCATGCACTTCCAAAACCATCGGAGCTACCCAGGAAAACTCTCTGGCCAAGGTAATACGTGATAAGGCTTACCCACCTGAAAGAAGCAGCAGACGAGATACAGGCAGCCGGTAAATATGTGTTTAAAAAAACATACCGAACGGTTTAAGGGGTATGCAAGCCGGCATAAAAAACGATAAATCCCCGCTATAGCCAATCCCCGCATCTGTTTTGGGAGTCTTCGTATATATGAAGGTGCAAGGAATATCATTGAACCTGCAGGAAGTATAGTTCAACCTGCAGGGACACCCTGAAACCTTTGAGGGATATTGTTGAATGTATGAAGAACTGTTAATGATACAAGTGATTTTATTGTCAGAATAGCATGTACCACTATTTCAGCCAGGCAATCATTTTTTTAAAATACGGATAATAGATCATACCCCAAATCGGGCTTTTTTTGAAATGATACATCTCATTGGTCGAAGTATTAATGGTCACGGGAATGCTAAAACCTGCCCATTTTTTACCTGATTTTAATTGTAGACAATACTCCTTGGAAGCTTCTTCTATATGAGAAGAAATCACTATGGAGATTACTGCTAATCCCGATTGCAACCCCCTTGGCCATCCTGTATAATTTTTTTTCGCAAAGCGGAACGATGTGGTCAAATGCTCTTCAAGTAGCTTTATAGTAATATTCTCATCTCCAAAATCGGTGGCAACGATAAAGGTGTTTAACTGCGTGGCCATCCATCGCCATCTGAATTTCTTTTCATACCCGATCACTGTTGGTTTTTCAAATATGGGTGCTTCTGACAGATAGATGGACTTTGATTGCAGCTTGTTTTTAATAGATTCAAGGTTCATAGGTTTTTGGTTTAGGCTTACACATTTCTGTGAGCAATTTCTTTTATTGGTTTTTCATCAAAAATAGAGGAAAAATATAAAACCGGAGTCCTAATTCTTACAAGGGTATAGACAATATAGTTACGCGCTAACATTATTCATCAAAACAAAATACGATTCTCGACTTATTGGCACCAAATTCTGAGTCGATACTTTTTAGGAGTTCCAGAACGACTTTAAAAGTGCCATCGCAATCATCAGGAGTTAATCCAGCATATGTTAATGCTCTTAAGATCTCTTCATAATACAGATAACTATGATCATAACCATTGTTGGTAATAAATAGTTTGTCATATAGCTGCTCATGTATTTGCAGATTGACAAATTTTTGGTTCCCGTGAAGAATATTGGTTAATTGCTGTGCTTTGTTTTTTGAGATGTATTGCAGGTCATAGAGTCCCAACTCCTTTTCGATCAAAGCCTGGTTTCCCTCAATAGGTTGCGCCAAAAAGGGCAATAGATCCAAAGAGATATTGGCAGGAAGCCCTCTGGGTGCATACAAAGGGTCATCACTCCCGCTTCGACCCGATAAACAGGAGAACAAACGATAATCTCTTGCTACATAAATTCTGTCACCACCAAAAACCTGTATGGCATCGACATCAAAATTCTTGTGAAATGGAGGGTCTTTTTTAAAAGGGATCCACTCTACATATAAATCGATATCCATGCCCATAACTACTTCTTTTGGTGCAATTTTGTATAATTTCTCTTAAAAACAAAGAAAAATGTAAAACATGGGACATGTGTTATAAAATTGCATCATATGACATAGAAAAAGACCTGGTCAGGTTTTGGATACCAAAATGCGGCTTTTACTGTTCTCTTATTTTATAACCATCAGTTTCCATACTCTGAAAGGTACATAAAAAAGTAATCTATCGTATGTTTATTACGAAGTTGTAAGCTAAATTTGCTGCGAAGTTACAAACTTCGCAGAGCTCAAAAAGTGACCTTACAACGCCTTATCCATAATCTCCTGTACCACCTCTGGGTTCAGCAATGTACTGGTATCCCCAAGATTGCTGGTATCTTTTGATGCGATTTTACGCAGGATACGTCGCATGATCTTACCACTACGGGTTTTAGGCAACCCTGGTACAAATTGTATTTTATCCAGCTTGGCTATGGGCCCGATACGGTCGGTAATTTGTTGATTTACCTCTTTGGTAAGATTATCGCGATCACGGGATTCACCGGTTTCCTTTAAAATAATAAATCCGTACAGTGCATTTCCTTTGATATCATGTGGGAAACCTACAATGGCAGATTCTGCCACAGCAGGATGTTCATTGATAGCATCTTCGATTGGAGCAGTTCCCAGGTTATGTCCAGATACAATGATCACATCGTCTACCCTACCGGTGATTCGGTAATATCCTACCTCATCCCGTAAAGCGCCATCCCCGGTAAAGTATTTATTTTCGAATGCCGAAAAGTATGTATCTCTGTAGCGCTCATGATTGCCCCAGATGGTGCGTGCCATCGATGGCCATGGGAACTTGATACACAATCGACCTTCTACCTGATTGCCTTTGATCTCTTCCCCTTTTTCATCCATTAGTGCAGGTTGTATGCCCGGCATGGGTAAGGTAGCATAGGTTGGTTTTGTGGGTGTAGCAAAAGGAATCGGAGAGATCAGAATACCGCCGGTCTCAGTTTGCCACCAGGTATCGACAATCGGGCACTTTTTTTCACCTACATGATCGTTATACCAGTGCCAGGCTTCCTCATTGATAGGTTCTCCTACCGTTCCCAATACTTTTAAACTTGATAAGTCATACTCGGTCACAAAATCAAGGTTCTCTTTGGCCAATGCCCTGATCGCCGTAGGCGCTGTATAGAATTGTGTAATTTTATGCTTCTGTACGATATCCCAAAATCGTCCATAATCGGGATAGGTTGGTACTCCTTCAAACATCACTGTGGTGGCTCCATTAGCCAGAGGCCCGTACACAATATAAGAATGCCCGGTGATCCAGCCGATATCTGCAGTACACCAATAGATATCATTCTCCTGATATTGAAAAACATTTTTAAAAGTATATGCAGTATACACCATATACCCGCCGGTGGTATGCATCATTCCTTTTGGTTTTCCGGTCGAGCCGGAAGTATACAGAATAAACAAGGGGTCTTCGGCATCCATAATTTCGGGAGTACAGTCACTATACGCTTCATCCAGCAATGGTTGAAGCCAATGATCTCTACCTGGCTTCATTGTAATGTCTGAATCAATACGTTTTGCTACCAGTACGGTTTTAATCCCCGGGCATTGCTCCACCGCTTCATCTACAATCCCTTTAAGATCTATACTCTTAGATCCACGATACGATCCATCTGAGGTGATCACCATTTTGGCTTCGCAATCATTGATTCTGGTAGCTAAAGCTGTAGCAGAAAATCCTGCAAAAACCACTGAATGAACGGCTCCTATACGTGCACAGGCCAATACCGATATCGCCAATTCTGGAATCATAGGAAGATAAATACACACCCTATCCCCTTTTTTTATACCATTACTCTTCAGTACATTGGCAAATTTACATACTCGCTCATGCAGCTGTTTATAGGTAATATGCTCGGCGGGTTCTTCGGGATTGTTAGGTTCGAATAAAATAGCTGTTTTCTCTCCACGCACATACAGATGCCGGTCTATACAGTTTTCGGTGATATTCAATTTGGCCCCCTCAAACCATTTCACTTCCGGTTTGGTAAAATCCCAATCCAGTACTTTGTCCCATTTCTTTCTCCACAAGAAATGCTCTTCTGCTACTTCCCCCCAAAATACCTCGGGATTACGAACTGATTTACGATATACCTGAAAGTATTCTTCCAGATGTTTTATGTGATAATTACTCATTATTGGTGGTTTTACGTTTTAATTTATTATGCACTATTCGTTTAATTTATTATGCTCTGGGTTTTTTGGTTTTAAACAATCCAAACCAGTTGGGGTTTAGTACTTTTAATTTGATAAGCACCCAAAGGATCACTACAAAACATACCCCGATAACTACAGAATTCAAAGCACTAATCGGTGTTTCGTTTTCGAGTTTAAAACGAAGGTATAGCGAAACGACTGCATAGATACATATACATATATCTGATGCTAAAGGATTTAATCGAAGTTTCATCTGTCTACATCTGTTTAATTAATTAATAAGTTCATTTATTTCTGAAACCAATTTCTTAACCGAAAATGGTTTTGTGAGATATTTATCTGCTCCCAGTTTCAGTCCTTTTTCAATATCTGCTGCTTTGTTTTTTGCCGAGAGAAATACCACTTTGGTATTTTTGAGTTTTTCGTTGTTTTTTATTTGCCTTAGTGTTTCATAACCATCCACATTGGGCATCATAATATCCAGAAGCACAACATCTGGTATGATATCTTCGGCAATCTGCAAGGCTTCTCCTCCGTCCCGGGCTATAAATACATCAAAATTCTTTTTCTTAAAAGTATATTCGAGTGACATTACAATGTTTGGTTCATCGTCTACAATTAGAATCTTTTTCATAGGTTTAAGAGTTTCAGTTTTATTGGTAATAAGGCCATATTTTTCATTTCGGTATAGTGAACACAAACCGTGCTCCTTTTATATATTTTTTATCTACCCATATCTTTCCCTGGTGGCTTTCGATAATTTTTCTGCTAATCGCCAATCCCAGACCACTGCCCATGGGTTTTTTGATATTCTGGTGTTTGGATTGGTAAAACTTGTCAAAAACATAGAGAACGTCTTCTTTTGGGACTCCTTTTCCGTTATCTTCTACAGCCACTTGAATAGCATTTTTCTTTTCCTGTGCAACAATGGTGATAATTCCTGTATCAGGTTCTGTAAATTTTAAAGCATTAGAAAGCAAATTGGTCAATACCTGCAACATGCGATCCTCATCATACCTGGCTTTAATTTCATACCCGTTTTGATGTATCACATGTACTCCTTTATTATGGGCCATTTGATAAATACCATCAACCGCTTTTTTGATTGTGTTGTTTATCTGATTATGCTGTATCTCCAGTTGTTCTCTTCCTCCAGAAAGTTTTTCGAGATCCAGGATATTGTGAATGAGTCTTGCTAAACGATCTGCATCGGTAACAATATTATCCAAGAATTGATTCCTAAGTCCCTGTGGCATATCATTGCCATCGGTCAACACTTCTGATGCTGCTTTGATAGAAGTAATAGGGGTTTTTAGCTCATGGGCTACCGTATCGAGAAATTCATCTTTTAAGCGATCTTGTTTCAATAGTTCACTATTAGCTGTTTTTAATTGCTCGGTAAGCCTGGTAAGCTCTTCTGATTTTTCTTTTAACACTTTGTTGGTGGCTATGGTTTCTTTGGATTCTTCTAAAATTTTTAAGACTTCTAATAAACTTACGGGTTGCTCTTTGGCAACGCTGCCTATCAATATTCTGGCAGATGCACTGCCAATGCTTCCGGTAAGTAGTTTTTCGGAAAAATTAATGAGCCTGGCATCGGCCATTTCTTCTTCTTTAGAAACTTTATATTTCAGATTAAAAAGATTCAAAGCCCGTTCTGTGCGTTCTTCTCCCAGAAAACGGGTCAATACATTTCGGATATCAGAAACATAGGCTTCTCCTTTCCAGACAAAAGCCCCTTCCTGCAGGTTGGTATAATTGCTGCTATTTATAAACATTTCGGCATAATTACGTTCTCTGTAATTCCCTTTAGAAAGCAATGAAAAGGTTAAAAAGCTAAAGGTATTCAGGAGCATACTCCAGAAAAAGGCATGTGCCTCCGGGCTTAGAAAATCAATACCAAAAAGCGCATATGGTTTCAACAAGGCGATTCCAAATAATCCATAGGCTACAAATGAGGTACTGTCGGTAAGAACATTTACAATAAAAGGCAGGATTAAGGTATAGCTCACCACCAAAACCCCGATGATCATTCCAATTTTGGCTGCTTTGGCAGATCCTCTGTTCCAGAAAAGTCCTATAAAAAAGGAAGGTGCTAACTGTGCAATCACTGCAAAAGAAATAAGCCCTATAGAGAATAGTGATAATTCATAAGAGAAATTGACATAGAAGAAATATGCGATAATGATAAGTGAAAAGATCGATATCCTACGGATATTTTTTATATAGTTGGCGTTTTTCTCGGGGTTTCCTTTGATAAACTTATCCAGAAAACCATAGGGAATGATCAGGTTATTACTTACCATGGTCGACAAAGCCAGGGTAGAAACAACCACCATAGAGATCACTGCAGAAAACCCTCCCAGAAAGACCAGCATGGCTAATACCACATTATTATTCTGAAGTGGTAAAAGCAGTGTATAATAATCCTGGTTCACATCACCAGTTAATGTTAAGTTTCCGCCCCAGGCGATAAAAATCACAAAAACATTAAACAATAACAGGTATAAGGGGAATACCCAAATTGCTTTTTTCAGGTATCGTTCCCGATCATTTTCTACCACGGCCACATGAAACTGCCTGGGTAGTAAAAAGATGGCAAAGAAAGAAAGCATTATGGTAAACAACCAATTAAATCCAGCCTCTAATCCATTAAAAGAAGTAATCTCTTTAAAATTATCCATCTGTGATGCTTTTTGATATATATCTGTAGTACCATCAAATAAAAAGAAGGTTACATATATACCTATAATTAAAAAGAAAGTAAGTTTTAAGATGGATTCTACGGCTACCGTGGTCATAATTCCTTTTCGGCGTTGTGAAGCATCTGTTGCCTGGGTACCAAAAAAAGCTACAAAGACTGCCAATAATACGGCTATATAAAAAGTAGAGTCGTCTAACACAGAAGTAGAAACATAACTGGTTTCATCGGTAATGATCTCAAAAGTTTCTGAAATGGCTTTTAACTGTAAAGAAATATACGGTACAATAGCAAATACGCAGATCATGGTGACCAATGCTCCCAGAAAGCGATTATTGCCATATCGCAAGGAAATAAAATCGGCAATACTAGATATTTTGTGCTGTTTAGAAATTCTAATGATCTTGCGCATCACCAGGATCCATAAAGGTAAAGAAATCACTGGTCCTAAATATATCGTTAAAAAACTAATCCCCGACTGTGAAGCAATACCTACACTACCATAGTAGGTCCAAGCAGAGCAATATACTGCAAGAGACAGCACATAGATATAAGGATTGTTGACCCATTTACTTTTTGAATTTTTCTCTGCCCAAAAGGCGATTAAAAACAAACAGGCCAGATAGGCAACAATGATAGATATTAGAAGATAATTATTCATAATACCTGCGTAAAATGACAAACGATATAATCACAGCGATGATCCAGATCAGGAAAATAAAAAAATAAATACTTGGAAACCCAAAAATTTCGCCAGAATGATCAAAAATAAGCACCAAGGGAACATTCCAGAGCAAAAACAGTGCAATGGACAATACGATAAGCTTTTGTTGATGCCTTTTTTTCACACATTTAAATTTTAGTAATTATAAAACCTGCCCTGTCGGCAGGAATTTTAAACATCTCCTTTTATGAAGATATTTTTAAAATTTCTTAATGCTTGTTTCATCTCTGATTATTAATCTCATAAAGTTAGGAAAAAAACGGTGCCATACACACTGTACAGCACCGTATTCTTCTAAATTAAAAACTAATGTGAAGACGCTTCTCCCGCTCCACTCGGGATTCTGATATGTTCTACAATCTCTTGTACACTTTCTGGTGGTGGAGCAGTTATTCTCGATACTACCACAGAGATGATTACATTTACAATCATGGCTATAGTACCAAATCCTTCGGGAGAAGTGCCAAACCACCACTCACTTGCCGGTCTTGGTTCCATTACTCCTATTAATCCGGTTTTATATCTGATCATATAAAACAACATTAAGGTTATTCCTACGATCATACCTGTTACTGCGCCTTGTCTGTTCATTCTCTTATCAAAAATACCCAGTATAATGGCCGGAAAGAATGATGCTGCTGCCAAACCAAAGGCCAATGCGACGACCGCAGCCACAAACCCTGGCGGATAAATACCAAATAATCCGGCAATGATAATAGCAAACAATATACTGATACGCGCTGCCCAAAGTTCTCCTTTTTCTGAGATGTTTGGTTTGATTTGCTTTTTGATTAAATCGTGTGAAATTGAAGTAGAGATTACTAATAATAATCCTGCTGCTGTAGATAAAGCTGCAGCCAATCCTCCTGCTGCTACTAAAGCGATGACCCAATTTGGCAGATTTGCAATTTCGGGATTGGCCAATACCATAATATCTCTATCCACATATAATTCATTGGCAGAATCAGTGGCATTGGATACCAGGCGTTCTCCATATTTTCCTCTTTGATCCATATACGCTGGTTTTCCATTCATTGCATTACCATGTACATACTGAATTTTACCATCGTTGTTCTTATCAGACCAGGCAATTAATCCTGTATTTTCCCAGTTTTTGAACCATTCTGGTACAGCTTCATATTTGGTATTGCTTACAGTCTCGATTAGATTGGTTCTGGCGAAAACCGCAATTGCCGGAGCTGTTGTATATAAAATTGCAATGAATAATAACGCCAGGCCTGCAGATTTACGGGCATCTTTTACTTTGGGCACCGTAAAAAATCGTACGATTACATGTGGTAATCCGGCAGTACCCACCATAAGCGCCAGGGTAATTGCAAAAACATCCCAGGTAGATTTAGACCCATCGGTATATTCATTAAATCCTAATTGTGTGTGCAATGTATCTAATTTTTCCAGCAAATATGTTCCATCTTCGACCGTGCCTCCCATTCCTATTTGTGGAATTATATTTCCTGTCATTTGCATTGAAATGAAAAAAGCCGGAACCATAAAGGCAAATATCAAAACGCAGTACTGCGCTACCTGAGTGTAGGTGATTCCTTTCATTCCTCCTAAGAAAGCAAACACCAACACCACAGCCATACCGATAATTACTCCCAGATTAATATCTACCTGTAGAAATTGTGAAAATACGATTCCAACACCCCTCATTTGGCCGGCAACGTAAGTAAATGATACAATAAGTGCACAAATCACAGCTACCGTTCTTGCTGTATTAGAATAATACCTGTCTCCTATAAAGTCGGGTACAGTAAACTTCCCGAATTTCCTTAAATAAGGTGCCAGCAGTAATGCCAGCAGTACATATCCGCCGGTCCATCCCATTAAAAAGACCGAACCGTCATATCCCATAAATGAGATGAGCCCTGCCATCGAGATAAATGACGCTGCACTCATCCAGTCTGCTGCAGTGGCCATACCATTAGCTAATGGAGAAACTCCTCCTCCTGCTACATAAAATTCTTTTGTTGAACCTGCTCTGGCCCAAATAGCAATCCCAAAATACAAGGTAAAAGTAATCCCTACTAAAATCCATGTCCATGTTTGAACGCTCATAATAATATATTTTTTTGGTTAGTATTAAGATTACTCATCGTAACCGTATTTTTTATCCAGTTTATTCATCAATCGTACATACACAAAAATGAGTATTACAAATGTGTATATCGAGCCTTGTTGTGCAAACCAGAATCCCAGCTTGAATCCTCCTAACCTAATATTATTAAGAGCATCTTTGAATAGTATTCCTGCTCCGTAGGAAACTAAAAACCAAATTGTTAAAAGAACAACCAGGTATTTAAGGTTTTCTTTCCAATAGGCTACTGCATTTTGTTTATCTGTCATAACTTTTTACTTTTTATAAATAAATCATTGCTTGTAAGGTAACAAAACTTTGAGCATCGTTATCCCCATATTTTGTGTTTAGATATTCTATGGTAAGCTTAGAATTATGGCCGCTAAAATAGGCATTGGCTCCTACTCCAAAAGTCGTTGCATTATCATCAATTGCATCGATAGATCGTGTATTGAATGAAGCATACGGCTGAAACTTGGTCTTTTTGTTATCGTTAGGAATCACATATCCCACATGGCCATAGATCATAGAACCGGTTTCATAGGTCTGACCTAAAGTGTAGTTTTCTCCATAATCATTATTTTGATAGGTAGCATAGGCTGTAATAGCCGAGCCATTTTCTCCAAGTGGGGCGTCATAAAAAGCATCTACAGCAAAAATTGCTACATCTTCACCTTCCAAAGTACCATCATCATTAGCGATCACACTTCCACTAGGGTGAAAGAAAAACCCTGCTCCTACATTGAAGATCTTTTTACCACCGATGTAAGAACCTACTTTATAAGGCAAAAAGTTGGATTCCTGATCAAGGAAGTTGTAGTCAAAATATCCGGCAAAGTTTTTCCCGGCATCTTTAGACCCTAATAAACGCCTCCCCGCATATATTGCCGGTTCATCTGCTATCGGAGCTGCTGTGCCTTCCTGAAGGTTATTGGTTACAGATTCGTTTATAGAAACGCGATATTGAAGTTTCCCGAAAGCCCCTTTGGCATAAATCCCAATATGACGTGCAAACTGATCTGATAATCCGATGGTTGCCCAGGATTGCCGGTTGTTATCAAGCGTCATAATATTGAGAGTACTCTGGTTGTTAAGGCGGGAAATACCATTCCAATAATGCAAACCACCGCCAATAGAATGATTTGCACCCAAACTGTATTGTGCCCAAATACCATGAAAGAATAGTTGAGCGCTTTCTCCTTTACCAAGAGGACTTTGGTTATCTGCATTCAGGCTATTCAACCCAAAATGAGTGAGGATTAAGAAATCTTTGTTGATTTGTGCATAGGTCAGAATACGAGCTCTGCGAATGCTCATGCTTGTATTGCTAACATCATCTGGTACCTCATCCTGGTATCTTGCCCAAAACTGTGCCCAGGAAATAATCCTGAAATATTTTGAGCCTTCTTCATTGAGTTTCACTTTAAGTCCCCCCGTATAATCAGGTGAACCCTGTGAGTACGTATATTGTAAAGTAAAAATTACTAAACCCAACAATAGTATTACTTGTTTTCTCATAGAGCTTTTATAGATTAGATTAGTATAAAATCAATATTGTGTGCTCTACGAAGCTCTTAAAAACTATGAGTTAAGAAAAAAATACTATACTTTTTTGTTAATTTATTATATTTAATCTCTGAAACGTTCCCATTTTATAAGCATAAATTTATCCCCAAGCTCGGTCACCACTACGCCTGCTCCCGATAAATTTTTCACCTCCTGAAAATATGTTGACAGCTCTGGAGCATTTAGTATTTTGTATGTTGGATGGTAATTAGAATTGAATGGTCTTTTGATGTTATATTTCTTTACCCAGTTCATAATACTTACGTGAGAAATCCCCAATATGCGTTCGATTTCTCTGTAGGTTAGTCCCTCTAGATATAGCTGAAGCGCCTTGTTCACGTAGTAGTCATCAATCTTCTTTCCGATCTTATTTACAGAGAAAAAATAACTACAGGATTTGCACTTGTATCGTTGCCTGTTATTTACAACTCCGCTCTTTATGTATTCTCCTGAACCACAATTGGGGCATGTTTCAATTTTCATGTATACTTATTTTGCATAAATATAGTATTTTAGCGTTAAAATTGTTAATTAAACTTTATTATTTACTAAATAACTGTAAAAATAATCTTAAATTTTTATTGTATTCATTATCAAAAAACACAATAAAATAAAGTTCAGGTACGTTTTCTTGTTTCGGAACTTCAATTTTAGTCCGATCCTTTTTATCAACCTTTTCATTTTAGAAGAAAAATAGTAGTTTTAGGCTCTATGAATAATAAAAAAATTACTCAATACGCTATCTATGCAGTTGCGGTACTATGTGCTGCCTTAATTAATGAGCATATCATTAAATATGTAAAAAAACATGTAGATCAGCAAGGATATTTGCTGGTACTTATAGATATGGCAATTGTAGTGCTTATTTTTGCACCAGCTTTTGGCTTGGTTACCAAATACACCAAAAAGCTTTCTCAAGCATACCTAAAAACCTCTAAAAAATTCTCTGCCAGTAATAAAAATGGAGCACTGCTTGGTTTTACCATAGCTATTTTCATTTTATTCATTCTCTATGCAAGCCTAAGACATGATATCAATGTTGTTGATGATTTAAAAGCCCTGGTTCCTTAACAGCTTATATATCACAAATTGTAATTCCTTCTTTTAGCGCTTTCAGCTTATCATCGTATGTAGGGATAAATTCCTGAGCGACATATCCCTTAAAGCCTGTAGCATGAATGGCCTGCATAATTGCCGGGTAATTAAGCTCCTGCGTATCATTGATCTCATTTCTACCCGGAACACCACCGGTATGGTAGTGAGCAATATAATCACTGTATTTTTTTATAGTAGCAATGATATCTCCTTCCATGATTTGCATATGATAAATATCATACAATAATTTAAAGTTGGGTGAGCCTATTTTGTCGACCAAAGAAACACCCCAGGAGGTATGATCACATTGATAATCTTTATGATCTACCTTACTATTGAGCAATTCCATGATTAGGGTTACCTTATTTTTTTCTGCATGTTTTACTAATGCGTCTAGTCCAACAGCGCAATGCTCCAAACCATACTCATTAGAAATACTATTGCGATTGCCCGAGAAAACGATCACTTGTTTTATTCCTGCATGAGAAGCTTCAGAGATGAGCTTATGATATTGTTTTTGCAGCTTTTCATGGTTTTTTGGATCATTAAACCCATCGGTGATACTCGCAAAAGTGTCTGTCGCCAGAGAACAATCGAGCCCTTTATCTGTTATAGTTTTCCATTCATCTGGTTTTAGCAGATCAATTGCTTTAAGGCCTATTTCTTTGCCTTTTTCTGCAAATTCTGGTAATGGGATTTTTTGATAACACCACCTGCAGGCAGAATGATGTATATTTCCTTTTAAATCTTTCTGAAAAGCATCAGAAACCTTCTCTTTTTTATCCTTAACACAACTTGCAGCTACAGATCCGCTTAAACCAATAGCACCAATGCTAAGCGATATATTTTTGACTGCCTGTCGGCGGTTTATTTTCTTTCTTGCCATGCCTATAAATAAAGTGATTGTATGTCGTATTAAAGATAGCATTTTAAAATTATATCACGGCAACACCCTACTCCTGGTTTTTTATAAAATCTAATACCTGTTCTTTTGAAAAAATTGGATTAGCTCCTTTACTGCCTGCTACCATAGCTCCCATTGCACAAGCATTATCAATTGCTATCTGTGGAAGATCGCCATGAAGTAATCCGGAAATCAGAGTCGCTAAAAAAGAATCCCCGGCTCCTACAGTATCTACAACTTTTACTTTATAGCCCTTATTATTATAAAAGACGTCATTATAAAGCAAGGTAGCGCCTTTTCCTCCTTTGGTAATACAGATTTGATTTGTGTTGGTATATGCTGCGATTGCTTTTACCTGATCTTCTAAAGTTTCTGTTTCAATAGCGAATGCAGTACAGATTTCTTCCAGTTCTTCATCATTCAATTTTATAAAATCGGCTTTCTTCATCACTACAGAAAGTAACTTTGCATCATAATGAGGAGGTCGTAGATTCACATCCAAAATCTTAAATTTAGCGATGTCCAATAACTGAAGTAACGTGTTTTTAGAAACTTCATTTCTACTGGCCAGACTCCCGAAGATCATTGCATCAACTTGTTGTACTTCTTCTACAATAACTTCTGTCTTTTCTATGAAATCCCAGGCTACCGGGCGGCTGATTTCATAGGAGGCAGTACCTTCTTTATCCAAAGACACCACAACTTCTCCTGTTTTATGATGATTGTCTATCTGAAAAGTATGTAATGGCAACCCTTGTCTTTTGACATAATTCATAATGTTTCTTCCCAGATCATCATTGCCAATTCTGGTAATGATCGATGAATCTACTCCCATTGAATGTAGCCTTAATGCCACATTAAGAGGCGCTCCACCAATCTTTTTGTGTTCTGGAAATATATCCCAAAGCACTTCTCCGAAACAGGTGATTTTCATTTTTTGGATATCATATAATAAACTCAGATTAAATATAGTCTTTTTTGCAATTGAAGTGATTTAAATTTTTCGTTTCAATTCTACCTAGTCTCAGTAGGCAAAAAAGTTTAAATCACTTCAATTGTATAAGTTTTCGAAACCTGGCCAATAAAGAAAATCTTTAAAAAACAACCCTCAGCGGTTAACAACTCCGCTGAGGGTCTAGGCTGAAACTAAAAAATTAAACTAACTCAACTTACACTCAATTAAACTGGCTTCAGCTTTTCTTACATATTTTTATATTCCTCCTTTACTATTCTCACCTTTTTACTTAAAATGGATTCAGCTTATATTGAAATGACAAATAACTATACCAAATCTAACTTTTTCCTGATATCATTAAGACACAAATTATTGATACTTCCAATATGACTATGTTTTGTGTTCTTTTCAGGTTGATAGGTTCCGTTTTCGATATCTAAACCGATTTTCATATAGGCGTCTCTAAACGACATGCCTTGCATCACCAATGCATTCAACGTATCTACACTGAATAAATAATCGTACTTGTCATCCTCCAGAATATGTTCATTTACCGTAACGCTTTTCAACGCATACATTGCCATTTCTAAAGAAGCTTTCAAATCCTGAATAGCGGGTACAACTCCTTCTTTTAGCAATTGCAGATCCCGATGATATCCACTTGGTAAATTATTGGTCAAAAGACTCAATTCATAAGGCAGTGCCTGAATTTTATTACACTTTCCTCTAATCAATTCAAACACATCTGGATTTTTTTTATGCGGCATAATACTAGATCCTGTCGTGAATTCTGAAGGGATACTCATAAAATCAAAGTTCTGACTCATATACAAACACACATCCATCGCCAACTTGGATAATGTACCAGCTACGCTACTCATGGCAAAAGCAGTTGATTTTTCAGATTTACCCCGACTCATCTGTGCGGCTATCACATTGTATTTTAAGGCTTCGAACCCTAACTCTTTTGTGGTAAACTCACGATCGATAGGAAATGAGCTGCCATATCCTGCTGCACTACCCAAAGGGTTCTGATCCACAACTTTTAACGCTGCGTTTACAAAATACAGATCATCGACAAAGCTTTCGGCATACGCAGAAAACCAAAGCCCAAAAGAAGACGGCATGGCAATCTGTAAATGCGTATACCCAGGTAGTAATACGTCTTTATATTTTTCTGCACTGGTTACTAAATTCTGAGATAATTCTTTGACCAGAGATTTGATTTGTGATAATTCATCTTTCAGATACAGATGCATTGCTACCAACACCTGATCGTTACGTGACCTTGCGGTATGAATTCGTTTACCTGCATCTCCGATACGTTGGGTTAATTCAAACTCAATTTTAGAATGTACATCTTCAAATTGATCTTCGATGATAAATGTGCCACTTTCAATCTCCTTTGTCAGATTATTGAGTTCTTTTTTGATCTCGGCGATATCTTTATCGGAAAGCAATTCTATCTTGTGTAACATTTTTGCGTGCGCCAATGTTGCTTTTATATCATACTTGGCAATAACCAAATCCAGCTGCCTGTCGTTTCCCACGGTAAACATATCTATCTTTTGATCTGTTGGTAATCCTTTATCCCAGAGTTTCATATCAATTCGTTCTATTCTTTTTAAACAATTCCTTCCAAAATCTTTATATACAAATCTATCCCTTCTCCAATCTCCTCTACATAAATAAACTCATTTGCAGCATGTGATCTGGTAGAGTCTCCCGGTCCTAATTTTAATGAAGGACAACTCAATACCGATTGATCTGACAGCGTTGGTGATCCATACGTGGTTCTTCCCAAATTAATTCCGGATTTTACAATAGGATGATCCATTGGTATTGAAGATGATCCTAAATGCAACGACCTTGGTCTCACTTCAACATGATCTGGCATTGCTTTTTTCACAATTTCTACGACCTCTTCATTTCGATATGCGTCATTTACCCTGATATCTACCACTACATCACAATGGGAGGGCACTACATTATGTTGATTTCCTGCATTGATCTGAGTGACGGTCATTTTTACATTACCGAGGGTTTTAGATTCTTTTTCAAATTCATATGCTTCAAACCATTGCATCACTTTTACTGCATTATATATTGCATTATCATCATTTGGGTGCGCCGCATGACTTGCTGTTCCTTTTATGGATACATCCAACACCAACAACCCTTTTTCAGCAACTGCTAATTGCATTAAGGTTGGTTCGCCCACGATGGCAAATTCAACATTTTTGAGATACTTCAAAACACTTTTTAATCCAAGAGGGCCACTACTTTCTTCTTCCGCGGAAGCGACAATCACAAAATTGTATTTCAGGTCTTTTCTATTGTAGAAATACGTGAATGTAGCTATAAGTGAAACCAGGCATCCACCCGCATCATTACTACCCAAACCATATAACTTTCCATCTTCTACAAAAGCTTTAAACGGATCATTGGTATAATTGCCATTTGGTTTTACCGTATCGTGATGGGAGTTCAATAAAATAGTACGTTTGGATGCATCAAAATACTTATTATACGCCCAGATATTATTGTTTTCTCTTTCGAAAGGAATATCATACTCAACAAACCAATTCTCGATCAATAGCGCCGTCTTATCTTCTTCTGATGAAAAAGATGGGGTTACTATCAATTGATGTAACAATTCTATAGCTTGATCTGTTAGCTGTTCAGCATCTGAGTTTGTTAGTTTTTGAGTATGTGAGTCATTTAGTTTATTTTCTATTTGATCTACAACTATATGTTTTACCGATTCCTTTCTTTCAGTTTTTGACTTTTTCATCTTATTATATTTAAAACTCACAATATCACCACTACTATTCATTTTTTTCACCCCTCAAAGGCTCATTCACTATATTACTCACCTCTCACAGACTCAAGGTTGTGTGTTTTGTATTGTTATCTTTTATAAATTCAGCATTAGCGATATGCACCTTGCTTACGTTTTTCTGCAAGGCATCAAAACAATTCTGAAGCTTTGGTAGCATTCCGTCTGCGATGATATCTGCATTTCTTAACTCGGTATACTTCTCCAGATCAATATGCTCGATCACCGAATCTTTATCTTCAATGTCTTCTAAAACACCTTTTAGCTCAAAGCAGTAAAATAGCGACACTTTATAATCGGAGCTCATGGCTGAAGCTATTTCGGAGGCTATGGTATCGGCATTGGTATTGAATAGCTGTCCATTTGCATCGTGAGTAACAGCACAAAATACCGGCGTGATTCCCTGATCTAAAAATGCTTTGATCGTTACCCTGTTTACCTTAACTACATCACCAACATAGCCATAATCGATACATTGCACAGGTCTTTTTTCTGCCAGAATCACATTGGCATCTGCACCAGTTAATCCCAATGCATTACACGTGTATTTTTGCAAACCAGAAACAATCGTTTTATTTACTAGTCCGGCATAGGTCATAATCACAATATTTAGATTTTCTGCCGAAGTAATTCTACGGCCATCAATCATTTCAGTTTTTACTCCTAGCTTAGAAGCCAGATGGGTTGCAGATTTACCACCTCCATGAACCAGGATTTTTGGGCCTTCAACTTTAGAGAAATCCTCCATAAAGGAAGCTAAAGCTTTTTCATCTTCTATGATGTTTCCTCCTATTTTGGCTACTAACAGTTTTTGTTTTTTCATTTTTACTTCATTTTCCTTATACTGAACAGCTCCCGGCCTGTGACCACCCCTGTCTTTGCCTAGCTATGGTAGATAAACCGGCAGGCAGCCTCCTCAAGGAAGGATTATTTACTTTCTAAAATCTTTTTAAGTATTAATTGCGCTGCATATGTTCTATTGTTTGATTGCTCAATTACTATAGAGTTTTCGCTATCCAATACAGCATCATCTACTACTACATTTCTTCTTACCGGTAAACAATGCATAAATTTTGCATCATTGGTGATGTTCATCTTTTGCTCAGTAATCTTCCATGATAGATCATTTGGCAGCGTTTTCCCATAATCATTGTATGAACTCCAATTCTTTACATATATAAAATCTGCATCTTTAAATGCATTTTCCTGGTTGTAATCAATGGGCACCTCTTTAGTAATCTCACTGGCTAACTCAAATCCCATAGGATGGGTAATTACAAAATGTGCATCCATTTGCTGCATCATCTTTACAAAAGAATTTGCAACAGCCTGTGGTAAGGCTTTTGGATGCGGTGCCCATGATAGTACAACCTTTGGCTTATCTGTCTTTTTATGTTCTGTTATTGTTATAGCATCTGTTAATGCCTGTAATGGATGGCCTGTCGCACTTTCCATATTAACTACCGGAATGGTAGCATACTTCATAAAGTTTTTTAACACTTTCTCGCTATAATCCTCTTCTCTGTTTTCGAGTTTTGCGAAAGCTCTTATCGCCAATACATCACAGTACTGCGAAACGACTTGTGCGGCTTCTTTGACATGTTCAGAATTTCTCTGATCCATTACAGTACCATCTCCATATTCTAATGACCAGCCTTCTCCCGTAAAATTCATCACCATTACATTCATCCCCAGGTTCAAAGCTGCTTTTTGAGTACTTAAGCGGGTACGCAAACTGGGATTAAAAAATAATAAACCAATCGTTTTATCAACTCCCAAAGTTTTATCAGACAAAGGGTTCTTCTTCATCTCAATAGCTTCTTCTACCCAATCTTTAAGGGAATCAATGTCTTGTATAGAAAAGTAGTTCTTCATGTTTTTTTAGTCTTACCATCACGCAAAGTCGCAATCATTTTTATTTCCAATCTCTTTATTCTATTCTCTTTATTCTATTCTCTTTATTCTATTTTCTGAATTAATTCTAGTAAATGAAGCTTTATCCTGAATAGCATCTACTATAAAATTATCTTTCAATCCGTTTATGATCCAGGTTTCTATGTTTGCTTTCTGTGTAATTCTGGCTGCATCGATTTTAGATCTCATCCCTCCTGTTCCGTGAGTGGAAACCGAAGTGACAATCTCATTTTCTAACAACGCAACATCATCAACTTCATCTATCGTTTTACAGGTATTATTTTCTACAGATTCTTTGGTGCAAATTCCATCAGTATTTGTTGCAATTACTAATAACCCCGCATTTAATAATGAAGCTGTTAACGCTGCCAGTTTATCATTATCGCCAAACTGAATTTCGTCTGTAGCAACCGTGTCATTTTCATTGATGATGGGTATATACTTATTGGCAACCAATACATTTATGGTATTCACGATATTCTTTTTGGATTGTTCCCTTTCAAAATCTGAATACGATAACAAGCATTGTGATGTTAACAATCCCAGGTCTCTGAAACTCTCCTGAAATATTCGCATCAGATGGGGTTGTCCAATAGATGCCAGTGCTTGTTTTATATTGATCTCCTTTCCGTTGCTTTCAAGATTTACAAACTGTTTGGCTACAGCAATAGCACCCGAACTTACAATCACGAATTCATATTCGTCTTGTAATACTACTATCTGTCTGCCTATATCCTCGATCTTACCTCTGGAAATATGGTCGGTCTCTTTGGTAAGGACATTAGAACCTACCTTAAGTACAATCCTCTTTTTATCTGATCTGTCCATCACCATGTATATACCATTTATTTGTCACCAAGTGTTGTAACCCAATCGGGCCCCTTTGATGTAATTTATCTGTACTTATCGCCAATTCTCCCCCTAGTCCCAGTTGAAACCCATCTGTAAATCGCGTAGATACGTTGTGATACACTGCTGCACAGTCTACAGATGCCATAAAAGCCTCTGCCTCCTTCTGATTTCCGGTAATAATGGCTGCCGAGTGCCCGCCACTATATTGGTTGATTTTGGAAATCGCTTTATTCGAACCTTCTATTTCACCAATCACAATTTTATAATCCAAAAATTCCTCATACCAGATTGCATCATTTGAAATTGGTGTTACTTCTTCATAATTAGCTAAAGATTTGTCACCTAGTATTTCTACATCATAATTTTTGAGCACAGTAATAAGATTTCTTACAAAACCTTCTTTATTTGGCAGGTTCTTATCTATCAACACCTTATCGACTGCATTACAAGCCGAAATCTTGTCTGTCTTACCATTAATAATGTTATCCAAAGCCAAAGCCCGATCTGCTTCTTTATGCACATATACAAAGTTATTCCCTCTTCCGCTCACAATTACCGGGCAGGTTGCGTGCATTTTTACAAACTCAATCAGCTTTTCTCCTCCTCTTGGTACGATGAGATCTACTTTTTGCGTTGGTTTTTCTAAAAAGGACCGGGTTTCCTGTCTATTGTAGTTCAGATACTGCACCCAATCTTTATCAATGTCATTTTCTACCAGGGCTTGATGCCAAAGCCTTACAATTTCGAGATTAGAGTTGAGTGACTCTTTTCCTCCTTTAAGCAATATTCTGTTTCCGGATTTGAAAGCTATTCCGGCTGCTTCAATTGTTACATCAGGCCTGGATTCATAGATGATTAATACGGTCCCGAAGGAAGCTGTTTTATTGTACACCTGCATTCCGTTATCGTGTGTAAATCTGAATCGCTCTACTCCAACAGGATCTTCCTGATCTGTTAATTGCTGAAGTGCAGCAAGCATTCCTTCAATTTTAGATTCGTCTACTTTTAACCGGTCATACATCGCCTTATCATCTTGATGGCTATCGGAAATTGAATAAGATGCCAAATCTTTATTATTTGCCTCGATAATTGCTTCTCTTTGATGATCTACAAGAACGGCCATTCTTTGCAGCACCAAATTTCTTTGTGATATGTTTAATGTAATACTCATTATTAAACTTTTTCTCCTATCAAGACATTTTGCAATGCTTTTATAAATTGATCTATCTCTTTTTTTCCAACGGTAAGTGGCGGAAGTATTCGTAACAATTTTTTATTCATGGCACCGCCTGTAAAAATATGCTGGTCATAAATGAGTTTCTTCCGAAGTTCGCCCACTTCAAAATCAAATTCTAATCCCAGCATGAGTCCTTTTCCTTTTATTTTTTGTACTCCGGAAAGCCCTCTTACCTGAGACAAGAAGTATGCTCCTGTTAATCTGGCGTTATCGATAAGATTTTCTGCTTCAATTACTTCTAAAACCGCTAATGCTGCAGCACAAGCCAGATGATTCCCTCCAAATGTTGTTCCCAACATTCCATAGCTGGGTTTAATATGCGGGGCAATCATAATTCCACCAACAGGAAAACCATTACCCATACCTTTGGCAATAGAAATGATATCGGGTGTAATATGATGGTATTGATGTGCAAAGAATTTACCACTTCGACCATACCCGGATTGGATTTCATCGAGGATTAACACTACATCATTTTGCTTACATATTCGTTCTAACTCCTGAAAAAAATCTGTTGTTCCTTCATCCAATCCGCCCACTCCCTGTATAGGCTCTATGATCACAGCACATACGTCACCTTTTTCTAATTGGGTTTTTACTAACTCAATCTGGTTTAACGGCAAAAAGGTGACGCTCTGCTGAGTATTTAGCGGCGAATTGATCTTGGCGTTATCTGTTGCTGCAACTGCTGCCGAAGTTCTGCCATGAAAAGCATTGTGAAATGCCACAACTCTGGATTTTCCTGTATGAAAAGAAGCTAGTTTTAAAGCATTTTCATTGGCCTCTGCTCCCGAATTGCATAAAAACAATTGATAGGTATCATAACCAGATAATTTTCCTAGTTTTTGAGCCAATTCAGATTGCAAGCTATTTTGAACTGCATTCGAATAAAAACCGATTTTCTCGACTTGCTCTTTTAATTTTTTGACATAATGCGGATGCGAATGACCAATAGAAATAACGGCGTGCCCCCCATATAGATCCAAATATTCGATTCCGTTTTTATCAACCACAGTGCTATCATAAGCTTTTACCGGCTCTACATCATATAATGGGTATACATCGAATAGTTTCATTTTTTTAGTTTTATAGTCTTTAGTGGGTACGTTAGAGTTCGTATGTTTAGATAATTTATTTTTTGATAAAAACATCTCCCTATCCCTCCTCCAATGTCATTTAGAAAGGAATTGTTTTCTCATCAAATCACTTTATCGACTAACCACTACCAACTAACAATTTACTTTATTGTATTTATCTTTTCATAAGAAGCCATCACTCCTTTGATTACCGAGGAACTTAGCCCCCGGTGCTCCATTTCATTTAATCCCTCTATGGTACATCCTTGTGGTGTGGTTACTTTATCAATCTCACGCTCGGGATGGGTTCCATTCTCTGCAACTAATGTCGCTGCACCAATAGCCGTTTGCACTGCAATAATTTGTGCTTCGTGTGGATGAAATCCCATTTGGATGCCCCCCTGGATCATAGCTCTTAGAAACCTGAGAAAAAAGGCGATGCCGCTTGCACCTAATACGGTAGCTGCTTGCATTAACCGTTCTTCGATCACTAAAGTTTCTCCGATCGTATCAAACATTTTTTTTACTACATCTAATTCTTCTTTCACCTCCTCATTGGAAGCAATACAGGTCATTGACAGCTTTTTGGCAGCCCCTGTATTGGGCATTACACGAATCACTTTATTTTTAGGAACTACTTCATTAATTTCTGCAATTGATGTTCCGGTAACGGTAGAAATTAAAATCTGATCGGCGGTCACTATATCTTTGATTTCTTCTAAAACAGCATCCAACTGTCTTGGTTGCACACAAAGGATTACCCATTTAACATCTTTGATTGATGCTGCGATATGCTGTGAGGTAGATACTCCTAATTTTTCTTCCACCTCATTTAGGTTATATTTAGATTTATCTACTACTGTAATATCATTTGCTTCAAACAGTTCACTACTAGCCAATCCCGATATAATCGATTTACCTAAGTTTCCTCCTCCTATAATGGTTATTTTGTTCATTTTTGTTTTGTATTAACGCCCTCACCCTAACCCTCGAGGGAGAGGGAGTTTAGAAAGCACTTGCTTTTAATGCTAATCCCGTTTTTTCTTCCAATCCAAACATCAAATTCATATTATGAATTGCTTGTCCCGAAGCTCCTTTGATTAAATTATCTATGACCGACGTGATCAACAGCATCCCATGTTTTTTACAGATATGCAGGATACATTTATTGGTATTCACTACTTGTTTTAAATGAATTGCTGAATCTGAAATTACAGTGAATTCTGCTTCCTTATAAAAATTGCTGTATAATTCAATAGCTTCTTGTTCACTATCTCCATATTGAGTATATATGGTTGCATAAATTCCTTTGCTAAAATTCCCTCGATTCGGAATAAAGAAAATCGGAGTTTCAAAACCATTTTGTAATTGTTTGATACTCTGCTCAATTTCATCCAAATGCTGATGGGTAAACACTTTGTAACTAGAGAAATTGTTATCCCTCCAGCTAAAATGTGTAGTTTCACCCGGCATCACTCCTGCTCCTGTGCTTCCTGTGGTCGCATTAACATGTACAGCATCTGTTAACTTTCCGGCAGATGCCAATGGCAGCAATGCTAACTGAATTGCCGTTGCAAAACATCCCGGATTAGCAATATGCTGAGCAGATTTGATCTTTTCCTTTTGTAATTCGGGCAAGCCGTATACAAAATTTTTTCCTAAAAACTGTTGATCATCCTCTAACCTGAAATCATTCCCCAAATCAATTATTTTAGTATTTGCAGAAAAACTATTGGTTTCTAAAAACGATCTTGATCTCCCGTGACCTAAGCAGAGAAACAATACATCCACATTGGGATTGACTTTATCTGTAAATTTCAGATCAATCTCTGCGATCAAATCAGGATGTTGTTTGGCTATAGAAACTCCTGCGTTGGTGGTACTATAAACAAAATCTAATGCTACTTCGGGATGATGCACCAACAATCGCAACAATTCTCCTGCTGTATATCCCGATCCTCCAATAATGCCAGCTTTTATCATAATTTTCCTGGATTTATATTGTGATATATTTTATTGGCATTGCCATAGATTTTGATAAAACCTTTGGCATCTTCAGAGGTCCATGAGTTATTCATTTCGCCATACTGCCCAAAATCAGATTTCATCATATCAAAATCAGATTCGATTCCTTCCAAAGTAAAGTGATACGGTTTCAACGTTACTTTTACATCTCCGGTAACTGATTTCTGAGTATCTTCAAGAAAGACTTCAATATTTCTCATCACGGGATCCAGATAATTACCTTCATGCAGTAACATACCATACCAGTTGGCTAATTGCTCCTTCCAGTATTGCTGCCATTTGGTCAATACATGTTTTTCCAGTAAATGATGTGCTTTGATGATCACCATGGGGGCAGCAGCTTCAAAGCCTACCCTTCCTTTAATACCAATAATGGTATCTCCCACATGGATATCTCTACCAATAGCAAAAGCACTTGCCAATTCTTCCAGCTTCTGGATATTCTTTACGGGGGTATCTTTAACACCATCCAATCCCGTTAATTCTCCTTTTTCAAAGTTTAATGTGATGGTTTCTTCATTTTCTTTTTGAAGCTGGCTCGGATATGCATTATCTGGAAGCGCACTATGAGAGGTCAGGGTTTCTTTTCCTCCTACACTGGTTCCCCAGATTCCCTTATTGATAGAATATTGCGCTTTTTCCCAACTGTAGTGCACCCCATGTTTTTCGAGATATGTTACTTCTGCCTGGCGGGACAATTTCAAATCCCTGATGGGGGTAATGATCTCAATTCCGGGAGCCAGTGTTTGAAAAATCACATCAAATCGAATCTGGTCGTTTCCTGCCCCGGTACTGCCGTGTGCAATATACTTTGCATCAATTTTTTTGGCATAGTTGATCACTTCAATCGCCTGAAAGATTCGTTCTGCACTTACCGAAAGCGGATATGTGTTATTTTTCAGAACATTCCCAAAAATCAAATATTTAATCGCTTTTTGGTAAAACTCATTCAGTATCGTTTTATTTACATGGTCAGTACTTCCCAATTCATATGCTCTTTGCTCGGTTGCTGATAGTTCTTTTTCAGAAAACCCCCCGGTGTTAACCAATATAGTATGCACCTCGAGGTTCTTTTCATGAATCAGGTATTTTACACAATATGAAGTATCCAAACCTCCGCTATATGCCAATACTACTTTTTCCATAGCTATGCTATTTATTATTATTTATTAGGAAGTTGCTTATGTTAACTTCCTGATGGTAACTTTTATCTTGAATCATCTATTATTCCTCTTATCACCCGAATCGGGATAAGTGATTTTATTTTGCTATTTATAAGCATTGTTTGTTTGATATTTTTTAATCTCCTCAACACTTTTTTATTGAACCACTTTTCTTTTTTCTTTTCTTTCTTAGCCGGATCGAACAACATCCCGGTACATAGACACATTTTATGTTCTTTGGCAGTCAAAATATCATAATTCGTACAGGTTTTACATCCAGCCCAAAACTTGGGATCATCTGTTAATTCTGAAAAAGTAACAGGTTTGTATCCCAGATCTGAGTTGATCTTCATCACGGCCAATCCGGTGGTAATACCAAATACTTTGGCTGTAGGATATTTTTTCAAAGAGTGGTTGAACGTAAACTCTTTAATTTTTTTGGCCAGTCCTTGATTTCTATAATCGGGATGCACTATTAATCCCGAATGCACCACATATTTCTCATGATCCCACACTTCGATATAACAAAAACCTGCAAATCTGTTCCCTGATAATGCAATGACCGCATTTCCGTTTCTGATCTTAGTTTTTATATACTCTGGAGTACGTTTAGCTATACCGGTTCCTCTCACTTTTGCCGAATCTGATATTACTTCGCATATCTCTCGTGCATAATGAAGATGACTTTTGTCGGCTATATTGATTTCTACCTTTTTCATCTGTTCGTCTTTATTCCTTTTTTTTAAGGTCAGATGTAATTCGTCATATGTATCTTTTCGGTCGATTTCGAATAAATTGTAATGACTCATTTCATAAACGTAATTCTGTTTATTAAAAATGTTTTGGTGTTAAAATTGAAATTGATTTAGTGATATCCCAGATAAGTTGTAGAATATATTAAAAGTATCAATCTAAGATTCCTGAAACACAAAATTCAAACATTAATGATTCTAAAATAATAAGGATTGTCTCTCGGGGAAGCAGGACGCACCTACTTCAAAAGAAAATTAGACCCCCAAGGGGCGACGAAAGCGACGCACTGGTATTGTAGTATTACCAAATTTGTTCAAGTATTGAACATTCATTTTCGAATAAATATATGTTGCCGTTTTCATAATAGTAACTCTAAATCGTCGGCCGTAGCCCCTTTCGTTAACTAGATAATACAATATTACATAAAAATTAATACCCAGCACCAATAAAACACAAAAACCATATAATTTTTAAGGTTTTTTCAAAATTAAACAACGTTAATCATCAATTTGATATTTTATATTCATAAAGGCAAAGAAAAAAGACGATCTTCTCAGACCGTCTTTTTCTTATTTTTTGATTGGTATATTTAGATAGTTAGTTTCCACCAAAGGTAAATAACAAACCAATATTTAAAGTAATATCACTTACTGAAGCATCTCCTACTTTACCTGCACTCAAATAGGCAACATTCATGTTAAGAACACCATATTTGAAACCAAGTGCAGGACGAAAGGAAAAGTTAGACTCACTTGCAGCTGCTTCAAGAGTTTCTCCTTCTCCTTCTAACTCTACCGCACCAACACTGGTAATACCCAAACCAAGGCTACCATAAGGTCTAAATCCTTCTTTAGTAAAATAGTAACGTCCATTAACCATATAGCTTCCTAAAGCTATAGCTCCATAAGATAACCCATCTACATCTGCTCCTACTAAAAATTCTCCGTGATACAGGATAGAAACGTCGATATCTTCTGTTACACCATAACCCAATTCTAAATGTGCCGAAAGGCCACCATCAGTAATATCGGCGATATCACCAGAAGGTAATGCATATCCAACACCAAAACCAAGTTTCACTTGTGCATTGGCAACAGTGAATCCTAATACAGCAACTGTCGCAAAAAGCAATAATTTTTTCATAATAATAGATTTAATTTTATCGTTTAAGTGTGCGAATATATCGATAAAAAGAGTTAATTAACAAATTTTTATGAGAAATAATTTCTGAATAAGCATCAAACTATTGATAATAAAGAGGTTATATAAATTAAAAAGCTCAAAAAGAGACGGAATCACAAAAATTAGAGCACAATTCACTTACAACCTTACCAATAGAAACAGGTAAACTGTCTGAAGTTACATAGTTAAGCTACGGGGAAATCAATTTCAAATCCGGTCAGATTGTGAATAAAGTTGCTGATCGTCTTAATTAGTGTCTGGTCAGAAATATACCACTATTAAATTTGTTTCTTTTTGCGCTATTTTTATCTGTTTTTTATCGACTGATGCTAAGGCATCTGCGTCAAAAAAAAATCCCATAAAAAATAATTCAAATTATAAAAACCGCCTATTTCCGACCAGGCACTAATTGGATACACTGGACCAGCATCCATAGAATATACAGGTTATACCAAAAACTGAAACAGATCGGGTTTATCATTTAAATAATCTCCAAAGAAATTGAGTTCTTTCATTCTGGAAATTTAAAGGTTCAAGATCTTTCTTATCCTTTAATTCAATGCCTATAATAGCGGGGACCATTTTCTCTACTTGATTTGTATGTATCGTTTAAAAATGAAAAAGATATCGATACACATTACATGCTATCTAATATCTCTTGTTTCTTCTCCTTATATTCTTCTTCTGAAATTAACTCCAGTTCAAACATTTCTTTAAGCTTTTTGAGTTTCATCATTGAATCTTCCCCATTTTGTGTTGCAGATTGAGGTTGATTTCCTATATTCTGATTCATCCCCATCATATTACCCACTTGCATCCCTGCACCTATTCCTGCTCCTAAGCCTGCTATTCCTCCTTCATTTTTTGCCGCATCTCGCAAAGCTTTTAATTGTTCCATTTGAGAGTACTCTAATCCGGCAAGCTTGGCTGCTTGAACATCGGCATTAATATCTGCAATACGACCTATACGTTCTTGTGTTTCTTCATCAAAAGAAGTCCCTTCTATTCTAAAGTCGAGTAACTCAAACCCTAAATCGGTAAAAATAGTTTTAGTTTTTTCTTTTGAAAAATTTGCGATCTCTACGACATTACTATCAATTTCAGCATATGAAAATTTTGCGTTGGCCAAATAATCTGTGATTGGTTGAACAATACGCGACAACAATATCTCCTGAATCTCTGATACAGCAAATAATTCTTCGCCTGCAACTACATTGGAAAAAAAGTTTGCTGCCTCTATAATTTTGATAGAGTAATTACCAAAGGCTCTTAGTGCTACAGGAAAAGTATATATTGGATCATTATATTTGATAGGAGAACGTGTTCCCCAACGAATATTTAATATATCAGCTTTTCTATAAAACCATAATCCTGTTTTATGTTCGCTATCTGCATCTCTAAAGAGTGTGAAAAATCTTTTTAACGTTGTTAGAAAAGGAAAGTTTCCAGTTTTCAAATCATATATTCCTTCCTGCTCAAAAACACCTTCTATCCTTCCTTCATAAGTAAATAAACAACCTTGTCCTGGCCCTATTATTAGTTTTGAAGCATTCTTTATTTCGTTTCCATTATCAGTGAACTTAATAAAAAGGTCATATTGATTTGGATTTTCCCATTGAATGACTGACCGTAACTGATTTTTTAACCCCATATTTATTGTTTAAAAAATAACACTACTTTAATTCTTCAGCCCACTTTAATCTTTCTTCCTTCCGCGTATTATAATACTCTGCTTTATCAGGGACATTATGAACGATAAAATCATAAAACTTAGTTACTCTTTCTTTTCTGGTCGAAATTAACTGCTTTCTAAGTTCCTGGATCTTCTCGTTTTCTTCTTCTACACGATTATCTAATTTGTGGATTTCATGATTTATTTTTCCTTCTTTATAAACAATGGGATATACTTCTTTATTTGCCAATGGTACTATTGTAAAATGCTCTAAGGCAAGAATTCTGGGGTCAGGCTCATAAGAATTGACCATATTGCACGAAGTACATTTTACATTTTTTGCCATAAACGAATATATTTTTATATCCATTTTGTCACCGCATTGTTTACAATTATGAATTTTATTCAGATCAATATGCTTCATCACATTTTCTGAAATTTTTTCTCCAGCAATAGCAATTGCCAATGTATACGCTTCATCATATTTTGCTTCCATTTCCTGGTTGAGGTCGTAATATTTATAATATTGTTTCATCCGTTCTTCGCCAGTAACATCCTCTAGATCATCAAATAAATCATCCATTTTATCATTCCAGGTATCTGAAACTTTTTCTGTTAATGAATTGAGTTGTCCTTTAATTCCGGTCCAGACATTACTTATTATCACGGCATCATATTCTAACTGAGGGATTAATTGTTCTGTACCTGCTTTTGCCTGCTCCAGGATATCATTAAATCTTTTTGAGATCGTGTTTAGAAAAATATCCCATCGTTTTACTAATTCTTCTTTCGTATTCATGATTTAATTAAATAAGGGAGTCCCGCAATAAAAACACTCATCATATTGATCTTCTTCTAATCTTGAAGCTCCGCAAGAATTACATTTTATACTATATGATTTATCTCCTGTTTCTTTTACAGAATATTTATTAAGGCTAGTAGAAGCATTTGCAAAAATATCTAAGACAGATACTGCTGGTTTGCTAGCATTTAAATACTTTTTTAATTCGTTTTTAGTTAGCGAATTAAGTTTTCTTCTCACAAATTCATCCAAAACATCATCAGCATCAAAATCATCTTCAACTTCAGTTTGGAGAACCTTTACTTGCCTTTTGGTTCTATATTCTAATTGATAAAGCACCGCTCTATATTCTGAAGGAAAAGCTACTTTTGGAATTGGTAAGCCCGTTAATTCTGCATGATTCCTTCTTTCGATTGTCACAGGATTGATACCTAGCTCTTCTATGAATGAATGCCACCTCTCCAAATTTGAATTTGCGACTATATTAATTTCATCCAATTCCTGGGTAAATAGATTTATAAAATCCCTTACTTTTTGCAGCATATTATATTGATCATTTATTTTCTGTTTTTATAACTATATCTTTTCTACAGATGTATACTTACAAACGTCTAATCAATTTTTAAAATTCTATATCAGCATTGCTATCTCCCGCTTTATATTTTGCTTCATACTTTTCAGTATATTCTGTGTGTAGCGGGTAATATTTATCAACATCGGCATGGTATTCTTTAGACCAAAAAGTTGAAACATTTGACCAGTCAATAGCGGTCATTCCAAACATTTCAAAAACTTCTTGTGCATCCTTTCCTTGCTGAGTAAGTAAATTTTGAGCAACTTCAATTTCTACATATTTTTCATACGGAAATGAATCTACTGTGATATCATCAACACCTCCCAGATTACCGGTAGCATTTGCAGTAAAAGCATTACCATAGATTTGCGAAATAGTAAATGTTAAATCATTAGACATTCTAGCCATCCATTCTTCATTTATTTTATCCCATCCTGCTTTGTCTTTTCCTGTAATTTTAAGAGCTTCATCCATTCCTCCTGTATTCGCTATACTCGCGCTGGCCTTTGCCCAATCTTCGAGAGAAACACCATCAACAGGTTTAAGATCTTCTCTATCAGAATTGATGTTAGCTTGAATAGTTGCTTCATTCTTTTCGGTAGATTGATTTATAGCTGCCTGAGTAAATGAAACTCCTTCTTTTTCGGAACGTTCCATAATCAAAGCGTTCTTAAAATTTTCATAATGAGAAGGTCCATTAAATCCATATTTAGGAAAGATAGCATCCTCTTTTTCTTCATCACCATCAGCTGCAGTATACTCTTCCATGATTTCATCCATCTTAGTCAGCATATCTGCTTCAGAAAGATCTTCCCATCCATGTGGGTAAGCAACTCCTTGAATTTCTTTATCAGAATATTGATACTCTTCTTCATTGTCATCATCATCATCATACTCTTGTTCATGAATAACCTCTTCTTGTTCATGAATAACCTCTTCTCTTACATCGTCATCTTCGATTAGTTCTTGTGCTTTTTTAGTGATTTCTTGTGCTTTGTTTTTAAAAATATCAAATAATCCCATCTTGTATGTTTTTCCGTTGATTTATGTTTTTGTGAGCTTAAAACTGCTTACTAATATTTTAAGTATTATTAAAAGTTAATAATGCAAACCTAATAGGAGTAAAAAAAAAAGTGTCCAGAAAGTTTGAATTTCAAAGAATCCGGACATTTTTTAAGGGTTTTCTGCATTCTTGTAGAAGAAATTTCTATAGTACTTACCTTATAAAATAATAGTGAACAATACAGGGAGCCATATTGTTTACTATGAAGTGGTTTAAACTTTTTTGCCTCTCTGCCGACAGGTAGAATTGAAGCGAACCCACCTGCCGGGCGGGCAGGAAATAGGGGTTTTGTAATCAATTGAAGACTTTTTTGCACTTCATAGCAGCGCTACGGAGTAAGAAAAAGACAAAAATTGAGTGCAAAAGACCATTCCTGCCTGGCTTGCCGCTAGGCAGACAGGTTTATAGCCAATTGAAAAAAGTTTAAACCACTTCTATACATAATCTAAGTATACCCGTTGTGCATTATAATTTTTTTGATTCCAAATTCGTCAATTCGATTTCTATGACATTACCAAACGATTTTGATATAAAGTTTGATTTTTAAATTAATATTTTCAATTAAATTCGAAATAAATAACTATGATTCAACCTTCTTTTCATTTTAGCTCACAAGTTTTCTATTTAACAAGTAGGAGTTCGTGAATCTTCGATTTCTTTGTTCGCCCAAAGGGTGTTCTGATAAGAGTGCGTCAGAGGAGGAGAGGAAAACAAAACCCGCCAGACCGAACGGGCAGGGAAAAGGCGCTTTTTTAAGGTAAATGTTCCAAAATACACAACAGGTTAAAAAAATATGATTTACATCATAAATTAACCTTTTAGTAGTTTAGTTTGGGAATAAAAAAAGAGAAAATTATAAAATATAATATTCTCTAGTAATAAAATTCAAGTAACAAGATTATTCAGGAAAGTAAATATTTTTTTGTTTTTTCAATGCAAATTACACAAATCTTAGATCAAAAACTGAAACAGATCGGGTTTATCATTTAAATAATCTCCAAAGAAATTGAGTTCTTTCATTCTGGAAATTAAAGGTTCCAGATCTTTCTTATCTTTTAATTCGATCCCAACTACTGCAGGGCCATTTTCCCTGCTTGATTTTTTTGAATATTCAAAATGTGTAATATCATCATTTGGCCCTAATACTTCTCCTACAAATTGTTTTAAAGCACCAGCTCTTTGTGGGAAGCGAACAATAAAATAATGTTTTAAGTCTGCATATAATAAAGCTCTTTCTTTGATTTCGGCAGTACGGGTAATGTCATTATTGCTTCCGCTCACAATGCAAACTACATTCTTACCCTTGATTTTATCTTTATAAAATTCTAACGCAGCCAGCGTTAATGCTCCTGCAGGCTCGACAACAATTGCATCTCTATTATACAGATCTAAAATCGTTTGACATACCAATCCTTCGGGTACCGTAAACATGTCTGACAAATATTCTTTGCAAATCTCAAAATTCAAATCCCCCACTTTTTGCACGGCAGCACCATCAATAAATTTATCAATTTCAAAAATCTCGGTGTTTTTATTGTTCTTAATAGAGGTAAGCATAGAGGGGGCTCCTTCCGGTTCGATACCAATGATCTTTGTTTTTGGAGATAACGCCTTCATCGCGCCACACAATCCCGAAGCCAGTCCGCCGCCGCCAATGGCTACAAAAATGTAATCAACCGGTACATCAGACTGCTTAAAAATCTCGAGTCCAATCGTCCCCTGCCCCTCAATAGTTTTAGGATCTTCAAAAGGATGTACAAAGGTCTTCCCTTCAGATGTACAAGCCTGCATTGCAGCTTTTGAAGAATCATCAAAAGTATCTCCTTCAAGAACAATTTTTACATGATCTCCACCAAACATTTGGGTTTGTGCTATTTTTTGTTTCGGCGTCACCGAAGGCATATAAATGGTTCCCTCAATTCCTAGATGGTTACAAGCAAAGGCTACACCTTGTGCATGATTTCCTGCACTGGCACAAACCACACCTCGCTTCAGTTCCTTATCGGTAAGCGAACTTATTTTATAAAAAGCACCTCTAATCTTGTAGGATCGAACACGTTGAAGATCTTCACGTTTCAACAAAACATTAGCATCATATCTTCTGGAATATCGAATACTATTCATCAAAGGGGTTACCATAGCAACTTCTTTGATTGCAGAAGCGGCTTTCTGGATATCCTCTATTGCCGGAAAATATGTGGTGATGACAGACATAATTATGGTTTATTATTCATTAAAACTTTGTCAGTCCAGATCCATCAAAGGTCACACAATACACATCTCAAAACCTCGACAGACCCGGCTAAACAAAATTTTTAAATACCTTCGATTTTGAAAACCTTGAAAGTCTATATTTATTAAACAATTGGCTTCATTGCGGTCATAGATGCTCTTAATCTGTCACCTACGATCTCAATCGGATGATTTCTCAATGTTGCATTTACTTCAATCAACTTTGCATTATCCACTCCATTGTTTTTTCCTTCATCATATGCCTTACCGATTACATCGACATCTATCTTTTTCATAAAATCGGCCAATAATGGTTTACAGGCATGGTCAAATAAGTAACACCCATACTCTGCCGTATCAGAAATCACACGGTTCATTTCAAACAACTTCTTACGCGCAATCGTATTCGCAATTAATGGAGTCTCATGTAGCGACTCATAATATGCAGACTCCTCAATAATCCCCGATTCTGTCATGGCTTCAAAAGCCAATTCAACACCGGCTCTTACCATGGCCACCATCAGCACACCATTGTCATAGAACTCTTGCTCAGAAATCTCTACATCTCCTGCCGGAGTCTTTTCAAAAGCAGTTTCCCCTGTAGCGGCTCTCCATGATAATAGATTTTTATCATCATTGGCCCAATCTTCCATCATGGTTTTAGAGAAATGCCCGGTCATAATATCATCCATATGTTTTTGAAATAACGGACGCATGATCTCTTTTAATTCTTCAGACAATTCAAAAGCTTTGATTTTGGATACATTAGATAAGCGATCCATCATATTGGTGATTCCTCCATACTTCATCCCTTCGGTAATCGTTTCCCAACCATACTGAATTAGCTTAGAAGCATAACCGGGATCGATTCCTTTTTCTATCATTTTGTCAAAACACAGGATAGACCCTGTTTGCAGCAACCCACAAAGAATGGTCTGCTCTCCCATAAGGTCTGACTTTACTTCGGCCACAAACGAAGATTCCAGCACTCCTGCCCTGTCTCCTCCTGTACCAACTGCATAGGCTTTGGCCTGAGCCAAACCATGCCCCTGTGGATCATTTTCGGGGTGTACCGCTATTAATGTGGGTACCCCAAATCCTCTTTTATATTCTTCCCGCACTTCAGAACCGGGACATTTTGGCGCTACCATGATCACGGTAAGGTCATCCCGAATCTGCATCCCTTCTTCTACAATATTAAACCCATGAGAATATGACAAGGTTGCTCCTTTCTTCATTAATGGCATGATGGTGTTTACCACAGTTGTATGTTGCTTATCCGGGGTAAGATTGATCACTACATCTGCATTGGGAATCAATGTTTCATAGGTTCCTACATTGAACCTATTATCAGAAGCATTTTTAAACGATTGTCTTTTTTCTTTGATTGCTGCTTCACGCAGTGCATAAGAAATATCCAATCCAGAATCTCTCATATTCAATCCCTGATTAAGGCCTTGTGCTCCACATCCTACAATTACAATCTTCTTGCCTTTTAATGCATTGACTCCTTCCGAAAATTCGGAAGCATTCATGAATCTGCATTTTCCTAATTGTGTGAGTTGATCTCTTAATGATAGCGTATTAAAATAATTTGCCATTTCCTTCTTTAATTAGTTGTGTTTTCCTTTCGGAAATTTGATTTAATTTTGATTTCTAGTTGTTTTATTTTCATGGTGTTCCCCGATAGCTATCGGAGGATACCGCTACTATCCCTGCCTGGCTGGCTGGTCTTACACAGTCTCTTCAGCAAAATTTTCCAATATTTTAGAAATATGCATTTTATCTTTTGTTACTGCAATTCGGCCAGAACGCACAAATTGCATCAATCCATAAGGCTCTAACTTATGATAGAGCGCATCTACTTCTCTGCGTCTTCCGGTTTTTTCAATTACAAAAAACTCTGGAGTAACCGTAACGATATTCGAATTACTATTTTTAATGACATTCTGGATCTGGCGTTCTTCGAACAACAATTTTGAATCGATCTTAAATAAAGCCGTCTCCTGATAGATCGTTTCTTCGTCCCGATGATAAAATGCTTTGATCACTTCAATTTGCTTTTCGATCTGGCCCACAATCTTCTTTACTTGTTCTTCGGTGACTTTTATCACAATGGTAAACCGAAACACATCTTTGATCTCTGACTGCGAAGCTGTCATACTATCCAGATTAATATGGCGCTTCAGGAAGATCGCTGATAGTCTATTGAGCAATCCTATGTTGTTTTCGGTGTACACCGATATGGTATAGTTTTCTTTTTTCATCATCACTAAAACTTTATAAAGTTTACTATTTCTCTCCCCCTGAAGAGAGATTAACAGGTTTGTTTACACCTCCCGGCCTTTGTCTATCTATGGCAGATAAACCGACAGACAGACTCCTCAAGGAGGAAATTAATTTTCTTCATTAAGAATTCTGAATTCATAATTACTCCAATCGTATATCTGAAACCGAAGCTCCCGAAGGAATCATCGGGAATACATTATTCTCTTTTTCAACACATACTTCCAGAAAATAAGCTTCTTTACAAGCGATCATTTCTTTAATGGCATCTTGTAAATCTTCTCTTTTGGTTACTTTTTTTGCTTGTATGTGATATCCTTCTGCTATTTTCACAAAATCGGGATTTACCATTTCGGTAGAAGCGTATCGTTTATCAAAAAACAGTTGTTGCCATTGCCGAACCATCCCCAGGAAATCATTATTCAACACCACAATCTTAACCGGTACCCCGGTTTGAAAAATAGTGCCCAATTCCTGTATTGTCATCTGGTAACCACCATCACCGATGATAGCCACTACTTCTCTTTCTGGAGCTCCCATTTTGGCACCAATCGCTGCCGGTAACGCAAATCCCATCGTTCCCAAACCTCCTGAAGTGACATTGCTCTTTGATTTGGTAAACTCTGCATAACGACAAGCAATCATCTGGTGCTGTCCCACATCTGATACGATCACTGCATCCCCTTTGGTTTCCTCATTTATCCCCCGAATCACCTCTCCCATAGAAAGGCTTTCTTTAGATGGGTATAATTCTTCTTTGATTACCTTATCATACTCAATCGTATCATAATCCTTAAATTCCTGCAACCAGGAATCATAAGAATTGGGTTGTATCAAAGGAAGTATTTGCGCCAATGTATTCTTCACATCACCCATTACAGCTATATCTGCTGTTACATTCTTGTTTATCTCTGCGGGATCAATCTCGAAATGTATAATTTTAGCTTGCTTTGCATAGGTTTCCAGATTACCGGTAACCCGATCATCAAAACGCATACCAATGGCCAGCAGCACATCACATTCGTTGGTTAACTTATTAGGGCCATAATTACCATGCATTCCTACCATACCCACATTCAAAGGATGAGCAGTAGGCAATGCCGAAAGGCCTAAAATGGTCCATGCCGCAGGAATACCGGATTTCTCGATAAAGTTTTTCAATTCCGCTTCGGCCTCACCAAGAATAACACCCTGACCAAAAACAATCATGGGCTTTTTGGCTTTTCCGATAAGTTTGGCAGCCTCTTCCAGGCTTTTTGGATCTGTTTCCGGCACCGGCTTATAGCTGCGTACCCCTTTGCATTTTGAGTATGCAAAATCCAGCTCTCCAAATTGAGCATCTTTGGTAATATCAATCAACACGGGCCCCGGGCGACCAGAACGTGCGATATAAAATGCTTTTGCTATTACTGCAGGAATATCTTCAGACTTGGTCACCTGATGGTTCCATTTGGTGATCGGAGTAGAGATTCCGATAATATCTGTTTCCTGAAATGCATCAGAACCCAACAAATGAGATCCTACCTGGCCTGTGATACATACCATAGGTGTAGAATCGATCTGTGCATCTGCGATTCCTGTTACAAAATTTGTGGCACCAGGTCCCGAAGTTGCGATCGCAACCCCTACTTTACCACTGGCTCTTGCATAGCCTTGTGCAGCATGTGTTGCTCCCTGTTCGTGCCTGGTCAATACATGATGCAATCGATCCTGATACTTATACAGCTCGTCATAGACCGGCATAATGGCTCCGCCAGGATATCCGTAAATCAAATCTACACCCTCTGCCAAAAGACATCGGATTACCGCCTCTGCACCAGTCATTTTTTCTGTTGCCACTTTTGTTTCTTTTTTTAATGTTTGCGTTTGTGTTTCCATACACGCTTTTTTTTAAGAGACTAGACTATTTGGTATCTAGAATCGGGATATTCTTACTTTTTTGGATTTCCGCCTTCGCGGAAATCACAATTATAGAAACCAATGCAAAGCATTGGAATGTTTTTTAAAACTCATCGGTTACACATCCCTGCGATGCCGATGAAACTGTATGTGCATATTTGTATAATACCCCTTTATTAAACTTTAATGCAGGTTGCACCCAGGATGCTTTTCTTTTTTTAATTTCGGCTTCATCAATGGCTACCGTAATCGAATTGGTCTCGGCATCAATAGTGATGACATCATCATCTTCAACCAATGCAATTAAACCACCTTCCTGTGCTTCGGGGGTAATATGTCCTACCACAAATCCGTGTGTCCCGCCAGAGAATCTTCCATCGGTGATCAATGCCACATCTTTCCCCAAACCTGCTCCCATAATAGCTGCAGTTGGTTTTAACATTTCCGGCATTCCCGGGCCACCTTTTGGTCCTTCATACCGAATGACGACCACATCACCTTTCTGCACTTTTCCATCTCTGATGCCATCATTTGCATCATATTCACTATCAAATACTTTTGCTTTTCCGCTAAAAAGCAAGCCTTCTTTACCGGTGATCTTGGCAACGCATCCATCTTTGGCGAGATTACCAAACATGATTCTCAGATGTCCCGTTTGCTTTATGGGATTTTCTAAAGGTTTAATCACATCCTGTCCTTCAGTAAGATCAGCAACCTCCAATAAGTTTTCGGCCAGTGTCTTTCCGGTAACGGTCAAACAATCTCCGTGCAGTAATCCTTTCTTTAACAGATACTTCAATACCGCAGGAATCCCTCCTACTTCATGCACATCTTCCATCAAATACTTTCCACTAGGCTTAAGGTCTGCCAGAAAAGGCGTTTCATCACTTATTCTCTGGAAATCGGTTAAGGTAAATGTTATATCGGCGGCTCTGGCTATCGCCAAAAAGTGTAAAACCGCATTGGTAGAACCTCCTAAGATGGTTACCAGTCGTATAGCGTTTTCGAGTGATTTTTTGGTAACAATATCTTTGGGTTTGATATCTTTTTCTAAAAGCAGGCGCATTGCGCGGCCGGCTTCGATACTCTCTTCTTCCTTGTTTTTACTGATCGCCGGATTTGAAGAATTATACGGTAACGACATTCCCAATGCCTCGATAGCAGAAGCCATGGTATTGGCTGTATACATCCCACCACAAGCACCGGCACCCGGGCATGCTTTCTCTATAACATTTTTATATTCTGCCTGTGTAATAGTACCTGCTACTTTCTCTCCCCAGGCCTCAAAAGCAGAAACTACATCCAGCTTTTTACCTCGATGATGCCCGGAAGCTATGGTTCCTCCATATACTAAGATTGAAGGGCGATTTAATCGCAGCATGGCCATAAGTGCACCCGGCATATTTTTATCACACCCAACAACGGTTACCATACCATCATAAGACATCGCCTGAACAACGGTTTCCATAGAGTCTGCAATCACATCTCGTGAGGGTAGTGAAAAACGCATTCCGGGAGTTCCCATAGAAATTCCGTCACTCACCCCAATGGTATTGAATATCAATCCAACTACATCCTCCTCTTGTGTACCTTTTTTAACCAACCTGGCCAGATCATTAAGGTGCATATTGCATGGATTTCCTTCATAACCGGTACTGGCAATACCCACCATAGGTTTGTTAAAGTCTTCATCGGTCAAACCAATTGCGTGCAACATTGCCTGGGCAGCGGGCTGCGTATCGTCTTGCGTTACTTGTTTACTATATTTATTTAAACTCATTCTTTTTGAGTGTGGTTTTTAAACATTTCAGTTAATGATTGCATAGTACACCTAACCAATCATAGTATAAAATTATTTTGTTACGGATAAACCTCTACCTATTATTCAATACCCTTACAATATCCAATAGAACCATCATGTTTTTTACAACTTGATTTACAGACACTTACCTTTCAGATATTTACAATCACTATTTGTTAATTTTTATTAAAAACAGATCTTACCTATTGTGGGATTACAGCATGTTTAAATTCTTTTTAAGCATTGCTCTTCCTTCAAAAAAATAATCCCTCTACTTACGTAAAGGGATTATCTATAGTTATATATCAATACGATCCCTTCACTAAGGTGAAATAATCACCTCAATGATAATGACGTTATTGATATTTGTATTTCTACTGTTCATTAGTTCATCAAAGGTAGTAAAATAATTCTTATAAAGATATTGAGCTCATCTTTAGCTCAAAGGACGACGGCTCGCACAATGGGCGAGGTAGAGTTTGCAGGTACCGTTAGTATGTTGAATGATACTGAAATGTTGATATGGGTTTTAGCTTTAGGTGTGTCAAACCTTCCCTCCCGTATAGCTATCGGAAGAAAACGACTGTAGCGTAAGCTATACCAAGAGCCTTTTGGCCCATCGGAAGGTATTCTGGGTTATAAACGGATTATATAGTACAGCCCGCGTTGTATATTTTGATATTTCTTCAATTTTTTTTCTCTGAAAGCCTCGGGACAACTAACTGCTTTGAACCCGCCTGACGGTTGGCTAGCGTATACATTTATTTTAAGTTCAATTTTTGGTGTATCCCATCCTAAATCCTTCCCAAAGGGAAGGACTTTTAATACCGAAATTGGCTCCCTTCCCTTTGGGAAGGGCTGGGCCTGCCTGTCCGGCAGACAGGGATGGGATGTGATTTTGAGAAAAGTTTCAAGTAACACCTTACCTAATATTTGTGTACACACGTTAGCTGCCGGTCGGGCAGGCGCGCTTTTAAGCTTTTCAAAGCAGCGTTTCACTCTATCTTAAAAAGTTTATTCTTCATACAATAGATCACCAGGCCCACCCTGGTTTTTACTTCCAGCTTTCTGAAAACCGTTTCTCTGTAATTTTCTATCGTTTTCGGGCTTAGGTTCATTTCAACGGCAATATCCCTATAGGTATGTTCTGAACATGCATGCTTTAAAAACACCCGTTCTTTGTCTGTAAGCTTATCATGAAGATCTTTAGTACTTTCAGACGCTTCAGAATGTCGCAATGCAATTTCTATCTTTCCCGAATAATAAAACCCTTGTTCGATCACCATCTTCATAGCAAATTGAAAATTCTCCGGGTGTATATCCTTCAATAAATATCCTTTTGCACCCGATCGAATCATTTTTAGAATGGTATCTTCATCATCTTCCATTGTTAATGCCAGTACTTTTTGATCGGGCCGGTTTTCCTTAAGCCACTTCATCGTCTGTATACCATCCATCACCGGCATTTTTACATCCAACAGCACCAGGTCTGGTATTTTTCTTTTATGAAGGTAGTATTTTGTAAGCTCTTTTCCGTTCTTTAAAATGGCCAGCACCTCATACGCTTCCAGTTTAGAGATCAAACTTTCCAGCGATTGTGCAAATAAAAGATGATCGTCGACGATTACTATGGTTTTCTTATTCATCTGTTTATATTTTATTATCTGAATGTCTGCAATTACTCAAGTAATCTTTTAAATTATAGAAAATTCCATTATTTCTTATAGGCCTGCCGGCAAAGGCAGGGTAGGGTTAAGGGTAAATAATGGATTTTCTGTATTTTCTTTTTGACCCCTCCCGATAGCTATCAGGACTAAAGCCCGCCTGAATGACAAAGTCGGGCAGGGGAGAAGAAAATACTTTATATGGGTGATTGCATACATTCAGATATATTTAAATCAATCTTTATGTTGTATAGGATATGACAAGGTAAGCAAAACTCCTTTATCTGGTGCAGATGTATAGTCTAAGGTTGCTTTGACCAGCGAAGCCCTGCTTTTCATATTTAATAATCCCGAATTGGCTTGTACCGATTTCATATCGAATCCCACACCATCGTCTTGTATAGTGATTTTTAACATATCGGCAGTATATTCTAATGTCACATCCAGATGGGATGCTTCTGCATGTTTGATGGTATTAGAAAAAAACTCCTGGATGATACGATATAAAATGATCTCGTCTTTGGGGTCGATATGCACTTCTTCTCCTGTAACTTCTATAGTAGGGGTCAAAAAGTTTAATTTCTCGAACCGTTTGAGCTCTACCCGAATGGATTTCTCGAGTCCTACGTTTTGGATCACTTCGTGGTTGAGGGTTTTAGACAGGCTACGAATCTCCTGAAGGCTATCGCCTACCAATTTACGAACATCCTCCAGTGAATCATTGACGCCAGCGTCGAGCGTGGTGCCTAAGATATTGATTTGCATCACTGCGGTAGAGAGCAATTGCCCAATATTGTCGTGCAGCTCCCAGCTTACATTTTTAAGTGCCTGTTCCTGGATCTCGATACGGGATTTAAAGATCTCATCCTCAAAACGTTGCTCTGCCTTGAGTTTATCGAGTAATAGTTTGTTTTTTCTACGTTGGAAGGCAATAAAGAAGATGATACCGAAAGAAACAAAAAAGAGAATGATCAGTACAAAATATACAATTAATAAGATTTGTTCTTTTGATAAAGCTTCTTCTGTGGTATACATATTACAAAACCTATAGTATAGCAAGTATACATAAAAATTATTGCGCTGTATAATATTATCATCCGAATTTTTACAAACTCAGCACTAATCAGATTGCTATAATAACTTGTAAAAATAAACAGTGGCGGAGCGCACAAATGAAATACAAGTGCACCAACGGCAATATAAAAAACAAGATCCTTATTAAACTTCAATATCTTTTCGCTTTTTAGCATTTCAAAAAAATAAAAGAAAACACTGATTAGAAGAGTTAAAGTCCCTATAATCATTGGAAAAAAAGAATGAATTTTAAAAAAAACGTCCGTTAACAATAGATTTAACAAAGATGATATGAAGAAAATAATGGATAATATATTTAGAATATTCCTAAACCCTTTTGAAAACAAATGCAACTTAAAAAAAGTTATATAAAACAGATATCCTAATACTGTATAAATATTATAAAGCCAGGCATTCCTGGCTAAAAAAGTGTTTTTCAAAAATGATAAACTTTCTGTTTTATCAATTAAATATGGTAATTTACCAAAAAGTTCTATCAAAAAATTTAAGCATAAAAAATATACAAAATACCGTATCAAAATATCGACACGGTATTTTCTTATATATATTATTCCTACAATTGCCGCAATCAACTCTGCAGCACGAAAAAGGAATTCCAAAACTTCCATTAATAAGTATTTGGAGGATTTCCACTACTTCCCCAATTATAAGCTCTAATCTTGTAATTATTCGGTGCTAAATCCCCCCCTTTACCCAAGCCGCCAGCGGGTGCCCCTGTAGGTGCTAAAAATACGGTTGCATATCCTTTTTTGCTTTTACATTTGGATGCAGGATAAGCCCCAAAATACATCCTGATTCCGGGATCATCGATCCCCTGCTCTTTAGATTCTTTTTTTACATAGGCCAGGTATTCCTCTAATTCTTCAACACTCCACCAAAACTCGCGGGTATCTTCAAAACCAAGGCAATTATCAATTTCCGGTGTTCTAGTACAGCACCATTCTTTCTGAAGCTCTTTAGCCTCTTCTACCTTTATACACTTTTTAGGTACATTTTTTCCCATAACAATATATTTTTCTAAGTTATGTGCGCTAATATATTTAAAAAATAGCCTCCTACACAAATATCCCGCACCTTTTGTGTCTTTTTGTATAGAAAAGCCACAGTATTAATGTACTAAAAATCAGTATTTTATAATAAAATAAAAAAATTGTAAAAAAAGCTATAGGGGGGATTTTCCCCCTACTGTGATTGGGGGTTTTTCCCCTTCTTTTTGTTTTGATTTTAAAAAAGAACTTCGTTTCATTTTCATATTACTTTTATTGAACTCATTATATTTTTCAGCGTTCCTGATCGATTTCACGTAAAGAACGCTAAGATCAAAATATGCAAAGTGCGCAAAAGAAAAGGCTTTGAGCACTTTGCGTGAAATCTATGGCTAGTAGGGTTTACTTACTACTACTAGTAGGGTTTACTCACTACTAAATAATACATATACATCTACATCATAAATTTCCCTTTTTCGAAATGTACGCATGCAATCAATCATCTGCCTAATCCACATTCTACAGTATGTTCGTACTGATAAAACACTTCTCAGACCCTTAAATGAATTTTCCACACTGGTAAAAAGCTCTCCGGAGCTTAAAATATGTTTTGCAACAATGGCAAAGTGCTCTCCGGAGCTCAAAATATGTTTTGCAACATTGGCAAAGTGCTCTCCGGAGTTTAAAATAAGTTTTGCAACAATGGCAAAGTGCTCCCGGAGCTCAAAATACGTTTTGCAATAATGGCAAAGTGCTCTCCGGAGCTCAAAACAGTTTTTGCAACCCTCTCAAAAAGCTATTTGGAGGGTAAAATATGGTTTTTCCTGCTGAAAAAATGTCGTCTGTCGAATTTTATTTACGAAATATATAAAGCATCCTATATTCGCTTTTATTCTTTAAACCTAAACATATGATTTCTCAAAGCGATTTAAAAAAACTACGTAAAAAAGAATTACTACAATATTTACGAAATATTGTCACTATTTGCACAAAACATGACCCTGAAAAATTAAAACTGCAATCGCAGGTTGCCTCTATGAATAACATGGTCTCACAACTAGATGATTCACTCCTATATGACCGTGCCAAAGCTTTGACCGACACCTTAGAAATTCTGGATGACGAACGCGATGATGCCTTTACCGGTTTTAAACATGGACTGTTGATGAACGCACTCCATAAGGACCTATCTAAAAAAGAAGCAGCAAAATTGGTCTTAACCCATTTGGAAAGCTATGGCAGTGGTGTTACCGACCTTAATTATGAGGCAGAAAGTACAGTACTGATCAATGTAGCAGATGATTTTGAAACACAAAAGGATCTAAAGGCTGCTATAGCATCATTACATCTTACAGAATGGGTAGACCGTATACAAACTGACAATGATGCTTTTGATGAAAAATATCAAGAACGTATTGAACTGGAAAGTAAAGATAAAAGGCCTTCCTTCACCAGCTTACGTAAGGAAGCCAAAACACAGTATAGCAAATTAATCAACCGGATCGCTGCCTTTGTTGAACTGGATGAAGACGGAACTTATGAAACCCTAAACACTCAGTTGGAAACGCTGAGCGAACGATATCAGCAAATCATTAATTATCGAAAAAACGATGATGATGTTGAAGATGGTGATGATGCGTAAATCTGGTAAGAAATGAACTATTGAAAAGCTAAGACCCCAAAGGCTTGTGCCAAATTTATTTTGGTATCTAGACCTTTGGGGTCTTATCACATAGCTTTTTTAAGTATGCAAAGCTTTAATTTTATTTAACTGCGAAGTCAGGAGACTTCGAGAACTTGGGAATTTTATTGAGCTCTGCGAAGTTTAAAAATTTATGACATTAAAACTAAGCTTTTGCCCCGTTTGTTTTTGAGCAATGCTATTTATAGCTGTGTCGGTTAGCTGTAATACTCTTGGGTACCCTCCCGTGGTTTGACTATCTCTCATTAATACAATTAACTGACCCGAGGGAGTTAATTGCACCGTTCCCGGAAGCACCGGAGCAGTGATAATTGGCGAAAGATTGTTGAGTACTCTTTCATTCAACTGAATAGCCATTCTGTTTCTGGTATTGGAAATGGTGAAATCAGCATTTTGAAGCATCTTTTTTTGCTCACCTGTGAGTTGACCGAATTCGGGTCCTTTGTAGGCTCTTAACAGGGAAGATGTATCAATTGAAAAATTCATTGAAAGCGAAGAAAATTGTTTTTCGAAAGTATCAAATGAAGCATACGGCACCTCCGTATTCTTTTTTAGTAGCTGTTGATCTGTTATGGATGTATAAAAAGATCTGCTATTTAAAACTTCAGGAGTTAAAAATCCACTTTTTATTCCTACATATCCATACACTCCCTTCTTACAATAATTCATCTTTAAAACATCTCCCGGATGCACCAAAATCCTTCGACACATTTCTACTGTATTGCCGTTTAAAAACGCAGTGGTAAAAGCACCTGTTAAACTCACAGCGGTGGGTTCAGAAAATTGCAAAACAGGGGGCTGCATGGTCCATTCTATACAGGCCGCATTTTGGTCATTTCCCAATAATGAATTTGCCATATCAAATGACAATTGGTCCATCGCCCCACTTTTCGGAACTCCATATTTTGAAAAACCAAAACGTCCTTTATCCTGCACGGTTGTAAAAAAACCAGGTTTGATAATTTTTACTTTCCCCATCATAAAAAAACAGATTTCACCTCATATAAACCACCCATAACCTTTGAACTTATATCGTTATATTCAACTTCATTAATCGAAACAAACCGAATAGTATCACCAGGAGATATAAAACATGGATCGCTAAGAGTTGGGTCAAAAAAATCTAAAGGACAGGAACCAATTACATGCCATCCGCCCGGGCTTTCCATAGGGTAAATTCCGGTTTGGTTTCCACCAATGGCAACCGACCCTTTTTTAACAGTTAAAGAGGGTTTTGTTTTGCGGGGTAAACTCAGCTTTTCATCCAAACCTCCCAGGTATAAAAAACCTGGTAAAAAACCTATAAAATATACCTTATACAACGGAGCAGTATGTAATGCTATCAACTCATCAATAGTGAGTGATGTATTTTTACAAAATGTTTCCAGGTCGGGCGCAAGGGCAGTAGAATAACAAACTGGTATTTCCCACAATGTACTTTTTTTATTTTCAAGATTAAAACCGGTAGCATACAAAGATTTTAATGCAGAAAATTCATCATAGAGATTATTTATAGTAGATGCATAATAAATTAATAACGAGTTATATCCGGAAATCACCTCAACAATTAGTTCATCATATTTTTTTTCTATGGATTTTTTGAATAAAAGGAGGTCTTGCAGGATATTTTCATCGATTTTTGAAGGCCATTCGATCAAAATTGCTCTTTCAGAATATGGTTTGTATTGTAGTTCATACTTCATACATTCTATTTAACAACAAAATTTAAAGCAGAAAACCCTTTATGTATATATTCCAAAATTTCAACAGATCCCGGGGTATCTCCATGGATGCAAATCGTATCAAAAAAAACAGGAACCTCTACCCCATTTTTTGTTTTCACTTTCCCTTTGGAAACCATTCTTACTACATGATCAAAAACAGTCTTTGGATCGGTGATCACAGCATCCTTTTCTGAACGTGAAACCAATGACAGATCTTCATTATAATTGCGATCTGCAAAAGCTTCATATTTTACATCCAATATTGCATCACTAAGATATGATAATTTTGAATTTTTCAAAGTAATTACCGATAAACTTTTATCGACATTTTTTATTGCTTCAATGATAGCAGAAGCTACTTTTTCATTTTTAACCGCATCGTTATACAATGCTCCATGAGGTTTTACATGATGTAATTTTATTCCGGCTTTTTCTGCATAAGACTTTACTAACACTATTTGCTCTGTAATGGTTTTTACCAAGTCTTCATATTTCATATGTATACTTGTCCTGCCAAAATTTTCCCGATCAGGGTATGATGGATGTGCTCCTATTTTTACGCGATGCTTTATTGCTAATTCTATAGTTTTTTGAATTACCTGATCATTACCTGCATGACTTCCGCAGGCAATATTACACCAGGAAATGCAGGGCATGATTTCTTCATCAAAACCTGCTTCTTCCCCAACATCGGCATTCAAAATAATTTTTTTCATTTCCTACTTATACTACATTTTATTCTTACAAATCAAACAGCACCTTCCAGACACTTCTATCCAGCACTTCCCAGACACTTCTACCCAGCACCATCCAGACACTTCTACCTCCTAAAAAAACAGCAATACCCAATATCAAAAATCCAATTACATTTTGCTTCCAGGAATTGGTGTATGCACCCAATAGCTTCTTTTTATTCATAACCCATAAAAGGAAAGCTGCAATTACAGGTAACAAAATACCATTGGCCACTTGTGCAAATTGTATAATTTCTATAGGTTTTATCCCTAGTGATGAAAATATGACACCCAAAAGAAGGATAAATATCCAAACGGATCTGAATTTTTTAGTCTTTAGTCCGTCTTCCCAACCCATACATCCTTTTACTACATACGCAGCAGCCAGGGGAGCTGTTATGGCCGAAGTCACTCCGGCGGCAAAAAGCCCCAGGGACAATACATAGGTTGCTGCCGAACCAAAAACCGGTTCGAGGCTTCTTGCAAGACCGGCCGCATTATGAACCTCGGTGTTTTGTATTGCAGCTCCTGCAATAATAATAGCCATCGACACCAAACCACCCAATACGATAGCGATTACGGTATCTTTTCGTGCAAAAGGCAATTCCTCGGGAGTGCTCCATTTTTCTTTTACCAAAGAAGCATGAAGAAACAGATTATAAGGTACAACAGTAGTACCGATAAGGCCCACAATAGTAAAAAGTTTTTCTGAAGAAACATCGGGCACAAAACCTTTAAAAATTGAGGAAATATCGGGCTTGGTTACTATGGCCGTAATTATAAATGCCAAACTCATGCATAGTACCAGGATGATCAGACTACGTTCTAAAATTTTATAATTACCAATATACAGAAGGACAAAGGCCAAAACGCCTATCACCAGACTTAAATAGTTGAATGAAGAACCTGCAAAATGAATATTGAGAGCGTCGATGATTGTAGCCAACCCCAATACACCCCCACTAATATTACCGGCTTCGTAGGCTGCATTACCTATAAAAATTGCTGATATGACAATACTGATGAGGGTACCTTTGACCATCTTATTACTGAATTGAGACTTCAATACTTCGCTCAATCCTTTTTGGGTGACTACCCCCAGCCTGGCTGCCATTTCCTGCAATACCATACAGGCTACAATCGACAACCCCAGGGCCCATAAGAGCGTATACCCAAACTTAACACCGGCCAGGGTGCATACCGTAACGGTTCCCGGACCGATAAATGCTGCGGTTACCAAAGTACCCGGACCAATATTAGAAAGCCATTTCTTCATATGCTACATAAAAAATCTATATTCGAACTCATCTGCATTTTTCGCTTCAATACAAGTAGTTTCAGATGAGTTCTTCTTAAAAATATCGATTTCCTAAGGTATAGTTATTAGATTGTTAATAAGAAAAGGAAATAGTTTATAAATTCTCATTAACATCCGAAAGTTTATTAAAATTGACTAAAAACTTACGTAAACCCATATAGAACTCATCTTGAGTAATGCTTTTGCCTGCAAAATTTACATTCCTGCCCGACCCGGCAGGCGGGTAGCACTCTAATTTTGTTCTTTTTTTTCAACGTAACTATGGCTATGCTGAAAAAAAACTACTTCATTATAGTACAAAAGCTAAACTTTTCGGCCTAAAACCATTACTCAAGATGAGTTCATATAAACAGTTTGTAAATTAGAGTTTATCCAGAAAATAAGTTTTTACTAAAAAAACCATACTATAAGACCCCAAAGGTTTTAAAAACCTTTGGGGTCTGGACTTTTTGTTTTTAAACGATTATTTTATATACAGGTATTATACTATTACCAAACTATTATACTTCAATAGGTATAAGGTCACAAGCATCCGAAAGTTTTCTAAAACATTGACGAAATCTTCGTAACCCATTAATGTATCAGTAATGTTCAGGCAGATCTTTGGAAAATATCTTTTTATCACGAAATCAGACCTGACAGGTTTTAAAAACCTGTCAGGTCTTGATCGTTAGTGTTTTAGATTTTTAAAATGTCGTTCTCTCTTCATTTTTTAATAAACTTCTGGATACTTCTGGTATAAGGTCTATAATCCTGGAAGCATTTATATATACAAACACGATAGTTTCTACCCCAACCATCCGTCACGATCCAGGCTTCGGTACTGAATAGCCTCAGAGATATGATTTCCTTCTATATTTTCTACCCCTTCGAGATCTGCGATGGTACGGGATACTTTAAGAATGCGATCATAGGCTCTTGCAGAGAGGTTGAGTCGTTCCATAGCCATCTTCAGTAATTCTTTTGAAGCATTGTCGAGTTCACAAAACTCCCGTATTTGCTTCACTCCCATTTGCGCATTATAATGGATTTTCTCTAGTGTTTTAAATCGATTAGTTTGAATATCTCTAGCAACAATAACTCTTTTTCTTATATCAACACTAGACTCTCCTCTACGTTCTTCGCTTAATTTATCAAAAGGCACCGGAGTTACCTCTATATGAATATCTATACGATCTAATAACGGACCTGAAATTTTACTAAGGTATCGCTGCATTTCTGCAGGAGATGATGTGACCGGAGCATTGGGATCATTAAAATACCCGCCAGGACTGGGGTTCATACTGGCGACCAACATAAAACTTGACGGATAAGTCACCGTAAACTTAGCTCGTGAGATGGTTACTTCTCTATCTTCAAGAGGTTGTCGCATTACTTCTAACACTTCTCTTTTGAACTCGGGTAACTCATCTAAAAATAGAACTCCGTTGTGAGATAATGAGATTTCTCCGGGTTGAGGATAGCTTCCACCACCCACTAAAGCTACGTTTGATATGGTATGATGGGGGCTACGAAAAGGCCGTTGGGCCATTAATCCCACATTTTCTTTTATTCGGCCTACAACGCTATGAATCTTTGTCGTTTCGAGAGCTTCTTGCAGGGACATAGGAGGTAAAATACTTGGTAATCGTTTACTAAGCATCGTTTTACCGCTACCCGGAGGGCCTACCAAAATAATATTGTGCCCACCTGCCGCTGCAATTTCCATACAACGTTTTATACTTTCCTGTCCTTTTACATCTGCAAAATCATACTCGGGATTATCGATTGCCGCATAGAATTCTTCTCTGGTATCGACGATAGTTTGTTCTAATTCTCCTTTACCATCAAAAAAACTGATCACTTCTTTGATGTTTTCAACACCGTAGACACACAAATTGTCGACAATAGCAGCTTCTCTGGCGTTTTGTTTGGGTAGTATAAATCCTTTAAACCCATCTTCTCTTGCTTTAATAGCGATTGGTAATGCCCCTCTGATGGGTTGCAAACCACCATCCAGTGATAGTTCTCCCATAATCAAATATTCTGAAATATGATCTCCCTGTATCTGCGAACTTGAAACGAGAATCCCCAGAGCCAATGTAAGATCGTATGCAGACCCTTCTTTTCGCAAATCTGCAGGAGCCATGTTGATGGTAATTTTCTTTCCAGGGAGTTTGTACCCATTGTTTTTTAAAGCAGCAGCAATGCGATAGCTGCTTTCTTTTATGGCACTATCGGGTAATCCCACAAGATGATATCCTATTCCGGTATCGATATTTACTTCTACTGTAATCGATGTAGCCTCTACTCCAAAGACTGCACTCCCATAAACTTTTGTTAGCATATTCTATATTTTTGCATACAAGCAAAAGTAATTGAAAGGAGTTTCAAAAAATGAAACCAGGATTTTGTATGGGAGCTTAAAAAAAATAAAAAAATTCTTGAAACCGACCCTGCCTTGCCGGCCAGGTATCCTTGAGGCCTGCCTGGATCGGCAGACAGGTTTTAAGTAATTCTTTAGATTAAAAAAATAAAAAGGATATAAATCGCTTCCTAATCCTGCCAGAAATCGGGCGCCGTGGCACTTCCTAACACCGTACAATCCCCGCATGCAGCTGGAACAAAGTAATATGGGCCTTCTCCAGGTTGAGGATCGTCATTAGGGTATAAATACAAAAACTCTCTTCTACGAATTACTAAAGCCAATATTGCAGCTGCACCAAAATTTTCAGGGGTCAATGGAGTGCAATCTTCTATATAAGGAAATATACCTTCTACCGGATATAAATCTCTAAAACTGAAAAATATTCTTTGTGATGATACTGAAGAAACCTCAAAAAGACCCAGGACTTTTTCATTCAAATTGTTTTCTGAAAAAATATTACCTGGTATAAAGCCTGGTTGTGTTTGAGAAAATATACTCTCTGGATCAGAGAATTCCTGCAGGGTTTCATAAAACGAAAAAGCCGCTTTAGATTGTACAAACTGATGTACCAGAATACTATACCTGGTGCGTATTTTAAAGTCATTATCTGGGATAAATCTCACTAAAAACCTTCTAATCTTATTTTCAGTAAGATCAGTAGTATTATTGAAAATAATATTGTTTGAAAATTCAGTTTTATAACAAACCCTCTCCTCTGTTGTTGGAAAAAGATCAAGCGCCAAAGGGGATTCAGAAACTACTCTAAATTCTGAGGTAATCACTGATGGAGCGATGATCTTATAGGTCTCTTCATATTCGTAACGATAAAAATTCGAAATGCCGGTTGGATCTGAACTATCAATAAAAATACCCACTCCTTCAATCTCATCATCATTAACCATTCTTTCTGCATACAGATTATCAATCTGCACACTTTGGGGTAAAGTCTCAGGATTTGAAGTATATGATTTTCCGTCATTGGTATTAATTAACAATTGATACGTTCGTCCTGGCTGTGCACTAAAAATAGCTGTTGAAACATATTTTCCGGGATCGGTTTCCTGAAAAATATACTCATTTTGCAGGTCATCGACAACTTTTACAGTAGCGTTTCTTTCTGTTGATAATTCTGATTCTTCTGCTTTTAAAGAAAATGTGCGGGACAGCAGGACTTCCTGTTGTTTTACTTCATCTGTCAGTATTGCATTTACTACCAAAATATTTTCAAAAGTATCATCTTCTATTTCAAAAGGTTCTGTGCAAGTACTTATGGTAAAAGAAACCAGAACTATAAGTAAAAATGAATATGTTTTTTTAAGTATCATCATGATTCTTTTAAAAATTTTCATTCTTCCCAAAAATCGGGGACAATATTGCTTCCTAATACTGTACAATCTCCGCATACCCTAGGCACAAGTTTTAAAACTAGTGGGGCATCTCCACTAGATGCAAAATTAAAAAAAATAAAATCTGCAAACCTTAGTGCATTAATCAACGAAGGTTCGCCAAGCCCCGGAAAAAGGGCTACGTCTACTCTTTGGCATTCATCAACAAAATCAGGAGGGTCCTCAACAGGGAAAAAATCACTAAAATTAAAGAATATCCTTTGTGATGACACTGTAGATATCTCAAAATACCCCAAAACATTCTCCTCTGAATTATCTACGGCGAAAACATTACCGGCAATAAAACCAGGTTGTGTTTGAGAGAATAAACTCTCTGGGTCGGAAAAGTCCTTGAGTGCTTCATAAAATGCCTGTACCTCTCTGGATTGCACAAACTGATGTACCAAAATACTATATCGGGTTCGAAGGATAAAATCATCACTTCTGATAAACCGAACCAGAAACCTATCTATTCTATTTTCACTTAGATCATCTGTACTCGTAATAATTATTCTATTAGAAGGTATGGTCTTATAACAAAATCGATCATTCGGGTCTGTTTTTGGAATCACTTCTACTGCAGGGGGATTATCTGATAGGATTATTGCCTCAAGAGGAGACCAGGAAGGGGCTACGATTTTATAGGTTTCTTCGTATTCATACCGATAAAATATAGCATTGCCCGTTGGATCAAAGCTATCTACAAAAATACCTATCCCTTCTATACCATCATCATTAATTATTCTTTCTGCATAGAGCCTATCAATTTGAGTATTTGCTGAAAGCGAGTTAGGTTCTGAAGCATAAGACCGACCGTCACTTGTTGTAATTAGCAACTGATAACTTCTACCTGGCTGTGCACTAAAAATAGCTGTTGAAACATATTTTCCGGGATCGGTTTCCTGAAAAATATATTCGTTTTGCAGATCATCAACAATTTTTACATTGGCATTACGCTCTTCGGGTGACCCGGCATCTTCTGCTTTTAAGGAAAATGTACGGGATAACAGAATTTCCTGTTGTTTTACTTCATCTGTCAGTATTGCATTTACTACCAATATACTTTCAAAAGTATCATCTTCTATTTCAAATGGTTCTACACAAGTGCTTATGGTAAAAGAAACCAGCATCATAAGTACAATTGGATGTGTTTTTTTAAGTATCATGATTTTCTTAAATATTAATCTTTCCAAAAATCAGGAACAATATTACTTCCTAATACTGTACAATCTCCACATATTCTTGGCACCAAAATAAAAGGTTTAAATGTATTATTTTCACCATTAAGACTAAAAAATATAGCATCTCCAAATTTTAAAGCATCAACCAAAGTAGTTTCTCCTAATGGGGGTTCTAGAGTATTTGCTGGGGTAAATCTTTGACATTCATCTACAAAAGGAGGAGGTCTTTCGATAGGAAAAAAATCTCTAAAATTAAAGAATATCCTTTGCGAAGATATTGTAGATACTTCAAAAAGACCTAACACATTCTCTTGTGAATTATCTACTGAAAACACATTACCAACGATAAATCCCGGTTGTGTTTGAGAAAACAAGCTCTCTGGATCAGAAAAATCTTTAAGTACTTCATAAAATGCCTGTTCCTCTCTGGATTGCACATATTGCCGTACCAAAATACTATAGCGGCTTCGCAGCATAAAATCATCACTTCTGATAAACCGAACCAAAAATCTATCTATTTTGTTTTCTGTCAGTTCTTCTGTACTGACAGTAATTATTGCCTTAGAAAATTTAGTATCATAACAAAACCGATCGTTCAGGTCTTGTTTTGGGACAGCCAATACTATAGGTTGACCACCATCGGCAGGCTTTTCGTCAATGATTGAAGCCTCAAAAGGAGACCATGCCGGAGCTTCGATTTTATAGGTTTCCTCAAACTCATACCGATAAAATATCGCATTACCGGGTGGATCAAAACTATCTATAAAAACACCTATTCCTTCTATATCATCATCATTAATCATTCTTTCTGCATATAGATTATCGATGGGATTAGAGGGCGCCAACGAATTAGGTTCGGAAGCATAAGACCGGCCATCATTTGTAGTAACGAATAATTGATAACTCCTACCTGGTTGTGCACTAAAAATAACCGTTGAAACATATTTACCGGGATCGGTTTCCTGAAAAATATACTCGTTTTGCAGATCATCCACAACTTTTACAGTGGCATTACGCTCTTCGGGTGATCTGGCTTCTTCTGCTTTTAAGGAAAATGTACGGGACAGCAGGATTTCCTGTTGTTTTACTTCACCTGTTAGTATTGCATTCACTACCAATATACTTTCAAAACCTTCTGTTTCAATTTCAAATGGTTCTGTGCAAGTACCTAACAAACATGGGCTTAAAAGTAACAGTAATATCTGCTTTGTTTTTTTAAACATCATAATTTTAATCTTATACTTATTCTACCAGTATCGTTTCTTTAATTGAAATTGGTTTTCCTTCTTTGGTAAAACCTTCCAGGCAAATTTCATAATTCCCTGTATTATCCGATGTAAAAAAATCTATGGTCATTTCTTCCTCATTTAATTTAATATTCGGCATCCAAAGCAGTTGGTGCCTGAAATCGGGAATATGATCTGTGGTGCTTTTACTGATCTCATTATAATGCTCTCTATAATATCTTTTTACCGGTAAGGGTTTAGGGAGTTCGATAGTAAACACCCCTTCTTTCATAATAGATGTATAATACTCGCCATCGATAGTTTCTATATCTATCACTCCTTGAAATATTTGTGAACCCAAAAAATATCGATCTCTTAAAAGGTGTATCTTCTGAACTTTTTTAGCATTATATTCTACTATATCATCATGATCCTGTAACAAAACACCGTCTATGATAACCAAGGGTAAGATTCCGTAATCATCATAGGTGGGGTTATATGCTCTTACCTGAAAAGTATACTCTCCATTTTTATTTTTCTTAATCCAAGCATTATCAACTATTTCTATGAGTGTTTCTCTTATCGTTGGAAACCTGGTATAATCATCCAAATTATATACCATTCCTTTTTTTTCATAGAACGGATGTATCTTCTTCACAGGTTCCAGCGTATCAGGTTTTACAGAAAAATATCCATTCCTGATCTGGTTATAGACACTACGCTCTACAATCATATCTTTCATTGCAGGAGTGATCTTGAATTTATTAAACTTCAGGTTTGTATAATCCGGAGAAATAGCCTTATTCAATGTTATTCTATATTGTTCCTTATTACCCAATACCTGAACAAATGCATTTGTTTCTATATATTCTTTATCTACATTAAAATAGAAGATTCCTTCCTCATTGGTTGTGGCTATTTTTAATCCATATTCTTTTCCCGGTATTGATATAGCAACTTTTTTATTGGCTGCTACTACGCCTGATTTTTTTACAGTTACTTTTCCTGAAATTAGCGCTCCTCTAAGTTCGGGAATATTTATTTTTGAATCGCCCGTTTTTCGTTTCGTATTCCCATTTTTAAACAATGAGGAATAGGTTCCGGTCGTATGCATTGTTGGGGTTTCTATAGTATCTTCTTTTCTCACTGAAAGGGAATAGTTGCCAGACATTGCTGTGTTTCCTGTTTTTTTGAGTTGTAAAGAAACTTTTTCTCTTTTTGTGAATTTTTTTTGACTTGTCATAAGCACCAGGCCCGTAACCGTATTTCTCGATGACGCCTCTCCTTTCTTCTCTTTCTGCGCGATCTGAATATTAGTTATATATTCTCCTAATTCATTGACCTCTGCCCGTATGGATTTTTGATTGCTCTGATATGGATTAATGATACTGATATCGCTTTGAAAAAAATGATCGCCTTTTACATTTTTCATCCATTCTGTATATCCTATAAGTTTATAATTACCCGACTCTATATTTACCGGTACAAAAAAATCTCCCTGACCCAATCCATTTTCTAATCTGATTTTATGCTTAAAAACTGTTTTTTTATCTTCTCCTATAAGTTCTAAATAGGCAATTTTACTAATATCACTTAGATTATTGACTTTTGAATTTATACAATATACCCTATAATATAAATATTCTCCTGTAAATAATAGTGAAGTATTATGATGCACAAAAATATTTTCCTGGGGTATTTCTGTGTATTTTATTATATCCTTATTTACCATTGCAGATTGAGGATACAATATGCTCTGATATATAAAAAAAACTACTACATACAATAAAACATGCTTATTCATAATGTTCATAAAATTAATCTTCCCAAAAATCGGGGACAATATTACTGCCTAATACGGTACAGTCTCCACATACTCTTGGCACCAAGACGAAAGGAGGTACTAAACCTTTAGTGAAATCAAAAAATATATAGTCGATAGCAGGTCCTAATGCATTCACCAGAGATGGCTCATCAGGAGGAGGATACAACTGAGCCGTAAACCTTATACATTCGTCAACATAAGGAGGTAGAGCCTCTACAGGAAAAAAATCTCTAAAATTAAAGAATATCCTTTGTGATGATACTGTGGATACCTCAAAAAAGCCTAAGACATTCTCTTGTGAATTGTCTGCTGAAAACACATTACCCACAATAAACCCGGGTTGTGTCTGAGAAAACAAGCTCTCTGGATCTGAGAAATCTTTTAGCACCTCATAAAACGCCTTCGCCTCTCTGGATTGCACATATTGACGTACCAAAATACTGTAGCGTCTTCTCAACATAAAATCGTCACTTCTGATAAATCGAACCAAGAACCTATCCACTTTATCCTCTTCCAGGTCTTCTGTACTGTTGATGATGATCGTTTTAGAAAATTTGGTATTATAACAAAATCGATCATTCAGGTCTGTTTTGGGAACCGCTTCTACAATAGGAGGTCTCTCCTGGATTACTACAGCTTTCCACGGGGACCATGCCGGAGCTTCAATTTTATAGGTTTCTTTATACTCATACCGATAAAATGTGGCATTACCGGTTGGATCAAAACTATCTACAAAAATACCCATCCCTTCTATACCATCATCATTAATTATTCTTTCGGCATATAACTTATCAATCGGGTTACTAGCCGTAAGCGAATTAGGTTCTGAAGCATAAGACCGACCGTCACTTGTCATGATCAACAACCGATAATTCCTACCTGGCTGTGCGCTAAAAATAGCTGTTGAAACATATCTCCCGGGATCGGTTTCCTGAAAAACATACTCGTTTTGCAGATCATCAACAATTCTTACAGTGGCATTACGTTCTTCGGGTGAACCTTGCTGTTCTGCTTTTAGGGAAAATGTACGAGATAACAGAATCTCTTGTTGTTTCATTTCGTTAGTCAAAATCGCATTCACCACCAATACACTTTCAAAACTCCCGTCTTCTATTTCAAAAGGTTCCACACATGTACTTACCACAAAAGAAACTGGTATTATGAGTAAGGTCAAATGTGTGTTTTTAAGTATCATAATGTAATGCTATAATTTCATCAATTAAAACTTAAAATTATATGTGATTGAAGGAACCGGAATTGAGAAAATCGAGCTCTTCAAAGCTTTTACTTCGCCATTTTCGGTAACAAAAAATACAGAAAAAGGATTATTTCTTCCTAAAACATTATATATTGAAATTGTCCAGAAACTATGAGCAAATTTTTTGATTTTATGATTTCCTTCAACATTAAATGCCAGATCTAATCTATAAAAGTCAGGGATTCTAAATTCATTTCGGTCACTAAACACGACAAATTCTGATCCATTAAAGTTAAAACTCCCTATAGGAAATGTAACAGGTCTCCCCGTTTGGTACACAAAGTTAGCCGAAGCACTAAAACGCTTTGTAAACTTATAATTTGCGACCAAACTTATATCATGAGGTTTATCAAAATTTGAAGGGAAATACTCTCCCATATTGATACGCTCTTCACTAAATTCACTATCTGCTTTAATAAATGAGCGGGAGTATGTATACCCCAGCCAGCCATTGAGCCTTCCTTCATTCTTTTTTAATAAAAACTCAACTCCGTATGCTTTTCCTTCTCCCTGAATTACTTCGGTCTCTATATTCTCATTGAGCAGTAATTGCGCACCAACTTTAAAATCAAGGATATTCTTTGATCGTTTGTAAAAGCCTTCAAGGCTTAACTCATACATATTATCATTAAAATTCTTATAGAGCCCCAATGAGTATTGGTTTGCTTCTTGCGGCCTGATATTTAAATCTGAAAGTTTCCAGGTATCTATAGGCGACACTGTTGTGTTATTCGACAGGGTATGGATGTATTGAAATGTATTATTATAACTAGCCTTTACAGAAAAATCGGGCCCTAGCAAATATCTTGCCGATACTCTAACTTCGGCCCCTCCATAGGTTTTGAATATTTCATTTTTATCAAAGCGCAAAGTATCGATCACGGTACCTTCATTTCTGGGCTGTCCATCTTCAAATATTTGTTGTGAGGATTCACCAAGAGCATTGTATAATGAATAACGAACGCCAGCATTTACCAATAGTTTTTTGCTTAACTCCAGCTTACCTGAAACAAATGCTGCCGACTCCAAACCTCTTTCTTTGGGGGTACTAAAAGGTGCTACTATAGACTGCGGGCCTTTGGGCTCAATATCTCCCGGTCGTACAACATATAACTTACTAGAAACCCCATAATCGAATTTATACTTATCACTATACAGGTATTTCATTTTTAGTTTCAATTCGGTCTCATCAATACTAAAACCAAGATCAAAATTATCATTGGATTCTCCATCAAATTCAATATCAAAACTATACCCGCTATTTGACAGTATTAAATTTCCTCTGTTCTTTTCATTAAATCTGTGTTCCCAATTTAGAGACAACAACCTATTACTATATACATATAAGGAGTCTGAGGTAATACTAAAATCATCTCTGCTAAAATAGCCTGTAGCATTCACTTTATTATTATCATCAAACTTATGGTTGTATTTTGCAATAACGTCATAAAATGATGCTTCGCTATTCTCTAACGATTCTTCGTCTAATGAGTTTAGGATCCAGTTTGCATACGCTCCTCTCCCTCCTACCAAAAAAGCAGATTTGTCCTTAATTACAGGAATCTCAAGAGCCAGGTTACCCGTAACGGGGCCTACAGAGGCTTCTCCTGCAAACTCTTTTGTATTACCATCTTTGGTTTTGATATCAAAAACAGAGGAAAGCCTGCCTCCATACTCTGCAGGAATACTTCCTTTATAAATATTTACATCTCCAAGAGTAAATGGATTTAATGCCGAAAAAATACCGAAAAAGTGTTGAGGATTGTATACTACCGCATCATCGAGCAGGATCAAATTCTGATCAGATCTACCTCCTCTTACATTAAATCCTACCGCTCCTTCTCCTGCAGTTGTAATCCCCGGTAAAGAAGTGGCTACTTTTAAAACATCCCGCTCCCCAAGTACCAAAGGAATATTTTTTGACTCTTCTACATCAACTTTTGCTGCTCCTGTTATCGCATCTTTTACATTTTTATCTATATCGGCCCGTAAAATAACTTCATCTAATAATTCTAAGCTTTCATCAAGATTAAGATTTAACCGGCCATTATTATAGATAATCACCCTTTTTTGAACATCTTCAATTCCAAGAGAGCTGGTTTCCAGAATATTTGACCCCGCAGGTAATTGTAATTCATAAAATCCGTTTTGGGTTGTTTCTGTACCTATATCAGTGTCTTTAATTACAATAGCCAGATTAGGTATGGGTTTTCCTGTTTTTATATTTTTTACATAGCCGGTAAGAGTGAACAGCTCTTGTGTATTTTGTCTATTTTCCTTACCTATTCTTACTGTTTCTATTTTTTTGGCAGATCTTTGACCCGTATAAAACACAGGTTTAATAACCTTGGTATTTCTTTTTTCTACCATGGTATCTTTGGCTTTACCAAAGAAACCATCGGGGAGATCATCATATATAATATTGTTACGGGTTAATATAACCTTATTCCCCTTTAATATATAGAAGTTAATCACCGTTTCATTAAAAACATCCTCTAAAACCTTATGTATAGGAACATCTTTATAAGTGCCTGAGATTAACTTTTTGTCAAGCCAATCCTCTACAAAGTAAAAACGATACGCTGTAGTTGATTCAATACGATTTAAAACTTCTCTTGCCTCAACACTATCAAAGGATATTGATATGGTATCATTCGCTTCTTGTGCCAAGGAAAAATTAGTATTCAATATAATTATTGTGATTAAAAAAAACCTCATTCCTTAACTGCCTTTATTTTGGTTTAACAATAGCATATCTACCTTTTGCATTATAGATCTAATGAACCTATCGGGGTTAGATTTTTTACCAGATCGAGTAGTATTGTAAAAGGTTTTGATTTCTTTTTTTAATTCGGGAAATAGAGCAATAATGTCACTCCTATTTTTGATAGCATGATATTCATTCTTGTAAAAAAGAATGTATTGGTAATCATTAAAAAACTCGTAATACGTTACTTTTCTATCTAACCGCTTTATTTTGGTACTTTTATGCTTCTTAAAAAGTGTAAAGAGAGGCCTTTCAAAAAGATTTTCATAGAAGCCTGAGATGTTTTTATTTTCAAGACTTTGGCTGGTAATCTGAGTAAACCGATGGTTCATTATTTCAAAACTACTTATCTTCTCTTTAATAAGTTGTAAGGTAACTTCTGTGAATCCATTTTTTAATCTTATCAACACTTGATCCTCGTGTATATCATACTTCAGCATAACTGTGTAATATGATTGTCCGTCATATATAATAGAACCTTCTATAAAATCGGCAGTTTGGAAAAACTTGTGTTTTTCATTTATCATCCTATATTTCTCTTCATATTCAATACCATTATATAATCCGGTATTTTCTAACCCGACAGATGCATCAAACCAATTGTGGTAATGCATCACTTCTTGATTTGACTGTGCGTTGATATAAGGAAGAAACACAAGAGAAATGAAGAGGAAAAGAAAAGAAGTAATGTATTTTTTTTTCATAAAATTCTGAATAATATTCCAAAAAACAACTTATAAACTTTATAGTATTATAAACCTAATTATTATTATTAATGACTCTGATTAGACTGTTTAATAACAAATAAGTTGCGTACATTTTTATAAAACCCCTTGTCCCTTTCGGCTAAAAATAAATATTTATACTTCGGTTTATCTATCTATTAAGATAAAATAACATAATCTTAACTATTTGCATAGTGTGTGTATAAACAGGTGAGCGTATTTCAGATACAGGAGTGTATTGTGATAATATTATGTACAAAGAATATTCAAGAAAGGAATAAAAAAATTCTTGAATTTTATTATTTTGGCTCACCCAAAACTGCCTGGCCAGCAGTCAGACAGCCCTCGAGGAATTCTTTAGATTAAAAAAAGATTATCAAAGAAAAAAGAGGGTATCTATATTTTTTATAAAGATTGCATACAAAGAACACATCAGCATATACATTCTACCTCTTATCGTAACATAATATGAGTTTATATGTTAACATAACAAACAAATTATACAACCACCTCTTCTTTTTGGATCCGGAACAGTTTTTCATTTAAGAATCTTAATGTAGGTATTTTATCTTTGGTATCTACAAGGATTGATATATTATTATTGCTGCCTCCATAAGAAACCATTCGCACCGGAATGTAATTTAAGATCTCAAAAAGCCTATACGAGTTTTTATCATTAATAACCGATTCGCCAACAATACAAATAATACTATGCTCTTGTTCTATTGTTACCTCTGCATAATTTTCTATTTCTTTAACGATTTTATCGAGGTTGTTTGTGTTGTCTATGGTTAAAGATATAGCGATCTCTGAGGTTGTAATCATATCAATTGAGGTTTGAAAATGATCAAAAACCTCAAAAATCCTTCTCAGGTATCCATGTGCCATCAACATCCTGTTGGATTTGATTTTGATCGCTGTAATCCCGTCTTTTGCCGAAATTGCTTTTAATCCTTTCTTATAGGTTTTATTAGAAATTACTGTTCCTGTTGCCTCAGGCTCAAAAGTGTTTTTTAACAATACAGGAATATCCTTATCTACTACAGGAGAAACTGTTTGTGGATGAAGAATTTTGGCTCCAAAATATGCTAACTCTGCAGCTTCATTATAGGTGAGATGCGCTATGGGATACGTGCCATCTACATATCTGGGGTCATTATTATGTAAACCATCAATATCTGTCCAAATCTGTACTTCTGAAGCCTGAAGTGCCGCACCAATAATTGTTGCGGTATAATCGCTGCCCCCTCTTTTAAGGTGGCTTATCTGACCTTGTTCATCTCTACAAACAAATCCTTGAGTAATATATAATGAGGATTGAATATTATCTTCGAGAATTTTAGTTAACTTTTTGGAAACCTTATCTATATTTGGATTCTCAACTGCATCAACATGCATAAACTCTTTAGCATCCAATACTACATTTGGTATTTCAACCGAATTTAAAAACCCAGAAAAAATATAGGTCAGAATGGTTTCTCCGTAGGTAATGATTCGAGAATTTACAACTTCTGAATAGTTCTGACTGGATATTTCAAACATTTCGGTGATCATAGATGATAAACCATCTTTAAGGTTATCCCTAATTTGCTGATCCTGGATCAAAGCATCAATAACATCACTATGCTTATTTTCGAGTCGGTGTAAATTTCTGGTTATGGCCTCTGTGTCATTAAACTTAATATTTTCTACCAGTCTAACTAATTGATCGGTAACACCAGACATTGCAGAACAAACAACAATTTTATTCTCTTGATCAGAAGTAAGAATTTCTTTTACTTTATACAAGTTTTCAACCGAGCCTACTGAAGTTCCTCCAAACTTTAAAATTTTCATAGCTTTCTTTTATTATCGCTGTTTAATATTGCATAATTAGTTAATACATTACAAAGAATAAATATTTTAAAAGAAAAAGTGTAAATTTACACAACTTGTTAAATATATAACAATGAAAACCATAACCGATTGCGTACACAATATCCTTAGACATCAACCTTTTCTGGAAGATGCTTTATCAAGAGACATTATTAATTTCAGTTCTCTTGCGATTGATTTATTACCGCAGGTAGAGAAAATTATGAAAAAACCTGTTAAACCCGGTTCTATAGTGATGGCATTAAGACGCTACCATCCAAGAAAGATCAAACATATTAATAATGTAAGAAATCTTGGTGATATCGTGGTTAGATCTGGTATTACAGAATATACTTTTTTAAATTCTAATACCATCTTAACCAGCCAAACCAATCTGTTACATAGTGTTAAAAACGAGGCTAAAGCGTATTTCACCTATTCGAGCAACTTTCAAGAGAGTAATATATTGGTAACTTCTTCACTTAAAGATATTGTTGAAAAACACTTCAAGAATGAAACCTGCATCTCTGTCGCCGACAATCTATCTTCTATGTCTATTGCATTACCCGAGGATAATTCTAAGGTGATTGGGTTGTACTTTTATATTTTTAAATTATTAGCCTATGAAGGGATTCCGGTTTTTGAGGTGATCTCTACATCTAACTATTTCACGCTGTTTCTGGAAAAAGAGTATGTAAATAAGGCTTTTTTATTGATGAATGAAATAAAAGAGGATTAAATAAAAAACCCCGCTTGAAAGCAGGGTTTTATTAGTTTTTATTAAAAATTACCAAATATGTACTCTCTTTTCCGGTTCAAGATACATTTTATCACCTTCTTTAATATCAAAGGCATCATAGAATGCCTGTATATTCAGTAATGGTTGTATTGCTCTAATGTTACCGGGAGAGTGCGAGTCTGTTTTGATCTGTGTTCTTAAGGCATCTTCTCTTGTCTTGGTTCGCCACACAGTAGCCCAAGACATAAAGAAACGCTGTTCTGCTGTAAATCCGTCGATATCTTCTGGTCTTCCGTTTTCGGCAAAATGCATTTGTAAGCCATCATAAGCTCCTAATACACCTCCTAAATCCCCAATATTTTCTCCCAGGGTAAACTTACCATTAATAAAAACACTATCCAACACTTCTATTGCGCTGTACTGTTCTGCCAAAGAATTTCCTCTATCGGTAAACTTGGAAAGATCATCTTCAGTCCACCAATTAGAAAGATTTCCATTGGCATCAAAACGTGCTCCAGAATCATCAAACGCATGTGATATTTCGTGACCGATTACCGCTCCAATTCCACCATAATTAACTGCTTCATCTGCGGTATAGTTATAAAAAGGAGGTTGTAATATCGCTGCCGGAAATACGATCTCATTAAACAACGGATTAAAGTATGCATTTACGGTTTGAGGAGACATACCCCACTTTGTTTTATCTACAGGTTCACCTATTTCTGAGATCGTTTTCTTAAATGACCAATCTAGCACGGCCATAGCATTTTTAAAATTAGAGTTTCCTTCTTTCACTTCTAATTTAGAATAATCTTCCCATGTATTAGGATAACCAATCTTTACCGTAAATTTATCTAGTTTTTCAATCGCTTTAGTTTTGGTACTATCGCTCATCCAATCCAAAGATTCTATTCTTTTTTGATATGCTTTGATCACATTGGCAATCATTTTTTCTGCCTTAGCTTTGGCTTCCGGAGGAAATTTGGCATCCACATATAGCTGTCCGATAGCTTCTCCTATAGATCCGTTAACTCTGGATAAAGCGCGTTCTTCTATAGGTCTTTGTTTTTTGGCTCCTCTAAGCGTTTTACTATAAAAATCCCAATTTGCTTTTTCTATTTCTGTAGAAAGCGAGCCAGTCACACTATTAAGTGTAGACCATCGTATTACCGTTTTTAGATCTTCTATATCCGTTTTGGTTAAAACCTCTTGTAATACTTTCATGTATTTTGGCTGTATTACGATTACCGTATCCAGTTGTTTTTCGACCCCTAAATCTTTTATCAATTTATTCCAATCTACAGCTGGGGTCATTTCTGTAAGCTGCGCTATGCTTCTTGGATTATTAAAATTTCGGGCATCGCGACTTTGAACTTTGTCCAATCTGGGTTCAGCCAATTTGGTTTCAATATCCAGAATAGTTTCTGCAGCTTTACGCGCTTGTTCTTCAGTATCTCCCAAAAATTGAAGCATTCTTGTAATATGATCAACATATTGACCTCTTATTTCTTTTGATTTTTCATCCTGATCCAAATAATAATCACGCTCTGGCAACCCTAATCCTCCGGTAGTTACATATGGTGCATTTATCTCACTGTTATTTAAATCAGGAAAAGAAGTAAAGCCTAAAAATGGAGTAGAAGCTGCTGTTTCTGTAGCTAAAACTACCTGCAAATCTTCTATACTTTTAATAGCAACAATTTTATCCAAAGTAAATTTTAGTGGACTCACTCCGGCTTTATCTCTTGCAGTCGTATCCATAATGGATTCGAAGAAAGTCAGCGCTTTATGCTGATCTGTCCCGGCAGCATATTTGCCGCTGGATTTTGCTTCCTTTAAAATTTTGAGTACATCATCGTCAGTTTTCTTTCTTAATACCCCAAAACCACCCCAGCGAGTTCTATCTTCAGGGATTTCTGTTGTTTTCATCCAGTTACCGTTTACGTAATTGTAAAAATCCTCTTTGGGACTTACACTAGAATCCATATTCTCCAGAATTATCCCTGGTATTTTCTCTACTTCTGCGGTGCTTTCTTCGTTTTTTGTTTCGTTTTTGCAACTCAAAAAAGCAAAAGCGAAGACTGTTAAAAAATACACATTTTTCATTTTTACAACCATTTTTTTATTAGATTAAGATTAATTATTAGCAATCTGACGTAAAAATTATGAATTTGTTACTTAAAATAGCTTTAAAATATATATAAAATGAAATAATAGGTGGTCTTACATTAGATTTTTAACTAAAAAAAAGAATTTAATAGTGTAACAGACTCCTATTAAAATAATTACTTAAAATAAAGTTGATTTCAGCATATTTTGAGATAGAAGTGATTTAAAAGTAACATTATCAATAAAAAAAATTATCTCATTATTTCTGTATATCTAAGTCAAATAGCAAAACAACCTTTCATAATTGTTAAAAAAAACAAAAAATTAACATTTGTTGAATTTCCAATAACCATAAGGGATTACCAGAATATTTTATGTTACCCTTAATTTAAAAATCAATGTTGGACATAAAAAAATTACGTTTTTAACATAAAATATTGTATATTGTCGTTGATTTTGTGTTTTACAACGAATGTAATTCAAAATAAGTAAGTTAAAACTTACAAATAATTAAGGTTTAACCATAAAACAAACTATATGAAAACACTTTTACCCCTATTCATCTTGTTTTTTACAAGTATAGTTTTAGCAAATACAAAAATTGACATTTCCTACAAACTAATGTCAGTTACCGAAAACACGGTTGTCGATGGTTTGGATGAGAATACAGAAGAAGGTGTTATTTTCATTACAGAAAGTTTACATATCGAAGATGGAGTTCGAATTAAAGTAAGAAATGCTTGTTTAATAATCCTTGGTGATTTGACCGGTAATGGAATCATTGACATTGATGAAACAGCAACGGTTACTTTGGAAGGTGATGAACAAGGAAGAATCACTTTTACAAACAAATTCCTTGCAGATGACACTTGTCAGCAAACTTCAGATCAAATGACTTTTAAAGACATTAAAGAGGTACCTCAAGGCCTTAGATATAGTCTTTATAATATGTCTGGACGATTATTGGATAAAGGTACGATTGATGACTATATTCATAATTATATGGATCCAAAAACCTATTTGATAAAAATAGAAGGATATAAACTAAAGAAGATAGTTTTTAAAGGATAATATAATCAATAGAAGTAAGGTTCAAAATCCACGATAAATAGTTAGTTTATCGTGGATTTTTTTAAGAGGCACCCGACATCTTTACTCTACAATTTTCCTGAAACATGCTGTTAGTGTTTCAAAAAAACTTATATTTAAAAAAATTCCCCGGGATTATCCCATTACCTCCAGTTTTTTTGAATTACTGATTAGCATAAGAATTCAACCAAATCAACTACTATGATGCACATATCTTGGTTTAAATCTGAGGCGGCAAAATACACACTTTATGGATTCATATTTGGGCTGGTGTTTCCAATATTAGCAACCTGTATTGATATTGCAAAACTTGGCCTTGATTTTTCGTGGGAGTCTGCCATATTTGTTCAAAAAAATTATCCTATCCATTATATCATAGATACTGCTCCTTTTTTCTTAAGCTTATTTGCAATGTTTGGTGGTAAAAACCTAGATAAATTAAAAGAAAAAAATCAGGAAATCTTAAGAGCTTCAAAATTTAAACAGGATTTTCTAGCCAATATGAGTCATGAAATCAGGACTCCTATGGTGGGAGTTGTTGGTATGATCGACTTACTTTTTAAGAATACACAATTAAATGATCTGCAAAAAGAATACGTGAATACCATTCATCAATCTTCTCTCAATTTATTAGATATCCTCAATCAAATTTTAGACTTATCCAAAATGGAAGCCGGGAAATTTGAGCTCTCTCCTGCACATATCAATTTTAAAGAATTAATACATCAAAATACAGATCTTTTTCTTGCCACCGCAAAAGCCAAGGAAATTAATTTAGCTCCAAAATACGCAAAAGAACTACCCGAAAACATTTTGGCAGACCCTCATCGTCTTACACAGATTATTTCAAATCTTATCGGTAACGCTATTAAATTTACAGATAAAGGAATAGTTACTATACATACATCACTGGTATCCAAAAAAAATGATGGATTAATCATAAAAGTAGAAGTAATTGACTCTGGCATAGGCATTAGCAAAGAGGACCAGGAAGGATTATTTAATCGCTTTAGCCAATTTCATGAGGCATCAATACTTGCGGGTGAAGGAAGTGGATTAGGTCTCACTATTTGCAAAAAACTGGTCAATCTTATGCAAGGTAAACTTGGAGTAAAAAGTGAGCTCGGAAAAGGCAGTAACTTTTGGTTCACCTTTAAAACAAAGATCTCTAATGCAAACATAACCAAAGAGGAAAAAACAGTAACAGGTTTAAAAAATCAGAAATATAACTTACATGTCTTATTGGTTGAAGATTCTGACACCAACATCTTGGTATCTACACAGATCCTAAAATATCTTGGGTGTACCGTAGAAATTGCAAGAGATGGTAAAAAGGCATTAAAAATGTTCAAAGAAGATACTTATGATCTTATATTAATGGATATCAATATGCCCGAGTTGGATGGTGTACAAACATGTAATCTAATTCGAAAAAACCATAATAAAGTCCCTCCTATAATTGCCCTTACCTCAAACGCGCTACCTGGTGATGCCGAACGATTTATTGCCAAAGGACTTGATGATTACATTACCAAACCTTTTACTACAGAAATTTTGAACATAAAACTCAAAAACTGGTTTGGTGATCATGATGGTTATCATTAATAATTTTCCAACTCCATAAATTATAGAAAGACTATTTTTTAACTGTTTAATGACAAAAAACTTCAATAAATTTGTTATCTTGTAAGGTAGTACCGAGCTGTATAAGAGAATTCACAATCAAAAAAATTAAGCCATGTACAAAAAAAATATCTTATTTTATAAAAAACACCTAACCTCTTTCTTGCTTGTTATTTTACTTATGGGGTATTCTATCCCTGTACAGGCATTTGTATATTTTCAAGATGTTGCGGTGCCAGATGACACAAATCACAACGAATATAAAGGATATGTTGTTGATAAAGAAACCAATAAACCCCTTATATCTGCATCTATTTCTGTAAATGAAACTAATATTTCTACAGTCACCAACGATGACGGAGAATTTTTGCTAAAAGTTCCAAAAGACATTGTTAATGGTAAAATAACCATTTCTCATCTTGGATATAGAGACAGGATCATTGAACTTTCTGAGTTTAATGGAAGTGAATTAAAAATAAAACTTACATTATCTATTACCGAATTATCTGAAGTTAATATCGACCCAAGAGATCCGATGGCTTTAATTCGTGCAGTATTGAAGAAAAAAGGAAGCAATTACCTTAGTGACAATACTATTATGACTGCTTTTTACAGAGAAACCATCAAAAAACGCAGAACCTATGTTTCACTTTCTGAAGCTGTAGTAGATGTATATAAGAGTCCGTATGAATCTTCCAGAACAGATATTATCAAGCTTTATAAAGCCAGAAAAAGTGCAGATTATAAAAAACTAGATACATTAACGGTAAAATTGCAAGGAGGGCCTACCAGCACACTATACATAGATGTGATGAAAAATCCTGAAATTCTATTTACCGAAAACATGATTGACACCTATGATTTCAGCTTCGATAAATCGACCAAAATCAATGATCGATACATTTATGTCCTTAAATTTAAACAGCGTCCACACATAAGAGAACCTTTGTATTACGGAAAACTCTTTATAGATGCCGGAACACTGGCTATGACCAAAGCTATATTTAGCCTTAATATGGAGGATAAAGAAGAGGTAAGCAGAATGTTTGTGAGAAAGAAACCGAGAAACGCAAAAGTGCAACCTACTGAAGCTACATATAATATCGATTACCGCCAAAGCGGAGGCAAATGGTACTATAGTTATGGAAGAATTGATCTGGCAATAAAAATTAACTGGAAAAGAAAATTATTTAATTCAGTCTATAAATTAAATGTAGAAATGGCGGTTACCGATTGGAAAAAGAATCTTAATAATGAAACCCTGAAACCAAAAGACAGGTTAAAATCCTCGGTAGTGATTAGTGATGAGGCTTCTGGATTCTCAGATCCAAAGTTCTGGGGCGAATATAATGTTATCGAACCCGAAAAGTCTATCGAATCTGCTATCAAAAAGATACAGCGACAGTTACGCAAATTGAATTAATACCGTTAAAACATATCAGAATTATAAAAAAGAATGCATCAATGTGTATTCTTTTTTTATTCAAATTAATGGTATCATCCAAATTCATACTACAATTTTATTACATTTACATCCAGGAAAACAAGTGAATTGCAACAACAGCCAATTCAAATAAGTCATATTATAAAAATATCGGATTGCAGAATTATATAGTGCAGAAAACACGACTGGGCATACTTTTTTGGATAACTATTATCTACACGCTTTCGGCTCAAAAGCGTATAGACTCTCTTGCGATTAGTGAAGACTTCAGGATTTTTGAAAATATCTTAAAAAAAGGGCATCCAAGTATTTATGAGTATATTGATAAAGACTCACTGGATTATCTTTTTACAACTACCAAGGAATCATTTACCAATGAATTTTCTGACATAGAAGCTTATAAAAAAATGCTTCAAATCACAAACACAATAAAAGATGGTCATCTTTTGCTTTTTGCTCCCAATACCATAAAAACCAATCAGTATTATTTTCCTTTAATTTTAAAAATAATCAATACCGAACTATATACTGACACCGATGATTTTGGGATTCCGACAGGCTCAAAGATCCATCAGATAAACGGGAGAAAAGTTGTTAAAATACTAGAAAAGTTAAAAAAATATGCTCCTGCCGATGGATATAATTTAACTAAAAAATATAGAGATATTGAGTTGAAATTCGGGTTGTTTTATGCCTATGAATATGGAATCGAAAGACAATTTAATATCACTTATATCACACCAGATGGCGAAGAAAAAATAACCACACTAGAAGCAGAATCCTTTGTAAAAGTAAAACTAAGAAACACCAGACGTAACTCCTACTTCGCAAAATATCATAAACAGGAAAATGGTTTTGATTTTTTTAATAGCTATATAGGTAATAAGGATCCCTTTGTTTATTACAAAGAAGGGTTAAATACCGCAATATTGGTAGTGAACTCATTTGGGGGTGATATAAGGATATTCAAATCAAAACTGATAAAAATCTTTAAAGAAATCAACAAGAAAAAAATTCGTCACCTCATCGTAGATGTGCGTAATAACGATGGAGGTTTTCGACCAAATGCAGTGCATCTGTTTTCATTTATTACCAACAATACATTCAGGCAAATAACAAGCGAATATGTTGCTACGCTTACTGTTCCTGAACGAGAGCATGTTACCAGGACCTTTCTGAATGAAAAACAATTTCTAACCGACAAGTTCAAAAACCATCCTATATACGATGGATGGAAACTCACTTTTGATGATATGCAAGCTATTATGGTTCCTGATAAAAACAGATTTAACGGAAAAGTCTACGTCCTCATAAGTGGTACTACTTTTTCTGCCGGCTCTACCTTTGCCTTAAATGCAAAAAATGATCCCAATATCACCTTAATTGGAGAAGAAACCGGTGGAGGGTACCATTTCTTTAATGGTGAATTTCCGGTGTATTATGAATTTCCTAATTCAAAGATTGTTATGATAATGTCTATGGAAAAAATAGATAATTATACAGAAGATAAAACCATTCCTAAAGGATCGGGAGTACCTCCAGATAAACATATTATGCTTTCTGTAGAAGACCTCATTAAAGGCAAAGATGTTCAACTAGATTATATATTAAAATTAATAAGAGGATAAGCAAATCGCAAAAGGAGGTGTTTTTGATCTAAAATCACCCAATATATGTATTCACGCTAGTAGTGAGTTTACAGGAATTATGTAACATTTGCTTAAATTTTAAAGCGATATGTTCGTCATCAAACTTCATAGCTTCGCTAATACTATTGGATAGCACCAATTCTCCAATAAGATATTCAACAAAATAACTTTGATCATCAGTTAAAAGCACATATTCAGTCATATAATAATTAGCTATTGCAACTATGTTTAATACACTTACCTATTAAAAAAGTTACTAATCTATGGTTTCAAAAATAAATTTTAAAGAGGTATCCCGAGAGCATATCCCGAATACTTTTACACAGAACTATTAACAATTAGAATATATTTGATACCTAACTCATCCTGAGTAGTGGTTTTAAACCGAAAAGTATGGCTTTTGCAGGCAAAAGCATTACTCAGGATGAGTTCACTATAAGGTATATTTTTTGATCATTAAAAAAATCTAATCAATTACTATGAAAATACAACACTGTAAACTCTTCTTGGTCTTCTTTACCATGAGTACAATTTCTTGTTCAAAAGTTAATAAAGCCCCCTACCTATTGCCAGAAAATGCTATTGAACTAATAGCGGGAACATCTGGTAAAACATGGAAACTAGCATGGAGATACAACAACGGAACACGAATGAATATGAGAGGATGCTTTCTTTCCTATAGAGTGACTTATCAACCCGATATGATTGTTAAAGACAATAATGGTGAACAAGAAAACTGTGGAGCTTCTCTTATTGGTACTTGGCAAATTATTAAAGCAGAAAAAGGAAACTCCTATATAAAACTAACTAGTGATCAGCTTCCTGAACTCATGAACATTGATTCAAACCATAAGTTCTTGAAAATCCTACAGCTTCATGAAGACACCATAAAAATTCAATTCAGGCATAAGCAATTTTCGGGCAAAAGTACTTTTGTAGACACTTTTGTTCCAGAACACGTAGAAGTAAGGGATAGAGATTTTCACTGGTAAACTATTTCTTAATCAAGAATAGATAAAGCGATGTTCGCGGCATTTTTTAATTCTTCTCTTAATGAACCCCGCTTTGAGCATTACTTTTAATCCATTGTTGAATGTGAATAAAAAAGAAGCTATAGCTTCCAGATCTTTACCAGAAATTGTTTCTCCTCTTTCTACGCCTAACTTTAAGTGATCATTAAACAACTGATAACTAATGTTTGTTAGCTGTAATTGTATTCGATTTTTCTTAACAACCCTATTTCAATAAATTCTGAGATCTTTTCGGCTTTACCTATTTTTTTGGTTTCTATAGGTACCCAACCATCAATCTTAATCATATCATTGGGATTGCTGCTAAAAAACATCTCATATTCAAAATTTTTAAAACCGTTTGTGCCAAAAGAAGCATTTGGATTGTTTTTTACCTTATCTGCTATTCTTTTTTGAACGATCTCTATTTTGGATGCTAAATCCAAAGTTTCTGTATCTCTATGTACTTCTACATCCAAAAACTCTGCGATTGACGCCAATATTACTTCATCTAAATTCATAAGCATAAATTTTGGTTACTATTTATGTTTAAAAAACATTATTATTAAAAATTCTATCCAAAAAAATAGAAGGTAAACAACTAAAAAATAATTACATGTAAAAAATTACCCTCTATAATTAATACCAAATCTATGTATAAACTATCAATATACATATATCAACCCCTATTAAAATAGGGTATGCTATAAATATTTATATTTTACTAAAAATTAGTTAAGGTAAATTGATGATTTGATAATTCAGAATTTAAAAAATCTATTTTTTTAATGGCAATGCACCATGTATTTATCTTTTAATTTTCTTACAGACAATTCAAATAACAAATGGCATTACACTACTTCAAGCGTAATCTTATCAAAATCAATCTTAGGATTTTCACATAAAGGGCAGCAGTAATTTGCAGGCAGGTCATCAAATTCTATTCCTGCAGGAATATTAAAAATAACATCCCCTATAGATGGATCATAGACAGTTTGACAATCGTTACATTGATAAACCTCTATCTCAACAACCTCTTTTTTTGTTGCAAAGCCAGAGATTGGATCTTTCTCTTGGGTTCCTAAGTCTTGAAAATAGGTTTTGGTTAGTTCTAGTAATATTCCGGGTAAGTCCATTTGATCAATATCTTGTGCATACACAACATACTGTCGGGTATTAGGATTAAAATTTTTAGCATAAAGCACATTGTATGTTGATCTTACAACAAAATCCTGAATGACTTCTGGTGTTTTATTTTCCTCTATCATCACAGAAGTGAAGTATCTTTTTTTGTTTTGACTAGTCGTAATTCCAAAAGTCAAACCATAGGTGCTTATGTCATTTTGGTCAAAGTTCATGACCAAAAACTTTTTCAGGTCTAATGCCTTTTTATTATTTACCGGTAAATGCCAGTTTAATTCTAGAGCAGAATGACGCACGTTGATCCCAAACTGCCCGAGTAATTTTTCCAGCGCCAATTTGCTTTCTTTAGGAATCCCTTTTAAAATAAAAGATTTCCAGGGAGTCAAGCATATTTTACCTATTCGATGTTCTACACAAAATTCACAAAGTGTTTTGAGAAATTTTAAGTCATATTGATTATTTCGCCAATACAACCCCAACCAATACTGGTTGCCCCCCATCTTATTCATCCCCTCATAATACGGAAAAGGGTTAAAAGTAACCTGAAGTGGTTTTTCGATGATGCGATTATTAGTATCCAAACGTTCATTTAACAATTGAAAAAGTTCATCCACATCGTCACATTTTTCAAATGAATTTTCGATAGCTTCTGCCACTTTTGCAATATCCCAGGTATAAATAAGCACCGGATAATACACCTCATCCCAACCGGGTAATTTCAGAAACAGGTACCAATAATCTTCATGTGAAGAAGCTATAAAATTAAGATCTCCCGAAAATAAAGAAACCATCTGTTGTTCTGGATCTGTTATATTGATCTTTAGTTTTGGTTCATATCGAAAATCCTCTAATATATACAAATAGGTAGTACCCCTTAACCATACTGTAGCGTTAAAAATATCGATCGACACATAAGAACAACTTATGTTTTGCTGTTTTTCTGAAGTAAAAAAAGATGCATCAAAAGAATCATGCTTTGTAAGTAAATTCCCTTCATTATCGTGTAATGGAAAAATAATATCTTGTCTGGATCCAAAATGAAATGAATCTAACCCCAGATCCTGCGCATATTCGATGATGCGTTGCAATTCGATCGGTGACAACACCCCTCCTTTAATATCAACTCTATGCAGTGGCTGGACTATTTTCATGACTACGTTAATTGCAAGACATTATTTAATACTTCTTTTACTTCAGGTTTGCAGCTGCCACATCCTAATCCTGCTCCGGTTCTAGCACAAAGCTCTGAAAAATCTTCACATCCGAATTTGATAACTTCTTCCAGATTTCCCTCTCCAACCTCACTACATGAACAGATAAGCTTTCCTAAAACCGGCACATCGGGTTGTGAAGACCTTAACAATTCCTCACGTTTCTCAGACAATTCAATCTTTTCTTCAATCAGACGTTTAAAATCTGCAAATTCTTTCTTATCTCCCATCAAAATTGCTCCTACCAATCTATCATCTTTTACTATACATTTTTTATAAAAACGCTTACGGACATCCATAAATACAACCTCTTCAAATAAATGATTATTTACGGGTATATCAATATTACCAATACTACAAAGATCCAAGTCTTCAAACTTAAGAATATTCATAAAAACTGAGCCTCTGTATATCGCACTGAAATCTCCTAACAAATACTTGGCTACTATATCTGCTTGTTGTTCTGCGGCGGCAGTAATACCAAATAAATTTCCTTCGAATTCTGCAATTTCTCCAACTGCAAATATGTTAGGATCATTAGATTGCAAATATTGATTTACCAAAATCCCACGTCTACAGTTTATTCCAATCTTTTTTGCTAAATCGATATTAGGAATAGTACCTATTGAGTATACCACAGCATTACACGTAAATGATTTTCCTGATTTCAGATTTACAAGTAAATCACCAGTATCCTGATTAAAAACGGTATCTACTTCGTTATCAAAATGAATCTGAATTCCTTTTTCGCGTACATCTTCTGCCAATAAACGACTTGCGACAATATCTAATTGACGCTCCATTAACCGATTACCGCGCTGTACAATAGTGATTTTCACATCTTTTTTGCGAAGTGCTGCGGCTAACTCTAGTCCTAGCAGTCCGCCTCCCACTATAGTAACATGTTGTTCGTTTTCTGGCAAGCCTGTTTGATTGAGATATGCTTTTAATTTATCTGCATCACCACGATCACGCATTGTAAATCTTCCTGGTAAATGAATAGGAACCTCTTTTGGTACAAAAGCGCGACTACCCGTAGCCATTAAAATCACATCATAAGTATGCTTTTCGCCTTTACTATCTACAATATATTTTTCTTCTCTATTAATCTCTTCGATAGGGTTGCTTGTCGAAAGTGTTACATTAAGAGACTCCATGCTTCCTTCGCGCATCTTCTGCAGTTGTTCCCATTGTAGTTCTTCACTTACATATTCAGGAAGTAAAACTCTGTTATAGAAAGGATAGGGTTCTTTGGAAAATACTACAATTTCATCTTCTGCATTATGCTCGCGATAGGTTTGAATAAAACGATATGCAGCGGTGCCGGCTCCAATAATACAGATCTTCTGTTTCGGTTTTACATATTTGGAAACCTGCACTGCAGCGTATTTAAAATCTGGTTCCTTAGAAACCGGATCAATAATACTTGTCGTGAGATTATTTGCTCTTCCATAATCATTCCCTAATACTTTTCCCCAATGCATGGGAAGAAAAACAACTCCTTTATTGATGGTATCGCTAACTTTAACTTTTACCTGTACTTTACCTCGTTTGCTTTCTATAACTGCAATATCGCCATCCTTTAGTTTTCTTAAAAAGGCATCTACCTGATTTATTTCCAGAAACGGATATGGGATGTGCGTAAGCAATCTGTTTACTGAACCCGTTTTTGTCCTGGTATGCCATTGATCCCGAACCCTGCCAGTGGTTAGAATGAGTGGATGTTTTTCAGTAAGTAATTCTGAGGTAGGTTTGCTAAACCTTGGCACAATAAATTTTGCATTTCCGGTATCGGTATAAAATTTTTTATCTTCAAATAATCGGGAGGTCCCCAAATGGGTATTTTCTGGTACGGGCCATTGAAAACTTCCTTCCGTTTTAAGACGAGTGTAGTTAAGTCCTGAAATATCAATATTTGTCCCTTTGGTTAGCGTACAGTGTTCTTTGTATATTTCCTCTACTGAGTTATAATCAAACCCTCGATAGCCCATTTTTCTGGCAAACATCCAAAGGATTTCTGCATCAGGCAATGCCTCACCTGGTGCATCAATAACTTTATTGAGATACGTGATACGGCGTTCGCTATTGGTCATGGTGCCTTCTTTTTCTGCCCATCCCGCAGCCGGAAGTAATACATCGGCATATTCTGTAGTTTCAGATCTATGCGATATGTCTTGTACCACGACAAATTTTGCATTTTTTAATGCTTTTTCTACTTTATTTGCATTAGGAAGACTAACCAATGGATTTGTACAAATAATCCAAACTGCTTTTAATTTACCGGTCTCCAAAGCATCAAACATTTCGGTAGCAGTAAGCCCCGGTTTTGGAGAAATTTCTTTTCCACCCCAAAAATTTGCCACTTCTCTTCGATGCTCAGCATTAGCCAAATCTCTATGTGCTGCCAGCAGATTGGCCATCCCCCCTACTTCTCTACCACCCATTGCATTGGGTTGCCCTGTTAATGAAAATGGCCCAGATCCAGGTTTGCCAATATGCCCTGTGAGCAATGATAGATTCAACAATGCGTTGTTTTTGTTCACTCCGATAGAGCTTTGATTTAAACCCATTGCCCAAAGGGTAATAAATCCTTTGGCATCTGCAATATAAGAGGCTGCTTTTTTAATATCGGCAACGGTGATTCCACAAATTTTTGCTGCCTCGGCTAAAGAAGTGGATTGTAAAGATTCTTTTAACGCTTTGAAATTATCTGTATGATTAACAATGAAACTCTTATCTACTTTTTTCCTGTCAACCAATCTTCTTGCAATTGCATTATAGAGCACCACATCTGTTCCCGGAAGAATCTGCAAATGTAAATCGGCAATATCACAGGACGACGTTCTACGAGGATCCACTACGATAACCTTGATATTAGGATTTTTTTCTTTCTGCGCTTCGATTCTTCGATACAAAATAGGATGACACCAGGCAGGGTTTGCTCCGGCAATCATAAAACAATCTGCGAGTTCTATATCTTCATAAGCAATAGGAACGCAATCGGCTCCTAACGCCTGCTTATATCCTACTACTGCAGAACTCATACACAAGCGGGAATTCGTATCAATATTATTGGTTCCTATAAAGCCCTTGGTCAATTTATTAACCAGATAATATTCTTCGGTAAGGCATTGTCCAGACACGTAGAAACCTACACTATCTGGGCCATATTTTTTGATCATCGTATTAAAAACTGCCGATGTTCTGTCTAATGCCTGATCCCAAGATACTCTTTGTCGTTCGTGTCCTCTACTCCATCGCATTTCAGGATACAAGATTCGGTCACTTTTGTCTTGTACTACGTGATGTAGATTCATTCCTTTTGAGCACAGCATTCCACGATTAACCGGGTGATCCGGATCTCCTTCTACCATAATAACACCGTTCGCATCTTTTTTTGCAATAATGCCACAGCCAACGCCACAATACGAACAGGTTGTTTTATAAGATTTTAATACCGACATAAGTTATATTCTAATCTCTATTTTTTATTTCAAAACTATACATTAACTCATATGCGCCATAACTTCAAAACCTCTTTTTACAGTATCGCTTAAAAAATTATGAACTCCATAAAATATAGGGGGTTAAAAAACGATTTTGCAACTACAGGCAGTTCATTTTATATAGAACTCATTTAGTGTCTGGTCGGAAATAGGTGGTTTTTATAATTTGAATTATTTTTGATTTTCTTTTTTGACGCAGATGCCTTAGCATCAGGTGATAAAAAGCAAATAAAAATAGCGCAAAAAGTAAAAGTTCAAATGAGTTCAGTGATATATTTCCGACCATACACTATGTACTTAACAAGGTGATCTAAGAAAAACAAAATCAATGCTCCAGAAAGTTAATTAAGTGTTCACGATATGTATAGTAATCCGGGTGATCCAGCACATCTTTTCTAAAACGGGGACGTTCAAAATCAATTTCCAGAATATCGCCTACTTTAGCTCTCGGGCCACTGGTCATCATAATCACTCTATCTGCCAAAAATATGGATTCGTCTACATCATGTGTAATCATAACTGCGGTAATCTTTTCCTGGTTCCAAACCTCGATCAATACATCCTGTAACTCTCCTCTGGTCAAAGAATCCAACATTCCAAAAGGTTCATCCAACAGCAATACCTTAGGTTTTATTGCAAATGCCCTGGCGATTCCTACGCGTTGCTGCATTCCCTGAGACAGTTCTTTCGCTTTCTTATGCATTGCATCTTCCAGCCCTACTTTGGCCAGGTAATATTTCACAATATCATCTCTATCTTTCTTTGTTCCATGTCCAAAGACCTGTTTTACACCCAGCATTACATTTTCATAAGCAGTCATCCAGGGCAAGAGGCTTGGTGACTGAAAAATTACGCCGCGATCAGGCCCGGGACCTTTGACCGTTTGATTGTTTACCACTATAGTTCCCCCGGAAATAGGATTAAGTCCGGCAATCATAGTAAGCAACGTAGACTTACCACAGCCAGAATGGCCAATTATAGAAACAAACTCTTCGTGCTTAATTTTTAGATCCAAATCATCTAATACTACATAATCACCTTTGGGTGTGGGATAGATTTTGGTAAGCTGAGAAATATCCAACATATACTTATCCTCAAACAACCCATTATCTGTTCTACGTGCTACTGATTTTTCAAGTGTATCCATATTGAATTATTTTTAGCTAAAACCAAACTTTCTGAATGGCGCTGGTTTTATTCTGGGTTTAATATCGGGCAATACATAGGTATTTTCTTTTTTGGAAGCTCGCTGCTCTCCTATCTGGATCAGGTATTCTATAATACTATTTCGAAGCCTCTTATACTCATCATTATGATTCAAAGCCGTTTTATCCCTTGGACGTTCCATGTTTATTATCCACTCTGGCCCAAGTGTAGCTTTAGGGCCTGGTTTAAGCGGAATAATACGATCGGCCATCAAAAGACCTTCATCAACATCATTGGTTATTAGCAAAGCTGTTTTTTTGTCCTTATTCCAAATCTTAAGGATTTCTTGTTGTAAATTCCCACGTGTCAGAGCATCCAGAGCACTCAATGGTTCATCCATCAAAATCACCTCTGGACTCATGGATAATGCTCGGGTTACAGATACTCTTTGCCGCATTCCTCCCGAAAGTTCTTTTGGTTTTTTATTAATTGCAGGCGCCAGATTTACCATTTCGACATACGTTTCAACACGTTTATTCCTATCTTTTTTAGACATTTTTTTAAATGTTTCCCTTACAGCCATCCCTACATTGTTACGAACATTTAGCCAAGGTAATAGAGAATAATTCTGAAAGATCACTCCGCGCTCATGACTTGGCCCCGTTACTGGTTCGCCTTTAAACAGTACTTCTCCTTCATCTGGCATGATCAGACCAGAAATGAGATTAATCAACGTGGTTTTTCCACTACCAGTAAATCCAACTATGGCTACAAATTCCTCTTCTTTTATTTCAAGATTGATATTTGACAATACCTGTGTTCTGTCTTTTCCGATACCAAAGGATTTTGATACGTTTCTTAATTCTATATATGCCATATCTTAGGTATTAAGCGGTTTCTTCGGTAAATGTTACAAATTTCTGTATGGTAAGCATAATTCTATCCAATAAGAATCCTATGATTCCTATAACAAACATGGCAACTATAATCTTAGAATTGGAATCGTTGGCTCCATTTTGAAACTCTTCCCAAACAAAAGATCCCAAACCAGGGCTTTGAGCTAATAACTCTATGGCAATCAATACCATCCAGGCGACCGAGAGCGTAATTCGAAGTCCTGTAAAAATTAATGGGAAAGAAGATGGTAAAATGATCTTAAATACCTTCTGACCAATATTTAGCTGTAATACCTTGGCTACATTGATATAGTCTTTATCTACAGAGGATACTCCCATACTGGTATTCACCAAGGTGGCCCACATAGAGCATAGACCAACACTGATAAAAGAGATTATAAACGAGCTATCTGTATCAGAATTCATGGTCAATGTTTTAACAATCATGAATACCAAAAGCAACCAAACAACAGGAGAAACAGGTTTAAAAATCTGAATCAACCAGTTAACAGAAGATCGCAATGTATCGCTCAACCCAAGCATAATACCAATCGGTACTGCAATAAATAAAGCTAGTAAAAACCCGGCAAATACAGTTTTTAAGCTTGTAAAAATCTGATCTACAAAAGATGGCCTCCCTGTATATTTTATAGCAGCCAGACCTTGCTCTGCTCGTTGTGTATTGGTGGCAGCAACTTTATCGGCAAAAGCTACCTTCTTTTCTGTAATAATTCTATGATCTGTTAATAATGATTTATATGCGACCCATACCTGGGCTGGCGATGGCAAGGTATTGGGTTGACAACTAATGTCGTCTGATTCGATACAGGTTTGCATCTCTAAAGCAGCAGCTTCTCCTCTATCTGCAAATGCTTTTTCTATACGAGCTTCTTTCTCAATATTATATAGGTAGGTTGCCCCAGAATGCCATAGTATCAAAAACAATAGTACTGATAAGATGGGTAACACTACTTTTTTGAACAGCAGACTCAAATTTTTCTTCACCTCTTCACCTGTTACCAATCTAATTGCCGGCTCAAAAAAACCAAGCCCCACAAAGTTTAGGATATGTATTGATCTGTCTTTCATATTATTTTTTTATTATTTACAAAAAGAGAGTACTTCGTCTTCTTTAATTATTGAACATTAGAAACACCTTCAATACTTTCTTTATTTCCGATATTAAAACTATTGATATACCCAATTGGGTCTTTGGCATCATATCTTTTTCTATCTATAAAATCGGTAGTTGCAGCTTTATATCCATCTGTTTCAGGTAATTCTGAAGCTTCCAGATATCCTTCTTCAACCAACAATTTGGCAGCTTTGGTCCAGATATCTGGACGATAGATTTCTTTAATTTTAGCCTGGTACCAATCTGCCGGCTTACTTTCTGGAATTTGCCCCCATCTTCTCATTTGAGTCAGGAACCAAATTCCATCTGAGTAAAAAGGATAAGTAGCATGGTAACGATAGAATACATTAAAGTCTGGCATTTCTCTTTTATCACCTTTTTCAAATTCGAAAGTACCTGTCATCGAATTTGCCAATACCACTTCATCTGCACCAACATACTCAGGCATAGATAGAATTTTCACGGCCTCCTTACGGTTCCCGGGGGTATCCAGCCACTTCCCAGCTCTAATTAGCGCTTTTGTAACTGCCACAGCAGTATTTGGGTATTTCTCAATGAATTTTTTAGTCATTACAAACACCTTTTCCGGATTATTCTTCCAGATATCATAGTTTGTAATTACCGGAACGCCAATCCCCTTAAAAACTGCCTGTTGATTCCATGGTTCACCTACACAGTACCCATAGATAGTTCCAGCTTCAAGTGTTGCAGGCATTTGCGGTGGTGGCGTCACAGAAAGTAATACTTCTGCATCAATTTGCCCTTGTATATTCTCTTTGGAATACATGCCCGGATGAATTCCGGCTGCCGCCAGCCAATATCTAATTTCGTAGTTATGTGTAGACACAGGAAAGACCATTCCCATCTTAAACGCTTTTCCCTCATTTTTATAAGAATCTATTACAGGCTTGAGCGCCTTTGCAGATATTGGATGAATAGGCTTCCCATTTTCTCCAACCGATACATGAGCTTTCATTTTTGACCAAACGTCATTAGACACAGTAATACCATTTCCGTTTAGATCCATTGAAAATGGTGTAACCAATTCTGCCTGTCTTCCAAATCCTGCGCCAGCAGCAATTGGTTGCCCAGCTAACATATGAGAACCATCTAACTGACCATCGATTACACGATCTAGCACATTTTTCCAATTAGATTGTGCTTCGACAGATACAAAAAGACCTTCTTCTTCAAAAAAGCCTTTTTCTTTAGCAATGGCAAGAGGTGCCATATCGGTGAGTTTAATGAACCCGAATGTCAACTGTGGCTTTTCGATATGTGATTTTGATAATTCTTCTTTTACTACAGCACCCGACGCAATTTCTTTCTTTTTTTTCCCGCCACAAGACATAAACATCGAAGCAGCAATAATCATTACAATTTTTAAATACACTTTTTTCATCATGATTCTATATGTTTAAATAAGGTTCTTTTTTCAAAAATAAGTATTATTACTTAATTTAAATTTATTTTTAGTTTAAAAAATAAGTATTTGATTCATTATTTATTGTTATCAAAATATTTAGCCCCGCGTTTTATAGAATCAACATTCAGAGCCCTAAAAAAATAATAATAAGATAATTCAAAAAACAAAAAATACACGAAGTACCAGTAAACAAGGCATTTACATATTAAAAAGAAGGTTTTTCCGTTAAACAAATCTTAAAATAAAACTACCCTGACAGAAGTGATTGTGAAACCATTGTAGAATAAAAAAGCAGATTTTTGGACATTTACTAAAAATAAGTATCTTTACTTAAATTCCAACTAAAAATTTATATGATGAAAATGAAAATTACCATGGTTATCGTAACCTCTTTTTTACTATGTCCCACGACCTTGTTTTCGCAATCGCAAAATTACGGAACCATTAGCTATAGTAAGGCTGTAAATATTTCCGGAAAACAACGAATGTTATCACAAAAGATGTCTAAAGCTTACTTATTAATCACCAAGGGAATTAATAACTCTGAAATAACAAAAGAGTTAACATCCAGTAAATTTATTTTTGAAAAACAGTTAGAAATACTAAGTAAAAACGCTACTAATTCTGCCATTAAACTTTCTATAAAAAATGTAAATAGAGTATGGGCAGATTTTAAGGCCATCATTAACCTACCTCCAGATTACACAAACTCTATGGCCATTCTTCAATTGAATACTAAATTATTGAGGGCCAGCCATGATCTGGTATTAAGTATCGAGCAAAGTTCTAATTACAATAATCAGTTCTTTCAAAATAAAAATCAGGATCTGGTAAAAATAATAAACACATCAGGGAAGCAACGAATGCTATCTCAAAGACTTTGTTTATACTATACTGCCATGACAATGTTTCCAAAAGAAGATACAGAATATAAAAGAATACTAAATACCGTATTTGATGAATTTGACAATGTTATTGGAAACTTACTAATCAGTAGTTATAATACGACAGAGATAGAAGAAGAACTCGGTACGGTAATGTCTCAATGGGAAAAGTTTCAAATTAATAGAAGAGGTTTTACAAATGGAGATTTCCCTTTGGAAGAGGTTTTCAGAACGACGAATCAATTAACCAAAAGTTTTAATAAAATAACCGGTATATACGAAGGTATTGCCAACAATTAGAAAAAATAATATTTGCTAGGGAATCATTTTGTGTTCTCTAGCTTTGTTACTTAATTCCAGTACATTCTTAACACCCATTTTCTTCATTAGGTTGAATCGATGCACCTCAGTTGTGCGCTTGCTAATATTTAATGATGCCGCTATATCTTTATTAGTCATTCCGGAAATAGCCAATTGCAGTATTTGACTTTCTCTTTTTGTTAAATCAAAAGGGTTTTTGAAAGTTTTTGTGGCATTCTTATCTTGTGTATTCTCATAAGAATTTGAATCGTCTGTATATTGATGATCTTCTGATCGTATTTGCTTTACCAAAATTGATGACACATCACCACTAAAATACTTTTCGCCTTTGCTGACTACAGAAAGTGCTTTCAAAAATTCTTCTTTACCTGCATCTTTAAGCAAATATCCTTCGGCTCCGGCATTGATGGATTGTAAAATATACTCATCAGAATCATGCATAGAAAGCATAATCGCCTTTGAAGTCAGCCCAAGATCTGCCAATTTTTGTACCAACTCAATACCAGACATCACGGGCATACGTATATCACAGATGATAATATCAGGTTGGAGTGATTGAACCAGCTCAATAGCCTCAACACCATTTGATGCTTCTCCAACAACCTCATACCGATCTTCATCTTCCAGAATCGCACGTATGCCATCCCTCACCATAAAATGATCATCTACCAAGATTATTCTAATCATGACTCTACTTATTGTTTACGATACCAGCAAAAAATGTTTCCCATTTCAAATATATGAATATTTCGAGAACGCTTAAACAAAAGTAACTATTCCAAAAATTAAAATAAGTATTTTTATCTATAAAAATTATAAAAAACAAGTATAAATACTTAGATTTGCAATTTAATAATATACATTTCATACATAACCAGTAGAATTGTAAGAACAAAAAAATCTGTACAGCCTTGTGAAACTGTGCACTAACCTAAAATTATTAAGATGAAAAACAAGTTACATGTAACCATCCTATTCATATTTGTATTTGTATTTAATGGGAAAACACAAGAGTTAAGTATTGATGCAGATATCAGGCCTCGTTTGGAGTACTTAAATGGTTTTGGAACACTTATACCAGACGAAGGTGTAGATGCAGGAACATTTGTACAACAGCGTTCTAGGTTAAATTTTGGCTATAAGGAAGAAAAATTCTCTGCCTTGGTGAGTGTTCAGGATGTGAGTATATGGGGCGATACCCCGCAGATTGCAGTAGCAGATAATAATAATAGTTTCTCACTGGCTCAAGCCTGGATCGACTTTAAATTTGGCAGCAGATGGTCTACAAAGATAGGAAGACAAGCATTATCATATGATGATCAAAGAATCTTTGGGGGTCTTGATTGGGCCATGCAAGGTAGATTTCACGATGCAGCACTCCTGCAGTATGAAAATGAGAGTGGTTTTAAATTAGACATAGGATTTGCCTTTAACCAGAACGGAGTGAGCACCCAGAATACCTTGTTTGATCCAAATAATGAAGGTAATGCGAGAGCTGTGTTTGACTATAAAGGCATGGCGTATGCCTGGTTACATAAGGATTGGGAGAAATTTTCAGGTAGTTTACTTCTTATTAATAATTCCTATCAAAACCTTGATGGCCAAACACCAATAGATGGAACCGTAAACCGTCAAACTTTTGGAACGCACCTAGTAGCAAAACCCGCTGCCGGACTTACACTGGCTGCCAATCTTTATGGACAAACCGGCGAATTTGCCGAAAATGTAGATCTATCTGCATACAACGCCATGCTGGAAGTGACCTACAAACCGGGAAAAACATTGTTTGGGCTTGGTTTTGAAACATTAAGTGGTGACGAAAACGGAGGAGCAGATGGTGAGATCGAATCTTTTTTCCCCATCTTTGGAACCAATCACAAGTTTAATGGATATATGGACTATTTTTATGTTGGAAACCATGCTAATAATATCGGATTAAATGATATCTATACCAAGGCGGTGATTAAAACAGGAGAGAAATCTAATCTGCTCCTTAGTGCTCATTATTTTTCTGGTGCAGAAAGCCTGGGTGATGATGTAGATGATTATTTAGGAACTGAAATTGATCTGGTGTTTACCCAAAAACTCTTATCATATGCTACTTTAAAAATCGGGTACTCACATATGTTTGCATCAGACTCGATGGAAATATTAAAAGGTGTACCAGAACCCGCTGACGCACAATACTGGGGATGGGCAATGCTGGTGGTAAAACCAAATTTCTTAAAATGGAACCCTAAACCAGTAGCTGCTCCCACAACAGAATAATTTATCATAAATCATTGCATATAAAACCCTGTAAAATCATTTTTTGCAGGGTTTATTATTTATACCCTTCATAATTTATGATTTATCAATTTAACATACTTATAATTACGTAATTATCATATGTAAATTAAGTATTAATACTTAATTTTGAACTATAAATACGTAACTCATGAAAAAGGTAGTAGTAATAGGTAACGGAATGGTGGGCTATAAGTTTTGTGAAAAATTTGTAGCTTCAAAAAAGTTCAGTGAATATGAACTTACGGTTTTTGGAGAAGAATCCAGAAGAGCATATGATCGGGTTCACTTGAGTGAATATTATACAGGAAAGACAGCCGAAGATTTGAGTATGTCCTCTGCAACCTGGTATGAAGAAAACAATATTGATCTTCATACTTCAGAAATGATTACTGAAATCAACAGATACGAAAAAAAAGTAGCCAATCATCGTGGAACTACATATTCTTATGATTACCTGGTTTTGGCAACGGGATCATCTGCCTTTGTTCCTCCCATTCCTGGTGTAGAAAAAGAAGGGGTTTTTGTATATCGAACCATAGAAGACCTCGAAGCCATAGAAGCATATGCCAAAACCCTGAAATATAAAGGAAAAATACAAGCCGCAGTACTTGGAGGAGGATTATTAGGCCTCGAAGCAGCAAATGCCGTAAAAGAATTAGGACTCGAAGCTCATATAGTAGAATTCGCACCAAGACTAATGCCCAGACAGCTTGATCAAGGTGGTAGTGATATGCTACAAGCTAAAATTGAAAACCTGGGACTGCACATTCATCTCAATAAGCAAACCAACTTCATTCAAGGAGATAAAACAATTGAAGGCCTGCAATATATAGATGATACCGAATTAAAGGTAGACATGTTAGTGATTTCAGCAGGAATTCGTCCGAGAGATGAAGTGGCCAGAGAATCTGGTCTTGAAGTAGGACTGCGAGGGGGTATCATCGTAGATAATACCATGAAAACATCTGATGATCATATCTATGCAATCGGAGAGGTAGCATTGTACAATAATATGATTTATGGATTGGTTGCACCGGGATATGATATGTCCGAAGTTGCCGTCTCACAGATCACGGGTGAAACAGATCATACCATGACAGCACATATTGATATGTCTACCCAGCTAAAACTTATCGGTACAGAAGTAGCGAGTTTTGGAGATGCACTATATGATGGAGATGATGCCGATGCAATTGTATACAAAAACAAACGTAGCAGAGTTTATAAACGAATCAATGTATCAAAAGATGGATCCAGGCTACTGGGCGGTATACTAGTAGGCGATTCTTCCGATTATAATGCGTTATTTCAAATATATAATACTGCAATGAAACTGCCTGAAAATCCGGAAGATCTCATTCTGGGGAATCGTGGTAGTGACACAGGATCACTTTTAGGAAATGTTATGGATTTGCCGGATGATGCACAAATCTGTTCTTGTGAAAGCGTAAGTAAAAGTGCTATTTGTGGGGTAATTCAAGACGGTTCTTGTGATACTCTGGGAGGTGTAATCACCTGCACCAAAGCGGCAACAGGTTGTGGTGGTTGCAAACCCATGGTAAAAGATCTGGTAGATGCTACTTTAAAATCTTTAGGCAAAGAAGTAAAAGATACGATATGCGAACACTTCGAATTTAATAGGCAAGAGCTTTTTGATATTATCAAACTAAAAAAATATCGAAAATACGATGATGTTATAGATCATCATGGCCAGGGAGATGGGTGTGAAGTTTGCAAACCAGTTATTGCTTCTATTATGGCAAGTATTTATGCAGATACCGCCAATAAAGAAGAAGCAATACAGGACTCCAATGATCGATTCCTTGCCAATATCCAACGTAATGGAACCTATTCTGTTGTCCCTAGAATACCTGCAGGAGAAATCACTCCAGATAAATTGATTGTATTAGGTGAAGTGGGTAAAAAATATGACCTGTATACCAAAATTACCGGTGGGCAACGTGTAGATTTTTTTGGAGCGCGATTAGATCAGCTACCAAAGATTTGGAAAGATCTAATAGATCATGGTTTCGAAAGTGGTCATGCATATGGTAAATCATTAAGAACAGTAAAAAGCTGTGTTGGATCCACCTGGTGTAGATATGGGATGGATGAAAGTGTAAGTTTTGCCATAGAACTAGAAGAACGTTATAAAGGCCTTAGATCCCCTCATAAGCTAAAAGGGGGAGTATCAGGCTGCATTAGAGAATGTGCTGAAGCACGCTGTAAAGATTTTGGAGTAATCGCCGTAGAAGGTGGATGGAACCTCTACCTCTGTGGCAACGGAGGGGCAAATCCAAAACACGCAGAACTGCTGGCAGAACAAATTGATAACGAAACAGTAATCAAATATTTGGATAGGTTTCTTATGTTTTATATCAGAACAGCAGCTCCTCTTCAAAGAACAGCCAAATGGTTAGATACATTAGAAGGAGGTATTGAATACTTAAAGGAAGTCGTAATGAATGATAAGCTAGGACTTACAGAAGAATTAGAAGCAGAAATATCTAAACTAATAAACAATTTTCAATGTGAATGGACCCAAGCTATAGAGGATGAAGAAATCATGAAGCGATTTAATCACTTTGTAAATAGTGAAGAAACCGATGATAATCTGGTCTTTGTACCACTAAGGGATCAAAAAATGCCTGAGCATTGGAAATAGAAACCAGAAGTCTGGAGACAGAAGTTATAAATTATCCCGGTTTATGCATTCTGAAACCTGAAATTTAAAAAATTATGGAAGAAATTTTGGAAATATACAAGACTACCAGTATAGAAGATGTAACCGTATGGTATAAAGCCGCACGAGTAGATGATTTTCCAAAAAATGGTGGTGCCTGTATTAAATACAAAGAAAAGCAAATAGCTGTGTTTAATTTCGAAAGAAAAAATACCTGGTATGCCTGCCAGAATGTGTGTCCGCATAAAATGGAAATGGTCTTAAGCCGGGGGATGATCGGTGATCAAAACAACATCCCTAAAGTAGCCTGCCCAATGCACAAAAAAACCTTCTCTCTTGTAGATGGTAAAAATCTTAATGGAGACCTCGCTCCTATCGCTACGTATCCTGTAAAAATTGAAGGTGATAGTGTTTATATTGGTTTTTCTGAATGAACTCGTTTAAATGAGTTCAATAGTTAAAAAATTCAGAGTTCAGAATTAAAAAAAACCTAACTTTGCAGTATACCAACCAACAAATACTAGTAAGATAGTTGTATATTCAAACCCATTGCTTTTATGCCAATCGATAAACTTACTGAAGCCTATACATTATTTGATCAAGCCAATGCACAGGATCCAAATAAAGAAAAAGTAGATGGGAAATTAATTTCTAAAGAATTACTATACGCACAACGCATGACCAAGATGCTGGATACCTTCGAAACAGAGGCATCAGAGGCATTAAAACTTGCTGCACGGTCTCAACATATTTGCCGTTGGGAAATTCCCCGTGACCACTATCCCATGGATCGTGTGGGATATCTGAAATGGAGAGAAGAACTAAAAAAATTTCACGCAGCAAAAGCTTCAGAGATCCTTCAGAAAGTAGGATATGATGCAGAAACTATTGACAGGGTTTCTTTTTTACTTCAGAAGAAAAAATTAAAAAGAGATGAAGAAACCCAAACTTTGGAAGATGTGATTTGCCTTGTATTTCTGGACTTTTATTATGAAGATTTTTTAGAAAAACATGCTGAAGAAAAAGTAATCGACATTTTGCAAAAAACCTGGCGTAAAATGTCTGAAAAAGGCCATCTGGCAGCTCTGGAGCTTACGTATCCAGAAAAAGCTTTAGGTTTAATCAGGAAAGCATTAGGATAATACACCATTGAATAAACAAGAATCATTAGATCATCAGACTTTTGGCCGCCTTAGTAAAATTTATATCATTGCTTTGGGTGCCATTGCCTTATTTACTATTGGCGGACAGTTTTTTATTCAGCGATATCTGAATTCGCAGATAGACGACTCCAGGATCATCAATATTTCGGGCAGGCAAAGAATGCTGAGCCAAAAATTATCCAAAGAAATTCTTTTACTTTCTTATATCAAAAACGATCCTTCAAAAAAACAACATATCCATGAGCTGGAGGCTACAATAGAGCTTTGGAGGCAATCCCACGAAGCGCTTACACAATATAACGAATCCATACAGAAAGAATACAAGGATAGTACAGAAATAAGAAAAATGTTTACTGTTTTAGAACCTAATTTTCAAATAATATATCAAAACAGCTTAAAAGCGCTCGATCAGATAAAAGCAGATACGATTAATCATGCAATGCTCAAACCACATCTTGATACCATTATATTGAATGAACCTCTTTTTCTAAAACAAATGGATGCTATTGTATTTCAATATGATAAAGAGGCACAGCAAAAAGTATCCAGTTTAAAAAGAATTGAATACCTGCTATTTGGTTTGATTATTCTGATATTGATTTTTGAGTTTTTTCTGCTATTCAGGCCTGTAGCATTAAGTATTCAAAAGACCATATCCAATGTATTGGCCTCGCAACAAAAGGCAGAAGACATGGCTTTTCGGACAGAGGAACTGAGAAAAAAACAAGAAGAAAATGTTCAGGAGTTGTTATCACTCACCAAAGCCATCGACCAAACATTATTGTATGCCAGAGTAGACGAATTAGGGATGATACAAAGTCTGGGAGAGCGTTTTGCCAAATTCCTTGATGCTCAACAGCATCGTGAAAGAAAAAATCTTGCAGATCTTATGGATCTAAGTGAAGTTCAGAAAAACAGGTTGCTTGGGCTCATTGCCCAGAACAAAGGCGGTGTTTTTAATGAAGAATTTGAATTTCTGTCCAAATCGGGGCAGAAAATCTGGTTGGACGTATCGATACTCACTATATTCAAAGAATCTGGTAATTCTGAAAGACTTGTTTTATGTTCTGATATTTCAAAGCGAAAAGAAGCTCAAAATGAAGTGGAAAGATTGAATGCTGCCAGCTATAAAGAAAAAGAAGAGCTTCAAAAATCAAATGCCAGTTTGATCGTAGAAGCACAGGAAGAAGAACGAAAACGTATCGCCAAAGAAATTCATGACAGTATTGGTCAAATGCTTACAGCACTCAAATTTAATATTGAATCCATTAACCTGAAAAATGTTGAAAAAGCAGATCAGAAAATCGAAGGTTTAAAACAGTTATCCAAAGATTTAATTCAAGGAATCAGAATTGCAACCTTCAATCTCACCCCTCCCGAGTTAAAGGATTATGGGATACCGATCGCACTAATGAAAATGACCAAAGAGCTTTCTAAACTAACAGGAAAGAACATACTTTTTGAAAATAAGTCAAATTTTGATCAACGATTTGATACTTTGGTCGAAACGAATTTATATCGTGTTACACAGGAAGCGATAAATAATGCGATCAAATATGCCGAATCAGACTATATAATGATCTCTGTGAATCATTCTGAATCTGTACTTAGCATTACTATTGATGATAATGGAAAAGGATTTGAGAACAAAAACATACCTCCAATATCCAGCAACAAAACAGAAGGCGGAATGGGATTGTTCTTTATGAAAGAGCGCATGAATTACATCGACGGGAGAATATTCATTAATTCAACTCCGGGAAAAGGAACCCGGGTAACACTTAACTACAATTTTTCTGAAACCTAATAGTTAAGTCAAAGCTGAAATGACGTATAAGACAATCGTGGATTTTGTGGCAGGCTTAGGCAAAAAATCATTGCATAGCCGTAGCTATGAAATTATTTTTTAACAAAAGGATGCCGCAAAAGATGCATTGGATGATGCGTAGGTTTTGGCTTGACTTAATACTAGACCTTATTTGGCTTTTTTTTTATCACTTCATTGCGATAATAATCAATAATACCATCAATGGGTCTTCTTACAATATTTCCTACGGTAAGATGATATGGCCATACGGCTGCTCTAATGATATCCTCACTAAAATGTGCTATTGAGCCTATAAAGTGAATAGGAACATTTTGTGCTTCGGCAAAGCACAATACCCGGGTCTCTACAAATTCCTGAATACCTTCGGTGACAATCTTATAAAAATAACCATTACGTTCGCTGGTAAAAATAAATTCGGCAAAAGAGGCCAGATATGTATTTGGGTTATCTTTTTTATATAGATTCTCTTTTATCGCATCTGAAGAAAGGTCAAAACGTTTCTCAAACTCTGAAGCAACCTCAGGTGGCATTCTTTTATAATAATAATCCCGTATCAATCTTTTTCCGAAATAATTTCCACTAGCCTCATCCATAAGAATATACCCCAATGAAGGTACAGACATATGAATGTCATCTCCATCATAATAGCAGCTATTAGAACCTGTTCCCAAAATACAAACAATACCAGGCTCGGTTGTAGCTGCATATACGGCAGCAACCATATCCTCTTTTACTACAACTTCTGCATTAATGAAAAACGCTTCAAATACCTTTTTTAGCATTGTAGCTGGTTTTGGCGTACCACACCCAGCCCCATAAAAATTGATAATATCGATTTTTTCCCGATAAGAAGTAAGTTCTTTATTGTCTCTTATTCTTTCTTCCAGCAGCTTTTTTTCGAATACAGCGGGGTTCAAACCTTCTGTACGGGTTTTAAAGACAATCTCTCCCGAATCATCCAGAAGAATCCAATCGCATTTAGTAGAACCACCGTCGGCTATTAAGATCATTTTAAAATTATTAGTTTGTTAGCAAAGAGAATAAAATACTATCCCAAAAAATTAATACTCTGTCATCTCAAGCATCCCGATAACTATCAGGATGCTCCATGTGACGGTTGATGATATATTTTATGATATATTCTTATAGGTTACCTACAAGTGTTGACAAATCAACCAACTTAGTAGAATATCCATACTCATTATCATACCAGGATATAAGCTTAAAGAAATTATCGTTAAGCGCAATTCCTGCATTGGCATCAAATACAGAGGTTTGAGACTCTCCCACAAAATCCTGAGACACAACATCCTCATCGGTATATCCCAAGATTCCTTTTAATTCGTTCTCAGAAGCTTTCTTTACAACGGCTTTAAGCTCATCATAAGATACTGCTTTTTTGGTTTTTACTGTAAGATCTACCACAGAAACATCGGCAGTAGGTACTCTAAATGCCATACCTGTTAGTTTCCCTTTTAAAGAAGGAATTACTTTGGTTACTGCCACTGCAGCACCGGTAGTAGAGGGAATAATATTATTTAATGCACTACGGCCTAATCTATAATTTTTTCTTGATGGGGAATCTACTACTGCCTGAGTTGCCGTACCGGCATGCACGGTAGTCATTAACCCTTCTTCAATCCCAAAATTGTCATCGATCACCTTGGCCAAAGGAGCTAAACAGTTGGTCGTACAGGATGCGTTAGAAACTATAGTATCTGAAGCCTTTATATCGTTATGATTTACTCCCATTACAAACATCGGGGCATCTTTTGAAGGAGCAGAAATTACTACTTTCTTGGCACCGGCTTTAAGATGTGCATCTGCACTATCTAGTGTAGTAAAGATTCCTGTACAATCCATCACTACCGATACACCTGCTGCATCCCACTTTAAATCTTCCGGGTTACGTTCTGCAGTAACACGAATTTCTTTTCCGTTTACTACAAGATTTCCGTTTTTCACTTCAATGGTTCCGTCAAATCTTCCGTGTACAGAATCATATTCTAATAAATAAGCCAAATGCTCTACATCTAATAAATCATTAATCGCTACAATCTCTACATTATCACGTTTAGAAGCAATTCTAAAAGCAATTCTTCCAATTCTTCCGAAACCGTTAATTCCAAGTTTTAACGTACTCATATTTAAAATTTTAGTTATTTCTATTTAAAATGTGGTGATGTTAATGAAAGTTATACCGAAGTGATATCGGCTACTTTTATTAATGCATCGTGTTTATGTACTCTTTTATCCAATGCAGTTTTAAGCGGCACAACGGTTACTTTTTTATGCACAATGCCTATCATCACTTCATTTTTTCCTTCTAGCAAGGCTTCTACCGCTCCTACTCCCAGTTTACTTGCCAGTACTCTATCATAACAACTAGGTGCTCCTCCTCTCTGGATATGCCCTAAAACAGAAACTCTTACTTCATAGTCGTCAAGATGCTCTTCAACATACTCGCCAAGTTCAAAAATATTTTTACCAGACTTATCTCCTTCAGCTACTACAATAATACTGGAGGTTTTTCCGGTTTTTTTACTTTTTTTAAGGGAATCTATAAGCCTCTCTACTCCCATATTTTCTTCTGGGATCAAAATCTCTTCTGCTCCGGCACCTATACCTGCATTTAAGGCAATATCCCCTGCATCCCGACCCATTACTTCAATAAGAAACAATCGATTATGAGAACTCGCCGTATCACGAATTTTATCTATGGCTTCGACCACTGTATTTAAAGCAGTATCATACCCAATCGTATAATCGGTACCATTAATATCATTATCAATAGTTCCTGGAATCCCGACTACCGGAAAATTAAATTCTTCAGATAACTTTAGGGCTCCGGTAAAGCTTCCGTCTCCACCAATCACAACCAGCGCATCGATATTATTTTTAACCAGGTTTTCGTGCGCTTTTTGTCTTCCTTCTACAGTTCTGAATTCTTTTGAACGAGCAGATTTAAGAAAGGTTCCTCCTTTATTAATAATATTTCGCACCGAACGTGCATTGAGCTCTTCAATTTCATTGTTTATAAGGCCTTCATAGCCTTTATATATACCAAAACAGTGTACCTGATAAAAACTACACGCACGAACTACAGCTCTAATGGCAGCATTCATTCCCGGAGCATCTCCACCAGAAGTCAATACAGCTATATTTTTAACTTTTTTTGTCATTGGGGCCAAAGCTATTGTTATTGATACTAATAACCTAATTTGTTAAAAAACTAAAACGTTTTCGGTTGATAAATTCAGTATTTCCTGACAAAAAAGCTTTTATTTTAACACATTTTCATAGATCTCGTTAAGAAAAAGGAAATTCTTTAATTTAAGAGGCGCCCTTAAGAGATTACCCGTTTTCTTCTGCCAAAAAATATAAAAAAACCAAAAACAACCTGCCTTAGCAAGTCGTTTTTATAAAGTATCACGTCTTTTTTTGGCTATTCCTCAATAAGGATCTTGTATTCCCAGGCTCCAAGACTACGTGCATCTCCCGATTTTCCTTCATATGGTTCTCCGGTAAGGTAATCTTTAAACTTTCCATTATATTCTAATGAGAATTTTACCGATTCCTTTGTCATATTAGCAACAAATAATACTGCGTTTCCTTCTTTTTCTCTTTTAAAGACTAAAACTTTATCATCATGAGAAGTTTTAATACGAGTATAAGAAGCCGCATTTTTTCCTCCGTGTAATGCAGGATTATTATTCTTAAGTTTCCCTAGCTTTTCATATAAAGGAAAAAAATCGCCCTTCTTTTTGATAATGGTATCCTTCTCAAAGAATAATAACCGTTTATCCATATCATACTCCTGCCCAGAGTAGATCAAAGGCATTCCTGGTGCTACATATGAAAGTGCCGCAAATAGTTCCTTTGCGTCTCCCATTCTTTCCTGTACAGTTCCGTTCCAGGAGTTTTCATCATGATTTGATGTAAAATTCATCAGGATATCATCTTTTGCATACATAGAATCAATCTGAGCCATTCTTTTGTCCCACTCTATTGCATTGGCTTTCCCCTGGGCGATATCATTCATTTTATGGTGGGTATCCCAACCATATCCCATATCGAAGGCGTTCTCCAATAATTCTGGCTCCCATCCTTCGGCCAGCATAAATACAGGTTTCATCTTTTTCAGCTCTGCTACGGTATTCTCCCAAAAATCAACAGGTACCATTCCGGCCACATCACAACGAAAACCATCCACATCTTCTTCTTTAACCCAGTATTTCATAGCTTCGAGCATAGCTGCCTGCATTTCCTGATTATCATAATTCAAGTCTGCTACATCGGTCCAATCTGTACCTACGGTATGCGTTATTTCTCCTTTATCATCTTTGGTATAATACTCAGGATGTTTTTTTAGCCATACATGATCCCAACCGGTATGATTTGCTACCCAATCAAGGATTACATACATTCCGTTATCGTGAGCAGTTTCTACCAGTTCTCTAAAATCTTCGATAGTACCAAACTCAGAATTTACCTTGGTATAATCAGAAATCGCATAGTAACTCCCTAGAGAACCTTTACTTTTGGTTGTAGAAATGGGATATATTGGCATTACCCAAAGGATCTTAACCCCAAGTTCCTTAAGAACCGGAATATCTTTGGTAAAAGCATCAAAAGAACCTTCAACCGAATACTGGCGGATATTGGCCTCATAGATAATTGCATTTTCCATCATCGCATCACTCACTTCAGGAAGTACTTCTTTTACCGCCGTTTGAGTAGTTTCGATCCCGGCTACTGTTTCTTCTTTTTTTGTCTTTCCGCAGGAAAACAACATTCCTATGGCTATGAAACTTATAACTAATTTTTTCATGTTATCTCAGATTATATATTATTATGTTTATTAATGGCTCTAGTTTATAATTGCGTTGGTAAATTTTATTTAAATATCTATTATCCTATCCCTGGCCCTTCTCTCAGAGGGAAAGGAGCTAAAAGTCCTTTCCTTTTGGGCTACCGTGTGTACAAATATAGAATATCTCAAAAACACCCCTATAATCCCCTCAAGGGGATATTATTTCCCCCTTTGAAGGGGGCTAGGGGGATGTTTTGACCAAGTTTTTATCCATTGTTTATACATTCAAAAGATACACACACGGTAGCCCAAATAGGGGAACTGATTTTTCTATATTAATATAAAGGACATCTTCATGATATCGGATATACAGGTTATCTTCTTACTTTAATTCCAATATCATAGAAGTTTTCGCAGGGATACTAAAATCTTCGGTAACATCAATATTGGTATCGGTAATGATATCGGTTCCCATTTTGAAGTCTTTTATACCTTCTTTAAAACGAGAAACGGGTAGTTTTTGATCTTTGGAATTATTATTTATAATTACCATCACACTTTTTTCTTCGGCATACCTAAAGTATACATATACATTATGAAAAGGAATGAATTGTAATAATTTTCCGGTATGAATAACCGGAGTATTTTTCCTCCAGTTTAGGACTTTCTTTGTGAAAGAGTAAAAAGCTTCCTGATCATTGGTTCTGCCATTTTTTGCCCTTGCTGCCAAGAATGCATTTTGAGTATCTCCGGGCCATCCTCCTGGAAAATCCCTACGAATATCACCATCACCTTTCTTTTCTTTATCCCCTAACATCCCGATTTCGTCCCCATAATATATCTGAGGAATACCACGAGTAGTGAATATCAAAGTCATTGCCATTTTGTAGGTATCTATATCACCATTATAGATCTCATTAATGCGATTGGTATCATGGTTACCGGCAAATACCAGGATATTGTTGATATCGGGGTATAAAAAGTCATTCGTAAAATTATCATACGCTTTGATCATCCCTTTATCCCATGCATTTTCATCTTCGTTAAACATCGCCATAATAGCATTGTGAAGGGTAAAATCCATCACCGATGGTAAATACGAATTGTAATGATCAATTGCACCGATCTTACTGTCTTTTTGCCAATAGGCCATCTGCGCCTGATCGTGCATCCAAACCTCTCCTACGATATTAAAATCGGGGTATTCGTCCATGATAGCTTTGGTCCATTTTGCAATTCCGTCTTTATCATTATATGAATAGGTATCCACTCTCAAACCATCCAGATCTGCATACTCTACCCACCAAATTGCGTTTTGAGTGATATATTTAAGAAGTAGTGGATTCCTTTGGTTCATATCAGGCATCGTAGTATCAAACCATCCATCCATACAACCTTTGCTATCTACTTTTGAAGCATTCGTATCAAACTGCGTGGTCATGCGATAATTGCTTCTTCTGAAACCTTCGGGCCATTGATGGATCCAGTCTTTGGTTGGCAGATCTTTAATCATCCAATGCTTGGACCCCCAGTGATTGGTTACATAATCCATAACAAGCTTCATGTCCGATTTATGCATCTCTGAAGCCAGACGCTTGTAATCTTCATTGGTGCCATATCTTGGATCAATTTTATAAAAATCACTCTGTGCATAGGTATGATAGGAATATACCGGTTCATTATCTTCTAGTAATGGGGTACTCCACAATGCTGTCACTCCCAGATCTTTTAAATAATCCAAATGATCGATCATTCCTTGAATATCACCCCCATGGCGGCCTCCGGGATTTGAGCGATCGGCTTTCTCTGCTGTATCTTTATGAGAATCATTCTTAGGGTCTCCATTGGCAAAACGATCTGGCATGATCAAATACATGACATCGCTACTGTCAAAACCTTTTCTTTCTGCAGAATTATCTCTTCTGATTTTAAATTCATAAGGTTGTGAAAATGCCACTTTACCACTTTCTTTAAAATCTATAGAAACCGTTCCTGGTTTTACATCCTGGGTTTCGATAGTTACAAACAGGTAGTTTGGATTTTCAGTTTTTGTAACATCACTTATTGTAACTCCATCAATTTGTACATCATATGTAGAGATATCTTTACCATAACACATCAATTGTACATCTTTTTGATGCATTCCACTCCACCAAAATGGAGGTTCTATTTTTTGTATTTGTCCATAAGAAAATGAAAAAAATAAACAGGATAATAGGATTATTAGTGTGTTCTTCATTTTATAAGTTTTATTAAAAATTTTTGTGTGATTTTTTATAGAAACAAACACCCCAAAAACAATTGCGTTTGGGGTGTCTTATATTCAGTTCATATGATCTAAGTTATACTGTGATTAAGGTATTTGGAGAAATATTAAACTCCTTACCGTCAACATAAATAACTAATTCCTGATCTCCTTCAAGATTAAAGGAGGTTCCTTCCTTAGAAACATTCACTTTCAAAATTTGATTTCTGAAGTTTACGTTAAAAGAATATCCTTTCCATTCTTTAGGAATTTTGGGTGCAAAAGACAGCTTATCATTCTTAATTCTAAGTCCGCCAAATCCTTCTACAATACTCATCCATGTACCAGCCATACTTGTAATATGCAATCCTTCTTCTACCTCTTTATTATAGTCATCAAGATCCAGTCTTGAGGTTCTCAGGTAGAATGTATACGCCTGATCCATTCTATCCAGAGCTGCTGCCTGGATGCTATGAACACATGGTGAAAGCGAAGACTCGTGCACTGTAAATGGTTCATAGAAATCAAAGTGACGTGCTAATTCTTCTTTAGTAAATTGATCTTCAAACATATAAAATCCCTGAAGGGTATCTGCCTGTTTGATATATGGAGATCGTAATATGCGATCCCAGCTCCATTTTTGATTAATAGGTCGTTGCGATCTATCTAAATCGGCAACAGTTATGAGTTCTTTATCCAGAAAACCATCCTGCTGTAAGTATACTTCATGTTTTTCAGAATACGGGAAATACATATTTTGTGCAACTTCCAGCATTGTATCAATTTCTTCCTGGCCTAAGTTAGTTTTCTCTATGATTCTTTGGTAATCACTGTTGTATTCGGTTTTTACCTTATTGATATTTTCTACGCAATACGCTATACACCATTTTGCTAAGTAATTAGTATACCAATTGTTATTCACATTGTTTTCATACTCATTCGGCCCTGTAACTCCCAGAATTACATATTTGTTTTTGTCTGTAGAAAATGTAGCTCTCTGATGCCAAAAACGAGCAATCGCAATCATTACTTCCAGTCCTTTTTCTGGAACATAATTATAATCACCTGTATATCTCAGGTAGTTATAAATGGCAAATGTCATGGCACCATTACGGTGTATTTCTTCAAAAGTGATTTCCCATTCGTTATGACATTCCTCACCATTCATAGTTACCATTGGATACAACGCTGCACCATTGGTAAAACCAAGTTTCTCTGCGTTCTCGATGGCTTTTTCCAGGTGGTTATAGCGATATGTCAATAAATTACGGGCTACCTGCTGGTCTTTGGTCGCCATATAGAATGGAATGCAGTATGCTTCTGTATCCCAGTAGGTACTACCGCCATATTTTTCGCCGGTAAATCCTTTGGGCCCTATATTCAATCGAGCATCTTTGCCCAGATAGGTTTGATTTAATTGAAAAATATTAAACCGGATACCCTGCTGCGCTTTTACATCACCATCGATTGCAATATCGGCCATCTCCCAAATCTTGGACCATGCCTTTTTCTGTAAATCCAACAAGGCAACAAAACCAGATTCGGCTGCTTGCTTCAATACTGCCGCACTCGCAGAAGGTAAATCTTCTTTTTTGTGATTTAGTGATACAGTATATCCCCCATATTTGGTAATTCCGGCTGTTTTTCCCTTTACTACATCAACCGTATAACTTAATCCAACATAGGTATGGCTGGTTTCGACAGTAGGATAGGTATCTTGTAACTCACCATCAACAAATATCTGATTTAACATACCCGTACAGACATGAAACTCCGTCTTCATCGTTTTTGAAGATATATATGCCGAATTGCCTTTATGTGCATGATCATAGGTATCCCAAAATTTATCATCCCAGTTTGTATCTTCATTGGTAATTCCTGAATCCAGATATGGTGTAAAGGCGATCGTAGCCTCTTTATTAACCGGGGTTACTTCATACTTGATAGCCCCTACCTCATCTAAATCAAGACTTAGAAATCGTGTAGATTTTACCGATACTTCGATACCATTTAGTAAAACTGCATTAAAAGAACGCTGGTACCAACCTTCTTTCATATGGAGTTCTCTTCTGAAATTAAGTACAGATGCACATCTGTGTAAATCTAATTTTTCACCATTAATTTCTATATTGATTCCTATCCAATTCGGGGCATTTAATACTTTGGCAAAATATTCGGGGTATCCATTTTTCCACCAACCCACTCTGGTTTTGTCAGGATAATAAACTCCAGCGATATAACTTCCCTGAAAAGTGGGTCCGGAATATGCTTCTTCAAAATTGGCCCGCTGTCCCATGGCTCCATTACCTATACTAAAAAGGCTCTCTGAGGATTTAACCCGTTCTACATCAAACCCTTCTTCTATAATCGACCAGTTGTCTGGTTGTATATAATCCTGATTCATTTTATTGTTAAACTTTTTGGGGTAGTTATCAATTGATTTATAAACTCTTCTTTTATTTCTGTAAAATCTTTAAAAATATAATCTGCTTGGTGTAATACTTTATCATCTCCAATACCAATGCTAATCATATTTGCTGTATTGGCCGCCTGAATTCCGGCAACAGAATCTTCAAATACTACACAATTTTCTGGAGCGATATCTAGCATTTGTGCTCCTATGAGAAAAACTTCGGGATCTGGTTTTGCTTTAGAAACATTTGTTCCATCAACAATAGCCTGAAATTTATCATAGAGCTGTACTTTCTCCAAAATTATTCTGGCATTTTTACTTGCAGAACCCAAAGCGATGGATTGTTCTTTTGAAATCAGACAATCCAAAACTCTTGGTACATCAGGCAGGATCTCTGTAGTATCCATTTTAGATATATATACCAGATACTCTTCGTTTTTCTCAGACATTAACCTGGTAAATTCTTCTTCTGAAATAGATTTGTTGCCCCATTCCAATATCTTTTCTAAAGATCGTACCCGGCTCACTCCTTTTAGTTGTTCATTTTGCGCTGATGAAAAAGGAATCCCTAAACTATCTGCAAGGTTCTGCCAGGCCAAAAAATGATATTTTGCGGTATCTACAATAACACCGTCCAGATCAAATATAAATGCTTTCTTCATGTACCTATTATTAGTCATTTATTTCAATTGTTGCTTTATCGCTAACGATTAACGTTAAAAAACCTGAAATTACCATACTCACTCCACCAATTATTAAAGCATAAATAGTCTCATTACCAAAAAATGTATTCAGCAGAAACCCCAATATCGATGCGGCCACAATTTGAGGAATTACAATAAAAAAGTTAAAAACTCCCATATAATACCCCATTTTTTTTGGTGGTAATGCACCGGCAAGCATTGCATATGGCATCGATAAAATACTTGCCCAGGCAATCCCTACACCGATCATTGATATGATCAGTAACTCTGGAGTATTGAAAATTGTAATAGACAAAAGTCCCGAACCTCCTAAAACCAAACTTATAAGATGCGTGATTTTTCTGCTGGTTAACCTAGCTAATACGGGTAATAGAAATGCAACTAAAGCAGCTACACCATTATACACAGCAAAAAGTACAGTTACCCAATCTGCGCCATCATTATATAATTGTGATGTAGGATCAGTAGAACCATAAACATAACTTGTTACGGCCTGGGTGGTATATATCCACATAGAAAACAAGGCAAACCAAGAAAAAAACTGAACAATGGCCAATTGTTTCATTGTTTTGGGCATATATAACAGATCTGTCATAATGGTTACAAACCCATTAATACCTTTTGATTTTCTATTAATCGCAGCCAATAGAAATAATATACCAACAAATAGAACACCTCCCGACAGAATATACAATTCTTTATCCAGCATTAGATATATAAGAAACGTATTCATAATAACTCCAAAAATGGTCATTATTGTTCCTGCTTTCGTAAGTTTTGCAATTCGATTTTGATTTTCCTGAGATGTAAGTTCTACGGTAGCCTCTGATTTATGATCCTCAAAACTTTCTAATTCTTCCGGAGTGTATTCTTTAGATCTAAAAACTGTCCATAATACAGCTAATAGAAAAACCACGGCTCCTATATAAAAAGACCATTTTACAGAATCGGGAATTACTCCTTCTTCTGCAGTATTGCTAATCCCTAACCAATTAGAAAACATATAAGGTAAAGCCGAACCAACAACGGCTCCTAATCCAATAAAAAAGCTTTGCATGGCAAAACCTTTGGTTCTTTGACTTTCAGGAAGATTATCCCCTACAAAGGCTCTAAAGGGTTCCATAGAAATGTTTATGGAAGAATCCATGATCCATAAGGTCCCTATTGCCACCCAAAGTGTAGGTGAATTGGGCATAACACATAATGCTATAGAAGATAAAATTGCACCTACCAAAAAATAAGGTCTTCTTCTTCCCAACTTAGCGTGCCATGTCCTGTCACTAAAATACCCTATGATGGGTTGAACCAATAATCCTGTAATTGGTGCAGCAAGCCAAAACACAGCCAGCTCATCGACTTTTGCTCCTAAGGTTTCAAAAATTCGAGAAGTATTTGCATTCTGCAATGCAAAACCGAATTGAATCCCAAGAAAACCGAAACTCATGTTCCAGATTTCCCAGAAACTTAATTTACGCTTGTTCATTAAGTGAATATTAAATTATTACACTGATAAGCGCGTGACTTATCAAAACTTATTTAAGTAGAAAGTGAAAATATAAGTTTTGACTGGCGTCAAAGATATTATAATTTTTCAATAAAAAGGATCACCCTTTTGTTTTTTTTGTGGATTGTCTTTGTACTAAACTAGTATCAATGATCACTGTTCTATATTCTTCGATAGCCGCATCATCGCCTTCTAATTTGTCTATCAGCAATTTTGCTGCCTGTACCCCCATATCTTCTCCATGTTGGCTTACGGTAGTTAAACTTGGGATAAAATGTTTGGAAAGGATCCCATCTGTAAAGCCGATAATCGCTACATCTTTTGGAATATTTTTGCCTTGTTCATGTAAGACTTTTGCTGCTGCAACGGCAAATAATTCATTCACTGCAAAAATAGCATCTACATCCTTATCTTTCAGAAAATCTGAAATCTCAGACTCACAATTATCTATATCTTCTATCTTAAGGATCAACTCCTCCCTTTCGGGAACTTCATAAGCCCTCAATGCCCTTAGATATCCATTGGTCCTTAATTTACCAACACTTATATAATCTACGGTAGTAAGTATCGCTATTCTTTTACAACCAAGAGATAACAGGTGATTTGTAGCTGTTTGGGCTCCTTTGGCATCATCGATGATCACCTTATCACATACCACTTCATCAATGATTCTATCAAAAAGTACTACAGGCATTCCCTGGTTCATTGTTTCCTCAATATGATGATAATCCTTTTTTAGTTGTGTCTCTTTGGCAACAGATAGAATAAATCCATCGGCACTTCCACTTGCCAGCATCTCCATATTAATAACTTCTTTATCAAAAGAGTTGTTAGACGAGCAAATGATCACGTTATATCCTTTCTCATTGGCAACTTTCTCAACCCCTCCAATCACTGTAGTAAAAAAGTGGTGCACAATTTCGGGGATAATAACCCCAATCGTTTTTGTCTTTCTGTTCTTAAGGCTTAAGGCTATATTATTAGGCTTATAATTGTACAGCTTGGCGAAGGCTTTTACCTTTTGACGAGTATCTAAACTTATCTCTACGCTATCTTTTAGTGCTTTTGATACCGTAGAAATAGAAACATCCAGTTCTTTTGCAATTTGTTTTAACGTAACTTTTTGTTTCATTATCCCTTTTTTTAATTAAAAGTTAAATTTAGTCACGAAAATATGCCATATGGCCATAATTCTACTTAAAATTTTAACGAAGTTTTAAAAGTTTTCCACACGCAAACGTTTGCGTAAGGCATCAGCTACAAATCCTTAAAAATTTAACACAAAATTTACATACTTTGGTTCGCAGAAAGTGAAAATATAAGACTTAAAACAATCAAAAACTAATTTAATTTTTATGAAAACATTTACCAAAAGCGCATTGTTTTTATTGTGGTTAATACCAATGAGCTTTTTTGCACAGTCAACTGTTGAAGGGACAGTTACTGATGCTGGAAGTGGGCAACCTATTCCAGGTGTAAATATTATTGTTAAGGGGACTACAAATGGGGCTTCAACCGATTTTGATGGAAAATATTCCTTAAGCAATGTGAACAACGGAGATATTATTGTATACTCTTATGTTGGATTTATACCTCAGGAATTGGCATACACTGGCCAGACCACACTAAACGTCATCTTAGAAGAGGATGCCGCAGAACTAGAACAGGTAGTACTCATAGGATATGGTTCTGCCAGGAAAAAAGATTTAACAGGATCGGTTGCTCTGATAACATCAGAGGACTTCAACACAGGTAACAATGTAACGGCAGAAAACCTTTTTACAGGTAGAGTTGCCGGTGTGAACATTAATACCAATGGTGGCCCTGCCGGAAATTCACAGATCAGAATTAGAGGGGGCGCTTCATTAAACGCTTCTAATAATGCCTTAATTGTTATCGATGGTCTACCTATTAACGATCCCGCTGATGATGATAATGGTTCAAGATCTGTACTTTCAGCAATTAACCCCAACGATATCGAATCGTTTTCTATTCTTAAAGATGCATCATCGGCTGCTATTTATGGTAACCGGGGTGCCAACGGAGTTATTATTATTACTACCAAAAAAGGTAAGAAGAACCTTCAGGTTAGTTTAGACTCACAAACCAGTATCACCACCATCGGAAAAGCAGTAGATACATTCTCTGCCGATGAATTTCGAGCTTTGATTGCCGAAAACTTCCCAGATCGGGTTGGGGATTTAGGTACTGCCAATACCGATTGGCAGGACGAAATATACAGAGATGCTTTTTCTTCTCTTCATAACTTATCTGTAAGCGGTTCGATTCTTCAGGTATTGCCTACAAGGCTTTCAGTTAACAGATCTGATCAGGAAGGGCTTAGAAAAACCTCAAAATTTGAGAGAACAACTACCTCACTTTCCCTAAACCCAAGAGCATTCAATAATCATTTGAAAGTAGATATCAATGCCAATCTGAATTTTGAGAAAAACAGATTTGCCGAAGGTGTAGAAAAAGATGCTATTAATTTCGACCCTACGCAACCGGTTTTCGATCCTAACTCTCAATACGGAGGTTTCTTCGAATATTTAAATGGAGATGGATTTGCCAGAGCAAACGTGCAACGTAATCCTGTAGCCAAGCTATTGCAAACCAGAAACATCGCCAATGTTAGAAGATATTACGGGAATGTAAAACTCGATTATCAATTACACTTTTTCCCAGATGTACGTGCAGTACTCAATTTAGGTTTGGATAATAGTGAAACCAAAAGATTCGAAGAGCGTTCTATAGAAAGTGCCAATACCTTTAGATCAGAATTCGGGGAGTTTAACGGATTTAAATCTGATACCGATTTTACTTCAGAAAACAGATTATTGGATGCCTATGCGGTATATAATAAAACATTGGGAGGATTAAATGTAGAAGCCACCGCAGGGTATTCTTACCAAAAATTTGAAGTAGAAGAATTCAAAACCGAAGATCAAAGAGATCCCAACAGAGTTCCGGAAGAAAACATCGAGGCAGATGTGGTACTACTGGCATATTTTGCAAGAGCTAATCTGAAGCTTAATGACAAATACTTTTTAACCGGATCCATCCGTAGGGACGGTACCTCAAGATTTAGTGAAGATAACCGTTGGGGATATTTTGCTGCAGGTTCATTTGGTTGGCAAATAAGTGAGGAGAATTTCCTGAAAAACTCTACTACACTTAGTAACTTGAGATTGCGATTAGGATATGGTACTACCGGACAGCAGGATATCGATCAGGCCTACGCCTATATTGAGCGCTATCGGGGAAGTAACCCTAATACCCAATATATACTAAACGGACAGGTCATAAATATCGTTCAGGCGCAGTTTAGAAATGAAGACATCGAATGGGAGAAAATAACCGAGTATAATATCGGTTTGGATTATGGGTTCTGGAACGACAGAATTAGCGGTTCCATCGATGTATTTAAAAAAGAATCTAATGACTTGCTTTCGGAAGCCCCTGTTCCCGATGCAGTAAACTTCTCGAATCAGGGATTCCAGAACATCGGTAAATTTACGACCGAAGGTGTAGAATTCTCTGTGAGTGCAGATCTTATTAGAAATGAGCATGTGAACTGGAATGTAAGCTATAATGCTACCTATTTAAATCAGGAGATCGACGAACTGGCATTTGGTGCCGATATATTGATTGGAGGGATCGATGGGGGAACCGGTAATAACGTACAAATACACAGACAAGGGGAAACGCCTTTCTCATTTTTTACCTTTGCACAGGTATATGACTCCAACGGAAGACCTATTGAAGGTGCCTATGCCGACCTTAATGGTGATGGTGTGGTAAATAACAATGATCGATATGTTTCTGGTACAGCTGCCCCAGACTTTTTAATGGGGCTTCAATCAAGAATAGATTTTTATAATTTTGATTTTAGCTTCAACCTAAGAGCAGTACTTGGTAACGAAGTATATAATAATGTGGCATCAGCCAATGCGCAAACGGGGAATTTGTTCAGAAATGTATTTAATAATGCACCTACAACGTTACTGGAAACTAATTTCCGCAGTACACCCGATGTCATTCTTTCAGATTATTATGTTGAAGACGCTTCATTTGTAAGAATGGACAATATCACTCTGGGATATACTATGAGGGATATTATGAAAGGTGTATCCAGCCTTCGTTTATGGGCAGGTGTTCAGAACGCCTTTATTATTACCGATTACTCAGGATTAGACCCTGAAATTCAAAACGATGGTAGAGATCAATCTATCTTTCCGAGAGGGCGTACCTTCATGTTTGGACTAAACTATAAATACTAAAAAATTAGCAATGAAATTATATAAATCTTTTTTATACGCATTTCTTTTTATCGGGATACTCGGCTCTTGCGAAGGAGATCTCGATATAGAACTAGAAGATGATGACGATTTACTGGCCGAAGACGTATTTAATCAGCCAGAAGGTTACGACCGAGCTATTGCAGGAGTATACGGAAACTTTTCACTGGTAGGGCTTGATGATCCTGGAGAATCTAATCTTGCAGGAATTGATGCCGGTACCGGTAATTACATACGTGGGTTATTTAACCTACAAAGTTTAGCCTCTGATGAAGTCATCTGGAATTTTGAAAACGATCCCGGGATACGTCAGGTACAAAGAAATAGCTGGGATGCTAATAACGTTATCGTTCTCGGCTTTTGGGCCAGAGCCACTTTTGAAATCTCATTGGCAAACGAGTTCTTAAGACAAACTACCGATGCCAAACTCGACGAAAGAGGCGAAGATAGCGCAACCAGAGAAAAAATAAAAGCCTATCGAGCTGAAGCACGTGTGCTAAGAGCATTGGCAAATTACCATTTATTAGATCTTTTCAGAAGAGCCCCTTTTGCCACCGAAAATGATCCTGTTGGATTTACCAGAGTAGCAGAAATTGCAGGTCAGGACCTATTCAACTACATTGAAACGGAATTGCTGGAGGCAGATGCCGATTTGCTGGATGTAAACACGGGAAATCCCGAACTATATGGCAGGGCAAATAAAGGGGTAGCCAAAATGATTCTTGCCAAACTGTATTTAAATGCCGAAGTATATCTTGGTGATGGAAATGCCCGTTTTGCCGACTGCCTGAGAGTATGTCAGGAAATTATTGATAGTGGATATTCGTTAACTCCAGATTATCTGAATAACTTTAATGCCGATAATAATACCAATGGTGCACAAAACGAAATTATTTTTCCAGTGATTGCAGATGGTGTCTCTGTACGGAATTTTGGTGGTGCTTCTATTATTATGCAAGGACAACAAAACGGAAATGGTGATTTCAAACCAGCTCCTGCCGATTTTGGTGTTATTGGTTTCGGAAACTTATTCAGAGTTCGCCCAGAATTGTCGGAAGCTTTTGAGAATGCCCTTTTTGCCAATGATGAAAGAAATACACTCGTCACAAAAGATGTGAGTGTAGATTCTGGTAGTACGGCTGTACCCGAGGATAGGGATCCTGTTATTGGTGCCGATCTTTTAGATACCTCTACGGGATATTTAATGGCAAAATATTCTAACCTCACTTCTACAGGACAACCAGGCCAGGATCAAACCTTTGTAGATACCGATTTCCCACTGTTCAGACTTGCCGATGTGTATTTGATGTATGCCGAAGCACATCTCGAAGGTGGTGGTGGGGACATCACTACGGCTACCCGGTATGTGAATCTGCTAAGAGAACGCGCTTTCGGAGATATGTCTGGAAACATTGCCGAAGGAGACCTGAATCTGGATTTTATTCTAAATGAGCGCGCCAGAGAACTACACTGGGAAGCTCATAGAAGACAGGACTTAATTCGATTTGGTTTGTATACCGGTGGATCCTACTTATGGTCATTCAAAGGAGGGCCACAAAACGGAACCGCTATTTCAGATAACTTTAAACTATTTCCGGTTCCTGCATCCAGTAGGTCGGCAAATCCAAATTTAGGGCAAAATGATGGATTCTAAAAAACTATTAAAAAACTTAATTTATACAGTCATGAAAAAAATATCAATTTTAATCCTCGCATTGGTAGCAACCATTTGCTTCAATGCTTGTGTAGAAGATGACGAACCCACCTTTGTGGTTCAGGAAGACCAAGCTACTGCACCATCAATTGTAACAGCAAACTCTACGGTAACCTTAAATAAAGATATTGAAGGAGACCAGGCACTTACCATTGTATGGAATGATGCAGAATACAATTTCCAGACACCCGTTACTTATACAATAGTGGCTGCCCAGGCCGGAACTGAATTTGAAAATGCTATTGAAGCTGCTGTAACCACAGAGCGTTCCTACACCTGGACCGTGAGCGATCTTAATGATTTGGCCATCAAGTCAGGATTACTGGTAGACCAAGAAGGAGCAATCGAAGTTCGTGTGATTTCTTCTTTGGGAAGCAACGGTGGTGTCGCTATGGAATCAAATATCCTGATTCTTACCCTTACCCCTTATTCGACAGAGTTACCCAGGCTATTGCTTCCTGGTAATTATGCCATGGCAAGCGGTTATGGCGCCGATTGGGCACCGCAAGATGCAGAAACTCCTGCAGTCGTGGCAGAAAGTTTTACAAGCCAGGTGTACCAGGGGTATGTTTATTTTGCCAATAACGACTCTAAGTTCAAATTTATTACAGGTCCAGAATGGGTAACCTTCCCCGATTATGGATTTAACGGAACCGAAGGAACCTTAGTAGACGGAGATGGAGAGCAAGATATCCCTGTGGCTACTGCAGGGTATTATAGAGTAACTGCCGATCTGGAAAACCTTGAGTATAAGCTGGAATCTATGGAATGGGCACTTACCGGTTCTTCTACACCTTTAGGTTTTGCACCCGCCGAAGCCGGACCCGATCAAGATCACGATATGGTCTATGATAAAGATAAAAGAACGTGGTCGGTCACTTTGGATCTTACAGCTGGTGAAATAAAGTTCAGAGCTAATGATTCTTGGGCTTTGAACTTTGGGAATGATGATAATGGTGATGGATCCCTAGATGAAGGTGGATCAAATATAACCGTAGATGCCGGAGGAACTTATATCATAACGTTAGATCTAAGCAACCCAAGAGCATATACCTACTCGTTGACACCAGTAACCATCTAAAACAAAAACAAAATGCGAGGCTGTTCTATAGCAGCCTCTCAATTTTGGTTGATTATTATGAAAAAAAATATGAAACATACTATAAGAACCAGTCTCCTTATAGGAGCATGTGTTATGGTCTTGACCAGCTGTGCCGAAGATGATGATACCTCGTCTAATGGAGGTGGTGTAGCTCAGGAAGACCTAAAACTAGACCTTACTCAATTTACCAAAGCTGATGCCGGGGTAATGATGCAAGCCTTCTACTGGGATGTAGAACCCAAAGGTGGATGGTATGACGAAGTAAGTACCAAAATCGAAGATTGGAGTGCTTCAGGAATCAACAGAATTTGGCTGGCTGCCCCGGGAAAAGGTGCCTCGGGAGAATCTTCTATGGGGTATGATCCTATGGATTATTTTGACGTTGGTGAATTTAGCCAAAGAGGAGCCGAAAATAAAGAGACACGTTTTGGCTCTCGTGAAGAACTCGAAAGCCTCATCCGGAAATCTCATGACAATACTATTGAAGTGATTGCCGATATCGTGATGGGGCACAATTCGGGTGGAGGGTTACAAGCCAATCCATTTCGTGGTGATGCAGAAGTGTACTCCTTATTCAATGAAGAAAACGGGAATGCTTCCGGAAAATTTAATCGTACCAACGAACATTTTCACCCCAATGATATTCATAACAATGATGAACAGGATTTGTTTTTTGCCGAAACCGACCTGTGTCATGACCAGCAGTACGTACAAGACTGGTTATGGGGTAGAGACGATTCGGTAGCAGAATTTTATAAGTCCCTGGGCTTTGACGGATGGCGTTTTGACTATGTAAAAAGTTTTGCTCCAAAATGGGTAAAAGCCTGGAACGACAAAGTGGGCGGATTCTCGGTAGGTGAAAACTTTGATGGCAACCAAGATGTATTGAAAGACTGGGTAGACGCTTCCGGATCTCCTGCTTTCGACTTTGCTTGTTTCTACAGATTAGAGGAATCCCTGGATCGCAACCAGGACCTTACTGCCCTGGGAGAAGAAGGTAATATGTTACGCAAAATCTATCCTGATAAAGCGGTTACCTTTACTGCCAATCACGATACAGAAAAAGATGAGGATGCTAATAACAGGATTAGTTATGCCAATAAATTATTAGCATACGCCTATATGCTCACCCATGATGGATATCCTACCATCTTTTATCTGGATTATGAAAACGAGTCTTTCAAGGGACAGATCAAAAACCTGATCCAGATCTATAATACGATTGCCACTGGTGATATCGAAATTATAGAAGCCAATAAAGATGAATATATTATGAAAAGAAACGGTAGTGGTAACAACCCTGGTCTTATTCTTTATATGAATATTAGTAAAAACGCCAAACAACATGAGGTAAGCACCAACTGGTCTAACAAAACTTTGATTGATTATGCCAATAACTCCAAAGTACGATTAACCACTGATGCCAATGGAAATACTACTATAGTAGCCCCAGCAGGAAGTTTTGCCATCTGGTCTATCGCAAAAGAATAAAGAATTATATAATTTTTTGAGTCATCCAAAAAAAGAGATCAAAGAGTGCTTTTACAGCACTCTTTGGTTTTAAGAGCTCTTCTTATTGAAAAATTTGTTTGGTAACACCCAAAAGGGTAAAGTGGTTTTCCATAATTAAGTTATACAGCAATTACTGCATTTCCACTTAGTATCAGATACTTGTTCCCTACATCCCTTAGTACAGAAAGCATCACTCTTGCATTTTCCCGCTCGATTAATGGCTCCTCCGCCAATTTTCCCTAATTCATTTCTGGTTAAAGTTCTTCCAATAGATTTTAGCTTGGTTTTCATAATTAAAATAATTTAAATTTTGCCTACTCTATTATTGCTTTTCGGCTACCGCATTTTACTCAATTATAAATTATGTTCTACATTCTTCTACTCCTATCCCATAAATGTATACATCATTTCTTATCCGGGTTTTCTATAAATCGTGCTGATTTTTAGAAAATTGACTTTATCTTCTCTTTGTAGTGTTAAAGTTTATTCCAAATTACACAATAAAGCTTTGTTTCGGACCTGTTTCTGCCAACCCACAGTATTCTTATATCTTTCTTTGGTAAGTAACTCTAAAGAAAAGTGGCACCCCCCCTGTAGCTACAAGGGAGATGAATTCCGATGACATAGGAGTCGGAAGAAAGAGGGCCTGTACCTGCTGCAGGCAGGGTAGAGTTTACTGTATATAATGCTGAAGTGTTTTTGTTTGTTTTTGTCTGGCAGTAGCGCTTGGGTTTTCTCAAACCCTTCGTCTTTATGTTTTTATACAAAAACATAAAGCCACCCTGCCACCCTCAGCTACGGTATGTACACATTTATAAGCAAGGTGTTTTGAGAAAAGTTTTAATCAACTCCTATTAATTCATATAAGTCTCAGTATTATCATTGGAGTAGCATAATCAAAAAGAATTACTTTACTTTGTAGAAAATCTATCTATATGAGAAGATTTACTGAATATCACAAAAATCAAATTAATTAAATACGCTTAATGCCAAAATTTCCATTTTACAGACAAGCCGAGTCCAAAGATTGCGGACCTACTTGTATTAAAATAATTGCTAAGCATTATGGGAGAGTTCTAAACACTCAAAAACTTAGGGCATTAAGTGAAACTACCAGAGAAGGAAGCTCTCTTTTGGGCCTCAGTGATGCTGTAGAGCAAATAGGATTCAGGTCGCTTGGTGTAAAACTTTCATTAAAAAAACTCGATGAAGTACCTCTCCCCTGCGTTGTTCATTGGAACAAAGTGCACTATGTGGTCGTATATAAGGTCAAAACTACCCGTAAAGGTGAAATGACCATCTATGTTTCAGACCCGGCTCATGGCTTGATCACCTATACCAAAGAAGAATTTATAAAAGCATGGATTGGCAATAATGCAGACGAAAATACCGAAGAAGGAGTAGCACTTTTGGTAGAACCAACCCCAAAATTTTACAATGATGATTTAGACGAACAAGAAGAGAAATTCGGCTTCAAATTTATATCCAAATATGTCTTTAAATATAAGGCTTTTCTGTTTCAACTCATACTTGGTCTTACCGCAGGAAGCTTATTGCAACTCATTACCCCTTTTCTTACACAAAGTATTGTAGATGTAGGTATCAAAAATCAAGATCTCGATTTTGTGTATCTCGTGTTGATTGCTATGTTATCTTTATTTATCGGAAGAACCTTGATCGATGTATTAAGAAGCTGGATCCTGCTTCATTTGAGTACACGTATTAATATTTCTTTGATATCAGATTTTTTCATTAAACTCATGAACCTCCCTATTTCTTATTTTGATGTAAAAATGACGGGAGACCTCTTGCAGAGGATCAATGACCATAAAAGAATCGAGCAGATATTAACCATGTCGTCCCTCAATGTATTGTTCTCGATGTTTAACCTCATCGTTTTTAGTATTGTTCTAATCTATTATAGTATTCCCATTTTTGGAATTTTTGCTGTAGGGAGTACAATGTATTTTGCATGGATACTCATATTCTTTAAAAAACGTAAAAAACTAGATTATAAACGTTTCTCTCAAATCAGTGAAGAACAAAGCAAAGTGATAGAACTGGTAAACGGTATGCAGGAGATCAAACTTCATAATGCCGAAAAAAGAAAGCGATGGAACTGGGAGTTTGTGCAGGCAAAATTGTTTAGAATTTCTATTGAGAGCCTGGCTCTGGAACAATACCAAAGCGTTGGATCTTCTTTTATCAATGAACTTAAGAACATTCTCATTACGGTTTTCTCTGCAAAACTGGTGATCGATGGAGACATCACACTGGGTATGATGCTGGCCATTACAGCTATCGTGGGGCAGTTAAATGCCCCCATCACACAGCTTATCAATTTCCTGAGAGAATTACAGGACGCACAGATCTCATTAGAACGTTTGGGAGAAATCCATAATAAAGAAGAGGAAGAATACCCCGGGGATGAAAAAATAAGGGATATACCCGAAAATTCAGGTTTCGAAATTAAAAACCTAAACTTTAGATATGTAGGATCTGATAAATTGGTTCTCGAAAATTTAAACCTTTCTATTCCGGCCAATAAAATTACGGCGGTTGTAGGCGTAAGTGGCAGTGGAAAAACGACCTTAATGAAATTATTATTAAAGTTCTACGAGCCCAATGAAGGACAAATTTTTATAGGCTCTTACGACCTGCAAAACATGTCTCAAAAAGCCTGGAGAGATCAATTTGGAGTGGTGATGCAAGAAGGATACATTTTTAATGATACCATAGCCAATAACATTGCCGTAGGAGAAGATTATGTAGATAAGAAAAAACTGGCACATGCCGTTGATGTAGCCAATATCAAAGAATTTATTGAATCCCTTCCCTTATCTTATAATACCAAGATTGGAATGGAAGGTGTAGGTCTAAGTACCGGTCAAAAACAACGATTATTTATTGCCCGTGCTGTGTATAAAAACCCCAGGTTTTTATTCTTTGACGAAGCTACCTCTGCACTTGATGCCAACAACGAAAAAGTGATTATGGAAAAGCTAGACACTTTTTTCAAAGATAAAACCGTAATGGTAATCGCACATCGATTGAGTACTGTAAAAAATGCACATCAGATTGTGGTTTTAGACAAAGGTGAAATTGTAGAAGTAGGAAATCATGCAGCATTGATTAAAAAGAAAGGAAGTTATTATCATTTGGTCAAGAATCAATTAGAACTTGGAAAGTAGTATAAATTCAGAATTCAGAATTTTGAATTCTCAATTATTAAAATTATGCCAGAAACTTTAGACGACATACAATTGCGCAGTGAAGAAGTTCAGGAGATCCTAACGCGGGTACCGCATTGGATGATCCGCTGGGGGAATCTCTTGATTTTGGCTTTGGTCATTTTATTATTATTTCTTTCCTGGCTGGTAAAATACCCCGATGTGATTCCCGCCGAAGCTATTATAACCACACGAATTCCTCCACAAAAAGAATATGCCAAAGTGAGTGAAAAGATTGAGGCGATCCTGGTAGAAGATAACCAAATCGTACCCGAAGACACTCCGCTGGCGATTTTACAGAGCAGCGCAAACTATAAAGATGTTTTTCTGCTAAAATCTATTGTAGATACTATCAAAGTAAATAATAAATCCTTTGCTTTTCCGATCGATGAATTGCCTGTTTTGTTTCTTGGCGACATCGAGACAAGCTTTGCTTTATTTGAAAACAGCTATTCTGAATATATTCTGAACAAAGAGCTTCAACCATTTTCTAATGAGGCTATAGCCAATCAAATATCATTGTCCGAACTCTATAGACGGCTTGAAAGCCTAAAAGCTCAGAAAAAATTAGGCAGGGCCGAACTGGAGTTTAAGGAAAAGGAATTACAACGTCAGAAAAATTTATATGAGAAAGGAGTCATTTCTGCCCAGGAATATGAAAGCAAAGAACTCGATTACCTTCAGGCCAAGCGTAATTATGAAAATAATGATGTACAACTATCTCAAATTAACGAAAGCATCAGTAATGCCAATAAAACATCAAAAGGTACCGAGATAAATAAAAGAAAAGAAGAAATTAACCTGTTTAAAAAGGTCTTACAATCTTTTGGGCAATTAAAAAAGAGTATTAAAGACTGGGAAATACAATATGTGCTTAAATCTGATCTGGAAGGACGCGTATCCTTCTTAAATTTTTGGACCGAAAATCAAACGGTAGCTGCCGGAGATCTTGTTTTTATAGTCATCCCATCTGAAGATTCTTCGTATCTGGCAAAAATAAAAGCACCGTCACAAAATTCTGGTAAAATAAAAGTAGGACAAACCGCCAATATCAGATTAGAAAATTTCCCTGATGATGAATTCGGAACGTTAAAAGGTACTGTAAAGCATATTTCGCTCTTACCAGATAAAGATGGGTTATACCTAATTGATGTAGCACTACCAGAAAAATTAATCACCACCTTCAATAAAGAAATTCCTTTTAAACAAGAAATGAGAGGTGTCGTAGAAATTGTTACCGAAGACCTGAGACTTATCGAGCGTTTCTTTTATCAATTCAGAACACTGGTAGATAAATAAGAACACCCGGCAGACGCGCTCTTGACAACCCGGAAGGTCCTCCTGACAACCCGACAAGTGTTCTTGACAACCCGGCAGGTGTTCTTGACAACCCGGCAAGTGTTCTTGACAACCCGGCAAGTGTTCTTGACAACCCGGCAAGTGTTCTTGACAACCCGGCAGATGTTCTTGACGACCCGGCAGATGTTCTTGACAACCCGGCAGATGTTCTTGACGACCCGGCAAGTGTTCTTGACAACCCGGCAGATGTTCTTGACGACCCGGCAGATGTTCTTGACGATCCCGAAGGTCTTCCTGACAACTATATGCTAATTTCCTCTATATAGCTATCGGCCTACTTCCTTAGCGACAAGAATAAAGTAACATATACGCTATTGCCCCATATAAAATAAGGATTTTTTTTGAAAAGTGAATACTATAGACAGATGTATATCCCAATCCCGCTTTGCGAATGTCTGCGACTTCTCAGTCTTACCGTATACAAAAAACCACACTATTTTTACACATCATGGCTTTTGTTTTATCCTCACCCGAATTGCTAATTGTTGATGCTACGAAGCCTGCCTCGTCGGTCAGACAGCTTGCAAATCTACCCTGCCACAGCAGGCAGGTTGTAGCATAGGCTTCGCAGAGCAATCTTCCACCTCCGGTCTTCGATCTTCGGTCTTCCGACTTCCACTCATCAATCCTAAACATCTCCCAAAACCTCCCTGCCGTCGGCAGGCAGGCCTCACACAAACTTTTAGTTCCAGAAGAGAAATTTGTCGTACACCCGTTCTTACCTTATACAAAAAACTACACTATTTTTGCACACCATGGCTTTTGTTTTATCCTCCTCACTCGAATCGCTAATTGTTGATACTACGAAGTTGCAGAGCAGGAATGAATAAGTCTGTCCCATTATTTTGAATTTTACGGTTTCCTAAGCAGAAATCTTTTAGTTTTGCTATCAAATGTATCATGTTATGAAGCCAATTCTTTTATTATCTGCCGTTAGTTTGTTATGCTATTCTTGTTCAGAAAATGTGGCAGACATGCTTGTTGAAAGAAAAGCCGATGCCGAAAAAAAATTCAAACAATTTTATGCCTGCTATGCGATTGCAAAAGAAACGCCACCATTACAAATGGATCAAATCAATTGGGAAATGGATGATGCAACAATAGCATATGAAGAAAGCAATGTTTATCAGATTAGTATGGAAAATTTTAAAGATTTATCCAAACCACTAAATATCCCCTATGATGGAACCCGAAGAAAAGAACATGCAGACATAGCAAAGCTTTTTAATATTGACCTTAGTTCCTACCGGCAAAATCACTCCTACAAAGTTAATGAAAGGTATAAATTTCATAAGCCCGAAAGTGAATTTGTTCTTCCAGCCATTAAACATTTTTTAAATACCAAATATTTAATTATCAATCGGACCCATAACGTTACAGAGCCAAAGCAAATTGATAACAAAACATTTTCCTCTGGTTATATAAATGGAGATGCGTTGATTTTTGATGTAGAAAAAGGAAAATTACTCGGCGGTATTACCTTTACAGTACAAAGTGATGAATTTATTAAGTTAATGTCTAAAGATAGCGATGTGGGGGCGAATCTTAGAGCTGACATTGAGCTGAATATCAGAAACCAGATACAACATAAATTTGCTAATCTGACACCTTCAATCAAGGATTCGTCGTTCTCTTTATAATCCTAAAAAATCAAAAAGCCCCGGGAGTTTTGATCCCGGGGCTGGCAAAATATATAGCTTTTGATCACGATCCTGCTTCTAGCGAGGTCACATTATTTTTTTGAATGACCCATGCATTAACCAATTCTTCCAAAATATTAAGAGGTACCGCTCCATTGGTCAATACCACATCGTGAAACTCTCTGATATCAAACTGATCGTCCAGTTTCTTTCGGGCGTCTTCCCGTAATTCGAGAATCTTATTCATTCCTATTTTATAAGCCGTAGCCTGGCTGGGCATCACGATATGCCGCTCTACCATTTTAATCGCATCACTTTCGGCATTAGGCGTATTATCGGTATAATACTTGATCCCCTTCTCTCTTGTCCATTTTTTGGTGTGAATTCCTGTATCTACCACCAATCGGCAAGCTCTCCATAACTCCATTGCCAATCGCCCGAAATCTGAGTAGGGATCACTATACATTCCTATTTCTTTTGGCAAAAGCTCATTATACAATCCCCAACCTTCAATATAGGCGGTATATCCCCCAAATTTTCTGAATTTTGGGATATCCTGTAATTCCTGAGCAATAGAAATCTGCATATGATGCCCTGGGATACCCTCGTGATACGCCAGGGCTTCCATCTGGTATTTTGGCATTGCTTCCATATCATATAGATTGGCATAATAGGTTCCCGGTCTGGATCCATCGGGGGTTCCTTGTTGATAAAAAGCTTTTCCGGCACTTTTCTCTCTGAAAGGTTCTACTGCTTTTACCACAATATCTGCTTTTGGTTTTGTGATAAAAAGTTCATCTAATCTGGATTTCATCGTATCTATTAATCCTACAGCTTGTTGTAAGTATGCTTCTTTTCCTTCTTCGTTATTATCGAAATAGAATTTTTTGTCTTCCTTCATATAGGTAAAGAAATCCTGTAAAGTCCCTTCATATTTCACCTGTTTCATAATATCACGCATCTCGCTATGAATACGGGCTACCTCTTTTAAACCCAATTCATGAATCTGGTCTGCCGTCATATCGGTGGTCGTAGTACGTTTCAGCGCATTGTTGTAAAATGCATTCCCTTTCGGGAATTTCCAGCAACCGTCCTCTGTTGTTGCTCTTTGTTGCTGGTCTTCCAATAATGAAATAAGGGTGTCATACGCTGGTTTTACTCCTTCTATCAAAGCTTTTTCGGCCTTTGCTACTAACGCATTACTTTCTTCATCCGGAAGTTCGAGCTTTGCTATTTTTTCTTTGAAATCAACTAATAATGTACTTTCCTGGTTCGACTTATCAAAAGGTTTGCCTGTGATGATATTGCGGCCATCGTCCAGCACCTTGGCAAACACGAATTTGGGTGGAATGATTCCATTTTTCTCTCTTATTTTCATATTCTCTATCACCTGGGCAAACAATGCATCTATACCCTTTAATCTAGAAATATAGGCTTCTGCGTCGCTTTTATTTTCTATTCTGTGCATATTGATCATAAAAGCAGGAATCCGAGACTGCATGCCACCCATCTGATTTACAGGGTAATTATAGAATCGATATTGAAAATCTTCGATTTTGTCTTCGAGATTTTGTTTCATTAATTTATAACTCAACAAAGTTGCCTCATTTAATTTAGTAACATCCACAGAATCCTTGATATAAGACAAGCGTTCTTTGGTGCGTTCCAGATCTTCGGCTTCTTTCTTAGAAGATATATCATCCCACTTTCCGTAATCTTTGGTTTTAATTCCCAAATATGTTTGGGTCATAGGGGATTTAGCTACTTCTTCCTGAAATTGTGCCTCGAACCAATCATTCAATTTTTTGGAATGCGTTTCGACAACTTCTGCTGCCGGAGCAACACTGTTCATTGATTCTTTAGCTTGCTGTTTACAGCCAACTACTATAAAAAGTGAAGAAAAGAATGCTATACTTATTTTTAGTTTGTTCATAGTATACTTTTATAAGGGTTATTTTTATTTTAAAACTGAAACTTCTATTGCTGAATCGTGATACACTTTATGTGTCTGTTTTGTATAATCTGAAGCCGCTGCTTTAAAAATATTGGGCACATACTTTTGCGGGTTTATATCGATCAAAGGAAACCATGTGCTTTGCACCTGAATCTGGATTTTATGACCTTTCTTAAACGTATGATGTACATCTTGTAATTTGATATTCACTGCTGTTTTCTGATTTGCTACAAAAGGTTCTGGTGTACTGAAATCATTTCTAAATCTTCCCCGCATCACTTCACTGCGTACCATCATATGATAATTGGCCATTTTAAGGTATTTCTGAGTTTCCTCGGTATCTTTGGCATCATTGGGATACACATCTACCAATTTTATGACCCAATCGGCATCGGTTCCTGTCGTTGCCACCTTTAATTTTGCCAGCACTTCTCCAGATAGTGTAATATCGGCATCCAGAACAGGTGTTTCAAAAACCAGTACATCGGGACGGCGGGCCGCAAATCGTTGGTCATCGGTCATATATTTTCTGGGGGTAAAAACCATTTTAATATCTTCAGAATACGGAACCGGTTTCTTAGGATCACTTATAAACTCCCCGGCACCTTCTGCAGATGTATCTGATAATCTTTCATTTGCTGAAAGATAAAAGGTTTTTCTCTCTATATTCTTAGGTGGCCAGCTTTCATAGGAATTCCATTCTTTTTTTCCGGTATCAAAAATCTGAATTTCGGGCAAACCGGTGTTTCCATCTGCTTCACCTTTCAAGAAGTGATTAAAGAACTTCGTTTCTACATTCTTTTGAAAATTTAGAGATAGATCATCTCCAAAATACACATTGCCGATAGCCTGTCGTTTTTTGGTTCGTGCCCAATCGCCATGACTCCAGGGGCCAAATACCATGATGTTATAGTTCTTACTACGGTTTTCAATTTTTTCATAGGTTTCAAAAGGACCGTAGAGATCTTCGGCATCAAACAACCCTCCCACCGTCATAACAGCAGGTTTGATATCTTTTAAATGTTGAATAATACCACGACTTTGCCAAAACTCATCATAGTTAGGGTGTTCTTTTAATTGGGTCCAGAATACATTATCTTCTTTGTAGTATTGATCCAAATTGGTTAAAGGGCCTGCATCCAAAAAGAATTGATATTGGTCCTCACTTTTTAAATCTGGAAAGGTATACCAGCTCTCGGTGGTAGGCTTGGTTTTTTCATAGCCAAATACAGCTGTAGCCCTCCAATAGCTTAATAAATAGGCTCCGTTATGATGAAAATCATCAAAAAAGAAATCACCAATACAGGCTTGTGGGGATACTGCTTTTAGGGCAGGATGCGCATCCAATAAAGAGTAGGTAGCATAAAAACCAGGGTAAGAAATCCCCCAAATCCCTACGTTACCGTTATTGTTGGTTACATTTTTAACCAACCAATCTATAGTATCATAGGTATCACTGGCTTCATCAAATTGTTTCCCTTTTTTATTCGGGATATATGCCCTCATATTGTCATACACTCCTTCACTCATCCAGCGGCCCCGAACATCCTGATATACGATAATGTTGCCTTCTTTCATTAGAAATTCATTGGGTCCGATTTTAGATCGAAACTGATCCATACCATAAGGCCTCGAACTGTAAGGAGTGCGCAGCATCAAAATAGGATACTTTTTTGATGTGTCTTTTGGAGCATAAATAGTAGTGTGCAATTTCACACCATCGCGCATTAAAATATCTACCTCTTGTTTGGTGTAATTGTCTTTAACACTATAGGTATGAGTGTTCTGAGTATATACCAAAATAGTGTATAAAAGGAAGAATCCTTTTAAGAATAGGAATGTAAACGATCGCATTGGTTTGAGTTTAGTTTATGGTTGAAGATAAAAAAATGGAACCGCGAGCAAGATAGTTTTAAGGAGATTTTAACAACCAAAGGTCAAGAAACACCTTCAAGGTTTTAGAAATCCTGAAGGTTTAAGCCTTATCCTGAACATTTCTGGTGACTTTGGTTCTCGATGGCTTTTTCCAGGTGGTTTCATTAAAAATCTCTTGTGCAGCATTGGGTGTGGCCAGATCTTTGGCAATTATCCCGACAGTGATCTTGTGGTACTCTTCTAGTGTAACTTTTAGTTCATTTAATGTATCTAACTTTTCATCTTTTTTGGGTCATACCACTTCCAATACGTTTATAACCAAATAGCATTTCATCTTCTTCTCTTAGTATGCATCCTTTGGTAATCTTTATTTACATGTATTTTGCCTAATGGATCTGCTAAATGCAGTATCAAAACTCTGCCGATACTGACATTTTAACCCTGGTTAATTTTTGTCTTTTTTATCTTTTAGATCATCATCTGAATAAAAGTTCTCTGTTGTGTTGGTTTTTTCCCTTATTCTTTTACTATAATTTAATCTTGATTTTTTTTCGCGTTCAAACATCCTATCCATGCCCTCTTTATTTTTTTGAAATCTAATAGAATTCTTTATTGAAATTGAAACTGCAAATTCTTCTACCCCATGATCAGCTCCAATGTATGTGAAAGTCCAGTTCTTTTTCTCCATTTCATCAACTAAAGCTTTTATAGCCTGCCTGTTGTATTCTTTTGAAGCGTTTTCCATTCCATCTGTTAAAATGGTAACTAAAACATTATAGTCTTTTTCATGGTCTGTTTTTTCTCTTAAGCTATTGATACTATATCCCATTGCATCAAATAACGGGGTTCCCGAATTTGGTCGGTAGCCCTCTCCATTAATTTCATTTAATTTACTTATAAGCTCACAATCAAGATGCGTCTTTATTTTTAAACTATTAAAAGATATGAACGAAATATAATGCTCTTGTTCTGGAAATTCTTTTGCAACTCCTTTGACTGTTTGTACAACTTCATTAAATCCACTTATTACCATTTCTTTGATTGAATACATCGAACCACTTTCATCCAACACTATCAAATTGTACACTTTGTGTTTATTATTCATACTGTATAAATTTATATGAGCTCAATTAAGCTTTTTTGTCTAATAGCACTCAAAATATTCCCAAACAAAGTTATAATAATCTATTGTATAACGGGTGATCTTTCAAAGAAATGGAACAATGAACATAACAAGCATACTACATGAGAAGAAATGCTTTCACGCAGCCCAGATAAAAAAGTCTAAATGAGTTCACTAAATAAATGTTTGCTATTTACATCGGCTTTTCAGATTGAACTTATCTTGACCTTTTATTGTACGTTGAGATTTTTAACTCTTGTGTAATATTGATGTGTTCATTGACAAAGCTGTTCGAAAACAAGAAATCCCTGATTAATTATTTGCTAAAATTTTTTAAACCTGTTTTCAACCATTCCAGGTATTCATTGGTATCGGGAGTATAAGCTGTAGTATGATTTAATAAGTTCATACCGGCATCTAATAAGACATAATAAGGTTGAGAATTATTCTGGAAATTCAAGGTTTGAAAAGTAGCCCACTTATCTCCAATGGTTTTTATATTTTTAACTTTTCCGTCTGGTTTTAAGTATTTGAATTTTTCTTCTTCTGAAAGTTTTTTACGATCATCAACATATAAAGAAATGAGCACATATTCATTTTTAAGAATGTCGATAATTTCGGGATCGCTCCATACCTGCTCTTCCATTTTTCGACAATTTACGCAGGCCCAGCCGGTAAAGTCAATCATGATTGGTTTATTTTGAGCTTTAGCAGCTTTTAAACCTTCTTTAAAATCTGTATAGGCATTTAATCCCAATGGGCCGTGCGCTTCTTTTTCATAAACACTATAAAACAATGGCGGAGGGAAACCACTTAACAACTTCAGATTTGCATAAGCAGTATTGGTAAGGCCGGGAATCAAATACATTACAAAAGCCAATGTAAAAATGCCTAACGTCTTTCTTGCCAGGCCTAATTTTTGTTTGGGGCCATCATGAGGGAAACGTATTTTACCAAAGAGATATAAGACCATCCCTATTCCTGTAAGTATCCAAATGGCAATAAACACTTCTCGTTTTAGGATTCCCCAGTGTTCTACAAGGTCTGCATTGGACAAAAATTTGAATGCCAGTGCGATCTCTATAAATCCTAAGACTACTTTTACGGTGTTTAACCAGCCTCCGCTTTTTGGCAGTGAATTCAACCAATTTGGAAACAAGGCAAATAATCCAAATGGCAAGGCTAAAGCTAATCCAAACCCTCCCATCCCGAAACTTAATTGCATCGCTCCTCCATCGGTACTTAATGATCCACCTAATAATGAACCCAAAATCGGACCCGTACATGAAAACGAGACCAATGCCAGAGTTAACGCCATAAAAAAGACACCCACAACTCCACCGATACTATTGGCTTTACTGTCGAGGCTATTACTCCAGGATGCCGGTAAGGTAATTTCAAAATATCCAAAAAACGATATAGCAAAGACAATGAAGATCACAAAGAAGATAATATTGAGTGTCACATTGGTCGAAATATTATTTAGTATTTCTGGATCTACCGAATCCAGTAAGTGGAAAGGAAGACTAAGAAGCACATAGATTATAAATATAAAAAAACCATATAAAATTGCATTGAACAGCCCTTTCTTGCGGTCTTTTGCTCCTTTTGTAAAGAACGATACTGTAAGCGGTATCATCGGGAATACACAGGGTGTTAACAAGGCAATTAAACCTCCTAAAAACCCAAGAATAAATATGTTTAGATAGCTTTTATCTTCTACCTGTTCTGAAGGAAAAACCTCTTTGCCTTTTACTTCAATATTTAAAGCTTTGGACTTAATTTGATCTTCTGCCGTGATACTAGATAAATCTCCTTTATTTTCGGTCGCTTCTCCGCTAAGATCCAGATCAAACTCAATGGTTTCTGGTGCCAGGCATTTCTCATCATCACAAACCGAAAAGAAAACTTCTGCTTTTACCGCTTTTAGGTTCTTGTCTATACGTTTGATTTTTTGAGAAAAAGTGACTTCATCCTCAAAATACTTGACGTCCATTTCAAAAATATTATCATACTTCTCAATACCTTTGGGTTCAAAAGTCTCACCCAGAAGTTCGTATGTCTCTGTCGTGTTATCAAAGCTAAATTCGGTTGGTGTTGGTGCTATTTCGTCTGTTTCAGCTTCATTTTGGGAGTACAAATGCCAGCCTTTATCCAAAGTTGCCTTAAAGTATAGTACATAAACATCGTCTGCTTCTTTTTCTATGGTAGCCTTCCATTTTATGGGATCTAAAGTTTGCGAAAAAAGCGTTGTAGAGAATAAAAATATTGTCAGTAATGATAAGGTGTTCCGCATTAGGTTATTGTAATTTTTAGTATTTGTTTTGTTTGTGGCATTATCTTAAATCTGTTATCTGCTCTGTAATTTATGATCCATACAATTTCTTTTTCAGAACATAACAACCACACTCTTTCTTTGGCCAATAAAGATAGTTTTTCATCTTTAAAATACTTACTTAACTTCTTTTTGCCTTTCATTCCTAGCGGGTAAAAGTAGTCGCCTTCTTTCCATTTTCTTACAGTAAGTGGATATTTTAACTTTTCTTTATCAACATAGATTGTTTTCATATCGACATGAGAAATTTCTTTCACAATCTTAAACTTAAGCATTCCAGATGGGATCATCAACATGTTTTCTTCTTCAGGTATGGTATACATACGGTCTGAAATTTCTTCAGCAATAGGGCTTAACAGTAAATAACCTCTGTCTTTTACCAATCTATGTGTTTCTGAGAAAATCTGCTTCCCCGACTGTGCCGTTATCATCTGCTCTATATCATCCCAGGCCTTAAAACCATAGTCATTTAACAAAAAATACAAACTAGTTCTTGGATTTCCGTATTCACGCAACCTGTTTATTAGTATACGCACCACATCGTTGTCTAAAGATTCAAACAACTCTTTTTTCATGTTAAGCACCTGATTTTTAATAAAATCATTACTCTGGTTTACATATTTCAAAGTAGTCTGAAAATTCTGCAAAAACTGAGGATGCACCGATTTTAAATCTGGTATCACATCGTGTCTAAGTTTATTTCTTACATACTTGGTACTATTGTTACTGCTATCTTCTCTCCATTGCAATGCACTCTTTTTGGCAAATTCCATAATCTGATCCCTTGAAAAAGGTAAAAGCGGGCGAACAAGCTTATCATTGGTCTCTGGTATTCCTGTAAGCCCCTCAATACCCGTACCCCTGGAAAGATTGATCAAAAAAGTCTCCAGGGTATCATCTGCATGATGTGCAGTTAAAATATAATCATACCGGTATTTTTCTGCAAGCTCCCTGAACCAGGTATATCGAAGTTCTCTTGCTGCCATTTGAATAGACAAATGATGGTCTTTTGCATATTTTTTGGTATCAAAATGCATTACAAAAAATGGCGATCGAACTTTATCTGCCAGTGCTTTAACAAACTTTTCATCATCATCACTTTCAAGCCCTCTTAACTTAAAATTGCAATGGGCAGTCCCAAATTCGAATTGTAGTTCATGACATAACTTTATAAGAACAACACTATCTAATCCTCCGCTACAGGCAATTAGCAATCTGCTTCCAGACAAAAAGGAAAGATGAGTGGTAATATGTTCTTTAAATTCTTGTAACAACAGGTTTTTGGACTACGCCTTTTATGGTTTTTCAAATATACAATTTTGATTTGCTATCCCAATCGGTTCTAAAAATAGAATTATATGCTGATTTACAAGTTTTTAACATCAAAATTCGTTTGTTTTCGTTATTTTTAAAAAACAACTCTTAAATCACCTACCAATGAATAGGAGACACAAATTGCAACAATCTCACGGAAATGATGATCAAAGGGACTTCGGTAAAAAACTATTATCCATTGTTCCACACCTACATCCATATGTAAAACATAGATTATACATTGCAGAAAGCGTAGGTATTTTACCCCAAAACATGTATTGCTCTAATGGTATTATCGATGATGCCATCGTAAAATTGTACAGCGATCATCTTGATGTTGATATCGATACTTTATCTCTTGAGCTCAGACTTTTTAAGATTGTCGATGAACTTATCGATGAATTAAACATTCGTGAAGGCTGGCATCAAAAAAATATCAGTACCAGTCATTTTCTGGCAAGCGAGCTCGAAAAGCTCGAAGAGAGCTTCACTGTAGAGGGTGATAATGAACTTATTATGAAGGAAGAATTGGATGATATCTGCTATCATCAAAACTCTGAAAATAAACAAAACTTTATTTACGATGATCTCGACTCGGCCATTCTTAAGGTTATAGATACTGAGCCGTCTTCAGATTTTAGAAAACAAAAATTATTAGGTAAATTCTATAGCTGGTTACCTATGGAAACTTCCAAAATCATTGATCTTTTTGTTTTTGGAAAGCTAAACTTTGAAGAAATAGCCATTGTCAAAGATCTGACGGCACAAGAAGTTAAAGAAACAATTATTGATGTTAGGAAAAGTTTTAGGCGTAATTTGATATAGTTAGCAGTCTCTAGTAGTATACAGTTGGCAGTTTATTAGTTTACACCAAATTTTTCTGGAGTATTGATGATATAATCGCGATGATATTAGTTTTTGATATTTTGCTTCTATATTTCTATAATTCTTTATAAAGTTGGCTTCTAAAATTTTTTTTACAGCAAAGGTAAGTTATCAAGCTAGGAAATATGTACTTGCTCGGAGCACGATACAAAGAATACGAGGACTAATATGCCACAAAAACAGAGAAGAGATACTCGGAAACAACTTTAAGAAAAGTCATTAAAGGAAAAATAGCAAGGTTTCATGCGATTTTCATTTTTTTATCTTTAATTACTATTCATATTTTCATAAGACGTTATTGTACTAAATGGTTCACCGGTTTCAGTAAAGCCCTCAATATAAAAAAGTAAATTGTGTTTCCCTGGATTGATAAATGATATTTTGTTGTAGCCATTTTGATTACTCTTTACTAAAGGTTCCCAGGCAATTGCTGCAAATTTTTGGTAGGAATCACTTTCGTAATCAATATATTCTGGTTTATACGTTTCTTTTTGAAATGTAAATCCGTTTTTTAGTTTAAAAACTTTTGAGGTTTTTAAATATTCAGGCAATTCGAGTTCTTTTCCGTTAGTATAAATTAAGTGGCTGTTTCTATGCCCATACCCATCACGTCCTCCATGATAAAGTTCTAATACATGCTCCATATTGGTTTTCAAAAGACCATTCATGTAGGTAGCACGCTTTCCGTTTAAAATAAAATATGCTTTTGAACCATCTCTGTACGTCCAGTAATAACCATCAAAATCGCTTCCGCCTGCAAAATGGTATGCCAACCGTAAGCCTTCTTTGCTTTTAAAATAATTTTCAACAGTTGTATAAGCATGTAAAGAAGAATCTACTTTAACACCAAATCGTCCTCTTGTAAATTTTTTAAACTTTAACTTCTTCACATTGATGACGACTTCGTCTAGAACTTCGCCTTCAAAATTTTCTGTGCTTATTTCGGCCAAATTAGTTTCAGAAAATGGATTTGTAACATCTATTTCAAACTTTTTATCTAAAACTTTACCTAACGGTTTTACCGTAAAAAAGAAGTTGGCTTTTACAGGTTTTCCAGAATTGTCAAGCGCAGAAAATTCAAACTCAGAATCTGTTTGTAATATCAGGTTTTCAATATAAAAAGTGTTGTCATTATTTAGATGAACTAGTTTAATATTCTTATTGGTTTTAGAGTACAGCAAAATACTTTTTAAATTTTGTTTCTTATTGAGAGGTACAACATATCCAGAAATTGTAAGTCCGGAATTGTCTTTTAATTCTGGAGTTTTTTCAGCATTAAAAATAGTATTCCAATTATACTTACTCCAACCTTGATTAAGGAGTAGTAAATCCAGTTCAAAACGTTTTTGGTTGTTATTTTTTTGAAAGTAATACGAAGGATTTTCAATACTTCCCTTTAAAAATGGTTTTAAGTAGACCGAAGCAAATATATGATCACGATTCGTGTTTGCAAAAGTTTTTAGAGGTAAAACCGAAATGCTCGTTTGCGTTTTAACAGTTTTACTATTTACCTTATTTATGATCGTATAGGTAAGTGTGTCGTTTACTTTTGAAGCCTCATAAATGAAAGAGTCATTTTCTTTTACACTTTCAAAATTAAAAAATAAGCGTTCAACCAGGGGCTTGAAATCATTATTGAATACTGTAATTGTATTTGTTCCAGAAAACAGTTTATGACTCGGAATATTTAAAACCAATTTTGGATAGTCTTCTTCAAATTGCGTTATATAACTGCGTGCAAGACCTCCTTTATGAATGGTTATAATAATGTCTTGATTGCTGTATGCAGCAAGTGATTTTTCATTGGTATTTAGTTCTATTTGTAATTCACCCGTTTTAAAGTTTTGCTCTAGTTTTAAGGCAATTCCCAATTGATAAGTTCTTGGTAGTTTTTGTTTGAAATTTGCGGATGTAGAACGTAAAAAATAAGTAGTGTTTTCTTTTGGTATAAAGGAAAATTTTCCCATTCCTAAAGCGTTTGTGGCTATACTACTTTTTAAAATATTGCCTTTGTTATCTTCAAGAGTTAAGTTTTTAAGCTGAATGCCTTTTCCGTTAGCGTTTAAAATTTTAATGCCACAACTATTTATTGCATCCGAAATTAAATAACCCCCTTCTGGTAAAATTTGAACATCCGATTTTGTGTTATTATTTACTGTATTTTCAGATTTTAAAGAGGTAGAAGGATTAATAATTCTTATAGCTTTAGTAAAAATAATATTGGGGTTTGAGTTATTAGAAATAAAAGCTCTGAGGTAATATGTATTGGTTTTCGTTTCAGGATTTAAAGTAAAGTTACCATTCGCTTGACCATTACTTAAATAGAGCAATGATTTTGAAAGAATAGTGTTACTTGCGTCTGTTAGTTGTAAAACAACATTGTAATTGTTTTCATTGATTTTTGCACTTTCTTTTTCGAATGCATAAATACTAAACCAAATTTTTTCGTCACTAATGTAAGTACTTTTATTACTATGAATATGAAGCACTACAGACTTGTTAGTATGAAACTGTTTTAAAACAGAATCTATTTTAACACTAGTTAATTCTTGAGCGCAAATTGTTTGATTAAAAAGAAATAAAACTAAAATAAAACGAAACATAATAATTAATGAGCTATTAAATTACAAAATTTAAAGAAACGAACGTGTGAAGTTTTTGGTTTTCGTTACCTTTCTTGCCCATAATAAGATTAATTAGCTACACAATAGGATACAAGAAATAGTGTCACCTCTATAAATTATCTTACTCATCCTCAAAATGATCAATCGGACAAAAAAGATTAAGTACTTAAGGTTTTTTGATGTTTTTCTCTTGACTTTATATAAATTATAAGATTGAACTCATTTAGACTTTTATTCTGGGCTGCAAACTGAACACTTTCTACTACAACCCTTCCAACACTTCCCGCATCGCTTTGGCCTTTAGCAAACATTCCTCATATTCTTTATCGGGATCAGATTTGGCTGTTATCGCCCCTCCTACTGTATATGAGACGTATTTTTGCTTCTCATTATAGAGAATACTTCGAATCACCACGTTAAAATCAAAATCTTTGCCGGGAGTAAAATATCCCACTGCTCCACTATACAAACCTCTTTTAGACACTTCTAAATCTTCGATGATCCTCATGGCAGAGATTTTAGGAGCTCCTGTCATGCTCCCCATCGGAAAAGTTGATTTAATAACATCGACAGGAGAAGTAGTTGTATCAATCTCAGAAATTATCGTAGAAATCATTTGATGAACCTGTTTAAAAGAATAGACTGTGCATAATTCTTCAACGGTAACCGACCCTTTTATCGCGGTTCGGGATAAATCATTACGTACCAGGTCTACAATCATCACATTCTCTGATCGCTCTTTGGGGTCACTTTCCAGGGCTTTTACCAACTGCCTGTCTGTTTCCAGGTCCCGGGATCTTTTGGAGGTCCCTTTAATGGGTTGTGAAATGATCTTCCCTCCTTCTTTCCGAAGATAGCGTTCTGGCGAAGCCGATAATAAATACTGATGATCCATCTTAAAGAATGTAGCAAAAGGAGGCTTTGAAATATCATTAAGATGATGATACGTCTGCAAAGGATCTATGCAACTATCCTCTGCAAAAAACTCCTGACAAAAATTGGCTTCGTAAATATCTCCCCGGTGGATATGCGCCAACATCTGATGTATTTTCTTCTTATACATATCTTTGGTGATACGAAGGCTTATTTTTACCTTACCACAAGGTTGCTCATCATCCTGTTCGCTTAATGAGGTTGCAGTCTTCGCCGGGGTGACAGAGATCTTTTCAAAATCTTCTGTCATTTCATCGTCTACCATTCTCAAATAATGCATCTCTAATGTATTTCCTTTGAGAAAAAACAGCTTTTTGGGTTGAAAGAAATACAAATCCGGAAAATGTAACTCATCACGATTCTCAGAAATCAGATCTTCTGTATCGTTTTTAAGGTCATAAGAAAGGTACCCAAAAATCCAATCGGCCGTTTGCTTTTGATATTCGTTTAATTGATCAAAAGCGTCATAGTAATCTGTTTTTATTGAAGTAAACTCTTCTACTGCCAAAACAGCGTCATAACTGGAATATTGTTGCAGATATTCATTAGAATCCAACCACATAACTTCATCAAATTGTTGTGCCCAACACAATAATCTGGTTTTAAAATCTGATGGATTTTCTAACGTATATTTTTTGACACTCCGCACCTTTTACATTAAATTTGATGTGCAAAAGTACTGAGAACTTCATGTAATCCCAATGAAAGAGTTTCGTCTTTAACTTCATTGGTTGCTGTTGAAAAGTTATCATAAAAAGATGGAAAACTAAAGCTCTCTACGATCTCGGCTCCAAACCTGGGGAGCACATTTTTGGCAAATTCCAGTGAACTTTGCCCCCCTCTTTTACCTGGTGAAGTGCTCATCAACAGTATTTTCTTTCCTTCTAAAAAATTGCGATCCAGTCGCGACAACCAATCTATTATGTTTTTAAAAAAAGCGCTCCACCCGCCATTATGCTCATTCACCGAAATAATCAAAGCGTCTGACTCAGAAATTTCCTGTTTTAACCCCATCGTCATCCCCGGAAAACCATTGTTTTTCTCCTCATCTTCACTATACATAGGCATTGAGTAACTTATTAAGCTAATCACCTTTATGTTATATTCTTTTATCTCTGAAGCAACAAATTCTACTAGTTTATGATTGATAGAAGTACTACTATTGGAACCGGCAAAGGCAAGAATTTTCTTCATTGTTATCGTATTAAGAATTCAAAAGTAACTAAAATGATTGCTCATACAAAAAACACCGGTCATATTAATTACAACCGGTGTTCTTAATAAACGCTATGTATATAGAGCGTCCCGAATATTTTAATTCTCGATGATCAGGATCCAATCGGCCGCTGCGGTATCCAATATTCCTACAGACGGGGTATATAATAAGATATTGATCTTAGCCTTAGGGTTATTGGTTCTGAATTCTTTCACCAAAGCCAAATCATCGACAGACTCCCATATTTTTTGATACTCGATAGTATCAGGGTAGTATGCAGCATTACCATACATCACTTTTTGAAATGTGGAAACCTCAGGCATCTGTAAAGGGGTATCTATTCTTTGAAAATCCTGTGGTTGAGTAAAACTCTCCGGATACTCTATGGCCCCCTTTCCTGACCAAATTATGGTACCCGAAAACACTTTCTCTTCGGTACCTTTATACGACAATGCTATACTTCCAAAATCCCCCGGCTGGACATACTGGGTTGAAATATCAAAATCTTTATTTGTTTTAAAAACCAGTTCCTTACCTTCCTCAAAAATGTTGGTTTCAAAATCTATTTTCAACAACAAAACCTTGTTTTTATCTGTTGGATTGCTGATCGTATCATCATCATTACTGCAACCTATCGCTAATGCTATAAATACAAGAAATACACTTAATTTTTTCATATTATTGAAGTTTATTTATTGTTGATTGTTGTTTTTAGATGCAGATAAAAAGGATGCGTTGCGTAATTCTGCTTATACATATAATATCAAAATGAATTTTTAACGGTATTTAACATTTTTATGATCAAATACAGTTACTTTCGTATAAAAAATAGACCTACAGTGACTTTTAGAGAATTAAACTTAAGTACACAACTCCTTAATGCTCTGGATGACCTGGGTTTTGAGATCCCTACTCTTATCCAGCAACAGGCTTTTTCACCGGTAATGTCGGGTAAGGATGTTGTAGGTATTGCACAAACGGGAACCGGTAAAACGTATGCGTATATGCTTCCGATTTTAAGGATGCTGAACTATTCTGTACAACAAAATCCCAGAGTGCTTATATTAGTTCCTACTCGCGAACTCGTCGTACAGGTAGTTGATGAAATTGAAAAACTGACTACTTACATCAATGTGCGCGTCACGGGAGTATATGGTGGTACTAATATCAATACACAAAAACAGGCTGTATCTCAAGGATTGGATATTGTGGTAGCCACTCCCGGGCGATTATATGATCTGGCAGTAAGCAGAACCTTGCAATTGAAATCTATTCAAAAACTGGTGATCGATGAAGTAGATGTCATGCTGGATTTGGGTTTTAGACATCAGTTAATGAATATTTTTGACATCCTTCCGCAGCAGCGACAAAACATTATGTTTTCTGCTACGATGACAGATGAAGTAGATCAAATGATTTCAGAAACGTTTGTTAAACCTCAAAAAATATCTGTTGCAAAAAGTGGAACACCTCTAGAAAACATTAAGCAGTACGGCTATAAAGTTCCAAATTTTTATACCAAAGTAAATTTATTAGAGCATTTACTTTCTGATAAAGAAACATATCATAAAACATTAATTTTTGTTGGCTTTAAGAAAATCGCAGATCGTTTATTTGAACAACTCGAACAGAGATATGCCGAAGAGATTTGCATTATACATTCTAATAAGACTCAAAACTATAGATTACGAAGCATTGAGCAATTCAGAAAAGGAGAAAATCGTATCCTAATTGCTACCGATGTAATGGCAAGAGGTTTGGATATAGAAAATGTGAGCCAGGTAATCAACCTGGATACTCCAGAATATCCTGAAAATTATATGCATCGTATCGGTAGAACCGGTCGTGCAGAAAAAGAAGGAGTTTCTTATGTACTTACCACCAAAAAAGAGGAAGAGTATCTGGATGATATTGAAAGTTTAATGGAAATGAAAATCGAGCAACTTGATATACCATCTATTGTAGAAATTTCTGATCGACTTACGCCCGAAGAAGAACCCAAAATTAAAGAAATAAACAACCCTCATAAGCGTCCTAATGATGAAGTTGGACCAGCTTTTCATGAGAAAAAAGAGAAAAACAGAAAAGTAAATCAAGGTGGTTCATATCAACGTGAAATAAAAAAGAAATACAAAAAACCTAAGACTAAAGGCGATAAAACTTTTAACCTGAAGCATAAAAAGAGAAAGAAAAGATAACTATGGATTTAAATCTTGCAGTACTCATAGATGGTGACAATATCCCGTCTTCTTATGTAAAAGAAATGATGGAGGAAATTGCTAAATATGGCAATCCTACCATCAAAAGAATTTATGGAGATTGGACCAAACCAGACCTTGTTAAGTGGAAGAAAATTCTTCTTGAAAATGCAATTACTCCTATCCAGCAATATGGATATACCAGAGGTAAAAACGCAACAGATTCTGCAATGATTATTGATGCTATGGATATTTTATATTCAGAAAAAGTGAATGGCTTTTGTCTGGTATCGAGTGATAGTGACTTTACCCGTTTGGCCACAAGACTTCGTGAAGCAGGCATGAAAGTTTTTGGGATCGGACAAAAGAAAACACCCAATCCTTTTATTGTTGCCTGTGATAAATTTATTTATCTCGAGATCCTGAAATATGAAGCCGAAGAAAACGAATCTGAATCTGCAGATCGTAAACCTACTGCCAAAAGTAGTGTTGATAAAATAACCCAAAAAGAGATTAAACTAATTGCACACACCATATCTGATGTAGCAGATGATGATGGCTGGGCGTTTCTTGGAGATGTGGGGAGTCTTTTACAAAAAAAGCAGCCAAACTTTGACTCCCGAAATTATGGTTTCCAAAAGCTCACCCCGTTGATCCAATCGATTAAAAATTTTGAAATTGAACAACGTGAAGCCAGTAAAGGAAGGTCTAAGTTGATTTTTGTACGGAATAAAAGACAAAATAGAGCAAATGTCAAAAGATAATAACTTCTTCGGGCTTTAAACCAATTATGTATGGCTTCAGTTTTCGCACACGCATTTACTGCTTATGCTATGGGAAAAGGATTCTCAAAAGAAATCGCTAATATAAAGTTTTGGTTTTTAGGAATAGCTTGCGCCATTTTGCCAGATGCAGATGTAATTGGTTTTAAATTTGGAATATCGTATGAAGACTTTTGGGGGCATCGGGGATTTTCACATTCATTAGTCTTTGCTATATTTCTGGGAATAATTATCACTTTCATTTTTTACCATAAAAAGTTTGCTACCAAAACAGGGGTTTTTCTTAGTTTATATTTTATAATCTGCACAGCTTCACATGGGATTCTTGATGCCATGACTACAGGTGGTCTGGGCATTGCTTTCTTCTCTCCCTTTGATGACACCCGGTATTTCTTCCCCTGGCGCCCGATACAGGTTTCACCAATTGGAGCCAGTAAGTTTTTTAGCATCTGGGGCATTAAGGTTTTGTTAAGTGAATTGGTATGGGTCGGTATTCCGGCCGGGATGTATATCTTTATAGTCTGTTATGTTAAGAAACGTAAAATTCAACCTTAAAAAATGTCAGTAAGTTTCACTAAACCATTCCTGTTTTTAGCAGGGTTTTTATGTCTTATATCCTGCAATAAAACACCTAATGGGCAAATGACCCACATTTCTGAAGCACTTCAAATCACCAAACTCAATGATCATAGTTATATCCATACTTCATATATATCATTAAAGAACGGGGCGACATTTCCGTCTAATGGATTTATTTATACACATGCCAATGAAGCCTTTATTTTTGATACTCCGGCAACAGATCAGGCCACTTCAGAACTAATACACTGGCTTCAGGTCGACATGAATATTAATATCAATGGCGTAGTACTCAATCATTTTCATGATGATTGTATAGAAGGTATTGATGTTTTTAAAGAAAAAGGTATTGCTACTATTGCCTCTTCAAGAACCAAAGAACTGATGTTAATTGAAGGGCATCCGGCACCCGATCAGGTATTTGATCACAGCCTGGAGCTGAAATTGGGTAATAAAACTATAGAAAATTCCTTCTTTGGAGAAGCACATACAACAGACAATATTGTATCTTATTTCCCAAAAGAAAAAATCCTGTTTGGCGGATGTATGATCAAGAGCCTGGATGCAAAAAAAGGAAACCTTGCCGATGCTAACCTATTGGAATGGTCAAATACCGTTTCTAAAATCGGGAAAGCATATCCCGATCTGGAAATCGTAATTCCCGGACATGGAGATCACGGTGATCAAAATCTGTTGGAGTATACCATCCAACTTTTCAAAACAGAATAAAAAATGCAAAAAACAGAACATAAAAAGAAAAAGTCAAAAGTTACCATGGGTCAGGCTTTTAAAACCATTATATGGCCTCGAAGAAATCTGGTCTTCATCGGGTTGATTTTAATTGTCTTCAATAGAGTAGCAGGACTTATATTACCCTGGAAAAGTAAAACATTGCTGGATGAAGTGATTCCCGGCAAAGATATGGGCCAACTCTATGAATTGCTCATCATTGTTGGTGTTGCCATATTAATACAGGCAACCACTTCTTTTTTATTGACCAGAATCCTGAGTGTGCAAGCACAATATTTAATTTCTGAACTCAGAGCACAGGTACAAAAAAAAGTATTATCGTTGCCTATCAGTTTTTTTGACAACACCAAATCTGGAGCATTAGTTTCCAGAATCATGAGTGATGTAGAGGGCGTAAGAAATCTTATTGGTACAGGTTTGGTACAAATGGTTGGCGGAACTTTTACTGCCATTGTTTCACTTGGTTTACTCATTTATATTAATCCCTGGATGACACTATTTGTATTGGTTCCGGTTTCATTGTTTGGATTAGTCGCTTTAAAAGCCTTTAAATATATACGCCCGATTTTTAGGGTACGGGGAGAAATTAATGCCGAAGTGAAAGGAAGATTAACCGAAACTTTGGCCGGTGTTCGTGTGATCAAAGGGTTTGGTGCCGAAGAACAGGAAAGTAAAATTTTCGAGAAAGGGGTAGATCGTTTATTTCAAAATGTAAAAAAGAGTCTAACCGCTACTGCTTTGATGACCAGTTCTTCTACATTTTTATTAGCAGGAATAGCCTCTACCGGAATTATGGGTATTGGTGGGTATTATATGATGCAAGATGTTAACCCGATGACTACCGGAGATTTCCTCTTTTTTACGATGGTTTTGGCATTTATGATTGCCCCGATTGTACAAATGAGTAATATTGGCAGTCAGTTGACCGAAGCACTGGCAGGATTGGATCGTACAGAAGAATTAATGAATCTGGAACCCGAAGAAGACCCTGAGAACAGAACGATTCATCTCAATGGTATTACAGGAAATATTGTCTTTGATCATGTTTGTTTTTCTTATGAAAAAGGCAAAGAAGTACTCCATAATATAAGTTTTAAAGCTCCTTCGGGATCGGTTACAGCCCTCGTTGGTAGTTCGGGGTCGGGTAAATCGACCATTGCCGGATTGGCAGCTACTTTTTTGAATCCCGAATCGGGTCACATCACTATAGATGAACAGGACTTATCCAAGGTAAACCTGAGTAGTTATCGTCGAAATCTGGGAGTAGTATTGCAGGATGAATTTTTATTCGAAGGTACCATCAGAGCAAATATCCTATTCCCTCGTCCCGATGCTACAGAAGAACAATTACAGCAAGCAGTAAAAGCAGCTTATGTGAATGAATTTACCGATCGTTTTGACGATGGTTTGGACACCTTAATTGGGGAGCGTGGCGTAAAATTATCAGGCGGACAACGCCAGCGTATTGCTATTGCCAGAGCTATTCTTGCCGATCCCAAAGTTATCATTCTGGATGAGGCCACTTCGAGCCTGGATACCGAAAGCGAAGCTTTGATACAAAAAAGTTTGGGCGAGTTGATGAAAGGAAGAACTACTTTTGTCATAGCACATAGATTGAGTACTATCAAAAAGGCCGATCAGATCCTGGTGATTGAGTCTGGGAACATTGCAGAACGTGGTACCCATGAGGAGCTTATTGCTACAGAAGGGAGGTATTTTGACTTGTATACCTATCAGGCAAGGATTTAGCAGTACTCTAAATCTTAAAATTTCTTTATTCCTGTAGAGATTATCATCTTAATTCGACTTACTAATAAAAGTAATTCAGATGATAAAGTGTATACCCTTTCTGGTTTTTATCTTCAACATTGGTGTTGCGAATGCTCAAAATGAGGTAGATAACAATATCAAAAAGCAGGATTATGAATATTTCCTGGATTTCTTTACCTCTCAAAACAACCGGGTTCATAAAGAAGCGCTAAAACACATCGAGAATCACTGGACAGAGAGTTTTGAGGTCATGGCAATTGAATCATTGTATTTCCTCGGGAGCCCTTCTACTTCACTCAAACTTCTAAGTATTCTTCAAAAGAAAACTAAAAAAAATTACCCTCGTGATTTTAATAAATGGTATGCATATCTTTGGAGTAAAAAGCCATCCTACGCTCCTTCCTACTATACATTTAAAGCCTTCCTTCATAAGGCTATAGACTCGCGGTTTGACGCATATTTCCTGGATCGTGAGGATCAATCTACTATTCGGTTAGATGAAGTACGCTGGGGAGGGGTCACACAAGATGGTATTCCGCCACTGCGAAATCCAAAAATGATACAGGCAAAAGAAGCCGGATATTTGAACACTAATGATATTGTCTTTGGAATTTCGGTGAACGGAGATACTCGTGCATATCCTAAACGTATTCTGGCATGGCATGAGATGTTTACCGATCAAGTCGGAAATATATCTGTTGCAGGAGTATACTGTACTTTATGTGGAACTATGATTCTCTATAAAACAGAAAAAAATGGGGTGCGCTATCAACTAGGTACCAGTGGCTTTTTATACCGATCCAACAAATTGATGTATGACAAAAAAACACAGTCTTTATGGAATACGCTATGGGGAAAGCCTGTTATCGGCCCTTTGATCGGTAAGGGTATCGAATTGGAATACTTAAGCGTAGTTACCACAACCTGGGGAGCGTGGAAAAAACGACATCCAGAAACTACTGTTTTATCATTAAAAACAGGACATCATAGAGATTATGGTGAAGGAATAGCTTATCAAGATTATTTTGCGACTGATGAATTGATGTTCTCTGTACCAGGAAAAGATAATAGATTGAAAAACAAGCAAGAAATTCTCGCGATACGACTCCCGGATGAAACCAAGGAGAATATTGCTATTTCATCTAAGTTTTTGAGAAAAAATCGTTTGTATCGAGGCACAATTGATCATAAAAATTTTACTGTATTTACAGATCAAAGTGGGGCACATCGCGTGTATTTCACTGAAGGTATTGAATTTGCTTCGTATGACAAAAAATCATTGGCCATAGATACCAGTGGAAACACCTGGAAATTACACGAAGATCAATTAGAAAATACTACAACCAAAGAAATACTAAAACGCCTGCCTACACATAATGCATTTTGGTTTGGATATCGTGCTGCTTTTCCCGAGGTGAAATTAATCAAATAAAACACCTATAAAATGACCTCTGCTTATCCTCTAAGAGAGGCCATTTTTCATTTTGAGTATTATTTCCCAAAGAGGTTAAACTATTTCAGGCACTTCAGTTCTTAATTGTGTTGCTGCTGCCACCATAGCAATAAGTGCTTCTTTGGTTTCTTGCCAACCACGGGTTTTTAATCCGCAATCGGGATTGATCCATAGTTGATCGCCGGGAATATATTGTTGCGCTTTGTGTATTAGTGCTACAATTTCTTCTTTATGAGGAATTCTAGGAGCATGAATATCATATACACCCGGTCCAATATCATTTGGATATTTGAAATCTGAAAAAGCATCTAATAATTCCATTTGTGATCGGGTACATTCAATAGTAATCACATCGGCATCCATTTTTGCAATATGATCAATAATATCATTAAACTCAGAGTAACACATATGTGTATGTATCTGTGTTTGATCAGAAACTACAGTTGCAGATATTCTAAATGCCTGAATCGCCCATTCTAAATAATCTTGCCAATCTTTATGACGTAAAGGTAGCCCTTCGCGTAATGCAGGTTCATCGATTTGAATTACTTTGATTCCGTTTTCTTCCAACTCTTTTACTTCATCTCTAATTGCCAATGCTATTTCCATACAAGTTATTGACCTATCTTGATCATCACGTACAAAAGACCATTGCAATATCGTTACAGGACCGGTAAGCATTCCTTTTACCAATTTTGAAGTTAATGATTGTGCAAACCTCGTCCAATCTACAGTCATAGCTTTGGGCCTGCTAACACTTCCATAGATAATAGGGGGCTTTACGCATCTGGATCCATAACTCTGTACCCAACCAAACTTTGTAAATGCAAACCCTTCTAACTGTTCTCCAAAATATTCAACCATATCATTACGCTCAAATTCTCCATGTACCAACACATCAAGTCCAATTTCTTCCTGCCAATGAATCGCCTTTATTATTTCCTCTTTGATGTGATCATTATATTGCTGTAATGAAATTTCTCCTTTTTTATATTTATATCGCCAACTCCTAACTTCCTTTGTTTGTGGGAAAGATCCAATAGTTGTTGTTGGAAATAATGGTAATTGCAATTCTTTTTGCTGCATTTCTTTACGAAACTCAAATGATTTTTCTCTAGTAAAATCTTTGTGTGATATAGCCTGTATCCTATCCTTTACCTTTGGGTTTTGTATATGCTTCGAGTTTCTTCTACTGGTATGAGATTTTACATTTTCTTCTAGTTTAACTAAAATTTGGTCTTCTTCTTTACAGAATACAAGTTGTTTTAATGTAACTATTTCTTTTAGTTTTTGTTTGGCAAAAGACATCCAATCTTTTACTTCTGGTAACAAGTTTTCATTTTGTTCTTCTAGATCTAAATCGCAGGGTGAGTGAAGTAAAGAGCAAGATGGTGCTAGTAATATGGCATCTTCTGTTCTTGCTTTTAAAGCATTAGAAATGTACTGCAAGGATTTTTGATATTCATTCTTCCATATATTTCTACCATCTACAATACCTAAAGAGAGCTGTACTCTTTCAGGGATTTTTTTGAGTACAGATTCTAATTGTTCAGGAGATCTAGCCAAATCGATATGTAAAGCGTCTATTAATAAATCATCTGCTACCAATGAGATGTTATCTAAGATTCCTTCAAAATAGGTAGCTACCATAATTTTAGTCTCAGGAAAAGTACTTTTTAATATAAGATATGCTTTTTTATATGCTATTTTTTCTTCTTCGGTAAGATCTAGTGCTAAAAACGGTTCATCAAATTGAATCCATTTTGCTCCGAGCTCTACCAGCTTATCAACTATTTCAATATATACAGGCAATAGTTTTTTGATTAATTCAATCTTGTTAAATCCATTCTCTTTTTCTTTACCTAATAATAGATAGGATACTGGACCTATTAATACTGGTTTAGTGATTATCCCCAATTGTTTTGCTTCATAAAACTCATCAATGACTTTGGTAGAAAACAAGGTAAACTCTTGATTTTTATAAAACTCCGGAACTATATAATGATAATTTGTATCAAACCATTTGGTCATCTCCATAGCAGTAATATCATAACCATCTTTTTGATATCCCCGAGCCATTGCAAAATAGAGATCTAATTGATTACTTTTCTCTGAGATCAGACTAGTATATCTTTTGGGGATTGCTCCTACCATCATTGACATGTCTAATACCTGATCATAAAATGAAAAATCATTTGATGGTATCAAATCAATCCCGATGCCTTTTTGCAATGACCAATTTTCGTTTCGGATATTTTTTCCGACCTGTAATAAATTCTTGTAAGTAGTCTTTCCTGACCAATAGTCTTCTGAAACCTTTTTAAGCTCTCTTTTACTACCAATACGCGGGTAGCCCAGATTGTGTGTAAGCATAGTTTGAAATTTTAAAAATTAATATTAACTCTTAAAATCCTTTATAATAAACTCGATACGCTTTTGGATGAAAAAAAAATTAAAATAATGCCATAAGAAAGTATTATCACTTTAAAAAGATGTAATCCTTTTAGGTGATAGCCAAAGGCATCAAACTTAACTTAAACTTCGAACCGCGAAAGCATAGTCAATTCGATAGTAGGCAGGTCTCCTGGCTTGTAACATTTTTATCTTCCTTCCCACTCTATTATATCAGAGCAGTGGATTCTAATTGATAAAAACTATATAGTTACTTACAGTTGCGCGACAGCTCGCGATTTTCACACGATTCCCTATTAATTCACAGTTAAGTAAAACCTATATCGGTTGATGAAGAATTTTATGTAAAGAACTTTTTCTCTTTATAAAAGTACTTCAAATAATCTAGTTCTACTCTTAAAACCAACACAAAAAGACGATTATTGCGTATATTCAATTTAAAACCAATCTTAACTTAGGATTTGATAATTTTAAAGAAACAAAAAATCAAATCTATGGAAAATAATATCAGAGGTGGTGAGGCTCCTATTGCCTGCCAACTGGAAGCCGATAAAAACTATGCTTGGTGCAGTTGTGGGCATAGTGCCGATCAACCTTTCTGTAATGGTAATCATAAAAAAGAAGGAGGTACAAATCCAGTGATCTTCAGTGTAGTTGAAGCCAAAGAAGCCTATTTATGCACCTGTAAGCAAACTGGCAACCCACCCTATTGTGACGGGTCTCATAAAAAATAAAAAACTTTGATATGACCGGCCCGCGCGATGGAGAAAGGGTCGCGCTTAACGCGCTTGGCTCACCTCCCTCCGCGCGTTACCTTTCTATATGCGCGCGTAACATACCCTGCTACGCGCGTTGCTTTTATGGGTCAGCGCGCAGGGTACCTCATCGTGCGCTCTGGTATCCATACCACTCGCGAAAGGAAAATTGATCGGCGGTAAAGATTATCATGCCAGAGGTCAATAAAAGAGGGGGTACTGGATGCCTGGATCGTACCCATGAGCTAGTTTTATACGATGTGTATGAGTGCAATGTTAATAGTGAAGTGATTTCGTCAAATTTTTCCTCTTCCGTATAGCTTATTGTATACACAAATATTTTAGGTTTAATTTGGTGTATCCCATTCCCAAATCGAGCCTGTTTTGTCGGCAGGCCAACCCTCTCCCACAGGAGGGGGAGTAAATAAAAATGGCTAAATGACATTGGGGATAAGATAGCAGGTATCGTAGAAGTTATAAAGGAAGTATTAAGAAAGTGCAGGGAATATAAAAAAAGACCCCAAAGGTTTTTGAAACCTTTGGGGTCTTCGTCTATTTTCTAAACATGCAATGCCCTATTATCGGTAGCTGCCAAAGCCGCTTCTTTTACAGCTTCAGTAAAAGTAGGATGTGCATGAGACATACGAGAGATATCTTCGGCAGATGCTCTAAACTCCATAGCTGTTACGGCTTCAGCAATAAGATCTGCGCAACGGGCACCAATCATATGCACTCCCAGTACCTCATCGGTCATTTCATCGGCCAGGATTTTTACAAACCCATCGAGATCACCACTGGCACGGGATCTTCCTAATGCTCTGAATGGAAATTGTCCTGATTTATACTTCACTCCAGCTTCCTTCAACTCTTCTTCGGTTTTACCAACGGCAGCCACCTCTGGCCAGGTGTATACAACTCCTGGAATCAGGTTATAATCAATATGTGGTTTTTGTCCAGCAAGGATCTCGGCAACAAAAGTACCCTCTTCTTCAGCTTTATGTGCCAACATGGCCCCTTTTATCACATCGCCAATGGCATAAACATTAGGGGCAGTGGTTTGCAGATGATCATTGACCTCTACTTGTCCCCTATCATTGAATTTCACTCCGGCGGCTTCCGCATTCAACCCATCGGTATAGGGTCTACGACCCACAGAAACCAGGCAATAATCTCCTTTGAATATTACCGGATTTCCTTTTTTATCATCTGCAGTAACCGTCACTTCTTTGTTTGTAGCTTTTACTTCGGTCACTTTGTGCGAAGTATAAAACTTCACTCCTTGTTTTTTCATCACCTTTTGCAGCTCTCTGGATAGTGCTTTATCCATTCCGGGAATAATTCTATCCATATATTCTACCACAGAAACTTCTGCCCCCAGACGACGATATACTTGTCCTAATTCTAATCCAATAACCCCTCCTCCAATAATAACAAGGTGTTTTGGCACTTCTTTTAGTTTTAAAGCCTCGGTTGAAGTAATGACTCGTTTTTTATCAATCTTGATGAATGGTAATGAAGAAGGTTTAGATCCAGTTGCAATAATGGTATTTTTAGCTTCAATAGTTACTACAGCACCATCGGCTTTGGTTATATCAATATGTGTGGCATCTTTAAAAGCACCAACTCCTTCAAACACCTCTATATTGTTTTTTTTCATCAAAAAAGCAACGCCATCACAGGTTTGATCTACCACTGCTTGTTTACGGGCAATCATTTTCTCAAGATTGATCTTTATATCACCGGGGATCTCGATTCCATGATCTGCAAAATGCTTTACAGCATGCTCATAATGGTGAGAAGAATCCAGTAAGGCTTTACTGGGTATACATCCCACATTAAGACAGGTTCCTCCAAGTGTTGGATATTTTTCGATTATTGCGGTTTTCATACCTAGTTGTGCGCATCGAATAGCTGCCACATATCCACCAGGTCCTGAGCCAATAATGGCTACATCGTATGTACTCATAATAGATTATTATGTTGTGCGTATTTATTATTAAAAGATCCCGCTAGATACTGAAACAAGTTCTGTATGTGGCGGGAATAGCAAATGTACAAATGTTTTGCTTCTTACTGTACCTATGGTCTTGTCAAATTTTTATTAAAAAAGCAATATTGATCATCTGTAAAAGTTATACATTAGTCAATGAGTTAATGAGAAATAAATATCAAAAAACAAAAAATCTTTGCTACTTTGCAGCTCGATACTTTATGAACTCATCTTGAGTAGTATTTATTACCTGCAAAATAGTCATTCCTGCCCGACCGGCAGGTGGGTTGCACTCATATTTTGTCTTTTTTTCACCTCGTAGCACTGCTATGAAGTTCAAAAAAGTCTTCATCTGAGCACAAAAGTCTACCTGGCATTAGTTAGACAGGCACCATTTTTCGCCTACATAAAACTACTCAAGATGAGTTCTATTACTTTTTAAACCAAATATGCGTTATTTATCTACTTTATTCCTGCTTATTGTAATTATCCTCTGGAGTTCATGCCGTGATGATTTTGAATCCGGTCCCAGTAGCGGAAATCTTGAATTTTCTGTAGACACCTTGTTTTTGGACACTGTTTTTACCAACATAGGTTCCAGTACCTATAGCTTTAAAGTATATAACCGCACCGATGACGACTTTACGATTCCTACTATTGGATTGGAACGGGGAGAAAACTCTAATTACCGATTAAATGTAGATGGTATCCCTGGTACATCTTTTGAAAATATCCAGGTGCTCGCCAAAGACAGTGTTTTTGTTTTTGTAGAAACAACTACGGATATCACAGATCAAACAGCCGATATAGAATTTTTGTATACAGACCGTATCCTTTTTGACAATGGAGCATCCCAACAGGATATTGACCTGGTGACCCTGGTAAAGGATGCTATTTTCTTATTCCCTTCACGAGATAATATGACCGGTGAGGTAGAAACATTATTACTTGGGTTGGATGAAGAAAATAATGAAATCAGGATTGAAGGTTTTTTTCTGGAAGATACTGCATTGAACTTTAGCAACGAGAAACCTTATGTAATCTATGGATACGCTGCTATCCCTACCGGTAAAACTCTCACTATAGATGCAGGTGCCAGAATACATTTTCATGCAAATTCGGGGATTATCGCTGCAGAGGGTGCTTCTTTGGTCGTAAATGGAGATGTAAGCACAGACCTCAAACTTCTGGAAAACGAAGTGATCTTTGAAAGTGATCGATTAGAACCTGGTTTTAGTGATACCCCGGGACAATGGGGAACCATATGGCTTACAGCCGGAAGTACGGGACATATAATTAATCACGCTACTATAAAAAATGCAACTGTCGGAATCTTAATGGAATCTAATGATGGGGGTGCCAATCCTACGCTTACAGTTTTAAACACACAAATTTATAACAGTTCTAATGTTGGTCTTTTGGCACGTACCGGCAATGTAAGCGGCGAAAACCTGGTGATTAATAACTCGGGACAAGTATCCCTGAACTGTTCTTTGGGAGGAACCTATAATTTTAATCACTGTACATTTGCAAATTATACGCGTTTTACACCTGGATTCAGAGAGTTTCCAGCTGTATTAATTGATAATAATCTGCAGGTGAGTGACACCGAAGTGGTGATCGCCGATTTGCTCGAAGCTAATTTTACCGACTGTATTATCTATGGTGATCAGCAGATCGAACTACTATTTAGTAAAATCGACGGCACCGCCTTTAATTATAATTTTAAGAACTGTTTGATACGTTTTGACGATTTTAATGAGCAGTTTGTTGACAATCCTTTATACGATTTTTCCAACACCTCCTTGTTTGAAAACAGTATTCTGAATGAAGACCCTGGTTTTGAAAATCCCTCTGAAAATAAGCTGGGTATTTTTGGCAACTCTGCTGCAAATGGTAAAGCCACTATTCCAGGATCGGGAGTTGATATTTTAGGAAGAACCAGAAGTATGGATGCTCCCGATATTGGAGCTTATGAAACTGCTGTGATTATTAAAGGGCACTAGAAAAGATCCTATATAAACTAGATGCAATGCCAAAATATATATTCCAATCCCGAAGACTAGGATTCCGTAACTGGATCTCTAATGATGCAGACCTCCTCACAGAAATCAACAATGATGATGATGTAATGGAATTCTTCCCTTTTAAACCTTCAAAACAAGATACTCTGGATTTTATTTTGAGGATGCAGGAAATGTTTGCTGCAAAAGGATTCTGTTACTTTGCTGTAGATCTTTTAGAAAATAATGAATTTATAGGCTTTATTGGCCTGTGTGAACAAACCTATCTCAATGAATTAGGTTCTTTTGTCGACATAGGGTGGCGACTTAAAAAAAGTATCTGGAACAAGGGCTACGCCACCGAAGGTGCTAAAGCCTGCCTCAATTTTGGGTTTCACCAAATTGACCTGGAGAAAATCTATTCGGTAGCACCAGAGGTAAATATAAAATCAGAACTGATCATGAAAAAGATCGGGATGCAGCGTATCAAAACCTTTGAGCACCCTAAATTATTGGATGACGAGCGATTAAAGAATTGCGTGCTTTATGAAATTTTGAGATAGGCTTTCAAATAAAAAGTCATTTTAACCCAGATTATATATACATAAAGAACTTAACCATGATGTAATCGGGATCATTGGTTTCAATTTCTTCAATTTTTGTGTAAACCTATTTTAGGACAAGATATAAATGACATAACCCTATATGGTTATAGTCAAAACTAGAGCTCCCTAACTCTGAACTCATAACTCAATAACTATTCCACCTTTCCTTCACCTTTACTTCATGTTATCTTCACCTATAGTTCACCATAGTTCACCATAGTTCACCTCAAACAGGCAAAATCATCTCAAAAATGTTACTATGCTCTAAACAAAACCTCTTTATAGAGTGTTATTGTTAACTATTTTACATATATCATAGTTCTTATTGAACTCTCACTAGAAAACGGAGACAGCCCATCAAGCTGCAAGCATGGTTCAACCGCCTATTTTGAACACACCTGCCGGACAGTTCTATTGCTATACGATTTTTCAAACCAGAATTTCATTAATAAATTTTATATCTTTAACAATAATGCATTATAAGGATCACAACATGAAAAAACGCCCCTGGTTTGAGCATTACGAAGAAGGAGTTCCGGATCAGATCGATGACCATCTTTTTGATTCTTTGCCCGGGTTATTCGACAATATATTGAAGAAATACCCCAACAAAACTGCCTTTGTAAATATGGGGGTTTCTATGAGTTTTAAACAACTGGATACTTTATCGGCAAACTTTGCCGGTTTTTTGTTGCATGAGCTCAAATTGCAAAAAGGAGACAAGATCGCATTGCAAATGCCAAATCTATTGCAATATCCAATATGTATTATTGGGGCCCTACGTGCCGGACTTACGATTGTAAATACAAATCCGTTGTATACCGCTCGAGAGATGAAACATCAGTTTAAAGATGCAGACATAAAGGCCATTGTCATCCTAACTAATTTTGCATCTAAGCTTGAAGAAATACTACCCGATCTTCCCGAATTGAAACATATTATTGTTGCACAAATTGGCGATATGCTTGGTGTTTTGAAAGGTGGCATTACTAATCTTGTGGTAAAACATATAAAAAAGATGGTACCAGCATATAGGCTGCCAAATGTAATACCATTTAAAACTACGATTCGGGCAACTCACCAAAACGTTCATTTCCCATCACTTACTCCCGAGGATATTGCCTTTCTTCAATATACCGGCGGGACTACCGGGGTTTCAAAAGGAGCGATTTTAACTCATAGTAATATGCTGGCCAATGCCGAACAGCACCGGGTTTGGCTCAAAAGACTTATGGTAGAGGGACAAGAAGTGGTGGCCACCGCTTTACCGCTGTATCATATTTTTGCGATGACCGTAAATTTTATTACGTTTTTTATCTATGGCACCGAAAATGTCCTCATTACGAATCCAAGAGACATGTCTGCTTTTATTAAGGAAATGCGTAAAAAACCCATCTCTCTTTTTACCGGTGTTAATACCTTGTTTAATGGTATGATGAATCATAAGGATTTTACTAAAATTGATTTCAGCAGGTTGAAACTAAGTATTGGAGGAGGCATGGCGGTACTAAGACCTGTTGCAGAGAAATGGAGAGAACTTACCGATGAGTTGCTGATGGAAGGGTATGGATTGACCGAATGTTCTCCTGTGGTTTGCATTCATCCTTTTGACGGAGAGGATCGTATCGGTACTATTGGTGTTCCCTTACCAAGCACAGACGTGATTATTTGTGATGACCAGGGAAATCAACTGCCTCCAAACACAGAGGGGGAACTTTGTGTAAAAGGGCCGCAGGTGATGAAAGGGTATTGGAACAATGAAAAAGAGACCAAAGAAGTGTTTTTTAATGATTATCTGCGTACCGGCGATATTGCTACCATGGATATCAATGGATTTTTTTACCTCGTAGATCGCAAAAAGGAAATGATCAATGTATCGGGGTTTAATGTGTACCCCAAAGAAATTGAGGATGTGATAGCAAAACACCCCAAAGTATTTGAAATTGGAGTCAAAGGAGTGCCACATGAAAAAACCAACGAAACTCCCATGGCATTTATCGTCAAAAAGGATGCTTCACTAACGGAAGATGAGATCAGGGATTTTTGTAAAAAGAATCTTACGGGATATAAAGTACCACGATATATTGTGTTTAGGGATGAACTTCCCAAAACCAATATAGGGAAGATCCTGAGAAAAGATTTGAAGTAATTTCATCATGAAAAAATTTATCATAATGAAGTCAATAAACCACTATGGGCTAAGTGTGATAATTATGTGTTAAATGTTTGCCTGCTGCCTACTGTGTCAATCCCTCACGCCTCTTCTGGATGTCTGATGCTTGATGTCAATTTTTTTAGCTCTCACTTCAGGCTTCCTGCCCTGCGATTTGCGGATTTCTACTTTCGTATTCCTGCTTTCAAAACTCATAATTCTGAATTCTGAATTCATAATTTTTTCTCATTCCTCATACCTTTGATTACCCCCAGCCCCTAAAGGGGAGGATTGTTGTTGTACTGTAATTATTAACTTAGGTCTTCTGCCTTCGGTTTCCCATATCCACATCAGTCATCCGACTCCTGACACTGCAATTTCCGGATTTTCTACTTTCGTATTCCTGCTTTCAAAACTCATAATTCTGAATTCAGAATTCATAATTTCTCATTCCTCATACCTTTGATTACCCCCAGCCCCTAAAGGGGAGGATTGTTGTTGTACTGTAATTATTAACTTA
>CANMDW010000003.1 GCA_947496705.1 uncultured Aquimarina sp. | reverse complement strand
GGTATGCGTTTATCGGTTGTATGAAATCATCATTTCAATGTCTGCGCAATTACTAAAGGTTCGTTAAACCTTTTTTTTAACATATTGATAGAGAGGATATTTTCTACTTTTAGAATATCAATACCTACCCTATTGTATTTTAATATTTAATGTATAGATAGCCAACAACACATAATGGTTTATATACTAAATATATATATAAAAACAATAAACAACCTTTTAAAACCTGTATTGATGAAACTCTTTTCTTTTTTGGCATTACAAGGAATGCTCACAACTGCCTTGTTTGCCCAGTCTAACGATCAAAATTATACTCAAACAATTGTACCCAAAGAGGCAATGACCCTGGCAGAAGTAAATACCCTTCTGGGTGGTACACCTGAAGCTAAAAATCAAAAACTACATAATACGGTTACTTATTATGATGGGCTGGGAAGGGTAAAACAGGAGGAATGGGTTTTAATTTGAAAACGTATGATCTAAACAAAAATAGAGTGATTCCATATAAAAACATAACAGTAACAATGGTTTGGGTAGTAACTATCCTGTGTACAAACTATCTTTGTGCGCAAAAAAATAAACAATTTGAGGCAAAAACCGTTACAAGACATATTGGGGTCAATCATCTGACCAATACCCCTGTAAAAGCTATAGCACATACTTTTCCAAAACGTATCCATCACGTAGCTGTAGATACGGTACATAAAATAGCTTTTCTACAGTTGAGAGATATACGAAATAAAAAATGGCTAAATAACAAAGGAGCCATAGTCGCTTTTGATCTCATATCCCATAAGATACTCTGGCAAAAGAAAATGAATTATCTAACAGAGAGCATACAGATGTATCAAGGAGCATTGATTTTTCGAAAACCTTTAAAAAGCTATTATTTGAATCTTAAGACAGGTGAGGTTGTATGGAAAATCAGAAATGCATTGATGTTTGTAGATCCTTCTAAAAATATTGGGGTTGGGTACCAAGTACGGCAAGAACAGCTCACCCAAACCGTAGAAGGTATCGATCTACGTAATGGTACTGTGCGTTGGAAAAGAAAGATGTATCGATATTATGGCTGGAACGATGTTTTTTATGATGATAACGCTACGATGATCGTTGCTGCCGCAGGTCTTCACACTTTTAATCTTGAAAATGGTACCGGTTGGGATTATGAAACTAAAACAGGAGAAGTGGGATACAAAGGAGGGATAAGTTTGCTCACAGGTTTGTTGGGAGCTGCAGGTGGAGCCATTTCAGGGTTTTTTATACTGCCTTCTGGCGCATATGATTCTGGTACGGCAACAGGAGTAGTATCAAATATAATCAGGGAGGAGAATTTTATTTACATGGCTTCCAGAGATCATCTTATCAAATTAGATAATAAAGGAGTTGAAAAATGGTCTGCACTTTTTCCTAAAAAAATGGCAAGTGCTTCAAAAATATTTACAGATGATAAAAATGTATATCATATCAATCAAGGACATGCGTACTGGGGTGAGCAACCTATACACTATGGAAAACCATTCATCGCTGCTTTTGATAAAACTGATGGAGAATTACAGTATTTAAACAAAGTATCAAAAACAAAAAAGGAAACTATAAAAGGAGTAAGTGTTAATGCACACAAAGACACATTGATCCTTCTTTACCATAACAGAATAGCTAGATACAGACTTAAAAATGGAACTATAATCGATGAAAAAGAATTGATAACAGAAAGTAAAGGAGGGGCACATGGCTTTGCAGGCAAGCAAGTATTTGTAAAAAACAATGCTTTGTTTCGTGGTGTATCATCACAACATAACAAATATTATGTATTGCTTCAAAATGGAGAGTTGTGTGTTTTAAATTCTATGTTAGGAATAGAAGAAATAATCAAAAGAGATCAATTATCTATTCTGTATACAAATAAAAACAACTATAGATTCCTGGCACAAAAAGATACAACGCATGTAGTAGATAATTCAGGAAAATCAATAGCTACGTTCAAAGCCGATAGCCAATCGATTAGAATCAATGATAAGCTTTATAGTTGGTGGGGGACTAATTTTACAGAGGTCAATTTGGATACTATACTTAATATAGGAATGAAACAAGAATAAAATAAACAGATTTAATGACCTTTTAAAACCTAAACCAATGTATAAAAATTTACACCTTTAATCGTATTAGTATTATCTATATTTGCTCATGGTCAAGATGACGGGTGCAGACATTATAAAACACCTATCATTTCTATATAAAACACCCCCTTTTTCTAAAAATTCGATAAAAGTGAAAGTTTAGCTTTGGTTTAAGGTAATTTTTCTACTGTATTTCGGTGTTTTTAACGAAATAGAATTATTTTCGTTGGCGCAATACCAATCCAATACCATGAAGACAATCAACGATTTTAATTTTGAAAATAAAAAAGCATTAATTCGCGTAGATTTTAATGTACCACTCAATGAAAAATTTGAAGTAACAGACAATACCAGAATACAAGCGGCAAAACCTACCATTATTAAAGTTTTGGAAGACGGCGGCAGCGCAGTGTTGATGTCTCACCTGGGCAGACCAAAGGGAGTGCAGGATGAGTTTTCGCTACGGCATATTGTTGATGAGGCCGCCAATGTGTTGGGAGTGCAGGTAAAATTTGTATATAACTGTGTGGGTCAGGAAGCCGAAGATGCGGTAGCAGCCATGGAAGCCGGAGAAGTGTTGCTACTCGAAAACCTAAGGTTTCATGAAGAAGAGACCAAAGGAGACGTTGGTTTTGCAGAGCAGTTATCCAAACTGGGGGATATTTATGTCAACGATGCTTTTGGTACTGCCCACAGAGCGCATGCATCAACGACCGTTGTAGCACAGTTTTTTACAGACAGTAAATGTTTTGGCAGCCTGTTGGCAAAAGAGATACAAAGCATTGATAAAGTGTTGCGCAGTGGCCAAAAACCAGTCACTGCAGTATTAGGAGGATCAAAGGTGTCTTCCAAGATTACGATTATCGAAAATATTTTGGATGCAATAGACCATTTAATTATAGGTGGCGGAATGACCTATACCTTTATCAAAGCACAGGGCGGCCAGATAGGAGACTCTATTTGCGAAGACGATAAACAAGAACTTGCACTGGAGATTCTAAGAAAAGCAGCCGAAAAAGGAGTGCAGATTCACTTACCGGTGGATGTGGTGGGAGCAGATGCTTTTGATAATAATGCCAATACCCGCGTGGTCGATGTAAAGGCAATTCCCGATGGATGGCAAGGACTGGATGCCGGACCCGAAACCTTAAAAAACTTTCATGAGGTGATTTTACAGTCTAAAACGATTCTTTGGAACGGCCCGTTGGGGGTTTTTGAGATGGAAAACTTTGCCAAAGGAACCATAGCATTAGGGCATTCTATAGCCGAAGCAACAGAAAACGGAGCGTTCTCACTGGTAGGAGGAGGAGACTCGGTTGCCGCAGTAAAACAATTTGGTTTTGCAGATAAAGTAAGCTATGTTTCTACAGGAGGAGGAGCAATGCTCGAAAGCCTGGAAGGTAAAACACTACCAGGAATTGCAGCCGTAGAAAACTAAAAAAAGGATATTATTATAAATTTCCTTTTTCGATTTTTTGGCGTGACCACAAGGGTCGGGCTTTCCCTTCCAATTCCTCGTTTCTCTCCCGATAGCCATCGGGATCAAACTGCGGGATTTCCACTACTATCCCTGCCCGCCTGTCTACCAAACGACAGGTAGATCCGGTCAGGCGGGCCTCACGCAATAGGTGTACTATCAAAGTTTAAACCACTTCAATATCCTTTCTATTCGTAAAAAATAGCTGATTTATTTTTACAGTAAATTCAAAATACAACTAGTATTACAGAACACAAAGCATAAAAATGAACTTGCTACAACAAAGAAGCGTATAGCGTATAGAAACGCACCATGCTTAAACCGAAAAATAAGCCCATTCTTTAAAGAAATTGTGAAAAACCGGCCTTTTTAACCGTTTTTTTTCATGTTTTTAACGCTTTGATTTTTTGAAGTTTAGAAAAAAAATGCGATTTTCGCGATAGCCATTGTTGATAAAGTGTTAATAACTGTGACTAAAACCCCAAAATTCCCTGAACTAAAAGATATAAATGTATGAAAAACAACTACCTGCTATTTTTTTCTATGCTATTGGTTTCTATCTCTATATGGGCACAAGAGGCGCCCCCACCAGAGTCAAGTATCAAGTATAGCAAGCAAATTTCATTACAACAAGACCTCAAACTACAGCAAAACACTGTTCAGGTTGTAGACACGACGCAGATCATCAAAACCAGTGGAGAACTGCAAACTACTACCTTAACAGCTACCAGTATAAAAGATAGTATCATATATCTGGCCAAAGATCATCCCAGAATGTCACAACTGGATTCTATCTGGAAACAGGAACTATACAACTCCAGTCTTTTTGATACTATTTATAAATCGGTTACAGAACTGGCATACGAACCCGTAACATATATAGACCTACCTACCGATACATTAAAAGCAAGACTAAAGGAACTGAACGCCCGTACTCCTTTTAATGTAGAGTATAACCCATCGCTGGAAAGTGTGATCAAAAGATATTTAAAAAATCGCCACGAACCCTTAGAACGATTAATGGCGCTGAGCGAGTTTTACTTTCCGCTTTTTGAACAAGAATTAGACAATCACAATATTCCTTTAGAAATAAAATACCTTGCGATAGTAGAATCGGCATTAAAACCAAGAGCAAAATCCAGGGTTGGGGCTACGGGATTATGGCAATTCATGTTTGGTACCGGTAAAATGTTTGGTCTCGAGGTAAGTTCTTATGTAGACGAGCGTATGGATCCGATCATGGCTACCAAAGCCGCCTGCCAGTATCTGGCCAACCTTTACAAAGTATTTGGAGACTGGGATCTTGCCCTGGCTTCGTATAATTCGGGTCCAGGTAATGTCACCAAGGCTATTCGTCGCAGTGGAGGCTATACCAATTATTGGAACATACGACATAATCTTCCCAGAGAAACAGCGGGATATCTACCTGCATTTTTGGCAACTATGTACATCTTCGAATATGCAGATAAACATGGCTTTACACCCAGAAAACCAGATGTTGCCTATTTTGAGACCGATACCATACGGGTTAAACAAATGATTACCCTGGATCAGGTTTCAGAATATATGAATATTGATATCGAAGAGCTTCAATTTCTAAATCCATCGTATAAACTAGATATTATTCCATACATCAAAGATGAAGATTATGTATTGCGTTTACCCTTGGATAAGATAGGCCCTTTTGTAGCCAATGAAGATAAGATTTATACACTTGCCCAGGCAGAATTTGATAAGCGCGAAAAACCACTTCCCAAATACTTTGAAGCCAATGACCGGATACGATATCGTGTGCGCAGTGGTGATTACCTGGGAAAAATTGCCAGAAAATATGGTGTGAGGGTAAGTCAGATCAAAAAATGGAACGGCTTGCGTAGCAATTATCTCAAAATTGGCCAGCGCCTCACCATTTATCCCCGCAGACCTGTGCTAGACAAGCCTGTGCAAACAACGACCAAAGTTGCGGCAAAGACTGTAACGAGTACTTCTGAGTTATATACAGTAAAAACGGGAGACACTTTATGGAGTATTTCACAAAAATTTAAAGGGATTTCTGTAGAGAATCTTAGAAATTGGAACGATATTAGTGGTAGTGGTATAAAACCAGGTATGAAATTGAAACTTTCAAAATCATAACCACAAATAGCATCACCTTATGAGAAAATTATCGCTTGCCATTATTTGCCTGCTCTGTATCGTTGGTTGTACAGAAACAAAAAAAAGCAATACCACAAAGACGCAGGGAGCCATGGCACACTCTGTAGGCAAAATAAACGAACTTTCGGTTATTGTAGATAACGAACTGTGGAAAGGGAGCGTAGGAGATACCATCCGCAAATATTTTGGAGCCGAAGTGCCGGGATTACCACAGGAAGAACCCTTGTTCTCGATGCGGCAAATGCCCATGGAAGCATTTTCTGGGCTGGCACGAAAGAATCGCACCTTCCTTTGGATCAGAAAAGGGAAAAAAAATGAAATGGACATATTAACCAATAAGTTTGCCACACCCCAGGTAGGAGCAGTCGTTTCAGGAACTGAAAAAGAAATTGCTGCTGCAATCCGGCAAAGCCATGAAATGATCATTTCAAAATTTAAAGCAGTCGAAACCGCCGAAAAACAATCCCGAATTAAAAAATCCCTGGAGAAGATTCCACAATTAAAAGAAAAACTGGGGATCAACGTAAACATTCCCACTGCATATCGTGTCGCTATCGAAGAAGATACATTTTTCTGGATCCGCAAAGATATTCCGCATGGCAGTATGAATCTCATGGTTTATGAAATGCCGCTGGATGCCGTAAAAAAAGATTCAAATACAGTAGGGAGCATTATAAAAATGAGAGATTCAATAGGTGCCGCAAAAATTCCTACTTCAGAAGCAGGTCATTTTATTACCGAAGAAGCCTATGCCCCGTATTTGTATGAAACCATACTCGACAACCGCTTTACTTTTGAAACCAAAGGCACCTGGGAGATCAAAGATCGATTTATGGCAGGTCCTTTTGTGAACTATGTGATCGAAGATAAAGTGAATAACAGATTAGTGGTATTAGAAGGCTTTGTATTTGCACCTTCGGTAAACAAAAGAGATAATATGTTTGAACTTGAAGCGATTATAAAAACAGTAAAGTTTGAGTGATTTTAGAAATGTTATTAAGAAAACAAACCTTTTATTTTGGCGTTCGGGCGGGCTATTCGCTATATCTTTTTACCTAGATGTATGTTCCTCTTCTTAAAAAAGGAGAGGTAAAAAGGATGCCGCTGCTATCCCTAACGCAAAAGGTTCAGGCAATTTCTAGAGCTACCTAATTCAATCTTGGTTTGTAATGCTGGTGTACACTGTAATTCATTTTTATCATTAGAATTCCCAAAGGCTAGTTTCGATACCCAGATGACCCTGTCTCTAGGTACTTCAGTGAAGTACCTATGATTGATGATACAAAATTGTAAAAAACTTTCTCTTTTCAATAAAATAAACCGTTGTTTTTGGCATTATATTTAGCAACGCTAAAAACAAGTGTATGAATACCATTTCTTATATCGCCAAACACCTTTCGGTTTCCGAAAAACAAATTACCAAAACCGTTGCTTTGCTGGATGATGGGGCTACTATCCCATTTATTTCCCGTTACCGGAAAGAAATGACAGGGGATCTCGACGAAGTAGCCATTGGCGAGATTGTAAAACACAAAACTGCTTTTGAAGCACTCGAAAAAAGAAAAGAGAGTGTCCTTTCTGCTATCAAAGAACAAGAGGCACTCACTCCAGACTTGGAGCAAAGAATTAAGGCCGCAGAAACGCTTACACAGGTAGAGGATTTGTACTTACCCTATAAAAGGAAGAAAAAAACCAAAGCCATGGCTGCCAGGGAGCAGGGCCTGGAACCTCTGGCAAAGATCCTGATGCAGCAAAAAGAAGAAGAAATCCTTTTTGTGGCTTCACAATACTTAAATGATACCATTACAACCGAAGAACTGGCTTTACAAGGCGCGAGAGATATTATTGCCGAATGGATTAATGAGGATGAACAAGTAAGAAACCGATTGCGAAGATTATATCAACGTAAAGCCACCATCGCTTCTGCGGTAATCAAGACCAAAAAAGAGGAAGAAGATGCGCAAAAGTACCTGCAATATTTTGACTGGGAAGAACCACTGAGTAAATGTCCTTCACATCGTTTATTGGCTATTTTAAGGGCCGAGAACGAAAAAATCGTAAGAGTAAAAATTTCCGTTCCCGAAAATGATGCGCTAGACATTATAGATGATGTGATGATCAAGACCAATGTCGAAGCCTGTACCGATCATGTGTTTTTGGCCATTTCTGATGCCTATAAACGATTATTGACCCCGGCAATTTCGACCGAAGTGCTTAACCAGGCCAAAGAAAAAGCAGATGACAATGCGATCAAGGTATTTGCACAAAATCTAAAGCAGTTGTTATTGGCTTCGCCTTTGGGACAAAAGAGAATACTGGCTTTGGATCCCGGTTTTAAATCGGGATGTAAAGTGGTTTGTCTGGATAAACAGGGAGATTTACTGCATAATGAGAATATCTATCCGCATCCGCCACAACGGGAAACTACAGGGGCGATCAAAAAAATACGTTCACTGGTTAATGCATATAAGATTGAAGCTATCGGTATCGGAAACGGGACTGCCGCCAGAGAAACGGAGGCTTTTATTAAAAAAATACCGTTCGATAACCCTATACAGGTATTTATGGTAAATGAAAGCGGAGCTTCGGTATATTCGGCATCCAAAATTGCAAGAGCCGAGTTTCCCAACTATGATGTTACTGTACGTGGTGCCGTCTCTATTGGCAGACGTTTGGCAGATCCCCTGGCAGAACTGGTAAAAATAGACCCCAAAGCGATTGGCGTGGGGCAGTACCAGCATGATGTAGATCAAACCAAACTTAAAAATGAGCTGGATACTGTAGTGATGAGTTGTGTAAACAGTGTTGGTATTAATGTAAACACGGCCAGTGTTCCCTTATTGAGTTATGTGTCTGGTATCGGGGAGAAGCTTGCCGAGAATATTGTAGCCTATCGATCAGAAAATGGGGCATTGCAATCCCGTGATGAACTCAAAAAAGTACCAAGACTGGGAGGAAAAGCGTTTGAGCAAGCGGCAGCTTTCCTTAGAATTACCAGCCCCAAAAATCCGCTTGATAATTCTGCTGTACATCCAGAGCGTTATAAGCTGGTTTCTAAAATGGCAAAGGACACCGGTGTTGCCATTACAGAATTAATAGGAAATCAGGAAGCCATCAAAAAAATAAAACTACAGGATTATATCACCGATGACGTAGGGCTGCCAACCCTCACCGATATTGTTAAAGAATTAGAAAAACCAGGGGTAGACCCAAGGAAAAAAGTGACCGTTTTTGAGTTTGACCCCAATGTAAAAACAATAGCAGATGTAAGAACCGGGATGAAACTACCAGGCATAGTAAATAACATCACCAATTTTGGATGTTTTGTAGACATAGGGATCAAAGAAAGTGGTTTGATCCATATCTCAAAACTGGCCAATGAATATATAAGTGATGTAAATGCAGTGGTGCAATTACATCAACATTTGATGGTTACGGTACTCGATGTCGATACGAACAGAAAGAGGATACAACTGTCGCTTATAGATTAGATAAAAAAGACCCCAAAGGTAAACCTTTGGGGTCTTGTATTTCATTTGATTACAGAAATTATTTTTTCTCATCAATTTTAGGATCTTCATCTTCTTTGGATGCATCCTTAAATTCTTTTATACCACTACCAAGGCCTCTCATTAATTCGGGGATTTTCTTTCCGCCAAATAAAAGCAGGACAATTGCTACAATTAAAGCAATTTGCCATGGGCCAATCATTCCTAAAAATATGCTTAACGACATCATGATTTTAAAAAGTTAGAATACAAAGTTAGCAAGAAATATGTTAATAGCACTTTTTAACTGTTAAAACAAAGGTTTAAAATGTTATTTTTCTGTAATACCAGACGATTTATTAATCAATTACGTTGTATTCTGGAAAGACAATAATATGTATATTTGCGATTATTGATACCGATTTGATAACATGCTTGTATACGATGTAATCTATGGCTAAAAAGAAAAAAGAACAAAAGAGAATTGCCAGAAAGCTGCTTAATAAGTATCGCCTTGTGATTCTTAATGAAGATACTTTTGAGGAACGTATATCGTTTAAGCTCAATCGGCTTAATGTTTTTGTGTTGGTTACGATCACTTCGATCGTTTTGGTGGCAGGAACAACCTTCCTGATTGCTTTTACCCCCCTCAGGGAATATATCCCGGGATATTCTTCTACATCACTCAATTTAAAGGCCTCAAGATTGGTTGCTACTACAGATTCTTTAGAGTTAAGGCTTAACATCAATCAGGAATATTATAAATCGATTAGAAAAGTACTTACAGGAGATGTGAAAACAGTAGAATTTGATGTTGATTCTGCAATAGAGTCTCAAAAACTGAATCCTGAAGAAGTAGATCTTAAACCTTCAGAAGAAGATATAAGGCTTCGTGAAGAAGTGTCTAAAGAAGATAAATACAGCTTATTCGAAAGTGAAAAATCAAATTCCGATTTTTCGTTATTCCCTCCGGTAAAAGGAAATATTACCTCAGGATACAGCATGAATGAGAAACATTATGGCATCGATGTAGCGGTTCCCAAAGATACTCCGGTCAAGGCGGCCTCTTCAGGCACGGTTATTTTTGCCGAATGGACTGCAGAGACCGGCCATGTGATTATTCTTAAACACGGAAACAATCTGCTTACGGTATATAAACACAACGCTTCTCTCACCAAACAACAGGGAGAACAGGTAAGAGCAGGAGAGGTAATTGCTACTGCAGGTTCAACCGGAGAATTATCTACCGGCCCGCACTTACATTTTGAATTGTGGAGAGATGGGTATCCTACAGATCCATCCAATTTTATTGATTTTGAACAATAACTATGTCTTTAAAAGCATTAGGAGCTAAAGTTTTTGCCAGGCACATTCGCAAAAAAATTAATAAATGGGCTTCAGATCCTATTAAAACTCAGGAACAGGTTTTTAGAAATCTTATCAAAACTGCCAAAAATACTGCATTTGGTAAAGATCATAATTTTGAGGAGATACAGACTTTTTCAGATTTTGCAGCCCGTGTTCCCATACGGGATTATGAAGCATTAAAACCATATGTAGACCGTGTGGTAAAAGGTGAGAAGGATATACTTTGGCCGGGAAAGCCTTTATATTTTGCAAAAACTTCAGGCACTACCAGCGGTTCAAAATACATTCCGCTTACCGCAGCATCTATGCCTACCCATGTGAGGGCAGCACGCAATGCTATTTTATGTTATATAGATGAAACCGGAAAAAGTGATTTTGTAGATGGTAAGATGATATTTCTTCAGGGAAGTCCGGAACTGAATGAAAAGAATGGGGTACAACTGGGTAGATTATCGGGGATTGTTGCTCATTATATACCAAAATATCTTCAGAAAAACCGACTGCCAAGCTGGGAGACCAACTGTATTGAAGATTGGGAAGAGAAAGTTGATGCCATTGTAGAAGAGACCATACACCAGAACATGACAATAATTAGTGGGATTCCTCCCTGGGTACAGATGTATTTTGAAAGACTTCAGCAAAAAACAAATAAAACCATAGGCGAACTTTTTAAAGGATTTGAATTATTTATTTATGGTGGTGTAAATTATGAGCCCTACAAAAGAACTTTCGAAAAACTAATTGGCAGAAAAGTAGCAGGGATCGAATTATATCCTGCTTCTGAAGGATTCTTTGCTTTTCAGGATCGCCAGAACGAAAAAGGAATGTTGTTACAGTTGGATTCGGGCATGTTTTATGAATTTGTAAAAGCAGATACCTTTTTTGATGAAAACCCAAAGAGAATAACTATAGGAGAAGTTGAAATTGGAGTGAATTATGTGATGCTGGTTTCTACCAACGCAGGATTGTGGGCATATAATGTGGGTGATACGGTGCAATTTACCAGTACATCACCATACAGAGTAGTGGTTTCTGGTAGAATAAAACATTTTATTTCGGCTTTTGGGGAGCATGTAATTGGTAAAGAAGTAGAGCAGGCACTCAAAGATGCGGCAGAAGTAACAGGCGCCATGATCAACGATTTTACGGTGGCACCACAGGTTAATCCAGACCATTCAGAACTGCCGTATCACGAATGGTTTATAGAATTTCAGGAAGTACCGGAAGATGTAGAAACATTGGCCCTGGAAATAGATAATTCTTTAAGAAATCAAAATACATATTATGACGATTTGATTGAAGGAAAAATATTGAGGACATTAAAAATTACAGCAGTTCCAAAAGACGGATTTAAAAATTATATGAAATCCATTGGTAAATTAGGAGGTCAAAACAAGCTTCCCAGACTTTCTAATGACAGAAATATTGCCGATACACTTTCTGTTATGATAGACAAATAGCTATATTTGCAACGAAAAATTTATGGCAAATCTCATCTTACAAGGAAGAACAAGGGCTCAGGAAAGCTCAAGCGCGATAGAGCGACTGTATATTACTATGCGGCATCTTTTTAACAGAGGCTTTTATAAACCTATGGGTGTTTCTGGGGAAACCCTTAGAGAAGCATTACTGATCCTTCGCCCAGAAATTTATGGCTCTGTCGCCGAAGAAAAAGCCGAATTGAATGGGCTGTTGTATGTTATAGATCGCCTACCCTTTGGCATTGAAGAGTGTCGTTATATCAACCTTACGAGTGAAGAAGGATATAAAAATTCTCATTTTAAAGCTATCGTTCCGCCAAAGAGGCGCAGAAACTGTTATCGCATCGATGAGGAACAGATGAATATAGAGATCACCCGAGGGCGCTCTGAGATATATGATATTCTTACACACCTTACATTTCTGTTTATCGAGTCTCATAAAATTATGAACCAGGTAGTGATTAATGAGCAGGGCAATGTAACCAGAGATTGGCAAAAATTAGAAAAAGCGGTATTATCAAAAAAAGAGCTTACACAAGCCGAAAGGGAGATTGCACTAACCCATACTGCAAATATTCTGGGAAGGACATTCGAAGAAGTTTCTTCTATTTACAATAATTTTTCTTGCCCCGAGAACAAAGAGCGCTTTTTACATATTATTTATTGGTTGGGGAAACTGGCCATAGAAGAATCTATTGATGATAAAAAACGTATAGTAACCTTTAGCCCGGTGTTAAGAGAAAGACTGGGTCACCATATTCATGGGGAGATTTGGGCAAATGCCATCAAAAAAAAGCTGGAAGAATTAAAGTTACTGGATCGCCCGATTCATATTATCAGTGCCAATATGCATAGCGTGATGAACGCTTTGTATGCGCCTGTTGCTTTAAAAACTGAGTTAAAAAACAAAAGTGCTTTTGATATTTATGAATCATTAAGCGATAATAAAAATGATAAATTAAGAGCACGAGTAGAGAAATTGGCACTGCAGAAAGGAATGATCTATATCGAGGATCAAAGCGGGGCCAATATCAATGTACAACTGTTTGACACTGCAAAATATACCGAGGGGGAATATAAAGATCTGATTACCGACATAGCCGATGATCATAAACCAGTAATCATTGTGATGGACTATGCTTTTGGCGAACAAGCCTATGAAACTATGGATGAGCTGCTTAAGCCGTACACGATTAACGGGGGAACCAAAACACATATAGATGTTAAGTCTATTTCTATAATGGGTAAAGCAGGTATTCTTGAAGGAGGAAAAGGAGATATCATGATACCAACTGCCCATGTTTTTGAAGGTACTGCAGATAATTATCCCTTTAAAAATGAACTGAAGAAAAACGACCTCGAAGGGAATGGCATTGATATTTATGATGGTGCCATGATCACCGTTTTAGGGACTTCATTGCAAAACAGGGATATTTTGAAATTCTTTCACGATTCTACCTGGAATGTCATAGGCCTCGAAATGGAAGGGGCGCATTATCAAAAAGCCATACAATCAGCCTCAAAACTAAGAGGAAGTATCAATCCAAAGGTAAAAGTGCGGTATGCGTATTATGCCTCAGATAATCCTTTGGAAACAGGAAGTACATTAGCCTCGGGAGGATTAGGAACCACAGGAGTGAAACCTACCTATCTCATTACCGAGAAAATTATAGAACAAATATTCAAAGAAAGATAAAAATGAATCAAGAGAATCAAAGCGAAGAAATAGATCTGATGCAGGTTTTTGGAATGATCAAGGATTTTTTTAGAAAATTTCTGAGATTAATAATTTCAATAGTTTCCTTCTATAAGAAAAAATGGGTTTTATTTCTTATTCTTGGATTAGTAGGTGGTGGGCTAGGATTTTTCATGGATCAATATCAAAATAAGAAGAATAATTATCAACAAGAAATAATTATTGCACCCAAATACAATTCTGTAGAATATATATATGATTTTATAGAGGACCTGGAAGATAATTTTAAAGATGAAGTGTTTGTAAATACACTAGGTTTGGATATAGACTTAGTAGAAGATGTAAAAAAGATTGTCTTAGAACCAATAATACAGCCAATGGATGTATTAAACGAATTAAAAGAAAATTATGGGGATAAAGAATCTTTTATTGAAGTGTATGATGAGAAATTGCTTGAGGAGAAAAAATATAGAAATTTTTATAAACAGCATCGGTTAACGATAACCTTTAAAGATAGAGGAGCAGACAACAATAAGATTACAAAAGCAATTCTGGAATATATAAAATCAAACAGTTATTTTAAGGAGGTATTGGATTTGGAACTAAAGCAAACCACTGCCAGTCTGGATCAAAATAGAAAATCTTTGCAGTTTATCAATGAGTATCTCACCAATTTAAGTCAAAACCCTTCACAAAGTGATCAGGCCGTTATTTTTGCTTCAGAATCAGAAATCCCCACGATTTCATCCCTCATACGCCGTAAAGATGCATTAATTAATCAAATTACAGAGGAAGAAAAGACCTTGGCTTTAGACAAAGAAATATTTACCATTGTAGCCTACGGAGACATCATCTCAAAACGTAAGATTTTAATCAATAGAAGACTTTTAGTGGTGCCTTTTTTATTGATAGGATTAGTTTCAGTATTCTTCCTTTTCAGATATATATCCAGAGAAGCACTTGCTTTTGTAAACAGTGAACAGAACACCAACTAATCAGTATTTAAAAATTACTTTTTGTGCGTAAAAGAACTCAAGATGAAGTTCAATAATAAAGATCCAAAAGCATGTTATACCCATTAAAATTTCATCCCATTTTAAAAGAAAAAATTTGGGGAGGGGATAAATTAAAAACGATACTCAACAAACCTTTCTCAGAAGAAAATATGGGTGAAAGCTGGGAGATTTCTACGGTAGGTGAAGATATTTCTATTGTTTCAAATGGAGAGTTTTCTGGAAAGCAATTGGATGAATTAATTAAAGAATATGAAGGTGAATTGTTAGGAGAGAAAGTACATCAGGAATTTGGAGATCAGTTTCCGCTATTAATCAAGTTTATTGATGCTAAAGAAGACCTCTCGGTTCAATTACATCCAGACGATGCATTAGCAAAAGCAAGACATGATTCTTTTGGCAAAACTGAAATGTGGTACGTAGTACAGGCTGATGCTGATGCCAATTTGATTGTTGGATTTAATAAAGAAACATCTCAGGAAGAATATCAAAGACATCTAAAAGAAGACAAAATCACAGCGTTGCTTAATTATGAAAATATATCCAAAGGTGACAGCTATTTTATTAAGGCCGGGACCATACATGCTATAGGCGGAGGCTCTTTGATTGCCGAAATTCAGCAAACTTCAGACATCACTTATCGGGTGTATGATTGGGATCGAAAAGATGACCAAGGCAATGAAAGAGCGTTGCATACCGATTTGGCATTGGAGGCATTAGACTACAGGGCAGATGATTCTTTTAAATTAGTATATGACAAAAATAAAAAAGGGATTAGTTCGCTTATTGCTTCTACCTATTTCACTACAAATGTTATTGAAGTGAATGGAAGTTTGGATAGGGATTATAAAGATCTGGATTCGTTTAAAATTTTAATGTGTGTAGAGGGAAGAGGTAGCATAAAGATTAATGATAATACCACCACAATGTCACTTGGTGAAACAGTATTGATTCCCTCTGTAATTAAAAACTTGTCTTTGGAAAGCGATACAAAAGGAATGAAATTGTTAGAAGTGTATATATAGTAAATAATGAGAAGTGTCTTAATAACAGGTGGAGCAGGGTTTATAGGGTCAAATTATTTGAACTTTATATCAACAAAAGCAGATACAAAACTCATTAATCTTGATAAGTTAACATATGCTGCCGACCTTAATAATATAGAGATCGATAATAATCCCAACTACATCTTTATCAAAGGCGATATCTGTGATTGGGATCTGGTTAAAAAGATTTTTTCTGAGCACAAGGTCGATACCGTTGTACATTTTGCAGCAGAATCTCATGTGGATAACTCGATAAGTGGTCCAAGAGCATTTATAGATACTAATATTGTAGGTACTTTTAATATGCTTCAAGCTGCCTATCAGACCTGGATGAAAGCTCCTAATCGGTTTTATGAAGGATTTGAACATGCCCGGCTTTTACATATTTCTACCGATGAGGTATATGGAACACTAGGAGAAACAGGGCTTTTTACCGAAAAAACATCGTATGCACCCAATAGCCCGTATAGTGCATCAAAGGCTTCTTCAGATATGCTGGTGCGCAGCTATTTTCATACCTATGGATTACCGGTAGTAACTACCAATTGCTCTAATAACTATGGCCCAAGACAGCATGATGAAAAATTAATTCCCACGATTATCAGAAAGGCACTAAAAGAAGAAAATATACCCATTTACGGAGACGGGAAGAATATACGGGATTGGTTATATGTCCTGGACCATTGTAAAGGAATTGATTTGGTGTTAACCAAGGGAAAATTAGGGGAAACCTATAATATTGGAGGCAAAAACGAGAGAGAAAATATCTATATTGCAACTACGATATGTGAAATTTTGGATAAAACAGCACCAAGAAAAAACAATGTATCATATAAAGACCTCATTACTTTTGTAACCGACAGGCCAGGGCATGATTTCAGATATGCAATCGATGCCAACAAAATTGAAAATGAATTAGGATGGCAGGCCGAAGAAAATTTTGAAACAGGAATCGAAAAAACCATACAATGGTATTTGAAGAAATATAGAAATCTTTAAAAAGCAATCTGTTTTTGAAGTAAGCAGTCACAGTATGCAGTTTTTTAATAGCTTAAATCTAAATAAAAGACAGGTGAATTCATATGAAATTGAAAAAATCTCTGTGAACCTTTGTGAATTCTTTATGTGGCTTTGTGTAACCGAACATAAGTGAGAAGTCTGAGATAAAAAAGTTAAAGAAACCGATTGATGAAAGGAATCATATTAGCAGGAGGATCAGGAACACGTTTACACCCACTCACCCTAGCCGTAAGCAAGCAACTCATGCCGGTATATGATAAACCTATGATCTATTATCCGCTTTCCACATTAATGTCTGCCGGGATTAAAGAGATTCTTATTATTTCTACCCCTCAGGACCTACCTCTTTTTAAGAAGTTGTTGGGTGATGGCCAAAAGTATGGTTGTCAATTTGCGTATGAAATCCAGGATCAACCCAATGGATTGGCAGAGGCCTTTATTATTGGAGAAAAATTTATTGGCAACGATAAAGTTGCTTTGATATTAGGAGATAATATATTTTATGGCTCTGGCCTGGAAACTCTTTTAGAGAGTAATAATGATCCAGATGGTGGAATTATTTATGCCTACCATGTTCAGGATCCTGAGCGATACGGTGTGGTGGATTTTAACACAGAAGGAGTGGCAACCTCAATAGAGGAAAAACCAATGCAGCCTAAATCTAATTATGCGGTGCCGGGGATTTATTTTTATGACAATGAAGTTGTCGAGATTGCCAAATCTATTCAACCAAGTGAACGGGGAGAGCTGGAGATTACCGATATAAATAACACCTATTTAAAAGAAGGAAAATTAAAGGTAAGTATCCTTGATAAAGGGACTGCCTGGCTGGATACAGGAACATTTAATTCGTTGATGCAAGCCAGTCAGTTTGTTCAGGTAATTGAAGAACGACAAGGCCTCAAAATAGGGGCTATAGAAGAAATCGCCTATAAAAAAGGATTTATAAGCAAAGACCAGCTTCATAAGTTAGCAAAACCCTTGCTAAAAAGTGGTTATGGAACCTATTTAATGCAATTGGATTGAGGTAAAAACATAAAAATGGTTTTACCCCAGCCCTAAAGGGAGACCATTTTTATGTTAGAAGTTACTTTTTTTGGTTCCCTTTAGTCCCGATGGTTATCGGGAGGGTAATACAAAAAAAGAAGAGAAATATTGTAGTATAAAAGTAAATCAAAAATGATTTCCACCCTTTAGGGCTGGGGTCATGAAATCATTTTTTTAAAATACCACAAGGTAGCGTAGCTTATGGTTGCTTCCTTTTAGCTCTGACATAAAGTGAAAAATAAAAGGATATATTTGTTTGAAAACCCTAAGTATTCATGTACTTGCAATGATATTATTTATAATTTGATACATAGAAAATTCAGTTACTCCCTTTAGGGCTGGGGGTACATAACTGATTTTCGGTGTTTTCTTTCCCTTCTCTCGATAGCTATACGGTTCCAAAGGGTGAGAAAAACACCTATAATTCATAATATTAAGAACAACAATTAGGTTAAACCACAAATGAAAAAAGACAATTTATATCATGACGAAAGTATGTGGAAAGGAGCAAGCCCTGAGATTTTTGATCGTGCAAAAAGCTTAAGAGAAAGAATGACTCCTGCAGAGATGAAGCTTTGGGGCGAACTCAAAGAAAACAAGCTTAAAGGATACAAGTTTAGGCGGCAACATCCGATACATAGATTTATAGCAGATTTTTATTGCCATAAATTAAAATTGATTATTGAAATAGATGGAAAGTATCATGATCGGAAGGAGCAAATAAATTTGGATATCGAGAGAAGTGAATTATTAGAGTATCAGGGGATAGAAATAATTCGATTCACAAACGAGGAAGTACTTGACAATATTGATAAAATATTGATGAGGATAATAGAAAAGATAAAGATTTTGAATAATAAAACATAAAAATGGTTTTACCCCGGCCCTAAAGGGAGACCATTTTTATGTTAGAAGTTACTTTTTTGGTTCCCTTTAGTCCCGTATAGTTATCGGGAAGGGTAAAACAAAAAAAGAAGAGAAGTATTTCTGTTATAAGTTCCGAGAAATATTGTAGTATAAAAGGAAATCAAAAATGATTTTATGACCCCAGCCCTAAAGGGCGGAAATCATTTTTTAAAATAAACAAAGAGCCAACGTAGCTTATAATTGTTTCCTTTTAGCCGATATAAAGTGAATAATAAAAGAACATTTTACTTGAAAACCTTTAGTATTTAAGTAGTTATGACAATATTATTCATAATTTCGACACATAGAAAATACAATTACTCCCTTTAGGGTTGGGGTACTTAATTGAATTTTCGGTATTTTTTCCTACTACTATAATTATCTAGAAGATCAAAACAAAAAAGCAGGCAGAACGTTTCTTTTATCTGGTCAGAGAAATATTGTAGTATAAAAGGAAATTAAAAATAATTTCATGACCCCAGCCCTAAAGGCTGGAAATCATTAAAAAAATATCCCTTTAAAAAATGAATGCTTTTTTTGGTTCCCTTTAGTCCCGATGGTTATCGGGAGGGTAATACAAAAAAAGAAAACAAAAAAAGCACTAAAAATGCAAATCGAAAAAACATTAATAGATGGATGTTTTGTCCTGAAGCCCAAAGTCTTTAATGATGAGAGAGGCTCTTTTTTTGAAACATTTAATCAAAAGAAGTTTTATGAAGTAACTGGTTTTCAGGCAAACTTTGTTCAGGATAATCAGTCAATTTCTAAAAAAGGAACCCTTAGAGGGTTGCATTTTCAGACTGGAAAATATGCCCAAGCAAAATTGGTAAGGGCAATCCAGGGAGAAGTACTCGATATTGCAGTAGATATTCGACCCGGTTCTAAGACATTCGGGAAACACTTTTCGATGCTTTTAAATGATCAAAACAACCTTCAGCTATTTATACCCCGTGGATTTGCCCATGGATTTATTACGCTAAGCGAAAAGGCAATTTTTGCTTATAAATGCGATAATTATTATAACAAATCTTCAGAATCAGGTATTATCTATAACGATCCCGACCTCGCCATTGATTGGAAATTAAACGATTCAGAAATTCAGCTTTCAGAAAAAGACAAAAAACTACCATATCTAAGAGATATACTTTAAAAGGGTTTACTTTTTTAAAGGTAATTAGTACAACTACTGGTATCATAGCAGATATACAATTATCAGGAGATGTTAAAACTCCTTAAAACTTAGTTAAACCAATTCCTTTTTTCAATAAGTACCTAGAAATATTCGTTTTACACCGATATTCCTAATAACTATTTAACCTAACCAACGTTGACCTTATGAATGCTAAAGAAACCCCATCTGAAGAGATCGATCTTGGTCAATTATTCAAACTCATTGGAAATGCTTTTGACAAGTTTTTCAATTTTATAGCAAACATATTCAAAAGTATTTTTCATGTTTTTATACTGTTTCTTCAATTTATAAGAAATCATTTTTTAAAATTTGCCATCGCTGTTGTTTTGGGTCTTATTGCCGGCGGATATCTAGACTATACATCTCTGGCCAGGTACAGGTCTTCGATGATTGTAGAACCAAATTTCAACAGCGTGCAACAATTATATAACAATATTGAGTTTTATAATCAATTAGCCGAGCAGGGAGAATATAAAGCTTTGTCCGAAGCATTGCATATTTCTGATGAAGAGGCGCAAGAAGTTAAAAAAGTAGCAATAACCTCTTTTTCAGACCAAACACAACGAATAAAACAATTCAGTGAGTTTATCCAGGAACTGGATTCGGTATCTCAAAAACAAGTGGATTATGAGGCATATTTAGCAAATTTTAATGATATCAATGCCAAATTTCATAAAATTGAAATCGAAGCTACCTCGCCAGAAATTGCGAAACGATGCCAGGAAGTTATTGTAAAATCAATAGAGAATAATGAATATTTTAAACTCCAAAAGGAGATCAATGACCGTAATATTTCTCTTAGAGATTCGATTATAGCCCAACAACAGAAGGAGATCAATGATTTGCAGGCATTTTACAAAAGAATCAAAGTTATGGAAGCCAAAAAGCCAGACGGGACCACGAGTATTAATTTAGCTGAAAATCAGACGAATGAAGTACCTGAAATTGAATTGCTCAACCAGGTGAGGCAATTAAAAGATGAGAAAGTTAGATTAAATAATGAAAAGGCAAATACAAAAAATACCATTAATATTATTTCTGAATTTCCTAATAAAGGAGCTTTAGTGAATGATTTTTTTACTAAAAAAATCGTTTTAATGCCTATCTTATTTGCAGGTATTTTATTTTTGGCCTTAATTATGGTTTCATTAAATAGATTTTTGATGAATTATGGTAAAAATATTGAATAAATAGTGTCTGGTCGAAAATAGACGGTTTTTATAATTTGAATTATTTTTGATGGGATTTCTGACCAGATACTAAATGGACGCACTCTTAAATGAACGAAAAACTACATACAAAAAGCATATTGATTACAGGTGCGGGAGGACAACTAGGGCAATGCATAAAAAAAATTGAGAACGATTATCCTGGATTGAAATTACATTTTACCGATTCTGATACACTAGATATTACCAATAAAGATACGATACAACGTTTTTTTGTTGATAAGATGTTTGATTTTGTCATTAATTGTGCGGCATATACCAACGTTGAGCAAGCCGAAAAAGAACCGGAGAAAGCATTTTTGGTCAATGCAGAAGGGGTGAAGCATCTGGCAGAAGTTTGTGAGAAGTATGATACTACTTTGATTCATATTTCTACCGACTATGTATTTGATGGTGAAAAAGGAAGTCCATACACTGAAGAAGACCTTCCTAACCCCATTAATGTATATGGGAAATCTAAACTAGCCGGAGAACGATACATACAGGAAATTCTTGAAAAATACTTTATCATAAGAACCTCCTGGTTATATTCTGAATTTGGGCATAATTTTTTTAAAACGATCCTAAAAAAGGCTGAAACCGAAAAAGAACTGACCGTTACTACAGGCGAAACAGGAACTCCCACCAACGCCAATGATCTGGCGAGTTTTGTATTGGAATTAATGAAAAATGATAGCAGTGACTATGGAATTTACCACTATAGCAACCTGGGTGAAGCTACCTGGTATGACTTTGCTAAAGAAATTTTGAAGTTTTCGGGGAAACAGGATGTTATAAAGCTTGAGAAAACAGAGAATTATTCTACTTTTGCAGTCAGACCAAAATATAGTGTTCTTGATACAGCAAAGACTGAACGAATGTTTTCAGTTTCCATAATAGAGTGGAGGAACAGTTTTGATAAAATTCTAAAATAAATGATTTCTGATAATATAAAAGAAAACAAGATTGCTATTATAGGGTTGGGATATGTTGGATTACCATTAGCAATCGAATTTGGTAAGTATAATTTCAATGTTATTGGTTATGATATTAACTCTTCTAGGATTGAAGATTTATGTAATGGGATTGATTTTACTAATGAAGTTTCAAAAGAAGATTTAAAAAACACCAAATCAATATTCTACACATCAGAGGAGAAAGAACTATATTCTGCTAATATATACATTGTAACTGTTCCTACACCAATCGATGTTTTCAAACAGCCGAATTTAAGACCTCTTCAAGGAGCTAGTAAGTTAGTAGGTAAATATTTATCCAAAGGAGATATAGTGATATATGAATCAACGGTTTTTCCTGGATGTACAGAAGAAATCTGTGTTCCTCTATTGGAGGAATCAAGTGGATTAGAATTCAATGTCGATTTTTTCTGTGGATATTCACCAGAGAGAATTAATCCCGGAGATAAAGTAAGAAGAGTACATAATATTGTAAAAGTGACATCAGGAAGTACTGAGGAAATTGCAGAAACTGTGGATGAATTATATGCTGCGATTGTTTCTGTAGGGACACATAAAGCTTCTTCTATTAAGGTTGCCGAGGCTGCCAAAATTATTGAAAATACTCAAAGAGATTTAAATATATCATTTGTTAATGAATTAGCTCTAATTTTTGACAAAATGGATATTGATACATTGGAAGTGCTTGAGGCAGCTGGTACAAAATGGAATTTTTTACCTTTCAGACCGGGTCTTGTAGGAGGGCATTGTATAGGGGTTGATCCATTTTACTTGACGCATAAAGCTGAAAGCCTTGGGTACCATCCGCAAGTCATTCTTTCAGGTAGGAAAATTAATGACGAAATGGGAATTCATATAGCCAACAAAGTTGTTAAGCTCATGATAAAGAAAGGGCATAGAGTTAAAAACGCCAAAGCACTTGTTTTAGGGATGACATTCAAAGAGAATTGCCCAGATATAAGAAACTCAAAGGTAATCGATGTGATTGATGAACTTAAAGAGTTTGGTATGCAGGTAGATGTTTTTGATCCACATGCAGATCATGATGAGGTTAAACATGAATACGGTATTGATTTGATAAAAGAGTTAGAGAATGGTTACGATACTATAGTTTTAACTGTTGGACATGAAGAATTCAAAAACATCGATATTAAAAATTTAGGAAATTTAAATGCAGTGGTTTATGATGTAAAAAGCTTTTTGCCAAGGGAATTAATAACGGACAGACTTTAAAATATGAGTGATACAAAATACTATGCTCATAAAACGGCAGTAATAGATGATAATTGCAATATAGGTAAGGATACCAAAATATGGCATTTTTCTCACATTATGTCTAATTGTAATATAGGAGAGTCATGTAATATTGGTCAAAATGTAGTGGTATCACCAGAGGTAAAACTTGGAAAAAACGTTAAAGTTCAAAATAATGTTTCTATTTATACTGGCGTGATCTGTGAAGATGATGTCTTTTTGGGGCCTTCGATGGTATTTACTAATGTTATTAATCCTAGAAGTGCCGTAAATAGAAGAGATCAATATGTAGTGACATTAGTGAAGAAAGGTGCATCAATTGGAGCGAATGCAACTATTATCTGTGGAAATGATATAGGCGAATATGCATTGATTGGAGCTGGTGCGGTAGTAACGAAGCCTATTAAACCGTATGCGCTAATTGTAGGGAATCCAGCTAAGCAAATTGGATGGGTAAGTGAATTTGGACACCGTTTAAATTTTGACGAAAACCAAAAGGCAATATGTATGGAGAGCGGCCAAGAATATCTACTAGATATAGAGGAAGATACCGTGGAAAGAACTAAATAAGTACAAATGAAAATAGATTTTGCAAATTTAACAAAAGCTTATTTGGAGCACAAAGAAGCTATTGATAGAGCAATTGCAAATGTAGTTTCTTCTTCGAGGTTCATTATGGGCCAGGAGATTTATGAACTAGAGAAAGAATTACAGGAATATACAGGTACAAAATATGGAATCACCTGCTCTTCAGGGACAGATGCTCTTATTTTAGCAATGATGGCTTTGGATATTAAGGAAGGAGACGAAATTATTACCTCGCCTTTTACCTTTATTGCATCTGCCGAAACAATAGCTTTTTTGGGAGCAGTTCCTGTATTTGTAGACATTGATGAGACTACATATAATATTAACACTAAGTTAATTGAAGAGAAAATAACTGAAAAGACAAAAGCAATAATGTCAGTATCTCTATACGGGCAAATTGCAGATATGGATGAGATTAATGTATTAGCAAAAAAATATAATTTAGCCGTTATTGAAGATGGTGCTCAGAGTTTTGGAGCAACTTATAAAGGTAAAAAAAGCGGTAATATATCGATGATAGGTTGCACTTCTTTTTTTCCGGCTAGGCCTTTAGGCTGTTTTGGAGATGGAGGAGCCCTTTTTACAAATAATAGTGAGCTTTCGGATAAAATAAAAAGTATACGTGTACATGGTCAAACGGAAAGATATATTCATAAATATATTGGTATTGGAGGCCGTTTGGACACTTTACAAGCTTCAATTTTATTAGAAAAATTGAAGCATTATGATGAGGATATTATGAGAAGACAAGATGTCGCAAAAAAATACGACGAACAGCTTATCGAACATATAGCTATTCCTTTTGTAGAAGAATATAATACCTCTGTTTGGGCGCAATACTCTATTCGTGTAAAGAATAGAGATAGTATTCAGGCAGCTTTAAAAGAAAAAGGAATACCTACAGCAGTTCATTATCCAAAGCTTCTTCATTTACAAGAATGTTTTGAGTATTTGAGACATACCAAAGGGGACTTTCCAATTTCAGAGAGAGTTTCTCAGGAAATTATGAGTTTACCAATGAATCCATACTTAAGTCAAGAAGAAATACTGTATATAACACAAGAATTGAAAGAATTATTATGAAAAACTTCGCACTTATAGGAGCAGCGGGTTATATCGCTCCTCGACACATGAAAGCCATCAGAGATACCAATAATCAACTTTTGGCGGCTTATGATAAAAATGATAGTGTAGGAATTATTGATTCTCACTTTCCAAAAGCAGATTTTTTTGTAGAATTTGAAAGATTCGATAGGCATATAGAGAAACTTAAGTATGAACAAGATGTGTTTTTGGATTATGTAAGTATATGCTCTCCAAATTACCTTCATGATGCTCATATTAGATTTGCATTGCGTAGTGGTGCGGATGCAATTTGCGAAAAGCCATTGGTTTTGAACCCATGGAATATAGATAAACTACAAAGAGTAGAAGAAAAGACTGGCAAAAAGGTTTATAATATACTACAGCTAAGAGTTCATCCATCTATAATGGCCTTAAAAGAAAAGGTAAAGAATTCAAAAAAAGATACGAAGTTCGAAGTAGATTTAACATATTTGACATCTCGAGGTAATTGGTACCACACATCTTGGAAAGGAGATAAGAGCAAATCCGGAGGAATTGCCACAAATATTGGAGTGCATTTTTATGACATGTTGTCCTGGATTTTTGGAGATATTCAAGAAAATATAGTACATATACATGAAGAAGATAGGGCAGCTGGATATCTTGAATTTAAGAACGCCAGAGTTCGCTGGTTTTTATCTATAAATGCCAAATATTTACCTCAAGAAATAAAAGAAAAAGGGCAAACTACTTTTAGATCAATAACTATTGATGGTGAAGAGTTAGAATTTAGTGGGGGCTTTACCGACTTGCATACTATGGTATATAAAGATATACTTGAAGGTAAAGGATATGGTTTGGACGCGGCAAGAACGGCAATAAAAATAGTTCATGATATAAGGAACTTACCACCAATTGGTGTTAAAGGGGAGTACCATGAGTTTTTAAAAAACTGATAAACTCACTAATGGTTTATGATCAAATTTCTAAAAGACAGTTTTCAGAATTTAGTTAGTAATGAATTCGCGAAAAACGTAATTACATTAGTTTCCGGTACATCTGTTGCTCAATTAATACCAATACTTATATCTCCTATTCTAACGAGAATATACGAACCAGAGGATTTTGCAATTCTTGGAGTATATTCAAGTCTTGCTGTAGTATTGTCAGAAGTAGTTACAGGTAAGTTTGAGTTGGCACTAATGAATTCTGATAGCGAAAAAGAGACGACAAACCTAATTTCTGTAATATTAACGTTTGTCTTTATTATCTCGTCAATATTTTTAATTTTTGTATTAGTGTTTTTTGAAAAAATCCCATTTTTGAACACTGAAGGCAGTAAATATTGGAAATATTTGCTGATTGTTTCAATTATTATGCTTGGGGTAAATAAACTTTTGATGTATCTAAATATCAAAAGAAAAAACTATAAGTTAATAGCGTATTCTAAAGTTGCTAAATCTGCAGGGCTTTCTTTTTTACAATTAACATTGTATTTTTTTAAATATTTTGGGCTAATAATTGGCCATTTTGCTTCTCTAATAATAGAAAACATAGTTTTGTTCAAATCAAATACACGCTATTTCCAAAGGCTAGATTTTGCTGATACAATTAAAACTATAAAAAGACATAGAAAATTCCCTTTATTTGAAGTGCCTTCAAGCTTATTTAATATAGGTACAATTCAATCTCCTATAATGTTAATCCCTAATTATTTTGGATCAGCTTTTGGAGGCTTTTATTTTCAGGCGTTTAAAATTCTTACAATGCCAATTTCTTTAGTTGGAGGAGCAATAGGTCAAGTTTTTTTTGAGCAGGCTTCAAATTTGAAGAATGATGAGGACGCGTTTTCTAATTTAGTATATAGTACTCATACAAAATTATTATTATTGTCTTTTATTCCTTTAGGCATAGTATTGTTTTTTGGTGATGATATTTTTTCATTTATATTTGGAGCCAAATGGCGTGTGGCAGGGGAATTTGCGATGATTATGATTCCTTGGATATTCTTTAATTTTTTGACATCTCCTATATCTTCAATAGTGATTATAAGGGAAAAACAAGACATCGGTTTTCTATTTATATTTTTTATGTCTCTATTTAGATTAGTAGGTCTATTTTTAGGGATATTCTATTTTGAAGATGTTTATATCACTATTATAATTTTTAGTGGCGTAAGTGCAATTTCGTATTTTTTATATTCGTCTTTTCTAGTATATAAGTTTTTAAATTTTGGATTATTGAAATACTGGTCAATTGTTTTTAAATATGGGACTCCTTTGTGTGTAATATTACTATTACTAAAATATAGTTTGTATGGAAAAATATTTTAAGCAGAAAATAGTTTCACTTTTAAGAATGATTCCTTTTATAAAAAGAATTATAGAGACAAGAAGAACGGCTGGACCAATTACAATAAAAGTTTTTTTTATTCAGAAAATTCTTGGATTCAATAGAGCTGCTTACTGGCCTACTCATCATTCAACCAGAATTACCAATGTAGATAAGATAAAAATTGGAATTGGCACAGCTCCAGGATTATCTAATGGATGTTATATACAAGGAATGGGAGGAATAGAAATTGGCAACTATACTATAGTAGCCCCAGGAGTTGGGATTATTAGTGGAAATCATGACTTGTATGATTACAGAAAACACGAAGTTTCTAAGGTAATTATAGGTGAATATTGTTGGATAGGTATGAACGCAGTTATCTTACCGGGAGTGATTCTAGGAGATCATACAATTGTCGCCGCAGGGGCAATAGTAAATAAAAGCTTTGAAGAAGGTTACTGCGTTTTAGGAGGGGCACCTGCAAAAATTATAAAAAAACTAGAGCCGTCAGATTGTGTAAAGTACAATAATGAATATGAGTATTACGGATATATTACGAAGAAAGAGTTTGATCGAAAATTTTCTTAATTAATAAAAAATGAGTTTAAATGTAGTTATAATAACACAAGGATTATCGAGAATTGTTAATCCAATTTTTTCTTCATCACATAATTTAGTAGGAATTGTTGAAGACGCTCCAAGGAATTATACAAGATCTTTAAAAAACAGATTTGAAGGTATATTACAGTACCTTTATTTTTTCATAAAAAAAAGAAAAACTCTTAAGAAGTATAGTCAAGACAATAAAATACCCTACTTCTTTTTTAAAAAAAATGAAGAAGAAAAACTTAGAGATTGGCTTGCAGGTTTAAATGTTGATATCATTGTAGTTTATGGAATGTCGAAGTTATTAAAGCCAATAATTTTTGAGCTTCCTAAATATGGAACAATCAATCTTCATCCTTCTTATCTCCCAGAGTATCCAGGAAGAAACCCTTGGTTCTGGACATATGTTAATATGGATTTAAATCCTGGAATAACTTTACACTACATTGATAAAGGAGAAGACACTGGTGATATTATTTATCAGGAAAGATTCGATATGGCTCTGGGTATGGAATCACCAGAAATGCATGATATAGCAATTGGAAATCATGGGAATAAAATGATTTTAAAAGCACTCGACGAATTATCATTAACAGAAAAATTACCAAAAAAGAAGCAAGATAAATCAAAAGTATATCCGAAAGCATACCAAATAGAAATAGATACAAATATAATAGATTGGTCAACTTGGGATGTAGAACGAGTGTGGCATTTGTTAAAAGGAACGCAAATGTGGTATAATCCAATAGAACAACCCAAAGGTATATACAAAGGACAACGATGGAAAGTGTTAAACTACAATAAGTCAATAGTAAATACAGATAATGTTGGCAAGGTAGTAAGAGACGGAGCTTTTTATTGTTTAATTACTAAGAATGGACAGATTTTTTTGAAACCATCGTTTTCACTTACTAGATTGATAAAATTTTTACTCAAAATATAATGACAAACAAAGAAAAATATATTAATCTCTGCCATGAAGAAAAATCTATCCCTATTTTTTCTCAATATTGGTGGTTAGATGCAGTTTGTAAAGGTGATAATTGGGATGTTATTCTAGTCTATGATGCTAAAAAAAATCTACTAGCTTCATTACCATATTATATTAATAATAAATATGGATTTAAAAGAATAAAAATGCCCCAACTAACCCAAAAATTAGGTCCATGGTTTAAAACAAGAGAGTTTAAATCAGAAAATGATAGATTGAGTCATGAAAAAAATATTTTTACTCAAATTATTGATCAAATTCCCGAAGTAAGTGAATTTGACCAGCATTTTAATTACGATATCCATAATTGGTTACCTTTCTATTGGAAAGGTTTTATTCAAACCACAAGATATACTTATATTTTACAAAACATTAAAGACTATGATTTAGTTTATAATAGTTTAGATAGATCAAAAAAAAAGAATTTTAGAAAAGCAGAAAAACATGTTCATGTTGATTATGACTTAAGTGTAGAAGAGTTTTACATTAATCATGTATATACATTAGGAAAACAAAATCAAAAGATAGAGTATAGCATGGAATTACTTAAGAGAATTTATTTTGCCGCGACTAAACGAAATAGAGGAAAAATTTTCTGTGCAAGAGATTCTGAAAATAATATTCATGCCGCAATTTTCGTTGTTTGGGATGATAATTCAGCTTATGATTTAATAAGTACTATTGATCCAAAATATAGGAATAGTGGAGCAGCAACGTTCATTGTTATGGAAGCGATAAAATATACAGCAAAGTATGTTAATGTATTTGATTTTGAGGGAAGTATGATCGAAGGAGTAGAAAGATCTTTTAGAAAATTTGGTTCTAAGCAGATGCAATATTTTAAAATTACAAAAGTGTTTTCTAAAAGATTAAAATTAGTATATTTTTTACAAGATCTGATAAAAAGAATATGATCAAAATTTATGCAAATTCTAATTGTGGACAAGAAAAGAAGTATATTTTCAATCAAATTTTTACTAAATTTTTAAGGATACCTTTTGAGATAATATTTAATGAAAAACAACAAAATATAAAGCTAGCGATTGAGGATAAAGAGATTGAAATTAATAATGAGTTCTTTGAGCAATTTGAAGAATTAGAATGGCTTAGTGAAGATTCATTACCTAAGAGACCTTTGAATGAATTTTCTAAAGAGACAGAAGGTCTAAAATTTAATGTTGAAAATGGTCTTCCTATTATCTATGGAAATTGTGAAATTCAAGTTTCCGAAAGAAAAATATATTTAGGACTAGATGTTTTTGGTTCTTGTTTCTTTATGCTTTCTAGATATGAAGAAGTAGTTATCAAAGAAAAAGATGCTCACGGTCGTTTTCCTGTTAATTTTTCATTGGCATATCAGGAGAGCTTTCTTTTACAACCGATCGTAGATGAATATATAGAAATACTATGGAACAGTATACATTATTTATGCCCCGAAATTCCTAGAGGAGTTATACAAAACAAAACATATATAAGCTGCGATGTTGATTTTATACAAGATGAAGGTGTGCGTTTTCCGGGAATAATTAAAAGGCTAGGGAGTGACCTACTAATTAAAAAATCCGTTAAAAGTTTTTTAAATTCAATTAGAACTTTTTTCTTGGTTTCTGTATTGAAAAAGACTGAATATGATCCTTTTAATACTTTTGATTTCATGATGGATCTTTGTGAAAAGCAAAATTTAAAAATCGCTTTTTATTTTATTCCCAGAAATAATAAAAAACCAATTGATGGTAATTATAATATTAATAGTAATGATTCAATTCTATTAATGAAAAAAATAGCAGAAAGAGGTCATGAGATTGGTTATCATGCAAGTTATTATTCTTATAATGACAAAATAAAAACTAAAAATGAAATATCTTTACTAAGAAATTTATATACAAGAATTGGAGGAAATTCAAAAATGATTCTTGGAGGAAGGCAACATTATTTGAGATGGGAAACTGGAATTACGGAAAAAAACTGGGAACATGCAGGAATGCAATACGATTCTACTTTAGGTTATGCAGAACATATCGGTTTTAGGTGTGGAACCAGTAAAGAATATAATTTTTATGATCTAATTGATAGAGAACCGTTGAATCTAATTATTAGGCCTTTAATAATTATGGAAGTGTCATTGTTTAATGAGAATTATATGAACCTAAATCTGAAAGAAGCAGAAGAACATGTTCTTCTGCTTGTAGAGAAAGTAAAAAAATATTCAGGTAATTATACATTATTATGGCATAACTCAAGTTTTTACCATAAAGAATATAAAGTTTTTTTTGAAAATATTATTAAACTTAATTTGAATTGAAAAAAGTTATTTTAGTTTCGGGACATTTTTATGAATCCAAAAGAAAGGCTGGATTTCACTTAATTGCGGATGCATTTGTAGATTCTGGGTATTCCGTAATTTTTGTTACAGCACCATGTAGTCATTTGTTTAAGTTAAAAAAACATTATTCAAAGGATCTTAATTTTGCTAAAAATAAACTAGTTAAGCATAGTATTAATATGCAGTCATACGTTCACTTTACGCTTTTTCATATAGCTAATTTGAGATCCAGTATAGCTAATTATTTGACTAGATATTTATTCAAAATTTATCAATCGTTTTCTTTTAAAAACCTAGAGAATAGTGTTAAAGAGGCTGATTTTGTAATTTTTGAATCCACACCAGGCTTATTTTTATTTACAAAGTTTAAAAATCTTAATAAAAAGGCAAAGTTTATATACAGAGTTTCTGATGATTTTGAGATTTTGAATGCGCACTCTTCTTTAATTAAATATGAAGAAGATGTTTTAAAAGACTTTGATTTGGTAAGTGTCCCAAGTCAATATATTTATGATAAATTAAGAAAGAAAGACTCTGCCACAAATATTAAATTACAATATCATGGTATTAATAAGGAGTTATATGAGGAAAAATATGATAGTCCCTATCAAAAGGGAAGTACAAATGCAGTTTTTATTGGAATAACTAAATTAGATTATAATTTTTTACAATATGCAGCTAACGCACATGAAAATATCACATTTCATATTATAGGACCGTTAGAAAAACGTGTTAAAAGAAATAATATTATATATTATGGGGAAATACCCTTTGTAGAAACAATACCTTATGTAAAGCATGCTGATATTGGGTTGCATACCTTAGAATATTCTAATGGTGCAGAATCCTTTACTGATAGCCTAAAAGTCCATCAATATACATATTGTGAATTACCTATTATAGCTCCTGAGTTTTTAAGGACTAAAAGAGATAACACCTTTTATTATAAAGACAAGAATGATATATCAAATGCGGTTAGTGAATGTCTTAAGTACAAAAAAAATAACAAAGTTTTTAAAAATAATACAATTACTTGGATAGAACTTCAACAAAAATTGATAGAGGATGAAAATTAAATTAAAATACCTTATTTCATCTCCTATAGTTGCAATAATGGGTTATTTTTTTTTAATATATGTTCCCTATTTATACCCAACTTATTTTTTCCCTTTTAAAAAAGTTTATGGGTTTTGGACACATACTATAATATGTTGTTGTATTCTATTGATAATAATTTTTTCTAGGATATTATCAGAATTTCCTAGGATGAAATTAAAAAAAATAGAGTCTTTGCCAATAAAGATTCCAGTGATAAGGAAAAAATGGTACATAATAGGAAAAACATTTGTCGTCGTATCTATTTTAATGAACTTATTAATAGTAATCAATGCTTATCTAGCATATGATGGTAATATAAGTGTCTCTAAGAACTCTCTTAAGGATTTTGGAGGGATTAATATAATCTCGCAATTCTATTTGTTTTTTATTATTCCATACATAATTTATAGTTATCAGAATAAACGTAGAAGATATTGGTTCTTAATTCTTGTTTTGGGGGGACTTATTTTTATCAGATCATATCTATTGGCAGAAAGACTTGCTCTGTTAGAATTTATTTTACCTATTCTAATTGTTTTTATCACAATAAAAAATAAAAAAGTACTGATTACGAAATTTGTCAAATACTTTATGATATTCATTGCTTTTTTTATGCTTTTAGAGTTAACAAGGCAATTTAAAAATCAGTACGGCAATAAAAACATGGATATAGGATTCAAGGTTTCCTGGACACTAGAACGATTTTTTGATTATTATGGAGACACTCAAAATAAGTTTTATTTTGTTTTAGATAATAATTTATCCTTTGAAACAATGAATTATTTATATTGGAGCGAAAGAATATTATATCGTATCATGGGACCAGGATATGAACTAAAAAATAAAGATATTGATTTTGGTGATTACAGATGGAGGGATTTTACAAACAAGGGAGGATTAACTAATGCTTATACAGATTTTGGATTTGCAATAGGCATAGTTTTTTTATTAGTTTTTTTCACTAGTTTTTTTAAACTATGGTTTAAATTAAAAAAAGGTAGTCTGTATGCTTGGAGTGTTTATCCTGTTTGTTTTATCTGGGTAGTTGAATTTGCAAGATATAATGGGGTTTTTCTTACCAGATTTTTATTTCCACTAATAACTTTTAGTATTATTTACTTAATCTTTAAAAATGTTAGAAGAATTAAAGAATAGAAATTTTTTAGAAAATATCAACATTTTATTATTTAGTTCGATTTTTTGGACATTGCCATTTTCCTTTGGCTTAAATTCTATTGCAGTTGGGCTATATATATTTTTTATATTGGTTTTTCTTCCAAATAAAACCAATATAAAATCTGAAATCTGTATTGGTTTTGTTTTAGGAGCTTTTTTCTGGCTTAGTGTACTTTGGTTGCGTGGCTTTTCTGTTAATAATTTAGAATTTATCTTAAGGTTACTTCCTTTAGGGGTGTTACCTATTATTATGGCGATAAAAAAAATTGATATTAGTATTAAACAGATTACAGTAGTTATTTCAATATCTTCCATTCTTGCAATTATGTTTGGTATTTATACTGCGATCGAATTTTATAACAGACCAGATCAACATTTTTCATTGATACATCTCCCCCATACTTTAAAAGGAAATTATCATTCGGTATTTTTTGCAATTCAGCTAGGAGTAAATACGATCTTACTATCTATTTGTTTTGGAACAGAAAAGAGAAAAAGATTTTTATTTACTGCAATTCTATTTCTTGGTACAATAATTTTGTTAGGAAAGAGAATGGTATTAATATCATTGACAGTATTGGCTATATGCCACACACTTTCAAATTTAAACAAAAAAAGAATTTTAGCGTTAATTTTTTCGATTGTAATATTAACCATGTTTTTTGTTTTTTCGCCCTATAATAAATGGAGAATAGAAAAAATAAATCAATTAGGAGAAGGTTCTGAGAGAATTATTATGTTTGAATCATCTTTGAATGTTATAAAAGATAATCTATTCTTTGGAGTTGGAACCTATAGAGTTTCCGAATATCTAGAAAATGAGTATTTAAAATTAGGTCTAAGTACTCCTTTTTATGCTAATAATCCTCATAATCTTATTTTATACACAGTTATTTCTTTTGGTTTGATAGGTATCATAATTTATTTTTTTTCACAAATCATTATTATAAGAAAAATGATACTTATTAAACATTGGGGCTTTATATATATGTATGCTTATTTCTTTTTAATCTCTTTGACAGAAACGATTTTAATTAGACAACAAGGAATAGTTTTATACACTTTTATTCTTTCGTATTTTTTATTTAATAGCAAACCTTATGAGTTCAAATCAAAAAATATACATTAATTCTCGCTTTCTAACACAGCCTATTACTGGTGTTCAACGTTTTGCGATAGAGATCTCTAAGGTTCTTAAAAACGAATTAAAGGATCAGGTTGTATTTGTAACACATCCAGGAATAGTCCATAAAGAGTTGGCGGAATATTTAGAGGCCAAAGTAGTAGGACTTAATAAAAGTCATTTTTGGGAGCAATTTGATCTTTATTTGTATTTAAAAAAGAGAGGTACTCCTTTATTGTTGTCATTTGGTCACACTGGACCCATATTTTATAAAAGACAGATAATTTCTGTACACGATATGGCATTTAGGTATTATAAAGATACGTTTTCTAAAAGCTTTGTTTTTATTTATAATTTGATAATACCAATAGTTTCAAAAAAAGGTTTACATGTCTTAACGGTAAGTGAATCTGCAAAAAAGGAGGTTTGTGAAGGTCTAGAACTACCTGAAAAGAAGGTTACGGTAATTTATAATGGTCTATCTGAAGTTTTTCAAAAAGTGAATGAAAATATTGATGATAATCTTATCAATAAAAGCAATTATATTTTGACCGTTTCTTCACATCATCAAAGAAAGAATTATAAAAGATTAATAGAAGCTTTTTCTTTAATTGAAGACGACTCGTTGGAACTTTTTGTAGTTGGAAATGTTGGACCGAATTTTTCTAAAAGTTTGGATGAAAACGATTTTAAAATGGATGATAGAATTAAATTTCTTACTAATGTTTCTGATAATCAATTGAGTCAATATTATCAAAATGCTAAATTATTTGTTTTTCCTAGTTTGTATGAAGGTTTTGGAATTCCAGTTATAGAAGCAATGAGCAAGGGGTTATTATGTGTTTTATCCGATATTCCAGTATTTAGAGAAATAGGGGATGATTCTGTAATTTATGTTAATCCATTAGATATCAATTCAATTAAAGAAGGAATTGAAAAAGGGTTAAATAACGATAATAAAAATATTGTTTATAGTAAACTTTCCAATTTTTCTTGGAGGAAAAGTGGAAAAAAAGTAATTGAAGTACTAAAAGATATTGAAAAGTTCTAGTTTTTCTGTATTATCAAAATACTCTTGATTTTTGAACTCTAGACACCTAATAATTTTAACTACAATGGCTTTAAAGGCGCTACCTTTTGGTATATTTGCACCTCATGAATTATATAATTTGATCTAAATTTGAATAAAACATTAGAATTACACATATAGTTAATTATGTTGCAGGTATGATGTGTCTTTAAGGTTGATTCAGGAAACTGTAAAACAGGAAATATTGATGAAGTATTAGAATATACAGAACTTAACCCCAAATTCGAAATAAATTAAAAGTAATATTGGATAACTTTTATTTTGGAATATACCCCTATATGAGGGTAGCAATAGTTCTTATGAAAACTGTACTTCCAATGGAATTAGTGTGTTTTTAAAGAAACTTGTTTACTAAAATTAGTAACAGATATATGAGGGTTAAAAAAATATTAATAATAGATTGGTTTGATAAATATGGAGGCGCAGAAAGGGTAATTTCTTCGCTACAAAGCGTATTAGATTTTGATAAAACATATTGTTTGATTAATAATATGACCAATAAGGACTTATATAAGATTTATGGAAGAAAATCAAATCCTATAATTCATCAAACCGTATTAAGGTTTTCTAAAAGAAAATTTAGGTTTTTTTTCATTTTTTTTCATACATTAATTGATAAAATTACCGTTGATAAAAGTACGGAAATTATAATTTCTTCTTCCCATTCTGTTGCAAAAGGTATTAGAAAAACTAATAAATCTCAGTTGCATATTTCTTATTTTCAAGCTCGAAATTTCAAATATATTTGGGACGACAAAAAACTTTATTTTGGGAAAATGTATATTTTTTTAACTCCGATAATTAAATTTTTACAAAATAAAGATGTAAAGCAAGCTCAGCGTCCGGACCATATTATTACAAATTCTTTTTTTGTTCAGAATTGGGTGAAAAAAACGTACAAACGTGATTCAACAGTTATTTATCCTCCTGTTGATGTTGCAAAATTTAAACTTGAAAAGGATAAAAAAGATTATTTCATAACAGTTGGACGATTAGAGCCATATAAACGTTTTGATTTAATAGTTGAAGCATTCAATATTCTAGGAAATAAATTAATAGTCGTTGGGAATGGTTCAAAACTTCAATCCCTAAGAAAAATAGCTAAAAAAAATATTTCGTTTACGGGATTTTTAGAAGCAGATGAAGTTTATAAATTAATAAAAGAGGCTAAGGGCTTTATACATTCTGGAATAGAGGATTTTGGTATAGCTCCTGTTGAGGCACAGGCTTGTGGGACACCAGTTATAGGGTTAGGAAAAGGAGGTCTTACAGAAACTATAGTAAATAATGAGACAGGGGTGTTATTTAGAGAACAAAATGTTAATTCTATAATTGAAGCAATTTATCAATTTGAAAAACTTAGCTTTGATTATGAAAAGATTCGTGAACATTCTTTAAAGTTTTCAAAAGAACGATTTGAAAAGGAGATAGAAAATTTTGTAAAGACTAAGTATAATGATTTTTTAAAGTATGAAAAATGAAAATATCAGTAATAGGCACAGGATATGTTGGGTTAGTTACTGGAACCTGTCTGGCCGAAACCGGTAATGAAGTAGTTTGCGTAGACATTGATGCACAGAAGGTTCAAAAAATGAGATTAGGAAACGTTCCTATTTATGAACCTCATCTTGATGCTCTTTTTGAAAGAAACATCAAAGCAAACCGCTTAAGGTTTACAACTTCTTTAGAAGAAGGATTAAATCACGGAGAAATTATCTTTTTGGCATTACCTACACCAGATAACGGTGATGGTGCCGCCGATTTATCTTATGTATTAGGAGTGTCTGAGGAGATTGGCAGGCTAATTAAAGATTATAAAATAATTGTAGATAAAAGTACGGTACCTGTAGGAACTGCAGAAAAAGTAAAAAAAGTTATTACAAAAAATGCACAATGTGAATTTGATGTAGTATCAAATCCAGAATTTTTGAGAGAGGGTTTCGCCGTAGATGATTTTTTAAAACCGGAAAGAATTGTAATTGGGGCTAGTTCCGAAAAAGCTATCGACCTAATGAAGAGGTTATATAATCCATTTGTAAGATCCGGCAATCCTATTATCGTGATGGATGAAAAATCTGCAGAACTAACCAAATATGCAGCTAATTCCTTTTTAGCTACTAAAATTACTTTTATGAATGAGATTGCAAATTACTGTGAAAAAGTGGGGGCAGATGTAGATAAAGTGAGAATTGGTATGGGAACAGATTCTCGTATTGGTAAACGATTTTTATTTCCCGGGATCGGATATGGAGGGTCTTGTTTCCCAAAAGATGTAAAGGCCTTGCATAAATCCGGGAAAGATGATGACTACAATTTCCGGATTTTGGAAGCCGTTATTAACGTGAATAAGGGTCAAAAAGTAGCCCTAATCCCAAAGATTAAAAAGTATTTCAACAATGATCTGCAGGGAAAAACTTTTGCCATTTGGGGATTGGCATTTAAACCGGAAACCGATGACATTCGGGAAGCACCCGCTCTGGATGTTATTGATGCATTATTAAGTATGGGAGCAAAAGTTCAGACATTCGATCCTGAAGCTATGAAGAATGTAGCCCGAAAGTATGGAAATAAGATTAGTTTTGCTAACTCGATGTATGAGACGCTCGAAAATGCTGATGCTTTGATCATCTGTACAGAGTGGAGCATTTTCAGAACTCCTGATTTTAACAAAATAAAAGAAAGCCTGAACAACAACGTTATTTTTGATGGCAGAAATTTATATGATGTCCAGGATATAGAAAAAGAAGGGATCTCTTATTTTTCTATAGGAAGAAAAGATATAAAAAGATAACATGCAAAAAGTACTCATCACCGGAGCAGCAGGATTTTTAGGGTCGCATTTATGTGATCGGTTTATCAAGGAGGGTTTTTTTGTGATAGGCATGGACAATCTAATCACGGGAGACCTGAAGAATATTGAGCATCTGTTCAAGCTAAAAAACTTCGAATTTTACCATCATGATATCACAAAATTTGTGTATGTTCCTGGAAAGTTAGATTATATTCTTCATTTTGCTTCTCCGGCAAGCCCTATAGATTACCTGAAAATTCCTATCCAGACTTTAAAAGTAGGTTCTTTGGGCACCCATAATTTGTTGGGACTGGCAAAAGAAAAAAAAGCCAGAATTTTAATCGCCTCAACAAGCGAAGTGTACGGGGATCCGTTGGTGCATCCACAGAATGAGGACTATTACGGAAATGTAAACACAATTGGCCCTCGGGGCGTTTATGATGAAGCCAAACGCTTTCAGGAATCGATCACCATGGCATACCATACCTATCATGGATTGGAAACGAGAATCGCACGTATTTTTAATACCTACGGCCCCAGAATGCGACTTAATGATGGCCGTGTGGTTCCTGCATTTATAGGCCAGGCGTTAAGAGGTGAAGATTTAACTATATTTGGTGACGGCCTGCAAACCCGCTCTTTTTGTTATGTAGATGATCAGGTTGAAGGAATTTATAGGTTGCTTTTTAGTGATTATGTATATCCTGTTAATATTGGTAATCCCGATGAGATCACCATAAAGGAATTTGCAGAAGAAATTATACGATTAACAGGAACCGATCAAAAAGTAGTATATCAACCATTGCCGGTTAATGATCCTTTACAGCGACAACCCGATATCACCAGGGCAAAAGAAATTTTAGGATGGGAACCAAAAGTGAATAGACTTAAAGGAATGAAAGCAACCCTGGATTATTTTAAAGGATTTTCTGCTGAAGAACTGCAAAAAAATGAACATAGAGGCTTTACTAAAAACTGATAAAAGCATAGTATGAGTAGCAAGATAGGTCGGTATTCAATATATATAAAACCAATTTTTGGGCTGATAGATGTATTGATTATAAATCTTGCTATATCGTTATTTGAAATTAATATCAACCAGAGTATTTTATTTTCGATCTATATTTCAGTTTTATGGATTATTCTGTCCATAAAAAACAAGTTTTATGATATAAAAAGATTTTCAAATGTCATTCAGGTTCTCGCTGCACTGATTAGACAATTTTTGATTTTTGCCTTAATTCTATATGCTTTTATCGGCTTTTTTAAGCAACCCGGCATATCCAGATTTGAAATGGCAAAATACTTTATTACTATAGTAGGATTTGTCACATTTTCTAAGTTTCTTTTGTTGTATTTATTATCAAAATATCGAGAAGTTTTTGGCGGCAATATTAGAAGAGTAGTAGTTATTGGAGATAATAAAAAAACAAATCAACTCATAAAGATTTTTAAAGAAAAATCAGAATTTGGGTACAAATTTCAGAAGAAATTTTGTGTTAGAGAAAACGAATTTGATTGGGATAGCTGCTTTGACTATATCGTAGAAAATGATATCGATGAAGTATATTGCTCTATTGCAGAATTAACCAATAGCCAATTACGGGATGTTGTCACTTTTACTGAAAATAATTTAAAGATCTTAAAATTCATTCCAGACAACAAGGATATTTTTACCAAAAAATTAGTTTTTAATTATTACGAATACATCCCTGTGTTATCCTTTCGTGAGATTCCCTTGGATGACTCTATTAACAAGTTTGTAAAGAGAACATTTGATATTGCACTATCTTTATTTGTTTTGGTTGGTATTCTTTCTTGGCTTACTCCCTTAATTGCATTACTTATTCAACTAGAATCCAGAGGTCCGATTTTTTTTAAACAACGACGTAATGGATTGGACTATCGAGAATTTTATTGTTATAAATACCGGTCTATGAAACCCAGCAAAAGTGCGAATCAGGCAACAAAAGGTGATGCAAGAGTAACCAAAATTGGAAAAATTATAAGAAGAACCAGTATAGACGAATTACCACAATTTCTTAATGTGCTTAAAGGTGACATGTCTGTGGTAGGGCCCAGACCACATATGGTAAAACACAATGAGGAGTTCGCACAACGAGTAGACAAATTTATGGTGCGTCATTTTGTGAAACCAGGCATCACAGGATTAGCTCAGGTAAGCGGCTTTAGAGGAGAAATAGAGTCCAATAAAGATATCATTAACCGGGTCAAATACGATATTTTTTATGTTGAAAACTGGTCACTGCTATTAGATATCAAAATCGTGATTATAACTATTATCAATGCGATCAAAGGAGAAGAAAAAGCGTATTAATGAGACCCAGCGTTCAAAAGCAAAGCGCATTGAACGTTGTTGATCGAATTAATCCCGAACCTGTCTTGCTTACCAAAAGTTAGGTAAACCGCCAGGCTTGCTTCGGGATCTTTTTGAAGACTGCTGGATTTTAAAGTGGAGATGAGTATTGGCATCCATCAGATTTCAAATGAGTTCTTTGATAATATTCAAAACATATATCCGCAATTATGCCAGTGCTCATTTTATACTATTGAAAATTCAGTTACTCCCCTGTCCGACTGGCCAGGCGGGCTTTAGGGCAAGGGGTACAGAACTGAATTTTCAGCATTTTCTTTTTACCCCTCCCGATAGCTATCGGGACTAAAAGGTGAAGAAAATACTTGGAATTTTTGTACTGGCATAATTGCGGATAATCATAATATCCAACAAACATCAAAATACAATCCCTTAAAAACCGTTAATTATTTCATAATAGACTAAACAACCAAGTGCAAATAGGTAACATCATAAACAGCGTTATTAACTTATTTTATAAAGAAGACCATTGGCTAGTAATGACCTTCTGGAATAGCCTGTTTATTGCTTTTTTTCTGCTACCTCTGGGGATTAACCTTCCTACTCCTTTTTTTATTATTTCAATTGTACTGGGGATTGTTAATATATTTAGATTTAAGCAGGAATTGTTCCCAGACAATAAAGCCTTACTGCTGTTTCCTTTGTATTTTATAATCATGTCCTTCAGTTTGATCTATACAGAGAATATCTCTGACGGGTTCAATTTGTTGCAGCGGTCATTATCCTTACTGTTTTTCCCAATAATTTTTTTGTTTGTTAAAGAGGATGCTTCCTCGGTAAAAAAGTTATTCGATTTTTTATTGCTGGGATTGATCGTGTCTTTTTTCATCAATCTTTCAATGGCTTTGTACGAAGTATTTTACATTATAAAAGAAAACATCACTTTTTTTGACACTTCGCTAGAATGGGTGTCAATAGTATTTGATGCTTTTATAGAAGCATGGCATCATTTTATTACCACAGAATTTTCAAAATCGGTAAACCCAAGTTACATTTCATTGTATATACTGCTGGTGTTGAGTTACTATCTTAAAAATAAGCTGGAATCCAAAACACAGCTACTGGTTATTATAGTATTGTTTGTATACCTTTTTTTATTGGCATCCAGAGCAGCATATTTAATTTTGGCTATTATGTCCCTGCTATTGATTTTTAACATTACAGATAAAAGTAAAAAATACACCATGGCCATACTATTTTTTTTAGGAGTATTGGTGTTTTTAAACAACCCTCATGTATTTGATTTTTATGCCAATGGAGAAGACTTTAGAAAAACGTTGGAAACTGATAATACAGCGGTAGAGCAATCCAGATTGCTCACCTGGAATGCCAGTTTCAAGTTAATACAAGAGGCTCCTGTATTGGGATATGGATTGGGCGATACCAATGAGGTGTTGATCGAAAAATATAAAGAACTAAACTATGTGCATAATTTTCAAAATCGATACAATGCACATAACCAGTTCTTACAAACGTATTTACAAAGTGGCATTATAGGTTTTGGGGTTTTGGTAAGTATTTTTGTTTTATTGGCAGTTCGTATGAAAAGAAGCCGCAATGAGTTTTCGGTCTTTTTGATTCTCTTTATATCACTGCTTTTTGAATCGATGCTGGTGCGGTTCAATGGTATTGTGTTCTTTTCTATCGTGATCCCTTTATTACTCAAAAAACGTAGTATTTTGAGTAGCAGGATTATTCGTAATGAGCCTACCATGAAGAATAATACATAAAAAAGTACCTTTTTAAGTACTTTTTTATGTATTTGCGGTATGGAAATAGTTAATTATACAGATTTTCGCTCAAATTTAAAACATTGGTTAGATAAAGTAGTTGATGATGTTAGTGATCAAGAGAAAAGGAGGAAAGGACCTGGTGGTCATATCTTTAGATGAATATAATTCTTTAAAAGAGACCACATATTTACTAACAGGAAAGAACCGGGAAGTTTTATTAAACGCTATTGAAGAGTTAGAAAAAGACAAGGGCATTCAAAAAGATATGATTGAAGAATGAAACTGGTCTGGTCTTCATCATGTTGGAATGATTATCTGTATTGGCAAAAAGTAGATAAGAAGATAGTTAAGAGGATAAATGAATTGTTGAAAAGTATGCATACACCTTTTGAAGGAATAGGAAAACCAGAAGCGTTAAAAGGGGATTTACAGGGATATTGGTCAAGACGGATCACCTCAGAACATCGATTAGTTTATAAATATACAGAGGAAAAATTATTAATCGCATCTTGTCGATATCATTATAACAAGTAATAGTTTAGCTGATTAATTGTTAGAATAAACTAGCGCAGAAATTTTTTCCACGCTGTACATACATAAGTAATTGTCCGAACTTCATTACACCTACCCAGATCAAGTTTACAAAAGGATATTATAAGCATAGTATAATAGCTTCCTCGAAAATGTTACGTTAAAAACCAAAGTTTTTAATCCAAACCATTAGTAATAGAATTACGAATCAACTATTTTTGCTGCCTTGAGAATTGTAGTTAAGTTAAATGAATGAAATTAGACCCTAATATTTTTCAAAAAATTCCCTTAAGAGGATGTAGATTCCCTTTGAAGGGGGAATGTTCAATCTTATATTAAAAAACAAATTAATTAACCATGAACATTTTAGTACTCGGATCCGGAGGTAGAGAACATACATTTGCCTATAAAATCGTGCAAAGCCCCCTTTGTGACAACCTTTTTGTGGCCCCTGGTAATGCCGGAACAGCGGCAATAGCAACCAACATACCTATTTCGGTAACAGATTTTGATGCAGTGAGAGATCTGGTGCTAAAAGAAAATATTGAGATGGTTGTGGTAGGCCCAGAGGATCCTTTGGTACAAGGGATTAGTGATTATTTTGCAGAAGATACTCAACTAAAAAATATCGTAGTGATCGGCCCATCTAAAGAAGGTGCACAACTGGAAGGAAGTAAGGAGTATGCCAAAGAATTTCTGTTCAGACATCATATTCCCACAGCTGCCTATCAAAGTTTTACCGCAGCAACAGTCGAAGATGGAAAACAATTTTTGGAAACCCTTAACCCACCTTATGTACTTAAAGCAGATGGTTTGGCTGCCGGAAAAGGAGTTTTGATACTACAAGATATTAAAGAAGCCAAAACCGAACTGGAAAATATGCTTACCAATAAAAAATTTGGTGCTGCCAGCGAAAAAGTAGTGATCGAAGAATTCCTGGACGGTATCGAATTGAGTGTTTTTGTACTTACCGATGGTAAAAACTATCTCACCTTACCAACTGCCAAAGACTATAAACGTATCGGAGAAGGAGATACAGGACTCAATACAGGCGGCATGGGGGCGATCTCACCGGTGCCTTTTGCAGATAAAGCGTTTATGAACAAAATTGAAGAACAAATTATTAAACCTACCGTAGACGGTTTGGTAAAAGAAAATATCGATTATAAGGGCTTTATTTTTATCGGACTCATCAAAGTAGGCAATGACCCCAAAGTAATCGAATACAACGTGCGTATGGGTGATCCTGAGACCGAAGCAGTACTGCCCAGAATACAGAATGATTTGGTTCAACTATTTCGACATGTAGGAGATCAATCATTGGATAGCGTCGATTTAGAACTGGATGATAGAAGTGCTACCACGGTAATGACTGTTTCTGGAGGATATCCCGAATCCTATGAAAAAGGAAAAGAAATTACAGGTATTGATACCATCTCAGATTCGATAGTTTTTCACGCAGGAACAAAACTCGAAGGAGATACAGTGGTAACCAATGGGGGTAGAGTAATAGCTATAACTTCATTTGATGAAGATTTCAGGCAGGCACTTAAAAAATCCTATCAAAATATAGAAAAACTACATTTTGATAAGATGTATTATAGAAAAGACCTGGGGTTTGATTTAGCCTAGTGTTAAGTCAAAGCTGAAATGACACATAAGGCAAAAGATGCATTGGATGATGTATAGGTTTTGGCTTGCCTTAACACTAATTCAAAAATGAATGCGCCTTAGGATCCCTATCCTCTTCATTATTATCATTAAATTTCTTTAATTCCTTCATCCAATAGAAAAAAGCGATAAAGCCAATCAGCATAAACGACCAGTTCACAACGTTGGCAGCAGTCCAGTTTTCTAACTCTAGTGCTCTCAATGCGTCATAAGGAGCAAATAACACGTCTACAAAAAGGGATTCGATCCCTTCAAAAAAATCTTTCATAATTTGTTATTACTTTATGAAGTGATTTAAACTTTCTTGATTGAAGCGAAAAAGTTTAAATCACTTCTTATTACAAAAAGCAATTATAAAATTAATTACACTTACATTTAACCATTTCTCCTTTGAGAAGAAATAAGAAATAAGGATTTAAAAACAAATGTGTAATTAATTTTAAATTAGTCAAACTAAAAACTTTTTATACATTAGTTCTATAATACAACTCAAGATGAGTTCATACACAAAAACAATTATAGTAATTGTTTGATGCAAAAATATAAAAAATAGTAGTGTTATCAAGCTTTTTTAGTAAATCAAAACCTATTAATTATATTGTAGTGGCATTGTATATGCTTACCCTTTTTGTAATAGCACATTACAAGAGAGGGTTTGTGGCAGAAAGCGGGTACATAATAAAGTTTGTGGCAGGAGCATTGCTTTATGTATTACCTATGTTGATGCTTCATTTTATTGTGCAAAGAAATGACCTTACTCATAAAGGAACACATACCATTCTTTTATATGCATTTCTAACAGCGATAGTGCCTTATGCATTAACAAATACGACCATTTTGTTAGCTAATGTATTTGTATTGCTTGCTTTAAGAAACGTTCTGTATTTAAGAAATGAAAAACAGATGAAATCCAAAATTTTTAATGCAACTATATATATTGGTCTATCTTCACTGGTCTATTTCTGGAGTATTGGATTTATTATACTGGTCTTTATAGGGATATTATATTTTGAACCAAAAAATTACCGAAACTGGATTATCCCTGTGATTGGTCTGGGAATGGTATATCTATTTGCGAATTGCTTTACATTATTGTTTTATGATTCGTTTTATACGTTTACTGAGTATGTAGCCCCTGTTTCGGTTTCGTATCAGGGTTATTTGATAAAAGATCAGCTTTTTTCAGTAGGGATATTAGGTCTTTGCATGTTGTTTTTTTCCTCGATATATTTAATAAAACTCAATAGAAAAGCAGCAAATATCAAACCGGTACTAAGACTTGTTTTTGCCTATTTGATAGTGGCTGTAGGAGTAGCTGCTATTGCACCACAAAAAAATACTTCCGAGTTGTTTTTTGTGGCAATCCCACTTGCCATTATTGGCACTCCATATTTAGAAATGAGTTCTTATCAATTTGCCAAAGAAATCAATATCTGGGTGTTTATACTCATTCCGCTTACCACTTTATTGTTTTGATAGATTAAGGGCAGGTTTATCTACCATTGGTAGGCAAGGCAGGGATTTAGGATGGGATAATTACTGTTTCAATCTTAAGCCGACTTAAGTCGGTTACCAAATCTACCGGCTTGAAGCCGGTAGTAGTTTAATTTAAATTGATATAAGTGAATTATATAGGATCAAAATACAGACTTTCAGATTTTATTCGTGCTACGATTCAGGGTGTTGTGGGGAATGACCTGAAAGATAAGGTATTTTGTGATCTTTTTGCAGGAACCGGCATCGTAGGAAGAACTTTTAAACCATTGGTAAAAAAAGTGATCGCCAATGATTTGGAGTTCTACAGCTACGTCTTAAACAGAAACTATATCGGGAATCATACCTGCATTCAGGCTTCAGAATATCTGAATGCCCTAAATCAATTAGAAGGAATACCAGGATTTATCTATAAGAATTATTGCCTGGGAGGGTGCGACAGGCAGTATTTTAGTGATGAAAACGGCCAGAAAATAGATGCCATAAGAACACAAATCGAAAACTGGAAGCATGTAAAGGTAATTGAAGAAGATCTCTATTATTTTCTGTTGGCTTCTCTAATAGAGAGTGCCGATAAAGTGGCAAATACGGCTTCAGTATATTCGGCGTATCTCAAACAACTAAAGAGAACTGCTCAGAAAAAAATAGAAATCATTCCGGCTGCATTTGTAACCACCACAAATACACATGCAGTGTTTAATCAAGACAGTAATGAACTTATTAAAAGCATAGAAGGAGACATCCTCTATTTCGACCCTCCTTATAATTTCCGGCAGTATGGATTAAACTATCATTTATTAAATACTATTGCAAAATATGATACCTTTGTACCTGTCGGAAAAACAGGTTTGCGCCCATATGATCGTTCTGATTATTGCAGCAGGAATAAAGCAAAACCGGTTTTTGAAGAATTGATAAAAAATGCGAAGTTCAATTATATTTTTTTAAGTTATAATAACGAGGGTATCATACCCAAAAAAGAAATACGAAAGATTTTACAGCGTTATGGCAAATATGATCTCGCAACTACGGGATATAAACGTTTTAAAGCACACAAAACCCAGATCCGAAATCATAAAGCCGCACAAACTATAGAATATTTACACATTTTAGAAAAACAATAGCACAGATGTTTACCGATAAAGCGAATTTTATTTTTAAAGAAGTTATAGAAATGTACCATGTGATCGACAGCGTTGATCAGGAATTCTATAATCCATACGATAGTAAATCACATGCCATAGAGCATTTATTATATCGTAAATGTTGGATCGATACAGTACAATGGCATTATGAAGATATTATTCGTGATCCCGGGATTGATCCGGTTGCTGCCCTGAAGCTAAAACGACAGATTGATGCGTCAAATCAGGACCGAACCGATATGGTAGAATATATCGATAGTTATTTTTTGGAAAAATACAAAGATGTGACTCCCAAGGCCGATGCCACTATTAATACCGAAAGCCCTGCCTGGGGGATCGACAGATTATCTATTTTGGCATTAAAAGTATATCATATGCACCAGGAAACGATTCGTGAAGGTGCCACCGATACCCACAAAATAGCCTGCCAGAATAAGCTCAATGTATTATTAGAACAGCAGGTAGACTTGTCTACGGCGATAGACACCTTGCTAAAAGATATCGAAAATGGAGATAAATACATGAAAGTCTACAAACAGATGAAGATGTATAATGATGATGAATTAAACCCAGTATTGCGTGGCGAAAAGTAGATGCGATTTTGAATCAAAATATAGCAACAACAGAGCATAAAAAACCGGAGGCTGGCCATATTCTGGTTATTCGTCTTTCGGCTATGGGTGATGTGGCAATGACCGTTCCTGTATTGCGTACATTCAGGGCTGCGTATCCCGATGTGAAACTTACCGTGCTTACGCGAAAGTTCTTCGCACCTATATTTTCAGATATCGATAACCTCGAGGTATACCATGCCGATGTAGATGGAAACCATAAGGGTATTCTGGGGCTCTCCCGATTGGCAAATGAACTTAAGAAACAAGGCATAGATGCCGTTGCCGATTTACACCATGTGCTGCGATCCAATGTTTTGAAAACAATATTTTCACTACGAGGGATTAAAGTAGTACAGGTAGATAAAGGAAGAGCAGAAAAGAAGGCATTAACCCAATCTGTGAATAAAGTGTTTGAGCAATTAAAAACGACCCACCAACGCTATGCCGATGTATTTTCGGCTCTGGGATACCCCATAGATCTCAGGCATCATAAGTTTCCGAAGAAACAACCCCTGTCACCAAATATTCTCTCCTTAGCGCAAAATTCTACCAAAAAATGGCTGGGGATTGCCCCTTTTGCGCAATATGAAAGCAAAACATATCCTTTGGAACTAATGATTAAGGTAATCGAGGAGCTGGATAAGGGAGATCAATATGAGATGTTCCTTTTTGGAGGTGGAAAACGAGAAACAGACCTACTCAATAACATCGACAGCAAATATAAGAATGTGACCAATATTGCCGGAAAGCTATCTTTTGAAGACGAGCTGAAACTTATCGGTAATCTGGATGCGATGTTGTCTATGGATAGCGGTAATGCACACCTTGCGGCGATGTATGGAGTGCCTACCATCACCTTGTGGGGAGTAACACATCCTTTTGCCGGGTTTATGCCTTTTGGCCAACCCATGGAGCATGCTATTTTACCAAATTTGGCAAAGTATGATCAGATCCCAACCTCAATTTATGGCAATAAATTTCCGCCAGGATATGAAAAAGTGATGCATACCATCACACCAGAAACTGTTTTAGAAGCTATTAATAATTTATGATATCTTTTTAAAGGTTAATTTAGGTTTTCTAGGATAGAGGAAAATATTCTTTGAAACTTTTTCTTAACTTTTATAGAAGAAACAAAACATTTCAAAAGGTCAACAATATATTCATTTTTTATCTTACCTAAATAATCATAATCTACACCTTCAACTGTATAATCCATTTTAAGTGATTTTGAATTCCAGTTTTGAATCCATTCTCCATAAACATAAGTATCTTTTGGAAATTCAAAATCACTTTTTTCAGTAACAATTATGTTTTGTAAAAAACGATAACAATTAAAATGACTTTTATCACAGCTAATACAGCCAAATTGACCATTTTCTAAGTGATTAGGAACTCTCCCCACGCTAGAAGGAAGAGATAAAATTAATTTACTTTCAGAATCAGTATTTGATAGTACTAATAAGTACTTGTTTTTAGTATTTCCAGTGGTAAACTTAAAATTATGGATATAGTATAGATCAGCAAATTCTAATTTCATAATTAATAAGAATATTGCCTGTCAACTCCCTTTAGGTCAAAGTAATTATTAAACATTTGTACCTTTAATTCATCTGATTTAATTAAATTGAAAAATTCAATATGATAATCTGAAGTTGTTTGTAATCCATTATTGAATTTTTCAAGAAGACCTTTCTCAGTAGCTACCTTATCCCAAAGCCCCCCTTTTTTGTGAGTTAATTCACTTAGTTCTGAAGCACTAAAATAACCTAAAGATTCAACAACTTTTTCAATTAACATTAAATCATAATCCGAAAACTCATCATCAGAGAAGTCTTTTATTCCTTTTAGCATGCAAATATTGTTATCGCGAAAACTGATATCAATATAGTCTTTTAGTAAATCTGGCGAATTAGAAAATTCACTATAGATTGTTTGATCTACAGGCCCTAATTTCCATACTTTCCATTCTAAGCCAAAGAAAGGAATACCTGTATCGTTAATTGATTTTTCTTCTAAAAAATATAGAAGTTTTAATGCTTTTGTCTTTGAAATTTCTCCTAAAACAGATGTTATATAGATTAACGAGTTCCCTATTTTGTCAATTTCAGATTGGGTAAATCCCTTATTAAATATGGTGTTTAAAATTCCGAAATTCATAGGTAGAATTTATTCAGATTGTTGCACAAATGTATTAAAATTTTGATTTACTATAAGTTAAAGGTATTAAATTTATACTATTTAAAGATGTAATGGAATAATAAATCGAATCAAATTACAAAGATTATCTAATGGATAAATGAAACTAATTTCTCTACTCTCTCTAACCACTACCAACTAATTACACATCATCAAAATCGATCTTAACCGCCGCCGAAGTAGGATGCGCCTGGCAAGCCAGGATGAGTCCTTCGGCGATTTCACTATCGGTAAGAATGCTGTTCTTTTCCATAACGGCACTACCTTCGGTAATTCTGCATATACAGGAGCTACATACCCCTCCCTGGCAAGAATAAGGAGCATCGATATCTTGGTCTAGTGCAGCGTCGAGAATGGTCTTTTTCTGATCCATCACAAAGTTGAACTCTTCATCATCTACAAGAACAGTAATGGCTGTCTTTCCTTCGAGATTGGCGTCGATTTCTACTGTTTCAGTACTACTGGTAAATAGTTCAAAGTGTATCGTATCCTTAGCGATACCGTTTTCTGATAAAGCATCACTTACGGTATTAATCATCTCTTCTGGACCACATAGATAAAAAGCTTCAAAAACACGGTCTTTAAACTTATTTTTCAGCACATAATTTACCGTAGATCGTTCGATTCTTCCAAAACGAGCTCCTTCTTCCTGGCTTCTGCTATAAAACAATTCTATGAATAAACGTTCTGGATTTTCAGCTTGTAATGTTTGTAATTGCTTTAAAAAGATAGCTTCTTCCGGAGTCTGGTTTCCGTAGACTACTACAAAATGGCTGTTTGGTTCTTCTTCCAGCACTGCTTTGATCATACTCATCACCGGAGTAATACCACTACCTGCTGCAAATGCCAGGTAGGTATTGCTGGCTTCAGCATTGGTAGTAAGCAAAAAGTTGCCTTCGGGAGGATGTACTTCGAGCATATCACCTTCTTTTAATTGTGTGTTGGCGATAACCGAGAACGTTCCGTCTTTTACTTCTTTTACAGCAACTTTTAGCATGCCGCTTTTAGGAGTGCTACAAATAGAATAAGCCCTGCGAATTTCTTTTCCTTTTACTACGGCTTTAAGCGTTATGTATTGACCCGGAATAAATGCGTAGGTGTTTTTTAAATCTGAAGGTACTTCGAATTCGATAGAAACCGCATGAGGGGTTTCTCGGGTGATATGCTTTATCGATAACGTATGAAAGTCTGGCATTATAATAATTTAGTGAAACTCTAATCCGAAACCCCATTCTTAATAGAGGATTCGAATCAGATAGTTGAACCGATCTCGATGGCTATCGGGATCGGGATCTTTTTTAAAATTTCCAACAAAAATAATAAATGCTGGAACAGCAATTCTATTTTAAAAGGAAAATATTATTGTGAATTTTTTTTGTAACAAAATAGCGTTTGGGATTACTAAATAGTATGAGAAGTGATCTCAATTTCTCTAAAAATTTGAATAACCATGTTCAAGCACTTCATCATTTTACAATGGAAATCCTTCTGGAGATCTGCCTCTTTGACTTCGGGATTGTTCATGAAGTTGTTTATGGGATTTTGGGCACTTTGGCTGGCTTTTATATCGGCGATAGGCGGAGTTGCCATTTTTAAACTTCTTAAAGATACGTTGCACCTTGATCCGCTGGAGACGATAAACAGATTTTTAATCTATTGGTGGGTTGCCGATTTATTGTTTCGATATGCACTGCAAAAAATGCCAATAATAAATATAAAACCGTTATTGCTACTTCCTTTTAATAAAAGAAAGATTGTTTCATTTGCCTTCGGAAAAACCGTGTTTTCATTTTTTAATATCGTCCATGCTTTCTTTTTTATTCCATTTTCTATTGCATTGATTAGATATGAGTATCCTGTACAGAATGTCTTGCTATGGAACATAGGATTGATCGCACTTATCTACAGTAACAACTTTTTGAATATTATTCTAAACAAAAAAGACAACCTTATTTTTGTCGTTGGGGGTATTTTGGCACTATTTGGAGGGCTGCAGTATTTCGGGTATTTTGATATTACTATCTACACGGCATATTTCTTTCAGGGGTTATATAAAGCCTGGTATCTTTCGTTAATTCCTGTTTTCATCTGTATACTTTTACTGTTGAGATCATTTCGGTCTTTTGTTAAAGATTTATATCTGGATGCAGGTTTGGCCATCAAATCCAAAAGTGTGAAAACTGAAAATCTGGATTGGTTAAATCGATTTGGTAAAACGGCGACCTTTCTTAAAAATGACATTAAGCTTATAAAGAGAAATAAAAGAGCCAGATCTACGGTTTTGGTGAGTATTCTATTTCTTTTTTATGGATTGCTATTCTTTACCGGGGCTATTGAAACATACGAAGGCCCTGTTTGGAGGATTTTTGCAGCAATTTTTGTTACAGGAGGATTTCTTTTGAGCTTTGGGCAATTTGTTCCCAGTTGGGATAGCGCATATTATCCGTTAATGATGAGTCAGAATATTCGATATAAAGAATATCTGTCTTCAAAGTGGTGGTTGATGGTAATTGCTACCTTAATATCTACGGTATTGGCATCTGGGTATCTGTATTTTGGTTGGGAAGTATATCTGGCGATTGTGGTCGCCGCGATTTATAATATAGGAGTAAATTCTCATGTAGTATTATGGGCAGGAGCTTATGTAAAAACTCCTATTGATCTAACCAGTAACAAAAAAGCATTTGGCGACAAGCAGGCGTTTAATACCAAGACCTTATTATTGTCATTACCAAAAATGGTGTTACCCATGCTATTGTATGCCATTGGGCATTATGTCTATAGTCCTTATGCAGGGTATGCACTGGTTACTGTTGCAGGCATTGCTGGTTTTGCTTTTAAAGATGTGGTTTTTAATAAAATCGAAGGCATATACAGAAAAGAAAAGTACAAGACCCTATGGGCATATAAACAAAAAAGGTAAGCCAAATGATAACAGTACATAATTTTACCAAAACATATACAGGAAATACCGTTCTTACTATTGATCATTTGGAAATACAGAAGGGAAACAGCTTTGGCCTTGTAGGAAATAACGGAGCAGGAAAAACCACCTTATTTAGCGCGGTATTAGATCTTATTAAACCAACAACCGGGCATATAGAAAACAACGGAATTAAAGTGAGCGAAAGTGAAGAATGGAAATCTGTGACTTCGGCATTTATTGATGAAACGTTCTTAATCGGGTATTTAACAGCAGAAGAGTATTTTTATTTTATAGGGGAGCTTCGGGGGCAAAATAAAGCCGATGTGAATGGGCTGCTTTCTCGGTTTGAAGATTTTTTTCATGGAGAAGTTTTGGGTCAGAAAAAATATTTGAGAGACCTCTCCAAAGGAAATCAAAAAAAAGTGGGGATTATCGCAGCACTCATCGGTAATCCAGAGGTGATTGTTTTGGATGAGCCCTTTGCCAATTTGGATCCCACCACACAAATACGGCTCAAAAAAATCCTCAAAGAATTATCTGCAAATCCTGAAGTTACTGTTATGATATCTAGTCATGATCTAATGCACGTTACCGAAGTGTGTGAGCGTATTGTTGTGTTAGATAAAGGAGAAGTGGTAAAAGACTTAACAACATCTGCCGCAACATTAAAAGAACTCGAGGAGCATTTCAATAAATAAGTAGTAAAAAAGTGTAGAGAATTTTAAGCGTCATTCTAGCATTACCGTGATGCTTTTTTATCAAAAAACTATCCCTGCCTGAGAAGGGTGGCCAAAGGCCGGCAGGTGTTTTTATCAATAGAATTCCCCAAGGCCTGTCTGCCGATCCAGGCAGGCTCTGCCTCGGGTATAGCACAGTTTTAAAATATAGTACATTGTAGTATGTATAAAGAATCAGGTCTAGGTTTGATACCTCGATGGCTCTTCCTCGTAGGTATTTCATATAAAAGTCAGGCTTGTTTCAGCCATTGTTAACAACTCAAAAAAATACAACAAAAACAATCTTTAGAAAGAGAAAAAGATGTTAACAACCTGTTTTTTAACGAAAGAAATGTATTTTTACCACACACATTATATATTTGTGTATATAAACACACTAAAAAGGAAGTTTTTTAGTTATCACACGTATAAATTATTTGGTTTGGGGAAAAAAACATCACAAATCGCGCTGGTATTGCTTTTGGCAATTGTAGGATTTGCTTGTTCTCGTAAAAAGGACAAATGGGTAAATCGTACCTGGCATGATGTGACTACAAAAAATAATACCTTATATAATGGCCGGCTAGCTTTTGATAAAGGCCAGCAGGATATTATTGAATCCTATAAAGATAACTTTTGGGAACTACTTCCTATAGAAAGAATGATCGTAAGTGAAGATGTTCGACTACCCAATGAAGTACTAAATCAAAATTTTGACAGAGCCGAAGAAAAAGCAGTAAAGTCGATCCAGAAGCATAGTATGCTTATAGAGGAGAAGGAGCGAAATCCTAAAGTGGACGAAGCCTTTTTATTATTAGGGAAAGCACGATATTTTGAACAACGTTTTGTGCCTGCCCTGGAAGCGTTCAACTATATTCTCTATAAATATCCTGCAAGCAATACGATCAATCACGCCAAAGTCTGGAGAGCCAAAACCAACCTTCGTCTTGATAATAATGAGAAAGCTATTGAAGACCTCACCAGGATGATTGAGCAGGAATTTATGAAGCCTCAGGATTATGCAGATGCTGTAGCTATGATGGCACAGGCATATGTGAATATGGAGAAAAAGGATTCTGCCGTTACCTATATTACCAAAGCGGCTGTCCATACCAGAAAAAATGAAGAAAAAGGACGCTACCTATATATAAAAGGACAATTATTGAACGAACTTGGATATAAAGATAGTGCCAACTATGCCTTTGATCGGGTGATTGAACTCAATAGAAGAACGCCTAGAAGGTATATGATGAATGCCTATATGGCCAAGGCACGAAATTTTAATTATGAGATCGGTAATAAAGAAGAATTTCTCGAATTACTAACCAAACTTGAAGAAAATCGAGAAAACAGGCCATTTCTGGATAAGATTTATAACCAAAAAGCAGTGTATTTTAAAACCCTGGACTCTATCGATCTGGCTGTTGAATACTACAATAAATCCCTACGCACCAATTCTGAAGATAAATACCTGGAATCTCTTAATTATTACACTTTGGGAGATATTAGTTTTGATAGAAAAGAATACGCTGTTTCGGGAGCATATTATGACAGTACACTGCAGCGAATGATTGTAGACTCAAAAAGGTATAGAGTATTGAAGAAGAAGCGAGATAACCTGGATGATGTAATTTTATATGAAGGAATATCCAAAACAAACGATAGTATCCTCACGGTGGCAGCCATGTCTCCAGAAGAAAGATTGGCCTACTACGCTGATTATACCGATAAACTAAAGGTAAAAGCCATTCTTGCCGAGAAAGCAGCAGAAGTAGCCAGAATAAAAGAAGGTCTGCCGGCCGAACAAAGATTTAGACAACCAGGTACAGGATTGGGAACAGATGCCAAGGGACCCAATACCGGGGGCACATTTTATTTCTATAATCAAACTACGGTGGCCTATGGAAAAACCGCTTTTAAAAGAACCTATGGAAATCGGGAACTACAGGATAACTGGCGGGTTTCGAGTATCTCTAATCCAAGCGCAGTCTCTGAAGTGGTAGAAGAAGAAAAAGAAGCATATTCGATCGATACAGATCCTGCCTTTGATCCGCAAACGTATATTGCTCAGCTTCCAACAGAGCAAACTACACTGGATAGCTTAAAAACAGACCGCAATTTTGCCTATTATCAGTTGGGAGTGATCTATAAAGAAAAGTTTCAGGAGTATGGCCTGGCCATTGATAAGTTCGAAAATTTATTACAAAGTGACCCCGAAGAACGACTCATAGTTCCTTCTAAGTATAATTTATATAAAATTTATTTTGCACAAGCAAATACCACAAAATCTAATGCCTTGATGCAGGACATCATCAATAATCATGGCGAATCGAGGTATGCCAAAATACTTCAAAACCCTGATGAAGAACTACAGGACGATCAAAATAGCCCAAAATCAAGGTACAATAGATTATTTAAAGATTTTCAGGAACAGAAATATGCATCAGTCATCAGGGAAAGCGATGAACTGATCACAAAGTTTGGAGGTGAGGATGATTTTTTACCAAAGTTCGAACTATTAAAGGCACAGGCAATTGGTCGTTATCGTGGGTTTGAAGCATATAAAGAGGCACTTACTTATGTATCGCTCAATTATCCTCAAAGCCCCGAAGGAAAAAAAGCCCAGCTTATCTATCAGGTCACCATTCCGCAGATACAAAATAGTGAATTCTTAATCGATGTAGATGAAGAAGAAAACCATAAATTGATCTATGCGTATTCTACTATGGGTACCAATCAGGCCGAAGGTTTGAAAGAGCACATAGAAAACATTATCAAAGAGCTGCGATATGACAAAATGAAAGTTTCTTTGGATGTATATACCAACCAACAACAGTTTGTCGTTGTACATACCAGAAGAAACAGGCTGGGAGCAGAGGGTCTGGGTGAATTACTGGAACTAGGTAAGACCGAAGATACCCGTGGAGTTGACCTGACCAAATGGAATAGAAGAAAGAAATATTATAAAAAGGTAGAGGCTGCGTATTTTACGATAGCATCTCCAAATTATCGAATTCTTCAGATTCATAAGAATCTGGAAGAATATAAACAACCAGAAGCAGAAACCGAATAATCATTTAAATCCCCTTATATTATGTTTTCAGATAATAAAAAAGGAAGAGAGCAAGGCAATATGACCGATTTCTCACGCAATCAAAACAAAGTTTCCGAAGGAACCAAAATCGTTGGTGACATCATTTCTGAAGGAGGCTTTAGAATCGAAGGAACGATCGAAGGAACGTTTAAAACTATAGGCAAAGTAGTCGTTGGATCCTCTGGCTTTATCAAAGGAACACTAGAATGTTCTGATGCAGATTTTGAAGGTAAGTTTTCAGGAACTCTTGTGGTATCAAATACATTATCTTTAAAACCAACAGCGCACATTGAAGGTGAAGTAACCGTAGGTAAACTGGCTGTTGAGCCCGGAGCAAATTTCAATGCTTCTTGTTCTATGAAAGGTAACGTAAAATCTTTGAGCAAACCAAGTGAGCAAAAAACAGCACAACAAGCACAATCAGGACAACCAGAAAGACCCGTATCGCAAGGGCAAGGAAAATCAGCTTAAAAAGTATATAGCCTTGACCGGGATAGCCTTCCAGATGGGAGCTACTATCTTTATCTGTGCATACATCGGAAAGAAACTGGATGCCTATTATGAACTAGAGAAACGCTGGTTCACAATGGGTCTGGTTCTTTTTGGCGTAGCGGCATCTATATTCCTGGTCATCAAACAGCTCAATCGTATTCATAAATCTGATGATTAGGTAGATGAAATCCTTATACGTAAAGTTTTTTATATCCATAGTTGCCATTCTTTGCATTGTCTTTTTATTACATCTGATGGTTTTACACCTGAAAGGATTACCCATGTATGATCATCATATTGTGTTGTCTTATGTTATAAATGCAATTCTTGCTCTTTTAATTTTTTCGATTATTTATTTTTTATCAAACAAGTTAAAAACACAAATTGGTTTTTTGTTTATAGCAGGTAGCTCCATTAAATTTGCCGTATTTTTTATTGTCTTTTCTCCTTTATACAAAGAAGATGGCAGTATTAACTCATTAGAGTTGGCTGCTTTTTTTGTTCCATATACCATTAGTTTAATAATAGAGACTATAGGAGTTTCTCAATTGCTCAAAAAACTCGAAAAAACCGAATAGTTTTACCTGCTTAAGGACTCTACTAAAAACTGGTTTTGTGACGAGAATGAGCGAAAAAACCAAAATCAAGGTAGAAGCAGAAATATTCTGCAGGTATAGCCATAGCTACATTGAGGAAAGATTTTTTCTGACGACACAGGTATTGATTTTTGCAGCCATTAGTAATAAAAAGTAGTTTTTAGAGATGCCCTTAAATAAACAGATAAAATAAAGTGTAGAATAGTTTTTGTTTTTCATTTAAAAATATACCTTTGCAGCGTTTTTAGAGCACTATATATTTAAGTGATATGCAGAGAAAAATCATAGTAAAAAACCTAACTATTTTACTGATGTTGATTTCCTTCGTTTCCTTTGGAAAAGAGGAAGTTAAGGAAAAAGGAAATTCCAAAGAAGAAATCCGAAAAGAGATCAAAGAATACATTGGTCATCACCTTCAGGATTCGCATGATTTTTCTATTGGCTCTTACACCACAGATACTGGAGAACATAAGTATATTGGATTTCCACTTCCTGTTATTCTTTGGGATAATGGCCTGAAAGTTTTTTCATCATCAAAATTTCATCATGGAGAAACCGTTGCCAATATAGATGGCAACTACTACAAGTTATACCATAGCAAAATATATAAGACAGATGCAGAAGGCACGATTCATTATGACGAAGCGCATCATGCAACCAATGTAAAACCTTTAGATTTGTCGATTACCAAAAGTGTTTTTATGATTATCATAACGGGGATACTCATGTTTTTCCTGTTTAGAGGGTTGGCCAGATCGTATGGTAAAAATAATGGAATAGCTAAAGGAGCAGGACGGTTTTTTGAACCTATTGTTTTATATATACGTGATGATATTGCAATTTCTAATATTGGAGAAAAGCACTATAAAAAGTATATGCCGTATTTATTAACTATATTTTTCTTTATCTGGTTTTTAAATATTTTTGGATTAACCCCACTTGGAGTTAATGTAACAGGAAATATTGCTGTAACTCTGGCATTGGCAATACTTACTTTCTTAATTACCAATTTCTCGGGAAAAAAAGATTATTGGCTGCACTTGTTTGACCCGTTGGGTAGCTCTATGCCATGGTATGCCAAAATACCTTTATATATTATTTTGGTTCCTATCGAATTATTAGGACTTATTATAAAACCATTCTCATTGTTAATACGTTTGTATGCAAATATGCAGGCAGGGCATATCGTATTAATGAGTTTGATCGGATTGATATTTATTTTTAAAAACTGGTTGGGCGGTGGATTGTCATTCTTTTTGGCATTCGCTATCTCACTTATTGAGGTTTTGGTAGCATTGTTACAAGCCTATATTTTTACCATGTTATCAGCGCTGTACTTTGGATTTGCTTCAGAGGAGCACGATCATGAACACGAGCACGAAATAGCTCACTAAAATAGAATGTTTAATTATTAACTATATTACTATATTATGGAAATTCCAACTATTGTAGGTGCAGGTTTAGCAGTAATCGGTGTAGGTATCGGTATTGGTCAAATTGGTGGTAAAGCGATGGAAGCGATCGCTCGCCAGCCTGAAGCTTACGGAAAGATTCAAACAGCAATGCTTATTGCAGCAGCGCTTATTGAAGGTATTGGTTTTGCAGCGATTTTCGCAGCATAATCAAAAAATTCACAGCCATAACGGTTGGTTATGGCTGTGAATTTCAATATTAAGTAAATAGTACAATTCAATATATATTCATAGATGGAAAAGTTAGTAGAAGAGTTTTCGCTTGGATTATTCATTTGGCAAACGGTCCTTTTTTTAGCATTATTATTTCTGCTTAGAAAATATGCATGGAAACCCATTTTAAATGCGGTTAATGAGAGAGAAGAAGGAATTAAAAATGCATTAAAATCTGCTGAAGAAGCCAGAAAAGAAATGCAAAATCTTCAGGCAGATAATGAGCGAATCTTAAATGAAGCCAGAGCAGAGCGTGATGGAATGCTTAAAGAGGCCAGGCAGTTGAAAAACTCAATGATTGAAGATGCAAAAACAGAGGCCAAAGCAGAGGCAGACAAGATCGTAGCACAAGCACAGGCAACTATCGATAGCGAGAAGAAAGCAGCCATTGCCGAGTTAAAAAATCAGGTAGCCGAACTTTCTGTAGAAATTGCAGAAAAAATGGTGAGAAAAGAATTAGCTAACAAAGACAAACAATTAGAGTTGGTTGACTCTATGTTGGGAGATGTTACTTTAAATTGATCATAAAATGAGTAGAGCAGCAATACGTTATGCAAAGGCAGTTTTGAGTTTGGCTCAGGACAAAAAAGCCACCGAGGATGTTCAGAAGGATATGCAAAGTATTATCGCTACTATTGATGATAGTGCCGAACTTAGAATGGTATTAAACAGCCCGTTGATCAAAAATGAAGTAAAACTTGCTTCATTACAGCAGATCTTTAAAAGTGCCGGCGATATCACACAAAAATTATTTGATGTAATGATTGAAAATAAAAGAGTAGACTTGCTGGCAGAAGTGGCCGGGCAATACATTGTTTTATTCGACCAGTTAAACAATTCTCAAGTAGCAAAAGTGACTACAGCTGTTGCGCTGGACAAAGCTTTAAACACAAAAGTGCTGGCCAAAATAAAGGAGCTTACCGGTAACGAAGCTACTATCGAAAATATAATCGATGAAAGCATTATTGGTGGGTTTATTCTTAGAGTTGGAGATTTACAGTACAACGCAAGTATAGCACATAAGCTTACCACTTTAAAAAGAGAATTAAGTAATTAAAATATAAATTAACAATAAGAGAATGAGTCTTGGTGATTCGTTCGTCTAAATTACTATAAAATGGCAGAAGTGAATCCTGCTGAAGTATCAGCAATATTAAAACAACAATTATCTGGATTTGAAGCATCAGCTTCATTAGAAGAGGTAGGTACCGTATTACAAATAGGTGATGGTATCGCACGTGTATACGGATTGTCTAATGCTCAATATGGAGAATTAGTGCAGTTCGACTCTGGTTTAGAGGGTATCGTACTAAATTTGGAAGAAGATAATGTTGGGGTAGTACTTTTAGGTCCTTCAACAGAAGTAAAAGAGGGTGTAACAGTAAAGCGTACACAACGTATTGCATCGATCAATGTTGGAGAAGGAATCGTAGGTCGTGTGGTAGATACCTTGGGTAGCCCAATCGACGGTAAAGGTGCGATCGAAGGTGAAACTTTCGAAATGCCATTAGAGCGTAAAGCTCCCGGGGTTATTTTCCGTCAGCCGGTAAATGAGCCACTTCAGACAGGGATCAAGTCTATCGATGCGATGGTACCCATCGGAAGAGGGCAGCGTGAGTTGGTGATCGGTGACCGACAGACTGGTAAAACAACGGTTTGTATCGATACGATCCTTAATCAAAAAGAATTTTATGATGCCGGTGAGCCTGTATATTGTATCTATGTTGCGATTGGGCAAAAAGCTTCTACAGTAGCGTTGATCGCTAAAGTATTAGAAGATAAAGGAGCAATGGCCTATACAACTATTGTAGCGGCAAACGCTTCAGATCCTGCGCCAATGCAGGTATATGCCCCATTTGCTGGTGCTGCGATCGGGGAGTATTTTAGAGATACTGGCCGTCCTGCTTTGATTATCTATGATGATTTATCTAAGCAAGCAGTAGCATATCGTGAGGTATCCCTATTATTACGTCGTCCACCAGGACGTGAGGCATATCCAGGTGACGTTTTCTATCTTCACTCAAGATTATTGGAGCGTTCGGCAAAAGTAATTGCTGATGATAATATCGCTAAAGATATGAATGACCTTCCTGATTCTTTAAAAAAGAAAGTAAAAGGAGGAGGATCTTTAACAGCATTACCAATTATCGAAACACAGGCAGGTGATGTATCGGCATATATCCCAACCAACGTAATCTCGATTACCGATGGACAAATATTCTTAACCTCAGACTTATTTAACTCGGGTGTTCGTCCGGCAATTAATGTAGGGATCTCGGTGTCTCGTGTGGGAGGATCGGCACAGATTAAATCAATGAAGAAGGTAGCAGGTACATTGAAACTTGACCAGGCGCAGTTCCGCGAACTGGAAGCATTTGCTAAGTTTGGATCTGACCTTGATGCAGCAACATTAAACGTAATTGAAAAAGGAAAGCGTAATGTTGAGATCTTAAAGCAGGCACAAAATGATCCTTATAAGGTAGAAGATCAGATTGCGATTATCTATGCAGGATCCAAGAACTTACTTAGAGATGTTCCTGTAAACAAAATAAAAGAATTTGAAAGTGACTATATAGAATATCTTAATGCAAAGCACAGAGATACATTAGACACTCTAAAAGCCGGAAAATTAACCGATGAGGTAACCGATGTGTTGATGTCTGCCTGTAAAGAGATTTCAGCGAAATATAAAAGTTAGATAATCCTGAATTCAGAATTTTGAATTCAGAATTAATATATGGGTTACAAAAGAAGAAATAATGCAATTGTAGATAAAAGTTTCTATTTTGGATGTGACATAGTAATCTTTTGTAGAGAATTAAGAGAAAAACATGAATACGAGATTGCTAACCAATTAATTAAATGTGGAACTAGTATTGGTGCAAATGTAAGGGAGTCACAACGAGGAGTAAGCACCAGGGACTTCAAGAATAAATTAGGAATTGCTTTAAAAGAAGCAGATGAAACATCTTTTTGGCTTGATATTGTTGAGGAAACCACAATGGAAATTCCAAATGATTTACAGGAAAGATGTGAGGAACTAATAAAGCTTCTAGTTAGTATAATTAAAAATTCATAATTCTGAATTCAGGATTCATAATTATAAAAAATGGCAAACTTAAAAGAATTACGTAGTAGAATTACCACTGTATCCTCAACGATGCAAATTACCAGTGCTATGAAAATGGTATCGGCCGCAAAGTTGAATAAAGCACAGATGGCGATTACGGCAATGCGTCCTTATGCAGACAAACTTACCGAGTTGTTACAAAACCTAAGTGCTTCATTAGATGGAGATAGTGCAAGTACCTATGCAGAACAACGTGAAGTTAATAAAGTATTGGTAGTAGCCATTGCTTCTAATCGTGGTTTGGCAGGTGCTTTTAATAATAATATTGTAAAAGCAGTAAGAGAACTATATCAAAATGAATATGTCGGTAAGCAGGTAGACTTTACAACTATTGGCAAAAAGGTTCATGATGTAGTTTCAAAAACGCATATTGTGGTTGCTAATAAAAGTGAAGTGTATGATGACCTTACTTTTGCCAATGTAGCCGATATTGCAGAAGAACTAATGCAACATTTTACCAGTGGGTCATATGATAAGATTGTTGTTGTATACAATAAATTCAGAAATGCCGCTTCGCAAGATGTTACTACAGAACAATTCTTACCAATTGTACCTGTAGCAGGAAATGACAATGTAAATTTGGATTATATCTTCGAGCCTTCAAAAGAGGAGATCGTAGAGCAATTAATACCCAAATCGCTTAAAACACAATTGTATAAGGCAATACGTGATTCATTTGCATCAGAGCATGGTGCACGTATGACAGCAATGCATAAAGCGACAGATAACGCAACAGAACTTAGAGATGCACTTAAATTATCTTATAATAAAGCGAGACAAGCTGCTATTACCAACGAAATTCTTGAAATCGTTGGTGGTGCAGAAGCATTGAATAGTTAAGTTGAACTTATTCTGGAGTAGTCTGGGATCTAAGTAATCAATAAAAAAACCTCATAAGATGTCTTTCTTATGAGGTTTTTTTATTCAAAATCTTTCACAATTCTCTATCTTTAATCTAAAGAATTCCTCGAGGCCTGTCTGCCTATCCAGGCAGGCTCTGCCTCCTTTAGATAGTCGGTTTCAAGAAATTTTTATTAATACTGAAAACAACATAAGTAGCTTTTGGTATCAATTTTGTTTTTCAATGCTAAAATATCAATGATGATACATTTGAAAACTATATACACTACAATCGGTATTTTGGCAGTACTTGCAGTTTTTGCACAATGTGCCAGTAGTTATAAAATAGATAAAACAGCGCCTGCACACATTAAAAACCCATACTTCAAAAAATGGAATTCTGGTATAAAAGAGAAGGGTTTTACGGTGTACCTACCTGTCGATAAAAATACTCCTCTAAAATTGAAGTATGTTTATTTTAAAGGAAAGAAAATCGAGCTAGAGCATCACTTTAATGAGGCTGTTTATATAGGCCATTATACATATCCACCTAAAAGAGATTTGGTGATGAGCATTGATCCCAAAGAAGAATTCAAAAACAACCTCCCGGTTATTGAAGAAAAAATACCGTTTGAGCTGGCGGGTAATGAATGTGTTATAGAATATATGAGAGAAGGAAAGAAAAGATATTTCAATAGTAATCTCACAGAAAAAAGCAAGTAAACTCAAAGGCATATTTTTGGTAAGCAGGAAAAATATTTTTCCTGCTTACCAAAAAAGTTTTTCCTAGTTATAAAAAAAAGTTTTCATAGCTATAAAAAATCATAAATAAAGCACCGTATGTAACTAATTGAATATCAGTTTTTTTCAAAGACAAGACAACATCATTTTCAAAGCATCTTTTTTAATCATTTTACTCCCAAAAAGTTATTGTATTTTTACTTCCATAATAAGTATCATATCTATTGAGCATATTTCAGAAACTCTTTAAACAAACTTTTATCTATGGTCTGGCAACCGTGCTGCCGCGTATGTTGTCTTTTCTTTTGGTCATCGTACATACCAAATACCTGGATGGCCCTGTATCATATGGTAGAGTGACAATTTTATTCTCATGGATTATTGTCTTCAATGTTATTTTGGCATATGGGATGGAGACCTCTTTTTTCAGGTTTTTAAACCTGCATCAATACAAGGATAAAGTAACGGGTACGTCTGCAATATCAATTGTGGTATCTACCTTAATATTCGGAATTTTTGCATTTACCGGGCAGGATTTTATATCCTCTCTTATTGGTGTTGAAAAAGAATTCTTGATATATGTCATCCTGATTTTGATATTAGATGCATTAGTAATTATACCATTTGCCAGTTTAAGAGCACAGGAAAGACCAATTCGATATTCAGTTATTAAGATTACCAATGTAATTATTTATGCAAGCCTTAATGTGTTCTTTCTTATTTTTCTGCCAGACCTTTCAAAAGAAATAAAGTGGCTTCAAACGATATATATAGAAAACTTTGAAGTTCAATATATATTTATGTCTCTTGTGGCGGCAAGCGGAGCAACATTATTGTTGATGTTGCCTTTTTACTTTACTGTTACATATCGTTTTGATAAAGAACTCTGGAGAAAGATGATAATGTATGGCACTCCGATATTAATTTCAGGTTTAGCATTTGCCATTAACGAGCATTTTGATAAAATACTCTTAGAATGGATGCTAGGCGAAGAGCAAGGCTTGTTTGATTCTGGAGCATATGCTGCGTGTTATAAACTAGCCCTCTTTATGACCTTGTTTGCAACAGCATTCAGGATGGGGATTGAGCCGTTCTTTTTTAGTCATGCCAAAGAAAAAAACGCGCCAAAAACCTATGCAATGATCACGCAATACTTTGTGATTTTTGGAGCATTTATTTTAATTGTGGTCATTACGTTTTCAGATTTTTTGAAGGAGTTTATGATCAAAAACCCCGAATATTGGGAAGCTATGGTGGTAGTCCCTATAATTTTGTTAGCAAATCTATGCCTGGGGATTTATCATAACCTTTCGGTTTGGTACAAAATCACCGATAAAACAAAGTTTGGAGCCTATATTTCGATTGTTGGAGCCACCATCACCCTGGTTTTAAATTTTGTGTTAATTCCAAAGTATAGTTACCTGGGCTCTGCCATTGCAACTTTGGTAGCGTATGGCACTATGATGCTATTATCCTGGTATTTTGGAAGAAAATATTACCCGATTCCGTATAATTTGAAAAAGATAGGAATGTATCTTACCCTTTCTATTGGTTTTTCTATACTATCTTTTTACATTTTTGATAGTAATTATATGATTTCTATCCCTTTGTTACTTGTGTTTTTAGTAATTTTGTACGCCTCTGAAAGGAAGGAACTAAAACAAATTTTAAAAAGATAAAATCAATAATAAATCTTGACTCTTGGCCTGTCTAACTGGTGTAACCAGGTAGATTCATGTAGTAAGCGGTCTTGTTTCTTTTATCTGACAACGGTAATGAATATGCAAATAAAAATCATCAACCAATCATCACACGAGTTGCCTCATTATGAAACTATGGCTTCGGCAGGGATGGACCTGAGAGCAAATATAACAACATCTGTAACGTTACAACCTTTAGAACGGGCAATTATAAAAACAGGTTTGTTTATAGAATTACCAGTAGGGTATGAGGCGCAAGTGCGACCACGTAGTGGATTGGCAGCAAAAAAAGGAATAACCGTACTCAATGCACCGGGAACCATCGATGCAGATTATCGGGGAGAGATCGGGGTGATTTTAGTAAATCTTTCTAATAAAGATTTTACAATCGAAAATGGAGAACGTATCGCACAGATGGTTATAGCAAAACATCAGCGTGCAGAGTGGATAGAAGTTACAGAACTGTCTGAAACCTCTCGGGGAGCAGGGGGATTTGGTAGTACAGGAGTTAAATAGGGTATGAGAGATGAAGGCGCTACCTTTGGAAGCTGTGAGTGGAAAAGGGATAGAGTAGAGTCTATAGATAAATTGGCTTACAAATAAAAATCAAAATATTCTAATTCCCTCTTTGAAGAGGGGCATGAGGTATGTAAAAATAGACAAACTAAAAAATAATAAGCAATACATGAAAATCATCGTACCCATGGCAGGAAGAGGTTCCAGACTAAGGCCTCATACACTTACTGTTCCTAAACCCTTAATTCCGGTAGCGGGAAAACCTATTGTACATCGTTTGGTATCTGACATAGCAAAGGTATTAGGAGAACCCATAGAAGAAATAGCATTCATATTAGGAGAACCTGCTTTTTTTGGGGATGATATCGTTGCAAGTTTAACAGCATTGGCCGAGAGTCTGGGTGCCAAAGCATCAATTTACAGACAGGACCAACCCATGGGCACGGGCCACGCCATTATGTGTGCCAAAGAATCGCTATCTGGGCCGGCAGTAATTGCCTATGCAGATACGCTGATCAGAGCAGATTTTAACCTGGATAAAGAAGCAGACTCTGTGATCTGGGTGAAACAAGTCGATAAGCCTGAAGCTTACGGGGTTGTAAAATTAAATGATAAAAACCAGATTGTAGAGTTGGTAGAAAAACCACGGGAATTTATTTCAGATTTGGCGGTAATAGGAATCTATTATTTCAAAGATGTAGGAGTACTTAAAAATGAACTTCAGTATGTTCTGGATAACAATATCATCAACGGGGGAGAATATCAGATTAATGATGGTATCAAAAGAATGATGGCCGACGGAAGGGTTTTTGTTACCGGGCAAGTAGACCAATGGATGGACTGCGGAAACAAAAACGTAACGGTAGAAACCAATTCTAGGATGCTATGTTTTTTAGAAAAAGATGGTGAAAAATTGGTAAGTGACTCTGTTATTCAGGAAAATGCTACCATCATCCCACCTTGCTACATAGGCGAAAATGTAACGTTACACAATGCAACCATAGGACCCAACGTTTCTATTGGTAAAGGATGTGTAATTGAGAATTCTACCATCAAAAATAGTCTGGTTCAGACCCAAACTGTCATAAAAAATGCTAACTTAGACAATGCTATGATAGGTAACAACGCTATTTATGATGGAAACTTCACTACAATAAGTATTGGAGATTACTCTATTTTGGAATAATTTGTGATGAGGTAAAGTTGCTTCAGAGAATTTTATGATTAAGTATTGGAAATATATCTGCTTTTTAGGGATGTTCTTCGGAATAGGAAATAGTCATGCCTTTTCTCAAGAGATAGAACCCAAACAAGAAATTAATATCGATGATCTTGGGGATATTTCTGATGAGTTTCAGGAGAACTTTTTTGAAGCACTAAAACAAAAAGCAATTACCAACTATGATAAGGCAATAGAAGCGCTGGAAAAATGTATAGAGATTGATCCTAAACCAGAATATTTGTATTTAGAATTGGGGAAGAATTATTTAGAGATAAAACAATTTCAAAGAGCAGAGGATAATTTTAAGAAAGTACTAAAATCCAAACCAGACGAACGATATGTTTTAGAACTACTGTTTGATGTGTATTTTAAACAACGTAAGTATAAAGAGTCTATTGGGGTTGTAGAGAAGTTAGTAACTTTTAATACGATGTTTAAAGAGCAATTGGCGAATTTATATTTTCTTGAAAAACGATATGATGATGCCTTAACGGTGCTGGATGAATTAAATGAAGAGATGGGAACCGATGCCTATCGTAAACAGTTGCGAATGCGAATAGCTTCAAAAATTACAGATCCAAACAACCAGATCACCAAGTTAGAGCAGAAGATCAAAGAGAAACCTAATATAGAGCAAAACTACCTGAACCTGATTTACCTTTATAGTCAGGATGACCAAAAAGAAAAAGCGTTTGAGACCGCTAAACGGCTATTGAAGAAAAGCCCAAAATCAGAATTGGTACATCTTGCATTGTATAAATTTTATTTGGAGGATAATCAAACCGACAAAGCGATTAACTCCATGAAAATCACTTTGAGAAGCAATAAAGTAGATACAGATTCCAAATACAAAGTAATTAATGATTTCCTGGTTTTTTTAGAAAAGAATCCACAATATGAGTCTCAATTAACAGAGGTTATTTCACTACTCTCCGGGGGTCAGAATGATTCGAAGGTTTATACAGAATTGGGACATCACTACTATAAAAAGGAGCAGAAGGAGCAGGCGCTGAACTTTTATGAAAGAGGAATAAAAAGTAATGCAAATGATTTTGGATTGTTAAAGAGAATCCTGCTATTGCAACTTGATTTAAAACGATATGAAAAAGCCGAGGCCGGAAGCGAATTAGCAATAGAAATGTATCCTGCCCAACCTATTTTCTATTTGGTAAATGGGGTATCCCTTATTCAACTTGAAAAAGCAGAAAAAGCTGTCGAAATCTTAACCTTGGGGATAGATTATGTGATAGATAATCAGAAAATGGAATCTGATTTTTATATACAAATTAGTGAAGCCTATCAAAAATTGGGAGATAGTACCAAAGCTTCAGAATATCAGGAAAAAGCAATTCAACTTCAGAAAAAATCATAAGGGTTCATGAGTAGAATATGGTGTCTGTTATGTTTTTCTATGATAATGCTTCATTCCTGTAAAGGAACCAAAGCAGTGAGCGCATCGGGAATAAAAAAATTAAACACAGAAAAGATTATTGCCAATCACTATAATCGATCTTTTAATTTTGAAACCCTTAACGCCCGGGTAAAAGTAAAATATGACGATGGCAAACAGTCTTTTAGCCCCATTGCTACCTTTCGCTTTGAAAAAGACAAGACGATTTGGGTAAGTGTCAAAATGTTGGGAATTACGCTGGCCAAGGCGTTGATCACCCCAGAGAAAGTAAGCTACTACGAGAAAATAGATAACACCTATTTTGAAGGGGATTTTAAAGTACTAAGTGAGTGGTTGGGTACTGCACTGGATTTTCATAAAGTACAGCAAATGTTACTGGGGCAGGCACTTTTTAATCTAAGAGAAGACAAATATAAATCATCGATTGCCGATCAGGCATATCAGCTTTGGCCAAAAGCAGAACTAGCCCTTTTCGAACGCTTGTTTTTAATTCGTCACGATACTTTCAAGATGTTCTCTCAACAGCTAAAACAACCTATAGAAAACCGGAATTTAACCATCAATTACCAAAGCTACCAAAAAGTCGGAAACCAGGATTTCCCCAAAGAAATTTATATTGAAGCCCTGCAGGAACAAAAAAGAACCACGATCACAATAGAATATAAAACGGTAGATTACAATGCACGGGTGAGTTTTCCGTTTAAAATACCATCAGGATATAAGGAGGTTACAATTCAATGAAGGTTTTACAATGTACATACTTGATTGGTTTATTATTGGTTTGTGCACCGTCTTTTTCTCAAAGTACCAAACAACAACAGCTTGAAGAAGAACGACAGCGCCTTAGAGAAGAGATCGAGCAAATGAAACAATTGCGGGAAAATAATAAACTCAAAGAACGTTCGGTGCTGGATGAGGTAGAAACGATCAACTCACAGATCAGCACACGACAAAACCTTATAAAAATTACCAATCAACAAGCCAATCTATTAACTCGCGAGATCAACACAAATCTTAAAAAAATAGATGTATATCGCAAAGAGCTTAAAGTACTAAGAGAGGATTATGCAAGAATGATTTCAAAATCGTATAAAAGTAAATCCCAACAGAGTAGAATTATGTTTTTACTCTCTTCGGCAGACTTTGCACAGGCCTATAAGCGATTGCAGTATATGAAACAGTATAATGAACATCGCAAAGAACAGGCCGATCATATAGAAAGAAATACCCAGGAGCTTCAGACTTTAAACAGGGACCTGTCTAAACAAAAAGAAGATAAGCAGACACTTGTTGCCGAAAACCGGGAGGCACAGCAAAAACTTCAGGAAGAAAAAAAAGAACAGCAGGTATTGATGGCTTCAATCAGGAAAAAGCAAGGTAGATATACCAAGCAGATTAAGCAAAAAGAGGAGCAGGCCAGTGCCATTGATAAAGCGATAGAGAAGCTGATTAGAGAAGCCATTGCCAAGGCAAATAAAAAAGCAGGTAAGAAAGTTACCAAAAAGGGATCGGCTACCACCTTTGCCTTAACGGCAGAAGCCAAAATACTGGCAGATAACTTCACCACCAACAAAGGAAAATTACCCTGGCCAGTGGGAACAGGAAGAGTGACCAAAAAGTTTGGCCGTCAGCCACATCCTACGCTTCCCAATATACAAATCAATAGTAGCGGAGTGGAAATCGAAACACGGGCAGGAGAAAAAGCGAGAGCCATTTTTGAAGGCGAGGTCATCGCAATCCAAAAACTAAAAGGAGCTAGTCGTTTGGTACAGATACGGCATGGTAATTATATCACTACCTATTATAATATTGAAAATATTACGGTCAAAGAAGGCCAGAAAGTTGCTACCAAGCAATCGATAGGGCAAGTGCGCACCAATCCCACCACAGGCAGAGCGATTATGAAATTCCTGATCTATCAAAATGCCAAAAGACTCAATCCGCAAAGCTGGATTTACAGGATGTGATAGAAATTAGGATATAATTTATGTAGGTATTAGGCCTTTTCTCAGAATTAAAGCTCAAAATACAAGAGATTTAAGCTCATAATATGGTTTTTGAGCTATATTTACCTTATGGATTGAGCTTTAAAATGTATCTACAATGTAAAATGATGAATAGTAAAGAAAGAGAAATTCTCAATTTTGTAAAGGAAAACCCGTTGCTTTCCTCCAAAAAAATTCATGAGGAAGCCTCTTTAGATATTGGATACGCTACAGTAAAAAGGATATTGACTAAGCTTGTTTCAAACCATTTAATAATTTCCATGAGCTTGTTGGTTTCGGGGCAACTCTCGGGGTGAATAGTAAAAAATACACCTGTGACGTTTGTGAGGTATCTTTATCGGCAGCTACGTTGCCGATAGGTTCTTCAAAAGCTATCCAACTGTGAGTCATCATACCGGGGCTCGGTAGAGAAGTTGTGATATTCATCTCCACCTCCATAACGCAAACGCAAAAATAAGACAAGCATAAGGATCAGGCCCACCAATGCAATGATAACCGACAATATGATTTTCTTTTCTCTTTTCATTACATAAATAATGCTTTGAGTTCTGTAGCATCGTCCGGTTTCATTTTACCGGCAAGTACCAGACTGAGTTGTTTGCGGCGTAGCGCTGCATCAAAACGCTGTTTTTCGAGCTTGGTTTCGGGTTTGATAGGAGGCACGACCACCGGATTTCCGGTTTCATTTACAGCCACAAAGGTATAAATAGCTTCATTGGCCTTGGTTTTGTCACCACTCTGGCGATCTTCTACCCAAACGTCTATATAAACTTCCATAGAAGATCTAAAAGCTCTGGAAACTTTTGCTTCGACGGTTACCACACTACCTAATGGGATAGCCTTACTAAACACCACATGATTTACCGAAGCCGTAACCACAATTCTTCTGGAATGTCTTCCCGCAGAAATACTCGCAGCACGATCCATACGGGCTAATAGCTCTCCTCCAAAAAGGTTATTAAGTGGATTTGTTTCACTAGGCAATACCAGGTCGGTAAGAATAGCAATTGATGCTGAAGGCGTTTTCGCTTCCATAGAAATTATAATTTTTTGGTAAAGATAGTAGGTAATAAAGTAATGCGTGAATGATTATATGAGAAAATGAGTACTTGAGTTATTGCGGACATTCAAATTTGAGTAAATGAATTTTTTAGCACACAAAAAACAATCGATCTAATGAAGGATTTTTAAAACAGGTAGATAAATACCACAAGGGCAGTAGGTGATGTTAGAAATATTCCAGTAAGGTTTGGGATGATATTCTCACATAAAAACAGATTTTTTATGCACTTGATGAGGACCAGAAACCTAAAAACAATAAATTATAACTCTTTAACGAGTAACCAGGCTCTGGGGCTTTGTTCTTTTTTAATTTTTCGTAGCGCCCGCAATGCTTCTAATCGATTTTCATAGCTTTTATATACTACTTGATGAAGCCCGTATTTGTTTGCTCCTATAAGATGAGCATCAAATCCTTGATTTTTAAGTTTTTGAACTTTTTTATCGGCGTTGGATGCTATTCTGAAAGCACCGGCTATGATATGGTATTTTCCGAATGAAACTTCAGCTTCTGAAGATGAGGGATTGGTATTTTCTTCGGTTGCTTCTTTTATAATATTCAGATTGATCGCCGGTAGCGGGTTTGAGATCTCGAAGGTAGCTTCCTGAATTCTGTTTTCGATTTCCTGATTGGCTTTTTGCCACTCCTGATTGTTATAACTTATCGTATTATCACTAATTTGTTTTAAACCAAAAAACCCACCGATTCCCAATACGACTGCCGCAACAGCTGCATATTGCAAATAAGGGCGCTCACGGCGTTTTTCGGGGGTGAAAGTCAGAGGCACTACTTCTTCAATGGCTTCAACTTCTTCCTTGTATATTTCACGCTTTATTTCGATAGTGCGCTGGATAGCCGGAGAAACAAAAGTAGTAAGGCCAAAAGCCTCGGTAAGGTAATTTACTTCCTGCAAAGGCTCAAATTGTAAAGTGTTTTCTACCGAAGTAAAAAATGCACCGATGTTTTCTAACTCAACTCGCTTTCCCAGAGCCATCTTTTCGTTAAGCGATAACACATATCGCTGAATTTTGGCGACGGCATCTGTATAGGAAATGTTTTCTGCAGAAGCGATATAATTGGCCAGTAAACCATCGTTATTTTGCAATTGGCGGTTAAAAGAAACCAGTTTTTTAGGAGGGTAAAACGAATGAGTCGTTTCTTGTATGGTAGCAGGTTGACGCCTTGTTAAAAACGCGCCAAAACCTGGTAGAATTACACATTCGTATCTATATAATAATTCACTAATGTATTTGACTGTGTTATTCATTGCCCCCTTCTAAAATATGCAATTCTATGATATGATTTAATCTACTCAAAGGTATAAAAAAATGAAAGTCATTAAAACTATAGTTTCTGAATTTATTAACAGTTTTGATTTTTTTGTTTCTAGCTCAAAATTAAGACACAACCCGCCTACCGGATCTAACCTGACTGCCAGCAGGAAAGCAAAATTTGCAGCAAAAAGTAAGAGTTCAAATGAGTTCACTCATAAAATGACTATATATTTGTATAATTCTCAAATAACTCAATAACTTTTTTAATGACCATCGAAAAACTTCTGGCTTTACTCACCCTTAAAAAAGTACCTAACCTGGGGGACAACTCTATCAAAAAATTAATACGGGAAGTTGGCTCACCTGAAGCAGTGCTTAAAGAGAAAAAAAGTGCTCTGCTCAAAATTGATGGCATAGGAACCATAAAGATCAAAGACCTGCACAATCCAGGGCATCGCAAAGCAGCAGAAAATGAACTGAAGTTTATCGAAGCAAACCATATCAATTACCAGGTATATGATCAACCAGATTATCCAGAAAAATTAAAACATTGCATCGATGGCCCCGTGGTATTGTTTAGTAGCGGTAATATAGACTTAAAACACAAAAAGATACTCAGTATCGTGGGAACTCGACAGGTAACCAGGTATGGGGTGCAGTTTTGTGAAGAATTGATAGAAACGCTGGCTCCCATAGATCCTGTTATTGTCTCCGGTTTTGCATATGGGGTAGATATCACTGCGCAACGTGCTGCGGTGAAACACAATGTACAGACGGTGGGTTGTTTGGCTCATGGTTTGAATCAAATTTATCCTAAAGCACACAAAAAATACGTAACCCAGATTGAAGAAAACGGAGGGTTTTTTACTGATTTCTGGAGTACAGATACCTTTGATCGCAAGAATTTCCTGGGTCGTAACCGCATCATCGCAGGGCTTAGTGAGGCTACCGTAGTAATCGAGAGTGCAGACAAAGGAGGCTCTCTGGTTACTGCCGAAATTGCTAATTCCTATAACCGCGATGTGTTTGCCGTGCCCGGGCGGGCACATGACCCTTTAAGTAAAGGGTGTAATATGTTGATCAAAACACAGCGTGCACATATGCTTACCAGTGCCGCCGATCTGATCTATATGCTCAATTGGGAGCTTGAAGAGAAACAACAACCAGAAGTACAAAAACAATTATTTGTAGAGCTAGAAGGTGATGAAAAAAAGATTTATAATTTTTTAAATGATAACGGAAAAGAGGTATTGGATGTAATTGCGTTACAATGCCAGATCCCTACATTCAAAGTGGCTTCTACCTTACTTACTATGGAACTTAAAGGAGTAATTAAACCCTTGCCAGGGAAGTTGTTTGAGGTGGTTTAAGGGTTTTATGAATAGAAGAATTGTTCTTTGATTATTTTATCATTAGCTACTTCATAAACTATAATTTCATCAATACACACTTTTTGATTATTTGTTAATAGAACATCTGTCATCATCCTAATGCTGAAATGATTTCTGCTTATTAAAGGTTCTGAAACCTCAAAATGATTCCATTGCTTTATAGTTGACAAAAATCTCTTTTCTTTTTGAATCATAGCCTTTAATCCAAATACTGATCTTTCTTTAAATGTTTCAGGCTCTTGGTTTATTGCATCTTCTGCGAACAATTGTTCCTGAGCATCTACAAACCTTTTATCTCTTAGTAATTTCACGAGTTGATTAGCTATTGTTGTTATCATTTGTTTTCTTTATGCTGTTCGAAATAAATAGGCTTCCAAATAAGGTTCCCAAAGACGATCTTAAACCGATCTTTCCAGGTTCTGCATCTTTTTATATCTTTCAAAATATTATTGTATTCAATAAAATTGATGGAAATTGGGTTGTTGGTATTAATATTTTTGGTTAAACCATAGACAACTTTCTCTTCTTCTCTTTGAAAAGTACCGAATAATTTATCCCAAAGTATAAGGATACCGCCATAATTTTTATCCAAATATTTATTATTGGACCCATGGTGTACTCTATGTACCGAAGGGGTATTGAACACCTCATCCAACCATCCTAGTTTGACAATTCTTTCTGTATGTATCCAAGTTTGGTATTGTGCTACAAAAAGTAGTGATATTATTGCCTGAAACGGATTAAATCCAATTAAGATCATGGGAATAAGAAAGATCCACTCAATGGCACTTTCTATAATACTTAAACGCATAGAAACGGTGAGATTATAATCTTCAGATGAATGATGAACGCTGTGATTTGCCCACAAAATTCTATGCTCATGCTCAATGCGATGCATCCAATAATAGGTAAAGTCGGCTACCACAAGACTTAATATCCAGGTCCATTGAGTCATTGGGACCTCAAACGGAGTAATATAATAAAATGGCAACAGGCAAATAATCCCAATAGAACCAAACACCGTTTTCTCTAATACCTGTCCTATGAAAAAGATCATAATATTGGCTCCGGTATCTTTCCAACGTCTTTTTTTGGACGTAGAAAGATCTAGTAAAATTTCGAAAATGACAAGCGAAATATTAAGAATAAAGAAATAGCCAACATATGTTAGTATTTCTGAGGTTTCAAAAAGCCCGATAATTTCTTCTATAGTCATTCTAATGTTGTTTTTTATTTGGGAAAAAGCATAAAAACCAGAAGAGCCATAATAGGTTTAACAGATCCCATAAAGACCCTTGGCCTTGAAAATAATCAATTACATAGTGAAATTTATAGAAGCCAATAAAGCCTAATATTCCCAGGCACCAATGTTTTTGAAATGTTAGATCACCCATAGTTTTATTTATTAGACAAAAGTAAAAGCAAAACCAAGAGTCGTGTTTGTCAATTTTGGACAATCTACTATTTAACAGGGATATAAATTTCTGTAAGTAATTCGTTTGAAGGGGTATCATCCTCATCATTAAGAAAAAACTCTAAGGTAGGTTTGTCTGCTAATTCTAGTTGAATATCTACGATCCAATTAGAATATATGTAGTCATAGGTAAGTAGCGAATCTTCATGACTACCTTTATGAAGGAACTTTGCATATTTCTGTGGGGCTATAGTTTTGCTTCTAAAGAGCCCTTCTACCTCAAATTTCAGTGGCATTTCTACAACAATACCCGCATTATAACGGCAATGTACACTATCTGTAATTTCATTATCGTCTAATACCTCTGCCAGACAGATGGTGTCATTATCTAATATGTTCTTTTTGAGGGCATAATCTACTAACTGTTCCCAGGTTTGCTTTATAGCTTTTATATCATCAAACGCACCATGATATGTTAAGTATAAAATATCAAGGCTAGGTAATTCTTCAATTTCAAAACTAAGAGAAGGGCTTTGATCTCCTTTAGGGGGAGAGCTCACCTTTTGAACTATTTTATACCTGAGCTCTTGTGTTTCTCTAAATTGAGAGGGCGAACAATTAAATTGGTTTTTAAAAGCTTTACTAAAGGCTGCAATATCACTATATCCCACATTAAAAGCGATATCCGATATAGTGGTATCCGAATATTTAAGATATTGAGCTGCTTTCTCAAGCTTTATTCTCTTTATGTATTTTCCAATGGTTTCATGATGCAGGGCAAGAAATATACGATTTATGTTTCTGTAGGAGTAATAAGAAACATCTTCGATATCTTTAATGGTAATATCTTCTTTGAATTTTTTATCCAAAAAATCCATCAAAGATTTATATCGATCTAGTTGAGTAGGATTACCCATGTATTTACATTTTAGACAAGGTACAAATACCTTGTTAATACAATATTGTCCGTTTTGGACAAATTATAAAGATGTACGCTGTTTACTACACTACACCGGTATTAAAAACCCATGAGGTTTGATAGTAACTCATATATAGAAACAGTTACTTAGTTCTTAATTGCTTCATGATTTCAGACAAAGCACTATCCAATTGTGGTTGTTGGTCTTCCAAACGATCTTCGAAGGTTTCTTTTATATAAATATCCGGCGTAACTCCTGTTTTTTCCAGATTTTTACCATCCAGTGTATAGCAACCCCATGCTGGTAAACGATAATGGGATCCATCTACCAGGCGTTTGCTCGAGGTAAAAATGATCCATCGGTAAGTTTCTGTTCCTATAATTTTACCTAATCCCAATTGTTTAAACCCTGCCGAGGTCATCTCTGCATCGCTCAAAGACTGCTCATTGATCAGCAATACAATGGGCTTGGCAGCCGGGGCAAAATTGGGTTGTGAGGTAAGTTTGCCGTCTCTGTATTTCCATTGCAGGTAGGGTTTTTGAGATAAAAACTGTAGTACTTCGTCATGTACATTTCCTCCGGTATTGTTGCGTAGATCCAGAATTAACGCCTCTCTTTTATGTCCTTCAGAAACCATTTCTTTCTTAAAATTATTCAGTTGACCCCGACCCATATTTTTCATGTGCACGTAAGCAATCTTTTTGTCGCTTTTTTGATCTATATAAGCTTGGTTTTGATCTACCCATTCATCATACAGCAAGCTTCGCAAATCACCTGATGAAATAGGATGCAGTTCTATTTGTATTTTTTGCCCTTTGCGATCCAGAGTTAATTGTATTTCTTTATCCAGAGAGGGTTGGTTAAAATACATTTCCCGATTGTTTTTAGGATCAATTTTTTGATTGTTTACAGCGATCAGTCGATCCCCAGGAAGTATGTTTTTATTAGCTACATCAACAGGGCTATCTGTAATGATTCTTTCTACAACATATGGATCTTTTCTTGAAAAAACAATCCCGGTTGCCAGGGTGTGGGTTTTATAAAACTTCTTTTCTTCTTTACCAGTAGAACGAAACCCAACGTGAGAAGTGTTCAACTCACCCAACATGTCATTAAACAATATTCTGAGGTGCGAACGATTATTAATATACGGTAAAAAGGCAGCATATTGATCCTTGAGTTTTTTCCAGTCTTCTCCATGAAAATTACCATCATAGAAATTCTCTTCAAAACCGGCCCAGGCTTCCCGAAACATCTGCATGAACTCTTCAGACAACGTTTTTCTGAATTTGAAATCTATTTCAATCTTTTTGGTCTTATTATTTTCAATATCAAGGGTATACATATTGCCCTTCAATAAAATATAATGGCTTTTCTTGGCTGAAACGATATGATATCCAGATATTTTGGTATCATCAACTTTTTCAGTTTTGTTTTTATCGAAAGGTTTAATCGTTGTTTTCCATAATTTTGTATCTCCTTCATCATGGTTTGAAAGATAATACACATAGGTCGTTTCTTTATCCTTGATGAGGTGCACAAGATCCTGATATCCAAAAGCAGGGCTTATTCGCTCCAGGCGATCCATCAACCCTTTTTCGTTAATATTGATTTTTATATTTTCAGTTTTTTCTTTATCCTCTTCTTTTTTCTTTTGGTCTTTGTCCTCTTTTTTTTCTTCTACAAATAATTCTTCAAATTCTTTAGAGGTGTAAGGATCCTCATATTTATCTAATGCCATGCGATAAATATGAGCTTCTCTTAAGCCATAGGGGTAACCTGGCTGTGTAAGGTTGGAGCTAAAATAAATATATTTGCCGTCGGGAGACCAGAAAGGATCATTTTCGGGAACCCCTGTTTGACTTAAGTTTACTACTTTTTTTGAAGGGATATGATAGGTCAAGAGATCATTTTCAAAATTGCGCATAGCATTATAAAGAATATACTGGCTATTGGGAGAAAATCTGATTTGAGGGGGATATAATGCCCAGAATTCATCTTTTGTAACGGTATTACTCTTCAGAGTTTGCAAATCGAGAAGTCGTAACTCATCTCTTCCACTTATATAAGTAATTAGAGAACGATCTGGGCTTATTTCAAGGCTTACATTATTTCGGGAATCTGCAGTAATCTGTTTTGCATTTCCTTTTCCATCTGCGGCAATAGTAAATAGATTAAGGTATCCGTTAACGGTCTGGCTGTATAATAATGTGCGGTTATCTTTGAGCCATTTTACCTCGACGATACGTTCTTTGGGATTGGTGGGGATTTGGCGAACAAATTTGCCCTTGGTGTCTGAAACAAATAATACTCCTCTTGAAACGAAAGCTATTTTTTTATTGTCGGGAGAAATATCAAAATAGGAAATATGGTCTTTCACTTCAAAATCCTGAGTTTTACCCAAAGTGTTGTTGAGATAGATACTTATCAGAACTTTTTTGGTGGTGGCGGTGGCTACATCATACAGATAAATTTGATAGTCTTTGGCAAAAACCACCTTTTCTCCATTGGCGCTTACACGAGGTCTTTGTATAGAGGTATCAAATTTGGTAAGCGCTGTTTTCTTTCCGTCTTTAAAAGTATAGAGGTTATATTCTCCATTGCCTTCGTCTGAAACAAAATATAGCGTACCGTTTTTATCTATAGTGACCCAAAAGTCTTTTCCGCGATATGTGGTATATTCTTTATATGTTTTGGTTTGTGGATTATAAGATTTTATATCAGGATTATAATCTCCTTTATACCGTTTTCGGGTAGATCGTTTACTTTCCAAACTTTCGTTAAAGAAAATTTCTCCTGTATTTGGATGTGGAACTACATTATGAACAGTGTTGAAATAGTGGGTAAACAATCGTTTCGGCGTTCCGCCGGAAATGGAAATCTCATATCCACTAAAACGGTTTTCTCTGGAAGAGGTAAAGTATATTTTTTGGGAATCCCAGGACCAGCTATCCACCTCATCAAAACCGTCGTGAAAAGTGAGCTGACGGATTTTTCCTCCTTGCATTGGCATCACATACACATCTTTGTTACCGTATTGAGTAGCGGTGAAGGCAAGCCACTTGCCATCTGGAGAAACATTGGGTAAAGTTTCATCACCCTGCATGCCGGTAAGCCTTGTGGCTTCGCCACCCTGAGCAGAAACTTTCCATAAATCACCATCATAATTAAATATGATCGCCTGCCCATCGGGAGTAAGAGTAGGGTGGGCAGTGAAGTAAGCCTCCTGTGCATAAGTGATAAAAGTAAAGAAATACAAACAGAAGATTGAAAGTAAAATCGATTTGATCATCATAAAGCTTTTTGATTGAAGGAAGAAAGATACTAAACTTGAAGGGTACCAATTTTAGAATAAAAAGTTAAAATAAGGGGATATTTGCCGGTTTTTGAAAGATATTTTGAAAGTAGCTGTGTAAAGTTTCACAAAAATTCATAAATTTGTCAAAATACGACAAGTCAAATGAAAGAAACCTTTGGAGAATATATTAGATTGTTGAGAACAAAAGAAGGGCTTACGTTGACGCAACTAGCTGCTCAATTGGATCTGGACTCAGCAAATCTGAGCAAAATTGAAAACGGAAAACGCGATTTTGATGAAAAAAGACTCTCTAAATTGGCAATGATTTTTGGCTTGAGTATAGAAGAATTGCATGATGAATATGTAAGCGATCGTCTCGCCAAACAGATCTATGAAATGAATTGTTCGCCAGCATTACTTAAAGTCGCCGAAGAAAAAGCAGCATATCGCAGAACATTAAAGAAATAGCAGAAAAACATATTTTTGTTGATGTAAGTTGTATAGATGTAACATCAAAAAACGAATTTTAAACTACGTTATCAAGCTTCAGGATTAGATTTTTCCTACCCAACAAATCCTGTAGCCTTTTTAACCTTCATTATACATTACTGGTCTAATGTGTAGTTTGGGCATAAGTAATACTCGAATATTTTAAGAATGAAGCCAGAACCTAAAGACTTTCCGTATTTTCAGTTATCTACCCATCAGGATTTGATCTTGTTTTTGATCAGGAATGAATTATTGGGTATGAGGTTTATAAATCAGCTAAGCGCGGTAGGTTTTGATACTTCTTTTTTTAGTATAGAACTGGGCACTGCGATCCTATCCTTAATGGGTTTTACAAATCGAACCGACACTTTGTGGGAATGGTATTATAAAGTTTCGGATATGTATGCGACAAGAGTCGACCTAAATAATCATATTACCGCCAGGGAGGCCGCTTTAGATTTTTATGCAGCATTAAGAACCAAATTACAATCCCATCAAAAATAATTCAAATTATAAAAATCGTCTATTTCCGACCAGACACTACATTAGTACTTTATCCCTTTTTCATACGTTCTAAAAACTCACCCATTTTTTGATGTACCATTTGTATTGCTTTTAAGGGGCGTATCATCACTTTGATATTTATTAACTTTCCTTCTTTATCAAAAGTGAGCATATCTACACCCTCTACAGTAACACCATCGATGATTGTAGCAAATTCTAATATACTGTGTTCATTGTTGGTCACTTCCCGCACATATTTAAAATGGTCGTTGGCAATAATACTAGCAGCGGCTGTAAGATAAACACTTACGATTTTCTTACCTTTTTGTGGTGTCCATACTACAGGCGAATGTAATACCGCATCATCTGCGATAAGATCGCCTAACCTAGATGTGTCTCTATTGCTTACAAATTGATGCCATAAGGAGAGTCCTTTTTTAGTATTCATGGTGTTTATCTTCTAAAAATTTAATCAATAGAATTCCCCGAGGTCTGTTTGCCGATCCAGGCAGGCTCTGCCTCCTTTAATTCATTATCATATCAATCAATATCTATTACATCACTCCCGCACAAAGCTTCAGGCGTAAAATCTTCTTTACAGATTGCATTATCTGCTCATTATAGTCATCATCAGCTTTCATTTCGGTGAGTATTGATTTCATAGTTTTTTCTTCATCCTGTGGCATCAATATCATATCGCACCCTGCTTTGGAGGCCTGTAAAGGCGCATTGTCTAAAATTGTAACGGCTTTCATGATATTCAAGGCGTCAGAGATCACAATACCTTCAAAACACATCCCGTCTTTTAATAAATCGGTAATAATCCTTCGTGAACAGCTGGAAGGTAAACCGTGTGTACCAAAGGTTTCATTATTTTGAACTGTGATGTGAGCAACCATAATCGATAATACCCCATCGGCGATAATGGGTTTGTAATTATCTGCTTCCTGCAAGGCACCATCGATATATACGCTTTGCTTGTGAGTATCTCCTTTTACGAGTCCGTGACCGGGAAAATGCTTTGCCGTAGCAATAATTCCCCCTTCCTGTGTGCACTTTATAAAACGATTGGCCAGATTGATCACAGAGTCTTTGTTGCTTCCATAACTTCGGGATTTGATGGCTTCATTATCCGGGCTAATGTCCAACACAGGAGCATAGTTGTGATGTACCCCAATTTCTTTGAGTTCGCTATTAATAATATACACCACAGCATCAGATTGTGCTTCGGTCTTGATATCAATAGTTTTACCTACATGTTGAGCACCTTTGATCCTGCTACTAAACAAACTGGGTTCTGCGTCCATACTGAATAAAAGTGGAAGCGTTTTATTCTTTTCTGAAATTACATTCAGTTCATTGATGGTTTGAGTATGTGTTTGCTTATTTCCCTTCAGGAAAACCACACCGCCAATAATATCATCTTTAGCAAGTTGCTTTACTATAGCTTCGGGTTTACCCAATTCTCCTGTACAGCTTATGATCATCTGGGCTACTTTTTGCTTATCTGAAAGAGAACTGTAAATAGAATCAACCATACAATCTAATTCGGGATTGTCTGTATAAAAGTCGTTTAAGTTAAATTTGAAGTCCTGTGCTTTAGCAGAAAAATAAAACAATAAGATCGGGATAAAAATGAAAAGAAATTTCTTTTTAAATAAGAGTTCAAGGTATAGCATTTACTTTTTTACATGTATTAATGTCCCCTCGAGAGAGAGGAGACTCATTATAGTGATATTTTTAATAATCAACATTCGACAGGCACACCATCCAACTGGCCCCATTCACTCCAGGACCCATCATAAATCGATACATTGTGATATCCTGCCAGCTCGGCTGCCAGCATAATGATGCACGCAGTGATTCCCGATCCGCAGCTAAAGATCAGTTTTTTATTTTCTATATTGAAATTTTTAAAGATGTCTCTTAATTCTGAAGCAGGAAGTATTTTTCCATCTTTCATGACTTTAGTATAAGGTAAATTCATCGATTTTGGGATATGGCCTCCCTTCAGGTCGGCCCTGGGTTCGGGTTCTTTGGCGGTAAATCTACTTGATGAACGGGCATCCAGGATAAGGATCTCTTTATTGTGTATCTCATTGAGTACAGTTTCTGCATTGGTTACCAGAGCAGGGTTATAAGTTGCTTCAAAATTTCCTTGTTCTATAGCTTTTTTAGCAGGCCTTTCTGTTTCACAAGGTAAGTCAGCGTTTTGCCAGGCAGGAAATCCACCATCAAGTACCGCAATGTTTTTATGCCCCATAGCTTTGAACATCCACCATACCCGAGGGCTGGAGTAGATCCCTAATTTGTCATATACCACGATTTTATGATGCGAACTAATGCCTATTGCTCTGCAGGCTTCGGTAAAAGCGTCTGGACTGGGAAGCATATTTGGCACATCGGTGTTTTTATCTGAAAAGGTGTTTTTGATATCAAAAAAACGGGTATTTTTTATCTGAAAAGCTGAAGTTTGAGCATTGTCTTTTGAGGTTACTTTTTTGATGGTGGCATCCAGAATTACCAAATCGGGGTGATCCAGATGTTTTGATAGCCAGGAAACAGAGACGAGGGGTTGTGTGATTTCTAAAGTTTTCATGATAATGATTTATCAATTTATTTGAAATTTATCGAGCAATCGATTAGATCTATGTTGTATTTTTTTTCTGAAATAGGTACTACCACCTACAACTTTTCCTTTCCAACCCATAGCCTGAGAAGCCCAACGTTTTAAATTGAAGTGATCTGTATGTTTTATAATCTTACCGTCATTAAATTCGAAGGAGGCATTGACTCGGTTAAGAACAAGTCTTTTTCTTTTGCCAAAAGTATATCGGGCCTCCCAATATGCAGATCCTTTTTGATCATCGGCCTGTATATCTGAAAATTGAACAGTAAGGTCTTTTCCATTCTCACAAAGCCAATACCACATTTTTTTGACTTTATTAGCTTCTAGTCTTCCAAAAATAGGGTCTTCAAAAATCACATCTTCGTGATAACAGGATATCATAGTATCGATATCATGATTGTTTAATGAGGTATAAAAAGTTTTGATTAGCTCTTTCATAGCTTGTTTGTAAGCATTAATTAGCTATAAATTTATCCAATATGTTATTGGTTTGTAAAATGAGCTTTTTCTTAAAAAAACGTGTGCCGCCAAGCAATACTCCTTTCCAGCCAAGGGCTTGCGATGCCCATCGATGCAGGTTAAAATGATCGGTGTGTTTTATGATTTTACCATCTTTGAATTCGAACTGAGCATCAATTTTATTGTGAACAGGCCTTCCTGTTTTGCTAAAAGTATACCAGGCTTCCCAATGTGCAGATCCGGTTTGATCATTGGCTTCAACGTTAGAAACCGCTACGCTAAAATTTCTTGCATTTTTGCAAAGCATACGCCACATGCTTTTGGCACGATCTCCTTTTAGTATTCCAAAACCGGGATCTTCAAAAACGACATCTTCATGATAACAGGATACCATTTTATCGGCATCAAGTTCACTTAGACCTATATAGAATGTTTCAATGAGTTTCTTCATTTTCTGGGTGGGTTTTAAAAGGATGTACGGAAAATAAGAATTATCTTCTTTAGAAGCGTATGTTATTTAGTTAAAATACCCTTAAGTCTATAAAAAGTTCAAAATTTCTCATTTCCTCACAGACTCACCACTACAATGCTATCTAGTCTAGTTTATCGGCCAATTTCTTAAATACTTTTTTAGGATTTTTATTTTCATACAAAATTGCGTGTACGGCATCAATAATGGGTGTTTGTGCTGCTTTTGCTGCATCCAATTCATAGGCGGTTTTGGCGGCATAATATCCTTCGGCAACCATATTCATCTCCATCTGGGCACTTTTTACGGTATATCCTTTACCAATCATATTTCCAAACATACGATTACGTGAAAAAACAGAGTACCCTGTAACCAATAGATCCCCCAGGTAAGCCGAATTATTGATGTTACGTTTCATTTTGTGTACTCTTTTGATAAAACGTTTCATTTCGCGAATCGAATTGCTCATCAATACACTCTGAAAATTATCACCATACCCCAGTCCATGTGCAATGCCAGCAGCTACAGCATAGATATTCTTGAGTACAGCGGCATATTCGGTACCAATAATATCATCACTGGTCTTGCATTTAATGTAGTCACTGCTTAAATAGTGGGCCATGATTTTGGCTTTTTCTTCATCATTGGAGGCAATGGTAAGATACGACAGGCGTTCTAGTGCCACTTCTTCTGCATGGCAAGGCCCGGTGATCACTCCAATATTATTAAAAGGAATATCATATTTTTCATGAAAATGCTCCCCCACAATGAGTCCGGTTTCGGGAACGATACCTTTTATGGCCGAGAAAATCACCTTGTCTTTTAAAGAAGTTGTGAGCTTTTTAAGTTCACTATGTAAGAATGCCGAAGGAATTGCAAAGATCAGATAGTCTGCATACGCTACAGCTTCATTGATATCATTGGTAAGTTTGAGTTGTTCTGTTTTAAATTCAACCGAGCTTAAATAATTGGGATTATGTTGTTGCCGCTTGAGATGCTCTACGCCATACACGCTTCGCATATACCATCCTACTTCTACCAGATTTTCGGTAAGCATTTTTACAATGGCAGTAGCCCAACTACCACCACCCAGGACTGCAAATTTTGGATTTTTTTCCATAAAAAAGATTGTGGCTTCAAAAATAAGTAAAATAGAATTCAAAATAAAAACCTGATAATCAATTTATTATAAATTTGGCACGTGTTTTGGTTCTGGGTAAACGAAATTGAAAACACATTGCTTATAAAATGAGCATAAACAAAATTAATCTATCACATTACTAATGAAGAGATTAATTCTTGTTTTGCGAATTCCTGAATGTGCTAAAATTTTTTATCAATTAATTCAATAATTAAAAAATTTTAAACAGATGAAAACTTTGAAATTACTTTCGGTTATTTTTTTAGGTTCTATATTGTTTACTTCTTGTGTAGCAGAGGTTATTCTGGAAGAAGATGTTTACATCGAAGAACCCTCTATCAGTTTATATACATTATTAAGTACTTACGAAATCTGGTATGTAGATATTGAAGGTACTAAAGGTAATGGTGAGATTCCGTTTTTGCAGAAAGCATTTACCGTCTCTTTCCGCAACGGAACCTTTTTTGCCAATAATAATTTGGTAGGTATCGGGAGTAATGGAAACGGATTTGGACTGGATGTGGGGGCGTATGATACTTTTAGAATGGAGCTGGATATCAACCACGATATCGATGGAGTGTATAAACTTGTAGTCAAACAACTTTCGGATAATGAAATAGAATTATATGATCGTGTTACCAATACCAGTTATTATTTGATCGGGCATCAGCGAAGTACCTTTGACTATGACAAAGTATTTTATGATAATATTCATTATTTCCTTCAGGAATATGAGGTATGGGAAAAAGTGTTTACCAGCGAGTTTGGGGTATTGAATGAATTTGATAATGAGAACTATCTGAAATTCGAATATTTCGGTGCGGGAGAAAATTTCAAAAGTTCACAGGACGAAGCCGGAATTCCTCTAAACGATATTTTTTATGATTATACGGGCTATTATGAGGTGAATGATATTGTAAATAATTTTAATAGGAAAACTTTAACACTTGATTACGATTATCTGGGCAATGAATTCTTCGAATTATCCGTTATTAATGATGGTAAAATAGAATTGTTTCATCCAAACTCTGAAACTATATATCAATTCGCAGGAAGAAGGCGTATACAATTTAAAAGTGCTGAGAAAGGTAAGTTTACTCAGAACGAAAAGAAAAGAATCAAAAAAGCTGATTTTATGAAGCTTTCAAAATAAAAAGTGAGGTAGCACTTAACGACAAAAACTTTTTGGTTGGTTATTTAGTTGGGAATCGCTCTACGAGAGAAATCTTGTTTGAGCGATTTCTTTTTAGTGAGGTATCATAATTCCCGGTCAAATTCCCAAAACTTTCACTCTCAATTCCTTATTTTTATGCTTCTTAAAAATTAATATATGGCAATCCAAAAACCATTCAATCTCAAGCAGTGGATTGAAGAAAACCGAGAGACCTTAAAACCTCCAGTAGGCAATAAAAATTTATATAAAGAAGCCGGTGATTATATTGTGATGATTGTAGCAGGCCCCAATGCCAGAAAAGATTATCATTATAATGAGACCGAAGAACTTTTCTATCAATTAGAAGGAAATATCGAGGTACATATTCAGGAAGAGGGCAAAAAGAAAACCATGCAACTCGGCCCTGGTGATATGTATTTACATCCGGCCAAAGTGCCGCATTCTCCTGTGCGCCATCAAGGGTCGATCGGTTTGGTGATCGAAAGAAAACGAGTAGCTCTTGATGCAGAAGACGGATTATTATGGTTTTGTGATCATTGCAATCACAAATTGCATGAAGTGTATTTCAAACTAGAGGATATCGAAAAAGATTTTTTAAAACACTTCAAGCATTTTTATGGAAGCAAGGAATTGAGAACCTGCAAAAATTGCGGTACTGTGATGCCAACAGACCCAAGGTTTGTATCAGAAGAGTAGGCTATGTTATTGAAAAAATCGCTCTTTTCGGATTGATTTATTAAAAAATCGTTTAAAAGAGGTTTTAAAACCAAGCAAAATTTGAAGTATCTGCAAAACACAGTATCTTTACCTTTTCAAAAAGCAACATACAATATGGCAACAACAATAGTAGATTTCGGAATCCGGGAAGCACTGCAACAACTAGGTGTTTCTGATCATAATAAAGGAACTTCAACGGGTTCGAATTGGTTTTCTTCGGAAGAAACCATTTCATCCTATTCGCCGGTAGATGGAGAATTAATAGGCAAGGTAGAAATGACTTCGGCAGCAGATTATGAAAAAGTAATCCAAACCGCAACTGAAGCATTCAAGACATGGAGGGTCATGCCAGCTCCGCAACGAGGAGAAATCGTAAGACAATTTGGTGAGGAATTGCGTACATTAAAAGAACCGCTGGGCAAACTGGTTTCTTATGAAATGGGCAAATCTTATCAGGAAGGTTTGGGCGAAGTGCAGGAGATGATCGATATCTGTGATTTTGCCGTAGGACTATCGCGACAATTGCACGGACTTACCATGCACTCTGAGCGCCCCGGGCATAGAATGTATGAACAATATCATCCATTGGGGATTGTGGGAATCATTTCGGCATTTAATTTTCCGGTGGCAGTATGGGCATGGAATACGGCATTGGCATGGATCTGCGGTGATGTATGTGTATGGAAACCCAGCGAAAAAACACCCTTGTGCGGAGTTGCCTGTCAGAATATCATATCCAAAGTGTTAAAGGAAAATAAACTGCCCGAAGGAATTTCCTGTTTAATCAATGGCGATTACAAGGTAGGAGAGATGATGACTACTGATAAGCGCGTTCCTTTGATTTCTGCAACAGGATCTACCCGAATGGGTAAAATCGTTGCTGCCACTGTAGGGCAGCGTCTGGGGAAATCACTGCTGGAACTTGGAGGAAATAATGCCATTATTGTTACACCCGATGCCGATATCAAAATGACCGTTATTGGGGCCGTTTTTGGAGCGGTAGGTACAGCCGGGCAACGATGTACCTCGACGCGCAGATTGATTATTCACGAATCTGTTTATGATAAAGTTAAAAATGCTGTAGTAGACGCTTATGGGCAATTAAGAATAGGTAATCCGCTGGATGAAAATAATCATGTGGGGCCGTTAATTGATACAGATGCCGTAAAAGGATATCAAAATGCCTTAGAAAAAGTAGTAGCAGAAGGAGGAAATATTGTAGTTGAAGGAGCGGTACTTTCTGGCGAAGGGTATGAAAGCGGATGCTATGTAAAACCAGCCATTGCCGAAGCCGATAATTCTTTTGAAATTGTACAGCACGAAACTTTTGCACCTGTGTTATATCTTTTAAAATATAATGGTGATGTAGAAAATGCGATTGAAGTACAAAATGGAGTCGCTCAAGGGCTTTCTTCGGCCATTATGACCAATAATTTGCGTGAAGCAGAGCGTTTCTTGTCGCATGCGGGATCAGATTGTGGAATTGCCAATGTAAATATCGGGACTTCGGGAGCCGAGATAGGTGGTGCTTTTGGAGGCGAAAAAGAAACCGGCGGTGGTCGCGAATCTGGATCAGATGCATGGAAAATCTATATGCGCCGCCAGACCAATACCATAAATTATACAACCGAATTGCCTTTGGCACAAGGGATTAAGTTTGATTTGTAAGCAGTAAAAGTGGATCTTCTCGACAAGAACGCTTATGGATGATGAATACAAAATACAAACAAAGCGATTGGTTTTGGGTCGTTTGCAGGCAAGCTATATCCCAAAGATTGTGGAATATGCAGGAAACAGAAAGATTGCCGAAATGACATTGCATATACCACATCCTTATCATGAGGAAGATGCCATTTTTTGGATTCACCTTTCAAATGAAGGATTTAGGAACGGAGATCGATTTACTTTTGGTATTTTCCGAATTGAAGACAACGAATTTATAGGAGGCATGGGCTTGCGGGTTGATCAAAGCAACCATAGAGCAGAACTGGGATATTGGATTGCCGAACCTTATTGGAATATGGGCTATGCTACCGAAGCTTCAAAAGCCATACTCAAATTTGGTTTTGAAGAAATAGGCTTGCACAAGATACTCGCTACACATGTGAGTGAAAATGAAGCCTCGGGTAAAGTAATGATCAAAAGTGGTATGGTAAAAGAAGGAGAGCTTGCAGAGCATGTGTATAAAAACGGGAAATACTACTCCCTGTTTCAATATCGAATGCTAAACAACGAATACGAAGCACTGAAAAAAGCAGGACGATTTTGAGGAAACAATAATAATTGGATCGATAGGTTATCAAAAAAAGGAGGTATCTGTTCAAATAAAATGAAGTTCGATTTTTAAACAGCATTTCTTATTTTAAAAATACTGCTTATAGATCACTAGCATCCGAAAGTTAGGTTTTTAAACTTAAATTTAAGAATCAACATATTGAAAAGTCCAGACCCCAAAGGTTTTTAAAACCTTTGGGGTCTTATAATATGGCTTTTTTAGTAAAAACTTATTTTCTGAATAAACTCTAATTTACAAACTGTTTATATGGATTTACGTAAGTTTTTAGTCAATTTTAATCCCTCATCAAGGGTTTAATTCCCCGAGGTCTGTCTGTATCCAGGCAGGCTTGCCTGCCGATTCAGGCAGGCCTGCCTCGAAAACAACATGTATTTTCAGAAACATACCTTGTGAGTTTACTCCGAGGTTGTTGATTTATTCAGTTCCAAGGCTATTTAAATAGTTATCGATATAGGGATATATGGTTTCCTGGTTCACATTGGGATTGTTGATCGGAACCAGTGTCCATGCAGCACCTTGTGCATGGATTTCTTCAGGCAGGGGCTCATTAGGCCAATTAGGCGCAAATGATAAAAAGAAGGGCTCATTGGATTTGTAGTAGCCGTTAATGACCGCATTTTCCTCTTTACCACTGCTTTCCTGGATCGCTTTGGCCAGACTATTGGTCCCTTCATACAAATATTTAGCCAAGATCATCGCATAGGTGGTTTTTCCTTCAAGATCAACACATAAATACCCGGTAGTGGTATCAGATGCTATTAATTCATATTGTTCAATGGTTCTTATACGGTTACCTTCGGCATCAAAGGTGATAATATTATAGGTTCCGATAGATACATAGGCAAAGGCATTAGTATGCGGCTCTATAAATTTATCCACTATATATGTGCTGTCTTTTTCCATCACAATATTGAGTTTGGTATCGCTGTTATTAAAAAAGACAAGCTGCCTGCTGGGCGTACTATCGCATCCTGCCAATAGCAACAAGAATCCGGTAATGACTAGAAATGTTAATTTTTTCATTCGTTTCATGGCTTGTTTTTGGTTGAAGTAAAGGTTGTTAATGAGATAAAGATAAAAATTTTCAGGGGAAGCATGTTTTTTGTCGACTAACTTCAATTGCGTAACTTTTAGCCTTCATTACACAAATTTACAGATCTATGCAACGAAGAGAATTCACCAAAAAATTGGGGCTTACTGCCGGAGCAGTAGGTATGGTAGGAATATATGCCTGCAATGAGGAAACCAACGTTTCAAAAACAGAAAAAGAACAGGATTGCCCTGCAGGGTTTAAAGTTACTTCAGAATTGTCAAAAAGAATGTATGACAAGGCGTTGGAAATCACCAAAGCCAAAGTGCGGGGAGGGGACACCGAAGTTTTTTTTAAAAAACCCTTTATCGATGCTGCTTTTTCCCAGAATATCTTTTTATGGGATACCTGTTTTATGGTGTGCTTCGCAAAATATCATCCAGATGAACTTCCGGTATACCAGGCGTTGGATAATTTTTATGATCGTATGGAAACCGATGGCTATATCTGCAGAGAATATCGACATGATGGCACTCCGCTTTGGTCCAAAGAACACCCTGTTTCTATAAATCCGCCTTTATTGGCTTTTGCCGAGCTCGAAATGTATTCGGTTGCCCAGGATAAAGAACGCCTCAACAAAGTATATCCTATACTGAAAAATAATTTTGAGTTTTTGGTAAATACCTATCAGATGGAGGACCACCTTTTTTATGCAGACACCCTGGGTATGGGTATGGATAACATTCAGCGGTACCCCGAAGGTTGGGATAATGAGGGTATGGGCATGACCCATCACGAGCTAGGAGAGAAGTTGGGGAAAATGGATGCTTCGGGCGAAGAGAAGCTCAATACCTTTATCGCCGAATACCCCAAAACTTTGCAGGGTGTATGGAATAAACAAGGACGGCTGGTAGATTTTTCCTGCCAGATGGCCATGCTGGCCGATCAACTTAAAACGATGGCTGAAGTCGTAGGAGTGTCTGGCGATATACCCCGGTATGATGAAATTCATAGCAATATTGCTAAGGCAGTTAATGAGCTATGCTGGAATGAAGAAGACGGAATCTATTATGATCTGGGTTTCGGAAAGCAGATACCACGCAAACACATTGGTATGTATTGGGCCTTGTTGGGAAAGGTGGTTCCCAAAAATCGTATGGAGCGGTTTGTATCACATCTCGAAAACCCCAAAGAGTTTGGAAGGCGTACTCCGTTACCGGCGCTATCTGCAGACGATCCCGATTATCGCGGCTGGGGCGATTATTGGCGTGGTGGCGTATGGGCACCCACCTCGTATATGGTATTAAAAGGCTTAACAGTCTGCGGGCAACATGAAATGGCCAGGCGACTGGCAGAAAAAACCTATAGTTCGGTGGCAGAGGTCTTTGCCGCAACCAATACGTTTTGGGAAAATTATTCGCCAGACCTCGTATCTTATGGTATGCCGGCCAAGAAAGATTTTTGTGGCTGGACGGCCCTGATCCCGATTGCAGTATATAGAGAATACCTGTCCTGAAAAAGTTAAAAAACGCAACCTTAGCTTTTAAAACGCATCTATATAGTGTCTGGTCGGAAATAGGCGTTTTTTATAATTTGAATTATTTTTGATGGGATTTTTAGTTTCTTTTTTGACGCAGATGCCTTAGCATCAGGCGATAAAAAAGAAACTAAAAATAGCGCAAAAAGAAACAAATTTAATAATGATATATTTCCGACCAGACACTATATAGGAACGCTACCAAATTAAAAATTTGTAAAAGATGAAGAACGTTTTGTTAATTATATTATTGGTGATGGTTTGGTCCTGTAATAATGATGATGATGCAGCACCAGATCCGATTTTCTGTACAGAAGAAGCAAGACCGGGTATTCAAGTAACGGTAAAAGACGTCGCCGATGATAGCTTTTTGACCGAAGAAGTAACAGTAACCGTTACCGATAGAGAGTATAAAGAAACCCTGCAAAACTTTACAAGCAATACCTTTTTTGGAGCTTATGAACGTGAAGGAACCTATACTGTTATGGTGACCAAAAAAGGATATACAACCTTTACCAGCGATCCTGTTGTGGTCGAAAGTGATATTTGCCATGTGATTACCCAGGTGGTAGAGGTGTTGCTGGAGAAGGAGTAGGTTTTAAAGCTGTGAAATTATAAAAGCAGCCATGATATCAGGTTTTTTTCTTACCGATATAGCTCATTTTTGACACTGTGAAGTTGGGAAACTTTATCGATCGGGAGCTCCAAATATCGTTTTAGGTGCCCTGTGTAGATTGTGTTCCCTATAGGTTTGGGCGATTTAGCACTAGTTTGAATCCTTGAGTTCTTCAAGTTCATTGTTCTCTTCATGTAGATAAAAAGATTTTTCCTTAGGATAATTACCGGCATAGAAGAAATTAATGGTAATGATGTTCTTTTCTTTACTCCAGGTACCAGTGTATGTTTTCCTTAAAAATGGAGAATCATCTGTTTGTTGGACAATGTTCTTTTCAAAAAAGACCCATTTAATCCCAAATAATTTATAATCATGATAGCATTCGTATGTAACTTTTAGATTTCTGATATCCCGTTTTGATAAACGAATGTTTCTAGTTGTATTACAGGCATTAATTCCTAAGAACAACACAAAGAATATCACTGTTTTAAGAAATACGCTACGTTTTGAATTTTTCATTGTTTATAAGATTTACTGGATGTAAGGGACATATTCACGCCATCGGATTACTTTTTTTAGTTTCGCTCGCGTAGCATCATAAATATAACATATTCCTGATTACAAAAATTCACAACCTTTTACGATTGTAGATTTCTTCTGGATCTGCGCTATCTTATGCTATCAGAAAAGTAGGGAGGGGGTACTTATAAAGTGGGAGTAGCTGCTTCAGAAGTGGGTGGCTACAGCTCGAATCTGTGCTATCCGGTTGTTTCGCTATTTCAAGTTGAGGTATCATCTTTGTATCTTGTTCGCATTACGCTACGCTAAATCCGCGCCAACGGGTTCAACATTTGTCCATCTTGCAATAGCTGGGGTACCAGCGATCATTTTAACACGCTAGGACCTTTTTTTAATACCAAAAACACTACAAATTTGATATAAGGAGTTCTTAATTTTTATTACAGAAAACACAATAAAATCTTAAATTCCCTTAAATTTTAACAAAAAAACAGAAATTTCTTTTGCAATAAAGCAGAAACTCTTGAAAAATGTCCGGATTCTTTGAAATTCAAGCTTTCTGGACATTTCTTTTTTCTACTCCTATTAGGTTTGCTAATTACTCACATAATCTGCATTAAAAATGAAAACATTATTATTCTACCTCAAACGTACAGTTTGGGTTGTAGTACTGTTGGCGACTATTACTTCTAACGGCCAACAAACAAAAACCCCAGGTCTTAAGAGCCAGCCAAATAAGGTTCTAACAGGTAAGCAAGCTTATAAGGCTGCAATGCTTTTTGATAGTAAAGATGGGAAAACAAGAGAGACAAAAGCGATTAGACTTGCAGATGATGCACAAAAAAGAGCAGGCTTTGAATTTGAAATGCTTAAGGATCCAAAAACAGGTAAAATTCCTAATGGAATTAGAGAAGCAGAGCTTAAGTTTTCTAAAAAAATTCCTGAGGGGAATGATTCGAAACAAGCCATTGCTACTGCTTCAAAATCTGCAAAAGCAGGCGATTTTTCATATTGGAAGAATAGAGGACCTTACAATGTAGGAGGAAGAACAAGAGCTTTGGCAATTGATCGCACTAATGAAAATATAATCCTTGCAGGAGGAGTATCTGGGGGATTATGGCGTTCTACAAATGGTGGAACATCCTGGGAAAAAGTTACTAATCTCGGACAATCTCCCAGTATTACTTGTATTGTACAGGATCCAAGACCAGGAAAAGAAAAAGTCTGGTACTATGGATCAGGAGAACGTTTTGGTAACTCTGCATCTGGAGGAGGTGCTTTTTATCAAGGTACCGGAGTATATAAATCTACAAATGGTGGATTAACATGGGGACTTCTTGAGGCTACTAAAGATAATGATGTGACTGCTTTCTCCCCTTTAGATATTATTAATTCTATAGTGATTAACCGAGTAAACGGTGATATTTACCTGGGGACTTTTACAGGCGTATATAGATCTCAGGATGATGGAAAATCATTTCAAGAAGTACTAGTAGGTGGTTATGATAATAAAGCAGAGGTAGCTGTTACTTCTACAGGTCAGGTATATGCTACTATAGACTCTGGAGGAGATCCTAACAATGGATATTTTACTACTAAAGATGGAGATACCTGGACAGAAATAACTCCAGAGGTTTTACCGGCAGATTATGGTAGAACGGTTATGGGAATTGATCCTTCTAACGAGAATATAGTATATTTCTTTACAAATAACCAAATTTCAGGAGCACCAGCTTTGTTTAAATATGATGCATCTGCTATAGCAGAAGAAGCCTGGACAGACCTTACTGCAAACCTTCCAACCAATATAGGTGGACCCGTAGGAAATTTAAACCTTCAAAGCGGGTATAATATGGTAATAAAGGTTAGTCCTGCTGACCCAAATTTGGTATTTGTGGGAGGGACCAATTTATATAGATCTACAACTGGATTTACCACTCCTGCAGGACAAGAAAGCTGGATTGCAGGTTATTCACCATTAAATTATGCAACAGTATATCCTGATCAGCATCCTGATCAACATGCATTAGTTTTTTACCCATCTAACCCCAATAAAGCATTAACAGGAAGTGATGGAGGTGTTTCTGTTACCGAAGACATTACTACGTCAATCTCACCAGAAGAACCGGTAGATTGGGTGTCTTTAAACAATGGATATCTAACCACACAACCTTATCATGTGTCGTTTGATCCCGAAGCAAATAGTGATGATTTATTAGCTGGTTTCCAAGATAATAATACTTGGTATACGAATTCAACAGACCCTAAAGCTACATGGGAAAGCATTTTTAGTGGAGATGGTTCATATTGTGCTATTGCAGATGGAGGAAGAACTAGATATGCTTCTGCTCAATTTGGGAGTATTTATAGATATAATTATGATGAAACTGGAGAAGCTGTATCCTTCACAAGAGTTCAACCGGCTGGTACTTCTGGATTTCGCTTTATTACTCCTTTTATTCTTGATGCTAATAATGATAATATTATGTATTTGCCTGCAAGAAATAGAATATGGAGGAACAATGACTTAGATGAGATTCCTCTTACTTCTAACGGTCTTACAACCGTAAACTGGGTAGGTTTATCTAATACAGATGTGCCAGAAGGAACTATTACTTCTTTAGATGTTTCTAAATACCCTGTTGCTAACAGATTGTATTATGGTACTAGTGTAGGAGGAATTTATAAAATGGATAATGCTAATCTTGATAGTCAAGAAGTAGTAGATATTGCCTCAGGTAAAGGATTACCTACTGGTTTTGTAAACGACATTAATGTTGACCCTTCAAATTCTGATAGAGTAATCGTAACATTTTCAAATTACGGAGTGATAAGCTTATTCTTTACTGATGATGCAGGAGAAACCTGGACCAATATTAGTGGGAACCTGGAAGAGAATGCCGATGGAACAGGAAATGGTCCATCTGTAAGAAGCACAGCATTTTTAGGTGGTAGTCAAGAATCTTTTGATTCAAAAATGCAAAGAGTATTTGCGGCAACAAGTACAGGACTATATTATACTTTTCAATTAAATGGAGAAGAAACATATTGGATCAAAGAACCAGATGTTATTGGTAATGCAGTTGCCGATGAGGTAATAACTCGTAAAGATGGATTTATTGCTTTGGCTGCTCACGGTAGTGGCGTGTTTAGTGCAAGATTTCCATTTTTTAATGAATTACCAGAAGCTACATTAAGTGTTGCATATTTATTAGATGATGTTGTAGTAGATATTAATAATATAGAAGATACAGAGGTAGATGTAACAGATTTATTTGTTCAATCTAACGGAAACCCTATAGATATCAAATTCACAAATTCTAATCCAGAAGTGGTTACTGCTTCACTAGATGGAAATACTATAAAATTAAGATTTACAGAAGAATTGACCATAGGAACAGAAGCAACAATAAGTCTAGTTGCAACTTCTGGTAAAGAACAAGTAGCAGAAGGATTCACGGTATTTGTTTCTGAAATTCCTATTTATGACCAGAACGGTGTTATTGCAGGGTCATCATCACCATCACAATTCTTTATAGATTTTAATGCTGTGTCACAAATAGCAGATGATTTTACTATTCCTGGAGGTAATACATGGACATTAGAAAGAGTTTTTGCCGTTGGTCGTGCTGATAATTCACCAGAACTAACAAATGCAACCGTTATCTTATATCAAGACAATGCAGGAGTTCCCGGAGAAGAAGTTTATAATAGCGGAGAGATTGTTCCGGTATCTGATCCAAATGATACAAACTTAAACCTATTACTTCCTGAACCTGTATTGTTAGAAAGCGGAAACTATTGGATATCTGTATATGCAAATTTAGCATTTGGACCTGATCAAACGCAATGGTTCTGGTCTACCCAAAATGAAGTAATTGGTCAAGAATCACACTTTAGATATGAAAGTCTATTTACACAAAGCATAGATTGGACTCCATTAGGTGATGTCTTTAAATTTACTCCTGTAGATCAGGTATTCCAGATTTTTGGAACAGTTGGAGGTGCCGATACAGGTACCTCAGGAGTTGCGGTTGCACCATTAACTACTTTGGATGCAACAAAGAATACTTCAATATATCCAAACCCATCTAATAAAGAATTCATATTCAATTTTGGAGATGCAATATCCAAATCAAATACAAATATTACTATTAGTATATTTAATACTACTGGAAACTTAGTATATACTAAGTCAGATATTAATATGAATAATAGTTTTGTTTGGGACGCTTCAAGTTTAACTTCTGGATTTTATTATGCAAAGGTATCGGGTGCTACAACAGGAATATATAAATTACTTAAAAAGTAATTTATTAATACAAAAAAAGGAGCTGAATTTTCAACTCCTTTTTTTATACTATGGATAAAGTACTGTATATTTTGGTAGTAGTGTTTTTGTTTTCTTGTAAATCAAATAGTGTCGCTCAAGAAAAAGAAACTGAAAAAACAAAGCCAAAAATCGAAAAACCAAAATTTAGTGATATTATTGATCATAATCGTATAGATCCTAATACTGTGCATCTTGTTGCTGTAATAAAAGATGTTTTTACTAACGCTAATGTTTGCGGTAAGAGCTATAAAGCTACAATATTGGTAGAAGTGAAAAGTATTACAGGCTCGGGTTCGAGTATTGTAAATTTAATCTCTGTAGGACAAAAAATTACTTTTGCATATAGAAATGCTGCTGCTACCGATTTTGAGTTGCTGAAGAAAGATTTTAATAAAGATCAAGAAGTTTCTCTTATTATAAAAGAAGGCTTGTGCCCAGATATGGGTCAGAATACTGTTTATGAGATATTACGATTTAAGTTTTCTAATTAACCTTCTTTTTAGTTTCTATAGTCTATAACTTCATATCTATCCCATGAACTCTTTGCGTATCTCTACCAATATCTCGTCTTGCCCATGAGATTGCAATTTTCTCTGCTTCTTGGTAGAAGACAAGTGATCATCTTTTAGAGGAATAGTATATTTTTATGTAACCTGCTGCATTTTAGTCAAATGATCAAAAAAATAGAGTATAATAGTAAGCTCTTAAAATTTTACTCTAAAACCTTTGTTTTATACCAAAAACACTACAAATTTGATATAAGGAACTCTTAATTTTTATTACAGAAAACACAATAAAATCTTAATTTTTATTAATTTTTAAGGTAAAAGTTTAAAAAATTAGGCTAAATTTGCGAATTACTCACAAATCAGCTTAAAAAATGAAAACATTTTTATTTTATCTCAAACGTACTGTTTGGGCGTTTTCCCTAATCGGAATAATTACTGCCGTAAGCGCTCAACAAACCAAAAATTTCGAAGCAGATCCAAGTCAATTGCATAAAGGTCATACGCTTTACAAACAATCCAAAATTTACGACAGCAAGTCCGGTGCCAAAGAAACCAAAATAAAAAGGGTAGGAGACAAAGCTATAGAGCGAATGGAGTATGAATTTGGAAGGCTAAAAGATCCAAATACAGGTAAAATCCCCGATGGTATTAGAGATGCAGAATTATCCTTTTCTAGCAAAATTGCTTCAGGAAATGATCAAAAACAAGCCCTTTCGGTAGCAGCCAAATCTGCAAAAGCAGGTAGTTTTTCGTATTGGGAAAACCGGGGGCCTTTTAATGTAGGAGGAAGAACACGGGCATTGGCCATAGACCGTACCAATGAAAACATTATCCTTGCCGGAGGAGTTTCTGGAGGACTTTGGCGGTCTACCGATGCCGGGAAGTCCTGGAAAAAAGTAACCAGCCGAAGACAATCACCCAGTATTACCTGTATTGTGCAGGACCCAAGGCCGGGCAGACATAATACCTGGTATTATGGATCTGGAGAAAACATTGGTAATTCTGCAAGGGCCGGAGGTGCTTTTTTTGCCGGAACAGGGGTTTATAAATCCACCAATGGCGGAAGAACCTGGAGGTTGCTGGAAGCAACCAATGACAATGATATCAATACAGATTCTCCCTTTGATATCACCAATTCTATTGCCGTTCACCCTGTTAGTGGAGATTTGTATGTTGCCACGACAAATGGAGTGCACCGATCAAAAGACGGAGGTAATTCTTTTGAAGAAGTATTTGCAGGAGGTGAAGACAATATAACCGAAGTTGTAATCACATCGACTGGTCAAATTTATGTAGCCATAGAAGCATCCGGAGATCCCAATGCAGGGTTTTTTACCTCTGCCGATGGAGATACCTGGGCATCGATCACACCAATTACCATACCACCGGTGTATGGCAGAACGGTTATGGGAATTGATCCTTCTAATGAAAACAGCCTGTATTTTTTCTCTCATAATTTAGCGAGTACCTCCTCACCATTTCTATATAAATATGATGCCACGGCACTTCCCGAAGCGGCATGGGTAGATCTTAGTGCTAATTTACCAACGGGTATTGGAGGCCCGGTAGGGAATCTAAACCTCCAGACGGGATACAATATGGTGGTAAAGGTAAGTCCTGCCGATTCTGATTTGGTATTTGTAGGAGGCACCAACTTATACCGTTCTACTACAGGTTTTACCACGCCGGCCGGACAAGAAAGCTGGATTGCAGGATATTCCCCTATTAATGATGTAAGTGTCTATCCAGACCAACATCCCGATCAGCATGCCTTACTTTTTTACCCATCAAACCCAAACAAAGTATTATCGGGAAATGATGGGGGAGTTTTTGTGACCGAAGATGTAACCACAACACTATCTGCCGAAGAACCGGTAGATTGGACGTCTCTCAATAATGGTTATGTCACCACACAACCCTATCATGTATCTTTTGATCCCGATGCAAATAGTGATGATTTGGTCGCCGGTTTTCAGGATAACGGTACCTGGTTTACTAATTCTACTGATGTTACTGTGCCCTGGATAGAAGATTTTGGGGGAGATGGCTCCTATAATGCCATTGCCGATGGAGGAAGAACCCGATATGTATCTTCTCAACGCGGAAACGTATACCGGTTCAATTTTGATGAAACCGGAGCATTTGAATCCTTTACCCGGGTAATACCTGCCGGGGCGGGAGGTTTTTTATTTGTTGCACCGTTTGTGTTGGATCCTCATAATGATAACATCATGTATTTACCCGCGGGAAGAAGAATATGGAGAAACAATAACCTGGATGAAATTCCGCTGTTTTCCAATGCAGCCACACCTGTAAATTGGGTAGATTTGCCCAATACCGATATTCCTGTAAGTGCCGATCCTGATTTTACATCAGCTATCACAGCCTTAGATGTTTCCAAATATCCTGTGGCCAACAGATTGTATTACGGGTCTAATGAAGGAGGTATTTTTAGAATGGACAACGCCAATATCGATGCGCAGGAAGTTATTGATATTTCTACAGGAAAGGGATTACCGGTAGGGGGCTATGTAAATGATATTAATGTAGATCCTTCTGATGCCAACAGAGTGATCGTTACCTTCTCTAATTATGGAATCATTAGTTTATTCCTTACTACCAATGGAGGGGATACCTGGACCAACATCAGCGGGAACCTGGAAGAAAATCCCGATGGATCCGGAAACGGACCCTCGGTACGTAGCACTGCGTTTTTTGGCAGTAGCCAGGGATTCTTTGGGTCGAGATTACAAAAAGTATATGCCGCCACCAGTACCGGGTTGTATTATGCCAACCGATTAAATGGTGAAAGAACCCGATGGATAAAAGAACAATTCGCCATTGGTAACGCGGTGGCCGATGAGGTAAAAACCCGTAAAGATGGATTTATTGCCGTAGCAGCTCATGGTAATGGGTTGTATAGTGCGAGATTTCCACTCATTAACGAATTGCCGGAGCCAACCTTAAGTGTTGCCTATTTACTTCCTGACCTGAATATTGATGAAAATAGTGAAGACATTGAGGTAGATATTACAGGCTTGTTTGTACAATCTGATGGAAACCCTATCAATATAGAATTTACTAATTCTAATCCCGAATTGGTTACCGCTACCTTAGAAGGCAATACTATTTCATTATCATTTGCTCCCGATAGTTTAGGGCAATCTACCATTGGCCTGGTGGCTACTTCTGGAGAGGAACAGGTTGCTGAAGGTTTTACGGTGTTTATCACAGAACCTCCTGTTTACGAACAATCAGAGCCAGGAGTGACAGGAATTAACTCACAATTTTTTACTGATTTCGGAATCTTGGTACAAATGGCGGATGATTTCACTATACCCGCAGGAAATTCCTGGGATATTAACAGAATTCTTGCTGTAGGATCACAAAATAACTCGGTGCTATTACAAGACGCTACTGTGGTGATTTATACCGATAATGCCGGAGTGCCCGGCGAGGAAATCTACAATAGCGGATCGGTAGTGCCCGACTCTGATGGATCTATTTTAAACCTGCCACTACCTGAAGTGGTTTCTCTTGATAGCGGTACTTACTGGTTATCGGTATATGCTACTGTAGCTTTTGGCACCAGTCGTTGGTTCTGGACCTCACAAGCAGGAGGCATCGGCCAGGATTCTCAATTTAAAGACGAAGCCGATTTCTTCAGTATCGGAGCTACCGATTGGTTGAGTATTGCCCCATTTGTTGGGCAGCCAACACTAGACCAGGTATTCCAGATTTTCGGAGATGTTAATGACGGAAGTACAACCACTACGGCAAAAGCACCTTTGGCTACTCTGAATGAAGATGCCACCACTTTTGCATCACCAAACCCGTCTACAGATACATTTACCTTTAATTTTACAAAATTAAAAACAACAGGAAAAGTATCTATCAATGTATATGATGTTTCAGGAAATCAGGTGTTTTCTCAATCGAATGTAGATATGAATACCAACCTGAATTGGAATGCATCCAATACAGGGTCCGGATTGTATATTGTCAAGGTTTCAGGAAGCAATATCAATAAGACATTTAAAGTAGTAAAAATTTAAAATCACACAACTATAATTGTAAAAGGAGCTGAAATACAGCTCCTTTTTTTATTTTTATACCATGAACAGAATTTTTTATTTTATCGTAGTCGTCTGCTTTTTTTCCTGTAAATCTAATAGTACAGCTCAGGAAAAAGAAGAAGATACAACAAATACACCGGTGATACAGAAGCCTAAATTTAAAGATATAGGTGATGAGGACAAGGATCCGGGTATAGTAAGATTCATCGGGTCTATAGAAACTATTGATCAAAATACTGAACTCTGCAATAGAAACTATAAATTAGTAATCACGATCAATATCAAAAGAATAAACGAGATAGGGCATTTTATTATAAACCCACCAACAGCAGGCAGTACCGTAAAGATGGGTTTTATGAATACATTAATTAAAGATGTAAATGATTTCAAACAAAAACTTACCATCGGACAAGGAATCTCTATAAGAGCCAGAGAACGCACATGTCCCGATAAGAACAAGACGGGCTTTGAAATTATCACCTATAAAATGATCCGGTAGTTACTTTGGCGGTATAAATGTAATACTTAACCGAATCTTTGTACAATATTTATAAGCCTCAGATCCAGAACTCCCCCTTATTTTATCGGGAATAAAAAAGAAATGCACTGCAACATTGTTTCTTTTGATCGCAGGTGCTATAGATCAAGGATGCGTTGCCATTGGTTCAAAAGCCTGAAAACAATATCATAAAAGCCACAAACCAAACACTCTTGCATAGCAACACAAATGCATTTGAAGGGTGAAGATCTTACAGAAGTACTCAAAAAATAAGCACTTGAGTTCGGGCTCAAATGCTCTTGAAGAAAATAGAAAAGCACTTGAAGAGTATGTAATCTCCAAGTGCCTTACAGGGTGTTGACATGCATTAATAATTCGTGCGAAGCTTTGTAAAAGACAAGGTCTTCAATAACTTTTTAAGGTGTTTGTCTGAGCGGTGCTGGATATAGGCCTCTTTGATGGCGGTGGTTCGCAATTTTTTTTGGCTTTCTGCAGCATCACTTTTTACTGCCAGGCGAAGACTACCCAATTTTCCCAGTTGTACTGCTTTTCCATGCAGCACCTCATTTTCAATGATAGCGAGCAATTCTAATACTGCAATACAGGCATCGGGCATGCTTAGGCGTGTTTTCTTATGTAAAAGCTCCATCAGATCTTCAGCATCAATAAGGCCTTTATGCACAATATGGGCATGGTATTTTAAGGGTGCAGTAGTATTTCTGGGGTTTTTTCTGCCGATAGCGGTAAATTGAATATCCATAAGATGTTGTTTTAAGAAAATACTATAAAACATGTATCAAAATCCTTGCCAAAATCCTGAAAATCAGTTGTTTTTTGTTTTTAGTGAAAAGAGTGCATTGCTTTTTCTGCGGTAGCTTGCCAATATAATAAGTTTTGCATAGGGGTTTGTGTAAAGAATAGCCGAAGGGAACTAAACTACCACATTTTGGAACTATAGTGATAGTGGGATTTTAGGTTTTGAGATACCTTGCAGCCATTATAAACCACAAAAAATATAAATATGAAATCAGTACTTTTATCTTTTTTAATAATAGGCTGCATGTATCAAATACATGCACAAAACGGAAATGCTTTTTATGGAGAAAGCGCAGGTGAGAACAACACAGGAGTTAATAATACCTTTGTAGGAGCATTTTCCGGACAGTTTAATACCGAGGGAAAAGAAAATACGTTTCTCGGGTCGTCCTCTGGTAATAAAAACACTACCGGAAATATGAATGTGTTTTCCGGGTTTAGATCCGGAAGAAACAATACTACCGGGTATCGTAATACATTTTTAGGTGCTTTTTCAGGGTTGAATAATTCAACAGGAGGGGCAAATACTTTTTTAGGAACAAGTTCTGGCATTTACAATACGGAAGGATTTAACAATACTTTCTTAGGAAACCAGGCAGGTGCTTATAATAACAACGGTCACTACAATACATTTGTAGGCAGTAATGCGGGAAAGAATAATACTACCGGGTCTGATAATGTATTTTTTGGAGGATTATCTGGTTATGCAAATACTACCGGGAAAGAAAACACATTTTTAGGTGCTGGTGCTGGGTATCTCAACGCCACAGGTAATTTCAATATCTTTTTAGGAAGATACGCGGGAAGATCCAACACTACAGGAAAAGGCAATATCTACTTAGGATATCAAGCCGGAAGAAATAACAATGGGAGTGGTAATGTTTTTATAGGCAGAGATTCTGGAGTAAATTTTACACAAGCCAATAACACTTTGGTTATCCAAGATAAAGAAGTAAACAGGACTCCTTTACTGTATGGGGATTTTGTAACAGGCGATGTAGCTATAGGAAATACCAGTACCTCTGGTTATAAATTGTATGTAAATGGTGATGCCTTTGCTACAGGTTTGTGGGTAAGCAATGTTACCGCAGTCCTTAATGTGGCTAAAAGCAAATCACAACCCATCGAGAACGCATTGGAGAAGATCAACACCATCAACAGTACAGTAAATACTACTACTACCAAGACGGCCGATAAGAAGTCAATCACCAAAACCCAATATGCAGTAAATGCCACCGATATGCAAAAGGTGTTTCCCAACCTCGTAAAACAACAAGAAGGTAGCACAGCTATCAATTACCAGGGCCTGATCCCTGTATTGATGGAAGCTATAAAAGAGATGAAAGAACAACATAATGCAACCATCCAGGAATTAAAAGAAGAAATTGCAGCTCTGAAGAATTCTGAATCAAATCAAGGAAGTCAGTCAGGATCGACTTTTACAGCTTCCGGTTTCAAACTTGCTCAAAACATTCCCAATCCGTTTGAAGCTTCTACCATCATTTCCTATTCCATTCCCGAAGGCTATCAAAACGGAGCCTCGATCCAGATTTTTGATGGTAATGGTCTGCTCATACGATCATTTACCAATTTGCAATCGGGCGATGGAGCAGTACAAATCAATAACTTGCTGTTACCCGCAGGCATCTATCACTACAGCCTGATCGTGAATAGTAAAGTGATGGCCTCCAAAAAGATGGTGATCAAAAAATAGTGATTCGTTTCCTCCTTAGTGAGTTGATTGTGTGATTGTAAAGAGGATGGTCTAGAACAGATCATCCTCTTTATCATATAAGATGTACAGTTTTCCCGAAACATGGAACTCCTGTACCAACTTTTGGAACTGTAGTGATAGTGGGGTTTTAGGTTTTGGGGTACTTTGCAGCCATTAGTAATCACAAAAACATACAGCAATGAAACGGCTAATTTTATCTTTTATGTTATTAGGAATATGCACTATTGGGCATATTTATGGACAAACAACGACAAAATATGGTACCGGTGCAGGGGTATCAAACACCTTTGGAGTAGAGAATACTTTTATAGGATTTGACACAGGTAACAAAAACTCTACGGGAAATAGTAATACCATGCTGGGGGCATATTCGGGGTTTAAAAATATAAACGGAAGCGATAACACATTTCTGGGAAGATCATCAGGATATAGTAACATTACCGGAAATAGTAATGTGTTTATAGGAGTTAGTTCAGGTTGGTATAATACAGAAGGGAGTTCAAATACATTTCTTGGTATGAGTGCTGGTTTAAGCAATAGCTTTGGGAGTAACAATACCTTCTCGGGTTATCAATCGGGATATAACAATACCACAGGAGGTGCTAATACTTTTTTAGGGGTTGAATCTGGTTTTAGCAATACTACAGGAGATGCTAATACTTTTTTGGGTGTTGAATCGGGTCGCGAAAACACTACTGGTATCGATAATACTTTTATAGGAAAAAGGGCAGGATATCATAATACCACTGCCGGCGCCAATGTTTTTATTGGGGCTGCTTCAGGAGAATTAAATACCACAGGAAGCAAGAATACGTTTTTAGGTTTTGAATCGGGCCATGACAATACTACAGGAGTAAAAAATACATTTTCAGGCTTTCAATCGGGTTACAGTAATACTACCGGTCAGGGAAATACATTTTCAGGCTATCAATCAGGCTTTCGAAATAGTACTGGCTTTGAAAACACCTTTTCAGGTTATCAATCGGGATACAGTAATACTACCGGAATTTATAATACCTTTTCAGGTCATCTATCGGGTTATAACAACACCACAGGTCAGGGAAACACCTTCTCAGGCAATTCTTCAGGAGTAGAAAATACCGAGGGAATCTTCAATACATTTTCAGGCCATCAATCCGGGACGGCTAATACTATAGGAAGTTTTAACACTTTTACAGGGGCTTTTTCCGGTATTAACAATACCACCGGAAGCAGCAATATGTTTTCAGGTTATCAATCGGGATACAGTAATACTACCGGAGATAGCAATGTATTTTCAGGGCATCAGTCTGGGTATAGTAATACTAAAGGTGGGGGAAATACCTTTTTAGGAAGCTTTTCGGGCTATGATAATACTGAGGGAAGTAATAATACTTTTATAGGTCAACAGGCAGGAATTAGTAACACAAATGCGAGTGCGAATGTCTTTATAGGATCATTTGCAGGAGAACAGAACATCACAGGAGATTTAAATACATTTATTGGGGTAAGTAGTGGAACAAAGAATACTACGGGTAGATACAATACTTTTGTTGGCGGGGCTTCGGGTTATGCAAATACTACAGGAGATTTAAATACATTTATTGGGGTAAGTAGTGGAACAAAGAATACTACGGGTAGATACAATACTTTTGTTGGCGGGGCTTCGGGTTATGCAAATACTACAGGATTTTTTAATGCATTTTATGGGTGGCAATCGGGAACCAACAATACTACGGGCTTTTCTAATGCATTTTTTGGATTAATCTCCGGGCGAAATAATACCACTGGCCAGGAAAATGCATTTTTTGGAAATGGTTCAGGAGCGAGTAATACCTCGGGTAGCTTTAATACTTTTTTAGGGAGAAACGCAGGAAGAAATAACAATGAAGGAATAAGCAATACCTATATCGGGTATAGGGCAGGACATGATAACGAGGGCGATCAAAATGTATTTATAGGAAAAGATGCCGGTAAAGGGCTAACCAATGTAAATAGTAAGCTATACATTCAGAATGGAGAGATTAGTGAATTGCCATTACTGTATGGAGATTTTGAAAGAGGGGCGATAGGGATCGGAACTACCAAAACATCTATTTATAAGTTGTATGTAGTGGGCGATGCCATAGCTACAGGATTATGGATAGATAACGATGGGAACTTTACCAAAAGCAAATCACAACCCATCGAAAACGCCCTGGAAAAGATCAACACCATCAATAGTACAGTAAACACTACTACTGCCAAGACGGCCGATAAGAAGTCAATCACCAAAACCCAATATGCAGTAAATGCCACCGATCTGCAAAAGGTGTTTCCCGAGTTGGTAAAACAACAGGAAGAAAGTACGGCGGTCAACTATGTGGGCTTGATCCCGGTCTTGATGGAGGCTATGAAAGAGATGAATGAACAACATGTTGAAGCTATGGAGGCGATGAAGAAAGAACATAATGGAGCAATTAAGGAACTAAAAGAAGAAATAGAAGTGTTAAAGAGTACCAGATCTGGCCAGAGTGTTCAAGGAGCTTCCTTAAATACTTCCGGCTTCAAACTATCTCAAAATATCCCTAACCCCTTCGAGTCTACTACTACGATAGATTACCACATACCCCAAGGATATCACCAGGGTGCATCGATCCAGATCTTTGATGGCAATGGTATGTTGATACGATCATTTACCAATTTGCAATCGGGCGATGGGGCAGTACAAATCAATAACTTGCTGTTACCCGCAGGCATCTATCACTACAGCCTGATCGTGAATAGTAAAGTAATGGCCTCCAAAAAGATGGTGATCAAAAAATAGTGATTCGTTTCCTCCTTAGTGAGTTGATTGTGTGATTGTAAAGAGGATGATCTAGAACAGATAATCCTCTTTATCATATAACGCTTATAGTTTTATGGAACCATGGAACTATTTTACAAGATTTTGGAACTATAGTGATAGTGAGATTTTAGGTTTTGGGGTACTTTGCAGCCAATATTAATCATAAAAACACAAAGTAATGAAACAGCTAATTTTATCTTTTATGCTATTAGGAATATGCACTATTGGGCATGTTTATGGACAAACCACTACAAAATATGGTACCGGTGCAGGGGCATCAAACACTACAGGAACAGAAAATACATTTATCGGATATAATACAGGGAATAAAAACTCTACGGGAAATAGTAATACTATGCTTGGGGCATATTCGGGATTTAACAATATTAATGGAAGTTATAACACTTTTCTGGGAAAATCATCGGGGTACAATAACACTACCGGAAATGATAACATATTTATAGGAAGTCATTCGGGCTGGTATAATACAGAAGGGAATTCAAATATATTCGTAGGCTTAAAGGCCGGCCATGGGAATACCACCGGAAACCGAAACATTTTTCTCGGGCAGGATTCGGGATATAACAATACGGTAGGTGAGGACAATGTATTTACCGGGCATCAATCGGGCTACAGTAATACTGAGGGTATTCATAATATCTTTTCAGGAGCTTTTTCAGGATATTCTAATACGACTGGAAACGATAATGTATTTATAGGTTTTGAAGCAGGTCGTGACAACAAGGATGGCAGGAGTAATATCTTTATAGGACAAAGAGCGGGATATGAAAATACTAGCGGAAATAATAATGTCTTTATCGGAATAAGTAGTGGTAAATTGAATACCATTGGTATAGGCAATGCGTTTTTAGGAGGCCTTTCTGGGAGAAATAATAGTTTAGGATCATTTAATACATTTATAGGGGTTGCAGCAGGTTATAATAATACCATTGGTCAGGACAATGTATTTTTAGGGTCATCTGCAGGTTTTAGCAATACTACCGGAAATAGAAACGTTTTTGTGGGCTTTAATTCAGGACTTGAAAATACCATAGGTTTTCATAACTCTTTTCTAGGTTATGAATCGGGTATGAGCAACACAACGGGCGGGGCAAATACGTTTATGGGGAACTTTTCAGGACACAGCAATACTGAAGGAAGTAATAACACTTTTATTGGAGAAACAGCAGGATACAGCAATACTACAGCCAGTGCCAATGTTTTTATAGGATCTGGATCGGGAGAACAAAATACCACAGGAGATTCTAATACATTTATAGGAGTAAGTAGTGGAACAAAGAATACTACTGGTTATTACAATACCTTTGTAGGCGGGGCATCAGGCGCTTCAAATACTACAGGTGTATTTAATACTTTTTATGGCTGGCGATCAGGAAACAATAATACCACCGGTATTTCTAATGCTTTTTTTGGATTAATCTCTGGGCGTGATAATATCACCGGTCAGGAAAACGCTTTTTTTGGTAACGGTTCGGGTGCGAGTAATACCTCAGGGAGTTTTAATACTTTTTTGGGGAGAAACGCAGGAAGAAATAACAATGAAGGAACAGGTAACACCTATATCGGGTATAGGGCAGGACATGATAACCAGGGAGATTATAGTGTATTTATAGGAAGAGACGCAGGTAAAGGGCGCAACAATATAAATCATAAGCTATATATTCAAGATGGAGTGGTCAATGATATCCCATTACTGTATGGGGATTTTGAAACCGGTGCGATAGGGATCGGGACCACCGAGACCTCTGATTATAAGCTGTATGTAATTGGCAATGCCATAGCCTCAGGATTATGGATAGATAATAATACGGGTCCCAACATTACCAAAAGCAAATCACAACCTATAGAGAATGCCCTGGAGAAGATCAACACCATCAATAGTACAGTAAACACTATTACTGCCAAGACGGCCGATAAAAAATCAACCACCCAAACCCAATATGCAGTAAATGCTACCGATCTGCAAAACGTATTTCCCGACCTGGTAAAGCAGCAGGAAGAAAGTACGGCGGTCAACTATGTAGGCTTGATCCCGGTCTTGATGGAGGCGATCAAAGAACTTAAGATTGAAAATAATACGCTGAAAGAACAGCATGATGAAACCATAAGGGAACTAAAAGAAGAGATTGAGGTGCTAAGAAATGCAGTGTCCGGACAAGGAACAGGTATTATAAATCAGAATGGGACCTTAAATACTTCCGGCTTTAAACTATCGCAAAATATCCCTAATCCGTTTGAAACTTCTACCACCATTTCCTATTCCATTCCCGAAGGCTATCAAAATGGAGCATCGATCCAGATTTTTGACGGCAATGGTCTGCTCATACGATCATTTACCCAATTGCAATCGGGCGATGGGGCAGTACAAATCAATAACTTGCTGTTACCCGCAGGCATCTATCACTACAGCCTGATAGTGAATAGTAAAGTGATGGCTTCCAAAAAGATGGTGATCAAAAAATAGTGATTCGTTTCCTCCTTAGTGAGTTGAGCGTGTGATTGTAAAGAGGATTATCTAGAACAGATAATCCTCTTTATCATATAAGATGTACAGTTTTCCCGAAACATGGAACTCCTGTACCAACTTTTGGAACTGTAGTGATAGTGGGGTTTTAGGTTTTGGGGTACTTTGCAGCCATTAGTAATCACAAAAACATACAGCAATGAAACGGCTAATTTTATCTTTTATGCTATTAGGAATATGCACTATTGGGCATATTTGTGGACAAACCACTACAAAATATGGTGTCGGTGCAGGGGTATCAAACACCTTTGGAGTGAACAATACTTTTATAGGATTTGACACAGGTAACAAAAACTCTACGGGAAATAGTAATACCATGCTGGGGGCATATTCAGGGTTTAAAAATATAAACGGAAACAATAACACATTTCTGGGAAGATCATCAGGATATAGTAACATTACCGGAAATAGTAATGTGTTTATAGGAGTTAGTTCAGGTTGGTATAATACAGAAGGGAGTTCAAATACATTTCTTGGTATGAGTTCTGGTTTAAGGAATACCACCGGGAATAACAATACCTTCTTAGGTTATCAATCGGGTTATGACAACCAAGGTGGCACCGATAACACCTTTATAGGAAAAAAAGCAGGATTTAGTAATACCATTGCCACTGCCAATGTTTTTATTGGGGCTGCTTCAGGAGAATCGAATACTACAGGAAGTAACAATACCTTCTCGGGTTATCAATCGGGATATAGCAATACCACAGGATACCGTAATACCTTTTCAGGCCAGAATTCGGGATATAGTAACACTACAGGGGGTTTTAATACCTTTTCAGGCGAGAATTCGGGATATAGCAACACCACAGGGCAGGGGAATACCTTTTCAGGCCAGAATTCGGGATATAGTAACACTACAGGGGATTTAAACACATTTTCAGGCAATGGATCGGGATATAGTAATACTACGGGTAGATCTAATACCTTTTCAGGCCAGAATTCAGGTCATGATAACACTACAGGAAGTTATAATACATTTTCAGGAATAAGTTCAGGGATTCGTAACACTACCGGTGCTTTTAATACCTTTATAGGAGCAGCTGCAGGACAAGGAAATACCGGCGGTTATGATAATACTTTTATAGGGAGTAGTTCTGGACTAAATAATGCTACAGGTAATTTGAATACATTTTTAGGAACTAATTCTGGAAGAAGTAATACTACAGGTAATTTGAATACATTTTTAGGAACTAATTCTGGAACAGGCAATACCACAGGATGGATCAATACGTTTGTAGGCGCTAATTCTGGAAGAAACAATACCACTGGGTTCCTTAATACCTTTTTTGGAGCAGAATCAGGACATGAGAACACCACTGGTAAAGAAAATACATTTTTAGGCTATTGGTCGGGGTTTAGCAATACCTCGGGTAGTTTTAATACTTTTGTAGGGAGAAACGCAGGTAGAAACAACGATGAAGGAAACGGCAATACTTATATCGGGTATAGGGCAGGACATGACAACCAGGGAAATCAAAGTGTATTTATAGGAAGAGATGCCGGTAAAGGGCGTAACAATGTAAATCATGAGCTATACATTCAGAATGGAGAGGTCAATGATATCCCATTATTGTATGGTGATTTTGAAACCGGTGCGATAGGCATAGGAACGACTGATACACAGGAGGCTAAGTTGTATGTGGTGGGCAATGCTTTTGCTACAGGATTTTGGGTAGACAATGCGGGTCCCAACATTACCAAAAGCAAATCACAACCTATAGAGAATGCATTGGAGAAGATCAACACCATCAATAGTACAGTAAACACTACTACTGCCAAGACGGCCGATAAGAAGTCAATCACCAAAACCCAATATGCAGTAAATGCCACCGATCTGCAAAAGGTGTTTCCCGAGTTGGTAAAACAACAGGAAGAAAGTACGGCGGTCAACTATGTGGGCTTGATCCCGGTCTTGATGGAGGCGATCAAAGAATTGAAAGAACAAAATGAAGAACTGCTCACACAAAACCAACAGCAACAGCAACAGATAGACGAATTGATAAATTCAAAAGATAATCAAAATACCGGTTCTGAAAGCTCCGGTTTATTAAACACTTCAGGATTCAAACTATCCCAAAACATTCCAAATCCTTTCGATACTACAACCACCATAGATTATCATATTCCCGAAGGCTATCAAAACGGAGCCTCGATCCAGATTTTTGATGGTAATGGTCTGCTCATACGATCATTTACCAATTTGCAATCGGGCGATGGAGCAGTACAAATCAACAACTTGCTGTTGCCTGCAGGGATCTACCACTACAGCCTGATCGTGAATAGTAAAGTGATGGTTTCCAAAAAGATGGTGATCAAAAAATAGTGATTCGTTTCCTCCTTAGTGAGTTGATTGTGTGATTGTAAAGAGGATGGTCTGTTCTGGATCATCCTCTTTATTTCTTATAGTCTTTTAAAAATGGAACTCCCGTGTCACTTTTTGGAACTCCTGTGCTAGTGGTTCTGTAGAATTTAGGATATTATTGTATCTATATAATAACCACCAAAAGCCCACACCTATGCAAAATTCACTTTAGACCACTTCTTGGGTTGATGTACTTTATGGATCAGGCATTTTGAATCCTGTTCAACACATAATGTAGATGACATCTAATTCACCCAACGATTAATAATTCACTAAACACAACTGTAAAAAATCCCCTAATGAAAAAAATTACCTCAATTAAGTATCTTATCGGTATCATTGTAGTCTTCATGATGTTGATGGGACATCAGGTACGTTGTCAATCCAGACAAACCGTACACCCCACGACCTTTCGTATCAAGTTTGAACCCAAACTTGAAGCCACATTACAACAACTCCCTGCTAAGATGTATGCGACAAAAGGAGCTTCCAGTGCACGTACCGGAATTCGGGATATAGATGCCATCAGTCGCCGTTATGAAGTACCCCGTATCAGACGTATGTATCCCGACGCTGGAAAATTTGAAGCAAAACACAGAAAACACGGCCTGCACCTATGGTATGAAGTAGATATAACGCAGAAACACAGCAAGCAGATCAATGAGATCGTAAAAGCATACAAATCAAGTGCTTCCATACAGGCAGCAGAATGCATTTATATGGCCACTATTGATGCAATGGGCCCCATGGAAGGTCCTACCAACGACCCACAATATGAAGACCAGTGGCACTACAACAATACCGGCCAGAGCGGAGGTACCGGAGATGCCGATATCGATCTTCCCGAAGCCTGGGAAATAGAAGCGGGAGATCGCAGTGTGATTGTAGCCATTATTGATGGTGGGGTCGATTTTAACCATCCCGACCTGCGGGATGCCATGTGGGAAAACCTGCCCGAACTGAATGGGATAGCAGGAGTGGATGACGATAACAACGGCTATGTAGATGATATACACGGCTATAATTTTGTAGGTCAGAATGCAATTATCCCAGCTGGCTCACATGGTACCCATGTAGCAGGTACTGTGGGGGCAGTAAATAATAATGGTATCGGTGTCTCTGGAGTAGCCGGAGGATCGGGAAATGGCGATGGAGTGCGACTGATGAGCTGTGGTACTTTTGATAATACAGGAAGAGGAGGAGGTCATGCACAGGCCCTGGTATATGCAGCAGACAATGGTGCGGTGATTGCCCAGAACAGCTGGGGGTATAGAGATCCAGATCTTTTTCCAGAATCTGTGAAGGATGCCATTGATTATTTTATCGAAAATGCAGGCTATGATGCCGACGGAGATCCGTATGGCCCCATGCAGGGTGGATTGGTAATCTTTGCTGCAGCCAACAATAACTCCAGCGACGATTACTTTCCGGGACGCTATGATAAAGTGTTATCAGTTGCTGCTGTCGATCACAAAGATAAAAAGTCCGGTTTTTCAAACTATGGCGATTGGGTAGATATTGCGGCTCCCGGTTCAGGGATTTTAAGTACGGTTCCCGATAATAACTATAATTACAACTCTGGCACATCGATGGCGTGTCCTCATGTATCGGGCGTTGCGGGACTGATCATCTCCAAGTTTGGAACCATTGGCTATACACCCGATAAAGTATGGCAAAGTCTCATCAATTCGGTAGATCCTATAGAGGAACAAAACCCCGACTATATTGGGCAGCTGGGTGCAGGAAGGCTCAATGCATTCAAAGCATTGCTGGTAACCGATGATATTACTTTTGAACCCGTGACCGACCTGGCTGTTGAAGATACCGGAACCATTTCTGTTACCTTAAATTGGACGTCTACTATTACAGGAACCGCTTCTACAGCCTTTGGATATAATGATATCAGATATGCAACTTTTCCGATTACCGAGGCTAATTTTGAGCAGGCCGAAAAATATATTTCCAATCACACCGCTGCTCCCGAAGGGGAATTGGATATGATCACCATTTCTGGACTCACCCCCAACACCACCTACTATTTTGCCATAAAGGCAGCTTCCTTTGCCGGGTTCAAGTCCGGGCTTTCCAATGTGGTATCAAGCCTTACCTTGCCTGCTCCAATACTTTCAGTAGCTCCCGCATCTGTTTTTCAGCAGTTGGATGCAGGAGAGATTGCTACACAACAAATAACGGTTCAAAATATAGGGCAGGAGGATCTTATTGTAAACCTGAAAGCAAAAACAAGAGCACCTGCAGCCACAGCCTCGCTTACTACCAGTCCGCTATTCACAATTTCTGCCACCAATGGGAAAGACTACATTTATAAAATTGATCCTTCCACCGGGGATATTACAGATGCCATAGAGGTATCTGATGTAGAACTATTTGCTAATGGGCTGGCCTATGACGGGGTTTATCTTTACTTTACCAAAAGTCGGAGCTATGACACCCGGATTTTTAAAGTCGATCCCAATTCACATGAAATAATAGACACTATTCAACCCCCAGAGGGATATGAGTTCAGAGGGCTGGCATGTTCAGGATCTTCCATTTTCGGAGTAGATGTTTTTAAAGATGAAATCCTGGAAATGGACCTGGAGACCGGCGAGGTCATAAAAACGATCGCTTTAGACATCGCTGCAGGAGATGGGATAACTTATGCCGGAAGTCGTGGCACCCTATTCGTTTCACCCCAAAACGGAAATAGTATTCATGAAGTGGATATTGATACCGGAGAAATTATAAGCGCTATTATTTCTCCCGGAAGAACACACGGCCTGGGATACTCAGAAGCCGATCAGCTACTTTATGTAGGAAATAGGGGAAGTGTTTTTGGAAACAAAAAAATTGATGCCGTTAATCCCAATAATGGCAAGATCATGTTTACTTTGGATTTGCCATATATTCAGGGGATTGCCTCAGACGAAGCTTTTAATGCCGATTGGCTGTCATATACTTCTGAAGAACAAACTGTTCCCCCTGGAGGAAACACCACATTTACCATTACTATCGATGCTCAAAACACGCCTCCCAATACCTATCATCAATACCTGACCATTGAATCTAATGCCCCGCTGTCTCCCAAAAAAAGAGTGCAGGTCACCTTGTATGTTCCCGGTTCCCCACAAATATATGTAGAAGAGAATACCATTGATGTTGGAACGGTTTTTATCAATCGGGATACAGTATCCAAATCGGTTACCTTATATAATACAGGCTCTGATGCCTTACATATAGACAATATCCTTCTCGATAGTAGCGAATTTTATCTGGGCGATATTTCCTTCCCCATAACAATACCCAGAAAGGATAGCTTTTCATTCGAGGTCTATTTTTCTGCAGAATCCGAAGGCCTTAAATCAGCAGATCTCATTGTACAAAGTGATTCACCAGATCCTTCTGATTTGACCATAAGGCTGGAGGGCGAGGCATTGGTGCCTCCGGCATTAGAGGTTTCTAAAGACAATATACAGATCGTGTTGCATCAAGGAGCATCTGCTACAGATACTTTTAGTATAGGCAACAATGGTGGTAGTGATCTAAAATTTCACTTGTCACTGTTAAGCACCAGTAAGGAGGTCGTATTTGAAGAAGAACTACTGGCAGGGGTCTCAGTTCTGATGACCAAAGACAATCGTCCCAAATTTACCGCAGATCTGGAAGCACAGGGCGCTACGGTAATGGTTAATGAAGGACCACTTACCGAAGCTACCCTCATGGACATTGATCTTTTATTGGTAGAGAGCAATTACGTGCCAACAGCTACTGAAATTGATATCATCAGAAATTGGGTAACACAGGGTGGGAACTTATTTGTTGATCAAAGATTTAACCAGGAGATCTATAATACACTATTGGCGGGTACCGGAATTTCACTGACACAGGAACTGGCCGAATATGGGATCACCTCCGATATTACTCCACATGCCGTTACCGATGGGCTGGAAGCTTATAATATCAATCCCGGCGGAAAAGCAGGGCTGGCTGTATCGGGAAATGCACTCACTCTTATCAAAGACTCCAAAGGATTAAACCATGTAGCAGTTGGGAACCTGGGGGAAGGAAAAGTACTGGTTATTGCCTATTCCAGCACAGAAAAGTTTATTTACCCTTCTACCGGGCATAGTAAATTGGCAATGAATGCCGTGAATTGGATGACAGATAGATCAGGAATTTCAACATCGGTAGCTACGGGAGTTATTGCCGCAGGAGAACAACTAGCCGTTGAGGTACTTTTTGATGCCGCTGCGCTTCAGGCGGGGACCTATCAAAACAGACTATACATCACTACCAATGATCCCGAGACTCCCAGTGGTCAGATCCAGACCTCTTTGGAGGTAGTTGTCGAAGGACCATCCGTTCGGCTGTCTGATAATACCATAGATTTTGGAGGATATCCTATAGACGAAACCATATCTAAAACGATATCTATTGCAAATGTAGGTACCGAGACTCTGGTTGTTGATGCGTTGAACTTTACAGACGATCATTTCTTTACCGCTGATACAGCCTTTCAACTAGCGCCAGATGAACAACGTGTATTGACAGTGAGCTATACTCCCAATAATGAAGAAAACAATACCGGAACGCTTAGCATTCACAGTAATGATGTTGCCAATTCCCCCATAGAGGTGCAGCTTTCGGGCGAAGGTTTGGGAGGCCCCTATACCAGTGTATCAAAAACAGCCATCGATTTTGGGCCTTCAGAGTTGAATGCTTCCTATGTAGTGCCCCTGGTGGTAACCAACCTGGGAGTAGCTCCATTAGTCATTGACTCCTTTTTTACCGATAATCCACGATTTACCGTAAACCCCACACAATTAACGCTGGGTCCTAAAGAAGAGGGTATCGTTGAGGTATCGTATCGTCCCGAAGCGATTGAAAATGATGAGGGCATCTTGCAATGGACCAGTAATGATCCCTATGAAACCGTATCGCAGGTATCCTTAACAGGAAGTGGAATCCCTGCAAAAATCTCGATTGCTCCGGAGGCCATTAATGTAACAGTAGCACAGGGGGAGACCTTGGTACAAAAAGCAGAAATAGATAATTCCAGAAGGTTCCAGGATCTCAATTATACCACAGCGATTACCCGGACACAAAATTTTTCGGGAAAGCATATTTTTTTCAAGATTGCCAATTATACAACGTTTAGAGATATACTCGAGAGCAGAGGAGCCATTACCTATGAGTCTCAGAATATTTCCAGAAATACATTGGAAACCATGGATGTATTAGTGATCAATAATGGTGTATATGCTGCTGAACAGAACATCATTAGAGAATGGGTATTAGAAGGAGGTAATTTGATTATTGAAGGCGATTTTTCAAGAGATAGATTCAATACTATTTTAGAGGGTTCAGGAATTTCTTATATAGATCAGCCGGTATCAAGAGGGCTTACAAATGATATTACACAACATCCTGTTACCAACGGTGTTGGAGAATATATGATCACAAACAATACCCGGTCTATATTAGAGGTTGTGGCTCCTGGTACAAGTCTTGTAAAAGACATCGAGGGTTCTTCATTCATAGCTGCAGCTTCTTTGGGAGCAGGAAAAGTGGTGGCGATAGCAAGTCTAAATGGCCATAATGTTTATATTGATGAAACCGGCCATCTGGACCTGGGATTAAATGCCATGGCCTGGTTAACCGATGCCGAAACTGGAGCAGATTGGGTGCAGGTTACCCCTTCGGGGAATATAGGAGCCCAACAAACCGGGGAGATAGATGTTACCTTCAATGCCAGTGCAAAAGAAGTAGGTATCTATGGGGGCAACCTGGTAGTATCTACAGATGACCCGTTGGTAACCAATGTTACGATACCACTTCAGCTTACGGTAACCGAAGGAACCCCCATGCCAAATATTGCTGTAGATAGAACCGCTTTTGAATTTGGTGAGATAGCGGTAAACAGTACGGCAACAGATTCACTGGTAATCGCTAATACAGGAGCAACACTATTGGAAATTGATGCACTTTTTACTACCGATGCACATTTTAGTGTGAGTAGTACCTCGCTGGTACTCAACCCAGGGCAATCAGAAACAGTGTTTGTGAGCTATACTCCCGATGCTACAGAAGTGAATAATGGTTCGCTGATGATTCAAAGCAATGACCCCGATCAAAGTGAGATCACTATTTCATTGCAGGGCAGTGGGTTTGTACCAACGATTATTATTTCACCCGATAATCTATCGGTTGAACTCCCGCAGGGAGAAACCGATATGCGGGAGATAACCATCGATAACTCACAGCGGTCGGTACCCTTGAACTTTGAAACTACCATACAGTATAGCGATACAAATACTACTCCAGAGCATGACTTTACTGGCAAGAAGATACTTTTTAAGTCATTAAGAACCGAGTTTAGAGATATTCTGGAATCGAAAGGAGCCATCACTTCGTATACCTCAGACATCATTTGGGAGGGTCGAGGAGATCTGGATGATATCGATGTTCTGGTAACACACAATGGTACATATCCTCAGGAAGCTGATTATATACGAGAGTGGGTTTTAAATGGGGGAAACCTGATTATAGAAGCAGATTTTCAAAGAGAAAGATTCAATACGATTTTGGGAGGTTCAGGAATTACCTATCTGGATCAGAGCCTCGTTACGGGCATGACCGGGGAGATTACTGAACATCCCGTCACTGAAGGAGTCGATCAATATATGATATCTACCAGGTTTGGCTATAGGTCGGTGTTGGATGTGGCAGCCCCTGCAATAAGTCTTATCAGAGATGCTGCAGGCACGTCTTATATGGCGATAAGTAGCTTGGGCCTGGGTAAGGTAGTAGTTATCATCGGACCTAATAGTGCAGATGCTACACTTAATGAAGAAGGTCACCTGGATCTGGCACTCAATTCGATGAGCTGGTTGATAGGAACTGCTCCCGAACCCGACTGGATGCAGTTATCTGTGGCTTCAGGACAAGTTCCTGCGGGAGAAACGATGAATATTTCAACCATGTTTAATACAACAAATCTGGCAGTAGGAGCCTATGCAGCGAGCTTGTCGATCAATACCGATGATGTCATAACCCCCATGGTAGCGATTCCGGTAAGTTTGTCGGTAGTTGCTGCTGCCTCAACTATTTCGTTTACCGAATCGGAAAATGAAACGGAAGGGCAACAGCTCTATAAGAACCTGCAAAATTACCAGGTGTTCCCCAATCCTTTTGAAGATCGGGTAACCATAGGTTTTGATCTAAAAGAAAGCGGGTATGCCCATTTAAAGGTGATCGATGTATTTGGCAGAGAAGTGAAGACGTTGCTCGATGGGGATCAGAAATCAGGAACATACAACATCCCCTGGGATGGAAATACCACTTCGGGAGACCAGGTAGCCAATGGGATGTATATCCTGTTGTTTCAGTCGGGAACACAAACTTTTTCGAGCCGTATCTTTTTTAATAGATGATACAGAAGCTACAGGTTGATCGCTTTTTTCCGAAGAATAGTAAAGAAGAAGCAAAATAAGTAATGAGTTGATGCTTTGGCGAGCATACAGATTGATTTTTAAGGGGCTGTTTATTTTGAACAGCCCTTTATTTTTTACTGTTTTTTTTAAATGGAACTAAACTACCACATTTTGGAACTGTAGTGATAGTTGTTCTTTAGGATTTGCTATACTATTGTGGTAATTAATAATGAAGTGGTTTAAACTTTTTTGCCTGTCTGCCGACAGGTAGAATTGAAGCGAAAAATAGGGGTTTTGTAATCAATTGAAAAAGTTTAAACCACTTCAATAACCACAAAAACACAAAGCGATGAAAAATCTAGTTTTATCATGTATTTTATTTGGAGTATGCTTTATTGGGCAAATACAGGGGCAAAGCAACACCGTTTATGGAACCGGAGCAGGAGAATCCAATGAGACGGGTATTAGAAATGCATTTTTTGGATTCAATTCAGGAAAGAAAAATATCTCAGGTAGTAGAAATACTTTTTCTGGCTATGGATCAGGGGAGAATAATACAGGTAATAATAATACCTTTTCAGGTTATGAATCGGGTTATAACAATACCACAGGAGCCTTAAATACCTTTTCAGGTTATCAATCGGGTTACAGTAATACAAGAGGCCGTTATAATACCTTTTTAGGTTCTGAATCGGGTTACAGTAATACCACAGCAGGCTTAAATACCTTTTCAGGTTATCGATCGGGGTATAGCAATACCACAGGAAGCTTAAATACCTTTTCAGGTTATCGATCGGGGTATAACAACACCACAGGAATTTTTAATACCTTTTCAGGTTCTGAATCGGGGTATAGCAATACCACAGGAATCTTAAATGCCTTTTCAGGTTATCGATCGGGGTATAGCAATACCACAGGACGCTATAATACCTTTTCTGGTTCTGCATCGGGAAGAGAAAACATTACTGGAGCACTTAATACTTTTTTAGGTGCAAGTACAGGACTAAGTAATACAAAAGGATCTTCAAACATTTATGTGGGATATCAAGCAGGAATGAATAACAATGGGAACGACAATGTCTTTATTGGAAGAAAGGCAGGTATTGGCTTGACCGAAACTAACCATAAGTTGTATATCCAGAATGGACAAATAAATGACACTCCTTTGCTATATGGTGATTTCACTACAGGCAATGTCGGCATAGGAAATACCAATACTTTTGGTTATAAATTGCATGTAAACGGTAACGTTTTTGCTACGGAGTTATGGATCAGTAGTACTATTCTCAATCCTGGCTTTGCTAAAAGCAAATCACAGCCTATAGAAAATGCCTTAGAAAAAATCCAGGCCCTCAACAGTACAATCAATACTGCTACCGTTAAAACTTCAGATAAAAAACCAGCCACCCAAACTCAATATACTGTAAATGCCGCCGATCTGCAAAAGGTTTTTCCTGATTTGGTAAAACAACATGAAGGGAGTACGGCCATTAACTATCAGGGGTTGATCCCGGTGTTGATTGAAGCTTTAAAAGAAAATAGCAAAGCTATTGAAGCATTACAAACGCAAAATGAAGCTTTACAGCAACAAGTAGAAGAGTTAAAAAATTCAGAATCAAGTCAAGGTAATAATACTCAAGGAACTTCCTTAAATACTTCAGGCTTCAAACTATCCCAAAACATCCCAAATCCCTTCGAATCCAGTACTACTATAAAATATCATATACCCGAAGGATATTACCAGAGTGCTTCGATACAAATATTTGATGGCAATGGCATTGTAAAACGATCTTTTACCAATTTGCAATCGGGAGATGGAGAGGTTACGATCAATAATAGCTTTTTACCCGCAGGGATCTATCATTACAGCCTGATCGTGAACGGCAAAGCAGTGTCTTCCAAAAAGATGGTGATTAAAAAATAAGAATGGCTTCCTCTTTGGCGAGCATACAGATTGATTTTTAAGGGGTTGTTTGTGTTGAACAGCCCCTTTATTTTTTACTGTTTTTTAAAAATGGAACTAAACTACCACATTTTGGAACTGTAGTGATAGTTGTTCTTTAGGATTTGCTATACTATTGTGGTAATTAACGATATAGAGAATAATCAAGAAAACCTACAAAAGGATAATTTGAAAGTTCTTGAAAAGTATTTTATCAAAAAAATAAAAAGAGGAGGCTAGAACCCGCTTAAATAAACATGGTGAAACCGAAAAACCTTAAGAGTAGGAAAACTAAATAAAAGGAAAAATTATGAATTGGTATTTAAAAGTTTTGAAACAGTATGCAGATTTTAATGGCAGAGCAAGACGTAAAGAATATTGGATGTTTGTTTTGTTCAATACGATTTTTGCGTTTATCGCAATGATTCTTGACAACGTTCTTGGAATTGCTATTGAAGGAGTCGGATACGGACCATTATATGGACTTTATGCATTAGCAGTATTCATACCGGGGTTGGCAGTTGGTGTTAGAAGACTTCATGATGTTGGTAAAAGTGGCTGGATGATGCTAATAGTATTAATTCCACTGATTGGAGCAATTTGGTTATTGGTTTTAATGGCAACCGATAGTAATCCCGAAGAAAACCAATATGGAGGAAACCCAAAAGAAGTGACAGTGTAGCAGAAGACCAGCCCATAACAAAAGAAACTGTTGCACAAGCCTCCAAAAAGATGGCATTGAAAAATTAGTGTTTTTTATCCTCAATAGGTTGGGGTTGTGGGTTGTAAGAGGGTTGTCTGCTTTAGATAGCCCTCTTTATGCTTTTTTTTATAATCCTTTCAAAAATGGAACTCCTGTGCCACTTTTTGGAACTCTTGTTATAGTTGTTCTTTAGAATTTGGAATACTTTGCTGGCTATTAATAACTAAAAACACCAAACAATGAAACCACTTTTATTATGTATTTTTTTGATAGTAGGGAGCTATCAAATACAAGGGCAATATGCCAATACTTTTTATGGCGATAATGCAGGAGAACTTAGTTCTGGATCCTACAATACTTTTATAGGGTATAGTTCGGGGTTTCGAAATTCTTCTGAACAAAATACATTTTTAGGATCTTTTTCAGGTCAATCGAATACAACTGGTTCTAGAAACTTATTTTCGGGCGCTACATCCGGACTTAACAATACTACAGGAAAAGATAATGTTTTCTTGGGAGCCGGCACAGGTCTGGCAAATACAACTGGTTCTGGAAACTTATTTTCAGGAGCTTCATCAGGAAGTTCTAATACTGGCGGGACAGACAATGTTTTTTTAGGATTTTTTTCAGGGCAACGCAACATTATGGGTAATAAGAATATATTTATCGGGTCCTCTGCGGGAAGATCAAATATTAATGGAGCTGCAAATGTTTTTATAGGGGCAGATTCCGGAAATAGTAATGTCGATGGCAAGGATAATACGTTTTTAGGGTTTGAATCAGGAAAAAACAATACCACAGGAATCAATAATTTATTTTTAGGCTATCAATCGGGATTTAACAATACTGCGGGTGGTGGAAACATATTTTTGGGCTGGCAATCAGGATTTAGTAATACATCGAGTAATAATATATTTATAGGACAGCAAGCAGGAGTTCATAATACGAGTGCTTCAGGTAATGTTTTTATAGGATCATTTTCTGGAGGAAAAAACACTACGGGGGGCTTTAATGTTTTTTTAGGAATGAGTTCTGGGAGTGAAAATACTACAGGATCCGAGAATACATTTTTAGGAAGAGACTCAGGAAGGTATAATACCACCGGAAAGTCAAATACGTTTTTAGGATTTTTTTCAGGACTACTTAATACTACTGGTAGGAATAACACATTTTTAGGGCGAGGATCGGGCTCTTCTAATATCTCTGGAAATAGTAATGCATTTATAGGAAAAAATTCAGGTGCTTTTAACACAACCGGAAGTTATAACACTTTTTTAGGAAGAAGTGCCGGAAACAACAATAGTGAAGGAGAAGGTAATACCTATCTTGGCTATCAAGCCGGGATTGATAATAATGGAAATGGGAATGTTTTTATAGGCAGAAATTCAGGAAAGGACCTTACCAATATCAATAACAAATTATACATCCAGGATTACGATGAAAATACAGTTCCTTTATTATATGGTGATTTTACCACGGGCAGTATCGGGATAGGAAATGTGGCGACCTTTGGGTATCGGCTTTTTGTAAACGGGAATGCTTTTGCTACGGGGCTATGGATTAGCAATACTATTCCCAATCCTGGATTTACCAAAAGCAAATCACAACCTATCGAAAATGCGCTGGAGAAGCTTACTACGATCAATAGTTCTATACGTACAGCGACCACTAAAACCACAGATAAAAAATCAGCAACCCAAACACAATATGCGGTAGACGCCGGTGATCTGCAAAAGGTGTTTCCCGAGTTGGTAAAACAACAGGAAGGCAGTACGGCCATCAATTACCAGGGCCTGATTCCTGTGTTGATAGAAGCGATGAAAGATATGAAAACTGAATATAGCGAAGCTATTGAGGAACTACAAGAGCAAAATGAGGTATTACAACAAGAAATAGAAGAGCTAAAAAACTCAGGATCAAGTCAAGGTAATACTCAAGGAACTTCCTTAAAAACTTCCGGTTTCAAACTCTCCCAAAACATTCCTAACCCCTTTGATGGCACGACTATCATTTCCTATACCATACCCGAAGGATATCAGTCGGGTGCTTCTATCCAGATCTTTGATGGCAATGGTACCATGGTAAAATCATTTACCAGTTTAACATCTGATGATGGAGAAATTACTGTTGATAATATCTTTTTACCCGCAGGAGTATATCATTATAGTTTGCTAGTTAATGGTAAAGTAATGGCTTCCAAAAAGATGGTGATTAAGAAATAGGATTAGTTTCCTTCTTAGTGAGTTGAGATTGTGAGTGTAAAGAGAACTGTTTTTGTAAAGAAAGGCCTCTTGATGTGTTTTATTGCCAATATTTTTAGAAATGAACCCCAACTGTTATTTTTTGGAACTATTGTGGTAGTTCTTCTATAGGGATTGCCATACTTTGCGGTCGTTAACAATCACAAAACGTATACTAATTTATCTTCGGGAAACGGAGAGATCAGCATCAACAATATCTTTTTACCGGCAGGCATCTATCACTATAGCCTGATCGTAAATGGTGAAGTGATGGCTTCCAAAAAAAGTGATCAGGAAATGATCTTTTTTTGCCCTCTTACCTATTTATTTTAATGAAACTCTATTTTGATAATCCCGATTTATCGGGAGCATTCAAAATAGATAGTTGAATCTACCTGGCTCGTTAGACAGGCTAATCCCGCTTTTCAGCGGGATCTCAGGCTTGTCCCAATCTAAAAAGAAGAAATAGAAGTGCTCCTTTATCTTCAATAACATTATGGGCATACTCCTTCGTCGTGTGTAAAGATAAAACTATCTTTATTTTTCAGATCGCATATCTCTTTAGGGAACTGGTCAATTATAATAGGATTATTTTCAATGTTTAATGCAATAAAATCAAATTGTCCAAGATTTGCGATAGTACCGGGTAAGGAGGCCAATAGATTTATATTTAGGTGTAATATTTGAAGCTTTTCTAAATTTTCTATAGTCTCTGGGATCGTTTCCAATCGATTTGATCGTAGATCAAAAAACCGAAGAGTAGCCAATTTGTCGATATCTTCGGGAAGTGATTTAATTAAATTCTTATGTAGGTATAGATCCAATAGACCGGTAATTTCTAAAATTTCCTCGGGGAAATCGGTAAGGCCACAAGAAACAAGACTTAGAAACTTTAATTCTTTAAGTAAACCAAAGTTTTCAGGAACTTCTAGAGGTGTTTGATCAGAGATTTGGGATAGATCAATAGCTAACCTACTTACTCTATTGTTTGAAGGCTCTATAACAATTCTTCCGGTATTCCAACGATCAACAGATTCAAAAATATCCCAATTCGTTAATTTTTCCTGGTTTGCATAATAAAGCTGCAATAATGCATGTCGATCACTACCCAAAGAGTTAGGGTTGTAGATATCGATCAGGTATTTCTGAAGTTTTCCGTCTTCACTTCTCACTTCATAATGAGTTCTGTTTGCGCTCAAATTGATCGTGGCACCAGGAGAAGTTTCTATGCTTGGGGTTAAACTATTTACATCAATACCTTCAGGAAGTTCGAGAATTATTACCTTATGCTGGTCATCAATAAGCGCTGTATAATCCTGTGGTAATGATTGATTTTCTGTTTTTAAGAATGCAAAGCTTACAATTTTATTATCAGAAAAGGTAACTCCCGACGATTTTACGGTGTAACTGCGCTTCGAACCGTTTTTTGCGGTAACCGTATATGTAACAGGCTCGGTAAAGTTTTGGAGCTCACCATTTTGGGGAGCAATAGCTGCTTCTACATCAAATAATTCAATAGAAGGAATTAAATTTTTCAGATCCAGATCCTGCGGAAAATCTAATGTTATAGTATTAGTATCATGGTTAATATCACCCACAATATCAGTATTCATATTGATATTATTTTGAGCTAGAATAGCAAACGATAGCATTCTGTTTTCACTAGTATCATTTTTGATAATCACAGTATATGTATTGCTATTGTTACTATCAGATGCTACCTCATACAATACAGGATTTGTAAAGTCTTGTGCCGATCCTGAAGCTGGTAGTGCCAAAGAGCCAACGGTTGTTTTAATTTTTGGAATAAGGAATGCACGCGAAATTTCGTTTGGCATAGAAGATATGGTGATATGTCTTTTATCCTGATCAATATCTGCAGTATAATCTTTGGTTAGCGCCTCATTGTCTTCGGCCAAAAACTGAAAAGTAAGGATTTGATTGAGGTTTTCATCTGGCTGAGGGTTTGCTATGCTATCGTCATCTTTATTACAACTCAAAAGAATACTACTACAGATAAAAAATGGTACGAGGTGTAAGCGTTTTAGTTTCATTATTAAATACTGGATTATGATTTTGTGATACATATAAAATTCATTGATACAATAAAGTTTGGAGTTCAAAGATATCTTTTGAAAAATAATCGGAGTAGCACAATAGTTCCAATATTTAGCAGAGATGTCCCAAAAACATGTATTTAATAATTTATTAATGATGAAAATACTATTTGTAAAGTTTGAAAGCCGCATAACATCGTCCGATAAACAGCTTCAATATATGGGTTAATCTGCTATAGTACAAAACCTGTTTTGTCCCTAAACCCTATAAGTAGATTTCAAATATCGAGTTCAGAGATTTTATAAGGGTTTTCTCTTCGGGGCCTTCAAAATGGAACTCAGTTACCAAATTTTGGAACTCTTGTTATAGTTTTTCTTTAGAATTCGGAATACTTTGCTGGCTATTAATAACTAAAAACACCAAATTATGAAATACTTATTTTTACTATGCCTTTTATTGGGAGGGATCTATCACATAAATGGACAAACAAGCAATGCTTTTTATGGCGAAGGAGCAGGAACGTTTAATACAACTGGAAGAAATAACACTTTTATAGGAGTTAATTCTGGGCGTTTAGGTACCAGAGCCGAAAACAATACCTTTTTGGGGTTCGAATCAGGATATAGCAATGGTATGTCTGGAGTAAATAATACGTTTATAGGCGTTAAGTCGGGTAGAAGTAATTTAAATGGACGCCTCAATACCTTTGTTGGGATCAGTACTGGCCTTAATAACAGTAATGGAGCAAATAATACTTTTATCGGCGCATTAGCAGGCCTTAATAATACTACAGCACATGGCAATACCTTTTTTGGAGCCCAATCTGGCTATAATAATACGGTAGGGCAAAATAATCTATTTGCAGGCTACCAATCTGGTTATAGTAATGTTTCAGGGCGTAACAATACTTTTTTGGGGTATTTTTCTGGTAAAAACAACACTACCGGGACCGGGAATATATTTCTAGGATTCCAATCGGGTACATCTAATACCACGGGTAATAGCAATATATTTATCGGTACTAGTACGGGCTATAATAATACAGTAGGAAATAACAATACCTTTTTGGGTAATGGCTCTGGATATAGTAATGTTTCAGGGAGCTACAATACCTTTTTGGGGATTAATTCAGGACGTAGAAACACTACCGGTGCATCGAATACCTTTATAGGGAATAGTTCTGGTCTTGCGAATACTACCGGAAAGAATAATACCTTTTCTGGTTACGAGTCAGGGAAACTTAATACTGAAGGGCGGGACAATACTTTCTCAGGTTATAGAGCAGGTTATTATAATAGTCAAGGTAGTTCTAATACATTTTTTGGTAATAGTTCTGGTCGTTACAATACCACAGGTAGTTCTAATACCTTTTCTGGCTATCGATCTGGTTACAATAATACTACAGGTAGTTCTAATACTTTTTTAGGCTTGGATTCAGGATATGGAAATACATCAGGGCTTTATAATGTGTATATAGGCTATAAGACCGGAAAAGATAATACAACCGGACAAGGCAATACTTTTTTAGGAATGAATGCCGGAGCAGGGTTGACCACAGGTAATAATAATACTTTTTTAGGCAGAAATGCAGGTCTAAATAATGGAGAAGGAGGATCAGGCAATATTTTTATTGGTTATCAAGCTGGACAATTTAATAAAGGAGATGGTAATGTGTTTATTGGCAATAGAGCCGATAGTAGAAAAAACGAAGACAGTAACAAATTAATTATCGAAAATAGTGATGTAAACATTGTCCCGCTTATCCATGGAGATTTTGTAACAGGTAATGTGAGTATAGGAGACCCCAGAGCATTCGATTATAGGTTGTATGTAAGTGGTGATGCCTTTGCCTATGGAGTCTGGATAAGTAATGGTGGTGCTAGGTTCGCCAAAAGCAAATCGCAACCCATCAACAATGCTGTAGACAAGATTTCTAAACTTAATAATACAGTACTAACTGCCAAATCAAAAGACCAAACCGGAAAAGCCGTGACCCATAAAAAATATGCGATCAATACCGCCGATATGCAAAAAACCTTCCCCGCGCTGGTAAAACAACAGCAAGGAGAGACAGCGGTAAATTACCAGGGGTTGATTCCAGTACTTATTGAAGCAGTAAAAGAAATAAACACCCAAAATAAAGAACTTAAAATGCAGAACGAAGAATTACAAAAAGAGATGGAAACACTAAAAAGTTTGTTGGCAAATCAAATCTTAAGTATCGAAAATCATAATGGAATATTGGGCAATTCGGGGTTTAAGCTCTCTCAAAACATCCCGAATCCTTTTGAATCGAATACAATGATTAAATACAGCATCCCCCAAGGGTATGAAAACGGAGTTTCGATACAGATTTTTGACGGTACTGGTAAGAGTATACGATCGTATACCAATTTAAAACCAGGAGAAGGAGAAATAACTATCAACAATAACCTTTTACCAGCAGGCATCTATCATTATAGTTTACTAGTGAATGGGAAAGTGGTCGCATCCAAAAAGATGGTATTGAAGAAATAAAAATTTTACATTTTTTAGGTTATTATGATTAGTGAGTTTGAGTAATAGCTGTAAGGGTGATTTGTACAAATCACCCTTTTAAACAGACCCCTTGCAACAAAACAATTGTATGTATTGTATCTAATAAGATCAATTTATCACCCTAGCGTTAAGAACTAAAAAATACTACAATGAAACATTATAATCTATCATTTATCGTATGGTTATTCAACTCGTTTTTGGGCTTCAATTGGGGTATAATAATACATCAGAAAGCATTCATATTTCTATTGGTTTTCAATCTAGATTTTTGACAGCAACGATATTATAAAACAATCTTTTACCCAGTTAACATCTGGCGAAGGACAAGTAACAACATGATTTAGGATTAACAAAAAATTATAAAAATATGAAAAACTCAATTTTAGCTTTTATAATATGTAGTATTTGTACAATATATTGCATACAAGGACAAACAGGGAATACTTTTTATGGTAATGGTTCAGGACAGTCTAATATTACCGGTTCATATAATGCTTTTTTTGGATCATCTTCGGGATATAGCAATACTACTGGTCGTTGGAATACGTTTTTGGGATTTAAGTCAGGCTTTAGCAATACGACGGGTTCTGAAAATATATTTTTAGGACATGCCTCCGGGAAAAATAATACCACTGGAAACTATAATATATTTTTGGGGGATAATTCAGGGTATAGTAACACCACCGGATTTCAAAATATCTTTATAGGGAGTCGATCTGGATACAGTAATGCTAGCGGGTATGGAAATACGTTTGTTGGAAATTTTTCTGGCAGCGATAATACGACTGGTTCTCAGAATACATTTTTGGGAGAAAGTGCCGGAAAAAATAATACTATCGGAAATTATAACACATTTTCTGGGTATAGTTCTGGAACAAAAAATACGATAGGTGGATACAATACTTTTTTAGGATTTTTTTCTGGGTTTAGCAATACTACCGGATCACGTAATACATTTTTAGGAACGCAATCAGGGAAAAGCAATACTACCGGATCTCGTAATACGTTTTTGGGAGATGAATCGGGACTATTGAATACCACGGGTAAGAATAATACGTTTTTAGGCAGTAATTCAGGAAGATCAAACGCTACTGGCGGCAATAATACATTTATAGGAATAAGTTCAGGTTTTAGTAATACCCAAGGAGACCATAATACATTTTTAGGATCTTTATCTGGGCATAGTAATAATACTGGAGCGCATAATACATTTATAGGAGTAAGTTCGGGCTTTAAGAATACCACTGGAATTCGGAATGTCTTTATAGGAAGTAATTCTGGTATTGCCAATACTACAGGACATTATAATGTATTTGTTGGTGCGGCTTCAGGAAGAAGTAATACTACCGGAAATTCTAATACCTTCTTAGGAATTAACTCTGGTTTAGATAATACTACCGGAAATTCTAATACCTTTTTAGGAGTTAACTCTGGAAGAAAGAATATCGAAGGAAATAGGAATATTTTTTTAGGAACATCTTCAGGCTATAATAATACTACCGGAGGGCTTAATACTTTTTTAGGAGCTTTCTCTGGTATACGTAATACTACGGGTAGTAATAACATATTTATAGGGCCTTATTCTGGTTATGATAATACTACAGGTCATTCCAATACCTTTATAGGGCGATATACTGGTTTTAAAAATGTTACAGGTGTTGGGAATCTTTTTATAGGAGACTATTCTGGTTATAGTAATACTGATGGTCGTTCTAATATCTTTTTTGGAGCAAATTCTGGCTATGATAATACTACAGGATATAAAAATATGTTTTTAGGAATTCAATCTGGCCATAGGAACACTACAGGTAATAATAATATCTATATCGGGTTTCAATCTGGCTTTTCAAATACTACAGGAGCACATAACATTTTTTTAGGAGTCTATTCTGGTGTTAGCAATACATCGGGGCAGTACAATACCTTTATTGGGGCTAGCGCGGGTAGAATCAATGATGAAGGAGCCGGAAATACCTATATTGGGCATAGCGCAGGGTATGAAAATCAGGGCGATCAAAATGTCTTTATAGGCAAAGATGCCGGTATTGGGCGTACCACTGAAAATCATAAGCTATATATTCAACAGGGAGCAGTCAATGAGATCCCATTGTTATATGGTGATTTTGAAACAGGAGTTGTAGGTATTGGTACTACCGAAACATATGATTATAAGCTATCTGTAGCCGGCGATGCTTTTGCTGCAGGATTATGGATCGATGATGCCGGGCCCAACGTTACCAAAAGCAAATCGAAATCGATTGACAATGCGTTGGAGAAGATCAGGAATATTAACAGCACTGTACGTACCGTAACTTCAAAGTCGGCCAATAAAAAATCGATCACCAAAACTCAATATACTGTAGATGCTACCGATCTACAAAAGGTATTTCCCGATCTGGTCAAAGAACATGACAAAGGTACAGCTGTCAATTACCAGGGGCTAATTCCGGTTTTAATAGAGGCATTAAAAGAGAATAGCGAAACCATGAAAGAAATGCAAGAGCAACATAATAAAGCTATTAAAGCATTGAAAGAAGAAATCGCAGCACTTAAAAACTCTGGATCTATTCAAAACAAGGAAGGATCCTTTGACAAATCGGGGTTTAAGCTCTCTCAAAACATCCCAAATCCTTTTACGTCAACTACAACGATTACATATCATATACCCGAAGGGTATCATAATGGGGCCTCGATCCAGATCTTTGATGGTACAGGTAAGACTGTGCGCTCATTTACCAATTTAACATCTGGTGATGGAACAATAACGATCAACAATAGTTTTTTACCGGCAGGCATCTATCATTATAGTTTGCTGGTAAATGGAAAGGTAATCGCATCGAGAAAAATGGTGTTGAGGAAATAACGGTGATTTGCTTGACCCCTTTGTTAGGGGTTATGGGGTTGTAAGAGGACCATCGGTAAACGATGGTCCTCTTTACTATTTCATTGTTTATGTATTTTACACGATGAAACGTTATTACCAGAATTTGCAACAACCGTCACAATACTTTTTTTCTATATGTTATATTATTGTGCTTTATAAGAACTCATGTAGAAGTAATACCTGTATTTATTGAGGTTATCCGGGAGCTAAAAGATGAGAATGAAATTTTGCAAGAGCAGAATAATGCACTGAAAAGAGAAATGATAAAAAGCACATTATCTGAAAGATAGATGGTCGAAAAAAACGATTAATAGCAATAGCAACTACTGATTTTATTTTGTTCCAAAACACTCCGAATCCTGATTTTTGATAACAGTTGGTGATACCATACAGGCATTTATCAATTTAACTCCTGGTAAGAGAGAGGTTACTGTAGATAACATCTCATTACGATTATCTTTAGGAATCTACCGCTATAGTTTGATAGTCAAAGGAAAAAAGGAATGGTGATCAAAAAACAATGATTTGCTTACTTCTTAGTGGGTTGAGTTTGTGAGTGCAAGAGGATTTTCTGTGATGGAAAGTCCTCTTCATGCTTTTCCCCTTTGTTTTTTTAAAATGGAACTCAGTTGCCAAATTTTGGAACTCCTGTTATAGTTTTTCTGTTGAAGATGAGATACTATTGTATATCATTAATAATCAAATAAAATTAAACTACAATGAAACATTTTTACTTATCATTTTTTTTACTGGGATTGTTTATCGTATACGATATGCAGGGGCAATATGCTAATACTTTTTATGGTGACTTTGCAGGAGAACTTAGCGAATCTGGGTCTTACAATACTTTTGTAGGATATAGTTCCGGATTTCGAAATTCTTCTGAACAAAATACGTTTTTAGGGTCTTTTTCAGGTCAATCGAATACCACTGGTTCCAGAAACGTATTTTCAGGCGCTTTCTCAGGACTTAACAATACCACAGGAGAGCAGAATGTTTTCTTAGGAGGAAGCACAGGTCAGGAGAACACGACGGGTTCCAGAAACGTATTTTCAGGTGCTTCATCAGGAAGTTTTAATACTAGCGGGGCAGATAATGTTTTCTTAGGATTTTTATCTGGGCAACGCAACAGTACGGGTAATGAGAATATATTTATCGGATCCCTGGCGGGAAGATCAAATATTAATGGAAATGCAAATGTTTTTATTGGTGTTAATGCAGGAAAGAATGTAACTAGTGCCTCCAATAAATTATATATCCAAAATGGAGAAGAAAATGAGACACCTCTGATTTATGGAGATTTTACTTCAGGATCTGTTGCTATAGGCAATGCCAATGCTTCAGGGTATAAATTGTATGTAAGCGGTGATGCCTTTACTACCGGGCTATGGGTAAGCAACGGTATGGCCGGTTTTGCAAAAAGCAAAGTACAGCCTATAGAAAATGCATTAGATAAAATCAATGAGATTAATAGTGCGATTAGTACGTCTACGGTAAAAAAAGCAGATAAAACAACAACCCAAACCCAATATGCAATAAATGCAGACGATCTGCAAAAAGTATTTCCAGAGTTGGTAAAACAAAACAACAATGATATTGCAATAAATTACCAGGGATTGATCCCGGTGTTGGTAGAGGCAATGAAAGAGTTAAAGGAACAAAACAAGTCGTTACAACAGCAAATAGATGCATTGAAAAATTCAGAATCAAATCAAGGAAGTTCCCAGGAGGTATCAGTTACTTCAGGATTCAAACTCGCTCAAAACATCCCTAATCCATTTGAGTCTGTTACCACCATTCAATATTATATTCCCGAAGGATATCGTGGAGCATCCATTCAGATTTTTGACGGCAACGGTACCATGGTAAAATCGTATACCAGCTTAACATCTGGTGATGGAGAAATTACTGTTGATAATATCTTTTTACCCGCTGGCATCTATCATTACAGTCTCATCGTAAACGGTAAAGTCATGGCTTCCAAAAAGATGGTGATTAAGAAATAGGATTAGTTTCCTTCTTAGTGAGTTGAGATTGTGAGTGTAAAGAGGATTATCTACAACAGATACTCCTCTTTATGTTGTATTTTTTATAATTTTTTAAAAAATGGAACTCCTGTACTATTTTTTGGAACTCTGGTGATAGTACTTCTTTCGAATTTATGGTACTATTGTATTCAGCAATAAACCATAAAAACTCAAAATAACAAACCTGCAATTCACAAAAGAAATGGAAGCATTTAAAGAATAGATATCACATCAGATAACCAGTATTGAAAATCAAAAAGTACTATCGAATAATTCAGATTGGATCCCAGGAGATAAAGCATCTAATGAATGAATTTTTGTAGGAAGAGATCTGTCATTACGGTTTGATGGCGATTAGGAAATAGTTTAAAAAATATCAGTAATTGGAAATAGTATCCATATCCCCATGGAAACAGAAGAAATAAAACGGAAAAATGAGGTAATAGGAAGTATTGCGATCACGATCAATCTTTTTGCTTTTATGTACAAAGGAATGTACGGAACTCAGGCAGGGTGGGAATATACGCTTCCGGCGATAGTAGTTGGACTCATCCTTACTATTATTACCATAATTAAAGAACGCAATGCCGTGGCCTGGACCACGTTGACGACTGTTATATTGGCCCTTGTTGTTTTTTTGTGGATATAATAATGACGGTTAAAAGTATATAAGAAAAGAGTTGATGTCTGACTCTTGTTATTTTTTTTAAGCCTTAGTGAGTAAGGATTAGATTTTTTTTGGGAGTTGTTTCTTGTAAACAACTCCCTATTTGTTTGATAACCATACGATGATAAGAACAACAGCAACAATACATAAAACTAGGAAGAATATTTTCCAGAAAGAATAAGGCCGGCTTCCGGATATGGTTCCCGTTTGGCCATTGATAAAGAAATTGTATTTTTTGTCATGAAAACGATAGGCACTCACATACACCGGAAGCAAAATATGCTTAAAAGTTTCATCACTTAAACGCATATCAATACTCTGAACTCTTTGAGTATCCCCTCCAATATCCCTTCGTGCCCATGATTTTGCAATGAGTTCTGCTTCTTTGGTAGAAGCCAGATGTCCATCTTTTAAGGGGATAGTATATTTTTCGGTAACAAAACCAGCCAAAAAACCAGTGTTAAAAGGTTGCAGAGCTTCCAGGTTCCAGTTAGAAATTTTCTTTGGGATCAGGTTTTTACGTTGATGCGAAGCCTTGATCAGTGTATCATCAACAAATCCCTGTACGCTTCCACTCACCGGAGTCCATCGGGTTCTGCGTTGTTGTCGCATTCGGGTTACCGTTTTGCCATTTACCGTAGTGGTATAAGGCACACTTACATAATAATACGTGCCTCGTTGCCCGGTATAATTGGCATATAGTTGTGCATCAAAAGTCCAGTAGGGCAAATACAATCCTTTGGTATTTTGAGGGTCTAACGCTGCTTTTTTCAGATTATTGGGGGCAAACCACAGCCCTTTTACCCATTTAGAAAATAACTGATGTGATTTTTTTTGATCAAACTGGAAAGGAAGCACGGCCCCCGGCAAGATCCAATCCTCTTTGTAAGCATCTTCTACAATCAAAGGCATGGTGCAATACACACAGTGCAAGGATTTGTAGTGTTCTTCGATATGCTGATTGGCACCACAGTTTTTGCAGTGCAGCATCACGATTTCTTCAGAGTGGGATTGCGCTCCCATTTCATCCAGATACGGTTTCAGTGCCAGCTCTTTAAAACCATCCTGATCTTGCAGAATCGTTTCATGATGTCCGCAATAGGCACAGGTGATTGCTGTAGTACCGGGTTTATATGTTAATTCGGCACCACAATTGGTACAGGATTTCTTTTGTTCGGAAACCGCTTTTTTTTGTTCTTCCATATAATTATCATCCCGGCGAATGCGGGGATCTCCTGAATATAAACGAAATAATTTTAAGCTCCCGGCAATGGCGGAGGAGTATTTCCGCCAAGAAACGATTTTAGTTCTTCAACATCCTTCAGTGCGGTCCAATTGGCCATTCCTTGTTTCCAGATTAATGAATCTTTGTTAATAGTTCTATTGGCAAACAGGGCTTTTAACTGATCAAAAGTTACCGGGCCCGATTGTTGTGCGTTATGTGCATAAAAATACTGCACTTGTACAGGTAATGGCGGTGGCGGGACAGTAGTATTTTGTTGCACCGCTACCGGCTGTTGCCCTGCCATAGGATTCATCATGCCACCCATTTGTTGTGCGAGTACAAATCCCATTCCCATGCCCATTCCGGCACCTGCAGTACCGCCTTCATTGGCAGCGGCAGCCTCAATAGCTTTGGCGGTCTTGAATTTGGTCAATTTATCCAGGTCCAGCTTATCGATACGGCTGTACTCAAAAATCTCTTTTTTCAGTTCTTCCGGCATCGATACATTTTCGATAAAGAATTTTTCGAGAGAAATCCCTACAGAATTAAATTCCGGCTGCATGACTTCCAGGCAGGTTTCAGATAATTCCGTAGTATTGGCAGCATATAATTCAATCGGTAAGTTGGCTTCACCAACAGTATCGGTAAAACGGGTAGAGATCAAACTCTTTAGGTGTTCGTTGATCTCAAAATTGGTAAAATTGGCATCGGTTCCTACCACATCAACGATAAATTTTCCGGGATCATTGATTTTAAAGGCATAGGTGCCAAAAGCTCTGATCTCGACCAATCCAAAACGATCGTCATTGAGTGTGATTGGGTTTTTGGTTCCCCATTTTTCATCGGTGAACAAATGGGTGTTTACAAAATATACTTCGGCTTTAAAGGGGCTGTTAAAACCATATTTCCAACCTTTTAGCGTAGTTAAAACAGGTAAATTTTGTGTGTTGAGGGTATAGGTGCCTGCTGTAAACACATCGGCCAGTTGCCCTTCATTTATAAACACAGCGGTTTGCCCTTCTCTTACAATGAGCTGCGCATTGTTTTTTATTTCGTTTTGGTAACGTTCAAAACGGTGTACAATGGTATCTTCGGAAGAATCCAACCATTCTACAATATCTATAAATTCGTTACTTATTTTTTTCTTTATTTCGTCAAAAAGTCCCATAGCGGTGTATTTTAATTTTGTGTCCTAAAGCTACAAAATAGAACGGTTTATGAAAAATTTTTGAGAGAAAACCAAATAAAATCCCCAATAGTGTCACATACTATTGGGAATTTGGAGATAAAGTGAACTCGTCTTGACTAATCGATCAAATTATAATATGTTTTTAATGATTGATAATCGGTAAAATCTACTGCAGATTTGGCTATGGTGTCTGCCGAAGGAATGATGACAAACTGTACTTCGGCAAATGCGCTAAACACCTCATTGGTGCCGTCTAATGTAAAAGCTGCAAATCTAATGATATTGTTGCTGGCATCTACAGAGAAAATATACCCTTGGTTAACACCTATGATAGGAATACTGGATATGACACTTCCATTTCTTCCAAAAGCAAGAATTGCAGCATTATTGGTGCTTTCGGGAGTAATTTTTTCATCGGTAATATCAAAAAACGCCAGTGGAGAGGCTACATTTCCAAAATTGGTGGGTATCCAGTCTGATACGATGACATTGGCATTCCCATCGGTTCCATCAATTCCATTAACACCATCTTGTCCGGCAGGACCTGCCGGACCGATAGCCCCGTCTAGTCCGTTAGAACCATCTTCGCCATCACAAGAAGTAAGTACTATGGCAAAAGCCATGATTGCATACAGTAAAAATTTTGTTGTTTTCATTCGTTTAAATGTTTTTAATTAATTGAAATTAAATGAATTAAAAAATTAAGAACGCATGTAATCGCTACGCTCTCTCATTAAGAAATTTAAACATCTCCTTTTGTGAAGTAATTTTTAAATTTCTTAATGTTCGTTTCATTATTTTAAGTTTTATGATTTACCCTTTGTGTGCAAGAGTATGAAGAGGTAAACATTTTTACTGCAGAAAAGTAGAAATAAGATCAAAAAACCCCCTTATTTATTGTAAATAAAGGGGTATAACTTGTTGAGTATTTTGAAATTAAAGATTGTAATAGGCCTTAACCGCTTCAAAATTGGAAAAATCGATACTACTTTTTATCGTACCTTCAACCAAAACAAACCGCAGGCTTACTCCTGTATCTGCATTGGTTGCCTGTAAAAAGACCTTGCCAACATCAATTTTTTCAATGTAGCCTTGTAATACGCCGTTGTCAAAATTGGGAAGTGGTACCCAGGCCAGATCATCCGGATTAGCTCCTCTTCCGTAGACATACACCAAACCGCTATCTGCAATTTCCTGGGTGAGTTCGGGTATCTCAAAAATGTTTTGTCCTTTTTTTATCGTTTGATTTTCAAGGAGTACTGAGACTACATTGGCATTTCCATCTTGTCCGGCCGTACCAGCCGGTCCTTGCAGGCCAATGGCCCCATCAATCCCATTGGAACCATCTTCGCCATCGCAGGAAGTAAATACTATGGCAAAAGCCATGATTGCATACAGTAAAAATTTCATTTTTGTTTTCATTATTCTAAGTTTTATGATTTACCCTTTGTGTTTGAGAGCATGTAGAGGTAAACATCTTACTGCAGAAAAGTTGAAAACAGGAGGGCAAAAAACCCACAATATAATTTGTATACTGCGGGCTTTTCTGAATATTAAGTTCTGCTAATACGCTAAGCCAAAATGAGTGGCTACTGCATAGAAATTATTGGTATCTACTCTTTCAAGATCAAGAGATGCTGTTGTGGAGGTCGTTGAAGGAATGATTATAAATCTATAAAAAGTGTTTCCAGAATCGGGAGCTCCAAAAGTTCCCGGATCACCAATACTATTGAGATTACTATACTTTATGGTAATTCGGGATATACCGGTTGAATATCTAAGAACCTGATTTTGTGCAAGTATGGGTAATTGAAAAACTTCACCCAAAATCCCCGAAAATTTGGTGTATACCAGAATGGTTCCAGAATCTAGTATCTCTTGTGTAATCTCGGGCACCGAAACAGGGTAATTTCTTGTCGGCACTTCAAATTCATCGACAAGATCTTCCCATACCGCAGATTGAAATTCTACCCAATCGGTGGATATTACATTGGCATTTCCATCTTGTCCTGCAGGTCCTTGCGGGCCGGTTTCGCCATCAATACCATCACGGCCATCGTCACCGCTACAGGAGATAGATAGTAAGGTCATTGTTAAGATAATAAGATGCAATAAGAACTTCATACGGGCTCTTAAATACTTAAAATTTGTTAATGTTCGTTTCATCGGTTCTTTTTTTAGTTGTCTAACTCCTAGTCGGGTTGAGAGAAATCAAAAATTTCATCCCTAGAGGGGAAATATTAACCAAATACTAGTACTTAAAATAGAAAGGAGAGGGACAAACATACTCCTGGGCAGAATGCCTTAAAGTACACATTTAGAGATAAACAGAAGTCCCGATTTATTGAATTTTAAATAAGTTGGGACATTTTTCTTTATTTTGATTTGCAAAATTTTTAAATTGTGAAATACCAATTAATTCCTTCCATTTTCATCGGGATACAATTGATATACAGGATCGCTTTGCCAAAACTGTTTGGTATTGATATCCATAGCAGTAAGCGGGCCTTTAAATGCAGCTCCGGTATCGATATTCCAAACACAGGCAGCTTGTACTGGTTGCGTTTGATTAATTCTGGTAACGGGTGTATGGCCAATATAGATTTCTTCAAAAAGCAGTAATCGTTTGGGATAGTATAGATCGGTTTTTTTGAGATTGGGGTCTATCGCCAGGGCGGTTTCCCATAAGGTACGATCCCAATAAAATAATTCACTGAAATATTCTCGGTGCGGGCCATGAAGATTCGTAAATCCCGCATGTAAAAACAAACGGTTTTGATCGTCTATATGATAATTGATAAGATTTTCATAAAAAGTGAGGTGTAACCCGATCTCTTCTTGAGTTAATTTGCCATAAGCATCTATTGTTGCCTGCCCCCCGTGTTGTATCCATTCGGGCTTATAGGTTTTTTGAGTAAGCCAGGTATAACAGAGGTCATCGTGATTTCCTCTGATAAAAAAACAATTGCAGGATGTTTTGAGTTCAATTAAAAATGAAACTAACCCGGCACTATCGCTCCAGCCGTCTACATAATCTCCCAGAAAAATAAGTGTGTCATGCGATGTTATTTTTGCTTTTTCGAATACTTGTTTCAATGCTTTTAACGCACCGTGCATATCTCCAATTACCAAAGTTCTGCTCATTATTAATTTAAATTATTATTTGGTTGAAGACAGATTAGGGTCTTAATTTTCAACATACTGACTTTATCTTTAAAATTCATAATGCTACACTAGTTATATCGTACCTTTCTTAAAATGCGAATACTTTCTTTATAAAGTGAATATATATTTTCATCATACATTTTTAAATAAGGTTTTGCTTCTTCCAGTTTTTCTTTTGCTTCGCTAAAGTCATTAAAATAGCAAATCAAATAAGTAGCCGGAAGGTTGATAATGTCTTTCTCGTCATTTTTTGATAAGGGCGTTTTGTTCTTTAGTTTTTCGAGAAGCACATTATTGCTGTTATAGAGGTGATATAATACTTTACGGTCAAATTGCGGTGGCTCAAAAAGCAGTTTACTTTCAATATCATAGCTGGCATTGTCTTTAAAGGTGATCACCACTTCTTCCAAAGGATAATAGTTATAGGTGTCGTGTAATCCCAATTGTACATATTCGACAATCCTGAATTGATCGTCGGTTAATGAGATGCTTACCTCATCCAACTCTGAGTAAAACAGTTTTACGTGTTCATTGATAAGCTCAATATCGACTCTCGAATAGTATATTTCTCCGTTTTTTCTTTTTTCTCTTGCCGCCCAGCAAACCACAAAATATTCTTTAAAAACCTTGTAGGCGGGGCTATAATCTTTTCTGGAGGCCATAAAATCGAAGACCCCGTCTAATGTGAGTTCTATATTATTTTGAGCGTGACTTTCGATAGCACTCACAATTTCAGAATTCACATCTTTGATCTTAATATCAAATACTTTGGGCATACTGATACTGCCATCTCTAAAAAAGACACTGCCGCCATAATACTTCCAGATATTCTTCCGAAGGGAGCATAGTTTTCCTCCCTGCGGGCGAATCGTTACCAATCCTACCACTATATCTGAAGGCAATTGAGGGAATGGAATATTTTCATAGGATACTATTGGTGGATTACTAAGGTATGCGTTCACCAAATTCTGGATTTTACTGTCATCGAAGAAATCTACTCCAACGATCTGATTATCTTCATCTTCGACGCCAATCACAATATAAGAGTTGTTTTTAGGATTCGAATTGGCCAGTGCACAGATATGTTTCAGGAATTTGGCTTTGCCTTCTTTCTCGCTAATATTGAGCTTACGCTTCTTATCATAAAAACTGTTTTCGTCATTATGGGCCAGTAGGTTCTTTATAAGCAAGCGTTTGTTGATCAAGGTTATTCTCTATTTGTTATTTCTATTATTTATTAATCAAACTTAGGGCCTTTTCTATCAGGGTTTTTTAAATAGTGTCTGGCTGGAAATATATCACTATTAAATTTGTTTCTTTTTACGCTATTTTTATTTGTTTTTTATCGCCTGATGCTAAGGCATCTGCGTCAAAAAAGAAAATCAAAAATAATTCAAATTATAAAAACCGCCTATTTCCGACCAAACACTAAATAATTAATAAACTTGGCTATTGGGTCAATTAATTCTTGCGCTTTTTGAGTTAAATTTCTGTATGCAGATTCGCCAATATGATTTCTATCGTAAGCCCTTTGCAATTGAGCTTTTGTTTCTGAGCAAGAACCTTTGGCATTCCCTAAAAAAATAATAAACTCTTTGTTTCCTCCTCTGCCAAAATCTTCGGCTATATTATCCATTACAAAACCTGAAGACCCATTAATTTGTTATTTTAATTTGTAATCCTTCCCAAGAGGAGTAGAAATTATTAGTTTCCATACTTCATTACATTGATTAGGTGCTAATTTATAAATTTCTAACTCTTCAAATGAGGTATAGTGTGCCATTTAATAAAGAATAAAAATAGAAAATAAACAATTAAACAAAATTTTTGTTTACAATCGTACTATTGGCCTGCGCCGTAGGGAACACCACAAGATCTCCGATATTCACATGATAGGGCCGGGTTACTACAAAAGCAATGATATCTGCGATGTCTTCGGGAGTCAAAGGATCAAAACCTTTATAGACGTTATCAGCTCGCTCGTCATCATTTTTAAACCGCACATTGCTAAATTCTGTCTCCACCAATCCCGGATGAATAGCACTCACCCTGATTCCGTAGGGATTAAGATCTATACGCATTCCTTTATTAATGGCATCTACGGCATGCTTACTGGCGCAGTAGACATTACCGTTGGGATAGACCTCTTTTCCGGCAATAGAACCAATATTAATAATATGACCAGACCCATGAGCAATCATCTTTGGGATTATCGCTTTAGAAACATAGAGCAATCCTTTTACATTAATATCGATCATCGCATCCCAATCGTCCAGGTTTCCGGTTTGTATAGGATCGAGGCCATGTGCATTTCCGGCATTATTGATTAGGATATCAATATTGCTGAAATGAGGCGGAAGGCTATCTATTTTTTTGAAGACTTCCTCCTTCTCACGCACATCAAAAGACAAGGTATGCACCTTTACGGTCTTACTTAATTCATTTTGTAAGACATCCAACCTGTCTTGCCTTCTTCCGCAAAGGATGAGGTTGATATTATGTTTTGCTAATTCAATAGCCGTGGATTTTCCGATGCCACTGGTGGCTCCTGTGATTAATGCTGTTTTCATACAGTTATTTGCTGATACATTCTTTTTTTACATATTTTTTGTTTCTAAAGGCTTCAAAAGAAGTTAAAAACAAAAAGTTCAAATGAGTTCAAAGAAAAAAGAGACGATCCTTTCAGTTTATTATTTTAAAAAATGCAACATCCAAAAGTGTGCTTCGTCTTTTGAAATACTCGTCATGAAAATGATGAGCGTCTGTATGCCCCGATTTTTCTAAAAAGCGCTTTAAAGATACTGTAAAATTTGTGCATACCGGGTATATATTTAACCTAGAATTAACAAGTGAAAGAAAATTATTTTAACAATTTGCAATGTTGGATAAGGAGTAGTAAATTCACGCCTTTAAAAAAAATAGAATAGATGGAAGAAAACAGTGCTGTTGATATTGCATCAATCAACCAGAAAATAGAAAAAGAATCTGCATTTGTAGATTTACTGACCTTGGAAATGAATAAGGTCATTGTGGGTCAGAAACATATGGTTGAACGTTTACTCATTGGATTATTAGGCCAGGGGCATATCCTGCTGGAAGGTGTTCCCGGATTGGCAAAAACATTGGCAATTAATACATTGGCCAAGGCCGTTCACGGAAGCTTCAGCCGAATCCAGTTTACCCCCGATTTGTTACCAGCCGATGTAGTAGGAACGCTCATTTTTAATATGAAGGAGAACGATTTCTCGATCAAAAAAGGACCGATTTTTGCCAATTTTGTCCTGGCCGATGAGATCAACCGTGCTCCGGCAAAAGTACAGAGTGCTTTGCTCGAGGCGATGCAGGAGAAACAAGTGACTATTGGCGATGAGACCTTTATTTTAGACAAGCCGTTTTTGGTAATGGCCACTCAGAACCCCGTAGAGCAAGAAGGAACGTATCCGTTACCCGAAGCCCAGGTAGACCGCTTTATGTTGAAAACAGTCATTGATTATCCAAAATTAGACGAAGAACAGCTCATTATTCGCGCAAACCTCAAAGGATCTTTTGAGCAGGTAAATCCTGTTGTTTCTGTCGAACAGATTCTGAATGCTCAGAAAGCAGTTAGAGAAGTATATATGGATGAAAAGATCGAAAAATATATCCTCGATATCGTTTTTGCTACACGTTATCCAGAAAAATACGGTCTTGAAGAATTAAAACCTTTGATCAACTTTGGAGCATCACCTCGCGGTAGTATCAATATGGCAACGGCAGCAAAATGCTACGCATTTATAAAACGAAGAGGCTATGTGATCCCAGAAGATGTGCGTGCCGTGATTCATGATGTGCTGCGTCACCGTATTGGGATTACCTATGAAGCCGAAGCCGAAAATGTAACTTCTGAAGATATCATTAATAAGATCGTAAACGAAATTGAAGTACCATAAGCCCCTAGCCCCTGTCTGGACAGGCAGGCCCAAAGGGGAAATTAATACGGAGTGCTGAAGGTTAAAAGCTTCGCTTTTTATGATGAGATATAAGATGAGAGAGAGAAATAAAATATCAACAGATAAGAATTCCCCCTTTGGGGGCTAGGGGGCTGCTATGGATACCAAAGAGTTACTAAAAAAAGTTCGTAAGATTGAGATCAAGACACGTCGTTTGAGCGACCATATCTTTGGAGGAGAATATCATTCTACGTTCAAAGGTCGTGGAATGACTTTCAGCGAAGTGCGGCAGTATCAGTTTGGAGATGATGTGCGCAATATCGATTGGAATGTAACGGCCCGGTATAACGAGCCCTATATAAAAGTATTTGAAGAGGAGCGTGAGCTTACCATGATGTTGATGGTCGATGTCTCGGGATCACAGCTTTTTGGTACCCAGGAGCAATTCAAAAAAGGAATAATTACCGAGATTGCAGCTACCTTAGCATTTTCGGCAACACAAAATAACGATAAAATCGGGCTTATTTTGTTTACCGATGAAATCGAACTGTTTATTCCTCCCAAAAAGGGAAGGTCGCACGTATTAAGGATCATTAGGGAACTACTGGAATTTGAACCCAAAAGCAAGAAGACCAATATTACTGAAGCGCTAAAATTTCTATCCAATGTGATGAAAAAGAAAGCGATCGTATTTATCCTTTCTGATTTTATTACAGATGGCTATCAGCAAACCCTTAAGATCGTAAGTGGCAAACATGATGTTACAGGAATACGGGTATATGACAGAAGGGAAGAAAAAATTCCAAATCTTGGGATGGTACAGATGGAAGATGAAGAAACCGGAGAATTGTTATTAGTCAATACAAGTGCTAAAAAAACAAGGTCAAATTATAGCAAATATTACCAGGAGCGTGTAGATTATTTCAGGGATAGCTTCACGCGAAGTGGCGCGGGCTCGTTAAGTAGTCGAATCGATGAAAGCTATGTGAAAAAACTATTAGGCTATTTTAAAAGAAGAGGATAGTACATTAATTATTTGTCATTCCGGCGAAAGCCGGAAACTGTAAGAATGAAACGAAATTTTCAAAATATAAAAAAAATTGTTTTCCCTTTGAAGCCTGCCTGCTGGCTAGGCAGGGGGGTTAGGGGGATGTTCTTTATAATATCCTTTTTTATGTTTTTGGGACAACAAGCCCTCGCCCAGGTCTCGGCAACAATCGATTCTACATCAATTGATATTGGAGAAGAAATCAGATATAAAATGCAAGTAGAGGCAGACTCCACCCAGATTGTTGTTTTTCCCGAAGGACCAACCTTTACACCCCTCGAAGTAATTGATTCCTATAAAATTGACACCACCAAAAAAGGGAAGCGTTTTAGTTTAATTAAAGAATATGCGCTTACCCAATTCGATTCTGGGCATTATACCATTCCCGGGCAAAAGGTAATGATAGGAGACCAGGCTTTTTTCACAGATTCTCTTAAGGTTGAAGTTAGGGATGTGCTGGTCGATACCACCAAACAGAAAATGTATGAGATCAAACCTTTGGTCGATGTAGATGCCAAATTTGCTTTTAATTGGAAGAAATGGCTGTTATGGATAGGGATTCCATTATTCATACTGGGAGTTATTGCTTTTTTTGTGTTTCGAAGAAAGAAACGTGCAGCAAATAAAGAAGATGAGCTACCTCCTTACGAAAGAGCCATCCTGGCGCTTAAAAGAATCGACGAATCTCATTTACTGGAAAAAGAGTCACACAAAGAATACTATTCGCAATTAAGTGATACTGCCCGTAAATATATTGATGAAGAGGTATATGATCATGCGATGGAAAGCACTACCGACGAACTGATTGCACGGCTCGATGAAGAGATAAAATCCGGATCGCTTCATCTGGATAAAGCAACGATCGAAGAACTTAAAAATGTTTTGAAAACTGCAGATATGGCCAAGTTTGCCAAGTCTAAACCTGATATAATCACAGCAAAAGCAGATCGTAATGTGATCGAACAGGTGATTCACAAAACAAAAAGTGCCATACCAGAACCTACTGAAGAAGAGTTACTGGCCGATGAAGAATACAGAAAAGAGGTGGCAGAGAAAAAACGCAGGAAGAAAATTATTTTTGGAAGTTTGGGAGGAATAGCAGTCATCGCAATCACACTTCTTGTTTTTATTATGGTAAAAGGGTATGATGTAGTTAAAGACACACTGCTTGGCCACCCAACCAAAGAACTGGCCGAAACCCAATGGATCACAAGTGCCTATGGGTCACCTCCTGTTACGGTTGCTACCCCCAGGGTATTGATTCGTAATGCATATCAAATGACCGACGAGCAAAAGCAAATCCTCAAAGGCAACGAAACTTTTATCTACGGAAGCCTGATAGGAAACTTTTATGTCGTTGTGAGTACCCTTCAGTACAATCAATCTACACAAGTCGATTTGAAAAAGGCTGTAGAAGGTGTAGTAGGAGCTTTTGAAACTCAGGGAGCTAAAAATATCTCGGTAAAAAATGAAGAATATGAAACCCTGGGCGGTGCAAAAGGAATCAAGGTCTTTGGAAGCCTGGAAGTAAAAAATCCTGTAACCAAAAAGCAACAAAAAAACGACTATTTGATGTTGAATTTTGCCGAGAACGGAGGATTTCAACAAATAACCATAGTATATGATATCGAAGATCGCTATGCAAAAGAAGTAGCCGAGCGTATCATGAATTCTGTAGAACTTAGAAATGCCAAATAACAATGTTTGAAAATTTTACATTCGAGAACCCACAGTTTTTTTGGTTGTTTTTACTACTACCACTGGCAATAGCGTGGTTTATCTGGAAACGAAATAAGCAGCAAGCCGAATTGAAGATATCCAGTATCAAAGGATTTAAGATCTCAGGAAGTTGGTTAACCAGACTCAAACCACTATTGTTTATGATCAGATTGGTTGCATTGTCTTTGATTATTACCGCATTGGCCAGGCCAAGAACCGTAGATGTATCTACCAAAACCAAGACTACCAAAGGTATCGATATTGTGATGTCGATAGACGTTTCGGCCAGTATGCTGGCAAAAGACCTTAGACCCAATCGGTTGGAAGCATTAAAGGAAGTTGCTGCCGAATTTATCAAAGACCGGCCCAATGATCGTATCGGTTTGGTGGTATATGCCGGAGAAAGCTTTACCAAAACACCCATTACCAGTGATAAATCTATTGTGCTTAGTAGTATGAAGGATGTGCGATATGACAATGTGCTGGAGAATGGTACCGCTATAGGAATGGGATTGGCCACATCGGTAAATCGACTTAAAGACAGTAAAGCCAAAAGTAAAGTAATTATTTTGCTTACCGATGGTTCTAATAATGCGGGGTTTATTGATCCTAAAATAGCTTCAGAACTGGCAGTAGAATACGGGATAAAAACGTATACCATTGGTTTAGGAACCAACGGCATGGCATTGGCGCCGGTTGCGATCTTACCCAATGGATCTTTTCAATATGGCAGGGTACAGGTAGAAATCGATGAAGAATTGCTCAAAGAAATCGCTAAAGTAACGGGAGGTAAATATTTTAGAGCAACAAATAACAAAAAATTAGAACAGATATATCAGGAAATTGATAAATTAGAAAAAACAGATATCGAAGAGTTTAAATTCTATAATTATGAAGAAAAATTCAGATCGCTGGTATTGCTTGCAGGACTGCTGATTTTTATGGAATTTTTGTTGCGATATACGGTGTTTAGAAGTTTTGTGTAGATATCAAGGCAGGTTTGTGGCAAAAAAATAAAACAATACATGTACTTACTCGAAGAAAAAATATATTTCTGGCTGTTATTGGGTATTCCGATACTAATTCTGTTGTTTCTAGGTGTTTTGGTTTGGAAAAAAACGACACAAAAGAAATTTGCAGACGCAGTATTGCTGAAAAAATTAAGCCCTAATCAATCTGTTTTTAAATCTATTTTAAAAATTATTGTAATTTGTCTTGCTCTGGCTTGCCTGGTGATCGCCCTGGTAAATCCTAAAATAGGAACAAAGCTGGAAACCGTAAAGCGTGAAGGAGTAGATGTGGTTTTTGCCATGGATGTATCCAAAAGTATGCTTGCCGAGGATATTGCACCCAACAGATTAGAAAAATCCAAACAATTAGTAACTCAGATCATTAATAATCTGGCCAGCGACCGCATAGGTATCATTGCCTATGCTGCCAGTGCATTTCCGCAATTGCCGATTACTACAGATTATGCTTCGGGAAAAATGTTCCTGCAAGCTATGAATACCGATATGCTTTCTTCTCAAGGTACCGCCATTTATGAAGCTATCGAATTGGCCAAAACTTATTATAATGATGAAGAACAAACCAATCGGGTGCTGTTTATTGTAAGTGACGGAGAAGATCATGAAGGGAACACAAAAACCATTGCCGAAGAGGCTTCCAAAGAAGGGATTAAAATTTTTACCATCGGTGTAGGATCTGAAAAAGGAGGGCCTATCCCCATAAAACGAAACAGAATTGTACAGAGTTATAAGAAAAATAGTCAGGGAGAGACCGTAATTACCAAACTAAACACGACAACTTTGCAGGAAATCGCCAATGAAGCAAATGGCACATACATTGATGGTAGAAATACGACTAAAGTAGTAGAAGAGGTAACCGAAATTCTACAAAATATGGATAAAAAAGAATTTGAAGCCAAACAGTTTGCAGATTTTAAAGACCAGTTTCAATGGTTTCTGGGAGCAGGATTATTATTATTATTTTTAGATATTTTCCTGTTGGAAAGAAAAACATCCTGGGTGAAGAAATTGAACCTGTTTAATGAGCAGTAAAGTAAACCTTCAAGGTTTTCAAAACCTTGAAAGTCTCAAATTAGAACGAATAAAATGAAAAAATTAATCATCATCATCATATGTTTCCAATTTGGATTTTTGTTTTCGCAAGAAGAAGACAGGGAACGAATTGTTAATGAAGCAAATCAGCTGATAGCTTCGGGGAATACCATGCTGGTGCAAAACGGTAATTTTCCAAAAGCCGAAGGCGAATATCGAAAAGCGATTGCAAAAAACCCGGTAGATCCTACGGCAAAATATAATTTGGCCAATGCCTATTACAATTCTGCAAAATATGATGAAGCTACCCATCGTTATACAGAAGCGGCAAAAGTTGCCTCTGCCAAAACCGAAAAACATAAGGCTTTCCACAATAAAGGAAACACCTTTATGGAACAAAAAAAATACAAAGAAGCAGTAGAAGCCTATAAAAATGCGCTTAGAAACAATCCAAAAGATGATGAAACCCGCTATAATCTGGCTTTAGCAAAGAAAATGCTGGAACAACAGCAGAATGATCAAAATCAGGATGATCAGAATAAGGACCAGGACAAAGATCAGAATCAGGATAATAAAGATCAGAAAGAAGGAGATGACAAAGAGGATAAAAAAGGCGATGAAGGAGAGAAGGAAAAAGAAAAAGGAGGAGACCAAAAAGACAAAGGCGATGAGGGAGAAGATAAAAAAGAAGAAGGAGATAAAGAAAAAGATGATAAAGGCCAGCCCAAAGATGAGCAAAAAGGTGAAGGAGAAGATAAAAAAGATGAGCAAGGCGAGCCTAAGGAACAACCTCAACGCCCGCAAGGACAATTATCTCCAGAGCGTGTAAAGAGTTTACTTGAAGCTATGAACAATCAGGAAAAGAAGGTACAGGATAAGATCAATGCAAAAAAAGCTCAGGGTCAAAAGGTAAAAACCGATAAAGATTGGTAAATAATATAATCAGAAAGACATAGACTTTGAAGGCTTTTAAAACCTTCAAGGTCTTAACGAAATAAAAATGAAACTAAAACTAATTTTTCTAACACTATTTCTAATGACGATGCAACTTGCATTGGCTCAGGTAAAGTTTGAAGCCAAGGTAAGTAAGAAAAAGCTGGGTGTAAATGAAAGATTACGAGTAGATTTTGAAATGAATAAGGATGGAGACAATTTTACACCCCCGTCTTTTTTGGGATTTACCGTGGTCGGTGGCCCTAACCAATCCATAAGCAATTCGTGGGTTAATGGTAAGAGATCCTATTCAAAAACATTCAGTTATTTTCTGGAACCCAAAGGCAGAGGAAAATTTACGATAAAACAAGCCACTATAGAGATTGATGGTCAGATCTATAAAACATTACCGATACAGGTAGAAGTAACCGGTGCAGTCGATAAACCCAAAGATGGCAATGATACCGATTTTGTGGCCAGTGAGAATTTACATCTCATTGCCGAGGTTTCCAAAGCAAGTCCTTATTTGAATGAAGCGATCACGGTAGTATATAAACTCTATGTGAGTCCAAGAATAAGTGTAAGTAACTGGCGAGAGTTGGATAGCCCAAAATACAGTGATTTCTGGAGCCAGGCAATCGATATGAAGCAGCTTAAAATCGAAAATGGGCAGTATAACGGAGAGCCGTATCGATATGTAGTACTTCGCAAAACAGTATTGTATCCACAAAAAACCGGAAAATTGAATATCGAACCTCTTACACTCACGGTTTCGGTAGATGTGCCCACAAAAAGAAGAGATATTTTTGGAGGCAGATTATATACAACGGTTAATAAAACGGTGGCTGCAGGAAATAGAAAGATTAATGTAAAACCCCTTCCCGCACAAGGAAAACCTGATGATTTTTCTGGTGCAGTAGGAGATTTTGAGTTCAAGGTAACCACCAGTAAGACCGTTTTGGATGCTACAGAATCTTTGGATGCCAAAGTAATCGTTTCCGGAAACGGGAATTTGAAATTATTTGATCTCCCAAAGCTTAATGTGCCCAATGGATTAGAGCAATATGAACCGCAACATAATGAGCGGGTACGAACCAATCTTACCGGCATGGCAGGTAATATATCAGATACCTATACCCTGGTACCCCAGTATAAGGGCAAATATCCAATACCATCGATTTCATTTTCGTATTTTGATCTTAAAACCGAAACCTATAAACGAATTACCTCAGATGAGATTGTGATTAATGTAAAGACGGGTCCAGATGGTGGAAATACGGTTGTTACATCAGAGTCTGAAGGAACAGGTAAAAGACTGGTGACTCAAACAGGAAATCAATTCAGGTTTCTGAAGCTGAATGCGAATCTTCAGCCTATTCAAAAAGAGTATTTTTTTAAATCTACTGCCTTTTGGGTGTCATTAACAGCCCCATTGCTGGCCATTCCACTGTTTCTTTTCTTCGGAAAAAGGAGAGAAGAAAGACAAAGTGATGTGAGTGGTAACCGGGTGCGTAAAGCAAATAAGCTGGCACGTAAATACCTTTCTGAAGCCAGGAAAAATTTAGGCAATCAAAAAGAATTCTATATCGCGATGGAGCGGGCGCTGCATAATTACCTGAAAGCAAAACTGCATATCCAAACCAGTGAGATGAGCAAGGATCGCATACAACGGTTATTAAAAGAGCGTGAAGTAGATGATACCATATCCATAGAGTTCATTGCACTATTAGAGAGCTGCGAATTTGCCAGGTATACACCATCTTCTACTTCGGCAATGCAGCAGGATTATGATAAAGCTTCCAGAGTGATTGCAGCGATAGACAAACAACTGTAAGGAGATGAAAAGAATAGTTGAAATACTTGTTTTTTTGATAGTGACCTTGAGTTTTTCTCAGGATGAAGAAACATTTCAGAGAGGTAATTCTTTATATAACCAGGAAAAATATGAGGAAGCTATTGATGCCTATATGTCAATTCTGGATACCGGTCAGGCATCTGTTTCGGTATATTATAATCTGGCAAATGCACACTATAAAATAAGCAACATAGCACCGAGTATTTATTACTATGAAAAAGCACTGGAGCTGGCACCCAATGACGAAGACATTTTAAACAACCTTGCTTTTGCTCAAAAAGCTACTATAGACACCATCGATGTAATACCCGAAGGATTTATTTCGGGCACACTGAAGCAATTTACGAATCTATTCAGCTTTGATCGTTGGGCATGGCTTTCGGTGATTTGTGTTGTGGTATTTGTATTGCTTTTTATTTTATATTATACGGCACATGCTTCTTCAAAAAAGAAATTGTTTTTTATAGGTTCCTGGCTCATGCTGATTTTTGGAATTTTTGGAGTGTTTTTTGCTTTCAGGCAATATAATTTTGTGAAAAACAATCAGTTTGCTATCATTTTTGCACAGGAAACGACCATAAAAAGCGAACCCAACTTACGTAGTGAAGAAGTATTTGAACTTCATGAAGGTACCAAAGTACAGGTAACAGAAACCGTGAATGATTGGAAGAAGATCAAGCTGGCTGATGGTAAAATTGGTTGGATTCCCGGTTCAGATTTGAGAGAACTGTAAGCATTGTTTGTTAATTTATAGCTGTCCTTCCTGTAATACCCCCTGTTTTTCAATTCTGACCAAGGTGTTTGATCTAAAAATTCAAATATACAAAAGCAGTATTGAGCCTGTGCCAGACCATTTATTACTTAAATCACTTCATTATGAAAATAATCGAACATGATGGCCTTGGGAAAACAGTAGCCTATGAGATGCTTTTATCTGATAGGTCTACACAACAAGATCAAATAAAATTTGCCGCCAAATCCATAGGGTTGTTTTGTAAAGATTTTATTTTTCCTGTTAGCGTCGATTTGGGAGTAGGTTATTTTGATAAAAAATGGGGGTTTGAAAGAACAGAAATCGAACCAAAACAACGATTTTGGTTTTTGTATGATAAGGAACTATTTCTGGAGGTTGATGCTAAGGCTACCTATGTAAATCCCATGCAAAAAGAAGCTGCTATAATTGAAGAAGATACTTTAGCCAGATTTATGGAAGAAGCTATTCATTATGAGAAAAATAATGCCGGGGTAACAAATGATTCAGTTTTTGTAGGTTGGAAAATTCTAGATGTGGTTGCCACCAAAGTACTTCTCCCCAGCGAGGTAAAACCAATAGATAATACGATCATTCTACATACAGAGGGAGGCGTGCGCCCTATTGAATATCCAGTACAAAAGATAAAGGGCAAAACATTGATTTATGGCCCAATTCACAGATATTCGATAAAAGGCCCTTTGGCTTTTAGTATATGTCGTGATTGTAATTTATTAGAAATGAGCATCCATCTTTATTGGTCTTTGTGGACAGATCCCAATCATAAAGAAGGAAATTTGCAGATTACAAAAGCATGTAAACAGCTAGAAGATGTAGGATGGAAACGTACTTTTGGCTAATTTGTAAAGTTTTCTTAAATTGTTAATTAACTTTATAATTCATTTAACAAAATTTGAAAGTAATACTATTATTTTAGCCCAAAATATTGTTTTTCAGTGTCAACAAAACTTCAAATAGCTCGTTTTTTAATTGTTTTCGGCTTTCTTTTAAGTATAGTCAATTACAGTGTGGGATTATTTGACTTTTATACCAGCGATGATAAGATTTCTATTGTGTTGGAAGAAACTGAAAAATCTGGGCAAAAAGAAAAAGACAACTCTGAGAAAGAAGAATTTAAGGAAAAAGATAAAATTTCGCAATATGCCGATGATGAGCATGTAGCTGTAGCCACCATAGATGTTAGGTTATATCCTGATTTTTATTCCCATAACACTTCAGTATACCTGGAGCACAAGACACCCCCACCAGAATATTCATAGTTTATTATAGTCAGATTATATTCAGAATGGCCACTTTGGTTTGCCTAAGTGTTGTCATTTTTTGAATTTTTCCCAAGGTATTTTCTTCAATTTGCTTTTAATCCCTGATTGAAAGCAATAACTAAATTTTACAACTATGAACATTTTTAAGAACTTAAAAAATGACCTGCCTGCAAGTATTGTGGTGTTTTTTGTAGCATTACCCCTATGCCTGGGGATTGCTCTTGCCAGTGGTGCACCGCTGTTTTCTGGTTTGATTGCCGGAATAGTGGGCGGAATTATCGTGGGAGCCATGAGTGGTTCTCAAATTGGGGTAAGTGGTCCGGCTGCCGGGTTGGCCGCTATTGTACTTACCTCAATAGGAGCATTGGGCGGATATGAGAATTTTTTGGTAGCCGTAGTACTTGGCGGTGCCATTCAACTGCTTTTTGGAGTATTGAGAGCAGGAATTATCGGGTATTACTTTCCGTCTTCTGTGATCAAGGGAATGCTTACCGGGATTGGTATTATTATTATTTTAAAGCAAATCCCACATTTCTTTGGATATGATGTAAATCCCGAAGGAGATTTTGCGTTCTTCCAGGTGGATGGCGAAAACACATTTTCAGAAATTATTAATGCCTTAAATTTTATTAGCCCGGGAGCAACCTTTATTGCAGTTATCGGATTGGGGATATTGATATTATGGGATAAGGTTTTGGTCAAAAAAGCCAAAATATTCCAATTGGTTCAAGGTCCTTTGGTAGCAGTAGTCATAGGGATCATTTTTTATAATATTACCAAAGGTATTGATGGGTTTAGTATTGCCAGTGAACATTTGGTAAGTGTGCCCATACCCGGGGATTTGCAATCATTTTTGGGGCAGTTCAGTTTTCCAAACTTTGGAGTCATCCTTCAAACCGATGTATGGATCACCGCATTTACCATTGCTTTGGTGGCCAGTCTGGAAACATTGCTTTGCGTAGAGGCAACCGATAAACTGGATCCCGAGAAACGAGTTACTCCAACCAATAAAGAGTTGTTTGCACAAGGAACCGGAAATATCATTTCGGGTATGATAGGAGGGTTACCCATTACCCAGGTGATTGTACGCAGTTCTGCCAATATCCAATCTGGAGGAAAAACCAAAATGTCTGCTATTATTCATGGTTTTTTATTATTAATTTCGGTTATTATTATTCCACGACTGTTGAATATGATTCCTCTTTCGGTTTTGGCGGCTGTTTTATTGATTGTTGGGTATAAGCTGGCAAAACCATCACTCTTTAAGAAAATGTATGTGATGGGCTGGAAGCAATTTATTCCTTTTACAGTAACGGTGGTGGGGATTGTATTTACAGACCTTTTGATAGGAATTGGCCTTGGGTTGATGGTTGGGGTTGTTGTTATCCTGATTAAAAGCTATCAAAACTCACATTTTCTTCATATTGAAGATAAAAGTAATGGAAAACATAAAATTATCATGACTCTTGCCGAAGAGGTTACGTTCTTTAACAAAGGAGCCATTTTAAAGGAATTAGATCAATTGCCAGAATATACATACCTTACACTAGATGTAAGAAAAACAAGATATCTGGATAATGATATTATTGAAATTTTAGAGGATTTTTCTGAAAAAGCAAAGAATAGACATATCGATATTAAGCTGATTTCAGAAAGAGGAGTTGTTGAAAATCCGGATAGTTATATTCAGTTTTTCAAACTACGGCCAAGATCGGCTTAAAACACATAGAAGAACGAGCATTAAAAAACAAACAGATGAAAGCATATACAAAAGAAACACAGGCATTAATAACACCAAAAGGTGCGGTAGCATTACTTAAAGAAGGTAATGTGAGATTTCAGAAGAAGATGGCAGCAGAGAGGGATTTGCTGGAACAGCTGGCAGATACCAAAAATGGGCAGTTTCCTTTTGCCACCATATTAAGTTGTATCGATTCGCGGGTTTCTGCAGAATTGATCTTTGACCAGGGTATCGGAGATATTTTTAGTGCAAGAGTGGCTGGTAACTTTGTAAATGAAGATATTCTTGGCAGTATGGAATTTGCCTGTAAACTTGCCGGGACCAAATTGGTTTTGGTTCTGGGACATACGAGTTGCGGTGCGGTTAAAGGTGCCTGTGATGATGCAAAATTAGGGAATCTCACAGCGCTTATCAGTAAAATAAAACCAGCGGTTGCAGCTGTAACCGAACCAGCAGATGCTTCTTTAAGAAATTCAAAGAATATAGATTTTGTTAATGAAGTAGCCATAAAAAATGTGCACATGACTATCGATAGCATAAGAAAAGAGAGTGAAGTGCTTAAGGAAATGGAAGATACTAATGAAATTATGATCCTGGGAGGGATGTATGATATAAGTAATGGAAAAGTAACTTTTTTTGAAGGGTAAAAAACCTTAAAATTTTCTTAAAAGAGCTGATGTTAAGGTGACATCAGCTCTTTTTTGATGTGAGTTTACGATAGTTTTACTATTATTGTTTATAAAAGAGAAAGGATAGTATATGAAGGGTTTTTTTGGCAATCTTAAAGGAGATGCTTTTGGAGGATTAACAGCAGGGATTGTTGCACTTCCCTTGGCACTGGCATTTGGGGTGTCTTCGGGATTAGGCCCTAGCGCCGGTTTATACGGGGCCATTTTTATTAGTTTTTTTGCAGCTTTATTTGGTGGTACCAATACGCAGATTTCTGGCCCTACGGCACCGATGACTGCGGTGAGTATGTTGGTAATTGCCGGTTTGATAGGTGCCAGTAATGGGGATGTGAATAAAGCGTTGCCTGCTATTTTAACGGTATTTCTTCTTGCAGGATTAATGCAGATTGGAATAGGTGCCATCGGAATCGGGAAGTATATCAGATATATTCCGTATCCGGTTGTTTCTGGCTTTATGACCGCAATTGGAGTGATGATCCTTTTCACACAGTTTTTGCCGGCATTGGGCTATTATCCCAAAGAAGATGAAACGTTTGTCAATACATTTAAACCTGAAGCCGAAGAAGTTATTCTCGATAAAATACTAAAAGATGAGGCGGGAGAAGGGATTTTGGTACTCGAGGATTTTAAAGAAACCATAAAAAGGGCAGAAAATATTTCTGAAGATGAAATACATCTGGAAGCCGTTACTCTTGCAGGAAATGCATCTTCGGGAGTAATGGGTGCGATAAGAAGTTTGCCAAAAGCTATATCCAATATCAATTATTTAGAGTTGATCCTTTGCCTGGTAACTATTCTTATTATTTATGGTTTCAAAAGAATTACTACTGCTGTTCCTAGTACGTTGATAGCATTACTTGCAGTTTCAGGAGTTGCTTATGGCTTTGGAATGCCATATAGACCTATTGAAGAGATCCCAAGTGGCTTCCCAAAAGTAAACATATCCATTTTTTCAGACTTTAGTCTGGAATCGTTGACCCCTTATATTTTTACGGCATTGTCACTGGCATTTTTGGGAGCAATAGATTCATTGCTAACTTCTGTGGTGGCAGATAATATGACCAAGACAAAACACAATCCAAATAAAGAGTTAATAGGCCAGGGGATTGGTAATAGTGTTGCTGCGATTTTTGGGGGAATTCCCGGTGCAGGTGCAACAATAAGAACTGTAGTGAATATCAATGCCGGGGGTAAAACCAGATTATCCGGAATGATCGCGGGCTTGTTACTACTTATAGTCTTGTTGGCTTTGGGGCCTATAGCGTCTCAGATTCCGGCATCGGTACTGGCCGGTATTCTAATTACCGTTGGGATAGGAGTTATGGATTATAAGGGACTCAAAGCAATACCAAGTATACCATGGGTTGAGGTGGCTATTATGTTAATCGTACTGGTGTTATCTGTTTTTTGGGATTTGGTATATGCAGTGGGCATTGGTTTGGTGCTGGCCTCACTGATGTTTATGAAAAAAATGGGAGATGTTACTGCCAGTGAGTCCAAAGTAGAGTCGTTGGACGGGTTTGAAAGAAATAATAAAGAAAAACTGTGGAAAGATGAAACCAACTTTCCGAAGGAACTTAAAGAAGAGATATTCATCAAACATCTTAACGGACCCGTATTTTTTGGTTTTACCAGCGAGTTGCAACAATTGGCAACACAAATCCCTGAAACCGCATCACATTTAATTCTAAGGATGGATAAAGTACCTTATATGGATCAGTCTGGGGTATATACACTAGAAGAGATTATCCTGGGATTGGAACAAAAAGAGATCAAGACTCATATCGTAGGCATTCAAAAACAACCCTTATATCTGGCAAAAAATATAGATATTATACCCGATCTTATACCAGAATCACAGGTCTTTGATGATTTTGATTCCTGTATTAACTATTTAAGTGAAAAAGTTGAAGATCAATACGAAGAAGAATAAATTTTTAACAGCGTATAACCAATTTCCCTTCTGGAACTAAAAGTTTGCGTGAGGCCCGCCTGACCATATCTACCCTGCCAGGCAGGGATAGTAGCGACATCCTTTTTGTCATGCCGAGAAGCTGAACCGAGGAACAAAGGGGTAACCATAGTATAGACAAAAAGATACAGCAGGCCCAGAAAATTAAAAACCGGCTATTTCCGATCAGACACTATTTAGAAGTCTTACCTTTTGGCGGGGTATTGTCTTTTAAAATATTGGGAAGCACTGCAGGTGCAATTTTACGAACGGGATTGTATAGCATCGAAGAATTTAAGGTTTCCTCTTTGACGATCGTAATATTTCTGTTTAGCGCATCGATAAAAATGATGATCACACTGGCAATAAATGCCATTTTTAGAATCCCAAATGCACCTCCCAGAATTTTGTTTAAAATACCCAATGCAGCATAATCTGCAATTTTGGTCAATAATTTACCCGCCAAAGAAACCAATATCACTACCAAAATAAAAGTAAAGGCAAAAGCCAGCAGTTTCATCGCACCTTCGGGCCAGGTTACAAATCGTTGCAACAAACCTCCGATCAGGTGTGAGAAATGGACTGCTATATAAATGGCAGTCACAAGAGCGACCAGCGAAGCCAGCGAAACCAACAAACCTTTGCTAAGGCCCTTTACTAATCCCCACAGCAGCAAAATCCCAAGAATAATATCGATATAATTCATTAATAAAACAGTAATCACTTCAAATATAATTCATCATACAATTACTTTACAAAGATTCTTAAACTATATTTTGTTTATCAATTAGAGTTTATCCTAACTGACAACTTCTGTCATCCAGACAACGACCTTTTGTACATTTTGAAAACACCATTAAATGTGATCAGGCATTGAGTTAATCCTGAGGTGTCGGGACAGCAGGAAACTTCAAAACCCCCGCCATAAATATGACGTTGGGTATGCTTACTAATTTTCTGTACTCCTTGTACATCTAAAATTTTCTTCATGATTTTAAGAGATTAGTGAATATTTGGTTTACAATTAATTATAGCTAAAATTGTTGTCTGAAACTTACAAAATGAATCAAAATGAGTTCTAATGTGTGTCTTTCTAAAAGAAATAAATACACTATTTCAATACTTTTCAGAGATAAGGTTAAGCCTCTTTTTAGTAAAATTCATATAAATTGGAATTTAATTTATATATTTGATATATAATATATATGATATATATCAAAGAATTATATATCCAGCAGTCAACAACTTGTTTTTATAGAATTGGGAGAAAAGAAAATTACAAAACCGGGGTTGTAATTATTTAAAATATGATAAAACATTATATCATTATAAGTTTTTTATGGGTTTCTAATTTAATCTTTAGTCAAGTGGATGTGTCAGTACTACATCAAACAATATTTCCAGAACAATGGGATGCAGATAGAAATTTAAGAGGCCAAAATGGCGAGGTTTTGATATGGACCCGTGAATACAACAAACAGTTCGAAAGCGAAAGGAGAAGTTGTATTCTGTTAGAAACAGAAACAAACCTAACAGGAGAAAAAGTATATAGCATTAGCGAAAAAACCTCTGACGAAAGGCCATATAACAAATGGTATACAATGACAATACACCGGCATCCCGGCAAGGATCTGGAAAAAGATGAAAAACCAGAGAATTATCGAATTAGCCGGGCGATGAAATTTACAGAGTCCCCCACCAAGGCCCAACTTCTGCAAGTGATGCAGATAGGGGGTTATTATTTTGATCAGGGGAAAGAACAGTGGGAATGCCTGGAAGCAGGAATACATGCACAATTGTGGGAAAAAATGTATGGTTCGCCTCCCGATAAAGAAGATTTTATTCGTTTTCTGAAAACAAAGAAACTATAAAAAGATGAGAAAAATTGTAGATATAGACGACCAAATCATTCCAAAACTAAAGCTCATAGCAGCCTTAGAGAATTCGAGCGTTAAAAAAGTAATAGAAAAAGCAATATCCCGATATGTCGAATACAAGCAAAATGAACAGATGAATAGTATGCCTTTAGATCAAAAAGAAGATCTTGGATTATTGCTTTTGATGCAGCAAGCCAATACTACTTCTGTAGTAAGCGAAGAAGCGCTTTTTAAACCCTAAAGCTATGGAAGTAAAAATCACTTCAGGCTTTGCTAATGACTTTAAAGTGGTTCAAGACGTTTCACTACGCGAAAAGGTTAAAAATGTCTTAGAAGCGATAAAAATGGCCAAAAACATGTATGATATCTCACAATTTAGAAGAATACATGGTCATGACAAGGCTTTTAAGATGGGGATTGGGTTTTATTTTTTGGTGGGTATCATGACTTCAGAAGATGAAATAACCCTTATGAGGTTTTTGCACAGGGATGTATTAATGAACGTTTTTAACAAATAGGTTTAGTTGATTGATATACTAGAAATACATCCTAAAGACTACATTTGGTGTAATCCTTAAAGATTGCTGGCGCAAAACATTTAGCTCCAGATCCTCTAATTGTCTGTCTTCTATCCGGTAACTTAAAGCTATCGGAACTTGCCGGTTATATACATTTTGTAGTGAAACCCCCAATAAGCCATTCCAACCTCTGTTTTTATTAAAGTTGAACCGATATATTGCAGATACATCTAATCGGTGGTAATTTTCTAATCTCGAGTTATTTGGGTTTTCATAATTTATAACAAAATTATCTGAGTCCTCTGGAGGAAGCTCTATAATACTACTATTATCAATAACGGTAAATGGTTTGCCAGTTTGCCACAACCAACCTAATGAAAATTCCCAGTTCTTTATTTTATACGTGTTGGAGAATCTAAAATTATGAGTGATATCATTGTTTCCAGGAAAGGGAGTGTTTTGTATTTCGGCAAATGTATATTCAATATCATTAAATGTATATCCCAACCAGGTTCTAAAGTTTTTGAATTTCTTTTTTAAGAATACATCAACTCCAAAAATTGCACTTTCACCAACAGAAAGCTCGCTATCTATAGCGCTATTAAATCCATTTGTAAGAGAAGTGAGCCCATCTATATTTTTATAATAGCCGTCAATTTCAAAATTCCATCCTTTTTTAGTGAATAAAAAACCTCCAGAAAATTGAGTGCTTTCTATAACAGGGACATCCTCATTGTTAGAATGAATCCATAAATTATTTTCAAGACGCAACTGGGTATCTTCAAACTCTACTAATTGACTGATAGGTTGGTATCTAAGTTCTGCGGTGGCTTTTATCCTTAAAAATTTTACAAAAGGATACTCTATATTGATTCTGGGCTCGACATAAAATTTGTCTACAACAGTATAGTGAGAAGCCCGAAGCCCTAGATTTAAAAAACCGTTGTTTTCTGGTAAAAATTTATAATTTGCATATATAGAATTGGCCTCATTTTCTACCCTGTCAGATTCATTTATTGGATTTTCGAATCGACCTTGTCTGGTAATAGTATAAAAGACTTTATTTATCGAAAACTGATACCCTAGCATCAGTGAATTTTTTGTATTGATGTCATACGAGATATTGAGATCTGTACCAATATCTTCTACAGTATTTTTTCTTACAGATTGCTCCCCTTCAAGCATTTGGTTTCTTTCAGTATACTGGTAATCAGAATCATAATTAGAATAATATGCTTTTAAACTATGGTGAAAACGTGTTCCTTTGTTTCCTGTCCAGGAAAAACAGGCACCTTTATTTTGAATATTTAATTTGTCTCTTAACAGATTTCTTCCACTATTAATTTCAAAATCCAGATCATTATTTGTATAAATCCCGCTAATTAAAATTTTATCATTTTCAGAAATGTCTGCAATGAGTTTTATAGTGGTATCGTAGAAAAAAAAATTATTTTCTTTAACATCTTCTTCGATCACCTCTCCATCTTCTGTATCTCCATCAGGAACAGGGTTGGCAACAATCTTTGTGTTTTGAAATACTTTTTCTGAAAAAGCATCATAGGTCGGGGTTTCAAAAAAATCGGTGTAAGATCGTCTTCCTGAAAATACTAACCCTACCTTTTTCCCGAAAGGAGCTTTCAAAAAAACATCGCCATGAGTACCATTAGCACCCATACCACCATTAAATTTTTCGGGCACTTTTTGGTCACTTGCAATGTCAATCACACCCGATACGCGGTCACCGTATTTTGGGTCTGCACCTCCTTTAAAAATGCGGGCTTCAGAAACTATATTGGGATTAAAAGCAGAAAGCATTCCGAAAAAGTGGCCAGTATTATACATTTTTATGTCATCCCAGAGAATTAGATTTTGATCTGGTGAGCCTCCTCTAATCTGTATACCGGTGGCTGTTTCATCGGGGCTATTAATACCGGGGATGAGTTGTATGCCCTGAAAAATGTCTGATTCTATTTGGCCGGGAAGAATACCGAGAACTTCGTTTGTGATTTTTAGTGACCCGTCAATATTTTTATCGATTCCGGTAGTAAGGTATTCAACGATCAGTACTTCTTCTAGTGCAGTGCTTTCTACAAAAAGAGAAATTCTGGGGCAACCCGACTGCCGGACGGGCAGGGAGGAGGTTTTAAAAGAGGTAACGGGTATTGTTTTGTCTTTGTATCCCACAAATTGTATGAGAATCGATTCACTCTCATCTAGCTCACCTAATTGAAAAAAACCGGCATCATTGACAACAGTTCCTGTTTTAGAACTTTCAATCAATACCGAAGCAAAAGACAAGGGAGCATTGGTAGTCTCATCAAAAATGTATCCACAGACTTCGACTTTGGTATTAGGACGGCTCACTATCACTTGCCGGTCTGATATTTTTTTAAAATTGAGATGGGTTAATTTTTTTAAAGTAAGTAAAACTTCATCCAGTGGGGTATTATTGATGGTAAAGGTTATCATCTTATTTTTTACCGTCTCATTACTGAAAGAGAAAATAAGATCATACGATTCTGAGAGCTCATTAAGCACTTGTTGTAATGGTGTTTCTTTATAATTTTTGGTGATTTGGGCCTGCAATGAAAAAGTAAAAAACAATAGTAATAAGAGGTTTTTTTTCATTGACATATCTTTGGTTATAGAAAGATCTAAAACTGTAAGAGCATGTTTAAAAACCCTACTTCCTGAACATTATTATTTTGAGAATTTACCTGGCTGACATCAGTTAGACAGGCCATGACATCACTTTAAATAATTCAAATATCCCGATATGTTCATGATGTAAAGTCTCCTCAGAACCTCAAACTATTGTTGTGCAGTTCATATCCTTTTTAAACATGCTCTAAGATAATTAAGATAATTGTGTTTTGGTAATGTTTTTTTAAAAATTTACAGAGTAGAAAGAGAAATAGTGGTTCCATTTATAATATATTCAATGCCCATAGGAACCAATACCGATTCTAAAGCAATATGGAGATCATTATAATTAAATCCACCTGTAAACAATTGGTTTTGATCAATTCTATCACGTCTAAAGGTAATATCATATTGTCTTTCTAGTTCGTCCAGTACTTCTCTCAAAGAAACACTATTAAAAATGCTTTCTCCTTTTTTCCACAACGGTTCGGCATTTGTGATATGCTCTTCGATGAGTTTTTTATCTTTTAAAGAGACCCTCTCTCCTTTTTGTAATATTTTTTGTTGATTGTCTTTTATAGATACCCGCACTTTTCCTTCATAACAGCTTATCTGAAACTCGTTAGATCTGCCTTTTATATTAAATCGGGTGCCCATCACTTCAATTTTTCCCAATTGGGTAGCAACCATAAAATTGGTGCCCGAAGTCACCTTAAAAAAAGCTTCTCCATCTAAACTTATTTTACGATTTTGAGACCAGAAAAACCGCTGATGTGTCAGGGTAGAAGAAGCATTAAGATCAACCGAGCTTCCATCGGGTAATACAATAGCCAATTGCTGCGCCGGATTTGCAATATAGGTTACTTTGTTAAAAAATAAGGCGATGATCAAAATAACCGAGGCTACAGCCGAAATTGCATACAAAACAGGCCTTAACTTTATCACTTTCCCTTTTTTGGGTTGATCAAGACTGCCAATGGTGGTTTGCAATGATTCCTGAAGGTCAAACGACGGAGCTTTAAAATACCCCATTCCATCTACGATCTTTTTATAGTCACCATACTCTGGAAGGGTTTTAAGCTCCTCCAGCTCTTCAGGGTTGAGGTCATTATTCAACCACTTTGCTAAATATGTATGTTCATTTTCGTCAAGCATAATTTCTACCTCACATCAAAAGAATAACAGCTAAAATTCATTTTACCCTACTTAGATTTATATGTTTTTTACTAGTTTTCGTAATTGCTTTAATGCATTGTGCATTCGTTTTTCTACAGCTTTTACAGAAATATCCAGCATTTCGGCTATTTCACTATATGTTTTTTTATCTATTCGATTTAGTAGAAACACTTCGCGCTGGCTTGTAGGAAGATCAGCAATTGCCTTCTGAAGGATCTCCAGAAACTCTTTTTCTTCCATAACAAAATCGGGAGATTCTACATTTTTATTGCTGTGCGGTATTTTTGCATACTCTAGCCGTACTTTTTTATGAGCTACCTGATTCAGAAATAAATTATTGGCTACAGTGCACAAAAAACCTTTTGCTTTTTCAAAAAGCACTTTTTTGCAATGATGCCAAAGTTTTATAAAAGCTTCCTGCATGACATCTTCTGCCTGTTCCAGATCTCCGCATTTGTAATAAATGAAATTTCGTACAGCTTCTGCGTGTGTCTCAAATAATTTGGTAAAGACGGGTTGTTCACAAACAGATTTTGAGGATTGCTGCATATACAAAGAATTTTTTTTCTATTTCAGATGGGATGAAATTAATATGACCGGTTATTAACCCAAAAATAACGGATTATGAATTCTCAGGCAAATATTAAAACGGCATTAATGCTAATCTAATTACCAACATAGTTTTGGTCACGATATGGTTTATGGTATAAAGTAAAGCCTGTCCTAAAAATTATGGTGATTTTATTCCTTAAAACGTGTGTCTGATCGTAAATTACACAGCAGCAATAGAAGCTCGCTCCTTCACAAACTACAGAAATCAATATGCCGGGATCGGCATTTTATGAGAGTTGTAAGATTTCCCCATTATTTATATCAGTTTTTTTTGGTTAAGCGTTACTTTTGTAGCGCTTAACGAATTTATGATGGCCAGAGATGAAAAATTAAAAGAACGCTGGGAAATCCTGGTACAAAAACTTTCCAATCAGTTTGCAGAAGGAGAAGACCTGGATCTTGACGGGATCATCTATCTTATCGGGGTACAGGAACTGGGGCAATTGCACCGCAGGTTTAAAAAAGATGAAAAACTGGATCTGATGCATATCGCCATATGCCGTCTTCTGGAACCTTATGGGTATTATGAGTTTGATTATTATGACGATGACGGCTGGCCGCACTATAAAGTCAAAGAGCAATTACCCAACCTGAAAGCCGGAGAGCAATCGATTTTGATGAAAGAAGCGATTGTAAGCTACTTTTTGGTAAGCCAATACATAGAATAATGACTATAGGTGAGACGAATTTAACTAAATTTCTAACTTAGTCTCAAAAGAAAATATGCTATTTCTATTTGCCGAGATATTGCAAATTCCTAATGATACGGGGCCTATTTATCGCGAGACCTTGATGAATCGATTACCGGTAGAGCCCTTTAATACCTTTAGCAATCTTATTTTTTTATTCATTATTATTTATTTTTCGGTTCGGGTTTTTAAGAACTTTAGACAACACACTTTTCTTTCTTTTTGTATGCCTGTTCTTACTATTGGTTTTGTTGGGGGAACACTATTTCACGGCACCCGTAGCCATGAGTTGTGGTTATTTATGGATTGGGTTCCAATCATGGTATTATGCATCGCGGCTGTGTTCTATTTTATTTTTAAGTTATTCAATACATGGTGGAAAAGGCTTTTGACGATTATTGTCATTTTTACGGTTTCCTTTACCATACGATTATTACCCATCCCATCGGGAATCAGAATTTCATTAGGCTATGTGATTACGGCAGTTACCGTTGTATTGCCTATACTTTTGTATTTGGTTAAAACCAAAGGAAAACACAAAGAACTTATTATTGCTGCAGTTCTAAGTTTTATGGTGGCAGTAAGTTTTAGAAGTTTGGATAAGCTGGTAGACACAGACCTTTTCTTTATGGGTACTCATTGGTTATGGCACCTTTTTGGCGGGGTATCAGTTTTCTTTTTGATGTTGTTTGTGTATAAAGACCGATTGAATATTACAGCAAACTAAACAATAGAATGAAAAGTATCAAAATGAGTTCAGTATATTATACTAAGATTAACAAACCGGAAGAGCTATTTTATCTAGGAAGAGCTATTTTTGTGATTAAGCAACCACAACAAAAACCAATAGATAATTTATGAAAAATTTTACGCTGTTTTGTGCTATATGCATAACAATAATATCGCTTTCTTGTAGTTCAGATGACGATGCAGTAACTCAGGATCCAATTATAGGAAAATGGACACTATCTCAAAGGTTTCAGAACGGAGTTGAAACCCAATTAACCGAATGCTTTAAGACTAATGAGGTCATTTTTGTGGCAGATGGGACTTTAAAATCTACTTTTCACAGAATTGCGACGAATAATTCCTGTGAGTTTTCTCATGAAGCTTCAGGAACCTGGGAAAATTTAGGGAATAATAAATATACTATGATAGAGGGTGATGATAAACCATATGTTTGTGAAATAAATGAAGCTGGTACTGTTTTTTCTATAGAAGATAATTTTGAATTTCAGGGAGAGGAAATACTACTAAAGGATGTGCTTACCAAAAACTAAAGGATGATCCTTATAAAATAACCGGTTTATAAAGTGTTCTGAATGAGCACTTTTTTTGTGTTTCTGAAAGCATAGTGATCAATAACATGAATTCAATATTTTAATGTACTATTCCATTAACCTAAATTATGTAAATTTGCTCTTCTATACAAGAAAATAGTGATGATTGACAAGATTAAAGAGTATATAGCCGAAGTGGATGCCTTCAAAGCCAAAACCAAAGAAGATGTTGAAGCCTTCAGGATTAAGTTTTCAGGAAAAAAAGGATTGATCAATGCCTTTTTTGCCGAATTCAAAAATGTAGCCAGCGACCAGAAAAAAGAATTCGGTCAGGCAATTAATGCGCTTAAGATAGCTGCCGAAGGAAAAGTAAAGTCTCTGAAAGACGAACTGGAATCCAAAGAAGATGATAAAGAAGTGTATGAAGACCTAACGCGGCCTGCAGAACCTATTGCATTGGGATCACGTCACCCCATTTCTTTGGTAAAAAATCAGATCATCGATATTTTCTCCCGCATTGGGTTTAATGTAAGTGAAGGGCCAGAGATAGAAGATGACTGGCATAATTTTACCGCACTAAACTTGCCAGAATATCACCCGGCTCGCGATATGCAGGATACCTTTTTTATCCAGACCGATCCCGATATTTTATTGCGTACACATACCTCATCGGTACAAGTGCGGTATATGGAAAATAACAAACCGCCCATTCGCACCATTTCTCCGGGAAGAGTATATCGCAACGAAGCCATTTCTGCACGATCACACTGTTTTTTCCACCAGGTAGAAGGATTGTATATCGATAAAGATGTATCATTTGCCGATCTGAAGCAAACCTTACAGTATTTTACAACAGAAATGTTTGGCAAATCCAGGATCAGACTGCGCCCTTCCTATTTTCCGTTTACCGAGCCCAGTGCCGAGGTAGATGTATATTGGGGATTAGAGACCGAAACCGATTATAAGATGACCAAAGGTACCGGGTGGTTAGAAATAATGGGCTGTGGAATGGTAGATCCAAACGTACTTAAGAATTGTGATATCGACCCCACAATATATAGCGGCTTTGCCTTTGGTATGGGGATCGACCGTATTGCGCTATTACTCTACGGGATTTCCGATATTCGTTTGTTGAGCGAAAATGATGTGCGTTTCTTAGAGCAGTTTACTTCTGCATTATAGTTTTTAATCATGAAGGAGGATATCGAAATACCCATTGTCAAGGAGGTGTATGTTGCCGTAGTCAAAGAATGGAATGATGAATTTTTGGCTCAGGACTGGAATTCATATATTATCAATGATCGGGATACCGCCATAGAAATGGTATTGGTAGTGACCAAAGGATATGATGGTGATCGAAAAACCTCATTACTCAGACACGGTATCGGAACCGTAGCCCCCAAATCTTTTGCCAAGATCGAAATGATTCAGGAAGAGTTGTTGGGTATGAATAACGAATTTGCCGTCACTTTTTTTGCAGACAATAAACTATATGATAAGAAATACTTGTTCAGAAAACATACCATCAGTGAAAATGCTTTTCAGGACCTGCCTGTGATGGATCAGCGTGGGGTAATGGTGAAATAAGTTTCAAATTTACCTAATCTATAGAACTCCTCGTATCCTGTCTGTCTGCCAATCCAGACAAGCTCTGCCTCCTTTCCTAGTTGCCTCTCCCGGGTGAGAGAGCGTGTATGGACCGATGAGATACCTTACAGCGTACCATGATGCTCTTTGTTTTTACCGATAAAAAACAGTATTTGTCGTTAGAATACACTTTTTAATGTTAAAAATTTGTTAACCGAAAGTATTTTTCTGATTTTTGCCCCTGTAATTGGAAATACGACATATGAAGAAACTTTTACCGGTTTGTGTGGCACTATTGGTCACTTTAGGAATCTATTCTTGTAACAATAGTGGTGCTAATACACCCGAAATCATTATCGACGGTACCTGGCAGCTGAAGCAAGAATTTAGCAATGAAGGAGAGCATACACCACTTAAAGAATTTCCGCTTTCAGATTGTGACAAGCAGACTACTTTAGAAATTTTCCCTTGTGGTAAATTTATTGAGAAAAGCTACTACGATGATTTGGGTACCGGAGGAGAATGTATAATGGATACCGAAGAAACCAAAGGGAAGTGGAAAAATGAAACCGATAACACTTTTATTTTTACCTATAATAATAGTAATGCATTGTTGATTAGAAAATCACAGGTCACCATACAAAATAAAGATCTTGTGATTGTTTCTGTATATAATGATCCAGACCTGGGCCCTAAAACTACACTGAAGTTTATTTATACTAAAAGTAAATAGTGTCTGGTCGGAAATAATTCAAATTATAAAAACCGTCTATTTCCGACCAGACACTAAATAGAAAATCTACAAAAGTTACAACAAATACCAGTGCATGACAACTGGTATTTTTGTTTAAAAAACCAGTTATAATTGGATGTCACCGTATGAATTTTTTTGCTCAACATAATAATCTATGGAGTTAAAAACATGCCCTTCATCAATTTTATCGAGTATATACACAACGAATTTGCCAAATTTTGTAAGTGTATTTTGTAGTTCATTTTTACCCAAAACACTAGATATTGTTTCATCTTTATTACCAAATTTATACCCTCCTTTTTTTAGCCACAAAGCATTTAATATATGTTGCATAATCACATTTCCCAGTTGATCAATTGATATGGCAATCTCCAGATAAAAATTGCCTAATCCTTTCAGAAACCTTTTGTAGATTGAGTACCCCATACCATAAACCAATCCAAATGGAGTGGTGGTGATAAAAAGTATAATAGAAATAATAAAAAGTAATATCCCTATGAACGGTTTTGCCTTTCTTTCGGAAGACTGATTGTTTTTTGTTTTCATTTTATTGCTAGTTTTTTTGCAGCATCCCAAATAATGCTATATAGTTTGAGAATAGTATTTTATACCAGTTCTGATTTTATGAACTCATCTTGAGTTGTATATGAGAAATGGTATTCATCCTGATTTCCATAAAGAAATCAATGGGTCTTTTGACAGATAGTATGAAGAGGTAATCTATATCATAATGATATAACACTTTACACAAACCGATGGTAAAATGTGGTGTTTACGAAGTTGTATTGAAGATAAGAATTCTTTTTTACATAGAACTCGTCTTGACTTTTTGTTTTTAACCGAGCCTGCCTAAAATGGTATGCCAGCCAGCAGCAATATGATTTTCGCAGGTAAAATAAAAAGTCAAGACAAGTTTATAAAACAGGTGGTTAGCAAAAAACTGGGGATACGTTAAGGTTTTTACTTTAAATTTTTTACCACTACTTCTTCGATCTTTTTTGAGGTAGTGACATTACATATACATAAGCATCATTCAAATAGGAGGAAAGTAGCTCCAGATCTTCCCATAGTTTTTCGGGAACCAGTACATATTCTTTCATTACCGCACCATATGATTTGAACACAGTGGTTTCATGTTCCTTCATGAATTGTGCTCCTTGTTCTTTTGGCAATCGAATACCAATTTCACCGGCTTTGTTTAACTGCGAGAACATATACCCATTGGCCGAAGTATAGGGCATCGTTTTTCCCTTTCTTTCAAAATTTGGATTGGTGTCTATTAGCTTATCATAGAATTTCAGTTTTTCCTTCCACATATCCTCGATTTTGTACTATGTTCTTAGTTTTCGTATCAAAATAACTGTATTTATAATTACAATGGGTTGGCAGATCAGAAAAAATAATACAGTTGAAACCATATCTGGTGGAGTACTAAGATAAGAAAAGATCAGTGAAAATAATTCCAACCCGATAAAAGCTTTCCACCAATCGGCTTCTTTTAGGTTGAACCATTTAATCATGTGTATCCATAAAAACGGCAGTGTGATCAATGCAAAAAAATAGAGAAACGCCATGATAAATGATTTCAGCAGCAAGGTATTTCTCTGTTCATTGCTCAGGGTATTTTCAACCATGGGGTCTATGGTATATTCAATACCCAAAATATAATAAGTAACGATACTGCTTAACAGTATGGTGATGATAGATGCCAGTATTATTTTTTTCAAATCTTGATGTTAAGTACCGTTATTTATTACCCTTCAAACTATCATTCATTTCAAATATAATGGTTCCTCCTTGTATTATATCGTTATGCGATAATAAGTTGCCTTCTATAGTTTTTCCATTCACCATAACCTTATCTACATAGACATTGTCTTTGCTTTGATTTTTTGCTGTAATGGTTAAGGTTTTTCCGTTGTTTAACTGAATAGTAGCTTCTTTAATCAACGGGCTTCCTATAGCATAGTATTGAGATCCAGGGGTAACGGGATAAAACCCTAGACTACTAAAAACATACCAGGCACTCATTTGTCCGGCATCATCATTGCCACATAAGCCATCTACCTTTGGGCCATACATGGTTTCCATAATCATGCGCACACGTTCTTGTGTTTTATGAGGTTTTCCTGCCCAGTTATACAAATACGGGATATGATGCCCTGGTTCGTTGCCATGCACATAATTTCCAATAATGCCGTCGCGGGTGATGTCTTCGTGCTTTTCGATATATTTATCTTCCAGTTCCATCGTAAATAAAGAATCCAGATGCTGGCTAAACCGTTCTTTTCCGCCCATCATACCCACCATATCATCGAGTTGATGAGGTACATACAAGCCATAATTCCAGGCATTTCCTTCTATAAAACCTTGTCCGTGTGTGTCGAGAGGATCAAATTCCTTTTTAAAGGTACCATCAGCCAGTTTGGGTCGCATATACCCGATGGCAGGGTCATATACATTTTTGTAATATGCAGATCGCTGCAGAAATTTACTTTCTGTTGCTGTATCCCCGTTATGGTTGGCCATTTGTGCAATACACCAATCGTTGTAGGCCAATTCCAGGGTTTTGGAAACCGAAGAATGGCTCTTGTCTTCGGGGACATAGTGGTATTTTATGTATTCTCCTAAACCATCAAAATAAGAAACGCTTGCTGTATTTACCGAAGCCTGCAAGGCATGTTTTGTATCAAAATCTCCCACCTTTTTGATCATGGCATCTGCAATCACCGAAGTAGCATGATACCCGATCATACACCAGTTTTCATTGGCATAATGACTCCAGATAGGTAGCATATGGTGTACACTTTGATCGTGGTGTGCCAGCATAGATTGTATCATATCATTATTGCGATCTGGCTGGGTAATATTGAATAAAGGATGCAGCGCGCGATAGGTATCCCAGAGGGAAAAAATAGAATAATTTGTAAATCCATCTGAAGTGTGGATATTCTGATCCAAACCGCGGTATTGCCCGTCGACATCTTCATATAGGATCGGACTTAACATCGTATGGTACAACGCGGTATAAAATGTGGTTTTATGATCTTCTGAAATGGTGGTAACATCAATTTTAGAAAGTTCTGTATTCCATTTTTCTTTGGTGACTGCTTTGGTTTTTTCAAAATCCCAATGAGGGATTTCGGCATCTAGATTCTTTAACGCCCCGGCTGTACTCACCGAAGACAGGGCAAATTTGATATATATATTTTCGTCTTTTTCTGTATCAAAATTGAAATAGGCACGAATATTTTTTCCTGCCATTTCCGGAAAGTTTTGGGTCTGGTCAAAACGCCTGTAAAAACCATCATAGCCTTTGGCATCATATTTTTTATGCCCGTAGCTTTTAAAAGGTTTCGAGAATTGCATGGCAAAAAACACTTTTTTGGTACGTGCCCAGCCTTTGGTTTGCCTGTAGCCGGTAACCAGCGAATCGTTTTCTACCCGAATGAAGGTCCATACATTTTTATCGTCGTGATGATATACATTATATACCAGATCCAGAATAATATGAGCGTTATCGGTTTTGGGAAATGTGTATTGATGAAACCCCACACGTTCACTGGCCGTAAGTGCAGCGGTAATGTTGTAATCGTCCAGCTGCACATTGTAGTATCCCGGCGAAGCAGATTCCTGATCATGAGAAAACGTGGAGTAAAACCCTTTACCACCGGTTTCGGTTTGTAAAGGATCGAGCACCAGGTCTCCGGTAGTGGGCATCACCAGAAAATCCCCCAGATCTGAATGTCCTGTGCCACTGAAATTGGTATGCGCAAAACCAATGATCGTAGTATCTTTATACTGGTATCCTGCACAATATTCATAAGTTTTTGGGTTATAACGGCCATCGGGATCATACATCACCTCAAAATTGGTTTGCGGGCTGAGCTGTACCATGCCAAAAGGCGCAGTTGCACCAGGAAAGGTATGGCCCATTTTACTGGTGCCGATAAAAGGATTTACATATTGGGTAACATCTTTTTTGGGTAAAGGAGGAAGTTTGTTTACTATATGTTGGTCTTTACAGGAATACAGTGCCAGTAGCACTGTGATTAGTGTAATAAGTTGTTTCATTTTTATTGGTTCTGTGATTTGTGGTTGTATGACCATAAAAATAAAAGCTATAATTCCTTTTATATGAAATATAATGTTAAAACCTCCCTAAGCACATCTGGATGAGGTCTGCCGGGGGATATACAGCTGATTTATTTCGGGCAGGTCACTTAAATCATCAAAAGCAATATCGATAAATACCATATCGGATTTATCAAATCCGGCATTTTCTAAAGCTGCGAAGAAGTTAGAAAAGGCAGGTTTTGCCTCCTTCAATATACTTCCCGAAATATAATTACCATCGGCATCTACAGACAACTGCCTGCTCACAAAACACATATTGTTTACCACTACAGCATGAGATATGGGATTTGACCATTTTGGCAACCCTTCTCCTTTTGTAATACATTTTTTAGTACTCATATGTCAAAGTCGATTTCAAAACATCCTTCTATGCTAATATGCTTCCCCAAAAGGTGATTACTATATGTAAAGTTCTCTGCAGCACTCAAATCCAGGTCGACTTCTATACTAAAACCACAATTTACAAAAAGAGTGCTCTCGCGAACACTTGTTATAATTCCCTCAATTTGATAATTTATTCCAGAGAGATATGTATATCTCCGAGTGGTTTTATCACTATCTATACAGTATTTCCCATAGCGTAAAAATTCAAGAGCTACCTCATATGTTTTCATTACTTTGATTGCAGCCCATTCTTCTGGATTTAATATAGCCCTGCCCAGTAATTCTTTGTTGTGGGTAACAAAAGTGATATGGCCTTCATACTCATTAATGAGCCCCTTGTTTGTTTGAGTTATTTGAATAGGGGTAATCATTTTTTACTGTTGCCATACAAATACCCGGCAGCGGCGTTTCCCATTTTTTGATGATCGTGACCGGTATTGGGAATGATCTTAAGTTCCCAGTTAAAATCCAATCCCAAGGCTTCAGCTTTGGCCTTGCTGGTATTAAAGAAAAAGGTGCCCCTTGCCAATCGGTGTGTTCCCTGTGTATCGGCTGTTACAGAACGTAATATGGTGCCTCCTTTTTCGGTTTCATTATCCAGTGCTCCCAGCAGTACCACCAGTTTTTTGGAAAAAGCGGCACCAAGGTCTTCTTCTTTGACAGGGGAGTCTTTGATGCCAAAAGGAAATTTTACCTGAGTATCGGGCAGAGTGTAAAAGCTCGCATTGGCGCCCATAATCCTATGCGTTTTGCTTTGGGGGTTAAAAATGGCCATGCGATGCAGGATATGTCCTCCGGCCGAGTGACCAAACATATCATATTGGGTTTGAGTACCACCCAGTGCCGTCATGGCATGGTCAAAGATCCTGTCGAAATCCTGAAACAACCAGGTCTGGGGATCGGGATTTACGTTAAAAGTAGCCAGGTCTTCATTCAACTGAGCTATATTGGTGCCCTCGACATAAGTAACACTTTGTCGCAAATTCATATCAGCAAGTACTCCCCCAAGGTGATAGGCTTCAAAGCTATAGTCTTTTTCGGCATACACGGGGGAGAGGATGAGTACGCCATACTTTTCGGATTCCTCGATCCAGGCATCGCGATAGCTGTCACCATTTCTTCCTGCTCCGGGAATTACCATCAATACCCTGGATTCGGGAGTGTAATTTTTTGGCTTGTGATAGTATATTTTGATGACTTTATCGGTGTTTCCTTTACCACCTTCGATCAGAAATTCTCCCGAGCCGGTTTGTATATTGACTTTATTAAGCACTGGGTTCTGTTCTCGCTCCAAGTCACTTTTTTTAATCAGGTCCATATGGCAGTGCGGGCAGGTGCCGGGAGCAGAAAAAGCGAGTTTATCACAAGATAAGCCACAGGGCTTGCAAATATAATATTCCTGATTGTTTTTACATGAGGTGATGGCCATGGCCAGAGGCATTAGTAGCAAAAAGATGTTTTTCATAGTTATTATCTTTTGTAAAATATATAATCGGTTACAATCGGTTCGATACCATTTTGTCTTAATTCCCAAATGATTTGTCCTCTGTGATGGGTAGTATGATTGGCTACATGAAACAAAATCTGTTGCATTGTATTATTGAATTCCTTTCCTTTTGAAGTGCGATATGAAATTATGGCACTCAATTCGAATTGCGATAGAATATTGAGGGTATCCTGATAATTTTCCTGATCGAGCTGTTTGCATTTTTCGAGTGTATGCACCTTATGCACCCCCAAAGCTTTGGTTTTCAGGATTCTCGAATTCCATATTTGATGTGCATTGATGTTGTGCGAAAACAAAGGGATGATATGGTCGGGGATCTTATGGGATTGCTCGATACACAGGTCGGCCAGTTTTTGGTTAAAATGGTGGTGATATTCAAAAATATCTTCAAAAAATGCTTTCATTGGTGTGTTAGTATATAACACATAAAAGTAAAAGCTATGGGTTCCTTTTTTACCAAATAAAATGTTAAAACGCTGTGATGTGGTGTATTCATTTTATGAATTCATCTTGTTTTTTTCTGTTAGTGTGCCTGTAAATGGTATGCCAGCCAGCCTGTATCCTACGGTACCCACAAATATTAAAAGGTATCAAAAACACCCCCTGTCCTGTCTACAGCTCAATAAGAAGAATTTGCCCAACAAGAGTAAGACACCCCCAACCTTAAGAAGTTGAGGGGTCTTTGGGAGTAATTTTAGTGCTGAGGTGTTGTTTTAAGATATCTAGTGCCCATTGATATTGTTGTAGAGTTTCTTGGGTTAGGCCATAGGTTCGTTTGTAATGCATCAGTTGTTCATAGAGTTGTTTCTCGGTCATCATGTGGTTGTTTATAAGATTTTTCTTTTAAGGCACTTGGCTTTAGGGTTTCGAGCATAGCCATAAAATTACTTTGGCCTTTATTGCTAAATTCATGCTCTTGCTGATAGGCCCGCATATAATAATATAATTCTTCGTGCGTCATAGATCCTTATGTGTTACAAAGATATAAAATTATGCAATATACTGCATAATATAATAAGTAAATCAATATGTTAAATCATTTCACGAATAGATGCTTATGGTGATCGCCAGAAATTAGCCATTTTTGAGGATGGCTACAGATGATGCATTCAAAGAAATGTTGGGTAACAGGCTACGAAACTTACGGTTGGATGCCGGGTTGACCTTAGAAGAACTTGCTTCCAGATCGGGGGTGAGCTACCGTACCATCATCGATATTGAAAAAGCTGCCACCCGTCCTTCGGTAGAGGTAATTCGCCTACTATGCCGGGCACTCGATTATTCGCTTTCAGATTTTTTTAAGTTTCGGTATTAAGTTGGAAGACGGAAGTTGAAAGCACGAAGTCGGAAGTTAGAGGTTAAACGAAAGTAGAAATCAGGAAATGAATTGGAGAGTATATGAGGTGTGAGGGGTTAGATAGTGAGCTTTTTTCTAAGAATGCTTGTCACATAATAGCGTTTAACAATTAACATATAACTGATTTAGACCCCAGGCATAAAAAAACATTCCGGAACTGTACTATCAGGAAAAAATTTCACTATTTCATGTTTGAAGCCCGGAAAAGATTTCTGTGCTATCAAAACTATATTTCCTCCAACCATTATAATTTCTATTATTACCTTAGAGTGCTCACTTATTACCTTAGGCGCCCACTTATTACATAATATTTGTTTTTATATAGGACTTAGAATTAGATTTGTGCACATAAGTGAATATAGATTTTACAACAACATTAAAGAAAGAAAATGGCCCCACGAAAAAAACAAGTAGAAAAGCAAGAAGAAGAAGAGATAAATCAAAGGGAACTAGACGAAATGATAGATGAAGAGCTAGCTTTTCTGTATTCAGAAGATAGAGGAGAAGAGGTAGCTCGACGAAAAGAACTTATAAAACAGGTTCTAGAAAGACTAGAAGAAGAAATATCAAATGAGGTAATAAAAGAAGTAATACAAAGGCTAGAACAACAACAAATAGAAAATAACCCTATAGCTTTTAATGCATTCACAGTACCATTAAATGAAGATAGAAAAGGAAAAGAAAAAATAGTCGAAGCACCTATAAATCCTGAAGGGCCAAAAAGTTTGAACGATATACAATTAGGAGGGAATAATCCAGAAAATGGATTGATTAACTATAAATTGAAAAACAAAAGGACAAATTTGATTATAAAAGAGTTAGAAAGAAATCCTGAAACACAAGGTCAATATATGCTAGGAGGGAGTTATGCCGCAGCTATAAAAGGCACTACCAGACCACCCGATGATGTTGACATTGATTTTTTATCTCCTGAAAGTTACCGAGCTGCCGTTGAAGCACTTAAAAATATGAAAGGATCAAAATTTAATAAAGGAGACGATGGCATTACCTCGTTTAACTTTGAAGAAAAATATGAGCCTCGTCCTGGTAAAGCAATTCCCGTAAACGTAAAAATTGAATTAGTAAATCTTGTTACAAAAAATATAAATCAGAATGTAAAAGAAGGACATCGGGCAGAAATGAGCACTATAAAAGACTTGCACCCTGGAACAAAAATACCTACTGTTGAGGCAATGGTAATAAATTGGATGGATAGGTGTATTGAGTCCATGAATGCACGGGAAGAAGTAAACAAAGTAAAGAGCAAAGGAAAAGGAGATTTACGAAATATTAAAGAGATTACAACAAAACATAACCTAACTTATGATCAGATAAAAGCATGTATGAAAAAAGAAAAGTTTGAGTATCGAGCTATATGGGAAGAAGCAAATCGTCCTGTTCAAAGAACAGCCTCCAGAATGAAGTTAGGGTAACAGCCTTTTCTGCTCTGGAAGGAGTTTATTGGACACTACCACACTCCCGTTTTCATCCCTCTTTTTAGTCTACAAACGTCAGATAATGTTGTAGCGCAGAAATTTTTTTCAGCGCTATCCTATGAATATTTCAGCATCAGGCAACCATTTGGTAAAAAGGTACGTCAATATAATAAACCAATACCTTGTAATTATTTTGGCAACCCGACTGCATTATATAGACTGGATACGAGTAATGGCATTTATAACCCTAATTTTATTTCATTGTGCCGTTCCTTTCACACAATTTAATTGGGAAATCAAGAATAATGAATCCTCGATTTTTATAGATCGTATTATTATTTGGTTACACCAATGGCGTCTTCCCCTGCTATTCTTTATTGCCGGAGTAGGAGTTCGATTTTCTTTGAAGAAACGCTCTATTTTGAAGTTTGTTGGAGAACGTTTTGTTCGGTTGTTTCTTCCTCTTGCCTTTGCTATATTTTTTATCACACCCATACAGGTGTATTTTGAACGCCTGCAGAAAAAAGAAATCGATATGAGTTATATTGATTTTTATCCTACGGTATTCGAATTTGTCCCATATCCCGATGGTACCATCACATGGAGCCATATGTGGTTTGTAACCTATTTATTTGTGTTTACCCTCTTGCTTTTACCGGTTTTTTCGCTTGCAAAAATTAAAATTCTACAGTTTTTAAATTCACCTTTAGAGACAATTTTCAACTATCCTATTGCCAATCTGCTTCTTGCGGTTCCCTTTATACTGTATTATTTTTTGTTTTATATTGAATGGCCAGAGCAGGGAAGTCTGGTTGACGACTGGTTTGTTTTTAATTCCTCTATAACGTTTTATCTTTTTGGGTTTTTGTTAAGTAATATTCCATCTTTTTGGGCAACTTGTTTGAAGTACCGCAGATGGTTCCTGTATATATCAATAACGGTTGCAGCAGTATTGATGTGGAAATATTACTGGAATGTTGACCTGCCTAAGGAACAAAATACCCGCTTGTATCTATATGGTATTTTGAACGGACTCCATATTTGGACGATCATTCTGGCCGTAGTTGGCTATACTATGCGTTATCTTAATTATTCCAACAAATATCTTACCTATTTAAATACAGCAGTCTACCCTTTTTATATTTTGCATCAAATGGTCATTGTAGCCTTCGGATATTACGTGCTGCAGTGGGAGACGAATATACTGTTAAAGCTATTTGTTTTAATTGTGATTTGTATGGCGAGTATCTGGTTCTTGTATCATTTTATCATTCGAAGAACGATAGTTACCCGCGTGCTATTTGGTGTGAAGTGGAATTTTGGAAGACGAAGAAATAGGGGTGAGCTTTGAGGTGGTGAGTTTTTGAGGGCGCTTCGCTGTGAGGAGTTACGCAATGAATGCAGAATAATCCTTTAAGAATGCCAACTCCCTTCTCCAGTCTTCGATCTCCTGATTTCCAGCTCCCGACTCCCTATTTCCTAACCCCTCACAGCGAAGCACCCTAGAACCTCACAAGTCTAATACCCTAACTTCTCCCGTACTCTTGCTAAAACCGTATTTGCTATTGCGGTAGCTTTTTTGGCACCAATGGTCAGGGCTTCGTCTACCTCGTTCAGGTTATCCATATAGTGGTTAAAGCGTTCTCGCTCTGTAGCGAATTTTTCGATGAGTAATTCATACAAGGCTTGCTTGGCGTGACCATATCCATAATTGCCACCCAGATAGTTTTGGCGCATCGCTGCTTCCTGATCGGGTGTTGCGATAAGTTTATACAACCCAAATACATTACAGGTATCGGGATCCTTTGGGGTTTCTAGTGGCGTTGTATCGGTTTTGATCGTCATAATCTGCTTCCGCAGCTTCTTATCGGGAACAAAAAGATTAATGATGTTTTCTTTAGACTTACTCATTTTACTACCGTCGGTGCCGGGCACATACATGGTTTCTTTTTGCACCTGCGCTTCTGGCAGCACGAATACTTCACCTACCTGGGCGTGCATGCGCGAAGCTACATCTCGTGTCATTTCGAGGTGCTGTAGCTGATCTTTCCCTACGGGAACGATCTCGGCATCATATAATAAAATATCTGCCGCCATCAGCATAGGATAGGTAAACAATCCGGCGTTTACATCCTTAAGGCGATCGGCTTTATCCTTAAACGAATGTGCCAGGGTGAGTCGCTGATAGGGGAAGAAGCAGCTTAAATACCAGGAGAGTTCAGTGACTTGCGGAACATCACTCTGGCGGTAAAAAACGGTTTTTTCGATGTCAAGTCCACAGGCCAGCCATGCCGCTGCGGTAGCATAGGTGTTTTCTCGTAAAATACTGGAATCTTTGATCTGTGTGAGCGAATGCATATCGGCAATAAACAAAAACGATTCGTTCTCTGGTTTATTGGCCATTTTGATCGCGGGAATAATGGCACCTAGCAGGTTTCCTAAGTGCGGAGTACCTGTGCTCTGTACTCCTGTTAGAATTCTAGACATAATACTTTTTGTAGTTTCACGCAAAGGTAATTTTTTTGCCCAGATACCTCAAACCAATTGCGTATTTTTGGGAGATGGGTATCATCAAAAACATATTTATTCTACTATGGCGCATATGGTTTTGGATCCTTATGGGGATTCCTATCATTGTGATGTTTCCGTTACTATTAATATGCACAGCCAGAGAGCAGTGGTACCCGCAATTTTTTGTATTGGCCCGGTTTTGGGCAAAGATCGTGTTGTATGGGTGTGGCTTTATTCCAAAAGTGACCAAAGAAACCCAGATGGATCGGCATAAGAGTTATATGATTGTTGCCAATCATACCTCGATGACCGATATTATGCTCATGTTGTATTGTGTAAAGAATCCTTTTGTGTTTGTGGGAAAAAAGGAACTGGCAAAGATCCCCATTTTTGGGTTTTTCTATAAACGCACCTGTATCTTGGTGGATCGCAATAGTCAGCGCAGCCGAAAAGAGGTTTTTGATCGTGCACATGCCCGACTGCATAGCGGGACCAGTATTTGTATTTTTCCCGAAGGAGGAGTGCCCGATGATCAAAGCCTGGTACTTGACGAATTTAAAGACGGTGCCTTCAGGCTGGCGATAGACCATCAGATCCCGATATTGCCACTGGTGTTTTTTGATAATAAAAAACGGTTTTCGTATACCTTTTTCAGCGGAGGCCCGGGACTCATGCGTGCACATATCCTTAAAGAAATCCCGACCAAGGGATTGACACAAGAAAACAAAAAGGAGCTGAATGAAAAAACAAGAAACATCATTTTACAGGAATTAACTGTTAGGAGATGAGGTTTGAAGGATAATTAGTTATGCGTTATGAGTTCAGAGTGATGATTTTGGGATTGAAAGACCAGAATCGGAAGTGTTCTTAGGAGGGACGATAAACAGGTTATAAAGTTATTTTCATTGCGTATCAAAACCTCTGTACTTGCAGTGTAGGATGTTTTGATGCTTCAATATCAAAAAACATATTCATAATTATTTTTTATGTTTTCCATAGTAAATATAAATAATAATAAATAAAAAAGTCTTCGCATATTTGCAGAGAACTTTAAAAACAGTAAACTGCTGAAACTCTTTGCAAATAAAAAAAAGGCTAATACCAAAGTGGAAAAACAACTACAAATCAAGCTTATTGAAGGGGAGTTTTCATCCCCTCAGGCGGTAGAGGTTCTGTTTACTATGATTGGGGATAAGATAAAATTTCATCAAAATAGCTTGCTGGATGATAAAAGGGGGTTTGGAGAACACAAAGAACACTCAAAAAACCGGTTGAAAGAGCTGGAAGCCTCAAAAGCAAAGATTGCTCAATTAATTTTGGAGGCACGTGACCGGGATCTGCCGATAGAAATTCACAGCATTATCAATATTACCTTAAAAGATTAAACCACTATATATTATTAAAAAGAAAGCCGATCCTCCCCAGGATCGGCTTTGTTCATCATTGCTTTGTAAGGGCACCTTTAAAAACTGGTTTTTAGAAGTGTCCTATAGCAATAACATCTAACCAACTAAAAATTTATTAAGGCACTATTTTTCTTCTTTTAAAATTTAACACTCACCCCGGTATAGACCCCAAAGGAATAGGGAGTAAAGTCTTTTGAACTATTCTTAAATCCGTTGAACTGGTATTTGAAAATAGGTTCCAGATTGATTTGCAGTTCCTGAGTTAATTTGTAATTGAGACCCAGTCCTATATTTCCACTGAAACTTACCTCATTTACATTAAATTCTCTTTCGATACGATCTATTTCAAAACCACCGGAAATCATAGACACATCATCATCATCCAGGAACAAAGTGCTCACCCCACCGATCATATGCACCCCAAATTTGGTATTCACCAGGGCATAGGAAATTTCTATGGGGACTTCGATATATCCCAGGCTATGATTAAGCAATCCCGGATTTTGTTCGGGTACCAGGCTTTCACTACTGACATCCTGATTGACAAATGAGGAAGGTCGCCGCTCTCTTCTAAAATCTGAGATGATCACATTCTGCCCATTACTGCCCGGGCTACGGGATAAGGTAGGGGCCTCAAAACCGACCCCCTGGGTATTATAGCTCAAATCGAGTTTATTCACTCCCGAACGGATGCTTAGTTTTTTATTGATATTATAGGCTACCTGTACTCCATAACTCAGGTTTACTTGTCCTGTTTTTGGGTTATCTGCAAAATCACCGCGCACAGAGGAACCATCACCCAGCGCATCATAATACACTGGGGCTACATTGGGAGAAATATTCCATTTTTTTGCCGTGGCGGTTTCAGCAACAACCTCTTCTTCCTCTTTGGGGTTGATAACGTCAAAAATGGATTTTTTGCCCACCTTATCCTGATTTTCGGGATTTTCTTTGACAACATTGCTCTCTTCACTGCTCTTTGGTTGCATGTTATTTTCTGCTACACCATGCGTAGCTGTATTGTTTTTTTGATCGGGTGGGGCATTAAAAAGCAGATGCTCTTTTTGGGAAGTAGCAGCATTCGTATCATGATCGGTGATTAATGTTTTTTTATTTTCAGGGTTTTTGGAAGTGATAGCTGCTTCTTTCCCGGGGACTGTTTTATTATCTGATGTTCCTTCATTTTTTATGGCAGTATCTGCAATACGATTTTTGATATCATCTTTTTTTACAGCGTTGTCTACTACCCGGGCATTGTTTTCGGAAATGGCACTCTCAATCGGTTTTTGTTGTTTTTGGGGAGTTGCATTTTTCTGCCCGGTAGAAGTGCGTACCACAATTTCTGATGTACGGATAGGTTCAAAATAATTGCCCTGGCCTCCTTCTTTTACCTCATTTACGTTCGGTGTTTTTGGTGATGGCTGAGTTGATTCCTGTTCTTCGGCAACATTGGTAATCTCTTCGGCCACATTTGTTGCAGGAATTACATATTCTTCAGCCGCGGGAGTATTGGTGTCTTGGGTAGTTGTATCGGTAATGATATTGTCGTTATCGGGTTCATTTTCTAATACATTGGCACCTATAGTCCATAAAAGAGCCACCAAGGCAGCAACACCGGCAACTCTATACCAAATAGGTAACAAGATCACCCGTTTGCGTTTTTGTTCCTGATGGGCTTTGATTTTTTCCCATACAGCAGTATCAGGAATGACTTCAAAATCCTTGAATTTTTCCTGAAACAACCGGTCTATATTTTTTTTATCACTCATCTTTGTCCTTCAATTGATCGAACATAGGGTTCTTGGTTGGTTTCGATTTTTTGTTTTAAAATATTTCTGGCTCTGGCCAGATTAGATTTTGAAGTACCTATAGATATCTCCAGCATTTCTGCAACCTCTTTATGCGAATAGCCATCCAACACATAAAGATTGAAGACCAATCGATACCGATCGGGCAACTGCTGAATAATTTTTAACAAATAATCCAGCGAGATATCTTCTTCATCGATTACTACGTCTACTTCTTCAATCTGTTCTTCATTAATAATATCAAAAACCTTTTGTTTCCTGAATTTTTGTAAGGCAGTATTTATAGTTATCCGCTTTACCCATCCCTCAAAAGATCCCTGGTTTTTATATTGGTTTATTTTATCAAAAATGGTGATGAACGCATCTTGTAAGGTGTCTTCGGCACTCGAATAATCATTGGCATATTTCAAGCAGATAGAAAACAATTTACTACTATACAGTTTGTATAATTGTTCCTGTGCCTTGACATTTTTTTTCTTACATTTTTTTATGAGCTGATCCAACTCCACTCAATTACTTTTTTTGATTTGCCTACTTATTTATTGATTTAACGTAATAACAGTTGTTATGATGTTACTACGGGTACTTCTACTATCAAAAATTGGCTGTCTCCGTTGTCATCTTTTCCTTGCCAGAACCTGAAAATATAAGAATCTTCACTTCCGACAAAAAAATCAAACGATTGTTTCACCATATTTGCGCTGTCCAAATCGCGGCAATCTCCTTCATCGACTACCACATTTACCACAGCTACGGTGCGCTCATTGCTTAGTCTATTGTAGTCAAATCCTGCAAAGGAGTGGCAATCTGATGGTCTAAAATACGAAACAGTAATGGTATAGGTCTCACCTCTGTTGAATTGCTGAGGGATTTCAACCTCTTCAACAGTTACGAGTTCATAAAAGAAATTTGTGCCATCGTCATCGTCTAAACATCCTGTGAATGCTACTAATAGTAAAAAAACTGATATTATTTTTATCCTTCTCATGTGTTGGGGTTTTAGAGAAATAACATAATTAACCTAATACTTAGATGTTTGTTGATGGATAAGGTTGCTTTTAAGGTATAAAAAAATCCCATCCTGATAGTTATCGGAACGGGATTTTAATGGTTTTATTTAGAATTTTTTTACTCTTTTATAATTTTTATGGCTTCTTTGATCTTTTCTTCGAGTTCTTCCATCAATTCGGGATTATCATCGAGTAAGGCTTTTACGGCATCTCGTCCCTGACCCAGTTTGGTATCCTGATAACTAAACCAAGAGCCACTTTTCTTGATAATTTCATAATCGACACCAATATCGATGATCTCACCGGTTTTAGAAATCCCTTCTCCATACATAATATCAAATTCTGCGGTTCTAAAAGGAGGAGCTACTTTGTTTTTCACCACTTTTACCCGGGTTTTGTTTCCTTGTACTTCACTATTACTATCTTTTATTTGTGTAGAACGACGAATGTCTAAACGCACAGAGGCATAAAATTTTAATGCATTACCCCCGGTGGTTGTCTCTGGATTTCCAAACATCACCCCGATTTTTTCACGAAGTTGGTTGATAAAGATCACGGTACAGTTGGTTTTGCTGATCGAACTGGTTAATTTTCTAAGTGCCTGAGACATTAATCTTGCATGGAGTCCCATTTTGGAGTCTCCCATCTCGCCTTCGATCTCGCTTTTGGGAGTAAGTGCTGCTACAGAATCGATAACAATAATATCAATTGCTCCTGATCGTATTAGATTGTCAGTGATCTCCAGAGCTTGTTCCCCATGATCTGGCTGAGAAATAATCAAATCATCAATATCAATACCTAATTTTTCTGCATAAAAGCGATCAAAAGCATGTTCTGCATCAATAAAAGCAGCAATACCACCTGCTTTTTGTGCTTGAGCGATCGCGTGTAGCGTAAGTGTTGTTTTACCAGAAGATTCGGGCCCATAAATCTCAACAACTCTGCCTCTGGGATAACCGCCAACACCCAGGGCCAAATCCAGACCAAGAGATCCTGTGGGGATCACATCTACTTCCTGAACGGCACTGTCACTCATCTTCATCACAGTTCCTTTTCCGTAGGCTTTATCTAATTTATCTAAGGTAAGTTTTAAGGCTTTTAATTTTGCGTCTTTCTCTGTACTCATGTGTTATAAAATATCAAATGGATATGATTCATTGAATGTCTGCTAAAATACTATTTCTTTTTGTAGTTGCGATATGGATTATAAATTGGTTATGAACAAAAAAACCCGACCTGCATAGATCGGGGCTTTTTGAGAACTTTACATGGTGACTAATTACACGCTACTCCATCATCTTTCAAAACTTCGGTATTGTCATCGGCCAGGGCACAAATTTCTATGGGAATTTCTGTCAGATTCGGATTATTTGTTAAAGAGATTCTTTTAAGTCCCGGATTGTTAATATTTTTGATTTCTATAGGAATACTACTAAGGGAAGTTTCAGAAACATAGAAAATCTCCAAATTATTCAGGTTTCCGATATCTGCAGGAAGGCTGGTCAATGGATTTGCGGTCAAACTTAATGTTTTTAGGTTTTTTAGTTTTCCAATCTCTGAAGGAATGTTGATTAATGAGTTATCACTCAAATTTAGATATGTTAGGTTTTTTAATTTCCCAATTTCTTTAGGAAGGTTTACTATTCTACATATAGGAGCATTAAAAACTTCTAAATTCACAAGATTTCCAATTTCTTTTGGGATATCAGATACTATAGTGTTTGCATTGAGTGATAAGAATGTAAGCTTCACTAACTTGCCAATTTCTTTGGGAATACCAGTGATTCCGGTATATTCAATCCTTAGGGTTTCCAACTTATCTAAATCACCAATTTCTCTGGGAATAAAAGAAACATCGCCAAAATATAATTCTAAACTAGTTACCTTTTGATCGGCATCAGATGTGACGCCACTCCAATTACTTATATCTGTGGCAGCAAGATCCCAATCAAGTGTGCTATTGGGATTTGCTTTGTAAAGCCGTTCTAGCACTTGTCGGTCTGTAGGCTCTTTTATAATGACACTAATATAATATTCTTGGGTAGAGTTGTCATCGGCAGTAACGGTATAGGTAAGAGTTGAAGAAATGAAATTGTGAGTTGCACCGCTTACTGGATTTACGGTTGCTTTATCAGAAAGAGCTATTGTAGGGGTTAGTTTTGTAAGATCTGTTTCAGCAGGGACATAGGCAACAATAGTTTTACTGTCTTGATCAATTGCTGCCACTATATCTTCAGATAATGCTGTGTTGTAGTCTTTCAGAAATTTAAAATCTAAAATTTGTTTTTCAGTGTTGGGTGCAATCGACATAGTAACTGTATATTCCTGTGTACTACCATCTTCGGCAGTTACCATATAGGTGAGGGCATTGGTAAAATTTTGAGGGATTTTATTATTGGGATTGATATTGGCTTTTTCAGAAATTGTTATTGTTGGGACAAGCGCAGTAACGTCGGTATCAAAAGGTAACTCACCAAAAATTATATTGTTTTGCTGATTGATCGGTAGTGTTACATCTTCCGATAGGGCATCATTATCTGATGCCAGAAATACAAAATTGGTGATTTGTTTGTCATCACTTTCAAGAGGAGCGCTGTTACCACTATCGTCATTGCTACAGGCAGTTATCCAAAAAATACCATAAAGAAACAATATTTTTTTCATAAGGATGGGTTTTAGGAAACAACAAAAATAGATTTATCTAAAAATACTTCTTTCAGAGAATTAAGGGGTCCCAAATTCTTGAGAATCCCAATAATTTGAGACTTTTTTAAGAATACAACAATGAGAAATAATGAAATGAGATTATATTTTGCAGTTACCTTATGGGTTTTAGAATCGTTATAAACAACAAATAAAAATAGCGCAAAAAGAAACAAATTTAATAATGATGTATTTCCGATCAGATGCTAATTACAAAACACCCTAGGATTTTTCCTGATATCTGTACCTTTATTGGTTTGGTCACATAACTTTTGTGAAATTGTTGTAAGAGGATTACCTCTTAAATCTAATACCCTAAGACTTCTTAAGTTCCCAATTTCTTTTGGGATAGTGGTTAAAGAATTGTTTTTTAAATCCAAAGACATCAGATTTGTGATGTTTCCAATTTCTTTTGGGATATAGTTTAAAGAATTATCTCTTAAAAATAAACCGGTGAGACTTGTCAGGTTTCCAATTTCTTTTGGGATAGTGCTTAAAGAATTATAACTTAAATCCAAATAGGTGAGATTATCCAGGGAATCAATTTCTTTTGGGATAGCGTTTAAAGAGTTATTTTTTAGATCCAATGATATAAGATCTTTTAGGTTTCCAATTTCTTTTGGGATGGATTTTAAAGAGTTATTTTTTAAATCCAACGACATCAGATTTGTGATGTTCCCAATTTCTTTTGGGATAGCGTTTAAAGAATTATCTCTTAAAAACAAATTTGTGATCCTTGTCAGGTTTCCAATTTCTTTTGGGATAGATTTTAAAGAGTTATTTTTTAAATCCAAAGACATCAGATTTGTGATGTTTCCAATTTCTTTTGGAATAGTGGTTAAAGAGTTATTTTCTAAATCCAATGATATAAGATTTTTTAGGTTTCCAATTTCTTTTGGGATAGCGTTTAAAGAATTATCTCTTAAAAACAAATTTGTGAGGCTTGTGATGTTTCCAATTTCTTTTGGGATAGTGTTTAAAGAGTTATTTTCTAAATCCAATGATATAAGGTTTTTTAGGTTTCCAATTTCTTTTGGGATAGCGTTTAAAGAATTATCTCTTAAAAACAAATCTGTGAGCCTTGTCAGGTTTCCAATTTCCGGGGGTAAGTTTTTTAATTTTGTACCGCTTACATCCAGTGATATAAGCTCTTTTAGGTTTCCGATTTCTGCAGGTAAGCTTTCCAGTTTCATAAAACGTAAATCTAAGGACGTAAGATTTTTTAGGTTTCCGATTTCTGGGGGTAAGCTTATTAATTTTGTACTGTGCAGATCTAAGGACGTAAGCTTTTCCAGGTTTCCGATTTCCGGGGGTAAACGTATTAATTTTGTACTGCCCAGATCTAAGGACGTAAGATTTTTTAGGTTTCCGATTTCCGCAGGTAAGCTTATTAATTTTGTACTGCTCAGATCTAAGGACGTAAGATTTTTTAGGTTTCCGATTTCCGCAGGTAAGCTTATTAATTTTGTGCTGCTCAGATCTAAAGACGTAAGATTTGTCAGGTTTCCGATTTCCGGAGGAACTATAAAATTCTCGACTTGTAATGATTTAAGATCAAGGGATGTAATTTGTTTCGATTTATTCACTGTTATATACCTCCAGGAGGTATATGGACTATTTATTTTCCAATGAAAATTAAACATACCACTACTTGCTTTCCAAATCAATAACAACACTTCTCTTTCGGTTGGAGGATCTTTAGTGATGGTAACGGTATATTTTTGAATTCTACCATCTTTCTCGATCACGTTATAAACCACGGGTTTGGTAAAATCATGAACATCTCTGGTATTGGTGGTAATATAAGCATTGTTAGAAATTTCGATATATGGAGTTAATGCTGCGAGGTCTACTGATTCTAAGTAGAAAATCTCTTTAAGCCGACCGTTATCATTGGTGTAGGGTAACCTAAGTGTAATCGTTTTTTCTGTTTCATTTATAGAGGCATCAAAATCTTCTGGTAATGTTGGATTATTTTCTTTTAAAAATGTAAAGCTGGTAATCTTGGCCTTATCATCTGAGCTACAGGAGCTCAGGCAACAAAGGAGTATTACCGCAAGAAATTTAACCGGTTTTTGCATGATGTATGGATGTTAAGCAATAGCGTTAATATATAAAAGCATTTCTTGGTAATAGTCCCAAAAACTTGAAAACCTGGAAATTTATACCATTTCCGATGTAAATTTACACACTAAAAATTGTTCTTTTTTGCCCATACATCAAAATAAAAATAAGCCGTAGCTAAGGCTATGCCTTATTTTTCTTTTTCGTCTAAACAAAAAACTCCTGCTTTTTATTTGGGCAAATTTACATCGGAAATGGTATTAGGACCTTTTTAGAAGGAAAATCAAGTAAACTTTTGCTTTTTATGAATTCTAAAATGGTTATCAACAACAAACCCCAACCGAAGTAAGGTTGAGGTTTATCAATATAAAATAAGGGATTTGTCATTAGTTTATTTTGCTTTTTTAACTTGACCCGCACCCTGGGATACCGGTAATAACTTCGGTATCAGCATCGTCCAAACCACAAACGTCCAAAGGGATAGAGTCTAAGGTTAGTCGATTATCCAATAATGATAAGTATTCTAAGTTAGAAAGGTTTGCAAGTTCTGCAGGAACTGTCGTCAACAAATTATTAGAAAGGTTTAAACTTTTTAGATTGTTAATGCCTCCTATTTCTTTAGGAATTAAATTCAACTCATTATACTCTAGTAATAATTCTTCTAAATTGTTTAGGTTTCCAATCGTATTAGGAATAGTTGATAGTTTGTTATCTGTAACCCAAAATTCTCTTAGCGCTGATAAGGCTCCTATTTCATCGGGAAGCTCTGTTAGCCGGTTCTTTTCAGCTATAAAGGTGTTTAAATTGATAAGATGGGCGATCTCCCTGGGCAGATAAGATATTTGTTTGCTACTGATAATAAGTGTCTGTATCATACTAACTTCGGGGGGTGTTGGGTTAGATGCTATTATACCTTGCCACTGGTTAAGATCTTCTACAAAAGGATCCCAGGCCAATGTATTGTTTGGATTTGTGTTTAGTATTAAGATAAGTACCTCTCTTTGACTTGGCGAAGCATTTTTGGTAATCGATATAGTATACTCCTGTGTGGATCCATCTTCGGCAGTTACGGTATAAATAACATTATCTGTAAAATCGACAACAACATTATTTTCTGGTGCTATAGCTGCTTCTTGAGAAATAGTGATGTTAGGTTTTAAGTTAGACAGATCAGCTATATATGGAAGTTTAACAGTGATGAGCTTGTTTTCTTCATCAATAGTGGCTACTTCATCTTTAAGCAAGGCTGTAAAATCATCACTATTATTATCGCTCATTAAAAATGAAAAACTAATTATTTTGGCTTCAGTATTGGGGGCGGTCACTGTAACTTCATATTCTTGAGTGGTACCGTCTTCGGCCGTTACTGTATAGGTAACAGGACTGGTAAAATCCTGCCCCTGCCCATCATTAGCAGGATCGATGCTGGCATTTTCTGAAATCGCAATGGTTGGTACCAAATTAGTAAGCCCGGTGCCAAAAGGCAATTTTGCGGTGATTTTTTTATTGTCTTCGTCGATTTCGGCAGTTACATCTTCAGATAGAACAGGGTTATTATCCGTCTCCAGAAAAACAAAGTTTATAATTCGTTTTTCGGTATTGGGTTTAAAATCGACTGTGACTTCATACTCCTGTGTGCCACCATCTTCGGCGGTCACGGTATAGATTACCGGATCGGTAAAATCCTGTGCAGTTTTATTTTCGGGTGTAACCCTTGCCAGGGTAGAAAGCTCGATGGCGGGGATCAATGCAGTAATATTGGTGCCAAAAGGTACGGCAGCAAGTACTTTTTTATTGTCTTCGTCTATAGCTGCGATCACATCTTCAGACAGGGCCTCATTCTCTGCTGCTGTAAAGGTAAAATTGATCAATTGCTTACCGGTTTCGGGTCCTGCGGCAGCAACAATATTTGCTGTATACTTTTGGGTGCTACCATTTTCGGCGGTGATCGTATAAGTAACAGGATTGGTAAAGTTCTGCACTACATTACTCTGTGGTTTTATGGTTGCCTTTTCGGAGATACGTATTGCTGGGGTGAGCTTCATAATATCTGCACTAAAGGGAATGGTGGTCGTAATGGTTTTATTTTCCTGATTGACAGAAGCGTCTAGATCTTGAGTGAATCCTTTATTGTCTTCGGCTTTAAAGATAAAGCTGGTAATCTGCTTTGCATCACTTCCGGGAGGAGTGCTGTTTTCGTCATCATCATTACTACAGGCACATACCAATGCCATGATCAATATTAAAAATAAGGTTCTCATTATTGCTTTTTTTAAGATTTCCTAACTTCCTAAGATGGTTATTTCTTAAGAATTCAACGTCCCAGATACTTGAATTTTCAAAATATTGAGACGTATTTGGTTGTTTTTTAGCACCCCCGTAATAAAAAAATCGATCCCGGAAAGGATCGATTTTTTTGTAAGTATAATTTTTATAAACTCAGATAGGATTTATCTTCTGTTTAATTAGTATCTGGCCGGAAATAGGCGGTTTTTATAATTTGAATTATTTTTGATGAGATTTTAATTTTCTTTTTTGACGCAGATGCCTTAGCATCAGGCGATAAAAAAAAATAAAAATAGCGCAAAAAGAAACAAATTTAATAGTGATATATTTCCGGCCAGATACTAATTACAGGTCACACGAGCATCTTTAAGAATTCGGGTTCCTGTATTTTCCAGGTCACATACCTTTTGTGGGATAGTAGTGAGCGGGTTTCGATTAACACGAAAAAACCGCAACGAAGTTAAATTACCGATTTCTTCAGGTATTTCGAGTAATTCGTTATTATTTAAGGATAAATATTTCAAACCAGATAGATTTCCAATTTCCGGAGCAATTGTAGTTAGGTCATTAAAACTTACATCCAGATTGATCAATTTTGACAGGTTTCCGATTTCGGCGGGGAGATCGATTATTGAATTACTGAGAAATGATAAAGTTCTTAATTGATCCAGATTTCCAATTTCGGGAGGGATTGTGCTTATATTTTTACGCAGAAACGATAATCCTGCTACCCGGTTTCTCAATAATTGTACTCCGGTCCAGTTTTCTACTGAAGGATCGCTCAGATCCCAGTCGAGTGTATTGTCTGGATTGGCATTATAAAGTGCGATTAAAGCTTCCCGATCGGTATTGAGATCGAATTGCTTTGCATCTATGGTTTGTGTATCGTTTACAAACAGCTCTTGGTCGTCATTGGTGCTACAGGAGTTCAGGCAGCAAATAAGTACTATTGCCAGGGAAAATTTGATTGTGTTGTGCATACTATTTAGATTTTTAAGTTAGCGCCCGAAATGTATAAAAACACTTCTTTACAAGAGTCCCAAAATCTTGACAAATCAAAAATTTGGGACTCTTTTGAAACTTATTAGGATAAAGTTTTCTATTCGCGTTGTGAATCATTTTCTTTTTTTGATGGTTATTTTAGATTTTCAAATCGTTCTAAACAAAAGACTGTATGTCCGCAATCACCCATATAAAGTATTTTCTTCTCCCCTGCCCGACTTTGTCATTCAGGCGGGCTTTAGTCCCGATAGCTATCGGGAGGGGTCAAAAAGAAAATACAGAAAATCCCATTATTTACCCTTAACCCTAAAGGGAATAACGGAATTTTCTATAATTTAAAAGATTACTTGAGTGATTGCAGACATACATACAAAAGATCTCACACCAATCTCTTAATTTAATTTTTTATGATTTAAATATCACAAAGGTCTTTACTTGGACAATCGTCTAGATCAGTACAAAAAGCTCCAATATTAGACCCGTCTTTCAAATTGCAAACTGCCTGGGGAATGTTAGTTAACCTCGGGTTATTAGTAATGATAAAGACCGTAATATTTTCCAGAGTTCCAATTTCTTTAGGAATGGAGGTTATCGAATTATTAAATAAATCTATAATTTTTAAGGATGTTAAGTTTTCAATTTCTTCAGGAATGTTTGTAATGTTTTTACCAGTTAGATTAAGCTTAGTAATTTCACTATTTTCAACAACTACCCCATGCCCCCAGCCGTTCTCAGCTGGAGGTTTGAGTGTTAAGAATTACGCTGCACAATTACCCTTACATTCATCTATATCAGTACAAAAAACGAGGATCTTGTCCTTTAGATCACAAACTTCCGGGGGAATGGCATTTAACTCCGGGTTATTTGTAATGATAAAGATTTCAATATTTTCCAGACTTCCAATTTCTTTTGGAATGCTTTCTAATAAATTATCGTTTAACCATAATTGTTCCAGATTTGTCAGGTTTCCAATTTCGGAAGGAATGATGGTTAATTCTTTGTTTTCTAATAATAACTCAGTAACTCTTCCTGATCCTGGATTCACGGTTACTCCTTCCCAGTCGGTCATTGGTTTGCTAAGATCCCAGTCCAATCTTCCTGGATTTGCATTATTTAATAATAGTAAGACTTCTCTGTCTTTGGGTTCTGTAACTGTTACCGTATATACCTGAAGGCTGCCATCTTCAGCAGTTACCGTATAGGTAACAGGATTTGTAAAATCCTGGGGAGCTCCATTTTCAGGGGTTATCGATGCTTTATTTGAAATCATTACCGATGGTTTTAATGCAACAATATCTGCAAAGTAGTCTAATTCTAATGTAATTGTTTTCTCAGTTTCGTTAATGGTTGCTGTTTCATCCTGTTTTAATGTATTATTTTCTCTTTTAGGAAACACAAATTGAGTGATCTTGGCCTCGTTATTAACAGCGGGAACTGTTACACTTACCATATATTCCTGGGTGCTGCCATCTTCTGCGGTAACCGTATACTTCACCAGACTTGTAAAATCTTGTGCAGCTTTATCTTCTGGAGTTACAGTGGCTTCTGCTGATATTTCGATGGTTGGCACCAGAGCACCCAGGCTGGTACCAAAAGGTAATTTGGCAGTGATTGTTTTATTGTCTTCATCGATTTCGGCAGTTATATCTTTAGGTAAGGAATTATCGAAGGCGGTAAAAGCAAAGTTTATAATTTGTTTTTCGGTATTGGGTTTAAAATCAACCGAGACCTCATACTCCTGGGTGCCGCCATCTTCGGCAGTCACCGTATAGATAACCACATTGGTAAAATCCTGTACTTGCCCGCTTTTGGGGTTTATCGTGGCCAACGTTGAAACTTCTATGGCGGGTATCAAAGCAGCGATATTGGTGCCAAAAGGCACTTCGGCTAGCACCTTTTTATTGTCTTCTTCAACAACAGCTATCACATCTTCAGACAATGCATTATTATCTATTGCGGTAAAAGTTAAACCGATGAGCTGTTTCCCGGTTTGAGGTTCGGCGGCAGCACTCATATTTGTTGTATACTGCTGAGTAGTGCCATCTTCGGCAGTTACAGTATAAGTCACGGGACCTGCAAAATCCTGTACTTTTTTATTCTCCGGGCTTACGGTAGCATTTTCAGAAATTTCCAGGGTAGGCACCAGGGAAGTGATATCTGCGCTAAAGGGAATAGTGGCAGTTATGGTTTTTTCTTCATCGTTTATTTCAGCTTCAAGATCTTCTGTTAATAGTGCATTATCTTCGGTTTTAAATACAAAATCGATGATCCTGGCCTCAGTATTTATGGCAGGAACCGTTACACTTATCTTATACTCTTGTGAACTACCATCCTCAGCAGTTACCATATAGGTCACGGTATTGGTAAAATCCTGAGGAGTTTTATTTTCAGGGGTTATCGATGCTTTATCAGAAATTGTAGTAGTGGGTATAAGGCTGGTAAGATCGGTACCAAAGGGCAATTCGCCCGAAATGGTATGGTTTTGCTGATCGATCTGTAGTACTACATCTTCAGACAGTGCATCATTATCGGCTGCTGTAAACACAAAGCCGGTGATCTGTTTGGCATTGCTTTTTGCGGGGCGGTCATCGTCATTGCTGCAGGCATTTAAAAAAAGCACACCGATCATTAATATGATTAAAAGCGGATGAAATTTTTTCATGGTTTTTAATTTTGTGAACGAAAATTACTTCTATATATAATATTTTATTGAGGTTCGCTATTTTATAGAATCAAAGACATTCTCCATCATCCAATACCGTAACTCCGGGTTTGTTTTTCAGCGCACATACTTCATCGGGAATCGTCGTTAACAATGGCGTGTTTTCCAGATCTAAATACTCTAAATTAGCAAACTCTCCGATTTCTTTCGGGATCGTACTTATAAATGTTTCAGATAAATGAAGAGCCTCCAAATTGATTAATTTTTCAATTGTTGCAGGGATGTTCTGTAGCTTAGAGGCGTTTAAAGCAAGTGTTGTTATATTCACCAAATTTCCTATCTCATCTGGGATGCTGTTAATAGGGTTATTGGCCAAATTTAAAAATGTTAACCCTTCCAATTGTCCTATTTCGGGAGGAATAGCATTAAGGTCTTTATTTGCCAAATTAAGACGTGTTACAAATCCATACTCATTTAGATCCACGTATTCCCAGGTTTCTAAGGGGTCATTAAAATCCCAGCCAAGAGAGTTCAATGGGTTTGCATTATATAAGATTGTAAGAACGTTTCTGGCAAGATCGGTATTAACAGTAACCGTCACCATGTACTCTTGTGTGCTGCCATCTTCGGCAGTTACTGTATAGGTTACAGGATTTGTAAAATCGGTAACTATTCTGTTTTCTGGGGTGATTGTGGCGTTATCAGAAATAGTAATTGTAGGTGCAAGTTTGGTTTTGTCTTTATCTAAGGTAATTTCTACATTTATGGTGTGATCCTCATGGTCGATATCCCCCAATACATCACCGGCAAGAAAAGTAAAACTGGTTATTTGTTTATCGCTGCTTAGTTGTGTTGTTGTATCACCGTCGTCATTATTGCTACAGCCATATACCAATACCATGGTTAAAATTAAAAGTAGGATTCTCATCATTGTTTTTTTAAAGTTTTATAACCGACTAAAATGAGTATTTATAAAAAATAAAGAGTGCCATTTATTTGAATTTTCAAGATATTGGGACTCTTTTTAGTTATGCCCCTCCTTATTGGCAAATTACCCCTTCATTCATAGAAATAATAGTACCGTAGTTGGCTTCCATATCACAAATTTCCTGAGGGATACCTGTTAACCCCGGATTATTTTTTATAAATAAATTAGTTAGTGTTGTCAACATCCCAATTTCTGATGGAAGTGATGTTAAGGAATTATTGGCCAAGGATAAGGAGTCCAGGTTATCCAAATCACCAATTGCCTCAGGAATAGATGCTAATAAATTGTTGCTTAAGGATAAGATAAGTAAGTTATCTAGGGTTTCGATTTGATCGGGAATACTTGTTAATGTATTATTGTTTACTGCCAAAACAGCCATAAGGGTCAACTTCCCGATTTCTGTAGGAAGGGATGTCAACGAATTTTTACCTAAAAACAGTTGTTTTAGATTACTCAACTCTCCAATTTCCCTGGGAAGGAGTGTAATATTTTTGTCTTCTAAAAGCAAAGTTGTTACATTTTCACTGGTGGCATCCAACGATACGCCCTCCCAGTTTTCTATAGGGAGCATAAGATCCCATTCCAATCTATTCTCGGGGTTTATCTTATAGAGTCGTTCGAGCACTTGTCTGTCTGAAGGGAATTTCATGATGACACTGATTTGATATTCTTGTGTAGAGCCATCTTCGGCAGTTACGGTATAACTTACCGTAGGGGCTGTAAAATCTGTAGTGGTTATTGCTATAGTGGCCTTTTCTGAAATAGTTATTGCCGGGGTAAGCATAAAATCTGTGTCTGGAGGCACATAAGCAATAATGGTTTTTTCCTGCTGGTTTATTTCGGCTTCAATATCTTCAGGTAGTTCACTATTGTTGTCTTTCAGGAATTTAAAGCTAAGAATTTCTTTAGCGGTGTTTGGATCAATCGTTATTTGCACTGTATATTCCCGGGTGCTGCCATCTTCTGCGGTAACAGTATAGGTAACAGGATTGGTGAAATTCTGAGGTTCGCTACTATTGGGAGACACAGTGGCCTTATCAGAGATTTCCAGTGAAGGGGTGAGTGTAGCACTATCAGGACCAAAAGGCAGGGTAGCCGTAATGGTTTTGTTTTCTTCACTAATTTGAGCGGTTACGTCTTCAGCTAAGCCTGTATTATTACTTGCCAGAAAGGTGAAATTTACAATTTGTTTTGCACTGCTTTCAGTTAAAACTGGATTACTGTCATCATCGCTGCTGCAAGATGATAATAAAAGAATCATAGAGAGCAATAAAAGCTTGAGAGATGTATGTGTTTTCATGGCATTGCAAATATGTGTGTATATAAAACGCACTATTTATTCAACACCCTACCTCGTTAAGCAATTAGTTTTCAGAATGATAAAAAGATATATTTGCTGTAATAAATGTTATAAAAAAAATTTATTAATGTACCGCTTTCAAAAAATATAAGAGTCTCATATTATTGAAAAATCAAGAATATGGGAGTTATTTTAAGAAAATTCAATGCAATCAATATATGAGAAATGATTTTTTGATATGTACTACGCAACCTTATCACTTTTTTGGTATCTATAAGTAAAGCAAACTTTGAACAAATAGTAAGAGGAAGATGCACAATGAAATTTCTTAAAAGAGTCATTAGACATAACCTCGATGGCTGTACAATTACTAAAGTTAGTAATTGTATGGTAGAAGGTGGTTAGCTTCGTTATTTTATTTTTTTAGTCTTAAACAAATAAATAACGGATTAGCCCAAAAAATGCCTTGATTTTCAGTTCAAGGCATTTTTTAATTTTGATAAACTCATCGTGACTTTTTATAATTTCCTATAAAAATCCTATTTTTCGGTCGAATCAAAAAAGTCAGGACGAGTTTGATACTGTATTCATCTCAAGTTGTTTTTAATCCTACTGAAAAATCGGGATCATTGCAGTTACTTCAGCCTGTCTACCGCCAGGTAGATTTCTATAAACTTTTAGGGTATGCAGCTTATAGTCTCGGTAGGCAGTGGTCAATCCTCTTACTGAGAACTGCCAACTGCCTACTCTTACGGTGGGTACAAAATGAATTTCATTTATTATTTCAAAAACCTATGTACTTTTAGTGCATAGAGTTTTAGTACCATAATTGATTTTTTAAAATGGCACTTGTAGTATTTGAGGAAATAATTGGTTTAAACAACATTCATAAAGCCAGAATAGATATGGGCATCGCGTTGTTTGATGAGTATCGGGTAGCTGTTCCACTCTCAGATGGGGCCACAGCGTTGCAGCTTATAGATTATGACGGATTGCCTATTGAGTTTACAAGCCATCTGAGCGATGCTTTGTGGAAAGATACTATAGATATATACAATAAAACGTCAGTACATATAGTGAAATTATGGGATTCTGACGGGGACTTTGCCACGTTCTCATTACATTTGGCAGATCTCATCAGAACTTGTTCTTCCTTACACCTTACTGTTTTTCGCGGAATAACCATTACTGATTCAGGGCAAACCAGATATGTTTCTGAGTTGGTTTCTAAAACACTGGGATTTGAACTTGAATTGAAGGGAGTTGGTCGACTTGTACCTATCGAAAACCCAGCCAGGATATTTGAATTTTTGAATCAACCTGGTTTTGAGGATTTATTGTTTGTTGCAGGTGCATCACCCAACCTTTTGGGAACTCATCGTAATGGGTACCCACAAGCTCCATTGTTTTATTTTCGAGATAAAAAGGTATACATTCCTTATCATAAACTTCAAATAGCGAGCTCTCAATGTTGTTGGTTAATAAAGCTTTTTAGAGACAGTTTAGGAAGGCTTGGTGTGACCCTCTTTGTTCATGACAATTATTATCTAAGACTTAAAAGTTGGATTGACAGCCGATCTCCAAAGTATGTCGAGTATGCACCCAAAGTTTCAATACTCAAGGCCAGGCTCCCAAAACCATACTTTATTGAAGAGATCAAACCAGAAGGTGTGTCGCCTATTGATGCACAGCATTTAACCATTAGGGCTCGTGGCCGCCTTACCAATTTGCTTACGTATAAGAAATTGACCAGTCTGGTTGTTAATGATTCATTTTGGCTTGATGTAGAAACGATCAGCCAATTGAATCATCTCATCTCATTTTCGATGATTGGGATCAAAGTGACCGATTTTAATTTTCTTACCAGGCTAGATAATCTTTCACATTTGTGCATTTCACAATTGCCTGTTGCGGGAGTGAATGAACTGGGTAAGCTTACTCAATTGACTTCCTTAGAGATTGTAGATGTTTGCGTGCCGACATTGGAATTTGTCATGAAACTGAAACGCCTAACAACCCTAATTGTCCATCGCGTCGAAAATGTTGATACCACTATTAGAGCACTTGAGAAACATTCTGCGCTGCAGCAACTTACCTGTGTAGATCCTGAATTCAGTGATCTTCATCCTTTAAGATCAGTTACATTACGTCGTCTGGAGTTGGGTAATACTGCGATTGCGCATCTAGAACCTCTTCGTAATAAATATGAGCTTGAGGTACTTGATATACAGGGCACCTTAATACATGATCTTGAGCCGATAAAAGGGCTTTTTAATCTGCGTGAGCTTAGCATCGATAATACTGAAATCAGTGACTTGGGACCGTTACAAAAGCTTCCGAATCTTCGCAAACTCCATGTAATGAATTGTCCGTTACTCCATCTGGATTCGTTAAAGGAAGTGAAATCCTTAAAATTTCTGAGCGTTTCAATACAGCTTAATGATCCTAAAAGAATGACGATGCCTTGGGCTACAATGGGTCAACTCGATCAACTTGAGGAGCTTTGGTTAAGCTATTCTAACATAGAGCATCTTGAGTTGGTTCGCCCTTTGCGTAAGCTTCGTGTGCTTCGTATTGATAATACTTCTGTAGTATCTTTACAAACGCTTATCGGATTTGATAAACTGGAAGTCCTTGATGTCCGTGGAACGCCAATTAATGACTTTTCACCCTTAAAAAATTTGCCTCGGTTACGTAAGCTTATTATCGATTCTGATCAAGAAAAAGCCATTGTTAGCGAAAATCTGGCATCAATATGCTATAATAGTTGGTATTGATAATTATAACAGAATAATTTCATTTCTCAAAAAATACCGATAAAGGTTGTTAATGATGTATTTAAAAGAAGTAAAAAAGAGTGGTCACTGTTTAACGAAAATATAATTACGTCAATTTTATTTAAGCTACTATAAATTTTTTGTGTATCACGCTACTATTTGTATTTTTGCCCCAAATAATCATTCTTTTAACTTAAAACTTGGAGGTATAGCATGCAACTGTACAACAAATTAAGTGCAAAAGAAAGAGCAGCACTTATCGATGAAGCCGGTACCGACCGGCTCACGCTTTCTTTCTATCAATATGCACATATCGGCAATCCCGAAATTTTTAGGAACCACCTCTTTATTCATTGGAATGAACTCGACGTTTTGGGCCGCATTTATGTGGCCAAAGAAGGGATTAATGCCCAGTTATCGGTTCCTGCGCCAAATTTTGAAGCTTTTAAAAAGCATTTAGACAGTATTTCATTTTTAGAAAGTGTGCGTCTTAATATAGCCATAGAACAAGATGCAAAGTCTTTTCTGAAACTAAAAGTAAAAGTTCGTCATAAGATCGTCGCCGATGGGCTGGATGATGGCACTTTTGATGTAACCAATAAAGGAGTACACGTAGATGCCTCAACATTTAATGAACTTATAGAAGATCCAGATACTGTATTGGTCGATATGCGCAATCACTACGAGAGCGAGATAGGCCATTTTAAAAATGCAGTAACTCCAGATGTAGATACTTTCAGGGATTCTCTGGATAGTATCGAAGAAGACCTCAAAGATCATAAAGAAAATAAAAAGCTGGTGATGTATTGTACCGGTGGCATACGATGTGAGAAAGCCAGTGCCTATTACAAACATAAAGGATTCAAAAATGTGTTTCAGCTCGAAGGCGGTATTATTGAATATGCCAAACAAGTAGAAGAACAGGATTTAGAGAATAAGTTTTTGGGTAAAAACTTTGTTTTCGATCACAGAAGATCAGAACGTATATCAGATGATATCATTGCCAATTGCCACCAATGTGGAAAACCATGTGATACCCATGTGAATTGCGAAAATGAAGCCTGTCATCTATTGTTTATTCAATGTGAGGATTGTGCTGCCGAAATGGAAAACTGCTGTTCTACCCCATGTATGGAAATAAACCGACTGCCATTTGAAGAGCAAAAAGCGCTGCGAAGAGGCAAAGGAAACAGTAATAAGATTTTTAAAAAAGGCCGTTCTGAAGCATTGAAGTATAAGAAGTAATACCAAAAAGCCAAAGATACTGTGGCAGATAGTTTTTTTTATCCTCATTTCATAGTATCTTTAACGATTGAGACGTTAGAAACAGTATATTTCTAACCATAGTAAGAACCATATTTGTTGTGATTGCGATCGCAGACAAATTTCAATATAGATAGAAAATATGGGGTGTAACAGTTGTTCCTCCGCAAAAGACGGACAACCGAAAGGGTGTAAGAATAATGGTACCTGTGGTACCGATGGGTGCAATAAATTAACAGTGTTTGACTGGTTATCTAATATGTCACTTCCCAGTGGCTCGACACCTTTTTCTTGTGTCGAAGTACGATTCAAGAACGGCAGAAAATCTTTCTTTAAGAATACAGAAAATCTTTCTTTAAGTATCGGCGATGTAGTGGCTACCGAAGTCTCTCCGGGTCATGACGTGGGGATCGTTACCCTTACTGGTGAGCTGGTGCGTATACAGATGAAAAGAAAGAAAGTAGAGCAGGATAGCGAAGATGTTAAAAAGATATATCGAAAAGCTTCTCAAAAAGATATAGACATCTGGCAAAAATCTCGGGATAAAGAAGAAAAAATGAAAGTGCGGGCAAGAGAAATTGCCATCAGGCTCGAGCTGCAAATGAAAATTTCTGATATCGAATTTCAGGGCGACGGCTCAAAAGCGACTTTTTATTACACGGCAGAAGAACGTGTTGATTTTAGGCAGTTGATAAAAGAGTTTGCACACGAATTTAGTACCCGAATCGAAATGCGCCAGGTAGGTTTCAGGCAAGAAGCTGCCAGGTTGGGTGGTATCGGGTCTTGTGGTCGCGAACTATGTTGTTCTACGTGGCTCACAGATTTCAGATCAGTAAACACCAGTGCTGCAAGATATCAGCAATTATCCCTGAACCCGCAGAAGTTGGCCGGTCAATGCGGAAAGTTAAAATGCTGCCTCAATTATGAGCTGGATGCCTATATCGACGCACTTAATAGCTTCCCAAAAACCGAAACAAAACTTCAAACAGAAAAAGGAACCGCTGTATGCCAGAAAATAGATATTTTTAAAGGATTGTTGTGGTATGCCTATGAAGGAGAATGGATGAACTGGCATAAAATTTCTACCGAAGATGTAAATGAAATCATCGCAGCAAACAATAACAATGAAACAGTAGCAAGCTTAGAAGAATTTGCTTCAGATTTGATAGAAAATACTAAAACAGAATTTGAGAACGTTGTAGGACAAGATAGTTTAACAAGATTTGATCGGCCAAAAGGGAACAGAAGGAGAAGAAAAAACAGAAATAAAAGAAAGAATACCAATAAAAGACCTTCAGAAAAGCAAACAGCAGTTTCAAACCAACCAAAAGGAGAAAATTCTGGAAGCAAGAAAACAAATAAACCAAAAAATCAACGCAATAAAAAACGTAGATCTCGTAATAGGAATAATGATAAATCTTAGGTTTGTTATACTTTTTTGTGTGGTAAGCAGTATGATCTCTTGTGACGACAAACAGGTTTTCGATGCGTATCAAACGGTGTCTGAGACATGGGAGATGGATGAGAAAATAAGTTTTAACTTACCCGAATTGGATTCTCTGCAAACCTATAATCTATTTATTAATATTCGTAATAATAATTCTTATAAATTCAGTAATTTATTTTTAATTAGCGAAATGAAATTCCCAAATGGTAAAGTGGTTACCGATACACTAGAGTATCAAATGGCTGCCCCTGGCGGAGAATGGTTGGGAACAGGTTTTTCTGACCTCAAAGAGAATAAATTATGGTATAAAGAAAACATCCGTTTTATAGAAAAAGGATCGTATACCATAACATTACAACACGCTATGCGGAAAAATGGAGAAACCAACGGCATACGTGTTTTAGAAGGAATTACAGATATTGGATTTAGAATAGAATATGCTCAAAACCCGTAACATATGGCAAAGGCAACACCCAAATCGACAAAAAAAAGGACACAAACAGCACCAATCAATACGCTGAAGTATATCAAAGCATTTTGGATCACATTTGCTTCAGGAGTTTTTCTAATCATTTTATTATTTTTTTTGGCAAGCTGGGGAGCTTTTGGAGAAATGCCAAAGTTTGAAGAATTAGAAAACCCGCAAAATGATCTGGCAACCCAGATTATCTCGTCTGATGGGGTGCAGATAGGAACTTTTTTTAATGAAAACCGAACACCGATTAATTATGAAGACCTGCCACAACATTTGGTAGACGCATTGGTAGCAACAGAAGATGCCAGGTATTATGATCATTCTGGGATAGACGCCAGAGGAACATTGCGTGCTTTTATTTTTCTGGGAAGCAAAGGAGGGGCTAGTACAATTTCTCAACAATTATCAAAACAATTGTTTACCGGGGGTTCTAAAAACATTTGGGAACGCATTAAACAAAAATTAAAAGAATGGGTAATCGCTACTCGATTAGAAAGACAATATACCAAAAATGAGATCATCACTATGTACCTTAACAAATATGATTTCCTTAATCAGGCGATTGGTATAAGCTCTGCATCGCGTATCTACTTCGGAAAAAACCCAAAAGATCTCAAAAAAGAAGAAGCCGCTGTATTGGTCGGGATGTTAAAAAACTCATCACTTTTTAATCCATTGCGCAGGCCGGAAATGGTAAAGACCAGAAGGGATGTTGTGCTTAACCAAATGGCAAAGTATGGGTATTTAAGTGAAAAAGAAAGGGATAGCCTAAAACAATTGCCGTTAGATTTAGAGTATTCACCCGAAGGCCATAATGATGGTACCGCAACTTATTTTAGAGAATATGTAAGAAGCTGGATGTCTAATTGGGTAAAAAATAATCCTAAAGGAGAAAATGAAGAAGGCGAAACAGTGTTTTATGATATCTATAGAGATGGATTACGAATTAATGTAACCATAGATTCCCGCATGCAAAAATATGCTGAAGAAGCGGTACAAGAGCATATGGCAAATCTTCAAAAAGAATTTGACAAGCAAGAGAAGAACAATAAAACCAGCCCTTTCAGAGATATTACCAAAGCAGAAGTAGAAGGAATTCTTAACAGAAGTATAAAATCGTCTGCCAGGAGAAAAAAAATGTTGAGTGAAGGCAAATCTGAAAAAGAAATAAAAAAGTCTTTTGATCAAAAGGTCGAGATGCGCATCTTCAGCTGGAAAGGAGAAATAGATACCATTATGACACCAAAGGACTCTATTCTGTACTATAAAAAATTCTTACGATCGGGATTAATGTCTATGGAGCCACAGACAGGGCATGTTAAAGCCTGGGTTGGAGGAGTGAACTACAAACATTTTCAGTATGATCATGTGTATCAGGGAGCGCGTCAGGTAGGATCTACCTTTAAGCCGTTTGTATATGCCACTGCAATCGATCAATTAAAATTGTCTCCTTGCGATACGTTGCCAAAATCCCAGATCACTATTCCAGTGGGTTCACATGGTGTCATAGAAAATGATTGGACACCAAAAAACAGTGATGCAGATTATACCGGGTATATGAGTCTTAAGGAAGCATTGGCTAAATCTGTGAATACCGTTTCTGCTCGATTAATGGATAAGATCGGTCCAGAACCTATCGCCAGGCTTGCCAGGAAAACCGGAGTAAAATCCGATATTCTAGAGGTAGCCTCAATAGCCCTGGGATCTGTAGATTTAAAACTGTCAGAAATGGTAGGAGCATACAGCACTTTTGCAAATCAGGGTATTTACACCAAACCTGTAACAATTACCAGCATTGAAGATAAAAACGGAACGGTTTTATATCAATTTGTTCCCGAGACACGCGATGTAATTAGTCGAGAAGCAGCCTATGTTACCATAAATCTAATGGAAGGTGTTACCCACTCGGGTTCTGGAGTTCGTTTACGCACAGGGCCATCCTCAAGATATGAAATCAAGAATGTAGTAACCGGGCATCCTTATTTATTAACCAATCCTATCGCCGGTAAAACCGGAACCACACAAAATCAAAGTGATGGTTGGTTTATGGGCATTGTTCCTAATCTATGTACAGGAGTTTGGGTTGGAGGAGACGACAGGGCAACTCATTTTAAGACAACTGCTTTTGGGCAGGGAGCAACGATGGCATTACCGGTTTGGGCATTGTATATGAAAAAATGTTATGCAGATAAAACGCTGAAGATTTCTAAAGATGCTTTTATAAAGCCCAAAAAACTGACCATCGAAGTAGACTGCAAAGCATTTAAAAAGAACAATGCCGGGAGAGAAAATTTTGAAGAATTCAGTCTCTGAAAACAGGAGTTTTTTCAATCATAAAACTATCTTATTTCAAACGGTATAGTGATGTTTTTTTAGTACTTTTAGTACTGCTAAAAACAGAACACTATGATTCGTAAAACGGTACAAAATGTTACCGAAGCCATGGCAGGAGTTAAAAATGATATGACCCTGATGCTGGGCGGTTTTGGGCTTTGCGGTATTCCCGAAAATGCAATCGCAGAACTCGTAAAATTAAATGTCAGTGGCCTTACCTGCATTTCCAATAATGCAGGAGTAGATGATTTCGGCCTGGGTCTTTTACTTCAAAAAAAACAAATCAAGAAAATGATATCCTCTTATGTTGGGGAAAATGATGAATTCGAACGGCAAATGCTAAGTGGAGAACTGGATGTAGAACTCATCCCGCAAGGAACATTGGCAGAAAGATGCCGTGCAGCACAAGGTGGTTTTCCGGCAATTTATACTCCTGCGGGATATGGCACCGAAGTAGCCGAAGGAAAGGAAACCAGAGAATTTAATGGCAAAATGTATGTGCTGGAGCATGCATTTAAGGCAGATTTTGCTTTTGTAAAAGCCTGGAAAGGAGATGAAGCCGGAAACTTAATCTTTAAAGGAACTGCAAGAAATTTTAATCCCTGTATGTGTGGGGCAGCAAAAATTACCGTCGCAGAGGTAGAAGAACTCCTTCCTGCAGGAAGCCTGGATCCTGATCAGATTCATATTCCGGGGATATTTGTGCAGCGTATCTTTCAGGGCAAACGATACGAAAAAAGAATTGAGCAACGTACCGTGCGTAAAAAATAAGAGACGCACCTCCCGGGTTTTGAAAACCTGGGAGGTGTTTTAATAACACATAAATACACAAATTATGGCAGCAATACGATTAGGAGATGAAGCACCAAACTTCACGGCACAAACTACAGAAGGAGAAATCGATTTTCATAACTGGCTAGGGGATAGTTGGGGAGTTTTGTTTTCGCATCCGGCAGATTATACACCGGTTTGCACTACAGAATTGGGAACTGTGGCAAAATACACCGACGAATTTAATAAACGCAATGTAAAAGTGGTGGCCTTGAGCGTAGATGGACTCGAATCGCATCACGGTTGGATTAAAGATATCAATGAAACACAAAACACAACAGTTAATTTTCCGATCATCGCAGATGAAAACAGAAAAGTATCAGAATTGTATGATATGATCCATCCCAATGCCGACAGCCAGTTAACTGTGCGTTCTGTATTTGTGATTGGCCCGGATAAGAAGATTAAACTTACCATTACCTATCCGGCTTCTACAGGAAGAAACTTTGATGAGTTATTACGTGTTATTGATTCATTACAGTTAACAGCATATCATAAGGTAGCTACACCGGCAAACTGGAACCGGGGAGAAGATTGTGTTATTGTACCTTCTGTGACTAATGAGGAAATTCCCGGGCTTTTTCCCAAAGGGCACAAAGAGGTTAAACCGTATTTAAGAATGACCCCACAACCTAATTTGAATTAACCTTACTTAATTTATAGCATATATATGTTGGATAAAAACGGAATAGCAAGGCGCATTGCAAAAGAACTTCAGGACGGGTATTTTGTAAATCTGGGGATCGGGATACCTACCCTGGTAGCAAATTATATCCCCAAAGGTATCGAGGTAGAGTTTCAGAGCGAAAATGGTGTTTTGGGGATGGGACCTTTTCCGTATGAAGGAGAAGAAGATGCCGATATAATCAATGCGGGGAAGCAAACTATTACGACCATGCCCGGTGCTTCATTTTTTGATTCGGCAACAAGTTTTAATATGATTCGGGGGCAACATGTTGATCTTACTGTTTTGGGTGCTATGGAAGTTTCAGAAAATGGTGATATCGCCAATTGGAAAATCCCCGGAAAGATGGTGAAGGGGATGGGAGGAGCTATGGATCTTGTAGCTAGTGCCGAAAATATTATTGTTGCTATGATGCACACCAATAAAGCGGGAGCCTCAAAATTGCTAAAAGAATGCTCGCTTCCACTTACCGGAGTACATTGCGTGAAGAAAATAGTAACCAATTTGGCGCTGCTCGAAGTTACAGATGAAGGTTTTAAACTTTTGGAAAGAGCACCGGGAGTAAGTATTGAAGATATTAGAAATGCTACTGAAGGAAACCTCATTATTGAGGGAAATATTCCTGAAATGACATTCGATGAATTCTAACCTAATTCTATACATAGCATAACGAATAATAATTAAGATACTACGAATAATAAATTCAAAAAGTAAACGTTATCTACTTATAAATACCAAAAACACTCTTTTTTGAAAGAAAAATACTACACTTTCAGGCTATTTCTGTGTACTTAAACTTCTGCTTTAACCCATAAAAACAAGGATTCGAACTTTAAATGTTAAAATTTTGAGTATTTCGTCGATTTATTAAGTATTTAAACGTTGTTATTAAAAATTATTTGCATATTAGTATCCCCTTAAAAAATAATACCCGAAATACCATTGTTTTTTAGGATTAAAATAAGTTTAACCCACACAATATTGTCCCTATTATGAAAAAGCGTATAAACCGTTTACAGAAGTCTATTAAACCCACAATGGAATTGATTTCTAACTGCGTATATTTAGCTAAAAAAGTATTTTTGTTGATGTGATTTTTTGTTGTTAATTAATCGCAACTCCCCAAGTCGCGATGAATGAAACCTGTTAAACTGTAAAGCTTAACAGGTTTTTTTATTATTTAAATATTACTTCATATGTTTTGTTGATACTTAGAATGATTTGTAGAAGAAAAATTTGTACCAGAAGCATTATGAGACAAAAATCTACTTTCCCTTAGGAATAGCGTCTATAAGTTTCCTGGTATAGTCTTTCTGCGGGTTTTCATAAATCAAATCTGCATCTCCACGTTCTTCAATTTTACCTTGATTCATGACCAGTAGTTGATCAGACATATATTTTACAACTGCCAGATCGTGTGAGATAAAAATGTATGTAAAACCAAATTTCTCTTTTAGTTCATTTAATAAATTCAGCACCTGTGCTTGTACCGATATATCCAGTGCGCTTACAGATTCGTCACATACGATTAGTTTGGGTTGCAATGCAATAGTGCGGGCAATACCGATGCGTTGCCGCTGGCCACCACTAAATTCGTGTGGATACCTGTTAAAATGTTCTTTGGTTAGACCTACACGATCCAACAATTCGATGACTTTTTCCTTTCTTTCGGTATCGTTATTATATAGTTGATGCGCCTGCATAGGTTCCATAATTGCTCTCCCTATAGTTAATCTTGGATTTAAAGAAGCAAACGGGTCCTGAAAAATCAATTGAATTTCTTTGCGTAGCGTTCGTATTTGTGATGTAGATAATCGCGTAATGTCTTGTCCTTTGTACAACACCTGGCCACTGTTTGCTTTATCCAATTGCAAGATGGCATTACCCAGGGTAGATTTACCGCAACCCGATTCGCCAACAAGACCCAGGGTCTCACCTTCATACAGTTTAAAGCTCACATTATCTACAGCTTTAAATGCCTTCTTACCAAATAAGCCAGCCTTAGAAAAATATGTTTTTTCTACATTAATAACTTCTAAGAGCGGAGGATTGCTATATAAATTTTGATGATGTCGTTCTCGTTGTTCTTTGGTAACAATTGCCCGGTTTTGATCGGTATGTTCTAAAAAATCTGCAATGGTAGGTAGTTTTTTAAACCTAACATCCAAAGTAGGTCTTGCATTGATCAATGCTTTTGTATATTCTTGCTTGGGATGATGAAATATCTCATCGGCACTGCCGTATTCAACCATTTTTCCCTGATACATCACCAGCACATGATCTGCAATTTCTGAAACCAGTGAGAGATCATGAGAAATAAACAAAACGCTCATTTTGTATTCTTGCTGTAAATGTTGAAGCAGGTTAATAATCTCTTTTTGAACTGTCACATCCAGTGCTGTTGTGGGTTCGTCGGCAATAAGAAGTTTTGGCTTGCAGGCAATCGCCATAGCGATCATGATACGTTGTTTTTGACCCCCACTTAATTGATGGGGATAAGATTGATATGCCCTATCGGGATCCGGGAGTTTCACTTTTTCAAATAAAGAAAGCACTTCGGTTTTTGCTTCAGCTTTGGATAAAGCTGTATGCTGAAGCAATATTTCCAACACTTGTTTGCCGCATTTCATAGAAGGGTTTAAGGAACTCATGGGCTCCTGAAAGATCATGGCAATTTCGTTTCCGCGAATAGCACGATACTCTTGTTCATTGAGTTTCAGTAAAGAAGTATGATTGTACATAATGCTTCCTTTAGAAATGGTTGCAGTTTTCTTTGGGAGTAATCCAAGAATGGCCAGTGATGCCACCGATTTTCCACTTCCTGATTCACCTACCACACCTAGGATCTCATTTTTATGAATGGTAAATGAAATGTCATGTAATACCTGGATTGCCTTTCCTTCAGAAGAAAAAGAAAGACATAAATCTTGTACAGAAAGTAATATGGTATCCTTCATAACTCAAATGCCAGGTAAATTTAGGAAATTCAATACATTTCGGGATTTCTTTTTACAACTATTTTGGTGTGATATTTGCTATCTTTACCTATCAAAGTATACTATGCAGCTACTAAAACTTTCTCTTCGCACACGTATTTTTATTTCGATGACTTTATTAGTGTTGATAGCTTCTGTATTAATAGCAGCGGTTTCTATTTATCAATATAAAGAAGAGGCAGAAGAATATCACCAGGAGCGGTTAGAAAGAAAAGAAGAACGGATACAAATTGCGATTGATAATGCTTTAAAGAGCACTACTTATCCGGTAAATGAAGCAAATCTTCCATTAATTTTTAGAGAACGACAACGTATCTATCAAATCTCTGAAGAACATTCTTTGCCTATTAATATATACGGCCTGTCTGGGAAATTATTGATCAAATCTGAAGGTATTTTTGCAAAAGATACTACAAATACTCAACTTAACCCGGTTATTTTGGATACACTGGCTTCACTTTACGATAAGAAATACCTGGTAAAATCTGAAAAAAACGGAGAAAAATTCTTGTCATCATATACCTACATCACCGATATACGATCAAAACCTTTGGGTATTTTAAATCTTCCGTACTTAGAGGACGATGATTTGATTACACGAGAATTATTAGAATTTCTTAGACGCGTAGGGCAGGTGTATCTATTAATGCTGATTATAGCGATTGCGCTAGCTTATTTTTTATCAAAATATATTACCAGATCCTTAAAAACGATTTCAGAAACCATAGACCAGACCAGGCTCGATAAACGTAATAAGCGAATTGATATAGGGGATGCTAGCGACGAGATTCATTCTTTGGTAAATGCATATAACAGTATGATCGATGAGCTGGAGCAAAGTGCTGCGATGCTGGCAAAAAGTGAGCGCGAAGCGGCCTGGAGGGAAATGGCAAAACAGGTAGCTCATGAGATTAAAAACCCACTCACACCGATGCGATTAACGGTACAGAGTTTTCAACGTAAGTTTGACCCCAATGACCTCAATGTACATCAAAAAATTAAGGAATACAGTGATACCCTCATACAGCAGATCGATACCATGAGTTCGATTGCTTCGGCGTTTTCAAATTTTGCACAAATGCCTGCACAAAAAAGTGAAACGCTGGATGTGGTAAAGATTATTAGATTGGCACTGGATATCTTTAATGAAGATTATATTATTTTTCCTTCGGAAAAAGAAGAGATCATCGCCAAATTTGATAGAACGCAACTTATACGGGTAGTAACCAATTTGGTAAAAAATGGTATTCAGGCCATTCCCGAAGATCGTGTGCCCAAAATAATAGTAGATGTGTTTTCAGAAAATGGAGAAGTAGTGATCACTGTTGCAGATAATGGAGTAGGGATCAATGAAGAAAATAAAAAAAAGGTTTTTGAACCTAAATTTACTACTAAAACCAGCGGAATGGGATTGGGATTAGGAATGGTAAAAAATATTGTGGAAACCTATAATGGAAGTATTACCTTTACCTCTAAAGAAGGAAAAGGAACTGTTTTTAAAGTTAAATTTCCTAGAGAGTAGTCCTTCTGTCATTCCGGCGTATCCTGATCCCGATAGTTATCGAGATTATTGGCACGGAATCTATTTAACAAATATATAGTATACAATAATAAGATTCCCATCCCTGTCGGCAGACAGGCAGGTTCATGGGAGTGAAAAAAGAATTTTTCATGTACACAAACATCATCACATCACAAAACAAAGGAATTACCAGAATAACAATCGATCGTCCGTCAAAACTAAATGCACTTAATAAAGAAACCATACAGGAACTACATGCTGCTTTTAGGGTGGCAGATCTTGACGCCGATACCAAAGTGATCATCGTTACCGGAAGCGGGGAAAAAGCCTTTGTAGCGGGAGCAGATATTAGCGAATTTGCTGATTTCTCAGTTTCAGAAGGAGGGAAGCTTGCTGCAAAAGGGCAGGAATTATTATTTGATTTTGTGGCCAACCTTTCTACCCCGGTGATTGCTGTAGTAAATGGTTTTGCGCTGGGAGGAGGTTTAGAATTAGCCATGGCGGCACATTTTAGGATCGCCAGCGATAATGCCAAAATGGGATTACCCGAAGTTTCTCTGGGAGTGATCCCCGGATATGGAGGAACACAGCGGTTACCTCAGTTGGTAGGTAAAGGCAGAGCTATGGAAATGATCATGACTGCCGGGATGATCGATGCCAACCAAGCATTACAATATGGATTGGTAAACTATGTAACTGCTCAGGAAGAATTGTTGCCTCTGGCAGAAAAACTGGCAGGAAAAATTATGCGAAACTCCTCTGTTGCTATAGCTGCCGCAATCAAATCGGTAAATGCAGGGTATGAAGATGGGGTGAATGGGTATGCAATAGAAATCCAACAATTTGGTAACTGTTTTGGAACCCAGGATTTTAAAGAAGGTACCACTGCGTTTTTAGAAAAACGCAAAGCAGATTTCCCCGGGAAATAAATTATATAAATGTAGTGTTTTTTAAGGCTTGTATTTAATGCTAAATAGAAGGTGTGAAAGTGCTTACTAAAATTTCACAAAAAAAGATCTTTGCAGGAAAACCACCAATTTGCCCTCCAGAAGCATGCGATAATGGTTGGGGTTGTTGCCACTAGCTACGCGAAAGTTTATTAAAATTGACTAAAAACTTACGTAAACCCCTATAAACAGGTTATAAATTAAAATTTATCCAGATAAGTTTTTAGCTAAAAAAGCCATATTATAAGACCCCAAAGAACTCCAAGATCTTTGGGATCTGGATTTTTCAACATTTTGATTCTTAAATTTAAGTTTAAAAACTTAACTTTTGGATGCTAGTGATGTATTGTTTTTTTTGAATGAACTATTTGATGTGAATTTATTTATCATCTGTAGTTTTTGTATTTTTATACAAATACTCTTATGACCATGAAAGCTCTTTATAAAAATCCGATAGCGATCATTCTTATCGTACTTGCCGTTGCAGTTTTTGTTTATTTTGAAGAACAACTACCCGCTATAGATCTTTCTAATTTAAACACAGCCAATGTAATTGCAGTATTAAGTTATTTATCGGTCGTTATGTTGGTAGTAGAACAGTGTATAGAGATTTTTGTAGACGATCCTAATGAGAAAGAGAAATTGAGATGTAAAGATCGTATTGCCGATATTAATAAGGTTCTTGAAAAATTAGATAAGGCTACAGAGACTCCAATTATGGATGAAGTACCCTCTATTGAAGAGCCTGAAGAGCTACAAACCAAAGAAGTGGCCAAAATGATGAAAGAAAAAAAAGAGCTTGAAGAATTCTTACTAACGCGTGGATTAAAAAGACAGCGTAGAACCACAATAATTGCATTTGTATTGGGATTGGCACTTTCTTTCTCTGGATTACGATTGATGTCGGGTATATTGTTTAATGGTCCAGAAGAAGCTTTATCAAAAATACAAATTACGATGATTCAATCTATCGATATTATTCTTACTGCCGGGATTATTGCAGGAGGCAGCGGTAGGGTACATCGTCTTATTAAAAGAATAAAACAAGCTACTTCGGGGGTAGGATCGATTAGTAGTTTGTAATTTCTACTTATAAAAATTCATTTCATCAATATATTTCCACACCACTTCGGGCAATAACGGCTGCACATTTTTGCCTTCGGCAATAGCACTTCTTATAAAAGTGGAAGAAATTTCCATAATGGGCGCATTGATTTTGTGTATTTTGGGATGCCCTTCAAACTGTTTGGGGATTGCTCCATCGGCAATACGCGGGTATACATAAATATGATGATTTTCGAGAATAACCTCATAGTTTTTCCACTTGTGGAAACTCTTTAGGTTATCTTCACCCATGATGAGATGAAACTGAGTGTTTGGATATTTCTCTTGCAGATACATTAGGGTATGTACCGTATAATTGGGTTGTGGTAGTTTGAATTCAACATCACTGGGTTTTAATTTGGGGTAGGGTTCTGTGGCTTCATATACCATTTCAAAACGATGGTGATTATCCAGTAGCGAGCTTTTCTTTTTGTGCGGGTTGTGTGGGGTAACCACCATCCATATTTCATCGAGATCAGAAAACTCTGCCATATGATTGGCAATCGCCAAATGGCCAATATGAATGGGGTTAAACGTCCCGAAATATAATCCGATTTTTTTCATTGAATTAGATTACCAAATATCAGTTTTTTTAACAACAGTTGCCTCAAATATATCCATGTAAGGATAGAAACTTATATTTTCAATTTAACTGTTTTTTGAAAATATAATAATTCATATTTTCAGTTTAGAATAAAAAACTATCCCAAAAGAAACTTCTTCACCAACTGATACACTTCGGCTTTCGCTTTTTCGAGATCATCGTTGGTTACAATGGCATCAAACTGGGGGGCGGTAGCCATTTCGGTAGAAGCTTTGGCCACCCGCATATTAATTTTATCTTCAGCTTCGGTTTTGCGTTTTTTTAGGCGAATTTTCAACTCTTCAATACTGGGTGGTTGTACAAAAACAGCCAGGGTATGATCTGGATAAATTCTTTTGATATCCAGGCCACCTACCACATCGATATCAAAGATCACATGTTTGCCACTATCCCAAAGGCGTTGTACTTCGGTTTTTAGAGTTCCATAAAAGTTATCGCGATATACTTCTTCCCACTCCAGAAATTCGTCTGCTTTGATCTTGTCTTTAAATTCGCGTAGCGATAAAAAATAATAGTCTTTTCCATGAATTTCTCCACTGCGAGGTTCTCTGGAAGCAGCAGAAATAGAGAAACCAAGATTCAATTCTTCCTGATTTAATAAGTATTTGACCAAGGTAGTTTTTCCGCTGCCCGATGGTGCAGAAAGTACAATGAGCTTCCCTTCCATGATTTACAATACATTTAGCAATTGTTCCTTAATCTTTTCAAGTTCATCTTTCATCTGAACGACTAGCTGTTGCATTGGGGCATAGTTGGATTTACTACCAATAGTATTGATCTCACGTCCTATCTCCTGGGTGATAAATCCAAGCTTTTTGCCATTGGAGTCTGAAGAATTAAGTGTGGTAGTAAAATACTCCAGATGATTGGCTAAACGTACTTTTTCTTCAGTAATATCAAATTTCTCCAGATAGTAGATCAATTCCTGTTCAAAACGGTTTTCGTCTACTTCTTCTTTTAAATCAGAAACCGCTTTATGTAATCGTTCTCTTACGGCTTCAATGCGTTCGGGATCCATTTTAATTACCTGATCGAGCAAATCACTTATGTTTGTGATGCGGATGGCAAAATCCTTTTCCAGAGCCTTTCCTTCATCGATACGATACGACTCTATTTCTGTTAATGCTTTATGAAGTGCTTCCTTTATAGCATTAAACTCTTCTTCGTTGATTTCTTCTCGTTCGGTTTTTAAGGCATCGGGCATGCGCACGGCCATTTTTAGCAATTCTGTAGTATCACCTTGATGTACATTGGATAGCTGCCTTATATATTCTTTTACAATGCCTTCATTCACTTTGTTTGATGTTTCTTCTCCGGTCGCTTCAACATACAATCCGAAATCGACTTTGCCCCTTTCTAAAGCTCTGGCAATGGTGTTACGCATTTCCAGCTCTTTTTCGCGATATTGAGATGGGATTCTGGCATTGAGATCCAGGTTCTTGCTATTAAGGGACTTGACCTCGATGGTAATTTTTTTTGAAGGAAGCTGCAGAATAAACTTCCCGAAGCCTGTCATAGATTTAATCATAGGATAATGCTAATAAGAGGCACGAAGATACAAACTAATTACGAATGCAGAATGATGAATAATGAATGATAAACTGTGAAGTCAAGAAACTTCTATTGACATTATAATCTTATCTATATACTTTCCCTTTTCGCGGAAGAAATTTTTCATTCGCCCACACTCTTGAAACCCCATCTTATTATACAAGGCAACTCCTCCTGTATTGGTTGCATATACTTCTAGCCAAATCACCTTTAGCAATTTATTTTCTCTTGTCCAATTCAGCACGTTCTGTATCAGCAAGGTGCCAATACCTTGATTTTGCCATTTGGTGTGAATACCCATTCCAATCGCTGCAGTGTGCTGCATTTTCTTTCGCCAGCTACCGGCAAGATCTATGTTTCCAATCACAGTTCCTTCGCTTTCGGCAATTAGTAATAGACTGTTAGGCCTTTTTTGCAGATTTTGAATTAATTTACCTTCTTCCTGTACAGAATTTCCGTATTCATAGTCAAACAAAGGAATCGTATCGGTGTTTTTAAGATACTGATGTTTCAATTTTAATAATTGTTCGGCATCTTCGATTACCGCCTCTCGAATAAGTATTGGCCGATTTGTCTTTGTTTGATATGTTTTAGGTTGAAAATTCAACATGGTATATGTAACTCTTATTGTATTTCTATGCTCGTACTTCGTACTTTCAAAAATCAGGCGTCCGGGTTTTTATCGCGATTTTTTTTATATAATTTAATACCCAGCATGAGCAATACAGAAAGTAATATTATTCCAATAACTCCATAAATCCAGTTCACGGCGTCGCGTACAACCACCAAAAAAATTACAGAAAAGAGAATAATGGTCGAGCCTTCGTTCCATATGCGCATCTGGTTAGAAGACCATGTAACAATATCCTGTTGAAGCTGTTTATAGATGTGGTGACATTTTAAGTGATAGATCAAAAGTAGTACTACAAAACCTAGTTTTACATGCATCCAGGGTTGTTGTAACCAGGCGGGCATCAGGATCAGGAGCCATATTGCAAATAAGGATGCCAATATCGCAGAAGGCCAGGTAATGATAAACCAAAGGCGTTTGGCCATCAACTTGAGCTGCGTACCCAATATTTCCTTGTCGGGAGAAGGTTTTTGTGAAGCTTCTATCTGATATACAAATAACCTGGGAATATAAAATAAGCCCGCAAACCAGGTAATCACAAAAATGAGATGCAGAGATTTTATGTAATTGTAATATTCAAGCATTTATTCTTCGACAAAAAGATAATTAAGCTGCATTTTAGCAACTACGAACCATTTTGATTGTTCGGTTTTCTGATTTTAGATACTAGACCGTCTATATGTTCAAATAAAAAAGCTCTAGGTTTGGCATTCTCGCTATAATATAGATAAATGAGAATACGTTGCCAAGAGCATTATATTTAATAAAGGTACAAATTCTATTCCGTTTCTAAAAAATATTAGTTTTCTTGTTTTAGCCGGAAAATATTTTAGAAGCTAACTTACTCCTCTACGAACAGGTACTTAAGCTGCAAGGTATTAAACGCTACATTAAAACTTTTAATTTCTTCGGAAATTAATTTGTCAAAAACTGCTAATTGTTCTTCAATCTTTTTGGTCAGTTCATTTTTTACCGCGACATCCTGTTCGGTAGGCCCAAAATCTCCCATGCCCACCAAAGAATTTAAGTGGCCTAGTTTATTATTTAACTTAATCGGAAAGTTCAACGGATCCTGATTACTTTTATTTTTGGTTTGATATAAGGCTTTTTCTATTTCGCCAAATTGCTTCTGCAGATCTTTTGCTTTTGTAACCAAATCTTTTGTTTTCTCGTTATCTTTGTATTGTGCAGAGAAGGCTTTGAGCTGCTCGTTAATTTTTCTAATCTTTTTGATCGATTTGTGTGCCTTGTCTACAGTTTTATTTACACTGGTGATAAAATCAAACTGGGCCTGCATCTGTTGCGGTGTAGCTTCTGCTCTTGGGTCTGCCACTATCCTGAATGACTGTCTCGACACTTCTTTGCCATTTACAGTCAGGCTTACTTTATAATTCCCGGGAACGGCTTTTGGACCATCGAGATTGGCCCACCAAAGGATCATACCATCTAGTTTTTCTGCCCCGTCACCTCGCATATTCCATGTAAACAACTGAGCTCCTTTTTCTTCAATTTCCAGTTTGTCTTCCTTTTTGGTCTTCCCCGGTTTTTTTTCTTTTATATTATTGAAAGATTTGATCGAATCATTTTTGGAGTTAAAATAAGTAAGCGAGATCGTATCTTTTTTCTCATCATAATTCTTCAGATAAAAATAAGTTATTACACCGGCAGGATGGTTGGTGCCTTCGGTTTTAGACTCTTTTACGCTTCCTCCCCGCATGCGATAGGCATCTTTGGGTTGATATAAAACGTGGTTCTGAGCTTTTATATTATCATTTAATTGGTGTAATACCGTGAGATCATCAATAATCCAAAGGCTTCTGCCCTGGGTAGCAACAATAAGGTTGTTTTCTTTGATGGTCAAATCGGTGATAGGTACTATCGGAAGATTGAGCTGAAACGATTGCCAGCTTTTTCCGTCATCAAAAGAGATATACATCCCGGTTTCGGTTCCTGCATACAATAATCCCTTACGCTTAGGATCTTCTCGCAGAACACGTGTAAAATGCTCTGGTGCGATTCCGGCCGTAATTTTGGTCCATGATTTGCCGTAGTCGGTGGTTTTATAAAGATACGGAGCAAAATCTCCGGATTTATATTTGGTTCCGGCGATATAACAAGTACCTTCATCAAAAGTACTGGGCTCGATACTGTTGATCATCATCCATTCTGGTATTCCTTTGGGGGTAACATTGTTCCACGTGGTTCCTCCGTCCTGACTCACATGTACCAATCCATCATCACTTCCTACCCAAATCAATCCTTCTTTTATAGGGCTTTCCGCAGCAGCGAAAATCGTGCAATAATATTCTACCGAGGTATTATCCTGAGTGATCGGCCCGCCCGAAGATTTTAATTTGGAAGCATCATTTCTGGTCAGGTCCGGGCTGATAACTTTCCAGCTCTGTCCTTCATTTTCGGTAACGTGCACGTGATTAGAAAAGGTATAGAGGCGATCCGGATTGTGTTTTGAGAATATAATGGGAAAATTCCATTGAAAACGATATTTCATATCCTCGGCACCGTGCCCCATAGGATTATCGGGCCATACGCTTATAGAACGAACCGTTTCAGTCTTATGATTTACTCTGGTGAGAAAGCCATCATAGCTTCCGCCATAGACAATATCGTTATTTTTTGGATCGACGGCAATATGTGCAGATTCTCCTCCGGCTGTGCTCTCCCAGTCATTTTCAGAAATAGACCAACCAGTACTGCGATGATTGATTCGTATGGTCGAATTATCCTGCTGAGCTGCATAAATTCGATATGGGAAACTATTATCGGTAGTCACACGATAAAACTGTGAAGTGGGTTGGTTGTGATAGGTACTCCAGGTTTCACCACCGTCATAAGTGATTTGTGCACCCCCATCATCGCCAATAATCATACGTTTAGGGTTTTCGGGGGCAATCCAAAGATCATGATGATCTCCGTGCGGAGCACGATAACTGCTAAAATTCTTTCCGCCATCTTTACTTTTATGATAGGATACATTTACTACATACACTACATCAATATCTTGTGAATCGGCATAGATACGGGTATAATACCATGCCCGCTGGCGAAGGCTTCGACTACTATTTAACAGGCTCCAGGTTTCACCTCCATCATCACTACGATACACCCCCCCTTTTTCTTTGTTTTCAACAATCGCCCAAACGCGTTCGCTATTCACCGGCGAAACAGTTACTCCCATAATACCCAAAGTATCTTTGGCAAACCCTTTGTTTTTAGAGATTTCTTTCCATGTGTTACCGCTGTCAGTACTTTTCCAGAGGGCAGAACCGGCTCCGCCCGAACTTAAACTATATGGTGTTCTTCGGGCATTCCAGGTCGAAGCATAGAGAATTCTGGGGTTATTAGGATCCAACGTTAAATCTACCGCACCCGCATCGGCATTGGCAAACAGTACCTTGTTCCATGTTTTTCCGCCATCAGTACTTTTATAAATTCCGCGATCTTGTGTAGGTTTGTAAATATTTCCTAATACCGCTGCATACACCACATCTGGATTTGTTGGATGAATCGAGATTCTGGGAATATGCCTGCTTTTGGGTAATCCCGATTGTACCCAGGTTTTTCCGGCATCAACACTTTTCCATACCCCGTATCCCGAAGAGACATTACCGCGCAGGGTTTTTTCTCCACCACCCACATAGATCACATTGGGATCGCTTTTGGATACTGAAATCGAACCGATAGAACCGCCAAAAAACCCATCAGAGATATTCTCCCAGGTACGGCCACCATCGGTTGTTTTCCAAACACCACCACCGGTAGCTCCAAAGTAGAACAAATTGGGTTTTCCGGGGACCCCGGTAACGGCAGCACTACGCCCACCTCTATACGGCCCGACCAATCGGTATTCGACAGCGTCATAAAGCTCTTGGTTGTAAGTTTGAGAATTGACCGTAAATATGCTTGCGAAGAGACCTATAATCAGAAAGATAGTTTTGATGAATTGTGTATACATTTGATTGAATTTTAGTTTGAAAAACCTCAACATTTTTGAGAAAAGTTCAAAAAAATGATTTGATGGTGCACTAAAGTCAGGAATTAAAAATAATTTCAAAAGATTTTCACGTAATTTTAACCTTGGCATGTTTATGAACATTACTATTTTTGAAACATGTTTCAACAAGGTTTTATTTTGGTACTGAGTTGTTTGGGTATTATCCAGGCTCTTTTCTTATGTTTTTATCTTTTTACTTTAAAAAGAGGAAATAAAAGAGCGAATACATTTTTGGCTTTTGTATTGCTGGGATTAACGATCAGGATCGGTAAATCTGTTTTTCACAATTACGTTGAAGTTGATCCCACGCTAAGAAATTTAGCTATTTCCAGCATACTTTCTGTAGGCCCTTTTCTTTGGTTTTATGGCAAAGCTCTTTTCGATAAACAAACCATATTTTCCAGGCGCAAGTATGTTCATCTACTTCCCTTTGCAATATTTGTTTTGTGTAGTCCTGTTATTCCTAACAGGGGGGATTTTGCTTCATACCTGTCTTATACCTTGGTTTTTACGCATTTAGGGGTATATCTGGCAATCTGCTGGAGGGAAATCTCAAAAATCAGGAATGATGCAAGCCCGCAACTTTTAAAATGGTATCGAAATATTGTGATTGGCGTTGGTGTGATTTGGGGGTTATATGTAGGTATTTTTATGAGATGGATTCCATTTTATATTCTAGGCGCTATTTCCTTTTCCTTTTTAATATATATATTTTCTTTTCTCTTGTTAAAGCGGCACGTTTTTGCTTTAGAAAAGTATGGTAATTCAAATATGAATAGAGCTGCAGCCAAAAAAGTGCTTCAGGAGATTAGATCTCTATTTGAAAAAGAAGAAACATATCTCGAGAATAATGTTTCCTTACATATGATAGCAGAACGACTCTCGATAACCTCTCGAGAACTATCACAAGCTATTAATGAGCACGAACACAAGAACTTCTCAGAATTTGTAAATCATTACCGCATAGAAAAAGCCAAACGATTATTGGTTGCTCCCGATTATGTCGATGAAAAGATCGCCACGGTGGCCTATGACTGCGGTTTTGGTAATGTAACCTCCTTTAATTTAGCGTTTAAAGCCGAAACCCGACTCACTCCTTCGCAGTATAGAAATCAATTTGGTGTAGTTTGACAGCTTTAGCTTCAACTTTGAATTTTTTTACTGAACTCAAAGAAGACTGATTTTCGTTCTAAAAGCATATAAAAGTAAGTTAAAAACAGTTTTTATATGTTATTACATATAATTTAGTACATTTGTTTTAAATTATATTTAAAAGCATATAATTATGAGTTTAGCAACATTTGTCAAAGAACGAAGAAAAGCTGTACGACTCACTCAAGAAGAGTTTGCAGAGCGAGCGGGTGTGGCGTTAACGGTTCTTAGAAAAATTGAACAAGGTAAAACCAATTTGAATATGGATAAAGTAAATCTCATTTTGAGAATGTTTGGCCATGAGTTGGCTCCGGTTGCAAGTTCAACATTACAAAAAACAAGTCTAAATGAGGAAAGCTAATATATTATATAAGGATATCCTGGCAGGTGTATTGATAGAATCCGACGAGGGAGAATACGTTTTTCAATACAATCATGAGTATATAAAAAAATATCCAGCCCAATTTATAACTTTTACGATGCCAGTGAGAAAAGAAGCATATCGTGAAAGAAGACTGTTTCCACTCTTTGAGGGTTTAATTCCAGAAGGATGGTTGTTGGATATTGCTTCCAGGAACTGGAAGATCAACAAAAATGATAGGATGGGACTCTTGTTGGCTTGCTGTCAAAACTGTATTGGAGCAGTAAGTGTACACCCTATTACTATAGAAGAAGATGAATAAGTGTTTGTATTGTTATCAGGAATTGAAGGACGCTAATGATTTTCATACACATTGTGCAGCAACTTTTTTCGGAACTAAAAAAGCTCCTAAGCTCGACTATACATTAGATCAAATGTCATTGCTGGCTAAGAATGTGGTAGAACGAAGTATATCGGTACCAGGAGTACAAGCAAAACTCTCAATGTCCTTAGTGAATGAACTTGGAGATCATAATGATAGCCGACTTACTGTAGTTGGAGCATTGGGAGGAGCTTATATTTTTAAACCTCCTAATAATAATTATCCCGAGATGCCAGAGAATGAACATGTAACCATGCGAATAGCCGAAGCATTTGGTATTAATACTGTGCCTTCAACTTTAATTCGTTTACAATCGGGGGAATTATCATACATGACAAAACGTATTGATAGAACATTAGATGGGACAAAAATACATATGCTAGATATGTTTCAAATTACAGAAGCTTTTGATAAATATAAGAGTTCTATGGAGCGTATTGGAAAAGCCCTGGATCTTTATGCCAGTAACACCGTATTAGATAAATTATTCTTTTTTGAAATGACGCTGTTTTCTTTTTTAACAGGTAATAATGATATGCATCTAAAGAATTTTTCAATGATACAAACTAACTCGGGATGGTCGTTGGCTCCTGCCTATGATTTATTAAATGTAGCGATTGTTAACCCCGAAGATACCGAAGAATTAGCATTGACCATTGCGGGCAAAAAGAAGAAATTTACACAAACTCATTTTAAAGAATTTGGGCAGGGTCTGGGATTGACCCCAAAGCAAGTTGAAGGCGTATTTAGGCGCTTTAAACAACATGGGTCAATAGCCGTTACCTGGATCAAAAACTCATTTTTATCTGAAAAGATGCAATTGGATTACCTAGCCATTTTAGAAGAACGTTATGTAAGGATCTTTGATGACAAATAAAACAGTATGGGTACAAATACATGTTTTTTTATCTTAAAGATCATGTTTTTTAAAGGATTTTGATAGCATCTTTTGGATGTTGCAGTCTTGAAAACATAAAAAACATGAACAAATCAATCTTTCTATTGCTTTTGGTGCTGGTAAGTTGTAGCAAAGCTGAAGAACCTGTCAACACTGCAAAAAAGACACAACCTGTAAAAGAAACCGTAATAGACAGCCTTAAACATCCCTGGAGTATTGCTTTTTTATCTGAAACCGAAGCCCTGGTAGCTGAAAAGGATGGAGACCTGGTAAAAGTGAATCTTGTTTCCAAAGAAAAAAATAGTATACAAGGGTTTCCGAAAGACCTTACCGATAGTATCCGGGTAGTATGGCGAGGGGACAATTCCGGGATTTTTGAAGTACTGTTGGACCCCGATTTTAACGAAAATAACCATATATACCTTTCGTATGCAGCCAAACAAAAAGGTAAAGGAAACGCCACCAAAGTGGTAAGGGCTACATTAAAAAATGATTCTTTGACAGATATCAAAACCTTGCTCGAAGCCGGGCCTTTTATTCGGGAATATCACCATTATGGAGGTGGAATGACTTTTGGGCCCGACAAAAAATTGTATATCACTATGGGAGAACGATTATTTAAGGAGATCGATGAGCCCGAGATACCCATCGCACAGGATCTAACCGATAAGCGCGGAAAAATCTATCGAATACATCCCGATGGAAGCATACCTAAAGACAATCCTGATTATGGTAACGATGCCGTTCCCGGTGTTTTTGCAGTCGGTATACGAGCCGCACAAGGAATAGCGTTACATCCAGAAACAGGAGACATTTGGTTTAGTGAGCATGGCACTCGCCAGGGAGATGAAATCAATTTGCTAAAAGCAGGAGCAAACTATGGCTGGCCGATCATCACTACCGGGGGATATCGAAGCAAAGAATATGTGCCACCCAAACTCGAAGGAGTAGTGTTTACAGACCCCATTTGGTATTGGCAACATACAGTGGCACCCACCGGACTCCTATTTTATACCGGAAACGAGTTTCCGGAATGGAAAAACGATCTGTTAGTTCCTGGCTTATCCAGAGGAAGTCTCTGGAGATTCAACATAGAAAATAATACCATAAAAAGCGCCGAAGAATTATTTATTGATGACAGAGTGCGATCCAGAAAAGTAGCACAAAGCCCAAAAGGAAAATTATATCTACTCACCGACGAGGACAATGGCAAAATTGTAAGAATTAAAAATAACACACTATAAAAAACACAAGCACATGAAAACCCGTTTTTTAACAGCTCTGTTTTTGGCACTAAGTTGCTCGCTTACAGCACAAGTACAATCTGAAGAAGACAATATCAGAACAGCAATTAATAAATATATAGAAGGTACTTCGTATAACAAACCTAACTTGATCAAAGCAGCTTTCTATGAAGAAGCAAATTTGTTTCTTACTCACAAAGAGAAAAAATTATGGATTGTACCTGTATCAGAATACGCATCTTGGTTTGAAAAAAAAGAGCAAGGCAAATTTAATGGTCGTATTGGAAATATATTATCAATAGATCAGGAAAATGATATTGCTATGGCGAAAGCTGAAATTTTGGCAAAAGGAAAAAATATACGATACATAGATATTTTTCTTCTGAAAAGAATTGAAGGAGAATGGAAGATCATAAGTAAAGCGGCAACGAGTAGAAATCAAGAATAATAGTAAGCAATAATGTGTGGTGACGAGAAGCCAGACCCCAAAGATCTCGAAGACCTTTGGGATCTATATAAAGCTTGATAAATAATATAATTCTGCATGTCCCGAAGAAGCCCCTGCAACGCAGTTTTTTGCTTTCTGTTTACCCGGAAGTGATTGCTAGGTGTTTTTTGTTGAGTTCTCATCGCCTGGAAGTGTAGGGTTATGCGTTGTCATGGTTTCCCGGTTTCCCGGAAGGCAGGGTTATGTGTTTGTTGAGCGATACTTAAATGTAGATATGGATTTTAACTTTGCGTGTTGTAAGTTTAGGTAACATTTGAAGCAACTAGTAGCTTTGTCCTCACCTCACGATTCAAAAAATACCCGGTAACAATGGTTGCTAATACGTCGGCAATAGGAAAAGAGATCCAAACCCCTAATTCATCATAAAATTTTGGTAAAATCAAGATCAATGGGATAAAAATGAACCCCTGTCGGGATAAGGTAAGTAAAAGGGCCGGAATTGCTTTTCCCACGGCCTGAAAATACGCCGCACCAATCAGCTGAAGAGCAATAATGGGCGTAGCTGCAAAAACCCATCGCATGGGTGTTGCGGTATGTGATAGTACATACTGATTTAGTGCTAACTCTTTGGGCGTAAGATCAGGATTATCACTCAAAAACAATCCGGTAATTTCTGAAGGGAACAGCATTAAGCCAACAAACACCAAAGTCGCCATTACAGCGGCATATTTGATTGCAGTATTGATAGACTCCCGCACACGTTGGTATTGTTGTGCTCCATAATTGTATCCTGCAATAGGAAGAAATCCTTGAGTGACCCCAAAGACCGGAAACAATGCAAACATCAACATCCTGCCAATGATGGCATAGACAGCGACGAGACCTTCTTGTCCAATATCATATAATATGTTGTTCATCAATAAATAAGTGATACTTACCACCGCCTGTCGTGCCAGAGTGACGCCACCAAGCGAAGCGATTTCAGAAACGATGTCCTTCTGCAATCCAAAATGACGAAATCCAAGTTTCAATTCAGAGTTTTTAGAATTGAAGAACCAAAAAACGTATAAAAAACAAGCTAAATAAGAACCTGTGGTAGCCCATGCAGCACCATGCATCCCCATATCCATCAGGTTAATAAACAGATAATCCATCAACAGATTACCAACTGTAGGGATGATCATAGCGATCATGGCAAATTTCGGTTTCCCTTCGGCCCGGATCACCGTATTACCCATCATCGAAAAACCAAGAATTGGCACCCCATACAAGATAATGGTATAGTAGATTTTGGCAGGCTCAAAGATATCACCTTTTCCACCAAATTTTGGAATAATATCATCAACAAACACCAGGCCCAGGACGACTAACGAGATCATAAAAAGCAGAGCAAGAGTGGTCTGGTTTCCAAAAGTTTTGAGCGCTTTTTCCTTATTGCCTGCTCCCAGAGCACGGGAAATAATACTGGATCCTCCAATCCCAATCGCCATCCCCAGAGCAGCAATGAAGAAGGATACGGGTAACACTACATTAATAGCAGCAATGGCAATAGAGCCGATCCAGTTTCCTACAAAAATAGAATCGATCAGGATGTTAAGTGACATCACCAGTATTCCTATCGAAGCAGGAACCGCCTGTTTGATCAAGAGTTTACCTATAGGCTCGATTCCTAATGCTTCAGAGGTGACTTTTGCCATTAATGTGTTTTAATTTGTATGAATTAATATGAAATTTTTAATCTTCCGCGGTCTGCATAATAATATTGCCAACCTCCTCCAGAACCATTATTCCAGGTTTCCAGTGAGAAATGATTTTCACCAGAGGTTGTTCCGGGTACTTTATAGACTTCTACAGCACGCCGGTTTCTATACCAATCCAAAGAACGTTTTGGTTGGCATCTTTCCGGACCATAAAAGTATTGGTTTAGAAAAAACGCATATCCAATGCCAAAAACGATTGCCTTACCATTATCATCAATACAAACAGCTGTTTTTTCATCTACCCCGATGCCTTTTCCTCTAATATCCCAGTCTTTGTTCACTCGAGCTAAGAACGTTATATGACGCCCTCGTCTGTCGGGATTATCATAATGTGTATCAGTAATGACATTTCGTAAAAATGGATTATCAATAAAATTGTGTTTTTGTAAGGTCAGATTTTTGTGATAAGGATTTTGTAAAGCTTCTTCAGAGCGAATGGTTCCATTGGCTGCATCAAAATAAATTCCTCCCAGGATGGCACACCCTGCACTGGTACCTCCAATCACTACTTTTTTAGTATTCCGAAGATAGTTTAAAGCATTTTCTACCTTGGTATCTTTCCAATACTGTATATAATTATACTGATCACCACCTGCAATAAAAACAGCTTCTGCATTGCGTATGGTAGCTTCAACATTGGGATCATTGGCTTTATCTCGGGAATCGATCAGTAAGGTTTCTACAGAATTCACATTGCCCAGATCAAAAAGATATTGGTTATAGGCATCTGTTCCTGCAGAACGAAGTACGACAATATCGCCGCCACCCGATTTATCGATCATCCACAGCATGGCTTCATCTACATCGGTGCTGCCACCCATAAGCATGGTGCCGCCAGAGGTTTGAGTAGCAATATCATCTGGGTCTCCAACGATTCCAATAGAGGCCGAAGCTCTTTTTTTGGCAGGCATTACCTGGGTTGTTTCGGCAGAAGAAGTCGTTTCTTCATTTTCGCAGGAGATAATTCCGAAGAATAATACCATAGAAAATAGTAATGAAATGTATGAATTTTTCATAATAAGTTGAGTTGGGTTAGTGCGTATTGTAAAATATGTTCCTTAAAATAGCTAAAACAGGTATAGCGATCACAATTATTATTCAGATGCAACAGCTGTTTTAGCTTCTGCCCACTCATTCACCCAATTTGCCAATACATCTGCCCATTCATCGCGATCATTAAGACATGGGATCGTGGTGAATTCCTTACCACCCACTTCGTGGAAAATCTCTTCTCCCTCCATAGCAATTTCTTCTAAAGTCTCCAGACAATCTGATACAAAAGCCGGAGTTACAATAGCCATTTTTTTGATGCCTTCTTTGCCCATTCGCTCTATGGTACGATCGGTATAGGGTTGTAGCCAGGGATCAAAACCTAATCGGGATTGAAAAGAAGTAGAATAGGTGCCTTCTTTTAGGTTTAATTTCTCGGCCACCTGCCGTGTGGTATCATAACATTGATGGCGATAGCAAAATTGGTGTGCAGCAGAAGCTGTTTTACAACAAGACCCATCAATTTTGCAATGCGATCTGGTCACGTCACTTTTGCGTATATGCCGTTCGGGTACTCCATGATATGAAAATAGCAGGTGCTCATAATCTAGGTTTTTTAGCTTTTCGCCAATGCTTTTTGATAAAATCTCTATATATTCTGGTTTGTTATAGAATGCAGGGACATCTACAAATTTCATGCTGGGAAAATGTTGTTTACGCAATTTTTCGGCCAGTACCAGAATAGTTTCAGTCGTTGCCATTGCAAACTGTGGATACAATGGGATGATCATTATTTCATCGATTCCTTTGTCGTGTAATTCCTGCAATCCTTTTTTGATACTCATAGATCCATAACGCATGGCCAATCCCACGGGGATCGAAGTGCGATCGGCTACTTTTTTCTGTAATCTTTCAGATAGTACGATAAGCGGAGAACCTTCTTCCCACCAGATTTTTTTGTATGCAGCTGCAGATTTTTTTGGCCGGGTATTTAAGATGATTCCTTTTACCAGCAGTATTCGTGCCCATAGCGGGACGTCAATAACCCTGGGGTCCATCAAAAATTCACCGAGATATTTCTTCACATCTTTTGGATCGGTACTGTCTGGGGATCCGAGATTAACAAGGAGAACGCCTTTGCTCATATGTTTTTCTTTTTCAGGAAACAAAAATACAAACTATAATGAGGACTGATAATAAAAAATGATAAGACTTCTTGATGGCAGTATTATTGAATTATTGCACAAAAAGATACAGTTTTATACACTGAACTCATATGAAAAATCGTATAAATACGTTAAATTCTGATAAACTGAAAGTTGCCTTGTTTTATTTTAGTATTTTTATAAAGATCAAAAAAGCATTAAAATGAAACGTATAATTGTAGATGTCGAAAAAGACAAATTACCTTTTGTTCTTGAACTTTTAGAGCAATTTGAATTTGTATCTGTACTGGCTGATACTTCAGATGAAGATCAAGGAATGTATGACTCCATCGTATCTTTGCAAAAAGGAGTAGGTATCCCCAGGGTTGAGTCGTTAGATTAATGAGTCTTCATTTAAGTAAGATTCATCACATATTTTTTTGGAGTAGTGCCAAATTTCTTTTTAAATGCGGCAATAAAGTGGCTTGCGGTACTGTATCCTACTTTTAATCCTACTTCATTTACATTATGACTTCCCGAAGCTAAAAGCTGTCGGGCTACTTCCATTTTGTAATCAAACAAGAATGCATAGACCGGTTCTCCATAGATTTGTTTAAAACCATCTTTTAGCTTTTTAAGTGGCAATCCAATTTCTTTAGATAATTCCTGTAGGGTAGGAGGTTCGGCCATCTTTGCAATGATGATCTCTTTGGCTTTTCTGATTTTTAGCACATTTTCTTCATCAACCAGAAAGGGACATTGTTCTATGTCTGCATCTTCCGGCCGGTTGAAATAAAGGCTTAATAGTTCGTATGCTTTTCCTTTAAAATACAATAGCTTAATCGATGGATGTAAGCTATAGTTGGTAATTTGGTTTAATACCACAGCCATAGAAGGCGAAATATTACCATCTGTATAATACTTTTTATCACGATTTCCTTCACCAAGAAATGGAATATAGCTTGCTTCTTTAGAAAACAAAGAGTGAAATTTTTTTATAGAAATAAGTATTGAAATCAACCATGAATCTTTTTCCATCTCCAGATTCATGGGTAAATCCTGTTGCGGGTTATACAACAAGAGTGAATGCTCTTCAGAAAGATTCAAAGCATAGCTTCCGTTATTAAAATTAAATTTAATTGCACCTTTACCACAGAAGTGAAACTGAATAAAACTGCTGTCAATATCTCTTACAACACATTGATTTTCATTAGTTTCATTTTGAAATTTGAGAATATAAAATCCCTCTTCAATTTGGGTTTCTTCCAAAATTCCTGGAGCGTTATTTTTTAGTTCAATTTTCATTTCCATAAAATACTATTATTTAGAATAAATCTAAACTGTCGATTAAAGAATCTGTCGCATCACCACAAAAATAGGTGTTTTTGCCCATTTTTGTGTAAATAATGTCTTAAACAACGTTTTCCGACACTAAAAATTCCTCTGGCGTTATTTTTTATAGCCTATGTCAAATATTTTTGTCATGGAAAATTTATAATTAAATTGGATGGAGCCTCATCTAAGAGCAAAAGGAACGAATTTTTATACGATTGGACTTAGCTACAAAAAAGCTGATGCCGAAATCAGAGGTCATTTCAGTGTAAGTGATCAAACCAGAGATGCTATCCTGCAACAAGCTAAGGAAGAAGGAATTGAAGCACTATTGGTCGCTTCTACATGCAACCGAACCGAATTATATGGTTTTGCACAGCATCCGTTTCAGTTAATCAAGTTATTGTGTGAGCATACCCACGGTACTATCGAAGAATTTGAAAAAGTAGCGTATGTATACAAAAATAGTAAAGCCGTTGCACACCTTTTTAGAGTAGGTACCGGTCTGGATAGCCAGATATTAGGGGATTTTGAAATTATAAGTCAGTTAAAATCAAGTTTTAAAGCCTCCAAAAAAGCCGAACTTACCAATCCTTTTCTCGAGCGACTCATCAACGCTGTGCTTCAGGCAAGTAAGCGCATTAAAAATGAGACCGAGATTTCTTCGGGAGCCACTTCGGTATCTTTTGCTTCGGTACAATATATTTTAAGAAATGTAGCGAACATTTCAGATAAAAAAATTCTACTTTTTGGTACCGGAAAAATAGGCCGAAATACATGTGAAAATCTAGTAAAACATACCAAGAATGATCATATAGTTCTGATTAATCGCACCAAAGATAAGGCTGAAAAAATAGCAGGGAAGTTCAATCTTGTGGTAAAGGATTATGCCAATATTCAGGCAGAAATCAAAAACACCGATATTCTTATCGTTGCCACAGGGGCTCAAAATCCTACAATTTCTAAACAATTGATCCATTCTGATACTCCCTTATTGATTTTGGATCTGTCTATCCCAAAAAATGTGGCAGACGATGTGACCGAATTGCCAAATGTAACTTTGGTTCATCTGGATCATTTGTCAAAAATGACCGATGATACCCTGCAAAGAAGAAAACAATATATTCCACAAGCAGAAGAAATTATAGAAGAAGTAAAACTAGAGTTTGATAATTGGCTGGAAACCCGAAAATTTGCTCCTACCATCAAAGCATTGAAGAAAAAGTTGACTACACTTAAGGATGCCGAAATCAGCTTGCAGCGAAAAAAGTATGCTGATTTTGATGAAGAGCAGGCAGATATTATTAGTAACAGAATTATTCAGAAGATCACCAATCACTTTGCCAATCATCTGAAGGATGATAACACTTCTGCCGATGAGAGTATCGAACTCATTCAAAAAGTTTTCCAATTACAAAATAAATAGTCTTGGCAGAAACGATTCGTATAGGTACCAGAGATAGTGAATTGGCACTTTGGCAGGCTAATACGGTGCAACACCATCTCAAAAATTTAGGATATTCGACCAAACTGGTCCCGGTGAAATCGACAGGAGATATTGTTCTCGATAAACCATTATACGAACTAGGAATCACAGGGATTTTTACCAAAACTTTGGATATTGCTATGTTGAATAACGATATTGATATCGCAGTGCATTCTATGAAAGATGTACCAACCGCATTGCCAGAAGGAATTGTGGAAGCTGCCGTTTTAGAACGTGCAAATGCCAAAGATATCCTGGTTCACAAAGGATTGGATTTTCTGGAAGGTAATGGAACTATCGCCACAGGAAGCTTGCGCCGAAAAGCCCAATGGTTGAACAGATATCCAGAGCATACCGTGGTCGATTTACGCGGAAATGTAAATACCAGAATGCAAAAGTTGGAAAATAACGATTGGAACGCAGCCATTTTTGCCGCAGCAGGATTAGAACGCATTCATTTAAAACCCCAAAACTATATCGACCTGGATTGGATGATCCCCGCACCGGCTCAGGGAGCAATGCTGGTAGTTGCCAAAGAAGAAGACAATTATTGCAGAGAGGCATTATCACACTTAAACCACGAAGCCTCCGAAATTTGCGTGCATATCGAAAGAGAATTTCTAAGAACGTTAGAAGGAGGCTGTACCGCACCTATTGGAGCATTGGCTGAAATAAAAAAAGATATGATTTACTTTACAGGAACTTTATTTAGCCTGAATGGAAATCATAAAATTGAAGTGCGAAAGAAGATAAAATTTGACAACTGCAAGGATTTTGGAAAGAACTGTGCACAGGAAGTATTACATAATGGAGGTCGGGAATTGATGAAAGAGATTAAATCGGAAATAGAATAAATTGGACTCTCCTGCAACCATACTCTCAACAAAAAAACTCACATTAGCTCAAAAAGAGTTATTACTAAATACAGGTCTTGGATTTGTCGAATATGATGCTATCAATATTGAGCTTTTGGAAATTAAAATTGATCATGAAACACAAAACGCAATTTTTACAAGTAAGAATGCGGTGAAGGCCATTCAGAATTCAGAATTTAGAATTCAGAATTGTTTTTGTGTAGGTTCAAATACCAAAAAACTTTTGGAAGAAAATGGCCAAAATGTAGTGGAAGTTGCTCAAAATGCATCAGATTTAGCCAAAACCATCATAAAAAAGTATAAAAATGGCTCTTTTTTGTTTTTTTGCGGAAATTTGAGAAGAAATGAACTTCCAGATCTCCTGAAACGGAATAATGTGAACGTAAAAGAGCAAATTGTATACAAAACACATATAAATTCGAAGAAGTTTAACCGTTCTTTTGACGGAATTCTGTTTTTCAGTCCTTCAGGAGTACAAAGTTATGTTTCAGAAAATAAAATGGATAAAAGTATCGCTTTTTGCATAGGCAGCACTACAGCTTCTGAAGCCAAAAAGTATACCAACAATATCATCATAGCAAACAAACCCACTGTAGAGAATGTAATCGTTCAGGCAGTGAAATATTTTAAAGAAGATCTTAAAGGTTTCCAAAACCTTGAAGGTCTGAGTCCGTAACATACTTATACTTACTACATACTCCATATGACACAACTAAAAAACGATCTATTTCTTAAAGCTTTACAAGGAGAAACCGTTGAGCGCCCACCTGTGTGGATGATGCGTCAGGCGGGGAGATATTTACCAGAATTTCGTGCATTGAAGGAAAAATACGATTTTTTCACCCGATGCAGGACACCAGAATTAGCTGCCGAAATCACAGTACAACCCATCGATATCATCGGCCCGGATGCTGCCATTCTATTTAGTGATATTCTCGTGATCCCACAGGCGATGAATATCGAAGTCGAGATGAGAGATGGGATTGGCCCCTGGTTACCAAATCCGATTCGATCTTTGCGAGATGTTGAGCAAGTAGTTGTTCCCGATGTGCATGAAGAATTGGGTTATGTGATGGATGCCATTAAATTGACCAAAGAGCGATTGGACAACCGTGTTCCGCTAATTGGTTTTGCGGGATCACCCTGGACCATCTTATGTTATGCGGTACAAGGGCAGGGATCAAAGAATTTTGATAAGGCCAAAGAATTATGTTTTACTCAGCCTGGTGCAGCGCATCGGCTATTACAAAAAATAACCGATACCACTATTGCCTATCTCAAAGCCAAAGTTGGTACAGGAGTCGATGCCGTTCAGGTATTTGACAGCTGGGGCGGGATGTTATCGCCGGTAGATTATCAGGAATTCTCCTGGAAATATATCCAGCAGATTGTAGATGCTTTAAAAGAGGAAACCGAAGTCATTGTCTTTGGAAAAGGATGTTGGTTTGCACTACAGGAAATGGCAAATTCTGGAGCTGCGGCACTTGGAGTAGATTGGACCTGCTCTGCACGCAATGCACGTTATCTTACGGGAGGAAAAATCACCTTGCAAGGTAATTTTGATCCGTCTAGGTTACTTTCGCCACCGGCTGAAATTAAAAAGATGGTCAAACAAATGATTGATGAATTTGGCAAAGACCGATATATCGCCAATCTGGGTCATGGAATCCTGCCAAATATCCCTGTCGAGAATGCGAGGGCGTTTGTAGATGCTGTAAAAGAATACAAAGTATAGCAATGAACATCCGGAGTTTTGCAAAACAGGTAAGTATGTGGCAATTACTTCGATTAACCGGTTTAATGCTTTTGAAACCGTTATATATTATTCCAACACTTAGGGCGACTAAAAGAACTATGGCTATTTGTAATTCTCTTTATGAAAAGGAACATCACAGCAACAGAAAAGCAAATGCGTTTAGACATGCATTATGGAATGTGCTAATTTGTCAAAATATCTTCAAAATGACCAAAAATGAAGAAAAATCTATGATTTGGGCACGAAAAGTGACCAATTTGCATGAAAAACTGGCTCCAAATGCACCTTTGGCAATGGCCATGGATTTGCACAATAATGAAGTCGGCAGGATGTATTTAGGATCTTTAAAAAATAGTTCTGAAGAAGAAATCATTACTTTTTTACAGGAAAACACTCAAAAAGCTAAGAAAGTTTTAGAAATCAAAGCAATACTAGATCATAAAAATGATTTGGTTTATCTTTCGGAAGATAAATGAGGTAAAAAATAGCGCAAAAAGAAACAAATTTAGTAGTGATATATTTTCGATCAGCACAAAATATTGAAACAAAACATGCTAAAAGGCTACATATAAGAAGTAAGTCATCAACCTATATGCCTCTGGCAAATCAAAAATAGTTTAGTTATGTTCAAAAACATCATCAACGGTATTAAGGCCTATTTTGGGACGTTCAAACTCCTTTCAAAGCTTGGATTGTGGAAATATTTTGCGGTTCCCATTCTAATAAGTGTTATCACAGGAGCATCTTTTGTTGCATTAACCTATTTCTTTTCAGATAATCTGGGGAGCCTTATTTCCCGTGCCTGGGTTTGGGAGTGGGGATCCGAAACTTTTGCGACAATCAGTACGTATTTGGGTGGCTTTTTGATACTGGTTTTAGGATTGGTGCTATACAAACATATTGTTATGGCACTATCTGCACCCTTTATGAGCCCGGTTTCAGAAAAAATAGAGGCACATATGTTAGGAGAAACCGCACATTCACATCGTCAAACCTCATTTGCACAGCAATTATCAAGAGGTATCCGAATTAATGTTCGCAACCTGGTAAAAGAGCTGTTATTTATGATTCCATTGGTGATCTTAAGTTTTATTCCGGTGGTTGGTATTGTGTTTACCGCATTGATCTTTTTAATACAAGCCTATTATATCGGTTTTGGAAATATGGATTATACGATGGAGCGTCATTTCGATTATAAAAACAGTATTCAATTTGTAAGAAAACATCGGGGCATTGCCATTGGCAACGGGATCGTATTTGTACTAATGCTTTTTATCCCTATAATCGGATTTATTATTACACTTCCAATTTCTGTAGTTGCAGCTTCTACCGAAACCGTAAGAATCCTAAAAGAGAAAGAACTAATCGTTTCAAAAGAAACGGAAAAAATAAGGTTGCAAGAAGAAACACCTAAGATTTCCTGAGTCATGTTTCTTAATCGTTGCAACCAATAGACAAAAATGGCCAAACCAGTTATTTTTAGCGTTCTAAAATCCTATGGGAAGGCTTTATGGTTTTTCGGAGGATCTCCACATCTACCCAGGTACAGAGGATTATTTCCTATGGTGCTTATAAATATTTTGATGGTGAGCGCCTTGGTCTGGATTTTTATGACTTTCTCAAAGAGTATAGAGGTTATTTTTGATGAAAATTGGATAGGTATTACTATCATTTCCATTGTGGTTGTGTATATCTATGTGTTGATGGGGCTGTGCATGCCTTTTGTTCAGACACTTTCTATCAACGCAGAAAGGGAACATTCGGCAACAACTGTATTCAAAAGATCGCATATGACCAAAGATGTTGTTATTTTGTTAAAGCGAAGCTTTAATAGAAACAGCCGGTGGTTGATGGAAGAATTGTTATTACTATTTGTGCTTTCAGGATTGACGCTTATTACCTATGGAAATTTAATTTTTGTGCTATTAGGAAGTATCATAGTTGGTTATTATACCGGGAAAATGATTTTTGAAATGGTACTACATCGATATGACAACGATGCTGGCATCAAAATGTTTCTAAGAGACAACAAAAAGATCACATTTGCTATAGGGCTAGGATACATGCTAATATTTTGCGCTCCTTTATTTGGACTGGCATATGGATTACCGCTGGCTACCGTTGCTGCTACTTATGAAGTGATACAAACCAAAAATAAGATACCAACCTAGTGATTTTAATATCGATGAAAGATAAATTTTACCAATACATTCAAAATTTACAGGATACTATTACAGCAAAGCTCGAAGAAATAGACGGCAATGCTAAATTTCGACAAGATTTATGGGAGCGGCCCGAAGGTGGAGGAGGAAGAACCAGGGTTATTGAAAACGGAAACGTTTTTGAAAAAGGAGGCGTAAATATTTCTGGTGTTCACGGAGCATTACCCAAAGCAATGCAAAGTTATTTTAACGTAGGTAATGTCGATTTTTTTGCCTGCGGCTTATCGCTGGTATTACATCCTAAAAACCCTATGGTACCCACAGTGCATGCCAATTGGCGCTATTTTGAAATGTATGATAAAAAAGGGAACATTGTAGATAATTGGTTTGGTGGTGGCCAGGACTTAACCCCTTACTATTTATTTGATGAAGATGCAAAGTATTTCCACAAGGTATGTAAATCGGCTTGCGACAAATATAACCCTGAGTTTTATCCTACATATAAAAAGAAATGTGATGCATATTTTTATAATGCACATCGCGGAGAAGGTCGTGGGATAGGAGGCTTATTTTTTGATTATTGCAAAGCAAACGATAAAATGTCGATGCAAAACTGGTATGATTTTGTTACTGAAATAGGGGATAGTTTTTTGGAAGCTTATATCCCTATCGTAGAAAAAAGAAAAGGGTTACCATATACAGACGCGCAAAGGGATTGGCAGGAGATTCGTCGTGGACGTTATGTAGAATTTAACCTGGTACATGATAAAGGAACACTGTTTGGATTAAAAACAAACGGAAGGATAGAAAGTATCCTTATGAGCCTTCCCCCAAAAGTACAGTGGCAGTATAATTATCATCCAAAAACCGGAAGCGAAGAAGAGAAATTAGTTAAAGTGCTTAAAAATCCGGTTGAGTGGTTGTAAAATAGTTTTTTTTTAGTATCTTGCGCGTTCATCTTGAGCTTAGTTCATAGATGATATATTATAAACACAAAGGCCCCCTATGAAAAAATTTCTACTATTGCTTACCGTAATCCTTGTTACAGGATGTGAATTTTTATCAAATGGATTAGCAAGTAAATCCAGTTATTCCACATTTTCTAAAAACACCATCGAATTTAAGCAGAATACCATAATGCTTACTTCTGGGTATTCTAAAATAGCTCCGGAAGAGTTTAAAAGCAAACTAGATTCATTGGATGATCAATCTAAGTTTAAGAAGATCGCACTTCATGAATTGAAGAAAATAGAGGATAAAAAAGTTGATTTTGAGATATTTGCAGACGAACAAAATATCGAGAATTATGTTTTTATCTATGCATGCGATTTCTACCAACTAAATGAACAACGTGCAGCGAGGATTGTTTCAAGTATGAACAATCAATTAAAAGATGAGTCAAATATTCAGGAAGTAAAATATAAAAGAATACACGGACGATTTTTCTTCACTCCTACGTCAAAGGTTGTGAAGCTTAAATATCTAAAAGCGTATAAAACCAAGAGAAAATTCCAAACAGAATATATCGTTGCCTCAAAATCCGGAGGTATTGGATTATTAATTAGTAATCTTGAAAATATAGATTTTGAAAGTTCGATAAAACGTTTGGCTGTAAAATAATACAGACTGCATTTGTAAGAATCTTATAATATTATTTAATGCCGTATCTGAGACAAAGCTAAGGTCGAAGTGCGGCATTTTTTTATATTTAATGTCTGGTTGGAAATAGCCGGTTTTTACTACTGAAAAATTAAATGATGCGAAATTTTTTCTTCTTTTTAGCAGTTATTTTATGTATTGGTTGTGCTCGCAATGTTGAACCTACTGTAGAAAACATCAATAAGATATTTGCTTCAAAGGATTTTACTTTTGAATTCCATAAGCCAGATGGCACCGGGGAATCTTTGAGTTTTAGAAATGATTATCTCGTATATAAAAGCGACCAACCCACATTTCGTCGTGAGATTACCTATGATGAGGTACTTTTAATTAATGATTTTATCCAGAAGATTTTGAAGCTTCATGACGATACTTTACATCCAGAAACCTCACCCCATTATATTATAAAAAATACGGCTTATAAAGTTACCATAGTTCCGGATCAGGAAGATTTTTATTTTGAGGCATTGACTAAGACATTGAAACTGAATGTAATACACTGAAATAATGAGTTTCTAATCAAAAAACAATGAAAATAAAGTTTCCTGATTGGGTATAGAGTGCACGGTTAAGCTTCCTCCATGCAAGTGCATAATCTGTTTAGAAAGACTTAAACCAATCCCGGTACCATCTTTTTTGGTAGTAAAAAACGGCACAAATATTTGATTCATAATATCGGGAGGTATACCCGGCCCGTTATCTTGAACGGTTATATACTTTTTACCCTCTGTGGTCATTCCCAAAACAAACTGTAATTTGGCATGATCTGTTTCTTTTAATGCCTGAATAGCATTTTTTGAAAGGTTTATGAGTATCTGGGTGATTTGTTTCTCATCTGCATAGATTTCCAGATCTTCAGATTTTTTAAGGATATCAAACGAAATACTGGCAAAACCAGCTTCCTGGCTAATTAAAACTTTTACTTTTTCAAGAAATTCATATCCATTGATTATTTTTTTATCTGGTACGGGTACGTTCAAAAAACTACGATAGGATTGTACAAAGCTCATAAGATCATTCCCCTGGTTTTTAATCACTTCTAATCCTTTGGCAGTCATGCGTATTTTGGTTTCGTCAATTTGTGTTGTTTCAACAATTCCATCTTCATCTTTATAATAATGTAATATGGATTCAGATATAGAAGTAATAGGAGTTACAGAATTCATGATTTCATGGGTCAATACCCGAATCAATTTTATCCATGAATCTGTTTCTTTTTTATCTAGTTCATTATGAATATCCTGGATGGTTATTAACTTCAGCACCTCGTCATTTGATACTATTTCTGAGGATTTAATGGTGAGCTGAATGGTTTCCCGTTCATTGGTTAGTTGAAAAAGCATACGTTCAAAAGGTGCCAGATTGTTAAACAACTCATATAATTTTTTATCAACCTGGGCTAATTGCTTAATATGATTGAGTGGGGTATAATTCAATAATTTTTCGACCTTGGGATTGGCAAAAAGAATATGTCCTTTTTTATTATAGGTCAAAATACCAATTTCTGCTTGTTTTAATATTTCCTGATAATACTGCTCCTGGGCTTGATTTTTAATATATATATTTTGAATCTTATCATTAAGGATATTGAGACTGCGGTTTAATTCGTTGAATGATTTTGCACTCCCGTATTCAGGAAATCGCAATGTGAAATCATCATTTTTAATGGAGTTAAAAAAATAGGCTATTTTCCGATTATTATGATTTAGGTGTCTAATTAAAAAGGCCGTTTGCAGTGAAAAAAAGAACAGGAATAAGATTGATAAAATATAGTGTGTTTTGAAAAAGACAAAAGCCATGACCAGGGCCGTGAATGAAAGTATCACGACTCTTATTATTAATTGCACATAAAATTTTCTGCTTATCATTAACGCTCCAGTTTTTTTATTTTATTGTAGAGGGTTTGTCTAGAAATTCCAAGTTGATTTGCGGCAGCACTATAGTTCCCATTATGTTTATGAAGTGCTTCGGTGATCATAAGTTGTTCCATTTCGTCCAGAGTCTCTGGGGCATTATCCAAAGATAATCCTGCATGAGTGCTTAACAAAAAATCTGTGGGTTTTAGCACATTTCCTTCGCATAAAATCACAGCTCTTTCCATAGTATGCTGCAACTCTCTAACATTGCCCGGCCAGTGATACCTCAGTAGTTTTTCTTCGGCGGCATTATTTATTCGAAGCGATGGCTTACCATATTTTGAGGAGTACTTTTTTAAATAAAAATCTGCTAATACCAGAATATCATTCTCTCGTTCTCGCAGCGGGGGTACTTCGATATGAATGGTGTTGATCCTATATAGTAAATCCTCACGAAAAACACCTTCGGTTACCATTTGATTCAGGTTACAATTGGTAGCACAGATTAAACGGATATCTACAGGGATCGCTTTGTTTGAACCTACTCGTACAATAGTTCTGTTTTGTATGGCAGATAATAATTTGGCTTGTGTTTGCAGGGATAGGTTTCCGATTTCATCCAGGAACAGCGTACCGCTATTAGCTGCTTCAAATTTTCCGGCACGGTCTTCTTTGGCATCGGTAAAAGCACCTTTGGTATGACCAAAAAGTTCACTCTCGAATAAGGTTTCAGATATAGAACCCATATCAACCCCTATAAAAACTTCGTTTTTACGAGAAGACATACGATGTAGCTCTCGCGCAATTAGTTCTTTTCCGGTTCCGTTTTCACCGGTAATCAACACATTTACATCGGTTTTTGCTACTTTTCTGGCAAGATTCAAAACGGCTGTGAGTGCTTTAGAATTTCCGATGATATAGTTATGATCCTGATTGATAAGCTGTTTTAGATGGCTTTCTTTTTGTTTTAGTTGCTGTACTTCTTTCTGGGATTTACGAAGTAAATATGCCGATTTTATCGTAGCGAGCAATTTTTCATTATTCCAGGGTTTCAAAATAAAATCTGACGCACCTTCCTTTAGCGCTTCAACGGCCAGATCTACAGCCCCATAAGCTGTCATCATGATGACCGAAGTATGCTGTGCTTTTTTCTTTATTTCCCTAAGCCAAAATAACCCCTCGTTTCCGGTATTTACACCTGCCGAAAAGTTCATATCTAATAAAATAATGTCAAATGTGTTAATATCTCCCAGCGATGAAATCTGATTTGGATTAGAAATAGTATCGACACTTCTGAATTCAAACTGCAATAAAATTTCCAGGGCACTTAACACGCTCTTATTATCATCAATGACCAAGATTTTTCCGTCTTGCATAATCCTGTGTTTGATTTATAGGTTAAAACTACAAATCCAAATGAATATCTCTGTACAAGTGTAAAATTATTTGACAGTATTTGTATAATTATTTTACATTTTTTCTGGTTGAAATTTGAAAATTTATTTTAAATTATTGATTTTTAATAAGTTGTGATTTTGGCATAGCATTGGACTATAGATTGACATCAAAAAAAGTATTTAAGCTTTCATCAATGATAAATTATAAAAACAAGTTCATATATTTTCTCATAATTTTGGTAGTAAATACCATATATTCTCAAGAATCATGGTCATTGGATGATTGTGTAGCCTATGCGGTAGGACATAATCTTCAGTTAAAAGATTTTGAATATAACGAGGCTGCTAATGAAGAAAGCTATCGACAGTCGTTAAGAAGTTTGCTGCCAAGCATTAGTGCATCTTCAAATTATATAAAAAACTTTGGTAGATCCGAAAATCCCAATACCAACATTTTTGAGAATACAGAATTTGTCTCTAATAATTATAACATAAATGCTGAAATTGATTTGTTCCGTGGTTTTCAAAAAGTAAATACAATTAAAGCAACAAAGTTTTTATACAAGGCCTCTAACGAAGAAACACTTCAGCAAAAATATTTACTGGCATTTAGAGTTATGTCGGCTTTTTATGATATTCAGTTTATGGAAGGGTTGTTAACCATTTCTAAAGAACAAATAAAAGTTTCACAAAACAATTATGACCTGGTAAAAAGACAAGTCGAATTGGGCCAAAAAGCAAAAGCCGATCTGTATGAAACAGAGTCTGCTTTAATAGCAGATCGACTGTTGGTGACTCAAAACAAAAATAATGTAATTGCGGCAAAGCTTGCTTTAATACAGGAGATGAACCTGGAAAATGCAACAAGTATTTCTATTATATCTTCTCCTGTTGAAATAGATGAAAACGAAGCGGTTTTCGAGAGAAATAAGGATTCTATTTTTAATAAGGCCAAAGGTTTTTTACCCATTATAAAAGCACAGGAGCTTAGGGCACAGGCAGCCAAAAGACAATTAGCTGTTATAAGAGGAGACTTATACCCCTCTTTGGCGCTGTTTGCAGGCTATAGATCCAGGTATGTTGATAATGGTATAGATGACGAAACGGGTGAAATTATTCCTTTTAATACTCAGATTAAGGATAATGCGGCTCAGTTTGTTGGGGTTTCGATTAACATACCTATTAGTAATGGATGGTCAAACCGCTCACGTGTAAAGCAACAAAAGGTAGCCGTGATGCGCGCAGAAAACAACTTTGATGTTCAGAAACAAGAAATGTATCAGCTCATACAACAACTTGTACAGGAAGGTGAGGCATTAAAAACAGAATATCAACAGAGTTCACAAAAAATGAAAGCACAAACACTGGCTTTTAACATAGCACAAAAAAGATATCAAAAAGGATTGATAAGTGCGATTGAACTGAACCAATCAAAAAATCTTTTTGCAAATTCGCAAAACGAAAATTTACAGGTACGATTACGGCTAAAAGTTAACCAAAGCACATTGGATTTTTATAACGGATTACCTGTTTTTAACATCAACAGAACACAATAAGAATGGACATAAAAATTGAAAAGAAAAAAGGATTAAGGCCAAAACATTTTGGATATATTGCTATAGGAATCCTGCTGTTTTTTGTAGGATGGAAAATGGTATTTGGTAACTCGGCTTCTACCTTTAGAACAGAGAAAGAGAAACTATCTATTGCTGAAGTTTCCTTCGGAAAATTTGATGATTATATCACAATTAATGGAACCGTAGCCCCCATAAGCACCATTTATATGGATGCCTATGAAGGAGGACGGGTTACCGAAAAACTCATAGAAGAAGGAGCTATGGTAAAAAAAGGAGATATCATTTTGAAGCTAGAAAACAGAGGGCTTTATGAACAAATACTTGCCAGCGAAAATAACCTTGCATTAAAACAGAACGATTTACGGTCGACCAAGCTCACTTTTGATTCGAGACAAGTAGAAGGCCGAAAAGACCTCGTGAATTCACAGTACGAATTGCAAAAGCTAAAAAGAAACTACGAACAGAATAAGGCCTTGTTTGAAGACGAATTGATATCCAAAGAAGAGTATCTTACCTCAAAAGAGAATTATGAATTATCGCAAAAGCAATATGATATTATCAAATTACAAACCGAGCAGGATAATGTGCTGCGCAATACTTCATTAAGTGAATTGGATGCAGATCTGGCCAGGATGAAAAAAACGCTGTCTATGGTGTATGAGCGAATAGATCATTTAAATGTGCGCGCTCCTGCCGATGGCCAATTAGGGTTTCTGGATGCCGAAATAGGACAGAATATCGGGCAAGGGGAGCGAATAGGGCAGATCAACGTATTGACAGATTATAAGATAGAAGCCGATATTGATGAACATTATATTGATCGGGTAAAAAGAGATTTGACCGCAATACTGGATCGCAACGGGAAAGAATACGAATTACGCCTTCGCAAAGTATATCCCGAAGTGCGCAACGGGAAGTTTAAAGTAGATCTGGTTTTTGCAGATCAAAAACCAGAAACCATAAGAAGCGGGCAAAGTTATAACATCAAACTTCAGTTGGGTCAATCAAATGAAGCCTTATTACTGCCCAGGGGAAGTTTCTTTCAGAGCACAGGCGGGCAATGGATCTTTGTGGTAGATGCGTCTGGTGAGGTAGCCTGGAAGAGATCCATTAGAATAGGAAAACAAAACTCGAGATACTATGAATTACTCGAGGGATTAGAAGCTGGTGAGCAAGTAATCACATCAAACTATGATAGTTTTGGTGATGCCGAAAAAATCGTATTGAAATAACATCCCTATAATCCCCCTGATGAGATTATAGGCGATGTTTTGAAGTAATGAGAATATTTCAGAATAATAAAACAATCAAAAAATGATACAGATAGAAAACTTAAAAAAGAGTTTTAGAACCGAAGAAGTTGAGACACTGGCCTTAAACGGGGTAAACCTAAAAGTAGAAGAAGGCGAGTTTGTTGCCATTATGGGGCCATCGGGTTGCGGTAAATCTACCTTACTCAATATTATCGGTATGTTGGATAATCCCAACGAAGGAAGCTACCATTTTAACGGCCAGGAAGTTGGCAGACTTAAAGAAAACCAACGCACCAAAATTAGAAAAGGAAACCTTGGATTTGTATTTCAGAGTTTTAACCTGATCGATGAGCTTACCGTTTTTGAAAATGTAGAACTCCCTTTGATTTATCTCAATATGAAAAAAAGCGAACGCGAGCAAAAGGTAAAAAAAGTGCTCGAACGCATGAAAATTGCGCATCGCGAAAAGCATTTTCCACAACAACTATCAGGAGGGCAACAACAACGTGTAGCAATCGCCCGTGCAGTGGTGACCAAGGCCAAGTTGATTTTGGCCGATGAGCCCACAGGAAATCTGGATTCTAAAAATGGTATCGAGGTGATGAACCTGCTTACCGAACTCAACCAGGAAGGAACTACCATAGTGATGGTAACACACTCAGACAGAGACTCTCACTATGCACACAGAATTATTAATCTGTTTGATGGTCAAATTGTGACCGAAAGCCAAAATAAACCCTTTGCGGTCAACGCATAACACACAAAAAAACATGTACTCATGACAAAAATAGCACTATACCTTGCCGCCCTTATCATGTCACTTATTTCAGTGATAACTGGTTATGGGCAATCAAAAACGATTGCTGTAGATCATTTTGATAAAGTGATTGTAAGTCCGCACATTCAAGTCACTTTTGTGGCGGGTGATAATGAAACCGTTACTATCGAAAATGCACGGTTACCACACGAAAAAATCAATATCGAAGTAGAAGGCAAAACATTACATATCTATTTGGATGGAGCCAAAATGATCACCAAAACCGAAACAGTAAAGCAAGATGGATGGAAACACAAAAAATCAATCTACAAAGGCACGCAAGTCACAGCCAAAGTTACCTATAAGGAGCTTGCGGCACTTTCGGTTCGGGGAGAAGAAGTGATTCAGTGTGTAAGCCCGATTCATCAGGAAGATTTTCAGCTTACTTCATATGGGGAGTCTAAAATTACCATGAATGTGCTAAAAGTATCTTCCTTAAAAGTAACCATGTATGGCGAAAGCCATTTGGATATTTTGGAAGGAGCTGCAGAGAACCAGAAGTTCACGGTTTATGGAGAAGGCCAAATTAACACACTGGGCTTGAATACAAACAACACTAAGATTACCGCCTACGGCGAAAGCACTTTTAGAATTCATGTAAAAGATAAGCTGAAGGTCACTGCCTTTGGCGAAGCTACGGTTGCCTACAACGGAAATCCTTCAGTGCATCGCGGAATCATCATAGGAGAGGCAACCATTCATAAAATAAATTAAAGCGAGGTCAGTCATATCAAAAAACGAAATCAACAGAGCCTGAAACACTTTAGGCACATCAAAAACGAGCAGTTATGTTTAAAAACCATCTAAAAATAGCCTGGAGAAGCCTTAAAAAACAGCCTTTTTTTACATTCCTTAATACTTTTGGACTTGCCATTGGTATGGCTGGGGGATTGCTCATATCTCTATACATTTATGATGAGCTAAACTATGATACCATGTTTGCAGATGCAGATCGTATTCATAGAGTAAATGTTGATATAAAGTTTGGTGGCCAAGATCAAAAATTTGCAGTAGTACAAGCTCCTCTGGCTGCTACGGTGGTAAATGATTATTCACAGATAGAAAGTGCAACCAGATTTAGAACATGGGGTAGTATACTCATTAAAAAAAGCAATGCAGAACTCAATGTAAAAGAGCCTCAATCTACATATGTAGACGCTAATTTTTTTGAGATGTTTGGCATGGATTTATTGGCTGGAAACCCTAAAACTGCGTTAAAAGAACCCAATACTTTAATTTTAACCAAAACGGCAGCAGAAAAACATTTTGGATTAAAAGAGGCATTAGGTCAAAGTATGATACTAAATAATACCGATACCTATACTATTACGGGTATAATAGATGATTTTCCAAAAAACTCGTTTCTTAGAAATCACAGTGTTTTTATGGCCATGGAAGGCTATGATGAAGCAAAAAGTGTAGCATGGGGGAGCAATAATTTCAATACCTTTATTAAACTTATGCCGGGAGCAGCTATTGAAGATCTTCAAGCTCCTTTACAGTCACTTCTTATAAAATATGTGATTCCATATGTACAGACATTTAATCCAAGTTTGACACTCGAAAGTTTAAAACGAGAAGGTAATCATTTAAAATATAGTACTATACCATTAAAGGACATACATTTGTCATCTAATAGAGTAGCCGAAATAAGTACGAATAGCGAGATTCAGGATGTTTATATTCTTTCTTTTATTGGTTTGTTTCTTATCCTATTGGCAAGTGTTAATTTCATGAATTTGTCAACAGCTCATTCCCTTAAAAGAGCTAAAGAAGTTGGCGTTCGTAAAACACTTGGTTCTAATAAAGTAGATCTCATAAAACAATTCTTAACAGAATCTGGTTTAATCGCTTTCATTTCACTAGTATTTGCAGTTGTAATCGCAGTAATAGTTACACCTTTTTTTAATGAACTATCGGGTAAAGACATTTCTATACCATTTACTAATCCGGTTTTTTGGTTGATTTTACTTATTGCAACAATTTTATTAGGCCTTTTTTCTGGTAGTTATCCTGCATTTTTTATGTCTAAGTTTGCTCCTGTTAAAGTGCTTAAGGGCAGTGGCCTTAGTAATGTAGGAGGTAGTGGTATTAGAAACTCTTTGGTTATTTTTCAATTTACTATTTCTGTTTTTTTGATCATAAGTACACTAGTGGTTTTTCAGCAATTGAAATTTATTCAAAGTAAAGATCTGGGGTATACTAAAGATCAAATTCTAATTATAGATGATGTGTATGCAGCCGGAAATCAAGTGCAATCTTTTAAACAAGAAGTCCAACAACTAGGGCAAGTAGAAAGTACCACATTAAGTAGCTTTTTACCAACCCCATCAAACAGATCTGATGATTCATACAATATAGATGGAGTGCTATCAGAAGATAAAGCCTTACAAATGCAAAGCTGGAGGGTGGATCATGAATATATATCTACTTTAAAGCTAGAAATTATAGCAGGACGTGACTTTGATCGACAGTTTAGTACAGATTCTACAGCCATAATTTTAAACGAATCTGCTGTAGCAATTATGGGTGTGCAACCAGAAAAAGCCATTGGTAGAAAATTATCACGAGGGATAGGAGGAGCAGAGAATGACCCGGTTTTCACAATTATAGGTGTGATGAAAAATTTTCATTATGAATCGCTAAAAGATGATATTGGACCTCTAAGTCTTTCTTTGGGGGATCGTACAGGCAAAATGGCCATAAAATTAAAAGCCGGAGATTTCTCAAATACCATTACAAACATCGAAAAAAAGTGGAGTAAAGTGGCTCCTGGCCAACCTTTCAATTACTATTTTATGGATGAATCTTTTAATAGTACCTATCAAGCAGAGCAACGATTAGGGAGTATTTTTGTAGTCTTCACAATACTATCTATTATAATTGCATGTCTTGGTTTATTTGGTCTGGCAGCATTCAATGCAGAAAAACGAACCAAAGAAATAGGCGTAAGAAAAGTTATGGGGGCTAGTGTATCCCAAATATCATATAGGCTAACTATCGATTTTCTTAAACTAGTTGGTGTAGCAATACTTGTTTCACTTCCGCTAGGATGGTATGCTATGAATAAATGGCTGGAAGACTTTTCGTATCGTATAGAAATCGGTTGGAGCGTATTTGTCTTAGCGGCTTTTTTGGCTGTGGTTATTTCAGTATTGACAGTGAGCTACCAAAGTATTAAAGCAGCGATTGTAAACCCCATAAAAAGTTTGCGAACAGAATAAATCATCAACTTGTCGGCCTTTGGCAGATCAAAAAACGAGCAGTTATGTTTAAAAATCACATTAAAATCGCCTGGAGAAATTTTAAAAAGCAACCCTTTTTTACATTCCTCAATACATTTGGTCTTGCTATTGGTATGGCAGGAGGCTTACTTATCTCGTTGTATATATATGATGAGTTGAGTTTTGATACCATGTTTGCAGATGCAAACCGCATATATCGTATAAATATCGACAATACAAATGGTGGCGAAACTAACAAATACGCCTCTGTAGCTGCTCCTTTGGGACCCACCTTAAAGCGAGATTATGAACAAATAGAAATGGTCACTCGTTTTAGGAATACCAGCAGTAAACTTCTTAGAAAAACCGATACCGACCAAAACGTAAAAGAAGAATATGTTATGGGGGTAGATGCGACTTTCTTTACTATGTTTGGATTGGACCTGCTTGTCGGGGATACCAAAACGGCATTAAAAGAACCCAATACTCTGATTTTAACCAAGACCGCAGCCGAAAAGCATTTTGGAATCAATGAGGCTTTGGGGCAGAGATTATTATTGGATAATGAAGAGGTCTATACCATTACAGGAGTGATAGACGATATGCCTAAGAACTCTTTTTTAAGAAATTACAGTGTTTTTATTGCTATGGCTAGTTATAAAGATGCAGAGAGTATTAAATGGAGTAATTGGAATTTTCACACATTTATTAAGCTTATACCTTCGGCCAATATCGAAAGTTTACAAACCCCTTTGGGGACTATTTATGAAACCTATATGATTCCATGGATTCAGACTTTTGACCCTAGTATGACCTTAGAAAAGTTTAGAAAAGATCGCAAAGCTTCAGGGGATTCTCTGGTTTGGAGCGCTATGGCCTTGACAGATATTCATCTACATGATTACGATAGAGAAGACGAATTTGGTCCAAATAGCGATATTCAAAATGTGTATATATTATCCTTCATTGGCTTCTTTTTGATATTATTGGCATGTGTCAATTTTATGAATTTATCTACAGCACATTCCCTTAAAAGAGCTAAAGAAGTGGGTATTCGTAAAACACTGGGCTCAAACAAATTTGGTCTTATCAAACAATTTTTAACCGAAGCAGGATTGGTTTCTTTTGTATCTCTTTTACTCGCTATCGTTATGGCCACTATTGCTTTGCCTTTTTTCAATGACCTTTCAGGGAAAGCCATTTCCATATCTTTCGGCAACCCTGTTTTTTGGTTAATATTGGTTGCTGCTACTTTTATACTAGGGCTCTTCTCTGGTGCTTACCCCGCTTTTTTTCTATCGAGATTTATTCCGGTTAAAGTGCTTAAGGGCAGTGGCCTTAGTAATGTTGGGGGTGGAAATATCAGAAATTCATTGGTGGTGTTTCAATTTGCGATATCGGTTTTTTTAATCATAGGTACTTTGGTGGTTTTTCAGCAGTTGAGGTATATTCAAAATAAAGATCTCGGTTATCAAAAAGATCAAATCTTAGTGATAGATGATGCCGATGCAGCTGGAAATCAAATAGCGTCTTTTAAACAGGAAGTACAACAATTAGGGCTAGTAAAAAATACATCATTGAGTAGTTTTTTGCCTACACCTTCTGCACGCAATACGGTTAACTTTTTTACAGAGGGAGAGATGAAATCTCATGCAGGTGTGATATTCGGGAAATGGAGAATAGACCATGATTATGTGTCTACATTGGGTTTAGAAATTATTGCCGGGCGAGATTTTGACCGGCGGTTTCCTACCGACTCTACCGGTATTATCTTGAACGAATCTGCAGTAGCTATGCTGGAGATAGAACCCGAAGAGGCCATTGGTATGCGATTGAGCAATCACCCTAAACACATGGAGGTAAAGAACAGAAAATATTATACTGTTGTGGGTGTTGTCAAAAACTTCCATTTCGAATCATTAAGAAATACTATTAATGGTACGAGTCTTCTTTTAGGAGATAATTCAAAAAGAATGCTGGTAAAACTCAATGCCGGAGATTTTTCAAAAACCATAGCAGCCATCGAAAAAATCTGGAACACCGTAGCACCCGGGCAACCTTTCAATTATTATTTTATGGATGATTCTTTCAATACTACTTATCAAGCAGAACAGCGGTTGGGTCGCATTTTTATCATATTTACATTGCTCTCTATTTTTATAGCCTGTCTTGGTTTATTTGGTTTGGCAGCATTCAATGCAGAACGGCGCTCCAAAGAAATAGGTATACGAAAAGTATTGGGAGCCAGTGTAAATCAAATAACATACAAACTTACTATAGATTTTTTAAAGCTGGTAGGGATCGCCATACTCATTTCACTACCCTTAGGGTGGTATGCTATGAATAGGTGGTTGGAAGACTTTTCGTACCGAATAGAAATGGGGTGGAGTGTATTTATCATGGCCGCTTTGCTTGCGGTAGTAATATCAATAATGACAGTAAGCTATCAAAGTATCAAAGCTGCCATAGTGAATCCTGTGAAAAGTTTACGAACTGAATAAATCGCCAAAAACGAACAGTTATGTTTAAAAATTATATCAAAATCGCCTGGAGAAATATCTTGAAGAACAAGGGATATGCTGCTATTAATATTGGAGGGCTGGCTATAGGAATGGCATGTTTTCTCATGATAGCCATGTTTGTTCGCCATGAACTCTCGTATGATCAGTATCATTCCAACAGTGATAGTATCTATCGAGTGGTTCATCACGGAGATCCTGAAAATGAAGAATTTACATGGATTTGGGGGAATGCCCCCGTTGGGCCAGCTTTGAAATCTGATTTTTCAGAAGTGCTTGAAACCGTGCAGTTTTCTGGTCGGTGTGACATCCTTCTTACTCATGAAGAAAAGGCTTTTCAGGAAAGCAATTGTTTTTTTGTGGATGAAACTGTTTTTGATGTATTCAGTTGGCCCTTAATCTCAGGAAATCCTAAAACAGCTCTGAAGGCTCCGTACTCAATAGTTTTAACAGAAAGCACCGCTAAAAAATATTTTGGAAATGAAGACCCCATGGGCAAGACCATAGAAGGAGGACGAACCGGAGGACGTGCCGACGAGGGAACCTATACGGTAACAGGGGTTATAAAGGATATTCCCTCAAACTCACATTTTACGTTCGATATTTTGATGTCTATGAGTTCTTTCAGGCAATCCCGGGAAGGAATCTTCGGGGTTTGGGGATATGTTGATTTTTATACTTATTTTTTGGTACCCAAGCAGTTCGATCCTGAGGTATTTCAATCTAAAATACCGGATTTTTTAGCGCGTCACCTGCCTTCAGATTTTGAAGAGTATTACCATATTACTTTCGAACCTTTGGAGGAGGCATATCTATATTCAGAGGCGGCAAGACAACCCGGGATCACAGGCAGTCTTTCTAATATTTATGTATTTGCGGTCATCGGTATTTTTATCCTGGTCATCGCGTGCATTAATTTTATGAATCTTACTACGGCACGTTCTCTGGAAAGAGCAAAAGAAGTGGGGGTACGCAAAGTAATCGGTGCAGAAAAAAAAGGACTGGTATCTCAATACCTGGGCGAATCTTTTATGCTGGTCCTATTTGCTGCAGTTATTGGAATTATCATTGTAATTTTGAGTCTTCCATCGATGTCCGGGCTTACCGGAAAAGACTTTGCCATAAATGATATTTTTGACACACATACGCTACTGATGTATATCATAACCGTTTTGCTTACCGGGTTTTTGTCGGGGGTATATCCGGCATTTATTCTGTCTAGTTTTAAGCCAGCTCACGTACTAAAAGGAATTTTTAAAACCTCTCCCAAAGGAACCACCCTACGAAAAGGATTGGTAGTTTTTCAATTTAGCCTGTCAATTGCGCTTATTGCCAGTACCGCCATTGTGTATTCACAGCTGGGGTATATGCTAAACAAAAACCTGGGTTTCAACAGAGCGCATATGTTGGTTATTGATTTTAATTATGATCAGCAAGTTTTGAGTCATTTAACCACAATTAAAGACAACCTTTTAGAACTTGCCGATGTGCGTTCGATAACTGCATCTCGTAGTATACCCGGAGGGTATTTTCCGCATGCGGGGACCTTTATCGAAACACCCCAAGGCGAGATGGAACTTCAAAGTCCTGCGCTTTTTGAAGTCGATGTAGACTTTATTCCCCATTTTGGATTAGAAATGGTGGCAGGAAGACCCTATTCCAGGGATTTTCCGGCAGATACCATCTCATCGCTGGTGATTAACGAAGCGGCTGCAAAACAATACGGATATACCAACCCGGAAGCCATTATCGGAAAACGATTTTCTCAATGGGGAAAAGAAGGTGAAGTGATCGGGGTAACCAAAGATTTTAATTATCTCTCATTACATCGAAAAGTAGAACCGCTATCCCTTCGTTTCGAACCATTCAGTAGCAGATATTTTACCCTCGAAGTACAATCCCAGGATTTGACAAATACTATCGCACAAATAGAAGAAAAATGGTCATCTCTTGTACCTCATCGCCCATTTTTGTATAGTTTTTTAGACCAGTCCTTTAATAAGCAATACAAGGCAGATGGTCGATTTAAAAGGGTTTTTACTCTATTTTCCTGTTTGGCAATTTTAATTGCTTGTTTAGGATTGTTTGGATTGGCTACCTACAGCGCTATGCAGCGAACCAAAGAAATTGGGATTCGAAAAGTGTTGGGTGCCGAGGTATCTAGCATTGCCAGATTATTGTCGAAAGATTTCATACGATTAGTTGTAATTGCTATGGTAGTGGCCACCCCATTTTCCTGGTATGCTATGCACCAATGGCTGCAAGGGTATGCCTATAGAATAGAGGTAGACTGGTGGATATTTGGTATGGCAGGACTTATTGCTGTAATAATTGCCATACTCACGGTTAGTTTTCAGGCGATTAAAGCCGCTGCAGCCAATCCGGTAAAAAGCCTACGTACCGAATAAATCAACCTGTCCGCCGGTGGCGGATCAAAAAAACAAACAGTTATGTTTAAAAATCATTTGAAAATCGCCTGGCGAAATCTTCGAAAAAGAAAAGTATTTGCCTTTATCAATATTCTGGGGCTGGCACTGGGTTTTGGGTGTGCCATTGTTATTTTTTTGTTTGTAAACTATCATTTACAGTTTGACAATTTCCATAACAATTCTGATCGTATTTACAGAGTAGTTACCGAACAACATCGTGACGATATTGGTTATACAGCGGCGGCACCCCCGGGTTTTGCAAAAGGTTTTATGACCGATTATGAGTATGCCGAGAAAGTTGCCAGGATTTACATAAGAGATCAATGGCTGATTAACGGAACGGACAGTTATACCTCACAACGTTATCTGGAGGATATTGTCTTTGCAGAACCTGATTTTTTTGAGATTTTAAATTTTCCATTACTTGAAAAGCTGGGGGATCGAACGTTACATGAACCCAATACGGTATATATCACTGAAAGTTTTTCAAAAAAAATGTTTGGCGATCACAATCCACTGGGTAAAACGATACTCTCAGAAAATAAAGAAACGATAGAGGTAATAGGTGTGCTTAAAGATCTGCCTCACAATACAGTGATAAAAGGTACATTGTTCTTCTCTTATACGACACTTAAAAGTTATGATGACTTTGCGTCAAGTGATTCCTGGGGAGGTATTAACAGTAGTTTGAAGTGTTTTACATTACTGCATCCCAACCAGAATATCGCACAGATTGAAGAAACGTTGATCCAGCTGGTTACAAAACATCGCACTAAAAGTAAAAATGTACATCGGTATAAACTTCAGCCATTAGAAAAAGTTCATTTTGACCATCGATATGAAGGAGGCATCAACAGCAATTTACTATGGATTTTTGCATTGATAGGGTTTTTTATCATTGCCATAGCGTGTATCAATTTTATCAATATTTCCACTGCACAGGCCTACACCCGTTCCAAAGAAATAGGGATCAAAAAGGTATTGGGAAGTTTTAAACAGCATCTTTTCTGGCAATTTATTTCAGAGACATTAATTATCAGTCTGTTTGCTATGATGGTTGGATTGGTCATGGCAACATTAGCACTCCCGTTTTTTAATGAACTTTTTGAACTACATATCTCTATAGCATCGGTATTACATGGTAAGTTCATTGCTTTTATATTTGGGCTGGTACTGTGCATTTCTCTTTTTGCCGGCAGTTATCCGGGAGTTGTGTTGGCAAGAATCCTTCCTACGCTGGCCCTCAAAGGCAAGTTGACTCAAAGAGATACCGGTGGAAAACTTCCACGTAAAATTCTGTTAACTACCCAATTTGCCATTTCTATGGTGCTCATTGTAGCAGCAGTTATTATAGGAAGGCAAATTAATTATGCTGTTAACGCAGATCTGGGTTTTGATAAAGAAGCCATGGTCATGGTAGAAATTCCTGAAGATATAGAATTGATCAAATTGCAAGGGTTACAGGAACGCATGAAGCAAATTCCAGGAGTGATAAGCACTACGGCTTGTATGGCTTCTCCGGGAGGAGCATATAATCGATGGGGGACTGCCATACGTTATGATAATCGAACAGAATCTGAAGAATTTTCAATTTCCGCAAAATTTTCCGATAAAGAATATCTCGAAACGTTTGGCCTCGAGTTGGTAGCCGGCCGTAATTTTAATGTATATGACTCGATTACCGAAGTGGTGGTAAATGAAAAACTAGCGCAAAAACTGAATTTGGCCTCGTCTGAAGAGCTGATTGGCAAACAAATAGCGATTAACGGGGGTGATATACAAGCCTCAATAGTAGGTGTCATTGCAAATTTTCACGACCAGAATTTTCATGAAGGAATAGCGCCGATATTTATTGCTCCCGAAGTACAGTACTATAGAGAGATGGCTATAAAAATTAGTAACCAAAATGCCGAGGTATCCTTATCGGGTATTGAAGAACGCTGGAAAGAGGCTTTCCCAAAATACATCTATGACTTTAAATTTCTGGATGCGCGCGTAGCAGAAGAATATGAAGAGGAACAACGTTTTTTATCGCTGTCGAAATTGTTTTCTGGTTTAGCCATTTTCATTAGCTGTCTCGGGCTATATGGTATCATCTCATTTTTTGTGGGGCAAAAAACTAAAGAGATAGGAATTCGCAAAGTACTGGGAGGAAAGATCAGTGATATTTTACTGTTGTTTACCCAGGATTTCTTTAAGCTCATTTTCATTGCAGGGATCATTGCTACTCCGTTAGCATGGTATTTTATGAATAATTGGTTAGAAAATTATCAATATCGAATTACGATAGAATGGTGGGTCTTTGCCTTTGCCATTGGCGGGATTACGATTATTACATTAATAACCATAAGCTATCAGGCAATTCGGGCGGCAACCGCTAATCCTATAAAAAGTTTGCGAACCGAATAAATCATCAATCAGTGCTGACGCGTTTCAGTATCAAAAAACGAACAGTTATGTTTAAGAATTATATCAAAATCGCCTGGCGGAATTTATGGAAAAACAAAGCCTTTACATTGTTGAATGTTATCGGCCTATCCATTGCATTTGGAGTTTCTATATTATTAAGTATGGCCGCTTTTTTTGAGCTTTCGTATGATAATTTTCATAAAAACAAAGATGCAATATACCAGGTATACACCTCTTGGCAAATACCCGAAGGCGTAGAAATCAATACGTCAAATCCTATGCCGCTCACTCCTGCAATACAAGAAGAAGTACCGGGAGTTCATAAAATAACAAGGTATCTCGATGGAAATGTACTACTCTTATACAAAGAAAAGGAACTTACAATGGACATAAATTGGGTGGATCCCGATTTTTTTACCATGTTTTCTTTTCCCTTAGAAAAAGGGGATCACAGCCAGCTCCTTAAGGAGGGAAACACTGTGGTAATGACTCAAAAAGCGGCAAATATTACTTTTGGTACTACCGATATAATAGGGAAAACAGTACACCTGTTGCTGAATGGAAAAAAACAACCTTTTACCGTTACTGCAGTTTTAAAAGATATCCCGGCCAATAGCAGCATCGAATTTGAGATCGTGGCCAATATTAAGAATTCCCCGAGGTATGAGCGACTTAAGGATCGATGGGATCATACAAATCACCTGGTATATATGCAGCTTCAGGAAGGAGTTTCGGTACCTCAGTTTGAAAATGCTACACAGGCTTTTGCAAACCTGCATTTCAAAGAAGATATTGAGAATGTTATGCGAGACGGAGCACTGGCCGATGAAAACGGACAATATGTGCAATTAAAATTACACCCTTTTAAAGACACTTATTTTACCAATTATCAGGGGGGCAAAGCCATTGTAAGCAGAACGTTGCCATATATCATTTTAGGAATTGCTTTACTGCTGCTTTTTATTGCCTGTGTGAACTTCATCAATATGAGTATTGCAAAAAGTACATCGAGGCTGCAGGAAATAGGGATGCGCAAAACCCTGGGCGCAGCCAAAAAACATGTGTTTTTCCAATTTTGGAGTGAGAGTATTTTGGTGTTCTTGGCAACCTTATGTTTGGGAACGCTTTTAAGTGTTTTGTTGTTAAAAGATTTCAAATCCCTATTTAATACAGGTGCCACTTTTAATAATACTTTATCTGTAATTACGGGAGTAGTTTTTGTTTTGATTTTCTTGATTATAACATTGATCGCCGGGGGGTATCCGGCATTGCTACTCAGCAAACTAGGAACGTTACAAGCACTCAAAGGGAAAGTACAAATCAATGGCCGAGACAAGATACGTGATGTATTGATGATCATTCAATTTGCTATTGTGATCTTATTAATGAGTGGTAGTTTTGTATTATGGGGGCAACTGCAGTATATGCGCACCAAAGACCTGGGTTTTAATAAAGAGCAAGTGATTTCTTTACCATTAAATGGAAAAAAAGAGGGCTATAAAGTAGTGAATCTTTTGAGAGAAGCGTTGAAAAGTCGACCCGATATTATGAGTATTACTGCTTCAGACAGGAGTCTGGGCAGAGGAAAAGACGGAAGTCGATTTACGAGCACATTAGGCTTTGATTATAAGAACCGCCAGGTTGAGACGCATATGTTTGTAGTAGATTATGATTATATAGAAACACTGGATATTAAACTACTCACAGGAAGATCCTTCGATCCAAATTTTGCTACAGATAGCTTGTCGGCAGTGATCAATGAAGCTATGGCCAAAGAGCTTGAGGAAACCAATCCATTAGGAAAACAACTCGCAGTATTAAATGACAGTATAAAACATACTGTTATTGGGGTGGTGCAGGACTATAATTTCAGGAAATTGAATAGAGAAATAGAACCCATGACTTTATTTATGACAAATCAAAAAGACGTACGTTATGCATATTTCAAAATAGCAACTACCAATATCTCCCAAACATATGATGTGATAAAAAAAACATGGGAACAACTAGAACCGAATGCTGAATTTCTGGGTTCTTTTCTTGATGAGAATATCGATAGAACTTTTAAAAAAGAAAAAACTATGATCACCATAATTACCAGTGGAGCTATCATAGCCATCATACTAAGCTGTATTGGGTTACTGGCGATTTCGCTGCTGGTAGTTAATAAACGTACCAAAGAGATAGGCGTACGCAAGGTAGTAGGAGCTAGTATAGCTTCATTGATGGTACTCTTTGCCAAAGATTTCATCAAACTAATCCTCATCGCCTTTGTTATGATTGTTCCTGTCGCCTGGTGGTATTCCAATCGATGGTTAGAAGCGTATTCGTATCGCATGGAATTAAGCGTTTGGTTTTTTGTTGCGGCTGGATTATTAGCCTTAAGCATTGCTTTGGTAACCATCAGTTTTGGAACTATTAAAGCGGCTTTGCAAAATCCGGTAAAAAGTTTGCGGACTGAATAAATAAAACACTAGACCTGTCAGGTTTTAAAAACCTGACAGGTCTAACTTATAGAAAAACAATAGAAGTAACCGATGAAAAGACTCCTTCATAAAAAAATATTCCTGGTAGCATTCATACTATGTGCTAAACATGCGATAATTGCTCAGGAGAATACGGTGGATGCACCCATAAAGAATTTTGAAAAACTATGGTCAGAGTTCAATATACGCTATGCCAATTTTGAGTTGAAAAATGTAGATTGGAACGCCGTGTATGGTAAATATCGCTCTATGATCAATGAGCAAACAACCAACGATGCTCTTTTTGAAATATGCAGCCAGATGATCAACGAACTCAAAGATGATCATGTGAATCTTATTGAGTTCGGTAAAAAAAGAAAAATAGTACGATTAAACGAAAATGCTGCACCCACCAGAATGTTGGAAAAGTTTTCAAAATCAAAAAAGAAATCGCCCAACCTATATGATCTCCTTAAAGTATCAGATACAACCTTACAACAATATGGGTTTTCAGATTTTGAAAATGAAAAAGGATTGATTCGGTATTCGGTTTCAGATCAGTATGGCTATTTAGGGGTACAATCTATGCAAGGACTTAGTAACGGCAAATTAAAAAGTATCCTGAGCCGCGCAATGAATGCCTTTGAAGATAAAAAAGGAGTAATCATAGACATACGTTTCAATGGTGGTGGCGATGATGAAGTATCTTATGAAATTGCCGGAAGATTTGCAGACAAAACTCGGGTGGGACATTATAAAAAAACCAGGAAAAAAGGCACAAATGAGTTTACCCCATTAAAAACATGGTATCTCAAACCCACCGGAAAGCAGCAATTTATAAAACCAGTTGTTGTGCTCACCAGCGATTATACCGCCAGTGCCGCAGATGTCTTTGCTCTGGCAATAAAAGAACTTCCACATGTGACTATTTTGGGAGATTATACGCGGGGAATTTTTTCGGATATGGATGATTTCAGGCTACCCAATAAATGGATAGCCACCTTATCCCACCAACAATACTTTTCGGCCGATATGAAAAATTACGAAGGCAAAGGAGTCAAACCTCATATTGAAGCATTGAATCCCGTTTCAGATATCGAAAACAAATCGGATTCTGTTATTGTAAAAGCATTTGAAATCCTAAAGGAGAAAACCACACCCTCCATCAAAAAACCATAAGAAAGACGTTATGTACACTTTATATTTTAAAATAGCCATTAGATATCTGTTAAAGCATAAGCTGTATTCTTTTATCAATATTCTTGGGTTAGCCATAGGCATAGCGTCTTTTATTTTAATTATGGTATATGTGAATTATGAGCGTAGTTATGACCAGTTTGAAGGTTCAGAACAGGTATACCGGGTGTATATGGATTATCTCGAAGGAGACACCTTTGTGCCAGGTGATGCACAAACCTATAATTTGATTGGGCCAACACTAAAAGAAGCGTTTCCTGAGGTGCTGGATTATGTGCGTTTTTACCGTTTGGAGGAAACTACCTTCAAGATAGAGGATCGCGTAATAGAAATAAATAATAGTTGCATCGCCGACCCCAGTTATTTTAAGATTTTTAATCAAAACTTACTGAAAGGGGATGTGCAAACAGCACTGAAAGAGCCCAATAGTATTGTGTTGACAGAAACCGTGGCACAGCATGTTTTTGGTAACGAAGACCCTATGGGTAAAACCATTACAGTTTTTCGGGGAAGCCCTGTTTTGGTTACGGTAACAGGTATTATGAAAGATATTCCCGAAAATACACACTTTAAAATAAATTATTTGCTGTCGTATAAAACCATGATGGGTTGGGATGCGATAAGTGATAACAACAAAGAACTCAATTGGAATAACAATGTGTATTATACCTATCTGAAATTGGCTCCCAATACCCATATGGCTGCTCTTCAAAACAAGGTGAAAGCAAGTGATTTTGAAGATATCCCAGATGAGCGACACAATATAGAACCTATCGAAGATATTCATCTATACTCCAACAAACCCTATGAAGCCGAAGTAAATGGAAGTGCTACACGTATTACCTTTCTAACAGCCATAGCCTTTATTATTTTAATGCTGTCCTGGTTAAATTATATCAATCTTTCAACCACAAAATCCTTAGAGCGAGCCAAAGAAATAGGAATCAGAAAAGTAGCCGGAGCACAAAAACGTCAGTTGGTATTTCAGTCATTATTAGAGTCAATTATTCTAAATATGCTGGCAATCGTGCTGGCCGTTTTAACAGCAAGTATCGTATTTCCGTTGTATAATTCCTTTACAGGAAAATCAATGTCATTTGAGTTAAGTGAGTTAGCCAATTTATTACCTGTTCTGGGGGTGCTTCTTTTAGGAATGGTACTCGCAGGAGTATATCCGGCTATATTGCTTAGCAGCTATTCGCCATCAAGGGCGTTAAAAGGAAAACTACGAACCTCTGCCGGGGGGCTGCATATAAGAAAAGGTCTGATCATTACACAATTTTTGGCAACCATCGTATTGTTGATTGGTACCATAGTAGTGACCAGGCAAATCAGCTTCATGCAGGAGCAACCTATAGGTTCAGATTTGAAGAATGTAGTAGCGATCAAAGGTGAGATTTTGGCTAAAAAGCAAGATTCGGTATTGATTCAGGATTTTATGACCCTCTTTCAGGAGCTCCAGAAAATACCAGCAGTAGAACAAGTAACAGTTTCACAAACCTATCCCGGGGATGGGTATGAAAATTTATCCTCTTTTATGGGAATCACCTATCCCGACGGTACCGAAGAAGGAAATAAAGTTTGGTATAATTATGAAATACAACCCGGTTATTTTGATTTGATGGGTATTGAATTCCTAACAGGAGAAACCTTTGTGCCTCGTGCAGAAAATTATAATAATGAAGACATTATCATTAATGAAAAATTTGCCCGCGAAATAGGCATTGCCAATCCAAAAGAAGCCGTAAATCAAAAAGTAAAATTTTGGGACAGGGAGTGGAATATTCTCGGAGTCATCAAAGACTACCATCATTTTGGTTTAAAAACTCCTATACAACCCATGATGATGCGTTATGCACTTACCAAAGAGAACTTGATGGTAAAGCTGAATGCGAATGTCAACACAACTTCAGGATACCAGGAAGCAGTGGCACAGTTGCAGGCAGTTTGGACATCAGTATTTCCCGAAAGTACTTTTAACTACACCTTTATCGATAAAAAATTTCAGGCACAATATGATGAGGATACCCGATTTGGCTATGCGTTTAATGTGTTTACCGCATTGGCCATTTTTATTGCCTCATTAGGATTGTTCGGATTAACTTCCTATACCTGTCTGCAACGTAAAAAAGAAATCGGGATTCGTAAAGTAAATGGTGCCAGTATTCTTAAGATCCTGCAACTATTGAATATCGATTTTGTTAAGTGGGTGGGTATTGCTTTTATCATAGCGATTCCGGTAGGATGGTACATCATGAATTCGTGGCTGGAGAATTTTGCCATAAAAACAAACATCAGCTGGTGGATCTTCGGTCTGGCAGGAATAATGGCATTGGGGATTACCCTGCTTACAGTAAGTTGGCAGAGTTTTGCAGCGGCAAATAGAAATCCTGTAGAGGCACTTAGAGATGAGTGAGAAGTAGTACCAGACCTGTCAGGCTTGTGCTGAACTTGTTTCAGTATCTCTGACAGGTCTGAAATAAATATACATATTAAAACAAAAAATCATGTTTACCAATCACATAAAAATTGCCTGGAGAACCCTTTTAAAATACAAGGCACTGTTTACAATTAATATCATAGGTCTGGCAATAGGAATCGCAACTGCATTGATCATTTTTCTTTTTGTAGCAGACGAGTTAAGTTATGATCGGTATCATAAAAATGCAGATCACATTGCGAGAGTAGTGCTTAAGGGTAAAATCAATGGAGAAGTGATTAAAGAGGCTGTTACTCCGGGTCCGGTGGGGAATACCTTGCAGGAAGAATTTCCAGAGGTACTCAAAGCCACCCGCATTCAGCAACAGGGCTCTCCACAGATTACCTATCAAAACAACACCTTCAGAGATCATACATTTGCCTATGTAGACGCTAATTTTTTTGACGTATTTACATTGGCATTTATCAAAGGAGATTCCAAAACCGCTTTAACCGAGCCCAATACCATCGTTATCACCCAAGAGCTGGCATCCAAATACTTTGGAAACGAAGATGCGCTAGGAAAAATATTGGATTTTAAAGAATGGAAACAACAATTTAAAGTTACAGGAGTCATTAATAATGTCCCCGATAATTCTCATTTTCATTTTGATGCTTTCGGGTCTATGGAAGGTGTTGCAGGCGCCAAAGAACCCCGGTGGATAGAGTCTGGATATCATACTTATGTATTGCTCGATCCACGGGCCGACCCAAAAAAAACAGAGCGTAAATTACCAAATATTGTCAAAAAGTATATGGGGCCCCAGATACAAAAAGCCATGGGGGTCACTTATGAAGAATTTACAAAAGACAACGAGGTCGGTTTGTTTTTGCAACCTCTTACCGATATTCATTTATATTCAGACTTTGCCGATGTTTCTAATATCGAACCCGGGGGAGATATTAAAACAGTGTACATTTTTAGTGCTATTGCGATATTTATACTACTTATTGCCTGTATTAATTTTATGAACCTGTCTACCGCAGCGGCATCAAAAAGAACCAAAGAAGTAGGGGTAAAAAAAGTACTGGGGTCATCAAGAAGCGAATTGATCAGGCAGTTTTTAACCGAATCATTTATTGCAACTGCAATAGCGATGCTTTTGGCATTAGTAATCGTTATTATTACACTTCCATTATTTAATAACGTATCTGGTAAGACGTTGCAAACAGCATATATTTTAAATCCTGAAGTCTTATTTTATTTTTTGATATCCGGCATTTTTATTAGCCTTTTGGCAGGAAGCTATCCTGCTTTTTTCCTCTCCTCATTCAAACCGATTATTGTTCTAAAAAATAAATTCATAAACACAGGTAAAACCAAAGGGTTAAGAAGTGGTTTGGTTGTTTTTCAATTTATCATATCTGCCGGACTCATTATCGCCACCCTGGTGGTAGATCAACAAATGACCTTTATTATGGATAAGGATATTGGTTATGAAAAAGATCAGATGTTGGTATTAAGAGATTCCTGGATGCTTGGTACTAATGAAAAGGTTTTTAAAGAACAATTAAGCAAAGATCCAAGAGTATTTGGGGTCACCATGTCTGGCCACATTCCTGCCGGCCCCACAAATACGCATATGTCGAGCTTTTATTTGGGTCAGGATTCAGATGGGATACGAAGAACGATTGTATATGAGATCGATGATCAATATATTCCAACTATGGGGATGCAACTGGTAGCCGGGAAGAATTTTTCAAAAGATTTTGGTCCAGAAGCCAATCATATAATTATCAATGAAACAGCAGCCGGGATTTTGGGATTTACCAATAATTCGATTGGAGAGACGATCACATTAATGATCAACAATGAAGGAGGAACAAGAAAGTATACATTGACCGGGATTATCAAAGACTTTCATTTTAAATCACTACATCAAGTTATCGATCCGCTGGTGATGCTGCATACACCAAGTTCGGGACTCATTGTTAGGGCAAAGACCGGCGATATGGCCGGATTGATTGCAAATGCAGAAAATTTATGGAACAGTTTTAATACCGGTGAACCTTTCAGCTATGGATTGCTCGATGAGTTATATAACCAAACCTATCTCAAAGAACAAAAAATGGGGACTATTCTCAACATATTTGCTCTGCTCACCATTTTTGTGGCTTGCCTGGGATTATTTGGCCTCATCACCTTTACGGCAGAACAACGATTTAAAGAGATCGGGATCCGCAAGGTATTGGGCTCTACAGTACCCCAAATAATAGCCATGCTTTCTGTCGATTTTATGAAGCTGGTGGGTATTTCATTTCTGGTGGCGTTTCCTCTGGGTTTTTATCTTATGAATGCGTGGTTGGAAGATTTTGCCTACCGTATCGAGATACCATGGTGGATATTTATAGTGGCCGGCAGTATTACGATGGGTATTGCCTTTATGACCATTGGCTGGAAAAGTTTTAGAGCGGCATCGATGAACCCGGTTAATAGCCTGCGAACAGAATAAATAAGAACTCAAGACCCCAAAGGTTTTTAAAACCTTTGGGGTCTTGTAAAACAATAAAATCATGTTTAAAAACTATTTCAAAATTATATGGAGAAATATGATCCGGCAAAAGCAATTTGCTTTTCTGAATATTGTGGGACTTACCCTTGGGATTACCACCTGTTTCATTATTGGATTGTATGTATATGATGAGGCTACCTATGATACTTTTCATGAAAAAGGAGACCGTATTTATAGAGTGAACCAGCCCGATATTTGGGGAGACTGGAACAATCAATACGCATCCAGCGGACCAAATTTGGCAGTAGCGTTGCGTGCAGATGCTCCAGAATTTGAGCAGGTAACAAGAATATTGGATATGGGCGCAAAAACGGTACGAAAGCATACTGACGGGGAGGAAAATATAATATTCAAAGAGGAACAGTATTTTGCTGCTGAAGAAAACTTTTTTGAAATATTTTCTTTCGACTTCCTGCAGGGAGACCCCAAAACAGCGCTAAAAGACCCAACCAGTATCGTGATCACACAGGAAACAGCAGAGCGGTATTTTGGAGATGAAAACCCCATGCAAAAACCTCTGCAGGTAAGACAAACCGATGGTTCTTGGAAAACCTTTACCATTACCGGGGTACTGGCCAATGTACCAACAAAATCCCATCTTCAGTTTAATATACTGGCCTCGTTAAACAGTCTCGCAGGTAAAATGAAAGCCGATGGATGGCTATGGGTATGGACAGGATTTTCTACTTACGGTTTGGTAAAGGAAGGAGTAGATATCACAGCGCTAACCCAAAAAATTCAGGCGATACCTCCCAAATGGGCTGCTGCTACTGCAGAGCGTATTTTTAATCAATCTTATGAGGAATTTACAGCAGGCAACCCTTGGAAACTCTACCTAGAGCCGCTAGCTGATATATATCTTTCAAATAGTCCCGGGTTTCATTTTTTTGGGCCCAATGGAAATCCACTGTATGTGAAACTTTTCAGTGCTATTGGTGTTTTGATTCTTGTCTTGTGCAGTATTAATTTCATGAACCTTTCTACTGCTAGATCTTCTAAAAGAGCAAAAGAAGTGGGCATAAGAAAAGTATTGGGGTCAGAGAGAAAAAGATTGATTACACAATTTATCTTAGAATCTACACTTTTTGTTTTGGTGAGTACGCTGCTCGCCTTATTGCTCACACAACTTTTTCTGAATGGATTTAATACGATCGCCGAAAAAGAGTTGTCTTTGATAGCTATGTTTGCAGACCCTGTATTTCTTGTTATCATACTATCTTTTATTGTATTTCTGGGAGTTCTGGCTGGCAGCTACCCGGCCTTTTATCTGTCGGGGTTCAGGCCTATCGAAACATTAAAAGGCAAATTAGGTGCAGGATTTAAAGGAAAGAGAATGCGAAACGGATTGGTAGTTTTTCAGTTTACCATATCAATAGCACTTATTATTTGCGCCTTTTTTGTACAGAAACAGCTGGCCTTTACTTCGTCGATGGATTTGGGACTTATAAAAAATAATGTGCTGCAAATTCATAATATCGAACAACTAGGAACAAACGACCAGGTGTTAAAAAACAAATTAGAATCCAATGCTGCGTTTACCCATGTAGGGAAATCCTATGGTGTACCACCCAATGTGTGGTCTGGAGATCGGTATAAAGCTTTTGAGTCTGAAAATCCTGCGATGAACCTAAGCGATTTCAGAACCGAAGGAGATTATTTGGAGGTTTTGGGTGTTGAGTTTTTGGCGGGAAGAAATTTTGATCCAGAACGGAAGAACGATAAATACGGTGTAATCTTAAATGAAGAAGCTGTAAAAATACTGGGCTGGGGCCCAAAAGAGACCTATGCCAGTAACTCACCCATAGGCAAATATGTGGAGATGACCAATGAGAACGAAGATAAACTCGAAGTATTGGGAGTAGTTAAAGATTTTAATTTCAACAGTGTTAAAGAAAAGATCACCCCATTGGTAATTTTACATCAGCATAACGATTTGGTATGGAATTATGGTCGCGGACGCACATTTTTATCGGCAAGACTCAATCCCGAAGCGGTCAAAAATACCAGAGATATTCAGATATTAATTGATGATATCAAGGAAGAAATGACCCAAATGGACGCTTCGATTTTGTTTGAATACAGTTTTATGGATCAGGAGTTTGAAAACACCTTCAGGGCAGAAGAAAGAATGGCAACTGTTCTGAATATATTTACACTATTGGCCCTTATAATTGCATGTTTGGGATTATTTGGACTGGCTGCTTTTTCTGCAGAACAGCGTATTAAAGAATTAGGCATCAGAAAGGTACTAGGCGCCAAAGCATCAGAACTGGCATTATTATTTTCGTCAGAATTTACTAAACTGATCTTGATTTCTGTTCTTTTGGCTTCGTCGATTGCTTATTTTCTGGTAGATGAATGGCTTACCAATTTTGCCTATAGAACATCAATAGATATTTGGGTATTTACACTGGCGGCTTTAAGTGCGTTTGTGATTACTATTTTAACAGTTTGCTTTCAGACTATCAGAGTGGCGATGGCAAATCCTGTTGAGAGTCTAAGAACAGAATAAAAATCTCACAAAGTATAGACCTGTATGGTTTTTAAAACCTTGACAGGTCTGGATTTTTTTAACTAAAAATATACATTATGCTATTACAATTAAACAATATATCAAAGTGGGTACACTCGGGCGGACAGAAAGTGTTCTTATTAAAAGACATCAATTTTTGGGTACATGAAGGAGATTTTATCACCATCATGGGGCCATCGGGTTCGGGCAAATCTACCCTGCTCAATGTGATCGGGATGTTGGATGATTTTAATGAAGGAGCTTATACTTTTCTGGAGGAACCCGTGCACCAGTTGAAAGAAAAACACCGTGCTAATCTGTATAAACAATACATAGGATTTGTGTTTCAGGCGTATCATTTGATTGATGAACTAACAGTAAGAGAGAATCTGGAGATGCCCTTATTGTATAAAAAACAAAGTGCTTCAGAGCGTAAAGCGTTGGTGGCAGATACCCTGGATCGTTTTAATATCGTAGGTAAAAAAGATCTTTTTCCGGCTCAGCTAAGTGGTGGGCAACAACAACTGGTAGGTGTGGCAAGAGCCCTTATTGCCAGTCCCAAACTAATTTTGGCCGATGAGCCCACCGGAAACCTGAATTCAAAACAGGGAGAAGAGATCATGGAAATCTTTAAAGAATTAAACAGCCAGGGGGTGACCATCATACAAGTAACACACTCTGAAAAGAATGCTGCTTATGGCTCTCGAATTATTAAGCTGTTGGACGGGCGGATTGAATAGCTTGTCATCCCAGCGGCAGGCCAGGATAAAAAGACATCAGACCTCACAGGTCCTGGTGACCTGTGAGGCCTGGGCCTGGTAATTGATAAGGAATCACTCAGCTTCAGGAGTTACAGTAAACTGCCTGATAGCAGCGTTGGGCTCTATGATATTGTATCCTTTCCAGAACTCGGGGTCATATCGGGATAGGTATTGCGGTTTAATCGCCTTGTTTTCTGTGCTGTTTTTAAAATCTGTTTCGGTGATCGGTTTAGCATTAAAAACCACGACTTCATATTTGTTGGTATTGGTATTTACAACATCGATGTTTAAGGATAGCTCATTTTGTTTATTTCTGCCAGGCACATGCTTATTCTTTTCTATTACCTTTAGCGGGCGGTCGACACCAAATGCGGTGCCTACGGTTTTTTCGAGAAACTTAAGATGATATTTGTTATCGGCACCTTTGACAAATATTGTTTTTCCCCGGTATCGGGTGATTTTATAGGTAAGCCCTAACAGTCTGAAGTTTTTTAGCAGCTTTACATTTTCATAATCCATTCGCATCACAGCAAAGTCTTCGGTGTTAATATAGAGGGTGCCTTTAAAATCTTCCTTTCTTTTGGGCGAAAACTTAATCACATAAGCCGTCTGATCGTTTATATAGGTGTAATCTAATAACTCAAAATCATATCTTCCGGCCTTGTCGATAAAATTTAATCTCGAATCTTCCTGGAAAAAAAGTTTAGAGAATAATCCTTTCAATGTAGATTTTCGGTAGTCAATAAAAGGATTTTTGGAGTCTTTCTTTTCCAGGTCTTCTTTTGTGGCAGATGCTTCTTCGTTTTGTTCGAGTATAGAATCTACCTGGACTTTGGTGCCAAAGATCCCCGATTTAATTTTTAGGTAAGAATCGGGTTTTACATTGGCTTTAAAGATTTCTTCCATTCGTTGAGAAAGGGCATCCATATCTCCCAGATTGTTTTTGTCATAGAGTTCTGCAGCTTTAATGATATCCAGTTTTGCCTTGTCGTGGTTGCCGTAATAGTTGGATAGAATTTCTGTATAGTAAGCCGACTTTCTCGGGATAATGGTAAGTATGCTATCAATAAACTTTTTATTTAGCTCATCTATCGTAGATTTTTTGAATTCTATGTTCATTTTATTAATGTTGTTGTATTCAGATTGTCTGAAAAACAACCTTTTTTTGCTCAAATCGGCACTGTAGTTTTGGGGTACCCGTTCTTTTACATGATTAATAATCTCATCGACAGAAAGATTTTTATTTGAGATAAAAACACTTTTCAGCTCGATGGCTTTGGGCTCGATATAAATGATACTGTCGGCAGTTTTTTGAGCTGCAATCCCCACTTTTTCATATCCCATAGAGGAGATATAGATAGAATCGATTTCTGAGAGGGAATTGTCCAGGTTTAAGCTAAAACTTCCTTCTTCATTGGTAATAATCCCCTGGTTTTCTGATATTTGAACGGTAGCATAGGGGATAGGTTCCCCGGTTTTTTTATCTACTACTTTGGAAGTAATGGTTTGAGCGCTTACCCCCGAGCTCGACAGGCATATAAAAAAAGAAATCAATACTGCCTTAGAATATATCATATGCTGAAATTTAAAAGGATAACGCAATCTTTATTAAAATAGTTGCTTTATCGAAGATGAGTTCGAATATAAAAGAAGACGTATGTTGGAGGTATTTGTTACAGGGATTGAAAAATAAATTATGGAAAAGGGGTGTAATATCTACTATCGGGTAGTTATAAAAAACCACAATCAAACAGCGCTTCTCGATTGTGGTTTTTAGGGTTTAATTAACTAAACTTATTTTTCTTCTACAGATTTCAGATTATCATCAGAGTTTCTGTCGATTAATTTATTATAAGGATCAATCCCCGCCTTCACCGGTTTTTTATCGGTCACTATTGTAAAGGTATTCTCACCCGGCTGCAGCCATTTTCGTTTTAGATAATATGGGTTTTTAAGAGGCACTTCCTGTTCATCAATAATATCTTCACCAAATAATCCAACTTCGATATAATTGGTGGTATCATCGGTACGCTCTTCTTTTCCCGTATCATCATAATAGATCTTTTTAGAATCTACGGTAAAGACGGTTTTATAAGTGCCGTTATCAAGCTTTTTGGTATGAGCTTTGGTAACCCGGTTTTCATAAAGCACTATTTTTTTAAAACCATCTTCTACTGCATATTTTAAAGAATCTGGTGCTACTTCATAAATAGCGTCAAACAAATTTTCTGAAGTAGGATAGACTCTTTTTTCAAAGAACTTATATTCATTCATAAAATCTCGCAGCGCACCATTAATTTTATCCTCGCCGATAATATCCTGAAGTTCGTACATAATCATAGATCCTTTGCGATACCAGATATGAGGTCCCGTTTCTACATTGATTAGTGATCGTTCGGGTTTAAAGCTAAAAGCTCTTCCTCTTAAATATGCATCCAAAGAATATTTTAAGAAATTTTTGATCCCATTTTCTCCATATTGATGTTTCATAGTCATTAGGGATGTATATTCTGCCAGGGTTTCAGAAATAATATTGGCCCCCGATGTTTTACTAGGGGTCACCACATGCCCCCACCATTGGTGTGCCACCTCGTGAGTGGTGACCCTAAAAGCATAATTAAAATCCTCGGCCTTGTCAAAATTAGCAGCAAAGCCAAAATCTTCAGAATAGGGTATGGTAGTTACAAAAGACTGTGCAAAAGTAGTATGTGCCGGAAACTCAACGATGCGTATCACCGAGTTGGGGTATTCATAGAAATTCTTAGAACAATAGTCCAGAGCTACTTTGATCCCATCAACAAAATAGGCTAAGTTGCGTTTATGTTTTGGCGAATGGTAGATCTCGATAGCTACTTTTTTTCCACCTGGAGCGGTCCATCTGGATGTCTTTACATCATATGCTGCCGAAACCACATTAAAAAACAGATCGGTCTTAGATTCTAGTTTGTAGTGGTAATAAGCTCTGTCTTTTTCTTTCCACTTTTTCATCAATTTTCCCGGTGCCAATGCTGTTTGGTCTGCAGCAGTGCTTACTATTGCTTCAAAATTGATATAATTGGCATCTTCATTAAACAGGTTTTTTTTCAGTGCAGTAGAATCGGTGCGGGGCGGAAGCAGGTAATCCAGTTTTTCTAAACCATATTTTACCCGTACGCCATTATCTACAAGAGCTCGTTCATAATGAAATCTTGGAAATATTCGGGTATCAAAGAAGGATCCATTGTATAGCACTTGAGTTTCCATACCATTGGCAAAACCTTTGGTTTCTGAAACTACTTCGATAGTAAGATCGGCCTTTTCATCGGGTTGCATGGCTTTGGGCAGCTTGTAGAAATACATTCTGTATACCGAATCTGTGATCACAGGAGATAGCTCTTGCCCGTTATACACTACTTTTTCTAAGTGTGTATGTGCGCCGGGATATTGCACTTCGAGCAATAGGGTGTCGATAGCAGTATTGTAGGGGTTAATAATGTTATAATCTCCTTTGGCTTTTACGTTACGGTCTCTTGGAAACACATCGATATAGGCCTTAAGATCTGTTACCAGAGGATGTGCCTGACCAATATATTTGCTGTACTTCTTCTCGGCATCGGCATCTACTTTTTCGGCATAGTTTCCGTCTTCAATAGTATTCAGTACTTTAAGATTATAGTAACTGTATCCGGCAACGGCTATAAAAGCGAGTACTACGGCTACAAAAGACCCTATGGTTTTGGCGTTTAATCGTTGTTTGGCCAGCGATAATCGCTCTTTGGCTGTAGAAAAGAATCCTCGGGTCCAGAATACTTTACCGATCACCATCAGTATAGCCGTCATTAATATCCAATATAGATTTAGCCATATAATCCCTGTGAGATAATGTCCAAAACCATTAAGATCGCTTATAAAAAAAGGAGTGGGTTGGCCGAAAATCAATAAAGGATTATTGCTTTTGAAAGCCAAAGTAACCAGAAGAGGCAACCCTATGTATAACAGTATGACGATAAAATGGCCTAAAAACTTATTGTTTACCAATACGTGCACAAAGAACGAAAGCAGTATCGTCATAATAAAAGAAGGAAATAATATCGCAAAATTATAGGTGAAATACATGCCTAATTCATAAGTAAAATATCCTTGCATTGTTTGAAATAAAATGCCCGTCACAATACTCACCAGAGTAAGTATAACTGAAATCCCTGTGAGGGAGATAATTTTTGAAAAATATATGCTTGTATTGCTAATAGGTAGCGCATCATAAAACACAAAGGTTTTATTTTTTCGGGTTCTATGTACTGCTTCTCCCGAATAAATTACCAATATAATAACCGATAATAACGAAATACCCCCTGAAACATAAAGTGCTATATATCTCGTTAAAGGCAGATTGGGTGTGCCGTAGGTTTTGTTGGCAAGAAAAATTGTAACTATAGAAATAATAACACCTATGATTAAAAGAATGATAAAAACAGGATCTTTAATGATGGATAAAAATTCGATCTTACTAAGAGAAAGTAGATTTTGTCGTTCGGTTTTTTTGGTAAAAACCTGAGTTATCGATGGTATTATAGATGGTGTATAGGCCTTGGGATCAATTTTTTTGTCTTTTTTACTGGAGAGTAAGAACTTCTTATAGTCAAATCTAAAAACAGTAATAAAAAAGAACAACAACCCTGTTCCTAACCAAAGCATCCTATTTAATAAGAATTTACCATAAACAGGCAGTTGGTTTATATTTAAATCGTTGATAGACCAGTATTTTTTTATATAGTTAAAGACCTCTCCTCCAAAAGGGTCCAGATAGATACTTAACCATTGATTATCCAGATCTCTAAGAAGATTCTCTGATAAAGTGCTTAATAAAAAAAGACAAATACCTCCTAGGTATATGATGGGCATCTTTTTAAAAAAAGCCATCAGACAGAAAAACAAAGAACCCACCAACAATGCATTGATTTGCAAAATAAATAGAAAAGGCAGAAGATATGATGATACGTTAAATGCATCATAATCACCATAATCAGGGCGTTCCATAAATTCTCCAATCCCAAACCCTATCATTGCACCGATGATGATAAAGAGGTTAAGTAAAGTGACTATGGTATAACTGCCTAAAAACCTCCCGAATACATAAGATTTTTGAGTAATAGGAAATGTAAAATACGTCTGGGCAGTTTTATGCTCCTGGTCTCTAAATATAGGAACCCCCATAATCGCAGCATAAAAGAAAATAGATATTGCAGAAATACCAACGATAACACCTGTTATACTCGATGGGCTATTTACAAATTCTGCGGTAGAAGATCTTTGAAGAATAGAGATTAAAAGAGTCAATGCCAATCCCAGTGTTATATAAATCCAGGTAGCGGGCCTTTTTAAGCGATATTTCAGTTCGAATAAAAATATTTCCTTCATATGGCTACCTCCCCGGCTTCTTTTTTATTGATACAGTAGAAGTAGAAATTTTCCAGGTCATTATTTACAGGCTCAAATCCTTCTCCGGGAATATTGTCACTATATATATTCACATAAAATTCACCACCTCTCAGATAATTGGATAATACAGTGAACTCATTTTCAAAGGTGCCTAATTCAGATTTGTCAATGTGTTTTCTAAATACTTTTCCGTTTAAAGTATCAGACAACCCTTGCGGATTGCCCTGCACCAGGATTTTACCATCATTAAAAACTGCCATGTTCTGGCATAAATTGGTCACATCATCTACGATATGTGTGCTAAGAATAACAACCGCATCCTCTCCCAACTCACTTAATAAATTATGAAAACGGTTACGTTCCAGAGGATCCAGACCTGCAGTCGGTTCATCAACAATAATTAGTTTGGGATTACCAAGCAGTGCCTGTGCAATACCAAAACGCTGTAGCATTCCTCCGGAGTAGTCCCCAAGATTACGATTTCTGAATTTATATAGATTTACCTTATTCAACAAATCTGCAACATAACTTTTACGCTCATTGCTATTTGTGATGCCCTTTACTTTGGCAATATGATTCAGCATCATTTCGGCAGATACTTTGGGGTATACCCCAAAATCCTGAGGTAAATATCCCAGCACTTTTCTCAGTTCCTCGGGTTGTTTAAAAACATCAATACCATCAAACTCAATAGTACCCGAATCTGCCAGTTGTAAGGTAGCAATGGTTCTCATCAATGTAGATTTTCCTGCCCCATTAGGGCCTAGTAAACCAAACATTCCTTTTTCCAAAGTCAAAGTAACATCATTCAATGCCCGAGTATCGTTGGGATATGTTTTATTGAGATTTTTTATAGTAAGCATACAATTAAATTTGATGGTTTGGTGTTTCAATGTTAGTACAACTCATTAAGGTTTTGTTACAAGATTTATGAGAAAACGTTTTCAAATGAAGTTCTTTTTATGTTTCCTTCCTTCAGGAAGAGTTGCGAGCCTCGATTCTTTGGCTAATGCCCTCCAGAGAGAAGGAATTTGTATGCAAAGTACTTAATCATATATTAAAAACCTCAATCAATAACAGATATATGAGTATCTTTACATCTATTAAATTTTATAGTTCAGAATGCAACAACTTCGCAGAAACAGAAGACTCAGAACCAATGATGCGATTCGTTCTTTGGTTAGAGAACATACAATTACCCCACATGATTTTTTGGTTCCTCTTTTTGTAGTAGAAGGAAAAGGTATAAAAGAAGAAATACTTTCTATGCCCGGCTATTACAGGTATAGTTTGGATGTACTTAAAAACGAAGTGAAAGCGTTGTGGTCTTTGGGGCTAAAATCAGTACTACTTTTTGTAAAAGTGCTCGATGGTCTTAAAGACAACAAAGGAACCGAAGCTTTGAATGCAGATGGGCTGATGCAAAGAGCTATTAAAACGGTAAAAGAAACTACTCCCGATATGTTGGTGATGACCGATGTAGCACTGGATCCGTATTCTTCTTACGGGCACGATGGGATTGTAGAAAATGGATATGTCGTTAATGATGAAACATGTAAGATTTTAGCAGAGATATCATTATCTCATGCACAGGCCGGGGCCGATTTTGTGGCACCCAGTGATATGATGGATGGTCGCATTTTGGCTATTCGGGAATTGCTGGAAAAAGAAAATTTCAAGAATACCGGGATTATGAGTTATAGTGCCAAATATGCTTCGGCATTTTACGGGCCGTTTAGAGATGCACTGGATTCTGCACCCGTTGAGATGTTACATGTTCCGAAAGATAAAAAAACATACCAGATGGATGTTGCCAATCGCGATGAAGCCATCAAAGAAACACTTATAGATATCGAGGAAGGTGCAGATATAGTGATGGTAAAACCGGGATTGTGTTATTTAGATATTGTTCGTGATGTTAGAGACGTGGTCGATGTGCCCGTTGCGGTATATCAGGTGAGTGGTGAGTATGCTATGTTGAAAGCTGCTGCAGAAAAAGGCTGGCTGGATCACGATGCGGTAATGCTGGAGCAGATCATGGCTTTCAAAAGGGCAGGGGCACATATTATTGCCAGTTATTTTGCAAAGGATGTGGTCAGGCTTTTGGGTTAGATGAATACATAAAAAAGGGGTGATTTATGGTAAGCAGAGACAGATTATATCAAACGTTTGGAGAGTTGTTGTATGTCATTGCAATGACCGACGGAGTCATACAAAAAGAAGAATTCGAAACACTCGAAGAGATCTTAAAAGGCCATCCCATGGGCAAGGACATCAAATGGTCTTTTGATTATGAAAACGAGAATCAAAATGATGTCGAGACACTATATAAAAAAGTGATCGAAGTGTTTTCAGATCATGGCCCCGATGAAGAATATGATGTGATGATCTATGCACTCACCAAAATTGCCGAAGCCAGCAAAGGTATAAGTGCTAATGAAGAAGAAATAATCACTAATTTTTCAAAAGAACTCTTAGAGCGATTTAAGAACGATATCGAGAAAATTAAGGAAAAATATAGCTAATGCATGATATGCAAAAAATAATGGTACTACTTGCAGCAATAGTGCTACTTTCTGCAGGCTGTCAATCTGAAAAAAAAGAAAAATCAACCATCAAAATAGGTGCAAAAAAAGAGAAAGTTTCTTCTTTTGATATGGGTAAGAGCATTTTTAATGGCAAAGGAAAATGCTATACCTGCCATAAGATCGATAAAAAATCTATCGGTCCCGGTGTTATTGAGATCATAAAGATATACAAAGAACGGCACGGTGACTTAATTGCATTTCTAAAACAAGAAGCAGATCCCATCGTCGATCCTGAAACCTATGCAGTGATGAAAACCAACTTTGCCATTATCAAAACATTTACCGAAGAAGAACTCAAGGCCGTAGCAACATACATGACCGGGATAAGTACTGGTAAGATAGATTGAATGGGAGATCATTTTCTTTTTAGTTTTAAGCCCGTAATTAGTGTCTGGTCGGAAATATATCATTCCAGACATTAATTAGAAAACCGCATTGCCAAATTTCGGGTTCAAATCCGTACTTTAGCAGCAGATATACAATACAATGACCTTACTGATTATTTACGCCGTTCTTTCTATTTTCTTTTCCTTTCTATGTTCGATTTTAGAGGCGGTATTACTTAGTGTTACCCCAACCTTTATCAATGTCAAGACAAAAGAAGGGAAACCCTATGCCACCACTTTAGAAAATTTAAAAAAAGATGTAGATAAACCACTCATTGCAATACTTACAGTAAATACCATTGCACATACGGTAGGAGCCATTTTGGTAGGTGTTCAGGCAGAGCAACTACCCTACAAATTTGAAATATTGGGAGTCAACATAGTGGGGATCGTATCTGCAATTATGACGATGTTGATATTGGTCGTTTCTGAAATTATACCCAAAACAATTGGGGCTACCTATTGGAAACAACTGGCAAATTTTACTTCCAAAGCACTGGTTTTTCTGATTGCACCTTTAAAATACACCGGAATTTTGTGGCTATTGCAGCTCACTACCAAACTTATTGGTGGCAAAGGTCATCACGGAAGTGTTTTAAGCAGAGAGGATTTTTCTGCTATGGCAGATATTGCAGAAGAGGAGGGTGTTTTTGAAGAGTCAGAATCTAAAGTAATCAGAAACCTTTTGAATTTTAAGGCCATTTCGGCTAAGAGCATAATGACTCCGCGTACCGTGATGAAAATAGCTTCAGAAGACACCAATATTCAGGAGTTTTTTGAGGCCAATAAAAACCTGCGTTTTTCCAGAGTTCCGGTTTTTAAAGACCATCCTGATAACATTACAGGATATGTGTTAAAAGATGAAGTTTATAAGGCAGTGGCCGAAGATCAGCACGATAAAAAGCTGGTAGATCTAAAACGAAAGATCTTTGTGGTAGATCGTAGTATGGCGGTTCCTGTTTTATTCGAAAAATTGGTGGAAGAAAAAGAACACATGGCGTTGGTGGTCGATGAATATGGGTCGGTAAGTGGTCTGGTGAGTATGGAAGATGTGATTGAAACATTACTTGGATTGGAGATCATGGACGAGAGTGATACCGATGCCAATATGCAGGAACTGGCACGTAAAAATTGGGAAAATCGTGCACGGCGACTTGGGATTTTAGAGGACAAGCAGGAAGAATGATTCAGGAAGCTTACATAGAAACACCTTTGGGGGTGGCTACCATATCGGGAGATGAAGATGGCATTACCAGTGTTTCTGTTACCAGACCATCAAGTGATACACCTTCAATAGATATTCCTTTATATCTGCAAGACGCGGTTACTCAGCTAAACCAATATTTTAAAGGCCAACGCACGGTTTTTGAACTCAAACTAAATCCTTCAGGAACCGATTTTCAGAAAAAAGTTTGGGAAGAACTGCTCAAGATTCCTTTTGGAAAAACCGCTACATATCTGGATATGGCCAAACGATTAGGAGATCCAAAATGTATACGTGCTGCGGCATCTGCCAATGGTAAAAATCCATTGTGGATCATCGTGCCTTGCCATCGGGTAATTGGCAGCGATGGCTCACTCACTGGTTATGCAGGTGGATTGTGGCGAAAAAAATGGTTGCTGGATCATGAAAACCCTGTGAAGCAGCAGTCGTTGTTTTAGCTCTCTATGTAACAAAAAGAATATTGTAATTAATTTTCATACATTAGCATAACATCAACTCAATTTTACATAGAAATGATAAAACGAATACTCAAAATTTTTCTAAAAGGATTTCTGATTATAATCCTGCTCTGTGTAGTGCTGTTATACATTTTTGACAGTGAATATATCTTTAAAGGAGTTCGGGTGGTGTATATGACTGGTCACACCACGGCATACCTCGACGATTACACCCATTTTGATAACCGCACCATAGAAAAAGGTAGCAACCCTATCCCATGGAACCTACATGAGGAGTATAATGAAACCCAACCGACAGATCGATTGAATGCTATGAATGAAGAATTGGGTACGGTTGCGTTTATGATCATAAAAAATGATAGTATCTGGTATGAAAACTATGCCGATGGATTTGGCACAGCTTCTAAAACCAATTCTTTTTCTATGGCCAAAAGTATGGTGACCGCTATGCTGGGAAAAGCGATTATGGATGGGTATATTAAAAGCCTGGATCAACCGCTGGGAGATTTTTTCCCAGAATTTTCTGAAGGTATGGCAGCAAAAACTACCGTGGGGGATCTTTCTTCCATGTCTTCGGGGTTGAACTGGACCGAGCATTATACCAGCCCGTTTTCAATTACCGCCAAAGCGTATTATGATACCAATATTAGAGAAGTATTGTTGGGGCTGGAAGTGGTAGAAGAACCTGGCAAAGAATTCAAATATCTGAGTGGAAATACACAACTGTTGGGTATGGTGATCGAAAAAGCCACTGGAAAAAGTCTAACACAATATCTAAGCGAAAGCTTCTGGAAACCGATGGGGATGGAGCAGGAGGCCATCTGGCAACTAGATAGTGAGGATAGCGGTATGGAAAAAGCATATTGCTGTGTAGCGAGTAATGCACGGGATTTTGCACGTTTTGGAGTACTCTTTAAAAACAAAGGTGTTTTTGCCGGACAACAATTATTACCAGCAGCGTTTACAGAACTGGCAACAAAACCGAGATTTGAGAATGATGATATGTATGGCTACGGATTTTGGCTGTCTGATCACCTGGATAAGAAAATTTTTGCCATGCGCGGTATTTTGGGGCAGTATGTGATTTGTATTCCTGAAGACGATGTGATCATTGTGCGATTAGGGCATCAAAGAGGCCAGTTTGTTTCTGGTGAGTCGTTTACCGAAGATTTCTTTGTTTTTATTGAAGAAGCCTATAAAATGTTGGAAAATGCTGGATAAAATCAACCTGGAGCATGTGTTGTTTCTCGATATCGAAACCGTTCCCGAGCATCAGGATTTTGATGGATTAAGTGAAGAGATGAAACACCTCTGGGCAGATAAAACAAAGTATCAGCGTAAAGAGGATTTCACTCCCGAGGAATTTTATGAGCGTGCAGGGATTTGGGCCGAATTTGGTAAAATAGTATGCATATCGGTTGGATATTTTGCTTTCAAAGGGGAAACAAGGTCCTTTAGAACTACATCATTTCATGGGGAAGAAAAGCAACTGCTTACAGATTTCAAGAATTTAATCGAAACGCATTTCAGCCGTCCACATCATCTCTTGTGTGCCCATAACGGGAAGGAATTTGATTTCCCATATATCGCCCGAAGGATGATCATTCATCATATTGCATTACCACATAAACTGAATCTCTTTGGCAAAAAACCATGGGAAGTTCCACATCTCGATACACTGGATCTATGGAAGTTTGGGGATTATAAACATTACACTTCATTAAAGTTGTTGACGAGCATTCTAGGGATTCCTTCACCAAAAGATGATATAGATGGCAGTATGGTAAGAGATGTCTATTACAAAGAAGACGACATCGATCGCATCATCATCTATTGCGAAAAAGATACGGTGGCCGTAGCACAGATTCTATTGCGATTACGACACGAAGAGTTGTTGAGTGATGATGAGGTGGTATCGGTATAAAACTAGTTGCGATAGGGATTCTTTAATAACAATCTCATGTTTATCATATAATTCTAATATGGTATTGAACATCAAAATCAGTTAGTATCTTCGCCAAAGTATCAAATTGAGAAGTGTCAATAATCCCATTAATAAATATCCCGGGAGCTTCTATAATAGCAAATTTTGCCCATTCAGCTTCAATTTCAAAATCTTCCCAGGAACTTCTTCTCACACTCCACCCAATCTCATAAAATTTTGTAACGATTTCTAATGTAGAATACCCTTTCCCGATATCTCCATAAAGATTACTACGGTCGGGGAAGTTATATTTTTCTTTGTTGAGGCAGAAACCATCAGTTCTTCCAGAGGTAAATCCAGACATTTTTAATCCTCCTTCGCGTTCCGCTTCGGCGGACGGGAAGGTGTGGTTTAATTCCCCGAGGCCTGTCTGGCCGATCCAGGCAGGCTTGCCCTGGGGTTTCATACCATTGATCAGATGTCATTTATTGTTGTTAAGATTAATTCATCTGACTTCTTCTGTCGTCATCAGTAGGAAAATACAGATTAGAGCTGCTGTATGTAGTGCCATAGGTCATCACGGCACTATACACCTGTTGTAAGGCATCTTCTACTTGCTGTGCGGTAAGTTCCTGCAGTGGATGCATAAAAACGGCAAGAAGTATGTTACCCGATACGGCATATTTTATATCCAATACCGAATGGAAGTTGGCTTCCATACAACGTTTGTACTCATCCAACGACATATCGGCATGTTCCTTGATGGCCGCCATAACACGCATACGGTTATGTAATTCATCGGTAAGGCAAATACAATGCACATCGCCCAGGGTAAATTCCCAATGGCCATCTTTTCCTTCAAGATTATGAACTAAATTTTCAAAAATTTCTTGCAACTGTTTGTTGTTCATTGCATGTTGAATTAAATGTTATTCCTCAAAAACCGCAATGGCCCGTACAGGAGATCCGGTGCCTCTACGAATCTTTAAAGGTAAGCCAATAAATCGAAAACGTCCCCTGCCAACCAGCAGGTGTAGGTTGATCAGGTTTTCATAATGCGTAAATCCCATTTCCCCACAAATACGATGCACTTCTTTATTAGAAATACCCGGTACCCCCGGTGACATGGTTTCAACACCAAAAGCTGCGATTTCCTGTTTGCCCAACCAACGGGTGGCATCTGCTGTTATTCCTGGCCCGTTTCCCCAGTTTTTACTGTGGTATGTTTTTCGGTAGTGATCGGTATACAACAATATAGTATCACCTTTCTTTATTTCAATGCCGGTTTTACTACAAGCCTCTTCAATCTCATGAGATTCAATAAGTTCCTTTAGGCCTTTATGAGAAAAATCGAGACAGATCCCTTCGGTATAAAACATAGAAAGGGGCATGGTGTCAATTGATTTTTCTTTATGTTCACGACCCATATGATTTAAGGCATCTACATGAGTCCCGGTATGTTCACCCAGCGTTAAACGGTATACACTGGGAGTTGTAGTTTTGGCGTCAGGGATACCTTCCCATTCTTCATGCGTAGCATGCACTTGCATACTTACTTCCGGAAGTCCTTTATAGACTGGCATTCCTGAAAAGATTTCCTGACTCAGGTCGATGATTTCTGCCATTGAAATGGTATTGATGATTTTTGTGATTACTTTTCGCTAAATTACTTTTCTAATATTGAATTCGTAGTATCTAGTAATATACTTTTTATCAATTAACCAAAAAATCCCCCTCTTTTCAGAGGGGGAGTTCGGCAATTATATACCCGTTGTGTTCCCCAACACACCCGAATGATACTTCTGTCTGATAGGCAGGTAGATTCGAGCTCTTCCCTTCGATATAATTGCCAGTAAGCTGTGCAAAACAATGTTCTGCACATCGTTATATGTTTTGTTGTTGATATTTGTTAACCAACTGTATAGTTTTAAGTAAACCAGTACTTATGATGATGTTGTGTGTTAAGGTGTGAATACCTTTATGAAACGACGAATATAACTATTTATTTTAACAAAAAATAAATTATATTAACAATTTATTAAGATTTATTAACGCTAAGATTGATCATCAATACCTTAGGCAGTATAGCACTAATCTGAATTTACTTCAACTTTGTCATCCAGGGCGCTTTGCCAATACGAATGCTGCTGCCCAATGATGGATTGGAGTTCTCCAAATAAGGCATCTATAGATTCTGTAGTAAGCCCTTTTGCCTTTTCATACGCAAATTTTTGTCTAAGAACATCCAATTGCTGTTCGATAACTTTGTTCTGTAGCCAATATTCTTCGATATTCCAAAATGTAAATAAGGTAGTAAGCAATGTAATGGCAGCCATGACAATCAAAGCGATGTTTTTTTGCCATTGTATCCATTCATCACCAATTTGCAATCCTAATATTACAGTCGAGAGGGCCGAAAGAATGACAAGAGGATACTTATACCATTTAACCAGTCTGAACATATATTTTCTCTGATTGGTATATTTATTCTTATTATCGTTTATTGAATACTCAAGGATTTTGATTTGTTCTTCCATAACAATGCTGTTCATTCAACTGATCCCGGTGAACCAAGGAAAAGCGGTTTAATTTATCAATTTTTACACAATAATATGGGATATATACGAAGTATGGATCGAATATACTGTTTCATTTTTTAGCATTGAAATTATTTGATAAAAAATTCTTTATGGGAAGGTATTCGGTTTCAGGTTTTGCTTTTTGCATCTTGAAATTTTAGTACTAAATCACTTTTTGAATCACCGGATTAAAAGCTTTGGAGGCGACCATAACGGTATCTCCGATTTTCAGATCAATGATCTCAGATTGCTGGGCGATGATCTTTACCACGTTGGTGCCAATCAGTACCGTAACAATATATACGATTTCCTCGGGTTGTATCGCAATTACTTCACCAGTAAATCGAAACTTTGCACTCATCTGGTGTGCAGTAAAAATTTCGGCAGGTGTCCCCGACCGGGTGATTTTTCCTTTTTCCAATACGTGTACAGTATCCGATAGTTTTAAGATCTCTCCAACATCATGACTTACCAATAGGGTAGTCAATTTATATTGTCTATGCACTTTCAGGATGTAGTCTTGCAGTTTTATACGCATTTTGGTATCCAGTGACGATAGGGGTTCGTCCAGTAATAGTATCTCTGGTCTTTGTACCAGGGCCCTGGCCAATGCAACGCGCTGTTGTTGGCCGCCAGATAAGGTGTTGGGTTTTCGGTGTTGCAATTCTCCCAACTCCACCATATCAATCAGTTCTTCAATGATGCTGTTGTCCTGATTCCTTTCCAGGGCATATTCCAGGTTTTTGCGCACTGTCATATTTGTGAACAAAGCATAATCCTGGAAGACGAATCCTACTCTCCGTTGTTGAGGTTTCAAGTTAATTTTAGTATCGGTATCGAGCCAAACGGTATCGTTTACGATAATTTTTCCACGATCTGCGGCGAGTAAACCGGCCAGGATTCGCAGTGTGGAGGTTTTTCCGGCACCCGATTCCCCGTATAAAGTAATGAATTCACCCGGTTCTAACTTCAGTTGGATATCTAATAGCATATTGCCATTGGCAGTATGTAATGTTTTATGTAGTGACAATTGGATCATCTGCCAAACTTTTTGAGGTACCTGCCATTGATCAGATATACAGTTAATAGAATACTAAAGGTGATGACCAATAAAATAAGTGAATAGGTATGGGCGGTATCATAGTTTAAGGCTTCGACTTCATCATAGATGGCAATGGAGGCTACTTTGGTTTTACCGGGAATATTACCGCCAATCATTAAGACCACACCAAACTCTCCGATGGTATGTGCAAACGAAAGCACTATACCCGTGAGTAATGCAGGTCGTATGTTTGGTAATAGAATTTTAAACACAGTAATGAGGCGTGATTTACCTAAGATGTAGGATGCTTCTTTAAAATGTGATGGCAACCCGGCTAATCCCGATTGGATGGGTTGCACCATAAAAGGTAAGCTATAGATAACAGAGGCGATCACCAATCCTTCAAACGAAAAGATAAGACGTAGTCCCAGCCATTCATTAAGCCAGTTACCAAAAGCATTGTTTGGGCTAAAGGCTACCAACAGATAAAACCCCAGTACCGTAGGAGGTAGTACCAAAGGCATGCTTACCAGGGTCTCAATCACCGGTTTGATCCTCGATTTAGAATAGGCCAGCCAATAGGCAAGGGGGATACCCAAAATGAGTAATATGGCAGTGGTGATGAGCGCCAGTTTAAAAGTCAATATGAGTGGTCCCCAATCCATCATTGGCTTAATAAGATTTCGTTGGTTTTGATCATGGCAGTAACGGTAGTGCCTTTTTCTATATGCAATTGCTGTACTGCTTTGGTGGTAATAATTGAAACGATATTTCCTATTGCGGTACCGATGGTGAGCTTGCTTAGCAATGCTCCTTTTTCCAGTTGAATGATCGTTCCTGTAATTTTATTTTGCAAGCTGATGTTTTCGGGATTTCCTATAGCGATAATCACTTCGGTTTCTTTGAATAATACATTGATGGTGTTTCCAACTTGCAGATGCGGAGCAGTTTCTGGGTTTTCAATTACAATTGCAGTAAAGGGAACGTCATGTATTTTGGTAGTGACCAAAGCCAGACTTCCGTTTACTTCGATGTTTGATATTTGCCCCGAGAGTGTGTTCATTTTATGGTAACAAGGTATCCAAAATTTTCAAGAATTTCTTTGGATTCATGGGAGAATAAGAACTCATAAAATTTTAAGGCAGCTTCAGTCACCGAATCTTTTTTAACAACAACTGCGCCTTGGGCAATGGGCATATAGCTACCGCCATCAATTGCAACCCAATTGCCTTTTCCTTTCATTTGGGGTGATAAAACCACAGATTTGGCAGTAAACCCAATTTCGGCTGCGCCGGAAATGATAAACTGGTTGGTTTGCGAAATGCTTTCTCCATACACCAATTTGTCTATGACCCGATCATAAATACCAACATGCTTTAGAACTGAAATTGTTGCCTCACCATAGGGAGCGGTTTTGGGATTGGCTATGGCAATATAGCTGATCTTGTGATCTGTCAATACTTCGATAGTAGGCTTTATATCTTCAGATGCAGACCAAAGCACCAGTTTACCGTAGGCATATATTTCCGGAGCCTTGGTGGTGAATCCACTGGTGTACAATGCTTCGGGATATTTTGTATCTGCCGAAATAAAGATATCATAGGGAGCCCCTTCTCTGATCTGGGCGGTTATTTTACCCGAAGAACTAATCACAACATCACAGGGGATTCTGGTTTTTTTTGTAAAAGATGTGGTGATCTCCTTCATTACAAACTGCATATTGGCAGCCGTGGCAATAGTTACTTTATTATCATCTTGATGTTTACATCCTAAGGTTAAGAGGAGTATAAAAATAAAGATGCTGATTTCCTTCATTTTTTGAGACTTAGATGTTTTTGGTTTTTCTAATATTGTTGTTATGGGTAAAGAAAAATGCTTGTACCGACTCTAATTCTCTCGTATCGAATTTATATCTATTCGATACCCTCTGGCACTTTGTTCTTGAGGATTCGAGCTTCCTATGATGATCCCGTAGAATATGGCACCGTCTATCGATACATTTTTGTTTTCATATAAGGACAGATCTAAGGCTTTATTATTACTAATAGCGGGTATAGCTACCCCGTCTGTAAGCAATACCTCCCAATCCCAATACATATAATTGGCTCCTTTTCCTGTTTTCCACGGAGTATATTTTCTGAAAACTCCTTCAATGATCACCTGTTTGTTTTTATTCTTTTCAAAGCAATCAAAATTGTTGCAGACAGGATGATCTTGTTCTTGATTTGTCATTATTGTCTTTTTTATGGAGCTTTTTTCTTTTATTCGACATCCTAAAAAAGATAAAAGCAATATGGTGATATAAAAGGCTCTGGGGATTATTAAATTTTGTTTATTCATATAAGTAGTGTCAGGTGCAGAAGTATACGAAAATTATGAATAAAGGAAACGCGTTTTTTCCTTTACAAATATAAACTTTTTGAGATATTGTGTTGAATAGGAAATATGAGTTTCGTTTTTTCAGTATTGGTTTTTATCTAATCAAACATAGCGACTACTCTTGCCGGTGCAGCAGAAGCCCCAACAATTTTTAGCGGAAATACAGCAACTTTAAAACCGGTGTAAGGAAGCGCATCAAGATTTACCAGTTGCTCCATATGGCAATATTCTTTGTTTTTACCTACCAAATGTGCTTCCCAAAAGAGCTCAGAATTTTTGGTTTCTTTTGCCTTTTTCACCATATATGGTAATGGTAAATCCCATCCCCAGGAATCAATACCCATCACCTTTATGCCCTGGTCGATAAGCCATTCGGTGGCTGCGGCACTCATCCCGGTTCCGATTTTATGAAAATCTTTTGTGCCGTTAAATTTATCCCGGCCTGTTTTAATGAGCACAATCATCCCTGGGGTAATAGTTAGCTTATTTTTGGTTAAAAAATCCTCGATATCGACCACAGTAATAGGATCAAAATCGACTTTGTGTTTCATGTCTATAAGCAGGCCTTCACCATAACACCAGTCTAGTGGAACTTCGTCTATGGTTTTTGATTTCTCTCCATTGGTGGTGGGTGAATAATGCCATGGTGCATCTATATGGGTGGTTGCATGTACTCCCATTTTCTGGATCGTATCGTCTGCCCATCCAACAAAACCTTTGGGAAATAGCTTAAACGGTAAACCAAAAACACGGATCAGCCATTTGGCTTTTCTATGGGGTTTATGCTTTATTTTTACACGCATAAACCAGGGATCTGATTTGTTGTACTGTATGGGTTTGGATAGGTCTACGATGTTCATTTATTAACTTTGTAAATAAAGCTTTAGGAATCTTCAGCTAGCTTTTTAAGTATGTTTAGCTCTCTTTTTTGAGTTTCTTTTAATTTTTGATTCCGTCTACATTGGCCAGTAATAAAAACCGATTTCTTTTCAGTAATAGCACTCCAATGATCAGAGATTATTGAATAAACGAGGTATGATTCTCCAACCTGGAAAGGATACCCACAACTGCCGACACTTCGTGCAGAGATAATCTCGATGGTTCGAGTTTCGATATTTCCTTTTATTTTATAGATGATTTCAAGCGTATAAATCACAGGATCGGCTGTAGATATATATTGTCCATTAGATTTAATTTCTTTGTCAATGACTTTTCCGGTAAATATTAAATCAGATTTTGAAAATTCATATTTAACTTTCTCATCTAGACTTGCCTGTATTTTTATACAAGTACATGCATACATATTTGCTGTTGAAACTAAAATCAGTGTAAGCAGTGCAATAGTTTTCTTCATAAACTGATGATTTTGGATAGTACTAAGGTAAGCATATTTAAGCAATACCGTTTGGATGCTCGATGGTGATGACCACATTACCCGATTTAAGACCTTTTTCTACATAACGATGTGCATCGGGGACTTGTGCTAACGGATATCGTTTATCGATCACCGATTTTAATTGCCCGGCTTCAATCAATTCTTTGAGGTATAAAAAATCTTTGGTGCTTGCTTTGGCAAGCTGAAATATGACTTTTTTATTGGTGGTCATCGATGTCCATTTTCCTCTCATCATTCCCCAAAATCTTGGATTTCCCAATACATATCGCCCATTTTTGTTTAGTGATTGTATACTTTGCGAAAACGAACTCGTGCCTACCACATCAATAATAACATCATACGTCTCTCTGTTTTTGGTAAAATCTTCTTGTGTGTAATCAATAACATGATCTGCTCCGATAGCAGACAGCATTTCTAACTTTTTGGTGCTGTCTACGCAGGTCACATGAGCACCAAGGGATTTGGCTATCTGTGTAGCATAGGTGCCGATACTTCCACCAGCACCATTGATCAAAATCTTTTCTCCGGCATTTACATTTGCTTTTCTGAGAAAATGCAATCCGTTGATTCCTCCTGTAGGTATGGTGGCAGCTTCATCATAGGTCATATTTGATGGTTTGATGGCCATCGCAAGGGTAGTGGGCAGACAGGCATATTGGGCATAAGCACCTCTAAATGCGGATTCTGCAAAAATCTGATCCCCTTTCTTAAATTGTGCTACCGCTTTACCCACAGCTTCAATTTCTCCGGCCAGTTCTTGCCCAAGGATATGGAATCTGGGTTTTAGGACCCCAAGATATAATCTTACAGGAAGCCAGATCCATGTAGGGAGATCAAATCTTCGCAATTCACAGTCTCCGGCAGTTACCGTTGCCGCATGTATTTTGATGAGCACTTCGTTGTCTTTGGGTGTAGGTTTTGGGAGGTCTTTATACTCAAGAAGATCTGGAGATCCGTATTTGGTCCATACAATCGCTTTCATTTGGGTTGGTTGTTTTTTTGTGGTATCTATTCGACGATTGGAAGTCTATATTGTTACAAAACAGGAATATAGATGTGCATTGAGTAAAAAATATATAAGCACGAAAAATATTCTCATACCGGGCTGGAGTTGTTCTATAATCAATCTCCAGCCTTTAATGGATCTAATTTTTCTTTCGTTCCCACAACACCCCCTAATGCTAATGATTTAGAGAAGTATTCTTTGGCTTTGAACATATGCGCACAATTAAGGTATTGATGTAAAATTATCTTCCTAATTGGTACCAGGCGGTTATATAATCACCAAGGGACTTTTTATTTATGAGAAGAATTCAATTTTTCTATTTTACACTGTCTCAAATACAGAAAGAGTGGAAAAGTAAACGCAATCGCTACCAAAAAAGTGAGCGGGATAAGTGTCCACCAATGTTTTATTTTTAGTTTGATGGCTTCCGGAATATACCATACAAAAAATGTGATCACAACAACCAATAAGTCGGCACTAAAAGATCTTGCCGGAAATGTGGTTTTGGTTTGCGCAATATAGTTGAGAATAGAAGTATTTTCTTCGGTTATATAAAACTGAATATTAAAATACCAGGTATAGGAAACCCCTAAAATTGCTAACAGTAAGAATATGTATTTGAGTTTCATTTCAGATGATTTTTTAAAGTTAAAGTTAGTGTTTAAAAGTTATTCTGAAAAGAGGGACAAACCATTGTCGATGTTTGTTATTGAAGCGGTTTTTAATATTCATAAAGTATCTGATCATTTGAGTTTGTTATGGTCAGTAACACTTGGTTTTCATTAACTTTCAGATTATTGATATCAAAAGTCAATTCTTTGGTGATCCATGCATCGCATAGTTCTTCATTTTTTAAAGACAGTCGCAGGTCTCTTTGAGGTGGCAACGATTCTGAAACCCTGTCTGAGTCAATAAGTTTTATTTCCCAGGTGTCTCCGTTACATCCGCCAGAGCTAAAATTGATCTTCAAACAATTGTCGTTTATTTCTAAACTATTAATGATCAGGTGATCATTTGGGGCATTTGCAAATTGTTCTGAACTTATGATGGTAAATCGGTCGCAGTTGGTGGTCACGTCATCATCATTGCTGCATGCAGTAATTACAAATGCCAAAAATAGCATACTCATTATTGTTTTTTTCATGATCTTATTTTATATAGTAGATGCAAGAGGCGAGAAGAGGTTGCCTGTATCCAGACAGGCATTGGGAAGGATGTAAGAATGATTTGAAGTAGTAATAAGTAGTAGATAGATTTTATTACGATAGATAGCACCCCGGGGTGCTATCTATCGTTTTAGGTAATGATGTAGTTACTATTCCTGGTTTTCACAAAGGGTTTTAAGTTTTGACAATCCATTGTTCCAATCTTCCCCCATCATCTCTTCCATATTAGTAAAAAGGTTCATTAGATTAAAAGGGTAGGGCATTTCACTTTGAAAACCCCAGGTTACATAGGTCCCGTTATTTTCCTTCGCTAATTTTATATATCCTTTTGCTTCACTTTCATAAGGGTCATAAAATTTTAGATCGGTTTCAAAAAGATTCGGTGCTTCGATTTTGGCAATTGTTTGGCTTCCTTTACCCACTTCTTTCACATCACTGTCCCAACTGGTTTTTGCGCCAATAGTACCATCGGTACCTGCAAATTCTTTTTTCATATTAGGGTCATGATCATTCCACGGGTTCCATTTGTCTAGATCATCCAGACTATTTACATGCTCCCAAACGACCTCGACAGGGGCATTGATACTAATCGACTTTTCATAAATTATTTCTTTAGAAACAAAGATTGCCGCTATAAGCATAATGGCAATAAGTGCAAAAAGCACAATTCCTACTTTCTTTAAGATTTTCATGACATTGTTGTTTAGTTATGGTTAAAATTAAATTTGATAATAAGGTATAAACTATTTTTCACAACCAAAGATGTGATTTGAAGTAGGCTTTTTCAAAATGGGGGTATTTACAAATCTAATGGTTTTTGCATTAAATGTAACGATTGACTAAAAATATAAGATACTGTACATCTAATGTCTCAATGCCTAAATTTTAATCAATAGAATTTTCCGAGGCCTGTCTGTATCCAGGTAAGCTCTGCCTCGGGCGGGCATATCAAAAAATGTATAACACATAAAAAACGAGACTGTATCAAAACAGTCTCGTTCTTCATCATTATTTAATGAAATAGTTAAAAGAAAAGGCAACCTCCCGATCCTCCAATGCCAGTACATCTGCCGGGAGCGCAAAATTCACCACCTGGATTAAGATTACAGCAGTTACGACCTCTTTGCACGCATCCACAACACCCTGCTCCAGAGATTTTTCCTTGTTCTTGTTTGCTTAAGGTTTTTACACCGGTTACATTTAAAATACGTTTCATCTGTAAATATTTATAGTTAATAAATTTTTTATAAAGCAGATATGTACTGCTTTTCTGTAAAACTACAGCATCAATTTTTTTGAAGGTCTCAAAAAGTCGGATTCCTAAAAATTAACACCGGTATCGTAGAATATGATACCTCTAATTTTTTTTGCGATACTGTGAAGGACCCGGGCTTATCTCAAGATTACTGGCTACTTGTTCTAAACTTAATAGAGGATCTAGATATATTCTATCATTCTCCAGCATAGAAAGAAATTTTTGATAATATCCATTTTCTATATCTGGCAATACACTCTTTTTTGGTTTCAATATGGTTTCATTGGCTACATTGTTATCATGGTTTAGCAGATTTGCTTTACGATTCGGGATCCTTTTTTTAGAACCCAAAAATCGCAATAATGAATACCCGTCGATATACTTTATTAGGGATGCTGTTGTTATAACAATTACGGCATATATCAGATAACAGACATAAGGTTCTAATGAGTTTTTAAGTATGATTTTGAAATACCTCTATCAATCCATATACTTGTTATTAGTAAAAACCGTCTTCGAAACAGCAAAAAGCATTGGCAAAGAAGCAAAAAGCTCTTTCGGTGAAGCAAAAACCTTCTTCGAAACAGCTTTTAGGTGTAAAAAAGGAGCTAAAAGCTCCTTCTGAAAAGCAAAAAGGTGCAGCAATGCACCTTTTTGGTAAACCTACTCACTTTTTTTCTGTCTTTTTTTGGCGAATCGTTTTTTGAGATCTTCATAAATCGGTTTGGCACTGGCCACTCCTTTTTCATCGGCCTCTCGTACCTGGCCATAATACAGTAAAGATGCCTTTAAGGCTTCACTACCTGCCAGCATCAAGGTGTCATCTACATCAGAGTACAATTGTCGTACAATGTTTACAATGGGCGTAAGCTGAACAACTACCACTTCATCTTTTAAAAACTCTTCTTTACTTAAATACTTAGGAATAAACTCGGGATTGGTTTCCATATACGATTTTATCTTTTGTACCGTAGGAACAGATTTATCGCCCATTTTAGGAAGACCAATACGATCGTCTGAGGTTAACGCCTGCAGATATGGGGCCAGAACAGTTTTACATTCCTGCAATTTGGCAGTTACCTGGTCAATGAGTTCTTGCGGAATCTCGATACTAATTTGATTTTCTTGTGCCATAATTTTATGGATTTAAAAGTTAATAATGGGACAAGAATAAAACATAGTAGTTTCATTTTTTGAAACTGGGCAATTTTTTTATGAGCTCATTAATAAAAAACCCCGAAACAAAATGCTTCAGGGGTTTTAAATATGTTTATTTATTGATATTACTCCTTTATAAAACGTGCGGTATATTGCTTTTTATTTGAAACAACCCGTAATATATACATTCCATTTTCTATACCACTCACATCAATACGGGGCCTGAATGTGCCTTGCAGTATGATTTTTCCGAGTAGATCCATTACCATATAGGAAGCATTTTTTGACTCACTCAGGCTAATGTTCAATATGTTTTCTTTTATTGGATTTGGATAGATCGAAAACAAACCGGAAAGAGGAGGTGTATTGGCAGACGCTATAGATGACGATTCTCTACTCGCTGCTCCCGGAACACCACAAGCCCCGAGGAAATCCCATCCCGTTCCGTTCCATTCAAATAAATTTCCCTGATAGGTTACTTTATCGCCCGAACTATAGGATACACTACTGCTCCATTCAGGAACTCCATCACAAATATCATTGGATCCCTGCGAGGCAGCCAATGAAACGTTATCAATTGCAATATCGGCTTGCCAGGTAGCGCCTGTAATTCTGTTGAAACGCAATTGAACACTGCCGCCAACATAAGAGGCAAGGTCTATGGCAGCACTTTTCCATGAATTTCCCTGGTTTCCTGTTTGGTTCCAGATGCTGGTCCAGTTTGCTCCGCCATCTGTAGTGGCTTCTACAGCGATACTTCCCATATCGGCAGCACCATACATATGGTAGCTGAACGAGAAACTTGCCTGTGTAAAACCAGATAAATCAAAACAAGGAGCGTTTAAGATCGCTTGCTTATTGGGATATCCCGTTCTGTTTACCGAAGCTTCTACATAGATATAGTGGGATCCCTGGGTAGCACCCGACGGCCCGGTATTGGCAGAAGGGGTTCCGTTGGTATTCACGGTCCAGTTGATATCGTCACCGGTAGATTGGGTCCATGCACCCAATGTGTTTTCAAATCCCTGATCGTATGGATAAGAGGAAATTTCTGTAGTACAGCCGGGGTTTGCTCCACCAGCTGTAGTAGCGCTAACGGGATTGCTAAATGCCGACTGATTTCCTGCGTCGTCTTTGGCTTTGACCTTAAATTGATAGGCGGTGTTTGCCGTGAGGCCGGTAACATTGGCTGTGGTTCCTGTAACCGATCCAATATTATCATTTGCCCGGTATATGTCATACCCGGTTACGCCCACATTATCGGTAGAAGCATTCCAGGTTAGTCTTATGGTAGTTTCAGTAATATCAGATGTTGCAAGATTTGCCGGGGCAGAAGGAGCCTCGGTATCTCCCGGGTTTGAGGATCCGGCAAGAGGCACTTTCCATATCCCTCTGCCATAGGTAGCCGCAATCAATACCTGATCCTGAAGATTCACTTCTAAATCCCGTACTGCAACGTTGGGCAGGTTTTGTGAATAATCTTCCCAGGCGTTATTCCCGTTTTTGTGGTACACACCAAGATAGGTACCCAAATAGATCGATTCGGTATCTTTTTGGTGTCTGACAATAAATTTACCTTCGCTGGGCAGGTTACCGGTAATATTAGAAAAACTGGAGCCTTGATTGGTCGATTTAAAAACACCTCCATTACTCGACCCGCTAGTGGTTACATATACAATAGTATTGTTGTTATTATGAACTTCTATCGAAGAAATATTAGTTTGAAATGTAGCTAGAGATGTCCAGTTCGCTCCTTTATTAACACTTCGATACAGGTTTTTATCCCTGGCTGCGTATATGATATTTACATTGGAAGGATCCAGTTCTATATGATCGATTTTTCCTCCAAAATTAAAATTGGTAAGCTTTTGGAAAGAACTTCCGTTAAGTTTATAAAAACTGCTATACCCTGCGTACAGCACTCCGTTTTTATCTGAAACCAAAGGAGTAATCCAGTTTCCGGTTTCCGGGCCGTTGGCAGCTTTGTTTTGGCTGGTACCTCTATTTCTGGTAACATACAAGGATTTACCGTTTTGTATAAATCCGTAATAGGTATTTGAATTATTTCCGCTCACAGCGCAATCCATACCATCTGCGCCATAATAATTATTCCACTTGTTTCCGTTTAGGGCGTATCCTCCATTATCCTGTAGTCCTCCAACTATATGGGTAGCATTACTGTTTTCGGCGACAGATATTCTATAAAACTGACCTATTTGTAGCCCTTTGGTAAGATCGGTAAAGCTTTGGCCATTGTTTTCAGAGATATAGATTCCCCCATCGCTTCCACATAGTAATTTTCCATTATAATATCTAAGGAAGTGAATGTCGGCATGGGTATAGGTGGCTTGCCTGGGAGAAGACCAGTTATTGATTTTAGAAAAACCATTCCCTCCGTCGGTAGATTTCCAAACATTAAGGCACCCTACAAAAACGATATTGGGATTTTGGTCTGAAACGGCAAGGGCTAAATCATACCAGGCCTGGGAGCTTTCAAAAATGTTCCTTGACTCTGCTCGTTTAGAGAAACTGCTACCACTATTGGTAGAACGATATAACCCCTGGAAAGAATAACTGCTGCTACGGGTTCTGGCACTTAAAACATACACATAATCAGGGTTGGCAGGAGTAACATCAATCACCAATCTTCCTGAACTGGACGGAAGCCCGCTCTGGATCCTGGAAAAATTGCTTCCTCCATTGGTAGATTTATAAAATGCAGAGGCAGATACAGCATAGATCACATTGGCATCTCCTGGTTTGAGTTTTATATCTTTAATATTTCCACTCAAGGTCCTGCTCCAGTTGGCTCCCGCATTTGTGGTTTTATAAAGACCAACACTGGTAGCGACCCATAAGGTGTTTGAATTGTTGGGATCTATATAAATGTCATTGGCGGTAGTTTGAGTATTGTTAAATTGTAATCCCGTTGTTGACCAGGAAATTCCTCCATCGGTAGATTTAAGTACTCCAACACTGTAGCTATCACTGGCATCGTCATCACCTGTAGCGATGTATATGATATTTGAGTTTCTTGGATCTATGGCAATTCCCGAAACTCCAATTTGTGCAAGATTATCAGACAAAGGAGACCAACTTGCCCCGCGATCTGTAGATTTCCAGATCCCTCCGGCAGGAGCACCGGCATACATGACATTCGCATTATTAGGATCGATAATCCCTACATTAATTCTTCCCTGGCCGGGAGACCAGGAATTGGCCTGATTATGATCAAATGGGCCCATGGGTGTCCAATTGGCAGTGGCTTTGCTGCTTTTAGAGGAAACCATTTTATTTTTTGTATTTGTGGTGTTTAAAAAGAACGCCGGAGCTGGTAGTGTACCATCTGGCAATACAGCATTTTTCCAATATTCGCGCCATCTCATAAAAGGTTTGTATCCGCTACCTTTTTGTTCGGGATCTCGGGTTTTCCAATATGTATCAAAGGCTTCGGTTATTTCATTAAACGTGAGTTGGGTATTGACACCGGTAGTTTTTCTGTTGCTTTCCAGTTCGGTCATCCAGGGGGCTGTAGCGTTGTATTGAGCCGTTGCATAACAGGATGTAAGAACTATTAAAATAATAAGAATTCTTTTCATTTGTGTTAGGTTAAAAGGTTAATAGCTGAGTTTGATTTTTGTAATATGTTGAAATTTCTATTTCAATCGAAGGATGCTTTCAGAAAAGATATATCCTGTAGGTGTCGATGCTAATCTCATAAAGTATTTCTAAAAGAAATAAAATACCGATATATCCCTGAAGCAGCAGTTATGAAAGTTTTTTGATTCACCCAATAGCCGATAGATACTTCTTATTCACAAAGATGGTATTCGAATTGAGTTTTGCAGGAAGGTTGGATGAGAAATTCATAATTGCAGAGAGTTTGTGTTTACGGCTTAGTTTTTCATACTAGTTGTAAATATGATAAATAATGTATTAAGATGCTAAAATTTTCGACGAATGGTATAGGAAAACAATCTATTCTGCTATGTATTATAGCTTAATACTGTTTCAGAGGTATAAGTGTTTCTTTTTAGGAAAACAAAAAAACCCCGAAACATCATGTTTCGGGGTCCTTAAGGTTTATCTGTTTATTTGATATTTATTGCCTTTTAATAAAACGTTGTGTTTCTGAACCTACTTTTAGGATATAGGGTCCTGCCTGTAGTTCCTGAACATTAATGGTATTGGTAAATGTACCTTTGGTCACGGTTTGCCCAAGCATATTCAGTATTACATAGTCTTTGGTTCCAAAATCTTTGGCAGACACTTTCAGGTCTGCACCATACACCGGGTTTGGATATACCGTAAATTTTGTATTGAAAACCGGAGGTCCAGATCCGTCTGAAGTAGCTGCAAAAGAAGTTGTGGTTCCACATGGTCCCAGGTTGGTCCATCCCGTTGCATTTCTTTCATATAAACTTCCTTGATACGTCACGCGGTCTCCAGCTATATAAGCTTGCGTGCTGTTCCATGCCGGTACACCTGCGCATTGATCTGTTGGGTTACTTGCATTACTGCCGGTTAATGATACATTATCGATCGCAATATCGGCTTGCCAGGTGCTTCCTGTAATTCTGTTGAAACGTAACTGCACACTAGCTCCTGTATATGCAGCAAGGTCGATGTTTGCATTTTGCCAGGAGTTGCCTTTGTTTCCGGTTTCACTCCAGATGCTTGTCCAGCTTGCTCCTCCATCAGCACTGGCTTCTAGAGCGATACTTCCCATATCGGCAGCACCATACATATGATAGCTGAATGAGAAACTTGCGGCAGTAAGACCTGATAGGTCAAAACAGGGAGAATTTAAGATCGCCTGCTTGTTAGGATATCCTGTTCCGTTTACGGAAGCTTCTACATAAATATAATAGGTTCCTTGTACAGCGCCGGAAGGTCCTGTTCCGTTAGATGGTGTACCACTGGCATCTATGGTCCAATTAATAGTATCTGCGGCAGACTGCGTCCATGCACCCAAAGTATTTTCAAATCCTTCAGTATATGGGAAAGCAGCAATACCTCCGGTGCATCCTGTACTTGTTCCTCCGGCAGTAGTTACATTTATGGTATTACTAAATGCTGACTGATTTCCTGCGGCATCTTTTGCTTTTACACTGAATTGATATGCCGTATTAGCCGTTAAACCGGTAACATTGGCGGTAGTTCCAGTCACAGATCCAATTGTTGTACCTCCCTGATATACGTCATATCCGGTTACGCCTACATTATCTGTAGCGGCATTCCAGTTGAGGGTTAAGGTCGTTTCGGCCACATTAGAAGCAGCCAATCCGGTTGGTGCCGTTGGTGCTTGTGTATCGGCAGTAGCACCACCAATAACGATGGTATAATCTTCTACTTCACCATATTGAAAAGACTCACAAGAAGTCGGCACTCCATTATATTTCATAGATACACGCATTCTTGTATTTCCGTCTGTTGCCCCTGCAGGAACTGTAAATGTTCCACTTACGGGAGTAGTTTGCGTTGCAGTTTGTGACCATATTTGCTCACCGGCATCGGTAAAGTCACCATTTTGGTTATAATCGATCCATACACTATATCCTTCGTTGTAGACAGTACCTGTCCAGGTTGGAGTTACTGTGATGGTATAGGCGTTTCCTTTTGCCAGATTTGTAGAAATCGATGTAAAATCGTTATACCCACTTGCTGCGGCTGCGGTTGTATTATCGATAGTTTCCAGTTGAACACGGCCAATATATTCGTCGGCTACACTTTGTCCGTTTGATGCACAGTAGGTTAATTGGAATTCTGTTGTACTGAAGTTTGTGCTGCTGCTATAGGCAGAATTGATCCCATCAGAACACTTGCTTCTTACCTGAACTTCGTATGAAGTTAACTGTGTTAATCCGGTAAGTGTTGTAGATGCACCAGCTACTGCCTGGGTGGTCCACGAAGAAGTACCAGCCACTCTATATCTTACATCATATGTGGCAGCAGGAACAGCAGTCCAGCCGATAGTTGCCGTATCATATCCTATGTTGGAAGCAGCAACACCTGTTGGTACCGTTGCGTTACAAACTACAGGAGTTCCTGTGAGTCCGGTAACGATAAGAGAGAAGTTTTGGCTTCCTCCCGTTAATGAACCTTTATGTGTTACCGTTATAGTATATGTTCCCGATGCATTATTTACATCAATTCTTTCATAAGGATCTACGGTATTATCTCCGGTGCCATTGGTAGTGATACTTGTTAATTTGTATGGGTTATAGGTGGTAGCACCCTTGCTTACTCTGATGTCTAAGTCATTTACCAAAACAGCAGTATTAGAATTCGTAGCTGTAGTAGCAGTCCCAGGTCTGTCTGTCCATGAGATAGAAGCCATAAGCGGGCTGGTCCCGTCTGAATCTACAGTAATGGTATAGGTCTGACCACTATTGAGCGTTAATTCTTCAATTTTAGATTCGTTTCCATTCGCTGTAATTGCTTCTGCAGCAGCTTTAGCATTCATTAATCCCCAACCGTAAACAGCATCTGGCCCCGAAGGTCCTGCATCGTCGGCAGTATGTAAAGCCACACCTTTAAGTGTTGCAGCTCTCATAAAGTTTCCGTTTAGGTTGTTATAGTGCTGTTGTAACAATAATAAAGATCCGGTAACATTGGGTGAAGCCATAGAGGTACCCGTAATACTGTTGTAGGCAGTATCACTGCTTTCATAGGTAGAGTACAGACCTGTACCGTTACCAGTAATATCTGGTTTGATTCTATAATCATCGGTAGGTCCTTCACTGCTGGAACTGTTGATGGTTACACTTACCAAAGTTCCATCGTTATTTACATTAGCATCCTGCGCATTGGCAACCACCATATTATTTTTTGAAGTAGAGTGCCCGGTCAACTTATCATAAGAAGAGTTGCCATCTAGTGGAGTACCGTTATAACTATTTTGGTTACCATCATTACCAGCTGCTACTACCATCAGATAGTAAGGAGCGTTAAACATCACATTATCCCAGTTTCTGGACTCATCGATATAAGCGCCAAAATATTGATCAGGCACCAGTTCACTTCTGAAACCATAAGAATGGTTAGAAAGTAACATTCCGTTTGCAGCGGCAGCAGTGGCTTCAGAAACATCATTGTTCCACATATATCCTCTTACTTTTGTATGTGTAGCCATACCTTTTGCATTGGCTTGCACACCAGAGGCAGCAATCGTTCCTGTTACGTGTGCAGCATGGAAGTTAAGCTGCGTACCACCTTCTGTAGAGGCATCTTGTACAGAAACACGGTTGTTTCCACCCGGGCCATCATATTCCTGATGCGTTACACGAGCATGACCACCATCCCATACATAGGCAGTCATATTCTGCCCATCGAGAGTAAGTCCCAGAGAGCCACCACCATTAAGATGATTTGCTCTGGTAGATCTTGCAGCAGCAACGTTTTGTGTGTGATAATAAATAGCATAGTCTTTACCTCCAAAAGAGACTACTTTCTGTAATTCAGAATAACTGTCTTTGGATTTAATTTTTACTTGCCACCCATTTCTTTTGGCCGCTTGTAGTGCCGCCTTCTTTTGAAGGGCGGCTTTGGTTGCACTTTCTTGCTGTAACTGGCTTAATTTGGTTACATTACTTTTGTTGGCGATTTGTTGCGCCTGAGCTTTTGTCTGTGCAGAAACTGCAGCAGTTAAGAATAACATTGTCGAAAAAACAAAGATACTTAGTTTTTGAGGCGTGTTTGCCATAAAACCCCATGAAGAAATAGGGCTTCTGTAGCTTTTTTTCATTTTTGTTGAGTTTGAGTTAGTGTTAGCTTTATTTCCTTGAAAAATTCAAAAGAAACGCTCAAAACTCTTAAAATATTCTTAATAAAAAAAAGTTTTTCGATTAAGTGAAGAAAAAACACTTCATAAAACCCTTAACAAAGACTTAACGTTCGTTTAACCCACAATTGGTGTAAGAAAAAACCTTCTTTGAATATTTCAAAGGATTGTTTTTTCAAAAAATTCGAGTGTTCGTCTCTCATTATAGTATGTTTTGTCGTAGAGGTAGAACCCTACATGACCGCCATAATCCGGGATTTCTAAAAATAAATTAGAATTTTCCTGGGCTTCATCAATAGGGTAGCATTTATCGCCAAGAAAAGAATCATTTTTAGCATTTATAATAAGTGTTGGAACTTTAATATGCTTTAAGAATTGCCTGCTGCTGCATTGTGTATAGTAATCCATCGCATCGCTATACCCATGTGCTTTACTGGTATATAAATTGTCGATATCCATCAGGGATTTGCAGGCTTTGATATCAGATTTGCTCAGTTTATCAGGAAATACAGTATATCTTTCATATAATTTGGCTTTGAGATGTCTTATAAAACGTTGTTCGTAGATATAATTCTTAGGTTTGTTTATTTCAGTTAAAGAATCATACAAGTCACACGGAGCAGAAATAGCAACGCCTGATTTGACCTGCACAGGAATATCTCTTCCTTCTCCCAGGTATTTCAACATAATATTCCCTCCTAAACTAAATCCACACAGGGATATATTTGCGTAGGGATATTTTGATAAGACATGAGTGATGATGCGGTCTAAATCTTCGGTCACCCCAGCATTGTAGGACCGATACTTACGATTCACTTCGCCACTGCAGTTTCTAAGGTTAATTGCCACTGCATCCCAGTAGTTTTGATTCAAATGCCTGGCAAGGCCCAGCATATATTGTCGTTGCGCATTGCCCTCGAGCCCATGAACTATGATAGCGAGGTTTTCAGCATTTTGAGAGGCAGCATAACTCCAATCAAGATCCATAAAATCCCCATCGTCTAGTTCTATCCGTTCTCTTTTTTGTGACACTCCTTTTATTTTTCTCAACAAATTGGGATAAATAGTAGAAACATGTCCGTTTCTAAACAAAAAGGGTGGGGTATACGTTGATTGAACTAAAGGCATTAATACAGGATGTTGTCTTTGGGTTGTATTTTTTCCGGCAGGTCATTTTCATCCAGCATATCGCGTAAATCGATTTCAATAGTTCTGCAAAGCGCGGTCATGGGTACATCATTTACCCTACCTTCGAATGGATCCTCACTATTGCTTCCTATTTTTTCCATAGTGGTAAAGATCCAGGATATTAATACCGACAGCGGGATCATCAAAAAAATAAACCACGGGCGAATGTCGTTTGCCATCTCATTAAGCTCACCTTCAAAAACATTGAGCAATCCGAAAGGAAGTAACATCACAAAGATCCAGGTAAAAACAGTGCTAAAATAAGCATACTGTCTGGGGAAGGGGGTGTTTTTAATACGCTCACATTTGCCTTGTAAATTGTAAAGTTCTTCCAATGTACCATGAAATAACTGTTTGTCGAATTCGGTTATCTTCCCCGATCCGCACAATTGTTTGATATGTAACCCCTGGTTTTTTACCAAATGAGTAGCCGGATTTTTTCTGTTCAGCAGGTCTTCGTATTCTTTAATAGACACAAAATTGCGGGTAGCATCACAAACAGGTTTTTGCTCGCCATGTTTTTTAAAAAGGCGTTCTACTGCAGAATTTTCCTTAATCGAAAATGAAGTAGGTTGCCTTAATTGGATTCTCAAAGCATTGATCCAGGCAACGTGGCGATGGATCAAAACACTTTTGGTTTCCTGATCGTCCTGAACCAGGCTTAACACCTGATTGGCCCATGTGCGGGAATAGTTGACGATACCTCCCCAGATTTTGCGAGCCTCCCAAAAGCGATCATAGCTCTGACTGTTTTTAAAACCAATATAGAAAGCTACGGCAATACCAATTACGGTAAGCGGCTGAAAGGGAATATCTATAAATTTCCAATCTAAAAAATAATATATAGAAAAGATACTTGCTGTATATATAGAAAAGAAAATGACATTTTTCCATGCATAGCGTAGGATAAGCCCCCAACCAATGTTTCGTTTGATGTACATGTATAATTTTTTGTTCTAAAATAAGAAGACCGCAAAGGTTTTCAAAACCTTTGCAGTCTAATTTTGATAAAGTTGATGTATTACAGGAATATCCCTCCTTGAAGCTTCGATACGTTGGCCATTAATCCTTCGGGGATCTTCACTTGCCAAAAAGACAACTACTCCTCCTATATCTTTGGCAACTCCAACTCGGCCTAATGCTGTAACTGAAGACCATATTTTTTCTAGCTCAGGATTGTTTTCCAGCGTATCTTTGTTCATATTGGTGTTGATGGCTCCTGGTGCAACTACATTGGCCGTGATTTGTCTAGATCCCAGCTCTTGCCAAATATCGGGTAAATGTTTCGATACCCGCTTTCATAGAAGCATAAGCTCTGTATCCGGGCAGGCTAAAACGTGCCAATCCAGTAGAAATGTTGATGATTCTTCCTCCGTCATTGAGTAGTGAAAGTGCTTTTTGAGTAATAAAGAATGGGCCTTTTAACTGAATATTCACTAAACTATCGAAAGTAGTTTGTGAGGTTTCTGCAACCATTTCTATATATAAACGAAAGGATTTTATACTTTTAGTCTACATAATCTAACTAAAATATAATAAAATGTCTTTATTCGGTAAAATTACACATGGTATTGAAAATGCAGGAAGAGCAGTGTCTAATGAAGTTAAAAAAGGAGCAAATGCAGTATCAAACACAGTAGTTGATGCAGGAAACACAGCAACAAATGCTACTAGCAATTTTGCTTCTGATTCATTTAATAAAGTAGTAAAAACTTCAGAAACCGAATTTCGCAATGCTACAGAAGAAATTAATAACTTACTAAATTCTGGAGAAAAAGCATTACTAAAAGCTACAGCAACAAAAAAAGTAAAAGAGTATGCACATATTATAAAAGCTTTGATAAGTGCATGGCCCAAAGTGCTGATCTCGCATAGTAATGATATTAATATTTTAAGGACGGCTGCATCGCATAAACAACCAGGAAATGATCATACTCGTACTGCAATGAGTACTATTGTTACTTCTCAAGAAATGAGCGGGCCTGTAAGTGATGCTGCAAGCAAGTCCTTGGCTTCATTTGCTATTGAGTTTGGAGGTAATGTGGCAGAAGGAGTAGGTCTTGAGGGTGCTTTTGGATATGCTATAGGAATCCCCAATGTTACAGATCTTGCATTTTACGGGACAGTAGGATTGTCTATAGGTGCTTCAATAGGGGGGTCGGTAGATGCAGCAATTGGTTTGATTCCTTCTTCTCCTAAGAATTCGGGCGGGCCTTATATTGCAGTAGTAGTTGAAGGTGATTTGGATGTAGGTGGTGGAGTTGTGGTAAGCTTTAACCTTCCTGATTTTAGTTTTGGAGGAATTACAATCCCATTATCTGCGGGAGAAGAAATAAATGTATCTGTTGGCGGGGGATATACTTTTATACTATGAGCTCATCAATAAAGATCGCTATTTTAACATTAGATTATTATGTATGCACAATAATGGTTTTGTATTTTTGTCCTTCCGAAAATATGGGACAATGTATATAAAAGAATTTGAAATAAGATGGAACGATATTGACGCGAATCGACATTTGGCTAATAGGGCATATGTTGAATATGCGACGCATGTTCGTATGTCCTATTTATCTAAACAGGGTTTTAACCAGCAATTGATGAGTAAGTTTAATATTGGTCCGGTGGTTTTTTACGAACATATTTACTATTTTAAGGAAGTATTCTACGGAAGACCGGTGAGAGTTTCCATGGAGCTTTCGGGTGTAAGCGAAGACGGAAAGTTCTTCGAGTTCAGGCATAATTACTACGATCACAAAGGCCGCAATTTTGCACATTGCGAAATGATGGGTGGTTGGGTAGATCTGAAGGAAAGAAAATTAATTTCGCTACCAGAAGAACTAAATCATTTTTTCAATAAAATAGAACGTCCTAAAAACTTTAAGATACTTACCCAAGAAGATACTCGCAGGTATGCCAAAACTCCGGTAGACCTGGCTGAAGTCTAAGTACGTATTTTTTTTGGCTGTTTGGTTACCAAATATACCCCTATAAATATAAGTCCCGTAGCAACTATTTTGATAATATCCAATTGGTCTTTACCCAGGCCAATGGCAAATATAGACGCGAGCATAGGTTGCAGATAAATAAAAACCGCTACTGTTGTAGGTTTCAGTTCTCTAAGCGCAAAAATATTAAGGATATAGGTGCCAAAGGTAGAAAATAGAATCACGTAGCCGATCTTAAGATAGATTTCGAACGGAATTAGCTCGGGTTGTACTTCTTGCAGTTGTGAAAACCCAAAGGGTAACACAAACAAAAACCCAATGCTGTACATCCATTTTATAAATGTAAAAGGATGGTATTTTGTTACAATTTTCTTTACAATGATAATATAGCATGCATATGAGGCAGCATTGACAAAGATGAGAAGGTTTCCTAAAGCAGGATTTGTTGCAGTAGCTGCATCTCCTTTGCCATAACGAATAATAAGCAGTGTTCCCGAAAGCCCAATAAGCACCCCCATCACTTTTAGGAATCTTATTTTTTCTTTCAGAAAGATGATTGCCAATATGAGTACAATAATAGGGGTCGTCACCATTAAAACAGATGCACTTATAGGTGTGGTGAGGTTGAGGCCTTCAAAAAATGCCAGCATATTGATCCCTACCCCAAATAAAGCGGCGATAGCAATTCTGGTAAAATCTTTACGCGCTATTTTTTCCTTCGGACCTAAAAAACTAATGGCCCAGAAAAGCAGGGTTGCCCCAAAAACCCGTATCACGATAAACCCAAAAGGTTGTATGTAGAGAGGCATCACATCTTTGGCAATCGTATAATTTGCGCCATAAAACAAAGCGACAAAACTAGCGGCAATAAGTGCAAGAGTTCTTTTGCTCATAGATTACATGGCCGATTTGGCGGCCTCGACTACTTTTTTGGTATTTCCTATAAAAATTTGATCTTCGATCATAATCACAGGACGTTTTAGAAACGTGTAGTGTTCCAGTATCAGATTTTTATAATCATCTTCGGTGAGCTGTTGATCTTTTAAATTACGTTCTTTGTATAACCTCGCCCGTTTACTGAATAACGCTTCATAACTTCCGGCCAGTTGTTGCATTTCTTCGAGCTGTTTGGCAGAGATAGCCCGGGTCTTAATATCTTGTAAAACAACATCTGGGGTTGGCTGTAATTCCTGCAAAATTCGTTTGCATGTGTCACAGGTAGATAGATGGTACATCTTTTTCATTAATTTATACTTTGTGTTATTTCCGCGAAAGCGGAAATCTATTAAAAATTTATGTAGTGGTTTATTCAACAACAAAAACTGCACACAAAGGAAATTCATTTCGCAATAAAAATGATACTTTTGGCTAAAAATTAATAATGTCTATGCAAGATCCGATAGAAATCACCCGCGTTAACCGAAAAACATTAGAAAAGATGTTAGATCATTATTCTTTGGAACAACTTAATAAGGTACCCGAAGGATTTAACAATAATATGATCTGGAACATTGCTCACGTAGTGGTCACCCAACAACTTTTGGTATATGGCCTCAGTGGATTGCCAATGATGGTCGATAGCGAAATGGTTAGTTTGTATCGAAAAGGAACTAAAGCAAAAAATCCGGTTACAGCAGCAGCAGTTTCGGCAATAAAAGCGCTGTTGTTTGCAACACTGGATGAAACAGAAAAAGATCTTGCTACCGGGGCATTCAAAAGTTTTAAAGAATACCCAACAAGCACGGGTTTTGTTGTAAAATCGATAAAGGATGCAATCAATTTCAATAATTATCACGAGGGATTACACTTAGGATATATTATGGCACTTAGAAAGGCGTTATAAAGTAATAATGTCACTACAGGAAGAATCACGAAGTAGTCTTTTGAATACTTCATGTTGTTTTTCATTAGAAAATCTCAACAGCAAAAAACGAAGCCACTTCTTCTTTATTCAATTTTAGTTCGATAGGCCCTTCGGCATACGAACTTATTTCATAGGGATTGTAATATATAAGTACTTCATGCTGTGTAAATCCGATATTCTCGGGCAAAGAAAATTTATCATCTTCAAATAAGAAACCGGTACTGTTTATAGATTGTTCTTCGGGTATTTTATGTGCTTTTCTGAATGCTTTTTCGGCATAGCTTTCAAATTCGGTATAATTTTTAAACAGCTCTTTGTTTGGGATCTGTTTTCCGGTGCTAGCAGCTATATTGATAAAAGAAACACCACCATATCCATGGGCACCACCAGTAAAAATGTAAGAATCCATAATCACAGAAACCAGACTTTTACATTGAAAACTCAGGTCACAATCAATACTGGCCTCATAAGGCACAATCTCATCAGGGAATTCATCACTGATCTCGCGATACGAACTATTGAATTCTCTAATTGCTTGCTCCATAGTCGCCTCGGGTTCATTTTCGCCTATGTTGAGAATGGCACACGCCACACCTTCGATTTCTTTGTTTATCGCATCAGAAATTTGGTTACCGTCTACCACTTTTAACAGGTTAATTTCCAGCAAAGCACAATCTACGGTTTCACAATCAAGAAGGCTGTCGGTTGCAAAATTTTGTTTCTCAAAAGTGAGTGTTTCTTTGGTGTCACAGCTATAAAAGCCCAGAAAAATGACAAGGTAAAAAATAGATTTCAGGCCGGTGTTAGGTTTTGTGTTAATCATCTACTAAAGGTATTCAATCAAATATGATTAGAACGAATTAAATCATACATTTGTTCCTTTTTAAAAAGGGTTTAACATAGAAACGAAGAAGTTGTTTTTTTCTTATCAAAATAGCATATCTAATGAAATTTAATACCAAAACTATACATGGAGGGCAACAACACGATCCGGCATATGGTGCCGTGATGCCTCCGATATATCAAACATCAACATACGCACAAACCACTCCGGGAGGACATAAGGGATTTGAATATAGCAGAACACACAATCCTACCAGAAAAGCATTAGAAAACTCTTTGGCGAGTATCGAAAACGGAACATTTGGATTGGCATTCGGATCGGGCCTGGCAGCGATCGATGCGATCATCAAATTATTGAAACCTGGTGATGAGGTAATTTCAACCAATGATCTATATGGGGGTACTTATCGATTATTTACCAAAATATTTGAAGATTTTGGAATTAAGTTCCATTTTATCGGTCTTGAAAATGTAGAGGAAGTTGAAAGTTATGTGAATAACAATACCAAATTGATCTGGGTAGAAACCCCTACCAATCCTATGATGAACATAATAGATATCAAAGCGATTGCAGCGGTATCAAAAAAGCATAATCTGTTATTGGCTGTAGATAATACGTTTGCCACACCCTATTTGCAAAGACCCCTGGATCTTGGAGCAGATATCGTAATGCATAGTGCTACCAAATACCTGGGAGGGCATAGTGATGTGATTTTGGGTGCGCTGATCGTAAAAGATGAGAAAATAGCCGAAAAACTATATTTTATCCAAAATGCCAGTGGTGCTGTTTGCGGGCCACAGGATAGTTTTCTGGTACTGCGGGGAATCAAAACATTACACATACGTATGCAGCGCCATTGTGAGAATGGAGCAGCTATCGCAAAATACCTGAAGCATCATCCCAAAATCGAAAAAGTATATTGGCCCGGTTTTGAAGATCATCCCAATCACGATATTGCCAAAGAACAAATGGATGGCTTTGGTGGTATGATCTCATTTATTACCAAAGGAAGTGATTATGATCAGGCTATCAGCATTGTAGAAAAACTGAAGATTTTTACTTTGGCAGAATCTCTGGGCGGAGTAGAAAGCCTTGCAGGACATCCTGCTAGTATGACCCATGCATCTATCCCCAAAGAAGAACGTGAAAAAACAGGAGTCGTCGATTCTTTGATCAGGTTGAGTGTAGGAATAGAAGATGTAGATGACTTAATTGCAGATTTGGAACAGGCTATTGATTAAAGTGTTATTAAATCGAAAAAAAACATCCTAATTTTTTAGGAATAGCATATATTTGACACCAAATTTTAGTTGTTTAATAAGAATCTATTAATCCAATTAACATATGCAAGCAAAGATTGATGCATTTATGGAAGAAGTAAAGGCTCGTGATGCACATGAGCCCGAGTTCTTACAGGCGGTACAAGAAGTTGCAGAAACAGTAATTCCGTACATCGCTTCAAACGAAATTTATAATGGTAAAAACATTTTGCTAAGAATGGTAGAGCCAGAGAGAGCCATTATGTTTCGTGTATCATGGGTAGATGATAAGGGCGAAATTCATGTAAACAGGGGATACCGAATTCAGATGAATTCTGCCATCGGGCCGTATAAAGGCGGGTTGCGTTTTCATCCTTCTGTAAATTTAAGTATTCTAAAGTTCCTGGCTTTTGAACAGGTTTTCAAAAATAGTTTAACCACGCTCCCAATGGGGGGTGGTAAAGGAGGATCAGACTTTGATCCCAAAGGAAAATCTGATGATGAAATCATGCGTTTTTGTCATAGCTTTATGAGTGAACTTTTTAGGCACATTGGTCCTAATACCGATGTTCCGGCCGGAGATATTGGAGTAGGTGCTCGTGAAATTGGATTCTTATTTGGGATGTACCGGAAGCTTCGTAATGAATTTACCGGAGTATTAACCGGTAAAGGTCTTAGCTGGGGAGGATCAGAAATTCGTCCGGAAGCTACAGGATATGGTACGGTATATTTTGCAGAAAATATGCTAAAAACCAAAGGAGGTTCTTTTAAAGGAAAGACAATAACCGTTTCGGGTTCTGGAAATGTGGCACAATATGCAACCGAAAAAGCAATTCAATTGGGAGCAAAAGTTGTAACCTTATCAGATTCATCGGGATATATCTATGATGCAGATGGAATTGATGAAGACAAGCTGAATTTTGTGATGAAACTCAAAAATGAACGTAGAGGACGTATTAGCGAGTATACAGATACCTATCCTTCTGCAAAATTTCACAAAGGAAAAACACCTTGGGAAGAAAAATGTGAGATAGCTTTACCATGTGCTACTCAAAACGAATTGAATGGAGAAGATGCCAAAACGTTAATTGGTAATGGCTGTATTTGTGTGAGTGAAGGGGCCAATATGCCATGTACTTCAGAAGCAGTCGCAGCATTTCATAAAGCGAAGATTTTCTTTGCTCCCGGTAAAGCATCCAATGCAGGCGGTGTAGCAACATCTGGTCTTGAAATGACACAAAATTCTTTACGTTTTAAATGGACTCGCCAGGAGGTTGATGATAAATTACAGCAAATCATGAATGATATTCATGAGAAATGTGTTGAATATGGTACCGAAGATGATGGATATATCGACTATGTAAAAGGAGCAAATATTGCAGGATTTGTAAAAGTTGCCGATGCCATGCTGGCACAAGGAGTTATATAGTGTCTGGCCAGAAATATATCACTATTAAATTTGTTTCTTTTTGCGCTATTTTAATTTGTTTTTTATCGCCCGATGCTAAGGCATTTGTATCAAAATAATTCAAATTATAAAAATCGTCTATTTCCAACCATACACTATATAGATAATTTGAAGTATACAATTTAAAGGCCGGTAAGTTATTTTTCTTATCGGCTTTAATTTTTGTTCCGTATTTTTATCGTAAAACTCATTCTTATGAAGCAAATAATTCTTTTGTTTTTTATGGTAGTATTAGCCTCATGTGGTGTTACCAATGTAGTTCATGATTATGATGAGCAACAGGATTTTTCGATCTATAAGACCTATGATTTTTATCCCGAAATGGAGTCTGGACTCAATGATCTGGATCTAAAACGATTACTGGAGGTTACAGAGGCTGCGATGCAAGCCAGAGGGTTTATCAGGTCTGAAACACCAGATATTTACATTAATTTTAAATCGGCAACTGCCAAAGAGCCTTCCCGAAATAGTGTAGGTGTAGGAGTGGGAAGTGGTGGCAGAGGAGTTAATATTGGTATCGGAGGTGCAATTCCTATTGGCGGGCCACAAACCTATCTGGAACTTACGACAGATTTTGTGGATGTAAAAAGAGATGAACTGGTATGGCAGGCGATTGCCCAAAAACAGTTTAACCCAAATGCCTCGCCCAATACAAAGACCGATTTCTTTTATAGAATTATAGAAAAATCCCTGGTCAAATACCCGCCAAAAAGAAAAAAATAACGGCTTTCTCATCCAAATAGAAAAGTGGGGGTATGACAATTTTCCCTTTTTTAATTTTCTGGACGTGACCCGGATGGGGTTGGGCTACCTGCCTTGCCTTCCAGTCAGGGTAGATCCGGTCAGGTAGATCTCACGCAAACATTCAGTTCGGGAGAGAAAATTTGTCGTAGATCCTATAAAGGTTTTTTCTGGATACCTCATCTACGATGTTTATTATAGAATATGAGACCTCATTACTGATAAAGAAACTGTTTTTTTAATTACATTTGATTTAGAACTTACTTGAACTTTTCACTTAAAAACAAAAAGTTCAAAATGAGTTCTTAGATATGATATCACTGTTTTCAGCTGAAATTCTAAATAATTAAAATAAACAACTATGGATCACCTTACCAAGCTTGAAGAAATGCTGCATCGAGCAAATGATGATATTAAGAGCGGCCTTTATGATGAAGCAACCAATAAATTAGAAAAGATTATCGATATAGATTCCAATTTTGGAAAAGCGTATAATCATTTGGGATATTTGTATGAAGTGAAGTTTAAAGAATATGATAAAGGGGAAACATTATATAAATTATGCCTGGAAAAAAGCCCGATGTATCCTAGTGTGTATTACAATTATGCTATTTTACTCTCTACACTGGGTAAGTGGGATGCACTCAAAGAGCTATTGGATACGGCAATGAATATTCCCGGCATTACCAAATCTACTATATATAATGAATATGCCATTATGTACGAGCAGCAAGGTAAGTTGGACGATGCTATTGAGTATTATAAAAAATGTGCTTTAAATACACTTGATAAAAACACACTCACACGGGCCAAAGATTCTCTGGACAGATGTAAGATGAAAAAAGAATTACTGTAGCACTATTTTTCCGACCAGACACTACTTAAAACTACTCGAGATGAGTTCGCTATAGTATTGAAAAATTAGAACGTTTTTTTTGGTTATTTTCGCTTTACAATGATGATCAAATCTTCGGCTATAGTTTTGCATTCTTTACGATATGGTGAAGCAGATTTAATTGTAACACTCTTTACCAAAACCAGTGGATTGCAGACATACATGCAAAAAGGAGTGCTTAAATCAAAAAAAGGAAAAATCCGCTCTTCGCTCTTTCAGCCCCTCATGCTTTTAGAAATAGAAGCCTCACACAAAAATAAAGGGACTTTAGAACGAATTAAAGAAGCCAGGGTATCAACTCCATATACTACCTTACATACAGATTTTGTGAAAAGCGCCTTGGTTTTTTTTATTTCAGATATATTAAAAAATTCAATCCGCGAAGAAGAAACCAATATAGATCTCTTCGAATACCTCGAAACTGCCTTGCTCTGGCTGGATTCACATAACAATATCGGGAATTTTCATATTACATTTTTAATAAAACTCACCCAATACTTAGGGTTTTATCCAGATATATCACATACCGAATCTGAATATTTTAATATGCAGGATGGTGTTTTTCAGTCGACAGAAACTACAATATATTGTGTTAAAGGAGCACATATATTACGATTCAAACAGTTTTTAGGCACAACATTTGAGGACAGTATGAATATCAAACTATCAAAGCCTTTACGAAGTAGTATTCTTACTATGTTATTAGTATATTTTGAGCTACATTTGCACGGCTTTAAAAAACCAAAATCACTCTCGGTTTTAAACGAAATTTTTAATTAGAGTAATGCGTTTATTTACATCTGTTATATTGCTTTTTCTTTGTATTTCATTGGCGAATGCTCAAAAGATAACTGTTTTAAGTTCATCTTCAAATGCTTCGGTTCCCAATGTGGAGATTTATAATCGGGAGAAGTCAAAAAGCGCACTAACCGATTTTGACGGGGTAGCAGATATCACCATCTTCTCAGATAAAGAAATACTGTATTTTACACATATTTCTCATGCTCCATTTAGTATACACAAATCTGCAATACTACGTTCAGGAAATAAAGTATACCTCCAGGCAGGTGAAAATCAACTTTCTGAGGTGGTGATCTCAGTTTCCAAATGGGAACAGGATAAGAAAGATGTTTCGCAGAAAATAGTAAGTATAACCTCAGAAGATATTGCACTCGCTACCCCCCAGACTTCTGCAGATTTGTTGCAAAGTAGTGGCCAGGTATTCATTCAAAAAAGCCAGTTGGGAGGAGGAAGCCCTATCATTCGTGGTTTTTCTACAAACAGGTTATTACTGGCTGTTGATGGTGTGCGTATGAATACGGCAATTTTCAGGGGGGGAAATGTGCAAAACGTACTATCGGTAGATCCTTTTATCGTGGATAGGACCGAAATAATACTTGGACCGGGATCTGTGGTATATGGCAGTGATGCTATAGGAGGAGTGATGAATTTTTATACCATGCAACCTAAATTTGCTATCACCGGTAAGAATAGAGTAAGTGGTAATGCTTTGGCCAGATATGCCAGTGCCAGTAATGAGAAAACAGGCCATGTAGATTTCAATATAGGTTTCGAAAAATGGGCGTTTTTAACCAGTGTAAGTTATACTGATTTTGATGATTTAAAGATGGGGAGTCACGGTCCCGATGAGTATCTGCGCAACGAATATGTGGAAACCATAAGTGGAGAAGATGTTGTGCGGCAAAATGAAGATCCTGAGAAGCAGGTTTTTACAGGATATGACCAGGTTAACTTTTTGCAGAAAGTGCATTTTATACCCAACGAAACATGGGATTTTAATGTGGGGCTTATCTACACGAGCACTTCAGACTATCCTCGTTATGACCGATTGATAAGACACAGAAATGACAATCTCAGGTCGGCAGAATGGTTTTACGGCCCGCAACGATGGTTTATGGGAAATCTTCAGGTATTTCAAAAATCGCAAAGTAGTCTTTATGATAAAATGAAAATTACGGCAGCATATCAATATTTTGAAGAAAGCAGAAATGATCGTGATTTTGGAAGCACAACATTGGCCAGAACCCAGGAACAGGTAGATGTCTATTCTTTGAATCTGGATTTTGAAAAAAAATATAATAAAAAAACATCATTGTACTACGGGTTTGAATATATTTTGAATAATGTATTCTCTAAAGGATCTGAGCGTAATATCGAAACCGGCGGGATAACAAAAGCACCCTCAAGATATCCAGATGGATCTACCTGGCAATCTATAGCAGCGTATGCAAGTATTAAGAATAAATTTAGTGAGAAATTAAGGTTTCAAGGAGGGTTGCGATATAACAGGATTATCCTCTATTCAGAATTTGATGATGAGTTTTTTGATTTTCCTTTCACCGAAGCAAACCTCGATACCGATGCCGTTACAGGAACCGCAGGCTTGAGTTGGTTACCTAACAATGTTTTACAATGGAAACTAAATTTCTCTACCGCTTTTAGAGCACCAAATATCGATGATGTAGGTAAAATTTTTGATTCCGAACCTGGTTCGGTAGTGGTTCCAAATCCAGATCTGAAACCAGAATATGCATATAATGGAGAACTTGGACTTACTGCAACCCTGGGCAAGAATTTTACATTGGATGTAGCCACATATTATACCTATTTGGATAATGCACTGGTGCGCAGAGATTTTAATCTTAATGGAGAAACCCAAATTGATTTTGGAGGCGAATTGAGCAATGTACAGGCAATACAAAATGCAGCAAGAGCAAGAGTGTATGGTTTTGAGGCCGGAATCCGTTATGAGTTTTTCAAATATTTCAAACTTGCATCTCAATATACTTTTGTAGGAGGAGAGGAAGAACTGGATGATGGTGCTACCACCCCGTCAAGGCATGTCTCACCACAATTTGGAAATACCCGCTTAACATTTTCTAAAGAGAAATGGACCCTCGATGCATTTGCAGTATATAACGGTCAGTTTGATTTTGAAGATTTGGCACCTTCTCAACTAAATAATGATTTTTTATATGCCAAAGACGAAAACGGAAATCCATATGCTCCAAATTGGTATACCCTTAATTTAAGAACACAATATCAAGTCACCAAGCAGTTACAGGGGATATTATCGGTAGAAAATATTACCGATCAACGCTATCGACCGTATTCGTCTGGTATCGCTGCAGCTGGAAGAAACTTTATTGTTTCCTTAAAATATTCGCTTTAATGAAAAATGAATTCTTCAGGGAGGTATATCTTAAAGTTTTGGTTTTGGACTATCATTACAGCTCTTCGTCTATAGTATAGACTTTGGCTAGCATCTATAAAATCTGTATTCTGAAAAATAAACTATTCATATTCGATATCGATGGAACACTCACAAATAGTGTCGCCACATACTTAATTTCGGTTACAAAAGCATTATTGACATTGGGGATTTCAGATATAGATACAGACTATATTAATTACAAACACCACACAGATCGTTATGCGTTGCGATATAACTATGAGCGTAATTTTGGAAAAATCCTTCCTAATGAACTGCTTCATGATTTTGAGACAGATCTGGTGCATCAAATGAGTAAATTGGATCCGATAAAAGAAATTGAAGGAGCCAAAGCACTCATCCATTTTTTTAGAGAAAATGAGGTTCCGTTTTGTTTTGCCACTGGATCTTTACCAAAGCCTGCTATGGTCAAACTTGATCAATGTACTATATGGTATGATGAACTTTTATTGGCCACTTCAAAAACGCACGAAGCAAGAGAAGGTTTTGTGCTTGATGCCATAGAAAGAGCAAAAGCTTTTTATAACAAAGAGCAGTTTGATGAGGTGATCTCTGTAGGTGATGGAATCTGGGATTGGAAAACTGCTCAAAACCTATCATTGGATTTTATAGGAATCGGAGAGAAAAACAAAAAAAGATTTTTAGAACTGGGAGCCAAAGCCTGTTTTGTAAACCTGGAAGAATTCAGAAAAACGTTGGGCTAGTGTTAAGTCAAGCCAAAACCTACGCATTATCCAATGCATCTTTTGCGGCAGGCTTAGGCAAAAAATCCACGATTGTCTTATATGTCATTTCAGTTTTGACTTAACACTAGTCTTTGCCCGACCTTAACTTTTTCATCAAATCGGTATCAAACGTGCTTTTTAATGCAGTAATTTCTTTTACATTTTCATTGGGGATAGCAATAGAGAGCACATAGTGCTTTATTTTCCAACTACCAGAAATTTTTTGCAATACCCCACTGCCACGGCAAATACCCATTTGCGTATCCAGTAATTCATCAAACCATGCAGTATTTGCTTTATTTTCTGAAAAAATATTTCTTTCCAGTGTAGAAAAACTCCATGCCTTTCCCTTATCAAAATAGGGCTTGGCGAATGCTTTAAAATCAGGATACGCCCAGTTTTCTGTTGGGTCGGTTCCAATAAATATGGCATCCTCGGTCATGAGCCCAAAATAGGCTTCAAAATTTGCATCGGCTGCCGCCTTGTGCCATTTTTCCAATACATCATTGATTTCGGTGTTTTGTTGTGCAAAACAAAGGCTGTTTAATAACAACAGAGAGGAGAAGATGATTTTATGCATGCTAATTTTTTTAGGGTTATTCTTCAGTGTTTTCTAATTCTTTTAAAAGTTCTTTTTCAATATTTTCCGGGATGGCAAGTGATAATTCATTCAACTGAATAATCAAACTATTATAAGCTGTCATCAATTTTGTATTGTAGTCCATAATTGCTTTGGCATCTGGGGTTTTCTTAGCAGATATTTCTTTTAATAGCCCCAACTCGGTCGATAATACTGTGATACGGGAATTAATCGTATTTACATTTAAATCTTCCGAAAGGTTTTCTTCAAAGGTTTGGAGCAGCACATCGGCGCTATCTGCATATTTTTTCACATAAAAAGGATTGGCGTTATGCATAGAGACAATAATATTTCTGAAATTTTGAAAATCTTCAAAGCTTTCAAGGTCTTTTTCGGCTTCTGCAGAAAGTTTTAAAAGTTCTAACAGTGTTTTTTCTTCAGATAAGCTATCAAGCTGTTGTATTTGTGTTTCTTCCGGGAGGCCAGTATTATTTTCCTTTTTGCATCCAAAGGAAATCAGTAGGATTCCTATAAAAAGAAGACGAGATAAGTAGATCATTGCTTTTATGAATAAGGACTCAAAAATAAGGTATTTATTACTGAAACTCAATTTCAAAATAGAAGTTGTTCCTATAACTATTAGGATCTTTATGTATAACACCTTCAGGCTTAAGTAAACCGAACACTACAAACAAAAAAACCTCAGATAGCATAACTATCTGAGGTCTAACAAATACATAAGTATAGATCAAGATTCTGGGTAGTTTTCTTATAAATATTATGAAGCCCCGCCAAATGTAGCAGTCGCGGGTCGAAGTGATTCTCGTTCTGAGATGGGTTCATTTTCTGAACATGTCCCCATGATTACCCTGGCAGATATCACTGGAATTGATTTCCTGATTTTCATGTTGTTGAGTTTGTTTGTTACATAATGATTAACCAGAAACTTCTCTACTTATTATAATTGGGTGATAGAAATGATGGATTTTTATTCAACAACACGAATTGTTATGAATTTCTTGTTAAAACATAGTTTTTAATACTTTTTTTGAAATGATATGTTAACTAAAGAAAGTCATTTTGTGATATTCTGATTTTGAAAGAGCTCAGCATCAGTAGCAAATACAGCTAATTAAAATAATTCCTATATATTTAGCCGTTAAAAAACACAAATTATGGGCATACTTTCCTTTTTAGGTTTCACCTTACTTGTTGGGGTAATTTCATACATCGCTACATTAAAAACAGACGAAAACACTTCAGACGGATATTTTCTGGGGGGCAGGAGTCTTACCGGTGTTGTAATTGCAGGTTCTTTATTGCTAACCAATCTTTCAACAGAACAGATCGTAGGATTAAACGGTCAGGCTTTTACAGAAGGTATTTTGGTAATGGCTTGGGAAACCCTTGCCGCTATTGCCATGGTGATTACTGCGGTGTTTTTGTTGCCCAGATATCTAAAAGGAGGGATTACTACTGTTCCACAGTTTTTAGAACGACGCTATGATACTACTACCAAAGCGATTACTTCGGGATTGTTCCTTACCGGTTATGTAGTGGTGTTTCTGCCTATTGTTTTGTATTCTGGTTCATTGGCCATTAGTACAATGTTTGATATCCCAGAGCTCTTGGGAGTATCAAAAGGCGCATCGATCTGGATCTGTGTTTTTGGTATCGGAATCGTGGGATCTATCTATGCGATTTTTGGTGGGTTGAAAGCTGTAGCAGTTTCAGATACGATCAATGCAGTTGGGTTGTTGATAGGAGGGGTCATGATCCCCGTTTTTGGATTACTCGAAATAGGAGATGGAAGTATCGGAGACGGATTAACCACATTATTTAAAGATAATCCCGAAAAATTTAATTCTATGGGTACCAGTGAGGCTTCAGTGCCATTTGCAACAATTTTTACAGGAATGATGCTGGTGCAATTGTTCTATTGGGGAACCAATCAGGCGATCATACAGAGAGCACTGGGAGCAAAAAACCTGAAAGAAGGTCAAAAAGGATTGTTATTGGCATCTTTTATCAAAATTTTAGGACCACTGATTGTTGTGCTTCCCGGGGTAATCGCATTTCATATGTTTGGTGATACATTAACCAATGCAGATGAGGCATATCCGACCCTGGTAAGCAAAGTATTACCCTTGTCGCTGGTAGGCTTTTTTGCCGCCGTACTTTTTGGTGCGATATTAAGTTCGTTTAATAGTGCATTAAATAGCTCGGTTACTTTATTCGGAATCGATATTTATAAAGAATACTTCAATAAAGAAGCGTCAGAACGGCAAGTGGTAAAGGCAGGGAAGTTATTTGGTGTGGTTTTAGCACTTTTGGCGATGTTTATTGCACCGTTTATTGCCAATGCTCCCGATGGACTATTTGGATACCTGCAGCAAGTGAATGGCTGTTATAGTATCCCGATTCTTACGATTATTGTGGTAGGATATTTAACAAAACGCGTTCCGGCAATTGCAGCAAAGATTGCCATTATTTCTGGAGCAGTATTATATTTGATCTATGTGGTTCTGGATAGTACCATAATGAAAGATCAATTCCCACACTTTTTACATGTCATGGCGATTCTTTTTGTACTCAATATTGCAGTAATGTTAATTATAGGGAAACTCTATCCCAGAGAAGTTGCATACGAGCAGCAATACACCAAAGAAGTGGATATCACACCCTGGAAAAGTGTAAAGATCGTGGGAGCTTCTATATGTATTATCGTAATAGGGATCTATATTTATTTTTCATAAATCAACCCCCAAAAATAGTAGTTTAAGGATGGATTTCGATTGGAAGTAAAAGAGGAAACCCTGATATTACAGAGTATCGTGGGTATAATGAACTGGGAATAGCCTGGAAACCTTTAAAACATTTGATTCTGGAAGGTGAATGCAGAAAAGCATTTACATCAGATTGGCGGGGAAGTGTACAACTAAGAGCTAGTTTTAAGATCTCAAAAAACAGTAATCATTACATCTACCTGCAATATTATGTGGGGTATGCCGAAGATCTGGTTGATTATACACAGAGTGTAAACAATTTGAGAATTGGGATAGCATTTAAAGATCTATTCCTTAATTTTAGATAAAAAGAAGGTTTAGATTTATGAACAAAACATTATACACTAGCATTCTTTGTGGAATACTGTTACTTTTGGGAGCTTGTAAAAATAATCCCAACCCTGTCGAAATAGTAATGAAGTCTCTTGAAGCTCATGGCGGCATTGAAAAATGGCAGCATGCAAAAGAACTCACATACCTAAAAACCACCATTTTATATGACAGTACAGGAGCGATAGAAAAGAAAATTATTCAAACACATAAAAATACCTTTCAGCCAGATTTTGAAGCCAAAATGCAATGGCAGGAAGGTACTGTTGCTAAGATAGTGATGTATAAGGACAACAAAACGAATGTTTTTTATAACGATTCCCTTCAAAATGATGCCAGACTCGAGGAAAAATATTATAAAGATATCATTGCCGCCAATTATGTGATATGGCAACCTTATAAATTGCTGGATAAAGAGGCAAACCTCAGTTATGAAGGACAAGACATTCTGGAAGATGGCAAACAGGTAGAGGTGATAAAAGCTACTTATTTTGATGAAGGAGCGGTTAAAACTACCTGGTGGTATTATTTTGATGCTGAAACATACAGGTTATCGGGCAATATGGTACACCATGGCACCACTTATAGCTATATCAAAAATATAAAATACGAGAACCAAACGGGTCTCTTTCTTAATGCAGAACGTAAAAGTTATATGACAGATAGCCTGAGGAATATAAAATATTTACGAGCACATTATATGTATGAGGTTTTGACATTCGACTAACTTCATTTGACTTCAAGACGAGTTCAATTTCAATGCTTATCATTTTTCTATACTACTTTAATCCCTCATAGAAGGTTTAATTCTCCGAGGTCTGTCTGGCCGACCCAGGCAGGCTTGCCTGCCGACCCAGGAAGGCTTGCCTGCCGACCCAGGCAGGCTTGCCTCGAAAACAACATATTTTTTCGGAAGCATACCTCGTGAGCTTGCTCCGAGCTTGTTGATTTTTCTTCAATTTTTTTAGATTCTAAAAATACCCGACTATGAACTTTAACATACTTTAAGAAGCTCATTGAAGTCTGGGAATGAATTTTGATGGTGTAAGAGTTAAACAGGGTTAATTAAACTCTACTAAAAATACATCTAATATAACTCTTAAATAACCTCCTAAATTGAACCAGAATGTTTTCGTCAAAAAAAAACTCCCCAAAACCATTGATCCAGTTAGATCATTTGTACAAAAAGATCATTTCAAAATTTGATGATTCAAATCGTATCGATTATTGTGAATCATTAATTTATCGAACACAAAAAGATTTGTCAGACACAAGATGTCGTATGAAAAGAAGAAAACTGAAAAGACTTTTAAAGGCAGCTAAATTGGAAATAAAAAAACTCAGTGTAATTTTGATGTATATTTATAATTGACAATGATCTGTTTTAGCCAAAAACCCCTTGTACATACTAATTTGCAAGAGTTTTTTGGTTAAAAGCAGTCCAGCCAGAACTCCTCACATTGCTTTGTTTGCGGGATAGACTTCGATTCACAAAGCTTTGCTTTGGTGTGCTATGCACTGTTGTCGTGTCTACTTCGTAGAGAGCACCGGCGCAATATCGAACTTTTTGATATTCGATTGTAATCTAATCATCAGGTTATCAGCTAATTTGTAAAATATATATTTTGCATAATAACAAGTGTGAATTTACTTGTATATATCAAATTGTTAAGTAAGTGTAAACTAAACCCTAGAATGGGTTTAGTTTACACTTACTTAAGCAATGACTATTGGGAGACTTAAAGTCACCAACCAAAACCTATGGACTTCAAATCCATAGAGGGTTCGGTTATCTCTTTAAAAATTCTTTTACATATTTTTTACCCTTCTTATTTATCACTTCCAGAAAATATACTCCTTGAGCAAGTGTACTCACGTCAACTTTTAGTTGTTTTAGGTCATCAGTTTTTCGTATGATCAAATTATTGTTTGGATCAAATACATATAGGGCCACAACTTCGTTTCCTTCTTGCGTAAGTTTAAAATTTAATATAGTGCTTGCTGGATTTGGGGAGATTATCAAATCATCCACCTCGAAACCGATATCACCATCATTATCTATAATAGTAGCAATCACTTCATCCTTGGTCATGCGCACAAATTCATTATTTAGCACCTTTAATCTTATCTTATAGTGCTCAGTTTCTTCCTTCAGCTCATCGTCCAATATGGGTATTCTAAAACTTTGATTTTCGCCTTCTTTACCTTCAAACGATAGACTCCCAGAAGTTTCAGTGTAATCTATTCCCGAAAGTGCAGTAGCATTTATAGTAGCATACGTTACCGTAAAACTATCGGGGACATCTCCTTGTAAGGTCACAGTAAAGAACATCATTTCTGAATCTTCATCAATGGTTACATCTGCAATACTTAACAAAACAAAGTCATTATCCGTTATAGTACCTATAGCGATAGGATCACCCATATTTACAGTAGTGCTACTTAAATTAGAAAGAACTACTTTAAACGTTTCGACCCCTTCTATTAAGGTGTCCTCAGAAATGTTAACCGCTATCGTTTTAATTTCTCCCTCTGTTCCGTTAAAACTTAATGTCCCTGTTTTCTTACTATAATCCTCTCCAGAGATTGCTATCCTATTTTCTGTAGCATAATCTACCGAAAAACTATCAGAAACTGTTCCTCCGGTAAGTACGACATCAAAGTTTGCTTTTGCTTCTCCTTCATTTACGGTAATATCCTGAATAGCCAAATTTGCAATATCATCATCAACTATTGTGGCAATACCTGTGGTATCTCCTATAGTAACAAGGGTACTGCTGCTATTGATTAACATAACTTCGAAGGTTTCAGAAGCTTCTACGATATTATCATTAACAATGGGTACTTTTAATTGTAATGCTTCACCATCAACACCAGAAAAAGAAAGGCTTCCTGCAGTAGCAACGAAATCTTGGGGATCAGAGGCTGTACCATTTTTGCTACTATAACTTATTGTAAATCCACCCGGAACATCACCTCCACCTAAAGTAACTGTAAATATTGCCTCTGTTTGTGACTCTGAAACTGTAACATCATTTACAATCACATTCGCTATGTCATTATCAACAATGGTAGCTTGACCTATATTGTTTGAAATGGTTACAGAGTTATTTGAAACACTACTAAGTGTAACCGTAAAACTCTCGCTAGACTCATTTTCAAGGTCGTCTATGATAGGAATATTTATAGTTTGTACTTCGCCGTCATTACCACTAAAAGTTACTACAGAATTAACCGCTGTGTAATCATCACCAGAATTTGCTGTATCATCACTAGTTGTAACAGCTACTGTAACCCCTGCATTTATAGTACCCAAAAAGGTAATAGAAAATACTGCAAAACCATCTTGTTCATTCACCAAAATAGGATTTGATATTGACAAGGTAGCCGCATCATCATCCTTAATGGTTGCTGTACCAATTGATGTATCAAAGCTTACATTACCAACACTAACATTAGACAGCGTAGCTGTAAAATTCTCGTCTCCTTCTACAATAGTATCGTCGATAAGGCTAACAGAAAACATTTGGGTTTCGCCATCAGTACCACTAAAATTAAGTGTAGTATTAGCTGCTATAAAACCGGTTCCTTGAGTAGATGTAGCAATATCAACTGTGAAACCGCCTACTACTTCGCCTGTAAGTGTTACTGTAAACACTGCGGTTGCGTCACTTTCATTTACTTGTATATCATTTACACTTAAACTGGCTGTGTCATTATCATTAATATTTGCATAAGCAGTAGCATTAGAAATTCCTACCAGGGCGTTGCTAATATTATATAAGGTAGCTGAAAATCGTTCTGCACCTTCAACACTATTATCATCTAGCAGCGGTACGCTAAACGTTTGTCGCTCTCCTATGGTTCCTGAAAAGGTTAACCTCTCTGTAGTTTCTGTATAATCTTCTGTTTCTATGGCAGAATCGTCGCCTGTTCGACAACTTACCTTAAAGCCACCACTTACTCCACCTGTTAATATTGCAGTAAAAATGGCATTACCTGCATCTTCATCTACCGTTATATCAGTTATTGATATGTTAGAAGTATCATCATTGGTAATGGTTCCCGTACCTATGCTTTTAGAAATACTAACTAACCCAGAATTTAAATTGCTTAAGGTAACTTCAAAAGTTTCTGAAGCTTCTACAGCAGCATCATTAAGTATAGGAACGGTGATAGTTTGCTTTTCATCTTTATTTCCTATAAAAGTTAATGTTCCTGTCCTTAGACTGAAATCTTCATTTACCATAGCCGTATAATTGGTAGTGATATAATCTACCATGAATCCGCCGGGTACATTATCGCCTAAAGTAACAGTAAATATAGCATTGCCCGCATCTTCTTGTATAGTAACATCGTCAATACTAAGATTAGCGGTTTCATCATCGGTTATGGTTACAATACCTTCGGCATCACTAATGGTAGCAGATAGGCTCGTAATATTGCTTATATTAATCTTAAAGGATTCCGCTCCTTCAACATCGGTATCGTTGATAATAGAAACCGTAATTAATTGTTCTTCATCTTTATTACCTATAAAAGAGAGCGTACCGCTAGCAATTGTATAATCATTTGGCTGAATTGCGACATCATCAACCGTTGTAAAATCAACATCAAACCCCGATGCAGTATCTCCATTTAAAACTACTTTTACAGATGCAATTCCTGCCGTTTCATCAATATTGGCATCAAGAACTGAAATGGATGTTGGATCGTTGTCATTGATCTCAACCACAATATCTGTTACTGGAATCTCAACTATCTGCGTATTACTAAGATTTGAAAGCGTGACGTTGATGGTCTCGGTTATTTCATTTAAGCTATCTTCAGTTATTGGAATGCTAATGGTTTGTTTTTCATTGGCAGTACCTGCAAATATTAGTGTCCCTGAAGCTACAGTATAATCATTACCCGCAATAGCTAAACCATCGGTAGTAGCATAGTCGACCGTAAAACCGGAAGGAGTTGCGGTATCCAGGGTAACTTCTACTACTGCATTGCCTACATTTTCATCAACTGTAATATTAGATATGTTAAGATTTGCCTTGGTAAATGGTAGTAAACGTAATCCAAAATCTAACACTTGCGCACTATTGGTATTACATTCATTTCCACCATTTTCGCCATAATATACTCGCATGCGTACTACTTGGTTTTCTGCCACAATTGCCGGTATGGTAAGAGTACCATCATAACGGTCTGCGGTGGCAGAATTTATGACCTCTTCACCCGTATCATTGAAATCGTTATCATTATTATAGTCTATGTAAAGTCTGAAATAATAATAACTAGCACCCGTATAGTTGTCTAACATGTAAAAAGGATAGCTTTTTAAAGCTTCTGCTTCAAATATGGTTGCCGTATAATCGTGATAACTGGTCCTGTCGGGTACTGTTGTTAGGTTTCCATCAAACGAAAACTCTTTAATCCACCGCCACCATTGTGTACTACCAATTACTGGGTTGCAAATGGTTTGGCTCGTATTAATTTCTATAGTGTTTGAATAGTATGTTTTTCCGTTAACCACCGTGCCAATACGAACAAGATATACCGGGTTTAATGGGTCGAAATTTATCAATTCGCTTACATCAAACCATTGATCTCCGGCAAACTGTGTGTGGTCTAGCGTTATACTTTGGTTAAACGTATCGTCTACACCATACTCAATTATTAAACTACTTAGTGTATTATTTTCTGGTTGAATTCTACCACTAAGTTGCCAATTATCACTAGCAAGTTGAACTGGAGAAGACAATTCGAGTAAAGGCATTGCATATGGTGTCGTGGTAAATTGTAATATTTCTGCACTATAATGAATGCCAAATTCATCTATTATAAACGCCCTGTAATAATAGGTTGTATTAGGTAAAAGTTCATTGGCATTCAACCCAAAATTATCGGCATTGCCTAATGTGTTTGTACTCGAAATTTTCACCCCATTATTCATATCAGGTATGGGAGCAATAGGAGAAAAAATAAAGCCGCTTTGAGTTACATTTTGGGCATTTGTATACGCTACTGATAAGTCAGCACTATTTTGAGTAACAGCCGCATCGGTCAAATTAGAAAATATAGGAAGGTTGTTTATTTTAATTTGAAGATCGACTACCTGATATTGCGAGCCCGAATTTAAGCAAGGTGTTGGTGCTGTTGTACTCACATGACCAGCAATTCTAAAATTCAATCTGCGATTAAGCAAGGCAGCATTAGAAATTGTAAAAGAACCTGTAAATGAATTATTAACTTGACCATTACTACTCAACACTTCTTCACCAGGATCATCAAAAACACCATCATCGTTATAATCAATCCACCCTTTGGTATAATACCATGTATTGCCATCCCAGGTATTAATATCAAAATTAACTTGTTGCCCTTGGTTAAGTTCTAAGACCCAATCTAGTTTTTTATAATGTGGAGCGCCAGGTAATGTTTTTTTATCACCATTAAAATCAAAATAGTCAAACTTTCGATACCAGGTATTGTCTCCAGCACCAGGTGTACAAACATTATGGGGTTCTGGTAATACTTCTATGTATAATTCTTTCGTAAGTGTATCGCTGCCATTTGCATTGGTAGCGGTTATAGTAACGGTATAAAATCCTGACTGGGTTAAAGTAATTTCGGGTGTATCTTGGTTACTGACATTAATAATATCACTTCCGTTAACCAACTGCCAGGAAACACTAGTCGCATTGGTCGATAAATTATAGAGCTTAGTAGCTTCATTCGCTATTATGGTTCGTTCGTAACCCCCAAACATATCAAAATTGGCAATTGGGAGATCTTCTTTTACTTGTTGATAGGTTGGCGAGCGCCACATACCTCTACCATACTTGCCAATATATAACACATTATCTCCGTTGGGTAAATGAACAAGCTCCATATCTTGGTTTTGCAATCTAGGTAAACCTTTTTCAAAAGTGATCCAATTAGGTAAGGTTTCATCCATATAAAATACGGTAGACTTTGTAAGTGCATATACTCCTTGACTGGTATTTTTATCTATTAGAATTTGAAATACATTTCCTACGCCTGTTGGGAAGTTGCCATAGGTTTCCCATCTATTTCCTTTGTCTTTGGAAACATATACCGAAGTATTACTGGCAATAACTACTAGGTCCTCATTTAAGGGATGAGTTGCAATAAAATATTGGTCTAATTGTGGCGCATTGGGCAATTCGATCCATGTGGGTGATGCCGCCGAAAGGTTGTTGGTCATAAACATTTTCTTAGCATTTCTATCTCCAATAAACGCAAGCTCTTTGTTAGCCCGAGACTGTTCGAACATGCCCTCATAATAATTCGCTATCCCAGTACCGTCAACGGCTAAAAACTCCCAGCCCGTCGGATGTGAAGATACCCATGAACGCCCACCTGTATATGCACGGTTTTCGCCTCTGAAGCCATTTACATCCCAGGCATCTATTCCCTCTAAACTTCTTATTAGACGCACGGGTGCATCCACACTATAACCATACAGCCGTAATGGGTTAAAATGATCTGGCGTAATATCGTTATACAATGAAGCCGCTAGTCCTCCTATTGTAATATTCAACCTACCCGTATAATAAAGCGAATCGTTTGTCGGTTTTATATTACCCCTATACACATCTGAAGAGGCTATATGAGTTGTACGACCACTACGATGAAATATTTGCCCAACATCCTGACCTCCGTGGGTGTATACGTCTTTTGTGTACTGACTTACTCCAAATTGATTTCCTTCTACCACACAGATATCACCATTTTTATACTGTACTTTAGTCGACATATACTGTAACCGTGTTTGCCCGGCCGGAACATCTGCATCATCGGGAAACAGGTCCTTCTCTGCAATCGAAAAAATTCCACCATCATTAATGAAATACAAAGTGTCTTTGGCTATATTATGATTCATAAAGCGCATATCGGCCCAATTACTTTCTCCATACGAGGGTTTAAACTCCCAAGACTCCCCACCATCATCTGATCCCCACATTTTTGCGGCCTGGGTAATCATATGATCTGGATTGGCGGCCGAAACATAGAACGTACTTGCCCATGTTGTTATATGAAACGGATTGATACCTCCATATCCATCTGCTAGTGGGGCTAAGGTGGTTTTTCTTAAAGGAACTGGTCCGTTAGGGTATGCATACCCTGGATTTTGTATCTTGGTAAAGCTTGCTGCACCATCGGTAGATTTCCAGAGACCCGCAAACCTGGTAGGGTATCCTGAAACAGCACCACTTTGAATAGCATATATAAATACCTGTGGTACATTAATGCCATCTTCATGTAATGCAATATGTAAATGTTGTACAGCAGCTATATCGGTTGTAACAGGGTGCGTAGTCCATGTTGCTCCAAAATCAATACTTTTAATGATATTGGGATCTGTAGAACTCTTATCAAAAGCATATAGTATTCCTCTGTCCTCTGATAGGATAAGATTATTAAATGTTCCTGTACGTAACTGCGTCCATGAGGCACCATAATTAGTGGTTCCATATATTCCATCCTCAATTGTCATCGCAATGGCTCGAGCAGCATCGGTAGGGTGCGCAAATACTTCATATACATTACCAGCTAAACCAGCACTTATATTAGTCCAAGAAGTTCCTGCATCGGTACTTAACCACATTTTGGTATCGCCATTTCCTGCAGCTACATATAACACATTGGGATTGCTTTTAGCAATATCAATATATCGGGTATATGGGTCAGGTAAATGATCAGTAAGCGGCACCCAGTTTTTACCGTAGTTGGTAGTTTTCCAGATACCTCCGTTTCTGGCGGGTACATACATAGTAGCAGGATCTGTTGGATGAAAAGCAACCATCTCTAAAGCTCCGTTACCTGTAGCAGACCATTTTACATCTGGATCACCAAAAGGGCCAATGTTTACCCAATCACCATCAGAAGATGCATTAGGAACGTTGGCTGCAAAAGTCATTCCTATAGTAGACTTTGCAGGAAGTATTTCGACTTCCTTTTCCATATTTGGAGACGGTCTTGAGTATTGCTGAAGATTGTTAAACACCTCAGCATGCGAAATGACATAGCCGTTAGCATCTAATTGATTTTCGTATTGCTGTTTCCAGAAATGAAAATCTTTGCGATCCTCTTTTTTGACCTCATTATTCGATGCATAGACTTCGTAGGCATCGACCACCGATTGAAAATGGACTTTTTCTTGCTTTAACAGCTCTTTCCAAACTTGGTATGTTGACATGTCTTTACCAAGATATGTTTGTGCATTGATCATTGTTGTAACCGCAAATAATACGATTACCAATAGTATTTTGGGTAATTTTGCTTTCATAATAATTGTTAATTTAATTCGTCGTTATTCAGTCTCTGCTTTTACCCGCTCGCCAAAGTTTACAATTGCAGAGTTGTTTTGTGGATCCGGAACCGGATACCATAATTTAATTATGTCATAATTTTCAAATTTTAGAATGCTTTATATTATAAATTACAGATGTAGAACCCAAAATAGCTTTTGTGAAGAATAAAGTTATAGAGTGTACAAGCAAAATGAAGTGATTCAACGTAATCCTTTTTTTATACAAATGTAGTTTATAAAATTGATTTCCTCTTAAATATAAGTATAATTATCGGATTTTCAACATAATAAAGATCTCAAAACTTAAAAACGTACGACTTTAAAGACTTCAATATTTGGTTTTTGAATACCCTAAAATTGACTCTGCAATTTCTATTTACTATCAACTTCTTAGAATCAAATACTAATGAAATATATTAACACCATATCCCAAAACAACCGCTAAAAAAATAAGATCACCCACTACGAATACTGGAATCTAACTTTATTCTATTGGGTATTCTGATACCTAAGTTTGGAGAATATTCATTAAATAAAGACACAAGCATCCGAAAGTTTTCTAAAACATTGACGAAATCTCCGTAACCCATTAATGTATCAGTAATGTTCAGGCAGATCTTTGGAAAATATCTTTTTATCACGAAATCAGACCTGACAGGTTTTTAAAACCTGTAAAGTCTTTATTGTTAGTGTTTTAGATTTTTAAAACGTCGTTCTCTCTTCATTTTTTAATAAACTTCCGGATGCTTCTGAAATAAAGACTAAAATCATATATTCATATCAAATCTTTTTGTCGTTGTTTTTTAAGCTTCAAATTTATAGATAAACCATTGAAATTTTATGATTTACTTATGGAACTCATTTAGACTTTTATTCTGGGCTGCAAAATTTACATTCCTGCCCAGACAAAAAGTCTAAATGAGTTCATGAAATGGTTATGATATTTAATTTTTAAATATCGAAACATTTGTTGAATTTTAACGTTCAACTTAGTCTGACACAAATCATCAACTATGAAAAAAAATGTAATACCAAGGGTAGTATGTTTGTTTCTTTTTGTGCTTACTGGTTTTGCACAACAGAAGCGGCATATTTTTAAAGGAGAAGACACCGAAACCTTCAAAATTCAATTAACTAACCAGAAAGCTTTTTCTGAAAGCAAAGCTTTCATACATAAATCCGATGGACTTGCGGTACAACAAAAAACGCAGGAAACACCAGAATTTGTTCTGAAACCTCAAAAAATCACCCTGAAAAAACCAAAACCATTTATTTCGGCATATACCGCTTGGGAAGGAAAGAACCTGGATTACACCACTATCCAGTTAAGTTATCGTACTTCGAGAAGTGGTAGATCCTGGACAAATTGGAAGGCTGCTGTTTTTGATGGACATCTGGAACAGACCAGTGAACGGATTATTTCAAAGATGGAATTTTTGGATAAACGGGTAAAGTATATTCAGTATAAGGTATCACTTTTAGAGGAAATGACTACGATCACTATTTCAAATGTGCAGCTGTTTCACTATAGCCCGGGAGAAACTCCAAAAAAAATTCAAAAACAAATTCGGGAGCGTGTTGGTAAAGCTACAAAAGCTGCCTGCGCAAAACCGCCCGTAGTAAGCAGAAGTCTGTGGGGAGCGATTTTTAGAAATCCGGCACCTACCTCTGTGGTTTCACATCTTATTGTACACCATGAATTCGGATCTAATATAAGTAGCGATTGGGCAGCAAGAGTTCGATCCATTCAAAATTTTCATATCAATGGCAATGGTTGGTCTGATATAGGTTATAATTTTTTGGTAGATCCCAATGGCGTGATTTATGAAGGAAGGGCAGGAGGAGATAATGCCATCGGGGCGCATTTCTGTGCAAGAAATCGCAACACTATGGGGGTTTGTATGCTGGGAGATTATTCTTCGGTAACCCCAACCACTGCTACGCAGAATTCCTTAAAAAGTTTATTGGCCTGGAAAGCAGATAAAGAAAATATAAACCCAATTGGGTCTTCATTTCACTATTCGATAAATAGTTCTTTGACCCATATTGCAGGGCACCGCGATGCGGGTTGTTCTGTATGTCCCGGTAATGGGGGGTATGCAACTCTTGGGAGCATAAGAAGTGGAGTGAACAGTCTGGTAGCCAATGGCTGTTCTGGCGGAACACCACCACCTTCAGACACTACACCTCCCACAACTTCAATCAGTGCTGTCGGGGGATCTACCCAAACCGATGATTTTATGGTAAATTTTACCGATAATGATAATGTTGGCGTAACAAGAAGGTATTATCAGGTATTAGAAAAATATGGTTCCAGTTTTTTGGCCAATAGGCGAAAAGGTTTTTTTAATGAAAATTTTGATCAGGATTTTGGAGTATATGATAAAGGTGCAGGCAGTTGGAGTGTTACCGATGGAAGACTGATGCAAACCAATACCACTTCAGATAATACCTTGTGGAGTTCGTATCTAATCCAGGATTCGGGATTACCTTATTTGTATGAGTTTGCCGCTAAGCTGACATCAACCACAGGGCCTCGAAAATTCGGAATTCACATTATGTCATCAGATGGAACGTTGAGTCAGCGGGGAAATTCATACCTGATCTGGTTCAGTGGAGAAGATAACAAGGTTCGAATCTATGAAACGGTAAATAATGTGCTCTATTTCAGAGCGATAGCAGATGTTTCTTTAGATAATAACTGGGCAAAATATCGTGTGACCTATAGTCCGGCATATGGAGTACTACAAATCTGGAAAAACAATGAGTACTTATTAAACTGGACAGATAGTAGTCCAATTAACTCGGGAGTGGCGATTTCCTTACGCACCAATAAAACGGCTATAGAATTTGATGATCTAAAAGTTTATAAATATCGGGATGGAAGTAGCGTTCTGGTTACTGCAGGAGCCTCAGATAATACCAAAGACCTTAGAACTACCAGCGGAAAAATAAAAAGCATGGTAAGAGATGATGCAGGTAATTGGTCTTCTCCCGGTAATTTGGATATCACAATGAATTTTGGTAAATCCTTCACACAAACTCAGAATACGTTAACATTGTATCCCAATGAAGTAACAGACCGGGCTACTATAAAATGGACACAACCAGAATACGGAGTGGTTAATATATCTGTTTTTGATCTGCAGGGCAAACCAGTGGCCAAAATGCCAAAGGATTATATGGATAAAGGACGAAGCGAACTGGACATTAGCCCGCTGATAGGGATACTTCCTTCCGGGCTTTATCTCCTTAAACTTACATCGGGATCTTATCGTGAAACCATCAGGATGATCAAGAAATAGTAATTTTTATCTGAAAAAGTTTGGCATACATAAAGATGCAATATCTTTATGTATGGCCAGACTAAAACAAAATTAAAGAATATTGAACTCAAGATGAGTTCATTATAAGGATTAGAAGTTTTGATACTTTTTATTCTTTCTGAAAGGTATTGGGGTGAAATGTGTTATCAAAAAAAGAATTTTTAAGTTCCTGATAATGATATCCGACCCATATCCCCACGATCAATCCACTTCCCGAAATAAGATCAAACCACACAGGATCTTTGGTGGCACCCGAAAAAATTAAGTATGTCATCTCGGTAATTATAAAAAAGCTGATCACCGATGGAATAATCAATGTATAATAACGACCCGTGATTCTGGCAATAAACCCGGCGATACCGGCTGCCAGAAAAGTAAAGAAACCTCCAAAAACAATGGTAGTCATGGTAGAAGCATGATAACTCACCCCATCAAATACTACTTCTTGCGCAATGGTAGTGAGCAAAATCAATGCAATTTCGCCTAAAGCGATGGCCAGAATCATGAATATTAAATTTTTAAGAGCCATAATGCATTATATTAATACAGCGGTATTTTGGTTTCTTTGGCGCCTAGTGACACAAGATATTCGCTCACTTCTTTTGCTTCTTCACCACCGCGTTGTGCATGATGTAACAACGTAAGACCATGAGGTCCTTTTGCACGAAGCGCACTTGGAAAAAGATCCAGCATCGGTTTTATGATGTCTATCCTGCCAAAAAGAGCAGCGGTAAATATATTGGCTTGTGCTCCTTTGTCTATAAGATATTGGGCCAATTCTTTATGACCTACATGACTTGCAGCCCCCAAAGCAGTTTCAAAATCACCAAATTTCCAGTCGTGTGCAGCATTGAGTAGGGTAGGATGTTCTTCCAGAAGTTCCTTTACCTTTTCAAATTTTCCATGACCGGCACCGACAAACTCGCGCACTATTTTTTTGTCGAGTTGTGGATCATCCTGCGATTGATTGGCAAATGCCAGATATGACGACAAGGTAAAAAAGCCCGTTGTCGCCATACTGGTTTTTAAAAATTGCGATCTATTCATGAGGTTCGTTTTTTGATTTTTTATTGATGTATGGTACTGATGATGATTGTTTTTCTAAATTCAATTGAAGGATACATACTTCGTATAATTTTTCCATAGGAAATAAAGATCCGTCCTCGTTAAAACTTCCAAATTGTGCATTGGCAACATAGTACAATTGATCTTTGATTAATTCTCCTGTGGTAGGATTATTCATCATTGGGTGATTTACTTCCAATGGTGTGGCAACTTTAATTTTTGAACCCGAGGGATCTAATTCAAATTGTTGTACCATGTTGATATCGGGTTGAATTCCGATAAGGGAATTTTTATAAAAATACAATCCATCAATACTTTCCCGTCGAGTAACCTTGACTCCTTCAGGAACCTGTAGCTGCGTTGCTTTTTTAGTAGAAATATTCATGACTGCAATGCCTTCGGCATGAGCTATATAAAGTTTTGATTCGTCATCAGATAGTGCTATTCCGTTAGGATATGGAGTGGTTTTTGATGCAAATACTTTTTGTAAGCTGTTTTCGGCATTAGAAATTTTATAAATCGCATGCTCAGAAAACATATGGGTGATATATACATCTCCGTTTTTGGCAATCTCCAGATCATTAAAAAAATGTACTTCTCCGGGAGTATCCAAAACATACTTGTTGATCAATACACCGGTATCCAGATTAAATTTGAATACTCCTGCCGGCCTTCCCTCTTTATCATCCTTCTGGGTGTACCCCTCTAAATTGTCTCCTCCAGAACTACAGACCCAAAGATGGCGCCTTTCTGGATCGATTTTCATACCGATAATCATCCATAAACCGTCTTGTTTGGGAAGAATGAAATCTCGTTGTGATCCGTCTTTTGAAACTTTGATAATTTTCCCTTTTCGTGTACTTCCTATATAGAATTCGTTTTTGATTGAGTCGTATGCGATACTTTCGGGAAGCAGGTCTTTTTCAGGAATGGTAAACGCAATATGGCTATTGTTCAATTGCTGTGCAGACAGATTGAATATGAAAGCAGAAATGCAGAAAAAAGCAGTCACAAAAGACAGATTGGTTTGCATAATAAATATTTAGATTCACATAAATGTAGTTAACTTTATAATCCATCGAGCGATTTTTATATCAATAGGGCCGGGTCTTTTGTATATCGATACATTCTTTATGTCAAATTCAAAACAAATGAATTGCACTATTGGTCTTTTACTGCTTTAAAATCTCCATTATTTTGACCCTGTTTTACCCATGTACCATCTACCCGGGCTTCAGTTAACCAATCTATGGTATGATTGGAGGTAGGCGTAAAGGTTTCACGGTATTTTCGGGTCCATCCTTCTAGCTGAGGGTTGGGAATATCAGGATAGTCTTTGGCATAGTACACGGTATATACTCGCTGTACTTTATTTTCTCCGAGGAGGATATATTCTCCTTCAAACAGAAGTTCATTATCAATTTGATACTCTAACCAGACGATCTTTTGGGTATTGGGATTATAGGTGATCATCCCTTCAGAAGAAATTTCTTCTTTTTGATCTGAAAACACACCTGTTCTGGACCAGATGACTCTTTTATTCTTACCCCACTTGAAATCGATGACCTTAAAATCTTTCATCTTCAAATCTTTTTTTACCATAATATCATCAGGATGTGGCCCCCAGGTCCCGATGTAATAAGATAATTGTTCGAGAGGGTTGCCGGGAGTTTGTGCATTTAAGTTCCCCTTACAAATAGTTGTAACACATACTATATAGATTAAAAAAGCAGAGATTCTCATATCGGATGGATTTTGCGTTATTCTCAATGTAATTTTTACATGGCAGTAGAACTTTTTATGTCAATACCAATGAATGTAATGTATACTTATTACGTTTTATTTAAGCCTGAATTCAGACATTCTGGCAACCACTCTATCTTTTTCCTGCTGTGAAGTAGTCATTTTTAAAGCCTTTTGGAAAGTTAGTTTTGCCTTATCCAATTGCCCCAACCAGCCATAAGAAACTCCCATATAAAGATACGCTTCATAATTATCGGGATATTGTAACAATGCAAGATCTAAAATTTCGATCGCTTTCTTAAGGCTTTTATGATGTCCTATAGATTCTCTGGCTACAAAAATCATATTATTCATACCTCCTAGCTCTTTCGATTTTTCCAGAAATTTATGTGCCTGTATAGAACGACCTAACGATTTTAAAATTAGATGTTTTATGAATACATTTTCAAATCTTTCTTCATTTCCTATAGACAGGTCAATCCAATGTAAGGCTTCTTCCAGATTTGTGTCGTGAAGCCAACAAAATAATGCCGCTTCCCGGGGGCCTCTCCAGGTAAATCTTGGCAATGTTCTCAATTCATCTCTGATTACAGCAAGGGTGGTTTCTACTTCATTCACTTCGACGGTGAATGTAATACCCACTTCTTCCCATCTCATACTTATGGCAGCCTTATTTTCGGTGATGGGTTCAAAATCATATTTTAGATACTCATGGAAGTTTACTTTTTCTACCGGAACTTTAATTCTCAAGGCATCTTCCTCTTGTTTGTAATAAAAACTACCCCATTGCGTGTGGTTTTTAGAAAAAATGATGGTGAAACTATCTGTTTCCGGGATCATATGTAAACCATACTTACCGGGGCCAATCGGTTTTCCGTTAATAAGTACATGATCCATAAAAGTGATAGTAGTACACTCTTCAGCTCCGGCTCTCCAGATCTTACCATAGGGCAAAAGCTTTCCCCAAATGATTCTATTTCTTACGGCTGGTCTGTGATAATCTACAGTAATTGAAGTAATTCCTATTTCTTGTGAAATAGAAGCCTTTTTACTCGTCTTTGGGTAAGTGATATTATCATTTTTGATAATTTCACGAAATTCCCATTGTGCAACAAGGAAAGAAATCTGGAACAGCAGCATGTAGATGGTGAAAATTGTTTTCATCGATGATATATTTTTGTGTTAATAGCTTATGAATATTCTTATATTTTAAAAACCTGATCAATGTACTTTTCTTCTTACCAAAGCCAGAGAGATATCATCTATCAGATTGGCATTTTGTATGTTGCTGAACCATATTTTGGCATCTTCTTTTTTGCCAAGAGCCTCCAAAATGGTAGCATAGATAAATTGGTGGTATGAATCGGTAAGATCGGTGTTTTTAATGGCGGCAATAGCTTCATTAAGGTTACCTTGTGCATGCAGAATTTTTGCTTTAAGTATTAAATACTGATCATTCTCTTTTTCAATAGCTTCCAAATATTTTTGCAATGAAATCTTGGCTTGGTTAAAGTCTTTCTGTAAAAAACTTGCATAGGCTTCATAGTAATCCTTTAGGTTCTGTAATCGTTTTTTGGTAGTCGCCCTGGTCGAATTGGCCTGAACGTAGGCATTCCATTGTTGATATTCTTGTAACCCATTTTTCCAGTCTCCTTTTTCGAAATACAGCCGGGTTTTTCGCAGAAATCCGTAATAGGCATGAAACAAAGGTTCGTGAGTAGTTGTTTTATGGATCCCCATTTGTTTTTGGTTTTCCAAAACCACCAAGGCCGAGTCGAGTTTGCCTTCGTCGATATACGATACTACCTCGGCTCTCCATCGATGCCTGAAGTTGTAATCGCTCATTGCTGCAATACTGTCCAATTTGGTCAGGAACTCTCTGGCTTTGGTATGCTTGCCGAGATAATTTAGATTGGCCGCTGTACCAATGATCGACCAGGCATAGTTTGGATCGATTTGCAACACTTTTCGATAGGCCTCAATAGATTGCTGATAGCTTCCTTCCCGCATTAAGATCTCTGCCTGAGTATCGTAAGGATCCGGTAGATCAGGAAGAAGTTCTATATATTTGAGAGCAGCTTCTTTGGCTTTTTTGAACGCTCTTTTTTCGAGATATGCATATGCCAGTTCATTATAGGCAAGAGTAAAATCTGGTTGTATAGCAATCGCTTTTTTTAAATGTTCAATTGCCTTGTCAAAGTTTGAATTACCATGATGATAGTTGATAAAGCCAAACAGATGATGGGCATATGCATCTTCGGGATATAATTGAACAAGTTGTTTAAATAATTCATACTCTTCTGAATCATCTCCCGTGCCATAAAAATCATTACGGGCCCGAATCCATAATTTTTCACCTTCAGATACTTTGGGAAGATGTTTTATTGCCATAGCAATTTGCGATCTTCGGTTATTAAAATCACCCGAAATCATTCCTTTCATCAGATACCCCATCGCAAATGTAGAATCCAGTGCTATAGCTTTATCCAATACCAGGGTTGCACTATCTGTTTTTTGCAGATTTTCTAAGGATCTGGCTTTTAGATATAATGCTCTGGCTTCTTCAGAATTTGTGGTTATCGGGATCTTATTGTTAATTGCTTCGGTCTTTTTGCATCCCAATAACAAGAGCAATACACATATTGAATATAAAAGAACAGCTGTTTTCATTTTAGAAAGGTTTTAGAAAATTTCACAATAAATAATTGATTATCGGTAAAAGGTAATCTCGGCGAAAAAGCATTGCGATTGGTATTTACATTGTGATTATACACTATAAACAGATCGGTTCCTTCTACTGGGTTATATCTAAAACGAAGGTTCCAGCCAATCTTATCGGCCCTGGTGTCATATTGTATGTATGAATTTAAGGCAGTTTTTGAAGACAAATTAAATTTCAATCTTGAAAAATAGCGGCTCAGATTTAATCTCCTTGAGGTATTGGTGGTATAAGATTCGGGAAATTGTAATTTGTTATAAGTTCCCCCCAGTTGCGCCTGAAAAAGTTTACTAAAATCATAAGACAGATCATAAAATAGTGTGAATTGATTTCCTCCGTAGAATTCTCCAAACTCGGTATCTATAGTAAATTGATAAGGTTTTGCGTTTCCGCTCACAAAAATGGGATTGAATTTCCACATCACATATTTACCAGTTGGTATCGTAACCCCGTCGGCTATTTCCCATGCGGTGTATAAATTATCTTCCTGATACATCGGAAAAAACATCGTAAAACGGTATCCCTTTTTGTGCCTAAGCGTTGCATAAAAGTTGGTCTGAAAGAAATCGGGATTTCCAGAATCAGACAACCAGTTTTTTCTGAAATAGTGCCCCAGGGATACATATTGTAAAAATGAATGGTTTCTGAAGGTTTTTCGCCAGCCATGGTTTAGTGTTAGTCTTTTGGTGTTAGGTTGGGAGAGAAACCCCAGTTTGGGATTAAAATCTTGGGTATATTCTCTGAAACGATATTCGATACCAAAACCGTTGTTTTTAAAGGTTTCTATAGCAGCACCATACATGGGTTTCCAATTTCCCAATGCTTTATCAAATGTTACCCCGGTGGTAAACCGTGCACGAATATTGTTTGTGATCCTAATATTGGCATCTATAGCAGTCAAATGATTGTAATCGTTATTACTTATTTTGTTGGTGTTTATAAAACCGATATAGGATCCCAGCTTGCCAATATTCTTTTTGATTCGGGTAACGCTATGATTGGTTGAGGAGACAATATCTTCGACTTCATGAGTTTGCATAGAAAGAATGCCATATTGCAATCCTCTGTTTCCACCGGTAAAACGAATGCCTCCGATGATCGGGATAGCAGCTCCATCCTGAATCCCAATGGCTCGCGAATTAAATAAACGATGGTCAAATTGACTGGCATTAAAAAGATCGGCGTTCTCCAGAAAGAACAATCGTTTTTCATCAAGTAAAATAGGAAATCGCGAAATGTTAATAATCCTGTCATCTGCTTCTACCTCGGCAAAATCGGTATTTAAGGTAAAATCAATAGTATGGCTGGCATTGGGTTTGTATTTTATATCCAACCCTATATTGCTAAGGGTTTTGTCTAATGTTTCATTATTGGCATACTGCTTTCGCTCTAAAAAAGTAGTTTGATTCTCATAGCCCGTTTGATCTATATTTAAACTGTTTTCACGAATGATATTGGCTTTTGCATATGGAGTAGTATATATCGGTTTTGCAGAGGGTAAGTTTTTGAAACGAATTTCCTGCGAATTCGTAAAATGATATAATCCCGATCCAATATCGGTATTATGTAAAGGAGAGATGATGAGTTCGTTCTTTTCTTTGTATTTGATCACAGCCTTAATTCTCATTATATTTGTTGCAGACTTCTTGTATCGCAATGATGAAAATGGAATCCTGAATTCGGTGCTCCAGCCATGATCCAGTACTACAGATTTTACATTCCAAAAGGTGTTCCATGAGGTATTAAATTCTTCACCGTTTCTGCTTGCTTCAAAATCCTGGCGGGCACTCAATGGATTGGTTCTAAAGATTAAGGTGTTGATTTTATCATTATAAGTATCCAGATGAATTTCGATATAGTCATCTTTAAGCTGGGCGATATCACGTTCTAAAGTAGTGGCAAAAATTTGAGAAGGGTCAGAAAAATAACTTATCCCCCCTATGTATAAATATTGATCATCATACATGATCTTAATTAGGGTTTTTTCGGTAGCTTCAGACCCTAAATTGGGTTCTATCTGTTTAAAATCAGAAAGGATAAAAGCATTTTTCCATTCATTTTCGGTTACATTTCCATCCAATTGAATTGTAGTTTCAGCTTTTGGGATATCAATCAGATCTTGAGCATGGATACAGAGAGGTAAAATAATGAAAGTGACTATTAGGTACTTCATATATATTGGTAATTATCGATGGTACAATATAAGCTGAAGTCCAATGTAGTATCAAAAACAAGGTTCGGTAAGGATTTTATATCAACACTAGTGAATCGATGATGTACTGGCATTTTTCTTATGCCAGTGCGAATTATATATTTGACATAAGTTCTCTGGTATTAGGCATAAAAAGAAGAAAAAGGAAAATATAAATGTTAGCTTTGTTCTATTACATCGAACTATTTAAGATGAGTTCATTATTTAGAATTTTGAATATAAAACAAGTCACATATCATATTATCTTCTGGGTGGTCATTATGCTCTCATTTGCCATTTCAGAATGGGGGTACAAACAGTCACTTGCCGATGCTGTAATTTTTGAATTATTGTATCTGCCTGCAAGGCTTATTGCTGTATATGTAAACTGGTTTGTTTTAATTCCGAAAGTTTTATACAAGAATAAATTTATATTTTACTTTGTGTGGTTAGTACTTTTATTAGCCGCGGTTTCAGTTGTACATCGTTATTTTGTACTGTATTGGGGATATCCAAAGTTTTTTCCACAATGGATGGAAGGCCAGCATATTCATGTATGGAAATTTTCAAGAATTGTTCAAATGGCTCTTATTATTGTTTCTCCGGTTGCTTTTACTACAGGATTTAAACTATTTACAGATTGGTATAAAGAACGAAGAGAGACCGAAGCACTTAAAAGAGAAAAAATTGATGCAGAGTTAAAGTTTTTAAAATCCCAAACCAACCCTCATTTTTTGTTCAATACATTAAATAGTATTTATGGATTGGCTCTTGAAAAGTCTGAAAAAACACCCAGTTTAATCTTAAAACTTTCTGATATCCTCAGCTATACCCTGTATGAGTCTAATGTAGAAAAAGTGGCATTGAGCAAAGAGTTGATGTTAATAGAAAACATCATTGCATTAGAAAAAGAACGTTATGAGAAACGTGTTGTAATTCATTATACGGTAGAAGGTGATGTCGAAGGAATTAAAATCCCTCCTTTGATTCTGGTGCCATTTATTGAAAACGCTTTTAAGCACGGACTGAAGAATGAGGTAAAAAAAGGGCAGATTACGATTCATATTCTGGTATCAAAAGATACATTGTCTTTTATGATCGAAAATAGTATTTCTAAACTCGAAGATAATGATATTGATAATGGTGGTGGATTGGGACTTCAAAACGTATCCCGTAGACTGGAATTATTATATGGCGACAACAAAGAGTTGTATATCAATAAAACAGATACTTCTTTTATAGTTAAATTGGAGATTAAATTGCATCATGATGAATCTTAAATGCCTCATAGTTGATGATGAGCCTATTGCACAAAATATTGTGAAAGGATTTATTGCAGATACGCCCAACCTCGAAGTATTTGGTATTTGTGACAATGCGATGGAAGCCTTAACAATACTTCAGGAGCATACTGTTGATATTCTTTTTTTAGATATCGAAATGCCAAAAATAAGCGGATTAAGTTTTCTAAAAACCTTAGCTCACCCTCCCGCTACGATCATTACTACAGCTTATAGAGAATTTGCTCTCGAAGGGTTCGAATTGAATGTAGTGGATTATTTATTGAAACCTTTTTCATTTGAGCGGTTTTTGAAGGCAGTCAACAAAGTAAACAACCATAAAGATACCAGCAGTCCCGACACCAAAATTGTACCCAAGACCTATGAATATTTTAAGGTAGACCGAAAAAACATCAGAGTGAATTATGATGAAATCATCTATATAGAAGGTCTGAGTAATTATGTAAAAATTCATTTAGAAGACAAGCACCTGGTCATATATCATAAATTGATTGATTTAGAAGAATTACTCCCAAACCATCAGTTTGTTCGTATCCATAAGTCTTATATTATTGCGCTGGATAAAATAAAGGCCTATGGCAGTGACTATGTTGAGGTTTTAGACCAACAATTATCCATAGGAAACACCTATAAAGAACTTTTTTTTACGATGTTGTCTCAAAAGAGATGATTAAAACTTACTGTTTACGACCAATCCATTCATTAAAATCAACATACCCTAATACGCTTTCTGGGATTTGATGAATTTCTATTTCCTTCTGAAGGATCTCAAAAGCTTTTCTTTTTTCATTGCCCGCATATTCAACGGTTTTTGATAAAAATTTTAAAAGCGTTTTTTCATAGGAATCTATGTTTTTGTGTTTTTTTATATGTTTTTTCATGGTATCAATAAGATATCGCAAAGTAAACCCATTACCAAGTTCATAGTGCACAAGCAGATTGAGCCAATGGGTATAGGTGATCAGGTCTTTCCGGTCTTTTTTGGTTTGGTTATTCAAAACATCATTAATCCAGTGCAATGCTTTTTTATAATCGTTTTTTGTGAAGTAAATATTGGCAAACTGAAAACAAAAAGACAATCTGTAATTTCCCGGCACCAGGGTTTTGTGGTTTTCTATAAAATATTGGATTTCATCAATCACTTCGTGCGTAGTATGTAGTTTTTTTAAGCTTCTGTGTATCTCTAATTCTATGTTGTATAACCGCAACTTTTCTTTGATAAAAGCGGCAGAAACGGTGTCGACAGCGAGTGCTTTTTGCTTTAAAAGCAGAATTCTCACAAAAGCTTCCTTGTATTGTTTTTTGAATACCAGAAACCCAAGAAGATTATTAGTAACCGAAAAATACATCGTAAAGTATTCTTTGAGTAATTCTGGGTTTTGGTCCCACTCTTTGATCAGGTCTTCAATAGTGCGTTTTGCTTTGTCATGATCCTGTGAGATCAATAGTTTTCGGTATTTGTGCAGTGTTTTTAGCGTTCTGTTCTGTAAAGAAACACTCTTCTTATGCGATAAAGAAAATTGAGAAGGGTCGATATTGGCCAATATGAGATCTATGTATTCGGTGGTGAATTTTAAGGTGTTTTTTTGCTTTTCGGTGATTGTTTTTAGCGTTTCAAAATCCTGGGGATATAGGGCTTGATGCACTTTTCTTTTCCAGTCTTGTATATGAAACAACAACACATCCTGCTGGTAGCTCTTTGCTTTTTTCTCAGCTCGTTTTAATTCACTTTCACAAATAGGGTATTGGCCTTTGTGAAACAATATTTCTACATTGCGAATAATGTCGATGAGCTCTGCATTTTTAGAAATTCTGGAGTGATAATTTCTTAGCGATTGCAAAATGCGTTGTTTCAGATAATTTTTGATGGTGGTTAATTGTGTAATAAATGCTTTATCCTTAAAAAGTTCTTTGATTTTGGTTTCGTCATATATATTTTGTGCTTCTATGGCATCAAACAGATTTAGGTATTCTGCAGATTCATTTCCTTGGGCACTGAGCTTAAAATAGCGTTTTTCGCTTTTGGTTAATGATTTGATCAGATAAAATAACTCTTCATTTTTCTTCATGTTAGAAACCTATGTTTTTTCAAAAATATAATTTTTTACCATCTTTTGATCACTTACATTTGAAATGTTATTCATCAAAAATCATAATAGTATGTCAAGTGCAATTAATTGGTTTGAAATACCAAGCAACAACTTTGAACGGGCAATAAAATTTTACAATGAAATTTTGGATGCCGAATTACAACCTATGGAAATGGATTTTAAGATGGCCTTTTTTCCTTATAAAGACGGGGGAGTAGGCGGTTGTGTCACTCATGGTAACGGTAATAAACCCTCACAAGAAGGCACATTTGCTTATCTTAACGGAGGAGATGATCTATCGGTTCCTTTGGCCCGGGTTGAAAAGGCAGGAGGAAAGATAGTAATGCCAAAAACATCGCTGGGAGAAAACGGATATATGGCTGTTTTCCTGGATACCGAAGGAAATAGAGTAGCTTTTCATTCGATGGGATAAAATTTTATTAGGTTTGGCAATCTGGTATTGTCAAACCTTCCTCAAAAGTATCATTATGCAATATTTCACCAAAGATTTTATCGATTTCTTTAAAGAACTGGCAAAGAATAACCATAAGGATTGGTTTCATGCCAACAAAAAAAGATATGAGACCAGCGTAAAAAAACCCTTTGAGGTATTTGTAGGGAAAATGATTACAGAGATTCAACAATGGGATCCCGATCTGCAAGTTGAGCCCAAAAATTGTATGTTGAGAATTAACAGAGATATCCGGTTTTCAAAAGACAAGTCACCTTATAATCTTCACTACACAGCCTTTATTTCAAAAGTAGGACGCAAGGACAAAAGTATTCCGGGGTTTTTTTTACGATTTTCACCAGAGATGATCGGGATTATGGGAGGTTGCTTTGGTCCTTCAAAAGAACAATTAGAAAAAATCCGCGCCAGGATTAGTGAAGATCCGACTTCCTTTAGAAAACTGATTGAAAACAAGGATTTTATTCAGAAATTTGGCGGGATCAAAGGTGAAACCATGAAACGCATTCCGAAGGAATGGCAGGAAGCCCATGCAAAAGAACCTTTGATTGCCAACAAACAATTCTATTTTGTAGCAGAAGAAACTCCAGATTTGATTATTAGTGCATCATTAGTTGATCATTTGATGGAGTACTGGAAAATTATGCAGCCTGTAAATAAGTATCTCACCAAAGCAATTTTATAATGGCCTACAACGAATTTTTAGCCGATCGTATTCATCAGCTATTAAAAGAAAAGAAAGCAAATTATTTTACCCGAAATATGATGGGAGGCCTGTGTTTTATGGTCGATGATAAAATGTGTTGTGGTATTCATTATGATAAGAAAAAAGAAACCGATCTGCTCATGGCACGTATAGGCGAAGTAGCTTATGCTGAAGCGATTCAAAAAGAAGGGTGTCATCCTATGGATTTTACCGGAAAACCCATGCGAGGGTATGTGTTTGTAACCCCCGATGGTTTTGATCTGGATGCAGATCTGGAATATTGGATTCAGCTATGCCTGGATTTTAATCCTTTGGCGAAGCGTACTAAGAAGAGGAAAAATTAGCACACAGGATTTGTGTTAAATTAGTTTAGTATTCCTTAACGCTGATATTTGATTAGAATTGGTATCTTATTCAAATTAAATATTGGTTATGAAGGAATTCGATAAATCTCGAAGAACATTTGTGAAGAATACTTCATTAGGGATGATGCTTATTGCATTACATCCAGAATCTTGTTTTGCTTTAGATCATAATATATCTTCCGAAGTAAATGCATCTCAATTTGATCTGATTAAGAATATTCGATTGCTAACCAGCATTTCATTAAACATAATGAAGGAGTTTTATGTCGATACCTTAGGACTAACCGTACAAAGCGAAAAAAACTCAGAGGTTACATTTATTGCAGGCGCATCAACGATTACTTTTGTAAAAATAGATGCTAAGTTGGGTGACCCCTGGTATCATTTTGCCTTTAACATTCCCGAAAATAAATTGCTTAAGGCCAGAGCTTGGCAGTTAGAAAGAACGCCAATAATTCCTACTCCTAAAAGAGCAAGAGATCCTAAATTCCCGGATGATGTGCGTCATTTTAGAAATTGGAATGCCCATTCGGTTTTCTTCTGGGATCCTGCGGGTAATTTATTGGAGTATATCGCCCGGCATGATTTAAAAAACGGTAACAAAGGAACATTCACATCGAAAGATATTTTGAATGTAAGCGAAATTGCATTTGTGGTTGATGACCAACATCAGGAATCAAAAGATATTCATAACAACTTACAGTTAGATGTATATCCAAAAAATAACAGTTTTTGGTGGGCGATGGGAGACGAAAATGGACTGCTTCTTTGTATTCCCAAAAGAATTTGGGGAGAAAATACAAACAACCCCAAGAGGTTTGATGTTTTTAGTACTGAAGCTACGATTTATGGCAAAGTTAATAAAGGCTATAAATTTTCGAATTTCCCTTACCAGATAAGCATGGTTACTACCTAAATCCCTTCTTTTAGTACCCCTATAAATAAGCTTGACTTTTGAATCTGTATCAATCAAAAAACAGCACCTTTTTTTCTTACTGTTACTGCCACTAACTCCCTGATGGTTTTGATCTGGATGCAGACCTTGAGTATTGGATTCAGCTATGCCTGAATTTTAATCCTTTGGCGAAGCGTAGTAAGAAGATAATAATTATAGCTTTCTAATGCTAAAAGTTGTGATCTAAGAGTGTGAGAGGCTGCCTTTTTAAAGCATTCAGCGGGGTTCTGTATCCATTCAGTTAGGATTTTTGTTCATTCAGCGGGATACTTTATCCATTCAGTGAGGTTCTTTGCCCTGTCAGTTGGGATTTTTGTTTATTCAGCAAGGTTCTTTATCAAATCATGGGTTATTTTTATGAAGTCAGTATTAGTTTCTATTAGATCTGCTACTTTTGCTTCAATTTGTGGTTACTGTTAAAACAAAAAAGGCTGCCTTTTCAGACAACCTCTTCTTATACCAATCTTGTTATCGTCTTACTATTTTTTTGATCGTTCTGTCTTTACCCGTATCAACTTCCATAAAATACATTCCCGATCTAAGTGTAGAAATATCAAAAGTAGTATTTGATGTTTCCAATACTTTTCTACCGTAATAATTATATATGGTAATTTTTTTAACGGCGATGGTGACATTTATAATTCCGTTGGAAGGATTAGGGTATATTTTGAAATTGGCAATGGTGTCTTCTTCTTCGAGAGTAATATTGAAGCAGGAAGATCTGTTGGTACAACCATTTAGGGTAATATCTACAGCATACACACCATTTTCTGTTGGGGTAAATGAAGTACCGGTCTCTCCTGAAATTGACTGATCGGTATCACAATCGATCCATTGATAGGTCGCACCAGCGATAATAATAGCTGTAAGTGTTGAGGAATCATCAGTGACTGTGGTTTCCGGAAATGCATTGATCGTCACATTGGCGGTGCTCGAGTTTGAACAACTGCCCGCAGTAGTATAGGTAATGGTATAGTTTCCGGGTGTTGATTCTTGTAAATCGATATTCCCGGTGTTTTCGTCAATACTTAATCCTGCAGCAGCACTAAAGGTTCCTCCTGTTAGTCCTGTTATGGTGGGAGCGGGATTTGAAGCATCAGCACAATATTCAGAAGCATCATAGCTAAAACCTGCATCGTCCAACGGGATAATATCGACTGCGATATCACTAGAGTTAGGGCAGGTTCCTGCAGTGGTATAGGTTACGGTATATGATCCTGCTGTACTGGCTGCGATATCAATGATTCCGCTGGCAGGGTCAATACTTAATCCGGTGGTGCTGGAAAACACCCCTCCGGCCAGCCCAGTCACTGTTGGTGATGGATTGGAATCATCTTTGCAATATATAGCTGCACTATAGTTAAAGCTCGCATCATCAAGTTCGACAATATCCACGGTAACATCACTGGAGTTTGGGCAGGTTCCTGTAGTGGTATAGGTTACGGTATATGATCCTGCTGTACTGGCTGCGATATCAATGATTCCGCTGGCAGGGTCAATACTCAATCCTGAGGTGCTTGAAAACACCCCTCCGGCCAACCCGGTAATCGTTGGTGATGGATTGGGATCATCTTTGCAATATATAGCTGCACTATAGTTAAAGCTCGCATCATCAAGTTCGACAATATCCACGGTAACATCACTAGAGTTAGGGCAGGTTCCTGTAGTGGTATAGGTTACGGTATATGATCCTGTTGTACTGGCTGCGATATCAATGATTCCGCTGGCAGGATCAATACTTAATCCAGGGGTGCTGGAAAATACGCCTCCGGCCAGCCCGGTAATCGTTGGTGATGGATTAGGATCATCTTTGCAATATATGGCTGCACTATAGTTAAAGCTTGCATCATCAAGTTCGACAATATCTACGGTAACATCACTAGAGTTAGGGCAGGTTCCTGTAGTGGTATAGGTTACGGTATACGATCCTGTTGTACTGGCTGCGATATCAATGATTCCGCTGGCAGGATCAATACTTAATCCTGAGGTGCTTGAAAACACCCCTCCGGCCAGCCCGGTAATGGTGGGTGTTGGGTTGGGATCGTTTGTACAATATATAGCTGCACTATAGTTAAAGCTTGCATCGTCTATAGCATTCACCATAACTGTGACCATCGTACAAGTAGCTGTTGTTTCATCGATACAGTTTATATCACCATCTTCTCCCCGTATATAATAGGTAGTATTTGGTGCAGTGGGGGTAACCTCAAAAGTCGCTGTATTGGTAGTTGTTGTACCCACCAGGGTACCTCCGCAAGAATCAGTATAGATAGACCAGGTCGAAGCAATATTAAGAGTACCGGAAATGGTTATCGTCGAGGTTTCTCCTTCACAAAGCACAGGTGTTGCTGTTACCGTAGGTATTGTAGGATCAATACAAACAGGAACTTGTCTAAACCAGGCAAACCTGGGGACATTAAAACTTGCCAGAATCGCATCTTTCAAGCCATCTCCATCTACATCCCCAAAATCTATGGTAGGAAAACTCCCTATTTCGCCATTGGTTAATTCTCCATTAAATATTTGCTGGGGAGAAGATGCAAAATCGGGAACGGTTGCGGTCCCCACATTTTCTATCCATCGCACAAAACCGCTATCAATCATAAAAAACATATCATAATCTCCGTCTTTGTCAAAATCCTCAAATACCGGTATGGGAACATCCATATTCGTATAGGCATTCTCATCATCCCATGGGCTGTCTGCTTCAGATTGTAATTCAAAAACAGCTGCTTCTTTAGTACCAATATTTTTGTAATAGGTAAGTTTATCGCCCCCCAAGGCAACCAGATCCAGATCGGTATCATTATCGAGGTCCACAAAACCCAAGCCAGCAACTTCAGCAATATCCTGATCTTTTAGCCCGGGCAAACTAGCCGGGACATATTCAAATACAGGAGTTTCTGGCGTTCCTGCATTTTTGTAAAAGTGAATATCATCTGTAGTTCTACCATTGTAGTCATATTGTGTGCCAATAAATAAATCCAAATCCCCATCGTCATCAATATCAGCTAGTTGCGGACGGTTTTGATTTCTATCCGTTCTATCCCTATCGATCCATATGGTATCCATAGTAGGTATGGATGCTGCTACCCAATTTGGAGCTGTAACGGCCCCTGTATTTTCAAAATAATGTACGGTTCCTCCTTGGCTTCCCGAAATAAAATCCAGATCATCATCATTATCAAGATCTGCTAATATTGCTGAACGAAGGCGACCTCGAGAAATAGGAGTATCGGGTATAGCTGCAACATTGAGTCCTGCGGGTTCATCCCCAGGCCCTGTAGAGCCACCAGGATTGCGAAGAAGACGTCCTCCTCTAAATTCCCAGCTTATATAATCGGTTTGGGCTGTGAGTAGTTGATTTCCTATAAGAAAAAGCAAACAAATAAGTAATAGTTTTTTCATAACTATAGAATTTAAAATGGTTGATCTCTATTGTAGGATATAGAGAATAATGGCATATACTTTTGTATATACGTGTTTAGATATTGATTTTAAAATAGTAGCACATCTTAGCAAACCAATTATGGAGATACTAGGGGCAATTTAGAGATGTTTTACTTTCCCTTGATTATATGGTTTTAAGAGTAGAGTAGTATTACAATTACTAAGAGGGGGGATATAAGTAATGTATTTGGGTATAATACTAATTTGAGGCAAAATTACCAATTTAGTTACTCATTAACAAGTAATGTTACGTTAACACGTATTTTTACGTGTTGTATGTTGTTGGGAAGAAAAAGAAAAAAAATCTATTAAAATACTGATAATTAATTTATTGGATGTTTATTTTGAGTTTTTTTTATTGAAATGTAGCAATACTTTTATTTGATGATTTTGGGGTATTTCCCCCTAAATGATATTTAAAAGGAATCCTTACTTTTGAAGTATCACACACATATTTTTAAGTATGGTTTTTTTTAAGAAGCGGTATAAACCGCTGCATCACTTTTTTTTTGTGATGTTATATTTTGCACCCTTCACCTTCCTGTATGGTCAGGAAACAGCTATTGTTGATAGTTTAACAAACAAATCTGCCAAAGAGTTAACAAGTTTGATTATATCCAATCCAAAGGCTAGTGATATGTATGAGGCAGTATTGCTACAACAAAAACCTGAAGATTTGAATTTGATAAAGGCCTGTCTTCGATTGGGATATTTTTTTTATGGAAAAGAAAATTATGTAAAATCCTTACTGTATTTAAATAGAGGGGTTGTACTTTCTGAGAAATTAAAAGAATATTCGTTTTTAGGAACCTTCTACGCCATGAAGGGGCATGTATACATGCGGGATGAGGATAACCAAAATGCATTAGATGCTTATTACGCCGGATTGGCGATTGCGCAAAGAGAAGAGAATATCAAACAAGAAATTATGGCAAATTCGGGGCTAGTGTTGGTACTGCAAAGAATGAACCAATTAGACAAAGCCCTTGGCATTGCCAAACATATGTTGCAATCCATTAAAAATACTCCTTTTGAAAATGCCAGGGATCATGTAAGAATATTTACCAATATCAATGAAGTGTACCTGCGAAAAGGGCAATATGATTCGGTAGTATACTATGCAGATAAAGGAATAGCGATGAGCAAATCGCTGGATTTTAAAGAAGGGCTGGTGGATCTTCTTATAAAAAAAGGAATGGTTTATTACCACACAAAAAATTATGACCAGGCAGTTGGGTATCTGAAAAACGCCGAAAACATTGTGTTAAAACAGGAGGTCAAAAACGACTTTTTTCCAAAGGTAAATATCAATTATTTTATGGCTGGTTGCCACTATGAAAAAAAGGAATATGACATAGCCATTACCTATTTAAACAAAACCATAGATTCATTACAGGAAAAGGATCTCGACAAAACACCTGTTATTCAATCATATCTGTTGCTAGCCAACTGCTACGGAGCAAAGAAAGAATATGAAAAAGCACTATTCTGGCATAATGAATACCTAAAATTGAATGAACAATATCAAAAGAACAAAGACAAAACGATAAACAAGATTTATACCATCGAAGCACAAAAGCTGGAAGGTGAAATTGAAAATTTAAGAGAAGAGCAAATCGCCAGCGAAAATGTAAAAAAGTATGCCTTATTATTATCAGGGATAGTGATGTTGATTTTGATAACAACCATATTGGTATATAGAAAGAGACAAAAATCCAACAAACTGCGATTTAATGATCTCATGAAAAAAATAGATGTGTTAGAAGGCCAGGAACAAGAATCTATATCCAAAAAAGAGGAGACTCATGAAATAGTGATAGATGATCAAAAAGTGGATGAAGTCCTTAAAAAACTGAATGATCTCGAAAAATCGGAGTACTTTTTAAAATCGGATTGTAGCCTGCGAGCGATTGCAAAAAAAGCGAAAACAAATACTACGTATTTATCCAAGATCATTAATACGTATATGGATAAAAATTTTAATGGATATATCAATGACCTTAGAATCGAGTATGCTCTAAAAAGGCTGAAGAATGACAAAAAATTCAGATCATTTTCGATTAGTTCAATTGCTACCGAAGTAGGTTATAAAAGTGATAATTCTTTTGCAAAACACTTTAAAGCAAAAACCGGGATCAATCCATCTTATTATATCAAAAAAATCGAAAAACTGGAGAAAGAGCCGCAATTATAATCAAGGGTTGACAAACGTACCGTAAATTTATCAAAATGCGGTTGGCAAGTTATGTTTAAAGATCAATTAAACATATATTTAATAAGTTAATTTTCACAAAATCATTTTTAATATGGAAGACAAACAAAGAAACAAAATTACTCTTAAAAAGCTTACTATTGCTAGGATTACAACAGATAGTATGCAAATGATCAAAGGCGGAAGTAGTCTTGGGGTAACAGAAAATTTAGAATCGGAAGCATGGTGTGATAATAGCCATCCTCCATAAGTGGTACTACCTTGTTAAATACAGCTGTTTTTTGGTTCCTTATTTTGTTTAATTTGAGGATACTATACTTTGCTATCGCCTTATTACCCGCTACATTAGTATCAAATCTTAACTGATCATTTAGTGAAGTAGGGGATACCGAAAACCTTTGTTAGAGTAGGTAGTTTTAATACATATAGTATCATGAAAAAATCATTGAAAAATTTAGAGCTTAAAAAAGAAACCATTAGTAAACTAGAATTAAACAAAGTACAAGGAGGACATTCGGCATGTTGTCCAACTCAGGGTGCACTTAATTCCTGCCCTCCTCCTGGACGTCATTGTTTATAGTTATCAGCTAAAATAGACTTATCAAGTCGATACTTTTTTTTCAAACAGAGAACAAATGTTATATGGTAGCGACTTCTGATCGTGTAAATACGGTCAATTTTAATTTATATAAAGCTGCCTGAATTCAGGCAGCTTTTTTCTTTTTTCAGAAAGAACACAGCATGAGTAAAAAACAACAATTACTGAAAAAACTCGAGCAAATTAGCCATATCCTAAAGGATACATATCATCATAAAGAAGAAATAGGAGTATTATCTGGCATTTCGGGAATAGCGGTATTTCAGTTTTATTATGCCAGATTTAGCAAGGAAGAATCTCATGCAGATATAGGAGTAGAAATGATCGCATCGGTTATCCAAAAAATAAACGAAGGATATTCATATCATACATTTTGCTCGGGAATTGCCGGAGCAGCCTGGGCGATAGAATTATTACAGGAAGAAGGGTTTATAGATGTAGACTGTGATGAATTATTATCGGGGCTTGATGATTTTTTATTTCAGTCAATCAAAAATACAGAAACCGATCAAAATTTTTACGACTTTTTACATGGGATACTGGGTGTTGGATATTACTTCTTCAAGCGCTATCAAAATACTAAATCAGAGATATTAAAAGATCACTACAAAGAAATTTTATTAGAAATAGTAGCATTGCTTCAAAAAACATCACAAAAAGAAGATAATACCGCCAAGTGGGAGTCTTATTTAATAAGAGAAGAAGATGTAAAAGGATATAACTTAGGTCTGGCACATGGTATTAGCAGTATTATTAACTTTTTATCTCGATTATTAGAGTACACCGATTTTAACAATAAAGTAAGGAGTTTATTATATCAATCGGTGGAGTATATTTTGAGTTTTAAGAGTAAAGACTTCTCTTGTACGTCATCTTTCCCCAGTTGGATTACTATAAAAAATGAAAAAAGTGATGGTTCGAGATTGGCCTGGTGCTATGGGGATCTGGGTGTAGGTATAACATTGTGGAGAGCAGGAAAAATATTGGGAAATACTCATTATCGGGAAGAGGCAATACAGGTACTTAAACATGCTGCAAAAAGAAAAAACCTCAAAGAAGCCGGAGTTAATGATGCCGGATTATGTCATGGAGCCTACGGGATAATGCATATTTATAATTATATCTACAAAGAAACCAATGATCCTGTATTTAAAGAAACCACCGATTTTTGGATGGATCGTGCACTTGATATGGCAATACACGAAAAAGGATATGCTGGTTATATGCAATGGGTTGGTGGAGAAAACCCCGGATGGCGAACAGAAATCAGTTTATTGGAAGGGATTGCAGGAATCGGACTCTCAATGATCTCCTATCTGGAACCATCTATTTCTAAATGGGATGAATGTTTGATGATGGGTTGAGCAAAAAATAAAACAAAAAGCAAACAAAGTTTTGTAGTATTTTTTATCAAACCTAAACGATAAATAAAGCATAAAGCTAATCTTGGTCAAAGAAAATCAGATAAAAAAGGGGTAAATAACCCTAAAACTGTATAGGGGATTTCCTAATTTGTTAAACGGGCGGGGCCATCAAAATGTGATCAAAATAAAAAATTTAAGTTAAAAAAAAGTTAATTATAATTAATAAAGCACTGATAATCAAATATTTAAATTTTTTTATCAAAAACCTAGTATTATTTTTTTGATTTCAATGTTTGTTTAGAATGAAAGTTTTACTTTAACTTTACACCAAGTTTTTGACTTGATATTCTTACTGGCACTTATTTTTGTTTTTACGATAAAAATAACTAGCCGTGAGTCAAGGAGGCGAAGCTGTAATCTTATCACAAACTCCTTCAGATTACACCCCATTAATATTTTTTACAAAAGCAATATGTTAAGAATTAACATATACCACCCCATTATTTTTTAGTCGGGTTACATCGTTATCGATGTATCGCAAATAATTAGGATGAATCTAATGATTTTTTTAAGAAAAAAGCCATTGGGATTCAAAGAGCGAAGCCTTGCTAAATTACAAGAAAATCAACTCTTAAACCATATCAATTATGATCACCAGGCCAATATCTTCTTGGTATGTTTTGTACGTGAGATCAAGACAGGAAAATAAAGTAAATACCCTATTGCAAGAAAAAGGATTTGATACCTATCTTCCTATGGTGAAGACCGTAAGACAATGGAGTGATAGAAAGAAAATTATCGATTTGCCCTTGTTCCCATCCTACATCTTTGTCAATTTAAAAAGCGAAAAAGAACTTAGTAAAGCACTTTCAATTTGTGGCGCATGTTCTTATATACGGTTTGGAAATGAATATGCAAAAGTATCTAATGAGGAAATTAAAAAGATTAAATACTTGATAAATACAGATGGAGTAGATGATATTCATCTGGAAAACCAATTATTCACAAAAGGGGAAAAGTATAAAATTATTTATGGCCCGCTAGAAGGTTTAGAATGTGAAATCTTACAATGTGATCAAAAGAGCAAAATAATTGTTAGAATCAATTCCATCCAGCAAAACATTGTAGCCACCTTACCTAAATCCTTTTTAAGAAAAAATAAAAAAACGGCCAACACCTAGTGTCAAGTCAAAGATGCATTGGATTATGCGTAGGTTTTGGCTTGACTTAACACTAGTACATTGCGTATTTCATAAAACTAAGACGCACAAAAATCATCTTACTATAGTTTTACTTCTTTTTTCTATATCCAACAGAGATATGGGCTAATAAATAATAATATATACACATACATTCATATTTAAAGCAAATATTATGATCAATAACTTAAAAGCAATCAGAAAACAGTTTTTAGGACTGGCACTTTCTGAAGGAAACTTCAAAGCCAGGGGCTTCGAAGAGGGGGGCAAAGCACAGCCGCGTTTAGAACAAGTAGGAAAAACTGTGGTTCATGGCTATAATGTAGCTGTAGAGCATGGTTTGGGAGATGACCTCACAGCAATTATCAATACGATTGAAGAAGAAAAAGTAGGTTTTTTTCATGAAGGTGTAGCTATGGGACTCTATACGCTCGATCTATTCTCTGTATTTAATAAAAATAGGTTTTGGGATTTTATTAAAAATCAGGGAAGTCATCATGAATATATGTCTTATATAGGAGCAGGGCTTGCAACAGGAGTTTTTAACAGATCTTTTGAAAGATTTCTTGAAAAAGCATGTCCCATGAGTGGTTGTCTCGTTTTGGATGGGATCGGATTTTATAACGCCTTTTTCAAAACCAAGAAAACCATCATGAGGCGTTTAGTACCCAAAAACATCGAAAAAAATCCTTTCTATCTCGAACGATATGACAATGGAATAGGAAGAGCAGTTTGGTTTTATAATGCAGGCAATCCTAAAGAAATTGCAAAAACCATTAAAAGCTTTCCTTACGATCGCCAGGGAGATATATGGTCGGGTGTAGGACTTGCAGCTACCTATGCCGGTGGTGTGAGTGCCGATGATATTTCTGCATTAAAAAAAGTCTCAGGATCACATTCTTTAATGCTAGGCCAAGGGGCATTTCTGGCTGTACATACAAGACATACTGCCGGCAATCAGCACCAGGATGAAACCACCATAGAAATATTGGTTGGAGAAAGCGCCAAAAATTGCGATGAACTTGCCAAAGATGTAATTACCGTTTTAGACAAAAGAAGACGATTTATAGACAACAAGCCTTCTTTTCAGGTATTTCTGGAACATGTGAGAGACTGGATCGAAATCAATATATCTATTAGAAAGCATTGCACATATCGTGCAAGTTAAAAATCAAAAAAAGAAAATCAACACGATGTTCTCATCATAAAATCTTCCAATTCTAGGAAGGTGGTTTCATATTTCCAAAGAAAAATAACTATTTAAAATTTTCAATAGGAGAATGCAATTGATTATTGCATTCTCGATTCTTTAAATATTCAATTTCCAATAAATTAAAAGACTTAAATATATGAAAAGGAATTATAACATATTCTTTTTTGCAGGATTGGTATTGCTCATATACTCCTGTAAGAAAGAGCAGGTGGAAATCAGTGTTTCACCCAACAAAGAAGATATAGCAGAAAACGGATATCGGTATACACCTTCAACACAATCCTTTTTGCGAGGACATCATTGGTTAGAGAACATGGAGAAAGCCATCTTTTCATTTGATGAAGCATTGACCGCAGATATTGATTTCAAAGTGAACTCAGATCGTTATTTTCTTGCTGTCAAGAATTTATCGCTTCGGTACTTAGTACCACGGTTACATTATGCTGTAAATGATACACCAGATGATTTTGATTATTACAATCTCATGATGGCAGAATATTCACGTAACGGACTTAGTTTTCCATATGGACATGAAGGGGACGAAATGACACATTTCGAAACAAATCTCGAAGCAGTAATCCCATGGCAATTAGATCAGGATTATGGTTTTAAACCCAATCCAATATTCAAACCCATACGGGTAAGTGTGGTCAATAACTGTTTAAATCCGGGATTGTGGGAGATCAACGCTTCAGATAAGACGGGAGAAGTATACCATACCTGGTTTGATTTCCCCCAAAACAAATACTACGATCTTGTGGCAAAGGTGAACAAAATGAATTCAGACAAGGTAAAAAATGCCTTGCAGTGGAAAGATCATACAGTCACCCTGCAACTCGATAGATTGCGTAACGTTGCCAAGGTCTTAGGAGAACAACCGGTGCAGGTAATCAACGAAGAAATTAGCTACTCTTCCCAGGGGTCCCGTCAAAAACTAGGCAAAAAATTTGTGACCTATAAAAACGGAAGAGGATACCAATCGCCAAAACACCTTTCTGATGTACTCGAAAACCCGGTAAAAATGGCTGCTTTTGTGCCTCCGGGGATTTATTCGATAAAAGAAAAGAAAGATTTTGACTTCAAAGAGTTTGCCCACCCCATATCGGCAAGAATAAGCATAGTAGAACCGCTTACTTCTTTTAGCTTCGATACAAAACCCTTCAAAAGAGATGATTTCAAATACATGGAGGTCGAGATCAATTTGCAGAGTGGTAAAAAATTGATTGTAGGTAATCTTCCACTCAATCTTTTGGTGCAACAAGAAGATTTTACCCTGCACGGATTTGGAGTTGGGATTTTATCTGCAAGTGGTTTTGCCGAGCGTAGAAAGATGTTGATTGATCAAGGTTTTCATCCCAGTTTTGCGTATCTGGCACAAGAAGAAAAAGGACATCTGGTGGCGCTCAATTCTCATGATAAAGGATTAGAACAAGTTTTTATCAGAAGCTATCCCGATGCCGAGCAGCCCTATTGGGATATCACTTTTACTTCGTATGAGCGCATTACAGATATTGTAAAATATCGAATTCCGATTAGTGCATCGCTTATCGCAGAACAAAAAGAACACACCAAAAATTATATCACTCCCGTGTACTTTTCCTATCGGGATGATAATCTTCGTTAAACCGTCAAAAAATAAAACAAAGTGAAAAATAAAAAGAATAAAACAGGAAGATCAAGAAAAAAAATCTGGATGTATATGGGGATTGTCTCTCTACTTATCGGAGGTGTCGTTTTTCATAACATCGTCATGTATAAAGTAAATCAGGTGACCAATGTAACAGCAAAATTTGGTGAAGAATTTGAAGAAGCAAGTGAAGACGTACTTTACTCCATAGATAAAATTAACCACAAACCATTGGATAAAAGCTCGTTTGCCGAGGTGCAATCTCCGTCTCCATTTAGAGAAATTGAAGCTTTTGATGACGATGCAAAGCATTGGGGCACTTTTGCGGGGCAATACGGTGCTTGCGGGTTGCTATTGTTTGATGCCAATAATGATGAAAAAATCGACGCTTATTTTTTGAATCCGGGAGACAATTGGGTACGACCAACCGATGACAAAGGAGTATTACTAGACAAACCCAAATTACAACACAATGCCCTATATATAAATATGGGAAATGATAGTATCGGGAATCCAATCTATAAACAAATCAATGAAATTGCTAAGAGCAACAATACCTATGTGAAAGAAGAGTTGCTGGTAGAAAACTATCTGTATCCCCGGGAAAATTTAGAGGACTCTGTTGAAAGGAAAGGTAGAAATGCACAAACCGCTATTTCGGTAGATCTGAATGCAGACGGGCTCAATGATTTGATTGTCGGAAATGCATTAGATGGCATGGTATGGTCTGCTCCCGAAACGCAGCGCATTCTGGGGCAGTTCGTTCGTCCCGTAGGAAGACAAGCCAACAATGTAAAAACTCCTATGAAAAGTCAGGGACTTGGATTTATAAAAGGATATACTCCCAGAGATAATACCCATGATACACATCAAACTGGTAGAGGTGAAGAATTTGTGGGAGCCAATTCTGTATTCCTGAACACAGGAGATAAGGACAACGACGGGCTTCCCGAATGGAAAGATATTTCAGCAGAAAGCGGACTCTCGGGCCAACGCAATACATTTTCAATATTGGCAGCAGATTTTGACCTGGATGGCGATCTCGATATTTTCGAAGGCAACGCCATGGATGAAGACTACTGGCCCGGAGGATCGCGTCAAAATTCAGGAGGGGCCAATCAGATATATTTTAATCAGTTGGTAGAAACCGGTGAGCTCAAATTCATCGAGAAATCTAAAGAAATGAATGTAGACGGAGTGTATGATGAAGACAATCCGCAACCCTATTATTACCGTCTCAAAAAGTGGCCCATCTTACCCAAAGAATACTCATTGGCATTTATGAATTTTGAGCCCTATCAACCCGATTGGCTCACTATTAATGGCCAGGAATCAGAACATGCGCAATTATCCTGGGCTTCGGTAGTGCAAGATGTAAATCACGATGGCTATCCCGATATATGGGTGGCAAACGATTTGGGTTGGTTGCGTTTGTATCTAAATGACAAAGGAAAAAAGTTTGTACAGCCCAAAAAATATGCCCGTTCTGGTAAAACAGGATATTGGATGACCTTCTCACCAGGGGATTATAATAATGATGGTAGTGAGGATATGTTTGCAGGAAATCTGGGGGGCTCATCAATGAATTTTGCATTCTCCTATCCCGATGCCAATATGATCCTGGATCCGGTGATGACCGTAGGAACCATGGCACAGCAATATTTTGCAAATCGACATAGGGCGATGCATGCCATTATTGATGGAAATGATTATAAAACAGAAATGGAAACCCGGGTAGAACACTCAAAAATACTACCTCCAGATGCTTCTTTACCCAATAATGTAAGGCCGTTTGTACCGGGCGGAGAATTGGTGCCCTATGACATCAATAGTTTAGATCCCTATGAATTTGCCTGGGGATCTACTCCGATAGATGTACAGAATGACGGAAAATTAGACCTGTACTGGATTGGTTGCCTGTATGGCCGTGGAGGCGGGATCTTTCCGATCATGGGTACAGGACCCGGAAGACTTTTGGTGAATGCCACCAAACCGGGAGCACCCTTAAGTTTTAAAGACTATACTGCAGAGTATAATGTGTTCAACATTCACGAGTTGCAATATGATAAACTTGATACCGAGGGTTATCTATATCGAAAATCACCCACTAAAAATTGGGGAAAACGAAGTATGGTATACAGCTATGATGCCGATGTCTGGGGACTACAAGGCCCCGATGTGCTGCAAAAAGTATCCAATCAATCTATGATCCAACTGGCAGAAGAAGGCCGTTCGGTGGTTGCTGCAGATCTCAATAACGATGGATATCAGGATCTGGTGGTGCGCAATATGGGAGGATACGATTCCCGTAGGTCTGATGCAGTGAATTTAAAAGCAAAGATCGATGACAAGGTTAGGGTGTTGCCTTCTCATGATGCCAACTTCCCGACACCCACCAATTTTGATCCCGGATTCTCAAGAGTATTTATCAATACACATAAAGGGAAAAACTATATAAAAGTGAAATTAGTAGATCAAACCAAAGGCAGTCTTAACAAAAATGCTGTAGGTGCCAAGGTATACATTAACGATTCGCAAATGTTGGTGTGTCGCGCCGGAAGCGGGGGCTTTTTATCCAATTATTCAGGGCCACTTCATTTTGGTTTAGGAGATCATAAGGCTGTAAAAATTAAAGTACAATGGCCCGATAAAAATCAAACCATTGAAGAATTTGAACTGGATAACCTGGCAAACGGAACCTTATCCATTTCAAAAAATGAAGGAGTAATACAATGGAAAGCAGATAAGGAAAGTGTATAGCGAGATTTTTAAAGTAACACGAAAAAATTAATTATGGAAAATAAAGAAGGAATAGCTATAGTAGGAATGGATTGCCGGTATCCGGGTGCTCATGGCATACAGGAATATTGGGAGAATATCATCTCGTTGCGTCAGCAATTCAGAAGAGTACCCGATAAAAGGCTCAACCTGGACTATTATGGATCAGAGGACACATCAAGTATAGATCATACCTATTCAAAAAAAGCAGCTGTATTGGCGGGGTATCAATTTGACCGGGTTAAATACCGGGTTTCAAAATCCACTTTCGAGCAAACCGATATGACGCATTGGTTAGCATTGGATGTTGCTGCCGGAGCGTTAAAAGATGCCGGGTTCGAGAATGGTGCAGATCTTGATAAAAGTCGGGTGGGAGTGATTCTTGGAAATTCACTCACGGGAGAATTCACAAGAGCCAGTGTAATGCGATTGCGATGGCCTTATGTATTTAAAGTCATGGAATCTACCTTAAGCAATTTGAATTATGATAAAAGTGAAATTGCAAAAATACTCGAAAGTACCGAAAAAGTATACAAAAGCCCGTTTCCTGCCCCAGATGCAGATACCCTGGCAGGCGGATTAAGCAATACGATTGCCGGTCGAATATGTAATTATTTTGACTTTAACGGTGGAGGATATACTATTGACGGAGCCTGCTCATCGTCTCTTTTAGCATTTACCAACGGTTGTAATGCCATTAGAAACGGTGATTTAGAGGTGGCTCTGGTAGGAGGAGTAGATCTTAGTATTGATCCTTTTGAAGTGATTGGATTTGCAAGAAACGGGGCGTTGGCAGCCGGTGAAATGGAAGTCTATGGTACCAAATCTCAGGGATTCTGGCCAGGAGAAGGCTGCGGGATCGCAGTGTTGATGAAAGAATCTGAAGCCATAGCAAGGGGCCTTACCATATATGGAGTGATCAGGGGATGGGGAATATCTTCCGATGGGAAGGGAGGAATCACACGGCCAAAACCTGAAACCCAGCAATTGGCGATGGAACGTGCCTATGCCATGGCAGGTTACGACCCGGCATCGATAGCCATGTTTGAAGGGCATGGTACAGGAACACCATTAGGTGATCAGGTAGAGATGACGGCATTAGTAAATGCACTGAGAAAATCTAACAAAAATGAAAACCCCGCTGTATTGGGATCGGTAAAGCATTTAATTGGACACACCAAGGCCGCCGCTGGGATCGCAGGGGTTATCAAAGCTGGATTAGCACTCAAAAATGGCCTTATCCCTGCATCGAGATCCAATTTTGTTCCTCATCAGTTGCTTCAGGAGAATGCAGATGTCATCACCCTGGGAAACACACCACAATTGTGGCAGCAAGACCAGCCGATGAGAGCTTCTGTCTCTTCTATGGGTTTTGGTGGAATTAATGTACACCTTACTATCGAAGGAATACCAAATGGCAGGAAATCCAGAAAGGTTTCCAATAAAATAGATAAAATTTCAAGATCCTGGCAGGATGTCGAAATATTTCCAATATCAGCCAATACAAAAAAATCCTTTTTACAAAAATTACAAAGATTGCAGGATTTAGCCAGGGATATTTCAAGATCAGAATTTATTGATTTGGCCAGTACGATTTGTGCTACATTTCAGGATTCCGGAGTATGGAAAGCCACTTTTATTGCCAGTACACCAGATCAATTATTGGAGAATATTGTGGATTTGAGAGAAGTCGTGAATCTGGGAGCAAATAAATTGACAGATAGTGAGAAAGGAATATTCTTTGGGGCCTCTCAGGATATCGGGAAAATTGGATTCTTATTCCCGGGGCAAGGATCACCCGTGTATACTAATTTTGGAGCATTTATGCAGATCTCAAAAGATATCTGCCTCCAAAACACCTGTTTACAGCATATAGATAGCACTATGGTAGATACCAGTATTGTGCAACCTGCCATCGTAAAAAATAGTTTGCAGTCTGTTGAATTATTGTCTCATTTTGGAATTGATGCTACATATGCCATTGGACATAGTTTGGGTGAAATTTCGGCTCTGAGCTGGGCTGAAGCGATAGATCAAAATGAAGCAGTTGCAGTGGCAATGGCCCGGGGAGCAACAATGTCTCAATACGGAGAACAAGGTGGCGCCATGCTGGCGCTGAATTGTGATCAAGAGACACTTCAGAACCTTATCACTGATCAAGAAGTAGCTATTACTGGATATAATGGAGAAAACAATTATGTGATTGGAGGACTTCAGGAAGCAATCGATGCGGTAGAAAGAAAAGCATTTGAAAAAGAAATCCAGAATACAAGATTAAAAGTATCGCATGCTTTTCATACACCAATGATGAAAAAAGCAGCAAAAGAGTTCAAAAAATTCCTTCAAAAAAATGGAAATTTTGCCAAACCTAAAAATGAAGTGATTTCTACAGTTACAGGAGATACATTAGATCGCAATGCAGATCTCAAAACGTATTTGTTTGATCAGATTGAAAACCCGGTACGATTTACTCAGGCGGTTGCAAAAATAAAGGATGAAGTAGATTTTTTAATCGAAGTAGGACCGGGAAAAGCATTAACCAAAGCATTGCAAGGCTATAAAAAACTGAATGTATTGGCATTAGATTTTGGCTCAGATTCTTTAAGAGGTTTTTTTAATGTGTTATCGGCAGCCTACACCTCAGGGCATAAGATCCATTTTGAAGAATTAAGCACCAATCGATTCTATCGTGAGTTTGATGTAGAAAACTGGAATCTGGACGTGCTGGTCAATCCTTGTGAAAAATTAGAATACTCAAGTTCACTGATACAAAAAGTTCTGAGTAGTAAACAAACAACTGCCAAAACTGATGAAGTCACATCCAATTTAGATATACCTGGTGAAAAATTGGTAGCATCACCAGAAGGAATTCAAAACTACATTAAAAAATTGATCAGTGATAAAACCGAAATTCCCGAAGAGGTCATTACCGATCAGGATAAAATAATGTCTCAACTGCACCTGAATTCTCTGGCAATCACAGAAATCGTTTCTCTGGTAGCCAAAGCATTTAATCGAAGTCATAAAGTATTTTCGGCGGCTTCTATTTTGGCCAATGCCGATGGTACGATTGAGGCGCTGAGCAAGCTGATTCATGAAGGAGAAAGTGGAGGTGTAAATACGCTGAATGATGAAAAAATCGATCTCGAAAAATTACATAACTGGACTCATATATTCAAGCGCAAAGATGTAAAAAAGAAGGCTTCAAAGATTGCAGTAGATCAAGAAGTAGGAACCATAAAAATAAAAGATGTAACCGGAGTTGCTTCAGATTGGGAAACGTTAGTAAACAAACAGCGGCTTCCGGTAGGTAATGGAGCGATATATATCTATGCTCCCGATCAGGCAAGTGAAGTATTGAACGATTTTATTTCATTTTTAAATATGCCCGAAGTGGTACAAGGAGATTTTGTAGTCCTGGTAGCGATCACTTCTGAAGGAATATCCGGAGATTTAAAACCTGTTTTTCGATCTTTTTGCCAGGAAACACCGCAAATCACTGCTTTTTCATTGACTTTAGATGCTTCTCTGGATAAAAAACCAGCGCTTTTGATGGATGAACTTAAGGTACTATCCAAATACAAAGAAATAGGATATACCAAAGACGGTGAAAGAACAGCATCTGAATGTGAAGTATATTTTCCACAGAAAGGAGAAATTACCGAAGTGATCAAGGAAGGCGATGTGATCTTGGCGACAGGAGGGGGAAAAGGCATTACTTTTGAATCTATTTTTGAATTGGCAATCACTACACAAGCAAAGCTTGCCATTATGGGCAGGTCCAAAGCAGAAGAGGATGAGGTATTGGCCAAAAACCTTCAGATACTTACCGAAAGTAATATAGATTACCGCTATTATTCAGTAGATGTTTGTGATGAAAAGAAGGTTCGTGAAGTAGTCCAGCAGGTATATACCGATCTGGGGGAAATTCAGGTAATTCTACATGGGGCCGGGATCAACAATCCTAAACGTATCGGTAATTTAATGCCTGCCGATTTTGAAAAAACGCTAAGCGTAAAACTGCTGGGGCTTAAAAATGTAATGCAGGCGGTAGATATCAGAAAATTAAATGTACTGGTTGGATACGGCTCTATTATTGCTCAAAGCGGGATGCAGGGAAATGCCGATTATGCCTGGGCCAATGATCAAATGGCTTTGTATATTCAGGAACTTGGTGCCAAATACAAGAATTGCCGATGTATTACTTTAGAATGGTCTGTCTGGGATGGAACCGGTATGGGTGTATCACTCAATAGTATCGATACACTCAAGGAACAGGGTGTTTGGCCTGTTCCTATTCAGCAGGGGATTCATATTTTGAAAGCTATTATTGCCGATGTCAATAGTACCGACGAGGGCAGGTATATCATTTCCGGGCGTTTTGGTAAGATCCCAACGTTAACATATACCAAGAACAGGCTGCCGTTAGGGCGTTTTATCTCAAAAATAAAATATCATGTTCCTCAGGTAGAAGTCATTTCTGATGTTGCGGTGAACCTTAAAGATGATGCATATCTCAAGAATCATGTGTTTAACGGGCAATATGTTTTTCCTGCGGTAATGATCCTGGAAGGAATGGCACAATGTTGTAAAGTATTAGACCAGGAAGGTCGCAGCTTTTTCGGGTTTGAAAACTTGAAGATCAACAAATCGATTTTTATTCCAAAAACAGGAAGCAATACGTTGCGTTTTGTGGTAACCAGAATTTCTAAAGATAGCTACCAGGCAGTGGTACAAAGTGAAGACTCAGATTTTGAGATCAATTGTTTTGAAGCGACTATTAATTTTGGTGCATCACCATCTTTTGAGGCGACGCCTTATCAACAAGAAGAGGTTACCGAACTGGATTTTGATGTGCAGGAGCGATTTTATGATGACCTTCTATTTCATCATGGCCCTTTCAGAAGGATTACAGATTTTATAGAGATCCACGCTTTGTCGTCTTTAGCTAAAGCAACTACCAATGCAACAGATAAATGGTACGGCCCTTTTGTGCCCGAAGATACAATTTTGGGGGATCCAGGGCTTAATGATGCCGCAATACATTGTCACCAGGCGTCAAGGCCGGCTCAGCAATTACTGCCAACCGCAGCAAAGGGGATTTACATAAATTCTAAAACCATTGAAGGGCCTTTATACATTAAAACTTCTGAAATCAAGGAAGAAGGCAATGAAACTATCATTGACGTTTGTATCTCAAATGCCAAGGGTGAAGTACAGCAAGTATGGGAAGAATTAACACTAACCAAGGTGTCTGGGGTAGAACAAAACGGACATTGGACCCCCGGTTTATTGGTGCCGTATTTAGAATATCACCTGAACAAAGTTGTGGATGCGCCCGTTCAATTATCCATAAAACAATGTGAAGATCTTATAAGTTCTTTGTTGTCTAAAGGTGTATCTGAGATCCATGAGGTAGACGGATTTGTGATTTCATTACAAATTGAAAAAGAAGGAACAACCAAGAAACATAAACTAAATGGGAGCGCCATCTTAAACTCTTTGATCAATATCAATACTATAGAACAAAAGGGGAGGCTGCAAATACGACAGGTAAATAAGGTAAATGTTTAATTAAAAAAGGAATAAGATGCCAATGTTTAAGACTCCGGAAGGAGCCTATTTTGAATATAGATTCAATACCACATTTGAAGAAACCAACCTGGTGGGCAATATTTATTTTGCCAATTATGTAGTGTGGCAGGGCAAGTGCCGGGAAATGTTTTTGTATGAAAACTGTCCCGATGTTATCGATAAAATTTCTAACGGATTGGCGTTGATTACGTTGGATTTAAGTGTACGATATATCGGGCAGCTTCATGCCTTTGATAAGGTAGTGATGAGAATGTCTCTCGAATCGCAAAGCGCCAGCAGGTTGCTCATGTATTTTCGATATTATAAAGAAACCGGAGAGGAGCTTACTTTAATCTGCGAAGGATCTCAGGCTACGGCCGCTATGAGAGAAGAAAACGGGCAAATGGTTCCCGTTCCTTTTCCCGATTCGATGTTTGAAGTGTTTGAACAGTATGAAATCACATAATTTTTTAGATCATTGAGCATTTTGATTATATTTCTTCAATTTTTATCCTTCCCTGAAACTTCCTGGCCAGGAAGGCTTTAGAATTAAAGATAAGAAGATGAGGATTTGATATATAAACGTAGTAAATTCTTCAAAATGCACAATGAGTTCATATAGATGTTCCTGAACAAAATTACGATACGATCAGATTTCTTTTACGTCGGAATTGCAGACTCCCAATACCTTTATTGATGAGGTGAAAATATCTCTGAAAAAACGTGCGCAATAGTTACCAAAATTTATAGAAGAAAAAGAGCTTAAAGTAAGTAAGATCATTGATCTTCACGGTGGAATCGCATTGATGGAGGATCTCGAAAAAGCTGTAAATTACTAAAAGATCCTGGCGAAAGATGATTTCATAAAATAAAAACAGTATGTGATGGGTTTTAAGATTTCTGCTAGGAAGTAATATACTTAATGTAGTATCTTTAATGGTTGGTAATTCAATCCAGAGAAGTTCTGGTTAAGTTATGGAAAAAACAATCCTCACAGAAATCTTTAAAAATAGCGAGCTAACAGATAGCGAGCTTGAAATGATTCTTCCGAAATTTAAAAAAATCGAATTCAAAAAAAATGACTATATATTAAGAGAAGGAAGCATAGCAAACTATTATTACTTTATTGAAAAAGGATTTATTCGTTCTTATGCTACCGATACTGAAGGAAACGATATCACTACCGGGTTTTATTCAAAAGCACAAATTGTGATCGACTGGCCTTCTTTTTTTCTGAGAACGGCTACCAGAGAAAATATACAGACCTTGACAGACTGTATTTGCTGGAGGCTGGATTTTGATAAATTTCAACAGCTTTTCCATAGCATAAAAACCTTCAGAGAAGAGGGAAGAAAACGCCTGGTAGGGAGTTATTTTGAGCTTAAAAAGAAAAGTATCGCCATGATAACCGATCAGGCCAAAGACCGGTATTTACAATTATTAAAAGACAACCCGGAAATCATAAAAAATGTCTCATTAAAACATATTGCCACATATCTTGGCATTACCGATACCTCTTTAAGCAGAATTCGCAAAGAAATCACAAAAGAATAAATCTTTATTTCTTTTCTTGTCATAAGACAAGATTTCCCAAAGGGATGCTTCGTATCTTTGAAGTATAGGATATTAAAACTATACAAAGGCCTTCTTTATACATCCATCGGACATAAAAGACACTCCATTTCCCTGATGTATTAAGCGTATGGTTATTCCCCTGTATTATTTTTAATGTGAACACATAAAGCTATACAATGACCAATCTCTTGAGCAATAATTGGCTATAAAATGGTTTGGGAATTAATCTAAAAGAACACCAATAAGATTCAGGAATCTGACGAAGAAGCACTTTACACATCAATATAACTGTTGATCCAGGTAACCTGTGCGGTCATCTGAAAATAACAAAAACAAACTCATGAAAAAAATCAATAATACTTTATTACAGTTAGCACATGTAGATAAAACATATCAATTGGGAACCCAGGAGGTTCGGGCACTTAAGAATGTAAATTTTTCTATTCATAAAGGAGATTTTATGGCCATAGCAGGTCCTTCAGGCAGCGGAAAAAGCACTTTACTCAATTTAATATCGCTCATTGATAGCCCAACTTCAGGCAGCATCATCTATGAAGGTGTAGATGTCGAAAATTTCAGTGATAACAAAATTACAGGCTTTAGAAATGATAAAATAGGTATTGTTTTTCAGAATTATAATTTGATTCCGGTGTTAAGTGCAGTCGAAAATGTCGCCTTTCCGCTGCAGGCTCAAAAAGTTTCTAAAAAAGAAAGTGTAGAAAAGGCAAAATCAATACTGAAAGAAGTAGGATTGGAAGAGCATTTTGACCACAGGCCTTCCAACCTTAGCGGAGGACAACGCCAGCGAGTGGCTATTGCACGTGCTTTGGTGACAGAACCAGAGATTGTGATCGCAGACGAACCTACCGCGGCATTAGATAGCAAAACAGGTATTGGGATCATTGACCTGATGAAAAACCTGAACCAATCTAAAAAAACAACATTCATCTTTTCTACACACGATCCCAGGATCATTGATAGTGTAGATCATGTAACCAAACTGGAAGACGGAGAAGTAATCAGCTAACAATCAACACAATGAATTATATAGCATTTGCCATAAGAAATATAAGACGACACAGAAAAAGATCTATAGTCACCATTATGACCATTTGTCTCGGATTTACGGCACTGGGAGTGATAGGAGGAATCGTAAACAATATTTTTTCAAGGCTTAAGGAGCAGGCCATTATTGGCGAAAAATTGGGACATATTGTTTTTGCTAAAGAAGGATTCTTTAAAAACGGAAAAATAAGCCCGGAAGACTATATCTGGAATGAAAAAGAACTCGATGGGATATTGGATATATTGCGGTCAGATCCAGATGTTGCCCTTGCGACACCACGATTAAGTCTCTTTGGAGTAGCCAGTAACGGAAAATCTTCCACCATTTTCATCACTGAAGCCATCGTACCCGAAGACGACAAAAAGCTGTTAAAAACACCTGTCGATGGCAGGACAACACCACTTATTTCGGTATCGCTGGACAATAAAAATACTAATAGATCAAAAGTTGCCATCGGATCAGAATTGTCTGAAAACCTGAACCTGGCCAAAGGACAGGATCTCACTTTACTTACGTCAACAATCGATGGCATTGCCAATGCTGTTGATGTAGCTATTGATGAGGTATACAATACCGGTAATCCCGGGACCAATGATAAATTTATTCTCTCCAATTTTTATATGGCACAAGAATTATATGACACCAAGGGGGCCGAAAGGATTATTGTCACGGTAAAAGATCAGGATAAGATAACCACCCTGCAGCAGGAATTATCAGACCAATTGCGTACCGCGGGCTATGCCGTAGTGTCCAAAAGTTGGGAAGAATCCTCTATGACTTATACAAAAGTCAAAGTAATGTTTGGAGTTATCTTTAGAGTGTTGACGATAATTATCACAGTGATTGTGTTGTTAACACTTTTGAATACCATGCAGATGTCGGTTGCCGAACGTACTCGTGAAATTGGCACCATGCGTGCCATAGGATTGATCAAAAGAAAAGTCATCACGCTTTTTTGCCTTGAAGGCATCGTAATGGGCGTAATAGGATGCCTTATCGCAGTACCTATTCTTTTGGGAATAGCCACCATATTGAAATCGTTGAACGTTTCTTTTATCCCTCCGGTAGCCTCTACCGAGGTGCCGATCAACCTGATACTGAAACCCACCAGTATTGTCCCTGTTTTTGTGCTGTTTTGCATTGCTGCACTGATATCTTCATACCTGGCATCGAGAAAAATAGCAAAACAAAAAGTAGTTACTTCCTTAATGAGTATTAATTAAACAACAACGACCATGAAGAAAACAAATGTAACATTAAAGTTTCCGATACAATTTTCACAGTTTATTGACCATAAAAAGGCTGTTGAATTTGAAGGGGAAAAAGTATCAGAGTTAATCAATTACCTCGACCTGAATTTTGGGAATATCAAAGAACGCCTGTTTGAAGACGATGGTAACATACGTCCGTATATCAAGCTTTTTTTGGGGGCCAAAAATATAACAGCATTGCAGGGGCTGGATACCATAATACCCAATGGAGAAAGTATCTCGCTGTTACTTTCACGGGCAGGAGGATAATAATTTTTTAAGATTATGGTAGAGAAAATCATATTATCAATTCACCTGGTGGCAGGTATTGTCTGGGTGGGGTCTGTATTTATGGGCACCTTTATCGATTGGCCTACGGCCAAAGAAACCGTAGATCGGGGGCAATTTCCATTCAGGTTTATTGTAGGACAGGGAAAAAGGGTTTTTTACAGCGTCTATTTTGGGATCATTCAATTGTGGGGTTCTGGCATTGCGCTGTTTATAGTACATCCGCCAGAAACCAGTGCTCAATCCATCATGCTCGCTGGTAAAGTAATGTGTTTGTTTTTTATGACAGCCTTTACGCTATATGGCAGCTTTGTTACCTGGCCCAAAATGCAATTGGCGACACATCAGGAAGCCTTTCAGTATTACAAACACTATAAAAATAGGGCTATAGGAACCTTCACATTTGGAATTCTTGGAGCATTACTGACACTATGGTCCTATTAAATAACATATTATACAGTATAAAAATGATACAAAAAGCAACACTAGTAGTGGGATTATTACTCACTATAATCATAGTAACTTCCTGGAATACAGGAACATCACCCGATTTTGATGCCATTTTGAAAAAAGCCGATTTTTACCGTGGAGGTCAGGTACCAGGAATTACCTGGGGAGTAAATGTGCAAAATATAGAGCAAGGAAAAACCCGCAATGAGATCGGTCTCAAGGTAGAAGCATCAACCACCGAGACACAACAATTTGCATTGATCACGTTTTTGAAACCTAAAAAATATGACGGGCAAAGACTATTGCTTCGGGGCAATAATATGTGGTTTGTAAAAAGAGGGTTAAACCGTCCGGTTCCCATATCAGGCAGGCAGCGTTTGTCGGGATCTGCTTCAAATGCAGATGTGGCTTCAGCAAATTATTATCAGGATTATACCATTGCTTCTACAGAAGAAGGTGCATATAAAGAAACTCCTTGTTGGATTTTCAATCTGGAAGCCAAAAACAACCTGGTAAGTTATTCGGGAATCAAATACTGGGTAAGCAAGGATCAAAGCTTTGGGGTCAAGGCCGAGTTTTATGGTAAATCGGGAAAACTTATCAAGACAGCCGTATTTGAATATGAAAATCAAATTATTTATCAATCGCAAAAAAGCGGCTATATCTCTAAGGTAACCATATTTGATAATGTAAATACCGAAGACCAGACCATTCTGCAAATGTCATCTCCGGAGTTTAAAGAATTCAATAATTCTAAATTTCAAAAAAGCGCCTTGTTAGATTGATCTAAATTCAACCAACATTTAATGCCGATATAAGCATACAGTTCTGAAATTGTCATGCCAGGGGGCATATTAGCTAAAAAAATAATTTTGTGAGACAAAAATTCATAACATTTTGCACGGTATTTATAGGCTGTTTTTTGGGCTATGCCCAGGAAAAAACCAATGATAAAAGCTCTTTTTTTGATGATGTTATCTGGAATATAGATAATATACCCTTTGCAAGATTTACAGGATTTGCAGACGCGTTGGGAACCATAAATTCCGACAACCGAATTGCGACCCTAAACGAGTTTGATACAGGGTTGTTTATTCGTCCGGATCTTAAATACAAAAAAAGCAATTTAACACTCTGGGCCAGTCCCAGATTAAACAGTATTTACGAAGATCTAACCAAGGAAATAGATGTTGAATTCTATTTTCAAAGTCTGAAAGCAAAAATTCAAGTAAGCGAAGCTTTTTATATCGCTGGCGGAAGATACTTAAAACAGTTTGGCACGTCGATATTCATTAACCCCAGCAATCCCTTTTTTTTAGATCCCGGGCGATTGAATCCAAAGATCGAAATACGCCCTATGGATTTTGTGGAGCTGAATATCGCTACCAAAAAGAACCTGGACCTTACTCTTATTGCCAACCTCTCGAAAGGAGAAACCCAAATTGTTTTTGACGATCTCTTTTTCGAATTCAGCAATCGGTATGGGCTGCTTGTTGACTATTATGGAGATTCTTACAACATTGGCTCTATTTTTTCTATGACCGAAGATGAACGATACCATTTGGGGATATATGGCCAAAAAAACCTGAACGATGCAGTAGTCATATGGTTAGACAGTGCTTTAGAATATAATATGAACAGGTTTTATCCTGTTGAGGGGCACGAAACCGAACTTATTCCCTTCGAAATGGTGAATGGAGAAGAAAATAAAGAACTTTTTTTCTCCGGATTATTGGGAGCTTCCTATACCTTCAATTTTGGACCCACCCTCAATCTGGAGTACTATTATAATGGAAAAGGATATGATGATGAAGATGCACAACGCTATTACAATATGATCGCATCCTCGGCAAACTTCAATTTTGATGTTACCAGAGATCTTTCAGATCTCAATTTGGGAAGAGCGATCAATACCGGAATGCCTTACACCCGAAAAAATTATGTGTTTTCTCAGTTTGGTGAAAATGATGTTTTTGGAGAATTGAGTTATAACCTTAGGTATTTTTATTCGATAGATGATCAAAGCAGTCAGTTATCATCCTTAATTGAGTGGAATGCTCTCGACAACCTGGAAGTATTCACCGTTTTTCTATCCAATTTTGGTAGCAGGCAATCCGATTTTAAGCGATTACTTGATTATCAGTTGATGGTTGGCTTGATTTATAGGCTTTAATCGAAAAGAATCCTCGAGGCCTGTTTGCCGATCCAGGCAGGGATAGTTCATCATAAAAAAACAAAAAAATAAACCTATGAAACAAAATATCACTTTTTTGATACTGGTAGCTATTGGGATATTTAGCATGTCCTGTAATAGCGATACCAATGACGATGAAGCCACATCCAACGAAGTACGTTCTTTTTTGAGCGATATCAGGGCTAACTATTTTCAGAATCTTAATTATGAATCAGACAAAGTAGTCGCGGCAATTCCTTCTTTTTTAGAAGATTTTAAACAAACGTATGATAAGCTGGAGCAAGAATACAAGGCAGGAGTGTTTTCAAGCTCAGAGGATCTCGAATATATGCGGTTAGCACAATTGTATTATTCATTCTATATCATTGGTGTTACAGGATCTTATCTCGACGGGAATATGGAATTTGAAGAAATTTTTGGAAATCGAGAGACAGGTTTGTTTTCCGGAATACCCTCAGATGCTCCAGATTATCAACAAAAAGAAATTGAGGCTATGATGCAAAGAGCTGTAGATGTTGCAGCGATTTCTGCAAATATTAATGGATATAATGATCGGGCATATGGTTTTTATGTGATCGTTAAACAAGTACAGGAAAGAGTCAGGAATAGTAATTTTAATAATAAAAGCACACATGATTTGGCTATCGATTTATCATTGCTCAAGATAAAAGATTATGTGAATGTCCCGGTTTGGAATTTGTTAAGTATTCAAATAGCTATGACCAACTATAGCGATATTTTAAATTCATTTAATAATTCCAGAATGAATGAACTGTTGCAACAAGCAAATGAAAGGCTTGGCCCTGATGCATTGCCCGATCTTGGGGGAGAATTGACCGAAATTCTGGGCCCGCTGTACCGGTTTGATCTGAATCTAAAAAAATTGGACTGGATGTTTAGAAATTTCGAAAGTTTTGATACAAACCAATTAGAAGAGATCGATTATTATATCACCGTGTTGGACATAGCCAGTAATTTTATTGCTACCGACAAGAAGAAAGTTCTCGATACCTGGACAAACAAATACACATTTGACCAGCGGATAGAAAAAATGATTCAAATCAAAAATTATAGGCAAAGCATTTCTGAAGGGGGAAAATCAGAAAAACCGGAACTAGAGTCTTTTATAGATTCCAAAGACTTCAAAAAAGCCTACCAGTGTTATGCTTGCCATCAATTCACGAACCAATAATATTTGAAATTATGCAAATTACCGTAGATAAGTATCTCAATCAGTTAAAGGACCAGATCAAAGAAATAGATGTTCAAACCGCCTGCCAGGCGCAGGTACAGGGCGCAGTACTGATCGATATACGAGAAAAAGACGAGGTGCATTCCGGAAGCCCTAAAGATGCATTGCGTATTCCCAAGGGGCTACTCGAAATGCAAATCACACAACAAATTACCGATGCCAATAAAGAAATGTTACTTATCTGTGCCTCGGGAAGAAGATCGCTGGTGGCAGCCTCTTGCCTGGCCGAGATGGGCTACCAAAAAGTGTATTCTGTAAAAGGAGGTTTTAATGAATGGAAGAACCAGTCCTTACCATTTGAGGTTCCGGAGGCGTTGAAGGAAGCAGATTTTGAACGTTACAAACGGCACTTGCTCATTCCTGAAGTAGGAGAGGAGGGACAATTGAAATTGCTAAAAGGTAAGGCACTCATTGTAGGAGCAGGAGGTATCGGCTCTCCCGTAGCCTGGTATTTGGCTGCAGCCGGTGTAGGCACCTTGGGCATTATTGACAACGACGTAGTAGATGCCACCAATTTACAGCGACAAATTTTACACACCGAAAAAAGTGTGAATACGCCCAAAGTAGCTTCGGCAAGAGCGCGATTGGAGGCACTCAATTCAGGAATTAACATCATCACCTATAATGAGCGCCTCACCAAAGATAATGTGGAAGAGATCTTCGGTCAATATGATGTCGTACTCGATGGTACCGATAATTTTACCACCCGATACCTGATCAACGATGCCTGTGTAAAATTGAAAATACCCAATATTCATGGATCGGTGTTCCGTTTTGAAGGACAAGTAGCTACCTTCTGGCCTGCCCATAACTCAGAAAATGCGCCTTGTTACCGATGTTTATACCCGTCGCCCCCGCCGCCAGAATTGGCACCCTCCTGCGCCGAAGCGGGAGTGCTGGGAGTCCTGCCCGGAATGGTAGGAGTGTTGTGCGCTACCGAAGCGATCAAAATACTGGCAGGATTTGGAGAATTAATGGTCGGGAAACTCTTTGCATACCATGCCGATAGCTGGCATTTTGATATGTATGATATTGAAAAAGATCCCGATTGTTCCTATTGTAACTGTACCAAAGAAGAGGAATATCCTGATTATGTAGAGTATACAACCTATTGCTCCATATGAGATTGAGGCATCAAAAGGCCGGGTGTACGACAATTTTTCCTTTTTATGCAAAAATTTGGGTATCTGGCAGGAGTTTGCTGCGTGAGGCCTGCCTACCGGCAGGCAGGGATCGCAACGGTTACCCCACAGCCCGACGCAGGAGGTGCGAGGAGTAAAAGTGTAGAGCCCGGCCGCCATAGGCGGACACGCCCAAATCCTGAAGAACGGAAATTTGCCGTATACCTCAAAAGACCTTTTCTATTCTAATTTCTGCAACGCTGTTTAATGCGAGCCAGCAGCAATAATGCTGATCTATTTCCAAAGAAAAAAGATACCAGGAAACGGCCTCAATAATGGCGATATTGTTCATAATTTCTATTTCAGAAAAGGAATGGATCAACCCTTTGCCATTGGCTTTGGTAAGTGCTTCTTTCTGTACCCAGAATTGATAAAATAATTTTTCCGGCTGGCTACTGGCTTCTAATGTTTCCCATTGCAAATGAGTAAGCTGGCTTTTGAAATTGTGAAGGTTTATTTTTTTATAATATTCAACATCTATTCCTATTTGTACTATTTCGCCTATGGCGCAAACCACCAGATCTCCCGAGTGTGAAATACTAAAACCCAATTTGGGATGTGTCTTGAAAAAAGGCTTTCCGTAGGACGAATACCCAATATCGGTAAGATACTCTTTGGGATACCCCAACTTTTCGATTCCTTTTAATAAAAGAAACCTCCCTAAAAAACTAGCATCAATGTCTTTCGGATTTCGGTAAGAACGAATATCTGAGGGGAGAGATTTTTTCAAAATTTCCTGATTGCGCAAAGAAACTTCAAATTTTTTGAAGGCATTCAGATACCCGTAAACAACTAAAACCTGGTGAGACATTGGTGATATTTTGAACGAATGAATTTAAAAAATTAAATAATACATCGTATTATAATGATCAACAGAATTTATATTTTGATCCTATTGCTTTTAGTGCTAACCCTAAATGCACAGGATCACAAAGACAAACCACTTCAATTTTTCGGAGATTTTAGATTTAGAGTAGAACATGACTGGGACTCTCAAAAAGCCGATGGGACCTATAGAGATGATAGGAGTCGGCTGCGATACAGATTTCGTTTGGGATCTAAATATACCTTTAAAGATTGGGCCGAGGTAGGGGCCCGCATACGAACCGGCAATCTGAATGATCAGCAGGGGCCTCATGTCACCTTGGGCGGAAGCAATGGAGAGTTTTCGATCATACAAATGGGCTTCGAAAAATTATATTTTAAAGCATATTACAAGCATATTTCTGGCTGGATCGGGAAAAACGTATTTCCTTTTTATAAACAGAATGAATTGTTCTGGAACGATAATGTATTTCCCGACGGGGTGGCATTGCAATATGCGGTTCCGATACAATCAAATACGTTGAGTGATCTTACAATCAATGCCGGGCATTTTATCATAGCTTCCAACAACGAGACTTTTGATAAAGACAGCTATTTTGACGGACTGCAGCTGGTTTCCAAATTTTTCGGCAATACCCTAAAGCTGTATCCCGGGTTCTTCTATTTTCATCAGGTAGCTGATATTCCCGATGGGAAAGGTACGTTTGCTTTGGATTATAAGCTCCTTAACGCCGGACTCGAGCTTGCAGTTTTGTCTAGGGATCGCGCACGTATCGGACTGGATTTTTATAAGAATTTTGAGGAGCTCAGCAAAAATGAAGATGTTCCTTTAGATTTTGCCGATCAAAGAACCGGATATGTAGTAAGTATCAAGTTGGGGAAATTCTCAGAAGCCAATAGATGGATCTTTCATTTGTATTATGCCTACCTCGAAAAATATGCCATTGTAGACTATTTTGCACAAAATGACTGGGCCCGATGGGATTACTCTTCTGTAGATGCCACAGGATCCAGATTATCAAATATGAAAGGCTTCGAATTAAAAATCGGATATGCATTTAATAAAAAACTCAATCTTATTTTTCGGGGGTATCTGGTAGAACAAATCAAAAACGAAGGAGCGTTTGCAGAAACCGGAAGCCGCGCCAGATTGGATCTCAATTTTAGATTTTAGATCTTTTTTAGTTAGGTAATCACTTACAATATTATAATGATACGAATACCATTTTTTTTAATAGTCGTTTTGTTGAGTAGCTCCTGTGTTGTGGTAAAAGAATATGACAAGGCATATCTCAATGATCCTTGTATGCAATTATCTGCATTGAACTCGTCGAGATTCGAAACCGATTTTCAAACCTATCGCGAAGCCTCTTCGGGAGGAGAAACATTAAAGGCGGGCGCAGGATGCGGTTGTAATTAATAACATAAGATGATGCAAAAAACACAAAATATGTTGTTTTTCTTTCTTTTCAACATGTTTTTTGGGCTTGCCCAGGAAACAAAAGACACTATAACTACCTATAAAAAAAGGGTTTTGGAAGCTGCAGAGATCGACTTCCTCTCTAGTTATTATGAGCAGGAAGGAATACACTCGGCAGTAGGGGGAGGGGTAGGTAATGAAAGACTCACCGATTTCTCTCCGCAGGTCATTATAAGAGTACCGTTGGGCGATGATGAGGTGTTGACCGTAAATACCGAAATATCGGCATATACTTCGGCTTCATCGAGCAATGTAAACCCGTTTAACCAAACCGGTGCTTCGACCGCTGCAGGTACTATTCCGTCGGGGAGCCCCTGGGTGGCTTCATCGGGAGCATCCAAAAGCGATGTGTATAAAAATCTGTCGTTACAATATGAACATAGTAGTGATGACAGAAATACCATTTGGAGTGTGCAGGCCGGTTTTGCTACAGAGTACGATTATCGATCCATAAGTTTTGGAGGAAGCTATACAAAAGCATTTCATCAAAAAAACACAGAAATTATATTGGCCGGTAAGATATACCTTGATAAATGGTCTCCGATCTATCCTACAGAATTAAATGAGTATGCGCTGTATGGGGAAGGGTTTTTAGATAATAACGATAGTTACTTTTTTAATGTAGATCTCTTCGATGAAAACAGAAATGAGAGTATGGCATATCGCCCCATAAGCTTTAACAAGTTTGAAGATACTTCCAGAAATTCATTTTTAATTTCTTTACAATATTCACAAATTCTGTCTGAAAGACTACAGGGAGCGTTGTTTGTAGATATGGTATTGCAGGAAGGGCTGCTATCCACACCTTTTCAAAGAGTTTATTTTAAAGATATCTCCAATTATTTTGTAGGAGACCCTCTTGGCATTACTACCTATACCAACGAGCAAAGTAGGGGGGTGTATCAGTTGGCAGATGATGTAGAGCGATTGCCTGAAACCCGATTGAAAATCCCCATAGGAGGAAGGTTAAATTATTATATGAATGATTCATTTATTGTACGAAGTTTTTATCGGTATTATGTTGATGATTGGGGAGTAAACTCCCATACCGTAAATTTTGAATTTCTCATGGCATTGGGAGATCAATTTACGGTATATCCCATGTATCGATATCATACACAGCAGGCATCAGATTTCTTCTTGCCTTTTGATCATCATCTTTCTACGGCAGAATTTTATACCTCAGATTATGATTTATCTGAATTTGATAGTCATCAAATCGGAGTAGGATTTAGGTATAGTGATATTTTCGGAAAGTTTAAAATTGCCGAATTCGGGCTGCGAAATGTAGACCTGCGATATAACTATTATCACCGTAGTGATGGATTAAGTGCACAGATATTTTCTGCAGAGTTTAAGTTTTCGATGGATTAACTAAAATACTAAAAATACCTCTAAACATAATCTTTTCATATACCAAAGATTAGCCTTAAAAATTTTGTCAGGCCACAAAAATATTATTCCTTAGGTTGATAATCGGGGTGACCGGTTTGTCAGAGGGCGAAAGAAAGAATTTTTGCATACCTCTCAAATTCTTTAAGTTTTGTATCGTCCTCACCATGACCTTTATCAGCACCGTGCTCTGCGAAGTTGCAAACTTCGCAGCTGATATGTGCGGTCATAATATCACGCTCCGGTGGCGACTTGCGTTTAGCTCTTTATTTACAGGTATTTGGAATTTTCTGCAGTTTGCTTTTTTTTGAAAAAATGACCATAAATAACCAAACTATCAATATGAGAAAATTAAGTGTACAATTAGGGCTTCGAGAGGGTTATGTCCCATCAAAAGACAGTTACAATTTATCCTCCTCAAACTCTACCTGGCCTGGTAGACAGGCCCTCCAAAGGAAGGGCTTTCTGTCCAGGGAAAAGTCCTTTCCCCTGCCTAGCCGGCAGGCAGGCCTTTGGGGAGAGCCCGCCTGAATGACTTGGTCGGGCAGGGATTTAGGAGAGGGGATTTACATATGCTGCCATCTCCTGGGACATAGCCTTCGAGAGAAGGTAGAATCTAATTTTAAGAATATGTTAGACGATTTTTCTTAAAAATTCAATAAGAATCAAGGAATATTTTTTGGTGTACGTAATACGTATCAAGCTTTAGGGGATTATGCTGATGAGCCTACTAAGAGGGGTTTTACTAATGTCCAGTCAACCGTTGGTGAGCAGCTTGATTGGTTAGAGGAGAGTACGAAGGATTTCATAGACATTGTATTTTCTATTGAAAAGACTAATGCTTCGGGTGTTGTTCGGGCAGAATTGGTTGTTGATAGTGAGAGTTGGGGTGAGTATTTGTCTTTGGAGTTATTACGGCTTAAATCGACTCTTGATAATTCGAAGTTAAAGGACGTTTACAAGAACTTACCTGTTAGGACGGAGACATGGGCAGTTGCAGCGAAATTACGATACATTATATAAGGCTGTTATAGAGGCTTTAGAAACAGCAAATGTGAGGCTATGGAATCTAATCTTGGGTCAAAAGTATTTAAGTTTTTACATCAATAAACTACTCTAGCTTTAACTTAAGCACAGATTCTAGTTATTAATTAGCATAAGTGTTGTGAGTAGAGCATCAGCGAGAGCAACAGACGAACACCAGTAAATCAAAACCCTTTGGTCGTGGGTTCGATTCCCACCTCGGCCTCAAAATGCTAGTCAGGGCCGAGTAGTTTAGATGGTTAGAATGGAGGATTTAAGCTTAATATTTGCTGAATGTAAGTAGTCACAAAACCCCCTGCACCGAAGGATATTGACTTGCAGGGGTATTATGCCGAGATACGCAGATCTCTGAAATATATACGACTTATATCTTTCAAATGGTAAAGCGACCTTATTACTAGAGTAAGATGTGTGTAGGTTCGAATCCTACTCTCGGCACAAAAAATAGTTTTAAAGCATATTTGAATCTAAATAATTCCCCGACGGCCCGGATGGCTCGGAAATGTTTTCCGAGCCAAGTATCAAAGAAGAAGTAACACACGATCATAGATACTAAGAAAACAGTCACCAATATCGTGACTGTTTTTTTTGTTTAACAATGAAAACAAAAAGTCAAAATAAGTATAAGAGGGCGCGGATTTAGCGAAGTGTAATCTGTGCTGTAAAAGCAAAGACGATAATTAGTTCTGCTAGAAATTATGCAAACTTAGATAATGAATTAGAAGTGGTTGTTTTGCCTTTGTTTAGAGGTTGTAAATATTTGCACGGATTGTAAATTTATCCATTCAATTACAATTTTTGTTGAGTTAGAAGAGTGTTGAGTTAGGATTTTTGTTTACAAAATATACCAGGTATAAATACGCGATTTTTAAAATCGCGTATTTACACTTAGAATTAAACAAAACCTATATTGTAATTTTAGCATAAATAAAAACTAAACAATAAAAACAATAAATTATGTCTTATCCAGTAAATTTTCCAGATGTATTATTAGTGAATACGATTACAGCGAGTACAACAGTAGCTCTTGTAAATGGGATGCAAGTATCAACAACAGAATTTAAAACTTCAGCAGGTTTGTTGGGAACGGTGACCTTAAGTCCGGTACAACCTACAGCAACAAACATAGAAATGAAAGTAGGTAATCAGGTGCTACAAATTGCTAAAATTAATTTTCAGGCGGCATTCGGACTCGTTTCGGGAGAAGTAACTTGTTCGGGATCTGGTACAGATCCGCAAGGAAAAGATCCTGCACCTTTTCAAAAGCAAATCGCAACTTGGAACAATTAAAAACAGATAGTGATGAAATTGCATTTGGTTTCATTATAAAAGGCTAGATGCAATTTCATACCTTTGAGAGAGACATTTGTAACTTGAAAAGAGCTTTATTAACCATATTCTTTGTATCTGTATTATGCTGTATTTCAGTATGGTCGGGTAGTGTAAAGGGATATAGTGAAAAAGTTTCTATAATAGTTCCTCAGGAAGTCTTTCTTCAGCCGGGAGATACTAGTATCAGGTATTTTGGAGATCTGAAAATTAAACTCATGTTAAGTGAAACGGGGTCTTATGTTGATTGTGAACTATATGTATCTACACAATTATTAGGTGTACAAACACTAACAGCAGATCACAATAAATATCGATTTGACCTTCAATTGGCAAATAATTTTGCAAAAGGAAGATTGATGATAACACTACAGGAGTCCCCTCAGGTTTCTAAAGTTAGCGGAAATTTCACATATTCTGTCGCTAGTAATAATGAATCTTTCACATTCAAAGGAGATTTAATAGCCTGGTATATAGATAAGTATTGAATTCGGTAGTACCCTTTTAAGCTTTTCATTTATTTAATTTTTGCAACCATGGCAGCGTTAAGTTTTACCAACACTTCCTCAGGGAATTCAAGCCTGTACCTTGCACCCAACGATATTTTTTGGTGCGCTTTTTTACTTCCGGAAGGAACAACGGTTGAAGCATCATCTATTACTTTTGGCGATACTGTTCAATATGAAGGATATTATCTCTTTGCAACGAATGCCCCAAAAGATATTTCAAATTTTGTAACAAATGCGTGGGCATATTTTAAAAGTGTAGCCAAACCCTATCAGGCTGGTGGAATAGCATGGATGCAATCTCCCGACGAACCACTAACAGCAGATAATGTACAATTAATATACCTGCAAAGCGCCACAGAAGGATTTACATTGTTACAAAACTATAGCTATAATTTTGGGAATAATTTTTCTACCCTAACACTTTCGACATCCAGAAGCCTGTCTATAACATTAGATACGATAAACAACCGCTTTTTATTTACTGGGCCTCCCAGGGGTTTTATCACATTTAAGGCAAACAATATTGCATCAAAAACAGCACCTCAGAACGCACTTGAGATTCCGTTAACAGGAGAAGCCATGGCCAGTATGCGTTTTATTGTGGGATTAAATCACGGAGTGGATTTTGAAGCTTTTGACACAGCATTGAAATACTTCTACCATGACCATGAAACAGCAGGTTTAATGCAAATGAGCTATCCGTTGTTCAAAGATGGCAGTCAGAATGAATTTGTACAATTTCAGGCAAGTATCAATCCTTTAGATTTACTTAATGAACAACGGCAAAGTACCTACCTGGCATTTTTGGGTACTAGTATTAATAAAGGTACCGGCAAAGAGACAGATACCGTAATGCCATCCAATTTCAGATCAGATTACGGGATTCCGATTCATCTGTTACCTCATGTAGAGACATCCTCTTCAAATGGATCTGAGTATATACCTTCAGCAGCAAGTTCGGCACTTATTTTTTCAGAACGCACTTTACATGATGATACAGATAACTGGTACACGATTCCTTCAGGACAGTTCACTTTGGCTATAGATGAAATAAATACTCCTTTCTTAAATGATAAAAATCAATTACGCATATTATGTGGCCTCTCGGGAACAGAATCAATAAGTATTACTGTTGAAACTACAAAAACCAAAGGAGACAGGATTGCTTTTAAAGGAGTACAAGCTGCCTATGTTCCTCAATATCCTATTCTAAAAGTAGGAAATAAAGTGGGTGCCAACAGTGCACAGCAACCGCTTTCAGACAGGTATCTCACAGCCTGGGCAGGTATGGTGAAGGGAGCAGCATCTAATGCCCCTATAGTATATCATTCTCAACCAGAAGGAGGGTCATTGTACTCCCCATGTCAAACCAGTATACAAGACCTGTTCCTAGAGTATTATGTGGCAAATTCGGGAACCGTAAGTGAAGTAGCAGCTACTATTTATTTCCCGATGGTGGGATATGGTATCAATACCAAAGTACCACCAAAGGTAAGTGCCGAAAATTTTGAATTACAAATCTTAGCTCCAAGACGAAAAATCACTATAGAAAATGCCTTGTCTAAACAAGCTTTACAAAGAGTGTCTGCACGAAATAAAGCCAGAGGCACAGTTGATACCACAACATTAGTGAATGCTACCAACCAAAATGGGTTTTTTATACGGGTGTCTGAAGAGACCTTTACCTGGGAAAAAATGCAGCTGGCCAGCAATCAATTTATACGTAGTAACGGGCAGCTTTCTGAGGTATATACACTGGCATTTAATGATCTAAGCGCTACCTTACAATCTGCATTTCAAACCAATCAGTTGTTTTTGGTTGCTTCTTCTGATGTAGCTAATGTATTGGGAGATTTTGCAAATAAAATGCAAATTGAAGAGTGGCCATTCGACCTTAATGTACCTGTACCAAACCCTGAAGAACCTAATACAGGGCAATATAAGAATATCATTATTTTCAAATATTGCGACCAAACGTTGCAGGAACGAGTACAAAACATTCAGTTTTGGACCCAACCAGAAGCATTTAATGATACCGCCAATAATGGATTGGCTAATCTATCGGGTTGGATAAGCGACTATATCCAAAAGGGCATTGATAAGTATAAAAAACAAGGCGATCCTGATTATTATAAGTTTTATACCGTAGCCACAGATCCCAGCTGGAAAGGAGTAATTGCTCTAAAAGTAGATATTTCGCTCACTAATTTTCCTGCAGAATTACAAGGGTTACTGGCAGGGATCGACTTAGATACATTTAACGCACATCACTTTGGGATCGATTTAAGTGTTGTAGAAAATAATGAGTGTATCTTAACCATGAAGCCCACAAGCTCATTATTTGCCTTAATAGATTATGAAGATACCGTATATCAACAATACCATAGCGATATCAACGAATATAAAGCAAAAGCACCTATCAATACTTCGGTAGACTATGTATATACCGTGTTATTGTTGAAGGTACTGTTTACCAATTCAAAAATCACCAACTTTAACAGTTATATAGCCTTTACCGTCAATAAACTTTTTGGAGAAACGGTTCAGCCCGATAATAGAGATAACTTGCTCATTCTGGACGGCACCTATGAAAATCATAATGGGGTACCTTCCTACACTTTTAGTGCTGCGGGAGACAATTTATTAATGCTGCAAAGCACCATCATACAGGATGTAGAAATCCTAAAAGCAGATTTTGTTACGGCCGTATCACAAGATAAAAACAGTAGTGGAGAAGTAGCTTCCACGTTTTCATTTTTCGGGTATTTAAATTTCTATCCCTTAGAAGGATTTGATCTGTTGTCTTTCGGAAATGAAGAAGGAACCCATCCTAATGGGAAAGGAATTGCGTTTTCCAACATGCATATTGATTTGACTTTTCCTCTCGATACTCCAACAAACCAAACATTTACCTTCGATATAAGTAAGATGGCTTTTGATATCGGTGCCAGCTATGCCAGAAAGGGCAGTTTGTATCGGCATTTTCCTCTGCAGCTCACAGGCATAGTATCGGGGACAAAAGATGACAACCCTGCTACGCAAGGATATCTTAATGTACAATTACCTTCATTAAAACAACAACAGGAAATAAGTGGCGACTGGTATGGTTTGACCTTTAAACTCAATATGGGAACATTGGGTTCGCTGGCCAGTGCTGCCGGTTTTAACACCACGTTTTTAACCCCCTGGAATGTAGGTGGCACAGGAGCCGTTGCCGGATTAAAATTACCCGGGGTAAACCCACAAGCACCTGCATTAAGCCTGCAGGGAGTGCTGAAAATGGACATCGGATCTATTCGTATAGACATTGCAGACGACGGCGTTTCATATCTCATGAAGATCAATGATATCGCATTAAAAGTATTGAGCTTAACATTCCCTCCCGGAGGGCAAATAGGGTTCTTCCTATTCGGAAACCCATCAGAAACAGCTCCTCCTGAAAGTTTGGGATGGTATGCGGCGTATAAAAAGAACTCTTAAATCGTATTCAATATGTTTGATGAATTTGTACAGGAAATTTTAAATGTTGCTGATGATGAACAGAGAACAGCTTATCAACAAACTGTGGATAAACTAGCTGACTATTTTAATGGAGAGATAGAAGTGAGATGCTTTGTTACCAATACTGATGGTTTTGGTCACCAAATTTCTACCGTGAATATGATGAAACGCCTGATTGATTATGGATATAGTCAGATGATCAGATGTGTTTATGATGATAGAGGAAATCCGCCTGTACCAACTATTCAGAAATTAAAAGTATTACTTCCGGAAATTATTATACCAGCAGGTGGTGGAATACCAGCACCAATTAATCTTGATGGATGTGTTGTTGTGTTCTCACCATTATCGATATACATACCAGAAGAAGATGATGTAGTAGATTTTGGTTTTACAGGCGGTTATGATGATAGAATGAATCTGGCAGACAGACTAATGGTAAATCACTTTTTAGTACTGCAGCCATTTCAATGGGGACTATCACATTTTTCAAATGCAATCTTGAGAAGAATGGCAGCCACGATTTCTCTTGATGCAGAGCTCCCATTACAACCTAATTTTAATGACCGGGCATTTTATTCACCCGATCCAACATTAACGGATGCTGAATGGGATCGTTATTTTGATACTATAAAAGGTGCAGAATCCGCTCATTTAATATATGCTTTTGCAGAAGGGGGTGACCCAGAGGAATTGCCAATTAATTTATGTACTGCATACGGAATGAGTAATGTTGATGTGAATATCCCTCTACTCGCAAGTGCAGAGACCTTATTGTTTAATCTGATTACAGGGATCATTCAATATGTAGATACAGCAGATATTTCCAAAAGAAACCCAACAGTGCTGCTTGTATTAGCAAATGTAAGTCATGAAAGTTATCAGGAAGTTCAGAGCTTTTTAGCAGGAGATAACTTGAACAATAATGTGAATACGATTCAGTTTTTACAGGATCATAATGTAAATGAACGTGTACAATTTCAATTAAATGGCTGGGATACACAAACTCTGTTAAATAATATTGATGCGCTACACAACAATCAAATTTTGGTGGTGAGTTTACCGGGGCTTCCTCCGGGTGTATTTGACCAAATGATGTACGCGGCCAATATTCCAATGGTCTTTGAAGGAAAAAATGCTGCGAATTTGGCAATTAATTTTCCAAAACCATTTCTTTGGTTAGCAACTAATGGAGCTGGGGTAGTTTATCCAACGTTGCCACTAGGATCTCCAGCAGGTGCTCAGGCGACGGCCAATCAAGCGAATGCCAATACGATGCAAATTATGCCTAGATTCTGGCCTTCATTTGATGGCACGCCACAAAACCCGGCACAAAGGTTAGGGGAGTTTATGAATAATGTGTATCCGGTAAACCCTCCAACTGGATTTACGGGGTATTTCACTGGTTTATCTAATTTCTATCATTCACAAATTAACGATAAGCTATTTATGGCCATGCAAGCTTTTGTAGCATTTCGAGGATTATAAAAACGAATAACATGTCTTCAAACTCAAAATATAGTTCATTGAAAGATGTTTTTAATGCAATCTCAAAAAATCTTTCTGATGGTAACATTAAATTAGTTCCGACGGTATTTGATGATGATCCGATTGGTACATTTTATAAAAAAATAATATCCGATAATACGTTCTTGATTTCCGAGGCAACACTTGTTCCAAATAAGTGGACAGATGGTTTAACCAGTTTTAAACTCAACGGTAAAACATCATCCTTAGGCTTCAATGGAATGGAACTTACCTTGGAAATGAGTTCTGGAGATCTTGGTATATTGTCCAGCTTGTCGGCCAGTGCTCCTAAAGAAAAATGGGTTATCGCTGGTATAGATTGGTTTTCACTTTCCACACCGTTTATAGGAATCAATGTATATGAAGCTGATTTACCGGTACAAGGGTTTATTGGCGGAAACATTGTAGTGAGTAATGATTCAGGATCGGGGGATATCGTTAATCTCGAGCTTCAAATGACGTATCCGGTAGTGAATAACACCTGGCTGTTTACCGGAGACTTCCAAGAACCTTATCCGAGTATATCAAATTTTTATCAGTTAATAGGAGGGGTGAATTTAAGTGCCTCATTACCACAACCATTTAGTACGTTAACCGACTTAGGGCTTAAAGACATTAACTTAGGCTACAATTCAAAGAAAAGTTCTTTAGAATATATTGGTCTTACGATAAGCACTTCTTCTGATTATCAATGGAATTTAATTCCTGGTAAATTAATAGTGGAAGGAATAGGTATTACAAGTTTAATCACAAATCCAGGAAGTTCTGCTGATAGGTCTGTTGGGTATACAATTACCGGAAATTTTACTATCGGGCCGGAAGGCTCAAATATAATGGCAGTAGTGGCACAGGCGCCTAATTTTAGTGCTACTGTAGAATTGCAAGAGGGTACTATTCAGCTAGGAGATGTATTCACCTTGTTTTTACCAAATGTAACATTGGATTTAAAATCGGAAATCACTCAATTTATGATGGTGATTAATCCTGCTTCGCAAGTATATACATTAACATCTGCCATAACTAGTGATTGGACATTTATTTCCATCCCTGATCCAAAACTAGATTTTACAATGACAGGGATGTCTCTGGAAATCGCCAGCCAGCAAGGAACCACATCAGGCAAATTTATAGGACTTTTTAATATTGGAGCAGATGAATCAGCCGGTAATACGGGTGTGGATATTACGGTATTTGCCGGGTATAAAGATAAAACATGGACCATTGGAGGGAATACAGGAAAAGATCAGGTTATTTCATTGGTCGATATTGCCTTTACTTTTTTAAAACCTTTTGGAATCGGAGATATTCCAAGCTGGGTAAGCAATGGAGGCGTAGTGCTCGATATAAGCAATGTATCGTTCCTGGCAACCGTACCCGATAAATCAACGGGCAAACCCAATTCATATCAAGTAGGAGGAACCGTAGACTGGCAGCTCAACTTCAGTAGTTTTAATCTGTCGCTTCATGCGGTGGTCGATGTTACTTTTAGCAATAATAAATCGGCTGGAAAAATAACCAGTACCACCAAACTCCTGGGATTAACCTTTGATATAGGATATGAATTTGGAGATAATGAAGAAAAAATCTTTTTGCAATGGGAAGGGATCAAAGCCGATTATACCAAAAAAGAAAAACAAGACATCTTTAGTGTAAAATTTGATAAGATGTCCCTGGGAGATATCATTACCAAATTTATGGATGGGATTATTCCCGGATTTGAATTATCAGCTCCCTGGAATTTATTAAATAGTATCAGTCTCGATGGATTATCGTTTACATACACACGGGATTTAAGTGATAATACAAAAAACACTATTGTCATTTCTTATGATAACAGCGTTGATCTGGGGTTTTTGAATATCTCTAAAATTAAATTAACCAAAGATAGTGGGGGAGTACATCTTGGTTTTGAAGGTACCTTCTTAGGATTAAAAATCACTGCCGGGGACGAAACAACAGGTGCTTTGGCCGGTAAAGGGAGTAATGTCCAGAATATGCCGAGTGTTCCGGGAATGGGAGATCAGCTCTTTGACCTTAAATTCTTAGGGTTGGGGCAACACCTGGAACTTGCAGGAAGTTCATCGTTTACTTCGGTAGATGAGGCTATTATTGCTATGGAAAGTGCTTTTGAAGATCCCAATAGCCAACCCAATACCATCCCGATCAAAGGTGATTCCGGACCCATTGTGTTTAATCAGAATTCAGACTGGCTTATCGGTGCCGATTTTACGGTAGCGCAGTTTTACCGAATGGCTTTTGTATTTAACGACCCCAACCTTTACGGATTAATGATCGGGGTTTCAGATAAGGCCCAATTTCTTAAAAACCTGCAATTTGAAATACTATACAAGAAGATCAATGACTCCATAGGGGTGTATCAAATAGAATTACAACTACCAGATGTATTCAGGCAACTGGAATTTGGAGCGGTATCAGTCACCTTACCCAATATTGGAGTAAAGATCTATACCAATGGTAATTTCTACTTAGACATTGGCTGGCCGGCGAGCATTACCAATTTTTCAAGATCATTTACCATACAGATGTTCCCTTTTATTGGATCGGGAGGTTTCTATTTTGCTTCCCTTACAGGAGCTACTGCCAGTGGATTGCCGGTGGTTCAGAAAGGAGTATTTAACCCGGTAATAGAAGCGGGAGTGGCGCTTTCTGTCGGGGTTGGAAAAACGATCAATAAAGGAATTTTAAAAGCAGGCCTGTCTTTAACCGCCATAGGAATATTTCAGGGAACCTATGCATTATTTACACCCAATCCAAATACTCCTTATTCTAACGAAACAGATACCTATTATAAATTTATAGGAACGCTGGCATTGGTAGGAAGAATTTATGGCGAAGTCAATTTTGCCATTATTTCTGCCTCTTTCGACATTACAGCCTATATACAGGTAACACTGGTTGTTGAAGCCTATAAAGCGATCCCTGTTGCTTTTGAAGCAGGAGTGAGTGTAAGATTAAGTGTAAGAATAAATCTTGGTCTGTTTAAGGTGACTATTCGCCTAAGCTTCAGCACTACCATCAGGGCTTCCTTTAGTATTGGTTCTAATACTCCACAAAACGCATTATGGTATAAAGTAGATCATAATGATCAAATATTACCGAAGTCGTTAATGTCTGTCGCTACCACTCCCACAGTTTTAAAATGGCAACCTATAGAGATCGATACCGATGAAACCTTTGGTTTAGACCTGTATTTTGTGCCACATCTAACGGTATCTGGAGAAACACTAAAGGTTAAAGGACAAAATTACCAACCAGGCCCGCAATATGTGGGAATGCTTTATATCGATACCGGAACAACAAATCCGGGAAGCTTTACTCAGTTTGGAATGAATGCACTGGCCACAGGAGCCTTGTATTGGGCTGCCAATGCTATTGTGGGAAGTAGTGAAAGCAGTACAAAATTAAGTTGGTTAAAAGATCAGGTGATCACTGCAGATCAATTGAACCAGATGTTGTGTTATATAGAAACACGCCCTAATAATGCGGCACCTTTTAACTATAAGAATACTTCTGGTAATGACATTGAGGCATTTTTAAAAGCATTCTTTACCATTCAGATTTCTGCTGTCGATGCTACCAAAGAAACAGATATGTCTGCTGCTGTATTTCCTGTTTTGCCAGAACTGCAAATGCAAACAGCAATTAATGACAAGCCAGGTGATTTGATCGATTTTGCGAAGCAATCGATGACGGGTACTCAAGGATATCTCGAAGATGTGACCCAACTATTAAAATCCTTAAGTGTAGCCTACGAAAGTGCCGCCACGGCAAATTATTATGCACCCACAGATTGTGATCATGTGTCAGATCCTGATTATGAAGATCAGCCAGATTTATCAATGCCAACCTTTATTTTTACAGATTTTATTGCTTTGGCGGTAAAACAATTGTTACAAAACGCATTGGATTATGTAAATGCTCAGGGCGAAACTTCAATAAAAGTTTCAGATATGATAGCCGGAACGGTGACTGCAGAAAATGTACAGCAATTAAGCGGAATGGCTTCCAGGTTTATGTTACACGGATTACGATTACCAGAACCTCCCATAGCTGCTTCAGGAGAAACACAGCCGTTATATGTGCTTACAGGACAACAATGGACCATATCAGATACATTAAAACCCACAGATACCTATCGGGTGAATCTGATGAATCCGGGAGCTCCATGGATCACATTCCTAAAACCTGTCGATGATCATTTAGAAGTAATTATTGATGCCAATGCGATACAACGAACGATAAACCTAAGGACGAATCTATTAGATCCATCAGTAATATCAGGCTACCCAAAAGCCATAACGAATGTGAATGTCACTCCTCAGAATTTTTCTTTAGGAGGAAATACGGTGTGGAAGTATCCGGGGGATTTCTTTGATGGAATTGAGACAAAGCCCACCTTATGGAAAACACCATCCAATTTTAGGGCAGCGTTGCAGGAAAATGATAATCCGGCACTTCACTTTAGTTTAAAAACCTTAACATCGAGTGAGGATACAACGACCCAGGGAACAATTCATAATTTAAAATGGGCAACCTCATTGAATGTTAATGTTCAGAAAATAACAGCCCAGGATCTTCTGGACACCCCACTGGCAGGTAATGTATACAATCTTATAGGCGCAGATGATGCCAGTATCAATCTGCTGGAAGATATACTCATCTATATGAACAAAGACCGGGCCGGAAGTGATACATTTATTGAGCAGGTCCAGTTTTTAATGAAACCCGATCCTGCTACCGGAGAATCTGGTTTTATATCTTCTGAAAATGGAGCGCTGAATGCTGCCATTATACAGGCAAATTTATCTACAGAAACAAATCCCGACCTGGGCCCAGTAGCACTTAAATCTATGGCACTCGAAGCTCCGGAATACAATACATTAAACACTCCGGGAGATTTTGCGACCTTATTATGGGAATGTAGCATTGTGAGATCGGGAGGATTCTATTTCTATTACATCACTCCTGAAGATGGTAAAGGACTGCCCGACTATCTGTTTAGTGAGTCGGGAGTAGCCAATATTCAGATGGTGATTACCTACACTGATTTTATTCCACAACCATTTATAAATGCCGTAATTACCGGAGACGATTTGGATTTTTCTAAAACCGCAGTCTATGCACAATCCCCCGATGTTACGGTACTGGTACCTACGGTATTGCCGGGCAATGTAGGGTATGAGCTTTCCAGAAATAATCCGGGAGACTTTAACCCTACTCAAAATCCCCCGACAACAGCAGAAGATCAGGTGTATTTACAGAATCAATTTAATTTATTGGGTGTGAGTTTACCTGCTGTTCAAGCCTATCAAAATTATATGCCTGCCGGACCAACAGAGGCAATGAGCCAGGAAGATATTCAAAACAAAAAAGCAGGGATTACTCCCGAATCAGACCCGGCCGCACCCTGGAACTATAATTCGGCAATTCCCTATTACAAATTTGTTCAGGGACCCAATGATGATCCGGAGTATCCAAACCCTTATGCAGGGATAGGTACAGAGGTGATCATGTCATTAAATTGGCAGGATATGTTTGGTAATACGCCAACGAGTGGAGTGAAGCCACTTTCCATTTCCATGAAATCATTATATACAGATACCCTACTTTCTGTTTCGCAATGGCCTTCTGTTTCTAGTTTTTATCTATTTGAAGACAAAGGGAGCGGGCCAGCGTTATTCATTAATTTCTGTTTTGATGTATCACGATATAATGATGGAACCCCTGGAGCGTTACATAATGCTACCGTAGATTTGGCAACCTATATGAACTTGTATTATCAGTTAGGATCGGGGGATGTGGTGATGCGTTTTACTTCAACCATTCAGGGAACTTCAGAAAACCCTGAAGGATTTGAAAAAGAGATGGATGTAGCAACGCTGTCCAGTGATTTTGTGATACCTGTTATTAATTATTTAAAAGCCATTGTTGGCGGAAATACAAGTGCAGATACTTCGGCAATTCCGATACCCTATACTATTTCGGCAGCTATAGCTGTACACAATATTGCAGATTATGCAGATAGCATTCCGCTGTTGGTAAACATCCATATGGATCGCACCAAAAATATTGATCCAAACTTTGTAGATGCTATGGGCGTTGCAAGTGCCACAACAGCAGTAAAACCACAAGCTCAGTCATTTGCTTGCGGAACAGCGCAGGATAGTGCATTAAGCCTATCGTATTTTTCGAATTTGTTTGAAACGGCATTTAAAGACCAACCTTCCGAAGGAATTCTTATTAAAATTGCAACAGCTTCAGATGTAGAAGAAAACAGTGATGTCGATAATGCAAGCGGACCTATCTGGATGGTGAGATTTGATAGTACCGGGGCAAACGGAATTAAATATACCTATGATAATTCTAAAGTATATTTCTTTTCTCCAATACCACTGGCAACAAGTTTAGTATCATTAGATACAGGAATTAATTCTTATAAAACCGGACAATCCTATCCGTTTGGAGAAGCGGTAACCAAAAATTTCTCCGCTATTGATTTAGACGATTGGGGAAGACAATTCCTGGAAGCAGTAGATGCATTTTTAGCCCCCGGACTTGCTGTTCCCGCATTTTTATTGGATAATGGAAAAATAGTACAGGATATTTTAGATAGTAAAGAAGACCTGGCTAATGCTATAGAAGGAACCATAGATTATATTATTGATGCAGAAGATACGTCTGGTGCCAATATTGGAAATGCACAAGAAAAATGGAAACAGGAAATCTTAAAAGAGTTATCGGCTACCTATAAGTATTCTGCTGCGATCCAGACTCCGGTAGCTATAAATTCTTCATGGAATGCATCCAATGTTGATCCGGTAGATGAAACTTCTACCACTCCAAAACTTTATGGGAATATGGTGGGTGATGAACCTACGGTTCCAGGTGATAGTAGTGCATTAGAATCCTCTACCGAATATTCGCTTTCTACATCAAAATTACCGATGGGTAACGGAGACTCGTGGTTAACGTATATGTTTGAGTCTAAAGATACTTCAGAATTTAGAAATTTTCAGTTTGGTAATATGCAGTATAAAGTGAGCCATTTGGAGCAGCAAATACACGCTATAGATGGTATTGAGGGTTATACTGCCTCTACCTGGTTAACCTTTGTAATACCTCTGGATGCAGGTTTAAGTGATATAGGAGAAATCACAATCCCAGTACCTTTACGGGCATATCCTACCCCGCCATCGGTTACTGCTCAAGGAGTACATTATCCTACGGTGAAAGAGATTAAGACCTTACAAGAGGCACGCAACTGGGACTTTATGTATACCTATAAAAACGCAATAGCTGCTCAGGATACCATAGAAACCCAGGTCGAATTAAATATCCCCGGTAGCGATATGCATGCTTTTAAAATGGCGTTTGAAGCATCAGTAACCTTAGATGAAGCTTTAGCACAATTTATTGAAGTTTATACTCAGATTAATGCTGATTTTAAATCATATCTGGCGAATTTAACACCAAAAGATGTTGCCGACCAATCTGCAACATATACCAATGCACTATATGCAGTTCAGGCATTTAAAACGATCATAGGACAAGTTGCAACAGCCTGGAGCAGCTGGAATCAGGTAAACCCAAGAAAACTGGCAACCACACTTGAGTCTAAAGCGCTTGCAGTAACACCAGAACCAATCGTATTGAATTTTACAGTGATTGAATCAGCAGCAAAAAATACGGGTAATCTGCAGGTTCAGGTACTTGCAGACAGCAAGAATCCGATGACACAAATTCCGGTGATCAATATTCCTGGCTATACAGCACATGCAATTGGCAATAACATTTATGAATATACAGACAAGGATGATGACACCATGTATCTTACCTATGAAAATCGAAATGTAGAACCATTAAGAGAAGTGGTGGTTAGTGATTTAGATATTCTAAATATCCAAAATGCCTGGGGTGGTGCACAGATTATCCGTAACCGGGACTTGTTACCAGATGGTTCGGGTGGCTGGCAGACCACCAATGCACATTTCTTATATCAAACACCATTGGTGAAATTTTATAAAAAATTAATAAGCCTGTTAAGTGATAAAACCGCAATAGATATTGCATCTATTGGAACAAAAGACCATCCAATTTCTGAGAATAGATCTTTAACAGATAATATGCTTGCCTTGTTTGAAGCATTTACCGATGGAGTTGAAGCCGATTCACTACATCTTAAACTAGCGGTAGAGTATACCTATGTAATTCCCGATACAGCATTTCCGGTAACGGTTCCTGTACTTCTTGCAACACCATTTGATTTGAGTACTGTAGATGGGGGGGCTTCGTTTGCAAACACCTTAGCAACAAGTATGAATGACTGGCTCACTGCCAATATTACCGGCACAGCAAACGGAACATTTAATTTTGAAATAGATGTATTCTCTTCTTTAGATGCAAATACACTCATCTTTCAGTTGCCTTTATATTTGAAATTAATTGGATAAGGGCAGACAAAAAAATGAAGTATTTGAAGTGGATAGTAAGGAAAATATAAGCAAAGAGGCTGTGAAGATTGTAAAACGAAAAAACCTTGACTATTTGAAGTTAAGGTTTTTTTTAGCTCCTCTTGTAGCATCCATGCCACTAGATTTTAGCTCTTTGGAAGGAAACTCGTTGTATCGCTTTTAGCCAAGGTTCATTTTTCTTCAGATTTCTATTAAAGTAACTGTATGCTGTTGGTTTTTTTGTGGCTTAGTGATTATTTTGTTACCTATAACTATGCTGTTTCATTAACTGTTTGTTTTTAGTTGGGTAATGATAGGAAAGACGTGAAAATTGCTTTCGGGTTGGGGAGGGATACTTCTTAAACAAAAAAGTGATCTGCCTTAGGCAGACCACTTTGAATGTTTTCACAACGGAATAATCCTTATTGTGAATTGCTTTCATAATTGTAAATGCAAGTTACATAAATAATTTCACATCCTAAATGTGGTTTTTCACATAAAAGTAAAGTTATTATTATCGTATTTTAGAAGAGCTAAAATGATAATTCTTAATAGTATAATAAAAGAATCTGTTATTCTATAATAAAATAGACGTTCAGATTTTTTAATAAGTAAATCATAATGAAACGTATTCTGGGACTAGATTTAGGTACAACATCTATTGGTTGGGCTTTTGTTAATGAAGCCGGAAATGATGAAACAGAGAAATCATCGATTATAAAAACAGGCGTAAGGGTTGTTCCCTTGTCAACCGATGAGCAACAGGATTTTAAAAAAGGAAATAGTATTACTATTAATGCCGATAGAACCTTAAGTCGTGGAGCGCGCAGGAAGCTTCAACGGTATAAACTTAGGCGAAAAGCAGTAATACAAATTTTAGAGCAAATAAAGTTTATTGACACAACATCATCGCTATCAGAAAAAGGGCTTGCAACACTTAGTACATATGCTTTGAGGGCAAAAGCTCCCTTAGAAAAACTATCTAAAGAAGATTTTGCCAGAGTGCTGTTGATGATCAATAAAAAACGCGGCTATAAAAGTAGCAGAAAGGCCAATAATCAAGAAGAAGGCAAGCTGATAGACGGAATGTCTGTAGCTAAAGAATTACAGAACAAAAACCTGACTCCCGGACAATATTCTTTTCAATTGTTAATGGATAGTAAAAAGCAATTACCTGAGTATTATCGATCAGATCTACAACAAGAGTTTAACCGTATCTGGGATTTTCAAAAACAGTTTTATCCTGATAAATTAACCGATAAACATAAAGAAAACCTGCTAGAGAAGAATAAAGGACAAACAGAATATTATATCAAAAATATACTTGGCATTGAGAAAGCTGAAAATAAAAGTAAAAATAAAAAGCTGGAACAATATGCCTGGAGGAATAAAGGGGTTACAGAACAAATTGATGAAAGGGAATTAGCTTTCGTTCTGATTGAAATAAATAAGCAAATCAATCAATCCAGCGGGTATTTGGGGGCGATCAGTGACTGTAGTAAAGAATTGTTCTTTAATAATTTAACCGTAGGTCAATATCAATATAAACTGCTCAAAGAAAACCATCAAACATCACTTAAGAATCAAGTGTTTTACAGACAAGATTATATAGATGAGTTTGATGCGATATGGAAGGAGCAATCTAAACACTATCCTGAACTTAATGAAGAAGTAAGAAAATCTTTACGGGATATCACTATTTTTTATCAAAGAAGGTTAAAATCACAAAAAGGGCTTATTGGCATTTGCGAATTAGAGGGCGTGGAGAAAGAGCTCCTGGTTGATGGGATCCAAAAGAAAAAATATATTGGCCCGCGAGTAGCCCCAAAATCCTCCCCGGTTTTTCAACAAGCCAAAGTTTGGCAAAACATCAATGCCATACGCATTACAAATAAAGAGAATTCGAATGAAATTTATGAACTAGAGGAAGATACCAAACTACTACTTTTTGAAGAGCTCAACCTTGTTGACTCCTGGTCATCCTCTCAACTTTTAAAATGGATTTTCAAAGGATCAACAAATAAACCAAGGGACTGGCAGGTAAATTTTGAAAAGATAGAAGGAAACCGAACCCAATCTAATCTTTTTAACATATATCGGCAAATAGTAACTATCGAAGGGTATGATAATATTGATTTTATCAATATTGAAGCAACAGAGATCGTAAAAAGCCTACGGTTATGCTTTGACCAAATTGGTATAAATTCTGAGATTTTAGATCTGGATATGTATTTACCAGGTAATAAGTTTAGTCAGCAACCAGGATATCAGCTATGGCATTTGTTGTATTCTTTTGAAGGTGATACATCTGCTACAGGTATTGAAAGTCTAAAGGAAAAACTTCAAACCAATTTCGGGTTTAAGGAGAGCCACACAAGTTTGTTGGCACCCCTTACTTTTCAACAAGATTATGGGAGTTTGAGCGCAAGGGCATTACGAAAAATTTATCCATTTCTTGAAGCTGGTCATACCTATGATGAAGCTTGTAACCTTGCAGGGTATAACCATTCACATTCTTTAACTACAGAAGAAAATGAGCGTCGTCCTTTAGTAAATTCATTAGAGATACTAAAAAAGAATTCATTACGAAATCCGGTCGTAGAGAAAATACTGAATCAAATGATTAATGTAGTAAATGCCATCATAGCGCATCCTGAAATGGGACGCCCTGACGAAATCCGTATAGAATTAGCCCGAGCGCTTAAAAAAACTGCAGCCCAGCGTAAAGAAATGACAACAGCCATTGCAAAAGCTACTAAAGACCATGTTGCTTACCGTGAGAAAATAAAAAAAGAGTTTGGGCTACCTTATGTGAGTCGTAAGGATTTGATTAAATACAAATTGTATCTAGAATTAAAATCGATAGGGTTTAAAACTTTATATTCTGGCACTTATATTAAACCCGAAGAATTATTTACCAGTAAGTTTGATGTAGAGCACATCATCCCACAATCGGTACTGTTTGATGATTCATTTTCAAACAAAACCTTAGAATTACGTGATATTAATTTAGAAAAAGGGAACGAAACTGCATTCGATTATTGTGAGCGAAAAGGTTGGTTGGGGGATTTTGAAGCACGGGTCAATGTAGTGTTCTTTAAAAAGGATGTTAAATACAGTAAACGACAAAAACTCTTAATGACCAAAGCCGATATACCAGATGATTTTTTAAACAGGGATCTGGGTAATTCTGCATACATCGCAAAAAAAGCCTTAGAAATCCTAAAAAAAATAACAAGGACAGTAACTGCTACTTCGGGAACCATTACCGATAAATTAAGATCAGACTGGGAACTCATCAATGTTTTACAGGAGTTGACCTGGGACAAATATGAGGCATTAGGACTAACGTATTATGAGAAAAACAAAAATGGCAAAAAGTTGCCACGTATCAAAGATTGGACAAAACGTAACGACCATCGTCATCACGCTATGGATGCGATTACAGTGGCTTTTACCAAGCCTGCATACATACAGTATTTAAACAATATGAATGCAAAAAGTGATAAAGAGAACTCGATTTACGGAATCGAACAAAAATATACCTACCGTGATAAAGAAGGTAGAAGAAAATTCATAAAACCTTTTGATGCTATAAGAGAAGAAGCCAAAAAACATCTGGAGGTTATTTTGGTTTCCCATAAAGCCAAAAATAAAGTGGTAACGATAAACAAGAACAAGATAAAGATACAGGGTAAAGGAAATTATAAAGTCAAAACAGAGCTAACACCTCGTGGTCAATTACATAAAGAAACAGTATATGGCCGATCTCATTTCTACAAAGTTAAAGAAGAAAAAATCAATGCCTCTTTTGATATAAATAAGATAAATACCGTAACTAAACCTGATTTTCGTGAAGCTTTGCATAAACGATTGAAGGATTTTGATAATGACCCTAAAAAAGCGTTTACCGGCAAAAATACGCTGTCTAAAAACCCTGTATATATCACTGGTGCAAAAATTAAGGTTCCGGAAGTTGTAAAAACCCAAGTATTACAACCACAATTTACCATTCGTAAAGATATTATCCCAGATAATTTTAAGGATCAAAAAAGCATCAATAAAATTGTTGATAGCAGGGTAAGAAAAATTCTTACAGATCGTTTGTCTTTATTTGACGGAAATGCCAAAGAAGCTTTTTCTAATCTTGATGATAATCCCATTTGGTTTCATAAAGAAAAGAAAATCCCTATAAAATCTATAGTTATAACCGGGGTAAGTAATGCAGTGCCATTGCACTATGCTAAAGACCATAATGGAAAAGAAAGAGTCGGGAGTAATGGAAAGCAAATACCCGTAGATTATGTGAGTACAGGAAACAATCACCATGTGGCAATTTATAGAGACGAAAAAAACAATCTACAAGAAGAAGTTGTTTCATTTTATGAAGCAGTCATCAGAAAAAATATGGGAGAATCAATTGTGAAAAAACAACATGAAAAAGGTTGGAATTTACTTTTTACACTAAAGCAAAATGAAATGTTTGTATTTCCTTCTAAAGATTTTAATCCCTTGGAAATTGATTTACTTGATCCTGATAATAAAATGGTGGTAAGTAAAAATCTATTCCGTGTTCAAAAGATTTCAACAAAAAACTACGTTTTCAATCATCACCTAGAAACTCAGGCAGTAGGAGGTGAAACCTTTAAAAACAAAAAACAACTTGCAAGAATATCATATCATTTTATTCAAAGTGAAAAATGGCTTCAGGGAATTGTAAAAGTTAGATTAAATCATTTAGGTGAAATCGTCCAAATAGGAGAATATTAAACTACAGATTATGATCAAGCGTACGTTGTTTTTTGGCAATCCTGCTTATTTGAGCACCAAAAATGAACAACTGGTGGTTAATTTCCCCGAAGAAGAAAAGCCACAAACCACCATACCGATAGAAGATCTGGGATATGTCGTTTTAGAAAACCCCCAGATCACCATTACTAATGGACTACTAATGAAATTAGTCCAGAATAAAACTGCTGTGATCACTTGCGACAAGCAACATTTACCTTGTTCTTTTTTACAACCGCTGGTTGGGCATAGTGAACAAACCGAACGAATACGGCACCAATTAAATGCCAGCCAGCCCCTTAAAAAGAACTTGTGGCAGCAAACGGTAAGTATTAAGATAGCCAATCAGGCTGCGCATCTCTCTAAGCGGGGTAAAAATGCTTTAAAATTAAAACGTTGGGCGGGAGAAGTAAAAAGCGGGGATGCCCAAAATCACGAAGCGATTGCTGCTGCGTATTATTTTCAAAACGTGTTTGATATAGAAGGTTTTAGCCGTAACCAAAAAGGAATAGCACCAAATCATCTGCTCAATTATGGCTATGCCATTTTACGGGCAGTAACGGCCAGGGCATTGGTGAGTAGTGGGATGCTTCCTTCAGTAGGGATCTATCATCACAATAAATATAATGCCTTTTGTTTGGCCGATGATATCATGGAGCCTTATCGGATCTATGTGGATGCTATGGTTTATGAAATCACAAAATCTACTGATGATTTTGAAGAATTATCAAGTGACCTAAAAACAATATTACTAAATATCCCCTCGATGGATGTGATCATTGATAATAAACAAAGCCCACTTATGGTAGCGATGAGCAGGACTACCAATTCTTTACATGAGTGTTTTTTGGGTAGTGGGCGTAAGGTTTTATATCCTGAGTATGAATGAAAACCATTTTTCACGCCTTAATCAATACAGGAGTATGTGGGTATTAGTGTTTTTTGATTTGCCTACCGATACACGAACCGATCGTAAAGTGGCAACCCGATTTCGCAAGAACTTGCTCAATGATGGTTTTGCGATGTTTCAGTTTAGTATCTATATGCGCTTTTGCGCCAGTCGTGAAAATGCTGAAGTACATATCAAACGAACAAAGAATGCCTTGCCAAAAAAAGGTAAAGTCGGCATTATGCAAATTACAGATAAACAATTTGGGTTGATAGAACTTTTTCATGGCCAAAAAGAAGTAGCACCCGAAAAGCCGTCACAACAATTAGAATTATTCTAATTCCCTTCCTGGTTTTTTAATTCTGACAAGAGGCTTAAAAATCAGGATACCAGCTACTTACAGCTGGTATCCCTGTGAATCCTAGTTAAAAATACAATTTTGAAAGCAATTCACAACTTAACAGACTGATTCTGATTACGCAATTGTCCTGTGAATCCTAGTTAAAAATACAATTTTGAAAGCAATTCACAACATCTATGGAATAGGCAGAACGCATATAATACCTGTGAATCCTAGTTAAAAATACAATTTTGAAAGCAATTCACAACAACAGATGCAGCGTATAATTATCATACCGACCTGTGAATCCTAGTTAAAAATACAATTTTGAAAGCAATTCACAACAGACGGAATACCTAGGTCATTCTTCAAAAACCTGTGAATCCTAGTTAAAAATACAATTTTGAAAGCAATTCACAACCTATCATACCGATCTTCTCGAACCTACCGCCTGTGAATCCTAGTTAAAAATACAATTTTGAAAGCAATTCACAACATCGGCGAAATGCTTCTCTAGCGATAAGAACCTGTGAATCCTAGTTAAAAATACAATTTTGAAAGCAATTCACAACCTAAATCGCACCTTTGAATTACTTAGTATACCTGTGAATCCTAGTTAAAAATACAATTTTGAAAGCAATTCACAACAATCATGGTAATCGGTTGTCAGATCAATATCCTGTGAATCCTAGTTAAAAATACAATTTTGAAAGCAATTCACAACCCTATCACGTTAGAACCATGATAAAAGATTCCTGTGAATCCTAGTTAAAAATACAATTTTGAAAGCAATTCACAACAAAAACCGAATATTAAAGAACATGGGATAACCTGTGAATCCTAGTTAAAAATACAATTTTGAAAGCAATTCACAACAATTTAGTCATTATATAATTAGATAAATTACCTGTGAATCCTAGTTAAAAATACAATTTTGAAAGCAATTCACAACCTGTTATTAACCCTTATGGTACGGCTCAACCTGTGAATCCTAGTTAAAAATACAATTTTGAAAGCAATTCACAACCCAACAGCACATTTCTTGCAATCCATAGGGCCTGTGAATCCTAGTTAAAAATACAATTTTGAAAGCAATTCACAACACGGGGATAATTCTTCTATTTCCGGTTTGACCTGTGAATCCTAGTTAAAAATACAATTTTGAAAGCAATTCACAACGGGCTCATGCTGCTTCTCCATTTATAACTTCCTGTGAATCCTAGTTAAAAATACAATTTTGAAAGCAATTCACAACTTCGTTCAAAAGCTCAATGCTTGCCGGACGTAGAAACTGTAAAAAGGAAGGTTGTGGTGCATTATTTTGGGACAAAAATCAAGAGCCAGATAATGCTTATTGTGAAAAGCATATTAAAAACAAAATAAATTGAATACCTGTTGTTTGATTATCAAATAATCACTAAATTGCATCAATAATAATAAAATTGGTTCAAATGGGAGTGATAAGAAAATCCATAACATTTACAGAACAGCAAGATACTTATATAAAAAGTCTAATAGAAAAAGGTTTTTATACTAATGATAGCGAATATGTAAGAGACATTATTCGTAAAGATCAAGAGAATAGAAAGAATGATATTGATTTATACGATGCTTTAGTTGATGGAATTGAAAGCGGAACATCAAAAGAGACCGTAGATAGTATATGGGATCAAGCTATTAAGGCGCATGAAGGAACAAAATAACTATACTCTTAGTGTACGAGCTTCAATTGATTTAAGAGGAATTGCAGACTTTACTATTAAAAAATTTGGGATTAAACAATCCGAAATCTATAAGGACAGTCTAACAACGATACTTAATAAATTAGGAAAACATCCAGAGATTGGCCGAGAATATATTGCGATTAAAAATAGTATGATATCAAGGTATAGGTTTAAGGCACATATCATATTTTTTTATCCTTTAGAAGAAAAAATATTTGTGGTTCGTATCCTTGGTAATAATATGAATTTTGTAAAACATTTATAGTCTAAATAACCGATAAAACAGAAGCCAAAAAATAAGGAGAAGGTTATCCAATATCCTGAAATCATTTCCAGGGTCAATCAAAATCAAAAATTCTTTATGATCATACTTCACATCCCTAGTTGAGTTGTAAATTGATTACTATCATAGAAACTTCGAATTGCTGAAATTCTTTCATCCTTAACCTGAATAATATCAACTCCAAAGATTTGCACCTTTTTATGAGTAGGCTCAGTTCCAAAAAAAGGACCTTTATTTGTTCCTCCCATCAGCCACTCCAATACAAGTAGATTGTCGGTTGAACCTTTAATAAGGGTTAGAATTTCAAATGAAACATCCGGAAATGCCTGAGCAGTCTCTTTAATGGAAGTTGATAAAACGTTTATTGCGTTTCCTTCTTGTAGGAAATCTTTATAAGTAGCAATTTGAGAAAAAATATTTGACAATCTTTCAACTTGTTGAGTATTCCAGACTTCCACATACTTATGTATTAAATTATTCATATTTCAAATGTTAATTGAGTTTATAGCTTTTTTAACCTCTTGTAGTATTTGTTTTGGCGCTATAGTGATTGGTACCGACCGAAAAACAGCAACAGTTTTATCTATAGCATTTATTTTTTCAATTAATTCAATGCTTCTCTTACTATGTTTTGCAAATTGTAACTCATCAGGATTTATAATATTCTTTTCAATGAGAAAATCGACCTTTTTAATGCATCTACAAAGATTATTTTGATTTACCAATCCACACTTTGATTGTAAAAAGCTTCTAATTTTAATTCGTGAACGGGACAATTGTTTTCTGAAATTTTCAGGAGACATAGCCAAAATTTCTGCTCCTTCAATACTATTTAATTCAAGGATTTCTCCAAGAATGTATACCATTCTGGAAGATTTATTTAAGCATAATAAAAGTCCGTGAGTACAACTAACTTTTACTTCTTCTTCCAATAAAAGTAACTCCCCTTCATTTTCAGTGTAGGTAACTCTATCTGACTGTCCAGAGTCAATCAAATTTGCATAATCTCCAAAGGACTTTACAACATCTTTGGTTGTTTTGCGCTTAATGGTTAAAAGATAATTAGTAGCAATTCGATACACCCAAGTAGTAAATTTACTTTCTTGTTTAAAAGTACTAAGATGTGTGATAATTTTTATTAGTATTTCCTGAGTGGCATCTTTTGCATCTTCTGGAAACAGTAACATTTTCAATGATAGATTATACACCATATCTTTGATTTGAAAAACGACCAACTCTAGCGCTTTTTTATCTCCTGAATTTGCTTTGATAACTACTATTTCTAATTTTTCACTCATACCCTGTTATTAGGTTAGACTAATTCTAGTCTTTAAGTGTGACAGATATTTTGAACTAAAATATATAATATCGGCTATCTATAGATGCTTTAGTAAAGCTTTGTTTTGAAATCAGCAAAAATGTATAAGAAATAGTAAGCGGCAAAAATATGGGTAACTTCATACAGCGTATTTGTGGTGTAGGCACGCTAAATTGAAACAAGAGCATACTGTAACATAACAAAAAAACATCCATCTTTCTATTATTAATGTTTCTTTCAGTCAAATAAAATTTTCAACATATGGCACGTATTAGAATTTTGATAAAAGGAATTGGTATTCCTCATATGCACAAGGCATTATTTATATTTTTTTTCACAGCCTCACAAATAGCATATACCCAAGAGCAAGAATATGTTTTTGATTATAGTGATATAGGGAATTTTAAGAAAGCATATGTATCCATTCAGCTTGGATCAGACCCGGTAGATGAGATTACTAAATACTTCAACAACGGAAGCCCTGGATTGAAATCCTGGATAAAAATTTATAGCGTTTCCCCAGAGAAATTTGCCAAGCAGGTTGTCAAGCGTCCCAAATTTTATCGATCTCTTATAGATATAGATAAAAAATTAAAAAAGTTTGAAAATACAATATCAGAAGGATATAGTAAACTACTACAATTGTATCCAAATCCTAATGAACCTATATTACCTACTTATTATTTTATATTATGGGGAGGAGGAGGTTCTGTAAGACCCAATGGATCTATGATATCTGTCGATTATTTTGGACTTAGCAAAAAAATTGATATTTCCGAATTTCCGGAGGGGATCTTTCCCAAAGGGAAAACCCCATTGGTGCCTTTGGCAAACATTCCTCAAGTAGCTATTCATGAAATGGTACACTGGTTTCAACGTAACTTACAAGGGTATGATAATTATGTGTCCATATATCGCCAACAGGAATTAAGCACATTGCTGGCATATGCCATTCGAGAAGGAGGAGCAGATATGATTACACGATTTGCAACAGGACTAGAGGATACATCAAGAAACGATTTTGGCAGAAAACATGAAAAAGAATTATGGGAAGCTTTTAAACCCAATATGTTGACTCATGTTGATGATGCCAAAGGTTGGTTTTCAGGCCGATTTCCAGATCAAAGAGAATGGCCATTCCAAATAGGGTATTATATCGGTATAGAGATTACACAGTATTATATAGATCAGGCTGAAGACAAAGAAGCGGCTCTTATGGAAATTTTTACTGCTTATAAACCAGAGCAGTTTATGAAATTTGCTGAGGTGTATGAAAAAAAGTTTTCTAATTGATCACTTTCTTCGAAATTTGAGGAGTAGCCAATATAAAACCGATCAAGTTTTTGAGAATGTAAAATGTAAACGAGATGCATTTCTGAAGAATTTATATAAAAAAAGGGTATTTGATTTTTCAAATACCCTCTTCATTGTAAGCTCCCCCTCTTGGGCTCGAACCAACCCCGATAGCTATCGGGGCTTTGATTAACAGGTATCATTGATATTTTATGAGTAGTTTTTGAGTTATCTCGGGATATTTTTTCAAGTTTTGGATATACGTTTTACTTTTCATTTTCTTGATATGTTTTTCAATAGATAATGCCTGAGGTTTGGAATTGCAATGAATACTATGAAATAGGGTCCAATCATCAGCTTTGGCAGTAAATTTATGAGCAGGCGCATTTTTGTGAAATTCTATTCTTTCTTCGAAATTTGAGGAGTAGCCAATATAAAACCGATCGAGTTTTTGAGAATGTAAAATGTAAACGAGATGCATTTCTGAAGAATTCATATAAAAAAAGGGTATTTGAAAAATCAAATACCCTCTTCATTGTAAGCTCCCCCTCTTGGGCTCGAACCAAGGACCCTTTGATTAACAGTCAAATGCTCTAACCAACTGAGCTAAGGAGGACTATAGTTTTGCAAATATAGAGCGTTTTTCTCTTTTTGCGAGTGCAAATATATACTATTTTTTAGTTCTCAAAAAGGTTTTTCTGATTTTTTAGCCGTATTTAATCAGGATATATAAATATTGGTCCATTTAGATACGAATACCTATTATAAACCCTCTGCTATGAATGCATAACAAAGGGTTTGATCAAGATCATATTCCTATACATAAGAAGCAGCCTCTCTAACTACTTCTTATAATGCTAGCTGTATGCTACCAGAAAACTATTTAAAAATTGCCCGGTAGATATCATTACCATTGGCAAATAACAACAATGACACCAAAATAATGAATCCTACCAGCTGTGCATATTCCATAAACTTGTCATTGGGTTTTTTACCGGCAATGATTTCATATAGTAAAAACATCACATGCCCACCATCTAGTGCAGGAATAGGAAGTATATTCATAAAAGCCAAAATAATAGAGATAAAGGCCGTGGTTCCCCAAAAAACTTTCCAGTTCCATGCGTCGGGAAAAAGATTTCCGATGGCTCCAAATCCACCTACCTGGCTGGCACCTTTTTTGGTGAATACATACTTAAATTGTGCAATATAGTCATGCAAAGTCCAGTAGCCAAAGTCAAATCCTTTTGCAATACTTTCTCCGAATGAATAATCTTTATGCTGAATTTTATAATTCGCTTTTGGATACACCCCGATGATTCCTTCTTCATCTGGGGTAATAGATATAGTACTTTCCTGGCCATCTCTTAGATAGGTAAGGGCTAAAGCCGACTTTGTAGAATCTGCTGATTTTAATTCAATAAAGTCATTCCAATATTTAATTGTATTGCCATTTAGACTGATAATTCTATCCCCTTTTTGCAAACCAGCCTTTTCTGCAGAAGTCCCGGGTTCTATACTATCCAAAACATTGGTCGCGATAGGAGAAAAGGGTTGCAGCACCCCAGACTCAAACATAATAGTTCCTATATCTTCGGGAATTTGTATGGTTTCTTTCTCACCACTTTGATGCAATACAGCAACAGAATTGATATCTCTCATAAAGAGATGTCTGTTAATTTGAGTCATATCCTCAAATTTTTTATCGTTCACAGATACAATTCGATCCCCATCTCTGAAACCGTATTGTTGAAATGATGTATCAATTCTAAAACCTTCGGGCATATCATCTACGCCAACATAACTGGTTCCCCAGGTAAATATGATGGCCATATAGATAAAGAATCCAAGGACAATATTCACGGTAACACCACCAAGCATTATAATCAAACGTTGCCAGGCCGGCTTGGATCTGAATTCCCAGGGCTGCGGTGGGCCCGCCATTTGTTCTTTATCCATGCTCTCATCGATCATACCCGATATTTTGACATATCCCCCCAATGGCAACCACCCGATACCGTAAACCGTTTCTCCGATTTTTTTCTTAAATAGTGCAAATTTTACATCAAAAAAGAGGAAAAATTTCTCTACTCTGGTTTTAAATAATTTTGCAGGAATAAAATGCCCTAACTCATGTAAAACGATCAGGATCGATAAACTTAATAATAGTTGTATGGCTTTTATAAAAAATGGACTCATGGGACGTTTTCAAATTTAAATCACGCAAAAGTAACCTTTTAGAAGGGCATATGAAAAAAATCTATGATCCTTATCCAGATATTTAGTATTTTTTTAATGAAAACGACCTTTTTATACTGGATAATCCTTGTAATTTTGCAGCCATATACATAAAGGATGCTTCAGTTTTTTTCTAAATATAAGTTTTTTGCAGTTGTACTTTTTGTACTCTCTGCAATTATCGTCTCCATTATATATTCAATTCTTAAACCAAATCGCATTTTACCGGTGTATGAACCAGAAATGGTGAATGCAGAATTGGTAGATAGCACCGTTCAATACGTTCGTAAATATCATAAAATAGCAGATTTTAGATTAACAAATCAGAATGGAGAAGAGATCACCCAGCATGATTATAAAGACAAGATCTATGTAGCCGATTTTTTCTTTACCACCTGTCAAACGATTTGTCCTATTATGACCGAACATATGAAAGAGATCCAGGAGCGATTGAAAGATGATAGTGAAGTGTTACTATTATCTCATTCTGTTACTCCAAAAATAGATAGTGTTGCCAGATTGAAGAAATATGCTATCGAAAAAGGAGTAGATGATTCAAAATGGAATCTGGTTACCGGAGACAAAAAACAAATCTATGATTTGGCCAGAAAATCCTATCTGGCAGCCAAATCTGATGGAGATGGAGGTCCCTATGATATGGTGCATACCGAAAATTTTGTACTGGTAGATACAAAAAAGCGCATACGTGGTTTTTATGATGGCACCAATCCAGAAGATATCGATCGTTTATTGGAAGATATTACCATATTAAAGAAAGAAATAAATAAATAACAAACCCCAAAGCTTAACGCTTCGGGGTTGAATATATCTTCACAGGTTTATACCTATTCTTCTAAAGGACAGTCTGAGGGTGTTTCTTCGCACAAAGCATCAAACCACCATTTGAACCCATAATAGAAGGTTTTATTGAACCATTTGATCATCTTATTAAAATCAACATCTTTGAAGAGTTCTTTATGTTTTAAATACTTTGAAGGATCTAATCCATATGGGAAGAATTTGATTTCAGAATCTTGGTTGAGTTGAATGACCAGTTTTAGGGGTTGCTCTGCAACAGTTACCGTAGAGGTTACCGGATACGGAAATTTCCAGGCTTTATTAGAACCATCACATTTACCGATAGGTCCGGCAAAGCGTATCCCTTCCATATACTCAAGGGGATATTGAGAAGACATGGTAGAATCAGGATGCATCGAATTATAAGGATGCTGGTTCACTACTTGCCCGCCGTTATCAAACCACATAAAATTATAAGGTTTTCTGGCCTCGATACCACAAAAATTATTAGGAAAAATAGGTACTCCTTCAAAATGAGGCAGTTCTTTTAAATAATACTTGGGGATGGTAATTTTAGGATTACTGTCGATCATATTAGTGAAATCTACAATAAGATAAGATTCACCTGATCCCGATATTTCAATATAATCTGGAGTTTCAGGGAAATCATCGAGGGTTGCATCTATGGGTATATCACCGCCACCATCATCGATAACAACATCTTCTCTATCCATCATAAAATCAAATTGATCTTTACCCATGGCATTTTTGACCCGTAATCGAAAAGAAGTATTTGCATTTGTGTTCCAGGAATAGGTATACACTTTTGTGGTATTTGCAGGTACTTCAAAACCTTCGGGATCTGATGCTAAAGGATTTTTCATAGACTTCCATTTTCCATTCGAATAATACTCAAAATGTAACTCGGGACCTACATAGGCGCTACAGGGCGGGTTTCCACACAAACCACCTGTAGTATTGGAAATATAATGATCATTGGTGCCGTTTTGAACGGCTTTGCTGCAAATCTTTCCTCTCCATTTGTTGATACCGCTCATGGTAGCATGCAATTTATATCTCGTTCCTTTGTTACAGGCAGAAGGGCTAAGACTAGCACAATCATTGATAAAACCGTTATAACTGTTGGGTGTTTTATCGAGCACTACAAACTCAGGGTTTCCCAAAAATCCTCCGGCAATAGAGCCGGTAAAGCTACTATTATTGCAGGCAAGATCACCCACTCCGGCTTCATCAGTTATTACAATACTTTTCGTAAGCTCCCGGCCCCAACCTTGTTCCTGTAAATTGCCATGTATCGCAACGGTTTTATTGTTTTGTGTTTCCAGAAAAGATGGGACAGGAGTACCGGCAGCAGATAAGGCCCAAAAGATTTCTTCTTCAGAAATTTCTTTATCGGTCATCTCGGTAAGGGCTGTGAGTGCAGAGCATCCTTTGCAATTGCTCTCCTCGAGTAAAAAAGTTCCTTTTAATTCACCATCATCGATACGCTTAAAATACACTTTGTTTCCGTTATTCAAAGTTACAATGGCTTCATTCTCATTATTTTGAAAACGCTCTTCAGAGATATTGGGTGCTAATTGGTTGTTTTCTGTTTTTTCGCATGAGATTAAAAAAAAAGACATTAAAATGAGACAAAAACTAATTTTTACATAATACATGATTTGTATGGTTTTATGAGTTGTACCTACTCTGTTTAAGGCTTTTCGGTTTCCGCCCAAATATGTAATCATTGCGAGCAAAATTAAATGTTGTCAAAGATGGGAATGTCCGGAATCTTGGAGAATCCAAGATATCGGACAAATAATGGGGTGAATACCCCCTCCTTATGAAAGAGCTATGTCCCGGGTTTTGTATATCTGAAAAGCTTTTTTAGGAAGGATTTATGAAAGCAATAGATTTTCTTTGGTGATTTAGCTTTTCCAGTACGATTTTTTCTAGTACTTTTGCCTTGTTTAAAATTAATCTAAATAAAATTTGAAGACTACAATTGCCACCCTTAAAAGAGGTCAACGAGCGTTGATTAAGGAAATCACCTCAGATATCATTCCACTTAAATTATTAGAAATGGGGTGTTTGCCGGGAAATGAAGTGCAATTATTACAGACTGCTCCTTTTCAGTGTCCCATGTATCTTACTATAAATGGTAGTCATCTCGCGATCCGTAAAGAAATTGCCGCACAAATTGAAGTCGAGATTATTTAACAGCAATTCTTTGTATGGCCAAGCAAATTAAAGTTTCACTTATCGGAAACCCAAATACAGGAAAGACTTCTGTATTTAATTTGCTCACGGGGCTCAATCAACAGGTTGGAAATTATCCGGGGATCACTGTAGAAAAAAAAGAAGGGATTTGCAAATTGTCTCGTGGTGTGAAAGCACATATTCTGGATTTGCCGGGAACCTATAGCCTTAATGCTTCTTCTCTGGATGAGAACCTGGTTATAGAGCTACTCCTCAATAAAAAAGACAAAGATTTTCCTGATGTTGCAGTTGTGGTAAGTGATGTAGAAAATCTGAAGAGAAATTTATTATTGTTTACTCAGATCAAAGACCTGGAAATCCCTACAATTTTGGTGATCAATATGGCAGATCGCATGAATAGAAAGGGTATTTCGTTAGATATTCCTTTACTCGAAAAAGAACTCAATACCAGAATCGCACTGATAAGTGCCCGCAAAGGCGAAGGCATAGATGAACTCAAGGGATTAATAGCATCCCATACCTTATTACCAAAATCACCTTGCATAAATGCATTATCATTTGCTCCCGAGTATTTTGACAGGTTGCAAAAGGCATTTCCTAATGAATCGTTATATAAACTCTGGTTGGTGATCACCCAGGATGTAAATTTCAGAAAAATTGATAAACAAGATGTTGCTATTGCTCCCGATTTTAAAATTAAATCAGAGAGTGAACTCAAACGCTTTCAGCAAAAGGAGACCATTAAACGGTATCAATTCATTAATGATGTACTGAAGAGAGGTCTTACTATCGACGAAAAGGCTGCCACAGGAATGCGTGCCAGGCTGGATAGGGTTCTTACCCATAAATTTTGGGGATATTTTATCTTCTTTGCAATACTCTTGTTAATCTTTCAGGCGATTTATGACTGGTCATCGTATCCTATGGATTTGATTGATGAAGCTTTTGCCAGGTTAAGTGAGGCTACAAAATCGGCATTGCCTTCGGGTCCATTTGTAGATTTGATCACAGAAGGGATCATTCCCGGGTTGGGAGGCATTGTGATTTTTATCCCCCAGATCGCTTTTCTATTCCTTTTTATTTCTATTCTCGAGGAGAGTGGTTATATGAGCCGTGTGGTTTTTTTAATGGATAGGGTAATGCGGCGATTTGGTTTGAGTGGTAAAAGTGTGGTGCCTCTGGTTTCAGGAACAGCTTGTGCAATTCCTGCGGTAATGGCCACACGTAATATCGAAAACTGGAAAGAAAGATTGATCACTATTCTCGTTGTTCCCTTTACCACCTGTTCGGCAAGATTACCGGTATATCTTATTATCATTGCATTGGTTATTCCGGATAAAAAAATAGGTTGGATATTCGGGTATCAAAGCCTTACCTTAATGTTTTTGTATTTTCTTGGCTTTGCCACTGCAGTGGGATCTGCATGGCTACTTAATAAAATATTGAAAATCAAAAGTAAATCCTACTTTGTTATCGAAATGCCGGGATATAAACTACCGTTGTTTAAAAATGTGGCCATTAATGTGATCGAAAAAACTAAAGCTTTTGTTTTTGGTGCCGGAAAAATAATTTTAGCCATTTCAATTATTCTTTGGGTGCTGGCGAGTTTCGGGCCCAATGAAAATTTTAATAATGCTGAAGAAATTGTGAGCGCAACCTATACAGAGCTTTCACAAGAAGAATTAGATCAAAAGATAGCGTCTCATAAGTTAGAATATTCCTTTATAGGGTATGCTGGTAAAGCAATAGAACCGGCAGTTGCGCCATTGGGGTATGATTGGAAAATTGGTATTGGTATCATTAGCTCTTTTGCCGCCAGGGAAGTTTTTGTAGGCACACTGGCTACGATTTACAGTGTGGGAAGTGATGAAGAAGAAACCATAAAAAAAAGAATGGAAGCAGAGGTGAACCCAGTTACAGGAGAACCTTTGTTTAATCTTGCCAGCGGAATTTCTTTACTATTGTTCTATGCTTTTGCGATGCAGTGTATGAGTACCCTGGCGATTGTAAAGCGCGAAACCAACGGCTGGAAATGGCCAATGGCTCAATTGGTATTTATGAGTGCTTTGGCATACAGTGTTGCATTAATTGTATACCAAATTTTAAAATAAAAAATTAAGTTTTAGTATCTTTATACGACAGATCAAATATGAATATTCTTATACAAAATATATTAGTATTGCTGGTTTTTGCAGCTGCCATGGGGTTTTTGATTAGAAAATTCTTTTGGAAACCCTCGTTTGCATCTTCAAAGAAAAAATCATCAGATTCTGGTTGTGGTGATTCTGGTTGCGGATGCCATTAAGCAATCCATCTTTTTAACCACTGCAAGGGCCTGCTACTAATCAAATAGACTCCTGCAAAAATTAATACACAACATAAAAGCTTACTTGCCGTGATATCATCCTGGTATTGACTATTAACTACTACATATGAAACGACGACTACCAGTAACATAGCTACTGCAGGTTGTACATAGATATAACTGCTCGAAACAGTTGGTTTTACAAACTGTAAGGCAAACATATTTAATAAATACGCCAAAAATGTAGGCCCGACCACTACATATACCAGTGAAATCCAATTAGAAGTTGTAAAAGAAGTAAAGTCGGTCTTTAGCAAAGGCCCTAAGCAAACGGGAAACATAAAGATAAATGCAAACATAAACGTCCACCCAATAACGGTAATAGGCTTATATTTAGACATCAATGGTTTAACAATCACCAGGTAAAATGAAAAGACTAAAGCATTACAACCAATAAAAATGTTTCCGGTTAAGGAACTTGTACCAAATCCCGAATTTCCCAGATAAATCAAAAAAACAGCACCGGTTCCTCCAAGGACTATGCCCAAAATACGCTGAAAGGTCAAAGGTTCTTTCAGTATGAAATAACTTATAATGATAGTAAAAATAGGCATGGCAGTTACAATAATAGCAGCATCAACAGGAGAAGTAAGGCTCAGCCCGTTCATAGAAAAGAATTGATTGGCTGCAATACCCAAAAAACCACAAAGCGCCAGACGAGGCAGATCTTTTTTTTCGACCTTTTCCTTTATAAAGTATTTAAGGAATAAAAACAAAAGACCAGCACCACTTATTCTAAGAAACACCAATGCAGAAGCTTCAATCTTATGAGGCATCAACCCTTTGGCAATAAGATAATTTGCGCCATAGAGCATATTAACACTCAGTAAGGCAAGATGAGCTTTTGCGGTGTTTGAAATGAGCATAAACAAAATTAATTTTTTGCATGTCAACCGAAATGATTAATTTTTTTATGCGAAAGCGTAGCGGTTGATCTATGCAATAAATTTTTATGTACTTGTTAGTAACACATAAAAATTTATAAATAGATGAAAACATTTGGCAAAGGAAGTAAATTCTGGGAGTTATTTGATCATGAATTCCAAATAATACTGCTTTGCGTCTATGGGCTTTTCTGAGGCGGGGTATGGGCCTATGTTATGAGCAAATACGGTTTTTTCATTAAATATTATTAAGGTTTGCATGTTGTCGGGATTTATATTTTTAGACCCAAAAACAAGTTCTTTTTCTTCGATGATCACATCATCTTTATACAATACAATGATCACTTTCGCCTCTCCGGCCCATATACATGTTACATCCAATGGGCATCTAGAATCTTCAGTTACCCGAATAAAGCGGATGCTTTTTGAACCAAAATCAGCAGTATCACCAAGTTTGAGTTTAATGATTTTTGGAATACCTGTTTGCGTCGAATTCTTTGCAGGAGCACAGCTCAGCGCAGAAAAATATATCACAATAATGAATAGATATTTTATTCGTTTCATGATGTTAAAGATATATAAAAAGCGATGTAAATACTTAATAATATATGCATATTGCCAGAGTTCTATATTTTTGATCAAAGGACCTATGCAAAAGTACGACTACATCATCACAGGCACAGGAGCTTCAGGCTTGATGTTAGCATACTATATGGCTATAGATCCTTTTTTTGACAGCAAAAAGATTTTATTGATCGATAAAGAACAAAAACAAAATAATGACCGTACCTGGTGCTTTTGGGAACAAAAGAATGGAACATGGAACAAACTCGTAAGCAAAAAATGGGAATCTATATATTTTGGAAGCGAGGAATTTTCAAAAACAATGAATATCTCGCCATATAATTATAAATTAATTCGAAGTCAGGATTTTTATCGGTTTGTATTTGCGGTTTTAGAAAAAAAAGAGAATATCTCTTTTGCACAGCAAGAAGTTATTTCATTAAATGATGAAGGCAGTATTGTTGAAGTAGAGACCAACACGCAAATATACCTGGGAGATAAGGTTTTTAATAGCATATTACTCTCTGAAGCACATAATGATCAAGAACGTTATCCGGTATTGAATCAGCATTTTGTGGGTTGGTTTGTAAAAACGAAAGCCCCTTGTTTTGACGATACCACAGCCACCTTTATGGATTTTACCGTGGCGCAAAAAGGAAATACGCGTTTTATGTATGTGCTGCCCATTTCAACAACTAAAGCATTACTGGAATATACCTTGTTTTCTGAAGATTTGTTACCCCAACAGGAATATGAAGATGAGATTAAGCGTTATCTGAAGAATGCTGGTATTTCTGAGTATAAGATTACCGAAAAAGAAAGAGGGAATATCCCTATGACCTGCTATCCGTTTTATAAGCAAAACACCAAAAATGTATTGCATATGGGTACCGCAGGGGGGTGGACCAAACCCAGCACCGGCTATACTTTTAATAATGCCGATAGAAAAATAACAAAGCTGGTAGCATTCCTTAAAAACACACACAATCTATCGAAGTTTGAAAAAAGAACCAAATATTGGTGGTATGATCTGTTGTTTTTGGATTTGTTATATGAAGAGAACGAAAACGGAGCTGTGCTTTTTTCCAGACTATTCAAAAAAAATAATCCGCAAAAGATCTTAAAGTTTCTGGATGAAGAGACCTCTTTTCCTGAAGAGGTAGCCATCATGCGCAACATGCCTGCAAGAAAATTCTTGAAAATGTTTTGGAAGCGTATTTTTTGATTTCAGAGTAATACGCCATCAATTCTTAAGCATCTTATCACAAGATATCTATATACATGTCACAAATTTCATCCTGATCAGTATAAATTTTTAGCCTTGACTCTTTGACCGACTTTATATCCTAATCGGTATCTATGGAAATATCTCCCAATTCACAAAACAGTATTATATCTTTTTATTAAACCAGGTATAATTGGAAATGGTGTTTCATCTAAATAATTCCCCGACGGCTCTGCCTCGGGCCTGCCTGTTGCAGACAGGGTTTCCGAATAACCTCTCCTTGGGAGAGGTCGGAACTGCCTTTTTTGGCAGTTCCGGGTGAGGCTAAATACAAAATTTCGGTTTTTGGCCCCGAGGCCAAAATGAAACCGGCGAAATACCCCTATGGCTTGCCTCGGGGATACCTGCCTGTCGGCAAGGCAGGGTCGGTTTCAAGAAATTTTTTATTTAAAATCTTCACCATCAATGTGTCACTGCTTTAATCGAAAAGAATTCCTCGAGGCCGATCCAGGCAGGCTCTGCCTCCTTTCCATCGAAATTGTATTCCAAACCTGCCTTGCGGCAGCTACGGTGTATCCACATCTTTTTAGTAATTCGTAGGTCAACTCATCCCTCGTTCTTTCTTAATTTGATCATAGGCCTTTTGTACCTCTTTGAATTTGGCTTCGGCACCTTTGATATGTACCTCTTCCATATGCTGCACTTTATCGGGATGGTATTTTTTGGCCATGGTTCTGAACGCTTTTTTCACTTCAGAATCTGAAGCGTTTTTATCTATCTCCAGGATTTTATAGGCGTGATCTCCTGTTTTGAAGAACATCGCTTTAATACTCTCAAAATCTCTGAAGTTGATTCTTAAAAAGCCAGCTATTCTACGAATCTCTTCAGCTTCCGATTGGCTTACATGTCCGTCTGCATTGGCAATTCCGAATAAAAAATGCAAAATCTGCAATCTCGATGGGTATCGTGTATGTTGATTGATATACATACATATGCGTGGTGCAGAAACTTGTCTGTTTTTGATAATTTCATTAAATGTTCTAAAAGTGGCATTGGCTCGTTCTTTACCATAGGCACTTACAAAATATTGTCGCACATAATTCAATTCGGTTTCATTGATATGGCCATCGGCTTTAATAACGATAGATGAAAGTGACAATAGATTTAGCTCAAAATCTTTGGGTGTGACCTGTTCTTGTTGTGTAAAAACTTGTTTAAACCCACCACTGGTTTTTATCGTAGTTGCATCAAGAAGGCTTCCTACAATGAAGCCGAGAACGGCTCCCGGGAACCTGAAAAATATATATCCTAATACGGCAGCAAACCATTTAATCATTCAGAACAATTTTTGGGGAGTAAAGATACTGGTAAAAATTCAAAAGCAGTTTATTCATGTATCCTATTAGTAGATTTTAACGTAGTCTTGTTACGCGGATTATTACTTTTAACGTCAGTTTTAACCTCCTTTTGCGACTATTTTAGAGTTATCAAAGGGATAATTTGTATCTTTGCACGAAAAATTTAAACGAAAACAAAAAGAAATATGTATCCAGCAGAGTTAGTAAAACCAATGCGTGAAGATCTCACCGGTATTGGTTTTGAAGAATTACATACAGAGGAAGCAGTAATTGATGCCATGACCAAAGAAGGAACTACATTGGTGGTTGTAAATTCGGTTTGTGGTTGTGCAGCAGCCAATGCACGCCCGGGAGCAAAAGCTTCATTAAATAATGACAAGAAACCTGATAATTTGGTCACTGTTTTTGCGGGTGTAGACCGGGAAGCTACCGATAAAGCCAGAGGGTATATGATTCCATTCCCGCCATCATCGCCTTCTATGGCATTGTTTAAAAATGGAGAGTTAGTACATATGCTGGAGCGTCATCATATCGAAGGGAGACCTGCAGAAATGATTGCAGAAAACCTTATAGATGCATATAACGAGCATTGCTAAAGACATTCTGTAAACATATACTAAATATGATTTTAAACCGTTCCGGAACCCGGGACGGTTTTGTTTTTCAGATACTAATTTAAGTACATTAAACTGTTGGCTAACTAAAAATAATATCAGACCTTGCAGCTTCTTTTAAATGAACGCATTTTGAACTTTGTTTTTAAGCGAGCCTGTATGCCAGGTAGATCTGGCAGGAGGGCAAAAAGTAAAAGTTCAAATGAGTTCTATAGAAGCTTTCACACAAAAAATGAATATGGAGCTTATTAAAAAGATACTGTCTTATCCGTTAAGCGTATTGTTTTATATATTTTTTGGGCTTACATTGGTCGTGTTTCATCCATTAGAATGGTTAGGATTAAAATTGGGTGGTGCCAAAGGACTTAGAACTGTGGTTGATTACTTAAACCTGGGATTACTCGTTTGTCTTCATATACTTGGGGTTACGGTACGGTATACAAACACACAAAAGTTGCCAATAAACAGGTCATTGATTATTGTGTCAAACCATCAAAGTATGTTTGATATCCCTATGATTATATGGTTTATGCGGAAACATAAAGCCAAGTTTATTTCCAAAATTGAATTAGGAAAGGGAATTCCCAGTATTTCTTTCAACCTGCGGCATGGCGGTAATGCATTAATAGACAGAAAAAATCCAAAACAATCGGTTCCTGTTTTAACAAAATTTGGTAAGTTTATTGCCAAAAACAACTTTTCTGCAGTAATTTTCCCAGAGGGGACAAGAAGCAAGGATGGAAAACCAAAAGAATTTGCCCATACAGGTTTAAAGATTCTGTTCAAAAATGCTCCTGAAGCTTTGGTAGTTCCTGTAACAATCAACAATAGCTGGAAACTGGTAAGGTTTGGTAATTTCCCTATGGGAATAGGGGTACGCTTAACATTAGAAGTACACCAACCCTTAGCTATTGATAATAAAAAAACAGATAAGCTAATAGCAACAATTGAAGAACGAATCATATCAACAATAAAAACGTAACATATAATCATAATGGCTATAGATAATATAAGATTAGAGGTAATGCAGTTATTAGAAAAGAAAGTGGATTCTTTTATTGAGTCATTTTTGATTCCGATAGACAAAGTATGGCAACCCACCGATTTTTTACCCGATTCACAAAACGAAGAAACTTTTTTTGAAGAGGTCAAAGAATTAAGAGAATTGGCAAAAGAGCTCCCCTATGATTTTTGGGTGGTTTTGGTTGGTGATACCATTACCGAAGAAGCATTGCCCACCTACGAATCCTGGTTGATGGATGTCGAAGGAATCAACCAACAAGAAGGGGGTAACGGCTGGTCCAGATGGACTCGCTATTGGACCAGTGAAGAGAACCGTCATGGGGATACCTTGAATAAATATTTGTATTTGTCTGGAAGGGTAAATATGATAGAGGTAGAAAGAACAACCCAGCACCTCATTAATGATGGTTTTGATATCGGAACCGATCGCGATCCTTATAAGAATTTTGTATATACGAGTTTTCAGGAGCTGGCTACCTATATTTCTCATAACCGGGTTGCAAAAATGGCAAAAGAGTATTCAAACAAATCTTTGGCCAAGATGTGCAAGATCATAGCAGGGGACGAGATGCGCCATTTTAATGCCTATAGCGAATTTGTAAAACAAATTCTTGAAGTAGACCCCAGCCAGATGATGATCGCATTTAGTGATATGATGAAGAAAAAAATTGTGATGCCGGCACATTTTCTCAGAGAGTCGGGAGAAGCAATTGGTAGTGCCTTTGAAGAATTTTCTTATGCCGCTCAACGTCTGGGAGTATACACTTCACAGGATTATATAGATATCATGCAGCGCCTTATTAATAAGTGGGAAATAGATAAACTCATCGACCTTAATGATGAGGCAGAGCGAGCCCGTGACTTTGTGATGAAATTACCGGCACGAATGCAGCGTATTAATGAAAGGCTTAGAATTCCTGAGACGATTTTCGAGTTTAAATGGGTGCAACCGGCTGTAGCAAAATAATGTATTGTTGAGATATGACTGAAAATCAGATTATATCAAAAACTATTGATTTTGTAAAAGAAACACTCAACAATGCCGAAGGTGGGCATGATTGGTTTCACACCCAAAGGGTGTTTAATAATGCCAAACTGATTGCCAAAGATGAAGCCGTAGATCTTTTTGTGGTTTCGCTGGGAGCATTACTTCACGATATTGCAGATTCCAAATTTCATCACGGAAATGAATCTGTGGGACCCAAAATTGCCGGCGATTTTCTGAAAAGCCTGAAGGTGAAAAAAGAAGTAATTGATCATGTGATTATGATTATTGAGCATATTTCTTTCAAAGGCGGAAACATAACGCAGAAATTCAAATCTCCAGAATTGGATGTGATACAAGATGCAGATCGGCTAGATGCTATTGGCGCAGTGGGAATTGCCAGATGTTTTAACTATGGCGGATTTAAAAACAGAGCTTTGTACGATCCGGATATTGCTCCTAATCTTACAATGACCAAAGATGAATATAAGAATGCTACCGCACCCACACTTAATCATTTCTATGAAAAATTATTACTGCTTAAAGACAGAATGAATACCAAAACCGGTAAAAGACTTGCACTACAAAGACATGCTTTTATGGAGCAGTTTTTAGCACAATTCTATAAAGAGTGGAAAGGCGAGTTGTGATGGAAGGTGATCAGTTCAACTTAGAAGAGAGTCAAATTTTAGACCTTATTTTTCTCATTACAACATTTTCTGAGGCAAATTTCTAGTGTTGGCGAGGTTTCCAGCCGTTTTCAGCCCATATTTTTTACTTTCTTTGACCTGTCAATAAGTTTCTTGAAGAGCCATCAGCGCTTTGGGGGCACATACACATGTTTTACAGCTTGATTTTTGTGGGTATTGCACCTATCGAGCCGGGAGTTGCTTCAAAAAGAAAACGATGTTCTACCTTCAAGACAAAACTTTGTAGTTGTCTTACCAAAACCATTTTACCTGATAATTTGCTTCTGGCATGGGTTAAAACAATCTCAATTGACCATCTTTATAACTTTCATGAAGATCACAATTGAGCTGAATCTTATATTCTTTGGGAAAATACTTCTTTCTTGCGAGAGCAAATAGTTGATGAATTTGTTCTGCTGTATTGCCAGATCCTGTCATTCTTGTTCCAAAACGGCTATCATTTAAGTTTCCGTTATGGCATTCTTTGATCTGGTTCAAAATTCGATCTTTTCGATCGGGTAGAGTGTTTTCCAGCCACTTGGTAAAAATTCTTCCGATGGCTCCGTTTAATCTTACAATGGTATATCCAACGGTTTTTGCACCGCGTTTAGAAATTTCTTTGGTTAATGGTAGTATTTCATGACTGTTAATCGATGGAATGATTGGAGCCATCATTACATTTGTTGGGATTCCTGAAGCATTTAATTTTTCAAGCGTTTCCAGCCGTTTTTTTATACTGGCTGTTCTGGGTTCTAGTATCCTTCGGGTTTGTTCTTGCAATGAAGTGATAGAAAGAAATACAGACACCAGCTTGTGTTTGGCTAATTCAGAAAGAAGATCGAGATCTCTTTGTATCAAGGCATTTTTGGTGATAATGCCAACCGGATGCCTGTATTTTAAAAAAGTTTCAAGAAGACTACGGGTAATCTTAAGCTTTTTCTCGATAGGTTGATAACAATCTGTGTTTCCCGAAAGGGAAATAGGATATGCTTTCCAGTTTTTATTACGTAATTTCTTCTCTAATAATTTTGCAGCATTTTTCTTTACCAAAATCTTACTCTCAAAATCCAGTCCGGCACCATAACCCCAGTATTCATGAGAATTACGGGCATAGCAATACACACATCCATGCTCACAGCCCTGATACGGATTAAGCGAATACATCATGCCTACATCGGGGCTATCGACTTTATTTACAATCGTTTTTGGAAACGTTTCTATAAACGTGGTTTGTGTATTGAATGCAGTTTCTCCTTCTGCTTCACAATAATTTAAAAAATCATCCCGAACCTCATACTGATTTTGAGCAAATCTATTATGGATTTTTTCCTGGGCACCCCGGCCTTTTATATATTCTTTAGGTTTCAAAATATGCTATTTTTTTGCAGCGTAAAGGTATATAATAATTTGGAATAATTCCTATTTTTATAGGAATTATTCCAAATACTGTTTGCCGTAAGAATTAGCTGTTGATATACCCTATAAAAAAGGGGTTAAATCCCCTAAACGATCCCTTGTGTTTCAAGAAATTAATCTTCAACTTTATACTAACAATTTATACCAATTTATTTTTCACACCAAACAACAAAACTCTTATGAAACCTAACCTTAATTTTTATCCGCACCCCTATTTGGGAGAGGCAGTTCTTACTTCAGAAATTTCAAAAATCTTAAATACTTGCGATGATACAAAAAAGCTGATGATCAGTATCTATCTTATTAAAGAAGATAGATTTTTGTATTGCAACAGAGTCTTTGAACATGTTCTTGGTTTTAATTCGAATCGACTTATTAAAAATGGTTGGGATTTTTGGTTTTCCCTCATCATTCAAAATGAAGTTGCACAAATAAAAAACAGGATATTTAATTTTTTTTCCACTCCGCTGGTTAGAGATATCATCACACTTCAATATCATATCACCAATTTTCAGGGAGAACAGATATGTGTAAAACATGAAATCCTGATATATAAGTTAAAGAGGAAAATGTTTGCGTTAAATTATTTTTTTGATGTTTCTGAACAGGAAGAGATGGAACGCTGCGTTAAAATTAATGGCGGGTATCGGGGAAGAAATTTTTTAAAAAATCAGGTTTCACATGTATCTTCAAGAGAAGAAGAAGTACTAAAGCTTATAGCCGATGGGTTTTCTTCAAAACAGATTGCCGAGAAGCTTTGTATAAGCAATCACACGGCTATTTCTCATCGCAAACATTTGATCAAAAAATTTCGGGTAAAAAATACTGCTCAGTTAATTAAGAAGGCCACAGTGATATTAGAACTGTAAATTAACATTTGGTTAACGATCTTATACTGATTTTTTTAACAGTAAAAATCCCCATTTTTGGGGATTGACTTCTCCTTTATTTTTTTGAAACTTGGGTATTTCTAAGAACGAGCTTATTTAAACATACTCTTAGGGTATTACACTTTATCGTCATTTTTTATTGCTTTTTAATCCCTCATAGAGGGTTTAATTCCCGGAGGCCTGTCTGCCGATCCAGTCAGACTTGCCTCGAAAACAAAATGTATTTTCGGAAGCATACCTCGTGAGCTTGCTCCAAGGCCGTTGATTTATCAGGTGTATCTGAAGATAACACCAACATGTTTGGTAACAAGCAGGTCATACAGGTGAAGTTTACTATAGACCCGATACCCATCGGGAAACGCATTTTGGCTTACTTAATAGATGTATGCTAATCTAATGTCGATGGTGTATTTCATAAAATTTTTACACAAAAAATCTTGGTTTGCCACCCCAACAAATCAATCATAAGTTTTGAATTTAATTTATATCTATGATTGGGCTTGCATTAAAATTATTAAGAGATGAGTTAAGCAATTATGTCTTTCAAAATAAAAGGCCGGGAGATGCTATTACACAAGATGATGTTATTCTGCATAATATCGCTTTGATGGAAAGCGATAGCCAGGCTGATCTAAATAACAAGATTGTTATTACCCTGGTCAATACAGAAGAAGAAAGTACTTTAAAAAATAATAGTAACGTTTTAAGAACACCAAAAGGGATACAATATGTAGAACCTCCGGTTTTTTTAAATCTGTATATCCTTATTTCATCAACACTAGGGCAGGATTTGCAAGATGCATATGAGTTTGCATTGGGCAGATTATCCCTGGTGATACAATTCTTTCAAGCTAAAAAAAGCTTTACGGTCAAAAACTCACCCTTTACCACGATTTCTAATGATAGTAATATACCCCAGGAAAGTAAAGACGAATTAAAACTGAATGTAGAATTATACACCCTCACCTTTGAGCAGATAAATCATTTGTGGGGTTCGCTAGGCGGTAAACAAGTGCCATTTGCCATGTACAAGATTAGACTGGTAAGTATCAAAGAGAACTCGAGTGAGATTGCTCCATTGATCGAAGAAATAGTAAATAACGAGAATTTAACAAATATCAACTAGGATGGCCAGCACTACAATCTTTAAAAGATTATTTGAGGTTCAGGTACTACACGATTATTATTTAACCACTGCAGATGGAGTTTCTTTTTTTGATCAAAATGAAGCAGATAAGAATGATCTTTTATCAAAAAAAATGGTAAACAGACTGTATGATGTTAGAGATTTGTTTGAGATTGAAGCCGACTATGCTACCAAAGAGAATTTCAGTAAATATAAATTAGTACTGGCAAATACAGTTTTCGGTTTTATGGTAGGGACCGAGGTAAGTGTCGAAAATAAATCGGGCGAAATACTTTATAAACCTCGTTTCAAATTTGATGACAATCCCAATTTTACCTTTTCGATCAAACCGCGCGCGCCCTTTTTAAAGAGTATTACAAATATTGGTTTAAGACCTGTGGTGCCATCTATACATTACTTTACCAATAAGGATAAAGATGAGTTTGATGAAGATACCGTACCTTCATACAAATCACTTCCAATTTCAAACAAAGTAAGTACGCATCAGGATAATAAGAGTTATGAAATGGGAGCTCTTGCCGATTTTGCCGGAACCATCAAAGAAGCCTTACAATATACAACAGGAAACGATCCGGGTCATTGGGAAGAAATAGCAGATAAACGCTTTGTGAGTGATGCCGATAATATACTGCTACCTCATAGGTTTACTTACAAGATTGCAAAATCGCAAAATATAACTCAGATCGAAATTGTTTTGCTGGATAAAGATAGTAATGAGGTAAAAACAATAAACAAAGCAGCAACAGAAGCTTTAGAAAATATTGATCTCGACTTAAGTAAAGTTGATGAAAATGATGAAAATTCGGCCTTAATCCCTTCAGATTTTTATACCCTTAAAGTTATTGCCAATGCCGAACCCGAAGTATTCTATTCGATATACTTAAATGATGAGATGTATAATAAAGATCATCTGGCAGTAGTAGACATTAGGATGGATGAACAGGATTCACCATTCAGCCTGTTGGATACAGAAGGATATCTTAAAACCAGGATAAGCGCTACCGATGAAAAGATAACACATCCGGTTTTTGAAATCAGATTTAAAAACAGAAGAACCTACTGGAGATATAATAAAGAAGGTGATTTTAGCCCTGCAGAGATAGCAGCAACGGCAGAGCATCTGGCCCATGATCCCGAAAAATTAACTTCAATCAAGCCCAAAGCATTGACCGAAACGCTGGTTCCTTTCAAAAATGGAACCTCATTAGTGCTTCCATATCCCAGCAGGCCGTCTATAAAAATCGAAAAAGAGAGAATATTTTCAGAAATCTTTATTAATCCGTCAAACAGATTGTTGAACTCATCTTGAATATCAAAGCTCTGGATAAGTTCAACAAACAATTAACATTAAACTTTTTATAAAAATAGTATTATGAATTACAAAACACCAGGAGTTTATATAGAAGAAATTCCTAAACTTCCACCGTCGATCGCCCAGGTCGAGACTGCAATTCCGGCTTTTATCGGATACACCGAAAAAGCAGCCGATGAAAGAGGCAATTCATTGTTAAATGAGCCTAAGAGGATCACCTCTTTGTTAGAGTACGAGCGTTTTTTTGGAGCTCCCGATATAGAGGTCGGGCTTACCGTAGATATAGCAGGTGATGTTAATAATCCTACTTCTGTTTTGGCCTCGATCGAAGACAGATCCAAGTATCTGATGCACTATGGTATGCAAATGTTTTTTGCAAACGGAGGGGGCCCTTGCTGGATTGTTTCAGTTGGTGACTATACTACAAAATTGGTTGATTTCGATCTGCTTGTTGGCGGGCTTAATGCCACCGAAAAGGTAGATGAAATCACATTATACGTATATCCAGATGCCCAGGGGATCGAACTATCGGCAAATTTTTATAACCTTTTTAAGGCCTCGATGGATATGTGCGAAAAATTAAAAGATCGTTTTACAGTGATGGATATTTGGCAAGATTCAACACAACCCGATCTGTTAGCCAACATAGATACGATGCGCTCTTCTGCTATAGGTGCAGAGGAGAATATATTAAAATATGGTGCTACTTATTTTCCTAATCTGGAAACAATTATTAATTATTATTATGGAGGAGAAGGTGATGGCGATGCCAATGTGATTATCACAGGTTCTTTTAGCGGGTCATTGGCCGATCTGAAAACAGCAAATAATGCAACATATTTTAGGGCACAAAGTACCATAAGAGACTTTCCTTTAGAGATGCCTCCGTCACCCGGGGTAGTTGGTCAGTATGCCACTGTGGATAATGCCAGAGGTGTGTGGAAAGCTCCTGCCAATGTGAGTATCGATTTTGTGGTAAGGCCTATGATAAAAGTTACAGATCAACAACAGGAAAACCTAAATGTAGATGTTGATTTTGGTAAATCGGTAAACGTAATTCGCTCTTTTGTAGGCAGAGGGCCTGCAGTGATTTGGGGCGCCAGAACCCTGGCAGGAAATAGCAACGAATGGCGCTATGTACCCGTAAGAAGATTCTTTAATATGGTCGAAGAATCGGTAAAGAAAGCATCTATTCAATTTGTATTCGAACCCAATGACCTAAATACCTGGTCCAGAGTAAAATCCATGATCGATAATTTTCTGGTACAACAATGGAGAGCAGGAGCTCTTATGGGAACTACTCCAGAACAAGCATTTTATGTAAAAGTAGGATTGAATGAAACGATGGACGAAGTAGATATCTGGGAAGGACGAATGATCGTAGAAATAGGAATGGCCGTTGTAAGGCCGGCAGAATTTATCATTTTAAGGTTTAGCCATAAAATGCTATCTGAATAATATCAATAAATATTAAAATTATCAAATATGGCCAGCAAGAATAATAATGATACTAGTACTTCACGAAGTGCCGACACGGTGATTTGTGAAAACCTGAAAGTCATTAAAAGAGATAAGAAAACGGCAGAAAGTAATTATGCTTCCAATCACACATTACAAAAATCAAAAGAAGCAGCACGCAGGTACAAAATATGTACGCTAGACAAGGCAGAAGAATCTCATGGAGTATACCAGGATATTATGACCTGTGTTACCATTAGCAATCACAAAAAGACAGAGATTATAAAAGGCAGGATAGACGAGTATATTAAAGAAGATGATGAGATCGAAAAACGTATCAAAGATGCTTCAAAGCTGTTAAACGATATGCGCATTAAAATCGAAGACGCACATAATGCAGCCTGTGCCATGTCAAATTGTGTTAAAAATAAGATCCTTCCAAAATCTGGAAAGTCTACCAAAGACGATAAGATTGTGGAGATTGGAGAGCAACTCAATGAAATCATGCACAAAACCAAAGAGCTCGATGAAAAAGGGCAAAATGCATTTGAATCTGCGGTGACTATTGCAGGAATTCAAACATTTACCAACACGATGAGCCTTAAAGAGTTTGCTGCACAATTAAGTGTGGCAATGACAGATTTTAAAGGAACCGTCGATAGCAATATTCAATCTACTTCGACAGATGTGATCGGCTGTAGAGAAGAACTCAATGTAGTGGTAGAAGAATTGGCACAAATCGTTTGCGATAAAAAAGCAGAATCTACCAAAAAACAAGGTTTGGGAGATGTGATCGAATTTGTTTGCGAAGGAGAGTATGAAGATGAATGCCTCGACCTGTGCAAGGATATCAAAAATTGTTATGAAACTGATGGTGACTACGATCAAAGAAGTAAAAATCGACGTAAGAGAAGACAAACGGCAGATCAAAATTAGTGAATACCAATAATCAAGAAAAAAATAATTATGACAAAATTTATGATAAATAATGCCTGCTGCTACGATGGAGGAGGCAATGACGATCCGGATGCACAAGACTGCCTCGACAAATGGAAAGAACAGTTAGAAGAAGTCTGCAATCAATATAGCGAGTTGAGTGCCAAAACTTCAAAGCATAAGGAAGAATACGAGAACTCATTAAATTGGAAAACCAAACTTAAAAACTGGAATGAGATCATCAAATTAAGCGATGAAAAAGCAAAAATTATTGTAAAAGAACTCGAATTCTTTTTGGAGCAAACCAAAATAGTATGTGAAAATTCTAAATGCACAACCGAGGCCCTCGAAAAACTCATGGGACTGGTAAAATCGATTTTTGATTGCTTTTTTACCTATGATCAAAATAAAGAAGGATTAAAAGACAAGATCACCTACTTCAAAAAAGCCATCGAATGCCTTACTAGTGTAGACGATGAAGATAAAGCAGAGGTGATAGTATGTATCGAGACTTATGAACAAAAGATCATCCTGGTTTGCGATATGCAGGACGCCATTTTAACCCATTTGCTAGAAACCTTGAAGTATGCACACCTTTTATCTTCGGCCATCTGTGCAGACGACGGCCTTGAAGAGAAGCTCGAAGGCATACTCGATGTATTCAAAGGCGATTATCCAGGTGATGAACATTGTGATGATGACGATGATGATTATGGTGATAATGACCATGACCATGACGACGACGACGATGATGATGACAAAAGTGCAAGCACCAAAAAATCACGCAAGAAAACTCATGACAAAGATTATAGCTACAAATATCCTTGCGATGATAAAAAAGCCAAGCCAATGCCAAAATTCCCTATCCATGCCAGTGATTACTATAAAGACCTGGAAAAAGGACTTGAAAAAGCAGTTGAAAAAACAAAAACTCTTGAAGAAATTTGGGTACAAAGCAAAAAGAAAAGCGATAAAGTTTTGTCTCATAAAAACAGCCTTTCTGAAGCAATTAATGCCGCAGAGGCCGCAGAGAGTGCAAAATAATTTCAAAAAATTAAACTATAAAAACTAAAAAAACAAAAACATGGCAGCAATAGGAGACTATCCATTACCAAAGTTTCATTTTCAGGTAGAATGGGGCGATAATTTTCGTATCGGATTCACTGAAGTAAGTGGATTGGATTTCGAGACCGAAGTCATAGAATACAGAGAAGGTAGTAGTAAAAAATACAACAAAACAAAACAACCCGGGCTTACCAAGTACAGTAACATTACCCTTAAACGAGGAACATTTCAAGGTGATTTTGACTTCTTCACAGAATGGCAAAAAACATATTTCTTCCAGGAAGGTAATGATACCGGATCCATATATAGAAGAGCAGTTACCATCAAACTATTGGATGAGAATCACGAGCCTATTATCACATGGATTCTAGAAAACGCATGGCCAAGTAAAGTACAATCTACCGATCTCAAAGCAGACGCCAATGAGGTAGCTATCGAAACCATGGAGCTGGTACATGAAGGATTAACCATACTGGAAACTAAATAGGATTTTTATAATTATATAATTAGGTACAATGCACCAAATAGTTGGTTTTCATTTCAGAGTGTTTTTTTTTGATTTACCCGATGAGAAAGAAGTTGATATCCAATTTCAATCCATTACCGGATTAGATGTTCAAATTGAAAAAGAAAGCCTTAAAGAAGGAGGCGAAAACAGATTTGAACATAGTCTCCCGGGTAGGAGAAAATATACCACATTAACATTAAAAAGAGGGGTTCTTAAACCAGAAGACTCTGGCTTAACAACATGGTGCCAGAAAGCTTTTCAAGATTTAGAAATTACTCCTCTTAGCCGTGTTGACATCGAATTGCTCAACGAAGACCACAATATACTTATGCAATGGGAACTCTCTCATGTTTGGCCCGTAAGCTGGAAAATAGGAGAACTCAATGCCGAGAAAGGTGCAGTGCTAATCGAGACCTTAGAACTTAATTATAACCATTTCAAACTAGTAGGAATAAGTTAAAAATGATAGTGAGATGCCATTAGAAATCAGAGAATTGATCATCAAAGCAACGGTGAATAATAAAAACAGTAGCACCGCTGGTCAAAGCAGAACGACCGGTAAAATGGGAGAATCCAGTATCAATGAAATTGTCGATAAGGTTTTTGAAATCATAAAAGAAAAATCAGAAAGATAATGGAAGAAACCGGCCAGTTAATAAAAGTTTTAATCCATGCATATGACGATGAGGGTTTTCAGACAAAGTCTGCGATCAGTCCTAATCCGATTTCACTGCCGATTAACCCAGAAAGCTTTACGCAGAATTTTAAAGTAGAGCTCAACCAGCAGCAAGGGCAAGGGAATCAGGGCACGAATCCAGATTATAAAGCTACTGCCCCAGAAGAATTGAAGCTGGATTTCATTTTTGATGGTACCAATACCATCGAAGGGTACAAATATAACGGTAGCGGTTCTGTAAAAGAAGAACTGAAAATTTTTATGAATGCCGTGTATAGTATGAATGGCGAAATACACCGCCCTCATTTTCTGCAGGTGCAATGGGGGGAGTTCATGTTTCCTTGTATTCTTTCTAATCTGGATCTTAATTATAACCTTTTTAAACCCAATGGAGATCCACTTAGGATTAAAGTAAGTGCCACTTTTTTAAACTACATAGCTCAAAAAGAACGGGTAGCCAGAGAAAAGAAAGAATCTCCAGACCTCACGCAGGTCAGGCAAGTGAAGGCCGCAGACAGACTGGACTTAATGACATACAAAATTTATAATGATGCTAAGTTCACCACGCAAATCGCAAGAGCCAACGGCCTAACTTCTTTTCGAAAAGTTACTCCGGGAGTAGAATTAGTTTTTCCGCCATTAGACAAAACAGGCGTATGAAACGAGCCATAACATGTAAGTTGATAATGACCGCAAATAAGTGTTGGCGTACCGATAGGTATCGGGATAAAAAATAATGAATTCAAAAATATGAAAGATAGAGAAATACCAGTAGATGTATCGTATAACGTTGCAACATTTGATTTGGTGATAGATGGTAAACTGGTAGATCCTGGCTATCAGGTAACGTCTATATCTATTTCAAAAGAAATAAATAAAATACCTACTGCAAGAATCATCATGAAAGATGGGGATGCTGCTGAAGAAACTTTTACGATAAGTGAAAAAGAAGAGTTCTTACCTGGTAAATCTATTACAGTAAAAATTGGTCGTGACAATAAAAACAACCAATTGTTTAAAGGCATTATTATAAAGCATGCTATAAAGGTCAAAGAAAGTGGCGAAACAGAACTGATTCTGGATTGTAGGGACGAAGTGGTAAAAATGACAATAGGAAGACATAATTACTACTACGAAGAGAAAAAAGATAGCGAGATCATGGAAGAAGTGATCGGCAGGTATTCTGGATTAGGTAAAGAAGTTGAGGCAACAAGTATCACCCATCTCGAAATGGTACAATACCATGTTACCGATTGGGATTTTTTATTACTACGAGCCGAAGCCAACGCAAAGTTGGTGATGGTCGATGATGGTAAAGTGAATATAAAAGCGCCAGAAACCAGCGAAGATGCTGCAGTAGCAGTACTGTTTGGATCTACATTAATTGATTTTGAAGCCGAAATGGATGCCCGGCATCAATGGAAATCGGTAGAAGCAAAATCATGGGATTATGGAGGGCAAACCTTGTTTGAACATGTCACAGATAGTGTGCCGATCAATGAATTGGGAAATGTAGAAGGGCAACAACTGGCAGGAACCATAAGCCCGGAAAAATTTGAACTTAGGCATTCTGGTCAGGCTATCGTTGAAGAATTACAGGAATGGACCAAATCCAGGATGCAAACCAGCAGGCTGGCAAAAATTCGCGGCCGGGCAAAATTTATCGGTTTTGGAGAGATCAAGCCCGGGCAATTGATAGAGTTACAAGGCTTAGGAGCCAGATTTGCCGGTAAAGCCTATGTTTCGGCCATACGGCACGATGTATATAACGGATCCTGGTATACGCAGGTACAATTTGGATTAAAACCCGATTGTTTTTCGCAGATCAATAAAGACATTATAGACATAAAAGCTTCAGGATTAGTTCCTGCAATCAATGGATTACAAATAGGAAAAGTGGTACAACTACAAGATGATCCCGAAGGTGAAAACAGAATATTGGTAAGACTACCGATTGTTGATAACTCGGCAAGAGGAGTATGGGCACGTATTGCAACCTTAGATGCAGGTACAGCAGATCAGGGAGTAGCAGGGAGAGGTTCTTTTTTCCTCCCTGAAATTGAAGATGAAGTCATCGTAGGATTCATCAATGATGATCCTCGTGATGCAGTGGTTTTGGGCATGGTAAACAGTAGTGCAAAACCAGCACCCATAACAGCACAGGATGTAAATCACGAAAAAGGGATTTTTACCCGCTCGGGAATGCGGTTGCATTTTCACGATGAAACCAAAACTATAACCATAGATACCCCGGCAGGAAATAGAATTGTACTGGATGAGGATACTACCTCGATTACCATAGAAGATCAAAACAAAAATATAGCGGTAATGGACCCTGATGGGATCTCGGTAAATAGCCCCGGAGATATTAAGATTGAAGCCACAGGAAATATAAATATCAAAGCAGGAATGAATATGACCCTGGAGGCAAAAAAGATATCGGCTACCGCAGATGCCAGCATGGAAATAAAAGGAGCAACCACCAAAGTTTCAGCAGACGGAATCACAGAGATCAAAGGGTCTTTAGTAAATATTAATTAATAAAAAATACGATAATGCCACCAGCAGCACGAATAGCAGATATGCATACCTGTCCGGCAGTCACAGGAGTAGTCCCTCATGTAGGTGGGCCTATAGCAGGGCCATCGGTACCCACCGTGTTAATTGGTGGGCAACCCGCAGCAGTAGTTGGGGACATGTGCGTATGTGTGGGACCTCCTGATGTGATTGTCAAAGGTTCGGGAACCGTTTTAATTGGAGGTAAACCTGCAGCACGAATAGGAGATACCACCGCACATGCAGGAGTTATCGTTCAAGGCTTTCCAACCGTAATGATTGGAGGATAAAAAAGAAAGAATGAATACAAATAATAAAGCATATTTAGGCACAGGATGGTCTTTTCCACCCTCTTTTGATAAAAAAAGTGAAACCACAACGATGGTGAGTGCCGAAAAAGATATCGAGCAAAGTTTAGAGATATTGCTTTCTACCAGTCTGGGAGAACGCGTGATGCAAGCAGATTATGGTTGCAATCTTAAAGATTATCAGTTCGAAAGTATAGATAACTCATTAATAGGGTTTTTAAAAGATCTGGTAGAACGCGCTATTTTATATTATGAATCCAGAATAAAACTGGAAAGAATTGATATTACTGAAGCCGATTCTTTTGAATTGATTGAAGGATTACTGCGAATCACTGTACATTACCAGATTGAAGGGACCAACACAAGATACAATTTTGTATATGATTTCTATCTTAGAGAAGCAGATCAAGGGATATAAAAATTAAGTAGATGAAGAAACCATCCAACATATCACATCCCTTAAAAAACCGAACAGGGACCAGTCAAAGAACCCGTGTTATCGGGGCATTACAAGCTGATATAGCACCCATAGACGGGAAAACTCTGGCAGATAGGCTTAACATCATAAGCAAATATGCATTACAAATTAATTTCTATGAATATGCCAAAAATGATAGAGAAGGTGAATATCAGGAATTAGACAATTGGTCGGGTTTCTTTAAAAATAGTTTACCTTTTCAATTGGCGGTATTAAGTAAAATATCAATCGATGATTTGGATAAGCAGTTTATACTGCTATATAATGAGGCAAAACAAAACCCTTCAAAACAATCACTGGAATCCCTGTTGCATTTTGTGCTAAACAAAATAATTGTGCCAATAACAACGCTGTTCAAAGTAGTAGAGGCTGCGCAGAATAGTTTTACCACTCCACTTCTGGGAATCTTAAAATCATCTTTTATAGAGCCATTAAAATCATTCATTTCAATATATAATGCCAGCGTAACTTTTTTATGCGTTTGCAAAGAAAGTTTTATGGAATATATGGCACCACCCTGGCAGTTAAAAGTCGATGAAATATATGCTTTTAATATATGTATAAAGAAAGTTAAAAAAGGACATAAAGAAGCTTTCCTGAAGGCAGCAGAGCAATTAAATACCATATTTTACCAATTCCTGGGTGGTTTTAGAGATATTGTAGAAACGGCACCCGATTTTATTGAAGAAAGCTTACGTCCTTTGGAAGAGTCCTTACAAAAGAAGCATCAACCTCATCTGGCACTACTTTTTACCTTTCTGGAGTTGTTTAATCACCTGCAGGGAAATATCAATGAACTGAGCACAAAACATTTGGATTTTTTCTACGAGCGAGTGCTGAAAATTATTCCAAAAGCAGCGGTACCAGACAAAGCCCATATAGTTTTCGAAATTGCCAAGCATCTTAATGAATATCCCTTGCAGGAAGGCCTGTTGCTTAAAAATGGCAAGGATAGCAATAACCAGGATATCCAGTTTGGATTGGATCAGGAAATTATTATCGATAAGGCACAAATAAAAGATGTGCGTACCGTTGCTCTGCATACCGTAAGAGATCATTCAACATCATATATAGAAGGAGTATATACAGCTCCAGTAGCAAACTCTTCAGACGGACTGGGAAAAGCATTTGAAAAAGAACAGCCGGTAAACTGGGCTACTTTAGGGTCCAAATTCAGTAAATATAAAGAAGAAGGAAATGATGAAGCCCAACCACACCCAAAGGCACGTTTGGGATTTGTGTTGGCCTCACCGGTGTTATTGCTGCAAGAAGGAGAAAGAACAGTTAATATCCTGCTAAAATGTAAAGCAGATTACAATTTTATAGAAGAAGTAAGCGGTATATACGATATTAAAACAGCATATACCGTTACAGATACTATTTTTAACAGTTTCGAAAATTTACTGCCAGAAGGTTTTGCCCAAGTAGCTCTGGCCCAAAAAAGTTTTAAAAATCTTATTGAAAAAAAGAAGAATGATGTCATCTTCAAAGAGGATTTAGATGCGTTTCTGGTCACAACAAACCCAGAAGATAATACGGAAATTTTCTCGCAGGCACTTCAGAATGACATACAAGCCCTTTTTAATCCATTAGAATCTGAGGTTAGAGTTTTAAATACCCCTTTATTTACATTCAGATTTAGTGGTGAAAAAGAGTGGTTAGCACCCACACCAGAAAATGTAACTGTTTTTATAGCATCGGTATCCAATATTTTTGATTTTAAGATTCAGATTGATTTTGAACTTGATTTTCCTGCAGTAACATTTTTCAGTGAAGAAAATCTTGAAGAAAAAATTGATGTACAAGAATCGCTGCCGGTTGTAAAGATTGAATTAAATGAATTCAGTTATATCAAAAAAGATCCGACAAGCTTTCCACCTGACCCCTGTGATCTGAAAAAACAGCCCAAAAGTGATTCAGAAACTATAAAATTTTCTCCATATCACTTTTTCAGACAGTTTGGGCTACTAGATGCAAGGATCAATGTGAATGTTTGTGGAATGAAAGACCTGATTGTACAAAATGATGAAGGTGCATTAGATATCAACAGTCAGATATTTCCCTTTGGCCTTAGGCCCAATGTTCCTGCATTTGATCCTATGAATCAAGCTGTTTTAAACCCCGACCCTAATAGCCCTCCTGTAAATGAAGAGGTTGCACTTTTAGGGCAAAGTTTCTATATAGGAAGCAAAGAAATATTATTCAAAAAATGGAATGCGGTACGAGTGAATATGGAATGGAAAGATAAGCCTACCAGTTTTCATGACTACTACAAAGCATATCTAAAGACGGTACCAGATCCAGATCCAGAACCCGAGGAGCAAAACTTTGGGCTGGATGAAGAAAAATTTCAGGTAAAAATCGATCAATTAAATGACGGAAGTTGGTTCGATATCGAAAAACAAGAACTTTTTAAAACAACCGCCGATGATTTTGAATCGTTGATCTGCGATACTACCTTTTATGGCTGGGAGGTAAAAAACAATAACCTCAACAGAAGATTTGTAGATTATGATCAGCCGATCGACTTTTTCAAGAATTCTCAAAATGGCTTTTTAAGATTTACACTGGCCGATCAGGATTTCTTACATAGAGAATATCCTTTTGTACTGGCCAGGCAAATGCTGGCTTATGCATATTCTAGCCAGAATGTGAAGCTTACAGATGCCATCTATATCAATGGAACCAATAAAACGGTGATAACTGCAAGATTAGATTTTTTTAATGATTCGGGAGGAGTAAACAATTCACTGGATGCGGCCAAAGGATCTGCAGATAGTGCCAAGCAAGGAGTAGAAGATCTGATAACCTTTATAAATGATGATAAACCAGCCGCTCTGGCTACGATACAAACCATAAGAGACAGAATAGCAGATGTAAAGCAATATATCCAGGGGGATTTGGCCAGTTTTCAAGGTGATCTTGAAGGGGTAACCGATCTGGATCAAATAGGAGGGTTGGTAACAGATTTTTTAATCAAGAAAAACGCCGTAGAGGAGTTTAACGATGATTCTGATGAGGCAGCCGTAACTGCAACAGATGCAATCGATGCCTTTATCACCGATATATTGGGACAAGTAAATGGTACCGATGGAATAGAAGACCAGGTAGAAAATGTGATTACAGCACTAGATCAGCTGGATGTTGCTTTGGGAGACACCAATATTTTAGAATTTCTTCAAAATGAGGCATATCAGGCATTGATTCCCAACGAACCCTGGACCCCAACGATCAAAAATCTATTTGTCGATTATTCGGCTACGGCAGAAAAAGAGGATATGCACATCATTCACTTGCATCCTTTCGAAAATACCTCGAAGCTCGAAGATATTAACGATACCCCGACACTTTTCCCATTTATAGACAAAGAAGGAACTTTGTTTATTGGTATCGAGAACTTGATTCCGGGAGGAAACCTGTCGATACTGTTTCAGCTGGCAGAGGCAACCGCAAATTCAGAAATGGATCGCGCCGAGATCGATTGGCATTATTTAAAAAATAACAACTGGGAAATCCTTAAACCCGATTTTGACATCATTTCCGATGAAACAGATGGTTTAACTGTTTCAGGAATTGTTACTATTGCTGTACCTGCCGATATGAACCGAATCGGAAATACATTGATGCCAGATGGTTTGTATTGGATCAGGCTTACAACACCAGTCAATGCAATGGCAGTGGCAGAGACTATTGGTATTCATACACAGGCGGCCAATGCTTCGGCCCGTTTAGGTGAATTAAACGATACCAGCAGGCTGGAGGGTGCTTTAGCAGAAGGTAGTATCTCAAAATTGGTTGAAGGCGATTTTAGCATAAAAAAAGTAACACAACTATACCCTTCTTTTGGCGGAAGAAGGCCGGAAGCCGAAGGACATTTCTACGTTCGGGTAAGCGAACATCTCAAACATAAGGGCCGGGCATTGATGATAAATGATTATGAGAAGATTGTATTAGAAGGTTTTCCTGAAATATACAAAGCAAAATGTATCAGTCATACCATGGGATTATCGGCTATCGAGTATCAGCGAGATCTTGAGATTGCACCGGGCTATGTAATAGTCACGGTGATACCCGATTTAACCAAGCTCATGGCAGGAAATCAGCTAGAACCCAAAGCACCGGTAAGTCTGTTAGAAAAAATTGCAGATCATTTAAGGAAAAAAAATTCACCCTTTGCAAGAATCAAAGTGATGAACCCCAGATATGAATATATAGATGTGACTATTTCTGTGCGATTGTATCGGGGAAAGTCTGAGAATTTTTATAAACAAAAACTCAAAGAAGACCTTACCAATTTATTAGCACCCTGGTTTTTGGGAGGTTCAGAAAAAATTGCCTTTGGGCAATCACTCCTATTTTCTGATGTGGTAGGTTTTGTAGAAAAACTTGATTATGTAGACTTTATAGTGAATTTAGAATTAAACGGAGAAGGAGCGCAAAAAGGAGCTGTCATCAAACCCCTTACTGCACGCTCTATTCTTACCGCAGGAAAAATTTCCGTAACGATTGATGAAGAAAAGTGCCTGGACCAGACAGGAAGTGACAATCCTTCATACCAAACCCTAAGCAGTACATTAAATGATCAGAATTAAGTGGATATGTCAGAAACAGTAAATAACGAAATATCTGTTATCAAACTAGAGGATCCGAATCTACCGGAGTATTTAGATTTTGAAAAACTAAGAAGAGAAGGACTAGAACATATAGGCAACCTTTCGGGCAAAATATGGACAGACCATAACGTACACGACCCCGGGATCACTATTCTTGAGGTTTTGGTGTATGCTCTGATAGATTTGGGATATAAAACAAACCTTCCTTTCGAAGATCTGATAGCAATTCAAAACCATCAGGAAAAAGATGATAACTTTCTTACTCCTCTGGAGATATTAACAATTAATCCGGTTACTGTAACAGATTATAGAAAATTAGTATTGGAAATTGAAGGCGTTCGTAATGCCTGGCTGGAACCCACCGATCAGGAAACGAATTTGTATCTGGATATAGACAACAATACGCTATCTTGTGATCAGGGGTCATCTTCTTCCAGTGCATCCAGGCTAAGTGAGGAATTTAGAAAAATTCACCTTAATGGATTGTATAAAGTCTATATTGAGAAAGAAGAAGGGATACATGATGCCGAACTTAAAGCGGAAGTAAAAAAGACACTTGCCAACTACAGAAATTTATGTGAAGATTTTGTCGATAAGATCGTTATTCTGCAACCCCTAGATTTTGGAATATGCCTCGAAGCAGAACTGCATCCGGGTTATGTTGCCGAAAAAGTGTATACAGAGATTTTCACGGCACTGAAGCATTTTATTCAACCCGAGATCAATTACTATACACTTAGTGAACTATTGGATAAAGGAAAAGCAATAGAAGATATTTTCTCTGGCCGCCCCTACAGAACCCAAAGTTTTGGGTTTTTAGACACAGAAGAACTTGAGAATTTCGATAGAAAAAAACAGTTTAACCTTTCTGATGCATACAAGGTTGTCCTGAATATTGAAGGAGTTCGGAAAATAAAGAAAATCACGATCAATGGCGGGGATCCTATAAATGTACCTTCTTATGATTGGATTGAAGGAAATCGAATTGAAGAAGGGTTTGTGCCTGTGTTCTCTATGGATGAAACCTGTATCGACCTGTACAATAAAGAAGGGCTTTTAAGGCTGGATAAGACAGCAATACATAAAACACTTTCCTTCAATAAAAAGTTCACAATGCCATTGAGCAGCCTGGATACCAGCATCCCTTTGGGAAGGTATCGCGAAGACCTGAGTGAATACTATGCTGTTCAAAACGATTTTCCGGTAGTGTATGGTATCGGAGAAGATGGCCTGCCAGAAAGTGCCACCTTATTGCGAAAAACCCAGGCATTACAACTCAAAGGATATCTGATGTTTTATGATCAAATGCTGGCTAATTATACCTCACAGCTGGCCAATATCAGATCTTTATTTTCCCTGAAGCCTGAAAATCAAAGAAGTGAAGAGGAAAAGCAGACCTATTTTACTCAAATTCCGGAAACGGTGCCAGGGCTGCAAGAATTACTGCGGTTTTATGATCCCAATGAAACTGTACCAGCAGGTTCTCAATTAGCGGTTCCGGTATCAAATAATGAACAATGGAAAACCAGTAAAGAAAAGCTGCAAAATAATCCATCCATCGAATTTACTATCGGTGATTACTGTAATGATAAAAAAGGCCTGGTGGATTTGTTCAGTTTTTCCTCTGTAGGGGTGCGCAACATTTATATCAATCAGCTGGTAGATTCTTTCTTTAATGAGCAGTATACGATAGAAGTTCTATCAGATAAGAGAGGATACTTTTTTGTCATTCAGGCAGGCCTTCCCGATGATATCCTGATGATCGGTATAAAGCGATATATTTCTGAAAGTGAAGCCCGAAAAGAAGCAAAAAAAGTAGCTTTTATAGGTACAATGTCTCAAAGTTATCATCTGGTAACCGATGCTTCCGATACGATCTTGCCAGATAGCCATTATTTTGACATCACTTACAGTCCTTTATCATATATTGATTTAATTCAGGAATTAACCGAAGATAAGGATGAATATGCCATACGGCGAAAACAATTCCTGGATCATCTGCTAGCCAGGTTCGGAGAAGAATTCACAGACTATACTTTACTGCAATATCAAAATAATATAAGTGCTGAAGCTGAAATTGATGATGAGATCGATAGCCAATCCATATACATCAATGAGTTTGCAGAAGTTGGCAGAAACAGAGGTAAGGCATTCAACTATTTAGAACCGTCCTGGAATACAAATAATGTTTCGGGTTTTGAAAAGCGAGTGTCTTTATTATCAGGAATCAGTAATTATGAGCGCCGTAACCTCTGCAATTTTGAAGTCGTACAAAGCTTCAGACTGGTATTAAACGATGAGTCTGGCAATACATTTTTCAGAAGCAATACAGGATATGAAACCAAAGAAGAATTAAGTGATGCCGCACAAAAAGTATTAAAACAACTACGTAATCCGGATACGTATAAACAACTAGAAAAAAGCCTGAACGGGTTTGACGCCCATGCCATGCACCGTATATTTTCTGAACAACCGGCCGAAGAAAATATCATTATTACCAAATACCATTACCATCAGCAATTGTGTAATACAGAAAAAGAAGTAGTGGTAGAAAGTAAGAGTATGAAGATGCGGTCTGAAAAAGCAGCACTCGACAAAAAAGAAGACTTTGTTAAAAATATCAACACGCAAACCATAAAAATCAAAGCAGCTGAAGAAAAAGAATATCGTTTGTTGCCTCTGGATGATAACAATAATTTCCTTAATGTAAATGCCTTAGATTGTGATATCCAAACACTGATTACCTGGAAATGGCATGTAAACGAAATACATACCAAAGAAACATCCTCAAGTGAGCAGGTGTTCGAGGTGTATGATGATGCCTGGGACCATATGGTACGTGAGGCAAAGCTCAATAATTATCTCACTGTTCATGAAGTTGCCCTGAAATGGAGGCTTGCCATCAATGAAGATATTTCGATCTCAGGAGTAGATTATTACCCTGATGCTTATAAAGCCGTAGCTGGCTGGAGACAAGCAAAAGTATTGGGAAGTGGTGCAAAGAATTATGTGGTTAAAGAAGAAGGAGCATCCCTTAAAATTGAAGTTAAAAACGAAAAAGGAAATATCATCGCTGTTTCCAATACCATAGACCCTGCTCAAAAAGAAGCTGCCACTATCATCGAAGAGTGCGTCACCGTTTTTAGCAATAGAAACACAAAACCTGAGTATGACAAAGAACGCAATAAGTTTGGGTTTCAGATAGTAGGAAAAGACAGCACAGCTGTTTTGATAAGCAATTGCGTATACAATACAGAAAAAGAAGCATTGCAACAACTTGAGAATATCTTTAAACAGGGTGAAAATAAAAAGAATTATTTACTTTCCGGGGATCAGGGCAATCCAGAATATAATTTTATATTACGTGATCAGTATGATTCATTTTTGGCCTTGCCACCCGATCATTTTGAAACTGCAGCCGATCGTACTAAGGCATTAAATGCGATGATCCGCTATTTCAAAAGCAACAAACTTCCTGTTTTTGTAAAAGAAGAACCCAGAAGATATGTGTGGTCATTACTGGATAATGAGAAAAAAATACTACAATCTGCTACAGAGTTCTCTTCAAAAGCCAGGGCACAGGCCGATTTTGATAAAGTAGTGGTTGCCGAAGCAATAAAATCGAATAATGAACTGTTTAAGCCACATTGTTATGAATTTAGCGCAGTAGCTACACCGGCACAGTACAAATTTATCTATGGAACAAGTAACGCACAAAATGATTTAGAACCGCTATTCATAAGTACCGATACTTTTACAACTCGTGAAGAAGCATCAAAAGCCTATACAGCTTTTATGAAAGAGTTGCCCGCACTGTCATTTAAATCCACTTCAAAAGGTACTCACGAATTTATACTTAACAAATCTGATAAAAAAACAGAGATTGCCACCCAGTATACCAAAGAAGGGACCAAAGCATCCCCCATAAAAGCCAAAGCAGTCATTGAGTATGCAAATACTATGTATACAAAAAATCTGGAGGTAAAAGAAGCTTATATAAACAGGGAGATGGTTGAAAATCAGGAAGGGCGATACGAGTGGAGGTTTTACAAAAAGAATGCTCCTTTAGCCACAAGCCCGTATCGATGCCCAAACAGATCTCTGGCAGAGCATATAAAATCAATTATTTGTGATGCTACCCCGCCTATAAACCTGAAACAATGCCCTGCAAAGGAAATTGTGGTCTGTCCGGAAAAGAGTCCCAACAAATACCATTATCAGGTATGTTTTAAAGATGATAAAAACAATGAATTTGTGTTGATCAGTTATGTAGGATATGATACTTATGAAGAAGCCGAAGCTGCCTGGCATAAAAATTGGTTGGATGTTATTGAAATTGCCAGAAAAGAAATAGCATACAATACATATAACAATTGTAAAGATGATAATGACACCCCTGGTGGAGAAAACGATCCTCTCAAGGATCATGATTGCAGTATAAGTATTGATGAAGTCTACAAAACTGATGAAGATAAATCCTGTAACGATGCATCCTTTATTGTAGTAATTCCTGAAAAGATCAGGCAAGATATTGAAGCTAGAGAAAAAAATGTAATCGAGTATTATACGAAGCTGGCAGATCTGTTTCCTATCTACAAAATTACTGATGAGAATGATCAAATCTCCTATCGATATAAAGTAACCAAACCCGAAGTTATTTTTAGTGAAACAGGATGTACTATCGATACCGAAATAGATTTTTTGGGAAGCCTGTTATGGGAAAGTGTATATAGTTATGATGCACTCCAAAAAGCGATAGGTGCATATCAACATTTTTATAATCTGGCAGGAACGGCCAATAATTGCCGCATATTTTGTGAAAAAGGTGATTATTATGTGGGACTAGTCGAAGTTTTGGCAGAAAGTATCTTTGAATTCGATTCAGACGAGCAAGCGTGGGATGATAGCTATCCCAATACTACCGATAATTGTCAAAATTGTATTCCGGGCGGGGTGAGAGAATTTGTCTATGCTGCCGAAGAGGATAAAAATTATATCCCGGTTTGCGATAGCAATTATTGGAAATTTAAAGTGGTATCTCCTGCATATTTTGTGTCCGATCACAACTGTCATTACAATGCTTCAAAAGAAAGAGATGAGCAAATGAACAGTTGGATTTCTAGGCTCGAGAACCTGGATTGGAACCAGTACATTGTAGAAAAACCTTCAGACGGAGGAAGTACCCGTCCGGGAGGAGATTTTTTGTACTGGATAGGATATGGATATAGTGATAAGCAGTTTTGTGATTTTATGCTGTGCTTAAGAGAGAGCTTGATACAAGCCGATAAGGTAGATAAACAAAATCGAAATGCAGCTATAAAGTCCTTTCTGAAAGAAAAATACAAAGATGATCGCAGGGTATATAATCTTATTGATGAGTATAATTTCAGCTATGAAATTGTGCAAGACCTTACCAATTATTTTCCGGTTTACAAAACAGATACCGGCTATTGCTATCGCTTGTACTGGTCAGACAATGATATCGTTACCACACCAGATGGATTGCAGCCTTGTGGTTGTACCGATGTGATAACCAATGATGATCCCTGTCAGGAACCATATCCCTTTATGAGCAGTAACTACTACCATTGTTGTACTGAAGCATTGCAGGCATTTATTGAATTTTCAAGCATCATTATCGATAGATCATATACCGCAGAATGTACAGAAACTTCAGAATATGGCCCGTATTCTTTTCAAATCATCAACAAGCAAAGAGAACTGGCCTATCACCCACAACAATATGATAGTCTGCAGGAGGTAAAAGATGCGATCGAACTTACAAAAAACTGTGTAACCGATGTAGGGATGCATCTGCTGGAGCATATTTTATTACGACCAAAAAAAGAAGGTGAATGTAAAGATGTTTTTAATGATGCAGACGGAAATCGAGTTGAAGTAAGTTGTTTATTACCTGTTTGCCCCGATGATGATTGCGCAATCGAATGGCATCCTGATATGGATAAGGATGATCCCTGTGCGGTATCCGAACCGCTTAAGATTCATTATGTGCCGGGGAGCGATCCCTATTCTTTTTGGGCTACCCTTGTATTGCCATCCTGGGCAAAACGATTTAGGACCAAAGAAGATAGAGAAGCTTTTGAGAACTTTTTGTATAAAGAAGTACCAGCCTTGGTAGGACTGCATATTTTATGGCTAAGCCCCAGAGATATGTGCAAGTTTGAAGAGACCTATAGAAAATGGCTGGTGTGGAAACAAGATCCTTCAGCACCAGGATGTGATCTCGATGGGCGAACGATCAATTGCTTGCTCGCAGAATGTATAAGAGACTTGCAATCAGAATCCCCATGTCCGTCAATACCAGGAGCACAAGGTGACTGCAACTGCAATGGTAATGATGATAGAATGGTACTACCAGAAGATAGCCAGGGTAGTATTTTCTGGGGATATTGCCCGCCAGATATTCCCGATCCTCAGGAAACACCGGGAGTCGATATCGCTGCCACTGCAGTGATTGAAGCAAAACCCGCTACCAAAACTGCTGCCCAGAAAAAAAAGCCGGTTAAAAAAGTAGCTGTTTCCAAAAAAGAAACACCAAAGACCAAAAGAGTAAAAGAACAGCCAAAAAAAGCACAAAGTAGCACCGAGAAAAAAACACCGGTAAAAAAACCTGTAGTCAAAAAAACATCCACAAAAAAAACGACACCTAAAAAGGAAGCCGCAAAAAAAACAACACCCAAGACAACAGTAAAAGATATATTGACCAACATCCGAAAAAGAAAACCAAAATACCTTGCCAATATAAAAGCTGCTGCCGATACCAATATGGTAAAGACCAAAAGCTATGAACGTGCGGTATTTTTCCTGGAAAATACACCCACCATAACTGCATATAAAGAATTGGTAGACTTTTTTAACAAATACAGCTTGCAAAAGGACAATAATTTGGAAGTTTTTATTGAATTGCTAAAAAATGCCACCTGGCACCTGCTAGACAAGTTGGTTTTAGATGAAAAAGAAGCGATCAAAAAGGAAGATATTGACCATTTGAAGAGCTGTCTAACAAGCTTGAAGAAAAAAGGACTATCGTTAAAAGAAGTGTACAGCAACTGGAAAAGTGACGAACTGGGATCTTTGGCAAATGCAGCTCCTTTGGCACAGATCCAAAAATTATTGAAATAACATATGGCAAATATGCATCTTATAGGAAAACAAATCTTACAGTTGGAGATAGATTCTTCAAAAGATGCCTATGCCATACAACAAACAATGAGCGAATTGGTTTGGAAAGAACTAGTTCCTGCTATGAATGATCTTTTTGATACTATGGTTCCCGAGGATAAAGTAGTATATCTGGATACCATAGAAATAGATCTCGGCAGCATTGAACTTAACGGTAAGGATACCGATGAGATCGTTAGCAAAATAATGGTACTCGTAGAAGAAAGTATAAAATATAGTTTACAGCACATACAATCTCAGGGAGGAGGTTCTCGATACTACAGAAAGGATAGTGAGGATAAATTCCCTCTGAAGGATCGTAAGAATTTATCAGTTAATGCGAAGAAGCCCGATTTTTATCAGGAGTTTTTCAAAAACAAGGAGGCATTAAAAAGCAAAGAATTTCAAAAAGACAGTACGCTGTCAAAAAACACCAACACCCATAAATCTTTACGAAGACACTATTTTGATATATGGCTGCATTGGTTGCAAAAAGGGACCTTGCCTTCGTATGCTATTTCTCCCGATCCAAACTGGATTACCCTGGTTTTGGAGACCCTTGGATTAGATCTGGATGCAGTTACCATATTAGAAAATACTCTCAAAAAATATCCAGTGGCATTGCAGCGATTAGTCTTACAACATAAAGCCAAAGATTTAAAATCGATAATTGAGTTATATACGGGATTTTCGCAAAGCAACCTATTACAGCTATTTAAAGAAATAAAACTCCTTTTTAAAGAGGTTTCTCCAAAATCAACATCAATAACAATAGATAACAGGGTTTTGGAGATAGAGATATGGCGGGATATCTTTAGCACGGTAATCCTTGAGAGAAAAAAACTGGATAGTATTTCGCTGGGGATAAAAGTAAGCAAACTTCCATCGATAATAGCAATCATTAATCAAACGGAAGTACAAAGGATATTAACTACCGAAGTTGATAGTAAGTATTCTTTTTTACAAGAAATATTCAAAGAAGCAGCAATCCAGATACCTTCAGAGGTTCATCCTCATATCATAAAAGATGTCACAAAAGTTGAAGATCTGAAAAATGAGCAAATAGAGGGCGAAGAAATTAATGAACAACAAATAGAGTGTCCTCAGTTTTTTAATAATGCAGGGATGGTGTTATTGCATCCATTTTTGAGTTCTTTTTTTAAGAAATTAAACCTTACCGAAGAAAAAGATTTTAAAGACACTCATTCACGAAGTAAAGCAGTGATGCTGTTGCATTTTTTGGCAACCGGCGAAGAGCAACCAAAAGAATATGAAATGGTCTTGCCAAAGTTTCTTTGTGAAATGCCTGTAAATATGCCTTTGGATCACACTATTGAGTTAACCGAAGAAGAAAAAGAAGAAGCCAACAATCTACTGCAAGCGGTTATAGAACACTGGGGCGCATTGGGAGGCACATCTCCAGATGGATTGCGGGAAGGATTTTTAATCCGGCAGGGAAAACTGGAGCAAGAACAAACAGGATGGAAACTGCTGGTAGAACAAAAAACCCTGGATATTCTGCTAGACAGACTACCCTGGAATATAAGTTTGATCAAACTCCCATGGATGAAAGAGTTGTTAAAAGTAGCATGGAGATGATTTAAAATCAGAAAGTATGAAATCCATATTCGATAATCTCTACCTGTATGAAATAGTATTGCTCTTTTTAGGGATATTTCTATTTATGCTACTATGTGCAGGATTGGTATATTTCATCCTTAAGAAGGGTGACCTCAAAAAATTATTGTTCTTTTTTCCGATACCTATCATCATGATTGCTTATCCGAGTATACAAGAAATACAAATCGAAAAAGACAAATTTGCCCTGCGGAAGTTTTCAAATAAAGTAATAGAAAACCCCAATGATTCTATAGCACAAAAAAAACTACTAAAAATTACAGAAAAACTTGAAAAAAGAGCTACAGATATAGAAGACATAAAAGCGGTTGCCGAGGCCAATTTGTTGCTCGGTAATTCCGAGAAGGTAATTGATTTGACCAATAAGGCAATCAAGGACAAAGATGAAGTTGTTAAAGATACATCTCAGGACAGCCTGGCATTGATAGATCAACAAAGGATTATAGACAATATACAAACCCTTGAAGAAATAAAAACAGTTGCAACCATACAAAAAGCAATTAAGAAAGATCCTTCTGCTTTAAAAGACACGGTAAAATTAAAACAACAAATCAATAGAATTCATTGGGAAAATCCTAAGACAAATTACTTTTTAAGTAACAAAATCATTCCGTTTCGGGTAAAAACAGATACAACAAAAGACAGATAACTATTAAAAAATAAAAGATATAGGCGCGCATTGAAAACAGCTGAAGCACAAAAAAGCGGCACGGCTCAAAACCAGATCCAGGCCAAACGGGAACCTTTCTTTACTAAAGAAGGGGAAGGCAGCTTTTTCTCAAAATCCAATGAAGCTTCAGAACCTTTTTTCAGTCCAACCACTGTACAACCTAAACCTGCCTCGCCGTCAGGCAGCCTCACTATAGGCCAGCCCAATGACAAATACGAAGTTGAAGCAGATGCTATGGCCGATAAAGTAGTACAAAGGCTAAGTGACTCTTCAAAGAGTGGTTATTCCCCCTTTGAAAGCAGTACAACGAGCGTTGTGAGCGAGCAGAAGCCAGGCGGGGATGTTGCACAAAAGAGCCCTTCTACCTCAATTCAACCCAAATGTACTACTTGCGAGCAAGAAGAGAAACTACAAAAGAAAGATGATGAAGTTTCAGAAAATGAGTTAGAACTACAACGCAAACCCATTTTTGAAAGCAATGTCGAACCAGAACCTGAAGTACAAACAAAACCATTTACGTCCCCCCTTGAGGGCGACACAACAAGAGTTGTAGGCGAGCAGAAGCCAGGCGGGGATGTTTCTCAAAGCCCTTCTACCTCAATTCAACCCAAGTGTACCACTTGCGAGCAAGAAGAAAAACTACAAAAAAAAGAAGATGAACTTTCTGAAAATGAAGAGGAAATTCAAACAAAATTAAGCGTTGGAGATACTCCTCCTCTGGATGAAGAAGAAAATATACAAGCAAAATCTGAAGCTGCGCAAAGTGAAGCCTCATCCGATTTACAAAGCCGATTACACTCTTCCAAAGGAGGAGGCAGCCCTTTGCCATCTGACACGCAATCTTCTATGGGAGGTACTTTTGGTGCCGATTTTAGCAATGTAAGAGTGCATACAGATAGTGAAGCAGTACAAATGAATAAAGAATTGAACGCACAAGCCTTTACTCATGGTAGTGATATCTATTTTAATGAAGGGAAATATGACACCAATACAAACTCAGGAAAACATTTATTAGCACATGAGTTAACACATACGATTCAACAAGGATCAACCGTAAAAACCAAGATTCAAAGAGAAGTATTTGGAGATAATGTTAGGTTTGACTCTATTCCAGGGCCTCCGGCACGAGCAATAGCATTAGGGCCATATACTGATGAAGCAATAGCAGAGGAATTATATGGAGATGCTTCTGTAGAAATAAGACATGCATCTGCTGATTATTCGATTATTTTTATTGATGAACTTAGGTTATTAGATGTTTGGAGACCTTATTTTGGAGTTGAATTGGTTGAAGAAGACGAAATATTTCGCCAATATACTCCAGAACAAAGAGCACAAGCTGGAGTATTTGCCCTAGGAACTGCATTAAATAATTCAGCAGGAGCTGTCGAAATTATTAGAAATCTCTATAATAATGGAATTACGAGCATTGTTGCAGAAAGAGCAAGAATGATTCGAGAAATACTTCCGACCCAACAAGCTGATGACATAATTGCGGCTCTGGGAAATAATATGGATAGAAGACAGGTTGTAAGAATGTTATCTGATGCTATTCCTGAAAATCAAGCAGCAGTTATTGCAGAAAGAATGGCCGGGATGAGACATCAATTGGCGTTGGATGTTAGAATTGCCGGGGGCACTATTTTAAGAAAAGGAGCAGAATTAGTTGATGCCGTTAGAAGACAGGCAAGGCCAACATATGCATCATTAATAGCTGCAGGAAAATCAAATGCATCTATAATTACATCTGCTACAAGAACCAATAATTTTGTCAATAGACTACCTGGTGGGATGCGAATAGCAGGCCGGGGGTTGTGGGTTGTTTCTGCAGGAATAAGTATTTATATAATTCTGGATGCAGATCCCGAAAATAGAGCGAGAGTAGCAAGAGAAGAGGTTGGTGCTTTTATAGGAGGAGCATTAGGTACCGCCGCTGTTTCGTCAATCTGTATAGCTACAGGAATTGCTACTGCAGGGTTGGGATTGGTAGCTTGCGGAATTCTGGGAGGACTGGCAGGAGGAGCCATAGGAAGAGATCCATACGCCTTTTTGCAGTTTCTGGATATGGCTCCTCATACAGAAGATCATAGAAGAGGGAGATTGTATAGACTTCAGGGAGTTTATGACGAAACCGATTTGTTTATTATTTCTTTGATACATCGCAGGGTAGAAGAATCTGAACATGTTATGGTTATAGCAACAGGACAGGTAAGTGGAGAACTAGTAGGAGGAAGAGGACATTACCGTAATATTGAAGTAACTCCTGCAAGTACTGCAGCAGAACAATTGTTTGGAGGAACAGAACCTCAATGGATCCCCGATTATATCCTGCACAACCCATCAACACAGGATTTGCTGTCTGAGCAACCCATTCAGCGAAAGGAAGATATAAGCCCAATTATTCAAAAAAACGGAGAAGAAACACCAGAAGAAAAAATAAGAAGATTGATCAATGATGAAGATGACAGCGCAATTGTTGAGTTAACCGATGGAGAATTAAGCGTATCAACAGCAGCGCAAAGAGCAGGTATGATAAGAATACTATTGGATTTGCTTTGGGTGAATTATAGTGAAGAAAGAGCTGCGGTTCATTTATTGCGGTTTCAGGGCAAAGCTAATGAAGTACTCCCACTTATTGATGCAGTTGGTTATCGCCAAAAATTTATTGATGCTGTAGATAATAGTGAACTCAATGCCGTACTTGTTAGAACAATGGCAGAGGCCACCGTTACAAACGAAGGAGGAGATGTAGATATTCAAGTCATACTTGAAAACCCAAATTCCAGCTATGAAGATGTAATGCGTTTGCAAAGCTTTGCTTCGGCAACCAACGCACAAAGATTGGGATTAATGAGGCTTTTGCTGGAGATGAATTGGTCAGATAAGCCAGAAGAGGCCAAAATGATTACTATCCTTGAATCAAGTGGAGAAGGACTGGGAGAATTAATGAATTTGATCACTGGTTTAGGACTAAAGCAATCGCTTTTTGATCATATAGATGATGAAGAAATCGCTGTAAGTTTCACACAACTTATAGGGGGGCTCAACGATCCGGTACTCAATGCCGATCTTGAGGTATTCAACAGAGGTTTTTGGGGCAATCTGGGACAAGGTATATGGGGAGGCCTGGTCTCTGCATGGGAAAACTTTTCGTTGGGAAGCATCATCATGGGATTTTTACACCCTATCATTCATCCCATAGACTCAATTGTGGCCATAGTGTTACAAATAGAAGAAATCATCAGGGAATTCGACTTCTCACTCAGAACATTAGATAGAATTATTACGGTATTAAGAGATGCAGCTGGGTTTATAGTCATGTGGTTGTTATTGTTATCGGGAATAGCATCGGGAATAGCAGCCCTGGTTGCTGCGGGTGTCATCACACTACCTGCGTCAATTCCAATAGCAGCAATTGCAGCAGCGCTTTGGTCATATACAGGTACCTTTGGAATAATTTTTATTGTACTTGCCATAATTAAATTGGTGATAGATTTGATTCAGGCGGGTACATCTACGACATCAAGAGAACTGGAAAGAGAACAAGAAGAGATTGGTCAGGATATTACATTGCTGGGAGTTATTTTGGCATTGGTAGGAATTTTCAAGGGGATGAAGTGGGGTGTACAACGTTTCAGAAGAGGAGCCGTAGAACCTGAAGCTGCAGACCCAGATGCATTGGGAGAAACCTCCAGAGAGGTAAAAACTGAAAGCGAAAAAGCAGGTGAAGATGTAACCGAAGCACAAGAAAGAGCTGATAATGCCAGGAATCGAGCAAACGAAGAATCTACAAGAGAAGAACCAACTCGTGAAGAACCAGAGAATATTCCTGAAGAGATCGAAAATGTACCAGATGAAACTAATCGTCCTCCGAGGGAAGAACAACCACGGGAAGAACCTGCTCGCGAAGAGCAATCACGAGAAGAATCTGTAGAGCAACGAAAACCTTGTTTTGTAAAAGGAACCAAAATTATTACTGCGGCAGGGGTTGTACCAATTGAAAAAATTAAGGTGAATGACAGGGCTCTTACACGAGTTATGAATTCCGATTCAAATCTGAAACCATATAGGGTAGAACATATTAAATCTGGACAAACCCCTGAATTATATCAAATATTTATTGATAAAGAATCAGTAATTTGTACTCCAAATCATTTTTTTGCAACTAAAAACAAAGGGTGGGTACCAGCAAAATATTTAAATGAACAAGATGAATTAGAAACAGCAGATGGTTCGATAAAACCAACATCAATTTTAAAAGTAATCCCAAAACAATCCACTACTGTTTATAATTTTACCGTAGAAGAAGTACATACTTATTTTGTAGCTATTGGAAAGCATACTATTTTGGTTCATAACGACAAACCTTTTTATGATCCTGAAATTTTATGGTTCTACGATGATAAAATGAAAGCAAGAGACTTTACTCCTAATAGTCGAGGAGAAGTCAATCCCGATTTAGATGGAAAATCGGTTTGGGAAACCAATAGCAGGGTCGAGGCAGAAGAATGGTGGCATATAAGAAGATATGTACAAGGTAGATCTAGTTCGTCTCGACATTCATGGATAAGAACATCGCAGCTGGCAGAGTTCGATCTAGTAGCCATAGAAACCCCAGGCAATGGGGCTCATGCCGAAGCAGGATTCAAACATTATAGTATAAGACCAGTAGAGAACCCAGATCCAACAATAGATTTAACAGAAGCAGAAATAAATACTCTTAACGAAAGATTAGCGAAATTGAAAGCTAAATATGGTGCTAATCAAAGAGTAAAAGCCAAAGAATTAGGTTGCTAAAAAAGAATACGTAACAAATGAAATTACAACTCCCAAAATTCAAAACAGAAAATATTCAAGCTATTCAACAGGCGAATGATATTATCATGTTGACGTCTTCGAACACCTTATATTTTGTTAGTAAAACAAATTCAAGTGAACCTTATTACGAAAAAGAGTTAGATCAAAATGTTAAAAATATAGAGGTATCAGAATCCGGAGATTACCTTATTGTTAGCACCCAGGGTAATAGTTATGTGTTTCATGTTCAGAAAAAACAATTGTTGCTAAGTACCTCAGATAAAATTACATTTTTTAAACATGATAACGATGATTGTCTTATAAGATTGACAGCTACTAATGAAATGTCGATAGTGAAATTATCACATCATTCTTTGGTTCATAAACAAATTGTTAGTGATGCCTATAATCACCTAACACTGAATTGTATTGATCATATAATTTTTGGTTTCGGCTATTATAAAGGAGAGAGTACCGATGGCCTTTATATTTATCCAATCGATAGATTAAATGATAAAACGGTTATAAAGAAAAAGGTTATAGATGCTGCTGAAATCCTTATTTGCGGAAAAAGTGATGACCACTCCATTCTGGTTTATAGAGATCCGCTAGATAGTGAGGAAGATTATGAAGAAGAAGATTATGAAGAAGATGAGCTGTTAAATTTTCGTGGAATCTATAAAATAAATCATTCGGGAGAGATTTTCTATAAACTACCCCTGGTAGATAAAGATATTATTGAGATAAATGCAATAGGTAATAAACTACTGATCTTTTTTAAAGATAGAAACTTAAAAATACTAGATCAGGAAGGAAATGTATTGCGATCTTTTGATGAATTACAAGCATATGGAATCAATTTTGGAGCTAAGGAAGTAATAATATGTAAAGAAAATGACATTGAGATTTTGTCCTTATCTGATACAGAAAGAAATGAATAACATTGTTTTTAGTATTCACATAGAAGTAAGGAAGAATTAGATTTTAGAGATAAATGAAAACCGCTGAAAAAAATACAAGCACTGCAACTTTGCCTCAAATCCAGGCCAAACAGCAACCTTTCTTTACTAAAGAAGGGGAAGGCAGCTTTTTTTCAAAAGCCAATGAAGCTTCAGAATCTTTTTTCAGTCCAACCACCATACAACCTAAACCTGCCTCGCCGTCAGGCAGTCTCACTATAGGCCAGCCCAATGACAAATACGAAGTAGAGGCCGATACCATGGCCGATAAAGTAGTGCAACGATTAAATTCCCCCCTTGAGGGCGACACAACAAGAGTTGTGGGCGAGCAGAAGCCAGGTGGGGGTGTCCTTCAACCCAAGTGTACCACTTGCGAGCAAGAAGAAAAACTACAAAAAAAAGAAGAGGATACTATTGAAGAGAGTGACTTAGCACTACAACGCAAACCCATTTTTGAAAGCAATACCGAGCAACCCGAAGCCAATGTACAGGCCAAATTATTAAATACAGCTTCTATTCAGACAAAATGTACTGCTTGCGAACAGGAAGAAGAGTTACAGAAGAAAGAAGAAGAGCTTTCTGAAAATGAAGAGAACGTTCAAACAAAATTAAGTATTGGAGATACTCCTCTGGACGAAGAAGAAAATATACAAGCAAAATCTGAAGCTGCGCAAAGTGAAGCCTCGCCCGATTTACAAAGCCGATTACACTCTTCCAAAGGAGGAGGCAGCCCTTTGCCATCTGATACGCAATCTTCTATGGGAGGTGCTTTTGGTACCGATTTTAGTAATGTAAGAGTGCATACAGATAGTGAAGCAGTACAAATGAATAAAGAATTGAATGCACAAGCCTTTACTCATGGTAGTGATGTCTATTTTAATGAAGGGAAATATGACACCAATACAAACTCAGGGAAACATTTATTGGCACATGAATTGACACATACCATACAGCAAGGAGGAAAAGAAATTAAAAGAAACTGTGATGATACCTCCAGTACGCAAACTGAAAACGATGTAGTTTATGAAGCCCTGGATGGATGGACAACTTCTAACGACAGTGCCATAATATGGAATAGTTTCAATGGAAAAGGCAAAACTGCCTGTGATAACATAATTCGGTGTGTCGGGCAAAAAGCTGAAGTAGGCAGGAATGATGTTTTAGAATGGATGAAGAATGATATGGTTACTTCAGATTGGAATAATGTGCTAGAACATTTCATAAATGTGGGTGTAAACGGAATTGAGAGAATAGTAGCAAGCCAGATCGAAGACTTACTTTCAGGATATACATCAGATCGGGATAGTGAAGAAATTTTTCTTTTGTTCTCTAAAACAAGAAGTAGGATTTCTAGTGTTTTATCCAGCCTTAGGGCAATAACAGAGCTCAATAGAAATGATCTCACAGAATGGTTGTTTGGAGATTTAACCAGAAGACATGCTCATCAATTATCTATATTGTTTTTTAATTCGGGCCATACTACTGTTATTGGTTATGCTGCCTATTACATGGCCAACAAGATAAAAAACCTTATTGCAGGATATACCAGCGTTTTTGATAGTACAGATATTGTGTCAAATTTCAGGAGGGTACCCACAGGATTTTTAAGCTATGTGCTATATCAATTAGAATTACTTTGTCAGGAAGAGTGGGGGCAAACTGCAGGCAGAGCACTCATGGAAGATATGCAGCAAGAAGATTATGAATCGCTAAGAGAAATAATGCCCAGTCTGCCGGCCTATGATATTCAAGAAAATTTTCTTGAATGGGCATGGGATAAAATTACCGTTGGATTTGATTATGTTACCGCATTAATAGAATATGGTGTTTGCGGATTGGCAGGAACTGTTTGGGGTATTCTTCTTATTGTAAGAGATATAGTGGTGCTGGTAGTTGATTTAGGAATTGCCGTGAAAGATCTCATCGGACTTTTGGTTTATTGGATTAGTGACGGAGCTTTGGCCAGAGAAAGCAAAGAAAATGTATGGAATTTCTTCTCCGCAATTGGACAGTTTTTTGGCGCTCCGGGAGACGCGATTGGAAAATTGTGGGAAGACCTTACTTTAGAATCTTCCTTAATTGAAGGACCTTTTAGAGCATGTCAGGAATCCTTTTACTGGATGACAAAAATAGCAAACCTACTGGTAAATATTATCTTAATATTTGCTTTCGGATATGGAGCGGTAAAAATAGCCATAGAAGGTATAGAGGCATTGGTAACCTTAGCCAGAGCAGGTGAATTGATAGCGGCATTGTCTCGTTTGCCCAGACGGTTTTGGAATGCCATAAAAGGAATGCCCGCAGCAACCGCCAGAGCAACCGCCTCAGCTGTAAATGGATTGATCACCATGATCACCAATCCACTCAAAGTTATATCATCGGTGAGAAATACAGTGGCAACTATTAGACTGGCTGCCCAGGAAGAAGGATATTTCAATTTTTTAAGGGCTCAGGCAGGAAGGGCTACCGAAAATCTGGCTGCCAGAGAAAGAACATTTTGGCAAGAACGAAAAGATTTTTGGCTACGAAGTGCCGATGATATCGAGGCAGGACTATCTGCACAGGAAAGAAGATTAGGCCAGGCAGTTGAAAATGCAGTAGATGATCCTCAAAATGCACAAAATATTGTACAGGATGTTGAACAAAGTGCAAATACTTCTAGAAACCAGGCTGATGATTTATTAGAAGAAATCAATTCTGGAACCGCCCAACAGCCAAGAACTACGCAACCAGTTGCAGGAGGCAATATAGGGGCTATAGAACAACAAATCGTAGCAGAGGTAAGAACCATTCTTGAATCAAATCATTTACAAACCATAAGGAATGCACACCGAACCGGAGAAAGTGTAACGGTAAATATTGGAGGAAGAATTATTCAATATGAACCAGGTCTCCCAGGGTCTGGAATGACAATGTTTGGAGAAAATGGATTTTTAATCGGCCCAAGAGCTTTTGCATCCGAAGAGGAGCTGATCAAAACCCTTCTCCATGAACTTCATCGTCTTAATACGAGTTCTGTAGCTACAGGAGGAGGTGTTAGTTCTGCAGTGGCAGCCGATGAAACCCGGGCAGCATTCAATTTTGCCGAAAATGCATATAATACCAGTTTTAGACAACCTGAACTTCCTCAGGTATTACCACGATCTGCTTTAGAATTTGGAGGTTTTAGAGCTGGTATTACAGAAGAAGAAATTATAGCTATAAATAGAAGGCTTGGCGGAGTGGCAAATACTACAGGGCATCCTTCATCTGCTTTAGCAGCAGCCAGTAGACAAGAAGGCTTTTGGAATAAGACTGCAGCAATGGTTCGTGAAATTGCCGGAAGACATATGTTTAACGATGCAAATAAAAGAACTGCTTTAGAAGTTGTAAGAACTTTAATGGCTAGAAACAATATCTCCACTGGGGTATCTGAGAGCGAAATGTGGAGTATTATTGGGAGAGTTGCAAGAGGAGAGCTTCGAGATGTTTCTGAAATTGCTCAGGCATTAAGAGGCTTTTAAAAAATATGATTATATATTTATATGAATAACAAAATAATAAATAATTTATGAATAAAGAACTTTCCGAAAATATTGTAAATGCAACAAAATTATTGGGTTTTGAAGCTTTTGATATAGAAGATATAAAGGCTTATCTAGATGTTTTTGACAAGCTAAGGTCCAGTGGTTGTGTCGTGGTAATAAAACTAGATGGGCAAAGGACAGATAAAGATGCTAATCCATATACTGTTGTAATTACCGGAGGGAATTTAAAAGATGATTTCGTAAATCTTGAAGATGATAACCTAATAAATGTTTTGGCAAGAGGTATCGTTAAATATGTAACATATTCGGGACTAATAGAGACGCCATCTTTAACTTGGAAAAAATGGGTGGAAATTGCCACTAGTAATACAGAATCTCCTAAAGAAAATTTAGTATGTCCGGTATGTTCAGAAAAAACATTATCCATTTGGGATGAACTCTCTGGAGATATGATAGAAAGACATTTGAAATGCTCTAATTGTGGTGCTTATAATAGTATGAGGATTGCTTAATGCTTGTATGTAGAACAAAGTGTTACTGAAAGACCCCTGCTATCACTAGTGGCGGTAAGAGTAAGAAGAAATAACAAAGAATTAGCCCTTTACACAGGAGAATACAAACTTTTGAAATGCATATGAAAGTTGGGAGAGAGTACTTTAGAGTGTGCTTTACAGTAGATTCCAGCGATGGTAGAATAATTACTGGAACATAAACGAAATGAAATGAAAACAATATTGGAACTCAATAATTCTCATAGACAATCTGCTTCTCATTTGTCACGGGGTCATATAACGTTCTCTGCGGGAGAGAGAATATATACCTCCAAACACAGAACACCAGATCAGTAGAGCATGATATTTTTTGCTGTTGATTGATAAAAAAGATGCGGAGGAAAGGATATTCTATACCGGGGATCGATAAAAGCACTGCGGGGAGACCAAATTGTAGGACGGGGAAGGATGTTTGTAGGACGTGGAGAGCAATGTAAGTGCCGATGGTCGATAAAAAAGATGCGGGGAAAGGATATACTATACCGGGGATCGATAAAAGCACTTCGGGGAGACTAAATTGTAGGACGAGGGAGGGTATTTGTAGGACGGGGAGAGCAATGTAAGTGCCGATGGTCGATAAAAGTACTGCGGGGGAGCTGCTTTGTAGGACGGGGAGGGATATTATAAAGATCGGGCAATGATAAATAGATTGCAGGGAGGCCATTTTGTAAAACATACCTATAAAACAATATATGGTAGATAGAAACAAGGATGATAAAAATAAATAATAATATAGAATAAACAATAACTCATGGCAACAAACGACAATTACACACCAAGCAAAGCCCATCATGCCAGGGCAATAGGAAGAGAATAGAAAACAACAGTAAACGGCATAATATGAAAACTATAAATAACATTAACGGGATTCCTTTGCATTATGCAAGGCTCACCAATCATCCCTATGGTACCAGAGGAACCCAACGTGATTTTTTGATAGACGAAGCATTTTTGGAAACCCTGGAAAAAGCATTTGCAGAAGTATTTGAACATTGCCCCCTTGGGGTACCCGAGGTCATCACTACCGCAGGGATTTTTGTAAACAAACCCGGGCAACACGGTCATGGCAAAGCATTTGACCTCGATGCTGTTTTTTGGAAAGAACAATCTTTGGTGACCCTCAATTTTATTCACCAGAAAGAACTCTATCTGGGTATAGAATCATTTCTGAGAAAACATTTCGGCATTGTATTAAATTATTTTTATCCCAATCATAAAGACCATTGGCATATCGATACCAGTGTTCCGGTTGATTTTAACGAAGGCGCACAATCCGAAGTATTCTATGTGCAATTGGTGATGAAACACATATATGGCGAAGAAATTTTAGTCGATGGCCTATGGGGGAGACAAACTCGTGGGATGGTGAACACTATATTCGATAAACTTCAAATACCCGAACCCATTACCACAAAAAGCAATTACTTAAAATTCCTGGAGCTAACAGGTAAAATAGCCTTCGAACTTTGCAAAAGAAAGAACTCACCCTTAAGACTCCTGGATAATCTAACCGAAGTGTTAGAAGATCTGCCATTACAAAATAAAAATACTGCCCTTGCGGCATTTAATAGTTTTATGGATCATGATGAAACCTCCTCATGGTTAAACAAATTTGAGGAACACTCGCATAACAATATAGATACGATCATACAAAACGTATTGACTTGACAAGTATGTCATGTTTCGACTATAACAGATACAGGGAGTAGCATAAGGAAATAAAAATAATAACGAAGTATAATAAAATAGCACACAAAAAATTGATAATTTATGGCAACAAACAATGATTACACACCCAGCAAAGCCCACCGATGGAACCGATTAACCTGCGATGCGATACATTATGTAGGCATGCCACCTACGGTGGCTGCAAGAGCATTGGCAATGGTGCACACGGCCATGTATGATGCATGGACCAACTATAATGATGGTGGTGACGAGGTAAGTACTACCACCGGAAGCCGTTTTAAACAACCAGATCCCGAATGTACATCGCGCAATCGGGAAACTGCATATAGTCATGCAGCATATACCGTATTGCAGGAATTATTCTGGCTGCAATTACCGCCAGAAAAGAAAAATATGTTCCGGGATTTTATGTGCGAATGTGATTTTGATCCCGATGATAAAAATCTGGAACCCGATAATGCGCCAGGTATTGGCAACCTGTCTGCCAAACTTATTATCGAATGTAGGGCAGGGGATCGCTCCAATCAATATGCTACTTTAGAAGAAGGAAGTTATGCCGATTTTAGCAATTATTGCCCGGTGAACCCTCCTGCGCCACAACCTTTAAAATATGAAGATCGCTGGCAACCACAACTGGTCAATCACAAACCACAAACTTTTTTAACAGCCCATTGGGGGTTGGTAAAACCCTTTGCCTTATCCTGGCCAGGGCAATTCAGGCCCCCATCACCTGCCGATTGTGGTGACCGGGGGTATAAACAACAGGCAGATATGGTGCTGGAATACAGCGCATGCCTTACCGATGAACAAAAATTGATTGCCGAGTTCTGGGCAGGGATGCATGAAGACAAATTTGTAGATTCACCAAAAGATGGCGATCCCAATCGCACGGCAACCCCACCCGAACAATGTTGCAGACAGGCCAGATATTTATCCAGAAAGTATGGCTATAAAAATGCGTTTGATATCAAAATGTTTTTTGCACTAAGCAATGCTTTGCTCGATGCAGGGATCGCAGCCTGGGATTGCAAGGTGTTTTATGACTATGTACGGCCCATATCTGCGATCAGGGAGTTGTATCGTGGTAAAAGTGTTGAAGCCTGGGGAGGCCCCTGCGAGGGCACCAAAAATATAGAGGGCGAAAATTGGATTCCCTATATCCCCACACCGCCTTTTGCCGAGTATGTTTCAGGGCACAGTACCTTTAGTGCAGCTGCCGAAGAAGTGTTGTCGTGTTTTTGTGACAGTAACAAATATGGCGAGGCTGTTACAATTCCAAAAGGAGGCTCAAAAATAGAACCCGATTGCACTCCGTGCGAAGAGATCACTCTGGAGTGGAAAACCATCAAGGAAGCTGCCAATGAAGCAGGCATGTCAAGACTCTATGGAGGGATTCATTTTAAAGATGGAGATCTCGAAGGACGCAAACTGGGTAATAAGGTAGGATGTGAGGTTTGGGATAAAGTATGTGAATATTTTAATGCAGAATTAGGATAGATTAACGCCCGCCTCAAGGCTACCGTGTACAACAAATGTAGAATATCTCAAAAAACATCCCCCTAACCCCCCTGCCTAGCCGGGCAGGCAGGCTTCAAAGGGGGAATTAGTATCCCCTTGAGGGGATTATAGGGGTGTTTTGACCAAGTTTTTATCCATCATTTCTGCATTCAAAAGATGTGTACACACGGTAGCCTTGAGGAATACCGCCGAAAGCGGGGAGGTGTTAAAGTACTGAACTTGATTTTTATATACATATGAAAATATTGGTTAATAATAAGCAAAACCTAAAATGAAAGTAATCTCAATTGCAAATTTTAAAGGAGGTGTAGGCAAAACCACAACAGCAATTAACCTGGCAGCCGGGCTGAAGATGAAAGGCAAGAAAGTATTACTGATCGATGTAGATCCGCAAGCCAATCTTACCCAGTCTTTGGGAATTACTGATGACATAGAAAATTCGATCTATACGGTATTGCGCAAAGAGGCTTTTGGAGAGGAGGCCAGGATCACAGATGTAATGGTAAGTGCTTCAGAATTAGACCTGATCCCTTCTTCTCTGGATCTGGCGGGGGCCGAGTTGGAACTGGCAAGCGTGTATGGCCGCGAACAAATCCTTTCGCAGTTGATCAAACCGTTAAAAAAATATGATTTTGTATTAATAGACTGCCCTCCTTCTATGGGAATGTTAACCATTAATGCCCTGGTAAGCAGCGATTTTGTGTTAATACCGCTACAAGCAGAATTCTTACCTTTAAAAGGCGTAAGGAGTTTTTTGAATCACTTTGAATTGGTAAAGAAACTAAATAAGCAAATAAAGCTTTTAGGTTTTGTGTTGACCAGATATGACTATAGAAAGAAAATGAATCAACAAGTCAAATCGGCACTCGAAGACGAATTTTCTGAAGATATGATCTTTAAAACGCATATTCGAACCAATATCGCCCTGGCAAATGCACAGGAACAGGGCAAGGATATTTATTCATACGATAAAAACGCCAATGGCGCCATAGATTATAGTAATTTGACGAAGGAATTTTTGTCAAAATTCAATTAAAAAACCAGGATGAAAAGCATATTTTCTAGTCGGCAGAATAAAATTCCTCATAATAATGAAGGAAAAGAAAAAACAGAAACACCGTTCTTTTCAAAGGAAGGTAAAGTTCCTTTTTTTAATTCGGTTAACAGTGGAGTCGTGCAAACCAAATTAACTATCGGGCAACCCAATGATAAATATGAAAAAGAAGCCGATAATATGGCAGATGCAGTAGTCAATAATGTATCAAAACCCGATGTGCAACACAAAGAAATAAGCAATATACAGCGGGAATCGTTGGCAACTCCTCTGGAAGATGAAAAACTGGGAACGGCAGAGCAGCGCATGGAAGAAGATAAACTGGTGCAGGAAAAACCCGAAGGCGAAATGATCAACATGCAGGAAAGTGATGAGGAGGAAGATTTCAGACCTTATGATTTGCCTACAAAAAGTGTAGGAAAAGAAGTGTATGAAAATTTCTTTCCCCCTCCTCCCAATCCCGATAGAATCGAAGAAAAAGTAAGAAAAGAAAATAAAGGAAAAAGTGAAGATGAGATCAATAGGATCTTTCTGGATACCTTAGAAAAAAAAGACCTCGATTTTACCATCAAAGTGAAATCGACCCAGTTGGTTTTTGAAACCTTTAATGAAATATTAGCTACTTTTTCTGTAGTTCCTGAACCAATTATCCGCGTTTTAGCGGGACTTTCTCATGATCAGGATTCAGATGTGCTTATTCAGGAACTTGAAAAACTGGCAGATGATCCGGTTGCTCTTTCTGAAATGATCCCCGGGCCAGGCGGTAAAATTGCCAAAATAGGAAAACTAAGAAGGTTTATTAATAAACTCAAAAAATTACAATATAGCATAAGAAACAGAACAAAGAGGGCACTCAAAAGAAATAAAAAATTGAGAGCAATTAGAAAAAGAAAGAGGGCAATTACTCCAATAATTGGAATGCCAGAATTGCCAGAGGCTAAGGTTAAGAAATTACCTGGCAAAAAACTAAAACAATTATCACCGCCCAAAGATCCTAAACCCAAAAAAGACGAGTAATAACAATATCTAATCGAATTTCAAATGAGTTCAATGTAAAAAAAATTAAAAACAGGTTGCTATGAAAACAATATTCTCGAGTCGTCGCAATAAAATCCCTCATAACAATGAAGGAATAGAAAAGATAGAAACCCCATTCTTCTCCAAAGAAAGTAAAAAACCATTTTTTAATGCAGTAAGTGGTAATGCCGTACAAACAAAGCTTACCGTAGGTGAGCCCGGAGATAAGTATGAGAAGGAAGCAGATAGTATGGCAGATGCTGTGGTGAACAACGCATCAAAACCCGATGTGCAACACAAAGAAATAAGCAATATACAGCGGGAATCATTGGCAACCCCTCTGGAAGATGAAAAACTGGGAACGGCAGAGCAGCGCATGGAGGAAGATAAACTGGTGCAGGAAAAACCAGAGATCCAAAAAATGGATGCTCCAGAAGAAGAGATGGTGAGTAAGATGGAAGGTGAAGAAGAAGAGATGGTGAGCAAGATGGAAGGTGAAGAACAAGAAGAGATGATCCATAAAATGGATGCAGGATCAATGGAGGAAGAGGAAACCTTGCAAGCCAAAGGCGAGTCTGGCAAACAAACTACGAGCACTGGGCTATCAAATCAAATCAAAAATAAAGCCGGCAGCGGCAAAAAAATGTCGGCAAATACACAAGCCGAAATGGAAAACTCGTTTGGTAAAGATTTTAGTGAGGTAAACATCCATACCGATCAGGATGCCGTAGCGATGAATAAGACATTGGGAGCCCAGGCATTTACTCATGGTAAAGATGTGTTTTTTAATACCGGAAAATATAATCCCGAAACCAATGAAGGAAAACACCTGTTGGCACACGAATTGACCCATGTCATTCAGCAAAGTGACCGAAAAGAAATACAAAAAAAAAGTGAAAATACTACAGGAAGTAAAGCTAATGCAGCTAAAACCACCAACAAAGTTAAAAATTTTGTAAATAATACCGATTTTATCTCGATGCAAACGGCACTTCCCGGTACCTTACCCGCACCAGCGATTAGGATTCCCTGGAGGTTTTTCTGGAGAGCGGTGATCAAAAGATTTGCGATAAGGGGTGCAGTTGCTGCCGGTTTGGCTGCTATAGATGGGCCCTTACCCATAGGCGATCTTATCGCGCTTGGGTTGGCCGTATGGATCATCTATGATATTATCGTCTTATGGAGCGAACTTTGGGAAGCTGCAAAAAGAATAAGTTTGAAAGAATGTATCGAAATTTATGTAGATTGTACCGATTATACACCGCATAAACCTTGTGCCGATTGTTTGCATTATTGTAGAGCAAATGGCAGTTGGCCCACATTTAGATGTTAAATACAAGCATGAATAAAACTGATGTATACATAGCTTACGAAAAGAAATTGCCACAGGTAGTAATGCATTCCGCTATGGGAGAAATAGAGCAGGCAATAAGCATTTTGGATGATTTTCTTCTTAAAGCAAAAGAAACCCCTCAAGAAAAGGACTTTGAGCGAGAATTATACAGTTGGAAAGGAATGGTATATCTTGAAAACAAAATGTATGCCGATGCTATTAAAACCTACCGTCTTGCAGAAAATTATGAATGTAATGAAATAGGAAGGTTTAATATCATACAGGGACTGGTCAATGCACTCGTGGCAAATAATAATCAAGAAGAAGCCATGGAAGTACTGGAAAATGGTTTTGATAAAATTCAGGATAAACTGTTTGAGATAAAACTCTTGTCAATGTATACCGAAGTATTCGAAAACATACCTTCAGACAAAACGAATGTACTTAAAGTAAAATTAGAACAGATTAAGAAGTACTATAAAATAGCGATCGAAAGTAGTGATGAACTCAAGGAAGAAATAATCAAAATAACAAAGCTAATTGAAAAAAATGAGGCCGAATTTAGCAGATTAGAGTTGAACATAAGAAAAGCAGAAACCCCGGATCAAAAGTTAGATTTAATAGCGTCCTATTTAACGACAAACACATTAGAATACTTTAAACAACAAGTCATAAAAGTAAAGCAGGAAATAACAGATAGATTAAAAGGATGACCAAGGTTTTAACTCATGAAAAACTAGCAAAGTCTTTCGCAACTATATGTGTTTTAATTACAGGCTTCTTCTGTGTGATAACCATGTTGTTACTCATCTGTCATTATGCTTTTAATTCAGGAAATCATTGGTTTTTATTTGGCACATGGATCGATAAAATGTTGGTTAAGAATAAGATGCTATGTGCAGTGATCCTGGCTATGCCGATGGTAATTCCCCTTTTTGTAAAAGTATCCAGGCAAAATATGATAATAGCTATTTGTGGGGTCATTGCCTTTTTTATTTTTTATTTGAGTTTCAATGTATTTGTTGATTAATAAAAAACAGAAAGTCTATTGCATATTTGGGGGTACAGTTTACGATAAAAAACTCATTACTATATGAATACCAATGAATTTCGATATCTTAAAGAATTAATAGAATACCGTTTAGACACCTTTTTCAACAAAGAAAGTAATAGTGTTGAACCAGAATTACCCGAATTCGATACTTGGGAGCTATCTGTTCCGGAGTTTTTTATAGAAGAAGAGTTGAGTATCGCCGAAAAGATAGTGCTGCTTCTTGCGTTATCTCCTCATGTACATAGCAACTTGTTGGATACGATCATACAAAAGAAATTGTCTTCTACCGGTGATTTTCCACAATTGGGAGGAGTGAGAGGCAAAAACTTCAGGGGTTTTTTACCTACTGGCGAAACTGCTTTGTTTTTGCTGGCTGGAGATAATTTGGAGAAAAGGAAAGAAATTCAGGAGTTTTTTAACCCAGATCATTTTTTTGGACAACATCGAATCCTTTGGCTGGAAGAAGCTCCCGAAGGAGAACCTAGAATGAGTGGAAAAATTGTGTTTTCACAGGAATATGTCGAGCTTTTGGCTTTGGGGAAAGTGAGTAAACCCGCTTTTAGTATGAAGTTTCCCGCACAAATCATTGAAACAGAAATGAAATGGGATGATCTGGTGCTTAGTGATGAAACCCATCAACAAATTCAGGAATTGCAAACCTGGATCACCCATGGCAATACCTTGCTTAATGATTGGGGAATGTATAAAAAGCTGAAACCCGGATATAGGGCATTATTTCATGGCCCTCCGGGAACCGGAAAAACATTAACAGCCAGCCTGCTTGGCAAATATACTGGTAAAGATGTCTATAAAATAGATCTCTCGATGGTCGTATCAAAATTTATAGGCGAAACAGAGAAAAATTTGGCAAACCTGCTCGCCAAAGCCGAAAAAACAGAAAATATCCTCTTTTTTGACGAAGCCGATGCATTATTTGGCAAGCGTACCAATGTGAGAGATGCACACGATAAATATGCCAATCAGGAAGTCTCTTACCTGCTGCAAAGAATAGAAAATTATAAGGGGCTGGTTATTCTTGCTTCCAATTTTAAAAGCAATATTGACGAAGCGTTTGTAAGACGTTTTCAATCTATTATCCATTTCCCGCTTCCTAAAGTATCAGAACGCCTTATCCTTTGGAAAAATGCTTTTCCTTCCAAGGTCAGACTACATCAGGATGTTGATTTGGGACTAATAGCCCAGCGATATGAATTATCGGGTGCCGAGATAATGAATATTGTTCAATATGCCTGTTTATGTACACTACAAGCTGGTAAAAAGACAATTTATCAATCCTATATCATAAACGGAACCCAAAGAGAATTTCAAAAAGGAGGACGGGTGATGCGATAGCTTCCTCAAAAATTCGGATTCGCATAGAAATATTCTTTCAGGGTTGTCTTCATTAATAACCTAAAAGTATGCTCTATGTAAAAAACTTCATTTCAGCATATTTTCAGCATTTGAAATAAAATCACAGTTCTCAAAATAGTAGTTTTCAGGAAGTAGGGTTTTTAAACATACTCTTATACTAAGTTCAAATGATAAACGATATAACTCTTTAATGGAAGCTGTTATAGATGTTTTTCAAGTACTAATTGAAGTGATTTTTGTACATGAAATTACGGTTTTAAAGTAAAAGTTTTGTTGGAATTTTTCCTAGTCAAATTGGAAATATTCCAAATAAAGAAGGTAATTTTGTATAAGAAGGTTTTTGGTATAAGATCAAGTCAGTTTTAGGTTAAAAAAAATAGGTCAGTGATGAAGAATAATAGTTATGAGTATGATGTAGCGCTTTCCTTTGCGGGAGAGAACCGAGCTTATGTAGAGGAAGTTGCAAATAGCTTGAAAATGAAGGGAATTAAGGTGTTCTATGATGTGTTTGAAGAAGCAAATTTATGGGGCAAAAACCTATATGAATATTTATCTGAGATTTATCAGGATAGGGCCAGATATACCGTGTTGTTTATATCCAATTTTTACAATCAGAAATTATGGACCAATCATGAAAGAGTTTCAATGCAGGCACGAGCGTATCAGGAAAGTCGGGAATATATTTTACCAGCAAGGTTTGATGATACCGAGATCCCGGGAATTCTTAAAACCGTTGGATATATCAATCTAAACGATAAAACTCCGGAAGAATTGGCCGTTTTGATCGAAAAAAAACTAAAAAGCGATCAAACCTTTTTAAAGAGCAGATGGTCAAAGATAACTACTTTGATCAATCCAAAACCTTTCATTTTTACTCTCAAAGTAGTAAATGAAAGCCAGGAATTAATAAAAAATGCTAAAATTGTATTGATAGCCAACAACTCAACCTATCTCGAGGGGTTTTCTGATGAGAATGGGGTAGCACATTTTATTATTCGTACACGTAAACTGTATACTGTATTGATTGCCCATCCAGAATATCCGGCAGTATTGTTCAAGGATATCAACCCAAAGGAAGATATCGAGGTGACCATTGAGAAAACAGCTCGTTCAGGTTCTGCGATTATTAAAAAATCAGGCGATATTCCCGGGGTAAAAGGTAAAATAGAACCTGTTTTAAAACCAAATAAAGGATTCAGTCTGTATGCAGATAATATTGCGATAGAAGGAGGGAAGCATCAACCCTACAACTTTGAGTTAAATAAATCTATATCTTTAGAAGATAATGGGGGAAATATCATACATTTAACCTTCAGATTCTTTCAAGGAAGGATTGCTCTTGTAGACTATTGTAAACACAAATCATCTTAATTATGCAAAGAATACTTATCTTTTTAAGCCTTGTTTTGTTTCTGGCATGCAAAGAACAACTCAAAGAAACAGCAGAGGCATCCATCGTTGATACAAAAGAGGAAGTTCAGAAAACGGGAGATAGCTTTGGGATTGTAATTCACGGAGGTGCCGGAACAATTTTGAAAGAGAATATGACCCCCGAAAAAGAAGCAGCATACAAAGCCAAACTGGAAGAAGCCATTAAAGTTGGGCATACCATTCTTAAAAATGGAGGAACCAGTATGGAAGCCGTTGAAAAAACCATTAATATTCTTGAAGATTCTCCCTTATTCAATGCAGGAAAAGGTGCCGTTTTTACTAACGAAGGCATTAACGAACTAGATGCTTCTATTATGGATGGAAAAACACTCAACGCCGGTGCCGTGGCAGGGGTAAGAACCATAAAAAACCCGATCAATCTGGCTCGCGAAGTGATGCTGAATTCTCCCCATGTGATGCTTTCAGGTAAGGGAGCCGAACAATTTGCAGAAGAAAGAAAGCTGGAGATCGTAGACCCAAAGTATTTCTATACCGAAGATCGCTTCAAGGCTTTGGAAAAAATTAAAGAAAAGCCCGATCATCCCGATGCCAAAAGCGCTACTTCTTTTTATGACCCGATGATTAAAAATTCAAAGTTTGGTACAGTTGGCTGTGCTGCTTTAGACAAAAACGGAAACCTGGCGGCAGGAACATCAACCGGTGGAATGACCAACAAAAAATGGAACCGCATAGGCGATTCTCCTATTATCGGGGCAGGTACCTATGCCAACAACAACACCTGTGCTGTATCGAGTACCGGTTGGGGTGAATATTTTATTCGGGCTATGGTAGCTCATGATATTTCTGCTTTGATGGAGTATAAAGAACTTTCGTTACAGGAAGCTGCCAGCATAGTAATTCAGAAAAAACTAACCGAGCTTGGTGGTACCGGCGGGATTATTGCTATTGATCATGAAGGGAATGTTGCCATGGAATTTAACACTGCAGGGATGTACCGTGCCACTATGAATGCCAGCGGAAAACTTACGGTTGGGATTTATAAAGAAGCCCTTTAGCCCCTGTGGCCGATTTATCTACCACAGGTAGACAAGCAGGCCCAAAGGGGAAATATAAAACTCCTTTGACTAAATTAATGATCAAAGGAGTTTTAAAATAAACTACCTTAAGGCAGAGCAGCCATAGTGGTATCGAAACAAGATCATCCCCGTCTATCGGGTTCGGGACCGCAGGAGTCAATAATCAGGACATACAATTGTTCTGGGTCTCCTTTAAAAAACATACAACACCCCAGGCATAGCCTGCCTGGATCGGCAGACTTCTACCGATTAAATTATCCTCAAACATAGAATTTCCTCTTTTGGATAATGTCTTTTAGTTAAGAAACCTTTTACATACTCCCTATCCTTTAGGAGAAGACTGGCCCACCTGACCGGATCTGCCCTGTGACCACCGGCCTGGCAGTAGACAGGCAGAGGTGAGGTAAAAATCAAAAAAAACTCTTAACTAAATGACATTGCCCTTTTAGGGCTAGGGGGCTTTTAAAAAAAATCTTACATTTAAGGTCAACTAAATAAATCAATCTTTTATGCAATTATCCAGAATCCTCTGTCCGATACTTTTTGTGGCAGTTATTTTTTCTTGTAAGAAAAAAGACGCTCAATCCATAGCCAAGGAAAATGCCTCAGCATTAAATACATACCAGGAATATATCTCTGATGTATCTTCAGGAGTGATTTCAGTGCTGGATAATGTGTATGTAGTCCTGCAAACACCGGTAGATGGCTGGGATGACAATCAGGAGTTATCAAAAAACCTGCTTACCGTTTCTCCAAGAGTAAAAGGAAAAGTCATTGCTGTAAACAATCGCACCATTTCTTTTCAACCCGAAGAAGGATTTGATGAGGATACCGCATATACTTTTACGCTGGATCTCGAAGATTTGGTAAAAGATTTGAAAGATGACCTGGATGGAGAATTTGTCTTTAGCGTGAAAACACTCAAACAACAATTTTCGGTAACCACCGATAATTTACAATCCTACAGCAAAGATTGGCAGTATATTGATGGAACGTTGACATCTAGTGACCAGATGAAATTTGAGATTGCAAAAAAATTAGTGACTGCTACGCAGAAAGGCAAAAAAGTCTCGGTAAAATTTGGTAGTTCTATCGAAAAAAGCCGTCAGTTTAGTTTTAGAATTGATAGCATTCAACGTTTTGATGATGATTCTGAAATTGAAATCAAATGGTCTGGTAAAGCTTTTAATATTGATACAGAAGGTGAAGGGGTATTACCCATCCCCGGAAAGAACAATTTCTCTGTAATGAGTATTTCGGTAGCCAATGCCGATAATCAATATGTAGAGATCAACTTTTCAGATCCGTTGAAGAAAAATCAAAATTTTAACGGCCTGGTAACGATCGCCGGAGTATCGAATTTAAAATATACCGTAAACGGAAATGTACTGAAAGCCTACCCCAAAGCTGAGCTCAAAGGAACCCTGGAAGTAACTGTTTTTGAAGGAATTCGAAGTACAGATAATTATAAATTGAAGAATACCTATAGCGAGAATGTATCCTTTCAACAACCCAATCCCGAAATCCGGCTATTGCAAAGTGGGGTAATTTTACCAACTTCAGATAATTTGAAATTTAATTTTGAAGCAATCAACCTTCGGGCTATCGAAGTGCAGGTAGTTAAAGTATTCGAAAATAACGTACTTCAGTTTTTACAAAGCAACAATTTGGACGGCTCCAGTAACTTGAGAAGTGTTGCCCGACCCATTGCCAAAAAGTTAATTAATCTTCAGGAGAATGGCTCACTCAATCTAAGCAAATGGAATGCTTTTGCCGTCGATTTAAAAGAGCTCATCTCACCAGATCCCGGAGCGATCTACAGGGTAGAGCTCAATTATCGCAAGGCCTACTCGTTGTATAAATGTGAAGGAGAATCTGCCGATAATATTCCGATTGATGAATTAGCAGATAACTACGATGAAGAAGAAGAATCCAGTTTTTGGGATAGTTCTCAATATTATTATGACGACTACTATGACTATAATTGGCAGGAAAGAGAAAACCCGTGTAGTAATTCATACTTCAGAGATAAAAAAATCAGTGCCAATATACTGGCTTCCAACTTGGGGATAGTAGTCAAAAAAGGACTCAACCATTCCTATATAGTTACGGTTAATGATATTGTAACGACTGCTCCTGTACCAAATACCAAAGTTACTTTCTACAACTTCCAGCAACAAGAAATGGGAGTGGCCACCACCGATGCCGAGGGAATGACCGGCTTTGATGCCGATCGCCCGGCGTATTTTGCCATTGCCGAATCCGGAAAACAGCAAACCTATGTAAAGCTAAATGATGGTAATGCATTATCGGTAAGTAAATTTGATGTTTCGGGAGTACGATTGCAGAAAGGTATCAAAGGCTTTATTTATGGCGAGAGAGGTGTATGGAGACCCGGAGATAGCTTGTTTTTGTCTTTTATGCTGAATGATAATGCCAATAAATTGCCAAAAGGGCATCCTGTGAAGTTTGAATTGAAAGACCCTTACGGAAAAGTAGCCTACCAGGAAACCAAGACCGAAGGAACCAGCAATTTCTACAAATTTGTGGTGAATACTTCAGATGAAGCCCCCACCGGAAACTGGCAAGCCAAAGTGAATGTAGGAGGGGCCAGTTTTAGCAAAACCCTCAAGATCGAAACCATAAAACCCAACCGCCTGAAGATTAAAACCACCTTTGAAAATGAAGTTCTGGGAGTAGATGCAAACATTCGTGGTAATCTGGAAGTGTTATGGTTGCATGGTGCAGTAGCAAAAAATCTGCAAGCCGATATCAATGTTCGGTTTAACCCGGGGCAAACCAGTTTTAAGACCTTCCCGGGATATATTTTTGATGATCCTACCCGCAGGTTTGGCACCGAAGAACAAGAAGTGTTTCAGGGAAGAATCTCTGGAGAAGGAAAAGCAGGTTTTAACCTGAAGCCAAAGCTGGAAAATAAGGCTGCAGGGATGTTGAAAGCTTCTTTTATCACCAAAGTATATGAAAATGGCGGGGATTTCAGTACCGATGTGATCACCAAAGACTTTTCGCCTTACAGCACCTATATCGGGATCAACGTTCCAAAAGGTGATAAAGCACGCGGAATGCTGCTTACCGATACCAAGCATAACTTTGAAGTAGTCTCTGTAGACCAAAAAGGAAACCCAAAGTCGGTTAAAGATCTCGAAGTACATGTATACAAGGTAAACTGGAGATGGTGGTGGGATACTTCAGAAGACAATTTATCATCCTATAACCGGGGATCGTATCGGGATGAGGTATTCAAAACCAAGGTAACAACAAATAGTAGCGGTAAAGCAAACTTCAATTTTGAACTTAAATATCCCGAATGGGGAAGATATCTGGTGCGGGTTGTAGATCCAAATGGAGGTCATGCCACCGGAAAAACGATGTACATCGATTGGCCGGGCTGGGCAGGGAAATCCCGTAAAAATGATCCTTCTGCGGCTACCATGTTATTGTTCTCTACCGATAAGAATACCTATACTGTAGGTGAGAAGGCGACGGTAACGTTCCCTTCCAGCGAAAGCGGAAGAGCTTTGGTAACCGTAGAAAACGGAACAGAAGTATTGTCATCACAGTGGGTAACCCCGCAAAAAGGAGAAACCAAGTTCGAATTACCGATCGAAGAACTCTACACACCCAATGTGTATATCCATATTACGCTGTTGCAACCGCACGCTTCGACTGCCAATGATCTGCCGATACGATTATATGGCGTCGTACCGATCTCGGTCGAAGATCCAAATACCAAGGTACAACCAAAACTCACCATGCCCGATGTGCTAAGACCTGAAGAAACGATCACCTTAAAAGTTGGTGAAACCAAAGGCAAGCCCATGACCTATTCTATTGCTATTGTCGATGAAGGGTTACTGGATCTTACGCGATTTAAAACACCAAACCCGTGGAATAGCTTCTATGCCCGTGAAGCGTTGGGCGTAAAAACCTGGGATGTGTATGATGATGTGATTGGCGCCTACGGCGGAAGTATCAATCAGGTGTTCAGTATTGGTGGTGATGCCGAAGCCGGAGGGAGCAAATCCAAAAAAGCCAATCGTTTTAAACCCATGGTAGTTTTCAAAGGACCTTTTGAGCTTAAAAAAGGAGAAACCCGTTCGCATCAAATCAAAATTCCAAAATATGTAGGGTCTGTACGTACCATGATTGTGGCTTCAGATGCTACTAAAGCAGCCTACGGTAGTGCCGATAAAACCACTCCCGTGCGTAAACCGTTGATGGTGCTTACTTCGATTCCCCGAAAGATCACTCCGGGAGAAAAAGTAACCATTCCCGTGACCGTTTTTGCTATGGAAAATAAAGTAAAAAATGTACAAGTTACCCTGAAACCAAATAAAGGATTTAGAGTCATTGGCGAAACGCAACAAAACCTGTCTTTCCCTCAACCCGATGAGAAAATGGCTTATTTTGATATCGAAGTGCTCGAAGGTGCTTCGATTACCGATATCGAAGTAGTAGCGAGTGGAGGTGGTGAAAAAGCATCTTATAAAGTACCAATTGATATCATCAACCCGAATCCTATGACTACCGAGGTAACGTCTGTTGTCCTGGATCCCAATAGTCAACAAGAAGTGGATTTTGCTGCTTTCGGGATAGCCGGCAGCAATAGTGCTACAATCGAGTTTTCCTCGTTACCGCCTATGAATTTTGAAAGCAGGTTAGGCTTCTTAATTCGGTATCCACATGGATGTGTGGAGCAAACTACTTCGGCTGCATTTCCGCAATTGTATCTGGGTGAGGTGTTTAATTTATCTTCAGAACAGCAACAGAAGATCCAGAAAAACATGGAAGCTGCCATTTACAGATTGAAACGTTTTATTCAGCCTGGCGGCGGAATGTCATACTGGCCGGGGTATAGCAATCCAAATGATTGGGGAACGACCTATGCAGGGCATTTCCTGCTCGAAGCAAATAAGCAAGGGTATGTATTACCGATCGGTTTCAAAAGTAGTTGGATCAGCTATCAGCAACAACAGGCAAAACGCTGGCGAAGTGGCAATAACGACCTGGCGCAGGCATACCGATTATACACTTTGGCTTTGGCAGGTAGCCCCGATATGTCTTCTATGAATCGATTGCGTGAGGTATCAGGCCTGTCTAATGATGCCAAATTAAGATTGGCCGCAGCCTATGGATTGGTTGGTCAGAAAAAAGCAGCCAATCAACTGCTGAATTCGGCAAATATCGATTTTCAACCAAGAAAGCATTATTATTACACCTACGGATCTACCAATCGTAATCGTGCAATGGCTTTAGAAACTCTGGTATCATTAGATCAAAAAACCAAGGCACAGAAAGTGGCCGTAGAGTTAGCCAAAGAATTATCTTCCAAAAGCTGGATGAGTACACAAACCACATCCTATGCATTGATGGCTATGGCCAAATATGCCGCGTATGTGGGTGGAAAAGGAGTGAATGTGAATTACACCCTGAATGGAAAATCAACCAATGCCAATACTAATAAAACGCTGGCAACCTCTGGCGAGGTGACTATCTTAAAAGACAATAAGCTCCTGCTCAAAAACAATAAGGATAATACCATTTTTGTGCAAATAGCTACCAGTGGAATTCTTCCGGTAGGAGAGGAAAAAGTGATCCAAAGTAATTTTAAAGCGATTATAGATTATAAGAGCAAAGATGGCAACATTATCAATCCAATATTACTCACCCAAGGTACAGATTTTGTGGCCGAAGTTACTATTACCAATACCACAGGTTCTAAGGTAAAAGATATTGCATTGACCGAGATTTTCCCATCTGGTTGGGAAGTGGTAAATACCCGCTTCACAGATTTCGGATCGTTTAAAGCTAACAAAGTGACGCATACCGATATTCGCGATGACAGGGTAAATTTCTATTTTGATCTAAAACCAAAGGAGAGCAAGACGATGACTATTTTATTAAACGCATCTTATTTAGGAAAATATTACCTGCCAGGGATTCAATGTGAGGCCATGTATGATAATGACTATTTAGTGAGAAGTAAAGGAAAATGGGTTGAGGTGGTGAAATAGTATTTAGTGAGTGAGTTGTTGAGTATGTTAGTTTTTGAGTGAATTTTCTCATTGAGAAGGGTCAGGAAGGTGTTTTTCCTAAAATAGTTGTCATTCAGGTGTATCCCGATAACTATCGATTAAGTAACAGATGAAAAAGATGAATCAAACATAAATGGAGTATACTATTTCAACAGAACGACTTCCGGAAGCATCAGAACTATTGAGTCTCTTTTTACAAACGAGTTGGGCCAAAGACAGATCAATAGAAAGGATAGAAATTGTATTAAATAACACAAAAACATATGTTGTAATTAGGGATAAAGATCAACTTATTGGATTTGGACGTGCACTTTCAGATGGTGTTTACCGCGCAATGCTGGATGATATTGTGGTGGATAAAAGCTACAGAAAGCAAGGGCTTGGTAAGGTAATCGTTAAGCAATTATTAGATCAGCTGGATGATATCGAACAAGTGTTTTTGAATACCAAACCAGATTTAGAATCTTTTTATGAGGCCTATGGTTTTTCAAGATCTAAAGGACTAACAATGAGTTTGTAAAAATAAAAGTTGAATAAAATAATCTTTGAATACATAATTTTTTAGATTAAACCAGGATAAACACAGGCTTTTGAAAAAGCATTCAGAGAAGCACAAAAGATGATCTCATCGATGAAAGGATAGATACAACATGATGTGCCGATATGTATATAGTGGTTTAAGCTATGCTTTCTAAAGGATTAATCCTGGATAATTTCACCACAACCAATTCTTGGACCTGCTGCTCCAGAGGGTTGTGAAGAAAAATCATCCGGACCTTCGTGAATGATAATTGCTTTATTCAAGATATTTTTATTTTGATCATCGCAGCCAATACACCATAAGTTGGTTTGTCTGACAATAGTGCCATTGCCATTGGCGTCAACAACAATGTTGCCAATATCCCCGATATGAAAAGGAGCTGTGCCCCATTCACCATGATCAACATTTGTAGGATTCCAGTGGCCACCGGCAGAGGTACCGTCATTTGCACTACAATCCCCGGTTTCATGAATGTGTATTGCGTGATCACCAGCAGCAGTTACATTAGAAACTTCAGCATTCATGGTTACTACTCCATTAACTTCGGTAAAAGTGACGGTTCCGGAAATTCCGCTGTCATTCTTGGCACCGATAATAGCCGTTGCCTTTTTTTCTGCCGGATTGTTGTCGTCGTCACTACAAGAAGTGATAATTAAAGAAAAAGAGCATGCAAGTACGATTGAAAATGTGAGGTAATTTTTCATTTGTGTAAATAATTTGGTTAATAATAATTGAAACATAAAAATAGCGAAATTATTATGCAAGTATAATTTTTAATTGATTGTAGAGGAAATCTCGAAGCCTGACTAAGGAAGTGCGAGGAATTTGAACACAGCAGGCAATCGATGGCCGAGGTGATGTACCAGAAAAGACCCTTGTGGTCGCCCAAACTTTTAAAAACAGAAAAATTGCCTACACCCAATGCATGTGATTCTTGAAGAGTAATTTTAATCCGACAGAACTTAATAGTACATTTGACACGGCAGGATTAAATCGGGTTAAAACACCATTTTAATTTGAAAATAAGAACTAACTATATCAAAAAACATCCAAAACGCTTCATCATTTTTGCAATGATATTGCTATGGTATTATTTCTCATTGCCAAAACCATTATTTCAAGATCCTGCGGCTACAGTAATCGAAACCAGAAAAGGAGAATTACTTGGTGCTAAAATCGCAAAAGACGGGCAATGGCGGTTTCCGGAAACCGATAGCGTCCCTCAAAAATTCAGACGATGCATTATAGCTTTTGAAGACCAGCAGTTTTATCGTCATTTTGGGTTCAATCCTGTGACAATGGTAGCGGCGATTCGCGAAAACTTTAAAGAGGGTAAAATAGTTCGTGGCGGCAGCACTATCACGCAACAGGTAATTCGTCTGGCGCGAAAGGGTAAAAAAAGAACGTATTTCGAAAAATTGAAAGAACTCATCCTCGCCACACGCCTGGAGTTGGGGACCTCTAAAGAAAATATCCTCAAACTATACGCTTCTCATGCTCCCTTTGGCGGAAATGTGGTGGGGATCGACATGGCTGCCTGGCGGTATTTTGGGTTACCAGCCTATCAATTATCCTGGGCAGAAAGTGCAACTTTGGCGATATTACCTAATGCTCCGGCGTTGATCTATCCCGGTAAGAATCAGCTGCAATTACTCAATAAACGAAATCGATTGTTAAAAATCCTTTTAGAACAAGAAACAATCGATTCTTTAACCTACGAATTGTCTGTTAGCGAAGCATTACCTCAAAAACCATATCGGTTACCGCAAACTGCGCAACATTTACTGGATCGTTTGTCAATTGATCATCATGGTGAAAGAATACAAACTACGATCAATGTAGTATTACAAAAACAAGTGAATCGGGTGGTACAACAACAGTATGAGATATTGAGACAAAATGAAGTCTACAATATGGCAGTCCTGGTGTTGGATGTAGATACCAGAGAAGTTTTGAGTTATGTGGGCAATACACCCACAGATAAAATCCATCAGAAAGATGTAGATATCATCCAGGCAGCACGAAGTACAGGCAGCACATTAAAGCCATTGTTGTATGCGGCCATGATGGATAAAGGTGAATTGTTGCCCGAACAGTTGGTTTCTGATATCCCTACGGTGATTGCAGGCTACAATCCCAGGAATTTTGATGAGAGCTACAGTGGTGCGGTATCGGCAAACAGGGCGTTAGCCCGCTCATTGAATGTGCCGGCGGTTCGATTATTGCAGCAATATGGATTACAGCGTTTCAGAGATGAAATGAATGCGTTTCATATCAAAGATGTAAAATATGGTGCAGATCATTATGGCTTGTCATTGATTGTGGGCGGGGCCGAAGGTAACCTCTGGGATCTGTGTAAAACCTATGCCGGTTTTGCGGGGACATTGAACCATTATCAAGATACCTCTAGTGAATATTTTACCCAGGAATTTACAGAACCCATCATTTTAGCAGATAAAAGTGTTGATTTTGGAAAAAAAAGCAATCAAAAACCGGTTTTTGGAGCTGGAAGTATCTGGCTGACTTTTGAAGCAATGAAAAAAGTAAACCGGCCTGAAGGCGATGAAGCCTGGGAGTTTTATGATTCTTCGAAACAGATCGCCTGGAAAACAGGAACCAGTTTTGGTAATCGCGATGCATGGGCAATTGGTGTGAGTAAGAAGCATGTTGTGGGTATCTGGATTGGTAATGCCGATGGCGAAGGCCGCCCCGAGCTTACCGGATTGAATTCGGCCGCACCGGTATTGTTTGATGTATTTAATCTGCTACCCAATTCAGAATGGTTTCCTGCACCGTATGATGACCTGATCGAAATGACCGTTTGCACAAAAAGTGGTTTTCTGGCAGCTGGCCAATGCCCTGTAAAGCAATTGTATGTTCCCGTTTCAGGAACCAGAACCAAACCCTGCCCGTATCATCAATTAGTACATTTGGATGCTGCGAAGCAGTACCGTGTAAATTCTTCTTGTGAGCCTGTTCCCAATATTGTTCACGAATCATGGTTTGTGTTGCCACCGTTGCAGGAGTATTTTTTTAAAACCAACAATGCAGATTACCGATCGTTACCGCCTTATCGATCAGATTGTGTAAAAGAAACCCAGGAGCGAATGGATTTTATCTTCCCCAAGGCCAATAGCAGTGTGTATTTACCCAAAAGGTTTGATGGCACAACCAACGAAGTAGTGCTTAAAATTGCCCATACCAATCCCGAAACACGAGTGTTTTGGTATATCGATGACCAATTTGTAGGGGTAACGAAGCAGTTTCATGAAATGCCGGTGTTACCCAGCCCGGGAGCACATATAATTACCGTTTTGGATGAAAAGGGAAATGAATTAAAGAGAAGGATAACGATTAAAGCCCCCTAACCCCCAAAGGGGGAATTATAAATATTATTATATATTAAAACTCCTGTAAAATGCTGGCATTTTACAGGAGTTTTAATTGTTCCCCCTTTGGGAGTTAGGGGGCTACCTCAAAGGAAATCCTTTCGCGGCCCACCAGGGATGAATTTCGATCACCAAACGCCCGGCTTTTACCATTGGATCCATATTGGCAAGGCTATCTGCCATTTTCTGGGTCGGCGTATTGTAAATGGTAATACCACGAATATCTCCATCATCTCCAAAAGGACCTGAAATATCTGCATACCCTTGCTTATACATGCTGCCCAAATGCTCCAGATGTAGTTTTTGCAAACTATCGGCTTCTTTTTCAGATTGAGAACGATTCGAACCTCTTTTTAAGAAAGCGATGAAGTATTGTTGCATAATCACGGTATCCCCTGTTTCCTCATCAATATAATCAAAGATCTGAAAACCATCTTTGACCAGTTTTTCTTTGATAGATTTTACCGAAGGGTTTGATTCTTTAACAGCTTTTTCTATACTTTCAGTTTCTTTTTTGATTTCTTCTTTCTGTTGCTGACAGGAAACATGGAACAACATCATAGAGACACTCAATATTTGAATAACAGACCTGAACATAAGACATAATTTTAAATAAAACACCATCAAATATAGGCATTTGATGGTGTTTTATTAAGCAATTTGTACATTATGAAATAGGATGAACCTAAATAATTCTGTGATGGCTTTGCCTCGAAGATACCTGCCTGGCCGGCAAGGCAGGGTCGGTTTCAATTTTTTTTTATTTGGCCGTATACACTAATCCAAAGGAAAAAGCAGATTCATTATTATAATTTCTACCATCCAGGGTAGTACCGTAACCCGCAGAGACACCAATACTATTTTTATATACGGGAACATAAAAATCAAAGGATAAATTGGTGAAATCTACTTCGGTTTCTGGCAGGATTGCAGCACCTCCGGCATCACCAAATTCTGGCGTACCAATATCAAACCCAGACATAGAATTTTGTATGTTGAGTTTGGCGTGCATATAAAAGAGGCTGTTGTGGTATCCGATTTTGGCACTATATAGCATTGCATTTGGGATATCAAAATCACTACTGTTTCTTAAACTATATCCCAATTGAACTTCGGCAAATATTTTAATCGGGGTAGCGTATTGGGCAATCGCTGCTCCATTTACTGTGGTGGCTTGATTACCAAGAGAGAGTACACCTGCTCCCTCATAATTCCCTACGGGAAAAGTTATTCCCGAGGCACCTCCTAAAGTAACCTTAGATGAATTATCGAATTTTTTTTCCAAAATTTTCGCTTTTAGAAAAACACCTAAGTCCTGTACTCCATCAACCTGAGACACTTCTTGAACGGGATCCAAAATACCATCTTCACTTTCTACACTAATATATGGCAGAGTAACGGTGGTAGATAACCAATCTAATATAGCATATTGGCCATAAAACGAGATAATTGATGAAGAAATTTCTCCCAAACCGGCCGGATTTCCTTCTGATAAGGTAGCTCCTCGGTAAAACTCATCATAACTTTTATACGAATAGCTGGGAGCCAGGGTGAGCGTGTTTTTTTTAGGGTAAAAACCATTCACAGGAATCTGTGCCAGAATCGATAAAAAAGGACAAGCAAGTAATGCGATCCCTATCAGGGATCTTTTAGATTTGTGTAACATAATTGCAACTTTTGGTTAATAATAAGTGCTTTTAGACGGGTTTATTCTGTGCGCCTTACGATAAGATTATGTTACTTTTTTGTTAATGAATTTTAAAAAAATGTTAAAGGAAGCAAAAGGCATATAAGGATTACTTTTTTACCATAGCATATAAGGATTTTTACTTAATTGAGAGTTATAATATCGTCGATCACCTGTAACTTCTTGCCCTAACCAATCTGGCTTTAAGAATGTTTCATTTTCGTCTTCTAATTCAATTTCGGCTATGATGAGACCTTTGTTTTCTCCAGAGAATTCATCAACTTCGTACAGGTGATTTCCTAAAGAGATTTCATAACGTACTTTTTCAATGATTTCTTTTTCGCATAAAAGCATCAATTGTTCTGCTTCTAATGCATCAATTTCTTTTTCCCATTCAAATCGAGAAGTACCTGAGGTACTTCCAATTCCTTTAACAGTAAGAAAGGCTTGCGTTCCTTTAATTCTAACTCTCACAGTTCGTTTGGGATCGGTATTTAAAAACCCTTGAACAATCCGGGTATTTTTATGTGCTTCTTTTTTAAAATCCTCAGAATTTACAAGGAATTTACGTTCTATTTCGATCATAAATCATTTAGCTTTTTTGGCGATTGTGTTTATCTCATCAGAAACAATCCTTTTTTGATCAAATTCATGATTTGCCAACCAAATCATGGATAAAACGATCGTTTCAGGATGAATAGTACGGTATTTCTTCAACGAACCCATAAGTAATGGATTAAAAATCTTCATTACTACCTTAAAAAAGTATTCGCCAGGTCTTTTTTCATCTCTTTTTCCGCCAATAAGTGAGGGCTGAAGAATATGAGTTTTAGGAATATCAAATTCTAAAACCGCTTTTTCCATTTCACCCTTGGTGCGATTATAAAACACCTTGCTTTTTGCATCTGCGCCCAAGGCCGAAATCACCAATAGCGTTTTGATATTGTTTTTTTTACAAAGTTTGGCGGCATTTACAGGAATTCCATAATCAATTTTACGATACAAGTCTTTATCAGGTGTTTTGGCATTGGTGGTTCCGATACAGCAAAAGACTTCATCAGCCGTAAAATCTTGCGTTGTTTCTTCAAGTTGAAGCATATCGACCAAATATTCTTCAATTTTTGGGTGTGAGATACCGACACTTTTCCTGGAAAACAGTTTGATATTACCATATCGGTCATCATGCATCAATTGTTCTAATAAAATTCCTCCTGTTAATCCTGTTGCCCCTAATATAATTGCTGTTTTCATGAAAACGTTTTTTTATTTCTACCCTTCGGCTATCACTTATGATACACTCTGGTGGGAATCTTTTAATTCTGAAATCTAAAGATATTATAATTTGAATTATGATGAAGTGAGACCTGTAAGGTTTTGAAAACCTGATGGGTCTTGTTGGAAAACATATGATGGGGTACAAACTTCAATTTTTGAGATAAAAGTCTTGATTCTAAAAGCCTGGTTGCCGACAGGCGTAGCGACCCTTATTGGTTTAAAGTTAATCTGTTATTTTTGTATAGTGGAGGAATTGAATATACACAGAAAGATCATACATGTCGATATGGATGCGTTTTATGCTTCTGTCGAACAAATGGATGACCCTGAATTAAAAGGGAAGCCATTGGCTGTTGGCGGGGGGTCAAAACGCGGAGTAGTAAGTGCCGCCAGTTACGAAGCTCGTGTATTTGGTGTGCGGTCGGCTATGCCAGGTTTTAAGGCTCGAAAACTATGCCCCGATCTGATCTTCGTTCGCCCTAGATTTGATCGCTACAAAGAGATCTCTAATCTGGTGCGAAAAATATTCTTTGACTACACAGATCTGGTAGAACCCTTGTCGCTGGATGAAGCCTATCTGGATGTTACCGAGAATAAAAAAGGAAATCCCAGTGCGACCTTAATTGCCCGGGAGATAAGACAACGCATTTTTGAGGAAGTTGGATTAACGGCCTCTGCCGGAATCTCTATTAATAAGTTTATCGCAAAAGTTGCCAGCGATTACCATAAACCCAACGGACAAAAAACTGTAAATCCCGAAGAAGTCATTGAATTTCTGGAAGATTTGGATGTTAAGAAATTCTATGGAGTAGGGAAGGTTACCCAGGCGAAAATGTATCAGATGGGAATCTATACCGGGAAAGACCTGAAATTAAAGTCTGAGGATTTCCTGAAGCAACATTTCGGAAAATCGGGAGGGCATTACTATCGCATTGTGCGCGGAATTCACCTAAGCGAAGTAAAACCCAATCGCGAACGTAAGTCTCTGGCTGCAGAACGTACCTTTAGCGAGAATATCGCCTCAGAGATTTATATGCTGGAGCGATTAGAAAGTATTGCCGAAGAATTGCAGAAACGCTTAAAACATAGTAAAGTTTCCGGCAGAACGGTGACCCTTAAAATTAGATATAGTGATTTTACCCTGCAAACCCGAAGTAAAACCCTGCCTTATTTTGTGAGTGATGCTGCAATCTTACTGGAAACTGCCAAAGAATTGCTGTATCAGGATAAAATGAAAAATTCTGTACGTTTATTGGGGATTTCATTGTCTAATCTCAATACCGGTAAGCAGAAGAAAAAGGAGAAAGAAGATAAAGAAGTTGAAATTATACAGTTGAGGTTTGATTTTTAGGGAGGCTCAAATCCCACACAATATCTCTGCAGCACGTTTCAATGTTTCTTCTGTCTTTGCAAAGCAAAATCGCAATACCTTATCATCTTGTTGATCCTGATTAAATACCGAAACCGGGATCGAAGCAATTTTGTGTGCTGCGGTTAGCCTTTCGGCGAAAGCCACATCACCCTCATCTGTGATGACCGAATAATCCAATAATTGAAAATACGTTCCCGAAGCTGGTTTGAAGGTAAATCGTGAATCTTTGATCAAAGACAAGAACAAATCGCGTTTTTCCTGATAGAAATCAGGTAACGACAAATAGGTTGAAGGAATTTTTAGATATTCAGTCAAAGCATATTGTATAGGGTGGTTGGCGCAAAACACATTAAATTGATGTACTTTCCTGAATTCGGCCATCAAATCTTTTGGAGCAAGACAATATCCCATTTTCCAACCGGTGGTATGAAAAGTTTTTCCGAAGGAAGCGGTGATAAAAGTACGTTCGGCCAACCGGGGAAATCTCGCAGCACTTTGATGCTCCTGCCCGTCAAAAATAATGTGTTCGTAGACTTCGTCACTCAATACAATAATATCGGTATGCCCGAGCAGTTTTTCTAATTGAAGCATATCTTCTTTAGACAAAACGCTTCCGCTGGGATTATGCGGTGTATTGATGATCACCATTTTGGTTTTGGAAGTAATTTTGGAAGCGACTTCTCTCCAATCTACTGTAAAATTGGGTGCTGACAGTTGAATTGGAACGACCATTCCTCCAAATAAATTGACGGATGGCTCATACGAATCATAGGCTGGTTTAAAAACAATCACTTCATCTCCCGGATGTATAAATGCTGCAAGAATCGTAAAAATTGCCTGTGTAGCGCCAGAAGTTACAGTGACTTCAGTTTCTGGATGATAATCACTTTTGTATAGTGTATTGTTTTTTTCGGCAATCACTTCTCTTAATGATAACAATCCGGGCATAGGGGCATATTGATTGTATCCTTTTTGCATGGCTTTGGTAACCAGGGCAATAAGTTGCGGATTGGCTTCAAAATCCGGGAAGCCTTGCGAGAGATTAATAGCATTATATTGGTTTGCCATTGTACTCATTATAGTGAATATGGTAGTACCAATCTGAGGGAGTTTGGATCGTATGTGTCGCATGAAGTAAAATTAACATAATTATAAAAAAATCAATTGCTTTTTGTTTAAAGTATACACTGAAGTGGTTTAAACTTTTATTCTTACCTACGAATTTGCCATTTTAACCGCTGATTTCGTGTTTTTTTCATACCGTAACTAAGGCTATGCTATTCAAAAAACACATTATCACCGATTAAAAGCCCTAAATTTTCGCTAACAGAAAAAAGTTTAAACCACTTCACTATATTTCAATCGATTTAATAAATAATAGCAAACAAAATGTAAGGGGTATTTTAAATTCATTATAAATACAACATAAACGAATGAAAATGTTGTTAAAAAGATGCACGAACCTTACTTTTGTTTTTCAATAATTGTAAACATTTTAGATAATGGGTGGATTGATAAAATCTTCAATAGCTAGAAAAGTTGCCATGGCACTTTCGGGACTTTTTTTAGTTTTCTTCTTATTACAGCACTTTACCATCAATTTTACTTCAATTTTTAGCGCAGATGTCTTTAACGAGCTGTCACATTTTATGGGTACCAATCCATTCGTTCAGTTTCTATTGCAGCCTATATTAATTTTTGGTGTGGTTTTTCACTTCGTTATGGGGTTTATTTTAGAAATCAAAAATAATAAGGCCAGAGCAGTGAAGTATGCCAGGTTTAAAGGAGGGGCTAATTCTTCATGGGTGTCCAGAAATATGATTTGGTCGGGAGTAGTAGTGTTAGCGTTTCTGGGATTGCATTTTTATGATTTCTGGGTTCCCGAAATGGTACACAAATATATAGAGTTTGCACCTGAAGATCCTACTCGTTATTATACAGAGTTATTACATAGATTTGAGAGCCCTATTCGTACTGGTTTGTATGCATTATCGTTTGTATTTTTAGCATTACACTTATGGCACGGATTTGCATCGTCATTTCAGTCTGTGGGATTTAATAATAAATATTCTGTGGCTGCTACCAAGTTTGCCAAGGCTTTTGCCATAGTGATTCCTTTAGGCTTTATAGTAGTTGCTATAGTACTTCATCTTACTCATTAAAAACACCACTAGTATGTCAATTTTAGATTCTAAAATACCTGAAGGTCCACTGGCAGATAAGTGGACAAAACATAAAAATACGATCAACCTGGTGAATCCGGCCAACAAGCGAAATATCGATATCATTGTTGTTGGTACAGGACTGGCCGGAGGAAGTGCAGCCGCAACCCTGGCAGAATTGGGATATAATGTAAAAACATTCTGTTACCAGGATTCTCCTCGCCGTGCACACTCGATTGCGGCGCAGGGAGGAATCAATGCAGCAAAAAACTATCAGGGAGATGGGGATTCTGTATACCGTCTTTTTTATGATACGGTAAAAGGAGGAGACTATCGATCCAGAGAGGGTAATGTGCACCGATTAGCAGAGGTTTCTACCAATATTATAGATCAATGTGTAGCACAAGGAGTTCCTTTTGCTCGGGAATATGGTGGATTGCTGGATAATCGTTCTTTTGGAGGCGTATTGGTATCCCGTACTTTTTATGCCAAAGGACAAACAGGACAACAGTTATTACTTGGTGCATATTCTGCGATGAATCGCCAGATTAACAGAGGGAAAATTAAATCCTACACCCGTCACGAGATGCTGGATATCGTAAAAATAGATGGTAAAGCAAGAGGTATTATCGCCAGAGATTTGGTTACCGGTGAGATTGAACGTCATTCTGCTCATGCAGTAGTGTTAGCATCTGGTGGATATGGTAATTTGTTTTACCTAAGTACCTATGCGATGGGAAGTAATGTAACCGCTACCTGGAAAGCACACAGAAGAGGTGCTTTCTTTGCTAATCCTTGTTATACACAGATTCATCCAACCTGTATTCCGGTTTCAGGAGATCATCAGTCGAAATTAACGTTGATGTCTGAGTCGTTGCGTAACGACGGCCGCATCTGGGTGCCGAAGAGAATAGAAGATGCCGAAGCCATACGTGCCGGCACATTGAAGCCTACCCAATTATCTGAAGAAGAAAGAGATTATTATCTGGAACGTCGCTATCCGGCTTTTGGAAACCTGGTACCACGCGATGTAGCTTCGAGAGCCGCCAAAGAGCGTTGCGATGCCGGTTTTGGAGTAAATAAAACCGGAGAAGCAGTGTATCTTGACTTTGCCGCTGCAATCCAACGTTACGGAGCCGAAAAAGCACATACTTCGGGAATTCACAATCCAACTAAAGAAGAGATTACCAAATTAGGAGAGGAAGTTGTTGAGGCCAAATACGGAAACCTCTTCCAGATGTATGAAAAGATTGTGGATGAGAATCCGTATAAAACTCCGATGATGATCTACCCCGCCGTGCATTATGCAATGGGTGGTCTTTGGGTAGATTATAATTTGCAAACTACCATTCCGGGATGTTATGCAGCCGGAGAAGCTAATTTTTCTGATCACGGCGCCAACAGACTTGGAGCTTCTGCACTAATGCAAGGTCTGGCCGATGGGTATTTTGTTTTGCCGTATACCATAGGAGACTATTTGTCTCACGATATCCTTACCGGAAAAATCCCGACAGATACACCAGAGTTTGATGAGGCCGAGCAACATGTAAAAGACCGCATACAGAAGTTGATGAGTGGTTCAGGGGCGCATTCTGTAGATTATTACCATAAGAAATTGGGTAAGATCATGTGGAATAAATGCGGGATGTCTCGCAATGAGAAAGATTTAAAAGAAGCTATCGATGAGATTACTGCCTTGCGGGAAGATTTCTGGAAAAATGTAAAAGTTCCCGGAACAGCAGACAATATGAATCCTGAGTTGGAAAAAGCCGGTAGAGTGGCCGATTTTTTAGAGTTGGGAGAGTTATTTGCTAAAGATGCATTGGATCGTAAAGAATCTTGTGGGGGTCATTTTAGAGAAGAATCTGTAGAGCAGTCTGGTGAGCAAAAAGGGGAGGCGCTGCGCGATGATAAAAACTTTAAATATGTTGCCGCCTGGGAATATAAAGGAGTGCCTAAAGAAGCAAAACTCCATAAAGAAGATCTGGTCTTCGAAAATATTGAATTAAAAACACGTAGTTATAAGTAGTTGATAGTGGTTTAGTTTGTAAAAATTCTACAAACTAAACCACTATCACTAAAAAACTAAACAAATGAAGTTAACACTAAAAATATGGCGTCAGAAAGATGCCAAATCAAGAGGAGAACTTGTAGATTACCAGATGAAAGGAATTGAAGGAGATATGTCTTTTTTGGAAATGCTCGATGTATTGAATGAAGAGCTTATTAACAAAGGGGAAGAACCTGTAGTATTTGATCATGATTGCAGAGAAGGTATTTGCGGGGTTTGTTCGTTACAGATCAATGGAGAACCTCATGGGCCAGATCGTTTGATCACAGCGTGCCAGTTGCATATGCGTAAGTTCAAGGATGGGGATACCATTTTTATTGAACCGTTTAGAGCAAAAGCTTTCCCGATTATTAAGGATTTGATGATTGATCGCAGTGCTTTTGATAGAATTCAGCAGGCTGGAGGATATATTTCGGTAAATACCTCGGGTAATACAGTAGATGCCAATGCGATCCCTATCGAAAAAGAAAAAGCAGATGATGCCTTTGCTGCAGCGACCTGTATCGGTTGTGGTGCCTGTGTTGCTGCATGTAAAAATGCTTCGGCCATGTTATTTACTTCAGCCAAGGTTTCGCAGTATGCCTTATTACCACAAGGACAGGTAGAAGCCGCCGATCGTGTGTTGGCTATGGTAAAACAAATGGATGAGGAAGGGTTTGGTAACTGTACCAATACCGGTGCCTGTGAGATTGAATGCCCAAAAGGAATTTCTCTTGAAAATATTGCACGTATGAATCGTGAGTATTTAAAAGCAAGTTTGAAGGGGTAAGTAGATTTCTTAGTGCTTAATTTATACAAAAAACCAAACCCAATATATGGGTTTGGTTTTTTTGTAGTATCATTTTCATCAATGCTTACATTAATTACTGAGAAGTGTTATACTTTTATATAATTAATTTAGCATTCAACAAATCAAACAAATGAAAAATATTCTATTAGCTCTTACTGCAATTTTCTTAATAAGTTGTAAACAAAATGCAGAAGAGAATAAACGGGCTTATCATTATCCCGAAGCTCCTTCTGAACCTATATCAGATACATATTTTGGCATAACAATTCAAGACGATTATAGAAACCTTGAGAACCTGAATGATTCATTAGTACTTAAATGGTTCAAAGCAGAAGGAAAGTTTGCCAATAATATTTTGGAAAACATATCGGGAAGATCCGAACTTATCGAAAAAATGATGAAGTATGATCAGAGAAAATCGTTTAAGGTAACCAATATTAATATCACCGAAAAAGATGAATATTTCTTTTTAAAGCAAGAGGCACATGAAGATGTATCCCGTTTGTTTTATCGTAAAAACTTTGATAGTGAAGATGAGTTGTTATATGATCCTAAAAGTTTTAAACCTGAATCTGGAAACACTTATGTGATCAATTATATCAAACCTAGTTGGGATGGATCATATTTGGCGGTAGCTATGACGCATAGTGGAGCCGAAATTTCTGAAATGATTATTATTGATATGAAAACCAGACAACCACTTTCTGAAATCATAGATCATTGCTGGCCTTCTGATGGAGGAGGAGTGAGCTGGCTTCCCGATAATAGCAGTTTTATGTATTTGCATTACCCCGAAATTGATCATACTTCAGATCTGTTTTTGAAGGATATGAAATCTGTTCTTTATAAGATAGGTGATGATCCAAAAACATTAAATGTATTACTCAGTAGGGAAACACAGCCAGAATTAGGATTGTCCCCACAAGATTTTCCTATCACTTCTATTCAATCTAAAAATGACAAATATTTGTTTGGTTATATAGAGGGAGCGACAGCTTATTTTGATTGTTATTATGCAGAAGTGAAGGATTTGTTAAACGGAAAACTTCAGTGGAAAGCGCTTTTTAAAAAAGAAGATAAAATAGTTGGAGAAACATTTAGAGGAGATGATTTTATTTTTATGTCTGCTATAAACGCACCAAACTTTCGAATATTAAAAACTTCAATAGTTAATGCGGATTTTGCTAATCCAGAAGTATTGGTAGAAGAAAAGAGAGATGAAGTTTTAAGAACTTTTGGGTTTACTTCAGATGGGATGTACTACACAACGATTAAGAATGGAGTAGAAGGAAAACTATATCATAAAAATAAAAGTAAAGAAACTGAGATTTCCTTACCAGGAGCTTCAGGTAGAGTAAATGTAGACTTTAAAGGGGCTGATTTTCCTGATATATGGGTTTCTTCTATGGGTTGGAAAAATGATTTTATTCGTTATAAATATGACTTTAATAAAAAAGAGTTCAAAAAGGAGAATCTTACCCCAGAAGCCGATTATCCAGAATTTAAAGATTTTGTTGTTAAAGAAGTCTTAGTGCCTGGTCATGATGGCGAAGAAATTCCATTGTCGATTATTCACAAAAAGGATATCGAACTAAATGGTAAAAACCCAACATTATTATTAGGATATGGCTCTTATGGCATATCATACCGTCCTTTTTTTTCTACATCACGACTTATTTGGGTTGAAGAAGGAGGGATTTTTTGTATAGCCCACGTTAGAGGAGGTGGTGAAAAAGGTGATAAGTGGTATCAGGCTGGTAAAAAAACAACAAAGCCTAATACCTGGAAAGATCTTATTTCTTGTACAGAATATATGATAGAAAAAGGATATACATCAAAAGATAAAACCGTAATTCATGGTGGAAGTGCCGGAGGAATATTGATTGGGAGAGCAATGACAGAAAGACCAGACCTTTTTGCTGTTGCAATTCCAGAAGTAGGAAGGATGAACCCCTTAAGAAGTGAGGTGGCTCCTAACGGGCCTAATAACACAAAGGAATTTGGAATAAGTACAGATGCTACAGAATGTAAAGCATTGATTGAAATGGATTCTTATTTACATATAGTAAAAGGTGCAAAATACCCGGCAACTTTAATCACTACGGGTATGAATGATCCTCGTGTGATTGCATGGCAACCCGGTAAATTTGCTGCAAAATTACAGGCATTAAATGGTTCTGAAAAACCAATCATTTTTCATGTAGATTATGAATCTGGTCATGGTATTAATGATACAAAGTCTAAAAAATTTGAGCAATTAGCAAATGTTTATTCTTTTGCTTTTTGGCAAGTTGGTCATCCAAAGTATACTTTAGAGAAGTAGTTTCGATAAAAAGATTTAAAATTTTACGGTATATGTTTCACAACATATGCCGTAAAATTCCTTCAGAATAAACGCAAATCTATTTTAAAAGTATATTCTAAAATGTTATTCACCTTAATCGAATCAATAACCTTCCCCTTAGAAGGTGTCTCAAAATCATAATCGGGTTTGGTTAACCCCATTTGTTTGCAAATTTTAGAATAAAATTCAGCTTTTTCAGGATGATCGGGATAGGATGCATTAAATACCTGATTCCAACTTTTGGTTTCAATAACTTTTTTGATGATACCGATGCAATCGTCTAGATGAATTAAATTTACTGGTGCCTTCGGGTTTTTGATATTCGTTCTTCGAGATAGCATACGGGCCGGATGTCTGTTCGGACCAAACAAGCCTGCAAAACGGAGCACGGTAGTTGTAAACTTTTTACTCTTTTGTAGTAGCTTCTCGGCTTCGATTAGCTGTTTTCCGGCATTTGAGGATGCATTAGGCATGGTTTCTTCAGAAATCAACGGAAACCCTTCTATATCTGCAAAAACAGACGTAGAACTCACAAAAAGCACATTTTTGACCCCTGATTTTTCAATATACGGAATAAGATGTTGGATTTTGGCGACAAAATTAACCTCAGGATTTCGGCGTAACCCCGGTGGGATATTGATAATAAGGGTTTCACTTCCTTCCAGAAAAGAAATGATAGCTCCTTCTGGTCCCGTTTCCTGAAGTGATATTTGGTACGGCTCAATACCTTCGTGCTTTAGGTTGGCTAATTTAGTCTCAGAAGTTGTAGAGCCTTTTACGATATTGCCTTCCGCCCTTAGCGCTTTCGACAAAGGTAATCCCAGCCATCCTGTGCCTAGAATGCTAATTTGTTTATTCATTTATTTTTGTGTTCCAATAGATTCTTCATCCGGGGGGCTTATTGTATCTTCCCTTTTTTCCTGATATGCTTCTAAAGCAAAGCTTTTTTTGATCACTACAGCATCATTTACTACAAAAGGTTTGGGCATCATATTTTTCTCACGTGAAGGAATAGAGAAATGTTCGTTTTTAAGCAAATCATACGAAGATTCATAGAGTACAAATTTTGGCAACGAGTCTTTATGAAACTGCATTTTAAGTTCTAAAGGTTCATTTTTATTCGCGTAATAGGTAAGCAGGTTTTGGCTCCATCTTTTGGTAAAGGCATTGTATGTTTTGCCATCGTCATACTCAAAATCCAGTGCAGCCTCCCCATTAACTTTTAGCGCATCAAAATTAAATAAGGTTTCGGTATACAGATCAATTCTATGGATATCTCGCTGAGGGGTAATACATAGGTCCATATGTCTCAGATTTTCGATAATAGTGTCTTTACTGATCTCTAATTTTGGTTGATGTATGTTCTTAAGAGGTGCCTGGTTGGCATAGGCAAACGATTTTCTGTACTTACTTTGTAACGCATTGGCATTATAGGTCTCGGCGATATTCTCTTTTGTGTTGATATAGTTTTGGGTCCAGGAATCCAATAGCTTATCGTAGGTTGCCCAAACTGCCTTGTTTTGATCGGCATCCAGGATATAGACCAGGCTATTGGGTTTTTGCCGGTCTTCGGTAAAATCAGATTTAATATGTGCCGAAATCAGAAAAACCAGGGTCAATACGATTGCGATATTACCAACCAGGTGTTTTCTTTTATAAAATCCAAATACGGGAAGTAATAATCCAAATAACAGTACCGATAAAATTGCAGAAACAAAAACGATCTTTAGCCCCAAAGCCACGGGAAAAGTAGCAATAAAAGGAGCTAGCATAAAAATAGCGGGCAGGGCTAACACCACCATTAAAAATGGGTTAGGTTTTTTTTGCCGTATCAGTACAAATAAAGAGATCAATCCAAAGAAAACCACGATGATAAAATAACTGGCGCCTTTAAGGTATACGGCCGCCATGGTACAAATAACCAACCATAGAAACAGCGGAGCTATTAGAAAACTGGGCAAATGGTCACTTTTCCCAAACCGCGCATATATTTTAAAACAAATAGCTACCGACAATAAAACAAAAGCAGTAATATAGAGGTATCCGTTATAAGTAAATCCGTGCTGAATTTCTCTGTACTGGGGATAGATCAGCTTACATAATTCCCATAAACCAAAGGTTAGAAACCCAGCTGCGTTCAATGCCAGAAGAAACACACCAAAGCCTTTAAAAATTTCCTTAAAATCGATACGGTAAGCAAATTTCCCCAAAACAATTAATCCTATAAACAAGATGATAGCAATAATCAATAGTGTAAATATCCAACTAAAAGGGTACTTGATCAGATTAAAAACAGGAGTGTTGAAATACAGGTAATCACGGTCAGATTTCAGATTGCTGATGTCTACCTCAGAAAAGTAGGAGAGTAGCGGCATGAGATAGCTTCCCTGATGTTGCAATGTGTTCAAATCAAGGTTTTGCCAGGTATCATTGGCAGTATGATAATCAAAATGGTCATCGATAAAGGCAAAATTAAACCCTTCGATATCCCCTTGCTCTCTTAAAACCGTAAGATCTGTATCATTGGGTAACATTTTATAAATGCTATAGGCCAGAGAATTGGTAACGGGATATGGTACACCGGCCTTAGAAAATTCATCGATCATTTTTCCGTTCTTGCCATTGGTCTCTATAAGCATATAAGAATTGCCACCACTTCCGCGAGCTTCAAAATTAAGAACGAGCCCCACATTTTTGGCCCAGGGATGTTTTTTCACAAAAAGATCAGCACCATTTAATCCCAGTTCTTCTCCATCGGTAATGCAAATGATAATATCGTTTTTGGGAATTTTATTGGTCGCCAGGTATGCTCTGATCCCTTCCAAAATGGTGGCGACACCGCTCCCTGCATCGCTGGCACCGTAAGAAGAATGTGGATCACTATCATAATGAGACATGAGTACCAGGGATTTTCCGCCACCGCTACCTTTGATCTTGGCAAGTATATTTTGAGGTTTGCTTATGTCTCCACCATCAGAAACCGAGATCCCTTCCTGTATTTCGGGCTGTAATCCTAATTTTTTCAATTCATTCAGGATGTATGCTTTGGTGTCTTCGTGAGCCGAACTGCCGAGGTAATGACATTCTTTGGCGATGTTTTTTATATGTTCCAAAGCGCGAAGCGTAGAAAACTCTTGTTTTGGTGTCTCCAGATCTGTAATTCGTTGTGATTTACTGCTATAAAATGTGTATACTAAAGAGGCAATAATGATAAGAAACGTAAGTAATGAGGGAAACTTTCGCATGTGAGTATTTAGATTTAGGTTAAAGGTAAGAAATAAGCCACAATTATTAAACTGATGCCAATCAAAATGCTCGTTTCCCTGTAAAATCAATACTTATGGTATTCCCATAGTGTTATCACTTTGCAACATCAAAATAGTGAAGCGAATGCATAAAAGTTACATTTCTTCTTGAATAAGTTATTGAAAACCACTATATTTAAGATTCACTAAATCACAAAGTATTATGGGGATAATTAGTTTTCAGGGGGCCCGTTCTAAGACGAAGAAGCAAGATGAGACTCCGATAAAAGTTTCAGATTATATGACAAGAGATCTGATTACGTTTACACCAAATCAGTCTGTAATGGAAGTTATTGAAACCCTGGTGAAATATAAAATTTCGGGTGGGCCGGTGGTAGATGATAACAATCAGTTATTAGGTATTATTTCTGAAGGAGATTGTATCAAACAATTAAACGAAAGCCGGTACTACAACATGCCTATTGATGATGCCAAGGTAGAAAAATTTATGGTGAAAGATGTAGATACTATCGATGGAAATTTGAATATTTTTGACGCTGCCAATAAGTTTATCCAGACTAAAAGAAGACGTTTTCCGATCCTAGAAGATGGCAAACTGGTAGGGCAAATCAGCCAAAAGGATGTGATGAAAGCGGCATTGAAATTGAATAGCCAGAACTGGAGGGATAAGTAGTTAAGTACAAAGCCTGAAGTGCAGAGTACAAGATGTAACGTCTTTACTTATATCTTACTTTTTTTATAATTTTAACCCGTTGTGCACAACGGGTAATTTTAGTTTCTTTTCACCAGTGCATAAAAATCATTTTCCAGAGGCAAATACCCATGGTCATACACAAAATAGTAGGTGTTTCCGGTTTTGGTAACATAAATACTGGTAAAATGATTGAAATCAAACCCCTTTGCGATGAGCTTCGTCTTGGTGGTCTTGGTCTTGTCTTTTGGATTTAACTCCCCCAGGATACGGTAGTTTTTGCGTAATAGGTTATTAATATTGCGCACCAGGTTTTTGCTGTCTTTATTTAATTGATTGTTATAGGCGTTTCGACAGTAATCACTACAGAATTTTTTATCTGCTCGTCCAGTAATTTTATCTCCGCAAACGGGGCATTCTTTTTGCATAGCTATTGTTTTATGTAATTAAATTTGACTTCGCCGCCCGATTCGTCTTTATCGTTAATCACTACATAAACATTCATTTCAGTATCGCTTATTTTTTCAAAAGTAAGCTCATCAAAATACACTCGGTTTTTTTCAACTTTTACCAGTTTAAAATCTACGGTTTCCTCTTTTTCTTCCCAACCTTTAAAATCCCCGTGAAAGTGTTTTAATTGTAACAACAAAGTATTGTTTTGTTCTGTAATTCCGCCAACTTCATAGAATTGAACTTTACCATCTGCTACCAATTTAAAAGAAAACATCATCGAATTTCCCAAAGGATCACTCCAGATTTCTTCGGTAATACCACCAAAGGCTTCACCTCGCCAATACCCGCTGATCCATGTAACATCTTGTAAAGAAGCTTTAGGAGAAACAGTGGTTTTGGTATATTTCAAAACATTTGATTTTTTCTCCTGGGCAGAAATACTGAGAAAAACCAATAAAAATAACAGAGAGAATAAAAGTCTAAATGAGTTCTTCATAATGATTGATTTATGAGTTAAGAAAGATACAATAAATATCCGTTTACAAATGGCTAAGTGTTAAAAGAAAATATGCTGTGCTAGTCTGAAGGTGTTGGCATGCGCTTCAATAATAGTTTTGATATCAGGAGAATAGCCCCCGCCCATAGAACACATTACCGGAATATCAACATCTTTACAGACTTGCAGTACAAATCGGTCTCGTTCTTTACAACCAGACACTGTACATCCTAATTTCCCTAATTTATCTGTAGAAAGTATGTCTACACCACATAAATAATAAATAAAATCGGGCTTATGATCCTGTATAAGCTTCGGAAGGGTGTTTTTTAGAATCTTTAAGTACTCTTGGTCGTCAATTTGATTAGGGAGTTCTATATCCAGGTCTGATGTTTCTTTCTTAAAAGGGTAGTTGTTGGCACCATGCATCGAGAAGGTAAATACTGCGGTATCATTTTTAAAAATCTCAGCGGTCCCGTTACCCTGATGTACATCCAGATCTACAATCAGTACTTTTTTAACGAAACCCTTATATAAAAGATATCGTGCTCCTATAGCCTGATCATTAAGTAAGCAAAACGCTTCGCCGTGATCGGTGTAAGCATGGTGAGTACCCCCGGCAATGTTCATGGCAACACCGTGTTTTAACGCATATTTTGAAGCCTTGATGGTACCATCGGCAATGATTACTTCTCGATCGACCAGCTCCTTTGATAGGGGAAAACCAATTTTTCGGGCTACTTTTGGATCTAAAGAAAGGTCTATAAGACTGTTATAATATTCTTTGGTATGAACAGCCAGAATATGGCTATTGTTAGGAATTTGGGGTGTAAAGAAATTTTCTTCGATACAAGTACCCTCATGTATAAGTTGCTTTGGTAATAGCTCATATTTGATCATCGGGAACCGATGCCCTTCGGGCAAAGGATGTGTATAGATCGGATGATGCGCTATTTTGAGCATGAGTTAGAAGTCTAAGCTTAGCTGACTTTTAATTTTTGGGGGAATGGCTTTCAGGTCGAAAATCATCTTTTCTTGATTTCAAATCAATCTCAATCCAAGTATATTTTTTAAGAGTTAATAAATCCTGATTTGCTTGAAAAGAATAACACCCATATTTATAAGGTACAAAATCATATGTCTTTTTTTCAATATTATAGCGACTGAATAAAAACAAAAGCTTTTGCAATTGTATTTTATCAAGTTTATTATCAAAAACTTGTAATAATGAAAGAATTATTTTTCTTCTATAGTACATTTAGTAAAGTTAAGAATAACTATTTAACTCACAACCGCTCCAGAACTCACCCCATCCTCATCGGGATTCAAAAACACTAGTTTCCCTTCGGGAGTTTCGGTCATTAAGATCATGCCTTCACTTTCTACACCACGTAGTTTTCTTGGTGCAAGATTTACCAATACAGTTACCTTTTTGCCTATCACTTCTTCTGGAGTAAAGTATTCGGCAATACCTGAAACGATCGTTCTGGTATTGATTCCGGTATCTACTTTAAGCACTAAAAGTTTTTTGGCTTTTGGCATTTTCTCGGCTTCGATAATAGTACCTACCCGAATATCCAGCTTGGTAAAATCCTCGAACGTAGCCGTGTCTTTTTGTGGTTCTACAATTTTATTTTCGGTTTCGTTGGCTTTTTTGGTAGCTTCCAGCTTGTCTAGTTGTTTCCGGATGTCGGCATCTTCGATTTTAGAGAATAACAATTCTCCTTTTTCGATCTGGTGACCAGAAGGCAGTAATACTTCTTCAGAAGATATTTCAGACCAATTTAAACCAGGGTGATTAAGAATTCCTCTTAATTTGGCACTCGTAAATGGCAAAAATGGTTCTGATAGCGTAGCTAAAGCCGAAGCAATTTGCAAAGCAACATACATCACTGTTTTGGTACGTTCTTTGTCGGTCTTGATCGTTTTCCAGGGCTCTTCATCTGCCAGGTATTTATTTCCCAGGCGTGCTACATTCATTAATTCCTGGCTGGCTTCTCTAAAACGGTACCGTTCTATAGAACTTGAGATAACGGCTGGGTAGGCTTTAAGTTCGGTCAGGGTTTGTTCGTCAACTTCAGAGAAAGTACCGGGATCGGGTACTACACCATCATAATATTTATTGGTCAATACGACTATCCGGTTGATAAAGTTTCCGAAGATAGCCACCAGTTCATTATTATTACGTGCCTGGTAATCTTTCCAGGTAAAGTCGTTGTCTTTGGTTTCGGGAGCATTGGCAGTTAATACATAGCGTAATACATCCTGTTGATCAGGAAACTCTTCGAGATACTCATGCAGCCAAACTGCCCAGTTTTTAGAAGTAGATAATTTATTCCCTTCAAGGTTCAGGAATTCATTCGCCGGAACATTTTGGGGTAAGATATAACTTCCTTCGGCTTTTAACATACTCGGAAAGATGATACAATGAAAAACAATATTGTCTTTTCCGATAAAATGAACCAATTTGGTACTCTTGTCTTTCCAATAGGGTTTCCAATCTTTTCCTTCCCGGGCTGCCCATTCTTTGGTAGAGGAAATATACCCAATAGGGGCATCAAACCATACATACAATACTTTTCCTTCGGCACCATCTATTGGTACGGGTATTCCCCAATCCAAATCACGAGTCACGGCACGTGGACGCAATCCGTCATCTACCCAGGATTTGATCTGACCGTATACATTGGTTTTCCAATCTTTTTTATGGCCAATCAAGACCCATTCTCTTAAAAAGTTTTCGTATTGATCCAGGGGTAAGAACCAGTGTTTGGTTTGTTTCAGGATCGGTTCTGCACCCGAAATAGTAGATTTTGGATTGATAAGGTCTGTAGCATTCAAAGAACTACCGCATTTCTCACATTGATCGCCATAGGCTTCTTCGTGACCACATCTTGGGCAAGTGCCCACCACAAATCGATCTGCCAAAAACTGTTCGGCTTCGGGATCATACAATTGTTCTGATGTTTCTTCTATAAACTTGCCGTCATCATACAGTTTTTTAAAAAATTCTGAAGCGGTTTGATGATGAATAGGGGCAGAGGTTCTGGAGTAGTTGTCAAAAGAAATTCCGAAATCCTCAAAAGACTTTTTGATGATCGTATGATATTTGTCTATGATCACCTGTGGCGAAACCCCTTCTTTTCTGGCACGCATTGGGATGGCAGCACCATGCTCATCGCTACCACAAATAAAGGCAACATCATTGCCGGTTATTCTTAGGTAACGTGAATAAATATCGGCGGGCACATAAACTCCTGCCAGATGCCCTATGTGAATAGGCCCATTGGTATACGGTAATGCTGCTGTAATGGTGTATCTTCCCTCTGTACTCATAATGCTGAAAAAATAAGGCACAAAGGTAATAATTAGAATCAAGACTACTAGAGCCAATACCGAAAGACTTTTAAGTATTGAATGAAGCATAGATTTAATCAATAGCATTCCCCCATATCCTGTCTGGCCGATTCGGGCAGGCCTCGAGGAATTCTTTAGATTAAAGCTTATTGTCAATATATTAAACCGAGTTACGTTATATAGAACATTCCTGTCATTGTGCAACGGCTTTCAATGGTCATTGAAACGCTCTCGTCATTGTGCAACGGCTTTCAATGGTCATTGAAACGTTCTCGTCATCGTGCAATGGCTTTCAATGGTCATTGAAACGCTCTCGTCATCGTGCAATGGCTTTCAATGGTCATTGAAACCTTCTCGTCATCGTGCAACGGCTTTCAATGGTCATTGAAACCTTCTTGTCATCGTACACCTCCTTCGGTAATTTTTTTGCTGTTTATGGTAAGCGTATGTTTAAAAACCCTATTTCCTGAAAATTATTCATTTTCAGCTCATATAAAAACACCTGCTTAAAGTAGCAGGTGTAATTATCTTTGTGCGTTTATATGTAAATACTATTAAAACTAAGAAATCACGATAGATTTACTATAGTTACCATTATTGGTCTGAATCTGGTACACATAAGGTCCGGTGCTTAATCTGGTTTTGGCAGCTTCTTTTACATTGATGGTAAGTTGCACACCTTCTACGAGCATATCATTACTTAAGGTAGCTACTTTTTGGCCAATTACATTATACAAAGCCACATCTATATGAGTGGTTTGAGGAGTAACAATGTTAATAAATGTCTGGCTATCACTATATGTAGGAACATGAGTAATCGCCTCGTCGTCTGTTGGTCTAACGGTGGTACCAGTACAGTTAAATCCTAGGTCCAAAGATTCTAGGGGAGCTCCTTCGAGGAGTACTTGTCCTACCAGATTTTGATCGATACACATCCAGTCTTTCATCACAGTGGCATACACTTGCCTGAAATCGGTAGTATTAAATACATTACCACCACGGGTAAGATTTGATAAATCAGGGTGTTCTCCTGCAAAACCATTTCCGTTAAGGGCCGATCCAAAAAACATGGTAGGTGCAGCAGTACCGTGATCGGTTCCCAGCGAGCCATTTTCTCTGAATCTTCTTCCAAACTCTGATATGGTCATGGTAAGCACTTTATCATCCCAACCGGCTGCAGTTAAGTCCTGGTAAAAAGTACTTACAGCTTCAGAGAACGAATTTAAAAGCTGTTGATGCCTTTGTGGTTGGTTATTATGAGTGTCGAATCCTCCTAAAGTGACCAAATATACCTTGGTGCCCAGATTTCCTTTGATTAGTCTGGAAATAATACTAAACTGTTTTCCGAGGCTATCATCAAGATAGCCTGCAAAATCATTCGGGCCAGATCTGTCATAAGCAGCGCTAATCACATCTGCATAATTGAAAGTGGTGTTGGTAGCTTCTCTTAAGAACTTCAACTTATCGTCATAGGTACAATTTTCCAACCCATCGAGGTTATAGAAGGTTTCATTTTCTATAATTTGAAGTAATCTTTCGGGATTTGAAACGGCAAAAGAAAAATCATTTTCGGGACCTTTAAAAATAAGGTTTCCGATACTACCGATCTGAATAGAAGGAGGACTGGCAGGAGGATTAAAGAAATAATCGGGATAAATCTCCTGAAAATAACGCCCCATAAAACCGGTACGGTCTTCTTCAACCAGATTGGTATTGGCATAAATATCTGATCCTTTAAAATGGGATAAGGAAGAATCCTCATAGCCAACTCCATGCACTACTCGCATTTGACCATCACCCCAAACGCTTTCGAGTTTATTCATGGGCTTTGGCATGGCAAATTCATCATTGAGGGTAATAAATTCACTGGGTGGTATTCGTATCAATGGTCTGGCATTGGCATAGATATCATAGTCATACACAGGAATAACCGTGTTAAACCCGTCATTACCTCCTTGTAATCTACAGATAATTAAAATATTGTCATTTTCTGCCTGGCTCAACGCGATAGACAGGGGAGAAGGGCGTGATACCGAAAGTGGTGTATTGGCCAGCATCATTGATCCCCCACCAACAATTCCCAGGGCTTGAAGAAAAGATCTTCTATTCCATTTTTTATGATCGTCGGTATTACAGGAACCTTCTTTAGTTGCTTTTATATGATTATTGTAATTTGTTTCGCACATGATAGTCTTATTTAAGTTGAAATTCGGGGATATCTACAATGAAATCTAAGAGCGCAATAAATTGCTCTGATACCTCATTAAAGCTAAGGTCCCAGGTTGGACTTCCTCCAATTTCATAATAGGTAGGAGGAAAGATATCCTTAAAAACGCCCAAAATTTCATTGAAAATCACATCATCTTCAATTCCTCTGGGGAAGAAGTAGTTTACAATGGCTCTTACCACAATTTCTACATCCGGACCACTAAGGGTGGGCTGAAGATTTCCATCGGCAGCAGTGCCGATTGGTAATCCTACAATAAAATCCCTGAATTGTTGTGTGTTTGCTGCCTGTGCGCGGTTTACAATAAATCGCACACTTTCCCAGCGACCAATTAACAGATCGGGGCTTATCCAATATTCATCCATCTGCCAGCCTTCAACATCTATTGGATTAAGCACATCTTGTCCCAGTATACGAACAGTACCTCTGATATAATCATTAACATCTGTAGTGCCCAGGGTAAATCCTAATTCATTATAAAAACATATGAGCAAATCACACGGGCTTTTGATAATGGCTCCTATGGCTTCGATATTAAAAAAGTGCTCACTTTTAAAAAGCTGACTCAGCACGGTAGCAATATTATAACCACTGCTAATAAATGTTTGTGCCATTTGTGCAACAATAGCTTCGTTACAGGTAGGACTCACAAAATATGCATACAGCTTGGCGCAAATAAAAGTGGCTACCTGGCCACTTCGCTGCTGAAATAAAGTGTTGATCACATCATCATACCCCAGGTTTCCGGTTTGCCCAAAAATGGTTTTAGAGTCATTACTGAATTGTGCAGGGTTAAAAACAATATCTCCCCATGAGATATCATTGGTTTCAACATAACCGGTTAGTGCCTTTGCAGTTTCCTGGATATCATCTTCGGTATATCCATTATCGACCCCAAGGGTAAAAAGCTCGTATAACTCCCGGGCGTAATTTTCATTGGGTCGGTCTTTTATATTCTCATCACCATTAAGATATACCAGCATGGCATTAGAGATACCGATATCGTATACAAAATCCCTAAAATTTCCCAAAGCATGAAATTGCAGTAAGTTATAATATTGTAATTGATAAGCCGGGCTTCTATAGGTATCGTCTTCGGTTACAAAATGATTACTCCAAAACAGCGTAAGGCGATCCCGTACTTTGTTTTGTATCAAATCACCGATCATTAAGTTTTTTCCTTCTCGTCGGTAAAAACCGGTGTCATTATCAGGGTTGGCTTCCTCGGCGGCTTCAAACTGATCTCTGTTCCAGTTATTCCATATAGGTAAAACAGTAGGAGCTAGCGCCAGGGCTTCATTGATAAGATTGTCGACCAATGTACCGGGATTTTGGGATAAAGCAGCCAAAACCTCAGCTTTTGAGGCTCCAAAACCAATCCTGCGATACAAATGGTGCACTCTTTGTACATTCCACGGGCTTTCGGCAGAAGGCACATACGGATCTAGAGAAGCTAGATTACATGAAGTATCTGACATCATAGGCATAAGGGTTTAATAGTAAATTTAAGGGACAAATTCGTTACAATATAATAGATTATAACGAAAGTCTTTGTTAATTAGTATCGAGAACTCAAAAATTTAAGAGATGTTGAAGCCTTATTTCATTAAAAAAGGAGATAAAATTGCTATCGTTTCTACTGCTAGAAAGATTGATATAAAAGAGATTAAAGAGGCAATGCACATACTAAAAACATGGGGGCTGATCTCTGTATTAGGTTCAACAATAGGATTGGAAGACAACCAGTTTGCAGGATCAGATGAAGAACGAAGGGGCGATTTTCAAAAGATGTTGGATGATAAGGAGATTAAAGCAATATGGTGCGCCAGAGGAGGCTATGGTACCGTTAGGATTATTGATCAGATTGATTTTTCTGATTTTCTTCGGCATCCAAAATGGATTATCGGGTATTCAGATATTACGGTACTGCACTCTCATATTCATAATTTTGAGATTTGTTCGATACATGCCCCGATGCCCATTGATATCCATAAAGGAACCGAGGCATCTATAATTTCACTCAAAGAGACTATTTTTGGAAAAAAAGTTGGGTATACCCTCCCTTCTTCCAAGAAAAATATCCTGGGAACTTGTCATGGGCAACTTATCGGCGGAAACATATCTATTTTATATTCTTTATGCGGCTCGGTCTCATCGCCGGATACCTCTGGTAAGATTTTATGTATCGAAGATTTGGATGAATACCTGTATCATATCGACAGGATGCTTCAGAATTTAAAGAGAAATGGATATTTTGAAAACTTATCAGGTTTGATTGTTGGCGGGATGACCAAAATGCACGATAATAATATCCCTTTTGGGAAAAAACCTAAAAAAATTATCCTGGAAATTGCACAGCACTATGATTTTCCGGTAGCATTTAATTTCCCGATGGGGCATATAGAAGATAACCGGGCGTTGATTTTTGGTGCCCAAGCTACGCTGGAGGTTTCAAAAGAAGCAGTAAAATTAACGTATAATTAAAATAGCCCTCTTATTTGGGGAGGTGCATGGGCCATGGCAGAACACAATAAACTAGGTAAAAAAGGAGAGAAACTGGCAGTAGATTTTCTACTGAAAAAGGGATATAATATTCTCGAAAAAAATTATCGGTATCAAAAATCTGAAGTTGACATTATTGCTCAGAAAGATAATACCATTGTAGTGGTCGAAGTAAAAACGCGTAGTACTCCAGAGTTTGGTGATCCACAAGAATTTGTAAAACCCAAGCAGATACAATCGTTGGTAAAAGCAGTGGATCATTATATAGAAGATCACCAACTGGATATGGAAGTGCGTTTTGATATTGTGGCAATTATTAAAAACAAGCTGGGAACGAGCATTGAACACCTTGAGGATGCTTTCTTTCATTTCTGAAGCTGCTTTTAATGTGCCAAATGGTATTATCTCTCGACAAATACGGTAAAGCGATCTATATCTCAGAATTTGGAGCCGTGAGAAAAATAAGGTTCTATTGAAGATTGGAAGTTTAATTCCCCGAGGCCAGGCTTGCCTCGAAAACAAAATGTATTTTCGGAAGCATACCTCGTGAGCTTGCTCCCAATGTCATTAAGTTAAGGTTTTTTTTGAGTTGTTGGCCCTCTTCCACAGGAGAGAGTACATAAAGAGTTTCTTAATTTTCATTTCCGGTGATAATAAGCCTTATTTTATTCATGATGGCTTGTAAAATACTATACACTACTTCAGAAGAAAAACCTCCTAACAAGGCAAATAATAAACGATTCATTTCGATAGATTCTCCACCGATATTATCTTGATTCAACACAATAATTTCCGACAAAATCAGACCACTGAGCATACCCATAATTAACATAGCCCAGTAATAGGTGGTGTCATCTCTGGAAAGCGTAGATTCTTTTACTTTTTGTGTAAGTTTAGACATCAGAAAAAATATGGCGCCTACAATAGCACTAGAGCAAAGAAATATGAGGTTTTTTAATAAGGGGATTCCTGCATTATTCAAAATACCTTTAGAAAGGCTTTCGGTATTTACCTCAGGCGAGGTACCGATACCTATCAATGAAGCGATGGCGATGATGGCGATGATGATAAAATTTCGAACCAACGGAATTGGGCTGAATAGATAGAATTTTTTTGAGGATTGATTGTAGCGACTTACAAACTGAATGGTTTCTGGGGTGGCGGGTTTGATAATCTCGCATAATTCGGTATGTGCTTTAAACAAATGACTGATGTTCTTACTTTGTAAAAGCGCACCCACACCTTCAGGAATGTTCTTCCCTTTATGCGAAATATACTGAATGATGTTTTCTATCTCTGTAGCCACAAATTGAGTGGTTTTCTCGATATCGATATGAGATATTTGACGCTGGTTTTCTTCCTGTGAATTTATAAATGCAGTATCAGAGGTCTTGCTTATTTCAGAAATTGAAGTATGATCATTTAATTCGCCCTCCGGGTCTTGTTCATCATCATATACTGAGTTGAAGGTATTTTCATCTTCTGGTACATATGCCTCGCTATCGTAAGCTGATTTTTTATCTTCTCCTTCATCAAAATCTGGAACATCATAGATGCCACGATTTTTTATTTTGTCTGCGATTTTCATATGTTTAAAATTTTGAGTTCATTGTATCAAACCACACTTTTAATGAGATAGTCATTAATGCGTAAAAATGATTCTGAAGGGTCTCCGGCCTCAAAGGTGATATCGATATCGGCGGTGGCTTGGCTTTTCCCAAACAATCCGCCACCGCCACCGGTATCAATATCCAAACTTGGGGCTTGTGGACCGTCTCCGTCCTTGTCTGTGAGTTTTATTTTTCCCATGGCCGCTTTAAAAGATACTCTTAGCTCTTTGATCTTTATAGCAGATGGTGGAAGTAAACTCATGAGAGGCACTTTGATTGTCACCATATTATCAGGATCATCGTCGGGATCCAATGTGGGTACTTGTAACTCTTGAATAATTGGTTTCCCTTCATCATCAAAATATTTACCAAGCTGATGAATATGTTGCTCCTCTGTCAATTCCTGTGCTCGTAATACCGCATTATGAATTGCCTGAAGCAGCTGATCGAATCGTTGTTGTGCCATGATTATTAATTTTACATGTTATACAATTAGTATATGTATGCTATTTTTCCAGCCAATGAGGTTTGCGTTCAAATCCCACATGATAGGTGGTTTTTTGCATATTCATCTGGTGTTCTCCCAATTGAAATGTAGCGATAGAAACATCTCTTCCGATGATTTTGCCACGAGGATAATCGTTAAGACAACGATTCAGAAGTGCTATCTGCTGTTCCTGTTCCTCCTCAGAAAAAGGGACCTGTGGATTCACTGTTCCCACGGTGATCTTTTTGATGAATCGAATACGATCCAGCGAAAACTGAGGAGGCGGAGCTTTTAAAGGATTGTTTAGCATATCATTTAATTATCGAGTTAACTCTCATTAGATCCAATCTCGGTATCTGTGCTGTCTAGCAATACAGGCGTGTCTGTTGGATTGCCTTTATCATCTCGATTGATTTCTCCCTTGTCATTAGGTTTATACTGCTCAATCCTTCTTGGCGCCGCGGCCTGATTCATAAGATCCAGCACACGGGCTAATCCTTCAGGCATTCCAAAATTCCTGGCATTTACCTCTACATGGTATTTTGCTGAAGAATCACTGCTACGGGTATTTTCTTTTGAAGAGGATACCGACCCGCTTATCTTAACGGTCGCCGAGAAGGGTCCGAACCCCATTTTTATCTGAGCTTCCATACTGGCATTCATATCGAGCTTCTCTTTGGAGGAAGTCGAGTTCTTCACTTCCATATCAAAAGAAACATCTACATTGTTGACCTGTAAATTGGGTATGGGCACAATGGCCAGGATCGGTACTTTGAGCTTTATCAGCTCGATGGTGGGAGCTCCTTCGGCATCGGTTCCCGGCCGTTCGAATGAAAAATCTACCATGCGCGGTGCTCCGGGAATTATTTCTCCGTTTTCACCTTGTTGCGGTAAGAACCCAACGTCATTGATAAATTGTGAAGTCGCCCGTGCCATTAATACATTGGCATCGCAGGCTGCTTTTAATGGCCCCCCGATAAGATTCTCCATAGGGAGCCCTTTGAATTGATTTGCAATTTCCATAATATTTGATTTTTAAAGTTTATTATTTGAAACAAGAGCTCATTTGCTATATGAAACTTATGTGCACCTTGTTTGATACTATATGTATTTCGTAGAAATACAACACGCTAAAATGAATACATGTGTTACCTGCACCAAAGATTTCCAAGATTGTCTTCTATCCAATTTTGCAGATCTTGAGCGGTAACTTTATCGTTACGCTCCATACTTTGTGAAGGTAATTTTTGTTGCGTCGCCAAAATTTGTGCCGCATTAGGATGGCATTGTAGCGGGACATACAACGTTACTTTTGCTGCTTCGATTTTCAATGCGTTGATTACTTCCAAGGGAGTGTACAGCCCAAAGTTTTGACAACTAATCTTTCCTGCCTCTGTACCATGACCGATTACAAACAGGGTGACATCGTCATAGTCTTGGTATTGCTTTGCGCTTATATTCTTGATATAGGTTGCGTAATCAATATTTTGTTTTGCCAAATGGCTCTTGCTTTGGTGAAGCCTGTAGGGTTCATCGGCCGAGACGCAAAGAACATCTACCAAAGGCATTTTATGTACTTCGCTTTCTATATACCGGGTAATTTGGTTTAATTCTATTTCCAGATCCCGGTCTCTCCATAAACTATTAATAGTAACATTAATTTTAAATAGTTCCTTATCATCTTGTTGGGTCAAAGCTGTGTTATAGATTAGTTTTGCTGTATCTTCATTTGTAACGGGATCATTAAGAAGGTCTAATTTACCTGCTTTTTCCAACCCATCTCTTAGCATTTGAACGCCCAGAGAGGTTATCTCACCACCAACATAAAATACCACAGTCAGCTTTTGTTTAAGGTATTGCTCATAAAATGCGGGTTGTTGCTTTGGTTTTTGATTGCCTTCGAACACATCTATAATTTCAGACACTTCTACAGGACGATTTTTGGATAAAAGGATGTCGACTACAATTTGTTTTTTTGTTTCCGAATCTTCAGCCAGATACCCTAGCTCATATAATTTATTAAGTAATTTGTGTAACTGTTTCATTTTTGTCTTTTTTTATATTGATTATTGACTTTTTATAATATGGGGATGGTAATGAATAGTAACAGGTTATTTAAAATCGATCTCTTCCAGAAGGGTATAGGTAAAAGAGTTGCCATAAATACCTTTGGCTTTGCGGCAGCAATCCATAAAAAAATTGAAATGTGTTACTTTTTGAAATACCTGGCATCCGGCAGACCACTTTTCTACAATCTGCGATTGGCTGGTGGCATTACTTCTATGAATATTAATCCCAAAGATTCCTGTATAGATCTTCCCGTTTTTGTCTAGTGTAGTATCTCTGGTCGCATCGCGCCAAACCTTAAGGGCTGCTTTTTGTTTAAGGGCTTCATATTTACCCTGGTGCAAGCCGATCTGGTGCGACCCTTTATACTGTCCGGGAACCAAAATGGCGGTGCCATTTACATTCATGGGGTGTTGCAGCCAATATGTTCCGGGATCGGTAGTGATTGGGAACTCATGTATTTGCATCTGTAACGCCTCATCCCGAAAGATAAGATAGAGCCAGTCGTCAAAACTATTGGCAACATCATTATTGCTACGCACTCCTATAATGTTGAGATTATACACTTTGTTTTTATCAAAAAAAGTATATCCCTTTTTTATCAGGACCTCTTTGATTTGTGGTATATCGAATTTCATCTCTGTGTTATTTTAAAACCCATGAAAAGCGCTTTTCGATATGTTATTGTTATGAGGTAAAAGTAGCTCGGTTATACTGGATATTGGAGATAAATGACACAAGCGAAGGATAAAATGTATTGAATGTCAAAAATTAAGATATGAACAACATTTTTATATAGGTCTTTTTCTTATCTTAGTGTATGTATCTTAAAACCAACCACAAATGAACGACCCCGTTGAAATTGCAGGACTTAATCTATTGGTAAAACAAGTCAGTAAAATAAACGACCCTGCCAAGGCTGTTCTGGTAGCTGAAGCTGTAAAAGTACCTTTGGTAAATTTGTCGGAAGTAGAAGATAATCATGGGAATAAATCATTTGATATGCAGATGGTTGCCTATATTCCCAATATACTGACACCTCCTGATCCTCCTCCAAGTGCTTTTCCGATCCCGATCCCAACAAATGGTGAGAATCCTGATATACATAGCATTTTTTTTAAATACAATGGTGTTTTTAGGATTAAAACCCTGATCAATACTCTTGCAGGGGATCATACGGTGTTGTGCAGAGACTTTGAGATTGTGTATGATGCATCAGAAAACCCTACCGGATATGATGCCTATATGTTTACCATAAATTACAAGTTGCTCTTTAAAGACATGCTAACCGCTGAAGCCGTTATTGTAAGAGATGTAAATTTAGACCCGGAGACCTCGAGGGGAACGGTAACGACTCCTACCTATGTATAAATAATTTTGTTAAGAATCTTATTTTTTTCAGTTACTTTTTTTTGTGGTACAATTTTTATGTATTCACAAAAAAGTACTCGGACGGCAAATATTGAGAATTTAATAGTACAGTATTGCCCGATTTGTAAAAACGATCCTGAAAAAAGAAAAGTAGTATCATCTTTATCAAATGCAGAATTAAAAAAAGATACACTAGCTACATATTATCATAATTACCACATACTTTCAATTGGGAAGAACACTTTTGAATTAGAACAATTAGCTGATCTGGAAAATGAACTGAAGGTCAGGCTTACCAATACATCTTCAGAAATGACAGGCTGCTTTTATTTTTTAAGAGGCAGAATCTTTTTAAAAAAGGATATATTATCGGAAGCATTATCTTCATTCAATAACGCTATATCGTTAAGTGCAGACCCTATTCTTATGAGCAACATCTATATAAATATTGCATATATTCATGAAGTAAAAAAAGAGTTTAAAAAAGCGCTTATATCTTTAGAAAGAGCAGAATCGCTAGTACAAGAACATCCGAATCCTTATTATCTAAAAGAAATATATAAAAATAAAGCCTTATGTTATTTGCATTTGAAAAATTATGATGAGTCTGAAGTGACCTATAGAAAAACAATTGAAATTGAAAAGCAACTCAAAGATTCGTCGGCCCTAGCAATTTCTTATATGGACCTGGCCAACCTCTATTATATACAATATAAAGATACCAAAGCGATCCCTCTTTTTAAGAAAGCATTACGACTGGCTCAAAAAATCAAAGATCCCACTGTGATGAAAACAGCCTATTTCAACATGGCCATTGTAGAAGAAAACAGAAACGATTATAAAACCGCCCTGCAGTATTTTAAAAAATACAGCAAAATACAAGACAGTCTGAAAGATAGCCAGCGTATCTGGGAGCTGGCAGAACAGCAGAAAAAAGTCGAACTGCAACAAAAAAATACCGAGATCACCACACTCGAAAAAAATAAACAAATACAGCAAGCGGCATTGCAGATCAAAAATCAGCAACGCAATTTATTGCTGATCACTGCGGCAGGCTTATTGATCATCGCATTGTTGATTGCCAGATTTTACACCAATAGTTTGCAAAAAAACAAGCTGATACAAGCACAAAAAGAATCACTAAATGAACTTAACAAATTAAAAGATGAGTTGTTTTCGGTACTCGCCCACGATTTACGGTCTCCGGTATATCACCTTATAGCGGTTACCAACCAAATGAAAACAGTATTGAGCACTAAGAATCAACACAAACTAAAGGAGTTGGTATTGCTGGGAAGCAATGCAGCAAACAAAACCTATTTGTTATTAGACAATTTATTGCATTGGGTATTGTTACAAAACAAACGTATGTTCTTTCAGAAAGAAAATAGTGAGGTTTTGGCATTGTTCGACCAGGTGCAGCCGGTATTTTTATCTGGGTTGGCCATGAAACACATTCAATTGGTGGTCGATATTCCTGAGAATCTCGAAGTATATGCAGATATTAATTCGTTAAAAATTATCTTTAGAAACCTTATTGACAATGCCATCAAATTTACTCCCGAAGGGAAAAAGATCTATGTTACAGCCCAAAAAGATAACGGGCATACCACCCTAATGATCAAAGATACCGGTGTAGGTATGGATGAAGCCACCGTAAAATCACTACGAGATGTATCGATCAAAACACATCGGGATACCACAGGAAGAAGAAGTACCGGCCTGGGGTTGCGATTGTGTTTTTCTTTTGTAAAAAGAAACGGAGGAACCCTACATATACAGAGTAAGAAAAATAAAGGAACAACGACTATCATAACACTGCCAAACTGTACTAGTAACCATGAAAAAAATTAACGTTTTAGTCATAGAAGATGATCCTTTTGAAGCAAATCTATTAAAAGATCGTCTCGAAAAACACCAATTCAACGTGGTGGCGATGGCTACCAATCTCAAAGAAGCGTTGACCTATTATTATACCGAAAAATTTGATGTGGTGATTGTCGATATTTTTTTAAACGGGCTTCCCGATGGGATTGCATTTGCCGAAAAGATCAACATACATAAACACGTGCTAAAACCTTTTGTTTTTTTAACAGGTCACTTCGACCGGGATGTATTTGAAAGAGCCAGAATAACACAACCCTACAGTTTTTTGTTAAAACCTTTTAATGAATTAGAAATTATCTATGCCATAGAACTGGCATTGGAAAAATATATGAGAGAGGCAACATGGAGCCATACAGAGAAAGACCTGCCGGAAAATGAAAAGCACCTTGCTTTTTTTATCAAGAAAAACAATGTACTGCATAAGATCTATTTAAAAGACATTTATTATATCGAAGTAGAAGGACGATACTCTAAAGTTGTAGTAAAAGATGAAGTCTTTTTGGTGCAGTATGCCCTGGCCGAGCTTCAGGAAAAATTGCCCCGAGCTATTTTTCTTCGTTCACACAGAAATTATATTGTAAATTTAAAAAAGGTAAAAGAAGTACATTATAACGATAACCTGATCCTTCTCAAAGATAATCTAAAAGTAACCCTGGGGAGAACCTATAAGAATGCTTTTTTAAGTGTATATAAGATCTTAAAGTAGAGAATAATACCTAACAGATTTTGATACCAATACAAGTTTGGCACAAGCCTGTCAGGTCTGAATTTTGAAGGTTTTTTGCCCTATTAGGTTTAAATTTTTAAGATAACTTTTAATTTCAATAAACATGGCTTCTTTACTTTGTAAATCATTAATGTCATTACAAAAATGATAACCAAAAGAATAATTCATTGAAAATTCGTCGATATCTATTAGTTCCGGATGATTTTTATAATTTTCAATTTCTTCAATAAATCTATTTCTTACATTAGAATAATTTACTGCATAAAGTTTATTAGTATTAAAATTGGCAATCAGTTGATTAACTTTATTGTTTAATTTCTTTAACGGTTTCCAGTTTCCTTTCAAAAAGCTAAATTCCTCTTTTGTATTCATAATCCTTGTTGGTCTTATTGTTATAACCTATAGGGGGAAGTTAAAAATAAACATAGCATACTATGATATATAAAACTCGCTCAAAACAAAATCATCGACAAAACACAAATATAATCGTCAAAAAACATATAAAGGCTAAATTTCTACATATTTTTTAAGTGTAAAACAACGAAAACAAGAAAAATCCTACATTGCTAATACTGGCTTCACAATACGCATTCTATTGTAATCAGGATATTTTTATTTCACCAGTAACCGGTTGCATAGGTTGTAACGCCTTTAAAGCTTTTTGAATGGAGTCTATATTTTCAAAAGTCAATAATAATCGCAATCCGTTGCGGGTATTTTTTTCTTTCATTTTACAACTGCCAGTATTTTGCTGTACAAATTGCAATACCTGGGTAAAAGCAGTACTTTGATAAAAATCAGATTGCTGATCGCTGATAAAATACCCCACCAGTTTGTGCTGCTTCATTACGATCTTCTCTAATCCAATAGCCGTAGCAATCCATTTAATACGCACAGAATTTAACAGATCTACCGCTTGCTCCGGCAATTCCCCAAAACGATCTGTTAAACGTTGTTCATAGGCTTGTAATTCGTTTTCGTCTTTTACTGAGTTCAATTCTGTGTACAAATTGAGACGTTCAGTAATGTTGTTGATATAATCATCGGGGAATAGCAATTCAAAATCGGTATCGATCTGTGTGTCTTTCAGGTATGTTTTTTTGCCGCTTTCCTCTTCATATAGTTCTTTAAATTCATTTTCTTTCAATTCCTCTATAGCTTCATTCAATATCTTTTGGTAAGTCTCAAAACCGATCTCATTAATAAAACCGCTTTGTTCGCCACCCAGCAGATCTCCTGCACCTCTTATTTCGAGATCTTTCATGGCAATATTAAACCCACTACCCAGTTCAGAGAACTGCTCCAGGGCCGTGATCCTTTTGCGGGCATCTTCGGTCATAGCAGAATAGGGCGGAGTGATAAAGTAACAAAAGGCTTTTTTATTACTTCGTCCTACACGTCCCCGCATCTGATGCAGGTCTGAAATTCCGAAATGATTAGCATTGTTGATAAAAATAGTATTGGCATTGGGTACATCTAATCCACTTTCTACTATGGTTGTAGAAATCAATACATCAAATTCTCCATTCATAAAAGAAAGCATCAGTCCTTCCAGCTTTTTTCCTTCCATTTGCCCGTGCCCCACACCTATTTTGGCGTCAGGCACCAGTCGCTGTACCATACCAGCCACTTCTTTGATGTTTTCTATACGATTATGGATAAAAAATACCTGTCCGCCACGTTGGATTTCATAACTTATGGCATCCCGGATGGTTTCTTCACTGAATCGTATTACATGGGTTTCGATCGGATAGCGATTTGGTGGAGGCGTAGTAATGGTAGATAAATCGCGGGCTGCCATCAAACTAAACTGCAAGGTCCTCGGGATAGGCGTAGCGGTAAGTGTTAAGGTATCTACATTTTCTTTAATAGTCTTGAGCTTGTCTTTTACCGAGACCCCAAACTTTTGCTCCTCATCGATAACCAGTAATCCCAGGTCTTTGAATTTTACGTTCTTATTAACCAGTTGATGGGTACCGATAATGATATCTACTTTTCCGTTGGCCAGATCTTCCAGCGTTTCCCTTTTTTGTTTCGCAGTGCGGAAACGGTTTATATATTCAATCACTACCGGAAAATCTTTCAACCGTTCTCTAAAGGTTTTTGCATGCTGAAATGCCAAAATTGTGGTTGGTACCAGGATGGCCACCTGTTTTCCGTTATCTACTGCTTTAAATGCAGCTCTAATAGCTACTTCGGTTTTACCGAAACCAACATCCCCACAAATCAATCGATCCATCGGGCGTTCACTCTCCATATCGGCTTTTACCGCTTCTGTAGCAGTACTTTGATCGGGAGTATCCTCGTAGATAAATGAAGCTTCCAGTTCATGCTGCAAATAGCTGTCTGGATTATATTGAAATCCTTTCTGTAATTTTCGCTTTGCATACAACTGGATCAGGTTGAAGGCAATATGTTTTACACGTGCTTTGGTTTTTTGTTTTAAGGATTTCCAGGCTTTGGATCCCAGTTTATAAATTTGAGGAGGTTTACCATCTTTACCATTATATTTTGAGATCTTATGCAGCGAATGAATGCTTAGGTACAGCACATCTCTTTCTCCATACATCAACTTAATGGCTTCTTGTTTTTTGCCTTCGACATCTATTTTTTGCAGTCCCCCGAATTTCCCTATCCCGTGATCGATGTGCGTAACATAGTCGCCTACTTCGAGATTGGTGAGTTCTTTGAGGGTGATCGCTTGTTTTTTGGCATACCCATTCTTGAGGTGAAATTTGTGATACCGCTCAAAGATCTGATGATCGGTATAACAAGCAATCTTTTGATCATGATCGATAAACCCCTGAAATGCCGAAAAAACAATGGTCTCATATTGCTTTACATCAAGATCGGCATCATCAAAAATATCATGAAATCGCTTGGCTTGCTGCTCACTTACACAAAAAATATAGTTTTTGTATCCGTTTTCGTGATTGTCATTCAGGTTTTGAATGAGTAAATCAAATTGTTTATTGAAGGAAGGTTGAGGTTTGGTGTCAAACTTTATTGTGTAGTCTGCTTTGGTAAAAGAACGGTTTCCGATTTCAACCAAAGTAAAATCTAATAGTTGCTTTTTGATAAGATCTGAAGTTGCAAAAAGTTCTTCGGGAGTGCTGCGTTTTATTTCCTGCGAAAGCATTTTGAAAGCTTCCTTTGCTTTCTCAAAGTTTTTATCAATTCTTGCCGAAAGCAGCTCGATATCTTTGGTGAAAATGACGGTTTTATCGGCAATATATTGTAAAAAACTCTCCCGTGTTTCCTGAAGCGCTTTATTCTCGACATTTGGGATAATAGCGATCTTTTTGATCTGATCTGTAGAAAGCTGGGTTGCTACATCAAAGGTTCTGATGCTATCTACCTCGTCCCCGAAAAACTCAATACGATAGGGTTCATCGTTACTAAAGGAGAATACATCCACAATTCCACCACGTACAGAAAATTCACCCGGTTCGGTCACAAAATCCACTCTTTGAAACTGATATTCAAACAATACTTCGTTTACAAAATCCAGAGAGAGCGTGTCGTTAACACTAATTTTTAAAGTGTTTTTTTCCAGTTCTTTTCGTGTCACTACTTTTTCAAACAGCGCATCAGGATAGGTAACGATCAATGCAGGCTTTTTTCGGGAGTTGATGCGGTTAAGTACCTCGGCTCTCAGCAGTACATTGGCATTATCGGTTTCTTCAATTTGATAGGGCCTGCGATAACTACCCGGATAAAAAAGTACATTTTTATCGCCCAGTAATTGTTCGAGATCATTGAGATAATAAGCAGCTTCTTCTTTGTCATTAAAAACACAGAGAAAAGGTGTTGAGGATTGTTTAAAAACAGTTGAAATTACAAAGGATAATGAGGATCCGATAAGGCCTTGCAGATGGGTTTTATCTTTATTTTGGGCAATAGCACTCTCTAGTTTCTGTAATTGCAGAGACTGTATAAAGGTTTGCGTGATAAGGGTGTTATTCACGTAGCGGGTTTTGTGGCAAATATAAGTGCAATCTCAATTTCTGACAAAGAGATATTCAATTTCTATTGAAATTGAGCAACCAATCGTTCAAAATCTCCTTCAGAATTATACACATTAGGAGAAACCCGTATGGCATTACCTCTGAAGGAAACAAAAATCCTTTGCTGCTTCAGGGCAGCTTTCAGTTTTTCCAGACCCATATGATCCGGCAGGTAAATTCCAAAAAGGTGATGTGCCCTATACGTATCTTCTTCAATAAAACAATCCAGATCTCTAAGTTGTTGTACTGCATTTTTAGATATCGATTTACAATACTCCTGAATGTTCTTTGGTTGCCACTCGATCAATTGTTCTATGGCGCGAATGAGCATGGGAGTTAGTGCAAAATTACTCGATTCTCCAACAGAATATCGCGCAGCTTTTTCCTGATAGCGATCTTCATATTGAGTAAGGTTATTGAAATCTTCACTATTATACCGATTCATCCAGTTATGCTCGATAGGAGTTCCGTTATTAAAAACGTCACTATAATAGGCCATCCCGGTCGAGTAGGGCCCCAGCATCCACTTATAGCCACCACAAACAAGCGCATCGGGATCAATTTCTTTTATGGAAAAAGGAAAAGCACCTACACTTTGCGTACCATCAATAATTAACATGGCGTTTACAGTATTGGTTTTTTCTCTGATGGCTTTTAGATCAAATAAGGTTCCGTCTGCCCAATGCACTTGAGGCATAGCAATCACAGTAGTTTTTTTGGTAATGGCTTCGAGTATATTTTTATTCCATGTTGCACCTCTGTTCTCGAATGTTTTAGGTGGTTTAATCACCTTAATAATGGCATCGTTTTTTTGAGCTACTTCTTGCCAGATATATACATTGCTGGGAAATTGCTCATCTACCAATATAATCTCATCTCCTTTTTGAATCGGGATATTATTAGCAGCATTGGCAATACCATAAGATACCGAAGGTATAATGGCGGTGTTTTTATAATCGGGTGCATCGACTAATGTGGCAAAACGTTTTTTTAATATTTCTCTTTGATTAAAGAAATCTTCGGGTAAAATTTGATCAGGCCTTGCTTTTTTGGTGACAGATGTTAACCCGATTTCTGTTACCGATTTTAATTGTGGGGACATATAGGCTCCATTTAGGTAGGTAACATCTTCAGAAAGGTCGAAAAGGTGTTTTTGGTGTTGCATTTAATTCTATACTAAAATAATACAAAGATGTAGCTACAATAGCTATGTAAAGGTATATATATTAAAGAAATTAATAGACATTACCCTAAAGGGAATAATGGAATTTTCTATAATTTAAAAGATTACTTGAGTAATTGCGAACATTCAGATAATTTTTTATACCAGTTTCAAAAAATGAAACTGGTATGTTTTATCATTGCACCAGAAATCAAAAGTTTAAATCACTTCAATAAGTCAATTATGAGAAAACAGATTACCCAGGTTCTTTTACTAGTTATTAGTTTTAGCGGTTTTTCACAGGTCAAATTAGAAAAAGGATATTTTATTGATAACAGCGGAACAAGAAAAGAATGTTTTATAAAAAATATGAAATGGGAAAACAATCCCACCGAGTTTGAATATCAGGAAACATTGAATACCGATCCAAAAACAGCAAAGATAAACTTGGTACAAGAATTCGGTATTTCAGAAAAATTAAAATACAAGCGCTTTGAAGTAGCAATCGATCAATCTGATGATAGAATCCGTTATTTAGATCAAAGTAAAGAACCTAAGTTTAAAACGGAAACGGTATTCTTAAAATATATAGTTGAAGGCAATGCTGTTCTATACATCTACCAAAAAAGTAACTTTACCCGGTTTTTTTATAGTATAAACGACTCTGCAGTCAAGCAATTGGTGTATAAAAAGTATCGACAAGATGGTAATAAAATAGGGAATAATAATCATTTCAGGCAGCAACTTTGGAATGATATAAGATGTGGTGAGATGAACATTGATGAGTTAAAAAAAGTGAGTTATAATAGCGACCTGATCCGCTATTTTGTACACTATAATACGTGTATAGATCCAAATTTTGAAATATTGGCAGAAAAGGATCATAAAAACTCTTTTCATATCAATGTTAGGCCGGGGATAAACGTGTCAAAAACCCGTATGGAGAGTGGAATTTGGAAAGGTTTTGATTTTGGGAATCAATTAGGCCTCAGATTGGGCTTGGAAGCAGAGTATGTGCTATCATTTAACAAAGGAAAATGGTCTGCTTTCGCAGAACTTACATACCAATACTACAAAGTTGAAGATAAAGAATTAAATTTTGATTCTTCTACTCCGTTTTCAGATTTTACGTATCTGGCAAGTATCGATTATAGCTCTATAGAAATTCCTGTTGGGGCAAGGCATCGTTTCTTTATCAGTGATCGGTCTAATATATTTATAAATGGTGCTTTAGTTTTCGATTTGGTTTTAAAGTCAAATATAGCATTAAAAATACCCGAATCGGGCGCTATCGAAAGAGAATATGATGATTCATCAAGTATTAATTTTGCATTTGGTATTGGATATACCTATAACAATACGTATAGTATAGAAGCTCGATATTTAACGGATAGGAACTTAGTGAATAGAGTAGGTGTAAAAGGAGAGTATAGCACCATTTCTTTTATTTTTGGATACAGAATATTTTAGTGATATAAATGCGTTCATTTTTTGTAATGGAGTATGCTTTATCTTCTCCAAAATACGGCAGGATCATTTGTGATTTTGATTGGAAAGGTTCATGAAGAGCTGTGTAAAGGATGGAAGCAGCATCCTTTTATTTTTCTGTAAAAAATAAAAGATATAGCGCACAGCCTGCCTTGTCGGCAGACAGGCCTGACCTCGATCAAAATCGGGGGGTACACTCAAAAAACACTCATTTTAAATTTTAAAAGGTGTAGAGTTTAATTATATTTGCGGCAAATTAAACAAGAGTACATGATGTCAATATCGGATTTATTTGATAGTGGATTTCAGAAACGAAATCAAGATCATTTTGCGGCAATCGTTAGGGTAGCGATGAGTGATGGTGTAATAACAGATGAAGAAAAGGCTTTTTTGGATCGGTTGGCCAGAAGGCTTAATATAACTGAAGAGCATTATAAAGAAATTTTAAAGACGTATGATTCTCACCCAATTAACCCTCCTACCAGCTATGAGAAAAGACTGGATCGCTTGTATGATCTGGCAAGAATGGTGTATGCAGATAATATTAAAGGGGATGAGCAGGTGATTTTGCTGGAAAAATTGAGCATTGGCCTTGGCTTTAAATCTGAAAATGTAAAATATGTTGTAGACAAAGCATTAAGTCTGGTTGACGAGGAAGTAGATGGTGATACTTTTGCAGAGGAAATTAAAAATATGAATAGATAAGATACATTTTTCTGGCATAAAAAACAAAGGCTGCCTACTCGGCAGCCTTTTTTGCAATGTGCTTTGTGATTTTATAAATAAGATCTTCCCGGCCAAATGGTTTTTTGATAAAATCATCCATACCAGCTCTAAGACATTTTTCTCTTTCGTTATCCGAACCTTTTGCCGAGAAACCTATAATAGGAACTTTGGCGATATAGTCGTCTCCATAATTATTCCGGATCATGTGCGTAGCTTGATAACCATCTATAGGAGACATCATAAGATCCATAATAATTATATCATATTTTCTTTTTTCAATATATTTTATGGCTTCTTCACCATTTATAGCTACATCTACATAAAAATTACCATTTGAAATCAATATTTTCATAACCAAATATTGATTTACCTCTTTATCCTCTACTATTAAAACTCTAAACTTACCTTTGTTCTCTGGCAAGGTATATTTTTTTTTCTTTTTCTGAGGTGCAGCTTTGGTAATTTCGAATTTAAAAGGAAGTTTAACGTTAAAAACACTTCCTTTCTCGGGCATACTGGTCACTTTTATTTCTCCGTTAAGAAGATCCACCAGGTTTTTTACGACGGCAAGACCTAGACCAGTTCCTGAGATCTGTTTATACCCATTAAAACGTGTAAAGCGTTCAAAGAGATGAGGAATATTTTCTTCGAGGATACCAATACCGGTATCTTCAATTTTAAAATTGAGAGTAAGTTTATTGGTTCGCTGGAGGTTCTTGGTAACAGAAAAGGTGATTTTTCCTTCTTCGGTATATTTGAAGGCATTAGTAAGAAGATTATTTAGTATTTGATACACACGGGTTCTATCTCCTATCAAGAATTCTTGAATATTTGATTCTACATTGGTTTCAAAAATCAGTCCTTTTTCTTTGGCAACTTTAGAATAGGATTCATTAAATCCATCGATAAAATTTTGAAAATCAAATCGTTCCTCAATAATTTTTAAGGTTCCCGATTCTATTTTAGAGATATCAACCATATCATCAATAAGTGCATTGAGGTGATAACTTTCTCTTTTGATAATCCTTGCAAGTTCTTCTTGTTCAAAGGTTAATTTGGTTTTTTCCAATACTTCTACAAACCCAAGAATACTGGTTAAAGGAGTCCTGATTTCATGATTAATATTTGCTATAAAACTATTCTTGAATTCTTCTTTTTCAAGCAGGTATTTGTTCTTAAGTTCCAGCTCTTTGGCCAAAAGAATAGACTCGTTTTTTTGTTGTGCTATTTGATTAAGGTCCTTGTATTTTGAGGTATAATCAAAAAGAATGCAGGTAATTTCTTTTTTTTCGAGTATAAATGAGACATCACAAATTCTTTCTGTATTGCTATCTTCGAGATGTATACACGGAAAATTTAATTCTGTTTTATCGGTATCCTTATTTCTTTCAAATTCTCTTAGCATTTCAAAAAATGGATGTGCATCAAAAATGGATGTGCTTTTTGCCCAGTTAAAAAAATTGCTATCAGTTTCTTCGATGATCCCCTCATAAGAGACCTTCATGATTTGTATTTGTGGATTGAATTGTAAATTGTCTTTCTGATGCTTCATTATACTACTCTGCTATTTCTTTTGCCAGGTCTGAAAAGAAATCCTGAACATTTTTGTTGGTCTTGGCACTGGTTAAATAATCAAAAGGAATGTTTAGTTCTAAAAGATTTGCTTTCATCTCTTTTTCATGTACCAGGTCTAATTTATTGCCCAATACTTTGATGATTACTTTGCTATATGTATTTTTAAGATATTCGAGGTCTTTATAGAGGTCTTTATAGGTATCTTCTCTGGTTAAGTCAAATACATAGATAATAGCATGAGATCCCAGTAAGTAGGATCTACGGGTATCTTCTACACTGTTTGAGTGCCCTTCTGTATCCCAAATGATCATAGATAATTCTCTGCCATCTGGCAATTGAATTACCTTCTTTTTTATCTGAACTCCCAGGGTTACTTTGTATCCTTCAGAAAATTCATTATCAATAAAGCGTCTGAATAAAGACGTTTTCCCGACACCGAAGGGCCCTAAAAGCACTACTTTTTTAGACAATTTCATCTGCAAAATATTTTTTTAATTTTTGTGTGAAAAGGGTATTGTTTTTTAATTCTTTACTGGAAATATTATTTTTGGCAAAATCTATAATTTGATCTTCTAAAACTTCTTTGAACATCATAGTATAAGCTCCAGAAATTACGGCAGCCACATAATAAGAATAAAAATTCTGAATATGTATAGTATATAATTCGTATTCTATCATTTCGAGATTTTGACCTCCTCCGTGGAAAGCGTCTTCAACAAAACTTTTTATGGCAGTAAGCATACCGGCAATCATTTCTTTGTCTATAGTTCCTTCAGACAGCGGACTGTAATCGGCTATGAGTATTCCCGAATTTTTTTCGATAACAAACATTTGAATTAAGCGGGGTTTTGCATAGTCTGATATGGCCAGATCTCCTTCTTTAATACCATGTGCACTGGCTTTAGTTTTTCTGAACCAGTTTTTAAACGAAAACGCTTTTTTAGTTTGTCTGCTGATGTTTTCACTCAGTAACTTCATTTCATGAGCGATATACTTCTTGATCATCTTACCGATGATAGGAAATAGTGCTTCTACCACTGCATCCTGCGAGTTTTTGATTTCTTCTTTTAAAGCTTCGGTGATCGTTGGACCCAGTGTTTTTGGAATTTCCTGAACGAATTGGTCTAATTTGTCATCAATAATCGGATCAACCTTGTGAGAGAGTTCCTGTTTTTGATTTACAATGTTGGTTAGCGCTTCTACCTTTTGGGCAATAGCATCGGCAAACTCTTTTTCTTCGGTGAGAAGAAGTTCTTTAAGAATTTTGAGTTTATCCTGCTCTTCCATAATTTTTTGGACAGATTGGATTACTTTTGATTGATTTTTTCGCCCAGATCGATAAGAAGGTTTCCTAACGTTTTTTTATCAACTTTTTTAGCATCCAGTGTCTCGGCTTTATCTGCCAGGGTATCTTCTAATTCGGTAATTCTAATATTTATGTCGGTACTTAGATTATCAATCGCCTGATGCAGTTCTTTGCGCGTATCTTCTATAAAGTTTTCGAGCTCTTTCTTTTTTGAAGTAATGTCTTTTTTTACCTTTTCAAACTCTGAATTGTAAGTAGCAATATTCTCGCCAAAAATTAGATTTTTGATAGCTTCGATTTTTGAAGAAGGATCATTAACAACTTGTTCTTCTACAGCTTTACTTTCTTTAGCCATGTTGGTTGGTTTATAAGTTTCTTTTTTGAAATTCACATAAAATTAACATAAAAATGTTAAAAACAAGGCTTTGCGACTTAATAAAGTGTATTTATCAATTCAGAATCCTGTTTTTTTAAAAGATGGTGTACCAGATTTAATTCTAAAATCCCGGGGTAAGAGTACTATAATTGTGGTGTAAAGATACGTTATTGTTTGGTTAAAGGCAAAAGACCGTGTATTCATTATACTTGTTTTTGCTTTACGGGCATAAAACCCTGCGTTTCAGGCTTTGAGCGCGGTTCTCCTCCCTCTTTGACTAAAAGAAGGGGCATTTTGCCAGTGTGGTAAACTATGTTTTGAGTCCCGGAAGTAATGGTTTATTAATTGAACTCATCTTGAGTTCTTATTTCATAAAAGATTCCAGCTTTTCTACCATATTCATACTACCACACACAAAAGGAGTTCGTTGATGCAGCTCGGTGGGTTTGATATCCATAATACGCTGGTAGCCGTCACTGGCTCTTCCACCTGCTTGTTCGGTAATAAAAGCCATTGGGTTACACTCATATAGCAGGCGAAGTTTCCCCTCGGGGTAATTAGAAATCCCGGGATAGATATAGATGCCTCCCTTGATCATATTGCGATGAATATCACTTACCAGAGAACCAATATATCTTGAGGTATACGGGCGATCTTCTTTTTCTTCCTGACAGTATTTGATATAATCCTTAATTCCCTGTGGGAAATGCACATAATTTCCTTCATTTACAGAATAGATCTTCCCGTTTTCAGGAAATCTCATATTAGGATGTGATAAATAATAGGTTCCTAATGCGGGATTGAGCGTAAAACCATTTACGCCATGACCAGTGGTATATACAAGCATGGTCGAGGTACCGTAGATAATATATCCTGCGGCAACCTGCAGATTTCCTGGTTGTAAAAAGTCTTCTATAGTGACCGGTGTTCCTACAGGTGTACTTCTTCTGTAAATTGAAAATATGGTTCCTACCGATACATTCACATCGATATTAGAACTTCCATCCAAAGGATCAATAAGTACGACATACTTGTTTTTATGATCATTTTTGTGACCCTTGATGGTGATAAAATCATCATTTTCTTCAGAAGCAATACCACATACGATTTCTCTGTTGGTGAGTGAATTGATAAAAGTATTGTTGGCAAAAACATCCAGTTTTTGTTGATCTTCTCCTTGTATATTAGTTTCTCCTGCGGCTCCCGTAATGTCTACCAAACCAGCTTTGTTCACTTCGTGATTTACCATTTTTGCAGCCAATCTGATAGAGTTGATCAAACGTGACAGCTCTCCGCTTGCATACGGGAAATCGGTTTGATTCTCGATGATAAATTCTCCTAAGGTTTGGTTTTTTCTTGACATGTATGGTGAATTTTATCAGTTTAGTAGCAAGCAGTTTTCAGCAATAACTTTTACTGCCTGCTTTTTACCATGATTTATTTCAAAATCTATGTACCTTTCAATACATAGCGATTAAATTTGTTGCAAAAGTATTATTTTTTGAACAACTATAACGTTTTCGGAAATTTAAATTATCAGAATTATAAAAACAGAAATAGTAGTTGCATAACCTTAGAAAATTGTCTGGTTTCTGATACTTATTTTATAGTTTTGACAAACTTTTGAATTATGAGCTATATAATCAGAGATGCTGTCGAGCAAGACATGACCCAGGTACTGGATTTGATCCGGGAGCTGGCAGCTTTTGAGAAAGAACCCGATGCAGTAGAGGTTTCGGTTGATGAATTGATTAAGGAAGGTTTTGGGCCTACTCCGCTTTTTCATTGCTTTGTTGCTGAGGTAAATAATGAAATCGTGGGGATCGCCCTGATATATTATCGTTTTTCTACCTGGAAAGGGCGTTCTGTTCATTTAGAAGATTTGATCGTTAAGGAATCTATGAGAGGAACAGGATTAGGCAGTGCATTATATGCAGAAGTGATGAAATATGCAAAATCTAAAGGTGTGCGTAGAGTAGAATGGGTTGTTTTGGATTGGAATCGAAAAGCAATTGATTTTTATGAAAAAAGCGGGGCTAAGCTTTTAAAAGATTGGTATCTCGTGCAAATGGATAAGAATGAGGTCGAAAAGTTTGTTTCAAAATCATAATGCGTCTAAATATCTGGTAAATGAAGGTTTTTAAATTCGGAGGCGCATCGGTAAAAGATGCCAATGGGGTAAAAAATGTAGTGCGTGTACTCGAGAAAACCGGATTTTCAGATCTTATTATTGTAATCTCTGCCATGGGAAAAACGACCAATGCCCTGGAAAAAGTGGTTGAGCTCTATCTTAAAAACAGTTCAGAACTAAAAGGAGCAATTCATAACGTACAGCAATACCACACTATTATTTTAGAAACGCTTTTTGACAATAAGCAGCATGTGGTTTTTAAAAAAATTAATAGGCTGTTTAAAGATATGGAAACTACCTTGAGCAGAAATAAGTCAACACAATATGACTATATCTATGATCAGGTAGTTTGTTATGGAGAACTCATTGCCACGACTATTGTGAGTGAATATCTCAACCAGCAGGGATATGAAAACAAGTGGTTGGATGCACGCGATTTCATCAAAACAGATACAACGTACAGAGACGCAGAAGTCGATTGGGAAATTACCCAACGCAGTATACAAAAAAAAGTAAACACAAAAGGGCTTAGTGTTACCCAGGGTTTTATAGCATCAGACAAAAACAACTTTACCACTACCCTGGGCAGAGAGGGGAGTGATTATACAGCCGGGATTTTTGCCTACTGTCTAAATGCAGACAGTGTGAGTATCTGGAAAGATGTTCCGGGAGTATTGAATGCAGATCCCCGGGTTTTTTCAATAACACATTTATTATCTCATGTTTCTTATGAAGAAGCTATAGAACTTGCATTCTACGGGGCTTCAGTGATTCATCCCAAAACCATTCAGCCATTACAACGTAAAGAGATACCGTTGTATGTAAAATCATTTCTCAATCCTGCCGATGAAGGAACTTCGGTAAAAAAAGGACAACCATTAGATCCTTATTTGCCTTGTTATATCGTTAAAAAAGATCAGATCCTGCTATCGCTTTCTTCCCTGGATTTTTCATTTATTGTCGAAGATAAGATCAGTGAAATATTTAGCTTTTTTCATCAATATCATCTAAAAGTAGATTTGATTCAGAGTTCGGCAATTAGTTTTTCGGTATGCCTGGATGATAAATTTGATCATTTTGATGTACTCATAATGAAACTGAAAGCAAAATTCAGGGTTACCTATAATAAAAATGTATGTTTATATACAATCAGACATTTTACAGAAGAAGCTGTTCGATCTTTGGAACAAGACAAGGATATTCTGTTAAAACAAATTACCAGAGAAACTTACCAAATGGTGGTAAAAGAATAAAAAAATCAATTGAAGGATTTTGCTATATTTGCAGTTAGCGCAAATTGTATTTAATGCCTATAGTCACAGCAAAAGAGGTAGCCACAGGGCTTAAATTAGATAAACTAGGCTTTATAGGCACGTTTATTGGTTGGATGGTTCTTAAAATCACCCGATTATCAAAAATAAACCGTCAGTATGATAAGCTTTGCCACTTAGACGGCATAGAGTACATAAGTAAAACGCTGGATTTATATGGGGTTACTTATGAGATTCCCGAGGAAGATCTGAAACGATTGCCCAAAGAAGGGGCATTTATTACTTTGTCAAACCATCCGCTTGGAGGACTTGACGGGGGGCTACTACTCAAATTAATGTTATCACATCGTTCTGATTATAAGGTTATAGGAAATTTTTTATTACATAATTTTAAACCTTTACAGCCCTATGTGATGCCTGTAAACCCTTTTGAGGATAGAAAAGATGCTAAATCCAGTCTTAAAGGAATTAAAGATTCTATCCTTCATCTTCAGGAAGGTAAACCCTTGGGGATTTTTCCGGCAGGAGAGGTATCTACTCATAAAGAAGGGAAAAACTATGTAGATAAGCCTTGGGAACCCAGCGCAATGCGTCTGGTTCAAAAAGCAAAAGTTCCGGTAATACCTATATACTTTCATGCCCGCAATAGCAGACTTTTTTATCGCCTGGCATCGATAAGCGATATATTGCGAACTGCCAAATTACCAAGTGAACTTTTCTCTCAGGAAAATAAGGTAATCAAAGTGAGAATCGGTAATCCGGTTTCTGTGAAAGATCAGGGAGAGTATACAAATCTTGATGATTTTACGAGTTTTCTTCGTAAAAAAACCTACATGCTGGCCAATCCATTTGAAAAAAAGACATTGCGAGAGTCTATTCCGCAGAATTTAAAATTGCCAAAATCACCTAAGCAGATAGCGGGTGAAGGGAATATTAATTCTATAGAATCCGAATTGGAGTATTGCAGGAATCAAGATATGCGCCTATTGATCAGTAAAAACTATGAAGTTTTTCTGGCAAAGAAAAAACACATTCCTAATGTAGTTCATGAAATAGGCAGATTGCGCGAAATCACCTTTAGAGAAATCGGAGAAGGCACAAATAATTCTTTGGATCTGGACATTTTTGATGAGTATTACCACCACATGTTCCTATGGGATATTGGAGCCAAAAGACTAGTGGGAGCCTACCGCATGGGAATGGGTTCAGAGATTTATGCTAATCGCGGTATTGATGGGTTTTATCTCCAGGATTTATTCAGGTTTGAACCCGAATTGCATAAAATGATGAGTGAATCTATAGAGATGGGCAGGGCTTTTATCATCAAAGAATACCAGCAGCGCCCTATGCCGTTATTTTTACTGTGGAAAGGAATTGTGCATTGTACCCTGCGTTTCCCAGAGCATAAGTATCTTATTGGCGGTGTGAGTATCAGTAATAAATTTAGTAATTTTACTAAATCCCTGATGATCGAGTTTATGAAATCTCATTACTATGACCCGTATGTTGCGCAATATGTAAGACCGAAAAAGGAGTTTAAAGTAAAACTGAAGGATGCCGATAAAGATTTTGTGTTTGACGAAAGTAAAAGTGACTTAAATAAATTTGATAAAATCATTGATGAGGTAGAGCCGGGAAGCCTTCGTATCCCTGTTTTGATTAAGAAATACATCAAGCAAAATGCAAAAGTAGTAGCATTTAATGTAGACCCATTGTTTAATAATGCAGTAGACGGTTTGATGTATATACGTATTGCAGACTTGCCAGATAGTACTGTAAAACCAGTTATGGAAGAATTTCAGGCTGAATTAGAACAAAAATACTTTAAAAATGGAGATAAATAAACTTTTTCTTAATTATAAGATATCACTACTCTTTGTTTTGGTTTTTTCATTTTCGCATGCTCAGAAAGAACTTAGAGGTATAGTTTATGATGATATTACCAAAAAACCATTAGAATCTGTAGTGGTATATCTTAATGGCACAACAAGAGGAACGGTTACCGACGCAAAAGGCAGGTTTTATTTTGAATTGAATACGACAAGTAATGAGTCTTTGATCATATCTTATTTAGGCTACCAAAATGTAGTTTTGGAACAGTCTACTATAGAAGATAAGAAAAACATTATTGTCTATTTAAAAGAACAATTAGAGCTATTAGAACCTGTTTATGTTGAGAATGATGATTGGAGTAGAGAGAAAAAAATGAAGTATTTTAAGAAGCATTTTATTGGTCCAGAGAGTATACAGAAGCATTGTAGTATCATTAATGAAGATGATATTAATTTGTTTTATAGTAAATCTAAAAAAACATTGTATGCCAGTGCTTATGTTCCTATAAAGATTAAAAATGATTTTTTTGGATATTCTATTTCATATGATCTTACTGATTTTGAGGCAAAATTTAAGTTTAGTAATGCAGGAAGGCTTCTTGTAAACTCAGTTTTTTTTATGGGAACTAGTTTCTTTAAAGAGCTAGGGGATAATAATGATACCAATTATACTAAAAGAAGGGAAAAAGCATATAAAGGGTCTGTATTGCATTTTATGCGTTCTCTTGCAACCAATACATTAGATAAAAATGGATTTGAAATTTTGTATAAAGGTCGTAATGTAGCTCCTGAAAATTATTTTGCTATTGAGAACAAAGATGGGTTTGCTAAAATTCGGGTTAATGCAAAAAAAATTGGTGTAGTTCACAACAAATCATTACGCTCTAATATTGTATTTAACTCAGAAAGTACTAATTTTAATATAGATGGCTTTGGAAACTACAGACCAGTTAGACTATTTCATTTTAGTGGCTATATGGGGCGTCTTAAAGTAGGAAAAATGCTTCCGTTGGATTATGGATTAGAATAAATTGAAGAAACCTTTTTTAGGTTTCTTCAATTCGTAGAATTAATTCTAATTTGAAAGAACTACCTCGTTCTCTATAAAATCTTTACAATATTCCTTAATCTGGTTTCTGGTTTTTGTAAATGCCGCATGAATTTCTTCTTCGGTTCCATCAATTTTTGAAGGATCAAAGAAATCATAGTGTAATCGCTCGGCTTTGCCCGGGAAGAAAGGACATTGCTCTTTGGCATTATCACAAACGGTGAGGATATACTCAAATTCTATATCCAGATATTCTTCCAGATTATTAGAAGTGTGATTAGAAATATCAATACCATCTTCTTTCATGATGGCAATTGCCCTGGGGTTTACTCCGTGCGTTTCTACTCCTGCGCTATAGATCGTTGCATGTTCTTTGGCAAAGTGTTTTAAATAGCCTTCTGCCATCTGGCTTCGGCAGGAGTTGCCGGTGCATAGTACTAAAATATTCATTATGTGGTGTTTTGTGGTTATATTATTAGTTTACTTCGTCTTTCTAAAATGGTATTATCATACCAAATATCGTGTAATTTTCCTACTTTTTCACGATAACCGATTTCTCGAAACCCTAAAGATCTATGCAAAGCGATGCTTGGCTTGTTATTGCTAAAAATCCCTGCCTGCAAGGTCCAGAATCCTTCCTTTTCACTTGCCGAAATCAATTTGGACAAAAGTAATTTTCCAATATTTAATTTTCTATATTTTGATGTTATATAAATGCTAATTTCGGCTACACCTTTATAAACTTCTCTTTTTGAAGCAGGAGATAGTGCAGCCCAGCCAACAATTTCATCTTTGTAAATAACTTTCAGCCTGCAAGATTTTATATGAGTATCATCCCACTGTTCCCAGGTGGGTATTTGGGTTTCAAAAGTGGCAATCCCAGTAATAATCCCTTCATGATAGATTTTTGAGATCACAGGCCAGTCTTTTTTGGTAAAGTTTGTTATGTGAATATTAGTGTTCATAAAAACAGATCCAGAAACAAGTCTGGTGGTAGGCAAGGTTAAGGACTAGCAGCATCCGCTACCGGGAGCACATGCCGCATCCTGAGCAATGGCCGTTTCGGGTACTCCACAAGTTTCTTTTGCTTTACAATCGGTTGGTTGTACAGAAAGTTTTAAAATTAATAGTCCTTCTTTAGTTTCAAAACCCGTGACATGTAATTGTGCAGTATGAAACATGGCATTTCCGTATTCTATTTTCACCAGGGCATCCATTTCATAGGCTTTCATTGACCCTACTTTTCTAAGTATTTCCAGCGCTTTATAGGTACTCATATAGTCTGGTTTGCCCAATTCGCCAGGGCTTTCCCAAAGTTGAATGATGGTTTCTTTCCAGGAATCGGTTCCTGCGCCGCAATCTACTGCATCAATGGTGATATGTTTTACTTCGGTAATGTGATAATTGGTTCCTACCAACATTTTGGGAGCATATTCAAACAGTAATGATTTTCCCTGGTGTTCTGCTAATAAGGTGATAAATTCTGATGTATTCATTTTGTATAGATTTTTAAGATTACTTTGGTTTAACAACAATTCTTTTTGGTGGTATTAAAAAACAGATTTAAGTTTTCCTGCAGAGCGTTCCATCGATCAATATCGATACAGTAACACATACTTTTTCCTTCAATTTCTCCTTTCAGTAATCCTATGCTTTTTAATTCTTTAAGATGTTGTGATATGGTGGCTTGAGCCAGGCCAATTTCTTCTACAAGATCATTGCAAATACACACATCTTGTTTGCTGATATATTGAAGAATAGCAATACGGGCAGGATGACCAAGTATTTTGAAAAATTGAGCCAATTCGTTTTGTTGCCGATCGAATATTTGCGTTTTGGTAATTCCCATTGTTATATTTTAATATCGCAATATTACGATATTAAATCGAAATAAAAAAGCCGGAGTATTATTTTTCCCGACTTTGGGATGTTTTAGAACCAGGGTTTTCTGCCTACCTGGTATGTCTGGTAGAATTCTTCATCAGATTTAGTGAGATAAATAATACCTTCGATTAATCCAATTAAACCACCTGCTCCACAAGTAACAAATGTGATCACAATTTGTATTATTCCTTCTTTGGTATATCCCAAAATGAATTTATGAATTCCCAATGAGCCAATTACGATACCTAATATACCAGCAATTACCTTTTTATTTTCCTGTGAATTAATAATTTCTTTGGCGTCATTAGCAAAATCACTGGCAGCTTCTTTGGCGGCTTCGGCTGCTTCTTCGGCCCCTTTTTTTATGTCATCCCCCAAATTGTTGTTTTCTTCACTCATGTTGTTTAAATTGATTTATAATTTGGAGAAAATTACAAAAAATATCAATTAAACATAAGATGATTACTAGGAATATTTAGGCACAGTATGTTTTGTTATATTAAGTAACTATAGAATAATACATTTTGATAAGTGAAATTAATTGCTATATTTGGTATAACAACTAGAATAAATACTAACCCTTTTAAATTTAAAAACTATGATTTGGGGAATCTCATTAATCGTATTAAGTATTATCGCAGTACCATCGTTATTGCTGTCTAAAAAGCCAAATGCAAAAGAACTTTTAGCAAAAATCGAACCTTATCAGGGTTGGATTGGGTTTATATTTTGTATTTGGGGCGTTTGGGGTATTATTTCTGCAGTTCTAAACTTAGGATGGCTTACAACATATCCTATTTGGTGGATAACGCTGTTAGCAGGAAATGTGGTATCGGCAGTATTAGGTTTTATGCTTGGATTTGGTCTTATAAGTAAGTATTTTTTGTCTAAGAGCGAAGAAGCAAAAGAAAAAGCAAATCGTCTTAGAGAGAAATTAGCACCAAAACAAGGTAAGTTGGGAGTTTTAGGTATTATAGTAGGTGTTTGGATGATTGTAGCTTCTCTTTTCTTCTTTATGTAATAATCACAGAAGAGACATCGAATTCACCTTTTTGATTATATAGAAATAAGGTTGGTTTTAACCAACCTTATTTTATTATGCTCATTATGGGTTAGTTTATAAGAACGCTTTATCCACAGGCTCCCAAAGCTCTATTTTATTGCCTTCTGGATCTATAATCCATCCAAACTTACCATATTCATATTCTTCTACCTTATCTAGCACCGTTACTCCTTCATTTTTAAGGGTTTCAAGAAGTTCGATCAGGTTATCCACTCTGAAATTCATCATAAATTCCTTTTTACTTGGTGCAAAATAGGTAGTGTCGTCCTTGAAAGGACTCCATTGTGTAGAGCAATCATTACCCTCCTTATCTTTCCACCAGAAGGTACACCCATAATCATCTACCGGTAGCCCTAAGTGCTTCCCATACCATTCTTTTGTTGCTTTTGGATCTTTGGTCTTAAAAAAGAACCCGCCCAATCCTGTAACTCTTTTTTTCATAATTGATTATTTGTTTTTTAATACTTATTGTCATTATGAAGAATATGTGACGAAGTAACCTTTCGATCTATACAGATTGCCTCATTTCTTCTGTCTGCCGACGAGCAAATACACAACGGGTTATTATATGTTAGTAAATATCCCTATTTCTTTTTCACATTACTTTCATAAATATCAATCCATTCTTGCACGGTCATTTTTGCCGCTAATTCACCTATGAGTTCCATAGGGATTTGATCTGTTTTTTTGAATCGAATACAACTTTTTCCCATATCCAGTTTTGTTTTCACATGCTTAGGGTATTCACCAACAAACCAATCCATTAGGGCCGCGTTGGTATAAATTCCACTATGATAAACCGCAATAAAGTTCTTTTGCGATGCGATATTTATAAAAGGCAGCGGTAATTTGGGATCAACATGATATCCATTGGGATATATCTTGTGTGGTATAACATAGCCAATCATGCCATAACTTATTTCTTCAGAAAAACCTTCCGGGAGATTGTCTTTAATAACTTTTCTTAAAGTACTCATTGCTTCTTGTCGTTCTTTGGGAATGGCGGCGATATAATCGTCTGGTGTTTTTACGTCGTATTGCATGCTATATGTTTTAATCGTTTGCAGGTTTGCGTTGTAGTATAAGTGCAGAAATTAATGAAATTATAAATCCAATGATCAATACGGTGGCAAACATTAAGAAGAAGTTCATAAAGGTGTTTGAAAACAATTCTTTTTGTGATTCTAGTTCGGCTAGTTTTGTTTGAAATTCGGCTTCAGGAAGAGAAGTTCGCATCTGTTCGACATAGTGTGCATAGTATTCTGTAACAAAATCGGGATTGATGTACTTGATATAGATTATATCCAGTATCCCAAAGGCCAGCGCCGCAATCAGAGAGATCAATACTCCTATTAAAAGTGCTTTTCCGAAGGAAACCGCACCATTATTTTCTTTGTCCCTAAAGTGTTTGATTCCAAAAAAGACAAAGAGTAAGGATACTACCATACCGGTATAGCCAATGACTTCTTGTATAGAATAATCAAGGTTTTTCCCTAGAAACCATCCTGCAAGAGCTAATGCACATATAGTTATGGCACTATAGACTCCGTAACGTATTACTGTATTTTTCATAGGATAGAATATTTAAAAGTTTTACCCAAAAGTAGGTTGAGGTTGATTATTAGCACTCATACTAAAGTATGAAAAGTATCCCACTTTAGTATGATTATGGTTTAAACAGATATTATCTGAAGTTCTTTTGCTATTTGTATAGCCTGTGTACGACGTTTGGCATCTAGTTTCACCAATATATTAGAGACGTGTGTTTTGATGGTGCTTTCTGAAACAAAAAGTTTTTCTGCGATTTCTTTGTTAGATAATCCCGAAGCCACTTCGCATAACACTTCATATTCACGTTTGCTCAATCCCAGTGCAGAAATTTTCTTATGATCTATTCTATGAGTAGTGGTTTTTGCCTTATGCAGTACTCTCTTGTTAATAATCACACCAATAACGAAGAAAACGATAGCGATAACCGCAATTACCGTTTCTATCGATGAATCTCCTGTAAGTACACTGTATTTACTTAACTGAAAAAGAGCAAGCAGTGCTACAACCAAAGCGGCAAAAATGAAAATTGTTTTCCTCACCCTATAAATGTATGAAAACTCTTTTTTATCTAAAGAATTCCTCGAGCCCTGTTTGCCGATCCAGGCAGGGTTTCCTATTTACCTCTCCCTGTTCGAATGCTGGCCAGACACTATTTGGAAAGTAAATTAATTTCCTGCTGCAGATTGTCTTTGGCCCGAGACTCAAATTGGTTGTAGAAATAATCAGTTTTAAAGATCCTTGGCATCTTAATAAAATGTTGAAGTACTTTGATTCTACCCTTATTATATAAGAAATCGGGGTAGTATTTATATTCTTTTCTTACATTGCTGAAATAGGTTGTGTAGTTTTTCCAATCACTTCCTAAAATTGAAAGATCTGCATCTGTAAAGTAATTTACATCACTGTTTTTAGAAATATTATGCCCCTTTGTGGCGAGGATTATTTCTTCGCAATGTGTAATTCTATTTTTTTCAATATTCAATGAATGCAATATTTCTATCACTTTCTTGGCACTTTGTTCTTCGTTGTCTTGTTTGAGTACATTGTAGATATAATCGTGATAAAACAACGCAAATAATAGTATATCCCAATCCCGGATGTGTATTTTGACCTCGACCAAACTATGGTAAAGATGTTCTAAGTGAGATAGATTGTGATAATATCGATTCTTTGCGCCGTGTTTTTTCGTAATGGCATCCCATAACGATTCAATATGCTTTGAATCATCAGAATAGTTGGAAAGTAATGTTGTATAAACTGCTTTTAACAAAATTCGGCTTTTATTTTATCTACTATGGTTTGTGCTAATTTTTTTTTGGATTCGACCGTCCAACCGGCTATGTGAGGGCTTAGGATCACGTTATCCATTTTGAGCAATTCTTGTAATGCTTGCGGCATCTCCTTTTTTTGGGTAAACAAATTCTCGAAAGAAGATTTTTCATATTCTAATACATCTAAACCTGCTCCAAGGATTTTACCATTTTTCAATGCTTCAACCAAGTTTGAGGTGACTACACTTTTTCCACGAGCGGTATTGATGAGCCAAAATGGTTTTTTGAACTTATTTATGAAAGTTTTATTAATCATCCCAATGGTTTTTGGAGTTTCGGGAGTGTGCAAACTTAGGACATCAGTTTTTTTAAAAAGCTCTACAAGAGTTACTTGGGTAGCATCACTGTTTTCTACATCTTCTAGAATGTCATAACAGATAATTTCGACATTAAAGCCACGAAGCTTACGTGCAAAGGCTCTTCCCATATTTCCATAGCCGATAATGCCAACAGTTTTACCATCTAGTTCTATCCCGCGGTGCGCTTCGCGAAGCCATTTTCCTTCCCGAATACTTTGATCTGCATTATTTAGTTTGTTGAATAATGATAATAACATACCCAATGTATGTTCTCCTACGGCATTGCGATTCCCTTCAGGTGCATTAAATAACCTGACACCTAGTTTCTCGGCATGTTTGATATCGATGTTTTCTAATCCTGCACCCACACGGCCAATAAATTTTAGGTTTTTGGCTTTATCGAGAAAGGTTTTGTCGATGGCAAATCGACTGCGGATGATGATTCCGTCATACATGGCTATTTTATCTTCAACCTCAGATTTAGAAGATGTATAATCTTCGTCATTTTTAAAACCAGCAGTAGCAAGTTGCTCACGGATTAGGGGGTGATTGGTATCTAGGTGAAGGACTTTCATATATGTGATATTGAGATTCAAAATTAGTTAATAAAAGATTAGATAAGTGTATATTTGATAGTCGTGAACCCTATTTTTTTAGAAAAATTTAAGATGCGGTCATCATTTTATCCCATTTTATTCTTGTGCCTTATACCTATTCTGTCTGTTTTTTCTCAAGAAAAAGACACTACATTAGTACGCCTAAAATCTGTATTAGATGTAGTAGTTGAAGATACTGCTAAGGTAAAAGCGTTACTAGCGATAGGCAAGTATCAACTAAAACGCGATTTTAGTTTGGCTGAAGATTATCTTAATCGAGGTTTGGAGTTAATTGAAAATGAACCAGGAGACCCGTATGAAAAGCTTAGAGCTGCACTATATCTACAATTGGGTGTGGTGCAACGAAGAAAGGCTAATTATCCAAAAGCAATCGAATATTATATAGCGGCTTTGAAATACTATGAGCAAACCCATACAATTTCTAAATCAGCAGATGTATATCACAATATGGCACTGGTATATCGTTATCAGAAAGAGCATCGTAAAGCCATAGAGAATTATAAAAAGGCAATTCAATTAAAAGGCCAGGCAAAAGATACTTTTGGATTAGGAGCTGGCTATAATATGCTTGGGGTATCGTATCGACAAAACAAACAATTGGATTCTGCATTAATTTGTTATCAAAAAGCAGAAGGTTTTTTTACAATTATAGACAGTAAAGAAGATCTGCATGGAGTATATGGAAATTTAGGTGCTTTATATGGTATACAAGGCATGTTTGATAAATCGATACCTCTTAAAAAAGCTAATTTAAAATTTTATAAAGAAATAGGAAAACGCCTTTCTATATGCGTAGAGTATTACAACCTTTCTAATGATTATAAAAAAATGAAGGATTGGCAAAACTCTTTGAAGTATGCAGATTCTTCATTACAAATAGCTCTTGAAGAAAATTTTAATGAACGTATTTCGGTTGCGTATCGTAGAAAGAGTTTTATTAATTCTAAAATGGGAGATTTTGAAGATGCTTATCAAAATTATCGGAAATTCAATAGAAAATCTGATGAGATCTTTAATCTGGAAAATGCAAAAAGAATACAAGCATTAGAATTAAATTATAAATTTCAAAAACAAAAACAGGCAGATAGCCTCCAATTTGCTCAAGAGAAAAGAGAAGTAGAACTTTTGGCACAAGCAGAATCTTCAAAAAAGAAATTATACTTTGCCTTATTACTAGTTACACTTTTGGGAGCTGTTATTATTGGTTATTTGGTACGGCACAATTATCAGCAACGTTCAAAATTGACCAAAGCTACGTATGAGAATGAAAAAAAGATATTAGATCAGGAAATTAAGGGTAAAGAAGAAGATATTAAGCGATTGGTTGCTGATAATAGTATGCGTTTGGCATTTAAAGAAGAATTGTTGGATAAGTTGAAAACTGATATTGCTAGTTTAGACCCTCAAAATATAAAGCAATCACTAAATTCATTAACTACACAATTAAGATTGCAAATTGAGACAGAAAGTAAATTATCAGACCTACAAGAAAAAATAGATGCTGTAAACAAAAATTTTGATAGCAATCTTCAAAAACAATTTTCAGAATTGACCAAAGGAGAACGTGAGGTATGTGCACTGTTGCGTCTTGATCTTTCTATCAAAGAAATCATGACGATTCGTAATGTCTCATCAGATTCTGTAAAATCAATGCGTCGTCGTATCCGTAAAAAAATGAATGTTCCGCAGGATATCGAACTCGAAAGTTTTATCCAGGCATTAACATAAATAATCTTCTTTTTTTAAATAATAGACCTTTCATGACACCTTTTGACACCACCAATTCCTTGTTGAGTGCTTTGGTTGTAGGTAATATTGCGTAAACCTAAAAACGTAATACCACCATTGTTCGTCATTTCTTTTATCATATTGTTTTTGAAAATAACATTGCCTAATGTTCTTATATGTATCATGCTAGTCATTAATGGTTATCTTATATGGAGTTTTTTACGGCATCGGTCAAAAATATATGAGATAGAAGATGAGAATAAAGTACTTAGTGCACAACTCAAAGCAAAAGAAGATGAGATCAAGACATTAATGGCAGATAATAGCATGCGTTTGGCGTTTAAAGAAGAATGGTTAGGGATGCTAAAAAATGAAGTTTTGGCTGCAACTGATACCGCAGAATTAAGACAATCGCTTAACTCATTAACGGCTCAATTACGCTTACAGATCGATACCGAAAATAAATTAGCTGGATTACAGGAAAAGGTTGGTTATAATGATATTCACTTCGATAGCAAACTTCAGGAACAGTATCCTGATTTAACCAAAGGAGAGCGAGAAGTATGTGCATTACTTCGTCTAAACCTCTCTATTAAGGAAATCATGATTGTTCGTAATGTCTCTTCGGATTCTGTAAAATCCATGCGTCGTCGTATCCGTAAAAAGATGAATATACCTTCTGAAATCGAACTCGAAAAGTTTATCCAGGAATTGGCGTAAGTGATAGACACCCACTCCTCACAGCAAAGCGTCCTAACCACTCACCACTACTAAAAATGACACCATTTGACACTGTTAAAACTATCTTAAAATCAGATATTTGTAGTATTATTGCATAATTATATAAACCCCAGAATATGAGAAAACAGTTACTCTTCGTTTTGAGCACTATTGTATTAGTATTCATAACAACAATCAAACTAAATGCGCAAACAGGTAATGAAGTTCTTGGTGATAATGCTGCTCCAGGAATAACCACGGGAAATTATAATACTATTGTTGGCGATGAAGCTGGTACGGCTTTAACAACTTCTTCTCAAAATACATTATTGGGATATCAGTCTGGTAGATCCATAACTGCATTTGCAACAGATAATGTTTTTGTTGGATATGATTCTGGGCTTAATAATTTAACTGGGGATGATAATGTGTTTATAGGCTCAGAATCTGGATATAGTAATACTAGTGGTAGTAGAAATTTATATCTAGGCTCAGAATCTGGATATAGTAATACTAGAGGTAGGAATAATTTATATCTAGGCTCAGAATCTGGATATAATAATATAAGTGGTAGTGATAATTTATATTTAGGTTATAGATCCGGATATTATACCAGTACGGGATACGATAACATAGTAATTGGTAAAGAAGCAGGAGGATATAATGACGGAATCTCATTAGGAGATCCTAATTTTAAAAATTCGGTAATCATAGGAACAGAAGCCGGGAATAAGATACAAAATGCTGAAAGAGTGGTCTTTTTAGGAGATGGAGCGGGATATAGTACAACTACAGGTGCTCGAAATGTGTTTCTAGGGTATCATTCAGGATATAGAAATACTACAGGTAATTATAATGTTTTTGTAGGTGATGCTACCGGAGTATTTAATACGGAAGGTCGCAGTAATACCTTTGTAGGAGGTTTGCTGAGTGAATCTGTTGATAACAATGGAGTTCTTGATTTTCGAGGGTCAGCAGGAGATGGTAACACCACAGGGGTTAATAATTCTTTTTTTGGAGCAGGAGCAGGTACAGATAATGGTACAGGTTCAGAAAATACATTTATAGGAGGTAATGCAGGCGCAAGAAATGAGTTTGGAGATTATAATACATTTATAGGTTTTCAGGCAGGAGTTCGTAATAATGTGAGTAATAGTACTACCAATGCAAGTAACAATACTTTTGTGGGATGGAGAGCCGGAGCATATAATGAAGAGGGGGCTAATAATATAGTCATGGGATATAATGCTGGTTTTGTAGAGGGAAACGATGGTAGTAATAATAGCATCGTTATCGGATATGAAGCAAAAATTACCGGAAGTACAGATCGAACCAATAATGTAATACTAGGTGCTAATGCCAGCGTAGAAGCAGATTATGCTGTGGCTATAGGAGCAGGAGCTACCACCACTACCAATAACAGTATGGTTTTGGGAGGGGTTACTACTACAGACAGATTAAGTGTCGGTATTGCGACAGCAACACCAAATCAAAATGCATCTTTAGAACTGGCCGATACTGATAAGGGATTCTTGGTTAATAGAATCACTACAGTACAACGTACCGCTATGGAAACTGCTGCAGCTAATGGGAGTCCTTTGGCAACTACTGAAGCTGGGATGATGGTATATGATACGGATTTGTCCGCAATCTTTTTATGGAATGGTACGCAATGGGTAAATTCTACAATAGATACGGATACAGACACCGATGATCAAACCATAGATGAGTTTCAGTTAAATGGCGATGATCTCGAACTATCATTATTAGATGATGCTGAAGCCACCAAAGTTGTAGATCTTTCTAAGTATTTAGACAATACCGATAGTCAGGAACTTTCACTAACGACTAATACGTTAAGTATTTCTGGAGGAACAGCCACGGTTGATCTTTCAGGGTACATGGATAATACAGATGCACAAGATTTAGAGTTATCTAGTAATACCTTGAGCTTAACCAATGATGGTACTACGGTTGATTTGTCGGGTTATTTAGATAATACTGATACACAAACCTTAAATTTCAATAATGGAAGTTTAAGCATATCGAACGGTAATACTGTCGATCTTTCTGGATTTACAAATACCGATAGTCAAAACCTTACTTCGGCTACCTTAGCTAATACCGTAGTAACGATCGCTATCGAAAATGGAAGTTCGGTTTCTGTAGATCTTTCGGGGATACTTACACCGTTACAAGATGAAAATACGGCCCAACAGACCGAAATTGATGAACAACAAGCTCAAATCACAGCTCAACAAGTGATCATTGATGATTTGATTGATCGTATTGAAGCGCTCGAAACTAACATTTCAGGCGGTCTTAATAAAAGTAATACACCTATTTTATATCAAAATATTCCTAATCCATTTAATGGAACATCAACTATCAAATATTATTTGCCTTCAGGAATCAATAATGCATCAATTGTATTTAGTAATTCTCTCGGACAAGTAGTGTCTACAATTGCTATCACGCAAAGTGGAGATGGAGAATTGAATATTAATAGCGATGGATTAGCCAGTGGAACGTATTTCTATACTTTATATGTAGGAAGCAAAGGTTTCGATTCTAAAAAGATGGTGATAGAATAATATTTGAATGCTATCGTACACTGAGCTTGTTGAAGTGTAGTCTTCGACAGGCTCAGACTACGTAATTATAAAACTTCACACAACCCCATACGTAACCCTACGTATTTAAAGGTGAAACCATAAAATGACACCTTTTGACACTGTTAAAAAACTCTTAAAATCAGATATTTATGGTAGTATTGCAACAATTTCTAATAAACCCCTTAATATGAAAATAAGATTACTTCTTTTAAGCATAACGCTATTTTCTTTTATTGGTACTGCAAATGCTCAGGTCACGATCTCTCAATGTGCAACACCTGGCAGTATACAAGCAGCTGCAAATTGCCAGATAGCCTTACCTGATTTTACGAGCCAGATAATTGCAGAGGATCCTACGAATCCTGATCCAATCTCTGTAAATCAAGCACCGGTACCAGGTACAATGGTATCTCCAGGTGATATTACTCTAACATTTAATGCGTTTAGTAATTTTGGAGCTGATACCTGTATGGCAATATTAACGGTAACAGGTAATCCTACTACATGCGGTACCTATGTACCCGATGATAATTTTGAACAGGCATTAATTGATTTAGGATATGATACTGCCCCACTTAATAATTTTGTGCCCACAGAAAATATTGCAGCCCTTACTTCATTAGATGTATCTAATAAAAGTATAACAGATCTTACCGGGATTGAAGCTTTTGTGGCACTAACTCAATTGGATGTTAATGATAACCAATTAACATTTCTTGATGTAAGTAACAATATTGCTCTGCAAACATTGAATTGCCATAATAATACCGCAATAGAGTATTTAGATTTAAGAAATAATACAGCGTTGACCAGTTTACGATGTGATAATGTCGGTTTAAAATCGTTAGATTTTAGAAATGGAAATAATACCAATGTAGTTTCTTTTCAGGCAGATAATAATAATATGAGATGTATAGCGATAGATGACCAATTTGGTGCTTATACAGCGAGTTGGATCAAAGATGGTTCTACCTCCTATTTTTATACAGTTTGTGAGATTTATATACCTGGTGATAATTTTGAGCAGGCTTTGATCGATATGAGATACGATGTTGGGGTTCCTGATAATTTTGTAAGTGGATTTGCCCTGGATACCCTGAGAAAGTTAGATTTAAGTAATAGAAATATAAATGATCTTACAGGAGCAGACTATTTTGCAAGCATGGAAGATTTTAATATTAGCAATAATAATATTTCCGAGTTTGATTTTCAATACAATACAAAATTGAAGAAGCTTGATGCGAGCTCTAACGGCCTTAATACTATAGATCTTAGTACATCATCATTGTTGGAAGAACTATATCTTTCCGAAAATCAATTAACCAGTTTGGATGTAAGTACAAACGGTAATCTTGAGATTTTAGATATCTCTCAAAATAATCTATCTGGCAACTCGGCAGTCATTTTAGGAAGTAACACTATTTTTGACAGTTTGGATGTGAGTGATAATGATTTATCTGATATAGATTTGAGCGGTGTTCCGAATTTAACTGAATTATTATGTAGTAATAACATGCTATCTAATTTGGATCTAAGTATTGTTACAAATCTAACCGAATTAGAGTATACTAATAATGGCTTGTCTGATTTTGATGCAAGTAAGTTTCCTTTACTTGAAGTATTGTATCTCAATGATAATAATTTAACAACATTAGATGTTTCGGGCAATCCGGTATTGGGTCTTCTAAGGGTTAACAACAATGATCTAAGTTTTTTGAATATCAAGAACGGAAATAATGTCAATTTTGTCGAATTTAATGCCTCAAACAACCCAAACCTAGGCTGTATTCAGGTAGACAATGCTGCTGATGCCTATGCTGGGGGAGGTAATTATTCAGGATGGCAAATAGATGGGGCTACTTCCTCTTATGCAGATCAATGCCTTACTTTGGTTCCCGATGATAATTTTGAGCAAGCCTTAATAGATGCCGGATACGATACTACTGGTTTAGATAATTTTGTGCCTACGGCTAATATAGCAAGTGTAGTAAGCTTTAATGCGGGTACTGGAGGAGCATTATATAATAAAGGAATCACAGATCTTACGGGTATCGAAGATTTTGTGTCGTTAATACAACTATGGAGTGACGGTAATCCTTTAGTGAGTATAGACCTGAGTAAAAATACTGCTCTAAATACAATGGCACTTATAGGCACAGCGTTAACAGATCTGGATCTTAGCGGAAATACACAATTATTTTTCGCAGTTGTTAGAGATAATAATCAATTAACAAGTATAAACCTTAGTGCTAATACATTGCTTACAAACTTAACTATTGGGAATAACTTATTATCTGCTATAGATCTAAGCACCAATACAGCATTGACAAAATTGAATATTAACAATAGCTCATTATCAAGTATAGATCTTAGTGCTAATGTTAGATTAGACAGAATATTCATTAAAGATACTCCATTATCAAGTTTAGATCTTAATACGAATACAGCATTAGCAAATTTAGAACTCAATGCTACGGCACTTACAAGTATTGACCTGAGTACAAATACAGCACTTAGTCAGTTAATAGTAAATAACAGCTCGCTTACGAGCCTAGATCTTAGTGCTAATACAGTATTAGACTATCTAGAATGTACCAACAATTTATTGTCTAATTTAGATTTAAGTAATAATGTGCTCTTAGAAGAATTGTATTTATCAGATAATGAATTAACCAGTATTGACCTAAGTACCAATACGGCATTGAACTATTTATACTGTAATGATAATTCGTTAACTGGGTTAGATTTGAGTGCTAATCCTGCAATGGAAGAGTTAGAAGCCAATAACAATCAACTTACATCTTTGAATGTAAAAAATGGGGCCAATGCCTCGGATTTTTATTATGTTTCTGTTATCAATAACCCCGATTTAAGTTGTATTGAAGTAGATGATGAGGTAGCAGCTAACGCAGGAGCCGGTAATTACTCAGGTTGGAATAAAGATGCTACCACTTTATATGCTGAGAATTGTCAACCCTGCGAGTTTTACAATAATTTTGAGATACAATCAGTAAGTGAGACGTGTATAGATAAGCATAACGGGAGTATCCTTATTAATTCAAATGAATCTCTTGCCTATAGTACTCAGATCAATGGAGAGGTTTATACTTTTACAGAATCTCTAGAGGTTTCTGATTTAGCACCAGGGATATATCCATTTTGTATTACAGCTAATGGAGATTCGGATTGTGAGCAGTGTTTTGAGGTAGTAATTAAAGGTGCTGAGAAATTGGCAGGAAAAACCACAGTTTCTTCAAAAGAGCTATTTGTAGAGATGGATGCAGGTACAGCGCCTTATATAGTTATGATCAATAACAAAGAAGCTGGAAGCTTTACCAGCAATAATTTTGCTGTAGATGTACAACATGGTGATGAGGTAGAAGTGTTCTCAAGTCTGGATTGCGAAGGGAAATTATCAGCCAAAGTAGATTTATTTAAAGAGATTACAATATCGCCAAACCCTACGGTTGGCGATATAACCCTTACACTGCCTGCTACTGTATTAAAGACTATTCATATTGATATTCACAATACTCTAGGTGGTATTATATCCTCTGGGGTTTATGATGCTACTACTGGTCGTATTGTAATACCAACAGAAGTTTTGCCACAAGGAATATACTTTATATCGATTGATAAAGGAACCACATTTAAAATTGTGAAACAGTAAAAAAGAAAGTAGAGATGAAAAGAATACAGATATATATTGCAATATTAACTACGATATCACTATTGTCTTGCGGTAGTGACGATGGTGGTGGATCTAGTCCCTCAAATGAAGCACCTACCACACCAAAATTGGTATTTCCTTCTGATAATTTAACGTGTACAAATTTCAATTTAGAATTTGCTTGGGAGACTGCTACCGATGCCGATAGCGATACGGTGAGTTATGTGATAGAGGTCGCTTCAGAAAGTAGCTTTGCTTCGATATTATTTACAGCAATTACTTCAGTACCTCAACAAGTATTTACTTTAGAAAAAGGAATCACCTATTATTGGCGCGTAAAAGCCAGAGATAGTAAGGGTAGTGATAGTTCGTATTCATCAGTACAAAGTTTCTTTACCGAACCTGATGCTGCAGTTAATAGTCTTCCTTCGGTTCCTGAATTGATAAGCCCCGAACTTGGAGACAGAGTGTCAGGCACCAATATCACTTTAGATTGGAATGCTACCGATGTTGATGGAGACACCTTGGTGTATGATGTCTATTTTGGTACTACGAATTCTCCTTCATTGATAGAAGAAAATATGACAACCTCACAATTAGAAATGACAGTAACTACGAACACGATTTATTATTGGCGAGTAGTCGTAAAAGATAACAATCAAAATGCAACCATGGGACAAGTATGGAATTTTAGAGTAGATTAAATGTTCAAGTATTTTAAATGCAGCTTGTTATAAGTCTTTGTTTTTTTCTTCATCGTGTAAAGAAATAATAAATTTTTGTAAAGATTCTTCAGGGTTGATGTCAATTTTTTTACGCAAACGATACATGCTCTTTTTTACTGCATCAAAGGTGGTGTTTCTAAGGACGGCTATTTCTTTTCTTTTGAGCCCTAATAATACAAAAGAAGCCAATTCTATATCTCCTTTTGTAAGAGTAGGATAGGTAGCTTTTAGTTTTGTTGTGTAGGCTATATTAAGTGCATCGATATCCTGCTTCAATATCTCTAGTTTCTTGTCTTCAATCTTATCAGCTTGCAAGTTTGTTAGAACTTCTTTAATAGTATTACCCTCTTGTTCTGTATTTGCTTTTTTAAGTTCCTCTGTAAGGTGTTGCTTAGACTTTATATATTTTAAAGTTTCTACCGTTAATGATGAAATTTTATCATTTTTATGCACTATTTCTTGTTCTTTTAAAGTAATCTTTTCACTTAATTGAATTCTTTGTTTTTTTAATTGTTTATAGCGATCCGCCAAAGCCGAAGAAAGCATAAATACTTCTAAAACAGATCCAATTAAATAAGCATTCATAGTCACAGTATTCGCTGGTATAATGGCCAGTGATGCCAAAGAATAGAGGATAATTGATAAGAAATAAATAGACCACCCGAAAATAAGAAAACGTGCTGATTTATTACCGTTATTATACACCACAATCCCTGAATAAATAGCTACGACACAGAAAAGCATAGCAGAGTATCCTAAAAATCGATTGTCAGTATATATACCAAATAGTTCAAAACGTATAAGCGGATATAAAATAACCCCTATATTAAGTATAATTATTCCCTTTAAAGCCCAATCGGCGGGTTTACTATATACTTTAGTATTAAGAAAACGAATGCAAAAATAACTAGAGAAAATTGCTGCTGAACAAAAAATAATGGTTGGCGCCCACTCCTGTATAAAAGGGGCATTATCTATGACGAAAAGTTTTAAAAACCCCCGGAATAATAATTGTACTCCTAATGCTCCCAAAACAGCAGCACAATAAAAATCATACACATGATCTTTTAAACTTCTGGCCATAAAGAAGTTGTAAAATATAATGGTCATTAAAATCCCGATGAGAAGACAAACAATGATAAGTTCTTTCTGTTCGCTTTTATAATATGCAGGTTCGTCGAGTAACTTTACAGCAAAAGATTTTCCATATTTACTAACCGTTCTGATGTAATAGGTATCAGTGTAATTTTTTTTGACGGAGATTGGAAAAGATATAGAGAAACCTGATAGCGCTTTTTCCTTTTCTGAAATCATTTGTCCCGATTGAAGGATGTTCCATTGCCCTTTATCTTTATAGAAAAATTGTACGGTATCCTGTAATGCTTTTTGGATACTTACAACCTTTTCGAGATCTGTGTCAGAAGTGTTTTTAATCCTAAATCGTAACCATGTAGTTTTTGTGCTATATCCAAAATTTAATACATCATTTTCTGAAGGTGTAAAATGTTGTGTTGTTATAGCATTAACCGAAAGGGAACGACCATCTTCTTGAAAATACTCTATGTGTTTTCCCAAAAAGTTCGGGTCTTCTGTACTATTGGCGTCAATAGGCATGACACTAACTTCACTCTGCGCACTACAGATACATGTAAAAAGTAAAAAATACACACATACGGTAATGCGTGTTTTTATAAAGAGTGAAAAAATAAAACTATTCAAAGTACAACAGATATTATAAATTACGTAAACATAAATATAATTTAATGTCATAGATAAGGCAACAAAATATTGATTTTTAAAGCGCAATACTTTAAATCTGGATTATGTATTTAAAGTGATGTATTACTGTAATATTTACCTGGATCTGTAGGCAGGGATTTTCTAGTGGATAATTCGAGTTTAAAACCATTAAAACAAAATAGAATGCAAAAACCATTAAAAATGAGCATGTTACGCCAAATGTCTCCCTCTTTGTCTCCCCTTTAAATGATGGCTTGTGTCAATTAATAAAATATTTTTGCATCAAACCTTTTATGAGCCCCTTATATGAAAAGAAAATTACTATGGAGTATTGCTATCTTATTCTTTTTTGGTAGCATTTTTGTACACGCACAAACCTTAAACGAAACCAGAGGAACCGGATCTGGTGTAAGCATTACCACAGGAGATTACAATACCATGTACGGAGATAGTACAGGAACTGCTCTAACTAGTAATAGCCAAACTACCTTTATTGGTTTTGGAGCAGGAAAAAATAATACCGTTAAGGAAAGTACTTTTATCGGATATTATGCTGGACATAATAATGTAACTGGAGATGATAATGTTTTTATTGGTTCAGAAGCAGGTGCTCTGACAAACAAAAGTGCTGGTAGTACTTTTAATGGTAGTGATAATACCTTTATTGGTACAGAATCCGGAGAGGACAATACTACAGGATACGATAATACTTTTGTAGGTGAAGAATCAGGACAACGGAATACCACAGGATATGAAAATGTATTTGTAGGCGAAGATGCCGGGTTTGACTTTACAACAGGTTATGAAAATACCTTTGTTGGACATCGAGCCGGTGCCGGGGACTCATTTCGAGGAGGTACCGGATATAAAAATACAGGAGTAGGGAATGTATCTCTTGAAGATATCAGAGAAGGACATCATAACACTGCAATTGGTGATTCAGCAGGAGTTGATATAGGTAATGGGATTTATAATACTATGATAGGAGCTGCGGCAGGAGTGGCTACAGAAGAAGCCGATTTCAATACATTTATAGGTGCTATGGCGGGTTGGGATAATAATAGGACCAATAATACCACAGATGCAAATAGAAATACATATGTGGGGTATTTGTCTGGAGCTTCTAATCGAGAAGGAGAAGATAATGCTGGTTATGGAGCTTTTTCAGGCTATGGAAGAGCTCAAAGAACTACTACTGGGGGCGAAGGATATACGTATTTTGGTGGAAATACAAGAAGATACAGAACAACATTTTTTGGATCCCAAGCGATTGCTGCTCAAAATGATGTAATTACCATGGGATATTATTCTTATAATGAAGGACAGTATGCCATAGGGATCGGTAATCAAGGAGATATGCAAAATGCAGTGGGAGCAATAGGAATGGGACATCAATTTGGTACTACTGATAATTCTGATTATTCTGTTGGGATCGGGTATCAAGCGAATATTGCACAATCTAATGCGATTGGTATTGGTAGATCTGTAGATGTTGATAATACCGAAGCCATTGCGATTGGTGCCAACGCAGTAGCACAAAACAATGGTGCTATAGTAATAGGAGCAGGAGCAGCTTCTAATGATCTTATTGATAATACCGATGGGGATCCCGATGCTACAAGAAATATTGCCATAGGATATAATGCTGTAGTAAGTGGAAATAATGCCATTGCAATAGGTAATGGAGCAACTGCGGCAAATGATAACACCATGATTCTTGGGGGAACAGCTAATCCACTAAGTGTGGGAATAGGTACGGTAGCTCCTAACGAATATGCAACATTAGATCTAACAGGAACCAATAAAGGTTTACTAGTAAACAGAATGACCACAGCCCAACGTATAGGATTAGAACCCGCTTTTCCAGATCGGCCATCATCTAATGGTATTCGTGAAACAGAAGCTGGTTTATTAGTATATGATACTGATGAAAAGTTATTATACACATGGAATGGTACTGAGTGGTCGGCTGCTATTGCAGATAATTTAGGAGACCACACGGCAACAACCATGCTTAATATGGGAGATAATGTAATACGTTTTGATCCTGGAGAAGATAATGGAATAGAGTTTTACGGTCGTAGTACATATAAAATTTCATATGGCTTTGGCGATAATTATAATTATGGACCCGTTACAAGAGCAAGTATTAAAACCTCTATGAGTACAAATACTGCTAGTGGTTGGACATGGGGTACTCCTAGTGCTCCACCTGTGGCGGCAATAAATACAGAAGGAAAAATGCAAATTGCGAATAGTTTAAATATTGCAGGTGCTTATGAATTTCCAGTTGTAGATGGTACCGCTAATCAAGTGTTGATCACAGATGGGGCAGGAGCATTAACTTGGTCTACCCAAATTGATAATCAGGATTTAAGTTTGTCTAGCAATACACTTAGTTTAACAAATGATACTTCTACGGTTGATCTTTCTGGATATTTGGATAATACCGATGAGCAAGCCATATCCCTTTCTACAAATACGTTGAGCATTTCGGGTAATGCTGCCACAGTAGATCTATCAGGATACTTAGATAATACAGATAATCAGGATTTAAGTTTATCCAGTAATACACTTAGCTTAACTAATGATACATCTTCGGTGGATTTATCGGGATATTTAGATAATACCGATGAGCAAGCCATATCACTAACAACAAATACTTTGAGTATTACGGGCAATGCCTCAACAGTTGATCTTTCAGGTTATTTGGATAACACCGATGCACAAGATTTAGATTTATCTGGAAACACCTTGAGTTTAACTAATGATGGTACAACAGTAGATCTTTCTGGGTATATGGACAATACCGATGCACAAACGTTAAGCTTAACTAATGGAAGTTTAACTATTTCTGGCGGAAACGCTGTTGATCTTTCTGCATTACAAGATGGAACAGGAACGGATAGCCAAACGCTGGACTTATCTTCAAACATATTAAGCATTTCAAACGGGAATACCATAGACTTATCCGGATATGTAAATTCGGACAGCCAGAATTTGACTATGGCTAGCCTAAACGGTACTAATCTTACTATTGAAATAGAAAATGGTACATCTGTCTCTGTTGATCTGGCACCAGTGGTTTCTTCTTTAGAAACTGAATTGGTAGATGCTCAGAATGAAATTGAAACGTTACAAAATCAAATGACCGAAATATTATCCAGGTTAGAAGCTGTCGAAAGTTGCGCTTGCGAGAATACAGGAAATGAGAACAAAGGAAACCTTCCTATACTATATCAAAATATTCCTAATCCGTTTAATGGGACTTCATCTATAAAGTATTATTTACCTGCTGGTATAGATAACGCTTCAATTGTTTTTAGCAATTCAATAGGGCAATTAGTATCAAAAGTTGCTATTAAACAAAGTGGAGATGGAGAGCTTAATATAAATAGTGAGGGATTAGCTTCAGGAACATATTTTTATACCCTGTATATTGGTAGTCGAAAAATTAACGCTAAAAAAATGATGATCGAATAGCCTGAATTATTTTTGGTAATCTTAATACGTACCCCTACGTATATTTACTTGAAAATGAGGATTTGGCATTGTTAATATTATCTTAAAATAAAAAAATATAGTACCATTGCAGAAAATTTAAGATTTGCAAGTTTGATGTAGATCTTAACTGCTTATTAAACCTAAAAAAACCCTTATATGATAAAAAAATTACTCTTATCGCTTTTCTTGTTGTTTGGTTTTTTTACATTTTCTCAGGAAACCTATGTACCCGATGATAATTTTGAAAACTATCTCGAAACACATGATGCAGATGGGAATGTTGTGGCTGTAGGAAATGTAACTAGTATGGGTAATGGTATTGCTAATGATAATTATGTAACTATATCCAATATTTCTTCGGTTACTGCATTAGACATTTCTAACCTAAATATTAATGATCTCACAGGTATAGAGGCATTTCAAAGTTTAAGCATTTTAAATGCGAATAGCAATAGTGTTTCCTCGATTGACCTTTCTGCAAACCTTGCGCTAACTGAATTGTACATGGTTTCAAATGATCTTGTTCATTTGGATTTAACTACGAACATAAACTTGCTAAGAGTCGATGTAGCTGATAATGATTTGATATCGTTTGATTTCAGAAACGGTATGAACGGTTTTATACAAAGTTTTAGAGCTATTGCTAATTATCAGCTTTTTTGTATTGCTATTGACGATGAAAATTTATCTAGTTTAGTACTGTGGGACGTAGACTCCAACACTTCTTTTGATGAAAATTGTGAGGTAAGTAATATCCCTGATGATAATTTTGAAGCCTTTTTGGAGGCTAATAATATGGGAAATGGCATTGCCAATGACGATCAAGTATATACCGTAAGAATTAAAGACCTAATCTCATTAGATGTGTCTAACCAAAATATCAATAATTTAGAAGGTCTTGCAGCTTTTGAGAGTTTGGAAGTACTAAATTGTTCACAAAATAATATCACTTCTTTGGATCTTTCTGCAAATACTACATTGATAGAATTAACCACAGAATCCAATCCAATCACCAGTCTGAACTTAACCGCGAATATAAATTTATTAAGGGTAGATGTTGATGATAATGATCTGACTTATTTTGATTTCAGAAATGGGATGAATGGTTTTGTACAAAGTTTTAGTGCTATCGCTAATTACAACCTTACCTGTATCAATGTAGATGACAGTGCCCTATCAAGCTTAGCACTTTGGAATGTTGATCCGGGAACTTCGTTTAGTGAAGATTGTGGAACCCACGTACCTGATGATAATTTTGAAAACCACTTAGAAACCCACGATGCAAATGGCAATGTTGTTGCTGTAGGTGATGCATCTAGTATGGGTAATGGTGTCGCCAATGATAATTATGTCACTACCTCAAGAATAGCGAGTGTTGCAGATTTAGATATATCTAATTTGAGTATTTCTGATATAACAGGTATTGAAGGTTTCATTGGATTACAAGAGTTAAATTGTGCAGATAATAGTATGACCAGTTTAGATTTTTCACAAAACACATTGTTAGAAACGTTGAGGTGTAATGATAATTTATTGAGTTCATTAAATGTATCTCAAAATACAGCTTTACAAATATTAAATTGTTATAATAATAGTTTAACTAGTTTAGATATTTCTCAGAATGTTGCTTTGACTTTGATTCAATGTTTTAGAAATAACATTACTGCCTTAGATGTTACCAATAATATTGCTTTAGATAGAATAGATGTCTATAGAAATGAGCTTACTACATTAGATATCTCTCAAAATACAGAGTTGACGTCTTTAAATTGTGCAGCTAATCAGCTTACAAGTTTAGATGTTTCTCAAAACACAAAACTAGAAAAATTAACGTGTTATGAAAATAATTTAGCAAGTTTGGATGTAACTAATCTTCCATTATTAGCTGATTTAGATTGTGTTGACAACGAATTAACAAGCTTAGACGTTTCTCAAAATCCATTATTAGAAGAGTTACAAGTTTATGAGAACTTACTCACAAGTTTAGATGTAAACAATAATGTAAAACTAGTTGAGCTATATGCAGAATATAATCAAATCACTAGTCTGGATCTTTCAAATAATCCGGTTATTGAAGATGTATCGCTCTATTCAAATCAATTAACGTATCTCAACCTTAGAAATGGTAACAATACAGGTTTTGATACTAGAGATTTTGACATCACCAATAACCCCAACCTTACTTGCGTTGCAGTTGATGATCCTGCATATGCAAATGCTAATTTAGCCGATAAAGATGTACAAACTGTATACAATACATTTTGCGTGCAAACGCGTGTGCCCGATGATAATTTTGAAGCATATCTTGAAACACATAATTCAATAGGTGGAGTTGTGCCTGTTGGTGACCCAACAAGTCTGGGTAATGGAATAGCCAACGATGATTATGTAGGGACTGAGCAAATTCAAAATATAACCTATTTAAATATTTCTGATCAGGGGATTACAGATTTTACAGGTTTAGAGGGCTTTGCAAGTCTAGAAACACTATTTGTATACAGAAATACCGCCTCAAGTTTAGATCTAACAGCAAATAGTAATCTAATTGAAGTGAATTGCGCTACCATGGGACTTACCAGTATCAACATTTCAGGATTAACTTCGCTGGAAATAGTAAGAGCCAGAGAAAATAATTTAATGGTTATAGATTTGAGTTCTAATTTGGCATTGAAAACATTAAACTTAGATAAAAATAATTTTAACAGTATAGATATAAGTACTAATACGGCACTTGTGGATTTAAGAGTAAGAGAAAACTCATTAACAACACTAGATATAACTACGAATACGAGCTTAACAAGATTGTTTTGTAAAGATAACTCTTTGTCTAGTATAGATGTTACTAACAATACACTCTTAGAAAACTTAAATTGTGGTAAAAATCAATTTACTACAATCGATGTTAGTACCCTTACTAATCTTACAGATTTATTTATCGAAGATACACCAACGCTTACTTCTTTAGATGTGTCTAGTAATACCAACCTTCAAGATATAGGGGTTGATAATAATACGTCATTAACATCTTTGGATTTAACTAATAATGAAAAGCTTATTGAAGTATACACCAACAATACATCTATAACCAAATTAGATTTTGGTAACAGTCCTGATGTAGAGTATGTAGAATGTCAAAACAATACCGATTTGACCTATTTAAATTTTAAAAATGGAAATACAAGTGGTATAGATGAAGTATATGCAACAGGTAACACTAACCTAACTTGTATTAGAGTAGATGATCCGTCGGCTAGTTATTTAACAAGGTGGGATAAAGATGCTACAGCCAATTTTGCAGAGTATTGCAGATTAACCTATGTGCCCGATGATGTTTTTGAAGACTTTTTAGAAAACAATGGTTACGGTAACGGGATTGCCAATGATGATTATGTATATACTGCATTAGTAGAAGTGTCTGAAGGAATCATTTTTCAAAATAAAACTGTTGAAAACATGACAGGTATAGAAGACTTCAAAGAAATGTGGTATTTAGTGTGTCGTAATAACCCAAATCTTACAAGTATTGATTTAAGTAAAAACACAAAGTTAACAACACTTGGTTTACAGAATAATAGTTTAACAAGTTTAGATTTAAGTAACAATACATTATTAGATAAAGTATATATCAGTGATAATGATAATTTAGGACCAGTAGACGTATCTGCACTTGCTAATTTAACTACACTAGACGTTTCTAATACAGGTATTAGTACTGTTGATATTTCTAACAATCCATTATTAAGAGTATTAAACCTTAATGATAACCAATTTACAACATTAGATATATCCGCTTACCCAAGTATATTACAATTAAGAATTGCAAATAATGGATTAACTTCTTTAAATGTTGCTAATGGTAACAATGCTAATTTTACATGGTTCGATGCATTAGGAAATCCAGATCTAACTTGTATTGAAGTAGATGATGGAAATCCAGATGCTGCTATATGGCATAAAGATGCCACAGCTAATTATGCGTTGTATTGTGAACTCACTTATATTGCTGATACCAATTTCGAAAACTATTTAGAAACGCATGATGCCAACGGTAATATGGTTTCAATAGGAGATGCTACAAGTATGGGTAACGGTATTGCTAATGACAATCAAGTAGCGACCTCAAAAATAGAAACGGTTATCACCTTAAATATTGAAAGCCAGAATGTAGCTAATCTTACGGGAATAGAAGCTTTTATAGCTTTAGAATCTTTTAATTGCGATTATAATGATATAGCAACATTAGATCTAAGTAGTAATGTTAATCTAAAAGTTTTGAATGCCGCAGAAAATAACCTTGCTACTCTAAACTTAACGAATTATACAGCTTTAGAAGAAGTGTATCTGCGTTCTAATAACTTGACAAGTTTATTAGTTGATAATAACCCTAATTTAAAGAAACTTAGTACAGGTAAAAATCTACTTACAATATTAGATGTTACATCTTGCACACAGCTTGAAGAACTTGTTGTTCACCAGAATTTATTAGAATCTTTAGATGTTAGAAACGGGAACAATAATTTGATGACTGATTTTTTTGTTCTTTACAACCCTAACTTGGCATGTATTCAAGTAGATGACTCTTCTGCAGCTTATTTGGCAGGTTGGGAAAAAGATGATACCGCCAGTTTTAGTGAAGATTGTGTGCCGCCAGTGATTACGTTAATTGGTGATAATCCACAAACCATAGAGTTAGGATCTGGGTATACAGAACTTGGTGCTATTGTAGATGATGGAATTACAGAGGTTACCATCAATTCTTTGGATTTTATGGATGCCGTAGGAGATTATACAATTACGTATAATGCAACTGATGCTTCGGGCAATCTTGCAGTAGAAGTAACAAGAACGGTTAATGTAGTAGATACTACCGCTCCAGTGATTACCCTACTAGGAGATAATCCGCAAACCATAGAATTAGGAGCTGGGTATACAGAGTTAGGTGCCACCATCGATGATGGAAGTGATATAGTAATAGATGCTACAGGTTTTGTAGATGCTATAGGAAATTATACAATTACATATAACGCAACGGATGCATCGGGTAATGCTGCTACAGAAGTAACAAGAACAGTAAATGTGGTAGATACAACAGTTCCTGTGATTACATTAACAGGGTCAACCCCACAAATTATAGAATTGGGTGATGGATATACAGAATTAGGTGCCAGTACAGATGATGGAAGCACTATAGTGATAGACACTTCCGATTTTATAGATGTTGTTGGGAGTTATACCATTCGCTACAATGCTAGTGATGCATCTAATAATGCAGCTGTTGAAGTAACAAGAACTGTAAATGTGATCAATAACTGTCCTATCGTAAGTTTACCTGCCGATAACTTTACCATTACAACCTCAAGTGAGACTTGTGTGGACAAGGATAATGGAATGATCACTATCAATGCAACTACGGACTTAGATTATGTGACTACGATAAATGGGGAGAACTATAGTTTTACATCACCTTTAGAGGTAGGTGATTTATCGCCTGGAACCTATCCAATATGTATTGCTATTGCAGGTTTTACCAATTGTGAACAATGTTTTGAAGTGGTGATCGAAGAGGCAGCTACCTTAGCAGGTAAAACAGTTCTAAATACCGATAGTGCTACCAACAAAGTTTATGTAGCCATCGATTCTGGTACAGCACCCTATACGGTGATGATCAACGATGAGGTCGTGGCAGCATATAATAGCAATAGTTTTTCTGTAGAGGTGAAGAACGGAGACACCATTAATGTGTTCTCTAGTCTTGCTTGTGAAGGAAAATTATCGACCAAAGTAGACTTGTTTGATGATATCACAGCATATCCAAACCCTACACGAGCAAATGTTGAGCTTACAATCCCAAATGCAGGAAGTAAAACGATTGCAGTTGAGATCCATAATGCATTAGGTGTTTTAGTTTCATCAAAAGTATATAATACCAATGGTGGAAAAGTAAGCTTACCTATGGAAAGCCTATCTGCAGGAATCTATTTTGTACGTATTAATGCAGCTACCCCAAGAACATTTAAAATTGTAAAACAATGAAAAATCTAGCTCAATATATCACAATAGTAATTGCGTTATTTCTGTTTTCCTGCAGTAGCGACGATAATGGACCACAGATAGACCTATCAAATCTAGATCCATCAATACCCAGTTTGATTTATCCTACCAATAATTTGGTGTGTACCAATTTCAATTTAGAATTTGATTGGAATGTCTCTACCGATACCGATGGTGATACTGTAAGTTATGTAATCGATATAGCAACAGATAGTGAGTTTGCTACGGTATTATTTACCGCAGTAACTTCAGAAACACTTCGTGCATTTACGTTAGAAAAAGGTACTACCTATTATTGGCGAGTAAAGGCAAGAGATAGTGAGGGTAATGAGAGTAAATATTCTCCTGCGCAAAGTTTCTTTACAGAGCCCGATGCGGGAATAAATACGATACCTTCGACTCCAGGATTGATTAGTCCATCTTTAGGAGAAAGAGTATCAGGAACAATGATTGCTTTAGAATGGGATGCTACAGATGCAGACGGTGATGCTTTATTGTATGATGTATATTTCGGAAATACCAATCCGCCGATCTTATTTTCTGAAAATATCGATGCATCAACATTAGATGTATCGGCATCGCCAGATACAGTTTATTATTGGCGAGTAGTGGTCAAAGACAATCATCAAAGTGCTACCATCGGTCAGGTATGGAATTTTAGAACAGAGTAGTTCTAAACTAGAGTATAATCAAATTAATATTTGGTAAAATAATATTACGAAGGTAAGGGGTCGTAATAGATTTGTATATGCAAACCACTCTATCTTTAGAGTGGTTTATAAGTATAACTAAGTTAAGTTAATTATTTCAAAAATGGCGTAGATTTCTAATTCAAAAGTATATTTTTAGTTACATAGAAATTTATACTGAAATGAAAACCAAACATATAACATTTACTTTCTTTTTGATCTTTGGCATAACAACCTACTCACAAGGCCTTAAAAATGCAGCACAAAAAAGCTATAAAGAAACTCCTTATATTATTACCACACCAGATGGTTATACTAAAGAGAAGACATATCCTACTATTATTTTCCTTCATGGGGGAGATCGTTCGAATATCAAACACCACCCTACAAAATATGCTGCTAAAACGGGATTAGAATTTCCGTTTATTGTGATTGCTCCTTCTTGTACTACAGGGTGTTCATGGTCTGGTGTAGATTTAGAAGGAATATTAAATCAAGCTAAAGATGAAGTGTCTATTGATAAAAATAGAATCTATCTAATCGGGTATAGTATGGGAGGTGCAGGAACATGGGCGAATCTTAAAAAGATAAATACATTACTTGCTGCCGCTGCTCCTATGGCCCCGGCAGGAGGTTCAACTTCGGGATTATGTGAGGTAAAAGACCTGCCCATACGTGTTTATCATGGTACCGCAGATTATGGTTATGAGAACAGCAAAAAAATGATCAAAACACTCAAAGAATGTGGAGCCAAAACTGCCGAATTAATATCCATGGAAGGCAAAGGCCATGGAATATGGCCAGGTATTCTTTCAGATTCATCGTTTTATGATTGGCTATTAAGTCAATCCAGAAATTAATAATATTGATTCATGAATTTTTCAGAATAAACGTAGTTCTAATTGTTCACCATCACCAAGCGAACCCCATTTGAATAATAATTCTGAGTACAACTGCCTAATTTGATCTAACTTGTTACTATCAAAATCATCCGGAAAAGGGATATTATGCTCTATAAGAATATCTTTCAAAGAGCTTATAAAATTTGAATTTTCTCCAGAATTCAAAAATTCAACCTGCAATAAGTTTACGATATGTTCAGTTTGAATAGCAGTGACATGAAGGTTTTTGGGTTGAAGAGGTTCTGGACGTTTATCTTTCGGAAGCTCAAAATCCGTTATGTTAAATCCTTCATTAAGAATTCCATAAAAAGCTGTAGTATATCCCATTACTTTTTCGACTGCATAATGGGCCAAATCATGAGTTTCTGTACCTTGATGTAATTTTGACCAGGTTCTGGTTTGATCAGTTCGGATGCAGGTAAGGATACTTGGTTTTGAAATTCCTTTTTTTAGTTGAATAATCATAGTGTCATAAATGACTATTTTATATTAATGAAATCGTTTCACCACTTTTAGCTGCTTTATAAATCGCTTCTACAATCTTAATGTCTTTTATACCTTCTTCACCAGGTACCAAAACAGCTGTGTTGTTTATGATAGAGCGTGCATCATCATCCATTTGTAGGGCTTGTTGACTTTCGATATAGGTGTTTAAAAGTGTTCCGTCACTTGTTTTACCTTCTACACCAGTATACATAGAGAAAGGTGCCAGGGTATACCAGCCGTTCTCGCAATCTACATACAACTCATGCAAGGATTTACCCAGGCTGGTTTTACCATGGGCTATCGCCCCGGAAGGGAATTCTAACATAAAATGTGTAGTCTCATCGGTTTCTGTAAATATCTTAGGCCGGGTAGTTATTTGCTGTGCAGTTACCGATATAGGCTCTTCGCCGGTGGTATATCTAGCTGCATTAAGCGCATATACACCCAGGTCATACATAGCGCCCCCGCCTAATTCGGCATTTAATCTCCAGGTACGGGCAGGATTCCTTACATGATACCCTATTTCTGCTCTTACTGTTTTAATCTTTCCATAGGGTTTTGAGTTGGCCCAACCGATAATGGTACGAGTGTTGGGTTCGTGTTGCATGCGATACCCTATAGTAAGTTTTACTTTATTTTTCTCACATGCATCGATAATCGCCCGGCATTCGGCTTCGGTTTTTGCCATGGGTTTTTCGCACCAGACATGTTTTCCTGCATTGGCAGCATTAATGGCATATTTGGCATGTAATCCAGTGGGGACTACAATATAGATCACATCGATATTGGGATTATTTGCGATCTGATGCATCGTATCATAGTTGTAGACGTTTGTATCGGGGATGCCATATCTTTTTTGCCATTTGGGAATTTTCCATGGGCTACCGGTTACAATTCCTGTTAATTTACAATGCTTGGTGAGTTGTAAGGCCGGGGCCAGTATTTGGGTACTGTAATTTCCTAATCCCACCAGACAGACGCCAATTTGTTTTTGACCAGAGATTGCGTATAAATTGGTGTAGGGGAGCAGGGTGTAGCCTAGAAGTAAGCTGGTGTTTTTTATAAAAGTTCTGCGATTTGATGTCATGATATCATGGGTTTATATATCAACATATTGAGAAACCGTTCGCTCACTTTCTACTTCGCCGGTATGTTTAGTACTCGCTTTTTCGAAAAGTAATACATGCACTTCCTCACCATCTTTGGTAGAAGGGCAGTGTTCTACTCCTTTGGGTACCACAATAATTTCTCCGGCTTCTACCTTTACGGTTTTGTCTCTAAATTTCATATATAGAGTGCCTTTTATAATGTGAAAAAGCTCATCTTCATCTTCGTGTTTATGCCACACAAAATCACCGGATAATTTGGCAAGATACACTTGATTGTCGTCTACAGTTGCAATACGATGCGGGTGCCATTGCTTACTGAATTTTGATAACTTTTTATTGATATTGATCGCTTCCATAGAGATTAAATTTTTATAATCATTAAAATGTTGCCGGACTTTGCTTTGGGTTTTTCTTTAAAACAAGGTACTTATTTCATCGGTAATCCTTGCAGGCCTTAACGTTTCTTTATAGAGCAGGCACCAGCTTGTTTTGGCAGACACCAGTACTTTTTGAGTGACTGTATTGATAATCCGGGTATGGCGGTCACTTTTAACCCCTTGATGACTATCTATCCAGGTTTGTAAGATGATTTTATCATTTTCATAGGCTGGCTGGTGGTATTCGATAAAGTGATTAAGGACTACCCATACATATTTGTTTCTGATGCGTTCATCGGTTTTTGATTCCCAATGTTTTTTAGCGATATCCTGTACCCACAGCAGGTATACTACATTATTTACATGATCCATATCATCTATTGCAGATTTTGGAACAGTAATTTGATGTTCGAAGATTTCAGGTTTCATTAGGGATTTTTAGAGTTTATAGTGCTGTACATAGTAACCTAGTGTCATTTCAGTCTTGACTTAACACTAGAGACATAGGGAACTACTATTCTTTTATTTTTAAAAGTACAATAATTTTAATCTCAGGCAGTGATTGTAACGGCAGCTTTTACAAACTTTGATAAGTGGTTTGTAAAACTACAGTGAAAAGCCTGCCTAAAACCCTAAAATAAGTTTTGCAATATAAAAGAACAAAAAAATACCAAAGATGTCATTGCTCGTTGTAATAAAAGGCCCCGTAGCAATAGCCGGATCGATACCCTTTTTATCTAGAATAATAGGAACAAAAGTCCCCACAAGTGCTGCTACGATGATAACACATAACATCGATATGGCAATGGTAAAGCTAAAATTAATGTCCATTTGAGTAATAAATCCAAATACAATGACCAATAGGCCCAAAGTTACACCACTTATAAGACTTAGGCTCACTTCTTTAAGTAATCGTTTAAAAAGACTTCCTTTTACATTATCATTTGCCAAACCTTGCACGATAATCGCAGAGGATTGAACACCTACATTTCCTGCCATTGCAGCAATAAGAGGTGTAAAGAAAAACAGTTCTTTATATTTTGTGAGTGCTTCTTCATAGCCTTCCATGATGAATACACTTCCCAACCCTCCAAAAAGGCCTAAAATGAGCCATGGCAAACGTGCTCTGGTAAGTTCCCAAACACTGTCATCTGCTTCTACAACCTGAGAGATACCTGCTGCCAGCTGATAATCCTTTTCTGCTTCATCTTTTATAAAGTCTACTATATCATCGATAGTGACACGGCCCACCAATACGCCATCGTGATCCACTACAGGGATGGCTTCCAAATCGTATTTTTGCATAACACGAGCCACTTCTTCTCCTTCGGTATCTACGTTTACATAGTCTACTTTGGGGATATATACATCGCTAATATGAGTCTTTGCCGGCGCAGTTAGCAGATCTTTAAGCGATAGTCTTCCTTTCAGTTTTTCTTCGTTATCTATCACATAGATAGAATGTACTCTAGTGACATTTTCGGCCTGCCTTCGCATCTCGCGAACACAACCGGCTACAGTCCAGGTTTCTTTTACTTTTACCAACTCTTTGGCCATCAAACCACCAGCAGTATCCTCGTCATATGCGAGTAATTCTTTAATTTCCTTTGCACGTTTTTCATCTTCTATCTCGGCAATTACTTTCTCGGCTTTTTCATCTGGAAGCTCGGAGACAACATCGGTTGCATCATCAGAGTCCATTTCCTCCAGTTCTTCTGCAATTTCTTTTGCTGAAAGGTTTTCCAAAATACGTTCACGAAAATCTTCTTCCAACTCCATCAGTGCTTCAGAAGTTTTCTCGCTGTCCAGTAATTTGATAAGATAGGTTGCCTCAGATAAGTGGAGCTCACTAATAATCTCTGCAATATCAGCAAAGTGAATTTCCTCCAGCATATTGCGCAGGCGAGCATCACCCTCTATCTCGATAAGGTGCTGTACCTGTTCAATAAAATGGGTAGTAATGTGAAATTGCATATCAATTAATTTAATGGCCCTTTGTGCAAACGCCCACAAAGATAACTAAAGAATTTAATTGCACTTTACGGGGGTGTTATTTTAAGTATTATGAGTTGTTGAGTTGTTGAGTCTGTTGGAAGTGAGTTGATGTACAGATATTAGTTGTTTTTTCATGACCCCCTGGCAGACAGTTAACTATATGAACTTAAATTCTCACTCCCTACCTAATAGTATATGTATAGATTGCCTTTTTAGGAAATTGATTTTTGGATACTTAGTGTCAATGCTACAAACTGATCAACAGATAATTGTTCGGGGCGTTTTGATAAGATCTCTGATGTTTTGATTTCTTCGGGTAACTGAAATGTTTTAAGACTGTTCCGCAGCGTTTTACGACGTTGTCCAAAGGCGGTTTTTACTACACGAAAGAACAATGTTGCATCGCAGGGAAGCGAATATTCCTTTTTCCGAATTAATCGCAAAACCCCACTATCTACTTTGGGAGGAGGGTTAAAAACATCAGGAGAAACGGTAAAAAGATATTCGGCATCATAAAATGCCTGCGTTAATACCGAGAGAATACCATACGTCTTACTTCCTGCTTTTTCACAAATACGTTGTGCCACCTCTTTTTGAAACATTCCTGTAAATTCGGGAATGCGATCCCGGTTTTCCAGGGTTTTAAAAACAATCTGTGTAGAGATGTTATATGGAAAGTTACCGGTGATGGCAAATTGTTGTTTGGGAAATAACGTACTTAAATCAAATTTCAGGAAATCTGCTTCCAACACCTCAAAAGAAGTAGCATTTCGTATGGCTTCGGTATGTTCCAGACGGAAATTGGTATTGAGATACTCAATAGACTCGCTATCGAGGTCCATAGCAACTACATCCAGATCTTTTTGTACGATATATTTTGTTAACACGCCCATTCCCGGACCAATTTCGATTACATTCCTGTAACCGTTTAGGGTAAGGGTATCACTAATTTTTTTGGCTATATTTTCATCTTTTAAGAAATGTTGCCCGAGGTGCTTTTTGGCCTTCACAACACCATCTCTCGATGCCTCTCCCAAAGGAGAAGGTGAGTCTCGACGTCTACTTTTTTTCTTTTTTTTATGCATATTGAAAGCTCCTCTCCTTTGGGGAGAGAATTTAGGGGTGGGGCCGTTCGCTCACAATTTCCAGTTCGGTGCTGAAAGCGACAAATTTACCTGCAAAGCGATCTGTTTCTGCTCTAAGACGATCGGCGTCTTTATCATAGTACTTTTGTAGAGTTTCCTTACTGTTTGTGGTGTATTGCACAGAGTAGGTGGTACCACCCATTTCTTCCTCAACCAACACTTTGGTCATTAATGCTTTGCTAAATTTCCCTGTCGCAAGCATATCAGGAATATGATGGTTTTTCATCCAGTCCAGCCACTCGTTATGAACGGTTTCTTCAATATTTATGGTTACGTTATATATGTACATTTTTTAGTAACTACTACCCACTAATTAATCGCATCCCCCCGTAAAGTTCTGTACTTCTTACGGGCATCTACAAAATAAATACTATCGGCATGGTTAAAAATGATCTTTTCATATAATTCTTTGGCCTTTTCCGGTTCTCCAAGCTCGGTTGCATATAATTCTGCAAGCCAATAATACGCATCATCTGCCAAAATATCATTATTGTAGAACTCGATGATTTTCAGGTAGTTTACTTTGGCTTTGTCAAACTGTTTTTCTTTTTCAAATAATTTAGCCTGCCGAAGAAAGGTTTCATCTTCAATTTTTTCGCCTTTGTGATCGGTTAAAATTTTTTCATAGGTAGCGATAGCTTCTTCATTTTTATTCTGAAAAGCCAGCAGGTCGGCTTTAGCAAAAATCTTAAGCGCAGTTTGCGTAGAGTCTTCTTGTGAATTATCACTAATAATAAGGCTTAGCTCCATAGCGTCATTGGCAATTAACTGTGATGTAGAGGATTTCAGTACATCCAATTGTGTCTGTGCCCAGGCAAAATCACCTTTATAATAGCTTGTTTTTGCAACTTTAAACCGTGCATCCTGTGCCAGAAAATTGTTTTTTAATGCGTTTTGCACCTGAGTATAATAAATTAATGCCTGATTAAATTTTTGATCCAATACCAGAATATCGGCGATTTTCATTTTAATTCGGGAAGATTGAAATCTGGAAAGACGTTCTCTTTGGATCAGATCTTTTAAAAAAGCAATAGCCTCTTGCTTTTTATCTTGATTGAAGGCCAGAAAATGCGCATAATCAATTTGTAAACTTATGGTTTCTCTCGATTTACCATATTCCTGAAACACGGTGTTATATTGTTCTACAATGGTTTTATAATCCTTTTTACTGGCATTATCTACTTTGGCTTTCAGGATGATCTTGTGGGCGGTAAGCTTCATATCTCTGGAAGCCGGAGTTTCAAGAATGTAGTTCAGGATCTCTGTAGCAGATTTAATATCTTTTTCAGATATGGCTATTCTGGCGAGATCGATAATTCCTTGCGGGCCCAGGTCATCATTACGTTTGTATATTGCTTTTTCATGAATAAAAGCTTTTTTGAATTCTTTTTGTTGTACAAAGAGCCAGCTTAGCATTTCGTTATATAAGATATCCGGGTTTTGCTGAAGCCTTTTTATTAATAATCTTCTAAAAATAACATTAGCCTCACTTGTAGGATCTTCGTTGATATAATCACTAAAATTGCGTTGTACAATGTTTATATAATTGGGTTGCAACTGTAATAACGCCAGATAGCTATCAAACATTTTTTCAAGCTTTCCTTGTTCTCCGTATATTTTAGCTAATTGTACATTAAAATTGGCTCTTGGATTATCTTCCATTCCTTTTTCATAGATCAATGCCGCTTCATCCAATAAGTTATATTTTTCAAAAGTTTGCGCCAGGGAGTAGGCGTGATTTGTATCGTTATTATTATATTTTTCTATGGCCTGTTTATAATAAGAACGCGCCTCTTCCGATTTTCCCTGAAGGTCATAGTGATGCCCAAATTCTACCAGCAGTTGTGCATTATTAGGATCTTTCTTGACTCTTTCTGTCAGGATTTTTTTTGCTTCATCAAATTTCTCTAATTGCTGGTGGGCTCCAACAAGTCCAAGAAGATAATTCATCCGGTTAGGATTTTTATTGTAGAGTTTTTGATAAACAGACAATGCTTTTTCATACTGCCCCTGCTCAATATAGTTTTTTGCCAGTTGCTCTGATTGTGCAGATGCCAAAAAAGCAAAGAATAAAACAATATAGAAAAAGACAAAACGCATTTTGCAAGTTTTTTTGTAAAGATAGTAAATAAGTTAGTGAGTAAATGAGTTTTTGAGTTTATGAGGAGTTTCAATGCTATATAACTCATTCCTCAAAGACTCGGCTCATATGCTAATCAATCCACTCAAACCCACAATATGGCACCAATACTTCGGGGATTTTGATACCTTTAGAAGTTTGATAGTTTTCTAAGATGCCCGCAAGTACTCTGGGTAATGCCAATGAACTTCCGTTAAGGGTATGTGCCAATTGATTTTTACCATTAGCATCTTTGTAGCGCAGTTTTAAACGATTGGCCTGGTAGGATTCAAAATTAGACACAGAACTTATCTCCAGCCAGCGATCCTGAGCTGTAGAAAACACTTCAAAATCATAAGTAAGGGCAGAAGTAAACCCAATATCACCACCACAAAGGCGCAAAATACGATAGGGTAATTGTAGCGTTCTAAGAATATCTTTTACGTGCTCCACCATTCCATCCAAGGCAGCATATGAGTTTTCTTGTTTTTCGATACGCACGATCTCTACCTTGTCAAACTGATGCAGTCGGTTTAATCCACGCACATGTGCACCATAAGAACCGGCTTCACGTCTAAAACATGGGGTATATCCCGTGCAACACACAGGAAGGTCTTTTTCCTGCAATAAATCATCTCTGAAAAGATTGGTTACCGGTACCTCTGCGGTAGGAATCAGATATAGATCATCACCGGTAACATGATACATTTGCCCTTCTTTATCTGGTAACTGCCCCGTACCATAACCAGACGCTTCATTAACCAGATGCGGCACCTGAAACTCTTTGTAACCTGCTTCGGTATTTTTGTCCAGAAAATAACCGATCAAAGCGCGTTGCAACCTTGCGCCTTTACCTTTGTAGACCGGGAAACCGGCACCTGTAATTTTTACACCCAGTTCAAAATCGATGATATCATATTTTTTAGCAAGCTCCCAATGGGGTAGTGCACCATCTTCCAGTTTGGGAATCTCTCCCTCTTTATATACCTCCTCGTTATCTTCATCACTCTGCCCATCAGGAACAGAATCGTGCGGGATATTAGGAATGGTATATAGCAGCGTTGCAAGTTCCTCCTGGATTTCGGCTAACCTAGAAGACAAATCTTTTGAAGTTTCTTTAAGTTGAGCGGTTTTCTCTTTTAGCAGATTTGCTTTTTGGTGCTCTTTATTTTTAAAAAGCAACCCTATTTCTTTAGAGAATTTATTTGAATCAGCCAGCGTGTTATCTAATTGTGCTTGTGTTCCACGACGATCTTCATCCAGAGCAATTACTTTTTCAAATACAGGGGTTGCATCAAAATTTCGTTTTGCCAATGCTTTGATGTAGGCTTCTTTATTCGCTATAACTTGCTGTACTACTAACATGATTTATGTTTTGGGCGATCCACTCTCCAAAGTCGAGTGGCCGGGCTATCCGCTATATCCCCGAAATAAGTTCGGGGGATGTCGCTGCTATCCCTATCGCAATGAGGAAGCAAATGTAAAGAAAAGCTTGGGTTTTGAAAACGAGACAATGAAAAAATTAGAGATTAAAAAAGAGTACGTATTAAAATAAGGACTATCATAAACCAGAGTCGATTAACATCAAGAATTATCAAGAGTAGAATTTCCTCTTCGTAAGAGTGCAATACTATTAAAATGTTAATGATTTCGTAAAATTTAAGCCGAATTAGTTGTTTTGTTGGGTTATTATTAAGATTTTAGGCCAACTAATCTAAATACTATGAAAAATCAAACACAAATTATTGGGGTTTTGACATTACTCTTGGTGCTCATTACTCAAATTTCTTATGGACAAGAGAGAACTGTCTCGGGAACAGTAACAGATCAAGGAGGGCTCCCGCTACCGGGTGTAAACGTTACCATAAAGGGAACTTCTGACGGAACTCAAACTGATTTTGATGGAAAATACACTATTGAAGTAAATCAAGGTCAGAGGTTGGTATTTTCTTATTTGGGGCTTAACACCATAGAAAAATTGGTGGCTTCTTCTAGCACTATAGATGTGGCTATGATTGAAGATGCATCTATATTAGAAGAGGTAGTAGTGGTAGGGTATGGTACTCAAAGTAAAAGAACATTAACAGGTAGTGTCTCTCGGTTAAGTTCTAGTGACATTACTGAGGTGCCTAATCCTAATTTACAAAATGCATTGGTGGCCAAGGCTGCCGGTGTTCAAATCACCCAGACCAATGGAAAAGTAGAAGGAGGTATTAATATCAGAGTTCGGGGGGCCGCAAGTGTGAGTGGAGGAACCCAACCTCTGTATGTATTGGATGGTATCCCTTTGGTAGACCCAACCTTAGACCGGCTCGAATTGGGTAATGGTGCACCCACAAACCCATTACTTACACTGAGTGCTAATGAAATTGAATCCATAGATATTCTTAAAGATGCTTCATCTGCAGCTATCTACGGTGCCAGAGGAGCAAATGGAGTTGTGATTATCACCACTAAAAAAGGAAAGCAGGGAAAAGCAGTTTTTTCGCTAAACCTATCTCAGGGAGTGAGCCAGCCTACCAATAAAAGAGATTGGTTAAATGCAGCAGAGTATGTTGAGCTTTTTACCGAGGCTTATAATAATTCTTTTGGAGAGGGAGCCGATGGAATATTATTCGCCCCGAATGGAGTATCAGATATTATTGATCAATTTGATAGTCTTGCGGCCGGTACCGATTGGAGAAATGGAGAGGTTGATACCGACTGGCAAGAGATTGCCTATCAGGATGGTTTCCAGACCGATGCAGATTTTTCTGTATCTGGTGCTGATGCTAAAACCTCTTACTTTTTTTCCGGAGCATATAACAATACTACCGGGATCATTCGGGATAATGAATTAGAAAGAATTACCGCGAGAACCAATCTAAGCCATCGTTTAAGCGATAAATTCCAGGCAGGTATGAATCTAAGTTTTTCGAGAACAGAGATAGACCGTATCGCTAATGATAATGCTTTTGCAACACCATTACAAGCGGTTGCACAATCGCCACTATCTCCGGCAAGACTAGCCGATGGTTCTCCAAATCCGGATACATTATACGGTAATTTTCTTTTTGATGCAGATAATGCTTTTTTTAAAACCATCATTCGAAGAACGTTAGGAAGAGTCTTTGCAGAATATAGTTTTATTCCTTCCCTATCATTTAAAGCCGATTTTTCATATGACTTATTTGCGCAAACTGAAGATAATTTCAGAGGCCAAAATGCACTTTTTCAATCTACAGATGGACAGGCATTTGCATCTGATCTTACTGGAGAGAATTACACATCCAGTAATTATTTTACCTTTAATAAACAATTTGCAGAAAAACATAATCTCAATGTAGTTGCTGGAATAGAATTCATTAATTATAAAAGAAGGATCACCAATGTTACCAGTCAGCAATTTCCCTCAGACGATCTGCCAACGGTGAGTGGAGGGGCCGAAGTGACAGCTGGTGAGGGGGTGGAACTAAAGAGCACTTTTTTATCGTATTTTGCCAGAGCAACCTATGATTTTAAAGGAAAGTATCTTTTAAATGCCAGTATTAGACGTGATGGATCTTCCAGATTTGGAGAGAGTGTGCAGTATGGTGATTTTCCTGCTGCTTCTATAGGTTGGATCATATCTGAAGAAAGTTTTCTGAAAGATTCTGAAATTTTATCATTTCTTAAACTAAGAATGAGTTATGGAGAATTAGGGAATGCCGATCTAGGTGGTGATAATCCATCTTTATTTTTGTTTGCAGGGGTATCCTATAATGAACGCCCTGGCTTGTCACCAGACCAGCCCGAAAATTCTAACCTTACCTGGGAGCAGTCTACACAAACAGATTTTGGTTTAGATTTTGGTTTTCTAAACAATAGGATTTCGGGAGAATTTGATTATTATATTAAGGATACAGACGACCTTCTTTTTTCAGTTCCTTTAATACCAAGTAGTGGAGCTCTCGAAATCAATCGGAATGTAGGGACACTTCAAAGTAAAGGATTTGAGATCACATTGAATACCAGAAATATTGAAACAGATAAATTTTCCTGGACATCTAATGTAAATATTAGCACAAATAATATTGAGCTTAAATCCCTGCCCAATAATAATGCAGATATAGTAAGCGGCCAAAATATCAATAGGGTAGGAGAAAGTGTGGGCGCATTTTATTTGCGAGAATATGCCGGTGTGGATCCCGCAAACGGAGATGGGTTATATTATTTAAATACTATTAATGCCGATGGTTCTATAAACAGAGGTACAACCACAGATTCTGATGAGGCACAGCGGATCGTTGCAGGAAACCCATTTCCCGAAGTGATTGCAGGATTTACAAACACGATTTTATACAATGGAATTGATTTTTCGTTCACTTTTCAAGGGGAGTGGGGTGCCAGTATTTTTAATGATGGTGGTCGTTTTCAATCCGTAAGTGCAGATTTTCTTGATAATCAAACGAGGGATCAATTACAGAGATGGCAACAACCAGGGGATATCACCGATGTGCCACAAGCCAGATTTTTTGGTAGTAATGGAACAGCTCGATCCACCCGATTTCTTCAGGATGCAGATTTTATAAGACTTCGTAATATAACTCTGGGATATTCTTTGCCAGATCAAATCACTGATAAAATGGGACTTAGTAAACTAAGAATATACTTTACCGGCCTTAATTTATTGACTTTTACCGATTATACCGGTAATGATCCGGAGGCTCGTAGTGATGTGAATGATCAGACCAATCCCGGACAGGCTTTTTACTCTGCTCCACCAGCTAAAACGGTAACCCTTGGGGTAAATATAAACTTCTAAAAATGAAAATGATGAAATTATATAAAATATTGTACATATTGTCTTTACTCCTATTGTCAATAGGATGTGATGACGAACTAGATGTAATCCCTACCGACAGATTACAAGGGGAATTAGCATTTACTTCAGAAAAGAATGTTTCCTCTATTTTGATAGGTGCTTACGAAGAAGCAGGGCAGTTTCAGTCATACGGAGGACGTTTACAGGTAATGGTTGATTTATTAGGAGCTACAGATCAGGTAACCTGGGGAGGTACGTTTTTACCACCACGACAGGCATTTACAAAAACAATCCTCATAGATAACATTTTTGTGAGGGATATCTGGAGAAATTCTTATGAAGTGATCAATCAGGTCAATTTGGTGATTGATAATTTGGAAATAGTGACCAGCAGTCCCGAAGAAAAAAATAGAATTGAAGGAGAAGCCAGGTTTTTAAGGGCTTTAAATTATTTTGACCTGGTGCGCAACTTTGGATTCCCTTATGAGAATGGCCAGACCAATTCACAATTAGCGGTGCCCATACGTACAGAAGGGATTATTGATTATACTGCCGATCTGTCTATTGCAAGAAGCACGGTAGAAGAAGTATATGACTTAGTAATAGCAGATGCTACCCAAGCCTATAATTTGTTACCAGCAGATAACTCATTTTTTGCTGATAAATTTGCTGCTCAGGCACTGCTGGCAAGGGTCTATTTTCAACAAGGCAATTATGCTGCGGCCAGAGACGCTGCAGATGATGTGTTGAAAGAAAGCGGCCATTCTTTGGCGTCAAATTATGCAGCAGCGTTTAACAATACCGATGATGGTATAGAGGATATTTTTACATTTCAGGTAACCAGTCAGACCGGAACCAATCGATTGGTTAACCTTTATGCCTCTGAGGCAGACGGAGGAAGAGGTGGTGATATCAGGATTACTGATGATTATTTGGCGTTATTTGATGATCCCGATGATGAAAGAGGGAACTTTGTATATATTAATCCTGCAAACGACAGGCAGCTTACTTTAAAATACACAAATCAGTTTGCAAATATCAGTATATTCAGGATCGCCGAAATGCACCTGATTCGCCTGGAAAGTAATTTCAGGGAAGGTACTGCTGTTGGTTTGGACCCTTTGGTCGAGATTAATGCATTAAGAGCACGCTCGGGAGCAGATCCTCTGGGAGCGCCATTAACTTTGGATTTAATTTTTAATGAACGTCAGCTAGAACTGGCTTTTGAAGGGTTTATACTTCATGATATAAAACGCACCAAGGGTTCTGTAGGTACGATACCTTATGACGATTCATCATTAACTTTTCCGATACCGCAAACAGAAAGAGATACAAATCCGTTAATCAATCAATGATACAGATATAAGAGATACATATAATTTTTATTTTGCGATAAGAAAATCCGGCTTCCAAGAAGCCGGATTTTTTAGATCGTCTATTTCCGACCAGACACTAATAGTAATACAAAAAGTGTTTAGCACTTACTTCTTATGATATTTAATAATCCACGGATTCGTGGTAAAATAATTCCAGGGCACACTGGCCAGATCAACCTCGGGATCGATAAAAGGTCTGCGTTTTTTACCATTTACAGATACCTTACTTTTTACATATACGGCAATGTCTTTTCCTTCGGCAGCATATTCTTTTTTAAGACGTTGTGCGAATTGCCACATAAAATCAGGTTTGGCGGCTATCGATCGCAATTGTTTTTTAGAGAGATACTCTTCTTTGTTTACATAGTTGTGCTTAGCTTCGGGATCCTTTTTATCTACTACATAAAAGTTGGTGGTTCCAGACCGTCCTCTTAGCATCATACGCCAGCTCATTCTATGGCCTTCTTCGGTCCATAATACATCTCCGGGGATAAACCAATGACGAATCGGGAGCGCAATTTGAATGGTGAACCAAATAATCATAATCGGAATTAAAAATCGTTTATAAGAAGGTACAATCACTTCGTTTGCAGTATAAAACTCTTTCTTTTTCATAAAAATACGATGCATTCTTTCTTTTGAAAAGAAAAATACCGTAAATGCCAGTGATAAATATGGAAATATCCCAATCTGAAATACGATAGAATTAAATAAATGAAAAAAGATACTAAAATAAAAAGCGACTAATCGGGTTCTTTTCCATAGCAATAACGGCACAATCAATAAATCAAATAAAATTCCAAAATAGGCAACACTTACATGAGCCCAATGCCCTTGCAATAAATTACCTACAATTGGATAATGCGCCCTGCTAGCCATTAGGTTTTTGGCAACAGTAAAATCCAACCAGTCGGGATAAAGTTTTGCTACCGAAGCATAGGTATATACAATCCATAGTTGTGCAATGATCACCAAAACACACCAACGGGGCATGGCGATTTTTTTGAGTGATGGATTTTGTTTTACATCTATAGAAAAGTAATTGCCTGCCGGTAAAATACTCATCAGGATACAGAGTATTAACAGAAGATAGTAATGATTGTTGTAGGATGACTTTTGCATAAAATAGACGCCGGCCCATAATACTGTATACGCAATCATACTCCATCGGTATTTGAAACCGATCATAACAAGCAGACCAAATATCCCCATTACAGCAAAGTAGCAATACATACCATTACCCGGTAAAGGTTGTAAAAAATCAAAGCCAATAAAATTAAAGGTAAACCCGGGATCTACAAGTGTTCTTTTGATCCATCCTGTAAAAATAGCTCCGATAGCTTCTGCAGCAATCAGAAATCCAAAAAACACTCTGAAAATAATGAGCGCACTATTGTCGATTTGAGTAAATAGCCATCGATTGATCATACCAGAGAATTTATATAATCCCGGGAAAAATCCTCATCTTCTTGCATTGCATCCTGTAATTCCTCGAGAGAATCAAATTTTTTCTCATCCCTAATACGTTTTAACATCTGGATCTGGATCTTTTTATCATAAAGATTGAATGAAGCATCAAAGAAATGCGTTTCTATACTTAGCCCAGAACCATGTACTGTAGGGTTGGTGCCAATATTCATCATCCCGAAATAGGTTTTACCATCGATTTGAGATTTTACAATATATACTCCATTTTTAGGGATTAACTTATAGGTTTCTTCGATATGTAAATTGGCAGTTGGATAATGGAGTTTACGCCCAAGTTCTTTTCCTTTTATGACCTTTCCAGTGAGCATAAATTCGTATCCTAAATATTTATTGGCCTTAATAATATTGCCATCTAATAAAGCTTCGCGAATCTTGGTAGAACTCACTGCAACGTCATCAATATCTTGTTTTGAAATCTCTTCGACAGTAAAATCATTCTTAATACCATAAGATGCCAGATCTGTGATATTAGAATTGCGATTGCGGCCAAATCGATGATCATATCCTATAATCACATGTCTCACATTAAGACGATCTACCAACATTTGCTGTACATACTCTCCTGCAGAGAGGCGTGAAAATTCTTTGGTGAAAGGATGAATTACCAGGCTGGCTAGTCCTGTTTTTTCTAATATTTGTATACGTTCGCCGATGGTATTGATAAGTTTGATATCTGAATCCTGTTGTAATACCATTCTTGGATGAGGAAAAAAGGTGAGGATCACAGATTCCCAGCCATTTCTTTCGGCACTTTCTATCAGGCGATCGATTATTTTTCGGTGACCAATATGTACACCATCAAAGGTGCCAATTGTGACTACTGAGGGTGCTTGGTTTTCGTATGTTTTAGCATCTTGATACTGTTTCATCTGTTTATTTTTGTAGTTTTTCAATAATCAGATGAAATTTTTGCCTGCAAGCAGGTACGGTATTATTAAATAATATGCTTAACATTAATTTGATTGTTATAGCTCATTTCAGGAAGTGAAATTTGAAGCATTTGTAAAAATAAAAAATAGTTGGGATAGATTTCTTTATTTTCCGTTAAAGGTGTTCATGGTGTTAGATAATCCTGCAGTGGTAAATGATTTAATCAAAGCGATCGCTTTTTCTAATCGTTCACTCATAGCAGATTCTTCCTCTTTGTCCCATGCTCCTAATACATAATCTACTTGCCTGCCTTTGTTGAATTGGGCACCTACCCCGAATCGAAATCTGCAATATGTTGAGGTATTGAGTTGGGTTTCGATATCTTTGAGACCATTATGGCCTCCTGCACTACCTTTTGCTTTTAACCTGATGGTTCCAAAAGGGAGGTTGATATCATCGGTGATGACCAATAAATTTTCGATAGGTATTTTTTCTTTTTCCAGCCAGTATCGCACTGCTTTTCCGCTTAAATTCATATAGGTATTGGGTTTGAGCAGGATGAGTGTTCTTCCTTTGTGTTTATAGGTGGTGAGATCCCCTAATTTTTTGGTTTCGAAGGTAAGGTCTTCTGCTTTTGCCAAAGCGTCCAAAATTCTGAAACCAATATTATGGCGGGTGTTATGATATTTTGGACCAATATTACCCAGGCCAGCAACAAGAAATTTTTTCATGAGCTCTTCTTGAGTTTCTTTTTCTTCTTTAAAAAACAATCTTCTGAAGATAGAAAACATATATACTTTTGTTTTTTGCGTGAGGCCTGCCTGCTACCAGGCTGGTTGCCCGACCGAATCCCGATAGCTATCGGGAGGAGGGGACGCCCTCAAAAATCAGTATAAAAATAAAAAAAGCATTCTGAATCCCGATAACTACCGGGACAGAATGCTTTTATACTTTACAAATCTTTAATTATGCTTCTGCAGCAGGAGCTTCTGTAGCAGGAGCTTCTCCTCCTTCAGCAGTTGCTTCAGTTGCTTCAGTTTCTTCTTCTTCCTCTTCATCCTCTATAGCTGTACGAGAAGTTTTCACCATACAAATTACGGTGTTATCAGGGTGTAGGATCGTGAAATCTTCACTGGCTACATCGGTAACATATAGCTTATTTCCGATTTTAAGTTTTGTGATATTTCCTTCGATTACGTCTGGTAATTTTGAAGCAAAACCTTTTACTTTGATACGTCTTAAGTTGAAACGTAACACACCACCATTAAGTACACCACGAGAGGCACCTACCGTTCGGAAAGGAAGCTCTATAGTGATTGGTTTATCGTCAAAAATTTGAATAAAATCGATGTGTAAAATTCTATCGGTTACAGGATGAAATTGGATATCCTGTAGGATAACATTTATTTTTGTGCCATCATCCAACGCGATTACCACGGTATGAACGTCTGGAGTGTACACTAAGTTTTTGAAAGCAATTTCTGGCGCTGCAAAGTGTACAATAGTGTCTCCACCATAAATAACACAAGGTACCTGTCCAGCATTACGTAGGGCTTTTGTTGCTTTCTTGCCCACGCTTTCTCTTTGAGATGCGTTGATTGTTAATGATTTCATTTTAAAAATTTATTAATTACTGTTTACATTATAAAGTTAGAGCTAATAGACTCGTTATGATGCACTTTGTGCATTACATCGGCAAATAAATTTGCACAAGTTACCACTCTGATTTTATCACTTTTTTGTTTTAGAGGAATAGAATCGGTCACAATCAATTCTTCTAATTTTGATTGTTCTAATCGTTCATAAGCATTGCCCGAAAGAATAGGATGGGTACAAATAGCACGTACACTTTTTGCGCCTCTTTCGATCATCAAATCTGCAGCCTTGGCTAATGTTCCTGCAGTGTCTACCATATCATCTACCAGTACTACATTTTTTCCGGTGACATCCCCAATCAGTTCCATATGTGAAATCACATTGGCTTTTGCCCGTTGTTTGTAACAAATTACAACATCACTTATCAATGCTTTTGAATAGGCATATGCTCTTTTAGAGCCACCCATATCGGGAGATGCGATTGTAAGATTGTCGAGATGTAAAGATTGCAAATATGGTAAAAATATGGTGGATGCAAATAAATGATCTACCGGTTTTTCAAAGAATCCTTGTATCTGATCTGCGTGTAGATCCATAGTAATGATTCTTGTGGCACCTGCTGTTTCCAACATTTTGGCAATTAATTTTGCCGCAATGGGAACTCTGGGTTTATCTTTTCGATCCTGACGAGCCCAACCATAATACGGTAATACCGCAGTAATATGCCTTGCCGAAGCTCTTTTGGCAGCATCCAGCATTAATAGCATTTCCATTAAATGATCAGAACTTGGATGTGTGGATCCAATAATAAAAACCCGGGATCCTCTTACCGATTCTTCAAAAGAAGGCTGAAACTCACCATCACTATAGGTCGATGTAATCACATTACCTAATCTGGCCCCATAGGCAGCTACTATCTTTTCTGCAAGTGCGGTACTCTGGGTACACGCGAAAAACTTTGCTTCTGTAACTCCAGTTGACATAGGGTAAAATATTGTATTGTAATGAGTTAAACCTTTTTTCTAAAAACAAGGTGCAAATTTAAAAATTTATTTTCACTCTGGCCTTTATTTTGTTACTTATTTAATGGTAGGAAAAGAATATTTTGCTAATTTTGCCATCCATTAATGCTCAAGTGGTGGAATTGGTAGACACGTTGGATTCAAAATCCAATGTCGCGAGACGTGCGGGTTCGATTCCCGCCTTGAGTACCAGAAACCCTGATAAACAATTGTTTGTCAGGGTTTTGTTGGTTTTATGCTGACAATATTGCTGACAACTATCGTAATAGACTAAGTTATCTACATGATAATAAACAAAGATTTGAAATAAGAAAGTACAATGGACGTAGTGAGAATCTTGTATAAGTATAAGTCTGATCTTCTAGAACAAGACTTACTTCCATAAAGGCTCGTTCTGCCAATTAGATTTCATCCCAAGAGCATCCGGATCTACGTTAGGATACTTTTGAAACAAGGCATCTAATTTTGATGCGAAAGTATTACCAGGTTGCACCGTATTCAGTAAATATTTCATTAGGCATAGATGCACATATAACTTCTGGAAATCGTGTTGTTTAGGAATATTTTCTGTTTCAGTTATCCAAGGATTTGGTGGTTTTGGTAATAGTTTTGGAGCTCCAGGCAAGTTTCTGTTCCAAAGCCTTGAATGATGTGCGCAGTAGTTACGTATTTGCGCTATAGATTGTAACCAACTAGGTAAAAAGGTATGATTTACAGCACCGTATTCTTCTGCAATTTTGTCTTTGGATTTACCGGTATTTTTTAGATTTCCATATAGTTTAGATAAGGCACCAAAACTAGTTTGCTCTAGAGATTTCCAAGCAGGAGGGAAGCGTAGGTCATCTTTATGCTTTTTCCTATGATTTTTAATAGTTGGATCTTTGGAGCGCGATAATTCTTCCTCGAGATTAGATAGTGTTTTCACAAGTGCTATACTATCGGTAAATAAATCAAAATTTTGAAACCACCAGGGGTTTATTTCATGCGATAGATGATATATTAATTTAGTTCTTAGGCTTATTTCTATTTTTTCAATGACATCAAAAAGAAAAATTCGTAACTCCCGATCAAAGCTATAAAGTGCAATAACATCTGAAAAGCGACTATTTTCTTTAAAAAGGTGTTTCTCTTTATCATATTGCATAGAGTGCCAATATTCACCTAATCGGTAATAGCTTATATGAGAAAGGTAATGTTCAGCATTGTCTTCTGGTGTAATATTTAGACCTCTATCTTTAAGTTTTTGTATTTGTTCTTGTATTGTGGTTGGTTCTTTTTTAAACATATTAGTGGTGAAATAAAGTATGTAGTTTTAAAACAGAAAGGTCTATAAAGCAAAAGACACACCCTGGGACGCTGTTCTAATGGGTAGCGTGGTGTGTACTGTTACTGCAAATATATGGTTTTTTATATCTTTTGTGCGTTTTTTTAACAATATTTTCATTTATGAATTTAGCAGACAGTGTCTGTTAAATTTTTATACTAATGAATTCATCTACGCTTTTTCTCATCTTTACGTTTTTATTCAATTATAATAGATGCCTTTTCAGCTCCTCCTTCCATAAATCTGAAGAAGATCATGTGACATTAGAAATAATTCTTTGTTTTTTAGATAATATTTATCCAAAACTAAAATAAATGCGTCTTTTGAGGAGTATCTTTCAATTACTAGATCAATCATTTCATTGACTATATTTTGGTACTTATAGGCCTTAAGCATATCCTATTATTTATCTAACACATAGTGACATAAATATAAGGGATTTGTCCCGTCCTGAAATAAGTTGACACAAAATCGACTTATTTATGAAAGATTCAGGAAATTCTAAGAAGAAGCGTACTCAGTGCGATTACAATTTAGGCTTTAATTAACAGTAGTATCTCAGGTAGAAAAAGGCGAGATGACCTTAAATCTTCGTTTTATAGAGCGCGTCCAAGATCAACATTCAAACAGAAAAATGGCAGTTGCATTCAAAGTATCAGCTACGCCTTACCTTTGTGTTTTTGATTTTTAAACTGTTTTATCATTTTACCAAAATCCTTGTCTTTCTTACGCCGCTCGGCAACGGTAGATTCAAAATGCTCTTTTTCACGCTCCATTTTCAAGTAGTTTTCATAGGAAGCATGATCAATATCACCGTTCCCTAGAGCTTTAATTACAGCACAACCAATTTCCGTTGTGTGTGTGCAATCCTTGAACCTACAATCGGAAGATAACTTTACGATATCCTCAAATGTACTATTAAGCCCAGATTTGGAATCTGTAATCCCGATTTCCCTCATCCCTGGATTGTCGATTAAAATTCCACCGTTTCCCAGAACGATCAGTTCTCTATGGCTGGTGACATGTTTACCTCTATCGATACTTTGGCTTATAGCACCGGTATTCATTATTTTTTTACCACTTATCTTATTCAATAGTGTTGATTTTCCTACACCCGAGGAACCTAGTAAACAATAGGTCTTACCTTTTTTTATAATGGCTTCCAATTTGTCCAGCCCAATATTGGATTCATTGCTTAAGGCTATCAATGGGACCTCTTTAATTCGTTCGTTTATTTGATTTAGAAGTTTTTTTAGTCCATGTTCATCTATAAGATCGATTTTGCTAAGAACTATAACTGGTTTTACTCTTGAAGCGTAACAGATTGTCAAATACCTTTCTAATCGGTTTATATTAAAATCCCTGTTCACCGACTGAACAATAAGGCCGTAATCAACGTTTGTAGCAATTATTTGAGTCTGCCCTGACTTTCCGACGGCTTTTCTTTCTATGATTGAATGTCTCGGATAAATGGAATGAATCAAGGCTTTATGCTCATCATATTCAGAAATTGCTACCCAATCCCCAACGGCGGGCAGGTCATGACGACTTTCGGCGGTAAATCGCAAATTGCCAATGAGCTCGGCATCAAATTCACCTGTATCTGTTTTTACTACATACCTATCTTTGTGTTCGGATACAATACGGCCCACATTGAAAGAGTCCAGATTTTTATCTTTTCGATATTGCTCTAAGCTAGCAGTGTATCCTAATTCTATAAGTGTCATTTTTTATTTTTTTACTATTGATGGCTCAGTTTAACTTTGGAATACATTGAATTTTTCATTTCGCGACCCCAAAGGCACCTATAAGATAGAGTAGGCCTGCTAATAAAGAACCGGTCGATAAAATTATAAAACGGAATGGATGAGCATGCTGTGTAAATTTAACAATATCCGAAGGAAGCATTAGTGCACGCAGGAGGTAAATGACTCCGATACTAATCAGTACAACACGCAATAGTGGAAGTTGTTTTATAATACCTGCCCCAGAAAGTCCATAAAACCCCCAAACGATAAACATGATAACCAGACCTAGTGTAATCCATACGGTAAACGATGAACCTTGCTCGGTAAGTTCAGAAAGCTTTGAAGCACCAAAATAATCATAAAGTTTTGGTCTTATGGCGAGCGCAATATGCAGTATTGCTACAAGGAAACTCAAAACACTCCCCACAACAAGAAGGTTTTTACTTGATAAATCCATAGGTTCCATTTGATTTCCTTTTTAATAATAGATATGTACAGCTTACTCTAATATGGTAACTTTAATATTCTTATCTACCAAAGATTTGAATTTCGTCAAATCAGCTTTGTTTTTTAGTTCATAGTGCATTGGTATAACCAGCTTGGGTTTGATCTTATTGACTATTTTTGACGCCTCATCAATATTCATGGTCAGGTTGTCTCCCCCTATAGGTACCATAGCTACCGTAATATCTTTGATGTTTTCCATTTCAGGAATGTAGTCCGTGTCACCTGCATGATATATTCTGATGTCGTCCCCAATCGTTAAAATGTACCCAACATTCTGTTTGGATTTTGGATGTGCCTTTATCCATAAAAATACATTTTTGGTATTATACGCATGTACTGCTTCACCGTTTATCTCTTCTATCTCAACACTGTCACCAGGTGCCACCGTGCGTATAGTGTATCCTTTTTTGGAAAGTTTTTTCGAGACCTCTTTTGAGCATATGAAGATGGTTTCGGGTTTGACAATTCGCTCGATAGTTTTAAGGGAATAATGGTCGGGATGTGCATGGGTGATAAATATATAATCGGCCTTTTCCGATGTACCTGTTTCAACAGGATCTATGTAAACCGTTTTCCCTCCCGATACAATTTGAAAACTTGATGGAAAAAAATCGGACTTGTTCACCTTAATAGCTCCCCAAGAGGTAATCTTTAAATTTTCATCAAACTCAATAGTTTGGGGCACAGGATTTCTTTTATCACTCACACTTACTTTTACCATGGTACAGCTTTGAATTGTTACTACTATCAGGAAGATGTATATCCAGCGGAATCTTCTTGTTTTTGACTTTATCTCATCCATTTTTTATCAAATTGGATGGCAAAATTAAAACGTAACGTTTGTATAGAAAATGATAAAAATCAGTTTGGCACTTAGGATAACCCTATTCCGCATCAAATTAAAAAATTAAACAACCATAGGCCTGTACCATAAAACGGCTGTTTTACAGCACTATTTTCCTTTTGTAATATCCGATTCCTAGAAGAGTCTCATTTGTGGTCGCTTTTAGTATTCTTATACTTTTAAGCCTGACTGTTTTTCCAGCTTCGCTACCCTATTGTACAGCAATTTTACTGCTAATTCCCTAATGTCGGAAATGTTATAGTGTGTCGATTTTATACAACTGTCTTGTCGGGAATCTTTACAGATTTGCCGGACTTGTTCTAGCCTCGACATAGCATTGCCCGCTACCTTTGAACTTTCAAAAGTTAATGAACCTTAATAAGTGGGTATATCATGATTAATGTAGTATTAAGTGTTTTAAAGGATAAGCTTAACGAATATCTTAAAAATGTAGGGACAACAGAATTAAATGTTGTAGAATTTATAGATACGAATAGTAATGATCCGGTTTCTTTTACAAATGATAAGGTTACACCTTTCCTGATTAATGTTTCAGAAGATAGAAAGTTCAGAAACGCTGATCAGTATTCGGGAATAATTCAGAATGGGGTTAGAACTCAAGCTAACCCAGAAATTAGAATAGAGCTTTTGATTCTTTTTGTGTCCAAGTTTAGTAAATATGATCAGGCACTTAAATTTTTATCCCACGTAATCAAGTTTTTTCAGGTCAATAGGATTTTTAATCCGCTTAACTCCCCACAATTGTCTGATGAACGTATAGAAAAACTAGTTGTAGAATTAATTTCCCTCCCCTTGGAAGAACAAAATCAAGTATGGCACTCTCTAAACACTTCTTACTTGCCATCAGTACTCTATAGGGTACGATTGCTATCCTTTATCGATGAGCAAAGTGTAGCGTTTGTTGGAACTCCCCTGCAAGAGATCAATCTGGCAGTTGGCGAAAAATATCCTCTTCCAGAAATCATGGATCTTGAGGAGGAGGAAGAAAATAATGTAAATAACCAAGCATAAGAAATAGCTGATAAAGCTGAGATAAAAACAAGATCATGAAGTATCAAGAATTCTTTTCTATTACGATAGAACACTCCTATTTTTCAGGAGGAGCAGCCGATTTGGTACTCACTCCGGTAGCAGAAACAGAGGAGCTTTTAAAAAAACGAGGATTGCTTCTTAAAAAAACGGCCAGAGGAATACGTTGCCTTGTTGGAATTGATGAAGAAAACAAGGGTTTTTCCGAAAAGATCCAGAATGATGTATTTGCTTTTTATGTTTTTCCTACTTCGGATACGGTTCGGGAATTCACGGATATGTCTGAGGTAAAAGAAGGTGAAATGATGTTTTTTACCAATGAAAAATTACGTAAAAATCAACTTGAGTTAGTTGCTAGCGAAATTGAACAGGAAGGGGCTTATCAGAGATTTCCTGCTTTAGCAAAAGTAGAAATTAAAGGAAGTGAAATGAATTCAGAGGGCGATGGTACGTTATTTACATACCAGGTTCAGTTTACTGCTACGGCTATAAAATGGAAGTATTATTTTATTTCTAATACTGATGATTCAACTATAACATTAGAATCTAGAGACGAGCAAATCAGTTTTAATGAAATGATCATTGACGAAAATAGCACAGATCAGATTATAACTTCCATACGATTAAATTTCCCCAATACCCAAATAAAGGCTTTTGAGTCCAAAGATTTGGTTCCCCATAGCATTAAACCTATAAAAAATATCAAACTGATCAAAAATGGTGATGTGCTTATGAGCCATTTACCAAATCCAGAAGAAGAACACAACGGTGTTCAAATAATTAAAATTAAGTAAGAAAAGCATACCGAAAGAATTACATCGATTTTCGGGAGTGCTAATTATAAACATTTAAAATTTTTAAAATATGTCTAAATTTTTAACACCAGATGTGTATACGGAGGAAGTACCTCTATTACCACAATCTGTAGCAGAAGTTTCCACTGCAGTACCTGCTTTTATTGGATTTACCGAGAAAGCCAAGAAGAACGATAAAAACTTGAAAAATACTGCTGTTAGGGTATCCACACTTTTAGAATTCAAAGAGGCTTTTGGAGGTGCTCAGCCAGCATCTTTTAAGGTCAATGTAAATGAAGAAGTTATAGAAAATGTTGAGGTCACAGCTCCACAGCATACATTATATCATGCAATAGATTTATATTTTAAGAATGGAGGAGGAGATTGTTATGTAATATCTGTAGGAAGTTATCAAGATGATTATAACAAAGCATCTTTTTTAGAAGGCTTAGATGTATTGAGTAAAGAAGATGAACCTACCTTAATTATGTTGGGTGAAGCCACTCAATTAGATCCGGTTGATTATCATGAGGTATGTCAAACTGCTCTAAGTCAGTGCCAGGAATTAAAAGACAGGTTTTGCATTTTTGATATCCAAAAAGGGGATGAAGGAGTAGCAACTTTTAGAAATGGAATAGGAACTAATCATCTAAAATACGGAGCGGCATATACACCCTACTTACAGACTTCACTTACGTACAAGTATCAAGAAGAAGATGTAATCATCTCTGGTTCTTCAGCACAAGAAATCATTAAGTTAGACGTAGATGAGGCTATTAGAATCATATATAACGGAGCTGCACAAGATAATCCTAAAGTGAAAATTAACAAAGGATCTGGTAGTAAACCCTCTTTTAGTATTGAGGAAGCAACATTGACAATTACGAATGTAGGAGATGGTACAGAAGCATCTAAAGTTGTTGAAGCTTGGAACGATTCTACAGATAAGGGTGATTTTGATATTATTGTATTAGACAACACTACGCTTGTAAAATCGAATTCAAGAGCAGAGGATATAGTTGTAAATGGAGGTGATGGCGCATCCACTAGCTTATCTACCATCAAAGAAACGCAATCCGAATTATACAATAGAGTAGTAAGTGAAGTATCAAAACAACGTATCATCTTACCTCCTAGTGCAGCAGTAGCAGGTGCCTATGCAACTACGGATAGAGAAAGAGGGGTATGGAAAGCTCCTGCAAATGTAAGCCTAAATGCGGTAATAGGACCTGTAAAGAAAATAACGTCAAAAGATCAGGAACGATTGAATGTAGATTCCGACAATGGTAAATCCATCAATGCTATACGCGGTTTTGTTGGTAAAGGAACCTTGGTATGGGGAGCTCGTACGCTGGACGGCAATGATAACGAATGGCGATATGTACCGGTTAGAAGATTGTTCAACATGATCGAGGAATCTACCAAAAAAGCATCTCAGTTTGCTGTTTTCGAATCCAATGATGCGGTAACTTGGTTAAAAGTTAAAGCAATGATCGAAAGCTTTTTATACGGAATATGGCAGCAAGGTGGTCTGGCAGGAGCCACAGAAGAACAAGCCTATTTTGTAAATATCGGATTAGGCAAAACCATGACACAAGAAGATATTCTCAATGGAAGAATGATCGCAGAAATAGGACTAGCCGCAGTACGTCCTGCCGAGTTTATCATTTTAAAATTCTCCCACAAACTACAGGAGGCCTAATCTATAGAGAAGAGATATATAATCATATAAAAAATAAAAAAAATGGCGTTAACAAAAGCACAAATAAAAACAGATTATCCATTACCTATTTATAATTATAGGGTAGATATTAATGGAGAGTCAATTAGTTTCTCTGAGGTATCAGGGCTAGAATTATCTTTCGAAACACATACCTATAAAGAAAGCTTTGCCACAGGAGGTAAAGTAGGGCCTAATATTATGTATATGCCGGGGCAGATACAGCCAGTAAATATTTCTATGAAAAAAGGATTGGTAAAAGGAAAAAGTATACCTGTTTTTTATGATTGGATCAATGATATCCAACTCAACCAAATCGATAAAAGAGATATTGTAGTACATCTCTTAGACGAAACTGGCAGTACAGTAGTAAGCTGGAAGGTCATCGATGCTTTTCCTACCAAACTTACAGCACCTTCTTTCGACGCTAGTTCTAATGATGTCGCTATAGAATCTCTGGATCTAATGGCATCTAGAGTCACAATGGAAGAAGCATAGTCGCTAAAGTAATTCGTAGCAAAATAGTAAACAAGTAGTATTCTAATTTCATACTAGACCAACTCAGAAAGGTGTAGGGTTGATGTATACCTAAAAGATAGCAAATTGTGGCAGTTGACAAACAAATAATTATAGAAAAGTATCCCTTACCTGTTTATAATTATCAGGTAACAATCAATGGGATTGAAATCATGTCTTTTGCAGAGATTTCAGGATTAGAAATTGATCATGATCATGTATTGTACAGACACGGTTTTAGCTGGGCTGTAGGGGATCATTTGATTCGAGGTCAACGAAAACCGATTAACATCACCCTAAAGAGAGGGATCGTCAAGCGTCGCAGTGATCTGTATGACTGGATCAAGTCTGGAGAAAAAAAAGATATCAGAATAGAACTATGTGATGAAACTGGGATGGGCATCGTAATTTGGGAGGTTTCCCGAGCATTACCTTTCAAATTAGATGCACCATCATTCAGTGCAAGTGCGAGTGAAATCGCCTTCGAAAGTCTGAATTTGATCGCACATGATTTAAGAATAAAACACACTTAAGAATTCGTATATGTTAGATGTTTTAAAAGCAATCAATTTCGCAGACAGAGAACCCACATTATCGCACAGATTTGGAGTATTTTTTTTGGCAGGTGGGATAGTTCCCAATCCTATTGATCTTAGGTTTCAAAAGGTCAGTGGTATCAGCACAGATGTACAGTTAGAAACTATTAATGAAGGTGGAGAAAACCTACATATGCATCGCGTACCAAAAATGATGAATTATAACAATCTGGTTTTAGAACGAGGATTCGTAGCAAGTCCAATCCCTTCGCCATTAAATCTGGAGTTTACGGCAGCATTCAATTCATTTACGTTTGCTCCTTCTAATGTATTAGTAACCGTATTTAATGAAAGTGGAATACCAGTTGGAGGATGGGTTTTTCAAAAGGCATATCCTGTAAAATGGTCTGTCTCTGATCTGGATGCACAATCGAATTCGGTAATAATTGATACGATGGAATTAGCATATTCTAATTTCAAAATTTTAAGAATATAAAAATGGCTGTAGAAATTAGAGAGATTGTAATTAAAGCGATTGTATCCGATGAGGTAAATACGGAAGAAACAACTAGTTCAGAAGGGTATGAACTGGATAAAAATAGTATGATACAAGAATGTGTAGACCAAGTACTAAAGGTGCTGAAAAATAAAAACCGACGATAACATGGCAAGCTTCAACAATAAAAAAGTACGGTCTTTTAAACTCCAAAAGCTCAAGATTACTTCTTATGATAAGAAGGAAAGAAAAGATTCAGGTAAGGAGTTCGAGGTGATGTTTAACCCAGAATCTGTACGACGAAGTTTTACGAATAAGTATACTAAACAGCCAAGTAATCCTCAAAACGAGGATACAGTTAAGTTTACCAATAGTGCACGATCTACGGTAAGAATGAAGTTGATTTTTGATGGAACCAATGTACATCAATACGGAGCAGAAACAGCATTTAGAGTATTATCAGGTTCTCAAACCAATGTAACAGAGCGGATCGATGGTTTTTTAACAAACATTGTAAAAATTAAAGGTAAAATCCATGAACCTCCTTTTCTGAAACTTAGTTGGGGACAAACACTTGATTTTAATTGTAGGCTCAATGATTTGGATATTAATTACACCATGTTTGCTAGAAGTGGTGATCCATTGCGAGCAGAGTTAAATGTTTCCTTTATAGAAGATGATGCGCTTGATGAACAATTAGCAAAATTAGATTTACAATCTCCTGATTTAACACATTATCGAATAGTAAAAGCAGGTGATCAGTTGCCATTAATGTGTCAGGATATATATGGTTCACCTATGTATTATCCGCTAATAGCAAGAGTTAATAAGCTAAAGAGTTTTAGGAATCTTACACCAGGACAAGAAATTTATTTTCCTCCAATTGAAAAATAAAATATGGCATCAACAGTAGTAACAAATACCATCAAAAGCAACGGCAAAACCCTTCAGTTGGGAACGTATCAATTGATGTCTTTAGATACCAATAAAGAGTTCAATAAAATACCAATGGCCGAGCTCAAACTATATGATGGTTGTATAGCGAAACAAAAGTTCGAAACATTGGATGGAGATGCTTTTTTACCGGGATCCCTGATAGAAATCTTTATGCGATATGAAGGAAAAAACACTACTGAAGAAAAGATTTTTGAAGGTATTGTGATTAATCAGGAAATAGAAAGATCTCAACATCAATCTGAGCTAACCATAGAGCTTTGCGATCCTTGTATTAAAATGACTAGCTTACGAAAAAACGGGGTCTATAAAGGTCTTACAGACAGTAAGATCATAAAAGATCTGATTAGCAAATACAAAGGTCTAAAAGCAAAAGAAATTGAGAATACATCGTATACACATCCGCAGATGGTGCAATACTATGTTTCGGATTGGGATTTTATGGTATCAAGAGCAGAAGCTAATGGGCAGCTAGTAGCAGTTGACCATGGGGAACTATCTGTGAAAACACCAAATATCAAAAATCCGGATCTTACCTTAACTTTTGGTATCGATTTGGCACATTTTGATTTAAAATTGAGTAGTCAGGGGCAATATGAGAAGATTCATACTTTTGGTTTAGACACCAAGAAAAAACAATTAGCATTAAGTCTTCCTAAAAAAGCCGAAGAACAAACGTTAGGAAGTATAGGGTATAATGTACCGATGCTATCGAATGTAGTGGGGGCTACAGAAGCACAATTGATTCATCCGGTACCCACAGATCCTTTGGAGCTTCAATCCTGGTCGGATGCACAGCTTATAAAATCCAGACTTTCTGCAGTACGGGGAACCATTAGAATTGATGGAAATGGGAAGCTCAAGGTAGGGCAGACGATAAAAATTGAAAATGTAAGTCGATTTAACGGAAATCACATCATCACAGGTGTTCGTAATACATTTGTTATGGGTTCAGGATGGTATACCTATCTACAAATTGGTATGGATGCAAACTGGTTTAGCGCTCAATCGGATATTATAGATACACAAGCTGCCGGATTGCTTCCAGGGGTTAATGGTTTGCAGGTTGGTACTGTTTTAGGTCATATCGAAGATGCAGATCATGGGTTCAGGGTTCAGGTACATATACCAGCATTTCATCAAGAAGGAAAACCGACTGAGGTACTGGCGATGTTTACTTCGTTGGATGCGGGAGCAGATCATGGAATCTTCTTTCCTCCAGAAAAAGGAGATCGTGTGGTGATAGGCTTCTTAAATGATGACCCTAGACAAGCCATTGTATTAGGCGCAATGCATAGTAATAAAGTGCCCAATACAGTAAAGAAGAAAAACACCTATAAAGGGATTTTTACCAAGTCTAATTTTCAATTGCTGTTTGATGAAGAAAAAGAGACCGTAACACTCTCTACAGCAGATTCAGATTCTGCGAATGAACAGATCATTTGTATCAATCAGAAAGAAAAGAAGATTAATCTAGAAGATGCTCACGGAAATATAATAGAGTTAGGCAAAGATGGTATCAAGCTGATGAGTGCTAAAGATTTTATGATAGATGCTAAGGGAGGTCTTAGTATTAATGCTAAAGGAAAAATTAAAGTCAAAGGGAAAAAGGTGGATTTAATATAAGCATACATATGGATAAAAATAATATACAACTCGAATTAACAGTCTCAGAAACCAATACAATACTTGCCGGACTTGGGCAACAGCCATATATCAAGGTAGCAGGACTCATTGAGAAAATACAACAACAAGGAGCTTCGCAATTAAAATCCTACGAGGATAATAGCCAGATGGCAAATAGTGATTCATCCAAAATATCAGTAGAAGATGGACAATAAGTTTTTAGGAAATGGTTGGGCGTTCCCTCCTTCTTTTTCAGGAGGTGGTGCAGATGTTGGATTTACAGTAGGAGAAGAAGATATCAAACAAAGTCTCCAGATTTTGTTATCTACTTCTTTAAATGAGCGGATGATGCACCCTGATTTTGGATGTGATCTTACTCAGTTTTTATTCGAAGAATTAGATGAACGATTTGCAAGTGAGTTGAGTAATATGGTATCCAAGGCCTTGTTATTGTATGAACCAAGAATTCAGGAAGAAGAAGTTACAGTAGCGGATATAGATCTAGAGAAAGGGATTGTGCATATATCGATCGATTACATAGTTAGAAGCACCAATAATCGCTTTAATCTGGTATATCCATTCTATGTTAATGAAGCTTCTACTGTGGCATTTGATCTTTAAAAAGAAATTACAAAAAAATGGATGTAATAATAATGGACGGTGATCAGGTTAATTTTCTTCCCGTATTTGGGAGTGCCTTGGTAAGTGTACAACCAGGAAAAATGATAGCTTCTGGAAAGACAACCATTAAAGGAAAAAAGGTTTGTGTAGACGGTGATGAATCCAAAGTAGAAGTTGCCAATTGTTCCTATGTCGCCCCTCCTTTTGTGATCCCAGGGACAGGAACCTTAACCATTAAAAAGTTAGCACCTGATCAGTTAACACAAAAAAGTAAAAGTGGAAATAAAAGCATCGTGATCAAGGGAAACATGTTTATTGCAGAATTCAAAGTTACAGCTCAGGCAAAACAGCCACCTCCCACCAATGCACCGGATCCCGTACCTATGTATCCGGGACAAGGACAATTAATACCAGCAAATACAAAAATAATGGCCACTTAAACCTAGTAAAGTAGTAGAAACAATGACTCACATTCAAAATTCAGATAATATACTTCTTAGAGATGGAACCAGTCAGCAAGATCGCAATACAGATGCGATTCGTCCTGATTATGTAGCGATAGAAGATCGTAGTATTGAAGAACTGATCACAGAAGCACAGCGTATAGCCAAAGAGCTTCAGTTTTTTGATGAAGAAAACAGACCTACTACTACTTGGGAGTCTTTTTTAATTGACGATCCGCAAACATTTAACCAAAATTCTCCAGAAGGAAGAAGGATTCAACAAAAACGGTGGGCTGATCTATTAGCTGCATATGTAGAAAATCCTGAACGTTTTTATAATGATTCAGAAAAGAAAGCCAAACTATCCAAACCTCACGTAGCACTATTTATGACTTTCTTAAAGTTATTAAATCACGTGAAATCCAAAATGAATGGACTTACAGAAAGACATCTTGATTTTTATTTTAGAGAACGTCTTGGATTGAGCACAAAAGAAGCAGTGCCGGATGTGGTCAATGTATTATTAGCGTTAGAAGAGAATACTGAATACCTAGAAGTAAACAAGGGAACTGTATTAGAGGCCGGAGAAGACGCTTCGGGTAATCAATTGCAGTACATCACTAATGAAGATACAGTAATTAGCAAGGCTCAAATCACACAACTTAAAAATGTTTTTGTAACAAAGGAGTTTCTTACCATCCAAAATACGCATCAAGAACGTGGTAAAACCAAGGATGCAGCCTTTATCGATATGATAGAAATGGCCTTGGGACACCCGAATCCTGGAAATGCCCTTCCGGACTTTCCAGGGAATCAGATTGGGGATATTTTTGAGCTGAATGAAGCAGTAAAAAAAGAGGATGCAGCTGCGATTTCCTATGTAACACAAGAGCTATTTTTAAAAAGAAATGATTTTAACCTGATTTTTAGTAAACAAGAAGAAGAAAAAGAGGGTATTCCTACAGATTGGCTACCTGTATATGAGCACTTGGAAAAGGCTCATGAGAAAAAAATCATACATCAAAGACAACAAAACCTTAGAGAATTACACGATGTTGAAGGATTTGATGTAATGATGAGAAAAGTATATGGAAATCCAAATCCCGGAGATGTATTGCCCTTATATAATGGAGAAAAAGCTTTGTTAGAGCAGGTATTCGAAGATATACAGACTACAGATGAACAAGCTGAAAAAGCGTTAGAATATGTAATAGTAGACCTGCAATTAACGGAACTTGATTTTATACATATCATGCAAACTCAAGCAGATTCTAAGGCTTCTGAAGCAGATAAGGATAAAGTATATAAGAGTTTAGAATCCGCTGAGCGTCAGGTACGATCGGTCTCTATTTTTCCGCCTAGCATAGAAAAGTTATCAGATATTTATGCAACAACGGATGCCAAAGAATTTGTTTTTAGCAAATATGATGAAGAAGAAGAAAGTAAGCGATTTAAGACGTTTGGTAATAGACAATCTTCCATATCCGATCATTCCCTAAAACCATCTGAGATTGGTTTTGCCATCAGTTCTCCCACCTTACTACTCCAAGATGGTAAACGTACTATTGAAATACTACTAGATCTGGGGCAAGAAAATCTTACTATAGAAAGCTTACAGTCGATTTTTGATAAAAACGATCCCTTTCAGACCTATCTTAGTAGTGATGAGCAGTGGTTTACACCCAATAAAGTAACCTATTCTTTAGGGGATTATGTGGGAGCAACTTCAGAAATTCCTTTAGATATTATAGTAAATGACACTACGATTACTAGTATCGATAATCAAAGCTTTGATATCACAGATGTTGGTAAATACATTGTAGATACCACCCAAAAAATATATAAAATCATAGGGATTAAGGATACTTCGATACTAGAGGTTCAAGAAGTAGGATTGGTTGATAAGAATGTCGAGAAAGCACAAAAATATGCACCAGATCAGGTATATCTAAATGCCTTAAAAATAGCAATACAACTTCAGGATAATGATCCACCAGTCACACCTTTTGGATCAGGATCTTCTTCTTTTGTAGCATCAGAGCATCCAACACTGGTATGTACACTACATCATTTTTTAGAAGAAGAAAAAGGAGAAGAACGCTATCGAAGTAATTATCAGCATTTAATAAACCTTGGATTACAAAAAGCACATATTCGGGTAGATGTGCAAGGAATGCAACAAAGTATCTTACAAAACGATCAAAATACTATTGATACCAAAAAACCTTTTGAGCCCTTTGGGTTCCAACCCGAAATAGGAAGCAGTTTCTATATCGCAAATGAAGAAATAGCTCAGAAAAGAATAAAAGACTTACATCTGGAGATGGAATGGGTACAACAACCCAAATCCCTTACAGAATATTATAAGAATTACTGGTTAATACAGGCTAATCATACAGAAGAAGAACTTGCAGCACTTAGCGAAGAAGAGCTTTCTGAACTCATAGAACAACGACTTGCAACAAATGCTGCAATTATTGAAGATGATGGTGATTTTAAAGCGGATGTATTTTTTCATGATCGCAATGCAGAAGTCTTACTATCTACTATGATAGAAAATTCTGAAGGAGATAAAGTATCAGAAGGTTTCTCATTGTTTACAAAAGAAGGCACCATTTCAATTGCGGATGTACCTTTTAGAATGCAAGAAACAAGTCCGGATTATGAATACAAAGAGCGTTTTGACATCGAGATGGATGAAGAGGAGGTAGTATCCTGGGATCGATATTTTAGAATAGAACTAACACCCGTAAACTTTCAGCATACGGTATATAATACCTTATTTACAAAGCAAGCATTATCCGGAAAAGAAGAAATAAAAAACCTACGAATTAATTTGCCATATCAACCTAAGCTAAAAAAACTAGGGGTTTCGTATACCGCCTGTGTGGATATAACGGCAAACACGCAGTCTGTAAAAAGTGCTAATAATATTTTTCATATACATCCGTTCGGATATGATCTTTTGGCACCAGGAAATGAGGCAAATCTAATACCTGTTTATACAAATGAAGGTTCGTTGTATTTGGGGATCGATCAATTAAAAACGCCACAGATACTATCTATTTTATTTCAGATGGCAGAAGGGAGTGCTGATCCAGATATTCAAAAACCTGAGTTGCAGTGGAGTTATGTACGGAATAATGAATGGGAGATAATTACACCTTCGGGGATCATAGAAGATACAACTAATGGATTGGTAAATACAGGGATTGTAAAAATAAAAATACCTGCAGATGCCACTACTGGTGGCACCTTAATGCCTAACGATTTACATTGGATTAAAATAGGTGCTTTTAAAGATATAAATGGTATATCGGATACTATTGATATTAGAAGTCAGGTAGTAAGTGCTACACTTTCTAGCGTAGAAGTAGATCCCACACATTTCGAAAATCCCTTACCCATCGATACCATTACAGAAGTGCTCAATCCGATCCCCGAAGTCGCCAAGATTATACAACCCTTTACCTCTAGCAAAGGAAAACCAGCCGAAAAAGGGAATGCGCTATACAAACGTGTTAGTGAACGGCTACGACATAAAAACAGAACGCTTACGATGTGGGATTATGAACATGTAATATTGAATCAGTTTCCGCAAATATACAAGACTAAGTGTCTTCCGGCAAAAGATAGAACAGGAGGAGTAGATGTGATTGTAGTACCTGATATTAAAGGAAAATTACCTTTTGATCCATTTGCACCAAAGGTAGCAGCAGATACGCTATTTCAGATTGAAAAATATGCACAAATGCAGGCACCTACCTATGCGGATATATCGGTAACCAATCCTTTGTATCTGCAAGTATCTACCGAGTGCATTGTAAAATTTTATGAAGGATATGATGAAGGTTTTTATAAAAATAAGTTGATAGAAGAGATCAAGCGTTTTATGTCGCCATGGGCCTATGATGAAGATAGAGATATACAGATCGGAGGATCACTTCATGCCAGTGTAATCATCAATTTTATTGCAGAAAGACCCTATATCGATTATGTAGCTAATCTGAAGTTATTTCAGAGTGAAGACGGAGAGACCTTTACCGATGTGCGGAGTCTCAATGACGGAAAATCAATAGTCATCCCCTCCAAACCTAATATGATCATGGTTGCTGCGCAAATACACGAGGTATACGTAGTGAATGAAGGTGAATTTGAAGAAGATAGCTTCGAGGGAATCAACTATATGGAAATCAATAAAGACTTTGTAATACGATAAAATTATTAAATAGGTAAAAACAGAAAACGCTCGTCTTATTCTGAGTTGTCACACTGAGCTTCCTCCATAGGCGAACAGGTGTCGAAGTGCTGCCGAAGACATTTTGAAGAAAAGTCAAAAATTAAATTAGACTTGTTTTATCAACTTTAAAACAATGGATAACAGATATAAAATATAAAGAACAAAAAATATCCTTATGGAAATCAACAAGAAAAACCGAACAGAACTCAAAGAATATTTTAAGATCAATGACAAACCTACGCAAGAGGAGTTTGCCGATTTTATAGAAGCCGGATTAAATCAGGCAGAGGACGGTATAGCCAAAGTGCAGGGAAATCCCATATCCATACAGGCCGAAGGAGAGCGGGTAGGTACGCAAGAGGTATTAGATCTATATGAAAGTTTTGCAGATGACAATCCGCAATGGTCTATTAACCTCAATCCCAGAGTAAATTCTGATGAACCGACAAGCAATCAACCCGGAATCAATATTAAAGATGCAACCGGGCAAAGTAGGTTATTTATCAAATCAGGAGAAGGCAATGTCGGTGTGGGAACGGTAGAACCAGCATCAAAGTTAACCATAGAGGGTAAAAATGAAGCTCCATTAGTATCCGCTATCGATACGACAAATGAGCGTATCACTGTTTTTGAAGTTTCGAAAAAGAAAGATACTAGTTTTTTTCAAACCAAACTAGGTATTGGTACCGACACACCACTAGCTCCATTATCCATTACTGGAACAGGAAAAGAAGGTAATCCCGATAGTTCTATGCACATTACCAATGGATGTATATTGTTTGGAGGTAAAAACTCGGATGGAAATTTTTCTGACTCTGCTCAGATTTCTGCGGGGAAGCACAAGGAAGACTCATTAAACATCGTTGGAATGGGTAAAGAAGTGGCTGATAGAAAAATAGATGTCTGGGCAGAGGGAGGAATGAATATTCGGGGGCAAGTCCATATCCCGAAACATTTTGTAGTTGCTTTTTCGGTTTCGTTAAGTACAAACATGAAAGGGGCAAAAAACCCGCTTAAATTTGAGCAAGTTAACTATAACATGGGAGGTCACTTTAAAGATAACAACCATTTCGAAGCCCCGGTAAAAGGAATGTATTTGTTCACCATGTGTATGCGGCATAATACAGATGATGGCGATGTGGGATGGAAACTACGGTTAAATAATACTGGTTTTGTCAATGGAGGAGGATCTAGCGAAGAAGAGCAACAAGAACGTTCTTGGTTGATTGCTAGAACGAAACTTCATATGAATTCCAGAACGGTACTTACATTGTTACAGGCTGGGGATAAAGTACACATAGAGCAATTTGGATCCGGTGGGAATGATAACTTTTCCTCCGGTTTTGAAGGGATTTTACTGCAAGCCGTGATGTAAAAGTTTATAAAAAAATATACCATATGACACCATCTATAACAATACCTAGAGAAGTTCCACAAGATTCTGCATTAAGTTATGAATTTCTTCGTGCAGAAGGGATGCAGCTGATACAACAAATGGCAGGAGATACCTGGACAGATCATAACATTCACGATCCTGGGATTACCATCTTAGAACAAGTTTGTTATGCTATTACCGATCTGGCGTATCGTATGGACTATGATATCCAGGATATCATAGGTAGTGATACCACCAGCACTTATGAAAACCTCTATAGTCCCGCGACCATTTTAACCACAAATCCAGTAACGGTATTGGATATTCGTAAAGTAGCTATTGATGTGGATGGGGTTAAAAATGCCTGGATCGAAAAAGTAACCCAAAAAAGAGCTGGTGAGATCTCAGAAGCGCATAGTACACCTATAGGATTGTACCGAGTTTTTATAGAAAAAGATGGGTTGTTTGATATTCCTGGGAGTACAATAATTAAAGATGTAAAAGAAAGGCTCTACGGATGTCGTACGATTTGTGAGGATTTTGAAGAAATAAAATTACTAGATACACAAGGTGTCCGATTACATGGTGTTATCGAAATTGCAGATACGGTAGATGATGTCAATGAGATGGTAGCTAATATTTTGTATCGTGTAGGAACTCATTTTTCGCCTCGTATTCCCTTCTACACATTGCAACAACAGTTAGAAAAAGGAAAAAGTACTGATGAAATTTTTGACGGGCCAAGACTGCTAAACGGTTTTATTGATGATCAGGACCTATTACAAAACTATCGAAAAGAAGAGATCCAGACTTCTGATGTGATTAAAGAAATTATGGATCAAACCGGAGTATTAGCAATTGACAAAATCGCACTGGCTACGGGAACCAATACAGTAAAAAATTGGTTGTTACCATTGGACCCTTCCAAAACTCCAATTTTAGATGTAGAAGGCACCTTAGCACAACTATCATTTACCTCTAAAGGACTTGCCGTAGGCATCGATACAGAAAGAATAAAAACACTATACAATCAAAAAAGAGTTGAAAGTGTTTCCAGAGCTGTATCAGGTAAAGAGCTGGATATGATCATGCCAGAAACTCAGGCTCCACATCTGGAGAACTATGATCCGATACAAAACCAATTTCCGGATAATTATGGGATTGGCGAAATGGGACTCCCGGATTCAGCTACTCCCGAAAGAAAAGCACAGGCAAAGCAGTTAAGTGGGTATTTGTTGTTTTTTGAACAGACATTGGCCAATTATTTTTCGCAGTTAGCGCACTTTAAAAAACTGATGAGTTTTGATGGAGAAGATACCAGCACCTATTGGAATCAATCACTGCTGGAATGCGTTCCCGGAGCATCCGAAGTGATTGGTAATAAAGAAAACTATGAGGCATACCTGAGCGAAATGACAGCCGATGCTAATGCCGGATTATTACGGAAAAATAAGTTTCAAAACCATTTGTTGGCACGATTTGCAGAGAAATTTACAGCCTATGGGATGGTCTTAAAAGACCTAAATAACGATACCGCTGCTATGGATAAAAAATTGATCCGGGATAAAGCCCGATTTCTTAAAGAATATCCTGTGGTGAGTGCCTGTAGAGCCAAAGCGTATGATACCACAAAAGACTTTTGGGATACTAGAAACATCTCGGGATTAGAAAAGCGAATTGCATTAAAAATAGGGATCGAGGACTATAGCCGTAGAAACTTAGGTGATGGCATTACTGCTGGAATGCATATGGTAGAACATATCTTGTTACGACCTAGAAAAAAATATCCTTATTCGTTTACCGCAGCGTATATTCCATTGCAAATCGAAAGATTCGAAGTCGCTATCACAGAAGAATTTACACGATGCATCGCCAAAGATCATACCTTAGAACCTGGAGAAGAAATACGCATCACAGGCAATGCACAATTCGAAGGGACATATATAGTACTAGTAATCGGAGAGGATTTTTTTGAAATCGAAGCGCCTTTTCAAGAATCAGAAACCGGAGGTTTATTTCAGCGTACACCCGATATTCAATATTACCTACAATCCGCTAGTATTGATAGTATTGAAACATCTTCTACAGCATCAGATCATATATTTTGCAAAACAGGAACACATACGTTACGAGCAGGAGATAAGATAGAAATTACCGGAACCAAAAATTATAATGGGGAACATAGCGTAGTTTCAATATCTGAAGAAGGGTTCGAAATCGCAGTACCTTTTATAGAAGAAGAAACCACTGGAAGATGGATGTCGACTGTAGATCCAAAAGATCCGTATTCATTACAACTAACTTTCGTACTGCCAGCATGGATAGCACAATATCAGGATGAAGATTTTAAGAAATTCATTGCATTAACGATACGCGAGGAGACCCCAGCACATATCGCGACCAATATCCAATGGTTGGATCAAGAAGAAATGCAACGATTTGACTATGCATATCATCGTTTTCTGGAAGAAATCAACAATAGATAAGTAGCATGATGACACAGCAAAAACATATCATCAATAAACAGATTTTAGAAATTCACCTGCCTTCGACTGTAGATGCTTTTGCTGTGCAGCAAGAACTGAGTGCGCTGTGTCGGCATCAGTTAACAACGGTTATGGATCGCATATTTGGAAATACTACCAATACTCTGGGAGACCAACCATTACAGATAGATCAACTTACATTAGATTTAGGGCAGGTATCTTTGGATAATTTTGAAACTGTTTTTGAGGGAGAATTACAAGAAAAACTTCAAGAAGCACTTACTGTATATCTGCAATCTGATGCCGTAGTACAAAAGGACGAGGCCAATCAACCCGAAGAAAAAACACCTATTAGAGTAGTAGCACATTACCTGAAAACCGGGATATTACCTTGGTGGGCAGAGGACACAACCAAAGCATATGTTCTGGAGCAATTAAAAGAATTGTTGCAAAAACCGAACACCACTTTCATCACCTTGCTAAAACAATTGAGATGGAGTGCCCAGCAGCTAGAACGTTTTGTCTATACAAGTACAGAAGCGCAACTGCTTCAATCCCTTCAACTGATTTCGGATATTCGTGTGCAAGAAATAGTGCCTAATTTAGAAAAGTTTCAGCAGAGAGTTCATAAGAAATACGGCATCGCATCGCAGAAGATAGAGGCTACGTTTTGGAAAACAGCGTTTCAGAAGTTTGATACCTATAAAGATTTCAAGTTCTTCGAACAAGAATGTTTCCAAGGTACGTTGGCAGCACTCGGAATAGATCATAAAGGAAGTAGCAAAAAACATCAAGCACAGGATGTCTATGAGATCAAATCTTTAGTAGCTAGCTATAAAACTATGCAAGCTAAGAATACTGTATGGCAAGAATTCTTTAGACAACTATCCACTATCATAAACAACCCTTTTTTGGGTCAGTTGCCTACCAAAATGTTAAAGCAATGGGTGCAACTACTAAAAGATATAGGGAACATACAAGAGCAAACGGTAGATGCCAATAGTGTATTAAGACCCTTGGCAATCTATCTCCAGGGAGTACATAAAGAACTGCAAGAGATAGCATCAAAACCCACATTACTGGAGATAGAACAATTGTCTTCTCCTTTTGAGGATACAGATTTTATCCCTATACAAAACGCAGGATTGGTACTCTTTTGGCCATTTTTAGAACGCTTTTTTGAGAATTTGGAGTTGATCAAAGATAAAAGCTTTATCAATGAAACCGCTCGCCATACTGCCATATGTGCCTTGCAGTATCTGTGTGAAGGAGATGACCAGGAACTGTTTGAAGGAGCACTGCCATTAAACAAATTGTTATGCGGTGTCGCTATAGAAGAAGTCATATCGCCAATCACACTATCGGATGAAGAAACAGCAATTGCAGAAGGATTGCTAACCGCTGCGATAGGACAAGGCCCACATTGGAAAAACTTATCGATAGAAGGATTTAGAACCTCCTATCTATGTCGCCCTGGATCCTTACGTACCCGAGATGGTCATTGGTTATTACAGGTGCAACGAGAAACTCATGATGTTACGTTAGAAAAATTGCCTTGGGGTTTTCATACGGTGAAACTCCCCTGGATGCAAGACATTATTGTAGTGGAGTGGTTATGATGAAATGAGTTTTAGAATATGGTGGAAAGTCCTTCCCTTGGGGAAGGATTTAGGATGGGATTAGAAAACAAAAAATTATTCCCATCCCCAGCCCTTCCCCGAGGGAAGGGAGCAATAAAACGGAAGTGTGTCTTCTGTATCAAAGAATTGAATGAATTATAAAGTAAAACAGCACTATGGAAAAACAAATTGTTATCGCTGAAAATAATAGTATGAAGAAATCCACAGAAAGAGATATCAGCGATCATAACGCAGAGGTAATAGCAAACGAACTAGCTTGGCTAAGCATCGTGCTTCAAACCCGCTTAGAATTGCATTTTAACCAAGAAACGCCTTATCAATCCATACAAGAGTTAACACCTCCGGATATAACCGATAAAGAAGGAGTCTATGCAGCATTTATACAAAAACACAAACTCAAGGTTGCAGAACGATTGTTGCTAATCTTGGCATTAGTTCCTCATATCCAACCAGAACTTTTAGATATTCTGCTCACTAAAAACAAAGACTATGACCGCCGCTATAGCGAATTTGGCGGACTGTTGTTAGAAGGGCATTTGGGATTGATCCCTACCGCAGAAACTGCGATGTTTTTAATAGCAGGAGATGAGTTACAGAAACGCTTGCAATATCATACGCTCATTACCCAAGACTTTGTCGCGATACGAAAAGGCATCATCAGTCTATCCAGAACCAAAGGGAATAGTCCGCTATTAAGTAGTATCTGGATGATCGCTAATGAATATGTAGAATATTTATTAACTGGTAAACCCTATCAAGCAAAATATAGCCCTGATTTCCCTGCACAACGTATTCATACCAAACTATCGTGGGAGGATCTCATCGTCTCTAGGTCCACAACACATAGCTTGCAGGAAATCAGGGATTGGGTTACCTATGGACACACAGTATTAGAAGAGTTGGAACTGGGTAAACGACTAAAACCGGGCTATAAAAGCCTGTTTTTTGGACCACCGGGAACCGGCAAGAGTATGGCAGCAGCATTGTTAGGCAAAAGTACAGACAGACAAGTCTACAGGATCGACCTAAGTATGACGGTCTCTAAATACATTGGTGAAACCGAAAAAAACCTGGCTAAAGTATTTGATCAAGCCCAGCAGCACGATTGGATCTTGTTTTTTGATGAGGCGGATTCTTTGTTTGGGCAACGTACCCAAGTAAGTAGTGCCAATGATCGATACGGAAATCAGGAGATAGGGTATTTATTGCAGCGCATCGAAGATTTCCCCGGCGTAGTGATCCTGGCATCGAACCTAAAAGACAATATAGATGACGCCTTTACCCGACGATTCCAATCCATGATCGAATTTACCATGCCAGGAGTAGAAGAACGCTATCAACTATGGAAACAATCTTTTGCTAAGAAATTACCACTAGATGAAAACTCAGATCTATGGCATATCGCCGAAAACTATGAAATCTCTGGCGGATTAATGATGAATATAATACGTAAATGTACGCTACAAGCCGTAACGAACAAAGAAAAAACAATCACCCAACAAAGTCTGGAAACTGCCATTAGACGGGAGTTACAGAAAGAAGGGGTGATTTTGAGCTAGGGCGGCATAGTGGAACTAATTACTTACGTTATTCCAGCTTCCCGCCTACTGGAGAGGTAGATGTAATTTTGGTATAGCGAAGTAATAATTTATTTAATTCAAAAAGTAATTATTTTATAAATAAGATGCATATGAGAACCAAAATGAATGAAAATCGAGAACAGAAAAATGCATCTGTTCGAAGGGTAGGGAAAGAAAACAGCAATGGAGGCACAGCTACGATTGCAGACAGAAGACATTCTACCAGGAAACGCCGAAAGCTAATAGAGGCTATGAATACCAATGAAGTGGGTATAACACCAAAAAGGAAAGGCAAAGGTCAGAATAGAAATTTCCGATTTAAAGAAGGGCGTGAAGTAAAACCATATAAAACAGTAGCAGCGCTTAATACATATGTTACCCCTGCTAGTGGTGTAAGATGGGATGATATGGGTAATGGTGTATGGGGATCATATGCACCAATAAATGCCAACGATGTTACCCAATTGATAAACCATATTAGGGCAAATATAGCCGCAGGAGATAATGTAAACAGGATAACCATTTTAACCGGCACACATGGGGCTGCCAATGGTGATTTGACAGGTGATACACAGTTTTATACTGAGGACATGGCACATGCGCAATGGGGTGTAGGTGCTGGGCGCACTTTTCAAGTATCTGTACAGAATATAAACGGGTGGAGTCAAGGACGCCTAAAAAGTAATTTAACAGGATTGTCATCTGTAGTAATTATGGCATGGTGCAATAGCCGTGATTCATATAATGCGATAAATGCTGTACCATCGACAATTGTTGCAAGTTGGCCGACTTTTTAAAAAGACAAAGGCTATTAGAAGTTGAAGTTCTTACAGAATAAAATTGTAATTACTTTTTGGTATCAGATAGATTTAGTGGCAGAACTTATAAACTATTATATTTTACACTCAATCTCTTTTGCTCCTGCTAGCATCTTCTGCTAGTCGCCGCAAGAGTAAGCAGAGTAAGAGTAGGTTAAGTGTCTCGTCCTAAAAAAAGTTTACATATTTTAGATTAATCCTAAAATAGCTTTACAACTTATTCTTAGTCCTATTATTGGTTTACAATAGTAGGACTTTTTGTATAATAATTCTTCCATAACTTTTCTGTTTTTATATTGTTTTGATACACTTGATTTGGAGTAAGATTTCCTATACTCATATGTGGTCTTTGATTGTTATATAGTTTAACAACTGCTGCATCTAATAATTCTTTAGCTTCCCCCGCTCCCCCGCTCCCGCTAGCATCTTCTGCTAGTGGCGGGCAAGAGTATGCAGGGTAAGAGTAAGCTAACATAGAAAATAGTCTAAAAAAAACAATGAAGGTGTCCACTAGCGTGACGCTAGCGGGAGCATACTATCATAAACTTTATTTTACTACTTTAGTGATATGAGTAGAAACTATAAATTTCATAATAAAGAAGGACTTTATTTTGTGAGCTTTGCAACGGTATATTGGATAGATATATTTACCAGAGAAACCTATTTATCCATACTGGCAGAGAGCATTAGTTATTGCAGAAAAGAAAAAGGAATGGAGATATATGCATATTGTTTTATGCCTAGTCATGTTCACTTGGTCTTCCGTTCGAATCGTGGAGATCCTTCTGGACTGATAAGAGATTTTAAAGGATATACAGCCAGAAAACTTATAAAAACAATAGATGAAAACCAGCAAGAAAGCAGAAGAGAATGGTTGTTATGGATGTTCGAAAAAGCAGGAGTTAAGAATGCAACGGTTAGTCATCGACAATTCTGGCAACAACATAATAAACCCATAGAATTATGGACAGATAAAGTAATCCAACAAAAGATAGAGTATATCCATAATAATCCTGTAGTATCTGGTTTTGTAGTAGACCCTGTAGACTGGAAGTATAGCAGTGCCAGAAATTATCAAGATGATCATACTATATTAGAAATAGATAATGATGGATATCTCTTAGGATTATCCAAATGAATACCTCATTGTCTTTTCAGCTTCATGTGAGCTAATGGGTTACAAGGTTTCTTTCCGAGGCAGACAGGTGCAACTTCGCAGCAGTAACAGTGAGAAGATACGCTTGTCTACAGTAAAAAGATATTACAAAACAAAAGACGCGTTCTAAAGCGCGTCTTTTTATTCTATTTAGTTACCTGTAAATATCCCAAATTATGAGAAATCATAGTAGCATAAGTAACTTTGGCAGTGGTCATGTTTGTAATAGATTTTAAAGTCATCACTTAGAATAGTAAGAGATACAAACTTCGTAGAGCAGGGAATCCTTATATTTAAAATAAGTATTGAAGCTGTAATACCTGCCCGTCCGTCAGGCGGGGATTATCTAATGCATAAGTGGGTTTAACCATCAAACGGCGATAATTTTAAGTCGTTTAGCTAATATTTTTTTTTAAAACTACACAAATAAATAGTTTTACTTAACTAATTTAAATATTTCTATATCATGAAAAAAATCTTAAATCTTGAAGGAATTCAACAGCTTAGTAAAAAAGAGCAGCAAAATATTATTGGTGCTTCTGGTTCAACAGATATAGCTCCATATTGTAATGGACCTAATACCTGTTGCGAAAGAACTCCTAATGGTAGTTGGAACTGTGGAAGAGGTGAGTGTCTTGCCAATGGAGGCTGTCGTTGGGCTTAAAATACGCGATTATAAATAAATTTTGAAATTTATATTTTAAATCCCGCTCTTGACAGAGCTGTAAATATCATAAAGCAAAAGACGCGTTCTACAGCGCGTCTTTTTATTCTATTTAGTACCCTATAAATATCCCTAATTATGAGATATCATAGTAGCATAAGCATCTTTGGCAGTACCCGTAGTCACTATGATAGAAGCATCACCCTCTTCATTAATCCTCAATGTTGCTATATCTGTTAAAAATCGTACGGTAGCAAGGTCATCTTTGCCCTGTGAGCCTTTGGTAAATTCAAGATCTTCGGTCCAATAACTCATAAAAAAGTTAACGATGAGGTCTTTATTACCCTCAAAAACCACTCTAGTACTGATCCGTTTTCCTGTAGGTAACTTATCATAATATAGCTTGTATGAGATTTTTCTCTTTTTTAGATGACTGGGGGCATTACTTTGGTGCACCCACTGTAAACAATTCGTTCCGCATGCCATAGATGTGGCTTCCCACTTTGTTTTATTCTGAATAAAAGATTGCACCATCTTTGTAACACCATAGTCATACTCTATCTGGTCACTGGTAGTATTCGTTAGTAACCACTGTTTGTCGTGCGTGGCAGCTGCAGCAATATCCTCTTGCGAGTAATTTGTTTGGGCAAAAAAAGTAAGAGGAAATAAAAATAAAAGAAGTAAAAGTTTTTTCATAAGCCATTGATTTATAAGTTTTGAACTTAAATTTACGAATTTTTTTATAATTTTTGTGCTAATAAGTACGAAAATATTCTTGTTTTTATTACAACTTTGTAGTATAAAGGGCAAAGGCAAAAGGCTTTTGTAGCGTGTAATAAAGTTAAGCGCTATTACATAATTACATGGTTAGTTTATTATGCCCGTTAAGGCAGATAGTTTACAAAGTTAAAGAGACATAATTTACACCATATTTTGACTTAACCTTATTGATACCTAGATAGTGCTGAACTATTTTCCGCACAGATAAGACTCTGTCCGAAATTTGGTAGGATTTGTCGGTTTTGTGATAGCTGTGTAGTACCCTCTTCAGTATTTTTGTTCCGATTTCAATGTTAAAATCAATTAAATAAAGTTAAAAATCAAGCAGCAACTTTTAGATAAGATTGTCCAAGTAATATAAAACCAAACGGAACATGAAAGCAACCAGTATTCCAAATCACGAGAACACCTTTTTCGAAACAGGAAAAGACTCAGACGGAAAAGAATTTATTTTATCAGAAATGACAGTGCCCATTAAAGGTTCTGATCAAGTAATGCCTTATATTAATTGCAGGCCAAAAAATGGAGATACTTCGTTTTATTATCAGGAGAAGAACACAAAAACGCAGATTGTACTCCATTATACAGCTGGTTATATAAAAGGGGATGTGGCTGCTTTGTCTAGACCCAACAACCATGTATCTACTCCGTTTATTATTGCAAGAAACGGTAACATACTCAATTTATGGTCGTCTGCCTATTGGTCGTATCATTTAGGTTCAGGAGCTATTGGTGGTAATACCAATGGTAGCAAACGAACCATTGCTATAGAAATGTCTAATATTGGTTTTTTAAAAAGAATAGATAACAAATTGGTTACCGTGTATAGCGATACCGATGTGTATTGTGATATAAGGGAAAAACAGTTTTATACGAAGCTCGAACATCCTTACCGAGGAGAAGTATACTATGCCAAATTTACAAGACGACAATACCATAGTGTACTGCTGTTACTTCGTTACCTCACCGCAGAATACAACATACCAAGAGCCTTTTTGCCAGAAGATAAGCGGTATAGTACAGGGGCAGAAGATGAGTTAGTTAATTTTAAAGGTATCGTGTCTCATGTAAATTACAGATCGTCTGGCAAGTGGGATATAGGCCCCGCTTTTCATTGGGAAAAAATAATTGAAGGCCTTAGATAGAACTCTTAAGCTTATATGAAGTCGGGAAATTGCCTTGATTTGTCGTTTTTGTTATAGTTAGGATAACTACCTATGGCTGTAACTTTGTTACTAGTATAGTACATATTAAAACCTATTGCACATGAAAAATTTCTACAAGTTTACATTCACGTTTTATATTTCAGTTTTTATGTATAGTTGTGCGAGTTATGGGCCAACAGATAATACACTTTCTGTTGTGTTATCAAAAACGCAACAGGCAGTAACGAATTTGGCAGAAAAAATACCTGCGACAGAAGATGATAGTCTTATAAAAACATACGGCAAGTTAGAAAAAATGAGTAAGGAATTATTTCCTGTTCTAGAAGAGTGCAATAAAAAATATGCACTCACTCCAGAGTATATGGCCACATTACAAGGAGCACAAAAAATAATAGAGCGTATAGATAAAGATTTTAATACGATACCCGACAAAGCTTTCATTTTAAATGCTATATATCTGGATTATAATGCCAAGTTGAAATCTATTCATAGCAGTGCAAAAAACGATGCTAATACCAAGATCAGAGTGACTGTTGATTCTAGTGAAGAAGAAGGCTATTTTGTTTTTGGGAAATTGTCTTATGAAAAAGCATTGGATATCAAACGGTTCCGATTTAATAAGCCTACAAATAGTGCTACTCAAGATTTTGTGCCTGGTTATTATTTGTTTTGGTTAGAAAAAGAAAATCGGGTAGGGGAACCAGAATTGCACCTGATCATGAGTAACGGGACAGAAGAAGAGAAACAACTAGTTTTAAAAACCCCCAAATAAAGGTACTATGCTAGTAAACCGATTAAAAGAAGTTTGGAAAGAGATCACACTGCTTAGTACGTGGATTGTTTCGGTTACGGGAGCTTTTATTATACCTTTACCCTCTTGGCATGCAACAGATGAAAACACTGCTTTTTTTATGAAGTTTGGGGTGTTTATAGCCACAGTGCTTGCCGGATTTCTGATTTTGTATTCACTTAAAAATAAATCTACAAGAACGTGGATGCGTTTGTCTATTGAATTTCTCGTTCTTTTTATAGGTGTTTATGCTACCTATCATTTTGCTCGAGAAGCCAAAACATTGCCCTATCTCGAGAAAGACATTGTTATTGGTGATGAAATGGTAGATAATAATCCATTTGAGGCGTTCAAAGCATCACACGGGTTTTTACCAGCCCGAAATGAACAAATGATGATCTTGCTGGGTGATCCTGAAAAAGCCTGGACCAAACAGAGTATCATGTCCAATCGAATACAATTGATGATTCTTTTATTTTTTTGTTATCTGTTTTCGGCCGGGTTTATGATCTCTTTTTGTAATCTGGTGATTTTGTATAAAGAAAAATATACGATCAAAATTGAAAAAAAATAGCTGGATTTTAAAGTAACTGGCAGACCTTTTTACAGAGCATTTTTCATATACGGTAGCGAAATAACCAGAAGTATGAACCCAGAAGCATACGCTACCTCGATAAGGTTTCTTTTCGGGCCTATATATGACCAATACTCAAAAAACTTTTTAAGGATCGAATTATATGATCCTTCAATACATAGTAAATTATTAATCGATGCAAAACACTCATATTAACATTATTCTCCAGATGATTGCTTTACTATTTTTAATCATAATTGGTTATTTGATCTTCAATTCTAGTACGAATTGGAAAATCGTAGCATCAGAACTAGACAAGGCAAAAGAAGAACTAAAGATTTCAAAAGACGCCATAACCGTCGCCAAGTCCCAATTGGAAAACTCCAAGAAAGAATTTGAGCAAATGAAAGCCCGGAAAAATCTGATTATTCATAGACGAGACTCTTTGATACTTGCATTTAAAAGAAAAACCGCTAAAGATTGGACTGAATTACTACGTATTAAGGATTCTATACAACTCACTAATGATAGATTGGCTAAAGATCGTTCTGTATTAGATGGTCTTTTTGGTTTAGATCAATAAACTTTGGTATCGTCATCATAAATTAAAAAATCATGAACAAATTATTATCCTTATTTTTTATATTAACGGTTTCTACAACGTTCTGTCAAGAAATCGATTCTTTAAAAGTAATTGAAATCTCCGAGTCATATGCCAATCGTACCGGAGAACCCCTTATAGTAAAAAAAGACAGCCTTTACGTATTTAGAACGCCTGATATATACTTGGTAAATAAAAAATCCTTTTTGGCAATCAAAAATGTGTATCAAAGTACGATTGACCAAGATAAGATGACCAAAGAAATCATAGAAAAGTATACCCAAACACTTCGTAGAAACATCGATTTAGAGCGCAGATTAACTATCAATTTTACCAAAAGCGATAGTTTGGATCAAATAGTCTATCAAAAAACCCAGGCAACTTTAAACCATACGCAAAAAGCGCTGGATTATACGGTAAACAGCCTTGAGAAAGCAACTAACAGCCTTGAGCTTGTTGAAAAAGTGAACAAGCGACAAAGAAGGAAAACTGTTCTTGAAAAAATACTCATAGGCCTTGCTGGAGTTGGTGCGGGAGTTTTGGTTGGAGTTTCTTTATAAGTACTTTAGATCAATAATAAGGGTATAAGAACTACAAGGCTTTATGCCAGATCATTAGCAGCATACCCTAAAGGATGATTAGGTATTTTTTGACCAACTAACATTACCAATCAAGTTGACGATCCTACCTGAATAAGTTTTAGTATATAAACAGTGTTGAAGCTTTTCATAAACCAAAAGGAGATTAAGCATAAGATGTTCAAAACATAATAGTACGCTGCATGATTTAACATTTGTTACTGCTTTGATTAAAAAAATGATAAGTAGCTTTACAGAGAATTGAAAAAATTTAAAACCTATTCTACCTGTAACCACTATTTTTCATGAGTTTGTTTAATGTTTCTTTATATCAAGCAAAAAGATGTGTATGTTTAAGAAAGTCAGCTATTTGTATTTTTTTTGAAGCCCTTTTCTTTCTCTCTTTTACACAATTATTGGCGAATACCCAGAAAATCGATAGTTTGCTACATCAATTGAACTTGCATAAAGAAGATGATAGTATAAAAGCAGACCTTCTGAATACCATTGGTTTTGAATATTGGATTGTAGATGCCAATGAGTCTATTAATTTTGGTAAAGAAGCATTGCGATTATCAGAAACATTATCGTATGCTAATGGTCTGGCAAAAGCAAATCGTATTATAGGAGTTGCCTATTGGGCGCAGGGCAATCAAAACAAGGCTTTAGAATATCTGAATACTTCTCATAAAGTTTACAAAAAGATACAAGATAAAACAGGATTAGCCAACACAAGACTCAATATCGGTATGGTGTATGCTGATCTCAGAGAGTACGAGAAGGCCCTACATAATTATGAACAGGCGATCAACGAATTTGCTGCATTGGGATTAAAAGGTAGGATAGCGACTACTTTTACCAAAATAGGAACTATTCTCATAGAACAACATAAGGATACTGAGGCGCTACAATACCTAACAAATGCGCTACAAATGCATATCGCTAACGATTTTACGTATGGAATAGCCGAGGCGCATAATAGACTGGGAATATTGTACCTTCATAAAAATGAAATTGAGCAGGCCTATTATCATATAAAAAAGTCAATGGTACTGGGTAGTAAAGTGAGTGATATTGATGGATTAACCAATAATCTTATTATCTACGGAAAAATTCTAAGGCTATCTAATAATCTTGATGAAGCGGCGATTGAATTAAACAAAGGGCTAGAACTCGCTAAAGAAAATAACTTAAAAAAATATGAATTATTTGCATACGAGGAATTGAAAGAACTAAAAAAACAGCAATACAAACCGGAAGAAGCCTTCATATTTTATGACAAATATAGTACCCTGAAAGATTCTCTTTTTAATTCAGAAAAATCAAAGCAAATCGCTTATTTAGAGTTTGAGAACGAGTTAGAGAGAAAAGATAAAGAACTGTTGGCACTTAAAGCACAGGAAAAAAAAGATAACCTTATTAAACTCATCTTAATTCTGGGAGTTACTATCATATCTATCTGTGGATATGTGATTTATGTTATATCAAGACAGCGTGCTAGAAAGAGTAAACAATTATCTGCCAAAAGCCAAGAACTTCTGGAATCTGCATATGCCCTTAGTCAGAAAGATTTAGAGAACTCAGAATTAAAGCAACAGGAATTAAAACGACAATTAGATTTTAAAAATAAAGAGCTCTCCTCGTATACTCTCAATTTCATAAAAAAGAACGAAGTCGTGCAGCAATTACAGAGTACTATACATGGTATCAAAAAATCCTCCTCTATTGAAAAAGATAAATTAATTACCGATCTCAATAAAATAATACGAAAAAACCTGAGTATTGATAGGGATTGGGAGGATTTCAGTAGATTTTTTGAAGATGCTCATCAAGGATTCTACTCCAAGTTAAAATCAAAGCACGAGGATTTGGGCACAAATGACCTAAAAATTTGCTCCTTGATTCGACTAAACCTGAATATTAAAGAAACAGCCAGTATTCTTGGGATATCGCCAGAGAGTGTAAAAACTGCACGATACCGTCTTCGTAAAAAACTAGGATTAGATTCCCGGCAAGAAATTCTTACCTATTTAGTACACCTGGAACAAGAAAAAGAGAGTGATTAAGAGTATTCGATATCATAAAAAACATTAAAAAATAAATAACTGATTATCAGTATTTTGATTGTTTTTTGTTTACCTGTTGTACCCTTTTTTTAACAACAGATCCTTCCAGGTCTACTCATCGTACACGTCATTTCTAACGGATATATCTAAGTATGCTTTATTTTTGCCCTGCTACATTATGATTTTAACTACTACCATTTTTATAGAGAATTGAAAAAAAGTTTAAATCACTTTATAGTAAAAGAACACTTTATTTTAGAAAATACAAATGTGTTATATCAATTATAGCATGAAGTTGTATTTTAGCTAAAATTAAAGTGTCAATAATAATTTTATTTAAAATCCCTCTATTTTGAAAACTAGAGTTTTATTCCCACTGTTATGTTTGATCTCTCTTTTTTCCTATTCACAGGTAGAAAATAATGTTGCAGATGCACGTACTCGAAAGATAGAAGCAACTAAACTACAAATAGAAAAGGCAGATTCAGATTCTTTACGGTTAACACTTAGATTAAAACTGGCAGGTCAATTAGCCTATTTTGATGGCAATATTGCCAAAGAAATCTTTCTAGATGTTCATAAAATCATTAAGGATAAAGGATATAATAGTTATCATTATCAAAAGCTGGAAGCAGAATTATTGTACAGTCTGTCAAGCGTATCCTTAAATTTACAAGATACCGCAGCAGCCTTGCAATATGCAAATGAGGCCTTAGATATTGCGACAGAGATCGAGTATGATATGATTATAGGAAGAACTATAAGTAATCTAGGGAATATTTACTCAAGACAAATGGATTTTGAGAAAGCAAAACGATTTCATATACGTGCATTAGTATTTCATGAAAAGGCAAAGTCAGCCCGTGGGCAAGCACTTACGTTGAATCGAATAGGAAGAATCTTTAGTAAACAGGAAAAGATGGATTCTGCTACGTATTATTTCAAAAAGGCTATAGAAGCTGACACCTCTAAGACACTTAGACTACAAATAAAGGCAAATTTAGCTAGTATCTATGCAGACGCAGGAAAATACGATCTAGCGGGCAACATTTATAGAGAAAACTTAAAACTGTTAGACCCGACTGCGTATAATATCAGAGCACATAACCATTCTAATCTAGCAAAAGTATATGACAAACAAAAAGAGTATAGCAAAGCAAATGCACATATAGACAGTGCTATTTTCTTTTCAAAAAAGGTGAACGCGTTATTTTTAATACAATCAACATACCATGCCAAAGTTGGAATAGCCTATAATGATAAAAATTTTTCAGAGTCTTATGAAGCTTTTTTAATTCAAGATAGGTACAAAGATTCTTTAGTAAAGGAAAGTACAACAAAACGTTTTGCCGATTTGGAATTTGCATATCAATATAAGAGAGAAAAGGAACTAGTCGCCATAAACCTCAAGAATGAATCTACTAAAAAGAAATTGTATTTAGGGTTACTCGTTATTACAGTTCTGGCAGCTTTGTTTTTAATCTATTTTATTAGAAAAAATAATAAACAAAAACTAGAGCTTGTCGCAAATAAAGCCGAACTAGCAGAGCTTGAAAAATTAAAAACGGACTTAGCACTCGCATATCGAGAACGAGAACTTAAAAAAGTGGTGGTAGAAAGCTCTGTTAGAGAAGAAGTCTTTAATAATACAATAGATGATATTAAGCAAGTTACAGCTTTAGAGGATGAGAGAGAACGCAAGTCTGCATTACGTTCCATATCTGCTTCATTATTATCAGAGAAAGGTTCTAAAAAATCATCTTTAAGTCTACAGACTTACCTCGACGAGGTAAATATTGATTTTAAAATACTACTTGATCAACATTTTTCCGAATTAAAACCAAAGGAAAAGGAGCTCCTTTGTCTTATGAAAATGGAGCTCAGTACCACAGAAATTAGTAAACTTCAAAACAATACAGTAGCTGCTATAAAATCTTCAAGATATCGTATTCGTAAAAAACTTGGTTTAGGTTCTAAACAAGATATTATTGCTTTTATTGAAAATAAAAATATTACGTTATAAGGTATTAAAAGCATTCCTTGTACACAGTTTTTTGATTAAACTCATATCTTCTTTAATTTATAAAAGCCCTATGTTGTGAGGAATATCTTATTGTTATTTTAAAATGCTAAAATTGAGCAAATTACGTTGCTTGATACTCTTTTGCTACCCCCTTTTTTTTGCAATGTAGGCTCCTTATACATTTCTTTGTTTTAAGAACGTGACGTTTAACTTAAGATCACTTTTTGTTAAATACGTGAAAGCAATGTCTAACTTTAGATAAGGTTATTTACTATTTATAATTTTCACTCAAATAAAACCATGATACTGTTTTATCAAATTAAAAGAATAGGATATATTTTATGAAACCAGATACTAAATATACTAAAAATGGTCACATCAATATTGCATATCAGGTTTTTGGTTCAGGCCCCATTGACTTGGTTTATATTCCGGGATGGGTTTCTAATATTGATTGGATGTGGGCTTGTCCAGAACTGGTCAATTTTTTACAGGAATTAGGAAAAGTAGCCAGAGTTATTCTATTTGATAAGCGGGGAACAGGGCTTTCTGATCGTGTTGTAGGGTTTCCAACCTTAGAAGAAAGAATGGATGACATTAGAGCCGTGATGGACGCAGTAGGCTCTCAAAAAGCAGCTTTATTTGGACATTCTGAAGGGGGGTCTGTCTCGGCCTTATTTGCCGCTACATATCCAAACCGAACTATCTCTCTAATGGCTTTTGGGATATTTGCCAAACGAATATATGCTCCTGATTATCCTTGGGCACCGACAAACCAAGAACGCCAGGTTGTTTATGATATGATTGAAAATAGCTGGGGAAGTGGCGAGATGAACTTAGAGTCTCTTGCTCCTTCTAAAGCCAATGATACAGTATTCATGGATTGGTTGGCTAATTATTTTCGTTCAGGAGCAAGTCCAAGTTCAGCTATGATGTTAGCAAAAATGAATACGCAAGTAGACATTATCAACATTTTAGGTTCTATAAAAGTTCCTACCTTAATACTGCAACGTACCCATGATATTGACGTAAAAATTGAAGAAGGTCGATTTATAGCTGAACGCATTCAAGATGCAAAATTTGTTGAGTTTGAAGGTAGTGATCATCTGTTTTGGACCGGTAACACCAATGAGGTTTTGGAAGAGATGAAGGCTTTTATTTTAAATATAAAGCCAAAACCAGTGTATGAAAAACAGCTCTTTACTATAGTTGTTGGACACATTATGTCTTCAGAAACAAATAATTGCAAGCATCAAGAGCTTATTAGACAATATGTAGAACAATATAGAGGTAATATAGTACAATATAATGAACAAACATTTACCGCTACTTTTGAAGGTCCTAGCAAGGCTGTTCATTGCAGTATTGATTTGGTTGATGCTATTCAAGGAATGAATGCGCAATTGGCTATGGGTATTCATATTAAAGAATGTCAGGTGAGGAATTGTATAAGCAAAGAGACAGAAGATTTTGCTACATCAATATTTAAGCAACCTATACCCAATCAAATATTGTTAACCCAAACTGTAAAAAATTTACTGGTAGGAGCAGGCGTGAGTTTTACACCATACAAAACAATTTTTGAAACCGAATCTGGCGAATCCCTTTTACTATTTACTGTTGCCGAAAAGTCGAGGCCCAACAACCTTAATAGGATTGGTCATAATAGATTTCCTCAAAATGATTCTTTTCTGAAAAAAGTGCTTCAAAATATCGATAATCATCTAGACAATGAGCATTTTGGTGTAGAAATGCTTTGTAAGGAAATAGGTGTCAGCGAGCGACAATTGCAACGCAAGCTTAAGACTATTACTAATAAGTCTCCTAATAAATTGATTTGCTCGGTGCGTTTGCATCGTGCCAAAGAACTCATACTGAGTCAACAGAAAACTATTGCAGAAATTGCTTTTCAGGCGGGGTTTTCTAATCCCTCTTACTTTTCTAAGTGCTTTAAAAAAGAATTCGCTGTAAGCCCATCTGAATTAATAAACTAACAGCAAAAATCTCTTTATGTCGGAAAATTCGTAGCTCGTAAAAACAGTAATGTACTCTTGTTGTAAATATTAATGGACTTTCCGGAAATGTGTTAGTCCCTAAAGCGTTATACCATTTCTTAAAGTTCTTAAAAGAAATTACCGTTATATGCATCGATGATAAAATTATAAGTAGTAATGCTCATTATTTTTTGCCCGGTCGTATCATTTATTGTGGATATGAGTTTTTCTTCTAGGTTTTCTAATGATTCAAAAATTTTCATTGCCCCTATTTTAAGGGATAGAAAAAACAGCTATCCTAAAGAAATAGATTTTATTTAAAAATTCAGGACACTATCTAGGGCTTCATCTGCATTTTTATGAATAAAGGGATAGTACTTTTGGTCTACAATACCCTCGCCGATTGCTTTATTAAATATGGTTCTAATAATGCCATAAGTGTATAAAACGCAGCGTTCTGAAGATTGGTGTTTTGTTATAAGAAAAACTCTTAGTTTTTTAAGAGATGTCTCGATTATTTGTAAATTCTTTAGCTCTATTTATTCTAGCTTCATCAGAGCTGGCCCTACTGTGCTTTTTGGTTTTTACTAGTTCTTCAATATATTCCTCTGCATATTTAAAAAAGGAAATACTTTTTTCGATTACCTTTTACCAATTTTAATTATGTAGCAAAGTATATCTGGAAATAAAGTGGTTTATTCCTGAAACAAAAACCTGTTAATCTAAATAATTCCCCGACGGCTCTGCCTCGGGGTTTCCGATTAACCTCTCCTTGGGAGAGGTCGGAACTGCCTTTTTTGGCAGTTCCGGGTGAGGCTAAATACAAAATTTCGGTTTTTGGCCCCGAGGCCAAAATGAAACCGGCGAAATACCCCTATGGCTTGCCTCGGGGATAGTCGGTTTCAAGAAATTTTTTATTCCTCATAGTTTTGTTGACAAAACGTTAACCACTATTAAGCTATACATACTTTATTTACTGCCGATTTAAGTCGTTCTCAAATTTCTGAGCATAATACTTTAATACCAACATTAATCAACAGCTGACTTAAAAAACCGTTCCATTGATTTAAACAATCAAGAATATATCAATTATGCTTTGAAATGTTTTTAAATAATTGACAACAAGTATCTTATGTAGTTTTGTATTAGGTGTGATTTATAAATCTTACCAGGTATAGCTTTTCTTGAGTTGATTTAAATTCTACTTTTCCAACATATTAATTTTCAATAAACCTTACGGATATGATAACAAACAGAAACAAAAAAGTTCTAAGTATTGAAAAATTTAGAATTGCGAGATTAGGAAATCTACAATCGATCATTGGAGGTGAAATCGTGTTTGATACTAAAAATTATTCTCCAAACGATAATAATAGTATACATAGCACTAAAACCGCTCCAACAGAAGTGGAATTTTAAAAGGATAATAAAAGGTCAGTATGTACACTAGATCTTTAACAAATTAAAAATCTAATGAATGGGTTTATTTAATAAAATTAAGAACAAATTAGGTATTGGTGGGGTTAAAGTAAATCTGCAAATTCCAGGACAAGTTTCAAAACAAGACGGAGTGATAGATGGAAAGGTAATAATGACTTCTAAAAGTGAACAAGAAATTATAGAGGTTAAAGTTAGGTTTCTGGAAGAATTTTCCAGTGGAAGAGGAGATGATAAGGAAACCAGAGAGTTTGAACTTGGGGTTATAAAGATTCCAGATGCTTATACAATAAAGCCGGGTGATGTGAAAGAAGTCTCTTTTTCACTACCATTTCAATTACTTCAGTCTAATGCCGATTCACTAAAGGAAAAAGGTGGCGCTCTAGGAACTTTGGGTAAAATGAGCAAGTTTGCCAACAATGAAAAGTCATCTTACTTTGTAGAAGCCGATGTGGATGTAGCAGCTGCAGTGATAGACCCTTCTGATAAGAAAGACATCAAACTGGTTGATTAATATTTTACCTCAAACATTTTTCTTATTTACTCAATGAAAAAAATATTTTTAGCAATCACCTTTTTTATATTAATCCTTTCTTGTGGATCTACAACAAGTAATAACAACATTATCGGAAAATGGGTACTAAAGGATATAGATTTTAAAATACCTGGTGTAGTTGAAAAAGATGATTCTCGTAGATTCTTTGTTGATGTCACAAAAAAAATGTTTTTGGATAAACTTTTCTTTAAGATACGATCAAACAATACCATAGATGTTATAATTCCTGCTATAGGTAGTCTCGATACAGAGATAAAGAAAGGAAAATGGGATATTTCAAATGACAACAAAGTACTAAATATTGCAATAGATGATGAACAGAAATATCATATCGAAATATTAGAATCAACATCTAAAAAACTAGTGCTCTTAGCACCAGATAGTCTAATATTGGACGTAGCAGGAAATGAGAGTAGCATTCTATTCTAACCCTTGAAAAAGTAGAATAAATATTTTTTATTTAAATAACTCAATTACATTATGAAGAACACCAATTTTTTTTTGTCAACTATTTTAATTCTGACCGTTTGTATCAATTTTATAGCCTGCGGATCTTCTGTGGAGATTTCGCCTGAAATGGAAGGTTTCATGACTACCATAAGCAGTACTAAATCCATAGACGACGCTGCTGGTAAATATGGATATTCTAACGAGGATATTCCATTAAACCTGTATGAATTAGAAGATCCAAATGTCATCAATTCAAGCATAGAAGGAGAAACCACTTGCTACGATGTTAACATTAAACATGGTATTTTTAATAGTGAGATAAAAGTATGTTGGGAAAATGGGAAAATTACTAATATAACCGAACTGTAAATTATGAAAAAAATGATGTTGATTATTACAATTTCAATATTAACAGCTTTTTGCGGAACGGCACCCAATAATAGTGAGATCATTGTAGGGGAATGGGTGTTAGAGGATATGGAGTTTGAGATGTCTGGAGGTATTGATAGTGATATGAAGGCTTTTTTTGATAATATGAAAAAGCAAGTTGTTGGGAAGCTCTCTTTTGAGTTTAAGGCAGACAAAACATTTATAACTGTCACCCCAGTTTTTGGGAAAACAAAGACAGAAGCTGGAGCTTGGGCTATATCTGATGATGGAAAAATATTGAGTACAACAAGCAATAAAGAAAAGAAAGATTTAACCATCATAAGCTTAGATGATGATAAACTAGTCTTGTCAGATCAGGATGAAAAGGGGTCTAATATCATGACTTTTAAAAGAGCAGACTGATTCACTAGAATGTTTTTATAAATATTAAATGTAAAATATGGGAAATGTGAGACTATTCGGTATTATTTTTTTGTTCGCAGGAGTTCCGTGACTTTTTTTATTTAACATCCATAAACGAGATAAGGGCAACGTTAAGGATTTTATTAGCAGGACCTTTCATAGTTGAAACTAGTGTTGGAATGATATTGTTTCCGGGTTATACACTTACAAAGGATGAATGGAAGGTAAAAGAACAACGATTAAAATTGATTTTCTCCAAAACAAAAATGTTGATCAAGGTCGTTTGGATTGGTATTGGAACACTATTAACGATACTAGTGAAACTTGGTCTTTTTGACTCTTTTTTTATTAAATAATCAAGAAAAAAGATAGATAAGACAATATTGAAGATGGTAATATTTCAAGTGTACCTTATGATTAAAAATAAGCAAGAGTTACAAATGTTAAATGCACATAAATTACTTATAGAGGGTAAGTATAAAGAATCACTAAGTATTTTTTTATGCCTTCTTTCTAAAAGTAAAGACTGTGACCAAAGATGTATCTTAATTGGATTGGGTATGAATTATTATTTTTTGAAAGAATATTATAAATCTATTGATTATTTCTTAAAAGCTTTTAATAAATCTGATAGTTCTGATACTACAGCCGATTATGATATTTGGGAGGCTTGTGAGATTATTTATCAAAAGATAAGTAACAAATCGGTAATAAGTCAATATTACGAGCTTCTAAGTCTTACAGGAGTTATAAAAAATAAACCAGGGAAATGATGTCAAATTTTTATATAAATATTATTGGGGGAAGGTATTTTGAAATCATTCAAAGTTATGTACAAGAAAGTAGGAATAATTAACCTTCCTGATACCTAGTACCTATCGATTTTTTACTTTCTTAAAGCCATCCCCAAGACCTTAGGAATTTATCAGGAAGGTTTTTTTAAAGACTTAAACCTATTAGTTAAATATTTAAGAACAATGATTTTTTTTTACATATATCTACTTTTGTTCAGTACGCTACTTGTAGGTTGTAACTCTGATGATGATGATAATCAAGGGATCATATTACGGTAAATTGCAAAAACGCACAATACCTAAATGGTAATTTAAGTTGAGTGAGTTCATGACGTGCAAGTAAACCCTGTGTTCTTAACGCAGGGGGTATTTGCATAATCGAAACTAAAATATATAATATGTCACAATTGCTTTTAAGAAAGTGATGTTTTTCTAATCGGCCCGTTTTATCAGGATGATGATATGAAAATAAGTGAAGCAGTAGACTTTTTTACATTGCAAGTAGAAACCCTAAACATAGAAAAAAATACTTACACTCACCTTTGTCAACAAATTTAAAACCAAATCAATAATCTAAACTTAAAAAACACTTACGTATGTTAACTGGGTCAAATTTCGCTTTTCACTTTTTAGAATTATCTAGAACTCTTATCGTAGAACAAAGTATTAGAAATGTCAATTCTAAGAATTATATAAAAAAAGTTTTAGCAGGTATATTTTGTTTTTTGTCGGTTACCTATCTGTCAGCTCAAATTGACCTAAACATAAATACAAATCAAATCGAGGGGGTAGCTCCACTTCATGTTACATTTGATGCAACTGGAACTACCGGTTTGGCCAATAATAATTATGTTTTGGCAAATTTTGTATGGAATTTTGATTCGACAAATACAGATCCCAATGGAAAATGGGAAAAAACAAAAGGTTTTTTTACCGCACACGTTTTTGAAAAACCAGGTACATATACCGTTAGCGTAACGGTAAAAGATATAGATGGTGTCACAGCTTCAAAGAATATTACTATTAAAGTTACCGAATTTAATAAAACTACCTATTACGTCGCAGCTAACGGTAATAATAGTAATTCTGGTACTACAGAAAGAGAACCACTGCTCACATTAGGAGAAGGTTTACATCGAGCTTCTTCAGGTGATCGCATTCTTTTAAAAAATGGCGATGTTATTATAGCATCTTCTGCTATTAATTTGGATAAAAATAATCTTTCTATAGGTACTTATGGAGAGGGGGATAAGGCCATTCTTAATATTACAGCGACTTCAAGAGGAGGAATCACTATTGATAATGAAAGCAATATACGCTTGATGGATTTCCATTTAAAAATGCCGAATCAAGCAAATACTCCCATAAAATTTGGAGGATCAAACAATCTGGCATACAATTTAGAAATTTCCGAAACTGGAGGAGGAGCAGCTATTGAGCATAATAGAGGTACAAATAATGTTATTTGGAATGGTTATTTTCATGATTTTGGCCCCTATGGGATCTTTTGCCAACAATTTGATAAAATTGCCATTATAGGAGTGAAAATAAGAAATCTTAATTTCCCAAAACATGAACACGGTATCAGAGCAGTTAGTGGTTCAAAACTATTTATTGCGAATTGCGACTTTGTAACAGAAATAGCCAAAACGGCATTTGCTATTCGTTATAATGGGAAAGATACTCATATTCCTACCAATCATATTGTAATGGTAGATAATAAGGTTGATAGACAGGTGCAAGGCGGATGGGTTAACGACTTACAGGGAGGCCGTCCAATCCAATATGTGCTTTTTGAAGGCAATTATATTACACCTAGTAAATTCCCAAATTCGGGGTACAGTCCTGATTTTAGTGGGTTAAAATTTAGATGGGCCTCAAATGTGGCTGTCCGAAATAATGTCATTTCGAAGAAAGCCAGAGCGATCATAATTGAAGGTAATGATAATGCAGCTGAGCCTATTTCAAATATATGGGTGTATAACAATACTATTATTGACCTCAATAACGGTAGTGATGTTACTGGTTCTTCTGCAATAGGTATAACAGTTAATAATCCAAGTATTGAATTTAAAAATAATATTTACTATACCGATCACTTCAATAGTAGAATGTTTACAGAAGCTCCGATAGGCTCAACAGCAACAAATAACCTTCATTACCGCACTGCAGGTGGTAGTTACAATGATCCGGATGGAGTAATTCATAGCGATCCCGATTTTGTCTCTTTTGATGATACTTCGTCTGATTTTGCACAATTGTCTGTTGGTAGTACAGCTATAGATGCTGGTGCTTCTGTTTCTGTATTTTATGATAAAAAGGGGAATGAACGCATAGGAACAATTGATTTGGGAGCTTATGAGTTTAGTAATAATGTTTCTGATTATATGAATGTTTCACCTTTAGGTGTTGATTTAGAATATCTTTCAGAAGATGTAACAATAGATATAACATCTAATATAGAGTGGTCTGCTTCTAGCGATCTATCCTGGATAACGATAAGTCCAGATAGCGGTACCGCTAATGGCGTAGTCACGATTAGTGTTTCAGAAAATACGACTTCAGACAGCAGAGCCGGCACTATTATTTTTACAGGAACTGGTGTTACAAACAAAACACTTACTGTTATACAACAAGGAGTATCAGGATGTATAACAAGTTTTACTGAAACATTTGATAGTACTAACTTAACATCCAGGTATACATTTAACAACTTTACAGGAGCAAATGATATTGAATGGTCATACACAAAAGGAGTAGCAGGTGATGTAATAACACCAGGAGATACCAAAACTATCCAATTAGATAAAAATGGGACAGGAACATTAAGTGCTACAATTCCTGGCGGGATAGGATCTATATCTGCAGCTTGTATGAAAGCAGGAAGAACAGGTAACGGTGCTCTTGATATAAAAGTTAATGGAGAAGTAGTGGCTTCATACTTTAGCTCAGACAATGATGTTATTACTATTTCTGCGACAGGTCTTACTGCTGGCCCTAATGATATTGTGGAATTTGTGACTACGGCAGAAAAACCGATCATAATTGATGATATAACAATAACAAGTTGTCTAGGATCAAACACATCTCTTACTTATGAAATAGAAAATCTACGAAGTAATAAACTTACTGTGCATCCTAATCCGGTTTCAAAGGGCAGTTTTATTATTGAAACCAAAGGCTTTGAAAAACCAACACTACGAATTTACAGAGCACTGGATGGAAAAGTTATATATAGAAAAGAAAATTTATCTCAATACGATACAGTCAAAATAGATAATTTTCTGAAACCTGGATTGTATATTATACAGGTTGCTGATAAAACCAACGAAAGAACAAGTAAATTGGTCGTAGAGTAATAATGAGTGATGATAGGTTTGGACAGAATTGTAAACGGATTGAGAAAATCAACGGTTCAACTTGCCGACAAAATTCCCGAATGGATTTTGTTTTCGCTTCCTGATGGACTTTGGACTTTCTCACATATAAGCTTAAACCACTTCTATATGTTTTTAAAAGCTACAGATAATATAAAAAAGTTAGAATGCCTTCAGAATAATGGGAATTTTCGCATTCGCAAGAATATTATTGCAAATGATTTGTAGATCAAATAAACGCATTTAAACAAGTGTTGATTTAAAATTTAATTAGATAATAATATGTACTAAATAATAGGGTTATGTCCCAGGAGATGGCAGCATATGTAAATCCCCTCTTCTAAATCCCTGCCCGACCAAGTCATTCAGGCGGGCTCTCCCCAAAGGCCTGCCGGCTAGGCAGGGGAAAGGACTTTTCCCTGGACAGAAAGCCCTTCCTTTGGAGGGCCTGTCTACCAAGCCAGGTAGAGTTTGGGGAGGATAAATTGTAACTGTCTTTTGATGGGACATAGCCAATAATAGGAGGTAATTGCAGAATATGTTTCTATTCTTGACCCATTTGAGGAATAACAAATTTGAACCTTGTAGGGAAGATTTAAAGCCGCTGCGGAACAATTGACGCCGCTGTGGAACAATTGACGCTGCTGCGGAACAATTGACGCTGCTGCGGAACAATTGACGCTGCTGTGGAACAATTGACGCCGCTGCGGAACAATTGACGCCGCTGCGGAACAATTGACGCCGCTGCGGAACAATAGACGCCGCTGTGGAACAATTGACGCCGCTGTGGAAGATCTGAACCCTGTATAAATCCTTCTCTCTTCTGTCTTAGACAGATTAGAAAGAAGAGATGAGGAAGGACTTCTTATTGTGTGATGTGCTGATACATAAACAATTGGTTATTGGGATATTACACTTCTTACACGATACTTGAGGATGTTATGAATCATAATTCTTTTACTAACGGATATCTTGGTTGTATAGATGAATAGAAATTACCAAAATCAAAGAAAGTGTAAACTAGACCCTGTCTAGAGTTTAAGCCCCCGGAGGGGTTCTGGAAGCCAGCTCGAGGCTGTAAATTAAACCGAGACTAAAGGGTTAAATCATATTGTTTTAGTAAATCTTTCGTTTCTCTGTTTTTCACTTCCTTTTTAATAAAAGCAGGAGGAACTCCAAACTCTTCTTTAAAGCATTTTGTAAAATATTTAGAATCTTTGTACCCAACCATAAATGCTGCTTCCGAGATATTATATTGATGCTCAATAATTAATATGGCTGCTCTTTTTAGTTTAAGTGACCTTAGAAAATCTACTAATGTTTTCCCTGTTATATCCTGACATTTGCGATAAATAACAGAATAACTCATCCCTAATGTTTTTGAAAGACTTTCTAATTTGAAATTTGGGTTTTCTAACTGAGTATTTAATTCTCCAACCAAATTTTCCATGAAAATATCATCTTTTGATTTAATAGATACCTTATCCAATGTAGTTATAGTATCTGTTCGGTATTTTGAGAGTATCTTTTCTTTTGTTGTTATAAGGTTATTCACCTTAAGTAGAAGTTCATGGAAATTAAAAGGTTTCTGGATATATTCTATTGCTCCTGACGTTAACCCTGTAATTTTCGTTTTTGAACTATTTTTTGCAGTAAGCATTATAATAGGGATATGTGATGTAGATTTCTTTTTTTGCAATGCTTTGCACATTTCTATTCCATTCATTATTGGCATCATAATGTCACTGATGATTATATCAGGATTATGCTTTTCTGCCAGAATGATTCCTTGTTTACCATTTTCGGCAATTAATAAATTATAAGAATTAGATAAAACATCACGTAAAAAAATTTGCATCTCAATATTATCTTCTACAATCAATAAGGTATGCTCATTTTTATATGATGATTTTAATTCTTTTAATAAAGCTATTGTTTTTTCTTCATCTGTTGATTGTAGTATTTGTTTTGAAGAGTTAGGGAGTACTTTTTCATTTTCAGAAAATGTGTTTTCATCGGTACATAATCTAATAATAAAAGTAGAACCATTTGCTAGAGAAGAGAAGACATCAATTTCCCCGTGATGTAGAGAGATTAACTCTTTAGAAAGAGCAAGCCCTATACCAAGCCCTTTGACATGTTTGCCTAATTCTGATTGATAAAAAGGTTTGAATATATGATCTAATTCTTCTTTGGGAATCCCTGGCCCTGAATCTGCAATCGATATTTCAATACATTTATTTACTGTATCAGGAATAACCTTTAAAGTGATATTTCCTTCGTGAGGTGTAAATTTAAAAGCATTGGACAATACGTTATAAATGACATGCTCGATTTTTTCAGGATCATACCATATAATGACCTCTTCTTTAGGATATTCCTGTATGAAATCTATATTTTTAAAACGAGCTTGTTCTGCAAAAGATAAGGCTATATTTTTTAAATCTTTAACGAGCTTGTTTTTTGAGACAAGAATTTTCAATTTTCCTAATTCTTTATTTCTTACGGTCATTAATTCAATAGCAATGCGAGATAGACGATTCGCATTATTTTTGATCATAGATAAACGTTGTCTCAGTAATTGATTTTTATTGTTTGTTGCCCGAAGTAACATATCATCAATTGGTCCCAAAATCAAAGTTAAAGGAGTTTGTATCTCATGAGACATTTTTGCAAAAAAGTTCATTTTAAGAGCATAGAGTTCTTTTTCTTTGTTGTTATGCCATGCTTCTCTAATCAGTTTATTTTTTAGATGTACCCAGGTAATTATACCGTAAACCAAAAGTGAAATAAAAATTAAATATAATGCGTAGGCTAGAGGGCTTTTCCACCAGGGAGGTTTGATATTTAGTAAAATTGAAACTGGCTCGATATCCCACTCTTCTTTTTTTGATCCGGCTTTTACCTGAAATGTATACTTGCCAGATGGGATATTGGTATAGCTGGCAATGCGTTCTTTTTTTGGCACAATCCAATCTTCATCAAACCCTTTTAGGCGATATGCGTAATGATAATTAGGGTTTAATAAATTACCAATTGCAGAGAATTGAAAGGAGAAAGAGGATTGTTTAGCTTCTAAATCTAGTTTTTTTACATTTTCAATACTACCATTTAATTGATCTTTGAGTAACTTATATCCAGGTTGATTTAGGATTTCAATGGTGTTCACATATAATTTAGCAAATGTTTCATGTAGACTAATTTGGCTTGGAAAAAATGAATTTACCCCATGGTTACTTCCAAAATATAATTTACCTTCTTGATCTTTATAAGCGCTTTTTCGAACAAATTGATTATCCTGTAAACCATCAATTTGATAATATGATTTTATAGTATTTGTTTTAATATTATAATGATGTATCCCATTATCACTACTACACCAGATATTTTCTAAATCTTCTAATAAGAGAGAAACAATCTTTATGTCTTTTAAATTGTCATTAGCAGCATAATTTATAAAAGTATTATCTTTTAAATTATATTTTATTAAAACCTGCGAAGTCAGTAAAATCCATAGGCTCCCGTTATAATCAGGAGTTAAAGTGCTAATATTATAACTAAGCAAATCATTATCTTTTTTTTCGTAATAATTTACTTTTGTAAAATACGAGTTACTTAGCGTATTCGAATCTTCTTTAAACCTAAATAAACCACCATCGGGTACTCCAACCCAAATTGTACCACGCTCATCTTGGGTGATACTAGTTGCTATTTTGCCAAACAACCCGTTAGATTGGTAATCAAAGAAAGCTAATAATTCCTTATCTTTAGAGAAGATCTGAATACCTAAATTGGAAGTTGCCCAAATCCTGTTTTTTGAATCTTTGAATAGAAAACGAACATCAGATGGAGCCCTTTCCTGATTGTTACCTTTTTCAACTTTAGAAAATGTTTCTTTATTGGGGTTATAGACCCATAAGCCATTGAGGTATGTTGCAATCCAGATATATCCATTAGAGCCTTCCAAAAGACTCTGAATATATCTTCCCTTAAAAAAGTGCCTCTTCCCCTTTGTTTGATCGTATTGGATTTTAGTATTATTCGGAAAAATTCTATTCAGCCCCTTTCCATCTGTTCCTATCCAGAGCGATCCTTCAGAAGACTTTAAAATAGATAAAATTCGGGCGGGAGAATTATTTTCTAATCCATTATAGTAATCAATCTTAGGATTTTTTTTAGGTAGAATATTGATAACTCCATTTTTTAATACGATCCATAGATTTCCATAAGAATCCTCATTGATATCTGTTATGGTATTATCACTAATGGAGAATTTGTTGGTTTCATCGTGTTTATAAATAGATATTTCATGGCTTTCTGGGTTTATTTTATATAATCCATCTCCATCTGTTCCGGCCCATATAATGCCCGATTTATCCCGAAAAATATTGATAAACATAATATTCTTTAATGTAGTACTGGAATTTTCGGGTTTTATAATTTTTTTTCCCTTGCTACCTTTGGCTGGGGTATAACTAAATATACCTCCATTTTCTGTGCAAATCCATAAATCACCTTCATGATCAACAGTTATTTTAATATCCTGAAAATAATTAATTTCGGGCCATATTAACTCCTCTAATTTATCTGTAGATGGTTTGTAATAATAAATCCGTCCATAATCGGTACTAACCCAGATTTTATTAGGACTTGTTAAAGTGATGTTTATGATTTTTTGAGAAAGATTCTTTATTTTTGGAAGCGTAACAACGCTATCTATTTTAGAAGTTTGATAATCATATTTTAATATAGTACCTTTTGCAGATCCATACCAGACTTTATCATTGATGGACGTTATAGCCGTAACTTGCAATGGTTTTTTGTTGTTTTTAAGTTGGTTTTTATATGAAGTAACTTTACCGTTTTTTACTTCGATTTTGGCCAATTCTCCATGATAAGAAGAAATCCATAAATTTTCATGAGCATCTTTTTTAAGTAGAAATTGTCTGTCATAAGAAAAATCTTTACCAAAAATGTGGTGATATGGAGTAAATGTAGAAGCATAACCGTCATATTTATATATCCCATCAATATTAATTATCCAGATATAACCTAAAGAATCTTCAGCGATTTTAGAATCCTTACTAAAAGTTTGATTAAAGTGTATAAAATTTGATTGCTCCTGTCCAAAACAAAAAATATAAGAAAAGAAAAAGAACATCAGGTTTATCAAACTTACTTTTGATAAATAGACATACTTATTCAGATTGAAAAACTCTAATAGGGGTATGAATTTCAAGATAATTGTGTTTAACTTCCTATATTTTATATTTAAGCAATTTTAAGCATAATGCAATCCTGTGATTTATCTTTTGCGCTTGGATTGTAAGAGCTTGCTTCTGAGTTATGTAAGATTGATAAAATCATTACTTTTTCTTCAAGTTTCACCCTTTATTTCACTATACATTCAGCTCAAAACGCACTTCATTATTAAGGTTAAAATATATTTTTTAAATAAAAATTTTAACCAAATATGGATTCAATATACTATAAATAGCACTTTGATCTACTTATCGTACAGATATTTAACATTTATAGTGCAAATTTCATAATGTGTTTTGATTTCGGATAATTGCTATGATTATATGTAATAGATGAGGTTTTCATCAAAAAAGGGGGAGTGAGTCATCAACTGTTAATTTTTGCATAAAAATCACACTGTATTTGATGAAAAACTCCATAAAATTTGAATAGATACCTCTCATATTTGCTTATACAATTTTACAGTTACGCTTTAAAAATAAAACTTTAATTGATAAGCAAAAACATCTATATGAATTCACGAAGAAACTTTATAAAAAAATCTACAATAGCTGGGGCTGGTATTACACTAACTTCTAACATGGCTTTTGGACTAGCTACAGGCCCCAATAATACTGAGAAAATAAATATAGGAGTAATCGGTGTTGGTTTACGAGGAACAAATCATTTGGTTAATTTATTAAAGAGGAATGATGTTCATATAGGTGCAATTTGCGATATAGATCCAGCAAGAATAGATATTGCATTAAAAAAAATTGATGAAGCTAATCAAAAAAAGCCTAGAGTATTTGGTAAGAGTGATTACGATTACAGAAAATTATTAGAGCTTCAGGAAGTAGAGGCCGTAGTAATAGCTACTCCTTGGCTATGGCATACTCGTATGGCAAAAGATTCTATGTTGGCGGGAAAATATACTGGTATAGAGGTATCTGCAGCAAATACGCTTGAAGAGTGCTGGGATTTGGTAAACATACATGAGCAAACAGGCTCCCATTTAATGATCTTGGAGAATGTAAACTATCGACGAGATGTATTAGCCGTATTGAATATGGTAAAGCAAAATGTTTTTGGAGAGTTGGTGCATTTCAGATGTGGATATCAGCATGATTTAAGAGCTGTTAAATTTAATGATGGTAAAAAACCCTATGGAGGGGGAGTAGAATTTGGAGAAAAAGCAATTTCAGAAGCCAAATGGCGAACACAACATTCATTACTCCGTAATGCTGATGTTTACCCCACACATGGATTGGGTCCTATAGCTGCAATGGCTGATATTAATAGAGGAAATCGTTTTGTGTCTTTGACTTCACATGCTAGTAAACCATTAGGATTACATCATTATATAGTGAATCACCCCCAAGGCGGAAAAAACCATCCTAATGCTGCGCTAAAATGGAAACAAGGGGATGTTATTACGACCACAATTGAAACCGCTAGAGAAGAGACAATAATTGTAACTCACGACTGTAATTTACCTCGCCCATATTCATTAGGTTTTAGAGTTCAGGGAGTACAAGGGATATCAGAGTTTGATTACCATACCAAAAGAATACATATAGAGGGGTCAACAGAAGGACACGGCTGGGAAGATATGAAGAAATGGTTAGAACAATATGACCACCCTTTATGGAAAAAATATGGAAGCAGTGCAACCAAAGCTGGTCACGGAGGAATAGATTTTTATATTATGAATGCCTTTGTAGAATCGGTAAAAGAAAATACCGAACCACCAATGGATGCTTATGACGCAGCGGCCTGGAGTGCAGTAACACCACTATCTGAATTGTCGATTGAAAATAATGGAGAACCGCAGGATTTTCCCGATTTCACCAGAGGGAACTGGATTAAACGACTGCCATATAATTGGATTAAGGATACATATTGATTTTAAAAATAATAAAGAAAAGAGCCTGTGTTGAAAATATACTCCTAACCAACGAAATAAAAGTTCCAGGATATAACAAATAGCATAATTAGAATGTGGTTTTTGAAATAGATAAATCAAACCAAATTATATGAAAAAAGTAATAGGGAAAATAATATTATTTGGACTGCTGGTAATTACCACTACCTTAGGGGCACAGGAAAAAAATATTAAAGGAGTAATATCTGATGCCGAAAATGGTATCCCATTGCCGGGAGCAACTATATTAATAAAAAGAACATCGAATGGCGTAACATCTGATTTTGATGGAAAGTATTCAATCGACGTTAATGAAAATGATATTTTGATGATATCATTTCTTGGTTATGTAAGCCAGGAAATACCAGTTGCAGGAAAAACCAGTATTAATGTTTCACTAGTTCTGAATTCAGAAATAATGGATGAAGTACTGGTTGTAGGTTTTGGAACCCAAAAAAAATCCAATATTAGTGGTGCGGTCACCACGATTAAAATGGATGAAATATTGGCCGACAGGCCGCTAACAAATGTAGCTCAAGCATTGCAGGGAGTGTCATCTGGTTTACAGGTTATCACAGCTTCAGGACAACCCGGAAATACCCAAACAAGTTTACGATTACGGGGTTTTGGTTCTATAAATGGGGGTGGAGATCCATTGGTACTTGTGGATAATGTAGAAATCGCTATTACAGATATAAACCCCAATGATATTGAAAATGTTACCATATTAAAAGATGCCGCTGCATCTTCCATCTATGGAGCAAGAGCAGCCTTTGGGGTTATTTTAATAACCACTAAAAAACCAAATAGAGAACAGAAAATTAAATTCGATATCAAAACTTCTGTGAGTTTTAGCAGACCCCAGGAACTAACAGAGAAGGCATCTGTATATGATTTTGTAAGTATGCTGGATTTTATTGGAGTTGAAGGTTTTTTTACAAATCAAAACACCACAACCTGGCTTAATTATCTGGAAGAATATAGACAAAACCCTAATAATTTTCCTGCCAATGGTAGAATTCTGGATGAAGATGGCTTTTACTACTCATTAACAGAACAAAATCCAATTGAACAACACTTTAATAATAATGGAATATTAAGTATTCATGATTTTTCATTTAGTGGAGGTAGTAAAAAGTCATCTTACCGAATGTCTTTTGGCTATAGTGATCAGGATGGGATAATAGTTACCAATAAAGATCGATTTACAAGATACAATATCAATACTTTTCTGGATAGTGATATAACAAAAAACCTGAAGTCGGCTACTAATGTTTTATATAGAAAAAGCAAAAGATCAAATCCGATAGGAGGCTTTCTGGCTACAGAAAACGCTGCAGTGTATCTTCCTACTGGATACTTTACACTAGAAGATGGTAGGGTATTACCTTTTGATTCCCCCGATAATCTAGAACGCTTATTGCCACACCCAACTAGAAATGATGATGTTATTCGATTATTTGAAAAAGTAACATATAATCCATTGCAAAATATAACTATTAATGGAGAGCTTACCTATGAAAGAGGAAATTGGTCTACTCAAAGGGTAGATACACAACTTGAGACTGTAAATAGAGCTCAGTTTGTTCCCAATAATTCAAATCCTTTAAATACAAGTGTTAGAAAAACATTTCGTGAATTTGAAAACACTGCATTTAATCTTTATGTGAGTTATTCAAAGAGTTTTAATGAAACGCACACTATCAATGCGCTAATAGGTCATAATAGAGAAAATGGCATACAGAAGGGAACTACCATAGAACGAACGAACCTTCTGAATACAGATTTACCTTCAATAAATACGGCAATAGGAACATTTGGTGGTTCTGATTTTTATAGAGATTGGGCAGTTTTAGGATACTTTGGAAGATTACAGTATAATTATAAAGAAAAATACTTTTTAGAAGGAAATGTCAGACGTGATGGATCTTCCCGATTCCCAAAAGAAAGTCGTTATGGTACCTTTCCTTCATTTTCTGCAGCCTGGAATATCAAGAAAGAAGGTTTTCTGGAAAATATCGATTGGATTTCTTTGCTAAAGCTAAGAGGTTCATGGGGAGAAGTAGGAAATCAGAAAATATTTGAGAGAGGATCAACCACAGTACAAGAATTTTATCCTGCAATTGCAGGATTCGAACCTAGAGAAACCTGGTTGTTAAATGATACAGGAGAAAGATATACTACAGTTCAACCTGGCCAGTTAATTAGCTCAAACTTAACCTGGGAAACCGTACAAACCACCAACTTAGGATTGGATGCAGCTTTTTTGAATAATAGATTAGCAACTACCGTTGAAATATATAGCAGAAAAACGTTGGATATGTTACTTCCGGGAGCACAATTACCAGATGTATTAGGTACTACTGCTCCAGACCAAAATGCAGCCGATTTGGATACCAGGGGTTGGGAATTTGAAATCTCCTGGAGAGACAATATTGGAGACTTTTCTTATGGATTAAATTTTAATATTTCTAATAACGAAACAGAAATTACCAGATTTGATAATCCTGCAGGCTTTTTACCATCTAATGTCATTGAAGGAAGCAGTAATAATATAGTACAAAATTATTATGTAGGACAAGAAGTAGGAGAAATATGGGGGTATGTCACAGAAGGGTATTATACTATAGATGATTTTGTCGAGGGCACAATAGATCCTGTAACACTAACAGGTGTTGATCGCGAATTAAAAGAAGGCGTTGTAGGATATGAAAGCGGAAATGTACCGTATCCTGGGGATATTAAATATGCAGATTTAGATGGAGATGGTGTTATTACAAACGGAACGAATACGCTAGGAGAGCCAGGAGATCAGAAAATAATAGGTAATAATAACAGAGGGTATATTTATGGTATGTATGGAACGGCTGCCTATAAAGGTTTTGACTTCTCCTTTGCCTTATCAGGAGTAGGAAAAAGAGATAGGGTTTTAGGTGGAGACAAATTCTGGCCTTACCTTAGTCAATTCGACTATGTGTACCAGCATCAATTGGACTATTGGACTCCAGAAAATCAAAATGCTTATTATCCTAGAATATATGGAGATAATACTACCAGATCTGGGGATAGAGGTAATTATGGAGAAAGTAGAAGAATCCAGACGAAATACCTTGCAGATGCATCTTATTTAAGAATTAATAATATAACCATAGGATATAGTCTACCTGAGTCATTATTAGAAAAAATTAAGCTCACAAAAATGCGTATATATCTAAGTGGAGAAAATTTACATACTTTTAAAAGTTTGCCTAAAGGTATTCATCCCGATCAAATTGTATCTGAAGCGATATATCCTAGAATGAGAAATTTTGCATTCGGAGCTCAATTATCTTTTTAATCAAAAAAACACGTGATGATGAAAAATAAATATAACATAGTAGCGATAGTAATAGTTTTATTACTAACCATAGCTTGTGATGATGATTTTTTGGATAAATTACCTAAAGATGAATTGTCAGTAGAAAGTACCTTTAGTAATAATAATTCGATACAAGCCTATACCTGGCAATTTTATGAAAGATTTCAGGCACATAATGAAACCACAAGAATAAATATTGATCAGGATGTACAAAATGAAACAAGACCTGCCAGTGGATTTGGTTTAGATGCAGAAGCAGAGGCTGATTTAATTCAACAGGCGCCAAATAGTGTAGGAAAAGATTATTTATGGAATAGGGTAATTGTTCCTTCAGCAGATGAGGATTGGGCAGAACCATATCGATCTATCCGAAAAATCAATTTGTTATTGGATAATGTGCCAAACTCAGATTTAAGCGATGTAGATAAAGAGCATTGGAGAAGTGTCGGGTTGTTTTTTAGAGCTTTTGAGTATTCTAATTTGTTAAAAAAATACGGAGCAGTTCCGTGGTTAGAGTTTGCATTGACAGAAGAGTCAGAAGAGTTATTTTCCCCCAGAACTCCCAGAGATGAAGTAGCAGCAAATATGTTACGGGATTTACTGTGGGCTGAAGAACATATTAAACCTGCAGGGAGTGCCGATAAAGGAAAAATTATCGATGCCAATGTTATCAACGCATTTATATCTCAATTCGGTTTGTTTGAAGGAACATGGCGTAAATATCATAATTTGGGTAGTTCAGCTATGTACTTACAAGCGAGTATAACAGCTTCTGAAAAATTAATGTCAGAGTTCGGAAACTTACATCCTAGATTTGATGAGTTACATAATAGTGAATCTTTAGAAGGTGTAGCTGGGGTTATATTGTATAAAGTATATAATGAATTAGAAAACTGGTCTAATATGTCTACTACTTTTAGAGCATCAAATTCTACCTGGGATATAACCAGAAAAGGAGTAGATAAATTTTTATGTAAAGATGGAAGAACAAGATGGGATAGCCCTCTTTTTGAAGGAGACATCGACATGTTTGCCGAGTTTAGAAACCGGGACAATAGATTATTATATATGACTCCTGCCCCTTACTTTGTTACCAGAACTAGTAATACTACCTGGGTATCTACAGGAAATCCAGAAGATGAGGAGTATTTTCCAATCTACGAAACAATAAGTGATAATTTACATAAAACATTACCCGATTTAAATTGGAGAGGTAATGTGGTTTCCCGAGTTCCAAACTTTAATCAGAATAGAGTAGCTGGATTTAACAGAACTTTTTCAGGGTATAGAGTGTGGAGACATTATAATCAATATAACACAGGAACCTCTTCTAGAGATTTTGCAGATGCACCTATATATAGAATGGGGGAAGTTTTATTGAATTATGCAGAAGCTAAATTTGAGATGGGACAATTTGATCAATCTATAGCCGATATAACCATTAACCGACTAAGAGTACGAGGAGACGTAGCCCCAATGACCTTAAGTGATATTGATGCAAGCTTTGATCCGACAAGAGATGCTTCTGTAGACCCCGTTTTATTCGAAATCAGAAGAGAAAGAGCGGTAGAATTAATGGCAGAAGGGTTTAGAAGAGAGGATCTGAGGAGGTGGAAAAAAATGCATTATGCTGCCGAAGTAAAATTAGGGAGATGGATAACCGCAGCCAGCCAGAATAATAAAGTACCGATCCAAAATGGAGCATCTGAAGGATATGTGCAATTAGTACCAGGATCACCACCTTCGTTTCCAGAACATTATTACTTATTCCCCCTTCCTTCTGATCAGATTGTATTAAACCCAAACCTGGAACAAAACCCAGGATGGTGATGAAATTAGAGTAGTCACTAGCGTTAGAAGGATATTTTAAACACCCTACAATAAGATAATTACCCCACAAGACATCTTTCTAACTAGCTGGTAAGTATATAATGATTACCCGTTGTACATTTTGAAGAATGTACAACAGATTAATGATTATTAATTTTTAGTTAGTATTAAATGAATTCCACTATGAAATTGATGCCTCATATATTTTATTCTTTATTGGGAGTATTCTTTATGACTTCCTGTAACCCAAAGCAAAAACAGGAAATACCAGTCAAACAAGTAGAATCCAAACCTAATATCATATATATTTTGGCAGATGATCTTGGATATGGAGAGGTAGGTGTTTACGGGCAAACAAAAATAGAGACTCCTAATATTGATAATTTGGCAAAAGATGGGATGATATTTACTCAACATTATTCAGGAGCTCCGGTTTGCGCACCAGCTCGTTCTGTCTTATTGACAGGAAAACATATGGGGCATTCTTATATAAGAGGAAATGACGAATGGGATTCCAGAGGAGAAAAAGGAGATGTGTGGAATTATAAAAAAGTGATCAGAGACTCAACATTAGAAGGCCAAAGACCATTACCATCAGAGACCATAACAATCGCAAAATTATTGAAGGAATCGGGATATAAAACAGGTATGATAGGTAAATGGGGACTAGGAGCACCACAAACAGAATCTATACCTACCAAAATGGGGTTCGATTACTTTTTTGGATATAATTGTCAACGCCAGGCTCACACGTATAATCCCGTACATCTATACGAAAATGAAAAAAGATATCATCTGGCAAATGATACTATTTCTCCTCGTACAGCATTAAAAAAAGGAGAAGATCCCTTTGATATAGCTTCCTACAAAAGATACGATCAACCCATATATTCGCCAACAGTTTCTTTCGAAAAATTAATGAAGTTTGTAAAAGAAAATAAAAAAGAACCTTTCTTTTTGTATTGGGCAAGTCCAATCCCTCACTTACCGTTGCAAGCTCCTAAAAAATGGGTAGATTATTACGTCAATAAATTTGGTGATGAAGAACCATATTATTTCTTTGAAGGGGAGAAAAAAGGAAGTTACTTTCCTACTAGATACCCTCATGCTACTTATGCCGCTATGGTTTCATATCTGGATGAAAACATTGGAAAATTAATAGATTATTTAAAAAAAGAAGGATTATATGATAATACTCTTATTGTTTTTACATCTGATAATGGCCCTAGTTATATAGGAGGTACAGACTCTCCCTGGTTTAAAAGCGGAGGACCATTTGATAGTGAATATGGAAAAGGTAAAGGATTTTTACACGAAGGAGGAATAAGAGTTCCTATGATCGCTAGTTGGCCAAAAAAAATAAAAAAAGGAACTAAAACCGATCATATTTCGGCATTTTGGGATGTAATGCCTACACTAACAGACGTCGTAGGCATGGATTCACCCCGAAGTACAGATGGGATTAGTTTTTATAATATAATGACCAATAATGGAGAACAAAGCACTCATCCTTATTTGTATTGGGAATACCCTGAGTATGGTGGTCAGGCAGCTGTTAGAATTGATAACTGGAAAATTATTTGGAAGGATATAAAAAAAGGAAATAAAGAAATTGAATTATATAATCTTAATCAAGATATAGAAGAACGCAATGATATTGCAAAAAACCATCCGGAAGTTATTGAAAAATTGTTTAAAATCATACAAAACGAACATACTACCCCTCAAATAGAAAGATTTAAAATGGATGCCATAGAAGAAGTATATAACAGGAAATAGAGAATTAGTTTTAGAATTTTAAGTGAAAATTTTCTGCTCAAAGACGGGTGATGTATTTCTATAAAATATTAATAACCAAACTCACTATTATGAAAACTATTAGAATTAACTTTTGTAGATTGATTTTATCTGTGATTTTATGTGTCAGTTCAGAAGTGATAGAAGCTCAGTTGCTTCCAGATCAAATTAATATCCAGATTCCCGGGCCTCGTGTAGTAGATGGAATGGTAACTCTTAATCTTACCAAATATAATGTTCGGGATCAAGGCCATTGTCGTTATTATGTAGATGAACAATCGTACTCTGCAGGTGAAGCAGGTCATCCCAGAGGGGCAGATCCTGATAACTTTATAGAGAAAACATTAAATAATGCCAATTATCCTGTGAGAACCTATAGAGGAAGTATACAGGAAGAACCAAATAGTCAGGTAATTGCAATTGTTTGGCCAGGGAATACCACCATGTCAGCTTTTGTACAAGAAGGAATTCGATATTTATGGCAGGTAGAAGATTTGCCTATCACTCTTAACTTAACCACTGGACAGGCGAGTATAAATTTAGGAGGAGGACAAGTAGCTCATGATTTTTCTGAAATAAATAAAAAATCTCAAGATTGGGTCCCGACAATTAATAATGCTCCTTTTCCTCAACCAGGAAATGGATCAGGTCCTGTAGCAAATGGAGGAAGCCCACACGGTTGGAAAATGATACCTTCCGGAGGAGGAATGATGAAAATGCAAGTAGCTTATGATGTAGAACCCGAGTGGTTTGCAGAAAAAGCAAATAACAATGATCAAAAAGCATTCGCAATATTAGAGCATGCCACTAACGCATTAGATGTTCAGTTTGCAAGAGATTTAGGCGTGCAGTATAGAATGACAGGTGTAATACGAAGAGTTGATACAGATTTACATCAAAGTCCACAAGACACCAAAACCACCTGGAGAAATAATGGTTTAGGTGATAATCCTGGAGCTACAGGAGTAAAACCAAATTCAATTCCTTTTCAACACCTGGTATTTACGGCAGTTAATGAAGGAAATCCAATTGCTTTTGAATCAAGAAAACATTTAGCAGGTGGTAATTTTACAAGAGTTCCTGTAAGATTAGATGATAATTCAGGATTGAATCATGAGGTTTCCCATACGTGGGGAGGCAGGCATTTTGTGTATCCAAGAGATATTATGTCTGGAGGAGGTTCCTGGTTTGGACCTACCACAAATCAAGCTCATATTTATAATAAAAATAGTGCAAGTATTACAGGAGGATTGCCTGTTGCAAGTAATACAGCATATGGTTGGAATGTACATCCTTATGCTACACCAGATTTGGTTAATACTACTACTAATACTGCTGTTTCCATTGGAGTATTATTAAATGACTTTGATACTAACGGAGACCCGGTGAAGATTTCAACTTTTGATGCTACCACTCCTCACGGAGGGAGTGTAATCTTAAGTAATGGCTCATTAATCTATACTCCTGCATCTAATTTTAAGGGACGAGATCAATTTAATTATACTATTTCTGATGGCGTATTATTTAATACCACCTGGGTTCAAGTAGATGTGAGTGATGGAGATTTACTGATGCGATATGATTTTGAACAGGCAGGGAATATTCTTCAGGATCAAACAACTGCAAATTTAGATGGAGAGTCTATTAATTTTGATGGAACCACTACCCAGGGGAAAATAGGAAATGGTTGGGTATTTCCAAAACTACCAACAGCAGACGACGATAATGATGATAAAGGTAGAGCCTTTGTTTCTTTTGGTGATGTGATAGATCCTTTTAGTATTGGTCATACTGTATCTATTTGGTTCAATTTAGATGCATATTCTGTAAATGATGGTGGCGGTAATTGTCATATTATTTCTAACTCTTCTACTGCAATTAATAAATTAATAAGCGGCTATAATATTTTTATGGATAAAAGTACAAAGCAAATTAATTTTGAAATAGCAGAACAACTATCACCCAACGCATCGAGTGATATAGGAGATCTGAAAAGTATTATAGGGCCTGTTTTATCTGCCAATCAATGGTTTCACGTTGCACTTGTAATAGACAGAGTATCTAATAAAGCAAAAGGCTATTTAAATGGAGTTCTTGTTGGTCAAACTTCTCTTGAACCAGGTAGCATTATTAAAGGAAAACCCGAAGGAGATAGGTATACCTCTGGAGCGCTAGGGATTTGTACCTATAAACCTAAAAAATATACTCCATTTGTAGGTGTAATGGATGAATTTAAGGTGTACGGAAGGGAACTTACAGATCAGGAAATACTCAATGAGTATAATAATACAGGTACAAACCCTGGTGGAGATACTTTTTCTTTAGAAAATGTATTAAGTGGTAATATACTGGCGACAGATAGCCAGAACTCTGGTGATAATCTGGATATGGTTAATGTCGGTACTACAGGAAATACAGTACAATGGAAATCAATCGATCAGGGAGATGGGTATTTTTTATTTGAAAATCAATTCTCTACAATGTCTTTTAGGCCCGTTGATACTAATAATTATACAACTATTATTCAGCAAAATACACAAGGAGATTGGATGCGTTGGAGGTTTGTAGATGCGGGGAATGGTCATTTTTGGATACAAAATAAGAAGACAGCTATGTATCTCTATGACGCTGCCGGTGTCTTGAAGACGAGAAGTTTTACAGGTAACGACAAGGCACTATGGAAAATAATAGATACAGACACTGGTAATATAAGAACTTTGGGCATATCAGATAACGAATTAAAGGATAATTCTATTAAGGTATACCCAAATCCTTCCCAAGACTATATTGATATTCAGTACAAAGAATTTATGACAGGGGACACCTATAGTGTTTTTGATGTTAAAGGAAAGAAGGTTTTATCAGGAGAATTAAATGGAGATGTAACTTCAGTGGATATATCAAGCTTGCAATCGGGTATGTATACTATGTATATTTATTCTAAAACTAAAAGCGATAAAAAACATATAAGATTTGTAAAATAATTATTGCTTAAACTGAATGTAGAGGCGTCAAAAAATGTAATATAATTATAGAAGATATCACGGGTTTCTAAAACCTGTGAGGTTATAGACTAGCAATCTGTGGTTAATAATCCAAAGAAAGCTGAACCTTTTGAATTTAGGCTATAGTTTAGATTTGCGTTGATGATTGTAAGATATTTATTTGCTTGATAAATAGCAATGTATCCTATCCTAAATCCTTTCCAAAGGAAAGGACTTTTTGACCACCTTCCCTTTGGGAAGGGTTGGGGATGGGATAAAAGATTCATTGGTTAAAAATACCAACGCAAATCTAAACTATAGCCTAAATTAATAATATAAAAGCAGTATAAACTCGAATCTGTGAAATGATATTAATTTTAAATAAAATAAGAAAGTGGGGATATGAGAATTTCTGTGAAAATTATTTTTATAATGCTAATAAGCAGTAGTTATATTGGCTGTGATTTGATTCAGAAAAATAATGCTCAAAAACCAGCCAAACCCAACATTTTATTCATTTTAGTGGATGATTTGGGGTGGAGTGACCCCAGTTTTATGGGAAATCCTGTGTATGAAACTCCTAATCTGGATAGATTGGCAACCGAAGGAGTTCAATTTAGTAATGCATATGCGCCTGCAGCAAACTGTGCACCAAGCAGAGCCTGTATCCTATCGGGCAGAAATACACCAGAACATGGTATTTATACTGTTGGTTCTTCTAAACGAGGAAAATCGAAAGACAGAAAATTAATCCCAACAGAAAATAGAACAGTCTTACATGACAGTATTTTTACATTAGCTGAAGCACTAAAAAGAAATGGATATGTCAGTGCTTCTATAGGAAAATGGCATTTAGGAAAAGATCCTCAGACTCAAGGATTTGATGTTAATATAGGAGGAACTCGGGCCGGACATCCTAAATCATATTTTAGCCCATATAAAAACAGCACTTTAAAGGATGGTGAAGATGGGGAATATTTGACCGATAGACTTACCAATGAAGCTATTGGTTTTATAAACAAAAACAAAACAAAGCCATTTTTTCTATATCTGCCATATTTCACAGTGCACACACCATTACAAGGAAAAGAAGAGTTGATAACAAAATATGAAACCAAAATAAATAAGGATAAAAGATTCAACGCCAAATATGGGGCAATGGTAGAAAGTATGGATAAGAATGTAGGTAGATTACTCAATACATTAAAAGAATTAAAAATAGAAAAAAATACCATTGTGATTTTTCTTTCAGATAATGGAGGGTTAGCTCATGTTTCCTCGCAATTCCCTTTACGAGCAGGGAAAGGTTCGTATTATGAGGGAGGAATACGAGTACCTTGTATTGTTAAATGGCCAGATAAAATTAAAGAATATAGAAAAACAGATGTACCCATAACCGGAATGGATATTTTTCCAACACTTATGGATGTGGTAAATGATAAAAATAAATATAATTTAGACGGAATATCGCTATTACCATTTTTAGTAGGCAATCAAGAAATAGAAGAGAGAGCTTTGGTTTGGCATTTTCCTATTTATTTAGAAGGAGTTGATCCAATAAAGGATGAGGCTAGGGATACCTTGTTTAGAACCCGTCCTGGCAGTGTCATTAGAAAAGGGAAATGGAAGCTGCATGAATATTTTGAGAATAATGAATTCGAGTTATATAATTTAGAAACAGATTTACAGGAACAGACAGACCTATCAAAAAAACACCCCGAAAAGGTGTTAGAGTTAATAAAGGATTTAGAAACTTTTAGAAAAAATAAAAACGCGCCGATTCCAGTAGAAATAAATGAAGATTATACTGTTGAATAATGATTAGGATATTTTTTAACCCAAAAGACAATGTTTCATCTACTTATCACGATGAACAAGCCTAAATAATAACAAAATTTATGAAAAAAAATATTTTCTGGAAAACGATTGCTAAGATCCTGATACTTATAAACACAATAATATTTACCAGTTGTTTGGAGAACAAAAAAGAGGACTTGATTTTTAGAAGTGATTTTACTACAACAAAAGCAAGAACTTGGATCGGACCAGAATATTGGTCAAACCCCATGCAGGATTGGCAAGTAACGAATGGAGAATTAGTGTGTCTGGTGAACGGTAAAAACAGGAATGTTCACTTATTAACGCAAAAATTAGATACCACAACTGGTGATTTGAAGATGAATGTTGATCTCAAGCTTTTTAGTATAGAGGAATCCGATAAAAACATAAACTGGGTTGGATTTAGTATAGGAGCCAAAGGAGAATTCAATGATTATCGGGATGACGCAGTTTTTGGTAAAGGATTACATATTGGAGTGACCACTTCCGGAAATTTATTTATAGAAGAATTTCCTGAAGAAAATAGTAAGAATGATAAAATTCAAAAGGCTTTACAACAAGGGGTAAATCTGAGGTTAGATGTAATCCAAATCGAAAATGAATATCAAATAAAAGTTTCGATTCTAGATCCAAAATCAAAAGAAGTTCTTGCCGAATTGGTAAGGAAAGGAATTAAGTCAGAAAAACTAATAGGAGATGTAGCTTTGGTAAGTCATTATAATACCGAAAAGAAAGCTCCTAATCGTAATAAAAAAAGTGTGTCCTTTAAAAATTGGGAACTATCAGGAAGTAAATTAAAAGAATGTAACGAATGTGTGTTTGGACCCATACTATTTAGTCAATATACACTTAGTAGAGGAGTACTGAAATTAACAGCTCAAATGGCTCCGGTTACAATTAATACCGAAAAGGTATTGTTACAGACAAAAGAAAACGATCAGTGGGAAACAATACTGGAGAGTGATATAGATAAAGATGCACGTACAGCTACGTTTAGAATAGAAAATTGGAATATTAAAAAAGATATTCCGTATAGATTAACCTATAATATAAATAAAGGAAATAAATCGAAAGAAGAATTTTATTGGAGTGGAGTTATAAGAAAAGAACCTATTGAAAAGGATGAAATCGTAATCGCTGGATTTACAGGTAATGATCATTTAGGGTTTCCGAATACCGATATATTCGAACAGGTAAAATACCATAATCCTGATGTTTTGTTCTTTTCCGGAGATCAGCTCTATGAATCAAATGGAGGATATGGGGCCCAGAGAGCTCCATACGATAAGGCAACATTAGATTATTTACGTAAGTGGTATTTATATGGTTGGGCATATAGAGATTTAATGAAAGATCGACCGACTGTTAGTATTACAGATGATCATGATGTGTACCATGGTAATATATGGGGAGAAAACGGTAAGGCAACTCCCAAAGAGTATGGACAAGGTGCCAAAGCTCAGGATGCCGGAGGATACAAAATGCCTGCCTCCTGGGTCAAAATGGTAGAGAGAACACAAACGAGTCACCTCCCAGATCCTTATGATCCCACTCCCGTAGAGCAAGGCATTGGTACCTATTATACAGATATGGTATATGGAGGCATTAGTTTTGCTATTCTTGAGGATCGAAAATTTAAATCAGCTCCAAAAAAGCATTTGCCAAAAGCAGATATAAAGAATGGTTGGGTGCAGAATAAAAAATTTGATATTAAAAAAGGAGGGGATGTTCCAAGCGCAAGACTTCTTGGAGAAAGACAACTATCATTTTTAGAACATTGGGCTTCAGATTGGAGTTATCGGGCAGAGATGAAGATATTACTATCGCAAACTATTTTTGCTAACGTAGCCACCTTACCCGAAGAGGCCATGTCGGGAGCAGTAATTCCTAGTTTACGAATAATGAATAAAGGGGATTATCCTATTAATGATAGACCTGTAGCCGATCTGGATTCTAATGGATGGCCACAAACAGGCAGGAACAAGGCCATTAAAGCCATTCGAAAAGGATTTGCTTTTCACTTAGCAGGAGATCAACATTTAGGATCAACCATTCAATATGGACTGGATGAATGGAATGATAGTGGATATGCATTATGTGTTCCTTCAATTACAAATCATTGGCCAAGAAGATGGTATCCGGCAAAAGGAGGTAAAAATAGAAACCCAAAGAAACCAAGATATACTGGAGAATATGAAGATGGTTTTGGAAATAAAATGACAGTACACGCTGTGTCTAACCCATTATTTACTGGTAAGAAACCCTCAAAACTTTATGATAGAGCGACAGGATACGGACTAATACGCTTACATAAAAAAGAAAGAACTATCAGTATCGAATGTTGGCCAAGACACGCAAAACCACAATTAGGAGAAAACATACAATATGACGGATGGCCTATTACCATAAAACAAGAAGAAAATTATGGACGCAAAGCACGAGCAATATTACCGGAAATAGAAATTATAGGTATTGAAAAACCGGTAATTCAGATAATTAATGAAGCAACCAAAGAAATAGTGTATTCAATTAGGATTAATAAAAACACTTTTAAAGCCAAAGTCTTTAATAAGAAAGCTTCTTATAGTATAAAAGTAGGAGAACCGGATGCAGATGTTTGGCGTAGTAAAACAGGGGTTGCGCCTGATGGTGATAAGATAACGTTTGAGTTTTAATCCCATATTGTGAGGGGATTTCCTAAAAAGGAAGCATATTAATATTTTGGTTACTTGTACCTGAATAGTCGATTAAATATAGAATATTTAAAAATATATAAAGTGTGAAAAAGGATATTTTAAAATCGAATGCCAAAAAAAATAGCATCATATCATTAGCTCCTGGTAGAATCTGCTTATTTGGAGATCACCAAGATTATTTAGGACTACCTATTATTGCCTGTGCAATAGATAGGCATATCAAATTAATCGCAGTAGAAAATGAGCTTCGGGTTTTTAATATTAAGAAACCAGATATTCATAAAGAAAGGATAATTGATATTCACAAAAAAATTGATCAAGTTGAAAAAGGAGATCATCTAATCTCGGCATTAAAAGTTTTGCAACGATACGGTTGTATCCCAAACAGAGGATATGATATTACGATATCGGGTAATTTACCTATCAATGCAGGAACATCCAGTTCATCTGCAGTGGTAATTTCCTGGGTGCAATTTTTGATAGAAGCTTTTGGAATCAATGCTATCGTTACTCCCGAGCTTATTTCTCAAATAGCCTATGAAGCGGAAGTTGTAGAACAAGGAAGCCCTGGAGGAAAAATGGATCAATATAGTATTGGATTAGGTGGTATTATTTACCTGGAAACAGGTGATAATTTTTCATACGAATTGATACATAAACCATTAGAAGGAATAGTTATTGGGGAATCAGGAATTCCCAAAAAAACGATTGGATTACTGAAAGAGTTAAGAGAAAAAGCTTGGTTGGCAATATATAAGGTTAAAGAAAAAGAACGAAATTTTGATATAAAAAAAGCCGAGAAAAAACATTTAGAGCGATATTTAAATTATGTTCCTGATAGATTATCCCCTTATTTATATGCAGCTATTTCTAATTATGATATCACAAAAAAAGCCCTTGTAGAGTTTAAAAAAAATGATCTAGATTTTAAAAAAATCGGAACATTGATGAATGAACACCATAAAATATTAAGAGATGTTTTAAAAATAACACTTCCTAGAATTGATACTATGATTGAAGGAGCTTTAAATGCAGGAGCTTATGGTGCCAAAATAGTTGGTTCAGGAAAAGGAGGCAGTATTGTTGTGCTTGCACCAAAAGAAAAAATACAAGGAGTTATTAATAATACGATCGAGGCAGGAGCAAAAGATGCATACCAGGTAAGAGTAGATCCAGGAGCTAGAATATTGAAAAACAATAAAACAAACATAAGAAATGCATAATAACTTAATCATATTAGCAGGAGGAGCATCTTCAAGAATGAAAAGACCTACTGATACGAATAACTTAAGTAAAGAAGAGATAGCACAAGCTAATAGGAGAAGTAAAGGACTCATAGGCGTAGGACCAAACGGAAGACCACTTATGGATTATCTTCTGTATAATGCAAAATGGGCAGGGTATAAAAAAATATTTATAGTTATAAATGAAGAGGGAGAATTATTCAAAGAATTTTATGGAAATAACGACAAAGATAATGATTTTTATGGGCTACACATTTCTTTCGCGATACAGTATATACCAAAAGGAAGAATGAAGCCATTCGGGACAGCTGATGCCTTATTTCAAGCTGTTGAGCAGTATCCAGAATTAAATGATGATGATTACACAGTATGTAATAGCGACAATTTATATTCTATAGAAGCACTATATGCATTACGAAAAACAAAGCATACGAATGCTTTTATAAGCTATGATCGAGATGCATTTGATTTCCCATTAGAGAGAATTTCTCGTTTTGCAGTAGCAAAACTCGACGAAAATGACTTTTTACTCGATATCGTCGAAAAACCATCAAAAGATATAATAAATATGTTGGTAGATGTTCAAGGAAAAATACGGGTAAGTATGAACGCATTTAAATTTAATGGAAAAATAATATATCAGTTTTTAAAAAATTGCCCTGTTCATCCAGAAAGAAATGAAAAAGAACTACCAACAGTTCTTTTAAATATGTTGAAAAAACATCCGAAAACAGCTATAGGAATACCTTTTTCTGAACATGTTCCCGATTTAACGGCCAAAGAAGATATTTTAATTGTTAAAGAATACCTCAAAACATATTACGTAGAATTAAATTGGGAAGAATATATAATAAATGATATAAAGAAAAATATATAGTCAAAATAGTAACAGATCGTATAGACATTCCTGTTTTATGGTGCCCATATCAAATAACTGCGCTATAGATATATGGGCGCTTTTTTACACCATACAAAACAATTTTTGAAACCGAATCTGGTGAATCCCTTTTACTATTTACTGTTGCCGAAAAGCCGAGGCCCAACAACCTTAATAGACTTCCTCAAAAAGATTCTTTTCTGGAAAATGTATTTCAAAGCATCGATAATCATCTGAGTAATGAGTATTTTGGTGTAGAAATGCTCTGTAAGGAAATAGGTGTTAGTGAGCGACAAGTGCAGCGTAAACTTAAAGCTATTACCAATAAATCTCCTAATCAATTGATTTGCTCGGTGCGTTTGCATCGTGCCAAAGAACTTATACTGAGTCAACAGAATACTATTGCCGAAATTGCCTTTCAGGCGGGGTTTTCTAATCCCTCTTACTTTTCTAAGTGCTTCAAAAAAGAATTCGCCGTATGTCCATCTGATCTCATAAACTAACAGCAAAAATCTCTTTATGTCAGAAAAGTTATAGTCTGTAAAAATTGTAATGTACCTATGTTGTAAATATTCATAGATTTTCCGGAAATGTGCTAGTCCTTAAAGCGTTATACCATTTCTTAAAGTTCTTAAAAGAAATTACCGTTATATGCATCGATGATAAAATCATAAGTAGTAATGCTCATTATTTCTTATTCGGTCATATCATTTATTGTGGATATGAGTTTTTCCTCTAGGTTTTCTAATGATTCAAAAATTTTCATTGCTTATTAATTATCTTTTCGGCCTCTATAACCTGATTTATAAGTTGTGTTGCTCCAACCTCTTCTAGTTTTTTTGAAACAGCTTTCAAAACTTCTTTAGTTTCTATCGTACTTTCTTTAGATAGTAATTTAACCTCGGTAATTTTTGCAAGCGTTTTTGCTTCGAGCGATATATAGTTACTTCGAGGATTATTAAAAACCTCTAATTGCTTTTTAACTTCAGTAAAATTATTTGATTGGTAGCTATAGTCTGCAAGAAAAGCACGCCCTAACATCTCATAGAACACCTCACTCGTTTCTAAAAATTTAATAGCTTTCTTCACAGCACTAATTGCTTTTTTCTTTTCCCCTTTCTTCCATAAGTACTTTGAATAGTAAACATCAAAGACAAACGTATCTCTATCCTCTTTTTGATTGCTCCATTTCAAGCCCTCTTCGTAATAAGGAGCCGCTTCCTGCAGTTTGTTTTGATAGAGAAGTGTTTCCCCTAAATTGGTATTGGCTTCAATAATGGCATGTCGATCATTATCTGCTCTTGCCTGTTGGGCCGAAAGCCTGCCATAATGTTCAGATTTTTGTAAATCATTTTTTAATCGGTATTGCCAGGTAAGATTCATTAAGGTATACCATCGTCCTTTATTATTTTCAGCTTTAGCATAATAGTCATTCGCAAATTTCATATATGCAATGGTACTGTCTAGCGAAATGGTGCCTGAAACAGTTGTATCATATCCATAATTATTGTACACTAATGCTTTGGCTTTCTCGTCATCCATTTGATTCACTACATACAACTGCCGCTTTTGATGTTCTAAATTTTCTGAAAAGTCTTTACCTAAAGTAAAATACGCCCAACTCAAAGTGTGATTAATTTTATATTCTAAAGGATAGTTTTCTTTAAGTAGGCACAACTGACTTCCTTTCTCGCCATACTTCACAGCGCTTTCAAAATCTTTTGATAAAGCTGAGGCTCGAGCCATTAAGTACAAGGTTTCTGCACTATTTATAGTGTCTTTATTTTTTTCAAAAACCACAAGAGCTTGTTTTGCTGCATTAATGGTTGCCTGGTAATCTTTGGCTTTCATTAAAATGGCAGCTTCCCCTTTTAGTCTATTGGCTTCTGTGAGATTATCCTGTGCGCAAGAGATTTGTATTCCACAAAGCAAGACCAGTATTATTTTTTTCATGGTTTAATTTTTTTATAAAGCTCTTTTAAATGAGCTCAAAGTGAATTTTCCAGGGCCAGTGATGAATAGTACTGCAAAGACAATTAAATAATGGAATGCCATTTCTTTGTTACCAAAAGGATCATTCGCATGAAAAATAAAGAAAGCAGTAATGAATCCTATAATTATTGGGATTAAAGATGCTCTGGTGAATATGCCCAAAGTAACTAACAAAGCACAAATAAATTCGGCAAACCCCATGAGTCCCATCGATAATTGACCACCTAACCCAAGAGGGTCTGGGTAATCGGTAGCACCTGATAATAATCCTTTAACTGTTGGATATCCGTGTGCTATGGCCAACATCAACCCAAAACTGATTCGAAGCAATCCAATGCCTTCTTCAGGAAAATTCTTTGTTAATAGTTCTTTATTTATCATAAGTGTGGTATTTAGTTCAAACTTTTAGGTTTGTGTAAGGAATGGGTAACTTTCCTTTGGTTTTATTTATTTTAATACCCGGTACTTCTTTATTTATAGCTGAATTCACGGTAAACTCAACTTGGTAAATAATGGTCGGCCCATCTAAACTTTTATCATCTGTTATTGGTCTGTCAAAAGCATTATATTCTACCATAAAGGTTTCTTCAGTAACCTTGGCTATGGCATAACCATGAGAGGACGTATCAATGAATTTTAGATAATGCCCTAGTTCTTCATTTTTCTTCAGCAAGGTCTTGTCTATATTTTGGGTTTTCAAAAATTCCAGGCATGATGCTACCCCATAATGGTGTAGCATATTCAGCATGGGTTGATTGCCTTTATACACATAAAGTTCGCGCAAAGTATCCCAACGTGAACTGACGTACTCCCGAGATTCAAAAGAAGTAGGTGTGGTAATAGACGACACACCAAATTCAATGCCCTTGGGTTTTTCATTCTGGTCATTTTCATTAACCAGTAGCTTTCCGCAAGTAAAATTGTGTCGATCGCCCGATAGTGAAATCAAGTTATTGATGTTGTTATCACTAAAAAAATTGAGTAGCTCTTTTCGCTCTGAAGGAAATGCAATCCAATCATCTGTTCCATAAACGCCATAGCTCTTGCTTTTCCAATGTTGCTTCCATTTATCAGGCAGGTTTTGAAAATCGGCACGTCTGGAAATAGTACCAAAAGAATTTCCCCAAAGTTTCCAAACCGCCTCAGATTGTTTCATGGTCTCTTTAAACCATAATTTTTGTTTGCTTCCCAATACCGTTCCAGTGGGTTTGTTTTTTCTGTAATTTGGTATTGGCTTGTTATCGAAAGAAATGTAATCTGGTGGATTTCCGTTGTTGTAATGCTTACCTCCATCCAAAACAGGAATCACTTCTTCTGGTGTAAACCAGAATGCAGCACGGTTTTTCACTTGAGCACCAAACTCATCGCTAGGTACTGGGGCAGCACGGAAGGAACGGTTATCTGTCAGCACAAAATCTGCCAATTTACCCCACCTAAAGGAACGATAAATGAACAGCGAATCAATGGCTTTAATATTGTTTTCTTCCAGCCCTAAAAACGATTCATCAAATACTTCAATTGATTTATTTTCTACTTTCTCATATGTAAAGTCCTTTACGAGCATGGCTGGAATGTATTCAAACCAAGCCTGGTTGGCAGCCATTTTTCGTTTTTGAGCAGGCAATTCTTCATCATAAAATTCGGTGGATTGCCAGCTATTATTGGAAAATTCATGGTCATCCCAAACACAAATAAATGGCCAACGCGCTCGTGCTGCCTTTAAATCGGGGTCTGAAATGTAGAGCTTATACAAATGTCTATAGTCTGCCAATGAAACTGGATATCGTAATGTACCAGATTTACCCCCATCAGGCAAACGGATATTATCCTTTAATTTTCTTCTTAAAAAAGCACCCTCCTTTCGTTCTTCAGGGTGCCAGTACTCCTCATAGATAAAATCACCTAAATGCAGAATAAACTTTATTTGTTCATCTTCTGGTTTTTGCTGGTCCTCATGAATCATTCTTCGGTAGGGTGTCATATATCCTAACTGGATATGTTGACAAGACACAAAGGCAAAATTAAAAGGTGTTTTATCTGTCGATTTAGGAGCGGTGAAGGTGCGCCCTAAAGGTTCAGAAATATCCTTTCCTACAAGAAAACGATAATAATAGGTGGTGTTTGGTTTTAAATCTTTAACCAAAATTTTAATGGTGAAATCATCTTCTGCGTTAGCCTGAACTTCTTTTTCAACTATGACATTTTTAAAATCTTTTTGAGTAGATACCTGTACTATAGTTGCAATGCTGTTCAATAATTCTAATGGAGTACCAGACTTATCCAGAGATGGTTTTTCAACTATACGTGTCCAAAGGATTATAGAATTTTCTGTTGGGTCACCAGAAGCCACTCCTTGAGGAAAGGAAAAACTGCGATTGCTATGTTTATGCTCTCGTTGACAGCCATGAAAAGGCAATATTGCAGATACAATAAAATAGCCTGAAAGGGCTCCTACCGATTTTAAAAATTGCCTTCTTTGAACCATAAGAGATTTTTGAGGCAATATCTATGTTAATACGTAGAATCTGCAATAAGAGATTCCTAAAATGTCTCCACTTTTGCGAATCAGGAAGAAATTACTCTTTGAATTTAGCAGGGGTGATTCCTTTAATTTTCTTGAAGGCCTTGTAAAAAGCTGAAACCGAATTGTAGCCGCTTTCCCTGGCTATACCTTCCATAGAAAGATTCTCTGAAACTTCAGACTTGATAAGTCGGGCCGCATGTTCAACCCGATATTCATTTAAAACTTCAGGAAAGCTCTTTCCGAAATAAGCATTAATTGCTTGAGAAACTAAATAATTCTGTTCTGATAAAGAGTCACTAATTGTTTTAATAGTAAGTCTTGAATTTTTAAATACTTTTTCCTGCTTTAGCAAAGTCTCGATTTTTTTTCCAATAGTATTTAGATTGAATTGAACTTCGCTCCCTAATTTTCTTTTTGGTTCTGTAAATAGTTTTCTCTTTTTTCCTGCCCAAAGACTTAATCCATAAATCACTACTGAAGCCACAACAGTAACAGAAAGATAGGTGATGAATTTTTCGATCAGTAATTGAGCAAAGAATGTCAACCAGATTAAAAACGTAGCACCAATCAATAGTCTTAACCAGGTGTATTCTATTTCATAGTAGCTATTCGAGTTTTTATTCATCTGAACAACAGAAATAATAAGATAAATAAACATATGTACTACCGAAATGCAATAGGCTATATACATCTGGCCTTCGCTCAAAACAGGTATTACCGGTATCAGTAGTAAAGCCCATGCATAATGCCAGATAAGCTCCTTTTTGAACGTAAAATCATTATTCTTATACGATTTTATATACAGCCACAGAGATGGCCCAATAGCAGATAATCCTACTAAACCAATTGCCGGAACGGCAAAGGGACTATTTGGGATTAAAATAATAATAACAGATTTTAGAATTCTAATTGCTAGAGCAGTAAGCAGCAATGCCAAAAAAAAGTTGCTTGGGCTTTTCTTAACAGAAGTCCAAAAATAGCGAGCCAAGAACAAACTATGCCCTAAAGCTAATGCACTGAAAACCGCCATTATGGATGTTGAATTCATGTAAGAAAAGTATTATTTTTTCAAAAATACTATTTATTTTCTATAGATTTTATACCGCTTATCTTATAAATAAAAATAACCGAAAGATATTTTAAATGAGTTCCCTCATCTAAGAGATGTCTGGGGGAAGATACAGAACTACATCAGTATGAACGACCAGTTCAATATTATATAGAGGCGAATAGCTATAATATAGCAAAACATTGGAATGAATCTTCTCAAGATTTTAACGGAAAAGATGGGGAAATAACGGAACATTAGTGTGCCACGACGCTGTGGTAATCCAGTGGGTGTAAATCCCACCAGCGTAATTGGCTGCTCACGCTGAAGAAAGGTACACAGTTGTACTTGTGAAGGTATTTCTGAAGCTGTACCAGACAAATAATCAAGCCGTAATGGGAAGTTATAAACCCTGTAGTAGACAGGCTTTACAGAGCGGATTCAGTAATAATCCCCGTAAATAAAACGAAGGTCCCTGCAGGTTGTTGACCGACGATCCCCGTATTTGAAAACCAAGTCCCTGCATCAAAAATACCCTCCCCCGCAGCGGGGGAAGCCGATACACCCGCGGGGGAGCCCTTGTATAGTGCGGGGGAAGCTCGTATACCTGCGGGGGAGCATAAGATAGCTGCGGGGGCACCCTTGTATAGTGCGGGGGAGCCCGGGATAGCTGCAGGGGAAGTCGATACACCCGCGGGGAAGCCTGAGATAGCTGCGGGGGCACCCTTGTATAGTGCGGGGGAAGCCGGTACACCCGCGGGGGAGCCTGAGATAGCTGCGGGGGCATCCTTGTATAGTGCGGGGGAGCATAAGATACCTGCGGGGGCTAGTAATAGCAGGGGTTTTACTTTTTTCGACAGGTGCTAATATATACCTGGTATCGTTCGGGTTAAATACATATTTACCCGTATCGCATACACGGCTTAGCAGATCAGAACGTTTTCTATTGGCATACCTGAAATCTCGTACAGCTTATATGCTGCGACCGACTGTTCTTTCCAGGCGACCCAGTCGGGTGCCATGGTTGATAAGCATTTCCCTGTTATCTGTTGCCCATACAAACAGGTTGTGGGCTAAGCGCAACCAGAGGAAATATGATGTTGTATACCCAGGTGTTTTTGTAAAGAAAAGCGAAAAAACCCCCGTACTTGCGGATTTCCACAATGGGTGCAGCGGGATTTTGTGTATTCTTGTTGTATATTTATAAATGCGTACAGTAATTGAACTTTGTTGGGATATGTTAACAGCACCAAGCGATAAAACATATATCGAAAGAATAGGTAGATTGTCTGCAAGATGGTTAGCAAGTAAAAATCCGCTAGATTAGTAATAAATACATGGAATATAATAGCAATTGCTATTATAACATTGTTGTACGCAATTCAAACTCAAAATAATGGACACATTTGGAAATCGAATTAATGATTTACTTCTACAAAGGGCTATTCTGAAGGCCATAATATTAAGAGATGATTGATTAACGAAGGATTGTTACTTTGACATCGATGGAGGATAAGCATTTGATTTTGAAGCCCATGCTTTGTTTGGCATATTACTCATAATAAAGCGCAATTCTCCTCCAGTCATGATTTCTTTATGGGTTATATAGCTCCTTTCCAGTGGTTTTCCATTAAGGAATAGTTTGTCAACATATATCTTCTCTTTACTATTGTTTTCAGCGATAATCTTAAATTTTTTACCGTCTTGCAGGTTTATAATTGCCTGTTTAACTAAAGGGCTACCTATCACATAATTACCATCGGCAGGATTTACGGGGTAAAATCCCAATGCACTGAAAATATACCAGGCAGACATTTGGCCACAATCATCATTACCTGCTAATCCATCAGCTCCTGTTGTATAGAGTTCGGTCATAATCTTTCGTACTTTTTCCTGTGTTTTCCAGGGCTTCCCTGCATAGTTATACAAGTAAGCAATATGGTGGGATGGTTCATTTCCATGCGCATATTGCCCAATCAGGCCGGAAATATCTGCTGAAACATTTTCACCGGTCATTTTTGAAGTAACCGCAAAGGTAGAATCAAGATGTCTTACAAACGCAGAATCAGAACCAAATAGTTGAATAAGACCCTTTACATCGTGCGGCACAAACCAACTGTGCTGCCATGCCGTACCCTCAATATACATACCCTCAAAACCGTGTTCTGAATAATACGGATCAAAAGGTTCTGCCCAGTTACCTTTACTATCCTTCCCTCTCATAAAAAGAGTATTTGTATCAAAAAGTGCTTTGTAATTGTACGCTCTTTTTATGAATTTCTCATAATCTGTCTGCTTATTCAATTTTTTAGCTACCTGGGCAATGCACCAATCGTCATAAGCATATTCTAATGTTTTGGTTACCGACCAACCGTCTTTATCTGTGGGGATATATCCATAATCTCTGTAATAATTGGTCCCACGAATATCCTGGTCGGCACTGGCCAGCATAGCGTTGTATATAGCTTCAATGGCTTCTTCTTCTACAGTTCCTTTTAGTATGGCGTCTGTTAATACTGGAATTGCATGATACCCGGTCATCGTATTGGTTTCGTTTCCTGAAAGTGCCCACACGGGAAGTAATCCTGATTCTGCATAAAATGCCATAAAAGATTTTAAAAAATCGGTATTCTTTTCAGGTTGTAAAATACTGAATAGCGGGTGTGCTGCCCTAAACGTATCCCATAAAGAAAAAACAGTATATCTTTCATATGTTTCCGCTTTATGAATGATACTATCCACTCCTTTGTACATACCGTTTTGATCTGAAAACAAATTTGGGGCAATTTGTGTATGATAAAGAGCACTGTAAAATATGGTATCCATAGAGGGTTCTATAAGATTCGCTGAAATTTTAGAAAGGGCTGATTCCCAAACGTTGTCAGCTTCTTGTACCTGTTTATCAAAATCCCACCCAGATGCCTCTATCGCTATATTATTTAAAGCTCCTTCAACAGAAACAGATGAAATACCTACCTTAATTAATAGGGGAGCCTCATTATTATCAAAATTATCAAAAGAAAACCTTCCTATTACCCTTTTGCCAATCGCCACATTTTTAGAATGTTGATCAATAGTGTCGTGTTGTAAATGATGTTCTTTGATGGGACGGTTAAAGACCGCCGCAAAATATACCCATTGTTGTTTTGCCCATCCAGTAGATTTTCTATATCCCGTAAGTAAGGTGTCGTTCTTGATTTCTATCTCGGTTTCAACAGGGGTGTCCCAATTGATAGCAAAACCCAGATCTATCGAGATATTTTGTAAGGAATCCGGATGAAAAGTATATCGATGAATACCAACCCTGTCTGTGGCTGTAAGCTCAACTTTTAATCTATTTTTAAAAGATACTGAATAATAACCGGGACGTGCATCTTCTTCACTATGTGAAAATTCTTGACCTGTATGTGTTGTATTTTTATCCCCATAGAAAGGCATTACAGAAATGTCGCAATAATCACCTATGCCTGTACCACTTAAATGGGTGTGGCTAAAACCGGTAATCAAAGAATCAGAATAATGATACCCTGATGACCAATCCCAACCTTCCCTACCATTGTCGGGACTTAATTGCACCATTCCGAAAGGTCTGGTAGCACCAGGAAAAGTATGGCCATGTCCTCCTGTTCCCAGAAATGGATCTACCAAACTAGTGGTTTTTTGTGTATTCTTTTCTTTTTCGGTATCCTGGGTTACATGAGTACACCTCCCTAAAAAAACAACTAAAAAAATAATGTATAGTACTCCTGAAAGTGCTCTATTTATAAATTTAACCATTGAACAATATCATAATGAAGGAAAAATTGCTTTACCAGGGTACATCGCCTTCAATACATTCTCTCTTACCAAAAGCGTATTGTAAAAGAAATGAACTTCTCCGTTAATTCCATTCTTTCTATTTTCTAAGATCATCCCTGAAAGAAAATCTTCTGAGGGGATATAACTTCCCAGGTAACTTAATATCCCAGGGTAAAATATGTCTTTGTTGTCTGCACCAACTCTGCTAATTTGATCTTGTAACAGACCCCGGTAAACGGCGATGCCCTGATTATCCCTGCGGTACAATTGCGGACTTATAATATCTGAGTACCCACCTTTTACCCAGGCGGTATAGTCTTGTAAATATTCTCTGTAACCAAAGTCTAATGGGCTTGGTGACATCGCAACGATGCAATCAGGATTAATAGCCTTCACTGCATCATACAGATCTTTTGCGTAAATATTTAGTCGATCGGCACGCCATTGCAGCCATTCTCCATTTAATCGATCTGCCGGAGGCTCCTGGCCTGCGTGCTCTGCAGCATATTCGGCTTTGGTGTATGCATCATATCCACCTTCTGATGGCATAGCGGGTAACCGGTCATCTCCTTGTATACCATCGATATCAGGATAGTTGGTTACAACTTCTAAAACCAAATCATTCATAAAACTTTGAACCTCTGGTAAAAGACTATTTAACCAATGGAATCCATTTTTAACAACAGGATCACCATTTACATCAATAGCCGCCCAATCTGGTTTTTCTGTTAAAATAGGTCCCGGGCTACCATTAAAAGCAGCAAAACCATATTCGAACCAGGCAAGTACCTTGATATTCTTGGCATGTGCAGCGTCTATTAACTCTCTGAGAGGATCTCGACCAACATACTGGCTGGCAATTCTTGTTCCGGTTAGGTCTTCCATTACCTGGCTAGGGTAGGTCGTAGTCGCCTTATTATAGGTTACTACAAAGATCGTATTGATATTAAGCTCATCACAGATCGCCACCGCCTCTTCTATTCCTGCTTTACTGTTCAATACATTAGAATCTACATTGGTTAACCAAACTCCCCTGATACCTGTTTCCTGGGGAAGGGTAGTGGTCTTGATTTTGTACTCTATGGTTGAAATACCATCAGGTGCGGTAACGGTAAGGATATAATCACTGGTTAAATCTATGGTAGTATTTGATTGAGGGGTAATGGTGGCTTCTTCTTCGTCTAATTGAGCTTCAAACTTCACAGAGGTTAGATCCGTTCCGAAACCGACTTCTAAAAACACTTCTTTTGTATCCTCATTGATTTGTCCCATCCTGTATAGTTCAGGAAAGCTTATTGAGGTTAATCTGGCTACATCACTTTTGTCCTCATCCATTTCTTTCACCAAAACAGTATACAACCTTTTCCCGCCCTCGGGATCAGTTACCGTATAAATTACAAAATCAGAAAAATCTTGTGCTATGCCACTTTCAGGAGTGATGGTAGCTCCCTCAGAAATACGCATTGTAGGAACCAAAAGACCAGGATCGGCACCAAAGGGAATCTCAACCTGTATGATGGCTGAATCATGATCAATTATGCCTTCGCGCACCGTAGCAAATGACTCAAAAGCAAAATATTCGATCTGTCTCTTAGGTTCTGGGATTTCATTAGTAATTACCTTATCTTCTTCACAATGAGAAAATAACAATAAAGAAATTATACTGAAACTAATTAAATAAATATATCGCTTAAGCATCATTTTATAATTTTTGTTGAATTAAATTTTTTGGAAAGTTACTTTGGGTGGGATAAACAGATTTGAAAAAGTCTTCGAATTTTTTTATCCCTTCATAAAAGAAATAGACTTCTCCATGAACACCTATCTGCCTATTGTAATCAATCATTTTTGATAAAAATTCATTAGAAGGATTATAATCATCTACCTGTAAAAGAACCCCGGGAAGCACCCGAAACTGATTTTCTTTACTAACTTGAGCTTTATAGATCTTATCTATTTCTCTTTGATATGCTTCAAACTTATAGCGATATACCTGAGGAATCATTACATCTACCAAGCCTAATTTCAGCCAGGTTGGCCAATCCTGCAGGTAATTTTCTTCGCTCCAGGGATAGATGCTTGGTGCCATAGATATTATAATATTAGCATCTTCAGCTCTTAAAGTGGTTACTATATCCTTTAAAAATAGGGTGAGTTTATTGGATCTCCACTTTATCCATTCATAATCTTTTTCATAAGCTGGAGGTGGTTTATTTGCATGTTCGCTTTTATATAAATTAACGGTATATTCGTCATACCCCCCATTAGAAGGAAGTGCCGGAAGGCGATCGTCTCCTTGAATACCATCCAAATCGTAGTTTTTTACTACTTCTACTATGAGATTTTTCATATATTCCTGAACTTCCGGATGAAAAGGATTTAACCACTGAAAATTATTTTTTTCAGTAATATTTCCATGGATATCTTTTGAGGCCCATTCGGGTTTGTTTCTAATAATTGTTCCCCCCGTACTATCCTTGTGAGAAGAAGCAAAACCAAATTCAAACCAGGCAAATACTTTTATGTTGTGTTTATGGGCTTCTTTAATTACTTCTTTTAAAGGATCCCGTCCTGCAAAATCAGGGTGAATTTTTTTACCAGTAATGGTTTTAGCCGCCTCGCTAGGAAAAAGTGTGTATCCGCCATTGTAGGTAACTATAAAAATCGTATTAAAGCCCAAGTCTGCGCATTTGGTTACAGCATCGGTAATATTTTTTTTTGAATAAAGCGCGTTACTCGCTATGTTGGTCAACCACACACCTCTTATTGCGGTCACCTGTTTTTCTGGGTTTTTTTCATTGGCAATTGCCGCATTTATAGCTATTGGCAGACCCATCAAACACACTAGTAAAAGCAGTGTGGTGAAAGCGTTAAAATTAGTGTATTTAGAATTTCTCATTGTTATTCTAATTGGGTAGATAGATCGAATTTTACCAGTGCCTGATTAGTGATAAGGCAATAAATTTCTGTTTTATTTTGATTCACTACGTTTACTGATACTGCCCCAGAGGCATTTACATTGGCAATTTCATTGGCACCTGTCATAAAATTCTGACTTAAAATTACTTCCTTATTGGTTACATTTTCTATACCATCAGTAATATCTATAACTATAAGTCTGCTTTCTTTTGAACTTCTCGGAAAGGAAGTAACCAAAACGGTTTTTCCCGCAAATTGAAAAATTTCAAAATAAGACGTAAAGCCGTTATAGAGCTCACTCCCAAGATTTGGGATCCTGTTTTCGAATGTTCCCGTAAGATTGACCTTGGTAAACTCAATATCATTTGCATTTACATAATAGGAAGTGTCATCAATAGTGAGTAGCTGCGCATGAGGCCTGGACCCTAGCTTTGTCAAGGTGGCTAATCCACCTACTGTTATTATTTCTGGTTCTGAATCTACTACACCATTGGTTACATTCCATCTAAAAATAAGGTCGCCTCGTATAGCGGGAGGAAGAAATTTTCTTCCGAAGGTAGTGAGGATTACGGCATCTTTGGTAATATCGCCAATTACTGAGAAACTATCTCCCATACGGTATTCTGAATTTGTGTAGGTAAGGAATACTTCTGGTTGTGCAGCTTCATTGTTCCATTTATATATTTTAAATGTGGTGGCTTCACCACCGCCGTCACTAGTCCATTCTACGGTATTACATGCCAATATGGTTCCGTCATCACTTACGTCTATATCGGCAATTTTAGGGTTTCCTCCTTCTATGTCGGTCATATCCAAAAGCCCTAATTGAGCTCCATCGACAGGGTTGATGATGAGTATTTTGTCATTGTTGTTGGTAATGTAAAGATGCTCATTCCCATAAGCAAGTCCCCTTTCACCGTTTGAAGTAAAATAGCTTGGTACTCCGGTTCCGGAGGGAGAGAAATTCCATACGGGATCACTAAGTACCAATACTGATGTAGCATCTGGCTCTGACTGGGTTATAATTACCTGATACTCCTGGGTGGCTCCATTTTCTGCATTTACGGTATAGGTGGTAGCATCAACAAAGTTATTTGGTACTCCCGAAGGTGGGGATACAGTAGCTTTATTGGATATTGATATGATAGGGGTGAGTTCGGCTAAATTAGTACCAAAGGGAACTTTAGCAGTTATCAGTTTTTCCTCTTCATTTATGTTTGCATCAATAGGGGGGTCTACATCTGATAATTGGAAAGATAAAATTTGGGTTCGCTTGCTCACGAAAGGACCTTCATTAAAGGTAGTCTCTTCATCACATGCTACAAAAAATAATGCAGTCATAGCTAAACAAAACAAAAATCGGGTGCTAATACATAAATTCATAAGAATGTAATTGATTGTAAATAAAATCTTTACTGTTTATGGGGTGCCAAAGGCAGCCATTCTCAATCTAAAACAATGATTCCTGGTATTCTTTAAAATATATTTTTATAATAAGACAGCTCCTGAATCTGTAACCTCCTTATATGAGCTCATCTTGATTTTTTGTCTAAATACCAAAACTCAAGATGAGCTATATATATATATATATATAAAATAACTATCTAATGCCTTACATTTTTATTATTCGTAAGTTACTTTATACGCTCCAATACCAAAATTAGTAATCATGGCGTATACAGTGGCTTCGTTACCGTTTATTAAGACATCCACACCACCGGTACCATTAAGATTTTTATCAATGTTACCATTAGGTGTAAAAGCAATTCTCTGAATATCATCTGCTGTTACTTTATCTAGGCCTTCTGTATAATCGATAATATACAAATAACCATCATCTGCAGCACCGTCAGTAAAATCGGTAGCTGTAGTGGCTATAATTTTTCTACCTGATATTTCAAAGGCTGTTATATCTAAAGCATACAAAAATAACGGAGCTGTGTCTCCAGTATTCAAAACGGTATCATCCAATTTGCTCACCAGACTTCCATCCTGATTGTACTCTGCAAGGCCGCCAACACCTGTTCCTGTAATAAGTAAAGTAGCATCAGCATCTGCCGAAGTTGGCACCACATCAGGAACATTGCCCAGGGATACCAAATCACTTAAAGTGATGATCGTTGGAACTATATTTGGGGTTCCTCCGGAGATATTAAATTTTAATATGGTATTTGATCCTGCTCCGGGAGCATATACCGTAGCATCTGCAGTTACATCTCCTACCACTGTAATATTGCCTCCTAAATTCTGGCCTGCCGGAGTAGGGTAAGCAAACAATAGTTCTTGGGTGGCATCTTTAGAATCCCATTTATATACATTCCAGGGGTTCAATGCATCAGATCCGGCTCTAAAATTAGAAGCAATAATTTTACCCTGGCTGTCTGTGGATGTGCCTAGTAAGAAAAGATTACCCGAAGCGAAATTTTGCTTACCGTTGATAAACTCTTTGTTAGGGTTTGCTGCATCTCCATCAAACCCTGCAGAAACATCGGAGCCATCTAATAAAGAAATAACTCTTATCTTATCGTTATTATTATGAACATATGCATAATCCCCTGAAACACTTATATCCCTATCATTATTAGCTGTAAACCAAGCCGGAAAACCATTCTCTTTTAATGTTTTTTCCCAAACAGGAGTAATTTTTATTATTGGTTCGGGATCTGGGGTAACGGTAACCGTATACACCGTGGTAGTGGTTCCATCTTGTGCGGTTACAGTATATTGTACAGGCGTTGAAAAATCCTGTGCAACACCCGATTCTGGGGATATTGTAGCGTTGGCAGAAATGACAATTGTAGGTACTAATGCATTAATGTCTGTATCAAAAGGTGTGGATACTGCAATTGCGGTATTCGTAATAATTCCATCGATTGGAGGTGTTAAACCGCCAAATGCAAAAGAAGTGATCTCTGCTTCATTGCTTTGTGAATTTTCTTTAGTTACAGTAACTGTGTATGTACCTGTGCTGCCATCCTCGGCGGTAACGGTATAGGTAACCGGTGAGCTAAAATCCCGAGCTACTCCCGAGGCAGGAGATATAGTTGCCCCTGCAGAAACAGCAATAGTTGGCTTTAATGCCGTAACATCTGTAGCATCAGATACAGTTACCGCTATTGCGTTACCAGAAATTGTACCGTTGGCAGGAGGTGTTAATTCACCAAACACAAAAGAGGTGATTTCCTTCTCACTACTTTTCACTGGTTCTGATCCGTCGTCATCATTACCACAAGAGGTAAGGACAGCACATCCCATTATTACTATAAGCAATACTCTACTAAATTTAAATTGTTTTATATATTCCATAAGCTTATAAATTAAGTTTATAATTATTCTCTTTTATTGTATATCCCACCATACACTTGTGGTAGGTAAATCGGGTCCTTGTCTCCCAATAGCGATATTATACTCTATCCTATTCAATGTTTGCTCTTCGGCTGGGTATTTTACCCGTATAGGTAAACTTGTACCTCCTGTTTCGCTTTCCCCATTGGTATTGGGAATAGGATTTAGCTTTGGAAAACCGGTCCTTCTGTATTCAGCGTAGGCTTCAAAACCCTGATTTAAAAGGGCTACCCATTTTTGAGTGATGATCTGATCCAATCCCGTAGCCGAATTGTAGGCAACTGCTGGTTCTGCTATATAATCACTAATAGTAATATCTGTAATTGCGAGGTTTGGCAGGGCATCTGCTTCCTCTGCAGGCAAAGTGTTTTTTAAGGTTGTATAAATAGTATTCCAATAGTCGATAGAGGCTTTGATTCCATCTTCATAAAATTGTTGGGCCGAACCAGTTCCCCAACCGCGCAATGCAGCTTCGGCTTTTAAAAATAAAACTTCAGGGTAGATCATTAATCCGGTAGGCGTAGCTTGATTTGAAATGATATTAGAATCTCTCGAAAAGTTGGCTAAATCTGATACATTAATTTGTTCAGGATTGAGTCCATTCTGAAGGCCTTCATATTCCCCACCCTCTGTAGGTTCTACAAAAAGTTCTAAACGAGGATCATTGTTGTCTTTGAGAAAATCAACCAATGTATTGCTCATCCTGTATTCGTTAAAATTTCTGAGCACACTCATGGGTTGTACATTTTCAATAGCATTACCAAAATCCTTACCATAAGGTAAGACTGCAGATTCTGTATTATTTGTAATAAGGTTATCTTCAGCTAACACCTCAGAAACATGTTGTTGTGCCAGCGTAGGGTTTACATTGCTCAACCGCATAGCCAGTCTTAACCTCAAAGAATTTGCAAATTTGATCCACAGACCCCTGTCCCCATTGTATATTACATCTGCTGCTTCAAAATTTTCTGTAGAAGGAGTAGCTAGTTTTACGGCCTCTTCTTTCAAAACAGAAAGCATGTCCTGATAAATTTCTTCCTGCGGGGTGTATGCTGGTGTAATATCTCCGGTAAAAGCCTCAAAGTAAGGCACATCTCCCCAAAAGTCGGTAATTCTATGCATAATAAAAACCTTCCATATCTTTGCGATACTGGTCTTATTACTTTTCAATACATTGCCTTCTGTCAACTCAATAACTTGTTGGCATTGCATCCCAAAATCTGCATAAGCTTCTCGCCAATATGCGGTTAGCCAGTCATTTCTGGTAACGTATCTGTCGGTAGGGAAATAGGAAACCGACACAGCATAATATTGCATATAATGTTGTGTATATAATTGCTGTGCTCTTTGATATTCTGTGTAGCGTAGTGCTCCGTACACCAAAGACCTTGTTAGCAATAGGTCTTCTTCAAATCGATCGCCTGTAAGGCCGGTTTGGCTTCTGTTTATTTCATCAAAATCTGAGGTACAAGAACCTACTACTAGTATGAATAAAATAAATATTGAACTGTATGTTATAAATTTTGTAGTACTCATATTATAAAGAAATATTAATATTTAGACCCATACTGCGTGTGCTTGGGAAAGCAAATGCTTCTATTCCCTGAGCATTTCCTGAGTTAAAAGTGGCTTCAGGATCAAATCCTTCAGTGTCTTTGTAGAAAATAAACAAATTTCTGCCCACTAGAGAAATTCTCATTTTATCAATAAAATTATCCCCTAAAAAATTCTTTGGAAAAGTATATCCTATGGTAACCTCCCGTAATTTTACGAAACTACCGTCGTACAAAAACTCTTCAGCAAATAAACTTCCCCTTCCACCTACATTCTGCCAATACGTTTGGGGATCTATTTCTACAGTGTTAGGAGTGCCGCCTTCTGTTATCCCCTCAGCAACATAACCTCCAGCTCCGGCATACCATTCCAGGCGGTCGTCTCTGGTATAAAAAGCATTTCCATTGGCCGCAGCTACAGAATTACTGAAAGAGAAAATATCCCCTCCTTTTCTAATATCGATCAATGCTGAGAAACTGAAATTTTTGTAAGAAAAACGATGTCCCCATCCCAGTAAAAAATCTGGCTGAAAGTTTCCTATTTTTTTTCTTCCAGACGGGTCTTGAACGGGTAATCCTTGTTCATTGATAATACGCTGTCCGGTAACAGGATCCCGTAAATATGCCTGATTGGCATAAATATCCCCGAATTCACCTCCTACTTCTGCTAATACCGCTACTCCAAATTGATCATATACTTCATTGGTCAGATCATATACTTCTACGTCTGGGGCCAGTTCTTTTATCTCGGATACGTTTTTTGTAAAGTTGAAGTATGTTTCGTACCGAAGATTATTGTTTTTAAAAGGAATTATATTCAGGGATACTTCTACGCCTTGATTTACTATTAATCCTGCATTTATCAAAGACTCTTTAAATCCACTTGCATTAGATACCGGGGCTTCGATAATCTGATTTTCGGTTCTGGCGTGATAGTAAGTAGCTGAAGTTGAAATTCTATTGTTCAGAAAACTCATTTCAAGCCCCGCTTCATACGTCTTGGTACGCTCAGGTTTTAAATCTACAGGAGCTCTGGTAGGAGAGATTTGCCCGAATGATTGTCCGCCGTGAGCCAGACCATTAACAGAAAACAAGGTTTGTAATCGTGCTGGTCCTGTATCGTTACCTACTTCGGCATAGGAGGCACGTAATTTGCCATAGCTTAAAGTTCCCCCGCCAAGATTAAGCGCATCGGTAAAAATAAAACTTGTTGAAATACCCGGATAAAAATAAGAACGGTTATCTGCCGGTAGAGAAGAAGACCAATCGTTGCGGGCAGAGGCTTCTATAAAGAGGTAGTCCTTATATTCACCTCGCACAGATCCATAGACTGAATTATTTTTTAATTCAGAACCGCTTTCCTCTGTAATGGTACTCAAAGCATTTTGTATGACAAAAAAGTTGGGGATATTTAATCCCTGTGCTGTTGTAGACAATGATCTAGCTGTGTTTTTACGGGCATTTGCACCAATATCTGCCGAAATACTTAGATTTTCATTAATGTCATTAAATGAGGAAAATAAAATATCGGTATTTCGCTCTTCTATCCTTCCGTAGAATTCGTTATAAAAACTTTTATCGGGAGTTACTCTGTAGATCGTATTGGTCGCATTTCTGTTTTGACGAAAATCATGATAAAAGTCGGTTCCTGAGCGAAGATGTACTTTCAACCAATCAGTGATTTGATAATTTAATTTAATAAATCCGATCACTCTATCGCGGGTATCATTGTTTGTGTTTAAATTAACTGCCCAATAAGGATTTTGCCAGGTAGTAACTGAACCATTTGTATATACTCTTGGCTGACCTGTCTCAGTTCTGAAATCCTTTAAATCTTCTAACCGGATATTTCTTGGCATCTGAATCAAACTATTCATCGGGTTGTCAGGACTCAACGTTAGATTAGGTCTGTTAAAGACATCTTGTTTGATGTAATTTATTTTTCCTTCGAAACTTAAGTTCTTTGATAATCTGGAATTTACATTCAGATTAATATTTAATCTTTCCAGATTACTATTTCGCATGATTCCTTCATTTTTTAAATGGGCGAATGATAATCTCGCTTGTGTGTCTTCATTGCCTCCCGAGAATGCTATAGAGTTTGTAAAACTATGACCAACCCTAAAAAAATCTTTAATATTATCTGGTTGTGGTGAATAGGCCGTCTGTTCTCCGGTCCAGTTCACTAAAGGCTCCCCGGCCGGAGTGGTAGTTTGCCCTCTCATGAGTGGCCCCCAACTATCAATAATAGCATCGTTAAATTCTCCTGAGCTGTTGATGGGAAAATTTCCATTCGATCCCCTTCCAAATTGATTCTGAAACTCGGGAAAAACCAGCCCTTGTTCTACGGTAGAGTTAGAATTGATTTCCACTCCGATACCTCTTCTAACTTTTCCTTTTTTAGTAGTTATCATAATCACCCCGTTTTGTCCTCTCGAGCCATATAATGCCGTAGCACTGGCGCCTTTCAAAACATTTACAGATTCAATATCGTTGGCATTGATATTAGAAATACCATCACCAAAATCAAAACCACCAAACTGAACTCCGCTTCCTTGTGGATTTAACATAGGAATTCCATCTATTACATACAGCGGGGTGTTATTGCCTTCTATAGAAGAATATCCTCTAATTACTACTTTTGAGGTTCCTCCTATACCTGTTCCTGACTGATTTATTTGAACGCCGGCTACTTTTCCACTAAGGGAGTTGACCACGTTAGTTTCTATAGCTTCAGATAATTGATCTCCTCCAACTTTTTGCACGGCATACCCTAAAGATTTCTGGGCTCTCGTAATACCAAGTGAAGTAACCACTACCTCATTTAAGGTAGTTAAAGAGGGTTCAAGATTGATATTAATAGTCGACTGGCCATCGAAAGGTACTTCTTGAGTTATGAAGCCAATAAATGAATATACCAAAATATCATCTTTATTAACAGATTTCAAGATATAGTTGCCGTCAAAGTCAGTAACGGCACCCTTTTGAGTTCCTTTTATTATAATACTTACTCCGGGTACACCTTGACCTCTTTCTTCAGTTACTGTGCCATTTACTTGAAAACTTTGTGCATAAGTAGTGAAGGAAATGAGTGCTGAGGTAATAAAAATGTTAGTTAGTTTAATCATATTGCTTTGAATTATAATTAATCGTCATTTTTAAAAATTGATACATTCGAAGTGGCAAAATGGTGAGGTAATATAATAATAAATAAATAAAAGAACAAGAACTTATTAAAAAATATTATAAAGTAATATTCGTTATTTAACAATTATATGCCCTTATTCCTATTAGTATGGCTTAAGCTTTTTTCAGCTCTTAATCCATTTTCTGATTGAGTGATTTTAGTTATCGGTTATACTTTCTGCTACCAATATAAAGTCACTCCGGAGCTTAGATTGATCATCCGGTTTGAATGTCTAACAAAAACTGTGGTTTTTTTGGAAATTCATCTCTTCTTCAAAAAATTTAAGAGGGCATAGCATTTTGTAATAAATTTTAGTGTGAAATTTTTTTATCTTTTTCTAAAGTTGCCGAAGGTATTTTTTCTAAGGTTTGCACCACTTTTAGAAGTCCGCGGGGAACATGAAAGCAGCCTTTCCATTTTCCTCCTTTAAGTGGGAGAAGTATTTCGCCCCTTCTGTTTAGATAGCCGAACCATTCTGGATATTCAGCATCCTTAAAATGTTTCCAGGTATAGTGATGAAGTTTTTCAAACCAGTCATTCGCTTTTTTTATACCTGTTAGCTGGTATATTTTGGCCATGCAAACCAATGCTTCCAAATGCACCCACCATAATTTCTGGTCCCACTCCAATTGTTGGGGAGGATGTCCTTCAACATCAAGAAAATAGAAAATACCATCATGTTTTTTGTCCCAGCCATACTCCAGGCTTGTAAACGCTATTTCTACTGCTTTATCGATTAGTGCCTTATCGTTCTTTCGCTCTCCTAGTTCTATAATAAACCACATGGCTTCCATAATATGCCCTGGGTTTATCAGCCTTCCTTCAAAAGAATTATTGGTGCTTCCATCCTGATTTACGTTTTCCATTATCAAACCGGTATCTTTCTGATAAAATACCTCCATTACCTCATTAATTACCTCTTCTATCAATTCATCAACAATGTTCTTTTCCAGCAGATGTTCCATTTCCAGTGAAAGGTTACAGAGGATCATGGGTAAACCGAAATTTTTAAGGTTACGTGTTTCTGTAACGGTTTTGGAATACTTTCCTTTAGGGTTATTTCTCCTCTTTAGAATGTTATTAAAGGTACTTAGTGCGATTTTAGCATATTCTTCTTTAGTATTGATTTTATAGAATTCTGCAAAACCCATAGCTGCAAAACAATCGGAAAAAATATTATATGGTTGCACTAAAGGTTTTCCTTTTTTATTTAATGAAAAATACCAATCACCCATACTATCCCTTCCATGTTTTACCAAAAAATTGGCTCCATGCAGTGCCATGTCACTCCACTCCAACTTTTGTTCTATCTGATTATACAAGGCAGAGAACATCCACAATTCTCTACACTGTAGCCACAGGAATTTATCGGTATCATACACTTTACCACTGCGAGTAAGGCAGGTATAATATCCCCCATGCTCTTCATCTTTTGAATTATTGAGCCAAAAAGGCATTACATTATTTAATAATTCAGTTTTATATTGATTGTAGTAGGCTTTCATCACGTTATTTTTTAGCTACGTATTCTTTGTATCGATTAAACAAATGAACGGCTTGTAAATAAGCTGATTGTGGACTCATAAAATGGGAGAATTCGAAAGTTATGGCTTTATCGTACCCGGCTTTGGCTGCAGCATTCAGTTTTAGTTTCAGCTTTTCAAACTTGATGGGCAAAAACTTGATGGGCATATCCCGATCGAAAGATTCGGCATTTGTCCAGGATTGATAACCATATTTATCGGCCAGTTTTTTGTTTACCATAAAAAATTCGGGAAGCTGGTCATAATCAATATGGCCATCTTGAAAAGCAACTGCATCCACTGCTCCCCGGATACCGTCAAATATTTCATCCCACTCTTTTTCATGATCTTTTACACTAATAAAATCTTTTTTGGTAAGGGTGTTTTCTGAAGCTGGCACCGATTTTTTTCCATCGATCCAGGGAGAAATCAAGGTGGGTAAGTTACCACTTACTTCCTTGCATTGTTTGCCCAAACTACTAATGGCCAGAATAGCTCCTGCAGTTCTTCGGCTGATCTCCATGCTCAAATACCACCCAGAGAAACTTTTGTAATGACCGTATTTGGCCCAGACCTCGTCTATCACATACCGATTAGATTCAATTTCTTTGTTCATACTCCCGCTATCCCACTGTTTGCCACTATCATAAAGCCCAAAATAAAATTTCATTCCATATTTGTCGGAGAGTTTCAGGAAAAGCTCCACTAAGTCTATCGGAGGCTCATAGCAATCATGTGCCTTTATTAGGTAACTACTGGGATATGTTATAAATTTTCGGTAGCCCGACCGAATCATGATTACAGTATCTATACCGATTGCTTTCATGTGCCCAAAGTCTACGTCCCATTCCTTTTTTCCCCAGTTCTGATGTGGAATATCATGTGAAATTTCATCGATAAATGTTCCTGTAATCTTCATCTGTTTCTTAATTTCTTGTTCTTTACAATTTTTCGTTGCCTGGTTTTTGGTACTTTTCCTTATTCTTTATCAGCTTCCTCTAGTTTATCCCACCAATTTTTCTTTAAAAGATATGTGGTTATTAATAGTACAACTGCCCAGGCGAATGCATAATAATTTTCTTTGATCATAAAGTAGATTGGGATAACTACTTGTGAGAATTGCCAGATAATACCTGTAAGAATATTAATAGCATCTCTTTTCCCTGATCTATTTGGCTCAAAACCAGGGTTTTCTTCCATAACTTCTTTCCTGATAGGACCCCAAAAGCCCCAAGGCCTGGTTTTTCTATAAAATTCTTTAACCGCCTCCCGATTTTCCAAGGGTTTTAGATAGGTGCCAAAAATACTTCCGGCCAGAGAAAATCCAAAAATTATAGGAAATACATAGATATCGATGATCTCAGGGAAGAAAAACAGCTTTATGGTGGATGCCAATAACCCAAAAAGCATTCCATAAAAATACCCCAGGCCGGTAAATCTCCACCAAACCCATTTTAGCACATTGGCCGCTATATATCCTCCATATAATGCAGAGGTTAACCAGAGTGTAAGCTTATTTAGCGAAGACGCATAAAACCCGAAAATAATCCCTAAGATGACCAACACAGTAGAAGCGATGATACTAAGCCTGATATATCTTTTATCATTTCCATTAGGATTAATGTATTTCTTATATATGTCATTCACCAAATACGCCGGAGCAGAGTTCACAAAAGCAGAAAAAGTACCCATAAATGCAGCTAAAAACCCTGCAAGCAATAGTCCTTTAAACCCTGCCGGAACAAATTTGTTAATGGCCAGCGGTAGTATTTTCTCAAAGTCAACATTAGCTCCCATTCCCTTTAGCTCGGGAGTTAAATACACCAAAGCCAAAACCGTAAAACCTGCTACCATTAAATATCGTGGGATATACAACACCCAAATAGTAGTAAAGCTCATTTTTGCAGCTTCCGACGGTTTTCTGGCCGATAAAATACGCTGCATGTCATAGCTTGGCACCGGGCCTGCAATAGAAGCGAAAATTCCTTTGAAGAGCATCATCATAAATAAGATGCCAAAAAGGCCAAAACCATCTTCTTCTATTTTATTGGTAATGTTTGGTAGCGCAGTATTCTGCCAGTCTACATCCAGTCGCCAACCAAATGTCAAGTCTTTCCAACCCACTGGTATTGCCGCGTTAATCTGGTCTGCCGATACAGATATATACGCTATATAACCAATGATGAAGCAAGAAATTGTCATAATGACAAATTGCATGACCTCTGTTGCTACCACACTATACATACCTCCTTTTATAGTATACAATGCTGTAAGAATACATACAAGTAAGCCATAAGCCCTTTCTGAACTCACCGCTAGATCCCCTATAAAAAACCCCAGGTCCCAAGGTAAAATAGCCGTGCAGTATTTACCAATACCTTCAAAAAAATAGGCTATAAACCCAACCACACTAATGACAGCAAAAATAACTACAATGATATGCGATAATGTAGCACTTTTCCCATCGCCAAAGCGGAAGGTTATCCATTCGGCTCCCGTCATTACTTTAGATCTGTGCAACCAGATAGCCAGGTATACAAAAATAAAAACCTGGTTCCATACGGGCCATAACCAGGGGATCCAGGCACTTTTTAATCCATAAATAAACAATATCGCGACAGTCCACATCGTCCCCGAGATATCAAACATACCAGAAGCATTACTAAGGCCCAAGTAGTACCATTTAATTTTGTTTCCCCCTAAAAAATAGGATTGTAAATTCCTGGAGGCTTTTTTAGAAATGTAAAACCCAATACCCAAAATTCCTGCGATGTAAATCAGTAAAATGATGATATCTATAAAAGCTAATGACATATAGTGTAGGGTATACTTTTAACTAGTTGTTTTTTATCTGAAAATCAGGAATTCCTTTAAAATTGACTGGGATCTCAAAAGGATGCAGTATATGGTTAATGATTAATGCTGATGTCCTTCTGGATAAAATCATTTCCTTATCCAATTTATCACCACCTAGTATAGGCTTTAAATTATTCATTAAAATCTCATCGGTCATTTCGGGGTCAATTTCTTTTATGGCGTGTATTAAAAATTGCAAGCTTAATGGTTTACCACTTCCCTGAGTATTCACTACACCTTTATAAAAATCCTGCAAGCCTTTTATCATCTCATATTCACTTATTCTATGCTCTGGATAAAACCAAGCTTCATTGGCCCATTTGTAGGGTATTCCTATACCTTTAATAATACCAGTTGCCCCAATTTTTTGAATCACTTCAAAATCAGGATCCTGTAATGGCACATCTATATAGGGCATAATGCAGGCTCCTGATTTCAACAGTTTATTTTGTACTTCTCTAATGGAAACCTGCCAGGGTTGTAAATTTTGCTGTAAACAAACCGCGGCAATCGTTCCTGCCCCCTGCCCAATTCCCAGTACTACCGGCTGTAAACGGGTTGTACCGTTCACGATGTTACTTACGCTAATGCTTTTTTCGGCTACCAAAAAATCAGAAACCTGCTCATCAGGAATAAGAACGCCTATGGGAACATTATAAGCAGGTATTTTTATATTGATAAAATCGATTTTTGGGGCTTCAGGATTTTTTTTGTGATGATGGTCAATAGGATAATTTCCCACGGCAATCCCGGTTCTGTAATATTTTTCAGGTTGATGATATGGATTCTCCAGATGACGTGCTGTGAGATAAGCTTTACCTTTCAATCTTCTGGACTCGCGATAATATGGAATGAGCGGCAGACCGTCCTTTGATGGAAATTCGTTTTTGGCAATCCCAAGTGTATTAAAACCTAATTCATGTTGTATGTAATATATAAAGTTTACAGTATGCTGTTTTGCTTCTAAAATAATAGCTTGCCTTTCTTTTTTATTTGCAGTAACGATATTGGCATAAAAGTCATTTCCGCAATTCGGCCAATTAATTAAATACTTATTATTGGGTAAACGTGCATATTCAAGCATCTCCCGGCAGTTATCACTGGGTTTTTCATCTCCATCTTCTTGATCACAAGCGCATTCGAAGTCTTCTTTTACAAAGCTTTTTGGTTTTTTTATCTTAACAGGTTTACCATAATCCTCTAAAATGGCTGTGTAGGTAAAATCCTGGATGATGTTATTTGCTTCTAAAGGGGCGTGTTCCTCTAATGTACTAGCGCGTGAATCCATTCCGATTGCGTATTCCAGTTGTAATGCGGCCATGACATCACCAAGTTCTGTAGCATCGATTACAAAATCACATTGGTAAACTTCTGTTTTATGGTTAACATTTTTTGCTTTTACGAGCCATCCTAAATTGTTCTTTTCAATAGTCAAAAAACTCCTTTCATAATGAACCGTTAGTTTTTTTTCATTTTGGACCAGGCTTTTCAAAATCATATTTCCGACCGAGGGCTCAAATAAAGTATTACTAACCCATCCGGTCGCCACATTTTCAGGCCCTCCGTAATAACTGTACAAGCGATCCCTTAACTCTTTCCATATCCCGGAAGCTAATTGATGATTTCCGTCTACGGCAGAAACTCCAGCAGTAGTTAACATTCCTCCAAGCCAGGATGATGGTTCAATAATTATGGTTTCAATCCCTAAGCGGGAAGCTTGTAAACCGGCCGCTACACCACTTGTGCTTCCACCTATTACCAAAAGTTTTGTTTTATGGGTTTCCCCGTAAGCAGTTACTCCTTTTAATAAAAGTAAAATGCATACTGTAAAAAGATAATACTGCTTTGACCTGAATGATTTTTGTATCATTATCCTGAGTTTCTATTGTAAATAAATTTGTCAATTTAAAAAGGTATCATAAACAAGATCAGCTTTAGTATAACTGTGTAAAGGGAAACTGTATTGGTTTGCGCTTTGGTATATTACACATATTTGACTAATGGTCGTTTTTATACTCATTCTTGTTTGCACGTTAATGAAGGCGACATAGGCCAAGTCTTTTCTTTTGTAGCCTGATTTACGTCCAACCTCTTCGGTTTCCCTGGGCTTATGATTAATTTTTTTTTGAAAGGCAATCCATTAAATAATAAATTGTTATACTTTTATTCTGAAGTATTTCGACTCCTTTTTGAAGTTTCTCATCTCAAAAGAAATGAACTTGCTCATTCTTTTTTCAGGAAACTTAGATTAATAAAAAATAAATGTAGTTTTAATTTAATAAATATCAAAACTTATTAATTTTTTTTATTAAGTTAATTTTAATTAGATCCTATATTAATAATAAAGCAACTAATTTTAAAATTAAATATTTAAACATATTTTTGAACTATATTTTCCCAAATAGGTTGACATTTTCTTGTGTTAGGTTAAGGTTAAAACAAACTGTATATGTTAGATTCTTTATAAAAATGGACGTATCTGCATGTTTTGGTTAATACAGGGGGAAAACCTATTGTGTTTATATAATAACAGTCGCTTAATATTGAGTAGTGAATTTGAGAATATTAAAAGTTTAATTATCTATGAGTAAAACTTTTTTTGAAGAGTTAAATAGTGATAACCCGACAGGAGTAGCGTACAAAAATGTAAACTTAAAGAAACAGATCATTAGCTTCTTTTCAAACTCCGGAAATACCACTATTGCTGAAATTAGTAATGAAGTGAATTTAAGTGTTCCAAAAGTTACTGCTGCTATAAATGAACTAATGGAAGATGGCCTTGTCAAAGATCATGGTAAAGTTGGATCTACCGGGGGCAGGAGGCCAAATTTGTACGGTCTTGTTGCTGATTCAGGTTTTTTTATGGGTATTGATGTAAAACACAATTACGTGAATATCGGCCTAACCGATTTCCAAAAAGAGCTCGTAAAGGTAGTGGAAAAATGTCCTTATGTTTTAAACAACGATCAAGAATCTTTAGATGCTTTATGTAAGATCATTATTGATTTTATAGATGAAATTAATATCCCAAAGGAAAAAATTTTAGGGATTGGCATTAACCTGTCCGGACGGATAAATTATGCTACCGGTTATAGCTATAGTTTCTTTCATTTTCATGAAGATCCGCTAAGTAAAATTATCGAGAAGCAAATTGGCATAAAAGTATTTCTTGAAAATGATTCGCGGGCTATGGCCTATGGCGAATTTAGTGTGGGTGTGGTAAAAGATGAAAAAGATGTGCTATTCCTCAATTTGGACTATGGTATTGGAATGGGCATCATGATCGATAGCCAATTATATTATGGTAAGTCAGGCTACAGTGGAGAGTTTGGTCACATTCCACTATTTGATAATGAGATTATTTGCCGATGTGGAAAAAAAGGATGTCTGGAAACAGAAGCTTCGGGGTGGGCACTTATACGATTATTTAAAGAAAAATTGAAAGAGGGATCTTCTACATCGATTACTGCAGATAAAGTTGATACACATACAGTAAAATTAGAAGATATAATTAATGCAGCAAACAACGATGATTTCTTATCTATTGAACTTATAGCAGAAATCGGAGAGAAAATTGGTAAGGGAATTGCTTTACTCATCAACCTTTTTAATCCTGAATTAGTTATATTAGGAGGAAGCCTCAGCTTAACCGGAGACTACATTCGCCTTCCTATAAAAAGCGCTATTAATAAGTATTCATTAAGTTTAATGAATACTGATACTCAATTGAAGGTATCTACCCTGGAGAATAGAGCGGGGATAATTGGTGGAGGCTTAATTGCCAGAAACAGGATTTTAGCGCTTATTTAATCCCCCATAGAGGGTTTAATTCCCCGAGGCCTGTGTGCCGATCCAGGCAGGCTTGCCTCGAAAACAAAATGTATTTTCGGAAACATACCTCGTGAGCTTGCTCCGAGGTTGTTGATTTAATTTTCACAAAAAGAACCTGTCTCTCTAGCAGGACTTAAACCTAATGTTCAAATGTTTTTATACGCAAGGCCTCTGCTGAATTTTATTTTTTCTGTGGCCGATTTGTTACCCAAAAACGATTAAGGATGCTTTTTATTTAACTTATACCATTTCTGACTTGGATTTACCCAATTAAAATACGCTTTTTGAATTTCTATTTCAACACAAAAAAGAACAGGCTAAGGCTGAGTTTACTTCGACGTTAGTGTGCCACGACGCTGTGGTAATCCAGTGGGTGTAAATCCCACCAGCGTAATTGGCTGTTCATGCTGAAGGAAAGTACACAGTTGTACTTGTGAAGGTATTTCTGAAGCTGTACCAGACAAATAATCAAGCCGTAATGGGAAGTTATAAACCCTGTAGTAGACAGACTTCACAGAGCTTCAGTAATAATCCCCGTAAATAAAACGAAGGTCCCTGCAGGTTGACCGACGATTCCCGTATTTGAAAACCAAGCCCTGCATCAAAAATACCCTCCCCCGCTGCGGGGGAAGCCGATACACCCGCGGGGGAGGCCTGTATACCTGCGGGGGACACCCTGTATAGTGCGGGGGCTAGTAATAGCAGGGGTTTTACTTTTTTCGACAGGTGCTAATATATCCCTGGTATCGTTCGGGTTAAATACATATTTACCCGCATCGCATACACGGCTTAGCAGATCAGAACGTTTTCTATTGGCATACCTGAAATCTCGTACAGCTTATATACTGCGACCGACTGTTCTTTCCAGGCGACCCAGTCGGGTGCCATGGTTGATAAGCATTTCCCTGTCATCTGTTGCCCATACAAACAGGTTGTGGGCTAAGTGCGACCAGAGGAAATATGATGTTGTATACCCAGGTGTTTTTGTAAAGAAAAGCGAAAAAATACCCGTACTTGCGGATTTCCACAATGGGTGCACCAGGATTTTGTGTATTCTTGTTGTATATTTATAAATGCGTACAGTAATTGAACTTTGTTGGGATATGTTAACAGCACCAGGCGATAAAACATATATCGAAAGAATAGGTAGATGGTTAGCAAGTAAAAATCCGCTAGATTTGTAATAAATATATGGAATATAAAAGCAATTGCTATTATAATGTTATGTGCAAGCTCAACATTAAATGAAAATATTAACCAAAGGAAAATATTACGGAAGTCGAAATTCAGAGAAATCCTTCAATGGAGTTTTGTTGTCACATTATACTTACACAGGAAATAAAACAGACTGGCATTATCACGAAAATCCATATTTTATGTACGTATTACAGGGTAATATGATGGATTGTAACAAAAAAGTCAAAACATTATGTCCTTCAGGAAGCTTAATGTTTAACAACTGGCAAGAGTCTCACTATGGTTCCAAACATTCAGTTGATGCTAGTGGGTTTCATTTAGAATTTGAAAAATATTGGTTAGAAAAAAACGGAATATCTTTAAGTTTACTGGAAGGTAGCCAACTCGTTCGAAATCCGAAAGTACATTTACTATTTGCGAAATTATATGTTGAATTTGTACTGTCTGATAATTATAGTGAAGTATCAATAGAAATTATATTACTTCAAATTTGTGAAGCTCTAAGTGATTTAAAAGAAAAAAAATCTAATAAAATTCCAACCTGGATCGAAGGTTTAAAAGAATTACTGCATTGTGATACTTCTAATTTAAGCCTCCAATATTTATCAGAACAACTAGGTGTACATCCTGTGCATATCTCTAGAGCTGCACCAAAACATCTTTCAATGAGTCTAGGAGAATATATAAGACAAGATAAGATTAAGAAAGCCATTCCCCTTCTTTTAGATTCTAACTCTTCATTAACCGAAATTTCGTACCAACTAGGTTTTTCAGATCAAAGTCATTTTAATCGTGTATTTAAGTCCTATCTTAATACAAACCCAAGCGTATATAGAAAAAGATTAAATAAATTTTAGCAATGTTAATTTCATACAATTTCTAAAAATTGTCGTTACCTACCTTTGTCACTTAAAACCCCTAAATGATGTTTAGACAAATAACAATTTTAGTAGTTCTAGCTTTTTCAACTTTATCAAGTTGCGTGCAGAAAAATTCGCAAGACTATCAAGGAGAGTGGATAGGCTTTATGCCAAATAAAAGTAGTTTCAATTTTCATGTATCATTGGAGAAACTAGAAAGTAATAATTACCATCTGACCATAGTCAATGATGAAATCCTCATCGATGAAAATTTAGAGTCATCCAGCGAGAATCATATATTGTTTAATATAGATCAACAGCTGTTTTTCAATTTAAAGTATGATCGGAACGGACAAGTACTCACTGGATTTATTAAAACTGGAAAGTTTTTTTATCATGTTAGCTTACAAAATATAGGCGATAACAAGTTTGTTGGAGCTTGGAATCCATTTATGTTGGATAATGGGTTGCAGTCAGATGATATCCTACTATCTATAGAAAATAATGAAAACGAAACACTTGCGGCATATGCTTATTTTGGAGACCAAAGGTTTAGAGGAACTTTTAGTAGTGATTTTAAAATGCAGAATGATACTCTATTATTTCGAGACACTAACACAGGATTTAAATTTCGAGCAAGATTATTAAAAAATGTAATTGAGTTAGAGATTTTATTAATCGATACTATTATTACAAAGACAAGCTTAACACATACTAATGATAGTTGGGAATACAAAACGGATCCAGTTGATCAATCCCAAAACACGAATACACCTGCAAATTTAAATGATGGTTGGGCTGCAGCTAATATCAGAGACGTTAATATCAATAAAGCTGAATTGGTTAGACTAATAGATAGTATTCATTCTAAAAATCTAGTAAACACGCATAGCGTTCTTATAGCAAAGGAAGATAAACTGGTATTTGAAACTTATTTTGATGGATTTAACTCTAATATTCCGCACGACTTACGTTCAGCTTCAAAGAGCATTTCGTCTGCCATGATAGGTATTGCCATTGATGATAACATCATAGAAAGTGTTGACCAAAAACTATATGACTTCATACCCAAAGAACATCAATACACAAAAGACTCATTAAAGTCTAAAATAAAAATTAAAGATCTATTGACGATGAGTTCTGGATTAGACGTTAATAATCTAGCATATGAAGACTATTACCAAGATCCAAATAATTCTAAGAGTTGGCTAACTACAGTTTTAGAAGCTCCTATGGTAAAAGAACCAGGGACTTACGCAGATTACGGGTCTGCTAATCCATTTTTGCTTGGTGTATATTTAAACGAACGTTTAGAAAAACCGCTTGAAACATACATGGATGAAAAGCTATTCGCTCCCTTAGGTATTACTAATTATATCAATCAGACGGATGACACTGAAACTACACCATATTTTGGAGGTGGCATGCTTTTAACGCCTAGAGATCTGCTTAAATTTGGTCAGCTTTACCTCAATAAAGGCAAGTGGAATGGGAAACAAATTATTTCAGAAAATTGGGTTGAAGAATCATTCGGAAAATACATGCGACTGCAGGATAGAAAAGACAAAAATGAATATGGTTATCTATGGTGGCATGACACCTATATTATCAAAGGAAAAGCTATCAGATCTATTGAAGCAAGAGGTGCTGGAGGTCAATTTATTTTTATAATTCCAGAGCTAGAATCAGTAGCGGTGATAACATCAGGAAATTTTAGAAATCGTAAGGGTAATCAACCCAGAGATATTTTAAAAGAGTATATACTACCAGCTATAATAAATTAAAAAGCCCATGCAGAGCAAATATTGAGAAAGACATATGAAAGGATGGAAGCTGTAGGACTGGAACTACGTCCTGTAGTCAAGTTTGACTTTTTGGGCTATTCCTTTCAGCCGAGAAGCGCATTTTCCAAGAAAAACAGGAAAATGTTTCTCGGCTATGACTGTGTCATCAGTATCAGTTCAAGAAAACGAATCGCCGACAAATTGGAAGAAGTCAATGTGAACAAGCTAAGTTTTAAAAGCATCGTAGGAATTGCCCAATACCTTAATCCAATGATTAGGGGGTGGGTACATTATTATGGTAAATTTAAAATGTATGAACTCACGAAGGTCTTCCGATTGCTCAGCGCGCGATTAGTTTGGTGGGCAAGAAAAAGGTATAAGCGTTATAAAACAAGTATAAAACGTGCTTACAGATGGTTTTTTAGAATTCAGGAACAATTTCCCAACCTATTCTACCACTGGAAAATGGGATATGCCAATTGAAAACGCTAATTTAGATTTGTATAACAAGAGCCGTATGATGGGAGACTATCACGTACGGTTCTGTGCCTGCGCACCGTAGTGCTTCGGCACACAGGTGTGAGAGGCTCGGGGTGAAACTCCCCTTGTCTACTCGACCACAAGGCCGTTGTGTAGCATAAGAAAAATGAAAACGAAACTACTAAATAAAGATGAATTAGAATGGTCTCCTATTGTCGCTAATAATTCAATGAATAGAGAACGAGTAGCTTTCGGAGTAAATAGCTATGAAAAGGAAGTCAATCTAAATCCTGTTGTTTTTTTAGAAAAAAGGAAAAATCAAAATTCTATTTATTGGACAGATTTATGTTGTGGTGCCGGAAATGCACTAATCCAAACTTCAAATTATTTCAAAAAAGGAGAACTATCAAAAAAACTATTCATAACCGGGATAGATTTAGTTGATTTTTTTTCTTCTCATAAAGAGAATAATATTCTCGAATTACAACAAATGAATTTAAGTCACTGGAAACCGATAAAGAAAAATGATTTAATAACAGTCATCCACGGTCTACATTATATTGGAGACAAAATAGGTCTTATAATAAATGCTGCATCAGCTTTAAAAGAAGATGGAATTTTTATAGGAAATCTTGACCTTAATAACATTATAATTGATGGAGTTGATAATTCAAAAGGGCTAATATTGAACTTCTTTAGAAAGAATAACATTTCATACAACAAGAGAAAAAAAATCATAAAGATTGAAGGGAATAAAATAATAAATTCAAAATTCATATACATAGGTGCAGATGATAAAGCGGGTCCAAATTATACGGGTCAAGAAGTTGTAAATTCCTTTTATGCAATTAAAAATTAATAAAAATAGCACAATAAAAAACAAATATAATAGGGATATATTTCCGACCAGACACTAAATACCTGTATAATCCGGGTTTAAGTATGTAGATGCTAGTGAGAAAATATAAAAACGACTCAATTCTTACCTTATCAGGAACAATCCTCTATGGCTTGATCAAGAATACTCACCCCTATATCTATTTCATCCCTGGTAATGGTTAAAGGAGGAGCAATTCTAAAAACACCACCATAACCTTTCATTCTTACAATATTCATATGTAACCCTAGTTCTAAACAGCGATCGGAAATTTTATCACCCAAATCAACATTTGGGGCCCTGGTTTCACGATTTTTCACAATTTCAATGCCTAATAATAACCCTTTACCCCGAACATCACCAATACACTCGTGTTTCATTTGTAATTCTAAAAGTTGCTTTTTTAAGTAAGAACCCATTCTTTGTGCTCTTTCAGCCATTTTATCTTCCAGTAATATTTGCATGGTTGCCAAACCAAAAGCTGCGCAAAAAGGATCGGAAACGTGAGAGGTCATATATATAAACCCTTTGTTGTAGCATTGTTCTTCTATCTCTTTGCTTGTAATAGTTGCTGCCAATGGCAGGCCACCACCAAGTGTTTTGGATAAAGTAAGAAAATCGGGGATCACCTTATATTCTTCAAAAGCAAATGTATATCCTAATCGGCCAAGTGCTGTTTGAGCCTCATCAAAGATGAGTAATAAACCCCGTTCGTCACATAGTTCTTTTAGACGCAGAACATAAGAAGGCTTTAATTCAATCATACCGGCAGCACTCAGGATAGGTTCGGCAATGAATGCTGCATATTCACCCACAGATTGTTGATCGATCATTTTCATACCTACTTCCAGGCAAGTGTTATCGCAAGACCCTTTGCAATGTTCAATAGGGCAACGATATTCATAAGGAGCCGGTATCATTAAGCTTCCAACCATAGCGGGGCCATACCCTTTTCGGGTTTTAGAATAGGTATAGGATTGGGCACCGGCTGTCATACCGTGCCAGGAGCCAGAAAACCCTACAATTTCAAAACCTCCGGTAACTAATTTTGCCATTCTTATAGCAACTTCATTCGATTCTGAACCGGTGTTTAAGAAGATACATTTCGACAGGCTTTCTGGTAATTCGTTTGTTAATTTCTTAGCGAGCTCTATAACCGGAGGGGATAAAATAGAACTCATCAAGTGAATGGCTTTCTCCCCAGAGCGGCTTAAGACATCTAAGACCCTGGGATGATTGTGACCAAAGACCGAACACATTTGACCCGACGTAAAGTCTAAAATTGCCCTGCCTTTAAGATCATACATATAGCTCCCAGAAGCAGTGTCAACTATAAAAGGTGAAAACTCCCCACCATATCGAATAAGCAAATCCTTTGCCTGTTCTAATTCCTGTAGATACAAATCTTGCATGTTTTTTTAATGCAAGTTCTTTATTTTTTAGTTTTAGAAATTGTAAAATCTAATCATTTTTAACAATAGCTGCATACCGCTTAGGAATCATCCCCACATGAGTCTTAAAATACTTATTAAAATGACTTTGATCATAAAAACCGGTTTCAAAAGCAATGTTGGTAAAAGTATCTTTTGTCTTAATAAATGCCTTGGCCTTTTCAATTCTTAAATTTAACAGATATCTCATCGGTGAAATACCGAGATGAGACTTAAACAGACGCTGAAAATGACTACTGCTTAAAAAAGCAATTTCGCTTAATTCCTCTAAATGGATAGGCCTGTAGTAATTATTGTTTAAAAAAATTAAAGCACTCTTTAGGGTATGTTGGGTGCTGCTTAAAGTATTAACCTCTTGTTTTAGAAAAGGTGTAAATTCTTTTGGAATGTCAATATCCTGAGGGATTACATTTTGAGTTCTGCCGGCACTTCGAATAGCTGCATACCAGCTATTAAAGCAATCCAGATAGGCAAAACCATTATTTACTATACGTAACCCCGATTCCCTTTCATCATCCATAAAAGAATACGACTTTGGAACCCTAATTACTTTATAATAAAAATAATTTTCTACGATAGTTTGATGTGCCATATACGGAGGAATAATTACTAAATCATTCTCTTTTAAAAGAACAGAGAAATCCCTGCATATAAGAGTAGAACTTCCTCCTAAGATAAATGAAAAGGTATAAAGATCCGGATGCAAATGCATCGGGAAATAATGTCTTTTATTGTAACAAATAGTTTCACACTCCATTATACTAATCCTTTTACTATAAATTTACATTTTGGCTTGCTGTAGTGTATGTATATACCCGGTCAATTTCAATTTACCATTTTCTAACAAAGCATCTTTCTTTTTTATATGATTTTAACTATATAGTGTCTATTTCCGACCAGCCACTATATAATGGTTTTCAGAATGCATTAAAAGCTTTTAAAGAATGCGTTTTTTTAAGCGAATATAATGGGATCAATTTTTAAACGAATTCACGTGCCCCTAAATTAAGCGGTACTATTTTTAATCAAATCTTTACTATTATTGTACTATGGAATATAGTACACTATCTGTTTTTTCAAAAAACGCTGTAGTCTGCACATATATAAGTATGGGTTTTTTTGTGTTTTTTGTGTTTTTTTTGGGAACACCACAATCCGGGTACTCACAATCGCTACAATCTCATGCAGATAGTTTACAACATCGTCTTCAGGAACCGATTCATGATACACTGAAACTGCAATATCATATGGATCTGGCGCATTTGTATATGGATATAGATCCTTCAAAAATGCTGCCTTATACAGATAACGCCCTGGTGCTGGCAGAAAAACTGGGGTTTGAAAAGGAAAAAGGGTTTATTCATAATTATAAAGGGGTTTATTATCAAAAGAAAGGGGAGTTTCAATTAGCATTACAACATTTCCTTTCGGCCTTAAGTATTATGGAGCAAACGGGCCATATGCAGGGAAGAATAGAAGGCTTAATGAATATTGGTAATGTTTATCTTACTTTAGAAAATTATAAAGAAGCCGAAAAATACCTGCTTCAGGCTCTTGAACTATCAGAGAATAGTAGCAATGAAAACAGTACGCTGATGCTTTATAACAATCTGGGTATTATGTATTCCCGGCAAGCTAAGGTTGATAAAGCATCAAAGTATTATCTGCAGGCCTTGGGTAAAGCCAAAGAAAAATCCAACAAAAGTTTAATGATCAGTTTATATATCAATATGGCCAATGGCTATATGAGTAAGGGAGATCAACAACAAGGTTTGGATTATTTTTTGGAAGCACTTGTGCTAAGCAAAGAAACAGGCAATGGAAGAGCCGAATCTGAAATTCTAATTGCATTAGGACAATTGTATAAGCTTGAAGAAAAGTATCCAAAAGCCATAGAATACCTGGATAAAGGTCTGGAAAAAGCGATTGCTATTGATGATAGAAGGATGGTGATTCTGGCATGTTTACATTTATCAGAAGTCTATGAACAACAGGGAGATTTTGAAAAAGCCTTTAGACTTAGGGAAAAGTATGGTATAACAAAAGATATTTTGGACAAAAACCTGATCCAAATGACCAATGTGCTTTCTGATTATGAAGTAGGGAAAAAACAAGAAGAGGTTGTGGCCAAAGATGAAGAACTGAAAGATACAACTGCACAAAAGAAAACGATAACTGTCATTGGAGCAATTGTGGCTTTATTATTACTTTTATTGGGAGGATACCTGTATTTGCGTAAACAGAGACTAGCTTCAGAAAAGAAACAGGTAGAATGGGAAAATGATATTTTGGGGCAGACGAATCTGGATTTGAAGCAAAGGATCGAAATGCTATCTGAAGAAATCAGGAATCAATCCGGCACAGTCACAAATCATTCCGTACAAAAAAATAAAAAATATCGCACTTCTTCTTTGTCCAAAAAAGAGCGGGATGCATATATGAACCAGATTCTGGATTATATGGAAACCGAAAAGCCCTATCTTGATTATGAATTAACATTGGGGAAACTGGCTGATGCATTGGAGATTCCTTCGTATCACCTTTCTGAAGTGCTAAATGAAGCATTAGGGAAAAACTTTTATGATTTTATCAATATTTATAGAGTAGAAGCAGTAAAAGAGCATATGGCAGATCCTAAAACATCCAACCTCACTTTATTGGCCATTGCCTTTGATGCAGGGTTCAATAGTAAAACGGCTTTTAACCGGGCCTTTAAAAAAGCAACAGGCCTTAGTCCGTCCAGATTCAAGCAACAGCTTAAAGATGATCAAATGTTACTGCATTAAAAAAAATGATATATTTGAAAATAGGGTAAAGGCTAATTTCAAATATAGTAGAAAGTGCAAAACACACGTTTTTTTACTCCGATCATCTGTATAAAGCATTGTAAACACTGGTACCTGCTGGTTTTTATCTGTTTTTGGTTTCCGGTTACTTTGTTTTCTCAAAGTTTTCAATCCAAGGCAGATAGTTTGTCGGCCCTGTTAAAAGAAACGTCTCATGATACGATCAAACTTGAGATATACAATACATTGTTCCATTATTATGCATCAATAGATCCAAAAGAGTTATTGCATTTAACAGACAAGGCACTTTCATTATCAAAAAAACATAATAGAAAACCAGACATCGCAAATTGGTATGGTAACAAGGCCGTGCATTATCGGTTACAAAACAATCCCGACAGTGCATTGTATTACCAATTAAAAGCATTAAAGATCAATGAACAGCTAAAGGATCGTAAAAACATATCCAAAAATATAATCAACATAGGGCTGATATACTACGATATTAAGAATTATGATAAGGCACTAAGCCTGATGAGGCAGGGTATTGCCGTTAAACAGGAACTTAATGACAAGCCTGGTTTGATGAAGGCATATATTAATATTGGGATTGTATTTTATGCGTTGAAACAATTGGATTCGGCCAAGGCTTACTATTCAAGATCTCTGAAAATCGCTACTCAACTTAGGGATGATAAGGGGATTTTTCTGAACAAAATGAATATTGGGAGCATTTATTTTGATCAAAAAAACTGGGAAGAAGCCAAAAATTATTATGAAGAGGCATTAAAGCTATGCGAAGAAACCGGGGATATGGAAGCACGTGCTGCAGTTTTGATCAATATAGGATTGGTATGTAAAGAACAGAAAGATTATGAGAATTCTATTCTATATCTTAAGAGTGCTATTACAGTAGCCCGGGAAACCGGTTCCAAATCAGATCTGTCGGAGGCCAGTTATAATTTATCTGAAGTGTACAAGCTGAATGGAAATTATAAAGAAGCCTATACCCTGCACAAACAATATTCAAAAAACAAAGAGGAGATCCAAAAAAATGCTAAAGGAGTTGCTGATATCCAGACGAATTATGAGGTTGAAAAAAAAGAAGCCATCATAGAGGAAAAAGATGAATCGATACTTCGGCAAACCGGTATTCGTAAAAAGTTGATTTGGGGGAGTAGTATTTTGGTATTGATCTTACTTTCGGTAAGTGGCTTCATGTATGTACAGAAACAAAAATTGGTAGTAGATAAAAAACAGATCCAACTGGAAAACAAAGTGCTTGGTCAAACCAACCTGCAGATGAAAGCCAGGATGCAGAAGCTTGTGAAGGTTATAGAAGAACGAAAACAGCATCATAACCCATCTGCTCTTGAGCCCGAAAAGAAATATCGCACCTCTACATTGACTGTTGAAGAGCGACAACAATGTATAGATACATTACTGGATTATATGGATGCCGAAAAACCATATTTGGATCCAGAACTCACCCTGCACAGCCTTGGGGAGGCATTATCTATAAAACCACATCATCTTTCAGAAGTACTAAATGAGGCATTGGGCAGAAATTTCTACGATTTTATAAATATGTATCGTATTGAGGAGGTCAAAGAAAAGATGGCCAGTCCTGAATCCTCTAAACTAAAATTACTGGCACTGGCCTTTGATGCGGGATTTAATAGTAAAACAGCCTTCAACCGTGCCTTCAAAAAAGCAACGGGGCTGCCGCCTTCCAGATATCGCCAAAAACATGTTGAACAACAACAGCCTTTAAGTAAAGAGGTATAAGTAGCCTATTTTAAGGTTTCGGTTTTTGGAATTAATTTTTAGATTCCATATAAAATCACAGATTTTTAGAAATAAGAGGTACCACTTAATCGAACGGCACGAAATCGAATAGCTAAATAGCTATTTTTGAGGATAGTAATACGTTTGATGTAGTAATATATGATATTTTTACAAGACCAATTGAATATTGCCGGATTAGTGGGTGTATGGGAAAAAATACTCCCACATCTTAAATATTCTATAAAACTAAGACCTAAAAACAGTAAGATCCAAAAACATATTTCTAAGATCGGAGGAAATCCCGATGGCACTGTGCCTTTTGAATTCCCTATGAATGCAGAAGAAGAGCATTTGTCTTTCATTGCACAAATAAACCTTCAGGAAATACAAGCTTTTGACTATGAAGGCTTGTTACCTGATCAGGGTATGTTGTATTTTTTTTATGATGCCTTTTACCAACCTTCGGGATATGAAAATGAGCATCAGCGTGGGTGGAGGGTTACTTATGATCCTACTCCAATAATTCCTTCAAAAATGATAAAAATCCCTCTCCACCCAGAGTTGGAGGCAAGAAATAATGAAATGGGAAGCATCTTCGAAAAACTTATTTTTTCAGAATTTGAAGTTGATTTTTATACAGAATACTCTTTACCACCATATGAATCAGAGTTTATCAGGTCTTTGAACCTGGATTTTGATAACCTTTGGAAATATGAACAGCTCTATTTTGAGCAGGTCAACCAGAGACCACGCTACCGTATGTTAGGATTCCCCGATAGAAAAAAAGTCAATACAGATATGGTTTCTATTTGTCGGATAGCTGCCAATTATATAGATCATAACCCATTTGGATTTGACGATGGATATTTGCCTCCGAAACAATTAAATACCGAGAAGGAAGAGTGGATATTACTCCTGCAAATAGACTCAGATCTGGAAGTAGGTATGGCCTGGGGAGGGGAGGAGATGGGGCGTATCTATTTCTGGATCAGAAAACAGGATTTACTACAGAGAAATTTTGATCGGTGTTGGGTAATCTTAGAGGAGGGATGAAAACCCATACTATATTATTGTTTTAAGATGCTCAAAGGAGCATGTTAAAATTACTATTTGTAAATATCACCACAGATGAAAGATACAACCGGGATTTTTTCTAAAGCGATTGAGCTTCTGCTCAGCTTTACGAAGTAATCGGTATTTATAGCGTATGTCTTCCAGAGTTTCTGTACAAGTACTTTTTTCAAATTTCAGACTGTCAAAATACCTCTGGTCCCATTCAGAAACTTTCATCCCATGGCTTCTTTCATAACATTCAGGATTTGTAGAATCTGCGTTTAAAAACACTCTTTGTTCTGTAACCTCTGCTACTTTTTCGGCACTTACCATTTGTTTGTGCTTGCTCTCAAAGCTTTGAGTGTTGAGATGAATCTTTCGGGAGATAACCGTTTGTAAAAGCAAGCTGTCGTTTTGCAGATAATAATATTCTGTCACATATTCTTCATAAAAACCTGGCTTATAAACGTGTGCTATCAATTGTAGTTCTTTGTCCTTATAATACTCTATAGTACCAAAAAAATCTTCAGAACATTTGTATTTTTGGGATGTCTTCGTTAGTAAAGTATCCTTGTTAACAATCTTCTGCAACACTCTTTTATACCCCGCCAGATGGGTTTCTTGTTCCTGGGTTTTCTGGCTAAAACCTGTACTACAACAAAAGAAAAATATGATGATAATACCAAATGATTTCATGTAGGGTCTATTTAATTGTAAGATTCAAAACAATAATGAATACGTGCCTTGACAAAACTAATAAATAAACTCCTATGTTTTTGTATAAGATAAGTACCACTTTGTTAAGCGGAACGAATAAAAGAATCTTTTTTATGACCTTTATACACTACACATAAAATCGAGTATGAGGGATATTGTAAAGATCTGCATGGCATTGATTAGTATAGGATGGTCCTATGATGGACAGGCACAACAAAAAACAAAAAACACTATGACAGAAAAGTATATAACCACAAAAGATATTCGCTTTGCTGTAGGGGGACAACAATGTTTTCAGAAAGCTATAGGGATTCCTCTTACCAATTCAGAAGAAAAACTACTAGAGCTATTAGATAAAAAAGGGATTTCTCTAAAAGACGTTACAGGACGTAATGTAGGTGGTGTAACCAGAATGGATTGTTCTGAAATAAAAGCATGGAAATCAATACCCGACTATGAGGCAACCAGGGCTTATAAAATAAGCGAAGAACTTATGGTTGTTTTTAAAGATGTGAGGGATAGCGAATTGATCCTGGTAACTTTTATGGGGAATAATGATATAGAAATTAAAGAATTAAGAGAAGCACTGGAACTAAACATCCTTGAGAATTCAGAAGCCGAAAAACTAAAATTATTTGGAGATGAATCAAGAGTCACCGAAAGGATACGACTTATCCTGGATGCTAAAATCCTGACTTTTACGCCAAAATTTCCGTATCACCACTATTTTGTTGTTGATTCTGATAACAAGATTACCAAATCAGATATTGGAGCAAAAGAAAGAGGTTTCTTCTTAGACAACAGGAGATACGATCTGTTATTGATATTTGATTTTGAATGATCATCATAAAAATAAAGGATAATGAAAAATATATTATACAGACAAGGGGATGTGCTTTTGGAAAAAATCAAATCGATCCCCAAAAAAGCCAAAAAACGAGATATAAAAATCGAAAAAGATCAACTTATTGTGGCTGGGGAGCAATCAAATCATGGTCATTTTGCTATGGGGCAAGCAGACGTATATGAGGACGATTCACCAAACGTATTCATACATGTATTGGGCAAAGCCACCCTGGAACATTTGGACACCAATACAATGAAATGGACCAAAGAACACGAAAGTATTCTTGTGCCAAAAGGTAAGTATAAGGTAATCAGGCAGGTTGAATTTAATCCTTACCCAGTCAAAACAACTGGTAAGGAAAAAAGAACTTTTATCCCTGTTGCGGATTAAGATAGACAGTTGTAAAATTAAAAAGAAACCAAATTGGGAGCCGTTCCACATCTTGTATTTCAAATTATCTCTTCATTAGATACTATGGAGATTAATGCTGAAATTATTTTCAGTGATCGTTTTCTGTCCCTTTATATGTTTCAGGAACCAGTTTCTGGTTTATATGAAGAACCTTTCCTGAAGACTATATGTAATGGGCGGTTAGAGGATTGGATCATTTTAAAGCAGGTTTTACATCATCCGACAGATCATGAACCTGAGGATATAAAGACCGTATCGGTCGTTGATCTATTACCAGTGATTGCACGGCTACATAAAGAAATTAAATATAATAAAAAACTACATATCATGGTCAATAAATTTGAGGATAAGGTTGAAGAATTGTGGTTTTTGAAAAGTTACATGTATAAAGGAGATTTAATGAGAGAATTGAGAAGGCTTGTAACAATTTTAGAAAATTCAGACTTAAATGCCCGTGTAGTTTGTCAATTATTTTACTAGTTATACGATGTCTCACAAATATACATATGGCGGGATAAAGGTCAAACAGCTTAAAGAGCAGGGTTTGGAATTGATTCCCCAGATACTGGAAGAATGGAAAAATGTGCCTGTTAGGCTAGATAAAGGAATAGACAAGATGACAGCCAGCAGGCAGTTGACCTGGCTGTTACCTGCTTGTGAATTGAGAAATATTCAAGTAGTCTGGTTTGACAGCCCGGGAAAATTCATTAAGTACCTGGGTGCATTTTATGCGTATCAAAGAATACGAAAGACTAATGTCGATTCTTCTAATCAAAAAATGCAAGATTTTATCGAGCTGGAGGTTAAGTGTGCAGCATGGATGAATACACTTAATTTTGTCAATAAAGATGTCTGGAACCTCGTCTGGAAAGCCTTGCGAATTGAGATGGAAGCGTATATGGAAACTCATTTATATGCACCTCTAATGAAACATTTAGAGGATACATTCGCGAGACATACCAGAAATACATGTGGAGAATTATTACCAATACATGACCGACATAAAATCAGAACATTCTGGCAGAATCTGAACTTTGGTGGTTTATTTACAGAAACCCATTGGGTGGCATTTTATGATTTTTTTGCCAGATTAGGTATCCTGGATCTGGAATCCTTCAATCGGTATAAGATGTTGCTGGAGTCGGGTGTTTTTATGATCACAATGATCGATGATGTGTGTTGTGTAGTCAAATCCCCATACAGAATCAGTAGAAATAATGCAGGACAACTACATAATGAGCGATTGGGTGCATTGGCATGGACAGATGGATATGAATTGTACTTTTGGAATGGTATTCAGGTCGATGCACGTCTCATCGAAAAACCAGATACCATCACCAAAGAAGATATTTTAAAAGAGAAGAATGTCGAAATCAGAAGGTGTATTCTGGAAAAATTAGGTGTAGAACGATATGCAGAGCTACTCGGTATAGAGCCTATTGATAGTGGGGTGGATTTTCAAGGTAATCAACAGGTGCTTTTTAAGACTAAGGAGAAAGATGTATTGGCCAGGGACTATTTATATTTCGTTAAGGTTATTTGCCCTTCTACCAACAGGAATTATTTTTTGTCTGTACCAGAAATGACAGATGTACGTGATGCAGTAGCCTGGACTTTCGGAAAAAATCAAATGACCTATACTCCCGTAATTGAAACTTGAAAAAACTCAAAATCAGTTGAGAGGTAAAACAAAAAGTCAAGACGAGTTCAATAAGTACATTTTAGTTTTCGAATAATTATAAACTTATAAAGAAAACACAAAGTATGTCTGAGTTTGAAGCAACATCGATAGCAAGCATAATTCTTCATGAAGAATTTAAATTATTGCATAGGGAGATTCCCAGAGATACCCTTTTTGTTCCTTCCTGGGGTATTCATGTGGTACAGGTATCTCCGATTGAATGTGATTATGAAGCTATTGTAACATTTGATAAGAAATATCATCCTGAGATTATGTCCATTATAATGGAATATGATGATCGAACACGATCTTTTTTTATGGAAATTGATCAAGAAACACATTCTTTTACAAAGCTCTCTGAAAATCATATTAAAATATATACCGATCTAAAATACAATCCATACTTATCCTATTATCATTGTTTTTGTAAACTATGTCCGTTTTTACATGATACTGTTTTTTTTATCGTTCAGGATGAAGAAGAAGATGAAGGCCAGTCAAGATATATTGCAGATCAATACCGAATACAAAACGGAGCACTTTATTTTGAGCGCATATATAGTGGTTATGGAGTAAATCAGACAATTCCTAATCAGGATTATGAAACTTTTATTTCCAATCTGTACGATCACTATAACGATAGTACATAAAAACAAGGAAAAGTGTATTGATGGTTTTATTCATCAAGGAGGAACAGTATATTTAAGCATACTATAAAAATAAACATAATGAATTATAAATATCAAAGAAAATTCAATACCGAAGAATACGACAGACAGTTTAATCTTTTCTACCTGTCTATTCATCCAAAGGCCAAAAAACTTATGGGTGGTAAAAAAGATACCGGGTATGACTTGACCAAAGTATCTAATATTGTCATCTACGATGTATCAAATCAAAGTTCAAAAATACTGTTTGAAGAAGTTTCGGATAAAGAAGTGATCACTCATGTACTTTTTGAAACAGAATACAATGAACAGCAGCAGGAAATTTTGTTTAACAGGCACAGTAGCAAGATACAGAACAATCATACTATTGCACATAGGCAATTGTATAATCAGTTACTCATTTGCCAGGAAAATACAGATACACATCATAAAAAATTGTGGATCAGCAAAAAGGACGGAAGCTCCAAAAAACTGCTGGCAGAGTTGGATGCTACTACCGAATGGCGACTTGATGTGTATAACCGTAAAATCCGGACTTTTACCAGAAGTTCTGAAAATCCCTTGATAGAAGATTATGATTGGTGATTAATATTTATATCATCCTAACAATATATTTAACAACTACATTTCATAAAGACGTACCGCTCCATTTAGCGGTGCGAAACACCTGAAGTATCACCCTACATTCGTCTTGTATTATACTAAAATGATAACAAGATGAAAAAAATAATATCAATTTTTTGGATGATTATAGTATT
>CANMDW010000002.1 GCA_947496705.1 uncultured Aquimarina sp. | reverse complement strand
TGAATTATGAATTATGAATTATGAATTATGAATTATGAATTATGAATTATGAATTATGAATTATGAATTATGAATTACGGATTCTGAATTCTGTACGTTGTACGTCCCTGAAACAGAGTTGAATTTGCACTATAATTCCAAAGACTATCAGTAGTGTTCGGGTTATTGTCAATAGAGATTGATCAAACCTTGAACTTCCAGCTTCCGACATCGGACACCCGACACCCGACACCCGTCTCCCAACTACTTCTTATTTTCAACTATCTAACCAGAGTTTAATAGCCATTGCGATGACCATAACAATCAAAAACACTTTTACCAAACCGTCTCCTTTTTTTACAGACCATCGACTTGCAATCCATCCACCAGTAGCGTTTCCAAGGGCAAGAACAAATCCATACAAATAATCGATTTGTTGATTATAGGCAAAGATAGCGAGTGCTCCTATCGTATAAATAAAAACGACCAGCACCTTTACTGCGTTCGACTTTACCAGGCTCATATAATTTATAGAGGTTAATGCCAAAAGGATGAATATTCCCACTCCGGCCTGAATAAACCCTCCGTAGATCCCAATAAAGAAGAAGGCGAGTATGGAGAACCAAAAATGCTTTCCCTGTATTCTTTCGGTTACATTTTCCAGGTTTACTTTAGGCTTAAATACCATAAAAAGCACCACCACGACCATTACAATTGCCAAAATCCGGTTAAAGGTTTCTCCTTTTATATCAACCGCGATCTGAGCGCCGATCAATGATCCTATCAGGGCTGCTATTCCCAGATATACACCAAAAGAAGTTGGTTTGATTCCTTTACTTTTAAAACCGGCTATAGAGGTGATGCATTGAATAAAGATCCCAATACGATTGGTGCCATTGGCAACGGCAGGGGGTAGCCCCATAAAAATCAACATAGGCAAGGTAAGTAAAGAGCCTCCACCGGCTATGGTATTTATAACACCTGCTACAAAACCAACAGCAGCAAGAATAACTAGAAGTAGTGTTTCATTCATTAAGTTGTGCGAAAATACATCAGTTAGTGACGCTTTATGTTCAAAAATAGATAAAACAATGAAATGAACCATAAAATATAGTAACTGTATGATTTTAATACAGGATAAAAAACGATTTCAAAAACATAATAATTTGAATATCAATAATTTAGAATCTATCATTTTGTTAGACCTCACAGGTTTAGAAAACCTGTGAGGTCTTGATAGTAAAGTGATCATTTGATTTTGAATTGAGAATAAGCATTTTTTCTCATGTATTTTGCTGTATGATATAGAAATTCTTTTGGTATAACTTAGCAAACTGTTGTAGATTTACGTGATCAACCAAAAACCTCCAAAAAGTTAAAACACTGCAAAAAATAATTCCGTTACTCAATGTCTTTAAAAATGGCGCATATAATGGGTCTGTATTTAGAGCTGATGTAATTGCCGGTATTACCGTAGGAGTAGTGCTGATTCCTCAAGCCATAGCCTATGCATTACTTATGGGCGTTCCACCGATTTATGGATTGTATACATGTTTGGTGCCTTTGGTGCTCTATGCATTTTTTGGTACATCGAGACAATTAAGCATTGGTCCGGTAGCAGTAACGGCTATATTGGTGATGAGTGGAGTGAGTAAACTTGCCGAGCCATTCACAGATACATTTATCGAACTGGTTTTATTCACAGGTTTTTTGATTGGGGTATTACAAATTGTAATGAGTATTTTGAGAATGGGTTTTTTGGTCAATCTAATCTCACAACCCGTGATATCTGGATTTATTTCTGCAGCTGCCATCATTATTATCATATCTCAGCTCGAAGAAGGTCTGGGGATCGATATTCCCGAATTTAAGCACACCTATCAGACCGTTTGGTATACTTTAACTCATTTTTCGGAAGTTCATTGGATTACATTGGGGATTTGTTTGTTCTCTATTGGATCTATAATCCTGCTAAAAAAATGGAAACGATCGTTCCCGGGAGCACTTACGGTATTGGTAGTTACCACTGTGGTTACTTATCTTTTTGATTTAAAAACAAAAGGGATATCAGTAATTATGGATGTTCCCAGGGGGCTACCGTTCTTTAGAATTCCTGAAATGGATTATGAAACGATGATTTCATTAATCCCTTCTGTATTGACAGTTACTTTTATAGGATATGTGGGAAGTATCGGGATTGCCAAATCAATGGAGATGAAAAACAGGGATCATACCATACGCCCAAACCAGGAGTTGTTTGCTTTGGGGATAGCCAAAGTGATCGGAGCTTTTTTCCAGGCGGTGCCTTCTTCGGGAAGTTATAGCAGAACGGCAATTAATGACGAAGCGGGGGCAAAGACCACTATATCCTCTATCATAGCAGCAATCATGGTGGTATTGTCTTTGCTTTTTCTCACAAGGTTTTTTTATTATATCCCAAAGGCCACCCTGGCTGCAATTATATTGGTATCGGTATTTGGTTTGATTAATTTTAGCGAAGCTACCTATCTGTTTCGCCTTAGGAGGCGGGATTTTCTGGTGATGATCATCACGTTTCTCGGCACCTTGGTTTTTGGAGTAGAAAACGGCATCTTTATCGGGGTTATGCTGTCCTTTGTTTTTCTACAGTATTATAGCTCACGTCCGCATATTGCCGAATTGGTGAATATACCCGGCACCACCTATTACAGAAACATCAATAGATTTCCAGACGCCATACAATCTGCCGATTACCTGATCATAAGATTCGACAATCAGTTATATTTTGGGAATTCAAGCTATTTTAAAGACACCATTCTCCAATATATTTCGAATCGAAAACCACTACCCAAATTCCTGATTCTCGATAATACCAATATGCATGATATAGATAGTACAGGCTTGCATGTTTTGGAAGACATACACCAATATCTGGAGCGCTTAGGGATTCAACTGTTGGTTACCGGTACCATAGGGCCTGTAAGAGACTTCTTAAAACGGTCTGGATTTACAGATAAGCTGGGGGCAGACCATTACTATCTCACCATTTCTGATGCTGTTGATTATGCCGAAAACCGAATAGCACATCAGGATAAATATAAAGCAGCCATACAATTTAATGAGAAACGACGTTCTTTTTTGGATTAGAGTCGTTAAGCCGGAAGTCGGAAATGCGGTGACCAGGTTGTAAATTTTGCTCACTGCCATCATTAACTATACCCTATTCTTCCTCATACAAATACAGTTTCAGCCCCATACCATAATTGGTATCATTATTTTTGATCAGGTTATTATTTTGGCTGTATTCCCGATCAAAACGCTGCCAGGTTCTGTTTTTGAAAAATATTCTACGAGTAAATGTACTAAAGCCACTTATTTTATTAGTAAAAGGGAGTAGTGGTCTAAAAGTGGTAGGAACCTTCACGATACCTTTTCGGGTTTCGATTTCACTATATTTTTTGGTTTGTTGCAGTTTTCCATCTTTGCCAGCATAGCCCAGTACCTGTATAGAGACAAAAATTCCTTCTTTAGGCATAAAAACTTTATGTTCTGAAACGTTCAGTTCAAAATTAGTTTTATCCTTATCTGTTACCTTAAAAATAATATCGTCATAGAACAATCTTTTTCCGGGAAAACCTTTATTATTGCTATAGAACTGCATCTTGAATAATGTAGAAAACGACTGCGTTTTACTGGAATTTTTGTTTGACGATTCTATCTTCATCGGTAAATACACTGAAGCTATTTTGGTAGGTTTTTCAGAAGTTTTAGAAAAGAAAACAGCTACTTCAGATTCTACCGTAGGAAGCCAGCATCTAAAATAATCATTGTGTACTTCTGAGGCTAATTTTCTGATTTTATACTTTCTTTTTTTTTCGGCCGTGATATATACTTCTTTAAGTTCGGCGACATCCTGAACCAAAAGGATGTTTCTCGGTAATGCGTTTGTAGCCAAGGCTAACTCTTTATGCCCGAGAGCCGAAATATATAAAAAGTCGATATCCGGGTACCATTTTTTTGAAAACCGAAAATTGCCATCTGCATCTGCAAAGGTACCATTACCATTACCAAAAGAGATCGTTGCATAGGATATAGGTGTTTTTTGTACAGAATCCAATACGGTGTATAGCTGTGAACAGGCAATTTGTGCTTGAAAAAACAAGAGCAGAAAGAACAGCTTTTTCATAGGTGTGATTGGGGTTATAGAGAAACTAAAGTAATAAAATATATTTATTTCAAGACCATTATCATGCCAAAGAGCCGATATACAAATACTTTTTTTCTTTTATTAAATATTTTATAAATATTAATTATATGAAAATAAGCAACTTATATAAAAAAATTTAAACTACAACTCTAGTTGTTTTGTCCGGCCAACAGTATTAGTATTAATAATACCTGTTGGCAAATACTTTTATAGAAGTGTATTGTTGATCCTTGAATCATAAAAAATGTACCTTTGGTATTTTTATGCGAAAAGCCACGTATTTCATGCTTCTTAGCGCTGTATCATTCACAGCCATGAACCTATTAGTTAAGTATTTGTCGCATTTTGGTGGAGGGCAGCTCGTATTCTTCAGAGCGTTTGGCTCCTTGTTTTTTACTATGAGTTATTTGTTGTGGCATAAGATTCCCATATTGGGTAATCAAAAACCACTATTAATATATCGCGGATTGGCAGGAGTTACTTCTATGGGGTTATTCTTTATGTCGGTAGATTATCTTCCGATAGGTTCTGCCGTTTCATTACGATATATAGCTCCGATTTTTGCAACCATTATGGCAGTATTTTTTCTTAGGGAGTTGGTAAAACCAATACAATGGTTATTTTTCCTGATGACTTTTGGTGGAGTATTAATGATCAAAGGATTTGATCCCAATATTGATGCTGTTGGTTTGCTGCTGGTATTGGGTTCTGCACTATTCAGCGGCGTAGTATATGTACTAATCAATAAAATAGGGCACAGAGATCATCCTGTGGTGATTGTAAATTATTTTATGTGGATTTCGGTAGTGGTAGGTGGTGTTTTTTCGATATATAGCTGGACCACTCCAGTGGGAATAGAGTGGTGGTTATTGCTTAGCCTGGGTGTTTTTGGGTATTTCGGGCAATTATTTATGACCAAAGCATTTCAATCGCAGGCGACCAACAAGATCGTATCTCTTAAATACGTCGAAGTCATCATTACTATGACTGCAGGAGTATTCTGGTTTGGAGATGCATATCCACTGCTTAGCCTGGTCGGTACATTGCTGGTAATTACCGGACTTATTCTTAATATTTGGTACAGAAGGTAGTACTGACTAAGAAAAGTCTTCTCTCAGATAATACATTAGTTTTCCTTTATCACTAAAACTCTTGATTGCAATGATATCACCGGTAAGTTTATTATAGATCACTTCGGCAAACAATAAGTCTATATAGAAAATACTGTAATAAAAATCGCGATTTTGATCGTTTATAGAAAAGAGATGGATTCCACGATCCCAAATATCTTTATATTTTAAAGCCAAATGTCGAGCATTGAAGTCCTGCTCAAGGGTAGTTTTTTGCATACGTATGTTCAATTTTAAAATGGGGTGGTGAAAATTACGGAAAAACCGTAATATATCCAAATTATATTTTGTAAAGTACTTATATAGAATATATTGTAGTAGCTTGCACGTCTATTTCTATCTCATACTATAGGCTATCAAACTCTATAAACTCAAATTGCGGTGAAGCTTCAAATAATTGCCTTAGGATAGCTGCATGGCCATTACCCATCACTACCAAAATACGATCTTCATTACTTTCGGTAATATTGATGATGTTTGCAAAAATACGGAGGTTACGATTATACCACCAAACAGCCAAGTTATCGGCTCCCTGTCCTTGCCCTGTGGCAAACGCACCTGTAAGATACATCCCATAACCATATTGATGGGATTCTTTACTGTTCATATATGCAAAGTAATCGAGCAATGTCATTTCTTTGGTAAGCACATCATTATAATCCAGCCACTTTTTGGCCATGTCCCAGTAGGGGTCTTCGATATCCCAATCAACTTTTTCAAACAAGGAGTCAAACAGTAAAGAGTCTTTTTTTGCCAGCTCTCTTTGCAGCGAACGGGCATCTACACTATACAAAGTATCCAGATGGTATTCTTTGGCAATACGCATACCTAACTGATAGCGTTCATCTCGTTTATCAAGATGTTTACCTGCCAGGTATTCCCGATATTTAGTCATTGCCTGCCAGGAAGGAAATGCTTCGATGGCTATTTTGGTAGGCCGAAATTTTTTAATGTAGTTTACCAGTTCGGTAACCTCTGATTTCTTAGGCTCTGTAAGCACGTCTACTTTGTTACTTTCTGCAGTTTTATGATCGTCCTTTCCGGGATAATTAAAATGAAAGGTACCTACTACCAGTACTTTTGCACGATCTTTGGAAAAGAAATCTGAAGGCCCCTTGATTTCTGAAGATTCAGGAGTATGAATGACTTTTTCTTTTTGGTTACAGGAAGAAAACAACACGATAAGAAAGGTAATACTAATAGTTCTCATTTTTGTAGGATTAGTGTATTCTAAGGATACAAATAGTATAACAATGTTACAGTTTTGGTATTTGTACAAAACAGATCTGCGAAGTTTAAAATCTACCCTGCCATGGCAGGCAAGCTGTAGGACACAGGTTTCGCACAGCCATGGATGATAATGAGAACAATTAACAAATAACGTTTAACGCTCTGAATAAATGCCCATTTTAATGGCGTTTATTTTTGTGTGTGTAGTACATTTTCAATTCTTATGAATTATTAAAGCCTCTTCGGGAAGATATCTGTCTGTAATCGGATATTTGAATATAATGGCTCTTTTATCCTCATCATCGCCAACTCTAATTTGCGCTACAGTCTTACCGTCAGTTAATAAAAGCTGACCATCAACAGTAATTATCAAAAAACTATTCTTATCAGCCAGTTCAACTTTTTCTCCACTACCATTCCAATCTCGATAATATTCAATTGTCTCATTCGGCTTTATGAAGGTTAACCTCTGGTTATTATACTTATCGATTAATTGAACTTCATTAATTACTGTATCAGGAATCATTCTTTCCTCATCAATTATTTCGCGATATGGTTTTTTATAAATGCCCCATTGATTAGGATAAATGACTTTCCAGTAGTTTGTCAGATCAAGTCCGATTATTCTGTTACTCAGATTTTCTATTTTGAATTTTAAAAAGAAATTTTCTTTTCTCTTAGCATGATATAGTACCTTTTCAACAGATACATTAACAAGCTGTCCTTGATGAATCATTTGATCTGAGTTTGTTTGGTCACTTGTCATACACGTAGATATCAATATGGCTAATAAAATTATCAATGTTTTCATTGTTATACTTTTCATTTAGTTCTTTCTGTATTATACACAACAAATAAGGATACTCTTAAAACCCCTGGTTATCGGCCGTTGGCCCGTATGTTCCCGGAACCGGAATGCCTAACAAGCGGAAATACACTCCCAATTGTGCTCTGTGATGAATGATTTGCCCCAAAGCATGGCGAATGAGCTCATATTTGGTCATGACCATAAAAATCTGATCTCCGCTACGCATGGTCCATTTGGGTAATAAATCTTCTTCCTGAGCCTTATTGAGAGCCGCCTTGCTCTCTTCCCAGGATTTGTTTAATACCGCTAAGAGCTCTTTGGTATTAGATACTATTGCAGGTGTATAGGGTGTGGTAGCAAAATCTAATTCCTCGGTGGTGAGCCCTAACCCAATCCAACCGGGTATTTCTGCCAGGTGTACTGCCAATGTTTGTACCGACATACTCTTTTCATGTGGTTTCCAGTCAAATTTATCTACAGGTACCCTTTCAAGGAATTTACGTAAAATACTAATTTCTGCTTCGAGTTCTTTGTGTACTAATGGAATGATTTGCATGATATGTATGGTTTAATGAATGATTTGTGTTGATGGTTTTATCTGTCATTTATCAAAAATAAAAAGGTTATTTAGATGGTTTGGAACATTGCTTTTCTAATCAAAATATACTTCATGTTTTTCCTGAATTACCTGATGATACAATTGCCTGATCTGGGATTCCAGGATCCTGTCTTCCGAAAGGCTTGGCAAGTTATCGATGTGAAAATAACCAGCATCTTCAATATCAAAACTGGGAGTGATCGTACCTTTCAATACTTCGCATAAAAACACCATTTTGTATACATAAAACGGCTGCGGAGGATGCGCATGGCATTTTTTATCATATACAGCCAATAGTTTCATCGCTTTAGAATGCAATCCGATTTCTTCCTGTATTTCTTTGATAATCACTTCGGAAGGGGTAAACCCTATATCTCCCCAACCCCCGGGCAGAGACCATTTTTTATCTATAGTTTCTTTAACCAGTAGTATTTCTTTTGAGGCATTTAGCACAAAACCTCTTATATCTACTTTTGGGGTGGGATAATCGGTATGGGGCATAAAAAAATTATTTAAAACTGCTAAAGGAGTATCTGAAACCACACTCATAAGCTCCAGGCTTATGGCTTGCAACTCTTCATAACGTTCTTTGTCATACTCATTTTGTGCATATACCAGTCCGGTTCCGCATATAGATTGTATCCTTTTGATCAATTCGAGGGAGTTTTGTGTGGACATATGGTGTATAGTTGTTTTAAGTATTTGCCAAGAATTCTGTAGTAAACTGATTATTCTTTATTTCTTACCGATTCATCTCTGTAACCAGATTCGTACAATCCTATAATTTTAATTGCTTTACCTTCTGCATCAAACTCAAACTTCAGCCTAAAATCAATGAGTTCTTCCATGATAAATATATCTTTTCCCAAAGGGATGAGTTTACGATATTGTAAACCATTGGGATTGTTTCGGGCATAGTAGAGTTCGTTATTTCTAAGCTCAATGTTTCGCGGGCCGTAGCTGCCTGCTGCTATTTCAAGATAATTTTGTGAAACTTCGGCTGGATGTTGCAGTGCTTTTATATACTCTATGGCCCAGGTTACTTGTGCTGTATCAAAATCCTGATGTGATTTTGCCAACTCCACGGTCTTATTATAATAACGTATGGCATGTTCTTTATCACCATTTTCGAGATAGGCTCTGGCGAGTTGCATGTGGGCATTGGGAGAAGAAGGATTGTTGTCTACGTTTGATTTGAGCAGCGCAATACTTTCATCAAACTTTCCGGCCTGGGAAAACTGCTCTCCCAACCAACCGATACTTTCCTCAGTAAATACGTTTGGGTGTTGTACTCTTAACTTGGGAAGCTGCATTTTTACAACCTCTGCACCTTTATCTATAACTGCCCAGCAAAACTGTGCCAATGGAGTATCGTATTGGGTATATTCAAGAAATGTAATGCCTGTTGCCTGGCCGCCTATGGTCTTCTTTATGATTTCTTTACAAATACCAAGTCCGTTAAAACTGTTGGTTACATAGACCACAGCCAATTTGTGATCGGGATAGGCTAGTATATAGTTTCGAAAGATCCCATAATCACCCCATTGCCATATTCCTTTACCATTAGTATCTTTTTGTGTACCAAAACCAAGGCTCCAGTTCAACCCCAGTTCTTTGTTGACGGTAATTTGCGGACTAAGCATTTCTTTATACGTTTCCGGGGTAAGTCCCTGACTATTCAACACCGCACAAACAAATCTGGAGTAGTCTGACGCCGTAGTGTACAGACTTGCTGCTGCGTGTGGTGCTGTGTATTGACGAAATGCTTGTGGTTTGCCAAACAGATCATGGCCGTTTGCTGCTTGTGTAGTATACAGATCTTTCCATACCATGGCACTTTGATTCATCCTCAATGGATCGAGAACATATTTTTCTATAAGTACATCAAGGGGTTGACCTTTTATTTTTTCGATTACTCGCTGTAGTAATTCGTAGCCTGCGGCAGAATATTTGTATTGTGTTCCTGGTTCAAATAGGATAGGGTAGACGTCACCTCCTTCACCATGTGGCATTCCCGCAGCATGGCTTAGTACCTGCCTGGCAGTAATCTTTTCGGCCCACTCCCGATGAAATCCTTCAGTATCCAGCGGGTGGCCAAAAAAAGATTCGATTTCAGAATTGTTTAGATATTTTAATAAGGGCGTGTCGAGCTCCAGTTTCTTTTCTTCCACTATTTGAAGTACAGCATATGCAAAGAGCGGTTTGGTTAGTGAAGCAGCCTCAAAAATAGTGTTGCTGTTTACCTTTTCACCATTTTCAGTGTTTTTTACCCCAAATCCCTTCGTCCAAATCATTTCTCCATCCCTTATGACCGCTACTTGAAGTCCGGGTACTTTTCCTTTGGTCATAAGTTCGGGTATAGAAGTCCCTATTGCAGCAATTAAACCCTCTGGCGTATCCTTGAGACGAAGAGGGGGTGCATGATCTGTCTGTCCATATCCATAAAAACAGCCTATGCATTGAGTTAGCATTAATAGAATGATACACGTTTTTTTCATAATATATTGGATAAGATTGTAAATAAAAAGTGAGGATATTGCATGATGTCTTTGTATTGTAATTTGTTTTTATGACTCTTTGGGAACCCCATTTAATTCACTTATAGCCCTGTTTAAACTACGAAGTGTAATCCCTAAATAATTGGCCAGATCCTGTTTAGAAAATAGCCTTGCCTGATCGGCAGAGAATACCAGTAGTTTTTGAAGGTTGTAGGCAATAGGATGGGATTGTTGTTGCGAAGCCCTGATTGCCGTATCCCTCACTTTGTTTGCCAATGCTCTTAGAAGCAAGATATTCAATTCCCGATGATTTTCTAATAACGCATAGAAATCTTTTTTATTGATATGATACGCTTCAACCTCGGTAATAGCTTCTACATTGCAAAAACTGATGGTATTGTTGAAGATTTCCAATTCTCCTAAAATTTCGTCCTGGCTAAAGAACTCCTGAATAAAGTCTCTGCCATTCTCTTCATTTACAATACATTTTACAATGCCATTTTTAATAATAAAGACCGAAGTTACATGCTTTCCCTGGTTGATGATGTTATTTCCGGTAGCAAATCTTTTCTCCATCACTGAACTGCCGGCAGAAGATCCCGATAGTTTTGAAAAGAAAGTCAATAATTCCTGATTGATCCTAATCATTGCCTGCCGTTTGGACAAATGTCCTTTTGATTTAAAAAAGATACTGTTTCATTTGCAAGATACTAAAAGAAAAAGAGAAGAAACTTTTTAGGATGGTGTTAAATGATTTAGATAGCAAAAAGATGGAAGTCGGGTGTCGGAAGTCGGAAGTTCCGGAGACCGAAGCAAAGAGTAAACATGATCAACAAAGAGAATAATTTCCCCCTTGAGGGGCCTGCCGGCTAGGCAGGGATTAAGGGGGGTGTTCTTACGAAAAGTCCAATTATAGGTTAATGAGTTTGTGAGCAGTTACTTATGATGAATTCGGAGATTGAGGATCGGTTTCCAAAAATATGTCTAGTTTCGATATAGTATAGCAGTAATTTTATAAGATGTTGAAAACAAACAATTTAAACTAAACCTATTTGTGCGATGAAAATCATCATAGATACAGATCCGGGAGTAGGTAGACGATAGTATGTCGATCCAGCTGGCATTGGCTTCAAAAGAATTTGAAATTATTGGGTTGACCACAGTGTATGGAAATGTGGATGTAGAAACCACCACCATCAATGCATTGCACCTTTTGCATTTGGCCAACCGGCCAGAGATTCCGGTAGCAAAAGGTGCTGCAAAACCACTTTACAGGCCTTTTGGAGGAGGAGTACCGTTTGTGCATGGCCAGGACGGACAAGGAAATACCTGGCAACCGATATCGCCATTACAAGCTATAGGCATGGCTGCCGAAGATTTTATGATCGATCGGATAAAAAACGCTCCAAATGAAATTGTAATTGCTGCGTTGGGGCCGCTGACCAACCTGGCGAGAGCCTTACAAAAAGCACCGGAGATACAACATTTGGTCAAAGAAATTGTATGTATGGGAGGTAATGCGTTTTGTACCGGTAATGCTACTCCGGCAGCTGAAGCAAACATATTGTCTGATCCGGAAGCAGCAGATCTGGTTTTGGGAGCCGATTGGCCCGTTACGATGGTTGGGTTGGATGTGACGCATAAAATACTGTTGCGTTCAGAAGATCTTCGGGAAATTTCTACAGTAAACACACTGCTGAACCGACATGTTTCAGCTGCCTATGTGTTTTACCTAGATTTTTTTGGGAAGACCAACAACATTGATGGTACCTATATACACGATGCTTCGGTTTTTGTATATCTGTTGCATAAAGAATGGTTTACTACGATAAAATATCCTGTGCGGGTAGAGACGGAAGACTGCATAAGCCTTGGCAAGACCTGGCCTTCAACTGGTACATCTGATGATGAAGAAGGAGTTGCGCTGCGGCCCTGGAAAAACCGACCTAAAGTTACTATTTGCACCGATGTACAAAGTAGAAAAGTGGTGCAGTTCATTAAAAAATGTTTGATAAAAGGGTGCTAATCCCTGGTTTTATCGGATCCAAAACTCTATCTGACCATCACTGCTCAATACGATTGATTTCTATAATACGATGAGTATTACTGCTGCTGCTTCCATCCTCGTTGGTTGCAATAAACACGCGACCAGTAGGAGAGACAGCAATATCTCTCAAACGGCCAAATTCATTTTTAAAAAACACTTCCTCCTGTGTGATAGCAGTACCATCGGCGTTTAGAGTAAGGGCAATGAGTTCTTGGCCTTTTAAGACAGTAAGCAGCAATTTGTTGGTCCATTGAGGAATGCGATCGCCGGTATAATACACCAGGTCTGAGGGGGCAATGGTTGGGGTCCAGTTAAAAATGGACTCTTCTACCTCGGTACCGGCAGCAAATGCTTCTTCTTCGGGAGTATCGATAATACCTCGTACCTCGGGCCAACCATAATTTTTACCGGCAATAATACGGTTGATTTCGTCGTCGGTTTGGGGTCCGTGTTCGGCGCTATAGATCCTTCCATCGGTCAGTTGTACCAATCCCTGTGCATTTCTGTGCCCCAAGCTATATATATAACTATTGGCAAAAGGATTATCATTGGGGATACTGCCATCGAGGTTGAGCCTGAGCATCTTTCCTGCCAGCGAGCTCATGTCTTGAGAAAGACTTCTATTTCCGGCATCGCCGGTGGTCATCAATAGATGTAAATCGGGCGTGATCCATAAGCGGGAACCATTGTGAATATTGTTTGCCGGGATATTATCCAATAGGGTAGTGGGATCGGTTAAGGTGTTATTGGCATAGGTAAACCGAACGAGCTTTTCTACCAGATCATTTCCGTCGAGATAGGTATATACTACGTATACATAGGGATTGGTGTCAAAATTAGGGTGGTGTACCATACCGAGCAGGCCGCTTTCCTGTATGCGTGCTACCTCGTCAATAGTAATCACAGGTATTTGTTCTCCGGTATCGGGATTGATACGGCTGATGCGCCCTACGCGCTCTGTAACCCAAAGGAAGTTGTCGGGGCCCCAGGTGAGCTCCCAGGGTACGCTGAGAGTGTTGATGAGGGTGGTAGTTGCTGCAACCGGATTGGGGTCTGGGTCTGGGTCGGGATCTGGGTCGGGAGTGGTGTTGTCATCTCCAGAGCAATAGAAAAACAAAGAAGAAAGTAATAAAAAACCGATTACTCTTAGGGCTTTTTCCATAGTGTTTCGTTTCGTTATACAAGAACTCATATTGGGTAGTAATTATAAGCCTGGTATAGAAATAACCTATTTTTTAGTGATTTATTTTGTTTTGACCTTAGGTTTTTGAAGCTAACTACATTGTGAAACGCTTGTAGATAGGTTTTGATTACAAGTTTAGGTATGTTACCCTTGTAATTTCCTTTCCTGAAACATGAATAATACCTATCTAATGTATGAATGATATAGGAATAGCATACGAGTGATATAGGGCTGATATACGACTCATATACGGCTCATATACGGCTGAAGTAGGGATTTTCCTGCACTGATATCAGGTTGATACTGGAGTGAAGACGCTTTGAAGGTGGTGTTTGGAACGGTTGTTCCAAAACTTGAGATTGTATTTGGTATGTGCATTCATAGCGGGCTCGGCATGGAAAGCATTTCTGAGCCATCTGGTTGATTACTTCGAAGTTGGTTATACAATGTGTCTTGTTTGCTGCTGCGAAGTCGGGAGACTTTGCAGAGCTGGATACTAGGCATTTGCAGGCTTGGTACAGAAAATATTTCTACGCCATCATGTTTCTTTTCTCACTCTAACGTCACATCAGACCTGTCAGGTTTCTAAAACCTGACAGGTCTTAAATAACTCTTTGTAGAGCTGGAGTCTTGTTTGTTTGATGTTGCGATCGCAAAGCTGCACTTCGAGGTTAATTATTTCGAAGTTGCAAACTTCGAAGAGCTGGACTTTTTATTTACCTGATAATCAAAATTCTATATATCACCTAAATGGCATTGGGCTAGCGATAGCAGGGGATTCAAAAGGAAGTTTGTGTTATGCTAACCCTTTCAACCGGTTTGACTGACAAGGCAGATTTTGCAGCAACACACACACATAAAAGAGAGAGGATAGCGATTACATTTCATAGATTGTTTATAAAGATAGTACTACAGCTTCGGTACCAAACACCATCGGATCCATAAAATTTAGTAGCTTTGGGATATCTGGAAAGTATCCCGGAGGTATAACCATAACAAAACTTTGTATATATGATGAAGAAAACACTTTGGATCCTTGGCCTATTAATTATTTCCGTAGGTTGTAAAAAAGAAACGACGGCTAAAGAAAAAGACGCTAACGAAACCCAGAAAAACCCTGTCGAAAATACCACAGCAAACACTCAGGATACATCCGAAACCACAGAAACTGTCGATCAAAAACCTTTTGATTGGAATACGGTAGAAGTCACAGCTTCAGATATTGGTGATTTCCCCTTCTTTAATCCGCCCAAAGGTTTTGTATATAAGCGCGATAAAACCTATGACTATTATAGTCTTGATTTTTATCTCAACGATCATTTTCAAACGATAGAAGGAAAAGTATTTATCTCGGCTTTTGAGATGGAACGGGATCAAAATGGGAAAATACAACCCTGGAACGAAGTACTTTTTAGAAAATCGTTTGCAGAATACATCACCGCTATGGGTGGACAATTGCTTTTTGAAGGAAAGGTTCCTCAGGAAACTATGGAAGCTGTTCATAAAGAAAAAGACGGAAACTATTTGTACCAACATATCATTGGTGCGAAGAGCGTGTATCGTTCTCCCATTAGCATCTATGCCTGGAATACCGGAGGTAAACGCGTATTGGTACAGGTGTGGGCCAGCTCGGCTGAAGGGCAAATCGGAATCCTTGAGCTTACCGACTTTGAGCAAACCATCACAAAAATAACTGCCGATCATATTAAAAAAGAATTGGACGACAAAGGTTTTATAGCCCTCTACATTAATTTCGATACTGGTAAATCCAGAATCAAAACCGAATCGTATACAATCATTGATGAAATCAAAAAGTTGATGGACACCCACAAAGACTTACAGATTACAATTGAGGGGCATACTGACAATGTAGGGCAGCCCAAAGATAATCAGAAGCTATCAGAAAATCGTGCAAGAGCAGTCTTAATGGCATTGGTAGAGGAAGGAATAGAAGAATCTCGGTTAAGCAGTATAGGTTTTGGAGATACCAAACCTATTGCCGGTAATGGTACTGAAGAAGAAAAAGCCAAAAACAGAAGAGTCGAGGTCAGAAAAAAATAAACTGATAGTAATTCATTAAAATGCTAGCGCCCGTCTATGACGAATGCTACTCTATGTCTTGCTGCTGCGAAGTCGGGAGACTTCGCAGAGCTGGTAAAGAACACGTTTTTGCAATGCTCGATGCTTTTATTCGACAGACCAAACCCCAAAACGTATTGCAATAAAAAAAACCCGTCTTACCACACGAAAGATTCGTGCGGTAGCGGGGGCGCTGAAAATATTTTCGTGCCATCATGTTCACCCATCGCAGAGCTGGATACTTGGCATTTGCAGGCTTGGTACAGAAAATATTTCTACGCCATCGATCATGTTTCTTTTCTTACTCTAACGTCACATCAGACCTGTCAGGTTTCTAAAACCTGACAGGTCTTAAATAACTCTTTGTAGAGCTGGAGTCTTGTTTGTTTGATGCTGCGATCGCAAAGCTGCACCTCGAGGTTAATTACTTCGAAGTTGCAAACTTCGAAGAGCTAGATGTTTTTGACACCTTTTAATATTTGTGGGTACCGTAGCTTGTCGGTCAGACAGGCGAGACGCTAGCAATAGCGATCATTAGGACGCTATGGAACAGCGGGGGGAAGTCGGAAGACTTCGCCACGATCGAACCATTAGGTGTTATAATTTTTAATATTTTTCCAGAGATTTCCAAAGATTTTCTTCCATCCTCTTAGTAGCTTCATTTAAGTAATCTATAGCTTCTTTGCTACCAGAAATAAAATTTTCTTTGACTTTTTCTTTTGCATAATTCTGAAGAGTCGAACTTACATTGTCCAAACTAATAGTTGTTATAGTTGGTTCACCAATGTTTGTAATAGGATTAGTTAACTGTTTACCACTAAATTCGCTTAATCCTGATCTTTCTGTTACATCATAACTAGTAGAACTGCTAATGCTTGTTACATTGGCTTTCCCTGAAACTTGCCCAAGAATGTTGATAGTGGTGGTTTCAATATTTGTAGTAATAGTATAAGAACTCGCTTCTTTGATATTTGATACCGTATTTCCAGAAGCATCAAAGTATTGGCCAATTACAGTTTTAACTTCCGAACTAACAGAATATGTATATTCTCTTCCTCTTCCTTCTGTTATAAATTTAGCTACTCCACCAAAATTGTCTTGCATAGCAGAGAATTCAGTACTAACGCCAATAGTTGAGGACCCTGAGGCTGGAATTGTATGAAGATCAGTTCTATTCGGCGATTTAAAATCCCATATACTTTTTCTTTCCACTCTATATTTATGCAATACTTTTCTTGTAGGGTTAACATTTCCAGTTTGAGTCGATTTTAATATTCTTTTTATAGGATCACTAAAAGTAGGAGCCATTCCATCTGAGTCAATAAAGAAAATAGGATTATTAAATGTATAATTATAAGGTGAATGCCTTCGCATCTGTTCTGCCAGCGGATCCAAGTTCATCCAACGTCCAAGTGCGGGATTATAGTTTCTGGCAGAAAAGTCTAACCATGCTAAACCCAATTCGTCATTCTCTTCTTTCCCATTATAACCATACGGATGATACGCCCCTTGAACCTGACCGTTATACCCTTGATGTGTTAACCCAAAAGGATAATAATTCTTCTCCTCCATAATTTCTGAAGCATCTACCGCACCATCGGTATTCAGATCCGAGTAAGAAAGCCGGATGTTCCCTAAATGATCTTTATATTGATACACATAACTAAAAGAACCATCATTTTCAGGAATGGTATACCCTTCGGTGTGATTGCCAAATTTCAGTTGTTCCTCCAACCCCAATTGTATACCATCGGCATTTTCGGTTTCTTCATAGATATAGTTCCCGGCATATCTTGTAAAGGCGATCGTTCCGGTGGGGCCTACACCTGTACCTAGTATATCACTTACGCTTTTTTGCAGCTTTACTCCTGTAGCATCATAAACATACCCAATGGTGCGGGTACCTCCGTATGGACCCGGGGGTGGTGTAAAGGTAATCAATTCGGGTAAATTAAGATGGTTATAGGCAATATTGGTGATGCCTTTGTTTTGATCAATGATCATATTGCCGTTTTCGTCGTAGTCATAATCATCGTCAATATTATCCCCATCTTTAAAGCCATAATCGCTGTTTCCGGTATCGGTTACCTGTAAAAGCTTGTTTCCGGAGTCGTAGCCATACGACAGTACGTCCATATCAGTATAGTCGGGGTCGTTTTGATACCCATTTCTATGTAACGACAGGATATTGCCTACCTTATCGTAGGTAATGGAGTGTAGCTGATAGTTTCCGGTATTATCTATGGCCTCGGTAATCCTGTTTAATGCGTCGTAGGCATAGGTATATTCCCGAAGACTATTGTCTGTATTGGCGGTTCTCCAGGAGGTTTGAGAGATATTACCGTTATATAGTTTTTTGGTGGGATCTGAAATATCATTATAGGCAATACCAAACGCAAAAAGGTCGTTGCCGATACTATTTGGATCATTGATGTTTTTAAGCCAACCGCGGATGTTGTAGGTATAATTGATGGTTTGTAATCCAGCCCCCTCCGGCTCTCCTAAAGGGGGAGCGATACCACCCACTTTCTTTTGAATGAGTTGCCCTAGGCCGTCGTATTCGTTGCTGGTGATGCGTTCTTCTTCCTGGTCATTGATCTTTTGGATATGATCCAGCTGTCTCCCTGTATGGTCGTAGGTAAAGGTATCGATAGTTACGATAGGATCGTGCGAGTCTTTGGTGTGGGTAGTGCTGGTGGCCAGCACTTTTCCTACAAAGTCTAACTGGGTTTCCATACTATCAGTGGTATTTAGGAAATCGTTGGTGCTATGGGTATAGATGGGCCGCCCTTTTTGATCGTAATAGGTGAGGGTGGTGATCCAGTCATCGGTATCCAATACCCGTACTTTGGATGCTGTGGCCAACCCTTGGGTGTTTTCGGTTACCGCTTGTTCATAGACGGTTACCGGGGCTACTACCGTATGATCGAAGGTATAGTTGTCATAGTAGTTGATGGTATATACTTCACTTATCCCGGTGGGGAAGGCATCATTAGAATAATATACGGGTGTTCCTGCCAGATCTGTAGGATTGTCTTCTTTGGTTACATATTGTGTATAGGTATTGGTATCTTCGGCCAGGGCTTGCAAATCGGTTCTTGAGATCGTTTCGGGATGCACATACAGTCCGGTATAGGCGACCCTGCCAAAAGGATCGTATTTAGTAAACAACCATTGATCATTGGGCCTTTGGATGGCATCCTGCGTAAGTATGGGTTGATCGAGTGTGTTATAAATGATGTATTCCCACTCTTTGCCGGGTATTTTCTTTTCGACCAGTCGGTTTCTATGATCATAGCGATACTGATAGCACAGTTCGGAGAGTTCGATGCCTGATACTCCGTCGGCTGTAGTGACTTTGGGTGGAATAACAAAGGTAAGGTTATTGTAGTCGTCGTAGATGTAATAAGTAGAGAGCTCATCCTCCCCCTGGCCCCCTCCCAAGGAGGGGGAAACAAAGCTGCGCTTTAGGATCACGCGACCTAGCTTGTCTTTGTACTCGCGGGTGGTGTATAGATTGCCATCTTCGGGTTGCCAGTTTTCGTCTTTGGTGATGCCCACATAGAGTTCGTTGGTCTCATAATATCCATTTTCTGCAAGAGTAGGAGCTTCAGTATTGCCCGGATCTGTAAAGTCTACATTAAAATACTTTACTTCCTCGACATCATTGGTACCCCAATCAAATTTGATAGTATGATCGGTATCGGTAGTAGGGTCTGCTTTCCAGTCTTTGCCCGGGGCTCCCTGCTTTACGATACGATTGAGTGGAGAAGGTTCAAATACCTTTTCGGCATAGGCATTTACATCTTCAGGAGCTACTGCTGTAAAGTCATCAGGATACTGGTTTTGATAGTAACTATTGATATCCTGTAATATATTTACTATGGTAAAACTGCCTGTTTCTCCTGTTTGTTGTTCAAAAGGAAGGTATTCTCTGGGTTGTCTCCCGTATTCGTCATATTCGATATGGGTGACGATGTCTTTTTTATTGGGAGAAGCTTTGATGCCAATTTGTTGCTTGGGTCTGCCCAGTCCGTCATAATAGGTAATGTTTTCTATCACATCGCTATCATTTTGAATGTCATTGGGATCTAACATCGCTTGCTGATAGACCCTTGTAAAGATATAGTTTTCATCACTTTGGGTGGCTGGAGTGTGCAACAGTGGGCAGCCATTATCGGGGCCTGCTTCGTTTGGACATACATCGGTGTTATTGGCGACATAACCATCGGGTTGATCACATTGTGCGAGCCCTGGCGTGTCTTCTCCAAAACCATCTCCGTCGGTATCGGGATACCAAATAGGTTCGGGATCAACCGTATAATTAACAGGCAATGCCATGCCCCATAGGTCGGCACCATCGTTCTTTCCGCGCAGGTAGTAAGTAGTACCACTGGTTCTGATCACTGAAGGGTCTGAGTTTGCCGTACTGGTGCCCACGGCACTGTCCTGCCAGTACCAGGTAACCCCAACAGGAGGATTTCCCCGGGCAATGACCGTATTGCCACAGTTATTGGTGATAGAGGTTATTGCCGGGATTGCCGGAACCTCTGCCTCATCCTGCTCCACAGTCACACCGCCACTGGTTTGGCCATTATGCATGAGTACAATAGTGCCGTTACGTGCTGCTCCTGCGTTTGGAAATGCTGTTATATACACTATTTGACCGGAAACAGAAGCACTTATCCAGTCTGGTGTTCCGCCTATAGCGAATGTACCCTCAAAACAATTATGGAGGAGGGTTCTTTGCGCATTTCCGCCTTCGGCGCTAAAGGAAACGCTGTTGGCAGAAGCAAAACAATCCTGACTGTTGATGGTTTGTATCCCTCCCAGCAGGAGTATAAGTACCATGGTATTTTTTATGTGATGAGCTATAGAAATTGGTGTCATTTTGATGTTTTTTAGTTAGATTGTTCTTTGTAGTGATATTTATTTTCGGAAACCAGGTTCCCTTCGGCATCTTTTACAAACTCGAGGCGGTTAAAATCATCGTAGTGATAATAGATCGTATATCCCCGGGGGTCTGTGATGCTGGTGATCCCGATTAAAGGATCATAGGTATAGGTGGTGATTAGAGCTTCCTGAAGCGCCTGTCTTAGTGCATCCAGATCCTGGCGTAAGGCTCCTTCGTTTCCTGTATATCCTATAGTTCGATCGTCATCATTATTAGATTTGGTTTTTAGATTGTCTACATAGGGTTCGACTTCTGCGTAGTTTGCGTTTTCTATTTTGGCGATGGGGTACTGGTCCTGGTAGCCCCAGATGTAGGAGATATGGGTGCCATTTTCTTTGGAGGCTTCCAGTAGACGCCCTTTGGAGTTATACTCATGAAATTGAAGTCTGGGTTCATAAGCATCTTCCCCTTTTTTGGTTCCCACTATGTGAGGTACAATTAAAGAATTTGGGTTCTCCCAGATATCATAAAGAGTTTGTGTACTTTTTGTATGTAGATCATTTCTGACTTCAGTTTGCTCAATGGGATAATTCAACATGTTGATATCGGCTGCTGTCATTTGATTCAATACAGGATCGCCGCTTACATCGTCAAAAGGATACTTTATTTGTCTGTCTAAAGTTTCACCATCAGAGGTGCTATGGCTGGTTTGTGAAATAAGTTGGTGGTCGTTGTAAGTATAATTGGTCACTTTGCTTATTTCACTCCCATTCTCATGATATTCTATTTCGGTTGTTGAGGTAAGGTTTTTTATGCCAACCGGTATTCTATATTCGCCGTATTGATACACTGGTAAACCCACCACGTCTACTGCATATGATTCAGCATACGGACCACCTGGAAAAACACGATCCGTTTCCGGAAAAATATGATTTCGTTGTATATGTAGTCCATAGATATATTCAGATGTATTGACCACATATGAATTGATAGTCTCCTTTCTTTTTTGATAGTTGGATTCATCCAGATTTACAAAATCTGTTTTCTTTTGTAAGGATGCATTGTTCCAGTAATTATAATCGTATATATGTAACTTTTGAGTTCCCCCAAGCCCCGATGGTGCCCATGGAATACGATCGTAATTATAAATTGTTTTTCCTATATTGTCATATGGGGTGCCGTTATATACTGCTACTTCGGTATATATGATAGGCCTTTGGGCTATTTCTTGTAATTGAGGGATAAATCCAGAATAAAAAATCCGATGTCGGTAATACTGATTTCCGAAAAAAAAATCATATCTGTAGACATCTTTCATATACCCCAAATAAGGTTCCATATCTATAAAGGAATACCCAGATTCTTCAATACCGTATTTAAATGTTTTGGTATGCGTAGTACCATTTTGATCATTGGTTATTATTTGAGCGATTCTTAGCCCAGGACCATCTTTAATTTCTCCAGTAAACAAGCTTTGGTATTTATTGTGTTCGTATACAAACTCAGTAGTACCTCCCGTAGGATAGATAATTTGTTTCAACACACCACTTTTTAAAGCGTCTAAATCTGGTTCTCTATCAGCATTTACATTTCCCAGACCATATTCATTACTAACATAAGTAGGGTTTTGAACCTGTAAATTCTCGTGCCGAGGCACCATTTCATGCTCTCCTGAAGCATTATAATAACCCCACCAATCCTTATGGCGAACATTAATTTGATTTGACCCGCCCACATAAGAGGTAGGATAATATTCAAAAGAATATTCTTCAATAGCGTTTCCTGTTTTATCCTTTATCACAATTCTATCAAGAGAATGAGTAGTGTATGCTACCTCTGAAAGACTGTGCAATAATGATCTGAAAAACTCAATTGTTCGAATGGTATTTCCATGGTTATCTGTAATTTCTATGTACTCGATCAAATCATCTTCATCCACAAGATGTATCCATACTTTACCAAGACCAAAATCAATTTCAGTTAAGCGCGATATATTATACTGTTGCAGGTTATTACTTTGATTTAAAGTATGGTTTATTTGATAGTTTGCGTCATTCGGAAAATTGGCAAAACTATCTTCCAAAACAATATTTTGATCTATCGACAATCGTTTCTGGTTAAAAGTTTGATATCCAAAGGTTATGGTATCTGTTTTGTTTGCAGAGAGGATCTCCTTTATGGTGTAGGCCGTCCTGGCCGTTCCGATCTCTGGAGTAGAATATGACTCAGTACCCTCAAACGAATACAAAACTCCTTTATCATCCAGAACATCTATAGAACCCAATGAGTGATAGCCAATATTAGGGGTGATGTTGAATGGTTTATATGGTAGTAGTATAGGAGTTTTTATACCTCCTTCATCTTTGAATATAAATTTGCCACTGTTGCCGCCAAAAGAGTATGAAAATATATCGTATTCGCCGTCTAGCCAATCTACCTGTGTAACCAGATCGGGATTTTTATCAAAATGTGTAATACGTTCTACATAGGCCAGATCATCCAGATTGCCGTTGGGGTTTATACCGTTGGTTATAAATGGGTCTGGAAAAGGGTAATTTCTGGTGGCACCACCTCCAAAATCGGGAGAACCCTTTACAGTTCTGGAAATCATTCCTCCTGCGTTAAGACTCCATCCTACTGCAATAGGACCATCCTGATCAGATACTCTGCAACCCGAGGCATGATAACTTATGCTGATTGGAATGCTTAGATCTCCATTCTTTACTTCATACAGTGGGATAGAAATCTGAGGGAGCCCCGTAGAATAGTCTACAGGATATTCCTGATACCTGAAAAGGGCGGCAGTTTCTGGTGCGGGTTGTATTACCGTTGGTACTTCTTGTGCGTCAATTAGGTGAAGGGATAAGCATAGTAATCCGAATGTCAGATATTTTTTTTCCATTAGTAATGATTTTAGCGTATTCATTTATCAATCTTTTTATAGGTTTATATTTATATATGGCTTTTTGTGCCTATTAAGGTTTCTTGATGCCATTGATACGTTTGGTTATGACATTGATTTCAACCCTGTTTTGTTGAAATGAGGGAATAAATCTATTTATAACATTACTTTTAAATGTCCGGCATTTTGGAAATTCCAAAAATCCGGACAATGTTTTTGTAGTGACTGCTACCTGGAAGCACTTGCTTACTCAAGCTATTCTTTATAGTGATACTTGTTTTCAGAAACCAGATGGCCTTCGGCATCTTTTATAAGCTCGAGGCGGTTAAAATCATCGTAGTGATAATATGCGGTATATCCCCGGGAATCAGTGATGCTGGTGATTCCGATTAAAGGATCATAGGTGTAAGTAGTGATCATGACATGGGGTAGGGCATTTCTCAATGCATCCAGGTCCTGGCGTAAGGCTCCTTCGTTTCCTGTATACCCCAGGGTACGGTCGTTATCGTTATCGGATTTGGTTTTTAGATTGGCAACATAGGGTTCGATCGCTGCATAGGTAGCGTTTTCTATTTTGGCGATGGGATATTGATCGTTGTATCCCCAGATGTAGGATATATGGGTGCCGTTTTCTTTGGAAGCCTCCAATACATTTCCATGATCGTCATAATCATGGTAAATTAGCCTGTCTTCAAGTGTATTTAAGACATCTCCATTTTTTGTAGTGACTACTTTTTTGGGTAGTACCAAATCTGTGTGAAACTCTTCATATACCGTCCTGGTTCGATGGGTGATCAAATTGTTCTTCATAATATCTGTTTGGATAGGGGTGTCAATTCGATACTGGTCGTATAATTTGGTATAAGCATTCAGGTCGTTATTATCGAGATCGGAAAGGAGGTATCGGTCATTGGGGTAGTAGTACTTTACATTTTGCTGGCCACCATCGCTAGCTGTAGTTGTTACTTGTTGTAATTGAAAGCTATCAGTCGCATAGGTATAGTCTTTTGTAATGGTGATGGTATTGTTCTCAAAATATTGTGTTTGTTGTTCTTGAGTCAACTTATTCCATCCGCTTTTTACCTGATAGGGTTGGTAGTATAAAAGGATAAAATCTCCTGTAAACACCTGAAAATTACCTTCAGGAGAAAATTCTTCGAGTGTAGATACCAAACCGTTTGCGATTGTTGCACTCTGGGTACCCATACCCAAATCGATAGGGTAATTGTCTATAGTATAGGTATATTCATTTTTTTGTAGCATGGTTCCGGTTTCATCAACATATCTTTTGTATTTAAGCAGCCCTTTATTCTGAAAATAATCTTCAGTAGTCATTTGAGCACTCACCAGATGTAAACTGGTACCACCATCTTCAAAAGATACCATATCGCCACTGTTACTGGCAGCAAAGTTTCCTCCCAGCGAAATGTTATTCGTTGAAGGATAGAACTGATATTCGATACTTCCGATCCCGGAAATGCTTTCCGTTACATATTCATAGTGTACCCCTTCACTAGCAATACGACTATTGGAGCTAATCCCAAAATAAGTAAAGTATGGAAAATTCCCCAATTCTGAACCTGTGTCAGGATTTACAGATGTAGCATAAAAGTAAAACTTTACATATTCACTGATATACCTGGGTAAAAAAGATGTTTTTCCACTACTGAGAGTAGTTCCCGGTAGATGATATGCATACTCTTTTATTTCTGAAATGCCGTTTTGAGCTACATTTTCAATGCTTTTAATGCGAACTCCGCCCATATCTTCATTTTGAGGAGGAATGGGAATATCTTCATACCAGGTCACATGAGCAGCTCCAAAGCAATCTGACGGGAACGGTCGTTCGGCTTTTACATAATATTCCCCTTCAGGAAGATTTAGATAGTAGGTCTTGGTACCGGTGATATCTTCTATTAGCTGATCGTTGAGGTCAAATATTCTAAAGAGCAGTTCTCCATCACCTTCCATCTGATTTCCATATTCATCATATTCATAACACTCATTGTTTACGTGGATGATTACATTGTGATAAATACCGCTGGTGATGCGGCTTTTTGCATTAGTAAGGTTAAAATATCCATCAAGCTCAGAGATATCATCCTCTGCAGGATTATAATCATCATGTTCATCATCTACCTGCACACTTTGCATTATTTCCTCCAATCCTGCAGGTTTTACGTACTGATTTTGTTCATATTCAAATTCAGAATATCCTCTTGTCGGATAGATAATTTTTTTAAGTATATGGGCTTGTGTATGGTTGGCGCTGGGGTTTCTGTTTGCTCCGTCAAACACAGCGTTTCCGAAGGCAGTTTCGGGAACAGCAGTAGCGTTTGATACGTTCCCGTTGTAGAATCCCCAATGATCTTTGGCATGTGATAGTCTATTGGGTAAATTTGTATTTTCATCATATATGAAATCATACTTTTTATTGGTATTGTTATCTCGGACTTCTTCAATTCCCAACAGTTTCAATCGTAGTTCATTGGGATCACTACCCGAACCAAAATACGCATAGCTAAAATCAAGCTGTTGTACGGTATTTGAATGATTGTCCTCCTGGATGATCGATCGCAAAGCCAGAGCGCCAGGCAGATCTAACCGTTCGGGTTGTCCATCAATTGGGAGTTCGTCTGAGTATTTAAATTTCACGGTTCCTTTTGCATAGGTGATCTCACTTAATAAATAATCGTGTACCTGAGCTGTCTGTACACACCAACTGTCGTTGGGAATGCTTAAATCTTGTTCTGTTCCAATAGGGGATTGTACAGGATTATACAGCGGATTCATTCGATAATGGGTTTCATGTATGGCTACATCATAGGTATATTGTACTGATCGATAGGAAAATTCAATGATATTGTTTTCAGGAGTGGTTATTTTGGTTAGATGCCATGTGTTAAAAGCATCTATTTGTTCACTTTCACATCCTTCGTAAATATTGCCAGTTGGCATTTCAAATTCATAGATAATACCATCGGTATCGGTTATAGCATAATAATTTGAATTGCGTTCATGAGCGATCAAAATGGGGTCGAAAGGAATGGTTGCTGCTTTGGGGCTGTTGTTATAATTAAAGATAAACCTTCCGGATTTGTGTGGAAGGTTATATTGATAGATATCAGGCTGTCCACTTCCGTTAATGATCAGATTATGATCATCAAAAACATCTTCTTCGGGATCAAAACCATTGGGAACATCATATAGAATCGTTTCATCATTGGTACCTATAATTGTTTTGGAGAGCATTCCTCCTGCATGCAGCACCCAACCTAACCCAACTTGTGTAGCAATTTCATTTACCTTTATTCCACTTGAATTATAGGCTATAGTTATGGGAAAAGAGAAGTCTTTTGCAGCCACAGTGATCAAAGGAATAGAGATATCTGTAGTGCCAGAGCTCAGGTTTACAGGAGTATCTTCAAATTTCCAAAGGGCAGCAGCGTCAGGAGCTGTTGGGCCCAATTGCAGTAGTGAAGGAGTTCCGTCTTCTTGTGCGTAAAAGAACAACGAAAAGAGTAAGAAACAGATAACAGTTAAGGGGTGTATCATGATGGTTTGGTGTAAAAAAATCATTCAGGATAGTGTAGTTCTCGTCAGCATTTATGACCGATTATTATGGAACTGTGGTAAAATTACTAACAGTGGTATGATGCAATGTCCGGATTCTTGGAAATTCCAAGAATCCGGACATAGTTTTAGAGATATTAATAGGAATATGCAGCTACTACTGCGGTAAAAAGACTTAGAAGTAAATTATAGCTTTATCTCAAAAAGCGAAATGGGAATATGATGATAATGTGAAGGCAGTTGTGTGGTATCGCTCAGCAAATGTGCCCCAAGAAATGTAAAACCACAAGCGGTATAGTAGGTAATGAGTTTTTCATTGCGTCCTGCGGTATCCATACGAATAAAAGATTTATGCTGCTGCTGCGCAAAAGTGCGTGCCCAGGAAATAATATGCTTTACAAAATGCTGCCCTCTGAAATTGGGGTTAGTGGCTATGCGATGAATATATACAGCAGGATCTTTATTTTTATCTTCCCAGATATAAGGATCATCAAAGGTAGTCATCCATATACATGCGATCTGGTTGTTGATGGATATTTTCCATTGCTGGGAGGCATTTACCTCTTTTTGGATATCGGTGGTGGTAAGCTTTGGCCATTGTGCAGCTCCCATTCGCTCCTGGTAGGCAATTGCATGATCATATAAAGCCAGTATGGCCGGGATGTCGTCTGGTATTGAATTTTCGATATTCACAAGATTATTTTTTTCTGATTTCAACACATCTTTTTTCTGAAACAGGTTTGCGAATAAGCATGGCAGCTTTTGCATAATGGTTTGTTTCAGTTGTGGGCATAGTTATATGCTTTTAGTGTCTTTTGCTAAATACTCGGGTAAAAATTTGGTTAGTAATTGAGTCCAGCCACCTTTAAAGCTCTCTGCACCAAAGTCGGGATTGTTCTGAGGAAAGGATTCCAGTCCGCTATGCGTTAAAATCAATCGGGTTTTACCATCTTCTTCCTGTAAGTCGAAAGTTACCAATGAATACCCTTTATAATTCTCATACTGCCAGCTGTATTGCAATCTTTTGTGAAGGATTATTTCGGTAATTTTACACAGATGTATGTATTTGGTACCGGTGTGCCCCTCACCGGGGAAGGTAAACTCAAATCCTACTTTTGGGTTGAATGCTTCGAGATCAAAGTACCACTGTTTCATTTCATTTTTGTTGGTCAATGCATTCCATACCTTGTCGATTGGGGCGTCTATAAGTTCTTCAACGATTAGTTTCATAGTTTATTGGTTTTTGGATGTGTTTTGGTTAGGGTTTGTAGATGCTTTTGTGTCTTCTTCTACAAATTGTTTCAATGCTTTTAATTTTTTGGTCCAGAATACACGGAACTGGTCGGTCCATTCATGAACTTCATTGAGTTTTTCGAGCCGTGCCTCACAAATGCGTTCTCTGCCTTGCTGCCTGATAGCGATCAAATTGCATTCCTGCAGAATTTTGATGTGTAGCGAAACGGCTTGCCGACTCATATCAAAATTTTCAGATATGGCATTCAGGTTCATGGCTTTGTTTGCCAATAAACTGATAATTTCCCGCCGGGTGGGATCTGCAATAGCCTGAAAAACGTCTCTTCTAGCTTCCATAAGTATATTTTACGCAAGTACTTGCTTGCAAATATACATGCAAGTATTTACTTGCGCAAGTTTTTTGCTTAAAAAATGAAACTGCAAGGTAATTTTTTTTGGGTTTTTCGATTTCGGGGGTATCTGGTAAATGGATCAATGATTGCCTTCCTTTCTGAAAAGCATCCAGTTGTAATAACCACAATGCGGTACCGGTCGATCCCTGCATGAGTGAGGTTTGTGCGGCAGTCTCATTTGGAGATCTTCAATTTTCTGCATGGATCCATTTTATACTGTTCTCATCTTCTTGGGTAGGCTTTGCCAAGAAGATTTTCGTTAAGTTTTCCTTTTCCGCCAAAGACAGATGAATTGAAGAAATCTTTATCTCACATAATGCACAATGGGTTAATCTTATAGTTTTGACCTTTGGTTTTGGATTTTTGGTCATTAAAACCACTTCCTCTTACTATTTTAGTAATTTACTTAATCCTCGTTGGAATTTTTGATATACTTGAGATCCTCCAGCGTTCCCCATATATGGATTCATATTCAATGATTAGCTCTAGATTTTCACGGTGAATTAATTTATAAAGTCTATTGGAATTTATTTTTCCACCTTTGGAGGCTATCAAATCGATTTTCTCTTTTGCAGAGATCAATCTGCCTTCTTCGATGATAGCAAAAGTATAGTGCAAACTATCTTCTTTCTTGATCATTTTACGTAGATAGGGCACCAAATTTTTATCATAGATTTTGTTTTTATCTTTAATTTTTAAGGATTTGATCAATGCGGGTCCAATACCTTTATTTTCTAACACGTACCTATAGTTGGGAGAGTTTGTATAATAATCACCCAGGGCTAAATGTGGATAAACAGACAAATATTGTTGCTTTCTAATCAAATTTGTTTGATAAATAAAAACCATCAAGGTACTTATGCTGATTAAGATGGCTACGATAGTCAATAATTTTTCACTTGTCCAGAATTTATTTTTCATCATCAGATGTCACTATATGATATTAGTTGGCACTTATTTTTTTATGTACTCTGCCTCAAAAAGATGGTTTTTACCTTCAAAAAATGCTTCTTCATTAACATCATACCAAGTTGAGTTGGTATTTTTATGGTATGCAGGAGTAAACACATCTATAAGTTGGGTGAAATCGTTGGGCATTAACGAATGGATATTCCCCTCATGAGCAGTTAAGATACTCATGTTTCCCGGAGTTAATATTTCACTACTGATTTGTTTCAGCACACAAGATTTCATATGATGTTCTTTTCCGTTTTTTGATATAACCCTTTCTCTATCCAATTCTTTTTCTATAGAGTAATTCTTTACCGAGGCGTTTCCTGAAACCATATTGATCACTCCGCACATATCAGGGTGATTATGATGACTGATGTATTCTCCTTTTTCAAACTGTAGTAACGACACCTGAAAATCAATCTCTTTATGTAATATAGTATGCTCAAACCACTCCGGGTATTTATCTTCATAAGTATCAAATGCCATTTTCACATTTTCAAATTCTGGAAAATTGCAGTTCAGGATCAGTTTTTTTACTTGTTGGGTATATGCTTTTTGATCCCAGGGTAGTAGATGTTGTGTTTTTGCCAATTTTGTAAGTCGTTCCAGAAATGCATCCCAATTGATCTTTGCATGTGGCTGCAAACGTTTGTGATACGCATTTGCTTTTTGTGCATATAATGATATGGCGGGAAGCTGCATAGCAATTCCTGCAAAAGCCAAGACACTTAGCTTTATAAAATCCCTTTTTTTAAAATCATCCATATGATAGTTGTTTTTGTCTGATGTACAAAACGATGTTGATCGCTTTTTGAGCTAACATAGTGCTTTTGCTATCCCTTTTATATGACTTTTAATAGATTAAGAATCATATTGCACAAGTATAAAGTTATTAAAGTAACCATATTTCCTTGGTGCGATAAGATAAGTTTAACAAATGTTTTTGTGTGGGAGAGTTTGTGTGGGTTGAGAAACTAGCTGGAAATGAGAATACCAGATTTAAAGCCTGTAGTATATAGATTTCATTTACCCAGTCTTTAAGTTGAAAATAGGTTCTATTGTTTTTTAATAGGTCTCAGGATATTTTTTTGAAGATCTTTTTCATAATTATTGGGCAGGTAAATATTGAGGTTCATGGCTTTATGTGCAATAAACTAATAATTTCCTTGCACGCGGTATCTGCAATGGCTTGAAAAACATCTCTTCTGGCTTCCATAGGATTATTATGCAGTATTTACTTGCACAAGTATTTTGCTAAAAAAGTTACAGTTATTTGGTAATTGAATTATTCCTGAGGATTTGCTGTTTTGGGCATATCGGGTAGGCGGATTAAAGGTTCTTTGCCTTTCTGAAAAGCATCCAGTTGTAACAACCACAATCCGACACCGGCAGATCCTTGCATTAGCCCGGTTTGTGCGGCAACCTTGTTGGGAGAGGTACGGTTTTCTGCGTGGATCCATTTTAGGGTATCCTGATCCTGAACAGCCTTGGTGAGCAAGTTTTCGGTAAGCTTTTTCGAAAAGTTCTTATAAGCATCGTTGCCGGTGATTTGGTACATTAATAGATAGTATTCTGCAACGCCCACTGCGCCGCAACATTTTCCTACATTGTTCCAATATCCTGGTGTTTCGTGTTCTTCAATACCTTCGTTAAGCAAATGATTGGCAGGTTGTATCATTTTGTCCAGCCATTGTTCATCATCGGTAGCTTGATACAGGGAGTAGTATAATCGTGTTGTTCCCGGAGGCCCGTGACACCAGCTTAAGTAATATAGCTCTTCTCCTTCAGGAAAATGGTGTGGAATGTATCCTTTATCATTAGCAAGGCCATCTAATAGTTTTGAGGCTTTAAGCGCAGCATTGAGATAATGCGGGTTTTTTGTTTTTTGATACGTTTCTGCAAGAAAATAGGCCACACCGGCTGTACCGTGAGAGAAATTATCCATAAACCTATTGTAGCTGGGTTCAAGCCTCCATCGCAATCCGCCCAGGGTATCGATGGCAGTGTGTAGTAAGCCGTTTGCTGTTTGTTTCGCCAAATTCCTGGCTTGCTGCAGGTTATAGGTTTCGTCCATATAATTAAAATACAAACCAATACCGGCTGCCCCGTATACAATCTCATTAATTCCTGCAAAGTGGATACCTTTATCCGGATTGGCCGAATCCACTTTCGCGGAAGCGTGTTCTAAAATATCCAGGGTTCTGATCGCAGCAGTTTTGTAGATTTCATTTTTAGAAAGTTTATAAGTCTCAGATAGGGTATAACCCACACCAGCAATACCTGTATACAAACCTGCTGCTTCTGCCGGCGGGATGGTATCTGGTAGTGTTTGCATCAAAAAATCGGCTCCTTGCTGTGCTTTTTGCAGATAGATACTATCCTGTGTAGCGTTGTACAATTCTAAATAGAACAGTACAATCCCCGGCGTGCCACTATAAAGCATTTTATTTGCTGGCCGGGTATTAAGACTATCCGGCATTTCCTTCCAGGTGGTGCCATTTTTGGTAGTATATTGTCCTTTTTGAATAAATTTTTCGGCTTTTTTGACCACGGTAACGTACCGACTCTCTTGAATGCCACTCTCCTGAGAAGAATTACAAGATGCTAAGCAGATTAGAAAAAAGGTTACTACTGTATAATACTTTATCATGGCTGTATATATTTGAACATTCTATTTCTTTGTTTTTAAGACCAATTTAAGTGCTTAAAAGTATAGGACTAATAAGCATATGGTTCGTTACAATCATTCAAATATATGGGACACATTTTAAGCAGGGGATGCTTATTTATTCTTTGCTCCCTGCATTACTTTTTGTTTTTTGAATCACTTCTTCTGAAGTTAATCCAAAAATAGGAGGTGTTTTTATCTCTAATATGCCCAGATATGTATATAAAACTCCTCTGTGGTGGATCTCATGCTCTACCATAGCCCTTAGTAATTTCCAGACTGTTATTTTGTGACCTCCGGGCGTTTCACATTTTTTATGCAAATCTTCTATATTGAGACGCGACAGGATCTCGACCGATTCAATATGCAATGTATTATAGAGACCAATTGTATTCTCATAACCTTTTGCAAAATAGTCTTCACACCCATTATATAAACTAGGTTTTAATTGAATATTTTCAATATACATCCATCTCTCTGTAAGAGCCAGATGCCTTATAATATCACCAATAGTAAATTTTCTTTTTGTATAGGTCCATTCAATTTTTTCAGGAGGTATATAGCCGAATAACCTTCTTGTACGATCTTTTATTCTGGCATAATAAAGTAAGAAACTGCTTATATCTTTTATTTCCATTTTAAATAATAGTTTTTATTGAAACTCTTCTGAAGGTTTGAGATTGAGAACCACGTTTTAGCATATAGTATAATTATAACATTTTATGTATGGCGATTTCATATCCTCAATCTTTACGTTGAGAAAAGCTTTTATTCTTTTTTAAATATTTTTTCAAAACTATCATATACAGCCAAATGTAAAGCATCTCCGTGATTTTGTTTTTCAAAAAACTCAAAGAATAGCTTTGTATTGTCGTTGCTGATGGGTTGTAATTTCTGATATAATTCTTTGGCAGCCCGTTCCATATTGGGGCCTTCTTTACCTACGCCAATATAAATTGACTTTGTAGTGAGATATTTTTTAGGAGCGAACTTTAGCAAGGACTCATTATCCCACCATAAACTGGGGCTCACGATAATATAATTGTCAAACAAATTTGGTTTTTTGAATAGGATTTCTGTCGCCAAAAGAGCACCCAGCGACTGACCAATTATAGTTTTTGTCAAATCGGTTCTATAGGTTTTGTCTATAAGCGGTTGTAATTCTTTCTCAATGAAGTTGATGAAATTTTCAGACTTACCCGTAGTTGGAAACTCTTCTTTATCCTTCTCGTTGGTCGTAGGATATGTAAAATCCCTTTTTCTGTCTATATTTGAGATACCAACTACAATGGATTCGGGGATCATTTTTATCCATGGAAAAGAACCGAATTGAACCAATCCCGCAACGTGGATGAAGTCCTCGTCAACAGAACCATCCAGCAGATAGATCACAGGGTATTTTTTTTGAGAATCTTTTTCATAATTATTGGGCAGGTAAATATTAAGGATTCGATTTTCATTTAGAATATTCGATGGAATTTCAATAGATTCTCCAATACTAAAAGTCTCCTTCTTATTTATAGTAGGTGTGTTTTGTGCAGATAGCTGTAGACAAAAAGTGAAAATTGCAGCAACTGATAGTATTTGATATCGTTTCATTGATTGCTTTGTTTTAGTTGGCAGTAGTGATTGTATTTTTTTCTGCTAAGTTGAACTCATTTGAGGTTTTTCTTTTACCTGCTAATTTTATATCCCTGTATCTGATAATGCAAGTTCCCGAATATGTACCTCAACAAATAGTCTTAATGAGTTTTCTATAGAAGAGGTTACTTTAATTCGTCTATCAATTCTTTAGCGTTCTGGTAATGGTCATTTCCAGGATCGCCAATGATATTATTCAGTATTTCTTTTGCCTTTTCGGGATCATTCATTTTCAGATAGGTCAATGCAAGATACCAATTCGCTTTTGGAGCATCAAGGGTATTACTATGCAGTAAAGTTTCGAAAGTTTTAATAGCCGTTTCATGTTGATCCAGTTCTAATTGTGTAACTCCCATATATGTTAATATCTGAGGGTTCATGTCTTTTGGGCCAACGGCTTGGTGATACTGTGTAAATATAGCCAGGGATGCTTTGTATTTCTGTTGTCTGAACAATTTTTCTGCTTCAGCCAGCTCTGTATTTGAATCTCTTGAGGTTAATGAAGGAAGATCATTCCAATTCTTATATTCAGCATACAAGTTTTGGGGATCATGGGTATTCAACTGCGATATGACAAAAAACACAATCACAAAAACAGCAGCAATCGATGCACTATACAGCAGTAATTTTTTTACTTTTGAACGTGGTTTTGTTTTGAAGTATGCACGCTCTGCATTTTTAATACTAGTAGCGATAGTTTTTCCTTCTTCGCTCTTCAAAAAAGCTTCATATGCTGAAATTTTTTGGTTTTTTGTAGTAGGGCCAACGGTGTTCCAGTTGGCTTCATCATAAGTGGAGTTCATTTCTTTATGCGTTGCGATATCTTGTTGCAATTGAGTATCGTTATTTATCTTTTCTTCAAAAATCAGCAATTGCTCAGGAGTCATTTCTCCATCGAGGTATAACGCTATTTCTTTTTCTAAATCATTCATAACTCTTTTAATTCATGATAACGAGAATCTGATTGTATGGCTTCCTTAAGCTTTGCTTTGCATTTAAAAATGCGTTGTCGCACGGTATTTTCGGTAGCATATCCCAACGCTTTGGCAATTTTGCGATAAGGTGTTTTGTTAAAAAAATATGTCAAAATCTTCTGGCAGTTTTCAGAAACCTCTAATAGTTTTTCCTGAAACAATTCCCATTTTTCCTGTTCAAAAGCAGCTAGTGCTATTTCACGCTCTTCATGAACAAGATCAATAACTTCATTATTTGTTACCCTGGATTTTGATATTTTAACCTCTCTTCTCCATACATTTTTACAGGTGGTAAAAAGATATCCTTCAAAAGAAGAGGTAATATGGAATTCTTTTACCTGTGCTCTGGCAGAGAGCTGTAATAAAGCTTTTTGCATCACATCCTTGGCATCGTCTTCAGATCCATCATGTTTTAACACATAATTAAGAACTTTGGGATATACCTTTTTATAGATTTCCACAATACCGACTTCATTACCTGTGATAAGACTATGAAGTAGAAAATCATCGTATTTTTTGTTGGTCATGTACTATAAAAGATCTGGTGATTAAAAAAAGTTAATTTTGATGGTAACATTCATGCTTTTTTTTTATCCTATTGTAGAAATACACACAAATTTAGATAATAATTTTTAAAACAATAATGAGATTAAGATAGCTTTGTGATGTCTTATCTTAGTAAAAACAAACCGAATACTTATGAAAACAAACCTGTTGTTAATTTTAGGCGCCTTGATACTGATACTTCATGGGTGCTCTTATGAAGAAGAAAGACTTATAGAAACCAATCGCGATCCGGAAGTAAAGAGTAGTAGTATCATACCACTACCAGTAATCTCCAAAAATCAGGTGGTGATTCGTTATGGACCAGGTTTTGTTCCTAGCACTCCTCCTGGTATTAAAAAAAGGACAATTAGAGCAGCGTATCATGTGCTTGATTATGAAACCTGTTCTTGCGGTGATGACAGCCTGGAGCTCTGGACCATTGATACTTCTGAGATCGATGTCGAAGAAATTGTAGATAATTTATCTCCGCCTCCCGGTGATGTAGAAGGCGATTATCAATTCACATTTGATATGGATAATGACGATAAAGTTGCTTCGGGTCTGGCGAGCAACCTAAATGGTAAGCTGGTGATTTCAGATACTGGAGACCCGGTAGATATTGCCGTGATCGATACGGGAGTAGATTATGATTATTTTGACGAGCCGTTTTTATATTATGAACCAGATGATGCCGGATGCCTTACCGAGGTTTCGGGTTGGGATTTTGTTAATGAAGACCCTGATATACGCGATGATCATGGGCATGGCACTCTGGTCACCAAACTGATCACTTCAGAGTTGGATGCGCATAATATCGATTATAACATTTTATCGGTCAAGGCATTTGATAAGAAGGGAAAAGGCTCCTACTGGAATATGGTTTGCGCATTGAATTATGTTACAAAAAAAACACGCCCTGTAGATTTGATCAATATGAGCTTTGGATGGTATGGAGTACCGGACCAGGATATTATGAAAAATCTTATAGAAGAAGCAGGGACCAATACGCTTATGGTAGCTTCAGCAGGAAATCATGGAGTGAATACCGATACAGAATACAGGCATTTCCCTTCCGGATATACGTCATCAAATCTTTTGACAGTAGGAGGGTATAAAGTGACCGGTCCTATACGCATTTCTTCGAGCGGAGATATTCTTGAGGGTATTGCCCTGGCCGATGAGTCCAATTATGGAGGACATAGCATCGATATGGTCGCCACATTCGGACCATATCGTTTCTTAATGAAGTCTCCGGGTAAGCCCCCATTTATAGCTGATGTTAACGGGACCTCTTTTGCTGCAGCCTACATCACTGCCAAGGCAGCCGGAATTTATGGGAATAATACACCCGAAGTGGTGAAGAATGATGTATTAATGTCTGCCTATACTGCTGAGGCAATCAGCAGAGTCACCAAAGAAGGGAAAGTCATCCTAAGAGGAGAGCCCGTTAATGAATAATATATATTGACTTAAATAACTTTTAAGAAGCATTAAAAACTTTCCTGTTTGTTGTAAAACCCGGCAAACAGGAAAGTTTGAAGTTATATTGTAGTTATATAAGTGCAAGGCAACATGTTATTTCCTTTCCGAAACGTTTGATAGTAGTTTTAAAAGTTTTTTTCCTTTTCCGCGACTACGGAAAATTTTAACTTAACTTAATTATTATTGTTGTCCGATAAACTTTTCGGTTCTCTTTGCGAAGTCAATTATATTCTTACTTTATGATATATTTGATTTACATAGGGCTTGTTATAGAAAAAAATAGTATGTATCCCATTTCGTTACTTGAATATTTTTTTACCGAACCATAAAACGCTGGTAAACAGGAAATCCAAAAAAGTTTATATGTTATTTTCTAAAAGTCTGCGTGGCAAAGCGGTCTTTATTCTTTAACCGGACACTACTGGTTAATTATATAAAATTCCTATTTTTATATAATGATCAACAAACCCATAACCAACCTAATCCTGTTTGCGTTATTACCCCTGTTTTCTTTTCCGCAACAGCAGGAAAAATTACGTGAAATTATTGCGTCATCACGTCCTATCGAGGTACGGCAGCAACAATTGGATTCTTTTTTTTTGGAAGAAACCAAAGGAATATCGGCAAAAGTTTTGGCCGATTGCTACCACGATTACGGTGCCAGATGGTGGTATTATACCAGATGGATACGGCAAAGAGATCTCCAATTTTTGGACCAGGCAATTGCATATGCTGAAAAAGCGGCAAGAATGAGAAAAAAACAAGATACTGTAGATCCTGTGGCCTTAAAAAAATCGATGTATAATGTAGGGTTTTTTAATTACTTGAAAGCAGACTATTTTGAGGCGATTGATGCTTTTTTGGATTTAGTGATCGTGGGAGAGACCGATGCCAAGACCATGCAAGCCTACCGAATGTTGGGAAACGCTTATACAGAAATTGGTGATTTTTACAAAGCATTACACAGTTTTGAAAAGGTCATCTCATTTGCCAAAAAAGATAGCCTGCAAAGAAAATTATTGATCAATACCTATATCGAGCGTGCCAATACCTATACATCTATGGGGTATAAAGAATTTTCTGAACAAATACGAACGGATTTGATCAGCGCAGATTCGATCTTGAAAAAAGCGAAAATAAAAGATCGATATAATACAAGCCGTATTCGTCAAATTGAAGGAAACAGGCTGCTTACCACTGGCAATTACCAAAAAGCCATTCCTTTTTTTAAAGAAGTATCAAAAAGCTTGCCAGCTACAGACTCTTCTAATCTGTCTGTGGTATATAACAGCCTGGCGCTTTCTCAATTAAAACTTCAGGATTTTGAGGCCGCCTTAGAAAGCTCAAAAAAATCGATCCTGTATGATTCTTACTATAGTTCTCCCTATGAGAACCTGGGAGATTATTACATTCAAAGCAAAGAGTTTGAGGAAGGGTTATTTCAATATCAAAAAGCAATTGTATATGCAAGTGGTCTTACCAAAGACATACGATATGATGATGTAATTGCATTGGGTGATCTGGAAGTAGCAGTCGATAAAGATCACTTATTAAGCCACCTGATCAGTAAAGCCAATGGCTGGGTTAGCTATTACCGATATGATCAAAATGAAAACCATCTTTTACAGGCACTCAAAACATTTACAATGGCAGATCAGTTGATAGATCTGATCCGGTTTGAAAGTACCGAATACAAATCCAAGCTTTTTTGGAGGGAACAGGGAGCTGCCCTCTATATGAAGGCTGTAGAAGTTTGCTTTCTGCTTCACAAACCAGAAGAAGCATATTACTTTATGGAAAAAAATAAGGCATTATTACTGCTTGAAGACATTACCAATGAGCAGGCAAAAGCACATGCACATTTGCCTGACCATATTGCCAAACGCGAGTTTACACTGAAACGCAATATTTACTTAAGTGAAAATGAGTTGCAACACAAAGCGTATACATCAAAAAATACCATTGCTGCATTAAAAGATACGATCTACAATCATAAGCGTCGTTACGAACAATTTGTAGATTCTTTGTCGGTGGCGTTCCCCAATTATGCGGCTATAAAAAAGAAAGTAGTAGTGATGCCTTTCAATACTTTTAAAAAGAAATACACAACAGATCAGGAATGGGTATTGCAATATATTTTGAATAATGATCTGGGATTTGGTTTGCTCACTTCGGCAGCACAATCGATCTTGTTTCCTATTGATGGTATAGATCAACTACATACCGATATTTTTGTACTTCATAAAGAAGTATCCCAACCGTTTTCTACTCAGGAGCAATTAACCGCCTATCAGGAATTGGCCCATCGCATTTTTCAGCAACTTATTCCAAAAGAGGTTTATGAACAGGTCATAGGAAAAAATCTAACCATAATTCCCGATCATATCTTGCAGCAATTATCTTTTGAAACACTAGTAACGCACAAAGACCCTCTGCGTTATCTCATAGAGGATACTGAAATTCGATATGCCTATTCGATGTCCTACCTGGATCGTAATCTGCAAATACGTCGTGATCCCAAAAAAAGATTTCTTGGGTTGGCACCAATTACTTTTGATACTATGGGATTAAGTGCACTTAATTTAAGTGAGGAGGAAGTCATTGCTATTGGAAATATGTGTAAGGGAGAAATACTTATACAGGAGCAGGCTACCAAAGCCAATTTTCTAAACAATGTAAACGACTATAAAATACTTCACCTCTCTACGCATGCTGATATAGGAGAAGCCACCAACCCCTGGATTGCATTTGCTGATGCCAAAATCTCTTTAAATGAAATCTATGCAACCAAAAATCAAGCCGATATGGTGGTGCTCAGTGCTTGTAAAACCTCTTTGGGAGAACTTAAAAAAGGAGAAGGAGTGATGAGCCTGGCCCGGGGTTTTTTTCATTCGGGCACCAAAAGTGTGGTCTCTTCCCTATGGTCTGCCAATGACAAGTCTAACCAGGAACTACTGATAGATTTTTATACATATCTCAATCAGGGGTTTACCAAATCTGCGGCATTGCGAAAAGCAAAACTCAAATATGTAACTACACATACGGGCACCGAGCAATCTCCGTTTTATTGGGGAGCTTTGGTGCTAATAGGTGATAATGCTATGGTACAGCTTTCTTCGGGTTTTTCGATATGGGTCTGGGTTGGAATATTCTTTGTTTTGCTGATTAGCGTCATTTTTTTATACAACAGAGTAAAACGCACATAATATACTGGCAAATATAGCTGTGAAGAAAAGAGGGGCAAGTTGCTCCTCTTTTTTGTGATGTTTTGGGTAACCTTTCATGAACTTCTGACTCCTTTTAGCATAACAACAGCACTATAAGAATGTCTTGAGTACTGTACAGATCTATACCTTAAAACCTTTTTTGATGAATATAAATCCATATAACCTAACTATATTTTTTGGGGCTTTATTATTGGTGTTTGTGGCCATACTAAAATTGGTACAAATTGATAGACGAAATAAAATTCCCTGGTTTTTTTACGGTTTTATAGCTACTGCCAACCTCACCATTATCCAAGTGTTGCTAATTGATTTTGGAATCTCTAAAAAATACCCGCTGATCTATCTGTTTTATCTTCCATATCAATATGTGTCTCCGGTATTATTTACCGGGTTTACCTGTTATTATCTGGAAAAAAAAACAGCATACCAGAAACATCAAAAGTTACTTTGGTTACCGGCAATTCTATTTTTTATAGGGTATCAGGTGTTAATCGTCAATACGTTGTTAGATTATCAGCTGTTTTCAAAACATATATCCACTTTTATTACCACTGAAGTAGATGAAAACCTGGCCGTTGTTTTTAGTTTGTTTTTAGGGATATATAATTACAGGGTTATCAGAAACTATGAATATTCGCTGGGAACTTTATCCTTTATCTATGTTATTAAAAAAACCAAATGGATAAAAAATATCTTCATCGTCTCTATTGTATTGTGTATCTTTTGGTTATTAACCGTTGTTTTATTTTATATTGACGAAGAAATTCGAGGGAACTCACCCTATTACCCAATATGGATACTATTTGTGTCATTCTATAGTATTATTGTAATATTTGGTTCCAAACATCTCAGAGAAAGTACAATATCCAAACACAATACTGGTTGTTTGACCCAGCATGCAATAAAAAGCTTCCCTATATCGGCATTACAAGAGGTTTTTTCTGAGAATGGTGTAACACTCATGCAGGCAAACCCAGCCCGGGTGACCAGTATACTGAATTATTTCGCATCTTCATTAGTCAGCCACCAGCAGGAGAAAGTGTTAGAGGATGTTGCTGAGACCAGTAATTCTTCATTTGTATTGAAAGATGGTGTCTGCTATATGAAGGATCCATCAGAAAAAGTGTTACCCCAAAGGCCTGCTTGTGACAGCAAAAAAAATGATGGTTATATAAAAGAGCTTCACTTTTTGATGAAAGAAGCAAAACTATATCGGGATGCTCATTTAGGATTGGAGAGCCTTTCTAAAAGATTGAATATTAGTGGTAATTATTTGTCAAAAATAGTGAATAAATCTACTGGCAAAAACTTTACTGATTATGTAAACAGCTTTCGGGTAGAAGACACCAAGTCGAAACTAAAAGATCCGGAGTTTGCCAATTATACGATTTATGCCATCGCACTTGAATCAGGTTTTAATTCAAAGTCTACATTTTACACTGCTTTTAAAAAACATACAGGTATTTCACCCACAAAATACAGGAAAACCTCTTGAAATACGTCCGGATTCTTGGAAATTCCAACTTTTCGGACATCTGAGAACCGTACTGTTATTAAGTTTGAGGAGCTTAACTTTTAAAAGCATAACAAAAGCCTTTATTTTTTGTCATGCAGAGGGTAACTTTTCCGAGAAGATAGACTCCTCTTTGCAGATAGCCAATTGTTTAGACAGATGATCTTTCGCACAGGGATCTTTTCAGTATATCATGCCAATGATAGATAGGATTGCCGAGCCAGGATCTGAAAAACAAAGAAAAAGTATATGAATCATTTTTACAAGGGGAAACATGAAAGTAAAATCAAGTTTATTCGAAAGAATCGGAGGAATGGCAGCAGTAGATGCAGCAGTAGATATTTTCTATACCAAAGTATTGGCCGATGAGCGGATTGCTCACTTCTTTAAAAATACAGATATGAAAGCTCAGGCGGGTAAACAGAAAGCGTTTTTGGCCTATGCTTTTGGAGCACCTTTAGCCTATACAGGAAAAGATATGCGACACGCTCATGCACATATGCAATTAACCAACGAACATTTTATGGCGGTTGCAGAACATTTGGTAGCCACATTGCAAGAATTACAAGTGACTCACGAACTGATTGATGAAGTGGCCGAGATTGCCATGAGTACCAAAGATGATGTCTTAAACAATTAAAAAATAGTATGTAGCGGTATAGATGAGAAAGATCTGACTGAAAAATGTGCTGTAGTTAATAACAGCAACAAAGACACAACCCTTGAGTGTCTCTAAAAGTTCAGGGTAGTATACATCTTAAAACTTTAAAAAATGCAAAACATTTTAAAATTAAACGGAGTACAGCAATTAACCAAAACTCAGCAAAAAAAAGTAACCGGAGGTTTGGCGACTTTTACCTGCTTTTGTGGTTTTGTGGGTAGTGAAGGGGTAGACCAAACCAATTTTTCGGTATCTGCCAGCTCCATTGGTAGTGCACTTAATGAAGCAGGAAGTCTATGTGGCGGTTGGGGAGCCACCTGTTCCGGAGATCAAGAGTTAAGTGATCCGGGAGCTCAAAGGTAAGGGGTAATTTGATGTTACCGGGTACTGTTAAACCCTTTTCTGTGACCAGAAAAGGGTTTGTAATTTTTAACGATATCACCTACCTTTTATGACAGCTTACAGAAATACTCTTCCTTTTGTCTGATTCTATACAAAAAAAACGACTTTTTTTACTTCTTCTCATGTGATATCTTCAATCACATTAAATTCTGAGAATTATCTTCAAGCCAAATTATTTAGGGGGTTCTCCCCATTTTTTTGGGTCGATCAACTCTAACAAATACTTTTTTATGTACATATATTTGCCCGATATAATTGAATTGCCACCGAAAGGTTTAAAAAATACTCCAAATTAAATGTTAACCTTTGATTATAGCTTAACACTAATCTATAGCTAATCTTATCTGCTAAACACAGCTTGATTTGTTTAAAGCGACTTTCCCCTAATTAAGAGAATAAGGATTTAAAAAATATCAGGAATAGTATACGATCCCTGGTACCATGCAAAGTAATTTTGGAAGAAGAAATGCGGCTTTTGTCTGTTACTTCTACCAATCATGCAATATGAATTTGCAGCATCATCTTATCTCATTATATCCATACTGTAATTCGGACAAAATATCCGACCTATAATGAGTTACACCCCACAGTTATACCCCTTATTTATTAACATCTGAGCGTATCGATTAAGATATTAACTAAGAAATATTACATCAACATAAAATTTATTCACAATGAAACGAAAAACAATTTTTCAATGGGCTGGTGCCATTTTTATGATGGTATTCTTTGCCAATGTACATGCACAAAACGTACAAGACTATCGTATAACCATCAGAAACTATCGGTTCGACCCTTTAAATGAAAAGATGAATCTTCAGTTTACCTATCAAAACAAGGAGAATCAAGAGGGAACATCACATCGTATTATTCAGTTCTCGGGGCGGCTTACACGTGGTCAGGTGATAGTACTGAAAGATAAAATAGGATTACTTTTAGATACATATTTTCCGAAATATGCCTATTTAGAAGATGTTACTCCTAAACAATTGGATGAATTAAGAAATCTGAATTTCTATAGATGGGATGGGGTTTATGAACCCGCCTTTAAATTAGATCCAAATATAGGAAAGCATAAGTTTGTAACCGATAAGAGAAAAGCAGAGCAGGGTATTCTATTAACTGTAGTTGCATTTTTGGATGCAGATATTAACGTATTAGCCGATAAGGTAAAGTCTCTTGGTTTTGGTGTGCTTTCAATAACAAATGAACCTGATTTAAAAATTAAAAGGCTACAAGCCCGAATTAAAAAACCAATAGATGCCAGGGCAATTGCATTACTGCCGGAAGTAAAATATATTGAAGAATTAAGTGAAGTCACCCTCAATAATGGTACTACTTCCTGGGTGATCCAAAGCAACGTTAACAATTCAAGGCCATTATGGGATAGAGGTATACTAGGGCAAGGCCAGATTATTGGCCATATAGACGGGCTTTTAGATATTAACAACTGTTTTTTTATAGACAATAGTGATAATACTATTCGCCCAGGGCACCGCAAAGTTGTGGGGTTAAGAAATACATCGGGGAGTAGTAGTTCATCAGATCACGGTACATTTTCAGCAGGTAATGCGATGGGTGAAGACGTTAATAATGATGCATTTTCGCCTGTGCCCAATGCAAATAATGGTAGCGCCCCCAGAGCAAGAATAAGTCATGGAAATTTAAGTGATTTGGATCTCAATGCAGGAGGAGGCACTTCTTTTTTTAATTATCTAATACAGGCCTCTGCCGATGGTGCATTTATTCATACAAATAGTTGGGATCCCAAAAACACAAACAACTATACTCAGGTGAGTGCAGATGTAGATCGGTTTACCTGGGAAAATGAAAACCACCTGGTCATTTTTGGACCAGATAATGCCGGACCCATTCGACCTGGCAGCAATGCAAAAAACGTTTTGGTGGTTAACGCAACACAGCAAAGCCCTAATCAAAACAACTTTTCATCGGGGGTAACGCAATTTACCTTAGATGGCCGAAGAAAACCCGATGTAATGGCTCCCGGGCAGAATATAACATCTGCAGATGGAGGAACAACTTGTGGAACCAGAGTGACTAGTGGTACCAGCTTTGCTGCTCCCGCCACTGCCGGAGGGGCATCCTTAGCGAGGCAATATTTTATGGATGGCTGGTATCCATCGGGCACCAAACAACCACATCATGCGTATACCCCAACCGGAAATTTGCTTAAAGCACTAATGGCTAATGCTACTGTTGATGCAACGGGAATAGCGGGTTATCCCGGGGTTGCAGGAACCGGCGAAGGATGGGGTAGGGTTTTATTAGATGATGGACTCTATTTTGATGGTGATAACAGAAATTTAAGCGTTTGGGATTTACGTAAATCCAACGGGCTTTTTACCGGGGAATCTCATACTTTTTTCATTGCCGTTGATAATAATGATGAACCTTTAAAGATCACCTTAGCGTGGAGTGAGCCTCCTTCTGCGGCTAATACTGCAGATGGAACAGCAGAACCTGTTGGAAGTCTGACAATTAATGACCTTGGATTGGTAGTGACAGCTCCCGATGGGACCACAGTATATAATGGAAATGATATTAATTCGGCTACCGGCTTATCAAACCCTAATGGAGGGAACCAGGATGGCTTGAATCTAATAGAACAAGTGATCCTGAATAATCCGGTAGCAGGTACCTATACCATTACAATTGGTGAAGGTGCTAATGGAATATCGCAGGGCCCACAGGGTTATGCAGTAGTAGCTACAGGGAATTTCCCAGATCCACCCTTGCCTACCGGTAATCAAAACACACTGGTGGTTCTTACCGATTTGCCAGGTACCACTCCCGCAGGGGCACCTTCATTACCAAACGCCCAGAATCTTATTAATGGGGTAAATTCTTATATTGATGAGGTGAGTTATGGAGAAACAACTATCAATCCCGTCTATGCATCTGTTTCATTAACTACTCCTTTGGGATCCTATCTTTCTCTGGATAGTAATCCTTTAATAGAAATGACACAAGATGTAGTTGCCCAATTGATTGCCGGTAATCCTAATGTATTTGACCAGGGAACAGCTGGTACAGGGGATGATATAGATCGTATTATGATCTTATTAAATGATCAGGGTTTTACCGGGGATTGGGCAACTACAGGTTCCTGGCCCTATGAGTTGCCTGCAGGTTTAACAGAGCGCCTTTCGGTGTCTGTGAGTTCTGTTTTTAATGATCCCGAAAGGCGATTGAATCATGCGATGTGCCATCAGTTGGGGATGGTAGATCTATATAATCATCCAGGAGTGGTGTTTGCACAACCTCATGTAGATAATTGGGATATTATGGGTAACCTGAATATTGTACACCCTATGGCCTGGTCAAAAGAACGGGCCCAGTGGTTAAGTACGCATGACCCAAACAGCATCAGATGGATACCTCGCCCTGCGGCAGGAGGCTCTTTTAATGAGACCATACCGATAAATTGGTTAAGCACTGTGAGTACAGATAACCCCAGAGCTATTGCGGTTGGCCTTACCCCGGGAGTAGCAGATTTGCAGAACGAAAATGTTTTTTATTTTATAGAGGCGAGAACCCGTTCTATCGCTACTGCCGATGATCTTATTCCAGAAGATAATGCAGTACTATTGTATTATGTGAATGAAAATATACAGCAAGGAGAAGGGCCTGTGCGAATAATTGATCAAAATCTTATAACCGGCACATTAGACGATGCAGCATTCGGTACCGGAACTATACCACCACCAGGGGGTACAGGCCTCGATATCGAAGTACTGGATCCGACCGGTTCAGAGGCCTATAGAATTCAGATAGATTATGATCCGCCCGAAACGACAAATGATATGAATATCAGAGTTGGTGACCCACATTGGACCAGTCCTGATATATGGGTAGATTCTCAGGAAGATGGTTTTGATGTAGAAAGCGGAAGAACCCCTATGGATCGTGGTAATGATCCACAGGGAGGAGAAGATAACCGAATCTATTTTACAGTGTATAATCCCGGTCCTGGCGATGCGTTTGATGTAACAGTTTCTGTTCGTGTTTCCGAGCCGTATCATACCATTGGGGGTGCAGCAGACTTTAACCGCTTTGTAAATCAAAAGTTTTACAGTAAGATCGATGCAGGAGACAGCGTTACAGATTATGTAGTGTGGCGACCAGCAGAGGAAGATGATGAGGTACATGCCTGTATCAAAGTAGAAATACAAGAAGTATTTAATGATATCAACGATTTTAATAATTCGGCCCAACAGAATGTTGAGGTCGCAGGAAGTGATACAGCTAGTCCGTATGAACCTGTAAATTACCAGTTTAGCGTAACGAATCCTTATGATTATTACCAGTTATTTTATTTCAGGTTGGAAGGATTACCAGAAGGATGGACCTATACGTTTGCAGAAGGTAAAAAAAGACTTTCGGCACATGAAAGGTATGAAGGATCTCTCACAGTTACTCCTCCTGAAGATGCCCAGGTTTGTACAGATCATACCATGTATGTTACCAGTTGGATGCCCAGGGGCAATACACTGGTTCAGTATGGCGGAGGAACTCTTCAGGTGAATCTTCGTAACAGAACTACGGTTACAGCCGATACGAGATTGGTGCGGTGTGACAGAGAAATAAACCTGGCCAGGGGAAATGATTTTCAGGTCTCTGATGCAGGCTATACCCAGAAACGAAAACCCAGATGCTTTCAGCTTGTTACCCAGGGGTGTACAAATCCTATTCGGGCTAATGAAGAAATTGTTATTCGATATGAAGATCCAGATGGTAATCCGGTATACAGAGTCGTTACCACAGATGAATTTGGATGTTATTCTGATACCTATGTGGTAACCGAAGGAGGAGAGTGGAAAGTCTCTGCCACCTACAAAGGGGATGATTGTAGCGGAGGGAGTACTACAGGCAGGCAACCTGTCGCCGTTCCTATACCAGATCCATCATCGCCGGGAGGTATCACCGGGATCTTTGGTAGAAATTGGTGGTTCTCAACCCATGTAGGGTCGGCGCATCCACTGGGAACACTGGATGATACGGCAGATGCTAATATATATGCAGCGCTGGATCTCACGACCCCGATTAATGATAACCTGAACCTGTCATTCATATTGGGGTTGGCACAGATGACCTCTGAAACCAACACGCTGATAGAACACCCAAGATATTATCACTTTTCGAGCAATGTCGAATGGAATCTGTTCAGACCCAGTGGTATGATCCCTTATATCAGGTTTGGTCCCGGGTATTATCGCGATAAGAATAATACGAATTCCCTTGGTTTCAATTTTGGGATCGGAGGGAAAAGCAGGATCAATGATAAGCTAATCATCACTCCCGGACTAGACTATCACTATATGGGAATAGGGCAGGATACTAACGAATCTTTTTTATCCCTGCACTTGGGTATTATATTTAAATAAATTGATAAAAATGTAAAGAGACTGTCTATCTATTTTTTAGACAGTCTCTTTTTTAATCAATGATTTCTTGAAACTGATCGGGGAAGGAAGACCGAAGCTTATGAGTATGGAAGCGAGGTGGTGGAATTACCTACTGATTTTCAACATCAAAATTAATGAGTACGATAGGCGATTTATCTTCAACGCCTCCCGCTGCCGCATATGCTTTTCGCGCTGCGGGATTTGAGTTTTCTGTGGCTACCCAGGCTTCTTTACACCCTAGTTGTTGTGCGTAGGTACATAGATATTTAACGATCTGTCGGCCAATGCCTTTATTTTGATAGGTATCGATCACTCCAACTTCATTAATAAACAATGTAGGATCCTTATCGGGATGCACATAGTGAAAACCAGAGGCCATCCCTACAATAGCATCATTATGATAGGCCAACACCAGGTGATGTCTTGAATCCTTTAGAAACTCTATAGCCCGGTTTCTCTTTACGGGATGATCAAACAGAAGATCTCCTACCTGCTCCATGGCAATAAGATCTTGAGTAGTAGCCAGTTTTAGTTGTATGGAACCCGACATGATATAATGTTTTAAGAATGAATAGATGAATGAGGTATATAAATGTAGTAAAAGTTTTCTCTTTTTAGATTGAATACTAGTTTGAAGACAGAAAGTTTTGTGAGTACGTGAAGATTGAGGTGGTAGGGTTAAGGATTTGAGGGTGTGTGTCGGATATCTATAACTTTAGTATTCTATTAACCCCTTAATATGACCAGCCCGCGTGATGGGAAAGGGTCGCGCTTAACGCGCTTGGCTCACCACCCACCGCGCGCTACCTTTCTATATACGCGCGTAGCATCCCCTGCTACGCGCGTTGCTTTTATGGGTCAGCGCGCAGGGTACCCCACCGCGCGCTCTGGTATCCATACCACGCGCGAAAGGAAAGTTGATCAGCGGTAAAGATGCATCATGCCGGGGGTTGATAAAAGAAGGGCAGTCAGACAGGGATTTAGGCTGGAGAAACAGCTTATAACGTTGCTAAAAACTTAAAGATTCTTTAATATTCGGGTATCTATGCTATTTAAAACTAGAGTCATGCTCTTTTATAAATAATAATGTTTATTTTGAAGTCATCTTAAGTAATTTAAATACAAAATCGAAATGACACACTACAGGCTTATTCACTTCTTTTTATGGTTCACCCTTTTCGTTTCATGTCAACAAAAAAGAATAGCTACTCCCATGGATCTGGAGCAAGAGGCAGTAATACCAAAACCAGTTCATCTGGAGGCTACCGGAAGCTCTTTTTTACTGGAGGAAGGCACAACCATATTTTATGATACTCCTCAATTAGAACCAACTGCAAATCATCTAGCTAAGGCATTACGTATACCTACCGGGTTTTCACTGCCAGTGCAACCCACTACCTCAAAAATAGCCTCAGGAAATATTTATTTGAAGGCATCAAACAAGGATTCGGTAGTCGGGGAGGAGGGATATCAGCTGAAAATTACCGAAGATTTTATAGAAGTAGATGCCAACGCAACGGTTGGAGTATTCAGAGCAATCCAGACATTAAAACAATTGTTTCCTCCAGAGATCGTGTCCTCACAACATCATCAAAAGCAATGGGAAATAGCCACAGGCACCATAACCGATTATCCCGAATTTGCTTATAGAGGAGTGATGCTCGATGTTGCAAGGCATTTTTTTGAAGTTGAAGATATTAAAAGATTGATCGATCTGATATCTCTTTACAAAATCAATATGCTTCATTTACATTTAACAGATGACCAGGGGTGGCGAATTGCTATTACCTCCTGGCCAAACCTTACGGCACATGGTGGCAAGACCGAAGTAGGAGGTACCGAAGGCGGTTTTTATACGCAAGAACAATACAAGGATATTGTAAGTTATGCACAGGAACGATTCATAACCATTATTCCCGAAATCGATATGCCGGGTCATACCAATGCTGCCTTGGCCTCTTATGCCGAGTTGAATTGCGATGATAAAGCCCCTGAATTGTATACCGGTACCAAAGTGGGTTTTAGTACGTTATGTACTCATAAAGAAATTACCTATACATTTATTGATGATGTGATCAGAGAGCTTGCCGCAATAACACCGGGGCCGTATATACATATTGGTGGAGACGAGTCTCATTCTACTGTACATAAGGATTATGTTTATTTTATAGATAGTGTTCAGAATATTGTAAACAAGCACGGAAAGCAAATGATTGGCTGGGATGAAATAAGCGATGTCGATTTGCAACCAACCACCATTACCCAGTTTTGGGTGCATCCTCAAAAAGCATTGAAGGCAGCACAGCAAAAGTCAAAAATTATTATGTCTCCTGCAAAAAATGCCTATCTGGATATGAAATATGATTCGATCACCCCTTTGGGACTGGACTGGGCAGGATATATTGATGTCGATACTGCATATACCTGGGATCTGTCGTCGTATGTGGAAGGCATCGGTAAAGAAGATATTTTGGGAATAGAAGCCCCCTTGTGGACTGAGACTGTAAAAACTATGGAAGATATAGAGTATATGATCTTCCCCAGGTTGTTGGGATATGCCGAAATAGGATGGACCCCCAAAGCACTTCGAAACTGGAAAGATTATAAAGTACGATTACAAAAACAGAAAGAACGGTTAGAGATATTAAATGTTAATTATTATCCGTCAAAACGTGTTTGGGATTAAGTGTGTGAGTGATTGAGTGTGTGAGTTTATCGAAAACATCCCGCTAACCCCCTGTCTAGCCTACCTATGCTATGGTAGATAAACCGGCAGGCGGGCTTCAAAGGGGGAATTATTCTCTTTATTGATCATGTTTTGCTTCCGTTTTCCAACTTCCAAAATTCATAATTCATAATTCATCACAGACTCACACCTCCTTCCTTTTACCACCCCCGACCCCTAAAGGGGAGCAATTCTGCTACACTGTTGTTTCCGACTTCCGACTCCTCAATTTTCATATTTCTAATTTCGTATTTCTAATTTCCCTCACACCTCCTTCCTTTTACCACCCCGACCCCTAAAGAGGAGCAATTCTGCTACACTGTTGTTGTTTCAGACTTCCGTTTTCCAATTTCCAACCCCTCAATTTGTATATTTCTAATTTCCTTCACATCATCTGACACCCGTCACCCGTCACCGGTCTTCGGTCACCCGACCTCCAACTTTTCACTTCCCGCTTTTATCAGATTTTTGTACCTTCGAAGTGCTATAGCCTAGTATTACCCCTATACCTTAGCAAAGTTAAATATGATGGCAAGCTTGCTACTATGATCAAAGCCTCTGGCTATATATGATCGCAATGACACATAAATACGTTCAACCATCAATACCCGTATCACTATGCAACCAAAAGAAGGTGTTATCTATACTCCCTTTGATCATTGGACTACCGAACAGGAGCAAAAAGTATTACAGTATTATCAGCATCAATATACTTTGGAAGAAATAAAAGGTTTTCTCTATGGCGGGAAGCCACTTCCGGCATTGGTTACCGAAGTAAAGGTCTCAATCGAAAATAAATTAGAGCGAATCATCACCTTTACCTTGGTGACCCAATTTGGAGAGGTGGTACTGTCCAATTTAAGCTTCAGGCAATTGCTGGTAGAATCTTCTTATCGCTATGGCGACCATGCATCTCGTAGGATTGCAGACTGGCAAAATGACGGATGGGAGCAATTGTCCCCCCAGCAGCGTGTTGAGGTCTGCCAGAATGAATTATCAAGGTGGAGTGTCATTGTCATCGATAAAAACAAGTCGGATTGGGTGGATGGAATACCCGATGAAATTAATGCTCAAAATGCCCGTTGGATAGAATACCTCGAGATTGTCAATAATTGTACGACCACTAAGGGGTTTGAGTTGAAATTGAAATATAAAGGGACGTTGTATCACGGTTCCTTTATCATCCCGCAACAAGAATATAAGGAACTATGTACCATTCAATCAGGAAGCTGGGCCTGGCAGGGATGGGATTATTTTACCGAAGATCAGGGCATACACCCAACGCTTATCAAACCCAGAGATGCATTTAGTACAACCAACCCAACTTTCGGAAGTATCTATAACGCAGAGGATAAAGCCAATGAGAAGATACTCATTGATCTGAGTGTCTATAGAGAGATAGAAACCGGTAGTGAAGTGATGTATCCCATAACAGTGAATCCAGGGGCTATTGATTATACACGATGGGGTACGCATACCGAATATTATACCAAACCCCATAGTAGAAAACTAGTGGCTGCTATGCATGAAGATGTATACACCACACCTCCTGAAACCTATACTCAAGTACAGTCTCCAGCAAATGCTAAAGGCACGTTCAGGCTTCCGTTGTTTCAGGAAAATGGATTGTACAATGTGCTGCAGCTCTCCCCAAAGACAAACTATCATTTTTTAAGCACCATTACAAAGGCAGTGCTATCCAGAACATTAGAAGGATTAGCAGAACTACGGCTGGTTTGCGAACACCCACCCTCGGATACTGCATTGCATGAGATAGTGATTGGCAATATTGATATAGAGGCTGAAGCTTTACAGAACGGTTTTTTAACGATGGATCGCTTTTGTTTTCACCCCAGAAAGACCACCTCGTACTATGACCATGGCTGGTTACCTGCTGCAGAACGATATGGCGCTCATAAAAAGGCGGTATATGCCTTTTTTCTTGGCGCAGCACGTGGCTATCAAAGTGATGCAGGATGGTTAAAAGGCCAGATTTTTATCCAACCCGAAAGCTGGGGTATCGAACGGGCGATTTTAAGTAGAAAAGGCAATAAGCTTACCCTTGATCTCATGAGCTATGAACGTATCGTTCCTGTATGGCAGGGGAGTATAGACCTGGAGGATGATACTGGTGTTGTGTGATTTTTTAAAAGAGAACTTAGATTGTAAGAACCAAGTCCCAATCCATACATTATATACCTATGAGGTGCCTGCAGAGTGTGGTTTTAGACCAAAATGATCTTATTGTCTGATGTATCTTACATCATTAAAAAACCACCCAATAGCTGGATGTACGGTTGTTTGGGTGGTTTTTGTTTATAAAGATGAAAAAAATGAGTTCAATAATAATGATAAGGTTTCCCGTAATAGAATTGATAAATTTATTAGTATCTTCATAGTATATAATTATTCCGAAGAAAAAATACTTTTTGGTAATGATTCGGAGGGCATATGAGCAAGTATTATGGGGTATTTAAAAGATTCTTCTTTCTATCATGACGCTATCCAGGAAAGGCGATATCCCAGCGCTACCTATTATTTGTTTGATACTTTTATTGTTGCAGAAATCGACGAGGGTATTGTATACACCTGGGACGATCATGCAGAACCCATTGTGGCAGAGTTAAGTGAACTGTACGATCAAAAAGGCGAAAGTTTGGTCTTAATTTCTAATCGGGTACACTCGTATTCGGTAAAACCGAGCGATTGGATTAAGTTCTTTAAAAGCAATTATAAATTAAAAGGATATGCCATCGTAAGTTATAGCCGAAAAGGGCTTATCGCTTCGTTGGTAGAAAAATTATTTATGCGCAACAGTTTCAAGAGCTTTGATAATCTTGAAGATGCAATAGCCTGGGCTAAATCACTTACCAAAAACCCAGAAAAGACTTCTAAAGAGAAGAGTGCTTAGATAGGGAGTAGAGGTTTTGAGAGCACTTCGGCAAGCTCAGCCTGACACCTTGGCCCCCGATGAAAACACTAACCCTGCGCACCCTGAGGATACTCGAAGGGTGAAATGTTGTAATGATTGTTTAAAAGGTTTAATTTTTTGATTTTGAATCCTCGAGATGAGTTTCAAAACCACAAACAGTTCTTCCAAATGATGCCTTAGCTTTTTTTATGGAAACTTTTATAATGGAGTCAGTGCATCTTTTTATTCCCGGGCAGTTTTTTTTGTAATGATAGCGATCACTGGTCATACTATTACAGATATACACTTTCTTTTCCTCTTTTTGTTTTTTGTCTTTCTTTTCCTGACTGTAGATAGAGCAGCAGAGAAGTACTGCTATGATGAATACTATTGTTTTCATGGTGGTGTAGTTTTATGATCATATATGAATTATTGATTTGTTTTCTTTTTCTTTACTATTTTCCGCTTACGGAATATCCAGGGTTCCATTAACTTTTCCTGAGACCACATTCCTTTTTTATAAAGCCGTGCCTGTTGTTCTAAGTTACTATAAATAGCATCTTTTGAATATTTTTTGAAATGCAGTGCATACCCATTAGCTACCAATTCTTTGTTTAAAACCTGATCTTTGAACTCAATCACAGCAATAAGCCTTCTGTATCTATCAAATTTCCCTTTGGAAATCACTTTTACTTTTTTACCAAAGCAAAAATCTGAAGTAAACTGCTTTGCTTTTTTACCAAAAGGTTGTTTTTTCTCTGGGCAGTCAATATGTGCTAACCTGATGATTATCGGTTCTTTTTTATACAGCACCTCTATGGTATCCCCATCTTTTATGCCGATAACTTTGGCAAAGAATTTTTCGGGAACCTTTGTATCCGAAGTAAAACACATAAGTGTGATTAGGATACCTATGCATGTAGTGTGATTTAGTATCATTTACTTCATTTTCATGATTGTTAAGTTAAGGTATTATAATTTGTTAATCACACATACTTCTGGCTACATAAGTCTTGTTACCATTAGAGTTGATATAATAACAGCCACCTCGTGGCCCACGATGATAGGTTCTTGTTGTCCTGGGTTGGTATTGCCTCTTTTCCTGAGAAGTTTTTCTTTCTAAAGACTTTGAATAGCTATCATCATTGTATTTAGTGCTTTTAGTAAAATATTGAACCTCATTTTTATCATTGGTTGTATTACCAAGTTTTTTATCTATAGCATCAATTCTTGCTTGTATTTCTTGTACTTGTTTTAATAGATCGTCTCTTTGTTGCACCAGTTCTTTTCTTAAGTACAGACTCGTTTCTACACTTTGCGAATTGCATTGGTAAGAGACTAAAATACATAGGAGTATGAATAACAACTTTTTCATGATGTTAAGTTTTAACTATTCTAGTTCATAATACGCTGCAGTTTGAAGCAATTGTTCTTCAAAGTTATATATGTCGTCTACAGAGTGGATCTGTTCTCGTTGAATGTCTTTGTTTTGATCAAAAAGGCTGATGTACTTTTTGTTGCCATCCAGGTGAAGCCTGCAAATGGGTTTTCTGTTATTATCATCCAATAGAATCCCAAAATAGGATTGCGTATCCCGATGTACAATACGGTTAATTGCCACTTTACGACGCAGAATAGCGATGACAATCCTATATGCTTCCAGTTCTTCCTCGGTAGTGACTATTTTGCTAATTTCCTGGTCCTCTTCCAGCGTTTCTTCCTGTTGTTTCTCTGCTTCTTTGTTTAGTGCAGCGTTCAATCGATCATTTACATTTTCGCTAATGGTTTGGTTAAATGCTTTACGAACCAAATCAGTGAATTCTTCCATCACACGTTCGGTGAGCCTGCCAGAATATACCCGATTGGCAAATAATCGTATAAATTCATGTGTGGGCGTCTGCAGCTCATCATTGATTATTTTTTTGATTTCTTTTAGATGTTTGAGATCACTGGCATTATCTACAATTTTATCAATGTCAAAATTAGTTTTATGAAATTTAGCAATCTCATTGATAGTGGTTTCTTTCAGGTTTGTAATATCAAACTCCAGGAAAGGTTTTTCATCCATGATATTGGTTTCCTCCAGGTCGGTATAGAATCGATACTCTATCCCATTGGTCAATAAGGCAAATCGAGTATGAGTAACATGAAAATACCTTGCCAGTTGCGAGTTATGCACATTCAGGTCTTCTGTCCAGTTTTTACATTCGATGATCATCACCGGGTCGCCCTTTTGAAAGATGGCATAATCTACCTTTTCGCCTTTCTTTAATCCCAGATCTGCTGTAAATTCTGGTACTACTTCGGTGGGATTAAAGCTGTCATATCCCAGTAAGTTGATAAAAGGTAAGACAAAGGCATGTTTAGTAGATTCTTCGGTTTCTATTTGATCTTTAAGCTGCTCGATCTTATCGGCCAGGGCTTTAAGTTGGTTGTTGAGTTCCATAACTATTTTATTGATTATTGATATTAGATGCCCCAAACATTACTCCCAGTATTTTTTTCATTTCTTTAGTAGTATAAAACTCTTAATAAGTTTATCCATGTCTGATGGTAAATCAGCATTTTTGATTTCAAATCGTTTCACCTTCATTGTTGTCAACCAATTACTCCAATAGGTTTTGATAATATCTTCTTCATAAGGATTCTTTTTATCTGGATTTATGCCTAGAACCAAAACCTCAAGATTGGATAAATCATCTGTAGCAGGAATAAACCCAAAATTATCTTCCTTTAATTTAGATCTCCAGTTTGAGGAAGTAAGTTTAAAGTTTCTGATATCTTGAGGAGTAAGATATGTGGTGAGATTACCTTCTCTGATTTTCGTGTTTTTATGATAAACATACCCATCTGTTAAAATCACTAACACATTTCGATAACCCTCTTCAATACAATAATCGGTTACTTTACTTTTAAAAAACCGCCAGGTATCGGAACCTACATACTTATCGTCCTTAATCGCTAAGTTGTAGATATCCGGTGGTTTTGTTGAATAAGCTTCTAGAATTTTTTCTAAAAGTTGAGTTGAAACATTATCTCTGTTGACGTTGAATTTTAAACTTGTTGAAATTGTATTTATTTCTTGGTTAAGTGGTTCAGGGTCAAAATAAAGTTGAATTTTATCATTCATCTGTCTCACTTTTTTTGTTCTAAGATGATGGTCAAAAGCTTCAGCAACAGATTTTATATATTGTACATCCCTTTTATAATAATCCATGGTTGGATTAGGATATTTTTGTGGGTTTATGCGATCTGATAAATCGAGTAGAAAACTAATGTTTAGGTTATTATTACCGACAGGTTTTTCTACATGGTTCTCTGACTCTTTTTTTTCGTTCTTTTGCTCACATGAACATGATGATATAGAAAAAATTAGTGCTACGGCTAGAATAAGATTATAAATACTTTTCATTGTTATTTAGTTTTTGGTAAATAATAGTTGTTGAAAATCCATCTCATTCAGATTGTGCTCAGATAAATGTAGTTTGGATACTTCTTCGCATTTATCAAGTAATTCGGCCTGTTTATCATTCGACAATGCTAATTCAACTGTAATAGCTTGATACCACCCTTCTTTGTATTGATAGTGATAATGAAGATATTCTTTTACCGGAAAGACAAATCCATCTATTTTAGATTGTAATTCTGTTATTTCTCCCTTGATAGCTGTTATTTGATGTTTTACTTTATCAATACTTTCCAGTAATTCGGTTTTTTTATGAAGTGAATTCTTTACTTCTTCTTTTTTGGCTCTAATAAATGCTTTTATTTTATCGACATTTGCATGCTCGTGCATCACAAAATCAAATACTAATCCCCATATTACATATACCACAAACCCAGCGAAGATGATTCCCCAGAAGTTTACACTTTTGATTGCTTTTTCAGGACTAAATGTTTCTCCTAAAACAGCACCGTATAAAAATATTTTTCTTTCAATTAAATATGCTAAGATCACATCAAAAACAAAGGTTAGTAGAAACAAAGCTCCGATCTTTATAAATGATAGTTTGTTTTTGTTTTTCTGAAACATGTGTATCAAATATCCTAATCCCATAAAAACGAATGGAAGAGTTCCCACAAAGACTGCTTCTAAAAGACCATCAGATATAGCTTTGGTAAAAGCATTGGCATCAAAAATAGCCGCAGTTACACTATCACTTTCAAAATCTTTAAAAAAGCCAGAATACGATGCGGATATATAAAAGACAAATAAATAGATGGTTATTGGGATTAATAACAATAAACCAATATAAAATTGAGCCTTAGGCCTTTTGTCTGCATCAATTCCATAATTATCAGGATTTTGCTTTACATCGATCATTTCAAATTTTTTAGATTCGATGTTTTTATTGATGCTTTTTTCTTGTTCTTCGTAGATGGTAATGGCAGTTTCTCTTTTCTTCAGTTCTGTTCTTTGCCGTTCTTGCTCTTCTTTATAGGGTTGTTTTAAGCGTTGTTGTTCTGCCAATTGCTTTCTACACTGATCTTCAAAACTGTTGTATAGATTATGAAGACCTGCTCTTAATACAACAGGATTTCCTGAAGCTTTGGTTGAGGCACCATAACCACTTTGGTAGTATGTTATTCTTATTTGCTCTCTATCTTCTTCATTATCTTCCACAAAACTGGACTTTATGTTTACTTTTTTAAGTGTAAACAACTTTTTTATAGATTCCATAGCCTAAGAGTTTATTTGATTAATGATTTCCTCTTTTTTTACCCCTTTTTGAACACAATCTAATAGGTATTCGGAAAGTTCTTCAATATTTTCTTCCAGGAACTGAAACTTTTTACAATACTTCTTGAGTGTTGTTCGTTCGTCTTCTGTAATTTTTTCATCGGCCCAGATCATTCTTGATAAATCGTAGAGATATTCAATACGTTCGTCTAAACTTTCGGGAATACTGGACTCATGATCTATAGGATTAAGCAATAGTTTTTCAAGCTCTTCTTTTGGAACACCTCGCTCTTCGGCAAAATGGTATAGCATTTGTAGTTCTAGTACATCAAAATTATCATCCGATAATGCCATTTTATAGAGTCTTAGAAAGTGGCTTTTCAATTCGGCAGAGATTGTATAGTTTTCCATATGATTAGTTTTAAGATTTATGATTAACTGCACTTACAACCAGTTCCCACGACCCATTTACAGCATGGATCATTTTCACATTCTGCTTTTCTTTTTCCGGAACACCCACAGTTTGAGGTCGAAGCACAGGATCTAACACTATTGCCCGGTTCTTCGCAGGCAGTTCCATCATTGTCTGCATCCAGATCATTTCTACATTCGGGATCGGCATCAAAAGCTGCTTGTGCGGTAGCTTGCGAAGTGTAATTGGCACAATTGGTATCTCTGCAATTAGAAGAAATGGAATCAGCTCCATTAATTTCATCTTCAGAGCAGGAAATAGCTATTAGAGATGTTAGGAATAAAAACATCAGGAGTTTTATCTGTATCAGATATTTCATGTTTTAGAGTTTTTGGTTAGTATATAATTATGAAAGCAGCAGTTAAACCGCTAGTTATCAACATGAAGAAAAGTAGCAAACACCCACTTCCTTTAGACTTCTTAAAAGATTTTCTATATGTCAATCCAGGAATTCCTGTTTTTAAAGAGTATCCTTTGGAGCTTAATGATCCACGTTTGTTTCGATAACTGGGAGTGATCCCAGATTTACTAATATTCAATCCAAACCATTTCCCTAGTTTTATTCTTTTGTAATATCTGAAGCCCATGATATATTTCTTTTAAGATTACTTAGGTGGTTTTCTTCTATGAGGTTTTACCGGAACCGGTTTTGGTCCTGGTTTTGGTTTGTTAGGATTTGGTCTCGGTGTTGGAGAAGGTTTTGATCTTCTGTGGGGTTTTACGGGTATGGTTTTCTTTGTCATTATTTCATTAGTTAGATTAATCTTTCGGCTATTTCTTTTTGTTCTATTGTCTGTTGATTTGGAAGAATCATTTGTTTTTTCATAGTCAAAGGATTTTCAAAAACAACAAAACCATTTCTACAGTTTTGATATCTAAATCTAAAAGCTTCTATTCCTGCTTTCAAACCACTATTTCTTGTCTGATCATATACATGGTTGGAACAGGATTTACGAAATATGCATTTCCTTCTGTTAGTTTCTGGAATTAAAGACCAGTATATTCTTATCGCAAGTAGTAATAAGTATTTCATTATGGTTTTTTGAATATTACAAGTCCTACATGAGTAACAACATCAGGTGTTTTACCTAAACCAAAACATCCATCATTACCAGGTGTTAGTTTGTCACTATACTGATGATTTACATATTCCCAACCACTGGAATGATGTTGATTAATGATGTTTTGTAGTTCAGTAGCGACATCTTTACTTCTATCAAAGTGTATTACTTTATATTCCATAAGTTTCAAGTTTTAAAAATTAATACTCCTCAAACTTACCACCCTCGATAACCAATCCCTTGTGGTTTTCCACAGAGGGGCAGTATATTATAAAAAGAAAAGACCTGTCCAGTTTCTAAAACCAGACAGGTCAACAAAGACTTGTTACCCCAAAACAAGCTTTATGGTAATTTCAATTTTGGCTTATTCAATTAAGCATATTGCGTTAATTTCCAAGTAACCGCTTTACCACCATAAGGAGGCATTTTATTTCCCTTAGCAATTGGTGCGGTTGTAGAGGGAGTACCTACTACTTTCCAAATTCCTGATTCCGGACAATTTTGTCCAGTCCTTGCTGTTGTCCCAATTGGTTCTCTTGCCATATTTATTTGATTTAAGATTAATAATAGCCCAAACTTACGTAGCTCAAAAAAGAATCCCCTGTGGTTTTTCACAGAGGATCCAAATATTTGCATATTTCGACGATTTAGGAGATTAACCCCAATTGATTGACCATATAGACCAGCTGTATATTGGTTTTGGCATTAAAATCATCTCGTAACTTGCGAATACGATCTTCTACCGATCGTTTGCTGTTGGGGATGATATCATGTTCTACCAGGTATTGACTTATTTCTTCCTGTTTGTATCCCTGTACCAGTAATTTTAATAGCAGGATCTCATAGGGATCCAGTTTCAACACATTTTTTTGATGTAATGCATCTGTAGACACCGGGCAGGTATAGGTATTACCCTGATCAACAGCGGTAATAGCTTTTATCAATTCTGATAGTCCATACAAACCTTTGCATACATAGCCATCGATCTTTTGATTTGTAAAAAAGGATTTAATAATAGCAGGCTTCTTTTCACCGGTAAACACAATGATTTTGATATCGGGTTGTATCTTTTTTACTTCCTCAATCAGTTCTTTTCCGCTAGTGATTTGATGCTTCTTATAATCCAGTGTAAACGAAAGATCACTAATCAATAGTTGATAGGGGGTACCTTTTTGTATCGCTTCCTTTATTTTAAGCAGGGTTTTGTCACAGAACTGTGCGGTATCTATATGTGCGTTGGTAAACTTGCGAACAGCAGAAACGATTCCGAGGTTTTCATTATCTCTATCTTCGGCGATTAAAATTTTTGTAAACATGTATATTTGATATTATGGAGCAAAAACAACAGTTGCTTTAAAACCTTCGTTTGGTTTTGAGTCAAAAGTAATAGTTCCGCCAATGTCATGCATGCGGTTTTCCACATTACGAAGTCCGTTTTTAGAAAAAGGAGTGGTCAGATCCATGCCAATACCATTATCGATATAGTTTACAACGATTTTCTTTTTCTTTTTTGTAAATGTTACGGCTGTATAGGTGGCCTGGCTATGGCGTTTCATATTGGTTAGTAATTCTTTGAGTACCAAATAGAGTTCTTTCTTTTTATGATCGGAGACTTCACACCAGGTATGTCGATCTAACTCGCTAGTGATAACTTTGGTGTTTTGGTCGCCATAAGAATCCAGCAGGGATAAGAGCTCATCGTTGTATTCCTCACCGGTTTCTATGGTATTATCTCTGGAGAAATCCCTGACCTTATGATAGACGGTATCAAAACCCTGAAGTATGGTAACTTTGTCTAGATCACTGGTAAAATCGGGATCTTTTTGTAGTTGTAACATAAGGTAATAAAGATCATTACCTACCTCATCATGAAGTTTTTTGGACAGCCTGCTACTGGTAGCATGATGTTGTTTGTTACGGGCTGTTTTAATACGTTGCCTCCATATAAGGGTGATAGAGACGACACTAATGACCAGAAGTGATGAAATTAGTATTAAGATATTTCTTCTTGATGTTTCCTTAATTATTTTTAAATCCTTTTGTGCTGTTTCTGCATTTAATTCCAGTATTCTTTCGCGGTTTTTTTCGGTGTCGTATTTTATTTTGGCAAACTGATTTTTGGCCCGCTGTCTGGCGGTGGTAACGCTATCGGTTAACCGGTGATATTCGACAGCCGCTTTTTTAGGGTTTTCTTCTAATTGGATAAGGTAGGAGAGGGCTTCGGTTTGAGCGTCGGCACTTTTTATTTTTTTAGCCATTGCATACGCTTGCTTTGCATGCGATAATGCCCTGTTATTTTTGTCACGATCTTTGTAATATTGTATCATGTGGATATGACTTGCATATTGCCCGTTATCATCTTTTATTTGTTTCCGTAAGCTCAAAGCTTCAAGTAGTTCTTTTTCTGCATTTGGTTCATTAAGTATAGATTTGGTAAATGCAAGATTATCCTTTATTTTGGCTTTTAGAGAAGGTGTTTTATGTATGATTGGTAGATTGTAAACTTGATAAAGACTTTTTTTGGCTTCTTTATAGTTTTCCTTTTTTAACTGTATCAATGCGATATTGTATTTTATATTGGCAATATCTGATGGATTGGTAGCAATTTTAAATGCATCATTATACCAATTCAGAGCATCACCATAGTTTTTTTGGCTTTTGGAAGTTATTCCTAAATGATTAAAAAGTGCTAGTTTATGAGTAGAATCCTTTCTCTTTTCAATGAGTTGTAATGCTTCGATAGCATCTATTTCACTCCCGTTATAATCCCCTGATTCTTTTTTAATAAATGCAATATATCTTAATGCATTTACTGCAGAGATAGTATCCTTTACTACCAGGGATAGCTCCTTTGTTTGATTATAAAATTTTACAGAACTAAAAGGGCTATTGTTCAATCTGTGATATTGTGCTAGTTTTTTATATGCTTTTAAGATATAAGAAGTATCCTTTATAGACTTAGAGTGAATTAATAATTTATTGGCATAAAATATCGCACTATCCAGATTATTTTGTTTTCTAAATATTGAGTTTTTCTTTGATAATTTTTTTAAATAAGTTTCATCAATAAAAGTTGTATTATCTAACTGTGAATAGCCAGCGATATTAATAAAAAAGAGGAATGTAACAAGTATATGTTTCATTCCTCTAAGTTAAAAAATAATAAGTATCTGGTAAGGTAAATTATGGCTTATCCGGATCTTCATTTATCTCACCTTCTTCCCCTTCAGTAGCCAATTCTTCCATACCAATTTCTTCAGCCGGTTATCAAGGCAGGAAAAAACGCAAGACCACCAATGCGCTATATCTTACCGACAGGCAAGGGTTACCTTTAGCGATGCCAGAACCTGTTAGTGGAAATCATAATGACTTATTCGATATAGAGGTACATTTTGAAGAGGTAACCGCCACATTGGAACAAGCAGGTATAACCGTAGAGGGCTTGTTTTTAAATGCGGATGCTGGATTTGATTCCCAAGAACTAAGGGATCAATGTGAAGCAAAGGGGATTATAGCGAATTTTGCTGAAAACAAGCGCAATGGCAACAGTGAGAAAGACCATTACTTTGATGAAAAACTCTACGGTGAGCGTTACGCTATTGAGCGCACCAATGCTTGGATAGATAGCTTTCGCTCATTATTGAACAGGTTCGATACCACGGTGAGCAGTTGGAAAGGATTTAACTTTTTAGCATTTATGGTCATTGCCCTGAAAAAAATATATCAAAAGAAAAAACTTTAGATGAGTTCAATAAAAACTTTAAGGTTATAAGACAATTAAAGATAAGAAATATTTGTTTACTATGCCTCTGGTGTTTTACTAATTACACTCCACCTTCATCTTCTTCAGGTGGAAGAATTTCACCTTCTTCTCCTACAGTTCCCAATTCTTCTATCCCGGCTTCTTCAGCCAGCTCTGTGGTGGTACAAGAAAATAAAGACATAGTAAACAAAACGGTTCCTAGCATCAAAATTACTTTTTTCATAATAAAAACTTTAAGGTTATAAGATAATTAAAGATAAGAAATATTTGTTTACTATGCCTCTGGTGTTTTACTAATTACACTCCACCTTCATCTTCTTCTGGTGGTAGAATATCCCCGTCTTCACCAGTAGTTCCCAATTCTTCTATCCCGACTTCTTCAGCCAGTTCAGAGGAGGTGCAAGAAAATAAAGTTACATTAGATAAAATTATAGTTAAAATTAAAAATACTCTTCTCATGATATTACGATTTAAAAATTTGTAATAGCGGTCACTGCCCGGGGTTTGAGCCCAGGGGATACATTGCCACTCAGCAACACGCGAAATGAGAAGAGGCGCCTCTTCGTTTTGGGAAGTATGTTTGGAAAGACGAAGACAGAAAAAGCTAATTGTACTTCCCAGTTTCAGCTATCTGATCCTGTCTTGTATTTCCGGTTTTGAATTAGATTTGTACATTGATCCTGGTTGTACAGAAAAGGATCATTACCAACTCAACGAGACAAATAAAATGAAGGTTTTAAAAAAAGTTGTAGACAGAATATGGAAAAGAATGTCCAGGATGTTTAGACAAAAATGTCCATTGTATGTCCATAGTTATTTCTAACTTTAAAGACTTTAAATTCAATGTTCTATGATAAAAAAGTTAATCCAGTTAATTTTTGAGAAAGCAAAACTGCAAACAGAAAATAATTCTCCCAATGGGCAAGCAAGGCATATTTCATCCATTTTAAGTGATAATTTTAAACATCCAATTAGTGAAAAGTCATTGATTAGATACTTAAAAGGAGAGATACAGCCTAAAAAAGATACTTTGGATGCAATGTCTAAGTATCTTGACTATAAAAATTACGAGGATTTTATAAAGAACAACAGGAGCAATAAGAAGAATGGTTTGTATAAAATAATACTAATAGTTCTAAGCTCTGTTTTATTAGTTGGTATATTATATTTCAATATTAATTGGAAACAAAAAGAAGTGAAACAGGAGGAGATGTATTGTATGGAATGGAAAGAAGACCATTATGAAAAAATTGTATGTGATGAAACCTCTCTTAATATATCGTATAATCAAAATGTAATAGAAAATTTTAAAAAAGTAGAACTAGACACTACAATGGTATTCTTTAAAAAAGGGAAAGCTTTATATTGGTATGACAAAACAGGAGGGAAGATCGAGTTTTTTACAAAAGGAGGTAGGCATCCAACTAATGATAAAGTACTTAAGCCTGTCACTCAAACTATTATTCGCAAATACATTTTTGGAGAGGAATAATTGTACACTTGTTTTTTTTAGCAATCAGTGACTATGAGTAATCAAAAGTTGATATATATCATTATTCCAATAGCCGGTATATAGTATATTCACATTAAATACATACAAATCTTAAAATAGCATCAATTATGGAATTTATGGAAATTAAAGACGAGAAGGGTACTATACATTATATTAATCCCAGTCATATTTCGGCGATTTGTGAAATAGATGGCCAATGCAAAATTAATTTAATGGGGCAGGATTATATGTTCGCTAAAGAAACCATGGAAGAAGTAAAACTTCACCTTACGTCTTTTAAACATTAGTAAAAACAAAGGATTGTTAAAGGCTTATAGTAACTGAGGCTTCGGTTTTGAGAACCTCAACCTCTGATGAAAGTAGTACAGAATCTGAACCCTGAGGTGCCTGGCTAAACTTGCCGAAGTGCTCTCGAAGGGTGAACATCTGGAAAACAAAAAAGAGCGCTAATTCAAGCGCTCTTTAGTATATCACTGAAGAGTATTTACTCTTCTTCTTCAGATCCAACCGCAACAGAGGTCAGATCAGCCTCTATAGGGTTCACTGTTTCTAATGGGGCTTCTGTTTCTTCTTCCTCAACAGGTATAGAATCTTTTAACGTATTGAATCTTTCAAGTTTTTCCAATTCTGCTTCGTCTCCAGAGAAATAAGGAAACACATCCATAATCGGAGATTCCGAAATGGCAGGGATGGTATAATCACCCATGGTGTTTTTCATTACAACATTGGTGTTGTCAAAAGCTTCTTTTACATCATTGGCCTGTACCAATACATACATATTCGACTTGCGTTCTTTACCACTTTCTTCATCATAGGCAATTAAAGAAATCTTTGATTTAAACCATCTGTCTGAGTTCTCGAACGGGTATATTTCGGCAAAGTTTGCCACTTTTATATTGGTGATTTTAAATTCTTCACTTACATACGCAGACATTTCTTCATTAATTCTGGATTCGGCCTCTGTATAAGACACGGCATCTATTAAATAAGGTTCTGTAGTTACCCTTTGTACTCCAGAGTCATCGGTTTTTCTATATTTTACTTTACACTCATACCAGGTTGCGCTCATATTTTATTTTTTTAGGAAGGCAAATATAGATTTTTAAAAAAATTCTAATGGCTATCAAACAAAATAGATATTCACAATTTTTGAAGGTTGTTGTTAGGTGTTTGAGAGCCAATATTTTATTAATAGTATAGTGCAAAGAAAGAAGTATTAATGAATGGGACTTCGAGTGCCTCCGCCCACGATGAAAGCCCGAACCCTGCGCACCCTGAGGATACTCAAAGGGTCAATAGGTGAGGTTACTCGAAAGGTTGAAGAGTGAGTTACATAATTTAGAAGTGTGATGTATATTGACTACACTTTATCTATCGTATGAATATTTACTTTTTTCTGTTTTCCTTTTAGTAACACACTACCCAAAAACTTAGTAGATAAATGGGTGCTTATCCTTAGGTCTTGTAGTAATTTTTCTGATATCAGAAGTAATACATGATGTTTGTTACATTCGGCTTGTATGCGGGCAGAGGTGTTAATCACATCCCCATGATAGGCTATTTCCTTTTTGATGACTCCAACTTCGGTGACCATTAAAACTCCGCCATGAAGCCCAGCTTTAAATTCGGGGACAATACCGTACTTATCCAGATAATATTGTGACTTACTTTGTTTCTTCTGCTGGAAAGCAAAAAACAGATCCACACAATTGTTGTTGGCCAGTCCTTTTTTATAGGGCCAGCTTAGTACTGCTTCATCACCTACATACTGATAGATTTCTGCATCATATTTTGGTACGACCTCGTTAAGGTCATAAAAACAATCTTGTATAAACTGACTGTATTTAAAATGCCCTAGATTTTCGGCAATAGTAGTCGAGTCTTTTAGGTCTAAGAACATAAAGATACGTTTCTCCTCTTGTGGGTTTTTGTATTTGCCCATCAACATTTTTAGGAAAACACCTTTCCCAAATTTTTCGGTAGCTATTTTTATAAATGAAAAGGCAAAAGAAGCCATCACGATATATAAAATCGTTGCCCAAAATGACTTATTTTCTCTCCACCAGCCCCGATCTGTATTCAGGTTGATACCATAGATTTCAGAAAACAACTCCATAACAACTGTAAAGATTGTAATGGTTATTGAAAAATATAAGAAAGTTCTGATGATTAGACCATATGCCAGTGATAACTTGTTAGAAGCAAATTTCTCAAAAAGGAAATCTATACTAGCATATAAAACTCCTATTAACATCCCAATAGTTGTAAATCCCATCAAAGCTCTTAAGGTACCTTGATTTCCGCTATATTCTTCAATCACCGTAAAACCAACTTCTTCATCAAGTCCATAATACCTGAATATTGAATACAATCCCATAACCACAGACCAAAAAAGAACCGATTGCCAAAGAAGTTGTAAATATAGCTTGAGGTCGCTACTCATATTGATGGTTTTTATTTCTTAGTAAACTTATAAAAACTTGGTACCAATACAAATAGAAAGTTTTCTTAAATAGAACTCCATATCTCTATCCTTATTTATGGTTTTCTAACCAACGTGTTTCCTGTGTCTGTACCTTCAATAAATTCCCTTCAAACTTTTGGATTCCCAGCATGTCAAGGTACGCAATAATGTTGGTGGTTGTTAAACGGTAGGGCTCTGGTGGGATATCCAGCAGTGCATAATGTATCGGCAAACCAAATCCTGTAAAGATAAAGGTCCACTGTTTCCATTGTCTTTGAAAAAACTTTAATGCAGATTGCATCCTGTGGTCCATACTAATTTCTTCTCCCCATAAATAAATGGTTTTGGCCGGAATATTGATAAGAATCCCTTCTCGCGTATCAATTTCCCGGGGCCATCGATTTTTGGGAAGGGCTTTCTCACTAGTGCGCAATATGGTAATTACCTCAGGCCCGAATGAGAGTACATCATAATGGTTTACTACCAGTAGATAATGTTCGATTTGTGTGTCATCAAAAACAATGGAAATGCAACAGGCACCAAAATCTCCAAAAAAATCGGTAAAAGGACGATCATCCTTAAGCGCTGATACGAGCTTGGATGAGGTAGTGACTGTTTTTTCGGGAGGCAGCCCGGGATAATACATCATGGTTTCATATTTGTTATACGCCGGCCATAGAAGCTTCAGATCTGTATGATGTTCAAATCTTGGGATAAGAAGATGCCTCAGGGTATTGCTACGAATCCCAATATCACTATATAGCAATAGCGTTGCTCTGTCCAGATCCAGTAATATCCCTCCTTCGGCCCATACATCATCATACAATTCATTTTCATTCGCAGGATCTTGACGGCAGATTTCTTTTTCGATCGCTTCCGCCGAAGGCGCAAACAATAGGTTTTCAATGCCATAGGCACCCCATCGGGAAGTATAATAAAACCGGCTGTTGTTTTTAATAAGGATGTAATTGGCTCTGTGCCCCATTATTTAGCTTGCTATTATCGGTAAATGGTTTTACCAAATAACGAGAATATAAGAATACACAATTTCTTTGGCTTTTTTATATTAAAATCACTGTAATAATACAAAATCCATTTCCGGAGACTATATGATCTTAGAACAAGGTATGCACCCCGTTTTCTAGAGTATATAAAGCAATGATCTCGGCATCGGTTAAGTTTCTGTTAAAGATAGAAAGTTCATCCATCAACCCGATATAGCCCAATCCTATATAGATATTGGATAATTCCAAATCCCAGGTAAAAGGAGTAGTGATAGGTGATCGGGTACCTTTCAATTCGCCGTTCATATATAGGCTTGCTTCTCCGTTTTGGGTATTCAGATGGGAGAAATTGATAAGGATGTGGGTCCATTGGTCTTTACCAAAGGGAGGGTTTTTAACTGCCGTAAGTCGTGCATTAAAAACAGGATTTTCATTATCCGGACCTTCCGGATTCGGATTCCATACTTCACGATCTCCGATAACTCCCAATCTAAAATCCCTGGGATTCTCTTTGGTAAAATCTACCCAGATCGCGGCATCGTTATAGCTCACATCGGTAATCTGAATAGGATCACAATACCCCGGTTTTAAATCGGTAGCTGGGTCTAATTGCAACCAAAATGAGATGGCACCACTCCAGTCGGTGGTGCTGTAGGTAATATTATGCTTACTGGGGTAATAGATATTTCCGCTACTTCGCTCTGTAAAGAGTAACCCATCGCCAAAGCGCCCCTGGCCTTTGGCAATGCTGATATCGGATTTATGCAGGCCTGCCTGGGCCGAATCCCTGGCTTTACGCGAAGGGACGGTATACATATAGGGATCGCCCAAAGCAACATCGGCATTGACGCTTTTGTCAAAAGAAGCATAAAACGTTAGGGCGGCTTTGAGATCTGCTTTGCTGGTATCGGTCTGGCAGGAGTTTAAGAATATGATGGTCAGCACCTGTAAAAATATGACCAATGTTTTGTTTTTACTTGGTAACATCATAATAGGTTTTTGTTAGTGAAATACTGTTTTGAATCCGATAGTTACGAGATCAGCGAGATCTTTGGTTTACTATCTCTTATTGTGGGTTAAAGATATGATAATAGTACCATATAGATAGAATCAATGACCATATCTTACCTTATTATAGAGACGAAATTACAAAATAAAACCGACGGTTATTCATTTTTTCATCCAAATAGTACCGCTATGTATTTCAAAGCCGATACCTTTTTTCTTTTTATATAGGATCGTGAGTACGATGGCCAGTACAATTGTTAACACCCTGAAAATATTAGCATAGATTCCTCCAAATGCATTTTCTCCGGCAGAAAACAACATCCAGAATAGATTCATAAAGAAATGCAGGAAGATCGGAATCCAGATATTATGGTTCCATTCTACATACACCCAGGCAAAAAGAATGGCACCCAAAAATGTAGTTAGAAAAATACCGATTAACGTTGCCAATTCCTGACTCTGGTACAAATGTACTAATGCAAACAAAATGGCGCCTGCAATAACAGCAGGGATAAATCCAAATTTTGTAAAACGATACAACTGTCCGAAAAGAAAGCCTCTAAAATATAATTCCTCAAAAAAGGCCGCTGCAGCGGCCGAAATCAATATTTGGCTTAAAGTGATTTCGGAGTTAAATTTAAAAACGGCAGCATACCCGATCAACATAGGTAATGTACATATAAGAGGAAATACCATACCTCTTACGATAGATCCATTAAGTCCTAAACTACTCAAGAATTTTTTAAAATCGTGTAACCATAAAATGCCGATAAACAGAGGGATTCCAAAAAGCAAGTACGTTATTATATGACTTACCCCAACCTGGTTGATGAATTTATTTATAAATGCTCTCGAACTACTAAAAAATAAGTCATCAAGCACAAAATAACTACCAAAGGCGACTACTGTGAGTACTATTGTTTTTACTGTTTTATTCATTTCGGGAAGGTTACTATCTATATAGATGTGTATTTCTTGAAAATAGTTGCCTGAACTTGAAAACGTATTAGGCACCGGGGGTTAATGCTGTAACGTATAGCCGAATGATTAGTGGCCTGGCATACTCGTTGGCTTTGTGTGCGATTAATTATAGGACAGCATGGTGCTGTTTTATTTTTATTGGTCATTGTTATACTTCATCCCAACCCCAATAGTGGCAACTGTTTTACATTGTGGTAGGTTAAACCCATTGAAATACATTTTTTTAATTCAGTTTCAGGGATTTTATCGTTCATTTGAAAAATTATGGCCCGATTTCCTTCAAATTTAAATTTGTTATTATAAACCATTTTAAAAGTTGGTACTAACTTGCTTGTACATTTGAAATAAACCGCATATTGATTCGGTTTATTTTTTTTCCAATCAATTCTTATCGTACTTCCCTTTTTTACCAGGTAGCTGGGTTCGCCCCACTTTAATGTTTCCTCAATATCCTTTATTTCTTCTATTTCGCTCGCTGTTTCTAAAATAAGTCTTCGAAGGTGTAATATTTTATTTCGAACAGCTTCAGGGTAATTATTAAAAACCAATTCTACATCTGGGTTTGTTTTTATTTGTAAATTGTTCATTGATGCTAATATTTTTCTAATTCACCTGTTGTTAATACACTACACCAGAAACTTAACTTAGACATTACTCAAGATGAGTTCTTAAAATTTTACTTTTCCAATAGCATTCAAACTCCACATATACCAGTGTAAATCTACATGGGTTTTCTGATGTAAACCAAAGGTACTAAATACTGGCTTTAGTTTTTATTCACATGAAGAAGATGTCGTATCGATGCCAAATGCGAAAAAATGACAATGGGCACGATAATCCCGGGAAGCCATACAAAAGGAATGTATAAGATTGCTGTATTTGGCATATCGAAAGAGCGTTGTTGAAAAACTGAGGGGGCAGACAATATTCCCGTAATAACTACCTGTAATACCAGTGCCAGGCAAAGAATATTCCAAAGAATTAATATTCGAGTACTCAATTTCTTTTTATGGTAGCCCAGATATGCGATAACAGGCGCTGTTATTCCCGAAAATATATCAAAGTTCCTCCCCTCAAACGTCATAGTTTGCGGCATCAGCTCATGGAGAAAAAGCGCAAGAATAATGAACTCAACAGGGATTCGTATCGTCTGCAAATAGGTGAGGGCCCTGTAATCGATTGTATCCATCAACCGATGCCCTCCCTTTGTTACAAAAGCGAGAATGATGAGAACCAGACCTCCGATGATCATGAAAATAAGCCGCGGGGGAATGGATTGTACAACTAAGAAAAAACCACTACCAGCCATAATGCCTTGAATGAGCATCAGCATCAGTATGACAGATATAATTTTGAGACGCTTTCCGATAGCATAATAAAACCCGATTATTGTGATTAGCGATACTATACTAAATAGTACCGGGATCCATATGGGTAGATTTTCGATCATCTGTTAGGTTTAATGGATTGATTATATGTGTATATAAAAATACCGAAAAATAGCATATAAATACCATAAACATTCATACCGATGTATCAAGGGTGTACGACAAATTTTCCTTCTGGAACTAAAAGTTTGCGTGAGGCCCGCCTGACCGGACGGGCAGGGATAGTTGCGGCATCCTTTTTGTCATGCCGGGAAACTGAACTGAGGAACGAAGGGGTAGCTATAGTATAGACAAAAAGATATAGCGGATAGCCCGACCCTGTCCCATCCCGATAGTCTCGTATCGGGATGGGACGGGGTCACGCCCAGAAAATTAAAAAAGGAAAATTTGTCGTACATCCATGCATCGAACTACTATTGACTTTTACAAGAAGGAGCTTATAATCTGTTAAAATTTGTTATGATATTCAATAGTGAAGTATCTTTAGAACTATACAAACCAAAATCATCATTCATATGGCTTCCAACGACATTAGAAAAGAATATACCAATGGCGAGTTAACCGTGGTATGGAAACCCGGAAAATGCATTCACTCTGGGATATGTGTAAAGACCCTTCCCAAGGTATACCGCCCCAACGATAAACCATGGATACAACCAGAAAACTCTAATACCCGGGAGCTACAGGACCAGATCTCAAAATGTCCTTCGGCTGCGTTAACGTATTATATGAATGCACAATAATAGGGTTCAAAAAAACAAAGCACTCTGAATATACAAAGTGCTTTAGTTTACATATAACTAATTCAAATATCAAACGCTATGAGTGATATATAATCTTGTACCGGTTCGGCGGTGTCCGTTGGCTTTGGTCTGTAGCCCCATTGATATCTCAAAAATATCTCAATATATTCATGTATAAAAGAGGGGATTACCTAATACTACTCAGGTAAACCCCCTTTTTTCTATAATGGTTTTTTCCCTCATATGGCCTTGATGAGTTATAGAGCCTGGGGTTAAAACCTGAGGCGGTGAGAAACTACAGTACGAAAACTATAAAAGCTTGCAATAGGTCTTCATAGTTTGTTAAAAACTTATCTTTATTTTTTCGCAAAAATGTGATTTCTTTGCCTCCGGGAAAAAAATATGCTATTTGGAACATCAGGAAACAGAAAAGATAAGGGTATACACGCGTCATAACTTCTTTAAGAATACATATTGTGTGTTCAGAGGTGCGTCGCTACGCGAAATTTCGAGAAGAAAACCCAGCTATCGCAGTGAGTCGGGTAGCACTTATTATTATACCAGGCAGGGAGTGTATCGCTTGTCGAATCATTGGGGAAGAGCTGCCAAATGCCAGTGGCGCCTGGTATCAGATGTTCCGGCAGAGATCGATGACCTGCGATTGGGATATGCCGATTGGGTTGATTTTAGAGAAAACCTGGATGCAGATGTAGATGCATACTATATTTCGGTAGATTTCGACACCAAAAAAGTGAGCTATATGCATAAAGACAACCCCGAATATGACCAGCTTGCTGTGCTACGTACAGCAGATGCCACCCGAAAGTTGATCAAACAGATCAAAAACCTGCTTGAAACCCATAAATGGGCCAAGTATTATGAGTATGAAGATCTTGAAGAATTTCGTAAAGAAGTGGTGACCCGCCTTATTGATAGCGATATCTCTTTGAATGAGTTACGTAGAGAATTGGCTATGTAGTATGTACCTGTCTGGTCAATACTTGTAAGGATTTATTATCTAGTTAAAGGTGAATAGGGATTTACACGTTACATGTCATACCATTAACAAATAACGAATATAACCATTAACACATAACTATCACACTTAGTCTAGCTGTAGCAGACAGACAGGCAAAAGCAATTTCATTGCGTATTAGAACCTACGTACTTCTGGTCCATAGTGGTTCAGTTAAAGGAAATCCTTACTTTTCATCATTCATATCCCAAAAAACCTCAATTTTTAGTTTCTTTGTTTTTATGAATACTGATGCAGAGATTTTCAAACATATAGAGTTATTGTTGGGTAGTATTGGGTTTATTATTGCCCTTTTTTTCGGGGCTTTTTTGATCGCCACACATAAGCAACGCGATAAAGCCAATGTATTTTTGGCGATTTATCTTTTGGCATTCAGCCTTCGAATAGGTAAATCTCTGTTCTTTAACTATTTTCCTATTCATCCTGTTATCCGCAATGTGTTTTTGGGAATGCTGTTGGCTATAGGACCTTCGTTATGGTTATATGTAAAGTATACACACACACCAAATTCCGGGATAGGAAAACTACAGGTGGTTGGTCATTATTTAGCGATTTTTCTGTTTGTAATGTTTTGCTGGATCATCCCCAATGATAAAAGCGATTTATCACGATTTATTTTTATAGGATTGTTGCTACATATTGTGGGCTACGGTGTTTACACCCTATATAGTCTTGTGGCTGGCAAACCATATATGTCAGATCTTTATCCAAATAAAACCACCCAATATTGGCTCTTGTATTTTGTGCTGCTTACCCTTGGTATGGCTTTTATACAGATTGCTGTGTTTTTACAAATAGCTCCGTACTTAAGTACCGCATTTTTGTTTTCGGCTGTGATTGTATTTTTGTCTATTTGGGGACTTAAAAACCCTTATCTCTTTCGAATGCAGCAAGAAAAATATGCCGGCTCCACATTGAGCCATCAGCAGGCTTCGGTCTATTTCGACCAACTTCAAAGTTTAATGGAAGAAGAACGCTTATTTCTGGATCCCGATCTTACTTTAGCCAAGATAAGTGCCAGACTCAGAATCACTACAAAGCAACTTTCACAGGTAATCAATCAGGTGCAATCTCAAAATTATTCACAATATGTGGCTTCCTTTAGGATCAATGAAGCCAAAAGATTGCTGGCGCTGCCAGAATACCAACAATACAAAATTGCTGCTATCGCATACGAAAGTGGTTTCAATAGCATTTCTTCATTTAATACTGCCTTTAAAAGGTTGACCAACATCACGGCAGTTGAGTATCGCAGGTCGATTTCAAAATAACGAATTCATCTTTTTGTTTGCCAGGATCATGATCTTGTTGAGAAAATATACAAATGAATGCCAACTTTGTATAAAATTTATACGATATGAACAATCAAGGCGTACACAGAAGAAAGTTTTTACAAATGGGAGGAACCATAGCCGCAGCATGCACTATTGCTCCGTCACTATATGGTTCAGCATTGCTTGCAGAGCCGGAAGCACTCATTATAAAGGAAAAAATGCGATTATTCTCTAATGAGAACCCCTATGGGCCATCAAAAAAGGTACTAGAAAGCATTACCAATCAGATGACCCGGGTGAATCGATATGCATCCTTTCATCAATATGATACCAATACCCTAAGAGAAACCCTGGCACAGCGGTATAGTATTGATACAAATCAGGTGCTGTTGGGTCACGGTTCGTTTGAAATACTATGCATGCTCACCCGGGCTTTTGGTCAGCGTAAAAATAGTATTATTATACCCGGACTTACCTTTAATGTGACCGGAAGGTTTGCCGACAAGGTTTTTGATCACAAGTGTTTGCAGGTACCCTTGGATGATGCTATGCAAATCGACCTCGAAGCTACCAAAAAAGCGGTTACCAAAGAGACACAACTGGTATATTTCTGCAACCCTAATAATCCTACCGGAAGGCTCTTACCAGCCAAAACACTGGAAGATTTTTGTAAAGAAATCGCTTCATCTACCTGTACAGTAGCTATAGACGAGGCATACATAGACCTCGTAGATCCAGCTGCAAGGCCTGATACCGTGGAGCTTTTGACCGAGAAATACAATGTGCTCATCATTAGAACCTTTTCCAAGGCTTATGGATTGGCCGGTTTACGGGTGGGCTATGCGCTGGGACTACCAGCAACCATAGAACGCATTCGCAGTCAGCATTACAGCTTTGGTGGCTTGATCAATACAGTAGGGGTAGCTGCCGCTATTACAGCCATACAGCACAATGCATATATTGATATATATCGGAAACAAAATAACGAAGTGCGATCCTATGTAGAAAAGGCCTTAAAAGAATTCGGAATACCCTTTCTGCCCAGTACCACCAATTTTTTGTTAATGCGCGTAAAAGATGTAGATCGTTATAAAACAGAACTAAAAACAGCACAGATTTCTCCTGTACCCGGAGGATGGCCCAATTATTCCGATTGGGCACGCATCAGTATAGGTACCCAATCTGAAATGGATATTTTTATCAATGCTGTAAGTAAGATGGATTGGTTGGTTAGGTAAGCAAAAGTTTAAATGAGTTCTATATGTACAAGCTGAAAAAAGGCGTATTTGCAAGATTTATTATTCCTATTTTTATAGGAATTAAGATACATAATCATGATACAGCTTGATCTAAAAGGAAAAACCATCTTACTCACCGGCGCTTCTGATGGTATTGGGAAGGCAGTTGCAGCATTTCTGATGAAAATGGGAGCAAGGGTAGCAGTGCATTATCATACAAATAAGATTTCGGCAGAAACTTTGGTAGCAGCTTACCCTGAAACGGGATCCAAAGCTTTTAAAGCTGACTTATCTGAAGAAATAGAAGTCTACACACTTTTTGAAGCCGTAAAAGCCCATTTTGGGAAAATTGATGTGATCATTTTAAATGCCGGAGTGTTTTTACCACATTCAGTTCATAAAACAACCGAAGACTGGTATGCGATTTGGAAAAAGACCATGGATATCAATCTGAATTCTGTAGGGTTGCTTACCAAGTTGGGGATTGATCATTTTATCACCAATGGAGAAGGAAGATTTATCTATATAGGCAGCAGAGCCGTTTTCAGAGGGGAAACCGAAGAATATATGGCCTATGCTGCCTCAAAAGGAGGGCTGGTCTCTCTGGCACGCAGTGTTGCCCGTTCTTTCGGAAAGCAACATATCAAATCCTTTATCGTAGCACCCGGCTTTACCCGTACACAAATGGCAGAAGATTTTATTACCGCCCATGGCGAAAAGAAAATACTGGATGAGATTGCACTCAACGAACTTACCAAACCCGAAGACCTGGCTCCCTTGATTGGCATGCTGTGCAGCGGATTGATGGATCATGCCACCGGAGCAACCATCGATATGAATGCAGGAAGTCATATACGGTAGGGGTGAGGTGTGAGTCTGTGATGAATTATGAATTATGAATTATGAATTATGAATTATGAATTTTTGGAAGTTGGAAAACGGAAGTCGGAAACAACAGTGTAGCAGAATTGCTCCCCTTTAGGGGCCGGGGGTGGTAGAAAGAAGGAGGTGTGAGGGAAATTAGAAATACGAAATTAGAAATATGAAAATTGAGGAGTCGGAAGTCGGAAACAACAGTGTAGCAGAATTGCTCCCCTTTAGGGGCTGGGGGTAATAGAAGGGATGAGTTATGAATTACGAATTATGAATTCAGAATTATGAAACCGAAGCAAAACATGATCAATAAAGAGAATAATTCCCCCTTTTAAGAGAAGCCCGCCTGCCGGTTTATCTACCATAGGTAGGCTAGACAGAGGGTAGCGGGATGTTCCGATAAACTCACAGGAAGTGTAAATTAATATTTGTTAAAAGATTATTAGCGGCTGTACTTTTATTTTTTAGTCAGTTGATTATTGAATTCCAATGCAAGGTCAACCCAATGTTGAAAGTCAGTTTCATCTGTTAGGTTTTCTTCCTTTATGTGAATATAACCTTTGTATTCACGTCCTTTCATAATAACGGTCGAACATCCTTTTCTATGGATTTCTTGGTCGTGGAGGTTAGGATTTATCCTGCACATCATTCTTTGCGGTCCGGCTGTCAGGCATATTTTTCCATTTACCAAAAAAGCAAGGTTTCCGAACATTTTCTTTTCCTCGATCTTTAGGATATGTCCAAGTGCCTTTCTAATCCTTTTTGCAATTGCCTCGCTATAAGCCATTACTTTTTTGGTGTATTTTGGTCAAAAGTCAACGTATCGAAGAAAATATGAAGCGAACTTAACTTATCATGCTTTACAGTCCAAAATTCCGCTACGTCACCTGAAATGTGATTTCCATTCGAAAAAATATAATCATATTCGGCAATAACGCTTGCATTGTCCCCTTGGACAATCATTTTTTTCACTCGAACTGTTTGATAAACTTTGGAAAACCGTTCAATTATCTTGATGTAAGTTTCTTTTCCTTTGTTTACATCCGTTTTGTTCATATTATCTGCTGTAAATGTGAAACCTTCTGAAATTAGTGATTCCCAACCCTGTTTTTTTGCAAATCCTTGATAGTAGGTTTCCAATAGTTCCTTTGTCTTTGGATTTTTCATTTTATCGAAATTTAGAGTTTGTTATATTTGAACTTACAAAATGCAATAACAAATATATAAAAGATATTGCAAAACACAAGTACTTTAGTTTGATATGAAAAAAAACAGGTCGGATTGTCCAATTAGCTGTTCGCTTGATGTTTTTGGCGATAAATGGTCTTTATTGATTATTAGGGATATTATGTTGAGAGGAAAAATGTCATACAGCGAATTTTTAGAGTCCGAAGAAAGGATAGCAACAAATATTTTGGTCAATCGGTTAAAAGTTCTTGAGGAAGAAAATATACTTTCCAAAAAAGTCTCGCCCACGAATAAGTCCAAATTCCTTTACAATTTAACCCCAAAAGGTGTTGATTTATTACCGATTGTCATTGAGATAATGGATTGGGGTGCCAAGTATAATGAGAATTGTCCTAGGCGAGAGTTGGGAAAACAAATTCAGAAGGACAAGTCAAAAGTTGTTTCAGAATATCTTGAGAAATTACGGAACGAACTCGATTAATCTAAATAATTCCCCGACGGCTCTGCCTCGGGGTTTCCGAGTGAGGCTAAATACAAAATTTCAAGAAATTTTTTATTTCGGGTTTCCCGTTCGTATGCATCTTAAAATGATAGAGAAAATTTATGGTATTTTATTTATTTAAGTCATAGGATAGGGTGGATCAGGTCGGAAAGGGTAGATAACATATAAATACAATTTCCATCATTTTTTATAAGAAATAAATAATAATTTAAGAATTATTTGGACAGACCCCTTCCGTCCCCTAAAACAGGGAAAGAAACCACAATTATGTTGTTTTTGAATTGCTTACTAAAAAGATGTGGGCACCGTAGCTGCCTCGAGTAGAGGCCTTCTTGTGTCTAGGGGAAGGAACTTTTGCCGACCTTTCGTAGAATTACCTTTACCTCGCCTTTACTTCATAGATACTTCATAGATACTTCATAGATACTTCATAGATACTTCATGTTTACTTCATATATAATGCATGGTTTTGTAGGAAAAAGTACTTCAGAAATGTTAAAATCTTCCAAAAAGCATAGCCTTATTTTTAACAGGGGTGTATCCACCAGTTAGGGGTAAAAACGACATAAAAAGGGGGAAATGCCTGTTGTGCCTCTTACAATCAATGAACTAACTTTATACCATATTTAATAATGAACTCATCTTGACTTTTTATAATTGCCTGTAAAAATGTTCTTTTTCGCCCAAAATTCGTCTTTTTATTGTTCCGTAGCGCTGCTATGCAACGCAAAAAAGCCATCTTTTGGACAAAAAACCCCTATTTTTCGGTTCAACCAAAAAAGTCAAGATGAGTTCAATGCTAAAAATCGGGTTATTATGAAAATCGTATTTCGAATAATTATAGTTGCCTTGTGCTTTTTGTTTGTATTACCGGCTTTGGTAAAACGATATCAAGAGGAATCGTAAACAAGCAATAGAAGAATACATCTTCACATGCTTTGCAGTTTTCTGCCGGCAGGTTATTTTGATAAGTCACTTAATCTCAACGCTTCTTATACCTGGGTCAAATACAATTCCTTTAAACGCCATACAATGTATCCTGAATAAATAAGCCGCGCCTTTAAGCAATTCTGTACCTATATCGGCCACATATCTGTTCTCCCATAATGCTAAACGGCTATTCTTCGTCCACTGGTTAAAAGCACCCATCGCCGGGCCACACCAAACCTGATAGTCTAATTCCCTACCTTGTTTTCCCTCATTGGCCCAACTGGAAGATAGGCCTAAATACCACCTGAAAATCAAAGCCATCTTTCTTTTTGGATTGTTTTGAGCGCGTGTAATTTGCTCCGGATCTCTATTTTGGAAAAAAGAGATGCATTGTTTCCATATCGTTTCCAGACCATTCTTAAAGAGCTGTTTTTCCAAAACATTTTTTTCTTCGGCAGGGATTTCTTCTATACCTTCATATTTTACATATAGATCGTATAACTTATTTGCCCTCATACCGAACAAAGTTCCTTTTTTAAGTACCTGCAATTTTACTCCTAATTCAAACATATCAGATGCTGCGGCCATCATTACATCAGACATAGCCGCTTGTGCCAATAGCTTACGTACATGGTCTGATGAACCCGATTCTTTACATGCCTGATTAATAGAACCTGTGACCACATAGGCAGCTCCCATGGAGTAAGCAGACAATAACGATTCTGGTGTGCCAATACCCCCGGCAGCACCAACCCTTACCAGGTCTTTATAGTTGTATTGTGCTTGAACTTCGTTTCTAACCCCAATAATAGTAGGTAGTAAGCATACCAAAGACCTTTTATCTGTATGCCCTCCTGAATCTGCCTCTACGGTAATATCATCGGCCATAGGCACTTGTTGTGCCAGCGCTGCTTGTTCGGCCGTAATCATTCCTTCTGCCACTAGTTGATCCAATATAGAAGAAGGAGCAGGTTTCAGAAAAAGAGCTGCCACCTCTACTCTGGAAACTTTGGCTATAACCCGGTTTTCAATCAAGATACTGCCATCTGAATCCCTACGTAACCCAGCCGCTCTGAATCGTACTACATGAGGTGTCAGATTCATGAATGCAGAGGCTTCAATAACTTTTACTCCTTTTCTGAGAAATAGTTCTGTAGCTTCTCTTTCCAAGGCTTCTTCATTTGGGCTGTGAATTAAGTTCACAGCATAGGGTCCGTTTGGTAATGCATCTTGCATTTGGTCTATTGCCTCTTCTACTTTGGCAAGCACTAAACCTCCGGCTCCAAAAGAGGCCAACATACCCGATTTTCCAGCAGCTATAACTAGTGCTGCCGAAGCAATACCATTGGCCATTGCTCCCATCATATAGTTGTATTTTAAACGGTAGGCTATCTTAAATTTTGGGTCGCCTAATTGCTCTGGTGTAAAGCTGGGTACTGGCGAAATGAGTTCGTAACTCACAATTTCAGAGCCATTTGTTGCTCCCATGCTATTGGCTATTCCAACCCTTCCATTTTCATCCCTGATAATGTAGCAAACCTTGTCTAGTTTTTCCAATACCTTGCGAATTTCAGATCGCTCAAAAAATACCGACTCAGGGGCACCAAACCATTTATTGGTGGTTTTTTCCTGGCTGCAGGTCATTGCTGAGTGTGTTAAAAGTTCCTGAGTTATTTGTGACATATTCTTTCTTTTTTATTAAACAAGAACCTTAAACAATTGCAACTGCCAGATCTTTAACTTCATAGATTCTCAGTTTTCTTTTAAATAAGCTTGCATCTCCTAGTAGTGTGATCTTTTGATCTTCATACCTGATGTCCTTTATATGGAGTTCTATATTCATTTCGGGATCAGTTTGTTTTATCTGCCCTCGGTATTTCCAAACCGTTTGATGAGATACTACTTGTGCGAAGTGTGCATCTTTGATATCTGCACCAATCCCCTGGACCAAAGCATACAGCTTTATTGCTTGTATAATGGCCTCCACACCTAGAGAGCCAGGCATAACGGGGTCCTGATAAAAATGACAAGTAAAGAACCAATCATATGGCTTAACATTTTTGGTAGCAAACACATATCCTTTGCCGTATTTCCCTCCGTCTTTTACAATGGTGGCAGTATCCAACAAATTTAATTGGTCGTTGCCAAGATGCAACCTGGGAGCATTGGTATTGGTGGACTTAAATAATTTAGTCTTTCCAAAAAGAGAATCTAATTTGATGTTTAGCACTCCTTTATTGATGACAAAGTTATTCTCCTCCAGCCAAAATGTGGCTGCTGCTCCGTTATCCAATCCTGTTTGGCTGGAGAGGTCTTCTCTTGTAAAGAAACCAAATGAAGAGGTTCCTTTATAAAAAATTGCTCCGTCTAGAGATACTTCAAATGTATATGACTGTAGAATGGTACCACCAAAGTTAGTATGACTAATAAGCGTACACTTATTTGTAATGGTTTTACCTCTCAGGTCCGGATAAGCTATAAGATCCCCTGTGCCATCGAGGTTACGAAAAAACAGATCGACATCTTTTGCTTCTAAAGTACTTCCCAGATAAGCTCCCAGCAATCCACAAGGTTGTAGCGCTATTTCCATCAACACGGCATAGGGCATCACAGCAGAAGCATTTTGCACAAAATACCATGCGTCCTCAGGTACATCGTATTCGGCGATAATAGCGGGGGTATTATCAAAGGTTCCTCGTTGTCCGTTTATATCCAGGATCCTGGAAACGTAATGCAGATCTGTATTGGGTTGTCTGGAAAATTTACGCCCATGAAATATTTTGAACTCGTCTCCAAAACACTTTACTATATCTCCCAATGCAAATTGAGAAATGTGATATTCATTAAGTAAAACAGGTTTGTTAACAGATTTTACATAAACGCCTTCAACCAGATGATCTTTTGGTTTCAAATAGTTTGGATGGTTCTTTTCCTGCAGTCTCAAACCAAGGTTTTCAAAATGAACAGCAATTAGTCCATCTTTCACAATTTCCAGATCAGCAATTACATAGGGTTCAGGAACAAGACCAATTTCCTTGATATCCAGCTTAAAAACAAGGGTTCCTACCTCATTATTGATTTCTTTTCTGCATCGTACTTTTTGTGGCATATTGAGCACGGGCTGAAAACGAGCATCTTTTGTAAGGCGTTGCATCCCTAATAGGAGCATATAGAACCTAAGCAGTTGTCCTCCACCTTCTGCCAATAAAGAACCTGCCAATACTTCATCATCTCTAAAGTGGCAAGGGAAATACCAATCTTCCGGAGCCAGGTCTTTTTCTGCTACGATATATCCTAAACCTGTAGAACCACCCGTTCTATCTACAGAAACAATGCTATCCAACATCAAAATTTCTTCTGGTGGTAAACGCAGTGAGGGATTTCTTCCTAAGGTATTGTAATTTTCATCAAAACAGGCTTCTACGTCTCCTTTAGTCAATGCCAAAAGATCTTCTTTTGAAAAACTTGTTTTAGTGCAGTTCAGTAAAGCAGTGAAGCTTTTTTTCTTACGATTTTTTCTTTCTTCCACTTCCTTCTGGCTGTAGATAATGCCTTGCCCTTTTTCCCGTTCTTCATCAGTAAAGAATCCTGCGCAGCCACCATCCATCTTCAACACCATTCTATCTTCAACAAAACATTCGTAGCTAAAGAAAAACAGCAAGTTATCGCCGCTCTGCACAAAGCTATTGATACGAATATCATAGCGAAGGGTTTGCCCTTCAAAAGGTAAATCATCCAGGAACGTAAGTGTACAATCCAAAAGACGATAGACATACGCTCCCTTATTTTGGAAATCAATGCCCAGATAACTGATGAGCAATAAATCACATTGCCCGGATTCTACTGCTACTGCCCAGGGAATTTGTCCATCGGTTGTAAAATCTGAATGATACGGTATGTCATACTCGGTGGTAATAGTAGCGGGTTTAAATTCATTCACTTTTGCATTCAGCTTTGTTACTCTACTCACCAAAAGATAGGGAGGCATTGGTAGCATTACCCGTCTTTTGTAGGTATCTATGATGGCAAATTCTTGTCCAAATACATCGCTTATTTTACCCTTGGCAAAAGTCAACAAATCATCTTCATTCCAAATGATATCTTTTCCGCTCAAACGATCCGGGTCTTCATAATTTTGTAGTAAGAGGCCATTTTCTGCCTTTTTTGGTTTTACGGCTATTGTTTTTATCATATTTTCTTCGGTTAGGCTGAATTTTGAAATTGTTATGTTGTCTTCTGGCACCATATCTTCGTCATATAGAAAAGAAGCAACGTCATTTTCTACACCCCCAAAAGAGGATACCAATGCTGGTTGTAATTGCGGTTGTTTTTTTATTAGCTTTAACTGGATATTGGTTTCAGAAACTAATTCATAGAAGGGCTTTCCGCCACTACGAAGCGTTCCGAGAAGGACTGGTTTTTTTTGTATTTCCTGTGCTTCTTCACGATGGTAAAATCGATTAAGGTCTATAGTAATTCCATGAGAAAGGAGTGAGGCTACCATTGTGCAAATGCCTTTTAAATCGGATACGCCTTTACTATTTATAGGAACAGCCATAGCGTCTTGCTCTTGCAGGATATCATTGATCCATCGGCTACACGTAGCATTGGCCCCTGCTTCTATAAAAATAGTATGGTTTTCTTCTTTCATTTTGCGAATTAACCTGGGCCAGTTTACAGCTTCAAAACATACTGCCGCTGAGTTGTTAGCTATGGCATCAGAATTGAGTTGCAACGGTTGTAAATATATACTGGAATAAAACTGTATCGGCGGTTTTTTCAACAGCTCCAGCGTATGCATTTCTATAAATTCTTCGCTTAGCTGTTCGCAAAAGGGATGGTGAACAATATTGTTGATGTTCAATTTTACGATGTTCAGTTCATCCTTCGCCAGAAAAGGTGCTATTTCATCATTATCTCCCGAAATGATAATTTCCTTATCTGTATTGATAAAGGTTAAAAATGTATTGTTTGTATTAGGAGCTATCTCGGTTTGAAACCATTCTTCCATTGAAACAAAGGGTGCCATATCTTTAGATTGCGTAACCAAATAGCATCCCCATTTTTTCCTGGCTTTTTCAGAAGAAGTATTCCAAATTTCTCCCAGTAAGTCCATTGCTCCTCCCACCTTATGTTGGAAAAGAGGGGCTTTTATGAATTTTTCTTCTGATAAATGAGAGTCCCACATGCCATTTGCGTACCACATAGAGCTGGTTTCTCCCATACTATAGCCAATGGCGGCATCTGCCTGAACTTCCAAATATGTTTGCAAGACATGCGTGTATAGCACTGAAAAAAAGCACCCTGTTGCCATCATGAGCAAGGTATTGGACTGTAGCGCTTTTTCTATTTCTTGTGCTTGCTCGGGAGTAGGCTTCTCCATAGAACGTGGGTATAAACAGGTGCTGAATAGCGCTTTGGACATATCCTCTACTTTGGTTCCCATATAGTTGTAGAGGTCTGGGAATACCTGAAATATGCCGGCTCCAACATTGCTATAAACGACTCCGGAACCGGGATATACCAGTGTAATTTTTCCTTTTTTGCCTAGAGGCTCGGGGGTAAAATAACTACCGGAAGGCGTTCGTAACGGTTGCCCGTTTTTCCAGGCTTTTTCTAAATTATTCCTGAAATAAGTACTTTCTCTTAGAAAACCGGTGTTGGAACTGGCCACCAAAACCATCGTGTAATTCCCAGTTGCTTTGAACAGTTTACAATAAGTATTGGCTACTGTGTGATAATCGTTTTCTGCCAAAGCCTTGTCCAAATTCAACAAAGACTGTTCACTATCTTCTAAAGTATTGACAGCTATCGGAATAATGCGTTCGCCTGCTTGCTGCAGGAATATGTTTTCTTTTTCCCCTTCGGGATGCGACCCTTCAGATAGCAAAATGTGTGCACAGGTACCATCAGAAGCGATACCATTCACTGCCGCTTTGCGTATGGTTTGGTTTTCTTCAGTAATCCAGGGACGTGATGTGACCGGAGCATAAAAAGGAGTGTTTTTAAATTTTTCCCTGTCCTTTGGCTCATTCCATTCAGGAATACCCGGGATCAGTCTGTGATACAGGCAAAGCGCCGAACGTATCAAGGCTGTCATTCCGCTGGCCGAAAACGTATGGCCAATATGTGCCTTACTACTTCCAATGGCGCAGCTTAGCTGTTTTTGCTCTAGCTGATATGCCTTGGTTAATCCTTCTATTTCTGCTGCATCTTCAGATGCAATGCCACTAGCAGAGGCTTCCAGCAACCCAATGTCTGCAGCGTTCCACTTTTGTCGTTTTAGCGCTTCTCTTGCTGCTTTCTCTACGGTTTCGGCACTTACTGCTCCCCTAATATCTGTGATATCGGATTGTACAATAGATATATCATTAATGGTGGCATATACTTTATCATTAACTGCATCTTTTGACCTTTTCAGGATCATAGCCCCGGCACCTTCTCCAATCATCCATCCACTGGTAGCGGCATTCCACCCCATAGAAACGGTATCGTTGTTGAGCGGATGAAGGCTGTGTCTGTACAGTACACTCTCTAAACTTCCCGAAAGATCTATAGCGCAAAGTACCACAGCATCTACCTCTTCTGTAGACAGCATATTACGTGCAACTTCAAGTGCTTTGTATGTTGCATTTTCATTAGAGGAAATCGTAAACGCCGGACCAGAAAAATCCATTAATGCAGCTATTCTGGACGAAATAATATTGCCAATAAAATCTATGTGCTCACTTGGAGCGTGGTCATCATATGATTTTAATATGCTGTTTTTTAAAAGGTCGTCTAAATTTTTGAATGAGGATTCGGATGCTTTATCGATATCCAAACCTGAAGCTTGTATGGCTTCTTTTAACTGCCAGGAAAGATCCCAACGTCCCATTCTATGATGAATTTCAAGTTCAGACTCCATAGCGGTAATCACAGCTATATTGGCGCCCTGTTCTTCTAAGATATCTAAATGAGCATCTTTAATAGCTTCATCTGCCACTTTAAGCATTAATATCTGCTGCATCGTTAACCGTTCTACTTCCTTAGGTTGAATTTTGAATTTTAAAAGATCCAGATCCACCTCAGATAACCATGCTCCCTGCAACTCTTTTGATGTTGGAAGTTGATATGCTGCGGTCAATTTCTCCAATTGTTCCATACCTTTCCAACGTCTTGCCGGTAGTTCTTTGAAGAACTGCTTTCCGTGAAATATGGCAAGGTAAAAATCGTCTAAGGTTTTACATTCTCCAAAATGAAGGGCCATACCGGTGATGGCAAGTTGTTGCTCGACTTTCTTTTTTTCGGGTGGTAGATATGCCAAAGTTTTTTCACTGTAGGACGATAGTATCATGTGTGCATTGGTGCCTCCAAAACCGAAAGCATTTATGCCTGCATGTGAAACGTCTCCCTTTGACTGCCAAGGCTGGTTTTTCTGCACAATTTGTTCGGATGACATGTTGCCTGATGTAGAAGACAAAGGGGAGGTAATCTTAATTGTGGCAGGTATGATGTCGTTTTGCATCGCTAGTATTACCTTAAACATCCCTACCATACCAGCAGCAGAAAGTAAATGCCCCATATTAGATTTGACCGAACCTACCAAAGGAGGCTGCTCTCCGTTTTTGGTAAAGAAATCACCGATGCTATTAAACTCAGTGGTATCTCCTAATGCGGTACCTGTGGCATGGCACTCTAAGTAATCTATTTCTTGTGGTTTGATGGAGGTCTCCTGATATGCACGTTCAAAAGCCAGCTTTTGCCCCGTAGGATTCGGGCTTAATAAAAATTTACCTTTTCCATCATTCGATAATCCTACTGCATCTATTACCGCAGCAATGGTATCTCCATCTCGTTGCGCATCAGACAAACGTTTTAAAACAACCATCCCGGCGCCTTCAGACGATGTAAGCCCTCCGGATGTATGGTCTAGTGGAGCTGAAATCTCGTCTTCCCCGGCATATGCATGAAGGTAGGAGAACCCAATGTGAATAAATAAGGGGTCTGCACCACTTACAGCCCCTGCCAACATCATATCTGCGCTACCGGAATGGAGCTCGTCACAGGCTAATTTTATCGCATATAAGCTGGAAGCACACGCAGCGTCTAATGAATAATGCGTTCCTTTTAATCCCAATGCTTGTGCTATAAAGGCCGATGGAGCATTACTTAATAATGTGTGTTCTATATCTGAAGGATACTTGGTGAGATGCGCAGGTACTTTTATAGTCTTTCCGGTAGCCGAATGAATAATTTTCTCAGCCAAATGGGCATATATAGGGGAATATACTTGTCGGGAGTATCGCGTTGGAAAAGAGAGATTGCCGAGTATTATCCCACATTTTTCAAAAGCTTCTTTATTTCTGTTTAGATAACCACTATTTTTTAATGCTTCTCTGGCAACGTGAAGCGACCATTTGAATTGATCATCTTGTTTAAGGAGGATATCTTCATCCAATAGATAGCCAGAAGGGTCAAATTCAAAATCTCTTATATAGCCTCCTCTCAAAGAATAACAGGTATCCAGTGTTCCTTTTTTAGCATTAAAAAACACTTTTGGAGGAGCACCGAAATCTGAACGAGTAGATTGGCTTACCAAGTCTTTATTTGTAATAAGATTTTCCCAAAATTTATCCAGATTTTCTGAGCCGGGAAGCAAGCCTGACATCCCTATAACAGCAATAGCTTCTTTTCCCATTTTATCTATACCCATTGTAGTTCTTTGTTAATGGTTACTCCGGCATTACGACTTATGAGATACACATTTCCTGTATGGGGGTCAAAGGCAGTAACATCTCCTTCGGTAGTAAACTCGTTGGGTGCCGAAACAGTTATAGCGACACAAAAGGCTTTTTGTAAAGGAAGATTTTCATAAACTTCTATCTGTTCCATTTTATGTGGTAAACAATTACTTGATTTATAGGTTCTTACCCAAATTAAGATACCCTGGTACATAATATCTACTAAAAAACCATTCACGTCCTTTACGAGGAATTGTCCTTGTCTTTCTAAAGGGATACCCGGGTGCCGGCAAAGCAGTACTATTTTTTCTTCACTAAGTTCCAGCACTTGTTGAACCCCCTGAAAATCTGGTCCATGAAACAGGAATCCATTTTGGTAAAAAGTGGAGACTTCCGGGATAGTAGTATTCAACTCTTCTAAGTCAATAGTTGGAACTACTGGTTGTTGTAATTTTTTTGAGCTGAGTACAACTTGAGTTTGATAATGGTTTATCGGTAACTTTCGTCCGCTATCACTGGTTATTTTTACCAGCAGACGAATACTGCCGGTGTTTTTTTCGAGTTCTTTAATGCTTACCTCAAAATGTTCTGGTTGCGCTCCGTCAAAAACAATACCTTTAAATAGTTTAACACCCTCAACTTTTACCAGATAAAAGCCCGGATACATATCTTTTGCCGACTGTGCCATCCAGGCTGCAGCTACGCTGATTGGCATTACTGCATGTCCTTTAATTACATGGTGCTCAAGGAAAGGATTCTGCTCTAAAACCAGATGTCTGACTATTTTATATGTGGTCAATTCTCCCTCGACAGAAGCTTTAGCCATAGGTAAGGTACCTCCAAGTAGCACCTGTTGTTGGCCAGAAAAGGCAGTGCTCATTTGGTCTATAAGTGCCAGAACACCTTCTTTTGTTGGTACAAGAGAAACGTTATGCGATTTAAATATTTTTTTCAATTCTGGACTTACCATACCGGCATCCCATGCGCCCCAATTGATAGCGACTACCTGAAGGTTAGCATAGTTTTTCTTCAGATAATAAGCTGCTTTATTCAGCACTTCATTGGCGATGGCATAATCTGTTTGTCCAATGTTTCCGTAAAATCCGGCTACAGAAGAAAAAAGAACAACATTTTTGATGGTATGTAAAGAAAGTGACTTCATCAGTGTTAACATTCCGTTTACTTTCACATCAAATACGGTATCAAAATTAGCCGAAGATTTGTTTTCAATTAACTTATCAGCCAATCTTCCAGCTCCATGAATCACATCGGTAATAGGACCTAACACGGTGTTTGCCTTGTTAATTATTGCCTTTATGGCTTTTATATCGGTAATATCGGCAGCCTCATACATGACTTTGGCTCCCTGCGCTTCTATAAACCTAAGATTTTCACGAATCTCTCTTTGCGATAGTATATGGGCCACCATGTTACCTACGGTTAGTGGGTGTGGTTTTTCTCCTTGTTCCATAAGGTGTTCCATGACTTTTTGTTTCAGTTCCTTTTCTGTAACAATGTCATGCGCCCAGGTAGGCTCTTCTGTTTCTATCGTAGTTCGTCCTATCAATACAAATTTGCATTTAAATGTAGCAGCGATGTTCTTTACACAGTCTGCTGTAATTCCTTTAGCACCTCCTGTTACCAAAAACACACTTTTAGAAGTAATAGACGATTGGAGTTGTTGGTTATTAAGGACTGGCATCAGCTCCGTGTCAATGGTGTATCTTTTATGATTTTCGCAATAGGCTGTTTCCGTTAGGCACCTATTGGCATCAAACAGCTCTTTTTCTATTTTTTCTGCAGCCATACCGGCTTCCATATCCTGAACGATATCTATTGCTCTGCAAAAGACGGTTGGCCATTCCAGATTGAGTGATTTTGTGAGTCCGAAAAGCCCGCCGGCCATCATTGTGGAAGCCGTTGCGTTTTTTGTTCCAAAGGCACCATCCATTCGTGTAACCGTAATAAAGGCGGTTCTCTCTGTTCTTTGATGGGTATTTAATTCTTTTTTAGCATGCTTGGCTAGAAGAAAAGCGGTTTTTAATACTTCTTTTTCGGTATCAAAGTAATTCTCAGATGCATCCTGATTGCTGACAGTATGAGGGTGCAGGTAAATGAGCTGTGTCATAGCACCAGATAATTGACGCAATGCGTTTTGAATACTAAGATCTAAAGTATCCGGAAGAATGATCTCCAGAACACCATCAGGAATCTTATTTAGATTTTTTGGAATTAGTGTTTCCGGAAGTGTAAGCAACGTAACTGAATGCCCTTTGTTCAATAATCTATTGCAAAGGGATGTTGATAACGAAGTGCCATCGTTGGTAACCAGGGTTGCTTGTAATCCTTCTGAAGATACTACTAATTGATCTGGTTCTGGAATGCACCTTACTTTAACTGATGCGCGTGGTACATTTGGATATGTTCCTGACGAAAATGAGGTAAAATTTTCTTTTACCAGAGTCTCAGCAATGTGATTAGTTACTTCATATTCAGGTTTTTTTTTTACGGTATCAGTCGTCGTACTACCATTTTTGCCAATCCTGGCACTTACATGGTCTACAATTTGTTGCAGGGTACGAAGCTCTGCCAGTTCGTTGGGTTTTAGCCCCTGAATGGAAGGGTTTGCCTGTGTCATGGCTCCAAATATTTCCATACGTTTAATAGAATCGATCCCCAAATCGGCTTCCATATCCATATTGAGTTCCAGCATTTCTGAAGGATACCCTGTTTTTTCTGCGATGACCTCTAAAAGCATGGAGGCAACAGCTCCGTTTTCAGTAACCTTTGGGGTCGCTATTTCGGTAACCGAAGCGACCGTGGTTGCTACAGGATCTGGTGTTGAGGTAGCTGTTTCAGTAACCGGAGCAACTGTAGTTGCTGCAGGAGCAGGGGGTAAGGTAGCTACACCATTTTGGCCAATCTTAGCACTTACATGATCTACAATCTGCTGCAGGGTACGAAGCTCTGCCAGTTCGTTGGGTTTTAGCCCTTGTATGGAAGGGTTTGCCTGTGTCATGGCTCCAAATATTTCCATGCGTTTAATAGAATCGATCCCCAAATCGGCTTCCATATCCATATTGAGTTCCAGCATTTCTGAAGGATACCCTGTTTTTTCTGCGATGACCTCTAAAAGCATGGAGGCAACAGCTCCGTTTTCAGTGACCTTTGGGGTCGCTGTTTCGGTAACCGGAGCGACTGTGGTTGCTACAGGATCTGGTGCTGAGATAGTTGTTTCAGTAACTGGAGCAACTGTGTTTTCTACACTTGAAGCTACTAGATTGGCTACTGAAGTAGCCACGCCATTTCCGCCAATCCTGGCACTTACATGGTCTACAATTTGTTGCAGGGTACGAAGCTCTGCCAGTTCGTTGGGTTTTAGCCCCTGAATGGAAGGGTTTGCCTGGGTCATGGCTCCAAATATTTCCATGCGTTTAATAGAATCGATCCCCAAATCGGCTTCCATATCCATATTGAGTTCCAGCATTTCTGAAGGGTATCCTGTTTTTTCTGCGATGACCTCTAAAAGTATGGAGGCAACAGCTCCGTTTTCAGTGACCTTTGGGGTCGCTATTTCAGTAATCGAAGCGACTGTGGTTGCTACAGGATCTGGTGTTGAGGTAGCTGTTTCAGTAACCGGAGCAACTGTAGTTGCTGCAGGAGCAGGGGGTAAGGTAGCTACGCCATTTTGGCCAATCTTAGCACTTACATGGTCTACAATTTGTTGCAGGGTACGAAGCTCTGCCAGTTCGTTGGGTTTTAGCCCCTGAATGGAAGGGTTTGCCTGTGTCATGGCTCCAAATATTTCCATACGTTTAATAGAATCGATCCCCAAATCGGCTTCCATATCCATATTGAGTTCCAGCATTTCTGAAGGATACCCTGTTTTTTCTGCGATGACCTCTAAAAGCATGGAGGCAACAGCTCCGTTTTCAGTAACCTTTGGGGTCGCTATTTCGGTAACCGAAGCGACCGTGGTTGCTACAGGATCTGGTGTTGAGGTAGCTGTTTCAATAGCAGGAGCAACCGTAATTGCTGCAGGAACTGGTCTTGAGGTAGCTACACCGTTTCCATTGCTGAATATTTTAGCATGGCCATTACTTTTAGGAGCAACTTCTGCCGATTGATTAGTAGTAGTTATGTTTTTTGTAGTACTTGTAAAAGATTCCAGGAATTTTTCTATTTTTTCCTGCCGTATCGATAACTGCTTAAGTTCGTCCAAAATACTATGTAGTGTACTATGGTCTGTCATCTCGTTATCAGCAATCTTTTTTTCCATCAAAACATCCGTATTTATTTTTGATTCGGAAGAAATCTGATGTAAGTTGGTATCATTCATTTGGATTAGGTTTTTGTGGTGGTGTTGTGTTTTATCAGAAACATAATTAGCTCCGTTAAGACGAAAATTTAATGTTCCTATGGGTTTTGAAGGTGGCATAGGTTGCTCAAAACAGTCAAATTTTTGAACTTCTATACCATGTACTGCAAGTTGTACAATCGCTTCTCTCAATTGTTCATCACTATTTTTTAGCGCATTCGGATTTATGGAAATAGTTTGGTGTGGTCTATCCTGTAATATATCATGTACCAGACCGGATAAGATATTTTTAGGACCAAACTCTACAAAAATACGCCCGCCATCTTTATACATCTGTTCTATTTGCGATTGAAAAAGTACGGGCTTGAGAATGTGTTGAGATAAAATGTTTTTTTGCTCTTTTTCCGAATCAGGGTACGCCTGACCTGTTACATTGGAAAATATCTTCTTAGTGACTTTATGAAAGGTAGCTTTCTCTATTGCTTCAGAAAAAGGTTGCTGGGCATGTTCGACAAATTTTGTATGAAATGCTGCAGAAACTGATAAAAGGTTGATGTTAAACCCCTTATTATCAAAATCCTCCATCAATATATTCAACGCATCAATTGGTCCACCTACTATTACCTGAGATGAGGAGTTTACATTCGAAATGGTTATTTCAGGATATGAAGCTAATAGCGGTTGTACGTCTTCAACACTAGCCATAATGGCTAGCATACCACTTGCTTCTCCTACAGGAGGAGTAGCCATAGCATCACCGCGGGCTTTAGACAGGTTATAAAATGTATCATCATCCAACACGCCAGCTGCCCAGAGTGCTGTTAATTCTCCATAGCTGTGACCGGCAAAAAAATCTGCAGTAAAGCCTGCATTTGATAGAAGACGATACATTCCTGCACTCAAAGCACCAATTGCAGATTGCGCATTTTGGGTTTGCGTTAATAATTGTTGCTGTTGTTGTCTTTCATCATCATCGAATACGGGTATTGGATACACAAAATCAGTTAGGGGTGTTTGTTGATTGGCTTCGAAAACGGCATTGGCTTTATAGAAAGATTCACGAACCGTAGGATACATGAAGGACAACTCTTTACCCATATTGACATATTGCGATCCTTGCCCCGAAAATAAAGCAACTACTTTGTCACTAGCAGGAGCAGCGTTTTTTCTGTACCAGATACCTTTTAAAGGGTGGGACCATGCATCTTCTCTCTCTTTTTCTGTTAAAAATGTCTGTGCAATGTGTAACTTTTCAATAGTTTCTTCTATCGAAGATGATACAAATCCAATGCGTGGAGAAGAAGAAGGTATTTTAGTTTGTTTTGAATCGTTTGCCAGTTTTAGAAAATGATTTGCGGCATTATCTGAGGACAATTCGGAAATATGTTGTGTACAAACAGATCTGAGTGCTGCCTCACTCGTAGCATGAATTAGGAGTAGCTTAAATGGAGTATATCGTCTATAGGCTCCCGCTTCTTCCTGGGTATATTCTTCGAGTGTTACGTGGAGATTGACCCCTCCAAACCCAAAAGCACTTACTCCTGCACGTCTTGGAAGATGGGTAGACTTTCTGAACCAAGGCCTTGATTCGGTATTTACATACAATGGAGAATTTTCAATACCTAGTTTTGGGTTGGGTTTGGTAACGTTTATTGTTCCTGGTAAAATTTTATGGTGGAGTGCCAGTGCTGTTTTTATAAGCCCGGCAATTCCTGCCGCTGCCTTCGTATGGCCAATTTGAGATTTTACGCTTCCAAGAGCAATGTGATGTAGTGTTTGGTCGTTTTTCTCGAAAACAGTTTTGGTAGAGGTTATTTCAGAAAGATCTCCTGCATTGGTACCTGTGCCATGTGCTTCTATAAGTCCAACAGTAGCCGCATCATATCCGGATTCATCATAAGCTCTTTGCATTGCCAAGGCTTGCCCTTGTGGTCGTGGCGCATAAATACTTTTAAATTTACCATCACTAGAGCCTCCCATTCCGTTTATAGTAGCATATATTCTGTCACCATCTCGTATCGCATCATCAAGCCGCTTACAAACAATCATTCCTATGCCTTCTCCAATGAGCATACCATCAGACTCATGATCAAACGGACGAATACTTCCTTTTGCCGAAAAAGCAGGTGTTTTACTGAAACTCATATACATAAAAGGAGAATTGTCTGTATCTACCCCTCCTGTAATCATCATATCACAACGCCCTTCGATCAACTCACTTAAAGCCATTTTTGTAGCACTTAAGGAAGCTGCACATGCTGCATCTACTACACTATTAATCCCTCCCAGATCAAAACGATTTGCAATGCGACCAGAGATCACATTTCCCAGCATACCCGGAAAAGAGTTTTCTGTCCAGGGAATGTATGCGGTTTTTATCTTTTCTATAACGCTTTCGATCTCAGCTTCAGGCATGCCTATAGACGCTAACGCCTTTTTCCAAACAGGATACTGAAGTCTTGAAGTTAATGGGGTGATTAATTTTTGGCCACCACCTACACCCAGAATTACGCCTGTTCTCTCTTTGAGTACTGCAGTAAATTTCCCATCACTCGCATTAGGATCATATCCTGCATCTATCAACGCATCTCGGGCTACAGCAAGACTTAATAGCTGAGATACATCGGTAACCTCTAAGATATTAGGAGGCAATCCAAATTCTAAAGGGTTAAAATTAATATCTGGTAAAAAACCTCCGACTTTACAATAGGTTTTGTCAGGGCTTTTTGGATCAGGATCATAATAGTCCTCTATTTTCCAGCGTGTTTCAGGAATTTCTCGAATGCAATCAATTCCTGCTATAATATTTTCCCAGTACTTTTCCAGATTTTTAGCATCTGCAAAAACTGAAGACATTCCAATAATAGCTACCGGGGTTTGGTTTAAATTAGACATAGGAAGCAAAATAAGGTGGATTTGATGAAATTAAATAAAACTTTTCCGACTTAACGGCGTAGCAATTTGATCATTAGTTCGATCAAGAAACTTCGATTCCATTAAAGCCGAATGGCATAAGTCACAAATTTGAAACTATGACTCAACCATTGCAATTTATTCTGCCAAGATACCCGGAGGCTTCGCTTAAAGCGTCTTCAAACATACTTTGAAAGACATCTTTTTTCTTTTTTTTATGAGTATTAGTTACCCGTTTTTTTGTTTTTTCCTGAGGAATATGTTTAGAAGTACTTATAGAGGGCCATAAAAGTTTGAAGTCGTAAATTAAATTTCTCATTGTGTTAAGTTTTTTGTTAGGTTTAGTTTTCTAATTATTATACTCATTTATAATAAATTAGATAAAAATATACAAGGTTTCTTTCGAAATGGAAGGGACATCTGTTTTTAATAAATCCTGTCAAAACCATGATTATAAGTTGATAGATATTTTTTAAAATAATCTATAACTTTGTTTCTTACTTTTGAACTATTGCCATTTTCATCCAACTATAAGAAATAGTAGTTATTTAAATCTGTGGTCTTGACAAATGCTGATTAATTAAAAGATAAAAATATTGAACGCTAAAATGGTTAAATGAAGGAAAATGTTTTACAAATCCCTATATTAAAAATAATGATTTAACGTTGAGTTTGTATGCTTTCAATATTTTGTGAAAAAAATTTGAGATTAAATTAGGGTTAATAAAAAAATTAAATGAGCCTGTGTGTAAATCAACTCTTCTTTTGAGAGTAGGGATCAAACAAAATAGAACTATTAATATTAATTTAGTTCGATTAAAAATTCCATTTATACCCTTTTAAACCCTATGAGGCATAAAGATATAAATTAAAAAGTGGACTACCAAAATATACCAACCATAAAATTAATGAGGAAAAACTGTATATTTAATAAATATTTATGTTAATAATTAAATCAAACACCAGTAAATCAGAGGGTAATCTTTTTTTAAAGCTATTAGGACAAAAAAATCATAAATAATGTTAATCTTTTTAATTGCCTTCTTTTTTCATTGAATTTATTTGAAGTTTTCGTCTGCAACCTACCTAAAGAGTGGTTATAATGTACCTGCCAGATGGGCAGGAATGTGTTTTTGTAACATAGAAAGAAAATTTCAAAGAGTTCATATTATTGTTCAATAAATTTTTTGGTTTTTATGTGAAACCAATCACATGCCAGCTATAGGGCTTGCTATCGTGCGTATCCCATTTTATGCTTGATTATCTTTTTACTGAATCATAAAAACCAATAAGAAAAGTGATTCAAAAAAGGTCAATATGCTATTTTCCAAAAGCCTCTCTTCGTGTTAAAGCCAGGGAGTCGAATAATCATTATTCTTTAACCAGATACTACTTTTTTAGATCAAATATTTGCTTGCAATCCCACCTTTACTCCATATATACTCCATATATACTTCATATATACTTCATATATACTTCATATATACTTCATATAAAAGGTATCATAGTACATTGTTTTGTAGGAAAAAGCACGGTAGAAATGTTATAATCTTCCAAAATTTACATCCTTAGCTTTATAAATATATCCAACGGTAAGGTGAGAATACCTGTTGTTCACTTATTTCTAAGAGATCATGACCTATGTATAATAATTACTACTGTTCTGAAAAATCTTGCTTTAGAAATAATCCTAGTATATAATGTAGCATCCATATTGAATTCTCATCAAATTTATAGTATCTTTAGTGTTAACATAAATTAACTTAAGAACACTAACTCAATTTAAACTACTCTTACAAACCATGAAAAAACACATCTTCATGATACTTGTGGCATGTACTGCTATGAGTACAACGCTTTTCGCACAAAAAACAAACAAACAACTTGCCAACGAATATCTAAACCTAAAAGGAGAGGTTATTTTTAGCTTTAGCATTCAGAATAGATCAGAATTAAGCACTATTACCAAAGAATTGGCGATTGTACATTATGATGCAACGACCAAAATTGTAAAAGTAATGGCTACCAAAGATCAGTATTCTTCTTTTTTACAAAAAGAAATTCCCTTTACTGTGTCTTCCAAAGATAATATTGTTGGTTACAGAACGATGACCTCAGACCTGGTGGTTAAAGCTACTACCTTTCCGCTTACGGCATACCCCACCTATGTCGATTATGTAACGATGATGAACGAATTTGCTGCCAATAACCCGACATTATGCAAGGTCGAGAATATTGGCACCACTACCGAAGGAGATAAATCACTGTTGTTTGTAAAGCTATCAGACAATGTGAACAACAATGAACAGGAGCCCCGGGTAATGTATTCCTCCTCTATGCATGGCGATGAGATTGCAGGGTATCCTATGATGCTCAACCTTATTGATTTTTTGCTCAGTGCATATAACGATATTAGTAACCCAAGGCACGCCGAGATTAAGGACCTCCTGGATAACAATGAAGTTTGGATCAATCCGCTGGCCAATCCCGATGGTACTTTTCGCAATAGCCCAAACAACACATCGGTTGCCAATGCGACCCGGGGAAATGCCAATAACGTAGATTTAAACAGAAACTATCCCGATCCCGATGATGGCCCTAATCCCGATGGGAATGCCTATCAAACGGAAACACTTGCGTTTATAGACTTTGCCGAGTCTAAACATTTTGTACTATCTGCCAATTTTCACGGGGGGATCGAATTGATTAACTACCCCTGGGACACCTTTGCAGGAGCACATCCCGATGAAGATTATTTTATACATGTTTCTGAAGAATACAGAGACTTGTGCCAGGCCAACAGCCCGGCCGGATACTTTGATGCTCTTAATAATGGCATTACCAATGGTTTTGACTGGTATGAAGTGCAGGGAGGAAGACAGGATTATCAGATATATTATCATAAAGGACGAGAAGTAACGGTAGAGCTGTCTGATGCTAAAACTCCGGCAGCCAGTCAGCTAGTGAATTACTGGAATTATAACCGTGAGGCACTGATTGCATTTTTAAAACAAATAAATTACGGAATACGAGGAGTAGTTACCGATGCAGTTACCAACCAGCCAATAGCAGCAAAAGTAACCATCGTTGGAAAGGAAAATTTTGAATCCTGGACTCCGACAGAATTACCCGAAGGAGATTATTACAGACCTATAAAAGCAGGGGCCTATGATATTGTTTATGAAGCCGAATGTTATGAATCGGTAACCTTGACCGGGGTTACCATTGCAGACTATGCTACGGTAGTTAGCAATGTACAATTAACACCTGTCGGTGGAGTAGCACCTGCCGGTTTAACAGCATCCAATGTACAGGCCACAACGGCTACGCTGAGCTGGAACGGTAGTGCTGAAGCTACTTATGACTTGCGGTACCGTGAAACCGGAAGCGCTTCCTGGACAACCTTGCTTTCAGACACCAATACAATCAATATAACAGCTTTACTAGCTACTACATCATATGAGGCACAAGTGAGAAGTAATTGTGCCGGTGGTACAAGCTCGCCATATAGCGCTTCTGTAAACTTTACAACCACCGAAGTTCCTGCATGTACCGGAATAAGCAGTTTTCCGTATACAGAAAGTTTTGAGGCCGGTTTTGGGGTCTGGACGAATGCTGTGGGAGATGATATCGATTGGACCCGTGATGCTGGAGGAACACCTTCATCATCAACGGGGCCTTCAACGGCACAAGACGGTTCTTTCTATTTGTATACAGAGGCATCTACCAATGTGAGTCCGCCCGGTAATCCAAACAAGATGGCATTGCTTACCAGCCCATGTATCGATTTGGCATCGCTTTCAGGAGTTTCTTTAGAATTTGGGTATCATATGTATGGAAGTAATATGGGAACTATGGAAGTTTTGGTAAGTACCGATGATGGTAGCAATTATACTTCATTATGGACCAGGAATGGAGATCTTGGAAATATCTGGAATCAGGCAGCTATCGATCTTTCGGTCTATGCAGGTTCGGTAATCAAACTGCAATTTAAAGGTATTACAGGAACTGGTTTTCGCAGTGATATGGCGATTGACAATATCAGAATACTGTCTTCTACACCAGATACCGAAGCACCATCGGTACCGGCCAATCTTACTACTTTGACAACTACAGCCACCAGTGTTGGTCTTTCGTGGGATGCTTCAACAGACAATATAGGAGTGTCTGGATATGAAATATACCGGGAAGCGACCCTTGTGACAACGGTTACAGCTACAAGTCATACAGTAAGCGGTTTAAACCCGAATACCGCCTATTCATTTTCAGTAAAAGCAATAGATGCCGCAGGAAATAGCTCTCTGTCTAGTAATACAGTGAATGTAACTACTCTGGAAGGTACAATTACCTATTGCGCTTCTCAGGGAAACAATGTAACCTATGAATATATTGACTATGTGGATTTAGGAGGAATTGCAAATACTACAACAGCCAATGCCGGATATGGTGATTTTACCGCCCTGGTGTGTAGTGTAGGATACGGGATTAATACTATTGTGGTGAGTGCTGGATATGCAAATACTGCCTATACAGAATATTGGAGTGTCTGGATCGATTATAACCAAAACGGAATCTTTGATGCTACAGAACAGATAGTCTCGAATGCTTCTAACAGTAGTGCGAATCAATCCTTTAATTTTACGATCCCCAATACTGCATTATCTGGCAATACCAGAATGCGGGTATCTATGAAATATCGTGACCCCTCGGGCCCATGTGAGAGTTTTACCTATGGAGAAGTAGAAGATTACACTGTAAATATAGGAGTAGCTTCACTTTCTACAAGAAATAACTCTTCACAACATGAATCTTACGAGCTGTTTTTATTTCCAAATCCGGTTATAAAGGGGGTGTTGTTTGTCAATACTCAAATGCAAAAAGATGCTTCGTTTAAAATTATCAATTATATGGGGCAAATCGTTATGAACAATCAGCTGGCACAAAATAAGATAGATGTTACCGGTTTACCCAAAGGAGTGTATATTCTGGAAATAAATACTGACAGGCAAATAACAACTAAAAGATTTGTGATTGGGAAATAAAGAGTATGGACTACACAATAAAAACAAAGTCGGAGTTATTCAGGCTTTGTTTTTATTGAATACTAAATTCTAAGGTATGCTTCTTTGATGGATGATCTATAGTAGTATCAACAATTTCACGATCAAATAATCGGTTCAGGTTGTTTCCTGCCAGGTCTTCCAAACGGGAATGAACTATGATTTGGTAGTCTCCACGCTGCCAGGGTTGTAGCGGTGTAAATACCAAACGGGTTTCATGGTCGGCAAGTCGCCAGCTGCCTTCAATATTTTTTTTTGCCATGTTGATAACTGTTATGCTATGCAACGCACTACCATAATCCAGCGATTCTAGGCATTCAATGTTCAGGTTTGAGGTGGTATTTGCTTCAGGAGGTACCACCTTCCATAAGTTTACATCCGGCTGTGTTCTGTCTGCTTCTGTGATTTCAAAATCGTATGTAAAATCCTCTTGCATGGTGACACCTTCAGCGTCTTTTAGTTGTTTTTTGATCACTAAAGCATACTTTTTCCCTTTTTCAAAAACAGGGCCTAGCTGTTTATTGGGCCCAAGGCCACGTTTCTGCCTTCCGGGTTCTATCCAAACAGTTAATAAGCAACCGTCATTAGAGATAAGAGCATTCTCTAGAGGTAGAATAACTCTGTTTATTATGTTTCCCGTAGCATCTGTAACTTGTATATGATTGTAAATAGAAGTTACGTTTATCGGGCTAGAGAATTGAATATACCATTTTAACAGATTTGCTGGTAAAAGTTTTATTGATGGATACACTGCTTGTACTGTAAGGTACTGATAAGCCTCTGGGATATTAATAGTAAAATATTCGATCTGTCCACCATATGCCAAAGTATATTGCTGCCCCCTCCCAAAAGACACCATAGGTATAAAATAGATCTTTGTATCTTCAATAATAGTCTTTCCAAGTATTGCGGTTGCCTGGGAAAACATGCCTTCTGAAATATGATCCTTATATAAAACAAGATCGTCTGCTACCTTTTTATCTCGTTGCAATACGATCTGTTCTCGGGTAGCAATAAAGTCTAAAGACGCTTGGGGTCGCATCTTCTGAGCGCCGGAGAAGACGATCAATAGGATACCTATGTAAGTATTCACTTTGTAGAATGAATAGATTTTGGATACGTTAATTTGAATCGTTACTCCTCTTGAAACCACCAGCTACTGCCTGTTTTTAAAGCGAGATTTCCTGTAGCCTCCCGTTGGATCATTAAGAAATTCTTATCTCCATAGTTATCCAATTGCTGGACATTAACACGAGGCAGGTTCACATATGCCACTCCGGCAGCGGCACCTTTTTTGGTAACCGGCGTAGTAAGAGCACCCTGATAAGCTTCCAGGTCATTAAATTCCATTTTCATTAACGGTCGGTTGGTATTTGCAATCACTAAAAATCGTTTACCTTCGATGTTCATCTCTATCATATCAAGCGGACTGTTACCACTTCCTAATTCGGCTACTGTTCTCCCTTTGTTATGCGCTTTGGGTTTAATCTTATCCATAGAAAAAAGAACAAGTGGAGTACAGGTATATCCTGCAACGATATGTGGGCTTCCATTTACATTGGTGGCAATAAATGTTTTGATAGGTGCATGGGTTTCATATGCGCCGTGAGCAGCATGATAGATTTCCAGAGAACCATAATTTTGTGTTTTGGTGAACGGAAAATCTACAGATCGAAAAGTAGACGCAAACTCCTTGTTGCTCAAACCAGAGAGCAGCACTTTTCCAGCATTATATTGTATATCAGCTACAGCCCATTTACGAAGTTCTCTGTCCCATTTATCTTTAACTCCTTTATTTACTGGATCTATTAATGATGTTTTACTATGCGAAATATTGTCCAGTGAAACCTGCTTTAGCGTCTCATTCTCTACTTTTAGTAATACAGGAGTGCCAGAGCTATGATGCACTGAAAGATAAATGTTATTATTTTCGGGATTTACAGCCATATCGGTAATTTGTACTTGATCGGTTGTTGTACCCAACATATCGGCGATAAGCTTATCAAGTTTATTAATTGTTACCCGGCTAACTTTAACTTTAGCATGTGTACTCAGGTCTATGGCCACGATCTGGGCCGATTTGCTATCACCAATAAACAAAATACCTTCTGGACCAAAAGTCATAGAATTGATGGATGTAATACCCGGATTACCGGTTGTAAAATTTACTTTTAAAGAAGAATCAGCCATGGCTGAACTCACAAAAAAGGATAGGATCAATAGAAAAACGAGTGTGACTAATGTTTTCATGATGTGTGATTTATAGAATGATCAATGTTTTTAAAAGTAGCGAAAAAGAGTGCTGCTCACAGTTAAAAAAATGCCAATACTACAGTGAGGAATCTGTAGGATGATCAATAATTCAATTTTACCTTATAAAAACTGTAACGACAGCTGTCTTTTTTTGTCTTATGTATATATAGAACTCACCACCAATGAAAACAATTATTTATCTCATCATCTTTGTACTTGTTATGCCGGTTACTGCACAAAACAAGTTTTCGACCCAGGAATGGCAGGACGACCTGAAATTCTTTCAAAAAACGGTTCATGCAGAATATCCGTTTTTATTTAAAAAAACCACAGCACAAGAATTTGACAAAGCCGTAGCAGAATTACATAAATCGATCCCGACAATGCAAGATCATGAGGTCATGATGGGGCTTGCAAGAATTGTAGCCTTATTCAAATATGGCCATACACGAATGGGGTTTGGAAAGAGCCCAATACCTTACCATCAATTACCGCTGGTATTGTATCAATATCCCGATGGTACCTATATTCAGGGAATTCACAAGAACTATAAGGTGGCACTTGGGGCCAAGTTATTGGCTGTTGAAGGAATGTCAACCCCTGAAGTGCTAAAAGCAATATATCCTGTTGTTCCGGCAGAAAACGAGCAATTCTTTAAGGCATATGCGGGCAGGTATATGGTTATTCCGGAAGTGTTGCATGCACAAGGGGTGACCAAAGAGTTGAAAAAAACCATCACACTGACTCTTCAAAAGGATGGAAAGACCTTTCAGACAGAAGTAGCAGCAGTTAAGAGTCAGGAAACCCCGATGCAATATGGTATGATAAAACCTGGTGACAACTGGCTGGAGGTTAGAGATCAGAATAAAACACCATTATATCTAAAGCATCTGGATAAAATCTATTACTATGAATACCTTCCGAAGGAAAAAACAGTCTATATAAGACACAGTAAGATACGGGATGATCCTCAGGAAGACATCCCTGCATTTTATAAAAAAGTATTTGATTTTATTGAAAACAATGAAGTAGATAAACTTGTTCTGGATGTAAGGCTTAATGGGGGTGGTAATAATTATAAAAACAAGCCTATAGTTACCGGGATTATTAAAAGTGAAAAAATTAATAAAACAGGCAAGTTGTTTGTAATCATAGGTCGTCGCACGTTCTCGGCCTGCCAAAACCTGGTGAACGAACTGGATAATTATACCAATGCCATATTTGTAGGAGAGCCCACAAGTGAGAACATCAATTTTTATGGCGATAACCGCCTTGTAGAACTACCGAATAGCAAAATGCCCATATATTTATCGTTTGCCTGGTGGCAAGACAAACCACAATGGGAAGGTGGACCGTGGATGGCTCCACATATTGCCATAGAGATGAGTTTTAAAGAGTATCGATCCAATCGAGACCCTGTACTGGAAGCTGCACTAAACTTTTCTGATGATGAATTCATTTTAGACCCCATGGCACACCTTACTGGCTTATTTGAAAAGAACAAACCAGAAGAATTAAAGGCAGAAGCCAAACGTATGGCCGACGATCCAAAATACCGCTTTTTTGATTTTGAAGGTCAATTTAATAAGGCAGGTTATAATTTGTTGGGATCGGGTCGTAAAGAAGAAGCACTTTTTGTTTTTGAGATGACAGCCAATTTATTTCCCGACTCTGCAAATGTTTGGGATAGTTTGGCAGAAGGCTATTTAAAACTGAACAATAAGGAAAAAGCTATTGAATATTATGAAAAGGCGCTAAAGATGGATCCCAAAGGAAGTGTAGGAGATAATGCAAAAGCAATGTTGAAGAAGATTAAAGCACAATAGAACTCCTATGGGCTTTTAAGTCTATAGGGGTACAGTTTTAGGTGTATACGTCGCAACTATGGTTCTGGATAATCGTCTTTAAAATAATTTAAACTCAATAACAGTTTGATAATTAGCAATGTAATCAAGAAGTGATTTAAACTTTTTTGCCTGTCTACTGACCAGCCAGCCTGGCAGTCAGACAGGGTAGAATTGAAGCAAACCCGCTGGGCGGGCAGGAAATAGCTGATTTTTAATGCTTCCGGAAACATATCCTTCTTCTAGAACCATAAAGTAACCAAATTTCACAATAATACCTTTCTGGAAGGTACTGGATCAATGCTACGATTGTAGTACCTGTAACTATAGTTATAAAAAATAATGCTGTAGAAATGATCTGGTATTCTCAGTGTCTTCACACCAAAGTGACCGGTAGCACTAATTTAAGATTAATTTTAATGTCTGGTAATGAGAAAGTAACGTTATTTCTCTTTATAATCAATAATATCTTCTATACTCACTCCCATATAATCGGCGATTTTCTTTAAGCGCTCAAAATCCTTTGCCAGATCCTTTCGCTTTACTACATAATCCCCCGCTTGGGGACTCACTCCAAGTACTTTGGAAATACCGTAGACAGTTTTAGCTCCTTTGCTTCGCTTAAGGAGCTTTTTTAATTTCTTATTCGCCATAGAACAAACATACATGTAATTTTTTAATATTCAAATAAATTTTTATTAAAAAAATATTTGTATAATCAAAATATATTTGTATATTCGGCACAACAATTAAAAATCACAAACTATGAAACTTATACTAGCAACAGCAATGCTTTCGATGTTTTTAGGAAACGCAACATCATCTGTAACAGAACCTACTAATTCAGATAGAAAAGATAAAAAGGAGCGTAAAAAAGAAGCAAAAGACAAGACTTCAAGAAACAAAAATTTTCACTCGGTAAAAAAATGGAAAATCCATGTTGAGTACACCAATGGGAGCATTATATCCAAAACCATTGTTGTTAATAAAAATTCTGAGCTCAGTGCTATGGAAACGGCTTTTAAAGAAGCAGAAAAACATCTTAGAAACCTGAGAAAGGTAAAAAACTATAGCATCACCCCGGTCGCTGGCAATTCTTATGTGCTACTGGCTGGGGATTAAGATTTAATCAACCCCTTGAACTAATCTTTACTTATGAAAAAAGACAACCGTTTGGTTGTCTTTTTTGTTTTACATTTATATAATAAAGTCATAGTAGAAATAATGTAAATAAGTTTCAACTTTTATAGATATAACTAATGCATAATCCGGGCTTAAGCCAGGTGTGTCAAAACTTTACATTAAGATTAAGAGAGGTGATCTCAACTTCTGCGTATCCCGCATCGGGATCATATCCATTCTTATAATTCACCCCAATACTCACATGTTCTTGTTTTCCAGGGTAATAATTGAAAGAAAGATTGAGTATTGGCAGGTCCTTCTTTAAAACAGAACTGTCACCCAAAACATTTCTATAGGTCCCATCAAAAATAAGTTGAATACTCCTTGGTGCAACCCAGTATTCTAGAAATAGCCTGGCAAACAGCATAGAGAATGATTCAGTCACTCCATCTGCGAACAAGTCTGGTATTTCATTATACTCATAACCAAAATAGGGATAGTATAAACCTTTATAATCACTGGATTCATTATTAAAGCGCCATGTTACTCCTGGCAGATATGGATAACTTGAATTTCCGATAAATGAGAATTGCCCTACATATTTTAATTCATTACTATCGGTTAATAAATTTTTCTTGAAAGCAAAATTGGATAACAAATAGGGGGTAAGCGTTCGATTTTGACCAAAGTAGAATTCACCATTCACTCCGGCACTTAGCTTGTCTTTTTTATCATTTTCATTAGACGATTTATGCCATTCGGCAACCGGATACAATAATAGGATGGTACTAGTGTTTGGCAGAAGTTCTAATTCTTTTATTTTAACAGCCAGATCCGCATTTATAAAATCGTTAATACTGGATTTATGATTTTCATATAGACTAAAGGCTGCGGGTTTGTATTCATTCACAGAACCGTCAAAGGTTTTCCTGATGCTAATGCCAGTTTTTTCAAACCAGTTTTCGCTGTTACCTTGTGAGCATACGTCGATTGTACAAAAGAATACAAGCATTGTAATTATTATCACCAAACCCTGTTTCTTCATCATTAACTGTTTATCTTATTATAGATCAAATTGCAAAGGCCGGCAACGGTTAAGTTACTCTTTTTAACTTCGGTTGCCAGTACCGTTCTGGCCGGACTAAAGTTTTTTACATAACCCCTTACCGCCAATGTCATTGTGATAAGCTGGGGATTATCCATTTTTAATGGATTTTCTTGTAACACGAAATCATCCTTTAGTTTATCAACCGGGAATCTGGCAAACTTAGAAATAAAGTCCTTTACATCTTCAAATACTTCCGATTTGGTCGGGTTTTTCATGAATTGATACATTTATCTTTCAACGCTTAAAAATAGTAATTTATGAGCGATATTGAGATACTGATTATGAATATTATAAGATAAAAAGGCATAAAAATCACAAGAGAGCCAAGACAATTATATGTATTAATTCCTGGTTCCTGTAGTCCCGATAACTATCGAGACGGTCTTGTTTCTCGATACCCCCTGTCGTCTCTGTCGAGGTAGTTCATTAACTAGTGTATTTATTATTGCTTCTGAAAGCACATTATTTGATCACTTTAAAATTTAATTTTAACCTTCTTCACTCATATATTCACTCCATAAAGAGTTTTCTTTACTGATTAAGTTTTCAACTCTGGTAACCAATATATTGAAATGCTCACCCTTGCCTTTATAATGGCCAGTACGAGTGATATACATAAATTTTTCGTGTTTTAGTGTTTCTGAAGCGGTACGGTATTTTACCCATTTTTCCTGAAACTTCATCATAGCAGAAACACCCGCTAAAATAGCAACGAGCATTCCCAAAACACCAATGATGTAATTAAGATATACCGGGCCAGTTTCCATAAACCCGGCTAAAAAAGGGATAAGTGCAGAGAAAATAATAACCAAAGCCTGCGTCCATAAATGCAACATTTTATTATTAGCACTTTTATTACTATACCATTTTAACTGATTCTCAAGTCTTTCGTTTAAATATTGCTCTTCTTTCATTCCTTTTGTTTTTTCATTTTCTTATTAAAGAAATTCTAGTTAAATTTAATATTCTTAATTGTCATAGTGCAAATTCCCAATACTTTATTTTGAAGTGTATGTATTTACACTTATTTTTTTGTTTGTTTATAAAATATGAGAAAATATATGGTTTCTGGTAATATACATTTCAACGATAAAAATTCTTTATGAAAAGGCAAGGTGTTTTTATAAGTTATAGCAAGAAAGACGCAAAATGGTTGGATGATTTAAGGACTCACCTCAATTATTTAGAGCGTGAATATAAATTCACCATTTGGGAAGATTCAAAAATAGAGGTGGGTGCAGATTGGCGTTCAGAAATAAAAAATGCTATAGATACCACAAAGATTGCTATCCTAATGGTAAGTGCCAATTTTATTGCTTCAGAATTTATTAATAATGAAGAATTACCTGCTTTGCTATTTGCTGCAAAGGAGGAAGGAGCGCATATATTTCCGATCATTATAAGTCATTGTATGTTTTCTGATATTGATGCGATTTCAAAATTTCAGACAGTAAACCCTCCTTCAGAACCCTTAATTGTTATGGATGACGGACAAAGAGATGCGCTTTTTGTTAAAGTTACCAAAGAAATAAAGCGTGTGTTATCATCAGAAAGTACTATATCGCACATACCTCCTCGACTCATTACGGTGGAGGAGTTAAAAATATCTTTTATGCGCGTGATCATTATGAATATTTTTTTTATGAATAATGCTGTTGAAGGTTTATCCATTAAGGAAATATACAAATTATCAAAACTCGAAAAGAGAAAAGAAGTTGTGCGTGTGATTCACGAATTGGAAACGTTGAAGTTTCTGGATAAAACTAAGGTAGAACAGGTAAACTATTATAAATTAACTGCCGATGGCTATGAATTTATAAACAAGTATACTTTGAATTTGTAAGTTTTAATACATACTTAGTTGGCTTACCTTAATTACTCTTGTTTTACGTCCTGAGCGAGACGTGATAAAGCAAACCAACGTAAATACGATGTCAACTGGCGTTTCCATAATTGTCAAACTTTTTCTTATCCGATTTGTAATCTGTTTTATGCTTCCATGATACAGATAAGTACTCCATAAAAGGCAACAGACAGTTTCTCGAAAAAGTTCAATCAATGATCGATCCACCGCCAATCTGCCTTTAAGGCTACTCATCCGTACATATACATTTGGTTTGAACATGATTCATTATTTTGTTAAACTTATTTTAAATGCAAATTTATTATATTTTAATCAAAATCCGTGCCATTTTTTATCATAAAATTTCCTTAAAAAATAACTTTCAATACTACTGTAAAACCTTAATAATGATATGGTTATATGGTATATATTAAATGAAAAATTTACACGAAATAAGTATGTTTTTTGGTCTTAAAAGGTGAGAAAGAATTGATGCCAAAATAAAGTAAAAAAAGTGAAAGGACAGAACCATGTTATCAAAAAACACCTCTCAAAAACAATAAAGACTTTTGCTGTTTTAAGCATCATTACTATGCTTTTTAACATACTCTGAAGGAGAAACCCCATAGAATTCCTTAAAACGTTTTGTAAAATAGGAGAGGCTATTGAAGCCTACAGCATAGATTACCTGAGAGATGTGTTCTCCTTTTTGTGAAAGTAGTTGCGCTGCTCTTTTTAACCTGAAATTTCTCAATAACTCTCCGGGTGGGCTGTCTGTTAATGCTTTAAGTTTACGTTGTAACTGGGTTTTACTCATAGATAGTGCTACCTGCATTTGTGGCACTCCAAATTCTGAATTGTGGTATTGTTCTTCTAGTAATTTCATAGTTTGTTCTAAAAATTGTTGGTCCAATGATGTCACCACAACTTCTTTTGGATCTATGGTTATATTTTTTCCAAAAAGCTCTCTCAGTTTTTTACGCTCTTCGATTAGGTTTTTTACCCTAATACTCACTTCTCTGGCGTTAAAAGGCTTGGTAAGGTAATCATCTGCTCCGATTTCCAGGCCTTCTAATTTATTTTCAATTCCGGCTTTGGCTGTAAGCATTATTACTGGAATGTGACTTGTGCCTATGGTAGTTTTTAGTCTTTTACATAATGTAAGCCCATCCATCTGTGGCATCATCAAATCTGTTATGATCAGATCTGGAACCAGCTCAACTGCCTTTTGTAACCCTGTTTTCCCATTACCGGCTTGTATGATTGTATAGTCTTGCATCAACTGTTCTTTAATAAAATGCCTCATGTCGTCATTATCTTCTACAATCAAGACTGTATAATGATTTTCTTTTCTGGTTTTGGTTACCACTATTTCTTCTTCGTCTTCATCAAAAACAACGGGAGTGTTTTCTATTTCATCGGCTTTGTGTGATTTTATTTCTTCGATAGGGATGATTATTTTAAAGAGACTTCCTTTACCATATTCGCTCTCTACGTATATCTCTCCGCCCATGAGTTCTGTTAATTCTTTGGTAAGTGCAAGGCCGATTCCCGAACCTTCTTTTTCACGGGTATAACTGTCGTCTACCTGAAAGAAACGATCAAATATATTGGAAAGCTTTTTCTTATGTATGCCATGGCCCGTATCGGAAACTGTAATATATAATTTGTTATGCCTGTGAAGTGAAGTGATAACAATTTTACCCTCGTTGTTTGTAAATTTAAATGCATTACTCAACAAATTATAGATAATGTTTTCTAATTTATCCCTGTCAAAAGAAGCCCATAATAATCGCGAAGAGATTTTTACCTGATAATCCATTCCACGCTGTGCTGCGTGTGAACTAAAGGAAGAAGCTGCAGCTCTAATACACCTGAAAACATCACCTTCAGAAAGTTCAAGTTGCAATTTACCGCTATCTAATTTTGATAAATCCAATAACTGATTTACCAATTTTAATAATCGGTTTGTATTGCGTTGTATCATCCTTATGTTGGTGGTGCTTATTTTGTTTTGATTTGTGTCTTTCAGTTTTTCAATGGGCCCTTTGATAAGGGTAAGTGGCGTACGAAACTCATGAGAAATATTTGCAAAAAACCGGGTTTTCATAGCATCTATTTCCTGTAGTTTTTCTGCCTGAAGTCTTAGTGTTTCATTTTTTTCATTGATTTCCCGGGTTCGCTCATTAATAATTGTTTCTAGTGCAATGTTTTTATGTCGAAGCTGTGCAGAACGCCATCTGAAAATGAGTGATATCCCCACTGTAATGACCAATGCATACAGTGCATAGGCCCACCAGGATCTATACCAGGGCGGAAGGACAGAAAAACTATAACTGTCTTCTTTTCCCAAATGGCCATAAATGTTTTTGGCACGAAGTTTAAAAGTGTATTCCCCTTCAGGGATATTGGTATAATCTTTTCTGGTTTCATAAGTCCATTGCGACCAGTCTTTATCAAAACCTTCCAGATAGAATTGGTACATGTTTTTGGATTCATCATCAAAACTAGTGGCGGCAAATTCTATTCTAAATTCGTTGAATTGAAAGGGAAGAGAAACCTCTTGCCTGGCGACCTTTGCTCCTCCAAATATCAGAGAATCAGCATTGACAGTTATTCTACGAATATGAGAATTAAAATCTTTTTTATAGTAGGCATCGCTGTTGATATCATGGCGTACGATTCCTGCTTCGCCCCCATACCAGGCTATCCCATTGTCTTCTGGTAAAAGTGATATGCCCAGGGGTTTTGGGGTGTGATCATCATATATTTTTTTAATAGTATAACTACTGTCATTTTGTTTCATAGCAACAACCCTGGTTCTAAAATCATCACCTTCCAATTCGGCCCACATCCAGATATTTCCATGTTTGTCTTCCTTTTTAATTGCTATCTGTCCTTTTAACCCAAATAATCGGGCAAAAGTCGAATCGGGTACAATACTATCTAATGTCGCGTCATATTTATACGGATGCCTTCCAATATTAAATGAGGGTGCTCCTCTAATTTTGTGCAAAAACCAGATTCCTTCCGGTAATTCTTTTTTAGGTCTGTATTGCTTTACTTGAAGATTATGGAAGTCATTTGTATTGATCACTGCAGACATGTTTACTTTCCAGAATCCCATCTCCTGGGATTCTAGCCATAGATCCCCATTGTCTTGTTCTACAATTTTTCTAATATCATCATTTGGCCCAGGAATTCTTCCTTCATCCTTCCATGTCCCATTTTCATATTTTATAGAAGCCAACCCATCTCTAAGTCCTACATAAATGCGATTCTTATCTAATTTTGACCGTAGTAATGCCCCGGAATTAAGATCTAAGTGCTGTACTACTTGTTGATTAGCAATGAAGTCCAGCCCTCCTCTTGAAGCCGATATCAATGTATCTCCCAGGGAAAGAAAGTAGAATGTTTGCGAAGATATCCCAGGAACAGGCTTAAAGATGCTTTTTTTCTTTTCCGGGATATGGTCCATATAAAATACACCATTAAAATTAGCAGCATATAGTTTTTCATTATGTCGATGTATTCTGTTTATAAACCCATCTAAACCAAGCCTGTCATCAAAAACGGTGAAAGGAGACTGCAATTCGACTCGAGAAATTCCATTATTGGCGGCCAGCCACAATCTTCCGTGTCGATCTTCTACTTGTGCATATATGGCGTCATCAACCAGTCCATAAGATTTATCCAAAAGTTGTAACATCTTACCACTATCATTAATGATTACAATTCCACCGCTTATGGTAGCAAAAGAATAAGACCCATTGTTTAGCCTTATTCCCTGGTATACTGTTTTTTCTTTGAGATATGTATTGACCTTACTCTCGAAAACCCGTAGTTTGTTTTCTTTCAGTACAAATATCCCCTCTCGTTGTGTAAGTATCAGCAATTCATTTTGATTGTAGGGAAGTATGTCAACTATTTTTTTTTCAACGAGACCGGAAGCATCAAACACTGTGGTGAAGGAATCATGTACCCATTTCTTAATGATCTTATTTCGATCAGCAATGTACAATTCATTATTGATTATTGTGCTTGCGGAGATGAGAGACTCTGATTTTATAATCTCGAATTGTTGATCTCTCCAAAGAAATATAAGGTCTCTTTCCTGAAAATATACATCTTCACCAATCACATGAATATTCCAAATGTTCTTAAAAATCTGATATCTTTTATCCAAATACTTCTTTAAAGAAACAAATTGAAGTTCACCAATGGCATTGGGTTCTAAGTATCCCAGTTCATTATATCCACCTACGTAGATTCTGTCATTTTTGGTTTTAGCCAAGGATCTAATAGGCCCGGTATTTGGTAATGGTATCATTCTCCAGGAAACCCCATCATATTCCAGCAAACCACGGCTGTTCGCAAAATATAACAATCCTTTATTACTTTGGATAACTGCAAAGTTTTGTGGACCTCCATCATAATCTTTGGTAGAATAGTTTTGAATAGGAACAATCCCCGTCTCTTCAGAAAAGTCAAAAGAATCGCCTTCGTTTTGTTGAGCAGCTATGTTGAGGCTTAAAAAAATGGTAAGGAAGAAGACTATGTGTTTACGTTTCATGGGGCTGATTGAGGCTATATAACAACTATATAGACTATAATTAGGGGTGTTTTTTTCTTCTACTAATGTAACATATATATTTAAAAAATGAAAATTTTACTGTATGTCCGCAATCACTCAAGTAATCTTTTAAATTATAGAAAATTCTGTTATTCCCTTTAGGGTTAAGGGTAAATAATGGAATTTTCTGTATTTTCTTTTGACCCCTCCCGATAGCTATCGGGACTAAAAGGAGAAGAAAATACGTTATATGGGTGATTGCGGGTATACAAAAAAAAATTCAAAATTTCATAAAACTTTATAACACTATACATCCAAATATTAGCATTATGGTAACATTTCAAAATGTGGTGTTATACTTGAGCAGTATATCAGTATATTTACAAAATTTTGCTTATAAAGTCATGTATGATTAGCGCAAAAGCGATACATAAGATGTTGATATATTTGAAAAAAAATTGAGTACATGAAAAAACAAACAGATTCCATCTCTATGGAAATCTCTTCTGAATATTTAGAATTCCTTAAAAAAGAAAGCGATAAGTCATTGGCTATCTGTAAGGCGTTGTATGACGATACAGCGTTTATGAATACAGCCAATATGCTAGAAAATAAAAGCTTTAAAGGTGTAATATACAAACCAGAGCATATTTTACTTAGGGATATTACCAAGGTGTTTAATGATTTTATAGCAATACAAGAAAAAGTCAATAAGATTCCTGCTAAAGCAAAATTTATTTTAGTATATCTCTATGAAAAGTTTCAGGGAAAAGACCTGAGTGTGATGTATGATTTAAAAAAGCTGAACGAAATACCACTATCACCACAGTTTGAAAAAAATATAACCACTATTCAAAACACTTCATTTTTTCATCCTGTAGCGCAAATGCAGGAAGCGTTTATAATGCCTGCTATTTTAACAAAAATCAAAAGTGAGCATCTTTTTAGCATTAATTCATTTATCAATCGAATAGCTTCTTTAATTGTGAAGTCTGATGATATGATTTCAAAGAAAGAAGAAGCATTTCTAAAGCAGGTATCTGAAAAAATTAATAATCCCAAGATATTTGTGGACAAAGCAAGCTATAACGAAGTCCCAGAAAATGATTCTTTAGAGATTGTACAGCAGGAACTCAACGAGCTTATTGGTCTTAAAGACATTAAAAAGAATGTCGAAGACCTTACAAATTTTCTTAAGGTTCAAAAAATAAGGGAAGAAAAAGGACTGAAGATCTCTAATAATTCTTTGCATGCTGTTTTCATGGGACCTCCCGGTACCGGTAAAACTACAGTTGCCCGTATGCTGGGAAGAATATACAAACACCTTGGCTACATAGAAAAAGGCCATTTGGTGGAAACCGACAGAGCAGGCATGGTGGCCGGATATGTTGGGCAAACTGCTATCAAGGCAGATGAGATCATCAAGACTGCAGTAGGAGGGGTGTTGTTTATCGATGAAGCATATGCGCTTACATCGGGAGGGCTCAATGATTTTGGTAGCGAAGCCATAGAAGTTTTATTAAAACGTATGGAAGACCAGCGAGATGATCTGGTTGTCGTAGTAGCAGGGTATCCAGATGAAATGCAGGGGTTTATTCAAACAAATCCTGGACTTCAATCCCGATTTAACAGATATTTTGAGTTTGACCATTTTACTGCCGAAGCATTATTGGATATTTTCAGGCTTTTTGCCAAAAAAGCAGACTTCAAACTTACTCAGGATGCCGAAGAAAAGTTAATGGAAATCCTTGATAGAATCTATGAAAAAAGGCACAGAAGCTTTGGTAATGCAAGAACAATACGCAATCTGTTTGAAAAAATCATAGAACGACAAGCCAACAGAATTGTTTCGATAACACCAATTACAGAAGAAATATTGATTACCTTAACCGAAGAAGATATTCCCGAAATATTAAAAACAGTAAAAGAAATTATGGTATTTGATGAGGAGGAATAGAAGTGAATTAAAGAAATCCTTATCTTATCTTTTAAGAGTATAGGTAAAAGAGGAGGATGGATTTTCTAATGCATAAAACGGGATAAATCAATATTTTGAAAAGATTTGGTTCTTGATGCTGGTAGTCTTGGCTCTTTTAGTGTATTATTAATGGCAAAAGGTATATTTATAATTTTATGTATCTTAACTTTGTATTAAGATTTATTTTTTATAGCTGTAACAAAATTAAATCTGAAAGCACTAATACAATAAAGCATATCATAAAGGGTAATTCATGTAGAGTGATTTATAATAAAAAATCTTGTAAATTATATCCCATATAGTTGAAAAACAGGAATAATTATAAGAATTTACATAAATTTACCCACCAGATTGACATGTTGGCAATAATTGGTTTATCAAATACTATAGTAAATGGCTAAAGAAAAATTTAATTGGAAAGGTCTTTTTATCAATGAAGAAGAAACTTCTGAAACAGAAAAATCTACCAAAATAGAATCAAAATCCAGTTCTTCTCACTCTTTCCCCGAAACCGGTACATCGGTTTCAAAGTTTCCAGAACATCCACCCAAAGCAACTCTGGTAAGTGATAGTATTTTAAATACGGTCGTAGAGATGTATGAATCAGGTTTTGAATCCCTCAATAAACCAGGATATGATTTTTATGAATTTTTTAAAGCGATCAAAGCTGTAGGTTCCAATGATCCTTCTGTTTATAAGATGGCATTAACCATGGCACAAGGTGTAGACAACACAGTTTCAAAAAGTTCGTTGCTTACGCAGGCAGATTTTTATGTCAAGGAGATCGAAAAAGTACACAAGCAATATGACAGTCAGGGTAATGGTAAGAAAGCAAAGATTTTAGACACTCAAAAAGCCAAAAAGAACACATTGAATACCGAAATTTCTGATTTAGAAAAGAGATTGATAGAAATCCAAAATCAAATCAGTGTTAAGAAAGACCTGCTTAATTCTGTCGATGCAGATATGATGTCTGAAATATCTGAGATAGATCAAAAAATAGTTGCCAATGATAAGGCAAGATCAAAAATTTTAGAAACAATAGTTGCCGTTGTAAATGGTATAAAAAGTAATTTATAAGCGATATATTACATGGATCAAGAATCAAAAAGTCACGTATTAGATTTACCTATCCTAAAGCATTTTGATGATGAAAAAGGAGAAATATCTTTAAATCCAAAAAACTGGAGAAGCGGCGAAAAAGGATTAAATGCATTTCTTAAAATAGCATTATTTGCAGGATTGGGATATGCTGCATGGGTGTATATATTACCTCCTCTATTTACAGCGCTGGGACAAGTGATTGCACTTGCCGGAGTAGCAGTCTTCCTGGTATTTTTCGTTATGATGCTGCCGCTGATCTTTAAATTCTTGCGCAGGGTGACCAGAGGGATCCATAAATCTTTGATCAAACATGACCCCTTTGGGGAATTACAGGAGCAAAAAACCAAAATGCTTAGGAACAGGAAGATATTTAAAGATTCTAAAGCCAAAATCAAAGCTTTGAAAAACAATATGGAAGCCGAGGCTTTTAAAGCCGAAAAAGAAGCAAAAGATTTTCAGGATCAGGTGGTTACTATGCAAAAGCAAGCAGAAAAAGTAAGGAGCAAAATGGAAGCTATCGTGGCCGAAAAAGGAAGCGCAGGAAAAGATACCGATGAGTATGTAGAACTGCACAGTGCTCTGGCAAAAAAGCTTTCTCAGTCCCAGCAGATTGCACATCAGCTAAAGCAAAGTAAGAGCTTCATTCAAAAATATGGTAGCAGGGCCAATGTAATGGGTAAGCTGGATAGGAAATTAACCCTGGCAGGTACTGCTATCGATATCAAGATTTCAGATTTTGAAGTAACGATCAAAATGCTTGAAAAAGAATATGAATTTGCAAAAACTGCCAAAGCAGCAACAGATGGAGCAAAATCTGCCATGCTTTTTACCAAAGACTGGGAGCTTGAGTATGCCCTGGATGTGATCACTGAGACTATTGCGATTGATATCGCAAAAACACAAGAAAATCTTTCAGATATTGATATGCTTACCTCTAAATATGATATCGATAGCGATGAGTTATATGCGCAATTAGATACCCTGGCAGATAAAATAAAAACTGGTAAGGATTATATTCCCGAATCCAAAAAATATAACAATCCAAACTACAAGCTTTCAGCAGAAGATAAACAATCTAGTGGTGGTTTTGGAAATATGTTTGACTAACTAACTGAAATAAAAATTATTTTAAAAATTTAAAAATGGGTAAAATTTTAAGAACGAAAAAACTCACTACATTCTCAGAGCTGCTTATTGTAATTGTTTTACTTGGAGGTATTTTGGCTGCAGTGTATTATTTTGCTCCGGGCCTTAGAGTAGGAGAAGCTAAACAATTGGAAGAATTAAATATAAATAAGGAAGATGTAAATAACATTATTACTTCAGAAAAGCTGGAATTACCTTCAAATAGCGTTTCAAGTAGTGTTAAAAATAAGCCTTTGGTAAGAATAGCTGCTTATGCCTGGAATGCTCAATCGGGTATCATCGTATCCAATGGAGGGCCAAAAACGACCAAAGGTTCTTTGATGGAGCAGAACGGAGTGAATCTTGAAATCATCCGTCAGGACTGGCTTTCAGAATTGCGAAATATGCAGATGAAATTCATCGAAGAATTTGACAGAGGAGAAGAATTTCCTGATGCAGATAAAAGTGCATTTGCCATTATGATGATGGGAGATGGGGCTCCATTTTATATAAGTACCATGCAACAGGCACTCGATGATAAGTTTGGAAAAGATAAATACCATGTGCAGGTTGTAGGTGCGGTAGGGCTTAGTTATGGTGAAGATAAATTGATCGGGCCACCAAGCTGGAAAGTTGATCCTAAAAGCATGAAAGGTGCTTTGATCTCTGCTGTACTGGGTGATGGTGATTGGGTAACCGCTTTAAATTATGCATTTGCCAATGGTTTAAAAGTAAACCCCGATGTAACCACCTATGATCCCGATGCCGTGAATTTCTACCCGTCACAGGATGATGATTATATCAAATCTGCCGAAGAATTGATCAAATCACAAAAAGCGGGTTGGACCGTGCCTTTAAAAGAAGTAAAAAACGGAAAATTAACCGGTAAAACCATTAATAAAAAAGTAGATGGTTGTGCTACCTGGACACCAGGAGATAAAATGGTTTTTGATGCGCTAAATGGCTTTACCGATATTATCTCTACACGGGAGTTCAATAACCAAATGGCAACTACTGTTATTGCGGTTAAAGAATGGTCTGTAAAACATCCAGATATTGTAACTAATATATTAAAGTCGGCTTTAACAGCGTCTAATCAGATGAAGCAATATGATGAATGGAGGGTACGAGCTTCTGAAGCAGTAACAAAAACATATGGTCTGGAGTCGCCAAAGTACTGGTATGATATGTTCAAAGGTCAAAAAGGCACTAAAAACGGGATTGAATATAACATGGGAGGATCGAGAGTATTCAACTATTCTGATGTGATGCAATACTATGGTATTACCGATGGAACCAATCGATATAAAGCAGTTTACAATCAGGTTTCTTCTTACTTAAGTGAATTAAACCCTTTCGGTTTTAACGAGTCTGTAAAAAGAATTGTGCCTTATGATGAAGCAGTGAATCTCTATTTCATCAAAAACATAAACGATATTGATGCAGGATCAGCTTATAAAGCAGATTACACCAAAGAAGCCGATGAAGTACTGGCTTCTGGAGAGTGGAATATCAATTTTGATACAGGAAGTGCTAATATTTCAGGATCTTCTACGAGTACTTTAGAAACCATATATAACCTTCTTATTCAGGCAGAGGATACAAAACTTAAATTAGAAGGGCATACAGATGATACCGGTTCGACAGAATCAAATTATGATTTATCACAAAGACGGGCACAATCTGTAGTTAATTTCTTGAGAAGCAAGGGGATTCCTCAGTCACGTTTTCAGTCTGTAATCGGTAAGGGTGAAGATGATCCCATAGAAACAAATACAACCAGCAGTGGTAGAGCCAAAAACAGACGTGTAGTAATTACGCTTTTAAAATAAGATGATATCCAATTAATAAGAGCCGTCTAAAAGTGAAAATATATTTTACTTATATAGATGGCTTTTTTTTACGCAGATAACCTGGGTTTAATAACAAGCACTATGAAGTATTTATTCAAACCATTTGAAAAGATCAGTAAAAACAACCGATTACTTATTATATTTTTTTGGGTAGTAATCGTATTGGCTTTCTGGTTTATTTCCAGTATGGGAGAACGGCATTTGTTTCCTTCTCCGCAACAGGTTTTAACCGGATTTACAGAGCTATATAGTGAAGGTTTGGTAGTGCATATTGGCAGCTCCTTGTTGCTGTGTATTAAAGCGATACTTATAGCTGTCGTTATTTCTTTAATTGTTACCTATTTGGCTACCATACCTATACTCACACCAATAGCAAGAACTTTAAGTAAACTTCGATACCTCCCGCTCACAGGAATATCATTTTATCTGGCGATTATTATTAGCGATGCCAGAACTATGCAAGTTTGGGTGTTGGTTGTGTTTATGAGTACTTATCTTACAACATCATTATTAAGTATGGTAAGTGCTATATCCCAGGAAGAATTTGATCATGCCCGTTCTTTGCAATGTAGTCGCTGGGAAGTACTTTGGGAAGTCGTCGTAAAAGGAAGAATTGATCATGTGATTGAAGTGATAAGACAAAACCTGGCTATCGTCTGGATGATGCTGGTAACTGTCGAATCTATTCTCGTAGCTGCCGGTGGATTGGGCTTCTTAATTAAAAATTCTGATAAGTTCATGAATCACGGTAGAATTATTGCTTTGCAAATAGTAATCTTGTTGGTAGGCTTGTCTATAGATTTTATCTTAGACTACCTCAGGAAAGCTTTTTTTAGATACTCCAAAATATAATGTATGAATTATAGTACGCACAATACACTATTATATGTAGAAAACTTAAGTGTTGCCTATGGGGATAAGACTGTGATAAAGGACATTAATTTTGTTGAAAAAGATGTGATTCGTGAAAACAATGTGACAGGGCAGGTGGTTGCTGTTGTAGGACGTTCGGGTCGTGGTAAATCAACCTTGTTTAGAGCGATGACAGGCCTTATAAAACCAACTACAGGAAAAATACTCATAGCCGATACTACAACAGGTATAGAAAATGACGCCAAAGAAGTACAGGAAGGCGATATTGGTTTTGTAGATCAAAAGTATACCTTGTTTAGAAATAAAACAGTGTATCAGGCATTGCAATTCGCATTGCGAAAGAAGGATATTTCTAAAGAAGAAAAACATAATACCATAATGACTTATTTGGCCGATTGGGGGCTCGAGAAAGCCAAAGACCAATATCCTTGTGAGTTATCGGGAGGCCAACGACAACGAACAGCAGTCATCGAACAAATTCTATGTTCTGGCCATTACATGGTTTTAGACGAGCCTTTTTCGGGCCTTGATGTGGGAAATATTGAAGATGTTAAAAAAGCATTTAACCTTATTACATCCTCTCACGAATTTAATACCATTATTTATTCGACACATGATATCGAACTGGCAGTAGAGCTTGCAGATAGCATTTATGTGATTGGATATCCAACTATCGATGGAAAACGTAAGGAGTATGGTACTATCGTAAAACATGTGGATATGAAAGAACTCGATCTCGCCTGGAAAGATTTTGGGCTGGATCATATCGAAGTGGTAAAGCAAATAAAAGCTACTATGCTAAATTCGTAAACATAAAATAATCATACCTTATTTCACTATTTTATCCCAGGCAATTTTAATTCCGAAAAGTAAAGCCAGGAAGAATAGTATTAAGTACTGAAACTTTCCTATAAAGAATACTCCAAAAAACATCCTTTGTAACACATAGGTAATCACAAAGGTGATTATTATCATGATAAAAAGTCCAGAAAGTCTACCAAAACCTGGAATTCTGGACATAGGTACCGTTTTGTTGATAATACTCAAAACGATGAACATCGAAATAAGAGGCACATAATAGGTCATGACATCCAGCTGTAGCAGATTGACCTTCAGGAAGAAAAAACTGTATAAAATAAGCACCAGGGACAATAACCCAGGTATAGTCACTGCATATACCAGCAATCCGTAAAAATATGTAATAGGAGGTCTAAAATTCCTTCGATTTATCGTAACTAAACCAATCAATGCTATTACGATAATTGCTATAAAATAACCCAGAATGATAGTTGGGTATTTTGAAAACCAATTGATAAAATCTTGTACTGTCATTGTAAGTAAAAGTACAAATATAGTTTGATATAATAATTATTAGGTGTACGACAAATTTCCCTGCGCTACTTCAATGCCATTAAGTGAAGAAACCTTTTTAAGTTCCCTCTCCCTTTTTTATATACTAAAGAAAAGACCTGTCAGGTTTTTAGATACCAAAATCTTTTGGTACAAGCCTCACCAGGCTATTGGTGATGGGCAGATTTGCAATCTGTGCCGGGGATGAAACATTTTTGCACCATCTGGTTATTTTTAAAAACGGACTTCTGCATTGTTGTGAGCAAAAATCATATACATCTCTGTTTTGAAGGATCTGAAGCCTTGATTTTTTTCCCTCAGCTGTTTTGGAGTTTCTGAAGCCTCAATTTTTTCCTTTGACTGTTTAAGATTTCCATCAGCATCCGAAAGTTACTGAAAGATTTCATATAAAACTTCGGTTCCGGTAAATTTTGTAACTTTGCAATTGTATGAAGAAGTTATTTCATAAAATACTATCCTTGTTACTGACTGTGGTGATGCTATTTTCTACCTTGTCATTTACCATCGATATGCATTATTGTGGAAATATGTTGGTAGATGCGGCACTATTTGCAAAAGCAGAAGGCTGTGGTATGGAGCAGCCAACTTCAAACACCACCTCTTGCACGATTACCAAAAAAAGCTGTTGTACCGATACTCAACTTACCTATGAAGGACAAGATGAACTAAAAATATCTTTCGACAAGCTCGGCATAAAGCATCAGGTATTTGTTGTCGCTTTATCCTATTCATATGTACACCTTTTTGAAGAGCAGGAAATAGATCGAATTCCTTTTGAAGAATATCCGCCTCCTTTGTTGGTAAAAGATATTCGTCTGCTTAACGAGACCTTCCTTATTTGATTATTAGATAATAAAGCGGTGCCCGATGTTAGTTCATTTGGGCTAAAGTTGTTTGTTCTATTCAACACAACGCCTTTCTTTAATTATTTAATAATCAAAGCATATGCTAAACAAAAGCATCAAATTTCTTATCGAAAATAAATTGGTTGCGATCCTTATGCTAGCCCTTTTTGTAGGATGGGGTATTGTAAACGCACCATTTGGTTGGCAAACAGGAATATTACCCAGTGATCCTGTGGCAGTAGATGCCATACCTAATATTGGTGAAAACCAGCAAATAGTTTTTACCAGGTGGCAAGGACGCTCACCACAAGATATCGAAGACCAGATTACTTATCCTTTAACAACTGCCTTGTTGGGAGTTCCCGGGGTAAGAACGATTCGTAGCTCTTCGATGTTCGGGTTTTCCAGTATTTATATCATTTTTGAAGAAGATATTGAATTTTATTGGAGCCGTAGCCGGATTCTCGAAAAACTCAATGCGCTTCCCGAGACGTTATTGCCAAAAGAAGTAAAACCAGCCCTGGGGCCAGATGCCACAGGATTGGGCCAGATATTCTGGTATACACTCGAAGGACGGGATGAAAACGGAAACGTAACAGGCGGTTGGGACCTGCATGAGCTTCGGAGTATCCAGGATTACTACGTAAAATACGCTTTATCGTCAGCAGGCGGTGTTTCAGAGGTAGCATCTATCGGTGGTTATGTGCAGGAGTATCAAATAGATGTTAATCCAGAGTTAATGCGCCAGTACAACATCAGCCTAAAACATATCGTAAAGGCGGTGAAGCAATCAAACCGGGATATTGGCGCTCAGACATTAGAAATTAACCAGGTAGAATACCTCGTTCGTGGCCTGGGGTATATACAATCGATAGCCGATATTGAAAATGCTGTGGTGACCTCAGAAAATTTTACTTCTATAAGAATCAAAGATATTGCCAGGGTTGGCCTGGGGCCTGCTACCAGAAGAGGGATACTCGATAAAGAAGGAGCCGAAGTGGTAGGAGGGGTAGTAGTAGCCCGTTATGGAGCCAATCCTATGGAAGTGATCAATGCTGTAAAGGATAAAATTAACGAACTCAGTGCCGGATTGCCATCCAAACAATTAAAAGATGGCCGGACTTCGCAATTGACAATTGTTCCTTTTTATGATCGTACCGAACTTATTCAGGAAACGTTGGGTACGCTTCAGGAGGCACTTACCTTAGAAATTTTGATCACTATTCTTGTCATTATCATCATGGTATTTAACCTAAGGGCATCCATCCTTATTTCGGGGCTTTTGCCAGTTGCAGTTTTAATGGTTTTTATTGCTATGAAACTGTTTAACGTAGAAGCCAATATTGTGGCCTTATCGGGTATTGCCATTGCCATTGGTACGATGGTGGATATGGGTGTGATCCTTTCAGAAAATATGATCAGGCATCTGGAAGATAATAAAGACAAGCTACCTGTTAATACGGTTGTATATAATGCCACTACCGAAGTTTCCGGAGCGATACTTACTGCTGTGCTCACAACAATCATTAGTTTTATACCCGTATTTACTATGATCGGTGCCGAGGGAAAGCTATTCAGGCCATTGGCTTTTACAAAAACCATGGCCCTTACAGCATCGATCATAGTAGCGCTATTTTTGATCCCACCATTTGCTGCCTTTTTGTTGAAGAAGAAAAATATGAAGACTTCAGCGAGTTATAGTATCAATACGGTTTTGATTGTTTTAGGAATTTTGGCAATTGTTAATGGATACTGGCTGGGTATAGTTTTAGTGGCATTTGCAGTGACCATCATTCTTGGTGTAAGAGGGATATTTTCGCAAAAGCGAAAGAATACAATCAACATCATCATTTCGGCGGTTGCAATATTGTTACTATTAGCTGAATATTGGCGTCCACTAGGGGTCGATAAAAATATGTTGTGGAACCTCATTTTTGTTGCAGTAATCTGCTTTGGTTTATTAGGTGTTTTTATTTTATTTAGAAGGTATTATACGCAAATATTACAATGGGCATTGCAAAATAAAGTATTCTTCCTGTCTATACCCGCTATTATTGTAATGCTTGGGTTTTTGATCATGAAAAACACAGGAAAAGAATTTATGCCCTCACTCAATGAAGGTTCTTTTCTTTTAATGCCAACAACTTTACCACATGCGGGCGTTGCCGAAAATAAGAGGATATTGCAACAATTGGATATGGCTGTGGCAAGCATCCCAGAGATTAAAACGGTCGTTGGTAAAGCAGGAAGAACCGAATCTGCGCTCGACCCCGCACCATTGTCCATGTATGAAAATATCATTCAGTACAAGCCCGAATATATGTTGAATGAAAAAGGTAAAAGACAACGATACCGGGTAAATAAAGATGGGTTGTTTGTGTTAAAAGATGGTAACTTGGTAAGCAACCCAAATAATACGAGAAAGAAACATTCTGGCATAAATGCTCAGCAGGTGACTCATAAGAACCTCATACCGGATGATCGTGGCGAATTGTATCGCAACTGGCGACCAGAGATACAATCTCCAGATGATATTTGGAATGAAATAGTAAGGGTTACCAAATTACCCGGAGTAACTTCTGCGCCCAGGTTGCAACCGATTGAGACGCGACTGGTAATGCTACAAACGGGTATGCGTGCCCCAATGGGCATCAAAGTCAAAGGACAAGATCTAAAACAGATCGAAGCCTTCGGAATCCAATTGGCAGATATTTTAAAAGAAGCCGAAGGAGTAAAAGATGAAGCCGTTTTTGCAGACAGGATTGTTGGAAAACCTTATCTGTTAATCGACATCGATTCAAAGCGATTAGAGCGCTACGGAGCAACAGTAGAACAGGTACAGCAAATCCTCGAAGTCGCAGTAGGAGGGATGATACTCACCCAAACGGTAGAAGGACGGGTGCGTTATGGAGTGCGGGTGCGTTATCCCAGAGAACTTCGGGAGGATCCAACAGACCTTGCAGCTATTTATGTGCCTGTAGAAAAAGGAAGTCCGGTGCCTTTAGGTGAATTGGCTAATATTCGCTATGAACAAGGGCCGCAAGTCATTAAAAGTGAGGATACCTTTCTGGTGGGTTATGTACTGTTTGATAAACTGGAGGGTTTTGCCGAAGTGAATGTTGTTGAAGGTGCTCAGGCATTAATCCAGGAAAGGATTGATAGCAGAGAACTTACTGTTCCGAAGGGAGTGAGTTATCAATTTACAGGTACCTATGAGCATCAGTTACGGGCAGAAAAGACCCTGGTGGTTGTAGTACCGCTGGCACTGGCGATCATCTTTTTGATTTTGTATTTTCAATTTCGCTCGGTGGCTACGTCACTTATGGTGTTCACAGGGATTGCAGTAGCGTTTTCAGGGGGATTTTTAATGATCTGGTTATATGGGCAGGATTGGTTTTTAAATATCAGTTTCTTTGATGAAAACTTACGGGATCTGTTCCAGGTGCATCCCATTAATTTGAGTGTTGCCGTATGGGTAGGGTTTATTGCACTTTTTGGGATAGCCACAGATGATGGCGTGGTGATGGCAACGTATCTCGTGCAAACTTTTAACAGAAACAAACCCAAATCCCTGGTTGAAGTCAGAGAATCGGTAGTGGAAGCAGGTGAAAAAAGAATTCGCCCCTGTTTGATGACTACGGCAACCACGATTCTGGCATTATTACCCATATTAACATCTACAGGTCGGGGTAGCGATATCATGATCCCGATGGCAATCCCTTCTTTTGGAGGGATGCTTATTGCATTGATAACGCTATTTGTGGTTCCGGTACTGTTCTGCTGGAAAAAGGAAATTCAACTTAACAAAACAAGCAAATGAAACACCTAAATATCATTCTCGGCTTTCTTTTTGTTTCCGCTTTCGCGAAAGCGCAACAATTAGAATCATATATCCGGGAGGCTGAGCAAAACAATCCACAGATACAAGCTGTTGAGTTGCGTTATAATATTGCAAAAGAGAAAACGAATGAGGTACAAACATTACCGAATACCAAATTGAGTGCGGGATACTTTGTGAGTGAACCCGAAACACGAACGGGAGCACAACGGGCAAAGTTTTCAATCCAACAAATGTTACCGTGGTTTGGTACTATTACTGCACGAGAGAACTATTCAAACGCAATGGCCGAAGCCGAATATGTGGATATTGCGATCACAAAAAGAAAATTAGCACTTTCAGTTTCTCAATCGTATTACATACTGTTCGAACTCTATGCAAAACAAAAAGTATTGGATGAAAATATTCAATTGCTACAAACCTATGAGCGATTGGCATTAACATCGGTTGAAGTTGGGAAGGCCTCTGTGGTAGATGTACTACGACTACAAATTCGCCAAAATGAATTACAGCAGCGTAAAGCAGTTTTGAAACAAGATTTTATGGCAGAGCAAACTGCTTTTAATACCCTTATGAATCGAGATGCAGATATTGCCGTAGTTATTTTTGATGAAATGACTATTCCAAAAGAAGATGCTATTGTTGAGAATCAAAGTTTAGCATTTAATCCTGAAGTACTCAAATATGATAAGCTGTACGAAAGTATACAACAATCAGAATTGCTTAATCAAAAGGAAAGTGCCCCACAATTTGGTTTCGGATTGGATTATATTCCTGTATCTGAAAGAGCGGATGTTGATATTAGTGATAACGGTAAGGATATTATCATGCCCATGATGTCGCTTTCTATCCCTATATTTAATAAACGATACGATTCCAAAACCCGTCAGAATGAATTGCGCAGACAGGAAATTACAGTGCAAAAAGCAGCACGACAGAATCGATTAACATCACTTCTTGCAAAAGCGATATCTAATAGAAATAATGCCAGAATCCAAAATGAAACACAAATAAAGAACTTACAACAGGCCAGGGATGCAGAACAAATTCTCACAAAGAGTTATGAAACAGGAACTATTGATTTTGATGATCTGCTGGATATTCAGGAATTGCAATTGAAGTTTCAGCTCAATCAAATAGAGAGTATACAGCAGTATTACAAACAAACTGCAATTATTAATTATTTAACAAACTAAATAGTGTAGCATAATGAAACACACCTATCATATATCGGGAATGACCTGTAATGGCTGCCGAAGCAGTGTCGAAGAAAAACTAAGTAAGGTCGAAGGCGTTATCAACGCATCAGTACATTTGGAGAAAGCTGAAGCTGTTGTAGAGATGGCAACCCATATCCCGCTAGAGACCTTTCGGCAAGCTCTGCCAGATAAATATACGATTACAACAATAGAAGATACTTCTTTCATTTCTGCAGCAGAAGACATACCTTCAAATTCAAAAAAAAATAAGCTTCAGCAACTACAACCGTTATTCATCATATTTGCCTACATAACTACTGCTAGTATCTTGTTGCATTATAAAAATTGGAATACCAGTGAGGCAATGCTGGATTTCATGGGGCTGTTTTATATTGTGTTTAGTTTTTTTAAGCTACTGGACTTAAAAGGTTTTCCCGAATCTTTCAGGATGTATGATCCCTTGGCAAAGGCTATTCCTGTATATGGCTGGATATATCCTTTTATAGAAACTGCTTTGGGATTGATGTTTTTGATGAGATTTGAAGTGTCGATTGCATTAATAGCTACGCTAATTATCCTCGGAATAACCACTTTTGGAGTGACCAAAACCTTGCTGGATAAAAAATCTATTCAATGTGCTTGTTTGGGGACTGCTCTAAAATTACCTATGACCGAAGCCACCTTTATCGAAAATGCCATTATGATCGTTATGGCTATTAGTATGTTAACTCAATTTTTTTAATATGAACAAGAATATCGTATATATAAGTATTGCTGCTTTGGTAGGATTATTGGCAGGCTACCTTATTTTTGGAGGTAATGATGCTGCTAGTCAAGATGGCCATGATCACTCAGAAGAAACTGTAACCAACCAAATGTGGACCTGCTCGATGCATCCACAGATTATGCAGCCTGAAGCTGGCGACTGCCCCATCTGCGGGATGGATTTAATCCCTGCCGAAGTAACAGCAGATGGCCTTACTGCAGATCAATTTAAAATGACAGCCAATGCCATGGCGTTGGCAAATATTCAGACGACCATTATAGGAGATCAAACAGATGATAGTGATCACAGGATTACATTATCTGGAAAAATAATGGAAAATGAAGAAGCAAATGCAATACAGGCAAGCTACTTTGACGGTAGAATCGAACGGTTGAGTGTGAATTTTGTAGGCCAGGAAGTGAGAAAAGGACAAAAATTAGCGACCATCTATGCACCGGATCTGGTTGCAGCACAGCAAGAGCTTATTACGGCAGCATCTCTCAAAGAATCACAGCCAGCATTGTATAAAGCGGTTCGCAATAAGCTGAAGTTGTGGAAACTTTCAGACAAGCAGATCAATGCGATTGAATTATCGGGCAAAGTTCAGGAAAAATTCTCTATTTATGCTACAGTTTCGGGTACAGTTTCAGAAGTAATGAGTGCCGAAGGAGATTACATAAAGCAAGGACAACCTATTTTGAAAGTAAGCAATCTCAATACCGTATGGGCTGTATTTGACGGGTATGAAAATCAAATATCACAGTTCAAGAAAGGACAGCAAATAAGTATTACACCCCATGCATATCCAGATAAAAACTTTAATGCTACCATTTCTTTTATAGATCCCGTTGTAAATACTAAGACGAGAACAATTTTGATAAGAGCAACACTTGGTAATCGGGATCACATTTTTAAACCTGGTATGTTTGTAACAGGCATGGTGAATAGGGTATCGGTGGTAGAAGAACAGCTCATGATACCTGCAAGTGCCGTATTATGGACAGGAGAACGTTCTGTAATATATCTCAAAACCAATCCTGAAGAACCTGTTTTTGAAATGAGAGAAGTACAATTAGGCAACATCGCTGGCAAGACCTATACCATTCTTGAGGGGCTAAAAAACGGTGATGAGATAGTGACCAATGGAGCTTTTACAGTAGATGCAGCTGCACAACTGCAGGGTAAAAAGTCGATGATGAATAGAGAAAAAGATAGACAATAAAAGGTATGAAATCCATTTCGTAAATTATTTTGCTACGAGGTAGTTGACTATTCGCCGAAACGCTACCCGAACTTTTATTTTCAATCGCACATATGCAACCGAGACTTCCCGTATAAAGAACCATTCGGTTAGGGAGAGTTTGTTTATTTTCCGATTTTATTTTAATGATTTTTATAATACTAATGTAAATTTAACGTTAATTTATTGTAAATAAATTGTAAATTATCTAAATTTATTATCTAACCCCCAGAAATCATGAAGTATAAAACGAAAAAAAAAGGATTCTTCTACAAATTAAACAGGCTTCATAACTATATAAAAGAATATGCTGCTAAGTGCAGATATACGTATAAGGAAGTTTTTGAAATGTAACTATGGGAATTTATAATGTTTCCGATTTTTAAATCACTTCGAATCGAATCTAAAAGCATATACTCTGCTATATGCTATGGCAATATATATGTTACTACTTATAAAAAAGCCGGCTATACCATGTTAAAATAACGACCACTATAATACCTTAAAATCAAGATTTAATAAGAAAAACAATAATCAATTGGGGGCTGATTATGTTTTTTACGTCTTAGTTGATAGATACTATATCATATTAACTAAATTATTAAATTTATGAAAATTAAGTACTATTGTATTTTAGTGTGTCTTTTATTAAGTACATTATCTTTTTCTCAAGAAATTGTGGTTAGTGGAAGTGTTATTTCAGGAGATGGATCTCCTTTACCAGGTGCTTCAGTTATTGTGAAAGGAACATCAACCGGAACTCAAACCGATTTTGATGGCGAATTTACCCTTAATGTCGACAGTAATGCAATCCTGATAATTTCTTATGTAGGGTTCGAAGGTCAGGAAGTTAGGGCCAGGACCTCACCAATTAGGATCATTTTAATTGAAAATGCTGCCGAGCTGGATCAAGTGGTGGTGGTTGCTTATGGTACCGCAAGTAAATCATCTGTTACCGGGTCGGTCACGCAGATTAATGCCTCAGAGATTGCAGAACGGCCATTAACAAATGTTCTTACTGTATTAGATGGAGCAGCCTCTGGGGTTAGGATTACTCCGGCAAATGGTCAACCAGGATCTAGTCCTACTATTAGGGTTAGAGGAATTGGTTCAATAAATGCCTCAAGTGCCCCTTTGATTATAGTAGATGGGATAGAGTTTGTGGGAAGTTTTTCGAGTTTAAACCCAAATGATATTGCGAGTTTATCCATATTAAAAGATGCAGCTTCAACCTCTTTATATGGTAGTAGAGCTGCAAATGGGGTAATTTTAATTACTACAAAAAAAGGGAAACTGGGTAAAGATACTTTCACCCTGGATGTAAGTCAAGGTGTAATCTCAAGAGGGGTTAGCGAATATGAAAGAGTAAGCGCATCTGAATATTACCCATTGATGTGGGAAGCGTTAAGAAACGGACTAGCAATATCTGATGACACTCCTATTTCTTTGGCTGAGGCGAATCAAACGGCTAGTGATGAAATTTTTGATGAACTAGGTGTTAATCCTTTTAATGTTCCCAACGACCAAATTGTTTTAACAGACGGAAGGCTTAATCCAAATGCAAGTTTACTGTACCCAGATGATTTAGACTGGCAGGAACCTTTAGTAAGAACCGGATATAGATCCAATTTAAACTTTTCTTATAGCGGAGCTAATGAAAGAACAGATTATTTTGCTTCATTAGGGTATTTAACAGAAGATGGATATATTATAAATTCTGATTTCGAGAGAATTACGGGCCGTATCAATATCAACTCTCAGTTAAAAGAATGGTTTAAGACCGGGCTCAATTTGTCTGCAGCTTCCAGTAAATCAAATAATGCTAACGATGGCGGTAGTAATAGTATCGTAAATCCATTTAGAACCACCAGGCAAATAGCGCCTATTTATCCGGTATTTTTACACGACCCGATAAGCGGGGATTTTTTGTTGGATGAATTTGGTAACAGGCAATTTGATAGTAGCACAGCTCGTGAAGGGAGTTCGAGTGGTAGAAATGTAATACAAGAAACATTATTAAATGTTGATTCTGACAGGATCTTTTCTTTTAATGCGAGAACTTATGGAGAACTTACGTTTTTGAAAGATTTCTCTTTTACATTTAATGCTGCTCTTGATAAACGTTTTATCTATACTGAAACTTTTGATAATCCAATTGTTGGTGATGGGGCTCCTGGTGGTAGAGGAGAGAGAGAATCTATTATAAATACGACCATAAATTACAATCAGTTATTGAAGTACAATAAAGATTTTGGCAGACATACCTTAAGTGTTTTGTTAGGACATGAAAATTTTGAAACCGAACGAAACTTTTTTACAGGATTTAGGTCAGGATTAATTGTTGAAGGGAATACCGAACTCATTAATTTTATCGAGACACTAGATTTAGAGTCTAATACCAGAAAATTAACCAGAGAGGGGTATTTCAGCAGTATTAATTATGATTTTGATAATAGATATTATCTATCTGCATCTGCCAGAAGAGATGCCTCTTCTATTTTTAGTGAAGATGCCAGATGGGGTAGTTTCTTTTCTGTAGGAGCTTCATGGAGAATGGATCAGGAAGCTTTTATGGATGATATTGACTGGGTTAATGCCTTTAAAATTCGGGCTTCTTACGGAGAAGTAGGTAATGATAATATTTTGACGCCCGATGACGATACTGTAAGTGACTTTTATGCAAGCCAGGCTTTGTTGGGTCTAGGTTTTAATAATACAAATAGGGGGGGAATCATATTTTCGGCAGCAGGAAATGAGAATTTAAGTTGGGAAACCAATATCCAAACCGACGTCGCTGTTGAGTTTGGATTTTTTAATAATAGAATTTCGGGATCCTTTGAGTATTACAATAGAGAATCAAAAGATTTACTGTTTTTCGTTCCCTTACAAACGAATGAAGGGCTAGATGAATTTCCTGATAATGTGGGGAGTATGATCAATCGTGGTTTTGAATTGGATTTGAATCTGGGTATTATCGATATGGAAGATTTTGGCTGGACATTTAATATAAATGCTGCAACCATCTCAAATGAAATTACAGAATTACCACAAGAAGAGATCGTAGACAGAACTAAAAAATTAGTGGTAGGGGGTGATATTTTTTCCTTTTGGTTAAGAGATTGGTATGGTGTTGATCCTGCAGATGGTTCAGGTCTTTTTATACTGGACCCAGAACTTGGGGCTATAGGTGACGGTGATGTGAGAACGGCAGTAGATGGAACAGTAGTAACAACCAACCAAAACAAGGCATTATTTGATTTTGTCGGAACGGCAACTCCAGATGTTTTTGGAGCCTTTACCAATGATTTCAGATATAAGAATTTTAACCTGGGTCTTACCTTTACCTACCAAATCGGTGGGGAGACTTTGGATAATAGCTATAGAGTGCTATCACATCCTGGTGAATATGGAGTTGCTTTGCATAAGGATATTTTGAACCGTTGGCAAAATCCTGGTGATATTACAGATGTACCAAGATTGGATGTTAATTTGGTAGATGTTTTTGATGCGCAATCTGATAGATTTTTGGTAAAGTCAGATTACCTTTCTTTAAGGCAGATTAATTTGTCGTACACCTTTAATAAAGAATTTACCAACATGATTGGATTAAGTAGCGCAAGAATATATGCCAGTGGAGAAAATGTATTTTTAATAAATGCCCGAAAAGGATTAGAACCCGGTCAAAGGTTTAATGGTACCACGTCAAATAGGTTTGCTCCTTCAAGAATTTTAACTTTTGGATTTAACGTAACATTCTAAAAAAAAATGAAAATGCATAATAAATTATTAATACTATTTATAACACTGGTAAGTGTTGTTTTTAGTTCTTGCGAAAAAGATTATTTAGAGCAACTTCCAACAGAGGATGTATCTGTCGAGGCTGCTGCTTCCAGTACCAGGAATTTATCGTTGGTAATTGACGGTATTCACAGATCCTTGTATATTCGATACCAAAGTTCTCAAGGTAGAAGTGGTATTGGTGCTCTTATGTTGCAGAATGAGGCTTTGGGAGAGGATTATGTGATGACGGCGAACGCAAATAATTGGTTCATTAACACCTATAAATGGAGAGATCATACCAATGCAACCGATAATGATTTGTTGTTTCCATACAGAACATATTATCGAATCATTAGAAATGCTAATTTTGTTATTAACAATGCAGAGCAGGCGGTTGGGCCCGAAGAAGAAAGAAGGCAAATTGTTGGCCAGGCATTAACGTATAGGGCCTGGGCTCATTTTCAATTGGTACAATTATTTGGAATACGATACTCGCAAGGAATAACAAATTCACAATTAGGAGTTCCGATTCGCCTAACGGTGGATTCTGAACCTTTGGCACGTGCATCTGTTGAAGCGGTGTATGCTCAGATAAATCAGGATCTAGACGCTGCAATTATTGCTTTAGAAGAATTCGACAGACCCCTTAAATCACACCTTGATCAAAGTATAGCTCAAGGTATTAAGGCCAGAGTAGCTTTAGTGCAGGGAAATTATGCCCTTGCTGCACAATTTGCAGAGACAGCAAGAGAAGGATATACATTAATGTCGGCAGATGATTATTTTAATAATTTCAGTGATTTAAGCAGTGATGAGTGGATGTGGGGAAGCACTATTCAGGAAGACCAAACTGACTTTTTTGGTAATTATGGAGCATTTATATCAAGAAACTATAGCTCGTCGAACATAAGAGGAAATCCTAAAGCGATTAATAGCCTTCTATATGATGCGATACCAGATACCGATGTTCGTAAGCTATTATTTGATCCTACCGGAGAGCATGAATCGTTACCCCCTGGTATCACAATATCATCCCGACATAGACGTAAACCGTATACCAGTCAAAAATTTCTTTCAGTGGGTACAGGCGACAGCAGAATGGATGTGCCTTATATGCGGGTGTCAGAAATGTATCTCATTGAAGCCGAAGCCAAAGCCCGGTTAAACAATCCTACCGCAGCAGAAGTCCTGCAAGAGTATGCGGTGGTTCGAGATCCTTCGTATACATTATCTACAAATACAGGTGCAGATCTGGTAGATGAAATTTTATTACAACGACGCTGGGAATTATGGGGAGAAGGTTTTAGGTTTTATGATTTAAAACGCCTGAATTTACCTCTTAATAGAAATGGTGCCAATCATATTACCAACTTAGCAGTTATATTTGACGTACCTGCCGGCGATAGTAGATGGCAGTTTTTAATTCCGCAGGATGCTTTAAATGCTAACCCGTTATTAGAACCCAATCCATTTTAAGGTCATGAATCAACAGCTCAAGTAACAGCGAAGAGAAATTTTAATAATATTTGTAAGAGCTCATAATCATTTATCGCGAATATTTTTAATGGTCATTTGAATTAGCTTATTCAAATTTTAAACAGCCGGTAGCAAGAAATTATTACCGGCTGTTTACTATAAAAAACCACCAACAGGTGGCTTTTTTATATAAATTACCTTAATAACTCAGTGATCTTCATTTTATAGACCTTTCCAATAAGCATGATATAACCATCAATAAAAATCATGTTTCTTTCACCACTTTTTATCTGTTTTATACTAGATACGATTATATCTCTCTGAGTAAGCTTTTAATTTACTTAAACGTTTGCGAAAAAAGAAAAAACTATTTCCTGTGTATTTTAAAACATTTATAATCAAATGATTGAATGCTTTTTTTCGAAAGAAAAGAATTTTTAACAGTGTTTTTTGAAAGCCTCTCATTTATGCCCAAGCCCTATTTTTTTTTGAATAAAATTTCATAAAATCTAATTTAGAGCTATCAAAATTCACAAAACAACAATCAAAGTATTAATTCATTAATAATTTAAAAACAGCAGTATGAAAAATAGCTTACTAAAGATTCTTTTTATAGGAATCCTTTTGATGGTAAGTAACACTTTTGCTCAAAGTGTTTCGGGAACAGTGACAGGGGAAAATGGAATCCCTGTTCCGGGCGTCAATGTCATTATAAAAGGAACTACACAAGGAGCTTCTACAGATTTTGATGGTAAATATACTATTAATAATGTGGCTGCAGATGCAGTTTTGGTGGTTAGCTACCTGGGATATCAGACACAGGAGATTTCGGTTGCAGGACAAACAGTTATCGACGTTTTTTTAATCCCGGATTCCCAATCATTGGGAGAGGTAGTGGTTATAGGGTTAGGACAAGTCCAAAGTAAAAAAACGGTATCCTCTTCAGTTGCAAAAATTTCTTCAGAGGATATACAAGAACTTTCAATAACAAGACCAGAAGCAGCTTTGCAAGGAACAGTGCCCGGTGTTACAGTAGCACAAAACTCGGGTTCACCAGGTTCTGCTTTGGCAGTAAGAGTAAGAGGGGTTTCAACACCTAATAATTCTGAACCATTATATTTAGTTGATGGATTTCAAGTGCCTAATTTACAGTATCTTAACTCTGGTGATATTGTATCTGTTAATGTTTTGAAAGATGCTGCAGCATCAGCTGTATATGGTGCTCGTGGAGGAAGTGGAGTTGTTTTGGTAGAAACTAAAACTGGTAAGCGCAATATGGATCATTTACGTGTTTCATTGGAAGGTTATTACGGATTCCAAAGAATAAGAAGAGACTCAGATTTGATGAACAAGGAGGAGTATTTATTTTATTATAAGAGTGCTTTACAATATGCTAATACTTTTGGAGAGCAATATAGACCGGCCGTATTTAATACAATTTCAGAAGTGACTGCAGCACAGAATACATTGCCTGATACAGATTGGTTAGATACAATATTTGAAGAAGACGTTCCAATACAAAACTTATACGCTTCTGTTTCTGATGGAGGAGATCGATATTCGTGGGGTGTATCTGCAGGGTTCTTTGATCAAGGGGGAGTAGTCGGAGGTCCTGATAAATCTAACTTTGAAAGAAAAAATGTACACATTACTGCTGATTTTGATATAATTCCAACTTTAATTATTAGTGCTAATGCTGATATAGTAGGAATGGATCAAAATATCGTATTAGAAAATCAAAATAATGAGACAAGTGGTATAGGGATTGTTACAGCGGCAAATGCTATCGCTCCAATTTATCAGGCTTATGATGCAAATGGTGTTCCGGTGAATCCAAGTTTTGGTACTGGAGGTTTAAATGCTAATAATCAAGTGCTTTCGAATGGAGTTTTATTGAATTCAATGAATATTTATACTTCTCCGTTGTTTATACTAATGGCAGCTGATCAAAATTTAAAAACAGATGTAGTACAATATGGTGGAGATATAAGATGGAATGCAACAAATAATATACGAGTGAGAGCTTCGTATTCACATTTTTCATCAGAATCCGAGTTTAAAGCTTTTCAACCTGATTTTGCGGGAACTCCTATTGCAGATGAACAAAATTATTTTATTCTTAATGGAAACCAATTAAATCTAAACCAATGGACTAGAGATATTGATAATTTTGATGCAAATATACAATATACTTTTAGTGGTTTGGGAAAAAGTAATTTGAAAGTATTAGCTGGATCTTCATACCAACATGATCAAGGAACAGCTTTATTTAGAACAGGGACGAATTTATCAGTAAACACATTTGACGAAGCCAATTTAGGTTTGGCAGATGTAGTAACCGAGCAAAACCCATCGCTTGCTACAAATGGGTTTACTACTCCCGTTAATGAGTCTAAATTATTTTCAATATACTCTAGAGCAATCTATAATTTTGATGAAAAGTATTTGTTAACAGCTTCTATAAGAGCTGATAGATCATCAAAGTTTGGTCCAGAAAATCAAACTGGTTATTTCCCGGCAGTTTCTGCCGGATGGGTATTATCTCAAGAAAGTTTTCTGGTAAATGTTGATGCGATCAATTTACTTAAAATAAGAGGAAGCTGGGGAATTAATGGAGTAGATAATATTAGAGAAGATGAGTTTAATACGGCTTATAATGAAGATAATGATTTAGAACGATTAGGAAACCCAAATATAAAATGGGAAGAGATAGAGCAGTATAATGTTGGTCTAGATCTTAATGCGTTCAAGAATAAGCTTGGTATTACACTTGATTATTATCATAAAACGACAAACGGAATTTTATTAGAACTTCCTCCAGATCTAAGTTCTGGGGCTCCAGGAGAAACATTTCAGAATGCTGGAGGTGTTACTAATGAAGGTTTTGAAGCATTAATAAGTTACAGGTCTATCCCTAAAACAGAAAAAGGCTTTGCCTGGAATGTGAATTTGAGTATGGGATTCAATGAAAATACTTTTAATGCAGATGAATCAATCCCAACAGGAACGCTAACTGGTGGTAGTTTAAGACAGTTTGCAACACCCGTTACCAATACCCTTGACGGGCAGCCAATAAGTGCTTTTTATGGATATGAAGTCGATTTTATTGATAGTCGAGGTGAATTGGTCTTTAAAGATTTAGATGGGGACGGTATTGTAAATACTGTTGGGCCAGATGGATCTTCTACTGCAGATACTGGAGATAGAACAATTATTGGAAACCCTTATCCAGATATTACTTATGGGATTATGATAGGAGCTTCTTATAAAAACTTAGACTTTAATGCTAATGTATATGGGGCAACTGGAAACGATATTTTTGATGCAAGATACAATACATCAGTACCATTTTCAAACAGGCCTACCGAGTATCTATACAATGGCTTAAGACCTGTATTGACCGGTTTAGCAGGTTCTCAGGCTGAAGTGTCTGATTTTTATGTAAAAGATGGATCTTTTGCCAAATTAAAGAATGTAACGATAGGTTATAATTTTGAAGCAGCAGCAAAGGCAGCAGGTCTAGATAAAATGCGAATGTACGTGCAGGGGCAAAATTTATGGACTATAAGTTATTATGACGGTGGAGATCCTGAAATAGGAAATTCTTCGGCAAACCCTAATGCGACCTTAGATGTTGGTATAGATAGAGGTTTTTATCCTCAGCCAACAGTGTTTATGCTTGGTTTTCAGTTTCAATATTAAAAAAATAAAAAATGAAAAGAATAAAATACAAACCTTTACTTATAATCGTACTATATAGCATTAGTGTGCTAAGTATCGTTTCTTGTGATGTTGATGTAGAGCAGGAAGATTCAATAGTTACTCTTAATTTAACACAAGATCAGATAATAGAAGGAGCACAAAGAGTGAAAGACGTATTAAGATGGCAAAGTTCTAATAGTCCTTCTGCAAATTCACATACTTTTCCTCATATTTTTCAGGACCTTAGAGGAGGTAATGCTGTATCAGAAAAAGATCCTGTAAACTGGATTACCGGTAGAGATTATAATCAATTTTCTACTATTACTCCAAGCCAACCTAGCGTACAAGCATATTGGTCTAAATGGTACAAAGGTATTAACAGAGCAAATACGGCTATTAAAAATCTAGCTGATACAGAGAATTTTTCTGATGAAAATGAAAAAAATAATCTAATTGCACAATCTAAATTTTTTAGAGCATTTTATTATTTTGAATTAGCAAAACATTATGGTGCAGTCCCAATAAGATTAGAAGCTGTAGAAGTTTTGTCACAAGCAGTACCATTACCTCGAGCAAATTCTGTTGATGATATCTATGATTTGATAATTAAAGATTTAACAGAGGCTTTGCCTAATTTAGAGAATAACCCTTTAGAAAAATATGAGGCTACACAAGGAGCAGCCTATGCGCTATTAGCCAAAGTTTCTCTTTATAAAAAAGAATATCAAAAAGCTGTTGACTATGCAGATCAAGTTACCGGGTACTCATTAGAAGCTAATTTTGTAGATAACTTTAGATTAGCCACAGAAGGAAGTAGAGTAGAAACAATTTTAGAAGTACCACATGAATCTGGTAGGTCTAGTTTAGGTTTTGAATCTGCAGAAGAGACATTAGAAATGCAAGGTTCTGGTTTATGGCAAATGTTTGGAGGAATTAGTGGTGTGAATACAGGTTGGAACAACTTGTTACCTACACCAGAGTTTGTAAACTCTTTTCGAGATGGTGATGATAGAAAATTAGGAACATTAGTAGTTGGAGGAGAACCTCAAGAAGGAATAACCGCTTCAGATACTGAAATATTGAGTGCTTTAATACCATCTGGAGCTATTCAGAGAAAAGTGTACTTAACTCCATCAGAAACTCAAGATTTACTAGATACAGGAAACACACAACAGTGTGATGTTAACGATATTGTACTAAGATATGCTGATGTATTATTGATCAAGGCTGAAGCGCAAATACAAATAGGAAGAGCTGGAGCCGGTGACGCAGCATTGCAGCAAATTGTTGAAAGAGCAGGATTAACACATACAGGTGGATATAATCTGAATGATCTAAAATATCATAGAAGAGCAGAATTGTCTTTTGAAGGATGGGATAGGTTTACAGATTTAGTGCGCTGGGGTGATGCAGCTACTGTTTTAAAAGATCGTGGATTTACTGTTGGTAGAGATGAGTTATTACCTATACCTGAACTGCAAATAAATCAAGCAGCGGGCATTTTACAACAAAATCCAGGATACTAATCATTGAATAAGCAATTAAGAAAAAAGTAAAAAATATAGTCATGAAGAATAACATTATAAATATTAAGTACTTCTTTACCATCATACTAATAACTTTAACTTTAGTATGTACTCAATCGTGTGATGATGATGAAATAGTATTGCCAGAGACCTGTTTTGATGGTGTAAAGAATGGAAATGAAACAGGAGTAGATTGTGGAAGTGATTGTCAGCCATGTCCTACTTGTGATGATGGAATTATGAATGGAAGCGAAACAGATATAGATTGTGGCGGGCCAGATTGTGATGCCTGTTTGGAAACTTGCGATGATGGAGTTTTAAATAATGGCGAAGAAGAAATAGATTGTGGAGGCCCAAATTGTGATCCATGTGTAACTGCTGCTATTACTAGATATCCTAATTTTTTATCAGCAGGATTTGAAACTTTCCATACGTTTGAAAGTGAAGATACTGGTAAAACTGTAATTGATGGAGACCCTGGAAATGATGTAACCGTGCAAGGAGCACCATTGCCAATGGTTACATTTGGAGTACCTGATCCTGTAGATCCTACAATGTATGCTGGACGTTATAATAGACCAGAAGGTAATATTTCTGATGGATTTACAGATTATAAATTCGCAATTAATACCGGAGCAGCATATGACTTTACAGATTTAGGAGATATCCAATTATCAGTATATACACCAGCAGGAACAATTGCAGGTAATGTAACCCCTACTGTAGAAGTGTTGTTTATCGCAAGAAATGATGCAAACCCTAATTTTTGGGAGCATTGGACAATTGTTAATGCTACTTTATCTGCTACAGATGCTTGGGAAACAGTAACAATTGACGGTTCTGGCGTTAAAGCAAGTATGGATGCTTTTGGTGTACAGTATGATCAAATTGCTATACGTGTCGGAGGGTCAGGTCATACAGAAGCTGCTACTTTTTACATTAAAGATTTTGTATTTATTAATAAAGAAATTGTTGCTTCTGCAACGTTTGCAAATGACCAAGGAAATAACCTGGGACTTACTGGGGACCCAGGAAATGATGTGACTGCACAAGGAGCTCCTTTACCAATGATGGAGTTTGGTATCACCGGCCCTGAAAATAATTTTGTAGGACGTTATAATAGACCAGACGGTAATATTTCTGACGGGTTTACAGATTATAAATTTGATATAAATACAGGAACTCCATATACATTTGCAAATAATGCTAAGTTTAGTTTAGAAGTATATACACCGGCAGGAACAATTGCAGGTAATGTAACCCCTACTGTAGAGTTATTATTTATTGCAAGAAATGATGCAAATCCTAATTTCTGGGAGCATTGGACAATTGTTAATGCAACTTTATCTGCTACAGACTCATGGGAGACTATAACAATTGATGGTTCAGGTATTCAAGCAAGTATGGATGGTTTCGGGGTACAATATGATCAAGTAGCGATTCGCATAGGAGGATCAGGTCATACTGAAGCTGCAACATTTTATGTAAGAAATTTTAACTGGTTTAATGCTGATTAATAACAATAGTCATAATTATTGATTAATATTTTATACCATTTATCAATTGAATTTTCTTCTTAAGTCAATCAATATGGTAAATGGTATAATTTTCTAATAAATAGGTAACTAATACAATTCAAAATTTTATAGATTAATAAATGGAACGCTTTTCTCCTTTCATAATGCTTTTGTTTTTTATCTCTTGTGATGAAAAACCTAAGGTTGAAGAAATACGTAGCCAATTCACTTTTATTCCTAAAAGTGTTTCAGGTATTTCATTCGCTAATATGGTGAAAGAAGATGATTTTAATAATCTTATCTCGAATTTTTATATATACAATGGAGCTGGAGTTGCAGTTGGAGATATAAATAATGATGGACTAGATGATATTTATTTTGTCTCTAATCAAAATGAAGACAAACTTTATTTAAATAAGGGCGATTTTAAATTTGATGATATTACTCTGACTGCAAATATTAATAATGCCGATGGATGGAGTACAGGTGTTTCAATGGTAGATATAAACAGCGATGGCTGGCTGGATATTTTTGTTTGCAAAAGTAGCCCAGCGAAAACGAAGGATGTATTGCAAAATAAAATTTATGTTAACAATAAGGACAATACATTTAAAGAATCTTCAAATGATTTAGGATTAGGTCATCTAGGGTTTTCTACTCAAACTTATTTTTTAGATTATGATAATGATGGTGATTTAGACATCTATATGTTAGATCATCAAATGAGAAATATTGTTTTTCCTGAGAATGTTTCTAGTCAAGTAAAGGCAGAGTACTCAAAGATGTCTAATCAACTGTTTAGGAATGACAATAATAAGTTTGTGAACGTTACTATCTCTGCTTTTAATGATTTAGGTATTTATCCAAGCCTAAGCGCTTCGATAGGAGATTTCAACAATGATTTATGGCCAGATATTTATGTCTGTAATGATTTTTTATTGCCAGATCAATTATTTATTAATAATCAAGATGGGACTTTTACTAACGAAATACTAAAAAGAACGAATCATATTTCATCAAATAGTATGGGATCTGATTATGCAGATCTAAATAACGATTTACTACCTGATTTATTGGTGTTAGATATGTTAGCAGAAGATCATGTGAGAAGCAAAGAAAATATGACAACTATGAATTCTAAGTTATTTGATTCAGTTGTTAGTATAGGATATCATAAACAATACATGTCCAATGTTTTACAATTAAATAAAGGCAATGGTACTTTTTCTGAAATTGCTCAACTAGCAGGAATTAATAAAACAGATTGGAGTTGGGGGCCACTTATTGCAGATTTTGATAATGATGGGTTTAAGGATATTTTTATAAGCAATGGTATAGAAAGAGATATTGATAACCGAGATTTCAGGAATACATATCAACAATATTTAGATGCTAAAACAGCTATGTCCTTGGATAAATTTCATAGCCTGATTCCATCAACAAAGCTGCATAATTACATTTACAAAAATAATGGTGATTACACGTTTACCGATAAAAGTGAAAGTTGGGGATTACAGCATAAAATAAATTCTAATGGAGCAGCCTATGCAGATTTAGATAATGATGGTGATTTGGATTTGATTTTAAACAATATTAATGAGCAAGCTGCTATTTATAAAAATAACTCAAAGCATAATTTTCTTCAGATAAAATTAAAAGGATCTGATAAAAATCGATTTGCTATTGGTAGTAAAGTTTATGTGTATTCCAATGGAAATACTCAATTTCAGGAATTATATACAAGTAGAGGTTTTCAATCATCTGTATCAACAACTTTAAATTTTGGATTGAAACAAGATGTAAAAGTAGACAGTGTTAAAGTGGTTTGGGACTCAGAAAGGCAAACAATAGTAACCAATATTCAGGCAAACTCATTTATAGATGTAAAATTTACAGAATCTGGTAATCGTATAATAAAACAAAAAGAAAATAAGGAAACCTTACTTGTTGAAGTGTCTGGAACAAACAATAATAGTATTAGCCATAAGCAGAATTATTTTAATGATTATAATTTACAGTTGCTATTACCCTTTAAACAATCAGTAAAAACATCTGCATTAGCAATAGCCGATATAAACAACGATGGATTAGAAGATATTTTTATTGGAAATGCATCAGGGTACCCTTCGGTTTTATTAGAACAAGATGTAAACGGTAATTTTATCAAAACAAATGAAGGTCTACTAGATATTGATAAAAAATATGAAGCAATTAATTCTGTTTTTTTTGATGCCGATAATGATGGGGATTTAGACTTATATGTAGCAAATGGAGGGTATGAATTTGAAGTAAATTCAAGATTGTTACAAGATATACTATATGTTAATAACGGAAAAGGGGTGTTTCATAAAGAAGTAAAAGCCTTGCCAAAAATGTATGTTAATACATCATCTGTTAAACCTATAGATTTCGATAATGACGGAGATTTAGATTTGTTTATTGCCGGTGGAGTTTTACCTGGAAAATATCCCATGTCAGATTCTTCCTTTTTTTTAGAAAATGATAAAGGGATTTTTAAAGATGTAACCAGTATTGTTATTAAAGGATTGGATGAAAAAACCGGATTTATCAATGATATTGTTTTATCAGATTTTGATAATGATGGCGATAAAGATTTAATAGCCGTTGGAGAATGGATGCCAATTACACTGTTTATAAATGAAAATGGATTTTTTTCAAAAGAAAAGAACCCTGTTTTAGAGAATACCAACGGTTGGTGGTATACCATTGAGGCTATTGATCTAGATAATGATGGACATGAAGATTATCTGTTGGGAAATTTAGGTGATAATAACAAATTTCACCCAACTATTCATAAACCATTGCATGTATATGCCAATGATTTTGATCAAAATGGAACTTTTGATATTTTATTAAGTAAAGAGTATAAAGGACAACTAGTTCCCGTAAGAGGTAGGGAATGTTCCTCTGAACAAAATTCATTTATTAAAGAAAGGGTCAAGAGCTTTAGCCAGTTTGCTAATTCTAATATTAAAGAGATCTATGGTGATATTAATATCGAAGAAGCACTTCATCTGAAAGCATATACATTTTCTTCAAGTTATTTAAAAAATAAAGGGAATGGTAATTTTGAATTAATACCATTGCCAAAAGAAACACAATTTTCTCCAACACTTGATTTTGAAACTATAGATATAAATAAAGATGGTTATAAAGACATTATTGGAATTGGAAATTTTTATGATTCAGAAACAGAGACGATAAGTTATGATGCAGGTAGAGGGTATGTACTATTAAATAATGACAAAGGAGAATTGAAGTACCTAAATAAATCTGGGCTAGATGTAAATCGTGACTCAAAAAAGGTATCATTAATAAACACTAAAAACAAAACGCATCTTATCGTTTTAAATAACGATGATGATATACAACTATTTAAAATAAGTAAATGACATGAAATATTTTTTATTATTATTAGCAACTACATTAATTATGAGCTGTTCAAGCTCTTCGGATGATGAATATGAAATTAAAGCATCTTGTTTTGATAGATTTCAGAATGGAGATGAAACAGGAGTAGATTGCGGAGGTTCCAGTTGTAATGTATGTCCGACTTGTGATGATGGAATCCAAAACGGAGATGAAACAGGAATTGATTGCGGAGGCTCTGATTGCCAAGAGTGTGTAGTTACAGCTGTAATACCTACCGAAGGATATGATGCACCACAGACATATGATGGTTATTCTTTAGTATGGTCAGATGAGTTCAATGAAAATGGATTGGACACAAATAAATGGGGTTATAACATTGGAAATGGTTGTCCAGGCCTTTGCCAATGGGGTAATAATGAAGAACAATATTTTACCGATAGTGATCAAAACCTTTATTTTAGAGAAGGTAATTTAATTCTTGAAGCAAAGAGTGAAAATATATCAGGAATGGATTATTCGTCTTCAAGAATTAATACAGATGACAAATTCGAATTTCAGTATGGAAGAGTAGATATTAGGGCCGCCATGCCATCAGTTTCAGGAACCTGGTCAGCTTTATTTATGTTTAATAAAGAGTATACTATAGATAATCCCGGGTTACATTGGCCAAGTGGTGGAGAAATCGATATTGTAGAGTATTTAGGAGAAGATCCTGATGATATTTTAGGAACTGGACACTATGGTACAGATTTTCCGGATAATCATAGATTTGATTCAGTACACTATAGTTCACAAGATGGGAAATCATTTGATGAGGTATACTATGTATTTTCTATAATATGGGAAGAAAATAGTATTAAATGGTTGGTAAATGATGTAGAATATCATTCGATGTCTCCAGCAACTACGCAAGCTAATGGACAACCATACCCTTTTAATGATCAATTTTATTTTGTTTTTGCTTTGTCTGTTGGAGGTAATCTTCCTACCGCTAATCCAGTCCCCGAAGATTTTCCAGCATTCTTAGTTATCGATTATATTAGAGTGCACCAGAAAAATTAAGATTACCCCACAAATATATTTGAATAACAGTTAGTTTTTGATGGATTAAGAAAGGGAGTTTTTTCTATTGTTCTCTAGAAGTAGCTCCTTTTCTAATCTTACTTAAAAGCTCTAAAAGAAAAATGTTATCACTAATTACGAAAACTTTAATATAGGTTTTCGGTAATTTTTTAGATAGAAGTTTTGTTTCTGCTTAATAAGTCGAACTTTTATCACAAGAAAAAAATTGCTTCATGTATTACATAGGATTTGACATAGGAAGTTCTTCCATAAAAGCCGCTTTGGTACATGCCGAAACCGGTAAATCGATAGCCTCGGTTAATGAACCCGAAGAAGAAATGGATATTATATCTATCCACAAAGAATGGGCAGAGCAAAACCCAGAATTTTGGTGGAAAAATGTTTGTAAAGCTTCAAAACGAATACTTAAAGAGAATGCAATCAACCCGGATCAAATAAAAGGAATAGGAATTTCATACCAAATGCATGGTTTGGTGTTGTTAGATAATGAAGGAGCGCTTATTAGAAATTCTATTATCTGGTGTGATAGTAGAGCGGTAGATATCGGGAATATAGCTTTTCAGGAAATTGGTGAAGAAAAATGTATGAATACGCTATTGAATTCTCCTGCAAATTTTACCGCTTCAAAGCTAAAATGGGTACGGGATAACGAACCCGAAAATTATAAAAGAATTCATAAGTTTTTATTACCAGGTGATTATATAGCCTATAAGTTTACAGGAGTTACCAATACTACAACATCAGGCCTTTCTGAAGGAATACTTTGGGATTTTAAGAAAGATAAACCTGCAAGATGGCTATTAGAGTATTATGATATACACCCGGATCTCATCCCGGAAATAGTTCCTACTTTTTCACGACAAAGCGAATTATCCTATAGTGGCGCATATGAAAGCGGACTTAAAGAAGGAATTCCTATTCTATATCGAGCGGGAGATCAACCCAATAATGCGTTATCGCTTAATGTATTTAATCCCGGAGAAGTGGCTGCTACAGGAGGTACATCGGGAGTTATTTATGCAGTAACCAATAATCTTTCTGCAAAAGAAGGCTTGAAGCTAAACAACTTTGCACATGTTAACCATTCTGAAGAAAAAATAAGCATAGGCAAGCTTTTGTGCATCAACGGAGCAGGGATTCAATACAGATGGTTAAAAAACAATCTTAATCTTGAGACCAACTCGTATCAAACCATGAATTCTCATGCATCTAAAGTTCCTGTAGGTTCAAATAATTTGCAGCTAATACCTTTTGGTAACGGAGCAGAACGAATGTTTGATAACCAAACTATAGGTACTCATATCTGCAACCTAAATCTAAATAAACACACGCGATCACATATTTTTAGAGCTGCCCTAGAAGGAATAGCATTCTCCTTTGTCTACGGAATGGAGATCCTAAAAAAAGACAGTACAGAGATAAAAGTAATACGAGCTGGGAATGACAATTTATTCCGTTCAGAGATTTTTTCGAATACTGTAGCTACCCTAATCAATCAGGAAATAGAAATTTACAATACAACAGGTGCCATAGGTGCTGCTAGAGCTGCAGGATTGAGTGATGGTACATTCGAAGATTTTGGAACGATGATCACCAAAAATGATCATGTGATGACGTATCACCCGCTTCAAAATCAGGAAGATTATAAAGAAGCATACACAAATTGGAAAAGAGAATTAAATAGAATTATAAAAAATAAAAATTAAAGATGGCCTTGATAGGAAATAAAGAATATTTTAAAGGAATTACCGATATAAAGTTTGAAGGTGCTGCTTCAGATAACCCACTGGCATTTAAATATTATGATGCCGATAGAATGGTAGCCGGTAAAACAATGAAAGAACATTTTAAGTTTGCCATTGCCTATTGGCATACCTTCTGTGGTACTGGTGCTGATCCTTTTGGCCCCGGGACATTAAATTATGCATGGGATCAATCTACAGATGCAATTACAGCAGCAAAAGAAAAAGCAGATGCAGCTTTTGAGTTTATTACCAAAATGGGATTTGATTATTTCTGCTTTCATGATTATGATTTGGTAAGAGAGGCAGCAACATTTTCAGAATCAGAAAAAAGATTGTCGACCATTGTTGAGTATGTCAAAGAGAAACAAAAAGCTTCTGGCGTAAAACTTCTTTGGGGTACTGCAAACTGTTTTTCAAACCCTCGTTATATGAACGGGGCAGCTACTAATCCCGATTTTAATGTATTGGCAAGAGCAGGAGGGCAGGTAAAACTGGCTTTGGATGCTACCATCGCGCTAAATGGTGAAAACTATGTGTTCTGGGGAGGAAGAGAAGGATATATGTCGCTTCTTAATACTAATATGAAACGTGAGTTGGACCATATGGCCAAATTCTTAACTGCAGCACGTGATTATGCAAGAGGACAAGGGTTTAAGGGAACGTTCTTTATCGAACCTAAACCCATGGAACCCATGAAACATCAGTATGATTTTGATACTGTTACCTCGATCGCATTCTTAAAAGAGCATGGTTTGGATAAAGATTTTAAAATCAATATTGAAGTAAACCACGCTACATTGGCGCAACACACTTTTCAGCATGAGTTACAAGTAGCTGCCGATGCAGGAATGTTGGGTAGCATAGATGCGAACAGAGGTGATTATCAAAATGGTTGGGATACCGATCAGTTTCCAAATAATATTGGTGAAGTTACCGAGGCGATGCTGGTATTCCTTAAATCAGGAGGCTTGCAAGGTGGAGGCGTTAATTTTGATGCTAAAATACGTAGAAATTCTACCGATATGGAAGATGTATTTCTGGCACATATAGGTGGCGCAGATGTATTTGCAAGAGCATTGGTTGTTGCAGATAAGATTATTTCATCATCAAAGTATGACAGTTTAAGAGAAAAAAGATATAATTCTTTTGATTCTGGTAACGGAAAAGCTTTTGAAGAAGGAAAACTTGATCTGAAGAGTTTGTATGATATCGCTTTGGAAAATGGAGAATTAGAATTGCAAAGCGGAAAACAAGAGTTATTTGAAAATATCATAAACCAATATATCTAATATTTTATGAAATCAGTATTAGAGTTTGGAGATTGGATTGTTTTAGGGCTGTATTTTTTAGCATTAATAGGAGTCGCAATATGGGTAATCCTTCAAAAAAACAAAAATACTGAAGATTACTTCCTGGCAGGTAGAAATGTAGGTTGGTTTGTTATTGGCGCATCCATCTTTGCCTCTAATATTGGTTCTGAACATGTAGTGGGATTAGCAGGAACAGGAGCAGAATCCGGGATGCCAATGGCACATTATGAGCTTCATGCCTGGATAGTTTTGGTGTTGGGTTGGTTATTTCTTCCTTTTTATATGCGAAGCAAGGTTTTTACAATGCCCGAGTTTCTCGAAAAGCGATTTGATAGTAGGTCCAGGTGGTTCTTATCTGTTTTTTCATTAGTTGGATATGTAATTACCAAAGTATCTGTAACCATATACGCAGGAGGAATTGTGGTTTCCGAATTAATTGGAATTCCGTTCTGGTATGGCGCAATTGGAATTGTAGTTTTTACAGGGATTTATACTGTAGTAGGCGGTATGAAAGCTGTTATTTATACTGAAACATTACAGACCATTATCCTTATCGCTGGTTCTGTTATTATTACCTTTTTGGGATTGCAGGAAGTAGGTGGTTGGAGCACGCTAAAAGAAACAGTAGGATCAGATCATTTTAATATGTGGAGACCAATGAGTGATCCCGATTTCCCCTGGACAGGCCTACTCTTTGGCGGTACAATTGTTGGTATCTGGTATTGGTGTACAGATCAATATATTGTACAGCGTACCCTGGCAGCCAATAATATTAAAATAGGTAGGCGCGGAGCCATATTTGGAGCATACCTTAAGATTTTACCCATTTTTATATTTCTTATTCCCGGTATTATAGCATTTGCATTGGCTAAACAAGGGGTATTGACCTATGAAAAAGCAGATGAGGTATTTCCGATATTAGTGAAAACATTATTACCCGTAGGGCTTAAAGGACTTGTAGCAGGAGGACTGATGGCGGCGTTAATGAGTTCGCTAGCTTCGGTGTTTAACTCCTGTTCTACAATTTTTACGATCGATATCTATAAAAAATTGAAACCATATACTTCAGAAAGACGATTACTAAACGTTGGAAAACTGGCTACAGTAATGATGGTAGTTATGGGAATTATTTGGATTCCGATCATGAATAAAATCGGAGGCGGTGTTTTATATCAATATTTACAAAGTGTACAATCCTATATCGCTCCCCCGATCACAGCCGTATTTTTGCTTGGAGTCCTATGGAAAAGGGTGAATTCTAAAGCGGCGATAGTAACATTGTTTTCGGGCCTGATAGTGGCTGCATTAAGAATTACGGCAGAAATATTTAAAGACGATCTGTCAGGAATTGCCTATCAGTTTGCAATCATAAATTTTGCGCATATGGCAATTTTTATGTTCATTTTTTCTGTAGTCATATGTATTACAGTGAGTCTGTTTACTAATCCGCCAAGCTATGCAGCAATAGCAGGATTATCCTTAGGTACATTAACCAAAGAACATAAATTAGAGAATAAAGAAAGTATTACATTATCAGACATCATCCTGTCTGTTTTATTAGTACTTATAGTAATAACCATACTATCCTACTTTGTAGGATAAAACTAGAGAGAATGAAATAAGCCATTTCGATAGGGGCCGATAGTAACCAAGGCAAAAGATGGCGAATTCCATCTGACAATTAGAAAATAATATATATAACAGATGAAATTTTTTATAGATACAGCAAATTTAGATCAGATTAAAGAAGCACAAGCGCTTGGAGTATTAGATGGGGTAACTACAAATCCATCCCTAATGGCAAAAGAAGGTGTAAACGGAAAAGAAAATATATTAAACCACTATCGCAATATTTGTGAAGTCGTAGAAGGAGACGTTTCTGCAGAGGTTATAGGAACTACTCTTGATGAGATGATCAAAGAAGGAGAAGAATTAGCGGCATTGCATCCACAAATTGTAGTCAAAATACCGATGATAAAAGATGGGATAAAAGCCATAAAATATTTTACAGATAAGGGAATTAAAACGAATTGTACTCTCGTTTTTTCTTGTGGGCAAGCCTTACTGGCTGCAAAAGCCGGAGCGACTTATATGTCTCCATTTATAGGAAGATTAGACGATATATCCACAGACGGTTTACTATTGATAGATGAGATTCGAAGAGTATACAATAATTATGGTTTTGAAACACAAATTCTTGCTGCATCAGTAAGACATACAATGCATGTGGTGAATTGCGCCAAAATTGGTGCAGATGTCATGACAGGTCCACTTTCGGCCATAGAAGGATTATTGAAACACCCATTAACAGATAGTGGGTTGAAGAAATTTTTGGAAGACGCACAATCGATGCAAGTATAATATCATTGATAATAAAATACAGCGATATGGATGAGGATTTATTAATAGAAGAGTTTTGGGAAAATGGTTTTGTTATTTTCGAAAACTTTTTCAGCAATGAATTAATGGATAAGTATAACAACATCATACTTGATCATTATGGTGTTAATCCAGATTGGGAACATACAGATGAGTTTATCACAAAATCTGCTGTAGAAGTTATCCCATGGTTTCCTTACAGAGAAGGTAAATCATATTTTGATGGTATTGATAAAAACAAACGTTTTAATGCAATTACAGATCATATTTTGAAAGAAGGATGGAATAACCTGTATTGTATGATGATGTTTTCTAAAGGAGGTAGTATAGGTCAGGCGTGGCATCAAGACTGTTCCCCAGATGATAAAATGCAGTATAACCTTAATAGATTGGTATACACACACGATATAACAGATGAAACAGGTGGAGAAATCGTTATTTTTCCTAAAACCCATAAAGCAGGAATGCTTCCTGTTGGGATCCCTAATGAAGATCTAGAAGGTCAATTGGTTTTTAAACCAAAAAAAGGAACAGTAATATTCTTGCATGGCCATTGTTGGCATAGGGTAATGCCGGTAAAGAAAGATAGGATTTCGTCTAATTTTAGAGCAGTTCCAAAAGGTACTCCGGAAGATATAACCGATATCTGTGTGTATCGCAATATGCGCTATAAGTTTTCAACAAGTGAGATAATAGAAGAACGTAGCTAAATGATAAAACAACATATTTTTTCAGCTTTTATTAGCATGTTTTTTTTCTCTTGCATAACAACAGGTCAGAAAAAAGAAGGTAATGACAGTAATCCTTCATTGGTTCAGGTGAAAGAAGTAGAAGGACAGTATAGTTTTTATATAAATAGCGAAAAATTTGAAATAAAAGGCGTAGGTATTAATTATGCCGATGGTCATGATTTTGAAGCTTTACATAAAGCCGGAGGCAATGCTTTCAGAACCTGGACAGTAAAAAATGCAGAACAAGAATTGGCTGCAGCCGAAAAGTATAACTTTATGGTGGCTATGGGTATTAGTATAGGAAAAGAATTGTATGGTTTTGATTATAATGATACCGAAGCAGTTGCGAAACAATTTGAAAAAGTAAAAACAATTATAAAAAAGTATAAAAACCACCCTAACGTATTGTGTTGGGTAGTGGGTAATGAATTGAATTTACTTTTTAATGAAGACGAAACCTTAAAAGCGGTAAATCCAAAAGTGTATGATGCTATGGCAGATATCGTAGATTTTATACACCAGGAGGATCCAAATCATCCAGTGACACTCACATTTGCGGGTGTAATAGAAGAGCATTTAAAAGTAGCTTTAGAACGATGCCCACAAGTCGACATCGTATCTGTACAGGTATATGGAGACCTGGAAAATGTAGAAGAAAGTATGAAAAATACAGGCATTCAAAAACCGTATATGATTACAGAATTTGGTCCCATGGGATTCTGGGAAATGCCAAAAACAGCATGGAATAGAGAAATAGAAGAAGTCAGTGGCCCAAAAGCAGACGGTATTTTAAAGAGAATAGAAAAAGGACTTATTAATAACAAATCTGGTAGATGTTTAGGTGGTTTTGCCTTCGAGTGGGGGCAGAAACAAGAACGTACACCAACCTGGTACGGGATGTTTCATAAAGACGGAAGTCAAACAGAAACCATAGACAACCTAACCAAACTATGGACTGGCAAATATCCCGAAAACCGGGCACCAAGAGTAGATTCCTTATTCCTGGATGGTAAAAAGGCTACCGATAATGTATACTTAAAACCTGATCAAAAATACACAGCAGAAGTATTCGCTTCAGAACCAGATAATGATACTTTAGTGTATAAATGGGTAATTTCAAAAGAAGTCATTACCAGAAGTCAGGGAGGAGAAAAAGAAATAGAACCACCTGCAGTTATTGTTAAGGTTATTTCCGATAAAGGAGATACATTCAACTTTATAACACCACAAGAAGGCGAATACCGTATTTTGGTATATGTGTACGATAATAAAGGCAAAGCAGGAGGAGGAAACATTCCATTTATGGTGAAAAAATAAATCTTTTAATGGCTGAGTATAGAAAAATACGATGGGGGATAATAGGTTTGGGTAATATAGCACATCAATTTGCTAAAGACCTGAAAATGATACCTGATGCAGAATTAACTGCAGTTGGGTCACGAACCATTGATAAAGCCCAAAGCTTTGCCCAACACTATACTGCCAAAAAAGCCTATGGATCGTATGATGAATTAATAGCAGACCCAGATATTGATATAGTGTATATTGCTACTCCGCATGATTCACATGCTAGTTTAACAATAAAGTCTTTAGAACACAATAAACATGTGCTTTGTGAGAAACCGGTAGCACTAAATTATAGCGAAGCTTTGCAGATGATAGAAACCTCCAGAGCGCAGCATAAATTTTTTATGGAAGCTTTCTGGACACGTTTTAATCCTTCAGTTCAGGAAGCACTATTAAAGATTAAAAATGGAGAAATAGGAGAGGTGAAGTATATCAATGCCGACTTTGCTTTTAATGTAGGGACTCCTCAAGAAAGAATGATCGATATAAAAACGGGAGGCGGATCACTACTGGACATGGGTGTATATCCATTGTTTTTGGCTTATGTAGTTTTAGGAACACCAGATAGCGTATTAGCTTCTGCTAATTTTTATGAATCGGGAGCAGACAAACAAACGTCTATGATTTTGCAATATGAGGATTCACAAGCAATATTGCATAGTAGTTTTGTGTCTCCATCCGATATGATCGCTACGATTAGTGGTACAGAAGGCAGAATTCGTTTAAATGCAATATGGCATGAAACACAATCGTATGCTGTTATTAAAAATAATCATAAGGTAACATATCAGTTTCCAACCAAAGGAAAAGGATTTACGTATGAAATAGAGGAATGTCATCGATGTATATGGTCTCAAAAAATCCAAAGCGATATCTGGTCTCATCAAAATAGCCTTGATCTTATTAAAATTGTAGATGAAGTTAGAAAACAAACAGGATTAAAATTTCCTTCAGAAAAGGAATTGAATACACTTTAACATTGAACGTTTAAAAAATTATATGTCAAGAAAAACACTTTTTATAGCATTTGTAGTTTCCTTAGGGGGATTTCTTTTTGGTTTTGATGCGGGAATTATTTCTGGAGTTATGGAATACGCAGGTCCGCAATTTGATTTAAGTGTTGGTCAGCTCGGTTGGGCGGTGAGTAGTCCGTCTTTTGCAGCTATGATTGCTATGCTAATCGCAGGTAGGTTAAGTGATCTTATTGGAAGAAAAAAAATACTGCTAATGGTAGCATTTCTATATGCATTATCTGCTTTATTATCTGCCTGCGCACTATCATATCATATGTTATGGATTGCCAGAATGATAGGAGGACTAGCCTTTGGAGCGGCATTGATACTTGCTCCTACCTATATTGCAGAGATTTCTACAGCAAAAAACAGAGGAAAACTAGTATCGATACAACAATTAAACATTGTATTGGGTTTTTTTGGTGCATTTCTTTGTAATAATTATTTGAACGGTCTTAACAATATTGAAGGTGGTTTTTTTACCGATGAAAGCGTATGGCGATGGATGCTGGGAGTGGAGTTAATACCCGCGGTATTATATCTGATATTGTTATTATTTGTACCGCGAAGTCCACGTTGGTTATTTGTAAAAGGAAAAATAGAAGAAGCAAAGGAAGTGTTGGTGAAGTTACACGGTAAAACTATGGCCGATCTCGAAGTTGAAACAATAACAAGCAATATCAACAAAGAGAAAGGTAATAAAAACGCATCAATTTCTGAATTGTTTAAACCGGCTATTCGTTTTATCCTTATTGTTGGCCTCACCATAGGTGTTTTACAGCAGATTACTGGGATCAATGCGATTTATTTTTATGCCACATCGATTTTTAAACAAACAGGAATAGGTACCGATGCTGCATTCGCCTCTGGTGTTTTATTGAGTTTTACAACTGTGGTTTTTACCATTGTGGCCATGTTTTTGATTGATAAATTGGGTAGAAGACCATTGCTGTTAATAGGTATTGGTGGCATTGCTATTAGTTTATTACTTTGCGGGTATGGATTTAACCAGGCAACATATCAACTTACTCAAACAGAAATAGAACAATTAGAAAGCGTTGATCAACAAAAACTTATCCCAATCGCAGGTAAAGTATATAATAATGATGTTGATTTTAAGAATGTAATGAAAGAATCCTTGGGAACACAGGTGTATGCAAAAAATGAAGGAGCAATTCTTGAAGCAGCAACCAATATGAATGCAACCCTAGTTTTAATAGGGATTTTAGGCTTTATTGCATGTTTTGCGTTTTCTTTGGGTCCGGTGATGTGGGTAATGTTATCAGAGATGTATCCAAATAGGTATAGAGGACTTGCCATCGGGTTTATTGGATTTGTAAATTCATTTGCCAGTTGGGTAGTACAACAAATATTCCCATGGGAACTTGCTACCTTGGGTAACGCTATAAGTTTTGTGATTTTTGGTGTAATCGCATTGGTTGGTTTCTTTATTTTACTTAAAATTTTACCAGAAACCAAAGGAAAATCGCTGGAACAAATAGAAAAAGATTTGATTACAAATTAAAAGTATGATCAAAAATCCAATATTAAGAGGTTTTAACCCAGACCCTTCGATCATTAGAGTAGGTAAGGATTACTATATTGCTACCTCTACGTTTGAGTGGTTCCCGGGGGTGCAAATACACCACTCAAGAGATCTTAAAAATTGGAGAGTAATTGCGCAACCACTTAACAGGGTATCTCAATTGGATATGAAAGGGAATCCTGATTCTTGCGGAGTTTGGGCACCTTGCCTGTCGTATGATAATGGAGTATTCTATTTGGTGTATTCAAATGTACGGTCATTTGACGGAGCCTGGAAAGATACTCCCAATTATCTGGTGACTACTACAGACATTACCGGGGAATGGTCAGATCCTGTCTATTTGAGTTCTAGGGGATTTGATGGATCCTTGTTTCATGACAATGATGGAAAAAAATACTTCCTGAATATGCTGGTGGATCATAGGAAGAACAAACTTTTTGGAGGAATAGAGTTACAAGAATATGATCCTATTCAAAAACAATTGGTAGGCGATGTAGCGTATTTACATTCCGGATCATCTCTTGGTTGTACCGAAGGGCCACATATTTTTAAGAAAGGCGAATATTATTATTTATTACTCGCCGAAGGCGGAACAGAATATGGTCATGCTGAATCTATTACCAGATCAAAATCTTTACTTGGTCCTTATGAAATGCATCCAGATACGGCAATTATTAATTGTACGTCGAACCCATCTCATAAGCTTCAGAAATCAGGACATGGTGATGTTGTAGAAACAGCAGATAGAAGATGGTATTTTGTATTCTTAGTAGGAAGGCCATTATCAGAACATGGGCGATGTATTTTAGGCCGAGAAACAGCGATTGAAGAAATAGAATGGAAAGCAGATGGTTGGCCATATCTCAAAAGCGGATCACAATTGCCTCGACAACAAGTTCCCGGACCTGATGTTGAAGAATATCCATTTAAAAATATTCCGATAAGAGATCATTTTGATTCAGAAGAACTCAGTATAGATTTTCAATCCTTACGAATTCCTAAAGATGAACGTTGGATTTCACTTCAGGAAAGAAAAGGTTTCCTTCGGCTTAAAGGAAAAGAAAGCCTTACTTCTACACATACACAGGCTTTAATAGCCAGAAGAGTACAACATTTTAAGGTAGAAGCATCTACCTCAATAGAATTTGATCCAAATGATATTCTGGAAATGGCAGGGCTCATATTTTATTACAATACAGGGCATTATCATTATCTGCATGTAACTTCTAATTATGATGGAACAACAAAGTTACTGAGAATCATTTCTTCAGATCATTTCACCATGTCAGAACAAGAACAGGAAATTGATATTACAGCTGAAAAGAGTATTGTTTTGAAAGGGATCCTTAATCATGATCAACTTCAATTTTACTACAGTATTGATCAGGAAATCAATTTTCATAAGATAGGAGCGGTTTTGGATGCCAGCATATTATCAGACGATTATGTACGGGATAGAGATGAGCGATATAGGCCGGCATTTACAGGAATGTTTGTAGGAATGTGTTGCCAGGATTTGGCATACAATAGAAAACATGCCGATTTTGATTGGTTTGAGTATAAAGAAATACACTAAAAATAGGATGATGTATAAAAGGATGATTTTAGTATTGAGTGTTTTAAGTATTTTGGGGTGTAAAAATACTCCTGAGGCTAAAACCGTTTTAGAAAAAGAGGTAAAAGAAGAAAAGATTGAAACATTAAAAAGAAAACTTGCCAAATTTGAACCTAATGAAGGTGAAGTGCTACTTTTTGTTGGACAGGAATTAGAAGCTGTTGGCGGCCTCGAAAAATATAATGACGGATACCTGGATCATTTTGATACACCGGCAGGTTGGACCACCTATACCAATATAAATCCAGGTGAGAACTCTTTTGGGAGAATTCAGGAAGGCTTAGACGGCTTATGGGAGACTCATGATTGGGGTGATCATGACTATAATGCAACCTTACAATTAGATGACCCAGATTATGCAAATATGGCTCTGGCAATAGGACTTCAGTTTGTAAATCATGAAGAAAAAGTGGCCGATGGTACTCATGATAAATACATCAATAAACTGGCAGATTTTTTATTATCTTTAGGGAGGAGGCCTGTGTTTTTGCGTATTGCCTATGAATTCGACGGAGAACCATGGAATCATTATGATCAGGAAAGTACCATAAAAGCATATAAAAGAATGGTGGACATGCTTAGAGCCAAAGGAGTAACCAACACTGCTTATGTATGGCAATCTACTGGTTTTATGTCTCCGAAAGATGGACAACTAGAGGCCTGGTACCCTGGCGATGAGTATGTAGATTGGTTAGGATTTTCATTTTTTAACCGTTGGGAAGATCAAAAAATGATTGAATTTGCACGTCAAAAAGGAAAACCGGTATTTATAGCTGAAGCTTCTCCAACGATTTCAGATGTAGATGCGAAAACAACTGGGAACACCATAGAAACACAATTAAGTAATCCACAACAAGCAGAAGAAGCCTGGGAGAAATGGTTTATTCCTTTTTTCAAAACTATTGACGATAATCCAGATGTTGTAAAAGCGGTTCATTATATAAATTGCCATTGGGATTCGCACCGTATGTGGTTTGATAACCCAACTTTTAAGAATATAGATGCAAGATTACACCTTAGTGATTCGATAAGTAAGCGTTGGAAAACAATTACATCTGATCCAAAATATATTAAATCTTCTCCAGAATTATATGATAAACTTTGGAAGAAAAGCCAATAAAAAATTTGAAATTGAAGACAAAAAAGAGAAAAATAAAACAGAAGTCATTTGGTATTCATAATCAAAAAGAACTCCTGGTTTTATCGCTGAAAAATGATAACGGGATGCGATTACGTATTACCAATTTTGCTGCAACTATTATGAGTTTAGAAGTCCCGGATGTAGATGGAAAACTGGTTAATGTTGTTGTCGGTTTTGAATCCCTAAAGGATTATGTCGAAAAATCAAAAGCCAAAATATCCAAATTCTTAGGCGCTTCTATCGGAAGATATGCCGGGAGGATTTCTAATGAAAAGATCATTGTACATGATATTGATTACCCACTTTATAATGAAGATGGTATTCATTTACATGGCGGAAGAAATGGTTTTGACGAAAGAGTTTGGGACATAGATTATATAGACGAAGATGAATTATCGGTTTCTCTTTCATACCTGAGCGAACATTTGGAGGAAGGGTATCCCGGCAATCTTAGAGTTAAAGTGATTTATCAATTAACTAATGATAACGAATTGAAAATCAAATATCAGGCGATTTCAGATCAGGACACGGTAGTTAATCTTACTAATCATGCTTACTATAATCTAAGTGGTGCAAATACGATTACCGACCATACCCTGAAATTAAACTGTTCTAATTACCTTGAGGTAGATAAAAAACAGTTGCCCACAGGAATTATAAAACCTGTAGTGGGCACAAAACTTGATTTTCTTACTTCTAAAGAGTTAAATACACTTGAAAATGAAGGTATAATTGATGACACCTTCATTTTTGACCCTGAAAAAGAAGCAAAAGCTGCAATTAGCTCTTCACATACCGGAATTCATATGGAAGTAGTTACCAATCAACCTGCGGTGGTGATTTATACCCAGGAAAAGTTTCCGGATTGGAACTTTAGAAAAGGAGTAAAGTACAGTAAGTTTCCTGCGATATGCTTTGAAACCCAAAACTATCCTGATGCTCCAAATCATAGCAATTTCCCATCAGCTCTCATAAAAGCAGGAGAACTCTATGAAAATCGCAGTGTTTTTAAATTTAGCATACAGAACTAATTAAATCCTAACAACCTATGCTACGAGATTTTAAAAACTCTTGTTAGTGTAATGATACAAAGCTTACCTTTTACCTCCAACTACATATACATAAACAAATAGCCTTTTCTTTCTTCTTTTAGATATTCAACCCGTTTTATGCATTAGAAAATCCCCGCCTGCGTATCTACCTGTGTCGGCAAATAGGCGGGCAGGTATTACAGCTTCCAGCTACTGCAAAATATAGCGCTACGCTACATTTTTAAGTTTAACCGTAGCGGTGCTATGCTAAAACTTAGAAAATGTCATATTTTATTGCATCTGAAAGCTTCATCACGAAGTTCTAATGCATAAAACGGGTTCAAAAGCCCTAACATGTTTTCATTTTAGAAAGAAACCTCTTCTTTGAGTGTCTATTTATAATTACCCGCAAAACTGAAAAATACTTGGCTGTATTCAATGTTATTTTTTCCTTTTTAAAGTCATTTTTTCCCTTTCACGAATTTTAATTTCATTCGCAAGCTTTTATATACGGTTATTTGCTCCATCATTCAAACATTAAATAATTTTTTAAAATGAAAACAATGAAAAACTTTTTATTACGAACAGTTGTAATTGGTGTATTGGGGCTTTTATCCACCAATTGTGAAGACGGTGATATCGGCCCTGCCGGACAAGATGGTATTGCCGGGGTTGATGGCGTTAATGGAACAGACGGTATCAATGGAACCAATGGTCAAAATGGTGTTGGTTTTGATGAACTCACCAAATTTGGAAGTATGACGCTTACACTAGAGGGAACACGACCCGATAATATTCCTTTTACCAAGACCGATGAATTTAAATTTACCGCTGTAGAAGATATTGACCGTTTTAACAATGTAGAAATTGAAGAAAACAGTTTAGAGTTTAGTATAGAACGGACTTTAAGTGCACCTGATGACGATTTTCAGGGTTCAGAAATAGAGGTTTTCCTTGTTCTTACTAACCCGGGAGAAGCTGATGAAACCATTGAATTCGATTTATTCGTAGATGATTATACAATGATTTTTGATGATCTCACCTACTTTGGTTTTAGGGATGATTTTAATAACGATCAAATAGGGGTTACAAATTTTAGTATAACCAATTTCAATTTTAATAATGAGACCAATGCGGTTACATTTTCATTTTCTTTTAATGTCGATGCAGCAAATAATGATACGGGTAATGATTTAACCATTTCTGGAGAAGTAGATGTCATAGTCGTAGAAGATATAGATAGCATAGAACTTTAAACAATAACAAAAAACAAAAAATCATGAAACGATTTAATCATATCAACATATATAAAACAATTTTTATTTGTTGCTTTGGGGTATTATTTGCCAATTGCGAAGGCGAAGATGGTGAAATAGGACCAGCAGGACAAGATGCTAGTAATGGCATTAATGGAACCGATGGAATTAACGGAACAGACGGAACTGATGGATTAGGTTTTGATGAACTTACACAGTTTGGAAGTATAACGCTTACCCTAGAAGGCACAAGACCAGATGATGTAGCTTTTACCGATAGCAATGTATTTCGATTCACACCTTTATCTCCAGAAATTTTACCACAATCAAATTCAGTTATTGTCGAGGAGTCTTCTCTACAATTTGACTTCGGAAGATTTCTGAGTGTTCCCGGTGGCGAAGAATTCCAAAGCGTTGGTACGACACTTAGTCTATTAGTTACAAACCCAGATACGGCTCCAGAATTTAATCTATCACTTTTTAGCATATTTCAATACCCCGTTATTTCAGAAGATCTCACTGTACTTGATATAACAACATTTGTAGGCAGTGATGCAGACATAGAGAATTTTAATATCACAAATTTTAATTTTAATAACGAAACAAATGCGCTTACGTTTTCATTTACACTAGATGTACCTGCAAACAGAAATACTACAGGTAATGAGCTGTCGGTATCAGGAGAAGTAGATGTGATATTGCTAAGAGAAATACAAGGAGTAGTAGAAGAATTATAATACATTAAAAACTATTAAAATAAACGTAAAAATGAAACATATACATGTAACAACAATATATAAAATCCTTTTGATTGGTTTTCTTGGGGTATGCCTAACCAATTGTGAAGGTGAAGATGGTGCAGTCGGGCCTGATGGTTTAGATGGAGCTAATGGAATTGATGGTGTTGATGGAACAGATGGTGCCAACGGGCAAGATGGCGTTGGTTTTGAAGAACTTACTCAATTTGGAAGTATCAATCTTACTCTTAATGGAACCAGAAAAGATAATAACGAAGCATTTACAGATACTAAAACTTTAGCATTTACTGCTATTGATGCGAATTCGCTTATCAATTTCAATTCATTTACCACAAATGAAACAGGTGATATTACCTTTAATCTATTACGATTTCTAAATACTCCGGATGACGATTCTCAAGAATTTACGGCCGGAATTACACTTAATGTAATTAATCCGGGAACCGACACTCAGGAATTCGAATTTGAATTAGAGCTCCACGAATATAATATGATTTTTGAGGATCTAGTAGTACTGCAATTAAATGAAATTTTTGATAATCAAGGCATAGAACCACCTGTATCTAATTTTAGCATTACCAATTTCAATTTTAATGATGATACAAATAATCTCAATTTCTCATTCTCCTTTGATGTCGATGGGGTTAATAACGATAGTGAAAATGATTTATCCATATCTGGAGAAGTAGATGTTATTGTATTAGAAAATATCCCTGGGGTCGGTATACTATAGAATAACATAAAAAAGGGATTTTAATACCCCAATACCTAAATCCTGTTGGTTACGAATGAGACCGGCAGGATTTTTTTGTTGAAAATAATATTTTTGTGTAATATGTTGTTTTTTAAGTGAACTGGTTTAAACTTTTTTCGTTGAGGCAAAAATTAGGGGTTTTGACCCCAGATGATGGCTTTTTTGAACTACATAGCAGGGCTACTTATACATGTTAAAACGAATATATGTTTTTATATTAATAATGATATTTAGTAAGGGAGAGGTTTTGTAGATTCACGCTCAATAAGATTGGTTTTAATCACTTTTGTAGTGTGAGAAGTTTCTGAATTTTCATTCTCTAATTTCTCAATAAGCATTTTAGTCGCTGTTTCGCCCAAATAAATTCCATGCTGACTGATTGTTGTAATTGCTGGAGTAACATGCCTGGGTAAAACACCATTTGTAAAACCAATTATTGAAATGTCTTCAGGTATTTTATATCCTTTTGAGCGAACCATTCTTAAGGTGCTAACCGCAGAATCTTCTTCAAGACATAGCATCGCATCGACTTTTTTAGAACCTAGTAGAATTTTTAGTAAAGTGTCGATGTCATTAAATTCATCCACTTTTAGAATTAATGCTTCATCGATAGGAATATTCGCTTCCTGAAGTGCTTTTTTGTATCCTTCCAACCGTAATTTCCCTACGCTTAAATTATGGATCGTAGACACAATAGCTATATTTTTACAGCCGGTTTCAATAAAATGATTGGTCGCATTGTACGCCCCCTCTTTGTCGTTTACGATAACCTTGTCGCACTCAATTTCATTGGTAACGCGGTCAAACATAACGATAGGAATACCTTGATTGATCGTATTTTGGAAATGACTGAAATTTTGCTTTACCTGTGTTTCTTCGGCTATAGATAATATGAAACCATCTAAAGCAGAGTTTTTAAGAAGTTCCATTGCACTTACTTCTTTTTCATAGGATTCATTAGAAATACAGGTAATGAGATTATATCCTTTTTCTGTTGCTGTTTTTTCGATACCAACAAATACTTTGGTAAAAAAATGGTTCAAAATATTTGGTATGATAACCCCTATAGTTTTAGTTTTCTTGTTTTGTAAATTTAAAGCAATACTATTGGGTTTATAGTGGTGTTCTTTTGCATACTCCTGGATTTTAGCTTTAGTTTTTGTGCTTATCTCATAACTATCGTTAAGCGCCTTAGAAACCGTAGCAATCGAAACATTAAATTCGTTAGCTATATCCTTTAATGTTATTCTTTTCTTCTTCGCCATTGGATAAATATATGTGCTGTCAATTTATAAGAACATTTGATAAATAGCAATAAAACTATAAAGAAATAAGGGTTTGGTAGTTTTATAACCAAACCCTTACTTATCTATTTAGGGCAATACACAACAATGTGTTGTGAATAATTATTATCGGGGGATTTATTTATTCGAGTCATATCTTTTAGATGCTGCATTTACACCAGGTTGCCATGTTCTGGTAAAGTTTGCCATATTATCTTGAACTGTCTGAGGTAAGTCTCCTGCATATTTATCTAATGCACCATCACCTAGATATAGTCCAACGTATGCCAATACATCGTCTGTTGCAAGTCCACCATCGATACCAAAGATAGGTTCAAGGTTTAATACTTGACGAGGATCAGCACCTTTAGCCATGCTCGCTTCATTTCTTGTTAAAATACCATCATTATTAGTGTCCAGTAAATCTGCAAATTCAGTAGCAAATTGATCACCTGTTTTACCATTAATATTGATATTTATAAATAAAGCCTTCATATATATGATAAAGTCACTTTTTGTCATTGTAGGGTTGATAGAAGGAACATTTCCTTGATAACCACTCTGTTCAATAAATTGATTTTCAATATCAATTCCTAAATTTCTTTCAATATCTAAAACAGCTTCTTTTGTATTACAAGGGTTGCTAACAACTCCTTTGGAACTTACAAATAAGCCGTCACTGTTCATACATCCACTTCCGTTGGCAACAATAATCACACAGGTTGTATTGTTTGGATTGTAGTTGTAATCTCCACAAGGTGTTCCGCCTCCGTTATTACCACCGCCGTTTCCGTCGCCACCTCCATTACCATCGCCGCCGCCGTTTCCGTCTTCATTACAACCACCAGATTGGGCTTGATTTGCATCTGCCCAGCATTGATCACAAGCAGCGTAAGGGTGTGAAGGAGGACAGTCATTGTTTTGACCTCCGCCGCCATTATCACCTCCACCACCATTGCCATCTTCATTACAACCTGCAGATTGTGCCTGATTGGCATCGGTCCAACATTGTCCACACGCTTCAAATGGATGTGAGTCGGGACAACTTGATTTCCCATCTGGGGTAATAATCTTTGATACAGAAGTCCCAAGGGCTTCTTCCTCATTTTCACAAGAAACTACTATTAGCGTTAAAAATAGTACAGAGAAAATGGTAAAATTAAATACACGTTTCATTTTTATTAATTTTAGTTGTTTATTTAAAGTTTATTGCTAATACTTTTATTAAAAATTTATGATCTTAATCGTTTTAGCTAATTTCGATAAAAAACCTCTTTTATGAATAGTCAATAATACTTTTATACCTCCTAACTCATACACTTTTACCACGCATTTTGTGCTAAATGCAAATACAAGGCTATTTTTTTAGATAAAATTCTGTTTTTTTGCTAAAAAAATAGGATTAATGAGGTTAGTATCAAATTGTCTTTGTTTAGTATTTGTTTTCATATTTGTGACCGGTTGTAACTCTGACGCAAACGTAAAAAAGCTGTCCAAAGTACCGTATATAAGCAGTGGAGGAGAAGTTCATGGAAAACTTCTTTGTCCTAATGCTGTACATGATGTTATAGTTGAATTAAGTAGTTTGAATCCTCCTGCAAAAAAAGGAGATCCCGAAATGACTATTAATGGTATTATGAGTTTTATTCAAAAAAATAATATCAAAACCATTGTAGAGCTACTCAATAAACTTCCTGTTCATTATAGAAATAATTTTTCTCTGGTAGAGCATACCAAAGGAGAAGGGCAGTCTAATTTACGATTCCCGAGAATAGTTTTATTTGGTCCCGACGGTACATTTTTAATGAATATCAGCACCAAACCTGATGATCCCAAATACGATTTATTAGATTGTGCAGAACTAAATGAAGACAATGGCATCTGGGAGTTCTCTCAGTTTGATTTTACAGAAGAAAAACCCAAGCTTCACAGAAGTCCGGAATCTTGTATTAGATGTCATGGAGAAAGGCCAAGGCCCGTCTGGGGAACCAATATGAACTGGCCGGGAGTTTTTGGTGATAATGAAGCTGCCGGACCCAATGGCGAAGCATTATCCTATAAACATGTCTTAAGAATGAGAGAAATTATTGAAGGACAAACATTTTCTGATCGATTTGATTTTTTAAAGTGGTCTGATCAGAAATTAAGTTCAGGAGGAATTCGTCGTATTGCAGATAATGCTTTTGGCGCAGAGTTGTTAATTTCTAATATGGCGATGGGTACTGCAACCGCCAGGGGTGTTTTTATAAGAATGAAGAAAGAACACCCAAAAAAATATAAAGCAATGAGAGAGGCTTTGTTGCTATTGGGGTATGAATATATGGTAAATGGTATTCTAAGCGATCTTGAAAAACAAAATATCAGTAACCTCATTAAAACTCATGGAGGAGTAGAAGGTGATTTGAATGGTTTATTTAAAGTTCTGGGAATTGATCCTAAAGAATCTTTTTCCTTAAGTACTTTGGCCAAAGAAGAAGAACCCAAAACAGATTGGAGCCTAGGGGCCGGAGATCTATACGAACAAGTTTTTCTTATGGTATTGCATGATTTGGCCCTGGACGATGATGATTTGAATGAGTTATTAATTTCTGTGCCTAATGCCCCTGGGATTTTTGGTTGTGAAGATTTAGGCAAAAATATTAAAGAAGTAGTTGATTTTAAGATGTTGCATATGCATCAGCTGCTTGGCAGTGCTCGTTATGAAGTGAATAAGGTATATTACCCTCAGGATGTAGAAAATATAAAAGCAAAGGTATTTATTCCCGTGTATGAAAAACTAGCGCCCTATTTAAAGAAGAAAATAGGTGTTAGCTATACTTCTTTATAACCCGAGTTCGATCTAAAAATCAATAAGTCAGTGATTTATAATCTAAATTGGTCCCTTCTCTCTCTGGGAACGACATTTCGATAGCAATGGGCGGGCTGGAGCGTTGTAGGATGAGGGTCTTCATAGTAATTACCTTCACCTTAATCCCTGTCTGGCCATCAGCTACCGCTTACCCACAAATATGGCGCTTAAAAGCGATTGATACTCATAATAAACTATTTTGTATCAACTAATTTAACACAGAACCCTAGTGAAACATCCCTTTTTGCCATACATCAGCTCGCCCATAGCTATCGCTATGTCGTCTTCAAAGGGAGGCTTTCAATACTAACTTTAAAAATAAAATTATTGTTAGAATTGGCCCCTCTCCCTTTGAAGGCGACACAACATCGTTGTGGGCGAGCTGTGGTGGAGAGGGTGAGCCTGCCTGCCGCAGGGATGTCATAGGCTAGGCTTAACTCTTTATATTAAAAGATGTGTACACACCGTAGCTGACGGCCAGGGCGGTACTGATCCCGATTAACATCAGGATCAGGGACGGAAAGGCTGCTGGTACTGCCTTTGTCTATAATCACTACTACCATGTAATCGCTACCCTCGCTGTCCCCGATAGCAATCAGTACCGATGTTGCTACAATCATGTACCTCTTCTTTGCTGTCATGTTAAAAAGTATAGTGTCCCAGACCAGATATGTAGAAGAGAATACCTCAGAAATACTATGGTTGTCAACCGGGAAATGGTGCTAAACACAGTAAAAGCTTCAATTAAGGCAGCTTTGTGCTCATTTAGGGCAGTTAGATCATCAAATAAGACAGCTTTGTTCTTATTTAGGACAGCTAAATCGTCAAATAAGACAGTTTTAATGTCAAGTAAAGCATCTTTACTCTCATTTAGGACAGCTTTAGTGTCAAGTAAAGCAGGTTTATGCTCATTTAGGGCAGCTAGAACTTCATCCGTGGCAGCAAAAAGACCTTCCGTGGCATTAAAAAATGCAGTTACTACAGGCTTGCCTGCAAGAACGGCATATATTTTGTTGCTACATCTATGTTTTTCCATAGGAAAAAAAGAAATAAAACATCACTTAAAATAAATTGTTTAGATCAAACAGTATTCAAAATAAAAGACCGCCTACATACTTTTAAGACGGTCTCTTATCATAAAAAACTATTCAGCTTGAGTGTTTGTTGAGTTTGTGAAGAGTTTTGTTATGTATTAGTTAATGATTAGTGGTTTTGTAGTTTTAGTCTTGTTAGTATGAAGCATTGTTAGTAGATACATTCCTTTTTCTACATGGTTCAAATCGATGCTTATTTCCCGATCTGATGGTTTTGTCATTATGGTTTTTATAACTCTTCCGTTCAAGTCGCTGATCCATATTTTTGCGAGGTTGCTACTTCTTACTGCGAATACACCTTCAGATGGATTTGGATATATTGATACATCACTTACCTTATGTTTTTTGCCTAATTGTAATTGAGACTGCAATAGTTGACTGTTTAGAGAGCTGCTACCATGTAGCCATACAGGTTTATCTATTTCCGATTTCCAGTTATTGGCAAGGGTAGCGTTTACATGTACTCCTGCACGACCCCAATATCCGTTAGCTCGGTTTCCTTGTCCAAATAAAGCGGTGTCATCTTCCCAATTGGCATTAATGTAATGTACCTGTCGTATTACATCACTATTATCATAAATATACTCGAAGAAAGGAGCAAACCACTCATTCCAGAGCCCACTGGCAGATTTATTTAGACAACCTTGCGCTGCAGTACCATCCCAAACATTAGAAATATTGCAATCACTCAGATTTACCAAATCATACCCTTGAGGTGTAGATTCAGCTATATACACAGGTTTGTTTTTGTTTCGGGCAAAAGCAACTACTTCATTGGCTTTTTCTCTCTGTGAAGGAATTCCGGGTAAAACTGAAGTTCTTTCATCGGCCGTTAAGAACCATGAAATCCCCATCCAATCTACATAATTATCTCCCGGATACCAGCTTTCTATATCCCCAAAGTTGCCTTCACCAAATTGTATATCCAACACATCATCTACCGGAGATGTAGAAGACTGCCATACATAGGCTACATTGGTCACCCCTTCGGCTCGCATCACATCGACCACCCGCCTGAAGGCATTGATATAATTTGTTCTGTTTTCGTACCCAACATTCCAATTACCATCAAATTCATAAGCAATTCTAAGGTATATCGCCCTGTCACTATATCGCTTACAGAACGAAGCCAATCTTTTGATGTGGTTATCCCATTGTCCTTGTCCTACCTGTGCCAAACATCCCTGACACCAATAATTGGTACCATTAGCTGTCGATTCTCCTTCGGTCATGCTTAAACCGATAGATAAACTCGAATTGGGATACGCCAGAATAGAACTTCGTGCATTTAAAGGTCCGGCACCCCAATCTACATCGATGGTAGAACCATTTCCGTTGGTGGCGATTCCTCCGTTTGCTGTTTCTCCCAAAGCTCCATATTGAGGAAATTGTGAGTCTAGCAAACTATAGAATGAGATATAGGTAGTAGTTCCTCCCATTTCAGGGAATCCTTTGCCTTGCACACCACCATCATTGTAATCTTTTATCGTTTTAAGATCTTGCCCGAGCGTAAGTAAGATTTTATCATTTGGCGGAAGTAATTTTGCGCTTAGGTTACCAGTACTGCATGGTTCACAGCTACCTCCACAATCAACTCCGGTTTCATTGCCATTTTGGATACCATCATTACATGTAGGGTCAACAGTACAAGGTTCACAACTTCCCCCACAATCAACTCCAGTCTCATTTCCATTTTGGATTCCATCATTGCATGTTGGGGTGTCTACATTTTCAAAAACTCTAACATTTCTAAAACTACTTGTATTACCCGATCCATTATCGAAGTCATTAACCAGTACCAGGTACATATCAGTACCCGTATAAAAATCTCCTACCGGAATGCTAAAGGAAGTATAACCAGTTGGAGTGTAATCAAAATCACGATTACCCCAGTTTTGTGTTCCGTATAACTGAAAGATTTGAGAAGAAGTCAATGATTCATCACTATCAAAACCTATACCATGTATCTCACCTTGTTGTGTGCTTTGAAATTCAAATGCTAATACCGTATGAGCAGTAATAGTGTATTTTGTATTGGTTCTTCTCCATGTATTATCTGTTAACATAGCTGTTGTACCACCATCCTGGATGGTAATATTAGCTGCATTATCCTGGTTTGAAAAGGAAGAAGTGCCTGTTTGATCAAAGTTGATGCACTCTGTGCATCCTGTACCATTACCAGCATTTATTGTTACTTCTCCAAGATTTTGAGGGCACTCATTGTTTCCCCATCTGGTGTATACCTGGTAGGTCCCGGGAGACAAATTGGAGACTGTAGTAGATCCGCTATTATCAGCAACATTATAGGGATAGGTTACACCTCCGTCAATGCTAAATTCTATATTTGTTCTATCTGCGTTGTCTGAGAAACTAAATGTAATACTTCCATCATTTGCTCCTTGTGCGCTTTCATCGGTTTTGCTTACCAAAGCACTAGGAATATCGGGTCCGGTACAAGGCTCATTACCACCGTTATTTTGACTTATAAAATTGAGATAATCTACATTGAGTGCTACATCTCCATTATTATTGATCACCTGGAAAGTATCTCCTGCAGATACCACAACATTAAGCGTAGCTGTAGTATATGATCCAACCCAGGTTCCATTTGAAGTAAAATTAAGATCACCTTTGTCTTGACCATTTATTAATACTGAGATTTTTCCGGAATTTTGAGAAGCATAGATAAACTCTACTTTGTCAGCTTTTGGTGTGTTAGAAAGGGTAAATCCATTACCGATGCCATCAAGATACGCAACACCCAGACCGTTACTTGCAGAGCCATCATTATAATACTGTGCCTGCCCCGTTAAATTTCCGGTTTCAGCTTCTATCTTTACAGTTACATCTCCTCCTCCGGTAGAACAAGGAGTGCAACTTCCCCCACAATCAACTCCGGTTTCATCACCATTTTGGATCCCATCATTACAAGTTGGAGTATTTCCTCCTGTAATTCCCAAATCACTTAATAGATTAGGTCCCCCATGCAGAAAATTACCATTGTTGATATAGGTATTCCAATTGGTAGCGATTGTATTATTTGCTTCAATTCTGGTGTCTCCCCAAAAGCCATTATTGGCATCGGGCCACTTCCATTGTGGTTGTGATTGCCAGTCGGCGTTAATATAGGCAACTGCTCTTATCACGTCTCTATTATCATCTACAAATGGAATAAGCTGATCTCTAAAATACTGATTCCAGATTCCTTGTCCTCCTAATTGTTGTGGAGCACCGGGGTTATCAAAAGGATGGAAGGTTCCCTGGTCAAATTCATAGTATTGCGCAGATACTTCGGCCATCATGATGGGTTTGTTTCTGGTTCGGGCAAAATTTAGAATATACTCCAGGTTATTTCCATTAAAATTTTCATCAAAAAAGAAAAATGAAAGTCCTACATAATCTACGTACTGATCCCCGGGGTAATAACTGTCTATGCCATTGGCAGGAGTAGCCCCCCAGGTAGCAGACTGCCATACATAAGCCACATTAGCCACTTGTTTTTGATTCAAGTAATTTACGATATAGCGATATGCAGCTTGATATTTGGCTGGATTATAGTTGTTCCATGGGCCGTCAAATTCATATCCTATTCTTAAGTAAATTGGCCTGGGAGCATTTCTTTTAGCGAAAGCTGCAAACTTATCCAGTTCATCATTGTGTTGACCATTTACAATTTCTGTTAATCCATTAGGGTGATCTTCTCCCTGGCCGTCATTTTCTTCCACCATCCATAACCCGATAGCAAGTGCAGAATTGGGATATTGATCTAATGCTGCTTGTGAGCCGATATTACCGGCTCCATAATTAGTAATGCTATTCAATCCGGCCATAGAATATACATCGGTATACATAGTTACTCCGGCAGGAGTAGGGAACCGCCCACTGTTTACATACCCTGCTACAGAGCCCAGATCCTGACCTAAGATAAGCATCGTCTTACCATTTATGGGCGCAAACTTACCCGGGATTGTATTTTGTGAGAATACGGTAAAACATCCTATACATACTATGAAGCACGACAGGAGTATGCCTTTTGTTGTGTTAAAAGTTAACATGATTTATGATTTTTATAATTAATGATTTGGTTAAATAATCGGGTTATTTTTTTATAATAATCCAAATTTAGGAAGGGTATTCTGAAGATTTCAGAATGGGGGTACTATTAAAATACTGGGAGACTACAGTTTTACTACGCAAAGTAAATTTTAGTGTATTAAGACCTTGATTTGATGCTAAAAATAGAATTAAAACCTGATGATATAGTCTGTGAGGTTAACAGAAGTATCCAGGTTCATTTTTTTTCTTACCCTGAAGCGTAATGATTCGACACCCCGATATGAAATTCCCATTAACGGGGCAATTTCTTTACTTGATAAGTTTAGTTTTAAATAGACACATAATCTAATTTCTCTATGATTAAGATCTGGGTATTCTTCTTTTAACCGCTCTAAAGAATTATCATGTATCTGGTTGAAATGTGTTTCAAAATGTTTCCAGTTACTATCTCCCTTTATTTGATCATCGATCAATTTTAAGGTGTTTCTAAGTTGTTTTCGCATCTTGCCCTCTGATTCATTATATATCTCCTCTAAAGATTTCTTTAATTGTAGCAGTTGATTATCTATTTGAACCATTTGCATTGCAGATGATGCAAGTTCTTTGTTCCTTGAATCCAGGTTTTCTTTCAGAGATTTATTGTCTTTTTTTATTTTCTCATTTTTTGCTTTCAATCTTTTTTCTTCAAATTTTATTTCCTGAAGTTCAATTTCTCTTTTATGCGCAATTTTTAATTTTTCCATACTTTTTATACGCTGATCATTTTTTATGCGAATAAAAGTATAGATAACAAGAATCAACAAAGAACAGTAAACAAAATACATAGGTATGGACCTATACCATGGGGGGCTGATCTCAAATTTAAAAGAAGCCTCTTTTCCTATTTTGTTATAGATGTTTTTTGCCCTAACTCTAAAGGTATATTCTCCAGATGGTAAAAAATTATATTCTTTTTGTGATTCTGTACCCCAATCCGACCAACCTTGATCCAAACCATCCAAATAGGTCTGGTACATGACAGCACTCGGATGTTCATAAAAAGGTGCAGCAAAAGAAAAGCTTAACCTATTCAGATTAAATGAAATAGGTTTGGGTATAGAATCTTTTCTGATGTCGGTAAAATCTTCTACGTTACCATATATAATAGAATCTTTAACCATTACATTTCTCAATAATGTATTGAATTCTTTATTGTAGTCTACATCAGAATCTTCCCGATAGATAATAATTCCATTTTTGGAAGTAAATCCAAGATCACCATTTTCAAAAGTGATAAATTTTTCAAATGCGGGGATCAGTTGAGTTTTTAGCCTTTGAAACGGCACTCGCTCTGTGGTATAATCTCCGTTTGGAGAAAAATCTATAATTCCGATATCATCATCTCTATCATATCCTTGAATAAAAAGCACTTGGTTTTCTGATATGTTTGTTAATCTTCGAACCAGATTATGATTGGTTAATATACTTGTGTACTTGCTGTTAACAACCATAGAATCAGTATCCTTATCATAATTATAGACCCCTAGTTGAGTGCCAAACAGTTGAGGATCTTCTGTATTCAACAGGCTTATAAACAGGTTTCCCGGAAATCCCTTTTGTTGATCATAAAGAGTAGTCTTAACGACTTTGGTATAATCTGCATCCAATTGTAACCGAAAAACACCTTTGTATCCATGTGATATCCATATATTATTTTTATCTGCCAGAACTTCTCTAGCAGTATCATCAAAACCCCGGATCTTATTTCTAAATCTCCATATCCCGTTTTTTCTTTCATAAACCACCAATCCTGTATAGGTTCCCTGAAGGATCAGGTCTTTGTTCTCTGCTATTTTTACAAAATTCCATCCTCCTTTAATTTCACTTATACTCTTGGTTCTTTTATTCTGTAAAATGAATGAACCATTATGAGCTCCTATAAACAATTCGTCGTCGATAACAGACAAATTCCATATTTGCCCTTCTAGTCCAGAGACTTGTTTAAATGTATCATGATAACTCTCTTGTGGCCATCTGCAGTAATAAATGCCATTAGACGTGGCAACATATAATGTGTCTTTATGTTTTTTGATATCGTAAGTGGTACCGTATATTCCATCATCTTCAGATAAGGTATAAAAAGGAGATTTTAATTCTACATAACTAATACTTCCATCCAGGGTTATCCATAAATTTTCAGATCCATCTATATTTAAATCTAGTACCGTATTGCTCAGAAGTTCATTGTCTCGATTTAATTGTTGTAATAAGTTCCCGTTTTTATCTAAAAATAAAACTCCGTCGTTGGTAGTTCCTATGCAATATACTCTATTGTTTAACAAAATTCCGGAAGATATGTTGGTGTTTAAGAAATTAAAATGCCTGGTATTTCCCCAAGGTTTAATGATGTCGTTTTCTAACAAAAAGACCCCATTTTTATAAGTGAAAATCAAAAATGAATTTCTGCCGTAGGGAAGTATTCGTTCAATTAGATAATTCGAAAAATAGCTGGAGGAATACGCCAATGTCGTTTGGTCATCAACAAGCGTATTGATATTATTTGAATGATCTATAAAATAAAGTGTATTATTAATTTTGGCAGCATGTTTTATTCCATTATCAGTATGGATGCATTGGATCTTGTTTTCTGAGATATCATATTTTATAAATTGTTCATTGGTGCAGAAATAAATATCGTTTTGAATTTCAAAAATATCCCAAACCTGGGAGAAATCGTTACAGGCTTCAGATAAGATCTCATTTAATGAAATATAATAAATTTGATCAAAGGTGTTTTTTGCAGTATACCCTATTTCATTATTACTTCCTATATATACCCTGGAACCATAAGATAATAAAGAACTTATAGGCGAACGATTTTGCGGTTGTAACAAAATCTTCCATGAAGTACCTGTAAATTCAAGTAATCCATATTCATTGGCAAAGTATAATAGCCCTTGTGAATCTTGTGTGATGTCAAAAGTTTTTGGGGCAGTTTTACCAATATCATTGCTGGAGTAATTTCTAACTTCGGAGATCTTTTTCCATTTTTCTTGCGCGGTTACACACGAAAAAGAAAAAAATACCAGAAGTACACATACTTCAAAGTATCTGGTTTTTATAATAGCTAATGATGAATACTTCATGTTTTTTTTTATAGTACATATACAAATTATAGATAGATGGCTTCAAAACTTATAGTATTTGCTTCAAATCTCAACCAATAAATTTAGCATTTGATAAAGAACTAATCAAAATAAAGTTAATGAAGTAATAAAATACATTAAATTTTGCAAATCACTAAAACCCGAAAAAGTTTGATAATACACAAGCTTTCTTAATGTTGCAATATCTCTTTCATAAATATTGAGAGTCGCGAAAACGTTTTCGGAAAAAGAGGAGTTTGTATACATTTTTTTAGCCTATTATAGCTATAGAGGGTGAAATTTATAGAAATAATACATCAAAAAAACCCACAGATTATTATAACAATACGACTATTTTTACTTTCTTTAAAAATTGAAATCGCAACAAATTTCAAAATTGGGTTATTAAAAAAATTAATATTCATGTTTTATGGAAAACAAAACCATCTTTTCACTTCTCATCTTCTCTATGCTTTTTTTAGCATGTAATCCTGAGAAACCTGAATCACGACCACATCAATCAATTGAGGCTCCTGTTGCCCAAAAAGTAGCTAAAGAACTAACAGCGCATGGAGATACGCGTATTGATAATTATTTTTGGATGCGCCTAAGCGATACACAAAAGAATGCAGAAACACCTGATGCACAGACTCAGGATGTGTTGGATTATCTTAAAGCAGAAAACGGTTATAAGGACGCTGCCATGAGACATACAGAAGGCCTTCAGAAAAAATTGTATGATGAGATTGTAGGGCGTGTTAAAAAAGACGATTCTTCGGTTCCATATAGCGATAATGGCTATTCGTATTATACCCGTTATGAAGAAGGTATGGATTATGCTTTATATTGTCGTAAGAAGTTAGAGGACAATGCTCAGGAAGAGATCATGCTTAATGGTCCCGAAATGGCCAAAGGCTATTCTTATTATGGAATTGGAAGCCGTTCTGTAAGCCCTGATAATACATTGTTGGCATATGGTATCGATACTGTTTCCCGACGTCGTTATGTAATTTATTTTAAAAACCTGGAGACAGGTGAGATGCTATCCGATAAGCTTAAGAATACAAGTGGAGGTACTGTTTGGGCAAATGATAACAAAACCTTTTTTTATGCTTCAAAAGATCCTGTAACGCTTAGGCAAGATAAGATATACAAACATGTCTTAGGAACAGATCCATCTCAGGATGAATTGGTTTTTGAAGAAAAAGATGAAACCTTTAGTTGTTTTGTGTTTAAGTCCAGATCGGACAAATATATCATGATCGGTAGCGATCAAACATTATCTACAGAATATCGATATGTAGCTGCAAATACTCCAAATGGAGAGTGGAAAATTATTCAGCCCAGAGAAAGAGACTTAGAGTATAGTGTCGATCATTATGATGATCATTTTTATATAAGAACCAATCTTGATGCTACCAATTTCCGTTTGGTAAAAACACCTGTTACCACTACTACAAAAGAGAATTGGGTGGACGTTATCCCACACCGACAGGATATTTTACTACAAAGTTTTGTAGTCTTCAAAGATCATTTAGTATTGCAGGAACGAGTTAATGGATTGCGTACGATACGCGTGATGAAATGGAATGGTGATAATGATCATTATATTGAGTTTAACGATCCGGCTTATCTATCGTACCCAACGACCAATCTTGATTTTGATACTAATATTCTACGTTATGAATACACCTCCTTAACGACACCAAAAAGTACTGTTGAGTATCATATGGATACCAAAGAACAGACTGTATTAAAGCAGGAAGAAGTATTGGATCCAAATTTCTCTAAAGATAATTATGTATCTGAACGCATATATGCAACAGCAAGAGACGGTGTGAAGATACCGATCTCGATTGTTTATAAAAAAGGAGTTGAAAAAAATGCGGATACCCCTTTATTATTGTACTCTTATGGTTCTTATGGTAGTAGTTCTGAGCCATCTTTTAGTTCTAACCGACTTAGTTTATTAGACCGTGGATTTATATATGCGATGGCTCATATTAGAGGAGGGCAGGAAATGGGAAGATATTGGTATGAAGATGGTAAACTGTTAAAAAAGAAGAATACATTCACCGATTTTATCGATTGCGGACAACACCTGGTAAATGAAGGATTCACAAGCCCCAGACATATGTATGCCATAGGAGGTAGTGCTGGGGGCTTATTAATGGGGGCTATTATGAATATGAAACCAGAATTATGGAATGGTGTCGTAGCTGCTGTGCCATTTGTTGATGTGATCTCTACAATGATGGATGAGACCATACCATTAACCACCTTCGAATTTGATGAATGGGGAAACCCCAAGAATAAAGAATATTATGAATATATGAAGTCCTATTCACCTTATGATAATGTGGAAGCAAAAGCATACCCAAATACCCTGATTACAACCGGTTATTGGGACAGCCAGGTACAGTATTGGGAACCTGCAAAATGGATCGCTAAACTTCGGGAGTTAAAAACAGATGACAACCTGTTGATCATGGACTGCGATATGGAAACAGGTCATGGCGGGGCATCCGGCCGTTTTCAACGCTACAAGCGTACTGCGTTGTACTATGCATTTATGCTAGATCTCGAAGGAATGAAAGAATAAAAGTCTTTTCTTTATGTTATCGGTAGAGAAACAAATTGGTCATATATAAACTAAAGTTTATGATATGTTATAATTTTATTAATCAAAAGTTAAACTCCTGGACTGTAATAGTAATAGTATTATATTTATAAAGTATACCTATCAATAGGTGTTTATTTGTTTTTATCAATATGCCTCTGCAAGAGGTGATAAGGTAATTATGAGTATTGTCGCTATGTGTTGATATTATATTGATTTCAATTGTTTTAACCACATTTAAATATAAAACTACCATGAATACAAAAAATTCTAACCCCAAATACCGTTTATTGGTATTGATGGATTTATCAAAAGCATCCGAGATCGCTTTAAAAAATGCTGTACAATTGGCCAAAGTAATCGAAGGCAGTGTGGAAGCCTTCCATGTAAAAGCACCAACAGATGTAGTTAAATATGAGAATCAGTTTTCGGCTATGCGGGCGATTCATGAGGATTATGGCAATACAAAATCAAGACTAAGACAAATCATAAGAAAAATTGAGAAGGAGAATGGAATTCCGATTGCTTACCAAATCGCTTATGGGAATATTAAAAAAGCCATTAAAGAACATATTTCTAAGGTACAGCCAGAAATTGTGTTATTAGGAAAACGAAAGTCCAAATTGGTCAACTTTCTAGGAAGTGGGGTCACCAAATTTGTACTTAAACAATGTTCGACTAACATCTTAATTTCTGGAGAAGATCACAAATTTCATTCTTACACAGATATTTCTTTAGGAGTTTATGGTGAAATCTTACAACAAAAAGGTTTTGAAATCATTAACGATTTAAACCTGCAAGGCACTAATCGTATACGGTTTTTTAAAATTCGTGATCAGAAGGATTCACAAAAAAGTGCTGAAACTCAGCAAAATGAGCAGGAAACACTTTCTTATGTTTTTTCTGAAGGTTCAAATGCATTAGATGGTTTAGCTTCTTATATTTCGAGAACAAATACACAATTGTTTTGTATTCCCAGAAAGTCAAATAAAAAACGTTTGTTATTTCAATTTAATGGTGTTGAAACTCCTTTAAAGCAGGTAATACAAAAGCTGGATATTCCTGTATTGATTTTGAGATAATTTTGCAGTATAAAAAACAAACATTCGCCAATCTGTTTCCATGATCTATATTTGGGGTAAAAAACCCTGTAGAATGGGGTAAATACCTGTTTTTAATTGATTATCAACTAGTTATTTTTGTGTTTAGTCATGTAGTAATCACTATCTGATTTATTTACAGCTGCCACAAATCAAGACAACTTAGCCGTTACAAAAACCATATCAAAATGGGGGCTAAAAAAACAACTACCAATAGATTAAAAAATAGTGTATACCACATTTTGAGTAGGGGCACTCCGGAGGAAAAATTAGAGCTACTTCAAATACTTCCGGAAAATACAATGAAAGAGACGGCAAAGACTTTAATAGCTTTACCAAATCCTCTTACCAGTATATTTGGTTTTGGTAGCTTGTTGCCATCTTATTGTCACGGAGCCAGCTGTGAAACAGGAGAGCTGTTATCTATAGCCCTGTATCAATATGGAAAAGAGCTTTTCACTTCGGGAGATTTTCCCAACGTACACCTTAGCACTGTAATCGACTTTGCTTATAGTTATATTAAATCCCTTACAAACCTTAGCAAATGTAAAGAGGCATATACTTTTATTGAAAACGAACTGCCTTTTTGGGAATCTTATGAAAAAAAAACTGAATTATTAGCTATACAGGACCAGGACACTTTTCCTTACAGCTTAAAATCAGTGCTGATAGCTAAGATCAATCTTTTGATTGAACTTAATTGTATTGATGAAGCTTTTGCAATGGCATATGATAACCCATCAAGGCTAGAAGGAGGGGCCGCTTCAGATATTGAATTAGAGAGATTACGTACAAAATTAGGTCAGATTAAACCCCAAACAATTAAACTGGCAAAAACTTCGGAAGAACGTAAAGATGATCATAAGAAGTCCAGAGAGCATGGTCATGCAGCCATACTTGATGGTTTAGGAAAAATCTTAGCGCAAAATGATATGGATCCCAGAATCCTTGATGGAATTACATCTGCAGATACCCAGGATCCTTATACACGTACCGGGTTTGATGCACTCGAAAAAACAATCAGTACCATCGAGACATCTTTGCAAGGAGAATCAAGTGAAGAAAATGAAATTTCCATTCAGGGAAAAATAAGAAGGGCATCAGGAATATTTGTAGACAATCAACCTGCAGAAGATCAGATTTTAAACTCATTGGAAGTTCTGAAAAAATCACTGGAATCGTCCTTGAGACTCAAGAACAAGACCTTAATTAATGATTCTTATTTTGGGTTATACCTTTGTTACAGCAGATTGAATAGGTCATCAGAGGCGGCCGATCAATTAATTAATCTGAGAAAAAACCTGGAATCTATACGTAAAGGAATTGAGAATCCACTTGAACGTAGTGGTGTATTTCAACTTTATCCATACCTATTCTACTCGCTGGCAGAACATTTGTATATAGCCAAAAGAGATGATGATTTACTGGATGCCATTGAAGCCTCTAAGGGAAGGGTGATTATTGATACCATTGAAAAAGAGTCAAAGTTAGAGTTTGGAGATTATTATCTGGACCATATTACTGAACGGCTACGACCTCTTTTATTAAAAGAAAACGCTCATTATATCAGCTATCATGTAGATGACAATTGTAGTTATGCCTGCCTTATCACAAAACAGGGGAATATTTATGCTCACAAAATCTCTTTAGGTAAAAATCATTTAAATACATGGTATGCCAGGCATCTTCATAACCCAATGAATTGGAATACAGCGTTTGGAGATATTACAAAAGAGTTAACCCCTTTTGTTTCTTTGCTTGAGACTTATATTCATGAAGGTATCATAGAAAAGAATGATCATATCTGCTATGCTGCCGATCATTTATTGTATTTGTTTCCTCTGCAGTATGTAAAAATAGGGGGGAAACCTTTAATAGAATTAAATACGGTATCCAGAGTACATAATGCAGGACATTTATTATATTTATTATCAAAACCGCCTAAAAGACCTGATTGTTCTTTAACAATTGAGGTTCCTTCTTCTGAAGATATTGAAAAAGAGGAGGTAACAAAAGCTTTAGGTCACTGTTCTGAGCTACTACAACAGACAACACAAATTTCCGGAAAGGATCATTTACACCATAAAGCAGCTTCCCTGCATGCGGTCTTGTCGGGGTTTCAAAATAACCAGCTTATCCATTTTACTACACATGGATTTTTTCCAGCAGATAACAATCCCTTTGACCATTCAGGACTTCTTTTGCCTAGTCATGGAAAACTACCAACACTTTTTATGAATGATCTCAATTTTAAATATAAAAATGAAGGAGAGCATTTATTAAGCCCGGAAAGACTCTTAAAAACCAGGCAGATTCAATTAAATAATTCTCATATATCTATGCAGGCATGTGTTGCAGGATATGCTCGTGAAGGAATAGGAGGGGATGCTTTAGGAATTGAATGGGCTTTTTTACAAAAAGGCGCAGACTCTCTTATATCTACATTCTGGAATATAGACCTTTATAACTCAAATGAATTTTACACGTACTTCTACGAGGAGTGGTTAGAGAATGGCTCGAGTAAGGCAGTGGCCCATCAACATGCCATATTGAAACTAAAGGAATCTTGTATTTCAACTCATGTTCCGGATGAATATTTCTGGGCTGGTTATGGGTTGATAGGAGATTGGAGATAAAAATAATTTAAAATAAGAATAATGACAACACTAGAAAAAATCAAACAGCTTAGTGATAATGATGTATTATCATTATATCAGGGTTTCTCGGGATATTTAATACACCTTACCGGAGTTGATTTATTGGAGGTGATAAGAAACCCACCCGAAGCTCTGAGCTCTGATCAAACCCTGGCATTTATAAAACATACAAATCCGCAAAAACTGGGTTCTGTTGTACATCCACCAGAGGTAATACCTATGGTTAGAGCTCAAATGGAACAATGGTCTCAGGATCCAGAATTAGCAGTGGTCCTTGAGGAGTATATGGAATCAAATCAGATAAGTACCATGGCTGCAGGAACTATCCTGGCCATTGGTGGTGTATTGGTAAGCACCATTGTAGCTTCTTCATTGAAAATTGAACGTGTGAATGGGAAAACAAGTATTTCCTATAATCCCGAGGGTAGTAAAGATACGGTTGAGCTGGTTAAAACTTTGGTAAGTATCATACCAGATTCAATCAAAAAAATTTTCATGGAGCATAAAACGTAATGTAAATACTAAAGATATGGGAATCACATTAATAAGGAAAATGATTGAGACGGGTATAGCACACGAAAGAGCCACTAACGATTTGGCAAAACGTCTTATTGAAATGGGAAAACAAACCGGGAAAAATTTCACTTTAGAAGGAACCAAAGGGGTTATAGATCTTGTAATTAATTATATTAATCAGGTACCACATTATATTGAAAAAGGCTTACATACTTCGGGCCAATTTGGTATTGAATATGAAATGAACCAAATGATCAATGAATTAATTTACTACTGGAGGCTCGAACAAGACAATATACCCGATAACCTGGGATTGATTGGAATCACCGATGATGCCTATGCATCTATGTATTTACTGCAAACGTTATCAGATCATTGTGAGAAGATGAGTGGCAGACCATTGCTTGAAGTAAATTTTACATCATTAAATACATTTATAGGCGTTATACTGGGAGAAACTGTTGTTTCTGTATTACAACAACAAGTTCATGCCACTATTAATAATACAATGAGAAATCAATTGGTTAATAATGATATTGTGAATCAATTATTTAATCAGGTTTATCAGAATATTTTTACAAGTGGTTTCACATTTGGTAACGCTATGAGTGCTTTTTCCAGTAATTATGAGATAGAACGGCAGGTAGATGTTCAAATGGGTGCTATGGGAATTTTTTAATAATCTAAAGAATTCTTCGAGGCCTGTATGTCGATCCATGCAGGGTCGGTTTCAAGAACTTTTTTATTTTCGGTTCATCATAAACCCCTAAAATGATTGTACATTTTATTTCTACCTTTTTCATCGGGCATGCTTCCATAACCAGCCATCATATTATCAATCATATGGTGTGGCTTAGAGGTGCCAGGTATGACACAAGTAACAGATTCATTTGATAAAATGAATTTTAAAAAATACTGACCCCAGCTGTGTATATCATATTCTTTGGCCCATTTGGGTAACGTTTTTTCTTTAACTAGTCTGAATAATGAACCACTTTCATAAGGTTGATTTATTATGACGGCGGTATTGTTATTTTTTGCGGTATCAAATAACGATTTTTCTGCATGTCGGGATCCGATAGAATAGTTAAACTGTACAAAATCTGGTTTTTCAGATTTAATTATTCTTTCAAGTTGATGATGCGAAGAATCTACATAATGTGTAATTCCCCAATACTTAATTTTTCCTTTTTCCTTATACTCTTTAAGTGTTTTAACATGGGTTTTCCAATCTGTTAAATTATGAATTTGAATTAAATCCATTTGCTGTCTCTGCATTCGTCTAAAAGAATTTTTTATTTGGCTGATTCCTGCCTCTTTCCCGGTAGTCCAAACTTTTGTAGCATAAAACAAATCATCTGCAAAATTTAGATTCGTAGTTAAATCACCTACTACCTGCTCTGAACTTCCATACATGGGGGATGAATCAATGACACTTCCGCCTAGTTTGTTCATTTCTATAAGTACGTTTTTTAAGACTTCTCTTTTTGTCACAGAATTACCAACATCAAAAGTCTGCCAGGTACCCAAACCCACCACAGGTAATTTTTCTTTGGATGAAGGAATAGTTCTTAACATTATATTTTCTTTAGCTGTAAAAGATACAACTAATGGAGTCGCTATAAGCCCTAATCCGGTAAAACCATATAACTTCAATATCTCTCTTCTTGTATATGCTCTATTTTTCATGATGTATTGTATTTGGATGTAGTTTTTTTTCTTTTGTCATTTGTTCCTTGCCCAATCGGTGACCTGTAAACGACCATAAAAGTGCTACCGGCACTGCAAGTATAGCAATAACCGATAACCCAAATCCTAAAGAAAGAAACATTGCAAAAATCCATCCTGTTAGCGCATCTCCTCCACGATATACAACAGTATCAATAAAGTTTTTTACTCTATATTTTTCCTCTTTAGAACAAACCGTAAATAATATTTCCCGAGATGGTCTAAGCAACGAAAAATTTCCAACTCTGTGGATAATAATTAACACAGCTATAAAAGTTAGTGATAGTTTAAAACTAATCACCATAAAACCCAATCCTACTAAAAAAGGAATAGAAGCTAATGCCATGGATAAGCCATATTTCTTAATGATTCTATTTGTACATAAAAATTGCCCGGTAATAGTCATTCCATTAGTTATTAAATCGATTCTCGAAAAATACAGAAGCCTTTCACTACTTTTTTTTATAGTGTTTTCTATACTATGCGCCTGTTCGAAATACAAAATAGTGGAGATAGAAGTATACAAGATTATAAACAAAATTATTTTTAATATGTATTTCGAACTCAGCCCTTTTTTAAGATCCAACCAAAATTTATGTTCAAATAAGTTTTTAGGATCAAATGATTGCGTATGCCCAAAATCAGGCTTATTTCTTTTGATAACAATAATTTTTTTGATAGCCATTAAAGCTATGACAAGAAATGCAGCCGCTACCAAAAGTAAGTTTTCTACCGATAAACTGGTTGCCATAACCGAGGATATTATAGGGCCAACCAAAGCTCCTGTACTTCCTCCGGCAGCAATAATACCAAAAACTCTCTTTGAAGATTCACTTGAGTACACATCTACCATAAAACTCCAAAACAAAGAGACAACAAAAAGGTTAAAAACACTCAACCATATAAAAAATGATATTGCAAGCAACTTTGATGTTCCTGCCGATTTAAATAAGAAGTAAAACAGCAATATATGTAGAATAAAAAAAACATACGAGATAACCAGCATTTTACTTATAGTATATTTTTTTGTTATATATCCAAACAGGGGAACTATGAGTAACATTGTTATAAAAGTACCCGTGAACAACCATTGCATTTTATTGGCGCCATTTATAATCCCCATTTCGTCACGAAGTGGCCTTAAAATAAAATAGCCAGAAAGCAAACAGAAAAAATAGATAAATGACCAGAATACTAGTTTTCTCTCAGAGGGTCTTATCATTATTATTACTTTATGAAGTGGTTTAAACTTTTATTCTTACCTACGAATTTGCCATTTTAACCGCTGATTTCGTCTTTTTTTCATACCGTAACTAAGGCTATGCTATTCAAAAAACACATTATCATCGATTAAAAGCCCTAAATTCTCGCTAACAGAAAAAAGTTTATACCACTTCAATGCATAGGTTTTTAAAATTCAAACATATTGTATTGAAAATTTAATCCTGAATTGATTTATAAATCCGTCTGACAGATTTATAAATCAATTACTAAGCACAATTCGATTTTTTGAATTGAGAAGGGGTTATTCCTACCACTTTTTTAAATGAAGAATTGAATGAAGATAGGGAGTGAAATCCACAATCATAGGCGATACTGGAAATTTTTATATGACGGTTGGATGGAGACGTTAGTTTTATTTTAGCCTCATGAATACGGTAGTAATTAACAAAATCAGAAAAACTTGTGCCAAAACCTTTATTTATGATATGAGACGTTAAATAAGGAGGCAAAGAAATTTGCCTGGATAATTCGTTCAGTGTGAAAGATCTGTTTAAAAAAGGCCTTTCAACGCTCATTATTTCTTTGATTTTATTTTTATACGTGATAAAGTCTTTATCGGGAATGTTGATATTCTGATATTTAGTTAAACGTCTGTTGCTGTTAAAAATATCCTGATTCATAAAGCCATAAAAAGCAATTATATATATAAATACAGCATAAATCACTGGTCCGGCCAGGTAAGGGGTAAAACCTAATATATAATTAGAAAAATATGCAACTTGTATACTTGCTGTACCAAGTAATAAAAGAATTAACCAGGTTCTGTTCCTTAAATCAATAACTATAGTATGCTTCTTTGTTATACAGTAATATATGAGCAACCCCATAGTCAAAATGGTATACGCTATTTGATGGTATAATAAAAAAGTGTATCCTCCTTTATACCAAAAATTATTTAAATCTAACGTAAACAGAAAAGGCAATAACAATAGGGCAGGAATGAAGTGCAAATAATGAAGTTGGCTCCATTGGTTTTGTTTACTATAACGTAAGAAATACAAAAACAAACAAGGCCCGGTAGCATAATGTGCTATAAATCCGAAATTCAAAAACCAATCAGGAACCGTATCTACATACACCCACAACAATGATTTTGTTATTCTAATTGTTATTAGTATGAAGAAAAGCGAAAGAAGTGAATTTGTAGTATTGCGCTTTTTTCCAAAGAATAAATATACAGCCATAAAAGTACTTTGAACAGCTCCGATGCTTCCAAGTATAATCTCTGTTTCTTTTGATATTTTTAGAACTTTCAATTGACTTTAAATTGAAAAAAGTTTAAATCAATTCAATATAGCACAAAATCTTAAATGTTTGCTTAATATTCATCTTTTTAGAAGATAAAAAGCTTACTATCGATATAAAATATTAAGGTGTTGTTATATCTGTAATTAAGTAAGGCACACACACCAATATCCAGAAAACTTATCGGGTTTTCTGGATATTGGTGTGTGTGCTATGACTTGTATGATGCCTTTGTTGAAAAAATTTCCAATATTCTTTCTACACTACTGTTATCATCTGCTAATGTGGATTATCAATAGTAACAATACTACTTCCGGCAGGGTTCCATACATCAATATTGGCAGGTAGCATAAACATATTACTATCACTTACCTGTCCAACACTAGTGGCATTGTCTACTTTAATAGTTCTGAGTTCTATCTTATTTTTATCTACCCATAACCACTTAAACTGATTGAATGATCCTGCTGCTCTTGTCCAGTTCTTGGTATCAGAAGCATTCCGTAAGGGAGCTCCCCAACACCCTTCACCAACATAAATAGCTCTTTTGGGATCGGTATCTGCTCTTACAAACCCTTGATCACTTCCTGCAGCAGTCGAGGGGATGATTGGCCAGGTACGTTTCACTACGTGAGAATCACTTTCCATCACCAATTGTACTGCATGGGTATAGAAGGGTATTGACCATGCATCATACTGATCATTCTGTTCTGATTTGCCAGGTTCATGAGGTCTGGTCGACCTGTGATATTGAGCTACGGTCCAGGTGTGATTTGCAGCGTTGGCGACCAAGTCACTTGCAAGCCAGGTCCCTTGAGTACCTGCAGGGGTTACCTCTGTGTTTAGCGTGTATGTTCTCATTAGATTACCTCCAAAACTTAGTGCATAGTATTCTCCTCCTGCTGCGGTAGGGATGTCAAAAAGATCTCGGATGTCATTAGAACTTTCATGGTTACCTCTTGCAGCTACTACAGGAATAATTCTTCCATCAGAACCGATAGTTAATTGCCAGTCCTCAAACCAGTTTTTCCATTGAGAATTAGAAGAAGAACTAGTCATATCTCCTCCAAACAGTACGACATGTGGTCTGATCTTTGCAACCAGTCTATTGGCATTTTGTCTTGGGGTACGATTGTTTCGGGAATCTCCTCCTGCTACAATAGATAATCGGGTATTAGGATCACCGGGAGCCGTTTTAAACCAAAATCTTTTAGAAACACCTTCACTATCCTCAATCACAAAATAGTAAGCAGTATCGGCCTGAAGCCCTGTTAACCGTACATAGTTATTGTTCATTCCTTTGCTAGCAACTGTTCTGTCTACAGCTTTACTAAATGGATAAGATGCAGCATTACTTCCAAAGTCAGTAGTACCATAATGCACTACAGGGTTTGTTCCCCGTACCTGGTTCCATCCTATAACCATGGTAGTAGATGTGTTACCCCTCCATGTCAGGCGATATTTCTCTGTTGATGTACTAATTACCGGAGCTGAAATTTCTGTAAAGGTTGCTGTTATGGTCTTATCAGAATCCATCGTGATAGAAGACGGATTCGTATTTCCTGATAGATCACCGGTCCATTCTCCAAACTCCCAGCCTGATGCTGGAGTTGCTGTAATGGTGACTGATGTTTCTGAGTTATAAGTTCCTTCACCGCTCACAGTACCTTGACCTGTTGTATTTGTAGTTAATGTATATTGAACAACATTTGTCGTTGTCGCATTTGCTGCATTACTACTTTCAGATACATTACCGGCTGCATCTTTTGCTCGTATTGTAAAACTATAGCTGGTATTGGCTGTAAGATCAACAGCAGTATACTCAGTATTGGTCGATGTACCAATACTTACTCCATCTTGATATATCTCATATCCCACAACACCTGTATTATCTGTAGAGGCATCCCAGCCAAGATCTACAGATGTATTTGCGATATTAGAAATGGTTAAGTTCGCTGGCACTGTTGGTGCCTGTGTATCGCCGGGAACTGTAGTTTGATCGTTATCACAAGAGATGATTACTGCTCCTATAGCTAGTATTAATAGAGTTATTAATTTCATAATTAATTGGTTTTCAAATAATTAAATATTTTGTTTTTGTGATAAACAAGATTAGTCTACATCATTTGTATAACTCATTTTTTACAAAGTTTAGTATATTTTGTCCTGATAAGTAGAATTAAAGATATTGAATAATTCAGAACTCTAGTATTTAGAGATTGGAGTGATGATCGATTTGGTGGAGGATGGAAACCTATATGCTACCTTAAACACAAAGCCTTTCGGAATATAATCTCTATACCTAAATACAGTAACACACAGCATAAGAAAAAAAGCAATGGCTTTTAATGGGTTTTGTTTTAGAATAAATCGATCCCAAAACAAAAACACTTATTGTAATCACAGATAATCCCTATTTTTAACAAAAAGACTGAAAGTAAATCTCTATGAATACACTAGATCAATTAATTCAGGCTATTGATAATGGAATCATAGCTATCCAGAGCCGTATAGATTATAAGGCTATAAAATTTAAAGATGAAGAAAACAAGTTAAGCCTATCAGCTTCAGCAGTTGTTGATCACTTTAATCAACTTAAACTAGCAGCTCTAGAATCGGTAGCTAGCCAAAACAAAATTTCCGAGACTTTGCTTCAACAAGTTTCTATAATGATAACTGTTGTTATAAAAAGTAATGAATCCATGATCCATAAAGGGCAATTAGATACTAGTCGTACCATTGAGCCAGAATCGGCCGAATCAGAAAATAAAATTTTACAGGGATTAATTGCAGCCATTGAGACATATAAAGTTAAATAATAGGCTTACCGAAGGAATAGGAGAGTAAGGAAATTTCTAAAACACCAATATTTGTGTTGGTTACCGCTTTAAGGATGAATTCTACCGCATGGTGGGTATTAAAGTTTATTAAAATCTTCAAGTTTTTGGCAGTATTGTCGTAACTTATCCTCAATCAGTGGAGTTATGATTAGTATTCCTAAGTAGTGAGCAGAATTATCATCACCATACTATGTTTTGTTTATTTGACTGGCTTTGGTCAAGTGGATTATGCGGCCAAAAGGGAGCAAATGGTAAAGACGCAGTTAAAAGCCAGAGATATAAAAGATCGCGCTACACTTCATGCCATGTCAAATGTTCCAAGACATCTGTTTGTACCCCAAAACATGAAATCGCAAGCGTATATTGATGCCCCTTTACCTATTGGCAATGGTCAAACCATTTCTCAGCCATATATTGTAGCTTTTATGACACAAGAGTTAAGGCTAAAATCCACAGATAAGGTATTAGAAATAGGTACAGGCTCAGGATATCAGGCAGCGGTACTGGCAAAAATTGTAGATTCAGTATATACTATTGAAATTGTTAAGAATCTAGCTATGACAGCCAAAGATCGATTGCAAGAGTTGGGCTACACCAATGTTAACGTAAAATGGGGTGATGGCTATCACGGTTGGCCGATAAAAGCACCTTTTGACGCTATTATAGTAACGGCAGGAGCAGAAGCCATTCCTCAACCAGTAATTGATCAGTTAAAAAATGGAGGACGAATGATCATCCCTGTAGGCCCCAATAATTCGGTTCGACAATTGGTTTTGATCAAGAAAACGGAAAATAAAATCATAACCAAAAACCTGATCCCTGTTCGCTTTGTGCCTTTTACAAGAGAGAATGAGAAGAATCGAGAACATAAAAAGATTCCATAAGATTTTATGAGGAATGATACATTTCCGACCAGACACTAACTATGAGTGTGTATGTAAAAGCTAATAAAAACCCTTTAAGTCATATGTTACGAATAAAAAAATCAAATATTTCTATTTATATCAATGGCCAGGGCTAATTCTATAGGTTTTTTTACAGCAACGACCATTGTTGTTGCGAATATGATAGGTGCTGGTATCTTTACAAGTTTAGGGTTCCAGTTGGTGGATACGGTAAATACCTGGTCCATTATTATTTTGTGGTCATTAGGTGCATTGATGGCTCTATGCGGTGCCTTGAGCTATGCAGAACTCGGAACCTATTGGGTACGCTCGGGCGGAGAGTATCATTTCCTTTCCAAAGCATTTCATCCCGTATTAGGATATTTATCTGGATGGGTGTCCCTTACCATTGGGTTTTCTGCGCCTGTAGCACTCTCTGCAATGGCATTGGGGAAATACATTGCTCCCTATCTGGGAGTTCCCAGTATGGTTTTGGCCTTAAGTACTATTGTGATCATCAGTTTTTTTCATTCGCTTAGTATCAAAAGAAGTAGCATATTACAAAATATCACGACCTTACTAAAGGTCTTCTTAATTTTGATATTGATCTATTTTGGGCTTACAAAGACCCCTGCAGCATCGGCATATCTATGGGATCTCAGCTGGAAAGAGGAACTGGTTCTTCCGGCTTTTGCGGTATCATTTGTATATGTTACCTTTTCATATTCCGGATGGAATGCCGCAGCCTATATTGTAGACGAAATCCGGGAGAGTCGTAAAAATTTACCGAGGGCACTGCTATTGGGTACTACTGTGGTAAGCATACTTTACGTATTATTAAACTTCGTATTCTTAAAACAAAATCCACTGGAAGCTATTAGAGGACAATTAGAAATTGGACAAATTACGGCTATTTCCCTTTTTGGAGAAGAAGGAGGAGCATTGCTCAGTTTTGGTATAGCGCTAATGCTCCTGTCGTGTATAAGTGCCATGGTATGGGTAGGTCCTCGAGTAACACAGGCTTTGGCAGAGGATCATAAACTATGGAGGTGGTTTTCTATAAAGACAAAAAAACAAGTTCCGATTCGCGCAATTTGGCTTCAAACTACCATAACACTTATGCTATTAGTAACCGGAACTTTTGAGCAAGTATTGATCTACAGCGGTTTTGTACTACAATTGTTTGCGGCATTAACCGTAGCCGGAGTATTTGTAGTAAGACGAAAGAATATAGTAAAAACAGGTTTTAGAAGCCCTCTTTTTCCAATTCCACAACTCATTTTTCTGGTACTTAGTTTTTGGGTACTACTTTACTTAGTATATGCCAAACCGCTAGAAACGGGCCTTGGGCTTCTTAATCTTGTCTTAGGTTTTTTAGTCTTTACATTTGATAATTCCTATAGTAAAAGATTGAACTCTTCTTAACTTTTTTCTGTTAGCATGCCTGTCTGAAGGGTATGCCAGCTTGCCTGCTGCAGGGTAGAAATTTAGGGCTTTTAATCGATGATACGATGTTTTTTGAATAGCATATTAACGGCCTTTATACGTGGATTATAATGGATACTTAATAAAGTAGAAATGCAAGGAGGGAGGAGAAGCTTAATATATGTTTGTAATGGTTTATTAAATTTAGTTAATGTCCTTAGATAATGTAAAAAAATCATTAAATTTATTCTCATATATTTTTAACCTAAAATGCTTAATTATGAAAAAAACACTTTTAAATGTAGAAGGGGCTCAAGAGCTATCTAAAAAGGAGCAAAAAAGTATTGCTGCGGGCTCCAGCAGTTGCGGTGGAGATGGATCATTTATATTCGTAAACGGTGTTAAGGTGTGTTGTTTTGACCCTTGGAGTGGTTTATATATCTGCTAACATTTTTCGAATTCAATCTTAAGAAATTAAAATTTTAAACAAGGCCGTCTGAAAAGACGGTCTCTTTTTTCACCCGCTTGTTTTACAGGCAGGTGTTCTGCGTTATGCCATGCCAACAATGCTGAGGCAAGAGGGGAGTGAAACCATTTTTGGTTCACGATTTCTTAAAACAATATTAGTAAATGAGTAAATACCTGTCTAACGACCAGCCTGCCTGGCGGCTAGACAGGGCAGATGTGTTGAATGAGATTGGGATATCTGGCAAGTAAATTTATTAATAAATTGAAAATAAGTCAATTAATGTGTTGTATATCAAAAAAATGGCATCATCTTTGCGGTTCAAATAGTATAATAATTTTAATTACATTACAATGAATAAAGGAACAGTAAAATTCTTCAATGAAGCTAAAGGTTTTGGATTTATCACTGAAGAAGGTGCTAACAAGGATCACTTTGTACACATTTCTGGATTGGTAGACGAAGTTCGTGAAGGCGACGCAGTCGAGTTTGATCTACAAGAAGGCAACAAAGGATTAAATGCAGTGAACGTAAAAGTTATCTAATACATATACTTTCAAGTTTAATAAAAAGCCCATCACTAGTGATGGGCTTTTTTTATTGAACTCATTTGAACTTTTTTGTTTTTAAGCAAGATCTAAATGGTATGCCAGGCGGGTTGTGTCCTAATGAAGCCTTTTTTGAGCAGTATAACTATAGCTACAACTATTATATAACAACCTCTCTATTCTATTGATAATTATAAAGTTGTAATTCTATCTTTAGTTTGGTTTTTTCAAGCGAATCAAGTTTTTTTCTCCAATATATTCTTTGATCGTTAATCATGATCCCTGGATCGAAAGCTACTTTTTCAGTTACCATTTTGTAATAGATTACTGCTATTTTTCTTGCAGTGGCTACAATGACCTTTCCTGCTCCAGACCTGGCCTTTTTCTTTCTAAGGTATTCTCCCAGAGGGTTTTTTGCATTCCAGAGTCCGTTGGCTGCCTCTCTTAAAGCTTGTCCTGCCCGGTTTTTCTTTTTCGGCACCCTGCTTGAGAGTAGTTTTCCACCGCTACTTTTGTTGTTGGGCACCACATTGAGCCAAGAGAGGAACTGTTTTTCACTAGGAAACTTCCCCTTCAGATCTGGGCCAGTCTCTGAGAAAATTGTTAGTGCTGTTACGCTTTTCAGCCCCCAAATCTTTGTTACGTCTGTTCCCAGTACCTGGTAGAGGTGCTGCTTAGCGTTGAAACCGGGCTGGTTTTTATATACCCTGTCTCTGGCAAGGGTGTCGGTGGCTTTTCCATCCTTTTCCATCTGCTCTATGGCCTTTTCTATAGCAAGGTCACAGTCGTTGAGTTGACTTGTCAGAAAATTGTAATGAGCATAGGCCTGTCGCAGGCAGAAGAGATGTTCCTCCCTCCAATTGCCTTCCAGGCTCTTTAGCAGTACCTTATGGCTTACCTTGATACGTCTGTCGCGGTGGCTTACCAGTTTTTCAGGGTCGCGCTGGCCAGCAAGGATGTCCTCAATGATCAGCCGCCCAGTCTTTCCCTGTATGTCGTTGATCACCTTAGCAAGCTTGATGTTCATCTGTTCCAAGGCTTTTTGCATACGCTGGGTCTGCCGGGACAGCTCCCTGATGATGTTCTTCCGCTCCCGCACATAGCTGCGTAAGCTGCGGGTTAGATTGTCAGGCTGGAAACTGGCATTGAGCAGCCCGCAGGCATGAAGGTGCTGTAACCATTGAGCATCACTTACGTCACTCTTACGACCCGGAACATTCTTCACTGCCCTGGCGTTGACCAAGTAAACCTCAAGCCCATAATCCAGTAATATGGTATAGAGATGGTACCAATACACACCGGTGGATTCCATGGCCACCGTTTTTACCTTCAACGATACCAACCACTTTGCAAGCTTGTGAAGATCCTCGGTAAAGCCTTTGAAAACACGTACACCTCCAGGATAAAGTTGTTTCGAAACTGCAACATAATGGTCTAGGGAAGAAATATCTATCCCTGCTGCCATCGGATTTAGTATATTTGTCATAATATTACGTTTTATAAGGAAGGGCTATACCAACATGCCTTATGTTTTTTAAGCTATTATAAGGGGTCTTGGCCTCCATTCGAAACGTTAAAAGCATGTATGCCTATACTCACAAAAGGGCTTAATTGCACCAGTGTTAAACAAGGTCTGGAATAACCCTTCCTTTTGTTCCCTATTAATATAGCCACTATCCATGTTATATCATCGGAAAACACGCTAGAAAGCGGGGGAGATACTCATAACTCACACGTTCACATACTCCCAAACTCATTCAACACATCTACCTGTCGGTAGACAGGCATTTATCCCCGTCTTTCCTTCACCCTTACTTCATGTTTACTTCATAGTTACTTCATATATAAGCTTACTTAAGTCATGGTAGTGCATCAAAACCCGAAAAAACTGCTGTAAAATTGTTAAAATTTTAAGAATAAACATTTTATGGTATCATATTTGATATTAGTTATTACGATATTGGGATGCTCCACCCGTTGGCAGCACACCCGGTAACGACCCATCATATTACTTTTCTAAAAACTTTATAGCACACCAAGGCCATTGGTTAGTGAGCGTTTGCAATGCATGGTAAACGAATGTTTCATCAGAATTTGCAGGGGATGTCTATACCGGTCATAGATCCCTTTCAAATTTATAATGCCTTAACAACATGGCAAAACAAAAAAGTTTTATTAAGATACAAGGTTCGTTGGGAGGACTTACCTTTTATCAAAAGAACGGGAAAGATATCATCCGTACAACCGGAGGTATCGATAAAGACCGTATTGAAAGAGACCCGGCATTTAAGCAAACCCGGGAGAATATGAAAGAGTTCGGTGGCTCGGCTACCGTAGGTAAAGCCCTGCGTATGGGTTATGGCCCGATACTAAAAAGAGTAAGCGACAACACCGTAGTTCCCAGAATTACCGGGGTAATGAAACGCATCAACTCCTTTGGTTCGGGAACCCGGGGGCAACGCAATTTTGAAATTGTGAACCACAGCGGATTTTTAGAGAATTTTGAATTCAACAATAGCCTGCCGTTGAGTAGCATCTTTTATGCAGCGTATGAGTTGCCTGTGGTAGACAACAATCGCAATACCATCACCTGGGTGGTACCCGATTTTGATACCGACAGTTTTATTACTGAAGGAGTAGGGGCTACTCATTGCCAGCTGGTCTTGGCGGCCACGGTGTTGAGCGATTATCGTTTTAACAGAGCTCAAAACCTGTATGAAGCCATGCACCCGGCAGAAAATGAAACCCATGGTATTGCCTATAGCCGTGAAATTACGCTGGGCGGCACCGTAGGGGAGGACACGACCTTTTTTATCGACCTGGGCTTGGCAAAAGCATTACCCCGTACCGCGGGTGTGGTGATTGCCATTGGGATCCTGTTTTACCAGCAGATCAATACCCGCTTTTATGAATTGGGAGGTGCCAATGCCATGAAAATTGTACGGGTTACCTAACTGGGAGTACCGTAATACAGCACAAGTTTTTAGAAACTTGGTTTTATGATGGGGAAAAGCAATCTTTTGATAAGGTTGCTTTTCTGCTGTTGGGGGGTCATCCTTTGTACTTATGGAAGGAGGTACCTTAAAAGAAATCTTTTGATAGCTTGATTCACCCCAACAGGGTTCTATAAAAAACACCAAATCTCAGAGAAGGAGTTGGTTAGGCAGCACCAGACAACGGTCATCCTGACTTAAAATTCTCATAACTCATTAACCCATTAATCTTCCTGGCTATGCCAACCTATGGTAGGTAAACCGGCTTATACACTCACCAGTCATATCTCACTACAGTTTATTAAAAAGCTTTCTAATGAGCCAGTGTATTAAAGATAACAGTCATTTTTTGGCATACAAGGAGCACCACCATAAACATGCGATACCCGCAAAAAAGATGCCCAAACAGGCCAAAAAGATGCCTAGGTTTACTAATTGTTCCATTGTTTTAGAGTTATATTTTTGGGCAATATACTAGATACAGCACTTATAATTCCTGAGGAATGTCATCTTGTGTTTTATGAATTATCCAAACTCCTCTAAAATAACAAAAACTTCACGAACTAAAAGTTCCTTTAAAAAAGGTAATGTAACATCCTCCTTCATTATATTACGGCGGACAGACTTATTATACGAGCCGGCCTGTGCTGAGTGTAGTCGAAGTAGCAGGAGGGGAGTGAAGCCATTCTCGGTTTACGATTTCTTAGAACAATAGTATCTAATGAGTAAATGCCTGTCTGTCGACCAGCCTGCCTGGCGGCTAGACAGGGTAGATGTGTGGAATGGGGAACCCATCTAAAAGTTTAAATTTGAGTACTTACACTTATTTAAGATTTGGTAAATATTAATTCGCTTTGATTTCTTATAGTCTATTGCTTTAATTGCAACTCCTTCAACTTTAAGAAGACAGCAATGGCTTCTTTTTGTTGCTCGGTAATAGTACTCTTATTTTGAGTGCGCCGGGCAATTCCTTGCAGGTTGTCCTCAGATAAAGAAGTATGCCAATTGATGCCTTTATCCAAGTCAAAAAACGCTATAGCGCCTGCTTTGTGAGACTCCAGAGAGCTTTGATGACAACTGCCACAGTGTGTAATAAGGACTCCCCGAGTAATTTTGGAGCACTCCTCAAATGAATTCTTATCTGAGGTTAATAGTTTTGGAACTTCTTTTGGTTTTGCCTCAAGTGGAGCCGGGATGTCTTTTATTTCAGAGGTATTAGTATCCTTTACACAAGTACGTGCAGAGAACGCTACAAGTGCAAAAAAAAGAAGTAATATTTTAGTGTAATTAAACATCTCTATATGATTATTTAAGATACAATATTCTTTCTTAAACTCATCTTAATTAACAACTATTTTTATTAGTGAAACTCTATTTTAAAAAGTAGCGGAGCACGAATTTAAAACAGTTAGCCGAACCTGCCTTTGCCGTAGGCATAGCTATCGGGATCAGCGGGATCTCAGGCCTGTCTATCGACAGTAGATTTAATACCCCAGCTTGTCTAATCCAGCTACTGCTTACCCACAAATAGTTTATAAATATAAGTAACCTGATTTTGCAGCGCTACGTTGCTTTGGAGGGCAGATGAAGAAACATCCAGTGAATGTTTATAAAGAAGAGCCAGCTGATGGTTGGGTATGCAATAACACATTTTTCTTTAAAAAAATATCTTCAAACAAATTTATTCAACCAAATTGCTGTTTACGAATGTAATTACATCATGTTCATATTGTTTAAGTGCTTTATCATCTGCCCCTTGATATGCGGTAAATGCAATAGTGTCGCCTCTCCGTACGGTAACTTTCTCAAGTGGGCCTTCAAATAATAAGTGTCCGGCGTTTTCATAAAAAATAAATTTAATGGGACGCTCTTTTTCCTGGAGCGATTTCACCCAGTGTTCTATAGATATAGGTGATGATGGATAGGTTCTTGTCCATACATAATCTGTTTCAGATTTTCCTGCCCAATTATCCATTTTACCAAAGGGAATGATGGTTGGAATATTGAAATCTCCAAGCGAGTATCCGGTAGCCGCAGGAGCTTCAGAGATAATGCCTCTGATATTTTTATTTACCAATTCGCTTCCCGCATATAAAACAGTCCGGCCACCATTTGAAGCTCCATACAGAAAAATGTTTTGATTATCCCAATTGTCATTTTTTACTGCATACGCAACTGCTCCCCTGAAAACACCCCAAATGAGATTCTGCTTGCCTGTGTTTGTAACTTTACGGGTAACAAATTCCCAATCTAAGCCATTCATCTCATAGGCATCAAATGATATGGTAGCAAACCCATTTCGTCGAAACATCGCTACCCTGGCACGATCATCGTCGCGATACCCGGCGCCTCCATGCGCATATACTATTATGGGTACTTTTTGCCCCTCAGCAGGAGTCCAGATCTCAACAGATTTATGGTTTGGGTTGAACTCTGCAAATGGCTCAAGGGTTGTGTACCACCCTCTTGAGCTTACTTGTTTAAGCTGTGTTGTTTTTGAAGTAGTATCACATGCATATATCACAACTGATACCAAAAGAAGAATAATTAATTTTCTCATTATATCTAGGTGTTTGATGATACTTTAAAGACTGAATTTTATTCTTATGTGACAAACTTTGCTTAAAAGAATGGTGACTTATATACCCTGTATACTTCTTATCTTTAAAAATCTCAATCAGAAAAGAAAAAACATTTTGATCTTGGCCTCATATGTTGATCGCCGAGAATCAGGGCTCTGCGAAATCTCCTGACTTCGCAGCTACAATATAACTATAGTTTAACTGCGAAGTTATAAACTTCGCAGAGCGTAAAAGCAAAGTTTTTAATACCGGAATAATTTTTAATCTGACGAAATTATCATTTCAACAGCTTTTATGGATTACTTTACCTTTTTTAGCCAAATAATGATAAACGAAATCTTATGTTTAAAAAGTATCGAATCCTTAAATGGATAGTAATCTCATTAGTTACTTTAATTGTTGTTGTTGTTTCTTTCGGACTCTGGTTTAAGAGTTTAATACCACCAAGAAACACAAAAATAGCAACTACTATGGTAAATGATTTACCTTATTTATCTAAAAATATAATACCATTAAAAGGTAAAATTTTAGCCGTAGTTACAAGTACGGATAAAATGGGAAACTCTGATAAAACTACAGGTTATGAATTAACAGAGTTAGCACGTGCTTATTATGTATTTAAAGCAAATGGTTTTGAGGTGGATATTTCAAGTCCGTTAGGAGGGAATCCACCAGTGGTTATTGATGATGAAGATATGGGAGCTTTTGATTTTGCCTTTTTAAACGATTCTATTGCACAGTACAAGACAATGAATACGATTCCCATAAAAGATGTTGTTGCAGACGATTATCAAGCTATTTTTTTTGCTGGCGGAAAAGGAGCCATGTTCGATTTCCCCAATAATAAAACTATTCAATCTATTGTGAGGAATTATTATGAATCTAATAAAGTTATTGGTGCTGTATGTCACGGACCATCAGCTTTAGTGAATGTTACGTTAAATAATGGCCGTCCGCTTTTAGAAAACAAAACCATAAGCGGATTTACAAATGAAGAGGAACTACTTTTAATTCCAGAAGCAAAATCAATATTTCCTTTCCTTTTACAGGATAAAATAATAGAACAAGGAGCAAGTTTTAATGAAGGAGAGTTGTATTTAGAAAAAATTAGTCATGATAAAAATTTAATAACTGGTCAAAACCCCTGGTCTACATGGATTTTGGCCGAGAATATGATTAAACAATTAGGTTATACACCCAAACATAGAGAAATTACTGGAGAGGAGAATGCAGTAAAAGTTTTATTAGCCTATAAAACTCACGGTAAACAAAAAGCTAAGAAAATGATTGAGAAAATGTTACTAAAAGAAGAGAAACCTATTGATAGGGTTTTAATAGCCAAACATAGCATTGTTGCCGCTATGAAAGGAGGAATTGGGGTTTTTTCTGATATTTTAGGTTTGGTTTATTTTACAAAGAAATGTGAAGCTGAGTAAAATGAAATTTAACTAAATTTGAGAAAAAAATTCAATTGAGTTTTTTAGATATACTTCTTATTATCATAAGCAGTGCCGGACTTCTACACGGCGCGTTATTTGCTGTTTATTTATGTTTTTTTAAAAAGAAAAGAACATTACCAAATTATTTACTTGGGTTCATACTTATTTTCATGGCTTTCAGGATTGGGAAATCGGTAATGCTAAATTTTGGAAATGATTTAGAACCCATATTTATTTTTGCAGGATTGGCATTTTTATTGCTTATCGGCCCTTTGTTACGTTGGTATGTTTTAGGGATGACGCACTCTAATTTTAAATTGCCAAACTATTATTTAACAGAACTAATACCATTTATCTTGGTGTTTGGCATGAGTTTTTTTGTCACTAAAAATTGGTTTGAAAAGGACAATAAACAAGCCATTATAGTTTTTGGCAGTATTCTTCTTTTTATTTACCTCCATTTTGCTTTCTATATTTTTATTTCCGGTAGTTTGTTGCAAAAAGTAAAAAACAAGTATAAAGAAGTATTACAAACAAAATCTCAAAGAGCGATATTTGAATGGTTACAAGTATTAATAGTTGGTTTCATTATTATTTGGATATCCTATTTTTTAAATATTATTGAAGATACTGTGCCCTATATTGTTGGGCCAATTGTTTATTCTATCGTAGTCTATTTTTTAAGCTACAAAGCATTTCAGTTAAAAGCTGCAGATATTGATGGAGAAGCATTTAAAGAGAATGACGACACGGTATTGTTTAACCAAATATCCAAATTGATCATAGGAGATAAACTATATCTTGAATCTGATGTATCACTTTCTAGTATAAGTAAATTGATAGGAAAAAGTTCGCAAAAGACTTCAGAAGTTATCAATCAATGTGCGAATCAAAATTTTAATGATTTTATAAATTACCATCGTATTGAAGATGCAAAAAAGCTTTTATTAGATGAAAATAGAAAGAATTTTACCATTTCTTCCATTGCGTTTGATACGGGATTCAGTAGTCTGTCATCATTTAACAGTGCTTTTAAGAAATTTGAAGGAACTACACCTTCTTCTTATAAAAAGAAGAAAGTGTAAACCAGGGCTCTGCAAAATCTCCTGACTTCGCAGCTACAATATAACTATAATTTAACTGCGAAGTTTATAACTTCGCAGAACGTTTATTCTGCCAAAGTTATCAGAACACTCTTTACACGACCGACGTAGGAGGGAAGTGTAATGCCCGTCTGCCAACCAGCCTGCCTGGCGGCTAGACAGGGTAGATGTGTAGAATATTAATATAAAAAACAGCTATGTTTTACGACTTTAGATTTAAGGCTTTTACAAACGATTTCTTATAGGATTGCCCAATGGGAATAGCCTGATTGTTTACCAATACCTGATTTCCAGAAACTTTATCAATTTTAGTTACATTTATTATGTAAGAACGATGAACTCTTAAAAAATCATATCTAGATAGTTTTTCTTCCCAGTTACGTAAACTATCCAATACCAACCGAGAAGCATCATTAGTTACTACTTTTACGTAATCTACTTCTGCTTTTATATACAAAATATCATCAATAAAAATTCTGTGATGTGTTTTATCGGTGTAAACAAAAAGATGCTTTTCGATTTCGTTTCTATCTTTTAGTATTTGGTCTTTTGCTCGTGTTATAGCCTTAAAAAAACGCTCATAAGAAAAAGGTTTTACCAGATAATCCAAAACGTTTTCTTCGAAAGCATCTACAGCATAATTAGTATAAGCTGTGGTGATGATAACCTTTGGCGGTTTGTCTATGGTTTTTAAATATGATAAACCATTTAATTCTGGAAGTTCAACGTCAAGAAATAAAATATCAGCTTGTTTTATGAGTTCATGAGGAATGTCAATACCACTTTCATAAATGCCTATGCATTGCATAAAAGGGGTTTTTTCAATAAAAACCGTTAAGATTTCTTGAGCTGCCTTCTCATCTTCTAAAATCAAACATTTCATCATAATTGTATCTGTAACATCACTTTAAAAATATTGCCCTCTTTGGTAATATCCAGCTTGTAATTCTCTTTATAAAAATAATCTAATCGTTTTTTAGTATTTTCAATACCAATACCACTTTCTTGCCAGTTTACATCCATATGATTTTTTGAATTAGCACTAAAAGGATTTTCACATTCAAAAGTTAACTTCTTACCTTTTAAGTTCACCGAAATACGAATTGGATGTTGAGAACCTTTGATTGAACTTACATATTTAAAGGCATTTTCAATAAAAGGCAAAAATATTAGTGGAGCAATAACTTGATTTTCATCATCAATATCTGTAGAAAAATTCACTTGGATTTTATGAGCTAATCGTTCTTTTTGAAGACTTACATAATCTCTTACATGTACAATATCCTCTTGTATGCTTACAGCATTTTCTTGCCCTCTTTGCAATAAATATCTAAAGTTGTCTGATAATTTTAATATCATTTCAGAAGTTTTATCCTCCTTTTTTAAGGCACTGGAATAAATCATGTTTAAGGTATTGAATAAAAAATGTGGATTTATCTGTGCCTTTAAGCTCGATAATTTGGCTTGCTGTTTTTCAATATTGGCTCTTTCTATGATTTGCTGTTGCTCGTATCCCTTTTTAACAGCATACAAAACATAAGAAAATAAGACCAGCACCATATAAGTAGAGAAATATCCTAATCCATAATACCAAAAGGGTTCTTCATGTTTTCCCTTTAAAATAGCATTATGCAGTTTTAAATTGGCATAGCCCAGAGCAACAAATAAAACGACCAATAAAATACTATTGACTATCTTTTTTTTAGAAGGTAGAATCAATAAATAGGTAACATAAAAAATAGCCATGCCAAATACCAGGTTGATCAACTCATTAGAAAAAATATATGTGTAGCCGCTGGTGATACTTTTTACATATGGAAAAAATAAATAAAAGACCCAAAAAGTAAGGTGAACCAAAAGCTCTCTTTTTTGTAGAATCTCTAAAAATGAATTTTTATTTGGTTTAACAAATTCCATGATGCTGCTAATCTATTGGAACCTCATTATACTGGCGTTCTTTCTTTTTTCTCTTATTCTCTTTATTTTCAAACATTGTATAGCGAACACCAAACAAAAAGTTTCTGGTTTGCATTTGTATGTCCCAATTGGTTTGCTGAAAGAGATTATCAGTACTACTTGTTCTTTCTAGCATATTACCATTTAAAACGTCTACTAGTCTAAAGCTTGCTGTTAGTTTATTATCCAAAAAACGAGCACGAACAGCCCAATCTAGTCGATCTCTGGGTTCAGTAAAACTAAATGTTCTTTGCCTCTTTGGTCTATAAAGATAGGTTAAATCTGAAGAGATTGTTTTATTGATTTTGAATGTATTTTTTAGCTGAATTGTGGAAGAGTATAGTTCATCCCAAGTAATCGATTCTGACTGATTTACTTTAGTGAAATAGTAGTTGGCTGTAAGTCTAGCATCCCAATACGAAGCTATTTTGTAGCTCAAATTACTTTCTATTCCATAAGAATTGAAAACTCCTGCATTTTCATATCTAAAAACTTGTTGATTGTTGGTGCCCGTCTGTGTCCATAAAATAACGTCTTTTCTATGGCGATAAAAAGTTGACAAGCCAATATGTAATTTTTCGATTTTTGATTGATAACTCAATTCTATATTATCGCTAAACTCTGGTGAAATATTTGGATTGTATTCCCATATATAAAGCGGACTCACAATTTGAAAAGCATTTACATGATGAAAGTTAGGTCTTGAAACACGTTTGCTGTACCCTAGATTTAATGTACTATCATCATGTAAATTGTAGGATAGATGAATTGCCGGAAATACATTAAAGAATTTCATTGACGACATAAAATTATTAGTTTGACTCTGGGAGTCAGACGTGAAATATTCATAGCGTAAACCTGCTTGAATAGAAAGTTCTTTAACCGTAAACTTCGATTGTAAATACATACTCCAAAGTTCTTCGTCATATTCAAATCGATTGTTTTCCTCAATTTCTGAAACCGGAACAAATAAACGCGTACTTTCCAAAAATTGTGTATTTATTGAAATACCTGTTTCAACTATAACTTTCTCTTTTAGTGGAAATGTGTAATCAAGAGCCAAAGAATGTAAGGTGAAATCTTCTGTAAGCCTCTGGTCAAAAAGCTTTATACCATCTTCAAAATCGGTAAGTGGATACCTGTTATTGCTACTGTTTACATTATAATCCAGCTCCATATAATGGTCATCATCACTAAAATTCAATCGATAATTTCCGTTAAAAATAGTAATGTAATGTTTATGGGTATTCTGCCGTAGATATTCATAATCATCTCTATTAGTAACATTAAAATAGCTGGAATTATTAAAATAATCGTGGGAATCATCTGTATAATCAACATGAATTGAGAACTCATGTTTCGTACCAATAAAAAAGTCTAAACCAGAAGCCACTTTGTTCACACTTCCGTCAAACTCATAAGGTGTAAAAATACTTTCAGTAGTACCATCGCCAAACTCTCTTTTTATAAGCTGATTGTTCGTTGTTTTGTTATTGGAGTGAGAAGCACTTGCTTTAAAATTATACCATGAATCATTATAGTTTCCATCGATACCAAAGCCATATCTTCTAGTTCCTACAGAGGCATTGGTTACTAGATTCAACCCAAATTTTTTTTGTCTTTTTAAGATAATATTTATAATTCCTGATAAGCCTTCGGCTCTATGTTTGGCTGAAGGCGAGGTGATAATCTCAATACGGTCTACATTGGATGCCTGTATCTGTTGCAATAATTCTGAAGCATTTAAAGGAGATAGTTTCCCATTAACGAGTATTTGTACATTTTCACTACCACGAAGTGCTACCGTTCCTGTAGCAATATCAGTTTCTACTTCAGGTATTTGTTCGAAAGCTTCCAGGGTATTGACACCCGATTGTTGAATATCACTCCCAAGATTAATAATTTTTCGGTCAATTTTTAATTGTGAGGAGGTACGTTCTCCCGTAATAATGACTTCGTCTAGAGTGTTGTCATCTAGTAGAAGACGCACCATAATATTTTTGTCATCTACAATTTCAGCAATCCTGATGGTAGCTTTTTTATAACCAATAAAGCTCACTTCTATATGAGTATAGATTTCCTTAATTTTTATTTCAAATGCTCCTTTTGCATTTGAAGAGACACCATCTACCAATTGATTATTGTTAAATATCGCAATAGTGGCGTAGGAAATAGCCTCTTTACTTTGAGCATCTGTTACTGTACCAGAAATGATTTTTTCTTGTTGAGCAAAAAGTAAAAAGTTGCATAATACAAGAATAGGGAAGAATATAAACTTCATCTTAAGACTATTTGATGAACAAATGTCGTATCAATAAATAACCAAATGAATTTTAATCTGTTAACCGTTATTTTTTCTCTGTTAAAACTTACGGCCTCATACAATTTTATTCACAAGATTTCTATTTGATAAATAGTGTCTGGTCGGAAATAGGCAGTTTTTATAATTTTGAATTATTTTTGATGGGATTTTAATTTTATTTTTTGACGCAGATGCCTTAGTAAATAACTTTGATAATGTAGTATCCTTTGTTTTTATAATAAATTAGTAGTTTGAATTATTATACTAACCCGTGATTCTGAATTAACATGACACAAGTAAATTATTGCGAAATTTTTCAAAATGGTGACCTGAAAGTTATACAGCTAGAAGGTGATTGGCCAAAAAAATATTGTTCCCTGAGCCTACATGATTCCCAAATAATTGCCCATCCGTCAGGGGTTAAAACAAATCTGTTCAATGTCTCAGTTTTTCAAGAAAAGATTAAATCAGATTTAACAATTGAAAACCTGCATTCTTATACTTTCGGAATCGAAAGTTTCATCTCATGCGATTCTAAGGGTTATTTGATAAATAGAGAACTTGGTCGAGAGTGGAAAATCATATCAAAGGTTCGAATCCCAAAAAACAAGTTCGAACCTTTTGGTGTCTCTAGAATAGAGAGCTCAAAATCCGGTAAATATATATTGGTTAAGATGCATAATGTTAGAGCACTACTTTATCGGTTGAGCACATGGGAATTATTAACTGAAATCGATCTGGAACATGCGGGAGGCCACCATAGTTTTACCGTTGACGCTAATGGTAGAGAACTTTTGTTTATATCCGCACCAAGTTATATGGGTATAAAGGTTTACGAATGTGAATCAGCCCGATTACTTGATGCGCTTTCCCCTTCAAATATGTTTGACTTTTGTCATACTAGCTATCACCTCGAAGATAACCAGTCTCAATTAATAACCTTTGGTTGTGTTTGGAGCGGCCCTTATGAAACAAGAATTTATAGAACCGACAATTGGAATTGGCTTCATGAAGTTGAATTTTCTCCAAATATTAAAAATGGGCTAAGCCTCGATCTAATTTACAGCCAGGAAAATCATGCTATTGAAGGACAAATAGAGAATCATTTCGAGGCAAAACCAAGTGATGTTCATGGAGAATATTGGTTCGTATCATTAGTAGATCTTGAAGATTTGCCATCTAAAAACTCTGAAGACTATATAGACTTAACAGAGGATTTAAGCGTCACCAACAGGCTAATTTTTGAAAAACTTGAGAATCTTTGTAAATCACACAATTGTGCGCTGATTAGCAGAATCGTAAGAATTTTAGATGAAGAAATAATCAAATATTCATGCTGGGGTTTAAAATCTATAGAACAAAAGAATATTCATCTTCTTTCAGACCACAAAGTAATGGTGGTATGTGAGGAAATTTCATTGATAGATGCGAAAAATGAAACAAAAAGAAATTTAGCAAATGTTAATTTTATCTCAGGTCATAAGGAATACAGTAGTGTTGTGTCTCCTGATGGTAGATCCCTAGTAATAAAAAAACGGATAACAAAACCCAAACTACATTGAAACGCAGTTTAGCCCAAACGTTATCCAGTGGATCAGCTCCGCAAAGCCTCCCGACTTCACAGAATACACAAAGACGATAAGTTAAAACAATAGGTATAGTATATGGTTATGTAATTATGAGTAATCATATACATTTTATTGTACAGGCTACACAGGAAAACTTGTCTGATTGAATAAGAGATTTCAAAAAGTTTACTGCTAAAACAATCTTAGATAAAATCCAAAACGAATCTGAAAGCAGAAGAGAGTGGATGTTGGAGCGATTCAAATTAGCTACCAAAAGTCATAGCAGAAATAAAAATTATCAGTTTTGGCAATATGGAAATCATACAGAGGAAATATACTCTAACAAATTTCTCTGGTCAAAGTTAGATTATATACATTTAAACCCTGTGCGATCTGGGATCGTTGCTAAAGCATCGGATTATGTATATTCAAGTGCGTCGGGACTTTTACCTATACTAAAAGCGGATAATCCAGTAATTGATGTATTAAAATCGTCAGCTTTTACTGAAAGTATGTATTGGTGAGTATTTCCTCAAATTCGGGAGACTTTGCGGAGTGGATATATGATAGCTTTAATTTCAGTTATAATTTTTGGTGGGGTAGAAGGTTTGTTAAAATGGTTAACCAGATAATTTTAATTGAAAAAGTTCAAATAACCGATTAGATAATAAAAAAATACACAGGAAATAAAGAACAGGTCTTTTATTCCATTTATTTTACTTAATTTAAAATGATGAAAACAATATTTAAACTAATATTTATATTAATAAATACTATAACTATTTATTCACAATCAAATGAAAATGTATATATCTACGAAAAAGATGGTAAATATGGTTATGTGAATAATAATTTTGAAGTTGTAATAAAACCAATCTATGATGAGGGATTAGGAGGATTCGAGAAAAAGTTTAGAGGAAAATATTCCATTTTTGAGTTAAACGGAAAATATGGAGTATTTGATATTAGTGAAAATTATATAATACCTCCGATATATGATTTTTTAAGTTATACTAACTCAAAAAATATATTCAAATTCTCCTCAATTAGTACAGGAAAATCTGGTCTGATTAATATTGATAATAAGGAAGTTTTAAAACCTATATATAATACATTTGATGATGAAATTATAATTACTAACAATGGAAATTCTTTTATCATTATAAAAGAATTAATCGAATATAATTTGCTTAACAATGTTGGTGAAACAAAAATAAAATCTAATTTCATTAGCGGCAATTTTGACTCTAATATTCACGTCTTTGAAAAAAATGAAAAATATGGTTATGTAGATCATAATGGAAAAGAAGTAATTAAACCAATTTATGAGTATGCTTCGAATTTCAATAAAGAAAAGGCAATTGTTCGAATTAATGAAAAGTATGGAATAATTAATCGGTTTGGGGAGCTTATGATTAAACCAGAATATGATAAAATTAGTTACAGGTCGGTATTTAAAAGTAAAAATAGTTCTTCGCAAGTAAAGTCGAGTTCAGAAATCTATTATATCAAAAAGAACAATAAAGTTGGAGTTTTAGATGAGAGTTTAGAGATAATAGTAGAACCTATTTATGATGAAATAGGATGTTTTAATGAAGGATTTGCATATGTTTCTATTGATAAAAAATTTGGGTTTATTAATGAAAAGGGTATATTAATTATACCTTTAATCTATGACAATGCTATTTATTTTTCTGAAGGATTGGCCTCTGTATTAAAAGAAAAAAAATGGATCTGTATAAATTCTGAAAATGAAATCATTATTAATTCTAAATTCATAGATTATATTCATCCATTCTCAGAAGGCTTAGCTGTATATAAACAGCGAAGATACAGAGACAATGGTAAGTATTCTGATAGGTATGGTTACATTAATATGAAAGGTGATATAGTAATTTTGGCAACTTTTAAAAAAGCAAAAAACTTCAATAATGGAGTTGGGGTAATACTTCAGAATAATGACACTTATTATTTAATAGATAAAGATCAAAACTTAGAAAGACTAATGAGAAATAATCCTGAAATTGAATTTCAAAATTAATAAATTTCACGTGGTACTCATTTAAAGTAATAAGTATAACAATTTGTCAAAGTGCATATCTACGATAGCCTTCCCTAAAACTGAAGGATACATATAATAGATTTAAGTAAAAATGCTCTCGACAATGATTATACAATGAAGTGGTTTAAAATTATGATGAATAATACCGAGAATGCTTTAAAAGTTCGCTAAGCGATGCTGACTGGAAATTTGTATGAGCATATTAAATTTCCGAAGGCGAACTTTATTATGAAAAGAGGCAGAATCGTTGATTACAAAACAATTCTAGGTAAAGAAGTTGTGGTAACCAAAGTGAAAACAACAAAAAATAGTATAACGAAGATTATTGTAAAACAAAAAGACAGTAAACGATTTTTTAATTCTTTACCAAGCGTTACCATTGATTTAGAAAAAGCGTTGGTTGCAAATGAAATTAATGTATTATATATAAAACAAAACCATTAAATTTAGAAATTATGAAAAAATATATAATAGCAAGTATGATCACTTTTGGGATGATAAGCGCACAGGCACAATATGCTTCAGGTGAAACACCAACTATTCAAGTTGGAGATACTATTGAATTAAATGAGCCCTCATCTGGAAAATATAAATATGTGAAATTTCCGCCAGAGAATTTCATAATAAAACGGGGTGGGATTTTAAATATGAAGGCGTTAGATGGTGAGCAAGTCATCGTTACCAAAGTGAAGAAAACAAAGAATGATGCAACCAAAATAAGGGTAAAAAGGAAGAATGGTAGAAATTTCTTTAACAGGTTTCCCAGCGTAACTGTTCTATTTGAGGATGCTCTGAGAGCAGGTGAAATTGATATTAAATAATATTTTAAAATTAGAGGTATGAGTTTTATTTCAAGATTAAGTACAATGACTCATAAAAAATCAGGCAATAACAAACCTAAAAGTAAAAATATTATAGAAAAATATCAGGAGAGAAGTATAATCAATCGATGGAAAGAATAAGAGTATACGGGAAAATTAATGGTGGGAAATTATATAAAATGAGTCGATTAAAACGATTAATCGACTCAATATTATTAATCAATAACTTCAAGTTTGTAGCCTACCCCATGTATATTAACAATATTTATTGGACACTACCAAATTTTATGATAAAATAAACTAAAATCATTTCCTGGATGCCGTAAAGTCCACCTTTCTTCCTGCTGCCATTCCCGAGATCATTTCCATGGTACCACTCATTTTATTACCATCGATCGTGGTATTTACTTTAAAATCCATGGCTCCCATTGGTGTTTCTTTGGTCATTTGCCAGTTGTAATTGCTACCACTACCACTCACATGATATGAACCTTTATCGTTTTTTACCTTTAATTTTCCACTGTCATCATAAAATGTAAGTATGCCCGTGTCCTTACCTCCTGGAGCATTGATAGCCATTTCCCAGGTTCCGATAATAGGATTTGATGATTCCTGAACTTTATTTTGATGCTCAATTTCTGGATTTGTTTCCTGTACTTGTGTGCTTCCAAAGCCGGACATAAAAAGACCGATTATAAGTGTTGTCATAAAAAATTTCATAACCTAATAGTATTTTAATGTTTATTACTAAATTATAGTATTGGAAAGCTAAGTAAAAATGTAATCTACCAACAAAAGTTTTTCATCTACCAATTCGTGATAAACAAGGACTGCTGTAGATCATCAGGTTCTCATAAAAACAGTCTTTTATTTTAACCGTACATTGATTTAACTATTTACATGTTAGGTTTTAATATTTTTTTGGTATCTTATAGCCAACGTAAAAGATCAACAACCCCATATCCATATATTGTGGATATGGGGTTGTTTGTTTATGAGCTAAAGTGTAATAAATCTATTATTAATTGACTATAAAGAAGAATATAATAGCAATAGCTATTTATACCATTGTTGACAGTAATTCAAGAAATTATGAGAACAACCTATTTGAAAATTATATTTCTGACCATATCAATAGCTTTGTCATTAGGTAATCTGAATGCGCAAAATGAAGTTGATATAATAAAAATTGAGGAATTCGTTATCCAGACCATGGAGGAAAACAAGGTTGTAGGAAGCGCATTGACTATATGTAATTCCGAAAAAGAGTTATTGACCAAAGGTTTTGGTAAAACCAGGGATTCGGGAACTCCTGTGAACAAAAATACTCCTTTCCAGGTTGCTTCGATGACAAAATCATTTACAGCAATAGCAATCTTTCAGTTGGCTGAACTAGGAAAGTTGAATTTAGATGATCCAGTGGTGAAACACTTGCCCGAGTACAGAACAAAAAACAAGGCACTTTCAGATCAAATAACCATACAGCACTTGCTCAACCACAACAGCGGGTTTACTACTGTTCAAGGTAACAGAACGGCGGCTTCCGACTACGATGAACCGGACGCATTGAATGTAGTGGTACAGGATCATAAAAACCTCACCCTCAAACATAATCCGGGAGACCATTTTGAATACTCCAACGCCAATTACCAGATCCTTGGATTGCTTATCGAGCACCTTTCGAAACTACCGTACGAGGAATATGTCACGACAAACATTTTGCGGCGGCTGGAAATGAATGACTCAGGATTTTATCCCTCAAACAATTCAGCCTTCCCCCATGTATATGTCTTCGGACTTCCATACGCGTATAAAAATAAACTTTCCAGGTTACATGTGGCACAAGGAGGTTTGTATGCCAGTGTACAGGATATGCAGAAATATTTAAAGGCAATGATGACAAGAGATACGACTTTGATTTCCTCGAGGAGTTATCAAACAATATTTGAAGACAGTCCAACTCGTGGAAATCGATACGGCTATGCTGGCTGGAGCAGGCGGTCACTAAAAACTTCAGAAAAAGAAGTTGAAGTCCTATGGCATGGAGGAAATAATGCCGGGATGAATTCCAGTATGTTCCTGATCCCATCAATGGACCTGGGTATTTCCGTATTGGCGAATACCCGAAGCACCTATGGGCTCAACAGTACCGATCCATTGTGCTATGGACCGATCAGTATAAGCCTGGGAATGTCGCCGCCATCTCATGCTCACCTTACCGGAATTATTATGATCGTTCTATGGATGATACCGCTGCTGCTGCTGTGGACAATATGGAGAAAATGGAAAAGATCCGGGAAAAAAGAATCTTTGCTCAAGTTAATAGGTGGTTCTATAATCGCATTGAGTACTTGCTACGTACTGCTGAAGTTTCTTCCCAACCGTTTTGGAGGAGTGGAGTTTACGACAGTGTTAAGATTTGAACCGGAAATCGGGTTCCTTTTATTGATTTCCTGCCTGCTGATATTTATTTTGGTAATAACAGGCTGGGTGCTTTATTATAAAAAAACTACTGCCAACCACCCGCATAAGCCATAAGATAACACCCACGGTACATATACAAAACCGCTAGATACTACTAAAAAAAGACACTAAAGCACTAAAATTATGATAGCAACATCAAGAATCAGGAAATCATCACGTTCAAAATCAAACATATCAAAACCATTCTTTGGAGAGCACAGTGGGGGAACTTTTTTTTCAAATACTAATGAAACCGCATCTCCCTTTTTCTCTCCAGATACTATTCAAAGCAAACTAGCTATCGGGCAATCCGGGGATCAATACGAACAAGAAGCCGATCAGATCGCAGCGCAGGTAGTAAGTCCCTCTGTGCAAACCAAAAGCATTGCTTCGCAAATTACCCCATTGCAATCTTCTTTTACTCAAAAAAAGGATGCTACTCATTCGACCAAAGCCAATTTTCCCCAAAAACAAGGAGAAGCCAGTAGCGAACTAGCAAGTCAAATCAGCTCAAGCAAAGGCGGTGGTAGTGCTATGGACCAATCTACCCAATGGGAGATGGGCCAGAAGTTTGGTACAGATTTTAGCGGAGTAAAGATTCATACGGGGAGCAAGTCTATTCAGATGAACCGGGAGCTGGGGGCGAAAGCTTTTACCGTGGGAAATGATATTCATTTTAACCAGGGAGAATATAATCCTAAGGGACAAGAGGGGAAGCGGTTACTAGTGCACGAGCTTACCCACGTTGTACAACAAAACAGCGCCCAACATCATATTCAAAGAGATCCCGATTTTGGTAGTACGGCCACTATGCACGAAGAGCTTACCCGGCAATATAGCCAGGAGACCGGGGTTCCCTATAGAGAAGGGCTGCAATATACCGAAGGCTACCGTGAGTGGTTAACCAGCCAACACGATGCTAAAGCTGAACAGACGGCTCCGCCGGATAAGAATCAAGTAAGTCCGGATCATACCGATGAATCTAAAAAACAAAAAAAGAAGTTGAAGACAGAAATTAATGTTGGTGGCGGTGTGAAAGGTGACAAAAAGGGGGCCAGTGGGGCAGTTAGTGCCGATGGGAGCTTAAAAGTTCCATTGGGTTCGCCCTGGGGAGAACATTGGAAACTTGCTTTGAAGACGGGGTTATTTATCAAATGGCAAAACGCCTTATCTGGTCCAGCCAAAGAAAAATTGGATGCCGGGATGAAGCTACAATTTGATTTCTTAGATATGCTGATAAAATCCAAAAATTTTAGTTTTACCACGGGTCTGTATCTGGCAGGTTCCGGTGGGTATAAAAAGGAAGATGAAAAAAAGAAACCTTTTGGCTCTATGCAGACAGGGCTGACTACCAAATTTACGTATACAGGTGATATTTGGGAGGCTAGTATCTACATGACAGGAGGTTTTTCTATGTTTGATGCCAAGGGGAAACCACTTGTTCCCGGCGGATTCCTCTATACAGGAGGTACTGTTTATTTACGGGGCAATATAGGGGATAAACAACATAAAATCTTACTGGGTCCTGCACTTAAAGGAGGCTATAACCTTGATTCCTCTCAGAAAAAAAGTGAAGGATTCGTCAATTTGGGTCTGAAGCTAATGTGGTAATTATTTTTTATGTATGTCCGCAATCACTCAAGTAATCTTTTAAATTATAGAAAATTCCGTTATTCCCTTTAGGGTTAAGGGTAAATAATGGAATTTTCTGTATTTTCTTTTTGACCCCTCCCGATAGCTATCGGGACTAAAGGGAGAAGAAAATACTTTATATGGGTGATTGCGGACATACAGTTATTTTTTTATGGACTTAAACATCTGGATCCTTTCCCAATAACTTTTAACAAATAACAAAAAGTCTAACTGCCAAATTCGGGTAGGCAATTTATTGCGTATCAAATCTCGGCACTGAAAGTACAGAGTGGTTTACTGTACCACCTTTTCCAAAACGGCCCACACATTGTTGGCAAGGATCTTTTGTCCTTCAGTAGTGGGGTGGATGCCATCGGCCTGATTTAGTGCTGCAATGCCACCAACTCCTTTTAAGAGAAAGGGGATCAGTTCCAGCTCGTTTTTCCGGGCCAGATCAGGAAAAATTGTTTTGAATTCAGTGATATATTCAGGTCCCATATTTGGAGGCAACTGCATACCAGCCAATATGATCGTCGTTTCAGGGTTTTTCTTTCGTACCGCATCAATAATCGCCTGAAGGTTCTCTCTGGTTTCAGTTAAGGGAACCCCACGCAATCCATCATTGCCGCCTAACTCCAAAATAAAGATATCAACGTGCTGATTGAGCACCCATGCTATGCGGCTTCTTCCTCCTGCTGTAGTTTCTCCGCTGAGTCCCGAATTGATGACCGTGTAGGGTAAACCTAAAGAATCGATTTTAGACTGAAGTAGGGCAGGATATGCCTCGTTGATGTCATCTAGCCCATAGCCGGCCGTCAAACTATCCCCAAAGCAAAGAATGGTCTTAGTGGTAGTGTCTTTAGTTGTTATACTGCTATTTTCAATGGGTTCCTTTGACGAATTGGTTTCTTTTTTAGTGGTATTCTCTGCGCAGGAGAGCAGCAAACTAAAAACTAAAAAATAACAAAACTTTATGGAAATAGACTCATAACGAGTATATAAATTTGAAATCATTTGCTTACTTTTCATTTTTAGCATTTCCTATAGAATTAATTGAAAATCAACATGCCAAAGATATTAAAGATTCATGAGCTGGAGAAAACCTATAGCAGTGGTTCAAAAAAACTTAAGGTCTTACACGATATCTCGTTTGAGGTTGAAAAAGGAGCCACCTTTTCTATTGTAGGCCCTTCAGGGAGTGGTAAAACCACTTTGCTCGGTCTTTGTGCCGGGTTAGACCACCAGGACTCGGGCACTGTTGAGTTATGTAGCCAGAATCTGCAGGAACTAGATGAAGATGAGCGCGCGCAACTACGAAATAAAGAGGTGGGATTTATATTTCAGGATTTTCAATTGTTACCCACATTGACCGCACTGGAGAATGTGATTGTACCCCTGGAGTTACAAGGAGTTAAAAATGCTGCGAAGCAGGGTATGGAATTACTGAAAAAAGTAGGACTGGCAGATCGCTTTCACCACTATCCCTCGCAATTATCAGGAGGAGAGCAGCAACGTGTTGCGCTGGCCAGGGCTTTTTCAAATTCACCTTCTATCTTATTTGCCGATGAGCCTACCGGAAATTTGGATGAAGAAACCGGCGAAAAAGTAATACAGCTTCTTTTTGAATTGAATAAGGAAGCCGGAACTACGTTGGTGATCATCTCTCACGATCTTGACCTGGCAAACAGAACGCAACAGATCCTTCGATTAAAGGGTGGAAAAATTATTGCCAACGAGAGAACCCTATCGCAGTGATGAAGAAGCAATCCTATTCAAAAGCGAGTATCTCCTGGCTGCTAAAAATGGCATGGCGTGATGGTAGGGCCAGTATTTCAAGGCTATTGTTATTTATGGCATCGATCATTCTCGGTATTGCCGCTGTGGTTTCGATACAATTATTCAGCGAAAATGTAAAGCAGAATATCGAGCGTCAATCCAAAGTGCTCATAGGTGCTGATTTTATTATTGATAGCAGGCAACTTCCTAATGAAAAAGTACAGGCTATTATTGACTCCTTAGGACCAGATGCCTATGAAATTAACTTTCCGTCTATGGCAGCGTTTCCAAAAAATGGGGCTGCCAAATTGGTGCAGGTACGCGGTATAGAAGGCGACTTCCCGTTCTATGGAACCCTGGAGACCCAACCTATAACCGCAGCTGTTGAGTATCAACAAAAAGGAGGTGCCCTGGTAGATGCTACCCTCATGCTACAATATAATATCAAACCCGGAGATTCAATCAAGTTGGGAGTGATCACCCTGCCCGTTACCGGAGCTATTCATGCAATGCCTGGTAGTTCGGGGATCTCAGCGACCGTGGCTCCAACTGTGCTTATTCCTTTTCGATTTGTAGCGCAGACCGAACTGCTGCAATTGGGCAGCAGAAAGGAATATCAATACTTTTTTGTAGCACCAGCTATGGATCTCGACCAATTGGAGGAGACCTTAGATCCCGTCCTGGATGCCGAAAATGCAGACCTCGATACCCATACCAGTACCAGTAGGCAAATAGGACGTAGCTATGAAAACCTGGGTAAATTCCTGAATTTGGCGGCGTTTATAGCCTTGCTACTGGGTTGCATCGGTATTGCTAGTTCCGTTCACATCTATATCAAGGAGAAATTAACCGATGTAGCCATTATAAAATGTTTGGGAGCGAGCCGAAAACAGACCTTTTTGATCTATCTGATACAAATTGCGGTGATGGGCCTTATTGGAGGTGTTGCAGGTACGGTAGTAGGTATAGGACTCCAACAGGCGCTTCCTTTTCTTTTAGAGGAATTTTTACCCTTTGATGTTCTAATGTCAATCAGTCTACCACCTATTGTGATGGGACTATTGCTCGGGATCTCAATGTCGGTATTGTTTGCCTTGTTGCCTTTGCTGGGTACCTGGTATGTTTCACCTTTAGAAGTATTGCGGGTGTCTGAAGCACCACCGGTACGATCCCGAAAGGTACGCATACTCACCTTTGGGGCAATCTTCCTTTTTATTCTTTTGTTTTCCATTTGGATTTTTAAGGACTTGCTGTTTGCTTTGGCCTTTGTGCTGGGTATTTTTGTCACCTTTGCTATCCTGGCTGGTATCGCTGCCTTATTTATCAGGGCAATCAAGAGCTATTTTCCAACGGCCTGGGGATTTACCGCCCGAACAAGTCTATTGAATCTCTTTCGGCCCAATAATCAGACCATGGTGCTTATCTTTGCCATAGGCCTGGGTACTTTTTTGATCAGCACCTTATATTTTACAAAAGACATATTGCTGGCAAAAACGGCACTAAGCGACGGTCCTGACAATGCCAATATTATCCTGGTGGATGTACAACCCGAGCAGCGGGAAGCTGTGGTTGCCAGCATTACCCCTACGAGTTTGGAAGTTATTGACAACCTGTCGATCGTTACCATGCGGATGCACAGCATCAAAGGAAAATTGACCAACGAGATTCGAAAGGATACAAGCGCAACGATCAATGAATGGGTGTTGAATCATGAATTTAGAACCACTTTTCGGGATTCGCTTATCGCTTCAGAAACCGTGATAGAAGGAAGTTGGGTCGAGGAAGTCAAACCGGGGGAAGGGGTTAAAATCTCCATCTCAGAAAGTCTTGCTGAAGATGCCAACCTGGGAGTGGGGGACCTCATTGTCTTTAACGTACAAGGGGTATTGATGGAAACCACCGTAGGGAGCATTAGAAAAGTAGATTGGACAAGGCTACAGTTGAATTTTATGATCGTTTTTCCTAAGGGGGTTTTAGAACAAGCACCGCAATTTCATGTGCTTACCACCTATGTGCCCGATAATGCAACTTCAGCGACCTTGCAACGGGAACTGGTACGCAAATTCCCTAATGTCACGGTCTTTGACCTTCGGCAGCTATATACAGTTATTGAAGACATCTTAGAAAAGATCTCCTGGGTCATTAATTTCATGGCCTTCTTTAGCATTCTCACGGGCCTTATCGTATTGATAGGTTCGGTACGTACCAGTAAATACCAACGTATTAAAGAGAGTGTATTATTACGCACACTAGGCGCCAGGAGCAAGCAAATCCTTCGCATCACGGCACTTGAATATTTGTTTTTAGGAATACTTGGGAGCCTGGCGGGAATCTTCTTGTCATTATTGAGCAGTCAATTGTTGGCCACCTTACTGTTCGAAGAACCCTTTGTGCCTTCAGGTATTCCATTCCTGCTGTTTTTACCGGGTATTGTGCTATTGGTATTGGTTATTGGATTAAGCAATATTAAAAGTGTGCTGCAAAGCCCGCCTTTAGAAATATTGAGGAAAGTGGGGTAGTGGTCATAAGCATAATATAAGGACTGTTTAAATGTACTCTGGTCAAAAACTCTGGTTAGAACTATTCAAAAGTTCAATCTACCGTACTAAATAATAAGTTTACACTTAGTTATTCATCCGCGTAGAAATGTTCTTGCTTTAGAAGAGGAATACATTAGTAATTTAATTTATATCAAACCAAAGATTGAAGGAGCTGATATTGAATTAAGTTGGAAATTAATTTCTAATAATTTTAAAAAAGAAGGTTTTCTAAAAATAAAAATTGATGCCTATTTAATCAGAAAAGATGTGCACAAATATGTTGATTTTAGGCAACATGTAAGAGTAGAAAAGAACATAAGAGATTACTTTGAAGAAGATGAATAAAGAACAAAGCATAACGTTCATGCCGCCTAAACGGCGCCATGTTGTTTATACCGAGAGTTAGAATAAAAGTTCAATAAAACGATAGCGTGGGGCAATTTGGTAAGAATTTCCAGACCTTATAAAAAGTAACTCAAATTCGTTATTGGTGCATATTTTTACTATATTGCACCATGTAATAATAAGAAACATGAACACAGTAAGAAAATCAATTACTTTTACAGAAAAGCAAGATCGTTGGATAAAAACTAGAATTAAAAATGGTGATTTTACTAATGATAGTGAATATGTAAGAGAACTTGTTAGAAGAGATCAAGAAAGTAACCAGAAACTTATGGATCTTAAAAACGCTATTGATGATGGTTTGCAAAGTGGTAAAAGCAAACTTAAAGTAAGTGACATCATAAGAATGGTGGATAATGGAGAACTATAACCTATCTGTAAGGGCGCAATTTGATATGGTAGGTATATATAAATTCGGTATAAAGTATTTCGGAATAGACCAAGCTGTTAAATATCAATATGAACTTGAAGAAATGTTTGATGAGTTAGCAAAAAGACCAGAGATTTCAAGGGATGCTTCTACCATTTCCAATGACCTTTTATTTTACAGATATAAAGCACACTATATATTCTATCAGTTTGAAAATGAAAACGAAATATTTGTCGTTAGGGTTCTTGGCAAGCGAATGAATTTTATCGAGCATTTATGATTAATTAAAAGTCTAAATAAACGATGAGTATAGATTTGAAGTAGACCATAACCAACTATTTTAGTACGATCGCCTTACTCCAAATAGCGGTACGACAACTAATCGTGCATATCTGTTAAAAGATGTAAGCCAAATCTATGGAACCAAATAAAAAAAGAAAAACGCCTGTAAATTGGTTACAAAAGGCTCGTGAAAGCTGGAAGAACAGGGGTAATAAAAGACCACCATTTGCCATAGAACCAAAGGAAGGGCAGCGATCTGTTTGGGATTTTCCGCGCCCTCCTGGTATCGAAAAAATAAGCAAACACATAGTAGTCAACTATCAAGGTAAAGCGATCGCAGATTCCCGTGATACTTTAGCTGTGCTTGAGACTGCTAGTCCGCCAACATATTATATACCCAGGGGTGATATTAACATGAGTGCGCTCGTTAGTATATCCAACAAGACCTCAATATGTGAATGGAAGGGAAATGCGATGTATTTTGCCTTGAAATCTATGATCGATCGACCTGCGGCTTGGTCATATCCGAATCCTTTTCCAGAATTTTCAGCATTAAAAGATCATATAGCATTCTATCCTCAACATCTCGAATGTTATGTCGATGGGAACCGGGTAAAGGCGCAAGCCAGCGAATTTTATGCAGGATGGATCACCCCAGATTTAACTGGACCCTTTAAAGGGGAACCGGGAACAGAACATTGGTAGGTTAGACTGTATTTAAGATTGAGGGATTTCCGTAAAAAACACTGTTTTAACATCACATTAACCAGTATATAACGAAAATAATTGTAGTTATGTTTTTATTATAAACATGCGAAACATGAAAAAAGCGTATTCCATTTTGGTACTTGTACTGGTACTGTTTTTAGATGCTTGTAATACTAAAAAACAAGACTCAAATGATAGTGATACACTAACTACTGAAGTATCTTATTTTGGACAAAACCCACCAGGAATGACTGCAGAAATTTTTGCCCCCGGAGTTGTATCGGTTAATGGAAGATATGAATATGCTGTTTCGTTTTCTCCCGATTTAGATGAAATGTATTTTTCGGGCAATAAAAAAGACGAAGTTCAAATTGTATATTACTCAAAACGCAAAGGCGACAAATGGACGCATCCTAAAAAAGCGAATTTCACTAAAGGCAGGAAAAAGAACGAATTCGAGGCGTTTGTGAACATGACTGGTGACAAGATATATTTTGCAGCATATGACTCTATTTTTTCAGATGAAAGTATCTGGTATGTAGATCGCCTAGAGAATTCCTGGAGTGACGCAAGAAAATTGGATTCGCCATTAAACGATGATGTTGTTTTTTATCCAACTATAGCAGAAAATGGAGATCTTTTTTATACAAGTATTTCAAAAAGGAAAATGTTTTATGCCCCAAATAAAAATGGCAAATATCCCGAAATGCATGAAGTTGGAATTGACTATGGTATTCATGGTTTTATTTCCCCATCTCAGGATTTTATACTGGTAGATGCCCGAAAAGAGAACGATAAAACAAAAGACAAGGATATTCATGTCTGTTTTAAGAAGAAAGACGGAACATGGTCAAAACCAATGAACCTGGGGAGTGCTGTAAATTCTGATTTCACCGAAACATGCCCAAGCCTTACTCCAGATGGTAAGTATTTGTTTTTCAGTAGATATAATGAAGAGGGTGGATTATCAAATATTTATTGGGTGAGTGCAGAAGTTATAGATAAAGTAAGACCTATTGACTAGAAGAAAAGGTTACGTTTGGGATATTAAGCTGTATATTTAAATATGAAAAAAGAGTCCCTTTTACAACTTAAATTTATAGCCACACCTTTTAAATATTGGTGGCTGTATATATGCTTTTTTGTAGTTGTAGGTTTCTTTTTGGGGTTAAACAATAAGTTATACTTTTCCTATATTGAGAAAGAAGTTTCTTTATTCGAGCTTATGTGGCCAGAAGTATTAGACTGGTCGATATGGGGCTTTTTTTGCCCATTTATCATAGTACTTGCCAGAAAATACCCTAAAAACTCATCGGATTGGCTTTCCAAAGTTAAGTTTCATGTTCCTATGGGTATCATGATTTCCTTTTTATATTCAGCAATATATGCCTGTTTACGATATGCCATTGGTGTAGTATTGGAAGAAGAACATATGTGGTCGGTTTCCAGAAATTTCATGCATAGATTGTATTATTTTCAAGTGCCTTTTATTTTGTATTGCAGTATCGTAGGAATAACGTATGCAGTGAGCTATTACCAGCAATTTAAGGATGAAGCACTAAAAACGGCAGAGATTCAACAAAAACTGGCACAAGCAGAATTGTTGGTTTTAAAAAAACAATTACATCCTCATTTTCTTTTTAATACCCTACATGCTATTTCTGCCTTAATGCACAAAGATATTGACGCTGCAGATAAAATGATATCAAGACTTAGCCATCTTTTAAGAGCCACTTTGGAAAATACAGGTGTTCAGGAAGTTACCCTGAAGCAGGAAATGGAGATACTAAAAATTTATCTTGAAATAGAACAGATCAGATTTCAGGATAGGCTACAGGTCTCTATCCAGGTTGATCCGGAGATTTATGATAAAAAAGTTCCTAACCTTATTTTGCAACCTATTGTAGAAAATGCCATTCGTTATGGGGTAGCGTCATTTATGAAACAGGGGAAAATAACGGTAGCTGCTAATCAGATTAATGGTCATATAGAACTAAAAGTTTCAGATAATGGTAAAGGAATGCCAAGTACTCAGGAAGATGATATTAAGGAAGGAATAGGGCTAAAAAATACCAGAATGCGATTACGACAATTATATGGGGAAAAAGGTAAATTGATATTAAATAATTTAGGTCAAAATCAGGGCCTGGAAGTAAAAATATTGATTCCGGTATGAGTAAAATTAAAACACTTATCGTTGATGATGAAGTGCTGGCAAGAGATAAAATAGCAATTTTCTTGCAAAAGGAGAAAAACTTTGAAATAGTAGGCCAATGCTCAAATGGAATAGAAGCATTGAAGTTGCTTGATCAATCATATCCTGATTTACTATTTCTGGATATCCAAATGCCTGAAATGGATGGGATGGAGCTCTTGAGAACTATTGAGGTTCAAAAAATACCCTGCATTATTTTGGTCACTGCGTATGATGATTATGCCATTAAAGCTTTTGAGTATCATGCTCTTGATTATCTGTTAAAACCCTTTGATAAAGAACGGTTTCTTATGACTATTAAGAGAATTAAAGAACAAATGTTGCTACATAGTCAGGGAGATTATAATACCCAATTATTAAATTATCTCAAAGCATCAAACCCCAGTAAAAAGTATGTTGAAAAAGTGGTCGTTAAAGATGCGGGTAAAATATTTTTTGTTAAAACAAAAGATATTGAATGGGTCGAATCTGCAGGAAATTATTTAAAACTGCATGTTGGTAAGACAATTCATATGATACGAGAAACTATGAATGCTTTTGAGCAAAAAGTAAACCCTCAAGAGTTTGTAAGGGTTCATCGATCTTATTTAGTGAATATAGATGTTATTCATAATCTTGAAAATTGGGGGAACACTCAATTTATTATTACCTTAAATTCAGGAGATAAAATACAATCCGGGAGAAGCTACTATGCTTCTATTCGCCAAAAATTACAACTCTAACACTTATCAATCAGTTTGCCTTTTTTAACAAAGTAAATTCATCACTTTTTTCTTTCTATCAGCAACTTAAATGCTACTGTTGATCACTTTTGTATTGTTCAAATTTGATAAGTCCAATACATTGTAATGAGAAATACTAATCTTTTTTAAAATAAAACAATAATTACGATAAAGTGAAATTTCAACACATGAAAAAAGTAAGAATCTTAGCTGTTTTAGCTTTCCTATCGGTCTTTGGGGTTTCGTGTCAGGAAAATGAAAAATCCAAATCAACTGCTTATAAAATTGCTTATACATCATTACCATCTGGTATTGTAGAAATTTATCAAAGAAATACTGAAGGTAAATCAAATATTGAAAGTACAAATACAAAAGGTGGCTACGTAGCTTGGTCGCCTAACGGAAAACACTTTGCTTTTTATGCAAAATATGATGAAAAAAAGACTTGGTCCATTCATACGGTAAATAGTGATGGTACGAATTGGAAACGATTAACTCATGCAAAAAACAAATGGGACAACTCACCAGCATGGTCACCCGATGGAAAAAAAATTGTTTTTGCGAGAGCGTATAAGGATACCGATAAAAATTGGCAGAAAGAACTTTGGATTATGAATTCAGATGGTGGCGAACTATCTCAAATAAACTCTCTAAAAGGTGGTGGCCCTTATTTTACAGCTGATGGTAGAATTGTCTTTCACACGGAGTACAAAAATAAAAAAAGCGGGATAAGCATCGCAGATATTGATGGTAGCAACATCACTCAATTGACACATAATGAAGCTGAAGAGCTGCACCCTGAGGTTTCACCAGATGGTAAGCAAATCGCTTTTATGTCTGATAGAGATGGAAATCATGAAATTTATGTGATGGATATAGATGGCTCCAATCAAAAACGATTGACATATAACGATGTTGATGATTGGTACCCATCATGGTCCCCCGATGGTTCTCAACTAATTTTTTCAGCGGCCACCGGTGAAAAGAGAGAAGACAGAACTATTTATATTATGAATAAGGATGGTTCTTCCATTCGACCAATCATTGAGGGAGGTTCTCAAGCCGCTTGGTTAAAAACAGTTGAATGAATAACACCTAACAACTGCTAAAGTAAATTCCGATTAACAAGTGCGTCAACGTAGACAAACGTTTATAAACAATAAAAACTATGAAAAACAAAACAGGACTACTACTTTTAATTTTTCTTATCATAACAAATAGTAGCTTTGCCCAACAAAGTGATAGCGTTGCACCAGAGGCTACAGCTGCCGAAGCTGAGCTCTCATTCAGGGAGATTCCTTATCTCAAAAAAGCTTTTATCAATGCAACACCAACTTCTGGAAAAGATGGTATCCTCGTTGGTAATTTGGGCGTCGATGGCGGTAATAAAGCGATGATTCTTACTCTGGCGAAGGAAATCGCCAATAATAAACATGGTAAGTTCGACAGCTTTCTTATTACCCACAAAGGGAAGCTCCTCTTTGAATCCTATTATTCACGGGGTCGCATCAATCTGCCGCACTCACAAGCGTCAGCAACTAAAGCCTACACTGGCTTGGCGCTCGGCCGCGCTATCCAGTTGGGGTATCTCACCATGGCCGATTTAGACAAGCCGTTGGTCAACTTTCTCAAAGATCTGGACCCAACAAAATTTGTTGAGGGTGTAGAAAAGATCACACTGCACCAAGCGATGACTATGCGTTCTGGTATCCGCATCAGTAAGGAACAGAGAGAAGAATTCGAGAAAAATCCGAGCCAGTTAGAAGGCCAGGGACAAATTCAAGCTTACCTCGAGCATAGCGCACCTATTACCTTAGATTCTCAGCGCTTTAAATATCAAAACGATCCAATGTTGGCGATGCAAGTCCTTGACGCCGTCGTACCGGGGACAGCCAAAGACTTTATTAAAAATGAACTCCTCGACAAAATGGACATAACGACTTATGGCTGGCGGACTGCCTTAAGTGGCCTGCCAGAATCTGGTTCACGCTCGAGCATGACATCGCACGCTATGGTCAAATTTGGCACCTTGGCCATGAACAAAGGCAAATGGAATGGCGAACAGCTGGTTCCAGAAGCCTTTATCTCCAAAGCAACCGACAGGATCCTCTACACCAGCGATGAAGAGCTTCACTACGGTGGCAAAGATGTCTCTAATCAGGGATACGGTTATTATTGGTGGAGTGCAGATATGAAATACAGTAATAAAAGCTATTTCAGCGTATCTGCTCAGGGAGGTTATGGCCAGTTTATCATTCTGATCAGGGAGTTGGATCTGATGGTTGTGTTTACTGCTCATGATAACGATACCAATTACCTGCAAATAACCGCAGAGAGGATCTTACCAGCTTTTATTAAGTAATGGCAAATAGTATGAAAATCTATACAATGAGAAAAACGTATTTTATTTTGATACTTGTATTGGTACTATTTTTAAATGCCTGCAATACTAAAAAACAGAATTTAAAAGATAGTAATTCACCAATTATAGAAAGCCCCTATCTTGGTCAAAAGCCACCCGGTTTAACGCCTGAGCTTTTTGCTCCTGGTATTATTGTGAAAAAGAATTGGGAATATGGAGGTGTCTTCACACCCGACCTGAAAGAATTTTATTTCATCAGAGAAGTTGGAGAAGTAGAGGAAAATAAAAAAATGGAATTTGTTGTTTTTGAATATAAAAATAAGTCATGGCAGGAGCGAGTGATATCAAAGCGAGTAGGGCAGCCTTTCATCGCTCCCGATGGTAAGACCATGCATTTGGGTAGACGATATAAGGAGCGTACCGAGACTGGAGGCTGGTCAGCGTTAAAGAAACTCGATTCCTCTTTCCAGAAGATACAGATTATGAGGCTTACGGCGTCATCTAAAGGAACCTATGTTTTTGATGAGATAGGCATGCCAGACGGAGACGGCGTTATTCGTTATTCGCGATTAATAGACGGGAAACGTGAAGAACCTAGACCATTTGGTGCAGCCATTAATACTGGAAAAATGAATGCTCACCCTTTTATCGCACCAGATGAATCCTATTTGTTATGGGACGGTGAAAGAGATAGTGGATATGGTGATTCTGATATCTATATTAGCTTTAAACAACAAGATGGTTCATGGGGTGCCGCTATTAATCTGGGTGATAAGATAAATACAGAAGCCTGGGAAGCAGCTGCGAGCGTGACACCAGATGGTAAATACCTTTTCTTCAATAGGAATATGAACCCAGAAAACTATGATAATGTAGATATATTCTGGGTAGATGCACAGATTATTGAAACACTCCGGCCGAAAGAATAATCCATAAGGCACTATATCTGCAATTATGTAAAATACTGCATACGCCAATTTACTATAACATATATTTGTACTATAATGTACTTGCGTTATGCCTGCCCGCCGGAGCAAAGCAAAGGCGGGTCACTTTGCTTTGGTTAAAAGCAAAGTTTATTAGTTCTACAGTTTATTTTAAAAGTTTTCTAACGAAATCGAAGATTCATGAACTCCTCTAAAACAATAACACATTTGTGAACTAAAAGTTCCTTTAAAAATAGGTAATGTAACATCCTCCTACATTTCATTTCGGCAGCTTATTATGCGAGCCGACGGCAGGAGAGTAGGGGAATGTCTGCCGACAGGTAGATGTGTGGAATGAGATTATTCTTACTTATTTTTAACTAAATACAGAATTTTGTATTCTATGTGAGTTGTTGAAAGTGTCTATATTTGCACAATAATATAACAGAAATAATATACCTTTGTTGGTATTTTAATGAATTGCTTTTTTCTAAAATCTATTTTATCTTATGAAAAAAACACTCTATTTACTTTTCTTTTCAATTATTTTTATTTCATGTTCTTCTGACGATGAGTACGTACAACAAGAAGGGAAGCAAGTGTTTAATATTAATTTTTCCGAAATAACAGCAAAGAATTTATCTAATAAAACCGTTAACAATCTTGTGCCGGCTTATGCATTAATTAGTATTAATAATGATGATGGGGAAGTAATATTTACTAGAGAAAAAATCACAATTAGTTTAGTAAATGAAAAATATGTTACAGAAGAAATCTTATTAGATGTAGATAACTATAGTTTAACAGAGTTTATTGTGATCGATACAGATAATGTAGCTATCTCTTTAGCTCCAAAGGCGAATTCTGTTTTGTCTCAATTTGTTGAAAATTCACTGCCATATAATTTTACTGTTGAGACAAATGAATCTAATGTTACCTCAATAGAAAACATGGATGCTAAGGGTTATACGCAATTTGATTTCGGTTATACTGCATTAAATTTAGCGATACCACAATCTACCGATTTCTTCAGTTTAACTATAGATGAATCTACGATGATAACACCTAAAACCATTGTTTTAAAATCGATTACAGCGTCAAGTTATATAGTTGATTGGGGAGATGGTACTATTGAAGAATATGTATCCACCACGCGTGATAATTTTGAAGAAAATGAATTATCACATTCATATACCTCTGAGAATGTTTATAATGTAACTATAAGTGGGCCCCTTGCAGTTATTGAAGAGTTCAAATTTTATAGCAATAATGAAGTAGGGAATCCGCTACAAAGCAATATCATTTCGGCAGATATAGATAAGCTAACCTTGCTAAAAAAATGTCATATTTATAGTGGTAAGCTATCAACGCTTAATACCTCTGAAAATACTGCTTTAGAAACGTTGGAATTGGGATATAACCAAATAACTAGTCTTGATGTTACGAATAATTCAGATTTAAAAAATGCATGGTTGAGACATAATCAATTAACTGAGTTTGATGTTTCTAAAAATTCAGAATTAGAATTCTTATGGGTAACTGGAAATCAAATTTCAAATCTTGATTTATCAAATAATACAGCTTTGAGGAAAGTATTTGCTCGAGATAATGAATTGACCAGTTGTAATGTTTCTAACAATTTAGGATTAGGCACAATAGACTTGAGTGGAAATTTTATTACAAGTATAGATCTTTCAAAAAATACACGTTTAGTTGAGATAAATATTGGTGCAAATGAACTGACAAGTATAGATTTTTCAAAAAACACGAATTTAATACGTATTGATTTATATGATAATCAAATAACTAATATTGCTCTTTCTTTTAATTTGAAATTAAAGAATTTATACATTAATGATAATTTACTAAATAATATAGATTTGTCTAACAACCCTGAAATCGATCGCTTGATTATTGAGAATAATAATTTGAGTAGCTTAGATATAACGAATAACCCTAAAATTTTTGATCTTGAGATAGGAGGTAATCAATTTAGCGGCAGTCAATTAGATCAAATGATAACGCTCGTGTATGACCAAGCAGTTTTAAATTTAACTATAAATGGATATATAGACTTCAAGAATAATCCAGGATTTAATGATATAATGCAAGCCACCACAGATAAAATAAATGAATTAAAAGAAACTTATATGTGGTCTTTTAATAATAACTCTAGAATAAAGCGGGAGGATGCTACAATTTTACCTTGCGGACAAATTATAACTAGAAATGGGATCAGGAGGACGTTTAAATACTAGTATTCTAGAATTATGATACCTCCAAATGAACTACCCTGCTTGCAGTGGGGTAGTTCATTTTTACCCTGATAAACATCCTCCTACATTTCATTCCGGCGGACAGGCTTATTATGCGATCCGACAACGGGAGGGGAGTGTAATGTGTATCGCTATGGTTATTTTATACTTATTGTCCAATGGTAAGTGGCTAAGCAGTAAACAAGGCTGTTTTCTCTTAGACAGCCTTGTTTACTTGGCTTAGAAACGGTTTAATTATTTAGTAATTCCAAAGCACGTTCTATTCCACTATCTTTTTCGTCTTGAAAATCTAAAGTTGACAAAAATGGAACTTGATTTTCTTGATTTTCAGGACCAATGCCAATAACTTCAAAAATGGCTCCTTGCGCATCACTATATATTTCATTAGATAAACCTATTTCTGCACCATTTGGTAATACATGCTGAAGAATAGTAGAAAAGGCACCATTTGTGTTTTCTCCTACGATGGTTACATAAGGTAAATCTTTTACACATAGTGCAAAAAGTTCAGCTGCACTTATGGTGTAAGGACTTGTTAGTAAAATGATATCATCAGTAAATTGAAAATTACCTTTAGGTGCTACAGAAAAAGACCTGTTTTCTGTAAAACTATCTCCTAATCTGGCTTTTTTAGAATATGAAATTCGTTCTTGGTCTATAAAACGAGATACTATATCTAAAGCTACGGTATCATACCCACCATCATTAAAACGTATATCGATAATCAGTTTAGAAACTCCAGAGGCTTCAATATCATCCATAACGGTATCTAATAACACATTTAATGATGATAACTCATTATTAAAATTTGTCCCATATCCTTCCATTGTGATAATATTAATGTACCCAGTATCATCATTAATTAACCCCCATAAGATATTCAGCCTTTCATCCGATTCAACATTTCCTCCTAAATAATCATTAAATATCGTTCTTAATTTTTCATTACCAAGATCAAAAAAATCGCTTTCATTTTCTATAGCTAGATCTATACTTAGATTAGCATTCAGCTTTTCTAATAAGGTTGGATCTCCTGAATTAATTTCAATACCGTTCTGTTCGTCGTATATGCTTACATGCCCATCATCCAACAAATAAGCAAGTTCTTCTATGATATCATAAAAGTTATCTGCCGTAACTTGATCTCTTAAACTCTCATACTGAGCCCAGTCTATATTTCTTGTTTCAAAAAAAGCATAGTAATCATTAAAAATATTCCAGAAATGATCAAAGTTTATTACGGGATCTTTAGTGTCAGAAATTTGATTAGGGAGGCAATCTGGATTTTGATTTGATAATCGCATAAATACTATTTCAGAATCTGATAATTCTGAAGAGGCTATGAGTTCATTTTCACCGATAACATCAAAGTTAAATCCAAAGAAATCTTGAAGAACAAAATCATCGTTCTGAATTGAACACCCGGCAGCATTTATGTTGTAAAATATATCATTACCATCGGTAAATTCAAAAATCCAGCCTTTATCTGCTATTGACCAAAACCCATTGATTGAATCTTGTGGTGTTGGAGTGGTATCATCATCAGATTGACAGGCAGCAAAAATTAATAAAATCAATATTAGAAAACACGTTTTAAAATACTTTATTGTTTCTGTCTTAATGTTGATATATGAATTCATCATAGTTTTATTTTTGATTTATTGACGTAAAAGTATGTTTATCAAAAAAATATGAAAGTGATTTTGGGGTTGAAGAAGTACTAAAACAATAGAACTACACGAATCAGGACGTTTTTTGAAGCTTTCTGAAGGCTCCTGGAGACATGCCCAAACTCGTGTTAAAAGCGCTATAGAAAGCACTCTTAGATTTAAAGCCAGCTTCCATACCAATGGCTTCGACAGAATATTTATTAAATACCGGATTATGCAATAGTTTTTTGGCGGCTTCAATTCGATATTCATTTACAAACTGAATGACGCTTTTATTGGTTTCCTGATTTATGATTTGTGACAAATACCCCTCGCTTGTTCCCAATCGAGTTGCTAGATCCAACCTACTTAAAAGGGGATTTCTATATAACTCCTCGGTATCCATTACTATATATAGTTGGGTAATAACTTTAGAAACAGTGGTTTCGCTTATTTTCTTTTTTGTCGGAGTACCATTTGCCTTTTTTGAAACCAAATATTGGTGTATTTCGTCTTTTTGAACTACTATCTGTAGTTTGAACACTCCGTAATACAAAATCCACCACGATAAAAAGGAAATTATTATCCATAGAAAATTTGTAGTATATTCCGAATCAAAAACATACACTTCTATTTGAGACAAAAGCCAAATCATAATAATGCATATAATAAAAAGATTCAATCGCAACAACCAATGCTTTTTTGCTTCTGAAATAGTATTGGACCTCTTTACTAAATTCCTCCCCCAAAAGATTAAAAATACATTGTAGACATACGATACATTGCTCCTAATATTAAATAACAGATCATCCAGATCTACATCATACTGGTTAAAACTAAAATACAACTGAAGAAAAACTTCAATAATAACAGCGCAAAAGAAAGGAGCATACAACCATTTGTACCATCTTTTTTTAAGGTGGATATGCTTAATTTGAATTAGAAAATATGTAAATAAAGTAACTCCAAGCAGAAGATCTAACATGATATTGTTTACAAATATCAAAACGGCATTTTCTGTATCATACCAATCTAAAAAGATCAAACTTGTTAGCAAGAATAGGAATAGGGAGAGATAGTTATTTGCACGATTTTTATAAAAAGAGGTCGTAACTAGTGCGACACTTATAAAATATCCTATACTACCACTGGCAATAATTGCAAAGTCTAACGCTGTTTTATTCAATCCTTGTAAAAATTAAGTACCCTGATCTATCTATTATACAACACAACTACATATAAGCTGTGATATTTTACGAAGCCCAAAATAGTTGTTTACAAACTTACCATTATCAATGAACTCGTCCTAATCCAATATCTGCATCTATGTAAAATTAGCACAGTAAAAAGTTCTATTCGCCGTTATACTCATAATAATACATTTGTACTATAATGGTGCGGAATGACTTATGTCATTTTTTAAATCACTGATAACGAGTAGCTTTAGTGCTTAATTGAAAATTTAGCATTAATAAAAAAATAACAACGTATTAAAATTAGAATTATGAACAAAGAGCATCCGAATATTGACGTTTTAAAAAGACTTGACCTTACCAACATGGCAGCAAGTGCCGAAGTCTTAGCAGAAGACTTTGTTTGGCATTATTTTAATCCTGAACTACCCGAAGTGCAAGGAGATTATTTAGGGATCGCAGGGTTTACCGACTTTTTCAAAAGAATGGCCAACAATACTGGAGGAACCTTTAAGGTGAATGTAATTTCTACCACGCCTATGGGAGATGAATTGCTCGTCACGCATGTTAAAGACACGATGTTGCTAAAAGGCAAACAAATGGAAATCGACGCCGTTGTAGTGTGGAGCATTGTTGATGGTAAGATTAAAGAAGCCTGGGATATCCCTGCTGTACATAGGGTAAAAGTTTTAGAATCTTAAAACAAAAACCATGAAACTAGTAGAGGTAACACCTGAAAATGCTGTAAAAGAAACTTTTTTCTGCATAAAGGATACAAAAAGACAGGGATTTAACGATAAACGTAACTGGTTTGAAAAGCGCCACAAGGAGGGCTTAAAAATAAAAATACTTAAAACAGATGAAGACAAGATGATTGGTTTTATTGAATATGTACCAGCCAAAAATGCGTGGCGACCGATAGATGCCGACAATTATATGTTTATTCATTGCACATACATTTATTCTAAAAAGGAAAGGAGTAAAGGCTATGGCTCTGTGCTAATTGAAGATGCCGAAAAGGAGGCAAAAGCTAAAGGTATGGATGGTCTGTGTGTAATGACAAGTACCGGTGGTTGGCTAGCGAATAAAACGGTATTTGAAAAAAATGGCTTCAAACAAATTGAAGCGAAAGACCGATTTGAATTACTAGCGAAGACATGGAACAACAATGCTAAAAAACCGAGATTACTTGACTGGCATAGTCAGCAAAAAAAGTATAAAGGTTGGCATTTGAGCTATGCAGACCAATGTCCTTGGAACGAGAAGTCGGTAGCAGCAATACTAAACGTTGCGATGGATCACGATGTAGATTTAAAAGTAACAAAAATAAACACAGTAAAAGAAGCAAAAATGGCACCTTCAGGTTTTGGTGTTTTTAATCTTTTACGCGACGGTAAATTGCTAGAAGACCATTATATAAGTCATACGCGGTTTAGAAACATTTTAAAAAAAGAACTCAATATTGAAGAATCAAAAGAAACTTAATTTTTTAGTTTAATTTCTTTAAAATCAAACTTATAAAACAATTGAGCACATAGGCAGCCCAACCACATCAGCTCGCTAATATTTCCAAAGATTCTCAATCTTTAGAAATATTCCGCACATAACGGCAACTGCGTAGCACATCACGAACTCCAATAAAATATTATCGTTGTGAGTAATTATAATAAACTTGCGTGTCGTAACGGCTGTTACATAAATGCTAACGACATAGACCTACCAGCGCAATAATTGCTGTAAAATAAGTACTTTTATTAACAAATGGCACAAATCTATACCAATATACAATGAACACTCAAGAATTAAAAATTTCAACAAAAGACGGGTACAAAATATCTATTATATTACGCGAACCAAACAATAAACGAAAAGGGGTTGTACAGATTCAAGGCGGAATTGGATTATCACAAGAATTGTATTCAAATTTTGCAACTTATGTCACCCAAAACGGATATACAACAGTTACATTAGACTATAGAGGGATAGGGAAATCGAAACCTGCTAACTTAAAAGGGTTTAAAGCTGATATTATTGATTGGGGCGAATTAGATATGGCAGGTGTTTTTGATTGGGTCGTAAAAAAGTATCCTAGCGACAAAAAAATTCTTGTTGCACACAGTATTGGCGGTGCTTTAGTAGGCTTGATGGAAAATAATGTTAGAATCGACCAATTATTTTTAATTGCTTCCTCAACGGCATATTGGAAAGATATGAGTAGGCCTTATAGGTGGTTTATGCCTCCTGTTTGGAGTTTTTTTATACTAGTACACCCTTTTATTTTTGGATATGTTAAAATAAAAAAGTTTAAGTTAGGGGAAGATGTTCCCAAGGGAGTTGCTTTGAGATGGTGGAAATGGAGTAAGAATAAAAATTATTTTGAAGATGATTTTAAAAAATCTGAAAAACTACACCGTTATGATCAAATTAAAATTCCATTAACATCAATTCAAATTTCTGATGACCCAATAGCCAATAAAATAACATCTAATAAATTGCTTACATATTATAAGAATGCTCAAATTAAAATTTGCGAGATTACGCCTAAACAGTTAGAGGTCGATAAAATTGGACATATTGGTTTTTTCTCACGAAAATTTAAAAAAACATTGTGGAGTGATTTGCTACTTGAAATGGAATAAAATGTACTTAGCAGTTTGTTTATTACATGCTTGCTTATGAAATTATAAATGTTTACCTGAGGAACAAATAAGGATAAGATTATGCCCATAAATTCAGGAATGAAATTCACTTTATATAGAGAGTGTCAAAATTCTGTAAACAGTATTAGAATAAGGGTTAGAAATAGTATCTAACCCTTATCTTATTCATAGTTTTCGAAGGTTTAACACTCCGAAAATTGCTATTATTAACACGATAAGTAAGGTCGGAAGCATCAGACGCATCCAGCTAAAATCACGTTTTGAACTATAAATTTTAGTATTATGAGTTTTCCAATCAATTACATCGGCAGGATTGTTTTCAAAGATTTTAGGATAAAAATGCAACCGTAAATTCTCGTGATACTCAGTTAACGCTTTTAAAAAATTTAAATGACTAACCATATCGGTCCCTGTTAAATTATTGAAACTTAGCTGAGCATGCATGGTAGGAACAAAAAGAGCCACTTTTTCACTTACAGTAGTACGCAACATAATCTTTTCTATCATTTCAGCACTCATATTTTTTGCAGCCAAATCTCCCATGTGTTGCATTCCATAATACCAAATCCAACTGAATTTATCTTCAGGAACTGTGTACTTTTTATACTGCGGGTAGGCTTCATAAAATCCAGTCATGGTAGCATCTTTTTCTAAGTCCCATTTTTCATGATAACCATCTCGTTGCTCTACCATAGCATCTAAAGCTTCCGGCACTTGGTATCGGTTAAGCACATAATTATTAACCATTGCCGGAAGTAAAATGGTAAGTACCACCCAAATAGAAATTAAGGCTAGTGCATTAAAACTAGAGTTTTTTAGTAGGGAAACTATCCATAAGCATAACGCACTCCAGAACAATACATACAGGATGCCTTGCAGAAATATAGCCCAAAAGTTTTGATTCATCGGTATTTGAAGAAGCATACTCGCCATGAACATGAGGAATAGTAAAATAATAAAAACAAAGCCTATTCTTACCAGTAGTTTTTTGAACAAAAAACCTGCTTTTCCAGAGGTTTGTGCGGCTAATATTCGCCAAGTACCTAATTCTTTTTCTTCAGAATATAAATTAAAAGTCATAGCGATTAATACTAGCGGAAACAGATAGATAATAACAAACCCTAAATCTAAATTTCCAGACATTAACAAGGATGGATTCTCAAAATCGGTGTCATATTTCTGTCCCTCCAATCCACGAATAGTAACTGCTTGTAATAACGGATTTACATCACTCTGTCCTATAGAAATAGCACTGATATTGCTTGGTTTTTTTATTAATGTAAATCGTAAATAATATAACAACAAGCCAAGATCATCATTGTGATATTCTACATTTCTCTTGATGCTTTCTTCTTGAAATTCTTGCGCAGCAACAATGGCTTTTTCTTGTTTCACCAAATACTGCTTACCAATTAGTATGCTAATTATTCCGACTGTTACTAGTAATACGAGGCTTACTAAGAATATCTTAGTTCTAAAAAATGATTTAAATAATAAACTATACATTTAAATGGCTTTTAAGTTTGTGGATACTTTTAACAGACCAAAAATGGCCAATACACCCCATAACAATAGTGCTAAGATCGACCTTAACTCGTTTCGGAATATGCTGGAAATACTTAAAAAACGGTACTCAAATGGCGGAAATTCTTTCCAGTATTTGCTAGAGATCGTATTTGGACCCGCCTTTCCTTTATTGGGAATAAAATCCATCTGTAATTGATTCATTTGTTGAGCCAATTTATACCGATATGCTTCGGCTTTATCTTTAAAATGAAGAAACGACTGAAAATTAGTTCCTGAGAAAGCCATAGATACGTTTTTTATAGCGGTATACGGATTTAGAAAAGCAGAATTACGCTCTATATTATTCTGTTTATTATAGACTTGATACAAGCGTTCTTGATGTTCTAGATAAATTGCCGTACTCAAAGCTTCGCCTTTAGCCATTACAAATCCACCGTAATTAAAAGGAAGATCTTCTACACTTTTTACATTATTTGCTAAAAGCACAGAATCTTTTAAGGCCTTAAAATGCGGATCGTCTGGATTGTGACTATCCCCTTGCTGAATTAGATCATGTTCTACGGCGGTTTCCATTTCTATTTTAGAGGGTGTAGGGTAGAGGTAATAGCCTATAGCTTGTAGCGATTTGGGCAAAATAATGACAAATAGTAACCAAATTCCCAAAAGTTTTACCAAGGCTCCTTTGGCAGTTTTACTAGAAGCCGATACCAAAATGGTAATGGCGCTAAGAATAGCAAAAAATAGCATATAAGAAATGAAGAGTATCACAAACCTAAATAAACTATCCTTATAGAGGGTATCATACGATTCTATAAGCACAAAAAACAATACCACTAGAAAAACCGAAAACAGAAAAATCAAGGATAAACCCCAAAGTCCCAACACCTTTCCAAAAACAATTTCTTTTCTACTAATACCTTGACCTATTAAAAGTTTCAGGGTACCGTTTTCTCGCTCTCGCGCTATGCTTGCAAAGCCCAAGTAGAAAATCAAAAGGGGTACAATGACCTTCAATAGCATTGCTAAACTCACTTCTCCAAAACGCAATAAACCTGTAGACATGCTGGCTTCAGAAAAGTTGACAGTATTCTGTTTGTGTGCTTCTAAGAATACCGCGTTTCCCACAAAATTTTCCATGCCTACATCAAAAACACTTAGCACATGTTTTAATCGAAATGCAAAAGAACCATAATGTGCCATTCTATGTGGATGTTTATCGGGATTATTCTCCCAACTTTGCTGAACTTCATCCTGTATTACATCTCGTGTATGATTTTGGTCATGATAATTTTCCCAACCGCTATAGGCCGAAAAAAGCAATAAAAATACCATTAGCCCCAAAGCTATAACCATAATTTTGGATCTAAATGCATCTTTCCATAGTTGACTCGCCAACAAATAGATACTCCTTTTTCTCATATCTAAAATTTATACGTTGCATTTAACAAGATGTTCCTTGGAGTACCCGGCGCTAATCGTGATGTATTTAAAGCACCTAACCAATACGTTTTATCGAAAAGGTTATTCACTTTAAGGGTCAATTGAATATTTTCATTTGATGGTTTGTAATAAATGGCGCCGTCAAAAACTGTGTATTCTGGCAACAACAGGCGATCTGCATACCAAGAGTATTTATCGCCACTGTACTGCGCACCCAAGCCAACACTAATACCTTTGAGCGTGTTGCCGGTAAAATCATATTTACCCCAAAGGTTGGCACTATGTTCTGGAGCCCCACCAATGCGTTCTCCAATTAGCGATTCATCCTCATCTTCAATAATTTCTGCATCGGTATAGGCGTAGGATGCTACCAATTGAAAGTTTGATGTTACATATCCTGAGAAATCAGTTTCAAACCCTTTACTGCGCTGCTCTCCTCTAGAAGTTAAATTTTCCAAATCGTAGGTATCACCAATTAGAATATTCTTTTGAGTTATATGAAAAAGGGATGCATTCAACACCGCTTTTCCATTAAAAAACTCTCCTTTGGCACCAATCTCCTTTAGACTACTTTCTAAGGGATCAAATCTACCGGGTGAAGCAGACCAAAAGAAGCCTTCGGTAGCAGGAGATAATGACACGGTATTTGTTTGAGGCTGGAATCCCTCTAAATACGTAACATAAGCACTTATGTTATTAGTAACTTCATAGGTCAAACCAATTCTAGGAATAAACGCTTCATTCTTAAATTCTTCTTCATCTCCTTCATAATCAAAAATATCATTAAACCATTCATATCTTAAATTTACCAAGGCAGAAAATTTACCTATTTTGAATTGATCTTGAATATAAATTCCACCAGTCGTTGAGAGGTTTGCCGGAATTTCAAACTCAGAAATCGTATAGTCTTTCGTCTCTCGAATACCATTGCTTGGATTCTCTAAATTAAAATGCGGTACATTAGGTACGGGCATTACAACACCATCAATTTCCATAGTTTGAAATTGGTCGGCCTCATCAACATTAAAATTGGTTACCGAACCGTCTAGTCGTAAATAGCGTCTTGCACCGTTTTGTCCTCCACCAATGGTACGTTCCCATCGTGTTCCATCATATCCTACTAAGAACTTATTCGTGATTTTCTCCCCTTTGATGTCAAAATTGAAAAATGCACTAATATTATCTGTATCCCAAAATTGCTCGCGTTCTACATAGCGCATGGCAGCTAAGGTTGGTATCGCATTTCCTTCAATATCAACTGCAGCACTGTTTACGGTTCTGTGTTCTGCTAAATCCTCATCCCTGGTTTGCTTCATATAAGATGCGTTGAACCCAAAATTATCGGTAAACTTCTTGGTGAAGTTGGTCATGATAACCACTTCTTTAGACTTGAAGAAATCGTTAGAGGCGCCTACATTTAAAGAAATAGGAGTACTGTTCAAATCAAATTCTCCATTAATGCTACCAAAGATGGGTTGTCCTCTATCTAAATTTCCGACACCATTGCTGTAAATCATTTCAACATTAAGTGCCGTTGTTTCATTAGGAATGTAACTAAACGAAGGGGTTATCAAAAAGGCATTGTTCTTTACTAAATCTCTAAACGAATTTGCCTCTTGAAACGCTGCGTTAAAACGGTATAGTAGTGTTTTAGAATCGTTCAAAGGCCCCGTAAAATCGGCAGTTGCTCTCAAAGTTCCAAAACTACCAGTAGTCGCAGAAACTTCGCTTCGCTTTTCTTTCAAAGGTTTTTTGGTCACCATATTCACGGTTCCCCCTGGGTCGGCACTAGAAAAAGTAACCGAAGAAGGACCTTTGATCACTTCTACACGTTCAATATGTGAAGTAATGGGTTGCAGAAAATAATATTGCCGTGTACGCATCCCATTTAGTATTTGTCCGTCATCTGCTTGTGTAATACCACGAATATTGTAGTGATTGTATAAGCCGGTAACCGTAACATTACTCACCGTTTTGACGGCATCTGGTAATTGAAAGGCGAGGCGATCCGCTATTAATTCTTTCGTTACTGAAGTGATGGCCTGTGGCAGTTCTTTATTTTTTATGGCCACTTTGGTTGCCGAAAAAGAATAATCACTATTATAATCTGTTCGAGCTCTACCAGTAATTTCTACAGATTGCAATTGCTCTACATCCTGTTCTAATACCAATGTGCCCAGGTCATAGGTTTGAGTTTGGTCAAATGATTTTTGTAAACGCAACGACCGCATGGTTATGTAACTTACATCAATTTGGTAATCTCCTGTTTGCGTAAGTTCAAAAGTAAAGTTACCGTTTTCTTGGGTAACCGTACCGCTCGTTATTCCTGAACTTTGGTTCGTAAACGAAATGGTCGCCCCTAATATGGGTAGTCTATCTACATCAACAATTTTACCGGTAACCAAAATTTGGGAGAATGATACATTAATTGCAATTATTGTTACTATGATAATACTATATTTTTTCATGGTTTTAAATTGTTTCTAAGTAAAGTTGCTTTAATTCTCCGGCATTTATTTCACTAGCTTTTAGTTGCTGCACTAAGGTGCCTTCTTTCATAATACCTATGGTGGTTGCTAGCTCTACGGCATTAAAAATATCATGGGTGGCCATAAAAATCACTTTTCCCATTGTTGCTAATTCTTTACAGATTTTCGTGAATTCTGCGGTTGCTTTGGGATCTAAGCCAGAGGTAGGTTCATCCATAAAAATTACCTCGGCGTTCTTGGCTAGTGCCACGGCAATACCTACTTTTTGTCGCATTCCTTTAGAGTACGAGGACAGTCTTTTGTGCTGTGCGTCTGATTGCAGTCCGGTTTTTGTTAGAAAAGCTTCTAATGCTGATGTGGTGTATTTGAATCCCGCCAAACGGCTAAAGAAATCCAGATTCTCTACACCGCTAAGGTTGCCGTAGAGTTGCACCGTTTCAGGAATATATGCAGTAAGTTTATTGGTATCGTCTTTCCCGATTTCTTTATCGGCCACAAAAGCCTGACCGTCATCTTTTGGGATAAAGCCCAAAAAAATGTTAATGGTCGTTGTTTTTCCTGCACCGTTCTGACCTAAAAGGCAAAATATTTCGCCTTTAGATACTTCGAAGGAAACGTCTTTTAAGGCTATCTTTCCATGGTAAGACTTGCTTATGTTTGTTGCTTTCAACATAACGTTTAATGAATTAAAATTATTTGTAAATTGTGTAAAGACCTATACTTAGTGTGGTCAACAATAAGTATGCGTTTGAATGTATTGAGAGATGCCCTATGAAAAGGACCGAGCCCGATGTATGTTTAAATATTCAGCACGAGGTTTCGAGACATTCCACAATACATGGAGATTACCAAATCGAAACGGCAAATAAATTGGATGTACCTATCCTATAAAATAGCGATGGTACAACATACAAAATGGACTATGAGAATTGTGGGGGAGGCCTGGTAAAGAGATAACTTGATAAATGCCTTTTCTTAAAAGTAACAAAAAGCGCTTTATCGTTGATTTGTTGTTCTGTGAAAAAATATTCTGTATCTGGTAAAACAGTAGTTTCTGTTTCTAGCAGCGGTATAAAATTAACCGCTGTCGAAATATGACAAACTTCACAATGCTGAACGTTTGAATCATCTTCATGATGCGTAAGTGCATGCAATCCTGCCACCTTGAAAAACAAAAACAAAGTGACAAAAAACATAACTGTAAAATTCTTACTGTTTTTCATCATAAGGGATAAAAGTAAATAATATTTTAAGTTATTTGAATAATAATACTTCAATTAACATGATTTTATTTTTTATAATGATAGTTTTAAGTATCAAAACTGATCTAGAGCTATCTAGATCAATTCTAGAGCAAGATGTTAGGGCTGTAGTATTATAATACTGCTCATCATGAATATGTGATTAGATTTGAAATTCTAAATGATGAAATCTCATAGTAGTTTTTAACTACATCGATAATAGACAATAGAGAGGTTTTCTAAAGTATTATTCCTCTATTCGATACAGCCTATGTGCCCTCTCTAATTTTTGGCGAATTCTTTTTCTAAGTAGCCTAGGTTGTATTACCTCTATAGTATCACCAAAACCTAAAATCATTCGTTCAAATTCTAAATTCAAATGAACATGCAATTTGATAATGGCACTACCGTCCTCTAATTTTTCCACAATCTCTTGAGAATGGTGAAAAGGTTTTGTTATCACATAGGGAGTATTTTTTCTGTCAATTTTAAGGATTATTTCTTGAAGTTGTTCATCATTTAATACCGTAACCCCAATAGTGTTTTTATAATATTCATCCCCGTTGAAGCTTACATCGGTATAAGGGATTTGAGTATCAAAGTCTATGGAAATGATTCTATCAAGTGCTAAAGTTACAATAGGTTGTTTTTTCTTTGCATTTGGTTTTCCGACTAAAAACCATCGATTATTGAATTCTTTCAAAATAAAAGGATGAAACACAAACTCTGAAGCTTGTCTTGCAGTAAAGGATTGATAGGTAATTTTCAATACGATCTTCTTAAGAATGGCTTGATACAGAATATCTAAATGTTCAAGTCCTTTTAGTTTTTCATTTTTATCCAAATGAATTATAGCCGATTGATGTGTCTTTTCAGTATATACCTTATCCTCCAATCTTTGGATAATACCACCAAGTTCAGAGAATAAAGAGAAATCTTTAAACTGTTTCAACATTTCTACGGTTTCCGAGAGCACATTCATGTCGTTTTCAGTTAATGGGATATCTGTAATAGAATAGTCTTCATCGGCATACCTATAATACTTTTTATCATAAACTTCAATAGGCGCATTATACCCCAATTTATCACTACGCATCATTTGAATATCCAACTGTATAGTTCGTTTACTTACATTGATATCTCTACCCTCATATTCGTATAAGGCATCAGAACAAGCTTCTATCAGATCATCTAACGTCCAGTTGCGATTGTTGTTTTGTAGGCATTTATCTAGGGTTTTATAACGTATTAATGCATTTTTGTTGAGGGCCATGATCAAACATTTGTCGAAAAATAGGCATTATTTTTTTCTGCGCAAAATAATTGCGTAGGGGTATTTCATCTTTGTATTGTAATTAAAGAAAATGAAAACTATAAATATAAAATGCCTTAGCTGTGGTACTTCTCTAACAAATCAATTAAAAAGGTTTGATTTAAATCTAGAGTATCTTGATACAGGAGAGGAAATAATTGAAAGAGGTCATTTCATTGAAGGTGATATTGATATATCAATTGCTCATCATGATCGAATTTTAATTAACGTAAGAGATTCAAAGCTAGTAAATCACAAATTATTAAAAAATTGTTTTGGCTGTTGTGGATACAGTGATACTGATTTTTTAAATCAAATTTGCCCAAGTTGTGATCAAGGAATAGCAACAATAGTTACAGAATGCTATACGTATCATTATTTGGCATTTCAAAAAGGTAAAATAATTATTGAAGAAATTTAGGATGAAAACAAGACTTAAACATATAGAAGAAAAACGTAATGTAAAGATAAACTATGCCTGCGAATCGGGTAGCAGAGCCTGGGGTTTTGCTTCGCCAGATAGTGATTATGATGTACGTTTTTTATATACTCATCCATTAGAATGGTACTTATCAGTTTCTGAAAAAAAGGATGCTATAGACATAATGGATGGAGATTTTGACGCCGTAGGTTGGGAACTCCGTAAAAGCCTGCGGTTACTTAAAAAATCTAATGTTCCGGCATTGGAACATTTATTTTCACCAATAGTATATCTAGGTGATGATGATGAATTAGTTTCTGAGTTGAGAAGTATAGCAAAAGATTGCTTTTCGCCGGTAGCTAGTATGTATCATTATTTAAGCATGAGTAAGAAATATGAAGAAAAACTATCAGGTTCAACTATAAAACTAAAAAGTTTATTTTATGCATTAAGAACATCTTTAGCTGGTAAATGGATATTAGAGTATAAATCGATACCTCCAGTAGTTTTTAGTGAAATGCTATCTTTAGTAACGGTTGATATAGCAGATGAAATCAAAAATCTAATGGTAATAAAGTCTGAAAATGATGAAAGTTATTTTCATTCGAGAAATGAAAAAGTGATACGTTTTGTTTCAGAGACTATAGCCACTAATGATAAATATGCGAAGTCATTGTCTTCAGGAAAACCTGATAGTGAAAGAATAGATAATTTTCTGTTTAAAGAAATAACAAAATGAAAGCAATAGAAGAACTTAAAGCTTCTGGATCAATAATATTTGAGTGTATTAGTGGTAGCCGAGCATATGGATTGGCTACTGCAACATCAGATACAGACATAAGAGGTGTTTTTATATTACCAAAAGAACAATTTTACTCGTTAGAATATGTTGGTCAGATAAATAATGAAACTAATGATATTGTCTACTATGAACTTCGAAAGTTTATAGAGTTGTTATCAAAAAATAATCCTAATATACTGGAATTATTGAATGTACCCGAAGATTGTATAATAAAGAAAGATCCTATTTTTGATCTAATCAAAATGGAATATTTTCTATCTAAGTTATGTAAAAATACTTTTGCCAATTATGCCTATACACAAATCAAAAAGGCTAGAGGGTTAAATAAGAAGATTGTAAATCCTGTAGAGAAAGAACGAAAATCTGTTTTAGATTTCTGTTATGTGAGAACTGAAAAACAATCAATTGTACTTAGAGAGTTTCTCAAGATCAAAAAACTTGAAACTAAATATTGTGGATTAGTTAAAATCCCTCATATGAAAGATTGTTATAATCTCTTTTATGGGGAAAATAAAGAGTATCAAGGTATAGCAAGGGAAAATGCAAACGAAGTGTGTTTAAGCTCTGTTCCAAGGGAAGAACAACCAATAGCATTACTTTACTTTAATGTTGACGGGTATTCATCCTATTGTAAAAAGTACAAGGAATATTGGACTTGGGTTAAAAAGAGAAATGAAGAACGGTACAAGAATAATGTTGCACATGGTAAGAACTATGATACCAAAAACATGATGCATACTTTTCGATTGCTTCATATGGCTGAAGAAATAGCTAAAGAAGGTGTTGTAAATGTTAGAAGATCGGATCGTGAATACTTACTACGAATTAAGAATGGTGACTTTGAGTATGACGATCTGGTTAATGAAGCTGAAAAAATAAAGGAAGAACTAGAAGACTTTTATGATCAATCGAATTTGATGGAAAGGCCAAATTTGAATGTAGTTAATCAATTATTGGTTAGAGTAAGGGGAGAATTTTATAAAAGAACCTAAACTACGCAAAAACAATGCGTACTTAGGTATAACATTTGTACCAGAATCATAAACAAGCTATTAAACATTGGCTTTAAAGTAATGCTCCGTCGAACTGGGAGTCGGCGGAGCTTAAGAAAAAGAAATTGTATGTCCGCAATCACCCATATAACGTATTTTCTTCTCCCTTTAGTCCCGATAGCTATCGGGAGGGGTCAAAAAGAAAATGCAGAAAATTCCATTATTTACCCTTAACCCTAAAGGGAATAACGGAATTTTCTATAATTTAAAAGATTACTTGAGTGATTGCGGACATACAGAAAAAAGAATTATGGAAAACAAAACAAACATAACAGGAAAAACATTAATCGATTTGGGTTTCAGATCTGGGAAATGGTTTCCAGAAGCGATCAATCATATCAATACAAATCAATTAGAAGGAGAAGCAATGCATAACTATTTGGAGCAGTTTAAATCTCCGCCAATTGTAGATTTACATACTGAAGCTACACCATTTGCTATCAATATTAAAGCAGAAAATGAGTTAGAAGAAACCAATGTGAATTCGGTGGTGGAATCGATGAATACATTGATGAAAACACCAACACTAGTTAATGGAGCAGTAATGCCGGACGCTTGTCCTACAGGACCTAATGGAACCATTCCAGTTGGAGGAGTAGCAGTTGCTAAAAATGCTATTCATCCAGGGATGCATAGTGCTGATATCTGTTGCTCTGTGATGCTTACAGATTTTGGTAAAATGGATCCCAAAAAAGTACTGGATGCCGCTCACCAAAATACTCATTTTGGACCAGGTGGAAGAGATAGAAATGCGCAGTATAGATTTCCAGATGAATTATTAAAAGATTTTCAAGGAAATTATATGCTGAATAATGAAAAGATGATCCAGGCAGCAAGATCACATTTAGGAACTCAAGGGGATGGAAATCACTTCCTGTTTATTGGAAAATCAAGAAAGACAGGAAATACGATGATGATTACTCACCACGGATCCAGAGGACCTGGAGCTAATTTGTATACCCAAGGAATGAAAATCGCCGAACGTTTCAGAAAAGAAATTTCTCCTGAAACTCTAAAACAAAATGCCTGGATTCCTTTTGATACAGAAGAGGGGCAAAATTATTGGGAAGCATTACAAATTATAAGAAAGTGGACAAAAGCCAATCACGAAGTGCTTCATAATGCTACTTTACAAGCTTTAAACATAGACGGATGGGATCGTTACTGGAACGAACATAATTTTGTCTTCAAAGATGAAGATCTGTTCTATCATGCCAAAGGAGCAACTCCGTTGGATGCGAAGTTCATGCCTGATATTACTGGTCCTAGATTGATTCCTTTAAATATGTCTGAGCCTGTGTTGATTGTGAATGGTGAAACCACAAATACAAATCTTGGTTTTGCACCACACGGAGCAGGGCGTAATGTAAGTAGAACACAACATAGAAAAAGTAAAGCAGGTATGACAAATGAAGAAGTGTTTCAGCAAGAAACCCAAGGTTTGGATATTCGTTTCTTTTCTAATGAAATTGATGTTACCGAATTACCAAGTGCCTACAAAAATGCTGAAACCGTTAGGAATCAAATGGATGAATATGGTTTAGGTAACGTAATTGATGAAGTATTACCTTACGGGTGTATCATGGCAGGGGATTGGCAAAAGAATGCGCCGTGGAGAAGAAGAAAAAGAAAATAATCAAAGAGAACGGAAATGCTAGAACAATATACAAGATACCCTAGTGGATTGTCAGAAGAAAAATTGGCTAGTCGTTTAGGACTTTATTGGGATGGTACTATGCAAGATTGGGAATTAGTAGTTTCAGATTTTGGTAGAATAAGAGACTTTTTGAAGTTGTATCAAAACGAACTTGATAATGACGATGATAAATTCACTTTAATGGGGTTGATTGTTTCATCATTTGATGATGGTATTTCTAATTTTGATAAGGAAACAATGAAGAACTGGAATATTTGTAAAACAATTTTGGAAAAAGAATGCTATTTACATTATTCGATTATAATATATTGGTGTTTACCCGAAAATGAACCAGATAATGTATTTGATATTACTCCTTATATGAGAGAGGTCTGGGAAAAAGTGAAGATGAAATTTTTATAAAATCTTTTAGAGATTAAAAAATTATCCCATATTTGCACCATAATTACAAACCAAAAAAACAAGTTTTAAGCCTATGTTATTATTTTTTGCACATAAAAAGGACGCTGAAAAGCTGTTTTCAAATCAAAAATATAGGTAGTAAAACTATAATAAGATATAAAAAGCAAGAGCGTCTATGAAATTGGACGCTTTTTTTATGATTTTTTTTGAGAAAACTACTGATATAAAATCAAATGGTATTTGAAAGATAAGCTTCAGAACTACAGTTGATTAGAAAAATAGTCAATATCCGTTGAAAAACGGACAGGGATTATGTTGCTTTATTTTAATTTAACTCATTAATAATCAATAGATTAAATCAATATTTTATTTGTGTAATTCAAAAATTGATTTCATATTTGCATCGCAATTAACAACATTGCAAACAATAATAGTATAATCTTTAAAAACCGAAGTACAATGACTTTTACAAAGCTACTTACTACGACTCCAAAAGGACAAGGTCTTTTTTTGAGTATGCTTCGGGACTTCACAGATAAATAAGTTTTCTTATATATTCAACCAAGTCTGAAGCCCTAAAGTTTCGGATTTTTTATTTTCTCCTTTGTTAGGCTGTACTCTCATATTGAGCTTGTCGAAGTGATGTCCAAGTCTTCCGAGACGTAGTCAATTTAGAATTAATCCTAAAAACATATTCAAATGAAATTTTACTCGAAATATCGTTAAGATTTCGGATGCTCAAGGTGGTAACTGGAATCATTGTAAAGACAATATAAATTAAAATCATGTCTAATGAAACTGGCAAACATAAAAGGCCAAAGACAAAAAGAAATTTGTCGTATTCGCAAGAGGCAACGTCAAATTTGGAAAGAACAAAGACAACTAGGATATATAAAACTAGAAAAACCAATTCACCATGGTTGGTTTAAAGAAGTCGTAATTACAGAGAATGTAGAGCGATATAAAAATCAAAAATATATTCTAGAAGTTCATGATTGGTTAAGGAAATCTTTTTGGGGTAGAACTAAGGAAGAAGCTGAGAGAAAATGGCTAAATGAAACCTCAAAATACTTAATCAATAAGGATATTCCAACATTGAGTAGACGTCGATACAATCAATTAAGCGATGGTGCAAAACGATTTTGTATTCCTTTTCATTATTACACAGAGAAGAAAAACCTAAGACTTCGGTTTTATGTTAATCTTCCTAAAGGAACTTATAGAATTAAATTCACAAGAGCTTATGTAACGCATAGTAAGAGAATAGATCCTAAACTGGAAAGTGAGGACGCTTTACTAGAACAAAAGTTATTAAAAAACGGATACTACGAATTAAGTCAAAATAGATATGGATGGAGAGATCGTTGGCAAACTCCAAAAAGCAGAAAAGAGAAACTAAAAACAAACAGTAGGCTTAAGGAATTGACAAAATGCTCCATTCAAAAAATTATTAATGAAGAAATATCATGGGAAAGAAACTAAGCGGAAAAGACTTAATCAAATTAGGCTTTCCAAAAAACAATAGTATTAATGTGACTTTGGGTCAGATTAATCGATATCAAAAAAGAGTAAAAAAAGAACAAATATTAACAGAAGCCAAAAAAGTATTACTCAATCCCGAAGCGTATCAAGGTGATGGCGTGTGGGGAAAAATAGCAGAGAGTTTATTAAAACCTGTGGAGGTCAAAAGGCATGCTTTAAAAACAACACGATCTCCTTTTCAGATATATGGAGAAAATGAAATTGATGAACAAGCCAAATATCAATTGTTTGATGCCTTAAAATTACCAGTGGCAGTTGCTGGGGCTTTAATGCCAGATGCACATACTGGATATGGTTTACCGATTGGGGGAGTCTTGGCTACAAAAAATGCAGTGATTCCATATGGAGTAGGAGTAGACATAGGCTGTAGAATGTGTTTAACAATCTATCCCATAGCTATCTCTTATCTCAAAGGAAAAAAGCATCAGTTAGAGAATATACTATCTGAACATACGAAGTTCGGCATGTATGAAACTCACAAAGTAAAGCACGATCATGAGATCTTTGAACGAGATGAATTTAAAACCATTCCGTTGGTAAAAAGGTTAAAAGACAAAGCTTATAAACAATTAGGCACTTCTGGTGGAGGTAATCACTTTGTAGAATTTGGAGTGATTACTATCTCTGATGTAGCAAATGAATGGGAATTACCGATTGGAGAATACCTGGGAGTGTTGTCACATAGCGGTTCAAGAGGGTTAGGAGCTAATATTGCAAAGCACTATACCTATTTGGCTACCAAACAATGTCCGTTACCAAAAAATGTGCAACAATTGGCCTGGTTGGATTTGAATACACATGATGGCCAGGAATATTGGTTAGCAATGAATCTTGCTGGTGACTACACACAAGCATGTCATGATGATATTCATGCCAGATTAGCAAAGCTTTTGGGATCAAAACCAATTGCAAAAATCGAAAACCATCACAACTTTGCCTGGAAGCAAGAAGTCAATGGAGAGGAATGTATCGTCCATAGAAAAGGAGCTACGCCTGCTGCTAAAGGCGAATTGGGAATTATCCCAGGGTCGATGACTGCGCCTGGCTTTATTGTGAGAGGACTAGGGAATGAAGAAAGTTTACAATCTGCATCACACGGTGCCGGTCGCTTACACTCTCGAAGAAAGTGTAAAGAAAAATTTACCAAAAGCGAGATCAAAAAGCAATTAAAAGCATATGATGTTACACTTATAGGAGGAGGAATTGATGAAGCACCTATGGCATATAAAGATATCAATAAAGTGATGGCAAATCAGCAAGAGTTGGTGGAGGTTGTTGGAACATTTACACCCAAAATTGTTCGTATGGACAAGTAATAAAAGATTAATAAAATGAATCAAAAAATTATACAAATAACAGCGGGTAGAGGCCCGGCAGAATGCTGCTGGGTTGTAGCCCAGGTTCTCAAATACTTTTTAGTAGAAGTACAACAAGCTGGATTGTCATATACTATTATTCAACAAATAAAAGGTTCTGAAAATGGTACAGTTCAATCTGTTACAGTTCAACTTGAAGGAGAAGAAGTAAAGACATTTTTGAGTTCTTGGATAGGAACCGTACAATGGATAGGGACTTCGACTTTTCGTAAGTATCATAAACGAAAAAATTGGTTTATAGGAATCTATGAGTTGAGTACCCTTCAGTTTCAAGAGATATCTGAAAAAGAGATCACTTTCCAAACGATGCGAAGCTCTGGTCCGGGTGGGCAAAATGTAAACAAAGTGAATTCAGCAGTAAGAGCGATACATCAACCGACAGGAACAAGTGTCGTAGTTATGGATAGCCGTTCTCAGCATCAAAATAAAAAGATGGCCATCGAACGATTAAAAGAAAAGATGTTAGAAGTTCAGTTGTCAACACTAAAACAATCTTTGATAGATCAATGGGAAAATCACCTGAATGTACAACGAGGTAATCCGATTAGAGTATTCAAAGGAACCGATTTCAAAAAGGAAAAGAAAATCAGAGCCTTCAAAGGTCAACGAAATCAATTAAAACAAGATTTACGCAACGAATTAAAAAAATAGAAAATGAGCAATCTATTAGATAAATATTTATTTCAGGCATTAGATGCATACCCATATAATTTGGAAGAAGCAGTAGAGTCTTTAAATTATGCACTATCATATGACGAAAATAATGCTATTGCTTTAGGTTTAATGGGCCAGATTTATGCCGAACAGCTTAAAAATTTTGAGGTAGCAAAAGAATATTTTCAACAAGCCCTGGCACAAGACATGCATGCTGTGGATGTGTATCCTAAGTATATCAATGTTTTGTTATGGAACGAGGATCATGATGAAGCAGAAAAGTTAATCGACTTTGCATTAACCCTAAAAGGAACTGATAAAGCATTGTTATATCTCAAGAAAGCCATTCTTTTTGAGCATAAAAAGAATTATAAAAAAGCACTGAAGTTCATAAAACAGGCTAAAAACAATGCCTATAACAATCAATTTATTGATGACATAAAAGAAGAAGAGACTAGGATTAAGAATAAATTACCAAAGAAAAATAAATCAAAGCGTAAAACTTCTAAGTCCTCTTCTAAAAAATCAAAGAAGAAATAATTAATACGATGCTGTCATTCTGGTCTAGGCTGGAATGATAGTTTAACAAACAAAAAAATGAAAACAACAAATATAATTATAATCATAGATCTCGAAGCTACGTGTTGGAAGGGTTCGATACCAGAAGGTCAGGTCAATGAAATTATAGAAATAGGAATTTGCCTTTTGGATACAAAAACGGGGCTGGTTTCTAAAGATCGAGGTATACTAATTAAACCAAAGCGATCCGAAGTGAGTCCGTTTTGTACAGAACTTACTACAATTACCCAGGAGTTATTGGATAATGAAGGGGTTTCTTTTGAAGCCGCTTGCGAAATTCTTAGAACCGAATATAGCGCAAGTACATATACTTGGGCGAGTTATGGACAATATGACCTTAATATGATGAAAAAGCAATGTTTAGATAGCGATATTAGTAACCCTTTATCACAAGATCATATTAATGCAAAAGTGCTTTTCTCTAAAACCAAAGGCTTAAGACGAAGAGTTGGGATGAAAGGAGCCCTGGGGATTTTAGAAATTCCATTAGAAGGAACCCATCATAGGGGAGTAGATGATGCCAGGAATATTGCTAAAATTCTACATTGGTGTTTAAAAAAATAGTAATAAAAGATTGTAAATACTGTTAACGTTCAGGAAACTGAACGTTTTTTTTGTGGTTGATCTTCTTCATTAGAATGTTTCCAAATTAGGTTCTTTTCAAGAATAATTTGGAAAACAACAAAGAAACTATTGATATTTGCAAAACAAAATGACACAAAATAGAATACATACCGCACCGAAATCGCTGTTTAGTCAGTGTGATTATCGATGGATTAATGAATTATCCATTCGAAACAGGACGTTGTGTAGCTATTTTTAAGCATTTTTATGAAGTGATTTAAAACAAAAACTAGATATAACTATGAGCGTCCAAGAAATTGGGCGCTTTTTTTATGAATTTTTTTTAGCAAAATGAATAAAAGTTAATTAGTACATAAAAATTAGTATTTGGAAAGTAAGCATCAGGGAGACAGACTATTGCGAAAATATCCAAAATCCGTTGAAAAACGGACAGGGATTCCTATATCTAATTTTAATCATAACTAATTGATTATCAATTAAATAAATTTAAAAAATGTTTGTAGATTAAAAAAAAAATTTAATCTTTGCATCGCAATCGAAACAAAAATAATAATCAAGATTGCATTATTAGAAAAATAATTTAAAACTATAAAAATGATACCGAATAGTTCGCAGCATATTTTAAATCGCCTCTTTACTAAGCAAAGAGAATATTGTTCTGATTTGAACATAAAGGGTGTCTATTTTATAGAAAAGATGGTTATAAGAATGTAGCTTATACAAGCATCGAGATATATAGAAGACGCCCGAACAAGGCGTCTTTTTTTATGGATATAGTTCATTGACATTTTGAAAACCAAACACATTGACGTGTAGCTTAATTGGATAAAGCACTCGGCTTTTAACCGAGGTGATGTAGGTTCAAATCCTACTACGTCAACATTACGGAAGGACAAGCCAATAGGTGGTGGCCGCAGTCTTGAAATAAGCTTGCGATTCAACGAGACCAAAGGGCTATAGAAAACAGGAGTTAAAACTGTTAGGAGATAACGACTCGTGTGGGTTCCCTGCCCGCCACGATTATTTCTTTAAGATTGGCAGGCGGGGATTCCCACTCCTTCCGCTTTGGAGCGTAGAGTAAATACTGGCTTTGTTACGCTCGCCTGCTAAGCGAGTTCATGTCTAGAACGTGATGAAGGTTCGAAATGCTTTGCATTCATGAATCCCTATTTAATAAAATAATAAACCATGAATAATCCTTTGCTCTCCGCAATAAGATACTGTAGCTTAATGGTAGAGCTGGGAGCTGTTAACTCTCAAAATGTAGGTTCGAGTCCTGCCAGTATCGCAAAGACAAGGTGGCTGAAAGGTTAAGGCTACAGACTGCAAATCTGTTATTTATGAGGCCTGCCGGCATAGGCAGGTTCAAATCTCATCCTTGTCTCAATGATTGGAATAGCATCAAACTTGTTTGAATTCCGTGAAAATCCACTTTGTGACTTGACGAGAAAGCGTAGCAATCTCATCCTTGTCTCAAAAAACTATGGAAGTATTGAGCAATTGGTTGGTTCTCCGGACTGTAAATTCGGTCTCTTCAGAGCTTCTAGGCCAGGCCTGCCTGCCGAAGCTGGGCGCAGGCAGGTTCGAGTCCTACTATTTCCACTATTTAGTACCGTAGCACAATGGCTAGTGCACCCGACTGTCTCTCGGAAGGTCGCGGGTTCGAATCCCGTCGGTACTGCAAAGCAGAACTCGGGATGAGAAGTTTATCCTGAGCATAGCCGAAGGGAATCCCGTCGGTACTGCAACAATCATCTGGGGGTATAACAATGGTAGTTTACCCGCCTTGGACGCGGGAGGTTATAGGTTCGAGTCCTGTTCCCCAGACAAATTGCTCCATTAGCATAGTGGTATAGTGCATCCGGCTTTAACTCGAGGTTAAAGTTTTGAGAAATAGGAATCGTTGAATTCGTTCCTCATTTCCACCGGAAGACAAGGGTTCCCTGCACGCCCCAGTTTTAGAAATAGGACGGCAGGCGGGGATTCCCTTATGGAGTACAAATTGAGGTATAACTCAGTTGGTAGAGTACTGTGCTGATATCACAGAAGTCTTGGGTTCGAATCCCAATGCCTCAACAAATGCAGGGATGGCGAAACTGGCAAACCTGCCTGCGCCCAGCTTCGGCAGGCAGGCGCGTCTGACTTAGAATCAGGATTTTGAGAGTTCGAGTCTCTCTCCCTGTACAGGACAGAGCTAGAAAGGTCTTGTAGACGTTTTTGGCGATGGGCCAGATGATGCGGTGGGTACCCAACTCTCAGCCGCATCGGGTTTAAGCCTCGTATAGTCTTGGTTCGAAATGCATAGCATTCACGATTTCTTAAATCAATATGAATCAATGAGTAATCCAAGGAGGAGTACTACTATGGGCTCATGGTGTAACGGAAGCACCCAAGGCTACGAACCTTGGAGTATAGGTTCGAATCCTATTGAGCTTACAAATTGACCTGTGATGTAACGGCAGCATCCAAGACTTTGACTCTTGGTGTAAAGGTTCGAAATGCTTTGCATTCACGATTTCTTAATTATCAAAATAGTAGATAATGAGTAATCCTTTCAGGTCATCAAAATGGTGTCTCTAGCCTGCCTGAATCGGCGAGGCAGGCTTATCTGGTAAAGCGCCCCGCTGTGAACGGGAGGAACAGGGTTCCCTGCCCGAAGTCAATATTTTTATAGGTGGCAGGCGGGGAGTCCCGGAGTACACCCAAAAAGGAACAGTAGCAAAGTTGGTCAACCTGCCTGCCGGCCAGGCAGGTGCGCCGGATTGAAGATCCGAAGATATAGGTTCGAAATGCTTTGCATTCACGAATACCTAATTATCAAGTATTAATCTCATGAGCTAATCCTATCTGTTCCACTGATTTTTTAAAACAATGTTTAATCAATTCATCTAATTATTATGGAAACTCACTTTACTATTACCAAAAGAAAAAAGAAAAGTTTGAAGCTTTTGATCACTAGAATAATATCAAAGTGGATTTCGAATTACATCAAAGCGATGACTAAAGCTTTATACCCTCCTGAAACACAAGGAGTAAAAAGCAAAAATGACAGACATCGTATTTTTTATAAGTGATTTTTTATCTACGCAAAAAGACTGCGTAGTATAATTTCATCTTTGTAGTGTAATTAAAACAAACTCTCATGTTTAATGGGGTATGTGAGGGTTTGAAGTAGTGCCCTGCTACAAAATAGGGTAAGTAGCAGGGCTATGATAAAGAACCTCTTTAGCTTAGCCCGATCCTATAAATATAAGAACCATTCTTGCCCTCCAATTCGGGAAAGATGGCAATATGTGCATTTAGACAGGACGGAAGAAACGAGACTTCGCCCTTATCCGAAATCAGCTCAAATCTGTCCACTGCATCTATACAGTTCGAACCTTTGGTAGGTCGGATGAATCTATATATTGAAAATAGGTCATCTTGGGGGTGTCGCTAAAAACGGAATCGTTTACGGACGGGTTGAGCACTTTACTGGATGTTCTCCCATATATCCAGATCGTATCGTTCGGTGAAAAATTCAAATTAGAGGTCACGTTCGTTTTGTAGGGATTGTACTCAAGCGAAACAAAATCGTCATCACATTGAAAAGCCATTAAAAGGGGTGCTGCCCATAAAAATTTTAGTTTGTTCTTAAGCATATACTCAGCATTTTTTGTTTTACTCCTTTTCCATTTCCTCCATCATCCGGTCGAAAGTGGTGATCCTAGTGTAGAGCCTGCCCCCCCAAACTGATTATGGGGCTGGACAAGGAATCCATCTCTTGCGGCGACTTGGACAAAATTTGGCCCAATTGCTCCTTTACTTCGGGTTCTTCACCCAGGGAAACACTTCTAAAGATGAAGTTTCTAGCATTGAGCTGGCCCACAATGCTATCACAGGCATCACAGCCCTTGGATGTGTAGATGGTGATCCGCTTCTTTTTCTTTGGCCCGACCTTGGAGGGCGGGATGTCCAATGCCTCGGATTTCTTTTTCCGCGCCCGTTTTGGTAAACTGTCATTGGTCCTAAGATCAAGGGGTTCCGGTATAGGTTGGATCTGGGCCTTGACCCTTATATACTCTTGCCAGCGGTATCGTCCCAGGACATCCGCCATTTCCGAGGTTTCCCGACTTGATACGCGCCTTAACAACTGGTATTTGGCTTTTGGGGATAAACTATCGTCCCGTTCAACAGTACGTTTTTTGACCAAGAATCGGGCAACGGTGGATTGGAGCTCCAAGGCTTGATTGGCCCCCATTACCAAATACGGTTGATACTTGGCATTGATGTCACTGGCTTCAAAACGGATGTTCCGGTCAATTTGCAATGCATAAAACGTTTGTCCCTGTAAGAAAGGGACTGATAATAGAAATAGACCAAAAGCCAGAGCAGTACGAATGAAATGTCGATTAGTTCCCATGACCTTTAATAATGGAGCAGCGCATATCCCACTGCTCCAGTATATGCTCATTACTGTTTATTGTAAGTCGCTATTGTAACTAATCTCTTTTGATCGCCATTTTGAGTCAATTCCTCTACATACACAATGCCAAGGTGTGTCCCGCTCAAAGTAAATTCAGCTGTTTCAGTATCACCGTCATAGGTTACGGAAAGCAGATTTCCAAAAGTCGAGTATGTTCCAGTATCGGTCGATGTTTCAACAATAACCTCTCCTCTAACAGTAGAAGAGTAAGATTTAAATTCGCTAAATGTTCCATCTGCATTGAAGGTAATTCTAATGAAATTATCGGCATCAATGGTTTCTGTTGTTATACCGTCCGAAACATTGTTTGTAAACTCCTCTGTTGAGCTTGAAACCTGTAACCAGGTGCCTACTATGGGCAGAAGATCCTCTTCGCTATTACATGAAGTGGATAATGTTGTCGCAAATACTACTACTGCCAAAGGAATCATTGCTTTCATTTTTCTTGATCTGTTCATTTTTTAAAAATTTATGGTTGTTTATTATCAATGTCTAAAATTGGTGGGGAGTTTTAAACCTGTGGGCATTGATTGTTTATGTTGATAGGTTCCCACAACCTTTTCCCAGTTGGATCTCTTTCCATAGTTTTTTGAAGGTTTCCTCCTTTTCAAAGTGTTTTCGCCATTTTGACCCCACAAATGCTTTATCGAACGAAAATTTATTTTGGACCAAAATCCTGATATCCACCATGAGGCTTTTCTTCTCTTCTTCGAGCCTTTGGTTCTCTTCCAGGATTTGTTTGTACAGCTTCCTTCTGATGTATTTATCCCTTCCCATTTCAAGATTTATTCAACGGTCCTGATCTTCAATCGCTTTGTTCCATATTCTCATAAAGCACAGGATTGCGGCCACCACGACAAAACACCATCCCACAACTTCTATGTAGGGCAACCAATAATCCAGTTTTGAGGTCCATTCCTCCGTATTGGTGTTCGCTTTGCTTATCACCACAACTAGTGCCCCGAATATTGCGTACAACAAAGGATTCTCCAGTAATCCCCAACTTTTCTTTTGTTTGGTCATAGTATTGAGTTTATTGGCTTTCTGTTTTGTATTGGGTACTTCCCAAAGCTTACGGGAAACACTCTCCACTCGTCTTTCTCAATAGGTTCTGTACTTTTTGCATTTAGTAGTGTATTTTCGCATTACCTTTTGTAATTGGCAAAACTGTATTTCGGCCTTGCGGTCATATTAAAACCTCCATCCAAAATTCAAGCCGCCCCTTGGTTGCACCTCCCAACCAACAATGTCATCGCTCGGCAATCCAAGGTTCCTCCCGAGCCCCACACCTAAATCCACAAGAAAACCGCTCTGGCTTATCCATTTCCAACCAATTCCCGCACCTATGGAGGTATCAAAATAATAACTTTCACCTGTTGACAAGAAATCATTTATAATAGCGGAAAACCACTCTCTAAAAATGAAGAATTTCAAAAATCCTTCCGCATAAAACCCCTTGGCCCCGTAATCCTGTTTGGAAAAGAAATATTGTCTGTAGTAAGGTGTGAAAGAGAATTGTTCAAAATCTGTATAACCATCCCAATCCAGGGAGACAAACAGGTCCGCGCCGATCCCGGAGTATCGCCCCAAGATATACTCATACCTGGGACTAAGGGCCGGAATGGCTATTGCCGACATAACGTCGATACTTATCTCGTTTCTTTTGGCCACGGAAAACTTCCCGATCCTCTTTTCAGAATCCGTGGGTTCATCTTCCTGACCAAAGGCGCAAATTGAAATCAAAAAAGCACAAGAAATAATCAAAAGGTCTTTCATATCACTGTATTTGTTATCCATTACTCTGTTAAGAATGGTTTTTATAACGGCGGGGACTTTGCATATGAAGTCCCCGTCGTCGTCTGAACTTACAATTAGAAAAACCAACCTTGAAAATGAAAAAGCCTCTCATGGGTCCGACTCCCATGAAGACCGATTCCATTTAAGAAGATTGCCTTTGGCAAATCTTAATTTTTAATATAATACCATGCCACAAAAAGTGTTGAAACAGGTTGAATCGGTGACGAAAAAGGGGATTGGTGGGACAATGGAAATCTCCGTACAAGGATGGAGCAGGCCGATATTTTGATTGGAACGGATTGCCCCTACCTTTTTGCGGGCCGTTTCCCGATGCCCTCTGCCTTAAAATCGGTCGTCCCTGATGAGTTCCTATCCCTCCAGGGGAAGGTTTTCATAACGATTGTCCAGTACCATTTTAACAAGATAGCCTTCGGCAAATCTCATTTTTTCACCCGAATACCTCATGAAACCTCAGTTTTGCAAAGGAAAGAGAGATTCTTCAAAAAATTAGTATTTTAAAACCATGAATTTATCTCATGCAGATTTTCAAAAAGCTAGGCGTATAAGTAGAGCTATACAAGAGCACTTAGAAAACACGGGGCAAGCAAATGTTCGAACTATAGATATATTTACCCTAAGCTGGCACGAAAAGGATTGGTAGAAAAGAACCGCCACAATGGGCTACATTTTAGAAAATTCTTAAAAAAATTGTGCAAGAACAACCTGTTATACCTTATTCCGCAATGTCATGCTGAGGACAACCCAAGTAATCCAGACTATACAAATTGGTTTTTTAATACTTCAAGCAAAACGTTAACATTTAAAGAAGGTAACAAAAGAACAGCTGATCAAGTAGCTAAGATGACTATGAAATAGAATTATCCTGGGATATTTTACATAGTATTACATTATAGTTACAATAGAACTAAATATCCGCAAATTGGCTTTTACATAATTACTCACAGGTTTATATTTGATAAATAGGATTTCGTGAATCTCCTAAAGTCGATTTGTCTGACGATATAAAACACCTAACGGTGTCGTTATATCTGCAATTATGTAAAATGCAAGTATCCGCCAATTTGCTACAACACATGTTTGTACTATAATGTACTTGCGTTATGCCTGCCCGCCGGAGCAAAGCAAAGGCGGGTCACTTTGCTTTGGTCAAAAGCAAAGTTTTTAATTCCATAGTTTATTTTAAAAGTTTTCTAACGAAAAGCTTCTTTAAAAAAGGTAATGGAGCACTTATTATGCGAGCCAGCCTGTGCTGAGCTTGTCGAAGTAGTAGGAGGGGAGTGTAATGTGTGTGGAATGGGGTAATGAGTCTTACTATTTAATTATAAGATTTATATATTTGGTCTTTTAATCGGAATATGAATTTTACAACGCTGTTTTTATTTTTCATTGGTGCAGTTGGTGTTTTCAATAGCTTAATACTAAGTATATATTTTTTATTCTTTATAAAACCAAAACAGATAACAAATATCCTATTTGGTTTTTTCCTGTTGTTTTTTAGCGAACGTGTATTACGTTCTTTGGTCTATTTCTTTAATCATTATGATTTATCCAATGCGTATTCGAGATTTGAACCTGTCTCATTTGTATTTATTGGTCCTTTTCTTTTTTTATATGTAGTTTCCGTAATAAAACCCTCAAGTAAAGTAGTTGTATTGTGGAAATATCATATTTTATTTTGGGTATTCATTGTTATTGGAATTCATTTTATCTTTCCTTATCCAGATGACCCTATGTTTTGGAAAAAATACATTTTAAAGAGTATAAATATTCAATGGCTAATGTATTTATCCATTTCAGCTTGGTTCGTTTTTAAGCAGGTGAAAAATACACAGTATAAACAACAAAAACTGACTCCAATTCAACTATGGATAATATTATTATTAATAGCTGTACTTATTTTATGGCTGATTTATTTCTTTATTAGCTTTTCTTATTTTATAACAGGATCTATTGTCTTCTCCATATTATTTTATTCCTTTTATTTCTTTTTTTTATTCAAGAAAAAAGAAAGAGCGTTAGTTTTTAAAAAAACTAAAAAATATGGAGATAAAAAGATTGAAGATTCAAAAGCAACTGAGTTAATCCAAAAACTGGAATTTTTTATAAAAGAGCAAAAACCGTATAAAAATGCTGATTTAAAATCTTTGGACATTGCCAAAGCATTGGACATTTCTACACATCAATTTTCGCAGTTATTAAATGATAATTTGGGGAAAAGTTTTTCTGAATTTATAAATACGTACCGAATTGAAGAAGCTAAACGAATAATTCAATTTAATACAAAATACACTTTAGATGCTATAGGTTATGAATCTGGTTTTAACTCTAAAACAACATTTTACAACACCTTTAAAAGGATTACAGGAGTTACTCCTGCAAAATATAGAGCGCAATGTTTAAGTTCATAATTATAAATTTGAACTAGGATTCGCGATTTTTTAAGTACATTTTTATTAAATCTTTGTTTTTTTACTTTTGAATTATTCAATCAAACTAAAATGAAAAAACAAATCAAATTTCTATTACAACTATCTCTTACTATTAGTTTAATTATTAGTTGTAAATCCAATCAAGAAAATCAGGCTACTTCTAAGCCTAAAAAATCAATAGCCGAAGCAATGACTGCTTTACCAAATGCAACTATTGATGAAACTATTGATTATTACTATACACTAAAAAAAGAGCAACCTGATTCATATAATTTTAATAATGAAAATGAATTAGATAGCCTTGGTTTTGAATATTTAGATAAAGGAAATACAAAAAGTGCGATTGAAATATTTAAATTATTAGTGGCAGAATTCCCAGATGCCTTTAATTCGTACAATAGCTTAGCTTATGCTTATTTTACGGATAAAAACGAAGAATTAGCAATTAAAAATTATGAAAAATCACTAGAGCTAAACCCAGACAATGACAATTTATATGCCGAAGATTTTATCAATAAATCAAAATATAAAAAATATGATGCAACAAGGTTTTATAAGATATATCCTTTAGAATATTATGAACAAGATTTGGATGAATTAGCACGTAGATTAACTGAAGTGCATCCCAACCCTTATAAATTTATTACTAAAGAAGCTTTTTGGAAATTGGTTAACACCAAGAAGAAATTGCTAACAGAGCATATTACGTTCAGTGAGTTTATATGGATATGTAGCGAAATTGTAGCTAGTATGAACTGTAGCCATACATTTGTAGGATATTTTTTTCATCAAGAACGTAAAATGATTCCTATGGATTTACGATTTCCATTAGAGGTACGATTAATTAACAATGCATTATATGTGTCTGATGCTTTAATTAATGAAAATAAAGTAAAAGTAAAAGAAGAAATAATTGCTATTAATGGAATACCCTTTGAAACGATAAAAGAAAAAATTTATAAGCATATTTCATCGCAAGGGTATATTGAAACATCAAAAAAGAATTTTCTTAATGAGCACTCAACTACAATAATCCCATATGCGCTAGATTTTCCAAAGTCCTATACTATTCACATTAAGAATAGAGAAGAACCTATTGCATTAGTGCCATTAACGAGCTACGAGAATACTGTAAGGAATTTTACCAGCTACTTATGTAAAGAAACCTTATGTGTAACATATCCAGAAGATGGAAAGACAGCTATTATGACCATAGGAAGTTTTAATTATTACGGAAATAGAATTTCGGAGTTTAAGGATTTTATGGATAGTAGTTTTAATGATTTTACAGATAAGAAAATTAGCAATTTAGTCATTGATGTTAGAGGAAATATGGGAGGATCACCAGATGCAGGAATGTATTTGCTTAGATATATTTCAAAGGAACCTTTTACATATTTTGCAAACTATAAACCCAATGAGCAATCAAACTCCGTGTTTAAAGATCGGTATGAACTAAGTCAGCCATTGGAGAACACCTTTAAAGGTTCGGTTTATTTTACAATGGATGGTACTGGAAACTCAACTACTGGCCATTTTATGTCACTAGTGAAGCACCTAAAATTGGGAACGTTGATAGGGGAAGAGTTAGGATCTAATCAGTTTTGTAGTGGTGGTCAAGTACTACTTCGATTACCAAATACAGGAATTAAGTATTCAGTTGGTAGTAATACATATGAAACTACCGCCACTTCTTTACCGGCTGATAGAGGAATTATGCCGGATTATGAAGTGCATCAATCTATTGATGATTATCTAAATAATAAAGATAGTGTTATGGAATATGTTATAAATATGATTAAAAAGAAATAACTCAACTCCTATATAAAAATCAATTCGCTTGATAATATTATGTAATTATGTAAAATAGAACCTCAATTTTGGTAACGGCCTCAGAAAACTTTGGCTAAAACAATAGGCAAAGGAGCGTAAATATTTTAGAGGTTTAGTACTAAGGTATAATCAGAGCTATAGATTTTCATTTTAATTCTAAGCAATATTATAAGTTAGACTGTTTTCTAAAATATAGCGACTGCGCCGTAATTGTTTCCAAAGTTTTGGGAAGCCTTGATTTTCCCGCCTGCCAACATTTAAAAATTAATGAGCGGGCAGGTTTGTTTCTTTTTCATCAAGGAAAAAGATAATGCAAACTCTTAAAAAGGTTTAATCTGTGTTCTACAGTTAGCATGTGCATAGAAATTATCTCGTCAGAGTAATTTTATGCTTATGCGGCAGCTTCACGAGAATCGCATAAAAACTTTTTACACGTATGATTGATCAAACCTGCCTGCCAGACTGCAAGCAGGCAGGTACACGATTTATAAATTACCTAAAAGTGTTTGCTTTCCTGCCTGTCGGCAGACAGGTTTTGGTGTGGGCTATGCGGTTGGATATTGTGTGTAGAATAAAATGCCAGAAGCATTTTGTTATACAAAACAATCGAGCGCATAGGCAGCGGCAATTTTACATAACGGCAAATTATAGCTACAAATACGTGACAAAAGAAATTATCCAGTGGATGATTGCTTTTGGCGGCGAGATGATGCGGCTGGGAAATATTGTAGCTACAAACAAGCTAAACGTTTCGCAAATTGGCTTTTACATAATTACTCACAGGTTTATATTTGATAAATAGGATTTCGTGAATCTCCTAAAGTCGATTTGTCTGACGATATAAAACACCTGACGGTGTCACTATATCTGCAATTATGTAAAATACTACGTATGCGCCAATTTGCCATAATATACATTTGTACTATAATGTACTTGCGTTATGTCACTTTGCTTTGGTAAAAGCAAAGTCTATTACTTCTACATTTTTCTTAAAAGTTTTTTAACGAAATTATTCTTTAAAAAAGGTAATGCAACACTTATTATGCGACGACGTAGAAGGGAAGCATAATGTGTGTGGAATGGGAATACTTTTTGAATATCAAAATAATAGTCATATTATTTTATAACGTTATCTTAAAGTTAAAATTTGTAAAAAAAATACAAATTTATTGTTTAAGATATGCTTTGTGTATATTAAATACGTTAAATTAGCACAAAAACAAACTAATTCTAATCTAATGTTAATCGAATTCAGTGTAGGCAATTTTAAGTCAATTAAAGAAATTGAAACTTTAAGTATGCACGCATCTAATCTTCAACCAAAATACCCCCATTTAGAGGTTAATAACTTATTTGATAAAAGAAATGAGGGACTAAAAATATTGAAATCTAAAGCAATTTATGGGGCTAATGCTAGTGGTAAATCTAATATTTACAAAGCTTTATATGCTTTTAAAGAAATTGTTGAAAACAGTGTAGGTAACGAAGAAATATTATCAAGAAACATCAATCCTTTTAGGCTTTGTAATTCGACTGAGAAAGAACCTTCTTTTTTTCAAATTCAATTTATTATAGATGATGTTATTTATAGATATGGATTTTTAGCAGATAAGAAAAAAATTCACTCTGAGTGGTTATTCAAAAAAGTAGAAAGAGAGACTCTTCTTTTTACTAGGGAAGGAGAAGAGTCAGAAATTAATAATTCACAATTTTCTGAAGGCGAAATTTTAAAAGAAATTTTTAAGAAATCTGAAGATAATATTGCTCAAAATTCTTACTTATTTTTAACATTTGTAGCTAAAGTTTTAAATGGAAAGATTTCTTCTGAGTTATTGAGTTACATCTCTAATGAAATAACTTTGGTTTCTGGTCTCGATAGTTATTTAAATAAAAAAAATGCAGAAAGTTTTATTGAAAATGAAGATCAAAAAAGTATTCTCGTTAGTTTAGTTAAAGCTGCGGATATGGGTATTGACAATATTGACTATGTAGTATACAATAACGATGATAATGTTGATGATGAAGAGAAACTAAAGTTAGTTTTTGCATTGAAAAAAAAGTATGATCAGGATAATAAAGAGTCTGGAGTACAAACAATGTCCTTTGATTTTGAAGAATCTAAAGGAACTCAAAAAATGTTTGAATTAGCTCCATATATAATTAACACTCTAAGCAATGGTGGACTTTTATTCATTGATGAGTTTGATTCACGATTCCATTCTTTATTGACTAAAAAAATTGTGGAATTATTTAACTCTAAGTCTAATACTAAAGCTCAACTTGTTTTTATTACTCACGACACGAATTTGTTATCTTCAAAGTTGTTAAGAAGAGATCAAATTTCTTTTGCTAGTAGGGATAAATACGGAGTTAGTCATTTTTATTCATTAGCTGAGTTTAAAGGTGTTAGAAGTTCATCTTCATATGAGAATGATTATATCCATGGGAAGTATGGAGCAATTCCTTCTTTAAATGATTTTGAAGAATTTTTTGTTACAGAGGATGGGTAAAAAAACAAAAGCAATAAAAAAGACGGATATAAAAGGTAATAAACCTTGGCTAAAAAAAGTAGGTCTTACTTCTTATAAAGAAGAATCAAAAGATCCGAATAAGACTTTTTTAATAGTATGTGAAGGGCAAACTGAATCATTGTATTTTAAATCTTTTCCTACTATTTCCGCTGATGTTAAGACCTATGATATGGGTTGCTCAAATGAAACACTTGTGGATTGTACAATAGCGCTCGCATCTGACAGCAACTATGATGAAGTTTGGTGTGTTTTTGATATGGATTTCAAAGGTGATATTAATGGACAATCAGAAGATTTTAATGCCGCGATACAAAAGTGCATTAATGAAGGCGTAAAATGTGCTTATTCTAACGATGCATTTGAATTATGGATATACTTACATTATCAATATACAAACCAAAGAAATCATCGAAATTTTTATTATGGTCAGTTAAGTACTCTTTTTAATACCAATTATGATAGGAATGGTAAAAAAAGGAAGTTTGCATTAAGCCTTTACGAGATTCTTAATGACGATATACGAGCAGATCAGTTGAGGGCTATAGAAAGATCTAAGCAACTAGTTGAATTACACAATGGAGTTCCTCCACATGAAAAAAACCCAATTACTTTTGTCCATGAATTGGTTGAAGAGCTTAATAAACATTTGATAAATTGACAATGTCAAGAAGGATTCTTGATAATACATATTATATAAATAGAACGTTAGAATTAAAAAACGGCCTCGGAAAACTTTGGATAAAACAATAGGCAAAGGAGCGTCAATATTTTAGACGAGTTTATAAAATTGATTAACAGAATCAATTTTATAAAGCTGCGAGATAATGCGATTTTTTTGTTTCTTTTTGTATCAAGACAAAAAGATAATGCAAACTTTTAAAAAGGTTCAATCATAGTTCTGCATATAGCAAGTGCATAGAAATTTCTTGTTGGATGATGCAGTTGGGAAATTTTATGCTATTGCGGCAACGTCACGAGAATCGCGTAAAAACTTTTTTCACGGATCTTTCATCAAATACGTGATTTTTAAGCTTCCTAAAAGTGTTTGCTTTCCTGCCTGTCGGCAGACAGGTTTTGGCGTGGGCTATGCGGTTGGATATTGTGTGTAAAAATAAATGCCATATCAGGCATTTAAATTTTTATAAAGCAATCGAGCGCATAGGCAGCGGCAATTTTACATAACGGCAAATTATAGTTACAAATGTGAGCAGAATGTTTCAACAATAGCTTTTTGGAATTATGATGACCCCAGTAGCTACGATTACTGTGTGTGTATGATCATTTAAAATTACGACAAACAATTCCTTAAATAATCTTTTAAAGCACTATTAACGTTTAATTTGGCAAAGTTTTTCTAGTTATTTAAAATTATGATCTTTTTTACCCATAAATGAATTAGTCATTTAAAATTGAGATAAAAAATTATCACTAGTATGGACCTGTACTTTTTTCCAAATTTTTCTCAGTTTTCTCATTTGTAAAACTCTAAAAGCGCTGAAATTATAGGAGTTAACCGAAATAATGGGAATAAATATTCGCAATTTTAAATGATTTGACACAGACTAAGAATGTTAGTTAATAAAACGACAACAAAGCAATTTTATATAATGTCAGATCATAATTTATTTGAATTATAATGTAAAGGTAATGGAGCACTCTTTTTCCAGAACAACGATAGGAGAGTAGGGGAATGTGTGTGGAATGGGATTACTATCCAAAATTTACCTATTGTCAAAATGCTTATAATTTAGCTGATGCTTAAATTAATTGTTGATTTAAAATTGACTGTCAATCTTTCACTACTACTGGGTATAGTAACAGCAATTTTAATTTGAACTTCAATATTTTGCGCCTAAATGTCAGTTAATTACGGAATTCCTTACTCATCAAAACCAATTATGACATTTATTTGCAAATGGTGTAATTATTGAGAACCCAATATTAAATTAACGGTTACTTTAAATATTGTTGAATTTATGGGAAAACATATAGTTAAATTCTATTCTTTAGGTAATGCTGACACATCATTAATATCATTGTCTAATGGCAAGTACTTATTATGGGACTATGCAAATGTGAAAACTGAAGACGCTGATGATAAAAGAATTGATCTACCTAGTGAGCTGAGCAAAGAAGTTAAGGAAGATTTTGATTTTGTTTGTTTTACCCATGCAGATACGGACCATATTAAAGGCTTCTCAGATTATTTTTACTTGGAGCATGCAAAAAAATATCAAGACGAAAATCGCAAGCACATAAACGAATTATGGGTTCCTGCATCTGTATTGATGGATACACATGCCGAAGATGAAGCCAAAATCCTCAAGGCCGAAGCACGACACAGGTTAAAGTCTAAAGACAAAATAAAGGTGTTCTCTCGACCCGATAAAATGAAAGCTTGGTGCGATGATCAAGATGATATTAGTTACGATGAAGTAAAGCATCTTTTCGTGGATGCAGGGAAATTGGTTCCTGGCTTAACTAAAGATACAGATGGTATAGAAATCTTCGTTCACTCTCCTTTTGCTAGCGATTCAAAAGAAATTGATAGAAATGGCGAATGTATTGTTGTTCAGGCTGAATTCAATGATAATTGCACTACCAAATTAATACTTGGAGCTGATACACCGCATGAAGTTTGGATTGATATTGTGAATATTACCAAACATTACAAGCATGAATCCAGATTAGAGTGGGATGTTTTTCATATTTCTCACCATTCTAGTTATTTGTCTCTAAGTGATGAGAAGGGGAAGGACAAAACTAATCCTAAAGAAGAAATCAAATGGCTGTTTGAGACCCAAGGAAACTCAAGGGGTAGAATGATTTCTTCCAGCAAGCCTATACCAGCAAAGAATAGTGATGCAGATGGAAATCAGCCACCTCACCGGCAAGCTGCGGCATATTATGAGGACGTTGCAAATGGTATTTCTGGGGAATACCTCGTAACAATGGAATATCCCACAGAAAGTTCTCCAGAGCCTATAGTATTGGAAATTGATGAGCATAACTGTACTAAACTCCTAAAAAAAGTAGTCACTTCAGCAACCTATATCGCTAGTAAAAATCCTCCGAGAGCCGGGAAATGGTAAAATATGTAAATCTTCCAAATACATCTGATGTAGCTGCTATTTCTGCGGATTCTCTTTTGATTCCAAAATCTAAAGAGTTGGTTGCATGTATTTCTGAACATAGTTTTTGCGAGCTTATAGAGTGCAAAATATTACCGGAAGGAGAGGAGTTATTGGTTTTTGACATCGAACCACAAGTAAGTCAAGCACCGAAAAACGACATTCGCTACGTAGAGAGAATAGCAATCCTTGTAGATAAGAATGATATTGTAATGCCCTATGTTTTTGCTTTAAGGGAAGATTTCCCTCTTGTCTCTCATTTAAATGCAATGCATTTTGAAAAACCAAGATCTTTATGTTTATACGAAATACCTTATGAAGACTTGAAGATAGATTGGAGAGCCATTTTATTTATTGAAAGAATAAGAGAGTGGCTTGAATTGACCGCCAATGATAGTTTGCACCAATCGAATCAACCTTTAGAGCCATTATTGAATGACCTTCAAGGGCGGCTAATCTTACCAGAGAAAATTAATAATGGTGACTCTTTAAGTATAACCCTTACCAACACTCATAATAATAAATACACTTTAATCGCAACTGAGGAGGAAGTTCAGGTTCAAAATTCTACAGACTCCAAATTCAAAATGTTTTATCATATTACTCCTGAGTTTGAGCATGGTGTTATTAAGACCTCTCCTAAAACGTTGTTAGGTCTACACATACTTCTAAATGATTTGGGTATTAATTTCATAGAAGATATATTGAAACCTGAGTTCAATAGGCTTCTAGAGCAACCAGAGTTTCATGATTATAAGCCCATTTTTTTGATAGTTGTTCCAAAAAAAAGAGATCATAAATCGACAGATATAGTCTACGAAAGAATTGCATTTGTTTCTTTTAAAAGCATTAAAGAGATTAGTCTGGCTGTTAACTTATGGGTTGAAGCCGAGGGAATGCTCGCAGCTTTATTTCCGCAACAACCATTTGAAGGGCAAAAAATTAGTGATTTTGACATAGGAGCATTAGCCACATATACTTATTTTTCTAAATCTGCAGCGGTTTTATATAATGGTTTAAATCTAGAGGAAACTAAGGTAAAGATAGCCTTAATAGGAGGTGGGGCACTTGGTTCTCAATTATTTTTAAACCTCACTAGAATGGGCTTTGGAAGTTGGCTTATACTGGATGATGATGTTCTCCTACCTCACAATCTTGCTCGACATGCACTATACAATCCTGCTGTCGGTTATTCAAAATCTGTGGCACTAAGCTTTTTGGCTAATGGAATTGTAAATGACAGAAAGCACAGTCAAGGTTTTCAGGACAATTATCTATACCCAACTCAACCCCAATTAATCGACGCACAACTATCCGAAGCTGAAATATTACTAGATGTATCTGCTTCTATACCTGTAGCTCGGAAATTAGCTTTTGATAAATTTGCTTCTCGTCGAGTTAGCCTTTTTTTAAATCCGTCAGGGTCAGGTTTAGTAATGCTTGCGGAATCTGAAGAGCGAAACGTTACTCTGGATTGTCTAGAAATGCAGTACTATAGACTTTTACTCAGAGAGCCTAAATTGAATGATCACTTATTTAGAGAAGGGACTATACGCTATGGCAATTCCTGTAGAGATATAAGTGGTAGAATGAAACAACATAATATTGCAATATTAGCTGGAATTGGATCTAAGGCTCTTGTAGATTTAAACATGCAAAAATCTTCTGCAATGAATATCTGGGAATTGAACGAAAATGGAGGTGTTCAATTATTTTCTCAGGAAGTATATGACGTTGAAAAATTGAATTCTGGTTCCTGGAAAGTTATCATTGATCATCATATTTTGAACGAAATCTTTAAGAAGCGCAAGTCCATGTTGCCAAAAGAAACTGGTGGAATTCTATTGGGGGCCTATGACATGAGTAGAAAGATAATTTATATAGTGGATACAATTCTATCCCCTTCAGATAGCAAAGAATACCCTAACGCATATTATAGAGGTATTGACGGAGTTCCTGAAAGAATGACTGAAATTCATGAAATAACTTCGGGTAATGTTTCATACATTGGAGAATGGCATTCACATCCAGATGGAGCTTCATTGAATAGAAGTGCCGATGACGATTATCTTTTTGGATGGCTTGAAAGGCATATGCACTCAATAGGTCGCCCACCATTAATGCTAATTGCTGGAGACCAAAACAAATTTCAAATTTATACTGACTAAATAGAATAATGAAAAATGGTAAAAGAATAGGACTAAGTTTATCAGGTGGGGGATATAGAGCTACCATCTACCACCTTGGAACTTTGAAAAAGTTGAAGGAGCTTGGAATACTAGAAGATATAGATATTATATCTACAAATTCTGGAGGTTCTATTACAGGGGCTATGTATGGCCTTTATGGGGAAAATTTTAACGAGTTTGAAGAAATAATAAAGAAAGGCGTGAGATCAAGCGTTTTGAAGGGCATATTATCATCGTGGCGATTTATTTTAGTGTTTCTATTTACTGTTTTGTGGCTTTTCTCAGTTCTATATTTGCTAACAACAGATTATGTTTGGACGAGTTTTTCATTATTCGTCCTTTTTATAGTAATATTTCTATTCTTTCAATTTCAGTTATTACCTATAAGTAAGTTAAATGAAAGAATATACAATAAGTTCTTTTTCAATTCTAAAAACCTTTCAGACCTGTCCGACAATGTGAAACTGGCAATTAATTCTACAAATTTGGAAACTGGTCGTCTATTTACGTTTTCGAAGAGTAAAATGGGTGATTCATTCTATAATTATCCAAAAGAGGGCAAGCCAATTAAATTTAAGTCGGATTCTTTTCCAGTTGCAAGAGCAGTAGCCGCATCTACCTGTGTGCCTTTTGCATTTACTCCAATAAGAATATCCAAAGAGTTCTATGTTGATGAGGAAGATATTTCCAGGGCCAAACCGAGATTAGTTGATGGTGGAGTTTACGACAATCAAGGAGCTCACAAAATTACTCAATCAAATAGCTCATATAGTAGCGATGTTGTTATTATTAGTGATGCTGGAAACACTATACCGTTTAAGCATACATATAGGAATACGCTAACAATGCTCATCAGGACAAGTGATATCTTCATGAATAGGATCAAGAATTTACAAATGATTCAATATTTATATCAAAACCATAAAATTGACAAAAGGGAAATAGCCTATCAATCATTGGGTTGGGATTTAGATAACTCAATTAATCAATTCATCGAAGGATTGAAGCAAGGAGTAATAATGGATCATGTTATAAAATATCATCAGATTTCAGATTCCGACATTTTAAACAAAGAGTGGTCTAAAATAGAGAATCAAATTAAGAGTAGCATTGAATATGATTCAATTACAAGAAATGCCAATTCAGAGGAAGAATTAATGGCTGCTAGAAAAGTAAAAACAGGCTTATCTCCATTAAATGATAAACAAATTAATGCACTGATGAATCATGCTTATATATTAACAGAAATCCAAATCAGATTATACTGCCCAACCTTATTCACGTAAAATGAAATTAAAACAAAAGTATACACGTTTTAGAGCTTATCAATTAAAACAGCCAGGTTCTCTTTTTTCATATTATGACGGAAGTAGCTTCACACTTATAGAAGCTTTTATTACAAAAGATTGTCTAGATTCTTTAAAAGAAGAATTAGAAATATGTAAAGTTGGTGAAAAGGGATATATAGATTGTTTACATATAACTAGTTGGGATAAAGATCATTGTGATAAGCATTCTTTAAAGGAAATATTGAGAGTTCTCAAACCAAAAAGAATAGAATATCCTGGATATCCAATATCAGATATTGAAAATCAAAAGGAGTCTGTAAGGGTTATAAATGAATATTTAGAGTCAATGAAGGCAAGAAGTATATCAATAGTTGCTAAAGCAATTAATCCAATTTATACAAAAACTTTACAATCTTATACAAAATGGAATTATAGTAACATTTTGTTTAGTAACCCTAAGAATTTTGAACAAGCAAACGACAATTCTACAATAAAACTATTTAGAACGGGTTCTTTTACAGTTTTGAGTTTAGGAGACGTAGACCATGAAGATGTAAAAAAACATCTGTTGAGATCATGGCTTATAAAAAACGAAGTAGATGTTTTATTAATTGCTCATCACGGTTCGGATAATAATGTGAATACTATAGGTTTCTTTGAAAGTGTTAAACCAACTTTAGTTATTTGTTCTTCTGATTATGATAATAAATATGAACACCCAAGAGAAGTGGTGAGAAAAAGACTTAATGATTTATCTATACCTTTTAAAACTACCAAAAATGGTGATGTGATAGTTGAATCCACAGGCGACAACACTAGTAATTTTAGCGTTCAAGACCTAATGTCAAATAATACTCAACAAAAGGGGGGGTAAAATTAATTACAAGAGCAAAAGGGCTAAACAAAAACAGAAAGAACTAAAAAAAACAGAAGAAGATTTAATAAAAGCACTAAGAGAAGCAATGAATAAAGGTGGTTTTAAATAATACTATTTTGATTTTCAAAGATTTTCCTTGCGTACGACCTCATAAAGTTTTGATCAAATTGATAGTAGAGCAGTGATGACTCGAAGAATAACTTATTACCTGGAAGTCTACTAGGTTTGATTTAAAAAAATGGGAAAACGATAATGATTATAATTTGTGGAATACATTGTGTAATTACACTCCTCAAAATCTAAAACTACACTTTGGATTCCTTTCGCTTTTTATTCTTTTGTATTGAAGATATATAATATGCTCTAAAAATTGACAACAAAGAACTCCTTTCCTCTTCAGGAAGTACTTCTTTTAACTTAAAATATTCAATATCCAACTCGGAGGGATTAACTATTTCGCTTTCAAAAAAATCAACAGGTATTTTCAATCCATCTGCAATTTTCTTTAAAGCCTTTGCTGTAGGCATACTGCTTCCTCTTTCATATCTAGCAATTTGCTCCTGGGAAATCCCAGAGATATCTCCCAATTGTTTTTGAGTTAATGATAAATCTTTACGAAGTGTTCTAATCTTTTTTCCGTACATAAGTTGCTACAAATATCTCGTTTAAATATTGTATATTATGACTTAAAATGTAGTTTTTGACTACATTTTTATCAAATATTTTAAAAATTTTAATATCAAACTTAATATATAAAAATTTTTACCATGAAGAAAGAAGCTACAGTCAAAATCATAAACAATAGCTATTTTCTAAGTATAAACTTCCTCTTATCTCATGGATTTAAATGTTCTACTCTTTATAGAAAGCTTCTAAAAGCTAAAAAGGGGAGTAGCTCATATTATCAAAGTTTAAAAATAGGTAAAACGACTTGGATTGCTTTTGAATCCATTCCAAAATTAGATATAGACAAATATGCTCTTCCTAGTAAAGAGGAAGAAATTAAGGCTTATGTCGAAATTAGAAATGAAATAAAAAGAATACCGGAGCTTGAACGGTCATTCTATTGGACCTGGCTGGAAGAATCTTTATGGGTACAATTTATACCTTACTATAAAGAATATTATCTGGATATTAATCTTAGAAACCAATTCGCAAAAACCCATGCAATCATTCAATTAGTCATAGATTTAAAAAATAAGAATACGTATCATTTAAAGCAGCTCTTTGATGCATATCAGACTTTAAAATATTGTGTATTTAAAACTCCTGATTACAAGTACTTTTCAAAAAAAATCAATAATTGTATAGCACAAGGTATTTCAGAAACACTTATGCACAGCAATATAATAAAAGGAAGAAAACCTTATCGAGTTACTCCATTAATAATTAGTAGAATTAAATTTTATTACTTAAATAAAAATTCTCGTTATAGCCAGATAAAAATACAAGAATTGGTTAATGAAGAGCTTATTTTAAGAGGTTTAAATCCAATTTCTCTCAGTACTGTATCGAGAATTTGTAGAGATCCTGAACTTAGAAATAGAGCTGATATCATTCGACTAGGAAAATCCTATGCTAATAAGCATATCAATCCATATTTGGCCAGAAAAAGTGCTACAAAACTTGGAGAACTTTATATGGTAGATAGTACTCCATTAAATTTCTTATATAAGGATGATAAAGGAGAAGTATCAAGGTTAATATTATGTGCTATAATCGATATATTCTCTAGAAAAATTGTTGGTTATAGCTTTGATGAGTCTGAAAATTCAAGAATGATATGTGAAGCATTAAAACAAGCTTTCCAGAGTAATTACATCATACCAAATCAAATTTTAATTGATAATGCTTCTTCATATAGTAGTGCACATTTTAAGGATGTAAAAAGAAAACTTAATGAATATGGTGTGAGTATAAGATCTGCAAGATTGAAAAACCCTAGGGATAAAAGTTATATAGAAGGGTGGTTCAGTAAGTTTCAAAAAGAGTTTCTTAATATCATGTATGGTTCTCTAGGTGATGGTATTAAAACCAAAAGAAAAGGAGGGAGACCAGATGATGAAGTTATTTCAACTTATAATAAAAACCTTGAAAATAGAAAGTCTTTAGTTAAAAGGATCAAAGAACAAATCAATCAATATAATGAGACATTTCATAATTCTATTAAAATGTCCCCAAACATGAAATTTAACAGCACTAAATATGAGTATGAAACTGTTTTTAACGAAAAAGACATCTCCTATTTATTTGGGTTGCGAAAAGAAATTATGGTAAAGAATTCTAAAGTAATCTTTACAAATAATGGAATTCAACATCATTATACCATTCAATCTAGGCAAATGGCGAATAAAGTTAATGGGTTAAAGGTAATTGTATATTATGATGAATTTGATTTAAGTTATATCCATGTATTCAATACTAACAATACATACTTAGGAAAAATATCTGAAGATATAAGACCTAATATTGTTCCAAAAAGCAAGTTGGACTATGAAGCCTACAATAAATCATTTAATCGGATAGAATCAAGAATCAAGGACAATTTAAATGATCTAGCCAGAGAAGTTAATCTGGGGAGAGAAATTTTAGAAGTTTATCCAATTGTGAGTCTGGATAAAAAACGTATCGATAGGATGGAAGCTATTATCAAAGAAAACGAAGAAGTTCTACAAGATTCATTAACGAAATACAAGATAATTTCAAAATACGGAAAGGAAAATCAAAGGTTGATGTATGACCATAAACTATTTACTAATAACAAAAGATAAGTGAATAACTCATACTAAGGGATATGGATGAAAAACAAAAACACAAAATTCTCGAATTATATAATTTCAAATTTATTCAAGAAGTGTGTAAAATTGCATTGAGAGATTCAAGATTTTTCTTATTGTGTGGTAGAACCGGAATAGGTAAAACTACGGCCCTGAGACACTTCATTGATGATAATAGAGCGCACACAGTTAGATATATAAAGATTGTTGAAAATATGACTCAGAAAGATTTTTTAAGAATTCTTGGGGATCATTTTAATTATGATCGGGCATATATGTCTTCATTGACAATTATAAACTGGATCAAACTAATACTTAATAAAACTGAAACAAAGCAATTATTGATTATTGATGAAGGGGGGAAATTGAATCCTAAGCAATATGGTGTGATCCATGGATTACGGGATGAAACAATGGAAAAATTAGGAATTGTAATTGCATCTCCAGAATATTTACTGGAGGAATTGGATCGATGGAACAAAAAAAGAAGAAAAGGTATTCCTGAGTTTTTCGGTAGAATTAACAGTATTCTGCAACTAGAAGATTTAAAACCAGAAGAAATTGTTGCCATATGTAAGTCAAGGGGTGTAAACAATAATAAAATAATTCAAGAAAAATTTATTCATTTAAAGGATTTGAGAGCTTTAAGAAATGCCCTAGATATGCACTTATATTATGATAAGCAATTTAAAAACATTTAAAACTCTTTACAAAATATGCATTTTGTAAAGAGTAAATAAATTATACCTTTGAATATCTTAGATTATTTAAATAAGGTGTAATTATGGCCAAAGGGCAAAATGTAAAGAGTACTAAAATAATCACTACAAATGACCATGAACGTTCCAAAAACTTCCTAAGTAATGCAGAGGTAAAAGAGCTTATAGTAGCATCAAAACAGAGTAGATACCCAATCAGAAACAGTTTAATCTTATTAATGATGTTTAGGCATGGTTTACGGGTTTCGGAAGCTATCAATCTCAGAGTAGCAGATGTCAATCTCAAGGAATCAAGATTATGGATAGAAAGACTGAAAAATGGTTTGTCTGTAGAGCATCCAATTTTGGGAGATGAACTCCGTGCAATAAAACGCTATTTACGCTCAAGAAATGATCATTTGCCTTGGCTTTTTGTAAATGAAAGGAACTTACCATTAACCAGACAAGCTGTAAATTATATTATTAAGACCGCTGCAGATAAAACTTCATTAAAAAATATTCATCCACATACTTTGAGACATTCTTGTGGATATTATTTAGCTAATAAGGGCTATGATTTAAGGTTAATACAAGATTATCTAGGACATAGAGACCCTAAACATACAGTAAATTACACTAGGGTTGTTAGTAGCAGGTTTGATAAATTGTGGGGTTAATAGTTAAATAATGGATTCGAAAAAATATGAAGAATACTCTAATAGTGAAACAGTTTTGATTAATTTTATGGATTAAACTTAAAGATGAGATCGATATTTAATATACAAAGATCAAAAAAAATTGATTTAAAAAATCATTTTCCTAGAGCCGTATTTTGGGATGTTGATCCTCGTTCGTTGGATTTAAAAAAAGATAAAGACTTTATTATAGAAAGAGTCCTTTCTAGAAATATGGGAAACCCTAAATACCTAGAACTTTTAGAAGAACTATATTCAAGAAAAGATATCGTAAAAATAGCTGTTTCCTCAAATGAAATAAGAGGTAATGTCAAAATTCGTGTAATAGCTAATAGGTATAATATTCAACCAAATAAAATTAAAAATTTCAATTCCTCTTTTGGATAATGCTACAACTCTAAATATTTGGGCGTGATGTTCCCGGGTCTTCCAAGAACTTTTTCAACGGGTATGACGATTTGACCATGGTCAATTAGAACATTCTAAAATATAACTACATTTTAAATCCAAAATGGCGATCAATTTGGTAGTACTTAAAATTGTCATTTACAAATTGTCCCGAAAATAGTAATTATTTGGGACACAAAACCATGTTAATTGTACTATCACTCTGTACTCATTTTTCAAGCAACAAATTCTTAAAACTAATTCTTGTATGAGACTCTTTGTTCGTAATTTTAAATGACCAAAGTCGTCAATTCCCAAAAGTTTTTCTCAATTTTAAAAATATAAAAATATTGATATCACTAGGGTCAATTCTGATAATGAGATTTCTTATTCGCAATTTTAAATAACCAGAATCGTAATTTGAAATGACTATACACATGTGAAATGGAATTATTGTGGGATATTTTACATAGTATTACATTATAGCTACGAATGAGCTTAACGTATCGCAAATTGACTTTTACATAATTACTATCGATATAAAACACTAGCGTGTTGTTATATCTGCAATTATGTAAAATGCAAGCATCCGTCAATTTGCTTCAATACATACATTTGTACTATAATTTATATTATGTAAAATAGAAAATTTTACAACCTCACCTATTTTAAGAAAAACGGCCACTGTTTTTCTATTCGTATTGATATGTAGATCTCTAATGTCGCCTCCTGTATAATTGATCCGGACTAAAAAACGTTCCTTTAAAACTCAAAGTGATGTTCGATATGTAAAACTCCTTAGTTCTCTTTTATACTTTTTACCATACCATAATAAAAAACCACTCACTGGTAATGAGGCACAAATAAGACTTACCAAAAAAGCAATGATTTTTCCGGTTATACCTCCTATAGCGCCTATATGAATATCATAATTCATACGGATCACCTTATCGGCAAATTTTGCATCTTTATATTTACCATAAATACTTGTGGTCTTTATTTCTTCCAGGGTATTTTGATCAAAAAAGAGATAATCCATGTTATAGTACAACCCTTTAGAATTACTTATTTCTACAAGTATAGATGTAGTATCATTCTCCGGGTAGTGTAATTCAAAACTTTTTGCATTCTCATACTCCTCATAAAGCATAGGAATCAGTTGATCGTAAACTGGAGTTTTTTCAGATTCACTTATATAAGAATTTGTACTACTAGGGATTATAAATTGTGGTGCTTTATCTCCTCCAGCAGCTACATACGCAATAAAGTAGAACCAATTAAAAGCCATGACACACCCTGTAAATGCCAGAATTAGTCCAAACGAAGAGATATAGAATCCTGTAACGGTATGTAGATCGAAGTTTTTACGCTTCCAACGAGTTTTAGCGTTCCAATCAAACTTAAGACGTTGACGCCAATTTTTCTTATTCTTAGGCCACCATAAAAAAAGACCACTAATCAATATAACCAAAAACAGTAAAATGGAATACGATACAATCCTGGAACCTATAGCATCGGGTAACCATAAACGTAGATGCCCTTTTAAGACAAAAGCAAAAAATCCTGAATCATTATCCACTCTTTTAATAAAATCACCATGGTATGGATTTAAAAAGACACTTTGATAAAATATTTCAGGCTCGGCCTCATAAAAAACAACTTCGATAGCTTCATTCGATTGGCCATAGATCACCCCGTGGATGGTTTTATCGGGTATAATTTGTTCTGCAATGCTTTTTACTTTTGACGCGGTAATAAAGTCCCGTTTTTCAGGATTTACATATTTATAATCATCGTAAAAACTTTCAATTTCTTCTTTAAAAACCCATAAACATCCGGTAATAGAAACGATAAAAAGTACTACACCGGTTATTAACCCTAAGATTTTATGGAGTTGAAGTATGGTTTTACGTCTATTTTTCTTTTTCTCTGAAGACATTATACTCAGATTTTAAGTGTTGAAAACACTTCTAAGAATGTTCTTAGAAGTGCATATTTCAAATAGTAATTTATAGATCGAGCTCGCAAAACTGTAGAAGTAGATTAGAACCTGTAAGAAACACTCGCTAGCAAACTTCTTGGTTGTTGCGCATTAATGGTAGACCATCCTCTAAAATATACCTTGTCTAATGCATTATTCAACTTCAATGCAATACGATACTTGTTATTTTGATAAAACAATGATGTATTAACTACAGTATAACCTGGTATAATAAACGTATCGGTAATCGAACTATCCAAGGTTTTGCGATCCCCGGCATAATTAAACCCTGCCCCTATTCCAAAGCCCTGCAGAACAGAAGACTCTTGAAATGTATAACTCGCCCATAGGTTTGCCAAATCTTCTGGCCCCGCATTATCTGGCCTTCTGCCAACTTCATCAAATGGCCCTGGGTTATTTGTTGATTTTAGAATTTCACTATCATTATGACTATAGCCTGCAATTATATTTAACCCGGGAATTGGGTTGGCAATCACTTCGATTTCAAAACCCTTACTTTCTACTTCTCCTCCTTGTACAAATTCAAAACCAATTGGGGTTCCTGTATTATCCAAAATCACATTTTGAAATACTCTGTCTTTCACTTTTATATTGTAATAACTTGCTGTAGCAGAAATTTTTTTATCAAAAAGATCGGTCTTTACTCCAAATTCATATTGATTTCCTTGTTCAGGATCAAAAGTGATGAGTTCGCCGGTAGCAGAGGTATTGGGAACTACATTCCTAAAGCTATTTTGATAATTACCAAAAATGGATAATTGGTCTTTAATCGGTTGATATACCAATCCGAATTTTGGAGAAACGGCCGTTTGATCATAGTCATCTTCATCATTGAATAGATCCCCTTCGTTATCATAGAAATCTATCCGTAAGCCTGCCATCACAGAAAGTTGCTGCATACTTTCCTGTGGCAATACATCTAATTGATCTGAAGCATAAACACCATAAATATGTTCTTTTGTTTTTATATTATTTATCGGATTATTGGCCAATGCTGCATCAACAGATGATCTATTTAAAGGAAGGTTCGTTGGACCAGGTGTTCCATCTGGACGAAAACTTCCAATAGTTACAAAATTGGTATCGCTATTATTGATAATCGTTCGGTTAAAATAATCTACGCCAACCAATACACGATTTCGTAGATGCCCTACAGTGAAGTCTCCTCTGAAGTTTTGCTGAATGTTGGTAGTTTCAGTAGTAAAATTTTCTTGCTTGATAAACTGAGCAAAATTAAATTGCCCGTCTACATCAAATAAAAACGAATAATATCCATTGGATTTGGTTACACCACGAGAAACAGCAGTTTGTGAATTCCATTGCTCTGAAATCTTATAATTTGCCTGAGCCTGTAAGCTAAATGTTGGATTTTTTAACGTTAGGTCGTTACTGGTGAATGAACGATCTCTATCTATTCCCACATCATCAGCGTTTAATTCCGCCGAAGGTAAGGATCGATTTAAAAACAAAAACGGTTGATTGGTTTGCTCTGCATTTTTATATTCAGCTACAACCAAGAATGATAATCTATCGTTTGCTTGATAGGATACTGTAGGAGCAATAAAAAATGATCTTTTAAACCCTGCATCTTGCCAGCTTCCACGATATTCATATGCACTCGTTAATCGAAATAAATATTTGCCTTCCTTGTCCAGTTTTGTGTTAATATCTGCCGTGACTCTGTTTAATCCATAAGTACCTGTAGTATATGAAACTTCACCTCCAAAACCTTGATAAGGCTTTTTGGTCACAATGTTGATGAGTCCTCCATAATTCGTAAGCGGCCCCCCATATAAAGTTCCCGAAGGTCCTTTAATAACTTCGATCTTATCTATATTGATAGGATCCGGACTTCCATTTGTTAAAGCAGGTAGGCTATTAGAAAAGTTGGGTTGTGCTTCAAAACCTCTAAGAACAAAATATCCTGCTCCATCATTTCCCCTACCCGTAGACTCCCATAATCGATCTAATCCAGCCACATTATTCAATGCATCATCAAAATTTGTTACCACCTGATCTTTTATCAATTCTGCACTGATAGTATTATATACCTGGGTATTTTCAATATTTGCTAAAGGAAGTTTAGCCACTGCAGCACTTTCTTTTCTGGAAAATTTATTAGTTTTTTCAGCATTCACCATCACTTCATCCAAGGCTTGAACAGATGTTTCCAAAACAATATCAGATAGTATGGTTTCTTGATTTTCGGTAACTTGAATAGAAATTTGCTTCGAAGTATACCCCACATAACTAGTGTTAAGCACATAAGATCCTGCAGAGACATTAGAAATCTCAAAGGTTCCGTCAACTAATGTTTTGGTTCCAAAATTTGTATTGTCCAATATGATATTCACATTGTCTAAAGGTTTTTTTGTTTCAGAAATCACTTTCCCTCTTATGATTCCCGATTGTGCCACAATTGCTTGCGAAACACAAAAGAAAGCTACTAATAGTAGCCTGTTTACTTTTTTCATCTTGATTTTAAATTTTGTTGTTGTAAAATGCGAGAAGTGGTGTAACGTTTCCTCATTAAAAACCAATCTTTTTAATTTTTAAATAAGGGGTTGTTTTTTCCATTCTCATTTTGTTATATTTGCTATTTATAATAAGTCTAAATAAATATAAAATGCAAAATTAGTGTCTAGGGAAAGAGAAAAATGACGCATTATGGATAAAAAAAGACGTAAAAAAACATCGTCTGATCAAGCAACAATACATAAAAAAAACAAATGTACTTTACATACTATCTCGCGATTAATAGCTACCCAGGAACAATGCGGCATTACCTCAAAAAAGTTTAGGTTTTTAGAAGAATATGGTGCAGGATATTTTGAATTTCATCGTTTTGATGGATTACAAGTTGCGGTATTTGATGTACTCTTGAAAAGCGATATTGATGTGCAGGGATATCTTTCTAAAGATTTCCTGGAACTCTCATTTCTCATCGAAGGAGAACAAATCATCAAAATTGATGGTGTAGTCGATGACCTGGTATATGAAAGCCAGGAAAGTTACCTCGTATATCTATCACAAATCAACGGATCTATTGCGTATCACAAGCGTAAACGCCTAAAAGAAATAAAAATCAGAATGGATATTGGATTTATCAAAAGGCATCATCTTAATGAAGAATATAACATCCTCGATCGATATTCATTAAAAAAACTAAAAACCGACGTTACACGACCTCTGGATACTAAAACTCAGGAAATACTTTCTGAAATCTTATCGGATACCCGTAAAGGATTGCTAAAACGTTTATTCCTTGAATCAAAAACACTAGAATTAATAGCCATACAATTAGATGCTAAACCAAATAACAAACCCCAAATAACAAGTCAGGTAGATAACCTGATTAAAAAATTATACAAAACACAACATATAATTTCTTCAGATCTTTCTGTACAATACTCTATACAACAATTAGCTCGACAAATAGGATTAAATGATTTTGTATTAAAAAAAGAATTTAAACGAGTATTTGACAAGACTATCTTTGAATATGCTACCGAATTGCGAATGAAAAAAGCCAGGCAATTGCTACATCATAGTAAAAAACCGATTTATGAGATTTCGGAGCTGGTAGGTTATAAAAATTCAACACACTTTACAGCAGCTTTTAAAAAAATAGAAGGTATCACTCCTAAAAAATACAGGAATGACAGAATGGAAGAAGTATGACTTATAACATCTCTTTTACCTTTCTGGCCTGCGCCTTTGCTAAAATCTCCATTTTACGAAGATCGAATGCTCCTATTTTCATACAGGCATCGACCCATATATCTGTGATTTCTATTAGTTCTTTTTTCTCTAGCGGAAACACCTTTTTCTTACATAGATTATGGTGATGTTCAAAATTGAACTGCTCCCCTATTCTCTTTATAAAACCATGTAAAGATCTCATCGCCGTATTTTTTTCTGTGACTTCTTCTATGAGGCCTAAAGATTGTAAATAACTGGCGTTATATACTTTTCCACTTCTTATAATGGTATCTGCATCTATTGCAGTAAGCTTACGGTATAATAAACTATAGGCCCCCATCCCGGGAAACAAATTAAATGTATTCTCTGGCAGGCCTAACTGTACTTCATCATTGGCAATCATATAATCATGTGCCAATGCACATTCAAATCCACCTCCGTATGCATTTCCTTCTACCAAAGCAATAGTGATTACCGACAAATCAAAAGAGGTATACATTGTATAAATAGCATCAACGCACAAGTGTGCATAGGCTCTTAACTCTTCTATGTTTTTAGACCTGATATTTTCTATAAAAAATGGCAAATCTCCACCCATGTTATAAATTCCCTGATGTTCTGAAGCAGAGACAATAAATTTCAAAGGACGATCGGGATGTGAAAAATATTCTTTTACCCAAAGAGAAAACTCTTGAAACTCCTGAAGTCCTCTTAGACAAAAGTTTGGCATACCGGTATCTTTTATCTTCCATAATAGGAGTTCTTGCTCTCTAAAATAGGTAACATGAATGCAATTAAATTGTCGCATAGGGTTATGTTTTCTGTATTGCCATAGTTTTTTTGATAATACGTGTTTGTTTTTTAGTTTTCTTAGAAAACAATACTCTGTCTAATATCAATTTTTGTATACCTAATGTAAGGACTATGAAGGTGGGAATTAAAAGCAACACTCCGGTTACTCCAAATTGTTGGTAGCCCAAAAATCCCATTCCCCAACAAATAATAACCCATTGGATCACATATATTGTGGTTACCCTTTTACTGCAGTAGTAAAAGAATTTAAAAATTTTGTTTTCTTTTATTCGGGTTACTAAAAGATGAGCTCCCCATAGTAAGACTAGGTTAAATCCTGCCAGATACAGGGTTCCTCCAGGGCCCAGATGGAAATAATCCCCAAAGTGATATTCAAAATTGTAATAACATAATCCTCCGCCGATCACCATTAAAACAATACCTGCAATACCCATTCTCGTAAAGATATATGCAGTACTCTTATTTTTTTCTTTATACCACATTCCAAAGAACATCCCGATAAGAATAAATGAAAACCATGGAAATACTGCAAAATATACATTCCACTCTGCTCCCCACATCAGGTCCAGGATATAATCCACTCCCCCTATTCCCAATTGGAAACCGTGTATTTCTTTGGTCACTACGGCTATGAATAATGCGATAATTAAGGGTATATATTTATTTTTTGAAAATTTATTAATGATTCCCATAAACAATAAAGAAACCCCAGCTAACTGAAGAATATCCCCGGTGCCCAACATATAGAGCATATTTGCGGGCATAACAGGTGCTGTCCAGCCATAGGCTTCGATAAAGTTGTCTGGTACCGTACCTATTAAAGCCGGAAGCACAAACTTCAGGAAATTCATTAAATAACCTATCGCAAGAATATAAAACGCACGCTTTATAGATAATACAACACTCTGATTGCGAGATAAGGTAAAAGATACCCCCATAGCAATTAAAAACATCGGAGTTCCTTTACCTATAAAATGAATTATCGATCCCAGCCACGTTTCAGATTGGGTATGGGTGTCTCCATACATCCATAGCGAATGTACTATGATGACCATCAATACGCTTATTCCTCTGGCTAGGTCTATTGCTAAAATTCTGTTGGGTTTTATAGTCGACATATTGTGATTTTTAAAAAGTTAAATTAGTTATGATTAATCGTCTTCGACAAGCTCAGACCGACAATTACTTATGCTGCTATCCTTAAATCGGGCAATAGGGTTTTTTAAAGTTCCTTTGAATTGTAAACTTTCTACAGGATCTGCCAGGTTGAGCATGTGTTTTGTATTTATTAACTGTAACCGATTGAGGCAACATCTTTTGAATTCTGGTGCAAAAAGATCAATTTGTTTGAATTTATCTAAAAGCTGTGGATGTGCTTCTTGATACTCTATAATACATTGTGCCACCTGTTTCCATAATATGGTTTCAGAATAACCGCCCTGTATCACCAAAATATCTGACAAGAATCTAAAGAAACAATCAAAAACATCGGTAAAAATGGCTAATGCTTTGATTTCATCGGCTGCTTTTACATATAATCGTTTTGCTTTTTCGGGTAATGGTGTTTTTTCATCAAAAATGGCAATCTCTTCGGTAATGTCTTTCATAATTGCTTTTACGGGAATATTATTCTCTAAAACCATGATCAAATTTTCACCATGCGGCATAAACACCAGTTCATATTGAAATAAGCAATGCAAAAGTGGTGTCAGATATGCATATAAATAGTGTTCTAACCAAACCTCGACAGATACTGAAGAAGCTTTTATTAATTCAATTACAAGTGAATTTCCGTGGTTATCCAAATGTAAAAACGCTGCCATTGTCATTAGCTTCTGATTCTTGGTAATTTTAGAAAACGGACTTTCTCTCCATAATGCCGATAACATTTTATTATGGGCCTTGGTCTTGCCCAAGGTTTCATAATATCGATTTCTATAGCCCACTGTTGCTATTTCTCCCAACATGGTAAATCCGGTTTGTTTTAGAAAATCATCTTGCTCCAGTAGCTCAGAAATCCAGTCTGTAACCACAGGAGTGCTTCCCATATAATAAGGAGACAACCCTCTCATAAAACCCATATTAAGTATGGATAAGGCTGTTTTGACATATAATTTTTCGGGATGTGTTGTATTAAATAAAGTGCGAATAGATTGTTGTGCAACATATTGATCAGTGGTGTTTCCTAAGAATACGATATGCTGTTGGGCTATATCCTGAGCAAAAATGGTACTGATCTTCGTATTCCATTGCCAGGGATGAACGGGAATGAAAATATAATCTTCGGGAGCAAGGCCAAGGTCAATCAATTGTTGGTTAAAGAGCAGAACCGTCTCTTTTCCCAGTTCGTTTTCTGTCAAAACGTTATAGGTATGCGTTGATACACTATGATATGCTGCTTTTGTTTTGTGTCCTGCTATCCAAATCAAAGAAAAGGCAGTTTGTGTTTCTGGGGCGAAATGATGATACTGAGCTATATTAAATCCTATACGTCCATTGTTGGCTACAAAACAAGGATGACCTTCGGTCATTGCTTTTTCTATATCCTGAAAATCAGCTTCTGCCAATTCACAGGCATTGTATTTTTGATGTACATATTTATAGGCTGCGCCATGAAGGGTACTGGTAATTTCTTCCATATAAGTGGGTAACATATCATCAGGAATCCCTAGCGTATTTTTTTGTTCTAAGATGAAATCAAGAGCATCTAGTGCTATTTCTTTTTCACTTTTTATTTTTACAGTTGAAGAACAATCGATATGTAAATGATCTAAGGCCTGTTTTTTTGCATTAAAATAATAGGTGATCTCAGGAATATCTGTATACAACTTATAGATTTCCCAGTCCTCTTTTTGGCCTATTAACTCAAGTTTTAAAAGTAGTTCATGCGTGAATTCGCTAATTGCTTTTCTAATTAAGTTTCTATTCACTATCTCCCAAACTTCAGGAGTTAAATGTGAGATTTGATTTGATAATATCAAAGGATCTGAAGTATTCATTAGTTATATTGTTTTTAGTGTGATTTTTGAATTGCACCTTCATAGTCTTTTCTTGTACATATCGCTACATGTGCTCTTTTATGTGGTAATTGAATTTCTTTCAGGTATCGAAAACCAGCTTTGGTATTCAAAACATGAATTTTTTTGTTAGTAACATCAGGCTCTACCACAATTCTTTTTACTTCCGGATCAGCAAACAGAAAACTCATAACGGTGATAAACACATTCCATGTAAATTTTGGAATTCTTTTTTCTACGGGAGCTACCAAAATATGCATCCCCGTATCTCCTGGCTGGACCTGATAATAATCAGAAATAATGTCTATATTCGGATCATAATATTCCATTAAAAAAATTGGATTATCATGTAACATTCCCATGCAAGCATGATGATGTTCTTGGTTTTCTATTTTTCTATACTCCTCTTCAACCTGTGCTATCGTAAATCCTTGCATCCCCCAATATCTCGCATAGGGTCTGGTAACCCAATCATGTATTTTCTCAGCGTCATTCTTTAGGTCAAAAGCACGTATTTGTACCTCTCCAAGACCTTTGCAATGCTTAGAAAATAATATGTTGTTCATTTGGGTAATTGTGTTCATAATTCTACGTTGTTTTTAACATAACTTTTTTGAAAATTCTTTTGAATAGCAAGACATATAACCCCAAAGTAGCAGCAAAACCAATCCATGCTACTGTAAAAGGAATCTCCAATCCGTATTGATCTACAAGAACACCTACCAAAAAGGAGGATATCAATACTCCTAAATTTTGAAAAAAATGTACTTTACTATAATCTATTGCATAAGTATCCGGAGTGCTGGATTCAAAAAGTAGGACATCAAAGCGAACAATGGCTCTAAATACCGCCCATCCGTATATTATTCTACCTAAAATAACAACAGCCGGCACCAGAATCCCCTGTGCTAACAAACCTATTATCCCAATACATAAAGGAATTGTGATACCACTGGTTTTTGTTCCCTTTCTTTTGATATCCCACCAAAGCACTAGCAATGCTACAAAGCCGGGTATAGCATACACAGACCCCGAAATTAACTTACTATCATAGGTAGCTATATACTCCCAATAGGTAGAAAAAAATGGTCGGGTAATAAATCCACTTGCATATAATAGTAGTGTCGTAATTCCTATTTTGAGGATAAATCCTTTTGGAATCATTTTTTTATCTGTTTGCTCTATCGATTTGGTTTCCCGGTGAATTGAAGTATCATATTTATCACTTCTCAGCAGATATGCGCTCATTCCCATTTGTATAAAATCACCGAAGGCCATGATCAAAAAGATATAACTTACATCTATGAGATCGACCGTTAATCCACCTATAACTGCTCCCAAAATGCCTCCTAGATGCACTACCACAGATAATAATCCGATCGTGGTTGGATGCTCTTCTTTGGTTATGATTTTTAGGATGTATGGATAGACCAAAAGATAACTTCCTTTGAATAGAATCATCACAAGAGAAATAATCCAAAAATTGATGTAAGAAGTTGTCCAATAGCAATAGAGTGCCAATATTCCTGCAAAGAATTGGGTGTACACCAAAATATTGAGCTCTGGGATTCTTTTAGAAACATATGCCCAAAACGGAAATGCGATCATTACCATAAAACAGATCGCTGCAAAGTAGTATCCAACATATTCGGGATCTGTAATTCCAAAACGAGCCTCGAAAAACTGAGGATAGAAAGGATGCAATAAATAATCACTTACTACCGCTACCAAGGTCATTATGATTAGAAAATTCTTCATATGGTGGCTTTATGTACTTTAATCTCTTCCTCCTTTGTTACTTCAAATTGCTGAAATGCAATACGTTGCTCGATGGGATAATAATCTGTACCTGTTAGCTCTTTAATAATGTATGAATTTCGATAGCAGGCCATTCCTAAATCCGGGGTTACGAATCCGTGTGTATGTAATTCTGCATTTTGCACAAAAATATCCTTCGCTTCTTTATCTATAGCATAATTACGATGTACACTATATCTACCATGTTCATCCCAACAGATACGATCTTTTATGCCTTCTATACATACAGGTTGTTGGTATGCATAGCCTGTCGCCAATACTAATCCTTCGGTTTGGTGATGGTAACATTTATCTTGCTCGTGCTGATGCATTTCGAGATAAAAATTCTCTAAAGCATCATCATATACTACTTTTTTTAATTCTGAATTTGTTCTAAGATTAATCTTTACCTCATTGGTGATTTGCTTTGTGTAGATCAAATCATAAATATTGGCAATCAAATCCTGGTTTATGCCTTTGTACAGGTGTTTTTGATTTTTGATCAGGTGATCTCTTTTTGCAGAAGGAAGGTTATAGAAATAGTCCACATATTCGGGTGAGGTCATTTCTAATGTAAGCTTTGAATACTCTAAAGGAAAGAATCTTGGAGAACGTGTGATCCAATTGAGTTCATATCCTTTATCATCGATGTCTTGCAGAAGATCATAAAAAATTTCGGCAGCACTTTGTCCACTCCCTAAGACTGTAATTGCTTTTTTAGATTGTAAAGCTTCTTTATGAGAAAGATACTCTGCAGAGTGTATGGCTTTTCCTTTCAATTCCTGGCAACAAGCTGGAATATAAGGTTGTGTTCCCGTTCCTAATATCAATTTTCGTGCTTTATATACCTTTTGTTCATTGGTTTTAGTACATTTTGAAAACACGATATAGCATTTTTTTACTTCATCATATGCTGTTGCCGTAACTTCAGTTTGAAAATGAATATTAGATAATTTTCGGATTGCCCATTGACAATATTGGTTATACTCGTTTCTGAGCAACAAAAAGTTTTCACGAATATAAAAAGAGTAAATTCTTCCCTGTTCTTTGATATAATTCAGAAAACTAAAAGGACTCGTGGGATCGGCCAAGGTTACCAAATCTGCCATAAAAGGAATCTGTAAGGTTGTATCCTGAAGCAACATCCCGGGATGCCAGTCAAATTTTTCTTTCTTATCAAGAAAAATACCATCTACCTCGGCTATGGATTCTGTTAAACAAGCCAATCCCAAATTAAAAGGTCCAACACCAATGGCTACAAAATCTACAATGGTTTCTTCATTAGTATGCATATTCTTACTCATTTTAATTATTGGTTTTATAACTACTTCCTGTTTCCTTGATCATTTGAATGATCTTCAGGAGATCTTCTATCGTACTTTTAGGATTAAGTAATGTGAATTTGAGATACACCTTTCCTTCTAATTTTGTACTGGCCACAGAAGCCTGACCAGATTTAAAAAGCGTATTCTTTATATACAGGTTTATTGTATCGTGAATGGCATGGTTATCTATTCCATTTGCTTTATATCTAAAAACCAAGGTGCTTAGCTCTGGTTTATGAGCAATGTCGAAGCAAGAATCGTCTTTGATAGTGTGATATAGATCTAATGCCAGGAAATGAACTTTTTCCAGAAAGGAACCAATTGTTTTTTCGCCGGTCATTTTTAAAGTAAACCAAAGCTTCAAAGCATCAAACCGACGAGTGGTTTGAATAGATTTTTCAATCAAGTTGGGGCATGCCGAATCTCTATGTTCAAGGGGATTCAGATAGTCTGCATAATAAGACACATATTTAAAATATTTTGTGTCTTTTACCAAAAAGGCGCTTGAACATACTGGCTGAAACATCGTTTTATGAAAATCAATAGTTATAGAATCGGCCTGTTCTATCCCTTGTAACAAATGTTGATGCGTATCTGTAAGCACATAACATCCCCCATAAGCACCATCTACATGGAACCAGATATCATATTCTTTGGCAATTTTGGCAATAGTAGACAAAGGGTCAAAGCTTCCAAAATCAGTGGTTCCGGCAGTGGCTATTATGGCTATAGGAATGTTACCAGATTGTTTTTCTTTTTCTATAGCCTGCACCAAAGCATCTGGTTTCATTTTCATATTGTCATCGGTAGCTATAGATAGTACAGAGTCGTACCCCATTCCCAACAGCGCTGCATTTTTTCTAATGCTGAAATGTGCTTTTTCCGAACAGAGAAAACGAAATTTGCTTACAACATCAGACCAGCCATTTTCTTTAAGATTCAACCCATAATGCATATATGCATGGTGATCTCTAGCCATTAATAACGCCATAAAATTAGATTGTGTACCACCACTTGTGAATACACCGTCTGACGAAGAAGGCAACTGCATTTTGGAACTGATCCAGCGAATCATTTCCTGCTCTATTAATGTAGCTGACGTACTTTGATCCCAGGTTTCGATTGCTGTATTTACCGATGAGGCTATAAGATCTCCTACAAGAGCCGGTAATAATACAGGGCAATTGAGGTGTGCCACATAATTTGGATGGTGAAAAGCAATCGTATGATCAAGATACAATTCCTTGATCTGCTTAAGTGTATCATCTATGGATAATGTACTATTGGGATTAGCAGAGATCAAATTTGTTTTTGACCTCAGATCATTTGGTAATTCCCCACTATAAAACTTCTCATTATTCAAGAAAGAGAATACATACTGTACTGCTTTTTGAACATATTCTTGATAGAGATATTTTGATTGAGGTTCAAAAAACTGATCAATTTTGAGATCAGTTACTAAGTTGGTTTGTGCGTCAAGGAGCATATTGTTTTTATTTAATCTAAATAAGCTTCGCAAATTTAGATTCAAACAGAATTAAACTCATGACGTATTAGGGATAAAAAAAGACGTGGAAGTTGGTTGGGATTATTGAAGTGGTTTAAACTTAAATATAAGAATCAACATATTGAAAAGTCCAAACCCCAAGGTCTCCGAGACCTTGGGGTCTTATACTATAGTTTTTTTAGTAAAAACTTATTTTCTGGATACATTCTAATTTACAAGCTGTTTATAAGGGTTTACATAAGTTTTTAGTCAAATTTTAATACACTTTCGGATGCTAGTGGATGAGCTTATTCTTTTTCAACAAGCTTTGCTACCCTGCCTCTATAATTAATTGGCAATCGATGACTACTATTTATAAATATCGTGCTGGTCAGATTTGGAAACAACGTTACATTACCCCTGTATGTTTCAGTATTAGCATTAATTTCAAAACTGAGTATATAGCGTTTATTTTTTTCGTCTTTCGTAACTTCATAGGTATCCGGCACACCCTTAAACTCTATAGCATTATTCGTATTGTAACCCCCACTCATTTGTCGTTCTCCATAATAAGGTAAATATGCAATTATGCTATCTCCTTGTACTTTAAAAAAGTTATTGTTTCCAATTAGGCTTATGTTGTTTGCTGTACTGCCAGGAGGTAATAATCCGCTATTGGCTATTGCATTAATGCTGTTTGTGGCCATAGGAGATGCCCATTCTGACTCTATCACGAATGATTTCTGGATTACCAATTGATCCAGAGCTTTGCTTTGTGCAGTGGTTACTGTTATATTTTCAGAACTGCTACAACTAATTAATAAACAACTGAGTATTAAATATAGAGCTTTCATTTTTCATGATTTATTGTGTTGCAATACAAGATATTATGCACCAATTTTTATACTACAATGTACAAAATTAAGGGGTATTCGGTCTTTACATTGTGATCAATATAACATTTCAGACTCAGTTTTTGTAGCATGAATACTGTACTTTTGCCGGATGCTAAAACAGAAACTTGCCCAATTTGAATTTATCGCTCTCATGGCTTCTTTGATGTCTGTTGTGGCATTGGCTATAGATGCGCTTTTACCAGCCTTAGATATTATAGGTATCACCATTGGTACCAAGCGACTCGCTGATAACCAACTGCTCATCACCATGATTTTTCTTGGACTTGGTATTGGCCCGTTGTTTTTTGGTCCTCTCTCAGACAGTGTGGGTCGAAAACCTGTGGTGTATATGGGTTTTGTACTCTTTATTATCGCAAGTTTTATATGCATTTTTGCAGAGAGTATCGAGATGATGGTCCTGGGCAGGACGTTACAGGGTATTGGGCTCTCTGCCCCAAGAACCATCGCCATTGCCATGATACGTGATGTGTATAGCGGGGATTATATGGCGCGTATCATGTCGTTTGTTACGGTGGTTTTTATTTTAGTACCCATAGTTGCCCCTGCACTTGGCAAAGCTATTCTGGATCACTACCATTGGCAAGCTATTTTTTATATACAGCTTATTATTAGCGGGTTGGTTGCCTTTTGGTTTTGGAAAAGACAAGTCGAGACCCTTTCCATATCAAAACGAATCAGGTTTACATCTCATGTTTTTGTAGATGGATTAAAAGAAATGATACAACACAAAACCACTGTAGGATATACGCTTATTTCGGGATTTATAGTGGGTTCTTTTTTGGTCTACCTCAGTACCTCGCAGCAAATATTCGAACAGCAGTATCAATTAAAAGAAGAGTTTCCTTACATATTTGGCCTCCTGGCCATATCGATCGGCACTGCCATCTTTCTAAACGGAACCTTAGTTTTAAAATATGGAATGGAACGATTGATCACTGCTTCTCTCGTGGCTTTCTTTGGAGTTTCGCTACTCTATATTGTGCTGTTTTATAATTCACCAAACCCTAGTGTGGTCGTATTATTGCTTTTCTTCGCAATGCAATTTTTTGCTATCGGATTTTTGTTTGGAAACTTAAGGGCGATCGCCATGGAACCTATTGGCCATATCGCAGGAATCGGCGCAGCTATTACAGGATTTATTTCTACGATTATGGCAGTTCCTATTAGTACCTATATCGGAAGATTTGTATTAAACACTACGCTGCCACTGTTTATGGGATTTTCGATTTGTGCAATACTTTCTATTGGTATTCTCGTTTATATAAAAATATTAACGAGAAAAACCTTTAGTAGCTAAGGCTATAATATCTTTCTGATGACAAAAAAATCATTATTTATATAGTGTCATCTTCTGTCTCGTCTGTATGATCATCTGGTGCAAATAATTCACCATCACCAGCAATGGCAAACTGATCTCTTTTTGACCCATACCCAAAATTAGAAGATCGCCGGTATTTGTTTTGGAAGTCCGCAAAGCGTCTTTTTCTCGAAGTTTTCTCTTTTTTACTCATAACCAATTTTTTTGGATTAAACTGCCCTAACTAACCAATCGTAAGATTTTATCTCTAAGTTATTACTTTTTTTACTTCTAATCTATTGGTTTGAATCACTTTATATTTATTTTATGAAACTTGTAATCCAAAATCCTACAAACTCATTTATGAGTTATACCAGTTCTTATTTCATATAAGAACTGGTATAACACCGTTCAAATCTATACGAAGCGCGCTTATTTTAAAACAGCTAAAACCCCCGTTTTATTGGGGCAAAAACCGGTAACGGGCAGATCAATCGAACTAAAGCTTGGAATGGTTATTGATTATTTCTATATTTAAAACCTTAATACAAACCCTATGAGAATTTTTCTCAACATCCTGATCTGTATATTTCTCAAACAGGGATTTAGTCAAGATTTAATCCCTGATAACATAGTACAACAAACAAATAACTCGGCTACCGATTATGCATTGATCAATGATTTTAAAAGATTGGATTTTGATAAAGAGAAATCCAAGGTTACTTTTGATTTTATTGAAGATAACACTTCAGGTCTCATTAGCGGATTGGATTTTAGAATTGATTTTAATCCCAATGACCCCGAGAATGCTGTTTTTAAAGGTACTGCCCAGGTAAAGACACTGGATACCGGTAATTTTTTAAGAGACGGACACCTGATGTGGCAAAAATTCTTTTATAAGAAAAAGTATCCCGAAATATCTTTTATAAGTAAACAAGTGGTTGCCTTTGAGGCCAATACTTATAAAGTAATTGGTAATCTTACTATCAAAGGCACGCAAAAAGAAGTGATTATTACCTTCTCTCTCGATGATAAAAAACTATCTGGAAAAACCACTATCTATACCAGTGATTTTGGAGTGAATATTCATGACGAACGAGAAAAAAATAAACTGAATATACAATTCTACTTTCCGATTCTTAAATAGCGAACTCATATGAGTTCATAGTTTCAGCAGCTTGTTATAAGCCAACAGCAAATGCCGAATACCGTCCGTGATGTGTTAACGATATCGCGATATTGGTGCGTTTCTTATCCAGATAGACCACAGGAATTCCGTTTTTGTCTTTTGAGAAAGAGATCAAAGTTTTGATACCCAACGTATTCACAATCATTTCTTTTAGTTGATCTCGTACCTGTGTGCCAATTTCACATACTTCAGAACTATATTGCATATCAGATACCACCCGGGCAATACTATAGACATACTGTTCTGTAATTTCTGAAATGATTTTATATGCATAATTATTTACATACACCTCCCCTTCTATCGCACATTGAAAATCCATGGGATTGTACTTTGGTAGTAGTGAAAAGCGTCGTTGATGCACTTTATAAGCAGCTTCTTTCATGCTCCAGAACGTCCATAGCTGCAGATGAGGGTTTTGTGAGGAGAGAATTTGATGTTGTTCTGCATCTGAAAAGAGTTTTTGTAGCCAACCACTACGCCGCCAATTGCTTTGCTCGCGGGCAAATCGAAGGTCTACAATATCGTTACCGATCATTTTGCTGCCAGTTTATCGGCTATTACCTCAATAGAAGCTTTTACCGTTAGCATTTTTTCCATCGCATCATTATCGATCTCAATATCAAATTCGTCTTCTACGTCCAGTATCACATCTACCAGATTGGCAGAATTAATTTCCAGGTCCTTTATAAAATCGGTATCTTCGGTGAGCTTGATAAGCCCTTCCTGATTTTGCACATAAGGTGTTATGATGGTTTTTAATTTTGAAAGCAATTCTTTTTCAGTCATATATCATATTTTTTGTCTTTGAAGTGATTTAAACTTCTTTAATAAACCACAATCTCCATATAAAAATTGTCATTTGATTTGTATACTTTGCTCTTCATCTATTCTACTCATTCAAAATGAACTATCCCCTTTTGGGGGTTAGGTTTTATATTTTTTAAAGATAACACAAGCGTTTACATCTCCAAATCCGAAGCTGGCTTTTGCGATGATTTCTGGAGAAAAATCGATGGTTTTTACAGGAACGCGTTCTCTGGATATCAATGAGGCAATTTCGGGATGCAGATCTTCGCAATTGATGTTTCCAAAAATAAAATTTTCTTTCAACTGTAATATGGTAGCTACACTCTCTATACTTCCCGATGCTGCCAGGCAATGTCCCACCAAGCTTTTTAAAGAATTAATGTATGGAAAATCGACTCCTCGTCTCCCCAGGGCCTCACACCAATTCTGAATTTCGGTACTATCTTTGGAAGTAGCTGTCAGATGACCGTTAATTGCATCAATTTCATCTGCATGAATCCCTGAAGCGGCTACAGCCTTCCTGATGCATTGCTTTACTGCTTCGCTATTGGGAGCAGTCATACTCCCTCCGTTGCGTTGTCCTCCGCTATTTACATGCCCGCCTAAGATTTCGGCATAGATGGTGGCTCCTCTTTTTTTAGCGCTCTCCAGGCTTTCGATCACCAAAGCCCCTGCTCCACTGCCCGGCACAAATCCATTGGCAGTTGCACTCATTGGCCGCGAAGCTTCTGCAGGATTATCATTATACTTATGTGGCAGAATGCGCATCGCATCAAAACCACCCCAGATATAGGGTCCGCTATCATTGGTACTTCCCGCCAGGATAATTTCTGCATTTCCTGCCGCAATACGTTCGTATGCCATCAAAATAGCTTCAGTACCCGTGCTACAGGCCGAAGAATTGGTGGTGACCATATTTCCACAACCCAGTATTCCACCCAAAAAGGCACTAATGCCACTCGCCATAGTCTGTATCACTGTGGTACTTCCCAATCGTCTTACATTACCTTCATCCACTTTATAAATCGCTTCGCGAAATTTATCGACCCCCATAATTCCGGTACCAAAAATCACTCCGATGTCCCAAAGTGGTGTATCGGTTTCACTCATGGGCAATCCGGCATCTTTCCATGCATCCAGCCCTGCAATTACTCCATATTCCATTCCGGTAGCTTTTAAGCCAAGCAATTGAATTGAATTAAAGTAATTATTTAAATAATCTGAATTATATATTGGAATACCAGCTATTTGACAAGAGAAATTAAGTTCTTTTAGTTGTTCTATAAATCGTACCCCACTCTCCCCTTTCTGAATAGCAATGCTAAATTCTGAAACGTTCATTCCATTTGGTGCAACAACCCCTAAGCCCGTGATAACGACCCGTCTGTTTTTCATGCTTCTTTTTTAAACGCTACACCTGCTACAATACCTTTTGCCACTATATCACCTCCCGAATTATACATCGCCACCTTACATTTTAATTTACTAAACCTGAAATATATTTTATCTGAAACCACAGTTACTTTTTCACCTGGAAAAACAGGGGAGTAAAAGTTCATTTCGGTACTGGTCATGGCAACACCCATGGTATCAACATTCCAGGTATCTTTTAAAAGATGAATCCCAAAACAAGCCATACCGATCTGTGCCATACATTCGGTAAGAATAACTCCCGGAGTAATGGGATTGTTCTTAAAATGCCCTTCATAGAAGTATTCATCATTTCTAAAAGTATAGCACCCCTTGATTTGTTCATCGCTAAGCTCCAGAATCTCATCCACAAATAAAAAAGGTTTGCTGTAGGGTAATTGTTGTATGATATCTTCTCTCATCAAAATAGTTCTATTTTAAAATGCACAATCTTCCGGCAAAGGCTGCATAAGAGCAACTTGACCGGCAAAAGCTACATCCAGTATGTTTTCTGTAAAACCTTCGGCCACGCTACCTCTATACACTTTATTACCATAACCATTGGTGTTCATATGTGCACGCACATACACCGTTTGATTTTTGGTAATAGCAACCGGACCACCCGATCGCACAAAAGGTTGTTCGTTAACATGGCTATGTGCCAAAATTCTACGATATAGTAATTCTCCTTCTTCAGAAATGACTTCCCACCAATCTGCATATAGATTGCATCCTGTATCGGGGCTTTTGATCCCAACACTAAATGAATATGTATTTTCTTCCCCAGAAACCGAAACACTAACAACCGCTGCAAATTCCTGATTACCAACATCGGGGTTGTTATTTTCTGCTGTGCTGTTATCTTCTTTACACGACATAAGATACAGCACCAAGGGCAGACATACAATGAGCGTGTTTTTCATGATTGTGTTTTTAGTTTACATTTACTACCTCAAACAGACGGCTTTTAGTTTTAATTCAAATGTTCTCCTCCGTTTACCGGAATGATGCACCCATTGATCCAGGCGGCTTCCTCTTTGCACAACAGATACACTACATTGGCGACATCTTGTGCAGTGGTGATGCGGTTAAAAGGATTACGCTCACGGCTATGCTTTATAATTTGCTCATGCCCAGGGATCATGCGTAATGATTGTGTGTCTACGGCTCCAGGTTGCAGGCAATTTGCTTTGATTCCGTATGGAGCAAACTCTAGTGCAATGCTTCTGGTAATGGCTTCTAATGCTGCTTTTGCTGCAGAAACCGCCGCATAATTCTTCCAGGCCTTGGTATTCCCTTCGCTGGTAAATGACAGTACTCTCGCATCATCAGCAAACAACTCCTTCTCAAAAACAGCGCTTACCCAATCATAAAGGCTGATGGCCATCGCATCGATCGTTAAATGAAAGTCATCATTCTTCAGGGTTTGCCCGGCATCTGTCATAGGTTTCAGGTTTCCTTTGGCGATACTATGAATCAGTGCTTTTATACATTTGCCACCAATTTTGTTTTTGACTTCTGTAAGTACCTCTTCTCTTTTTTCGGGCCTTAAGAGATCTACATTAAAAGAAAGTAATTTCACACCCTGATCTTCAATTTCTTTAAAATCATGTTCGATCTGCTCTAATTCACTTTTACGGTTGCGATGCACGATGATGATATGCATTCCATGCTGTGCCAATTTTTTGGCAGTTGCCAGTCCTAAACCAGTACTTCCGCCTAATACCAGGGCCCATAAGTCGCCTTTGCCTTTGGCATTTCCCTGAAAAGGAGAAAAATCTTTATATACTTTATTATTCATAATTACTCTGTACAACTAAAACCATCCTTTTTTGTGAAGGGTTTGCTGCAAAAGGTTTCCGCCTGCGCGGAAATGAAAAAATACTATTTTTTTACCATTCCAACAATATGCGTTGTGCAGAAAATCCCGGACCAAAACTGAGCATAAGTCCGGTTTCTCCTTTTGCAGGCTTACGCTCCATACAACGCTCTAATACATATAACACCGTGGCACTACTCATATTGCCATACTCTTGTAAAACAGCTTTTGTATCATCAATATTCTTTCCCAAATGCCCAAAAAGTGCTTCTACAGTCTGCACTATCTTTTTTCCTCCAGGATGAAACACCAGGTGATCTATATCTTCGATCGTTTTATGGTATTTCTTCAGAAAAGGATGTATTACTTTAGGGAAATGTGCTGCTATTTTTTCGGGAACCTCTGGATCAAGCACCATTTGCAATCCGTTATTTGTGAGCTCAAACCCCATCATTGTAGTAGCATCATAAAAATGATACATTTCATCACCCACTATCTTTGGCCCCCGGGCATCTTCTTCAGAAGTTAATAAAGCACAAGCAGCACCATCGCCAAAAATAGCAGCGCTCACCATATTGGTCATGCTATAATCGTCTAGTTGAAACGTAGCCGTTGGAGATTCGATAGCAATCACTGCTGCTCTTTTATCTGGATTGGCCTGCAGAAAATTTCTGGCATACATAATTCCTGAAACCCCCGCTGCACACCCCATTTCTGTAACAGGTAATCGCATAATATCCTGTCGCAGGTCAAGATCATTGATGATAAAAGCATCTAAAGAGGGAATCATGATCCCCGTGCAACTCACAGTAATGATATAATCCAAAGATTTTGGGTCCCAATCTACTTTGCTGAGTGCTTTTTTTAGTACAGCAGTTCCTAATTTCTTAACCTCTCTAACATAAATATCGTTTTTTTCCTGAAAAGAGGTAGCTGTAAATACTTCTTCGATACTCATAATCCCATAACGACTGTCTACTGCTGCATTTTCAAAAATCTTAATCACTTTTCGCCTGAAACGATCATTCTGACCACTTAACCATTGTGAGACATAAGGTATTATTTCTTTTGTTTCCCGCTTGTATTGCGGTAATTCTTTTGCCACAGAGGCTATAGTTACCTTCAAACTTTTTTATTTTTTAGTTTGTATTCTTAATTACCCATCGATACCGAAAAGCCCATTTCCAATCAATTTGATACTGCTGTAAATTCAATTCTCTGGCATACTGTATTAATTCTTTTTTTCTAAATCCTCTTTTAATAGATATCAATCCATCATTCTTTGCTATATGTCCCCGAATAAAAAAGAAACTGAACACCTTAAAAAGGTAATACGCTATTTTACTTCGCTGAAGATCGTTAATTATCACACCAATTGCAGCAAGTTCTATACATTTTTGCATTACTTTTTTAATTTCTTCATTTTGCAGATGATGCAAGGTGAGGGTACAAATGATTATATCACAATGCAAGTCTGAGGGCTTTATTTTCAAAACATCTTGTTGTATATAGGATATTTCCGGATAAACAGCACTCGTCTTTTTTGCATATTCAATACTTTTGGCATTTAAATCTACTCCTGTCAACTTTGCTCCTATCTTCTTTTTCCTCAATGAGTTTGCAACTTCCCTTAGCATTTCACCATCACCGCAGCCCAAATCCAGAATGGTAAATTCTTTTATATCATTTGATTCTTCTATTAATCGATGAATAGCATGAATGGTGATGGTATTACCGCCCAACCACCGATTTACCCGTGAAATGTCTGCGAGTGCAGTTTTTAGGGCTGTTTCTTCAACCATGGGATTGTCCATAAGCTCCTGCTCATCGCTTCTATGTTGCAAATTTATCAGCATACCAAAGGATTTCCATGAGTCTGTTTTATGATTTTAGGAACTATAGCTGGCAATGCATTTGCCAGGGTATACGAAAACTTCTGTAAATTACCATTCAATAGTATCTTTTGCAACATTCTCCCTGTATATATTCTTTTAGCAAAAACTGCATTCCAATTTTTTGTATATTTTCGTTCCAGCTCATTTCTCGATACTATATTAACACTTTCTTTGTTCTTTACCAATAACTCACAGATCATTTGTGCACCTTGTATCGCCATTGCCATACCGTTTCCACATAACGGGTGTATCAGGCCTGCAGCATCTCCAACCATAAATACATGATTCTCTACCGGTTTTTTCTTTTCAAAATTAATCTGACTGATCGTTATGGGTTTTTCGAATAATAGTATTGCTGCGTTAAAAAAAGAGCGTAAATGCGGGTTTTGGGATAGCACTTCTTTCTCGAATAGCGCCAGATCTTTGTATTTTTTAAAACTTTTATAATGCACCAAATAACAGGCATTTACAATGTTGTTTTCTACCATCGAAAGCCCGCAATATCCTCCCTTGAAATTATGCAAAGCAACTATATTTGAATCAAAATCTGCTTTATAATGTGCTTTAACCGCCAGCCATGGAGATTTTTTATCGTTGAAGTTACGCTGTAAGGTTCGATCCAGTAATGAGCGTTTGCCATGAGCGCCAATTACATAATCACCGGTAAATGTCTGATTTGTCGAAGTTTTAATTACAAACATATCCTTCTTATATCGAATATCTACCACCTGGTCCTGAATCAATTGTACGCCAGATTCGCTTGCTTTGTTCCATAGATAATGATCTAAGGTATATCTGCTTACCCCAAAACCTCCTAAGGGTAGCTTACTGCGAATAACATCTCCTTTTTGAGTACTAATAGCAAATTCTGTAATCCTGGTGGGTTGTATGTGATCTAAATTGATCTCCAAAAAGTCAAAATACGGTACTATCTCATTGGATATGTATTCACCACATACTTTATGTTTCGGGTAATTATCTTTTTCGATTAAAGAAACAGACATTCCTTCTTTGGCCAGATGAATAGCACTTGTTAATCCGGCTAATCCCCCGCCGATGATGAGTATGTGTGAATGTGTGTTCATTTCATGAATATACACAAATTTTGATATAAAAAAATCCCGATGTTTAGTCGGGATTTTTCATGTCTTATTACAGGAAATTATTGTTTTACCTGGTTTTGAGCATCTTGCTTCATCTTATCGTTGGCAACAATCCCCAACTCTACTCTTCTGTTTTTTGCTCTTCCCTCTGGTGTGGCATTATCGTATTTTGGTAACGTCTCACCGTGTGCATAGGTAGTCAAACGACTTTTACTTATTCCCTGAGAGACCAGATATTCGGTAACTGCATTTGCTCTTTTTTGGGATAGTGACATATTGTAGCTGTCATCGCCGGTACTATCTGTATGCCCTTCTACAATAATATTGGTATCTGGGTATTCTTTAAATATACCAGCCAATTTATTGAGATTAGCCTGTGATTTTGCATTAATGTTTGATTTGTTAGTTGCAAAATACACTCCGCTATTCTCATCAAATACCACATCGATACCTTCGCCCACTCTGGTTACTTCGGCTCCTGGTATTTCAGATTCGATTTTTTGTGCTTGTTTATCCATTTGTTTACCGATAACCCCACCGGCAACTCCACCAACTACTCCACCAATTACAGCACCTAAAGCCGAGTTTTTCTTTTTTACATTGTTACCTATAATTCCGCCAAGCACAGCTCCGGCAGCAGTACCGATTACAGCTCCTTTTTGCGTATTATTTGCATTTTGAACGGCTTCACAGCCTGTTAATACTGCTACTGTCATTAAAGCAATTCCTATTTTTTTAAAATTTTTCTTCATCATATAAAGATTTGGTTATTGTAGTTTATTAAAATTCATGGTGATTACAAAAGGTTTTCCTTCCAAACTTACTGTCATTGCCCAGGTCATGGTAGTATCATCCAAATGTTTTAACGCCATTCTGTACCCCGCATTATTATTGGTACTCTTTTTCTTTTCGTTAATAGGCTTAAATAAAAAGTAATATTCCCCATCTGCTTCTGGCTTAGGGATAGTAAACCTAAAATTTCTAACACCTGTCGATACACAGCTACTTTGGTTTACTTCATACTTTCCGGTATTATTATTAGGGATAAATTTCCAGTTACTGCCTGTAAAACACTCTGCAGAAGCATCATTATACAGGTTAACTTCGAAAATTCCAGAACGATCGTAAGTAATATTATCTAAAGACCACTCCCCTTTTAAGGTTTTTTTTGCAGCAATAACGGTTTGTTGCGTTGTGTTGCAAGAAGCCAGTAGCATTACTGCCACCAGCATGAACATAAGTTTTTTCATAGTTGTAGATTTTATTATATAAAAATAACGAATAACGATAACGTTTACAACATTATTATATTTCAAAATAATATATGTAAAAGTCAAAAAATAAATACCATACTTTAGATAAAATACAAAAAGAGAAGATAAAAAGATCAATTTACCTTTTCCACCTCTTTATTATAGAATGAACTCGTTTTAATTTTTTGTTCTAGGCACTCTAAACAACAGAAAAAGTCCTACTGCAAAAAACAATATTAAAAATAGAATTGAATACCTTACACTTCCTGTTATTTGAGCTATGATACCATAAGAGAACATCCCGATCACGATTCCTATTTTTTCTGATACATCATAAAAACTAAAGTATGATGCTGTATCTACTGCATCCTTCGGTAAAAATTTTGAATAGGTAGATCTCGAAAGCGCTTGTATTCCTCCCATCACCAGCCCTACGACTGCTGCTGCAATATAAAACTGATTTGGAGTCGTAATGGTATAGGCATATACGCAGATGCAAATCCAAATAACATTGATGACTATTAAAGTTTTTATATTCCCGAATTTGGCTGAAGCTCTTGAGGTAAAAATTGCACCAGGAACAGCCACCAATTGAATTAATAAGATGCTTACAATCAAACCGGTTGTGGCGTTCTGTTCTCCCCAATCCAGTTCTTCAATACCAAAATAAGTAGCGATGAGCATAATGGTCTGTACGGCCATGCTGTACACAAAAAAAGCAGTAAGATACCTGCGCAGTCTTATATCATGCCGCAATGCACTCCATATGAGTTTTAATTCTTTAAAACCATTAAATAACAGAGACTTGGTGAGTGTCTCTTTTTTATTTCCTTTTGGTAAGTAATGATAGGTATATTGGCTAAAACCTATCCACCATACTCCAACCATTACAAAGGATAGTCTGGTGGGCGTTCCTTCATTTTCAAAGCCAAACCAATCAAACTTTAAAATCATCAAAAGGTTAATGATCAATAAAATAACACTACCTATATATCCCAGGGAGTATCCTTTGGCGCTAATAGCATCCTGCTGCTCTGGAAAAGCAATATCGGGCAAATACGAATTATAAAACACCAAACTCGCCCAAAAACCAATGAGTGCAAAAAAGTAGCATAGCAGACCAAACCAGAGAAATTCTAACGAAAACCAATATAAACCAATACAGGAACAAGCTCCCAGGTAGCAAAAAAACTTTAAAAAATTCTTTTTATTCCCAACATAATCTGCAATACCCGAAAGCAACGGGCTAATAAAAGATACCACCAAAAAAGCCAGGGCTGTCACATAGCTTATCAAAGAATCATTATTAAAATCAATACCCAAAAATCGTACAGTATCGCTTATAATTTCATCCTGGTCGTTTCTTACTATAGTGAGCGCTCCCCAGAATATGGGGAAAATTGCTGAAGAAATAGTTAAATTATATACTGAGTTTGCCCAATCATAAAAAGCCCAGGCATTTAGTAATTTCTTGTGTCCTTTAGGTAGTGTTTTACGCATTTAGTGTGAAATTAAAATAAATCTTTTATAGAAAAAAGCTTAATGAAAAACATCAAAAAAACTGTTCTGAATATATTCAGAACAGCTCCTAAAATAAGTATAATCTTTTTAAGTATATAAACTTTACAATTATTTAAAGGTAGTAACCCCAAATTTTTTGGCTTCTGCTTTCGCTGAAGGTGCCCAGGCAGTAAGATTAGCGATACGGGTATCACTAGATGGGTGCGTACTCATAAACTCTGGTGGTGCCTTACCGCCACTATTGGCTTTCATACGTCTCCATAAATTTGCAGCTTCATCGGGATTATATCCGGCAATGGCCATTAATTGTAATCCTATTCGGTCTGCTTCGGTCTCGTGGCTTCGGCTAAAGGGCAGCATCACTCCAAACTGGCTTCCCAGGCCAAAGGCAGTACCAACAATTTGTTGTGTTTTCTCGTCTTTCCCACTAATGGCCACCGCAGTAGCCGTACCGGCTACTTGCTGGATCTGAGCTGCACTCATTCGTTGTTGCCCGTGATTTGCCAAAGCATGTGCAACTTCGTGACCCATTATTGCTGCAATGCCGGTTTCATCTTTGGCAATAGGTAAAATACCTGTATAAAATACAATCTTACCCCCCGGCATACACCAGGCATTTACGGTTTTATCATCTACCAGGTTATACTCCCATTTATAATCTTTGAGATACCCCTGATATCCATTGGCATTTAACCAACGCTCTGAAGCTTTAGAGATTCTTTGACCAACCCTGGTGATCATTTCTGCATCTGCAGTTCCCTTGATTACCTTGTTTTCGCCCAAAAACTGATTATACTGCTGGAAGGCCATGGGTAATATCTGAGAATTGGGTACCAACGCTAATGTTTGCTTACCGGTAAAGGGATTGGTTGCGCACGATAAAAATAACAGAAGAGCTCCTGTTAGAATTAAAGATTTTCTTGTATCCATAGTCTTTGAATATGATTTAGGTTCTTTTCTGTTAAAATTACAAAAATAACAGACTACCTTCAAAGAATGGGTGATAATAATTCTTCAAAAAAATCTATATACAACCTGATTGTTCGATAAAAAGCTATTTTGCAATAATATGAAGTTCGTTAAAGTCCTTTGGAATAATCATCGTATGGTTCTTGGCTTCATCATAATTGATGCTTTCTAAAGAAACCACTACATTGTCTATTTCCACTTCTTTGATATCAAAAGGCAATCCCACCCATTCTATATGAATAGTTTCATACTCGGTTATATAGCTTCCGGTTTTGTGATGCTGGATGATCACTTCATTTTCTTTTCCTGTAAAAGAGAAACTGCGTAAACTGAAACGTCCTTTGGCATAATCATATCCATCCTGCGCATCTTCATACATCTTGGACACTTCTTTATTGCCCAATTTATAATAGACTTCGAGTTTTAGTTGTTCAATTTTCTTTTCACCCACATATTGTTGTATAGGATACTTGGGGATTATGGCGCCTTCTTTCACAAACAAGGGAATGGTGTCCAGGTCTGCATCCACCCACTGTTCCATTCCGCCTTTTATATATTCACGGGTCCAGTAATTGTACCAGTTTCCTCTTGGGATATACATACGTCTTCCCTTTGAATTCGGTTCTTGTACCGGGCAGACCAGAATTTGATTTCCGAATACGAACTCATCGGTCCTGTAATGTGTTTGAGGATCGTGCTGATCAAATAATACTAATGGTTTTAACATCGGGATCCCGTTTTGGGCATACTCCCAGAACATGGTATATAAATAAGGTAACAGTTGATAGCGTAGTTCTACAAATTTTCTGGTCACATCCACCACTTCTTCTCCAAAAGTCCAGGGTTCCTGATTGCCGTGATCTCCAGAGGAGTGTGTGCGGCAAAACGGATGAAATACCCCCAATTGTATCCAGCGTGCATATAACTCACCCGTAGGGTGTTCTGCAAAACCACCGATATCACTACCGGTAAACGACATTCCGCTCATACTCATACGCTGTGCCTGTATGTTGGCAACCCAAAGGTGTTCCCAGGTTGCTACATTATCTCCTGTCCAGGAAGAGGTATACCGCTGTGCCCCAGAATATGCAGATCGTGTAATAATAAACGGACGCTTTGGATATGCATATCGTTTTACCCCTTCGTAGGTAGCTCTTGCCATCTGGGTTCCATAAATGTTATGTGCTTTTCTATGACTGCATGGATTGCCATCGTAGTAATGACGTACATCGTCGGGGAATGTCTTACCAGGAACCTCCATCACGGCAGGTTCGTTCATGTCATTCCAAACGCCCTTCACTCCTATTTCATCGATAAGTTCTTTAAACAACCCTGCCCACCATTCTCTTACTTCGGGATTGGTAAAATCGGGAAAGAAACATTCACCAGGCCATACTTTACCCCGCATATAGGGCCCATCGGCCCGTTTACAGAAATAGTCTTTTTCCATGGCTTCATTATATACGAAGTACTCATCATCAATTTTGATTCCCGGATCGATAATAACCACTGTTTTAAAGCCATCTTCAGCCAATTCTTCTACCATTCGTTTGGGATCGGGGAAGTATTCTTTGTTCCAGGTAAAACATCTGAAGCCTTCCATATAATCGATATCGAGGTATATGGCATCACAAGGGATTTGTAATTCTCTGAATCTACCCGTAATTTCTTTTACCTTATTCTCGGGATAATAACTCCATTTACACTGGTGATACCCTAATGCCCATAAAGGGGGCAATTCTGGTTTACCGGTAAGATCGGTATATCGTGTGATTACATCGAGCATATTGGGGCCATAGAAGAAATAGTAATTCATTTCTCCTCCTTGTGCCCAAAAGCTGGTAACATTACGGCGTTCATTACAAAAATCAAAAAAGCTTCTGAAGGTATTATCAAAGAAAATCCCGTAAGCTCTCTCCTCATACATTCCGATATAAAAAGGAACGCTTTTATATAAAGGATCCTGATCTTTACTAAAGGCATACTCATCGGTAGCCCAGTTTTCTATTCTTTTGCCTTTCAGGTTTAAATGCATGGGTTTATCGCCCAAACCGTAATAACATTCCCCCTGCGGAGCTGCTTTACTCATTTTTACGATATTACCCCCATATTCATAGCTCTGCTCCCAGTGAAAACCCCAGTCGTCTTTACAAATTACATTTCCGTGCAGATCGTAAACAGCCGTCTTGAGATCTGCTTTGTTGATGATGAGTTCTACACGAGACGTAAGAATAGAATAATGAGAAGCATGTTCTTCTACTTCCAGTTTGCTATATCCCCTGGCACCATCTTCGCTTATGGCATACGAGAAATCTTTTTCAAAGTTGTTGTCGGTGGCATATCTGAAACGGATCACGCTACCCCGTAAAATGGTTACCTGAAGGATGACTCCGTTTTCTGTAGTAAAATTTATTTTGTCTACATGTTGAGAAAAGGAGGTGATTTTGCCCGGAAACAAATTCCCTTTTTGCTCTAGTTCTGTATTGATGATCATATCTATACTCTTTTTCTTGATTTGGGACTGTAAAAGAACGATATCTGGCGGAATTTAAAAATGATTTTTATGACTATTTATCAAGAAAAACCTACGAAAACGTTTGAGACTATACTGTGTTAACAATTGTTTAGTTATCAGTGTTTTAAAGCGGTCGTTTTTCATCTAAAGAATTCCTCCTGGCAGGCTCTTTCTGGAGGATGCCTGCCTGGCCCTATCTTTGGCAGGTAAACCGGCAGTCGGTAGGTTTCAAGATTTTTTTTATTTAAGAATACTTTGCAAGAACTTACATTGCCTGGTATTCTTTTACCAGTGCAAAGATTCATTTTATCCTTGCCAATAAGTTTTTTATTAATGCCAAAGATTAATTTAATAATGCCAAGCTATTATTTAATGTTACCAACTATCAAATTATAAGTGCCTATGCATTGGCAGCATCAAATTATAACTCGGCGCACCTAAATAAGAACTTGGCATTATTAAATTATAATTCGGCGCATCCAAATAAGAACTTGGCAGTATCATATTACAACTCGGCACATTCAAATAAGAACTTGGCGAATTATTATTTCAACCTCGTGCGTTGTTTTTTTGATATATATTAAAATACCATAGCGGGGTATAGCATATGAACATAAAAGACAGCTTATATTGTGCTTTGCGAAGCCTGTATCCTGCTACAGGTAGGCCTGCAACTTCGATCGGTTGTTATTCTATCCTGAAAACTACTGCAGCCAATGGCGGAATGGTAATTTCGGCAGAGTTTGGCCTGTGATTCCAGCCCTGATGCTCTATGTTGATTTCTGTTGCGTTAGACATCCCACTTCCTCTGTACTTTTTTGCATCACTATTAAATATCTGTACCAATTTTCCATCACGGGGTAACCCGATGCGGTACTGTACTCTGGGCACCGGTGTAAAATTGCAGACAATGATGAGTGAATTTTCCTGCTGATGCCCTTTTCTTATATAGGAAACGGCAGAATTCTCGTGGTCGTCGTAACTAATCCATTCGAATCCCGAAGCGCTAAATTGCTGCTCGTACAAAGCCGGGTATTTTTTGTATAATTTGTTTAAATCGGTGATTACTTCTTTGATACCTGCGTGGTAGTCATATTGGAGTAAATGCCAATCCAGGCTTTGCTGAAAATTCCATTCTTCGCGTTGCCCAAATTCTGCCCCCATAAACAATAAGTTTGTTCCCGGGTGTGTAAACATATAACTGTATAGTAATCTAAGGTTGGCAAATTGCTGCCATTCATCTCCCGGCATTCTACCGATAATACTTCTTTTGCCGTATACTACTTCATCATGTGATAAGGGAAGCATAAAATTCTCTGTAAAGGCATAGGTCATACTAAAAGTTAAATCATTTTGATGATGCTTACGGTAAATAGGTTCTTTGGCAAAGTACTGTAGTGTATCATGCATCCAACCCATCATCCATTTCATCCCAAAGCCCAATCCGCCCAGATATGTGGGTTTGGAAACCATGGGAAATGATGTTGACTCTTCAGCTATAGTTTGCACATCGGGAAAGCTGGCATATACCTCTTCGTTTAGCTCTTTCATAAATGCGATAGCATCCAGATTTTCTCTTCCACCGTATATATTGGGCTCCCATTCGCCTTCCTCACGCGAGTAATCCAGAAAAAGCATGGATGCCACGGCATCTACCCGCAATCCATCGGCATGATATTGATCCAGCCAAAAAATAGCGTTACTGATCAGGAAACTCTTTACCTCATTTCTGCCATAGTTAAAAATAAGGCTCTTCCAGTCGGGGTGATACCCCTTTTTTTTATCGGGATGCTCGTATAAGCTTGTACCATCAAAGAATCCTAACCCGTGGGCATCTTCGGGGAAATGTGAAGGCACCCAATCCAGAATAATACCAATATCGTTTTGATGTAATGTATCTACCAGCAGTTTAAATTCTTCGGGATACCCAAAACGCGATGTAGGTGCAAAGTATCCGGTAAGTTGATATCCCCAGGAAGGATCATAGGGGTATTCCATGATAGGCATAAGTTCTACATGTGTAAATTGCATTTCTTTTACATATGCAACCAGCTCGTCTGCTAATTCGGTATACGACAAGGATCTATCGTGATCTTCTATTCTTTTTTTCCAGGAGCCTAAATGCACTTCGTATACAGAATAAGGAGCATCAATGGCATTATGCTGTTTACGTTTTTTCATCCAGGTAGCATCTTTCCATTCGTAGGTATCTTCCCAGACTACCGAAGCGGTTTTTGGGGGATGTTCACATCGCCGGGCATATGGATCTGCCTTTTCTGTTTTTATATCATTGTGGCTAGAATGTATTTTGTATTTATATACGCTTCCTTTTCCTACTTCCGGGATAAATCCTTCCCAGATTCCAGATGCATCCCAGCGCACATGCAGTTGATGTTCTCCTTCTGTCCAATGGTTAAAATCTCCAATAACGGAAACAGATTTTGCCGACGGAGCCCAAACGGCAAAATAGGTACCTGCTACTCCATCTACTGTAGTACTATGAGCACCCAATTTTTCATATAGACGGTAATGTTTCCCGGATTTAAAAAGGTTAATATCAAATTCTGAAAAGAAACTATGTACGATAACGTTGCTCATATTTTAGCTTTAGCTATTTATAATTTTTGAAATTCCTTTTAGCGGAATAACCGCCCATCGGGGTCTGCTATTTAACTCATATCCTAATTCATAGACGGCTTTTTCCAGCAGGCAATACTCAAGTATAAATTCGATTTCTTTCTTGTACCCAACACTCAGGTTATGTGATTGCACATACTTTACATACCGTTTTAGAAAAACGGCAACCATATAACTATACAGCACATCGGCAAAATGGAATAATGTTGATTTACTGTATTCGAAGTCTTCCATATTACTAAAAATCGTAGCATAAACCGCATAATTAAACGACCTGAAGATGCCTGCCACATCCTTCAGCGGAGGTTGTTTGACTTTTCGGTCTCTGATGGTGCTTTCGGGTTCTCCCTCAAAATCAATGATATAAAAATCCCCATCACTCACCAGTACTTGCCCCAGGTGATAATCTCCGTGAATTCTGATACGTTCTCCTTTTAATTTGCTTTCGTCAAAATCCAGTAACCGTTTACGAATCTCTTTTTTCTTGTCTAAAAACTCCTGTGCCAGCTCCAAACGGAGCCCTTCCAGTTTATGCAGGTTGTTTTCGACCAGATTCACCCGATTTTCAAACTGATAAATGAGGCGGTTTTTTAACCATACAGAATAGTCATTACTGTATTTCTGAGGAGTAAACTGCATGTTTACACGTTCTAATCCCAGGGTTACATGCATCTGAGCGGTACGAAGTGCCAGTTGATCGATGTCCTTAAAGAAAGACACAGGGCAATATTTCATAATTTCTTCCGGAATGATATCCAGGTTGATCTTGTCGAACATTCCTATAGGCTCTAGCGCACTAATATCTGGATGGACCTCATTTAAGGTTTTAAAAATATCCTTGAGTTGTTTCAGAAAATATTCCCAGGCGTCTCCCTCATTGGGGACTAATCGCTGCATCAAAGCCAGTGTAATCACATTCTTATCTGAAAACCGCAAGGTGATACTGCCACCATATTTTGGAGTGTTTTTAAATATTCCTTTATCGGTAAGGTATTTATTGATCTCATAATCCGGATTTTGATCTATGAATATCCTTCTGAAGATCTTTAAAATATAGGTATCATTAAAAATGATCGAGGTATTGCTCTGTTCTGCTCCCAAAAACCGGGAAGAACTATATTCCTTATCCTTGCAGCCACGCCCCCTTCTGAATTCGAGCCCTTTATACTTTGTCTTGGCCCCTTCCAGGATTTTTTCGAATACCTGTTTTCTGAAGGACTCCAAAAGCGTAGCGTCTACCAAAAAACCGTGGGTTTCATTAAGCTGTATCCTGGCAATGATATCTTCCTCCGGAAAATCCTGATCGGTAACCAATGCTATCGGAATGAAATAATTCTGAACAAAAGCCTCTTTGAAGTTAATCTCGAGCACCAACCCATAAAACAGATCATGATCGTCCTCTATCTTAAAATGATCTACGAGTTCAATATATTTTAATGCACTTGCTTTACCTCCATACCACCGTTTGGTAATAATATAGGGTTCCAGGATATCTTCACATAGTTCGGTTACAAACTGAGGGTTCTTAAACAATTCTGACCATGTTGATTTGTAGATATACTCATTATTAAGGTCCTTTTTTGATTGGGTCTCTGTCGTCATACTACATCATTTTTTTAATTTTAAAAATGTGCATAGGCAAAGCAGGATGTAGCTCTATGAAATTCCATTCGTTATTCCAGTGATAGCTACTTTTGGTAATCAGATCGTGGACTTCGATAGTTTGTCCGGGATGAATACCTAGTTCAGATAAAGGGAGCTGTAAATTTCCTTGTTGGGCATAGTAAGGATCTAAATTGATAATCACAAGTATCTCGTTTGTCCTGGTATCATCATACTTATAAAAAGCAATCAGGTTGTCATTCTCAATAGGGCAAAATGTAATGTTATTGGTTTGCTGAAGAGCGGGATTCTCTTTTCGTATATGATTAATACTAGCGATTATAGTAGATAATTTGTTTTTTACATTCCAATCCCAGTGACGAAGCTGATATTTTTCACTATCCAGGTATTCTTCCTTACCCGGAATAGCATCTGAAATCATTTGTTCAAATACAGGACCATAAATTCCTGTATTTGAGCTTAATGTAGCAGCCAGAGTATATCGAATGATATGCATTGCCTCATTGGCTCCCTGCAGGTGATATGGATTAATATCCGGAGTATTGGGCCAGAAATTAGGGCGGAAATATTCTTTTTGATCTGTAGTCGTTAATTCATTGATATATTCAATTAACTCATGCTTATTATTGCGCCAGGTAAAATAGGTGTAGGACTGCGTAAATCCTTGTTTTCCAAGCTGCTGCATTACTTTTGGTTTGGTAAACGCTTCTGATAAGAAGAGCACATCGGGGTATTTGCTTTTGATCTCTTTGATAAACCAGCCCCAAAAATGAAAAGGTTTTGTATGTGGATTATCTACTCTGAACACTTGTATACCGCATTCTTCTACCCAGAACATGGCCGCAGCCAGTAATTCTTTCCACATTTTTTTCCATTCGACAGTATCAAAATAGATAGGTTGGATGTCCTGATATTTTTTTGGAGGGTTCTCGGCATACTGCACCGTTCCATCTGGCCTCCACTTGAAGAATTCGGGGTATTCCTGTACCCAGGGGTGATCGGGAGCAGCCTGCAGGGCATAGTCCATAGCTATTTCAATCCCCAGTTTTTTGGCTTTATTCACCAGGGTTTTAAAATCTTCCAATGTTCCCAGTTCTCTATGCACACTGGTATGTCCTCCTTCTTTGGAGCCAATTCCCCAGGGCGAACCCACATCATTTTTAAAGGCTTCTGTAGTATTGTTTTTCCCTTTTCGATTCACCTCACCTATCGGATGGATAGGCGGAAAATACAGAATATCAAACCCCATCTCTGCAATTCGGGGCAATAATCGTTCACAATCCTTAAACGTACCGTGTTTTCCTTCTTTTTCTGAAGCGCTTCGCGGAAAAAACTCATACCAGGTACTGAACCTTGCTTTTTCACGGTCTACATACACTTTTAGTTCCCGGTAAGTAGCCATCAACCCTTTGGAAGGATACTTAATAAATAAATCATGAAGCGCATCGCTTTTTACGACTGCTATAGCTTTGTCATATTGATTTTTATTCTTAAATAGTTCAGAAATTTCTTTGATGTATTTCTTTTCTTCGGTGTTGGCTTCTTTGTCTATCGATGCGACATACGCTATTCCTTCCAGTAATTCTGAAGCTACCCGTTGCCCGTCATCGATTTTGCGGGAGGTACCGTGTTGCCAGTTGAGCGCATAATCGATCCATCCTTGTATCTGATAGGTATAGTAGCCCTGTTTTTGGACTTTGAAGGTTCCTTTCCATGAATCATTTTCTACATGCTGCATTCGCGTTTCATGCCAGTTGGGTTCTGCTTCATGTTTGTACCGTATGCCCGCCTGTACAATATCGTGGCCATCCCCAATAACATCTGCGGTAATATGTATGCTTTCGTTGACTACTCTTTTGATAAAAAATACTCCATTATTGAGTTCGGGAGTTACATTTTCAATAACAACGCGTTCTTGATTTAGCATGAAAAATTATAAATTAAGATGATTCGATTTTACCATTTCAGCAAAAGCTTTCCCAATTTATTATTTATTTCTGAAAACCAGGAGAGTTAGCTGTAAGATTTAGAAAAGAAAAGCGAGAATTTATAAACAATAACGTTTTCGCATCAATAAACAGTAATTTCTTTAAGAACTCAAGACGAGTTCTAATAAAAAAACAAAGATTATGAAATTGATACGTTTTATCCCAGTCTGAAATCATCAGGAATCACCGAACGACTCTTGATCACCACTACGCCATCTTTTATTACATAAGCATCTTTTTCGGCGTCTTCTAAATGAGATCCTCCTTCGATATGTACATTATTTCCTATAGAAGCATCTTTATCGATAATCGTATTATTAATGTAACAATTCTCTCCTACACCAAAAGAAGGGATGCCTTTTGCATGATTGTCATCTAATTCGCTAATATCCTGATAGGAGTTGCTACCAATCATATAGGTGTTTTTTATGGTGGTATTCTTTCCAATTCTTGAACGAATACCAATAACAGAGCGTTCTATTTCTTTGGCATTGATAATGCAGCCTTCGGCAATCATGGATTTATTAAATATGGTTCCAGAAATTTTGGATGGCGGCAATATACGGGGCCGGGTAAGCACATTGTTTGCACTATCAAACAAATCGAATTGAGGGATATCATCAGTTAAGCTGATATTTGCTTCAAAAAAAGCAGCTACATTTCCTATATCGGTCCAATATCCTTCATATTGATAGGCCAGGACTTTATGCTTGCCAATGGATTGGGGAATAATCTCTTTTCCGAAGTCTACGGTATCGGGATCAGACAAAATGTCTATCAACAACTGCTTATTAAAAATATAAATCCCCATCGAAGCCAGGTAGTGCCGGTTTTCATTTTTCATTTCGTCACTTACCTCAGACTCCCAACCAGAGAGTTTATCCAGGCTTGGTTTTTCTGTAAAGGAGGAGATAAAACTTTCTTCATCGGTTTTGAGAATCCCAAATTCTGTAGCTTCCTGGGGTTTAACCGGTAAGGTTGCAATAGAGATATCTGCACCTTTACCAATATGAGCATTCAACATCTCATCAAAGTCCATTTTATACAATTGATCCCCCGACAGGATCAGGGCATATTCGAATTCGTGGTTTAATAAGTGATACATCGATTGTCTTACAGCGTCTGCTGTACCCTGGTACCAGGTTTTATTGTCTGGAGTCTGCTCTGCAGCCAGAATATCGACAAAGGCATCACTAAAAGAGCTAAATACATAGGTATTTTTGATATGTCTGTTTAACGATGCAGAATTAAACTGTGTAAGTACAAACATCCTTTTGATATCGCAGTGAATACAATTAGAAATAGGGATATCTACTAATCGATACTTACCGGCAATGGATACTGCAGGTTTAGAACGTTTTTCGGTAAGTGGGAATAATCGGGTACCTTGACCGCCTCCCAAAATAATTGCCAGGACTTTTTTGTTGATCATTTGTATGGTATTATTGATTCATATATGCTTATGTATTTGTTTGCGGATTGATTCCAGGAGTGATCGATTTTCATGATGTATTTTTGTATTTCCCGATACGTTTTTTGATCATTATATAGTGTAATTGCTCTTTTTACAGAATAGCACACATCCCAAACTGAAGCGTTGTCGTGGCAGATCCCGAAACCATTATCTCCGATATCGATTACGGTATCTTTAAGTCCGCCGGTTCTTCTCACAACAGGAACCGATCCATACCGTAATGCATACATTTGATTAAGTCCGCAGGGTTCTACCCTGGATGGCATCAATAAAAAATCGGCTCCGCCATATACGATATGTGATAACTTCTCATCATAACCGATATGTGCATGATACCTGCCGGGAAATTTTTTAGTGAGGGATTGCAGACGTTTTTCGGTTTCAGGATTTCCTGAACCTAAAATGAAGATATTGATATCTGTGGTGTTTAATGATTCTTTAATGATATCTGGCAATAGATCGGCCCCCTTCTCTCCTACCAATCTGCCGATAAACCCAAACAACGGTGTATTGATGTCTAAACCAAAACTATCACACAGCCATTTTTTATTTGCCTTTCTACCCGAAACGACATTGGACATCTTATAATTTTTAATAAGCATGGGGTCTGTTTCGGGATCCCAGGTCTGGGTATCAATCCCGTTTAATACCCCGATGCATTTTGCTTTTTCGAGACGAAGAAGTGCTTCGAGGCCATTGGCATTTTCCTGGAGTTCCTGCATATAACTAGGTGAAACCGTGGTAACCCTCCAGGCACATTTGATAGCAGCAGCCATCGGATTAATGCAATTATTCCAATCTAACAGCCCGATTTTTTTCTTTTTAAAAGATGGTAAATAATGACGTTTTTTATAGGGTATCTGGCCTTGATACTGTGCATTGTGAATCGTAAACACCGTGGGTATCTTCTTAAGATTTGTATATGGCTTTGCATACAACATTAAAAAAGGTATCAATCCTGTATGGTGATCATGACAGTGAATAATATCGGGCAGGTTTTCTGTAGTATTAATCCAATCTAATACCGACAATTGAAAAGTGACAAATTGTTCTGTGTCATCGGGATAATTATATACATTGGGCCTGTCTAATACTCCTTTGATGTACACAAAATATGCATTGAATCCTAAATCAGGAGATACTAATTCTTTTATAGTATAAGGATAAGAAAGATCTCCCAGTTGTATTGTACTTTGATGGATAGGGTGATGCTCTGAGTGATTGGTGAATTGATTGTTATAGTATGGAATAACAACACTTGCTTTGTGCCCTAAACTGTTTTGATATTTTGGTAAGGCACCTACAACATCTGCAAGTCCGCCAACCTTTGCAATGGGATAACATTCGAAACTTATGTGAAGAATATTCATTAAAAAATTATCTATTTTTTAACCCGAATTTTGCATTAGAACCTTGTTATGAGTGCTTAAAATGCAATGAAATATACTATTTTCCAAAAATCAGTTAAAGCTATAAAAAACAGTATAGAAACCTGTCATAATTAACTTAAAATGAAGGCGTATTAATAATTATTTAATAAAAAAATAACCAAAAAATTCCACTTTCCTTAATACGTAATCGATTTCCTGTGAAGTTAACTAAATTACCGAGGGCAATACGGTTATTTGTTGATGGAACGTAGTGCCTTTTTAAGAATGTATTGGGTCTCTTTGGTTGTTGACTCTTTCTCCCACTTTGCACATAGTTGTTGCACCCAATCTGGTCTGGTTTTACTGGCATCATTTAACCAGTTCCCTACCGAGTCTCTCACATACTTTGAGGGATCAGATTTAAGAGGTTCCAGTATTGCACTTCCTTTTTCGGGATGTTCTTTGAGAGCGTCGATCTTTTTGGTCCATACTCCAATAGGCCTGGTGGTTTCTGCAGCATATCGACGTATATTTTCATCTTCACTGGTGGTCCATGCAGCTAAGTGTTGAATAGCGGGTTCCAAATCACTGATAATAGCTTCTTTTGAAGCAAATATGGCTACTTCTCTTACACCAAAGTGTGAATCGGCTGCATAGGGTTTGATGGCCTCCAGTTTTTTGATGATGTCGGTTTCCTGAAAACCTACCCAATGAGCAGCCCAGCATCTGGGTACATCTGAAGCATGATTTGCAAGATGATTTATGATGTTTTTGTCATCGGTAAGTTGTAAAAAGGTTAATCCAATCACCTTTGTGTTGGCATTTGCCGAAGGTTTTTTCTGTGCAGATACGGCTTCATAAAAACTATCATACCAATCTGACTTGCCTAATTCATCGAGGAGACCCTTCAGCAATCTTAACTGATCGACTGCCAACCACTCCATAAGATTTGCGGTTTGTATGAGTCCTTTATTTAAGTATTCTATAACTTCGCTATCGAGATCTTTCAGGCTTCTTGCTCCTTTTCTATTAAGAATATGTTTTGGAACCATTTGTTTATTCATGTGAAATAATGATGTTATCAAATGTACTAAAATGATAGGCATCATTGCATTGAACCCTTTTATTTTTTATATCGATTACTCTTCATATTGATTAAATGCATCAAAATGATACATCTGTACAGATTCAGACTTGATAACCTGAAAAACTGCTGTAGCTTTCTCGTTTTTCATTACATCTTCAGAAGCATCTTTTGCAGATTTCATATCGGTCCAGTACACTATATCAATGTACTTCCCGTCCCCATTATTGGCTGTAGTTCTTTCTACAAATCCATAATATAATTTTATGATATCATTTAGTGATGCCAATGCTTTTTCTACTTCTTGTTTAGAATATCCAGGATTTGCTTCAAATAATACGACTTCTACTACATTTGGTGTTGTTTTCATTTGTAAAGAATTTTGATCGGGTGTTGTTGTACAATTAAATAATAAGTTTACCATGATATTAGCATTAACTTGTTCATGTTCAACAAAACTAGAATCGGCAGATGACAACCCTATGTCAGTAGTTTTTTTTAAAAAGAAGAATTGTATGCTTCTGCTCTTTTTTTGTAGTAATCTTCCAGGGTGAAATGCTTTGGAGGAAAGAATTCCTGAGTTTCAATAAGTGTATGGATGCGATCGGTTCTAAATTCGCGATAATCTTTTCGCAAACGACAATAGGCGATCATCACCCATATATTGTTGGTAAAATAAGCACCCAGTGGCTCCACCTGTCTTTTGGTATATTGTTTTGATGCTGCGGTATATTGAATTTCGAGTACTCTGCAATCGGTTATGGCTTGTTGAATGACCGACAAAGAATTGCTTGGATTGGCATTATTTTTAGGATAGGTAAAAATTCGTTGTTCGAGAATTTCCAGTTTTTCTTTTTGGGTAGTTTTAAGTACTGCAATCACCTTATCAACAGCTTCCTGATACTGATCAATTAATGATTGATCATTATTGGTTTTTATGATTTTGGAAGCTGTGAGTAAAGCATTGGCTTCTTTTTCGGTAAACATGACGGGCGGTAAAGAATATCCATCTACTAAAAAATACCCTACGCCGGCTTCAGCACCTATGGGTACACCAGCATCGGTAAGGGCTTCCATATCCCGGTATATAGTGCGCAGACTTACTTCAAATTTCTTTGCAAGTTCTACCGCCTGTATCACTTTTTTGGATTGTAACTTTACCAGTATAGCAGTTAATCTATGTAGTCGTTTCATTACTCGGTTTCATACTCATCAGCGTCAGGTGTATCGTCGATATCACTCAGATCTGTTGTATTATTGATAAAATATTCGGTTTCTTCTATACTTCCTTCAGCACTGGGAGGGATCGGTATTTCGACAGGGTTCAATTTTTTATCCCGTATCATTCCCCAGGTCATAATTAAACTGGTACCAATGATCACAAATAATAGTATTCCCGGTTCAAAACCTTCAACAGTAGCTTCTGCCGGAATCGCATAAAACAGCAGTACTGTGATCAATCCTCGTGGAGCGATAAATAATTGTGGAAATATATCTTTCTTCATAAAAAGTCGTAACACTCCATATCGTATACCATATATAGAGATCAATATTAAAATGCTGATCAGCGTTACTTTTAGGCTCAATAATGAAGAAAGCACTATGGTAATCCCAAAAATCACAAAGAACAGTGTTCGTACCACAAAGGCTGTTTCGGCTGTGATCACATGTAACTCATGATAAATAGATTTTGCTTTTTCAAAATTGAGATACTCGCGAAGTCTTCCCTGGAAAAATAATTTCATATTGGCAATTACCAATCCAAAGATCAGAATAATAATCAGAGAGGATAGGTGCATCTTTTTTCCTAATGCATATAATAATAAAAGTACTGCGATCAACAAAAATAGTTTTACCTGGCTTTTGATCTTCTGAAATATTAAAATAATTGCATAACTCGCCACCAATGAAATTACAATCGTGAGAATAAGGTTGAGAAAGAACCCTCCTACTCCAGCATCTTCTGCCGGATTCAATCTTCCGGTAAGGAAATAAAATAACATAATCCCCAGAATATCAGAAAATGTGCTCTCATAGATATGAAACTCCTTTTTTTCCTCGGGTAATGAGGAAACACTTGGGATAATAATAGCGCTGGATAATATAGATAAAGGCGTGGCATATAACCAGGCAGATTGCATGGTCATTCCTTCTACCAATGCTTTAAGGATCACTGCAGCGATAAAAGTAGAAGCGACTAACCCAATTAAAGCAATGGCCATCGATTTAAGGATGGGCATGAGTTTATCGCTTTTCAGCTTTAGCTCCAGAGCAGCTTCCAACACAATCATAATTAATCCAACGATACCGAGAACTTCCAGCATTGGAAAGAAATCAAAGGACCCTTCTCCAAAGGCTTTAATCCCATACTGTATGATAATTCCCAAAATGATAAGCATCAGCACTGCAGGAACATTGGTTTTTTTGGCAATTCCATTAAAAACAAAAGACAAAATGAGCACTACTGAAATTTCGATAATGAGGTTGTAAGAAGAAAAGATATCCATGCGTAGGTATGTGATTGATTATGTTAGTTGATTGTATTTATATGCATCTATAAACGAATGAAAAGATAGTAAATTATTTTTAAGTAAAAGCGGTACTGTCGCTAATAGTAGATTTGACAAATTTTATATATCAGAAACACAGGTTTTTATCTAAAATCGCTTTCAGGTTAATATATTTTTAACTGTTTTTGGCCTTAAAAAGATATACCTTTATGGCTACTTTTAAAACCTCTACAAAAATGTCGAACGAAGGACTAATTATCCCCGAAAGAAGCCGTGACATAGGTGATTTTATGGTTGGGCGCCTTATTCCCTTTAGAAAAAAGCGAATGGTTGGCCCTTTTATTTTTATAGATCATATGGGACCGGCCCTAATTAAAGAAGGGCATTATATGGACATAGATCAACATCCACACATTGGTTTATCTACTCTAACATATATGCTGGAAGGAGAGCTGATGCACCGAGACAGTATAGGCACCCTCCAACGTATTTCTCCCGGATCTGTAAACTGGATGGTTGCCGGTAGTGGTGTTACACATACCGAACGCACTCCAAACAGCCTGAGAGACGGGTTCGAATATACTGCACATGGATTTCAGATATGGGTAGCCTTACCTAAAGAACTCGAAGATATACAACCAGAATTTCATCACATTGATGCCGAAGATTTACCAAGTTGGGTAGATGGTAGTACCGAATTTATCCTTATTGCAGGTGAAGGGTATGGTAAATGCTCTCCTCTGCCCGTACATTCGCCTTTATTTATGGTAGAAGTAAAAAGCAAAGAACGGTATCAGCTACAGGTTAAAGGTGAGCTGGCTGGTGAGATAGGAATTTGTGTGGTAAGTGGTGCTATTCATGCCTGCGAAACTATATTGGAGCAAGGGAATATGCTGGTTTCTAAGACCGAAGATAACTGTGATATTATTATGGAGCCCAATACTCACTTATTGCTATTTGGTGGACAACCGTTTCCCGAGGAGCGATATATCTATTGGAATTTTGTATCGACAAGTAAAGAGAAAATAGAAAATGCTAAAACGATGTGGAGGAATCGTGAATTTGTAAAAGTTCCAGGGGATGATACCTATGTTCCGTTACCGGAATTAGAGAGTCTTCATAAAAAATCTACTCCTTCGATCGATCAATGATAAATTGATTGATATTGCACCCTGAAGGTGTTTTATCAGATACAAAAATCAATCAATTTGTTTTTATGAGATCTTGCATATCATAAAATGCAATCGCTTTTTGTTTTAATGGGTTGGTACCCCATTCCGCCCACTCATTGGTGTCTGGATTGTAACCACATTTAAGCGGTTTTGAATACAGATCTTCAGGGTTCTCCAGATATGCTCTGCAGTCTGTACAAATATGTCTGAATTCACAATCCCGGCATATGTCGATCTGATCTTTATTAATATTCCATTTGTTTTTAAATCCTTTTTTCTGAAGTGCTGCTGCAAGGGAAGTGTTTTTAATATTGCCAAAACTCTGCTGCATCGAAGGACAATTTTTTATATTACCATGTATATCTATGGCTATTTTTTGATTCAAACAAGTATTATGATGTTGTGATTCTGACACTGTTTTTAGAAGAGGGGAAAAATATTTTTCTGATATGATCCCACAAAATTTGTTGTTGGTAATTATTTTTTCGGTAAACTCAAAAAAATCATTGTTGTGAACCCCAGGAGATGAATGAAACGTAATTTTACCCATCACAGGATGGTCTAACATCATTTTTTTAAGAAGATTGATAGTTTCTTCATTTTTTGGGTATTTAAGAATAAAATCTACATTTCTGAAATATCCCATGATTACCGTATCTATACATTCTTGTATCCTGGATACAGAAATATCCTCATAGGCACGTACTTCTAAAAATTTACATCGTAAATCGATCAATTCATTGATTACTTTTTTTATATCATATATCGAAGTATGATCAAGATCTATAATGGCATTATTAATTATTTCGGGAGCATGGAATTCTAAGCTCATTTCGGGAAAGGCTTTTGGTTCATCACAATAAAAACCAATACCTTCTTCTGTAAAATAATGAATATACTGCATTAGAACCTCCTGGCTTTCGACATCGAGCTTGCTTTTAACCTTTTCTAAGGGTGTACTCTTTAATTCTAAAAGAATATCATATACTTCATTAGGGATAAAGTACAATTGCTGATTTGCCAAATCTGAAATGATACTTCTGTTTTTCCCTTTGGTTTGTATACAATTTGAAAAAATTAAAAAATAACGCATACTGCTCAACTTATAGTATTTTGGAAATTGGCTTGCCAGGATCCATAGCCTGAGACATCTTGGATACATACTTGGGTAATGGCATCATTCTGTTTGGCCTGATTTCTTTTTTGAGTATATTCTCACTGCTACTTTTTATTTCCTCAACATCGGCTAGCTGATACACCAGAGGTAGTTTTTCAACTCCTTTTTTGATAATTTTATTCATTTTTTTGTGTTAAGTTATTAGCAACTTCTCTCTCCAGATAATAATTACATGGCGCTGAAACCATTCCAAACTGCCCGACCGGATTAATTTCCAGGAAATATACTTTCCCGTCCTTTCCGTAGATTAAATCAACAGAACCGGTATTTAATTGTAAATCTTTCATTAATACTTTGATTTTATCTTCAATTTCTATGGGAAGTTGGTATGGTACCTTTCTAAGTTGTTCAATTCCTTTTCTATAATCTACTTTATCATTAGTAAATATAGCCATGGCATATACTTTATCATTAATAAAGAATGCTCTTATTTCATATTGTTTATCTACATACTGCTGAAAAAATGAACCCGAAAAAGTCTCAGGGAGTATATCAATATGTTGTTGTGTCACCTCTTGGGTATAAAACATAATACTACACTCGGCATTGTGCATTGGACTGGCATTATCGACGCTTTTGGTGATAATTCGGGTGTACTTTTCTTTAAAATCAATAAGCTTTTTCTTTTGATCGATAACTGCCCAATTGGGCACATTAAAACCAAACTCTTTTGCTTTATCCAGTACGATAAGTTTGTTTACCGAAGTTTTACCGGGGTGTGATAACCAATGGACATCCCTTAATCGATAAAATAAATACGCAGATTTTGTACTGTTTTCTTTTTGAATATTTTTATACAAATGCAGTGCATTCTTAAAAGAATCTACCTGGGTTTCCTGGTCTTCTCCCCGCCCGTGTGACCACCTTCTGTACCAAACTACACTGATGTTATCTAAATGTTGATGAATATCTACATATTCGTCTCCATTAATTCTCTTATATTCTGTATCATAAAACAATAACCAATCGATTACGTCTTCGGTCGATATTTCAAATATACTCTGACTTAAAATTAATACCATAGCTAAAAAAACAGTCTAATTTATGCAAATTAGACTGTTTACCCTATAATTTATGGTTTCCAATTACAAAGTTGTAATTTATATATCACAATCATGATCACCATCATCATAAGTCAATCTTGTGTTTTTTAAAACTTTTTAATGTTTTCATAATCCTTAATAATCTACATTTCACCTACTCTATTTTGGGCTTTTCGGTATACGCCTTATTTTTATTGTTCTCGATATTTAATCAATAATTGAATATTCTATCCAATTATTAGGAGTGCTACCCCCGCCTGGTTTGTGCCATACCAATTGATAACTGTCCCATCCTCCTTTAATCGATTCACTATTCTTTAAATCAATCTTGTGTTTTTCAAAACTTTTTAATGTTTTCATAATCCTTAATAATTTACATTTTCACCTACTCTATTTTAGGCTTTTCGGTATACGCCTTTTCCTGTACTTATATAATACAGCACTTTTTAATACATAACAACAAGTATAAGAGATAACCCCAAAAGGAAAGTTCTGGATCTTCAACTTCCTATAGATACAGGACTTATTTATTATGCCCCAAGGGTATTTATTTGTGCCTTAAAAAAACCAGGCTTGCGAAGTTTCAATTTTTAACATTTCCTTTTTTTTATTAATCATAATATTAACACTGGTTTTTTGAAAAAACTGGTAAAAATGCAGTATATTTAAAGGTAGATCACTTCTTGTCAGTAAGTTATACCTTCCGGCAAAAAAAATACACACATATCGTTTTATTCTGTCAACTTTTAATTCTATTATTATGAGTATCTCACAAGCATCCCAAAAAAACAAAATGGAAAAACCCACCTTCAAAAATCAATATGATAATTATATTGGAGGAAAATGGACCAGCCCGGTAAAAGGGCAATATTTTGATAATATCTCCCCTGTAGACGGAACCAGTTTTACCAAAATAGCCCGTTCGACAGCAGAAGATATTGAATTAGCCATTGATGCCGCCTGGAAAGCAGCACCAGAATGGAATAATTCTTCGGCAACCTATCGCAGTAACTGCCTGTTGAAGATTGCCGACGTAATGGAACAACACCTTGAGGCACTCGCTCGTGCTGAAACCTGGGACAATGGAAAAGCCCTTCGCGAGACGCTGGCTGCAGATCTTCCTTTGGCGATTGATCATTTCAGATACTTTGCAGGTGTTATTCGCGCCGAGGAAGGGTCTGTAAGCGAACTGGATGCCAATACAGTGTCTATGAACGTTCAGGAACCTTTGGGCGTCGTGGGGCAAATTATCCCCTGGAATTTTCCTTTATTAATGGCCGCCTGGAAAATCCCTCCGGCATTGGCTGCAGGAAATTGCATAGTGCTGAAACCCGCAGAGCAGACTCCCGTTGGGATTATGATCTTAATGGAGCTGATCGAAGGGATTCTTCCACCAGGAGTGCTTAATGTAGTGAACGGTTTTGGGATTGAAGCCGGAAAACCGCTGGCATCAAGTCCGCGTATTCAAAAAGTTGCTTTTACCGGCGAAACCACCACAGGTCAATTGATTATGCAATACGCTTCAAAGAATATTATTCCGGTAACCATGGAACTTGGCGGAAAATCACCCAACATCTTTTTTGAAAGTATTATGGAAGCCGATGACGAGTTTTTTGATAAAGCTCTGGAAGGCGCTGTTATGTTTGCTCTCAACCAGGGAGAAGTTTGCACCTGCCCATCAAGAATTTTGATACAGGAAAGTATTTATGATCGGTTTATTGAACGTGTTGTTGAGCGTGTCGAAGCCATAAAGCTGGGACATCCCTTAAATCCAGAGACCATGATGGGTGCTCAGGTGTCTAATGACCAGTATGAAAAAATCCTGAATTATATCAATATCGGAAAAGAGGAAGGATGTGAGGTATTAGCTGGCGGTGAAGCGGCGTATGTAGAAGGTTTAGAGAAAGGATATTATATTCAGCCTACTCTTTTAAAGGGAAATAACAAGATGCGGGTTTTCCAGGAAGAAATCTTTGGGCCTGTAGCTTGTGTAACAACTTTTAAGGATGAAGCCGAAGCAATCGAAATTGCCAATGATACGCTTTACGGACTTGGTGCCGGAGTTTGGACTCGTGATACGCATCAGGCATATCAGATTTCGAGAGCCGTAAAAGCCGGGCGTGTTTGGGTGAATTGCTATCATACCTATCCGGCTCATGCGCCATTTGGCGGGTATAAAAAATCTGGCTTTGGTAGAGAAAATCACAAAATGATGCTCAACCACTACCGTCAGACCAAAAATATGTTGATTTCATATGATAAAAATCCAATGGGGTTCTTTTAAAATCAAAGTATGATTAAAAGGGTAAAAATTACAGATGCAGCAAAGGCTGTACTTGATTTCCTTACAATACAACACGGGGAGATGATGTTTCATCAAAGTGGAGGATGCTGCGATGGCTCCTCCCCGATGTGTTTTGAAAAAGGAGAATTGATGATTAACGAAACCGATGTATGGCTGGGCAATATTCATGGATGTGATTTCTATATGTCTCGTGATCAGTTTGAGTATTGGCAACATACACAACTTACCGTTGATGTAGTTGAAGGGCGGGGTTCGAGCTTTTCTCTGGAAATTCCTATGGGTGTGAGATTTGTTATCAAATCGCATATGTATACCGAAGAGGAAATGATCAGATTGACTCCGATTCACATAGGAGAAATAAGTGAACTAGACAGATAATACTCCAACGAGTATCCAGATCTTTTTATCAGATTCGTTTTTCCAGTTACCAAAATCCTCAATGTCTTTAGAGATAGAGAATCCAGCCGCTTCTAATTCAGGTTTTACATGGTCTATGGATAGCGTGTGTTCATCTGTTTGCTCATCTCGGGATTTATTGCGCATATGAACTTTGAGCTTTTCCAAAATCAAAATTCGTCCATCGGGTTTAAGAGCATTTTTGATATGCTTCAAAATCTTCATATAATCATCCATCTCATGATAGGTATCCATCACGATTACTACATCCAAAGATTCTTTTGGTAAGTTGGGGTTATCATAATCTCCTATAACAGTTGTGACATTTGCTAATTTCCTTTTTTTTATATGCTCATCTAATTTTTTTAATCTGTCTTCTCTAACATCTACAGCATATACTTTACCTGATTCTCCTACTTTTTTTGCCAGGTGCATTGTGAGATATCCTTCATGACAACCCACATCGGCAACAATATTTCCAGATTCAATTTCGGCCAGTTCAAATATTTCAGATACATTCATCCATGTATCCCTCTTTGCCCAATCACTTTGTTTATATTGAGTATATCCTGTTTTAAAGATCAAGAAGATCATAAAAAAAAGAAATGTACCCATATATCGTAACATATCATTTTTTGCTTCCATAAAAAATATTTTATGTTCAAATTACTTTTTTATGGAGTACTTCGCATTCACTTTATGAAAAATTTATACTTTAACAAATAGTGATGAAGCCAGTTATACCAACAAATATATTAGAAAACAGGTCGAATTAATGTTATTCTTTTTCTGGTAATTCAGTCTTAAATTTAGCTCCTTTGGGTGCTCTGTAAGCTGCAAAAGGGAGTTTTAGTAATTTACTTATTTTAGCATTAGAATCTACATCAGGATAGGTATCTACCCCATATACCAGATCTTCGTTACGAATTTTGGCAAAGGTTCCAAATAATCTATCCCAAATAGAAAAAATGTTCCCATAATTTGTATCGGTATAGGGTAATACATAATGATGGTGTACTTTATGCATATCGGGTGATACAATCACCCAACTGATCATGTCATCAACTTTCTTGGGTAACGATATATTTGCGTGATTAAATTGCGATAACACTACAGATAAAGATTGATACAGCATGATAATGCCTACAGGCGCACCAACAATAAATACGGCTAATGTCGTAAATACAAAACGAATCACACTTTCACCCGGGTGATGTCTATTGGCCGTTGTAGTATCTACATGATTATCTGTATGGTGAATTAAATGAAACATCCATAAAGGTTTTACCATATGTTCTGTATAGTGTGCCAGCCAGGCACCGATAAGATCCAATAGAGCAACACCTATTAGTATGTCTGCCCAAAGAGGTAAATCCAACCACTGTAGTACCCCAAATTTATTTGCTACGGTCCAATCACTTGTTTTAAGTAAGATAAAAGCTAAAACAAAATTTACTATAATAGTGGTTAATGTAAAGAAAATATTAGGCCATGCGTGTTTGAATTTCTTATACTTAAATTTAAACAAAGGAGCGGCATACTCCAAAAGCCAAAAAAAAGCGATGCCTCCAACAAGGATAAGGCTGCGATGAGATGAAGGTATCGTTTCAAAATAGTGTATCATACTTTCCATAGGCACAAAATATTCTATTTTTCAGAATTAGACAATAGTTTTTTTAATATTATGTTTTTTGAAGGTAGAAGAAATAAACGCAACCAAAAAGTTGCTTATTAGAAATATTGATGTATATTTGCAACCATAAAGTTGCGTATTAATACAAACTTATAAATTAAATTATTTAATCAATAAAATAGTAAAACAGATGAAAGATGTAATTATTAAAGAACACATTCTAAAGCACCCAATTGATAAGGTATGGAGTGCAATTACTAATGGCAAAGAAATTTCTACATGGTTTATCGAAGCCGATTTTAAAGCAGAGCCCGGGTACAAATACACTTTTACTGCTCCAGAAGAGCAAAATTGCACCCAAATTACCGGAGAGGTAAAAAAAGCCCATCCGTACACCCTTATTTATACCTGGATTGTTGCCAACACAAATACAGAAACCACGGTAAAATGGCAATTAGAAAAAACCGAAGAAGGTACCAGGTTATATCTGGAACATTCAGGGATTTCTAATTATGACGGAGAAACGGCTGTTCAAATGTTTAACAGCTTTAATGGTGGATGGGATAACTGTGTTTCAGGATTAATAGACTACCTAAAACAACCAGTGCATGCAGGATAAAATCACCAAAATATTTAAAGCTATTGCAGATCCAACAAGGCGTGAAATCTTTCACGCTTTGGTGGTTGCATCTACTGCCCTGCCTATCACTCAAATATCCAATCAATTTGATATCAGTCGCCAGGGAGTTACCAAACACCTTAAAACTTTGGAAGATGCGGGTTTGGTACAGATCAATACCAAAGGGAGAGAACGTTTCTGCTATGCAGATACCAATCCATTAAAAGAAGTGAACCAATGGATTAAATTTTATGAACAGTTCTGGGATGGTGCTTTAAATAACTTAAGTAATTATTTAGATAAAAAAGTTTAAATCACTTCATTAATTATTAAAGGATGATTTTTTTAATTCAATAGAATTAGGAAGGTTGCCAGAAGATTTTTACAAAAGGTACTTTTTTCAAAAAACAGACGATCTGTTTATTATCCAAAAAACTTCCATTTGCAATTGATAGGGTTTCTGATTACATTGTTGGTACAAAAACAACTTAATATCAATAAATTATGGAAACAACAAACAAACCACCCTTATGGTTTTGGGTGATTAGTATTATTGCACTTTTATGGAACATTATGGGAGTAATGGCCTACCTTGGTCAAGCTTATATGACCGAAGAAGCACTGGTTGCTCTACCTGAAGCAGAACAGAATTTTTATAACAATATACCAGCCTGGGTTACTGCGGCTTTTGCAATTGCGGTATTTGCAGGAACATTGGGGTGTATCGGCCTGGTACTAAAGAAAAAATGGGCTTCTATCCTATTTCTTTTGTCGCTTATTGCAGTATTGGCGCAGGCCACCTACAATTTCTTTTTACAAGATTTCATAGTGTTATCAGGAGAGCGACTTATTATGCCCGTTGTCGTGATCGTGGTGGCTATATTTTTAGTATGGTTCTCCAGAAATTCGGCTTCAAAAGGATGGATATCATGATATAAATTAAAAGAAAGAAATACAAAATCCGGATCATGAGTATGCTTCGGATTTTTTTGTGTTCATCATTTATGATTAGAGCATGTTTAAATTCTTTTAAACATGCTCTAATGGTATATTCTACGCTTCATCTTTTAATTTCTATTCTGAAGTAAATTTGAATCAAAAATTATTTTAACAAATTATTGGCATTTTTTTAACCCCGTCTTAAACACTATTAAGAGCTTTTCAATAGTTAATAATACTTGTATAAAATAACCTAAATTAACACAAACTCAAACTTAATGAAAACAAAAGCCGTATTAAATCGATTTAAAATTGGCGCTCTTGCCATTGCCTTATCTTTTGCTTCTTGTGAAGAAAACGAAAACTTTAACGTAGTTCCCGATACTACTGGCCAGGAAGAACAATTTATTGAAAAGTTCTTTCTGGGAGAACGTGTTCTTGTTAAAAAAGAAGACGATGGAACCTATAGTCTTCAAGGTACAGATGCCAGGTTGTTTGAAGAACAACTAACAGATACAGCGATTCCTGTTTCAGAAAACCCAGAACCTGATGCCGAAATAAATGAAAAACTGGGACTAGGTGGAGGTGTCCGCAAGTGGACAAATAATACTGTGGTCTATGTGATACAGGGACTGAGTCAGTCTGTAAGAAGTGAACTCCAAAAATCAATGGATGAATGGACCAGTAAAACCAATATACGTTTTAAGGAACGCACCAATGAGTCTAACTATGTAACCATAAGCAGTAATGGTAATTCTTGTAATTGCGGGGTGGCTACGTTGGGCATGAATGGTTCCAGAGGGTTTATACGCCTAGGAACACGAACTACGGCAGTAGTTATTATTCATGAAATCGGACATACATTGGGATATATTCATGAGCAAAATCGATCTGACAGAGATAACCATATCATTGTCAATTTTGGTAATATACAGAATGGAGCCGAAAATCAATTTTATATAAGTAATTCTGCTACATTAGTAACAAGAGATTTTGATATTAATTCTACAATGATGTATGGTAGTTATACCTTTAGTAAAAATGGGCAACCTACTATAACAGACCTCAATGGTAATGTACTACCAAGAAGACGTGCAGCTATTTCTACTTTGGATATTGAAGGAACCAACTCAGTATATCCATCGGATGGTGGTGGTAACCCAGACACAAACCCATGTGCAGGTATTGAAGCATGGGTAAGAGGAAAAACCTATGCCGTGGGAGATAAAGTTACTTACAGAGGTTTCTTGTATGAAAGAGATTTTACCCGATGGAATAGAATTGCAGAGTGTACCGATACTCCACCAAATGCAGACATATGTGCTGGTGTATCAGAATACAGCAGAAACAACAGCTATGCTCCGGGAGACAAAGTAACTTATAATGGTTATTTATATACCCTTGGTTCTAACAGAAGATGGACCAACAACGGGCGTTGTGGGGGATAAACGTTGATTTATTTTACCTCATACACAAAAGGACTGTCTAAAAAACAGTCCTTTTGTGTATTTATGAATAGTAATACCAAAACTCAAGATGAGTTCACGGCTTCTATAATAGTATCAATTGGTTTCTTCCAACTCTTTGATCAAAGATTCTGCAGAATTGATATTGTTGTTATACGATCTATATACCCACCTGGAAAAGACAACAAAAAATACAATTGCTACAGGTATCGCAATAATAATTGGCCATATCGAATGGGTTTCAGCAAACAAGTCTTTTCCATTAAGAATCTTTGTAGTAACAGGCAGGATAACAAACATCAAAATAAAACCAAGGTAATATCCTGCTTTTGTTGCAGATTGAAATTGTTTTTTAATCTTCGCATATTCCAACAAAGTTTCTTTATAGTTATTAGCCGCTATATTTATCTTTCTCATTCGGTTAATAAATCTTAAAGATAAAACTGGCAAAACTATTAGTGTAGCCAGGGATAAAACCCCAGATACTAATGTGTACCAATTGTCTAATTTATCAAGATTGATTACTATCAATATTGCCGCTCCAAAACAAATAACTGCTCCTGCCATTTCAGGATATGCAATTCTATTTAACTTTTTTCTGTATTTTTCTTGTGTCATCATCATAATCATTTTATCGGTTAACTTTTTTTGTTTTTCTATCTGATCACTCATTTGGGACCAAATTGTTTGCATTTCTTCTAATTCCATCGCTTTTATTTTTTTACAATTTGCGTCTTCAGTTTTTGTTTGATTCTGGAAATTCTGGTTCCAACGTTGCTTGGTGAGAGCCCTGTAATGACTGCTATTTCCTCATATTTCTTTCCTTCTAAAAGAAGTAGCATTAATCCTTTTTCTAATTCATTAAGACCGTGAATATGGGCATACAAAACTTTTAAGCGTTCTTCAAATTCTGTATCGTATTGTTCAATTTCCCGGGTAATTATTTTGTCAATCCCAATCTGATTTTCCTTTCGTTTTTCTTTCTTTAACCGGGTAATTGCCGTATTAAGTGCTACACGATACATCCAGGTACTTATTTTAGAATCTCCCTTGAAACTATCATACGCTTTCCATAACTGATATACAATTTCCTGATAGAGGTCTTTCTGATCTTCATGGTTATTGGTATAAATGGTAGTAATCTTAAAAATAACTCCTTCATGATCTTTAATGATTCGAGTAAACTCTTGCTCTTTACCCATATATGCCTAAGTTTTTCTTAATTAGTATACAGTAATCAAAAAAAATCACAGAATTATCCTGATTTTTTTTTTAAAAGTGATTTAATATCAAAATTAATAGAAAATTAACTGTAAGATGTTAACAGCTCTTCTTTAGAAATATTCGGAAAGTCAACTAATCTTTTACCACGATTAGCGATGCTTTTACGCCGGTAGTAAGATTCCATTCATTACCTGTAAGCAAAGTTCCCTGATCATCATAGAGATGAAATTCTGCTGTATTGGGCCCAGATTCGCCTTGATTTAGTGCCAGAATATCGATTTTGTTGAAACCTGTTGTTAGGTTGATTTTGATCCCCTGAAAGGAGCCTGTTAAATATACTTGTGACCTTATAACATTATCGTCGACCAAAATTCGCACAATATCACCATCTACATACTCATGATCCCGATAAACTAATTGCACAAACTTGCCTCCGCTTTTAAAATCTCCAAGGTATTGATCGCTTTTGAATTCTTCTTTTATCTCCTTGTCTTTTTTGAACCATTTTGGAGTGATTTCTGTTTTGGGTTTAAAAAAACCATCATCGCCAGTCATTGTAAAAGCCCGTTTTTTTCGACCGTAATCTGCTAATTCCTTAGGTGTGCTATATAGAGTGAATTTATTTTCATCGGGGCTTGATAATCCTTTAGACAGGCTAAAGTTGGTATTTAATTTACTTTCCCTATCAATACGTAAAGAAGAAGAGTTTTCTATCTGCGCTTTCAAAAAACCTCCTGTACACAATAAAATAATTATGAGTATTTTAGTTTTCATATCCCTATATACATTGCACATCATTACTTTACAAAGATAGAGAATATCGGTTCTAAGAGTGTTAATTCCCTGTAAAATCTTGATTTTTGATGATTTATTATAATTATAATAGACGTTATGAATTAACAATAATTACACCTATTTCCTATTTTTTGCTGAATCCATGATAAATACCCTCTTTCTATAAACAAAAACTAATTATTGGTTAATTTACTTATCTGACTCATAGTGGCTTGAAAAAATTTCGTATTTTGAAGATGTAATTTTTAATGTATTATTTATGATTAAAAATTACTCTTAAAATCAATTATTTCAAGGTGTAATCCGAAAAACCTAAACAGAGTAGGAACATAAATAAAGATTAAAGATTATGAAAAAATTAGAATTTTCTCTAGAGGATTTTGAGGCACTTTCAAAGAGTGAACAAAGAAAAATTAACGCCAGCGGTTCCAGCGGAGCGTATTGTATTAATGGATGTTGCTCTCCGTTTTGTGATGGTTGGGCAGCTTTTGCAGCCAGATGTTTATAATATTGACCGTTTATGTAACATCTTTTTTTAACCAATAACCTATCTTGAGTAGTGCTCAAAATGGGCTCAATAATAAATCCGGGATATATAATGTATCCGGGATTTATTGTTTATCATATTCAATTGATGTATTAATCTAAAGCATTCCTCGAGGCCGATCCGATCCAGGTAGGCTCGGTTTCAAGGTTTTTTTATTTTCTGATACTAAATATCGATCTATCAAATAACAAAATGATTTCTTTCTTTACCAAATTCCATGCAGCTTCTTGTTTTTCTATATCTTCTTTAGAAATCCCCAATTTAGCATAAAACTTAGAAAACAGAAGCTCTACCGTGTCCTCTTCATCAGAAAGTGTAAGCAATAACTCATTGTATTTATTTATCGTATACTCAAAATAACATCTGGTTGATAATGAGTTAACGACCATTATATTCATAGAATCTTCTGAAGAAGTTATTAAATTTTCTTCTATGGCAAAAGGCTCATAATCCATCTGAGAATCGTGTAACCATTTCCATTTGGTTAAAAATATTTTATAATTATTTCTTTTGGTATAACGCAAAGATCTTAAAACATTGTCATCTGTTATTTCTGAAACATGAAGGTTTTTAAGATCATAATCAAATTCTTTCCGAAAGAGATCTGGCGGATACTCATATTGAATCAAAAACTCAAAATTTGATTTTTCATATTGAAAAACTTCAGTAATTGTATAAAATAGGTTTTTAGACAAAAAAACCTCTATTGTTTTTATATGATCTTCTATAATTGTAATATAATTTTGTGTACCGAAGGAGTTATACACTTTCTCAAGAAGTTGATAAACCTGTTCTTCATTCTGTACAAACTTCAATAGCTTTATGGTCTTGGTAAACGGAAGGGATATAAAATCTTTTGCCAAAGAAACTTTTGTTATTTCCAAAGAAGGCCATTCCAACTGCTCTTGTAATGCAAAATAAAGTACCAATAAAACCAAATTAGAGTCTTGTGTATGAGCTGTAGATTTGTTTATAACTATATGTTCTGCCAGCTCTTCAATGGTATCTGATAAAAATAAATTTTGAATATCTTCTGTGTTGATTTCAAAATTATTAGCGCTAATGATCTGTTGAGTAAATTCTTGTAGAACCTCATTCTTGGTGGTCAATGATATCAATTTTAGAACAAGAAGTAACCTTAAATTTGATGTAGGATCATTTGCTAATGAATTATCTTCTTTTTTAATTAAGAACATTGGTTTATTGGGTAATACTGTTAACCGTTTAATTAAGGCTTTGAAACCATTTAAAAGTATTTGGGTTTCAGGTTTTTCTCTAATAAAAACAGGGTATAATATCGATAGTGTTACCCAGTCACAAAGCCCTCCTTTGTCAAAAACGGAGATGTAAAGAGAACTAAAAATATGCTGCGTCGTTTGTAAAAGTTCTTTTCTCTCCAGATCAGATATAGTTGTTTTTGTATAGAATAAAAAGATATAATGATCAATTAAAACTGAAAGCTCACGGTCATGGATATCGACATTTTGCATATGTATAGAAGAATCCAAGGTTTGATCGATTCTATTTTTCAGCAATTCGACAAGTCTTTGTTTTTCCATATCGATCACAAAACAGTATTCATTAATAGCACATTAATTTTCTGATAATATTCTGGATACATTTTTCTAAATGTTACCTCAAGTTGCTTGTTTATGTGCTCATAATTCTTGAACTTCCCTAGCATGTGCGTAAATGTGTGCTCTTTGTTGATTTTTGTGAAATCACATACTTTGTGATATTGATAATCTATATCTTCTAATAAATGAGTTACCTTTCTTGAAGTAGCTTCTGCATATTTAAAATATATATACTGTTCGAAAATTGCATTAAACATGTTTTTGTCTACATGTTGAATTTCTTCGGCATTTGAACCTATAAAACCAAAGACTTCTTTTGCTAATTCTTTAAAGAATTTATAGTCATTTCCTCCTATAATCCCTGCGTTATGCATATTCTCTTCCTCTACTGTAAAAAAATATGCCGGTAAATTCGGGAAGTCCTCTTTGATTTCATGTACCATTCTTGCAAAAACATTGAATTGACGTTCATAACTTTGTGCCACCAAGCCTGCAGTTTCAATAAAAGGAGGGAATTTTTTCCAGATAAAGGCATCGCCATCTACATGGATAAAAGGTTGATCTTGGCTGCTATAAACCATAATTTTCCCTAAAGCCCAAAAATCTTGATCAAAACTTTGTAGATCATCTAAATCTGTAGAAACATGCACATATGGTAGTTCTAATGTATCTACCAGGAGTTTTTTTCCAATAGCATCGGTAACAAGATTAACATTTTTGTAGTATTTGCAAAGTTGTAAACAACTAAGGGTCCAGGAATAATAGAAGTACTTTTTCTCATTAAAACCTCCAAATTTCCTATCATGAATATGTTCTTTTTTCTCTTTAAAAAAAGGTTTGCTCCAAAAGCTTTGAATTATTTTCATTTTGGTTTTAAGAATATACTCTGAAGTAACATATATTTTAGCGAAAAAACAAGGAAACCTTATATTTCCCTTCAATTTAAAATATCGTTTACCCTGAATTACAAGGGTTAAGAAAAAAAAGCTCACAAACTTGTAAGATAAAACTTATATTTCTTACATTGTTCGTAAAAAGCCGCTATGACTTTTTATATAATCGGAGGAATTCTTCTGGCTATAATACTTTTTTTATGGATACGATATAGGGATATTAAGGGAAAACTTGATCAAAAGAATAGTGAATTACACTCCCTGCATCAGCAAACACAAGAACAGTTTCAATTACAGCAAGATTTTATTTCTGCTATAAGCCAGGAGTTGAGAATGCCTTTATATGGCATTATGGGCCTCATCAATCTGTTGGCAGAGGAACATTCAGAACTCAAGAATGATAAAAAACTAAAATCATTGAAGTTTTCTGGCGATTATCTATTGAGTTTGATCAATAATGTGTTGCAGGTAAACTACATTGATTCTGAAGAAATTGCGGTAAAAAATATACCATTCGACTTAAAAGAGGTGACTCAAAACCTTATAAATTCCTTGAGTTATGCGACTGAGAATAGTGACAACAAATTACATTATAAATTTGATTCTCAAATAGATCAAAAGATGAATGGAGATCCTGCTATTCTCTCTCAAATACTTATGAATCTTGTGAGTAATGCATTACGGTTTACAAAGAATGGAAATGTGTATTTTGCGGTTAACCTTATGAAGCAAAAAGAAAACACTCTTACCATTTCTTTTAAAATAAATCACGACGGATATGAAGTATCAAAAGAAGATGAAAAGTCTATTTATCGTGAGTTTATTAATATTAAAAAAACCGAAATTTCCTATTTAGGCACTGGCCTTAATGCCACAATAGTCAATAGGCTGGCAAAAGCAATACAAGGGGATATTATCCAGAATCATACCAGTACAGGGTCAGAATACGCCTTGATTGTGGATCTGGAAATCACAAAAACTGATACTACTAAGAAGAATAAAGATTTATATACAAATCTGCCTGCCGCTTCAAAATATAAAGCGTTAATTGTAGATGACAATAAATTGAATTTACTGGTAGCAGATAAGATCTTATCTAATGAAAATTTTGATTGCACTACCGTTGATAATGGCTTTGACGCTATAGATTTGGTTAAAGAAAACAGATATGATGTGATCTTAATGGATATAAATATGCCAAAACTGAATGGTATTGGCACCACAAAACGAATACGTGAATTTAATGTAAAAACGCCTATCATTGCCCTAACTGCCGTAGATATCACTCAGTTAAACCGGCAAATTATACAGGCGGGGCTAAATGACTATATATTAAAACCTTATAATAAAAATCAATTGTTGGAAATGATCTATAAATATATAGAGAATCCTATGCACAACTAGCACCTAAACAGACAATTAAAAAAAGTCAATTAATGAATATTTGCTGTCCGATTTTTAATACAGAATTATGGCGTATTGAATTTATCTTACAAATTTCGGACACTGCGAGCCCGTATTTATTGGCAATACGATATAAGGTATCCCCTTTTCTTACTGTATAGATCTTTTTTTGTTGTTCTTCAAATTTATCTGCTTCAGGGATTGTTTTGTGAACCACAATATTACTTTTTCGCGTAGACCTATGATATCTGGGAGTAGCCCATTTTCTGGTTACAAAAAGGGCATCTGATCGAATTTTGCTATCCTCATCAAATTCAAACAGATATTCGGGGTTTATACTTTTTCCATGATACCGCACTTCAAGATGTAAATGACTCCCTCTTGTATTTCCGGTTAATCCTCCTTTGGCGATCCCCTGGCCTTTTTTGACTTCGTCATTCTCTTTTACAAAGTAATTTGATAAATGTGCATAAACGGTCTCCAACCCATTATGATGTCTTATAACTACTGTTTTTCCGTGGCCGCCATGATATCCTACATACCTAACTTTACCATCTAATATAGATTTTACAGTATCCCCAACCACAAGATCAATATCTATACCTTGATGTGGTCTCCCTCTTCTCCATCCATAACGTGAAGTGACTACCATTTTACGGGTAACAGGAGAAGAAAAAACGGTATCAACAAACACCAATTGAAATGGAAAAACCACATTTTCTCCTCTATATGGATTAAAATATTTATTGTTCCATTTCACACTCAGCTGATCTAAAATTTCAGTTTTTGAATCTTCAGAAATCGGAACATTGATTTTATTATTCGGATAGATAGATAGATAAGTAAGTTCGCCATTTAAAACAAGTTCTATGTGATCCAATGCCAGGTCGTCTTGCTGGCCAAATGAGTCCTTGGGATACATCAGGAAGAATATGAAGAATAAAAAAACACAAGCCCCGGGCTTCTTTTTAATAACAATCATTAATTATAATATACATTTTAAACTAAAGCAGATTTTGGGGAACGTATCTATTTTCCTATATAACTAGTGTCTGGTCGGAAATCATTCAAATTATAAGAACCGTCTATTTCCGACCAGTCACTAACTAAGACCATAAAAATACTACCTTGTTACAAGAAATCGGAGAAATTTTCTAAAAAAATAAAACGACAAACATGATGCAACACATATTTTTTTGAAAATCAGAATGTTAATTCATATAAAAAATACTTTATTACCATACGGGTTTTATGGAATTATATGCAATGGGTTATGAATTAACATTTTTTAAGAAATTGATGTGAAAAAATTAGTAACTGTGCAAGCAATAAATGAAATGAGCCGTAGTTAAACTAGCATAAATGTTAATTAAATAACCATGAAAAAATTATTCAAATTAATCGCTTTGTCAGGGGTCATCCTAATGGCATCATGTGTATCAAAAAAGAAGTATGTTGCTTTAGAACAAGAATTGCAAGATACTCGTAGTACATTACAAAAAACTACAGTAGAAAAAGAAGAATTAGAAGAAAAGTTTGCAAAGATTGAAGCTCGTGTAGCAGACTACAATTCTAAAATAAATTCTTTAAAAGAATCTAGTGACGAGAAAATGGTAATGGTAGATGATATTGCAGCGATTTCTAACAAAACCAAAGAAAAAATGAAGGAGACACTAGCCAAAGTAGATCCTGGTAAATTGCAACAGGCCACCTCATTAAAAGATTCTATGAATCTGGCTGTTTCTCATAATCTAAAAAGTTCTTTGGACGATAGTTTAAAAGAAGATGAGGATATCTCGATCAATATCGATAATACGGTCGTGATGATCTCTATTTCAGATAAGATGTTGTTTAAAACGGCAAGTTACAGAGTGAGTGACAAAGCAAATGATATATTACAAAAATTAGCTAATATCATCAATTCTGAGCCTAGTATCGAAGTTATGGTAGAAGGCCATACCGATTCACGAACTATCAATAATGCTGTAGTTCAGGATAATTGGGATCTTAGTGTAAAAAGAGCAACATCGATCGTTAGAAAATTACAAAATGAGTACAGCGTAGCACCCGAAAAATTAATTGCTTCGGGAAGAAGTAGTTATAAGCCCTTGGTAGACAATGACACTAAAGAGAATATGGCTATTAACCGACGTACCAAAATTGTCTTATTGCCAAATATGGACAAGTTTTTTGCTTTACTATCAGCTAACTAACTTATAGTTAACCACTTTTATTTGAGAAGGGATGGGCTTTTTTGTTCATCCTTTTTTAGTTCAATCTAAAGAATTCCTCGAGACCAGTCTGCCAATCCAGGTAGGCTCTGCCTCCTTTAGGATTAAAAAAACATAAAATTCTTGTATTAAAGCTCTTCTATAAGAGGAGCTTATTTTTTTAAGAATTCATTCAGTTTATAATACCCGCATTTTAAATAAGCACCTTCAGGAAAGGTAACAGGATGATCTATATCATGACCTGTTTTTTCCAATATTTCATATGTTCTGCCAGAACCTGCAATATTTTCTTCTATTATGGCAAAGAAATCTTCAGCCTTAATTCTCGAAGAACAAGAAGCCAGCACCAAAATTCCGCCAGGAACCACCAATTGTGATCCTAACTTGGCTAACCGTGCATAACTACTTTTTGCTTTTACAATTTCACTTTCACGTTTGGCAAATGATGGCGGATCAATAATTACAATATCAAACAGTCTCTTTTGATTGATCAATTTTTGTAACCCTTCAAATGCATCAGTAGCCATAATTTGATGTGCTCCGCTATGCGGATTCAATCCTGCATTTTCCTCAGCCATTTTTAATGCTTGTTTACTTATATCAAGACTTATCACTTCTGTGGCACCACCCTTTAAGGCGTGAACAGAAAAACCACCTGCATATGAAAATACATCCAACACGCTTTTCCCTTTGGCAAGCTCCCCTACCCGTTTCCGATTATGGCGATGGTCTAAAAAATATCCGGTTTTGTGCCCTTTGATCACATTGGCCGAAAACAATACCCCGTGCTCTCTGAAAATTACAACCTCATTCTCAAAAGTTCCAAAAATGACCTGCCCATCATTCAAACCATACGTATTACCTCGTGATTGTAGTAATCTACTTAGCCGAAGAACGACTGTCTTACACCCAGAAACCTTTACCAGGCCTGGGAGTATCCAATGCAGATAAGGAAACCAAATATGAGCATACAGTTTAATCACCAATACCTGATTATAGACATCTGCAATACAACCGGGAAAGTGATCATTTTCACCAAAAAGTAATCGGTAACTATTGGTATCGGTCTCCAAAAGTGGTTTTCGTATCAGAAAAGCCTCAGAAATTCTCGAAATAAACCATGATTCGTCTATGGCAGCCGATTTTTTAAACTGTATTAACTTAATGCGTATGGGAGAATATGGGTCATACAGACCACAGGCCAGAAAAATGTTCTTTTTATGATCATATACAATAGCCAGATCCCCTGCTTTACCTTCGGTATTTTGTTTGGTTATGCTATCTTCAAAAATCCAGGGATGTCCTCGTTTCACCATTTTTTCTGCAGATGGTTTGAGCTTAATTGCAAGTCTTTTGGTTGCTATGTCTGGTAATATCTTCATGGCAGACAAGAATAACGCTTTTTTTTCTATTCTAAAACAAAAATAAAAGCGCCTATCCCAAGAAGTATCAAGATAGGCGCTCATATTGTATCGCTAAACTAATTTTTGTATTCAGGTGAATACAATTTTCCTGTAGCTTTTATATATAAGACGAACCTATCTCAATTTTGTTACATATAGCTTTTTAATATATAATAACATATTTATAAAATTAAATATGTATATTTGTTCTATGGAAAACAAAAATATACTGGAAATTAATAAGGCATTATCAAATCGTACCCGACTGGATATATTGAAATGGCTCAAGGATCCCGAAGCTAATTTTCCGCCGCATAAAGAATTAGGGCATTTTAAAGATGGGGTTTGCGGGCAGTACATTAAGGATAAATCGGGCTTGTCTCAACCAACCATATCTCATTATTTATCAGGAATGCACAAAGCAGGTCTATTAATTACCACCAGACACGGAAAATGGACCTATTTTAAAAGAAATGAAAAGGCGATCAAAGAATATTTGGAAGCTATAAATAAGCAGCTTTAAAAAATTTACACCAACATATTTACAAAATTAAATATATAATTATGAATATCCTAGTAATTGGTGCAACAGGCACCATCGGAAAAGCAATATACAAAGGCCTTAAAAAAGAAAATTACAATGTATTTGGAGCACATAGAAATAGTACATCCCACCCTATTGATATTACAGATAGCACATCTATAAAAAATTTGTTTGAAAAACTTCCAAAGTTGGATGCCGTTATCAATGCAGCAGGTACCGCGACCTGGAAACCTCTTTCAAAATTGACCGAAGAAGATTATTATGTAGGAATACAGAGTAAGCTCATGGGACAGGTAAATCTGGTGCATATTGCTAGGGAATACATAAACGATAATGGGTCGATTACCCTCACTACAGGAATTCTGGCAGAGCACTATGAACCCAACGCTATTGCATTATCCTTAGTAAATGGTGCATTACATAGTTTTGTTAATGCGGCTTCAAACGAGTTGGAACGAGGTATTCGCCTTAATGTAGTTGCTCCCGGGGCTATTGCAGGTGATTTTCCTGAAAATCAAAAATTTGCCGGATATTTTCCGGTACATATCGACGATGTAGTAACAATTTATAAAGATTCTATAACCAGCAATAGCACAGGTGAGGTCTTAAAAAAATACTAGGTAACACAAAAATAAAACAGCAACGTCATGAAAATTAAAATGTATCAAATAGATGCTTTTACCAAGACCTTATTTGGAGGTAATCCGGCAGCAATCTGTCACCTGCCACACTGGTTGGATGATAAAACACTACAAAATATCGCTATAGAAAATAATCTGGCCGAAACCGGTTACTTTGTAAAACGAGACAATCGCTACGAAATCAGATGGTTTATGCCCCATGATGAAATTGATTTATGCGGTCATGCTACATTAGCTTCAGCCTATGTAATCTTTAACCATATCGACACCACTATTAACGAAGTTACTTTTTCTTCAAAAAGTGGTGTTCTCAAGGCTAAAAAAGAAGATAATGGTGCGATTACCCTGGATTTTCCTTCCAGGCCTCCTGAGGAAGTGGAAATTCCGAAGGAAATATATAAAGCACTCAATGCAAAACCTCTGGGTGCATTTGCTGCAAGAGATTTGGTCATCACCCTTTCATCTGAAGAAGAAGTATTGGCTGAAGATCCCGATTTAGAAATAGTAAAGCACCTACCCTATTTGTGTATTATTATTACTGCTCCGGGACAACATGCCGATTTTGTTTCCCGGGTGTTTGATGCCAATGCCATAATTCTTCCTGAAGATCCGGTAACAGGTTCTGCCCACGCTTCTTTAGTCCCTTTTTGGGCAGAGAAACTAGACAAAACCCATCTAAAAGCGCTTCAATTATCAAAACGTGGCGGGGAACTGGATTGTAGGCTGGAAGGCGATCGGGTTTTTCTTAGCGGGCATTCAGTTCCATATTTAGTTGGGGAAATCGAAATATAGGGATACATATTATAAATGAGACTTTCAAATAATTACTAAAATTTAAACGTATGAAAACTATTGGATTAATTGGCGGGATGAGCTGGGAATCATCGGCCATATATTATGAATTGATCAATAAAAAAGTAAAAGAATTGCTTGGTGGTTTCCACTCGGCCAAATCTATTTTGGTTTCCGTAGATTTTGCAGAAATTGAAAACTTACAACATAAAGATGATTGGAATGGATTACAGGAATTAATGGTCAAATCTGCCAAGCAATTGGAAAATGCAGGAGCAGATCTAATAGTTCTCTGCACAAATACAATGCATTTATGCAGTGAGGAGATGATAAAAAATACAAAGATTCCATTTTTACACATTGCAAATGCTACTGCCGATACAATTGTGGCAAAAAAAATGAAAAAGATAGCACTGTTGGGAACCAAATTCACCATGGAAAAAGATTTTTATAAAAATGTTTTAAAAGACTATGATATTGATGTCATTATACCAGAGGATAATGATAGAGAAATTATACACAAAATCATATACGACGAATTGGTACTCGGAAAAATTTATGAAAGTTCAAAATCAGCACTGAAACGCATCATAAAAATACTGGAGGACAAAGGTGCAGAGGGTGTAATTCTGGGATGTACAGAATTGCCACTACTCATTAAACCTGATGATGTAGATATTCCTGTATTTGATACCACCAGGATCCATGCAGAAAAAGCCGTAGAAATGGCCTTAAAAGATGAACGACAGTATATATGACACTATTCAAAAATAAACAATGGATATATACCAAAAGACCCGAGAAATTGGTAGACAAGACTCATTATACGTTAAAAGAGGCTTCCATAGCTATTTCTGAAATAAAACCGGGCCAGGCATTACTAAAATCTCAGTATTTCAGTTTGGATCCCTATATGCGCATTCAACAGTCTGAACATGATACATGGGAAGAACCGCATCCTCTCAATACTGTGCAAGGTGGTGCCGTTGTAGGGCAAATTGTAGCTGTAAATGATTCGGGTACAAACTTAAAAAAAGGAGATTGGGTATTGTCATATACTGGCTGGCAGGAGTATGCAGTTGCAGAGATACAAAGTTTGCGAAAATTAGATCCCGAAGAAGTTGGTGTTACCACGACGTTAGGGATACTAGGTATGCCGGCACGTATTGCCTATTTCGGGCTTATAGAAGCCGGAAAACCTAAAAAAGGCGAAACCGTAGTGGTTTCAGGAGCATCTGGAGCGGTTGGACAGGTAGTAGTGCAAATAGCCAAAATAAAAGGTTGTAAAGTAATTGGTATTGCAGGATCTGATGAAAAAACAAAGTATCTCAAAGAAACGCTGTATGTAGATGAAGTGATAAATTACAAAAATCATCCTTCGGCATTAGCCATGAAAAAAGAACTTTCAAGACGATGTCCCGATGGAATTGATATCTATTATGATAATGTAGGTGGCTATATTACAGATGCTGTCTTTGAGCTAATTAACCTAAGAGCCAGAATCATTATTTGTGGGCAGATCTCTCAGTATTCAGGAGGATTAGATCACCCGGAATTAGGTCCGAGATTTTTGCATAAAATGTTATATAAAAGAGCGATCATTCAAGGAGTGCTGGCCAGGGACTATAACGATAGAATGGATGAAATGCTTACTGAGATGACTCCCTGGGTAAAAGATGGGTTGCTTAGCTATAAAGAGACTATCGTTGATGGGTTTGAGAATTTACCTAATGCACTGAACATGCTTTTCTATGGTGAAAATATGGGGAAATTGATCGTAAAAGTATGATAATGCCATTTAAAATGTATATATAAATAGTGAAGTGATTTAATTTTTTTTTATTTCAATAGGGATGATAAATAACAATACATGATTGAAATAGTATTTTGGCACTAATCATTCATAAATAATTGATTGATCTTGGCCCGCAGTTTTCGTTTATAATCTTCTTCTAACCAATCCCTGTAGTTCTTAGTACTTTTACTAATGCAATAGGAGTATCTGCGCACCCGATATTCAATATCGTGATTCAGCAACTTACTCAAAATACGTGCATCAAAGACATCCTCACTGTTTTCTACGCTCATTCTGGCATGCTGTTCGATAGATTTTTCCAGCACAGTTAAACTTCGAACACCATATTTTTTAGTTTTTGCATATTCGGCTTCAACATCAAACTCGATATCTTTTGATTTTTTAAACTCTTTCCGAATATCTTCGGGCATTACATATTTAAAATTTCTTTCTATTTCTTCATCGCCAACCAGGCTATCGTAATAAAAATCAGGAGATCTAAATATAGATTGCCAATCTACATCTGTATTCCACAATCCAAATCTTGCTGTATTATTACCTAGATCAATAATAGAAAATTCTGGTTTATTTGGTAAAATTCGTGACCCCCTACCAATCATCTGAAAATATAATGTGAGGGATTTTGTTGCTCTATTAAGAATAACGCTTTCTACCGTTGGCTCATCAAATCCCGTGGTTAGAATGCTCACCGAAGTAAGAATGGCATCCTCTGTGTTTTTAAACCACTCCAAAATATCTGCGCGCTCCTGCTTACTGTTGGTATTGTCCAGATGACGAATTGGATATCCGGCTTTTTTAAAGGTATCAAAAACGTAGATTGATGTATGAATACCATTATTAAAAATAAGCGTTTTTTTGCCTTTTGATCTCTCCTCATAAGCATGCAGGAGTTTATCCTGCATCAACATATTGGTATAGAGTTCTTCTGAGGATTTCACAGTATAATCTCCATTCATCCCTATTTTCAACGATCCCAAACCTACATCATAGGTATATATAACGGGTCGGGCCAAAAATCCACTACCGATCAATGAATCAATAGTGTCTCCAACAATAAGCTCATTGTAGTTATCCTTCATAGGAAGTTTCATATTGGAGCTAAGCGGTGTAGCAGTAACACCAAGAATAAAGCAATTTTTAAAAAACCTGAAAAGTTTTCTGAATGAATTATAGTGTGCCTCATCAATAATCACCATCCCAATATTGCGAAGCTCTAACTGATCATCATTAAGCCTGTTATTCAAGGTCTCTACCATAGCAACAAAGCACATATACTCGTCCTGGTCTTCAAGCTCTTTTACAGCACTGTTTATGATCTTATTCTTCACCTGAAACTCATTGAGCATTTTAGAAGTCTGACCACAAAGTTCGATACGATGTGTAAGAACCACCACCTTTTTTTTGGTAGTTTTAATGTATCTTCTTACAATTTCAGAAAAGATGACTGTTTTTCCACCTCCGGTGGGAAGTTGATATAACAGGTTGTATTTTTCGGGGAACTCTTCCAGGCGGGCAAATATCTTATCTATATCCCGCTTCTGATAACCATATAATACTTTTTGTTCTTTTTTTTCTATTTCTGTGGGCGACAATCCCATGAAGTCCTTGTTAAAAATAAGCTACAAAATTAAACACTTTAAGAGGTTATACGAAGGAATTTATAAAATATATTTTTAGTTGAACATTTTGAAACAAATGTTAATTAATCATAATTCTATAATCCAACCCTATAGTTCCTTTAATTTTAAGCAGTGAAAGCAAACGATAATCAATGAATAAAATTGATAAAGATTTAATTCCTGTGCAATCTCTTTTGGTTCCCAGGTCAATACTTTATACAGGAAAAGTACTCAATTGGATATCTCCTTTTCTGGCGTCTCGATTTGCAGCCAGAATTTTTTTAACTCCTTTTAAATATAAGCTTCCGAAAAGGGAAAAAATGATGTATGATCACAGTAAAAAGGAACAGATACTTATTCAAAGTATTCACCGTGAAGTTGTGGTATATTCATATGGTGAGTCTGAAAAGAAAATTCTTTTAGCCCATGGATGGTCTGGAACCGGTACCCAACTCTCAAAAATCGCCGATGCATTATTGGCAAAGGGATATAGTACCGTAAGTTTTGATGCCCCTGCACATGGTAGTTCTCCGGGAAAAAGAAGTTCGATGCCACATTTTATTGAGACGATCCATCAGCTGGAACAAACCCATGGGCCATTTGAAGCTGCCATCGGCCATTCTTTGGGCGGAATGTCACTGCTAAGAACTACAAAATGTGGCTTACAAATTAAAAAACTGGTAATTATTGGTACTGCCAACAGCATCACGGCAATCACCAAAAATTTTGCAAAAAACCTGCAATTAAACCAAAAGGTTGCCCGTTTATTAAAAACTTATTTTGACAAAAAATACGGAGAAGATCTGGATAATTATTCTGGTGCAGTTTCTGCAGCAGGTGTTAAAATACCCACATTGGTAGTACATGATAAAAACGACGTAGATGTACATTATAGTGCTGCTCATGAGATTGTTGATGCGTTGGGAAATGGAAAGCTATTAGTAACTGAGCAGTTAGGGCACAGAAAGATTTTGGGAAATGCAAAAGTAATTTCTAAAATCGTAGAATTTATTTTGGAATAGTTATTGATACGTTATTCTAAACATATTTGTACGACTTATTCAAAATAACTTATGAACTTATTTTGAGTTCTTATTAAAATTAAAATAGATATGAAACGTTTTATTCTGTTGTTATTAGGAGTTTTAACAATAAGTTGTACCACTACTGCCCAAAAAGGAAAACAGAAAGATCAAAAGACCTATGCTGTATCCAAAACTAATGCCGAGTGGAAAGAAATTCTTTCTTCAGAACAATATTATATTCTCAGGCAGGCAGGTACCGAAAGGCCTTTTTCCAGCCCTTTGAATAAAATATATGCCTCCGGGACATTTTATTGTGCGGCTTGCAACACAGCTCTGTATGAAAGTAAGCACAAATTTGATAGTGGTACCGGATGGCCAAGTTTTGACCGGGCTGTAAAAGGAAGCATCGATAAAGATGTAGATTATAAATTAGGATATGCACGTTCAGAGTTGCTATGCGCTACCTGTGGTGGCCATCTGGGGCATGTATTTAATGACGGCCCCAGAGAAACTACCGGAATGCGACACTGTATTAATGGAGATGCGTTGATCTTTAAACCTAAAGAAACAAAAAATGAGTAAGTACCCAACACAAAAATCTGAAGCCGAATGGAAGGCACAGCTCACCGAAGAGCAATATAAGATATTAAGAGAAAAAGGTACCGAAAGACCTTTTACCGGCCAATACAACCTGCATTTTGACAACGGTACCTACAAATGCATGGCTTGTGATACTCCTTTGTTTGAAAGTGACTCTAAATTTGAGTCGGGATGCGGATGGCCAAGTTTTGATGAATCCATCCCGGGAAGTATAGAGTATATAAAAGACACATCACACGGTATGGTACGTACCGAGATATTATGTGCCAACTGCGGAAGCCACATAGGTCATGTATTTGATGATGGCCCCACACAGACCGGACAACGCTATTGCGTAAACTCGGTAAGTATAGACTTTAATAAAAAACAATAAATAATTACTTTAAAATTATAATTTATGAAAAAGATCATTTTTTTAATAGGGATATCGATTGCTTTATTTACTTCTTGTGAGGGAGATCAAGGACCTCCGGGGCTAGAAGGACTTCCTGGAGTTCAAGGCCCTCAAGGTGAAGATGGTGGCCTGCTTTTGGCTCCAAACTTTATAACAGACCCTCTGGATTTTGTTTCTGATAATGGATTGGATGCTGCTATAGATTTTCCTGTTCCCGAAAATATCGATGTTTTTGAATCTGACGTTGCATTTGTATTTGTATTAGATCCTATTGCTACCGCAGATATCGGAGCCGATGTATGGGATCCTTTACCACGAGCCTTTATGCTTGCTGGTGCAGGATTTACACAGTACAGAAATAACTTTATTTTTGATGAAGCCACCGGTATTTTTGATATTGAAGTAATTCTTGAAGCCGGAGATTTTACTCAATTAGATGCTGAGTTTACAGATAACCAGGTTTTTAGGGTGGTTATAGCTCCGGGAGAATTTGTAAAAAGCACTACAATTGATGTAACAGATTTTAATGCGCTATCAAAAGCCCTTAATTTGGTAACCATCGGTGTTTCAAAAGAATAACAAATCACACAATAAACTCATTTATTAACATACAATACAACAAATCATGAAAAAGATTATCACATTACTTTGTTTAACCACATTGTTGCTCACATCCTGTTCTAACGATGATGATGTTGATTTTGATACCATAGCACAGACCATAGATCTGGTAGATGGTGTAAATTTTATAGCACCAGAATATACGATATTGTTTTCTTTTGTAGAAAATCGTATTGAAGTTTTCCCTTCAGATGCGATCGCTATATTCCGGCGGGATGGTTTTTCTGATACGAATCAACCCATATGGGAGCCACTACCTACACCAGCCATATTTTTTGATGATGGAAATGACGTTTTCTATAGGTATAATCATACAGACACCGATGTAGAGATTATTTTAGAAAGTGCAGATCCCGCAGCTCTTAGTACAGAGTTTAGACAAAATGTAGTTTTTAGGATTGTGGTGATTCCTTCAGCTCGTGCGCAGGATAAAACACTTGATTTAACAAATTATGAAGCTTTATCATCGGCATTAGATATAAATAGCGAAAATATTTTTACCATATCATTAGATTGATGCTTCACAATTTTGATGAGAGAGACTGTCACTGCCGGCAGTCTCTTTTTTATGGATCTAGTGCGGTTTTCTAAAAAACCTGTGGCCAACTTTTAAAAAAGATGGCCTCTTCATTTTTTATAGGCATTATTTTTCATCGGTAAAACTATTACCCGGCTGACAGATAGGGATACACATCATTCTGAAAGGTATTACAATTCTCGGTATACTCATTTTGTATATCAAATCCATACAACCAACTGGATAACAAATACTTATAAAATGTAGTGCCTGTATAGCACTGTCAGTTAGTGTCTGGTCGGAAATAGGCGGTTTTTATAATTTGAATTATTTTTGATTTTCTTTTTTGACGCAGATGCCTTAGCATCAGGCGATAAAAAACAAATAAAAATAGCGCAAAAAGAAACAAATTTAATAGTGATATATTTCCGACCAGACACTAGTTATAATAGACAGGCACTATATACTCTCAAGAATCTACAGATCTGTAGATGAATCCCCTCTATGTGAAATTTTTTTTAAAATGTAGTAATGTTCTTTTCATTAGCGTATTTATCCTTAAATTCGTCACTTCAAAAAAAGACATTTATGAGCACATATGATATCATCATTTTAGGAAGTGGCCCCGGGGGATACGTGACCGCCATTAGAGCTTCACAATTAGGTTTTAAAACCGCAATCGTAGAAAAAGAAAGCCTGGGAGGCGTATGTTTAAACTGGGGATGTATACCTACCAAAGCCCTATTAAAAAGTGCACAGGTATTTGATTATTTAAAACATGCTTCAGATTACGGACTTACTATCGAGAAGTTTGATAAAGATTTTGATGCTGTGGTAAAACGAAGCCGTAGTGTAGCAGATGGAATGAGCAAGGGAGTTCAATACTTAATGAAGAAGAATAAAATTGATGTCATCGAAGGCTTTGGGAAGCTTTCTGCCAACAATAAAATTACGGTTACAGCCGCAGACGGAAAAGCAACAGACTACGAAGCAAAACATATCATCATCGCTACAGGTGCAAGATCCAGAGAGCTGCCCAACTTACAGCAGGATGGAAAAAAAGTAATTGGGTATAGAGAAGCGATGACATTACCATCACAACCCGGGAAAATGATTGTTGTAGGATCTGGAGCGATCGGAGTAGAATTTGCACATTTCTATAATGCCATGGGCACAGAGGTTACTATCGTAGAATTTCTTCCAACCCTTGTTCCGCTAGAAGATGAAGAAGTATCCAAACAGTTTGAGCGTAACTTTAAGAAAGCCGGGATCAAAGTGATGACCAATGCTTCTGTAGAAAGTGTCGATACTAGTGGTGACACAGTTAAAGCAACGGTAAAAACCAAAAAAGGGGAAGAAATCCTTGAAGCCGATATTGTTTTATCTGCTGTGGGCATCAAGACCAATATAGAAAATATAGGACTTGAAGAACTTGGGATAGCAACCGATAGGGATAAAATTGTGGTAAATGAATGGTATCAAACCAATATCCCGGGTATATATGCTATCGGAGATGTGGCCCCTGGTCCTGCTTTGGCACATGTGGCCTCTGCAGAAGGAATCACCTGCGTAGAAAAAATTGCCGGAATGCATGTAGAGCCTATAGATTATGGTAACATCCCAGGGTGTACCTATGCCTCTCCGGAAATTGCCAGTGTAGGGATGACCGAAAAACAGGCTAAAGAAGCAGGTTACGACTTGAAAATAGGTAAGTTTCCGTTCTCAGCTTCTGGTAAAGCCAGTGCCGCCGGAACCAAAGATGGTTTTGTAAAAGTAATTTTTGATGCTAAATATGGCGAATGGCTAGGTTGCCATATGATTGGTGCCGGTGTTACCGATATGATTGCCGAAGCTGTACTGGGCAGAAAACTGGAAACTACGGGGCATGAAGTGCTAAAAGCCATTCACCCTCATCCAACGATGAGTGAAGCCGTGATGGAAGCCGTGGCCGATGCGTATGGTGAAGTGATTCATTTGTAAAACTATATAATATTTGAAAGAATCAGACCCCAGGGGTTTTCAAAACCCTTGGCGTCTTTTATATACATTCTTACATGGTCAAAAAACTTTGTATCACCAAGATATAATTTTGATACTAAAAATAAGAACGATCTCTGTAGATGATAAGTAACTTCATTTTTTTTGAACATTGAGACCCCAAAGGTTTTGAAAACCTTTGGGGTCTATTATTTTTTTAACATCATTATTCTAGGGTAAATTCTTGCAATTGTTGTAAAAGCATATCAGCCTTTGCAAAATGAGCACATTCAAAATTTTCTTTACCGGCAAATAATTCAAGTATGTATTCCTTACTGATATCAGTCTTTTTATCTGACATATATGCCATGAATGAGGAATGGGGATACGCGTTAAAATTATTTGCTATTTTATGATGTTGGGAGTTAGTATGAATATAAAGCACCAGATTCTTCAAATAGATTTCATCTTTTACTTTTATTCTTGAAAATTTTCTTTTGAATAAACTCCCCGATCGTTGATACGCTTTGTTAATCGCTTTTGAATAGGCATTAAAGAGATTTGAAAACGCCTGAGATATCAAAGGGTTTTCTATGTCATCATTTGTTCTAATCAGCAAATGAAAATGATTTGGAAGTAGACAGTAACAATATATTTCAGCAATAGGAACAATATATTTTTTCAGCAAGCTTAAAAAATATGAATAATTTTTCTCCTCAATAAAAAGCTCCTCTTTATTATTACCTTGATTATAAATATGATAATAATGACCAGATTCTAATATTTCGTATTTCAAAAGTGTTGTTTATTTCAGTATCCAAAGCCTTTGGTGTCTATATGCGTACTGCAAATTTAAAAAAAATTTAAAGAACATCAGACCCCAAAGGTTTTAGAAACCTTTGGGGTCTTTATATACATTCTACATGGTCAAAAAACTTTGTACAGCCAATATATAACTTTGCACCCCAAAACCAAGAATTACCCCTTTGGCATGTGGCGAGATATAGGATTGATGCCGAAATTCTTCCCTTCCAAAGGTATTAGAAATATGTACTTCTACAACAGGAACCGCAACTGCTTTTATGGCATCACCAATGCCAATAGAGGTATGCGTATATGCCCCGGCATTAAGAACCACCCCATCATAGACATCATCGGCTTCTTGTAGTTTGGTGATCAACTCCCCCTCTATATTCGATTGGTAATATGACAAATCTATATCTGAAAATCGAGCTTGTAATGTGGCAAAGAAATCCTCAAAAGTCTGATTTCCATAGATCCCGGGTTCTCTCTTACCAAGAAGATTCAGGTTGGGGCCATTGATTATAAGTAGCTTCATGCTGTTGGTTGTTATATACTAAAATTCAAAAATCAATATTTTTTTAACTGCATATCCGTTATTATACCGGTATGCATTTTCTTTTATAAACCGCCAAGGATCTTTTATTGACCGTCGTTTTGTCTGCGATTATTTTTAGTTTTAAACAGATACCCAACCGATAGTTGTGCTATAGAATTATTGATCGTAATGTCTGACCCATCTATATTATTAATATCACTGAGGCCAAAATTATAATGCAATTGAAAAAATAACCCGCTTTCGGCTTTATATCCTGCACCGGCTATCCATCCAAAGTCAAAGGCATTAAAAGAATCAAAAATATCATCCGGGGTATCTTCGGCAGATCCTGATACACTTGCCAGATTTGCCAGTCGAAGACCTGTTTCAAGGCTAAAACGGGGAGTAACATAGTATTTACCAATAATGGGTAAGGCCAGATAATTTAAACTGATCTCATTCTCCACCCCGGCTTCATCGATGGTATATCCCTGGGCCGAGTATAACACTTCGGCCTGTATATAGAACCGCTGCGTTACAGGAAATTCTATAACTGCCCCCAGGTGCATACGCACTCTGGCATCGGTATCTTCGAGATCACCGGTAACATTGGCATAATTAAGTCCTGCTTTAAAACCCGCACGGGTATATAGGGGATCTCCTTCCTCCTGGGCCGATATTACCAGAATATTCAGAAGTAATAGTATTGAAATAACTTTTTTCATATTGCTTATATAATGTGCTCATCTTGAGCACAATGAAATTTAAAAAATTACCACACTTCATTCACTATATCATTTCTCCCTTGGGGAGAAACAGGAATGAGGGATTTATACAGTGTGTGATAAATTTATAACTACTCAAAAGTAGTTTTATTTTTACAAAAAAAGGCAATACTGCGTCGCAGTATTGCCTTTTTTTGTGATAAAAGTAAAAAATTAATCTGTATGTGCAATCACTCAAGTAATCTTTTAAATTATAGAAAATTCCGTTATTCCCTTTAGGCCTGTCTACCAGCCAGGTAGAGCTAAGGGTAAATAATGGAATTTTCTGTATTTTCTTTTTGACCCCAGCCCTAAAGGATATTTTATTATCCTTACTGTTTTTGGCAGAAACACTCTCGGGTGCATCACTTCTATACTAAGCTATGCTTAGAACTTGTATCCTACCGATAGTTGTATTACACTATTTTTGGCTTTAAAATCTTGCTCATCTTCTTCTTCATTAATATTAGCAAATCTACACTACGCAGCTGCATATATTTATAAAGTCTAAAATGAGCATGGCCTGGTTATTGATCATATATGTGGGTATACTTATTGATTTATTTTGTTGTTTTTGTACTGTTTATCAATTGAACCCGGGATGCGTTCATGTGCTCAAGTAGTTTGCTTCAGATACTCAAGAGTAATTTTTTTTTGCTCTTGATCAAATGATACAGTACTCAAGTAGTTTTTATGCATAGAATAGGCTATCGGGTAGGATACAAAAAGTGATGAGTTGTTCTGAGAACAAATTCAGCTAAGGGGGCCAAAAGGCAAATCTATACCACAACGGCAAAAGCTCTGGACGTATATCTACCCAAAAGTAGTTTTATTTTTTAAAATAGTTACTTCCAACAATAAAAAAACATCTTAAATCAAAAACTTAAGATGTTTTAATGAATTATATTGATTATAAGGTCTTTAATAAATATTCTAAATGCTGAATAACAACTTTTTAGATAACTAATTAAAAAATTTTAAGGACCTTGTACTCTTATAGGCTCAAAACTCAAAAGATACCACCCAGTAGAATATTCTCTGGTATAATGAAAAGTTATACCAAGAATAACATTTTCTCTTATAACCACATCATCAGCAAAATTAATGATCAAACTACCCAAGGCATCATTGCCCTGTGTAAAAGTGCGCTGAATGGTTTGTGAAGTATTAGTTTCTAAAGTTGATCCAAATTTTAAGCCTATTTTTTTTAATATCCCATCTGTAGGATCAATGTTAAAATTGTTAGCAAATTTAACAGATCTAGTATCCGTAATTGTTGTTGTTATTGTGAGATCTACTTCTTCTATTTCAACTTTAACAGAAGATGCATATTGGTTTAAATCCCAATTGAAAATGGGTAAGTTTAAAAGGGCAGTTTTATGATCAATAGACTCAAACATATATATGTATAGAAGAGGGCCAATTTTGATCTCTCTATAAGTTAATTCAAAAAGTTCTTCCGGTCTTAGAGAAAAATATGTAATAATTTCAGAACCTATACCATTTTTTGCGTTCAATAGGACTCTGACTTTAAATTCATAAAAACCACCTGTCCAACCAGTACTATTTCCTGAAGGTCTCTGATTATAATAAGTAGGATCACCTGATTGATCTGATATTTTTTGATAAGCATTCTGTGCATCACCATTCATTCTAAACATTGTAACATGCTCCTGAAAATCATAAGAAAATTGATCTTTTGTATTGGTTGGGGTAAGATTATAATATATGTAGTCTCTTTGCCAACCATCTGCATTTTTATAAATGTTGTAAGCGTCTATAACTGTTTGATCCAACTTAAAAGTAACTCTCTTTTCCTGTTTTTCATTATTTGTTCCATTAAAAGTATCATCCAAAAATTGAAAGATCAAACCATCTTTGGTTTTAATTTTGGCACCTGTTACACCTAGACTTTTCATATTTTCTCCATTATCTACTACTATTCTTTCATTTTCGCGTATGACCAAAATGGGAAAACCAGGTATATGTGTATTATCCCATAAATATTCTTCTCCTTTAACATTAATAACCGGCACCTGATTAGAGTTCATCAATTGAATGGCTACCTCAGGGATTTGCTGCTCAGGCTCCCATATTTTTGCCGAAAATGAATTTTCAGGTAAATCAGGTACAAGAATAGTTAAAAGTGGTATAGTAGATTCTAATTCAAGTAATCGTGAATCATTTTCGAAATGTTTGGTTAACAACTCTTTTACTGTTAATCCATCTGATAACATTTCGTCTTTTACTAAATGATATAAAATTTCATAGTCCCTATTGAACATCTTTAGTGCCTCCTGTTTTAAAAAAGCACGTAAAGCAACACTTTCATTCATAGCTCCTACTAAAGCTTGAGCAAAATCTTTTTTTAGTGAACCAACATGATCATAAACGATCAATGATTCTTCTATTGTCTGGTTTTCTGGAGCGATGGTCTCTTTTTCACAAGATGTAAGCATCAAAAAAACAACTAATACAAAGAGTGAATTCTTGAATAAATTTTTCATAATAAATTGGTTTAAAATATGTTATAACCTAAAATTACAAGAGGCTATTAATATTGAACAACTCATAATGCCAATTAACTATTAATTAACCATCAATTAACTATGGTTAGCATTTAAATATTTGTTATTCAGTATTATAACATTTTTATTTTAGTTAAAACCTTACCTAGAATGTTATAAAAATGTAAAAATTGTTAGGTTTTGTTCAGGTTCTACCTCTATAGAAAAATGCTAAAACCATAATACCTTGTCAGTATGAAAACCAGATGATCTTGATAAGGACAATAATACTATACCTGAATAAGAATTTCATTCATAACCTTTGTTTCAAACCTCGGTACTTTTTGGTGTGGAATAGTTTTATTTTTATCTTTTACCGATTGATTTAAAACAAATTTTTGCTGTTATACCATAGGTATCTTATTGTATTACAGCAGAATAAACCGTTAATTGGTTGTTAAATATCGATGAACTACTAAATTTTTAGTTTTTTTTAACATTTTATACGAGTGAATTCTATAGTTTAGCCCAAACTTTAAACAAACAATTATTATGAAAAAACTAATGTTAACTGCCTTGGCAGTAGTGGCTTTTACGTTTGCAAATGCACAGGATGGCGGTGCAGACCAAATTGCAAAAGGGAAATGGTTAATCGAAGCGAATACCGGTTTTGGAGGTGTTGGTAATGGAAATACTGCTTTCGGGTTGACTTCCAGAGATGGAGAAACTTTCTGGGGTATTGGTTTAGAAGGTGGTTACTTTGTAATGGATAATTTGGCTGTTAAAGCTGGATTGGGATATGCTGACAGTAGTTTAGAAGGCGATACATCTACTTTCATTTACAAAATCGGAGCGAAGTATTATATCATTGACAAAATCCCTGTAGAACTTAGTTACGTGGGTGAAAGTGAAGAAGATGCTGATGAGAATCGTTCTTATGTAGGGATTCAAGCTGGTTATGCATGGTTTATTGGAAACAATGTAAGTATTGAGCCTGGTTTACGTTACAACCTGACTATGAATGACGATGCAGATGCTGAAGACAACCTTCAGTTCAACATCGGATTCGCATTACATTTCTAAGAAAGAAATACCAATCAATATATAAGACCATCCCGTATAAGCGGGATGGTTTTTCTTTTATATCTTAGACTCTATGAAATGGGACCACGCTATAAAAGACTTTGCACACTATCTGCGTATAGAAAGAGGACTTTCTGAAAACTCTATTATTAACTATACGCTGGATATTGAACGTTTACTCAAATTTCTTGACGAAAGTAACATTGCCTCTTCCCCGCTTTCCATAGAAAAAGAAATCCTGCAACAATTCATATTTGAAACGGCAAAACTGGTGAATGCCCGGTCTCAATCCAGAATTATATCTGGCTTAAAAAGCTTTTTTAACTATCTGGTGTTTGAAGACTACCGGGAGGCTAACCCCATGGACCTTATAGAATCGCCAAAAATAGGCAGAAAACTCCCCGATACCCTCTCTGTAGAAGAAATTGATCAGATCATCGCTCAAATCGACCTGGGGGCACCCGAAGGGGAACGCAATCGGGCGATTATAGAAACCCTGTATGGTTGCGGCTTACGGGTAAGTGAACTCATCGATTTAAAATTATCCAACCTCTTTTTTGATGAAGGATATATAAGCGTTACCGGAAAAGGAAGCAAACAGCGATTTGTTCCTATCGGCGATGCTACCCAGAAATTTATTAATATCTATGCAAACGAAATACGTAATCATATCGATATTAAAAAAGGACATGAAGACACTTTATTCTTAAACCGAAGGGGAAAACAGCTCACCAGAGCCATGATTTTTACCATTATAAAGCGATTGGTAGCAAAGGCGGGGATTCATAAAAATGTAAGTCCGCACACCTTCAGGCACTCCTTTGCCACCCATCTGTTAGAAAATGGCGCCGATCTGAGAGCGATACAATTAATGCTTGGTCATGAAAGCATTACGACTACAGAAATATACATGCACATCGACCGTAGCCATTTGAGCGAAGTGATACATAATTTTCATCCAAGGAGATAATATGCCAGAAAACATCGTAAGAACAGTGATCACTTTTTTTATATCCTTAAGCTGTTCTACACTATATTCTCAACAGTTACAGGCAGATAGTGGTATCCTCTTAAAAGCCGAAATCACCCTGGGAAACCAAAATCAATGGCTAAAACTGGGAGCTTTTGGATTCGGAACCCTTAATTATGGTGATATTTCTGTGGAAAGTGGCTTGTCTTTGGCATCGTATCAATTCTTAAAGCGACATACAGTGGCAACATCGGGTTTTGCATATTCTTATGAGTTTTTTGCCTTAGCCGGTATCGGAAAAAACAGCAACCTGCTGGGGTCTTCAGTTTCTAATATGAATAATGCCATTATTTTTAATCCTGAAGGTAAAGGAGGATTTAACGGACTTGGATTTGGATTCAGTAAGGATGTGTTGCCAAAAACGCTAAAATCTTATGGACTCAAACGCGGTGCGTTGCTTATGCGATTTAGTAATGCCAGTCATCATATTCATTTTACCTTCTTAAATGATTTTAAAATCGGGTGGTTTGATGGTGCTGGTACCGATTATGGGGTTACCGGAACCCTGGATATAGGATTTACCAAAATCGAAGATTTTGATACAGCATTCCAGCTGGGATTTGGTATCGATCTGTTTACTCCCAGGCCAGATTACCGCCAATCTCCAAGAAATCCTTTAAATTCTGATGATGGCCGCAAGAATGTTTGGTTTACATTGCCCCCATATAACAATTTGTTTTATGGAAATGTATATGGCTATGGCACCTATCAGGAAGATGTGTATGCCGTGCATACCAAACTGGGAATCAACAGTCAAAAAGCCGGAGCATATATTCAGAACAAGCTTCATGATGGTATGGGGTTAAACCCACGTTTTCCCTGGCAGGTAGCAACCAAAGATAAGCTGTATCTCGAAATTACAGGGAATGTCTTTTTTAAAGAGATTGCAGATGAATAGAAGATGGTGTACATATATAATAATAGCATTAACAATCGTACATAGTAGCTGTAATACCTATACAACATTCTATAGTAATACCTTTACTGCTATTCCTGAAGTGGAAACTTCAAAGGTATATCGGCTGGACCTGAGTCTGCAACAGCTGGATTCGGTACCTGAATCAATTTCAGCATTAAAAGATCTTAAAGCATTGAATTTAAGTAACAATGAAGGTATCGATCTGGATAAAGTATTTCAAAAGCTAAAAAATGCCAATACCCTTGAAGTACTCAGTTTAGACAGCCTGGGTATCATTCAATTACCAGAATCAATCCTGCAATTTTCTAATCTAAAGCAACTATCACTGGCATACAATCCAAATTTGGATCTTGAGCATACTTTCGGCCTTCTTGCAAAGCTTCCTATAGAGTTTTTAAGTCTAAAAGGAAATAATATCAAAGAACTTCCTGACGCTATTGTAGAGGTGGCATCGATAAAAGACCTGAATTTGTCATATAATGCCCTACACGATGAAAATAGCTACAAGCTTTTGGGTAAGTTACCCAATCTTTATTCGCTCTGGCTTGATCATAACGATCTGGAAGCGCTGCCAAAAACGATAGAAAACCTAAATCAGGTACATTATTTCTATCTGGAATACAATCGCTTGAAAACATTACCCTATGAAATGGCCGGAATGAGAAAAACCTGGGTGATTCATGCAGGACATAATCAATTTCAGGAATTACCGGAAGTTTTCACTACTATGCGCTCTTTATTTATGGTACATATCAACAATAATAACATCCAGACGATTCCGGAAGTATATGAAACCGAGAGGTATCCATTGGCAGGATTGATTTTGGATCATAATCCTATTTCTGAAGCAGAAAGAAAAAAGGCAGAAAAACTATTTAAAGGATTTTTCCTGCTTTCTTTTGAGCAAGAATAACACCAACAAAAAACTCCCCCGCCAATAAAAGCGGAAGTTCTTAAAAGGTTTCTATACACATTACACTAATTCGGTCTGGTAATTTGTCCCGAAGGAACAGCAGTGTTTGAAATCATCATCACCGGGTTATCGGGTCCGGTTGTTATTCCTGCAGTGCCACTAAGCGGTTCTATAAAAAATGGTGCGGGATCATTATCCTGGTAGGGTTCTACGGTAATTATTACCTTTTTACTGGCTACAGAAGCCGGCATAGTAATCCCGGTTAAAGGAATCTGACTCGGTATCACAAGAAAGTCCTCTCCGGGAAAACCAGGAACTTCTCCTCCTGAGCCTTTAAAGAAATTTCCATCATCGGTCACATCAACTTTAGAAAAAGTACCCGTAGATAAAGTAATATTATCAAATTTTACCCATCCTTCATATTTCCACCCACTGGCAAGGTCTGGCAAAACCAAACCAGGAGCATTAGCACCATCCATAAACCATACCCCAAATTCATCATTATCATTATCGACACCATTAGCGTTATCCGTAGGGGTAGCTAAGAAAAACTGCCCCGATGTAGTAGAAAGGTCAGCTACAACCGGTTGAAAACTAAGCTGTGCTGCGGTACCACTAAAATCACCTGTTAATATCTTAGCATTAGAAGGTATGTTATCTGCATCTCCTACAGGCTCTATAGTAAGTACAAACTGTGTAGCATCTTCGGCATCTGATGCCAATACGTCTAAATTAACTATTCCTGTAGGATTTGTAAACCTTGCAGTAGGTTTGGGTTGTCCATCCACGATAAGCCAACCCTGATAGGTTGTACCGCCGGTAAGCGTTTGCAATCCAATAGTATCTAATTGCATCCTGGCTACAGGTGGCCCGTCATCACTAGAACACGAAGGGAATAGTACTGCCATACATAGGCTTGTTAAAATTAAAATCTTTCTTGTCATCATTTTGCTTTTTTGTTATAATAATTATTAAAAGAAATAACTCAAAAAAGCCTGCGAAATTGTGACAAAGCAGTTTATTTTTAGTTAAAATACTTCTGTATTTACGATTGCTCATTGGCTGTGCCCGGGGTTGTAAATAATTCCAGAAATGAGGCTCCGATATGTGAGATGATATCACTTGCTATAAGTGCTTCAAAACCAACTTTCCGGGCAGCGATATCACCGGCACTTCCATGTAAATACACTCCAAAAACAGCAGCATGCAAAGGATCATAGCCCTGCGAAAGTAAACCGGTGATCATACCGGTAAGCACATCGCCACTACCTGCTGTAGCCATCCCGGGATTTCCGGTATTGTTTACATAGATCTGATCTCCTGCTATTGTGATAGAATTAGCACCTTTGATGATCACAATACAGTGATGTTGTTTTGAGAATGCTTTTACCTTTTCAATCTTGTCAAAATCATCTTTCCAGGTCCCGATTAAGCGTTCTAACTCTTTTGGATGTGGTGTTAAAATTGTCTTCTCAGGAATATATTCCAGAAATTCGGGGTGTTTTGCCATAATATTGATCCCGTCGGCATCTATCACAAGCTGTGAAGTATTCTTTTTTAAGAATTCACCAAAAGCCTTTATGGTTTTTTTACCAGTACCTAATCCAATGCCGATTCCCACTGCAGAGGGTTCAAAATCGAGATGGATTTCTGCTAATTCATCGTCGTCATTGGTAATTACCATGGCTTCAGGAACCGATGTTTGAACTGTCTCATAACCACATTCTGGTATATAAGCCGTTGCCAGACCTGCCCCGGTGCGCAATGCTGCTTTTGTTGCCAGTGCAACACTCCCTATCTTCCCATAACTTCCTCCCACCAATACACAATGTCCATAGGTGCCTTTATGACTAAATTTACTTCGGGAACGATACAGGGGCAGTACTTCAGCTTTATTTATTAATTCACCAACCCCCGAATGCTGTGCCAGAAAAACAGAATCCAGTCCGATATCAATCACTTCCAGCTCTTGTGTATAGCTGCCTGTCTGAGGAAGAAAGAACACTAATTTGGGTAATTGAAATGTAACTGTCACCGCAGCAAAAATAACTCCTTCTACATCATCTGGCCCTTTATCGGCATATAAACCCGATGGCATATCTACAGAAAGTGTAAAGCTCTTTGAATTGTTTATATGCTTTATCAAAGAAATCACCCAGGATACCAAAGGCCTGTTTAACCCAACGCCAAAAATTGCATCAATTACCATATCCTGAGGTTGAATTTCAGGAAAATCTTCTTCAGATTTAAGCTGTATCGGCCATTCTTTAGCTATCTCTTTAAGGCGATCGTAATTAGCCAAAAAATCCTTTGACCGGTTATCACTGAAATTTACGATATAGGTTTTCACTTGATATCCATGTGTTACCAGCAATCTTGAAATAACCAGACCATCACCCCCGTTGTTTCCAATACCACAAAAAACATGAATAAGAACGGGAGCGCCCTGCAATCTGTTGTGAATCAAATCAAAAATTTTTGTAGCTGCCCGCTCCATCAATTCGAGAGAAGAGATTTTTTCATTCGCTATGGTGGCTTCATCGGCCATTCGCATTTGTTGTGCAGAAAATATTTTCATAGAGGTGTACTTACTATATTTTTTATGAATTTCGTAACCAAACTCTAGTTAAATTATTGAATTAACAAAAGTTTAAGGATGGTGTTAATTTTATTTTCTTTAAAAGTAAAAAATTATACTTTTGACATCCCAATATAAAGCAAACTAATGATTAGTACCGTTTTTATCTCGGCTTTGTTGATTACCTTAGGAACGATTACCGTATCCGGGAGTACTTCTATTACGCGTACTATTGCTATTATTACCCTTAGGGGTTAATTATTTATATATCACCACCGTAACAAGTACGTAGTTTATAGAAAGATAAAGAGCTACCGAAAATAATCTCTGTCAAAATAATTAAATTTTAAAAAATATAGTATGAACGTTCTGAAATTTGGAGGTTCTTCGGTTGCCAATGCTGTTACTATAGAAAGTGTTATAGACATCATACAGCAGCAGTCAAAAAAACAATCTTTATGTATCGTAGTATCTGCTCTGGGTGGGGTTACAGATTTACTCTTACAAGCCGGTGAAGAGGCTGCTACCAACAACGAAAGGTATAAAAACACGCTGGCAGAAATCGAGAAAAGACATCTTGAGGCTGTAAAAGATCTGATTCCGGTAGTATCACAAAGTGCTATTATCAGCAAAGTTAAAGCCGAACTCAACAAATTAGAATCCTTATGCGAAGGGGTATTTTTATTAAGTGAATTATCGACTAAAACCGCTGCAGTTATTGCGGGGTTTGGTGAGATGCTTTCCTCATATATTATTGTCGAAGCTGGCAAAGTAAAAGGATTGGATATTATATTGAAGGATTCACAGGATTTTATTATCAAAACAGTACATGCTAAAGTTGCCGTTGATTATAAAGAAACCAATCGCAGAATCACAACTTTTATAAACAACAATACCCATAGAGTAAGTCTTTTTCCCGGTTTTGTAGCCAGAACACAGGAGGGAGAACCTACAACACTAGGAAGAGGAGGTTCAGATTTTACCGCAGCCATTATTGCTGCAGCGGTAGATGCAAACGAATTACAGATCTGGACCGATGTTAACGGGATGTATACTGCCAATCCAAAACTAGTAAAACAGGCAAAACCGGTACGTCACATTTCGTATCAGGAAGCTATGGAGCTTTCGCACTTTGGTGCTAAGGTGATCTATCCTCCTACTATCCATCCGGTACTGGAAAAAGATATTCCCATACTAATTAAAAATACATTTGACCCTCAGGATCCGGGAACGCATATTACCCGGCAGGTAGAAGAGAGAAAAAAACCGGTAACCGGTATCAGTCATATTGATGATATTGCGATCATTTCATTGGAAGGAAGTGGAATGGTTGGGATTCCAGGGTTTTCAAAACGGTTATTTGAAGCGTTATTCTTAGAAAATATCAATGTCATCCTAATTACACAAGCTTCTTCAGAACATTCTATCTGTCTTGCAGTAGAAGTAACAGATGCAGAAAAAGCAAAAGCTATTCTGGATACTGCTTTTGAATTCGAGATCTCAAAACATAAACTGGATGCAGTAAAAATTGAAAATGATGTCGCTATAGTGGCGCTGGTTGGAGATAATATGTATCACCATCAGGGACTAAGCGGAAAAATGTTTAGCACCCTTGGTAAAAACAATGTGAATATCAGAGCGATTGCCCAGGGAGCTTCAGAAAAGAATATTTCTGTGGTGATTGAGAAAAAAGATATCAAAAAAGCACTGAACACTTTGCACGAACGATTCTTTGAAGTAAAAACCAAACAACTGAATCTATTTGTTACGGGTGTTGGAAATGTGGGGAGTAAGTTGCTTGAGCAGCTCGAGCAGCAAAAAAACTATCTTAAAGATAAACTACGTTTAAAAATAAGAGTGGTGGCTATTTCCAATTCCAGAAAAATGGTATTTAACGAGTCTGGTATCCAGCTGGGCTCCTGGGAAGAAAAGCTTTCCTCGGGAGAAAAAGCCAATGCCGAATTGTTCTTTACCAAAGCAAAGGAAATGAACCTTCGTAATGCTATTTTTGTGGATAATACCGCCAATCCTGATATTGCAAAAGTGTATAAGCATTACCTTGCAGAAAGTATGGCTGTTGTAACCTGTAACAAGATTGCTTGTGCCGATGAATATGTTAACTACTCGGCCTTGCAGGGCCTGTCCCGAAAGTTCAGTGCCTCGTTTTTATATGAAACCAATGTGGGAGCAGGTTTACCAATCATCGATACATTAAATAATTTAATAGCTTCAGGAGATACTATTCATAAAATACAAGCTGTTTTATCTGGCAGCCTTAATTTTGTATTTAATAATTACAAAGAAGGAGTTACTTTTTATGATATTGTAAAACAAGCACAGCAGGAAGGATATACCGAACCAGATCCCAAAATAGATCTAAGCGGTGTTGATGTTGCCCGTAAAATCCTGATCCTTGCCCGCGAGAGTGGAAAAGTAATGGAACTGGAGCATATAGATAATGAAGCGTTTCTGCCAAAAGAGAGTCTGGAAACTGATAACGTCGATGATTTTTTTGAATCTTTACAGCAATATGAAGACCATTTTAAAGAAATTCTTGATGAAGCCAACCGAAAGGAGTGTCGCTTAAAATATGTAGCACAGTATGAAGATGGAAAAGCAAAAGTAGGATTACAGCATATACCGGCAGGTCACCCTTTCTATAACCTGGAAGGAAGTGATAATATTGTTCTTTTTTATACAGATCGATACCCACAACAGCCGTTGATAGTTAAAGGAGCCGGAGCCGGAGCCGCTGTAACTGCTTCAGGAATATTTGCAGATATCATCAGAATTGGAAAAAAATGAGTTGGGTAGCATTCGTGGCTGTTAAACACAAAATATGACGTAACACCAAAACTATGTAATGAAAAGTATCAAAATATTTGCTCCTGCTACAGTTGCCAATCTTTCCTGTGGATTTGATATCTTAGGATGTTGCCTGGATACCGTTGGAGATGAAATGGTAATTACACTCACCTCAGAACCCGGAGTGAAGATTACCAGAATAGATGGAGCCAATCTTCCGATGGAGACTCATAAGAATGTTGCAGGTGTTGCAGTACAGGCTTTATTGGCTGCATATGGTAACGATGTGGGTGTGGAGATAGAAATTTACAAAAAAATTAAAGCCGGCAGCGGTATCGGGAGCAGTGCTGCCAGCAGCGCAGGTGCCGTTTGGGCTGTGAACCATCTTTTAGACCAACCTTTTACGGTGCATGAGCTTATAAAATTTGCAATGGAAGGGGAAAAACTGGCAAGTGGTAACGCTCATGCAGATAATGTGGCTCCCGCTTTATCAGGTGGTTTTACTTTGGTGCGAAGTTATAATCCTTTGGATGTGATCAAGCTTCATACCCCAAAAGATCTTGTAATGACCGTGATTCATCCGCAGATCGAAGTAAAAACTTCAGATTCGAGATCGGTTATCAGGCATAATGTTAAGCTGAGGCAAGCGATTCAGCAATGGGGAAATGTCGGTGGGCTTGTAGCAGGATTATTCACAGAAGATTATGCTCTTATTGGGCGTAGCCTTGAAGATGTCATCATAGAACCAATGAGATCTATCTTAATCCCCGAGTTTAAAGCGGTAAAAGATGCGGCAATCGCAAAAGGTGCATTAGGATGCGGTATTTCTGGTTCGGGACCATCAATTTTTGCATTGAACAAAGGTATGGAAACAGCAAATGCCGTTGCAGAAGCCATCTGCAAAGTATACGATAAAACAGGACTTGACTTTGATATTCATGTTTCTAAAATTAATGATCATGGAATTAAAATAATTAATGAATAGATGAAAAAAATCAAAAAAATAGCTACAGGAGCTCCCTGGGAAGATATTGTAGGATACTCCAGGGCCATTAAAGTCGGTGATACTATAGAAATCTCTGGTACGACTGCCAAAGGAGCCAATGAATATGAACAAACCGTAGCAATCATCAAAATTGCAGAAAAAGCATTAAAAGAAGTTGGCGCAGATTTGAGCCATGTTATAAGAACAAGAATGTACTGTACCGATATTTCTAAATGGGAACTGATTGGTAAAGCACATGGTGAATTTTTTGGTAGTACAAGACCTGTAACTACTATGGTTGAAGTATCAAAACTGATTTCGCCGGAAATGTTGGTAGAAATAGAATTTTCGGCAATCGTTTAAATGAGTTCACAGAAAAGTATATAAAAATAATGCACTATTATAGTTTAAACAACAACGCACCCAATGTAAGCTTCTCTGAAGCTGTAATCAAAGGATTGGCCCCAGATCGCGGACTGTACTTTCCTGAGAGGATAACTCCCCTGCCCAACTCTTTTTTTGAGCATATAGAAGACCTGGATACTATAGAGATCGCCTATCAGGCGATTCGGCAATTTGTGGGAGATGAAATCCCGGAACCTGTGCTAAGAGATATCCTTGCCGATGTGTTGAGCTTTGATTTCCCGGTGATTCAAATTGATGATACTATAGGAACACTAGAGTTATTTCATGGCCCTACTATGGCTTTTAAAGATGTGGGAGCACGTTTTATGGCTCGTTGCCTGGAGTATTTTAACAGGAATAACGAAAATCATGTCACCGTTTTGGTAGCTACCTCCGGAGATACTGGCGGGGCAGTTGCCAATGGATTTCTGGGCGTAAAAGGTGTAGATGTAGTAATCCTGTATCCCACCGGAAAAGTAAGTGAAATACAGGAAAAGCAGCTAACCACACTGGGGAAAAATATTACTGCTTTAGAAGTTGATGGAGTATTTGATGATTGCCAGGAGATGGTAAAAACAGCTTTTTTAGATACGAGTATCACCGATCATAAACAATTAACATCTGCCAATTCGATAAATGTTGCCAGATGGCTGCCACAACTACTTTATTTTTTATTCGCTTACAAACAAGTAAAAAACAAAGGAAAAGATATTGTTTTTTCTGTGCCTAGCGGAAATTTTGGAAATATTTGTGCCGGTATTGTTGCCCAAAAACTAGGATTGCCTGTAAAGCATTTTATTGCAGCTACCAATAGTAATGATACCGTGGTTCGATATCTGGAAACCGAAAAATATGATCCAAAACCATCTAAAGCTACCATATCCAATGCTATGGATGTTGGTAATCCCAGTAATTTTATCAGAATACAAAAACTATTTAATAATAATTTTAAAGACCTGAAAAGTAGTTTTTCGGCCTTTAGTTTTAACGATGATCAAACCAGAGAAGCTATGAAGCATGTTTTTTCCAAAACAGGATATATAACCGATCCACATGGCGCTGTAGGCTATTTGGGTCTTAAAAAACAAGCATTAAGCAGTAGTGAATATGGTATATTTCTGGAAACTGCACACCCTGTTAAGTTTTTAGATATTGTAGAGGAAACCCTGGATGTTTCGGTAGAAATACCAACTCAAATCCAAAAAGTGATGGATAAAGAAAAGAAAAGTATTCCTATAAAAACATATTCAGAATTGAAGGAGTTTCTGTTGAAATAGAAATACATTTTTTAGGCTCTAGTTTAATATAGCGTTGGTAATTGTAAGATATTTATTTGCTTGACAAATAGCAATGTATCCTATCCTAAATCCTTTCCGAAGGAAAGGACTTTTTTACCACCTTCCCTTTGGGAAGCCCGCCTGGCCAGTCGGACAGGGGTTGGGCCTGCCTGTCCGGCAGACAGGGATGGGATGAAAGGTTTATCAATTAAAAACACCAACGCTAATTAAACTAGAGCCATTTTTTATTCTGATGCCAACGATTTCATGACATTATACACAATGGTTGTAGTAGATGCCAGATATTTGAAATTGACTGTTGTATATTTATCAGCACTTTGTCTTACAAATGGTGAGTTATCTGCATTTCTCAACTCGGCAGTAAGCGTTACCGTTTCATATCCGAAATTTGCAAAAAATCTACTTTCAGGCACAGCCACTGTTCTTTTATAAATAGGCACAGGTGATTCTATTCGATATAAAGACTCTAAGCTGATATTTGAAGCTAATAATTCTACTGCCCTGTCTTCATCATTATCCCAGCCCATATAGTCTGATCGATGCATAGAATGTATCGTATACTTTTCATCTTTCAGCTTCTTTGTAAACATTCTGGCGCCTATCATATTACTTTTCCAATGATCAAAAAACACAATCATAAAGCCTTTATTACGTGTCCTTAATTTTGCTATTTTTTGCGCCACATAGTAAGCGATTGCAATACCGGTAGCATTATGAACTGCTCCCGGGCTATCTTTTACAGTATCATAATGTGCAGCAAGAACCACATATTCATTACTGCCATTGGTCGCAGGGATCTCAGCAAATATATTGACACCTGTATATTGATTTCCCTTTTTATCCTTAACGTTATAATTGTTTCTCTGGGCTTTAAACCCGGCACCTTTTAAAGTGTTAAATAAAAAATCGGCAGTAATTTTCCTCTCAGAAGTGCTTGTTCTGCTCGTTAATCTCTTTCTTCCTTTAATGGGTTCGTGGCCGGTAAGTTTGGCAACAATCGTCCTTTGGACATTAATAATCTCGGCTTCTATTCGGTCTTCTGCTTCAGTCTGAGCTGGGGCCATCTGAATTGCAAAAACGGATACTAGTAATAATGTTCTATAATAATTCATTTTGTAGGTTTAGTATTCTTTTTTCCCTTTAACACAAATTTATTAAAAATTTGGAATTAAACAATTTAGTACTTTTGTTAATAAATTTAGAGCTTTGATATGAATTTAGCAAAAACCATACCTTTTATTATAATAACGATGTTGTTTTTTCAATGTGGCAGCGAAAACAATCCACACAATCCACTCCTCGCTCCCGAAGGTTGGCGGAGCGAAGTTATTGAATTTCCATTGAAATTTGCCTCATCATTAGCATATACTGGTGTAGAATATGTGCGTTTTGCACCTGGCTGGGGAGAAGAAGGGGCTACAGACTACTTTTCGTATGTCTTTCTTTGGGATATAGACCAAAACCCCGACTTATCTACACAAAAACTCGAATCTGAAATGGAAATCTATTTTGATGGCCTGATGCGTATGGTGACAAAAATGAATCTAAAACTTTTCAAAGAGATTCCTAAATCTAAAGCTTTTTTTGAGAAGATCAATGATTCTGTGTATGTAGGGAAAATATTGACCTATGACGCATTTACCACAAAAAAAGAAGTGAATTTAAATATCATTGTGGAGTATACATTTTGTAAAAATAACAATAAGCATCTGGTGCTATTCAATATTTCTCCTCAACCTCCTGAACATCAAGTCTGGAAAAAAATGAAAAAGGTGACGATTGATCTGGATTGTGGATAATCTTGTTGTTTTTTAATGGCTAAAAGCATGTTTAAAAAGAATATGAGCTGAAAAATGAATAGTTTTCAGGAAATAGGGTTTTTAAACATAGAACTCGTCTTGACTTTTTATAGGGAGTTATAAAAAGTCAAGACGAGTTCATACTCTAAATTTTGTTTTAAGTTTTTTCTGATTTTTAAATTAAAAAATGTAAATTTTACTTCTCAAAAATCATCAATAATGAATGTTTGCTTTTTAATGTACTCATGGGAAGAAATTATTCCCGAAAATGACACTTCCCTAACGTTAATTCATGAATGTGTTAAACGGGGACACGGTGTTGCTCTTGCTACTCCATCTAATTTAACGATACGGGATAGTGTGACCTATTCTTTTTGTAAAGTCATTAACCGTCCTGAAAAAATATCTTCATCATTAAAATCTTTTCATGCCAAAACCATATTTAGGGATGAAATGTTACCACTGGCAGGGTTTGATGTGATTATTTTACGCAGCAATCCTCCACTCGATATGATCATGCTCAATTTTTTGGATTCGGTAAAAGATGATGTATTTATTATGAATGATATCGATGGTATACGCAGGTCCAATAATAAGCTGTACACTGCCGCTTTTGATGATATTGAAACGCATTTTATTCCTAAAACCCACGTTACCAAAAATAAAGATTACCTGATCAACATGATCAAAGAAGCCCCAAATGATAAGATGATTTTAAAACCTCTTAACGGTTTTGGTGGCTCGGGGGTAATATTGATTGAAAAAAGAGCAATGACCAGTATAAGATCACTACTCGATTTTTATATTGATAACAAGGATGGATCTACCAATTATGTGATACTTCAGGATTATATTGAAGGTGCCGATCAGGGAGATGTTCGTATCCTGATTTTAAATGGAAAACCTATTGGAGCCATGCGTAGAATCCCGGGAGAAGACGATCATAGATCTAATGTTACCGCAGGTGGTTCTGTAGTGAAACATTCATTAACCAAGCAAGAAAAAGAACTATGCCGCAAAATTGGACCGAAATTGGTAAAAGACGGATTGTATTTTGTTGGCATTGATGTGATCAATGGGATGCTGGTTGAAGTAAATGTGATGAGCCCGGGCGGCATTACCTATATTAATAAAAAATACAAAGTAAAATTACAAGAGAAAGTGATTGATTTTATTGAGGATAAGGTCGTGCAGCGTGTAAGCCGTTTTGACAGAAAAGCAAAGCTTAGAAAAACGGTAGACGATGCATAAGCTTACGGTCAAGGAAATTATCACCAAAATACAAGCAGAAGAGCCGTTTTATGCGGTTGCAGAAGATTATTCTTTTACCATAAAAATTGATTCATACGCGCATTATATCTGCGGTGCAGTGCATGATGGTCATCAGTTTAGCAGAGAATTATGGGAAAATTGCCTTCGTACCGAATATGATCGTTGGTATGAAGAAGATCCGGCGACAAGGCAAATGGTACAAAATCATCCTATAGTTATTGCCGGATGTGACTCACGGTTTGAATATGACCTTAATAGAGCCCCCCAAGTTGCTATTTATGAGGATGCCTGGGGAAAAGAATTATGGAAAAAGCCTTTACCGCCTGAAATTAAAGACCGCTCTTTAGAAAAGCATCATAACTTCTATACCGTAGTGCATGCTTTGGTTTCTAAAATCGAATCCAAATATGGTGCTGCCATTGTATATGATATGCATTCTTACAACTGGAGAAGATGGGATCGGGAGGTTCCGGTAATCAATCTGGGAACTACAAATATTGACAATGCCAGGTATGCGAAGTTTGTAAATTCATGGTCTTCTACCCTATCTCAAATTCGGTTACCTCATAATATAAAAACCACCTCGGGTATTAATGATACTTTTTATGGTAATGGGTATTTCTTGAAATACATTACCCAAAACTTTAAGAACACCTTAGTTTTGGCTACAGAGTTTTCAAAAATATACTGCCATGAATTAAACTATATTGTGTACCCCGAAGTAGTGTGGGCTATTGAACAAGGCCTCCAGACAAAGCTTCCGCAACATGCGAAAACATTTTATAATCACTTTATTGCGTAAGATTCTGTCCGCTATTTGTTAATTTCCGTTTTTTGCAGTTAGTTTGTGTTTTCCAATAGTGAGATAATCAGAATTTAGCATATAATGATCGTAGATGTTGTAGAAACGTATCGTAATCTTTTTGAAATAGATCAAAACCTGGATAGCCTGGTTAAGAATATTGAACTTCTTAACTACCTGAACCCTCTAAATATCGAACAGGAGAAAAAGAATTTCTTTGCTTGCAAATACAGGAAAAACCCGGTTTTTAATTATCGCAAGATTAAATTTAATCCTTACAAGATGCAGCGGTTGTTTTTTAATCAACAACTAGAACACATCAAAGATGATCATATAAGAAAGTTATACCAGGATATTATCTATGAGTATTCGGGATTAATACAATGTATAGAAACTATTGGATCTGGAAAGGGTTTTTATTATAATTCTTTAAAAGTTTTTGGGACGCCAAAAGAACGCGATGTCGAAAATGCGCGTTTTATTCTTCATTTTGAAGATGAAATTCCTGAGAGCACTGCTATAAAGATGCATTGTGTTGATGATGCTGAAACATATTTCAGAGAGTTTGCAAAGCGTTATGCTTTTACCTTCAATATTAAGAAATCTACACATATCTCTGCTTCGGCTATGGTACTCAATGCCTCAGAGACTTTGCTACTGAAAAAAAACTATCATTTCAGTGATAATGAATTACAAGTTTTGGCCAATCATGAGATCGGTGTGCATATGGTAACCACTTTCAATGGTAAAAGTCAACCTTTAAAAATATTTTCTAATGGTTTTGTAAATAATACTGAAACTCAAGAAGGATTGGCGGTTTTTAGCGAATATCTGTCTGGTTGCCTTACTTTGCGCAGAATGAAAGAACTGGCCTACCGTGTTATTGCTGCCGATAGTCTCATAAAAGGATATGATTTTAAAGATACTTTTGACCTGTTATACAGCCAATATAAATTAGATCGTGAAAATGCCTGGCAAATTACTTTACGGGCACATCGCGGTGGTGGGTTTACCAAAGACTACCTATACCTCACCGGACTTAAAAAAATTTATGATTACTACCATAATGATCACGATATGGATATATTGTTAACCGGTAAGGTAACACTCGAAGATAAAGAAAGTATCAAAAGGCTTCAAAAACTGGGGCTGGCAAATAAAAGCATGCATATTACCGATTCGTTTAGCCAAAATCTAAATACAAATAAGAAACTGGATTTTATTTTATGTAATTTAAAATAAATAATAGAATTTATGTATATCCGCAATTATACCAGTAAAAAAGCTTCAGGCATTTTCTTTACCCCTGCCCGACTATGTCATTCAGGCGGGCTTTAGGGACATGGGGTAAAAAGAAAATGCTGAAAATTCAGTTATATACCCCCAACCCTAAAGGGAGTAACTGAATTTTCTATATTATGAAATTACTACTGGTATAATTACGGATATACATTTAGAATTCTTGGTTTATAGCATATCTGGCAGAGGGAGTGAAAAAACAAATTGGATTTTAGCATATTATAGTCTAAAGAAGTTCATAGAAAAGTCTAATCTGCATGTTTAAAAAGAATGTAAACGTGTTCTTAATCAAATTTACTCATCATAAACCACTGTAATGCAATAATCGATTTTGCATCGTTTATGGTATTAGATTTCAGTAAGGCTTCAATTTCAGGGACTGGATATTTGCATAATTGAATATCTTCATCTTCTTCCTTCACCCCTCCACCATGATATATCTGATCATCTTCGGTAACTTCTCCGTAATATAAATACATACGCTCTGTAGAACTTCCCGGGGTAGCATAAAACGTAGTAATATGCTCTAAATGACCCACATGATACCCTGTTTCTTCTGCAACCTCCCGAATAGCGCACTGCACAGGGTCTTCATTATCTTCCAGGGATCCGGCAGGGATTTCCAAAAACCAGCCATCACTGCTTTTTATGGTAGGGTATCGAAATTGATTGATAAATAATACCCGGTCTGTATCTTTTTCATACAATAAAACCCCAACACAATCTCCTCTGTCTACTACTTCACGGGTATATGTTATTGGTTGGTTCTCATAAAAGCGATCATGAGTAATCACCGCTTTCTTTACTTTGAAAAAGCCATCATAAACGAGCTTTTCATTAAGAATTTTATAGTTCATGATCAACATTCGATTTACAAAACACAATGCTTTTGTACACAATATATCATTTTTTGAATAGAAGGTAAGAGTATTTGCGGTCAATGTACCAATCCGGCTTCAGCCAATGTAACAAGTAGTGCTAATTTAATGTTTTTAGCTCCATTTATGTTGGTCCAGCTTTCATTTAACGAATGCGCCCCACTTCCTTTACCCCCTCTGCTGATAGTTACTGCAGGAATATTTTTTGCTATAGGAATATTACTGTTGGTTGATCCTGTACTTAATTTGGGAACAAAGCCTAAAGAGCTCGCTGATGCAATTGCTCTTTGTACCAAAGGTGTAGTTTCAGATAATTTTCCCGATGGCCGATCTCCGATTGGTTTTATTTCTAAGGTTACTTTGTCTTTTATACCGGATGCGTTATAGGCAGTCTCGGCTTTTTTCATGCTTATTTTAAAAATACTGTCTATTTCTAATAATCTTTCGGGGCTTAAAGATCTCATATCTACTTCCATCCAGGATTCAAAAGGGATAGAATTTATCGAGGTCCCTCCTCCTATTCTACCGATATTAAACGAGGTTTTAGGGCCTTCCATGGTATATTTTGTAGCTGCTTCTACAAACACTGCAATAGCATTCCCTAAAGCGTGGTGTGGATTTGCCAAACCAAATGCACCCCAGGAATGTCCTCCCGTACTTCTAAATATCGCTTTATAACGTTTCGACCCCAGGCCGCTATTAACGATACGTTCATTATCTCCACCATCGATGGATATCCAGGAATCAATCTTGATATCGGATGCATTACTGAATAAATGTTTTACCCCCCTAAGATCACCCAATCCTTCCTCTCCTACGGTTCCCACAAAAACAACATCACTTTCAGTTTCTATTGAAGCTTTGTTCATTGCCTTTAGCACTGCAATAAGCATGGCCATTCCCCGCGTATCATCTCCAATACCCGGTGCCGTATATGTTTGTCCGTCTTTTTTTACAGTAACATCTGTTCCTTCAGGAAAAACAGTATCCATATGTGCATCCAGCACCACTGTTTTATTTCTTTTATTTCCTTTTCGTAAAGCCAGTACATTACCTTCTTTATCGATCCACACACTATCTACTCCAGTTTCAACAAACATTTTCATAAATTTTTCTGCCCTTTTATTTTCTTTAAATGGCGGGGCAGCAATTTCGGTAAGTACTATCATGTTATTGATGGTTTCGGTATCTATCGCATCAATGGTTTGCATAGCCAGTTGTACCGTTTTGTTTTTTACAATTTTGATTAGTTCTTTGGTGTATGATTTTTCTGCCAAAATTGCTTTTTGTGTATACCCGCTAAAACCGTGTAAAATGCAAAGAGCAATACTAATTTTAAGAAGTTTTGTGTTCATTGTTTATTTTTTATGTAATGGGGTAATGAATTTAATACCCTGGGTTTTGTTGATTGGCTATATTTGGATTTATATTGATTTCATCGATCGGTATTGGCAGTATTGTCCTGTTGGCCGGTGCAACAATTTTGATAGGGCCTGCATTTTGTCTGGACTTATTGAAGGTGATTCTATATCGTGTAAGGTCAAAAAGCCGAAAACCCTCATATGCCAATTCTTTTCTTCTTTCTAACAAAATTTTATCAAGCAATGCTTGCCCGGTTTCTGTAGATGGTGAAATCGTTTCAGAATCTGCTCGTTGAATAATGAGATCGAGTGCTTGTTGTGCATCTTTTGTTTCATTTAATTGTGCATGTGCTTCGGCCTTTATCAAATATACCTCAGATAACCGTATTACCTGTATGTTATCATCTTGGTTTTTTTTTGGAAACTTTGTTACCAGGTTTACATTATTTCTTACAGGATATAATTCTTTTCTCACATCTGTATCAGACAACGTATTCTTAAAATCATCTGTAGCAAAAGCATCTTTAAAATTTAGATAAAAATGGCCAATAGAATTTGTGCCCGAATTATCGGTTTCGGTGTTAGAAACAACAAATAAAGTTTCCATATTTGAATCTAATGCCCAACTAGTAATATATTCACCTCTGGGTAAAAGCTTTTTGCCAGCAGCATTCAAAATCACATCTGTCGCCATATCCCGGGCTCCTTCCCAATTCTGCATATGCAGATATACCCTTGCTAATAAAGCTTTGGCTGCATTGATATCTATTCTAAATGGTTTTGATCTTACGCTCATGAGACCAATGGCGATTAAAAGATCATCTACAATTTGTTGGTAAACTTCGCCAGTGGTGCTTCTCCCCGGTTCCTGAACATTTCTACCATCACCTAATAACTCAAAATCGGGTATTGGAACTCCCAGATGCGAAGCATCATCAGTAAAATTGTATGGCTGAGCAAATAAAAGCTGAAAATTATGAAAAGCCAATGCTCTTAACGCATGCATTTCTCCTATATATTGATTTGCATCTTCTTGCTCTGATTCGGGAAAAGACAGCAAATTGGCTTTGTTAATCACAATAGATGTGGTAGCAATAATGCGCGACATATTATTATAGGTCTCTTTGACCCTGGTGTTATTAGAATTCAATATATAATTATCAAAATCCAAGAATCTACCGGTATTATCAAAGGCATCTATAAATGCATTATCAGACATAATCTCTGGTATCAACATAAAATTTCTATTATAATGACCAAGATTGGCAAGAAAACTATAAGCGCCATTGGCTGCCAGATTTAGAGAGTTTATATCTACAATCGCTTGATCTACCTCTATAGAATCAGAGAATCGTTGTTGCAGGGTATCCTCACAAGATAATAATAAGAACCATAAGAGTGTAGGTATATAATATATGTGCTTTTTCATGATTATCTGTTTAAAATATGATATCTAAACCCAAAAACAAAGTTCTTGAAATAGGAATTTCCTGATTTAATCTACCATCAGACCCAGACTCTGGATCTCTTTCTAATCTACTATCTTTGATGTAGGTATATAGATTATTTCCTTTTATATAAACACGAGCATTGGTAAGCCCTATTTTATAAATCGCATCAGATGGGACATCATACGAAAGTGTAATTTCTCTTAATCTTACATAACTGCCATCATATATAAATCTACTGGATCTAAACGATGAGCTACCAGTTTGCGTATTACCATATACAAAAGCAGGAACATCTGTGATATCACCTGGTTTTTGCCACCTTCTTTCAAAGGTTCCACGACTTACATTGCCGGTAGAAGAGAGTCTTCGAGATCCGTCGCTATTGGTAAACCTGTTCCATGTATCGTATACGAGGCCTCCCCAGTTTGTGTATAATTGAAAATCAAGGGTGATTCCTTTGTATGAGAATGAATTTCTAAGACCTGCATAGAAATCTGGAGTAGCATGTCCTATAATAACTGCTTCAGCATTATTGTATATAGCGGTTACTACTGTCCTGGTATTGTCTGTATACCAAAGTGCATTACCGTTTTCGGGGTCTACCCCGGCATATCTGGGTAGATAAAAGGTCTCGATATCCTCTCCTATGGCGGTAATTCTGGTTCCTTCAATGATAGGTAGGCCCCCTTCTTCGGTTAACTTGGTAACTTCATTTTTATTGGCAGTAAAATTAAAATTTGTTGTCCAGGTGAATCCTCTTGTATTTGAAACTATATTTCGAGTGGTAATATTGAATTCTATTCCGGTATTTTCCATCGATCCTATATTTGAAGTAATATTACTTGTTTCATCAATATCTTCTTCGCCTCCACCACCATTTGCTGCCGAAATAGGTAATTGCCTAAGAAGATCGGTAGTTTTTCTGGTATACCAATCTATACTCCCTTGAATCCTGGTATTAAACAAGGCATAGTCTAAGCCGATATTATAGGCTTTATTCAATTCCCACTTAATATTGGGGTTTCCTACAGCATTAAAAAGTAATCCGGGGTTTCCATTATAATCATCAACTCCAAACAAATTTAATATTCCCGTTTCAGGGTCATTTCCGTTTACACCATAACTTGTTCTCAATTTAAAATCATTTACAAAACTTACAGAATCCATAAATGGTTCATTGGCTATATTCCATCCCATTCCTACAGACCAGAATACAGCAAACCGATTATTTTTCCCAAAATTTGAAGACCCGTCACGTCTTACAGAACCACTAATCAAATACCTTTCTTTATGTGCATATTCGGCATTAAGAAATATCGAATTCAACCCGCTTTGTTCTTTTTCGGTAGCAGCCAATGTTGGCAAACTGCCATTAATTAAGTCCTCAAATCCATCAGGAATATTTTCTACGGTAAGATCACTTAACTTATTCCTGGTTTTTTGAAATTCATAACCTCCAAAAGCAGTTAAGCTATTATTCTTCCAGTTTTGATCATACCGCAATAAGTTTCTAAATAACCAGGAGAATAAGAAGTTAGAATCCTGTTCTCCTCTACCTCCAGAAGGTAATCCATCTCCAAAACCAGCTGGCAGCCGTATAAATTCATCCTGAAATGTTTGATTCATATTGATCAAAGACTCAAAAGTAAGTCCATTTGCAACTTTATATGATACTCCTGCTCCGGCCAGTATTCTATGATCAATATTTTTCCTTATTTCTTCCTGGGCCTGTGCGACCGGGTTCTGTGTACCGTTAAAATTAAAATTAAATGTTCCATCCTCATTATAAGGAGATATGTCTGGACGTATTCTATAGATGGATCGTACCGGATTTGCAAATGCCCCACCATCTGGTCTTACTTTAGAAATAGATTTATTATATGAAATATTAAGATCGACCTTCAGTCTATCTGTAAATCTATGTTCAATTTTTAATCTTGTATTCATACGCTCGAGTTGAGAAGCAAGAATGACACCTTCCTGATTAAAATACCCTCCTGAAATATAAAACCTCGTATTTTCAGAGCCACCTTTTATAGAAAGGTTATGTTGCTGATACAATCCATCTCTGGTAAGTAAGTCATACCAATCGGTATTCACATTTGGATTAAACCCATTATTCACCAAAAATTCAAGGGCATCGGCATCATTATTTCGAATACCGGCATTTTGAAGTCCTTCTATCAGGAGTTCTTGCAATTCTGGAGTGTTTAGAGGTTTGAAACGTTCTGCTACGGTTGCAGATGAAAGTCCCGATTGAATACTATATGAAACCTGGGTTATACCTGCTACTCCCGATTTAGTTTTTATAACGATGACCCCATTGGCTCCTCTCACACCATAAATCGAGGTAGCCGCAGCATCCTTTAATACAGAGATAGCTTCTATATCATTTGGGTTAAGAGATGTGATAACAGTCGCATCTTTTGTCTGAAATCCATCAATCACATATAAAGGAAATGCCGATTCAAAAGACCCCACACCACGTATTCTCACATTTGGAGTCGCTCCCGGTTGCCCACTATCTGAAGTAACTAGTACCCCGGCAATATTTCCCTGAATACTTTCTTGTATAGCCGCCCTCGGTATTGCATTAATTGCGTTTAAATTTACATTTAATACAGCGCCGGTTAGCCTGGATTTTCTTTGAACTCCATATCCCGTAACAATTACTTGCTCCAAAGTATTTACGTCCTCTTTCAATGTCACATTTATATTATTTGTGGTAACCACAATTTCTTTGGTGACAAATCCAATATACGAAAAAACCAATATGTCTCCGGGGTTTGCCTCAACCTCATAGTTTCCATCAAAATTGGTTAATCCACCTTTCTGTGTACCTTTAACCAAAACATTTACTCCCGGTAAAGGAAAATTGTTTTCTCCTGTTACATATCCTTTTATATAATTTTGTAATAAGCGATTCTTTTTTATTGCATCTTCTTGTGGTTGATCTATTGATTTCTCTTCAATATAGTCAAGGACATTTTTAAACACTTGTTCAGATGTATTGACACTTTTTGGAAATAAAACAATTTGATTTTTATAAATCCTGAAGTCTACATTGGTTTTGCTGAATAATCCATTAAGTATTTTGCTTACTTTTTGTTTATTGGCCTTAAAAGAAACTTTCTTTGAAATATCTATCAAGCTATTATTATAGAAGAAATGGTATTTACTTTTCTTTTCAATTTCCTTAATCGCCATTTGTAATGTGACTTTATCTAGAGAAATAGAAATTTTCTGGGAGTATACATTAAATGAAAATAGTATCGTGAGGGTTATACAGATAAGTATCGAATGAATTTTCATAATTCTTATGAGGTGTTTTCCAGGTATAAGAGTGCCCGAAAAAGTTTTTTTTCATAATTTTGTGTGGATTTAATTATTCTGATTAGAATCTTATTAAATGTACCTGACAAGAGAGTGCTGCAACACTCTCTTTTCTATTTTTATTCTGAATACAGTATAACTTTATTTTTTACATATTTGTAATTTATAGGTGAAGAGAATTTAAGGAGATTTAAGACCTCTTCTAATGTGAGATTATCAAACTCTCCGGTATATTTATATCGCAAAAGCGAATCAGATTTAATAACAAATTCCTTATTATATTTTCGATTAAGATCTAAAGCGATTTGTTTTAAAGAGGTATTGTCAAAAATCAATTTCCCTTCTTGCCAGGCAACTATCTTTTTTGAGTCAACTTCATCGACTATAATATCTCTTATCTTTTTACTATAAGTAGCCCGCTGCGATGGCGTCAAAACTATCGCTTCTGCAGTTCTCTGCTGAATAATTTCTACCTGTCCGGTAACCAAAGTCGTCTCGATCTTTTCATCTTTTGGATAAGACTTTATATTAAAAGATGTGCCCAAAACTTTTATATTCACATGGTCTGTATTAACTATAAACGGTTTTGAAACATTTCTTTTGATATCAAAAAATGCTTCTCCTACCAAAGTAACCATCCTGTAATTATCAGAGAATTTTTCGGGATACGTTAACCTGCTGTCAGAATTTAAAACAACAACAGAGCCATCTGGCAAGACTACGGTTTTATGATCACCATGTTTTGTAAAGATACTTCTAGAATCCAATTCAAAAGAATCGGTTATATTATTGATAAACAAATTGTTCTCTTGAAAATAGGGATATACATACCATATCATAAGGGGTAATAAAATCGAAGCTAATGCCGCTGCATAATAATATTTCCTTTTTTTTCTTTTTTTGGAAGCAAAACGGCGATATGGGATATTAACATCAGAAGTATCTACTGAATCCAAAGTAGAAGCAACATATTTTGCCTTAAGGATACTAAAAAGTTTTTGATGCTCTTCATCTTCTCTAATCCAATCGATAAAGTGTTTTTTTTCTTTAGGATTAGTTTCTCCTCTAATATATTTTATGAGGTCTTTCTCTTGCATTAATTTTAGTCTTATATTTATACAGACGTACAAAAACTTATCTCCCCCTATACCAACTACGGTTTTTTTAAAAAAAAGATAAAAACTCACGAAGATGTAATCTCATATGTTTTAACGCTTTTGACATATGATTCTCTACAGTCTTCACTGAAATATCCAACTCATCTGATATTTCTCTATTCTTTAAGCCTTCGATACGACTTTTTACAAAAACCTGTTTGCATTTTTTGGGAAGTAATTCTATACTATCCTGTATTTTCTTCTCTAATTCTTTCTCTAGGATGGAAGCAGCATTCTGATCGGAAAGTGCGGCATAGTTTATAAATGCTTCAAGTTGAACAATATTGCCAGAACTATTAAGCTTATGTTTCTTTTGTCTCAGATAATCAAGACAAGTGTTTTTGGTAACCTTAAATAAATATCCATTAATATTAGTTGTGATATTTTTTCTGTTTTTCCATACCTTAACAAACACATCCTGTACAATCTCTTCAGTATCTTCTTTACTAGAAATATAATTTCTGGCTATATATAATAATTTATTATAATAGAGCTCAAAAAGAACCTCGAAGGCCTCTTCATTTCCTTTGTTTATTCTTTTAATGAAAAAACAATTTGCTATTTGCGATCCCTTCTTCACAGATATAGTAATTCGTGTTAAAGGTACTATTTTTTTATTTTATTAACGTTTTGATAACAGTGAATTGATAATTTAACATTTGATTTATGTATGTCCGCAATCACTCAAGTAATCTTTTAAATTATAGAAAATTCCGTTATTCCCTTTAGGGTTAAGGGTAAATAATGGAATTTTCTGTATTTTCTTTTTGACCCCTCCCGATAGCTATCGGGACTAAAGGGAGAAGAAAATACTTTATATGGGTGATTGCGGACATACAGATTTGATTTTTATGTGATCTGGAAGGGTAATACATCTCTTATTTATGTACAATACAATATCTTTTACACTGATAAGCAAGGTTTTACATAAATATCCTGAGCAAATTCTAAATGGTTTTATGGTACTCTTCTATACTTTTGAGCACAGGCTTCAATACAGAAAAAATTAAGAATAAGATCTGATCCGCTTTTTTGAAAAGCTATAGTAATCATTTCATCTGTACAGCCAATACTAACGGTATTATCTTCCAGAGAAAAGGTACCCGAACTCGTGTCATCCGGCCCACCAACAATGTTACATAGCGAGCCATTTACAGAAACTATGGTGCCATTATCAAAAAATTCTAATAAGAGTTCACTATCTACAGCTTGAAAAGTTCCACTACCATCCCCGGGATCCAGTAATTGTTCAAAAAGCTGCCATTTCCCTAGAATTTCTGTATCGGCACCAGAATTACCATCACCAGAACAAGATAGTAGAATTCCCAAACCCATTATGCAATAGACTATTTTTTTCATCACTAATTAACCAATTTATCTAAAAGATACAAAAGCAAGCAAATGGTTGCTCCAGGAGCCGTAAATCTTATTTCCGATCCTTTAGCCGATACATAAATTTCAGCCCGCTCCAGTCTTTATCAATAGCGGCTACCTTTACATCCACAAGTCCAATTTTGATCAGGTATTCGCGTATTGGGTCTCTTTTTAAGTCTGTAGTAATATCAGAACTTCCCTTTGGCCAACTTATCCAGAGCATTCCGCTCATCTTTAGTGCAGGCTTATATTCTTTAACTGCCTTTTGTAATTCTTCAAACGTGGTACAAAAAAGATGAATGAAATCGGCACTTTTAGCAGAAATATGTACTATTTGCTCAACACCCTCTGGCATATCTGAGAACAGCTCAAAATAATGATCGGGATGATTATACAGTAATATTCTGTATCCTTCTTTGACACCAAGTTTCTTTGCAAGTGTTGTACCTGAATATCCTGCGGACATAGTATGTTTTCAAATTAAATGACTCCTCTAAATGTATAAAAAAACACCATTCTGGCAATGTAAAAGCCAATAAATGGTGTTTTATAATCGAACTCATTTAAATCTTAATCAAATCGTACTTTGATAGACGTGTAATACAGTGTGGTCGTTGCTTCAAAACCAGAATCTGTAGTAATCATAAGCCAGATTTCTCCTTTGGAATTGGATTTTATGCGAATGGGATCCTTTAGGTTATTCCTCTTGATCATCATAAATGGAGTAGGAATCTCATCGGAAACGCCTATAGTACCTATTACTTTAAATACCTCATTAGGTTCTCCACTTTGCAATCGGGATTCAAAATTTGCGCGGTAATGCTCTTTTATGATAGTGTTCTCGGGTGGGTAGCTGATCCCTCCTGCTCCCAGAGACAAATCGGGACTACCTCCTACTCCCACAGCATTTGTCGGAGCATTGGATGCCAAATCTGCATCAAATGTAACTGCATATTCCTTATTGGGTTCCAGGCCTTCAAACTTTCGATAAACAGCACTAAACAAATCATCACTATGGTTATTTCCCGAAATTTGCAGAGCCTTCTTACTCTTATCCAGTGGATCTGGTAAATTAGTATGATCAAATTTTAACTCGTAGAATTGCTCTTCTCCAGGGGGATAATCAGAAAAGAAAGATTGCCAACCTTCGGTGTTGGAGTTAAAACTGAACTTATATTCCAACGATTCATTTGATGATGTGTCGTCATCATTGCTGCAACCCGCCAATATGATGGTTATCATAATAATCAGTAAACCTATTTTCTTCATGGTCTGTTTTTTATTGTTTTATAAATAATGTGATAATTGGATAAACAGGAAGTCTATTTACCTTTCAAATTTTGGAAGCAATAGCGATTTATCATGATAATTTGATACTCCTTCTTTAAGATGTAAGCAAGGCAATATGGTTGCTTCATAAAGTAAGAATAAACCCCTTTTTTTGATGAATACTTATGATTTGTAAATACTATTTTATAAAATCCCCTACCTGCCAAAGTTTTATGTTATAAAACTGATAATTTATCAGGATTATAATAAGAAACCATTGTATACCTAGACAAAGTTTTTTACTTTCGGCCTCAATTTTATAACACATTAAATGATCTCATTATGCAAAACACAGCTTTAACCGAAACCCATAAGGCATTGGGTGCAAAAATGGTGCCATTTGCCGGGTTCAATATGCCGGTTTCTTATGAAGGTGTCACAACAGAACACGAAACGGTACGTAAAGGCGTAGGTGTTTTTGATGTGTCCCATATGGGTGAGTTTTTAATTACCGGGCCCAAAGCATTAGATCTTATACAAAAGGTCACTTCTAATGATGCTTCTAAATTGTTTGATGGCAAAGCCCAGTATAGTTGTTTGCCCAATGACAAAGGAGGCATTGTAGATGATCTTATTGTTTATAAAATAGCAGATGAGAAGTATCTTTTGGTGGTAAATGCTTCCAATATTAAAAAAGACTGGGATTGGATAAGTAGTCACAATACGATGAATGCTGATATGCGTGATGTATCTGATGCCTATTCGCTATTGGCGATACAGGGCCCCAAAGCAGCCGAAGCTATGCAATCTTTGACTTCTGTTGATCTCGAAGCTATGAAATTTTACACTTTTGAAGTGGCAGATTTTGCAGGTATCGAACATGTGATTATTTCTGCAACAGGATATACCGGTAGTGGTGGTTTTGAGATCTACTGCAAGAACTCTGAAGCACAACAAATCTGGGATCAGGTATTTGAAGCCGGTGCAGATTTTGGGATCAAACCTATCGGGCTGGCCGCCAGAGATACTTTACGTTTAGAAATGGGTTATTGTTTATACGGAAATGATATTAACGATACCACCTCTCCCATCGAAGCAGGATTAAGTTGGATCACCAAGTTCTCAAAAGATTTTATCAATGCTGAAGCATTGGCTAAAGAAAAAGAACATGGAGCACAACGAAAACTAGTTGGTTTTGAATTGGATGAACGAGGTGTCCCCAGGCAGGATTATGATATCGTAGACGGAAACGGTAATACGATAGGCATAGTGACTTCTGGCACCATGTCACCATCTCTGGGCAAAGGAATTGGATTGGGTTATGTACCTGCGGTTTTTGCCCAACCCGGAAGTAAAATACATATCCAGGTTCGTAAAAAAGCAATATCGGCATCAGTAGTAAAATTACCATTTTATAAAGGGTAATTTTAACAATAAAAAATAGTATAATTAAGTTTCATGGTTACATTAGTAATGTTTGAAACTTAATTTTTTTATATAAAGATACTCTTGAAAAGAATTTTGATCATAGGGGCCAGTGGTTTTATAGGAAATGCTCTATATAAAGAGTTCAATTCTTATTTTGACACCTATGGTACATATCGCACAGATAATGCATTCTTTGAAAAAAATCAAAAATTCTTTCAGTATGATATGGAATTGGAAGACATTTCCATTTTACTTGATAACCTGAAACCTACCATTATTATTTCTGCTCTTCGCGGTAATTTTAATGCGCAATTAGATGCACACCAGCGTATCATCAATTGGATTCAAAAACACAGATGCCGGCTTATTTTTATTTCGAGTGCCAATGTATTTGATTCTTTCAGTAACTACCCTTCTTATGAATATGATAAAACATTAAGTGATAGTATTTTTGGCAGGCTTAAAATCAAAATAGAAAATGCGCTGATGCGGCTTCCTACAAACAAATATGTAATCGCCCGGGTTCCTATGGTATTTGGAGCAACCACCCCCAGAGTTCAGGAAATTAAAACACTTCATGATCTTAAAGCTTCGATAGAAGTTTTTCCAAATGTGATTATTAATGCAACTTCCATTTCAAAGCTTACGCAACAGCTACATTATATCATAAATCGCAGCAAAAAAGGGGTATACCATTTAGGAAGCATAGATCTTATCTATCATTTGGATTTAATTAAAGAGATCTGTGACATATTAGAACTTGATGATCCTGTTTTTAAGCAGGTATACGATTCAAATAATGACCGTTACCTTGCCGTTTTACCAAAGGATAATAAACTTCCTAAAAACCTTCAAATTACTACGCAAGAAGTTATTAATTCTGTAACTGTAAAATAATTCTTAATGAATTTATAAACCGAAATTTAAAAGTAATTATTCATCGTATCTTTGCAGTATGATTGAGGAAGGGAAAAAAATCATATTGTTTGACGGAATTTGTAACCTGTGCAATGGTGCCATTAATTTCGTGATTAAGAGAGATAAGAAAGATGTCTTTCGCTATGCCCCGCTGCAAAGTAAAATTGGGCAAAAACTAATAGAAGAAAGAAACATTGATCTATCCAAAATAGATTCTATTTTGCTGATAGATCCCAAGGTAGCATATTATCATAAATCAACAGCTGCCTTGCACATTGCAAAACAGCTGTCGGGTATGTATCCGTTACTTTCTGTTTGTCTTATTTTACCTAAATTCCTTAGAGATTGGATCTACGATATTATTGCCAAAAACAGATATAAATGGTTTGGCAAAAAAGAAAGTTGTATGATCCCAACCCCAGAGTTTAAGGCCCTTTTTATTGATCAATAGCAATGGTATCATTTGGTACTCTTCATTTAGTTTCCGGTATTGTTATCGAAGAATCTGTGATTTGATTTTCTACTTGAAGCCCTGTATCCTGTTTTTTTCTCAGTTCATTAGATTGAGCGTCCAACTTATTTACATTGTCGATATGCACAATACTTAGACATATAACAGCAAAAGCAATAAGCAGTATAGGTAGTAAAAGCCGTTTCATAATGTGAGTTTTAATAGTTGTGATAATGTGATATACCAAAAGTATAGATAAGAAGGATACGGCGTAAGGGGAGTTTACCTAAAAATACATAGGGGTATTTCCCCCTCATTTTTATACTTATTTAGTTATTTAACTTTAAAATAGTCATTTTCACTCAATCAGAATATGCGTTTGCTCAATTTTGATTTTTTGGGAAACGAATGTTAAATACATTCGCATAGTAACAAATACCTATTCTTAGACAAAATTATACTACTATGAGAACCTATACTTTACTTTTCCTGCTATTTTCATTCCTGGTATCAGCCAATTCTGAAAAAAAAATACCATCCAACATAGAAGAAGTAACTGTGTATCTTACCGGAGCACAGATAAAAAGAACGGCTTCTGTAAATGTAAAACCTGGTACCAACGAAATCTTGTTGAACAACTTATCTCCTGACATTGATGAGAATAGTATTCAGATTTCAGGATTAAAGAATACTTCTATCCTATCCATTAATTTTTATATCGATTATCTCGAAAGGAAAAAAAAATCTGAAGCGCTGGAAGTACTTAAAAATAAATTGGAAGCACTATTACTGAAGAAGAATGAATTGGAAAACATTCTTTCGGGCCTTAGCCAGGAAAAGAAAGTAATAGATAATAATCAACGTGTCGGGAGTGACAGCACTCCAATTTCTTTAGAAAAAGTCAAGGAGATTTCTACCTATTACCGGGAGCGATCTGTAGCCATACAAAATGAAACTTATACTATCTCTCTAAAAAAAGACAAAATACATCAAGACATTCAGGATATCCAAAGTGAAATGAATAAACTTGGTGATCACACCAGGGAAGAACGGGGAGAGATCAAACTAAAACTTGATGTTCCCACAGCAACTAATCTGGTATTAGAAATACGATATAATGTAACCAATGCCGGATGGTTTCCACTATACGATATCAAATCACAAAGTACAGAAGCACCACTCAATATAGTATACAAAGCCAATGTATATCAGCAAACCGGTACAGACTGGAACAATGTTGCAATCACTTTATCCACGGGAGATCCAAATACCAACAATCTTAAACCAGCGCTACATCCTAAATACCTCAATTTTGTTTATCGTAACCATACAAACAGCTACCCTGCCAAAAAATATGGATACAAATACAATCCAACCGTAAGAAGAGTAACCGGAATTGTAAGCGAACAGGGAGGCGCACCCCTTCCTGGAGTACCTGTAATTGAAAAAGGAACCTCTAATGGTACAACTACCGATTTTGATGGCAGATACACTTTGAATATCCAGGGAGGACGAGAACTCTCTTTTTCATATGTAGGGTTCTCTACAGAGTCTATTCCTATTTATTCATCTCAAATGAATGTAACATTACAACAAGATGTTGATCGGCTGGATGAAGTTATTGTAACAGGATATCAGTCACCTTCTCTACTAAGAGGAAAAGCAGCAGGTGTTACTGTTGGAAGAAAAAAAGAAAAAGAAGATTACAATCAGATTGTCGAAACCAAGGAAGAAGGCATCACCAATGCCCGGTTTAAGATCAAAAAGAAATACAATATTAACTCTAATGCAGATATTACGGTGATAGAAATTGATAATTTTGATATGAAAGCTGATTACACATATTATGTAGCTCCAGAACTCAATGAAAATGTATTTCTAACTGCCAAATTGGGCAACTGGGAACAATTCAATCTATTGGCAGGAGAAGCAAACATCTATTTTGAAGGAAGTTTTGCCGGAAAAACCAATATTGATCCTCTGGCAACCACAGATAGCCTCACCATATCACTAGGTGCAGATCCAAATATCGTAGTAAAAAGAGAGCAGCCAAATAATCTTAAAAGCAAATCCTTTACCGGAAGTAATCGAATTGTAAATCGCGGGTATACAATAAGTATCAAAAACAATAAACAGCATAGAATTTTTATCACACTCGAAGACCGTATCCCCGTTTCACAAAACAAAGAGATCAAAATTGACGATATTAATACCGCCGATTCAAAGTATGATGATAACACCGGTATCATGACATGGAAATTGGCTTTTTCGCCTAACCAAAAGATAGAAAAACAATTTTCGTATCAGGTTAAATATCCCAAAGGAAGACATATTAATCTCTAACGCCTAAATACGACACGAAAACCATCTTTGAGTTGCTCTTCGACGGTAAATTGATTATCGATAAGCTGAAATTTTCCCATTTTTTTCTTATCAACCACAAATTCCAGATTGCTTTGAACACCATCAACAGTGTAATCATATGTACCCGAAGGCAATACATCGTAGATAACATCTTTTGTGTTATTATTGGTGACTTGTACACGTTTGGCAGCCTCGTTAAAGTCCCAAACAATGACCCCGTTTTCGAAGCTATCATCAACACCAACAAATCCTCCGGTGACCTGTACAAGGCTCCATTTGCCATTCAGGCCCGATGAATTCATGTTTGGATCAGTGGTGTCATCATCTCCACTGCAACCTATGATGGTAAAAAAAAGTAATATACAGATAAAGTACTTCATCATAACTAGTTTTGGTTAACGTTTATATAACTATAGATGAAGTACTTTTAGTGTTCGTTGCGTGAATAAAAAGTTAAAACAACGTGAGTTTCGATGTAAAATTCACTGATATTCAGTTTTTTATAAACTGCAGCCTACCTGGATCGGCAGGATACGGAGAATTCTATTGAATGAACCCGTTATGGTAAAGAAAATTATAAGCCCAATACATCAACAATACGCTCTATTTCATCCAATAGCCCCAAAAGATCAGCTTCTTGTGTCAATGGATTCATAATGGTTGTTCGCAGGTACAGCTTCCCGCCTATCCTGGTCTGAACGATATAGAATTTTCCAGACAAGATCAATGCCTGTCGTATCTCGGCATTCAATGTATTAAGGTCTTTTTCTTCAGTATGGATGTATCTAAAGTTGATAATATTTGACTGTGGATGTATCGCCAGTTCAAAATTAGGGTGTGCCTCGATCTTTCTGGCAAAAACCATCGCCAGTTTATACAATTTGTCAACATTTTGCTCGAATATTTCTTCTCCATATGTTTTTAGAATCGCATAAACCTTTATAGCCATCATGAATTTGGTACATTCAAAAGTGCGTTTTCCCGAATTAAACCATTCTCTGGTATGCTGTGCATCCCAAAGGTATTGGGCTTGCTGTTCAAAGGTTTTGTAGGCATTCTCTGCTTTCTTGAAGACCAATCCTGTATTAAGAGCGGGGGTCATCAACATTTTATGAAAATCTACCACCACAGAATCTGCTCTTGATATCCCCTTTACCAAATGTTTATGCTGTTCTGAAAATACCACTGCTCCGCCATGTGCACCATCTACATGAAACCAAAGGTCATGTTTGTCTGCAAAATCTGCCAATACATCCAGATCATCATAAGACCCCGTAGCAGTTGAACAGGAGCATCCAATAAGGGCGATTACATGAAATCCCTCAGAATTTGCCTTATCAAGACGCTCGCCCAACAAACCTGTGTTGATCTTAAAATGATCGTCTACCGGTACTTTAATAATACCCTCACTACCAAAGCCAAGAATCCTTGCTGCTCTGTCTATGCAATAATGCGCCTCTTCAGAAACCATAATGGCCAGTTTTTCCTGATGGCCCAGTTCCCAAACAGCAGAAGGAGCTTTAGCTTTGCGAGCTGCCAGCAAAGCAGTAAGATTTGCCAGAGTACCACCAGAGGTAAGAAAACCCGAAGCTTCTGAAGTATACCCGATTTTTTTTGCCAAAAGATCGGTTACAATCTTTTCTATGGCATTGGCCGCCATTCCCATTTCATATACTCCCGTCCCGTTATTAAGCATATCTGAAACAAGACCCGAAAGACTTGCAACAAGTGCTGGCACCGCTACCTGATGCCCAATATATCGCGGATGATGTACACTAATTGAATGCCCCAGGATATTTCTAAAAACCTCCAATATATCAGAATCTGAAGCAAAATCTTTTTGCCAATAGGCCAACTCATCTTCAGGATCCTGGTATAGTAATACAGGATGATTTTTTTTTGATTGAACATTCTCCAGGTGATCAGCAATCATGTCAACTAGCTGATGCCCTACCTTTCTAAAATCTGAAGGGTCATAGGCTTTTTCTAATATATCTGTGGTATGGGTTATATGTTGCATCTGCATAAAATTAAATTAAAAATGTACCGTGTACTTAATGCCTCTAAAAAAAACCGACGTTTCAAAAAGCCTGCCGGGAGGGCAGGCTTATGAATCTTGATCAAGAATCTCCAAAGTACGATGGATTAACAATCATTTAAATAAACATGTAAACAAGTCAAAATTAGGAATCATTATTTATAATAAAAAATACTTAATTTTGATAGATTAATAACAAAAATGTATTAATGAATATCTATCAGGTTAAGAATGTGCTGATGCTGGCCGAAAAATTAAATTTTACTCGCGCCGCCGCCGAATTAAATATCGTTCAACCGGCATTAAGCAGGCAGATCAAACAAATCGAAGAGGAAATAGGCGCTATTTTGTTCAAAAGAGATAAACGAAATGTAAAGCTTACTCCGGCGGGAGCATATTTTGTAAAAGAAGCTGGCAAATTGGTAACCATGGCAGAGCGGATGGCAAAAAGAGCTGCTCATATTCATAATGGACAGGCTGGCGAAATAAGCATCGGATTTACACATTCGGTCATGCAAACCATCTTACCGGATATCCTAAAAACAGTAAAAGAAGAAATCCCCGGGATAAAAACGATTCTGCGTGAGATGAATAATCGTGATCAATATCTGGCTTTGCAACAAAATGAATTGGATATCGGTTTTGCTACCAATCCTATGGTTCCTTTAAACTTAAACAGCAAAGTACTACATATCGATAATTTTGTGATCTTATTACCTCAAGAACATCCTGTGCATAAAGATAATTACAAAGATTTCTCTGTTTTTGCAAAAGAAGAATTCATTTTCCCAACGGTATCTGATGGGCCAAATTATGTGCATATCCTCGAATCTATTTGCGTAGATGCTGGTTTTACACCCAAAGTTGTTCATGAAACAGATTCTGCCAGTACAAGTTTTAGGCTAGTAGAAGCAGGACTGGGCATATCTCTGGAACCTATTTCTTCCTTATATGGACATGAATTTCCTATAAAGAGTATCGAATTAAAGAATATCAAACAAAAAGCAAAACTTACCATGATATGGAATCCCGAACGCGAGCCGGAATATCCAACTCTGTTCGAATTACTAAAAAATTGGAAAGAAAACTAACTAGTTGTTTATCTTTCCTGCATAATGATCATCCCATTCTTTTACTTTAGGCGCTCCTAATTTTCCAACCGATTTTGCTACGATCATAGAAACGGTAGCATCTCCGGTTACATTGATCACAGTTCGCATCATATCGAGGGGTCTATCTACGGCAAAAATCAATGCTAACCCAATAGGTAATTTATCTGAAGGGAAGCCTATCGCTTCCAAAACGATCACCAACATCACCATGCCTGCCCCGGGAACTGCTGCAGAACCGATAGACGCCAACAGTGCCGTGAGTACAATAGTAATTTGGTTGGTAAAAGTTAATCCTTCGGGCCAAAGTACCTGCATGATAAATACCGAAGCGACCGCTTGATACAAACTGGTACCATCCATATTTATAGTAGCTCCAACCGGTAATACAAAACTGGATACCTCTTTATCTACACCAATATGTTCTTCTACTCTTTCCATAGTAACCGGAAGCGTGGCTGCACTCGAACTTGTAGAAAAAGCAAGCAGCTGTGCCGGGCTGATTTCTTTTAAAAACCAGAACGGAGATTTTTTGGTGATAACAGCAACCAAAATACAATAGAATACAATCATCAATGCCAATCCAAAAAATACAACCCCGGCGTATTTTAACAATGCCAGTAAGATGTCCGGATCATCAGAAGTGACCACTACATTGGCTAATAATGCAAAAACGGCATAAGGTGCAGTGAGCATGATTAAATCGACCATTTTCAGGACGACTTCATTCAGGCTATCAAAGAATTTTTTTAAGGGCTCAGATTGTGAAGGCTTTATCAATAGCATACTGATACCAAGAAAAATTGAAAAAAATATTACCTGCAACATCAGTTTATTATTACTCATCGCCGCTATTGCATTTTGCGGTACCATATCCACTACAAATTGTAAAGGTCCACTTTCTTTTTGCCTGCTTGCTTCGGCAATACGCTCTGATATTTTTGTGCTACCGGCGTATTCTGAGGTGAGTTTATCTATCGTTTCGGTTGTAATACCATCACCTGGCTTGGTAACATTTACCAACAACAAGCCGATAGTGATGGCGATAACGGTAGTAATGATATAAATTACGATAGTTCTTCCTCCTATAGTTTTAAATTTTGAAATATCTTTTAGATCAGAAATACCTTTGATTAACGACGCGAGAATAAGTGGTACAGCTATTAGTTTCAAGAGATTTACAAAGATCGTACCCAGAGGTGCGATCCAATCACTGGTAAATCCTTTTCCCCAGGAAGGGTATGTCATAAAAAAGCCGAATAGTATACCGGCTACCATTCCTATAACGATTTTCCAATGCAGTGCTAATTTTTTCATGCGAATGTTTTAATTTATAAGCCAAACAGTGCCGAAGATATAAATTAAAAACAAAAAACAGTTTGAAAATTAGGAAATACCCGGTAAAAGGTATGTTTTTTAGAATAAACTCATCTCGCTGGTCTTCTTTCTACAATACCCTGTTGGCAAAACGCTCCCGGAGCTCAAAATACACTTTACCACACTGGTAAAAAGCTCTCGGAGTTCAAAATACACTTTACCACACTGGTAAAAAGCTCTCGGAGCTCAAAATACGTTTTACCACACTGGTAAAAAGCTCTCGGAGTTCAAAATACACTTTACCACACTGGTAAAAAGCTCTCGGAGCTCAAAATACGTTTTACCACACTGGTAAAACGCTCTCGGAGCTCAAAATACGTTTTACCACACTGGTAAAACGTTCCCGGAAGTCACACAAGAGAATGTTGTCAAAATTTGTTGAAAAGGACAGCTCTTCCAGGAATTCTTCAGAATAAATTCAGATACGAGGAAACAACTCAATGAATCAAACGCCCCATTACTCAATACCCATTTTCACTGTTCTGTTCATCAACCAATAATCAACCAGCACCAAAGCGGCCATCGCTTCTACAATAGGCACGGCCCTGGGGACTACACAGGGATCATGCCGTCCTTTACCTTGCATATTCACTACATTTCCTTCTTTATCGATGGTTTCCTGATCTTGCATGATAGTGGCTACGGGTTTAAAGGCTACATTAAAATAGATATCCATTCCGTTAGAAATTCCTCCTTGTATTCCTCCAGACAAATTTGTCTTTGTGGTTCCATCGGTATTAAAGAGGTCGTTATGTGCACTTCCTTTTAGCGCAGCACCGGCAAAACCGCTGCCATACTCAAAGCCTTTTACTGCATTGATCGAAAGCATCGCTTTCCCTAATTCGGCGTGTAATTTATCGAAAACTGGCTCTCCTAATCCAACCGGAACATCAGATATGGCACAGCTTACAATACCACCAACGGTATCTCCTTCTTTTCTGATTTGCTTGATGTATTGTTCCATCTCGGTTGCCATTTCGGGATCGGGGCAACGTACAATGTTACTTTCGGTGAGTGAAAGATCCAATTCTGTATGGCTTTTTTCTAATTTAAGAGTACCAACACCACTTACATAGGCATTGATCTTTATATCTGATAAGATCTGCTTTGCAATTGCTCCTGCTACTACTCTACTGGCCGTTTCGCGGGCAGAAGAACGTCCACCACCTCTATAGTCTCTTACACCATACTTTTGATCGTAGGTATAATCTGCATGCGAAGGTCGATAAGAATCTTTAATATGTGAGTAGTCTTTAGACTTTTGATTTGCATTTTTGATAGCAAAGCCAATCGGGGTTCCGGTAGTAACCCCTTCAAAAATACCTGAATAGAATACTACAGTATCGGGCTCTTTACGCTGGGTAACAATCGCTGACTGACCAGGTTTACGACGATCTAATTCTGCTTGAATTGCTTCCAGATCTAATTCGACCCCTGCCGGGCATCCGTCTATGACTCCGCCAATAGCCGCTCCATGTGATTCTCCAAAAGTGGTTACTTTAAAAAGGGTACCAAATGTATTTCCTGCCATGTATGCAAAATTTTAGCAAATGTACTTGTTAATCTTTAAAAACGCAGTAGTAATATGATAGAAAAAAGAGGGTTTCTATTACAAAAATTCAATCAGACCATAATTTTTAGGAAGTAATATTAAAATTTTGTAAAACAAATCAAAAGAGTTAACCACAAGGCTTTTCATTTTAAATCTACATAGTTATTTTGAATCAGGAAGTGAATGAATTAAAAAACATACCATAAAATTAACGACATTAATACGCCCGTAATTGCAATTAATGTAGTCATTACCGTCCAGGAACGAAATGTTTGTTTTTCGGTTAAACCCAGATATTGCCCTACCAGCCAAAAGCCACTATCATTTACATGAGATAATATGGTAGCACCTGAAGCGATAGAGATTACAAAAAGTGCAATTTGAGCAGCACTAAAATCTCCAGCCAAAATAATAGGAGAAGTTATCCCTGCCGCAGCTATCATTGCGGTAGTAGCAGAACCCTGTAAAACTCTAATTAGTGCAGCTACAATAAAAGCAAATAATAAAGGATGTATTAGTGAACTCTGTAAAGAAGAAGCAAGCATCTCTCCTGCTTTGGTATCTACCAATATTTGTTTAAAAGCCCCACCGGCCCCAGTAAGCAAAATAATGGCTCCGGCTGGTTGAAATGATTTCATCGACAATTTTAATAATGCATCTTTGGTGGTTCCTCTTTTAATCCCCAAAATGTACCATGCAATTAGATTGGCTATAATTAGTGCCGTAAATGGATGCCCTAATAATGAAATTGCGTATATCAAATATTTAGGAAGTATACTCTGATCAAACCAATCCCCTAATAGTACTGTCTTGAAAACAATCAATACAATAGGCAATGCTATAATTAACATAATGGTTATTGGATTGGGATATTCTTTATCTTCCGAAGTTTCGATATTATTATTAACTACTGGTAATCTTATATCTATTTTTTCAGAAATATATTTTGCAAATAGAGGTCCGCTAATAATTGCCGCCGGAATCCCTACAATAAACCCTAACATAATTACCCACCCTAAATTAGCACCCAAAATATCAGCGACTGCTACAGGACCAGGTGTTGGAGGAATAAAACTATGAGTAATTGCCAATCCGGCAAGTAGAGGTATTGCATATAACAATACAGATTTTTTGGTCTTCTTGGAGATTGCATATACAACAGGCACCAAAATAATAAAAGCTACATCAAAAAAAACGGGGATAGCAATAATAAATCCAGTAATCATCATAGCCCATGAGGCTTTTTTTTCTCCAAATAGTTTTAGTATAAATGCGGCCAATCCCTGTGCCCCGCCAGAATGTTCTAATAAGCCACCAAACAATGCCCCTAAACCAACAACCGTAGCCACAAATCCAAGAGTGCTTCCCATTCCGTTTTTAATACTATTTAAGATCATTTCTGGAGATAATCCAGCCACTATTCCCACTAGCATACACACTATTAGAAGCGCAATAAATGCTTGTATCTTCAGTCTTAAAATCATAAAAAGTAAGGCAATAATACCTACCCCTACAGCGATTAGTAATTGGTAATCCATATGTATTAGCTTTTCCAGTTTGTGTGAAAATATTCTGTAAGTGGTTTATCGACTCTTTGATAGGTATGCGCTCCAAAGTAATCGCGCTGTGCCTGTATCATATTTGCCGAAGATTGTGCAGCTATATATGTTAAAAAATAGTTTGCTGAAGCCGATAAAACAGGCAGTGAACAACCAGCTTTAAGTCCTTTTGATACAATATCGGTAAGCGCTTCAATATTTACTTTCATTAAACGCACGATTTCAGGAAATAACAATAATGAGTTTTGATTATCCTTCAAAAATAAAGTAGATATCTTTTCCATCAATTCACTACGAATAATACAACCATTGGTCCATATTCTAGCAATTTCCGATAGATTAAGATTCCATTCATATTCTTGAGATGCTTCAACTAGTAATTCAAATCCTATAGCATGATTAATAATACTAGCTGCCGTAAACCCTTGTTCGAGAGTATCTAAAAAATGTTCATCATCGCCATCACTTTTACACGTTTTGATTTGATAAATTTCAGAAGCTTTAATACGTTTTGATTTCATACCAGATAGATTTCTTGCCATAACTGATTCTGAAATCGTAGATAATGGCATTCCCAACTCTAATGCTGCGATGGTAGACCATCCACCAGTTCCTTTTTGCCCGGCTTTATCAAGAATTTTATCGATCAAGAATTCTTCACCTTCCTTTTTTAGAAGAATATCTGCTGTAATTTCAAGTAGATAGCTATCGATTCCTTTTGTTCTCCAGGATTCGAAAATATCACTAATTTGTTTTGGTGTTTTATCGTCATAAAATCGAAGTAAATGATATGTTTCTGCCAACAATTGCATTTCTGCATACTCAATTCCATTATGGATCATTTTTATATAATGACCCGCACCCTGAGGGCCCATATATGAACAACAAGGCATATTATTTTTATCTCTGGCGGCAATAGCTTCAAGAAAACTTCCCGATTGTTCATAAGCTTCTTTTGCTCCTCCCGGCATTATAGAAGGTCCTTTTAATGCTCCTTCTTCTCCTCCAGAAATTCCGGCACCAATAAAATATACTCCGTGCTTTGATAATTTTTGTGCTCTCTCTAATGTCTTTTTATAATGAGAATTCCCCCCATCAATCAAACAATCCCCTTTTGACAACAATGGTAATAATGCTTCTATGACCATATCAATAGGTTTACCTGCATTCACCATAATTATAATAGAGCGTGGTTGCTCTAGAGATATTATAAAGGGTTCTAATTCATCAAACCCTAATACTTTATGATCACTAGATTGATCACTTACAAAGCATTTTGCCACGTCTACTTCTTTATTTTTCACTTGTCGGTTGTATACTGATAAGCTAAAGTTTTTAGATAAAATATTCTTGGCAAGACTTTTACCCATAACTCCTAAACCAATAAGTCCTAATTGTGATTTTTGTATACTCAAACTTGATTGTATTTTTTTTATTATTTCTGGTATACTTTCATCAATAGTAACAGAAATTCCCTTCTTTGGTTTTTCTAAAGTTTTAAATTGGGAGATTAATAATTCTTTTTTAAAAAAATGATCTTTTCTAGCTTCTAAACGACTAGAAATCAAGCCATAACTTCCATCAAGAAAAATCCATTTTATAAATTCTGGAGCAATCGATTCTAATAGCTCTCTATATTTTTGCTTTAAAGCAGAACAAGCCAATACAGCCCCTTCTATTTTATGCCAACCTATAATTTGATTCGATAGTATCTTTAACCAAGGTTCTCTATCATCGTCATTTAAAGGAGAGCCCTCTGACATTTTTTTAATATTACTCTCTGGATGAAAATCATCTGCATCAAAAAAAGGAATTCCTAACTCCTTTGCTAATGCTTTGCCAATGGTGGTTTTTCCACTTCCCGATACTCCAAATACAATATATATATTGTTTGAATTCATGCAACATCAAAAATGAAGGTTTAAAATCTGAGGTAATGTTCTGGTAACAAATCCAATAATTGTTAAAAAACCACTAACAATATACTCATAGTAAATTAATCTTAGGTTAAAACTCCTTTACTTAATTTGTAAGCATAAGTAATTTCATGAAAAAACGTATAGTAGAACTTGTTGTAATTTCTGATGTTCATCTTGGTACTTATGGCTGTCACGCCAAAGAATTGCTAAACTACTTAAATAGCATCAAACCCAAAACGCTTATCCTTAACGGGGATATTATAGATATCTGGCAGTTTAGAAAACGATATTTTCCAAAATCACATCTCAAAGTCATTAAAAAGATCATTTCTTTTGCTTCTAAAGGTACCGAAGTGATTTATATTACAGGCAATCATGACGAAATGCTGCGTAAACTGAGCGATACCCAGATTGGTGATTTTAGGTTGGTTGATAAACTGGTATTGGAACTGGATGGCAAAAAAGCATGGTTTTTTCATGGAGACGTTTTTGATGCCTCTATCCAGAATGCAAAATGGTTGGCCAAATTAGGCGGCTGGGGTTATGATATGCTGATTCTCTTAAATCAATTGATCAATTGGTTTTTGACACGAATGGGTAAAGAGAAGTTCTCTTTATCGAAGAAAATTAAAAATAGTGTTAAAAAAGCAGTTACATACATCAATGATTTCGAAGATGTGGCTGCAGAACTGGCAGTTAAAAATTCATACCAATATGTAGTTTGCGGACATATCCACCAACCACAAATGCGGAAATATTCAAACAAAAACGGTTCTTGTTTTTACTTGAATTCTGGGGATTGGATCGAAAACCTGACTTCTTTAGAATATCATAACCAGGAATGGAAACTAGTTTATTATGAGAATGAGTTGATGGAGGCTTTTGCAAATCCAACAGAAGAGATAGAGAATATAAAAATTGATCCTGAAGGATTACAAGCTTCTTTTATGATGAATCATATACATGCCGGAAAACTTTCCTCCAATAATTGATACGACAAGTTTGAGGTTTTAAGCGTATGTTTAAAAATCCTACTTCCTGAAAACTATTCATTTTTCAGTTCATATTCTTTTTAAATACTTTAAGGTTTTCTATGCCCCCTTCTCTCTATTAAATAGATTATCAGGTTTTTTTTGGCTATTATAATTTGTTCTTCAAATAATTAGTGTCTGGTCGTGTGGGTAAGAAATCAGTTTTACAATAACTATAAAATATGATATCACAGAATTGACGCGACTATATATAAGTATATTTTTTTATAGGAACTGGTTCAAGATTCTATTTAAACAAATCATTTTAACCTAAAATCATTTACAATGAAAAAACTTTTAAAACTCACTTTATCCTTCTTCTTTCTTACATTACTACATTCTTGTCAGCAGGAACCAGACTTTGGTGATGACCTGGAGAACATAGAAGGTGAAATTGAAGTAGCCGGGCTAAAATCAGAAATATATGTTTCAGATGACGGGATTCTTAATTTTGAAAGCATGAGAACTTTCCAAAAGACCATACACTGGATCAAAGATCTAAGTGATGATGAGGTTGTTACATGGAATAAGGAATTAAATTTTGAATCCTTATATTCTAAATATATGGAGGCTCAAAAACAGGAAGAAAAGATGATCCGGGATTTTGAACAGTTCATAAGCTTAATGATGCAAATTGAATCGGACGAAGAAGTTTCAAATTTTAAGAATATGTATGTCAAGGACATTGAGGCTTTTGAAAAAAGAAAAATGAATATTCAGAATACTTATGGAGACTATGTAAGATTTGAAAACAACCGTATTATTGGTGTTAAAACATATGATGCTATAGTTTCAAGATTAATAAATAAGGATGGTTTTGTTTATGTTGCTGGATCCAGGCTTCAATACACAGAAAATCAATTGATTACAATTCCAAATTTTGACTCAGAAGATGGTTTAACGACAAAAGGAAAAAATGGGTTAGAAGTATTCAAATATGATTTTCATACACATAGTAATAGCATCAATAAAAATCAACAGGATCAAGTGCATCATAATAGATGCTCCTCTCAGTTTTATGATAAAAAGAAATTAACGGGTAACACAACAGTAACCAATACGGTAATACCTGTATATAATAGAGTTTGGGTTCCCAGGGTATGCGAGATTATTTGTCTTCAGCCTATAGAGGATGGAAATGATGGGCCAATACCAATCGATGAAGGAGATGAATGCTGGGAAAGTTGTACAGGAGGTTTTTATAGAAATGTGTTTGTAAGATATGATTATATCAACACAAGATTGCAAGCCGTTCATAGAAACTATAAAATAAGATGTATTATTGGATGTTGGGAAGAATGGGAAAATCGTCTTGCCGAGCTTACTATTAGCGGAATTCACAATGAAGTTATTCGTCCTGGAAAAGTAGAAAAATATGAATGGATAAAAGATATTTCTCCCAGAAGTAGCGGTACCTTAAACGTTACTTACCGAAGTGATTTAGATTTTACATTTTTAATCTTTGGTACTTGTCCTACCCAAGTACATTGGTAATAGATCGCATTTAAAGGAGAAATCCTTTCAAAATACTAATGGGATGGAATGCAATGCGTTCTGTCCCATCTTTTATCTGATGTCTGCAACTGGTACCCACGGCAGCGATAATTGTATCTTCGGGTGTTTTTCTTATTGTTGGAAACAAAGTCTGCTCCCCTATCTGCATACTAATGTTGTAATGCTCTTTTTCATACCCAAAAGAACCCGCCATACCACAGCATCCCGATGGAATAATAGTGACCTTGAAGTTTTTAGGCAAATTTAGCACTGTAAAAGTACTGTGAATAGTAGACAAGGCTTTCTGATGGCAGTGTCCATGCAATTTTATTGTCTTAGTTTCTGAAGTAAACTGATCTGAAGTTATATTTCCTTTTTCAATTTCGGAAGCTAAAAATTCGTCAATTAAAAATGTATTCTCAGAAATGGATTTTGCTTTCTCTTTATCATCTGCCAATCGTACATATTCATCTCTGAATGTGAGTATTGCTGAAGGCTCCAGACCAATCAAAGGAGTTTGATCTGAAAGAATATCTGCAAATATTGCTACATTGTGATTTGCCAGTGCCTTTGCTTGTTTCAGTAGTCCTTTGGAGATAAAAGTGCGTCCACTCTCTTTGTGATCCACTATTTTTACTTCGTAATGTAGTTGTGTAAGCAACCTGATCGCATCTATTCCTATTTCGGTATCCAGATGATTTGTAAATTCATCAATAAAAAAATAAACTGTATTTATTGGGTTTTCCGGTTGTATGGTATTAAGATTCTTTTTACACCAATTATATAATGACTGTTTACTTAATAATGGCAATTCCCGATTTTTGGCAACCCCCAGCGAAGATTTTAATATTCCTGAGGTAAATTTATTTTTAAAAAAGAAATTTGTTAGTCGTGGAGCTACACTACCCAGAGCATTCAAGCTGTTGTTGTATGCAAACAACTTGGTTCTCAGGGATACTCCATTTTCTTTCTGATATTGATATTCAAATTCTGCTTTCAGCGCAGCTACATCCACATTCGATGGGCATTCACTTGCACACCCTTTACAACTCAAACAAAGCTCAAAAACTTCTTTTAGTTCTTTATTATTAAATTTATTAGCCTTTTCACTATTGGTTAAAAACTCTCTTAAAGCATTGGCCCTGCCCCTGGTGGTGTCTTTTTCATTTTTTGTGACCCGATAGCTGGGACACATCGTCCCTCCTGCTTCAACAGACTTACGGCAATCGCCACTACCATTACACTTTTCGGCAGCTCTTAAAATCCCCAGAGAATCTGTAAAATCAAACATTGTAGCTATCTCGGGCTCTTTACGATCTGGTTCATAACGCAGTTTTTGATCTATGGGATAGGCGTCTACAATTTTACCCGGATTAAAAATATGATTTGGATCAAAAACATTTTTAATACGCTCTATAATCTTATAGTTTTCTTCTCCGATCATAAAAGGAATATATCCCGCTCTCACGATACCATCTCCATGCTCTCCACTCATTGATCCTTTATATTTTTTAACCAAAACAGCCACATCATCGGTGATTTTCTTAAAAAGAACAACGTCTTCGCTTTTCTTAAGGTCTAAAATCGGCCTGAGATGTATCTCTCCTGCTCCTGCATGGGCATAGTATACCGCTTGCTGGTCATAGGATTCCATGAGCGCAGTGAATTCTGAAATGTAATTTGCCAGATCGGGAATAGCCACTGCTGTATCTTCAATACAAGCCACTGCCTTCTTATCTCCCACAATATTTCCCAACAGGCCCAATCCCGCTTTGCGAAGTTCTAATGCCTGATCGATTTCCCCACCAACCAAAACCGGATTGGCATAGCTCAACTTTACATCTTCCAGTGTTCTTAGTAAAGTTTCTTGTTGTTTCTTTAAGCTTGCCTGGTCTTCTGCTCTTAATTCCAGTAGTAGAATCGCTTTTGGGTCATCGACGATGAAAAAACGATTTTTAAGCTGTTCTATATTATTTTTTGTGCAATCCAGGATGGTTTTATCCATCATTTCGCAGGTATACAATGTATGTTTCATTACCGGCGCTACAGCCTTCATACAATCATTAATCGTTTTGAAATGTGCCGCGATCATCAAGGATTCTTGTGCGGGTAATTCATCCAATTGCAAAGTAATCTGTGTGGTAAAAGCCAGGGTCCCCTCACTGCCAGATAACAATTTACACATATTAAAACGTGCCGAAGTATCCGAAAACACTTCAGAAGAAACTAACTCATCGATAGCATATCCCGTATTACGACGATGAATTTCAGGTTTTGGAAAATTGGCAATAATCTGTTGCAGAACCCCTTCAGAAGAAAGTTCGTTATAGATACTTTGGTAAATTTTCCCTTCCAGGGTTTCCAAATTTCTTTTCGCATTAAACGCTTCAGAAGAGATTTCAGAAAAAACGGCTTCGCTCCCATCAGACAATATCGTATGCAGCTCTATAACTTTATCTCTCGTGACTCCATATTGGATAGATGTGGTACCGCTACTGTTGTTCCCTACCATTCCCCCGATCATACATCGGTTTGATGTAGAAGTATTTGGTCCAAAAAAAAGACTATAAGGTTTTAAAAACCGGTTCAGATCGTCGCGTATAACTCCTGGCTCTATGGTCACCGTCTTTTTTTCTTCATCTACCGAAAGTATTTTGGTAAAATGTTTAGAAACATCTACCACAATACCGTCACCTACGCATTGCCCTGCAAGAGAGGTTCCGGCTGTTCTGGGAATGAGACCTGTTTTATGCTGATTTGCGAAGCTAATGATCTTCTTTATATCTTCAATTGATTTGGGAAAAGTAACCGCCAAAGGAATCCTGCGGTACACAGAGGCATCTGTTGCATATAGCGATTTGGTAAGTGCATCAAACTGCACTTCGCCTTCCAACTGATTTTGTAAAGATACTAATATACTATCTCTCATACATATTTTCCTTTGTTAAAGAACCATATAATTTAGTGTCAAAACAGATAAAACCATCTAATATAGGGATTTTAGCAAAAGTAGGAGAATGGAAGTGATTTAAACTTTTTCAATTGCCAAAAAACTACTTTTTATCATTATAAATTAGCCAGTTGCTACACAAGAGATAAGAACACTCATTTCTAGTGTTTTATACACTTCCGGGAAACATATTTTTTAAAAACCCAGGAATTAGCTTACAAAAATCTTCATAAAAAAACAGCCTGCTTACATTAAAAACAAATATGTAACGTTATATTTGAACGATAAATAATAAAACCTATTTTACTATGACGAAACGTATTTTAATTATTGCAGCGTTCTTATTTGGTACAATTAGCACTATTCAATCACAGGAATTTTCTAAACATGCCCTTGGGGTTCGTTTGGGGGATAACGATGGTTTCGGTGTCGAAGTTTCTTATCAACTTGGTTTAAACAGTAAAAATCGATTAGAGTTTGATTTGGGCTGGAGAGATGAGGATTTCTTTACTGCAATAAAAGCCACAGGTTTATATCAATGGGTATTTAACCTGGATAAGGGGTTTAACTGGTATGTTGGTCCTGGAGGGGGGCTTATTTTTGTTGACTATGACAATGAGAATATTACCGGCGATGATGGTGAAACGTTTGCCTTTATAGCTGGTGATATAGGAATTGAATATAATTTTGATTTTCCTATAGTCATATCACTGGATATAAGACCCGAAATAGTATTTGGCAATGATGATGATGATTTAGACTTCGATATCGGATTTGGTATCCGTTATCAATTCTAAATAAACTACATTAAAATATTCAATCGTTCCTAAGATATTGCCAACGCACTTTCGTATAAAGCAATATATTTAGGAACGATTTGATTTACATCAAATTTTTCTGCTTCTTTATAGGCATTTTCCTTAAACATTTCCAGGACGCTATCGTCTTCGAGGATTTTAATCGCATTTTCAGACATTTCTTTTATATTTCCTACATCGCTTAAATATCCCGATACTCCATGATTGTTAACCTCGGGGATTCCTCCAGAGTTACTGGATATTACGGCAACCTTGTTCACCATAGCTTCTAATGCCGCCAGGCCAAAACTTTCTCTCTCTGATGGAAGTAAAAATAAATCGGAAAAGCATAATATCTTATCGATTTCGTTGCTGTTTCCAAAAAAGATGACTTTATCTTTTATGCCTAGCTGCTTGCATTTCTGTTCTGCCGGTTTTCGTTCGGGGCCTTCTCCTACCATTAATAATTTGGCAGGCATCTCTTTTTGAATATTATAAAAGATATCTACAACATCAGAAATACGCTTTACTGCCCTGAAATTACTAATATGTGTTACGATACGTTCTTCGGGTGCAGCCATTACCTCTCTTTGACAGTCGGTAAAACTGGTTTTTTGGTGGCTTACATCTATAAAATTAGGCACCACTTCTATATTCTTTTTAATATCAAACAAACGCAGGGTGTCATCTTTTAAACTTTGAGAAACCGAGGTAACGATGTCACTATTATTAATACTAAATGTTACTGCGGGCTTATAAAAAGGATGGTTACCTACCAAAGTAATATCGGTACCATGCAAAGTAGTAACCATAGGAATGAAAATTCCTTCTTCTTCCAACATTTTTTTGGCCATATAGCCTGCATATGCATGCGGTATTGCATAGTGCACATGAAGCACATCAATCTCATATTTTTTTATTGTATCGACCAGTTTACTAGACAATGCCAATTCATAAGGCTGGTAGTGAAAAAGTGGATATGTTGGAACATTCACTTCGTGAAAATGAATGTTGGGATTTAAAAGATCCAGGCGTACGGGTTGTTTATATGTAATAAAGTGCACTTCATGATCTAATTTGGCAAGGGCAATCCCTAATTCTGTAGCCACTACTCCACTACCTCCAAAGGTAGGATAACATACAATAGCTATTTTCATCTATTCAATTTTCTTTTGGTACAAGGTACAAGAAAAAAGGTGTTAGGAATTGTTAAATTAGTTTTAAAAAACGTATTCGATTTTTGTTAAGATCATCTTTTTTAAATTTACTTTCTCTACTAAAAACAATCTGCTTCCTAAGACAGGTTCCCTAGATATTCTTTTTCAGGAAGAAAGGTTTTTAAACATGTTCTAAAATTAAGGTGAGATTAACTTTCATGATGAAAAATTTTATCAAAAAAGATGCAATAAAAAATTTCTTGAAATCGACCCTGCCTAGCCGACAGGCAGATATCCCCGAGGCAAGCCATAGGGGTATTTCGCCGGTTTCATTTTGGCCTCGGAGCCAAAAACCGAAATTTTGTATTTAGCCTCACCCGGAACTGCCAAAAAAGGCAGTTCCGACCTCTCCCAAGGAGAGGTTAATCGGAAACCCTGTCTGCAACAGGCAGGCCCGAGGCAGAGCCGTCGGGGAATTATTTAGATTAAATTATATCCCTAAAATAAAAAAAGCAGATCATAAGCCGGATTCTGTTTCCTCGCCGAGACGAATATCCTTATCATTTATCTAGTCCCGATATTACTATCGGGATCAAACCGCCTACCCTCCAACATTGGGCGCGCAACCCTCAAAAGCTGGTTTACGTGGCGTTGCACCGTATAGAGTTTACCTGATTTCACTACAGCATTACCTGTACATACTTTCTGTTGCACTAGTCCTTATCTTACGACAGACGGGCGTTACCCGCTATACTGCGCTACGGTGTCCGGACTTTCCTCGGCCCAAAGGCCGCGATAAAGTGATCTGCTTTATGCAAAAGTACTATAATTCTGAATTATTTTTCGGCTGTTAATAACTAAAAATAAAAACCAGAGGTTACCATTTATTATTTAAGTGCAATTTTTAACTTTGTATCAATGGAACATTTTATAGTATCTGCACGTAAATACAGACCACAAACGTTTAAAGATGTTGTGGGGCAACAGGCTATTACCAATACTTTGTTGAATGCTATAGAAAATGATCACCTGGCTCAGGCATTATTGTTTACCGGTCCCCGCGGCGTAGGAAAAACATCCTGTGCAAGAATTCTGGCAAAAACCATAAACCAGGACGGTAATGAGCACCCTGATGAAGATTTTGCTTTTAATATTTTTGAACTGGATGCAGCATCCAATAATTCTGTAGATGATATACGAAGCCTTATTGATCAGGTACGCATTCCACCACAGGTGGGAAAATATAAAGTATATATCATAGATGAGGTGCACATGCTATCACAAGCGGCTTTTAATGCTTTCTTAAAGACATTGGAAGAGCCACCAAAGCATGCTATTTTTATCCTTGCCACAACCGAAAAACATAAAATAATACCCACCATCTTATCCCGATGTCAAATATTTGATTTTAAAAGGATTACCGTTACCGATGCAAAACATCACTTAATGGAAGTGGCAAAGCAGGAAGGTATTACTGCCGATGAAGATGCCTTACAAATTATTGCCCAAAAAGCTGATGGTGCCATGCGTGATGCACTATCAATTTTTGACAGGGTAGTCAGTTTTAGTGGAAAAAACCTAACCCGACAGGCAGTTACCGAAAATCTGAATGTTTTAGATTATGAAACGTATTTTAAGACAACAGACCTGATCCTTCAGAATAATATTCCGCAGTTATTATTAGAATTTAATGAAATTCTGGCCCAGGGATTCGACGGGCATCATTTTATTGCCGGGTTGGCATCGCATTTCAGAGATGTATTGGTGTGTAAAAATCAGGCGACCATTGATCTATTGGAAGTTGGAGAACAAACAAAGGCAAAATACTTGGAACAATCTCAAAAAACTTCACATGATTTTCTGGTGAAAGGCATCGAACTAGCCAATGACTGCGACCTGAAATATAAAACCAGCCGAAACCAACGATTATTGGTTGAATTATGCCTCATGCAGCTTGCCTCTGTCCTACTTCATATAGACGGAGAAAAAAAAAATGACCAGCCCTATATAATTCCGCCTTCTTATTTTAAAGAAAAAGGGATTAAAGCTGTTAAGATTTCTACTGAAGTAAAAGAAAAAGCTGAAGAAAAAATTGAAAGTGAAGACCCTCACATTATAACAGAGACAATTGAAGATACATATGAGGTCTCTGAAACAGTATTGGCTGAAGTTGAAACTCCGGAAAAACAGCTTTCCCGAGAGGAGAATATTCCTGAAAATGTGATCACCGCTGTAGCTCCTGCAATTACTGAAAAAAAACCAATCCTAATACATACAGAACGTAAAACTTCCGGATTGTCGCTTAGCAGTATCAAAAGGAAAAAAGAACACCAGGAAAGAAGGGTTGATAATATCGTAGATCCTAAAAATCTTCCTATGTCGGCATTTACAGAATCTGAAATGCAGGCTGCCTGGATTGAATATGGAAAAATGCAGGATAAAAAGGGAGAACGAATCATTGGATCTATGTTTGCGATGAATATCCCGATACTCAAGGATGATAAAATCCACTTGGAGTTACCTAATCAATCCATGAAGATTGATCTTGAAAATGCGTTGCCCGGATTGTTTCAATTTCTATACAAGAAATTAAATAATTACAGTATACAGCTTGAAATAACAGTCAATGAAGAAGCATCAAAAAAATATGCTTTTACTCCACAGGACAAATACGAGAAACTGCGAGAGAAAAACCCACTTATTGATAAGCTGCGATCTGATTTTGATCTGGATATTTAGGTTAATGAACTACCCAGGCCTTGGGGAATTCTATTAATCAAAACAAACAATAGTTAATAACAATAAATTAAATACATACATTAATGCTTGGCTTAAAACTTACTACAGATCCCAGATGGGTAAATATCGTAGAAAAGAATATTGAAGAAATTCTTACAGATCATGCGTATTGTGAACAAAAGGCTGCGTCTACTGCCATTTCTTTAATAATTAGCTTTCCTGAATATACCGAATTGGTACAAGAGATGACCAAATTGGTGAAGGAAGAGATCAGTCATTTTAAGATGGTGCACGACAAAATCATTGACAGAGGTTGGGTTTTGGGTCGTGATCGCAAAGATGAATATGTGAATAAACTGCTTAAATTCTTTGCCAAAGGAGGAAGTAGGCAGACTCATCTGGTACATCGTTTGTTATATGCTGCGTTGATTGAAGCGAGGAGCTGTGAGCGTTTTAAATTACTTTCTGAAGAACTGGAAGACAAAGAACTGGCCGATTTCTATCGTAGTTTGATGGTAAGTGAGGCTAATCATTATACGATGTTTCTTAATTTTGCAAGAAAGTATGGTGATCGTGAAGAGGTAGACAAAAAATGGCAGGACCTGCTCACCTATGAAGCAGAAATTATGAAAGACCTTGGTAAAAAAGAAACAATGCATGGGTAATACTGTAGTAGTAGAATAGGGAAAATAACGCGTTGCACAGACCTCCAAAACCATCGGGAAGAAAAACTATCAGGTTTCGCATGCCAAAATAGATCCAACATAAACCTGGCTACGCTTTTTCTTTAATAAGTTCAAATGAGTTCTATAAACGATACCCCACAGAAAGCTGAATGTTTCGGCTATTTCCTTCTGCACTATTGGGCAGGTTTTCATCATCTATGATATTGGATATACCAAAACCATAACGCAGATCTGCAAAGAAATTCTCTGTAATATTTACTCCAATCCCTGCTACAGCAGCAATGTCGAATGTATTAAAATTTGTATCAACACCAGCATTGTCTTTCCAATCCCAGATCTTAAGTCCTATTTGAGGGCCAATATGAATATTGAACATTTCTGAGAAGTTATACTTAATAAATATCGGTAATTGAAGATAGTCTACCTGTAATGATTCATCATCATTACCTTGTGAGGAATATTGAAACTCGGGTTGGATACTGATTTTTTCTTTCAAAGGGATTTCTGCCATAAATCCAGCCACAATTCCGAATCTGCTATCTTCAAGATCTTCAGAAATATCATCTGAACTAATTGAACTTAGGTTGGCTCCTATTCGGATTCCATAACTCACTTCTTGTGCATATGTAATTAATATTCCGAATAACAAAAAAAATGTAGCGCATAGTAAGGGTCTTTTCATAGTTAAGTATTTAGGTTATAACAACAAGATTACTAATAAATATTGATTTTTTAAAATAAATTTGGGGTAATTCTAGAATGCAAATGTACTGATAATATGAAACTTAGCTATTATTTAGTTTTTCATTGTATAAGGATTTGATAATTCCATCAGACAATCCGATCTTGGGCACATGAATCTCACGGGCACTACTCCATTTCATTGCAGAAAGGTAAATACGTGTTGCAGGAATAATTACATCTGCCCTGTCCTGGTTGAGGTTGAGTTGCCAAATCCTTTCATCATAGGTTAAAGAATTAAGTAGTTCATAGTAGGAACTTAAATATAAAAAGGATAAAGGCTTTCCTATACTTTTTCCGCTATTCTTAAAAATATTATTAATATTCCCTCCAGATCCTATTAACGATACCCTGGAATAATCCTTTGTATTTTTTCTAATCCACAGTTCTGTTTCTTTCCATGTTTCATCAGAAACCAAATTATTAAGAAGTCTTACGGTACCTAATTTAAAAGACTTTGAGGTAATTATATTTCCATTGTGGTAGAGTGTAAATTCTGTACTTCCTCCTCCTACATCGACATATAAATAAGTGGCATCTGTATTGATCAATTCATGAAGATCTGTCATGGCGATAATAGCAGCTTCGGCCTTACCATCGATGATATCAATTTGTATTCCGGTTTTTTCTTTTATGAGCTGTACTAGTTCTTCTCCATTCTCGGCTTCGCGCATCGCCGATGTAGCACAGGCTTTGTACCTAACCACTTTATGGGTTTTCATCAAAAGATGATATGCTTTCATCGTGTCGATCATCCTTTTGATATTTTCTTCCGAAACCCGATTCTCTTTAAAAACATCGGCTCCCAACCGAATGGGTACACGAATAAGGCTTGTTTTTTTGAATCGGGTAGCTTTTCCCTCTTCTTCGTGGATACTGCTGATTAATAATCTTACTGCATTAGAGCCAATATCTATGGCCCCGTATTTTTCGATGGTTAACAAAATAGTTAGTTTCCTAGTTTTTTTAAATAATACTCATATGTTGCTATCTGTGATCTTATTTTAGCCTTATCGTTCCTAATGTAAGCATTATCCTGATCTTTAGAAAGTCTTCTGGCTTTTACATTATCGCTCCAACAAATATCAAAAGTCTCCATCAATTCTATTTTAATGTCTTCATCATAGATGGGACAAGAGATTTCTACCCTTCTGTCTAAATTACGGGTCATCCAATCTGCCGAAGAAATATATACTTTTGTATCTCCTGCATTTTTAAATATGAAGAGTCTTGGATGTTCTAAAAATTTATCGACTACACTGATTGCATTAATATTTTCACTCATTCCCGGGATACCCGGTATCAAACAACAAATTCCCCGAATAATCAAATCTATTTTTACACCCGCCCTGCTTGCTTCGTATAATTTGTCTATCATATCATAATCACTCAGGCTATTGAGCTTCAATTTAATGCCAGACGGTTTTCCTTCTTTGCTATTTTGGATTTCGGTATCAATAAATTTTAGTAAAGAAGATCTGGTATAGTGAGGAGAAATCAATAAATGTTTATAGCGGTTTATTTTATAATTTATTTCAAAAAACTTAAAAACTTTATTTGTTTCTTTCAGAATTGCTTCATTGGTGGTGAATAATGTATAATCTGTATAAATTCTGGCGGTAGATTCATTAAAATTGCCTGTACTAATAAAACCATATCGTTTTAACTTTCCTTTTTCTTCCCGTTCGATCACACAAGCTTTGCAATGCACTTTTAAGCCCGTAACCCCAAAGATGAGCTGTACTCCTTCTCGTTGCATCTGTTCTGCATAGCGTATGTTTGCTGTTTCATCAAAACGGGCTTGTAATTCAATCTGCACAATGACATTTTTTCCATTCTTGGCTGCATTAATAAGCGAGCTGGCGATATGTGAAATACTGGCCAATCTATAAATCGTTATTTTAATACTTTTAACTTTGGGATCTATTGCAGACTCTCTTAAAAATTTTACTGTATATGAAAAGGTATGGTAAGGGGTGTATTGCAAAAAATCTTTCTTAGCGATCTTATTTAACAAGCTTCCTTGCAAACTCAATCCAGGGATTGCCAGAGGTTTAATAGGCTGATATACCAATTCTGTATTTCCCAGGTCGGGAAAATTCATATAATCTCTGCGATTATGATATCTCCCTCCGGGAATAATACTGTCTGTATAATCGATCCCCATTTTTTCCATTAAAAAATCCAAAGTATCCTTTTCGATAGTATGATCATAGACAAACCGTACAGGTTCTCCATCGCGTCGGGATTTTACACTGCTGGATATTTTTTGAATAAAACTTTTGCTCAAATCATTGTCAAAATCCAGTTGTGCATCTCTGGTAATTTTGATCATATGAGCAGAAGCATTTGTATATTCAAAAATACTGAAGTTGATATGCATACAATATCGTATCAAATCATCCAGGATGATAATAAATTTTTTACCCTCTTTTTCGGGAAGCACAACAAATCGCTCAATATTCTTAGGGATTTCAATTAAAGCATATATTTTTTCTTTGATGGTTTGTTGTAGTATCTTAGAAATCCTACCTTCTTTAGGAATTTTTTCTTTCAAAACAAGCTTTACCGCCAAATAGGCGACACTATCTTTTAAATGAGGAAATTTTTCCAGATCATTAAGGATGTATGTCACCAAAGCCGGACTAACCTTTGTAATAAAATGATTGCGTATAAAAGCATCCTGATCTGGTGTAACCTGGTTTTCATCAATAATAAAAATATCATGATCCTCCAGTTTCCTTTTTATGGTAGTGATCGTTTTTAGACTTTCTGTCTGCTGCCTGATTACTATCTTGGTAATTCTTTCTAATAAATCACTGGCAGTTGTACCCTTAAGTACATTTTTTCCATCTTTACCTGCTAAATCTATTCTTTTGATAGTGGCATACCGTACTTTAAAAAATTCATCCAGGTTATTAGAAAATATTCCTATAAATCGTAATCTTTCTAATAATGGAACTGTGTCGTCTGCCGCTTCTTGTAGTACTCTTGCATTAAACTGCAACCAGCTTAATTCTCTGTTAATATATTGATTCGTAGTATCTTCTGACATTATCGCAAGGATTTAGGGAAAATAGTTAATAGGGTTTTTCCTACATCTATATTTTCCCATTTATCGACATCAAACTCAATAACAACTACTCCAGCTGTGGGTAGATTATCTATTCTTTCATCTCCATAAAGATTTGCAATTGAAGTAAATGCATGATTATGGCCAAATATCATTAAAGTATTAATCTCTTCCCCACAGTTTTTTATCACTTCAATAACATGATTCCCGCCAAAATCATAAAGCTCTGGTTCTAAGCTAAATATATCCTCCGGGAGTGCCAGGTAGCTTAAGACAATCTTTGCAGTGCTGTATGCTCTTTCTGCGGGACTACATAATATCTTATCTATTGGTTTAATTAGTTTTTCCAGCTCTTTCCCTACCAATTTCGCATCTCGTATTCCTCTGCTATTAAGAGGCCTTTTCTCATCTGAAACATCAAATTCCCACGAAGATTTAGCATGTCTTATTAGGTATAAAGTTTTCATAAAACTCAGAATATTATTATTGATAAAGCATTATTTTATACAAGTTTAAGGATTAGCTTTTACAATTCTAAAAATTAATATATAAAAATATTTTTTTGCAAATATACAGATGCAATAGTTAATAAAATTGAAATAGAAGTTTGTACTAAAATACCATTAAAATATGGGGTGTATTAATGGCTAAATCTATGAAAATGAACTGAATGACCAATGTCTTTAGTCGATAAAAAAGTTATTTTTGTCGAAAACATTGCTTTTTCCTTAAATATTTAAATGCTAAAATCTAAATTTACGTACGGTTTTCCCTTAAAATCAGAGTGTTTTCCCAAAACATTATGAGCACAAATTCATCATAATATACCGGGTTTTAAAAAACAGAAGAGTGGAAAAAGACATTATTAAAAATAGAAATCTGTCCCGATTTCAGTGCACGCGCCTACTTATCATATTTTGCTTTTGTTCTTCATTAGTATATGGTCAGGTAGAGGTACCCCTTAAAAAACGCACCGAGTTTACACTTAAAGGAGATTTCAAATTTGTTTCTAACACTGTATTAGGAAAAGTTGCAAATGATGATGGATCAGGAGTATTCGACCCTAATAAGAGCTATAATGATGGTGGATTGAACAATCAGTTCAGGATGGGCTTCATTGATATAGATGATGATCCAACTACCTTTAACTCCAGTAGCGCAGACCTCGTTATTGATTCAGAATGTAATACCATCAGGCATGTAGGATTGTACTGGACAGCTTCTTATGCCGATAACCATCGAAAACATGATATTACTTCGGTAAAGATAAAATACCCGGGAAACCAATCCTATGCTACAATCACCGGCGGGCAGGTGATACATGATTACTATAACGATAAAGAATCTTTATTTCAACAATATTCCTGCTATAAGGATATTACCGCAGATGTATTAAACTTAAAAAACCCTTTGGGCACCTATACCCTGGCAAACATTCCTGCAACTACTACCGAAGTAAATGACGATCAAACACTGGGCAATGGTTTAGCTGGTGGTTGGACAATGATTGTGATATATGAGGATGATACGAAGCCAAGAAAGAGATTCTATGTATATGATGGTTTTGTGAACATTGATTCTAGAGCAAAACCTGTGGCATTTTCTTTTGATAACTTTCAGACCATACCCAATGGCGCAGTTCATGGAAAAATAGGTGTGATTGCTTATGAAGGTGATAAGGGAATAAGAGGAGACCGCTTTCAAGCTTTATCCAATGAGACTAATAAATATAAAAGCCTTGCAGATGGTATAAACCCCATGAATAATTTCTTTAATGCCAATATTACAGAAAATGGCAAGAATGTAAAAACCAGAATGCCTGCAAGTCAAAATACCCTGGGATATGATGCAGATTTATTTAATATCAAGAACATAAGAAATAGTATTATTGGAAATAATCAAACAGAAGCCAAGTTTCGGTTACTCACCGATAATGATGGTTATTCGGTAATAGCGGTTGCTTTTAGTGTAGAGATATACGAACCTGGTATTCATATTCTTAAAAGATCCAAATATGCTGATAACAGTTATGTACACCCAGACGACATTTTATCACCAAAACAAGAAATAAATTATCAGCTCACTGTATATAATGATGGAAATGATGATGCAAAAAACACAGTCATTAAAGATATTCTACCAAAAAATGTGATTTTTTCTGAAAAATCATTAGAACTTCCTTCCAAAAGAATCAAAACCAAATTTGACAAAGAATCCAGAATTCTTAGCTTTTCTGTGCCAGATAAAATGGTAAAAATCGATAGCGAGCCTTTTAAAATTAGTTATAAAGTTACGGTAGATACCAGTTGTGAATCTATTTCATCTATTGATGATATATTGGTTGTTGATCAACCCGTAACTGCAGAATTTAATGGTTCATTAAATGAGACCATGAAATATTCTAAAGGATATAATCACATCAACAAATGTAATCTTCCTGATTTCTACCAATTTAAATTGGCTATTGATATAAGTGAGTTAAACTGCCCCAATGTAAACAGTCTTGTGGGGCTTCCAAAGAAAGAAATAAATGATCAATATGCCGAGCTATATCATGGCGAAACAGATAAGTTAGAAAAGTCTACTAACTCAAAAAGCGGAGGTATTAAACCTAGAGATATTGTACAGTCTAGCAATACGCCAGAATCCCCCTTACAATCTGATATTAAAGTAAGCAGAACGATTAATGATCTTATCAATTTAAACGAAATTTATTTTGATTTTGATAAATGGAATATTACCAAAAGAGCAGAAATTGAGTTGAACAAGGTTGTTAGCGTTATGACCGACGATTATCCAGACATGGTCATCAAAATAGAAACTCATTCTGACAGTCGTGGTGGTACCAATTATAATTTGGATTTATCTCAGAAGAGAGCAAAATCGATTTATAACTACTTGTTAAGTAAAAACATTTCTAAAAACAGAATTCTTTCTTACATTGGTTTTGGAGAAAGCAGACCTGTTAATAATTGCGAAGATGGACAAGATTGTTCTGAGGTTGAATATCAAAAGAACAGAAGGTCTAGTTTTGTCATTATGTAACCTACTTTAAGGAGCCAACCTACTTATCATCCATTCATTTTTTTTGTTTGAAAACCGTATTCGATCGTGCAGGCGATTTGCTCTTCCCTGCCAAAACTCAAACTCACTGGGTATGATACAATACCCTCCCCAAAATGGAGGTTTCGGTATTTCTTTACCTTTGTACTTATTTTCTAAAGCTGTAAGTTCTTCCTCTATAACTTCTCTTGAGTCTATCAATTTACTTTGATATGAAACCCAAGCACCTAGTTGACTTCCTCTGGGTCTCGAACCAAAGTATTGTTGGCTTTTCTCTTCTGACACTTTTTTGGCAAAACCCTTGATGATTACCTGACGTTCTAGGTTTGCCCAAAAAAATGAAATGCAAACTTTATTATTGCTCTCTATTGCTTTTCCTTTCTCAGAATCAAAATTTGTGTAAAATACAAAACCCTTCTCATCAAAATGTTTTAATAATACTACTCTTGCTTTGGGAAAACCATCCAATCCGACAGTTGTTATTGTCATGGCGTTAGCTTCTTCGACCCCCCCAGCCTCTTCTACATCTTTGAACCACTGAAAAAAGAGAGCAAAAGGAGAATCCGGAAGGTCTTTTTCTTCGAGAAAACTCTTTTCATATGATTTTCTGTAATCTGCCAGATCTCTATTCATACTATATTTCTTACTAAAATATCAAAACAAAGGTATGTTATTTTATTGGTGGAAGATAATCTACAATAAAAAACAGCTCGGCTATTGAAATCAAATTCTCTCAAAAATCATTTATTGGCCTTGTGTAGCAGTTAACTTATTAGAGAGATATTTCAAAGCGCCTTCCAGCTGACTATCTTTACCCTGGCAATATCGAACATCCATCGAGATTTCAATATCTGGTTGTACTCCAACACCTTCAAGTGTAAGCCCGTCAACCTGTACACTTCTACTGGCAAGATAAAGTAAATTGCCGTTAGACAGATTGTACAAAGCTCCTCCCACAACTGCACCTGCAGTAGACTCACCAATGACCGTTGCCAGCTTGAATTGTTTTGCGCCATATGCCAAAATTTCTTTTCCGCTTCGGGTTGTTTTATTGGTAAGATATACCACCGGTTTTCTCCATTGGGGGTCAAAATGATACTCATTATTTTTATTATCTTTTGATACCAGCTTGGGAACATTCTGATTGAAAAGATTTAAATAAGCAGGAGAAGCTCCACCAATTCCATATCGTAAATCTATTATTAAAGCATCAACATCCTTCAATTCGCCCCAGGAGACAGCATCTGTAAGTATCTCATGATATTGTTGCCCGGCATATGAAAATATATGGATATAACCAATTTGTTTGCCTAGGTTTTCGATGACGTTAATACTTTTCTTTTCTGCTTCTAAAAATTGTTCATTTGGATTCAATAATGTTGGCATCACAGTTATTTTTTGAATCCCATCCCCAGAGCTTCTTTTTACAACAAAAACAATCTCTTTATTAATATTATCTTTCAACGAATGTATCGGATGGTATTGTGCTCCTTCTACAGATATAATTTCATCACCTTTTAACAGGCCGGCCTTTTCGGCATTACTACCGGCTAGTACACAAGTGATAAAGTCTTTGCTATCTGTCTTTTCTGTAGTAATCCCAATCGTTGGATATTTTATAACGCCACCTGGAAACAGTTTTTTTATATGCGGCAGCGATGAGAAAATATCGCTAAGGTAATAGTATTCAATATCACCGGGGGTGAGATAGTATGTATGAGACGTTTTTAGCCCGATGAGCATGTTATTCATCAAATCTGAAAAACCTGAATCTGTTGCTACATTTTCAACTCGCTTTGCATATAATTCTTTAAGCGGAACAAATTTTTCCTCCACCATTTTAGAACTGTAAAAATTATCTTCTACCAATGTACAGAACTCTTTAAAAAGTTCGCGATAGGAAATAGATTTGTCACGGTCTGAAATCTGTAGAACCAAAGTATCCTGATACGTTTTTGCATCAGATTCCGTGATCATTTGTACTTTGCTTCTTTCAGAACATGCAATGGTTATTAAAATAATAATAATTAGAATTCTTTTCATTGGATATCACTACATTTTTGTTGCTCTTATCTAGTGTCTGGCCGGAAATATATCACTATTCAATTTGTTTCTTTTTGCGCTATTTTTATTTGTTTTATGTATATCAGCAATTATACCAGTAAAAATGCTTCAGGCATTTTCTTCACCCCTGCCCGACTATGTCATTCAGGCGGGCTTTAGGGACATGGGGTAAAAAGAAAATGCTAAAAATTCAGTTATATACCCCAACCCTAAAGGGAGTAACTGAATTTTCTATATTATGAAATTACTACTGGTATAATTGCGGACATACATTTTGTTTTTTATCGCCTGATGCTAAGGCATCTGCGTCAAAAAAGAAAATTAAAACCCGATCAAAAATAATTCAAATTATAAAAACCGCCTGTTTCCGACCAGACACTATCTACTAAAACTCAAAAACCCTTCCATCATCTGCTATCTCAACATCTTCAAAAATAGTCCTGGCTTCTTCTCTAAACAGTTCAATATTATCATATCTGGTAGAATAATGCCCCAAAATCAAGGTGCCTACGTTAGCTTTTTTGGCAATAGTAGCAGCTTCGATAGCAGAACTATGACCTGTTGTAGAACATAAGTGACGATGACTCTCTAAAAAAGTGGATTCATGATACAAAGCTGTAGCACCTTTAATTAAAGGGATTTTTTCTTCATTATATCTAGTATCACTGCAATAAGCATAACTTTTTACTGGTTTAGGATTATCAGTTAATTCTTTGTTAGGAATAACAGTATCATCATCCAATACGATATCTTTTCCCTTTTTAATAGAACGATAATATGCTTTATCGATATCATAATTTTGAACTTTGCTCATTAATAGTTTTCGATCTCCGGGCTTTTCTTTAAACAAAAACCCATTACAATACACCCGATGTTGCAAAGGAATCGTGTTTACTACAACTTTATCATCTTCAAAAACAATTTCTGATGTTGTATTGGTAAGTTCATGAAAATGTAATGGATAATCTGTCCAGGAATTAGAAAGTTTTAACTGCAGCGTTATTATTTCTTTAATTCCTTTGGGTCCATGAATATGCAACGGTTCTTCCCTACTCAATAGTTTAAATGTCGATACCAAACCAACAAGACCGAAGAAGTGATCCCCATGCAAATGCGAAATAAAAATATGTTTGATTCTAGAAAACCTGACTTTATTTCGTCTTAATTCTACCTGAGTACCTTCTCCACAATCAATTAAAAAAATGTGATTATTGATTTCTAAGACCTGGGATGTAGGGTTTGTAAATGTACGGGGTGTTGCAGAATAACACCCTAAAATCGTAAGTTTCAAAATTATTTTTCTTCTTAAACCCGTTTTATGCATCAGAAAATCCCTGTCTGCGTATCTACCTGTGTCGACAGACAGGCGGGCAGGTATTCCGTACTGAAACTGCTCAAAAGTGGGTTAAATTATAGACTGTGAATATAATTCAATCTTATGTATAAATCAATCTATCCTCCAAAAGAATCAAATGAAGTTAATAAAGATATATACCCTTTTACTGTTAGATCCCTTCTATAACCGGTTGCACCCAACACTGTTCCGTTTTTGTCCAAAACCAAAATAACAGGAAAAATCCATTTTTTATTATATCGTTTGGCCAGCGCTTTATTTTTCTGTTTTTGTTCCAGAGAGAGTTTATTCTTTTTCCGTTTTGGAAAATCGGCTTTTACCCAAACATATTTCTGATTCGCAAATTCTGAAAATTCATCGCTAGACAAGATATTCTTTTCTAATTTAATACACGGCGGGCACCAATCTGATCCGGTAAAAAACAATACAATTTTCTGGTCGTTTTCTTTTGCCAACGCCATTGCTTCATCAAAATCATATTTCCAGTCCTGGGCATTAAGATCGCAACCAAAAAATACAGAAAACAGTACAATTATAACAGGGGTAAGTGTATTCATAACAGATGAGACGCAAAGTAATCTGGATGATTACAAAAAAAGTCAGTTTTCTTAAAACTCAAGGTCTCTTTCTATTTCTTCCATCTCGACCAGATCATAAGCCTCCTGCAATGAAGGTACTATAGTGATATTATCGGGAGCATCGTCATACGAGATCTTATCTGTAACAATCACAAATGAATGTCTGGCCGCTTTATGTTGATTTGATATTCGTAAAAATTCATTAACATCATCTATTGATAATTGTTTTAAAGAAAACAAATTAACAATAATATTATCGTTTTTTAAGGAATCGTATCTCTTTTCGATACCTTTTACAAATTCCACAATTGTAGTTTTTTCCTGGGTAATTATAGTTATAGAACCCTCTTTATTAAAAATCATAAGCTACCGTTTAATTTTTGAAGCCAAAAGATATATTACTGCCATTCTCACTGCAACTCCATTCTGTACCTGATCCAATATAATGGCCTGATTAGAATCAGCAACATCGCTCGTGATTTCTACACCACGATTGATCGGTCCTGGGTGCATTATTACAATTTCCTTGTCAAGACTATCCAATAACTTTTTATTTACTCCAAACTGCTGTGTATATTCTCTGGTCGACGGAAAATAGCTAATTTCCATTCTCTCATTCTGTACCCGTAACATATTTGCCACATCACACCATGCCAACGCTTTTTTAAGATCGGTTTCAACTTGTACCCCCAACTTTTCAATATATTTGGGGATTAGCGTTTTGGGGCCACACACCTTAACTTCTGCTCCTTGTAATGTTAAGGCAAAAATATTTGAAAGTGCTACTCTAGAATGTAAAATATCTCCAACAATCACTATTTTTTTCCCGCCCACTTCTCCTAATCGCTCTCTTATAGAAAAAGAATCCAATAGCGCTTGTGTTGGATGTTCATGAGCCCCATCACCTGCATTTATGATACTGGCATCCACATGTTTAGAAAGAAACACTCCTGCCCCCGGATTAGGGTGTCTCATAATCACCATATCTACTTTCATAGATAGAATGTTATTTACTGTATCAATGAGCGTTTCTCCTTTCTTTACTGAAGAAGAAGCTGCAGAAAAGTTGATTACATCTGCAGAAAGTCGTTTTTCTGCCAATTCAAATGATAACCGTGTTCGCGTACTATTCTCAAAAAACAAATTAGCTATCGTAATATCTCTGAGCGAAGGAACCTTTTTAATAGGGCGGTTAATTACTTCTTTGAAATGATCTGCTGTTTCAAAGATGAGATGTATATCTTTTTCATTCAGATATTTTATTCCTAATAAGTGATCTACACTTAATTCGCTCATTCTTTTAGTTCTTGGTTTATTGTTTCCACATTATAGTTACTCCATTTTAAAATCAAGTTCAGTATATGTATCATTCTTCTTATTAAATCTTAAATATACCGATGCTTCTTTTAGAAAATCAAATTCCTTTAGTATTGGCTCCATTGTTTTGAATAGTTCTTCAGCATTATAACCATAAGCAAATAAAGTTCCGTGACTATCATCCATTGCAACCTCATGGCCATCATAACTTCCTATATTAGAGGGTATACTATCAAAAAGTTTTATGTCTAATTTATGGATTTCATCCAAACCATTAAAGCTTTCATTAAAAGAAATTATTACCACATCTTTCTCTACAAAACAATCCTCCTCTTTCATTTTATAAAATTTACCACAAATCATACACGCTTAACCAGATACCAGATATACTGCATCCTCTCCTTCATTTTCTGTCCAATGCACTTTTACCTTTTCCTGATTTATAGCATCCACCTGGCGCCCCCTATAATTGGGTTGTATAGGAAGGTGTCTGCTAAACCGCCTGTCTATCAATGTTAATAATTCGATTTCCTGGGGTCTGCCAAAAGATTGCACTGCGGTCAACGCAGCCCTAATACTTCTTCCGGTATACAATACGTCATCAATAAAAACCACGCGCTTATCCTCGACCACAAAATCAATATGAGTTTTATTGGCTTCAAGAGGTTTTTCTCCTCTTCTGAAATCATCCCGATAGAATGTAATATCAAGATATCCCAATTTTATATCGGTTACTTGATACTCTTTCTCCAGAATTTGTTTTATACGATCTGCCAAAAAAGTACCTCTGGGTTGTACTCCTATTAATACTGTATCTTTAAAATGTGTATGATTCTCTATTAATTGACAAGCCAAACGGTGCAGAATAATGTCTATCTCTTTTGCACTAAGTAGTAGTTTTTGGCTCATAATCTCCCAAATGGATATCTGGAATACAAAAGTAGTGAAATTTTAGAATTATCACATCTATAGATAATTTTAAAAAAATTAAAATTTTCAAAAACTTTATACAATTGCATAAAAGAGAAAAGCCGCTCAAAAGAACGGCTTATACTATACTTAATGAACTACCTCGAGGCAGAGCTTGCCTGGATCGGCAGACAGGCCTCTGGTAATTCTATTGAAAAAAAATCGGGAAACTATTTTTATTACTTTCCTCCTTTTTCCATCTTAGCTTTCAGGTCGGCTAATGCATCGATATCACCAAGCGTAGTCTTTTCAGAAGCACTGGATGCAGCCTTCTTTGCAGCTTGTTTTACGATCTTAGCTTCTTCTTCCTTGAACATCGCAGTATGTGAAGCTACCACTCTCTTGAACTCTTTATTGAATTCAATGATTTGGAATTCTGCTTCTTCTCCTTTTTTAAGTTTAGAGCCATCTTCTTTTTCAAGGTGACGAGAAGGAACAAACGCTACAATATCTTCGTTGAAATCTATCGTAGCTCCTTTGTCTACAATTTCACCGATTTTGGCAGTATGTTTGGTTCCTAAACCGAACTCTATTTCATACTTATCCCAAGGATTATCTTCTGTTTGCTTGTGGCCAAGGCTTAATTTACGCCCTTCTACGTCAAGCTCCAGAACAATCACATCTAATGTATCACTAACATTGGTAAAGTCTGATGGGTGTTTGACTTTCTTGGTCCAGGAAAGATCTGAGATATAAATTAATCCATCGATACCCTCTTCAAGTTCTACAAATACACCAAAGTTTGTAAAGTTACGTACAATACCATTGTGTTTGGAACCTACAGGATATTTAGAGGTAATATCGGTCCATGGATCTGGTGTCAACTGCTTGATACCCAGAGACATTTTTCGTTCTTCTCTATCTAATGTGAGGATCACAGCTTCTACTTCGTCACCAACTTTTACAAAATCCTGTGCCGAACGTAAGTGTGTAGACCATGACATTTCTGAAACATGAATCAATCCTTCTACTCCTTCTTCTACTTCTATAAAGGCGCCATAATCTGCGATTACCACCACTTTACCTTTCACTTTATCACCTACCTTAAGTTCTTTGTCAAGAGCTTCCCATGGGTGTGGCTTCAATTGTTTAAGACCTAACTGAATACGAGTTTTAGCCTCATCAAAATCAAGGATTACTACATTCAATTTTTGATCAAGTTCTACAATCTCATTCGGGTGATTAATTCTTGACCAGGAAAGGTCTGTAATATGAATTAATCCGTCAACTCCTCCAAGATCCACAAATACACCATAAGAGGTAACATTCTTAACAGTACCTTCGAGTACCTGACCTTTTTCTAATTGACCGATAATTTCTTTCTTCTGCTCTTCGATATCTGCTTCGATAAGTGCTTTATGAGAAACCACAACGTTTTTGAATTCGTGGTTTATTTTTACCACTTTAAATTCCATTGTTTTACCAACATAGGCATCATAATCACGAATTGGTTTTACATCTATCTGTGAACCCGGTAAGAACGCTTCGATACCAAATACGTCTACGATCATACCTCCTTTGGTTCTACATTTCACAAAACCATTTACAATCTCACCTGTATCATGTGCAGCATTTACTCTATCCCATGCTTTGATTACACGAGCCTTACGATGGGACAATATTAACTGGCCGGTAGCGTCTTCACGCACATCGATTAAAACTTCAACCTTATCACCCACTTTAAGATCTGGATTGTAACGGAATTCGTTCAAAGAAATAACACCTTCGCTTTTTGCATTGATATCGATAATAGCATCGCGATCTGTAATATTGATCACGGTTCCCATTACCACTTCATCATGTAAAGTGTCAACGAAGTTTTCTGCAACCAGTTTTTCAAACTCTTCCAGTTTTGAGTCTGCGATAGGATCAATTCCTTCTTCGTAATTGTGCCAGTTAAAGTCTTTTAAAAATTGTTCAGGGTTTTCTTGTTGCAGAGATACAGCAGGAGCTGCTTTTTTCGGTTCCACTTCCTGAACGTCTGTATTTTTTGTTTCTTCAGACATTGAAGATAAAATTTGTATTCTGTATATCTTTAAGAATCAAGGCGAAAATTATACAGAAGCGTTAGTTTACATTTAATAACATCCTTTCCCATTCTCTTATTCGCTAAAAAGGAGTGCAAAAGTACAATTTAATTTAATAGGAAACAATTATTTAATTGGTGAGTTACTGTGCCTCTGAGTAGATGAGTATTCTCTAATCATTATTGTCTGTAAAGAACCTATTCCGATAGCTACAGAAACGCTACGCCTGTCTGATACCAGCTACCGTACACAAACATTTTAAGTTCAATTTTTGGGATATCCCATCCTAAATCCCTGGCTGAAGGCCAGGCAGGGTGGCACTGATCCTGATGTTGATCAGGATCAGATACGGAAGAGGCTTTATGCCTTTGTTTATAATCGCTACTACCATGTAATCGCTACCCTCTCTGTCCCCGATAGCAATCAGTACCGATGTTGCTATCATCATACCGCTGTTCTTTCTTGTTATGTTAAAAAGTATAGTGTCCCAGACCAGACATGTAGAAGAAAATACCTTAGAAATACTATGGTTGCCAACCAGGAAATGGTACTAAACACAGTAAAAGCCTCAATTAAGGCAGTTTTATGCTCATTTAGGGCAGCTTTAATGTCAAGTAAAGCAGGTTTGTTCTCATTTAGGGCAGCTAGATCGTCAAATAAGACAGCTTTACTGTCAAGTAAAGCAGGTTTATGCTCATTTAGGGCAGCTAGAGCTTCAGCCGTGGCAGCAAAAAGACCTTCCGTGGCATTAAAAAGCGTAGTTACCACAGGTTTGCCTGCAAGAACGGCATATATTTTGTGTGGACCTCTATATTTCCTCTCAAACCAGCCTACCGGCCAGCTACCGTATCTTATATCTTTTTAATAAAGCGTAGTTACAGCTCCTTCCACTAGAAGGGAAAGGAACTTATTATAATTTGAAATTATGTATGGGTAAGCGGTAGCTCACGCCAGACAGGCATCAAGAATCAAGGCTTTTTTGTTTAAAATTTGATAATCGCTATTTTAGGGTGTACGACAAATTTCCCTTTATAAATTTTCTGGACAGAACCGTTATTATCTCTCAAATACTCACCTCTAATACACCAACAGACTAATTAAAATTTCACAATTTCAAACTCACTTCGTCGATTCGTTTGGTGATCGTCTTCTGTACATACCTTACTGTCACAGTCAATAATGGGTTGAGATTCTCCAAATCCTACAAATTGCATTCTTCTGGCATTTACATATCCTATTAGTGCCAAATAGTTTCGGGTAGATTCTGCCCTTCTCTCTGATAATAACTGGTTGTACTCATCAGAACCCCGGCTATCTGTATGTGAACTTATTTTTAAATAGACAGTTTTATACTTTTCCAGCTTCAGAGCTAATTTATCCAGTACTTTTTTAGAATCAGCCCTAATATTCCATTTATCATAATCAAAGTAAATAGGTGGCATTTCAAAGAAAAGCTTACCGTCTTTTTCTATAACAGGCGGGCCTTCTTTATCGGCCAATAAAATTTCTCTAAGCTTTACTTTATCTACAATTTCAGTTCTGGTTTCTGTATTTTTCTCGGTGATATTTATACGCTCTTTATTAGAACTACGTTCTTCACTGGTAACTTTATTTGTTTCGGTATTTTCACTTTTATTGGTCTTCTCTGCTATATCTTCTCTGGTTTTATCGAGATAAATGATATAGCGTTCTTCATCCTTTTCTTTGATCACAATAGATCTTGATTTTTCTTTATATCCTTCTGCAGAGGCATCAAAACTATATTTGCCCGGCAACATATGTAGAGAAAATACGGCTATAGAGTCTAATTGTTCATTATACACCTCTTTTTTGTTTGAGTCATATAAAATAACTTTAGCATTTGGAACATAACCATCTGAAGTAAAATCACGGACTTCAAAATTTGATATATATTCTCTTAAAAAGATCTCGCCTGTTTGGGTAAAAGAATAGATATCATCACCAACATTTTTTCGATTAGAAGCAAAAAACCCATCGGTCTCATTATGGTATACCATCGAAAAATCATCATAGCTTGAGTTTATAGGTGCTCCCAGATTTATCGGGTCAGTAAAACTATCATTTTTTAATTCTGAAACAAAAACATCCATCATTCCCAGGCCAAGATGCCCATTGGAAGAAAAAAACAAGTGCCCGTCCTTGGCCACAAACGGAAATTGCTCTCTATTGGCTGTATTGATAACCGGGCCTAAATTCACTGGTTTCCCATAAGTGCCATCTATATTCAAATCTACATAATACAGATCAAAATCTCCTGATCCCCCTGGCATATTAGAGGCAAAGTACAATTTTGACTCATCGTTATTCAAAGCCGGATGTTCTATAGAATAATGTACATTATTTATAGTCATTTTAACAGGTGTGGTCCATTTGCCTTCAACTTTCTGAGCTCTGTAAAGATGAACCGCATTATTGTTAATACTATCAAATTTTTTCTTCTTTTTGTCTACATTACTTTTGGAAATAAACAGCGTATTGCCATCTGCCGTAAAACAAAAATTCCCTTCATGAAGTTTAGAATTAATTTCTTCTGAAATTGACTCGGCATCTCCAATAGGGAGGTTATCCTTATCTACTTTGATCTGAAAAATATTCAAAAATGGCCTGTGGGTCCACATATAATTTTTATCCAACAGGCTATTTGGGCTCCTGTCGGAAGTAAAATAGATCAGGCTATCACGTTTTACGGCACCAAATTCTGATGCTTCAGAATTAAAAGCTACACTTTGGATCGTATAGTCGTCATCTTTGAGCTTAAAATTTTCTATGGTAGCAATGGCATCTGAGGTATTAAAATCTCCAGCTGTCTCATTTGATTTATATAGTGCCAGAAACTCCACAGATTTTTCGTATTCCCCTAATGCAGAAAGCACCTGATACATCAGAAAATTATAATGGTTCTCATACGTTTTATCGCGATCATAAAACTTGCCAGAAGTCAAAATCTTAAGGTATCGGTACGCTTTTCTGAATTGAAAGGTGTTATGGTAGGATGTAGCAATATTTTTTAGTACATGTTTGGTATACCCTTCCTGGTTTAGCTCTTCTTCATATTGCAGTGCCGCATTTATATAATCTCCTTTTTCGAAAAAACGATCTGCCCTACTGTTCTTTTTTTGTGAAAAGAGTACTTGAGTGATCAATATGGCTATTAGAAGTATTTTCTTGGTCTTCATCATCTAGAAAAATCTTGGAGAGGTGTATGTGTTACTAAATTTGAGGAAATCAAAATTATATAGCAATACAATTTCATGACTTCCATTATTATAACCACTTAACTCACTTACACTAAAGTCATAGGAGTATCCTATTTTTAGGTTCTGGGTAATATTAAATCCTGCCAATGCAATGAAAGCATCGGTATATCGATAAGAAACACCTAATTCGAAGGTATCATAAATCAAAGAATTTAAAGAAAGATCGAAGGTTAATGGAGAATCCAGTACCTGCTTTACCACCATCGAAGGTTTTAACCGCACTTCATCCACAAAATCGAAAACATACCCGGCGATACCATATATATGTGTTTTGGTCTCGGCTACACCAATACCATTAATATCAACATCACTTGGTAATAAATTTGGTGAAGATATCCCTGCATAAAAATTATTGGTAAACAAATATAATCCTGCACCAATATTTAATTGAGTGGCAGAAGTATTATCTGCAAATGCGGGATCTGTGGCTACATCAGATCCAGAGGGATCGATACTAAAACTATTGATCCCCGCTTTTAGTCCGTATGATAATCGGGCCTGATCAGAGATCTTGGTGATATATGCAAAATCTACATTGATGTAATTGTTGTTAACCGGGATGGCATCCCCTATTCTGTCATTTACATAATTCACACTCAACTCTATCTTTTCACTCATCGGAATATTACCAAAAACATTAGCCGTCTGCGGAGCGCCTTCAATACCTGTCCATTGTCTCCTATATAAAAGCCCGGTTGAAATCAGTCCGCTTTGGTATGTAGCATAGGCTGGATTAACCGTACTCATATTGTACATGTATTGAGAATATTGAGGATCCTGCTGTGCGTGAGTTAACGAGCAGAAAACGATGGTTATCATTAAAACTAATTTCAACTTCATTGATTTATCTGCTTAAGTAAAAACTTCCCTGTATTGGTAAATTATTTTCAAAGTTTGGTGTGAAGATGTAGAAATAAGTACCTGAAGGCAGGTCATCACCCAACCTTACCGAAGTATTACTCTCTCCTCTAAACTGTTCTGTATCAAGACGACCTTCATACACAAGGCTACCATAGCGATTGTATATTTTTAAATCAAAATCGGGAAAAGCTTCCGGAATGTTATATACCTCTTCAATGAGCAAATCAAACGTATCATTCTGGTTATCTCCATTGGGTGATACTCCATCCTGAAAATCCAATGTACATAATTCACCATCTGAAGATCTTTCGCCTGTGTTTACTATATTAATCGAAACTTGCAGCCGCTCTGATTCACAATTATCTGCATCTACATTAGCGATATAATACACCTGATTATCAAAAAGAAGCGGATTGTCTATAATTGGAGTATTACTTTCTAAAGTATCATACCAGTTATAGTTCAACACATCTACTTCTACATCATCCAATCGGGCGGCATCAAGGATACAAAATTCCTGATCCGGTACATCAGGAATCGGGAGCTCTACGATCTGTATCTCGACATTTAATGATGACTCATCACAGGGTAATGCATTAGCAACTACATATCTGAAATTATAAATATTATTGGTTAATGTCTCAAACTCTACGACTCCATCGGCAAGCAATGCCCCTGTACTATCGGTATCTTCAAAAACACCGGTACGCGCTGTGTTTCTGTCCAACAGTGAAAATAAATTCACACGGCCATCAATTTTACAGAAGGTTTCGCTTCTATCATTTCCTATTTCTATCGGATCAACAATGGTAATAGTAACCGTGGCAGCATCTGGAGTTACACAACCCGGGTTGCCGGGAGTGTTATATGTATATGTTCCTGCACCCAATACAGGCAGTGAAGTGTCGCTTATATCAAAAACACCTAAATGATCTCCTTCTGATGAATACCCAAAAGGTCCAACCCATTCACCATTGGTATCGGGAGTACCTCCCAGCAGATCAAAGAGTGTAATGGTCAGATCATCAGAACATAGTGTAGCGCTACTATTTTCTCCTGCATCGGGCAGTTTATTGATCGTAAAGGTTAAGTCTGCACTTTCTATACAACCACGACTACTGGTTGTGGTATATGTGAATGTAAAGGTTTGTGATATATTACTGTCTGGAAAAACAAAGGTATTATTAATAGTATCTCCTGTCTGGTTGGTCCATACTCCTGTGGTTGCAATTGTTCTACCATTGGTTGTGGTGAGTAAACTTCTAAGATCTACTTGTGCATCGGCCTCGCAAAGATTAATATCGATAGTATCTTCACCTGCATAGTCAAAGGGTAAGACCTCTATAGTAACAAATGCCCTTTCAACCTGACATGGGCGTATACAAGAATCAGTACTTCCGGGTGCTGCAAACGGATCACAGGTTTCGGGCAGTTGCTGGCAATTTATCTTTGGGCTTACTCCATATTCAAAAACATAAATCCCCGGCGTAGCATTGAGTGTGTTTATAGTTCCCAAATGCGTATAATCATCGTCTGCCAACGTTTTTAAACCTAAAGCTGAAGGCCCCGAATCCAGTCTCCAATTTGTATAATTATCATCATCATAAACAAAACTATTTGCCCCTTCGACAGCAAATTCTAATAATGAAAATAAATCCAATCTCCCTGGCTCTTCATTTGCACAAATCTGAGGAGGAGGATTGGGTTGGCTGAAGGGCCTTAATTGTTCATAAAATGTAAAGGGAACTCTAGTTTGCTCATCACTACATACTCCCGATCGTTGACCTACAGCATAGGTAAAACTAAATGTTTCACAACCAAAACGTATGTTTGTTCCGTTATCGATTACAAAGTTTTCATAAATAGTCCTCAAATTAATAAATGAATCCTGTTCGTTTTCAATTTGTCCCGTAGGATCACTACCAGGTAGCCAGATTCCATTATCACTGTCTTCTCCTTCCAGATATATATTATCTCTAAGATTTATGTCTAAATCATATACTCCGGCCAATATCTCGTCCTCACATATAGCAGTAAATTTAGCACTACCAGAGTCTACCTGCCTCACGATAGCGATGACTACTGTGATTTCGTCAGAAATAGCACAAGTAGAAGCAGAAGGAGAAGTCCCCGGAACGGTATATGTAAACTCGAAAGCCTCCTGGTCTGGGATAGGGGCTCCTTCTTGATATGGAATTTCGGCTTTGAATCTTGAAAAGTTCATCGGGTCAAAACCTATAAAGTTCGGACTGCTGCCATTATAGGTCCAGGTACCATTGCGATGAGGAGGAGGAGTTGCATCATCCAGCACAAATGCAGTGAATAAATCGAAATATTCAATATCACAACCCTGGGCATTTGTATTAAGCACGCCACTTCTTGGTAAGGCTACCCCAGAGTAAGGACCCAAAGTGAGAACAATCGTTAATGCAGGATCGGTAGCCCCACAATCGGTGTTAAACAATTCAAACGTATATTCCTGGAGTGTCCCATCTACAGTTGAATTTGGTAAAATCCAGGTAGAAACATCTCCCGTATTAGGGTTTAAAGCGGTATCATACTTGGGGTTTACACTCCAGGTACCTGCTTGTATGGTATTACCAGTACTAAGGGTATATTGCTCATACAGATTAATGATCCCGTCCTTGGTACCATTACCATCAATATCAACATCTTCCATATCACATACTTCGATAGTAACTGGTCCAAGATTACATTGTGAATATAGTGCCTGGGATAAAAAAAGAATGGTTGCAAAAAGAAGTAAAAATCTACTTATAGGTTTCAAAATTCGTTGGTTTAGGTATGCGAAAATATAAAAAAATCTTAACTAACCGTATAACTTTAACGGTATTCACTTTAAATCATGTTGTTTAAACAACGTTTTTAAGTTCTTGATTTTAAAACATTCACTATGTCATGTAGTGTATATCCTTTTGCCTGAAGCAGTATTAAATAATGAAACAACAAATCTGCACTTTCGTTTAAGAACAATCCTTCACCTCTTTAACATTTCGCTAATCAATTGTCCTGTAGTAGCACTGGGCCATTTTAAGTGAAGTAATTCAGACAGTGTAGGTGCAATATCCGTTATAGGGTGATATTTAAATGATTTCCCAGTCGGGATATTCCAACCATACCACAACAACGGAACATGAGTATCATAACTGTAACCTGATCCGTGGTCTGTACCACTAGGTCGTTTTTGTATCCAAGCAGGTTTCATTATCAGTTGTAAGTCTCCAGAACGATGAGCATTATAACCTCTTTGTACCATGATTGGTTGTCCATGATTAAAGTTTTTTTTCATCAGATCCCTACGAGTAATCACTTCAGCAACCCCATGTTCATTTAATAACCATTGATAAGAAATATCGAAGATTAGTTTGGATGATAACTGTTTATCTTCAATTTTTTGTCGATCAAAATAAACTTGTTCATTAATAATGTACAGTACTAATTCTTCTATACCTGTTCTTCGTTTAAGTTCCTTATTCAATTTTTGTCTTATAGCATCCTGATCGTAGTAACCTGCGGGAATATTTCGTTTCATCAAATAGGCAGGTTCATCTGATGCTCCATGATCAGCAGTAAGAAATACTAGATAGTCATTATTTCCTATATTCTTGTCCAGGTAGTCAAATATAAGAGCTAGTTCATGATCCAGCCTCAGATAGGTATCTTCCAACTCTGAAGAATGCGGTCCGTATTTATGTCCGATCTTATCTGTACTAGAAAAGCTAACAGCTAAAAAATCGGTGATCGAATCTTTACCCATCTTTTCTTCTTTGATAGTTTCCAGAGCCAATAATCTTAAAATAGTGTTCCCATGTGGAGATGTTATGAAGGTGTCATAATGCACTTGTTTTTTATGGTCAGTTTTTTTGATATTACCAGACCTACTTTTATGGATATAACTCTCGGCAGTATGTGATGGTTTCCAAGGGCTAGCCATCAAGGAATCTGCAATGCTCCTGTTATTAAAATTCTCTAACCAATCTGGCAAAGATTTCATGTAATAGGTACTGGTAACAAATTTACCTGATGTGTCATCATACCAATATGCTCCATTAGCCAAATGGCCGGCCGGTAAAATTGCAGCTCTGTCTTTTAAAGAAATTCCGATTACCTTAGTATCTTCATTGTTAAGTTTAAGTTCGTCTGTTATTGTGGTTGCGAGCAGTAATGAAGGGGATTTGCCTTCCTTAGAATCAGAACCAACTAGAGTGACCGAAGTGTCCTCAACACAGTTTTTTATGTTTCTTGAGGAGCGATCATACCACCCATTACCTATAATCCCGTGATGCATTGGTGTACTTCCGGTATATACTGATGCATGTCCAGGCCCGGTCTTGGTAGGAATATAATTATAATGTGCGTTTTGTATCTGATATCCATGATCCATTAACCTTTTAAACCCACCTTCTTCAAATCTGTCATAGAACCTCAACAGATAATCATAACGCATCTGATCTACCACAATGCCAACTACAAGACGAGGATACTCCATTTTTTTCTGCAACTCTCCTAATGGTGTCTTTGTCTGAGCTTTAGCAAAAAGAACAATGCATAAAAGCAGTACTACTATCGCATATATATTTTTGTTTTTTGTTTTTTGCTTCATTTCGAATTATTATTTACCATTACATCTCTCCAATCATAATAATGAAATGTCTTATCAGTACTCATTACCACAAACAGCCCTTGGGGGAACCTCGGGCCCATAGATACAGAGGTTACTTCTGAACCATCACTTTCTATAGCAGATACATCAATTGACTTCATTCGTTTATGGTCATGAGGGCTGCTTTTGGTTCCTTCCCTGGGGTATATATTGAAAGCATTTTTTTGCTGATCTGAAACCAGAATATAACCTTTTCCATTACCTGAGTCATAGATTGAAATTCCCTCCATATCACGGGTGAAATCATTTTCTCCAAAAAATGCTAATTCTTCATTGCCTAATGCCGGATCTGCATAATATTTGCGAATACCATGCATTTCATCGGAGTAATAAACAAAACCAAGTTCATCATCCACAGCAATCGCTTCAATTTCTTTTTTACCACTGTACTTTCCAAAACGACGAACTTCTGTAATAGCCACACTACTGTCGCCGGCATCACTTAAATGATATTGCCATAAATAACCTTCAAGAGGCCCTTCTTTCCGTCCTACAATAACATACAAGGAATTATCCGAAGGATTTTTATATAGCGCTACCCCCATGGGGCCTCTTTTTTCTTCACCAATGAATATTTCAATACCTCCTTTATCCAATGGTTGTAAATCGGGAAGACTGAATATGCGAATGGTTTCATTATTGCGTTCTGTAACGACTGCAATATCTACCAATGTATCCCCTAATTTCATTCCATACTCGACATCTACATTATTAGGACGATGTAATCCTTTCACAATTTTATTTTGAATGATCTTTCCATCTAGTCCGTAAACATATAATCCGCCACCTTGTTCTTTATCTGTGCCTAAAATGAGGCTTTTAGATGCATCATCAGGATGTATCCAAATGGCAGGATCATCTGTATCAAACTTAACTGGTTCTGTAATCACCAATGGTTTCAAAGCGTTTTCTGATACCGGTGGGTATGAGTTACACGCATTTAAAATACTTAACATAACACTCAGAAAACCAAAGCGTTTTAATAATACATTCGTCATATTTTCTTCCTTAAGATTTTTCCATTGATATCAAACAGTATATCATAATTATTTCCTTTATAAATCAGATCTACTTCATAGAAGGTGTTACTATCAAAAGTATTGACTTCTTCGATACCATCTAATTCGTACTGTGAGAACTGCTCTTGTATAACTTTCAGAATCATCACAGGTAACTCATAATCATCTATCTCCCGCTCCGTCTCCATCCATTTCTCGTTTATCTGAAAATAAGATGTAGTTTTTTTTCCGTCAATTGAGTACAGCGCTCTGTACATATTATTTTTAATAAACCACTGAACATTGACTGCATCGGGTTCCATCTTCATCAACTTTTGCCGGAGCGTTTCAGGAGCTGTTTTATCTGCACAACTTATGGTGCAAAATAAAACTGTACAGAAAAAAGATATTTTCCAGCATTGTTTAATCATAGGTGAAAATTACGACTCAATTCTGTGCTAATTCTGAATTAAAATAAAGAATAAATGTATGAAAGCCTTTTATATATTGGTAGGCAATATCAATATGGTATTGATCACAAATCTTCTTGACAATGGACAAACCAAGACCCAAAGATTGACCATCGGTTTTTACAAAACGATCAAACATAAGTTCCGGATCAATTGAAAGTGGAGCTCCTTCATTGCAAAAAATGATCTTCTTTTCTTCAATCTTAATTTTTAAAAACCCATGGGGTAAAGCATACTTTATGGAATTGCGCAATAAATTAGAGATCATTATCTGTGCAAGGTCTGGATTCATCTGATGTGACAAACTTTTAATTTCTGTCTGCAAAGTCAGATTCTTAAGGGATATTATCTCTTCAAACTCTTTAAGCAGGCCCTGTACAACCTGACTTAAATCAATATGTTTTTTACCCTTGTATTGTTTATTTTCAATTTTGGTAAGTAGCAGGAGTCCTTTGTTGATCTTTGATAACCTTCGTGTCGCGTTATAGATTGATTGTATATGTTTAAAATTTTCTTCAGATAGATTAGCAGATTCCATTAACCGATTTACTTTGCTATTAATAATAGCCAGTGGTGTCTGTATTTCGTGTGATGCATTCTCAGTGAATTCTTTTTGGCTGTTATAATCATTTACTATTCTCGAAGTCATCTTTTGCAGTAGGTCGTTGAGTTCTATAAATTCCCGGGTATTGGTTTTTCGGTATATTATCTTCTTTTCACTTCCCAAACGATACGTTCTTATTTTATTAAGCGTATCATAGAATGGAAACCATAAACTTCTGGAAATAAAAAAATTAAAAATTGATAACACCACCAATAGCACAACAAACTCATAAATTAACGCCTTAAAAATCCCAACGAGAAATTTTTTTGATTCAATATGAGATTTATAGATATCAATTTTATAGTGATTTCTGCCGATTTCCCTGACTACATTAAGGTGTGTATATGGAATCATTTTATCATCTATAATATCATAAATCAATGTGTCTGATAACTTTAGAGCACCAACCTCTGCAGGGTCCTTGCTAACAGCAATTACTTGTTCATAATTGTTTAAGTATTCAATAGGAATTTTGTTTAAAATTTGAGTTGTAACAATTTCTTCTCTGTTGATAAGGTAGTTTTTGGTGTCATTATTTATCAGCTCATCTGTTTTGAGGTAAATAATCACTCCCCCGGCGATCAAGAACAATAATGAAATAAGAAGGTAGTAGATGATTGCTTTATACAGCAGTTTCATAAAAGATCGAATTTATATCCCATTCCATATACCGTCGATAGATAGTCGGTACCTCCAACTTCGATGATTTTTCTTCTCAGATTTTTTATATGGCTGTATATGAAATCGAAAGAGTCATATATGCTGGTATCATCTCCCCATAGATGTTCGGCAATTGCCTCCTTGGTAAGTAAACGTTTCTTATTCACCATAAAGTATTGCAATAGCTGATATTCTTTTCTTGTCAGAGTAATTTTTTGACTATTAACATATACCTCGTCACTATCCATGTTCATTTCAATTTCATTGAAAGTAAGGAGATTATTTCCTTCAAACTTTCTTCTCCTGAATATGGATCGCACCCTTGCATTAAGTTCGGCAAAATCAAAAGGCTTGGTCAGGTAGTCATCTGCTCCCAGGTTAAGGCCAGTAAGTTTGTCGTTTAGGTCTACTTTAGCACTAAGTATAAGTACTCCGGTATTTTTATTACATTTTTTAAGAGCCTGTAATATTTCCAGTCCATTTCCGTCTGGCAGTCCCAGATCCAGGATAAGGATATCATATTCATACAGATATATTTTTTCAAGAGCACTACACACATCTTGCGCCTCCTCACAAAGCTGCCCTTCACCTGAAAATGAATCCAGCAGATCATTTAACAGTTCTTTTTCATCCTCTACTATTAATAATTTCATATTAATCTGATTCTGAGCCTATCCTTGCAGCAATTATTTCACGCACATTCTTACTATTGAGGAGTTGGTCAAGCGCTTGTTCATATATGATGGTAAAACGTTCTTCCTCTATCAAATTACCGAATACAGCAGTTATTTTCAAAAAAGCAAGTCTATTCTTTCTTGATTCCAGCGCTTTTTCTTGAAGTTCTTTGGCCATGACATCCTCTATTATCCACTTTTTCCCATTAATTTCAGGTCTCATGCAATAGACACACCACGCAGCCACAACCAACGCAGAACGATGCAAGGATCCTCCTTTTTCTAGTTGGTTATTAATTGTTGGTAGAATGAATTTAGGTATTTTAGCAGAACTTTCCAAGCAGATTCTACGCAATTGATCTTTTATAAAAGGGTTGGTAAACCTTTCCAGTACAGTCTTCTTATACTTCTCTAGATCGATCCCAGGTACAGGATCCAATACTGGGGTGACTTCGTAATCCATAAACCCTTTCAGGAATTGTGATAAAAGTTCATCTTGTGCAGCTTCATGAACATATATATATCCGCAAAGAGAGCCCAGGAAACCCAGTACAGAATGTCCTGCATTGAGAAGCTGCAGTTTCATTTTTTCATAAGAACCTACATCATCCACAAATTGTACTCCTACTTTTTCCCATTCTGGCCTTCCGGATATAAATTTATCTTCAATAATCCATTGCCTGAACGATTCACATACCACCAGACAGTGGTCAATTAATTGAAAAGAATCATAAAATAACTGTCGATCTTCAGGGGTGGTTATAGGTGTTATTCTGTCTACCATGCAATTGGGGAACGTTATATTTTCCTGTACCCAGTCCTGCAGAGGTTTGTCTGTAGAAAGAAATGACAACAACATCCGCGACATCATATCTCCGTTGTGTTGAATATTATCACAAGACAGAATAGTAAGCGGTCCTCCCTCATTCTTCATTCTTCTGATCAGGCCTTTTCGTAAATAGCCATATACCGTTTTAGGCATACCGGGATTCTGTAGATCATATTGTATGTTGGGGGCTTTATTATCTAATTCTCCTGTAGTTTGATTACAACTATAGCCTCCTTCTGTAATCGTAAGTGTAATGATTTTTACTTTCGGGTCGGCTATTTTTTTAAAAACAGATTCGGGGTCATCAGGACCAAAGATATACTCTCTCATTGATCCTACAACTACAGTATTCGAAGTTTCCGCAGGTTCTTTGACCTGTACGGTATACAAATAGTCCTGTTTCTTTAAGGCCAGAAATAATTCTTTGTCGGCAGGAAGTAATCCAATACCACAAATTCCCCAGGACAGGGCGTTTATCTTTTCTATAAGTTCATTTGTATATAATGCCTGATGACTCCTATGGAAAGCCCCTACACCTATGTGCAGTATTCCAATATTTAATTTATCCCGTTCATATTCTGGCAATTGTACTGAAGGTGATGTAGTTCTTAGATAGGCATTATTTAGTAACTGTGTTTTCATTATGAGGAAGTTTTAGGTGGGTTTATTTCCTTTTTTTTTAATCCTCAAAGAAATGTAGGCTATTATGAAATAGAGTACAGTACAGATAAGAGCAACGGTTTCGAACCATTCTTTATTTTGTTTAAGTGTTTTTAGGTTTTCGCTATAGAACATAGTAATCCCGGCAAATAGTAACATCACCAGTAGAGTTGCCCAGGCTATTATATCTAAGATTAACGGGAGCACAGCTTTGTCTTTCTTGCTATTCGGATCATTTACTTCCTCCTGTCTATTGGTGTCGCTCTGCAAAACCTGTGCATTCTTTCTGTCTTCAGGTTCCGGGATTGCATTGTTTTTTTTAGCGCCATATTGTGCGGCTAATACTATATATAACAATGCGGTAAAAAACCAGGTAGGAATAAAAAGATAATAAAACGACATCACGTCGAGGTAATTAAGAAAAAACCCAAACGCCAAACCTAAAACCCATGAAATCGAGGCTGGTATACTATTGTTTCCTTCCTTATAATGTGCCCAATACCGTGTAAACCCTATTTTTGGAAAAATATAGTGTTCTGTAAAAACGATAGCCCCTACTGGCACCACCAAAAGTCCTGCATAGGTAAGTAACGGCAGAAATTTGGTGAACACAAAAGGGAAACAAGCAGCAATAACTGTAATAATACCTACAACAAAAGTGACCTTTTTTCTAGGTTTATTAAAGAAAATCGCCTGTGCTGCTAGTCCGGATCTATATAGATTGGCATTGGCGGTAGTCCAACCGGCAATGATCACAATAATAAACCCAGACATCCCTAATGCATAATACGCTACATCTCCAGGATCTAGTTGTGACAGTCCGGTTTTTAATAGTATTGCGACCCCTCCGCCCATAATACCTGCCGCTATCCATGCAATATAATGACCAAAAAGCATCCCGAAGGCCGACAAAAATCCATAGCTACTTTTTCGAGCATACCGAAATAGTGCCATATCAATCAAACCAACATGGGTAAGTGTATTTGCTGCCCAGGCAAATCCTATTACCTCCAGGATACCCACTCCTTTCTCTCCCTGTGCATTAACGCCGGTCCAAACCGATTTTTCTGATAGTGCCATAAAATCAGACCAGGTTTCAATGTATGTTTGCCCCAGAACATCTTGTGCAAGTACTGGTATGAGTACCATAGCGCCCGCAACAAACATTACGAAAAGCCAGGGTGCACATATAGTACTAAACTGAGCCAGGGTATTAAAACCGTAAATAGCGACCAGCACCACTACCAAACCCACTCCGATTACCACCAGTACAAAACGGTAATCTGTAGGATACCAATTGAGTTGAGCAGGGATATCAAATAAAAAACGCACTGCCGAAGATGATACGGTGATCATCGCTGCGGATATCACTAAAAATATAATCACATTGGCCCAGTTATACAGGTGCGTAGTACCTTTTCCAGCAATTTTATGTAGATACCAATACAGGGTGAGCCTTGTTTGAACGGCTATAGGTGCAGTTATGAACCCCCAACTCAAAATAGCCAAAAGATTTCCTATAAGAAGCCCAATAAAAATATCTTTGGCGGATGCCCCCAAAGTAACAAAAGTAGCACCGATTACAAATTCGGTAGCGGCTACATGTTCTCCGGCATAAATACCAGCAAAATGCTTCCAGCCATGGGTTTTATTGAATGGGATGGGCAGTTGTTCTTCATTTATTGCTACAGATGATACTTCTTTTTGTTTGATTTCCATGCAGTGTCAAGGGAATTTAACGATTATGAGAGTCCAAATTCATTTTGTAATTTAATGAGTCTTGTTGCTTTTTTTACAGAGAAAATCTTATTCCCGCTCGTCCCCAAAATCCGAATTGCGCATTTTGCTTAGGCGTAGCAGCAGTATTGAATAATTCAACATTTGCTTCATCGGTAATATTTACCAATTCCAAAAAAGCCGTCAAACGCCTTTTATAAAAGGTCTGACTCATCGATATATCTATTTGTGTCCGGTCATCGATGATCACCTGGTCATCTCCATCAAATTCGCTAATGAAACTTCCGTTGAAATTGATAGAGGCCCTTCCGTTAAAACCTCCTTTATTATAGGCAAGGGCTATATTACCAATCTGATCGGACTGTCCTGGTAAATCAATGTTATTGAGATCCTGACCCTGAGAAAAATTGACCACATCTGCTTCGGATTTGGTATACGTATAGTTTATATAGACACCAAGACCACTCAGTACTCCTGGTAAAAAAGTTAGGTTTTGCTGATAAGCTAACTCAAAACCCCATAGCCAGGCTTGATCTCCATTTACAGATTGTTGTACTTCTACATCTGCAACTCCTTGAAAGTCTCGTACAGTGGTTTGTTGGTAAATGAAATCGTCAAGTTTTTTATAAAACACTCCTGCCGATAAAATACCAACGGTTCCCAGATAATGTTCTCCAAATAAATCCAGATTTACGGCTTTTACCGGGGTCAGGTCTGGATTAAAAATTTCTGCTTCATTGTCACCCCTATCAAATGTTGCACCCTGAACTAAATCTACAAAATTAGGCCGCGCATAAGACATTGTGGCGGCGGCTCTCAGGTTAGTAACATCATTGATCGAATATTTTAAATGCAGCATGGGTAATAAAAAATTGTAATCATTATCTCCTTCTAAGAACTCTGCTACTTCATTTTCTTCATCCCACTGCCCTGATTGATATTCAAACTGAGTAGCTTCATAACGTAGACCACCCAGGATCATCAATTTATTCCATTGGATTTTACCCATAATATAAGCGGCATAGACATCCTCGGATGCATCGTATCCTTCCAGAACTTTTTCTTCTTCACTAGCGGCAGGATCATTTTCAAAATCGCTTCTGTTGGCATTGAAAAAATCATGAACAGCATTTCTGTCTGGAAACGGACCCAAGGCGCTGCTAAAATCTCCTCTGAATGGATGGAAATTCGTGCCATCCGCAAACCCAAAATTGCTTAACAGTAAAGTTTCACTTCCTTCATAGCTATACTCTTCAAAACTTTTTACCTCAAAACTTTTGTCTTTAAATCTTACTTTAGCTCCAAACTGAATAACTCCTTTATCTTTGGCGAAGGGTAGCTTTAAGTTTATCTTGGTTGTTACATTTCTGTCTTTTGCCGAGGTCTCAGAACTTTCAAAAACGTCGAATTCATAGAATGAAGATTCCCTAAATGATGCGGTATTACCTTCGAACATGAAGTTTGTGATATTCGGAATTAAGGGATTACTAATATCCACATTCCAAGATACATCTTCTGCATTTTCAAAAAATATCTGATCATCAAAAGGGGTCTTTTGAAAAGCTTGAGAGAAAGACACCTCATAGTCTATTTTTAGACCAGGTGTAATATTGCTTCCTCCAAGATTAATATTATAGATTCCCTGATTTTCGCGGCGGTGTTTTAAGGCCCGTTCCATTTCGAAGGCAAGGCCCCCATCATCCTCAGAATTAAACTCTAGCGTTCTCCGAACTTCTAATTCTTTTAACTCGCTATACAATGCCCTGAGGTAGATCTTGTTTTTATTATTGAATTTATAATCCAAGGTAGTGCTCACTCCCAGTCTGTTTCTTTCTATTTCATAATAGCGTGCAGCCACCTCATCCACACCATCAGGGTTATCATTATCCCAATTATCTCCTTCCATCCTTTCTGTATCCCTGTTGCTGCCAGAATAACTCCCATTAATAATAAATCCAAATTTATCATCTGCCATTCGTTTACTAATCGTAAGGTTGCCCTGGGGTACTGAGGCCTCAGAGGACTCACTATAATTAAGATTAACCATTCCGGTTATCCTTAGTTTCTCTGATTTTGCCATTTGGGTAACAAGATTTACCGAACCCCCAATCGCATCTCCATCCATATCGGGTGTGATCGCTTTCGTTACTTCGAGTGATGCCAACTGGTCTGCAGGTACAGCATCCAGGGCGACAAATCTTACTTCACCATCCGGAGATGGTATTTGTTCTCCATTCACATTGATATTGGTAAATTGCGGGGCTAACCCCCTAACTAATACAAACCTACCATCTCCCTGATCTCGCTGCACATTAATCCCGGGAACGCGTTGAAGTGTCTCTGCAGAATTCTGATCTGGAAATCGACCCATCTGATCGGCAGAAACTATATTTTTTATATTATCCGCAGCTCTCTGTTGATTTAAGGCTTTTGCCTGCCCGTCTACAGGGCTTAATATCAGAACTTCGGATAAATCCTGTATGTTGGATTTTAGTTGTATATCAACCACCACATCAGCATCGGATGTCACCTCTACGGAAACCTGCTGATCGATGTATCCTATAAAACTAGCGATCAGGGTTACTTTTTCAGCAGTAACAAATAAACTATAAAAGCCACTTAAATCTGTAGACGTTCCATAGTTGGTACCTTCAATTACAATGGTAGCACCCGGAAGGGGTTCCTTTGTATTGACATCGGTGACAACTCCGGTAATTACCCCTTTTGTCTGTGCGAAAAGGCTACTACACAAAATCATACTTACAAATAAACAGTACACATTTTTCATTTTTCCTTACTTTGAGAAGTAACGAATATAGGAATGAATTCTGTTCTAAATCTGTGTTTAGTATAGAGTAATAATTAGAAGTATTTAGTCAAAAAAACTTTATAAGAGTATTTTAACCTGAGTTCTGCATTTGAATTTTGTTATAGTTCTGAAGATTATTACAATAAAACCAAAATATGCCTTATGAGTATCCATGGTTTACCTGGTCATCTAACTTCTTAATTTCAAAATATTTACAACATCCTTAAGCTCATATCCTTTGGCCTGAAGCAATATTAAATAATGAAACAACAAATCTGCACTTTCGTTTAAAAAAAGTTCTTCATTATCATCTTTGGCTTCTATCACTACCTCTACTGCTTCTTCTCCTACTTTTTGAGCAATTTTATTAATTCCTTTCCTAAATAATGATGCCACGTAGGACTTCTCATCATTTTGGTTTTCTTTTCGGTTTTGAATAACATCTTCCAACTCTGATAAAAACCCAAAAGATAGTTTATTATCTTCTCCCCAACATGTATCGGTTCCTTTATGACAAGTTGGGCCAACAGGATTTACCGTTATTAACAATGTATCCTTATCACAGTCATTCTTTATGTCTACAAGGTTTAAAATGTTACCACTTTCTTCGCCTTTTGTCCATAATCGTTGTTTCGAACGGCTGAAAAAAGTTACTTTTTTGGTTTCAATGGTTTTATCGTATGCTTCCTGATTCATATATCCAAGCATCAACACATTTTTTGTTGAAGCATCCTGAATGATAGCAGGTACAAATCCGTCGTTATTTTTATTGAAGTTAATTTTCATTGCTCTCACCCCAACCCTCTCCCAAAGGGAGAAGGAGTTTACGGGAATTTTTAAATTAATATTATTATAATAATCTTATAGGAATATCATTATCCCTTAATTCTTCTTTTAAGTCTTTAATTTCTATTTCTTTAAAGTGAAAAACGCTGGCTGCCAGAGCCGCATCTGCTTTTCCTTCTTTAAAAGTGTCTATAAAGTGCCGTATCTTACCCGCACCACCAGAAGCTATAATCGGAATATTCAGTTCGTGTGATAATCTTGCCAAAGCTTTGTTTGCAAAACCATCTTTGGTACCATCATGATCCATAGAGGTAAACAGGATCTCTCCTGCTCCTCTTTCTTCAACTTCTTTGGCCCAATCAAACAAATCGAGTTCTGTAGGTACCTTACCTCCTACCAAATGCACTTTCCATTTTCCGTCAATTTGTTTGGCATCTATAGCAACCGTAATACATTGACTTCCAAATTTGGCTGCCAGCTCATTAATCAATTGCGGATTTTTAACGGCAGACGAATTTATCGATACTTTATCTGCACCATTTTGAAGGAGAATATCCACATCTTCTACAGAAGAGATTCCTCCACCAACGGTAAAGGGTATATTTACTTTTTCGGCGACGTGTAGCACAAGATTTGCTAATGTTCTACGTCTTTCTTCGGTTGCCGAAATATCCAAAAACACCAATTCATCGGCTCCGGCCTTCGAATAGGCATCTGCAAGCTCTACAGGATCTCCTGCATCCCGAAGATCTACAAAATTAACTCCTTTTACGGTACGTCCGTTTTTGATATCAAGACAAGGTATAATTCGTTTTGTAAGCATATTTAAGGTAAAAGTTTTGAGGTACAAAGTACGAGTTTGAAAGCATATAACTTAAGCTTCATATTCATTGATTTTTGTTTTTTCTAGCTGTTTTAATGGAAGCCACAGTAATTGCCAATAGCTCTTTTGCTTCTTTATGCAACTGATCTATATAACTATGATTTTGATCGGTTACAGCTTTTAGAATTTCTAACCAGTATACACTTTCATCAGCAGCTTCTTCATCAATTTTCAATTTATTTATGAAATCTGCCGTAGACTTGCCTCTTAAAGCAGCTCTATAATTAGTACTAACTGAACTCGAGCTTTTAAGTAATTGAATAACGCAGTTATTATATTCTCTTGTATGAGGTAACTTTGAACAAAGATGCCAGCAATCAATAGCAAATTTTTGTTTTCTTTTCTTTAGATCTTGCATTCGCTTTTTATTTCTTAACTCGTACCTCTAACTTTGTAATTTGTACTTTATTGATTTTTAGTATTCAAATCGATCCCATCATAGAAACCTAAACTCTTCTTATCCTTTAGTTGTTTTATCCAAAAAGCAATTTGCCCTGTATGATAAGAATAATGCTCAGTCACATGAATTGCAATGCCTATTCCTGAAAAATTGAATCCTTGTACTTCTCTTTTTCTAAGCCATTCGTCTACAGAAACGTTATTAATTACTTCTTTAGCTTTGTTTATTGTAGACTTTAATTTCTCTAAAAGTTCTTTCTTTGTAAACCCTTCTATAGCCCCAAACTCGGCATCTCTTTCTCTTTTATCCTCGAACTTTCCCAATGATGCAATGGCATATTGAGTGATGTTTCCGCATAAATGCAAAATTAGATTTCCTATAGTATTAGAGTTTGACGTAGGCTTCTTCCAAATATCTTCTTCAGAAAGCTGTTCAAAACTCAAGGTTATCATTCTGGTACTTTCATCTAGTCGATAGATGATTTGATCTGTAAATTCTTTGATTACTTCTTGATTCATAATCTTCTTTTATTGCCCTGGACCTCACAGGTTTTGGAAACCTGTGAGGTCTGCTAGCTTAAAATATACGTTTCCAATTGTTTTAAGCTGATTCTATTTTCATAGATCGCTTTTCCTATAATCGTTCCTTCACATCCTATTTTGGCTAGTTTGGGTAACTCATCAAATGTTGAAATACCTCCCGAAGCAATTAGATTAATATCTTTGGTTTCGGCTAAAATTCGTTTATACAACTCAAAAGAAGGGCCTTGTAGCATTCCATCTTTACTAATATCGGTACAGATCACATAGGTCACTCCTTCTTTTTGATATTCTTTAATAAACGGAATCAATTCTTTATCGCTCTCCTCCTGCCATCCACTCACCGCTATCTTCTCATTATGGGCATCTGCCCCCAAAATAATTTTATCAGGGCCATACTTTTGCAACCATGAAATGAACGTATTTGCATCTTTTACAGCAATGCTCCCGCCAGTGATTTGATTCGCTCCGCTTTCGAAAGCTATTTTAAGATCTTCATCGGTTTTTAAACCACCGCCAAAATCAATTTTTAAACTGGTTTTAGTCGCAATTTGTTCCAAAACCTTATGATTTACTATGTGTTTGGATTTTGCTCCATCCAGATCTACCAGATGTACATACTGGATTCCGTGATCTTCGAACTCTTTGGCCACCTCCAACGGGTTTTCATTATAAATCTTTTTGGTATCATAATCTCCTTTGGAGAGACGTACACATTTTCCTTCTATAATATCTATGGCTGGTATTATTCTCATAAAGCCCCCTAACCCCCAAAGGGGGAATTATTTACAGGTTATTTTAAAAGTTAACTTCAATTTATATTTTTAAGAAATTCTTTAATATTTTCTCACCTACAGTACTGCTTTTCTCCGGGTGAAACTGCGTGCCATAAAAATTATCTTTATGCAAGGCGGTGCTATAATCTACTCCATAGTTTGTTTGCGCTATGGTTTCAGCCATTACAGGAGCATAATAGCTATGTACCAGATAGATATACTCTTTTTCGGCAACGCCATCAAACAATGGGGACTGAAGTGATTCTATCTGATTCCATCCTATCTGAGGTACTTTCATACCATGATTAAATCGCACTACATCAACATCAAAAATACCCAATCCTTTGGTGTCTCCTTCTTCTGTATAATTACACATGAGTTGCATGCCTAAACAAATTCCCAAAACGGGTTGTTTTAGCTCGGGAACCAGCGTATCTAATCCTGAAGCTCTCAATTTTTTCATTGCACTGCTCGCCTCGCCCACCCCAGGGAATATCACTTTATCTGCTGCTTTTATTGTTGATGGATCATCACTCAATATAGCTTCATATCCCAGTCTTTGTATAGCAAACTTGATCGATTGTATATTTCCAGCTCCGTAATTTATGATTACTATTTTCATTAATCTGTCATTCCAGCGAAGGCTGGAATCTTTTTAATTAAACCTTCCATTATATTTTTGGGTTCCGGCCTGTGCCGGAATGACAATGGGTTTGTTACAACATTCCTTTGGTACTTGGTAAAATCATTTTCTCGGGATCACGTTTTACGGCTACTTTTATCGCTTTGGCGAAAGCCTTAAAAATAGCCTCGATCTTGTGATGCTCATTGGTTCCTTCGGCTTTTACATTCAGATTTGCTTTGGCACCATCGGTAAATGATTTAAAGAAATGGAAAAACATCTCGGTAGGCATTTTACCGATCATCTCGCGTTTGAAATCTGCTTCCCACACCAGCCAGTTGCGCCCGCCAAAATCGATAGCTACCTGCGCCAGGCAATCATCCATCGGCAAACAGAAACCATAACGCTCTATTCCCAATTTACTACCCAACGCTTTGCCAAACACTTCACCCAAGGCAATCGCCGTATCTTCAATGGTATGGTGTTCATCAACTTCAAGGTCTCCTTTTACCTGTACATTCAAATCCATTTGGCCATGACGCGCTATCTGATCCAGCATGTGATCAAAGAACTCTAAACCTGTATTGATAGTACTCTTTCCTGTACCATCCAGATTGAGTTTTATACAAATATCGGTTTCATTGGTTTTTCTGGAAATTTCAGCAACACGATCTTTAAGCTTTAAAAACTCATATATTTTTTGCCAGTCATTACTCTCTAGAACAATATGACCATTTAATTCTTCTCTTTTTATAGTAATTTCTCCGGTTCCCAAATTGGTATTATCATTTATAAATATTCCTTTGGAACCCAGGTTTTTGGCTAATTCCATATCTGTAAGGCGATCTCCTATCACAAAAGAATTCTCTAAGTCATACTCATCAGAGAAATATTCGGTTAATAAGCCTGTACCGGGTTTGCGGGTATCTGCATTTTCATGCGGAAACGTTCTGTCTAAAAACACTTTGTTAAACACAACACCTTCGTTTTCAAAAGATTTCAGAATAAAATTATGTACGGGCCAAAAGGTATCTTCAGGAAAGGAATCTGTCCCCAATCCATCCTGATTGGTGATCATTACCAGCTCATAATCCAGTTCTTGTGCGATCTTTCCCAAATAAGTAAATACCCTGGGGTAGAATATCATCTTTTCGAAAGCATCTATCTGTTCGTCTGCTGTTTCTTTGATGATCGTTCCGTCTCGATCTATAAATAATACTTTCTTCATAAGTATGAATTGCGAAGTAAGAAGCACAGCTTATAATTCTAAGCCTGTACTGCTACCCTCTCTTTATAATTGTTTTAAAACTTCGATTAACCTTTTGTTCTCATCGGCTGTACCCACCGTAAATCGCAATGTATTTTCACATAACGGTTGCGTACTTCGGTTGCGCACTACGATTCCCCGCTCTAATAGTTGTTTATATCTCATATTGGCATCATCAACTTTTATGAGGATAAAATTAGCATCACTTTCATACACTTGTTTCACAAAAGGTATCGTAGATAATACCTTGGCCAGCTTATCTCTTTCTTCTAATATTTTTGAAACTTCTAAGGCTACCTGATCCTGATTCAAAACACGCTCTAATGCTTTTTGCTGAGTCAATTCATTGACATTGTAAGGAGGTTTTATTGTATTCAGAATACTGATAACTTCTTCAGAAGCATAACAGATCCCTAATCTAATCCCTGCCAAACCATAGGCTTTTGACAAAGTCTGAGTTACTACCAGGTTAGGATATTCTTTAATCCTCTTCAACCAGCTTTTTGAAGTAGAAAAATCTATATATGCTTCATCAATAACTACCAAACCATTAAACCCAGACAGGATTTTAATAATATCTTCTTCAGAAAATGAATTTCCTGTTGGATTGTTGGGCGAACACAAGAAAATAAACTTGGTATTTGAATCGGCTGATCCCAAAATTTTAATAACATCGGGCTGAAAGCTATCTGTTAACAACACCTCACGCTCATCAATATTATTCATATTGGCGAGCACCTTATACATTCCATAGGTAGGAGGCAGCGTGATAATATTATCTACTTTGGGCTCACAAAACGCTCTGAATAAAAGATCCAGCACTTCGTCACTGCCATTTCCCAGCAGTATATTCTCTGTAGTCACCCCTTTTTGTGCTGCCAGGACTGCCTTGAGGTTGCGTTGTTGAGGGTCGGGATAACGATTTACTCCGCTTTCATAAGGGTTTTCGTTGGCATCCAGAAAAATCATTTTGGAGCCGTCGCTCACATATTCATCTCTTGCAGAAGAATATGGTTTCAATCTCAATACATTTTGACGAACCAGTTGTTTTATGTCGAATTTTACCAAACTCATGTATATTTTATTCTTTATTGTCTGTGTTATATATACCAGTTATGTACCTGGCGTTAACTATAAATAATCATAACTACCATCATTTTTACACTCTCATTCTTCATTCCGGTACATTTATCTTCCATTCTGGCATCTTATCAGACCTGTCCAGGCACCTAAAACCTGACCGGTCTACGTCTCTTTATTATTTTCGTTTTTCCTTAAACTTTCTAATCGCAATGTTACTGCATTTTTATGAGCTTGTAGTCCCTCTGCTTCTGCCATAAGTTCTATAGCTGCACCTATATTTTGAATACCTTCTTTAGAAATTTTCTGAAATGTCATCGATTTCATAAAACTATCCAGGTTTACGCCACTGTATTGCTTGGCATATCCATTTGTCGGTAAGGTATGATTCGTTCCAGAAGCGTAATCCCCTGCACTTTCCGGAGTATAGTTCCCTATAAATACCGAGCCTGCATTGGCTATGTTGTCTATATAAAAATCTTCATTCTTTACACAAACAATAAAATGTTCAGGGCCATATTCATTAATTAATTCCAGTGCTTCCTGGTCATTTTCGATAAATATCAATTTTGAATTGGCAATGGCAGCTGCTGCAATCTCTTTTCTCGGCAATACCGAAAGCTGTTTTTCGACCTGTTTTTCGACCTTATCGATCATCTCTTTTGAAGTAGAAACCAAAATCACCTGACTATCTTTACCGTGTTCTGCCTGGCTTAACAGATCTGAAGCAACAAAAGATGCATTGGCAGTATCATCGGCTACTACCAGCAATTCACTTGGGCCGGCGGGCATATCTATGGCTACCCCAAATTTGGTAGCCAATTGTTTTGCAACGGTTACAAATTGATTTCCGGGGCCGAATATTTTATATACCTGCGGAATCGTTTTGGTACCAAAAGTCATTCCGGCAATAGCCTGGATCCCTCCTACTTTACATATTTTGGTTACTCTGCAAAGGTTTGCAGTGTATAAAATTGCTGGATTGATCTTTCCTTTACTATTGGGTGGCGAGCATAACACTATTTCGTGGCATCCGGCGAGATTTGCAGGAACAGCCAGCATCAAAATCGTAGAAAACAACGGTGCCGTTCCGCCGGGAATATATAATCCTACTTTTTGAATGGGTCTTTTCTCCTGCCAGCAAGAAACTCCATCTACTGTTTCAACAGCAATGCTGTCTGTTTTTTGTGCAGCGTGAAAAGTTTCTATATTAGATTTTGCTAAATGAATAGCCTCTTTTAGTTCCTGACTCACCAACAATTCTGCTTCCTCTATTTCCTGGGAAGAAACAAGAATACTATCTAGTACTACTTTATCAAATTTTTGGGTGTATTTATCTATAGCAATATCATCTTCAGATTTAACTTCGTTAAAGACTTCCAATACGATACCTTCGATATCTGCTACCGTTTGTGTTGGTCTGTTTAGTAACTCTGACCAAGTGTTTTTATCTGGATTGTATATCTTTTTCATATTGGACCCCTAGCCCAGAAGGGAAACTCTTCTTTGGGTGTTTTTTAGTAATTGTTTTTATAGTTTTATTATTGAACTCATCTGGATGCTCTTTAAGAAATGTATTAAAACGATTTATAACTCTTTTTGAAAATGATATGCTATCAATTTGTACCCCTGATTTTCCCAGAATCTTTGCCCTTCTTTATTTCCTATATAACAATTAAGTTCTGAAGCAACACATCCTTTTGATTGTGCATATTCAAAAATCCAATCCATCAAAAGTTTTCCTATTCCTTTTCCTTGATACTCAGGAAGAATGTATACGTTATCTGGCTCTACATGTTTTCCGATATAGTATTTGGTCAAAAACCACATTCCCGAGATACCCATCAGCATTTCTTTATCATATATTCCTACACATTCATATCCATTAACAAGCATTTCTTGCAATCTATTTTGCAAAACCGCTAAGGTTATCTTAGGATTGAGCTTTTGCAATAAAGGTATAATAGACTTTATTTCTTCTTTTGGTATGAGTTTAATTGTATACATTTTTTCTATCTGAGTTAAGAAACAGGAATTTTCTAACGAATAACTAATTGTCTTGATTCATGGTTCTATTCGTCTTGTTTCTTTTTATAACACCATCTTCTCAATCGGGCATACCAGAATTCCTTCGGCTCCTTCGGCTTTCAACTCATCAAGAATATCCCAAAATTTATGTTTATCCACAACGGTATGAATCGAACTCCAACCTTTTTCGGCCAGTGGCAACACAGTTGGGCTTCTCATCCCGGGTAAAATTTTCACGATGTTCTCTATCTTATCGTTTGGTGCATTAAGCAACACATATTTTGAATTTCTGGCTTTTAAAACCGCTTTGATTCTAAATTGTAATTTTTCAAGGATCTTTTTATTGTCTTCAGAAATTTTGGGTGACACTGCAAGTACCGCTTCTGAAGTGAGCATTACTTCCACTTCTTTCAGGTTATTCTTAAATAAGGTGCTTCCACTAGAGACGATGTCACAAATTGCATCTGCCAAACCTATATTGGGTGCAATTTCTACAGAGCCTGAGATCTGGTGCAATTCTGCCGAAATTCCCTGTGTGTTCAAATATTCATTTACGGTGTTAGGATACGATGTTGCGATTCTTTTTCCGTTCAGGTCTTGAATTGAATTATACACAAAATCCTTTGGGACAGCCAGTGAAACTTTACATTTAGAAAAATTAAGGCGCTCTGCAACCGAGATATCTTTTCCCTTCTCTATCAATACATTTTCACCAATGATCGCAATATCAACAACCCCATCTCTAAGGTATTGTGGTATATCACCATTTCGTAAAAACATAACTTCCATCGGAAAATTACGGGTCTGGGCTTTTAATTGATCTTTTCCATTGTCTATCGAGATACCGCATTCCTTTAATATCTTAACCGAGTCTTCATTGAGCCGACCGCTTTTCTGAATAGCAATTTTTATTTTTGACATTTTTATTTTGTTGTTGTGTTGAGCAGTTCAAAAAACAGGTTGTTTTAAAATGAAATAACCCGCTTGAGTAGCTCAAACGGGTTATTGTATATTGTTACTTTATAAACATACCAAACTTACCACGCCTGAGCGAAAATGTAAGAATGATGATGATGTCTAAATAAGGTTTTCATTGTTTTCTGAAATACTCTGCGAATTTATAAAAAAAAAGTTTTCTGAAATACTTTTCAGCTTTAAATTTTTATAATTCATTTTTATGGGAATCCATAATTTCCTATATTTTAAGTGATTAAATAGGTAAATGTTAAAACATTTTTTTAACTTTAAATAGAATAATACTAACCAACACGCTTATGAAATGAGCCATAACCCCGTGCACTCGAGAATATCCTATGAAATGTTTAATGACGAATTCCACCTGCCGACATAGGCAGATAGGCCTACCAATGCTGGCAGGCAGGGTAGATCTTGACAATTGAGAAACAATAAAAATATGATATAGATGAAATATTTAATTACGCTCCTTAGTTTTTTGCTATTCGCCTGGATGGGAATGTGGTGGTACTACTCCTGTGATTGGTGTGCAAAAAATAACAGCGGTCCTTCAATCGTTGATTCAACACCAGATCCAGAAGCCGAAGCTCTTGCAAAAAAGGCCTATGAAGACAGTATTGCAAATGCTAAGCGCTTATCGAAAGGGCTTTTTGCAGTAGATGATCAAAACGAAGATGTTTTCAGATATCCCGATAACCTTTATATCAATAATGCCAATGGAAATGTGTCGGTTCCTGATGCGTTACAAGATTTTGGTGATCGGATTGTAGAATATCTGGGGCAAAATCAAAATAAAGAACTCATCATTTCTGGATATGAGACTTCTGTAGAACGTGAGTCTGGTGTAAAACTCGGGCTGTCCAGGGCCGGTTATATTAAAACTATTTTGACAAATCTCGGATTGAACGGAGATAGAATTGTTACCAAACCCGAGCTTAGCAGTTATTCATATGACAGTGAAGGAAAATATCATGGAGGAATCTTATTGAAATTCCAGACGTTGAGTGAATCACGATTATCAGAAATAGAAAAGGGTGTAGCAAACAAAACCTTGTATTCTGGGTTTGCTCAAAAAACGTTTACTCCAGATGCTACTTTAGCCAATTATGCACTCGAACTTAAAAATTTCCTCAACAGATATCCTGATAAAACGGTACAAATTGTTGGTCACACCGATAATGTAGGTAATGAAGAAGCAAATCTTTGGTTTGGACAAGAACGAGCCAATAACGTAAAACAATACCTTATCTCACAGGGTATTGACCAAGAAAAACTGAATGCTTCTTCTAAGGGAGAATCCAATCCCATCGTTTCAAATAATAATGAGGAAAACAGAGCGAAGAATAGAAGAATAGAAATAACTGTAAACTAAATAACTATGTTAGAATTTTTAAATGAAGCAAATTGGTGGTGCTTATTACTGTTGTTGTTCCTGGCTTTTTTACTAGGATGGTTTTTATCAAAATGGGCGCTTAAAAACAAATATAAATCAGCGCTTGATGAGTGCTTAAGGAAGAATTCTATCCTTAAAAATGCAAGTTACGAAAAAGCAAATACTACCTTTTCAGGGAAATCTGCTCAGGAAAAATCGAATGCAGATAATGAAATCAAAGCTATTAAAACAAGGGATCATGGAGGCGTTGCGGTAAAAAATGATAAAAAAGATCCCGATGAAAAGCCAAAACTGAATTTTGATAGTTTCGGAAAAGCAGATCCTTCTCAGAAGGATGATCTGAAGCTAATAAGTGGTGTCGGACCCTTTATTGAAGGAAAATTAAATAGTATTGGTATCTATACTTTTGAGCAAATTAGTAAATTTACCAAAGAAGACATAGACACAGTAACAGCATTAATTCAATTCTTTCCGGGAAGAATCGAAAGAGATAATTGGGCGAAGCAAGCTAAAAAGCTAAAAAACAAATAGATAGTAATCACTAACCGTTTACTATTAACTGAAACCTTCATGATTAAGTTTATGAAGGTTTTTATTTGCTCTTTCTTTTTTTAAGAAACTTGAGTTTGTTAATAAAAAAATCGGCGCCCCAGGGCGCCAATATACATGATACCATTGTAATCATTAGAATTTCCCGAGTCCTGTCTGGCCAATCCACGCAGGCTCTGCCTCGGGTATCACGTAGCCTTTTAAAAGAAAACCAAAACAATTGTATGTCTTGGTTCCTGTAGCCTTCTTGCTGGCAAGTAAGGCGTTCTGTTATCGGAATTGTGATACCTCCTCGACGGCTATGCCACTACGAGATAGTTCATTTTTTTACTGATTGCCCAGTATTAAAGGCATACCATCTTTTCCTGAACCTACAACAATTACTTTTGCATTTGGCGACTTTGCTAATTCTAAAGTCGCTAGTATTCCTTTTTCTTTTAGAATTTTGTCGGTTAAAGACTCATTAAGAATTTTATTGGCTGCAGCCTTTCCTCTTGCATCTATTTCCTGGCGTTCTGCCTCTTTTCTGGCTTTTTCTAATCGAAACTCATACTCCAAAGCTTCTTGCTCTTGCCTTAGTTTGCGTTCGATAGCTTCTTTAATTGTTGGTGGTAATGTTACATCACGTACCAAAACTTCATTTAGCTGTATGTATTGATTCTCTACAATTTTTTTGGTTTCTTCAAAGATTTCTTTCTGAATTGCATCTCGTTTGCTTGAGTATAATTGCTCTGGAGTATACCTACCTACCACACTACGTGCTGCAGATCTTATGGTTGGTAACAGTACCCTGGACACATAATTCTCTCCCTTTTCCTGATGTAATGATCCAAGTTTGGCATAATCCGGCTGAAACCATGCAGAAGCATCTAATTTGATTTCGAGCCCATTAGAAGAAAGTACCTGCATTTTTTCAAAAACCTCTTGTTGTCTTACTTCGTAAACGTATACTTTGTTCCAGGGAGCTACCAGATGAAATCCTTCGCCAAGAGGAGGTTCATCAGTTACTACACCACCTCCAAAAGTTTTATACAGTACACCGGCTTCACCCGATGCAATGGTTTCAGTAGATTTTGAGATAAAAACGATTCCCAGAACAATGAGAATCAGAATAGGTAATCCTATTTTTGGTAATTTTTCCATAATAATTTTGAATTTTAATTTTAAATAAGTCCATTATATTTTCTTGCAAACCATTCTATAGCAAGCAACAGGATAACTATTGCCAAAAGATATTTCCAATCTATTAAAGATACTACATTTTCTTTGCTTTTCTGTATCGGCTGATATCGTTGATCATTTAAGAGGTTGTTAATTAACGTATCATTTTGATTTAGATAATACGCCTTCCCTCCTGTATTAGTAGCAACTTGTTTTAATTTTGTTACATCTGCATTCAGGAATTGTTGTTCTACATCATACTGTAACACGGTAAAACTACCTGATCTGGTGATATTTTCGCCAATTACGGCCACCGTATAATCATAGCTGCCTGCTGCCAGATTACTTAAATCTACTTCATACGAGTTATTTTTCAATAACATCGGAACCGTTTGTGTTGCTTCGGTTTCCTTATTTTTGATAGAGATCCTTAGATTTCCTCTACGATCGAACTCATAATTTTTGGTGAAGTACTCTGCTTTGATACGTATACCTGTATTGCCATAATAGAAGGATTCTGAAATGGTATTTAATCTGCTCTTTCTCTTATTGGAAGCAAGATACTGTACCAATCTTCCAAAAAAATCATCAAAATCTTCAAATTTTTTGGTGTCCAGATAATTTTGAGCTCTCCATCGCCATAGCCCTTCTCCAAACAATACGGCTTCACGAATTCCATCTTGTTCTATGGTAGTTAACAGTGGTTCTTCGGTTTCGATATTACTAATCGTTCTATAGAGTAAAGGATCGTGGTTTGTATTGATGTTGACATCTCCAAAAGTTCCTATTAGTGGTGGATATCCGTGAAAACCAATATCATCTAGAAGAAATGTTCCGTAATTGCCATTAAACCTGGGAACATAATATTCGGTCTGCCGTGTGATTTCCTGACGATATTTATTTTGGATACCATTAAGAAAGATCCAATCGGTCTTTGATCCGGCAATTGTAAAATGATTTTTTTTAAGTGTATTCAGTTTTTCATAGATACCTCTGAACCTGCTTCCGGGTTGATATAGAATAATAAGTTGATAATTATCCAGGTTCTTAATTTCTGAAGGTTTGCCAATGGTAACACTTCGTCTTTCATTACTTTCGATACTTTTCCTTATTGCTCCCAGATCGGGATGAATTATATCGCTTATCAAAAGCACATTGGTCTTTTGGTCAATTACTTCTACTGCAAAGGCTTTGTTGTTATTAATTGTATTTTTCTCTCCTGATAAAGGCAGCAATCGCGAAGTATATTGAATCACTCCGGCTCTACTTGCCGGTAGCGTAAAATTAATTACCCTGGAGTTACTTTCTGATGAAAAGGATATCTGTTGAGAATATACCGTATTGCTACCGGATTTTACTTCAAACCTGGTAGTCACTTTTTCATCGCCCGAATATGTAAGAATCACTTCTACCGGAAATCTGTTCTTCAAATACGCATAGCGATTTACATTAAGTTGTTGAATTTTGGTATCCATCACTTCGGTAGTATCACCAGAAACAACCGGATACACTACTTGTTTATATCGTGTACTGCTAAATTGATAATCTCTGCCATAGGTTTGATTACCATCGGTTATCAAAATTGTCGGGGCAATTGAGTTTTTATAAATCTGATTTAAATCTTCTAAAGCCTGAGAAACATTCGTTTGTTTTTCATTAAAATTAAAATTCAAAGAATCTTGTATGGCTTCAGAAAATGAATAGTAGGTAATATCAAAACGATCCTTTAGTGCATCACTTGCCTGAATTTGTCTTACAAATTGAGAAACAGCCTGGTCTTGTTTAAGGTGTTTTATAGAAGAGGAATTATCTACAGCCACCACCAATATTGGCTTGTCTGTATAGTAAGTACTTTGCTTAAACGATGGGTTAATTAATAGTAACAATAAGGCAAAAATACTGAGAAAACGCAAAAAAGAAAAGAAAAGAGTGTTCTTCTTCCTGTTCTTTGCTTTATATGTATATTGAAATAGTGTTATAATCAATGCGATTATAAAAGCTACTATGATCAATAAAATTGTTTGTGTCTGCATGTTTAGAAGTTTGAAGTCAGAGTTTTTCCAACTTCCGCCTTTAAGTAAGCATTCCTCCGTCTACACTCAATACCTGCCCTGTTACATATGCGCTTAGGTCACTTGCCAGGAACAAACAGGCATTTGCTATATCTTCGGGAGTTCCCCCACGTTTCAATGGAATAGCTTTTCTCCATTCATCAACTACTTTCTCATCTAATTTGGCAGTCATCTCGGTCTCTATAAAACCCGGAGCCACGACATTACTTCTAATATTTCTTGATCCAAGCTCCAGCGCAACAGATTTTGAGAATCCTATGATCCCGGCTTTTGATGCTGCATAATTTGCTTGTCCGGCATTACCTTTTAACCCAACCACCGAGCTCATATTGATGATGCTTCCTTTGCGCTGCTTAAGCATGGTTCTTTGCACCGCTTTGGTCATATTAAAGACACTTTTCAAATTTACTTCAATGACCTGATCAAAATCTTCCTCACCCATACGCATCAAAAGATTGTCTTTGGTAATCCCTGCATTATTTATCAAAATATCGATGCTTCCAAAGGTTTCTAACACATCTTTTGCCAGCTCCTGGGCCTGTTCATAATTTGCAGCATTACTTTGATATCCTTTAGCTTTAATTCCTAATTGGTTTAATTCTTTTTCCAAAGTTGTTGCCGCTTCAACCGAAGAACTATATGTAAATGCGATATTAGCACCTTGCTGTGCAAAAACTTGTGCTATTCCTTTACCAATACCACGAGTAGCCCCAGTGATAATAGCAGTTTTACCTTGTAAGAGATTCATTCGCTCTATGTATTTGGTGTTTATATATTGTGTGACCTCAAATATAAGAATTACTAACAGGTGACCAACAATAAACCCTGTGATTTCTCACAGGGTTTATAAACATATCACCGAGTTGATCTTATAATTTTACTTCTTCGTTTTTCTTTTCATAATTGAAAAGAAAGTCAATATCCATTTCTTTAATAACCCCGAGTTTGGACAAAGCATTCATATCTGCATCTTTCTTATTACCAATCACAAGCACATTATAGGTTTCACCTTTAATATTTTCATCGAAAAAAGACTTAAGATCGGCTAGCGTCATGTTTTTGATCGTATTGTACATTTCCTCTCGGTAATCATAATCGATCCCTCTTTTCTTTAGCTTTTCATAGGACCAAAAGATATTGGATTTGATAATACGCTTTGCAGCAATCTTTTTTAGTGTTGCTTCTTTTGCCTGATTGAACTGTTTCTCTACCTCGGGCATATTGGTCATTAACTCCATCATAGCATCTACAGCTTCCGGCATTTTATTTGCCTGGGTTCCAATGTATGCATATACATAATTTGAATCTCCTTTTTGGTTTGCGTTACTGTAACGTGAGAATGCAGAATATGCCAGAGACTTAGATTCTCTGATTTCCTGAAATACAATTGAAGATAATCCGCTTCCAAAATACGTATTAAACAAACTGGAAGCTGCCATCTTTTTAGGATCAAATTCTGCCCCTTTGGCAAGGAATATCATTTCACTTTGTACCATATCATAATCAACAAAAAAGACATTACCTCCTGTTTCTTTTTCTACATAGGTAGTTTTTTCAGGATACTCTTTTAAATCACCGGTAATTACATGGTTTTTGTCGAGAGAAGCAATAGCCGCATCAACATCCTTCCCATAATAAAACACACGCTGTTTTAGAGTATAAAGATTTTTTATTTTGTTTACTAGCTCCTGAGGATTCATTTCTTTTAGCTCTTTAACAGTATAGATATTACGCAATCTGGAATTTTCTCCATATTTACCATAATTCATAAGTCCGTTCCAAAGAATATTTCCTTTTTGAGTTTTTCCATCCTGGCGGCCTTTGGCTATTTGATCTACATATTTGTTATAAGCTTCCTGATCGGGAACTGCATTCTTCCATAAATCCTCTAACAATACCAACCCTTTATCAAGATTTTCTTTTAATCCCGAAAGGCTAATATTAGTTCTGTCTGCAGAGGAATTTATACTATAGCTAATTCCTAACTTATAAAATTCTTTTTTAAGATCTTCAGGAGCATATTTATCTGTTCCTAAATAGTCAAAATACCCTGAAGCGATAGACAGCATTTTGTCGTGATCAGATCCCAGGTCAAAAATGACACTCAGATTAAACAGGTCGTTATTTTCATTTTCTATATAGGAAACCGATATACCACTATCGGTTTGGGTAGATTTAATCGCTGTTTTATAATCAATAAATTTAGGCTGTAATGCAGGAGCTTCTATTTTTTTGAAATCCTGGATAAATTTGGACTCTTTATCTCTGTTTAATTCAACCGGTGTAATCCCTGGGTTTTCTACTTTTACAATATTTTTATCTTCTCCTTTGATCTTATGCGCTTCGACATAATTGCTTCCGTAATGTTTGTTTGCAAAATCAATCACCTCTTGTTTGGTTATTTTTTTCATATTATCCAACATCACCAAACGATCTTTCCAATCTGTAAAATGTATAAAAGCGTCTAAATACGCATACGCAGTAGCACTTGCATTTTCGAATTGTTTTACTCTGGATAACTTCAAATCGTTGACTACGGCATCTATTAACCAATCATCGAACTCCCCTTTTTTAATTTTTTCTATCTCACCAAGCAGCAGATTTTTAACTTCATCAAGAGTTTGACCTTCCTTTGGGGTTCCATACAACAGATGAAATCCATAATCATTATTAAAATTAGTATAGGAAGATGCCTTTTGCACCAGTCGTTTCTGGTTAAGGTTTAAGTCGATCAATCCAGCTCTGGAATTTGCTAAAATATAATCAATAAGTACGACCATTTTTTCTTCTTCAGAACCAAAGCCGTCTGTTCTGAAAGCTATGTAAATTGATTCGGCTGTTGGGCCATACACCTCTTTTTTGATCGGCGAGGTGATAGGATCCACATCAGGGAATTCTGGATGAGTAACTTCTTTAGAAGTATATCCTCCAAATGCAGTATTTACCTTTTTTATTGTGCTGTCAAAATCTATATCCCCAACTAGAATCACTGCCATATTATTGGGCACATAATAGGTATCAAAATAGGCATTAATAGCTTTCATAGAAGGGTTTTTTAAATGCTCTGATTTTCCTATTGTTTTCTGTGTCCCATATGGATGATTGGGATAAAGACCTTCTAAAATAGCATAATATTGTTTGCGCCCATCACTATCTTGCCCACGATTAAACTCTTCATACACTGCCTCGAGTTCTGTATGAAACAAACGCAATACCAACTGGCTAAATCGCTCACTCTCTACAGTAAGCCACTTGTCTAATTCATTAGATGGAATTTTGTTTACATACACCGTTTGTTCATTCGATGTAAAAGCATTGGTTCCTTCTGCACCAAGAGAGTTTACCAATTTATCATATTCATTTGCAATAGATAATTTTGAGGCTTCCTGAGATACTTCATCAATCTTTTTATATATCTCTTTCTTTTTTTCCGGATCTGTTTCTGCTTTATGTTGCTCATATAAATCAGAAATCTCATTTAACAAGACTTTTTCTTTATCAAAATCCTGAGTACCTATCTCATCGGTCCCTTTAAAAACCATGTGCTCAAGATAGTGTGCTAAGCCAGTATTATCTGCAGGATCGTAAGTAGAACCAGCCTTAACAGCAATTAATGTTTGAATTTTTGGTTCTTCTTCATTCTTTCCCAAATACACTTTAAGTCCATTATCCAAAGTATACAATCGCAATCCTGTAGGATCATTTGTTACTGTTTCGTAAGCAAATCCAGCTGCATCAGTATGTTGTTCTACCTTAATTTCTTGCGAAGTGTCTGTCTCTGACGAAGAATTTTTACAATTGCTAAATGAAGTAATTAACAGCAATAGTAAAATTGATGATTTAAATAATTTCATATATCGATTTTTTATGATCATACAAGATCCTGATGAATAAATTTAAGGTACTATAATACGTGTAGATATCTTTAATACCATATTTTTAAGTTATTTTTAACAAAGAACTCATTTAGACTTTTTGTCTGAAGGCGAAAATATAGGCTTTTGCTACCTAATGAAGCCTTTTTTGAGAAACATAGCAGTGCTACGGTACGATAAAAAGTCAAAATTAGGGGGCAAAATGCTATGTTTGCAGCCCAGACAAAAAGTCTAAATGAGTTCAAAATAAAAAGTGTTGAATAAAAAACCTCTCAAATAATTTTTAGAGAGGTTTTCTTATGTTGAAAAAGTTTAAATCACTTCTTAAATACCGTGTTCACTATCCAAGCACTTCGGCTACTTTTTTACCTATTTCCGCAGGAGAATCAACCACATGGATTCCGCATGCTCTCATGATTGCTTTTTTGGCAGCAGCAGTATCTTCACTTCCTCCAACAATAGCACCGGCATGACCCATAGTACGGCCGGCCGGAGCAGTCTCACCTGCAATAAAACCAACAATTGGTTTAGAAGTACCACTTTCTTTAATCCATTTTGCTGCATCGGCTTCTAATTGGCCCCCAATTTCGCCAATCATCACCACACATTCAGTCTCTGAGTCATTGACCAACAATTCGACTGCCTCTTTTGTTGTGGTTCCTATTATCGGATCTCCGCCAATACCAATAGCCGTGGTGATACCAAGCCCTTGTTTTACAACTTGATCTGCAGCTTCGTATGTTAAAGTCCCCGACTTTGATACGATGCCTACATTTCCTTTTTTAAATACAAAACCAGGCATAATACCAACTTTTGCCTCTCCTGGGGTGATCACGCCTGGGCAATTAGGGCCAATAAGTGTACATCCTTTGTTCTTTATATAATTTGAAGCTTTAATCATATCTGCCACAGGAATTCCTTCGGTAATTGTAATGATTACTTTTATTCCGGCATCTGCGGCTTCCATAATTGCATCGGCTGCAAAAGCCGGTGGTACAAAAATAATGGTAGTATCGGCATCTACAGCTTCAACAGCATCTTCTACCGTATTAAATACCGGTTTGTTAAGATGGGTCTGGCCTCCTTTTCCCGGAGTTACCCCTCCAACAACATTGGTACCATACTCTATCATTTGCCCAGCATGAAAAGTACCTTCACTACCGGTAAATCCCTGAACTATTATTTTTGAATCTTTATTAACTAAAACACTCATTGCGTTATGATTTTTATATTTTTTTGAAGCCTCAAAAGTACACTTTTGAACACTATGGTTGAAATGAAAATTTAATTATTTTGCAATAAGATCATACTTATCCTTTTGCTATTTTACGTATTCTTTTTCATTTTTTCTATTAAATCAGGTATTTGTCTTATGGCAGCGATTTCTTTATATTTTTTTCTGAAGTCATCTGCCGGAGTACCAAAATAACTTTTGTTGGCTGCCAGAGACTTGCTCACCCCTGATTGTGCAGAAATTACGGCTTTGGTTCCTATAGTGACATCACTGGTTATACCTACTTGCCCCCATATAGTTACCTCATTTTCTATTACAACACAACCTGCAATACCTACTTGCGAAGCAATCAAACATTTTTTTCCTATGACGGTATCATGACCAATATGAACCTGATTGTCTATTTTGGTTCCTTCTTTTATCGTTGTTTCACCGGTAACGCCTCTATCAATAGTGCACGAAGCTCCCAAATCTACATAATCCTCTACTACTACCCTTCCCCCTGAAATCAATTTATCAAAACCTTCCGGTCTGTTTTTATAATAAAAAGCATCTGAACCCAATACTGTTCCCGAGTGTATCGTTACATTGTTACCAATTATTGTGTGGTCATAAATGCTCACATTGGCATGTATTAAGCAGTTATCTCCAATAATGACATTGTTACCAATAAAAGTCCCCGGTTGGATAATTGTATTGTTGCCAATTTTAGCTGTATCTGAAATTAAAGCATTTGCCTTTTCAAAAGGTTTGAAATATGCTGTAAGTGTATTGAAATCTCTAAAAGGATCATCAGAAATCAAAAGTGCTTTCCCTTTTGGGCAATCCACATTTTTATTGATTAAAATTACGGTGGCGGCACTTTGCAGTGCTTTGTCATAATATTTAGGATGATCAACAAATACGATATCGCCAGGTGTTACTACATGAATTTCATTCATTCCCAAAACCTGAAAACCCGGATCACCAACAAATTCTGAAGATATAATCGTAGCTATTTGTTGTAGCGTATGTGCTTGAGGGAATTTCATTCTAAAAGTTCAGGAGTTGAGTTATTCTTTAATACGTTCTTTATAGGTACCTTTTTCGGTTTCTACTCTAATTTTATCACCTTCATTGATAAAAAGAGGCACCATCACCTCTGCTCCTGTCTCTACTGTAGCAGGCTTGGTTGCATTGGTTGCTGTGTTTCCTTTTACGCCGGGTTCTGTAGCGGTTACTTCGAGAACTACACTTGCCGGCATTTCTACTGAAAGTGGCATTTGATCTTCAGAATTTATAATTACTGTTACCACTTCTCCTTCTTTTAACAAACCAGGAGCATCTAAAGTAGATTTTTGCAGGGTAATTTGATTATAATCTTCTGTATTCATAAAATGAAAAGTATCTCCTTCTGCATATAAATACTGAAATTTATGCGTTTCTACACGTACTTCATCTATTTTATGACCTGCAGAAAAAGTATTATCGATTACTTTTCCAGTGGTAACGCTTTTTAGCTTTGTACGAACAAAAGCCGGGCCCTTACCAGGTTTTACGTGTAAAAATTCGATAATTTTAAAAATATCATGATTGTATTTGATACACAATCCATTTCTGATGTCGCTAGTACTTGCCATTATTATTGTTATTCTTTAATTTCTTATTGCTATTATTATTATTTCATTGATTTGAAATTCTAATTAGAGAAATATCCTTTCATGATTCCTCTTTGAGAATTCTTGATGAATTCTAAAACCTCATCCCGTTCTGTAGTTGCCTCCATTTCTGCTTCGATAATTGCTACAGCTTGTGAGTTATTATAATTTTGCTGATATAATATTCTATAGATATTCTGTATTTCTCTAATTTTTTCGGTTGTAAATCCCCTTCTACGCAATCCAATAGAGTTAATTCCTACATAAGACAAGGGTTCACGGGCAGCTTTTACAAAAGGAGGCACATCTTTACGCACCAGAGACCCTCCGGTAACAAAGGCATGATTACCTATACTACAAAACTGTTGTACTGCGGCCATTCCTGCCAAGACTACATAATCTCCTACATTAATATGGCCTGCCAATGTACTGTTATTAGAAAATATACAATTATCACCAACAATGCAATCATGTGCGATATGGCAATAAGCCATAATCCAGCAATTTTTACCAATCTTGGTTTTCATCCTATCGGTAGTACCTCTATTAATGGTAACACACTCACGAATTGTTGTATTATCACCAATCTCGGTTACCGTATCTTCATCATTAAATTTTTTATCCTGGGGAACAGCAGAAATAACGGCTCCAGGAAAAATACTACAGTTTTTTCCGATACGTGCTCCTTCCATTATGGTTACATTAGAACCTATCCAGGTTCCTTCACCGATCACAACATTATTGTGTATCGTTGTAAAAGGTTCTATCACCACATTTTTTGCAATTTTTGCTCCTGGATGAACATATGCTAACGGTTGATTCATCAGTTAAAGTCTATTTTTAAAAGGTTTGATCTTCCTGGTTTTCCAGTTAGACAGACCTGCCTTTGCCGCAGGCAGGTGGAATTCGCCATAATGATCACTTCATTTAAATACAAAAAGCCTCATAGCTTATTCCATTAATTTTTGATTATTTTGATTTTACAATTTGAGCCATAAGCTCTGCTTCGGTAACTAATTTACCATTGGCATAGGCAAAAGACTGCATATGACAAATACCGCGACGTATAGGCATTAGCAACTCCAGCTTAAATATCAAGGTATCTCCCGGAAGTACTTGTTGTTTGAATTTTACTTTATCTATTTTCATGAAATAGGTAAGATAATTCTCTGGATCTGGTACGGTACTCAATGCGAGGATACCTCCGGTTTGTGCCATTGCCTCTACCTGAAGTACTCCAGGCATTACCGGAGCACCAGGGAAATGTCCTACAAAAAATGGTTCGTTCATAGTAACATTTTTCAGCCCTACTACATGCTTGTCAGACATTTCTAAGATTCGGTCTATCAGTAAAAAAGGTGGTCTATGCGGAAGCATCTCCATAATCTTATTGATGTCCATTAACGGCGGTTTGGAAAGATCGAATTGAGGGACTTTATTACGTTTCTCAATCTTTATAATCTTCGAAAGTTTTTTTGCAAACTGGGTATTCACAAAATGCCCCGGTTTATTTGCAATTACTTTTCCCCGAATTCTGGTTCCTATTAATGCCAAATCCCCAATAACATCCAATAATTTATGTCTTGCAGCTTCATTGGGATAGTGTAAGGTTAAATTATCCAGTATGCCGTTTGGTTTTATAGCGATAGAGTCTTTGCCAAAAGCAACCCTCAGTTTTTCCATGGTTTCTGCATTCAATTCTTTGTCTACATATACAATGGCATTATTAAGGTCTCCTCCTTTTATCAAACCGTGTTCTAAGAGCATTTCCAGTTCGTGTAAAAAACTAAAAGTCCTGGCATCTGCTATTTCGGTCTTAAACTCTGAAAGGTTTTTCAGAGATGCATTTTGAGTGCCCAATACTTTGGTTCCAAAATCGACCATCGTGGTCACCTGGTACTCATCTGATGGCATCACTATAATCTCGCTACCAGATTCTTCATCGGTATATGAAATCACATCTTTTACAATATATTCTTCTCGATTGGCATCTTGCTCTTTTATACCGGCTTTTTCCAGTGCTTCAATAAAAAACTTGCTCGATCCATCCATTATTGGCGGCTCTGAAGCATCTAGTTCTATTAAAAGATTATCAATCTCCAACCCTACACAAGCTGCGAGCACATGCTCTGAAGTTTGGATACTCACCCCGTTTTTTTCGAGATTGGTACCTCTTTGTGTATTTATAACATAATTGGCATCGGCCTCTATAATCGGATTTCCTTCAAGATCTACTCTACAAAATGCATATCCGTGATTTTCGGGAGCGGGTTTAAAAATTAATGTTACTTCTTTTCCAGTATGCAAACCTACACCTGTAAGTTTTACTTCTTTCTTAATGGTTCTTTGTTTGCTAACAACAACATCACTCATTATTATTTATCTTTTTCTCAAGTTTGTATACTCTATCCACTATTTTAGATAGGTTTTTAAAATGCACATAGGATTTATTAAAGTCAGAGTATCCCAAAGCTGGAGATCCCTGAATAGCTTCATGATCTTTTATATTTCTTCCGATACCAGATTGCGCCTGTATTCTTACTTTATCACCAATAATAAGATGCCCAGCAATTCCTACCTGGCCACCAATCAAGCAGTGTTTTCCTATTTTGGTAGATCCAGCTATACCGGTTTGAGCAGCTATAGCTGTATGCTCACCTATCTCTACATTATGGGCTATCTGTATTTGATTGTCTAGTTTTACTCCTTTACGAATAATCGTAGACCCTAGTGTTGCTCTATCGATAGTGGTTCCTGCACCAACATCCACATAATCTTCAATAATAACATTACCCGTTTGCGGAACTTTACTGTATTCTCCTCTATTGTTGGGTGTGAATCCAAAGCCATCTGCTCCTACTATGGCTCCGCTATGGATCACACAGTTATGACCAATAATAGTTTCAGAGTATATTTTGGCACCTGCAAAAACAACTATATTATCTCCTATCGTTACATTGTCTCCTATATATACATTAGGATAAATCTTGGCATTTTTACCTATTTTTACATTGTCGCCCATATAAGAAAATGCTCCAAAATATATTCCTTCTCCATAAGAGGCTGAATCTGAAATAAAACTAGGTTGTTCTATCCCTGCTTTATTCATCTTTACCATATTATAATATTCCAGCAACTGTGAAAAAGCTTTATAGGCGTCTTCAACCCGGATAAGGGTTGTTTTAATTTTGGATTCTGCTTCAAAATTCTTATCGACTATAGTAATTGATGCATCAGTAGAATAGATAAATTGGGTGTATTTAGGATTGGATAAAAAGGTTAACGAGCCTTTTGTTCCTTCTTCAATTTTAGCTAGCTTGGATACCTCTACAGTTTCATCACCTTCGATTTCCCCGTTCAAAATACCCGCAATTTGTATGGCTGTAAAAATCATTCTAGCAAAAGTATAAAAAAAGTGTTAATGTTTATGCTTTGGATAGCACATAAAATATTTGGTGACAGGTTTCGATAAAGCTTTAAGATTAAACTGATCTGTAGCTTTAACAATATCGACTATTTTATTGGATTTATATAAGATATTTATATTCTGTTTGTTTTGGTGATATGCCTGGTTCGAAATCGTACCTTCAAAAATAAAATAACGAGCTTCTTCGCCAGAAATTTTATAGTGCCCTTTAAATTTTTCAATGAGATTTTCTTTCTTTTTTTCCTGAAAAGGTTTCTTTTTAATCTTTATTTTTAATAAATCCCGATCTATAATCATTGAAGATAGTTTACTAAGTACAAAATCCTCTGAAGCCATCCATTCTTTCATCGCAGCAACTATATCATAATCATCCAGTCTGGAAAACGTTTCTAAAACTGCTGGTGTAAAATTATCAGGAGTGATTTTATTTTTCAGAAAAAAAGTTAACGATGCACTAGCATTAAGTTGTACACCCGCCTGAGACAATTCTTTTGCTCTTTTTAAAACTCTAATCAATAAATTCTCTGCAACCAGGCTGGTTTTATGCAGGTATACCTGCCAATACATTAAACGCCTGGCCAACAAGAATTTTTCGACAGAATAGATACCCTTTTCTTCTACTACCAATTCGTCATTTATTACAGTAAGCATCGTAATCAAGCGTTCACTATTAATATTCCCTTCTGCCACACCTGTATAAAAACTATCCCGTTTCAGATAATCCAACCGGTCCATGTCTAATTGACCAGAAATGAGCTGGTGTAAAAAATTACGATGGTACTCGCCTTTGAATATTTGTATTGCAAGCGTTAAACTACCGTTAAAGTCTTCATTAATTTCTTCCATAAACATTAGAGAAATGGCTTCATGATTTACCTCATTCACGATACTGTGTTCCATTGCATGCGAAAATGGACCATGTCCAATATCATGCAATAAAATGGCAATATAAAGCGCCTCTTCTTCTTCTTCAGAAATATCAATCCCTTTAAAACGAAGAACTCTCACGGTTTTTTGCATTAGATACATGCATCCCAACGCATGATGAAATCGTGTATGATGTGCACCAGGATATACCAAATATGAAAGCCCCATTTGAGATATACGGCGTAAACGCTGAAAATATTTATGCTCTATAAGGTCAAAAATTAGTTCATTAGGTATCGTAATAAAACCGTAAATTGGGTCGTTTAATATTTTGAGCTTATTTCTTTTTTTCAAGTTTATCATACTTTTACAAAGGCAAATATACATATATGCTATTCATATAAGACATTTCAAAATAAATTTAAGTACAAGTAACTCTTATAGAAAGATTTACATAAGACAAACAATAAATTCAACAAAATAAAATTAGAATTAATGAGTAAAATAAAGATACTTTGGGTGGATGATGAAATTGATTTATTGAAGCCGCATATATTGTTTTTGGAGAAGAAGAACTATGCAGTTACCGAATGTCAAAGTGGTACAGAAGCATTGAACATATTAGATGAGGATAATTTTGATATTGTTTTTCTGGATGAAAATATGCCTGGCCTTTCGGGGATAGAAACTTTAGCTGAAATTAAAGAGAAAAAAGACAGTCTTCCGGTAGTAATGATCACCAAAAGTGAAGAAGAGTATATCATGGAGGAAGCTATCGGCAGTAAAATTGCAGACTATCTTATCAAACCGGTAAATCCAAATCAAATATTGCTAAGCTTAAAGAAAAACCTGGATAACTCACGTTTGGTTTCAGAAAAAACGACCGCTAATTACCAACAGGTATTCAGGAAAATAGCGATGGATATGGCCATGGTGAATTCTTATGAAGAATGGGCAGAATTATACCAAAGATTAATCTATTGGGAGTTACAACTGGAAGATATTGAGGACACCGGAATGTTTGAGATCCTCGAATCTCAAAAGGTTGAAGCAAATTCACAATTCTGTAAGTTTATAGATAAGAATTATCCTGGTTGGTTTAATGGCACCGATGATGCCCCGGTAATGTCACATACACTATTCAAAAAAAAGGTAGTGCCCGAATTAAGTAAAGATCAACCAACACTACTGGTTGTAATTGATAACCTTCGCTATGATCAATGGAAAGCGTTTGAACCAACGATTAATAACTACTACAAAAAAGAGCAGGAAATGTCGTATTGCAGCATTCTTCCTACAGCGACTCAATATGCCAGAAATGCTATTTTTTCCGGGCTTATGCCTTCAGAAATGAAAAAAAAGCATCCCGACCTTTGGCTCGACGATACCGATGAGGGAGGTAAAAACATGCATGAGAATGAGTTTCTAACAGCACATTTACAGCGATTGGGTATAGATATCAAACACGAATATTATAAAATCACAAATGAAAGATCGGGCAAAACTCTGGCCGCAAATTTTAAGGGATTAAAGGATAATGATCTCACTGTAGTTGTATACAACTTTGTGGATATGCTTTCCCACAGTAAAACCGAAATGGAAGTGATTAAAGAATTGGCTTCAAATGATAAATCCTACCGATCTCTCACCCAAAGCTGGTTCAAGAATTCTCCGTTATTAGAAATGATCCAGCAGGCACAGCAATTAGGATTTAAATTATTAATCACTACCGATCACGGGACGATTAATGTTAAAAACCCTTCTAAGGTAATAGGTGATAAAAACACCAGTCTTAACTTACGTTATAAAACTGGAAAAAGCCTTACTTACGAGAAAAGAGAGGTTTTGGAAGCGACAGATCCTAAAGTAATACATCTACCGTCGATAAATGTAAGCAGTTCCTTTATTTTTGCCAAAGGAGATTATTTCTTTGCATATCCCAATAACTACAATCATTATGTAAGCTATTACAGAAACACATATCAGCATGGTGGTGTTTCTCTGGAAGAAATGGTCATTCCTTTTGTGGTACTAAACCCTAGATAGTATTGAAAATTTTGAATAGCTTCGCAATTCAGAACTCAGTATAAAAAATGACCATAACATATACACTTAAAGAGCTCCCTAATGTGGCAAAACAAATAATAACCGATGCAGGAACCGGTATCATCTCGTTTGATGCTGCTATGGGAGTCGGTAAAACAACACTTATTAAAGAAATCTGTAGACAATTAGGAGTGCAAGATACGATCTCCAGCCCTACATATGCTCTTGTAAATGAGTATAAAAGTGATGATGGCCCTGTGTATCATTTTGATTTCTATCGAATAAATGATGAGGAGGAGGCATATCATATTGGTTTTGAAGAATATTTGGATTTGGGAGCCTGGGTATTTATAGAATGGCCAGAAAAGATATCAAATATACTTCCTGAAGATATTATAAGAATTAAAATTGATCTAATTGAAGATGGAAAAAGAGTGCTTTCTTACTATTAATATATTAAAGTGTAATCAGTAAATACCTATCCCGATTTGTTTTCTTGGCTTTTTTATTCGTAATTTGAGTTACTGAATGAATTTCACGCAAATGAGTACACCAAAATCTCCTTTTACCAAAGAGCAATTGCTACCACAGGAGGAAATGATCGAAGTAGCACGCAAAAAAGGAAAACTCTTTATAGGTATCCCAAAAGAAACCAGCTATCAAGAAAAACGAGTATGTCTTACACCCGATGCTGTTCACGCCTTAACAGCTCATGGCCATAGGGTTTTAATTGAAACCAACGCTGGAATCGGAGCTAGTTTTACAGACCGGGATTATAGTGAGGCCGGTGCCGAAATTACCAATGATAACGCCAAAGTTTTTGGATGCCCTATTATTCTTAAAGTAGAGCCACCATCACAGGAAGAACTGGATCTTATAAATCCGCAAACGGTATTAATTTCTGCCCTGCAACTCAAAACTCAATCTAAAGAGTATTTTCAGGGACTAGCAAAAAAAAGAATTACGGCTTTGGGTTTTGAATTCATTCGCGATGCAGATGGAGCCTACCCGGCTGTACGTGCACTAAGTGAAATTGCAGGAACCGCAGCTGTGCTTATCGCCTCAGAACTCATGAGCAGTGCTACAAATGTTGGTTCTGGATTAATGATGGGTAACATCAGTGGTGTTCCTCCGATTGAAGTTGTAATTATTGGTGCTGGTACTGTTGGCGAATTTGCAGCACGATCTGCTATCGGTCTGGGAGCAAATGTAAAAGTGTTTGATAATTCTATTACCAAACTTCGCTGCATACAAACTAATTTGGGAAGGCCTCTTTATACTTCTACTATCCAGCCAAAGAACTTATTAAAGGCACTTAAACGATGTGATGTTGTAATTGGAGCAGTACATGGCAAAAACCGTGCTCCCATTGTGGTTACTGAAACTATGGTAGAACAGATGAAGACCGGAGCAGTAATCATTGATGTAAGTATCGACAGAGGAGGATGCATTGAAACCAGTGAAATTACCTCTCATGATCATCCTACTTTTGTAAAACATGGAGTTGTACACTACTGCGTACCTAATATCCCTTCACGATATGCCCGCACATCATCACTATCGATAAGCAATATTTTTACCCCTTATATATTACAAATAGGAGAAGAAGGCGGTATCGAAAACGCTGTTCGCTTTGACAGAGGCCTGAAAAATGGCTTATACTTCTATCATGGCATTCTTACCAGCAAACAGATTGCAGATTGGTTTGATCTTTCGTATAGAGATATTAATTTGTTGATATTATAGTTTGCGAATATTTAAGAAGTGTAGATATAATTTTAAACTTTCACATCTCCGAAACTTTGATTCTTTGCAACTTTATTTACTTTTGACCCCAAACTTTTGAAAAACACATGAAACTAGCACAACGCTTATTTTATTATCTGGGAGGATTTGCCATCGGCCTTATTCTATTATTTTTCTTTTTAGGTGGAAAAAAGGCCTCCTGTGATTATAGCCCGTCTGCAAGGGTGCTTAAAAATATAAGAATAAAAGAAAGAGTTTTTTCAGACGAGGCATTATCCAATATGCAGGCATATCAAATCGATACTGCAGTCATATCTTCTTTGTTAATAGATGGAAGTGTCGATTTCTCAAAAAGCAATACCAAATTAGATTCGTGTAGAACCTATTTTATAGAAGGTCTTGTAAACAAAAAAAATATAAGCATGCTGATTGAAAATTGTGATTCTATTGCAAAGGTGAACGCTTTAAAAATTATACGGTAATCATATTAGTTTGCTACTCATCACCCAAAACTCAAAATTTTCTTTACCAATACTAAAAGGATGTTCGCCAACAATCTGAAAATCATTATTTTTATAAAAGTTAATGGCTCCTTCATTATTTTTTAGTACAGAAAGCCATAAATATTGTTGTTGATGCTCTGCTGCCTTTTCAAAAATTATACTTTGCAACCGGCCTCCGATACCCCTGGACACATAGTTTTTTAAGAAATAAATCTTCTGCAGCTTACAAACATTCTTACAATCGATAAATTCTGAAGAAGAGTTTAACTGCAATTTTGCATAACCTATTGGAAGATCTCCATCCAGAACCAACCAATACATATTATGAGGTTTGCTTATACTGCCGGATATTTTTTCGACAGAAAACGTCCTTTTAAAATAATCTGTCAGGTCCTTTCGGTCTTTAAAAAGATATCCGAAAGATTGATCAAAAGTCTTCTTTCCCAGAAAAGAAATACTTTCGGCATCTTCTATATTGGCTAATCTTATATCTATCATATTATCACTTTCGAGTGCTAATTATTTATACCATTTCTCATATAAAATCACTGTAACTAACTTATAAAAAGTTCTGGGCTGAAGCTGAAACATTTAGTTAAAAATTGGTTTTATAATACTCCATATATTCTGCAGTCTTATCGGCAACCTTTTTTCCATGTAATTTTTCCACAATATGAAAAGACAAGTCTATTCCTGCTGAAATCCCACCTGAAGTATACGTTTTACCTGAGTTTACAAATCTTTTATCGTTTTGCGGTTTTCCTGTTGGCGCTATCTCTGCCATATGTTCGTATACCTCATGATGTGTACAATAAGGTTGATTATCAAGTATTCCAAGAACTCCCAAAAGTCTTGACCCAGAGCAAATGCTTAATGTTAACTCTGTTTGCAGGTGTGTTTTCTCTATCCATTCTAAAACATCAAGGTCTTTCATTACTTTTCTCGTTCCGGCACCACCCGATATGATCAAAATATCAATCTTTGGTGCATTGTTAAAATTATAAGCCGGGTTAACCGATAAACCATTTACAGCAGAAATCGGTTCTGAATTCTTTCCCACACAAAAAACATTAAACAGTTGATTATTATGTAGTTCGGAACTTACAGCAAAAACCTCAAATGGCCCCGCAAAATCCAAAACTTCAGCTTCCTCAAAAATTAGTATTCCTACATTTCTTTTCATTTGTTTTTTAGTTTAAATATCACAACATTTCTTTTTGTATTCCATAGGAATGCATAGCGTTCTGTATCTGTTCCTGCTCGGTTGTACCAGGATATAAAATATATTTTGGAGCTATGATTGGTTTTGCCTGGGTGATCAAAATGCTCGTAATGGTTGCAAAGGGAAGCTTTTCCTGGGTAATCTGCTCCAGAACAGCCCGAATTTCTTCAAATAGTGGATTTTTCTTATCAAGAATTTCTGCTACTCCTTTTAATTGATATCCTTTTTGAACAAAAACATCGATAAAACTTACACAAACCTGGTGATTCTTTTTGATATTGCGGACCGTTTGCGGAGAAGCTATATTGGCAATAATAATATGGGTATCCCGGTAATAAGCAAACACTTCTTTGGGCGACACATTGGGAATGTGATCTAAAGATGATGTTGCCAACCAGCATAGTACACTTTTGTCTATATATCGTTTTATCTCATGAGTTAACATACGGTTTATGTTTTATGCTCTTTTATATATTTCGACACAGCCTTTGGAATTGTTATATTATCTGCCAAATCTTCATCAGATAAGGCATCAAAAGCCACCTGTCGAATAGGCACTACACCAGCCCAAATCGGTGTATTGTAGTCATCGGGTTCATCATTTACTCCTTCTGCCCTCACCTTTGCAGATGCTGTTTCGATACGTATTTCGAGTACCAAAGTGGCGTTAAATTCTTTTTCATTTGGATGACGAACATTCTCCCAATGCCCGGGTACCATATGATTTAAGATACAAGCCAAGGCATCCATTTTTTCTTTAGGATTATCTACTTTTTTTACTTTTCCAAAAATAGTAACTGATCTATAATTTGCAGAATGATGAAAAGCCGATCTCGCTAATACCAGGCCATCTAGATGCGTTACTGAGATACTAGCTTCGCCAGCTTCGAGCAAAGCAAGCATCATACGATTCTTTAATGATCCATGAATATAAATCTTATCATTCTTTCTAGCATATGCCATGGGAATCACGATAGCCTGATTTTTATACACATACCCCACATGACACATAAATGTATCATCCAAGATTGAATTAATCGCATTCACATCATAAGTAGCTCTTTTGGGGCCACGAACGACTTTATTTAAGTCTGAAACTGGATACTCTTTCATAATTTGTTTTGTTTCTACAACAAAAATATTAGTTTTATGGTGTGTTATAGTAATCCAGTTTATAAATACTTAATAGTCCAGTTCGGTTGTGTTTCCTTTTAAAAATAATATCATCCTGGATCGTAAAGCAAATCGCAATCTGTATCTTCAGTTATGTGATCAGATCATTGGGTTTATTAAATCTGGTAAGTTACCTCCTTCTACCAAATTGCCTGGTAGTCGAAAACTAGCCGATGACCTGTGTATTCATCGCAAAACAGTCGTTGCTGCCTACGATGAACTTATGGCACAAGGGTGGATAGAAACACTTCCTGCAAAAGGAACATTTGTGACCAGCACATTACCCATTATTGATCCGAAGGGTTTTGATGAACATATCTCAAAAAGTAAAAAACATTCTGAGAGTGGTTTTTCTTTTATACACAGGCCAAATTTGATTTATGGATCGGAAAATTTTTCTGATATACATCTCTTAAAAATTGATGATGGCTCACCAGATCATCGATTGGCACCTATAGATGATATCGCAAAAATTTATCGTAATATTTCGAAAAAAAAACACTACAAAGAACTCCTTGCCTATAGTTCGACCTATGGAAATGAGGATTTACGAAAAGCATTGGTCACCTATCTCAATCAAACCAGAGGGTTGAACATTACTGTAGATCAAATCCTGATTACACGTGGAAGCCAAATGGGGATCTATCTGGCTAGTCAATTATTGTTTACAGAAAAACATCGAATCATTGTTGGCAATACTAATTACCTTACTGCTAATAATACTTTTAAAAATGCCGGAGGAATTACAGAACAGGTTCCGGTAGACGATCAGGGAATCGACACCAATGCTATTGCAGCATGCTGCAAAACTAAAAAAATCAAAGCTGTATATGTTACTTCGCATCATCATCATCCTACTACAGTCACCCTTTCTGCAAAACGACGTATGCATTTATTACAATTGGCTCAACAACACCATTTTGCTATCATCGAAGACGATTATGATTATGATTTTCATTACAACAACGCTCCTATCCTACCGCTAGCTAGCAACGATTATCACGGAAATGTAATTTATATAGGCGGTTTTACTAAGATTATCACTCCAGGCATACGTATTGGATATATGGTAGCTCCAAAAGATTTTATAGAAGAAGCTGCCCGATTGAGGCGTATTATCGACCGGCAAGGAGATGCCATCCTGGAACAAGTGCTTGCCCAAATGATCATAACAGGCGATGTACAAAGGCATTGTAACAAAGTGCTAAGGATCTACAAAAAACGTCGTGATCTGTTTTGTTTTTTATTGAAAGAAAAACTTAGCAATTATTTTGATTTTGAAATCCCTAATGGTGGAATGGCCGTATGGGTGAAGCTAAATAAAAAATACCATTGGGATGATTTGGTGACTGAGTCTTATAAACTCAACCTGGAACTCAACCCCGAATGGCGGCGATATGATGCCAACAATTTAGGACATAACGGAATTAGAATGGGTTTTGCTTCGCTGAATGAGGGCGAGATCACTGAAGCTATTAAACGATTGGAAAAAGTGTTTCAAATGCTACATAATTGAACAACTTAACTTATCACCAAATCATATTTCTGAAGCAATCCTGACAATCCCGACCGATGAAACTTAGCTTTTTTCAGTTTGTTATTCTCAGGATCGATCACAAAATTTTCTGCAGTACGAAAATCGGCTTTTTCCAGGCTTGTATATTCAAAAATTGCATTCAACAAATTGCAATGATCAAAAGTAGCACCAGTAAGGTCAGCTTCAGTAAAATCTGCTTCCATAAGCTTGCAATGACTAAAAAGAGTATTTTTCATCTCAAAACCAAAAAATGAGGCATATTCCAGGTAACAATGATCAAATTCAACAGAAAACATAAAATCATTACATACACTAAAATTTGCACCCAACATTTTACATTCCGAAAAAACTACTTCCTGAAACGAAGTCTCTTTCATCATTACAGATTCAAAATTACAATTTTCAAACCTACATTCTAAAAAAGTAACGACAGACATATCTGCTTTTGTGAAATCACAATTCATAAACACACAATTGTCATATTCTTTGTCTGGTAGTTTTTGACCAGAGAAATTTTGCTTGTCAAAGGTCTGATCGATGATTGGGTTGTTCATTTTTTTCTTTAATACCGTTTCTTTAAATAGTGTCTGGTCGGAAATAGGCGGTTTTTATAATTTGAATTATTTTTGATGAAATTTTAATTTTCTTTTTTGACGCAGATGCCTTAGCATCAGGCGATAAAAAACAAATAAAAATAGCGCAAAAAGAAACAAATTTAATAGTGATATATTTCCGACCAGACACTAAATAGCATTGTTCTTCTATGGATCCAGCCTCTACCTTCACAAAAGTCACGGTAAACAAGTATGCTGGAATGACAACACCATAGAATTATATTCTCCAAGGTGGGTTCTTCCTGTTATCTCCTGCAAAATACAAAATGATCTGGTTCTTATCAGGATCTTTCAGTCGGGCTTCGTGCCATAGCCATCGCTGGTCGGTGGGTAACAATTCAAACTGAATTCCTTCAGCGATTAAACGTTCTACCTCTTGATCAAGATGTTCAGTTTCAAAATATACATACACTCCTTCTCCTTCGGGCAATTTTTCCACCTGGTGAATAGAAAAAGTGGCATCGCCTTCGGGGCATTCGAAACGGGCATAGTGTGGAAGCGTCTCGACAATCAACCGTAACCCTAGTCTTTTATAAAAAGAAATTGACCTTGCAACATCTTGTGAAGGAACTGTAACTTGGTTGAGGTTCATGTTTTTTAGTATTAAGTAAGCAATAGGCAGTATGCAGTAATTTGTACAATCTATATCAGGAACAGCCAACAAACCGGCAGTGCCAACTAATTTACAACTTCCTTCTCTTCTTTTCCTGCGACAGCAGATTCAGTTCCCGGCTGGTTTGCCCGGCAACCGAGGTGTTTTCTTCCGCTCGACGGATCAAATATGGCATTACATCCCGTACCGGGCCAAAAGGCACATACTTTGCTACATTATACCCTGCCGCCGCCTGGTTGAAACTAATATGATCGCTCATACCATACAACTGTCCGAACCAGACCCTGAAATCATTTTTAGCGATATTCAACTGATTCATAAATTTCATTGCCAGATAGCTGCTCTCTTCATTATGTGTTCCTATAAAAACTGAAATATCGTCTATATGCTCCAGAATATATTTCATTGTATCATTAAAATTATGGTCGGTATGTGCTTTGTCTTTACAAATGGGTGTGGGATACCCCATTTCTATGGCACGTTCATTTTCTTTTTCCATATACGCACCACGAACGATCTTTACACCAATTTTGAATCCATATACTCTGGATTCTTCGTGTAACTGCTGCAAATACTCCAAACGATCATGTCTGTACAACTGTAGTGTATTATATACGATGGCTTTTTCTTTATTGTATTTTCGCATCATTTGTGCCACCAGCTCATCGGCTGCATCCTGCATCCAGCTTTCTTCGGCGTCGATGAGCAACGCCACATCGCAATCATACGCTTTTTTACAAACCGTGTCAAACCGTTCTTCGATACGCTTCCATTCGACTTCTTCGCCGGGAGTTAAAGCAACACCTTCGGTATTCTTTTCCCAGATAGCAAATCGGCCAAAACCAGTGGGTTTAAATACCCCAAAAGGCATGGCGTCTTTTTCATCAGCAAACTCCAATAACTCTATCGTTTTTTGCAAGACCGCATCAAACTGTGATTCCTCTTCCTTGCCTTCTACCGAATAGTCTAAGACCGAGCAAACACCTTTGGAATACATTTTATCTACAACCGGTAAACAATCATCTTCACTTACTCCGCCACAAAAATGATCAAACACCGTTGCCCGTATCAGTCCCTGCACCGGTAAGTGCGCTTTGATAGCAAAATTGGTTACCGCAGTACCAATTCGTACCAAAGGCTCGTTGGCAATCATTTTGAAAAGAAAATAGGCTCTTTCGAGTTCTGAATCGCTTTTTAAGGCAAAAGCAGTTTCAGTATTATCAAACAGATGATTTTGATGCATCTTAACATTAATTTTAGAATTCTTCAAATCTGAAGACGAATTAATAAAATATTATGTATATCCGCAATTATACCAGTAGTAATTTCATAATATAGAAAATTCAGTTACTCCCTTTAGGGTTGGGGGTATATAACTGAATTTTCAGCATTTTCTTTTTACCCCATGTCCCTAAAAGGTGAAGAAAATGCCTGAAGCTTTTTTACTGGTATAATTGCAGATATACATTTAAAATATCGATAATTTGTGTAAATCCTTGACTATTATTTTAAGATATCTGCAAATATAGAACTTGCGAGTTTATTTTAATCGAAATTCTACTTAATTTCGCCCCTTATAATTAACTACCATATGAAGCCTATAGTTTCAAAAGATTCAGTCGTATATTTTGGTCAGGAATGCTATACTGCCCTGAATTCTTATTTAGAAAAAGCAAACCATTCCAAAATATGCATTCTTGTTGATAGCAATACCCATGAACACTGTTTGTCGTTACTACTAAGTAATATTGAAAAAGAATACGATATTGAAGTTATCGAAATAGAAAGCGGCGAAATTCATAAAAACATAGAAACGTGCAGTGGTATCTGGAATGCGCTTTCAGAACTGGGTATAGACCGAAAAGGCCTGATGATCAACCTGGGCGGTGGCGTTATCACCGATCTGGGCGGCTTTGTGGCTTGCACATATAAAAGAGGCATTAACTACATTAATATTCCTACTTCGTTGCTGGCCATGGTAGATGCTTCGGTAGGTGGAAAAACCGGGGTTGATCTGGGCAATCTGAAAAATATGGTTGGGGTGATCAGCGAGTCTGAAATGGTTTTGGTAGATACCAAATACTTAAACACACTACCGGTAGACCAGATGTGTAGTGGGTTTGCCGAAATGCTGAAACATGGTCTTATACAAGACCGCCCCTACTGGGAAAAATTAAGTGATCTCTCGAAATTGGAACTCGAAGATCTCGATCAAATGATCTATGAATCGGTAATGATCAAAAATAAGATTGTTTTTGAAGACCCGACCGAGCAAAACATCAGGAAATACCTCAATTTTGGCCATACCCTGGGGCATGCCATAGAATCTTTTTATTTAACTCACCCCGACAAATCCACATTATTGCATGGCGAAGCGATTGCCATTGGCATGATTATGGAAGCCTTTATTTCTGCCGAATTGCTATCGTTATCGCAGGAAGATTTGCATGAGATCAGTGAAGTAATTCTGGCCACCTTTCCAAAAATCGATATTGATCCCGGAGAGCGTCAAAAAATCATGGAGTTGCTTATTCACGACAAAAAAAATGAAAAAGGAACAATTCTTTTTGTTTTACTGAAAACTATAGGAGAAGCAAAATACAATTGTATCGTACCCGATGAGTTGATCCTGAAATCTTTTGAGTATTATGATATGCTCTAAGCTTCTGAGCTCTGAAAAGCGTCTTTATTACCGCAGTAAAGAATGCTGTTAAAGAAAAGAAAGCAGCAGCAGTTGAAGAAGCAATGGCTCAGGCAGCCATTAAGGAACCAGAGTATGAAAAGAATTACGTGCCCTAAAAAAGTATCAAAAAACTTCTTGAAGGGTCCCCAGAGCTCTGGAAACACATCAAGAAATATCTTGAAGGGTGATCAGAGCTCTGGGAACACGTCAAGAAAAATATTGCTGTAGGTATTTTTGATATTCTATTCGCTTCATAAGTTTCTTGAAGGGTGATCGGTGCTCTAAAAATACATCAAGATATTTCTTGAAAGGTGGTTAAAGTGTTGATGATCCTTCAAGAAATTTCTTAAGGTGTCTTTTTAATCTTTTTTTACCTGCCGAGAAGTTTCTTGGAAACAATTGGAGCTCTGGGGACCCTTCAAGAAGTTTTGTAGCTCGATTTTGCACCTTATTTTCCTTATTACCCCATTTCATGAAGAGAAATTATAGCTTTAGGGAGGCTTCGAGAAATTTCCAGTCTAGATTTTACACCTTCTTTTACCTGTCAAGAAGTTTTGTAGCCCGATTTTGCACCTTATTTTCCTCACAATAACATTTCTTGAAATAAATTTATCGCTTTGGTAATGCTTCAAGAAGTTTTGCAAGCGGTTTTTTGAATAATGGATTGCGGTAAAGTTGTTTCTGGTTTCAAAAAGAAAGCTATTGGCTATTTTTAAGAAAAAGCTTTGTGGCCTTAATAAAAAATTTCTTGAGACCAACTATTCCCGAGGCCTGTAACAGGTATAGATTTGAGACTTCACCCCACTGACAGAGATAATACCTATCAATTTACACTAAATAACGTATTTTTTATACATTTAAAAAATCATATAGAACCCTAAAAACAAACTGATTTGAAAAGGAAACTCTTAAAACTTCTAAAAATACTGATACTAAGCCTGTTGATTTTGGTAATGATCGCCCTGACAAGCTTATATTTTTCTCTACATGAAAAGCTTCCTGAAGGAACTTCGGGTGCTGAAGCCGATCAATTAGCTTTAAATATACAAGAAGCAGTGCAACATGAAGCTTATATTAATACCGATTACCTGCAATGGACATTCAGGAACAAAAATCATTATCTATGGAATCGAAAGATGCATACAGTTAACGTCACCCTAGACGATATTACGGTACATCTTAACTTAAAAACCCCATCAAAAAGTAGTATCTCAGAAAGTAGTACAGACCTATCGAATGCTAAAAAACAAAAGCTAATTGATAAAGCACTGGCCAGTTTTAATAATGATTCCTTTTGGGTGGTAGCTCCCCATAAGCTATTTGACCCCGGCGTAAAACGTAAGCTGGTTACTTTGGAAGATAATTCTAAAGCACTACTGGTAACCTATAGCAGTGGTGGAAAAACTCCCGGCGATTCTTACTTATGGAAAGTAGATGAAAATTATCTCCCTACCAGCTACCAGATGTGGGTATCGATTATCCCTATTGGTGGTATCGAAGCTACCTGGGAAGGATGGACTGAAACCGAAAGCGGAGCATATCTATCACAACAGCACAAACTCTTAGGTTTTGGAATTTCGATTTCGAACTTAAGGGCATGGAATGATTCAAAAAAATGACACTCATTTTTTGGGCTCAGTATCAAATATTATTATAATCTTACGCTTCTCTTACTAAAAATAATAGAATGAAGTCGTTTTTAAAATTTTCAAGCCTCTCATTACTTCTTTTTCTTTTTATCAATTGTTCGAATGACGACGATACAGAACTAGAGAGGGAAGCCGAAAGACCAACCCTAGAAAATGAAATAATCACCATTCCAGTGGTCGTGCATGTGGTTAATAATATAGATGATCCTTTCGAGATCAGTGATAAAAAAATTAAATCGCAGATTGAAGTATTAAATCAGGATTATCGAAAGAAAAACCCCGATCATGCAAACACCCCTAATGAGTTTAAATCGTTAATAGCTGATATTGGGATAGAATTTGAACTAGCCACCACTGATCCCGAAGGAAAACCTACTGATGGTATTATAAGAACAGAAAGCACCCTTACAGCCTATGATGGTTTTGGATTTAATAATACTATAGAAGAATCAGCCTTACATTATAATGAGCTAGGAGGTCAAGATGCTTGGCCAGCTGACAGGTACCTCAATATTTGGGTTGCGAGTTTTAAAGCTATTTTATTAGGTGATGAAGCATTTCCATTGGTAGGCCGTGCTACATCTCCAGATATAAGTATGGATCCAAGAGTAGATGGTGTTACAGTAGATCCCCGGGCTTTTGGGTCACTTCCTCCATTACTTGACGCTAACAAGTTTGGCAGAACAGTTACCCATGAAATTGGTCATTGGCTAGGTTTGGCGCACACACATAGTCTTGGATGTGAAGATGATGAAATTGAAGATACCCCTATTCAATCTGTTGCATATTATGGAAAACCAACCTATCCACAAACTTCTTGCGGAAGTTCAGATATGTTTATGAATTTCATGAATTTAGTTGATGATGACGCTATGTATATGTTCACCGAAGGACAAAAAAAATACATGAGAAGTATGTTTTCTCCCGAAGGTGCGAGAAGAGATTTATATATAAATCTAAAAGAACAGGGAAATGTAAGGCCTGCAAATTAATACAATTGCAGATATAATATTTAGGGTTAGCCCTATTTTTACCATCTCTGAGACTTTTTCTTAATCACTAATAAAAACAATAGTGTTAGCTAGTGTAGCATATAAAGTATAAATGTGTTGCCGGCGGCCTTAGTTACTGGGATTAGCGGTTTGTATTTTTTGATAGTATTACTATCGTTTTGATAATCTCAGTTCAGGCGAAGTTTTTCTAACAGGTAGCTTTGAGACTTCACGCAACTGGCAGAGATAATATCTACTAACTTCCATACTAAATAACGTATTTTTTATACATTTAAAACTCATTTGAACTCCAAATGGCTAACTCGGTTCGTTTTGTGCCAATGATTTCGGAATTGTTATGCCATGCATTTCAGATCAAACTGTGCCAGATATTACGTTTTGATTTGTGCCATTTTGGTTTTAAGATTTTAATCGTTTTATTGAACTTTTATTTTACTTCTATTCTCTGCTTGTGGTATTATTCAAATATACATTAAGTTTCTTTCCTACTTCGAGCAATTTTCTATTCAGTACTTTGATACCTGGTTTGCAATCATAATAGATTTTGCTGGCTCTATAGAATCATATGATTTTATATTTTTTGTCAAATACAAGTTTGTCATGAATTTTATAGCCCTGAAAATCAACACTGTGGTTTTTAGTCTTGGTTCTTGATTCTTTATCGGATACTAATGTTAAAAAATAGAAATTCATTTTATAATATCTGCTAATAAATTCGTATATTCCTATTCTAAATGTTTCTGGTCACTGATTAATTTTTTTGTTATGTTACAATTCAAACCACTTTCCAAAGATTCTATTCCCAGGGCCTTAATCAGAGCAAAGCACTATCGTCTGTTAAATGAACCTTGGCAGGCCAAAAGTATTTGCAGAGATATTCTTAAAGTTGAACCTGGTCACCAACTTGCTCTTTTATATCTTATTTTAGCGATTACTGATCAGTTTGATGCTGAGAATAGTTCTTATTACTCTGAAGCAAAGGAATTATGCGACCAATTAACAGACGAATACGAACGATATTATTATCGTGGTATTATAGAAGAACGTTATGGTAAGGCTATATTAAAACGGGCTAGACCTCGGGTTAAGTATATTGCTTATGAATACTACCGAAATGCCATGGAGTTTTTTGAAAAAGCCGAAAAGATTCACCCCGAAGATAATCAAGATGCTGTTTTAAGGTGGAATGCTTGTGCAAGAGGAATTCAGGAGTTTAAGCTCGAACCTTCTCCTGATGAAGATCACGTGCAGCCATTTTTGGATGTGTAATCCAGAACGTTTCCAGCACTTGTAAAGGCGACATTATTTCTTGATTAAGTGTTTTACTTATTACTGAACTTAACATTAAGTTTTATGAGGTTTTCTTAAGGCTTAATAGGAGGGAGTTTCTTCTTTTTCTTACCAAATATTTTGCGTCCAATAATGGTTACCGGATCATAGTATCTATCTATTATTCGTTCTTTGAGCGGGATGATTCCATTATCGGTAAGGTTGATATGCTCCGGACATACATCGGTACAACAGCGGGTAATGTTACACATGCCTGAACCAAATTCCTTTTTAAGTTCTGGAATTCTATCCTCTGTATCCAACGGGTGCATTTCCAGACTTGCAACGCGAATCATAAATCGGGGGCCAATAAATGCATCCTTTTTATTGTGGTCACGAAGTATGTGGCATACATTTTGGCATAAATAGCATTCAATACATTTCCGGAATTCCTGAACACGGTTCACATCTTCCTGATACATCACATACCCCTTTTCGGTTTTTGCCTCGGGAGCTAATTTAACGGGTTTTACTCTTTTATTTTGAGTGTAATTCCAGGAAACATCGGTTACCAGATCTTTTATTACAGGAAAGGTTTTTAATGGTGTTATGGTAATTGTTTCATCCGGGCCATATTCATTCATCCGAGTCATACATGACAATTTTGGCTTTCCGTTGATTTCCATACTGCAGGATCCGCATTTTCCTGCTTTACAGTTCCATCTAACCGCAAGATCATTGGCTTGCTCAGCCTGAATTTTATGAATAACGTCCAAGACCACCATTCCTTCTTTTACTTCTGTTTCGAAATTTATCAACGCTCCATTTTCATGGTCTCCTCTGTAGATTTGAAATTTACGTGTTGCCATATTTTTTTGAATTAGAAGTTGAAATTATTATTATTTAATGATCCAACGATTTTATTTTTTTTGATGTTACATTCTATTATATAAGAGTATAAAAAAATCAAGCTTTCTCTTGTTTCCTTTCTCTTGCAATTTCCATTTCAAGGTCTTCGATGGATAATTGTGCAATACGTTCCAAATCTGCATCAGGCACTGGTCGTTCAACTTTAACAAGTCTCATCTTTTCATCATCTCCTTTGGTAATCACAATATTGTACTTAAGCCAATTCTTCTGCTCTCCGGGAAAATCCGAACGTGTATGGGCCCCTCGGCTCTCTTCTCGTAACAATGCGGCACGAGCAACTGCCTCGGATGTAATTAACAGATTACGCAATCCTAATGCTTCATGCCAACCAGGGTTAAATTGACTTGCTCCTTTGGCTTTTACATTTTTATAAGCTTTCTTGATTTCCTCCAACTGATCAATTCCTGTTTCGAGCGTGTCTTTTGTTCTAATAATGCCCACATTTGTTTGCATATTCTGTTCTAGTTCCTCATGCAAAAGATATGGATTTGCTCCAGATTCACGATTTAAAATATTCGTAGCATTTTGAATTATTTTGCTCACCTGATCCTTGTCAATTTCTGAATGTGTTACTACTTTTTTAGCGTATTCAGCAGCATTTTTACCCGATAAATAGCCAAAAACAAGAAGATCTGATAAAGAATTACCGCCTAAACGATTTGCTCCGTGCATTCCGGCTGCACATTCACCACAAGCAAATAATCCCGGTACTGAACTCATGGTCGTATCGGCATCAACCCGTATTCCTCCCATAAAATAATGGCAGGTAGGACCAACTTCCATAGGTTCTTTGGTAATATCTAATTCTGCCAAAACTTTAAATTGATGGTACATAGATGGCAATTTCTTCTTAATATCCTGGGCAGATCGCTGAGTGGCTATATTAAGGTATGCGCCTCCGTGTTTTGACCCTCTTCCGGCCTTCACCTCTTCATTAATTGCTCGTGCAACAACATCTCGTGTAAGTAACTCTGGCGGGCGTCTGGCGTTAGGGTCTCCTGCGAGCCAGCTAGCAGCCTCTTCCTCGGTTTCTGCAGTTTCCGAGCGAAATCGTTCGGGAATATAATTGAACATAAATCGTATTCCTTTATTATTTAAGAGGATTCCGCCTTCGCCTCTTACGCTTTCGGTAACCAAAATACCCTTTACCGAGAGTGGCCAAACCATCCCGGTGGGATGAAACTGATTGAATTCCATATCCATTAGTTCGGCCCCCGCTTCATAAGCCATAGCGTAACCATCACCTGTATATTCCCAGGAATTCGATGTTACATCCCAGGCTTTTCCACCGCCTCCGGTAGCAAATATTATAGATTTAGCTTTAAATATGATAAAGGTTCCTGTTTCTCGCCACATGCAGACTATCCCACATACTTCTCCCTTTTGATTTTTGAGTACATCCAGAGCAGTACATTCCATATACGCTTGAATCCCCTGATGAATGCCGTGATCCTGTAAAGTTCGAATCATTTCTAATCCGGTTCGATCACCAACATGTGCTAATCTTGGGTATCTGTGACCGCCAAAATTGCGCTGGTTAATCAATCCGTTCTTGGTTCGATCAAAAACAGCTCCCCATTCTTCCAAAAGGCGTACACGCTTCGGAGCGATCTTTGCGTGGAGTTCGGCCATACGCCATACATTTAGAAATTTTCCTCCTCGCATGGTATCCCGAAAATGAATTTTCCAATGGTCACGTTCATCTACATTTGCTAATGCTGCGGCCATTCCACCCTCGGCCATCACAGTATGTGCCTTACCTAACAAAGATTTCATCACAATACCGGTACTCATTCCCTGAGCTGAAGCCTCAATAGCTGCGCTAAGTCCCGCTCCACCGGCTCCAATTATAAGCACATCATGCTCAATGGTTTTTATTTCTGATATATCTAACATGTTTGTTCGTTTGTTTCATCTACCCCCATGTATTGAGGTCGGTTATGTATCCCATGGAAACCATGCGGACATAGAAATCAGCAATCATTATCCAAATTAAACTAAGCCATGCAAATAGCTCATGGCGTCGGTTGAGCCACCCTACAATTTTTCCGTTTTTGTGTGCTATGTTTCCGCTCATACTGCATGAATAACAATCCCTACTTCCACTTAAAAGATGACGTATCGAATGACAGCCAAAGGAATAACAAGCTAATAAAATGGGGTTCCCCAATAACAGAATACTTCCTACTCCCACACCAAATTCCCCGCCTCTAAAAAACGATAAATAGGCATCATAAAAGAAGACCACTATATACAGCATTGCGAAGTACATGGCATAGCGATGCAGATTTTGCACGAGCATAAGTCCTGTTTCTCCTTTATAACCCGATTTTCCCTTCCGTGGTAATGCACCTACGGCACAGGCAGGTGGTGTTCCTGTAAATGCTCTGTAATATGCTTTTCTGTAGTAATAACATGTGAATCTAAAGATCCCGGGAATCGCCAGGATCAACAGCGATGGAGAAGGAGGAATCCAGCTAGGCCACCAGCTAGGCCACGCCCCAAATATAGCATGCTCTATTGGTGCGGCACCTGCTACACCTTCTTTAATAAAAATTAATGGAGAATAAAAGGGAGCCAGATATCCGCCAAATCCTTCTTGCTCCATACTATACCAATAAAAATCGGCTTGCCAGGCAGACCAAAATCCGTAGATCAAGAAACTGGTAAGCCCAAAAACTACAAGGCCAGGGTATAACCACCACTTATCTTTACGTAACGTTTTTGCAAATCCTATGGAGCGAATGGCAATAGAAGCGTTTGAAGACATATAATAAGTTGGTTTTATTTTTGCTCAAGAGTGTTAGATTAATTTTCATTAATATCCGGTTAAAGATATTAGATCGCTTCGCATCTGGATAAAAGATAGAAAACTTTATTTTTGTGAATTGAATACTAAAGTTTTATGAATTTAAAGTTAATAAAAAATTCTATACTAATTTAAACTTTTTCAAATTGTGAAATTTATTATTATGTATGTCCGCAATCACTCAAGTAATCTTTTAAATTATAGAAAATTCCGTTATTCCCTTTAGGGTTAAGGGTAAATAATAAAATTTTCTGTATTTTCTTTTTGACCCCTCCCGATAGCTATCGGGGCTAAAGGGAGAAGAAAATATTTTATATGGGTGATTGCGGACATACAGATTATTATACCTCTTAACACCAGAAGATAGAAATTCATTGCTTTTTTAGAAGTACTATGCTATTACTGTAAAGAATATTAGCTTTTGAGGTTTATTTTGAAAGTAAAATGGTATTATTTGTTATTTTTTGTAAAATCATGTAATAAGGCAACAATTCTCAAAGGGCCTCCGGTTCCACCTTTTATTTTCATAGGTAAAGCAATTACCAGAAATCCTTTTTTAGGTAACTTATCAAGATTTGTTAAGTTTTCAAAAGCGGGAATGTTCTGAGTCATAAGGGTCACATGACTTGTGAAATATTGAGATTGACCATAATCAATGCTTGGTGTATCGATTCCGATAGCGTGTATTTTCCGGTTTTCGATCAGCCATTTTGCTGCTTCGGGAGAAAGCCCGGGAAAGTGTAAGTATTTAAGAGCTTCGATACCGCGTTGATCGGTTCCAAGATATTTTACTTTGTCTGGATAAAATTTTGAGAAACCTGTTTGCAATAAAACAATACTTCCATCAGGAATTTGAATGTTTTCTTTTTTTTCCCAATTTGTAAAATCCTCAACGCTTATTTGATAATCCCGATTATTTGAAACCTTTGCAGAAACATCAATTTTTATAGCGTTTCCCATTAGTTTTTTAAGCGGTATTTCATCTACTGATTGTCCGTTTTTTGAAAAATGAATAGGTGCATCGATATGGGTTCCACCATGTTCTGCTGTAGCAAAATTGTTCGCAGAATAATAATAACCTTTATCTGTTTCTCCTTTAGCAACAACATCCAGTTCAAATTCTTTTGCAGTTACCCAGTAAATTGTTTCATCTGAAAAAACATGAGTTAAATCAATTATTTGACCTTGTAAGGATTGATTCTGAGTCGAAATAGGAGGCTTTTGTGATTGATCAGATTTGTTACTACAGCCTGCGAGTACAAAAAAAATGATTAAAAGAATAGTAAGAATGGTTTTCATAGTTTTTATCGGTTTATTGAACTTTAACCTCAGTTCTTTGTTACATGCACTATTTAGGAGGTTTTACAATATTAACTATGTTAGTTCGTCCAGCTTTGTTCAATGAACAGCGGATATACCCAAATTCATAGTTTCTTTGTTTTAGTCCTAGTTCATTAAGAAAATCTTTATGATATTCTTTCCTTTTTAATTCAGCTTCATCACCAAGCCACTTTTCACCAAAAGGCTCTCCGATAAATTTAAGATGCATAGCACAAAGACCTCTATCCAAATAGACTTGTAATGATATCTCCCATTTCGGACCGGAAATTTCGTTATCTAAAAACCCAACGTGGCCGATCAATTCTCCAGAAGAGGTTAAGTATTGATTTCCTTTGAAATTAGGAATAATTTTATAGAACTCCTCATACGGCATACCCATATAGAGTTTAAACCCATTGAATTCGATATTTCCATTTAGATCAATATTCATCACTGTTTTACTTGCATATATCTATTATCAAATATAAGAAATATAGTTACCTCCTATTTTATGGTTTATTTGAACTTTATTATTGTATGGTAGCTTATAGGAGACAAAAGATTCTAAGGAATTAATCAGAACCGGATATTGAACAATCTAATTGATTTACGTTATGAAGAAATCTAGGGACGGTATCCATTCTGGTGTTATTTATCTGACCTACAAACTTTACATAAACACGATCAAATAAGTTTTCTCGTTTTAAACAATCACCAAATATTTTATTAATCTTTTCTACACTTTTATCTATTTCCTCTTCCGAAACATTTGATAAAGGGCCATTTGAAATAACCTTTCCATTCTTATCAATAACAAAAAAATAATCCTTTCGTTTTATCCTGTCAGGTTTAGAAAAATCACCTTCTCTAACAGCATGTAAGTCTCTTGAAACCTTTCTATAAATAACATGTCCAAGAGTATAATCGTTTGTCTTTGCAATAACTCTATAAACGTTAAATATATTTGGTTTTTTTCTATAAGGTTGGTAAGGCAGGTACAATCTATCTTTATCTATTATTTTTTCAATTTCTTTACCACTTATTCTTATCTTTTTCCAATTTCTTAAAGGTTTTTTATTAGAATATGCATAATATTCAATTTTTTTAGTGTTAAACGTGATCGGTGAACCTGACTCAATTAATATTTTTTCTCCTTTATTAGTTAATATATAGCTTGGGTGATCATTGCTAACCTGTGCTTTAAGAGAATATATATTAATAATCAATGAAATTATCAATAAAATAGCTATTCTTGGCACTTGTTGGGTATTTTTAAAAATTGATTTTTTTTTCATCTTTTTTGATTTAAAATCGCATATAACGATATTATGTAAGGATTTTTCTATTGTTTTTTAATACTTTTTGGACTTTGGTACAAATTGACATGTCGTACCGAAGTTATATTATCGTTTATTAGAACTTTAAATTAGTTAGATTGTTCATTTTCACTAAATCATCATTAAGGCTAATACTGACACTTACTTCAAATCTTATCTTAATTCAGCTTCACTAACTAATCAAACAAGTTGCCAATTCGGCTACCAAGTGTAATTAATAAGATGTAACTTTTTGATTATTAAAATATATAGGGATATTTTAATAACTCTTTTTTTATTGAAACAGGGCATGATCCCCTAAGCTATGTTTCCCAGAGGGAAGCCGAGGGAATTTTTGACAAAATACCTTTAATATCGGAGAAAAGTTCAAAAAGTAGATTTCCATTATTTCACCAATCCTATTTTTCGTCCCTAATTTAATCTATTTCAACACTTTTTCTGGCATGATATCATATTAAAAATTTAAATTTAACGAACGTAATCTTCATTCATAACGAAGAAAGTAGAGATCAAAGTAACGGCAGGGACTTGATTTACAAAGTCCCCGTCGTTATAAAAACTTCCCCTGACTTGGGAAATCAGGGAATTTTTGTAAGTTCAATAAACCATTGTCAATTAGTTCTTCATTTTTATAATAAATGAAATTTGAATAAGAGCTTGTTTTAATAATACCCCTACATTAACATCCTCCATTGGTTTATTGGACTTTTAAAATAAATCGTATTCTTTAAATTCTCTCATTTTTGCAACTTTCTTATAAGCTGCATACTTGTTATTATTTTTAAGATAAATCAAATTATTTTTTTCTGCCATATTCAAAATCTTGTATTGAACTTTTATTTATTGCTTTTTTTACCTTTCTTCATTAGCTTGATTTACTTCACGAAAAACTCATTAAGGACTACTCTCACTTATCTCCTTTCTTCGTTCTTAAAACTGCTCTAATTTCATTCCAGTGGCCATCGTTTATTGTACCTTAATTTCGGTTTATTGAACTTTATTATTTATCTAATCTATTTGAAGATTATCTCCTTTTGATTTATTCCAAGTGTTCTTCAAAAGCACTTTTACTTTTTCATCATCATAAAAAGCCTCTATTCTTTTACGGTCTTTAGATTGAATCGTGCCTTTGATCAATTCACAGTTGTCAAGTCTAAAAACCGCGTTAATTGAGCCATCCTTAGATTTGACATGAAAATGTGGTGGATTATGATCATTTGAATATATCTCAATCTTCATATTTCTTACCTGTCCCACCTGCTCTTTTATAAAATAGACTCCCCATTCAGGATGGTACAGCGTTCTGGTTTGTTTGTCCCCTAGTGTCCAGGTAAACTTTAAACATTATAAGATGAACATACAATTCTCTTGTATTAATTAATTTCAGGATTTGATTCATCGTATGTTGAACTTTGATTAATCTTTAATTATTTTATTGATTTCAAACACTTCTGGCAATTCAAAATCAATTAGTGGGGCTATTATATTTGCAGCAGACTTGTTAGCTGAAAGATCATACTCTTCGACAAATTTTATTCTTTGATCTGGTTTTTTTAAATGTCTAAACCCTCCAAATACGTTTTCAGCTCCGTATTTTTTGCTCACCAAGACAGTAACATAATCTTCTAAATCATTAATCATTTTGAACCTAACTCCGGTCCTGATAAAGAACAACAAATCTATTGGCTCGTTAAATCTAAGAAACTGTACTTTCTGTTTATAAATAAAATGAGCTTTTAGTCGAGCTTCTATATTGTTAGTTTGTCCAACATAAAACTTATTATTCTTGCAGATCAAAACATATATTATCATGTCAAGATGCTTGTAGCCATTACTAAGTATGTCGGATAAACTATTCATCGGTTTTTTGAACTTTTAATTTAAGCGCTTTTACATTAATCGTAATACATCTTTTGTGATAGATTTAAAAATCATTTCTGCTACATCTTTATCAATTACTTGCTCAATTCCCAAATCGATAATTTTACCCTTTAAAAGTTGTCCCCAATTCTTTTTGTTGAGAGAACTATATAATTCTTTAAGTTCATCTAATTCATTAAATATAACTTCCTGACCAACTCCTAATTCCTTTAATTTTAATTTAAGTTCATCAATTTGTGAAGATATTTCCTGTTTATCATTGTTTATTGATTCGTAATCCGGTGTAAATAGCTTGTACTTTTCCTCTACATATAATTTACCTATTAGAGTTAACTTTGCGTCTGCTATTTTAGCTATGTTTTGACTTTCAATTAATTCTTCCTCTTGTAATATCCGAAGATATTCAAATTCCTCTCTTTTTTTTTGTAAATATATTCCATTGCCCAGCAAGATATAGCGAATAGGATAAAATTCATCTGAGTACAAATCAAACAACTTTCTCAATAATAAATCCTTAATTTGTTTAGAAGTATAATTATTTCTATTTGTCCAGTCTATTTTTTGTGGAACAGTAACCATATCAGAAATACTTAACAGATTTATTGTCTTTTTTATATATAAAATGGCATTCTGAATAGCACCTTTTAAATCTCTTGTTTTTTTTTCTAATGGAACCGGTCTACTATTTGAAATATTAAATTTATCTGTATTCAGTGACTTAAAATTATCTACATAGCCGATACTCTCTTTTAAGGACGCCATTAGAAAGTCCAAAACTTTTTGTTTCCAATCATAATAATTAGATTTTAGATTTTCATATTCCTCTTCATTCTTTGGATGTAAATCATTAATCTCAAATCCTTTATCATAAAAAGAATTAAGTTCAGTTTTAATTAATTCCCAATCTCTTAATGCTTCTATCATATCAGCCTATTTATGTAATTGTTGTTATGAAAAGGTTTCCTACTTTCATAGTTTATTTGAACTTTTAATGTTTTTAGTGGCTGTAATATTTTTATCTTATTTTACATGAATAAGCTTTTACACTTAAGTTTTATTTCTTTTACAGTATCTATTATGCTATTTAAGTCTAGAATTTCTCCATGAATAACAAGAGTATTATTGTAAGAGTTATATCCTCTATGACAAGATTCCATGCCAAATGAACGTAAGGATGGATTCATAACAAAATCAATATAAGAGTAAATATTCTTGTCTTCAAAAAAATCATTTATGAAATCATCATAGTGTTCAAATTTATTTCTAAACTTTCTGCTTTTTAAAATGCATCTAGAATCAATTGAAAGGAGTTTCCTAAGTTCTTGACCTCTATCTTCATATTTCCTTTTTGGCCACAGAATTTTGGAAATATTACTTGACGAAATTAAAATAGATTGAATAGCTGACCATACTCCAATATCATCAAATGCATCTACAGATTTTTTTAAACGTTTATGAGCATGTGATACAAGATCAGCTTGGAAAATTATTTCTGATATAAAAGCGCCTTCTTGAATTAGTTTCATGTTTTTTCAACAAATTTGTTTTCAAACTACGCAATTATTTTACGTAATTAAATTTTATTGGTCTCAAAAATAGTTAAAACTATGCACTTTAGTGCATTTCGCTTTAGCTTCTAAAAACCTTTATCTTTGATTTATGGGAGATCAAAGATCAAATGGTCATACAGTTTCAAGATTGACAGCTCATTTAGTTTGGAGTACAAAATATCGATACTCTGTTCTTCAAGGAGATATCCAAATTCGTTGTCGTTCACTTCTAATTCAAATATGTGAATCTGAAGATGTTTTGATATTGAAAGGAGTTATCTCTAAAGATCATATTCATATGCATATTGAGTACCGTCCCAGTTTGAGTTTGAGTTATCTAGTAAAGAAGTTGAAGGGTAGAAGTTCAAGAAAGTTACAACAAGAGCTTCCTGTTCTTAAGCAAAAGTATTGGGGTCGTCACTTTTGGGCTATTGGTTACGGTTGTTGGAGTAGTGGTAATATTACAGAAAAAATGATTAATGAATATTTGGAACATCATAGAAAACCAGAAGATGGTGATTCAAGTAATTTTATAATAGAGAAATGACCATTGGGTGACTTTAAGTCACGAAATGGACAGCTCCAATACATAATTGGGGGCTAATACTTAATCAGTTCTTAACTATATTTGAAAAACGGGTTCAACTATAAAAAAGTTAAACCCGCTGAAATTCTGTTTACACAAAATTTTGGATACTGTCATTTATATCATAATTGTATAGAAATCAATTTATTGAACTTTCATTTTTCTCCAAACATTTAGATCTTCAACATAGTGAAATTCATCTCCATCACACATAAAGTTACATCTCCTATTCAATATTTTGTCCTTGATTAATTCATTTTTGTCTTTATGCGCTTCAATGAGTTTTTCATCTTCTTCTAATAGGATAGGAGTAACATCGAGACAATTTAGTATCAACTCACTAATTTCTCGTATATTAAAATCATTTTTCTTCATCGATTATTTAAACTTTTCCATTGGTTATATAAAACTTTCATCCTCTAGGAGATTATTAACTCTAATGTTTTCTGAACATATTCTTTTGCTAATTCTTCAACGTTCTTAACCTTCATTAAATCATAGTCAACAATAAAAGACTCATCCAAATATAAATTAGAGGCTTCGAGTATGATTTTTTTTCCATCGTATGAAAGATTCTGTTGAAATTTTATTTCAGATAGATTTTGTGTTTTAGGAGATCTTAAATCAATATCAATACATGCTTCACTTACATCTTTTTCAGTGGATTCGCTTATCAGTTTATCCAAACATCCAGGATTATATTCATGATACCGAACATCCTCCTTACCATATGCGTAATAAAACTTGACAATATTAAAACTTAGTTTAATATCGCTAATTTCATCATTTACAGCTTGAACAAAAGGTTTTAGAAATATGTTTACATGACTTTTCATCAATTATCGTTTTACTAAACTTTTATTCTAACGGTATTTACGACGCGTTAGCGGTAGTTTTTGTTAAATAATTGGGAGAATAATCGTAATTTCTCCCATCTCATTGTTGATATTTATATGCTGTTCTAGTAATTGACTTTCAATACCAAACTCCTTTATTATGTAATCCAATGCTGGTTTATCAGGTAGTTTTCCTGAAGCATCTGGCTTTATAGTAAAATAATGGCAGCGACCATGTTCAGGGTGGTCTACAACATAATAACATATCCACCGTCCAATTGGAACAAGTACTAAATGTTCAGTTTTAGCACCAGGGACTTCCATTTGACTATTCATCATGTCAAGAAGGTCATCTATATAATAGATATTATTGTTAGCATAATCTACAACTTTCCTTATTTGTTGTCTTATACTGTTGTTAAAGGAAAATACATTCATTTTTAGTTGTTAATCGTTTTATTGAACTTCATTTAATCGTGTACTCTTTCCATAGTAATCCTGACTTTTTCATGACCTTCTATAGTGTGGTAATGTATATTTATTATTCTATAACCGTTTTTTGCTTTATCATTAACCCAATCTTGAGTGTCTTGGATTTCGCCAATTGGAAATAGGTAAAACTTGTAATCGTATTTTTTCATGATAATCGGTTTATTGAACTTCTAATAAAGTAAATGAAATTGCGGCTTGGTCAGGAAACGAAAGTTCTTTCGCTCCATTTAAATTCATATGTTTTAATATATCCATTTCACTAACCCCATTCTTACTTGATTTCCTTAAGGTTATTAAAGCACTTGCAGCCTTTTCTCGGTTATTCTCGTTAATTTCAGTTCCATGAAATTTCATAACTTTTTCCAAAATTGGTTTGATTTCTGATTCACTAGGTCTACCAATAAACGCAAGTTTCATTTTTTGGTAAGCACTTTTTTGAGAAATTGTATTTGGTTTTTTTTCAGAATTATTTCCAGTATTAAAACTTCCAACCCAAATTATACCTGCAATTAGAGCTATAATGATTAAATAATATTTTGTTTTCCCTTTCATAGTGATTTCATCAGTTTTTTGAATTTTAATTAATCACCCTTTTTGTGCTTATGCTTTTTTAATGGTGTATAATCTTTCTTTTTTGCTGGAGTTACTCTTCTTCTTTTATCTAAAGAGCCATCTTCTTTTTTTGGTTTTGGTCCTGGTTTAATAGCTTGAATTTCTATCATAATAATCTGTTTATTGAACTTTGTTGTCCTACAATATCAATAAAATATCGATAGCTTTATTACGGTTTTCCACAGGAATCGTTTTATTGAACTTTTACATTAAACTTGATTTCTTCTGTAATTTGACACTAGTATCATTAACAGGGAACAAAATAGGAACTGAAAATTTGATTGAATTAATTGATCTATTATCATTTTTGTTCTCCAAAGCCGCTCCCGCTCCAAATAATCCCGTTATTACTGAAATGCCAGCTTTATCGGATTCTGAATCGCTTACTTCTACCATTATATCAAAACTCATTTCAACAATGGGGATATATTTACCATCAATTCTACTTCTTCCTAAAACTGAGTTAGATCCAATATTGACATCATCTCCTTTTGGATTTATAATTGCACCTGTATCCTTAATTTTCTCTTGCGAAGTAGAAATTCCTTCTATAATTTCGGAAATAGAATTTGCCACAAAATCTTTTAATTTCATCCTTTGGTTTTAAGAGTTAATACTTCATCAGTTTATCGAACTTTTATAACTTTTTTAATACTTTATTATGCATGAGTGTTCTATATCTTTGTGTATTTTCTATCTAATTCTTGCCAAATATTGGCATTAAAAAAGGTCTTTACTTGTGATTTCGGATTATTAGGGTCTAGTTTTCTATTATGTGATAACTTTTTATTCTGTTTGACGAGCTTCATAGTTTTATGAAAATTCTGATTTTGCTTAAAGTCACTATACCTGGTCTTGGCTTTTGTAGTTACATTGTCATATGTCAAAGGGAATTTCTTCGTTATATCTTCTTCAGAAATATTGATTGGAATACCAGCCGAATCATACCTCATTCCTATTCCTTCTAATGTTGTATTTTTTTTAAAGTTGATATCTATACCAATAGCAACACTAAAATCGTTATCACTCGAGTCTGTTTCAGAAACTTTCTTTTTTAAAAAATTAAGATAATTAGCTACTTCATCGGTTAATATCGCTTTTGATTCGATATTAGAATCTACATAGGCTAAAGGCATTAAGTAAAAATTGTATTGTGTTAATTTTACTTTGGGTTCCCACCTTTGAATAAGCTCCATAAAGTTCTTAATACATGCAAAACCTAACTCCTGGATTTCTTTAGATATGTCTGAACTATTATGAAAATGAATCGCATTATCTCTTAATTCAATAAGAGCAAAAAGACTTTTAACTAAATTCAAACTAATATGCTCATCTTTTTTTCTTAATCTTAAAATAGACTCTGCTAAACTAATAGTCATTGGGTTTTTTGAACGATTTAATTTAGGTTGTAATATTTTAGAATTCTCCCCATTCTTTTTCTTTTTATTCTCCATTGAATAAATGGAATTCATTTTATAATGGGACAATTTTAGAAGTCTAGCTTTAAAAAGAAGCTCCCAAGAATTAATCGATAAAATAGAAAACGTTTCTTCCCTATATTTAAAATCTGGCTTGTTGTAAATTTCTATTGCAGATAACATTGAATTAATGGCTTTATCTAAAAGGCTTTGATAGGTCTTATTTATTTTCATCTTAATAGCCGAGATCTAATATCTTTTTATTGAGTTTTGTTGTCCTACAATATCAATAATTTACTAATGTGATAATTACGGTTTTCCACAGGAATCAGTTATTTAGAATCTTTCTTTCTGTATTTTCTTTTCTTTCCGCCTAAATCTGTATAGTCTAAATACTTGTAGTATGTGGCTCTGGACACCCCTACTCTTTCACAAATTTCACTCACGCTTAGTTTACCTTCTTTAAAATAATAGGCACATAACTCAGCTCTTTGTTTATTTTTCTGGCTTAATCCTTTGGGTGCTCCTAATACCTTACCCCGTCTACGAGCAGATTCCAGTCCTGCTTTGGTACGCTCAATGATAATATCTCTTTCTAGTTGTGCTAAAGCTCCAAAAATGTTTGTTATAAACTTAGAATGCGGAGAATCTTGAGTTGTATTAATAAAAGGTTCTGTAATTGAGCGAAATTTTATCCCTTTTTGCTCAAAATCACTCATTAACTTGGTTAAATGAATCAGGCTTCGGACTAGAAGATCAAGTTTCCAAACAACTAAGGTGTCCCCTTCCCTTAAATGATCTAGCAATTTTGACAAATTCTTACGTTCTGCCTTGATACCGGATACCTTATCTGTATAGATATTTCTTTCTTGCACGCCTTCTTTCAATAATGCGTCAAGCTGAAGATCTAGAGATTGTTCTTCTGTACTTACACGAGCATAACCAAAAATCATAGTTTAAAAGTTCAATTAAATACCTAAAGTTAAACTAATTAATTAGTATGGTGAATTAGACTTTTAAATAGTTATAAACAGAGTTATAGACTAAAGTTTATTTATATGGTCGGTTTATTAAACTATTTTCAAATAAATTAAAACACATTCATATTGTCACAAAAATATACTACTTTTGTGACAATATGAATGTTCACAATAGTATAGAAAAACAGATCACAACCCTCCTTAAAAACAAAAAGCGAGGGCTTATTTTCTTTACTGACACTTTTGAACATCTAGGAGAAAGTGCAGCCGTCAGACAAGCTCTCAAAAGACTTTCTGAAAAGGAAGAAATAATAAGGCTTACCAGGGGTATTTATCTATATCCTAAACAAGATAAACTTTTAGGCAATATTATTCCTGAAATAGAGGAAATCGCAAAGGCTATTGCAACCAGAGATAATGCACGTATTATTCCCACAGGAACACAAGTATTAAATATATTGGGATTATCTACACAAGTACCTCTCAACCATGTTTACCTAACGGATGGAAGCCCAAGAACAGTTAGAATAGGCAATCGTAGTATTAAATTTAAAAAGACAAGTCCAAAAAATCTATCCGCAAAAGGAAAATTAAGCAGCATGACAATACAGGCACTCAAGGCTATTGGTAAGGATAAAGTTACGAAAGAACAGCTAGACAAAATCAAGCAGATTTTAAAAAAAGAACAACCCGAGTATCTCTATCACGATATGAAACTGGCCCCATCCTGGATTAAAAAGGTATTTAGCAATTTATTAATATACTACTATGAGTGATTTTATCACCCTGAGCGATGCTCAACGAAAAACAATATTCACTCAAGCTGCGGCAAAAACAGGATTACCTTCCTCTGCCATAGAAAAAGACTGGTGGGTTACTCAATTATTGCGCATTGTATTTTCCTTGCCATATGCAAATTCACTTGTATTTAAAGGAGGCACATCGCTTAGTAAGGCATATAGTATCATTAATCGTTTTTCTGAAGATATTGATTTGGCAATCGATCGAGGGTATTTTCAATTTGATGGAAAACTTAACCGTACCCAAATAAAAAACCTTAGAAAGAAAAGTGCCAGCTTTATAAGCAGTCAATTATTAAATGATGTACATACTATTATCGCAACAGAACAGTTACCAATCACATCAATTGGTGTAGAGCCATATAAAGATTCGGATACAGATCCTTTGCGGATATATGTAACTTATGAACCATTGACACAAAAAATCGAATACTTACCCCCACGAGTACTTTTAGAAATAAGTTGCCGATCATTAAGAGAACCTTTTGAAGAACGACTAATAAAAACAATAATAGATAATGAGTTTAGCGACGAAACCTTTGCAAAGGTTGCTTTTCCTGTACAAACTGTTTTACCACAGCGCACCTTTCTTGAAAAAATCTTTCTTTTACATGAGGAATGGCAAAAAAGTGATATCCGTGTGGAAAGATTGAGTCGACATCTTTATGATATCGAACGACTTATGAACACTCCTTTTGCGAAAGAAGCCTTGCAAAACGCTGATCTCTTTCATAACATCGTAAACCATCGCAAATCTTTTAACTCAATAAAAGGAGTAGATTACCAAAATCATAAACCAGAAAATCTACGTATTATACCTCCAGATACCATTATAGAAGCTTATAAAACTGATTATCAAAAAATGAAAGAAAGTATGTTTGCCGGAGAATCATTATCTTGGAATGATCTAATAAAGCAGCTCATGACATTACAAAATCAGATTAACAACATAAAGTGGTAAAAAACCACCTACAAATAGGTCGGTTTATAGAACTTTTAATCAATAATGGTAGTATGCTTATAAAATAATGCAGCAATTTTCATTATATTTTGCTTTTTATTTCCAGGGATTTGCAACAGCAGAAAAGCAATCTTTTAATAAGATTGCTTTTCCCCATCATATGTACCAAGTTTCTAAAAACTTGTGCTGTATTACGGAGTACCCGGCGTTTAGTGTTGCCCAGTGCAATTTGACGGCTACAGGCAATGCGAGGTATCTATGTAAGAAAGGTGAGGATTATGTTAGAGTTCAGAGAAATTACTAAACTCTAACTCACACACTCAATTACTCACACACAACTACTCATACTTCATCTTTACCCAACGAACAGCTGCATTCTTCTGGTATCGTTTGGATAGCATCATTTTTGCTTCTTCGACCGAATCATGAGGAGTATCTTGCTGCGTGACCCAGTGTTGATCGCAACTGAATCGGTATATTTCGCCCGAATCATATTGGCAAATGGCCAGCCCGTGAATTTTTGCAGCGATGACTCCGTTTTCGTCCTTTAAAACTGAAAAGGGTGCAGTTTCGGCATATGCCCACTCGATCACTTTGGCTCCGTCTATCCTATCTGGTGGTTTGTTTGGTTTACTTTGTAAATTTGTTTTATCAAACATTTCAACGATTAAAAACATTGTGGGAATCAATTTCCTCAGTGCTTCAGCCGGAATAAATTTCTTTACAAATGGCCCTAAGTGACTGGGATAAGATACGGTTACAGCATAGCTATCTACAGTAATCTGGCCATTGGCATGTAACCTATTGAGCTCTTCAATACTACTCAAAAAAAATGGGCTTACTATGATATCTTTACAATACGCATCGGCATATTTTTTACAAAAAAAACTATTCCACGGTGCTTCAAAAACCACCTCCTGCATACCTTCCGGAGGAAAACGGCGCTGTTGAACCTGTTTATTGTTAGTCAATTCTATTTGATGCTCTTTACCAAAAGCCATGCGAATGAGTGCCGTAGCACCGGTAATCACAGACACATCTTTTCCGGCATATGTTCCGTGTATTTCTCCTATTTCACCTACATATGCAGTAGGGATAAATTGCAACCCAAACCCATGAGCCAGGTTTTCATATTCGGTAGCTAAGGCTTCCCAATTAATGTCTTTGTCTGTGAGGTTCTTGCTTTTCATTAAAAAAACTATCTTTCTAATTAGTATCTGGTCGGAAATATATCACCGCCTATTTCCGACCAGATACTAATTATCGCTCCGGCTACCTACAAATTGTTGTGATTTATTCTTAAACAATACGTTGAACGTTGTTAAGCTTCCATATATTCGGGTAATATATTGCTGCAGATCGATCTTATCCTGCTCATCGAGATTCGCACGGTTGATCTTCTGCTCCATCACCCGAATTCGGTCGCGAACCATTACAATCTTATGAAAAAAGGTATCGATTGGCAATTCTTTGGATGACAGATTCTGATCTACCGGCTGCAACACCAAAGTTCCTCCCTTCCATTTATCGGCAATGGGTACAATTTCAGAAATATCGCTATAGCGTTTCAGTACTTCTCGCAATGTTCTTTCGACTTCATAAAAACTCACAGTATCTACCTCGTCTTTTACCCCTTCAATCACTTCAAAATCCTCATCTACTTCAATGGTTTCTAATCCTTTGTCAATAAAAGTAACCCAATACATTTTGGCAGTTACATTGGTTACTACTCCCAATCCATGATCGGGATGTTTTATTCTCGAACCTATTCCTAGTATCATTTATTTATTTTTTTTACTAAAATATAAAAAGTATTAATTAACCACCAAAATTAAAATCTAACTTAGAATTTATTTAAAGTTATCATATAAGGGCAAAATATTTCGGTATTTAACAAAACCGAAACCAAACCTATTTCAGAAAAAGGTTTCAAATAACTACATTTGCAATCTTGGTTAAAAATTTATGGTTGTATCTGAAGAAAATATTGAAGTTTTAGGAGCACGTGTTCATAACTTAAAGAACATTGATGTAACGATACCTCGCGAAAAACTAGTAGTGATTACCGGGCTGTCGGGATCAGGCAAATCATCTTTGGCTTTTGATACTATTTATGCTGAAGGACAACGACGGTACATCGAAACGTTTTCTGCTTATGCACGTCAGTTTTTGGGCGGTTTGGAACGCCCCGATGTAGATAAAATTGACGGCCTCTCTCCTGTGATTGCTATCGAGCAAAAAACCACCAGTAAGAGTCCGCGTAGTACCGTAGGCACCATTACCGAGATCTATGATTTTCTTCGGCTGTTATTCTCCAGAGGAAGTGATGCCTATAGTTATAATACTGGTGAGAAGATGGTGAGCTACAGTGATGAGCAGATCAAAGACCTGATATTAAAAGATTTCAATGGTAAGAGAATCAATATCCTGGCTCCTATTGTGCGCTCCAGAAAGGGTCATTATCGCGAACTCTTTGAGCAAATTGCCAAGCAAGGGTTTGTAAAAGTGCGTACCAATGGTGAGATCAAAGACATCACCAAAGGCATGAAACTGGATCGATACAAAACTCATGATATAGAGATTGTAATCGATAGGTTGATGGTTACCGAAGACCAGGAAAATTCTAAACGCCTTAGTGAAACTATCAATACTGCAATGTATCACGGTAATGATGTGTTGATGGTGATTGAACAGGAATCTCAAGAGGTTCGTTTCTTTAGTCGAAATTTAATGTGCCCGTCGAGCGGAATTTCATATCCTAACCCGGAGCCAAATAACTTTTCGTTTAACTCCCCAAAAGGAGCCTGCCCAAAATGTAATGGCATTGGTAATCTTTATGAAGTAAACCTAAAAAAGATCATCCCAGATGATACCATATCCATAAAGAATGGTGGTTTATCACCGCAAGGGCCTCAAAAAAACAACTGGATTTTCAAACAATTAGAATTAATTGCCCAGCGATTTGATTTTAAATTGAGTGATCCTATACATAAGATCCCTGAAGAAGCGATGCAAATTATTCTTTATGGAGGAAAAGAAAAGTTTAGTATCAACAGTAAAACCCTGGGGGTTACCCGTGAATATAAAATCGATTTTGAAGGTATTGCCACTTTTATAGAAAACACTTATAATACCAATGATTCTACTTCTTTACGCAGGTGGGCCAGGGATTTTATGGATAATATCCAATGTCCGAAATGTAACGGCTCCAGGTTACGCAAAGAATCGTTGTATTTTAAAGTACATCAAAAGAATATTGCAGAATTGGCTGCAATGGATATTAGTGAGCTCAAAGAATGGTTCTTAAACCTCCCAGAACATTTAAGCGAAAAACAACTACAGATCTCTGGTGAAATATTAAAGGAAATTAACGCCAGGCTTCAATTTTTGGTCGATGTAGGGCTCACCTACCTCTCTCTGAACCGCAGTAGTAAATCTCTTTCCGGAGGTGAGGCACAACGAATCAGATTAGCAACGCAAATAGGTTCACAACTAGTAGGAGTGCTCTATATTCTGGACGAACCAAGTATCGGTTTGCATCAAAGAGACAATGAAAAATTGATCAATTCACTCATTCAGTTACGGAATATCGGCAATTCGGTAATTGTTGTCGAGCATGACAAAGATATGATCGAGCGTGCCGATCATGTGATCGATATTGGACCTCTGGCAGGAAAACATGGTGGTGAAATCATTAGTGAAGGCACTCCATTCGAACTGAAACAGCACCACACGCTTACAGCAGATTATCTAAGCGGTAAAAAACAAATTGAAGTACCTGCAAAACGCAGAAAAGGAAACGGAAAGTCGATTTCTTTAAAAGGCGCAACGGGTAATAACTTAAAAGATGTTTCTATAGACATTCCGCTGGGTAAAATGATTGCAGTAACCGGGGTTTCGGGCAGTGGTAAATCTACACTTATAAACGAAACACTCTACCCCATCCTGAATGCATATTATTTTAACGGAGTTAAAAAACCCATGCCCTACAAAAGCATAAAAGGTCTGGAGCATGCCGATAAGGTGATCGATATCAACCAGTCTCCCATTGGTCGCACCCCCAGATCGAATCCTGCAACATATACAGGGGTGTTTTCTGAGATACGCAGTTTATTTGCCAAAATACCCGAAGCGATGATTCGCGGGTACAAACCCGGTCGTTTTAGTTTTAATGTTGCCGGTGGAAGATGTGAAACCTGCAAAGGTGGTGGATTGCGAGTAATAGAAATGAATTTTTTGCCCGATGTATATGTTGAATGCGAAACCTGCCAGGGAAAACGATTTAATAGAGAAACATTAGAAATTAGATATAAGGGCAAGTCGATTTCCGACGTACTGGAAATGACGATTAATGAGTCTTGTATGTTCTTTGAGCATATCCCCAAGATCTCACGAAAGCTAAAAACTATTCAAAATGTAGGTTTAGGATATATAACGCTGGGACAACAATCAACAACTTTGTCTGGAGGAGAAGCGCAACGTATAAAATTGGCAACAGAATTATCCAAAAGAGATACCGGTAATACTTTTTACATCCTGGACGAACCCACCACCGGACTTCATTTTGAAGATATACGGGTATTGATGGAAGTTTTGAACAAATTGGTAGATAAAGGAAACACCGTATTAATCATCGAGCATAATCTGGATGTAGTAAAAATGGCAGATTATATTATCGATATAGGGTATGAAGGTGGGAAAAATGGTGGGAAAATTGTCGCTACCGGAACACCCGAAGATATTATAAAAGATAAAAAGAGCTACACAGCAAAGTTTTTAAAGAAAGAATTAACACCGTTAAGAGTGACAAGTGTTAAGTAACGAGTTATGGAAATTGACAAATATTCGGGCTCTGGTAGCATAGAATAATAGAAATAAGAATTTAAAGAATAACCGAATGAGAAAAGAACAACACCATAAAGGTTGGAACGAAATAAAGACAAATGATTCATGGGCAATCTTTAAGATCATGGGAGAATTTGTTAACGGATTTGAGAAGATGAGCAAAATTGGGCCCTGCGTATCTATTTTTGGATCTGCCCGTACCAAAAACGAGGACAAATATTATCAATTGGCAGTAGCTGTTGCCAAAGAAATCGTAAATCACGGGTATGGGGTTATCACAGGCGGAGGGCCAGGGATTATGGAAGCCGGAAATAAAGGAGCTCACCTGGGTGGGGGAACTTCGGTAGGATTAAATATTGACCTGCCTTTTGAGCAGCATGACAATCCTTATATCGATAGTGATAAAAGCCTGGATTTTGATTACTTCTTTGTGCGCAAAGTGATGTTTGTAAAATACTCTCAGGGATTTGTGGTAATGCCAGGAGGATTCGGAACGTTGGACGAGCTATTTGAAGCCATGACATTGATCCAAACCAAAAAAATTGCCATATTTCCCATCATACTGGTAAGCACCGAATTTTGGGGAGGACTCATAGACTGGGTAAAAAATACCTTACTGGAAAAATTTGGAAATATAAGTCCGGGAGATTTGGATTTAATACATGTGGTAGATACCCCGGAAGAAGTACTTAAGATTTTAGATAAATTCTATGCCGAATATAATTTAAGTCCAAATTTTTGAAACGTCTCATCTTCAAATCAGTTATTAATGTTAAAGGCAGCTTTTAAAAATCCTATGCAAGAATACGAAAACTTTCATATGTCAGTAAATGAAGCAGGTAGGGTAACACTATCTCTTTGCCGTTGATATAATGATAATGCCTTTAATCAAATATAAAAATTGAGTATCGCTAACATATCTTATATAGTTTTTGCTTTTTTTGTGCTGTCTACAGTTTCAGCGCAACATCATATGATCATAAATGCTGATCTGGATATCGAAAGAAAAATTTTGACCATAGATCAGGAAATTACGTATACCAATACTTCAAAAGATACATTGAATAAGCTATTTTTTCATGATTGGGCAAACAGTTTTTCCGGCAAAACCACACCTCTTGGCAAACGGTTTTCTGAAGATTTTTTAAAACGATTTTATTTTGCAAAAGAGCATGAACGTGGTAGAACGATCATCCAGAATATTACCGACAATTCATTAAAATCATTAAAATGGGGTCGATACCAGGGTACTCCAGATATTATGTGGGTTCAACCTCCCAAGCCTCTTTATCCCGGAGAAAGTAAGACCTTTCATCTAAAGTATAAAATCAAAGTTCCCAGTGATAAATTTACCAGGTATGGGTACCATCCTAATGGAAACTTTACGTTGAAATATTGGTATATACTTCCTGCTGTATACGATACAAAATGGAACGTTTATAGCCATAAAAATCTGGATGATCTCTATGCTCCCCTAGCAAATTATCAAATTAATTTCACCCTGCCCCAGGCATATGAAATAATAAGTGAACTAAAGCAGGAAACACAGCCTTATTCTGAGGATGAAACACACAAAACCATTAGATTGCTGGGTGATAACAGAACTGAAATAAATTTGCACGTTCAGAGAACAACAACATTTTATAGTTTTCCGGCCGGAGGGCTTCAGTTTATTAGTGATATAGACGATAATGAGCTAATGCCCCAAATGAAAACGGTGGCTACCAACAGGATTGTAAATTTTTTAGAAAAAAAACTCGGCCCTTTCCCATTTGAGAAGATCCTGGTTTCAGAAAGTGATTATAAAAATAACCCTGTTTATGGTCTTAATCAATTGCCAGATATTTTAAGGCCATTTCCCGATGGTTTTCAATATGAAATCAAACAGCTGAAAACCATTACAGAAAATTACCTGGAGAGAACGTTATTGATAAACCCCAGATACGATACCTGGATAAAAGATGCAATACATATCTACTTAATGATGTCGTATACAGAGCAGTATTATCCCGAAATGAAAATCATTGGTAAACTTAGTAAAGTAATTGGTATAAGATGGTTTCATATCGCCAATCTGAAGTTTAATGATCAGTATTTCCTTGGGTATAAAAACATGGCCAGATTATTTCTTGATCAGCCTTTATCATTACCTCAGGATGAATTGGTAAAGTTCAACAAAAATATTGCCAATGCCTATAAGGCCGGAGTAGGTTTTAAATATCTTGAAGATTATCTGGGTGATGACAATATTGTAGATCAAAGCATTAAGGATTTTTATACTCAAAACGTATTAAAATTCACCAATTCTGAAGAATTTAGAAAAATACTCACCTCACAATCATCAAAAGATATAGCATGGTTTTTTGAAGACTTTGTTCAAACTAATGAAAAATTAGATTTCAGGATCAAATCTGTAAAAAAGAGAAAAGACTCTCTCGAGGTTACCATCCAGAATAAGGGAGATCATGCCATGCCGGTTTCTTTATATGGGTTTAGAAAAAAAGAGTTGGTTTCCAAAACATGGGTTACAGATATCGCAGGAACCAAAAAAGTAAAGATTGCAAACGAAGATATTAGTAAACTTGTATTGGACTATGACCAGAAGATTCCAGAAATTAACAGACGTAACAATTATAGAAATCTAAAATGGATTTTCAATAAACCTTTTCAATTTAGGTTATTGCAGGATATTGAGGACCCAAGATATAATCAACTGTTTTTCATCCCAGAGTTCGAATTTAACGTTTATGATGGATTTACACTTGCAGCAAAAATTTATAACAAAACTATTATAAGAAGAAACTTTGAATATAATATTTCTCCTGCTTATGGTTTCAAGTCTCAAAAACTATTGGGCTCTGCCAGCTTTTTTCACAGACAACAAGTTGCAGACTACGGATTGTATCAAATACGATATGGCATCAACGGAAGCATGTTTAGTTATGCTCCAGACCTATTATTCAGAAGAATTTCGACTTCAGCAAGTTTTCGTTTCAGACCCAAAGACCTTAGATCTAATGAAAACCAAAGATTAATACTAAGAAATATTAATGTTTTTAGAGAAAGAAATCAAATCAATCCGGTAGTAACTCCAGATTATAATGTATTTAATGCCAAATATCGGTATTCAGATTTTAATTTGATCGATTTCCTTGGGTATACTATTGATTATCAGATATCAAAAAATTTCAGCAAGATGTCAACAACGATTAATTATAGAAAATTATTCCTTAACAACCGACAAGTAAATCTGCGGCTATTTGCTGGTACTTTTCTTTTTAATGACACAGCAAAAGATGGAGATTTTTTCAGTTTTGCTCTTGATAGACCAACCGATTATCTGTTTGATTATAATTACCTGGGGCGTAGTGAGGAAACTGGTTTTGTAAGCCAGCAAATCATTCTGGCAGAAGGCGGGTTCAAATCTCAGCTTGATTATCCATTTGCAAATCAATGGATTACTACGTTTAATGCAAATACAAATATCTGGAATTGGATATATGCCTATGGAGATGTGGGGTTGGTAAAAAACAAAGGGGATTCTGCAAAATTTGTATATGATGGCGGAATAAGACTGAGCCTTGTAGCCGATTATTTTGAAATTTTCTTTCCTGTAGTTTCCAATAAAGGATGGGAAATTGCACAACCTAACTATGACCAGCAGATTCGGTTTATAATCACATTGAGCCCAGAGACACTCATTGGACTATTCACCAGAGAGTGGTATTAATTCTCCTTAAAAACCTCTGGTTCGAGATTTCCTTGATAAAATATCAATACTACGATACGGAAATTTAAGTTTGTTTAAATAAAATCAAAAAAAAAGGATGACAAATGTGAAAATTTTGAATATTTGTTAATCAATCCTTAAAATACTCGTCAAAACAAACAATTCATCAACAAAATTACGTTTTAAATAAAAAATCTTCAAAAAATTTAAGAATTCCTTCCTTGCAATTGGCCGTTATTTTAACTAAATTTGCAGACCATAAAACGTCGTTCACATGCAACCTGAAACAGTAACTTCATCTAATATTTCTTTCGAAGAATATAGAAAACAAATACTAAGAGATTATAGAATTGCTTTGATAAGCAGAGAATGTAGTTTATTAGGGCGCCGTGAAGTACTGACAGGAAAATCAAAGTTTGGAATTTTTGGAGGGGGTAAAGAATTACCACAGCTTGCTATGGCAAGAGTCTTTAAAAATGGAGACTTTAGATCTGGCTACTACCGTGACCAAACGTTTATGATGGCGATAGATAAGTATACTATCGAAGAATTTTTTGCAGGCTTGTATGCTCATACCGATATCACCAAAGAACCTTTTGCAGCAGGAAGACAGATGGGTGGCCACTTTGCAACTCATAGCCTTCATGAAGATGGTACATGGAAAAATCTAACACAGCAAAAAAACTCGAGCGCAGATATTTCTCCTACTGCCGGGCAAATGCCCAGATTATTAGGGCTTGCACAAGCTTCAAAAGTATATCGCAATGAAAAAAGCGTTGAGAATCACACCAATTTCTCAATAAACGGAAACGAAGTTGCCTGGGGTACCATTGGTAACGCCAGTACCAGCGAAGGGCTATTCTGGGAAACTGTAAATGCCGGTGGTGTATTACAGGTTCCTATGGTGATAAGTATTTGGGATGACGAATATGGTATTTCTGTGCATGCAAGGCATCAGACAACAAAGGAAGACATTTCTATGATCCTCGAAGGGTTCAGACGTGATGAAAACCATGAAGGCTATGAAATCCTTAAAGTGAATGGTTGGGACTATCCGGCATTGATGGATGCTTATGAAAGTGCCGAAGAATTAGCTCGCGAAAAACACATTCCTGTTATTATTCATGTAAAAGAGCTAACACAACCTCAGGGCCATTCTACTTCTGGGTCTCATGAAAGATATAAAAGTGAAGAACGGTTGAATTGGGAACGGGAGTATGACTGCAACAAAAAATTTAAAGAATGGATCATTGATCATAATATTGCAACCGCAGAAGAACTTCTTGAGCTCGAAAAAACAGCGAAAAAAGAAGTGCGGAAAGGAAAAACTGAAGCCTGGAATGCCTACCTGTCTGAGATCAAATCTGAGCAAAAAGAAGCTATAGGCCTGCTTAAGGCAGTTGAAAATAAAAGTGCTAACAAGAATTTTATTACACCATTAATTACAACACTCTCATCAAAAGAAGAACCCATCCGCAAAGATATTCTTGAAGCCGCAAGAAAAACATTACGCCATATAACTAAAGAAAGTTTTGATGAGAAATTAGAATTACAGAAATGGGTAAACAACTACTTAAAAACTAATCAACCCAAATATAGTGATCATCTGTACAGCGAGTTTGATTCTAAGCTCATCAACATCAAAGAAGTAAAACCACAATACAATGAAGACGACCAACTCGTTGATGGCAGAGTAATTATTAGAGACAACTTTGAGAAATTATTCGGCAGAATCCCTGAAGCATTGATCTTTGGTGAGGATAGTGGTAAAATTGGTGATGTAAACCAGGGGCTCGAAGGGTTACAGGAAAAATATGGGAACATTAGAATTTCTGACACCGGTATTCGAGAAGCAACCATAATAGGGCAAGGAATCGGTATGGCTATGAGAGGACTTAGACCTATTGCCGAAATTCAATATCTGGATTATATATTATACTGCGTGCAAGGATTAAGCGATGATTTGGCAACCCTTAGATACAGAACGTTTGCAAAGCAAAAAGCTCCGTTAATTATAAGAACCAGAGGACACAGATTAGAAGGAATATGGCATTCTGGGTCTCAAATGGGTGGATTAATTCATTTGCTAAGAGGCATTCACATTCTTGTGCCCAGAAACATGACCAAAGCTGCCGGTTTTTACAATACCTTATTAGACAGTGATGAACCCGCACTGGTTATAGAATGTCTAAACGGCTATCGTCTGAAAGAAAAAATGCCTGCTAACCTTTCTGAAATCAGAACGCCGGTTGGTGTTGTAGAAACCATAAAACAAGGAGCAGATATTACCCTGGTATCTTATGGTTCTACATTAAAATTGGTAGAACAAGCAGCAAAAGAGTTACTATCTGCAGGGATAGATGCCGAAGTAATTGATGTACAGTCTCTGATTCCGTTTGATTTAAATCAAGACATTGTTAAGAGTGTTGCCAAGACCAACCGAATATTAATTATTGACGAAGATGTTCCCGGAGGCGCGACAGGATATATTTTACACAAGCTTATTGATGAACAAAATGTATACCAACACCTTGACAGTAAACCTCAGACATTAAGCGCAAAGCCTCACAGGCCGGCTTTTGGTACAGATGGCGATTATTTTAGCAAACCTTCTATAGAAGATATTTATGAAAAAACGTATGAGATTATGAATGAAGCCGATCCTGTAAACTATCCAAAACTACGGTAGGTTTACTCATAATCTTCAATTCTCAAACGCTCTCCGTCTTTATAAGATATCACAAATATTCGCTTGTCAAAAGCACCTGATCCAATAAGGGTTTTTCTAAACTGCTGTGCTTCAGATAGGGTTTCAAAAATACCCAAACTCAATTTGTATAGAGAGGTATCCTTATACACCAGCGTATTTGTAAATTTCTCAGAAACTGAAGAAGCTATCTCTGCACCATCACTTAATGCTTTGATCTGCACAGAATACACGGTATCTTTATTGATTAGACTTCTGGACAGATATAAGTTTTTGATTTCTTCCAGATCTACTTTTTCTTCGGCTTTTTCCTTTTTTAATGCTTCCAGCTCCTGTTTTGTAGACTGTAATTCGTCTGCAATTAAGGAAATCGCGTTATCTTCTTTGTTTTTTGAAGTTACTTTACTAAAATAGAAGGAATTTGCTACGAGAAATATAGCCAATAGAAACAGAACCAACGCAAACGATCCGTATAGTCTGTTAGATTTTTTGGTTCTTTTCAGTTTGTCGGATTCTTCATCCAAAAGGCCTTCAAGTTTCTTCTGTTTTATTTCTGCTTTTTCTATTTGATAGTGAAGGGATAGAAGATCCTCATCTTTAATAACTTTCATTGTTGGGGTAGTTAAGGGGTTATTTTATAGTTATTTCAAAAGATATAATTAATAAATGCCTAAGGGAGTTTCTGCTGGGTTATTTTATATACTATTCCGTTATTGGTTTCCAGAATCAAAATTGGCTTATTGGTTATGATTTTTTGGAAAGCCTTTAACGGAAAACCGTTAGAAATTTGATTGATATTATCAATCTTCACCCTCGCTCTGTCGTCAAGTTCCAGAATTTTAGGTCTAGAATTCTGATTATGAATATAATAATTATTATACAAAAAATACAATGTATCCCCATTTTTATCAATATCATACTCTGCATCGCCATATTCTTTTGCTTTTTTTACTGCTTTTTTCCCCTTATAATATTCTATAAAATCAGCTTCAATAAAAATGGCATTGTTACTTTTAAAAACCTTGTTTACATAGCAATGAATTTTTTTAAATTTAAGTTTTGAAGTGTCTTTAGAAAATTGGGGGGCACTCTGCTCCTTTTCAATGGATTCAAGTAACAGGTTTTCGGTATACATTTTTATAGAGTCTATAGTATCTAATGTATTGTTTTTATATGTAGAAATATCAGATTTCAATTTCACCACCTCTTGTTGCAGTGAATCATTGATAAGTAACAATTGTTTCATCTCTTTTGAATTTTCGGAAACATCATTTTCTGACTGAAAACTCATATCATTTCGAATCAAATAAAAACCTCCTGCAGCTATTACTGCCATCAAAAAAATGATGAAAATGAAGTAAAAATTCCTAATATTTTTACTTTTCTTCAAGTCCTCAGATATTAAAACAAGGCGATCCTCCAGTCGTTGCTGTTTTATATCAGTCTTTTCGATCTGATAGTGCATTGATAATAGCTCTTCTTCTTTTTTATCCATTCTTTCACTAATCTATTATAATGAGGATATATAAAAGGCACTTTTAAAAACTACTTTTTATTACTAGCGGCACAAAACCAGTTTATAGAGTTATCCATAAATTTACGGAATCCATTTAATATTCTTGAAATCGGGTTTTCGTTTTTCCAAAAATGCATTACGTCCTTCTTTAGCTTCATCGGTCATATAAGCCAGTCTCGTTGCTTCACCTGCAAATACCTGCTGCCCGACCATACCATCGTCTGTGAGGTTCATTGCAAATTTCAGCATTTTGATAGATGTTGGGGATTTCTCTAAAATCTCCTGCGCCCATTGATATGCAGTATCTTCTAATTGATCATGAGGGATTACGGCATTTACCATTCCCATTTCATAAGCTTCCTGAGCTGAATAATTTCTTCCTAAAAAGAAAATTTCACGTGCTTTTTTTTGTCCCACCATTTTGGCCAGATAAGCAGAACCATATCCTCCATCAAAACTAGTTACATCGGCATCGGTTTGTTTAAAAATTGCGTGTTCTTTACTGGCTAAAGTAAGATCACAGACCACATGCAAGCTATGCCCTCCTCCTACTGCCCATCCCGGCACTACTGCTATCACTACTTTTGGCATAAATCGAATAAGCCTTTGTACTTCTAAAATATTCAGCCTGTGCATGCCGTCATCTCCTACATAGCCCTGATCTCCCCGGGCTTTTTGGTCTCCTCCACTACAAAAACTATACACACCATCTTTTGTAGAAGGTCCTTCTGCAGAAAGTAAAACAACTCCTATAGATGTATCTTCCTGCGCATCATAAAAAGCATCATAAAGCTCACTTGTTGTTTTTGGTCTAAACGCATTGCGTACATTAGGCCTATTAAATGCTATGCGCGCTACTCCTTGGGATTTCTTATAGGTTATATCTTCGTATTGTTTTACAGTTTTCCAGTGTATTGAGCTCATTTCATTTTTTTTAATGTTCTTCAAAAATACTACAATATAGCATATCACAACATATCATGTGAGGGGGAAATATCCCAAATTTTTGATTTAATCTGAATTTAAAAAAGAATTTAGCATAGTTTTTGATGTTTTTACATGAATTGATAATATATTTACATCATGAAGATCTTTTTAATAGCACTTATTACAAGTATATCCTTTTTATCATATGGGCAGGAAAACGCAATACACTCTATTGCTATAGAATGGGAGCAGTTAAGTGCACCTCTATCTGTAGCTAAAAAAGAACTTAAAACAGAAAAATATCAATTACTTGAAGTAAACCTTACTATAGATTTGCGGGAACAATATTTGAGAAAAAATACTTCAATTATGTATTTACCACCAAATCAGTTTGTTCAATCTAAATATAATGTTGCTATTCCACAACCAAAAACCAGCAAAATGGGATTTACTGTTTCGGGTAATGGTAATACCAATCTAAATACTACTGGAAGAATAAAAAATATAGCCTATAAAGATGCCAGCTTATATAGTGGTGCTTTCTGCCCTATTACCGGATTGGCTTACTAAATTTTATTACTAAATGGCTGCAAAAACCAGTTCTTAGCGATGCCCTAAACTAAATATCCAGGTTATCCCCGTTCACTTGCCTTTGTATATCTTGTAAAACCGGTTTTCCATTTTTTTCTTCTTCATAGAGATGGGTAAGCAAGCTTAGCTCTTCTTTCAGAGCATCTACCTTATCAATCAGAAGATGCATTTCATTCTTTATATTCATCCCATCTTCTTTATTTTTTCGTTCTACTTTAGCTTTGATCTCAGTTTCAGCTTTCATTTCATCCATACCATTCATAATGACACCAATAAACAAATTAAGAACAATCATAGTACCTATTAATACAAAGGATACAAAGAATAAAGACGCTAATATGGGAGAGCCCGATGGATTTGTACACAAAGCTTCATTATCTCCATAGCCATAATTATCGCACCCATACATATTAATATACATGATATCTGTCCAGTCTTCTAGAGTAATCACTCTGAATAGTGATAATATACCTACCTGCAGGTTTTCGAAGTGTATGGGATCATTGGGTCCGAACAAAAATACTGCCATTGCTCCGTATATATAAAATAGCAGACCTAATAACAAACTGATATATGCCATCGAGGGTATACTTCTTAAAAGTGCACCAACAATGAGTTGTAATTCGGGGAGTGCTGTTACCAATTTAAACACTCTAAGGATACGAATTAGTCTTAAAACCGGAAGGAACTCTGCATTATCCCCAAGAAAAGGACCGGCGTAGCATGCTACCACAATAAAGAAATCAAATAAATTCCAGGTGTCTTTAAAATAGTTTTGTGGCTGGTTCCCTTCTGCGGTAATCTTTATAAAAACCTCGGCAGTAAAGATAATTAAGACAATCCAATCCAGGGTATCAATAATAGGAGTCCATTGATCTACTTTCTCACCATAGGTTTGAATACCTACCAAAACTCCGGCAAGTATAATTACAACAATGATAAAATTTTGAAACCACTTGGATCCTGCAATTTTTTTACATAAAGACACCATCTGTATATAAGGTTAAGTTGTTGAAGTTATTTAGTGTTAAGTCGAGCCAAAACCTAAGCCTGCCACAAAATCCACGATTGCCTTATACGTCATTTCAGCTTTAACTTAGCACTAGTTTGAGGACGTAAATGTAATAAAATAATTATTTCGGGGATTTTTCCTCCGACTAAATTTTCTGAACCAGAAAGATTAACCCAGGATAAGTTTTTTACTCCAGCAAACGTATGCCATCTTTTTCAATAGCAATTTTTCTGGCTTTATAAAGAGAACCGATTGCCTTTTTAAAACTTTTTTTACTAAGCTGAAAAACTTCTTTGATATCTTCAGGATCTGATTTATCATTTAGATCGATAAAACCACCATTTGCACTTAACTCATTCAAAATCTGCTGAGCGTTGGGTTCTATGCCTCTATACCCATGCCGCTGTAGTGTAAGGTCAATTTTTCCATCGGGGCGTACTTTTTTTACGTAGCCTTTAAGCTGGTCACCGGGTGTTATCTTTTGAAAAATCTCGTCTGCATATACCAATCCGAGATGTTTTTGATTTACGATCATATTCCATCCTTGCGGCGAAGGGTGTGAAGCAATTAATGCTACTTCATCAAAAGGTGATAGCAACACCAATGAATTATCAAGAAACGCGTTGGTTTTGCTAGAAGCAACAAGTCTATTGGTCTCTTCGTCCAGATACACATACACAAGATACCAGCTACCTGCCCGCATTTTGGATGCCTGTTCTTTAAAAGGAACAAAAAGATCTTTTTCTAACCCCCAATCCAGGAAAGCCCCAATTTCTGAGACATTTGTACATTTAAGATATGCAAAAGATTTTATGGTGGCATAGGGTTCTAAGGTAGTCGCCACAATGCGTTCTGAACTATCCAGGTATACAAATACTTTTAAATTATCCCGTATTTGAAATTGCTCTGGAACATACTTATTTGGTAACAAAACTTCATCTCCTTGCTCATCACAAAGATAAATCCCCTGATCCCTCTCTCTTACAATCTCTAACGTGTTATATTCCCCAAGTTTAAGCATACTTTATTTTTTTGCAAAGATAATTTTAATCTGCTTCCAAACCGAATTTAACCAAAAAAGGTGTCCTGTTTAGAACACCTTTTTATTGATTACATCAAGTATATTACTTGTATGTCGATTCTTTTCCAAAATGCTTTGTCAAAAGATAATAAACAACCGCTCTATATTTGTTGCGATTTGATTTTCCATACTTATCCATTACAGAAGCTATAGCTTCCTCTAATTTTGGCCCATCAGAAAGCCCTAGTTTTTTGATTAAGAAGTTCTTTTTCACTGTCTCTAATTCAGCTTCATCACTGCCAGATACTGTAGCAGCATCTGCATTATAGATTGAAGGCCCGCAACCAATAGTAACTTTGGTTAATAGATCCATATCTGGTGTCTGACCAATTTTATCCTTGATATCGGCAGCGTACTTAGCAATTAATTCGTCTCTTTTACTCATAAGATGGTAATGTTTTTTGGTTTTTAGTTAATGAACTCATTTGAACTTTTTTTATTTCAGGCTGCAAAAACACATCCCCATCTTCATGAAGACAAACTTTTGAGCCTTAAAATGTTTTCTCAAAAATAGATCAATTATTAATGAATAATTGATCTTAAAAGTATAATAAAACATCGTTATTAGATGAAATACTTAAAATATTCGATTAACGTACTATCGTTTTCTTCTCGTGGAGTGAAAACTTCTAGCAAGTGGGGTACGTTATTACTTCGATACATTTTTTGCACACCACTAGCAACTTCATCGAGGTTATTTGCTACATGGTATTCAAAACCAAACATTTTACTCAAATGTATGGCAGTAAGACAATGTGTAGTTTCAAAATATGTCCTAAAGTTACTACTTTCTTCTTTACCATGCAAAATTCTGAAGATCCCTCCTCCTCCATTATTAATTAAAATAATTTTAAAATCAGAAGGAATATACTCATTCCACAATCCATTACTATCATAAAAGAAGCTAAGATCGCCTGTGATTAAAGTAGTTGGTATTTTTGATCCTAATGCTGCACCAATTGCAGTAGATGTAGAGCCATCAATACCACTTGTTCCTCTATTACAAAATACCTTGAAAGTTGGGTTTAATGAAAACAATTGTGCATAGCGAACTGTAGAACTATTGCTTAATTGTATCATTTGATGATCTGGAATTACATTAAAAACAACTTCAAATGCTTTAAGATCTGTAAATGGAATTTGTTGTAAATATTCCTGATGTTTTGTTCTTCTGTGATCTCTTACCGAAATCCAAAAAGATGTATAATCGCTTTGAACGAATTCGGTTTCAGGTAAAAAATCATTAAAAAATGCATTGGGTTGAAGTTTTATATGTTCGGTTAGGCAAAAATAGGTATCAAATGCTTTCTTTTCATCGATATGCCAATGTGATTCTGGTTGATATTTTCTTAAAAAAGCTTTGATACGTTTAGAAATCACCATGCCCCCAATAGTTAATAGAATATCGGGTTGTAATGCTAAAAATTCATCTTCGGTTAATGAGGTAATGAGTTGATCGATACAGTTTATATGCGAAGGATGATGAATATTGGAGGTAGTTTCTGTTAACACTAAAACCGATGGGTCTTTGGCTAAATCATCGATCCATTTTTGATCTACCATTCCTGGTGAACTTACTCCAATCAACACCATTTTTCGTTTTGCCAGATTCCACTCGACAAGCATTTCGGATTGTAACTTTTCAGAAAATTGATGATATGGATTTTCTATCGGAATATTCTTGGGAGCAACTGTAGGTTGTTCTATTTTGTGATATAATGGTTCGTAAAAAGGTACATTAATATGTACCGGGCCTTTTTGTTCTATAGCTTTGTTGAGTGCCAGATTAATTTCTCGTTGATTATGCTTTTGAGCTTCTTGTTGCTTTTGGCGCACATTACGATCTTCTATTTTTGATTCGGCTACTACTTCAGAATATAAATTTGCAGAATACAGAATGTGATTTTCAAATACATTCTTTTGACGAATGGTTTGCCCGTCGCCAATATCAATTCGTTCAACCGGGCGATCAGCACTAAGAATCACCAGGGGAATATCGCTATAGAATGCTTCAGAAATTGCCGGATAATAGTTCAATAACGCACTCCCAGAGGTACAAACAAGCCCTACCGGTTTTTGGATCTGCTGTGCGATCCCCAATGCAAAAAATGCAGCGCACCGTTCGTCAACAATGCTATAACAGTTCATATCAGGATGCTCACTAAAACCGATGGTTAATGGTGCATTTCGGGAACCGGGTGATATAACTATATGATTGATTCCTTTTGCTTCACATAAAGCAACGATCGTTTGTGCTAAAGGAATGTTGGAATATAAGCGTTTCTTCATTCGGATTGCTAAATTACAATATCGGCTTAATTTAAGCCAGATTTTTGGAAGGAATTTAGAATAGCACTTTTTTCATTGTAGCCGTCTTTCTCACAGTTTCCTCCCACTCTTTCCCTGGATCGGAATCTTTTGTGATTCCACCACCAACATATAGTACTGCTCTATCTTTCTCCAGTTCCATACAACGTAGATTCACAAATAAGGCAGATGCTGTTTTTCCTGTAGTATCCATATTCAGTTCGCCAAAAAAACCTGTATAAAACTTACGATCATATCCTTCATGCTGAAAAATAAAAGATCTGGCTTCATTTTTTGGCAACCCGCAAACAGCAGGAGTTGGATGCAGTATTTGGATCACATCTTTAATTTTTAAACCTTTGACACCCATATTGGCTTTGATATCTGTTCTTAGGTGCAATAAAGTTCCTGCACGATAGGTATATGTTTTTGATGAAACGATGTCATCTGCAATCGGAGACAATTCTCTTACTATAAATTCTTTTACCATTTCCTGTTCTTCCAATTCCTTATCCCCCCATATAACATTTGTGTTACCATCATAAGGTTGGGTACCTGCAAGGGCCATCGTAAAAAACTGGTCATCTTTACTATGCAATAGTGTTTCAGGGGTTGCTCCCAACCATGTGCCAATTTTTGGGTGATACCAACAGTATACAAAAGCTTTGGGATAGCTTTTTACTAATCGTTTAAAAATTTGTAATGGATGTGTCGATTCATTTATTTTTACTTCTTCCCTGCGAGATAACACTACTTTTTTAAAAACACCAGATGTTATAGCCTGAATACCTTCATTTATAAGCAGTACGTGCTTCTCTTTATCTTTCAATTTTTCAAAATCAACTTCGGGTTTCTTAAAAGTTTCTTCTATATAACTTTGGGACTTTTCGGAAATATCAGCTGAATAAAGCACAGAATGCTTTGCAGGAATAAGCACGGCTTTTTTAGTATCATCAAATGGAGCAAAAATAAAACCCGAAGTAGCATAATCCTCTATTTTATACAACTCATCATTTTTTTGAAGGATACCATACAAATCGCTACTGCCGGCTTTGCGATAGATCACAAAAGGTAACTGTTGATCTAATTGTTTCTTAGTTTTTGCATACATGTCTTCCAAATCCATGCTAACTGGTTTTAGGAAGCGCAATGGTTGTTAACTTTACTATGGAAATCATATTATCTTCTTCGTCCCGTATCTTAATATCCCACAGCTGAGTGGTTCGGCCTTTATGAACAATTTGTGCTTTGGCAAATACATGACCCTCACGAATACTTTTTACATGATTTGCCGAAATTTCAATTCCTCTGATATAAAAACCTCCCACATCCAAAAAAATAAAAGAAGCGGCGCTCCCAACACTCTCTGCCAGAGCCACCATAGCACCACCGTGCAATACCCCATCGGGTTGATGCACTTTGGGTGTTACGGGCATTTTTGCCACCAAATAGTCTTTTCCTACCTCGCAGAATGAGATATCAAGTGTTTCCATAAGCGTATTTTCACGCATTTTTTCGCATTGTTTTAGTATCTCTTTTTCGTTAGGATGCATATCGTATTGAAATTTTAAGTAAAAATAAACATTGACTCTCAAAAATTCTATTTATATTTAATTATTATTTTAACGAACGTTCAATAAAATGCCTAAAATAAAAACCTCCAAAGAAGAAGTATTAAAAAAAGTAATTCCCGTCTTAAGAACCCGGGGAGTACAGAATAGCAGTATGAATGAACTTTCTAAAGCCTGTAATATTCAGAAATCACATTTCTATTATTATTTCAGCAATAAAGAAGAGTTAATAAAAGAAGTTCTTGCAACAGTGCATAGCTATTTTAACTACAATTTTTTTAGAATTATCGAGAGTAACCAGTTAAATATGCATGAAAAGATTACCAAAATGAAACAATTGTTTGATAAAATATTCAGGTTTTCTGATGGTGGTTGTATTATGGCAAATACTGCTCTGGAGACAGCTCATCTTAATCCCACCTATAAAAAAGAGATACAATTATTTTTTCAAGATTTTATTTTGGGATTGCAACAACTACTATCACCCTACTACTCTATAGAAGAATCATTGATGCTTGCAGAGCAAATGGTACAAGATATCGAAGGTGGTATTTTGTTAATGCAGATCTATGATGATCCTAAATACTTAAATAATGCTATTAAAAGAATGGAAACAATAATTTTAAAATAGTCTCACAATGGAGTCCTACACAGTACACTCTTTTGATGGATATCCCATCTCGGTACATGAGTTTGTGCCGGTAACGCCAAATAATAAAACCATTGTTTTTGCACCAGCTGTCGCTGTTCCTCAAAAATTTTATTTTAATCTGGCTCAGTATTTAACCGAAAAAGGATGTAATGTTTTTACATTTGATTATCGTGGAATCGGGGATTCTCTTTCACAAAGCATTCAATCTTTAAAAAACCACGGATACTTTTCCTGGGCAGCAGATTTTAAGGCTGTTTCTAAACATGCAAAAGAAGAATTTCCTGAAAACAAACAATACATGATCGGGCATAGCTATGGAGGTAATAGTATAGGATTTAGCGATGCCTATCAATATTATGATAAATATCTCTCTATTGCTTCTCAATTTGGGTTTTATAAACATTTTACTTTTAAAATGCGACAATTAATACGAATAAATTTTGGATGGTTTGTTCCTTTAACTATCAAAATATTAGGATATTATCCTTCGGGCTGGTTTGGATTGGGCAAGCCATTAACTTCTCAAGTTGCCAAAGACTGGGCTACATTTTTATTACACCCAGATTCTATGTTACATTTTACCAATGGCAATAACACCACCTATTATCAGGAAATCAAAGAACCGATGCTTTTGGTTAGCATCGAAGATGATTTATTTGCTCCTAAAAAATCTGTAGATATTTTAGGTGAACTCGTTTATAGCAATGCTGAAGTAACCCGAAAGCATCTCAAGCCTGTCGATTATAATCTAAAAACTATTGGGCATTTTGATTTTTTTAGGAAGAAAAATCAGGATATCTTGTGGCCTCTTGTAAATGATTGGTTTGACTTAAATTAAATAATGTCTGGTTGGAAATATATCACTGTCTATTTCCAACCTGGCACTAAATAGCAAGAATTGTACTATGGAAATTTATCTATCCTCTCAGTTTTTTATTGATGCAAATCATCCCAAAATTATTGAAAAAGCACACACTATAACCGGTCAGCTTTCAGCAGAAAAAGAGAAAGCAATAGCATTATTTTATGCGGTAAGAGATGGCTATTACTACAATCCATATATTCTGGATCTAAAGAAACAAAGTTTAAAGGCTAGTTATATTGTCGATAAAAAATCGGCATACTGTGTAGAAAAAGCAGTGTTATTGGCAGCATTGCTCAGAGCCGTGGGCATACCCAGCAGGTTACACTTTGGAGATGTTACAAACCATATTGCAACCGATAGGATTGTAAAGATTCTTAAGTCTAACCGACTGGTATTTCATGCTTGTACAGAGGTGTATCTGGATTATAAATGGATAAAAATCACTCCTGCTTTTAACAAAGAGCTTTGCGAAAAGATCGGTGTTCCCGCATTGGAGTTTGATGGTGAAAATGAAGCTGTTTTTCAACAGTTTGATAACCAAAATAATCGTTTTATGGAGTACTTATCTGAATATGGCACTTTTCCAGATTTACCATATACATTATATTTACAACAAATAGAAAGAAATTATCCTCATATTGAATTTCCTGAATCAAAAAAAATAGACCTTTTATCTTATACCCTATGAGTTCTGAAGAAAAAACAGTTTCTTATCAAGTTACCAATACCTACTCTACTCTAAACACTTTACACTCAAAGACAAAAACCGTTTGGTTGGTTTTTCATGGTATTGGGTATCTGAGCCGGTATTTTATTCGATTATTCGAAAGCCTTGACAAAGAGGAAAATTATATTATTGCTCCACAAGCTCCTTCAAAGTATTACAAAGGAGATGATTACAGAAAAGTAGGGTCCAGTTGGCTCACAAAAGAAAATACAAAAACTGAAACCAAAAACGTACTTAGCTATGTTGATGCAATCATGTCGGCAGAAAAAATACCAGAGCAGGCAATGCTCATCATCTTAGGATATTCTCAGGGAGTAAGTATTGCCAGTCGATGGGTGGCCAGTCGTAAAGTGAATTGCGATGCTTTGGTAATGATCTCGGGAGGGTTTCCCAAAGAGCTGCAAAAAGAAGATTTTATGTTTCTGACCAATACAACAAAAATCACCCATATTGTTGGAGAAAAAGACCCTTATTTTGAAATTGCCAAAGTTGAAGCCGAAAAAATCAGGGTAAAAGAGATATTACCTCAAATCGAATTTAGAACACATTCTGGTGGGCATGAATTAGATCCAAAAACCCTGGTGAACCTGCTTTAGTCTCTATATACATTCATTATGCTAATCCTTCTGTTACAGGTTTACTATGTATTGTATCATAGATTATCGTTAGTTTTTTGATTTTATGTTCTACATTGAGTTCTATAATATCAACAACTTTAAACTCAACTTTTTTACCATTCTTGAGCTCCCATTGGTAATCAAAAAGTAATGAAATGCGATTAGAATTTTCTTCAAAAAATAAACCGTCGAATTTTAATTTTGAGGAATTGGTGTCGTCTGCCAATTTTTTGTAGAAGGTTTTAGCAGGTTGTGTACCATATAAGGGAGATGTTACAACTCCATCTTTGGTAAATAGATTGATGACCCTATCCATTTCACTTTTTTCAAGGTAAAAAAGGTATTTTTTTGCTACTTCTTCTTTAGTTATCAAATCAGTTTTTACAAATAACGTTCTCTAATGATCTCAAAATGATGTTTTTGATGCCCTGCAAGTATATATCCTACAGCCCTGGTACTCATGGGACTACCACTCGCCTCGCCTATTCTAAGTAACATTTCATCGGTAAAACCATTAAATAAAGAAATCGAGCTATTGCGTACCGCTTCAAAATCTGAGATAAGATCTTTTTTGTTATAGTTATTGGCGTTAGAATTTGGCACATATGTATCCTGGTCAAAGCCCATAATAGGGGTTTTATCATTTCGTGCAAATCGTAACGCCCGATAGGCAAAAACCCGTTCGGTATCAATAAGATGTTGTAATACTTCTGCAATGGTCCATTTTCCTTCAGCGTAAGCGTAAGACCACTTCTCCCGGGGTATGGTTTTTATAAAATCGACAAATTCTTTTTTACCGCTTTGTAACCCTTGCACAATATCAATGTGTGCTGCTTTAGAAATATATGTACCGTAATAAGGATTGTATTCTCCTTCTTTTAATTGAGATTGCATAGTATAGCATTGAAATGAGGTAGAAATTTAGTAATTCCCACCTCATTATATAAAACTCTTAACAGTACTTTATCAAATTATGCCGAATTACGACTGGCATTAATATTACCAAACAATGATCGTGTCACCATTTTTTCATAGATCTCCAGATCTTTTGGGTTAGCCTCTCCCGATCTGTTGTATTCCTGAATTTTCTTCAAGGCATACTGCTGTATGGTAAGCAACGGCAATACAATATTCTCTCTAACATCAATAGACGCCTTTCCTGCAGGTTCATTTTGCATTAATTCGTCATAACCGGTCAACTTAAATAGTAATCGTTTGGTGAGCAGATATTCGTTATGGATGATATCCCAAAACGCCCCATATACTGCATCTTCTTTCATATAAGCAGTAAGTCCAAAAAACGATTTGGTAAGGCTCATCATACTATTACCGATCAAGGCTCTGAAAAATGCAGATTCTTTGTATAATGAAATCACCTTATGAAACTCGTCACGGTCTTCAAATACTTTTAAAGAGGTACCAACTCCATAAAAACCAGGGACATTCTGCTTTAGCTGACTCCAACTTCCAACAAATGGTATCGCCCTGAGATCACCAAAATCCAGTGTCGTACTCTTGCTTCGTTTTGATGGACGACTACCGATATTGGCTTTCCCATAGTATTTCAGGGTACTCATATGCTCCAGATAAGGAAGAAATTTTGGATGATTCTTAAAATCCACATAGGTTTTATAACTGATATCGGCAAGCTCTTGCATGGTTTGCTTATTTTCAGCAGAAAAGAGATTGCTTTCATTATCTGTTAACTGATTCTCTACACCTGCACCAAGCAATTGTTCTAAGTTATACTGACAAGAATCCAGGGTTCCAAAATTAGAACTAATGGTCTGCCCCTGCACAGTTAATTGAATTTCTTCATCTTCTACTGTTGGTCCAAGTGATGCATAAAATTGATTGGTATTTCCTCCTCCTCTGGCTGGCGGCCCTCCTCTACCATCAAAAAATACAACCTTTACATTATATTTTCTCGAAATTTCTGTCAGCGCTTCTTTTGCTTTAAAAATCCCCCAATTCGCCATAAGATACCCTCCATCTTTTGTACCATCTGAAAAACCTAGCATAATAGTTTGTTTCATCCCACGACGTTTCAAATGTTCCATATACACTGGGTTACTATATAGCGCTTCCATCACCCGATGAGAAACCTGTAAGTCTGGCACTGTCTCAAACAAAGGGATTACATCTACAGTTGGGTGTTCCCAATCGCATAGCCTGATCATCGCAAATGTTTCCATTACGTTGAGTTGGCTACCATTATTACTAATGATATACCTATGGGCAGCGCGCTCTCCGTTACTCTCTTGTATAGTTTTGATAGCATATATGGACTCTATCGTGGCCCTGGTGATATCATCTGCGAATACTGAAGGATCTAATTTCCCTGTGACGGTAGAGAGTATGTTAATTTGTTCCGTTTCGGTAAGTGATCCATAATCATGTGGAAAAATACCTAAGTTTAATTCATTGGTTTTATTCACAACATCGGTTAGCACCTTGTGATGTACTCTCGAATCCTGACGAATATCCAGGGTGCCAAAATGGAAACCGAAAATCTTAATCTTATTGATCAAATCCTGAAGGTCCTCTAGAAAAAGGGATTGATGCTCTGCTATTAATTCTTTTTTAATTTCCAGCAGTCCATTCATCAACATCTCTACAGATAAAGGCTGGGCTGTTTTGGCATAGTAGAAATTATCATACAACGCATTTTCTAACCTTATTATTTTCTCCTGAAGGTTCCCGAAAGTGATCCTGCGCTTCAACTCGCGCATGTCTCTGTAATAGTTGATCAAAATTGTTTTACGTAGTCTTTTGGCTACTTTGAGGGTGGTTTCGGTTGTTACAAAAGGGTTTCCATCCCGGTCTCCGCCTGGCCAGAAGCCTAAGTTGATCAAATCATTATCCAGGTCTTCTCCTTCAAATATATTTTGCTGAACATAGTTATAAATTGCACTTGCAGCATGATAAAACACATTTTCTAAATACCAAATCAAGCTCACAGCTTCATCATATGGGGTTGGTTTTTCTTTTTTGAAAAAAGCCGTTTTTCCAAGCTGGGCCAATAATTTTTGTATTCTCGACAGATCATTAGAACGAATTGCAACATCCAGATCGTGAATAATCCCAAGCACTGTCCCAGGATAGAACTGTGTTGGATGCGCAGTAAGTGTAGGGCGGATCTTAAATCGTCTCAAATATGCCTTCAGTTCTTCTAACTGTCCTTTGGCCTGTGCTTCTTCTTTTATACTTCTTAAAGTTCCGCGGCCATCCATATTGTTTACAACAGGAAAAGCAGCATCTTCAATAGCATCAAACAATACTACCTCGCGCTCTATATATTGTATAAACCTAAACAACAGATCATGTTTTTCTGTTTCTGAAGGGTTGTTTTGATACAGCGTAAAGAAATCTTCTACAATTTGAGATGGGTTTTTATGTTGATTATATCCTTTTTCGCATACTTCCTTAAAGAGCGGTAATAAAACTCCTGTATTGGATATGGTATCAAAAGGTAATGTGATAAAAATGCTGTTGTATATCTGGTACTTTGCGAGAACATTTTCATTAAAACGTTCTATTTTTGGTTTTCTAGCCATTTGTGTGGTGAATAGTGGTTTTGTGGTGAATAAATTTACAGAGGTTTTAGAATAAAAAAAACCCTCTAAGAAAATTCCTAAAGGGTAAATATCATACTAGAGAAAACCCTTTACAATTCCTGAAAAATAGAATGCATCAAGCGTTTCTTATCGTTAATACTTTCTTCAAGAGAAATCATAGTCTCGGTGCGGTATACACCATCTATATCATCTAGTTTAAAAATAATTTCTTTTGCATGATTCGTATCTTTGGCCCTTACCTTACAAAAAATATTAAACTTGCCAGTGGTAATATGAGCAACGGTAACGAAAGGTATTTCATTAATTCTTTCTAAAACAAACTTGGTTTGCGAAGTGTTTTGAAGATAAATACCTACATATGCAATAAAAGAATACCCTAATTTCTTATAATCCAATGTTAATGAAGATCCCTCAATGATACCTGCTTCTTCCATTTTTTTTACACGTACATGAACAGTACCTGCAGAGATCAATAGTTTTTTTGCAATATCCGTAAAAGGTGTACGGGTATTTTCAATCAACATATCTAGGATTTGGTGATCAACTTCGTCTAATTTAAACTTTGCCATAGTAATTTGTATTATTTTTCCCGATTATTTACATTGCAAAAATAACAGAAAAATACAGTATTTACACATTTTATTTCACCTTTTTGTCAATTCTATTGAGAATAATTCAGAATCAAGGTAGAAATTTAACAGCTCGACCTCTGGAACTATCTCTACTGTATCGTTTTCGTTGCGTATTGATCTTTTTTTACCGATAATTTCTCTATGCCCATAAAATTTTCGTAAATCTTCAATTTTAACAATTTTAGGTAAGAATTTCACATTATTTTCATTCAATTCTTCGGTATATTGAACTGCAATATCCACATTTTTACCATCCAAAATCACATCTCTAATGATGATATCATAAAAACACTTACCATTTTCAGGGATTAAAAAATAATCTTCATAAGCATCACCCGTAATGTTGTTCTCAGATATATATCGAATAGAAATTAATAAAGCATAAAAGATATATTCCCGGGTTATTTCTCGGTCATAATCATTAGGATAATGTCCTGCTTCGAATAATATGGTGGGAATACCCATATGTGTCAATGTATCTCCAATACAATGTATATTAAAGCCATCATCATATCTCCCAACTTGATTTGGAATACACTTTTGCAATTCGGTATTCATTTTTGAGATAATCTCCATAGCCACCTTACGACTTGGCGTTATAGAACATTCTTTATCTCCTGCCGGGGATAAAAAAGACAGCGTTGCAGGTTTATTTGTTTGTCCTGCACTAAAAATAGTACGTTGCCCATGAAGATTAAATGCAAAATCAGGTTGTACTTGTTGGATTAGATTGTTCAATACCACACTTTCCCGCTGCGTTTTGTTTTGTGCATCCCGATTAAGATCTATTTTATTATAGTTAAGCCTGGTATATGCTTTTGCACCGTCGGGACTAAGTATAGGAACTATATATAAAGTACATTCTCCTAAAATATTCTTTGCAGTTTCATTTGAAGTATCGATGAGAAAATTTAACAGATCAAAAATGGCTTTTGTAGTGGTACTTTCATTACCATGCATCTGTGACCAAAACAGCAATTTTTTAGATCCGTTGCCTATTTTAATTAAATGAATCGGTGCGTTATCTTCAGAAACCCCTATCTGTTCTACTTCAATGAATACAGATAAGGTATTTAAAAGAGGGGTGATATGTTCTAAATGAATGCAACGCCCAAATAAGGACGATTCTTTATAATTGGTAAACAAATTCTGCAATGTATCTATATTCATAAAAGAGAATTAAAAGCAACGAAATTACCACAGTTTCACGAAGAATCATAGCAAATACAGATAATATTACAACTGTAAACAGGAAACAATGTTACAATTGTAAAAACCTTTAATTTACATTTGTTTACATAACTAAACAGTCTATTATATATATTTCCCAAATGTATCATAGTTATTAACAATATAATTATATTCAATGATATAATAAATTAATAAGTTATTAATCAATCTTTTATAATTATTTATTTAAAGTCTTAATTTACCGTTAAAACCGCCCTATTCACATTTGTAAACTCCATAATTGTATATATTTGTTTACATTTGTGCTGTATGTAACATTATAACCCTGTTTACAATGGTAAACAATGAAGATTTTGGTAAAAGGATCCAAAAAATAATGGATTTCTATGGTATATCTGCTTCGGCCTTTGCAGATTATATGGGTGTGGGCCGTTCTTCTATTTCACATATCTTAAGTGGAAGAAATAAACCCAGTTTAGACTTTGTGATGAAGATTGTTGATGCCTATACAGATGTTGACATGCAATGGTTGTTATATGGAAAAGGTTCATTTCCTAAACCTGAGAAGACTCCTATCCATGAAAAAACTCCTTCATCAGAAACTGATGATATTTCTAATGTAGCTTCTGCCCCGATAACCGCATCAGATCAAGATTTATTTTCACAGGCAGTACCCGAAAAAGAAATTGCTCTGCAAAATACTCCTCCCTTAGAAAAAATTCCGCCTTCGGTTTTTACAGAAAATAACATCAATCGTATCGTTATTTTTTATACAGATGGCACCTTTGAATCTTATGAGGTTAAAAAGTCTTAACAACTTTTTTCTCGCTTCCTATTAACTTTATAGAAATAAATTTACTTTCGTTTTTCATTCTATGATTTCTATGAAACGAATTGTTTTTATATTCTTATTTGCCATACTTATTGCTAGTTGTTACCGGCAAGAACGTGACTGCATAAACTTTCATACAGGAACTTTTGAATTTGAGACCTTTCTCGAAGGAGAACTGGTAAAAACTACTTTTGTTCGCAACGATTCTATAGAAATCGATCATTTCAGAGGAAAAAGTGATACGGCAAGTATTCGTTGGATCAACGATTGCGAATATATCGTGCAAAAATTACATCCAAAGAATATGGCAGAAGAAAAAGCCATACATATGAAAATCCTAATGACAGACAAAAACACCTACACTTTTGAATATGGATTGGTAGGTGCAACTAATAAACAACGTGGAACCGCAAAAAAAATAAAATAATGTTTGAAATTTTCGCATCGGCAGACGCCTGGGTAGCCCTATTGACATTAACATTCTTAGAAATCGTACTGGGTATCGACAATATCATATTTATATCAATAGCATCCAGCAAGTTACCAGATCAGCAACAAAAGAAAGCTACCAATATCGGGCTCATATTAGCTATGGTGATGCGTATTATTTTACTGTTCGGTATATCATTGCTGGTAGCTATGGAAGCTCCTTTCTGGCATATTAACCTTCCATGGGTTGAAGCTGGAATTAGCGGGCAGGCGTTGATACTGTTTGGGGGAGGGATGTTCCTGCTTTATAAAAGTGTGCATGAGATTCACGAGAAGGTAGACGAAAAAGGCGAAGAAGAAAAAGAAATCCAGGCAAAGAGTTCATCGACCCTATCAAACGCTATTGTACAAATCACTTTGATTAATGTGGTTTTCTCTTTTGATTCTATTCTTACTGCGGTAGGTATGACAAGTGGTATAAGTGATGATCCCAACGATGCACTACTACTCATGATTATTGCCGTAGTGATCTCTGTATTAATTATGATGCTATTTGCAGCTCTTGTAGGAAAATTCGTCAATAAACACCCGTCTATACAAATATTAGGATTATCTTTTTTGATTTTAATTGGTTTTATGTTGATCGCTGAAGCCGCACACCTGGCGCATCTACAAATTTTTGATAGTGAAATAGGTGCTATCCCCAAAGGGTATTTGTATTTTACCATAGCATTCTCTCTGTTTGTTGAATTTTTAAATTTTAGAATACGTAAAAAGCAAAAGGTAAGCAAGCAAGAAGCATAAGAGGGAAGCATAAAAAACTACTCCAATTGATAATAAAATATGTAGACAAGTGTAGGCTACTCATAGAACTCATCTTGAGTTTTTATAAAAATTGAAACAACCATGAAAAAACAACTAGTAATTATTACAAGTATCTTTTTCTCTCATATTGTGCATACACAAACAACCAAAAGCTTAAGCAAACAACTTTGGGAAAACGCTCAAAGTTGCTATTCAGAATTAACAAATGCATTAGATGAAGGAGAAAAGATCATGAATGGAGAAATCATTGATGATTCCAAAAATGGATATCTAAAAGTATCGGGCAGTGCTCCTCCATGTGGATGCACTTGTTCAAGTACTGTGGGTGCATATAGACAAAGTAATGGGACATATACCTTGCTAACCGAAGAAAAATGGGGCTGCTCGTGGACCACAAAAATAGCCTCGAATAGAGAATTGGCATCGGTATTTCCTGAAAATCTTGGGATAACTACTTTTATTCCGAAAGCAAATATCGGTTTAGATAATGAATATGCGCTTTTTTACTTAGATATAGAAATTCCGCGAAAAGGAACAGACACAAAATTGACTATCAACCCCATCCCCTTCGGAATTTATAAGAAAAGTAATACTGTTTTGAGTTTTGAGTTTTCTGAAAATACCGCCAAAGGGTATAACACATATACGTTATTATATCGTATTAAAACTATCACCAAAACCATTGAAAATGAACAAACCCTGGAATTTATCGCCGACGGTCAATTTGGCAAGATTTCAGAAAATGACAGAAAAATTATAGAAAAAAACATAGGCCAGGATGACAGCCAGTTTAAGTCGTATGATGAATTGAAAGAATATATATCAGAACTAAAACTGATATATGATTACTATTCGTTGATTGAACATGAGACCATAATTCTTGGATGGAACAGAGAAAAAGGAAGATTCTTCATTAAAGAAAAAGGCAATCATGCAAAATCTAAGTCTTTTAAAGAATTTTTAATAGAAAACGAGTATTGGGCTGCGGTATGTTAATAACAATTATGACCAAATCTGTTTTTAAGAAAACCTCTGGGACAACTGTAACAGTTTGATCTGTTTGTGTTCTATTATTTATATAAAGTACCCGTTCTTATTTGAAATGGGATAAATCATCAGAATACTCCTGGTTAATGAGCTATCTGGTAAAAAACTATAAATGAGTATACATAAATAAACCTACCTAATTGTAAGGCAGGATTAATTATTTGCAAGGATGAAAACATATAAAACCCTATTGATAGTTGTTATGATTATTTCTTCAAATCTATTTTCGCAGCAAAAAAGAGCAAGAGCGCACGGAATTGTAATAGGGGTTCTAAAACCTGGAAAAAATAATGCAATTACCGATGTAGAAGGTGTTAAAGTAGGTCACACCACCCTAATAGAAGGAGACAATATTAGAACCGGGGTCACTGCAATATTGCCACATCAAGATAATATTTTTCAGCTGAAGGTGCCTTCGGCAATCTATATCGGAAATGGTTTTGGCAAATTAGCCGGGTATAGCCAGGTAAAAGAATTAGGAAACATTGAAACACCAATTATTTTAACCAACACCTTAAGTGTTCCTGTGGCATCAGATGCTTTGATAACCTATACTTTGGGCTTGCCCGGAAATGAAAATGTGAGATCTGTAAATTCGGTAGTTGGAGAAACTAATGATGGCTGGTTAAATGATATAAGAGGAAGACATGTCAAACAAAAACATGTGTTGAGTGCTATCCAAAATGCTTCAGACGGAATGGTAAAAGAAGGTAATGTTGGTGCAGGTACCGGTACGATTTGTTTTGGCTATAAAGGAGGTATCGGAACAGCCTCCAGAGTGTTACCAGCATCTGCAGGAGGATATACTGTTGGAGTGCTGGTACAGACTAATTTTGGAGGAATTCTTGAAATAGACGGAGTACCAATTGGCAAAGAATTAGAAAGACTACCCAAATACAGCATTTATGAAGCCGATGGTTCCTGCATGATTGTTGTGATTACAGACGCCCCGTTAAGCTCAAGAAACTTAGAGCGGGTAGCAAAAAGAGCTATGTTAGGGCTGGCAAAAACCGGAGGAATTGCATCCAATGGTAGCGGAGACTATGTAATTGCTTTATCTACAGCAAAAAACAATTTAATTCCGTATAAAACCGAATCTTCTTTTAATGAAATCAACGTATTAAGAAATCAACATACTACCCCAATATTTATGGCAACTATAGAAGCTACTGAAGAGGCTATTGTAAACTCACTGTTTGCAGCAGAGACGATGGCAGGCTCTGATGGACATATAATAGAATCTATTCCAATCCAAATTATTATGGAGCTCATAAAAAAATATAACAAAATAAAAAAACAATAATATACGCTACACAGCTAATCATTCTTAAATGTATATCGAAATAAATCACTCATCATGAAAAAAACATATTGTATCATCTTAATTTGTGTCTTTATCGGTAGTTCTATCGCTCAGACTAAAAAAGCACCGTCATTTGAAGAGGTAATTTCTTTACAATCAGTATCGAATGCCGTGATCTCTCCAGACGGTAACAGCATTGTATATGAATTTCAAACAGTCGACTGGAAGGAAAATAGATATGACAGAGAATTATGGATCTCTAATAAAGGAGAAGCACCTTTTCAATTAACAAACAACCTAAAAAACAACAGTAATAATTCAAAATGGTCACCAAATGGAAAATGGATTGCCTTTTTGTCAAAGAAATCTGAAAAAACCCAGGTACAGGTAATTCGATCGGCAGGAGGAGAATCTTTTCAGCTTACACAAACAGGAAAAAACATCTCAGATTTTGAATGGTCGCCAGATGGTAAGAAAATTGCCTTTCTTCAATCAGAAGACAAATCCAAAGAAGAAGAAAAACGTAAAGAAAAATATGGGGGCTTTGCCGTAGAAGATGCAGAATACAGTCTGAGACAGCTTTGGGTCAAAGATTTCAATCCTGTACTACTATATCAAAAACTATTGCCCCAACAATTAAAAGATTCTGTCTTAAAAGAAAAACTAAAAGCCCGATTGGTCATGGATTCGGTTACATTCTCTGTTAATCGTTTCAAATGGTCACCAGATGGAAAGAAAATAGCATATGAGCACCAACCTGACCCCTTACGTAACACCTTTTTTAAGGCAGATATCTCGATATATGATATCATTTCCAAAACTCACAAAGCCCTGGTCAATAATCCTAGTTATGACGGCTTAGAAGATTGGTCGCCAGACGGAAAATCTATCCTGTACCGAACCAGCCTAAGTGATACTACCTCTAATTATTACCTTAATGGGAAAATATTCAAAATCAATATAGACGGTTTTGGCAAACAACAACTGGCTAAAACATTTGATGAGGATATTTACAATTTGCAATGGAATCTATCTGGAATATTTGGTGTGGCATGGCAAAAAACAAAAAGACCGATAGTAAAAATAGACCCGAAAAATGGTAAAGTAACCACCCTAAGCACTGCTGCAGAAAGAAACTGGGGATATTCCTTCTCAAAAGATGGCAAACACCTGGCATATACAGGGGCAACCGATAATGGCATAACAGAAGTGTATCATAGTAGTTATCCATTGAAAACTTCCCGTAAAATAACGAAGTCTTCCGAACAGATAGACAATTGGTTGGTAGCAAAAAGTGAAGTGATCTCCTGGAAAAGCAAAGACGGAGCCATCATCGAAGGCATTCTGCATAAACCTCAAGATTATGATCCCAACAAAAAATATCCGCTCATGGTTATTATTCATGGTGGCCCTACCGGAATATCAACTCCTGGCCCGGTACCTTCATATCTATATCCAATGATACAATGGTTGAATAAAGGCGCATTGCTACTAAGGCCCAATTACAGGGGATCGGCTGGGTACGGAGAAAAATTCAGATCTCTGAATGTTAAAAACCTGGGGGTTGGTGATGCATGGGATGTGTTATCAGGGGTGGATCATTTAGAGAGTCAAGGCCTTATTGATGGCAATAAAGTAGCCTCTATGGGATGGAGTCAAGGAGGGTATATTTCTGCCTTTCTAACAACAAATTCTGATAAATTTAAAGCGATTTCTGTAGGTGCCGGAATTTCGAACTGGATGACATATTACGTAAACACAGATATTCATCCGTTTACGAGGCAATACCTGAAAGCTACACCCTGGTCTGACAAAAGTATATATGAAAAGACTTCGCCTATGACCAATATTAATAATGCGGTCACTCCTACACTCATACAGCATGGAGAATTTGACAAAAGAGTGCCCCCTGCAAATGCTTATGAGTTATTTCAGGGACTTCAGGATGTTGGGGTAGAAACCAAATTGATTATTTACAAAGGATTTGGCCATGGAATTAACAAACCTAAAGAAAGACTTGCAGCCATGTGGCATAACTGGCAATGGTTTGGTAAGTATATCTGGGGAGAAGAGATTGAAATACCAGAGTAAAATGGTTGTAAAAAACAAATCCAACTAAATCAATCGCCTAGCCAGGACGCCAAAATGTCTAATATCACAAACAACCTTCCTACCAGCAATCAAAAAAGAATCCAGATTCTCGATATTTTTCGCGGTTTTGCTGTGTTTGGGATTTTTATGGTCAATGTAGAGATTATGAATTGTACGTTTATAAATCAGGATGCTTTTGCCCGGCAATGGACATCCAATCTAGACCAATTTTCTGTTCGTATCCTTCAACTATTCTTTTACAGTAAGTTCTTCCCTATCTTTTCTTTTCTTTTTGGACTAGGTATAGCGATGCAAACTATAAAGCACCTGGAAAAAAACAAGTACTCGTCCGGCTTTTTTTTAAGACGAATGGCTATACTGTTCATTTTTGGAGGGTTACATGTTATCTTACTTTGGTCGGGTGATGTGATACACCTGTATGCAATACTGGGGTTATTAACTACTTTGTTTATCAAGAAATCGAATAGGCTATTAATCATTTTAGCGGTTTTTATATTGATATTTCCCTTTTATGACCAGATTTTTGGGTTTCTTTTTAAACAGATTGGTTTTCGTCCTGAAAGCGCTTTAGAAGGATATTCTTCAGAAGAAGTGATTCGAATCATTAGAAAAGGCTCTTATATAGAAGGTATACAATTGCGTTTATCAGAATATATCGCCAATATCCCCATATTATTCTTTTACCTCGCTCCTATTGCATTTTCTATGTTTTTATTGGGCCTGTATTTTGGCAAAAACAAACTTGTATATACTATAGACCAGGTTGTAGAAAAGATCAAAAAACCGATACTCATTATAACAATAATTACTAATCTGTACAGAGTTTTGTTCTTATTTGTACTGCCGGAATACGATATCTACAAAGATGCGGTTTTTCGACAGGTTTTTATCAAATTTATGGTACTTTCAGATATGCTGATGGGACTATTTTACCTTTGGTTTTTGGCCTGGTTAGTACGTTTCAGGATATGGAAAAAGATCTTGGCGCCATTTACTTATGTAGGACGAATGGCACTTACCAACTACATTATGCATAGCGTTGTTGGATTATTTATATTCTCATCGATTGGACTTGGATTATACGAAACCTTATCTCCATATCAAACAATGCTATTGGCAATAGGTACTTTTGTATTTCTGGTCGTATTTAGCAAAATATGGCTTCAATATTTCTATTACGGACCATTAGAATGGATCTGGAGATGCCTTTCATATCAAAAAAAATTACCGTTGTTAAGAGTTTCCAATATCAAATAAAATAATAGTATGTCTACAGAACCTCAAATAATTACAATTACCGAAAAGAAATTAGTAGGTATGCGAATAAACACCTCGTTATCTGATGACAAAACTACTGCTTTGTGGCAACAATTTATGCCCAGGAGAAATGAAATCAAGAATAAACTTGAATCAGGTTTTTATGATGTGAAGGTGTACCCCAGTAATTTTGAAATGAAGGATTTTACTCCACAAACCATATTTGAAAAATGGGCCGCTATAGAGGTTAGTCTTTTTAACCAAATACCGAACAGCATGGAATCCTATACGATAAAGGGCGGAAAATATGCAGTATTTATGCATAAAGGCCCGGCTTCCAGTTTTCATAAAACGTTACAATACATATTTGGAGTTTGGTTACCCGACGCCAACTATACCCTGGACAACAGAGCACATTTTGAGATTATGGGAGAGACTTACAAACCTGATGACCCAAATGCCGAAGAAGAGGTTTGGATACCTATCAAGTGGAATGATCAAGATGAATAGGTATTTCAAAACAAATCCATACGGTTCGGATATCAAATTATTCCTGATCCTTATCCCTTTTATTAATAGTATTAATTACTATCTCACTTATTCAAACATACAGTTTAACTGGTTTTTGTTTCTTACCTTTTCAATTGATGTAATAACAGGCTATATCGCCTGGTTTGCCGTGAGGTCATTCATCTTATATCTCGACAAAAAAATGCCCTATGACGCTACTGCTGTTAAACGTATCGTGTTTCAGCTCATAAGTACGGCTATAATAGGGCTGGGCATTATTAGTGTATTGACAGAAATTATAAGCTACATCGCCAAAAATAAACCAGCACCTTTACATTTTTACACAAAGGATCTTTTTATTATCGGAATATGGATTTTTGTCATAAATGGGATGTATATCGGATTGTATTATTACAACCGATGGAGGGTTTCTGAGGATCGATTACGCAAGGAGCAATCGATCAAAGCCGAAGGAATAAATGTTAAAATAGGCAATAAAAACATAAAGATCTTTCTAAAAGACATTCGTGGTGCTTATGTAGAGGATGGATGTACTTTTATCATTGATCTGCAATACAAAACCTATCTGATTGATGGTTCTTTGGAAATACTTGAAACCAAATTACCTAAGCAACTATATTTCAGGATCAATAGAAAATTTATAGTGCATCGTGATGAGATTACTTCCTATAAAAGGGCCGCACATAACAAACTAGAGATTACCACATCGTTTTCCCCTCCCTTACCAACCGGTCTTACTATTAGCCGATTAAAAGCTCCTGCCTTCAAAAAATGGTTTGATGCCGACATGATTTCTGTTAAATGATCATTTCAATCAGAAATTCGATGCACTTCAACTTTAAAATGCCACAAACAAGGTAATACAACACATCTGTGATACTAGATTTGCTAAAAAATCTTTATATCATGAAAAAAATAATTTCATTCTTGTTGATCGCAAATCTAGCGACAACTACAATTATTTCCCAATCTAAAAATTTTGATGAGCGAAAAGAAAAAGTAATAACTATTTTAAAGAACAGTATCGAAAAAGGACTGCCAGGATCGGCAATTGCTTATTTCTCTGCGCAAAACGGTCATTGGGAGCACGCCGAAGGGTTCTCTAATCTAGAAAAACAAGTCCCTTTAAACAACACACATCTTCATTATTTACAAAGTGTGAGTAAAACATATATGGCAGTGGCTATTCTGCAATTAATGGAGCAGGGAAAAATACATCTGGAGGATGATATAGCGCACCATTTAGATAAAACCACCTTAGGAGGATTAGCCTCCAAAGGAATTACTGTAAAAATGCTGCTTAACCATACCTCTGGTATCCCTGAATATGCAACAGAGCCTGCACTTGTTTCATTCTTTTTAGAAAACCCGTTAGCGCATTCTGGTGTTCAGAAATTTATTGATGTGGTAAAAAACAAACCTCTCAATTTTGAACCGGCAACAGATTGGGAGTACTCCAATACCAATTATACATTATTATCAATGATCGCTGACAAAATAACAGGAGATCATATAAGCTTTATACATAAAAATATTATGAAACCCCTGGGGCTTCGGGACACTTATTATCTCACCAAGAAGAATTACGATAAGATCCCAAACATTACCAATTCTTACTGGGATGTTTTGAATATTGAAAAGCCGGTTAATGTGACTTCCATTCAAAAGGTAAATGTCTCCAATTTAAGAGGAGACGACGGACTTATCTGTACAACAAAAGATGCTGTGAAATTTATGAAAGGCCTGGTAGAAGGAAAACTCCTAAAAGAAAGTTCACTAAAACTAATGCAGGAATGGATCATTAAAGATGGTAAAAGAAAATATGGATTAGGGATTTTCTTTTTTGATCTGGGAGTCACCTATGCTATTGGGCACTCTGGTGGTGGTTTGGGAGCGGGTTGTGTGCTTATGTACCTTCCCGAATTAGATTCGCACGTATTTATAACCACCAATTTTAATACCCTTATCGAAAGTAAAATTGGAGAAAAAGCAGCCGGTATTCGACAGCAGATCCTTGAAGCCTTATTTCTTTAGAAAAGTTTAAACAATTTGTTAAAGCCTGGTTTCTCTTTTGATTTTTATCAATATCTTAGGGAAAAATAGAATTATCTTAATAAAACTATGCTTTACCAAGAACTCACCAAAGAAGAAATCATACAATATCGGGGTTATAGAAACAATATAAAGGGAGACAAGTTCTCTCTTTATATTTCTAATTACCCCATTAATGCCAGATATCTTGCTTCAAGAATTGGAAATACCGATCATACACTTGCCGAACTATGCTGTAGTGTTGGTGTATCCTTAGAATACCTCGCACCTGTTTTTAAAAAAGTGATTGGCGTGGATATTGATCAGGAGGTTCTGGAAACCTGTAAAACGAATCTCATAACTGCAGGATGTATAGATAAAGCCGAAATTATCTGTGGAGATGTATTTGACGATGCAGTTTTGCAAAGTATCAAGGCAGACATCGTGATTTATGATATCCCTTTTTGGTATCCTTACGAGCAAGAAAACAAAGGAAATCTTATCGATAAAAACCCTCCTTTAAAAGCATTAATTGAGAAAATTAAAAAATATGTAACCACAGATATTATCATTTTTTCTCCACCAGAATGGAAATATGAATATTTCTTGGAGGAATTAGGTGAATGCGAGTATGAAAAAGTCATCATAAACGGAAGAAACAATCGCAATCAGATATATTTGGGAGGATTGATACAAGCCCGGGGAAAGACAAAAATTAAATTAAACACAAATCTATGATTGGTATTATACCTCGCCTATATTGAAGTGATTTAAATAAACAGAGGGATCATGCAAGATATCAAAGAAATAATCATTCAAAAAGCCAGCATTTCAGAAATCGATTGGGTAAATGCACGATATAAAGAAGTAGGCTTTGTGTCCTCAAATTTTGATGAAGAGCATATTGCTCTGGCAAAAATTTCAACAATCAAGTGTGGATTAGGAAGACTCACAAAAATTGATCAAAACAATCTTGAATTAGGCGGAATGTATGTATTTGATGCATATCGTGGATTGGGCGTCGCCGAAAAGATCGTGACTTACTTGCTGGATCATGCCGGGTCTAAGAAAAAAGTTTGGTGTTTGCCCTTTGCCCATCTACTACATTTTTATGCTAAATTTGGATTTAAAGATCATACTACAACCAATCATCAAATCCCGGATAAGATTGCTTCAAAATTACATTGGTGTACTACTACATATAAGGACGAAGTGCTTTTACTGGTGAATAACTGAGACCAGTAAAAAAGTTAATGAATAAGCTTTTAGAAAAATGCTCAAACCTAAAGAAACAAGACTAAGATTTTGTCCTGATTCATGGCCTGTCTAACTGATGTCAGCCAGGCAGATTCTAGTAATCTTGGTTCTTGTGCTAAAAACTTAAATATATATTGACACCCGTAGCGGCAGACAGGCCTCAAGGAATTCTTTAGATTAAAATCACATTAGACCACTGGTTATCAAACATGTAAATAGCTGCTGCTACCTGCGAGAGGTCTTCACAAAAAATAAAATAGCTCCTGTATGGTGTAAGAGGTGCTGTCTGGAGATTTTGATTTTATTGATAAGGCGCAGATTATAAACCTGTCTACCACTTTACACTTCATAGTTGTGCTACGAGGTAATAAAAAGATGAAAAGAAGCATTCCTGCCTGCTCGCTGCAAGGCACAGGTTGCAACCAATTGAAAAAAGTTTAAATCGCTTCGATCAATAAATTGTCTACTTGTTACTATAATTGTCAATTTTACTGCATTTTTGCAATCAGAAACCAATCTATCAAACTGATCATTTAAAATGAGCCTGGAAAGAGAATTACACAAACGCAGTGGATCTATATGTGAATTATCTGGTGAAACCGAAAACCTGAAGGTATATGAAGTACCCAAGTCACCAAAAACCGGTCTGGATGCACATATTCTTATCTCACAAACTTGTTTGGAGCAAATTGAAAATCCTTCAACAATCGACCCCAATCACTGGCGTTGTTTGAATGATAGTATGTGGAGTGAGGTTCCTGCGGTGCAAGTAATGGCATGGAGAATGCTAAACAGATTAAAATCTGAAGGGTGGCCGCAGGATTTATTAGAAATGCTGTATCTGGACGAAGATACTATGGCGTGGGCTCAAGCTACAGGCGAAGGTGAAGATCTGGATGATGTGGTAAAGCATATAGATGCCAATGGGGCCATCTTACAGGCCGGAGACTCTGTAATTCTAATAAAAGATCTGGATGTAAAAGGAGCCAATTTCACTGCCAAACGAGGTACTGCAGTACGTAATATCTCATTGGTGCATGATAATCCCGAACACATAGAAGGCCGTGTAAGCGGTCAGCATATAGTAATCCTTACAAAATTTGTAAAGAAATCTAATTAATCAGCATATATTCTTCTAGACCCGCCAAATCCTTTTTTGGACATGCCAAGTCTACTATTTGAGCCTATGAGGTTTAAATTTAGGCGCTTTGAGTAAAACTATGAGTCTTTTTAACCTTCTTAATGAGCCATTCTTACGAAAATTTCAACCCATGACGCCCGATTTTAGGTCATGAATGTTGAAATTCTGAGCTGTCATCTAAAACAAACTAGCCTGTTCACCATCCCCGGTGTTCTTATCATCGTTAGGAGATTCTGAGGTTGTTTGCTGTGAATTATCTGCTGAATCTGAAGGGACATTTTCCTCTTCAACTACTTCAATTTCTTCGGGAGGGATATCTTCTGGTTCGTCATACGGCAATGGATCTATCAAATTGATTTGTCTCACTTTATGGGTGGTCAATTGATTTCCTAATGCTTTAGCACCTTTGATCGAGATAAATTCTTCCAGATTTACCACCTCATTGGGTCGCTGATCTTTTCCACGAAGTTTAGAAAATACTATTTCTGCAACAGGCAGGTAGTCTGTAGAAACTACTTCTAAAAAGGATTTTGGATGCTCTGTAACAAATAGTTCTTCTCGCTCTGGGTTCTCTATAAAAAAGCGTTTTACATAGTATCGTTCTTTTTCTCCATCCCAATATATTGCTGAAATCGGTTTTTTGGGTTTCCACTTCTCCAACACCACCATATCTGAACCAAAATGGGCTGTAATTTCAGGTATAATTGTTTTAACAATCCCTTTTTGGGTAATCACCAGTAAACGATCTTCTCCTTTGAATTCGCCCAGCAACTCTCCTCTACCATCTACATTGAGACGTTGCACCGAATCATCAAACCATATCTTACGAGGTTTTAAGGTAGAAACACCTTGCTCCTTCATTTCTACTCTTTTGATATTGTATTTGGTAACAATATTTCCTTTTACTCCTCTGCCTTTGATCAATAAATCAGAAAAATCAAGGTCAAATTTTAGCTTCTTAATACTTCCTGCCTGTCTCAAAAAGATGGTTACCACTTCTGCCTCACCATTAGGATTGGCCGAAAAATAAGTGACTTTGGATGACTTTTTACCTTGGGTAAGGTCATATTCTTTGTCTCTGGTTACTCCGGTTACTGCAAAGCGTTTCACATAGGATGCGCCACCTTTACCATCCTGATATATCATATTATAGATAGTGCGCTTATCTCTTTTCTTAAAGACAGCTACATGAATAATATCTTTACCTATAAAGGTTTTTGCATCTACCTTTGTGATAAACAATTTCCCTTCAGCAGTAAAACAGATGACATCATCAATATCAGAACAATCTGTAACATACTCATCCTTTCGCAGGGATGTTCCCACAAATCCGTCTGCCCGATTTACATATAGCTTTGTATTGCGAATTACTACTTTGGTAGCTTCAATATCATCAAAAATCCTAATTTCGGTTTTTCGTTCTTTTCCTTTTCCGTATGTAGTTTTTAGCCTTTTAAAATAATCTATGGCAAATGTTATAAGATTTGCAAGATTATGCTTCACCTGTGTTATATCAGCTTCGAGAGCTTCAATTTTTTGTTGTGCTTTATCAATATCAAATTTAGAAATTCTCTTAATGCGAATTTCGGTTAACCGCACAATATCTTCTTCGGTTACTGCACGTTTCAGGTGCTTGATATACGGCTTCAGGCCTTCATCAATGGCTCTTATTACTCCTTCCCAGGTTTCTTCTTCTTCAATTTCGCGATAGATACGATTTTCAATAAAAATCCTTTCCAGCGAAGCAAAATGCCATTGTTCCTGCAATTCATCTAACTGGATCTCGAGCTCACGCTTTAATAATTCTACGGTGTTATCTGTAGAACGACGCAGCATTTCTGAAACACCGGTAAAATTGGGTTTATTATCTTCGATCACACATCCCAAAGGGGAAATAGATACTTCACAATTGGTAAAAGCGTATAATGCATCAATCGTTTTGTCGGGAGAAATACCAGCAGGAAGGTGTATCAATATCTCCACCACTGCTGCTGTATTATCCTCTATCTTTTTGATTTTTATCTTTCCTTTTTCGTTTGCTTTAAGGATAGACTCAATTAAAGTTGTAGTTGTAGTAGAAAAAGGTATCTCATTAATAACCAGTGTATTTTTATCATATTGAGATATTTTTGCCCGCACTCTTGCTTTTCCTCCCCGGTTACCATCATTGTAATTGGTAAAGTCGGCAATACCAGAGGTAGGAAAATCTGGTAAAATAGTAAACCGTTTCCCCTGTAAATGTTTAATAGAAGCATCGATCAACTCAATGAAGTTATGTGGTAGGATCTTGGTGCTTAATCCAACAGCAATCCCTTCGGCTCCCTGTGCCAGTAACAAAGGAAATTTGACCGGGAGATTAATAGGTTCTTTTTTACGCCCGTCATAGGATAGTTGCCATTCGGTAACTTTGGGGTTGTATACTACATCCAGGGCAAACTTAGATAAACGTGCTTCGATATATCTCGATGCTGCCGCTCTATCCCCGGTAAGGATATTTCCCCAGTTTCCTTGCATATCGATTAGCAATTCTTTTTGTCCAACCTGCACCATAGCGTCAGAAATACTGGCATCTCCATGTGGGTGATACTGCATGGTATGCCCAACAATATTGGCCACTTTATTGTACCGGCCATCATCCAGATCTTTCATAGAGTGCAAAATACGGCGCTGCACGGGTTTTAAACCATCTTCTATTGCAGGCACAGCACGTTCCAGGATTACATAAGATGCATAATCCAGGAACCAGTCCTTATACATTCCTGTGACCTTAGTAATTACCTCCTGTGGCTCATGATCTTCGGGAGTTGAGCCGTGATGTAATTCTTCGTTTTCGTTTTCCAAATCCATATATAATTCTAGGGGCTTATTTTATAAGTTGTAAAGTCGTAATCACCCAAATGTGGGTAGTTGATAATTCCTTACATTTCTTCCTCTACGGTATCCAATTCTACTTTTAGGTTATCTATAATAAATTCCTGTCGTTGCGGAGTATTTTTTCCCATATAAAATGACAATAGTTCTTCGATAGATCTTTCTTTATCAAGCATCACAGGATCCAGGCGTATATCATCTCCTATAAAATGCACAAACTCATCGGGCGAAATTTCACCAAGTCCTTTAAATCGTGTAATCTCTGGCTTACCCGATAGTTTTGCAATGGCATCTCTTTTTTCCTGTTCAGAATAACAATAGATGGTTTCTTTTTTATTACGTACCCTGAATAATGGAGTCTGTAAAATATACAAATGTCCTTCTTTGATTACTTCTGGGAAGAACTGTAAAAAAAAGGTAATCAGCAATAGTCGTATATGCATTCCATCTACATCGGCATCTGTAGCTATTACTATATTATTGTATCGCAGATCTTCTAGTGATTCTTCAATATTTAATGCTGCCTGTAAGAGATTGAATTCTTCATTTTCATATACAATCTTCTTACTCATATTATAGCTATTCAACGGTTTTCCGCGTAAGCTAAAAACGGCTTGTGTATTTACATCGCGCGATTTGGTGATAGATCCACTTGCTGAGTCTCCCTCGGTAATAAATAAGGTACTCTCGAGGTTGCGGTCTTTTTTACTATCGGTAAGATGAACACGGCAATCTCTTAATTTTTTATTGTGCAAGCTGGCTTTTTTGGCGCGCTCTTTGGCGAGTTTACGAATTCCGGACAGATCTTTACGCTCGCGTTCTGCCTGCAATATTTTGCGTTGTAGTTTCTCTGCCGTATCAGGATTCTTATGGAGAAAGTTATCCAGATAGGTTTTTACAAAATCATTGATATAGGTTCTTACCGTAGGTAAACCTCCTCCCATATCGGTCGATCCTAATTTGGTTTTGGTCTGACTTTCAAAAACCGGTTCCATTACTTTGATACTTATAGCAGATACAATCGATTTACGAATATCACTGGCTTCATAGTTTTTACCATAAAACTCTCTGATTGTTTTTACCACCGCTTCTCGAAATGCTGCCAGGTGTGTTCCTCCCTGAGTAGTATGCTGCCCGTTCACAAAAGAATGATACTCTTCGCTATACTGTGTTTTACTATGGGTAATTGCAATTTCAATATCATCCCCTTTAAGATGAATGATATCATACAATCTATCGTCTTGGTTAATGGTATCTGAAAGCAGGTCTTTTAAACCATTTTCTGAAAAATATTTCTCCCCATTAAAGAGTATTGTCAATCCCGGATTGAGATACACATAGTTCTTTAGCATCTTTGCTACATACTCTGTGCGATATTTATAATGTTTAAAGATCGTTTCATCGGGTACAAAGGATACTTTGGTACCTCGTCGACGTGAGGTCTCCACCAATGTTTCCTGATTGGTCAGGTTTCCTTTTTCGAATTCTGCCGAAGCCGATTTGCCTTCCCGTGTTGACTCAACTTTGAAGAAAGCAGACAATGCATTTACCGCCTTGGTACCTACTCCATTTAGCCCGACAGATTTCTTAAATGCCCTCGAATCATATTTACCACCGGTATTCATTTTAGATACCACATCGACTACTTTACCTAATGGAATCCCACGACCATAGTCTCTAACGACTACTTTGTCTCCCTGAATAGAGATGTCGATCGTTTTACCGGCTCCCATGACATATTCGTCGATCGAGTTATCAAGTACCTCTTTTAATAAAATATAGATTCCGTCATCTGCAGAAGATCCATCGCCTAGTTTCCCGATATACATCCCGGGTCGCATACGTATATGCTCTTTCCAGTCGAGGGATCGTATATTATCTTCGGTATATTTGGTTTCGTTACTCATAAAATTTTGGGTAGAATGCCCGCTAATATAAGGTTTCGCTTACAAAATTAAAACAGCCTCCTTACAAAGTAATTAACAAATCGATAACGAATTTTGTTGATATTTGGTATGCAATAGTTTAGCTTTTAGGAAGGCATCTGTACATATATGCAATTGTTATATTTGTAATATATGAGAAATATGGTATAATCACTTCTTTCTATCTTACTGAAATCATGAGCAAACAAGAAAATATCATAGATACATTTGACTTAATAGTTCAAATCAGAAATCCGTACTATAAACTTCATGGAAAATGGAAAGAAGATTTTGTTGCTGCTATGCTTAAGTGGGGCTTCACTCTGGAAAATGAGAAACTATCTAACCGGCAAGGGTTTTATATAGGAGGTTATCAATTTGTAGAGATACCACATATGTACAACTCATTAAACTTTCCCGATATAGATTGCCCATTCATACAACAACCTTTAGGATATTATTGTGTTAAATTTAATTATAATTTAGAAGAAAAAGACTATAACTGCCATCTAATTGCCTTAATAAAGGAAAGTATGGGGCTTATAAGTAGTACCAAGCATCAAAAAGCTATTTACTATCCATGTATAAAGGAAGCTCAACACTCAATTGACCTGCACAAATATGCATTTGATGACGGCGCTATATTGCTAAGTCGTGATGATAAAAAATACTTAGCCTATGTAATCGAGAAAATAAGGAAGCAGCTAAGAAAACATTTATATGATGCTCATATTGGTTCTATGTCTACTTCTCATAACCCTATTCGGTATAGTTACTTTTTTCGTGTTGCAAATGAAAATGACAATAATACAACATACACTGATGATAAAATTATATGGGATCAAAACACTATAGAAAGGTCAATATTTCGTGATAAAGTTACGATTTGGACTTTTAATTTTGATGAAGAATTTATTGAAAATGTACTCATGCTGTTACCCGATGAACATATCAGATCGATGTGGTAAGTGTATGAAGGAAAGCAGTAAAAGTTGGTTTTGCAGCCTGCTTTCAAAGTAAACAACGTTGCTTTAACTATAAAATTTCAGGGTTTAATGGATTGAATAGTGAACTTGTATCACAGAAATATCCCACCCCAAAAATAAACTCTAAACAAAATTCACTTATTTTATAAGGATGGGATACGCTCAGAATAAAACCAGTAAGCCAGAATTCTGGCAAACAAGTTTTTCTTTTAGAACTCTTCCTGAGTTCTTTCTTAGTGCACTTATTCTATAACAATCCTTCGGGTTTCTTTATGTTGATCAAAGGAAATAATACTGATGTATATGCCAGGATTTAGTTTTTTACCAGCACTACCATTACCATTCCATGTCAATGTTTTTACTCCTGCTTTCTCTTCTTTATCTACCAGAGTAATCATTTCACGACCTCTTATATCATACACTTTAATCATGACTTTGGTATCAAAAGGCAATTCATACCGAAACACCGTTTCTTTCTTAAATGGGTTTGGATAATTATTGATATCCAACAAAGGGATCACCTCTTTATTCTGAACGTTGGATTCCAGGTCTTCAAAAACGCCTCCTAATAACAAGGCCCCACCTTTAGACTCAATAATTAATGGTGTTTTTAAGATCATAGATTCGGCTATTTGTTCTTTACCAGAAATAAGAGTGACTATACTGTTATGAGAAGTTGCCTTCATCGCGTCTTTGGCACTATGATATTCTATAATCTCTTTATTTTTTTCTTTATGCTGTATTTGAATCCTGTAATCTATGGATTGTGCAACAGATGCTGCTATACCCAACATATAGAAACCAATAACAACAAGAATATAGTTTGTTTTTTTCATCATATTTTGTTTTTTTATTGAAGCGAAACCAGCACGAGTACCAATCCTTTCTCTTCATCCAGCTTAGACATGGCTTTACCAATAATAGCTCCTTTTGCCTTTTCATAATCTACTGCTTTCATCGCAAAACCTTTCAGATCTGAGGTTGTAAGAAGGTCACCAGGGACTACAGGATGTTTTGTAGCATCTACCCAGCAATACACTCTTCCTGTTAATGCTACGGGAAATGCTCCATCAAGGTTTGAGTCTTTTTTACTCATAATCATTCCCGGGTGCACCCCGCCGGCACCACTTATAATACCTGCCACAGTATGATCATAGGCTTTATCGGCCAGTTTCAGCTGGCCAGGATTTTCAGCGTCAATGGCAACTACTAATCCGGGAATGATACTTCCCTCATTGATAACATCAAAGGGTTCAGCAAGATCCGAGCCTCCTGTAATTTCAATAGTTTTTGCTGTGGTCTTATTTATCAGAAGATTAAACCGTGAAGATATATCCCCATTTTCATGAATGGTCATCGCTTCTCTTGCATTGGATGTTCTTTCATTAACCCAAAATCGCAGCTTACCCCTTCCGGATATATTCAGCCCACTATTGTTATTATCAAAGACAGCACCTGCATCTCCATAAAGGATACCTCTGGCACTAGGTTTGAATTCGCCATCTGAAAATCCTGCGGTTCCATTATCTTGACCTACCTGAATATTTCCACCTTTTAGCATAGCCAACGTTGTCCTCATATTAATATTCCCCCAATCCCTTGAAATCTGAAATTGCAATTCTTCAGGCCTGTGTATTCCGATTAATCTAATATTTGCTGCTTGACGCGATAGTTTAGAAAAAACCAGATTAGGATTCTCTTCATGGGTAAGAACATCTAATACCATAGTATCCATGTCATTATCATTTTCCATGACATGAAATGTTCCTTCTAATCCATTGACAGCAGGGCCCACTCCTGTTCGCCCCCCGTTCGGGTTTAATACAAGATTTGAATTTCCACTATTATGCTGTGCTTGTATGGATGCCCCTCCCTCACTAAATAACCGTGTATCTGCTTTAAGATATAATCTCGATTCGTTGCCTGAACTTGGCGATTTTTGTTCGATTCTTACTTGCCCTTCAGTTTGTATATTATTTTCCTGTCTTACATCTAAAAGGGCTCCAGGTTGAGTAGTACCTATGCCAACATCTCCTGAATCTGGGAAAACATTGGTTTGACCCCATACCTGTGAAAACAATGGTGCAATTATGATACTTGCAAAAAGAAAAAATAATGTTTTTTTCATGATATTTAATTTTTAAAGTTATTTGGTGTTGCAAGTTTAACTTATATACAAGCTATGGACTATAACCCTGGTTCCAAAAAGTATCACGATAGTTCCATTTTTCTTTTTATCTTTAATCAATAACAAATCATAAACTCTATGTTTACAATAGAAGAGTTAACTAAAGTTTCCAAACGGAAACATCTTATAAGTATCGCCGATCAAAAAAATATCGATATTTCTAAAATTTTACAGAAGTTGCGTTATGAAGAAGAGTTAAGGTTGCTTCAGGCAGAGTTGGTAAATCTCCAACAATGGATCGCTAAAAAAAAGCTTCGGGTGGCAGTCATTTTTGAAGGTAGGGATGCCGCCGGAAAAGGAGGGTCTATAAAACGGTTTACAGAGCACTTAAACCCTCGATCTATGCGAATCGTTGCCCTCTCAAAACCCACCGAAGTCGAAAAAGGGCAATGGTATTTCAGAAGATATATCAAAGAATTGCCAAATCCGGGAGAGATTGTGTTTTTTGATCGAAGTTGGTATAACAGAGCCGTCGTTGAGCCTGTTATGGGATTTTGTACCAAAAAGCAGTACGACAAATTCATGGTACAAGTACCCGGTTTTGAACATATGCTATATGAGGATGGTGTCATTGTAATCAAGTTTTGGTTCTCTATCTCAAAAGAAGAACAAAAAAAACGTTTTGATGCGAGGTTAGAAAATCCCTTAAAAATGTGGAAATTCAGCCCGGTTGATGTGAAAGGACAGCAATTATGGAATAAATACACCAAATATAAAGAGCAGATGTTCTCTAAAACACATAACACTTTTAGCCCGTGGATTATTGTAAAAACCAACAGTAAAAAGATCGCTCGTCTAGAGAGTATGCGATATGTACTTTCGAGATTTGATTACACGGGTAAGTCGCAGGCAAAGACTATATTACTACCAGATCCTAATGTAATTTTACGATATTACCGATATATAGAACAAATTGATATTTGATACATGACAACAGTTCAAAAAACAAAAGGCATAGGTTTTTCTGAAGAAGACCTGGAAATACTAAATTCTCCTATTGGGTTAAGGTATCTTTATGGAGATAAAAAAACCGATGTTGTAAAGGCGCTCAGGATGACCAAATATGAAATTCAATTAAAAGAGCTTCAGGTCGAACTTATCAAACTTCAAAATTGGTACATTACAAACGAGAAAAAAATCGTCATTATTTTTGAGGGTCGTGATGCTGCAGGAAAAGGAGGCGCCATCCGTCGGCTTACAGCACATTTAAACCCAAGGCATTTTCGCAAGGTAGCCCTTCCAAAACCAACTAGCGAAGAAAAAGGACAATGGTATTTTCAACGTTATGTGAACCAACTGCCAATGCCAGGAGAAATGGTGCTTTTTGACCGCAGCTGGTATAACCGAGCCGTGGTAGAACCGGTAAATGATTTTTGTACACAGAAACAATATAAAACTTTTATGGGACAGGTAAATGACTTTGAAAGAATGATTTTAGAGTCAGATACTCATCTAATCAAACTCTATTTTTCTATTACTAAAGAAGAACAAAAATGTCGTTTTAAAGATATACAAACCAGCCCCTTGAAGAAGTGGAAAATGACACCGGTAGACGAAAGAGCACAGGAGCTTTGGGATGAATATACGAAGTATAAGCTCAAGATGTTTGAACACACCGATACAGAGCTTTCTCCCTGGGTGGTTATTGAAGCAGATCGAAAAACCAAAGCCAGGATTGAAGCTATTCAACATGTTTTAAACACCATTCCGTATGCGAAAAAGGACTGATTTATAAATAATATAGGATTTTCCCAATTACGGTTAAAACCAAACAATCTCATGAGAAACCTTCTGTTTTTATGTACATTTTGTTCATTATTTATGCAGTCACAAACTTCATATAACCCAAAATCATCAAAACCCTTAAAAGTAGGTGTTGTTGGATTAACCCATACTCATGTTCATTGGATATTAGGCAGACCAGATCGAGGAGATATTAAAATTGTGGGGATTGCTGAACCAAACAAAGAACTGGCCAAACGCTATGCAAAACAGCATGGCTTTTCGATGGATATTGTTTATAACACCATAGAAGCCATGATACAGGCCACACAACCCGAAGCCGTAACTGCCTTTGGCACCATTTATGACCATCTTGAAGTAGTGCAGACCTGTGCCCCCTCAGGTATTCATGTGATGGTCGAAAAACCGTTGGCGGTGAATACTGCACATGCATTACAGATGAAAGTATTGGCTGAAAAACATAAAATTCACCTACTAACTAATTACGAAACCAGTTGGTATGCCAGCAATCATAGGGCATATGAGATGGTGCAACAAGGCGATATTGGCGATTTGCGCAAGGTAGTAGTACACGACGGGCACAAAGGCCCTATCGAATTGGGCATCAACCAGGAGTTTCTGGATTGGCTTACCGATCCTGTAGCGAATGGTGGCGGAGCTTTACCCGATTTCGGTTGTTATGGTGCTAATCTGATTGTTTGGCTTACCAAGGGCCAGCTGCCAGAATCGGTCTTTGCCATGACGCAAACCATCAAACCCGACCTATACCCCAGGGTTGAGGATGAAGCCACTATACTTTTAAAATATCCCAAAATGCAGGGAATCATACAAGCATCATGGAACTGGCCCATCGCAAGAAAAGATATGGAGATCTATGGAAAAAAAGGATATATTTTTAGTGATAATCGATCTGATTTGCGGTATCGACTTAGTGAAAATGCAGAAGAAGTATCAGAAAAACTTGAAGAACGAGCAGCCCCCCATAATGATCCCTTCGCATTGCTGGCCGCTGTGGTAAATGGTAAAGTAACCTTACCCCCTTATGATATGTCTTCATTGGAAAATAACATGATTGTAGTAGAAATTCTGGAAGCTGCCAAAAAAAGTGCAACAACCGGAAAACTTATTTCGCTACAAAAATAAAATCGTACATGCTTTATCAGTAGTATGTATGAGGTAATGCTTATGCATGCAAAATCTATTATACCGTTACGGCTCTACGAAGTCTCCTGATTTCGGCATCGAAGCAAAAAGTATCATACCCGATAATCAATGATTTTTTTGTATTTTCCAATAAAAAATGAAACACATTCGAAATTCTGTAGGAATACTACTATGTTTTATGAGCCTTTCAGCCATTGCCCAGGAGAATCATAAGGATCTGGGTACAAAAATTAACGGAAACTTTGTACACACCGTGCTTTTCTGGCTCAATCATCCTGAAAATGAAAAGGACCAAGAGACATTTGAAAATGGAGTAAACACATTGTTAGATCAATGTCAATTTATTACAGCAAGTCATATTGGTGTTCCTGCAGATACAGCAACAAGGCCTGTGGTTGACGCTTCATATACTTATTGTGTGGTCATTACTTTTGAATCTAAAGCAGCTCACGATAGCTACCAGATAGATCCTGTACACAAAAAGTTTGTAGAAGAGAACAAAAACCTTTGGAAAAAAGTGTTGGTATATGATTCTGTGAGCCCTTAATTAAATTTTGCATACTTTCTTCCATTCAATTTCAGGATATTAACCTCTTTTTAGAGTTTTTCAAGTCTAAGGATTTGAACTCATCTTGAGTAGTTTGTCTAATACTGTAATATCATCCTTTTAACCAGGCATTTCTAAGGTCTAATTGTTCTTTTGAAGGGTTATCTGCAACCGACAGTTTTTTACCATTGGTAAAAGATTTGGTGATTTTGGTTTTTATCATCACTTCTTCACCTGCTCTACCAAGCTTAACTTCGACATCATCTCCTTCCTGCCATTGCAAAGTGCTTCCTAATATGCTATTAGCATTCTGCAATGTTAATTTGGTTCCGTTGATTTCTATAATATCATCATTTGGTTTTGCACCGTTGTCTGCCCAAAAACTATTCTCTTCCACTAATTCGGTAAAGAAAATAGTTCCTTTTGATTGATTTCCTGCAACGATCAACGCTCCGGAATTCTGAATATAGTTGGTTGCTACTTTTTCAGATTTTATAGTAAGGCCAACTTTAACAAAAAATTCTTCATAATTAATTGGTGTTGTTCCTTCTACATGTTTCTTTAAGAATTCTCCTATCGAAGGATATGTCATTGCGGTAATCTCATCAATAATTTTATCGTCTTCAAAAGGTTTATTTTTGCCATATTTCAATGATAATTCCTTCATCAAAGAAAGAATCCCTCGATTGCCATTACTTTCTTCGCGCATTAAAATATCGATACACATACCAATTAGAGCTCCTTTTTCGTATACATTAACATAGTTTGAAGCATACGGCTGCTCTAATATATTCTCACTCATTTTGGTAAAACTCATTGTATCATCAAATCCACTGGCACTTTGAATTTTACCCATTATCTTTTCATAAAACTCTTCTTCGTCTACCAGATCCTGATTCACCTGAAAAAGTGTGGCAAAATACTCAGTTACCCCTTCATACATCCATAAGTGCTTAGAAAATGTTGGGTTATTATAATCAAAGTAATGCACATCTTCAGAATGCACACTAAGTGGTGTTACGATATGAAAAAATTCGTGAGATACTACATCGATCATAGCCAAAGCCAAAGCTTCGTCATCAATTTGCTCGGGCAAAACTACCACAGTAGAAGTATGATGTTCTAAAGCCCCAAAACCTGTAGGAGAATTGGTGGTTCCGGTTGCCAAATATAAGTATATATCATATCGGGGAGTACTATTAATATCACCCAGATAGGTTTTTTGCCCTTTCATCATTTTAAATACCGTTTCTTTTATCTTTGCCGCCGTATGTACTTTATTTGGAGAATATATACTTAAAACAATTTTAATGTCTCCCACCTGAAACTCTTCAACATCAAGATTTCCATACATCATCGGGTTATCGGTAATTTCAAAATACCGACTGGCAAAATACTTATCGGTTGTATTTGACCCATCTTCGCTAGCGACTGTTCCTATTTTATGCAAGGCAGAAGTTCTCTTCATATCGGCTGGAGCTGTTACATTCAGCCCATATTGATTATTTTTTAATACATCAAAATACCCTATAAAACCGTGTAGATTAAGCACATAATTTTCTGGCTCTATATTTGTCCCTGAGGGGGAAAAAGGAGCTCCTATTTGGATGTTTTCAATATCATAGGTATCATTAACTTCGTATCTTATTTTATCCAGTTGCTTAGCATTGATAATCAACCAACTGTTGGTATCCACTTTTTCAGTTTTGATTTCATTGCCTTCATAATCAAATGCCTTAAAGTCATCAATATATTTTCCGAAATCACTTACTGCATAGGTTCCCTGAACTACTTTAGGAAGATAGTATGTAACAGAATCCTGAACAAACCGCCCTGGATTTATTACTACCGGAACTTTGTCATCTGTTGTTTGAGTTAAATCGATTGCTGCAACAATAGGAACGTTTGTAGCTATATCATTTGTTGGGCTTTTGGTTCCGCATCCTATTAGTAGTAAACCAATGGAAATCCTGGTTAAAATGTTCTTCATTTGATTAAATTAACTATTTACTATGACTAGACTAAAAAAAGAAGCTAGTATAGCAATTTTTACCTGCAAAATATACAATTTGCAAAGACTTTGACATATTTTTATTACTTTTTATAAGAAAACCTCTATTCTGGGGGCAATCCTTAAAGTAAAATGGACATCAAAAATTAGCAGGTCAATAAATCTTTATGGCTGTAAGTTCTTAGCAATTATATTTCTAAGGTCATTTTTGTTCAATGGTTTATTAATAATATCATTCATCCCTATAGTGATACACTCTTCTTCTACCTCGCTTAACTCTGAAGCAGTGAGCGCAATAATCGGTGTAGATTGATCAAACTCTCGTATTCGTTTTGTTGCTTCAATACCATTGAGATATGGCATATTAAGATCCATCAGGATCAGGTCAAAATCTTCTTTTTGTGCCATTTGCAATGCATTAAAGCCATTTTCGACAATAGTACAGTCATATCCGATCAAGTTTAAAAGATTCTTGGTTACTATCTGGTTGATCTTATTATCCTCGGCTACCAATATTTTCCTATACATAGGAGTGATACCATTGGCATTGACATTAACATTTAATTCGTCATCTTCTTTTTCATCAATGATCTCTAAAGTAAGATCAAAATAAAACTTAGTACCTCTTCCTTCGTTACTATCCAAATGAATTTCACTATCCATCATCTCCAATAGGTTTTTTACTATAGACAACCCCAAACCTGTTCCTTCAGATTTGTTGAATTCTCTGCCTACCTGGGAAAATTTTTCGAACACAAATTCTTTTTTATCTTCGGGAATCCCCACACCATTATCTTCAATTTCATAGCGGATGGTGATCGTATCTTTTTGCAATGAAATTATTTTAATTCTGAGCCATATTTTACCATTTTCGGTGAATTTTGATGAGTTTCCGATTAAATTGATCAGCACTTCGGATAGTTTAAGAGAGTCCACCTGCAGTACTTCAGGGAGTTCTTCCTGCACTTCTAATATTAACTCATTGTTTTTGTTTTTTGCCTGATAATCAAATGAGTGTAAAATATTTTCAGAAAGTTGAAGAAGGTTCGTTGGTGTTTTTGTCAACTTTTCGGTACTAGACTCTATCTTACTTATTTTCAATACTTTATTTATCAAATCCAGCAGATAATCTCCAGAAAATTTTAAGGAGTCCAGCAACTTTCTGTGTTTCGTTGCGATATCTTTTTCTTCTAACAATAATGTAGTAATACCTACCACACCATAAAGTGGGGTCCTAAGTTCATGACTTACTGTAGAAATAAATTGTGATTTAATATTGGTAAGTTTCTCTGCTTCCGTTTTTGCTTCGAGTAATTCTTCATTTTTCCTTCTTAAAACATCATTGAGTTTTTTTTTGGAATGGTATCTTCGATAAAAGAAAAATACGCCTACCAATGATACTATAAGACCAATAGAAAGAATATTAATTATCCTTTGTTTTCTTGTGATTTCGGCTAGATATTCTTTTTCCCCTTCAATAACTTCCAGAGCATTCTGATATGTATTCGTAACAAAATTAGTTTCAGCACTATCTGTAAATCCAGACCCTTCACTATCTGGTAAGATAATTTCATAGCATAGATTCTTTGCTGATAAAGACCCTTTACTGCCATAGACCTCTTTACCATAAATAATATATCCAAAGAAAAAAAAGTAATATAATAGTGTTTGTAATCTCAAGCCCCCCAGTAATTAATTACACATGCTTAGTATACTTGCCAAATATTTCATTTATGAAAACGCATCCCAATTAGCAAGAAATCCCAATTTGATTGTTAATTTACTGAAAAAAAAATCAAAAAGCGCATAAAATAGTATCGATACATTTTATACTGGTATAACCCATTGTGCATTTAGAAGCTATTTCTTCAACTTTTTCCCCTCCCGATAACTATCGGAATAAAGGTATAAGATGCGGATTAATTCTATATTTTGGGCTATTTAGTGTCTGGTCGGAAATATATCATTATTAAATTTGTTTCTTTTTGCGCTATTTTTATTTGTTTTTTATCGCCTGATGCTAAGGCATCTGCGTCAAAAAAGAAAATTAAAATCCCATCAAAAATAATTCAAATTATAAAAAACGCCTATTTCCGACCAGACACTATTTAACGTGAACTCGGTTTAAAACATATTGACAATTAACTTTTATAAGCTTTATGAGTCCTTTCTCCCTCTGAGAACGACATTGGCGATAGCTATGGGCGAACTGTGCCGGAGAGGAAGGCCTGCTGCCTTTAGCAGGGATGTCTAGGCTAGGCCTAAAAATCTTTATGTTAAAAGATGTGGGTATCGCGAAGCAGGGTATGATCATAATTGACATCGGGATCAGGGACAGAAGGGACACTAGTACTGTCTTTGTCTATAATCGCTACTACCATGTAATGGCTACCCTCACTGTCCCCGATAGCAATCAGTACCGGTGTTGCTACAATCATGCACCTGTTCTTTCCTGTCATGTTAAAAAGTATAGTGTCCCAGACCAGACATTTGGAAGAAAATACCTTAGAGATACTATGGTTGACAACCGGGAAACTGTGCTAAACACAGTAAAAGCTTCAATTAAGGCAGCTTTGTTCTCATTCATGGCAGCTAGAGCTTCAGCCGTGACAGCTAGAGCTTCAGCCATGACAGCTAGAGCTTCAGCCATGACAGCAAAAAGACCTTCCGTGGCATTAAAAAGTGTAGTTACCACAGGTTTGCCTGCAAGAACTGCATATATTTTGTTGCTACATCTATGTCTTTCCATAGGAAAAAGAAATAAAACATTATTTGAGAATAACGTAGTATATTAGCAAACGCAAAAAAAGCTTTTTAAGCAGTCTGACGGGTCTGGTATATTTTTTATCTTAAGTGCCTATCTTTCGTGAGACTACATAAATTCCGAAAATCACTATCCCCGATCCAATAAACTGTATCCATGATAGGCTTTCACCTAAAAAGAAAAAGGCCAAAATAATGGTGGAAAAAGGCCCCAGACTAGCAATAATCGAAAAATTAGAAGCTCCTAATCTTGCAATAGCAGCCGAAACTAAATAGGATGGAATAATAGTTGAAAAGGTCGCCATTGCTATACATATCAGATATAATTCTATCGGATAACCCATAATATCTCCACGATCGAAAATCAAGTATTGAATAATGATACATAACGAAGAAACGATCATTGCGTAGGATGTAAATGTAATTACTCCAAATTTTGGAATCAACCACCCACTCCCAACCAGATAAGTAGCATATGTTAAAGCGCTTAAAAAAATCAAAAACACTCCTAAAAAGAGATGTGTGGTATCAAGCTGAAATTCTCCCCAGAATGTAATAAGCACTCCCAAATATGTGAGTATTATGGCGAATATCTGCTGGCGGGTTATTATGTTTTTCAGGAAAATCCTTGAAATAATAATAACCAGTGTTGGGTATAAGAATAAAATAATTCGCTCTAATCCCGCTTTGATATACTGTAAACCAAGAAAATCGAAGTAACTTGCCAGGTAATACCCTACAAATCCGAAAAACAAAATCCATACATAATCTTTGGTTTTAATATTCTCCTTGGCCGCAGGCTTGCTAAACAAAACAACCGTTACATAAAATGGTAAGGAGAATAGCATTCTAAAAAGTAATAAATGCTCTGAGCTTATCTCGTATCGATAAGCCAATTTGACCAATACAGCTTTGGCAGAAAATAAAACAATACCAACGATGGCTAGTATAATTCCGTAAGAAGATACTTTAGTGTTTTGCATTTCTCAAAAATAATAGTATTCATTTTTTAAAAATACACATATCACTTCTGAATTACGATACCCAACAGCCCCACTACAAGGTCAGGAACCAAATATAAAGTTTCTGGAGATACCGTACCTGGCGGGAAGCAGGAATTCTAAAATCTGGGGTAAGAATTATACGATTAATACATGAGTGCAGAGATCACCAGGCAAATCTCGCAGAAATAGTCGTTAAAAATGTTTTATACGTTGAACAAGAAGTGCATTACATCGCCATCATTTACAACATAGGCTTTGCCTTCTACTCCTAATTTTCCGGCTTCTCTGGCTTTGGCCTCACTACCGTATTTAATAAAATCATCATATTTGATAACTTCGGCGCGAATAAAACCTTTTTCAAAATCGGTATGGATCACACCTGCCGCTTGTGGTGCTGTAGCCCCTACAGTAACAGTCCAGGCTCTCACCTCCTTTACCCCTGCGGTAAAATAAGTTTGCTGATTTAATAGCTTGTATGCTGCACGAATCAAAACCGATGATCCCGGTTCTTCCAATCCCATATCGTTCAAAAACAGCTGTCGCTCTTCATAGTCATCTAATTCTGTTATATCTGCTTCGGTACCCACCGCCAAAACAATAATCTCTGCTTTTTCTGAGGCTATGGCAACTTTTACTTTTTCAACATACTCATTTCCACTTACTGCAGATCCTTCATCTACATTACAAACATATAATACGGGTTTATCGGTAATAAGCTGTAACGGTTTAACAAATCCCAGGCGATCAACCTCGGCTATATCGATAGCTCTAACCGAGATTCCTGCTTCCAGTCCTTCTTTGAGTTGCAATAAAATAGCTTCTTCTTTTTGAGCATCTTTATTACCCGTTTTGGCTGCTCGTTTTACCTTGTCTAATTTTTTATCTATACTCTCCAGGTCTTTCAGTTGTAATTCGATATCTATTGTTTCTTTATCTCTTATGGGGTCTACAGAACCATCAACATGAACGATATTATCATTATCAAAACATCTCAAAACGTGTATAATGGCATCTGTCTCACGAATATTTCCTAAAAACTGATTTCCCAAACCTTCACCTTTACTGGCCCCTTTAACCAGCCCTGCAATGTCAACAATCTCTACAGTTGCAGGAATAACACGTTCGGGATCCACTAATTCTTCTAACTTTTCTAATCGGGTATCTGGTACATTTACTACCCCGATATTAGGTTCTATAGTACAGAACGGAAAGTTGGCACTCTGTGCTTTTGCATTAGACAAACAATTAAACAAGGTCGATTTTCCAACATTGGGTAATCCTACAATTCCTGCTTTCATAGTAATTATATTATAATATGAGAGATATTTTTAAGTAATGATCTCAATTTTGAGAGTGCAAAGATAATGCTATTCATCCTTAGTAAACAAATACTGATTTATAAGATAATGTATACGGTGATATTTTTTTTAAACATGCTCTAACCACACCTATTTAGTGTATTTCTTTGTATCATAAAAGACAAGAATTTACTGTTTTTTATATTTTTTGTAATTTTATACCCCAATTAATAGACACATGAAAACTCTAAAAAATCTTATTACACTGGTATTAGTAAGTTGTGCAACTACAGTTTTTGCACAATCACAAGGAAGCAAACCGAAAGAAAACTCGTCAAAAGAAACGGTCACCAAAATTATTCGCATCAAAGGACCTAATGGCGAAGAAAAAGTGATCAAAAAGCAGGAGGTGATTACCAAGAAAAGTGAAATAAAATTAAATCCTGGTGATGAAGATAAAACCAATCAAACGGCCATTTATACCGATCAGCAAGTACAGGTACAAAAATCTCATACTGCTGCAGGTGATGTCGAAGGGTATACCAAAATTTCTGACGGGAAAGGCTATGTTATGACCTTTTTCAATAAATCAGGAAACCAGGTTTCCAAAGCACGGCCATTAAGCAATGGCTACTATATTGTAAACTCGGGTGGAAAAGATAATTGCCTGGGCCATTTTGACAAGGATAAGAACTTTATTTTAGAAATGTATGACCCTAAATCAGATCAGGTAATTACAACTGTTTATAAAGCTAACTAGAGGTCTTTAAAATAATCGAAAAAATTGAAGCCGGAGGTATATACTTCCGGCTTTTTTGTTTTTAATATAGTTAACCCCTTTATTTTTTACGTATAAGACTCATTACAAACCAGGTAAATATTCTTTATCTTAAACCTTGCTTTTAAAAAACATGTAGTAACCTTAAAACCTAATTATCATGTTGTACAAAATTTTAAATCAAAAAGGAGTTCAAAAACTTAAAAGAAAAGAAAAAGAAACCATCAAGGGTTCGGGTTGGTGGCCCAGAACAGAAGAAGAATGTCTCGCTTGCGGAGGTGAATGGGGAGCTCCCCTATGCCTCTTACCCTCAAATTCTGTATGTCTTTAGCGTGTCATAAAAGTTAAATGAGATTATGTAAGGAACTATTTTAACCATAGTTCCTTTTTGTTTTCTGATGTCTATAATCCTATAAAATCAGATTGTACTTATTAAGAATTGATAACTAATATGCTAAAACCAGATATAACCTATGGTTTTTTCACACTAGTTTAAAAAAAAATTAAAAGAGTTTGTTAAAATAATGTGTTAAAAGAATGTTTTTTAGATATATTTAACGCAACAAATCATTTTAATTAAACATTATTTTATGAAAAAACTCACACTCATTTTAATCGTATTATCCACCGGTTTATGCTTTGCACAGCAAACAGTAACTGGTGTTGTAAAAGACACTGAGGGTTCTCCATTACCGGGAGTAAACATTATTGAAAAGGGAACCAACAATGGTTCTACAACAGATTTTGATGGTAAGTATAGTATCGAGGTAGATCCAGAAGGTACTTTAGTTTTTAGTTATGTAGGGTTTAATACCCAGGAAATAGCTGTAAATTCTCAATCTGCCATCAATGTAACCTTATCTGGTGGTTCACAACTCGATGAAATTATACTGGTAGGTTCCAGGGCTTTACCAAGAAGTAATACTACCTCTTCACTTCCGGTAGATGTATTACCGGCAAAAGAATTAACCTCTACCGGTCAAATAACATTTGATAAAGCTTTACAATATAAAATCCCATCCTTTAACACGGTGCAAACACCTGTTAATGATGCAACTTCATTACTGGACCCTTATGAAATAAGAAATATGGGGCCCAGTAGAACATTGATCCTTATCAATGGTAAGCGTAAAAACTTAAGCTCATTATTATATACACAAACCTCACCGGGACGAGGTGAAACAGGATCAGATATTTCTGCAATACCCACAGATGCTATCAAACGGGTAGAAATATTAAGAGACGGTGCATCTGCTCAATATGGGTCTGATGCTATTGCCGGCGTTATGAATATTATTCTGAAAGATAATTATGAAGATGGCTCTGTAACTCTTAGAACAGGAATCACATCTGAAGGAGATGGAGAAAACATAGGAATAAGCCTTAACAATGGGGCTTCTATAGGCGAAGATAAAGGATTCTTTAATTATACTGTAGATTTCTCTAAAGTAAGTCTGGCAAACCGCCCTGGTGATGTAGATGCTCTTGGTGAATTTATAGATTTTGGAGGTACTAGGATTGGAGAAAGACTGGAAGACATCCAAGGTTTCTTATCCAGACGCCCTGATGCAGGAAACATCAATGGATCTCCAGAAACAGCAGCGGCAAAATTTTTGGTAAATGGTGGATATAATATCAATGAAAATACTGAAATTTACATGAATGGCGCTTATGTATATAAGAAGGTAAATAGTTTTGCGAATTATAGAACTCCATATTGGAGAGACATTGATGATTTCGAATATTTAGGTAATTTCTTTCCTGGTGCCAACCCATTAACCACAGGAAATACATATACAGATGACAATGGAAATACATTTGACGGTAATGGATATGATGGATATCTTCCTACTTTTGAAGGTGATCTAAATGACTATAATGCAACTATTGGGTTTAAAACCAGAAAGAACGGCTGGAATTATGACCTTAGTTACACAACAGGGGGTAACTCTCAAGAATATTCTGTAAACAACACACATAATGGCAATACCGTATTATCTCCACTAACATGGAATGATGCAAATAGTGATGGGATTGTTGATCCTGGTGAAGTCATTGGGGGTACAGATTTATATAGAGAAAATAGTCCTGTATCATTTGATCCGGGAGGTACAATATTTAGACATAGTGTAGGGAATATTGATATAGCAAAATTAGTTTCTGATCAAATAAGTATTGGTTTTGGAGCAGAGTTTAGAACAGAAGTTTTTGAAATTACTGAAGGAGATCTTGCCTCTTATGATGGTGGTGGATCAGATTCCTTTGGTGGTAACAGACCAGAGAATTCTGGTAAATTTAATCGATACAATTTTGGTGGTTATTTTGATGTCTCTGCAGATATCACAGAAGATTTTCTTGTGAATGCTACTGTTCGTTTAGAAGATTATAGTGATTTTGGTGAAGCTTTTGTATGGAAATTAAGTTCTAGATATAAGTTTTTAGAAGATAAATTAACGCTAAGAGCTTCTATATCTACAGGGTTTAGAGCACCAACCTTACATCAAATATATACACAAAGAGCCCAATTTTCTTTTGTTCCGGGTCAGGGAATCCAGGTTGGAGGATTAGTCAATAATGTATCTCCACAAGCCAGATTATTAGATATTCCTCAATTAGATGCAGAAGAATCTACCAACTTTACTGTAGGGATTGGTGCAAAAATCAATAGGAATATCAATTTTACTATAGATTACTATAACATTCAGGTAGACGACAGAATTGTCTTAAGTACAGAGATTGGAGCTACCGCAACTGATGCTAATGGAGTAAATATTGGTACCACTCCATTGGATGACGTTCTTAGAGCTAACAATTTGACTGATGTAAGCTTTTTTGTTAATGCAATTGATACCAGAACTTCAGGTATTGATCTTGTTGCTAACTATAAAAATATAGGAATAAGCAAAGGAACTTTAGGATTTAGCCTTTCTGGTAATTATATGATCGAGAATGAAAGAGATGGAGACGTAAAGAATCCTGCACTTGTTGAACAAGCAGGTCAATCTGTAGTCAATGAAACACAAGAAGCTTTATTCTTTACCTCTAGACCAGAATTTAAAGCAATATTAGGTGCTAACTATGATATTGGCAAGTTTAGTTTTTCGCTAAATAACACCTTATTTGGTCCAACCAAATTTAGAAACGTGGGATTACAAGACGTAGAAAATTTCTTAGATGTTACTCCGGTAGCAGCCGATGTAGATGGAAAGTCTGATTTAAGTGTTGAGTTCTTGACCAAAGTAGTTACCGATCTGGGAATTAACTATAACGCAACTGATAAAATAACAATAGCAGTAAATGTTAATAATATATTTAATATATTACCAGAACGAGAATTTAAATCACTTTCAGCATCTGGTGATCGAGTTTTAAATGGAGCAGTAACTCCTGCAGGATTAGGAGGTCGTGTGCCGGCAGGCGTACCTGTAGAAGATATTGTAGACAACTTGATTACTTTTAATCAAAGATATTCTCAAATGTCTTATAATGGATTCCATTTTAGTCAGTTAGGAACTTTGTTTAATTTATCATTAAACTATAAGTTTTAATCACTGATATATCAACAATCTTTTTAAATCGCTTTGTTTATTACAATAAACAAAGCGATTTATTTTTTATCAAAAGCTTTAATCATAGTTTTGCACAAAATCTAGATTAAAGCGCTCATGAAAGAATTAACCCGTTATTTTTATAACCTTTTTGTTTCTAAAGGTTTTTCTGAAGAGGCTTCAGAATTCTTAAACCTTATCATAGGAATTTGTGTATTAATGCTATTCCTATTCTTACTAGACTTGATAACAAGAAGAATAGTCATCTCTATTTTCAAAGCATATGCTTCAAAATCAAAAAATATCTTTGACGACTACTTAGTAAAAAACAAAACTTTTGATCACCTCGCCCACATCATTCCGCTTTCTATAATAATTTGGATTGTACCCATGTTATTCATTGCTTATCCCACAACAGAAAAATACCTTGAAGTAGTATTCGATATTATGGTTATCGTATTGGTGATTTGGATTGTGAGAAGCATATTAAGAACCTTTAGGGATTTCTTAAAATCTTTGGATTCTTTTAAAGATAAACCCATAGATAGCTACATCCAGGTATTTATGATATTTGCCTGGTCTATTGGGGTTATTCTAATCTTTTCTTCGATTACAGGAAAATCAATATGGACATTCTTAACTGCTCTGGGAGCAATGTCTGCTATACTTCTTTTAATTTTTAAAGACACCATTCTAGGTTTTGTTGCCAGTATACAAGTTTCTGTAAATGATACGGTAAGAATTGGAGATTGGATCACTATGGAAAAATATGGAGCCGATGGTGATGTAGTCGAGATCAATTTATCCTCTGTGAAAGTTCAGAACTTTGATAAAACTATTACCACAATCCCCACATACTATCTTACTTCTGAGTCTTTTAGAAATTGGAGGGGTATGATGGATTCTGGTGGAAGAAGAATAAAAAGGTCTTTATTAATCAAAACAACTAGTATTTCCTTTTTATCAGAGGAAGATACTGCCAGGCTTCAAAAAATTGAGATTATCAAAGAGTATCTTGAAAAAGCTCAACATAAAATTGATAATTATAACCAAGAGCACAACATAGATAAAAGCATATCGATAAACGGAAGAAATCTTTCGAATATGGGGGTTTTTAGAATCTATGTCGAATCGTATCTTGAGAATCACCCATATATTAATAAAGAAATGATGATCATGAGCCGTCAATTAGCTCCTTCTGCACAAGGAACCCCTCTAGAGATATATGCGTTTAGTAATGATAAAATATGGAAAAATTATGAAAAAATAATGGCAGATATTTTTGATCACTTATTAGCTGCTATCCCATATTTTAACCTAGAAGTATTTGAATTAAATTTTAACACAAACAAATAATTTATAATAATCAATATAACCGCTATGATTACAAGTTTTAGATTCATCAGTTACCTGGAAGGAATTTCATACTTACTTATCCTTTTTGTAACCATGCCTTTAAAATATCTTTTTGAATCCCCAGAACCCAATAAAGTGATTGGTATGGCACATGGGTTCTTATTTCTGGGTTATGTAGTATTTGCATTTCTCATGAAACCCGAAAAACAATGGAATAATAAAACACTTGGGATTGTACTGCTTTGTTCTATCATCCCTTTTGGGACATTTTGGATGGATAGGAAGTATTTGAGTGTGAGGGCTTGAGTGTTTGAGGGTTTGAGTGTTTGAGTGTAAACTATATAATCACTCATAACTATTTGGTCATAATCTTAAAAAGGATAATCCTGATAATCACTCAACAACTCACTTACAAACAAACTCATCAACTACTCGGGATATTCAATTCTAAGGTGATAAATATTGGTGAGTTTACGTTTAAAGACTTTCTTCACCTGCTGGATTTCCTTAAAGGTGATATTGGCATTTAAGAATTGGCCATTTTCCATCTGCTTATTGACAATTTTTTCAACAAAAGAGTCTATCAAACTGCTGGTAGGGTTTTTAAGGCTTTTAGAGGCAGCTTCAACACTATCACTCATCATCAAAATAGCAGTTTCTTTAGAAAAAGGTTTAGGTCCGGGATACTGAAAATCTTCAACGTTTACATTTTCATTGCTTTCATTTTCTTTCGTATAAAAATAATATACAGTGCTTGTTCCGTGATGTGTTCTGATAAAATCAATAACACGATCTGGTAAATTATACTTCTTGGCAATCTCTACCCCGCGTATAACATGGTTAATAATGATCTTTGCACTTTCTTTTGGTGACAAAACATCATGAGCATTGCCCGATCCAGATTGATTCTCTGTAAAATAGGTAGGATTCACCATTTTACCAATATCATGATACAAAGCCCCTACTCTTACCAGCATGGCATTGGCTCCTATTTCGCTGGCTGCAGCCTCTGCAATATTAGCAACATTAAGCGAGTGATGAAATGTTCCCGGGGCTTTATTAGACAACTCTTTAAGTAACACCGAATTGGTATCACTAAGTTCTAACAAAGACACGTCTGAAATCAATCCGAAAATCTTTTCATATGCATAAATCAATGGGTGTACGATCAATGTAGCAAATCCACTAATCACAAATAACCCTACTGTGGTCCAGTTTATATTGCTTATGCTTCCTTCATGAATTACATGAAATGCAATATAGGCAAGAATATAGATCAGTGTAATTTGACCAACAGAGATGAACAAATTGGCACGTTTAAAGGATTCTGAAATCGTAAGTATCGTTACAATTCCTGCAATAATTTGTAAAAAAGTATACTCATGACTATTAGGAACGACAAAACCTAATATCAATACGGTAATTACATGAGTAAACATCCCCAATCGCGAATCAAAGAATGCCTTTAATACCAATGGCAAAATACAAAGAGGAACCACATAAATATATTCAGATTTGTATTTGACCACCAATGTGGTAACCAAAACCATCAAAAGAATATTAAAAAAGATAAATGTTACCTGTGTGTTATTTTCATAGATATCCTGCCTGTACTTTCGAATAAAAAGTAGTAGCATCATAAGCGCAAGGGAAACCAGAAGGCAATACCCAAGCACGATCCAATAAAAATTCTTATCACTCCAAACCTGGGATTCATACTCTGCCTTAAGAGAATTTAATATCTGTAACTTATCTCCTTCTACTACTTCTCCTTTGGCAATAATTCTACTTCCGCGGGAAACTCCTCCTCTGGTGGTAAGTACTTTTGCCAATTCATTCTCCAGGGTACTTCCGGTTAATTTTTCATTTAATCTTACATTTGGTTTGATAAGATCATAAAACAATGCCACAAAATCACTTTTAAACTTGGTGTATTCGCTTTTGTCTATTCTTGAATTTATAAGTTTGGTCAATACCTTAGGGGTTAAAATTTGGCCATAAGTGATTGCTTCAGCCTCATTTCCCTTGTTTAAAAAAATCTGTCTCTTATTTCCGTAAGAATATGATTCCTGTAGCACCCCATACCGGTAAATATCATTCAAAAGTATTCTTCCAAATAGTTTGGCCTGATCGCGAGAACTACTTTGATTTAAAACTTTAAGATAACTTGAAAAAGCGTTGTCATAAGACTCTTTTGCTGTAATGGCTATAATAGTATCATACTCAAAATATGGAATAACATTGTCTGTTATTCGTTTTTTTTCGGTTATTATTTCCTCTTCGGTCTTTGCAATGGCAAAATCAAACGGAGCATATAAATTTTCATATTGCCAGGGTTTTCCCTTTGTAAATTCATATTTAAATATCCCTCCCTTCGGAAATAAATACACAATCAGCGTAGTAGTACATAAAAAAAGAAAAATCCTATAAATCGCGGATTGCCTTTTATATAGTCTGTTTAAAAATCTTTTCATACAGTAAAAATTACTCAAAAGTACTAAATCAAAGTTAGAAGTGCGAGATACAAAGTACAAAGTATCCTAAAATCTAATGCTGAAAACACCTGGCCCGCCACAAATAATTATGACTCAAAAACCAAGCCCTAAATCACAAATTCCAAATTCAAAATCTGCCTGGCTATGCAATAGTTCATAACTTTCTTCCAATAACTTTCTTCCAACTTCCAACTTCGGACTTCCGACTCCCGATACCCAACTTCGGGCATCCGTCACCGGTCTTCCGACACCCAACACCCAACACCCGACTTCGGACATCCGACATCCATCACCGGTCTTCCGACATCCGACACCGGACTCCCGACTTCCAACTTCAAACTTCACTATGTAGATCCTTCAAAAATCCTTAAATTCGCATCATAACAATACACACAATTAAAACATATATAATGAATAAAGAAGTAGTAATCGTATCTGCAGCAAGGACACCTATCGGAAGTTTTTTGGGAAACCTATCTACTGTTCCTGCTACCCAGTTGGGGTCTATAGCAATAAAAGGTGCGTTGAATAAAATAAATCTCGATCCTTCATTAGTTCAGGAAGTATTTATGGGTAATGTGGTGCAGGCAGGAAACGGGCAAGCCCCCGCAAGGCAAGCTGCATTAGGAGCTGGAATTCCAGACACCGTACCCTGTACTACCGTAAATAAGGTGTGTGCCAGTGGTATGAAAGCAGTAATGCATGCTGCACAGACCATTGCACTAGGTGATGCAGATATTGTAGTTGCCGGAGGCATGGAAAATATGAGTCTGATCCCCCACTATGTAAGGCTTAGGGTTGGACATAAATTTGGCCCTCAAACCCTCGAAGACGGTATGCAAAAAGATGGGTTGGTTGATGTTTATGACCAGAATGCTATGGGAGTTTGTGCAGATCTATGCGCAAAAGAATATGACTTTAGCAGAGAAGATCAAGATGCATATGCCGTTCAATCTTATGAGCGCTCGGCAAAAGCATGGGCAGAAGGTAAATTTGATAATGAAGTGGTACCCGTTGCAGTACCGCAACGTCGGGGCGAGCCTGTTATGGTAACCGAAGATGAAGAGTATAAAAATGTAAAAATGGAGAAGATTCCGGCATTACGACCTGCTTTTTCCAAAGATGGTACCGTAACCGCAGCAAATGCTTCAACAATTAATGATGGTGCCGGGGCGGTTGTAGTGATGAGTGCAGAAAAAGCAGCTGAACTTGGCCTCACCCCCCTGGTGAAAATAAAAAGCTATGCAGACGCAGCACAAGAGCCAAAATGGTTTACCACAGCTCCTGCCAAAGCATTACCAAAAGCTATCGAAAAAGCAGGAATTACACTAAATGATGTAGATTTCTTCGAATTTAATGAAGCTTTTTCTGTAGTTGGGCTGGCAAACCTGAAAATTCTTGGTCTTAGCGATAAAAATACCAATGTACATGGTGGTGCGGTATCTTTAGGACACCCTTTGGGCTGTTCTGGAGTGCGAATTTTGATCACCCTGATGAGTGTTTTAGAACAAAACAATGCCAAAATAGGTGCCGCTGCAATCTGTAATGGCGGTGGCGGTGCATCGGCCATGGTTATAGAACATGTATAATTATAAGTTGAAAATTATGGGTTTTAGTTGATTTTGATCGCTAACTTCTCAGTTCTAACATTCTATTGTTTAATATCTAGAGTATCTAATCGTCTAGTTTCTATAAAAAATTCATGCAATACGGTATTTGTAATTTAAGTATTGTCCCTTTACGCCTCGAACCTCAGGATACCAGTGAAATGGTTTCTCAAGTGTTATATGGAGAACATTTTAAGGTATTGGAACAAAGAAAAAAATGGAGTAAAATACGATTGGCCTTTGATAACTATGAAGGTTGGGTTGATAACAAACAATTTATAGAAATCACAGAAGACAATTACAATACATTTGATAATCAGTCTCTGTGTTTGGCTGGTGATTTGGTAGAATTTGTGAGTTCTGAAGAAAATCAGTTAACCCTTATTCCATTAGGAGCATCATTAGGCGCATTAGATTTTTTTAAGCACCAATATGAAGGTCATAGAATTATTGAAACGCAGCCCAAAGCACATATAGTCGATACTGCTTTTTTATTTCTGAATGCCCCGTATCTATGGGGTGGAAAAACAAATTTTGGGATAGACTGCAGTGGTTTTACTCAAATGGTGTATAAACTTAATGGATACAAATTATTACGTGATGCATCACAACAAGCCGGCCAGGGAGAAGCCCTAAGTTTTATTGAAGAAAGTGAACCCGGAGATTTGGCCTTCTTTGATAATGAAGAAGGTGCTATTATTCATGTAGGTATCATGATGAAAGACAACTATATTATCCATGCACATGGCAAAGTACGTGTAGATCGTATAGATCATACCGGAATCTACAATACAGAAAAGCGTGTGTACACTCATAAACTAAGAGTTATCAAACGAATCATCTAGTATATGCTAAATGTGATATCATGAATTTTAGAAAAGCAACCATAAAAGATATTCCAGACATTGTAAAAATGATCGCAAATGATCAACTTGGAAAAACGAGGGAAAAATATACCAATCCGCTATCCGAAAGTTACTACAAAGCATTTGAAAACATTAATACCGACCAAAATCAGGAGCTTATTGTTGTAGAAAATGATGTTTTAGAAATTATCGGTACTTTACAATTAAGCTTCATACAATATCTCACCTATCAGGGAGGAATAAGAGCCCAAATAGAAGCCGTTAGAATCCGGGAAGACCAAAGGGGAAAAGGTATTGGGCAAAAAATGTTTACATGGGCCATAGCAAGGGCCAAAGAACGAAATGCACATGTGTTACAACTTACAACCAACAAAAAACGTCCGGAAGCAATCAAATTCTATAAAAAACTTGGTTTTAGAACCTCTCATGAAGGGATGAAGCTTCATTTTGTCTGAAAAGCAGCAATCTTAATAATTATAATTCTGTGTCACAATCCATAGAAATTCAAATCATAAAAGTACAGCACAAAGATAGCCAAAAACTTCTGCAGATTGGCCGTCAAACATTTTATGATGGCTTTGGCCCTCCTGTAAATACCGAAGAAAACATTCAGAGTTATTTGAATGAGAAATTCACCAAAGAACATATTACCAAAGAACTGAAGCATCCAAATTCTATTTTTTACTTCGCCAAACTAAACAATGAAATAATAGGCTATCTTAAATTAAATTCGGGAGATGCACAAACAGAATCTGTAGAAGGCAATGCTATCGAAATAGAACGAATCTATGTTACAAAAGAGTATCAAGGCAAAAAAACAGGCCAAATACTACTTGACAAATCCCTGCAAGTTGCCAAAAACAAGAATGCAGAGTATATATGGCTTGGTGTTTGGGATAAAAACGTTCGGGCAATAAAATTTTATGAAAGAAATGGCTTCAAAATCTTTGATAAACATGGATTTATGCTGGGTACAGAAGCACAAGTTGATTTAATGATGAAGCTTGAATTATAAGTCTTCCAAAAAACTTTATGATTTTAATAACATTCGTGGCATGAAATTTTAATTAATTTTGAAACGTTCATTTCAATAAGAAAATGCCAAAAGTAGAAACATTCAATAGAAACCAGGTATTGCAAAAAGCTACAGAGGTATTCCATAAAAAGGGATACAATGGTACTTCTATGCAGGATTTGGTGGATGCCACTTCCTTAAACAGGTCCAGCATCTATAATTCTTTTGGCAGCAAATTAAATCTGTTTCTGGAAGTTTTGTCCTACTATCAATCCTTTCATAATAATAACTTCAGCCAGGGATTAGCACAATCTTATAATGCAACGGAAGCAATTGAAACCATTTTTGAATTAAGCCTAACCGAAATCTTAAACGATAATGATCGTAAAGGATGTATGATTGTTAATTGTAAGTCGGAAATGGTAAATCAAGAGCCTTCAATTAAATCATTTATGGAAAAAAACCAGGATAGAATGATTGCCATGCTTGAAGATATTGTGTATAAAGGACAAATGGAAAAGATTTTTAATCAAGACCAGACAGCAAATCAATACGCATTATATCTGTTCTCTTCTATCCAGGGACTACGAATGACAGGAATACTAAACAAGAATGAAAAAGAACTAAGAAATCTTATAAACACAGTACTTAAAGTATTGCACTAAATTTTTTTAACTTATTTTGAAACGATTGTTTCAAATAAATATATGAATACCATAAAATAATTAAAATGAAAAAGTTACAAGATCAGCCTGGTCGTTTGGCAGGCAAAGTTGCCGTTATTACAGGCGCCAATAGCGGAATAGGATTAGCAACAGCTAAACTATATTTACAGGAAGGTGCCAAAGTAGTACTCTCTGGAAGACGACAGGAAGCATTAGATGAAGTTTCTAAGGAATTAGAAGGGGATTTTATCACTGTAAAAGCAGACGTATCAATAGCTGAAGATAATAAAAGATTAATTGAAGAGGCTGTCAGTACTTATGGGAAAATAGACATTCTGTTCCTAAATGCTGGTGTTGCTCCTGTAGCTCCTACTCATGAAATAACCGAGAATCACTATGATGAAGTATTCAACATTAATGTAAAAGGTCCCATTTTAGCGACTAAAGAAGCTTTACCACATATTAGTGACGGTGGAACAGTGTTGTTTACCAACTCTATTGTACATCAAAAAGGTTTTGACGGACTAGGAATATACTCTGCATCTAAAGGAGCGCTACGCGCATATCAACGTGTTTTAACTTCAGAATTGAAGTCTAGAGGAATACGTGTTAATTCTATCGCTCCAGGCCCAATAAGCACTCCTATTTATGATAAAATGGGATTACCACAGGAGGTAGTAGAAGAAATGGGTAAAGGATTCGCACAGCAGGTACCATTGGGGCGCTTTGGAACTTCAGAAGAAGTAGCAAAATCAGCTCTTTTTCTGGCTTCAGATGATGCTTCTTTTATAAATGGCGTAGAATTAGAAGTCGATGGTGGGTTAAGTCAAGTTTAACTAGTTCATCAAGGAATGCATTTATATAAAATTTAGAGCATTGGAAAAAAAAGGCTGGATTCTAAGTTAAGACTCAAGAATTCAGCCTTTTAAATTTTGATAATCATTTAGTACCAAATACAACCTCCAGAACCTGCAAACCCTACACAAACTCCAAAGTCGCATATTCCGCCTCCGGGAGAATTTGAACAACATATTCGCCCCATTTGTGTACAAGGGTATCGTCTTATGGATCCTGTAACCTCTTTTTGTTCTTTCTTACTTAAGGTTTTAATACCTTTTAGATTTAAAATATTTTTCATTTGTAAAAGTATATTTAATTAATAAAAAAATTACATTTTTTGATTATATATCTTTATCTAACGACTACTATTTTAGAGCGTTTACAACTCCCCTTAGTAATCTGTAGTCTATAAAAACCTTCTGGCCAATCTGAGACTGAAATGGTTTTCAGAAAACCTTCATCTTCAAAAACCTCATCACTTGTATATATAGTAGCATTAGTAAATAGATTAGATATATTTATTTTAAAGTTTCCTCCCTCAGATAATTCAACCATAATATTTAACACATCTCTAGTAGGGTTTGGATATGCTTTAAGTCCAATTCTTATATCACATCTCGATCTACGAAAAGATAATTTTCTGATATTTCCCAAACCATTAAATTCTGAAATATAGAGTGCATCTTGTCTTTTATTAGTTATAATACCTGAAGGGAAAGAAAATGTAGCTTCAGAAATATCTCCGTCTAAGTTGCCATTAGTACTACCAGCAAAGATCTTTACATCATCTATGGCTCTTGGATTTATCTTAAAAATTTTATGTTCTCCATACACAGTACCATAAAGAAATCCTCTGGTATATGTTATAAAAGCTAAAAAAGGAGCATTGGTTCCTGAGTCTGGAACAGTAGCTATGTATTCTAACTGGTTTTGGTTAGAGGATAATTTATAGATTTTTCTATCTAAATAGTTTCCTACATATAAAGTACCACTACGATTATAGGTAAGTCCTACCGGAACACTTAGTGGAGCTCCCTGATAGATTTCTCTAATCGTTCCATCTGGTAATAACTCATTTATACTATTATTTTCTACATTGCCAAAATCTGCACGAGTAAATATCATGGCATCGCTCCCAAACGCCTTTATTATTCCAGAAGGAAACTCCCCCGCCATAAAGGTATTTAGAAGATTTCCTTCTGTATCGTATTTACGTATTTTTCCGTCTTTTGCGTAGTCTACAACAAAAAGATGGTCTTGAGAATCAAATGCTAATCCGTTTGGATTAATAAGCCCGGTTACGAAAGCACTCACTTCTCCAGATGGAGTGATTTTATATACCGTATCCCCGTCAAAATTAGAACCATATAAATTCCCTTTAGAATCAAAAGCCAACGCATCATCAACATTAACCTCTGGAGAATTTAAAATAGTCGTGATGTTTTGTCCGTATCCAACAACAGACAACATGATAAATAATAAAACATAAAATTTCCTCATTTTTTTGTGATTTTTAGTTAATTAAGCACTGAAAATACAATTCTACCTCATCGTAATTTTCTATTAAAATTATCGTTTTTGTATCACATTTTTAAAACTTTGAAGTCTATCATCTTTTTTTTGAAGTGAATCCTTTTCATTTTGAAGTGAATGAAATTATCAAAAAATTAACAAAATTATTTTACCTACATTGTTACATAATCTTGTATATCCAATAACAAATAAGTACAGCAACATAGTTATGGAAATTTCAGCATTAATAATTGATGACGAGCCTCTTGCAAGGAAATTAATATCTAATCTATTGACTTCAATTTCAGAAATCGAAGTAATTGGTCAATGCAAAACGGGAAAAGAAGCGATACATATGATTAATGAATCGAATCCTGATCTCATATTTTTAGATATTAAACTAAAAGATATGACCGGATTTGATATTCTTGAAAGAATTTCAATAAAATCACCAGTTGTAATATTTGTAACTGCTTTTGATTCATATGCATTAAAAGCTTTTAATTTTTTTGCATTTGATTATTTATTAAAACCCTTTAATGAAGAACGTTTTTTTGTTTCTGTAAACAAAGTAATTGATACTTTCAATAAAAAAGATAGTTCTTCACTTCAGAAAAAAGTGAATAATCTTCTCAATCATATACAATCACGAGATTTTGAACCTGTTATTGATCAGTCTAAAAGAATACCTGTTCCTCTAAGAAATAAGACAGTATTTATTTATCCTAATGATATTTTATACATATCCGCATCAAATTATTATGCAGAAATCTGCACAAAAAAGAGAAAGTACTTACTTAGAGAATCAATGAGTAATCTATTAGAGCGATTAAACCATACTGATTTTATAAGAATTCATCGTTCGACTATAATAAATATTGAATTTGTTCATGAATTAATACATTCAAACTATGGAATAATTAATGTAAAGATGAAAGATGACAACCAATTTAGGATTAGCAAAAGCTATAAAAAGGAATTTTTAATTAAAATGGGATTGAGAAATGAAGAAATATCTTGATAAAAAATTATTTTTCATACTGATTGGCTATATGTTAGCCTATCATGTTGTTTTCATATTTAAATTGGTATTACTAAAACTAAAAGGTATAAGTAAGCTTGAAAATGTAAGTTGGAAAGAGATCACACTAGATGTATTGATTGGAAATTTAATCATTGTACCACCTATTATAATTATAATTTTGGTAATAACTAAAATGATGATCAATAAAAATTATAAATGGAAATATATTATAGTAGCACATTTCTTCTTTTCATTGCTCTTTGGATTCTTAATTTATCTTTTTGGAAATATTTACTTAACAATTACCGGGGATGCTGTATTTGATGTATTTGATGCAGAAGGCATTATTAACATTATATACGATTCTAATTTGCATTTCCTGGGTTATGTCGGTTTTGTAAGTATCATTTATTCGTATTATTATATAGACCGAAGTACAAAAATGGAATTGCAAAAGGCTCAATTATCAAAACAACTTACAAACATTAAAATGGAGGCTTTAAAATCCCAGTTAAATCCTCACTTTTTATTCAATACTCTTAATAGCATTTCTGCTCTAATAGGCGAAGATCAGAAAAAAGCACAAGATATGATTGCTAACTTAGGAGATCTACTTAGAGAAATTTTAATACTAAAAGACAACAATTTAATCCCACTACATAAAGAAATTCTTATTCTCAAAAAGTATATTGATATTATGATGGTGCGATTTTCTGACCATTTGAATTTTGATATTAAAATAGAAGAAAATATAAATGATGTATTAGTACCTGCGATGCTAATTCAGCCTATAATTGAAAATTCACTGAAACATGGTTATTCATATGATACAACCGACTTAAAAGTTAAATTATACATCTATAGAAAAGACAAAAGGTTAGTTATTCATATAGAAAATAATGGTAAGCCTCTCGAAAAAAGTAAGATCAATCATGGTATAGGAATAAGAAATATAAAAGAGAGATTATCAACGTTATACAATCACAGTTTTGAATTCTCATTTGGTAATAATAGCAACAAAAAAGGTGTCGTTACCATTATAAAAATTCCTATTCAAGAAAAAGTTAAAATTCACAATAAAAAACACCCAACCCGAGCAACTGCAATGCATTAATTAGATTAGGTGTAGTTTTTTTATAGTAAAATCAGATGAGACCTTATTCGTGGTTATAACTCTAATATCTGTCTAATCATTTGATTTGTAAATCCCCATTCATTATCATACCAGATCATAATCTTTACCAAATCTCCATCTACAACTCTGGTCATAGAAGCATCAACAGTAGCGGCATAAGGGTTTTGCTGTATATCTGATGAAACAATAGGCTCATATGTAACATCCAGAACTTTAAGGTATCTATCTGTTTTAGCCTCTTCTTCTAGTATTTTATTAATTTCTTCTGCAGTTGTATCGCGCTCAGCGATAAAAGTAACATCACTTACAGAGCCTACAGGAACAGGGGTTCTTATTGCCACACCATCAAATTTCCCTTCATATTGAGGTAATGCCTTAGTCGTTGCAATAGCTGCTCCTGTAGAGGTTGGAGTAAGATTAATTGCTCCTGCTCTACCCATTCTAAGATTCTTTTTTGATGGTGCATCCACCAAAGTTTGCGAAGCAGTATATGCATGAATCGTATTTAGAATTGCTTTTTTCACACCTATAGTACGCCCTAAGATCTCTACAACTGGGCTAATATTATTAGTAGTACAACTAGCACAAGAAAATATCGCTGTTTTACCTTCTTCTGTGTTTACACCATGTACCACTGTGGGGGTATCTTTACTTTTTGTTGGACCGGATATTACAACATTTGTAGCCCCAGCATGAATATGCTTTTCTGCATCTTCTCTATTCGTAAAAAAACCTGTACTTTCTATTACAATGTCAATATTATTTTCCTTCCAAGGTAACTGCTCTGGATTTCTTTGATTAAAATATAGTATTTCTTGACTGTCTACATTAAGATGACCATCATGAATAGTAACCTCTTTGTCATAAATACCATAAACACTATCATATTTTAGTAAATATTGTGCATTTTTAATAGACATTAAATCATTTACAGCTACTACTTGTAATCCTGGCTCTTTCATAATTACTTTTAGCGCAGCTCTCCCGATTCTTCCGAATCCATTAATTGCTATTCTCTTCATATTAAATCATCATTTTTTGTTGGTGAAAATTTGATAGAATATCCAAAGAATATTCCTTCCTATAAGGTCATAAAAAAGGGGTTGTAATTACTTATAAAAGTCAAAAATTAACGATTTAATCATCTAGTAATGATACCCCATTCAAATCGGTAGTCAACACATCGCTCATATAGTCAAAATACGGTCTTAGCAACTCAAAATGGTATACTATTTTATCAATAAAATCGGGTGCAAAGACCTCGGTATCTGTGAAACTATGTTCAACAAAAAATGATTTATTTTTAATCAGATCTATGGCAGGATGCTCCTTACTGAAACCTTTAGGAGCTGTTTTCACCTGATAATTTGTATTAAAACCACCAAAAGCTTTCTTAAACTTTGGATTTGCCAGTATGTCGCGAATTTCCTGATCATCCATTTCAAATTCTTTTCTGATGCGTAATAAATCAGCGGGTTCCGGGCTAAAAAAGCCGCCCGCCATCAAAGAATTTCCAGGTTCTAAACGCAAATAATATCCTCCTCTGCGATGTGCCCCTGCCCTGCTAAAACTTACACTGCGGTGCACATTATAAGGGGTTTTATCATTACTAAAACGAATATCACGATTGATTCTAAACACTTTTGTCTTTTCGATCTCATCTTTTTCATTCAATCGTTCTGCCAAAGATGCATAAAAAGCTTTTAGCTCTTTTTCACTGGCTTGATACCGCTTTTTGTGTTCGGTCATCCAATCCCGATGGTTATTCTTCTTTAACTCTTTTAAAAATTCGAATGATGATTTTGGTACAATACTCATAAAATTTACTTTGCACCTAAAAGTACTAAAATCTGTTTTCTGAATTACAGTTTACTCAAAAATTATAGAAAATTCCGTTATTCCCTTTAGGGTTAAGGGTAAATAATGGAATTTTCTGTATTTTCTTTTTGACCCCTCCCGATAGCTATCGGGACTAAAGGGAGAAGAAAATACGTTATATGGGTGATTGCCGACATACAAACAGCTAATAATAGTTCACCGCTAAAAAGAATATTCGGTTTTAAAAGATCAGAACTGATCTAATAAATAGTTAATCAAATCCGTGGTAGTTACGATTCCAACCAATTTACCATTATCTACAACCGGCAACGCATGAAATTCTCTTTTGGATAATATTTCTGCAACTTCTTTAACTGTAGTGTTAGAATTTACACTCACAAGATTTTTTGCCATTACTTGTTCAATAGTAAACATTTTATAAACTACGGTGTCTACTTCACGTTCGTGTTCATTTATGGTATCTGCAAAACTTATACGAAGTAAATCTGTATAACTTAACATACCAACAATAGCATTACCCCTAACTACAGGTATATGGCGAATATTATTTTTCTTGAATAGCATTTCGGCTGTTTCTAAACTATTAGTACTATTTAAGGTTATAACATCAGAAGTCATAATTTTGGAAACAGGAATTCTTTTTTTCATTATAGTCGGATTTAAATTCATTACCAAATTTAGAATCATGTTCTCAAAAAAATCATGATTAATATCAGTTAGGCTAATAAAAAGAAAACAAAATTCAGAAGCATTTCTGAACCGAAGGTTTTTTTTCATAGAAGACGATAATGAAGTGATTTAAATAGAGCATATTCTTCCTGTTTTTTTAACCAAATTTTATGGAATAATATAAATTTAGCCTGCCGATTGTTATTATTATTCTAAAAGTGTAAGGATTTATGTCAAAATATGACTTTTATATTCTTTATTCTATATATTTACTAGAGTATTCAAACAAACCGCGATGAGCAAAGAACGAGATCAGATTATAGCAAAGATTGAAGAACAAAAGAAAAATCCTAATCTGAGGTATATACTTAAAGAAAGAACAGAGTATTTTACCAATTTACTTTTCTATACCCTTTTTGATAGTGATACCGAAGTTGCAAAGAATATAGACATTCTCGAAGCGACTTTTGAAGAGCTGGTAGATCTCGCCTGTTGGAAAACCGAAAGACCCTGCAGTAAACTATGGCAGGCCTATCTCGAGAAGTTACCAGAGATCTTAAAAAAACTAAACCTGGATGCGCAGGCCTTTATGAAAAGTGATCCCGCAGCCAATTCTATCGAGGAAATCTATATGGCATATCCTGGTTTTTATGCGATAGCTATCTATAGATTAAGCCACGAGTTATTAAAATTTGGATTACCATTGGTTCCCAGATTAATGACAGAATACTCGCATCGATTAACAGGCACAGATATTAATCCGGGAGCCGAGATCGGAGAATCATTTTTTATAGATCATGCCACAGGAATCGTAATCGGTGAAACCGTGATCATCAAAAACAATGTGAAAATATATCAGGGGGTCACCCTTGGGGGATTGTATGTAGACAGAAAACTGCGCAATGTGAAACGCCATCCCACGGTAGAAGATAATGTAACCATCTATGCGAATGCTACTATTCTTGGCGGAACCACAATTATCGGTGCCAATAGTACCATTGGTGGTAATGCCTGGATCACTTCTTCTGTGCCAGAAAATTCTATTATATCCAACACAGCAGAAATCAAGATCAAAAAAGTAGTGTAAATGTCACATAGTATTCTTGACCTTATCGGAAATACACCTTTGGTAAAGGCTACTTCCCTGATAGACAATCCTAATATTACTTTATATCTAAAACTCGAAGGGCACAATCCCGGTGGAAGCGTTAAAGATCGCGCAGCGTATAATATGATCAAATCTGCTCTCGATCGTGGTGATATTGACCAAAACACCAGGCTAATTGAAGCTACCAGTGGTAATACCGGTATCGCTTTGGCCATGATCGCAGGAATTTTTAAACTGGATATCGAATTGGTGATGCCCGAGAATTCAACCAAAGAACGGGTACAAACCATGCGTGCTTTTGGTGCCAAAGTAACACTCACTTCAGAAGATATTGGTATCGAAGGATCACGGGACTATGCCGAAGCCAAAGTGAAAAACGAAGGCTTTATGATGCTCAACCAGTTTGCCAATGATGACAACTGGAAAGCCCATTACAAAACTACCGGACCAGAGATCTGGAGGGATACCAAAGGTAAAATTACGCACTTTGTTTCTTCTATGGGGACCACAGGTACCATTATGGGCACATCTACCTACCTCAAAGAACATTCCGGGGATATTCAAATCGTAGGGGTACAACCTACTGACGACTCCCGCATCCCCGGCATACGTAAATGGCCAAAGGAGTACCTGCCCAAAATCTTTAATCCTACCAAAGTAGACAAGGTAATCGAAGTAAGCCAGGAAGAAGCTACTGCAATGGCAAAACGATTGGCCAAAGAAGAAGGGGTATTTTCTGGCATGAGCAGTGGTGGTGCTGTTACTGCAGCCTTAAAATTGGCTGAAACCCTGGATAGTGGAGTTCTGGTCGCTATTATCTGTGATCGTGGGGACCGCTATTTAAGTTCTGATCTTTTTGAGTAATCTTTCTTTTTGAAAAATTATTTAAGTAACTTATATCATAACTGTTTAATATGTCTACTGAAAATAATAAAAAGAATGCAATAGCATTTTATAAAATGGCTTATGAAGGTAACCCAAAAAAAGCCATCGAAAAATATGTTGGAAATGAATACATTCAGCATAATCCAGATGTCAAAGATGGAAAAATTGGTTTTATCGAGTATTTTGAAAGAATGCAAAACGAATATCCAAACAAATCGATACAATTTGTACGATGCATTGCTGAAGGTAATTTGGTAGCACTACACACCCATCAAACCTGGCCAGGAAATGATCAATACGTTACCATGGATTTCTTTAGGTTTGATAAAACCGGAAAAGTTGTTGAGCATTGGGATGCTATCCAACAAATCCCTGAGGCATCGGCTAATGATAATATGATGTATTGATCCTGAGGGATAACTCTAATTTACACACACCCTTCGAGAGGGCTATGTCCCAGGAGATGGCAGCATATGTAAATCCCCTCTCCTAAATCCTCTCCCCAAAGGCCTGCCTGCCGGCTAGGCAGGGGAAAGGACTTTTCCCTGGACAGAAAGCCCTTCCTTTGGAGGGGTTTGGGGAGGATAAATTGTAACTGTCTTTTGATGGGACATAACCTTCGAGAGCCTCAGGTATCTATGGTCTATAATCCTCACTACAACGCTCAACAAGGCCAAGACTCGCATTACGGACTGAGGTGTCATACTGAGCTTGTCGAAGTGCTCTCGAAACCCAAAAACAGAGTATTTTAACGATGTTTCAAAATAAAATGCTATTTTCTATCCTAACCCCTGCTTTACCTTTTAAACATTAATTTTCAAATATGTAGTATATTTAGAAAGTAAACCCAATTGGATATATATAATAGTTAGTGGCAATTTGGAAAAAACCAAAATCATGAAAGCTTATATAAAAAGAAATCCAGTTAAGCTCTTCTTTATCCTAACATTTATTATTTCATGGAGTGGAATTCTTATTGTGACTAATCAGACTGGGATTCCGGCAACGCCAACACAATTTGATAGATTATTACCTATCGCAATGATTCCATATTTGTTGGGTCCTGTGGTCGCAAGTTTTTTACTGCTTGGTGTAATAAAAGGAAAAAAGGGGTTTAAAGAACTGTTTAAAAAATTAACGAATTGGAGATTAGACGCTAAATTATATTTAATTGCTATTTTAACGATACCAATTCTTTCAGGACTTTCTCTATTAATACTATACCAGTTTTCAGATGCATATATTCCAGATATTTTTTCTACTGAAAACAAAGTCACTTTAATTGTAAGTGGATTGATATACGGAATTATTGGTGGTGGTTTATTAGAAGAACTGGGTTGGTCAGGTTTTGCAGTCCCAAACCTAAAAGAAAGATATGGGATTTTAAAAACTGGTTGGTTTATAGGTCTTTTATGGGGAGCATGGCACTTTCTACCAGTTATTTGGGGATGTGGCGATAATTACGGGAATTTAGTTTTGGGAAAATTTTTACCTGGATTCTTTTTCCATTATGCTGGTTTGATACCAACACGCATAATAATGGTTTGGCTTTATGACAGAGCAAACAGCTTAATACCACCAATGATTATGCATGCTACTCTAACTGCATTTACATTTTTTATCTTCAATATTTCTCAAGAAGGAACAGCTCTTTTCAATTATTATCTCTTGATAGCTATTGGACTATGGATAACTGTCGCATTTGTACTTTATGATTGGAATGAAAAACAGATATACTTAAAGAAAAAATAAAAACTGCCACTACACCGTGTATAATTAATTGCTAAAAATGGTTAATGAGTATCACAGAAATTCTGCCGAATTTCCTAAGCGTAGTTCCTTTTTGTTATCTTAGTCGCTTACGTAACTAACCATACACAAACCGTTAGCATTCATTAAAGAAAAAAAGAACTAAAAAACACACATAAAGTAATCATCATGGCTAAAAAGCGCACCTGGAAATTTTGGACCTCAAGAACAATACTTGTACTTATTATATTAGGACTACTTTGGTTGACAAATCTTATCTGGTTTCGACCCTTTAATATTAAACACTTTTATGACAAAGTATTTGTAGAGTTGGCTCTAGAAAGTCCGGAACTCACAACTTCTATGGGTATTCCGGTCTTATACGATATGTCTAAGGATGAATTAGATGATATTTCTGATGCAAAACAATGGGAATCTTTCAATAAAATGAAAGAGGATTACGAGACTTTGATGAGTTATAATTTCGAAAGACAATCAGAAACCAATAAATTAAACACCAAGATTTTAGCTTTTTATTTGGAAGGATTGAAGGACGGCGAACCGTTTTTTTATCACGGGTATCCAGTGAACCAAATGGGTGGTGTGCAGAATTCACTACCAAGTCTTATGGAAAACTCACACAAGCTTAGAAATAAAAGTGATGCAGAAGCTTATATTGCGCGTTTATCTAAATTTGATATTAAGTTTGCCCAATTAATTGAAAACTTAAAAATAAGCGAGAACAAAGGTATCATTCCTCCCAAATTTGTTATCGATCGTGTGTTGAATGAAATGAATGGTTTTATAGGCGCTAAAAAAGCCAGCACAGATAGTATTCAAGATTCATCTAATACATTGTCACCTGTAAAATCAAATATTCTGTTCACCAATTTTGAATCTAAAATCGACAAATTAGATGATTTGTCCCAAGAAGAGAAGAACACCTACAAAGAACAAGTTGAAGAAGAAATAGGAACAACGGTCTTTGGAGCCTATAAAAATCTTATTACTTATTTCGAAGAACTTAAAGAAAAGGCTACTACAGATGACGGTGTATGGAAATTACCGAATGGAGAAGCATACTATCGCTATCAATTGAAACAACGTACAACTACCGATTTAGATCCGGAAGAGGTACACCAAATCGGATTATCAGAAGTGGCCAGAATAAAGAATGAAATGCAAAATATTCTTTTGGCCGAAGGGTACACTGATACTACAAAAACACTGGGAGCTACCATTCAGGAATTGAATAAAGAAGAACGTTTTCTTTTTCCCAATAATGATGAAGGAAGGCAAATGGTACTCGATGAATATGATCGTATACTGGCCGAAATAAGTGCTGGTTTAGACGATGCCTTTGATATACGACCAAAAGCAAGTCTCGAGGTGAAACGCGTTCCCAAATTCAAAGAAGAGGGTTCTGCCGGTGCCTATTACAATAGACCGGCTATGGATGGTTCACGAGGAGGAGTGTTCTATGCTAATCTTAGAAATGTGCATGAGTCTGTAAAATTCGGAATGAAAACATTGGCCTATCACGAAGGAATACCCGGGCATCATTTTCAAATCGCTATTCAATCCGAACTTGAAGGGGTTCCCATTTTTAGAACCATAGGGCTTTTTACAGCATATATTGAGGGTTGGGCATTATACTCTGAGCAGTTAGCATGGGAACTAGGCTTTTACAAAGACGACCCTTTTGGAAATCTGGGGAGATTACAAGCCGAGATGTTTAGAGCTGTTCGCCTTGTGGTCGATACCGGTATTCATTATAAAAAATGGACACGTGAAGAAGCTATTGATTATATGGTAGCAAATACCGGAATGACCACTACAGAAGTAACTACAGAAATTGAACGATATATAGTTTGGCCAGGACAGGCTTGTGCTTATAAGATCGGAATGATGAAAATAGTAGCGCTTAGAGACAGAGTAAAAGAGAAACTTGGCAATCGTTTTGATTTAAAAGAATTTCACAATGTGGTATTAAAAAACGGAGCGGTTCCTTTAGACATTCTGGAAGAACTTATTGAATCGTATATTAATGAAACTCTTGCAAGTAGCAATAGTTAATATCATTAGAACAATCAAAATTGATAAAAAAACCGTGCATCCAAAAAACCCTTTTGCCGTAGATTATGATTTTGATATGCTAATACAGCACTATACTGCCCTAAAGGATTTTGTTTTTGTAAATGAATATGGAAATAAAACCATAAAATTTGGCGACAAACAAGCAGTAAAAGCTTTAAATAGTGCCATTTTAAAAGCGCATTATGGCATAACATGGGATATCCCAGAAAATAATCTTTGTCCTCCAATCCCCGGACGTCTGGACTACTTATTGCATATAGCAGATCTCATACCTAAAACAGAGATTCGCTTGTTGGATATAGGCACAGGAGCCAACCTGATTTACCCTATTTTGGCAACCTGTCATTTTAATTGGCAATCTACAGCTAGCGAAGTAAATAAAGATTCCTTAAAAAATGCACAAGCCATTATCAACAATAACAGCATCCTAAAAAAAACCGAACTGAGACATCAAAAATTCAAGAGTCATATCCTGGAACACATTATCCAACCAAATGATGCATTTGACGTAGTGGTTTGCAACCCTCCTTTTTTTAAGAATGTATCAGAGGCCCAACAAAAAAATAAACGCAAGGTTCACAACCTTAAACTACAAGAAAAGGACACCCAAAATTTTGGAGGTCTTTCTAACGAATTGTGGTACAAAGGCGGCGAAGAGGCTTTTGTAAAAAAAATGATTTTAGAGAGTACACAATTCAAAAAACAAGTGCATTGGTTTACCTCTTTGATATCAAAAAAAGAAAATTTAAAGAATATCAAAAGAGCCATTAACAAAACGTTGCCTACCCAGGTTAAAGTGATTGATATGGAGCAAGGCAACAAAAAAAGTCGTTGTATTGCCTGGACTTTTTGGTAGTATTCTGGTTACTTGGCGAGGCAATTTTACTAGTTTATAATACTCTATTCACCTAAAAACCAGTGAAATCCCAATAGCGCGGATTTAAGGTTTAAATCTGTGCATCCAACCTTAGAGATATAGTTCAAAAAATTTTATAAAACGTAGTTTCGATAACTCCTCTATTGTCATTTAAAACAACAGACAATACTTGTTTTTCTTCTTTTACCTTAAAATTAAATGGTGGCGCTAATACATCTAAACCACTTTGTTTTTTTAGTCTAATTCCTTGCCCCGAAATGATATCTTTATTGGGTACAAAATCTCCTTCAGGTACATGTTCTGTTAAAATAACATATGTAAAATCAGTTAGCTTATTCAGTATACTTTGTACTTCGGCATTCGATACATGTTGCAGTACTTGTCTTACTAAAGCACAATCTCCAGAGGGCAAATCATCTACTGCGATATCCAAACAATGGAATTCTAAATTTTTTGCTGCAAATTTTTCTTTATTACGCGCTATAAGTTCTGTTACTATATCTACCGCAACATACTTTTTGGTATGTCGTACCAATGCTGTTCCAACATTAAAATCGCCACAACCCAAATCACATACCGTAAGAGGGTTTTTAAATGATCTTAAAAATGAAGTTACAACGGCTATATATGGATCTACGATCTCGGGATGATGCGATCCCGTGCCCGAATAAAAATCAGATGCGTTACCCCCCCAAAGGTTCTTTTCATACACTTGTTTCATAGCATCTTTAGTTGGCCAGGGCTTCTTTATTTTTTTCGTTTCATTTTTTTCCTTCTTCTTCATAAACACACTAAATGTAATCGTAAAACAAACGTACAAATTATATGCGATACCCCTTCAAGAACTTCAGGGGGTCTATAATTTACAATACATCTCAATAAGACTTAATCTCTCATTGGCTTATCAAGATACTTCCAGGCCTTAAAAAGGTACCCTGAAGGATCATCATAACATCCCCCTGCTGGCGCCAGAATGTTGTAATAGTAGCCATAACCTATAAAAAGTTGGATACGAGATACAATCTCGCACCAGCTAAGGGAGACGAACGGCAGTTTATGGATACAGAATTAAGAATAATTAAAACCTTTAAAGAAAAATTTAAGGAAACAACATTTGATTCAGTATACTTTATGTCTTTTGCAAATTTTTTAGAAATCCAAGATAGAGCAATAAGTGTAAATAGAATTAAATAACTACTCCCATTAGTCTCTGCTACAGGCAGACAGGTGTGGCTAGTGACAAGTATGAGTAAGATCATACAAAAACAGCTACAGCTTTTGTGACGTTTGGCTGTTTTTTTGTATACTGGTATAGCCTTATGCCGTACACTAATGAGATACTAGCGCCAGTTAGGGGCATTAATTGCACAAAATGACAATTACAGAATTTGAAAAACAAACAGAATACCAAAATGGACATGAAAGACATTATGCGGTTGTTAAAAAAGAATTTTTTATGGATTTTATTTATGGGATTTGCTTTCTTAGCAATAGATACTAAAAAGGATGCATCTATTTTTATTAGCCAAAGTTCTTATAGCTTCGGGAAGTATATCGCCTGGATGTTATTTTTTAGTTTTTTAGGCTATTCCATTTATTGCAGTACCGAAGAAAACTTTTTTAAAAGTTTAAAACGAATCAATGAAATGTTTTGGGGATGGCAAATAGTAATAGATTTATATATCGGATTGCTTTTGCCTTTGATAATAATCTACTTACACGGAGGAGTTTTCATCTTTTTGTTGTGGCTAATTCCAGTTCTGATGTATGCAAATTTAGCTACCTTATTATACATTGCTTTGAACTACGACTCGTTAGTAGCTCATTTTACTATTTAATCCAAGTTAACAATTTCTTTTTCACTGTAAAGAATTAGAAACTTAAAAGCAAGAATTATCATATAAAGGTTAAACAATTAGACAGAGGACTTTACAAAAACAAGTTCCCCGATTTCCATAAGAAAAACATTAACTTTTTAGAAATCATTAAATCTCAACAAAATGAAAATCAAAATTATCCTCATAACCCTTGGAACCATCGCACTCCTTGCCAGCTGCCAGCAGACTACATCAACCGATACTTCCAAAATTAAAAAAGGCATGGTCAAAGTGACGATCCTATATCCAAACGGAGATGGGAAAACATTCGACATGGACTACTATTCTAATAAACACATGCCCATGGTTGCAAGTGTTTTAGGCGACTCATTAAAGCTGTCTGCAATTGATAAGGGAATAGCCGGCAGGACACCCGATGAACCCATACCCTATTTGGCTATTGGATATTTATACTTTGACACGCTTTCAGCCTATCAAAATTCTTTCGGACCAAATGCGGAAAAAATCGTTGGTGACATCCCGAACTATACCAATATTCAACCAGTTGTTCAAATTAGTGAGGTATTCCAATGAACCCCTGCTCCCCGATAGTCGCTACCACAGGCAGACAGGTGTGACTAGTGGGAGATATTAATGAGATAATACAAAAAACAATCAAAAAAAAACCTCCCAGTTTCAAAAAATGAAACTGATATGCTGTATCCTTGTGGCATTATTAATTTAAACCGTAAGAATATATAGCAGTAGAAAATCTAATTAGCATAAATGGCACGCTTTATTTATTTTCTAAAGCTATTTTTGTTCTTTTGTACCTATGCCAGAGCAACAACGAATTTTAGAGACTTTAAAAGAATATTTTGGGTATGATACCTTTCGCCCATTACAACAAGAAATCATCAATTCTATTTTTGAAGGTAACGACAACCTTGTGATCATGCCTACCGGGGGTGGTAAATCGATTTGTTACCAACTGCCGGCTATTTTGTTACCTGGTATAACGCTGGTAATTTCTCCCCTAATTGCTTTAATGAAAGACCAGGTAGATGGCCTTTTGGCAAATGGGATTACCGCTGCCTTTGTAAATAGTAGTCAAAATCAAAACGAGCAACAGAAAATTTACCAAAAACTGCTGGACAAAGAAATCAAATTGCTATATGTCGCTCCAGAGAGTTTATCTTTTTTGGATACCATATTATCTCAAATTGAGCTTGACCTAATTGCTATTGACGAAGCCCATTGTATTTCGGCATGGGGTCATGATTTTAGACCTGCCTATACACAGTTGGGCTATTTAAAAAACAGATTTCCTGAGACTTCCCTAATTGCTTTAACCGCAACAGCCGATAAGGCTACCAGACAAGATATTTGTGATCAGCTTAATATACCCAACGCAACACAGCATCTCGCTTCTTTTGACAGAAAAAATCTAAACCTCGAAGTCCGACCAGGGAATAAAAGAATCGAGCAAATTTTTAATTTCTTGTCAGACAAACCTAATGAAAGCGGAATTATCTATTGTCTAAGCAGAAAAACTACTGAAACCTTAGCTGATAAATTGAGGGGTAAAGGATTTGAAGCAGAAGCTTATCATGCAGGAATTGATCATCAAAAAAGGTCACAGGTACAGGAAGATTTTATAAATGACACTACTCAGATTGTGTGTGCTACGATTGCTTTTGGGATGGGAATTGATAAATCCAACGTACGCTGGGTGATTCATTACAATTTACCCAAAAATATTGAAGGCTATTACCAGGAAATTGGTCGTTCGGGCCGGGATGGATTGCCTGCTGCTACCCTGCTCTTTCATAGCTATGCAGATGTAGTACAATTGCAAAAATTTGCAGATATGTCTGGCAATAAAGAAGTGCAATTGGCCAAGCTGGATCGCATGAAGCAGTATGCCGATTCGTTAAGCTGCCGCCGTAAGATCTTACTCAGCTATTTTGGAGAACTCATCGAAGAAGATTGTGGAAATTGCGATGTATGTAAAAATCCGCCAACTTTTATCGATGGAACTATTATAGCACAAAAAGCATTGTCTACAGTAGCCAGAATCAAAGAACAGGAACCTATAGGAACCATAATAGATGTATTGCGGGGTGCTCAAAATGCAGCGGTGTATGATAAAGGATATCAAGATTTGAAAACCTATGGTATTGGCAGCGATATTGCCTGGAGAGATTGGCAACAATATATCATTCAACTCATCAACCTGGGGTATTTGGAAATTGCTTTTCATCAAAACAACAAACTAAAACTCACTTCACTCTCGCGAAAAGTATTATTTGAAAACGAAAAAGTAAGTCTGGCACATCTTTCAGCATTTGAAAAAGCAAAAGAAGTAATCATACAATCAATTGATAAAGGAGCTGCCCCCGACCTGTTTGAAAAACTACGCCTGTTGCGATTAGAATTAGCCAGAGAAGCTGGTATTCCTGCATATCAGATCTTTAGTGATGCTACACTGAAGGAAATGGAGAAATTTAGACCCAAAACCGACGAAGAATTCATGCAGATCAATGGTGTGGGCAGGCAAAAAATGCAAAACTACGGGCATCAGTTTATCAAGGCAATCATCGGTTTTTCTGAAAAAAAAGCAAAAAAGAAGAAAAAGAAAAATACGGCTAAAGGAAATACACTTCTGGAAACCCTGGAATTATATAAGAACGGATTGTCGATAGAAGAAATTGCGGCAGAAAGACAATTGGCTGCATCTACTGTCTTTACACATATCATGAAACTATATGAAAGTGGCGAAACTATTGATCTTAAACAATTTGTAAATAAAGAAGATGTAAACGCTGTTAAAGAAGCAAGGGAAACCCTGGAGCATCCCGATACCTTAAAACCCTATTTTGAGCATTTTGAACAGGCGTTGGATTATGACACCATCAAATTAGCCTTGGCCATTTTGAAAGAAGAAGATGAAAAGATCAGTAATTAATATGATAAGAGAATTAAGAGGACGTAAAAAATATCCTCTTAATTCAAAATTTAGATTTAAGAGTTATACATTAAAATCTTTTTGAATGGTTGTTAATACCATACACATCCCCAGGTACCACATCGGCCAAGTTCACAGAAAACTCCGTTAGGGTTTGCAGTCGAACAGCAAAGTCTCCCTTGTTGGTAGCATCTGGAACCTCCTCCCTGGAGTCTTTTTTGCTCAGTTTTGTCTAATTGCTGAACCCCGTCAATCTTTAAAATGTTTTTTAACATAATAATAAAATTTAAGATTTGTGAATTGATCTGAACATTATTAAGACACTCAGATCATGTGCCTGTAATTTCACAAAACATTTCTACGATTAAGAAAGGTTTGTTATTTAATGTAACGCGCTTTAGTTCCGGCTTAAAATTGATGATCTTGTATAAAATATTACTCATTAATAATCAATACATAAGAACTTATATACAATTCAATCTAGAAGTAAATATTCGTTCATGTAGTAAAAGTTTCATGCTAACAATCATCCCCAAGGCCTGATCGTAATAATGCAATGCGAACCTCGGGGAATTTGTTTTAGTTAATTGCCTTTACTAATCATACAAACACCCCCATCGAGTGCATCTTCCTGGCTCACACTCAGGCTTTCCTGGGGCACTGATATTACAACATAAATTTCCTTGTTGTCTGCAACGCCTTCCAAAAGAATTGCCACCATTTAATAAATCCAGTTCAGTTTTTTTTAATTGCTGAACCCCGTCAATCTTTAAAATGTTTTTTAACATAATAATAAAATTTAAGATTTGCGAATCGATCTGAACACTGGGTAAGACACTCAGACCATGTGTCTATCCTTGCAAGAATATTTTTATGAAATAAAGTATTACTTAAATACTTATTTCAAAGAAATGATATTTAAAGGATATTCACTATAACGGGAGTTCCAATGTCTTGTACTAGAGTTCCAATTTAACCTTAAAAATGCCGTAGAAGGGTGGGTTTGTAAATAAGAACGGTTTATGAAGCGTCTTCAATCGGGTACTATATCATCACTCAATAGATATCATCTTATAAAATGGTCCTCGATCACAACCATCGGCAACACTATGTACAAATCCCGATTCCAAAAGCAACATTTCGCTATCGAAGTCGATCCATAGGTGTTGTATTGTCTGATCTACCATACAATGCCCCTCATCTTCCATGTCTCCACAGCAATATCCGGGAAACTCTATTTTTGGTAAAGTAAACTTTTCACTTACATATATATGATTGTTCAACCCGGTTTTCACATGACTAGTCTCCTGGGTTTTATCACTTACCAACTCAAATTTTTGAATTGTAGTTAAGGAAATGTATCTGTCATCTAACAGTTTGTTTACTTCATCATGTATAACTTTCTTTTTTTCAACCGTAAATTGCGGGTCCTCTTCACCGGATGTTACCTTAATTTCTTTCACTACTTTTTCATCACTTGTCCGTATCTTTTGCAATATATCGCCAAAATCCAGGCAACAGGAATACTTATTTGAAATGACGATGTAGTGAGAGCCATCCTCGCTTATTGCAGGAAAATTTTCCAGGATTAAATTATCTCCATCATATTGAACAAAAGGCCGTAACGTTTGTTGAGTACATGTAATCTGGCTAACAAGCAGTATCAAAAAAAACAGGAATCTAAATTTCATAAGTAACGTTTTTATCATTGAACTCATTTAATGAAGTGGTTTAAACTTTTTTGATTGAAGCGAACCCACCTGCCGGGCGGGCAGGAAATAGGGGTTTTGTAATCAATTGAAGACTTTTTTGCACTTCATAGCAGCGCTACGAAGTAAGAAAAAGACAAAAATTGAGTGCAAAAGACCATTCCTGTCTGCTCGCCGCAAGGCAGGCAGGTTTATAGCCAATTGAAAAAAGTTTAAATCACTTCAATATAATGAAAGTATCAATCATTTTGATATCTCATCTACAATAGTTTTAGAATCGTTAAAGATCGTTCCTAATATTCCTCCAAGCTTATAGTTATCAAAACCCACAAAATATAATCCTTGAAAAGCTTCTTGCCCCACGGGACTGATGGGTACACCATACTGATCTAATAAACCATTGGTATTTTCTATAAACTCCTCGACCCTTGCACGGTATCCGGTAGCAAGGATCACAGCATCTATTTCAAGTTGAGTATTATCCTTCAGTACAACACCTTTTTCATAAAAATGATCAATATCACCTGCTACCCTAATCTTGCCTTCTTTGATATGTTTTACTGTTCCTAAATCGATAACAGGAGTCTTCCCGGTTTGCTTTAAATGTGTTACGGCATCTTCTTTAGAAATAGAAATCCCATATGTAGATAGGTCTCCGATAATATATTTCCGAACCTGTGTACCCACCCATCTTCCTAATCCAAAAGGCAATTTCTCCAATTTTTTGGCAGTCAATTGCACGGGGCGACCTCTTATATCTCTTGGAACGATGAGTAACGAACTTCTAACCGATATGGTTACATCGATATTATTTTCGCTAAGATCCAGGGCGATTTCTGCCCCTGTATTCCCCATTCCGATAATAAGCACTCTTTTTCCTTTATAGGATTTTGTGTTTTTATAGGTCCTGCTATGAGTAATTGTACCTTCAAAATCCTCCTGCCCTTTCCATTCGGGAACATAGGGTACCCGATTTACCCCAGTAGCAACAATCACATTTTCTGTAATAAAAGTAGTGTCGTTGTTGGTGAATACCTGCCAGTAATCGCCCTGTTTTTTTATATGTTGTACCGCAGTATTAAAATGAGGTCGAATATCGAAATACTTCGCATAGTCCTCATAGTATACTGCTAATTTTGCTCTCGGAACATATCTGGGGTATACTTCAGGAAATTCTAAATATGGTAGATGTGATAATTCTTTTACCGTATGCAATAATAACCGGTCATAATGATGATGCCAGCTCCAGGCAATTGTATCGGTTTGTTCTACTATTTCAAATGAGATCTCTTTTTTTCGCAGCCTTCCTGCAACTGCTAATCCGGCAGGACCGGCACCAATAATTAAATTCTTTATGTATTTTTCACCCATTTGTATACCCTAAATACCTATACATTTTTTCTGAAATATTTCTTATCACTATCAGAAACCAAAGGATCATTCAAAGCTTTTATCAATAGATCCTCATGTGTTTCTTCATTATAATGGAACATCAGGGTATTTAATTCTGTGATGGTGATGCCGTTAATGTTATCTTCTTTTACTATAAATTCATCACCGGCCTTAACCAAACCCGATTTCAAAACTCTGACATAAACCCCCGAAAGCAAAGAATCAATGAATTGCTTTATAACCCCCTTATTACCAAAACGAATACCCAATTTATAACAAGGCTGCCTAGGTCTGGAAATTTGCACAATAGCATCTCCAAGCGAATAAGTGGCACCTATTTTAATGCTTTGCTCGTCAAATCCATCGATCGTAAGATTCTCTCCAAACATACCATATTCCCAATCCAGGTCGGGGTATTTTTCTTTCCAATATGGATAATGGTTCAATGAATATAGGTAACATGCCTTATCTACTCCTCCATGATATCTTCTATCTACTACACGATCTCCCCGAACATCTTCTGTATCCAAAAAAATCGAAATATCTACCGGGTACTTATAAATCCCAGTTTGTACTTGTTTACCTCTCCAGAAAATTGTTTTAGATTCCCCAATATTTGTAGAAACTACCTTCATATCTTCATACGTTAAACTCAATAGTGTTTAATATTAACCCAGAACCCGGAACGATATGTTCCAATATAATTTCTTTGGCTTCAGGATCAAGGGTTTGTTTAATAAAATCCATGTCAACCTTTCCCTTTCCCAAATCTAATAAAACCCCCATCATTAATCTAATTTGATTTCTTTTAAACCCTTCTCCTTTTACCCGTAAAAGATAGCTCTCTTTTGGAAAAAAATTAGCCGTATACACGTCATTCTTTTTGATTTCACAATGAAGTACCTCTCCTTCGAGCACCGTATGTTCTGAAGGGCGATGACAGTAAGATCGAAAATTATGTTTTCCTTCAAACAATCTGGCAGCTTCCTGCATTTTGGTAATATGAAGCTCTTCTGCTATGTTATACATAAAAGGCGCACAGAAGGGATGAAATTTTTCTCCAAAAGAAAACAGGTAGAGATATTCTTTAACCTTAGGCGACTGGATTATATTAAAATGCTCATCGGTCTCTTCAATACTTAGTGCTTTGATATCCTGAGGAAGGTTTTGGTTGAAAGCAGGATAAAAAGCCTCCAACTCCAAAGGTTGATGATCCACAAAGAGTTCGATATAAGTTTGGTTTGCAGATACCTTGGCATCTGTTCTTCCTGCTGCCAGTATTTTAAAATCTTTATGATCCAAAACATAGGCGATGGTTCGCTCTACCATGCGTTGCAGCGTATTTACTTTGGGTTGCTTTTGCCAACCATGGTATCTAAAACCCAGATATTGAAGCTGAATAAGATAATAGAAACGTTTTCTGAACATGTGACTAAAATGTATTTCATTAACCGAATATAGATGAATTATGCACTTTAACGATAAATTCTTAATTTTTAATCTAAAATTTATGTGAAATTCACTCTTTAAATTCTTATATTTGAGTAAAGCTAATTAATAATTTAAAATCAACTTAGTTATGGTAAAAGCAAAATATCAAGATGTACTGGATTTAGGGCAAAAATTAAATATTCAGAACGGTGATGTCTCTGAAGAAAACGGAACATTAAAAATAAAAGGTACTGCCCAAACTCAATACGAAAAAAATCAACTTTGGGATAAAATAAAAGAAATTGGTGGTGAATCTCCTTCTGATATTGTAGCAGATATTGATGTTGTCGACACATCTATATATCATAAACACACCGTAAAAAGCGGAGAGTCTTTAAGTAAAATTGCCAAGCACTATTATGGTGATCCTATGAAGTATAAAGCAATTTTTGAGGCAAATACAAATATTCTTAAGAATCCAGATGTCATTCACCCAGATCAGGAACTTATTATCCCTAATCTGTAAAGATATTCTGGTATAGAACATCATAAAGACCACAATGTAGTGGTCTTTTTTTGTTTTTAACTCAATTCATATCACAGAGATATTTTTTATTGTATTCGTTTAGAACATGTTTAAAAAGAATATGAACTGAAAATAAATAGTTTTCAGGAAGTAGGGTTTTTAAACATACTCTTAGATATTTTAGCAAACAACAGCTTCTTAAAGAAAGTTTTTTCCTATTATAAATATGTTATTTACAGAATATAGAGTAAAAAAACACGTTAAAAGTTGTTTTTTTATGGTTTTACCGTATTTTTGCGCTCATTAAATTATAAGCCCTTTTATGAAAAGAATAGTATTTTTAATTTTCTTGTTTGCTGCAATCAACAATTATGCGCAGGCCTTATCAAAGACTCATATCATCTTTGAGTCTAAAGATCAGATTATAATGAACAATGGAAAACAGTATCAAAAACTTGTTGAAAAACCGTATTACGAAATTAGTGATGAAACTATACAAAAACATAAGCAAGTAGTACATCATGTTTTAAAACTAAATCGTATACTTATCTTAAGAAGTGACAACGAATATACACAAGTTGTTGAATGGCTGAAAGAAAACATGAGGTTTTATGAATATATAGAGATGGCAGATTTTAACCTGGAACAAAATAACATTTCAGATTCCAGAGAATTGCCAATACCAGATATGATCAGGCATTTTTAATAGCAGTTTGAGCAAGCTGTAAAATTTGCTCAAACTGTTGTTGAAGTGTTAAGTTGGAATTATCAATTTTGATAGCATCCTCTGCTTTTTTGAGAGGAGAATCTTTTCTGGTACTATCAATATGGTCCCGATTTACTACATTTTTTAAAACATCTTCATAGGTCACGTTTTCTCCTCTTTCATTAAGTTCAAGAAACCTTCGTTCGGCTCTGTCTTTGGCAGTTGCAGTCATAAACAATTTAAGTTCTGCATACGGAAAAACGATGGTACCAATATCTCTTCCGTCCATTACAATTCCTTTATCCTTGCCCATTTGATGTTGTTGTTCAACCAATTTTTTTCTTACTGCCGAAACCGCTGCAATTTTACTCACATGTTTGGAAACTGCCAATGTTCTGATTTCATTTTCTACATTTTCCCCATTGAGTAATACTTCGGCCAAACTGGTATTTGGATTCATTTCAAACTTAATCTTGATCCCAGGAAGCTCCTGCTCTAATTTTTGCTGATTAAAATGAGATTCATCAATAAAGCCATGTCGCATGGCGTACAATGTAACAGCACGGTACATAGCACCGGTATCTACATAAATATAGTGTAATGCTTTGGCCAGGTCCTTTGCAACAGTACTTTTACCGGTAGAAGAATGACCATCGATAGCAATAATAATCTTTTTATCTTCCAAAGTGTTGAAATTTTGATGTGATTGCATCATACTGAAATCAAAAATAAGTGAAACGAAAAGGAAAATAAGCATCAATCTAAAAAAGTTATAACCAAAATACAGATGTAAGAATAATCTCTATGTGTATTCCTTTTTTTACATGAAAGCTTAAGGGCCAATATGTTATATATTTTTCAAATATCCTCTGTTGATAAGAAATAATATGATGTTGATATAAACATAGAAAATGACACAATAATTACACTTTATCGTAGTTATTTACCTTTAAACCCTAATTGCATGCATATAAGTTACACTATTACACCTTAAATCACATACATTAACCAAAGCAAACAAATATGGGCTTCTTTGATTTTTTAACCGAAAAAATTGCAATAGATCTCGGCACATCAAATACGTTGATTACACATAAGGGAAAAATAGCAGTCGACAACCCCTCTATTATAACCATAAACCAAATTACCGGAAAGATTATTGCTGTAGGTAAAGAGGCAGGTATGATGCGAGGAAAAATTAATAAAAATATAAAAACAATTTATCCCTTTAGCAATGGGGTAATTTCTAATTTTGATGCGGCCGAAAAAATGCTGAAAACATTCATTAAAAGATTAACATCTCTTAATGTATCGGTATTCTCTATTTCTTATAACATGATTATTTCTATTCCTTGCGGAAGTACGGAAGTAGAAATGAGAGCAGTAAAAGAATCTGCTAAACGACTCAATGCCAAAAACGTATTTCTGATACATGAGCCTATTGCTGCAGCTATTGGTGGTGGGATAAATGTTCTGGAACCTAAAGGAAATATGGTGGTAGACATAGGCGGAGGCACAACAGAAATTGCGGTAATTTCGCTGGGAAGAATAATAAGCGGTCAATCTGTAAAAATTGCAGGCAACATTTTTAATGAGGATATTGTACAATTTATACGTGAATCTCATAATCTTCATATTGGTGAACACATGGCCGAAAAAATAAAAATACAGGTTGGTTCGGCAGTAGAGCATTTAGCATTTCCTCCTGAAAACATGAATGTTGAAGGAAGAGATTTGCTAACTGGGAAACCAAAGCAAATACAGGTTTCGTATAGAGAAATTGAAAAAAGTTTGGATAAGTCTATTACGCAAATAGAAAATGCAATTATGGAAACGCTTTCAGAAATTCCGCCCGAGATTTCTGCCGATATATACAATACGGGTATTTACCTTACGGGTGGTGGATCTATGTTAAGAGGGCTTGACGAGCGTTTATCAAAAACTACCGAGCTACCAGTACATTTAGGCGATCGTCCATTGGAGACTGTAGTAAAAGGCAGTGAAATTGTACTAAAAAATTTAGGCCGGTATACAGAAGTACTGGTAAAAAAGAAACGATAAAATCAAACTTCTTATAAATCACAAAAGCAGAACGAAAAGTTCTGCTTTTGTGATTCTTTAAAGCTTCTTAGCGTTCTTTACCTTTGTTTTGGTTATTGCCAGTTCTAAAACATCTCTCATTTCCTTCACATAGTGAAACTTAAGCCCTTTTAGATACTCAGGCTTTATTTCGTTGATATCACGCTTGTTATCTTCACACAATAATATTTCTTTGATATGTGCTCTTTTTGCAGCGAGTATTTTCTCTTTAATACCTCCAACTGGTAATACCTTTCCGCGCAAGGTAATTTCTCCGGTCATAGCCAGGCTCTTCTTCACCTTGCGCTGTGTAAACAAAGAAACCAGCGATGTAAGCATAGTTACCCCAGCACTTGGTCCATCTTTGGGAGTGGCTCCTTCGGGAACGTGTATATGCACGTTATACGAATCAAAAATATCGGGGTTAATTCCCAATTCATCTGCATTGGCTTTGATATATTCCATTGCAATGGTAGCAGACTCTTTCATCACTTTTCCGAGGTTTCCGGTAATAGTAAGATTTCCTTTCCCTTTAGAAAGAATAGATTCTATAAATAATATATCTCCACCAACACTAGTCCATGCAAGTCCTGTTACCACACCTGCCACTTCATTATTCTCATATTTATCACGTTCAAGTCTGGGAGGCCCTAATACCTCAATAATATCATCATTACTGATTTTAATATTGTATTCTTCCTCCATGGCGATATTCTTGGCTGCATAGCGTACCATCTTGGCAATTTGCTTTTCAAGACCTCGTACTCCGGATTCTCTGGTATATCCCTCAATTATTTTCTCCAGTTGTATTTTTCCTATTTTGATATGGGATGTATTTAATCCATGCTCTTCGAGTTGCTTTGGCAATAGATGCTGTTTGGCGATCTCTATTTTTTCTTCGATGGTATATCCTGTTACGTTAATGATCTCCATACGGTCTCTAAGTGCCGGTTGGATCGTACCCAGGCTATTTGAGGTAGCAATAAACATCACTTTGGACAGATCAAATCCCATTTCGAGGAAATTATCATGAAACTCTGAGTTTTGTTCGGGATCTAAAACTTCTAACAAAGCAGAGGATGGATCTCCCTGATTGCCCACAGATAATTTATCTATTTCATCCAGAACAAATACCGGATTGCTGGTTCCTGCCTTCTTAAGGCTTTGAACAATTCTACCGGGCATTGCTCCGATATACGTTTTTCGATGTCCCCGTATTTCTGCTTCGTCACGTAAACCTCCTAGTGAGATCCTTACATATTCTCTGCCCAGTGCTTCGGCTATCGATTTTCCCAAAGAAGTTTTACCAACTCCCGGCGGGCCATACAGACATAAAATGGGAGATTTCATATCATTGCGCAGCTTGAGTACGGCAAGATATTCTATAATACGCCGCTTTACTTCATCCAGGCCATAATGATCTCTATCTAATATTTTCTTGGCACGTTTCAGGTCAAATTTATCTGTGCTAAATTCATTCCAGGGTAAATCTAAAAACAGATCCAAATAATTACGCTGGATAGAATATTCTGCAACCTGAGGATTCATACGTTGCATTTTGGCAAGCTCTTTATCAAAATGCTTTTTTATTCTTTCATCCCATTTCTTATCCTTACTACGCAACCGCATTTCTTCTAGCTCATCCTCATGAGAAACACCTCCCAGTTCTTCCTGAATGGTTTTCATTTGTTGATGTAAGAAATATTCGCGCTGTTGCTGGCTCATGTCATGCTGAACCTTGCTCTGAATATCATTTTTAAGTTCCAGTTTCTGGAACTCAACATTCATAAATTTTAATGTTGCTAATGCTCTTTCTTTTAAATCATTAATCTCCAGAAGTTTCTGTTTTTCTTCTACCGGAAGATTAAGATTGGAAGAAACAAAATTGATCAAAAAGGAATTACTTTCTATATTTTTAATTGCAAAAGAAGCTTCAGAAGGAATATTTGGGCTTTCTTTTATAATCTCTAAAGCAAGATCTTTTATAGACTCAATAATTGCACTGAATTCTTTATTTTCCCTGGCAGGTCTCGCTTCATCGACCTCTTTTACCTTTGCTTTGATATAGGGAATTTCTTCTACTATACCATCAATTTTGAATCGTTTCTTTCCCTGTAAAATAACAGTAGTATTGCCGTCGGGCATTTTTAATACCCTTAAGATACGGGCTACTACACCCACTTTATTGATATCTTTTAATGATGGATTCTCGACACCTTCTTCTTTTTGAGAAACTACACCAATAGTTTTGTTCCCATTATTGGCCTCATTAAGAAGTTTAATAGATTTATCTCTTCCTGCTGTGATCGGAATAACAACCCCGGGAAATAATACCGTATTACGCAAAGGCAATATAGGTAGCACTTCGGGTAAATCTTCTTTATCTATTTCTTCTTCATCTTCAGGAGTCATTAACGGGATCAACTCTGCATCTTCATCTATTCCCTGAAATGACAAACTGTCAAGTGTTGTGAATTTAGATTTCGCCATAAGTATATATCAGAGCCATTTTGTCATTATTACAAAACAGCATTCTTTTAAAATTAGTCTAAACAGATTAAAAAACCTTATAAAACCTGTTAAAATGAGGTGTTTATAATTTGATTTATTATACATATTTCAATTGTTATGCCATACCCTGTAAAAAAAATATTTAAAAAGTGTAACAAAAGATCTCAATATCTATCTTTATGTAAAAGTAAATCGATTTTTTGGCACTAACCAAACTAAATACAGAGCAATTGATAGCAAAATGCCGCGAGCAAGATCAGAATGCGCAGCTCGAAATTTATAATCGCTATTATAAAGCAATGTATAATACGGCATTAAGAATTATAAAAGATGCTGCAGAAGCTGAAGATATCATGCAAGAAGCATTTTTGACAGCTTTTACAAAACTTACTATGCTGGAGGATGATAAAGTGTTTGGAGCCTGGTTAAAAAAAATCGTTATTAATTCGAGTTTGACTGCCTCTCGTAAGAAAGAAGTTCATCGAGAAGTAGCTCTTGAAACCGTTGAATATGCAATTGCAGATAATGACGGGATTATTGAAGAAGATGTAACCAGCATACAGGCAAATACAGTACTAAGTACACTAAATCAACTAAAGGACAGTTATAGCACTGCATTATCATTACACCTTATCGAGGGATATGATTATGAAGAGATCTGTCAAATTATGGATATATCATATTCAAATTGTCGTACACTTGTTTCGCGCGCAAAAGAAAGTCTACGAAAAAAATTACAATTAGTATGAACGAGGATAAAATAGATACGTTATTTAAGAGCATGAAGGATCAATTAGATACACACGAACCTTCTTCTAATCATCAGATACGATTTTTAGAAAAGCTGCAGCAACAAAACAAAGTCATTCGATTGCAGCCAAAAAAACGAAACTGGTACAAGCCATTGGCGATAGCTGCATCAATTGCAGTATTGATCGGGATGGCTACAATGACTTTTATGTTTGATCCTAAAGAAGAAGCAGATTTGGCCAGTGTTTCACCACAAATGCAAGAAACCCAGGGCTTTTTTACAGCTGCTATCCAGGTACAATTAGAAGAAATTAATAAAGTTTCTTCTGCCGAAACTCAAGAATTGGTTGCTGATGCTATGATCCAGTTAGAAAAATTAGCATTGGATTATAATGCACTAAAGAAAGACCTTGTTCGTAGCGGAAATGATAAACGCGTTATCAGTGCTATGATCAAAAACTTTCAGAAACGTGCAAGCCTATTAGAAGAGGTACTGGAAAAAATTAATGACATTAACGAATTTAAATTATCAGAAAATGAAAACTCTATACTATAATATCATATTATTACTCATCCCTGCATTGATATTAGCCAGCAACGATGGTGGCTTAAAAGGGAAATTTACCAAAGAAAAAACCCTGAAAAAAGAATTTCAGGTGAATAGGGATGCCTTATTAAAGATCGGTAATGATTACGGAAACCTTGACATCACCTCCTGGAACGAGAATCGTATCGTGATGGAGATCAGCATTACGGTAAGCGGCAATAATGAAGAAAAAGTGATAAAAAAACTTGAATCTATCGATGTGAATTTTAATGCTTCTTCACAAATGGTAAGTGCCAAAACCACCTTTAACAAAAATAATAATTCCTGGTGGGATAAATTTACCGGTGACTGGAATAGTAAAATGAGCATGAAGATTAACTATACCGTAAAAGTACCGGTTACAAACAGTCTGGATCTGGATAATGATTATGGAAGTATCACTTTGGATAAGATAGAGGGCAATGCCAAAATCAACTGTGACTACGGCCAGATTATTCTTGGAGAATTATTGGGAGATAACAACTATATCAATATCGATTACACCAATAACAGCACCATACAATACATGAAGACCGGTAAAATTAATGCCGATTACTCTGATTTTGAGGTTGAAAATAGTGACAGGGTTGATCTCAATGCAGATTATACTCAATCCAAATTCAAATCGGTGAAGAGTCTGATTTATAATTGTGACTATGGCGGACTTCGTGTAGAAGATGTAGGAAAGATCGTAGGTGATTCTGATTATGTGAGTACTAAAATCGGAAGTGTATCCAGAGAACTAAGTATTGAATCTGATTATGGATCTATCGAAGTGCGGTCATTGCAGCCATCTTTCAGGAGCGTTCTCATTGACACAGATTATACCGGGATAAATATAGGGTATGAAGAAGGATGTGTTTTTGATTTTACATTTAGAACTTCGTACGGAGGTATTCATCTTGAAGAAAGCATAACGGTTCAAAAAAAGTATGTAAAAAGTTCTAAAAAAGACTATCAGGGATATAATGGGCAATCCAACAGTGGTAATACCATTAATATCACCTCTAGCTATGGAGGCATTAAACTAAGAAAAAACTAATGCACATTAGATGAAATGTGTTATACAAATACGTTGAGAGCAATCAAAATAGTAACCTTCGATAGGCTATCGGGAAAAAAACAATAAAATCCAAACAGATGAAAACAATAACAATTATTTTAGCTTTAGCAATGTGTAGCATGACTTCGCTACAGGCACAATGGTGGGGAAACGGAAAAAAGATCAGTGGAGATGGTAATGTAGTGACCAAAAACAGAAGTGTTTCAGACTATGATCAGATCAAATTAAAAGGTAGCCTGGATGTATCGCTGGTTTCAGGTACCGAAGGAAAAATAACAATTGAAGGAGAAAGTAACCTTATCGACTATATTATCACCGAAGTTGAAGGAGACGTTTTAAAGATCTATGTAAAAAAGGGATACTACCTCAAACCCACAAAAGGGAAAAAATTAGTGATTACTGTTCCTTTTCAAGACATTAATCAGGTTACTTTATCGGGGGCCGGAGATATTTATGGATCTGATCCTATTAAAGCTTCAGATTTTAAAACAGGGGTTTCTGGTTCGGGTGATATTAAGCTTGCAGTAGAAGCAAATACTGTTTGGGCTCAAGTTTCTGGCAGCGGTGATTTGGTATTAAAAGGAACCGCAGATAGTTTTAACAGCACTGTCTCGGGATCTGGTGATCTGGCAGCATATGATCTGAATGCAAAAAATGTTACTGCTACTGTTTCAGGATCGGGAGATATTGAAGTTATGGCGACTTCATCTTTAAAAGCCCGTGTATCGGGATCGGGAGATATATTCTATAAGGGTAACCCAGGAAAGGAAGATAAAAAGGTGTCTGGATCGGGAGATATTACAAAACGATAACATTCAATATAAAATCTGATGTAAACTGTTTAAGAATGAGATTCTTAAACAGTTTTTTTTATACACAATAATCTTTATTTTTGCAAAAACTTATTGTAAGCGCTAAAAAACTAAGGAATAAGTTGTTTTTTTGCTTTAAATTCACCCCAAACAATAACTATATTGTCGTTTTTATCAAAAAAAGAAGTACCTCTACATGAAATTATTCCTGATGATTATGTAGATATCCATTCTCATCTGCTTCCTGCTATTGATGATGGGGTAAAAACGATATATCAATCGGCATATATTCTGGAGCAATTTGAAAAATTCGGAATAAAAAAAGTGATTACCACTCCTCATGTAATTCAGGAGGTATGGCCAAATTCATCTCAAACTATTAAAAATAGTGTAAAGGAACTACAGGAAGTTCTCCCTCCTCTCGGAATAACAAAAATAACATTGCGGGCCAGCGCTGAATATATGATGGATGATTTGTTTTATAGTCGAATAAAAGACAATGATATTCTGCCTTTACACAAAAATTATATTTTGGTAGAAATGTCTACGTTCAGTCCTCCTATAAATCTCAATGAAATACTCTTTGAGATTAAGCTGGCAGGATATATTCCTGTTTTGGCCCACCCAGAGCGATATACTTTTTATCAAAATGATCTGAAAAAATATCATCAATTAAAGGAAACAGGATTCTTATTTCAGGTAAATTTATTATCCTTATCTGGATTTTATGGCGAAAAGATTAAGGCTTTTGCCTACAAAATGGTGAATCAGGGTTATATTGATTTTACGGGTACAGATGTACACAATTATCATCAATTACAGCTGTTGGAAAGAGGATTCTCTCCTAAAATATCGGGAAAAATAACTGCTTTAATGAAAAACAATAGTGTTTTTTCCTAACTTTTATTAGCGTATCCGTATCCGTAATTATAACCTGCCTTGGTACCCGAAGCGTTGAGCAATACTGCAATATTTGGTAACCGTTTTTCCCGATAGAAATTCTCAGGAACCTGTAAGATTCTTTTGTCAGAATAATTTTCCCTTACAATATAGATAGATAGATCTGCAAATTTACTAATCAACAGTGTATCTGCTACCAAACTCACAGGAGCCGTATCTACAACTATATAATCATATTTCTTTTCAAGATATTCAAACAATACCCTTACTCTGTCTTGCATAAGAAGTTCTGCGGGATTTGGCGGGATGACTCCTGATGGAACGATATCAAATGAGTTTTCTTCTTTATCCTGATATAAAATATCTTCTGGATTTAGATTTTTGTTCATGATATAATTAGAGAGGCCTTTGGTATCCTTTCCATTTTGTAAATCGAAGAATTTATGAAATTTAGGGTCTCTCAAATCTGTACCCAAATAAGCTACCTTCTTGCCCGAAATAGCCAATGCTTTAGCCAAATTGGAAGACACCAAAGTTTTTCCTTCTCCAGAAATAGTGGATGTAACAAAGATGACCCTTCCACTGGTTTTTTCGGTTCCTGCCATTAAGAAATCGAGATTAGTTCTCAATATTCTAAAAGCCTCTGCAATTCCGGATCTGTCATTTTTTGAAATCACAATGGTATCTTTGGATCTCACCTTTGGTATAGCCCCAATAATAGGCATAGAAAGCACTTTATCGAGATCTTCTCTAGACCTTATTTTAACATTGAACAGATCAGACAGGTAAATGATAAGAAAAGGAATTGCCAAACCAAAAAATAACGCCGCAGCATAGATCATTTTTTTATTTGGCGACACAGGATATGATCCTAGTGTAGACGCTTTATCAATTACTCTGGCATTAGAAAGAGTAATATGGCTTGTTATCTCTGCTTCTTCTCTTTTTTGTAATAAGTAAAGGTATAATTGTTCTTTAATAGTTTGCTCTCTTTCTATAACCCTTAAGTCTTTTTGTCGTATGGGTGCATTATATAATTTACCACTAAAATACTGATCCTGAGTCCTCAGACTTTTTAATCTAATATTAATTGAATTTCTCTGGCTATTCAAACTACCTATTAAGACTTGTCTTAAACCATCTATTTGCTGGTCAATATTAACTACTACAGGATTCTGTTCGCTGGAAGTTTTCAATAACCGTTTTCTTTGAAGAATTAATCCATTATATCGCGATACAGTAGTTGTAATCGTTGCATCAGCAAAACCTAAATTTGCTGGTACAAGATCATACTTTCCTTCCTGGCTTAAAACAAACCTACGCATAGACTCTATAAGGCTGAGCTGTGTATTTAATTGTGCTATCTCTTGCACATTCCTAGAGTCTATATCGGCTACTCTTTGCGTTTGGGCTTCAACATCATTAGTTAACCCAAACTTGGATTTATACCCCGCCGCTTCATCATCAACCTCAGATAAATCGCCAGAGATAAGGTCCAGACGTTCATTGATAAAATCGGCAGTTCTTGCAGAAGTTTGTTTTTTATTTTCTATCGTAGCATTATTGTACTCCTCAACCAGGTTATTAATAATATCTTTTGCTTTCTCTTTTACCGCATCATTTAGAGATATTCTTACTATCGCTGAATTTTTAATTGGAATAATGGATAATTTGTTCCTATAGGCCTCTGCAACCAGATTAACCGGGGTTATCTGTATTTTTATGATTCTACCACTTTTGGATGCTATATCATCTACACTTGGTGTAATAACAATATCACCAACATCACTGCTAACCGTATTTCCGAAGGAATGATCACTTAATTTTTCTCCTTTTTTATTTAAAAAAGAAAAAGAGGTCCCCGAGTTAATTCTGACATGAAAAACCTTGGATTTTGTACTTACAATGGTATCATCTGATAAAAAATTAATTTCGATAAGAGATTTTGGATAATTTTCGGTTTCCAAAATTCTTCCCTCACTGAAATATCGCACATTCAGCTTTAAATTATTAACAACTTTGGTGATCAGTGTCCTAGACTTTATAATCTGAATCTCATTTTCTGTTGAATTTTGAGTGTCATCTAATAGGCCTAGGTCTTTAAATGCCGATAGTTCAGATTCACTAATATTTTCATCCTGCGAGATCATCATAGTGGATGAAACATTATATAGTGGTATTGTATATCTTATTTTTACATAAGCCAAGGAGACCAAAACAAAAACACTTAGTGCAAACCAATACCACTTTTTTAGATATCGTATAATTTGATCTCTTAGGTTAAAACCAAATCCAGATGAGGTATCAAACGTTTTGTTTGTTTCGGGGGTATTATTACTATTAGAAATCATATGTTATTTATCTTATCACAAGGGCCACTGTAGATATAGCAACTCCAACTATACTTAAGATAATACCAAGAATGTTACTACGGGTTCTGGATTCTCTCATTCGAGAATCGTTTGGTTCGATATAGAGAACATCGTTCTGAGCTAAATAATACACAGGAGAATCAAAAATGGACTTAGATGTAAGATCCAAACGATGATACGTATTTACGCCATCATTTTCCCTGATGACCATAACATTTCCTCTTTTTCCTTTAATCGTCATATCACCAGCCATACCAAGAGCTTCTATTACCGTAACTCTTTCATTAGGTATGGTATAAGCACCGGGATTACTTACTTCTCCTATCACTGTGAACTTGAAATTTTTAAGTCGTACACTAACAATCGGATCATTAATGTAGATTTTTAATTTCTCCTTAATCATTTCCTTAACTTGTATTCTGGTAAGACCCGCAATTTTTAATTTCCCCAAAACAGGAAAATCAATATTTCCCTCTTCATCTATCAAATAAGTTGGTTCTACACCTCCAGAAGCCTGAGTTCCTGCCCCGTTTTCTCCTAATGAGGTGCTTATGGTAGATCCTTGCATAAGATTAAATGGTCTGGCAGCATCCATATCTGCCGCAGAAACCTGTATACTAACGATATCATCGACTTTAAAAACGGGTGTAAACGAGTTGGTTGAGGAAATACTCTCTAAATTGGAAGAGTTTTGAAAATACACCACGTTCTCTGGAACTTTACAAGAAAATATCGAAATTAATACTAGAAATAAAAACAAAAATCTATTACGCATACTTTTACTACTTTTAAACGCGAATTTTGGAATGAGCCACAAAAATATGACTTTATTTAATTTAGCAATAGGATTCAGACTTATATTAAACTAAAACTTTTAGCTTTTTTTGTCCCCATATCTATATTTATTTTATCGATACTTTCGAAGGTAGAATTATTAGAAATATATTCTGGTACTATTTCTTTTAATTTTCCAACGATTTGATGATCCTGATTCAATAAATTCATAATGCAAAGGTCATTTATCTTATCTTTTACCATTCCACAATTGCTATCATCAAACTTGCTTATCATTATTTTCTTATGATATGTTGGTAAGGTATTTTCTGTATCGGCCAATAATTCTTCATACAATTTTTCTCCGGGTCTAAGGCCAGTGATCTGGATATCAATATCCTGGGGATAATTAAGCCCGGATAGTCTTATCATTTTCTTTGCCAAATCAAAAATCTTTACAGACTCCCCCATATCAAAAATAAATATCTCTCCTCCTTTTCCCATGGTTCCTGCTTCTATAACCAATTGAGACGCCTCTGGAATAGTCATAAAGAAACGAGTTATATCTTTATGGGTAACCGTTAATGGCCCTCCTTTTTGAATTTGCTTTTTGAACAACGGTATTACAGATCCATTAGAGCCCAGCACGTTTCCAAATCTTGTTGTAATAAATTTGGTCTTACTGGTTTTGTGTAAACATTTTATATATATTTCGGCAACCCGCTTTGTAGCTCCCATCACATTGGTAGGATTTACTGCTTTATCTGTTGATACAAACACAAACTTATCCACACCATACTCAGACGATAAATCGGCTAGTCTTCGGGTACCTAATACATTAATCTTAATCGCCTCGCAAGGATTGGCTTCCATCAAAGGTACATGTTTGTATGCGGCTGCATGAAAAACCATGTTGGGCCTGTATTTTTCGAATATGTATTCTATTCTCTTGTGATCCCTAATATCTGCAACTATGGGTACAAAATTGGTAATTCCTTTGCTAAGAAGTTCCTGCTGAAGGTCATACAACGCAGATTCTGCCTGATCCAACAAAATCAGGGTTTTATAGTTGTAGTAAGCGGCCTGCCTTACTATCTCACTACCAATGGATCCTGCTGCTCCGGTAATCATAATCACCTTACCTCTTAATTCTTGTTTAATGTTTTGATTATTCATATTGATAGGAGCTCTATCTAACAGATCTTCTATCTCTATCTCTTTGATTTGAGAAACTTTTAGTTTACCATCAATCCAATCATTTACTGCCGGGATAATTTTTACTTTCACCGGAAGCTTTAGCAAATCATCAGAAATCTCAGATAATCTCTTTTTATCTATATGAGGAATGGATACTATAACTTCTTTAATACTATTTTTTATGATGAAGCTGTGGTCTATGGCATCAGAAGCATATATTTTTATCCCATTAATGGTCTTGCTGGTTTTTTGAGGATTATCATCGACAAAACCAAATACAGACAAGGACCTGGTAGAATCGTTTGTAATGGCAGCAAGAGTAATCAAGCCTGAATCACCTGCTCCATAGATCAAAATTCTTGAGGCTTCTCCTAGCTTTGATTTAATATAATAATAGCAATACTTAAATAGCAGACGACTGGTAGTAAGCGTAATAATATTTAATAAATAATGCACGCAAATTATAGATACCGGGATATTCAACAACTCTGGCATTAGTGATAATCTGCTAAAAACCATTAAAAAACCAGTAAGAGCAATTAAAACGGTTACCGAAAGAAACAAATTATACGCATCTCTCATTCCGGTATGTCTTACTACTCCTTTATATGAACCAATTAACAAAAAGCTTATTATTGCCAGACCAGCGACAGCTGGTAGCTGATACAGCATATTTGTAGTATCAAAATTAAGGGTAATTCCAAATCTGATAACATATGCCAAAAAGAAATTAAAAATCGTTATCGATACGTCTATGGCCAATACCAACCATTTGGAGGCATGCTTATGCGAATTATTTAGCAAGTAACTCTTTATCATCTCAATACATTTTTAATTACTGATACAATTCTATATAAATCATCTTCTTCAAGATTTGACCCGCTTGGTAGGCAAAGGCCGCGATTGAATAGATCATCAGAAATTCCATTGAGGTAGGCATCACAATCTGCAAATACAGCTTGTTGATGCATGGGTTTCCATAACGGTCTTGATTCTATGTTTTCTTCTGCAAGTACAAGGCGTATTCCTTCTCTGAGTTCGTAAGAACTGGTTTCGATACAGCTAAGCCATCTGTTTGCATGATATCCTGAAGGTTCTTCTAAAAAATTTATTTCAGAAAAATCTTCTAAATTCTTTTTATAAAATTCAAAATTGCTTCGTCTTTTATTTACATGACTATCCAGAACTTGCATCTGGCCTCTGCCTATTCCGGCAGTAATATTACTCATCCTATAGTTATAGCCAATCTCAGAATGTTCGTAATGAGGAGCATTGTCTCTGGCTTGTGTTGCCAAAAAGATTGCCTTTTGTCTATGCTTCTGGTTTTTGGAAACCAAAGCGCCTCCTCCCGAGGTTGTAATAATTTTGTTTCCATTAAATGAAAGAATAGCAATATCTCCAAAAGTTCCACACTTGATTCCATGATACGAACTCCCAAAGGCCTCTGCACTATCTTCTAATACCGGGATGTTATATGCTGATGCAATGCTGTGAATAGCTTCTACCTTATATGGCATTCCATATAAGTGTACTGCAACGATTGCTTTTGGTTTTTTCCCTTTAGCAATTCTATCTTTGATAGCGATCTCTAATTGTTCCGGACAAATATTCCAGGTATCTTTTTCACTATCGATAAATACCGGCGTCGCTCCCAGATATACTATTGGGTTTGCCGAAGCCGCAAATGTCATACTTTGACAAAGGACTTCATCGCCATTTGACACTCCTAATAATTTTAATCCAAGATGTAAAGAAGCAGTACCCGAACTTAAGGCAGCAGCATACATCCCATTTTCTAAATAGGATTCAATATCTTTCTCAAATCCATCTACGTTTGGACCGAGAGGTGCTACCCAATTTGTGTCAAATGCTTCTTTTACAAATGTATGCTCTGTTCCACCCATATGCGGTGAAGAAAGCCATATCCTTTTTGAATCAATTGCATTCATAATTTTCCCATTAATGATGAATAATGAACAATAATCCACGACTGACTAAAGATTATATACATAATCTGAAATCAAATCCTTTTCATGACAATCTAAATAAAACGCTGGAAGAGGGGGTAGAAACTTCCTTTTATAATGAATAATACTCTTACTATATTCCGGTGCTAAAATAGCCCAGTTAAATCAATTATTAATTTAAAAATTCATTTTTTAGATAGAATACTTAAAAAAACGTTAAAAGGCTGGAAAAATAACAAATAACACACAGAATTACGGTTATCCCGTAAGAAAAGTATTATGCTTGCCTATGATTTTACTTTCAAAATAAGATCAAGAAGCTGTAAGTCAACTATTTACAACCAGCAAAGTTATAACCATTCTCCTTCTATTTAATTAAAATACATAGCATCCAAAAGTATTAATCTATACATTACATTATTACGATGATTGTAATTGCATACAATAATACCTTTTAATTTTCTTAAATCTCTAAGGGTAATCACTAATTGTTTAAGGGGTATTTACCCCCATTACTATTCGGTATTTATTGGTCAAATCTCGATTTTATAGTAACCGAATAAAAAATATGTAAATAAATCTTGATTTATTTAATTAAATATACAAAATTTACATCCTTTCAAATCACAAATTATTATTAAAGTAATTCGTTGTCGCACCTTCCCCAAAGACAATTATAAATTAAGCTATAATGAATGTTATTTAATTCTTTAGATTTTTTCATATTCTTACCAGTTGTTTTTGTAGTATACTGGTTTATATCTTACAAAAGCCTCCAGGTTCAGAATTTGTTTGTTCTAGCTGCTAGTTACATCTTTTATGGTTTATGGGATTGGAGGTTTCTGTTTCTTATACTGGCAAGTACTGTTGTTGACTTTTTTGTCGGTCGGGCCATTTATGCCAGCAATTCAGACAAAAGGCGAAAAACCTGGTTATGGACAAGTGTCTTATTTAATGTTGGTCTTTTGGGCTTCTTTAAATACTATAACTTTTTTGTAAACTCCTGGGTAGATCTTATTTCCATTTTTGGCTATGAACTAAAAAGTACCTGGACATTACAGATTATTTTACCTGTAGGGATCTCTTTTTATACATTTCAGACAATGTCATATTCATTGGATATTTATTATAAGAGGTTGACTCCGACCAGGGATTTTATATCTTTTGCCACATTCGTTAGCTTTTTCCCCCAATTAGTTGCAGGGCCGATTGAACGGGCTTCAAATCTATTATCACAAATTACAGCAAAGAGAAGTTTTAATTATATACAATGCACAGAGGGTTTGAAACTAATTCTCTGGGGGTTGTTCAAAAAAGTAGTGATTGCAGATGCTATTGCGCCTATTGTAGATGATATTTTTGCAAATTATAGTGATTATCCGGCCTCTACACTTATCCTTGGTGTATCGCTCTTTAGTTTTCAGGTGTATGGGGATTTTAGCGGATATTCAGACATTGCCATAGGAACGGCCAAACTATTTGGAATAGAACTGATGTCGAACTTTAAATTCCCCACTTTCTCAAGAAATGTTGCCGAATACTGGCAGCGATGGCACGTATCCTTATCCACCTGGTTTCGTCATTATGTATACATCCCTCTTGGTGGAAGCAGGGTAAGTAAACTAAAATCGGTAAGAAATATCATTATTATTTTCCTCGTAAGTGGTTTTTGGCATGGTGCCAATTGGACTTTTATCGTCTGGGGAGCAATTCATGCAGTCTTATATATACCCGTTTTTTTGATGGGAAGAAACCGAATGTACATGGGTAATGTAGTTGCAGAAAATCGTTGGTTTCCTTCTTTGACCGAAATACTGCAAATATTACTTACGTTTTCTCTGGTTACTTTCTCCAGGGTATTTTTCAGATCAGAATCTATAACAGATGCCTTTGGTTTTCTCGAACAGATATACACAAACTTTACCTTCGAGAGTTATCATCATCCTCTGGGGTACCGTATGATAGATTATTTTGTTTTATTAGGCCTCTTTGTTTTATATGAATTCAGGATCAGACGGGATGAGCGGGCTCCTTTCAAATTTAAATCAGGAATTGTACGATTTGTTGCCTATACTTTGGTAATTTTAGGAATGTTACTATTTTTTGACGATACTATTGACAGATCTTTTATCTATTTCCAATTCTAACCCATAAATTAAGATGTAAAGAATAACGATAAACAGAATATAATGAAAAAACTTATCCTTAAAAGTGCTTTATATTTTTTTCTGATACTTATACTATTAGAGGCATTGGTACGGGTTTTTCATTTGGGAAAAGACACTCCTACCCGATTTCTCGATGAACATGAAGTAGAAAAATGGATGCCAAATCAAAATGGTTTTTCGGTTACGGGAAACCGAAGACAAAATTTCTCTGAATACCATATTAATAATTTTGGATATAACTCCTACCGGGAATTTAATCCAACAAGAAATAAAATTGAAGTTGCGCTCGTAGGAGATTCGTTTATAGAAGGATTTCATCAGGATTACTACAATTCTATCGGTAAAAAGATAGAAAATTCAATGCCCGGGATCGAGGTTTATGAATATGGCTATGCCGGCTATGATTTTGCAGACCAACTACATCTTATACATTCTTATAAAGAACAATTCGACCTTATTGATCATGTGATTTTGGGTATAAAATTTTCTAATGACCTTACCCGTGGGGAGTATAAAGTAGTTTCAGGCCGATTAGACTTAGAATCACCCATGAACAGGCTACTGAAAAAAAGCAAATTACTCGTCTACAGCAAAAGTATTGGAATCCTGGATCCTCCTCAAAGGTTGATGTATAGACTCATCAATACACTTAAACCCAAACAATCTATAAAACCAATTGACAAACAAGAGGCACAACGAATTAAAAAGGAAGAAGAAAGGGAATATTTGGCGAATTTTAAAAGCTTGATTGCCAGCTATGGTTTTGATAAGGATCGTTTTACCCTTTTATTGGATGCTAAAGTAACCAGCTCTTTTTTCTTGTCATATCTAAAAGAAAATGATGTTAACTATATTGATTTTTCAACATTTTTTGAAGCTACAGATCGTCCTACGACATTGATCTATGATCGACATTGGAACAATCACGGAAGAGCTCTCATCGCACAACTCATCTCTGAATATTTGAGCAGTATACATCTCACACCTTCTTCAAAATAGCTGTGGAACTCTCAATACGGAATCTTACTTCACGATGGTTTTGGAGATGCGTGCAACACGTTGTTTTCCTTCAAAATGATTCTGGAACCCTTTGTAGCGCGGGGTTTTCTTTTTAGGAAACGCCGGAAGTGGTATCAAAAACAACTTTCTGCATTTTTGACTTGCCCAAAATCATATAGGCCTTTTGTTCTTCTGAAACTTCTAGCACCTTAACATCGGCAACGTTTTCAATAGCTGTATATAAGAAATCGAAGACTACTTTCCGAAGATATATATATTCTTCATCATTATAATCTACTGCTGGCTTTTGCTCATCAAATTGTAGTGTTTCAATAGGAGATGCCGTATACTGTACTTCTTCAAAAGTGTCTTTCTTTCGCTTTGCCTTAAATTTTTTATACCGTACATAAGCTATTTTAAAAACAAATTCCTTTAGTGTTACTTTTACATATTCCAGATTTCCTTTGATCCTGGCTGAAATTGAGTTTTTAGGATAGATAATCTGATGTTCGAAATTATAAATATGATTGCACCATTCACGTTTATAGCTTAGATCTCCCATCCCCATCTCATATGATCTATGATTATTTGCAATACACCAATCCAGTTTTTTATAGATCTCTACACTGCCTAAACTAAATTTTCCATAATCGATATCATAAGAAGATATGGCACTAAACAATCTTTCATGAAAATGGTGATTAAGAGAAACCACTATAGGTTTGTTATCGTCTAAAACTACAAACAAGGAAGCTCTCTTTTCATTAATTAACGGGAAATACAATTTCTTATAGTGATCCCATCGCAACAAGCTTTGACTTACATCATTGCGTTGTTTGAATCTTCTGATCAGCATTTTTTCTAAACAATCCATAAAAAAGTCATACTCCTCTTTCTCTATTGCTCCGTAATAGGTCTTATATGAAATCTGAAAACAAGTCTCCAAACGATTCACCCTTCTTCTAATCCCTTTGGCATTACTCCTGAAACGATATTTTATATAGGCATCTGCACTGGTGAAACCTTCTAAAAAAACAGCATATCCTTTAAAAAACTGACGTACTTTTTTTGTAATAAATTGATTATTATCGAGTACTGGTTTCAGATAATCCGGAATAAAAAAAACAGAATACACTCTATCTAAATCAATACGGTCTTGTTCATACTCGGTATTGACCAAAAATTCGTCACTTTTTGGATCATGCACTTTAGGAAACAGTTTGGGAATCGAAGCTTTCTCAAAAAGCTCAAAAAAATAATCAATATGTTCTTTCTTCATCTATTATTTGATCTGTAAAACGGAAAAAAATAATTGTTTAAATCTTCCTTTTCGATATGAGCATATGCCGAATCTGAAGATAAACATAACGTATCATAAATTTTTTCATTAATCACTTTACGACCTGTGTAAAAAATTACATCTTCATCTTTTGGGAAAAGTGCTTTTTTGCTTTTATACAGTCCGTCACCATCCTTCATACCTCCACCCAGCACATAATGTTTCTTGTTCTTATGGATCGCCCATTCAATAATTTTTACCCGCAAAAAATCATTGGGTCTGTAGCTAAAGTATTCGGCATTGGTTCCGCCAAGAAATGCAAAGATGGTATCCTTATAATTGATAATTAATTCGATCGATATCGGAATATTTTCATAATATGCAATGGCAATAGAAAAGTTCTCCAGATTAGATAAGATAAGGCTTTCAAAATAGGTTTTGGAGAAAAAATAAATACTATCTGCTTTATTGCGCTTCATAGTATCTACATATATATCATTAAATATTTTTATGATGTCTTTTGTAATTTCACTCTTGTGAAAAATTTTAAAATCCAAATTGTAATTGACCGCTTTTCTATAGTTGTTTCTCACCTTGGGTAAAAAGGCTGTCCATTGATCTTCAAAATCACCCAGAAGACGACCTCTTACGTTAGAAAGTGTTTTGATGAGTGCTCCCGAATACCCTATATGGTTTTCGTTTAAACTAAAACGCACAAATTCTGTGATTACATTGTTATCACGATACCATCGGTCAACGTATACCCAAAATTGCACAATATCATCTTTGGATACATTATCATTAAATAAAGGGCCACTATAGCCATAGGGGCTTATTACATCAAAATATGGATGCTCCTGGTCTTTTATATGCACCTTTCTGAAAACAAAGGGCATCAAAATAATAGGCTCACCAGATTTTTCAAATAAAAAGCATGTAAGTTTATCTGATTCTTTGGCAAAATGCTGTAAATGCTCTGCTGAATAATACACATTGTTGTCCCACACCTCACGAAGAAGTTCTTTGTATTCCAACACATCTGAACTATCGTCTAAGTTTTTAATAAGTAGTCTGTAGTTTTGTTTCAATGCTCAAAAATATTAGTTATGTATATATTCTAGGGTCTTTCTTTTAATTCGCTTTTTACAAAAAAATAGTCATTAAGCTTTTGAGATAAAACATGGGACAACCATATGATCCTGCCACAATGCTCTAAATGCCATACAGCTTTACCTTCAAATATGTTTCCTGCCAATAATGGGCCAATTACATGAAAGTTCTCACAAGTTTCTAAAGATTCATTTACCTCAAAGCCAATTTTAGAATCATTGGGTCTACAATACTTCTTAAGTATCAAATTCTTTAACAACTCGGGAATATTCTCCTTGCCAAGATTCGTACTGCCAATACAGTTGATCACAATATGTACCGGATCGCCATACACGCTGTTTTCGCCAGATGGTGTATCCAAATATTCTAATAAATACTCTCCTGATGGATTCTTTCTGATATCAACAAATCTACCTGCAATATGATCAAAACGGTTTTGATCTTTTAATGCGTCGACGGTTTTAGAATAATGAAAACCTGCACATCGTTGTCTTCTGCCAATTTCATTTCCATAAAAGCATGCAAATTTCTTTAACTCCTCTTCATTAAGTTTGCCTAAAAGAGCCCCAAAGGCCTTTGATATAATCTCGACAGTAGATGCGGCTCCCAGATGAATTTCATCTGCATGGTCAAGGTCTTTATAGGTAGCATCTGCAATTGTTTTGGCGGTGAGTTCTTTTTCTTCGGCAAGAGCCTGTAAATTAAAGGGGATATAGCCTTTTTTTCTCTCTTTATCTATAACAGCATCTGGCAATAGCCCCTGGGTAGAAAGAAATACAAATTTAGCTATCCGGGATTTTATCTCCTCAAGATCATTTAACTTATAGAGCATCTCAAGACCACTGGCATTAGCCCCAACGATAAGGACATTTAGTTTTTTATCTGCTTTTTTTTCTGTAAAATGTTCAATCTTCTTTAAGACTTCTTTCAGCTCTGGAGCATAGGGATCATTTACAAATAGTAAATTATCTTCTTGTATCAGGCGCTCTTCTTTCCAAAGATACTTAACCGGTAAAGACCCTACCGAAAGAACTACTTTCTCTGATAGCAGTTTTTGGCCATCCTGCAATAATAACGTGTAGTTTTTTGTAGTTTTTTCTACATCCAGAACTTCTCCTGTGATGTAATTAACATCAATCGCCCCTATGCTCTTTAAGTCATCTATACTACTTTTTAATTTCTCGTCGATATAAGAACCAAAAAAATGACGTGGAATAAAAAGGTGTTCCCATTCATTATTCTCTATTTTTTGGGCATGAGTGTTAATCCAATCTATCGATAAAGATCCTCCGTCTTTCTTTAACTCATCCAACAACCAGTTTTTATTAGTATTAAGCCATGTAATAAACTTACCAAGTTCTGGTTCTGGTAAAAAATTCTTTAACGAAGTAATGAGATGTACAGAAAAACCAGATCTGGAACCATAAGGAATCCCCATATGAAACTCTGGGTATTTATCAATGATGTTAATACTAACTTTCTTCTCTTCTTTGGCACACTTAATATGGTCTAAAAAATGTAACATCGTAAAAGAAGACGAAATCCCCGAACCAATAAAAGTAATGTCAGATGTATTTGTGTTACCTTCAAACTGCATAAAACTATGGTTGTTTTGTTTTTATTATTCTTCCGGGGTTACCTACTACTGTAGTATAATCTGGTACATCCTTTATAATCACGGTCCCTGCACCGATCAATGTCTCTTTGCCAATTTCATTTACACCAGTCATGGCAGTTACTCCCATCCCAATATATGCATTTTCTTTGACGTGTATTAACGCTCCAATATTTACTCCCGAAGACAAAAACACACCGTCTTCCAAAGTGACGTGATGTGCGATGGTACTATCCATATTAATCATTATATAGTTACCTATTGTGGTATGTGGCATCACAATATTACCCGCAAGCATATAAACGGCTTCTCCAATCACAACATCGGGAGCAATAGATACCGTATGATGCAAAAAGCCGGGAATACCGTAACCCTCTTTTTTTAAGGTCGATAAATACGCTACTCTAACCGAGTTTATTCCGATAGGGCAATATACATCTTGTATTTTATTTTTAAGTTCATCGAGAAACAAATCTTTATATTTACCCAACACAGGAATTCCTATGACTTCTTTTTCTTCTAAATCAGGATTATCATCAATGAAACCGATAATATGAATTCCCGCTTCTTTAAGATAGGAGGCATATACCTGCCCCTGTGTTCCTGCCCCTATAATTACCGCATTTTTCACTTTCTAATTTTATTATTTTAATGGTTTTGTTTTAGTTTGGTTAGCGTACGTCTAAAAACTCTCCTTCCTGAAAACTACTATTTTCAGTTCATATTCTTTTTAAACATGCTCTTAATTATTTCCTGTAAAAGTAGGCATATTCAGGTTTGCTCCACTATTAACATCTTCTTTAAAGAGGACTTTTTTTATGGTCGAGAACATGATTTTCATATCTGTTTTTAAACTTATGTTTTCGGTATACCATACATCAAGTTTAAATTTTTCTTCCCATGAAATAGCATTTCTCCCATTAATCTGTGCCCAACCCGTTATTCCTGGTTTCACATCGTGCCTTTTTTTCTGAAAATCACTATACAATGGCAGGTATTTCACCAAAAGAGGCCTGGGACCAATTAAACTCATATTCCCTTTTAATACATTAAATAACTGCGGAATCTCATCTAAAGAATACCTCCTTATAAACTTTCCTGTTCCTGTAATTCTTTGTTCAAAAGGTAATAGTTCACCATTTTCATCTTTTCGATCATTCATACTTTTAAACTTGATAATCTTAAAAATCTTTTCTTTTTTACCTGGTCTAGGTTGAAAAAAGAAAGGTTTACCATTATTTGCTATTGCCAAAAATACCAATAGTATGATAATGATTGGTGATAAGATTAAGATCCCTGTAAAAGATAGGGTAAAATCCAAAAAACGTTTTATATACGGGTTATACATATAATGTAATAACTTTTATTGATGTATGAACATAGAAGTGATTTAAAATGATGCCTGAATTTGGCATCTGTTTCTATGATTTAGTTAAATATTTTTCTCCTTTTTCAATTGTTTTAATTTCCTTACCGGGAACTCCGAAAACTAATTTAAAATCATCTATATCATGCAATATTAAAGAGCCTGCCCCAATAATACTATGTTTACCTATAACAATACCCTGAATCACATTAGCGCCAAGGGATATTGCCGTACAAAAACCTATCGCTACATTACCTCCAACTGTCACACCTGGTGCAATACTTGAAAAATCACTTAACCTGCCATCATGCCCAAAACTGGAATTCGTATTGAGAATACATCCATCCCCTATTTCTGCATATGTATTCACCTTTACTGAAGCCAATACAACAGTTCCTCTTCCTATTTTGGCACTAGGGCTTATAATGGCACTAGAATGAATGATCGTCACAAACTCAAAATCTGGAGTCTCTTCTTTAATTTTAGTATACATCATATACCTCGTCCAGTTATCTCCAATAGCAATAACCCCTTTACGAATACCTTTTTTCATCAAATCTTGTATCAGGTCTTCTGTTCCAAGAATTTCATAACCAAGTATTTTCTGTCCTTTTGGTTTGAATGAATCAATAAGTCCATAGATCTGATATTTTTTGTTTAATTCAACCGTTTCTATGATTACTCTGGCATGACCTGAAGCACCAATGATTACTATTTTTTCCATTATTTCTGATTTCTGTACATTGCTAAACAGATAAAGAAATGAATCCATTTACCACTATACAATGACAAAAATCAGTAGGTTAATTTATGAACATATCCCAACTTCAATATAAAAGGCGCATACTTTGTACTTTGCCTGCAATACATCGGGTGCATGTCTGTCTTATTATTGAATTTCGGATGTGATAGCGTTAACCAGGTCACCAACATTATTCATATTCATCAAATCCATTAACTTAAATTTTATGTGAAACGCTTTTTCAACCTCTGTGATAATCATCATGTGCGTAATAGATTCCCATCCATCAACATCATCTGCCGTGGTTTCATCGGTAAGCTGAAAATTTTCATGTTCTAAAACAGATACAAAAGCATCCTTAACTTTAGATAAAATCTCTTCTTTATTCATTATTGATCCTTTAGTTTATATCAAAATATGTTTTTAATTCTTTTCTATTGATTTTTCCATTAATACTATGCGGAAATTCTTTTATAAACCTCACATGTCCGGGAATCATATAATCCGGCATTTTGGTTTTCATATAATCGAATATTTCTGAAGTATCAAACTCATCTGATTCTATAGCCAGTCCTAATTCTGCATTACCCAAATTATTCATAATATCCAAAGCGACCATATTTACTTTCTTTTCAGATGTAGCTTTTGCATGAAATTCAATTTCGGCGAGTTCTACCCTATACCCTCTTATTTTTACCTGAAAATCGGCTCTTCCGACATAAAGGAAGTCTCCTTCTTCATCTTTAAAACACAAGTCGCCTGTTTTATAATAGCGTATTGCTGCACCATTTTCTTCTCTTGTGAAAAAGCTCTGGGCATTTCGTTCTTCATTTTTCCAATACCCCGGTGTTATCTGCGGACCCGCAAGGCACAATTCTCCAGTCTCATGTATTGGTACTTCTTCATTATTTTCGTTTACTACCAGGTACAATGTGTCTTTTTGTGGTGTTCCTATAGCAATGATCCCATTATGAGCTTTTTGGTGAGTTTCTTTATGATAAGGATAAAAGCCACTATATACTGTGAATTCTGTAGGGCCATAATAATTGAATATCTTACAATTTGGCAGACAATCGCTCCATTCTTTTGCTATATCACTATGCAAAGCTCCTCCTCCAAAGCTACAATACCTCACATCGGGAGCATTGATCTCGGGAAAATAAGGCCGTAGATAATTAATAATAGAGGGCACCATAGTAAGCACCGTAAGCCGTTGTTCTTTAATAAGTTTGAAAATATAAAAATACTTAATTGCACCCTTGGGTATCGTATACATGCAAGAACCTGCCAATAAAGGAAATAAATAGGTAACCACCGAAAAATCAAAAGTAAGCTCAAACATCTGCAAGCATCGGTCTGAGGGAACCAGATTAAATTCGGGTTCGGCATCAATTGCATTCACTAAACCCTGAACGTTATCAAACGTAATCGGAACCCCCTTGGGTAATCCCGTTGTGCCCGATGTAAATAGAATATATGCCAACTGGTCTCCAGACATTTGCCTGGAGTTCAGGTTTACCTCTGTGTCTGCTAATTTTTTGGAAGCAATCACATGATAATCAATATATATCGATCTTTCTGAAGAGTCGATCACATAGTTGGTTTCTGTTAGTTCAAAAATCTTATGATTACGCTCTATAGGTGCAACGGGATTCACAGGAACATATGCTTTTCCTTCTAACCAAAGTGCAACAATACTCGCATAGGTTTGAAGGTCATCATTGGTAACGAGGCCTATTAATTTTTCCTGAGGCTCTACATTACTTGCTATGGCAGCCCTAATCTTTGATACTTCAACAGCAAAATCCCGATATGTATAAAATGTGTTATGTATACATAATACATTATGATCTGCATGTTTTTCTATCGATTCTTGTAGTTGTTTTACAAATTTCATTTTGTGTTTAATTGAACAAGCTCTTAATAAAAATGACCATCTCTGTTTAGTAAATCCAAATTTTCGAAATCCAGTTTGGTTTCATCATGCGCTAATGCTTTTTTATTGACTTTATGTGTAAAAATAGTAGCATATCGTTTGGTTATCGTATCTGATAGCCTGGTGTCGTCTGTAAAAATAAATTTCCTTCCGACTTTGATAAAATTCTCGATCAAGGCATCTACACAAAGATCATAATTATGGTCTTCTTTTACCAAAAAATACTTCACATTAAACTCATTATAGTTAATGATATAGGACAAAAAGCCAATAATCTCATTGTTTTTTATAATTTTCAGATTATGGATATGAATATTATTGCTCATTCCTGTTTGTAATGATTTACAGGGATGTTTATCTGCAATAGGAGTCTGCATGTATTGTTCATTACTTATCTGCCAATTTACATACTCTTTTGTTTTGTGTATCAGGTCATTTTTGCAAAGAGGCTCAATAAAACCCCATGTTTCATCGTCTATTTGATCTGCATAATCATAAGTAAGTACTTTTGTCCTGCTTTTACCTTTTAATTTATTGATAAACCTTACCATTGAACCAGTCAAAGTATCAAAGCTGTCTAAAATAAACTTAAATGATTTTAAAAACCGAAACCTTCCGATAAGCATCGATGCATCAAGGCTAAAAAATAGGGTATGTCTTAATCTCGATGAAATTACGGTAAAAGGTTGTTTCTCATAAAACGCATTCACATTTTCTGCATAAGACTTGATAATTACCTGTTTATCTGCATAATTTACAGCTTCATTATATATATATGTTCCAAATACGGTATCCTTATATTTTGGATGTACCCACCAGGATATCATCCAGTATATTTTCTTTGTGGTACTGCTATTGATATTTAACAGATCGGGAAACATAAAAATAAAGGAGATCATTTTTGAATCTTCATAACCGATCACACCGCAATAATCGTCATTTTTTATCCTTGTATTAGAAACCAACCACAAAGCCTTACTTTTTGGAAGTGGTGCAAGACTATCTTTCCAATAGGTATTTTGTTCAATACCTTTCCTTAACATTTCTTTGGTTAGCGCAACTATTTTTAAATCTTTACTCATCTCCTATTTTACCTAAAACTAATTTTTACCATTAAAATATTCTGAAGTTTGCTCTTCAGAAAGGTTGACATCTTCTTTTTTCAGTACTTTTTTTAGTGTTAGCCCCAATATTTTAAGATCTAATAAAAAGTTATGGTGCTCTACATACCACACATCGTATTCAAATTTTTTTGTCCAGCTAATCGAGTTTCGACCATTTACCTGGGCCCAACCCGTAATTCCGGGCCGTACATTATGACGTTTTTTTTGTGTGTTATTATAAATGGGGAGATACGCTATGATCAAAGGACGAGGACCTATTAATGACATCTCGCCTTTTAAAACATTGATCAACTGTGGGATTTCATCTAAAGAGGTTTTTCTTACAAAAGCCCCTACTCTGGTTAATCTATCTTTATCTGGTAACAAGTTTCCATGCACATTTTTTTTGTCGTTCATGGTTTTGAACTTTATAATGCTGAAAATCCTTTCATTTTTACCTGGTCTTTTTTGAATAAAAAAGGGGGTTCCTTTATTTGCAATTGCCAATAAAATAATAAGAGTTACAAATATAGGAGAAATACCAATTAATAAGATCAATGAAACTGTAAAATCCAGCATTCTTTTGATGAAAATTCTATACACCTTTTTTAATATTAAAATAAGATACTAAAGGGGGGAACTTTTCTAGGGTTCGACAAATGTATAACCATTTGTTCAAAAGTAAAATAAAAAGTTTATTTACTTTCCATTTCATTTACCATAACCCTTCTTTTTCCGGATGCCAGTAATGGAATTTCATCAACATAGATTACCGTAATATTTGCATCATCTCCCAGGTATCCTTTAAAATCTTTCACCAAAACATCTTCCCGTAAAAACTTTGTACTGGTATTAAGTTTAAAAACATAGGTTTTTGGTGCTTTTTGAATAAGCTGGCATTGCTTTAACTCGAGGTATTTGGTAAAGATCGAGCCCAGATTTACCGTAATAATATTGCCTTTGGTATCGGTAATCAAATCTCTCTTTCTTCCACTTATATGGGTCAAGACCTTTTTTCCATCCCGTATTTCCATACTTCCCACATCACCGGTATCATACCGTATAAATGGCATACAATAGTTGAAAAGATCGGTTACTACAATTCTACCTGTTACTCCGTGATCTACCGGTATGTCTTTATCGATGTCTAAAATCTCGATCACATAACTAGCTTCATTGATGACAAAATAGTCATGATTTCCTATTGGTTGTTGTGCCAAAATTCCATTTTCTATATTCGAGTATCTTGATACCACATCTACATCAAAATATGTTGTCATAGCCTGTTTGGTATACGCATTCAAAGATTCTGAAATAGCGATTGCAGATCGCAATGAAGTTACTTTGCCCGACCTCTGTTTTTCCAGGTATTTACACATACTTTCAAAGGCCGAAGCATATCCCAGCCAGCTTAATGAAGAAGATGTGCGCATTTTTTGCAATAACTGCTTTTTGGCTGCATCTTTTTGTAAATCGAAAATATCTACAGGCACCACATTTTGTAATATTCTGCCCAACGATCCTTTCTTTTCAAAAGCATCCCACAACCTAAAAAATATGAGCCTGAATCCTATTCTAAAACCTGCCAGTTTCGAGAAATAAATGGTATCGGCAGTATTTCGGGATCTTTTTTTCTTGTTGTGATATACTTTGAAAGGCATTCCGGTAGAACCACTGGTCGAAAAAGTAAAATGAGGTTTGTTTCGGTACGCTTCAGATCTGAAGTCTTCAAAATGTTCTCTGATACTATTTTTATTGACCACCGGAAAATCCTGTAAAGCATTATATCCCTTATACGCTGCATAAAACTTTGTAGAACTAACGGCAAATTGTAATAATTGTTCGAGTTTTTTCCTCTTATTTTCGATCACCTCGCGAGTGCCGGGGTTTTCTATGATATCGCCTATATCGCGTAAAGATCGTTTTATCTCACTTCCTTTAACGGTATCGAGTACCCAAAACAGTTTATTTCTTATCAGCTCAAAAAACCTCATAGATGCTATGCTTATAAAATTACATTTTAGTAGATCACATTATACCAGGGCAAGTTTACCAATCAAGATAAAAGCGTTTTATATTCTTCCAAGATAGATTCCCACATAGATTGTCTACCATATCGGTCGACAATCATGGTTCTTGATTTTGAAGATAGTTTGAATAATAATTCCTTATCCTCTACCAACTTTTTAAGACTGACATACAAACTTTCCTCATCTTTTGGGGGGATAATGATGCCATTAACACCATCTTCTATAATTTCATTACAGCCATTAATATCGGTCACGATACTGGCAAGGCCCATTGCTCCTGCCTGCATCACCACATTAGGAAATCCCTCCCGATAGCTCGGAAAACCTAAAATATCGGATATGGCAAAATAGGGTCTCACATCACTTTGCCAACCCGCAAAAATGATATCTGGATTCGTCTTGATCTCTTGTTCTACCTCGGGAAATAACGGGTCTAAATCATTTTCAAATATCCCTACCAAAAGCAATTTACTATTAGAATTTTCCTGATTCAACCTTTTGAAGGCTGCTACCAATTCATTGATTCCTTTATCTTTTACCAATCTGCCCAGATAAATAAATACGGTATCGGCAGGGTCAATTTTCAGTTCTGTACGTAACGCAATACAATCTTCTTCTGAATATAATTCGGGATCAAAATGCGAAATATCTATGCCATTAGAACTCCCATTGCCAATCACCTTCAGTTTTTTGGGTTTGGTGTATTTATTTTTAATAATAATCTCTTTAAGCCCAAATGAATTGGGATAAATCATGGTTGCACAGCTGTAGGTCAGTTTTTCAACGATGTCCAATAGCGTTCTTTTGGCTCCGGTGACTTCCAGCAACGGCATCCCGGCAATGGTATGTAAACGGTGTGGTACCCCAGCCAGTTTTGCGGCAAGCATGGACAAGGTTCCTGCTTTGGGTGTGTGGCTATGTACAATATCGGGTTTTTCTTTTTTAAAGATTTTATATAATTGATATACTGCTCTAAGATCTTGTATAGGCGTAATTTTACGGGTCATTTCTACAGGAATCACTGGTACCTCCTCTTCTCTGGCCACTTTATCCAATCGATCGCCGCCTTTACCCGATATCCCGATTACATGATAATACTGAGACATAAACTTTAGCTGTCCCCGAAGCAATCCTCCCAGGGATTTTGGTATGGTAGTTACCCGAATTATTTTGTGCATTATCTATGAAGTGAAATTTGTAGTTTACAATCAAGTGCAAATATAGATATTAGATCAGGTATTTTACATTTTTGAAATTATTTTAATGTATATCCGCAATTATACCAGTAAAAAAGCTTCAGGCATTTTCTTCACCCTTTAGGGACATGGGGTAAAAAGAAAATGCTGAAAATTCAGTTATATACCCCCAACCCTAAAGGGAGTAACTGAATTTTCTATATTATGAAATTACTACTGGTATAATTGCGGATATACATATTATTTTATTTTCAACAAAACAAACGGCTTTTTGATCCCATAATTTTTAAAGTTTATTTAAAACTCGTCTTGATTTTACAGTTTAACCGTAAAAAACAAATGCCTTAAGTATCAATTACTTACATATAACTAAATTTTAACATTTTTTTTGAAAATATTATACAATTATTCTTATAACATCCCGTTAGTGCTATCATAAATAACCCGAAAAAATAATTCCCCCCAAATGAAAAACTTATTGTATTATCTATTTATTTTTATGACCTGTATTGCTATTTCCTGTAGCAAAGAAGACATTGGAGAAACTATACCGGAAACCGGGGGCGAAGGCGAACCTGATGGTGAAGTAATCCCAGACAATCCTGAAAATGTAATCACGACTCCTTGTGATTTTGATCTATCGAATGTTGCTGCAAATTCTACAATCATCCTAAATTGTGTTTTAGACCTTAACAAAGAAACGATCACGCTACCCCAAAATGTTAACTTCGAATTTGAAGGAGGAGATATTATTGGCAATGGTAAATTGATATTCTCCGGCGGTACTATCGACGGAAGACTGTTAAGTGACCAACTGCAATTGGAAGGAGACGTAAAACTGAAAGATCCTACTTTTAAGTTTTATTCGGTACGATGGGGAATTGTTGAAGGCAAGACTACTTCTGATATTGCCTTAGAAAACAATCAGAAACTGGAAAACCTGATGTTTTGGACCAAAGAATTGGGCGCCACTACCTTTCAAATTGGTAAGTTTGATGCGTATTTTGAAGTAACGAAAATTACTCCGCCTGCCATCACTACATTCAGAGCTAGTAAGGAAGGAATAAACATACCTTCTAACTTTACCCTGGAAATGGCAGATAATACAAACCTAAGAACTTTTCCTGCTGAAGCTGGTGTAGAAAACGGCGCTATTATAGCTATAAATGATGTAGATAATGTTGTTGTTAAAGGAGGAAAGCTATATGGTGACAGAAATGTGCGCGCTTATTCACCAGATGATTCAGGACTGGAAGGAAGCCATCTTATGCATATACAATCAGGAAGAAACGTGACTATTGATGGAGTAAAGTTTATAGAAGGTTCAAAAGGTGGTCTTACCGTCTACTCCAAGGGGTTTTCTACCAATCCTGCCGATTACAAACCTACTACAGGTGTCGTGATTAAGAATTGTACTTTTCAGGATAATAGAAGAATGGCTATGTCGCTTACCGATTGCCGGGATGTCTTGATAGAGGGTAATACCTTTATCAATTCGGGGCAACCTATGGCCAACTCTGATGGTGGTGAAGTCGGGTATGCCATTAATGTAGAGCCCGCCAGAAGAAGAGATGCAGATACAGGAGAATTACTCGAACTACAAAAAGCATTTGATATCATCATTAGAAAAAATACCGAAACCAACAGTAGAGGTGGATTTGTAACCGTAACCATAGGACAAAACATTACCGTAGAGGATAATGATATCGATTCTCGAGTGGTTTATTCACTTACTAACGGCACCAAAATCCTTAATAACAGATTTAATGCAGCAGGAGCTGCCAAAGATAGCTGGGCAATTTTTACTGCCGGCGGTGGTGAAACGGTATTTAATAATGAAGTGGGTGGCAATACCATATCTGGTTATACTACAGGAATTGTAGTGAGTTCGAATGAAGCCTATGTACATGACAATACCATTAGCAATGGTGCAGTGGGTATACAACTAAGTAAACCCAATGACACACGAGTGATTAATAATAAAGTGGATGTTGCAGAAAAAGGAATTACAGCAACCAATACATTTATTAATAATGGAGAAATCAGAGGTAATGAGGTCACTACAGCAAGCGGAGGGTTTCATGTATATTTTACAGGTGTAAATCAGACAGACGAATCCAAAGATTATAAAGCAACCCTGGTAGGGAATACATTTTTTAATGCAAATAAAATCACTCTTTCTAGAGCAAAGGGAATCACTTTTACTGATAATCAACTTATCGGAGGTATAGAAATTGGAAACTCTAATGATATTGAAATATCGAACAACAAAAAGATTCAACCTAATGATAGTGATGGGATACGACTCTTTGGAGCCAATACCAATGTTTCTCTTTTAAACAATACGATCTCTGAACCTACGGGTGCAGCCAGATATGTATGTATCAATAATAACTCAGACAACCCTGCTGCTATTACCGATACCGGTAATACTTGTAGTAATTAATATCTCAAGCAAACATAAAATATAAATAAAAAGAGGCTAAAAATACAGCCTCTTTTTTTATGCTAAAAAATCCCCTCGGTTGTCTTATAGTGCTATCTTAAAATTTCGCTTTACCGCATCAAACTTACCATTGGGTCCCAGGGGGATATTATCTACAGTATTGATCTGATAATTCAGATTTTCACCTAGTCTGTCTTTCAGGTTATGTAACAATTTATCGTGCATACTTTTATCAAACATATCATCTGCAATCAAATTAACAATAATTTCTTGCGGACTTTCCTGAATGATTTGGCTTTTTATGATGCCTTCCAGGCCTTTATATGCAGTATCCATTCTACCCACATATCCTTTTTCCTGTGTCCAGAGGATATCATCTTCCCTACCCGTAAGTTTTTCAATAATTGGCATTGCACAACCGCAACTACAGGTTTTCGTTTTTTCTGATAACAATACCGTATCTTCGATATTATATCTTATCAAAGGGGTTTTTAGATTCGTAAAACTTGTAACTACCAATTGGGCGACTTCTCCCGGTTTGGCTTTTTCGCCTTTGGTATTGATAAACTCAAAAATACCCGAATCCAGATTTAAATGTAAATTACCTTGTATACATTCTGTAATAAACGGGCTCCCTTCGCTGGAAGCATACTGATTATAAACATGACATTTGAACGCTTTTTCTATTTCTAATCGTTGATAATCGTACAATGTCTCAGCAGTAACGGCTATAGCCTTTGGAGTACATTGCATTTCAATCTTATGCTTATTAATGAATCTACTGATGATATAAATTGCAGAAGGATACCCATCTAACAAAAGAGGTTTAAACCTGTTAAGTTTATGTACGTAATGAATTAAATGATCCTCGGTAAGGTGATAGGTAGACATCAATAACTGACGCTCAAAATAATTATACACCCAAAACGGAGGTTTTTTAGCATCAGGGCGCACCATTAATCTGCCTGAAAAACGTACTTGCCTTACTTTTCTGGTGGCTAGTCCAAGAGTATGATGAAACCTTCTCCATAAAGCAAAAGATCTGTTAATTGATTCTAAATCCAGATAGTTAATCGTGGGAGCCCCCGAAGTACCACTGGTATAGCCAACCCCATCCTTATTTCGTTTTTTATTTACCAATGCCTCTGGATACGATTTTCTTTCAGCTTTTTTAAGAATAGGCATTTTTTGAAGGACACCGAATGGGTTTTCTTTAATATCCTCTGCTTTAATCCCAGATTCATTCATGATCTTACTATACCAATCCGAATATTCAAACACCTCAGAGAGAAGTACTTGCAATCGTGTTTCCTGGTAAGCATTCAAGGTATCAATATCAGCATCCCATAAATTGATATATTCTTTTAAATATTGATCAAACGCTGTAGTATAGCGCTTTTTAGTATTCTGATATGCCTTTATATTCAACAATATAAATTTAAAAGGGTATGGCAGTCTATTGTATATTTTTTCCTGAATCTTTCCCATAATTATATAGATGATTGTTGCAGATAAAACTCCTGCATCTTTTGGGTATTTGAAACAATATCATAGTGTTTATCTACGATAAGTTCTGTATTATCTTTTTTCTCTGAAGGAGCAGTTTCCAATATTGTATCGGCCCAAAATTCTGCAGGTTTCTCTATAGATAGAAATGCTATATCATCGGTTAAGTGTACCTCTTTGGTTATCGTATCTGACGCCAAAATTTTAAGTCCTGCCGCCTGCGCTTCAATTAAAGTAACCGGTAGCCCTTCATAAAACGAAGGAAAAACAAACAGGTCCAACAGTTGATACAATTGCGGAATATCGGTGCGAACGCCCAAAAAATGAACTTGCTTATCAATAGACAGGTTCTTGGCTTCCTTTTCCATAGCATTTTTTAAAGGACCGTCTCCTATAAGTACCAATTGATAGTTAGCATTTTTCTTCAATAAAGCCGCAAATATTTGCAATAGAAATGCGTGATTTTTCTGGCTCGAAAAACGACCAACATGACCAATAATAATCTCATCCTCAACATTAAATTCTTTTTTGTATTCGGCAGCTGTTACTTTGTTATAACTAAATTTTTTTGCATCGATGGCATTGTTCATCATGATAAACGAAGTGGTGCTGCCAAATAGCCATTTTCCTGCTTTCTCTCCACAAGAAAAATAATGTGTAGCGTCGTTTTTAATTCTTTTCTTTAATCGAAACTTCACTACCTTTTTTAAAATTTCTTTCAGACTCTCTTTTTGTGCAAAAAATGTACCCAAACTCACTTTATCAAGAGCGATGTGTGCATGAGCAATACGACACGGGATGTTACACTCTTTGGCAATTTTTAAAGGAAAGCAACTAAAGGTATTTAAATGTGAGTGTACAACAGTATATTCGGTATGTTCTTTGAAAAACTTTCGCAGCTCTTCATAGTATTTGTTAGGAAAAAAAGGGCTGATGGGATTCATCCTAAAAATCTTTCCTCCCAGGCTATCTATCTCTTCATCAAAGGCTCCTTTTTCTTTTCTATGCACCAAAAAATCAAACTGAACTTTATCTCTATCAATGCTTCGATAATAATTCATGATCATAGACTCTGCCCCTCCCCGATCCATAACCGTAAAAACCTGTAAAACTCTCATCATACTCATTAAAATTCGTTTTTTGTTTTAAATCTGATGTATAAGTTTAATAATATCCCAAAAGGAATAGCGATGACTGTGATAAATTTCTTTGGAGATTCTTTTATAAACGCCCCATTTTTCAAAAAGATAGCGCCAGATACATAGTGAATTGCATTCTTAAATCGATCTTTGAAATTTTTTGCCTGCTGCATTCTGCTTTTTCTCGAAAATGCAAACCCATTTGGATGCCGTCTATACTGTTTTAGTATATTCATGCTAGAACCGTCGGGCATATACTCTACTTCACAAAAAACTTCGTTTACCGGAAGCAATGTATACTCCTGGTCAATAAGCTGATACAAATATCCAAGAGGAACAAAACGTTCTCCTTCAAAAATAGGGTAAGCGGGATATTTTTTTACTACCTCGGTTCTGTAAACTAATTTCTTATCTCCCTGTACCTTGTGTGTATGATACAAATCATATAGTGTTGTTTCAGTAATATGTTGTGGAATTTTGGTTCCTATGATATTTCCTTTTGTATCTGCATCCAATCCAACGATACCTGCAAACTCTGGTTTATCTTTAATGATCTCCCAGGCGTCGAGTATTTTCTGGATAGCGTTCTCTCCCATACAATCATCACTATCAATACACACATTAAGTGTAGTCTCAATAAGTCTGTATGCAGCATTATGTCCTCCATGCATTCCCTGGTTTTCTTGATAATGATATTGGATATCTATCGTATTCTCATCAATCCAGGATTTCACCAATGCTTCGGTATTGTCTGAAGAGCCATCATCAATAATAAGCCAGACAAAATCCTGATTTGATTGTTGTAGTAAGCTTTCATAGCATTTATGCAAGCAATAAGCCCGGTTATAGGTAGGTGTAAATACAGTAATTGTCTTCATACTTTTTGTGATTAATGATGTTCACTTATATAGATAATACATTAAATAGGTAAATGAAAAATAAACCAGTACTACTTTACCAATCATAAAATGATGGTTTTTAAAAAACTTCTGTTTCAGAAAAGGATAGATGATCACCAACCCCATCATAAACCATGATAAATACGCAAATCTATTAGAATAATTCGCTCTTATTACTAAAACCCAAAATCCGTTACAAATCAAATAGGTATTCAAAAGCTGGAAATATAATGTATCCACAAACTTCTTTTTATATACAAAATACCACCCGGCAAATACCGCAAAAGCGCTATGAAATAAAAAATCCCAGCGAAAACCTGTGCTGGAAAAAGTACCCTCTTCTGCCTGGGCATTCAGATACCCTGAAAGTCTGTCATCTGCAAAGCCCAAACTACTAAAAAGAGAGATCCATACACCACCCATTACCAATGATAATGGTATACATAATAACCATCCTTTTAAATATACCTTTGGGTTATTATATAAATACGTAACCAAAAATGCTATGGTAGGCAAAAACATGGTTTTATGAAAAGACACCGAAAGCAACATGCAAAGCCCCATAAATATTTTATTCCTATGATTGCTTACTGCCAATAAAAAGAGTGAGGTTGCCATTCCGTTTCTCACGCCATTTACCCCATATGTATAAAAAGAAAAGGAAACCACAAACATTAAGAACGCATAATACCAATATTGACCAAACAGCTTTTTTGAAATTCTGTACAGTGGTAGTATATAAATAGCTGCACAAATTGTAAAAAAAGTATGTAAAGAAACTATATAAGACAACGTCTTCATATATACATGAAAAAAGATGTCTTTTGACCCCAGTATTTCTCCTCCGTTACTATACCACTCAAAATATCGGGTATAGGTACGCATATCCCCAAAATACCTGCCACTTACCGGTCTTTGCCCCATATAAAAGATCAAAAAAGCGATAAGAATGTATCCGGTAACATTGATAAAACCAATATTCCTGGGATCATCCATCTTTAATAATCCCGTGTGCAATAGCGTAAACAGCACAAAAAAAAGGAAGATATTTATGAATACTGCAAAATATAACTCTAAAGGGACAAAATCAATCATACGTTTTTATTTTGGACCTTGTTTTTAGATTTAAGTATTCGGGCAGGATTGCCTACTACTGTACAATCATCCGGGATGCTCTTGGTCACTACACTTCCTGCACCGATAATGCAGTTATTACCAATAGTGATATCTCCAATCACTATAGCACCCGTATAAATAGATACATTATTACCTATTGTTGGTCGCTTCCCTTCTACTTCTCCCACTGTAACCAGGTGATTTACATAAAAATTCTCTCCGATAGCATCGGCATTTAAAATCGTACTATATGGATGGCCTGTAAGAATACCTCCGCCCAGTTTGGTAGTGATATCTATGATAAAATACTTTTCTCTTCTGCAATATAAATTAAGGATTTTTGTAGCGATCCCTCTGTTTCTGAAATAGAAAATTGTTCTGAAATCAGACGAATCTGCAAGAAAATTGAGAAGCAAACTTATTTTATTTCCCTGCATGCCTTTTGCAACAGACCATCTTTCTATATCCTTATCTATATCACTTTTATTCTTGCTTAACTTATAAAGAATAATATGTGGTATTAAAAAGATTTTATAAATATGTAAAACCAAGGTTCTCATTCCATTTATTTTACTTTAATAATAAGCTTTCAAACATATGCTTCCAGAGACCCATTACAGTCTCCAGGGTATATTTTGAAACATTTTCCCTTGCATTCTTACCTTTTCTCTTTAATTCTTCTTTTTGGTTCATGAGCTTCATCAATTGATTCGCAAAAGCTTCATTATCATAAAGAGGAACCAACACTCCATTATCCTCATTAATGATATTTCTGGGGCCATAAGGGCAATCAAATGAAACAATAGGTAAACCACAAGCCTGGGCTTCTAATAATACAAGGGGAAAGCACTCATTATGTGATGTCATTACAAAAATTGATGAGTGTAACATTTCTTTCTTGATATCATTGGTAGCGCCCTTCAGTATTAAAGAATCCTGCAGACCATAATGATCGATTTTATGTTGCAATTTATGAACATAATTTGGATCTCCATCTCCATAAATATGAAGCTGCCAGTCTTTTTCTTTTTCGTAAACTATTTTCCATATATCAATTAATATGTCATATCCTTTTACTTGAGCAATTCTTCCGGCTGTAATAACTCTATTCGAAGTTAATTCGGATACGGTTTCGGGATAAAAAGTTAAAGGATTTGGGATCACCCGGGTGTTAGTACTCTTATAATACCCAGACTCATCTTTATTAAGAATAATGAGTTTGTCGTATTTTGACTCTACATAATCTGTATACCTAAAGAATAGCTTTTTAAATATACCTGGGTTTTTGCGTTTATCTTCTTCAATAAACTTTGAGTAATGAAACTCTTTTACTTTTGGAACTTTTTTATGTATAAATGGAATAAAATAAGTATCCACACTGTGACTGCACACCACTACCACATCGGGTTCTAATCTCTTGATTGCAGATTTAGTTTTACCGATATGCCCTGGTAACTTCAGTAAATTTACAGGATGAAAATAAGACTTTTCTCTTTTATAATTAATTTGTAAATCCTGAAAAACAATCTTATCGCTGAATTCATAACAAGGAGGTTGATTCTTCTGTTCGGTTGTTATGATATGAACTTCATAATTGGCCAATGAAGCAAAATAGTTGGCTTTGATAGAAAGTACTCTTTCAATTCCTCCGTGCAGGTACACCTGATCAATGACAAAAACTACTTTCATTTGGACGATTTATGAATTAAATTAGTAAATACATCATCCCATTCTTTTGCTATTTTTTCCGGGAAATATCGTTGTACAGCTTTTCGGGCATTTTGTCCCATTAAAATCCTTAATTTTCCATTCTCGATAAGCGATATGATGGCCCGGGATAAGCCTTTAATATCACCATTATCAACTAACAAACCGTTTTCTTGATCAGCAATAATATCTGATGGCCCATACGGACAATCAAATGAAACACAGGGCACACCATAGGCCATAGCTTCTGTTAACACCATTCCGAAACCTTCATATCTGGAAGACATCACATAAATCGAAGATTCCTGATATTTTTCTGCTATATTTTTTACAGGTTCATAAAAATAAACTTTATCTGATATTTCCAGGTCATCTGCAAGCTCATCCAAGCCTTCTTTTTTACTAATTGTACCATAAATATCCAGCACCCAATCGGGATGTTTTTCTGCAACCAGTTTCCAGGCTTGCAGCAATCGGTCATACCCTTTTTGAAAACTCTGTTTACCAACGGCCAGCACTTTTTTCTTATCCAGGGTACTTTGCTCTTCTGGGTAGAAGGATAACGGATTGGGAATCACTTTCAGGTTTTTTAATTTCCATTCCTTTAAGTTTCCTTGTGTTAAAACAACAAAATGATCATACCGTGCACCACCAAAATTCATCAATCTATATTTTATAGCAGTACTTATTTTACTTTGTAAAGACGGGTTTCCTCTTTTTATTTCTACATTTTTTGAAACGTGCCTTTCGTAAATCATAGGACAGGGTTTGCCAATCAATAGCGGAACAAAAAAACCCTTTAATCCATCATCACAAACCGAAATTACATCGGGTTGTATCTTTTTGACTACTTTTTTAAGCCCTTTCACATATCCTGGAAAAGATCTGATAGAATTATTGGTTGTATTGATGTTGTGATACTGTATGTTGGGGCTAAAATCATAAAACAAGGCATCTTCTTTCTGGTTAAGTGTAAGAATATGCACCTCATATCCCAAATGATCTGCCAAATAACTCGCCTTGATAGATAATACCCGCTCAAGGCCTCCGGGACCACTAATTCTATTAGTTATATAGAGTAGTTTCATCTGAGCGACATATTTTCAAGGTTGTTTACCATTTTTTAGAATTCTCAATTCTTACAATTGAACTCATTTAATATTTATTTGACATCTCTATATTCAACATTATACAATTTATCTGCTTCCTGTAAAAAGCGAATATACTTTTGGTGTTACTTTTTGAAGCAGTTTTGCACAGCCAACACAGATCCATGTTGCCAATATGGGGCTTATAAAAAACAACAACAGCAATACCAAGTCATTTTCACCAATATATTTCACATAGATCTTGGTAACATAGGTAAGCGCCACCCCGTGTGCCGCATAAATAAAAAAACGATACCCGTATAAAGGTTTGTTCACAAATTCATACTTTTTATTGATAAAATCATACCAGCACCATACTGTAAAAAACCCAACAAACATGGTAACACGCCTACAAAGTATAGCTAACCAATAGTTTTCTTCAAAGGTTTCTCTAACATAAAAGTTAAAAACAATAAGAACAGCCCATATAAGCAATAAAAACAGGTACGTAGAGGTTTTAAAATTGGAAACAATGGTAAGTTTTGAAATAGAAGTATAAGCTCCGCATGAGAACGAAAACAATCCTAAATATTGAAAGAGATAAATATTATTTACATACAATACGCTGGGTTGTTCCAAAAAGATCAAGACCCCTAAAATGAGTATAAAATAGAATTTCAAATATCGGATTCCTAAATAAATCAGCGGAGTAAGCCAAACATAAAAAATCAATTCTCTTATAAACCAAAACGTATAATTAATAGGATCTACAAATGCCAGCCAGAGTTGTTTCCAACCAGGCATCGTATATAAAGGCTCTTCAAAAAACTGTGACAAGGCGGGAATAAACTGAATTGCATAAACGACCAAAAACCAGAGGCCACACCATAAAAAATAGGGTACCACCAGCGTTTTGAATCTATTTTTTATTTTTCTCTTGAAGGTAAATACTGAAAAATCGTGGTTATTGAAAAAAAGATAACCCGAGATGAAAAAAAACATCGGTATAAAAATATTAGAAAGCTCTAGCGCAAACAAATACTCTATGTAATAGACAATATCACGGTCTTTTTCAGTTTTTAAGCTGGTGAGATTATAAGCATGACAAACCACGACCATAAAAATCGAGTAAAATGATAAGATCCGTATCTTATTGCTAATGCTTTTGTCCATCGGGAATTATTGTTTTATTTACTATTTTTCCAACATGAATCTATTTTTTGATCACTATATCCAAATAAGGATAACAAAATCCTTTAGGAAGGTTTTTGTGCAGGGATCTTAAAAACCTAACATATCGTAACCCTTTAAAACCCAGTTTAAAAAATGCTGTTTTTTCAAATTTTACCAAACTACTTACCACCTGTAATTCTTTTAGTGGGGCAATGGCTACTTCAAATTCATGATAACTGGCGCCTCGCCCCCATCGTGCAAATTTCATTAATTGATCATCATCCAATTCCCGATAAGAATCTTTAAAGTTCTTTCGACTAGAAAACTTAGAATAATAAAAGGCAAGATCATCTGGTAACCAGTCATAAAATGGAAGCGCTGCAGTATGCGAATCATAATACCACAATCTATTTGGGGTTTCGATTACTGCCAGATACCCACCCTTGGGTAGCATATCCCATGCTTGCTGTAATGATGCCAACCTTTCTTTTACGGTCATATGCTCTAAAACGGCATAGTATATAATAAAATCGAATTTTTTACCTTTAAAGCTCTCCTGGATTTCATCTCCATTTACAAGATGCAATTCGGCTTCATAACCAGCGATTTTCATCCTGTCTTTTGCAACTTCTAGAGCTCCTGCATCTACATCCACTCCTACTACTTTTGCCCCTTGTTCTGTTAATGCTAATGTTGAAATCCCGGTACCACATCCTATTTCTAAAATATGAGCATCATTTAAATCTTTGACCTGATGAAGCCATGGTGCAATACGATTTCTATTATATCCCAATCGTTCATACAACTGGCCGCTAATAGCCGCATTATATTCTTGAGGAGACAACTCACTTTTTGTATTACCTCTGTCCAAATAGTTTTTTTGGAGTGATTCTGTGAGTTGCTCTAATTGTTCTTTTGTAAACTCGGTATGCTTTTTTTGCATTTTTTTAGGAGCCGAATAGAATTTCTCTTTGAAAAGTTTTTTTAGTACGTTTTTCATTGTTGGTTATTTTTTGCCTATAATTTTTTAGTTACCCTTTCTTTTAGTGCGCTGGCTAAATCATGATGCTTTTCAAGGTTTTTTACCATCGTAGTTGCATCAATTTTACCTTCTAAAGGAAAGTTTGCGGTATATGCTCCTGTTTTACTATTTATATCAATACGGTTAAATAGCTCTAAAATTCCGTCAAATCGACAGGAATCTACAAAACTGTCAAAACCATTCACAAAAATCACCGGGGTACCCAAAGCCAAACAAGGTAATGCACAATGGATCCTGGAAGTGATCACTAATTTTGCTTTTGCATATTTATGTAAAAGTTTTTCTGCCATCTCAAATTTTTCTTCATCTGTATATCGATTTGAAGGAGGTTCCTGATTAATGAATTCTGCAGTTTTCAAAACATCTTCGCCTATACATTTTTTGAGATGTTTATTCTTCTTTTTTAATTGAAAAGCAGTGCCATTTAAAATATTCTTTAGTGTTATCTTGGTATTATAAAATACTTTCTCTGGTCTGGGATAATTATATAAAGGATCAACTATATAGATATCTTCTCCACGTTCAGAATCATCAACTTTGTAAGAGTCTAAAGTCAGCGTCAAACATCCTGTAAAATAGGCATCTATTCCTTTTGCTTTTAGCGTATCTGCAGTAAACTGGTCTCTGCAGCCAATAGGTTGATGTTTTTTCAGATATGCAATTCCTTTTTCGCTCAACATAGCGGGTGCTGCCGTATTATTCATATGAAAGGACACAAATATTGGGTCTATTTTTTCTGAAGGCACCCAGTTATAAATATTATGAGTAAACCAACCGTTCATAATAAGTTTCACAGGATCTCCATCATAATCTGCCAACCTTTCTCTATTTATAAAAAGGTCTACCTGTGGTAAAAACTGTTTTGCCGCAAGGCTTTGAATATTGTCCCCAACATTAAAAAACCGCTTATTCTCGTCATATGTAAGTAATCCGTATTTCATCTGTTATTTTTATTGCTTTTTTATCCCGATAGCTATCGGGAGTCGGTAGAATTTGCATAATGAACTTTTCGGTTGAACCAAAAATTTTTAAATATGCTCATTTCATACATTTTGCGTTTACTATGTTATTTTTTTATATAATTTTAATAACCAGGGAAACTTATTTCTTACCACAAATTTTATTCTTTGCGTTCTTGTATATACATCCCCGGTAGTATGTATTATTTGATCAAGATCTAACCTGATAAATTCCTGAATCTGTTTTTCTTCCTTCTCCCTATCATTAATCACAAAAAACGAATCGGTATTTTCTGCTTTTATCTGAAGGCTTTTCCAAAGATATTTCACGGCTTTATCCATCGTAACACTATTACCCGTAAAATTATTTAAGATCAATGTATACAGTGTATCGGGTATTTTAAATCCATAATCATTGGGATTTGCCCCGGAAAGTATCAGACCAAAAATCGTGCGTTGGCATTTTTCGCAAACATTGCAATTATATTCGTCTCTACGTTCTGAATAACATACTCTAAGTTTAATCGGAATTCCTTTTGCATTTACATAAGAAACAATGTTATCTGTTTTGTCTGTGCGACTAAAATTATATCCATCATGAATTACCTCGCTATTGGCCCATCGCATTTTTTCATCTATAAAGGGACTTGAGCCCCAACTAGCATTTAAATCTATTTCTCCTTCGGTATCTGAAGATGCAATAAGTATTTTATCAATTCCCAATTGATATCCCATTGGAGCAATCACACCAAGAAGTGCCATGCCGTGCTGAACTTTTCCCCACCAGCCAAGATTTACCAGCAACTCTACCTGATACGTATAAAATTCTCTGAGATTGGCTTCTATATAAAACAAACGATCTTTCTTAACTATTTCTTCTTCTTGGTTGTAACGAACAAAATCGTTCCATCGTTTGGTATCCTCAATGGCTACATCTGCTCCATGAATTGAAATTAAAACAGGATTCAAATCATAATTTCTGGTATACGATTCAAATGAATCCAACCCACCACTGAAAAGAAGTGCTGTCTCATTACCCTCAATCTTATTTTCACTTAATTTTTCTACTTTCAGATTCTCTTTAAAATCTTTGTTTGGGAAATACTCATTAAATTTTTCTTTCAGGCTTACCAAAGAGTTAAAGAATGTTTCATCAAGTTCTTCTATGATCACTTCTGCATTTAAAAACCAGCTAATAGGCATGATATTAGAAAGAAATGGAATCACTGCTAAACCCATAGGTGTATCCTGCACATTTTGGCCATACTTAGCATAGAACTTATTGTTTACATCAAAGTATTTTTGGATGCCTTTACTTACCTGATAATCATAACAAATTTTTGTTCCATCATCTGTATATGATATCTTATTAAGTTTTATACTTTCCATACCCTATTTTTTTTAGCACACTCCTTAACCTCAATGTATTTTTAACCAAATCTCTTTCGAATTGGATCATTCCCAAATAATATATCAGAATGCCATAAGCCAGTGTATACAACATTGATTTTGCGATAAAATTAAGCCACCCTCCACCAGGGATATAATTAATACCATACCCTATAACAGAAATAAGAACTAAAGTGAGAACAGTTTTATGAGCCAATTCTTTAAAGAACCTTATAATATTGAGATGAATGACCCGGTGGTAATAAAAATTCATCACATTTTGGACTATTAACCAACCGACAACAGAACCAGATATCATTCCAATAGCACTATACTGCGTGGCTAATAAAGCTCCTATGGCAGTACCGATGATCATAAAAGACAGGTATAAAATGGCTTTAAAAGCTATTTTGTTTTTTGCTTCTAAAATAGAATTTCCAAAATTTTGTACCAACGGCAGTGTATAAGCAGCCATAATCATTAAAGCAATCACCCAACATTGAAAACTTCCTTCGACCCCCATTTCATGACCCACCCAGAGATTAACAAATTGATATCCATAAAGGGCAAAAGCAATAAATATGTACATTAGCACTACAAAAGATAAACGGCCAATCTTGATCATCATATCGGTGAGTTGCTCTCCTGATGCATTTCCTACAGACATTTGTGTAGCTCTGGGTAAAAAAACACTGGATATTGCCGTAGAAAATGCCCCATAATATGTGCCCAGCGTTATCCCAATACCATATATGGCAAGAACCGAAGGCACACTAATTCTTCCTAATACCCAATGCCCGGCTTTCCATTGAAAAACTCCTGTTAACGCAAAAACAAAGATCCAAACCGAATACTTAAGGATTTCCTTTATAAAACTTTTTTGAAAGGAGTGTAACCTGAACCTTACTTTTAGTTTTTTAAACACAAAATATCCTGTAACCATAATTACAGCCATACTAAAAACAGTATCAATGATTACCAAAGCAATGGCTTTTCCTCCTAATAGAAGAATACCCACTACCGTAAGTGAGCGTAACAAATAACGTATTATATTTAACGTTTTAGGAAACACAAACTGTTCATAACCCGAACAAATACCGATAAAACTACCTCCGGGAAGCTTAATTGCAAGGTTGAAAACTAAAATAACAAACATAATCTTCGCTATCTTAATTTGCTCGACACTCATTTTTGTAAAGTATGAATCAAAATAACCGTAATAAAATATGGCTCCCACTATAACTACCAGTACAGAAATCACCAAATAGATCAACATGGTAGTAGCCAGAAAATTCTCTTCTCCTTTTTTGTCTTTTTCTGCTCTGTACTTTGCTACAAATCGTACAATCGTATTATTAAGTCCAAAATCTAATAATGATATGGTACCTATTAATGCTCCGATAGTTAAATAAATTCCATATTGATCTTTGCCAAGACTTTTCAATATAAAAGGAGTCAACGCCAAACCAACCGTATTGATCAGAAAGATTGAAATATAGTTTAGAAATGCTCCTTTTTTTAATTGGCTCAAAGTATGATTGGTTTATTAGTTGTTTTGGTTATAGTTATACAATTTCCTGCTACAATCTTCCGTGTACTCCTTCTTTCAATATACCTTTTACATCATACAAAACACCATTGGGCATTAACAATGATTTGAGATCGATATTCAAATATTCATTATGCGCAACGGTTAAGACTACTGCATCGTATTTTTGATCAGGTAAATTGATTGTTGTCTCCAGGTTATACTCATGCATTACTTCACCAGGATTTGCCCACGGGTCATAAATGGTGATTTCGGTTCCAAAATCTTTTAATTGCCGAATTACATCCACAGCTCTTGTATTACGTACATCGGGGCAATTTTCCTTAAAAGTTATTCCCAGCACCAGTACATTGGCTCCTTTAATATGAATGTCATGTTTCACCATTAATTTAATAACTTCAGATGCTACATATTGTCCCATACTATCATTAAGCCTACGACCTGCCAGGATGATTTCTGGGTGATATCCAAACTCCTGTGCCCGTTGTGCCAAATAGTATGGATCTACACCGATACAATGACCTCCAACCAATCCGGGCTTAAAAGGAAGAAAATTCCATTTGGTTCCTGCCGCTTTCAATACATCATTGGTATCAATATCCATTAAATTAAAGATCTTGGCTAGCTCGTTCACAAAAGCGATATTAATATCCCTTTGCGAGTTTTCGATCACTTTGGCTGCTTCTGCCACTTTTATCGTTGGCGCCAAATGCGTTCCTGCGGTGATCACAGAGTTGTATAAATCATCTACCTTCTTACCAATCTCCGGAGTGGATCCAGCAGTAACCTTAAGAATTTTTTCTACAGTATGTTTCTTATCTCCCGGATTGATACGTTCTGGTGAATATCCAGCAAAAAAATCTATATTAAATTTTAATCTGCTTACCCTTTCCAGCACTGGGATACATTCTTCCTCTGTAACTCCCGGATACACCGTTGATTCATAGATTACGATATCTCCTTTTTTTAACACCTCTCCTACAGTTTCACTTGACTTATATAATGGTGTAAGATCGGGTCTGTTATTTTTATCTACTGGTGTTGGCACCGTAATTACATAATAATTACAATCTTTAATATCTTCTGTATTTGAGGAGCAATAGAGTCCGTTTTTATTAAAATCAGCATCCTTCTTCAACACAGATTGCAGCAGATCATCTTCTACTTCAAGTGTAGTGTCGGTTCCAGATGATAATTCATTGATTCTTTTTTGATTTATATCAAAACCTATTACAGTATATTTGGTGGCAAATAACCTGGCCAACGGTAATCCTACATATCCTAATCCTATAACGGCAATTTTAATATCTTGCATGGGTTGTTGTTTATTTATTAGAAACTGAAGTTATTTTAGGTGGTTCCAGTACCATTTTACGGCTTCTTTCAATCCGGATTTCATATCAAATTCGGGGGCATATCCAAGAAGTGTTTTCGCTTTATCAACAGATGCCAAAGAATGTGGCACATCTCCTTTGCGTTCGGGTCCGTATTTCACCTCTACATCTGCTATGGCAGCATCAAATTCGGATAAATATTCTTTTAATAAAGTGGTTAATTCATGTAAGGTAGTTCTTTCTCCAAATGCTGTATTATATACATTATTCAATGACTCTGGATTATCAGATAGCATTGCCAGTACATTCATTTGGATCACATTATCGATATAGGTAAAATCCCTGGAAAATGAGCCATCCCCGTTAATTACAGGAGATTCGTGCTTCATAAATTGCATCACAAACTTTGGAATCACCGCAGCATAAGCTCCATTAGGATCTTGTTTACGACCAAACACATTAAAATAGCGCAATCCTATAGTGTCGAGATCGTAGGTTCTTTTAAAGTTATTGGCATACAACTCATTCACATATTTGGTGATCGCATATGGAGACAATGGTTTCCCTATTTTTTCTTCAATTTTGGGTAATGCTTTAGAATCCCCATAGGTAGAAGAACTGGCAGCATAAATAAAACGTTTTACGCCTGCATCTCGTGAAGCAACCAGCATATTAAGAAATCCTCCTACATTTACATCATTGGTGGTGATAGGATCGTTGATAGATCTGGGTACAGAGCCCAAAGCAGCCTGGTGTAACACAAAATCAACACCAATACATGCTTTATGACAATCCTCAAGGTTTCTGATATCCCCTTCGATAAAAGTGAACCTAGAATCGTCAATTATCGCAGCCAGGTTTTTTTGATGTCCTGTAGCAAAATTATCCAACCCTATTACGGTACTTCCAATAGTAAGTAGTGCTTCGCAAAGATTGGCCCCTATAAATCCGGCCGCACCAGTCACCAGTATTTTACAGGAACCCAATTGTTCCAGCTGTTTAGTGTTCATAAACTATGTTTTAATCCCCTGTTTTTTAGTCCCAAAGACCATGCATTTGCATAGATGCTGCGAAATTAACATTTCCTTATAGAACATACAACATAAGTTCAAGGGGATTTTACCCCCTATTCAAATTAATCGGATATCATAGACATTTCAACTAAAAACAGCATCAAAAAAACATACTTTCTATGCCGCACAGTGAAGCAGGTCTTCTTGTAAGATAATCCGTACATGAGCCGTATATGAGTCGTATATAAGTGCTATACTACTCGTATCATATTTATGTTTCAAAATAGTAAACACCAGCTTCAACACACATAAACTCCCAGACAAAATCTTCCGATCTGCATAGCAACGAGACTACCGGGACCAGAACAAGCTGCAATACCCTAACGGGATTTCCTGCGGCAGCTAGCCTGGCACCACCCTTTTGCGTATAGAAGATGATTACAAGACCCTCTATGAGGGATTAAATTCAATTTTACTTTTATTTTCTGGTTAATAGAATTATTTTTGAAATTCACCTTAAAACCAATACATAATGAAAAAAACAACGTTTACCATCGTCACAATTTTAGTTTTTACTTTTCTAAGCTGCGAAAAACAAGAAGATTCTCCTATTATAGAAAACGAAGCAATTGCTGAAGGCGATCAGGTTGTTCTGGATTTTATTCAGGTTTTTAATGAAAATAACAATAACAAGCTCATTGTAGAGCAATTGAAAAAAAGTGGGCTTCCTGTATCATTAGAAACTATGTTTTCTAAAATATCATCTTCAGAAAAGCAAGCAAAATTTATACAAAATGCTTCAATCACCAAAAAATCTGTTCATCTTGAAGCATATGAGTTTTGGCTTCAGAAAAGTAGTAATCCTATAAGGCTGAATGAAATATTAGTAGCTTTTGCTGCAGAAAACGCAGAAAAATTAAGTACTGTCACTGCGTTCAATTTAAAAGGAGAAAAAGTGCTCCTCAATGCATCAACCGCTCCTGAAGTACCCGTAATTGTGATTGATAAAAATGGATTTCATGCTTTACAACTTCGTGCCGAGGCTATGAACAAAGAACTGCAGAAAGCAGGTTTGCAATCAAAAAATGCAATCACTTATACCCGTTATCGGTCTTTTGAAAAAGCTTCTTTAGCAACTACCAAACTCGATAAAATTGAATTAAAAGATGACCAGGAGCCCTGGATCAAGGGAGGTGCAGAAATCTATGCAGTCACCTCCGGGATTAGAGATGCCGGCAATAATCCTGAGCTGAAAGTGATCCCCATGTATTATCTGGATCATGACGGCGATGCTTATTACCCGAACCAAATTATGCTATTCTGGGACGAATACAGATATCAGGCAGCAAATATTCAGCTTTTTGAACAGGATTCTAACTACAATTACCAGGAGTTATTAGGGATTATTATCGATGGCGTTGCACAAATTGCCGGAACGTTAAGTGGTCAATCATGGATAAATGCTTTGGGGACAATTGCCGGAGCGATTATCAATGCATTGCCTGATTCATGGCTTACAGACGATGATGACTATGTAGACTCTTTCTATACGATTGAGAAAAATAAATCTTATAATAATTACTACGGAGCTAGTAGAAACGCCAAGGTAAACCTAAGTCCTTTTACCGTATTAGAAAACTAAGTTCATTCATTTGTAAGCAAAAAAGAGGGTAGCCGGAAATTAATTTCCGGCTACCCTCTTTTTCATCGTAGTGTTTATTGGTCTCGTCTTAAGTTCATCAGAAAATGGCAGGAAAGTGAACATTAATAATCCAGCAATGCCAAGAACTCTTCTTCAAATCTACTTTTAGCCAGGTATTGCTTTTCAAGATTAGCATCAAACGGGATTGGGGTTTCCAAACTCGCTACCCGCTTTACAGGCGCATCCAAAAACTCAAAACAATGTTCCATGATCAGTGCCGAAATATCTGAAGCGATACCACCAAATAAAGAATCTTCCTGCAAAACAATGGCTTTGCCTGTTTTATTTACAGAAGTATATATTGTTTCGGTATCTAACGGCTGTAATGTTCTTAAATCAATAACTTCTGCTGAAACCTCACTATATTTCTTCAATATTTCCAGCACCCAATGCACAGCTGCTCCATAGCTAATGATGGTGATATCGTTTCCTTCTTTTAATACAGAGGACTTTCCCAAAGGCAGATTGTAATATCCCTCCGGAACTTCCTGACGGATACTTCGATACAGTGCTTTATGTTCAAAAAACAGTACTGGATTGGGATCTTCGATCGCTGTGGCCAACAAGCCTTTTGCATCCAATGGAAAAGCAGGATACACTACTTTAAGCCCCGGAGTTTTGGTAAACCAGGCTTCATTGGTCTGGCTATGAAATGGCCCTGCTCCTACACCTGCACCACAAGGCATTCTAATGACAACATCTGCTGATTGTTGCCATCGGTAATTTGATTTTGCCAATAGGTTAACAACCGGGTTAAATCCCGAAGTTACAAAATCGGCAAACTGCATTTCTACTACAACTTTATAGTTATTAATAGAGAGACCATATCCCGCAGAAACAATTCCGGATTCACAAATTGGGGTATTGCGTACCCGTTCTTTTCCAAACGACTCAACAAAACCTTCGGTTATTTTAAAAACCCCTCCATATTCGGCAATATCCTGCCCCATTATCACGAGATTATTATACCGCAGCATCGATTCCTTTAGTCCATCAGAAATAGCATCTATCAATCTAAGTTCTCTGGTATCGGTTTTGGGTTTTACCTCTTCATATGTAAATGGAGCATATACGTCACTTAATTCTTTTTTGAGATCAACATCGATTGCTGCTTCATTATTTGCCTGTTCCCAATGCGATTCAATTTCAGCTTTTAGAACAGAACGTTTTTGAAGATCATAATCCAAAGAAATGATCCCCTGATCAATCAGGTACTCTTTATAATTCTCTATCGGATCTTTGGCATTCCAATATTCCATCAATTCCCGAGGTACATATTTGGTACCACTCGCCTCTTCGTGACCACGCATTCTGAAGGTCTTAAATTCCAACAACACAGGTCGAGGATGCTGTCTCATACTTTTTGCCAATTCATCTACTTTACCATAGACATCCAGAATATTGTTGCCATCAATAATATGAGACTCTATCCCATATCCTGCTCCGCGATCTGCAAGATGCTCACAATTATATTGTTCACTAGTTGGGGTAGATAATCCATATCCATTATTCTCAATACAGAACAGTACAGGTAAACTCCATACTGAAGCTACATTAAGTGCCTCATGAAAATCTCCTTCGCTGGTACCTCCTTCGCCTGTAAAAACTGCAGAAACCTTGTTATTTTTTTCTAATAGATTTCCCAATGCAATTCCGCAGGCAATACCCATCTGGGGTCCAAGATGCGAAATCATACCCACTATCTTATATTCTTGTGTGCCAAAATGAAAAGAGCGATCACGACCCCTGGTAAATCCGCTGGCTTTACCTTGCCATTGAGTAAACAGCCTGTACAAAGGAATATCACGTGTTGTAAATACTCCCAGATTGCGATGCATCGGCAATATATATTCGTCGTTTTCTAAGGCAGCTGTTATTCCAATAGATATTGCCTCTTGCCCTATACCACTAAACCATTTTGATATTTTTCCCTGTCGCAATAATACCAGCATTTTTTCCTCAATAAGTCTGGGTTTAAGCATGTTGAGGTACAGTGAAGTTAATAGCTCATCACTGTATTCTTTTCTATCAAAATTCAGCTGTGGTTTCTCTTCTGAAATGTGTTCCATAAAAGAAAATTTGTTAGGTAAATGTAGTTATTTTTACTTCAGAACCCATCCCAAGAATATATTATTATTAAGTAGTTGTTAATTTACCCTGAACAATTCGGTGAATTAATTAAATTTACTATAAAATATGAACTACCCATGTAGTGTTCGGTCGGAAATAGACGGTTTTCTATGATTTAAATTATTTTTGATGGGATTTTAATTTTCTTTTTTGACACAGATGCCTTAGCATCAAGCGATAAAAAACAAATTAAAAATAGCGCAAAAAGAAACAAATTTAATAGTGATATATTTCCGACCAGACACTATGTAATAATAAACTCATTTAAGTCATCGGATATATAGTTTAAATGAGTTTGATAATTAATTTGATCAATATAAACCAGTTCTATTATAAATTGTTAAAAATTTGAACAACTATGAGGTGTTTTCTATCAAATACACCTATTTTAGTTCTTCAAAACTAAGAATTAGACTCATGAATAATATACCCAGTGTAGATTTGGCAGATTTTTTATCTGATGATCCATCGCAAAAGCACAAATTTGTCAACCAAATAGGAAAAGCATACGAAGAAATCGGTTTTGTTGCTCTAAAAAACCATTTTTTGAGCGATACTCTTGTACAAAGTTTATACAAAGAAGTGAAAGCATTCTTTGCATTGCCAACAGCAACAAAAGAAAAATACGAAATTGAAGGATTAGGCGGACAACGGGGTTATACTTCGTTTGGCAAAGAACATGCAAAAGGCAAAAAAGAAGGAGATCTTAAAGAATTCTGGCACTTTGGACAAGAACCAGAGGCAGATGCAAATTTAACCGAAGAATACCCTCCTAATGTGACTGTAGATGAATTAGAAGGATTTAATGAAACTGGTATGGAAGCCTACAGAATGCTTGAAAAAACAGGGATTTATGTCTTGAGGGCCTTGGCTTTATATATTGGATTGGATGAGCATTATTTTGACCATTGGGCGAGTAATGGTAATAGTATTTTACGCCCAATACACTATCCTCCTATCCAGGAAGAGCCCAAAGGAGCTGTGAGAGCCGGTGCACATGGAGATATCAATCTGATTACCCTGCTTATGGGAGCGTCTACCGGTGGGCTACAGGTACAACGCAAAGATGGTGAATGGATCGATGCAATCCCGCAAGAGGATGAATTAGTAATCAACGTTGGAGATATGTTGGAACGTCATACAAATAATAAATTAAGATCCACTATCCATCGTGTGATAAATCCCCCCAAAGAGCAATGGGGCAAACCACGGTACTCGATCCCATTTTTTATGCACCCCAGAAGTGATATGAAGCTCAATTGCCTTTCAGCATGTATTACAGAAGATACTCCTAAGCAATATGAAGACATCACTGCCGGTGAGTTCTTGCATCAAAGACTTGTTGAAATAGGATTGATAAAGAAATAGCTATTACATAGTATGGATTTACAAGACCAGCTAAAAAACCTATTCCCCGACCATCAATATGAAGAATCGGAAACTACTCAGGATCCAAAAAATGACTTATGGATGCAGGAAGATCCTATTATCTGTAAATATGAAAAGCGAAAAGGAAAACCTATTACAATTCTTGAAGGGTATACCGGAGCCGATAAGGATTTTAAAAAACTAGCCAAAGAATTGAAGACCCGGTTAAGTGTAGGTGGAAGTTTTAAAAATGATAGTATCATTATCCAGGGAGACTATCGCACACAGATCATGGATATTCTAAAAGAAAAAGGGTTTAAAGTAAAGCGCGTCGGCGGGTAAATGCATATAAAATTGGGGATGAAAACTTTACATATTACAAACGGTGATAGTCTCACTCAAAAATTAAATGAATTAAAACTGGTTGACGGCGAGCTCCTTACCTGGCGAGAAATGCTATGTGAAGGGCCTACCGAAATTAAAGTAGAATCTAAAGCTTCGATCGAAAAACGTACTGCTTTTTTAAAAAAATATTACCGAATCAATCCCGATAGTTATCAGGAAAAATTTGTTTCACAACTCAAAAAGTTAGATAACCTTCAAAATTATGACGAAGTCATTTTGTGGTTTGAATATGACCTGTTTTGTCATATCAATATGATAGCGGCTATTAGTTTATTGATACGTAAGAAAATAGAGGACAAACCGGTTTACTTGGTTTGTAGCGGTAGAATAGAGCATGAGAAAAAACTTATGGGGCTTTGTGAATTATCAGATATTCAATTAAAAGATCATTATGATAAAAGGGTACAACTCACTTTAGATGATCTTGAACTGGCAACCCATGTTTGGACTTTATATTGTGAATCAAATCCTAAGAAAATTGCAGGACAGATCAAAACGAATTCTTCATTCGAGTATTTATCCATATGCCTGAGGGCTCATTTGCAGCGTTTCCCAAATATGCTAACGGGACTTAATGTATTAGAACATAATATCCTTGAAATGGTAGACACATACCAAATCAAAAATATCAAACAACTTATGGGGTATGCTCTGGAATACCAGGGATATTATGGGTATGGGGATATGCAAATGAAACGTGTACTGGCAAGATTGTTTCAGTTTCTCGATCAAACCAAAGACCGATTAATCCTGTCAGAAAGGGGGCAACTCGCCTTGCAACACAAAAAGAATTTTTATAATACACAAATCTTAGACTGGTATTACGGAGGGGTCAAAAAATATGACTATCTGTACAATGATGAAACACATACGTTATTAAAATTATAATATGGCTATTGCTCAATCCGAACTTATCCTTAATCAGGATGGTAGTATTTATCATCTTAATCTTAAGCCCGAACATATTGCAAATACCATTATTACAGTTGGCGATCCCGATCGGGTTGATAAGGTAACCCGGTATTTTGATACTGTTGAGTGTAAAATTCGGAAAAGAGAATTCCATACACAAACCGGAACCTGTCAAGGTAAAAGAATAACAGTAATTTCTACCGGGATCGGTACCGATAATATAGATATTGTGATCAATGAGCTGGATGCCCTGGTAAATATCGATCTTAATACCCGTGAGATAAAAGAGAAACATACTTCTTTAGATATTATTCGAATCGGAACATGTGGAGGAATACAACCCGATATTCCTGTTAATAGTTTTGTGGTATCAGAAATAGCAGTAGGTTTTGATAGCCTTTTACATTTTTATGAAAGTAAACATGTACAACTTCCCGAAATTTCAGAAAGTCTTTCAAAACACTTGGGTTGGGATAAAAACAAAGCATTGCCATACGTAGTTAGTTTTGATGAAAAATTAGGGTCACATATGCAAAGTGAATTGACAAAAAAAGGTATTACAATTACCAACATTGGATTCTATGGCCCCCAGGGAAGGGTTTTGAGACTACCGCTGCAAGATGCAAAACTAAATGAAAAGATTTCTTTATTTGAATACGACAATAAAAAAATTACCAATCTGGAAATGGAAACAGCCGGCATCTATGGAATGGCAAAAATTTTAGGGCACAAAGCGGTATCGATGAATGTAGTTTTGGCCAATCGCAGTAGCGGAGAATTTAGCAAAAATCCAAAAAAGGCAGTAGACAGATTAATTAAATATACTTTGGATAAAATTGTAAGCTATCAAAACCAGGTTTAACGTAGAAAATAAAAAAATCTTGAATTTTATTATTTTGCCTCACCTCGAAGTTTTAGTGCCTATCCTGGATAACAATTTAAAAACAGAACTACTGGATATTCTGCAGCTACAATACAGAGACACTGTAAAAGCAAGAATACAAAATGCAGAAGAATCAAATAGGTATGAAATAAAAACGGATAAAAATTCATTTATCCGTTCTCAAAATGTTATCAGAAAGTGTGTAGAAAACATTCACGCTAAACATAAAATATTATCCAAATAATATCTTAAGGCTGATTAGCAGGTTAGTTAACAACAATACTGCTATAAAGATCACAATACCATTCTCTAAGGGATTATTCTTTAGTTTTGCCACCTTTACATATGCATTTTTATTCTTTAAAAAATTCTTTTTCATAGCAATATTGTTTTTATTTGATTTTTAATTAGGGTAAACGTAATATGTTTTTAAATATTACATTACAAATGTAGCTAAAACAATTTAAAATGATCGTTTAAATACACAAAAAATCGATGAAATACACTTTTATTTAACATTTTCACCAAAAACATATGCAACTAATAAAAATCGGAGGTGTTCCCGAGCATTTCAATCTACCCTGGCATCTTACTATTGAGGAAGGAAGCTATCAAAAAAATGATCTACAACTAGAATGGATAGATTATCCAGGAGGCACGGGTGCCATGTGCGAAGCTTTAAGAAATGGTCATATTGACATGGCCATCATTCTTACTGAAGGTATCGTAAAAGATATTACCGCAGGCAATCCCAGTAAGATTGTACAAACCTATATTCAAACACCTTTAATATGGGGGATTCATGTGGCTGCCAATGCTAAATTTACTGATCTTTCTCAACTAAAAAACACGAAAGCGGCTATTAGTAGGTATGGCTCGGGTTCTCATTTAATGGCATATATAAACGCTCAAAATGAAGGTTGGGATACTGCTAATCTTCATTTTGAAGTGATAAAAAACCTTAACGGAGCTATTGAAGCTTTAACAAAAGGAGCCGCAGATTATTTTATGTGGGAGCACTTCACGACAAAACCATTGGTAGACAAAGGTATTTTCAGACGAGTAGCAGACTGCCCTACTCCCTGGCCTTGTTTTGTAATTGCAGTAAGAGAAGATATATTGAAAACCGAAGCCGAAAAAATAAAAAAGATCTTACAAATTATAAACACAACTACTTTAGACTTCAAAAAAATCCCGGATATCGATAAAACTTTGGCGCATCGATATGATCAACAAATAGAAGACATTAGAGAATGGCTGCAACTCACCGAATGGAGTCAATCACAAATCAAGAATGAAACACTTGCAGAAGTTCAGAATCAATTATTTAATTTAGGAATTCTCGACAAAAAAATAGCGCTACAAGCATTTACGTATCAGGTATAATTAATGAACTCATTTGAATTTTTATTGTTCTTTTGAAGTTTTAAGGTAGGGTAGATACAAAACAAAACGTTACTTACACAGAGAATGTTGCAATAATTTATGATTAGAAATAAGAAATCATTTATTCAGTTAACAAATACTTAATAAATGTTGAATTATTAAATGACTGAAGGTCAGACGTATACGAAATTAAAATATTTTTGTACATTTGCGGCTACCTACCCCACTGAACAAATTATTAATGTGTAAGCAACCTTTTTGGATTATATGCATCTAGTATTTAACTAACAATCTTTTATGGTAAATTTTTTAATAATATTAGCGGGTCTCGTTATCTTCAACTTTGTGCTGCTAAAATTCAGCACTCAATCGGTTGACGGGGATAGCAAAAAAGCGAAAAAGCGAAAAATCAGAATCAATTCAATATCTGAAAAAACTCAAGATAAGTCTGGATCTTCAGATATTCCCAACGCAGCATAATTACCAATTTATAGTAGCCTGGGCTGTCTTGGCAAGGTAATCATTTGTTTGGCTGAAATGTTTGTTACCAAACCAATATCCTCTATTAGCGCTCAGTGGAGAGGGATGACCGCTTGCGAGCACACAGTGCTTTGATCTGTCTATCTTTACCCCTTTTTTCTTTGCAAATCCTCCCCATAGTAAAAAAACTACGTTTTCTTTTTTACTTGATATTGATTGTATAACAGCATCTGTAAATTGTTCCCATCCTTTGTTTTGATGAGATCCTGCCTGATGAGCTCTTACCGATAAAATGGCATTTAATAATAAAACTCCCTGGTCTGCCCATCGTTGCAAATTTCCGCTCGACGGAAATGAAACTCCTACATCTGTTTCTATCTCTTTAAAAATATTAATCAAAGAAGGAGGCATTTCAATACCAACATTAACAGAAAAACACAAACCATTGGCCTGCCCTACCCCATGATAAGGATCCTGACCAATTATTACCACTTTGGTATTTTGAAAGCTACAGCGATCAAAAGCAGCAAAAATCTCTGAACCCTTTGGATAACAGGTATTATTTTTATATTCTGTCCTCACAAAGTTTACCAATGCAGAAAAATAAGGCTTGCCAAATTCGTCTTTAAGTTGTTCTTTCCAGCCGGATTCAATATTTACATTCATATAGATAACAAAAATTAAGGTAATTATGTACTTTTGTCCTGTTCTAAAACTGACGGAAGATAACCCAAAAATAGGGTAAAAAAAAGTATGATTCGCATTTCTGAAAAAACACTGAAAGATCTTGAATTTGATACAGTACTTGATCATGTTGCAGCATTATGCACTACAGATTATGGCAGATCAAAAGCGCTTCAAATTGTTCCTTTTGGTACTGCAACACAATTAAACATTGAGCTACAACAAGTATTTGAATACAAATCTTCTTATTTACATGATGCCCGCATACCCAACCATGGGTTTGATAGCATCAACAATGAGATTAAATTATTAACTGTTGAAAACACCTTTCTAGAAACTTCAAACCTTAAAAAGCTGGTTTCTATAAGCCTCACAAATAATGATTTATTGACTTTTTTTAAGTCAAATAAAGAATCCTATCCGTTTCTGTATCAGACTTCAACAGAAATTCCTTTTACCAAAGACATTATCAATCTGATTGAAGCTGTCGTAGATAAATTTGGAGAGATAAAAGACAATGCCTCTTCAACGCTTTTGGGACTAAGAAAAGAGATCAATATTATCCAGGGAAAGCTAAATGGAAGTTTTGGAAAAGATCTCACTCGATATAACAGTCTTGGTTATCTTGATGAAATTAAAGAAAGTGTTGTCGACAACCGCAGGGTGTTGGCAGTTAAATCAATGTATCGCAGAAAGGTGAAGGGAGCTATTATGGGCAATTCAAAAACCGGAAGCATTGTCTATATAGAACCAGAAGCCACGCTACAATATAGCCGCGAACTTAGCAATCTTCAATATGAAGAGCGGGAAGAGATTGTAAAAATACTAAAACAACTCACCAATTCTTTGCGTCCATTCGCAGCGCTTCTTCAACAATATCAAGAGTATTTAAGTGATATAGATGTAGTGTCGGCAAAGTCAAAATACGCCAATCAACTCAATGCTGTACTGCCAAAAATTACAGAAGACAGAGAATTAACAATTAAAGAAGCATATCATCCCCTGCTGTATCTTAGTAATGCTGCCAAAGGAGAAAAAACATATCCTCAAACCATAACGCTAGATCAAAGTAATAGGATTATTGTTATTTCGGGGCCAAATGCAGGCGGAAAAAGTATTACATTAAAAACCATTGGTTTATTGCAAATAATGTTACAAAGTGGCATGTTGATTCCTGTACACGAATACAGTAGAGTATGTTTATTCAATACCATTTTAACAGATATTGGAGACAATCAATCGATCGAAAACCATTTAAGCACCTATAGTTATCGATTAAAAAATATGAATTATTTCCTTCGGAAATGTAATGATAGAACCCTATTTCTTATTGATGAATTTGGTACCGGTAGTGATCCCGAACTTGGAGGTGCATTGGCTGAAGCTTTCCTGGAAGTTTTTTATGAAAGAGAATCGTTTGGTATCATTACCACACATTATGCAAACCTAAAAATGTTAGCCAATGAATTGCCCTATATGGCCAACGCCAATATGCTTTTTGACGCAAGAACATTAGAACCATTGTTCAAATTGTATTTGGGTGAAGCAGGGAGCTCTTTTACCTTTGAAGTGGCACAAAAAAATGGAATTCCGTACAGCTTGGTCAATAAAGCAAAGAAAAAGGTGGAGCGTGGTAAAATTCGTTTTGATAAAAGTATTGCAAACCTTCAGAAAGAACGATCAAAATTGCAGAAAACAACTTCGTCCTTAAAAACCAAAGAGCAAAAAGCAACCGAAGAAAAAGAGCGGCTAGAAAAAACAAACGACCGTATACAGCGTAAACTGGAAAGCTACCAGGAATTGTATGATAGCAATCAGCGTATGATCTACCTGGGTCAAAAAATTAACGATCTCAGCGAAAAATACTTCAATACTAAAAAGAAGCATGAACTAATTAATGAGTTTATCAAAATTGTGGAAGTAGAAAATTCTAAACGTAAAAAACAACCTGCCAAGCAACGAAAAGCCGAAAAAATAAAGGAACAAAAGATTGCAAAAGAAGTTGAACAAAAAGTAAAAGTAATACGTGAAAAGAAAAAAGAAGAAAAAAAGAAAGAAGAAAAGATCATTCAACAAAAACCAAAGGTTCCCTTAAAAGTAGGTGACCGAGTGCGAATGATCGATGGGAAATCTGTAGGAACCATAGATACCCTCGAAAAAGGAAAAGCGATAGTAAACTATGGGGTTTTTACTACCAATGTGGCCGTGGATCAACTAGAATTTGTGGAAACCCCAGCTAAATCCTACTCAAAAAGAAGGAAATAAAGGTTCTCTCTTTGGGAGATGGGAGGCTTTGTTAAAGTATCCTTAAACCAGAATCCTGATAGTTTTACTTTTATATATTTGAAATGAGCCATAACAATTAAGTTGATACCTCCCGATAGCTATCAGGACTAAATTTTCAGTGGCGAATTCCATCTTACTCCCGATAGCTATCGGGATAAAAAACAATAAAATAGAACAGATGAAACATTACAATTTAAAAATTGCCTCCATACTTATGCGAAAACTACTTTTTATAGTCGGTATCAACCTACTGTTCTCTTATGTTGCCCGGGCTCAGCGCCCCCAAAAACCCAATGCTGCAGAAATCCACGAAGCTATTAAAAAACTTAACTTTTTGGGCTCTGTTTTATATGTAGCAGCACATCCAGATGATGAAAATACACGTCTCATTTCATATATGGCAAACCAAGTCAAAGCCAGAACAGCATATTTATCAATGACTCGAGGTGATGGGGGACAAAATCTAGTTGGACCGGAAATTCGGGAGCTATTAGGTGTAATAAGAACCCAGGAATTATTGGCTGCCCGTCGTACCGATGGTGGAGAGCAACTATTCACCCGCGCCAATGATTTTGGATATTCTAAGCATCCCGACGAAACACTTTCAATTTGGGACAAAAAAGAAGTATTAAGTGACGTGGTATGGGCTATCCGAAAATTCAGACCTGATGTAATCGTGAATCGTTTTGATCATAGAACACCGGGTTCGACCCACGGGCACCATACTTCTTCTGCTATCTTAAGTACAGAAGCTTTCGATTTAACCGCCGATAAGAATGTTTATCCAGATCAATTGCAATATGTAGATATCTGGCAGCCAAAACGTATGTTCTTTAATACCTCCTGGTGGTTTTATGGTAGCCAGGAAAATTTTGAAAAAGCAGACAAGTCAAATCTGTTAGAATTTGATACAGGAATATATTACCCTGCTTCGGGTCTTTCTAACACCGAAATAGCTTCGTTGAGTCGCAGTAATCATAAATCCCAGGGGTTTGGAAGTACCGGAACCCGCGGAAAACAACCAGAGTATATCGAATTGATTAAAGGAGAGTTGCCCAAAGACAAAACCAATATTTTTGAAGGAATAGACACTTCATGGAATCGCATAAAAGGAGGAAAAGCCATTGGCGATATTCTATATCAGGTAGAAAAAGATTTTGATTTTAGAAACCCGGCTGCCTCTATCCCGCAACTGGCTATAGCATATCAACTCATCCAACAACTAGAAGACAAGCATTGGAAAACTATTAAATCCAAAGAAATAAAAAAGATCATTGCAGGAGCTTCGGGGCTTTATCTTGAAACAGTAGCTACAGAACCTAATACAACCAAAGGAAGCGAAGTGAGCTTAAAACTTGAGGCAATTAACAGAAGTGATAGCAAAATGACCTTAAAATCGATCCAGATTGAGGCTATTGGTATACATGACACTTCAGAAAAAGTATTAACCAATAATATCAAAAACAACTTCGAATTCAAAGGAACCATCCCCAATGATTTTGGATATACCAATCCATATTGGTTAAACAAAAAGGGAACATTAGGAATGTATATGGTTAGTGATCAAAAATTGATTGGCAAACCCGAAACCGACCACAAGATCAAGGCGGTTTTCACAGTAGAAGTCGAAGGAACGGCCATTCCTTTTACTAAAGAAGTGGTATACAAAACAAATGATCCTGTAAAAGGAGAAGTTTATAAACCATTTGAGGTTATCCCGGTAATTTCTTCAAGTATAAAAGATAAAGTAATCATATATGCCAATGGGCTTTCAAAACAAATTCCTGTAACTCTTAAAGCCGGTAAAGGGAACCTAAAAGGAATAGTTTCTTTGGCATATCCACAAGGTTGGAAAGTGTCTCCCAAAAATATTGATTTTAGTTTAAACCAAAAAGGAGAAGAAAAAACAGTAGTTTTTACTCTTATTGCTCCTCAAAATCAGAGTGAAGGGTATATTTCGCCAATGGTTACTATCAATGGCCAAACATATACTGATGAAGTTATAACTATCGATTATGACCATATCCCCTATCAAACAGTAATCCAACCCTCAGAAACCAAAGTGGTACGATTGGATATCAAAAAGAAAGGTCAGAATATTGGTTATATAGAAGGTGCCGGAGATGTAGTACCAGAAAGTTTACAACAAATTGGGTATAAAGTGACTACTATCGATCCCGAAGCTATTTCCTTAGAAACCCTTACACCTTTTGATGCCATTGTAGTGGGAATAAGAGCATACAATACGGTAGAACAATTAAAATTCAAACAACAGTATTTACTGGATTATGTAAAAAACGGCGGAAACCTTATCATACAATACAACACCAATCGACGATTGAAAGTAACCGACAAACTGGGGCCTTATCCTTTAAAATTATCAAGAGACCGGGTAACCGATGAAAATGCAGAAGTAACCTTTTTGGCTCCCGGGCATCAGGTTTTAAATACACCAAATAAAATTACTCCCGATGATTTCAAGGGATGGGTACAAGAACGAGGTTTGTATTTTCCCGGTGAATGGTCTGAAGAATACACAGCAGTTCTGGCAGCCAATGATAAGGGAGAATCCCAAAAGAAAGGACCTTTATTGGTCGCACAATATGGAAAAGGGTATTATGTGTACACAGGGCTTAGTTTTTTCAGAGAATTTCCGGCAGGTGTATCGGGTGCCTATCGACTTTTTGCAAATATGTTATCTTTAGGAAAATAAATATACAATATGGAAGTCTCTAAACAAGAAATCATTTGGAAAAAATGGTACTCTGTAGTACTAATTGCAAATGCAGTTTATATTATATTATTCTATTTAATAACAAGTCTCTATTCGTAAGAATTATCATTTTTCTCAATAATTCAATAACTCAATAACTCAAAATGCAAACCATAGATTGGATCGTACTCGCCGGAACTTTATTATTTATTGTTTTATACGGAGCCTGGAAAACACGAGGAAGTAAAAATGTGCAGGAATACATCCGTGGTGGTAATGAAGCCAAATGGTGGACTATCGGTTTATCTGTAATGGCTACTCAGGCCAGTGCCATTACCTTTCTTTCTACCCCAGGACAGGCTTTTCATAGCGGAATGGGGTTTGTACAGTTCTATTTCGGTCTGCCAATAGCAATGGTGATTATTTGTATCATCTTTATTCCCTTGTATCATAAACTGAACGTGTATACGGCCTATGAATATCTTGAAAGTCGTTTTGACCTTAAAACCCGTAGTCTCACTGCAATACTATTTTTAGTGCAAAGAGGATTGGCTGCAGGCATCACTATTTTTGCCCCGGCAATTATATTATCGGCAGTATTGGGATGGGATCTCACAACGCTTAATATTATTATAGGAATATTGGTTATTATTTACACCGTTTCCGGAGGAACTAAAGCCGTAAATATTACCCAAAAACAACAAATGGCAGTTATTTTTACAGGAATGTTTATTGCATTTTTCCTCATTATAAGTTATTTACCCGAAGGAATAACCTTTTCAAAAGCGCTCGATATCGCTGGGGCCAGTGGAAAGATGGAGGTTTTGGATTTTTCATTTGACTTCGATAATCGGTATACTTTCTGGAGCGGCATTATTGGAGGAAGTTTCTTAGCGCTCTCCTACTTTGGTACCGATCAAAGTCAGGTGCAACGTTACTTATCTGGTAAATCTATAAAAGAAAGCCAATTGGGATTGCTTTTCAATGCACTGCTTAAGGTGCCTATGCAATTTTTCATCCTTTTGGTCGGAGTTATGGTTTTTGTGTTTTATCAGTTCAATCCTTCTCCACTAAATTTTAATCCGAAAGCAAAAGAAGCAATCATAAATTCGGAGTATGCACAAGAATATGATATGCTCGAAAATAAGTTAACCGAGATCAATGGGCTAAAGCAAACATACATTGATAACTATTTGAATGATGCCGAAACCGATAAAAACAAAGCTTTAATCAAAGACCTGAATACCGCTGACAAACAGGTACGAGATGCGGCAAAAGCAATGATCCAAAAGGCAGATGATACTGTAGAAACCAATGATAAGGATTACGTTTTTATACATTTCATTCTCAATAATTTGCCTAGAGGGCTAATCGGACTCCTATTGGCTGTTATTTTATCGGCGGCAATGTCTTCTACTGCATCAGAATTAAATGCGTTGGCCTCTACTACTGTAATAGATCTATATAAACGAAATATAAAAGAAGAGAAAAGTGAGAAACATTATGTTGCTGCTTCTAAATTTTTCACATTAATATGGGGAATCCTCGCAATTCTTGTTGCCTGTTTTGCCAATTTATTTGATAATCTGATCCAACTAGTCAATATTATCGGCTCTATATTCTATGGAAATGTACTGGGGATATTCCTCTTAGCCTTCTTTATAAAATTTGTGCGTAGCAATGCTACTTTTATTGCTGCAATCATCACGCAGGTAATTGTAGTAATTGGATGGTATTATGACTGGATGCCCTATTTATGGCTTAATCTATTTGGATGTATTTTGGTTATGACTATAGCCATGATCATAACTATAACCATGATCATACACTCCCGTTTTAAATCAGAATAAACCTGGTAGGAGGTTATAACAATTCAACTCTAAATGTAATATTATACAATCAAGTTGGTATTGAAGCGAACCCGCCGGACGGGCAGGAAATAGCTGATTCCCGCCTGCGTATCTACCTGTCTTGCAGCGAGCGGGCAGGTTTATTCGTTTTGAATACTTTTTTGCTCTTCATAGCTGCGCTACGAAGTAATAAAAAAATAAAAAAAGGATGAAAAGAAGCATTCCTGCCTGCTCGCTGCAAGACCGGCAGATTGTAACCAATTGAAAAAAGTTTAAATCACTTCATTAATTATGCAACACAACTTCTGATAAATAAAAAGAAAATCTTTTTTGAAATTTATCATACTCTTTAACAACTTTGTTGATTTCATCACCAATATTACCAAAAGATGTATCAGAATTTTGTACTAGACGGGTAGTTTTATCTATATTTTGCTTAAGCAGTACTCCTCTAACCCTTAGTTTTAAATATTGCGCATGCATATTTGGAGTACAAGGTTCACAACGATAAGAATGCAAATTTGAAAGCATTCTGGAAAGTTCTCCTTCCATTCTGTTTAATTTCAATAAGTAGGGTTGTCTGTTTAAGGATTGTCTGACAATAATTGAGTTTTTCATGACGATAAGGCTTAAAGAAGATTGTCTTTTAAATGTAATCAAATTTTTCTTATTAAACAAGTGTTAATTTGTTTGCTTTCAGCATTTTAAAATTTAAAAATCAGAATAGTAAACCATGTAAAGTAAACTGTATAGTTTTAACTATTTTTGAATTCACTATATAAAAGCAAAAACAGCATGAATCAGGAAAAGGTTATAAAATGGGGTCTTTTAGGTTGTGGCAAAATTGCCCATAAATTTGCAGAGGATTTAGGTACCATACCCAATGCTGTACTTCATGCCGTTGCAAGCAGAGATTTGAAGAAAGCAAAAGATTTTGGTAAACTATACAATGTTTATGTTTGCTATGGAAGTTATAAAGAACTGGCAAATAATCCTGATATTGATGTCGTTTATATTGCTACTCCTCATGTTTTTCATTGTGAAAACACTTTGATGTGTCTTAATCATCAAAAAGCTGTTTTGTGTGAAAAACCTTTTGCCATGAATAAAACCCAGGTAGAGGAAATGATTGCTACTGCAAAAAAGAACCAGGTATTCCTGATGGAAGCACTTTGGACACACTTTCTTCCTCATTATCAATATGTCCTGGATATGATAAAATCTAAAGAACTTGGCGAGGCAAAAACGCTAAGAGCCGATTTTGGTTTTGCAAGCACATTTGATTCAGAAGGACGATTATTCAATCAAAAATTAGGGGGAGGAAGCCTTCTGGACGTAGGAATCTATCCTTTATTTGCAGCTTTGACAATGTTAGGATACCCAAAAAAATTAAATGCAAAAGCCACGATAGGAAAAACTGGTGTAGATGAAACCTGTACCATAGAACTTGAGTATGAAAATGGAGCAACTGCTTCCCTTTTTAGTGCAATTACACAAAAAACCGACACCGAAGCTATTATAGTATTCGAAAAAGGAACAATTATAATCAACAGTCGCTTTCATGAACCCTCTTCAATAACAGTCAAAAAAAATGGCGAATCAAAACTATTAAAATTTGAAGTAAACACAAACGGTTACAGTTTCGAGGCGATCCACGTACAAGAAATGTTACTGCAAAATCGTATCGAAAGTACTGTCATGACTTTCGAAAAAAGCCTTCAGTTAATCAATCTATTGGATACTGTTCGGGATAAAATCGGATTGCAATATGAATAATCTATGTTTCAAAGTTTTATAATTCACCAGCAATCTATCAAAATTACTTTTTTAGAAGATGAAGAATGAATTAGCTCAAAGTAAAGCCTCTAGGAGTTCTTTAGAGTATGTCTAAAAAGAATTTGAACTGAAAATGAATAGATTTAGGTTTTTGGACTTGGACAAGCCCTTAGAAAAAAAGCGTTCCGATTGATCGGAACGCTTCTCAAATGATCTGTGTGTGAAAAAGAGTGAATTATTTGGCTCCCCACTCTGCGAGGGAATCTTTATTCATTTTTACATAATCGGCATTACCTGCCTTTTCTGCTAATTCTAACGAAGTTTTAGCAGCTTTTATTGCACCAGCCTTGTCTCCGGTTTTTGCATAAATTAACGATTGTTGTCTAAGATACCAAAATGCTGGTTCTTTTCTGCCGGCAACCGCTTTATCAATATGCTCTTTGGCCTTAGCAAACTCGCCTATGTTTTTATAAAAAACTGCCGCCTGAAAATGGTCTCCATGAGAAGGACCCGCCATAGTTTTTTCAATACTTGCTAGCGTCTGAGATTTTGCAGGAGTTTCAATATCAAGTATTGCTTTAGTTTTTTCCCACTTAAAATACATAGTGGCTCCATCCATTTTTAAATTACTAAAAGCAATAGTAAATGTTTCAGTGTCAGAAGAAGTTGCTTTTACTTTAGCTGTAGCCTTTAATGCTACCTTGCTATCATCCCATTCTCTTGGAGTTCCTCCATTATTAGTATCTGTATAAAAAATTACTTCCCAGCTATCCTTAGAGGGTTTTGTAAAAATCGCATAAGAACCTTTTTTCAATTCTTTACCGTTAATTTTTACATCGTCGCCAAAAGTAATCATTGTATTTCTATTCGCTCCTGTTCTCCATAATTTATCATAAGGAACCAGATTGCCAAAAATAGTTCTACCTTTCATACTCGGTCGTGAATACTCTACAGAAACATCTGTTAGCCCAATAACCTGGTGAACTTTTGCCAGTGGACTTGGTTGAGGAGCTTTTACCTGAGCTTCTATACCAAACGATACTGCTATCGCAGATAGAAATAAGACGATTTTTTTCATTGTGTTAAATTTAGTTTTGTGAATTGTGACTTAGAATAATTATAACGAAAATAAGGATTACCCATATATTAAGAGTTAACAAAAACTTAAAATAAGTAATGGTATCTTTGGCCTTATTACAAAATCAATGAGAAAATACATTTCAGAAAGTATAGGGACATTCAGTTTGGTATTCTGTGGTACAGGTGCCATGACTATTAATGAAGTTACAGGAGGTGATGTTACTCATGTGGGTATAGCTATTACCTGGGGGTTAATAGTGATGGCCATGATCTATGCTTTTGGTGAAATCTCAGGAGCACATTTTAATCCGGCAGTTAGTATTGCCTTTGCTTATGCAAAAAAATTCGAATGGAAAGAAGTGCCAAAGTATATATTTGCTCAATGTGTTGGTGCCATCCTGGCCAGTAGTATGCTTCTTTTTTTATTCCCGGATAGTGAATATTTAGGAGGGACCTTACCAACGATCGATAGTCACAAAGCATTCGTATTAGAGCTTCTGCTTACGTATTTCCTAATGGTAGTTATCATCAACGTATCTACCGGTTCTAAAGAAATTGGTACTATGGCAGGAATAGCAATTGGAGGCGTTGTTGCATTAGAAGCCATGTTTGCCGGCCCTGTAACCAAGGCCTCGATGAACCCCGCAAGATCATTGGGTCCGGCATTACTATCAGGGCATTGGGAGCATCAATGGCTATATTTTATTGCGCCGGTTCTGGGAGCATTACTGGCCGTTTTAACGTGTAAGTTGGTAAAACCAGACAATTGCTGTGATGATTGCTGACCTTTGATCCCCCTATTACTTATTTAGTGTCTGGTCGGAAATATATCACTATTAAATTTGTTTCTTTTTGCGCTATTTTTATTTGTTTTTTATCACCTGATGCTAAAGCATCTGCGTCAAAAAAGAAAATTAAAATCCCATCAAAAATAATTCAAATTATAAAAACTGCCTATTTCCGACCAGACACTATTTAAATGTTTACAGAATTAATTCGTTTTACTATATATTTACATGATAATAATGAACGATACTATTAATGAGTTTAGATTGTGAAAACTTTTTTGAATTAGAGTTTTATGAATCCTTTGTGATCGTTACTATTTATGAAGGAGTATTTCTTACATTAGAAAAAGCCCAAATCGTAAGGGAAAAAATTAAAGCATATTACAAATCAAAGGATTTTGTGATGATTACCAATAGAAAATTCAAGCATGAAGTTGCCAAAGAAGTATTCCTGCAAGGACAACCTCCAAATATGAAAGGGTTAGCTATAGTATCAGAGGAAAAAACAGAGCGAGACAATGCAATGATACAACAAAAACTATTTGATAAATCTTTTGCTTTTTTTGAAAATCTTGAAGAAGCCAAATCCTGGGCTGAAGGATACTTCTAGTATATAACATAGAAAATTATTTTTTGTTTAACATTTATAGGTTTTTAGTTAAACAAAATGATTGTACTTTTACTTCAAATACGATGAGTATGAAAATTTATACCCTCAAAGCCAAACAAAACCTTCCTATCACTCTAGAAGAGGCTTGGGAATTTCTATCAGATCCAAGAAATCTCAAAACCATAAGCCCGGATTATATGGGGTTTGAAATTATATCGGGTGCAGATCGTAAAATGTATCCCGGACAAATCATTCAATATATTGTTACTCCTATCGCCGGAATCAAAAATAAATGGGTTACAGAGATTACTCACGTAATGGATAAAAAATATTTTGTTGATGAACAACGTTTTGGTCCATATGCCTTATGGCATCATAAGCATTTCGTAAAAGAAATCCCCGGCGGTGTCGAGATAGAAGATATTATCGATTACAAAGTTCCATTTGGGATCTTGGGTCAACTTGTACATCCTATCCTTGTAAAACCAAAATTGAAAGAAATTTTTAGATATCGCAAGGAGAAATTAACAGCCTTATTTGGTACCCTGGATACCGAAATTGAGAATCAAATTGTATTTGCATAATTTTTTGCATTATTGATCATGAGAAAAAACATATTACTTATAGGGGGCAGTCACGGAATTGGATTCGAAATTGCTTTAAAATTATATAGTGAGCATACTATTTTTATTGCTTCGAGAACTTGTGAAAATCTGGGAAATCTGGAAGTTACCCACATTCCTTACGATGCTTCAAAAGATGAAATCGATACCTCTGCATTACCCGAAAGAATAGATGGGTTTGTGTATTGCCCAGGAAGTATCAATCTGAAACCATTTAAAATGCTTGATCCAAAGACTTTTGAAGAAGATATGCAGATTAATTTTATGTTCCTGGTAAAAATTATACACAGCTTACTTTCCAGATTAAAAAACTCAGATCAGGCAAGCCTGGTCTTTTTTAGTACCGTTGCAGTAAAAGTAGGTATGCCTTTTCATACCAGTATTGCCGCTGCAAAAGGTGCCATCGAAGGGTTTGCAAAAGCACTAGCTGCAGAATATGCACCTCAATTCAGAGTAAATGTCGTTGCTCCTTCTCTTACAGAAACTCCATTAGCCAAAAAATTGTTGGCAAATGACAAAAAGAAAGAATTGATGAATAACCGCCACCCTATGAAACGTGTTGGACAAGCCGAAGATATCGCAAATATTGCCAAATTTTTATTGAGTGATGATAGTAGCTGGATTACAGGCCAGGTAATTGGTGTTGATGGTGGCATGTCAACCTTAAACGTGAACTAAATGAGCCAGAAAGTCGTTGTTTTCTGGTTTCGGCGCGATCTTAGATTAAAGGATAATACTGGATTTCTAAAAGCATTGAAGAGCAAATATTCTGTACTACCACTGTTTATTTTTGATAAAAATATCCTAGATAAACTCACAAACAACGACGCTCGCGTTACTTTTATTTTTGAAAATCTTCAAAGAATGCGAGATGTGCTTCAAAAACAGTATAATAGCTCTATAGCATTGTATTATGGAATTCCAGAAATGGTTTTTAAAGATTTGATTTCAAAATTCGAGGTAAAAAATGTTATTACAAATCGCGATTATGAACCTTATGCCAGAGAACGTGATACGGTAGTCAAAGAGCTTTTAGAAAAAAATAATGTAGCGTTTCACACCTTCAAAGACCAGGTACTATTTGAAAAAGATGAAATCATAAAAGCAGATGGTAACCCTTATGTGGTATATACTCCTTATAAAAATCGCTGGAAGGAGGCATTTGATCCTTCTATGTTAGAAATCCATGCTTCAGAAAAGTATTTAGCGAATCTCATTAAAGATACAAACCTGCCAAATATATCTTTATCAGAAATGGGGTTCACAGAATCCTCTGTTAAAGTACCAAATTATAATGCTTCTTCTTTTCTTATTCAAAATTATGAAGCTACGCGAAATTTTCCATCAAAACATAATGGAACATCAAGACTTGGCCCCCATTTAAGGTTTGGAACTGTTGGAATCAGATCTATCCTTAAAAAAGCCATTGCCGAAAAAAACGAAGTCTTCTGGTCTGAGTTGATTTGGCGAGAGTTTTTTATGCAAATCCTTTGGCATTTCCCACATACCAAGGACAAATCCTTCAAACCCAAATACGATCGGATTGATTGGCGAAACAATGAAGAAGATTTTGAAAAATGGAAAAATGGAGAAACGGGCTACCCAATTGTAGATGCAGGAATACGAGAGCTTAATACTACAGGATATATGCACAATCGAGTAAGAATGGTCGTAGCAAGTTTTTTATGTAAGCACTTGCTCATTGATTGGCGCTGGGGTGAAGCTTATTTTGCAGAAAAACTGTTGGATTATGATATGGCAGCCAATGTGGGCAACTGGCAATGGGCCGCCGGATCGGGAGTTGATGCAGCACCATATTTCAGAATCTTTAACCCTACTACACAGATTTCAAAATTCGATAAAGATCTTGAGTACATCCATACCTGGATCAAAGATTTGAATGAATTTACCTATCCACAACCCATGGTAGATCATAAAATGGCTCGCGAACGTTGCTTAAATGTCTACAAAGAAGCTGTTGGATAATTAGTGTCTGGTCGGAAATATATCGCTATTAAATTTGTTTCTTTTTGCGCTATTTTTATTTGTTTTTTATCGCCTGATGCTAAGGCATCTGCGTCAAAAAAGAAAATTAAAATCCCATCAAAAATAATTCAAATTATAAAAACCGCCTATTTCCGACCAGACACTAATTAGGTTTATCTTAACTTTTTCTTAAAACCACAACAGCGAAGTTTTTTGTATTTTAAATCCTGAATTCGCAAATTAATAAAATAGTATCCAATGAGCACACAGGAAATAGCCAATCGTTTAGTTGAGCTTTGTCGTATGGGTGAAAATATGCAAGCTTTAAAAGAGCTTTATGATCAAAACGTTGTAAGCAAAGAAATGCCCGGTTCTCCAAACGAAATTATCTCTGGCAAAGATGCTGTAATCAAAAAAAGTGAAGAATGGTTTGCCACTGTCGAAGAGTTTCATGGTGGTGAAATATCAGATCCAGTGGTAGCAGAAGATCATTTTGCCTGTAAAATGAAAATGGACTGTACCTTTAAAGGGCAAGGTCGAATGCAAATAGAAGAATTGGCTGTTTATAAAGTAAATAACGGTAAAATTACTGAAGAACAGTTTTTTTATACCATGCCTGGCTAGTGTCAAAAGTCAAATATCTTCAGGTTTCACTTTTTATATCGCCTCATAGGCAATCTCTCATCAAAGATTTACGTTATTGCATATATGCAAACTTTAAAATATCCATTAAGGCGATTTTAATATTGAACGCATTGTATGTGTAATGTATGATTATCGGGTATTTAATCGATATTTCAAATTATCGGGTATTTAGTCGATATTTGTAATTATCGGGTATTTAGTCGATATTTGCCATTATTGATCATTTAATCAATATTTTTCTAAAAATCAATGACAAGTATTATAACCGGCGATATTATAAACTCTCGAAAGCTTCCTCCTCAAAAATGGATACCATTCCTTAAGAAAGAATTTGGTAAGTATGGTAAACAAATCAAGCAATGGGAAATTTATAGAGGGGATAGTTTTCAATTAGAAGTATCACCTATCAAAGCTCTAGAGGCTGCTATACTTATAAAAGCAACAATGAAGCAGTTTAAACCTTTGGATGTTAGGATAGCAATTGGTATCGGAGATAAAACCTATGGTGCAAAAACAATCAAAGAATCCAATGGTAGTGCATTTGTGAATTCGGGAGAATGCTTTGAGCAGCTTAAAAAACAAAACATTGCTATAAAATCACCTATCGAAACCTTTGATGAGACTATCAATTTAATGCTTCAATTAGCATTACTTACTATGGACTATTGGAAGCCCGCTTATTCTGCAATCATTAAGACAGCCTTAGAACATCCCAAAAAAACACAAGAGCAATTAGCTCATATATTAGGTAAGACACAAAGCACAATCAGTGAAGGACTAAAGAGATCAGGTTATGAAGAAATCAAAAAAATGATCACATATTATCAAACTCACATACAAACCAAATGACGCTACTCATCTTAAAACTTGTACTTTCTCACCTATTAGGTGATTTTTTATTTCAACCAGGTGCCTGGGTAAAAGATAAAGAAAACAGGAAGTATAAATCTCCATATTTATATTTACATATTGTAATCCATACAGTAACTCTGTTCGTAGTACTTCAATTTGAAATGAAGTATTGGTTAGGGATACTACTTATTGCAATATCGCATTTTATCATCGATCTACTCAAGGTGAACCTCAAATCCAAAGCAGATCCCAGATTCTTATTCCTTTTAGATCAACTATTACATGTATTGGTGATCGCAGCCGTGGTTTATTATTATTATCCATATCATATCGATTTTACGTCACTGTACACTTCAGAACTACTATTGTTATTCATGTTTATAATATTAACCACTTTAGTTTCTTCCATAATTATGAGAATGATCATCTCAAAATGGGATGTAACAGCATACAATAATCCACAGAATTCTCTGAATAAAGCAGGATCTTATATCGGGATGTTAGAGCGTCTTTTTGTGTTTGTTTTTATTGTTATGGGACGGTGGGAAGGCATTGGGTTTCTATTGGCTGCCAAATCTGTTTTTCGCTATGGGGATCTCTCCAAAGCAGGAGACCGGAAACTTACCGAATATATCCTGATTGGTACTTTACTTAGCTTTGGATTAGCTATGTTACTGGGAGTAGGATATAATTATTTTGTTCAGGTTCTTCAGTAAAAAATAACATTCTTTACAAAAACCTTTTAACCTGAAGTAGCGCAGGATTTCGGTTATCTACTTTCCAGATTACTGAAAGCTCTGCCTTCTGGGGTATTTTAGGAATTTCAAGAAATTTCACCTTCAAATTAAAGCCATATTGTAACGAAGTAGGAACTATAGCAACTCCCAAACCATTTTCTACCAATTTAAAAATAGTCTGTGCATGCACAGATTTATGAGATACTTTGGGTGCAAACCCTTTATCCTCACAAATACTTATAATCTTGTTATAGTATAGCGAGCTATAATCTGATGAGAACAAAATAAAATTTTCTGTAGACACCTGATCAATACTTTTAAAAGAACGCCCACTCAATGGATGATCTAGCGGTAATACCAAAGAAAAAGTATCTGTTTGCACAGTCTTCATCTTTAATCCTTCCGGAACTCTTGCCAATCTAACAAATCCAATATCCAACTGATCTTTTTCTATGGCTTTTACCTGGTCATGATTAGACATTTCTTCTAAACTAAATTGTACATCAGGAAACGCTTCATTAGACTTGACCAACAAATCAGGAACCACAGATTGCATAGCAGATCCAAGAAAACCTATGCGTATTTCCCCATCACTACCCCTATCAATTAAGTGGGTTTGTTTTATAGTGAAATCTATATGATTAAAAATATAATCAAGTTCCTTTTTCAGATATTGACCTGCAGCAGTTAAACTCACATTTCTCTTGTCTCTTATAAAAAGTGCAGCTCCAATAATCTCTTCCATTTGTTTAATCTGTCTGCTTAATCCTGGTTGAGAAATAAATAAGCGATCTGCTGCTTTTCTGAAATGTAACTCTTCGGCTACAGCCAGAAAATAAGTAAAATGCCGAAGTTCTAATTGATACCTCATAGTTATTAATAATTGACTAAAATAGTATTTATATTTATTAAATATACTCATTAACTTAGTAATTCTAAATGAACTCGTCTTGACTTTTTTGATTCGACCGAAAAATAGGATTTTTTTGTCCAAAAGAAGACTTTTTTGCGTTGCATAGCAGCGCTACGGAACAAGAAAAAGACGATTTTGGGTAAAAAAAGACATTTTTATAGGGAATTATAAAAAGTCAAGACGAGTTCAATATCAACTCACCAATGCCAGATATATCACATCATTTTTTATACGGAGAACATCATCTCACCGCCAGGATAGCTCTTGAAATTGCCCGAGGGCAAACCAAAGGGGTGATTTCTGAAACTTCACGTATCAAAATCCAAAAGAGCCAAAAAGTAGTAGAGAACATTGTCGAAAAAGGAGACCCTGTCTATGGGATTAACACTGGTTTTGGCCCATTATGCACTACCAAAATCTCTAAAGAAGAAACCAAAATCCTGCAAAATAACATTCTTCAAAGTCATAGTGTTGGTGTCGGCAAACCTATAGAGTCAGAAATTGCAAAGCTGATGCTTATTCTCAAAGCCCAATCATTATCCAAAGGACATTCTGGTATCGCGATGAAAACACTAGACAGGATTCTGTGGCAAATAGACAATGATGCCATTCCGATTGTACCTAGTCAGGGTTCAGTTGGTGCTTCTGGAGATCTGGCACCACTCTCACATCTGTTTTTACCTTTAATTGGTTTAGGAAAAGTTGAATACAAAGATGAAATAATCACTACACAAGAACTATTTAAAAAAACAGGATTAAAACCCGTCGGTTTAGGGCCAAAAGAAGGCCTGGCACTAATAAATGGCACACAGTTCATCACCGCACATGCTGTAAAAATAATAGCAAAACTCTATAACTGCCTTTCACAAGCCGATATCATTGGTGCTATGATGATCGAAGGGCTACAGGGTTCTGTAAAACCTTTTTATAGAGAGTTACATCAGCTTCGTCCTTTCAAAGGAAATATGCATGTGGCCTCAAGGGTTAAATCGCTTTTAAAGGGTTCCGAAATTATGGAAGCCCATACAGACTGCGATCGCGTACAAGATCCGTATTCACTGCGATGTATCCCGCAAGTTCATGGTGCATCAAGAAATGCCTGGTTGCACTTAAAAGAACTACTTGAAGTAGAACTGAATTCTGTGACAGATAACCCAATCATTATAAATGAAGAACTCACCATTAGCGGGGGTAGTTTCCACGGACAGCCTTTGGCCATGGCAATCGACTATGCTTGTCTGGCGGCTTCAGAACTTGGTAATATTTCAGACCGTAGAATATATCTGGCTTTAGAAGGCAACTCTCCCGGAGTTCCCAAATTATTAATGAAAGACACCGGCATTAATTCCGGATACATGATATTGCAATACACCACTGCTGCATTGGCCAGCGAAAATAAAGGCCTGTGTTTTCCCTCTAGTGCAGACAGTATTCCTACATCCTTAGGGCAGGAAGATCATGTAAGCATGGGATCGATTGGTGGTAGAAAAGCTTTACAAGTAATTCAAAATCTGGAAAAAATATTAGCCATCGAACTTTTGACTGCTGCTCAGGCTTTTGAATTCAGAAAACCCTTAAAATCTGGAGTGATCCTGGATGAAATCCATAAAGAAATACGAAATCATGTCTCTTTTGCTCATAAAGATCGTGTATTTGCCGATGACATCGAAAAAGGAATTGAAATGATCAAAAATGAAACCATCATTGCTATAGCTAATGAGGTCTCAAAAAGAGAAAATTTATCATTAGAAACTCAGTTTTCTGATGAATTTGAAGTATATTAAATATAAATAAAGCCTGAAAATTAATACAAAAAGCATCGTTTTTGTCATTCCGGCTTAGGCCGGAATCCATAAACAAAAATAGGGATATGAAGAAATATAAATTAATAGGTCCGATTACTCAGCTCGTAAGTATGGAAAAATCATCTGTAAAAGGTCCTATAAAAGATGAGGAGCTAGTAATCATAGAAAATGCCGGTCTACTTATTGAAGGAGAACGAATTCATATGGTAGGTATATTTTCAGATCTTACAAAAAAAGCAGGTTCTTTGGATGTTGAACTTGTAGAATTGAGTGCCGATCATGTATGCATCCCTGGATTTGTTGATGCACATACGCATATCTGTTTTTCGGGTTCAAGAGCCCGGGATTATGCAATGCGCAATGCAGGAAAGTCCTATCTTGAAATCGCTCAAGCCGGTGGTGGTATTTGGGATACTGTTATCCAAACCAGAAAGGCTTCACAACAAGAGCTTACTTATGGCATTATCAAGAGAGCCGATACCTTGTTGAAAAAAGGAGTCACCACTATCGAAGTCAAAAGCGGATATGGACTTTCTGTTCCCGAAGAGCTCAAAATGTTACGCGCTATAAAAAATGCAAACACTTCCTCTGAAGCCGATCTGATCGCTACCTGCCTTGCAGGGCATATGCTGCCCAAAGACTTTGATGGAGATCATAAAACATATCTTGAAAAAATTAGCAATTCATTATTTCCCTTATTAAAACAAGAAAAACTCACCAACAGGATTGATGCTTTTATAGAAAAAAGTGCTTTTCTTCCTACAGATATTTACCCGTATTTCAAGAAAGCCAAAGCTATGGGGTTTGATATCACAGTTCATGCCGATCAGTTTAGTACTGGTGGTAGTGAAGTTGCCGTCAAAATGGATGCGGTGAGTGCCGATCATCTCGAGGCCAGTACCGAGGATGAAATAGAAATGTTAGCCAACAGTAATGTGATAGCAGTGGCTTTACCAGGTGCTTCGATAGGATTGGGATGCAATTTTACCCCAGCCAGAAAGATTCTGGATGCTGGTGGAGCATTGGCCATTGCCAGTGATTGGAATCCCGGATCTGCACCCATGGGAGATCTATTAGCACAAGCCTGCATCCTGGGAACTTTTGAAAAATTGACGAATGCAGAAGTTTTGGCCGGGATAACATTTCGAGCTTCAGCCGCACTTCATCTCAATGATCGCGGAAGATTAGCCCCCGGTATGCTGGCCGATTTTAACCTTTTTCAAACAGATCATTTTAATGAAATCTGCTATCACCAAGGAAAACTTGATCCATCAGAAGTATGGAAACGAGGAGATGTAGTATTTCAGCAATAAAACTATACTATGAAGACCTTATAGGTATTGAAAACCTGTAAGATCTCAATTAAAACTAAACATGACCTTCAAAAAACAAATAGTACAAGGAATTCCGAAGACCCTGCCTTCAAAGAAGTACTTAAACCCAAATGTGAGTCGCGCTCCCAGGCGAAAGCAGATCCTTTCGAAGGAAGAAAAAAAATTAGCCCTGCAGAATGCACTACGGTACTTTCCCGAAGTCTGGCATAAAGAACTTGCCAGCGAATTTTTGGAAGAATTAAATGAATTCGGACGTATTTATATGTATCGATTCATGCCCGATTATAAAATACATGCCCGGCCGATTAATGAATATCCTGCAAAGACCAAACAAGCAGCAGGGATCATGCTCATGATCCAGAATAACCTGGATCCTGCTGTTGCACAACATCCTTACGAACTAATAACCTATGGAGGTAATGGTGCTGTTTTTCAAAACTGGGCGCAATATCTACTCACCATGCACTATCTGGCGACCATGAATGAGCAACAAACCCTGCACATGTATTCTGGACACCCCATGGGATTATTCCCCTCTTCCATAGAAGCTCCCCGGGTTGTAGTGACCAACGGCATGATGATCCCCAACTATTCTAAACCCGATGATTGGGAAAAATATAATGCCCTGGGTGTCACGCAATATGGGCAAATGACGGCCGGAAGCTATATGTATATTGGCCCACAGGGAATTGTGCATGGTACAACCATCACAGTGATGAATGCCTTTAGAAAAACCTTACAACCCAATGAACTATCTGCCGGTAAAATTTTCTTAACTGCAGGCTTGGGCGGAATGAGTGGAGCACAACCCAAAGCCGGAAATATTGCAGGATGTATCACCGTTTGTGCCGAAGTGAATCCACAAGCAGCCAAAAAACGTTATGAACAAGGTTGGGTAGATGAACTACTTGATGATGTAGATGATTTGGTTACCAGGGTCCAAAAAGCAATAGGAAATAAAGAAATAGTTTCTATAGCCTATCAAGGGAATATAGTAGATGTGTGGGAACGGTTTTATGAGGAAGACATCTATGTGGAACTCGGTTCTGACCAGACTTCTTTGCATAATCCATGGTCGGGAGGATACTATCCCGTTGGATTGAGTTATAAAGAATCAAACGCAATGATCAGTAATGATCCTGAAAACTTTAAGATCAAAGTTCAGGAATCGTTGTGCAGACATGCTGATGCCATTAATAAACATACGGCAAAAGGCACCTATTTCTTTGATTATGGAAATGCATTCTTATTGGAAGCTTCTCGTGCCGGAGCAGATGTAATGGCAGAAAATGGTGTCGATTTTAAATACCCATCCTATGTACAGGATATTTTGGGCCCCATGTGTTTTGATTACGGTTTCGGGCCATTCAGATGGGTGTGTACTTCTGGTGATCCCGAAGATCTTGATAAAACCGATAAAATTGCGCTGAAAGTAATGGAATCTATTAAAAAAAATGCTCCAGAAGAAATTCAGCAACAACTACAGGATAATATTACCTGGATCAGTGAAGCAAAACGAAATAAGCTTGTTGTCGGCTCTCAGGCACGTATTTTATATGCAGATGCCGAAGGAAGAAGCAAAATTGCTGAAGCATTTAATAAAGCCATTCATAATAATGAAATTTCAGCTCCTGTAGTATTAGGCAGGGATCATCATGATGTAAGCGGGACTGACTCCCCTTACCGGGAAACCAGCAATATTTATGACGGTAGTAAGTTCACTGCCGATATGGCTATTCACAATGTGATCGGAGATAGTTTCAGAGGTGCCACCTGGGTCTCTATTCATAATGGTGGTGGTGTTGGCTGGGGTGAAGTGATCAATGGCGGGTTTGGGTTATTATTGGATGGCTCTCAGGAAGCCTCAGAAAGATTGAAGAACATGTTATTTTATGATGTAAATAACGGTATTTCCCGCAGAAGCTGGGCCAGAAATAAAGAAGCTTTGTTTGCCATAAAACGAGAAATGGAAAGAACTCCGCAATTGAAAGTAACTTTACCCAATTCAGTAAAGAAAGACTTATTGGAGACCTTATTCTAATACAAAAATTTATAAAAGGAATTATATTGATTATCAATATCATGGAATTTTATACCTGTATATTCTTTCTTTTCCATTGCATTCTTTAACCGTTCTGATACATAATAACCTGTTATATTGTCCATTCCATTAATCCTAAATAGATCTTCTTTCGGTTTTCTAAAATCAAAAATCAGCTTTTCACTTTTGAGAAAACAATTATCTTTTTTTAGTTTCCAATAATTTTTGGAGTATTCTTCGAAATCAGAAATATCAACATACTGCTTTTGGTAATTTGGTCCTTTTTCAAGAACATATTTAGCCGGATTTGAAACCCAAAATAGAGAGTTTTCGAAATCTATATACTTCTCCTGACTTGGATAGGATAGATACAACAAATAATAATCAAGTATAGCTTCTTTATAATGTACTTTAATTTTCCAGTGCTGATTCTCTCCAACTCTGAAATTCTGTAAAAGATCAATAAAATCTTTCTTTACAATAATGTATCTCTTAATTGGAGATGTATAGTTTGAAATTAAAAAAGTAGTAGGTTCACACTCTGATAAAATTTGACCTTCGGGAAGTTTGGAAAGTTCAGATATAGGGCCTTCCAGTTTGTATCCATGAGGTAAATAATCCCAATTTTTAAAACCTATGCAAGGATGTTGATAATGGCCTGTAAAATCAGTAGTAACAATCTCATAATAATTATCTAATAAAGTGTAATATTTCATATTGAAATAAAAGTCTATTATATTACCTATTTGAATTTAAATATACAGTAATTATCTTAATGAATTCGTCTTTTTATTACTCCGTAGCGCTGCTATGCAGTGCAAAAAAATCTTCATCTGAGAGCAAAAGCATTCCCGATAGCTATCGGGATCGGTTGAATTCTACCCTGTCTGACTGGCCAGGCAGGCTAGTCTCAGTACAGGCAAAAAAGTCAAGACGAGTTTTATGCAAAATACTAAAAAAGAATTATCTTGAAACAAAGAATACGCTAAAACAAAAGATGAAAAACTACAAAAAGCCAAATACAGTGCTCTGGAGAGGCCGATCCTCTGATAATCAATTATATCTGCATGAAAAGGTGAAGTGTATTGATCTAAAAAACACTTCTATTCCCAAAACTGAAGGTAAATCATTTGCCCTGTTGGGCTATGCCTGTGATGAAGGAATACAAAGAAATCATGGAAGAATTGGTGCTGCAAAGGGACCTGATGTTATAAGAAAAATGCTGGCCACACTTGCTAATCATTTTAAGGATGAAATAGAAATACTGGATGTTGGTAATATCAACTGCCAAGCCGAAAATCTTGAAGAAATACAGCTGGAAACTTCAGACTGTATCACTTCATTATTAAATAATCAAACCTTTCCGATTGTATTGGGTGGTGGCCATGACCTTGCCTATGCACATTATAACGGAATCAAAAAGCAGTATGCTAATAAAACTATCGGTATTATTAATCTAGATGCTCATTTTGATCTTAGAAAAATTACAGATCAAGGTAACTCGGGCACACCTTTCTATCAGATTGCTCAGGAAAGTGATATATTTAGATATTTGTGTCTTGGGATCCAGAAAGCAGCAAACCATCGGGGATTATACACAACCGCAAACGATTTAGGAGTTCAATACATGGAGAATACAGAATTCACTATTGAAAACAAGGCAAAAGTTGTAACCACTATCCGGGATTTCATTACATCTGTAGACCACATCTATCTCACCATCGATATCGATGGCTTTTCTTCTGTTTATGCTCCCGGAGTTAGTGCTCCCTCCCCACTCGGGTTTTCGACAGATATTGCTTTTGAAACCATACGGTGGATCTGTGAATCCAACAAATTGGTCAGTGCAGATCTGGTGGAATTCAACCCAACGTATGATACTGATCATTGTACTGCCAGATTGGCTGCCAGACTAGTTTTTTATATTATTGAATGTATACAAAACGTAAAGAATCTATACTAAAAAGGTTTATAGGTACAATAGATAACCTGCAACTGAAGTTTTTTACTTTAGAATATATGGCGATCCAATACACTTTCCTTTTAACCGTCATTATTCATGGTTTTGAAAAAAATAATTGTTTACGGCGGTTAACCTTGCCTATGCCGGCAGGCACGAATTAGAGTTCCTTAGTTTTGAGAAACGAAAAACTTAGCAAATCTTATTCGTTTACTAGAAAAATGTCAAATTAGTGTGAATTTTCCGGGAAAGATGTTAGAGCAATCTCAAAATTGCACTTAAGGTATACAAAACACCAAGTATTGATTTTTATTAAAACTAAAAAAGGGATTACCAGAAAATAATCCCTCTGATAGATTTAAAAAACAAATACCCAAAATTTCCTATATCTCTGTTACTTACGAATTGCATAGCTAGAAGCTTTAGGAAGTTCTCTTAAAAAGTTAACAATACTCATAAAATTCGGTCCGAATGTAGCATACAAATAATTCATATCTGTGTGATTTAAGGTTAATGAACACTAAAATAGTAAGTTATAAACAATTATACAAATAATATGTTGAATAAATGTTAATAATTAGTTGAAACTAATTATTAACCAGTTAAAAAACATATAAATCTTATTTATAAAAATATTTAACACGTAAAAACCTACTATAATTGTTAATAACTATGTTAATAAGTTTGGAAACAGTTGTCAATTAAGGGAGTTATCGGTGTTTACAGTTTCCATAAAAAGTTTAAAAACCAGGGAATTAAGAAAATAAGAGAGGTTATTAACAATGATTAAACCATAATACTGTTACAAAGTGTTTCCATAAAGGGTAACTCGGTCTTAGAAACAGAAAATAATATACATCAATACATTCTTTTATTAAATTGCACCTATGAAATCTGCTACCGTAAGAGAACTCAAAACAGAATTAAGCTATCGTTCACAACAAGAACTTGTCGATGTATGTCTCCACTTATCACGATTTAAAAAAGAAAACAAAGAATTACTTTCTTACCTCTTGTTTGAATCTTCTAATGAGGAAGGATATATCGAAAGTGTGAAAAATGAAGTTGATGAGCAATTTAAGATGATCAACACTACATCGTATCACTATATCAAAAAGAGTATTCGTAAAATTTTGCGGGTCGTTAAAAAATATATCCGATATTCAAAAAATAAAGAAACCGAGGTAGAACTACTCCTCTATTTTTGTAAAAAACTGAAGGGTTTTAATCCCTATATAAAGAACAATACTGTACTTCAAAATATTTTTAACAGAGAAATAATAGCAATCAAAAAGAAAATTACCATACTACACGAAGACTTACAGTATGATTATGAAGTAGAATTACAATCCATGACTCTATAAAATAGTTCATATTACATTATTCAAACATCAAGGAAATAAACTCAGCTACACAAGCAGGTTTTTTTATATTTTCGATCTCTACGGTACAATTCCAGGTGATTTTCAAACCATTTTCGTCATACTCTTCAATTTTGGTTATACTGCTATGCATACGCAAACGACTATCCACTGGTACAGGATGCGGAAAACGCACTCTATTCAATCCATAATTCACTCCCATTGTAAAACTTTCTACCACTACAAGATCCATCAACATTTTAGAAAGCAAGGAAACGGATAGAAACCCATGTGCTATCGGTTTTTTGAAAGGCGACTCCTTTTGTATCCTCTCAAGATCTATATGAACCCATTGAAAATCCTGGGTAGCTTCTGCAAAGGCATTGATCATACCCTGGGTGACTACCAACCAATCTCCTGTAGGCAATGGTTTTCCTTCATATTTTCTAAAAGCCTCAAAATCTTTACATATCAATTGACTCATTATTGTTTAATTATTAAGTGATTATGTAACCATAGTCTTTCATTGCACTTCTACTTCAGTGTGACAATAGGGTCCTAGATTTGACCTTGTAATTCTATTTATAGCACCTCAAACTTATCTAGAAATTCCTCCATCGATAGTTAAGCAAATACCCGAAACATAAGAAGCTTCATCAGATGCCAGGTACAAATAACCATAAGCAATATCCATAGGTATAGCTGCTTTTTGAAGGGGTATTTGTGATTTCATTTTTTCTACATGTTCTTTCGGAATTTGCTCTGTCATCTCGGTAAGTGTAAAACCAGGTGCTACAGCGTTGGCAGTAATTCCGTATTTTCCTAATTCCAATGTCCAGGTTTTAGACATAGCTATAACACCAGCTTTGGTAGCCGAATAGTTGGTCTGCCCGAAGTTTCCTCGCAAACCAACATTTGAAGCCGCAGAAACGATACGCCCGTAGCCTGCTTCTTTCATATATTGTGAAACTACCTGAGTGCACAGAAAAACCCCTTTAAGGTTTACATCGATTACTGCATCCCATTCTGCTTCACTCATTTTATGTAATGTGCGGTCTTTGGTAATACCCGCATTATTGATCAGGATATCAATTTTACCGTATTTGTCATATATTCTCTCTGCTTCAACTTCTATTGCGGCTTTATCTGTCACCGATATTTTAGTAAATCCAACCACACCTCCTTTTTTGGTAATCTCCCTGGCAGTATTTTCACCTTCAGCCAACAGGTCCCAGATAATAACGATGGCTCCTTCTTTTGTAAACAATTCGGAAACGGCCTTACCTATTCCTCTGGCACCACCAGTAATAATAGCTACTTTGTCTTTTAATCTCATCTTTTTTCTCTTTATGAATTCTGCACTAAGAACATTGAATTACCACTTTTCCTCTTACTTCTCTATTCATCATAGCTTCCAAAGCTTTTGAAGTTTCTTCCAGGGGGTAGATTTTATGAATATGGGGGTTCAGTTTTCCTTCTCCATACCATTGCATAAGTTCGATAGTGTTTTGCATATTCTTTTTAGGAGTTTTCATGGCAAAATTTCCCCAAAATACTCCAACAATAGCGCAACCTTTCAATAAGGCAAGGTTTAAAGGGATTCTAGGGATATCACCGGCTGCAAAACCCACAACCAAATAACGCCCCTCCCAGGCCATTCCACGAATAGCAGCTTCAGAATATGCTCCTCCAACCGGATCATATACTGCATTTACTCCTTTTCCTGCGGTTAATTCTTTAATTTTTGATTTCAAATCTTCACTCGAATAGTTGATAACCTCATCGGCACCATATTCTCTGCACAATTGAAGTTTTTTCTCTGAAGATGCTGCTGCGATCACTTTAGCTCCCATAAGTTTCCCTAATTCTACCGCTGCCAAACCTACTCCGCCTGATGCTCCTAATACTAACAATGTTTCTCCTTCAATCATTTGAGCTCTATCCTTCAAAGCATGATATGAGGTTCCGTAAGCCATCATAAAAGAGGCTGCGATCGGAAAATCCATCATTGGAGGTTTTTTAAAACAAGCGTTAACAGGTACAATTACCTCTTCGGCAAACCCTCCATGTATCACAAATCCAAAAACCTCATCTCCGGGTTTCACGTGAGTAATTCCTGTACCAACTTCTTTAACTACTCCAGCAATATCACTACCAGGCGTAAACGGCAATTCGGGTTTAAATTGATACAACCCCTGAATAATCAATGTGTCCGGAAAATTAACCCCACAGGCTTTTACCTGTACCACAACTTCGTTCTCTTTGGGTGTAAGATTTTCTAATTCCTCTATAACCAGATCCGAAGGTAGGCCAAATTGTTTACAAACGATTGCTTTCACATGTTCAATATTTAATTATTAACTCATTTTTTTAAAATGTATATTTCTTACTAATACATAGACAATGAATAATATCATAAATTCGCGAGCTTTTCAATTCAATAAATCAGGAGTTTATGAATTTTCGATATCTTTGTTTACTAATAACAAAAAGTGTTTTTTGAGAAGACTCTCGTAATGATTGTTAAAACAACTACAATATATTAATTATATCTAAGAAACATCTGGTTTTTATCGACTCGCAAATATTATCTATTAGATTGTGCTAAACCCCAAGAATAATACAAGCAAATTAAATGAACCATCTTTTTCCTCTTTTACTACGTAATATCACTTGCTGTTTTTTGTGGTTCTCAATTTTTTTATGTCACTCTCTTTTTTGTCAAACTCCTAAAACCCCTCACAAAAAAATCGACAGCTTAAGTTATATTTTAAACAATCTAAAAAAAGAAAATAAAACCAAAATATTGATAGAACTAGCTAGTCAATACAATAATATACACAATGATTCTGCAAAAATATATCTTAGTTTAGCGATAACAGATACTCGTAAAACAAATAATTCTGAGCAATTATTAAGAATATATGATGAGTTTGGTAAATTTTATAAATGGAAACGCGATTATAAAAAATCCTTCGATTTTTATAACAAAAAACTAGCTATTGCCAAACACAAACTATATAAAGACAAAGTATTAAAGTCTTTTTTGGACATCGCTATTATCGAAATACAACTTAATAATTTAAAAAAAGCTAAAAAATATATTGACTCTGCTACATCATATAAAGATGAATTTAAGCTAAAAGATGATTTAAGCTATTATTATAATGTAATAGGGTATTATTATTCGATAAATGAAGATTTAAAAAATTCACTGGAAAATTATTTAAAAGCTATTGAGCATTATAAGTCAGAAAAAGATTTTATCTCTAAAGCCGGAATATATAATAACATTGGTTTAATTTTCTCCAGAACAAAAGATTATCATAATGCAATTAAAAATTATGAACGCTCATTGGCAATAAGTAAGCGAATTAATAATAACACATACATCAGTAAAAACTATATCAATATTGGTGTAAGCTATGCAAAATTGAACAATACAGATCAAGCAATCACATATTTTAAAAAAGCCTTGAGCACCCTAGAAACTAATGGTAATAAATCATTAATAGCAAATACTCATAATAATTTGGGAGAAGCGTTCCTAACAAGAAAAGAGTACTCAAAAGCGAATCATCATTATGAGATAGCCACAGATTTATTTAAACAACTAGGGGATTTAAAACGATATAGTAATACTATCCAAAATTCGGTAAAGTTTTATTTGATGACCAAAGATTTTGACAAAGGTGAAGAACTTTTAAACAAAGCTTTGCAGATAAGTAAGGAAAATAATTTTCCCAAAAATATCCCAGAATTATACAAAATAAAATCTTCTTTAGATTCTGCTCAGGGAAATTATAAATTGGCTTTTTCAGATTACAAAAAATTCAAACACATTTCTGATAGTTTGGAAAAAGCGTACAATACTGATAAGGTTCGTGTACTTCAAGCAAAATATGAGGCTTCAGAAAAAGAAAAGGAAATACAGCTTTTACATGCTGAGAATAAAACAAAAGACATAGAAATCTCAAAGCAGAGGTATGAAAAATATATGTTATTAGTAATTATTTTCTTTTCAATTCTGGTCATCTCTATATTCTATTTTCTATTTAGCAGTAAAGTAAAACTAAATCGTAAACTACGCTTAAAAAATGACGAGGTAAAAGAAAAAAGTGATCAGTTTGAATCTGCTCTTGTTGAAAAAGAAATATTACTACGAGAAATTCATCACCGGGTAAAAAATAATCTTCAACTTGTATCTTCCATGTTGTATATACAAGCACAATACATGGAAGATAAAAAAATAAAACAATTTATAGACAGAAGCCATAACAGAATTGCTTCTATGGCATTGGTGCATGAGACTTTATATAACAATAAAAATCTGAATCGTATAAATTTTCAGGAATATCTAATTAAACTGATTAACGCTATTTATAGCTCTTTTGATTTCTCTTCACAAGAAATTTGCTATGATATAGAGGCAAATAACATCTTTTTTAATATAGAAACTGCAATACCGTTGGGAATTATTATTAATGAACTTGTCTATAATGCATTTAAGCATGCGTTTAAAGGTCAAAAAACAGGAAAAATTATTATAGAGGTTAGTAAACAAAGTTCTACTTTAGGGACATTGCGAATACAGGATAATGGTATCGGTATTCCCAAACCTATAAAAGAGAAGAAAAAATCATCCTACGGATTACAATTAGCTAATCTACTGGTAAAACAGTTGAGTGGTACAATGGACATAGACTCGAGCAAAGAAGGAACTATAATTGTTGCCTGTTTTAGTTTTAAATCAACAATCACCAAACCAAAAGTAAGCCTTAACTATGATGACTGAACGATTAATTGTAAGACCAGATATTTTTCGTCTTTTTTATCTGGATTCCAAATTCTCTGAATACAACGTAGTTTTATTCCTCAATAACCTTTAATACCAATTTTCCCATCTTATCACCAGAAAATAATCGTAAAAACGTTTCGTGAAAGTTTTCAATTCCTTCATAAATATCTTCTTTACTTTTTAGTTTTCCCTGGGCTATCCATCCTCCCATTTCCATAGCGGCTTTACCATAATCCTTGGCATAATCCATAACGATCATTCCTTGCATAGTTGCACGATTAACTAATAATGACAAATAATTACCAGGCCCTTTAGCCCCTTCTTTATTATTATATTGTGAAATCGCTCCACAAATCACAATACGGGCATGCATACGTAGTCGAGCTAACGCTGCATCTAGTATCTCTCCTCCCACATTATCAAAATATACATCGATCCCTTTGGGGCATTCACGTTTTAGTGCGGTGTGTATATTTTCTGATTTATAATCGATCGCACCATCAAACCCTAATTCTTCCACAATGTATTTACATTTCTTCTCACCGCCTGCGATTCCGATTACCCTACATCCTTTAATTTTTGCAATTTGTCCCACAACACTACCCACAGCACCTGCAGCACCCGACACCAGAACGGTATCTCCTTCGTTAATCTTTCCTACTTCTAATATCCCGAAATAAGCTGTCATTCCAGGCATACCAAGAGTACCTATATACAATGGTAAAGGTGCCAGACTTGGATCTACAGCATACCAATTACTACCATCGGTTACAACATATTGCTGTACACCTCCCCAACCTGTAAGATAATCGCCCTCTTTAAATTTCGGATGATTATTAGCCTTTATTACCTTTCCTATCGATCCGGCACGCATTACATCATCAATCTGTACAGGCTCTATATAGGATTTTGCATCGTTCATCCAACCCCGCATAGCCGGATCTAATGATATATAATGTTGCTGAATCAATACTTGCCCCTCTTTGGGTTCAGGAATCGAATTGGTTTGTAGTTTCCAGGTATCTGCATTAGGAAGACCTATCGGACGCTTTTTAAAAATGAGTTGTTTATTCATAATATTATATTTTTTTATTTTTAAGGAAGTTATCCTTCTGTTTTATTGATTTTATTTTATAAAGATGTTCCGCCATCCAGAGTTATCGTTTGTCCTGTAATAAATTTAGTGGTATCTGAAGCTAACCAAACTACAGCCTCTGCAATTTCTTCGGTCAATCCGTACCGTTTCATCGGAATCACACTTTTTAACCGTTGATCCATATTAGGTTTTACAGATAATAATTTATCCAATAAAGCAGATTCTGTATAGCCTGGACACACTGCATTGATACGAATATTTTTGGAAGCATATTCTAAAGCAGCAGATTTGGTCATCCCTACCACGGCGAACTTACTTGCACAATAGGATAGATTATTCAGTGAGGCTTTTAACCCTGCCAGCGAAGCAATATTAACAATATTACCATGCTCTTGTTTCATCATTTGTTGCAATGCCAATTTCATACAATAGAAAACACCTGTTTGGTTTACAGCGATAACACTATCCCAATCTTCTAAGGTATATTCTCCTGTTCTTGCCATATTTTTAGGGCCTATTCCTGCATTATTAACCATTACATCCAATCGCCCATGTACACTAACCGTTTTTGCAATCAATTGTTCGACTTCATCATACTTAGCCACATTTGCCGGAATCACCATAGCTGTTCCACCATTTTTATTGATTTCATCAGCTATCTTCTGGGCATTTTCCTCTTTGATGTCAGACACTACTATTTTGGCCTGATATTGTGCAAAGTGTTTGGCAGTAGCAGCTCCGATCCCCGAACCTGCTCCTGTAACAATTACTACTTTATTTTTTACTTGCATATCATTTTTTTATTTGAAATAAAACTATCTGGCATTATTGTTTTGTAGTACATACAATCAATCTTGAATCTGCTAACACCTGACTACGCATTTTTGCAGGATATCCTTCTGCGGTTATCATGCTCAAGAAATTCTTTTTGCTGGCGTATTCAACAATCAGGATCTTATCCCATTCCAATTCTTCTTCAGGGCCGATGAGGCCAAATAGAGGTTTTCCATGATATAGAACCTTTGCATTTGATTTTTCAAAGAAAGGCAATGCAGCTTCCATATACTTTGCATACCCTTTGGCTCCCGATGTTTCTGTTCCTTCTATTTTTTTCTTAAACTTAAGCAGGTTAACCATCTGAAAAGGCCCTTCAGCTGGTAATGCTATAAAATCCTGAAACTGTTTTGAGGTGACTCCTGTATAGGTATTGCTCATTTTTTTGTTATTATCAATCAATTTTATTTTTTTGAATGGCTTGTAATGCAAGATTACAAAGCAATTCTGCTGCTTTATCCAATTGTGCAAAACGAGGATCTGTGGTTAACCCTTTACTATATCTATAATAAATCTGCTGTGCAATCACTGCAATCTTAAACAGTCCAAAAACATAATAAAACACCAGGTGATTTACTTCTCTACCACTTTTTTGAGTATAGCGTTCTACAATCTCACTTCTGCCGGGATTACCTTCTATAATGGTGGGCGATGGGATCCCCTGTTGTACAAAGGAATGATCGGAAGCCATGGTCCAATACCCGAGTGAAGTTCCCAGATCCATCAACGGGTCACCAAGGGTCGCCATTTCCCAATCTAATACAGCTACTACGTCGTTCCAGCTATCGTCCTTAAATACAACATTATCATATTTAAAGTCATTATGAACCAAACTATACCTGTACTCGGCAGGTTGGTTATCTTCCATCCATCTCATCACTTTTTGCGCGGCTGCCACCTCTTGAGTAACAGCTTTCAGATATTGTTTGCCCCAATTAAGTACTTGTCGTTCTACATATCCTTCGGGTTTCCCCAAGTCTTCAAGCCCGACTGCTCTATAATCTACAGTATGAAGTTCTACAAATGTATCCAGCCAGGAATTGGCAATGGTCTTATAATCATTAGCTGGAATATTTCTCTTTTTAGCTTCGTGTAGGTTCAGAATAATCCCGTTTACCTTTTCCATAATATAAAAAGGACAACCGATAATATGCTCATCATCGGTAAATGCATACATCTTGGGCACTTTCGAAAAAACACTATATATGCCAGATTGCACTTTGAATTCACGCCCCATATCATGACCACGTTTTATTGCTCCAAAAGGCGGGCGACGCAGCACATATTCTTTATCTTCAATTTGCAACAAATAAGTAAGGTTAGAATACCCATGATTGAATTGTGTTACTTGCCAATCACTTTGATTACTATCAATGAGCCTTTCTTCCTGAAGGAAAGTTTTTATTGTCTTTTCGTTTAATTCTTCGCCTTTGCGTACGTTTTGCATACCTCAATTGATTAGTATTTATAGGAAAATAATCCTCTTAACCTTCCCTTCGAAAGGAAAAATATTACATCGTTGAATATCTATTAATCACGCTTTTTCCCAACTGATACATGTGTACCTCATCGGGTCCATCGGCCAGACGAAGCATTCGTGCAGCTACAAAAAAGTGTGCCAGCGGAGTATCGGGCCCTACTCCCTTTCCTCCATGGATCTGCATAGCTCTATCAATAACTTTGAGTGCCATATTGGGAGCAACAATCTTGATCATTGCAATCAGATCCTTAGCTACTTTATTTCCTTCTTTATCCATTTTATCGGCTGCGGAAAGCGTTAATAATCGGGCTTGCTGAATCTCGCATTGTGATTGTGCAATTTCCTGACGGATACTACTATAATCTTTGAAAACTTTGCCAAAGGCAATTCGTTCTGAAGCACGTTGAGACATCAATTCCAGCGAGCGTTGTGCCATACCGATCAATCGCATACAATGATGAATACGTCCTGGTCCCAAACGCCCCTGTGCAATCTCGAAACCTCTGCCCTCGCCTAAAATCAGATTTTCTTTGGGTACACGTACATTTTCTAATACAATCTCGGCATGACCTTCAGGAGAGTCATAGAAACCAAATACTGTTAACGGACGAATAATTTTCACTCCCGTAGTATCCATAGGAACCAGAATCATACTTTGTTGCTGGTGTCTTGGTGCATTGGGATCTGTTTTTCCCATCACAATAGCAATCTTACAATGCGGATCCATCCCGCCAGAAGACCACCATTTGCGGCCATTGATCACATAATGGTCTCCATCAGCAATAATGGAGGTTTCAATATTGGTAGCATCTGAAGAAGCTACCTGAGGTTCGGTCATTAAAAAAGCCGAACGGATGTCTCCATTCATCAGAGGTTTCAACCATTGTTCCTGCTGTGCTGTAGAGCCGTATTTTGCTAATACCTCCATATTTCCGGTATCGGGAGCATTGCAATTAAATATTTCTGAAGACCACAATACCCGTCCCATGATCTCTGCCAAAGGGGCATATTCAAGATTGGTCAACCCCGCACTTAACTCTCTGTAACTTTTGGGTAAAAAAAGATTCCATAATCCGGCTTTTTTTGCCTTTTCTTTAAGATCTTCTATGCCAGGCCAGCGTTTCCAGCGATTGTCTGGATTATAGTTAAAAGCATTTACGTCTGCTTCTACAGGAAGAATATGTTCCTCAAAGAAAGCAGTAAGCTTTTGCTGTAGTGATATTATTTTTTCTGAGTAATCGAAATTCATACTAGAAGTGATTTAGTGAAAAGATTTCCGCTTATGCGGAAATGAACATAAAAAGCGTACTAACCGGCAATCATATAGCCTCCATCTGCATTATAAACACCGCCTGTCATATAAGCCCCAGCTTCTGAAGCTAATAAACATACTACTCCTGCCATTTCTTCTGGCATTCCCATGCGGGCACTGGGCAACGTTTTTTCTATTTTTTGGAGTAATTTTTCATTTTGCCAGAGTGCGGCGCTAAATTTGGTCTTGATCAATCCCGGGCATATTACATTTGCCCGAATACCATATCGCCCCCATTCTTTTGCCTGATTTTTGGTTAGCATCAATAGCGCGGCTTTACTGGTACTATACAATCCTAAACCTGCTCCCGGATGCAATGCTTCTACCGAAGCAATGTTGATAATACTTCCTCCACCACGTTTTTTCATAGCCGGTAATGCCAAATTAGATAGCATCCATGGAGCTTTTACATTAATATCCATGATTTTATCAAAAACGCCTTCCTCTGCATCTTCAATAGGCCCATATACAGGATTAATAGCTGCATTATTCACCAAGATATCGATCCCTCCATACTGCTCTATAGTTTTCTGGATCAGGTGCTTACGTTGATCTGCCTTTCCTATATGGCAGGCAATGCCCGAGGCTTCCAATCCGGCTGCCTTAAATTCTTGTACCACTTCATCTACTGTCTCCTGACTTCGGCTACTGATGATTACTTTGGCGCCATATTCGGCCAAACCTTGTGCGATTGCTTTTCCTATTCCTTTACTAGAACCTGTAACAATGGCTATTTTCTCATTGAGATTAAATGATTGTTTAATGTTGTTCATTATTGGTTAATGAGTTAATGAAAAAATGTGTTAAAATTAATTAAAAAGCTCCTTTTCCCCAGCAATAGTGAGTACTTCTTGATCCATCAGAGTTTCTGCTAAACCATTCACTTTGGGCAATTCATATTTAAAATAGAATTTCATTGCATGAATTTTACTTTCGTAGAAATCTTCAGCATGTGATTTTTGTGCGGTTACCAATGCATTTTTTGAGTGCGCAGCCATATCCAACCATATCCACGCTATAATGATATTACTAAAGAATTCCATAAACGGAGTTGCATCTGACAAAAAGCGCTCATAATCTCCTTTCTGGGCAAAGCCTATCAAAAAACCAATTACTTTTTGTGCCAACTGCAATTTTTCTCCGAGTTTGGATGCATACCCGCTAAGGTTGTCATATTTTGAAGCGTATTGAATGGTTTGCATTATTTCGGCCGTTAACAGTTCTAACGCTTTTCCATTTTCCATCAAAAGCTTTCTACCTAACAAGTCTTGCGACTGAATCCCGGTAGTTCCTTCATAAATAGGAAAAATACGAATATCTCTGTGATACTGCTGTAGCATAAAATCTGAGCAGAATCCATACCCTCCCAATACCTGCAAGCCATTGGATACAGCAAGTGCCCCCATTTCTGATGGGTAGGTCTTCACCATAGGAATGATTAACTCCAGCAACAAACTATACTTTTCTTTTTCTGCCATATCCTGAAGGGTTTCTTTAAGATCATAATATTTTGAAGCGAGAAGTACCAGGCTCAAAGAGCCTTCGGCTACCACTTTTTGCAATAGTAACATCCTGCGTACATCGGGGTGATTGATAATAAGAGTTTGCCCTTGCTCTACATCTTTCTTTCCTGTGCTTATTAATTTTCGACCTTGCGGACGTTCTTTGGCATATTGCAACGAGGCCTGGTAAGCCGCTGTTGTAATTGCTGCTGCCCCACGACCTACAGCAATACGAGCACCATTCATCATCAAAAACATATAGCTTAAGCCTTGATTGGCTTCGCCCACTAACCACCCATGACAATCGTTGGCGTCTCCAAAACCCAAATGCGTAGTACAATATCCACGTTGCCCAAGTTTTTGAAAATCTGCCACTGTGGTTACATCGTTTGGAATAAGATTTCCTTTATTGTCTGGGCGTTTTTTTGGCACTACAAATAAAGAAATACCTTTGGTCCCTGCAGGTGCTCCTTCTATACGTGCTAATACCAAATGCACAAAATTATCGGCATACTGGTGGTCTCCTGCCGAAATAAAGATTTTTTGCCCTGTAATTTTATAATATCCATCATCTGCGGGTACTGCTTTGGTAACTACATCAGACAATGAGCTCCCTGCTTGCGGCTCGGTGAGACACATGGTACCTCCCCAAACACCTGAAAGCATATTTGGAACATAAGTCTCATTAAGCGCCTTACTCCCAAAATGCACAATCAACTCTGCAGATCCTATAGTAAGCCCGACATATCCCGGTAAATGATTATTAGCTGCTTCCTGAATAAAGGCAGACGCAGTATAAATCATCATCGGTAATTGCAAACCGCCGGCATCGTAATCAAAAGTACCCGAAATCAGACCCATCTCACCGCCTTTTTTCATCATTACCTCTACTTGCTTATGCACAATTACACCTCCATCTTTATGATATGCAGGATGCTCGTCCATCTCCTTAATATATGGAAACAACTCCCGATCTGAGAACTCTTTGACAGAGTCCAGAAACATATCCATAGACGCCTTATCATGGTCTGCAAAACGATCTTGTTGCAATACTTCCTCTAACTGATGCACATCATATACAAGATATTTAAGCGTTTCGAAATCAATATATTCTTTGGCCATTGTGTGAAGTTTTTTGAGGGTTGGATATTAAAAACAGAATAAAGTTCGGGAATATTTGACAGATTCTTATTAAACTGGTTTAATAAATATTGATTTTTAGATACCCTTAACTTTTACATGGGTCAAACTAAAAATAAGCGGATAGGATTAAGGGCATCTCTTAAAACCAGTTTTAAGAGATGCCCTTAATTGTTATGGAGGCGACTAACTAACCTCCTGCAGTATTCACTGTATAACATGTAAAAAGAGCAGGTTTTTGGAATACTATCATTTCTGACTAAGTCGCTTTCTGATTTTGGAGAGTCCTACAGGGGTTAACCCCAAATAGGAAGCAATCAAATATTGAGGAACCCGTTGAAAAAGCGTGGGGCGTTTTTCTAATAATCGTAAATACCGCTCCTGATTAGAGAGATTTCTGAGTTGGTTGATACGTTGAAAATTTATAACAAACGTTCTTTGCATAGACAATCGGCCAAAACGCTCTAATTGATGAGAATGATCAAAGACCTTTTGTACATCAGTTTTTGAAATGGTATACACTACAGAATCTTCCAGTGCTTCCAGATAAGATTCTGATGGAATCTCCTGTATATAGGCATATAGATCTGTAAAAAAATACCCTTCAGTAAAAAACTCCATCACTTGTGCCGTACCCTCTTCTATAGTATAATAAGAGACACATCCTGTCTTCATAAAATAAAAATTCCGAATATACTGGCCTGACTGTAAAAGATAGTCTCCTTTTTTAAAGATTTCCTTTTTATAAAACCGAAGCCCAAATTCCATATCAGCATCGCTTACCTGCGCATAAGATCGTATCGTTTTCTTTAAATCTTCCAAAGTATACTTGCTGTTTTTAACGAAAGAACAAAATATTTTGCGATTAACAAAAGTAAATTGTATATCTGTAGCATATTGTTAATCAGAAGTTTTGTTTCACAAATCATTAATTTCTACTGATGATTCTTAATGGTAAATTGATGATTCTTAACCAAATAGTAACTTTATGGTTTTACCGTAGCAAAAATTTAACTTTTGTTCGTAGCTTTAAAGAATGTTAAAAATACAAAAAATCAGCTAGTCACAGGCTTCCAAAAAGAGCTATAAATTACATATCCGATGTAGTATTGGATTTTATGGATACAATTAACTTTTATCAAATATCAATCTTCTTATTTCAGGGCTTAGTAGTAGCAACATTGATCTTACTGTTATTTCGCTTGCGTACCGTAATGGGCATGGGCCTTCTGTTCACTTCTTTAGGCTTATTTCAATTTATGCAGGTTTTTTTGGCCAGTACACTTTATTTTCAGGTTTCAGAAAATATTGTTATTTCTCCAGGTTCTTCGGTCTTGTTTTCGGGAGGATTATTTGCTATTTTACTCATTTATATTAAAGAAGATGCTATTACAGCCAGAAAACTAATTTATGCATTAGTAATAGCCAATATTGTAATGTCTATCCTTATTCTGTCGTTTCGATTGAATGTTGAAGGTGCTTACATTTACAATCCATTTGAGGTTTCTACCGAATTCTTCTATACCAATGTGACCGTTTTCTTTGTAGGGACCACTATTCTCATCATAGATTCTATACTAATTATTTTTTTATTTGAATTTATATCTAAATTTACTTCAAGGCTTTTTTGGAGAATATGTATTACTATGGTTATCGTGCTAAGTTTTGATGCTGTTAGTTTTACATTAGGCTCTTTCTGGTTTTTTGATGATATACAAAAAATTTTATATTCTGGTTTGGCTTCAAAGATATTCATGGCTTTTTTCTATAGTATTTTATTTACCATCTATTTAAAATATTTTGAAAAAGAAGTATATCAAACCAATTATCTTACCTTTAAAGATATATATCATTCTCTTACTTACAGGCAGAAATTTGAAGTTGCAGAGAAAGCTATTCAACTTACAGAGAGTAGATATCATACCCTTACCAATTTGGTTCCCGTAGGGATTTTTATGACCCGCGCAGATGGAAAAACCACTTTTGTAAATTCTAAATGGTGTAGCATTTCCGGGTTAACCGAAGAAGAGGCCCTTAATGATGGGTGGCTTAATGCTGTACACCACGAGGACAGGAAAAGGTTAAAACAAGAGTGGTATGATGCTGCGAGAAAAAGAGAAACCTCTGATGCCGAATATAGATTTCTTAAACCAGATGGTTCTGTTACCTGGGTATTAGGTCGGGCGATACCCGAGTATAATGAAAAACAACAAATTATTGGATATGTAGGGACTATTACAGACATCACCGATATAAAACTATACGAGCTCGAATTAAACAGGTTAAAAGAAAGAGCCGAAGAAAGCGACCAGCTTAAGTCTGCTTTTCTTGCCAATATGAGCCATGAGATCAGAACACCGATGAACGGAATACTGGGACTGGCCGAACTGCTTAAGGAGCCTAAACTCACTGGTGACGAACAACAGTTATATCTTAATCTTATCAAAGAAAGTGGAGCACGTATGCTAAATATCATCAAAGATATTATAGATATCTCCAGAATTGAAGCCAATCAGGTACAGATTGTTATAAGTGAAGTAGATATCAATACACAAACCGAGTATCTGTATCATTTTTTTAAAACAGAGACCGATGCCAAAAACCTAAAACTATCCTTTAAAAATAGCCTAGTCGAAAAACAGGCTATTATAAGGACTGATAAAGATAAATTTAACACCATACTCACCAATCTGGTCAAAAATGCAATTAAATATACTCATGAAGGATCGATAGAATTTGGATATAGACAACAAGGAGCATTTTTGGAGTTTTATGTAAAAGATACCGGTATGGGTATACATAAAGATAGGCTGGAAGCTATTTTTGAGCGTTTTGTACAAGCAGATATCGACGATCGCTATGCCCTTGAAGGTGCTGGTATTGGATTATCAATCGCCAAGGCCTATGTAGAAATGCTGGGAGGAGAGATTTGGGTAGAAAGTAAAAAGAATAAAGGATCTGCTTTTTATTTCACTATTCCCTATACCCCAATCCCAATTTAGTATACAAAACACATGATCCAAAACATGAGTTATACCCATAGCCATTGTTACCTTATACCAAATCTTTATATTGTAAAATCTAACCGCAATTAAAAGTGATCTATACAAGGCTATGGAAGAAATAAAACAATACCTGAATCAGATATCACCTGTATCTACTAATTCTTGGAGCCAGATCAAAGAAATCCTCACAAAAAAAACATATAGCAAAAATACATTCTTTGCAAAAACAGGTCGAATAGAAAATAAGTTTGGTATCGTTTTGAATGGGGTTTTAAGAGCTTACATATCTAAAGACAATGGTTCTCAATACACCAAAACTTTCTTTACTCCTGTTTATTTTAAAACTCCAATATCTTTTATTGGAGCATTTTCATCTCTGGTAACGTATACAGTCAATGAAGTAAGCATTGAAGCATTAACCAATGTAACATTACTAGAAGGAAAATATGACAACTGGCTGTACTTAATTAGTGAAAACAGAGAAATTGCAGAATGGAGTCGAAAACTTACAGAGCTCTTTTTTATAGGAAAAGAACAAAGAGAATTTGAATATTTCACGTTTCAGGCCGATCATAGATATCTGTTGTTCAGGGAGCGGTATCCCGAATTGGAAAACCTGATTAATCAATATTACATAGCACAGTTTATAGGTATCACACCCACCCAGCTAAGTCGCATAAGAAAAAAGATGCTCATAAAGTGAACATCGCTTTACATATGTAAATAGATAATAGAAAAATAGCGGCTATTTTTACAAAGTATATCTAAAAACAAATCAAAATGAGAATATTAAAGACACTACTAATTGTTTTTCTAGTAATGCTGACAGCAACTCCAGGTATAGCACAAAAGAAGAAAAAACAAAGAAAGAAAAAGCACAAAGTTACTGCCCTTAAACTATATGATGGCCCGCAACTCCTGGCTGGGCAACAAGTACGACTAATAAGCGAAACAGTAGGTAAAAAATATGCTTATTTCATTGCCGTGGATGACCAGGATATCCCAAATAACAGTCTGATGACCGGAGCACAGGAAATTTTACTTATGCCTGGGGATCATAAAATACAAATGCGATTTGTCTCAAAAGGGCAAATTGCTATTCCAATAGAACCTTTTGAGATCTTTTCTTTCGAAGCAGGAAAAAATTACACAGTAAAGTTTGAACATACCCATGGAAAAGGAAACTATTTGGACAGTGCAGGAAAGACTCGTATACGGATTTGGATTGAAGAAGCAGGACAAGATGGTATACTGATCAAAAAAACAGTTGACGGATTTGGAAGAAGTCTTAAGTAACCTATTATACTATAGATAAAATTTCTTAATCATAAAGTAAAGGTCTTTACAAATCGTATTGCAGGAACATAAAAAAGTTACCTGGCTCGAAAGTAAATGGTCATCTTCATAGGTTGTTAGATTTAGATTCTCCATTTAGGGCAATAAAAGGCATAAAAGGGGGGTGTGATTTAAAACATAGGGGCCTAAGTATTGCTATTCGATCCAGATAACTTGTTCTTATTCATTATTTTTTAATTTAACAGGTGTTTATGATCATCTTTTATAGTCATCAAAATACTATTCCAAAACGCTAAACGTTTCTGTAGTGTCATTTTACTAATCACATGACAGTCATTCCATTTATCCTTATCATTACATAGCTCTTCTATCATTTTCATAGCCATAGCACGCAGATCTGCATCCAATTCTATATGCTGATCCAGGGAGTATCTCAAACTATCTGATTGTTTGGGTAATTTTGTATTCAGGTCAGTAACCAATGCACTAAATATTTCAGGAATCAAATCTTCTTTGGTAAAGGTAAATGCTGCAGCTATTTTATGTGATTCACCAGTATATGGATTTCCTTTGGGTACCTCAACAGGAATGGCTACACAAGTCAATTCTCTCTGTAATGTTTTTAAGAGTGACATAAAGTCCCATACGGTAAATACATGATGCTCTAAAAACAAATTTAGTTCATCAAGCGTATTGATAGCTCCATACACTTCATGATTGAAGAGTTTAGTTCGTATAGGCTCAATCTCTTTTTGAATTACTGGGGTTGTAATCATTTTCCTTTCTTTTATGCTAAATATTCAGCAATATTAATACTGGGGTAATCAAGAAAAGAGTTATTTCACTTAATTATGTATTAAAGATACTGTATTTGATCGAGAATTAAAAGAAATAAATGTCCCGTTATTTTGACAAACAATTGTTAGTCAATATATTACAAATTGATCGATACTATAATGTAAGAGGCTAATATATAATTATTTGACATCATATTGCAGATAACAAATCCCCATTTTTTTTCAAAAAAGAAGAGGAAACCGAAATGGTTTCCTCTTTGAATAGTATATACCAGTATATAAAACTATGCTTCTACTCTAATAATTTTAGCTCCAATAGCCCTTAGGCGTTCGTCAATATTTTCATACCCACGATCGATCTGTTCAATATTATGAATAGTAGAAGTGCCTTTAGCGCTCAACGCAGCAATCAACAACGAGATTCCTGCTCTGATATCTGGTGAGGTCATTATTGTAGCTTTTAAGGTAGATTTAAAGTCATGTCCAATGATCGTCGCTCTATGCGGATCACATAAGATGATCTTTGCTCCCATATCAATTAGTTTATCTACAAAGAACAGTCGGCTCTCAAACATCTTTTGGTGTACCATCACTTCTCCTTTTGCCTGCGTTGCCACTACCAGTATAATACTCAATAAATCTGGTGTAAAACCGGGCCAAGGTGCATCGGCTATAGTCATAAAAGAACCATCAATATAACTTTCGATCTGATATCCATCTTTATGTGCAGGAATATATATATCATCTCCTACCCGCTCTAAGGTAATTCCTAACTTTCTAAATGTATTGGGGATAATTCCCAGGTTCTCCCAGCTAACATCCTTGATAGTGATTTCGCTTTTGGTCATTGCAGCCAAACCGATCCAAGAACCAATCTCGATCATATCCGGAAGAATACGATGCTCGCAACCGTTTAATGCTCCTACACCTTCAATAGTCAACAGATTTGATCCTACTCCCTTAATCTTTGCTCCCATCGAGTTGAGCATTCTACATAGCTGTTGTAAATAGGGTTCGCAGGCAGCATTATAAATAGTGGTAATGCCTTTTGCCAACACAGCAGCCATCACAATATTTGCTGTACCAGTAACCGAAGCTTCATCCAGAAGCATGTATGTACCTGTAAGACCTTCCGGAGCTTCCACGCCATAAAAACGTTCTTCTTTATTATATCTAAATTCTGCACCCAGGCTTATAAATCCCTCAAAATGAGTATCTAATCGTCGTCTACCGATCTTATCACCTCCAGGGCGGGGAATATATCCTTTTCCAAATCTAGCCAACAGCGGGCCAACGATCATGATGGAACCTCTAAGACCGCTTCCTTCTTTTTTAAACTGCTCGCTTTCAAGATATTTTAAATTAAGTGCATCACTTTGAAATGAATATCTCCCTTTTCCCAGTTTTTGAATCTTTACTCCTAAGTTTCTTAAAATCTCTATCAGTTTATTTACATCCCTGATATCGGGTATATTGGAAATTGTTACCTTTTCGGGAGTTAGCAGTACAGCACATAGAATCTGTAGCGCTTCATTTTTTGCGCCCTGAGGAGTGATATCACCTTTAAGCTGATGCCCCCCTTCTATCTGAAAAGTATCCATGTAACATTAATCATTAGTGGTTAGTAGTTCCTGATTTGGCAACAATTTAGTAGCGTTTTTTACCTCGGCTTCGGTAATTCTTTTTACCATTACTAGTATGTTTTTTCTTTTTACCTCGCATCAAATTTGAAGAATCTGTAAGGTCTTCACTACTACCTTTTAGGTCAATCTTTCCATTACTCAATTCAAAAAGATGGTCAAAAATCACACTGTCATCCACTGTATCCTTATTCCAATTAAGGTAGCATTTCTTCATGTGATTTGCAATGGTTAAGGTAAGTGCATTTTTGAGGTCTCCATCTTCCCAACTATTTGCCACATCAATCATGCGTTTAATATTATTTCCGTAGAAACGATATTTCGGATGGTTCTGAGGGTATTCTAGTGGGTCTGGACGTTCTTGTAACTTTTCTTTGGTCAATACCGGAAATGGTGTATCTACATCCAATTTGAAATCACTTATTATAAACAACTGATCCCATAACTTATGCTGAAACTCTGGTACATCGCGAAGGTGTGGCTGCAAATTTCCCATAACATCAATAATGGATTTAGCCACTTTATTGCGTTCTTCCTTGTTGTCAATAGACACTGCATAATTCACCATTTTTTGTAAGTGGCGACCATATTCGGGTATGATGAGCATTTCGCGCTCGGTGTTATATTCTAAATTATCAATATTCATAAAAATCGGTATAAAATAATAGGGTGAAGTATTTTCTTCTTTTTTGAAGCAAAAACAATTCGTTTTGCAAAATACTAAAATAAAATAAGTAAGCTATAGTACATAAACAATTTTATTAACAAGAAATGATTTAAACTTTTTCGCTTCAATCAAAAAAATTTAGTATTACAATGATATTACTCCTTCAACTTTGTTTGCAACTTCTTTATATTTAAGGATCACCTGATCCGGGTTTTTCATTCGTACATTGACAGATATACTGGTATACTTACCATTTTTGGACTGTTTGGTGTTGATTACTGCTCCCAGATTGTCAAATATAACTTCAATTTGCATGATCTTAGACGTGTCTGTTGGTACAATAAACTTGTATAAATATGTGCTCGGCCAAAGCGATGTGTCAGCCAATTGTACTTTTAATTTTTTGTAAAATTCTTCTGGATCGTTCATGGTATCTGTTAGCACAAATTTCAGGCCAAATATACGGGTTATGATTTATAAAACCGAAGTTGGTATATAAACACTTTTTTTAACCCTAGAAATTCACACCAATTGACACTTTCCTAGTAAACGAATAAGGTTTGCTAAGTTTTTCGTCCCTCAATACTAAGCAACTCTAATTCGGGCCGGTATGGCAGGGTTAACCACTGTAAACAATGATTTTTTTCCAAAACCATGAATAATGGCGGTTAAGAAGGAAATTTACTTTGAAACAAGGTTTCATATTGCTCTACTGTATCAATATCAACACCTTTATCTAAAGCAGTAATCGTTTTCACTTCATTCTTATATGCTGCAATAATATATCTTGCGCCATGGTCTGCCTTCAATTGTGACAATTCTTCAAAATATTTTTTTGGAATAATTGCAGGAACTCCTACCCTTTCTCCAAGATCGGTAGCAACAATATCATTAGGAGTTTTTTTGAATTCTGTAAGTAAAGCATTCAGATGCACAGTATCTATTAATGGCTGATCTACCACTGTTATTAAGGCAGCATTATATGTCACCTTGTCCTTCATTATAGTCTTTACGCCAGAACTTATTGATGATCCCATCCCGGATTGCCAATCAGAATTTTTCAGAATCTCAATTGGAAAATGATTGATTTGCATATTAATTAAGTCAAAATATGCGCCTAAAATCACATAAGTAGTTACTTCTTCCAACGCTAAACTTTGTTGTATGGCATGGCCAATCAATGTAGTATCTCCCCAGGGTAATAATTGTTTAGGTTCTTCCATCCTACTGGAACTTCCTGCTGCAAGAATAAGATGAGCTATTTTAGGTTTTAGTGGAAACGGCATCTATACTTTTCCTTTTAGGATCATCATGGATTGCTCCTTTCTTATCCTGTAGTGGTATTGGTTTTTGATCTCTGATCACCGATAATACCTCTGCGATAATAGCAATAGCTATCTCTTGTGGGGTTTCTGCTCCCAGATTTAATCCTGCAGGACCATGTATCGAATCTAAAAATTCATCGGCAATTTCCGGAAAATAATCAATAAAAGCAGAAAGAAGCTTCTCCCGACGGCGAGCCGGGCCTAACAAGCCAATATAAGCTGGCTGGGTCTCTTTTATTGCTTGCAGGTATAATAGATCCTTAGCAAAATTATGAGTCATTAAAACGATTGCCGTTTGATGATCTACCTTTTGAATATGCAAATCTTCAGGTAAACTATTCATTAGCATATGCGCTCCCGGAAAGTCTTCCAATCGTTTTGGGTCTTTTGGTGAACCTATAATCTCAACTTCCCATCCTGTATTTGCTGCCAATTGACATAACTTCATCGCATCATGCTCGGTTCCTATAATTACCAGTCTGAAACAAGGCTGTATCTCTCGCTGAAAACACGTGAAAGACATTTCTTTTTCTATTTTTCTAAAACCTGTTTTATCGGAAAAAGAAAATTCCTGGTTTTCAAGTGTTATCACAGAACCCATATCGGGGTCTTTATGTCGTTTTTTTGAATAAAAAGATCTAATCTCAAAAGGTTTTCTGGATCTCAAATGTTTCTGAATAGTACTTATTACAGCATAACCAATCTCAAAAGGCTCTATCAAAATATACAAAAGACCTTCACAACCTAATCGGTATTTACCATCATAGGTCATCATTTTTGGTGTACCCGACACAAAGACTGATTGGGCTTGTCTAAGCACTTCTTTTTCCACACAACCGCCACTCACTGCTCCTATCATCTTTCCATTTTGCAGTATCAGCATCCCTACTCCAGGTCTTCGATATGAGGATCCCTCTACATCTACCACAGTAGCCATGACAGCAGGTATTTCCTGCTGTTTGGCTTTGCAATATAATTGGATAATCTCTTTAAATTCGTGTGTCATACAGTACGCTATCCTAGTGGTGCTTTGGTGTTCATATGTTTTATAAACGGTTGTTTATATATACGTATCCCCTTGGCAGCTTTGATTGCATTTGCAACTGCAGCACCGGCAGGCGGCAATGCAGGTTCGCCAAGCCCAGTTGGGGCGATATCATTTTCTATAAAATGAGTTTCAACTATTGGCGTTTCATTAATACGAATTAAGCGATATGTATCAAAATTCTTGTTCTGAGGTGCTCCGTCCTTAAATGAAAAATCGCCATACATCGCATGGCCAATACCATCGATAACACCGCCTTCAATTTGATTTCTAGCACCCAGAGGGTTCACTACAATTCCGCAATCGACTACACAAGTAACTTTTTTCACCACTGGAATATCATTTTTCAGCACCACATCTGCAACTTCAGCAACATGGGTATTATGGCAATAGTATGCACTGAACCCCTGATATACTCCCTCTTTTGCATTTCCCCATCCCGATTTGTCAACGGCTACTTTAATTACATTTTCTAATCGTTCAGGAGAATATTGAATGCGCTCATCGGTGGTACCTTTTACTTTCTGAAGCAAGTCCAGGCGAAGTTGAATACGATCTACCTCTAAAATCTCTGCCAATTCATCAAAAAAACTTTGTTCTGCAAAAGATAAGAAATTAGTATACGGTGCCCGCCATGCTCCTGTAGTAATTTTACTATCATAGCTAGCTACATCAACCTGGTAGTTTTCTATAGCCCCTGCCGGGAAAAAATTAGGGATCAAACCGTACATATTTGAATTTACAGAAGCCTCCTTCAGGTGATATCCGGTAATTTTACCATCTTTAACAGAAGCACTAATCTTATATTTTATAGATGGTCGATATATCCCTGCAGTCATATCATCTTCTCTCGAGTATATTACTTTTACCGGTTTTTGTGCTATTTTGGATATTTCTGCTGCTTCTAAAGCAAAATCTCCATACAGACGTCTTCCAAAACCGCCTCCCATTCTAGTCATTTCTACCGAAACATCCTCTATATCCCGCTCTAGTAATTCGGCAACTCTTTTGGCTGTACCAGCCGGAGTTTGTATAGGGCCGACCAGCCGAATTTTCTCTGCAGTAACATCTGCAAAGAAATTCATAGGTTCCATACAATTATGAGGCAAGAAAGGAGATTCATACGTTCTTTCGATTACCTGGTCTGCTGCTGCAAATGCTTTTTTAACATCTCCGTCGGCACGCATCGTTTTAAATGTTGTACCATTAAGAAGGTCTGTCAATATTTTATCATGGTCTTCGGTACTCTCTAATTTTGAATCAGAAACCCAATTCGCTTTTAAGGCTTTTTTACCTTTCATGGCTGTCCAGGTATCTTTGGCCAAAATTGCCACCTTATCTCCAAATTTGATCACATCATGCACTCCAGAAACTGCTTTAGCTTCAGTAGCATCAAAATCTTCTAATTTTTTACCAAAAGCCGGAGGTCTTACTACCATGGCATGTAGCATTCCTTTTTCTTTGTAATCGAGTCCAAACAATGGTTTTCCATTAGTGATGTTATCGATATCCACGTTGCGGGCATCTTTTCCTATAATTTTAAAATCTTTAGGATCTTTTAATGTCACATTTTCAGGCACTTCTAATACTGCTGCTTCTTTAACCACTTCTCCATATCCAAGTTTATCACCATTGGCATTGGTAATCACCCCATTTTCAGTTTTACATTCAGACGCATTTACTCCCCATTTGGCAGCCGCTGCATTAACCAGCATCTGTCTGGCAGTAGCTCCGGTTTGGCGTAAGGGTTCCCAACCAAATCGTATAGACTGGCTTCCTCCGGCAACCTGTCGGGTAAAGTTTTTAGTATCCAAAGCACCTTGTACTACGTGAACATTCTCCCAGGAGACATCCAGCTCTTCGGCAATAATCATTGGCATTGCTGTTTTTACTCCTTGTCCAATTTCAGGATTTGGTGAAAAGATAGTCACCATTCCATTATCTGCTATCTTAATAAATGCGTTAAAATCATTGAAGTTCAATTGTGAGATATCCACTGGCGGTGCAGCTTCGGGTTTACAGGCTTGAAATAAGTTAAACCCAATTAATATTCCACCACCAGCTAATGCCGATGTTTTTATAAAGGACCTTCTGCTAAAAGAAGGTGGTACTATTTGTTTCATTTTTGAGGGATTTTTAAAGGGATTAACTCATTTTACTGGCAGCAATTTCTACAGCCTTCTCTATTCTATTGTAAGAAGCACATCTACAAATATTACCACTCATAGCATCTCTAATTTCAGATGTACTCGGATTGGCATTTTGTTCGAGAAATGCAGCTGCAGACATCATCTGTCCAGCCTGGCAATATCCACATTGTGGCACATCGACTTCTTTCCAGGCTTGTTGCACAGGATGTGAAGCATCCTCAGATAAGCCTTCGATCGTAGTAATTTTCATATCTCCTACCATAGAAACATGAAGTAAACAGCTTCTGGTAGCAGATCCGTCAAGATGAATAGTACAGGCACCACACTGGCCAATACCACAGCCAAACTTTGTGCCTACCATATCCAGATGATCTCTAAGCACCCATAATAAAGGAGTGTCTTCGTCTGCCTCAACTGCATGAGACTGACCATTTATTTTTAGATTATAAACCGGCATAAGCTTTAATTTTATGATTTGTATTTAATTAGTCTAAATAAAGAAATATCCTATGAATTGCTATTGAAGTTACTAAAAATTCAGTTTGAAAAAATCAACTTTAACAGACCTTTATACTTCTGCACATTGTATTTTTAAAATCCCTTTATAATTCCGAAATTTGTATCAAAATATTCTATTGGCAAATAAAAAAATTGTTATTACCGGCGGACCTTCGACCGGAAAGACCAAAATCATAGAACATCTTGAGCATCGGGGAGAAACCTGTTTGCATGAAATATCAAGGCAAGTTACTATGAAAGCCCAACAGCAGGGGATTTCACAATTATTTTTGGAAGACCCTATATTGTTTAGCCAAAAACTAATAGAAGGGCGTATACAACAATTCACCGAGGCCGTCCAACTAGCTCAATCCCGTATATTTCTGGATCGGGGAATCCCGGATGTTATTGCCTATATGGATTTTGCAGGCGAATCCTATCCTGTTGAATTTATAAATGCCTGCAAAACATATTGGTATGATTATATCTTTATACTTCCTCCCTGGGAAGATATTCATGTGAATGATAATGAGCGATATGAAAGTTTTGATCAAGCAATACAGATACATTCTCACCTTCATAAAACATACAGTAATTTGGGGTACCAATGTATCGAAGTCCCTTATGGTACTATTGAAGAACGCGGTGATTTTATATTACAAAAATTCCCGCAAATGTTATGAGTACTCCCCTTCAAATATTACAAAAGTATTGGAAATATGATAGTTTCAAGCCATTGCAGGAAGAAATCATACATGCTGTATTAGAAGGAAATGATACGTTTGCTTTACTACCCACCGGAGGTGGAAAATCCATTTGTTTCCAGATTCCTGCTTTACAAAAAGACGGTATTTGCATAGTGATTTCACCGTTGATAGCATTAATGCAGGATCAAATAAAAAACCTACAGGAGAAAGGAATCAAAGCTATTGCACTACCCAGTGGCATTAAATATTCAGAATTAGATACGTTATTAGATAATTGTGTGTATGGTAATTATAAGTTCTTATACATTTCTCCAGAACGGCTTCAGCAAGATATCGTTCAGGAGCGGTTAAAACTAATGAATATCAACCTTATTGCTGTTGATGAAGCGCATTGTATTTCTCAATGGGGAAACGATTTCAGACCATCTTATAAAAAAATTAAAATCCTGAAAGAAATACACCCAACAATTCCTGTGATAGCACTAACAGCATCTGCTACTACCAAAGTAGTTGATGATATTATAGCCGAACTGGATCTTTTTCAACCAAAAATATTCAGACAATCATTTTTCAGGCCTAATTTGGGTTATCTGGTTGCCCATGTAATAGACAAAAATCATAAACTGATCCAAATTTTAGAAAAACACCAGGGTAGTTCGATTGTCTATGTAAGAAACAGGAAATCTGCTGTTGAGCTAAGCGATTTCCTTAATGCGAGTGGCTATACCGCTGCCTATTATCATGGTGGCGTAGATGCCGAAGACAAAACAAAACGATTTCACCAATGGATGAATGAAGACGTTAGGGTCATGGTGGCTACAAATGCATTTGGCATGGGTATCGATAAACCCAATGTGCGTACCGTGATCCATTACACAATTCCTGAAAGTATAGAAAGTTATTTTCAAGAAGCAGGCAGAGCCGGACGTGACGGGGAACCTTCGTTTGCGTTTCTTTTGAAAAATGAAAATGACGAACGAAGACTTAACAATCAATTTATAAAAGTATTGCCCGATATCGACGCAGTGAAACTAGTATATAGGAAATTGTGTAACTATTTTCAGATATCTTATGGAGAAGGAGAACAATCTGTGCACGACTTTAATTTTAATGCTTTTTGTAAAACCTATGAACTGAATACTTTAGTTACCTACAACACTCTACAGTTCCTGGATCGTTGTGGAGTGATCAGGTTCATGCAACGATTTTCTAAAAAAAGCAGCGTTCATATACTTACCACAGGGAATCACCTCCTGGAGTTTCTGGATAAGAACCCTAAGCATGAACTAATTACAAAGGCAATTTTAAGAACCTATAGCGGTGTTTTTGATGAAGAAGTGTCAATTAGCATACTACTAATTGCTTCAAAAGCTGGTGTAGCAGAATCTGAAGTTGTTATGGTATTAAATACACTGCAGGATTCAGGTATACTCGAATTTAACCACTCACTTTCTGATGCCGAAATTATTTTTCTGGTTCCAAGAGAAGATGATCATACCATCAATAGAATAAAACATCATCTTATAGAACAAAATGGAAATAAGATAAAAAAGGTAGAAGCAATACTTCAGTTTACAGAGCATACTACTTCGTGTAAAAGCAGACAGCTACTGCGCTATTTTGGAGAAGAAAATACCAAAGACTGTGGTATTTGTAGTTTTTGCCTCCAGAAAAAACAAAATCGTGCAAAAATAGACGTAAACAAAATTCAAGAAGATATTATACGGCTTTTACGGGAAAAAAATTTATCTTCAAGAGATTTGATAGCACAGTTAGCATATCCCGAGAAATCTACTCTGGAAGTAATACGGACAATGAACGAGCATCAAATTATAAAAATCAATCACGACAATCACTATCAACTACTATAAAACAATGAGAGATTTGCGAATTATATTTATGGGAACTCCGGATTTTGCCGTTGCTACCTTAAAGACCATCACAGAAAATAAGTATACTGTAGTTGGTGTTATTACTGCACCCGATAAACCTGCCGGAAGAGGAAGGAAGCTGAAAGCTTCGGCTGTAAAGGAATATGCATTATCCAAAAATCTTAATGTGTTACAACCAACCAATCTAAAAGATGAGCATTTTATCGAAGAATTAAAGTCATTACATGCCAATCTGCAAGTTGTAGTTGCTTTCAGGATGTTACCAAAAGTGGTATGGGATATGCCGGAATACGGAACTTTTAATCTGCATGCATCACTTTTACCAGACTACAGAGGTGCGGCTCCTATCAATTGGGCAATAATTAATGGAGAACAAACTACCGGAGTTACCACCTTCTTTATTGATGAAAAAATAGATACAGGACATATTATCTTTCAAAAAGAGGTAGCTATTGAAGATCAAGACACCGCCGGAGTGTTGCATGACAAATTAATGATTTCTGGAGCCGAACTAGTAATACAAACGCTAAAGGCAATTGAAAATAACACGGTTATCACAGCTCCTCAACCAATGGATACTTCATTCAAAACGGCTTATAAACTTAATCGTGATAATACCAAAATCGATTGGAATAAGAATATTCATATCATCAATAACCATATCAGAGGCCTGAGCCCATATCCAACAGCATGGTGTGAGTTATTAAATAAAGGGAAGCTGGAGAACATCAAAATATATGAAGCTGTTCCGGTAGAGGAAATCCATAGTTTTGAGGTTGGAAAAATCATTATAGAAGACACTGTGATTAAAGTGGCGGTAAAAAACGGGTACCTTATGATAACAAAACTTCAATTTCCCGGAAAAAAGGCAATGGATTCTAAAGCCCTTTTAAATGGTTATATTTTTTACAGAGATGCAAAAATGAGCTAAAATCAAGGGCTAACAGAGGTTCAAAATAACATTGTTTATTAACAATCACCCTTAGTTATCAACAAATCCTTGTATTTACTGGGCTAATCCTTGCACGAATCATAAATCCGTATAAATTTGTAGAGCGTTTAACATAAAGATTGGTTTAACCAACAATTAATTTAAAAACAGAATTATGAACAAAACAGAATTAATCGATGCAATGGCAGCTGACGCTGGAATTACTAAAGCAGCGGCTAAAAAAGCCTTAGAATCTTTCTTAGGAAATGTTGAAAAAACTCTTAAAAAAGGAGGACGTGTTTCTTTAGTAGGTTTCGGATCTTGGTCAGTTTCTAAAAGAGCTGCAAGAGAAGGTAGAAATCCACAAACTGGGCAAACTATCAAAATCGCTGCTAAAAACGTTGTTAAGTTTAAGGCTGGTGCTGATTTATCAAGTTCAGTAAACTAATAATTTAGTTTTCGATATTTTAAAAGCTCCTTTAAACGGGAGCTTTTTTTATGGTTTTACCGCAAAAATACCTTTACAACTTTGATTATTAGAAATAATTATTTAGCTTTAAGATAATCAAATTTATCGCATGATATCACTTAAACCCACAAAAGGACATTTATTAATTGCCGAGCCCTCTATTATTGGGGATGTGTCCTTTAACCGCTCAGTGGTTCTTTTGGCGGATCATAGTGATCAAGGCTCTATTGGTTTTATAATGAATAAGCCCCTCGAGTATTTGCTTGCAGATCTGATTCCAGAGATTAAAGCAGAGTTTAAAATATATAATGGTGGCCCGGTAGAGCAAGATAACCTCTATTTTATACATAAAATACCTGATTTAATACCTAACAGTGTTGAGATATCTGAAGGTATCTATTGGGGAGGAGATTTTACCATTGTATCCGAACTCATAGCAGAAAATAAGATCACTTCTAATGAGATTAGGTTTTTTTTAGGGTATTCGGGTTGGGATTCTGAACAACTAAATCAGGAACTGGAAGCCAACTCATGGGTAATTGTCGAGAATAGCTACAAAAAGAATATTTTTGGGAAATCTTATGATACTTTCTGGAAAGAAAAAATGATAGAACTTGGTGGAGAATATTTACTTTGGTCAAATGCCCCCGAGAATCCGTCGTTTAATTAATTTTAATCCCCCAGCCTGATTTTTGCATTCAATATCCCTAAAAGCCTTTTGCTCGTATCAACCGTATATGTCTTTTTTCTGAATTTAGTAATCGGTTGAATTCCTGTGATTACATTGGTAACAAACAATTCATCTGCTTTTTGTAGTTCAAATGGAGAAATCGAATCTTCTTCTACTTCATATTCTGTTAGCTTTTCCAGAATTCTTAACAATTGAGTCCTCAATACTCCTTTTAGGCATCCATCAGACAAAGGAGGGGTCTTTATCTTGTTGTTTTTGACCAAAAATAAATTCCCATTTAATGCCTCAATGATCATTTTATTCGAATTCATCAATAAACAATTATCAAAATCATGGTCATTTGCAAAAATTCCTCCCAGAATATTCACCAACTTATTATTGGATTTTAATGTTGAAAGAAGGTCTGCTGCTATATAATGATCTTTAAAAAGTGTGACTTCATATTGCTCATCAGATATGAGATAAAATCCTGAATCTAATGGCGATACCGATATACAATATTCTATTTCATTGGATAAAGGTGTATATAGCCCTCCAGAAACTCTGTTAACAATAAGTTTCACCCTTGCTGTAGCATCGATCAAACCATTTTGAGTAACCATATCAATGATTTCTTTTTCAAGGAACTCGGGAGTAAATTGCATTGGAATCTGCATTCTCAAAACCCTCATAGAAGCCATTAATCTGAAGTAGTGATCTTCCCAAAACAGAATAGTTCCAGAATTGATTCGTAGTGTTTCAAATAAAGCGTCACCATAGGTATACCCCCTATTATTAATTGCTAATACCGCCTTATCGTCATCTATTAAATTTCCGTTAACATTAACCATAAAAAAATTGCCATAAATTTAAACTTTTATGGGGTATAAATTTATGAATTCATTTAGACTTTTTCAATTGGCTAAAAAATTGATTTTTTGCACCCACTTCTTGCCTTTTTTTCTTTCCGTAGCCCAGCTATGCAACTCAAAAAAGTCTTCAACTAGGCACAAAACCCTAAATTTTCGCTTCAATCCAAAAAGTTTAAATGAATTCTATATTAAAAAAGTAAGGATTATGCAGATCCAAGAACATGTTTCAGGTTGCTTATCATATTGTCCCAAAGCATCTTATTTTCATCCATCTCATCATCCTCAGAATAATCGGTAACCATAAGTGATACGTCTTTGGTAATCTCATCGACCTGAATACGCAATTCGAAGAAATAATCATTCCCGTCATCTTCATCGGCTACCCATCTGAATTTAATGCGTTCGCCACTTTTTCGGCTTATAAGCTTTGCTTCCTCTTCAGAATCATCCCAGATAAACGTGAATAATTCTCCTCTGGAATTCACATTATCGGCAAACCATTCTGAGAGCCCCGATGGTGTTGAAATATATTGATATAATAATTGTGGAGAAGACTGTACCACAAATTCAAGTTCATATTTTGTTTTTTCAGACATACTATTAATTCTTGGTTAGCCAATATATAGATTAATTGTCGACTTTAAAAGGACATTGAAAAAAAAATTAATTCCGCTTTATTGTTTGTGTCAATCTATTTTGTTTTTATATTTGCACCCTCTTAAGAGGTACTATAAAAAGTATGTTTTGATTTGAAAATATGGCGAGGTAGCTCAGCTGGTTAGAGCGTCGGATTCATAACCCGGAGGTCGGGGGATCGTGCCCCCCTCTCGCTACAAGTAAAAGGTTGTCAAAAGGCAGCCTTTTTCATTCAGTGTATGAAAGAATATGTAGTTTACATTCTTTACTCCAAAAAGTATAATAAACATCAATAGTGTCTGAGAGTTTGATTTTTGATAATTGACTTTTCATCTGTTAAGACCCCAAGGGTTTTGAAAACCCTTGGGGTCTAGATCAATTTTCAACGAGGTTTTGGAAGGTTTTTGTTTATTTTTACAAACTTCCGGTTACAAGTGAATAAATACCTCTACTCTGATAAATTGCTTCAAGGCAACTATGCTGCAGACTAATGATTTTGCCTAAAGACCCTGGGGGAAATAGAGGTATACTTCTTAAAAAACTTCCAAAAATATGCCGGATCTTCAAAGTGAAGTGCGATAGCAATCTCTGAGATATTCAGGGAACATGATTAAATAATACTTCACAAAAATAGAGAACCTCAAAGCAGCAACTTACATACAAATCACATCAGTATCTGTACTTTTTACAGATTTCAACCTTTAGCAAACAAGTACCGAACTTAATTTTTAAGCCAATAGATCACCACTTACAACTATATGAATAGAGGATAGTGCCTTAATTATTCTATAAAACTATGTTACATGTTTGAAAGGATATGTTACAAAATTGATTTATTATAATTTTCTATCCCTCTACATTTGTTCATACCCTTTTGGGATATTAAAATCATTCAGTTTTTTATTTGAAACAGTATTAATAAACAAATTATATTATGAAATTAAAAATCATTTTACGCTACGTTCTGGTCATCGCAATTGTTGGTTATATGGGATGCTCTGGAGAAGATGGGGATATGGGTCCTGCCGGACCACAAGGAGAACAGGGCATACAAGGTGAACCGGGAGCAGATGGAGTAAATGGAACAGATGGAGTTGATGGAGCAGATGGAGCTACCGGGCCAAGGGGACTACCCGGAGAAGATGGCAACGCCAATGTCATCTACTCAGACCGGTTTTCCCCTAATTGGAATCTTATTAACCAACCCAGGATTAAACGCATGGTTATAAATAATCCTGATTTTGGCAGAAACTATGATGATGGTGTCATCTTGTTTTATTGGACCACTGGTAATGGTTCTACCTTTTTACTCCCCTGGAATACATTTTCTTCCTTTGATGGAACACTAGATACTAGCAGGGTTTCTGTAATCAAAGGGGGTTCAGGTGATGCATGGATTGAGATCCGAAAATATGGCTCTGACTTTACCGATTCTGAAACAGTTGGCTCTAACCGGTTACGCTATGTTATTATTCCCGGAGGGGTAAACACTTCTGCCAAAAACACCATTGACTATACAGATTATGAAGCGGTAAAAAACTTTTATCATATACCTGATTGAACAAATAGACTGGTAATGAACTCATGACTTCTTAAAATAAAATACAGGACTTATTCCTAATGAAAAAGTAACCTCATTTTTGTATCTTACTTTGGTATTGTTGTCTCTGTTTTTGAATTCATTGAGTTCAAAGTATAGCGACAGTCAATAGCAATCAAAATCTAAGAAATATGAAATGGCTGCTAACATACATATTAAGTATGTTTTTTTCGATGATCACCGTCTCACAGGTTCGTGAGAATATAGACGCTATATACAAAACCCATATTAAACCTGAAAAGGAGGCTGATAAGAAGATAGCCCGTATATTAGATTTTATAGACACTTCAAAAAACCCTTTGCATGCTCATGAACTCATACACCTTTTATTACAGGATGCCAAAGCATCAAAAGATGATTATGTAACTACCAATGCCTATAATCTTTTAGGAAAAATGTATCGTATCAGACACCTGGGAGATAGTGCTGTTTGGGCGTATCATAGATCTTTAAAAATATCAGGTAAAAAGAATTATAAACGACTACAGTTTGACTCTTATCTTGGTTTAATGAGTGCTCATACTGCCAAGTCCCGTTTTGATTCGGCCCGCTTTTATATAGAGCAGGCAGATAAAAAATCTGCTTTTATATCAGATTTAAATGTTTTGGCACGTTATGAAAACAGAAAAGGCAATGTTTTTTTGGAGCAAGAGAAATATTTTGAAGCTGTACAATGTTATTTAAAGATCGATTCCATCTTTCCCAATAAAAATATTGATGTAAGAGGATACGCCTTCTTAAATTTAGGTACGATTTATGAAGCGCTCTCTGATCATAAAAAAGCAAGTATTTATTATTTAAAAGCACTTGAAATCTTTAGCGAGTTAAAATCTATAAGAAATATTAATTTCTTAAAATTAAAACTCGGGCATTCGCAATTATATCAAAAAAGCTATGCTAATGCTATTCATTATTACCAGGAAATACTACCTTATTACAAGGTTTCTTATCCAAGGTTTTATGGTGTGACCACCACTTCGCTTGGTGCTGCACATTTATATTTAAAAAATTTTGATATCGCCCAAAAATGCCTTGAAGAATCCAGAAACGTATTAGAGTCTCATAACGATAGTCTTTTCCTTATTGAGACCTATACCTACTTAAGTATGTTACACACCCAAAAGAAAGATAAAGAGAATGCTGTCTTATTTGGAGAGAAAGCCAATATGATCGCAGAAAAAACAGGCTCAAAGGGGAAGCGTAAAAGACGGGCATTAGTAGCATTATCTGAAGCTTTATATCTGAATGAAGAATATAAACAGGGGTTTGAGGCGATAAAAGAACTTCAAAAAATCGATGAAGCTTTTGATCTGAAAAAAAACAGGATTTCATTATTGGAATGGGAACACGAAGAGGAGCAGAAAAAAAAGCAATTAGCATTACTTTCTTCACAGAAACAACTGGCAGAACAAAAAAATAAAAACCAACGCAATCTTTTTGTAAGCGGCTTGTCTATCCTGGCCCTTACGGTTATCGGGCTATTCATACTTTTTAAGAATAAACAAAAAACCAATAAAAAACTCAAAGAATTAGAGAAAGCCAAATCTAAATTTTTCACCAACATCTCTCATGAGTTCCGTACACCGCTTACCCTTATATCAGGGCCCGTGGCGCATCAATTATCCAAAAAGAAACTATCTCGAGAAGATAAAACCGATCTTGGCCTGATTCAACGAAATGCTAACCGATTACTTGAACTTGTTGATCAATTACTGGATCTTTCAAAAATTGAGGCCGGCAGAAGGCAATTATCAGTATCCAAAGGTAACATCAATTTATTTTTAAAACATATCACCGAACCTTTTCAATACCAGGCACATCAGAAGGATATCAGTTTCACAAATACGATCCATGTTCCTTCCGAAGCCTGGTTTGATCCCGATGTTTTACAAAAAATTGTGACCAACTTACTTTCTAATGCCGTAAAATATACTCCTAAAAATGGTTTTATCGATGTTGTTGCCGAAACTTTGAATGGCAACATCAAAATTTGTATCGCTAATCAAAATAACTCCATCACCGAAAAAGAACTTCCGCTTCTATTCGATCGTTTTTATCAAAACAACTCCTATACCGAAGGGTTTGGGATTGGACTCGCTTTGGTAAAAGATTTAACACACTTAACTCACGGAACTTTAACCACAAAAAAACCAAATACAAATAGCATACAATTTGAGGTCATTATTCCGATAACAACATCTGCTTTTTCATCAAATGAGCTGGTTGATCAACAAATACCGGAGAATGCTTATACAAAGCAACTTATTCATAGTACAGATAACCAAATGGATTGGGAAGAAAAAGAGCATACAGAGGATCTTCCTATATTACTTGTGGTTGATGATAATGAAGAAATAAGGCTTTTTATAAAATTACTATTTAGGAAAAATTATACGATAATTGAAGCTGAAAATGGTAGTGAAGGTGTCGCCATTGCCCTGGAAAACATCCCCGACCTGGTGATTTCTGATATCATGATGCCTGTAAAGGATGGAATTTATTTGAGTAATACGCTAAAGTCAAATCTTCGCACTTCGCATATTCCAATTATTTTATTAACTGCAAAATCTGGAGAAGAGCAGGAGTTAACAGGGTTTAAGACTGGAGCTGATGCGTATATTACCAAACCTTTTAAGGAAGAAAAGTTGCGTGTAGTTATTGAAAAACTAATTGCATCACGTAAAGCAATACAAGAAAAATTTAGCCAACAATCAATTCTTAAACCTCAAGAAGTAACACTTACCTCCCCAGACACAAAATTATTGGAAAGAATACAGGTAATTCTGGATAATCACTTAACAGATCCGGAATTTACACCTTCTGTTTTTTCTGGTCAAATCGGCCTTAGCCGTATGCATCTTCACCGAAAGTTAAAAGCGCTTACAGGCTTGTCTACCTCAGAGTTTATAAGCTCTCAACGCCTGAAATTAGCTGCCAGGTTGCTTACAGAAGCAAACATAAATATTTCGGAGGTTGGATATACAGTGGGATTTAGTCAACCAGCGTACTTCTCTCAATGTTTTAAAAAACACTATGGATACTCTCCCTCTGAATATTTGAAGAGAAACTCCTCTTCAGAAAAACCGACCATCTCGTTTTAAAACCAGATGTATGTATATCTTGTCAATATCAGAATAACAGACATGCTACTAGTAAGAATAAGGTTTTTTAGATAATATACCCGAATTACACTTTAACCCGTTTTATGCATTAGAAAATCCCTGCCTGCGTATCTACCTATCGGCAGACAGGCGGGCAGGTATTACAGCTTCCAGCTACTGCAAAATATAGCGCTACGCTACATTTTTAAGTTTAACCGTAACGGTGCTATGCTAAAACTTAGAAAATGTCATATTTTATTGCATCTGAAAGCTTCATCACGAAGTTCTAATGCATAAAACGGGTTTAATTGATCTTGTCTTCTCCAAAAGTAAATACCGGCGAAGGGGTTCTTGCGCTTTCAAGAATCAAAAGCATTTCTTTAATAATTTCAGGGTGCTGATCTGCAATATTTATTTTTTCACTAATATCTGTTGAAAGGTCATATAATTCTATTGAGGCACCAGGATTTTGAAACACATTATATTTTACTGCCTTCCATTTGCCTTTACGCACTGCCTGTCTGCCTCCTTTTTCATGAAATTCCCAATACAGATACTCATGTTTTTTCTGATACTCTTCTTGTCCAATTAATGTAGGCAAAAATGATATTCCGTCTAAGTTTTTATCAAGGGTATATCCTGTGATATCGGCCAAGGTAGGAAATACATCCCAAAAAGCTGAGATTTGGTCAGTAGTAGTGTTCGTTTTTATTTTTTCTGGCCATTTTACAATCATAGGCACCCGTATACCTCCTTCATACAGGTCTCTTTTGTATCCTCTTAACAACCCATTACTATCAAAAAAGTCGGGATCGGCCCCTCCTTCTTTATGGGGTCCATTATCTGATGTAAAAATAATAATGGTATTCTGGGCGATACCTAGTTTTTCAACTGTATTCATAATCTCACCAACTTGTTGATCAAGAAGATCGATCATGGCTGCAAAAGCAGTATGAGGCTCTTTTTGCGATTCATAGTATCCTTGTCGATATTCTGGACCTTTGTCATACCCTTTGTAAGGAGTTTCACCTGCAAACTGACTTCGATATTTTTTCATGATTTCCTCTGGTGCTGCCAACTCGGCATGAGGGATAATACTGGGCACATACAAAAAGAAGGTAGTATCTTTATTTTTTTCAATAAACTCTAATGTTTTTTTATGGATAAGTTCTGGACCATAAATACCTTTATTTCCATGTAAGTTTTCTGTTAATACAATAGAATCTTTATCAGACCATACATGTTCTGGGTAATAATGATGTCCCAATCGCTGGCAGTTATATCCAAAAAAAGTATCAAATCCTTGATTTGTAGGATCTCCTTCTGATGAGGGAAAACCAAGCCCCCATTTACCAAAAGCTCCTGTAACATATCCCTGTTTCTTTAACATCTTGCTAACAATAAAAGTGCTATCTGGTATTGGAAATTGTCCCTCTGGCCTAACTTCCTTATTCCCTCTAACTACGGTGTGGCCGGTATGCATACCGGTCATCAAAACCGAACGAGAAGGGGCACAAACAGTACTTCCAGAATAGTGCTGGGTAAAGAGCATCCCTTCTTTGGCTAGTTTATCGATGTTTGGAGTAGCAAATTTTTGTTGCCCATAACAGCTTAAATCGCCATACCCCAGATCATCTGCCAATATATATATGATATTGGGTCTGGGTTCTAATAGTTTTAGATTGTTCTTTCGTTTATCATTTTTAATAGCATATACACAAGATAGAAGAAACAAGAAACTAGCTATTCCTAAGATTATGATGATATTTTTCTTTTTCATTTTTATAACTATTCTTTCTTGACACATAAAAAAAGGACATAGAACACAACAAACTAATTCAATACTATTCTATGCCCTCTCTTAAAACCGAATCAACCATGAAATGAATTCACTATGTCACCATTTCATACACGCTATTACCGAATTTTTTATTTTCACAGAACTGGGGTAAGACTGTGTATAACTTTAAATCTCTCAATAAAACGTATTAAATCGGTTCACTACTAAACCCTGATGCGTAATTCTGGGTTAAAAACCATAATTTTTTATCCTATTTATCTATATCCATTATTTGTGGGATCTGATTCTAATAAATTGGGGTTTAGTAAAATTTCGCTTTCAGGTATAGGATACAATACATGATATGGTTGAATATTATCGGCAGGATTATTCCAGGGCCTGTGTTGAACATTTCTTACCACATCGAGTAATATCCCCCAGCGTATCAGATCCATTCTTCGATGTCCTTCGGCACAAAGCTCGAACTTACGTTCGTCGTACAATGCCTCTCTAAATTCTGATTGCGACATCCCACTCCAGGGTTGATCGGGCTCAAAAGCACGTTCTCTCACCTTGTTTACATAGAAATAGGCATTATCCGGGCCTGTTAGTTCATTTTCGGCTTCTGCAGCCATCAGGTATATATCAGCCAGGCGGAATACTACATAATTCTCTGGGTGTCTTTGTCTTGGAGAATTTATATTGTCTAAATTCCACAACTTTCTAAAGTATGGGAATTTAAGCTCATACCCCAGATATTCTTTTACAATGGTCACGTCATAACGTAAATCTCCGGGCTGCCAATTGGCTTGATCTGCTAATTCTGGTAAAGGGATAGAAAATCCAAAACCATTAAATTCTTCTCCTTGTGCCGCCATATCAGCTTTTAACAATTGCCACCTTGTTGGAGTACCAGGGCCTCCTGGACGATTATTTCTATTTTTGGGTTCATCTCTAAGACGTGGGTTAAAATCGTCTGTACGTTGTGTTACTGCATCATTGAAAATAGCATTATCATTTGTAAAATCAACCACAAATATTTGTTCAGCATTATATTGGGCTGTAGGATTACTTTGATCAAATACATCTGCAAAATTGTCTAATAAAGCATGACCAGAACTAGGGTCAATGATCTTAAGACACTCATCTCGTGCCAATTGCCACTCTTTATCAAAAAGATGTAGTTTTGCCTTTAAAGCGGTAGCGGCCCATTTTGTAGCCCGTCCAAGCTGGGCATTACCATAAGAACCTGGGAGTAAATCAAAAGCTCGCTCCAGATCTTCTTTCATATCTGATCTAATCTGATCTTTTGGTGTTCTTCCTAATGATCCTAATTCATCAAGTGGCAATAACTCTCTAAAATAGGGAACATCACCCCATATATTAGTAAGATGGTAATAGGCAAGTGCTCTCATAAATAAGCATTCTCCCAGTACTTGATCATGTACTTCTTCAGAAAGGTTTCCATTTCCCTCCACTTTTTCTAAAAAAAATGATGCATTACGTACCACCTCATAAAGAGCAGCCCAGGTACCTCTACCATCAGCAACACCTTCTGCAATCAAATAATTAAAAACCGACGTATTTACATTTCTATTGGGGCCATTCTCATCGGTACCATTTTGATTTATATTTTCTAAACCTCTTGCTCTATATAATGGCCCTTTATGAAGTATTCTATATAGTCCATTTGAAGCCAATATAGCTTCGTTATCATTATTGAAGAAATTATCTGTTGCGATTTCGTCTCGAAGATCTTCTTCCAGAAATTTATCACATCCTACCAAGATGTATATTCCTAATATTATGAAGAGTGTGTTTTTTACAATTCTTTTCATTTTAAATATCTTTTATATAATTAAAATTTCATTTTAAAACCAGCAGTTACATTTCTTGAATATGGATATTGACCTCGAGCAAATCCTTGGGATACTGAACCAAATTCATTATTAGTACTCCCTGAAGTAAAAGTATTAACCTCTGGATCCCCTAACCTAAAGTCAGAGAATAATAATAAATTATTACCCGCGATATAAATATTGATTGCGTCAAAAATGGTACTAAGGCCAGGCATCTTTTTTACAGGAACATCATACCCTAGGGTAATTGTACGCAACCTTAAAAAAGAACCATCTTCTATATTTACAGTGCTATTAGGATTAAAATTGCTTGTAGATGTACCAGCACGAGGAACATTTGAAGTTTCATTTGTACCTTCTCTCCATCGATCCAGGACTCTTGGGTCTAAATTTGCAGTATCCCTACCATAGAAAGTTTGTTGTGAGGTTATATTAAAAATATCACCTCCATACGATCCTTGAAAGAAAATATCAAGACTAATCCCATGGTAAGAAAATGTATTACGTATCCCGCCATAAAAATCTGGTTGAGGACTACCAATAATACCCATGTCATTTTCGGTAATTTCACCATCACCATTACGATCACGAAAACGAGGACTCCCCAAAAATGATACCCCCTCTCTACCATCATCTATAATCTCTTGTGGATCCTTGTAGGTCCCCAGATATTCTGCTCCAAAAAATACAGGCATAGGTTGGCCGACAACTAATCTAGCTGATCTAGTTCCTTGATTTCCAGTATTTTGAATATTAATAAATTCTTCTTCCCCAAGATCCAACACTTTACTTTTGTTCGTAGATAAGACCAAGGAGGTTTCCCATGTAAAATTATTGGTATTTATATTTATTGTATTTAATGTAAATTCAAACCCCTTATTTTCTACGTTACCCACATTTTCTAACAATCGAGGCCCTGCAGTATCAGGAAGGTCCTTAAATAACAAAAGATCTTTTGTTGTTTTTTTATAATAATCGACTTCAAATGAAATGCGATTATTAAATAAACCAAGTTCTAACCCTAAATCCAGTTGTTCTGTAGTCTCCCACTCCAGACCATCAGATCCCGGAGCTCCCAATATTACGGCAGGTGCTAGATTTTCATTGAAATAAGTGAACTCAGGGTCAAATAGATCAAATGAATTGTATGGTTTTACACCTTGCTCCCCAACGATTCCAAAACTAGCACGCAATTTTAATCGATTTATAATATCTGAATTACTTAAGAAACTTTCTTCACTCATGTTCCAACCCACACCAATAGATGGAAAGAATGCGTACTTTCTACCTTCTTCAAACACAGAGGATCCATCCTGTCTTCCTACCAAGGTGAGCAAATACTTATCTCTGTATGAGTAGTTAATACGCCCAAGAAATGATACTAGTGTTCTCTGGTTATACCCAGATCTTACCTGATAGGTTGTAGGATCTGAGCCAGATTCCAAGCCATTAAACTCTAAGACATCGTTTGGAAATTTGTCGGCAGAAGCAAAAACACTTTCTGATGTGATTTTTTGCCAGGTAAAACCACCAAGGGCCTTAAGAGTATGATCTCCAAAAGTTTTATAATAGTTAAATGTATTCTCATTTAATATATCCTTTCTTGTAATGGTCTCTACACTTCCAAACCCTCCTTCATTAGCGGCTAGCCTCTGCGGAAGTATTCCTGGTTGATATCGATTTTTTTTAATAAAATTTAAAGTAGCGCCTAAAGTGGTTTTTAATTTAAAATCTTTAAAAAGCTCATATTCAAAATAAGCGTTGGTAATTAGGTTGGTTACCAAGTCATGGTTTACACGTAACGCTGCATCTGCTACGGGATTTCTTTGAAGACCACCACTTATTGGGTGTGAATCTGTATAATTACCATCTTCATCAAATACTGATCTGACAGGAAGCACACTGTTAATAATTCCTGGGAAATCTACTTTATTATTTTCTCTTTTATAATTAGATAAGTTCAATCTAATCCCAGTTGTAAAACGATCAGATGCTTTAATGTCTAGATTTGTACGAAGTATTCCTCGTTCTAATCCAGAGCTTTTTAATATACCTCTTTGATTAAAATAGTTCATAGAAATATAGTAATTCGCATTCTCTGTATTTCCGGCTATAGATAGATCGGTATTACTAACAGTTCCCATTTGCGACACTTCATCAATCCAATCTGTTGCAGGAACCTCACTTGGGTTTGGATAAAATAAATCTATAGTAGGATCTGTTGCTCCAATTGGAAGGCTTACACCATTCACGATCACATCGGGGCCTGGTACAAATTGTCTAGCTTCATTGACATAATTTGCATACTCTACTCCGCTAACATTTTCAATTTTGTTTGCTAATTCTTGTATACTAGTATATTGATTTACAGAAATAACGGGTTTTCCAGAAGATGCACCCTTACCATTTTTGGTAGTGATTAAAATTACCCCTGCAGCACCTCTGGTACCATAAATTGAAAGTGCTGTCGCATCTTTTAGTACTTGTATCGATTCTATATCATTACTATTAAGGGTATTAAGATCAAAACCAGAACCTACAATAAAGCCATCAATAACAAAGAGAGGATTGTTGTTTCCATTAATAGAACTTGCTCCTCTAATTCTAATTGTGGTCCCTGCACCCGGGGAACCATTGTTGGAAGTAACTTCGACACCCGCTGCTCTACCCTGTAGGGTTTGATCTACTCTGGCTACCGGTTGGTTTTGTATAGCTTCAGCACTTATCGAAGCGACAGCAGAAACCAGATTTTTCTTGGTCGAGGTTCCATAGCCAATAACGATCACTTCATCTAGAGTTGCGACATCTTGTTCTAAAGCAATACGTAAATTCTTATTATTTCCAACAGGAACTTCTTTGGTGATATAGCCTATATAAGAAATAACTAGAATATCTGATGGTTTTGCATTTATATTAAAGTTTCCATCAAAATCGGTGGAGGTACCTGTTGTTGTTCCTTTAATTAAAATGGTAATACCTGGGATAGGCACACCACTATTATCTGTTATAGTTCCTGTAACCATATTTTGTGCAAAAAGATGCGTTATAAAGAAACTAAAAAAGATGAATAACAATAATATTTTCGATTTCATACAAATAATGATTAATAGGGTTATACTTTTTTTGTTAATACTTGTAAATCCAATAAAGTCTCATTTTTTAGATTTTCGAGCAAGATAAATATATGACCTTTGCTTTTTCTTAACATATCATTTACTGCGTAAAAATGTTGCATGACTATATTATTTGGGCTGAAACCATACTTTGCAACATTTGATACCCTATTATTAAACATGATCAAACCTTCTCATCTGGTGAATCTGCAAATACCATCTTAAATTATCTTATGTTTATTGCTTTCTATCTGTATATTCTTAAATTTTTAACTGTTTCTTTTTAGATTTTAGTAAATTTATAAGTGTAGAGTTAGTAAATCGTCAGTGTTAAATAATTATGGTATGATAAGAATTTTACTCATAATAAGTGTTCTTCTGATATCCTGTACCCTATCAGGACAGTCTGATGAAGTATATTTTCACGAGCTTCAGACAAAAGACATGGCCTTTAGCAGAAAAGTAAACACACTATTAGAAGATAGTTATGGTTTTCTTTGGATTGGTACTCAAGAAGGATTATATCGCTTTGATGGTAATACCATAAGAGAATATCAATCCAATGTATTTGATGAGACATCGCTTCCTAATAATAGTATAAACTCTATTGTAGAAGATAAAAATCAAAACTTATGGATTGGTAGCGAAAGTTATTTAATATTCTATGATAGAAAAAAGGACAGTTTTAAAGGGTTTTATAAAGACATATTATCTTTTGCTCTTTTTAGTACAGAAAATGGTACTGTATGGAGCAATTTGAGAGGTACAGGTTTGGTTAAAATTTCTATCTGTAATTCTGATTCTGAACAAGTTATATTTGATACTCATTTTAATTATGATAACAACCTCTCACAATCTATTAAAGTTGTACATACTTTTTATGAAGATGATTATAAAAAGTATTGGATTGGAACCCCAAAAGGCATATTTGTTTTAGACCCAACCGGTCATCTTAAACCAACTAATATCGTAAAGGAAACATCGGTAATTGCAGACAATGGTGAAAACTCTTTCCTGATGGCTTCAGATAATGATATTCACATAGTAGGATATAAAAAGAATTCTGATACTCTTGAAATTCTGAAATCGTATGAAAATATTATAGGCGCTGACGACTCTGCTATAAAAATTACTTCTTTAACTAAGATAGGAGATAACACATTATGGATAGGCACTACTAATGGACTTGTTAAAGGTGAGCTCATTAATAATCAATATTCCTGGAAGAAATTTACTGCAGATCACGATAAAAAAGGGTATTTATTAAATGATAAAATTAATGCTACTATTAAAGATCGTTATGGAAATCTATGGATAGGTTCGTTAAAAGGAGTCAATAAAGTAATTGGCAAAGCATCAATATTTGAATCAAACACTATTAACTCTTATGATAAATCACTCAAAAACAATAGAGTTCAAACCTTATTTGTAGATGACATAGATAATGTCTGGATTGGTTATGAGAACCATGGCCTTTATAAATTTGAAGAGCATACAAACACCTATACTAAAATTCCTTTCCCCGAAAATCACATTACATCTATACAATATTCATATACCAAAGACAAGCTTTTAATATCAGGAGAAAAAGCATTATATGAATTATCCGATTTCAGAAATGATATTTCCATCAATAACACAAAAATAGTGAAGGAAGTCACAGGAGAAATTATGGATGTAATTACCTTAAGTGATAATGAGATTTGGGTAGGAAACTGGGTAGGAAAAATTGACATTATTAATAACAAAAATAAACTATCGCCTTTTAAAAATAAAGTGATAAGTGAAATGAAAGGAAAACATATCTCGGCACTATTCAAAGATAATAATGTCATATGGATAGGCACAAGAGGTAAAGGGTTGTTTAAAGTTGATTTAAACAATGAGGTATTGGTAAATTATGCACCCACTCATAAGAATGGTATCTCATCTAATGCAATCCTATGCATTGCAAAAGATCAGGAAGGTGTCATTTGGATAGGAACAAGAGGTGGAGGACTTAACAAATACCTCTCTAAAGAAGATACATTTATATCCTTTGATAAAAATGATGGTCTACCATCAAATATTATTACCGCTATTGAGGTAGGCAGTAAAGATAATATATGGTTAAGTACAAAAGATGGCTTAGCTTTATTCAACAAAAGCAATAACTCTTTTTCTGATTTTGGACTTGAAGATGGTATCATACCAAGAGAATTTGTGTATAATTCCAGTGCTTCAGACAAATTAGCTAATAATTTATTTTTTGGCTATGACGATGGATTTTATAAAGTAAAAACCGAAAAGCTTAAGCAAAATAATTTAGTTGCCAACACCGTAATTACCAAAATCAGAACTTTCGGAAAAGAAACTAAAATAAAAAATGGAAAAACAATCGCCAAAGAAAAAGTTTCTTTAAACCCATTGGCAGATAATGCGTTACAGTTTTCTTACACCCAAAATAATATTGCTTTCGAGTTCTCTTCGTTAGACCTTACTGCCCCAAATAAAAACGAGTATGCATATATGTTAGAAGGTGTACATGATTATTGGATTCGTGCTACGGAAACAAATAGAAACGCCAACTACAATAATCTGAGTCCAGGAACTTATATTTTTAAAGCAAAAAGTTCTAATAGTGATGGCGTTTGGAATGAAACCCCTGCAACCATAACGTTTACAATATTGCCACCATTCTGGAGAACAACACTGGCATACCTAATTTATACACTAATTCTTATTTCACTAATTATAGCTTCAATTATACTAATTAGAAGATGGTATCGATTAAAGAAAAATCTGGTTATGGAAACCATTAGTAGAGAAAAAGATAATGAGCACAGCAGGATGAAAATGGTCTTCTTTACCGATATCTCACATGAATTGCGAACGCCGCTCACATTAATTCTGGGGACAATAGAAAAAGTAATTAAAGAAAAGCAATATAAGTTAAGCTTACAAACAGCACAGCGCATTTTTAATAACTCCTTACGTATGAATAGGCTTATCAACCAGATCATGGACATAAGAAAACATGGTGCCGGTGAGTTTAAAATTGCTGTTCAAAGACTAAATATCGTTAACTATATCAACAAGACTAAAAATGCTTTTAATGATTTTGCAAAGATTTATCATATCAATTATTCATTAAAAGTTGAAAACGAGAAAATCACAGGTTGGTTTGATCCAGAAATATTAGAAAAGATTTTATTCAACCTGCTGTCCAACGCATTTAAATACACCCCTGAAAGAGGGAGAATTACGGTTACTATAAATATTACCAAAGGAGAAACGGTAACACTACCTAATAAAAGCCTAAAACGCGGAAAATACTTAGTTTGTATTGTAAAAGATACTGGTGTAGGAATTCCTAAAGAAGATCTTCAACAAATTTTTGACAGATATTATCAGGCCACCAAAACTCCTACCAATCAAATTCCCGGTACAGGGATAGGTATGGAACTTGTTCATAAACTGGTCGAAACACATCATGGAGCCATTACTGTAGAAAGTGAAGAAAATGTATTCACAGAATTTATATGTTATCTGCCTATAGAAAAGAAACATTATAAAGATTTTGAAATAAGTACACCACAAAAGATAATTACACATGAAAGTGAGATAGTAACTAGAATAGAATACACAGAAGACCTCAAACCAGATGAAGATACTTCTAACGAAAATATAAAGAACAATGCAAAACAAACGATATTAATTGTAGATGATAATAAGGAGCTAAGAGATATGGTTAAAGAAGAACTGCATAAGGACTTTAATGTATTACAAGCTGCAAATGGTAAAGAAGGTTATGAAGTTGCACTAACCAAGAAACCAGCACTAATAGTTACCGACATCATGATGCCTGTCGAAGACGGAATATCTTTTCTTAAAAGGGTAAAGGAAAATAAAGAAATAAATCATATCCCGGTATTTATGCTAACTGCAAAGGGGTCATATGATGCAAAAATCCAATGTGCATCTATTGGTGCAGACGATTTTATAGAAAAACCATTTAGTCTAGAATTTTTCAAATGGAAAGTGAAAAACACCCTTGTAATAAGAAAACAACTAAAAGAGAAATATAGTAGAGTGATTACTGCAGAACCTTCAGAGTTACAATTGTTGTCTAATGATGAGAAATTCATTCAAAAGCTTATGAAGATTATTGAAAACTCATTAGAAGATAATCTTTTGGGAGTTGAATATTTAGCCTCAGAGGCAGGTATGAGTCGTGCTAATCTGTATCGGAAATTACAAAGTATAATTAATGACACACCTGTTAATTTTATTAAACAGATTCGATTAAAAAGAGCTGTTCAATTACTCAAAGATAGTAGTCTCTATATTTCTGAAGTTGCCTACATGACAGGCTTCAATAATACAAAGTATTTCAGTAAGTGTTTTCATAAAGAGTTTGGCATGAGTCCAAGTGATTATGCAAAAAAAATTCAGGAGGAAGATGAAGAACAATCTTCTAAAGAAACAGATACTAATAAATTCATTATCCCGAAATAGAAATTATCAATATATCATATACCTATTCTATATGAGTTAAACCACTCAAATTAAAAGAGCCTAAAAGTCATCTATTACTAGTTTTTTCAAACACCTACAACATTCTTACTCCCTATCTGAAACAAAATTTGACGAATAAAAACAATGAGATACTTAATTTAGTCTCAAAAAGTAGCACATATATTATGGTATCGATATCAGCAAAAAAAACATATGGATTATATTTTCTTTTTCTTGCCCTACTACCCCTATTGCACTCTAGTTGCAAAGGGCAGGGAAAAGAAAAAAATAATAACACACCTAATGTTGTTTTAATTTTCATAGATGATCTCGGTTGGAAAGATCTCGGTTTTATGGGTAGCGAGTATTATGAAACACCTAACCTGGATGCATTCTCAAAAGAAGGTATGGTCTTTACAAATGGATATGCCAGTGCCGCAAACTGTGCTCCCAGTAGAGCCTGCATGCTCTCTGGCTTGAATTCAACCAGACATGGGGTTTATACTGTTAATAGCTCTAGTAGAGGAGATACCAAAACCCGAAAACTTATTCCTATAGCCAATACGCTACATCTACAGGATAGTATTTACACACTTCATGAAATGTTTAAATCTGCAGGATACACTACTTCGAATTTTGGTAAATGGCACGTTGGCATTGATCCAAAAACACAAGGTGTAGATGTTAATATTGGTGGTGGTAAAGTTGGCAACCCAGGCGGAAAAGGAGGTTATTTCACTCCATATAACATACCCAACATTAAAGATGGTCCCAAAGGAGAATATCTAACAGATAGGTTAACAAATGAAGCAATATCTTTTATAGAAGATAATAAAGATCGTAATTTTTTTGCCTATATCCCCTATTATACTGTACATACACCTATTATGGGAAAAGAGTCATGGATTTCAAAATATAAAACGAAGCAAGGAAGCGATGGGCAACAAAACCCAATATATGGTGCTATGATAAGTGCTATGGACGAAAACGTTGGTAAGTTATTAAACACATTAAAAAAATTAAACCTCGAAGAAAACACACTTGTTATCTTCACTTCAGATAATGGTGGAGTACGATCCTTGTCCCGTCAAACACCATTAAGAGCAGGTAAGGGCTCTTATTATGAAGGTGGTATCAGGGTTCCGCTTGTTATCAAATGGCCTGGTACGATAAAAGCGGGTACAACCGCTACAACACGGGTTACCAATCTTGATTTTTATCCAACATTGCAGGAAATTGTACAACCAGAAAACAAAGCTTCAAAACTAGATGGAATTGATATCAACCCATTGTTTTATGATAATAATATTACTAAAAGAGACCTTGTATGGCATTTCCCTATCTATTTACAGGGAAGTAAAAAATCGAGTGTTGATTCAAGAGATCCTTTATTCAGAACAAGGCCCGGTTCCATCATTATTTCAGATCACTGGAAACTACATGAGTATTTTGAAGATGGGGGCATTGAATTGTACGATCTTTCTACCGATGTGGGAGAACGAAATAATTTGGCTGAACAGCATCCTGAAAAAGTAAAAGAGCTTTACAATAAATTACTATCATGGAGAAAAATAAACAACGCCCCTATTCCAACTGAAAAAAATCCAGAATATGATAGTATCTTTGAAGCATCGATACTTAAAAAGAGAGCTGCAGAATAATTCAATGCATACCCAGGATTTGCTTCAAAAAAAAACACAAATACTACATGGCCTGTAATAAACCTCAAAAAAAATCAATAATAGCAGTAATAGTACTTGTTTCATCAATACTTATTGCAAGTTGCAAACAACATAAAGAGCCTCAAAATGTTGAAGAAATTTCAACCAAAACGTCTGTACAAATCATCAAAGATCTTCCTTCAGGAATAGCTATTCCCGAAGGGATGGTTTGGATTCCCGGAGGAGAATTCACACAAGGTACCACAACTAACGATACTTTGGCCATGATGCATGAACACCCTGCTCATCCTGTCTCTGTAGATGGTTTTTTTATGGATGTAAAAGAAGTAACCAATGCACAATTCAAAAAGTTTGTGGATGCAACCAACTATGTGACAGTAGCAGAACGGGAAATCGTTTGGGAAGAAATGCAAAAACAATTACCTCCCGATACCCCAAAACCACATGACTCAATCCTGAAACCGGGTTCTCTTGTTTTTAAAAAGGCAAAAGAAAGCGTTCCCAATCTTTATGATTATTCACAATGGTGGGAATGGAAGATTGGAGCAAACTGGAAACAACCACTGGGACCAGGAAGCTCTATTGAAGGAAAAGACACCTATCCTGTTGTACATATTGCCTATGAAGATGCAGTAGCCTATTGCAATTGGGCAGGCAGAAGGTTACCCACAGAAGCCGAATGGGAATATGCCTCCAGAGGAAAAGATAAAAATACTATTTTTTTCTGGGGAAATGATCGTAAAGATTTAAAAAAACGTGCCAATACATGGGAAGGAGAGTTCCCCACGCAAAACATCAAAACAGACGGTTTTGAAAATAAAGCCCCCGTTGGCTCCTACCCTTCTAATTCGTTTGAACTTTATGACATGGCCGGCAATGTATGGGAATGGACCCAGGATTGGTATAACGTAAATTATTATAATCAACTAAAAAAACAAGGGCAAATTCATAATCCAAAAGGAGCAGAAAAACCATATAATCCTAATAATCCAGCTTTACAAGAAAAAGTGATTAAAGGTGGCTCATTTTTATGTAATGTAACCTATTGTGCCAGTTATCGTAATAGTGCACGAATGGCAACCAGTTTAGATTCTTCTATGGAACATCTCGGGTTTAGAACAGTTCTGAGTTTGGATATGAACAAGACTACGAAACATGACTAAATTATATGTTGTGATTTACATTCTAAAATAATCCTTTACCCTGTTTTTTCATCTAGAGAGGTGTTTTCTATTAGATAGTTAATAGAATAATTCCTTAGAATATCAATCATTTTAGAATTTCTGTAACTCTCTGATGACAAGTAACAAAATTACCCTCTTTTGCAACATAAATCTACCATATCACAAATGTTAGAGTAGTAATTTTCGTACAACTAAATTAACGTTAAACTTTGTGATATGAATACTTTACGAAAAAAATCAAAATGGTTGATTCCCATATTCCTGATAGTTATGGGTCTATTTTATCTGAAAAATCAAGAATCTACCACCCCAAAAACGTTTCCAACACCTCAACCTGAATATGGTTATGAGTATGAAGAAACTGAAGAAGATATTGCATTTGAAAAAGCCATGGATGAGGCCGATCAGGCATATCCAGAAATTGAGCTAAAAGATTTAAGTGATAATGAGCTAAAAGTATATAAACAAAAGATGCAAAAACTAAAAGCTTCTGGGTTCAATTTTTCTGCTGTATTAAAAAATCAATATAATACTAAGAATCTTAGCTTCAGTCAAGGCAGTCCGATGAGTTATGCAAACGGTGCAGTTACAGGAACATGGTCAACCAAACTACCAATTCCCAATCCAAAACCTGGTAAAATTAGTAAAGGAGATAGAGTTAATGGATCAATATATGATGCTATTAATGATAAAATATATGCTGTTTCCAACCCGGGGCATTTATATAGAGTAAGTAAAACAGGTCAATTACAATGGACCCTTCTGGATCATAAAAGGAACTACAATAAGATCTTTTTTGGTTTCAATCTTCCTAATGGTACTTTTAGAATGTTTAAAAATGAACAACCCGAAGCGCTTATTGGCCATCTAAGTTACTCTGATGACGAAGGAAAAAACTGGACGCCGGCCAATGGCGCACTTTTACAAAATAATTGGGCTGATAATGGATTAGAAGCAGAAATTAATGGTAATACAAGATTATTCGCTCTGGGAGACCATAAAAACAGTTCTAATACCAGAACCAAATATGTATTTATGTCTCAGGATTTAGGACTAAATTTTACAGAATCCTCATTAAATTTCAAAAGTGCAGATCACCAAATACAGCTATTAAAAACGTACAATAATAATGGAGTTTATCTATTCGTAAGAGTAAAAGCTACAAATGCTGTAAAACTTTATAAGTATAATGATAGTATATCCGATTTTCAGCTACTTCGTACACTACCCATAACGCTTACAGATTTTAAAAGAGTTATCGGAACCTTTTCTGGAGGTCAAGTCCATTTTTATATCTCAGAAACAGGAAAGATTGCACATTACTCTAACGATGAAGGTGCTTCGTGGACAAATATTACTACCAACCGCGCATTATTAGCCATTCATCCCAATCAACCCGGTACTATATTTAAAGGATTTCTTGATGTAAATATGTCTACCGATTTTGGTGCAACGTATACTAATTTTAGCCATGAACTGGGTTGGGATTTACGCCATATGACGTTTCATAGAAAATCAAATGGTACTTATTTTGCATTTATCGGAATGGATTTTGGGTGTTTTATATCAGACACTGCCCAGATCCCTACATCATATGTACCCCTTAATAGCGGGGCACCAATAGGATTGATGTATGATGCAGCATCAAATGAACAATTCAATACTGTACATTCTGCACATCAGGATAAAGGAGCCTCAGGTTTTCTTGATACAGGGCAAGTAGTTAACAGACAAGGTTTAGCAGGTACAGACATACTACGTATAACCTATGCGAAAGGTGGTGAATCTATATGGATATGGTATTATACAGGAAAAATCGAACATCGATTTAATTTTGCAGGTCCAAATTATATTGATGAAAAAGCACCAGTAGCTAGTGGTTTTGGTAATTGGACTTCTCGTAACATTATTGCTTCACCCGATCCTGCTGAAGATGTAATTTATGGAGCTTGGGGCACTGCTCTTCAGAAATTTACATATGCTAATGGAGTTGCAACCAAAAGTACACACTCTTATGACTTTGGTAAAGAATTATCTGGATTTGGATATGCTCCTTCAAACACTAACAGATGGTACGTATCCGCTGCAGACGGACAGTTTTTTTACTCAAATGATGGAGGTTCATCATTTACAGCAACAACGTATACAGGAAACACCCCTGCAAGTGGCGGAGGTTATAGAAAAGGTAGACACATCATCCGTGTTTCTAAAACTAATCCAGATTTGGTATTCTATGCAGGTAATAGCAAACTCTTTTTAATTTCTCAAGACGGAGGAGTAACCTTCACCAACCATATTACTGGTTTTGATGGAGATAGAATACGAGATTTTGCAATAGCAGATGGTGATAAATATATCTTTGCTGCTTGTGCTTCAGAGGGTCCTTGGGTATATTCAATAGATGATGACATGTGGTATAAAATGGATGGAGCAGATACACCTCGTGTTGATTTTACTGATGCCGAGTATATAAGCAGTAAAAATATTGCCCGATTTGCTACTTTTGGTACAGGGGTACAAGATTTTATTCTAGATTCGCTTCCTGGTGGTACTGGTGGTCCTGGTGGAGGTAGTACCACATATTACTATGTAGAAAACAAAAGTAATGGTGTAAAAATGAGGCCAGAAACTACTCTTGATGGTTCAAAATTGATTAGAACAGCTTCTACTGCAACAGATAATTGGGTGCAATGGGAGAAAATTGATACAGATAATGGTTATTTCCATCTTAAAAACCGGGAAACCGGAAAGTATTTCAAACCACTAAGCACCGATAATAATGTACTAATGGAACAGGTACCAGACACCCAAACAGACAATTGGACTCAATGGGAATTAGTGAACACAGCAGATGGAGATGGTTATGTGCATATTATAAACCGAGAAACCGGTAAAAAGATAAAACGTGTTTCGGGTACCAACATTCAACAGGCAAGTACAAGTTCTACAGGAATTTGGACCCGATGGAAACTGGTAAACGCAGGAGCTGCAAAAGCTGAAGCAACAAGTACCCTTAACCAATCACTAATCAAGCTGCACCCTAACCCAATAAACAATAATTATCTTGTTATACAAGGAGTCCCCAAGAATACTGTATTGAATATTTTTGATAGTAACGGAAGAAAAATCATAAGCACTCTATATAACAGTAAAAATATAGATATTTCGAATCTAAAGTCCGGTGTTTATTTACTGAAGATAGACGGGTATTGGGCAAAACGTTTTGTAAAGAATTAACTTAATCAAGATCGGTTAATTTGAATTTAAGCTCTTTTGAAAATAGATTTTCAAAAGAGCTTTCTTAATACATCTTATATAAACAACAATAGTGTACTTCTTTGCAACATAATCCACCCCTGTCATAAAAGTTTGAGTCGTAATTTTCCACATAACTAAATTCACACTAAATTTTTATGATATGCATAGCTTACTAAAAAAATTGAAATGGTTGATTCCTTTATCATTACTAGTGGCAACTGGTATATTCTATCTAAAAAATCAAGAATCTTTCGATTCAAAAGAATCATTAGAAAACTCATACACAGAAGAATATGAAGAGACTGAAGAAGACATCGCATTCGAAAGTGCCATGGATGAAGCCGATCAGGCCTATCCGGAAGTAGCATTGGAAGATCTAAGCGACAGCGAACGTAAAGCTTATGAGCAACGTATTCAAAAACTGAAATTATCAGGGTTTAATTTTTCTGCAATACTAAAAAAATCACCTAACACTCAAAAACATAATAGTGTGGTTAATTATGCTAATGATCAGATTATAGGAACATGGCAGACCAAACTACCAGTACCAACCCTTAATCCTAACGGTAAAATTGGTAATGGCTATAGAGTAAATGGATCAATATACGATGCAGACAACGATCAGATGTATGCTGTTTCTAATCCGGGGCATTTATATAGAGTTGACAAAACAGGTGAGTTGCAATGGACCTTACTAGATCATAAAAGAAGCTATAACAAAATCTTTTTTGGTTTCAATCTGCCAGACGGAACTTTTAGAATGGTAAAAAATGAACAGCCAGAAGGACTTATAGGTCATCTAAGCTATTCTGATGATGAAGGACAAACCTGGACACCAGCCAATGGTGCATTATTACAGAATAACTGGGCTTATAATGGGTTCGCAACTACAAATGATGACGATAATGACGATAATGACGATAATGACGATAATGACGATGAAGATGATGATGATGACGACGATAATGACGATGAAGATGATGAAGATGATGAAGATGATGATAAAGTCACAAAATTATTCGCATTGGGAGATCACAAAAATGACACTAATACCAGAACTACTTATGTATTCATGTCTAATGATCTGGGAATGAATTTTACTGAATCTTCATTGAATTTCAAAACCGCAGATCATCAAGTACAATTAATGAAGACATACCGTCGCGAGCAGGCATATTTATTTGTAAGGACTAAAGCTACTAATGTTATGACTATCTATAAATATGATGATACTGTATCCGATTTTCAGCTACTTCATACATTACCAGGTACATTTACAGACTTTAAAAGAGTAGTTGGAACTTTTTCTGGTGGAAAAGTACATTTCTATATTGCAGACACAGGAAAAATTATCCATTACTCGGGTGATGAAGGCGCTACCTGGACAACTACCTCAACTACCAATACCAAAACATTCAGAGCAGTACATCCAGATCAACCAAACATGTTATTCAGAGGTTTTCTCGATGTAAATCTATCTACAGATTTTGGGGCTACTTTTAACAGTTTCACACATAGATTGGGTTGGGATTTGCGTCACATGACTTTTCATAGAAAAACCAATGGTACCTATTTTGCTTTTATCGGAATGGATTTTGGATGTTTCATATCAGACACTCCAGAAGATAAAGATTCTTATAAACATCTTAATAATGGCGCACCTATAGCCTTACATTACGATGCCGCATCAAATGAGCAGTTCAATACCATTTATATGGCAAATCAAGATAAGGGGTCATCTGCATATCTTGATACCGGACAAGTAGTTACTACCAAAGGAGTAGCAGGAACAGATGTATTGCGTGTAACCTATGCAAAAGGTGGAGAATCAGTATGGATATGGTACTATTATGGTAAAATTGAACATCGATTTAATTTTGCAGGTCCAAATTATATTGATGAAAAAGCAGGAGTAGGTAGTGGTTTAGGAAGGTGGACTTCTCGTAACATAATAGCTTCTCCTGATGTTACTGAAGATGCAATTTATGGAACTTGGGGAAGTTCTCTTCAAAAATTCTCTTATGCTAATGGGGTTTCAACCAAAACCACCCACCCCTATGATTTTGGAAAAGAACTAGCCGGGTTTGGATATTCAGAATCTAACCCTAATAAATGGTATGTATCTGCTGCAGACGGGCAGTTTTTCTATTCCTCTGATGGAGGAGCTTCGTTTACTGCGACATCATATACAGGTCCTGTACCCAAAAGTGGTGGTGGATATAGAAAAGCAAGACATATTATACGTGTTTCTAAAACCAATCCAAACCTTGTATTCTATTCTGGTAATAGCGAGCTTTTTCTGATCTCTCAAGATGGTGGGGTTACCTTCACTAATCATACAAATGGTCTTGATATAGATAGAATACGAGATTTTGCCATTACAGATAATGATAAATTCATATTTGCAGCATGTGCTTCTGCTGGTCCTTGGGTATACTCTGTTGACGATGATATGTGGTATAAAATGGATGGGGTAGATATCCCTCGTGTTGATTTTACAGATGTAGATTACATCAGCAGTAAAAAGATTGCTCGATTTGCAACATATGGTAGCGGTATACGTGATTTTATATTGAAGAAAACTCCAGCATTATCATCATCAAATCCAGGAGGAATAAAACCAAAAGATCAATCTCGTATAAAAGTATTTCCAAACCCGGCTAACGATTATCTAGCGATACAAGGGATTCCTAAAAATGCTACAGTAGCTATTTTTGATCGTAACGGAACACAAGTCTTGAATACTAAATATAATGGTCGATTAAATGTTTCGAATCTAAAACGAGGTATGTATATGCTAAAAGTTAATGGATCTTCAACGAAACGTTTTATAAAAAATTAACAGCAATCCTAATAGTAGTGTATTTTAATTATGAAGGCACCTTAGAAAATTCATATTCTAAGGTGCCTTATTTAATGCTGTTTTTAATTTAATACAAAAGCACACCCCGTTTTAGATGGATTAGAAAATTGGCTAAAAGAACAAGTCCTTCAGGTACTTCCTAAAAGTGCTATAGGAAAAACTATTGGCTATATACTAAAATTATGGGATAAACTGAAAAAATATACCTGCCCTTTCTTATTTTTCCAATAATGTGTAAAATGAGTAGGATCAAACCCTTCTGATAGTTCAAACAAATTTTTGGAAATACAGTTTTAATTTGTAAAAAGTATAAGTAGTTTTCATATTTTCAATAGTAAATTATTTCTTACATGAAATAGTTTTATCTCATTGCTTAGTCTAAAACAGGAATAAGAGTGTAATTAGAATTATTCAATATTATAAAAAAAATGAAAGTTTAAATATTTGATTATTAGCAATTTAATAGTTTTTGTCTATTCCCTGTACACTTTTCATTAACACCACATTTCCCTGAGTCTACTTATTGTATACTTCATTTTTATTCGACATATCTATGCGTTCTTTACTTTTACAAAAAAAAGAATAAATGGATAAATTAACTCAGTTTTTTAGTGAGCTGTTAACCAATGTAGATAAATTAGACCGTTTTAATTCAGGCTCGAGCGAGGGCGAAATTGCTAGCAACCGACAGCGCATGTTGAGTGCAGCGGGTGTGAAGCATGCAGAAGAGATAATTGGGATGGCTGCCCAGGATTTGCAAAAATTAATGGAGAAAGAGCTGGCTCAAAAAACTGGCGACGATTTGGAAACAACAATTTGTGGACTGATTGCGAAGCAAATGCTAGAATATCCAGAACGGATAGCAATTATCGATGGCGAAACCAAAATTGACTATAAGGGTCTCATGAAACGGGCTAGTGAGGTTGCCGGAGAGCTCAAGAGCCGTGGGGTAGAACCAGAATCATTGGTCGGGGTGTGTATGAACCGCTCTTGGGAACTGGTTGCTGCTCTAATTGGTGTGATGCAAGCAGGATGTGCATATGTACCGTTGGATCCCGCATATCCAAAAGATCGGGTCCGATATATGTTAGAGCATTCTCGTGCTGTGGCAGCTATTGTCGATAATGACAGCACTGCCAACCTATGCAATGGAGTACGTGAGCTCTTGTGGATGAATAAAGTTGGCAATCATACGGATAGCTCGGTACGACCATCCGCGAACGATTTGGCATATGTGATCTATACCTCGGGTTCAACGGGACGACCAAAAGGGGTCGCTGTCGAGCACAAAAGTGTTGTGACCATGCGTCAGTCAATGCGCGAACTATTCAGTGATGAAGAGCTGAAAGGGGTGTTTGCTGGTGCCTCTGTTTGTTTCGATACTTCGGTTATGGAAATTATGGGAACTTTGTCGCTGGGTGGCACCATAATACTAGCGAAAAACGCCCTTGAGCTTACCAAACTTCCTGCAGTAGATCAGGTGAGAACTTGCGTAATGGTTGCATCGGCAGTGCAGGCATTGCTTTCTACCGAAAAATTACCGGAAGGGATACGATGTTTGGTATTTGGTGGCGAAGCGCTCAAACGTTCACTGGTAGAACAGGTGTATGCACTAAGGCCGGGTCTGCGCGTGTTAAATGCGTATGGTCCTACCGAAGATACCGTGTATTCGACCATTGCCGAAGTGCCTCGGGGTGCCAAAGTAGTTACGATTGGCAAGTCGGTACCAGACTCGCGTGCGTACATTTTGGATGATGCTTTGCAACCCGTTTCTGCTGGGGTAGCTGGAGAATTGTATCTCGCAGGAAGCAAGCTTGCGCGTGGGTACTTATATGATGAAGCGATGACCAAGGAGCGTTTTATCGAGATAGAACCTAGTGATCAGATTCCTGATAATCGGTTGTACAAAACGGGCGATTTGTGCCAGTGGACAGACAATGGAGAGATCGAATTTCTTGGCCGCGTTGACCAACAAGTAAAGATCAGGGGCTTTAGAATTGAACTTGAAGAAATTGAGTCGACACTTGAGTCGATGCAAGGTGTTGACGCTGCGGCTGCAGTAGCCGTAGATGGAGGTATTGGTCAGAAAATACTAGTCGTCTATGTTGTACGTAGAGATGAAGCGGTGACAGAGACAAAGGTCAAGTCTTATTTATCACAACGACTACCAAAGTATATGGTTCCTCAGGTTGTAAAATACCTAAAGGCACTGCCTGTTTTACCCAATGACAAACTCGATCGCAAGAAACTCATGAACCTGGAAGAGCAGGTGAATGTTGAAAAAGACACAGTTGCAATCTCCCAAAGTACCGACGCAGTCGATAGCACCAGTATGCTCATACAAGGTTTGTTAGGCTCAAATAACGAACAGCAAGCAGGGATACTATCGATCATTCAGAGTGAGGTGGCTTCACTCCTTAACTTAGGTGATCCCGCACACGTATTACCAAACGATTCATTCGATAGCCTTGGTCTCGACTCGCTAACTACTTTAGAGTTTAGTAGTCGACTCTCTAAATTATTGGGCCGAGAATTGTCAGCGTATGTGATCTTTGAACACTCCACCCCAAATGCACTGGTCAATTATATTACCAATATGATGGGAAGTGGCACTGATTCCTGCTCAGCAGGTAAGCGACCTAGTGTGACTACAGATACACTTGCCAGCTTCCAAACCAATATTCAGTCCAGTCATCCGACATTTCAGGCTGCGAATGCCCCTTCATGGAGCGCTACTGATAAGAGCAAGCTGGTTCAAGAACTCATGCACATGGTAAACGGCAATCGCAGAAACCCTTATGGTAAGGTATTGCAAACGGGAAGCGCAGCTAGAGGTGTTGTAAGTGATTCCTATAATGATGAAGAGCAAGAAGCCATTATATGGTCGACCAATCTGTATTTTGGATTGAACCGAGATCCAAAAGTTATCGAGGAAGCTTCTATTGCTTTAGAGCGTTTTGGTACCGGAATGGGCATCTCGGCAGCAGCGACAGGTATGACCAATCAACACCTGGAGTTCGAGAAAGAGTTTGCCGATTTGGTAGGAAAGCCCAGCGCTTGTCTGTTTCCGACTGGGTACACCGCTAATCTTGGAGCGATTTCAGGGCTTCTGGGTAAAAACGATGTTGTTGTTATCGATCAGCTCTGTCATGCATCTATTGTTGATGGCGCTCGTCTAAGCGGTGCGACTATTAGAACGTTCAAACATAATAATGCATCTGATCTGGCGGCAGTCCTTAAATCCGAAGTATCACCCTATCGTACTGTTCTAGTGGTTTTGGAAAGCGTATATAGCATGGGCGAAGGTACTGCACCGGTTGCAGAAATCGTACGTACAGCAAAAAAACATAATGCACTCGTACTCGTAGACGAAGCCCATTCTTTTGGCTTTTACGGTGAAGGTGGAGCCGGTATTTGTGCTGCTCAAGGCGTTACTGAAGAGGTGGATTTCATCATGACAACACTTAGCAAAGCCTTAGGTAGTATTGGTGGAGTTATTGCGGCTAGCCAGGAGCATATTGACCTTTTGAAGTCGTCTTCTAGAGCCTATATCTTTCAAGCTTCCATTAGTCCAGCAGATATAGCAGCAGCACTCGCATCATTACGGCGCCTACGTTCTGATGATACATTGCGTGAGCAATTGTGGGATATGACCCGTTACATGCGCCGGCGATTCGAAGAGGAAGGGTATGATCTAGGAACTGGAGACGGACCTATTGTCACTCCTCATTTTGGCGACAAAGATAAATTGTATGCAATAGTACAGAGCTTATATGAACGTGGCGTTCAAACATTGGCAGTTACCTATCCCATTGTAGAAATCGGGCGAGGCCGCTTGAGACTTATCTGCTCGGCCGCTCATACACGTGAAGATGTGGACAAAACGCTAGAAGCGCTCTTCGAAGCAGAACGTGAAGTAGATGAGCAACTCGCTGCAACACTTGATGAAACAAGAGACTTAAACATAACGCATGCCGATGTCGAGGTCTGGGCCAATGCATTCGCTGACTACCTGAAAAAATCTATAGCTGAAGATTCTGCTCCAACCCCAAATCTTGCCATATCTGTTCGTGTTTCTGAACCGTCTGAACCCATCACAATTTTATGTAAAGATAGAGACGTGACATTAAGTACTCATAAGCGTTGTGATTTGCCTTCTTGTTCGTTACTTTTTACTGATAGAGCCGCGGTTTCTGCTTTGCAGTCATCTGATGTACAAGGACTGCTTGATAGCATTTGTAAGGGGGCCTGTGTGCTAAAAGGGCAAGTCGAGCCATTTATATGGTTTATTGGGCGAATGGTAGATCAGCGACAGGGTGTCCATACTCATGCTGATTCGGAGTGAAGCAGGTCGAAAGCATTTGTTAATTAGGCTCAAGGTCCGCTCTTCCGCAAATTCCGTTGCGGAAGGGACATAAGGCACAACGCATGAAATGAAAGAAAAACATACTCAAGACACCGACTGATGGTTAAACCCGGCTAATGATTATATAGCGATACAAGGGATTCCTAAGAATGCTACAGTAGCTATTTTTGATCGTAATGGAACACAAGTCCTGAATGCTACATATAATGGTCGATTAAATGTTTCGAATCTAAAACGCGGTATGTATATGCTAAAAGTTGATGGATCTTCTACAAAACGTTTTATAAAGAATTAATAATAATACCCCCTAATAGTGTATTTTTAATTATTGATTGAGGGTACCTTAGAATATAACCTTTCTAAGGTGCCTTATTTTTTATGCATTATATTCGTTAAGAATAGTTATTCTTTTCAATCTACAGGTTCTCATAAAACAACGGATAAACAATATCTCCAACGAATTTCTGACATTCATTAATTGCTACGATTACATGCAAAACTTATTTGAATTTTATAACTTTGTATTATGAATTCAATTGAAAGTTTAGAGGATTTTTATAAACACAAACTTAATTGGGTACCAGATAGTATTCATAAGGAGATTGGGCACTTCAATGTATTCAGGCTAGAGCCTTTCGTAGGATCCAATGCAAAACCGGTTCCCTATAGCAGAAGAGACTATTTTAAAATAAGCCTTATCAGAGGAAATAACAAAGTACATTATGCTGATAAAGTAATAGAAATTAAGAAAAGAGCTTTATTATTTGCCAACCCTCAAGTTCCTTATAACTGGGAAGAAATTGACAAAGTGCAATCTGGTTACTTCTGCGTGTTTACTGATTCATTTTTTCATCAGTTTGGAAATTTTAATAATTATTCCCTTTTTCAACCCAATGGAACGCCCATATTTGAGATATCAGAAAATCAAGCAGAAGAAATAAGTGTAATCTATGAGCGCATGTTTGATGAGATTAATTCTGAGTACATCCATAAATACGATATGCTACGAACACTTGTATTTGAATTGATCCATAAGGCGATGAAACTTCACCCCTCTAACAATCTTCATAAAAAAGAAACTAATGCCTCCCATAGGATCACTACTATCTTTATGGAGCTTTTAGAAAGACAATTTCCTATAGACGACACCCGTCAACGATTAAATCTTCGTACACCAGCAGCCTTTGCCGATCAATTAGCTATACACGTTAATCACCTAAATAGGGCCTTAAAAAAGACTACACAAAAGTCCACATCTAAGGTTATTCAAGAACGTATTCTGCAAGAAGCCAAAATATTACTCAAGCATAGCGCATGGAATATTTCTGAAATTGCTCATGCACTTGGTTTTAACGAAGTAACCCATTTTAATAAATTTTTTAAGCAACAACTTTCTCTTACTCCTTCTTCTTTTAGAAATGCCCGCCTGACCGGCCGGCAGGTTTGATTTTGATAAGTTTTGATTTGTATAGCATAATTAGAAGATGAGCTTTTAAATCAACTTTGTATTTATAATTAAAAACTAGAAATTATGAATACTAAAAAAGTATGGTTTGTAACCGGAGCTTCTAAAGGAATGGGACTAACTCTGGTAAAAAAACTCTTATTAAACGGCTATCGTGTTGCTGCTACTTCTCGCAATGCTGAATCTCTAATCAATGAAATAGGGGATGCTTCAGAAACATTTCTACCGGTAGAAATGGATGTAACGAATGACAACAACGTCAAAGAAGTGATTGCTAAAACAGTCAATCATTTTGGAACCATTAATGTAGTTGTCAATAATGCTGGTTTCGCTCAGACTGGAACTTTAGAAGAATTGAGTGATAAAGAAGTCAAAAGCAGTTTTGATGTAAATGTTTTCGGTTCGTTAAATGTCATTCGCCACACAACACCCTTTTTACGCGAACAAAAGTCCGGGCACATTTTTAACATCTCTTCGATAGGAGGCTATATTGGTAACTTCCCGGGATTTGGATTGTATTGTGCTACTAAGTTTGCTGTAGCCGGATTTACTGAAGCGTTAGCCGAAGAGATGAATGAGTTTGGGGTACATGTGACTTTGGTCTATCCAGGATATTTTCGAACCAATTTCCTCTCAAAAGGTTCAGTAAAAACTCCTGCTAATCCTATCAAAGTCTATGAATCTGCAAGAGAATCAGAACAGGCTCATTTAAATCAAATTGATGGTAACCAACCTAATGATCCTGAAAAAGCAGCAGAAGTGCTTATCAAGGTCAGTGAGCAAGAGGCGCCTCTAGTACATTTATTTTTAGGTAAGGATGCGTACCAACATGCTGGAATGAAAATCGAAAGAATTCAAGCTGAAATGGCAAGCAACCAGCAATTAGGAATGTCAACAGAAATTATATGAATTATTCACATTTACTAAAAATCAACACCAATGCAGAATAATCAACATCAAGAACGGAAATTCAATGTTTCCGTTCTTTTCCTAGGCCTTTTCATTTTGATAACGAACCTGTTTTCTTGTACCGGGCAAAACGGAAAAATAGCAGATAAAATAGCAGAGCGCAATAAAGAGACCGTGCTCATGAAATTCGAAGAATGGAGCAAAAATCAAGGAAGCATTTTCGATCTTCTTCAGCAGCAAGTGATATGGACTGTCACGGGACGAGCACCTTACAGTGGCACCTATCAAGGAAAGGAAGACTTTATAAAAAATGCAGTGATCCCCATTACTCAAATGCTGAAAAGTTCGATAAAACCAGAATTGATTAGCATAACGGCCGAAGATGATATTATATGGTTAAACTGGAAAGGAAAAACCCAAACAAACCAAGGTAATACCTACGAAAACCATTACGCTTGGATGATGAAAATGCGACAGGATAGCATCATTGAAGTCATGGCATTTTTAGACACTTATGAATTAAATAAACTGAAAACTATGAACAGCAACAAAACAGTAGAAGAAACTAAAGAATATATCGGCATGTGGGTTACAGAAGATGGTTATATACGCCACGAACTCTTACCTAATAACCGATATGATGAAGCACGAGGTAATCGTCAAAGTGCATACCAAGGAAGCTACAAAATAACTGGCAATCATATAGATTATAAAGATGATACCGGCTTTGTTGCAGATGGAGAATTTAAAGATGGTATTCTTTACCATGCTGGTATGATACTCAAGAAACAATAAAATTATGGAACATTTTCATTCTTTACATAAAACAAGTAATCCTCCTACCAAAGGAACTATTATAATCGTAGACATTAGTGGGTTTACTCAACTTGTATACAACACAGACCTGATCACCGGAAGGGATATTTTATCAAAGCTTCTTTCATCGATAACAGAAATGAATCAGCTTGGCCTACATATTTCGGAGATAGAAGGGGACGCTATATTGTATTATAAATTCGGATCTCCCCCGAGCTATACATCAGTTCTAAAGCAATTCCAATTAATGAGGAATAATTTCGCTAACAATATGAAAAAGATTAACAAAAAGCTAACTGGTACTCTAAACTTATCATTAAAAATGATTGTACATTATGGTCAAATCACACAATATCGCATTGCAGATTTCAAAAAACTTTACGGAAAGACGGTATTAGAATCGCATCTACTTTTAAAAAACGAAGTAAAAAGTCATTCCTATGTATTAATGACTAATGATTTTTTGAACAACACTACCTTTAATCATTCCAACACAGATCACCAGATAGAAAATGAGCACTGTGAGGTACTAAGAGGAGTTAAGAGGCTTTGTTATCGATTTTTTGATTTTTCTTCTGAAATAAGTTTGGCTTCCTAATAATCTTCAGTAGATGAAAAATAGACTGAAAACTAACACTAACAAGTAATAAACTAAACTCGCACCTATGTTGCAATAAAAAAGTATAAAATCGTGCTTAGATTTATTAAATTAGCTACTCACATAAAAGATATATAGTTAGCTATCATTTCCTCTATAAAACTTATTCATTTATTAAATTAGCAAATGAATTTTATGGTAATTTTAAATTAAAATTTAACATTAATCATAATGAACCTACAACCAACAATCTTTCTTAGTTCTATAATATCCGAATTTTATGATCTCCGAAGCGCTTTAAAATATTTTTTAGGTAAAAGCGGATTTCGTGTGTTAATGTCTGAAGAGCCAGATTTTGGAGCTGATTGCGATAAAGATTCATTAGATAATTGTAAATCAAGAATAGAAGCCTCTGATTATTATTTCTTAATTATAGGAGTTAAGCCTGGATATGAATTTCAATTGGACAATGAAACTAATACAACTGTAACTTTTGAAGAGTTCAAACACTTTTTAAAATTAAAAGAAGAGGGTAAAGATATAAATCTTATAGCCTTTGTTAGACAACAAGCGTGGGATTTTTACACAAAAAAAGACTATGAAAATATGCCACTAATACAACATCTTTTCATTGATGAGTTAGTAAATAATTCATTAATGGAAAAACAGCTAGGCAGATGGCGATACACTTTTGATAAATTTGGAGATATCATTGCAGTTTTAGAAACGAATCAAAATGGTTTGTTTACAGAGGCTAGTAGAAAAAAAGGAATCTATAGAGTTTATCTAAAACAAGAACTAACAGAAATTTTAAAAGCACTACTCTTAAAGGACAGAAATAATGGTAAGGGCATCAGAACACTTAAAGAAGCTTTGAATATTCCCGATCTAAAATTTAAAGACTATTTCAAAAAAGAATTAATACCAAAAGATATTGCTATTCACGTTAAAACTTTTGTTCAATTTTTTACCTACAAAGAAGAATTATTAATCAAAATTAATAGGACATTTAATTACATTTCACAAGGTGAGTTTTCTTATTTTGATGCCAAAAATGAAATTTATCAACTTCCTGAATATATAAAATCATCAATACAGGTTTTAGAAATTATGGAGAGAACCTTAATTAATTTTAAACGAGGTGACCTTTATGAAAAAATAAGACAAATGGATGTGGATAACTTCCTCTTAAACGAATATGAATATTATTTCGTAAAAAGTCAACTGATTGATTTTAATATCGCTACAGCAAAGTTAATTAACTTGATGAGGTGCTTACATAATAATTGGACTGATTTCGAAAAAAAAGATGAAGATTATTACTCTTATAGAGGCTCCTCAACAGATGGTATATCAACAAAAGAGGTAATTGATTTTTCAGAAAAGTATTTTCAAAATAACGATAGCTAACAATGTATAAGAAAACATCGGGCTTTTATGCTTAATCGAAAGATCAATGTTTATTTGCAAAGTCGCCAACTATAAAATTTGGCGTTTACTAGAAAAAAGATAAAAGCAAAATATTTATATTTGGCTTAGTACCAATCCGAAACGTATCGCCTATCACCTGCCCTACGTTTCTTATACGAGACGTTATGTTCAATTAAAAAATTTATATTTTAAGAAACCTAACATAATATACTAGAGTATAATCATTTTTAATCCACAGGTTCCCAAGGGTTATGTTGAGACCAGCCATGTGCTGGCATTGGCCAATACGGACTTTCTGTTCTCATGGTATCCAGATAATTTTTTAGTATTAATACTTCATTGTCTTTACCATTATAAATCCTGTTAACCTCCTCTGGATCTTTAAGAATATTGTATAGTTTGATTTCACTTTTACCACCAAACCGTACTGCTTTATATCCGGTTTTTACATCTAAAGCAGCTTGTTGGCTCCCTCCTTCTTTACTCTGTCGTATAAACTCCCAATACAACATCTTATGGCCAACAAATGTATCTTTTGTGTCAAACAACAAAGGAATTATAGATATTCCATCTGTTTTAACTGGTTTTTCAAGACCAGTCAATTCCATCATGGTGGGCATAATATCCTGAAAAGCTAAAACTTCATCTATAGTATCAGGTTTAATACGTTCTGGCCACCAGGCAATAAATGGCACATGAATTCCGCCATCATACACACTGCGTTTACCTCCTCTAAATCTTCCATTATTATTAAAAAGGTTGTGCCATTCTTCACTAATTTTACCCACCTGTACATCTGCCCCATTGTCACTGGTAAATATCACCAATGTATTTTTATCCAAGCCTTGTTTCTTTAATGTACTCATTATTCGACCTATATCTGTATCCATTAATGTGATCATAGCTGCATATTTTTTAGCCTTATCAGGCCAGTCCATATCCTCATACGGCACCATTGAAGGTGGATTATGCGGGCTATGTGGTATGGTATATGCCAGATATAAGAAAAATGGAGATTCCTGTTTTTTATTTAGAAAATCAAGAGCCTCATTCGTAAACACATTATGGCTGTATGTACCTTCCTCTAATGCCATCCATTCCTCATTTTTACAGATCTTTTTAGGGTAATAATTGTGCGCTGCAACATGTGTGTCATATCCCACAAAATAATCAAAACCTTTTTCTAACGGGTAACCGGTACTGCCTTTAGGTCCCAATCCCCATTTACCGATACAGGTGTTATAATATCCTGCTTTTTTGAGTTCCTCAGGAAAAGTCAAATCCTGCGGGCGTAGCGTTTCCTTTTCGGGTTTTCCGCCAGGATTCCCTTTTATAAAACCATTTCCTTGATGCAGCCCCGTCATTAAACATGCGCGAGAAGGACCACATACCGGGCCTCCTGCATAAAAATTAGTGAATTTTTTGCCTTCCCTAGCCAGTTGATCAATATTAGGAGTTTGAATTACTTTTTGACCATAAGCTCCCAACTCACCGTATCCCAAATCATCTGCCATGATAAAAATAATGTTAAGCTTCTTTTCTTCTAGCTTATTTGCTTTTGAAGTATCCTTGCAGGCGTTTAAGTACATTACTATAAAAAGAAGGGTAATGAGTTTGAAGATTGGTAGATCAAACTTATTCATATATCCTATAAAATTTTTGTGTAACATCTTCACCTAGTTTTTTAATCCTTTAAGGGTGTAAGTTTCGGAATCTTCACTCCTGCATTTTGTATCCATTCTTCGAGTTTTTTATTCAATTCTAAGACTTTATCTGGCATTTCTAGAGCCAAATCAACTTTTTCAGATAGGTCATCTTGTAAATTAAACAATTCGAATGCTGCTCCTTCATATCTTTTTATAAGCTTCCAATCTCCATCACGAATAATACTATAAGGCACGATATTTTTACCTCGATAATGAGGGAAATGCCAATATAAACTTCTATTTAAACTAGTCTTATCATTATATAAAAGTGGTAGTATGTTTTTTCCATCTATTTGTTGCTTCAACTCTATCTCAACATCAGCTACTGCACAAAATGTTGGTAGAAAATCAACACTAGTTATAGGCGTATCTATGATTTGACCTTCTTTTATTTTGTTTGGAAATTTAATTACTAAAGGCACTCGTATACCTCCTTCATAAGCGTGTCCTTTACCTTTTCTCAAAGGATGGTTAGAAGTAACACCAGATAACCCACCGTTATCACTATATAATACAACTATCGTATTTTTTTCAAGCTCTAGTTCTTTTAATGTATGTAAAACTTTACCTATATTTTCATCTACCTTACTAATCATAGCAGCATAGGAAGCATTTTGATGATTTTCGGTTTTCTCTTTTTCTTCAAAATAAGATACTTTATCTTTTGGTGGCTGAATAGGAGTATGTACTGAATAAAATGAAAGTTGTAGAAAAAAAGGTTTTTGTTTATTTCGTTGTATAAAACCTACTGCTTCTCTACCCAATCTATCCGTAAGGTATTCTCCTTTTTGTAACCCTTGTTGAAGACTTTCAATTTGATACGTTACTCCTCCTCTCTCACGTTGATACGGAGCATAATAACTCATGGGCTGCCCCCAATTGCTTACTCCCATTTGCCAATCAAACCCCTGATCAATGGGGTGATAACCTTCATAACCCAAGTGCCATTTCCCTATATATCCCGTATAATAGTCTTCTTTTTTGAGCACCTCTGCAATAGTAATTTCTTCTAATGGAAGGTAGTTTCTGTTTGGGATACCACTTTGTTTTCGGCTAGCAGGGTGATGGAGTGTAAATTCTGCATTCTCTGGCGGAACACCCATATTCCAATCTTTTCCCATAGATGGAATATGGGTCGCTAATTGTATTTTGGCTGGGTATTTACCAGTAAGAATAGATGCTCGTGTAGGTGAACATACAGCAGCTGCAGCATATGCTTGTGTACATATAGCTCCTTCTTGAGCCAGTTGATCCATATACGGAGTCTCGTAATAACGACTACCACTAAAACCGGTGTCTGTCCAACCCAAATCATCTACCAATATAAACACGATATTTGGCTTACTCTTCTCTTGAGCTAACAAAAATGCGCTGCATAGGATAATACCAATAATCAATAATACTTTTAATACTCTCATCTTTCTTTATCAGTCATATTTTCAAAAGGATCCTCGGGGTTATAATTTGGGTTTACTGTTGGCAAAGAAGCACCTGTCTCACTCCACCAATTTTTAAGCAATACCATCATTTCTTCAACTTTCTCAGGCATATCCTTTGAAAGATCTTTCTTTTCTCCGATATCTTCTTTTAGGTTAAAAAGTTCTATTTTTTTACCTAGTTCGAGTTTGCCGTACAATTTTTTATGCTCGGCATCCAAGCCTTCAGTATTAAGGTAATCACCAAAATAATAAATCAATTTATAATCACCTTTTCTTACAATACTCCCTGGTGTTTTTCCATACATAGGTACATAATGTGGATGATGGAAATACAACTCATCTCTTGTAAATTTTCCTTCACCACTTAGTAACGGTATCAAACTCTCTCCATCTATTTTATAACCCTTCTGTGTTTCAGCATTTGTTATTTCCATAAAAGTGGGGTACATATCAATGATATGAACGGGGGTTTCGATTTCTTTCCCTGATTTAATGGTTTTTGGCCATTTCATAATCAGCGGTACTCGTATTCCTCCTTCGTATAAAGAACCTTTAGACTCTCGTAATGGTGAATGATCCCAAAACCTTCCTAATGCCCCATTATCTCCAATTACTGCTATTAATGTGTTTTCTGCTAGGCCTAGTTTTTCAATTTTTTCAACTATTAATCCTACCGAATAATCTAAATGTTCGGTCATTGCCAAAAAATCTGCAGTAGGTCTCTCAGACACTACACCCCATTTATCAGTCATTTTAGGATACCCTTTTTTTACATATTTTTCTATCAAAACATCTGGTGCCGCAAGCGGAGAATGTGTCGTAAAATGTGAAACAAAAGCAAAAAAAGGATTGTCCTTGCTTTGATTGATAAAGTCAATAATTTCATTGGTGACATCCATCACCGCTTTATCCTTTTTTGCATTCCCCTCTGCTGCATTTCCAACCCAATCAAAACCATAGGCATTAAAATATGTCATCCCATATTTTTCTTTGATTGGAGCGGCAGGATAATTATCTCCTACGTGCCATTTGCCACTCATACCAGTAGTATATCCAGCACTTTTAAGCATTTTGGCTAGTGTATACCATTCTGTAGGTAGTTTTTTCCTCACTTTGGGAGTGAGCATCGGAGCGTTCCCCCAAAATCGATTATTGATTACTTTGGTCATTCCTGATCTTGCAGGGTATTTACCCGATAAAAATGCCGCTCTTGTTGGAGAACATTGTGGCATAGCATAGGCACTATTAAATTTTGCTCCTTCTTTTACTAGTTTATCAAGGTTTGGAGTATGTACAATTTCAGTTCCATAACTACCTACTTGATTCCAACCAAAATCATCGACCAAAATAAAAATGATATTTGGTTTTGCATTGTTTTTAGATACTGAAGATTGACAATGAATCAAAAGAGGCAGTATTAGAATAGTGCCCAAGATTAACTTAATGTTTTTGATTTTGAGATATATCATTTTATCAAAGTAAGTCGTTCTGTTTCTTTTATGTTCCTCGCTTTATTTGCGTTCACAATCCAGTCAAGAGAATTTTCTTCAAAATCTGGATTCGCTTCTCTGGGAATAGGAGCATTTGTGCTTTCTTGCCATAGTACGAGATCTTTTAAAAGTTCTTTGGTTTTTTGTGGATATTGGTCTCTCAAATTTTTTGTTTCGCCTATATCATTTTTCAGGTTATACAATTCTAAAGAGTCATTTTCAAAATTCTCTATTAACTTCCAATCTCCTTTTCGAATGGCACCTCCCGGGTATTGCCACAACAAAGAATTGGATCGTCCATTTCCGTTATATGATGTCAAATGCCAATAGATCGCATCACGTTTTAGCTGTCCTTCTTGTTTCAGTAATGGTATAAAACTCTCCCCGTCTATCATCTTATTTTTAGGAATACTCGTACCAGCCATCTCTGCCAGAGTAGGATAATAGTCTACAACAGTTACAGGTGTTTTTTCTATTGTTCCGGGCTTCACTTTCTTTGGCCATTTTACAATGAGAGGTACTCTGATTCCTCCCTCGGTAAGGTTTCCTTTTTGTCCTCTTAATGGCGAATTAGATGTCGCTACAATTTGACCACCATTGTCTGAAGTAAATATAATTATGGTAGTATCGGTAAGTCCATGTTCCTCTAATTGATCAAGAACCCGACCAACACTATAATCCATATAACTCACCATTGCACCATAAGCAGGGACATTTTGTTGTCCATGGGCTTGTTTTCCTACATATTTCTCAGCCCATTCTTTTTTTGCGTGTAGCGGAACATGTACCTGATAAAATGGGAAATACAAGAAAAATGGTTTGTTCTTATTTTCTGTGATAAAATTACAAGCACCATCTGTTAGAACATCAGTAAGATAAACACCTTCTTTTTGAGGAGCAATATTTTCAATACCATAAGGGCTAAAAAAGCTTTTAGGACTCCCTGATTTGCAGCCACCGATATTAACATCAAATCCTTGTCCCTTAGGACTGGTTTCTGGTTTGTCTCCCAAGTGCCATTTACCGAAATGACCATTGGTATAGCCGGCTTCTTTTAGCACCTCTGCAATAGTTATTTCCTCTTCAGCAATAAAACGCTTTGATTTTATCCCTTTTACTCTTTGCATTTTTTTAGGAGTACCGGCATACCAATCCACAGTATATACTCCTGTTCCTGGTGGATATTTACCTGTCATAAGACTTGCTCTTGAAGGTGAACAGGTAGGCATCATATACGCATCGGTAAATACCATTCCTTCTTTTGCCAGTTTATCAATAGTAGGCGTGTCATAATATTCACTGCCATAACACCCAAGATCACTCCAACCAAAATCATCTACAAGAAAAAAAACAATATTTGGTTTTTTTTCGTCTTGTGCCTGTATATTCAAAAACATACATACAGCTAACAAAGAAAGAGAAATCCTCATATTTAATTAGTTTAAAACTTCATAATGAAGAAATTGATATCCAGCCGGTTGGTCTATTGCGAACTGAATATTGCTGCCATTCATTTTTACAACCTTCTCTTCATTAGTCATTAAGTTTATGAGTTTTACCTCAGCATCTTTCACGTATTTAAGAGTCATTTCTTTAGAAGCTTCATTGTTGTTCAATTCTCTAAAAACAGTAAGATAACCCGAATTCGTTTTTGCATTGTGATTTTGAAAACCTGTCCAACTTTGATTATCGGGTTCTTCCCCTATCGGAAAAACATATCCCTTATAAATATCTGGTCTGTGTTTTTTATAGATTGCTAATAAAGGTTTAATCTGCTCTCGTGCTTCTTTAGTATAATAATGAGTTTCCTGAAAAAATATAGGGCTTCCCATTAAAGTAATAGCTACGGCATAAGGATGGTTATGCAAATGAGCATCTGTTTTTGTTTTATCTCCAGCCATATCGATGTTTTGAACTGTAAGCTGAAACTTATTCAAGTTAACATATTTAGAAAGCTGCCAGGCATCTTTTAATACTTTGTATGGTATATACATTACATTCTCACGTTCTGTATTAATCTTCCTATTTTCTAGATATATGTTTCCATATTCTCTACCATAAAAATAACCTGCTCTTGGGGCAATCTCGGTAACATCCCAATTAACAATAGTTTTGTAATCGGCATACTTGATAAGGCTTCTGGCCTTGCCTATGAGTTCATCTCGTTTTTCAACGGTTTTTAGATTAGCAAAATCCAGTTTAAAAGAAGAAAAGTTCCCGCTGTCGTAGTTTGTTTTCAGTTTATCTTCTGTAATAGTCCATGCAGCCCAAAGCCCAAGTTTCACATTAAGAGAGTCTGCTTTTTTACGAACATTTTTCCAGCCTTCAGGATAAATAGGATAGTCTTCTTTAATAAATTTTATTCGTTGAAATTCTTTGGAATGCTTTGCTGGCATCCATTCATTATTTTGCCACCCTTCATCAATCTGCAAGAGGTCAATACCTAAATCTGCTACACTTTCTATCTCTTTCAATACATTTTCTTCTCTTGCTGCATAAATACACTCTGTTGGTTTGTCTTCACTACCCCAGGTATTGGCCATCATAATGATGTCACGATCTGGATGTACAGGATATCTTAACCTATCAAATTGCTTGAGTGCTATGTTAGCATTATCCTCTCCACCCGAATACAAGATCACCCAATTTGCCCATGAATTTGTGTATTGATCTGTTTTTAGGTCAGCTGGAAACATACCTGCTCCTGATATGGTAATTTTATGGTTTGAAATTTCAAATTCACCAGTCGCAACATCTCCTTCTTTCCTTAAACTTGTTGATTTATTGGATTCTTTGATCAAAACTATCCCGTCTTCTTTTCCGGATAGTATAGTACCACTTGCCCAATCAATCTTTTGATCTTCAAACGCTAAATACTTTTCTGTTAGTAAATCATTGTCCATATTGGTTTTAATCCCTTGCATGAGTCCGAATGCAATAACTTCATTAGGTTTTTCGGATAATTGAAGAGTTTCAGTAATATCTGTTGTAAATTTCTCATCCTGTGCAGCATAGCCCGGCATTGCTTTTAACTGAAGTTGTGTTCTTAATCCTTGTGCATCTGGATAGACCCAAATAGTATATTTCACCATTGTCTGCTTTTCGGGATATTCAAATTCTGCCTCTACTAAAATGTGTGTATTAGTAAATTTCTCATCGTCGGATATCTTGGCATTGATCGATACCAGGTTTCCTAATACATTTTCACCAATTTCCCAATCGCATACACCTGTATCTGCTTTAACCCACTCTTTTGAAGATGAGTACTCTTTAAACATTGTGGTGGTTAGTCCATAATCAGTTAGCTTATATACTCTTTCAATCTTTCCGGTAGCCACTATAAGTTCATTCCCTTTGGTAAAAACTTTGGCATTTTCATAAGACAACTCTAATTTAGGAAGTTGGCTCTGTGTACAAGAAAATAAGGAAAAAACAATTAGAAAGGTTATTAATATCTGTTTCATTAGTGTGATTTTTTGATTTTAATAAATTAAACTCGATTTATGCATTATAAAATCTAAACTGTAGTTTAGATTTACTTGATAAATAGCAATGTATCCTATCCTAAATCCTTTCCAAAGGAAAGGACTTTTGACCACCTTCCCCTTGAGAAGGGTCGGGAATGGGATAATGCATAAATCGGGTTAAAATAATTATACTTTTTGCTAATCAATCCTTTTTTACTGGCTTGATGATATATTCATATTTCATATTTCCTGACGGAATCATATATGGATCAAGAGGCATGGCTCCCCAGCTGGTATCTCCTCCTACTCCCATTTGTTTATAATCAATATTGACATTGACTAATGCTCTCTCTGGAATATCTATTGTATGTCTTTGTATTTTCTTAAAACCGGCATCAAAATCACTATTCAATTGGTGATGTGCACTAAAGCTTACGTGTTTTTTTGTAGCTAAAAAGGCAATTCCATCACCTTTATCATTCACAAATTTCACCTCTCGTACATCGGTCTTATATCCATTTTCTTGTGGTCTAATGTAACGAAAATATAAGTCTTTTACTTTTGCTTTATAATTCCTCACAAATGCTGTAGAGTTTCTATCGACATAGTTTTCATGTGGTCCTCTACCATACCATTCTACGTGTTGATATTCATTTTTTAGCACCAAATTATTACCAAACCGAGGAAGATTAGGCAATGTATCTGATACCCCTATGAGTTCTGTCGATACAAGTACTTCTCCCCCTCCATTAATTGTATAATTGACTTTTACCTCTCCTGATACATCTGGTAAGTGATATGAGGTTTCGATAATCACAGCGTTATTCTTTAATAAACCATTAGTAATACTTTTTTTATTTTCATCTACACTAGCTATTTTTTTTAACCCTTGATCTTGCGAAGCTTTTTTCCAAACCACGAATTTATTTTGCATTTTAAATCCATAATCATTGTCTATAGGTGCTCTCCAAAAATTTGACACTATCGGTGATTGCAGTACATTACCATTACCATAATCTAATGATACAAGGTGCCCTGAGTTTTTATCATAAATGATCTTAAACTCCTTCCCTTTTATTTCAAGATCTGTCTTTGTTGATTTCACTACTAGCTCTCCTGCTTTTTTTGGCTGAAACACATTAGGAGTTCCCGTGGTTAGCTGAAACTCTTCTTTAGCAACTTCATGACCGGATTTGAGGAGGCCCTCGGATGCTTTCAACACTGCCTTTACACTTAAATAATACTCGCTGTCATTATCAAATTGGGGAAGTTGAATTTTAACATCTTTTGTATTATGTGGAGCTAAACTTTGGGGGTCAAAATCTCCATCAGCGACGGGCTCTCCATTTTTAAGTAGCTCCCAAGAGAAAGCAAACTTATTCAAATCCGTAAAGTCATAACCATTGTATAAAGTAAGCATCCCAGTTACCTTATCAAATTCTTTAAATTTTATGTATTGATATACTTTTTTCACTTCAAATAAAGCAGGGTGTGGTGAACGGTCAGGATTAACGATCCCATTAAGGCAAAAATTATTTGAGTGCCTGAGTCCTTGTGAGCCAAAGTCTCCACCATATCCATAGTATTGTTTACCGTTTGCATCTTTAGTGATCAACCCTTGATCTACCCAATCCCAAATAAAACCACCTTGTAGTACATCATATTTTTCGATGACATCCCAATAATCCTGAAGGTTTCCAACGCTATTACCCATTGCATGGGCATATTCACATAGAATAAAAGGTCTTTTAGGGTTATTTTCTGCATATTTTATTAATCCGGGTATCCTTGCATACATCGGAGCCTGAATATCTGAATTCTCGAACTTGGTTGCTCCTTCATACTGTACTGGTCGTGTCTTATCTTTTTTCTTCAACCAATCATAGGTGGCAAAAAAATTCTGCCCGTTACCTGCTTCATTTCCCAAAGACCATGTCACTACACTGGCAAAATTTTTATCTCTTTCATACATTCGGATGGTTCTATCTAAGTGCATAGCTTTCCACTCTGGTTGATAGGCAGGGTGTATAGATTGTGCTTTCAAATCTTTATCAAACCCTCGTTGGTTACTAGCTCCTAAACCATGACTTTCTATATTGGCTTCATCTACCACATAAAATCCATATTCATCACAAAGCCGATAGAAATGTTCATCTTTAGGATAATGACTACATCTGATGGCATTCAGATTATACTCTTTCATAACCCGAAGATCTTTCATCGTTAATTCTTCGCTCACCACATGTCCTGTAACCTCATCATGATCATGTAGATTAGCGCCTTTTAGATAGACGGCCATTCCATTCACCAAAAACTGGCTATTCTTGATCTCTATTTTTCTAAAGCCTACTTTAGATTTAACAGCTTCTAGTAGATTTCCTTTTTTATCTTTTAAGGTAATGAGTAATGTATACAAATAAGGAGTTTCTGCCGACCATTTATTTACTTTTGGGATGACTCCATTAAATTTTATACTGGATTGATCTCCGACAAGAATGTCACTTGATTTAGCAAAAGAAAGCACTTCCTTTTTTCCATCCATTAGTTTCACCTCTGCAGTATGCCCTTTAGCATTCTTCCCGCTGGTATTTCTATAGGCTATATGTACATCAAATTGTCCATCGGTATAGGTATCATCTAAGCTAGCTATTGATCGATAATCTCTCATAGTAACTTTTGGTGTGGCATATACATACACATCTCTTTCGATCCCACTTAATCGCCAGAAATCCTGGTCTTCCATATAAGAGGCATCAGACCATCGATATACTTCTACTGCTAATTTGTTTTTCCCTGATTTAATATATTTTGAAATATTATACTCGGCAGGCGTTTTACTTCCTTCATTATATCCTACTTTCTGACCATTAACCCAGATATACATGGCACTTCTTACAGCACCAAAGTATAGATAGACCTCTTTATTTTCTTTCCAGTCGGCAGAAATCGTAAACTCTCTCTTATAACTCCCCACTGGGTTATAGCTATGATCTATAAATGGCGGATTTACTTTAAACGTATACCCGGCACTTACATATAGTGGAATACCGTAGCCTTCCATTTCCCAATTTGCAGGAACTTTTATATCATCCCAATCTGAAACATCGTAATCATCTCTATAAAAAAACTGAGGTCTTTCTGAAGGTTTTTTAACCCAATTAAATTTCCATACTCCATTGAGTGATTGATAAAAAGGTGATCCTTCATAAGCCTTAGATTTTAATGCTGACTCTTTGGTTTCATGACGATAAAAAGTAGCATGAGGATACTCTCTATTGATTTGAAATATTTCTGGATTTTCCCATTCAAGTCGTTCTTGCCCATACACAGTTATTTGACCTAGAAGAAGATATAGTAATGTGAATATTGTTACGTTTTTATACATTGTTAACTATTTGATTTTATAATTATGCAAGCCTTTTGTTTGATATATTTTTCGCTTGTAAATGAGCTGAAAAATGTTCTGTAAATTAAATGTAGGTATAAAAGTTTAGGAGGGTACTTCCTCTTAATCACCTCTTGAAAGATTGTAACATTCTCACCCCCAATTTGAGACACTAAGGCTTAGTTTAGCATACGGGATATTTAATTTTTGAGTATTTTAGGTTTACCCTTACGTGACTAAATTGTACTTTTTTGCAACATAAATCACCTTACTATTCAAACTTAAATCCATACATTCATCGCAATGATTTTGATCTAAATTCTAGCATTATAAAAAATGAATTCAATAAAATTAGCCACATCCCTATTAGCCCTTTTTTGTATTCTTTCTTGTAAAGAAAATTCAAATCAAAATACTGTGAGCAAAACAGAAAACGAGGCTAAAAAACCCAATATTATTATCTTCTATGTTGATGACCTTGGTTATGGTGATGTAAGTAGCTACGGGGCTATTAATGTTATCACTCCTAATGTAGATAAGCTCGCTAGAGGCGGAATTAAATATACAGATGCTCACAGTACCGCTGCTACCTGTACACCTTCACGGTACTCATTATTAACAGGGCAATATGCATTTAGAAATAATGCAGCAATTCTTGCAGGAGATGCTCCTTTGATTATTTCTCCTAACACTCCTACAATCCCATCGATGTTAAAAAAAGCAGGTTATAAGACTGCAGTCGTAGGAAAATGGCATTTAGGACTAGGAGATGGAAATGTGGATTGGAATAAAGAAATAAAACCAGGGCCATTAGAAATAGGATTCGATTATAGTTATCTCATTCCTGCTACCGGGGATCGTGTACCCGCAGTTTTTCTAGAAAATCATACCGTTGTAAATCACACCCCAGCAAATGAACCTATTGTCGTAAGCTATAAAGGAAAAGTTGGAAATATGCCTGTAGGTACAGAAAATCCTGAGCTATTGCGACAAAAAGCAGATGGACAGCATAGTAATACCATTATTAACGGTATTAGTAGAATCGGATTTATGGATGGTGGTGAAGATGCACTTTGGGTTGATGAAGAGTTTCCGGATATCTTAACAACAAAGGCTAAAGATTTTATACATAGTGCCAAAGGCAACCCTTTCTTTTTGTTCTTTTCTTTTCATGATATTCATGTACCACGCTTACCTAACAAGCGTTTTATAGGTAAAAGTACGATGGGTGTACGGGGTGATGCCATAGCACAAATGGATTGGATAACCGGAGAAATCGTAAGCGAATTAGAACGCTTAGGAATTGATAAGAATACCTTGGTCATCTTTACCAGTGATAATGGTCCAGTATTAAATGATGGATATCAAGATGAAGCTATTGAAAAATTGGGAGATCATAAACCTTCAGGGATATATAGAGGAGGGAAATATAGTGCTTTTGAAGCAGGAACGCGTGTTCCTACTATTGTGTATTGGCCAGAGACTGTTCTACCGGGTGAAAGCGATGCGTTATGGAGTCAGGTAGACATATATGCATCTTTAGCAGGAATTACGGGTCAAAATCTAACCCATGAAGAAGCTATTGACAGTAAGGATCTATCCCAATTGTTATTATCATCAAAGGGCAAAGGAAGAGAATATATGGTAGAAGAATCCTATACCTTTTCATTACGAAAGAATACATTTAAATATATCGAACCTCTTTCTAAAGAAAAAAAACGCTACGATTGGATACAAAAAAACAAAGGCATTGAATCTGGATTTGAATCTTTTCCTCAGTTATTCGATCTAAGTACAGATCCAGAAGAACGACATAATATTGCTGAAAAAAAACCTGAACTCGTAAAAGCAATGCAGCAAGAATTAAACAAGATCAAAGAACGAAAAGAAAGAGAATTTTAAAATCAATCCTTTGGGGGATAAAAAGGGTGATCTATTTTTGCATCTGGTGTTCTAAATACCCAAGGTTTAAATTTTTCTAAATGAGCTTCCCATTCTTCTTCCGTTTTTGTAGGATAGTCTGAAGGCCATCCTCCTTCTCTAAATGTTTCGGTAACTCCTTTATCATTAACTTTTCGTCTCCATGCTTCCAATTCGGTAATGAGTTTATTCTTTATTTTAGCATACTCAGGATTATCTGCAAGGTTGTTCATTTCATAAGGATCATTTTCAAGATCATATAGTTCGAAATCGGGTTTTGACGATGCCATAAAAGCAGCTTGCTCTTTGGTAAGTTGGCCTTTCATATACAGTACGTTTAATTGTGCTAAAACAGGATAGCTCTTCTCTTTGTATTCATTAAACTGGCAATAGGCTCGCTCTGGCATTAAATTATGGATCAATTTATATCTAGATGAGCGGATAGCACGCATAGCATCATGAGTATCATCCATCTTGTCTCTGGCAGCAAAAATATACTCCCTGTCTTTGACTTCGTCACCAAACAAATTCTTTCCTTGTAGTGCATGAGCGGAAGTAGCTCCTGCAATATCTAAAATAGTCTTAGAGATATCAATAGTCATTACCATATGATCAGAAACGGTTTTTGGTTTTATTTTTCCCGGCCAGCGTGCTATGATCGGCACTTGTATACCACCATCATATAAGAATTGCTTTCCTCTGGGCATACATCGCCCATTATCCCCAATAATAAATACTAACGTATTATCGGTTAAACCTTCTTTTTCTAACCTATCAAGTATTCTTCCGACTTGTCTATCTACCAATTGCATAGCTTCTAATCCGTTGGCCCAATCACGTTTTCCCAGATCGGTTTGAGGATAATAAGGAGGAAGTCGTACTTTAGAAATATCAATAGGATGTACCGAATCACGTTTCCATAGTCTATGTGTGCCTCCAAAAGTAATTTGCGCAAAGAAAGGTTGTCCTGCTGCTCGTTCATTCCAGTCTTTTCCTTGATAGAGATTTCCATCAAAAGTAAAGTTTAGGTCTGTTTTTCTGCTTTCCATAAAACAGGTAAAATATCCAACCTCTTCTAAAAGTTTGGTAATGGGCTTTATTCCGTAGGGCAATGGTTTTTTCAGTTCTTTAGCAGTGCGATGCTGGCTAGTTCCAATATAATTTTGGTGAAACCCGGTGATCATTGCAGAACGTGAGGGTGAACAAACGGGTGCAGTAGCAAATGAATTCGTATAACGAATCCCTTCTTCGGCTACTTTATCAACATTTGGGGTTTGAATCCCCGGTTCTCCATAACAGGAAAGTTGATATCCCCAATCTTCGAGCATGATCCACACAATATTGGGTTTGGCATTAACTGTTACCGCTTCTTGGGTTTTGTTTTTTTTACAAGCAAAAAATATACATGCTATACACACAAGTCTATATATCATCTTTGTTTTCGATTTTATTAATATCAGATGAAGTGAATCAATACTAAATTATTTCTTATTCTTTACCTTTTTCTCAAGTAGAAATTCGGGGTGATCTGTCCTAGCACCTTCCAAAAGTTTCTTTAATTCAAAAACTTTTCCTTGTTCTTGATGATATAGATCATGGCTTTCTGAAGGGTCTGTTTTAAGATTATATAGTTCATAATGATCCTTCACAAAATAGATAAGTTTCCAATCCTCTTTTACCAATGCCTGAACAGGACCTTTCTTTTCATTGAATTCCCAATACAAATAGTCGTGCTTTATCTGCTTTTCGTTTTCTAATAAAGTTGGCAAATAAGATTTTCCATCCACCTCTACAGAAGGTTTTATTCCTGCAATATCACAAGCTGTTGGTAAAAAGTCCCAAAAAGCAGATATATGATCTGTTTGAGTTCCTGGTTTTATTTTCTTTGGCCATCGTGCTACAAAAGGCATACGAATACCACCTTCATACAAATCTCGTTTTCTCCCTCTAAAAACACTATTACTATTAAAAAACTCATCATTTACATTGTCATACTCATGACCATTGTCACTGGTAAAGATGACTAGTGTATTATCATCTACTCCAAGTTCTTTAAGCTTTTCAAGAATGCGACCTACATCTTTGTCTAATCTACTTACCATAGATGCATACGTAACATGGCCATTTTTATCATTGCGGTAATGTCCCATTTTCATTTCTCGCAATGGCCAATCTTTATCAACATACTGTTTCTTTTGCTCTTCGGGAATAGTTAATTCGTAATGAGGGATCGTATAAGTTAAATACAAAAAGAAGGGTTGATTCGACGTTTGTTTATCTAAAAAATTCAGTGCCTTTTCGGTAAAAAGATCTTGCGAATATTTCCCTATTTTATCCATCATTACATTACCTTCAAGATTCATTCGGGTATCGTTCTCCCAGATTTTTTCAGGGTAATAATGGTGTGCTGCACCGTGTTTGTTGAAACCATAGAAGTAATCAAATCCTTGTTTATTGGGTTTTCCTTCATCCAGATTTTCTGCAAGCCCCCATTTGCCAACAATTGCAGTACGATACGCTGCTCGTTTAAGTTCTTCTGCGACAGTTATATCATTATCAGAAATATCAACAGGTTTACCCGATGTAGTCCACCTCGGATTTTCTCTTACAGGAGAATGCCCTGTATGCATACCTGTCATAAGACTCGCTCTGGATGGTCCGCAAACTGTAGAACCGGCATAGTGCCTGGTAAAAACCATGCCCTCCTCGGCCATTTGATCGAGTATCGGGGTTTTAATTTTTTCCTGCCCATTAAAACCCACATCACCATAACCCAAATCATCTGCCAGAATAAAAATGATATTTGGCTTTTCATTTTTAGAAGTAACTTTTTCTTCAGAAGAATTAGAATTTTTACAGCCTATAAAAAGCATTATAAAAACATAAAGTAATACCCTAAAAAATTGTTTTACTACATTTTTCATTTCAATTAAAAAATTTGGAAGAAATTATTCTGTAATCAGCGTCAATTTTAGATAAATATATACATATTAATCGATGTCAATACCTGACTTTTTATGCTTTTAACAGTAATGAAACATTCTCACCCCTCATTTGAGACTTTAGTGACAGCACAAGGATAACAAAGCATATTATCTTTACAAAATGTATGCTTTATCTATTGAAAATGCATTTTTTTATTAAAATTTTATACAAATCTATAAAGATGCTTCTTCTATATAATAATCATTCATATAATTTCTTATTAACCATAATTTATTATACTATTATGAAAAAAACAGACAACATGCAACTAGCAATACCTCTATTCGCCATAAGGTATGGCCACAAGATTAAGCTTTTGTTGCTATTTATTTTCACTGCACTAATGACTCTCAGCCTACAGGCACAAACCGATATTATTGATAATCCGGATTTCGAAGACGAAACATCGGGATGGATCATTTGGGGTGGTGCCGCACGAGTTCAATCTAATGCTAAATCCGGAAGTTATGCACTTAGTGCTGTAGATAACAGTGGAGCTAACCAATTAATAACCGGGTTAACACCTAATACAACATATCTAATAACCGGGTGGGCAAAATCTTCTAATGGTTCTCCTATTAATATAGGTGTTGCAGCACATGGAGGAAATGAAAAAAACAAAACGGTGAGTAATACCCGTTACAGAAAGATCTATCTTAAATTTGTTACGGGGCCAGCCAGCACTTCTGCCAGAATTTATATTTACAAACCACCTGGTGGGACAGGTATCGGTTATGCAGATAATCTAAGTATCATTTCTTCTCCTAAATTCCCCTATAAACTTGCCTGGGCAGATGAGTTTAATGGTACAGGGCCAGTAAATGAGAATGATTGGAGATCTGGAACTGGTTTCCAAAGAAATAAAGAATTGCAGTGGTACCAACCAGAAAATGCTACTCAAGAAGGTGGTAATCTTGTTATAGAAGGTCGAAAAGAAAGGTTTCCTAATCCCTGGTACGACCCAAACTCTAATGACTGGAAGAAGTCCAGAGAATTTGTAGATTATACCTCTTCTATTGTAAGTACCAACGGGAAACACTCCTGGAAGTATGGTAGGTTTGAAATAAGAGCAAAAATCACTAACTTAAAAGGTACCTGGCCTGCCATCTGGCTACTTGGCACCTCTTGCCAATGGCCTTCGGGTGGTGAAGTGGACATCATGGAGAACTATGGAGGTAAACTTTTGGCCAATTATGTCTGGGGTAGCAATACACGATGGAAAGGGGTTTGGAATGCAAAAAACAGGCCTGTAAGTAGTTTTGGGCCTAATTGGGTCGATGATTACCATATCTGGACACTAGATTGGGATGAAGATCGTATGTCTATTTATGTTGATGATATCTTATTGAACACCCAGGATTTAGATAAAACAATAAATGGAACCGCTAGTTGTCCCGGGGAAAACCCATTTAGAAAACCCCAGTATATTATACTTAACCTGGCTCTTGGTAGTAATGGTGGGGATCCATCAGGAATAGATTTTCCGACCCAATACCTGGTAGATTATGTACGCGTTTACCAGCCATTATTTAGAGCTGATAAACCTCCTGTTGTAAATATCAATGGCCCATATAGTAGCGATTTTCTGGTTGATGACGACGATGATGACGATGACGATGATGATGAGTGTGACGACGATGATGACGATGATGATGGAAAGATTTGTTTCAGCAGTGCAGGATCTATGGACCCTGAAGGCTCTAAATTATCTTACTTCTGGAATTTTGGCGATGGAAATACAAGTACTAAAGCCAATCCACAACATGGATATTCTAAAGCTGGGATTTATACTGTTACACTTACTGTTACTGATTATGAAGGTAGATCAAAATCTGCACAAACAATTGCAACAGTGATTCCTCCCGGAAGCATTATCTATTATAATGTAGTTAACAAGACAAATGATTTGAAATTGAGACCGAAAGATGCAAACGACGACTCGGTGATCATTCATACAGTTGCAAGTGACTCTTCTCATTGGAGTCAATGGGAGAAAGTTGAAACTGATAGTAGCTATTTTTATTTTAAAAATAGAGAAACAGGGAAACATTTTAGACCTATAGATGATGCTGTTGGCTCCAGAATAAAACAGGTACCGAATTCAGCGACAGGTACTTATACGCAATGGAAACTTGTGAGTAGTGGTGATGGATATAACCATATTGTAAATCGGGGAACTGATAAAAAGATAAGGATTATATCAACAAGTAACAGTAATCCATTCATTGAACAGACAGGGGATAATGCAACAGGAATCTGGACTCGATGGAAACTCGATGTTGCAGATATTTTAGTGAATGCTTCAGAAGAAGAAGATGATGATGATGACGAAAGCTCATTATCCTATGAACTCTTTAATTACCCAAATCCTTTTAGTAGTGAGACTACGATTCGTTTTTCGATACCAAATGATGAGGTTGTAGATATGGCCATCTACGATGTTAGAGGGCAAAAAATACGCACTCTTGTTCCTGGTATTCAACATAAATCAGGGATTCACTCTTATCAATGGGATGGAACTGATAATTCTGGAAAATCTGTTCCTAATAGAACGATCTATTTTATTAAGATAAAAGCAGGTGATTTTGAAATTACAAGCAAAGCAATACCGATGAAGTAAATTAAGTTTTCCTCCTAATTAGAATTAACCCTGCTTAAAGTAAACCCCATAAGCAGGGTTAATTATTATTATAACTAAATGTCACTAGCATCCGAAAGTTTTCTAAAACATTGACGAAATCTCCGTAATCCATTAATGTATCAGTAATGTTCAGGCAGATCTTTGGAAAATATCTTTTTATCACGAAATCAGACCTGACAGGTTTTAAAAACCTGTCAGGTCTTGATCGTTAGTGTTTTAGATTTTTAAAACGTCGTTCTCTCTTCATTTTTTAATAAACTTCCGGATACTTCTGACTAAATGTATATTATAAGCTATCTATGAGTATAACTCCTACATCTTAGCAGATAATTCTGCCAGTTGTCTTGATTTTACTTGCATATAGTTACTTAACTTTTCTATTTCTTCTCCGGGAAGAATACTCATAAGACGGTTATACTGCCTGGAAAGATCGCTGCTTGCACTACTTAGCTTAAGAAAAGAGTCCATATCCTGTGCATCTACAGCTTTTTTATAATTTGCTATGTATTTCTCATAATCTCTTATATACTTTTTTACATATGAGTTGTTTGTACTTTCAGAAGTTCCCGGTATACGCATCGCTCCATCAACTGTGGTGCTTTTTTTCTTTTTCTTGGTAGTTGTTTTCTTTTTTGTAATCGGTTTTTTTTCTTCTACAACTTCTTCAACGACCTCTGTAGAATCCTTTGCCACCTCTACTGGTTCTAATTTATCTGATTTAGGGTCTTTTTTACAAGAAATAATAGATCCCAATGCTATACAAAGAAACGTGATTAGAATAGTTCTCATCTGTTTAGGTTTTAAAAACATCTGGTTAAAAAGCAATTATTAAACTCATTATAAGCTTATTACAATGTATTTCAGGTCTATTAATTTAACATTTTTTATTGTAAAAGCACTTTTAATTCTTTAAAATTTACTTCCTCCTGGGTTCCAGATTGCATGTTTTTTACGGTAAACGTATTGTTATCCAATTCTGAAGTACCTGCTAATATTACAAACGGAATTTTTCTCTTATTCGCATATCCCATTTGCTTTTTCATCTTAGCACTATCGGGATACAACTCTGCTATTACCCCTTCATTTCTAAGTTTATTTACTGCTTTTAAACAATACAGCGCTTCGGTTTCACCAAAATTGATAAATAATGCCTTAGTTATGGGTGATACGGTCTCAGGAAACAATGCCAACTCTTCTAATACCAAATAAATCCTATCTAATCCAAAGGATATCCCTACACCGCTTATATCTTTTAGTCCAAAAATTCCGGTAAGGTCATCATATCTTCCACCTCCGCCTATGGATCCCATTTTTACGGTATCTGGGGGAGATACTTCAAAAATAGCTCCTGTATAGTAATGTAAACCCCTTGCCAAAGTAACATCCAGATCCAAGTTTGCCGTTTCCAAAGGAATTTCCTTAATGGCATTAACGATAAACGCTACCTCTTCTACTCCTTGCATTCCTTGTTGAGAAGTGGCTAGCATTGTTCTTAATTTGCTAATCTTCTCAGAGGTAGTACCTGTAAAACTAAAAAGCGGTTTTACTTTCTCTATAGCATCTTCAGAAATTCCTTTATTCCTCATTTCTTTCTTCACACCCTCTTCTCCTATTTTATCCAGCTTATCTAAGGCTACCGTAAAATCGATCAGCTTCTCACTTGCTCCTATAACTTCAGCAATACCAGACAATATTTTTCGGTTATTAATTTTGATAGTAACCCCATTAAGATGAAGGTTCGTAAAAACCCTATCATATAATTGAATAAAATCGACTTCCTGCCATAACGACGCACTACCCACAACGTCGGCATCGCATTGATAAAATTCTCTGAACCGCCCCTTCTGTGGCCGATCTGCCCGCCAAACAGGCTGGATCTGATATCTTTTGAACGGGAAATCAATCTCATTTTGATGTTGTACCACATACCGGGCAAAAGGCACGGTGAGGTCGTAGCGAAGAGCCTTCTCACTTATTCTGGAAGTCATCTTAGTGCTATCCTTAGCGGCGTATACTATATCATCAATTTTACTCAGGTAATCACCACTGTTTAATATCTTAAAAATCAACCGGTCTCCTTCTTCCCCATACTTACCCATCAAGGTTTCACTATTCTCAAAACTAGGGGTTTCGATCGGATGAAAACCAAACAATTGAAACTGTTCTTTGATTACATTCATGATATAACTCCTCTTTGCCACTTCTATTGGTGAGAAATCACGTGTTCCTTTTGGTATCGACGGTTTTTGTGCCATTGTTTTAGTTTATAGTAGTTAGTGGTTAGAAGTTAGTGAGTAAACTATCTTCTATCCACCAATATTGGCTGCAAATATCTGAAAAAACTATAAAGACATTCTAGTACTGCACATAAAATCTGGTTTTTTGAGTAACTTTATACAAGTTTCATAGTCCAATACTAAGCACACATCATATACATCTATTATGTTTTCGTTACTTGGAGAGAATATCCGCATTGCATTAGATGCCATAAAGGGTCAGATATTAAGAACCGTTCTCACTGTCTTGATTATAGCCATAGGCATTACTGCATTGGTGGGGATTCTTACATTTTTAAAGGCATTGGAGAATACCATAACCGGTGATTTTGCATCAATGGGTGCCAATACATTTAACATACAACGTTACGAATTTACTACGCGAAACAGCAGAGAAAGAGATAAAATCAATCCCATTATCAGTTACCGCAACGTAAGACAATTTAAAGACAAGTTTCAATATCCATTTTCAAAGACTTCGGTTTATTTTACGGGAACACGCAATGCCGAAGTAACATATGAAAATGAAAAGACCGACCCCGAAGTTTCTGTTCTTGGGGTAAATGAAAATTATTTGGAAAATACCGGAACAAAGATTGACATTGGAAGGAACTTTACTTTTTTTGATATTGAAAACAACAATCATGTGTGCCTTATAGGGTCTGATTTTAAAAAGAACTTATTTAAAAACGGTGATCCGATTGATAAAACCATCAGTATCAGAGGTGTAAAATTTAAGGTGATTGGCCTTTTAGAAAGTAAAGGGGCGACTTTTAGGAATAATCAGGATTTAAAGGTATTGGTCCCATTGCAAGTGGCACGTTCTATCTTCACGCTTCCCAACATAAATTATAACATTAGCGTAAAAGTAGATGACAAACAATTTATAGAAGGTGCACAGGACGAAGCAATTATTACCTTTAGAAATATACGAGGCCTGAATCCTGTAGAAGAAAATAATTTTGGTATTGAACGTAGTGATGATTTGCTAAACCGTATTGCCAATATCACCTCATACCTATATTATGCTGCCTGGATCATTAGTATCATCACTATTTTTGGCTCCTCGATTGCCTTGATGAATATCATGTTGGTTTCTGTTACAGAGCGCACACGTGAGATTGGAGTTAGAAAAGCATTGGGGGCCAAAAAACAGACCATTTCGGGGCAATTTTTTATAGAAACTGTAATTATAGGGCAGATTGGGGGCCTTATCGGAATTATTTTAGGAATACTTCTGGGAAGTCTCGCCGCCAGTATTTCAAATTTTGAATTTACCATCCCATGGTTAGCAATTTTTGCAGCAGTTACCACTTCGTTCCTCACCGCGGTGGTTTCGGGATCCTATCCTGCAATAAAAGCAGCCAAACAAGACCCTATCGAATCGTTACGATATGAATAATGTTGAGGAAAAACGCCCCGGGTTTTCCGGCATAACATTCCAGGCGGGGAAAAACGTCTCCCATTTTGCAGCACAATATTCCCTGTAAGGAAAAACGTCTCCCATTTTGCAGCACAACATTCCCTGTAAGGAAAAACGTCTCTCATTTTGCAGCACAACATTCCCTGCAAGGAAAAACATCTCTGGTTTTCCGGCGCTACTTCCAGACTTCCAGAAACCTTATCTGCACTGTGTTTAGCTATTTTTACCCGCTAGTATACAGCGTTCATTTCTCGATAAGCTTATCAAGATAGAGAAATAATTCTCCCCTGGTGATATTTGCTCCCTGCAGAATTAACGTAAACTTATCCAGGTTTTTATCATCACTATATTCTTTTACAGCATTATAAAAAACCACCTCATCGTTTAGCAAATTATCTCTTAACCAATGATACCCCTCTTGCGTTGTAATATCTATAGTATCATTATTTACTTTTACAGCAATAAGACGCATTTGATCTTCCTGTAATTCGAACAAATGGATCTGATCTTTAGAAAAACGTTCCAGGTATTGCGCATTGGTAAGGACTTTTTCCCATACCAAATCACTGAAGATATCAATCTCATCTTCTGCTACCTGCGGTTTATTTATCTTTATATCCTCCCATTCATCTGCGGTGATGGATTGGGTCGCCAAAAAGTTGATAAATTCTAGATGTAATTCTTCTAATTGTTCTTTGGTGAGTCGCTGATACTTCATGCTAAAAAATTTGACTGCAAAAGTAAGTATAAAAAGGTGATTTCGGAATAGTAAATCCTTTCATCTAATGGCATCTTAAACGTTAACCACTAGCAGCCGAAAAGTTACGTTTTTAAACTTAAATTTAAGAATCAACATATTGAAAAGTCCAGACCTCAAAGGTTTTAAAATCCTTTGGGGTCTTATAATATGGTTTTTTTAATAAACTTTAGGATGTTAATGACCTTTAACATAAAAACGGCGAGTCGATGTCCTGTAAGTCATTATATTTATCCTTTTAACATAAACATAGTACCTGGTTGGAAATATATCGCTATGAACTGCCTATTTCCAACCAGACACTACATAACACACATAAAAATGAATACACTTTTACAAGCACTCACCCTTACCTCTCTACTGTTTCTTTCGATAAGTACATCAATACATGCTCAAAAGTTATCTAAGACAGAGAAGAAAATCATAAAGACAATAGAAGTGAACCATGAATCTGCTCTTCAGTTTTTAGAAAAAGTAGTGAATATCAATAGTGGTACTATGAATCACCCTGGTGTTAAAGAAGTAGGTATGGTTTTTAAAGAACAATTTGATGCGATTGATTTTGATACTCGCTGGATTGATATGCCAGCAGAGGTAAACCGATCGGGACATTTGTTTGCAGAAACTTCGGGTACTAAAGGAAAAAAGATACTACTTATAGGGCATCTGGATACGGTATTTGAAAAAGATAGTCCGTTTCAGGAATTTAAAAAAGAAGGCGATATTGCTTATGGTCCTGGTACCAATGATATGAAAGGTGGTGATGTTATTGTCTTATATGCCTTAAAAGCGTTACACGAAAACAAATTACTGAAAAATGCGCAAATCACAATTGCCTTTACCGGTGATGAAGAAAGTACTGGAAAACCGCTGGAAATAAGCCGGAAAGATTTAATTGATGCAGCCAAAAAGAGTGACATTGCACTAGGATTTGAAACGTCTACCGGATTTAACTATGCAACCGTTGCCCGCAGAGGTTCTTCGGGTTGGTTACTGGAAGTAAAAGGTAAGAGAGCACACTCATCAGGAGTATTTAGTGAACGTGTTGGTGCCGGAGCGATTTTTGAAGCTTCACGAATTCTAAATGCTTTCTATACCGATGTGAAGGGAGAAGAGTTTTTAACCTTCAATCCCGGAGTGATTTTAGGAGGAACCGAAGTAAAATTTGACGAAAGTTTGAATAAGGGAGAAGCTTTTGGAAAAAGCAATGTAGTTCCTCAAACTGTGATGGTGAAAGGTGGGCTACGCTTTATTTCTGAAGAGCAAAAAGAGAAAACCAAAGCCAGGATGCGTGAGATTGTAGCAAAAAATCTACCACACACCAGTGCCAAAATAAGTTTTAAGGATAGCTATCCGGCTATGAGACCAACAGAAGGCAATCTAAACCTATTAAAAATATTAAATGAGGTAAGCATTGATCTTAACCAGGGCCAGGTAGCCGCTTATGACCCGGGAAAAAGAGGCGCTGCAGACACTTCTTTTGTTGCAGATTATGTAGATTGTCTGGACGGGCTTGGCACTATGGGTCGAGGGGCACATACGCCAAACGAAACCCTGGATTTAACCACTTTTGAGGCCTTAACTAAGCGCACAGCAATATTGATTTACAGATTAATACATCAATAAACAAAATCATATAAAACAAAATTCATATCACACGAATTAGCCTAATCTCTTTTTTAATTAAAGATATATCTTAATCCAAATTGCATCTGCCATCTTGATTGCAGACTAGAATCGTTTACAAACGTATCATTCAGGTTGGTATTAAAAGTATATGTTGGTTCGTTGGAAACCGGATCGACAGAAACACCAATAGGTTGTACATTTGTTGGTTGCTGAACAACTCCCCAGTCTGAACTTAATAAATTTCCAAAGTTTAATATATCGATACTTAATTGAATCGCATTTGTTTTACCATTAGACAACTTGAAATTAAAATCCTGAAGTATCTTTATATCCAAACGGCTTCTCCATGGTGCCAATGCTCCATATCGTTCTGCATAACTTCCTCTATTATCACTTAGATAGTCATCTTGCTGGATATAGGCTTCAAAAGCTGCCCGCTGTTCATTTTGCGCAGTAGCATCTCCGCTAAAATTCATTTGTTGGATCTCGCTACTCGTTGGTATATACAATAAATCATTCACGCTTGAAGAAAAAATTGATGGAATTCCATCTCGATTAATATCTCCGGCGTAGGTATAAGAAAAACGGCCTCCCTGTGCGTATTCCAAAAACCCTGACACCGTAGTACCCCATTGTTTATTCTTACCATATGTCCAGTTTTTGGTAGCAATACCTATAATTCTATGGGTATCGCCATATCGAGAAAACGACAATGCATCATTATTTAAATTTCCACGAGCCGGATTAAAATTAAAAGCGTCACCAGTGATTTCAGCTTCAATAGAATTTACATCTTTAGAATTCAAATAATTATATGCCAGGCTTGCATACAGTCCGTTGGTAAAGTTTTTTTGAAGTTTGAATGTTGCATTGTAGACCCTTCCTTTATCAGAATTGGTAAGCACATAAGCACTGTTGGTTCCTTTATCTGCATCGTCATAAATTGGTCTATTGTCTACTCCCTGTAAGGTAGCTGTAGGTTCTCTTAACCCCCAATTCTGAACATGTGTTGCATTAATATCTTTTGTATATGATAGATCAACAGTCGCAATAATGCCATTCTCAAATCTCTTATCTACACCCAAACTTGATCTCCATACCTGCGGAAACTTATAATCCGGATCTACCACCTGGAAGAATCCGAGATCTGTTCCCGAGATCTGGTTACCGATCCACACAAATGGCAGACGCCCTGTAAAAACACCTGTACCTCCTCTCACCTGAAAAGTATCATCATTAAACACATCCCAGTTAAACCCTACTCTCGGGGACCAAAGAATTTCGTCGGTTGGTAATTCTGTAGAATCAAAATTCACCGCTTCTCCGGTATCCGGATCAAAATAATCTACGGTTGGGTCATACGTATAAAAAGGATTACCTGCTTGCTGTATATCAATATATTCCTGGATTAAATCTGAAGTATCAAAATATAAAGGTTTGTCGATACGCAGTCCATAAGTAAGTTTAAAATTATCTTTTATATTCCATTCATCTTGCACATAAAAAGCAAGCTGACCTACGTTAAGCTTTGTTAGGTTCCATCCTCCTACCGTACCAGTTCCTGCTGCATTTCTGGAATCAAAAATATCCTGTGCCAATTGAAAATCTGCTCTTATTGGCCCTGCAGGATCATTTACTTCATTTACAAAATCTGTTACATTTCCTGCTGTTGGAAAAAACACTCCTCTCCCTCCATAACCAGCAAGATTAAAGGAGTTGTCAAACTTAAACATTTCAAAAGAAGCTCCGGCAGTTAAGGTATGGCTACCAATAAAATAGTTAAAATTATTGGTCGCTTGTATGATTCTTTGCTCTAATTCATTATTGATAGAAAACGGCTCATGCCCTGCAATAATGTAGTTACTTCCCGCCCCATCCTGTATCGTAATACTTGGTGCAGGAGTAGAGAATGGATTTCTAAAATCATCAAAGAATGTATACCCCACCTGAAATTTATTGGCGGCTTTGTCACCAAAAGTAGAATTTACTTCCAGCAGAAATGAATTTATTTTGTTAGTGATTTCATATCCCGAATTTTCAAATTGTATTACAGAAGCATTGGGACCTCTAATTCCTAAAGCTGTAGGATGTGCAGGCTTTTCTTTTGATGCATCCAGGAAGTTATAAATAAAAGCCAGGCGGTGGTTATTATTGATATTCCAATCTAATTTGAATATTCCTTTCACAGAATTAGATTCATGCAAATATCCCTGATATGCACCAGGTTCATATCCTAGAGACCTAAGAGCGCTTTGTACTTGCAGAAGATCACTTTCCAGCACTCTTGATTCATTAATTCCCTGCACACCATCTCCATTATTAGCCACCCAGGGAAATCCCAGATCGGTTCTTTGGTCTAGCTCAAAGTTTGCAAAAAAGAACAGCTTATTTTTGATAATTGGTCCCCCGATACTAAACCCGGATTGTATTTGTTCTAAATCCGGAACAAAAATATCATCGCCTTTTACTTTACTACCTGTTAAATTCTCATCCCGGTAAAAGGAATACACAGTACCTTTAAACTCATTCGTACCACTCTTGGTAACTGCATTGACCGCAGCTCCTGTAAAACCAGATTGCGTAACATCATAAGGGGCCGTAGACACTTGAATCTGGTCTATGGCATCCAAAGAAATGGGTTGTGCATCTGTTTGTCCACCGGGGGTGGCTGCATCCAATCCAAATGGATTATTAAAAATAGACCCATCCAGACTAAAATTATTAAATTGATCATTTCTACCTCCAAAAGAATTACCGCTTGCTGTGGGCTCCAGCCGTGTAAAATCTGCCGCAGAACGCGAGATTGTTGGTAAGGCTCTTAATTCTCTTCTTCCTACATTGGTTTCAGCACCAGTGCGTTCACTTCCAAAAGTCGAACTTTTATTTGAGGTAATTACTACTTCTTCTAATTGATTGTCATCTTCAATCATTACCACATCCAAATTAAAGGTTTGTCCTAATTGAAGAAAAACATCATCAATAAGTTGTTTTTTAAACCCTACATAGCTTATGGTTACTCTGTAAGGTCCTCCAACTCTGAGGTTGATTAAATTAAAACGGCCATCAAAATTAGTTACCCCACCATAACTTGTTCCTGTTGGTCCATGTACAGCGGTAATATTTGCACCGGGAAGTAACTGGTTGTTATTGTCATATACTACTCCAGAAATGTTGGAAGTAGTTACCTGAGCATTAATTGTGAATCCTCCTAATATCAAGAATGATAGAAGTATGAGTTTTTTCATAATAAAAATGTTGAATTATTTTTTATGTTAATTTTAAGTAAAATTAAACTAAAAAAATCGCTCAAATGAGCGATTTTTTTTGATATTATACATTAGTTATTAACTGCTTCTACTTACTTTGCCTGAGCAATTACCTCAAATAAAACAGGGGTCACCACTTCTCTATGAAGGCGAACAGATGCCTCATACTGACCTAAACGCTTGATGGTCCCGCCAGGTACCGTAATGAATTTCTTTTCTAATTCGATACCTTCCTTGGCAATAGCCTGAGCTACATCTGCATTAGAAACAGAACCAAATAATTTATCTCCGGTTCCAACTTTTGCAGTGATCCTGATTTCAAATCCTTCTAACTGCTTAGCAAGTTTTTGTGCATCTTCGATCTCTTTCTTTTCTTTAAAAGCTCGTTGCTTTAAAGTCTCTGCAAGTACTTTTTTTGCAGATGGAGTTGCCAATACAGCAAATCCCTGAGGAATTAAATAGTTACGTCCATAACCATTTTTCACTTCTACTACATCGTCTGTGAATCCTAGATTCTCAACGTCTTTTTTTAATATAAGTTCCATAATGTTATGACGAATTTTATTTTAACAAATCACCAACATAAGGCATTAATGCCAAATGTCTTGCTCTTTTTACAGCAACACTTACTTTACGCTGATATTTTAATGAAGTTCCTGTAAGACGACGAGGTAATAACTTTCCTTGTTCATTTACAAATGCCATTAAGAAATCTGGATCTTTGTAATCAATATATTTAATACCAGATTTTTTGAAACGACAATACTTCTTATTTTTTGTAGTATCTATATTAAGAGGGGTAAGATATCTAATCTCTCCATCCTTTTTTCCTTTAGCTTGTTGTTCTATCGATGACATAATTAAGCTTTTTGTTTGTTTCTGTTTCTTCTTTTCTCTGCCCAGGCAATTGCATGCTTATCCAGACGTACTGTAAGATAGCGCATTATCCGCTCATCTCTTCTGTATTCAACTTCTAAAGCGTTGATAGCCTCGCCAGGTACCTGGTATTCAAACAAGTGATAAAAACCACTCTTTTTGTGTTGGATTGCATAAGCAAGCTTCTTAAGCCCCCAATCCTCTTTTGATATCATCTTGGCACCATTAGAAACAAGAATGTCTTCGTATTTCTTAACTGTTTCCTTTATCTGTTCTTCAGATAAAACGGGATTCAAGATGAAAACAGTTTCGTATTGATTCATAAAAACTAAGTTTAAATTAAAATTGGCTGCAAAAGTAGTACTATTTTTTTGATTTTCAAACCATCGGCACTATGACTTTCAATTCTCTCCTAGCAGATGAACCAGGACCGCTTCGCCTGTCTTGCCAATCCAGGCAGACTGCAAGAATAGTATACCCAATATCACATATATCAGTTTCAGGACAAATTGTAACTTATATCTTACATTTTAAAATATAAAAAAAGTATAATCGTCGATAAAAAACACAGTTATACGATAAAAAACAATATTTAACATTAAAAATGATTCCTATTTAGTAATATTGCAGTGTCCTAAATCTTGAAATAATGAAACAACCTTTATTGAAATGTGCAGTGGTAGATGATTCCCCTACACAACGATTTGCAGTTATTAAGCTAATAAAAGAGCATCCGCAACTAGAATTGACGGGAGAATGGAATAATGTTATTGAAACCAAAAACGGTTTACTTAAGACTAAAGTAGATGTATTATTTCTGGATATAGAAATGCCAATACTTAATGGTTTTGATCTTTTGGATGACCTGGAAAACAAACCTCATATCGTTTTTGTTACCGGAAAAACCCAATATGCTCATAAGGCGTTTGATTATGATGTAATAGATTTTCTTAAAAAACCTGTAAAAACAGAACGATTTAATATCGCAGTACAAAAGGTCATAAATGCCTCTACATCAAAAATAGAGCAAGAACCCAAAGAAAATGGCGATTTTATTTTTATTAAAAGCGGATCGATAGAATATAAAGTATTTCTAAAACATATTTTATATGTGTCTGCATTAAGAGATTTTGCCAAAATACATCTGGAAGAAGGCAGCCCTCTTGTAGCTCTTGGTACAATGACGTCTTTTGAATCGCTATTACCGTCAAAGCACTTTTTTAGGGTACACAGGTCATATATCGTAAACCTGGAAAAAATTGAACGGTTTGGTGCACATTATATGGAGATAAAAGATGAAAAAATACCTATAAGCCGTATGAAAAAACAGGCTTTCAAAGAAGCTTTAAACCATTTATAGAATATCATTTCACAGTAATTTAACATTTATCAGAGTATTTCTAGGCAAAACAATGTACTGTCCCAGTGGCTTTTATATAACGGTTAGTCATGCACCACTTAAACCACTTCGACGAAACACTATTTTTATCGATAAAAAGCCGAAATTGTTTGTGGAAATAATATATATTCATTAATATTGTAATTGGAATATATAACACTATGCAAGTGGAACAATCTCAATTAAAATGTGCGGTAGTAGACGATTCCCGCCTTCAAAGACTGGCAATAGTCAAACTGATAGATGAACATTCTTCACTAGAATTAGTGGCCGAGTGGAATAATGCTATTGAGACTAAGAATGGTTTACTTGATACGCCGGTAGATCTATTGTTCTTAGATATCGAAATGCCAATCCTTACTGGTTTTGATCTTTTGGATGATTTGGAAAACAAACCTCATATCATTTTTGTAACCGGAAAAACAAAATATGCATTTAAAGCCTTTGATTATGACGCAATAGATTATTTAAGAAAACCTCTTAAAAAGGAGCGCTTCAATGCAGCTGTAGATAAAGCACTTAGCATGTCTCGCTTAGGCTCCGAAAATGCTATAGTAGAGGACGACGATTATATTTTTGTAAAAAGTAATTTAAAAAAACGTAAAATATTTCTGAATCAACTAAAATATGTTGAAGCCCTTGGTGATTATGTGAAATTAATTATGGAAGAGGGAGATCCTATCGTAGTGCTGGCAACCATGAAGTCTTTTGAAGCACAATTACCTAGTGATCGTTTTTTAAGGATCCACAAGTCTTATATTGTAAACCTGGATAAGGTAGAGCGATACAACAGCCGTAATATAGAAATTGCTGATGAGAAAATACCGCTCAGCAGGCACAAAAAGCATTCGTTGATTGAAGCCTTGAACGGCTAATAATTATCTACATTGATTACTATTTTTACTCCCGAAAATTCCTTTATACTGGCAAAGGAAATATGAATCTTTTTGATAATCTCTTTCGTTTTTGACAGTGACTGCCCTTGTGGTATTTTTATCAATATATTTTTGTGATATTGGTTTCTTATTCTTGAAATCGGAGGAAATTCTGGGCCCAGCAAATTTTCTTTAAAGACATTTCTCAAAGATTTGGCCAGCCACCCAGTGGCATCATTTACCTTGTTATAATCTTTATGTTTGGCTGTGATCTTTATGATTCTGTAAAAAGGAGGATATTTGTATTGATGTCTTTCTTCTATCTGATCTTTATACATTGCCAAATAATCATTGACCGATACCTGCTGAAGAATTTGATGAAAAGGGTTATAGGTTTGTATTAAAACCTTACCTCTTTTTTGCGTCCTGCCGGCTCTACCTGCCACTTGTTGCATCAACTGAAAACTACGTTCATGTGCCCTGAAATCAGGAAAATTTAGCAGATTATCTGCATTCATGATTCCTACCAGGCTCACATTTCTAAAATCCAATCCTTTTGAAAGCATTTGTGTACCCACCAGAATGTCGATTTCACCTTGCTCAAACCGATTTATAATTTTTTCATAACCGTGTTTTCCTCTAGTTGTATCCTGATCCATCCTTCCGATAGTATGATCGGGCAACAACTCCTGCAATTCTTTCTCTACTTGCTCTGTTCCAAAACCTTTGGTTGACAATTCTGTACTGCCGCATGCCATACACTGCTGAAGCATTGCCATATTATAACCACAGTAATGACATCTCAACTGATTTCTATGGTTATGATAGGTAAGACTCACATCACAGTTAGAACATTGAGGCGAGTGGCCGCATGTATTACATTCTACAACAGGAGAATATCCTCTTCTATTTTGAAAAAGGATCACTTGTTCTCCTTCTTTTAAGACTTCCTGAATACCAAATAGTAAGGTATCACTAAAATGCCCTGTCATTTCTTTTTTCTTATACTTGGTCTTTATATCTACCAGGTTAATTTCTGGCATCAATACATCACCATATCGTCTGTTAAGCTGTACTAACCCATACTTTCCTTCTTTTGCATTATAAAAAGTCTCCAGAGCCGGAGTCGCAGAACCTAATAACACTTTTGCCTGAAACATTTTGGCTAATACAATCGCAGTATCTCTGGCATGATATCGGGGTGCTGGATCATATTGCTTAAAAGAACTCTCATGTTCCTCATCTACAATAATGAGCCCAAGATTGGTAAATGGAAGGAATATTGCCGACCTGGCACCAATGATTACCTGAGCTTTAGATTTCTTATGCTTCACATTATTCCAGGCCTCTACACGTTCATTTACAGAGTACTTAGAGTGATACACTGTGAGTTTTTCTCCAAAGTACTGTTGCAATCGGGTAATGAGCTGTGTGGTTAATGCAATCTCGGGCAACAAATACAAAACCTGTTTTTCCTCCCGAATAGCTTTCTCTATAAGTTTTACATAGACCTCTGTCTTACCAGAAGATGTGACCCCGTGCAATAAGCACACTTCTTTTTCTGTAAAAGAATCCTGTATTTCTTTAAGTGCCCGAATTTGAAACTCATTAAGTGCTTTTGAATCGTTTGCAGTATCCCCTTCATAGTGTATTCGATCTGTTTGCAGGTGATATTCATGTAAAATCCCTTTATCTACCAATGCTTTTATAATAGAAGGAGCGTTATTTGATTCTCTTGCCAGATCTTTTATACTAATAGGTTTGTCTGTCTTGGCTTGCAAGGCAAATAAATGCATTAGCACTTCTCGTTGATTAGGTGCCCGGGTCATTGAATCTAATAGAGGTCGCAATGTTTCTTCTTTATTATAATCAGGATGCAGTTTAATATATCTAACTATTTTTGGTTTGTATTGTTCATATATCTCTTCCTTTACGGTGATAACTTCTTTCTCAATCAATCTTTTTATGACCGGTAGTACATTCTTTTTACCAACAATGTTCATTACTTCTTGTATACGAAGTAAGCTTTGATATTGAAGTGCTTCAAAAATTAGAAACTCATCATCTTTCAGGACCGATTCATCTATAGAAGCCTTATCATTCTTAAGAATAATCGTTTCGCTTTCCAATAAAAATGCGCTGGGAAGTGCCGCCCGCATTACTTCTCCCCTGGTACACATATAATATTTAGAAATCCAGGACCAAAGCTCAAGTTGAGTATTGGTGACTATAGAAGACTCGTCCAAAATGTGCTCTATTTCTTTAGCCTCATAAATTTGCGGTGGATTTTGGTGTACATTGATCACCAAGGCTGCATACACTTTATTTTTTCCAAACTGAACGGCTACACGCATCCCCGGTTTCAGAAAAACAGCTTCATTTTTATTAATACTATAGGTAAACTCTTTATCAAGGGGTATGGGAAGAATTACATCTATATAATATGACATTACCGGTTACAAATGAAAAAGCAGATTTGCTAAAAGTTTACTCAACAAAAATACAAGTTTAATCCGGGTTTAAATGAGTTTAATAAAAAAATCCGACTACTTTACCAGCCGGATATTTATGCTATATTGAATAATTTATTTTATTTACTCAATCCCAACATTCCTCCTTTTATAAGTTCGCATGCAGGTTCGTTTCCCAGCCAAATCTTAAATAAGGCATATTTAAAATCTCTTCCTTTGATAAAACCAAGTTCTTCGCCGTTTTTATATGTTTTTATTCCTTTGCCTTTAAGGTATACCAAATCATAATAATCATTGATTTGCATTGGTGATGAGAATAGCTTTAGAAATTCATTGATCCTTTCGTCCAGGCTTTTAGTATTACCAAACATAGCATCATCAAAACCTTTTCTAAATACCTTGACCATTCTTTTATTAGTCACTTTTTTAGAAACAATGTTTAACCGAATAGACATACTCTCATCTGAATCTAATACTACTTTTGGATCACTATATTTTTTCTTGGTATATAAACCTCCAGAATAGGTATCGAATCCAAGTACGCTTCTCATACCAGCACCATTTAAGGTCAATTCTTCCTGATCAAAATTCACTTTGTATGGAAGCACAATATCTCCTACTCTTACCTGCGCCACAGAGAAAGTTGATACGGCAAGTATAATAGTACATGTAATTATTTTTTTCATAGTTAAGTTTTTAAAGATTACTCAGGTTTAGTTTCATAATCTTCTAAAAACTAACATTAAAAAAATGTTAAATTGAAGTTTCTTTCTTGAAAAGCAATACTGAAACACAATAAAATCAGACTTTGAGCCATTTTTGTGTTCTGTATAAAAAAGCAATATAGCCTCTCACATTCAACACATTTGGATTATCTTCATCGACCCAAATCTTGCAGCGATATACCTTCCCGTTTTCAGGGTCTAAAATTGTACCGTCTTCATATTTATCCCCATCTTTTTGAAGATTTTTGATAATTACCATTCCTTCTATAGGCTTATTGTAACCCTCTCCTTTACATTCAATACATAATTTATTTCTTTCTGCCTCATTTAATATTTGTTTAATCTTACCAAATAATTTATCTCCTTTCTTATATATTTCAACAATAGAGCGTGGTTTTCCGGTATTGTCATCAATAGTTTTCCAAGTGCCCACTATTTGAAGCTGGGCGTTTACTGTACCAGAGGTAAGCAGTATTAAAATAAAAAGTGTTCTGAAAAAATTCATTGTGTATACTAATTTGAGTTTAGAAAATTCAATATATAAAATTAAGATAAAAACAAAAAAGCTGCCCAATACATCAGGTAGCTTTTCTCTTATATTATAATGATAACCAAGATTACTGTATTCCAAGCATTCCTAGTTTAATTCCTTCACTTGCAGGTTGGTCTCCCAACCATATTTTGAACAGCGCATATTTAAAATCCCGGCCTTTTATGGTACCCAATTCTTTTTTATTTTTATATGCTACCACTCCCTTGTCTTTGATATAAACAATGTCAAAAACATCTTTTTTCACGATAGGCTCTGAAAAGAATTTGATAAATTCATTTATTCTCTTATCTAATGGTTTTGTATTTCCAAAAGTTGCTTTTTGAAAACCATCTCTTACGGCTTTTATCATCTTCTTTTGTGTAACAAAACCTGAAACAATATTCAGTTTTATTGCCATAGTTTCATCTGCATCCAGTATTGCTTTTGGGTCACTACTATTGTTTTGTAAGTAAAGGCCACCTGCATACAGGTCGATCCATAGCATTTCTCTCATTCCGGCGCCATTTAATTTCAGATCAGTGTCGCCAAAATTCTCTTCATAGGGTAGTACAGCTTTTCCAACTCTAATTTGTGCAGTAACAGTGGATAAAGAAATTAGTGTTACTAGTACTAAAGTAATTTTTTTCATTGCATAAAAAGGATTATTAGGGGTAGATTAATATTAAATTTCAGGTTTCAGAGCGAACAAATATAAAAAAATATTATGCACGCACAATATATGCAATGTGTTTACATGAACTTTTAACAAAAATACAATTATATCTCATTGATTACTAACGGCCTAACATTTCTTTTTTGAGCCCTTTATCTACCGGTTTATCCCCCAGCCAGATATTAAAAAGCGCCTCTTTAAATTCTAATCCTTCAACATATCCTTTTTCTTTTCCATCTTTATAAATAACACTTCCTTTTCCTGTTTCGTAAACAATATCGTAGATTTGACCGACTTCTATTTCGTTATTGATAAAGCCGATAAACTTTTCTATTCTTTCTTTATAAGGTTCTATATTTCCATTTGTAGATTTCTTAAAACCTTCTCTAAAGGCATTGGCCATTTTATTTCTAGACATCATACCCGATAAGATATGTAATTTGATTGCCATAGTTTCATCTGCTTTGGCTATTGCTCTTGCATTATTGTTTTTTTTATTAAGATACAGTGCCCCTGCATAGATATCAAAAAAGAGCTTTTCTCTTAAACCAGCTCCATTAATTGATAAACTTTCTCCATTAAAGTTGACTTTATCAGGTAAGGTCGCATCCCCTACTTTGGTTTGACCCCGAAGAGATCCAACAATAATTAAAACAAAAAACAGTGTGCTTAATTTATTCATTATCAAATATTTAATTATTTATTACATGTATAAAATTATGTGTCAAAATTCTTTCTAAGCTGAATAAGTGATGCGTTTAACTCAAATCCTAAGAGCAATAAATTGGCATTAAGCCAGATATATAACATCAAAATTAACATCGCACCAATAGATCCATAAAGTTGATTATAGTTTGAAAAATTATCTATATAAATCCCAAACAAATACGTCGTAATAATGATCATAAAAGTGGTCATGAAAGCCCCAGGTGAAAAGAACTTATTCTGTTTCCCTTCTGAAGTACCAAAATAAAATAACATAGCCACGATGACAAATATCATAAAAACAAATAATGCATATTTACCAATTGTTAACCAAAAAACCGTATCGTCTACCACTCCTATTTTATTTAAATCATCCACCAAATATGAAAAATACAAGGTTCCTATCACGGTGACCAACAATAACGATGCCACAATGATTGATACTCCCAGCGCAACTATGTACTGTCTTACAAAATTTCTATTCAGCGTAACATGATATGAATATTCAAAACCAGAGAAAACAGCATTAATACCATTGGTCATAAAAAATATCGAAAGTATAAATACCGTAGATAATAACCCTCCCCTTGGATTGGAAGCAATATCTTCAAATATACCCGAGAAAAAACCTGAAGATTGTGTGGGTAAAGCGCCATTAATGAATTCGAAAAAGTTTTCCTCAAAATTATCCATGGGTACATACGGAATCAAATTGAGGAGGAATAATAAAAACGGAAAGAGGGATAAGAAAAAGCTCCAGGATATAGCACTCGCCCTTGCCGAAAAAGTGCCTTTTATGATACCTATCACATATATTTCAACTAAATCATATACAGACAACCCTTCAAATCCGGGAAGAATAATTTTCTTACCTATTTTAACCAACAGATTAATTACAGGAATTTTATTAAGCTTATCTTCTACGGTTTTTGACATTCTCTATATTGCTTTCAGGCTCAAATCCAGGTTATATACAGAATGTGTTAACGCCCCACTACTTATATAATCTACTCCGCATTCGGCATATTTGCGTACTGTTTTTTCATTGATTCCTCCACTGGATTCAGTAAGACACGAATCACCAATTAGTTTTACGGCTTTTCGGGTATCTTCATAATTAAAGTTATCAATAAGTATTCGATATACTCCAGGTGTTTGTAGTATTTCTCTAATTTCATCAAGATTTCTGGCTTCTACGATAATTTTGAGATCGAGTTTATGATCTGAGAGGTATTGCCTGGTTTTCTCTATGGCTTTGGTAATTCCGCCGGCAAAATCTATATGGTTATCTTTTAACATCACCATATCATACAGCGCAAATCTGTGGTTTTCTCCCCCACCTATCTTTACTGCCCATTTCTCAAGTGCTCTAATGCCAGGAGTAGTTTTTCGCGTATCCAGTATTTTAGTACCCGTACCTTCCAAAAGCTTTACAAAATGATATGTTTTGGTAGCTATGGCACTCATTCTTTGCATTGCATTAAGCACCAACCGCTCTGCTTTTAGAATAGATTGTGAACTTCCTGAAACATAAAAGGCTTCATCCCCATATGTAACAGCGGTACCATCCATTATCTTTATATCAAGCTCTATTTTTGGATCTACATAACTAAACACCTTTTTGGCAAAATCAACACCTGCCAAAATCCCTTTGTCTTTGACTAAAAGTCTTGCCTTTCCGGTTGCAGATTTTGGAATACAGGCCAATGAACTATGATCGCCATCTCCAACATCTTCCCGAATGGCATTGGCAATAATCAAATCAATTTCTTTATTGAATTGGGCTTCACTAATCATATTGAATGGTTATTTTTGCTAATGTAAAAAAAGAAGTCGGAAGTACGAAGTCAGAAGTATTTACTTTATGAACTCATCTTACTATGAATATTAAATTACTTGCCGTAGGCAAAACAGATAATAAACAGCTTAGTGATCTTATTGACAAGTATATCAAGAGGTTAGGGTTTTATATCAAATTTGATTTTGAAATAATACAGGATCTGAAAAATGCCAAAAATCTTAGTGAAACACAGCAAAAAGAAAAGGAAGGCCTTCTTATTTTGGAGAAAATTACAAGCTCTGATATAGTAATCCTGCTAGATGAAAACGGAAAACAATATGATTCTGTAGGTTTTTCTGAAGTATTACAAAAACATATGAATAGCGGAATCAAGCAATTGGTTTTTGTGATTGGAGGACCCTATGGTTTTAGCCAAAAAATCTATAGCAGAGCTACTAATAAAATATCGCTATCTAAAATGACATTTTCACATCAGATGATACGCCTGTTTTTTGTAGAGCAGTTATACAGAGGGTTTACGATCTTAAAAAATGAACCTTATCATCATCGATAAGGTTTTTAAACATGCGCTAATGAACTCAATTATAAACAACCGTTCGCAAGAAGTAAGTTAACACCTCAGAAATTAGGATTTATTATTACATTTGCTCACCAATATGCCAATCACCATATATGCTTTCATCCATTTTGATTTTTTTATATCCTAAAAGACAGATGGGCCCGAAGTTTCAGGACACATATTATGATTGGTGTCGAAAATCTTAATTATGCTCATTTCATATCTGAAACTCATAAAATTTGATAATTTACTTATAGTTGCCTTAGTCCAATTATGTATTAAGTATGGACTATTTGAGCCTTTTGGTATCGCTATCACATTGAATGGCTTGGGGATAGCATTGTTAATAACAGCTACGATTCTTATTGCTGCTGCGGGTAATATTATTATAGCGATCTATGATCAGGGAGATCCTCGCTCGAATTTTTTATTGCTAAAGTATATATCAGAAAAATCTGCCAATCGGTTATTTATTATTTTTAATGTGGTTGGTGTTCTTATTGGGTTCTATTTAGCCAACCTTATAGGAAGACCAGGTTTTGCTGCATTATTTATAATAACCTCTGGTGTATTTTATATGTATGCCAGTTATCTGAAAGAAATAGTAGTACTCAAAAATATGATCATTGCATTACTGGCTGCATTGAGCGTTATCGTCGTTGGTATTTTTGATCTGCTACCAGCCATCACCCAAAAAAACAGAGAATCTCAAACCGTTATTTTCTCTATTATATTAGACTATGCAATATTTGCCTTTATGATTGTAGTACTAAGAGAATTAATAAAAGACTGCCTGGCAATCAATAGAGATCATAATATTGAGATTAGAACTATACCTATCATTTTGGGAAAAGAACGTACCATAAAATTGATTGGTGCATTAACCAGCATCCCAATAGCTGCAGTAATTTATTATAGCTACACCTATCTTTTTTCGCATAGAGATGCTGTCATCTTTGTATTGATCCTTATTATTGCTCCCTTATTATATTTTATGATCAGGTGTTTTACTTTAACATCAGACAAACATCTGAAACAATTACTGCTTCTTCTGAAAATTATTCTAGTCATTGCCGCTATATCTTTACTGTTTTATCAATATATTTTAAAGTAAGTATTATGTTAAAAGATCTGCTAAAAGACCGTAACATCATCCTGGCTTCGGGATCACCCAGAAGGCAACAATTATTCAAAGATTTAGGTTTAGATTTCACCATTCAATTAAAAGAAATAGAAGAAATATATCCAGATCATCTCAAAGCCGAAGAAATAGCGTATTATTTAGCAGAGCTAAAAGCAAATGCCTTTACAGATCTAAAGCCAAATGATATTTTGATCACCAGCGACACTATTGTATGGCACAAGGATAAAGCACTGGGAAAACCTAAAAACCCAGAAGAAGCCAAAACAATGATCGCTTCATTATCGGGAGATACTCACAAAGTGATCACTGCGGTATGTTTTAAAACTACAGATCAAATCAAAGCAGTACATCATGCCACCAAAGTTACCTTTAGGCAACTCTCTAAAGAAGAAATAGCATATTATGTGCACACCTACAATCCAATGGATAAAGCTGGTGCTTATGGTATACAAGAATGGATCGGATTTATCGGAATATCTAATATAGAAGGCAGTTATTTTAATGTCATGGGGCTCCCCACCCATCTTGTTTATGAAACGTTAACAGCACTTGCCAAATCCTAGGTTTATTGTAATTTAGTGAAACTCTGGCTTTAAAATGTGCCAATAAATTTCAAAAACTGAACCACTATGCACTAGAAAGTACATAGGTTTTAAAATGGATGAATGAAATTTATTTTATAATACAATAGTAAGCAGTTTTAACTATTTTTGAGACCAATAAATTGTTCTGCTAAATCCCAATAGCAATCAGAAGCCGGATCATAGATTATAGACTATTCATCCTCGGGTTTAAAAAGAATCTATAAAAAATAACGTTATGAAAAAAACAATATTTTTATTCGCTATATTAGGCGTATTAGTTATTATTGCTTGTAGTAATATTAAAGCAGACGAAGCTACCAAAATCTCAACATCTGAAAAGACCATTGAAGAAAAGACATCTCCTGCAAAAACCCTTTCAGAAGATTTTAAAAAATACTGGTATGCAGGTAATGCAGAAATATCATCCTATCGGTTGGAACAGGCCCGCTATGGGGAAATCAGGAAAGGAACTGCTGTTCTTATCTACGTTACCGAAGATTTTTTACCAAAGGAACAAGTAAAAGCCGATGGTCTGAACACCAGTAATGTACCGGTGCTAAAACTAAATGCTACTAAAAAATTTAATACCGGAATCTATCCTTATTCGATCATGCAAAGTACATTTTACCCTGTAGCAGATAACCAGCATGCTATCAAGATATCCAGTTCGATGCAAGAATGGTGTGGCCATGTCTATGCACAATTGAATAACAGAAAGCAATTTGAGATCATGTCTCACTCCTATTTTCAAGGAGAAGCAGACCAGGAGTTTACGCTGGATAAAGTTGTTCTGGAAAATGAGCTTTGGACAAAAATCAGAATCAACCCGGAGGGCCTTCCGCAAGGCGATATAAAGATCATTCCTTCTTTTGAATATTGCAGGTTAAGACATAAAGAAATTAAAGCATATACAGCTAAAGCTTCTCTAGAAAAACAGCATAATATTAACACCTATACTATTGAATATCCCGAGCTTAAAAGAACCATTAGTATTACTTTCAACAGCTCTTTCCCATACGAAATTGAAAGCTGGACAGAAGCATTTACAAGTGGCTTTGGGCCCAATGCCAAAGAACTTACTACAAAAGCAACCAAAATCAAAAGTATGAAGTCTGCCTATTGGGGTAAAAACAGCAACAAAGATGAAGTGCTAAGAGAAGAATTAGGATTGTAATAACCAAAATTTAATACAAAAAAAATGATAAAATTATCAGTATCTGAAATACAGCATCGATTAAAAGATATTAATGAATGGGAGTATCACGATAATGCCATCCATACTACTTTTGAATTTAACGATTTTAAAGATGCCTTCTCTGTAATGACCCGCATTGCTTTTGAAGCCGAAGCACAACATCACCATCCCGATTGGTCAAACGTTTATAATAAATTGCACATCAGTCTTTCTACACATGACGCCGGTGGGGTTACAGAAAATGATTTTAAACTTGCAAAAACGATCGATGATATTATTGAGGGAGAATAATTAGCAATTAGTAGCTTACTAAATAGTACATCGCAAATGATCGGTTATCGATCTTACAACAGCAATCGTAAGAAATCAACACTGAAAATCAAATACTTGTTTATTGAATATTGACGGAACATACGCTTACAAAATTGATGTTACACAAACATTTGCCAAAAACTTGGTTTCTACTTATGTTTGTACTTAGAATTTTAAAATTAGCATATGGGAAGAGCTTTTGAATTTAGAAAAGCACGTAAGATGAAGCGCTGGTCTGCGATGTCCAAAGCATTTACCAGAATAGGCAAAGATATTGTAATGGCCGTAAAAGAAGGTGGCCCCGATCCCGATTCCAATTCTCGTCTTAGGGCAGTAATACAAAATGCCAAGTCTGCAAATATGCCCAAAGACAATATCGAGAGAGCCATAAAGAGAGCTTCAGATAAAAACCAGGGGGATTATAAAGAAGTTCTTTTTGAAGGGTATGCCCCACATGGAATTGCTATTTTGGTAGAAACCGCAACAGATAATAATAACAGAACTGTTGCCAATATCAGATCTTATTTTAATAAATGTGAAGGCAATCTGGGAACATCGGGATCTGTAGAATTTATGTTCGACCATACCTGTAACTTTAGAATCAATGCAGAAGGTATCGATCCTGAAGAACTCGAACTTGAATTCATCGATTTCGGTGCCGAAGAAGTATTTCAGGATGATGATGGTATATTGATCTATGCACCTTTTGGAAGTTTCGGAACGATACAAAAAGAATTGGAAAGCCGTGAAATCGAAATCCTTTCTTCGGGGTTTGAGCGAATCCCGCAGGTTACCAAAAAGCTAACTCCAGAGCAGGCTGCCGATGTAGAAAAGTTATTGGAAAAGATTGAGGAAGATGATGATGTACAGAATATCTACCACACTATGGAAGAATCTTCTTCAGATGTTCTTTAGGTTTTAAATGAGTGCTACCATTTAGTGTCTGGTCGGAAGTTGATGCAAGCTAAACCCTTTTTTGTTATGTTTGATGTATTACTTCGACTATACTTAAAAGATACAACATGAGACAACTGGTCATTATTCTTTTGTTTTCCATTGGAAATCTTACCTACGCACAATATATGGATAATAACAAACTACAGGAAATCATCCAAAAAAATGCAGATACACTTGATGGAATTGTCGGTAATTGGAAATTTATCTATAAAGAAATCCCAATGCTATGTATTACTGATGAAACAAATAATAGGATGAGGATCATTGCTCCTATTACCGAATCTAATCATCTTGATAAAGATTTATTATTAGATTCGATGACCGCCAATTTTCATTCTGCTCTGGATGTAAAATATGCAATATCCAATGGGATTCTATGGTCTGCCTATATTCATCCTTTAAAAGAATTAACTAATGAACAGGTAGAAAATGCCTTATCACAGGTGTATTATGCAGCAAAAACCTTTGGTACCACTTTTTCCAGTACTGAATTAATTTTTGGAGGAAGAAATAGTAACGAAGAGCCAAAAGAAGAAATTAAAGAGGAAAAAACCCGCAAGTTTTAATCTACATTAAAGCTATATTCAGGAATTTTACCTTTTACTCCTTTATAGAAACTATACATATATTGAAAATCTTTTTCTATATTATCTGTTGGATAAAATGGTTCTGAGATCATACTTTGTTTTTTTCCAAAATCAAAAGTTACCATAATAATCGGAACCTTGGCTGCTTTAGCAATATGATAAAATCCTGTTTTCCATTCTTTTACCTTCTTTCTCGTTCCTTCGGGTGCAATTGCCAAACGTAATTCGTTTCTTTTTTCAAAAAGCTCTGCAATAGCATCTACTTTATTTTGACCAGGAGTTCTATCTAGTGGAATCCCTCCTACTTTCTTAAAATACCAGCCAAAAGGCCATCTAAAGAGCTCCTTTTTTCCTAAAAAACTAATTTTAAGTTTCACCAGCCGCCGAATCAGCAAACCAATGTAGAAGTCATGCCAGCTGGTATGAGGCACAACAATAACAACACATTTTTTTATAGTTTCTGCCTTGAAATCACCTACAATCTTCCATCCTAAAATCTTATGATATATAAAGGAGGATATTGAAGGCATATAGTAAAAGTTGAAAGGAGTTCTGACTAGGCTACAAAGTACGATAAATTTCTTTTAACATATCTTCATTTATCTTCGATTTCCAATCGGTTCCCAACGCATTTTCCCATAGTGGTTCTAAACTAAGTGCTACCGTAGTCATTGTATTTAACTGATCTTCTGTGATATTAGCACAAATATCTGTGGGTAGCTCAATGCCATGAAATTCTTTCATTTTTTTAAATACAGCTACTCCTTCAGGATAATATTTTTCTAATTTATCAAAAACGATACAATTACCGACTCCATGTTTAACCCCCAGAACATATGCCAATCCATAGCTCATTGCATGGGCAACCCCCACCTGAGAGTATGCAATACTCATTCCGCCATGCCAGGAAGCCATCATTAATTTGGCATTTGCTTCTTCTTTATTCAAATCATTTTTAAGAAAAATCTCTTTGCATAATTGCAGGGCTTTTTCGCCATAACTCTGGCTAAACGCATTCAAATAAGTACCGTCTAACGATTCTATACAGTGAATATAACAATCCATTCCAGTATAAAACCATTGGTTCTTTGGCACATCGGCTATTAATTCCGGATCCAGGATCACCTGATCAAATGGAGTAAAATCTGAATTGATTCCTAATTTACGATCTGGACCGGTAAGTACAGTAGTTCTGGAAACCTCTGCTCCCGTTCCTGAAATTGTAGGGATACCCACATGATATACGGCTTTATTCTTAACCAGATCCCAGCCCTGATAATCGGCAGCACTTCCGGGGTTTGAAAGCATAATAGCTACAGCTTTTGAAAGATCCAAAATAGAGCCTCCTCCTATCCCGATAATTCCACTTGGGACAAATTGGTAATCCTTTTTTATTTTAGCAACTATACTATCTACCTGAGATGTTTTGGGCTCTTCTTCTGTAGAAACATAGATAATTTCGTCTGTAGAAAATAAAGGTATCCTATCTTCAATAAACGAGGTGTTACTTTCAAAAACATTATCAATCAAATATATAAATGGTGCAACACCATTACGCTCGGGCGAAATAATATCCCCAATTTGATTAAAAGAACCATTCCCAAATACCACTTTTGGTACCATGGGAAAGTTTTTATGAACCGAAGTGCATCCTTCGGAATTAGATACGGCTTTAGTACTCAACAAAACTTCGTTATTTATAATTTTTTTTGCTCTTTCAAGATCTTCGGGGGTATCTATTTCTACGCCTTCATGTTGCGTCTCTACCATTTTAATATTTTTACCATATTCCAGATATCTGATACATTCTATTTTTTCGGAAGCTTCCAATGACCGCATTGGTAATCGATAAAAGTCTAAAATGGCTTGTTTCCTAAATGCATAAACACCTTTATGTTTATTATAGACGTGGCTTATCTCTTTATCTCTCGGGTAGGGTATTGGCGCTCTGGAAAAGTATAATGCATAGTTGTTTTCGTCTACAATAACCTTTACACTATTGGGGTTCATAATATCATCCCAATCATTCATCGGTGTCATCAGGCTTGCCAAATCGATCCTGTCTGAATCGTCTTCATAGAAAACACTTAGGACTTTCTTCAGGCTTTCCCGATCAGTGAATGGTTCATCACCTTGCACATTCACTACAATATCCACATCCATATCTTCTACTGCTTCGGCTATTCTGTCACTCCCACAGCTATGTTCTTTTTTACTCATGATAGCTTTACCCCCATGAGAAGTAATTTCCTGACAGATAATTTCACTATCGGTAACTACATAAACAGCATCAAAAAGTTCTGAGTTAAGAGTGGCTTCATAAGTTCTTCTTATAACGCTTTTCCCTCCAAGGTCCTGCATTAATTTGCCAGGAAATCGCGTAGCCGCATATCTCGCAGGAATCATTGCGATGGTTTTTAGAGTATTTTTGTTCAAAATGTATTGCTTTTTGTAATTGCAAAAGTAACTTTTTAAAATCTATTTTCAAGTGGGGAGAGGTAGCAAATTGTTGAATTATTGCCTAAATAAATCTAAAATTTTGTTAAAATAATTAAAGAAGCTCGTTTTCTACAAAAAAATCATTTTTAAAACCAATAAGATATAATGTTTTTTTAGCTCTGGTAATAGCAGTATATAACCAACGTAGATAATCCTTTGTAATACCATCGGCAAGATAAGGTTGTTCTATAAAAACAGTATCCCATTGCCCCCCTTGAGATTTATGACAAGTGATTGCATAAGAAAATTTTACCTGCAAACTGTTAAAATATTTATTATTCTTTACGCCAAGGAATTTTTTATATTTTGATTTCTCCCCTTCAAAGTCCAACATTACCTCCTGATATAATCGGTTTGATTCTTCATATGATAAAGAAGGAGTTTCAGAAACTAATGTATCTAAAAGCAAGACCGTCTCAAAAGGCTTCTGGTTAAGATAATCTACCATACTAATCTTAACTTCGGCAAACCGGAAGCCATACAACTCCTTTATTGCATAAATTTCTAACACTTTGATGATATCACCATTGGCAATAAAACCAGCCTCACTTTTGGTGTCTAGCCAGAAATAATTGTTTTTTACTACCATCAAATAATCACCAGCAGAAAGTTCCTCCTCCAGAAAAAGTATTCGTGATCGAATCTGCTGGTTGTATATATTTGCTCTTTTGTTTGAACGAAGTATAATAACAGACTCTTCATGCCCAGAACTGGAATATGCGTCATTTAACGCATCCATAATCTCATGACTGTCAAAAAACCTTATCATATCGGGATACCCGGAAATTTTAAACTGAAAAGCATCATAAAAACCGTCGTTTAGAAGCTCTCTTAAACGGGTTGCATTCATCAAAATCCCGCTATTTTCTGCTTGTCTTACTACCTCATCGAGTTCTATCTGAGTAACCTCTTTGTTGAATGCCATAGCCAGGTTATCTGGATTAAGCGCAGGACTTACCTCAAGTTTCACAGGTGGCAGTTGTGCCGTATCCCCTATGAGAAGAATTTTGCAATTATGTCCAGAATATACATACATCATTAAATCATCCAATAACGATCCGTTTTCAAATAATTTACTATCGCTAGGTGTATCTGGAATCATTGAAGCTTCATCAACGATAAAGATCGTATTACGGCTTTTATTTTGCTTAAGTTGAAAAGCAAGACCTCCGCTTTTATTCTTTTTAGGATAATAAATATGTCTGTGAATTGTTTGTGCCTGGGTTCCAGAATAATTGCTTATCACTTTGGCAGCTCGACCCGTTGGTGCTAAGAGTACCGAATTTAACTTGGCTCTCCATAAATTTTTGACCAAGGTTCCTACCAAAGTAGTTTTTCCTGTACCTGCATATCCTTTAAGAAGAAAAAGCGAATCTTTTGACCCCAACAACAAAAAATGAGATAATTTTTGCAGAACTATATCTTGTTTAATGGTGGGTTCAAAAGGGAAGTCTTCTTTTAATAACTCATAAAACTCTTTTTCCCTCATTGAAAATTTTTGTAGGTGTGGTAATTATATTTTTTAATAAACTCATCCTGAATCAATCTTTTACCTGCGAAATTTACATTTCACCATCTCGCTTCATCTTTTTACCGAACCGTGGCTAAGGCTTTTCTTCTCAAAAAAATCTATTATTTAGAAAACAAAAGACAAAATTCCTGCTTACAAACATTAACTCAGGATAACTTCAATAAATCAAAGATAGGAATGATTTTTCGGCAATAAACTTTTACCATTAAAAAAAAATTGTAGATTTGCGTATACACTAATGTTAAAAGCTAAATCATAAAATGAAAATTGTTGTTCAATTAGTTCTGTGGGTAGTTATAGGGTTTTTAGGTTTCTTAGTATTCAATTCTATTAACGGCCCTGTTAAATTCAATAAAGTAAAGCAAGAACGGTATGCTAAAGCTGTTGAGAATTTAAGGGATATCCGTAGGGCCCAGTTAGCTTATAGAGCCATTACTGGAAAATTCGAAAAAAATCCTGAAAAATTAATCTCTTTTATAGATACTGCTAAGTTTACACTTACCCAAAGAAGAGACTCTAGTTTTATCAGGTTTAATAAGATCCTTAAAATCGATGAACCAAAAGATACTGTAGTTATTGATACCCTTGGGTATGCTTCGGTAAAAGATTCACTTTTTAAAACAGGAAGTCATAAATTGATGATGAAAGTGCCTGTTGAAGGTGTGGATGCCAATTTTGAGATGGATGCAGGATATATAAATAAAAACGATTTGAGAATTCCGGTTTTTGAAACCAAAGTTTCTAAAGATGTATTATTATTTGATCAGGATAAAGATCTTTTAGCTCAAGAAAAAGAGGTTGTTTCGGTTGATGGAGTTAATGGACCCTTTCTTTCTGTTGGTTCTATGACCGAAGTAATGACTTCTGGTAACTGGCCAAGAACTTATGGTGCAAACGACCAATAATACCATTGACAATAGATCAAAAACATTGTCCATTCAGGTGAGCTTGAATGGACTTTCTTTTTGTGCCACAGATACCGACCAACAGATTACTGCCATAGAACATGATAATTTTGGTATTCAACTTACTCCAGAACAAGTATTGGATAAAATTAAATACCTCTTTGACAATAATCTGAAACTGAAAGGGAACTTTGAAACTGTAGAAGTTATTTATCAAAATGATCTATATACATTGGTGCCAAAGCCTTTGTTTGATCAAAATATGCTGAAAGAATACCTGCACTATACTATTAAAGTTTTACAAAATGATTTTATTACCTATGATGAACTTGATCAACATGAAATAGTAACAGTATATATTCCTTATACAAATATTAACAATTTCTTTTTTGATACCTTCGGTTCATTTACTTACAAACATGCCAGTACTATTTTGGTAAGCTCTTTACTCTCTCGGGAAAAAAACAGCGAATCTACCTCTGTTTTTGCCCATATGAATGCCAATTCTTTTGATTTGATTATCATTGAAAAAGGAAAACTTATTATGGGAAATACGTTTACCTATGAAACCGAAGAAGATTTTTTGTATTACTTAATGTTTGCTACAGAGCAGGTGAAGTTAAATCCTGAAGAATTTTCACTGGTATTTTTAGGATCTGTTACCAAAGAAAGTGAATGCTACAAGATTGCAAATACATACATTCGCAACATTAGTTTTGGAAACTTTTCGCAGACATTAAACGTATCCCCAGAAATAAAACCCTTTGAACCACACCAGCATTTTGTATTACTAAGCCATTTCTAAATATGCGCATCATTTCAGGAAAATACAAAGGAAAAAGACTCATTGCTCCCAAAAAACTGCCTGTTCGCCCAACTACCGACATGGCAAAAGAAGGGATATTCAATATTTTAAACAATCATTATAATTTTTCTCTTATCTCGGTATTGGATCTTTTCTCTGGAACTGGTAATATTAGTTATGAATTTGCTTCGAGAGGCACCGAAGACATTACTGCTGTCGATTCTCATTATGCATGTCTTGGGTTTATTAAAAGTATTGCAAGAGAACTTGATCTTCCTATCGAAACGATAAAAAGTGATGTATACAGCTATCTGGAAAAAATACATCGGAAAGTTGATATTATTTTTGCCGATCCTCCGTATGATTTCACCACTGATCAATTCACCAAAATTGCAGCCCTGGTTTTTGAAAACGAACTTCTTAATGAAGATGGAATACTCATAATAGAACATTCAAAGCATACTTCTCTCAAGGAAGCTCCTTATTTTGAAAATTCAAGAAAATACGGTGGTTCTGTATTTAGCTTTTTCAAAAAACAAAATACACTCTAAAATTCTATCTAGTGTCTAGAAAGTGATCTACAATACCATTCCTTATTCATTCAATACACAGGTTCGAATAGAAAATTCATCAATTGTAGTAAGATTACTCAAAGAATTAATCTTATGAGAGGTGTTACTTACTATATCTTCATAAAAGGCCAACGTTTGCGCATCAAATCCAGGAGTATCTTCTGCAGTAAGCTTAAAAATATCCATTTGATAAATAAAATTATTCAAAATATGATGGCTCGATATTAACATCGCTTTATAAATCTTTAGTTTTTCATTTTCCACTTGAATTATTTTACTACGCCTGCGCGTATCTAAATATAGAAATATAAAAAACACAACAAGCGGAACTATTAATTCATCAAACTCATATTGTTCAATGTTTTTTAACAATAACAAAAATTGTTCAAAAAGATCAAGGTCTAAGGCAATAGTAGTTACATAAACAAAAATAGACACTATCAATCCTATAAGTGTTAGTTTATACTTTTGCATTGTCTGGAGGGGGAATTAGGGGTTAGGGGTGGGATTTGTGTGGATTTTACCAGGCTTACGATTTAACAATTAGAGTGATAATTGTATTTACGTTCAAGAATCATAACGAAAGACTAAATATAAAGCAAAAAAAGAGGCTATATAACAATTTACAAGTATTTTAACATTAACATTATACTGAAAACCCATAGAAAATCCGGGTTAAAGCTATCCATCAAGCTACTTCTTCTCCTAACGAAGCTTCCCAAATCATAAACCATTCTTCGTCGGTAATTTGCACCTGTAAAGCATCTACTGCAGATCGAATACGATTAATTTTGGTAGAACCTATGATAGGCAGTATCCCTGATGGGTGTTTCAATATCCAGGATGTTAGAATTTGATCGGGTGCTACATCATACTTTTTGGTCAATTGATCAACTGTTTTGTTGATTCTTTCTACTTGATCACCAGGCTTTTTTGCAAAGAATTTTCCTCCGGCCAGTGTAGAATACCCCATCGGTTTTACATTTCTTTCTATACATTGATCCAGAGTACCATCAACAAAAGGTGCTATATGCAATGGTGAAATTTCAATTTGATTGGTTACCAACGGCACATACGTATTGAGCATTTCGAACTGGGTGCGGGTAAAGTTTGAAACCCCAAAATGCATTACCTTACCTTCTTTTTTTAGTTTAAAAAAAGCTTCAGCTATTTCCTGAGGGTTTATTAATGGGCTAGGCCGATGAATCAATAAAAGATCTACATAATCAGTTTGGAGATTACTCAAAGATTGCTCTACCGAGCTTATAATATATGCCGCACTGGTATTATAGGATTTGATACTATTTTCTGGCCGATTTGGAGTTACCAGTTTAATTCCGCACTTGGTAATCAACTGCATTTTTTCGCGAAGCGAAATATTGCCTTTTATAGCATTTCCAAACAATGTTTCGGTGGTATAATGCCCATATATATCGGCATGATCAAAGGTAGTCACCCCAATAGTAAGGCAATCTTCAATAAGTTTATGTGCCTGATCTGCAGATAAATTGGCGCCCCACTCACCCCAATTCATACATCCGGCAACGATTCTTGAAAACATCGGTCCATGGTCTGAAAGTTTACTATTCATCATATTTTAAATTTTAGGAACTACCATATTTCTGTGGCTATCAATAATCTATGGCATCATAGATCACCCGCTGTATCTCTGAACGAATATCATTAGAGATCAGTTTGCGGTTTGCCGGATCGGGATATGTGCGATTGCTTAAGAATACATATACAATCTCTTCTTCGGGATCGGCCCAGGTAAATGTGCCCGTAAAGCCACTATGCCCAAAACTGGTCATGGATATGCATCCACATGTTGGTCCTATATCTCCTAATTGTGGTTTATCAAACCCAACGCCCCTGCGTACATCTTTATCACAATAATAACAGGTATTGAACTCTTCTAAAGTCTGACTGTTAAAATAGCGTTTCCCACCATAATATCCACCGTTAAGATACATTTGCATTATTTTGGTCACATCGTTGGCATTGGCAAATAATCCTGCATGACCACCGATACCTCCAAACATTGCCGCTCCCTGATCATGAACATAGCCATGAATAATCCCATTTCTAAATGCCCTGTCATTTTCTGTAGGTAAAATTCTTCTTTTCTTAAACTTCTTTAAAGGTAAATATGAAGTGTTGTTTGCTCCCAAAGGTGAATAAAAATGTTGCTGTGTCAGTTTATTTAATGTATTTCCATAATGATCTTCTATAAAAAACTTTAAAAGATAGTATGGCAGATCACTGTATTTATAATTTAATCTTTTACGCAATTCGCTTTCCTTAATTCTTACAATTAAAGAATCTTTCATGTCACTACGTAGGTAAAGATTGTTTGTTACTTCTATATTAAACTCCTCAGAGAGGCTATTTCTATAATACTTCCTATCTGGTTTTTGTGTTACAGAATCCAACGTCTTCAGAAAAAATGGAATCCACGATCTTAATCTCGCATAATGAGACAACATAGATCGTATCGTGATATGTTCTTTATTTGAATCTTTAAAAGAAGGTAACATATCTCCTACTTTGGTATCCAGAGATACTATTCCTTTATCTTTTAATTCTATAGTAAGCGGTAAAGTTGCCAATATTTTGGTAAGTGAAGCCAGATCAAAAATATCAGTCCCTTTTACTTTACGTATTTTATTATAGGTATGATATCCATAATTTCTATTAAAAATCACTTTTCCTTTTCTGGCAACGATCAACTGCAGCCCAGGGGTCATTTTTTCTTTTAGTGTAAAGTCTACTATAGAATCAATTCTATTGAGTTTATATGAATTCATTCCTACACTTTCGGGCAAACCATAAGATAATCTTTTTAATGACCTGGTTGCATATCCGGTACCAGCCGGAAAGTCTTCTCCCAGACTTACCGGAATTTTTCCTTTGCTTTCAATAGCACCAAAAAGAAGTTGAGCTGCTTTCTGCTGGGCAACAACACTATTTTGATACGCCATTAAAATACCATCAAAATTTGTAATGGTCAACATATCCAACATGGCATAAGGGCGGGCAAATACATTAAGAACTGTGGTATTCAACCTTGCTATTTCATACAACCAAACCAATTCTTTGTCTTTGAACTTATAGTCTTTCCAGGGAGATGTATTAGACTTATGAAAACCTACAATAACATAATTATAATCACGCAGTTTTTCTATCATTTCACCCAACTGAACTGCTTTTACCCAATCTACCTGTGTATATTTATTCAGTTCTTCATAAAATGCATCACCAGAATCATCTCCCATAGATACATAAGCAATCTTCTTAAGATCAAGATTCTTAACAGGCAGTGTCGCTCTGTCGTTTTTTAGTATTGTTAAAGAGTTTTCAACCAAATCATGATGTAATACTTCATTTTTTATACTATTCAACTCTTCATAGAGATACGCTATGTTAACCGGCTTATATTTATGTAAGCCAGCTTTATATTTAGCCAATAAAATTTTTCGAACAGAATGTGCCAGGCGTTCTTCTGTTACGATTCCCGAATAATATGCCGAAACCATTTTTTGAGAAGCCAATGCTACATCTTCTGACATCAATAACACATCATTCCCTGCTAAAAATGCTGCCAGATCGATTTCACCCGGAGCTTTAAAGTTTGATACACCTTTCATATTCAAAGCATCAGTAAAAATCAAGCCTTTAAAGTTCAAATCGTTTTTAAGCAAATTGGTGACCACATTTTCGGAAAGTGAAGACGGATATCCTGATCGTGATTCCAGGCTGGGAATATGAAGATGAGCTACCATAATACTGGATAGCCCTTCATTAATAAGTCTACGATATGGATACAATTCTACACTATCAATTCTCTGGGTATCAAAACCGATAGTGGGGAGTGTTTCATGCGAATCGGTTTCGGTATCGCCATGACCCGGAAAATGCTTTGCACTGGCCAGAACGCCTTCTTTCTGCATTCCTTGCATAAAAGCCAATGCTTTTTTGGCAACTGTTTCTTCATTTTCGCCAAAAGAGCGGTTTCCGATAATCGGGTTTTTAGGATTGGTATTAATATCTACTACAGGTGCAAAATTAACATGAACTCCCAATCGTTTGCAATGCCTTGCTATTTGTCTGCCTGTCTCTTCAATAAGGGTATTATCCTGAATTGCTCCTAAAGTCATATTCCAGGGAAAAGCTTGTGTAGAATCCAATCGCATAGCAAGACCCCATTCTGCATCCATACCAATCAACAAAGGTATTTTTGACCGTTCCTGGTACTTATTATTTAGTTTTGCCTGTTGTTTTGGACCTCCTTTAGAAAAAATAACACCGCCAATATTAAAGTCTTCTATCAGTTTTTTTATCCTATCGGTTTCTTTTTTAGGATCTGAAGAAGACACGTGAACCATAAAGAGCTGGCCTACTTTCTCTTTTAACGTCATGCTATTATAAATACTATCTACCCAGCGCTTTTGTGCCTCATAATCTTCGATCAATAAAGGACCGGTTTCTTTTTCGACTATCGTCGAAATAGTATCTTTAACCTCATACACATCTATGCTAAAAGGGCTTTCTTGTTGAGCATACGTGCCAAAACTTATAAGAAAAAGAATAAAAGAAATATGCTTTTTAATTCTATGCCACACAAAAATTCTAGTTTAAAAAACGGTTATGCCAACTATCTCTTGCAGGTACTTCCCAGCTGGTACGATATTCGGAAATGTTGGTAACCAGGTTATTGAAAACGATAGTATTTGGGGATACCGATCTATTTTTTGCCATTTTCTTAAAATCTTCAAGAGACTTATATGCTACAAATTCTCCCTGCTTAAAAGACACATTCATCTTATCCAATAAATCCACATCATATGTGCGCTCTAACTCCTGAATAAAATGTACAGAAGCATCTATAGAACAACCCGTTGCCGAATTCATTCCCTGATCTAATCCAATGGTTATAAACCTTTTATACTTAATATCATAGCCAGCTTTCAGATCTGCACCGTGTGCTGTCCATTGCGCTATAAATTCATCTAATCTTTGTTTGATCTCCTCCAACTCGTCCAAAGAAAATGACCGGTTGGCTTGATAAATCCATACTTTAGATGTCTCCGGAAGGTCATTAAAATCTACCAACATTAGCTGTTTTTTTACTTTTTACCAAAATAACAAAAACTATTACTATTTACCATTATAAAAAAGAGTTAATATTAACTCACTAGCATCCAAAAGTTTATTAGCATTGGCTAAAAACTTACGTAAACCCATATAAACAGTTTGTAAAATTAGAGTTTATTCAGAAAATAAGTTTTTTACTAAAAAAGCCATATTATAAGACCCCAAAGTTTTTAAATCTTTGGGGTCTGGACTTTTCAATATGTTGATTCTTATATTTAAGTTTAATAACGCAACCATCGGATGCTAGTGATATTAACCCTATCATGATGATGTTATACCATTTCTCATATGAAATCAGAACTGATATTATTTGGTGTCTTCTGATCCAAAATTGTAATACCAAAAATAGTTTCACCTTCATCCTTCACCAGATAGCAAACGCATAAGGATTTAGGTATTGCGAAAGCTTCGCAACGATCTAAAAGGCCTTATCTTTACCTTCCAAAAGGGTAACAAAAGCACCTATATTCTTAAAGAATTGAACGTGTAGTTTACAAATCCTGGGCATTGGCTATGAGTTCTGCCACATCCAGTACCTCAATACTGTCTTCTTTTTCTTTATTCTTTACTCCGTCTGTCATCATTGTATTACAAAACGGACATCCGGCTGCAATGATATCGGGTTTGGTTTCTAAGGCGTCTTCTGTTCTCTCGATATTTACATCTTTGTTGCCTGGTTCTGGTTCTTTAAACATCTGGGCTCCTCCTGCACCACAACATAAGCCATTGCGTTTACAGCGCTTCATTTCGATCAACTCAACTTCCAGTTTTTTAAGCAAATCTCTTGGTGCCTCGTATACATTGTTTGCCCTGCCTAGATAACAGGGATCATGAAATGTAATGCGTTTGCCTTTAAATTTGCCGCCTTCTACAGTTAATCTACCTTCATCCAACAGGGATTTCAGAAATTGCGTGTGATGCATTACTTCGTAATCTCCTCCCAAAGCCGGGTACTCATTTTTCAATGTATTAAAACAATGCGGGCAGGCGGTAACTACCTTTTTAATTTCATAGGCATTCATTACTTCTATATTGGTAACCGCCTGCATCTGAAACAAAAATTCATTACCTGCTCTTTTAGCAGGATCTCCGGTACAGCTTTCTTCGGTACCTAATACAGCAAAGTCTACATTGGCATGATGTAGTAATTTTACAAAAGCCTTGGTGATTTTCTTTGCTCTATCATCAAAACTACCGGCGCAACCCACCCAAAATAGTACTTCGGGTTTTTTGCCTTCAGCCATGTACTCTGCCATTGTTGGCACCTTTACTGTCTCGCTCATAGTATCCTAAATTATTATAATATCATGATTTTTACTTTACGAACTCATCTTGACATTTTATAAACTAAAACCATACATTAATCATGTTTTCCGTCGTCAAAAACTTCTATAGTCACCACTCTTTCTACCAATTCTGTGAATTTACCCGTATACCGTGTAGCCTTTACCAGGTGGTTATCGATCCAGTGGTAGTTTCCGCCTCTGGGTTTGCCCATCAACAAGCTATGGTATTTAAAACCATGTTCTTTTAGCCATGCTTCGGTCACTTCTCTGTGGTCTTCGGTTCTGGAGGTAAAAAAACATATGATATGGCCTTCATCAAACCATTTATTCAATGTTACCTGTGCATCTGGAAATGGTTTGCAAGTAACCATGCGTTCTGGCTCTTCATTGGGTACATCTTCGGTAATAGTACCATCGATATCAATAAGATAATTCTTGATGCCTTCGGGTAAAACAGGGCTTATATGCTCTCCTTCTTCTACCTTATCATGCAATAATTTTTCTACTTCTTCCTTCTTCATAACTTCTAATTTATCCTTCTCTAGGGTTTAATTGGTTAATAGAATAGACCTTCAAGGTTTTGAAAGCCCTGAAGGTCTTGCTTTATTTATTTACTCGTTACTCCAGTTCAATCGGTCCATTTGGTTAAATGGCCATGGAGCTCCATTATTTTCTATATTAGACATCATATTATTTAAATCTGATGGTGCAGCGCTTTGCTCCATTACGAGATAACGCCTCATATCAATAATAATTGACAACGGACTAATACTCACCGGGCAAGCTTCTACACAAGCATTACAGCTTGTACAGGCCCATAATTCTTCGGGAGTGATGTAGTCGTTTAACAATTGCTTTCCATCATCTATAAAACTACCATTCTTATCAATGTTATCCCCTACTTCTTTCAAACGATCTCTGGTATCCATCATGATCTTTCTCGGAGATAATTTTTTACCTGTTTGATTTGCAGGGCATTCACTGGTACAACGGCCACACTCGGTGCAGGTATATGCATTGAGCAGCTGGGCCCAGTTCAAATCCATAACGTCTGAAGCTCCAAATTTCTCAGGCTCCCCTTCTGGTTCATCCTCTGCAGGTGCTGCAAAAGGGTCTGCGCTTGGATCCATCATCAGTTGTACCTCATTGGTAACAGCTTCAAGGTTATCCAACGCACCCTGAGGCCTTAAGTCTCCAAAGTAGGTATTTGGAAACGCCAATAAGATGTGCAGGTGTTTTGAAAAATATAAATAGTTTAAGAATACCAATATTCCTAAGATATGCAACCACCAGGCACCTCTTTCAATAAGAACCAGGCTTCCTTCAGACATCCCATTAAAAAGTGGCGAAATAAATTGACTTATTGGATATGATCCTGCCTTACTATAATGATCTGCTCCCAAAGCTTGTAATTGTATATCGGTCGCATTCATAGTGAGAAAAAGTATCATCAAAACAACTTCAAAATATAAAATAATATTCCCGTCATTTCTCGGCCAACCTTTCATTTCGGGGTTCCAGAAACGCTTTAACTTAATTATATTACGACGAATCCAGAATAAAACAACCCCTACCAGTACCAACAATGCTAAAATCTCAAATGAGGCTATTAAAAAATCATAAAACCCTCCTAAAAAGGCAAATATTCTATGGGTGCCCAAAATACCATCAATAATAATCTCTAAAACCTCTATATTAATAATAATAAACCCTAAATACACAATAATATGTAATACACCTGCAATCGGGCGCCGTACCATTTGAGACTGTCCCAAAGCAATCATAGCCATGTTCTTAAATCGCTCACCTTTGTTATCAGATCGATCAATACCTTTACCCAAACGAACATTGCGAATCACTTTACGGATATTCTTTGTAAAGTATCCAATACCTGCTACCAAAGCAATTATAAATAGGATATTAGGTATATACTGCATAATTATTGGTTTATTGAGTCTGTTGGTTTTTCGTAAGGAGTATTTTTCTTTCCAAAAACGGAAATATGTACATAGCGTTTTGGATGCAATCGCAAGTCCTGAAGCAGTAATTCCAGTTGTTTACTGGTTTTTTCTAAATTATCATATAATTTATCATCCTTGAGTAATTTTCCTGCGGTACCTTTTCCTGCATTCAGATCTTTTGAGATCTTATCAAATTTAGTAAGTACAGTTTCCAATTCTTTTCCCAATTTGGCTACATTGATCTGTGCAAGAGAATCTGAAACTTTATTAAGATTGTTAGACATTTTATCAAGATTAGTTAATGTGTTGTTTAACTTCTCTTCATTACCAGATAAAATGTTATTTAAAGAACCCGATGCTCCTTTAAAATTCTTAACCGTTATACTTAAATCTTTAAATATCGAATTCAGATTATTTTTATTATCGACATTAAGAATACCATTAACCGAGTTGAGTAATGTATCGGCATCGGTTATTACTGCTTCAAGTTTTTCCTGCAATGGGGTTAGCCTGTCATTTACCAGCTCCAGCAACCCTGCTTCTACTTTACCGGGTAGTGTATCTCTGTTTTTTGCTTCTAGTCCCTGTTCATACAGCGGGATTATTGCCAGCGACTTTCCTCCTATCAAGCCTCCACCATATACTTTGGCCAGGCTGTTTTTTGAAAAAGAGAAATCCCTGTCTACATTAAATTCGACCACAAGATTACCCTGAGTGTCTGCAAAATTAATTGATACAACTTGCCCTACAACCAAACCATTTATGGTTACAGGTGAAGAAGGAATTAAGCCTTCTACGTTTTCATAGACTGCATAAAAAGTTCTGTCATTTTCCAGGAGGTTTTGTCCTTTCAGAAAACTATATCCAAAAATTAGAAGCGCAATAGCACAAATGGCTAAGATTCCTGTTTTGACTTCTCGGGTAATTTTCAAAATATATTACGTTTTAGGACACAAATTTAGAATAAAAAATATATTTCTACCGATTATTCTTTAATGAGTTCATTATTTATTCAGATTAATTCGAAGCAGTATTCACTTTTAAAGCTTCGGTTAGCGGAATTGATTCGTTATTCCGGAAAGCAACTATAAAACTGGAATCAAATCCTTTATCAACCGCAATATCTTTTAGTTCTTTTATTAAGGTATAATTAGAAGTGCTTCCGAAAAAATATTTATATAAATCCCCGGCTTTGGCTTTTGATAACTGGTCCAAACCATTAAAATTAAACGACTGAAGCTCTATATCACTGGATCCGGCTGCTATTTGAACTTTGAAAGTAATGTTTTCATATACACGATCTCCGTCCATTTTGGCAGTTACATTGGTAACCTCTGGTATTTTTGGTGGCTCAACATTATAAATAGCATCAAGGCTTTCTTTATAATCAACTATTGAAGTTGTAATAGACTTTGCCATATCTTCCTGTCCTTTTTTGGAGTTGAGATACTTCCCTTCTTTATTGTTGGTAAGAAACCCAAGCTCGATAAGTACACTAGGCATATACGTCTGGTGCAACACCACAAAACCAGCTTGTTTTACCCCTCTGCTTTTTCTATCCAAAGATTTCTTAAATCTGTTTTGAACAAAACTTGCGAGTGTAAGACTTTGATCTAAATACTCTTCCTGCATTAACGTTAGCCCTATAATAGACTCTGGAGAGTTGGGGTCAAAACCATCATAATTGGCTTCATAATTATCCTCCAGCAAAATTACCGAGTTTTCATTTTTTGCGACATTAAAATTTTCATCATTGGCATGCAGACCGAGCACAAATGTTTCTGTACCATAGGCCTGAGAACGATGAGAGTTACAATGCACCGATACAAACAAATCTGCACCTGCCTTGTTGGCTATGCTTCCTCTTTCATGTAACTCAATAAATTCATCAGTTTTACGGGTATAGACAACTTTAAAACGAGGGTCTTTTTCCAGTATAGTACCCACTGCCAAAACCACTTTAAGCGCAATTTCTTTCTCTTTATAACCATTCCCTCTGTTTCCGGGGTCATGCCCTCCATGTCCTGCATCCAGAACCACCACAAATTTCTCTGTTTCCTGGGCGTTGATTGATGTTGTTAAAGCAGATAACCCGATAATTAAACCAGTAAGAAAAATACTATGTAAAATATTCTGTTTCATTAATTACAAATAATTTTATAACAAACATTTGAAACATTCTCTTTGTGTTTCAGTATTTAGTATAACGTTTTAAAAATTTAAAGGTTGTAATTTATAAAATAAATCTATCCCCTCTTAGTTTATATAGCTTTGAAGATGTGCATTTGACATAAATTTTTATTTTTTCACCAATTACAATCTAAGCATAAAAAATATATGTAATTTTGGCACTTCAAAAACTAAGCCATAGTTTTACAAAAATAGGATTTAAACCATTGCAAACAAAGGTACGTTACATACTTTATTCACTAAGTTTTTCACTGTTTTGTATTTGTCAGATCACGGCACAGGAAACAAACAAGACTACAGAAGTACCTATTCCTGCAAAGAAAGATTCTATAGTTAAGGTCGATCAGGAATTAGCATTGACCGAAAAAGCTCAGGATACTACAAAAAAGGACACTATTGCTGCCGAACCTCAATTTTTGACCGATAAGGTTGTTTATAAAGCCAAAGACTATATGCGGTTGAGTCGTAAAGAAAACAAAATGTATCTCTATGACGAAGCCGAAATACTGTATGGTGATATGCAAATCAATGCAGGGTTTATCATTGTTGACAATGATAAAAATGAGGTGTATGCTTATGGAATTAAAGACTCTCTGGGTGAATATACCCAGACTCCTGTTTTTAAACAGTCACAAAATGTGGTAGAGCCCGATTCTATTCGGTTTAATTTTGATACCGAAAAAGCGCTTATTTACAACTCGAGAACCGAACAAAATGGGTTTAAAATTAAAAATGAAGTTTCTAAACGCGAAAATGACTCTGTTATTTATATGAGGAACGTAAAGTTCACTACTTCAGAAAACATTGAAGACCCGGAATATTATTTTTATGCCCGCCGAATAAAATTTGTACCTAAAAAGAAAATTGTTACGGGATTGGTTAATATGTTTATAGCCGATGTCCCTACTCCTTTGGGGTTACCTTTTGGGTATTTTCCTTTGACAGAGGATAGAACTTCGGGATTTATTATTCCCAACCCCGGTGAAGAAAATAATCGAGGATATTTCCTTCAAAATGGCGGGTATTATTTTGCAATTAGTGATTATGCAGATTTAACGCTTCTGGGGGATTACTACACCAATGGCAGTTATACTTTTGCAGTAGAATCTGCCTATGCAAAGCGATATAAATTCAGAGGCAATCTAAGATTTAGATTCGAAAATAATCTGCAAAGCGAAAGAGGGTTTCCCGATTTCGCAAGAACCACCACATACAATATCCAATGGTCTCACAGCCAGGATGCAAAAGCCAATCCTAATTCGCGTTTTTCGGCTTCGGTTAATTTTGGGAGCAGTGACTTCTTTCAACAATCTACCAATCAATTGAATACTGGTAATTTCTTAAACAATCAGATTAGTTCATCGATATCGTATGCAAAGACATTTCAGGGAGATCCACAGGTAAATATTAATCTGGCAGCTACACACAACTCCAACACCAATACAGGAATTGTAAATTTATCCCTCCCCAGTATGAATGCCAATGTATCAAGAATATTTCCTTTTGCCCCAAAAATAGGTGTAAAAAAAGGAATTATTCAGAATATCAATACACAGTATACTTTTAGAGGAGAGAACAGGATACAAACCAATGACGATGATCTGTTCTCTGCAGATATGTTTAAGGATTCCCGAATGGGTATGCAGCATACCATTCCGCTAAGCACCAATTTTAAGATTTTTAAATATTTAAGTGCCTCTGCAGGAACGAATTTTCAGGAAAGCTGGGTTTTTGAAACTATCGAGCAGCGATATGATGCCAGTGCCAATGAAGGTGCAGGTGAGGTAGTGAGAGATACCATCACGGGGTTTGATGCTTTTCGTACCTATAATTTTTCTACGAGTCTGGGAACCACGATCTACGGTACATTCAATTTTAAAAAAGGAAAAAAAATACAGGCGATTCGTCATACCATGAGGCCATCTGTAAGTTATAGTATTAACCCTGCGTTTAGTGAGTTTTATGATAGCTATACGATAACCGATGATCCCAACACCACAAATATTGATGAAACAGAAGTTGTAGAATATTCGAGATTTGAAGGAGGTTTCTATGGCGCACCCAGCAATGTATTCTCCAGCAGTATTGGTTTTTCTCTAAGTAATAATATAGAGATGAAGGTAAAAAGCAAAGATAGTACTGCTACAGAGCCCAAAAAAGTCACATTGCTTAATAATCTTAATTTCAGTACTGCCTATAATATTGCGGGGGATTCCTTAAAACTAAGTCCTATATCTGTTTCTGGTAATATTCCGATAATACAAAACAAACTCGATATAAATTTTAACGCACAACTCGATCCATATGCCCTGGATAATAATAATCGTAAGATCGATGTCTGGAATATTGATAATGGGGGAAGTTTATTCAGGCTTACCAGGGCTAGTGCAAACTTTGGATATTCGTTTTCGAGTACCGATTTTGAAAAAGGGCAATCCAATGAAGATCCCTATGATAATCAAACGTTTAGGAATGAAGGGAGGCCAGATAACCTTTTTGGCGGAGACACAGATTTTGGAGAAGGAACTTCCTTTGAGCGGGATAAGCTGAAAGATACCGATGAAGACATAAAAAATTATAATTACAAAATCCCCTGGTCATTGCGATTGTCATACAATGTTAATTACAGTAATAGTGCCAGGCAGAATGAAATATCTTCGCATTCTATAATGTTTTCTGGTGATATAGAATTGGCACCCAGATGGTCTGTAGGAGTATCCTCGGGATATGATCTTAAAAACCCTGGGTTTACCTATACAAATTTAAGATTTCAACGAGATTTAGAAAGTTGGGTCATGAATTTTAACTGGATCCCATTCAGTCAAAGAACTTCCTGGAATTTCTTTATTGGTATAAAATCATCTGTTCTTAGTGATATCAAATGGGATAAGAGAAGAGAACCCGACAGGCAGTTGTAGAGTTGGGTGTCGGAAGTCGGAAGTCGAAAGCCGAAAGTTGGAAGTCGGGTGTTGGAAGACCGAAGTTAGATGTCGGGTGTCGGAAGTCGAAAGTCGAAAGCCGAAAATTGGATGTCGGGTGTTGGAAGACCGAAGTTAGATGTCGGGTGTCGAAAGTCGAAAGTTGGAAGTCGGGTGTCGGGTGTCGGAAGACCGAAGTTGGATGTCGGGTGTCGGAAGACCGAAGTCGGATGTCGGGTGTTGGAAGACGGGAGACCGAAGTCGAAAGTTTAAAACAAAAATAAATAATAATCTATTTCACATGAAAAAAATCATAACCACAGCAAAAGCTCCTGCTCCTATCGGGCCTTATAATCAAGCTGTTTTAACAGGAAATACTTTGTATACCTCTGGGCAGGTTGCGATAAATCCCAAAACCGGTGCATTGGTTTTAGATGATATTAAAACAGAAACAGAGCAAGTGATGCAAAACTTAAAAGTAATTCTCGAAGAAGTAGATATGACTTTCGAGAATGTGATTAAGACCACTATTTTCTTAAGCGATATGAACAATTTTGCCCAGGTAAATGAAATCTATGGAAATTATTTCAATGAAGATACTGCTCCGGCAAGAGAAACTGTAGCCGTAGCGGCATTACCAAAATTTGTAAATGTAGAAATATCGGTGATTGCAGTAAAATAATTCTACAAAATACTTTTTCAGATCATAAACCACCTTACTATGAATCATCTTAAGAATATCGGATTATTGTTAGTCACCATTTTTTTAATAAGTTGTGAAGAGCAAAAGGACATTTTTTATACTACTATTACCGCTCCTTCAAATAATATAGTTATCGATTTTTCTATGCTAAAAGATGGATCTCCATATTATCTTGTAAAGCATAAGAACACCAAAGTTATTGATACTTCTACTTTCGGGTTTACAGTAAAAGACCAGATCCCTCTTCAAAAAGGTTTTAAAATCCTTACTTCTTCTTCCAAAAATTATAATGAAACCTGGGAAATGCCATGGGGAGAGCAGCGAACGGTCAAAAACCATTATAACGAAACGATTGTACACCTACAGGAAGAAAAAGCCCCCAACCGATTGCTTACCCTATATTTCAGAGCTTATGATGATGGAGTAGCTTTCAGATATGAGTTTCCGGAACAGGAAGGTCTTGATGATGTTATTATTCTCGATGAAAATACACAGTTTAATCTTACTGCAGATCATAAAACCTGGTGGATTCCGGGTGATTGGGATATCTATGAACATTTGTATACCGAGTCTAACTTTACTGAAATTGATGCTTTATCAAAAAGAGGACATAAAGCGCTGGCACAAACCTATATCCCGGAAAATGCAGTGAATACCCCGGTTACCATGAGAACAGCCGAAGGGTTGCATCTCAGTTTTCATGAAGCCAATCTTACAGATTATTCGGGAATGACCTTAAAAATAGATAAAGAAAACCTGATGATGACCAGCGAACTGGTGGGTTCTGATCGTTCTAAGTATAAAGTAAAACAAAAAGCTCCTTTTAAAACACCATGGAGAACGATCCAGATTAGTGAAGATGCTGTAGGTTTAATCACATCTAACCTTATTGTTAACCTCAACGAACCCAATAAGTTGGGAGATGTAGATTGGTTTACCCCTATGAAATATGTAGGGATCTGGTGGGAAATGCATCTGGGCAAATCCAGCTGGGATGTAAAGAGCGGTAAACATGGTGCTACTACAGAAAACACAAAAAAGTATATTGATTTTGCCGCTAAGAATAACATCGGCGGAGTTCTGGTTGAAGGATGGAATACAGGATGGGAACATTGGATTGGTTTTGAAGATCGGGAAGGTGTTTTTGATTTTGTAACCCCGTATCCCGATTATAATCTTCAGGAAGTTACTCAATATGCAAAGGATAAGGGGGTTCAGATCATTATGCACCATGAAACCTCATCGGCACCAAGAACCTATGATAAACAGATGGATACTGCCTATGCATTAATGAATAAACTGGATATCAGGTCTGTAAAAACAGGATATGTTGGTAAAATTATTCCAAAAGGAGAATATCACCACGGGCAATGGATGGTAAATCATTATCGCCGTGCTTTGGAAACTGCAGCAAAACATAAGGTTGCTATCAATGCTCATGAACCTATAAAAGCTACTGGGGTTCGTCGTACCTATCCCAATGCCATCTCACGTGAAGGACTGCGCGGACAGGAATTTAACGCCTGGTCTCCCGATGGAGGGAATCCTCCTGACCATCTTCCTACCGTGGCATTTACCAGAATGCTGGCCGGACCCATTGATTTCACTCCGGGGGCTTTTAATATAAAGTTAAAACCTTACAAAGCCGAGAATCAAGTTAACACTACCCTAGCCCATCAGTTGGGGCTATATGTAGTGATATATAGTCCGATCCAGATGGCTTGTGACCTGCCAGAACACTATGAAGATCAGCCTGCTTTTCAATTTATAAGAGATGTGGGGGTAGATTGGAAACAAACCAAAGTGCTGAATGGGGAAATTGGAGATTTTGTAACCATTGCCCGGGAAGAACGGGATACCAAAAATTGGTTTATTGGCAGCATAACCGATGAAAACCAGAGGGAAATTACTATACATTTCGACTTTCTGGAAAAGGATACAGCATATGAAGCCATCATCTATAAAGATGGAAAAAATGCTCATTGGAACGATAATCCAACGGCTATAGATATCGAAACCAAAGTAGTGAATAAAGCATCAAAAGAAACTTTTACCCTGGCACCGGGAGGTGGTTTGGCGATAAGTGTGAAACCAAAAAAATAATATCCGAATCATTTCGTTAGACAGATACAAATCTACTAATGAAGTTATGGCTTTAAATACAGACTGTAATCACTATATCAAGCGTCTTAAGAGCGCTGTTTTTATAGGTGTTCTTATGATTGTAACACAAAACTGTTCATCAGAAGACGATACTAATACCGGAGGCGGAGCCCCTCAAAACCCTAACATAGAAAACATTGAATTCACCACTGCAACTACAGCTAAAAATTCAAAAGGAGAAATTTATGAAGTGGGATTTAATCAGGTTTCTTCGATCAATCAGGATCCTTTTATCCGAAAGAAAAATGCGTCTGGTGAAACGATTTGGTATATAGAACATGAAAAATCTGAAGTCGATGGCAGGGCAAAGATGATTTTAATTGACAGCAATGATACTCCTTGGGTGGTTTTTACAGTTGTAGGAGGAAGTAATAATGATACATATATCACTACTCATCAGGTAGAAGACGGAGCTTTCTCAAATGTCTACCAGAAAAATTTTGGAACCGGTGGCGGGCCAAAAGTAGCTATCCTGGCCAGATTAAATCCTGATACGGGTAAGATCCAAAAAGCAACTTATATCATTGCCAAAAAAAATGATGGTAAAACCAATGGTTTTAATATACAGGAAATAGGGATCAAAGACAGAAATCTTGCTATTCTGGCCAATACCGCTGCCTGGCCTCCTGCAAAAGGATCTTCATATAGCCGCTTTCCGGAAATAACAGATAGTGATAGAATTGATGGTGATTTTAAAATGTATTACGAGATCAATACCACATTAACAGAAATTGTAGAAGCTGATATTTTTAGAAAATAAGCTAAAGGAGGCAGAGCCATCAAGCTATCCAACCCAGACCGTCCCGATAGAGTCCCGGTTCTTTATACATACTACCATATAATTTAAAACTGTGTGCTACACCTGTAGGGCCTTCCTGGATCGGCAGCTACGGTATCCTCACAAATATTAAAAGGTGTCAAAACACCTCTGCCCTGTCTACAGCTCGCCCACAACGATGTTGTGTCGTCCTCAAGGGGATAGTAATTCCCCCCTGCCTGCCGGCTAGGCAGGGGAAAGGACTTTTCCCTGGACAAAAAGCCCTCCCAAGGAAGATAACTAAAAAAGTATCCTACTCCTCCCCTTTGGGGAGGCTGGGAGGGGACACAAGGGTCAAACTAAAGTCTTCGTCTAAACCTGCCCGCCACTTTATATAATTAGTGTCTGATCGGTCTTATACTAGCGGTTCACCCCTTACAACCACCCCCTACTCCAATCACAGCAATATCAAGACTTTACAAAGGGATTTAATTTTTGGCACGGCAATTGTTTATAGTATCTCAAACAAGATTACAAACAATTTAAAACCATAACGCATGAAAACTTTTTACATTACATTTGGATTAGATTTTAAACCCTTTATTAACTTTTTAAAAGAGCTTCCTGCATCTTGTAGTTATGCAATACACAGATAATAATTAGGGATACGGGGAAAGCAATCCAGGTGATTGCGGGATAAAATTGAAAAAGCGAGGTGAAATCATCTCGCTTTTTTTTGATATCCTATCTGCTTCATACACTAGCCCGATGCAAGCCTGCCTTGTAAGTCAGCTACCGATTAACCATATCTTTTTAGCAAACAATTCTAAAGTATCTAAGTAACAGCTCTCCCTTATAGCTAAAGGCAGGGTAGAAATGAATTCCGATGACATAGGAGTCGGAAGAAAAAGGGGTTGTCTACCTGCTGCAGGCAGGGTAAGGTTTGCAAGTACCGTTGCAAGGTTCATTTTATAGCAAACGGCATATATGAGTTTAAACTTTGGGTATCTCAAACCTTCCCTCCTTCCTTTTGGGCTACCGTGTGTACACATCTTTTAAATTGAGTTTTTGGGTTTAAAAACACTCATCCCTGTCTGCCTGGCCTACCTTTGGCAGGTTGACCGACGATCCCCGTATTAGAAAACCAAGTCCCCGCATCGAAAATACCTTCCCCCGCTGCGGGGAAGGCCCGTATACCTGCGGGGAAACCAAATCATAGTGCGGGGGAGGGCCGTATACCCACGGGGGAGCCCGGGATACCCGCAGGGGCGCATCTGTATAGTGCGGGGGAGATCCTTATACCCGCGGGGGAAACAAATCATAGCGCGGGGGAAGCCGGGATACCTGCGGGGAAACCAAATCATAGTGCGGGGGAGGCTCGTATACTCGCGGGGGAGCCCGAGATACCTGCGGGGGCGTATCTGTATAGTGCGGGGGAGATCCTTATACCCGCGGGGGAACAAAATCATAGCGCGGGGGAGCCCGGGATACCTGCGGGGGCGTATCTGTATAGCGCGGGGGAGGCCCGTATACTCGCGGGGGAGGGTGGGATACCCGCGGGGGAGCCTGGGATACCCGCGGGGGCTAGTAATAGCAAGGGTTTTACTTTTTTCGATAGGTGCTAATATATCCCTGATATCGTTCGGGATTGTCTTTAAATACATATTTACCCGCATCGCGTATCTCATCTACCGTTTCCTTGGCATGTGTAAAGGCTTTATCGCGTATTTGCTTGACCAGCGTGTTTTCTTTGGTCGCGCCATTGGCTTTGGCCAACACTTCTCTAAGACGGGAAGACCAGTTGGCGGCCTTATCCAGTTTGGCGAGGTTAAATTTGGCAGCTATCAACAATTCGGTATTGCCTTTGCCCAGTACATTTAGATCACTCAAATCCTGGATCATATCGGCACCGCCACGACCCCCTGAAATCTCGCGTACACGGCTCAACAGATCAGCACGTTTTCTATAGGCATACCTGAAATCGTCGAGCAGGTCATCGCGCAGCTTATATGCTGCAACCGACTGTTCTTTCCAGGCGATATTGGCCTCTTCCTGGCCATAGCGCTCACGCACCCATAAGGATTGTGCATAGCTTAATGCCCCGGCACGTATAGGCAGGTCCTGGGCAAACTCCCAGTCGAGTGCCGAATGGTTGATAAGCATCTCTTTATCATCTGTTGCCCATGCAAACAGGTTGTGGGCTTCCTGCACGGCCGTATCGACCGGCATGTTGGGTTCTTTTGCCTCACTGGCTGGCATCGCAGTAAATACTGCAAGCTTTTGTTCGTAATTTTCTTTTGACATGATTTTAGATTTTAAAAAATTAATATTCGCTTGTATAAAATACCTCGACATAAATTATGCCAAAAGGGTGGTGATGCTAAAAAGTAAAGTGGCAATTATCACTACTTTATCATAAAAAAGGCAAGCCTGACCAGAGGAAATATGATATTGTATACCCAGGTGTTTTCATATAGAAAAGTGAAAAAATCTCCGTACTTGCAGATTTCCACAATGGGTGCAGCAGGATTTTGTGTATTCTTGTTGTATATTTATAAATGCGTACAGTAATTGAACTTTGTTGGGATACGTTAACAGCACCAGGCGATAAAACATATATCGAAGGAATAGGTAGATTGTCTGCAAGATGGTGAGCAAGTAAAAATCCCCTAGATTTGTAATAAATACAGGGAATATAATAGCAATTGCTATTATAACATTGTTATAATGCATTATGATTAACTATTCGCATCAATATTTTGGAAAAGACCTTAACAACCTGGAATATCAGGATATTGTTGACTTTTTTATTGAAGAGAAAGAAGAATCTGACAAAATAGAGTTCAAGGCTTTTCACAACAGTTTTGGAAATTTTAATAAAAATTTGGAAGGGGTCATTAGAGGAATATGTGCTTTTCTTAACTCAAATGGTGGAATATTAATTTGGGGAGCTCCACTTGGGCAAAAGGATAATGATAAAATTATATTTCAAGGCAATCTCTCTCCTGTAACAATGTTAAAGGATAAAGACACATTGATAAGTAAAATTTCTGATTCTATAACACCTTTACCAATCAATATAAACCTAGAAGTTATTGAGGAACAGGGAAGTTTTCTTTACATATTTGAGGTTCAAAAAAGTAATTATAGTCCACATCAATATAAAAACACTTACTGGGCAAGATTGGACGGACAAACAAAACCCGCTCCTCATTATCTTATAGAAGCACTTTTTAAAAAAATCTCTTATCCTAATATAGAAGGTTATATTAACTTGGATAAGTATGGAGTTCTTCAAAACGGACTCAGATTTTTAGATTTAACCATAATGATGTTCAATTTTTCTGAATTAGAGAATGAATATGATCTGACATATAGATTAATGTGTAGTCAAGCAGTATTTGCAGGTAGTCAAGATCCAAATTTATCAAAATATTATACAATGGACAGACATATGTATGTTCATAAAGATTTGACTCAAATTTTACATTTTGGAGCTCCTGATAGAAATTCTCAACGTTTGATTTTTGATTTCGATGATCTAGAGGATAATCATAACCTTAAAATGGATTTGGTTTTATCTTTTGGAGGAAAAAAATCACCTTTAAAATATTCAACTTATAAATTAGATCTAAGTGGTACGATAACAGTCAATAATCCTGTAGGCCTTTTTGAAGAAATTCAAGAAAATATATTATCTGTTGATAAACAAAAGGCACTTGGTACTACTAAAGAAAGCCTGTTAGATACTATACTAAAAAGATAAAAGCATTATAATCGAGTAGACGGCTCCGCCCATAAGTGAGCGGAGTTCGCCCCTGCCTGAATGCTTACGGCAGGCAGGTCTCACCTGTATCTGCTAAAATGAAACGTAAGCATGACTACTGTACGTACGGGTCTCCTATACAACGGTTCATTAAGCATAATATAATCGCTCTTTACACCAATTATGTCTTAGACCTGATTTAAGACAGAGATCCCCCGCCCGTTGGGAATATCTTAAGATATCTAAATGACACAAATTATTTGGAATTATGGTAGTATAAAGACTGCTTTGTAGAAAGAATAGATGAAAGATTTATAGAATAAAGGTGTGGAAATATTTTATAAAATTAGATCACTTCGGTTCAAAATAAAAAACTAGGAAGTTTAAAACTTGACCAATTCTTGTAAAGAAACTTCTAAAGCCTTTGCAATCTCTAAAAGTGAATATATTGTAGGATTAACTTTGCCGTTTTCTAATTTCTCCAAAGCCTGTCTATCCTTATTGCAAGCTCTAGCTAAGTCAGACTGACTCCACCCTTTTTGAGTTCTCAACTCAATAATTCTTTTTCCTATATTTCTTTTTAACTCATCTTTAGTCACAAAACAAATGTCAATTAATCGTACGACATTATTGTCATATTAAAGTTTGACAATTTGAAATGTTTTGCTAAGTTTGTCATATAATTATACGACAAACTGTATCAGGACTAAAAAAGCTATTAAAATGCAAAAGAAAAATGAACAGTTAATCATCGATTTGATACAACAAGATCTTAAACATTGCCAATTGATATATGGTTTGGAACAATTGGGGTTGCAAGGGTCTAGTATGCATCATCTAGAGATTTTAGAAATCATATACCAGCTTATGCACATTTCTAGCGATAAAAAAAACGACTACTTAGCAGAAACTTATGCCGCTTTTATGAGTATGGCTACCGATTATGAAATTACTCCGAGGGGAGAATCCTTAAGGTCATTAGCCAGAGATTGTTATCATCGATTAAAATATCTTATAGATCTTTAATAATACGCCTGTTTGAATAAGAAATCAATGTGTGATAGTCGAGTAAGCCAGGGAAATTTCACCCCTAACTTCTCACACCTGTGTACCGAAGCACTACAGTACGCAGGCACAGAACCATAGGTAAACCTCTCGATGTATACGGCACTTATCATGCAGTCGGTTTAGGTCTAACCCGTTCTTGCTTCTGGGACTCTCACCCTTTGGGACATGCTTAGAAAAGAACTATATTTGCCATTCAAGGCACACCACAATTTGTATAATGCATATGCACCCTTCGGGGATGCAAACGAACCCATACAAGAGCCGTTACCACACATTAAGAAGTCCTAAATAATTATCTAAATATGAAATATAAAGAATTTATAACATTGATTATTGCCATCTCAATTGGAACTTTAATTAGTTGTAATCATCAAAAAAATAATGAAATAACTACAGATTCTGGACTTAGATATGAAATATTAAAAACCGGGAAAGGAGACAAAGCAAAAGAAGGTAATGAAGTAAGAGTTCACGAAAGTATGAGTTATCTGAATGGGACGCAATTATATTCGACAGATGGAATGAAGAACCTTCCAAAATTTGTCATAGGTGGTGGGCAAGCAATTCAAGGAGTAGATGAAGGAGTTAGAGGAATGCGCGTCGGAGAAATTAGAAAAATAGTTGTGCCTCCTGCATTAAGTAAACGAAAACAGTATCCAACATTTCTTTCTCCTGATTCTACATTAGTTTATAAAATTGAATTAGTAGAAATTATTAGAGTTAAAAATTTTCGAAAAAGTAACCCATCGAGAAAAATTGAGAAAGATAGGTCTGGATTTAAAATGGTATTTGTAAAAGGTGGAGAATATATTATGGGAGGCAATGATATTGTGAACGATGGAGGTCGACCTGAATTAAGAATTGCTGATGAATGCCCTCATCCGGTTACAGTAAAGGATTTTTATATTGGAAAATACGAAATTACCCAAGGCGATTGGATAGAAATAATGGGGAATAACCCCAGTGAACCAAATGATTGTATTGATTGTCCGGTGAACCAAATTTCCTGGGAGGATATACAAGAATTTATTAAAAAAGTAAATTCTAAATATTCAGAAGAATATCGATTACCTACTGAAGAGGAATGGGAATTTGCTTCAAAGGGTGGTCTAAAAAGTAAGGGGTTTGTTTATAGTGGAAGTAATGATGTCAATGAAGTGGCTTGGTTCTCAAATAATTCTGAGAACAAACCGCATCCAGTTGGCATGCTTAAACCCAATGAACTCGGGATTTATGATATGAGTGGAAATATTTGGGAATGGTGCAGTAATTCTAAAAAGCCATACCCCTGTGACAACATAAACAAAGAATTGAAATTTGAATCGAAAATTTTACGGGGAGGAACATTTGGAAATACAGCACAGAGCGTAAGAGTTATAGATCGAAATGGAAGAGGTACATCATTGCGGTTACAAACACTTGGATTTAGATTAGCGAAATAAAACGTGCAACAGGCGCAACGTGTATAGCTCATTTTCCGCAACGAGCCATACACAAACCGTTAAATTTAATATTGAACAAGATGATAGTCAGAATATTTAAAGCGATAATACCAACTGAATTGCATATTGAATTTGAAATTAAGTTTAAAGAAATCTCTGTTCCCGTAGTTAAAAATTCAAAAGGATTAATTTCACTTGAAATAGGTCGACCTACTAAATGGAATCCCAAGGAATTCATTATGATTTCACAATGGGAAAGTGAAAAGGATTTGATTGAATTTGCTGGACAAAATTGGAATCAGGCCCATATCCCAGAGGGAATGGAAAAATTTATTGTAGAGTGTTCTGTTTCTCACTATGAAGGTATCGTTCTAGATACAGCCTGACCAAAAAACTAAACCTAAAAATGGCTATAATTCATTGTGATTTTATTCCACATCAAAATAAAAGTATTAATCAACGGATGATTCCATAACGAAATCATAGCCGGGGTGTTATCAAACATTATCAAAATTTAAACAATGAGAAATTACTACTTTATATTTTTAATACTTGTATTTGCAATGTTTTTAAATGCTTGCAACACTAAAAAACATAGATCAAAAGATAGTGATTCACTAACTACAGAAGCATTATATTTTGGACAAAAACCACCTGGTTTGATCCCTGAAATTTTTGCTCTTGGTATTGTTTCAATAAATGGAAGATACGAACATGGTATTTCGTTTTCTCCTGATTTAGATGAAGTATATTTTTCAGCCAATAAAAAAGACGAAGTTCCAGATGTCTATTTCTCAAAACTCGAAGGTAAAAAATGGACTAATCCTAAAAAAGCAAATTTTACCAAAGGCGAAAAAGCTGGTGAAATGCATCCATTTGTCAGTTTTAGTGATAATAAGATTTATTTTACAGCTCATAACTCGGACTATACGGACACTAAAATTTGGTACGTAAACCGTTTTGAAAATTCCTGGAGTAATGCAATAAAACTTGATTCACCCATAAAGGAGGACATGCGGGGCAAGGTCTTTATATATCCACTTCGAGGGATTTGGTAATTGCTTTTTACGGAACGTACAATAAGGATAAGCAAGAACATCAACTCCCGGCTATCAGTCGGCAACTTACCAAATCTGGACTGTTTGATCTTGAATGAATTTGCTATTTTCCCAAACATGAAATTAATACAATAATTTTTTGATATCGAAAACAAGAATAAGAAACAAGTAAAAACCTACCATAAACACTTTGATGGAAGTAAAAGAAAAAGCGTAGAGAAATTCTACGCTTTAACTCAAGACTAACTCAAATCTACTAATTGATTTTGCCTTATGTTCACTAAAAAGTATTGGGAAATTATTATTCTACTTTAGTAAACTTATAGCTTACCGGCTCTCCACCAGAAGGAGTATTGCCACAAAATTCTTGTACATCTCTTCTAAAGTTTATTGTAAACTCACTATCGTCATTTACCGAATAGGTAGTACTGACCGTTCCTGGCCCCCAGTAATCAACTGGACTCCCGCAATGACAAAATGTAGTAAGATCCTGAACCGGTACTATCAATTCGTTACAAACCAGGTTAAATGTAAATTCTCCTCTTGCGCTCGAACACCACTTTGGTAAAAAGGAAGTCACAAAGGTTCGTTTAAGACCATCTGCCGTAAGTTCAACAATCATATTGTGTTCAAAGGTGTATGAATCATTAGGGTTTTCTGCTGAAAGCTGTTCTATAAGGTAGCGCCCGGTAAATAGGGATTCGGGAACCGGACATACCAGAAAAATGCTAACATTTAATTTCCTTCCTCCAGAAAAATCGGCACTATCAGGTACTTCCAATACCAAAAGTTTGGGGTCATTGGTAACATTGTTGTCCCAACCATCTATCTTTAATATACCTGTATATGAGTTTGCTGGTACAACTATTGAGCCCACTGTATATGAAGCTGTTTCTGCTGTGGTTTCTTCTTCGATTACTTGAACGCTTATGGTTCTTTCTGCTTCACTGATACTACTAACGTTTACCATTATCTCAACAGAACCATTCGCATCAATCTCTATTGGAAGATCCACATTATTGACATCAAATGAAACCAAGGTTTGACTCTCGTTAAAGATCACTTTATTCTCTTCGCAGGATACCAATACGATATGCGCTAAAATTAAGCTAACTATATATTTCTTCATGATACGATTATTTTATTGTTAATACCCCGGGTTTTGCTGTTCACGTAAACCAGGGTTGGCATTCAATTCATCCAATGGAATGGGTAAAGTGAACCTATGATCGATGGCCGGCAATTCACAAGCTCCATTAAAGGCGCAATCCAAGGGATCTCGCAACACTCCTTGATCGGCACGAACGCCTAAGCGTTTTATATCGTGATACCTATGCCCCTCAAAGGCAAATTCTATACGGCGTTCGTCCAAAATGGCCGCAAAAGCTTCAGTTTCATTTGTATATGATGGCAAAGGCTGTTCGGTTGTAAACCTTGCATCGTGTAGTTGCTTTATATAGGCCGCCGTAGAGTTGCTGGTCCCATTGATATTACCATTGTTGGCCTCAGCTTCGGCCAATATGAGCAACATTTCTGAAGACCGGAAAATCTTCAGGTCGTTCATTAAGGCCTGCTCCTCAGAACCTGGGTATTTTGCTACCACCAAAATGTCTTCATTCGCAAAATCAGTTGAGTTTTGATAATCTGGTGAAATTACCGATGATGATGAAACATTGACCTCAAAACGAACATCTTCTTCATCAAATAAATTGAATAGAGATCGTCCCATCTCAAAGAACACTCCACCATCTGGGGTAATATTGTTAAAAGAGAATTTACCGCCCGCCCGCCCGGCAGAGGATATAAAACTTGTATTTGATGCTATATCATAGCTGTCACCATCAGTACGCTCCAGCTTAAAAATGATTTCGGTATTATCGGTATCCAAAAACATGTTTCTATATTGCTCCCTATTGGCCAAAGGATAGTCTTCTAACAATTGTCTAGCATAGGTAGCTGCTGGACCGTACTGTCCGCGGTAGGTTGCCATACGGGCTCTTAGTGCTGTAATAAAATCTTTGGATACAAAGGTAGTGTTCCTTTCTTCCAGTAATAAGCCTTCTGCTCTGTCCAAATCTGCTTCTATCAGGTCAAATACTTCTCCATTGGTATTACGTAGCAAAAATTGATCAATGGTTGGTACAAAATCAACGGCAATAACACCCAAGGCATTGTCGTCACTTAAATCAGTTGAGTAATAAGACAACAATTTAAAATGGGAATATGCTCTAAGTGCATAGGCTTGTCCTAAAATATTATTATATCTATCCTGCTCATCGGCACTGGGGGAGACAAATTCTGCACCATCAATCAATCTGTTGACCCTGTTCAGCTCAAGGTATCCTCTTGACCAAAATATAAATGACGCAGGTGATGTTGAATTTAACTGAAAAGCATATTCATCAAATCCTTGTCCTCCACTTGCAATTCCCACAGCAACTTCATCAGTATAACGTGAAGATAGGGCAATATCCTGTACAGCATCATAGGCACCATAGACTCCACTAAGTCCGTCTTGTAAATCCTGTAGGCTCTGAAAGGCTAATTCTGGGGTAATTCGCCCCACTTGCTCAATATCGATGGCATCTTCACAAGCTGTAAAGATCACCAAACAAAAAATGAATTTTATTATTTTCATGATTCTTTTTTTTAAAGTCCTAATTCGATTCCGAACGATAATATTCTAGGGGTTGGATATACCCGTGTTCCTGCACGGGACTCGGCGTCGAACCCGCGCCATTCTGAAAAGGTCAGCAAATTTTCGGCAGAACCAAATATCTTCAAGTTGGTCAACCCGGTACCTTTTAAAAACTCTTTGGGGAAAATGTACCCTACATTTAAAAAACGGAGCCTAAGGTAATCGGCACTTCTTAAAAATCGATCAGATCCATCAAAAGTATTGTTGGTAGCATCCAAACTGGGGATATCGGTGATACGGTTATCGGGCGTCCATGCATTAAGGATGTCTTTAGATATTTGTAAACTGCCTAAAAGATTAACATCCAAAATTTCTTCCAAAATACCATCAAAACGATCTATACCAATTACATAATTCCATTGGGTGTCCAAATAAAAACCTTTATAATTAAAGTTAAAACCAAAACTGCCCGTGGCATCAGGCGTATTGCTTTTGTTGGTCCAAACGGCATCCCTATCAAAATCGGGATCTTCGGTCAAATTGCCATCACCGTCCAAAAATAATAGGTTGCCATTAGCCGGGTTTACCCCTACATAGCGTACGGTCTTAAACTCTCCTATCCTACCATCATTTCTACCAACACCCAATATTTCACCTATTTCGGAAGGCAAATTACTGAGTTCGTTTTCATTATAATTGCCCACAAAGTTTAAGGTCAACCTAAGGTTTTCCTTTTTAATAAGATCATATTGCAAAGTCCAATCAATACCTCTATTGGTTATATCACCTACATTGGCACTAATAGTGGACTGAGCATTGATCAACGAAATGGGCTGTGATTGAAAGAGTCCCTCGGTTTTTTTATCATATACATCAATACTACCCCTTAACCTATTTTTGAAGACGCCAAAATCAACTCCAATATTGGTTTGTGTCACTTCTTCCCATTTTAAAGTATTATTCCCAATTTGGGTTGAAAAGATGGCGTTGGCACCGCCATAGCCCCTACCTGTCCCAAAAAAGGAAAAGGGGAGGTCGGCCCCAGAAAAATAGTCATTCCCTGTTATACGTTGATTACCAGTTGTACCATAGGATACCCTCAATTTCAACTCGTTGAAGGCAGAATTTTCCATAAAACTTTCATTAGAGATGTTCCAACGGGCTCCCACTGAATAAAAAGTACCCCATCTATTGGTGGTTGCAAACCTGTAAGAGGCATCTCGCCTTAAAGTGGCAGAAATACCATAACGGGTATCATAATCGTAATCTACATTACCAAAATAGGAGAATAGACCAGCATCCAATCGATTAGCATTGGCACTGTCCACAAAAAAATCATTATCTGAATTGTCTGCTATAAAACCGCTGCCATCACCCGGGAAAAAGGACCTGGCGTCCAAACCATTTGCCCGATAACCAAAAACGCGACTATGTGCCTTAAAATAATCCGTAAAGACCGTGGCATCCAGGGTATGGTCGCCAAAGGATTTATTATAGTTTAATGATAGAGTGCTATTGAAAGAAAAGTCCCTTATACTGCTTTGGTCTTGAAATCCTGCGGTATCATTGCCATCATCGGCCAATAGAAGTGACCAGTAGGCTTCTGGGCGTTGTGAAAACAATATTGTAGTGTTTTCATAATCTCCTCCAAAATTGATTTTTGCCCTTAGATTTTTGGCCAGTTCATATTCTGAGGAAAAGCCGGCAACGATTTTAACCTCTTCCTCCAAAAAGGTCAAGGTATTCAACCTATCCATAATGTATAGTGGGGTAAATGCCAAGTTAAAACCTCTATCAAACAAATCTTGTCCCCCTTGATAATCTTCAGGTGTAAAGTAGGGTATAGAGGAAAAGGCTCCAAAAAATGCATTAGTCAACACACCAAAACTTCCTATATCGTCTACTTGATCATTTTTAGAGTAATTGGCTGTAAAGTTTGCCGCATAACTGAACTTGCCATTGCTAGAGTTGCCATTGAGGTTGTTCCTAAAGGTAAAACGCTGCAACCCTGTGTTTTTAAGCAGCCCTTCTTGGTTAAAATACCCCAAGGAGGTATAGGTTGCACTATTTTCACCACCTTGTTTAAAGGACAAGGTATGGTTTTGGGTAATGCCCGTTCTCAGAAAAAAATCCATCCAATCGGTATTGGGTTGGGCAGTAATTTCAGCATCGGTCATACTAGCTCCTCTTCCTACATTGCGCTCACGCTCCAATCGCAGATAATCTTGGGCTGACATAAAGTTGTAATCATTTCCCTGTAAGCTAGAGAAACTCTGAATGCCCGTATAATTGATTCTAAATGGCGATCCCTGGGCACCCCTTTTAGTTTTGATGACAATAACCCCATTGGCACCCCTGCTTCCAAAAATGGAGGTTCCGGCCGCATCCTTAATAACGGAAACCGATAAAATATCGTTGGGATTCAAGCTTCTGAAGTTATCCTCGTTAATAGGAATACCATCCATCAAAAACAAGGGTTCTGTATTTCCGTTTATAGAATTAACCCCCCTGATCTGCACCAATGAATTGGCCCCTGGCTGACCACTGGCCGTTTGAATATCCAAACCGGCTATTTGTCCCGACAATGATTGGACCACACTTGCATTGGGCCTACCTTCTAATGCTTCTGAGGTTACCGTTACCCCAGATATCACCGATTTTTCTTTGCCTACTGTTCGATAGCCTTCCACGACCACTTCTTGCAACGAAGCAATATCTTCTTCCAAAACCACATTAATAATGGTTCTATTATCAACAACCACTTCGTAGCTTTTCATTCCCAAATAAGAGAACACCAATGTCTGCCCAGGTTGGGCAAGTATAGAATAATTGCCATCAAAATCGGTCTGCGCACCATTGGTTCCGTTTTTAACAAATACATTCACGCCCAACAGGAGCTGGTTGTCGACTGCAGATGTTACAGTTCCTGTAATGGTTTTTTCCTGCGCAAATAGAAAATGTGCAGCAAATACCAACACAAGCGCTAATAAATTACTTTTTGTTTTCATTAACCTTAGTTTAATCGTTCCCTAACAAATTTGTCATAATACATTCTTAAATCAAAGGGTAGGTAGGTACATGGATTAAGATTGTACAACCATCAATTAATATACTATCATCCTATGGTGCTATACCGATAAAATTTAACGTTTATGACCAACAGACATATCTATTTAATGGTATGTTAATCTAATGAACCTCTTTTAGAATTGTCTAATGTCATTACCCAAACAAGTATGCTTTTTTGCAAATGAGCTACTTGGAATGGACATACCATTTGTTAGGAAATGTCAAAAGATGAAGAAATTTCTTTATATTATTCAAAAAGATACTTGAGAAACTACAATAAAATTTTGAAGATTATAAAAGCCCACATTTTGCGTTACACAGCCATTTCATATTTATATTCTAAGGGTGTTTTTCCCTTAAAAGTCTTGAATTGTCTATTAAAATGTGAAATATTCTTAAAACCAGATTTATAAGCTATTTCTGAAATGGAAAAATCCTTATTGGAAATCAACAACTTGCAGGCATGTTCGATCCGCAATTCGTTCAAAAACTTAAAATAAGTCTTTTTGGTCCTTTTTTTAAAGTAGTTACAGAATGCATTTCTTGTCATGGCTGCAACAGAGGCCACATTATCCAGCGAAATATCGAATTGATAGTTGTTCAAAGTATAATCAATTACATTACGCATTCGTTTTTCATCAATATCATCATACTTCTCTCCATGACCAAAAGAGGACAAAACCTCACTTTTTGATCTAGAAATCAACTTTAAGATTTTAAAGAAAAGAATAAAACGGTTGAATTTTGAGCTGTGCTTGAATTGAAAAAATAGGTTTTTGACCCTGTCTTTACGAGAAATTATTTTGAAACCATTTTCAGAACCCTTAAAGAAGGTTTTTAATGCCCGAAGTTCTTCAAGATCAAAAAAACCTTCTCCAAATGAATCTTGTGCAAAAAAGATGGTCAGCATATGCGATGTGTAACCTTTACAGTAATCGCTCTTAAAGACATGCGGCAAATTACCCCCGATAACAAAAACGTCGTTTTTTTCGTAATAATTTGCTGTGTTTCCAGTTATTAGGGTGCCACTGCCCTCAAGTATATAGCTAATCTGGATTTCCTCGTGCTGGTGAAACTTGTCGTAAAGGACCAGTTCACGATCTTCCTGAAATAGAAATGCCTTGTTTCTTGGCTTGGTTATTTTGAAAGGCAGCGCTTTCATTTTGAATGTGTTTATCGTATTTTTTTTGTATCTCCGAATACTTATTGATACTTAACCAACCTGTCCTGATTGCCTTGAATCCTTACAGTAACCTTCCATTATTACAATATAAATCCCTATATATAATTTGTCCATTTTTTAAAAAATAATTAACAAAGATACCCGACATATTAACTATACTATTATTGCAAAACTTCTAAAAACCAAATCATTTATCATATTTCAATCCAATCATTACGCGATGACCTTTGCAAGGTCTCTTGTACCGATTTTTTAATAGTTATTGTCTTGCTCAATTCGGTTCTTCCATCAGCGAAACTATAGACAAGCAAAGCTTGATGTGCTTTCTTATCGTCAACAGTATAATCTGTAGTGTAGGCATTTGATCCTTTGGTTGCCGAAAATGTATTTATCGTTTTCCCATCGACTTTAAATTCCAAGGTTCCTGCTGGTAAATCCTCAGAAGAACTAATGGTAATTGAAATTTCTAAGTTATTCCCTTGAATTGATGTTGCACCCCATTCTAAGGTAGGGGTCGCCAATACATTTTCATCATCGTCCTTGCTGCAGGAAAAGATGGTCAAAATGGTAAATACCAATATGAGTATACGTTTCATCAGTTTAAGGTTTTAGTATTTTTTTTGTTCAAGCTAGGTATTTCGACCGTCCAAGTTCCTCGTACTATGTTATCAATGGTAAGCACTTCATCGATAGAGGTAGTGTACTTCTTTTCAAAGTTTGGTCCCTTTACAATTATGTCATGGGTATCGGTAATGGCTTTTATCTCTATTCTTCTTGTAGCTTCTCCAACAGCAAATTGAATACTATTTTGTGTATAAGATACATTTGAGGAAATCCATTTTATTTCAGGATAGTTGATTCGAGGTGTTACTATAATTGTAATTTCTGCCGTGTTGGACAACCCTCTGTAATCATAAGCGACCACTTTAATAATATGTTCCCCTATCTGTAATTTAGAAAACGTATTTTCAAAGGGCTTAAATTTTAAGGTGTTCACCAATACATCATCTATATAGTACTCTACTCTATCAATATCATCACCTCCATTGGCATCAATTATTGTGGTTTCCAACTCAAATGATGTTCCTTCCTCAAAACTGGAATTGTTTATTGGGTCATCAATCATAACGGTAGGGGCCACATTTTCAATTTCTGGAATTATAAGCCCTGTATCAATTAAGTTTTGGGTTTCCCATAAGGTTACTCTAGCAGGATGCTGTAAGGCAGCTAACATCCTATCAACCTGCCCTTTGGTAAACATCTTATAGCAGCCCGATGCTCCATTGTTTCCCATATAGTTTTCAGTGTTTACATATATCCCATTACAATTGGTCCCTGAAGAGCAATTAAGGTCATGTATACCATTTTCATTTGGGGTATCATCAACCTCATCAGTACCATCGCACCCTCCTTCAAAGGTGTGTATCAAGTTAAGCCAATGACCGAACTCATGTGTTAGGGTTGATGCTTGTTCTTTATTGGTATTGGTAGCCAAAAACGCCCCGTTGTACACCACACGGGCAAGATTATTATTAGACATTTGGGTAAAAGGAAACCAGGCTACCCCAGTATTATTGGTTACATTATCGCCCAATAGGTCACTTTGAATATAAACGTTCATATAGCGATAGTTGTCCCAAGCATCAGCACTAATCTGAGCATCATTTTTAAAGTCATGACCATACCCGTTCTTTTCTGCATAGTAGATGATTCCTGTAGTCTCACTTCCGTTTGGATCTTTTTTGGCTAGCTTAAAGGTGATATTCATAGCTCCTTTAATGCCTGAAAACCTCGAATTTACAGAAGAAAAATCATCATTTAGTCCTTGAAAATCTTTGTTTAGGTCGTTTACAGCTTTTCGTATTAAGGCATCATCAACGGTTTTACCATTAAACGAAGTACCATAAACGTGGAAAACTACCGGTATCTGGTATGACTCAGAACCACTTTTGGACTTAAACAACTTTGGTTTATATCTAAAACTATTGTATTCATTATGGGCCGATATATTGTTTTTCATGAATATGGTGTTAGCCTCGGAAGCATTGCAATTTGCCTGGGCCATTACCCTTTGTATTGCAATAATTTGCATTATAAAAACAAGTAGAATTATACTTTTGAGTTTCATAGTACATTCATTATTAAACCTCAAGGATATCAAAATTATGTGTTTCTTGAAATTTTAACTCTTAAAAATTACCCTATTACAATACTATATTACCCTTTTTTATTATGAATTGTAAACAGCGATACAAAAATTGTATAGTTCCATTTTTTTAATGTATCTACTTATATAGTTGATACAGGTGTCTATTTTGCCCATATAAATACTCATTTGAGTCGTGCTAGTGTTTATTTGAGTATGATATTATGTACTTATTTTTATGATTTCTTTGAGTGTTTTGATGATGTTCATATTTGATTTTACAATACAAGATTAAAGTATGCTAATTTCATTTTTTGACATTGGGTATTAAAGCAACACTTGTGGAAGTCTGTAAAAAAGTATGGTAAGGGTTATCTTTGGGGATACATATAAAGATATATAGTTACCTTTATTCACTATATAGCTAATAATTAAGAAATATAGTGATATGAAAGTAGGATTAGATATCGCTACACTTGCCTTTAAAGATCAAATACAGCAAATAATTTTAATTGCTGGAGGTAGTGATTTTGTTCAAGCTGCAAAATTTGCAAGAAAAGAAGGTGTTGTTTTTATTTTAGACCCAATGATGAATCATATTGACCCATCATTACACGAACATATAGATGGACTTATGACCATCAAAAATATGTCAAAAAAGGAATCTAACTCAACAGACAAATAAAATACTACTGTCAATCGAGTAGATGGCTCCGCCATCCATAGATAGCGAAGTACACCCTTGCCTGAATGCTTACGGCAGGCAGGTCTCACATTTATCTGCCGAAATGAAATATAGACATGACCACCGTACATACGGGTCTCGTATGCAACGGGTTCATTAAGCACAATATAACCGCTCTTTACACCAATTATGTTTTAGACCTGATTTAAGACAGAGACCTCCCGCCCATTGGGAATATCTTAAGACATCTAAATGACACAAATTATTTGGAATTATGAAGTATAAAGGCTGCTTTGTAGAAAGAATCAATGTGTGATAGTAGAGTAAGCCAGATGATTATATCTGTTTGACTGATATGATTAGAGGAGAAGAAGGTAATGACTCCAAAAGAAACTGAATGAGAAATAGAAATACCGTTGAATTTCTCGGAATTTGGAAACAATTGAACAATCCAAATTTTAAAGATGTCGAATTCGACACCTTTAAAAAAGAAGCTGGTTTAAACTCATTTAATCTGACTCCAAAAAATGGATTGAAGCAACTAGCGCAATCGGAATAATATCCAAAAGCAGAAGAAATGAAGGTTGTAGTGTTGACTGAACCGAGCTGATATTGGCTATCTATCGATTTCAGAATGCTTCTTTCTCAAGTCATTAATGAACGCTGCAGACATATAGTAAATATTGGTTTCACCATTATTATATGTCTGATATTTGTCCTGCACTTTCTTAATCGGATCTAATGGATTCCATTTAACGCTCTCATCTATCCTGCTACTGGCAAATATGAAAATATTTCCATCAGCGGTTACATAAGGGCACATTTCATTTGCTGTAGAGTTGATAGGTTTGCCTAAATTTTCTGGTGAAGTCCAATTACCATTTATTCTAAAACTTATATATAAATCGCCTCTTCCATAGGAATCTTCTCGGTAACCTCTGAAAATTAGATAATCTTCATTTGGCGAAATAAATGGGTCACCTTTATCATATTCGGCATTTATAACTGCCGGTAACTCTTCGACCACATAAGTTGTATCTGTTTTCTTCGCTTTAAAAATGTTCCCTGTAGACCAAATATTAAAATAAATATCGCCGTTATGGGTAACCGAACTATAGTACTCATTATTTTCTGAACCAGTCAAAGTCACAGGCTGAGGGTCACTCCAGCCACTATGTATCCTTTCAACATACCAGATTTTACTGTTCTGGTTGTCGGGTAAAGGCCTTCTGGAACTGAAGAACAGTCTTGAGCCATCGGGTGAAAAAAGAGGATCAAAGTCAGAATACTTTCCTGAAAACGAAGCTACCTTTGGCTCACTCCAAGTGTTATCTGGCATCAATTCGGTATATGTTATAAAGGCATTTTCAGGAATGTCTGTTGTATAATAGAATGCTTTACCATCTGGCGAAAATGTACCATTGTATTCTTTGGCAGGTGAGGCAAGAAAATCTGGAACTAAGAGTTGTGGTGTGTCTGTAGGGTCTACGCCAAAAAAAGGGTCTTCAACGACAACCTTTCCATTGTCATGAATCTGCTTACAGGAAATAGCTAAAAGTAAACATGCAAAAAGTAAATAATTATAGTTCATGTCTGTCATATTATATTGTATACAGCAGGAGTTCAATTAATAAAATCACATTGTATATCCTTAGGTAGTGTCTGGCCGGAAGTATATCACTGTCTATTTCCGACCAGACACTAGGTAGAAAGAATATCAGAGATGCGAAGTAATTCTTTGCTGATAGATCGCCCGGCTTTTAATCCTTCTTCAAAACCGGTAGTAACCACCTTATTTTTCAGGAGTCCTACCATCTTATTTTTTTCACCATCCAAAAGCAGCTCAACGGCTTTGACACAAAATCTACTGGCAATGGTTCTGTCAAAACAGGTAGGCGAACCCCCGCGCTGCATATGCCCCAATACGGTAACCTTTACATCATAATCGGGCAGGTTTTCAGTAACATAGTCGGCCAACTCATATACATTTTTACCGATTTTATCTCCCTCGCTCACCACCACAATGCTGGAAGCTTTACCAGAGCGCTTGCTGCGTTTCAGTGATTCCAGCAGCCGGTCGAGGCCCAGATCTTCTTCGGGAATTAAAATTTCTTCGGCACCTGCTCCTACTCCGGCATTAAGAGCTATAAAACCAGCATCGCGGCCCATGACTTCAATAAAAAACAACCGGTCATGAGAACTTGCCGTATCCCTTATCTTATCGATGGCATCGATCACCGTATTTAAAGCGGTGTCATATCCTATGGTATAATCGGTGCCGGCAATATCATTATCAATAGTGCCTGGTACCCCAATGACCGGGATATCATATTCTTCACTGAAAATCTGCCCCCCTTTAAATGTTCCGTCACCACCAATTAATATCATGGCATCTACCTCGATTTCTTTAAGATGTTCTGCTGCTTTTTTTCTACCTTCGGCAGTTCTGAATTCTTCGGATCTCGCAGACTTGAGAATGGTTCCCCCACGGCTAATGATATTGCGTACACTTCTTGCATTCAATACGCAATGATCTCCTTCAATCATTCCCTGATATCCTCTGTAAAACCCAATACATTTTACATTATAATAGGCGCATGCTCTTGCCACCGCCCGTATTGCTGCATTCATTCCAGGCGAATCCCCTCCGGAAGTCATCACGCCAATTGTTTTAATCTCCTTAGCCATGTAACATTTTTGTCAAATATGATAAAAAATTACTTATTCTTTTCCGTAAAGTTAATAAAATCTGGTGTTTCAATTTTGACTGTATCCTTAGGTTTTGCTACAGAATCTTGTTCTTTTTTATTTTTAAAGATTTTCTGCCATAACTCGTTAAAATTATCAAAGTCCACAGAATAAGAAAGTCCAATTCCTTGTTCATATACCTGATTTCCAGTACCAACAAATTGAATATCATTTTCACGATTAAAAATCCTTCCTCTTAATGAGCCATCGTCATTAAAAAGATATTCTACCTCTACATCTCCAACTACAGCAGACTCATTAACTCCCCCGATAGGAACCCCCACTCTGCCATTAATAAGCACTCTATTGCTAATTTGGGTAGAAAGTGTTAAACCAAATTGATCTGCATCTTCCTGATCCAGATTACGTACTCCCTGCACATAATTAAGTCCTACCTGAAACTTATCATCTTCATCAGAAAATATCCCGTTAAAAAGACTGGAAGCTCGTTCTGCCACCAATCCCCCGGTAATGGCATTGGCATCAAAAGTTCCGTTATAGAACTGTCCTGAAGACACCAGAGATATCGCCTGCAACTCCTTATTGGCCTGATCGCTTAATTTATAGTCTAATTCGCTTTTTACTACCGAACTTAAGTTTGGGAATTCGATATTAAAATTAAGATTTGGTTGAATTAATTCGCCTTGCAGATCTACTACAACCTGAACGGGCACTTTGCGATTTATCGACGCATTTTCGAGCAATATTGCAGGGTTTGCTTCCGTTTCATATACTGCACTTAAATCGAGAACCGCTCTTGTCGGGCTACCGTCCCAGTTAATGGTTCCGCCATCTCTCACGGTAAATAATTTTTCAACAAATGCGCCATACCTGAAATTATATGTTCCTTCATAGGCCACAAAATCACCCCACATATTAAACTTCCCATTGGTATTGATCTCGATTAGCAATGTTCCGGCTCCACGGCCTTTAAGTGAACTTCCTGTTTCTTTATCGATAACAATCTCCACTTCGGCATTATCATTTACATCCAGTTCAAAATTCAATTCGAGTCCTTTTACATCTTTCAGCACAATCTCCTTCCCTTCTAATCGGGCACGCTTTTCTTCCGGACTTAAGAAGTGGATATAAGAGTTATCACCTATCGATTCTGATTCGTTTAACGGGATTTTAAAAACAGTCCCTTTTTCTGTTGTTGCATTCACATCTATTACCAATCCGTCGGTAGGGCCTTTTATTGTCGCTTCACCGCTTATAAAGCCTGTTCCGTAGTACAAAGATTCTTCATCTTCTTTGGTATCCAAAACGAGTAATCTTTCATTGGCCAGAAGATCCAGCCCTATTTCCCATTTTGAAAAACGCCGATGTGCAATGTACCCGCCAAGAATTCCCCTGGTTTTATACTTTGTATCGGTTATATTGATATTATCGAAGTTAAATCGTTGCTTATCCAACAAGATTCTCGAATTATTCTCAAAATCCAAATCTACATTAAGATATGGGACGGTAAGCCCTACCTGGTTTAAATTGAGTATTCCATCGATTGCCGGATTCTTATAATCTCCAAAAACCTTTGCATCACCCGTGACAAATCCACGGATATTTGAGATTACATTTCCGCCCAAAGCGCTAAATTGTGAAATATCAAATTTATTAAGGCTTACATCTACATCTATTGCCGATTTTTTTTCTGAAACATTGATCGATCCTGCGGCAGATAAGGTTCTGTTTTTTTCATCATTGATCAAGCGGGTATTAATGTTATACTCGGTAAGGTCTGAATTTCCTGCTACATTAAGCCTGAGTTCTCCCAAAGCAGTAGCATTGACCGATAAATCATCGACGACTATGACAGAATTAGGAAAATATGATCCTTTATCCTGTAAAATGGATAACTCTCCATTTACCAGGCCTCCAAAATTCAAGTTCTCTATTCTGGGAGTGATCTTATTAAGGTCTACATTCTCAAAAGTAGCTTTTAAATTCTTGTATTCTTTCCCCCTGGTAACTCCATTCACTTTAATCTGTTCGTCTTTATAATTGAACAGTATAGATTGTATATCAATGTTTTTAAAATCGTTATCAAAGATAATTTTATTCCTGTCTTTTCTTTTTTCCCTGTTCACCAGCCAGGTATATCCTTTATAAGTGAAATCAGATGCTCTAAATCCTACAACAGATTTATTTTTTTCGTTTATCGTATGATAAAATTCTAAATTGAAGTTGTCTTCATTATTCTTTCCTCCTTTAAATTCTGAATGCATGAACAAGGTATCTTTTAAAGTAACATTAATCAAACTAAACTCAGAAATATCATAGTATTTTGAATCGATACTATCAATAGCAATATAGGTATTAAATAATGGGTTTTTATTATCCACCTGTATATCTACCTCCTGCATCAAGTTATCAAAAGCTCTTATAGATGGCGATTTGAAGGTAAGTTTGAACTCTGATTCATTACTTTCTACTTTTCCTTTGATAATCGTATTGGGCGCAAATTGAATTTCGGGAAAGAATACATCTACTATTTTATTGTATATTCTAAAGTTGAATTCCATAAATTCATCATCTGTAATCTCGCTAGCTTCAAAATTGGTATATAAACTACCTATCGAATTTCGGAACAGGTCATACACATTTTCAAATCTAAAAACACCTTTTACAGTGCCATCAACAATATCGGGACTACTCATAGTAATCGTTCTTACTCCCTGGTCATCAAAACTGGAGTTGATATCAAAATCTTCAAAATAATAACTGGCATTTTGATTGGCATATAAGGTTTTTGCAAAAGAAACAGTACCAAAAGCATCATTGATTCCGGTACCTTTCATATTCATAAAAACATCCCCGTTAAATACCGAAGCACTATCTCTGGTAAAGAGATTTAGTTTCTTTAAATCTACATGGTCTACATTGGCTACAAAGTCATAATTATGTATCGCTTCTGATAGGTCGGCTACTCCATTAAAGCTAAACCTAATATTAGGGTCTTTAGAATTCAGATTACCATCAAACACCCTGTTTTTAAGATTTCCTATTGCCTTAAGTTGGGTATAGGTATATTCGTTAAATTCTAACCGGCTTATGTCTCCTTCGATTTTGGTATTAAGGCTTTCCATAGTAAAACCACTACCATCAACATGGATATCAAAGGAAGCATTTCCAACCGATTGTACCCCGATAAGCTGCCCGACATTAAAATTATTAGAAATTACATTCCCGTTATACGTCGCTTCACTTAGGTCATCAAGTTGTTGTAACAGTACAAAAGCATTGATCTTTCCCAACTGTGAATACAGATCCATATCTATATCTACTGCTTTTGTAGTGAATATGGCATTACCGGTAGCTTTTACACTTCCAAACTGATATAATTGCCTGGGTAATGAATTTCCTAAAACCTCGGGCATCAGGTTTACCAGATCATAATAATTGGTTGTTAAGTTATCAAAATCTCCCTCGAGCTCAAATTTTGAAGCATTTGATACTGCATTCTGAATTCTGACAGTACCTTGAACAACAGATCGGTCTAAGCCCGAAATATTAGCATTAATTACCTTAAAATCATTGAGGATACCACGTACCGAGGTATTTCTCATCCTTAATTTTTGATTTCTTCCAAACCCGCTGTAAAAAGGAATTAAATCGTTTGTAGAAACATTGGCCCTGTCAAAATTTGCCGTAATATTTACTTTGTTTTCAAAATCATCCAGCCCACCTACTGCGTATGAGAACAGTATTTCTCCCCGAATTTTAGAATCGGGAGTCTCTATCACAAGATCCTGAAAATTCATTTCCTCGGGTTTGATAGAAAAACAGGTTTGTAGTTTAGAAATATGTAATCCTTTTTGATCTTCAAAAGCCAAACGATCTATATTTATGTAAACATCGGGCCCGTCGACCATGAGGCTTTCGGCATCAAGAGCAATATCTTTGTAGGCAATGACCTCTGGTTTTGATAAATTTTCGTTACTAAAACTGTACTTCCCATTATTTAAAGTAATATTCTTTGTGGTAAGGAGAAATCTCTCGCTCGAAGATGTTTTTTTTCCAGAATTAAACTTTCTGATAAAAGTCATGAGATTATCACTACCCTCATCTTTATATATTTTCATGTTAAAGATCAGGTTCTCTATCAAAACATTTCCAAGTGTTGGTTTCCCATTAGAAATTTCCCGCAAACTACCCACCGAAGTTTCTATAGCTGTTGCATACAAAAGTGTATCCTCATGATGATCTTGTATAAAAACATCTTTAAGGCTTACGTTTCCGGCATAGGTCAATCCAATTCGATCGATATGGATCTCGACACCATAGGCTACATTAAGATAATTTGTCACTCTTTTCCCAAAATATGTTTGAATACCAGGAATGGAAAACAAGATCACCAAAAATGCAAAAAGTGATAAAAGGATAAGAAATATCCTCAACAATATTTTCCTGAGTTTTTTGATATGCTTTATTGTTTTAACTTTGTTGACAATATTAACAATTTCTATGCCCTTTTCCTCATAATGAATCCACAAAAAGTATACATTCTTGGTATTGAATCTTCCTGCGACGATACCTCTGCAGCTATATTATGCAACGGAAAAGTTTTATCAAATGTTGTTGCATCGCAAAAAATACACGAATTATATGGTGGTGTAGTACCCGAACTAGCCTCCAGAGCGCATCTGCAGAACATCGTTCCGGTAATCGATCAAGCCATTAAAAAAGCCAATATAGAAAAAAAAGATCTGAATGCTATTGCTTTTACCCGGGGCCCGGGCTTAATGGGATCTTTACTGGTAGGAACCTCTTTTGCAAAATCATTGGCTTTGGCATTAGACATCCCTCTGATTGATGTACACCATATGCAGGCACATATTCTCGCTCATTTTATTGAAGAAGAAGGTTTTGACACCCCAGAATTTCCGTTCCTGGCAATGACCATAAGTGGCGGGCATACGCAAATCGTTATGGTCAGGGATCATTTTGATATGAAAATCATTGGCGAAACTATCGATGATGCTGTTGGAGAAGCTTTTGATAAGAGCGCCAAGATATTTGGACTGCCTTACCCAGGTGGCCCCTTAATCGACAAATACGCACAACTGGGTGATCCAAAAGCTTTTCCGTTTCCGAAACCCAAAGTTGGTGAGTTGAATTTCAGTTTTAGCGGCCTTAAAACTTCTGTGCTGTATTTCATTCAAAAAAAAGTAAAAGAAAACCCGAATTTCATAGAAGAAAACCTGAATGATATCTGTGCTTCCCTTCAATATACCATCATTAACATACTTGTTGATAAGTTGAAAAAAGCTTCAAAACAAACAGGTATTAAGCGCATTGCTATTGGTGGCGGCGTTTCTGCTAATTCCGGTATCAGAAAAGCACTAAAAGAAGGAGAACACAAATATGGATGGAAAACGTTTGTTCCCAAATTTGAATATACAACAGATAACGCGGCAATGATCGGGATTGTAGGATACTTGAAATATCTGAAAAAAGAGTTTACTGATTTAAGCGTAATAGCCAAAGCGCGAATTAAGTTTTAATGAGTGGTGAGTATATCATAATTCATAATTCATAATTCTGAATTCATAACTCATAACCCATAACTCATAACCTATCTTGCAACACTATAATAACTACCTCGTTATTGTAATAGACAGATAATAAACCGTACCTTTGCGGCTTATTTTTAGCTATATGAACAAATTTGAAGCGTTAGGTCTGGGTGAAGCCATTATAAAGGCGGTGAGTGATATGGGATTTGAAACCCCAAGTGAAGTACAAGAAAAGGCAATTCCCCTGCTACTTGATGAGGATACAGATATTGTAGCCCTGGCGCAAACAGGAACAGGAAAAACAGCAGCGTTTGGTTTTCCGTTAATCGAAAAAATAGACCCCAATAGCAGGATCACGCAAGGGTTAATTCTCTCTCCAACCCGTGAGCTGTGTTTACAAATTACCAACGAACTTAAAAACTACTCCAAGTTTATTCCCGGATTACATACCGTTGCGATTTATGGGGGTGCCAGCATCACCGAGCAAGCCAAACAGGTAAAACGGGGCGCACAGATTGTGGTGGCTACTCCCGGACGCATGCAGGATATGATCAATCGTAAAATGGTCGATATTTCTAATATTGGATATTGTATTCTGGATGAAGCCGATGAGATGTTGAATATGGGATTCTATGAAGATATCAATGCCATTTTATCGCATACCCCAAAAGATAAAAACACCTGGTTATTTTCGGCAACGATGCCAAAAGAAGTTGCTACCATTGCAAAACGGTTTATGCATAATCCTGCAGAAATTACGGTAGGACATAAAAACACAGGTTCTAAGAACGTTTCACACGAATACTATGTGGTAAATTCGCGTGACCGATATGCTGCCTTAAAACGACTGTCAGATGCCAATCCGGATATTTTCTCTGTAATATTCTGCCGTACCAAACGCGATACCCAGAAAGTTGCAGAAAACCTGATCGGAGACGGGTATAATGCTGCAGCCTTGCATGGAGATTTAAGTCAGAATCAACGTGATATGGTCATGAAAAGTTTCAGAAACCGACAAATACAAATGTTGGTAGCAACCGATGTTGCTGCACGTGGGATCGATGTAGAGGATGTGACACACGTGATCAACTATCAACTTCCCGATGAAATCGAAACCTATACCCACCGAAGCGGAAGAACCGGGCGTGCCGGTAAAAGCGGGGTTTCTATGGTTATTGTTTCCAAAAGTGAGGTTAGAAAGATTAAGACTGTAGAACGAATCATCAAAAAGAATTTTGAGAAAAAGGAAATTCCCAGTGGCGAAGAAATATGTCAGGTTCAGTTATTTCATCTGGCCAGTGATATTGGAAAAGCAGAAATAAACCATGAGATCGATAGTTATTTGCCTTCTATTAATGAAGTGTTGGAAGAATTTTCTAAAGAAGAACTGATTAAAAAATTCTTTTCGGTAGAATTTTCTCGTTTTCATAATTATTACAAAAAGTCAAGAGATCTTAATGCCATGGCAGAAAACGAAAGAGATTCGGGTGGCGAAGGAAGTACCAGGTACTTTATCAATGTGGGTGAAAGAGACGGATTTGACTGGATGACCTTAAAAGACTTCCTCAAAGAAGTACTGGAGCTGGGAAGTGACTCCCTGAGTCGTGTAGACGTAAAGGAAAGTTTCTCCTTCTTCAATACCGGTTCTGAATATCAGGAACGTGTACTCTCGGTATTTGAAGACTTTAGAATGGAAGGAAGAAAAGTAAATGTAGAGATCTCTAAAGATTCGGGACGTAACCGGGGAAAACGCCGTCGTGATAACGGTGGTGGTTTCAAAGGAAAACGCAGAAGTGAGGGATTTAAGCCTAAAGGAAAAAAACGCTTCGATCATAAAGAAGACCGGGGTAATAGTGGAACTAACAGAAGAGATAAAAGAAAACGTAGTGATCGTAGATAAAATACATACAATTAACATTGTGATATGATTTTTGGCGCGATTTTTATGTTATATTATCTAAAAAAATTGAATGCTATATAAATCTAGATGAGGAGCATATTATTTTATATACTATTATTAGCAGCAACAGCCATCTATGCGCAGGATGGTAATTCGGGTACTGTATCGGGAAAAGTATTAAACGCCTCTACAGATAACATCTTAGAAAACGTACATATTGTAAATCTAAGTCAGGTTATTGGAACGATCACTAATCGGGAAGGAGACTTCACCATACAAGCAAAAGTAAACGACACTTTATATTTTACCTATATTGGCTATAAGCCACTACAAGTTAGAGTGACCAATGACTGGATCAAATTTGGGTCAGTAAAAATACAGATGACAGAATTGGGCATCGCATTAGAAGAAGTCGTAGTTGCCGATGTACAGCTTACGGGCTATCTGGAAATTGATGCCAAAAGAATTCCGGTATACAATAATTACCGATATAGTATTTCGGGATTAGGTTCGGGCTATGAAGGAGGAAGCAAACAACCGGGGGCTGTAAATAAAGTGCTGGGAGCTATATTTAATCCCGCCGACTTTTTATACAATATATTCAGTAAGCGCTCTAAAGAGTTGCGGAAACTACGTAAAATGAAGAAGGATGATGAGATCAGAAACCTTCTCGAAACCAAATTCGATCGGGCGACCCTTATGGCGCTACTACAGGTCGAGCGAATGGATATCGATGAAATCCTGCGTAACTGTAATTATTCGATAGATTTTATAAGATTTGCCAACGATTTACAGATTCTCGATGCGATTAGCGAATGTTATGAAGAGTATAAAGTGTTGGACAGGAAATAAAAATTGACACTATTCTATTAAGTATGAGACTTAAAATATCGAGGGTTTGACTATTTGTAGTCTTACCCTTTTTTCATATATAGAGCATAAGCCGGAATCTATTTCAAAGGCAACTACTTTCTTTAGATATTACTTCAATATCTTTTAAGGGAACTTTTAAGTTGAATATCTGTTTATTATGGATTCCGGCCTACGCCGGAATGACAACTCTAGAGAAACGGTTTATTCAAAACGATCTATTTCAGAGAATGCAATGCAATTCGGTTTCCTTCAGAATCGATACAATATGCCATATACCCGTGGTTTTCTGATATTTGTTTTTTACCTGAAACCACTTTTCCTCCTGCTGCTGCTACCCTGCCAATTTCATTGGCTACATCTTCACAAGAAAAATATACCAAAACCCCATTTTCGCTGGGTGTATAATGCTCACCGGCATTGATGAGCGTTCCGGTGGCAATCCCAGCCTGATTTTTGTTTGGGAACCATCCCATTTCAATACCCTCCATTTTTTGCAATCCAATGTCAATGTCAAAAACTTTTTCATAAAAAGCTTTTGCCCTTTCCATATCCGTAACCGGAATTTCAAACCAAGTGACCATATCTGTGTTTTTATTTGTTTTGGAAGTTGGAAGAATGTAGAAGTCCGAAGTCCGAAGTTTAGAAACATACAAAAACTCCTAATTCCTAATTCTTAATTCCTAATTCCTAATTCCTAATTCCTAATTCCTAATTCCTAATTCCTAATTCCTAATTCCTAATTCCTAATTCCTAATTCTTAATTCTTAATAAAGTTACTTATTCTCACGATACCGTGCAATAATCTGTTCATGGCTTTTAATCACTTTCTTTGCCCACTCCATTCTCTTTTGCAACTGTTCCTCTTCAGACAATTGCCATTCTATATTAGCCGTTCTTAATTTTGAAGTGACATGCTGTAGTATAATTGCCGCAGATACCGAAATATTAAGGCTTTCTGTAAAACCCACCATGGGGATATGCAACTTACTATCGGCGGTTTCGAGAACAGTATCACTTAGCCCCTGTTGTTCTCTGCCAAAGAAAAAAGCAGCTGGTTTTGTTATCTCAAAATCCTGTACTACTTCAGAATCGTCATGTGGTGTGGTCGCTACGATTTGATACCCCCGATTTTTTAGTGTTTTGATACATTCCCGGGTTGTTGCATATCGATTAATGTCTACCCATTTTTGGGCTCCCATGGCGATCTCTCTATCAATACGCTTTATATTTACTTCTTCGATCACATGCACATTCTGTATTCCAAAAACATCGCAGCTACGTATTACAGCACTGGTATTATGCAATTGATACACATCTTCTACCGCAACGGTAAAATGATTAGTTCTCTGGCTTACTACCTTTTTATACAGTGCCAATCTCCTTGAGGTAAGGAACGATTCTAAATATTCCAGAAGTTTTCTATCTACCATAACTGCTAAAATATAAAAAGATCGGTTATATAATGAACTGCTAAGATATGGAATGAACTTTAAGCATGCTGGAACACATTACACGGGAATACACTTGGATCCTGAACAATTTGGGACAAGCTGGTGCCCGGATCTAAAAATCCGGGTTTAAAGTTTTCAAAATGGAGGTTTACTAAAAAAATAGAGCTGTCTAATCCTAAAATCAAACAGCTCTCCCCAGAATCTCTACTTAAGCCCTAATTATGCTATATTATACCTATTGTGTATTTTGACTATATTTCTCCAATTTTTTACCCCTCCCATAACTATCGGGATAGAGGTAAAAGATGAGGATTTGGTATTATAATCGTATTACATTACTCATAATGCACAACGGGTTATATTATGATGTTATCTTTTATGTATTCAGATTCCCGTCCCAATACGGGATCACGGGAATGACAATTTATTGAACCTTAAGGCTTTGCCTTAAGAAGTTGTTTTTGATAAAAAAACCTCCCATAGTTACCCCTAACAATGGGAGGCTTAACGTAAACACATCGTCATAATGTACTTTTATCCTCGCCGAAGCGAGTATTTTATTCTTTTATTTAAGTCCGAAGACCGAGGTGCGAAGCCTGTCTGCCTGTTGCAGGTAGAACGGAAGTTATTTATCTAAAACCCTTCACTACTTCTTATTTCAGTATTCGGTATTCAACACTCATTTAATTAAAACCCCCTGAAATTACCCCTAAAAACAGGGGGTTTAATTCAATAAACACATTGTCAAAATGTACTTTTATCCTCGCCGAAGCGAGTATCTTATTCTTTCATTTAAGTCCGAAGACCGAGGTGCGAAGCCTAAAGTTATTTGTTATCTAAAACTCTTCATTACTTCTTTCTTCAGTATTCAACACTCATTTAATTAAAAACCTCCTGAAATTACCCCTAAAAACAGGAGGTTTAATTCAATAAACACATTGTCAAAATGTACTTTTATCCTCGCCGAAGCGAGTATCTTATTCTTTTATATACGTCCGAAGACCGAGGTCCAAAGGCGGAAGTTATTTGTTTATCTAAATCTTCACTACTTCTTTCTTCAGTATTCAGTATTCAGTATTCGGTATTCAACACTCATTTAATTAAAAACCTCCTGAAATTACCCCTAAAAACAGGAGGCTTTGTAAACACATTATTGAAAATGTATCTAATACCAATTGCACATCAAAACACACCTCATTTACTCGTTTAATTCAACGCATTTTAAGTACACTATTTGGTATTAATCATCTATTACGCGCATCGTAATTGTTTTTAAAACTTTTCTTTTTCAATTGTTTATATTTTATTTCAATCTTCGTTTTAAAATCACTTCATGTGTTCTATTATTATAGTTTCTATGTCTGATGTTGTATATTCATCTGTTAGTACTCTGCTAATGATCAGTACCAAGAAGACCGTAACATACCTCAAAACAGCTATGTTAGGTTTCTTTATGGCGAGCATACGCCATACAGAGATTGCAGGTTCTATATAATTAGATGTTAAGAAAGTGCTAAAAAATATACGGAAAGTCCGTAAAAAAGATACAAAATTCCTATATTCCCCACTTTTATAAACGTAGAAATGACATATATAATTTTCGTTAAGGAATTTTGTTATCTTATACGTAATAGATCGAAGATGACCACGAATAAAAACGACTGGTAACAGTTCTCTCATAATGGTTAATTTTAAATTAATCGTTATTCAGACCCTGCTTTTGTTGGCTCGCCAAAGTTTTACAATCGCGGGGTTGTTTTATAAGCCCCACAGCCCCCAAAGGGGAGTTGAGCTTTATATATTTTATTTTTCAACTTTTTACTTGTGCATATATAGGGTGTCAAATTACAAATTATGATACTGTTAGTTTCTTATATAGTATCAATTATTGCACACTTCTATACATACACATCTCTTTATCTAGTATAATACACTGTACTATGTTTTAAATTTATCCAAAACTATATAGTATATAAAAAGCTCAGGGTGGGGTAAGAAAATAAGCTTATATTATTCGTAAAATTATACTATTCTTTTCTGTTATATAACAGTACTTAAAGATAACCACTATTTGTTAAAATCATATACTACAAATCCACATAATAACTACGGTTTATCCGTAACAAATAAAACACTGACTAAAATCCACGAAAAGTTAAACAAAAACACGATTGATTCTCACAAGAATATTTATAAATAATTAATAATCAGATAATTAAAATAACATCTTATTGACAAAGCTTACATTTTGTTTAACATACTTGTAGGAATATTCCTGTTTTAGTTATACTAATAAAACTATATTGTCCTGTATTTCATGCTTTTTATCTGTTTTTAGTTTTCTGTAAAAACGTCAAATATTTATAGGTTACCCGTAAAAAGTGTTAAAAAATTGCTGTTCTTCGTTGGTACCAAATCAGTCATCAATGTGGATACCATTTCCTCAATAAAAAATTTCTTAAAACCAACGAGGCAGAGCCTATGGGTATTTTGCTTGTTTCATACCCAATCGAGTTGAGTACAAGCTTTGGTCTGACAATCAAAAATCGAAATTTTATTATTTAACGTGTTCGGTTTAAAATATACTGGAAATCTGATCCTTATAAACTTTATCAGTTCCTTCTCTCTCTAGAAACGACATTGCGACAGCAATGGGCGAGCTGGAGCGTTGGAGGATGAGGGTTTTACATAGTAGTAACCCTCACTTAATCCCTGACCAATGTAGGGGAAGGAGCTTACTACAATTATAAATTATTTATGGGTGAGTGGTAGCTGCAACAGGCAGAGCCTGCCCGGATCTGCAGACAGCCCTCGAGGAATTCTTTGGATTAAATTTGAATATGGTTTTACTCTCCTTTCTGGATCTCGACCGAGTGTGGGTATGGGATTTCTATCCCTGCTTTATCAAGGGCGAGCTTACAGTTTTCTAAGGTGTCGAAATATACATCCCAGTAATGATCTGGATTACAGTATGGACGTACTGCCAGATCTACAGAGCTCTCCCCCAGTTGAACCACATGTACTGAAGGTGCCGGGTCTTTTATCACCTTGGGATTAGTCATCAATACAGTCAATAGTACCTCTTTTGCCTGTTTGATGTCCTCATCATAACCTATACCAATAGTAAGATCTACCCGCATCATTCCCTCTGCAGTATAATTGATGATATTCCCATTGGCCAATGCTCCATTGGGTACGATCGCTAATTTGTTTTCGGGAGTAGTGAGCTTGGTGGTAAAAATATCTATCTCCTTCACCACGCCAAGCACTCCCTGGGCTTCTATTACATCACCAATTTTATAAGGTCTGAACATCATAATGAGCACACCCCCGGCAAAATTGGATAAAGATCCCTGCAATGCCAGGCCCACCGCCAAACCGGCAGCAGCGATTACCGCTGCAAAAGTAGTGACGTCTACCCCCAGTCTGGAAATCACTACGATGATCAGAAATATTTTTAAGATCCAGCTTACCAGATTTAATAAGAATGTTTGTAAGGACTTGTCATATTTACTTTTAGACATGACATGCCCGGCAGTACCGATCAATTTTTTTATCAGCCAGGAACCTATAAAGTAAATGAGAATTGCCGTAATGAGCTTGGGGCCAAATTCTTTGGCAAGTTCAATACCATAATTGAACCATTCTTGTGCTTTTTCCATATGTATTTTTTTTTTAAACCGTGTCAGTACTGAATTATTACCTGATTGCGTGGCTCCTTATTATCGGGGTATTTTCTGCGAAATTATCATCCTACTGCTTATACTCGGATGCAACCTTAAATCCGAACTATCTGTCAAACTCCAATTTCTTCCGCAAAGCGGAATTCATTTCCCTCTTCTAGATGAAGAGGGGGTGCTATATGGTTGAAAATCTGATCGATCTTGTAGCGATCCAGGTTTTGAGATAAACTTGAAAGGATGTCAGGAAGCGCAAGTATTATTGTATAATGATAAATTCGCTTCGTCGATTAAGTTGATGTTCTTCATCACTGCAGTCTACCCCATTGGCACATTTGTTGACCAAAGTGGTCTCGCCATATCCCCTTCCGGTTACGCGAGCGGGATCAATTTCCCCTTTTTCCAGAATGTATTTGATCGTACTTTTTGCCCGTCGCTCACTCAGGTACATATTGTAATTATCCTTTGCTCTACTATCGGTATGGGATCGTACATCTATTTTAAGTTCGGTATATTCCCGCAAGGCCGCAATGATCTTTTGTAGTTCTACTTCGGCATCAGCCCGAATAAAAGACTTGTTGAGATCAAAATAAATAGGTTCTAAATCCAATAGTAAGGCCAGGTCATCCCCCCGTCTATATTCTTTTCTGCCATCGATACTGCCTTCGGTAAGTTGCAAGGCGAGATTATGTTCAAACTCCAACACCTTATTGGTATTCAAAAGGGTTTCTGTGGGGCTGTAATTCAACTTGGTACCTCTTACAATGTAAGGGGTCTCACATTCGAGGTCAAAATTATAGACTCCTTTTTCATTGGTTACTGTGCGTTGCAATTCGTTATTATTATTATCTAATAAGATCACTTCGGCCTCTGCCAACACTTCTTTTGTTATGGCATCGGTAACCACTCCGGTCACATATTGGTTGCATTCGGTGATTAGTTCTCCGGTTTGTTTAAAGCTATAGATATCATCATTCCCTTTTCCTCCCGAACGATTACTGGAAAAGTATCCGATTTTTGTATTTTCATTTAATACAAAGGTAAAATCATCTTCTTCGCTATTTACGGGTTTGCCCACATTATAAGGAATAGAAAATGTTCCAAATTCTCCGGGAACGGCAACAAAAACATCCAATCCTCCTAATCCGATATGCCCGTCACTGGCAAAATACATTCGTCCGGAATCACTTACATACGGAAAGGTCTCTCTACCTTCGGTATTGATCTTATCCCCCAGGTTTCTGGGTTCACCAAAAGTACCATCCTCGTTTACGTCTACCTCATACAGATCTGAAAGCCCTCTGCTATCGGGCATATCACTGGCAAAATACAGTTTTGTACCGTCTGCGCTCAAGGTAGGGTGCGCCACCGAATATTCATCACTGTTAAAAGGCAGTTCTTCAATATTGGTCCATTTATTTTCTTCGAGCGTCGCCCTGTAGAGTTTCAATAAAATTGTGCCCGCTGCATTGGATCCCAGCTTTCGTTTTGTATAGTTATTACGGGTAAAATACATGGTTTTTCCATCTTTACTAAAAGAGGTGGAAGACTCATGAAATTTTGTGTTTATTTTCCCTTTTAGTTTTTTGGGGGTTTGTAAAATCCCATTGGCTTCAATAATATTGGAAGCATACAGATCCAGGAACGGCATTTCGTTCCACTCATGTACCGTTTTACTCATACCGCCACCTCCGCGCGAGGAAGCAAATATGAGCTGTCCCTGGTTATTAAAACTTGGTGCATAGTCTGAGAATTTCGAATTGATTCCCAATTTCAATAATCTGAATTTACCGGATTGCATTTCGATAAACTTCAGGTAATCACGGGTGTTCATAAAGAATTCTGCCCGCTGATCGTTTCCGGTAAGGGTATTAAATTGCTCCATCACCTTATCTGCTTCATCATAACGTTCCACGCTTTTCAGGCTTTGAGAATACCTGAACAAATACTCAGGATCTATCTCTTCGGTATATGTAGTGGTTAATTTCTCATACCAGATAACGGCATCCTCCAACTGTGCATTGAAGTAATAAGAGTCTCCAAGTTTTTTAAACAACTCTGGTGATTCATATCCACTTTTCGCCACCTGAAGATAGATTTTACGGGCATCAACAAAGGCAAAACGATTAAAATCCTCATTTGCCTTTTCTAATCGCTTGTCTTGAGAATAGGCCATACAGGATAATAATATGGATAAGAATATGTTTAGAAAGTAATTTTTTATATTCATATTTAAGTTTTTTATTTTCCTTCTGAAACTAGGTTTTTATATTGAATTCATCTTGGGTTTATTGATTCAATGCTCTTGCGTTATGCCTTTCGGCAAAAAAGATGCCCAAAAATAATCATTATTTTATATTGCTCCTTAAGTTTCTTTGGATTCCGGTGATCCTGATAGCTATCGGGACTGTCGTAATCATCGGAATGATAGATTCATAGTATATATCATTATGCCTTTCACTTTTCTTTAGATTCCGTCCTACGTTGGAATGACAAATTATTGAAACCTCATTTTTACAAATTGAGGAGTGTTTCTAGAAGAAACGTGGTGTTAGCAATCTATCATACTTTTTAAAGAGTTCAAATCGCAACATTACTTCGTAACTACCATCATTAAATTGTGATTGTCCCAACTCGGTAGTTTCTCTGTCATAGGCAAAACCAATCATCAGTGCATCAGATACCTGAAACCCTACCTGACCTGTAACCGCTGCACTCCATCGGTATGCGGCTCCCAGGGTTAATCGCTCAAACAATAAAAAATTAGCCGAAAGATCTACCTGTAATGGTGCGCCAAATACCAGCTTACTTAATACTGCCGGTTTAAACTTTACACTATCACTCACATCAAACACATAACCACTTATGAAATAATAATTGATACGTTCTTCGGCCAGAAAACTCACTGCATCACTGTCACTGCTCGTCGAGCTTTCATCAAAATGATCTGTCTCTAACAGATTAGGAGCACTTAGTCCAAAATAAAATTTCTCGGTATGGTAATACACTCCAACCCCTACCTGAGGGCTGAATTTATTATCGATATTTGTTTCAAACAGGGCGTCATTTTCATTGAACTGTGATAATCGTTGAAAATCAATATTCAGTAAGTGTGCTCCTGCTTTTAATCCAAAGCTTAGTTTTCCTTTTTCTGAAGTGGGTATCGTATAGGACACATCGATATCAAAATACGTCTCATCGGTTGGGCCAATCTCATCATTCACGATCGACAATCCCAACCCTACACGTTCGTTACGTCCCATTGGTGTATTGAGGGTTAAGGTTTGTGTGCGTGGTGCACCATCCAAACCTACCCACTGGCTGCGATGCAGCCCCATGATACTCATGACTCCCCGACTCCCTGCATAGGCCGGATTAACACTAATTGTATTGTACATATACTGAGTATATTGAGCATCTTGCTGTGCATAATTATACTGGAACACAAAACTCAAAAGTGCTGTAGCAATTATTGTGTGTATTTTTTTCATCCGCTGTAATTTAATATTTTTTAATGAAACCAACAGGTAATATACCCATGGGTATACAAATTTGGTTGACTATCTGTTGATGTATAAATACCCTGCCCTACTTTTACGTTCTCCTGATTCGAGTACATATTCGAGTACATAATAATAGGTGCCTACCGGTAATTCATCTTTCTCTTCTATGGTTGTTCTACCATTTGAGATCCCTATAAAAAGGTCTCCTTCTCTTCCATAATTAGAAGCTTCAAATACTTTTACCCCCCATCGGTTATAGATTTCGAGTGTATTCTCCAGTCTTTCGATTCCACTAATCACAAATGCATCATTTATGCCATCGCCATTAGGAGACATTCCTGTAAAGACTGAGATGCCATCTTCTCCATCAGTAACCACATTCGGTTCTAAATAATTGGGTATGCCGTTACTATCGGTATCAAATGCATCTTCCGGATTTCCATTACCATCGGGATCAGGGTTTTCGTCTACCGTAAGAATACCATCATCATCATCATCTACATCCTGGAAATCGTCTCTGCCGTCACCATCGGTATCCTGTATTGGGTAATTTATAGTACCTCCGTTGAACTCTCCATCATTTTGCACTCCATCAGGAATACCATCATTTCCTACACCTCCTTCTATTCTTCCATCAGGAGAAATCGTAAGTCCAGTTGTATCTGCTCCGGATTCGTAAACATCTAATACTCCGTCTCCATCGGCATCAAGGTCTAAACGATCTACTGTACCATCTCCATCTGTATCTAAGTTAGGATCTCCATTTTGCTCTTCAGTATCCAGAATACCATCATTATCATCATCCAGATCATCTGGGTCAGCTATTCCATCTCCGTCACTGTCAATGGCGCTTATGGTTTGATCATCTGGGTCACCATCGGCGTCTGGATCCACATCGTCAGGATTATTAGGATCATCAGAAGTTTCTGTGATCACTTCACCTCCAGGTGTAGTTCCTGTTACCTCTGCAACGTTTATAATTTGACCGGCTAAAACATCTGCTTGTGTTACCACATGTTCTGCTAAAACCAATGCTGTATCACCTGCGGCTAATGTAGCTATTGGTAATCCAGAGATTATGGTTGCATTATTATCAACTACGGCGATATTATTAAGCGTCACCGTACCGGTATTCTCGATTTCTATCGTATACGTTATTATATCTCCTTCTGCACTAAATACTCTAGGATCTGCAGATTTTCTAACCGCTAATCTTGCTGTTGTTACCAATCCGGTTTCAGTCTCGGTAGCATCATCAGGATCAGGAGTGGTAGGATCATCTGACATATCGGTTACAGGAATTCCGTTAGGATCCTCTCCAGTAACATCTGCACGGTTGATCACAATACCTGCATCAAGATCAGCTTGTATAATTGTATGCGCTGCTGTAACCGTAACCCTGGCTCCTGGTGCCATTGTTGCTATTGAAGCCGGAATAATACTACCTGCATCGGCATTTGCATCAGAAACGATCACGTTGGTAAGCGTCACTGTACCGGTATTAATAACTTCCATTGTATAGGTTATTACTTCTCCTACAGTATCATACGCTCCATCTGGTGCAGGATCATCGAGTTTGGTTAATGTAAGCTCTGGATTCTGATCAATTGTAGTTACTGTAGCATCATCTGGCACTGGTGTATCTGGATCATCAGAATCATCGGTCACTGGAGTTCCATTAGGATCTTGCGCATCTACTGTAGCTGTATTAGTCACCGTTCCCAAATCAATATCTGCTTGTGTAATCACATGCGTAGCGGTTACAGTAACCGTTTGGCCAGGATTAATACTTGCAATTGTAGCCGGAACTATTATATCTGCATTTAGATCTGTAAGCACTACATTAGTTAATGTTACATTACCATCATTGGTTACTTCTATAGTATAAGTAATATCTTCTCCTACAGTGTCATAAGAACCATCTGCCGGTACATTATCGGCTTTAGTTATACTTGTTGCCGGATTAGGAGTTAAGGTAAGTACTGTTGGATCATCTGGACTACCATCCATATTTGGATCACTATCTGTTATATTTATAGGATCATCTGATATATCAGTTACTGTAATACCATTTGGATCTAACCCACTTACTATAGCTTGATTAGTAAAACTACCTGAATCAATTTCAGCTTGAGTAAGTATATGTGTCGCGGTATATGTAGTATTATCTACTGCTCCGGCAACTAGATCAATCGTCGTCGTCGGAGTAACGGTAGCATCTGCATCTGTTACGCTAATACCCGTTAGGTCAACATTTCCTCTATTAGTCACTACAAATACATAGTCAATATTTTCTCCTGCATCTGCAAAACCATTCATATTCACATCATCTAGTGTGGCTGTTTTTGTAATATCCAATAGCGGTTGACTTAGATCCGTTACCGTAGGATCATCAGGACTACCGTCGTTATCCGGATCTACATCAATTGTATTATCCGGATCATCAGAATCATCCGTGATTGGTGGACCCGTTGGATTTAGTGGATTTGCTGCACTGGCTAAGGCCGTATTGCTAAACGTACCTGCTGCAATATCTACCGGAGTAATTATATAACTCGCCGTATAGGTCGTAGCATCATTAGCACCTACTACTAAATCTATCGTCGTAGCCGGAACTACCGTTACTAAAGCGTCTGTAACACTAATACCCGTTAAATCTACATTACCCCTATTGGTCACATCAAAAACATAGTTGATTGTATCCCCGGAATCAATAATACCATTGGCATTTGTATCAACATACGTATCCGTTTTGGTAATATCTAATAGTGGCTGACGTAAATCCGTTGTCGTCACATCATCGGGACTACCATCACCATCAGGATCATTATCTGTAGTATCATCCGGATCATCGGAATCATCCGTGATTGGTGGACCGAAAGGATCTAATGGATTCAGAGCGCTTACTACTGCCTGGTTACTAAAGGTACCGGCAGTAACATCTGCAGCTGTAATCACATAACTGGCTGTATAGGTCGTATTATCTACTGCTCCTGCAACCAAATCAATCGTCGTCGCGGGAATAACAGTGACTAATGCATCGGTAACACTAATACCTGTTAAATCAACATTACCCGTATTGGTTATTACAAACACATAGTTGATCGTATCTCCGGCATCAATAATACCATTAGCATTTGTATCCACATAGGTGTCTTGTTTGGTGATATCCAGTAGTGGTTGTCTGAGATCCGTTACTGTTGGATCATCTGGACTACCATCATTATCTGGATCTATATCCGTAGTATCATCCGGATCATCGGAATCATCGGTGATCGGTGGATCTGT
>CANMDW010000001.1 GCA_947496705.1 uncultured Aquimarina sp. | reverse complement strand
CAACTTTATTTGATTTGTTTGCCATTATGTAGATGTACCAATGTTTCATTTCTGTTTCATCAGAGATTCCTGCCTACACAGGAATAGATAGATCATAACTTATTCCTGCGTAGGCAGGAATCTTTTAATTTTATATATTGAATTAACATTATTTGACCAATTTAAAGAAATATCCATCCAATCTGGATTCATATCGATTATTAAATTGTCTTTCCATTCCCTCTTCCATTTTTTCATCTGTTTTTCTCTTCTCGAAGCTTCCATTCCATTTTCGTGCTCTTCAAAATATACAAGCTTATTACAATTGTATTTTGCAGTAAATGAATTCTTGTATATTTTATTTTTATGTTCTAATATTCTTGCTTCCAAATCATCAGTACAACCTATATAAACAACTTTATTTGATTTGTTTGCCATTATGTAGATGTACCAATGTTTCATTTCTGTTTCATCAGAGATTCCTGCCTACACAGGAATTTTACTTAAATCGCTTCAATGTTTCTTTTGTAAATTCACTTAGTGCTAATCTTCCACTAATTACTGCTCTATCTGCCAGTAGTGTATCCCAATGTTCTGTTCCTTCCCAAAATACTTTTTTCATATCCTTCATCGCTTCAGGATTATACGTACACAAATGCTCTGCAAAAGCCTTCACTTCGGCATCCAAAGTTTCAATATCTTCAAAAACCTTGGTAAATAACCCTTTATCTCTAGCCCATTCTGCATCGTAAAATGAATTTGCATCGATAGCAATCTGTGTCATTGCAGATAGTCCTATTTTACGTTCTATGGCAGGTCCTACTACAAATGGCCCGATACCGACATTAAGTTCACTCAGTTTGATCGATGCATATTTTGTAGCCATACAATAATCTGTTGCAGCTGCTAATCCTACTCCGCCACCAACAGTCTTTCCTTGTATACGACCAATTACAAACTTTGGGCATTTGCGCATCGCATTAATCACATTGGCAAAACCAGAGAAAAAGATTTGTCCTGTTTCTGCATCATTAATATTGATCAGTTCTTTGAAACTTGCTCCTGCACAAAAGGTTCTATCTCGTCCGCTTTTCAGTAAAATTACCTTGACTTCATCATTCTCTCCAGCATCGGTAATAGTGTGCACTAATTTTGCCAGAATATCTCCTGGTAATGAATTATGTGCAGGATGGAAAAATTCTATAGTTCCTATTCCGTTTTCTATATTTATATTTACGTATGGGTCACTCATCTTATTATTATGTCAATGCGCGCTTGTTGCGCATTCGGTTTAGGCTATTCTTTATTATATTTTGTAAAATCCCAATCTATACTTAAATCTATCCATTCTGGATTTAACTCATTTACTTGGTTAATCTTCCATTGTTTTTCCATTTTTTAATGGTCTTTTCTCTTCTAATCGCAACTCTAATATCTGAATGCTCTTCAAAATACACTAACTTCTTAATGTTGTAACGTCCAACGTGTGTTCCAAAAGTTGCTAACTTATGCTCACTCATCCGTCTTTCTATATTATTTGTCACTCCTACATAGAAAATATGATTTCTTTGGTGTGTAAGAATATATGTATAATAATTTTTAGACATTCCTTTTTAATTTCGACCGAATGCGCAACAAGCGCGCATTGACGTTATTAGAGTATCCCGAATTGCTCAAAATGGTGATTTAAATGTTTAACATTTAATAAATCCCACTCAAACTTATTCATTTCTCCAAATACTGCATTTTTTGTTATTGCATCTGGATTTTCTTTAAAATAAGCTTCAAATTCTTCATAAGCTTCTAATAATTTAGTTTTGGCGGTTACCAAATCTTCATGAATTAGTTCTTCTAATGCTCCTTCTTTCATCATTGGATGATAAACACCTTTTGGCATTTGCTTATGATTATAAATCATCTCTTGTACTCTCTCTAAATATTTCTCTGGAGTAGCTATATCAAAGTTCTGAATCTGCCCTGCCCCAATCCTAATCGTTTTCTCTAGATGTTCTACCATATGTTGCGGAGTCATCGTTCCCCATTTAGGCTTCGCATCTTCTTTTAACTGGGCTAAATATTCTTTTAAATTTGAGCTATCGATTTGTACAAAAGGTGATTTTTTTTGCACCATTGTTAAGATCGTAGCAATTGCAGTCAATTCATTTTCCTGATCAAAAACCTCAACAAACCATTTTACAATTCCGCTAGGAAGCTCTTTCCCTCTATGATCGCGATCTATTTTTTGTTTACAGGTTAACCTAACATATACAGTATCGTTATGATAAATAGGTCTCAGAAATCTACATTCTTCTAATCCATAATTAGCCGCTACTGGTCCTTTATTTGGGTACACAAATAACCCCGCTGCTGCAGCCAGAATAAAATAACCGTGAGCAGTACGTTTTTCAAAAATACTTCCATCTAGTGAGGTAATATCTGTATGTGCATAGAAATGATCCCAGGTTAGATTTGCAAAATTGATAATATCGGTATCGGTAACTGTACGTTTATGTGTTTTGATAGACATACCAGGCTCTATATCTTCCCAATGGTATGCAAATGGATGCTTTTCTGATTCTTTATATGCTGAATTTGCCTGATAAATACCTGTTATTTCTGTTAGCGTAGTTGGTGTCCCTTGAATTGCACATCGTTGCATATAATGTTTGATACCGCGCATTCCTCCCATTTCTTCTCCGCCACCTGCTCTTCCTGGACCTCCATGAGTTAACATTGGTAATGGTGAACCATGACCTGTACTTTGTTTAGCATTTTCACGATTTCCGACTAAAATACGACCATGATGTGAAGCGGCTCCAACAATATATTCTTTGGCTATTTTATCATCATAGGTAAAAATAGAAGATACCAAAGACCCTTTCCCCATTTGAGATAATGTAATGGCATCTTCTAAAGTATCATAAGGCATAATAGTAGATACCGGGCCAAAGGCTTCAATCTCATGAACGCCTGTGTTCTTGAAAGGATGATCTTCTCTTAATAAAATTGGAGGTACAAAGGCACCTTTTTTAGCATCTGCACCAATGGTTTCGATTTTATCTAAATCACCATATACTATTTGAGCAGTTTTAGCAATTTCAGACACATTATTCTTAAAACTTTCTACCTGTTGTTTGCTGGCCAAAGCTCCCATTCGAACTTCTTTTAATCTTGGATCTCCAATAGTTACTTTATCTAACTGTTGACCCAAAGCAATCTGCACATCTTCAATTAAAGTTGATGGCACTATAATTCTACGAATAGCTGTACATTTCTGACCTGATTTTACAGTCATTTCTTTTCGAACCTCTTTAATAAACAGATCAAATTCTGGCGTTCCCGGCACTGCATCTTTTCCTAATACTGATGCATTTAATGAATCTGCTTCCATAGTGAATGGAACTGATTCTTCTATTAACCTTGGATGTGCTTTAAGTATTCTTCCTGTATGCGCAGAACCGGTAAAGGTTACCACATCTTGAGACTCGACAGTATCTAATATCGTTTTAGTCATTCCGCTTAATAGCTGCAATGATCCTTCTGGAAGTATTCCTGAATCTATAATCACTCTAACTACTGCTTCTGTTAAATATGCTGTTTGAGGTGCAGGTAACACTACTGCGGGCATTCCTGCCATCCAGTTTACTGCACATTTCTCTAGCATTCCCCATATCGGGAAGTTAAATGCATTGATATGTACCGCTACTCCTCTTTTGGGTACTAAAATATGGTGTGCCATAAAACGACCACCGCGCGATAGATCTATAGGGTCACCTTCTACATGATAGGGTTGGTTTGGGAAGAGTTTCCTTAATGATGCATTTGCAAAAAGGTTTCCGAAGCCTCCTTCGATATCTATCCAACTATCTACACGAGTAGCTCCAGATCGATAACTTAGTTCATAAAACTCTTCTTTGCGTTTAGTAAGAAACAATGCTAGTTTTTTAAGCATATTACCTCGCTCCTGGAACGTCATTTTTCGAAGAATTTCTCCACCTTTAGTCCTACCGTACTGTAATACTTCTGGAATATTTAGTCCTTCAGTAGTGGATAAACCGATAGTCTCACCTGTAACGGCATCGTGCATTACGATTCCATCACCTGAACCGGCAACCCATTTTCCGTTTATGTAGTTTTCTAGTTTTTTCATTATTCTAACATTTTTTTACTTCTTTTTCTTTTTTGCATTGCCCAAAAAAGAAACAAAAAAGTCTAGTCTTAAGAAATTTCAGCTAAAAATATCACTCTCTTCACTAAATTAAATGAAGCTTTACTACTAGCTTGTTTATTATTTTTATTAATTATTATTTCGAAAAACTTATTCATTCTAACTTTTTTCGAATTTAATTTTACGTTTCGTTCACTTCATTTTTTATGCTGAATTTTCTTAGGACGTTTTATTTTTCACTTAAAACCAATTCAAAACCTCATTCCTCAAAGCGAAACGACCTCATTAACTCACATTCTCTATCACACAAGCATATCCTTGTCCAACACCTACACACATTGTAATCAATGCATAGCGTTTATTTTGTTCTTTTAACTCCAAAGCTGCCGAATATGCAATACGGGTTCCTGTTACCCCTAACGGGTGTCCTATTGCGATAGATCCTCCGTTAGGATTTATTCTTGGGTCATCGTCGGCTAATCCCCAAGCTCTTATACACGCTAATGCCTGAGATGCAAAAGCCTCATTAAGCTCTATAACACCTATGTCATCCATGGTGATTCCTGCTTTTTCTAATGCTTTATTAGAAGCCTGAACCGGACCAATACCCATAATTCTGGGTTCTACACCTACTACTGCAGAACTTACAATTCTAGCAACAGGTTTTAAATTATATTTTTTCACTGCATCTTCTGAGGCAATTATAGTTGCTGCTGCACCGTCATTTAACCCTGAAGAATTCCCAGCGGTTACACTACCATCTTTTTTGAAAGCAGGTCGCAGTTTCCCTAAAATTTCTTTAGTAGTACTCGGTTTTACAAATTCATCATTAGAAAACTGAATCGGATCTTTTTTACGTTGCGGGATTTCAACAACTGTGATTTCTTTTGCTAACCTTCCTGATTGTTGAGCTTTGGTTGCCTTCATCTGGCTCCAGTATGCAAAAGCATCTTGATCTTTGCGGGAAATATTATATTTTTCTACCAGATTCTCGGCAGTATTCCCCATACCATCAGTCCCATATAATTCATGCATTTTTTGATTTACGAAACGCCATCCGAAACTAGAGTCATACATTTTTGAATCATTACCAAATGCCGAAGAAGGTTTTGCTATCACATAGGGGCCACGAGTCATGTTTTCGACTCCACCAGAAATAAAAAGGTCACCATCACCGGCCTTAATTGCCCGATTCGCATGGATAATAGCAGACAATCCAGAACTACATAAACGATTCACCGTTTCACCGGGAACTGTAAAAGGTAAACCTGCTAAAAGTGAGCACATACGAGCTACATTACGATTATCTTCACCTGCTTGATTCGCGCACCCCATAATCACATCGTCATAAGCTTCTTTTGGAATATTTGGATGCTTTTCAACCAATTTTTGAATAACAAGTGCTCCTAAATCATCAGTTCGAACTGCTGATAAGGTTCCTTTATAGTTTCCGATTGGAGTTCTTATTCCGTCAATGATATATGCCTCTTTCAAATTCTAAAATTTTATTTTAGTTTTTACTTTCAAATTCTATTGATAAGTTTCCCGCCTTCGCGAGAACTACTCTTCCCAGTCTTTACTGGTTCTATATACTACACCTTTAAATAGGGCAACAATTTCATTATTTCTCTTAACCTCAACAATATTAAAACCTATCTTGGTTTTAGTAATATCGGTCACGGCCTCTGCTGTCAAATAATCTCCTTCTTCTAACGCTTCTATATGATTGATAGAAGTCTCAATAGAAACTGCATATTTACCATGAGTATTTGCCGAAAACCCAAAAGCGGTATCAGCCAAACTATAGGATATTCCGCCATGAGCTTTACCCATGCTATTTAGCATTTCTTTTCTAACAGTCATACCTACCTTGCATCTACCTTTTTCAACAGTCAAAACTTCTATCCCTAGCCATTGGCTAAAGGCATCCTGTGATAACATCTTGACAGGTATGAGGTCTGAAGATATAGGTGTTAGGTTTTTCATGTTATTTGTTTCTCTTTTTTTTTATCCTGCTGGAAATTCTTTTTCTTAAGGTTGTAATCATTTTAGAAAGCTCTGTTAATATTCTTCTATTTTCTTCATCTTCTTCAAAAGTTATGTATTTTCTCAATCTTGCTTTTGAACTACAGGAAACACATTCATGAGTACTATGCCATGCATTTCCTAAATAATTATGAAATTGGGCATCTGTATCGCTAGAGCCTTCAGCTATATTTAAAGCAATTGAATCAGCTGCTCTCATAAATTGAGAACTTAACTCAAACCTTTCCTCTTTAGGAAACTTTTTCACCATACCATTAACTATTTCTGCAAACTCCATTGCTCTTTGATATACCGTGAGGTCTTCAAATTTAAAATGATATTCAGAATTCATTTATTCAAATTTTATCTTCTACATTCCTAATCACTCACACCTCAAACCAAAGAGAAAAAACTCTTTTTCTCTCTCTTCATTTTTCTAAGCAAGGGACTGCATCGATATCGATCTTCACGATATTCATCATAAAGTTTATCTAATGTATTTACACACCAATCCATTCCTTTTTCATCGGCCCAGGATAATAACCCTTTTGGATAATTTACTCCTTTGGTCATTGCATTATCAATATCTTCTGCTGAGGCAATGTTCCAGAAAAGTGCGTCTGCAGCTTCATTAATAAGCATTACTAATACTCTATCAAAAATATACTGTGCTAGTGCTGCATCTTCTTTTGGGGTAGGTTTTATTGCATTATCACCATATTCGTAATACCCTTTACCTGATTTTCTTCCTAAATAACCGGCCTCAGATAATCGCTTTTGCGTAAAAGCGGGTTTGTATCTAGGGTCGTAATAAAATGCTTTGAAAACAGTTTCTGTAACAGTATAATTGATATCATTTCCTATAAAATCCATCAATTCAAAAGGCCCCATTCTAAAACCACCAAGCGTTTTTAAGCTCCAGTCTATAGTCACTAAATCCGCTATGCCTTCCTCATAAATTCGCAATGATTCCCCATAAAAAGGTCGCGCAACACGATTTACGATAAAACCAGGTGTATCTTTTGCAATCGCCACAACTTTTTTCCAACCTTCTATAATCTTTACTACCTTATTGGTTGTATCAACAGAAGTTTGTACTGCCGGAATTACCTCAACCAGTTTCATTAACGGAGCTGGATTGAAGAAATGAATCCCAATGCAACGTTCGGATCTTTGTAAAGACGAAGCTATAGATGCTATAGACAGTGAAGAAGTATTAGAGGCTATAATTGTATCTTCAGAGACATAGCTTTCTAATTCTGAAAACACTTTCTTTTTAATCTCCAGATTTTCAATAATGGCTTCAATAGTAAGATTGGTATCCTTTAAATCTTTCAAAGAATCAACATAGGAAATATTATGCTGAATACGATCTTTTTCAACTTGATCGATTCTTCCCTTTTCGATTAATCGGGAAAGAATTTTTTCTAAAGCATTTTTACTTTTATCCAGTGCTTCTTGCCTGGTATCAAACACCTTTACTTTACAACCAGAAGTAGCGGCCACTTGTGCAATACCGCTTCCCATTGTTCCTGATCCTATTATACCTACAATCATATTTTTGATTTAAGAATTACGATTGACGATTTTAGATTTTCTATTCTGAATTCGTACTCCGTACATCGTAATTTTTACTTGCCTTTAAATACAGGTTTCCTTTTTTCTATAAATGCCTGTACTCCTTCTGCATAATCTTCGCTTTCTGCAGCTTCTATTTGTAAATCAGACTCCATCGCCAATTGCTGCTCCAGGTTATTCACCATGGATTGATTTAACAACCTCTTGGTTAAACCTAACGCTTTTGTAGGCATTTCAGCCAATTTTAATGCTAGTTTTGTTATTTCTTCCTCAAAAGTTTCGGTGGAAAACACTTTATACAACATTCCCAATTGTTCGGCTTCGTTTGCACTTACTTTATCACCCAGCATCATTAGAGCAGCAGCTTTTTGAAAACCAATCAATCTGGGTAAAAAGAAGGTCCCCGCACTATCTGGAATTAATCCAATTTTGCTAAATGCCTGAATAAAACTTGCAGTTTCAGAAGCCACAACGACATCACAGGCCAAGGCAATATTTGCACCGGCTCCTGCCGCTACACCATTTACAGCTGCAATAATAGGTTTCTCGATGGTTCTTATTCTTTTGACTATAGGGTTATAATGCTCTTCTAATATTTTTCTGAAACCGGGGTTCAATTCTGGCGAAGTCACTTCGTTAAGATCCTGACCTGCACAAAATGCTTTTCCGTTACCGGTAAGTACAATTGCTCTTACTTCATTATTACCACTACAATCATCTAATGTTTTTTGTAATAGCAACGCCATTTCTCTATTGAAACTATTAAAGGTTTCGGGGCGGTTTAATACAATTCTGGCTATTCCGTTTTCTATTTTTAATTCTATTGAGTTCACTTTGTGTTTCTTTGATATACCTTGAAGGTTTCTAAAACCTTCAAGGGAGTTTAATTTATTTTAAATTCGGGATTATAAATGATTCCGATAATATTGTTCCATGGGCATTTTACAGAAGCGACTACAATTTCTCCTCCTACATTTGTTGGTTTCTCATGTTCTACTGCTCCCAAATCCAGTAATTTCTGATATTCTGCATTTATATGTTCAACCCCCCAATATGAAAGTACGCTGTCAGATTTTTCATCTTCAGTAGCTTCTTCTGGCAATAATCCCAGTTCATACCCACCAATATTGAAGCCTATATAAAAGGGCTCGTCGAAATATGGTTTTTTACCAAAAGCTTCGCCATACCATTTCTTAGCGGCATCCAGATCACTTACTTTGTATATTGTTGTTCTTAATCCAAGCATTGTTTACATTTTTATTTTGACACAGACTCTTCGACTCCTTTCGGGGTGAAAGCAAGCTGTCATTTTAGACATTTGAAGTAATCAAAAGGTTCCAGACAATCTTCGCACTGAAATAGTGCTTTGCATGCTGTAGAACCAAACTGACTTATCATTTTTGTGTTTGTTGAACTACATTGAGGGCATTTTACTATTTTTTTATTGCCGAGTAATGCTTCTTTATCTGCTTCTTCCTCTAACGGAGCTGCTATTCCATACTCTTCTAAAGCTTTTCTGCCTCTAGGAGTAATCCAATCTGTGGTCCAAGCCGGCGATAAGACCAGATCAACTTTTACTTCTATATTTGCTTCCGCGAAAGCGTGAACAATATCTTCCTCTATAACATCCATTGCCGGGCACCCGCTATAGGTTGGAGTAATTTTAATTTGAGCTACATCATCTACTATCTGAGCAAAACGAACCACACCCATATCCATAATAGATAATACAGGGATTTCGGGATCTGATATTTTTTCCAGAATTGAAATAAGGCTTGGGTCGATATGTTGCTCTAATGCTATTGTCATAATAAATATCGAATATCGAACACTTAATATCCAATGATGAAGTTTTATTTCACTTCATCATTCAATATTCTAAATTCGACATTCATCATTCTTTTACCATTTCATATTAGGATACGTACGTTGCATATACTGCAAGTCTGATAGCAAATACCCCATATGTTCACTATGGATCCCTTGTTTTCCTCCTTTTTGAAACCATTTGGTTTCTGGGATTGTCAAGGTAGCTTCCTCAAGTACTTCGCCTATTCTTTTGTAATAACGCTCTTTCAATTTTGGGACATCAACTCCTATTCCTGATTGAAAAGCTAGTTCATCATCTTTGGTTGTATGAAATAACTCATCAGTATATTTCCAGAGATCATCTACAGCTTCCTGAACTTTTTGATGGCTTTCTTCGGTACCATCTCCTAATCTTTTTATCCAGTCTGAGGAAAATCGTTGATGATAGCTTACTTCTTTAATTCCTTTTTTTGCAATAGCAGAAAGGGTCTCATCATTACTATTTTGTAATTCCTGAAGCAATAACAGGTGAAAAACATCGTAAAAAAACTGTCTTGTAATCACATATCCAAAATGTCTGTTGGGCTGCTCGACAAGAAGTACATTCTTATACTGTCTTTCTATTCTTAAAAAAGCAATATCGTCTTCAGTTTTTTCATCTCCTGAAAGCTGAGCTACATATTGGTAATAACTACGTGTTTGCCCTAATAAATCCAGTGCCATATTGGTCAATGCAATGTCCGTCTCGAGATTTGGCCCATGACCGCACAATTCTGATAATCGCTGACCAAGAATTAATGCATTATCTGCAATACCGTAGATATATTGTATTATATTTTCGTTTTTCATATAATGAATTTGAACTTGAAGCTGAACTTGAAATCGAACTAATAATTACTCATACTTCAACCATGGTTTCTATTTTAACCAATATTTTTTATTCTTGTCACTATTATTCTGATTAATTGATCATTTTCATCCTTTAATGGTCTTACATTTTCTTCAGATACTAGTTTTGATTTAGTTTGAATATTTAAATTTCTTAATGATTCCCTCAATTCTTTTAAACAAATCCTTAATTTATTTATTTTATCCTTATTTGTTCCTGCACCTAAAGCTTCACCATAATTTAAAGCAGAAGAACAAGAAGATCTAATTAATTGTTTTGCTAAATACTCACCAGCAAATGAACTTGGTTTCTTATCAAACAATACTATTATAGCAGCTGCAAAATCTTCTAACCTTTCACTCAAATCAAACGTACTACTGCTCATATATTAAGGTACTATACATTTTTAAGATTCAATTTCGAATTCAAAATTACATATGCTTTACCTCATCGGGTAATGTATAAAATGTTGGGTGTCTATATACCTTATCTTGTGCCGGTTCAAATAATTCACCGTTATTCTCAGGATTTGAAGCCGTAATATGCTTGGATTCAACAACCCATATACTTATACCTTCATTTCTGCGCGTATACACATCGCGCGCATTTTCTAACGCCATTTCTGCATCTGCAGCATGAAGGCTTCCAAAATGACGGTGTTCTAAACCATTTTTACTTCTCACAAAAACTTCCCAAAGTGGCCAATTATTTTTCATAATCTATTGCCCGCAAAGGCGGGTAACTATTTAGAATTATTATATCGCTTTCTTAAGCTTTTTATCTTCTTGTTTTTTGGCATATGCCATAGCAGCATCACGTACCCATTCTCCTTCTTCCCATGCATTCACTCTAGCCGATAATCGTTCTTTGTTACAAGGACCGTGACCTTTGACTACCTGCCAGAATTCGTCCCAATCTATTTCGCCAAAATCATAGTGACCAGTTTCTTCGTTCCACTTTAAATCGGGATCAGGAATGGTAAGCCCTATTAAATCTGCTTGCGGAACAGTTTGATCTATAAATTGCTGACGTAGTTCATCATTGGTTTTACGTTTCAGCTTCCACTTCATAGATTGTTCTGTATGCACAGATTCTGCATCTGTTGGCCCCAACATCATTAATGAAGGCCACCACCATCGATTCAAGGCATCTTGTGCCATTTCTTTCTGCTCTGGAGTACCATTAGCAAGTTTGATCATAATTTCATATCCCTGCCGCTGATGAAAGCTTTCTTCTTTACAAACACGTACCATTGCTCTTGCATAAGGACCATAAGAAGTGTTGCAAAGAGGCACCTGATTGATAATAGCAGCACCATCTACCAACCAACCAATAGCACCAATATCTGCCCAGGTAATTGTTGGATAGTTAAATATGCTTGAATATTTCGCTTTGCCAGTATGTAATTGTTCATATAGCTCTTCCCTAGAGATTCCTAATGTTTCGCAGGCGCTGTACAGATACAAACCGTGACCTGCCTCATCCTGCACTTTGGCCAAGAGCGCAACTTTACGTCGTAAAGAAGGTGCTCGGGTAATCCAATTTCCCTCGGGCAACATTCCAACGATTTCGGAATGTGCATGTTGAGATATTTGACGGATGTGCGTTTTACGATACTTCTCTGGCATCCAGTCTTTGGGCTCAATCTTTTCGTCTCTGGCAATTCTTTGCTCAAAAATTTCTTCTAAATTCCTTATTTCTTTTTCACTCATAACAACTAGCCCTCACCCCCAACCCCTCTCCCAAAGGGAGAAAGGAGTAAGCAAGAATTTTTTATGATTATTTACTATACATCAAAATCAACAACTACCTTCCCGGTTGTTGGAACAGCTTGACAAGACAGCACTAAGCCTCTTGCTACTTCGTCTTCTTCTAATGCGTAATTTATCTTCATTTCGACCGTTCCTTCTATCACTTTACATTTACAAGTGCTACATACTCCTCCTTTGCATGCGAAAGGCAAATCTGCACCAGCTGACAAGGCACCATCTAAAATAGTATCATGGTCATCATCCATAGCAAAGTGAAATTCTTTTCCACTATCAATGATGGTTACTTCGGTTCCTTCAAATTTATGTTCTATTGCTTCAGCTGCATTTTTCTTATCTTCTTCGGTCACACCAGAAAAGAAAAGTTCGTAATGAATTTTATTTTTGGGCAATCCAGTTCTCACTAGCTCATCCCTGATGAGAAAAATCATTTCTTCGGGTCCACAGATAAAGCATTCGTCAACATCGGCAACATCAATTATCTTATCTGTGAGTTCCTGTATCTTTTCGCTAGTAAATCTTCCGTTAAGTAATGGAATATCACGTTGCTCTTTGGTCAAAAAGTAAAATATCTCTAATCGTCCAAAATATTTATTTCTAAGTGCTTCAATCTCTTCTTTAAAGATAATTGATTTAGCCTTTCGATTCAAGTAAAAGAGCTTGAAAGTGCTGTTGGGCTCAGTCGCCAAATGAGTTTTCAATATTGATAAGATGGGTGTAATACCGCTCCCGGCAGCAAAAACAATGTAATTCTTAGCACTCGAAGGATCAATTTCTACAAAAAAGCTCCCTACAGGAGGCATGAGTTCCAAAAAATCACCGGCTTGCAGCTCATTATTGGCAAAGTTTGAAAACAATCCACCATTGATTCGCTTAACAGCTACTTGCCATTTATTTTCGGTCGGACTCGAACAAAGAGAGTATGAACGTCTTACTTCCTCTCCATTTATAGAGGTTTTTAGTGTAAGATGCTGACCTTGCTTGTACAAAAATTTTTCTTTAAGTTCTTCTGGGATATCAAAAGTTATGGATGTACAATCCTTGGTTTCTTTATGCACTTCAGAAACCTGTATGGGATAAAAATCAGTCATATGTTTAATTCAACTATAACGTTATAGCCAAACAAAACTAACGATTGTTAGTTTTATGCGCAACTAATTATTTGTTAATTTTTAAATAACTCCTTTGAGTAATACTGAGATCATGTCTCGTTTTAATATATCGGCATCAATATTCTTTTGCCTCGGATACCACAGATATAATGTTCTTAAGGTAGAAAGGGTAGAAAATACCATAATTTCAATATTGTATGGTATTATTTCTCCTTTTTCTACTCCATTTTTTACGATATATCTAAAATTCTCTTCATAATCATGACGCATTTTCTCAAAGTACTGAAGATTATTCTCCTCCAGATGCATCCAGTCATTATTTAGAGAAGCTAACCCATCTGCATTTCGCAGGGTAACATCTATATGCAGGTCAATAATATTTTCTAATTTCTTAACTGAATTCCTATCAGAACTCACAATTTGATTCATGCCCGTAGTAAATTCTTCTGCAAGTTCTATAATGATCGTTGATAAAATTTCCTGTTTTGATTGTATATGGTTATATAAACTGGCGGCTTTAATTCCCATGGCTTTTGCCAGGTCTCTCATAGTGACTGCGCTATAGCCTTTTTCCATAAAAAGAATAGATGCAGCATTGATGATTTCTTGTTTTCTGCTTTCGGGTTTCATAGGGTGGGGTTATTTTTTACCAAAAATAAATTTTAATCTCATATAATACATGTTTTTGTAATTAAAAACCTGGAATATGCTAAATTTGCGGCTTTCAGAAACTTTCTATTAATTTGATTTTCATGAAGTATATTATTTTTTTGCTACTGTTTGCATTCTCTTATACCAACTCTTGTAATAAAAAAGGAACATTTATTGTCGGGCATAATAAACAGAAGGTTCAACATCCTGAAAAAACAAAGTTTTTAATTCTTCAGCTTCAGGGAAAAGATGTCTCTAAAGAAAAGCTTTACATCACTTTTGATGAGGAACGAAATACCGCTTCGGGCTATGCTGGTTGCAATACTTTTTCAAGTACATATACTGCTGAAAAAGAATCGATATCCTTCGGATTTCCTATAGCATCAAAAATGTACTGTAAAAAAAAGATACAGCTGGAGCAAGATTTTTTTAAAGCTTTTATGGAAGTTGACCTTCGAACCATAAAACAAGACTCCTTAGTACTAAAAAACAGTAATGGTATAGTGTTATTCTCTGGCATAAAGACTAAAAAATAGCATTACTAAATGGATTTTTGAGTTTGTTATCTTACAATGACTCTTTTGGTAAAAGTCCTGCCATCTGAAGTATTGGTGAGATATATAAAATACATCCCGCTGGATTGTGCTGATAAGTCTATGCTCTGATCCTCGGCAGTTATTTGCCCTTGGCTTACAACCTTTCCAAAAACATCATATGTGATATAGTTTTGTATTTCTGGCACATCATTAATAATGTTAACGACCCCAAGAGATGGGTTGGGAGTTATTACCAAATTTCGATTTACTTCTACGCATTCTATATTATCAACTTCTTCAGATGTTAAACCTTCTAGTTCTTGAGAAAGCATATTCAATCTTTCTCTTGAGGTGTTTGTTGGATCTAACCAATTTGAAAGTCTAGTTTCATTTGTATTACCAAAGTTCCAAGAAACCTGAAATCTTCCATAATAATCCGGTTGGTTATTATCAACAGTACTATCAATAGCATCACAAGCAGCTTCTCCTCCTGCCAGTTGTCCTACAATCCTACCATTTTTATCAAAAATCGCTGAACCCGATGAACCCTGTTCGGTCACTCCAATATCCCAATCATCTATTTGCCAAACTTTTGTGGTCGGATTTCCATTGAAATCGATAACAAATTCACTTGGCGATTGATCTTCTCTACAAATTTTCATGATATCTCCTGCAGGATGATGAATTCCTACCACATAATCGGGTATGTCGCCGGTTCTATCCCATCCTGCCCATTCTATATCCCATGAGTTATCCAAACCTCCATCGAGATTGAGTAATTTGAAATCAGATTCTGAATTAGATGCCAGTATAGTTGCACCGCTGGTAGTTTGATTTACATTGGTATCGGTACTGCCAGTGGTACTGCCGCAGGACGGGTCTGGGCTTATCCAATTAAACCGGAATGCCCATGTTGCGGTAGAACCCGATTCACAATGATTGGCAGTTAAGAAGTAGGGAGCCCGGTCATTGTTGGTATTATTAATTAAGGTTCCTGTACAGACAAATCCATTGAGTATGATAAACCCTACAGATTTTTTCAACTTGTCCTTTATGCAATCAAAATCCTCTCCTATTGTGCAATCTACATCGTGATTACAATCCCCTGAATCACCTAATGCTTTTTGCCTGGCTTCCAGATCTGTGACAGAACGGTATCCATGAACCACCTTAGACAAATTTAATTTTCCTTGTCCTTTTACCTGATCTGGTTCATAATACTCTATAGTAATTTCTGACCCTTCAACCAGCCAGGTGCCTAACATTTCGTCTGGACGATTAAATACATTGGTATATGCTCCCAGCAGATTAGAGCGGTCTTTATTATAGAAGTATATGGTAGCTCCATCTGGCACTTTATATTGGTCAAAGACAAAATTTAATGTTTTTGCTCCTTCAGAAATGATAGTAATTCTCCATATTCGACCTCCGTTTGGCAGTTTTTCCCATACGCCATCGTTAAATCCTAAGTCTACATCAAATTCATATCCAAATCTGAAAGGTATTTCTCTCTTCACATCATTCACAGTATCTTCAGCCTTGAGTTTATTAAGGTTTATAGGTTGCATAACTACAGAAGAAACTCCTCTTTTTAACTGAAATGACCAGCTATGAGGTTCTCCCTGATTAGTGATCTGCGCACTCAATCCAGACACACAAAATAATATAGACACTAGTATGATATACTTCATTTTCACAACAAGATTTTTTATATGAAACGTAAATTTAGGTATTTACTTATACTTCAATATCAAAATAAACTATTAATTTTCCATTTGAAAATGTTTTGACTAAAATCGATTTCTACATGTCTTTAAATATCGCTTCGAATCCACTAATAGATAGGTTGCCACCTCACTTAAAACAATATATAAAACCTCAAGATTATGAGGAGTATACCCCGATAGATCAAGCAGTATGGAGATATGTAATGCGAAAAAACATTACTTCACTTCATAAAGTTGCTCATGGTTCGTATCAAAATGGTCTTAAAAAGACCGGTATTTCTATCGATGAAATCCCCAGTATGTATGGAATGAACAGAATCTTAAAAGAAATAGGTTGGGCAGCGGTTGCCGTAGATGGTTTTATTCCTCCAAATGCTTTTATGGAGTTTCAGGCGTATAATATTCTTGTAATTGCTTCCGATATCAGACAGCTTGAAAATATAGAATACACCCCCGCTCCAGATATTATTCACGAAGCTGCAGGACACGCGCCTATTATTGCCAATCCGGATTATGCAGAATATCTGCGCCGCTTCGGAAAAATAGGGTGTAAAGCAATTTCTTCAAAAAAAGATTATGAAATGTATGAAGCTGTGCGCACACTTTCTATTTTAAAAGAAGCACAGGATACAAATTCAAATGATATAGCAGCAGCAGAAAAAAGAGTTTCGGTATTACAAAACCAAAAATCTACCCCATCAGAGATGGCTTTGATACGCAATCTGCATTGGTGGACGGTAGAATATGGTCTTATTGGCACTGTAGAAAACCCTAAAATATATGGCGCAGGATTACTCTCTTCTATTGGCGAAAGTGAGTGGTGCATGACCAATCAGGTGAAAAAGCTGCCATACTCGCCTGAAGCAGCTTATCAGGATTTTGATATTACCAAACCTCAACCCCAACTTTTTGTAACCCCAGATTTTGCTTATTTGTGTCAGGTACTGGAAGAATTTGCAGATACCATGGCTTTGCGCAAAGGAGGACATCGGGGATTGGCAAAATTGATCGAATCAGAAAACCTGGGAACCATTGAATTGAGCACCGGGTTACAAATCTCTGGGGTTTTCACCCGAATGATAAAAAATGAGGATAACGAAGTTATTTATTTTGAGACTTCGGGACCTACAGCACTGTCGTTTAGAGAAAAAGAATTGATTGGTCATGGTATTGATACTCATCCTAATGGGTTTAGATCTCCTCTGGGAAAACTAAAAGGAATTAACCTTGCCATAGAAAATATGTCTCCGCGAGACCTGAAAGCTTATAATTTTTATGATGGTGAATATATAGAGTTTGAATTTGAAAGCGGAATTACTGTAGCAGGAACCAATATTACCGGTATGCGTAATATTCAGGGAGAGCTTATTTTAATCCAATTTAGTGAATGTACCATCAAATATAAGGACGAATATCTCTTTAAACCCGAATGGGGCACCTTTGATCTGGCGGTAGGAAAAGAAATCGTATCTGCATTCTCTGGCCCGGCAGATGACTACTCTTTTGATCTGGTAACCCATAATCCTTCTTCAGAAACTGTAAAACGTTCCTATTCTGAAAAACAACTAGAATTACATTCGTTATATGAATCTGTAAAAAATATCAGAGAAGGAAAAAATACTAAATTTTCATTAGAAGCCGCTTTTGAAATTCTGAAGGCAGATCACTCCGGCGATTGGTTATTACCCATTGAGATTTATGAGCTCGTTTATGATCGGGATTCAAAATTTACTACACAAATCCTAAACCATTTAGAACGTATTAAAATTGAAAGACCAGACATCAAGCATTTAATAGACAGTGGCATAGGGATGATTGACACAAACTTTACAACAGCATAAAAGATCATAAGCTTTTAGAAACTCATAAATGGGTATTCTTGCTGAAGTTGATTCTTTTTTGAAGTTAATTTTTTCAGAAACGAAGTATATTTTTCACTATTTGGGTTAAATGGCCTATGCGTTAGTCCTTTTTGCACTTCTTCAACTTGTTTCATCGTATTTTTAGCCTTTTCTGAAACCCAAATCTCAGAAAAAAGTTCCCAAATATATTGAATCGCAAGTTCGCTAGGGTGAATCATATCTGACCCATAGAATCGATAGTCTCTAAGTTCATCCATCATAATTTCATAAGATGGAAAATAGTCAAAACTTTCACTTTCCTCTATAGTTTTATGGACCGCAGCAATTAGATGAGATTTACTTCTAGTATTCTCTACAAATCCATCTTTAGAATGTCTTACCGGAGAGACTGTAAATATGATTTGAGCTGCTGAATTAAGGCTTTGTATTAAATTCATACAATTTTGAAGACATTGTTCAACCTCCTTGACCGATAATAATTCTTTATCAAACTCTTTTTGTGGGATTTTATGGCAATTCGCGACAATCATATCCAACGTCTTTAAGCGATACACCCAGGCAGTACCTAAAGTAATAAAAATATGTGTTGCAGATTGTATTTCTTCTTTAGTACGGGTTAATGCATCATTTAACCCCAAAAGTAAAGTATCCTGGTCAGAATTGCTTAAGGAAGAGTGTGCATCAAAACAATGCCAGCGCTCATTATGATAAAATAAATCGGTTTCGGTATATTTTTCATCCTGAGTAGCCATCCACAAAAAAGTTTCAATCGCTTTGGGATGAAACAGAATACCTAATGGATTGATACAGTTTCTGAATTTGAAATACTCGAATTTCTTTCCAATATTCTCTGCAAAACAGGAACCTAATAGTACTACCTCAGACTCATAATCAATCTTAGGTTCTCTAGGTGGTAATGCTATTTTGGTTTGTAGGTTCATATATTGTAGATCACACAAAGATGCAAAGGTTTTATTTTCAATAAGATACACATAAAAGATTATTATCCATTTACTATCCTTGTTATCCCTGTTTTAATTAAAGGACTATATAAAATTTATCAATAACCCTAACTTCATACCTGTTAATTTCAGATAGGTCAACAGCTGTTTTGAATGCACCGGAGCAATCTTTTCAACCGACTTTAACTCTACAATGACTTTGTCTTCAACTATTAAGTCTGTTCGAAATCCCATATCCATTGTTTTTCCTTTCCAAATCACAGGTAATGCTTTTTGCCTTTCAACTTTCAAACCAATTGAAGTTAACTCATGAAACATAATCTCCTCATAAACAGATTCAAAAAGTCCAGGATCTAACTCAACATGAATATGACATGAGCAATCAACAATAATACCAGCCAATTCATTTTCGAACCATTCTTCTTCATTATTCTGAACCTCTCTTTACATTTTAGCATCTTTGCGTAAGTAGTTAGCTTAAATATTGTTTAGCATTATTCAATGCTTCTTCTATTCCTGCCGGATTTTTTCCTCCTGCTGTAGCAAAAAATGGTTGTCCGCCGCCGCCGCCTTGAATATATTTACCAAGTTCACGAACTATTTGTCCGGCATTTAATTCTTTTTCGGCAACCAAATTCTTGGATACATAACAAGATAGTAATGCCTTACCATTTTGTTCGGCTCCAAACACCAACAAGATATTTTCAATTTCACCTCCTAGTTCAAAAGACAGATCTTTAATGCCCGCAGCATCGAGATCTACTTTTTTGGCTAAGAACTTAACCCCTTTTATTTCTTCGAATTCAGAAGTGAGTTCGCTTTTCAGGTTTTTAGTTTTATCTTTTAAAAGTACCTCTATTTGTTTTTTAAGGTTTGCATTTTCATCCTGCAAAGATGTTATTGCTTTCACGGGATCTTTGACATTCTTAAGCACGGCTTTCACCTCGTTAAAAGCTTCAGACTGAGTGGTAAAATATTCTTTTGCTGCATCACTGGTTATTGCCTCAACACGACGTATTCCTGCAGCTATTGCACTTTCTGATGTAATTTTAAAATGCCAGATGTCTCTGGTATTCTCTACATGTATTCCTCCGCATAGTTCCATAGACTCTCCAAATCGAATTGCCCTTACCGAATCTCCGTATTTTTCTCCAAACAACGCAATAGCTCCTTCGGCAATTGCTTTATCATATGAAATATTTCGATGTTCTTCCAACGGAAGGTTCTCACGAATTCGTGCATTTACAAAATTCTCAACTTCTTTCAATTCATCGGCAGAAACTTTGGCAAAATGCGAAAAATCAAACCGCAAATTACCGCTATGTACCATAGATCCTTTTTGCTCTACATGCGTTCCTAAAACAGAACGAAGTGCCTGGTGCAATAAATGTGTTGCCGTATGATTAGAAGCTGTTCTTGCTCTCTGTTTGCTATCTACAACTGCTTTAAATGTTCCTGCTATCTTTTTGGGCACACTCTTCGAAAAGTGAACAATCAGATTGTTCTCTTTTTTGGTATCTACAATATAAATTACATCGCCATTGGATGCTTCCAAATATCCTTTATCGCCTACTTGTCCGCCTCCTTCTGGGTAAAAGGGTGTGTTATCAAAAACCAGCTGAAATAATTCTCCTTCTTTCTTGCTACTTACTTTTCGGTAGCGAGTAATTTTTACATCTGCCGAAAGGTGGTCGTACCCTATAAATTCTTCTGAAGGACCTTCTATCAAAATTTCCCAATCTCCTGTAGAAACCTGCGAAGCTGCTCTCGAACGTTCCTTTTGTTTTTGTAATTCGGTATCAAAACCTTTTTCATCCAGCTCATACCCTTCTTCACTCAATATCAAAGCAGTCAAATCAATCGGAAACCCATAGGTATCATATAACTCAAAAGCTTTCTCTCCTGAAACAACTTTCCCTTTAGTATTTTTAATAACAGTATCCAAAAGAACCAACCCCTGGTCCAGTGTTCTTAAAAAAGAGTGTTCCTCTTCTTTAATCACATTCACAATAAGGTTTTTTTGCGCTTTTAGCTCGGGAAATGCTTTACCCATCTGCTTACTTAAGGTCTCCACCAACTTATAGATAAAAGGTTCTTTGGTATCCAGAAAAGTAAATCCGTACCTGATGGCTCTTCGTAAAATTCTTCTGATCACATACCCCGCTCCTGTATTACTGGGCAACTGTCCATCGGCAATCGAGAATGCTACTGCTCTCACATGATCTGCAATCACCCGAATCGCTACACTTACTTTACCATCTTCATCGGCAGGTACACTATTTTTATCGTATTTTGAATTGGTAATGGTCTCTATTTCTCTGATCAAGGGTGTAAAAACATCGGTGTCATAATTAGACTTTACCCCTTGTAATACCATACACAGGCGTTCAAACCCCATACCGGTATCAACATGTTGGGCAGGTAATTTTTCTAGCGACCCATCTGCTTTTCTGTTAAATTGCATAAAAACCAGGTTCCAGATCTCTACGACTTGCGGATGATCGGCATTGACCAGATCCCTGCCCGGAATTTTAGCTTTCTCATCATCAGAACGGATATCTACGTGAATTTCAGAACAAGGCCCGCAAGGACCCTGATCACCCATTTCCCAAAAATTATCCTTCTTATTACCCATAATGATTCGGTCTTCGGGAACAATATCTTTCCAAAGATTATAGGCTTCCTGATCCATATCAAGGTTTTCGTCTTTTGCTCCTTCAAAAACCGAAACATAAAGTATGTCTTTATCTATTCCAAACACTTCTGTGAGTAGTTCCCATGCCCAATGAATCGCTTCTTTTTTAAAATAATCCCCAAAACTCCAGTTTCCAAGCATTTCAAACATGGTATGGTGATAAGTATCCATCCCTACCTCCTCCAGATCATTGTGTTTACCACTTACTCGCAGACATTTTTGAGTATCTGCAATACGATTATTTTTTGGAATACCATTCCCCAAAAAGTATTCTTTGAACTGGTTCATCCCTGCATTGGTAAACATCAAGGTGGGATCATCCTTAATCACCATCGGTGCCGATGCTACAATGCTGTGTTTTTTGGATGTAAAAAATTCTAAAAACTGATTTCTAACTTCTTGGGAGTTCATCTGTTTATGTTTTGTTTTTTATCCCTATAGCTATCAGGAATCAGATCCTTCTAACGCTTCGGGTCGCATAATAATCATTTCGCCCAAATCCCGATAGCTATAGGGATCTGAAAAGCAGAAACTCTTAATCATGCTCATTTCACACGCTTAAATTCAACTTAAAAAAGCATTTAACTTGCTATTATTCAATATATTAAAACCTAATAATTTATCGATATTCGTAAGTTTTTTCTCGACTTAGCAACATTTTATTATATTTGTTGCGATGTCCAGGCTATAAATAAGCCTTTTTTGGTTGATATCCTGCAAAAATAGCATATTTTAGATTATGTCAAAGGTTAAATATTACTATGATAGTGATACGCTTTCTTATCGCAAAATAGAGCAAAAGAAAGGTCGAAAATTCGGTATAGCTGCATTGGGTGTTATTGGCACTTTTTTGGCTGGTTTTGTATTGCTTCTCATATATCTCAATATCCCTCAATTAGAAACTCCAAAGGAAAAAGCTTATCGAAGAGAGCTTGAGAATATGCAGCTTCAGTATGACTTAATGAATAAAAGGTTAAAACGGGATGAAAATATCCTGAAAGAAATAGCAGAACGTGATGATAATATATACCGTCTCTATTTTGGTGCTAATCCAATTCCTGAAGAACTGCGTAATGCCGGGTTTGGAGGAGTAAACCGATATAAAAATCTGGAAGGTTTTGATAATTCTGAAATCATTATCGGAAGTAGTGAGCGAATAGATAAATTAACAAAGCAAATTGTCGTGCAATCAAAATCACTGGATGAGATTGCTAATCTTGCAGAGCAAAAAGAAGAGTTGTTGGCTACAATTCCTGCAATCCAACCGGTACAAAACTCTGATTTAAGGCGAATGGCTTCGGGATTTGGATGGCGAAGTGACCCATTTACAAAAGCTAGAAAATTTCACTACGGGATGGATTTCTCTGCTTCAACAGGAACACCCGTTTATGCATCAGGAAATGGTGTTGTCACCAGGGCAGATGCCAATTCTACAGGCTACGGAAGACATGTGCGTATTGACCACGGTTTTAATTATGTTAGTTTGTATGCCCATTTAAGTAAATATAATGTAAAGAAAGGGCAGAAAATTAACCGCGGAGATGTCATTGGATATGTAGGCAGTACAGGTAGATCGGTTGCGCCACATCTTCATTATGAAATATTTAAAGACGGTGAACGTATTAATCCCCGTAACTTTTATTATGGAAGTTTGACTTCGGAAGAGTTTAGTGAAATGCTCAAAGCTTCCAATCTGATCAACGAATCTTTAGATTAAATAATAGATGCGTAACGTACTTTTTTTTGTAATCATTTTTGGGTTTAGTCTTTCAATACAGGCTCAAAAATATTCAAAAGAGGTACTTGATTCGATGTACACTATTGCCAAAAACACCCAACTAAAATTAGCAAAACCTAAGCGTATTAAGATCATGGCCGTTGGTGATATCATGATGGGAACCAACTTCCCCAATGATAGTTATTTACCTCCCGAAGGCAAAGGGCCTTTTGATGATGTTAATGCAATTTTGACTCAAGCCGATATCCTTTTTGGAAATTTGGAAGGCACACTCACCGATGAAGGTGAGAATGCCAAAAGCTGTTCTGATCCCTCAAAATGTTATTCATTCAGGTCACCGGAATCCTATGGAAAATACCTTGAGGAAAGCGGTTTTGATGTTATGAGTATCGCCAATAATCACATTGGTGATTTTGGAGAAATCGGAATAAAAAATACTTCAAAAACCCTCGAAAAGCATCATATTGCCTATGCCGGGATATTTGCCCAACCTTTTACAATTTTTGAAAAAAATGGAATTACGTATGGTTTTTGTGCTTTTGCCCCAAATAAAGATTGCATAAAAATTCATAACTTACCCAATGCAAAAAAAATAGTAACCGAACTTAAACAAAAAGCAGATATTGTGATTGTTTCTTTTCATGGAGGGGCTGAAGGGCTGAAATACACTCATGTAACCCGAAAAACAGAACGTTTTTACGGAGAAGATCGTGGTAATGTGTATCGCTTTGCACACACAATGATTGATGCAGGTGCCGATATTATTCTAGGACATGGCCCACACGTATCCAGGGCTTTTGAAGTATATAAAAATAAGTTTATTGCCTATAGTTTAGGTAATTTTTGTACCTATTCCAGATTTAATCTGGATGGGATTAAAGGGTATGCCCCCATTGCAGAAATCGAAATTGATCTTACAGGAAATTTTATCAAAGGAAAACTTCATTCTGCAAAGCAGATAGATGAAATTTACCCTTTTATGGATGAGAAAAAAAGAGCACTTAAGGAAATTAAACGACTTACCGAAGAAGACTTTCCAGAAAGCAAGCTCATTTTTGAAGATGACGGAAGTTTTACACAACAAAATATTAAGTAATTATGTATGTAGACTTGCCAAAAAAGATGTATTACGGTATCGGTGAAGTGGCTGAAGCATTTGATGTAAATGCCTCTTTGATTCGTTTTTGGGAAAAAGAATTTGACATTCTGAAACCTAAGAAAAATGCTAAAGGTAACCGAAAATTCACTCCGGAAGATATCAAAAACCTCGAATTAATTTACCATTTGGTAAAAGAACGCGGATTTACTCTCGAGGGGGCAAAAATTCATCTTAAAGAACAAAAGCGAGAAGCGCTTGATAGTTTTGATATCATTCGCAAACTAGAGTCTATCAAAGGGCAGCTACTTAAAATTAAGGAGCAACTATAACAACAAAATCATCTTTATAAGTTATGAAAAAGCTTTTAATCCCAATACTGGTACTCATTGTAATCGGTGGTATTTTATACACACTATTTGCAGGTAGATACAATAATGCAATAGTACTTCAGGAAGACGCCAAAACGGCTTGGTCCAATGTAGAAAGTGCTTACCAAAGACGTAGTGACCTTATCGGAAATCTAGTCAAAACAGTTCAAGGTGCTGCAGATTTTGAGCGTACAACCTTAAAAGAAGTAATTGAAGCCAGATCTAAAGCCACTTCGGTAAATATAGACCCAAGCAATATTACTCCAGATCAAATGGCACAATTTCAACAAGCACAAGGAGGTTTGACCTCTGCTTTATCTAGATTATTGGTAACAGTAGAACGGTACCCGGATTTAAAAGCAAATCAAAATTTTCTGAATCTTCAAACACAATTAGAAGGAACAGAGAATAGAATTAATGTTGAGCGCAATCGATATAATATAGCTGTCGGCGCCTATAATAAATATATCAAAATCTTTCCTAACAATATTGTTTTAAAAGCTTTTGACGGTATTGATGGCATGGCTAGATTTAAAGCTGATGAAGGGACCGAAAAAGTACCAGACATTGATTTTAATTTTTAATAATGTCTAAAACAAAAACTGAAGATTTTATCACTGCAGATCAAGAACAGCAAATAATTACTGCGATCCGAAATGCAGAAAAAGCTACATCGGGAGAAATTCGTATTCATATAGAGAATCACACCAGTTTAGATGTGCTTGATAGAGCCAAAGAAATCTTTTACTGGTTACAAATGAATAATACTACCGAATGCAATGGAGTATTAATCTATGTTGCTGTTAAAGATCATAGGTTTGCTATTTTTGGGGATCAAGGGATTCATAACGCTGTTACCGATAATTTCTGGGAGATCACCAGAGATAGTATCTTAAAACAATTCAAAACAGGAAACTTCGCACAAGGACTAGTTGACGGAATCCTTACTATAGGAGAACAATTACAACACTATTTCCCTAAAAATGCCAATGACAGTAATGAGCTTGCCAATGACATTTCAAAAGGATAATAAATACTGTAAATCTATCACCAATTACGTAATCTTTATCAATATTTTTTCTGTTATATCACTATTTTTTTCTGAAGTATACTGAAATAGGTACTCCATGAAAATCGAATTCTTTACGCAGTTGGTTTTCAATGAAACGTTTGTAAGGATCCCTGATATATTGTGGCAGGTTACAGAAAAAAGCAAATTGTGGCTGTGGTGTAGGTAATTGTGTAATATATTTTATTTTTACATACTTCCCTTTATAGGCAGGAGGAGGATTATTCTCAATAATAGGTAATAAAATATCATTGAGCTCACTGGTTTTGATCTTTTTGGATCTATTTTTATACACTTCTACGGCCGTTTCGATTGCTTTAAAAATTCGCTGTTTTGTTAATACAGAGATAAATACAATAGGAACATCGGTAAAGGGTTCTATCTCTCTACGAATATATTTTTCAAAATCTTTTAAGGTATTACTTTCCTTATTTTCGATAAGATCCCACTTATTTACCAGAATCACTATCCCTTTGCGATTGCGCTCTGCCAGCCAAAAGATGTTTTGTACTTGCCCATCAAATCCCCTGGTAGCATCAAAAACGATAAGGCAAACGTCGCTATGCTCTATGGCACGAACCGATCGCATCACCGAATAAAATTCAAGGTCTTCTTTTACTTTGGTTTTTCTACGAATTCCGGCAGTGTCTACCAGGTTAAATTCAAATCCAAAACGATTATATTTGGTATCAATTGCATCACGGGTAGTTCCTGCAATATCGGTTACGATATATCGTTCTTCGCCAATCAAAGCATTTATAAAGGAAGATTTACCGGCATTGGGCCTTCCTACTACGGTAAATCGAGGCAATCCATCTACCTCTTCTTCCCCTTTTTCTGGTAAAGTTTTTACCAATGCATCCAAAAGCTCGCCCGTACCACTACCATTAATACTGGCAATGGTATAATATTCACCAAGGCCTAAGTTATAAAATTCGACTGCATCTGCAGCTCTCTGGGCATTATCTACCTTATTTACTGTTAAAAAAACAGGTTTATCCACTTTACGAAGTAAATTAGCCACATCCTGATCCATTCCGGTGATACCAGATTCTACATCGACCATAAAGACAATGGCATCTGCTTCGTCTATAGCCAGTTCTACCTGTTTATCGATCTCGGCTTCAAAAATATCATCACTTCCCACTACATAGCCACCGGTATCAATTAGGGAGAACTCTACCCCGTTCCAATCGCTTTTTCCGTAATGACGATCACGGGTAACACCACTTACTGCATCTACAATAGCCTCTCTTCTTTGAATCAATCGATTAAAGAAAGTTGACTTTCCTACATTAGGCCGTCCTACAATTGCCACTATACCACTCATGGAGATTTTTTCTAAATTTTGTGCAAAATTAGACTTTTTATTTCAGCAATGCTATAAATGTACCAATGTTTTGCTATGGTAGGCATTGTCATAAAATGTGCAGAAAAATAAAAAGCCCAAAGGCCAGTGTTTCAGGCCGATGGAACTTTTCATAATTGATAGTCAGTCAGTGAAATAATTACTTATATCAAATATACTAAGTATTCTGGTCTAGTTGGTTACTGTAAAACAACAAAGTTTTTATGGAAGTTATTTAAATCTATTGTTTTTCTTTTGATAAAGTGATTTAAACTTTTCTATTTATTATATCCAAAACGCTTTAATTGACGCTCATTACTACGCCAATTCTTATTCACCTTCACATATAATTCTATATGGATTTTTTTACCGAAGAATTTTTCCAAATTTTCGCGGGCTTCGGTTCCTACTCTTTTTAAAGCCGACCCTTTATGTCCAATAATAATTCCTTTTTGAGAATCGCGTTCTACCATAATAACCGAACGAATCCTAATAATATCATCATCCTCAAAAAATTCTTCAGTTTCTACTTCTACCGAATATGGAATTTCTTTCTTGTAGTGGAGTAATATCTTTTCCCGAATGGCTTCATTTACAAAAAAACGTTCCGGTTTATCTGTAAGCTGATCTTTTGGGTAAAAAGGTGGTGACTCGGGCAATAATTCGACGATTCTGTCAAAAACTTCTTTGACATTAAAATTTTCGAGGGCCGAGATAGGATACATCTCGGCATTAGGTACTTTTTCTGCCCAAAGCTGTACTTGTTCTTCTAATTGCTCCTGGTTGGATTGGTCTATTTTATTGAGTAGCAGTAGCACCGGAATTTTAGCGTTAGTAATTTTAGCAAAAAAAGCTTCATCTTTCAGCTCTTTTTCTCCAATCTCTACCATATAAATAAGGATGTCGGCATCTTCAAAAGCAGATTTTACAAAATCCATCATCGATTGCTGTAGCTCATAAGCCGGTTTGATGATCCCGGGAGTATCGGATAAAATAACCTGAAAATCATCTCCATTAACAATTCCAAGAATCCTATGCCTTGTCGTTTGTGCTTTAGAAGTAATAATAGATAACTTTTCGCCAATAAAAGCATTCATGAGAGTAGACTTCCCCACGTTGGGATTTCCGATAATATTTACAAAACCTGCTTTGTGAGTCATATAATCATTTTTTATGCAAAGGTAGATGAATATTCGACAAGAATCGCTTCAAAATTTAAGTTGTTCACATTAAAAATTGGCTAAAAATCAACGTTTAGTTAATTTTTTTTATAACTTTAAATTCAATTTTTTTTCAAAAAAACCCCTAAAAGTCTTGTTTCAATCTAAAAATTAGGGTGTCTTTTGAAAAATTCTATCTTTATTTCATTACCTACTATCGGGAAGTACAATTTCGTAAAAATAAGCATCTTCTTATTGCTCTATTCAGGGCTGTTTGCACAAGACCAAAACAGACGTTTGGCCAAGGCAGATCAAAGTTTTAAAGCTCTTGCTTATATCGACGCCAGGGCAATTTACCTGGATGTAGCACAGCAGGGATATTCTTCGCCAGATCTGTATCGCAAGCTGGCAGATTCATTTTATTTTACAGGAGAACTGGAAAATTCAATTGAGTGGTATGAAAAGTTGATACGCAAATATCCTAATGACCTGAATCCTGAATATCTATTCAGATATGCCCAAAGTTTGAAAAGTGCCGAGCAATATACCAAATCAGACAATATCATGGAAGAGTTCAATGCTATGACAAGAAATGATAAACGCGCAAAATCATATATCAACAAAAGAGATTATCTGGACTTTATAGAATTACAATCGGGAAAACATGATGTTTTTTCACTAAATATAAACTCAGAATTTTCAGAATACGCTCCTAGCTTTAATCATAATGGTCAAATTGTTTTTGCCTCTTCAAGAAGTAAAAATACAAACGACGCAAAACTGCATGAGTGGGACAAAACGCCATTTTTAGATTTATTTTCTTCCGATATCAAAGAAGATCAGATTACCTTAGAAGATCCTATAAAACTAAAAGGACAAATAAATACTAAGTTTCATGAATCTTCAACCAGTTTTAGCAAGGATGGAAATACCGTATACTTTACCAGAAACAATTATACCGATAATAAGCTGAGAACAAATTCTGAAGGGATCGTAGGGTTAAAATTGTACAGAGCTACTTTTGAAGATGAAAAATTATCGGCTATAGAAGAATTACCCTTTTGCAGTGACGAATATTCGGTATCTCATCCATCTCTTAGTGCCGATGAAAAACAACTTTATTTTGCCAGTGATATGCCTGGTACCATAGGACAATCAGATTTGTTTGTAGTTGATGTTCTTGCTAATGGAAAATTTGGCAGGCCCAGAAATTTAGGAGATCAAATCAATACTGAAGGCAGAGAAACCTTTCCGTATATTACTGATAGCGGAAGTTTGTATTTCTCCAGCGATGGCCATGTAGGCCTTGGGGGGTTGGACATTTTTGTTGCTGTGCCAGAGGAATCAGGTTTTTCTACAGCTTATAATGTGGGTAAACCTATAAATAGTCCCAAAGATGACTTTACTTTTGTGCTCAATGAAGAAACCAAAATAGGATTTTTTGCCAGTAACAGAAAAGGAGGTAAAGGAAATGATGATATCTACAGTTTTAAGCAGACTGAAGAATTGATTACTTCCTGTAAGCAATATATCGAAGGAATCGTTAGCAGTGAGATAACCAATGAAAGCTTACCCGACGCAGATGTCCTGTTATTAGATGCTAATGGAAACACTATTGCAAAAGTAAAATCCAACAGTCTGGGAAGCTACAGATTTGAAGCCCCATGCAATACAGAATACATTATAAAAGCATCCCTGGACACATTTACACCTAGGGACATCGTATTTAATACCAATGATGTTTTTGAATTCTCTCATAGTGTTTCTATCCCATTAAGTACCGATGAGTTATTATACACCTCTATCGAAGTAAGTATTGGAGATGATCTATCAAAAACTTTACAGCTCGAACCTATTTATTTTGGTCTTGACGACTCTGAAATTAGTTCTGAAGCTGAAGTGGAATTGCAAAAAATTATTTCTGCAATGAAAAAATACCCGAAGTTAAAAATCGAGGTTCGCTCACATACAGATAGTCGATCCAGCTATTGGTATAACAAAAAACTAAGTGTAAGCAGAATGCGGGCAACGGTTCAATATATTGTAGAGAAAGGTGAAATTAATTGGAGACGAATACGAGGCAAGGCTTATGGTGAAAGAAAACTAATTAATAAATGTACAGACGATGTTCCTTGTACAGAGGAAGAACATCGGGAAAACAGAAGAAGCGAGTTTATTGTGATGAAGTAAGCTTTTTGGTAGCAGTTCTCCAAACAATAATAGCATGCCACTTTTATTTACGCGCCTAGAAATGTAACAGCTTTGAAAGTTTATAGTTCATTGAATTCGTCTTGCCTTTTTGTTTTTAACCGATAATTATTTAGTGGATAAAAATACAGTTATTATTTTGAGAGCACTTAGTCAAAAACAAGACTTTTGAAGCTACCTGTCAAATCATTTCAGTTTACTAAAATACTCCTTTGCCATAGCATTCACCTTTGGAGCCAATATTAATCCCGATAGTACCGTGGGTATTGCCATTAGAGCAAAAGCGCTATCAATCAGATTAATCGCAACATCAATTTTCACAATAGAAGCCAACACAATAGAAGCAATATAGATATAATTATAGTACTTCCCGTATTTGGGCCTGGTTAAAAAACCTAAGCAAGTGGTGCCATAATAGGAATAGGAGAACAACGTAGAAAGTGCAAATACCAGTACCATAATAATTACCACAATATCCCCCAATCCATAAGGTAAGACCGAATTAAATGCTTGTAGTGTAAGCGAGATACCATTACTATCTGTATCTCTCCAGACTCCTGTAGACAATATCGCCAAAGCTGTTAACGTACATACCAGTAGTGTATCTATTGCAGGGCCGATCATCGCTACTAGTCCTTCTCGTATAGGTTCTTTGGTTTTGGCCGTTCCGTGCATCATTGGCGCGGTTCCTACTCCGGCTTCATTAGAGAAAGCACCTCTTTTTATACCTGTTTTGATCAAATATCCCAAAGCTCCACCAGCCACTGCCTTGCCCGAAAAAGCATCAGAAAAAATTAATATAAACATCCCTGGCACTTCTTCTATTTGCAGTATCAGGATCGTAATAACGGTTATAAAATATAAAACCACCATAAATGGTACTAGTCTACTTGCCACCAAACCAATCCTTTTGATTCCTCCCAATACGACCAAAGACGCTAAAACTGCAAGTACAATGCCTATATACAACTTATCTCCTTCCTGCCAATCCATAACATCTATCAGAGTTTGGGTAAGTTGATTGGCTGTAAAAGCAGGAAGTGTTCCTACCAAACCTGCCAAAGCGAAAAAGATCGCCAATGGTTTCCAATGATGACCAAGTCCTTTGGTAATAACATACATCGGCCCCCCGAGTTGACTTCCATCTTTTTCTTCAGATCGATACATTACTGATAGCGAACAGGTATAAAATTTGGTTGCCATACCGATCACCGCACTGATCCACATCCAGAAAACCGCCCCGGGCCCACCAGTTACAATAGCTACTGCAACACCGCTAATATTTCCCATACCCACAGTAGCGGCAATAGCAGAAGACAACGCCTGAAAATGACTCAACTGACCGGGATCATTCTCATTGTCATACTTTCCCCTTAGGACATTGATGGCATGTTTAAAATATAAAAAAGGGGTAAACCGTGAGTAGATTAAAAAGAATATACCTCCACCGATAAGTAATACTAGCAATGGCCAATCCCATATCCAGGAACTAAAATCTGCAATAAGCTTTTCTAATGTGTTGATCATAGATACCAAAACTAATGATAAAAATTGTATGTTGGGGGTGACCAGGTATGTTTCAGTATATCAATGGTTTTTCTCAATGAAATCGAGGCGTGTAACAATGGACTTGCAGTATGCAACAATGACAATAATACAAGTTACAATGAATTCTTTAACTTAATGAATGCTCCCTTTTGGGTTAAGGGGCTTTAATAAACCTTGGTTTACCGATTCCCCGATCATACATCACGATACTACCAGCTACCGATACGTTGATGCTTAATTTAGATTTGAATTTAACGAGAAAGTGGGATTTTTCGATGGCTTTATTAGATAGCCCATGATCTTCGGCACCAATGATAGGTATACACAACGCCCGGGGTGCTTAAAAGTTTCCAGAGGTGTTCGGTAGCATCGGTAAGCTCAACTCCTACCAGCATGGCTCCTTTGGGCAGATGATGATAAAAATCTTCAAACGTATCATAATGAAAATATGGCATTGCTTTTACTGCATTGTGTGTATCACTAGCCTGTTTCGCATATCGGTTACCTATTAGTTAGTATAAATAAAACTGGCTCCCATGTTTTGAGCAGAACGCCATAGTACACCCAGGTTTTTGGGTGTTTTCCCATTTTGGATACCAATCCCAAAGAATTCGTTTTCAAAGTTGTCAATCATGACGGTAAAAATATAAAAGACGAGGTTTTTTATATATCACAAATAATTTTTTAAAAAAACTCTTCATTAAGAACTCGTCTAAACTTTTTTAGTCTGGGTTGCAAACTCAACATTTTAGTCATTGAACTCATTGTTTATTCAACTAAAAAAGTTTACTTTAACCTACCAAACCAGTACAACTTTTTCACATAATTTAAGTAGCATCTATGACTGATTTAGACATTGCCAAAAAAGTAAAACTTCAGCATATTAATAACATCGCACAAAAATTTGGAATAGATCCCGATGATATCGAGATGTATGGTAAGCACAAAGCCAAATTACCACTTTCTAAAATTGATCTTACCAAAGCGTCAAAGAGCCATCTTATATTGGTTTCTGCTATCTCACCCACCCCGGCTGGTGAAGGAAAAACAACAATTTCGATTGGCCTTTCGGAAGGATTGAATCAGCTAGGTAAAAAAACTACTGTGGTATTACGGGAACCTTCTTTGGGTCCGGTTTTTGGGATTAAAGGGGGTGCTACCGGCGGTGGCTACTCGCAGGTATTGCCTATGGAAGATATCAATCTTCATTTTACAGGGGATTTTGCCGCGATAGAAAAAGCACATAATCTACTGGCCGCTATTATCGATAATAATATCCAGAGCAAGACCAATAGCCTGGGACTGGATCCCAGAACAGTCATGTGGAAACGGGTGATCGATCTTAATGACCGTGCGTTGCGAAGAACTATTGTGGGGCTTGGAGGTACTACTTCGGGTATTCCTCGAGAAACCGGTTTTGATATTACTGCTGCCTCAGAGATTATGGCCATTTTATGCCTAACCATAGATCTGAATGACCTCAAACGACGATTAGGCAATATATTTATTGGTTACACCTTTGATAAGAAACCTGTTTATGCCCGGGATCTAAAAGCCGAAGGAGCTATGGCTGCTTTGCTCAAAGATGCGATCAAACCAAACCTTGTACAGACTATTGAAGGCAATCCTGCCATTATTCACGGGGGCCCATTTGCCAATATCGCGCAGGGTACTAATTCTGTAATTGCCACACGAATGGGGATGACGTTTTCAGAATATGCGGTCACCGAAGCCGGTTTTGGATTTGACCTTGGTGCTGAAAAATTCTTTGATATCAAATGTCAAAGTGCCGGGTTATCACCTAAAGCTGTCGTACTTACCACCACTATACGAGCACTGAAATATCACGGAGGAGCTAGTTTGGATAATTTAACGACACCAGATACCGAAGCGCTGAGAAAAGGAATCCCAAATCTCGAAAAACATCTGGAAAACATAGGACGATTCAATATCACTCCTGTAATTGCATTAAACCGTTTTACAACCGATAGTGATGAGGAGATTGCTCTTATCGGTGAAGTTGCCGATACACTGGGAGTGAAAATGGCAGTAGCAGAAGTATGGGCCAAAGGCGGTGCTGGTGCCTTAGACCTGGCAAGCCAAGTAGTAGCAATAACCGAAAAAAGTGATACTCCATTTACGCCTTTATATGACTGGAATAGTACTGTACAGTCAAAAATTGAAACCATTGCTACCCAGATATACGGTGCCAAACATGTAGATTATACTGCTAAAGCCAAAAAAGACCTGAAAACGATTGCAGCTTTAGGATTAGAACACCTGCCAGTCTGCATTGCAAAAACACAAAAGTCCTTATCAGATAATCCCGTATTGTTGGGAAGGCCTAAGGATTTTATCATTACAGTACGAGAAATTGAGATCGCAGCCGGAGCCGGTTTCCTGATCCCCATCACCGGTGACATTATGCGAATGCCGGGATTGCCAGCTCATCCCGCTTCAGAAAATATCACTATTGATAACGAAGGGAATATTTCGGGTTTGTTTTAAGGTAGAAATCGTTGGAAAAAAATACCAGAACCATCACTACTATCATTAAAAACCCATCTTGAGTACTATAAAAAAGATGCATTTTTCAGGCAATTGAAAAAAGTTTAAATCACTTCAATATATTAGCCAGCACTATATTTTATATATGCTTTTTTTAACTTGGTATCGTATTTATTCTTTTTGTAGCCAGGCCCGTTATAGCCTTCGGCAAACTTGGCCCAGTTCTTTTCTTTGATCCAGTCTATTAGTTTCTTTCCTTTAAAAGAAGTGGCTGAGATAAATTTACCAAACGCTTTGAGGTGTTCTCGTTCATGACGATGCATTGCCGAAACAAAATCATCTACAGAATTATATCCAAGGTTCTTATAATGAAACCCCATAATCTGAAACGATCCCCATGAAGCCGAACTATAAGCTGCATCATGAAATGCCGGTAAGTTTGATATTCCTGCGGCCTTTTCGAGACGGGTATACTCTGCAGTCCCTCCTTTGTAGTATATTTTGGTCCATTTTTTATACAGCACGTCTTTGTTACCATCGGCAACATGTGAAGAAGGATTTACTCCCCGTTTATCCAGCTCTCTCCAAAACACATGGCCTTCAAACAAAATTCTTGGCCTGCCATCTACCAAAAAGCCCTTACCATTACTTTCTATTTCATTAACGGCTTTTACCATCGCCAATTCTAAACCAAACTGGCTGGCAAAATCCTTGACATCCTGTTCTGACAAAAGTTTATCATTAAATGCGGTTAGGTCTTTATTGGCTTCTATGAGTTTGGACCAGGTTTTAAGGCCTACAATGCCGTCTACTACAAGGTTATTTTTCAGTTGAAAATCCTTTACTGCCTTATCGGTATCTCTTCCAAAATAATTAGACACATACACCGTATACCCCAATTTAGTTAAAATTTCCTCTAAATAATGAACGTCTTCTCCACGAGAACGATAACGTATTGTTTGCATAGTATTAAATTTCATTAGTACTTCAAAAAGTTAAGAAGGTTACTGTTATTCTATGTTTCTTAACTTCATTTGTAAAACGTGCTAAATCTCATTTTTAAAGTGCCTCGGTGTGTGTTTTGAGATTCCTCGCCTGAATAAAGATTTTATTACAAAAAGATATTTTTGGCTTTTTAAGAGTAATTCAAACTCTTCTTTGGATATTTGTTTATGTTCTAAAAGAGATACCCAACGATCTAGTTTTTCTTTATTTTGGTATAGAAAATCATCTACATCTTTCTCCAACTCAACGTTTTTGGAATTATGAGTTTCTTTTACATACCTTAATATTTCTCTCCTCAAATCTTCATTAAGATTGTTAGCGTGCATAGTATATAGCCACAAAGCATTAATTAAATTATATATAGGAGCTTTTATATGCAGGATAGCATGATTATTTAGATCAAAAACATCATATCAACCAGAAATATAAACCCCTTTAAAACACTACTTTCAAGATACAAAAAAAAGTCTATTAAAATAATATCTGAAAATTATTTTTTCTTTACGGTTTTGCCGTAAACATAGTGCTCACAGGTCTTTTCAGCTTACCGCATTCTTAATGAAACATATTTGACCCGATTTATGCATAAACGAATTCTAGTTGAGTAGTGACGAATTCTAAATCCTTATCCTTTGGACCAACTTAAGGCACTATCTTTACATCAAATAGCCAACCTCAAAATACTCTGCTATGAAAAATGTTGCCATAATCATCATTTTGTTTCAAAGTTTTCAATATGCCTACGCACAAAAGAGTTTTTCAGAAACTACAAAGTATTTAGTGACTACTGATATTAAAGATCAGGGACAAGAGTATCCTGAATACGTAGTAAGCTTGGTGCGTTCGGGGGATAGCTTAGAAAAAATAGCTACCCTAACTATTGAAGACACAGAACTTTTTGAGGACATCTTTTTAACCACCTTGGAGAACCCAGGCCTGGAAGGGGTCTCTGAGGTGATTAAGATGGAAGTAGAATACTTAGCATGTTGTGCTCATGTTGAGTCTTACTATTATATGGTAAAAGGAAACGGTGAGGTTATTGCGTTACCCGAACTCAATAACGTATATTGTGAAAATTCTGATACCGATATTCAATATATCTTTCCCAATCAGGAATATGGCATCACCGGAAACATATTACAAACTCAAACTTTTTATAAAAGCACATCAGATATTAAATATGTAAATCTGAAGCAGAGTTTTGCTTGGAATAATGGCATTATTGGTTTTTCCAAGACTACTGCGCTTACAGCTTATTAATCTAACATCAAAACTCAATCTGATAAACAAAAAGGGGGAAACTTTTGTTTATTATACCGACCTGCCTTTCCGGCGGTGTCGGTTTTTTTGTTTTGTCAATTTATAAGGTAAGCCATAAGAATGAGTTTGATTATATTTGTTATCAACCAGATGAATCCCTTGTGAACTTGAGCCACATTATTAATACGCTTCTTTACTTTCTGATGTTTTGTACTATCAGTTCATTATCTGCGCAAAACAATCAGCTCAGAGCCTATACACTCGAGGATGGGCTTCCGCAATCACAGGTTTATGATATCATACAGGATGAAATAGGATACCTATGGCTGGGAACACAAGGAGGCGGGCTTTGCCGATTTAATGGTGATGAATTCAAAACCTGGAATGAAAGTGATGGATTGCAATCCAATTATATTCATGCATTGGCTTTTGTGAACGATAGCCTTTTTATTGGCACAAAAAGTGGGCTTAGTATTAAAACAAAAACAAAATTCATCAATCATGACAGTCCAAGAATTAATAAAATATGCTACATAAAAGGTAAAACCTATCTGGCTACCAATCTCGGTATTTACAGATATCAAAAAAAACGAGGCCTCAGTAAAATAAGCCTTAATGCCAAAATCAATACCAGTATTATCAATGATATCGTTTTTGATGGTAAATTGTTTTGGGTAGCAACCAATAAAGGGCTATGGAAATTAAATAATATACGAAAAAATGCAAGTATTATAGAAAGGCATAGTGCCCATGATTTTACCGCTGCAATCTTTTATGAAAACAAAGTTTTTGCTGCTGCTTTTAATCAAGGTATTCTGGTTTTAAATACTAATGCCAAAACCTATGGAAACAACTGGATCCCAAGACCTGTAAGAGTAAATAATATTTCTGCACATAATAATGAATTATGGTTTGCTACAGATAATCAAGGAATTGTTATTGTAGATGCCGATAAACGTACTCAAAAGAAAAAAATTAACAGAAAAAATGGATTGGCAATATCTCATACCAAAAAAAGTATTTTGGATCGCCAATCTAATATCTGGATAGCGACATCTGGTGGTGGGTTTTATAAATATTTTCAGAATAACTTTATACATTATGACCAGAATACCGGACTAAAAGGGAATCGGGTATATGCCGTTCATAATGCAAAAAATGGTATTTGGGCTTCTAATTCTGAAGCCGGACTTGTACATATAGATTCTCTTGGTATTCACCATATTTCTCAGGATGAACGTTTGTCTGAAGTAAAGATCAAAACCATAACAAGTGATAATTCGGGAAACATATGGGCCGGTAGCGATGGTAAAGGAATTCTTTTTAAAGAAATCAAACAAATCGATAGCATTATTGTTGATACAAGTACTGTACAAAATCAAAAAACAGATACTATTATAAAAACAGATACTATTGTAAAAACAGTATTCAAAAATCATATTATAGATGGTGACCTGGGATTACCATCAGACTGGATCAGGACACTATATGTTGATAATACTACAGTCTGGGCTGCATCATACTCTACGGGCATTGTAAGGTTTAGATATGACCCTATAAAAAAGCGCTTATTGGGAGTAAAAAGATTTGATAGAAAAAATGGTATAAAAGACTTGCAAATAAGATATATGACACGGGATTCTTTGGGTAAAATCTGGTATGCTACCCAAAATGGGCACCTGGGATATATCAAGAATAACCAGGTTACACATTTGGGGAATGTATTAAACCAAAAAACTGCTATAAGTACGTTGTTCTTTCATAAAAACACCATTTATATTGGTACTGCAGGGAGAGGGATCTGGTGGTCTGATCTTAAAGGAAAGGTCAAACTTAAAAAACTAAAGGGCAGAAAAAAACTGTATTCAGATAATATCTATCAAATGATCTTTGATGATCAAAACAATCTATGGGTAGGAAGTGAACGAGGGGTGGATAAAATAGAGCTAAACCAATCTAATGACATTGTAGATATTTTTCATTTTGGACGAAATGATGGTTTCCTGGGAATAGAAACCTGCCTCAACGCAGTTACCAAAGACGAGAAAGGAAATCTTTGGTTTGGGGCTATATATGGGCTTACCAAATACGAACCTACAGAAACTACCAAAGCTACTACCATAAAACCCAGCCTGTATTTTGAAGAAGTAGAAGTAGCATATCGCAGTGTAGATTCAATTAACCTGAATACCTGGCTCAATAGTGACAAGATACTTCGACTAAACCCTAATCAAACCGAATTGTCATTTAGTTATAAAACCGTTGATCTCGACCATCCAAATGATGTAGAGTACCGCTGGAGGTTAAATAACTCAGAATGGAGTCCCTGGGTATCAGAAAGTAAGCAAAACTTAGCCGGACTGGCATATGGCCCACATTATTTTTCTGCTCAATCCAGAAATTACCGATGGGAAGAAAGTGAAATTGTTACTTTTCAGTTTTTTATCGATAGCCCCATCTACAAGAAAACCTGGTTTCAATTAACCGTATTAGGCATTATATTAATTGTTTTAGGGGGGTATGGATTATCTTATATACGAAGGGTGAAACAAAAAAATAAAGAAGAACGTGAGCGTTTGCAGTTGCAAAATCACCTGCTATCTCTAGAACAAAAAGCATTGCGTTTGCAAATGAATCCGCATTTTATATTTAATGCACTCAATGGAATAAAGGCCATGGGAACCAGCAATCCCCAGAGAATGAATAATACAATCAATACTTTTGCCGTGTTATTAAGAGAAACCCTGTATAATTCAAGAAAAGACTATATTACATTGGACCAGGAAATACAAACCCTAAAACATTATATAGAAATAGAACAATTAATGGCCAGTAAACCTTTTATCTATGATATTTCTGTAGACTCTGACCTGGATCCAGAGGAAATCCTGATTCCGCCTATGCTAATTCAACCTTTCGTAGAAAACGCTGTAAGACATGGTATTCTGAAAGGAAGCAGAGATGGTGAGTTGAAAGTACAGTTTCACACTACCGACAAATTTTTACATTGTACCGTATTGGATAATGGGCAGGGTATTTTTCAATCTCAAAAAATAAAAAGCAATACCGATCATCAATCCATGGCACTTACAGTGACCCAAGAAAGGCTCGAATCCATTTCGGGAAAAGATTCCTTGAATATAAAAGAAATTATCAATAATGGCAGCACAGTTGCCGGAACCCAGATAGCATTTAAAATACCATTACAAACCGATTATTAACATCATTATGCTTACAGCTATTATTGTAGAAGATATGCCAGATGCACTTCAGCTTTTAAAAAGTGACCTGGAAACCAATCATCCCGAAATAAAAATAATCGACACCGCTCAAAGCGTGGTTGAAGCGGCAAAATCATTGCGAAATACACAGCCCGACATTTTATTTCTGGATATTATGCTAGGTGATGGTACCGGTTTTGATGTACTGGAAATATTTCCTGAATTAAAATCAAAGATTATTTTTGTCACTGCAAGTGATGAGTATGCCATAAGAGCTTTTAAATTTGCAGCCATCGATTATGTGTTGAAACCATACTCAAATAAAGAATTGGCGCAGGCTATTGCTAAAGCAAAGAAGCAAATTCAGCCCAATAAAGAACGGTTAAATATCTTAAAAGATACCTTATCTGCCCCAGAGCAAAAACCAGATAAAATATCACTGCACACCCTCGATAAAATTATTATTGTAAGCCTTGATGATATTATTCGCTGCGAATCTGATAGCAATAACACTATTTTTTACCTTCAGGACGGACAGAAGATCTTTGTGACCAAAACCTTAAAATATTTTGCCGATATGCTTAAGAGTTATCAGTTCTTAAGAGTACACCAAAGTCATTTGGTCAATTTGCAATGTATAAGTGCTTTTATCAAAAAGGATGGTGGGTATTTGATGCTTAAAAACGGAGAAAACATTCCTGTTTCTGTAAGAAAAAAAATAGAAGTAATGGAAATCCTGGATCGACTGCATAGGTAGGTTGTAAGAATGGCCTCATTCTTACATATACTCCCACAGTAAAATCAAGTAAAAAATTATTAGAATATTAGTCTACATCTTTGGGGTTTCTTTTTGAGTGTTTTTTACTCAATTTCCAATGTGCTCTTTTTATGGTTTATCCCTTTAAAAATCAATTATTAACCACCCGAAAAAATTACTTGGATTTTGTATATTTGGTTAACAACATTACCTATTTTATTAACCAATTTATATAAAATCATGAAAAAAATTATTTTTTATTCTCTACTAATGGTTTTTCTATCTTGTTCTAAAGACGAAATTCCTACAGATTTAACACAATCAACAGAAAATTTTACAATAGAAGAAACTATTGAGAACAAGTCAAATAGAGCGATTCTTGCTACAGATACCTTTTTAAAACCTTCTGGAGGTAATACAGGTCTATGGTTTAAAGGAGGTACAAATGTAGTTTTAGACAGTCAAGGCAAAGTAATAACCGGGTCTTTAAGAACTTATAAATTATTAAGACCTCTTGGAGCGACCTCTAGTGTTTGGTTTATGGGAGGAAAGCCCACAACATTTCAAAATGGGCAAGTAAAGATAGGAACCCTAAGACTTAACTCTTTATTACGTTATTTTGGATCAGGCTCTGGTATATGGTTTAAGAAATGGACTGTAGTAATCTTTCAAAGTGGAAAAGTAAAAACAGGAACTTTAGAAAGAAAAACCTTATTAAGACCTGCTGGTGCTTCCAGAAGTATTTGGTATAATGCAGGAACAGTTGTTACATTTAATAGTAATGGAGAAGTATTATAATACTGATTTATAAGAATCAATAGTATTAACATCTTTATAACCCAAAAGATTCTTCATCGATTCTTTTGGGTTTCTTTTTGAATGTTTTTTGCTCTACGTTGAGTATTTTTTACTGAAGCACGAGTCTTTTTTACTCAAATTTGAATGTTTTTACTTAATCTTAGAATCATATAGTCTCGTTTTAGAAACTATAAATTAAGCCAATAGGTGATTTTTAAAACTACCGAACGGGTTCTAACATCAAAGGCAAAACGATCTAAAGGATCTACTTCTCCGGTCAGGAAATTATCAGTATAGACCAAAATCAAATCTGATACTGGTGCAAAACGCCATTGAATACGGGCATTGATATTGGTATTATCATCCTGAGAGTTGTATTGCACAAATAACGATGTAAAGAAACTTTTTGAGAATGTATAATCGATTCTAGGACTAATCAAAAAAGTCTCTCGGCTACCATCTAAATGAGGTAAATCAAAATAATTTACCGCATAATTAAGAGAAAAAGAACCTCTGGGTTGATAGCGAATATTGAAACTGCCACGAGTACCATATCGCCAGCCATTAAAATACTCTCCGATATATGGACTCAGGCTCCAGCTAAATACTTTACGCCTGTCGCTCCTGTATTGTCCAGTAAAACTAACATATGAGAAGTCTTGCTCTGCATCCAGTTCCAGAGAATCTGTTCCTGTAGGATCAAATGGATCGAACAAGTACACATAGTTATGGTTAATATCGAATTGAAAGGTAGATCTTTGAGTAAGTTCTCCTCCCAGTCCCACAGAAAATATATGATCTGTTTTTCCGAAACCAGGTCTCCAGAAGATATCGGCTTCGGCTCGATACACATAATTATTTAAAAATTCATTTTGAGGGTAGTAACGCAGTTCTGTAACAGGATTGATCCTAAAATAGTCTGTGCGCGGTACAAAACCTACTTCTGCATTATAATCTTCATCTACATACTCGTGTTTCCACAATGCTCCAAACTCCCGGGTATTATAATTTAAGGTGCTTCCCTGAGCAATTGCCATCGAGGTATTGGGTGAGAACGTACCATGGGCAAAGGTTTTTCCGAACCAGGTATTATCGCTGGTAGCATAATTAAAATCTACGCCCACCATTCTATTATACCTATTGATATCGAGGGTATCCAGATCTTCATAATCAAATGCTTGTTTGTTTACGGTAATTATCCCAATATTTGAGCGTGTCCAGAGTTTACGCTGCGCAACTGCAACTCCAAAATTAATGCTTGGTATCCCTTGTTCATCACTAGAAGCGGTCTGCATATTCAAAAGACCGATTCGTGTATCGGCATCAATTTTTCCGCTTATGCGTAAACCACCGTATATCCTGTTTTGTACCAGATCTTCTGTACGCACATCTTCACCAACACCAATGCGTCGTGAAAAGAAAGGATTGATATTTGAAAACCCAAATTGTCCGAACAAGTCTGCATTTTCCAGAAAGAACTGTCTTCGTTCTGGGAAAAAGATCTCAAAGCGATCCAAATTAGTAATTTGCTCATCGACCTCTACCTGTGAGAAATCGGGGTTCACAGTTAAATCCAGATTAAGCCCTGGTGTTAACGCTATTTTGACATCTCCTCCTGCTTCAAAGAATTCATCGGCCGGGGTTGCATCTTCAAAATCCTTATTGAATCCCGAAGACACAAAAGGAATTAAAGAAACAGCACTGCTTTTGGTTGTTAATTCTTCTTCCCAGAGCATATCTGCGGGATAGGCCAATGTGAACACAACCTGATTGCGGGGAGTTTGTGAATAGGTGCTTATTTCATTGGTTTGCGAATCAAATCGATAGCAGGAAAACCCCCATTTTTTGGAAGGAGTGGGATATCGCAATGTACTAAATGGGATCTCTAATTCTGCTGTATAATATCCATCATATTTCTTGGCTTCACCTCTCCATTTATTATCCCAGGAAGTCGAAAAATCCTGAAAGGTATTTCCTCCATTACTAATAACCCCTTCTCTACGTACTCCTTCGGGATTTACGCCAAAATACAATGCATTGGTACCATCATCAAACGTATCAAACAATAAAGTAATATTATCGGCACCACCGGCACGATAATCTCTGCGTAACGAATTCACTATCCAGTTACTACCTTTGGAATAGCATTTTATCCCAATATATAGATTATTCTTATCGGTGCACATATAAATCTCTGTCTGTGCCTGTGCAGGTAGAGAGTCTGATGGAAAATACTGTATAAAATCCTTGGCAGGTGAGAGTGTACTCCATACCGTTTCGCTTAAATCCCCATCAATTTCAATTTTTTCATTAGTCATACCAACGATAAAAGATTTCTTTTCATTGGTATTTGTTTGAGCCAAACTTATCGAAGTCAAACTCATACAGATCAAAAATATCAAAACCCTCATCATGAAATTTTCGTGTAGCTGTTGTATTCCATAAAAACAATAAAATTATCAGATCGTTAAAAATAGGGAGTGAAAATTTAGATTCTGTTAAAATTATGAAAAACTACAAGAAGGCTTATATTTTATGGTAAAGAGAGATCGTTACTAAAGTGTAGAAGTAGGCATTAAGGAAAATTCTAAAAGTAAAAAGTCTTTTGAACTATCAAAAGACTTTGTTAGTAAAGGGAATCTCCCTCGGCAAACAGATAGGACTCGAATATCTAATCAAGCCCTGCATAGACTCTGTGGGATTTATCATGAATCAATTTTATACCTTACAACCAAATACATATCCTCTATGGTGCTCTGATCTAATGGTTCTGAAGTCGTATCAAGTTGTACTTGCCACCATCCGATAGGATTTTCTTCTATATTGAATAGTATCGTTGGTAAATTCTCAATACCAGGTTGCAATCCGCTATTATTATCTGGAGTTGGAGGAATAGGAGAGGCTGATTCACCTTTTCCTTGTTTCAATACTATAGGTAAGCCAATGACTGAACTAGCATCAGCACCAATTTTTGGTTTTAATATCACCCCGATATCTAACAAACTTAACTCCCTTTCTCGTAAGAAGTAAGGAAAATGTTGTGCTTTAATTCCGAATGTTGATAGATGACGGTTTATAGACTGCTCTCCTTCTCCTTCAAGCTGTTGGGATTGGAAAAATTGATGCCACTCACTGGAGAATTCTTGCTTCATACTAATCATTCGTACCAACCCAGTTTCCTCTTCTGATAATTCATCCATCCATTTATTAAGGGTAGTATTGAGGTGATTATTTACAGTCAGTTTTAAGGCATCACCACCATCTCTTGCAGTATAATTCATATGGAGAATTACATCAGAAATGGTATTATAATCAAAAGATCTAAATTCCTCGGGTAGTTGCAGTTTCCATCGGCTGATGGCTCCAGCGCCTTCAAACGGGAGATAGCGTTCATCTCTAAAGTTTAATTCAAAAAGTCCACTGTCACCTTGTGCCTGGCTGGTAGCGACCGACTGCATACCAACAAGATTATGTGTAAAATTGGCATCTTCAATACCCGTATACGCATAAGGAGTCTGGCTATTGCCATTTTTTCGAACCCTGTTTTTTAGCAACGTCAATTTAGCCGATACACTAGTATATGGCCCTACAATGCAAGGTATTGTTATGCTAACGGATTTGATTCGTCTAAAATATTGTCCTGCAAAATCCAGGTCAAAAAGCAGCTCAGGGATTTCAAATTCACAAGCTCCGGTTTCTTTGAGCTTCAGTAATGCCCTAGGATTAATAAGGGAAAGAGACATATGCTTTGTAATTTCATAGTCGCGTTTATTTTTATCCACGTATGAACGATGAAGGCGGTTGAGGCTTAATTGGAGTTGTTCACCTGCCAATAGCCCTTCTCTGGTGCTATCCCAATATCCATATTGTATAAAACTGGTAGTGGTATCCCCGTACTCGAATTGATATGCTTTTTCAGCTTGTTTTGCCATTTCGTAAGCAAGATTATAAGAAGCTTTATATACACTGGCTATCTGATTTTTCATCCATCCATACAATTCTTCATTGGTAAACTTAGTATCCAATAAAAATATTTCAATATCCTCACTGCGTTTGATTTGTTCCAGATGGTTTGTTAGTTCCTGCTCTGTTATTTGTTTACGAATTTGGGCTCCTTGTATCTGTTTAGCTATTTGTTTTAATTCTAATGCAGCTTGATTAGCAGAAAAATTCCATTCTTGTTCTCTTCGCATATACCCTGCCAGTCGGGCAGCACTCTGTGATTTGTATGAGTGGTGATCTGCGACTATATTAGAAGCAGTTGCATGTGCGCTGAGAGCTGCACCAACATTACTGCCACCAAACGTGAAATCTCCGCCCACACCCCATGGCTCTCCTTTGACGCCAACATTAGGAATAAAATTGGCAGCATTTGCCAACGCACTAATTACGGAGGCCGCCATTCTGACACTATGTGCCGTACCTGCCTGATCAATTTCCTCCATTTCCCTGCCGATCAATTTTATTCCTGGTTCATCTTCTGAGTCTCGTAAACCAACTGATATATCTAATGGTATAGGATCTGCTCCGGTAACTTCACCATTTTCATCGATACTTACATCTTCAGAGTCTTCTTCTCTTATCAATAAACTTTTATAGTATTTAAATCGAGCTTTTGTGGTATCCCAGGTTTTTTCCAGAGTAACTATTTCATGATTCGCAGATTCGATTTGTAGATTTAATATTTCTTTGATCTCCATTTGCATAGCAACTTCGTGTGATGCACGTAAGACAGAAAGGTGTTCAGCTTCTTTCTTCTCAATAGCGGATAATATAGAATTTCCTAATGATTTTACTTCCTGGGTCAATTCAAGAGCTCTCTGAAAAATATACGTAAATCTATATAAAGGAGTAGGCGCATTCAGGTTACTCAAAACACTACCGATACTCATTCCTGATGCTAATGCCTTGATTAAGGCTCCAGGATCAATAGGAGGTTCAAAAAGAGAGAGTTGCCGTACAACACCATCAATATTCATACAATGCCTGATTTTAAATAAACGATCGGCAACGGTATCCCAATACTTCAATAAATCTTCATTAGAAGGAATACAAAAGTATAATGCACTACCTACACCCAGAAGGCTTTCGGTTTCTATAGTAGCGGATGTAGTTATCTCGCTGCTATATGGAAACACGTTTTCCAGAGCAACATGTGCGTTGGAAAAAGTATCCAGTTTAGGAGCTAAGGTAGCATAGGTTTCTGGCTTAATTTTTCCTCTTCTTGGTATGAATTGAGGTCGGGGTCCTAAAATATGTGCCGCCTGAACATATAATTGTGTTGCCTCATTAATACTTTCCATTGTATCCTGGCGGAAAAGCTGATCTCCCCAGGCAGTAAGGTTATCTACATATGCCATGACGGTTTTTTTCATATAGGCTTCCGGTCGATGACGAGCCACCAGATGCGGACGGAATGGATTATCCCGCCATTCATCAATAGCGGTATTGGATTTTTTTGCTTGTAAGGATTCAAAAAAGGCTTCTAGATTTTTAGTAGTAATAGTTCTAAAGGGTAAAAATTTCCAGTACCTGTCTTCTGGATGTTCAGGGTTTGGGGCTTCATTAGTTGTTGGATCGAATATATAATGAAACCACTGTTGTGCTTCTTTAAATTTATTGTTTTTACTGAGATGCACGGCAGTCATTAAGGGTATATGGTAGAATGCCTCCCAATTGTAGGATGAATAGGCTCCTTCTCTTTGGAAATCCAAATTAATCTGTGGATATGAATCATGTACCCAGACAGTTGGGTAGTAGTTTTCTTTAAAAAACTGACCCTGGTCATCTTTTAATATAAATTGCTGACTAAATAAGGAATCCACACCACCTTGATTGAGCGCTCCGATCAATTCTGTAGTGTAAGGATGATAAAAGATATCAAAATGAAGGTTCCCACTTATTTTTTTAATTGCATTATTAAATCCTCCGGGAATATTCATGTGCTCCTGAGCGATTATTTGAGTGTTAGAACTGTTCGATGATTTTTTAAGTTGCATATACTGAGTACTATGAGATTGTTCACTGAGTATATTTTGCGAATATACATTGTTTTGCTGTATACTCATATTTAAGGTTGTGTTTATAGAGGAGGAAGCCAATGCAGCTAGCCCAAAATGTTTTTCAGGAACACGGTATTTACCTTTTTTTGATTTATCCCGTATTACAAAACGGGATGATCGATCCTGGAAAAATAATGGTATATCCAGCCTCTTTCTAAAATTGGCATATTGATGAGAAGGCAACAATTCGAACGTGTCTAAGAAGACATATTGTGTGTTCTGTACAACAGGTTCATAGTATGTTTCTCCATTTATCACCAATGGCTTTGAAGAATAGCCTAGATAATCCTGGTTTAAATAGGTTTTATCTTGAAAAGTAAGTAAACCACTGCTCCAGGTTCTCATAAATGAATTATTGCCATTTGAAGCATTTTTGAAAGTTATATTTTGATTAGTTATGATCTCTGGAGTATCATGCATATTTGTTATCCTGAATACCTTGGTTTTATTAAGTGCTCCTTTTATGGCTATCTCAAGGTTTGTCTGCCCACCTATTCGCCAAACTTGTCTTGTAACTATATCAACTAAACTAGCTGAGGTATAGGGGATCTCCATAATCCTGGGAAACACCTGCTTTGGTTGCCAGGTATTCTCTTTATACTCACTCCATGCAATCTGTGCTTCCCAAACTTTTGTTCCTTGCAGTTCATCTTGGGTCTTGTTTCCCATATTTATAATAGACCCGCCACTTTGTTTAGGATTTTCTTTTAGTGTAAGTTCTGGCCAAAACAGGTAAAGCTTACTCTGCCAAACCACTGGAATAATATGTACTCCTGATTCATAAACACTGTCTTGTCCTTTGATATCTAAATCAATTTTTTCCCAGGGCGTCCATATATCATATTTTGTGTTTTGCTGACGGTAATAATATTGATAGGGCATGCTAATAGTTCTTCCTATTAGATGTAGGATACCACTAGCCGTGTCGTAATATTGTCCAGTCAGATCCATTTTAGAAACTACTTCTACTTTGTGCAAGTATCCTCTAAAAGCTTTTTCTACCGTATCCTGGGTAATATCACCCTGCATCAATTCTGATTCGAGTTCTCTGAAGAAAGGGCTTTTGTCATCACGCCATTGGGGTTCGAGCCAGTTTTCGGGATAGAGAAACACCTTGCGGTTGGCTTCCCAGACCCTATAATTTTTCATCCAAACCCAGCGGTTGGTGTCGATAGCACCCGGAGCTACTCCAATTTCTTTATTTTGATCATTATAATCACTTTCCAGATTAAGCAAACATCGCTGAATAAATAATTGCACAGAAGAAATTGCCTGTTTCACTCTGGAGGTATCCATACATGCATCCATTTGTACATCGATCAAAAAATATTCGAATAACCCATTTGCATCATATACCCCCCATGATTGCAAGGATTCCTGCATTAATAAATAGGCTATCAGTGCTTGTTGCTGGTTTTCTCGTATAACATCATTAAGTTTTGGTGCTACTTCTAACCATATAGATTCATCATATTTAATTTTTACCGCACGTTTTACTTCTTGCGAAATTTCGAAAAGCTGCTGGAATGAATCTGTTACCGCCGTCCAGTTGGTAAGCTGTTCTAATGACACCCCTGTTTTTTGTGCCGTTTTCAGGCTTTTATAAAGTGTTAATAAGGGTTGTTCATTGATAAAATTAGCATATGTCAGCCCTTTACTAGTAAACCAGTACTCAATTTCTGACGGCATAAAGTCCGTAACGTCTTCTAATACCTGTAGGAATCGATCTGATGCTACATTCGGCAAATATGCTATTCTAAATATGTTTATCAGTTGTTCGGAAGTTGCATTCACTTCTTTTTTTAAATTGAAGTATTCATATAAACGTATCCAATGTGTAAAAGAAGGGGCTGTAACATCTAATTGATCAAAATCTGAAGCATAAGCAATGAAATGTGCCAGTTCGTCTGTCTGAATATTGAAGTTTTGTATCAATAATCCGGCTTTGTAATACCCTTTAAAAGTTTGCTGAAAACTTTGAACAGTTTCTATAGGAAATAGATGAGTACTATCAATGCTCGTTTTTGGTTTTGATGGAGTTTTCCAATATAATTTTAGGCCAGCTAACTGTTCTTTAGGTTGATATTCTATACGAATGTGATGCGCTTGCCCTGATTTGAGAGGTCGATCTGGAAGCGCTTCCAGTTCTAACGCCTGATTAGGTTGACGGTCTAAGATCAATATTTCATCAATCCATACTTTTAGCAGGTCATCTTCATCTGCTAAAGAAACTACAAAAGTAATCGGTTCACTTTCGGTAGGAAGAAGCCATCCTTCCCATCGGACACTAAAATTATCTGACGGAATCAGAGGATCGGGAGACGTATCTGCCCAATCAAAATCTATTTGCCTGTCGACCTGTTGCACTAACAGATTAGAAAAATTAGCATCCGAATAGTAACTAGCAGATAAACCTTGCGCAGACAATTGATGGATCAGTGTTTCCATACGGTTTCCTATCAAATCCCGAATATGGGTTTCCTGCAGGTTCAATGCACCTGCTAATCCCTGTACAACAATATTTTGTTTTAACCGCAATTGAAGAAACGGAAGGTACTGTTTATAAAACCATTGCAATTTATCCTGTGTTTCTGGTGGGTTTTGAAGTTCTGGCCGATTGAGCAATAGCTGAATGGCTTCTGTATAAGTATTTTCGAAAACCCCATATAATGTATCCTTTATAAAGACCTCTGGTTGTTGGTATATCTCCTCAACAGTCTTGGAAAGAGATGGGTCAAATTCACTCAGTAAGCTATTTTTTTCATCCTCGGTCATTACACCTCGAAAAGTGAGCATTCCTGTTGCTTTTTGATAAGTAACCTTCTCTAGTAATCCGGCAGGTATGCTGATATCCAGATTTGGAGAAATAATTGTGGAATAAATAGCATTGTCATTTATAAGATCCAAAATAGTGGTTACTGCAGGTTGCTCAAAGAGTAGCGAAAGTTTTTCTGTTAAGAAATTTTCATCAACTCGCGCTTCTATCTGGTTCAGCGCATCTATTTGTATGAATTCCTGACGACTCTGGAGTATTACATTGGTAATTAAATTACTATCTGGTTGCAGTTTGCTATTTTCCTGTGAGGGCAATAACAAATATGACAGGGTTTCTATACTAAAATTACTTTGTAATACCTTCTGGGTCAATTCTATAAACTGAAGTGTTATTCCGGGAGAAATACTTTCAAAACTACCATTGTTTAAAATACTAAAGGGATTGATATTAAAAATAGATTTAAGCCAGATGAATTCCTTTATTTTTACTTTCAGAGCTTTAGAAAAGATCTTATATCGGTAAAAAACACTTAGATGATGCAATGTTAATTGATCGGTTTCTATAGCGATATTATTCTCCCTTGCAATTAAGTTTATTTCATCAGCAGTAAGGCGTAATGCCGATTGAATGGCTGTGATATGACTTTTGATACTTTGCGCATTCACTAATAGTTCGCCATTTGCATCTGGTATGAAAACAGGGTCTATGTTCAATAAGGACTTGGTAAGAAATAATTTCTTGTATAGTGATTTTTCCTTAAAAGAATCTATGGCACCCCATAATACAATAACTTCGTCATTTGATATCTTTATTTGTTTTTGTATGGATCGAATGGCTACTAAAAACTGTATCAATTCGGGATCAATATTTTCTTTTCCCAAAGCGTACATCATCATATCCAGGTCTTCTGTTTTCCAATCTGCTATTCGTTGCAATCGAATAAATCTATGGATAAGGGAAAGGCTTCGGTCAGAAATTCCGGTGGCATTTACAGGTTCATAAATATCCCTAATGGATTTGAGCGATGTGGTTTCTAAATTACAAGCAGAATCCGGTTCAAAAAGAGTGATCGTATTTTTGAAAACTTCAAAATGCTCTAAAAGCCAATTTGTAAATCTTCCCGTGGCCAGGTTTTCCATTTGTAGTGCCAATAGCAAATCAGGATGATCCTCCGGAGTTTGATTTCCAGAATAGACCTGATTTAATATCCCGTAAAATTCATTGGATGAATATTCGGTATGCCTCTGAATATTCTCCAGAAAAATTACATATTCTGGATGAGGATTGATCAATCTTGTTTTTAGTAACGCGACCAGTTCTGTATATGCTAATCCGGCTCTTTTAAGAAATTCAGGAACTTCAATTAACCACTCTTTCCACAAACGGATGGTAGGAATACCGTTCACTAATTTTGACACCTGTTCTGCCGTATAGCCGTAATATTCCCATAGAGAAGTATTTACAGGGGTTCCATCAAAAGATTGTTGTGTAATAACCTCGTATTGCGCTGGATTTATTTTCAGCGCCATAGCAGCCTGAAATCCTTGGATTGCCAGGTTTTGATCATTTCCATACATAGAAATAAGATTTGCATAATCTACATCCAGATGCTCCATATATTGATGAATTACATCCAGAGGTTGATGATAGGGCAATGAAAAGGGATAGACGGCTTGTGCTAACTTTTTGTAAGCATCTATCAGTGTGTATTGTGGTTCTGCCTGTAATTCATCAGTTGTTGCCTCGTCAGTATCATGTGCTGCTGTTGCTTCGATTTTATCATGTACAACATAGTATTCCAGAATTTCATTGACCAAATCAATATAAGGAATAACAGTATGTGTATTTTCACAGGTGAGAGGCAGATGGGCAATATCTGGCCGTCTTTTAGCCATCATCATATAGGGGTTCTTTTTTGGAGAATCCTGGTTAGGAGTGCTTTCCTTTAAAAATTGAAGGATATCCACAAGATATGCTGCAGGACTAAAAACCGAACGACAATGTTCGCATTCACAAATATCTAATCGCCCGAATAAGGTTTCCCAATTAGGGATATACTGTTCTATAATTTGTTGCACTTCTTCTTTCTTCTTGTCACCCCATATCAATCCTGGGGTTATACCGAATTGCATTTCATTGACTTTTGTATAGGCATAGGTGTTTCTTGCCTGCATATAAGAAGCTTTTTCATAGATGTTGAAAGCAATTTCATCTCCTAATTGCTCACCATATTGATCCATAAAACTTTGCCTGGGGATCCGGCTGATATGAAATGCAGAATTCAGTCCTATTTCACTCAGTTTAGACATAGCTTCAGGAGTAGGACTTAGTTGAAATATCCGCTGCATTCCCTTCAATTCTTCTATCACAGCATCTCTTTGATTTCCAGAGATTTCAGCTATCTGATCTTCAAAATCGATGATTCTCGAACTTCTAAAATCAAAATCCTCCTGCTGATTCAGAAATGATGTAACCTCTGATGCTACTTCGGGATTTTGTAATTGTAATGCACGTTGATTCACCATATACGCTACTTTTTGGGTAGGATAGGTAGCATTTAACTTCTCCTGCAATGCACGCATATATAATTCCATCTGATCTCTTGATTCATCTTCTCTATAGGTGAAAGGCAATCCGGTTCTGTCTAAAATTTCGAGCCATTCTTCGTCTTCGATTTCTAAAAGCTCACTTACTTTGGAAATATCGTCTCTTCCCCATAATTCTTCTACTAATGGGAGATGATGATCGAATAGTAGAGCTAACTGACCTACTTTATCCAATTCTAGCAGTAATTCTGGTTGTTCCCTAAAAATAGGATGTTGGTCGATAGAATCCCAAAAGGAATCGGGAGAGCCTTCGTGATTAACATAATCCATAAGCAATCGTTCTTGTAGATCTTGTCTATCGGGTAATGCCAGATTAAAAAAGCTTCTGGGAGTTGCATTGCTATCTTCTCTGGTCGTGTCTAAAGATGCCCTGATCATCAACGAATGCAATTGTTGGCAAAATGCCTCAATCTCATCATCGGTATATGTAGCAATACTATTCAATGCGATCGCTTGACTTAAAGATCTTTTTAAAGTCGCTATAGACGTACTTCCCAAAGAAAATGGGTTTAAAGGTATTTGCTGACTTCCCAAGCCATATAATAATTCCTGGTTCAAGTCCAGTTTCTTGTTCGATTGCAAAATATCGGCAGCCAAAACCAATGCTCGCACTTTAGACAGATCCCAATTAATTTCTTCTGATAAAAAGGAAATCTGATCTTCAGAAGTACTAAGCTGCTGTAATTCTATGTCTGACTCCCGTAAAAAAGGAGTAACTTCCTGTAGGATACGTGCATATTCAGTTAATGCCTGATATCGGTCACTTGATAAACGAATATCCAGGCGTTCAATCCTGTTCTTTCTTTCATATTCTTTTTTATAGGCCAAACGCGAAATTCCTGTAATCGTATTGGTACTACTACCGGTATCATCGATGCTTTCTTCAACACCATATGCAACAACATCTGCCAGATCCCGTTCTGCCTGTTGAAAATCAGGTTGCCCAAACCATATGGTATACTCACCTTTTCGATCTGTCTTTGCTTCTCCCAGAATTTCAAGACCACCTTTTTCCTGTATTTCCTCCAGACTCTGGACTGAACCATATATCGCAGCACCTCTTAGATCGACATCAAATGCGATGACTTTATGACCTGGTATTGGTTTTCTATACGAGTCCAAAACAGTGCCCGATATTTCAAAAACGGGAGTGTCGTCTAGAAACAATAAACTATTAAGTTTAGAAGCTGTAGCACTATCCAAGGTTTCTGTTACCGGAAGTCGTTGTGCTGTTTGGAAACGTTGTAAAGCACTTAGCGTTGCTTCCTGAAAATACAGGTTTTTTAACTCTTCTTCACTAGCAATAATAAACCCTAATTGGATACATGCTTGCTGAAGATTGCCTATATGTTCTCCTCTTTCCCCATAGGTGATGGGAGCTTTGATTTTTTTTATGATTGTTGCCATGGTTTTAATTTTTTTTGTTTTCTTTTTATTTTTTGTTGTATGTTGTTATCTTCTTGTGTGTTCTTCCACGAAGTCTGGAACCCTGTTTGACTGACAAGGCAGGCTTTGCGGAGCAGGTTCTTATATAATATCAATATTAGAAAACCAATCTGTAGGCATTTTCAAATACCTTTTTTGAAAGTAAGCCTTCTTTGACCCACCATTTAGCTGTCTCTAAACCAACAGCAACACCACCAATATCAATTGCAATATTTTCTATATACACACCTAAGTTCTTGCCTCCTTTCTTCATTCCCTCAGCTATAACATTATTTCGCTGATTGATCCATGCTGCTTGAAGCATAACCTTTTCCACTCCCCCTGCTTTATTACTAACTATATGACCCATCTCTATAATTTCAGGTCTGTTAAACAGTGTTGAATGTTTTCTATTTGGTGGTCTTTTGAATTTACCAGAAGAATCCAGTAAAAACTTTAAGGGGTGATCCGTCATCTCAGCTATTTTTTTTGCTGCTGCTCTTCGCATTTGAGAACGACTAGTACCAACCAATGTTCCAAGTTTTGAAGGAGAAGCTTCTTTAAGTGCTTTTTTTCCACCTGTTTCTGCTAACTCTTTGGCACCCTTTTCGGCGAGTTCTTTAGAGCCTTTTTCTACTGTTTTCTTAAGACCTTTTTTAACACCTTCCTTTGCTAATTGTTTAGCCCCTTGTTTAACACCTGTTTTTACGGCACCTTTTACCAAACTACTACTGCCCAGAGTAACAATGTCCAGTGCAAGACCTCCAATACCTATAGCGATTCCAAATGCGTCCCCATCTCTAATCCCCCTATATAAATCCTTTCCACTACCTACAATAGGGATAAAATCAGTTGCAATATCAGCTGCAGTCTCTAAAGTTGAGGTTTCTTCTTCTTTTGGAGTAGAGGATGTCGGTTCCTCCACTGGTTGAGATTTAGATTCGGTAGGACTCGGGTTCAAAATAAAATGGTCATCTGCAAAGTGGTATTCCTGATAAACAGCTACATACTCACCGGCTACTCCACTTTCTGATGCCCAGACTTCTCTAACACCAGGGGCTTGTCTTATTACTGTGCCAGTATTAATATTTTGGTGGTAAGTTGCATTAGGGTCTTCGGTTTCTACTTGCTGCCAATCTTCATTATTATTGCCAGAAAGGTCAATAAAAATTAGCGGATTATTGGAAGCATACCTATACAAATTCACCCCATCACCAATCCCAATCGGATCACTACTCAACCACCTGCCCAGCCAAGGCAAATAATACCGTGCCGAGTGATAGCTGAATCCAGTCTCTTCGTCCCGCTCCATCCCGGTATAGCGGTAGCGTTTGGCAGCGGTTTTGATAGCTGCATTCACTGCCTGATAAGAAGTAGTCCCGTAGGGGTGGTATTCTTCATAGGAGATCACCTCGGCGGTTTGATTGAGTTCCAATGCTGCAGATCCTAAATGGTTGCCTAGTTGATAGCGAAGGGTTCTGCCATCTGTCTCATCATTTACTTCATTTCGCGTATCTACCATAGCGATCCTTCCACTGTCATCAATGATATGTAGCGTAATCCTTTCCAAACCTGTATTGGTACCGCTATGCTTCCGGTAGATCTCTATACCTCCCAGATAGATACGCTCATCTTTTTTGGTAGTTCCGCCCTCATTTTCGGTGATCTTACGTACCCGCTGCCCACTGCCATCATATACATAGTAGGTGATTTCAGGAATACCATTGTTGATCACTTGCCGGGCGGTGGCTTGCAATTCTTCTTTAAAATTCCATTGCATTAGCGATAGATGTGGCATTTGGGTAATGTAGCCATGGGTTATATCATGTGGATAGGTATAAGTTTGATCGCCCACTGTTGTGCTCATCAACCTGTTGTTATTGGTTTCATATTGGTAACTTCGTGTCCAACTACCACCAGTGGCATTATGATTCATTTGTAGTATGTTGCCAACGGCATCGTATTGATAGCTTTGCGTATACGTACGCCAGGCCATAGGATCGTTGGTGCTATATTGTTTCAGAAAAGGCAAATCGCTCCAATTATCTTCATTGCCATGGTCTACCTGGGCAATATGTTCCCTTCCTTTAGCTTCGACCAGCCGATACAGAGCATCATAGGTATATTGAGATTTGGGTTCCATCTGGTGGTTCCCAAAAAAGATGGTGGGGATGGCCTGGTCCTCAATTTCAGTGATATTCCCCGCAGGATCATAAGTATATTGTAAATCCTGAAGCAGCTCATTGCTTTGTTTTCTGCTATGGAGATGTATCAGGCGAAAGGTAAAAGGATCATAATAATAGGTCGTTCTCACATTATTGCCATAAAGGATATTTTGGCGTTGTCCTTTTTCATCATAATTGATTTTTTGCACAAAAGTTTTGACTTCTGGAGGTGTATTCCCAATAGATGCTAGTTGTACCTGTACGGTTTCCAATAAACCAGCTTCATTGTAACCGGGTATGGTGATGCTTCCATCGGGAGTGGTAGAACTGATCACCCGGTTTAAGGCATCATAGGCGATTGTAGTTATAAATGTTTCGGTTTCTAAAGCTGTATCCAGATCGGTTCCTTCCCAATTGGGAACTTGTTTGTAATCGATAGCGAAACGTCGGGAGCTTTCCAGAGGATTTCCTTTAAAATCAAATTGAATCACCTCGGTTTTACCTGCGGTATCATATTGCGTTACTACCTGCCCACGCAGGTTATTTGCTTTATCATTGGTTTGTCCTTCACCATAGATTGTTTTTGAAAATATATGATCCAAAGGTGTATCTCCACCACCTCCTTGTACCCTTGTTTCCAGTAGACGTTGTAATGCATCATAGATACTGGATGTCATGTGATTGCGACTATCCCAGGAACGTAAAGGATTGCCCGCGACATTACCCAATATCCATCGCTCTCCAGCATCCATACTGTTTTGATACACTCTATGACCTAACAAATCATATTGATAAGACATAACGGTATTGCCTCTGGCATCTACAACGGACCTGGCGTTGCCTTCGATATCCAGATGGATAATGGTTTCATAAAACTCATCTATTCCCGATACGCGATTATGAGCAATACTATATACTGGTCTTCCTAAGGTATCCAAATGAACTACAGAAGGAGTATTGTGGTGCTGGGCTGCTTTCCAGGCTGCCAATTGATTTTTATCTGTTGGTGCGGATCCATTTGGATCTGGATTTCCCTGATCAATATACCATTGGCTATCCAAAACGGTGTCATTTTGATCATAACTTCGTTGTAACCAGGCATCAAATTCTATTTTGGTAAAGGTGCCATCTGGCAATTCGGTTCGAGTATTTCTGCCAGCTGCATCATAATAGATAATGGGTGTCACTCCTCGTTCTACCAATTCTTTTGCATCCTCATAAAAAGGATTTACAGAAAAATAAGGCTCATATTGCTTTACCGGATTACCTTTGTTATTGAGTACGGTTCGTCCATTACCGATCCATCGCAATTGATTATTGGTAGTAGTATCTACAATTTCTAATGTATACCCACAGTTTGGCTGTAGATTGAGATGTAAGGCTTCACCAGGCTCCGCTTGTGATTTGACCATGGCCACATTTCCCATACCATCAGCATATTCAAAGCTAAGTAGTAACCGGCTATTTGAATTGACTTGATGGTGATCTTCCCGGATAATACTTCCGGTCACTGTAGGTAGTATTTTTACAATTGCACAAGGAAGTGTATCAGGGTTTTGTTCTAGCTGTTCTTCCTGTAAGAAAACAGAAGTTTGGTACTGATGAAAGTTGTATACAAACCGTCCGGTAGCATGCTGTAGTAATTGTCGCGCTGTATCCCGCAGCGCCGATGTATCCGAAAGAGTAAAATATTGCTGGATGAGGTTGTGCTCTGCCTCAGAAGTGATTTCACTCAAGCCCTGCAAATCATCGGCTTCATTACCTTTTCCCATAATTGCGATGGCCTTGACCAGGCCCAATTCATCCAACAACACTTCTGATAAGTTGTCATTGCTATCTTTCATAAGGGTGGGCGATAAGGTGCGAAAGTTAAAACGTTCAACACTTGTTTGATTTCCAACAGCATCGGTTGTACCATCAGTCATCAGGAAATAATTCTTGTAATATGAAATCTGAGTTACCGATCCAAACGGATCTGTATATGAAAGAGGGGTATAAAAACGGTTTTGTGCGTCAATAAAGGTTTCATTATTAAGAGGATCAAGCAATTGTACGGTTCCGGAACGGATCCACCAATGCTCCTCTTGTTTTAAAAATCGCCCTTCCTCCATGATGCCATCCATATCTATAATTTTACTACCGAAAATATGTTGTATCAGATCGGGTGTATACGCCAGCTGATAACTTTCATAGCCAAAGCCTTTGGATTCGATAGTGCCCAAAGGAAGAGAAGCCGTCAGGTCATCCTTTTGATACAAGGTTTGTACATCTTCAATGAGCCGTCTTTCAATATTGCCTGCTGTAGTATTTTCATGATAGGCAATTTCAGTACTGGCTGATGCAAGTATATCTTCGAAATCCGCTATCTGATATAGAGATGTTGAAGGGGTCAGCCCCGTTATTTCATAGGTTTTGGTTGCTGCTGTCACCCTCAGACGATAAGCATGGGGTAGTATAACATCATTGGTAAACCGGTTTTGAGTATAGATGATATGAGTTTGTGCCTGTTTTTCCTGAATTTCGACCGGTAACTCTGTTTGTATTTGTTTTCTTGGATACACCACTGCAGCAGCTTCCAGGATTTGACCTAATTCATCAATTTTTGTATTCAATGTATGTGCAACTCTCGGATCGGTTTCATCTCGTTCATAGTGTATAGAAATGGCTTCATTTTCAGTCACCATAAATACAGCATATTTGTTGTTATTTCTTGGTTGCAGGAGCTGGATATGACAATTATGAGTAGCTACACTATACGGTTTAGCTTGTTTTTGCATTGAATTTTCGTCATTTTCTTTACCATCCAATGTGAAAACTTCTTGCCGCAGTACCATTCCTTTGCAGGCTCTTAATGCTTCCTGCCATTCGCCTGCACTCAATTGATCGATAATTTGTGTATTAGTTAGATTTTGAGCCGCTACTATACGAGCATCTTCGAGTTCAGGCTCTATAACTGATATTGGTGCATTCGGAAAAGCCTTGTCATACTCCTCTAACCAATATTCCTGTTTGTATTGGGTGGTTATTTTGGTACGATCAAAAAATGCTCCGGTATGATACCAGGTTTTGGTTAGCACAGGTGGTTGATATAATGCCGATGCAGATTCGAGTTGATTTCCTTGATTATTAGAACTCCAGCTATGATACAATTCTGTATCCAGTTGTTCTACCCTGCCGAAACCCCTGAATTCTCGTTCGGTATGGTCATAATACCCATGGTGGTAGCTGTATTTGCTGGAGAACCGGACATTGGTGATTTTTTCTTCGACAATCATTTTACTGATCACTTGCACGGGAAAAGGGAGTTTGGTGATCCATGGAGTGCCTTCTAACTTATCTTTTACATAAAAATGAGTTGAGCTTTTGTACTCAATGGTGGTTTCCTTACCCAGATTATTTTTGTAATGTATTAATACATGAGGTTTTTTACTGTTCATCAAATCGATATAGCGCATAGGAGCATTAGAATAAGCAGGGAGGTCTGAAGACCAAACAATACAGGAGGTTCCTGTACCTAACAGATCCACTACCGATAGTTTACTATGGTTGTCCATAGAAGTGAAAGGCTCAATTACGTGTGCTTCACTCCAGGCATTCCCACTTAAATTGATAAAAGCCTTGAATGTGTTTTCTCCCAGATAGATGATATCTGTAGCTCCGGTTCCGCTCACATCTGCCAGATGTAAATATTGAGGGTTAAATTGATTCTGATGATCAAAGAGCGGGACATTATCCATGGTAATTTTTGCGCTGAATTTGCCATACCCCATATTGGCCCAATAGCAAATTTCGCCATTACGGATCCTCACAATGTCTGTCAAGCCATCTCCACACATATCTGCCAGGAATAGGGTTTGTTCACTATCAGCAAATACAATAGTAGGGCCTTGTTCTTCTTCTAGTGCCTTGAGAATATGGACTGCTGGTAGATATCCGCGTTTTCCATCAGCTGCATACCAGGTAAATACATTTTCATCTGTCATTACCAATTCTGGTTGTCCATCTCCATCCAGATCAAGGAAGCGTATATTGGGGTTTTGTAAATCGATGTTGGTTATCTGATCGAAAGTTCTGAAAGGCTTCCAATTCTTGTCTTCGTCTAATTCAAAATACCCCTGAATTCCTTTGCTATGCGCAACCACTTGTTTTTGTCCGTTTGCTTCCAGATCCTGAAGGGATAAAATTCCTTGTGATAATCCTGAAAATGAGGGTTTTGAGATCACTTTTTGAGCAGATGTAAAAGTCACTTCGTTATCATCTGCGGTATTCCCCAAATTGCTTTTATAGAACCATCCTTCTCCCTGTTCTGTAAGTATGCCTGAAATCCCTTCTCCATACAGATCTACCCACTGATAGTTATTGGTAAGCCCAACAGGGGCGTTCATAATGTTTTCTTCGCTCACTGTTTTTATCGTTGTATTCCAATGGAGTTTTTGATAAGTAAACTCTATAGGGGGAAGTGCTTTTTTAGCATAGCTGCCATCAGATTTTCGTATATATCCGTTTTGTGTAAAAGCTTTTAGATAGGTAACTTCTGTTTGGCCCGAATCATTTATAGAAGATGGTTCATGCGTAAGATCAAGGGAGCGAACCAGGTAGTTCTCTCCAAAATCGGTTGCTTCAGGGGTGTCTGCAAATTGTTTTTCATCCTTAAAATGATGAAACATCAAAATTCGTTTACATAAGCGATTGGTTCTGATTTCGAATCCTGATCGATACGATGAGAAAGTATCGTTGCGATAATTCCATATACCAGTATCTTGGGGAGTAGGGTTTTGCAAATTATGCTCTCCATAATCCAGCACCATTTCAAAGAAATATTCTTTCTCTATTGGAGGTTGTGGGTCATAGGGTTTTAGAGGGTCTGCATGATATGCTTTTCGGTTGCCATACACAATTCGTTTGAGATAGGTATTTGTAAATGGGGCTAAGCCGGATTTTCTGTTTTTTTCAAAGATGTGATTAGGGATATTATCATCCATGATAGGCGATCCATCTTCATTGAGATTTGTGTCTTTTTTGTAGTGATATGCTATCCAGTTGCCCTTGTCATCATAACTAAACTCTGGCATCCATTGATATATTCTGGAGGAATCTTTTGGATCCGAAATTCTTGCTAAGGTGCTTCTCCCAAAAATGGTAGTTGTATTATCACGTGTGGTTACTTTCCAATATATGCCATAACTGGGATGCTGTATTTTTTCTATACGCACAAATCCACCTTCAATTCGTGGTCGGTACTGTTTTACAGAATATCCATCAGGAGTGCTTTTTATTTTCTCATCAAATCCGTTACCATTACTATTTTCTTCCAGAAAAGGCACCAGATCTTCTGCTCCTGAGAACATAAAGGTGTCTTCATCTGTTCCTTCAAGATATCGTGGGATTTTTCTATCCGTTTTACGCTGGATACTGGGATAATTAAGAGACCAGCCCAATCCGAAAGGAGTATTACCAGCTCCGGAATTATAATTTATAGAAAGTGAAGGCGAAAACCCATTGCGCCCTGGTGTGGCAGGTATAGGAATTCTAAAACCGGCGGTACCGTTGGACGAATTAACTTTAAATTTTTCATCAATTCCTTTTAGAGCTCCTCCACCTTTTGGTAGCGAGATAGAGGGAATCTCTATAGCATTGGATGCTGTAGCCCGCTCTTGAGTTAATGAACTTATGTCGTTGGTTTTGGATTGCTCGGGACTACCCTTTGTATTTTCAGGATCATTTTTCATTTGAAATGATTTAGATTTTACACTGAACTTAACTTCCTGGGGTATTTGTCTGGGGTGTGAGAATATTCAATCGGATATGACTATTGCCGAATTGACTTTTCTGAATGAATGTTGGATACCTACTTCTGGGGAGTAGGTTATTTAAAGGGGAGATGATTGTATACAAAACAAAGTTGAAACTCTTTGTCCCAAATCATTTGAACATATGTAACAAATCTTTGCTGTAATGTAACATGGCAGAAATAAAATAAATAAAACCCATGTTTATAGCAGTAACTATGGTGCATATGAAGGAACTATCTATAATTTCTGAAGCGCATATTCTGATGGTGTCATCTCAAATTGTTCCTTAAATACTCTTGTAAAATAGGATAAACTATTGAAACCAACCGAATAGGCTACTTGTGAAACGGCTTCACCAGATTTAAGAAGTTCGGCAGCACGCAGTAATCGTTGATGACGAATAAATGAAGTGGCAGAATGTCCTGTGAGTGCGGTTAGTTTTCGATGCATTTGCATACGACTGATGCCCATTTCTAAACATAATTGCTGTATACTAAAATCACTTTTGTCTATCTGTTCATTTACAATAGCCAGTAATCTTTTTAAGAACATCTCTTCAACACTGGTGATCACAATTTCATTTGTGTTTAGCGAGATAATTTTACTGTATTTTTCTTTCAGCTTTTTTCTTTGACGAAGAAGGTTCTTTGTCCTGGTTTTGAGTTCCTGGGCGTTAAATGGTTTCACTATATAATCATCGGCTCCCGTTTGCAACCCTTCAAGTTTGCTCTCCATATCAGCGCGAGCAGTTAGTAATATAATTGGGATATGACTCGTCAGTTCATGCTCCTTTAGTTGGTGACACAAATCCAAACCATCAGTTTCAGGCATCATTACGTCGCTAATGATAAGGTCTGGTAATTGCGCTATAGCTTCTTTTATTCCTTGTGCTCCATCAAAGGATGTGCACACTTTAAAATCTGGTTGTAATTCCCGCTTAATAAAAGCAGAAAGTTCATCGTTATCTTCAACAATTAATATGGTTTCACGATCTGTGTCCTCCTGATCCGATTGTTCTTCAGGAGTGTCTGCAGGATGGTATTGCTTTTCTATTTTTGAAATGGGCTCTTCTATAACAATTCCGGCACGTTCCAGGGGTAAAGAGACCATAAAGGTGGTACCGCTCCCAACTTCACTATCTACGGTAACCGAACCACTTTGCAACTCTACCAATTCTTTTATAAGAGCAAGGCCTATGCCTGTTCCAACACCTATTTTATGACTATGATTGGTTTGATAAAATCTATCAAAGATCTTTTCCTTTTCCTTTTCGGGAATACCTTCCCCTTGATCAGTTACACTAACCACTAACTGTTCTTCGTAAATCACCTTTAATGCTACCGAAGTACCATTTCTGGTAAATTTTACGGCATTTGACAACAAATTAAAGAAGATTTTTTCCAGGGCATCATGATCAAAGTTTAACCATAATGGAGCTGTAGGGATATGACTTACCAGGGTGATATCTCGACTTGAAGCTGCCGAGGAGAACAGCGATAATATCGTGCGAAGAAATCCCATTATGTCACCCGGTTGTGGATGGAGCTTAAACTGACCGGATTCTAATTTGGTTAGATCAAGCAATTGATTAATAAGCCGTAATAATCTATCTGTATGCCTTTTTAACAACTGCCAGTCTCCTGTACTATCTGATTTCAAATGCTGATCAATGGTCCCCATAATAAGGGTGAGTGGTGTTCGAAGCTCATGAGATACATTTACAAAAAGCTTAGATTTAAGCTTGTCAAACGCTTTTATTTTTTCGGCTTCCATATGGATCTTAAGTGCTTTCTCACGTTCTTCATCTGCCAGTGCCCTGGCTACTTTATTGGCACATAGAGATGAAATTGTTCGCATTACATTCAAGTGCCTTTCTGTATAGAATTTTTTTTCGGGATGTTCTGAGTCAATTACGCCAATGACTCTATTATTATATACCAAAGGAACTGCTATTTCTGAAAACCTTTTTTGATCATCTGCAATATATCTGGAATCTTTTGAGGTATCATCTACAATTAGTGGTTCACCTGTTTTGGCTACAAAACCAACTATCCCCTTTCCCATTGGGATGTCTATAGGTTGATATATCTCGAAGTCATTTGGGTTTTTAGCTCCATAAGCTGCTTTTTGGACCAGTACTTGTCTTTCTTCATCCAAAAGATACATGACACAGTCTACAAACCCAAGACGTCCTATACAATTTTTGGCGACATCCCATAAGATTTCATCCACCGTATTTTTTCCAAATAAAGAGGTCGAAAAGTAATTTATGGTTCGCTCGATCTCTTTATTGGTTTCTATCATGCTAAGGTTTTCTTTGTGTTGCTTACCGTATAAATAAAAATAGAAAACAGCAATCGAGATAGAACAAAAAAGGGTGATGGTCAGATTACCATAATAATAGCTCAGTAGTTCTTCTTCTGTAATTGGGATTCGAAATAGCGAAAAATCAGTTAGTGCAAGAATCAAAAAAGTTAATATCGTAAACAGTACTGCAAATAAAAGACTCATTTTTTCTTTAAACTCAAACACCAGAACCGCGCCAAAAAGTACCGGGATCAAAATCATATGCTCGCCGGCTTCTCTCCCAAATGTAGATGCAGTTGTAAACAGGTATAAGTGTGCTGAGGTATATAACCAAAACTTCGCTACGTTGAATTTCCCATATTTATTCCACACCCAAGTGGTTATAAAACAGATAAAATAAAAAAGTGAAAGTGGCCCAAGTAGTATTCCTTTGTTGAAGAAGATAAAAATATAAGGCAGTGTAGCTATAGAAGCCAGTAAAGCAAAAACATTGATGAGCCTTATTCTACGGGATAGGGCAAAAGGCATATCTGATGAAATGCCCCAAGCTATGACATTAATGCTGTTGTTGACCATAGCTAAAGATAACAAATTTGTATACGATAACTTGGTAAATGAACTACGATCCTACATTATTTTATATGTTATAGTTATGCCTTTAAAAAGAACTCCCCCAGAGGAATTCTATGGATTAAAACCCTATTTAGTTTTTTAAGTTTTAAGGCTGGTTTTTTCCAAATCTTCATATAGCTATTCTCTAAACCTCTTGATTATATATTTACTAAAGTTCTATAAGCGTATTTAGTTCTTACTACATGATGTTAACCTTTTTAATAATCTTCATTAAAGAGTAAACAAACTCTTAGATAGGTTAACTCGACAGTGACATATCACAAATTCATAAAAACTAAAGATTATACATATGAAAACAGGAAAAATTTTAGGGCTTTTCGTCTTGCTTAGCATCTGCTTTAAAGGTATTTCTCAAACCGAAGGATTAAAATACCTTGAGTCTATGAGTGCCGAACGCAAAGGTACTAAGTCAAAGCAACTAGAAGGAATGGAAGGCGCTGTTGAAAAAGTAGTTGTTTCAACTCAAACAACAAACTCCTTAGATTTAGATATTTATTTCACGGGATATTCAGGAAAACATCTTAAGGTAGTGGCTCTGGGTAGTTCCGGAAATCCAAAAGTAGAGATATTGCCCTTTGCAAAAAAAATATCTTCGGGAAAAAAGCACATAAAAGCCAGGCTCAGATTAATGAGTGCAAAGGAAACGAGTTCACAATTTATTGAATTGGTTTTCACCAACGGAATGTTCAGGTTCAAGGGTATTTCTTATGTATACGAATTAAAAAAAGATTGGCTACCCAAAATCGGCACTGCAAAAGATACTGCCACCAATACAGTTCAAAGAACTCCACAAACTATAGAGTTAAGAATCGTACCACTTGAAGAAGCCCGTAAAGTTTTTACACAATAATCAAAACCTGAAAATCATGAGAAAAAATATGCAATATATCATAGTCAGCCTGATATTATTACTAACCATTTCTAGTATCCATGCTCAGGCAGTATTTAGACATACCGCTGTGAACAGCAACTCAAAAGGTAATGCTACCACAATTAATCACCGGTCGTGTAACAACAATCCCAATGCATTTATAATTGTCACACAGGTATATGGTAACCGAAACGTATATAACCCACATCAAATAGGAGTATTTTATAACAGAAGTACAAAAAAATGGATGATCTGGAACCAGAATCTTCGCAAGATGCCATTACAGGCACAATTTAATGTCCTGGTAATTGACAAAACCAAACTCATCCGTTCTAAAGCAGGTACATTGACTCACACAGCCAATAGTAGCAATACCTCTGGGCATATCACCACCATAAACCACCCTTTTACCAATAACGACCCAAATGCAAGGCTACTAATTACCCCTAATTGGGGAACCGCAGGGCCTTTTCATAAACACCCTATTGGGGTTTGGTATAGTGGCGGAAAATGGAAGATATACAATGAGGATATTAAACCCATGCCCAGAAATGCCAAATTTAATGTCCTCGTATTAAAATCTAATGCTTCTGAATCTGTACTGGGAAACACTCTAAAATCAAACATAATCTCTCATAAAACCACCGCAAATACCATAAGAGGTGCAAGAAAACATATTTCTATCACTTCCCATACACCCGCTTCAGGTTTTGTATTTGCCACACATAATTATAAGCCTGCGGGTTATCTGAAATCTCCCTTTGCCATGTTTTATACAGCAAATAAGTGGGCAATCATTAATCAAGATCAATCAGCAATGACAGTCAATACATCATTCAATCTTCTTGCTGTAAGTCCTAAGAATTCAACTCCTATTATAATGAATACTACCGTACCCTTTAGCGTTTATACTCCTGTTTTTGTGGATTTAGCCTCGGGGCAAACGAATACAAACCAGAATTTTGAAGCCAAAGGCCCCAATCTGGATAAGGAACCGCTTCCGGTTTTTATAAATCTTCAAGCCGAATTAAGTGATCGCTTCGATCCTAACAGGTCTAATCAATATTCCAGAATACAAGCCAACTTGATCCAGGATAAAGAACCCAGATCGGGGGTGTTTTATTACCTCCCCAATTCGTATCATCTGGAATGGGATAAAGACCTGAACAAACATAAGTTAAATATTGATTACGGTAAAAATACAGACGCAAGCCAAAATAACAGTACTCGTGTACAAGCCACACTTACCTCTGGGATAACGCTACGAGAAATCCGGTTTATAGAAGAGATGCTTAAAAAGATCGTACGGGATATTGATAGTGAGATCAGAAATCCAAAGGTAAAATTAAAACCACTACCGGTCGAAAACCCGCGGATAGAATTTAGGGGTGGTGGTTTTGATATCAGCAATGATCAAATATCAACCATTGGTTTTTCAGACTTTGGGCAACCCCTGGAAATTGCCTTTACCACCTCTGATGATAATATTGATGCCCTGAAAAGTGGTGTACTACAAAACGGGCTTTCTTTCATGCTGCATTTTCAATCAAAACTTAATGAAGAAAATGAAGCAGCAAATACCTATGACATTCCGGCCAAAGTAAGTATTAGGGACGAACAATCTTATGGAGTTTTTATAGTAGACCTGGAATCCCTAACTGAATTGACCAACCCTGTTCCCTTCCCTATATTAGTAAAATATCTTCATGTATTAACACCCAGTAAAACTACAGAAGGTATTAAGCCTACAATTTATTCTTTTGATTTGGGTGATAAAACTGTACAGCCCAAAGACATTTTAAAGTTTACAAAACCCACTGGTTTTAAAATTCCAAGCAATCTTAAACCCTTGCGGGCATTTATTGATTATAGTTTGCTGGAATGCGAAACTTGTTCGCAAGATATTATTAATGATATCACCGGAGGATTAAGTGCTGCAACTAAACAAAAAATAACATTTAGATCGCTTAATCTTCTCAAAAGCACAGGAGCTGCTTTTATCTGGGTAGATCTCAAGTCTGCACAAATGGATCCCGGTAAACGAAAGGCTATCGAAACCTCTGATCCAATTGAGATTACTAGTGATAATGAACGTCAATCCTCACCTACCTTATACCTGTATGACTCAGAAAAACCTGATTTTGAATATAAGGTGACCCTTGTCATGCCAGATGGCCTACAATATGAAATGGACAGATGGATAAAAGGAAGTAAGCTCCAAATTATATTAAGCCCCCGTGATTTAAAGAAATATTTTGATCAATGGCCTTCATCAAATGAAGCTTCAGATAAAGGAGAAACAGAAAATTAAATCCCCATTTCAACAGCTATATAAAATGAAACTACTAACAGTCATTCTCTTACTTGGATTGGGTATACCGATAGCACCACACGCACAACCAAATTTATCTTCTAGAAAGATCATAAATGGCATGGCAATTTACAATGATCTAAAAAAACAGGGCACATTTTATTACACCCCACTGGAGTTGGAATTGGATACCAACAGTGAAGGGAAACCAAATTTTTCTTTTGTCAGAATGACACATATTGGCAACAGAGCAAGAGGAATGGAAACCTGGAAACAGAATAGCATGATACAATTTTCTATTAAGTCAAAAGGGATACGAGCTCAACAGCTTACCCCATTAAAAAATAAGCTGCAGGAAGATGTTTGCAACCGATGTAAAATACGCCTAAGACCCATGCCCATAAAAAAGATGGAAGCCACTTTGGTTTATGCCGATCTGGAAACCAAAGAAGGTGAAACTCTAAATAGTACCTATTATAAAAACGATGATACCCAAAATGCCGGAAGCGGAATATGGTCGGTTAAAACATTTACTATTCGCCCAAATGAGCATACATCTCAGATCTTGTGGAATGGTTTCAAAAACAATAAGGGATTACTTAGTGTAGCCTATGGAATCTGGGGCAAAGGTAAAAATACCGATAGCATTACTTATCATTTCAATGGTCCAAAGGAACTTGAAGAAGTTTTCAAGAATCTGAACGATAAAGACATAGACTCTACCAGACAAAAACCATCATATGTATTGATAAGTGCCGGGGCTTTTTCTGTAGATGTCAATATCAAAAAGTGGCCCGACCTACTCAGGGAGATAGATTTTGAAAGCACATTATCACCAAGATACGGTTTACTAGATGTGTATTGTCATGATTTTATAGATGGTATTCGCCCCGATTTGGTAGCAAAAATAGTAGAGTTTGAAGCAGAAGGGGTTGCTAATAAAAAAGTGAAAACGGAGGTGGATTTTCTTAAAGACACCCCCGATATCCACGCTCATGCATTAAAATTCGAATACGCCGTGAGGCTGGACAAACCTCTTAGATACCGGGTTATAGAGCTTACAGAAATGGGAGAAGTTCTTACAGGAGACTGGCAGCAAAAAGAAAACTGGACCGGGATCATCGATGTTAGTTCTAAAAAGAATTTTGAAGAAACCATTAAAACAAAGGAAAAATGAAACAATTTATAATCATAGTAGTATTAGGGCTTGTTATACAAACACATATACTGGCTCAGGTTCATTATGACAAAGGAAGAATCACTATTGATGAATTACAGTTATTACAGGATTATAACGATTCTTTGACCTATTATTACATTCCGAAATATCCAAGATTAGCCATCAATGAACAAGGTGATTTTGAATTCTTGTGTATGAAATATGTAGGAAGTGGAGATCATGATAATGGAGGGCTTATTCATGCTTTATTCGAATTCCGGATGGAAGAGGATACACTGAAGAAGATAGAAAAAAAGCTACAAGCCAAAATACGGAATGCAAAAATAAAGGGGCCCATTCCTTTGCTGGAAACTATGAAGGAGGGCGAAGCCGCTTTGGGTAGTTTTCGGATCATATCCTCTATTCTGACAGATACGCTCAATGCCGATAGTTTTACAAAAAATCTGATCACCAGTGGCAGAGCTCCTTTTACACCAGGTTCTAAAGCAGTCTTGGCAGCCTCACTTAACCAGGAAGGTTCTACCTTACTATGGGAAACCTTTAAAGGTGCCGCATCTGATGTCTCTATCGCGGTAAGTGGATACTATGAAGCCGCTGTAGCATCCTATAATGTGGTAGTAGATGCGCAAATGGATATGGTATATGACCATTTTAGTTCACTATCCAAAACAGAAACACTGTTTACTCATGATGAGGTAAGCAAAGCTGTAGATAGTTTATATACCAATGGTACTATAAAAATTGAGGCCCTGGACCGTACCAAGACACTTGGTGTAAAAAGTGATCTGAAAAACATCTTCCAAATCGTTACCGATAAATTGATCAATATCATGTTTGATACAGAAACCGGATGGTCTGCCAAACCCGAAAAAGAAACACCTGCAGAAGCAAAGGATAAAACCGCAAAAGGAGTGCTCTCTGGATTTGCCTTCGGCCCTGCCAGTATGTTTATCCCAGATATCCAGCATATAGTAAAAGAAAGAAAAGATATTAAAGTACAACGTTTTAGGTTGGATTTAAGCGAATCCACCACTATAAAAGTACCTTTTTATACAGCTGGTAATCTTGGAGGATTGTATGAAAATTTTCATGACAACCCAAAATACTTCCGGGTAATCGATATGGAAGATAGTGATTTTGAAAAAAGAGAGATCATTTTTCAACTGGATGGTGAGTTTGCAGAGTCATTCGAGGATATGGTCAATTTTGTTACGGTGAACTTCAGAAAGAAATATCGCGACGACAGAAGAGACTTTACCAGCCAGTTATATTTTAATGCTAAAGATATTAAGGATGGGAAATTCTACAAATCGGTAACATTTCCGCGATTAGGAGCATTATCAGATGATTGGCAAGAGTATGAATACCAAGTATCCTGGAGTATTCGGGGAGCATCCGACTTTGTCGGAGAAAACAATACCTGGAAGAAATCCCGAAGTCCTGCAGTGGTGATATCTCCGCCATTCAAAAAACTTACTGTAGAAGTAGATATGGACAAACAGGTACTGATCAATGCAGATGTGGCCTCGGTAGTAGTAGACTTTGCTGCCGACTTTCTGGGCAAAACACGTCTGGTAAAATCATTGACACTGCGAAGCACGGGAGAAGAAAACAATACGGTTGCAGCAGTTTTTTATGATCATACCGGAGAAGTAGCGTATCGAACGGTTTGGTATACCAAAAGCGGAGAGAAAATCAAAAGACCTCATCAACAACTGGAGAATGGATATATCTACCTCACTCCTCCTTCCAAAAAAGTATCAGAAAATTAATGCTAGGAAATCATGAAAAAAACAATAATTCATATCATCATCTGTATTCTTATACTACCTGTCATCTTCAAAGGAATATATGCCCAACTACTGATAGATAAGGGTGTGAGAGTTGAAGGAGTCTGGTGTTTTCCTTCAAAAGAAGACCCTTCTTCCTATTATTATTTACCATCAAAATCACATTTAGGTGTTCGAGAGAACAAACCACAGTTTTCTTTTATGAGATATGTGAGTACAGAAGCAGAAAAAAACGAAACGAGCAACAGCATACTGCAAGCCAAAGGTGGAGGTGTATTACACTTCCTGGTGTTATATGAAACTCCTGAAGAACAGTTAGAAATTGTTAGAGATGAGTTATCCTATGTCACGGGAGATAACAAAGCAAAGCTCAAAGGGCCTATTATTTTTAAAGAAGGAAGCTATGCTCTTGTTTCCTCTATTATCGATCCCGATAAAGGAGGGCAAAAACGTAAAGTTATGATCAAGGGGAAAGCTCCCGTGCTGGAAGGCAATAAAATCGCCCTTTCGTTTGAGTTGGATCCAAAAGATTCCAAACTACTGCTGGAGAGTTTTAAGATGGCTACTCCAGATATATCCCTGGTATTTGATCTTACTTTTTCGGGACTTAGTAATGCCTATGATGCACTATTGGAAATCGATTGGTCTGAGGTAAACAAACGACACGAAGCCAGCGTCGGCGGAGGGTATATGTTTATCGGAGCACAAGCAGGTTTAGAAATCGAAGGATTAATGAAAAATCAGGCCATCAAACTTACCACTAATGGAGAAGATAATCAAATGGACCAATTAATGAATACGGTAATGGAAAAATTACTCGACATGCTTTTTGATCCGGTACAGGAAACCACTCCAGAAAATCAGGATGCTATTACAGAGATGTTATCCGGTTTGATGAATATTTCCAATAACGGCAATCAACCTGGTTATAGCACATCCGGCTTTGGTTTTCAGGCTTCCTATAAATATAAAGAAGTAAAGAAATCCGGAAAAAGTACCGTTTCATTTAATTCCCGATTGCCGGTAGAGCGACATCACTTTATCACTTTTAATATCGGCAACCTGTATAAAAAATACAGAAACGACAACAGCCTTTTTAAAACCACCTCGATAGAAGATGAAGATTTTCAACTCAGAGAAGTACGAGTTGGTATCGATGGATCCTTATACAAAGAATTTGATAAACTGGTAAATAATGTTACCGTACTGGTTCGGAAAAAACACCAAAATGGAGAAGAAACGATACGATCACTGATTGTAAATAAATCTCAATTTAATCAGAATGATGCACAACCTTTTTCGATTACCTACGGTTCTAAAGGAGATCAGGATCGCTTTCTATGGTTAGATTATGAATATAAAACCATCTGGCAGTTTCAGGGAGGAGCAGATTATGAAACTGAATGGAAGTCGGCTTCTGCCTCTATGATCAATCTATTCACCCCATTTGAGAGAACCAGTATTCAGTTGGCCGGAGATCTCAGTGCCATTGAAAGTAAAGGGTATCGAGCAGTCGCCGTGCAATTAGAATATGCTTTTTTTGGAAAAACGATGCGCCCACAGAAAATTGTAAAGCAGGGAGACGATCTCTCACAGGCAGTTTTTGAGGTGACTTTACCCCTAAATAATCAGGATTATATATATCGAATGACCTGGATAGGTAAAAACGGAAAACGATTTACCAAAAAAGGCACAGACAATTCAGGAATCATCTTCATTGATGATCTCCCAAACGATTAGAGCATGTTTAAAAAGAATATGAACTGAAAATGAATAGTTTACAGGAAGTAGGGTTTTTAAACATCCTCTTAATTCACAGAAATTTAAAACAAAAAACATGAAGAATTTAAGAAACAGAATTATACGTACAACCTTGCGAGGTGTCATCACAATAGTTTTACTGTTGCTGCCAACCATTATTTTGGCACAGGCATTGGATGCAGAAAACAGAGTAGATATCAAACTGGATGATGGTACTTCTGTGATACTTTATGGACAAAGTTCCAGAATTATCGGACAAAAAACATCTAACTATTATTATCTGCCTACCGGTTTAAAAATTGGTTCCAGGCCCGATGGAACACCTGAATTTTTATTTGCGAAATTCACCACAGAAGACCGGGCAGCACAGGGGGGTATCAGTGGAGGTATTATTCATTTTTTAATGGAATGGGGATTAACACCTGATCAAAAAAATGAAGTAGAAGAAAAATTAGCGGCAAAGGTAAAAGGGGCAAAAGTAATGGGGTCAGTACCGATGAAACTGGATGAAAAAACAGAATCTTTTCGTATCCTGTCGGCCACATTATCCGATGATAAAAGAACTTCTAAAGTAGTTACTTCGGGAAAGGCTCCTTTGATAGAGAATGGAAAAGTGGCCGCTGCTTCTCAGCTGGATAAATATGGAGCTCAGTTATTAGCTTCTACATTCGAAAAAGCAAAATCAATTACCGATCTTTCTGTGATACTGGATTATTATTTTACTTTACAAACCCCTGCCGTAAAGGGTAGAATCGTATTCGACTGGCAGAAGTTTGAGCGGGACTATGACGGAATAGTAGCAGGATATGCAAAAAGAGATAAAGGATGTGGTTTTTTATGTAATCGAACCTATCGCTCTTATGCAGAAATCAGAAGTCATTATGACTACTTAAGAGAACGGGAGGTCATCCGTTTTGAATGGGAAGAAAAGTTAGATGATGAACGGGTAACGGTAATCAGAGAAGCTTTCTTCCAGTACTTCTTAAATGCTTTTACAGAAAAAGCCGTTACTGGCAAAACAGAAGAGAGTAACTCTCCCACATTGGCCGATACCCTTTCTGTACCTAATATTAAAAGCGGCGAAGGATATACCTTCAGAGCCTCACTTCATAAAAAGTCATTCAATAGAAAAACACAGATAGTAGACTTAAGAGAAGTACGTCTCCCGGTAAAACAACCGTATCAGATCGTTGGTAACCTCGCCAGCTGGTACAATCAGGTGCGGGATAACCCAAAATGTGTATATAGCGTTAACCTTAATGATCCGTTCTTCCAGCATCGGGATATACGATTTGTTTTGGATCTCGAGGCCAAAGAAATGTTTGATGAAGCAGTAAACTATGTAACAGTCAATGTACGTAAAAAACGTAGCTCTGGTTATGACTATGAAGACCACCTGACCATCGATAAATCCTTTATCACAAAAAACGGAATCACGGGAGTAAAAACCTATGCCAGAGGTGAGGATACCGATCCTTCTACTTATGAATACCAGGCACAATGGAGCTTGAGAGGAGGCAATATATATCCTAAAAACCCTAATTGGAAAAAAGGCGCCTGGGAGGGGGTCACGCTGGAACCACCGGTAACTACCCGAACCATCGAACTGGAAGCAGATCTGGACCAGCTTAAGAGTAATGATATTGCCAGGATTACAGCCCAGATTAGATATAAACGATTTGGTGAAGAAGTAGAATCCAATATTCACATCTCTCCGCTAAAAGGAGAACCACTTACGGAAAAAAAGATCTTTCTGGATAAAGATACCAATGGGTATGTATACCGACTGATCGTTAACCACAGAAAGGAGAAAAAACTTGTACTTCCCTGGGAACCCATGATTAATGACAACTATATCTATGCCAATATTCCTGAGGAATTACAGGATACAGAATCCGAGATCTTTAGGATTGCCAAAGAAACCGGAAAAGAACTGGCTAAAACAGCAGGTGAGAAAGTACTGGATAAGTTTGAAGAACTATTTAATAAGTAACATTAAATAAGAATAATATCATGAAAAAAATCATATATATCAGTATACTACTATTAGCATGCCTGGTGAATACCATCAGTGCACAAGCAATAGTATTGGACAAGCTCGTAAAAGCGGGAGATCTGACACTCTTCCCCGGCATTTATAATGAAAATGAATACTATTATCTTTCTGATCAGGTACGCCTGGCAACCGATGATACCGGAAAACCTCAATTTTCATTCTTGCGTTGGGTAGAAAATGAAAGTACTACCACCGAAGACGATTATAAAGATACTGAAGGGGCTGGAGGAGGTATCGTTACCGCGCTGGTAGAACTAAAGGTATCTGATGAACAAAGGCAAGAAGCAGAACAGGAACTAAGAAGGATCAATCCCAGAGGAAAAATAAAAGGCCCTGTGATGTACAGAAGCGGAACCGTAGCGCTGGTATCGGCTTTTAATGCAGAGAACGAAGAATTTTCGCAACAGGTATTAGGACTAGGCCCTGCCCCTGTATTAGACGGACAGAAAGCTTCAGTTTCTATCCAACTCACAAAAAAAGGATCCAAGATCCTTTGGGAGTCCTTTCAAACCAATACTCCAAACATTGTCTTCAAATTCAATATGGAAATAGAAGGCTATAATTCTCCTATCAAAGCCATGGTAAATTTTACCTGGGAAAAAATATACGAGCATAAAAATTTTCAGGCGGGTATTGCTACTCCTGTATTATCTGCCGAAATTGATGCCGCCATGGAGGAAATGATGGAAAACAACACCATTACGATCACAGAAATAGGTGAAGATGAAGATTTTGATGAAATACGCAATGTAGTGATGGAAATCATACGTACAGAAATGTTTGAATCTCAGGAAAATTCGACCACCCCATCCTTATCTGAGCTTACTTCAGGAAGCGGTAGCCAGCCCAGTATGCTGGATCGTGCTACCGCATTACTGAGCCAGCAACGCCAGGTTTATAACCGTGAGCGTGACAGAGCGAGAGCTGTACGCACTACTACTCCTGCTCCACCAAACACAAGAACCACCTCCTCAACTACCGAAGCTTCAGAGGCAGAAGATAGTGACGCAGAAGACACCGCCAGCTCTGATGATGAAAATATTCAGCCTCGTGCCGGAACTGCTGTACGAAGAGCAAGTCCTGAAGATGAACCCTCGACAGTACCTCCTCATCAGGCACAAGACACTAATACACCGCAAGCACCCACCATTGCTATTGCAGCAGCCTTCAGGTTTAAACAAGTAAAGAAAACCGGTACTTTTAATCTGAATATGGAGAAATCTTTACCTCGTAATCAGGTCATCAATTTTGATGAAGGTATTGGCAGAATTCGTTGCAAAGATTGTTTCCGAATGGTAAATCTGGATGATCCGTTGTATAAACAGCGAGAGATTGTTGCTTTTGTAGATGGGTTTAATACCGAAGATTTTGGACAGTTTGTCAATTTTGTAAGCGTACTTTTAAAGAAGAAGCATCAAAGCGGAAAAATCACACAGCGGGAAATACGAATCGATCGCAATAACTTTAATAAGGGAAACCTGTTCAAGTTTGATCCCTATGGCTGGAAAGGTGATAATAACAGGAGTAAGTGGTTAGAATATGATTACAAAACCACCTGGAGCTTCTTTGGAGGCCATGAGGTCATTACTCCATGGACCAAGAGAGAAGCTGGTTCTATTGCGCTTACCCCTCCTTTTAAGAAAAAAGATATCTATGTAGAAATAGACGACAACCTGAAAGAAGATTACCAGGTGCGCTTTGCCGAGGTCAAATTGTTTTACCCCCAGGGAGAAAAAGAAAAAGTAGCACGCATACGCATCGACCTCAATAAAGATGAACTTTCTAAACGGGTAGGTATCATACAAGCCGGTGACCAGTTACAATATGAGTATGAAGTAAAGTGGTATCTGAAAGGGAGAGACCCCATTGTTCAGGCACGTACTTCGGCTTCTGACGAGACTATTTTCTTAAGTGATGTAGGACAATTTTAAGATGAGAAAACGTATAAGTATAAAATCATGAAAAAAGTAAAAATTATAGTAGAATGGTTTCTAATATTCTTATGCTTTATAGGAATATACCAAGGACTATGGGCACAGGAAAACGGAAGTAATTCTGTGATAAGAGAACGATTAAGAGTATATTATGTAAGTAATCCAAATACGGCTACCAATATGCATTCGGTAGCGGTCAGCAATACTGCTCCCATCTTTGGCAGCAACCCCAATATGGAGGCGGCACAGCAACTGGTACGAGCAATTTTCTATGGAGGGGAAACCCATACGGCGTTTCAGGGAAGAGTAACTGCTATTGTAAGAGGTTTTAGAAGGCCGGCTGCATTGATCCTGTATGATGATACTGCCGCTCTTAACGAAAATGTTTCAGCCACCTGGGCCAACTGTATCCGAAATCGGCATTTCTTTATTTGCGGTACCGAAGAAGATGATGATGATTATCAGCGTATTGTTCATCTCGGGGCCTATCAAATGAATCAACTGGGAATTGAGGCGATAAAAACCCGGTTTCTAAGGGTATTGAGTGGAGCCAGTGGCAATACCGGATGGTGGGATACTGTAGATGAGGATGATGTTTCAAGAGAGGATTTTGAAGTATGCACCCCCTTTGCAAATGATTACGAAGAATTCAGAGAAGCTGTTGTAAGCAATTCACCCGAACTTCGCAGAGGAATGATTTATAGAAGTAATAACCTGCATGCCGGGCAGGTTATTGATAGAAGACCCGACTTAAGACATATACATCGAGGATACCTCAATGCAGGCACAAGAGCAGGACAACGTGTCTGTCTATCAGGCCATATCGCCAGAGACGGCCGCGGATATGTAGCCCTGATTCGTTTTTCTACTCCCGATGTACATACTTTTGAGGATGAACCTGTGGTTGGAGACAGTAGCCCCGTACAAGAACGGGAACTAAACAGGCTTCGAGGAAGTTTTAATACGTTTACCGATGAAACGATTGCCGAGGTACCAACAATTTTTGGAAGACCAGACAGCCATGATGTCTCACTGGCATCTGCCATCAGTGTCTATTGCAATAACCTTATACGATTATCCAGAGGAGACCGCACCATGATACCGGCAGAAGTTTCACGCGATTTTGCCAGGCCCATACGTGATAGGGCTCAACGAGACTGGAATAACCTAACTGCCAATGATTCTTCACCTGCTTTACGAGGTCAGGACCGTGCAGTAATAAACAATTGCCAGTCCTGGGCCCGAGCCGTTCTCCTAGAGCATGGAAATACCACCGATCCAACTACCATCAATAATTTTGTTCAAAGTTTTAATGGATACCGAAACTATTAAGAGAATAGTATAAGCAATCGCATTTTATATAACATCTAAATAAAAAACGCTATGAAATAAACACTAATAAGATGAAGACCCTAAACTTAACGTTCTCACTTTTATCGTAAGAATACTAATTCAATGTAGTATATCGAATCGTCTTTTTTATGAACTCATTTGAAGTTTTCATTCTGGGCTGCAAAAACACATTTTGCACCCTAATATCGTCCTTTTTTCGTAACGTAGCTAAGGCTATGCTACTCAAAAATGGTCTCATTAGATCACAAAAGCCAATTTTTTCGCTTCCAGACGAGAACTTCAAATGAGTTCTATAAAATAATCAAATAACAATGAAGTATCTCTGATTTTTTTTACCTTTAAATGCTAATTTATCCTTCACTAAGGCATTGCATGGTAAAAGAATCAGAACGTATACTGTTTGAATCCTTAAAAAACGGCTCTGAAGAAGCATTTAAGGAAGTGTATCAACAAAACCGGCAGTTGTTTTTAAACTTTGCCCAAAAGTATGGTCTTGGGAAAGAAGACCTGCTGGATATTTATCAGGATGCCTATATTACCTTTTATGAAAATGTAATGGAAGGAAAACTGGTGCAACTCACCAGTACCTTATCTACCTATCTGATCAGTATTGGTAAATATATGATCCTGGATCGATTACGAAAGAACAAACATAACGTACACAATGAATCTGTTTTAAACTTGGCGCATCAAAAGGATGATCTTATCGAAACTTTTGAGCTGGATATAGAAGAATTGACTCCCGACGAAGTATTGCTGGAACGATATTTTGAAGAACTCGGAGAAAAGTGCAAGGCTATTCTCATCATGTTCTATTACAAGAGATACAGTATTCGGGAAATCAAGGCAGCCGGCAACTACAATTCTGAAAATGTAGTGAAAAGCCAAAAGTCAAGGTGTTTAAAAACACTTAAGCAACTATTCAACAACACCCCAAAACAAGTATGAAGAAGGAAGAATTGCTATATAAATACTTTTTGGAGGAACTCACTGCTGAGGAACACACCATGTTTGATACGCTCCTTGAAAAGGACCCCGAATTCAAAGCACAATTTGAATTTGAAAAAAGTGTGCAACGGGTCATCAAAGCCAAAAAAAGAGCAGTGTTAAAAAAAAAGTTAACTGCCATTGACCAGGAGCCGCAATCTCTTACAAAAGGTGGTACCATTTCGTGGAAACCGTGGGCTATTGCAGCCTCTGTTGCGGTTATTGTCTCACTGAGTGTGTATTTGTATAGTACCTGGGAGCATAGCCCCGATCAACTATATGCTTCGTATTATGAAAAATACCCTAATACAGTATATCCTATTGTAAGAAGTGCTGACCAACCTATAACTCCGGAGCTATTGGCATTTGAGGCCTATGAAGCCGATGAGGATGAAAAGGCTATACAATTGTTTACGGAGCTCAAAGAAAAAGCGCATGCCGAATATATTGACTTTTATTTAGGGCAATCGTATTTGAAGGATGGGCAAATTGAAAATGCGATCGCTACTTTTAACAGGGTCATTGCCGAAAACAACGTTTTTGCTGAAGAATCGCGATGGTTTTTGGCGTTGGCTTATATCAAAATCGATCGTATTGCCGAAGCTACCAAATCACTTGAAGAAATTATGCAAAACAAAAGCTATAAACAAACGGAAGCTCTAGCTTTACTTCAAAAACTGGATTAGCTCCTTTTCTTTTTTCTTATCCACCATATGCCAGCCAAGAGTATAATTCCTGCAACAAAAACCCATAGCCAGTTGGTAGTAGAAGTTGGTATCGCAATGGTATCTCCTGTAATAGCTATTCCCGCCCAAAAATAAGGATGCCTAAAACCGTTATCATCATTTTTTTCTAAAAAATCTACTTTGGCCAGTCGTAACGCTTCGTCCTTTTCCTTGCCTTTGGACAGGTACTCATAAAAAGCCTGCATAATCTCAGAAGTAGAACGATCATTCACCTGCCATTGTGTACTGGCAATACTGGCAGCTCCGGCATAAAAAAATGCACGTGCCAAACTGATCATACCCTCCCCTCTTGTTAAGTTGCCGACACCTGTCTTACATGCACTTAAAGAAATCAGAGCAGCATCCACATTCAGATTATAAATATCTCCAAGATACAAGGGAGTGTCACTAGTTTTTGATGCAAAAATAAGGTGTGTATCTCCTGGATTATGATCTTCAATCAATGCATGGGTGGCCAGATGTATGATGCCATAAGAAGGACTCTGTTGTAGAAAATGCTCTAAAGTGGCCTCTGCACCTTTAAAGGAAGTCCCGCTATAACACGAAAGTATTTGCGATACTTCTTTTTTTGAATGTGTCAGTTCAGGATATTTTTCTGAAAAACGGGGTGCAAAAGCCAATACTTCTGTATTTATGGGTTCTTTCTGCTGTAACTGCGTTAATAAAGTAGCTGAATTGACATAGCTTACCATTGCTTTTTCAACAAGATATTTTGTACCATCGTAGAAGCTTTCAAACGGAATATAATTCAGTATTCCATCGGGAATTATGATCAAAGAGGTATTTTGTAGATCTGCAGGGATCAACTTTTGGTATAGGGTATTGGCACTGAATTGCAGCTCAGATATATCAGTACCAGGATCGGTAATTGCCTTTCGGAATTCTTTTAATTGATCGTTCAGCGCCTCGGTTTTAATGACCGCCGAAAAAGTTTTGGTATTCCGGCTAATGGTAATGACATATAGCTGTTCCTTACCATAAAAATAAGATACCGCCATTGTATTTCTATTCAGCCGATTCTGAAAATCTGCAAGGGATACCACCTTCTGATTGTATTTCAAATCATGATACCTCGGATACTGTTGCTCAAGTTCTCGAATAAAGTCTTCATATTTTTCTTTGGCTGCAAATAAAGGTTCTTCCCATTGTTTTCCTCCTTTTTTAGTAACTTTTTTCTGTAGATATGTGATAGACGCTCTAAGTTGTTGTTCTTTCTCTAATAGTGCTTGCGGAATATTTGCAAATTTGTACGCTTTTGCATTGAGTAATGCTTCCAGTAAAATAGCGCTTTTACTTTTTTCGGAAAGGAAAAACGCCGTATCAATATACTCGATATCCTTTGTTTGCTGATATAGTTGAAATGCCGAAGCAATTCCCGTTTCAAAAATCGGATAAAAATGTTCGATCAAAAATTGCTTATCTTCTTCATTCTGAAAAGTAGGAGTTATCCTATCCATCACGGTTATAGCCGTTGTACAGGTTTCCAGAACCGCCAAAAAATCTTTGGATGTTGCAAGTGTATGGGCTTTTTCTTTTAAAACCTTAAGGTATTCCAATGTATAGGGTACACTTTCAGGATCCGGATTCTCTTTTACCTCTTTGGGGTTAAAGTCTCGGGATAGTTGTTTTAAGGCCAGCTGAAGATTTTGTAAAGCCTCCTGGTATTGCAGATTCTGATGCAAAACACGGGCTTTTAACTTGTATAACCTAGCTATCTGCACCTGTTTATATTCGGGATCTTTTGCTGTAGATAAGTCGATTGAAGTATTTATTGCCGCTAAAGCTTTTTCAATTTTGCCTTCTGAGAGATAGGATTTTCCCAAAATTTGATGATACTGGTATTCCAGAGGGTCGTTTTCCAATAATTGTTGATATGCAATATTCAAATAGTAACGAGTGCTGTCTGGGGATTTCATATGTATATGATTCTCGGCAATGGCAAAGCAGGATTTGACAATTTTATTTTTGGAAGAAGTTCCTTTTTTAATTTCGTAATCCAGTCCTTTACTTAAATATACATTTGATTGTGCATATTTTCCTTGTTTTCGATATAAATCCCCCAACAACCGATAGGTAGGTAAGGCAAAATCTTTATCTAAATGGGCTAAAATAATTCGAAGGCTTTTTTTATATAATTCTTCTGCCTTGATATATTCACCTTCATGTTTATAGGAGTCTGCTCCAAATTCCAGAGCCATACACAAACGCTTATAATTGCCTTTAGTTCTTAAATTATCTGGCAAATCTTCTATTCGCTCCCATAATTTTGTACTATATAACCGGGATTCTTTATATTTTTTTATCTTAATGAAATAATTTGCTTTTTCAACTAGATTATGATTTTTGATCGAATTAACCACTGCTATTGTATCTAAATATTCATTCCTTTTCTTCATTATTGAATCAATTGATTCAAGGGTATATTTATATTTTTTCAGATCATAATGATAACTACTGGTTAAACTAACCCCTTTTAAGGCATATATACTATTTAGCCAATCTTGTTGTCGCTTAAAAATTTGATAGGATTTATTAAAAAAGTAGTAAGCGGAATCTTTATTTTTAAATATATATTTCTCTCCTTTACTATATAAATCTTTCGCTTTTTTTATCTGAATCGTATCTAATTCCTGTCCTGAAACAGCTAGAGAAAATACCATAAAAATGCTTAAGAGAGTGAATTTCATAAAAAAGCCTTACTACTAAAATTATATGTAAGGCTAATATAATTAATTATAAAAAAGATTGCTAGCAATGTCTGGCGGATCTTTCATCGGGACAATCTCTTTCGGTAGGCACAAAGTCTTCTACCTCTTTTTGCTCTTGTCTTTCATTTTGTATATCAAAAAAATAGTTTAGAATTTTCTCGAATAAGGTAAATATTTTCTTCTGAGTTGTCGGGGTTTGGTTCTTTAGATTGCACATTTTTAAGAGCTTCTTTGGCAATCACTTTTTCAGTATGCATTTCTTTTGAAAAAGCTGAAGTATAGGCCAAAGAAACTTGATTTATATAGATCATTCCATTACCCGGGAATATTATTGAACCTGTATTGGTATTTCCAATTGTTCAGGTTTTCCTTTAAACCCTGATCTTTGAATACTTAACATAAGGTTTCCGGTAGTTTTTTTCAGGTCTACAGGATACAATACATAATCCTTTACTCCTTGAATAGCAATGGGTTTTCCAGTTTTTGCAATCACTTTCCCCTGCTGGTTTCTAAAAACAGCAGCAAACTTGCTCTCTTTGGGCAATAAAAAATGACGGATATTCCTTTGAAAAGGAATAGGAAAACAATGCTCATCTTCCTCCGGACATGGTCGTATATCACCTAAATCACCTATTTCCATTAGCATTTGGGCTTGGTAAATATCTTTCATTTTATCACATATTTCATTAGTAAATACTCCACCGCAGTCATTTCCCTCATTCATCTTTTGGTTTTTAAGATCTTGTTGATTCATAACCTCAATACTAGAAGAAATTGTTTCCATTTCTTTTGCTGCCTGTTGATAGCTCATTTTGTTATTTTGAGTAGTTTTTGACTTATTGGAAGAAAGTAGTAATTTTTGCTGTTTTTTTAAGGAAGCCCGTTGCACCTGCAGATAGGCTTTATACAACAACTCTTCTCGCAAAATATAGCCTCCTTTAGGAGGAATTGCCTTTAATTTCCCATAATGCAGGGTTAGTTTTTCTTTTGGAATTTTGGTGTTCTGAATAGGTGCCTTAGTTTGTACTTTATTGGTTTTTATTTGCCCAAAAAGTGTTTGTATAGAAAAAAACGTAATACAAGACAGTACCCAGATACATTTTATGGTTGTTTTCATTGTGTGAAGGTTTATATTATAATTGTAATTGATTTTACAATATGTTTTGATAATTTGATAAGTTTCTTAAAAATAAGTATTTATCTTGTTAATTCTATGATTTTATGTGTATTGAACTCATTTGAAGTTTTTCGATTGGCTAAAAAATTACTCTTTTGCATCCATTTTTTGTCTTTTTTTCCTTCCGTAGCGCTGCTATGCAACTCAAAAAAGTCTTCAACTGGTTACAAAATAGTTAATTTTCGCTTCAATACAAAAATTTCAAATGAGTTCATTATTTACGTATTGGCAGGTCACATCTTTACAAACTTCACCCCTCAGTTTTCAAATCATATCTTCATTTCATTGTCTTCATAAGTGATGATCAATTCACATATCGGTTCCTTGGGTGCTGTATGCAAGATCACTTTGGCAATATTGCCATATTCGTCATGCCAGCTATGGGCCAGGAGTTCTTCATCATCATAAGCCACTGCACTTACCGCATAAGTGTGATACATAAACATCGCCAGCGAACTGGTAGCCTGCAACTCATGATGTGCCAAAAGTAAGGCGGGTTGCATGACCATATGCTGAAACACCCCTTTTTGATCCCGGGTGTAAATCTCCAGCATGGTGATCATGCCCATTTGTATCTTTTTTAAGTTGTTATCTTCATCAAAGTGTATCACCTGGCGGGTCTGGTCCTGTTCCAATATATACGAATTTTTTGCTTTATCATGGGTAACACGGGTCGTGGTGATACGACTGTTACGCGTCATTTTTATACTGCTAACCACACCATCTGTATATTCAAACTGAAAGGTAGCTCCGGGAATTGACGGGTTTGTAGAAGTTTCTTTGATGCTCGAAATCCATCCGGCTTCACTGTAGTCTATAAGTGCTGTAAATACCATTTGATTGTTGGATCGGGTTTTGGTAATCCCGGTAATACGGTGTTGCGTATCGTAACTAAAGGTGGTAATGACCTTGTCATCGGGATATGCGGGATCGTACTGCACCATTTTGGTGGGCAGCCAAAAGGTAACCGGTACCGGTATCTTTTTTTGTTTACAGGATCCGATAACAGCACTATGGGAAATAAGTAAGATGATCAATGTGCGTATCATTATTTTGGTCTTTTACAGGTTTATGTTCTCCTGTCAAAAAGGTTAACATCTTTTTTTGAGGATCGATATTAATCCGTTGTGCATTTTGAGTTTATTTCTTCAATTCTCCCCTGTCTAACTGACTAGGAAGGTTAGCCCTCTCCTAAATCCTTCCCAAAGGGAAGGACTTTTAATACAGGAATGAGCTCTCTTCCCTTTGGGAAGGGTTGGGCCTGGCTGGCTGGTAGCTATGGTGTACCCACAAATATTTTCAATTGCATTATAAGCTCCTTTCCCTTGTCAGGGAAAGGTGGACCACGCTATAGGCGTGGGTCGGAAAGGGTAGAAAACTAAGCATACGAATTTATAGGAGACTATAATTTATATTTAAACTATATAAAACCACCCCTTCCGTCTTCTCCCAATCACTTGGAAGAATCCACCTTCCCCTTGCAGGGGAAGGAGTTTTTGCTACACTCTTTTAGAATTACTTACCAAAAAAAGATATGGGACACCGTAGCTGGCTGGTAGACAGGGATGGGATGCCCCAACTTAAAACATTTGTGTACACACGGTAGCCTCATAAGATGGAAAACCAATAAATTTGATACATCAACTTAGGTTACATCGTATATCGGTATAAAATCAAAATATCATCAATGGCATCGGGATGTAACTTTTTTATGGTTTCCTCTCCGATACTAACATCTATGGCAACTTCAGAATCGGGAATATTTTCTTCCAACACCTCAACAATAAATTCTCCTACAGGATTGAGCTCTAATGGGGTTGAAGGAGCTGAAGGGTCGGTTGTTAAATCCCCTGCCTGCAAATTCCCATAGTCACTTGGCGCTAATGTGCAGGATAAGTCCGTTCCATTAATCAACACATCCAATTCCATATCTTCTGCCTGATCATTGGCGATCCCATCCTTCAGTTTAAGAATCATACTTGCCTGAAGCAATCGTTTATCTTCTTGCAAGAAATAGGGGAAGTTATTGTCGGTGATCTGAAAACCGGTACGATTATGGGTTTCCGGAGCTGGATGCAGAAAGCGATGCAACGCATTGGGAAACTCCTGTTTCATGCTAAACATCCTGTAAATTCCTTCACCTGATGCCGAAAGTTGTTGCGCCAAACCATTTAATGCTGTTTGTACGCTTTGTGTAACCTGTTCCCTGAACACATCGCCTCCTTCTCTGGCGGTATAGTTCATATGCAGGATCACATCAGAAATGGTATCGTAATCAAACTGCCGAAACTCATTAGGCAGTTCCAATTTCCAGGTACTTATGGCGCCGGATCGCTCAAAAGGCAGGTATCGCTCATCCCTGAAATTCAACTCAAACAATCCACTATCATTCTGGGCACTGCTGGTAGCAATTTGCTGGTGAATCATCTGGTCTTCCACAAAACGCGGGTCGTAGCCCGAATCATCCGGTGTATAGCTGTACGACGTGCCAGTTACCGTATTTTTACGCATGCTGTTTTTCATTAAGGTCAATTTTGCATTGACACTTGTATAGGGCCCGACCACACAAGGTACTGTAATACTCACCGATTTGATTCTTCTAAAGTAATGCCCGGGATGATCGAGGTCAAACATCACTTCGGGAATGGTAATCTCACAAGACCCTACTTCTCTTAATCGAATCAATGCTTCGGGATTCAGCATTTTCAACGAAATGTGCTTCGTGAGCTCCATTTCCCGTTTGTTGTTATTAATATAGCTGCTTTCCAGTTGGCGCAATGCCAGGTGCAATTTATCGCCTGCCATCAGGCCTTCTTTGGTGCTGTCCCAAAAACCGTATTTGATAAACGTGGTGTTTGATTCTCCCAATTCTAACCGATAGGCTTTTTCAGCTTTTTTAGCCATTTCATAAGCCAGCTGGTAGCATTGCTTATAGATCGTAAACGTTTCCCCTTTCATCCATTGATAGAGTTCCTGATTAGAATATTTCGTTTTCATAAACGCATGTACTTCTTTAGCATGATCGATTTGCTGTTGATGATTCGTTAGCTCCTGCCGGGCAATCGAAATTCTGATCTCGGCAGCGGTAAGCTGGGTATCCAGTTGCGTTAGCTCTTTCCCAGCCTGATTGGCCTGAAAGGTCCACTCCTGATCCCGGCGAATAAAGGATCCCATTTTGGAGGCACGATTGGCGAGATAGTTATGATGTGTTGCGAGCCATTGCAGGCTAGAGGCACTTGCAGACATTGCGGCACCAAAATTTGACCCTCCAATACTTATAGAAACTCCGGTACCAAAAGGTTGTACATTACCTGATATATTTGGAATCATATGCATGATATTGGCCATCTCCTGGATCTTAGAAGCAGATTGTTGTAAAATATGTGCTCTTTTAGATCGATTCAAATCTTCTAATTCTTTCGGAATTAATTTTACTCCGGTCGTATCGGTATCGGCCAGGCTTATATCTACATCTACTTCCAGGTCAGAAATCGTATCCCCGATCGCTGGGCGTTGTATCTCTTCTACCCCCAATAGCTCCTGGTAATACGCAAAACGGTTCATTACCGTTTCTCTGGTTTTGATAAGGTTCTCCTTAGCAGTTTTGGCTTCTTCAAGTTGTTGTTCCCGTATCAATTTTACCATTTCCAGCATGATTGTTTCCTGGTTGGCACGTAACCGTGCCAATTCTTCGGCATCACGTTTTTCGATGGCCGTTAACAATGCGCTTCCCAGAGACCGTACTTCTCCGCAAAGCTCTAAAGCCTTTTGTACTACATAGGTAAAACGATAATACGGCAATGGGCTATTCATATCGTTTAGTACACTGCCAATACTCAATCCCCTGGCAGTAGCTTGTACCAACAGTGCCGGATCGATAGGAGGTTCAAATAGTGATAGCTGTCGTTCGATACCGTCAATATTCATACAATGCCTGATCTTAAACAGGCGATCGGCAATCGTATCCCAATAAGAAATAAGCTTTGGGTTGGACGGAATACAAAAATACAAGCTGGAAGCGGTTCCTAAAACTGCGCTGCTTCCTTCACTGGTGGATTCCGGTACAGGGCCGCTAAACGGAAACACATTCTCCAACATCACTTTAGCATTCGAGAAAGCATCCAGTCGCTCTGATAAAGAATGATAGGTTTCGGCCTGTATCGTACCCCTGTTGGGTACTTCCTGAGGTCGTTTTCCTAAAATATGTGCTGCAATGATATACAACTGCGTAGCTTCGTTGATACTTTCAATAGTATCCAGGCGAAACAACTGATCACCCCAGGCAATTAAGGTATCCAAATACTTCATCACTGTATTTTTCATATACGCCCCGGGACGGTTTCGGGCCACTAAATGCGGTTGAAACGGATGGTTCCGCCATTGGGTAATATGGCTGTTTTCCTCATTTGCATTGAGTGCATTGAAAAAGTCGCGAATATCCTGTGGTTTGTTTTTAAACGGCTTGAATTTCCAAAAACGCTCTTCCGGATATGCTGAAGAACGATCTTCAGCTTCCTCAGAAGTAGGATCAAAAATATAGTGAAACCATTGTATCGCCTCTGCATACTTGCCATTTTTGCTTAGCTGTGTTGCAATATATAAAGGTGCATGAAAAAACAATTCCCAATTGTATAAGGCATACGCCCCTTTTCGATCAAATTCAATGTTTTCCTTCGGAAAAGTTGGCCATACTGATAGCGATGGGCTATAGGTTCTGTCAAAAACACTCCCCATATCATCGGGAAAATCTGTTGTATTTGTATCTGCTGCCATCAGAGATGCTATCCCACTTTGATTTAGTGTTTCTATAAATTGATCGGCATAAGGGTGATACATTGTCTCAAATTTCAAAAAGGTGGCATCTACCATTCGCGTACCGGTCCTTGAGCGTCGGGAAACCCTCAGCCCGTTATCCAGGGTAATATCAAATTGCGGCAATTCATAAGCATCATGGCCAATATCTTCCTGAAGCGGTATTCTGAATTGTATCGGAACCGCCAGATAGCCTCGCTGATTATCCTGATAGATAAAGGGAGACAAATATATATCTACATCTTTCTGAGGAAAGAAACCTTGTTTCGGATCAAAAATAATCTCAAAGTTTTTCCCCTTATGCAAATACGTTTTCACATTGCTTCCTGTTCTTAGTATCAAATTATCTCCAAGTGTCCGTTTTTTCTTATTATAATATTCTTCATACTTTTCAATGGAAAAGGACAACCCTAAATCCAAATACAAATACAAATACCAATTAGTTCCATAATTTATTCTTCCCGATTTAGACTCTAGTTCATAGTTTGAAGGTAAAAGTTCAACAGGATTATAAATACTAGAATAGATAAAGGATTTTTCCGGATTATTTCCAAATGATTCCATATCTAAGAAACTAATTTTAATTTTTGAAGATCCATACAACTCCTCAATACTAAAAAAGATACGTTTAGGGTCAGCAAACAAACCAGTTTCATGAAACTCCGGAGATACCTGTTTGGGGGTCCAGTTTCCGTCTTTATATTCACTCCAAGCCATGTTTACCTCCCAATATTCCTTTGGCTGTTGCTCCTCTACAGGTTTTTCGGCAATACCATAAAAATTAGTTCTCTCGGGATCTTGTGGTTCCGCTTTTTTTATAAAGATCGGCCAGAATAAAAACAATCGGTCTTTCCAAACGACGGGAATAAGATGTACTCCGCTTTGATCGCCATCTTCAATGCCCTGAATATCCAGATCTACCGGCTCCCAGGCACTCCAATGTGCCTCTTCCTGGTGATACCTTCTGTAATAATAGGTATAAGGAGTACCGGTAGTTCTGCCAAAGTAGTGTGTCATTCGATTCCTGGTGTCTTCATACATCCCACAAATGTCTAATTTGGCTACTTTATTCAACTGATATAAATAATTCCGGAAGGCAGTTTCTGCCGTACCTTCGGTAATATCATTTTGTAACAATTCAGATTCCAGGTCCTTAAAGAACGGACTTTTATCATCTCTCAACTCAGGTTCGATCCAGTTTTCAGGATATACAAATACTTTGCGGTTGGCTTCCCAAACCCGATAGTTTTTCATCCATTCCCAATGAGATTTAGACAGGTATGCAGGAGATACCCCATATTCCAAATCTATGGTATCCGGGGTTTGAATCTCACTTTCCAGGTTCAGGAAACAACGGGTCACAAACAATTGTACCGAAGAGATTGCCTGTTTGATACGGGAGGTATCCATACAGGCATCCATTTGTACATCGATCAGGAAGTAATCAAACAAACCATTGGCATCCTGTATCCCCCAGGCCTTGATCTCCGGCCGGGCCAACAGGTACCGAATCAGGTGTTGTTGTTGACTTTCCCTGATCTGATCGTTGAGTTGCGCTGCAACGGTAAGCCACGTATCTTCTTCATACTTGGCCCGCACTACTGGTTTCAGGCCTTCTGCCATGCCATGGTACCACTCAAAATGCTCATTCAAACGTGCTCCTCCCAAAACCTGAGCAAGCGGTAATCCAAACTTGTCAAGTACTTGCAAAGATGTATACAAATGCTGTACTATTCGTTCATTTCGGAAGTCATTCACCTCTGTGCTAAAATGGCTGGTCCATACCTCGAGGGTTTCCAGATCCCAATCGCAGGCTGCTACGATCATATCCAGCATTTCCGATAGTGTCGATACCGGATCTGTTGAAGTTGCTTTCCTAAAAATATCCAGCAGTACGATTTCCTTATCAAAAATCTGTCGCAAGTTCCCATATGAAGACATGCTATTCCAGGCATCAAACTGAGGGTTAAAAAGATCAAAGCCGGCAAAGTCTGAAGAATGATTTTGAAAATAATCCATTTCCAGATGTGACAGTTGGAACCCACGCATCCACACACTTGCCCTGTTCCAGATCTGTATGCGATCGTTAAAGAGATCAAAACTGTGTTTAGGGTAGAGATACGAAGTTGGAATAATGCTTTGCGGCTGGCTCGGTGTCATCCAGCTAAGGTGAACGCCTCCATCATCGGCTGCGTTCCGTTGATAATCCAGCCTAAAGGCGTACAACTTTCCTGCTTCCAGTGCCACTTCGGTGCTGCCCTGAACCGAAAGGGGATCGCTAGCTGCCCGGCGTTGTACCACCAGCTCTTCGTTGATCCATAACTGAACATGTTCTTCCGGTTGTCTTACCTTTACCACAAAGGTTAGCGGTTCATTCGTCTCTATTTCAATCCTTCCTTCCCATTGAACATTATCAGGAACAATATCTTCTTCACTCCATCGGAAGTCTACTATCTCATCTACCGAAGTTGAAGCACCCGCATCTCGTGTTAACCCGGAAAATGCAACCACATCGGCCCAGGGATTCGTATCATGTGCCAATAGTACAGCTACTTGTTTTTCATCCAACTGAAGGATTTGTGATAGCTGGGTATGGGTCGTCTCTGCTTTCAATCGTTTTTTAAGGAAAGGAAGGTACACCTCATAAAAATAGACCCATTTTTCTTCTGCTGATAGTGGGCTAGCGGTGGAAGGACGATTTAAAAGTGTTTGCATCCCACTTGCTATTTCAGTGCCAAAGACCCCGGATAACGTATTTTGAATAAACACTTCCGGTTGCTCATATAAGGATTGAATACCTGCTGTGAAGGCAGCATCAATTCCGGGAATACTTTCCAGAAGTGTTTGCTCGGCAGACGACATGATCCCCTCGAATTGCAGTATCCCCGGATCGTCATTATAAATCACTTTTTCCTGCAGTTCCTCCGGAATCTCAATATCCAAATCTGGAGTAACATTTGCTATAAAGACCGATGTTCCCTGAATCAATTGCAGGATCCGGGTAACCACTTCCTCATCAAAAACAAGTGCCAGTTGTTGTCCCAATAACGCTTCATCTACCAAATCGGTTACCGGATATGTTTCGTCAATTTGAATAAATGCAGAGCGCAACTCTTTGATGACTGCCAAAACCGTTTCCTTTTTAACCCCTGGATTGGACGTATCCTGCGTTCCGGTAACAATGTAGGAAAGTGTTTCTACCGGAAATTCAGACTGTTGTATCTTTTTAACTTCATCGATAAACTGTCGTGTTTTTTCGGGGTCTATATCGGTAAATCGCTGAATATCGGTATCCCAGCTGCTGCTAAACGGATCGATTCCTATGAGTTCAATAAGTGCAATCAACTGATTAATTTCTAATCGTAACGCCTTGGCCAGGATCACATACCGATATACGATACTTACCATTCCCAGATCCATATCGTGATCCATGTCTATGGTTGCTGCTTCAGTTATCGCTATACTTTCTTCAGATGAAATCCCAAACGCTCCCTGGATGGTTTGCAAATGGGCATTCATAGGTTTTAAACTTGTTCTTAGGTAGCGCCCCAGGACATCTGCCGTAAATACATTATTGTCGCTGGATAATGCTTTATTCAGGAATAATTTGCGATACAGCGTTTTTGTACCATAGGTGTTGATCGGACCCCAAAGGGTAAGTAACGATTCCAAAGGAATCGAAATCTCTTCCCGAATGCGTTGTAGTGTTGCCAACTGCTCCAAAACAGCTGGAGTGATATCGTGCACATTAAATGCTGCAAAAATCAGATCCAATTCCTCGATCGTAAACGAACTTCTTTTCCATAAACGGATAAGACGATGTAATTTCGATAGCGTTTCTGCGGGAATAAATCCTTGCACCTCTTCATACAAACTTTGCACGGTTCTGATGAACATATTGTCCAGATTACAAGAATCTCCATCTTCATGCAGCGTAAGGATCGCCTGAAAGCTTTCAAAATGCTCTTCTACCCAGGTATCAAATTCGTCCCGGTCCAGCTCTGCTTCCACCAGCGCCTGAATCAATTCTTCCTCAAAGTTGGAAATCGGGCTGTTTTCATAGATACTTCTCAGTTTGTAATAGATTCCTGCCGGAGATATTTCTATATTCTTAAACAGGTTTTCGATATAGGTTATGGTTTCGAGATGTTCATTGATGATCCTGGTTTTTAAGATCGCAACCAGGTCTTTATATTCTATCCCTGTGCGTTCCAGTAAAACCGGCACATGAGCGAGTCGTTCCGATAACACGGTATCAGATACCGTAGCATCGTATCCAAAGTGTGTGGCCAACGAACGCCCATCTCGCGTTTCATCAAAATCTTCCCCGGTGATTATCTGATATTCCAGTTCGCTAAGGTTAAAAAATGCGGCGGTAAGTGCCCGTTGGGTCGTTTCGCTATCATCGGTGGCAAAAGTACTGCCAAGCTCGAATCGGCTGGATTGCAAATGCCCCAGATAGGTTTTGATCACCTCTAAGGGTTGATGATATGGAAATTCGAGCGGATACACCGCCTCGGCCAAACGGCTATAGGCTTCCATAAGTGTATGTTGCGGATTTGCCTGTAGTGTGGTCGTTTCCGTATCTCCAGTGTCATGTCCTCTAAAGCTGGTTAGGCCATCAGCATGGGCCACATAATGTTCCATGATCTCGTTGACCAGGTCGATATAGGGCAATACCGTATTGGTGTTTTCGCAGGTTAATGGTAAATGCGCCAGATCGGGTCGGCGTTTGAGTGCCACCTGCAGTGGGGTTTCTCCCGTAGATGGATCTGTTGGAATCTCACGACGATCGTTTTTGGCGCCGTTATGCAGATATTGCAACAGATCGACAAAATACGCTGCAGGGCTGTATACCGAGCGACAGTGTTTACAGGAACAAAAATCAATGGACCCGTACAACGCTCGCCAATCGGGTAAATATTCACTTAATGCCGCTTCCGCATGGGCGGTATCGTCTCCCGTTACCTCTAATTGTACGGAAGATATGGTAAGATCATTGATGGCTCCAAAGGTAAGTGTCAAACGATCATCTATAAAAGAGGCCCGGTCGTGTATCACTTTAGCGGCTTCCGGGTCTATGTGATCTTTCATCTTATCTACAAAAATATCTTTGGGAACTGCGGACACGGTTGTTGCAGACTCATACCCTTCCTGTTTCAGTAGTTTGATATGGTTAAACCGGTCTACCACCGGAGCTACATTCATCAGTCGCTGAAAAGCACTTAGTTCCATTTTCAATCCTTCAATATTGGTTATGTCCCCTGTTTCCGCATCACCACTATCAAAATAGGCTTCCACATTATTGGTTTCCAGGTCAAAATCGGTATTTAGTGTAAAGAAAGTAGCCATATCAGACGCTTCATATACTGCATCTCTTTGTAGATTGGTGGCCAGTACTGCGGTAGGAAAGTATAATTCTACCTGACGAGAAAGCAGCCGGGCATAATTTTCTCTTTTCTCTTCATCGGTTTCTCCATTGATAAAAGCAGGTATGGGAAGCATGTTCGTACCAGATTCGGGATTGGTCAGGATATCCAGCCAATCTTCGGTGGTGGAAAATCTGGCCAATTCGCGAGCCGTAGCAATGCCGTTGTTTTGTTTTTTAAATTGCAGTTCCTGCAACAATGGGAGATGTTTTCCGATAAGATTGGATGTTTGTATCGTAAATTCCAATTCTCTGCGTAAGGGTTGAAGTACCGGATCGCTATCGATAACGGTATTCCAAAAAGTATCTTCATCGCCTTCATAAGACCGATATACCGTTAAAAATTGTTCCTGAGCGTTGTAATCGATCGAAGAAGTCTGGAGAATTTGTCCTAAATGTGCAGGCTGCTCGTCGGTATTATTGGGAAGCACCGAACCCATGGCATACCCCCAATTGTCCTGAAATCCATCAAGTTCTCCTTGCAGGGAAAGCGGAATGATATTTTCTTCTATAGACTTGCGAATAGCAGCTTCAAGATCTGTAAATCGTATCTCAAACAAGGCATTGGGATCGGTGGTGATGCCTTGCCTGAAGATCCCGTAATAGAATTCAGGAATAATGATCCCCTGAAAACCGAGATGATACGCATGTGCCAATTGTAAAAATGTTAAATGATCTGCAGGGATTTCGGTTTCGCCTTGTAAGAATTTCAAATCTTCTTCGGTCAATTCACTAATCAGAACCGAATCGATCAATGGAGTAATGCATGTTATATATTTCTCGAATTCTGAAAGGCCGGTCTGTACATTTTCATTAAGGGTAAGATCAATGGTTGCTTCTTGAGGAGCGTTAAACAGTACTTCGGATTCTGCAAATGGTTCCTGAAAAAAGCCCGGTATTCTGGCCAACAGGTCGGCTTGTTTTTTTTCTACGCGTAAAAACTGGCTTTGTTGATAGCTCACTTCATAATACCCGGATGCATCTGTGTACCCCGATCCCAGGAATTCTTCTGAGCGCATATCTTTATCATACACATCTACCCGGAACCCTTCTGCCGGCTCCCCCTGGGCATTGAATACCTGACCACTTACCCTATACAATCCTTCGGGAGCTACTTCGTCTGCTACTTCGAAGGTAAAAGCATGCTCCCCGGGAGGCAGGTCCTGAAACACAGAGCGTTCTGTGGTATGAATTAAGCGTCCATCCTGATAGATCCGTACAAAGACATCGGGATGATAATCTTTTGGATGGTCCTCAAAATGCGATTCATTAAATTCTATTGTAAATTTCCCCTGGGCAGTGGTGATGGCCTCTCCCAACAGGTCGGAATGTTTGACGTCTTTATCCCAAAGCACTACTTTAACTCCTGAAAGTTTTTCTTTGGTCTGCTGGTTAAGCACCAGCCCTTTGATTTTATATTTTTTACTTGGCATGATTGTAATGATTTATGTTTGTATTTTTTTGTTTTGTTTTTTTACTCTTTTCTTATCATACTACTCACTTACTGGATGCTAGCGGTAGCGATAGGCACGGAAAACATTTCCGCGCCATCCAGTATAAATACGTGCTATTTAAAAAGCAGCTATTAAGCCCATTCGAACTAGCTGAGCCATGAATCCTGTTCCGGCTGCAGCCTCCCCAACTGGTCCATCAAATGGGAATAAAGCAGCTCCGACGGTAAGTGCTCCTAAACCTAATAATGCGAGCCAATCTAAAGTTGAAGGGCCTGTATCAAGTCGACCTCCTTGACGCTCAACTACATTTTCATTACCATGATCATCCACTTCAACTTCAACTTCTACTTCCTCCTCCTCGGGTATTTCAATTTCATCAAGCCTTTCTGCGAATCGTTGCACTCTAATTTGTAAGCGTTCAGCTTCTCTAGTGGTTCTTGTTGGTGGGTCTTCATCATCGACGGTAAAAAAAATAGGGATAGGAGGTCTAGGGTCATCCTGCTCTTCTTGAGAATCATTTGAATCCTGTTCGGAAAAAGCAGTATCAATAGATTCGTCTGTGACCGTAGTTGTAGCTTCAGCTGCTGCACTTTCCAGTTCGGCCCTGGTCGTTTCCAGTGTTTCATGCAATAATGCCTGATCTTCCAAAATTGCCGCATCTATAACCGATTGATCGATACTTACCCTGGCATCCTCTGCCGCGAGCTGATGCGCTTGTCTAACTGCATCAATTAAATCTGATTCACTGGTGATTACACCTGATCTTACTCTTAATCGAATTTCTCTTAAATATCTTCCTGCTATAGTATGGTAATAGCCTCTCCCGGTTTCTACTAAAACCGTGCTTTGTCCTGCAGCTGATGAAATCGCTCGTTGTTGCCTTCCTGTTCTTCCTCTTTGGGCAGCGCGCACAGATGCCTCTACTACATGATGTCTTTGGACATTGTGTCCTACACTCTGTCTATCAGGAACTGGTGTTCCATAAGGCCAAAGCGACATAAGTTGTGCGGGATCCGATTCTAATGTCTCTTCCGGTTGCTTTCCCTTTGTATCTTTGAGATTAGGCAGTCCAGATTTTACATATTCATAAACATTAATCCCTCCCTTAACCCCAATCGGATCACTACTCAACCACCGTCCTAACCAGGGCAGGTAATAACGAGCGGTATGGTAATTTAACCCACTTTCTTCGTCCCGCTCCATCCCGGTATAGCGGTAGCGCTTGGCTGCAGCTTGTATGGCAGTATTGTTGGCATTGTAGGCCGGAGTACCATAAGGATGGTATTCTTCATACGAAATAATAGCTGCTTCGGCAGTCAGCTCTAGCCCTACAGACCCTAAATGGTTGCTGTACTGGTATCGGTATAAGGTGGCTATGGGTAAATGGGCCTCGTTAGAGCGTAGTACATCTTCTACCAGTAAGATCCGCTGGTCATCTACAAACAAATGGTGAGTCTCTATAGCTTCCAGTTCAGTAATGCCCTGCCATTTACGGTAAAATTCCATGCCCTCCAGGTAGATACGTTCTTCGATACTACCATCGTTTCTTGTAATCCGTTTACGGGTACGTTGTTTGGTTCCATCATATTGGTAAAAAGCGGTACCGCCACCGCCCATAGATACCTCCCGGATCATATCACGATAGTCCCATAGCGGGGTATAGGCCGCCGGTGTATTGTTGAAGTTCAGCATACTGCCATGAGCATCATAGATATATATAATTCCTGTCGGGTTGCTGTTGGTATAGGTACGTAACAAGCGGTTGCTATCGGTTGCATATATATAATTTCGGGTCCAGCGCTCGGTTTGCTCCCCATTGCCGGCCCAATGCCGCATGAGCAGGATATTCCCTACACTGTCATATATATAGCGCTGCGTATAGTTTCGGGAAGCCAACGGGTCACTAATCGGGAAACTTGCCGTAGCTGCTGCATGTTCCTGCTGTTGCGGAGCAGTGTTAAATGTGCTGTTTTCCCTGCCTGTAGCCAGGATCAACCGGTACAGGCTGTCATACGTATACCGATTACGTGGCAATACGATCTGGTTGTTAAAAAACACCGGTTCAAAAGCATTGTCATAGATCTCGGTGATATTTCCTACCGAATCATAGGTATAGAACAAGTTTTGAAACACATTAGCATCGGTCATATCCCCCGGTAGGGTGGGCAGGGTTTCTCCGGGTCTGGGGTTGCGTGTAGTACGCAACTGTACCAACCGATAGGTTAATGGATCATAATAATACCGGGTCATGGTGCCATTGCCGTAGTGCATGGCCATTCGCTGGCCTTTCTCGTTGTATTGAATGTTTCTAACCGCCTCTGCGGTGCTCCCGTTTACGGTTAGCGCTTCAGATACTAGTAGTCCTCGAGCATTGTATTGCGGAACATACCTTCCGGCATCGGTGGTATTATAGTGCCAATTATGCATCGTTACCATGCGGTTCAGGGCATCATATACGGTAGTTTTGGTATATATCTCACTTTCCAACAGACCGGCAGGAACTATGGCCGGCCAGTGAATCGCCGCTGCATCATAGGCTGCAGCCAATTGCCGTGTAACCTGCAGCAGATTGCCTTTAAAGTCCAGCCGTTCGGTTTGCAGCAGACCACTGGTATCATATTGCTGATATACCTGTCCCCTGAGGTTACGCGCCTGAGCATCTGAAAGACCTTCTCCATACACGATCCTTGTAATGCTATGGTCTAAGGGAGTACTGCCATCACCCCCGCTTACATGGGTGGTTAAAGGGCGTTGCAGGATGTCATAGGTATAGCTAAAAACATGTCCGCGCTCATCCCAGGTGGTAATGGGGTTGCCCGCCACATTGTTGAGCATCCAGCGGCGTCCGGCATCCATACTGTGTTGATGGACCCGGTGCCCCAGCATATCATATTTCCAGGACATTACGGTATTGGCTCGTGCATCAATCACTGCTTTTGGGTTCCCCTCGATATCAAGTATAATACGGGTAGCATAGTATTCCTGGTATACCATAGGGGGCTGGCCTGTGCGCTGTTCTTCCCAGCGGTTGTGCGCGACACTCATCACAGGCCGCCCCAGAGAGTCGAGAAACAATTGGGAGGGCGTGTTATGATGTATTGCCGCCTTTTCGGCTGCTTTTTGCGCTGCTGCTCCCAATGTCCCTGAAATTCGGGCTTTATACCAGCTATTGCCGGAAGCCAACGGATCATCATTCTCTAAAATCGTATCGTTTTGGTCATAACTGCTTTGCTGCCAGGCATCAAACTGCACCCGGGTATGGGTTCCGTCGGGGAGCTCGGTGCGAATGGTGCGTCCTACCGCATCGTAATAGATTACCGGGGTCACTCCGCGTTCTACCAGCTCTTTATGATCTTCATAAAAGGGATTGACCGAAAAGTAGGGTTCGTATTGTTTTACAGGGTTGCCCTTGTTATTCAATATTGTACGGCCGTTACCGATCCACCGGAGTGCAGCACCAGTGTCGATGGTTTCTACGGTGTAGCTGCAATCGGGCCGAATGGCCAGTTGCAGGGCCTCTCCGGGTTCGGCCTGTACTTTGGTCATGGCGACATTCCCCATCCCTTCTGAGTATTCAAAACTGAGTTGTAAAGGGCTTTCGGTAACTTCAGGATCACTGAGAATATCCTGATGGTGCCGTTCTCTGGCAATATTCCCTGCTACCGTTGGTAATAGTGTTATTTTTTCACATTCCTGTATTTCTGAGGAACTATCCAGTTGTGCTTCCAGCAATGCTGCCGAATTTTGGTAGCGATCGAAATCATAAACAAATCGGACTGTGGCATTTTGCAGCAACTGACGCGCTATGATGTGTAGGCGATTGCCATCGGATATGGTAAAATATGTTTGAATGGTTTCCCTCTCTGAAGTATCTGTATATTCTGTTAGCCCTGTAAGAGCATCTGCCTCTGTTCCTTTGCCCATTGCCGCCATGGCTTTTACCAATCCCAGTTCATCCAAAAGCACTGCAGATATGTTGTTATTGATATCCCGCATCTGTGTGGGAGTCAGGATTCTGAAATTGAAGGTATCTACATGAGATTCATTTCCTACAGCATCGGTAGTACTCGCTACAAACAAATAATAATCGCTATAATACGTTACCCTGGTTTCCGAACCAAAGGGATCGACATAGGCCACTGGTGAAAAAAAACGTTGTTGTACATCGATAAGATCCTCACCATCATTTAAAAACTGAACCGTTCCTGAGCGTATCCACCAATTTTCATCGCCACGATGTACAAACCGACACTGGCTATAAGTTTGATCTCCATTGGTATTGTTGTCATTGTCACTTAGCAGATTTTCCAATGCCGTGGTATCTGCAGGCAACTGGCCAGCGTCAAAAATGTGTGCTAACAATGCCGGAGTATAGGCAAGCTGATATCCCTGATACGGAATGCCATGCGAGGCCATTTGCCCCAGTGGCAATTCCCCATTGAGGTTTTCATTATAATACGTGTTTTGTATATATTCTATCAATCGGTGCTGAACCCGGGAAAGATCGGGCACTGCTTGATAGGAGATCTCCCGGGAAGGATCGAGGACCGTTTCAAAATCTTCAGGCCGGTATAAAGTAGTTGCCGATGGAAGTCCTGTGATTTCAAAAGCTTTTATCGTAGCCGGTAGCCGCAGACGATAGGTGTGATTTTCTGTGATATCCTGCGTAAAAGTATTTTGGGTATAGGAAATCCAGGTTTTTCCCTGCTCGGCTTCGGCAAAGACAAAGCTGTCTATATAGGTGTTTTTTTCTTCTTCCCTGGCATAGGTCAATCCAGCCGCTTCAGTTCGCAACTGTGCAAAAGCCTGCTGCTTAGGAATCGATTTTCTCGGATATACTACCGAAGCCGCTTCCAGCACATGGCCCAGTTCGTCGATCTTTACATTTATGGTATGGGCAATTCTTGGGTCTTCGGGATTGCGTTCGTATTGAATGCTTAAGGCTTCACTTTGGGTGACCATAAAAACCGCATATGAATTTTTATCCCTGGGTTGCAACCATTGGATATGACAATTGTGTGTAGCTACGGAATACGGTGTGAATTGCTTTTGGCGTTCCTGGAGGGTAGCATGTACCGCCGGGGCATCCAATGAAAATACTTCTTGTCTCAGTACCATTCCTTTGCATGCCCGTAATGCTTCCCGCCACTCATCGGTGCTGAGCGTATCTGTATCAAAACCAGTATTTGGTGCTGCTACTACTTTTCCGTCAGGAAGTTTCGGTTCTGCTATGGTGAGCGAACTTTCAGGAAACGCCCGGTTATATACTTCATACCAGTAGGTGGTTTCAAAATGAGAAAGTATTTGCTCCCGGTTTAAGAAAGCTCCTGTATGATACCAGGTTTTGGTGAGTACCGGTGCCTGGTACAACTGTTCGGATTTTTCCAATAAGTTCCCGGCATTGTTACGTTTCCAATCTTCATAAAATTCGGTATCCAATTGTTCTACCATCCCAAAACCCCGGAACTCCCGTTCGGGATGGTCATAATATCCGTGGTGGTATCGATATTCACTGGTGAAACGAACCCTGGTAATGGTATCGGTCACGATAGTTTTGGCTACTACCTGTACCGGAAAAGGCAATTTGGTGATCCAGGGATTCCCCTGCTGTTTATCTTCCAGATAAAAATGTGTTGCGCTCTTGTACTTAAAAGAAGTCTCTTTCCCCAAATTGTTTATGTAGTTTGTCAATATGTGGGGTTTCTTGCTATGCATCAGGTCGATATAGCGCATGGGAGCATTGGCCTCGGCAGGCAGATCTGAAGACCATACGATGCAAGCGGTTCCGGTGCCCAGCAAATCGATCACCGATAGTTTGCTGTTTTGATCTATTGGGAAGAAGGGTTCGATGGTATGTGCGTCACTCCAGGCGTTTCCACTGAGGTTGATAAAGGCCTTAAAAGTGTGCTGCCCCAGATATATGATATCGGTAGCTCCGGTTCCTGACACATCTGCCAGGTGCAGATATCGAGGGTTAAATGCTTCAGGATGATCAAATACGGGTGCATTCCCCATGGTGATTCTGGCACTAAAATCTCCATACCCCATATTGGCCCAGTAGCAGATCTCGCCGTTGCGGATGCGAACAATATCTGTCAGTCCATCTCCAGACATATCAGCCAGAAAAATAGTTTGCTCGGCATCGGCAAATACAATAGCCGGCCCCTGTTCTTCATCAAAGGTTTTTGCAGTAAATTCAACAGGTTGATATCCTCGTTTTCCGTCTGCGGCATACCAGGCAAAAACATGTTCTTCGGTCATGACCAATTCGGGTTGCCCATCACCGTCCAGATCCAGTAATCGGGTATTGGGATCCTGGAGATTGCTATTGACCCGTTGCTCAAACGGACGAAAGTTTTTCCAATCATTCGTATTTGTTAATTCAAAATATCCCTGAACTCCCGGGCTATTTACTACAATTTGTTTTTCTCCATTGGCTTCCAGATCCTGTAGCGATAACACCCCGTTCCCAAAACCGGTAAATGAAGGTTTAGGAAAAACCGGTTGGGCGTTGGTGAATTTCACAATGTCATTATCACCGGTTTTTCCCAGGTTGCTTTTATAGTACCATCCTTCACCCTGCTCTGTTAAAATACCCGAAATACCTTCTCCATATAGATCTACCCATTCATAATTGTTGGTCAATCCTACCGGAGCATTTATGATATCTTCTTTACTAATATTTTTGATTTCTGTATTCCAGTGGAGTTCCTGATAGGTATATGTTGTTGGAGGTAAAGACTTTTTGCTATACGTTCCATCGGGTTTGCGTATGTATCCGGTTTGTGTGACCGATTGTAAATAGGTTACTTCGGTTTGCCCTGAATCATTGATGGATGAAGGTTCATATTCCAGATCCAGTGAACGCACCAGATAGTTTTCTCCAAAAGGTGTTTCCTCGAGGGTACCTGTAAACTGATGTTCATCGTTAAAATGATGAAACATGAGTATCCTTTTGCACAAACGGTTGGTCCTGATCTCGAAACCAGATCGATAGGAAGAAAAAGCATCTACTCTGTACTCCCAAATTCCTTCATCAACAGGGGATGGATTCTCCTGGTCATGCTCACCATAATCGATAACTATTTCAAAAAAATGTTCATTGTTTTCAGGGTTTTGAGGATCATAAGGTCGCAATACATCAGGGTAATATGCATCCCGGTTACCATAGGCAACCCGTTTTAAATAGGTGTTGGTAAAAAGCGCTACTCCCGATTTTCTGTTTTTTTCATACACTTCATTGGGAATACTGGGGTCTTCCTGAAGGGTTCCATCTGTTGTTATATTACTATCTTTTTTATAATGATATTGAATGTAGTTGCCTTTATTGTCATAGCTAAATTCCGGTAGCCATTGAAAAATTCTCTCAGGATCGCCCGGATCAGAAATTCTTCCGGCAGAGGTTCTTCCAAAAATAGTAACTATATTATCGCGGGTGGTTACTTTCCAATACACCCCATGTGAAACATGGTAGATCTTTTCAATTTTGGCAAAGCCGCCTTCAACACGGGGGCGATACCTTGTTGCCGTATACCCATCTGTGGTAGTTATTTCCTTCACCACCAATGCCCCGGTAGTAGTATCTTCTTCCAGAAAGGGAACCAGGTCTTCGGCTCCTGAAAACATAAAGACATCTTCTCCTTCCTGATATCTGGGCAATCTTTTGTCGGTTTTACGATGAATTGCAGGATATGTAAGAGACCATCCCAAACCAAATGGACTATTGCCACTACCTGAATTATAACTTAACGACAAGGAAGGATGAAAACCGTTGCGTGAAGGTGAAACGGGAAGAGGTATGGAAAGACCTGCTGTACCATTGGCAGGGTTTACTTCAAACTTTTCATCAATCCCTTTTAGGGCTCCACCACCTTTTGGGAGGGAGATCGAAGGGATTTGAATGGCATTCGATTCTGTGGCTTGTTCTTGTGTTAATGTCTGGATACTGTTTGCATCAGATGGCTCTGGCGCTTCTGTTTTCTCTTCAGAATTATTTCTCATATCAAATCATTTAGATATTTTGGTATTCTTTTCTTTGCGGCCATCAAGCATGTTACTCATTCCAATAGTGGGGAGATCGGTTTTTCTATCTATGTTTTTAGGCCAAAAAGGTTAACATCATATTTTTTAGAAGAGGGATTGGTAAGTTTTGTACATAAAAAATTCTTTTATCTAATCGATATCAGATAAAAACTAAGTACAGGCCGTTGTCTAGAAGTAAATAACACAAAATCTTCTGTCTTCCAACTCCTCATACCTCACAGCGCAGCGTTCTCAAACCTCGTTTCTCACAGACTTCGGTCACCCGACTCCTCATTCTAAACATCACCCTTAGTCCCCACAAGGGCAATGTATTGGATGATGATTTTCATGATTTTCGGTGTCTAGTGATTTGTATTTTTGCACATTTTCTATTGACAATTGGGGTAGTTCGATGGTTTTGGGTTAGGGGTTTTGTTAAGAGTTGTGGGTTTGAAATTTTAACTTCAGAGGTCGAAATTTTAACCTCTGACCCTAAAATTTTAGCCTCCGACCTTAAAATTTTAACCTTACGGGTTGAATTTTTAACAATTGCTCTTGAAATTTCAATCCTCGGAGTTGAAATTTTAACCCTCGAGGTAGAACCGCGGGTCTTTTTGGCCCTCTGATGGGTCTTTTCGACGAAAATTTTAACTCGGGTACTTGAAATTTCGACTTCATTTGTTAAAATTTTAGCTGCATAACCTGAATTTTTAACAATTGCCTTTGAAATTTCAGCCTTATAGCTTGAAATTTTAACTCTCGGGGTTAAACCGAGGGCCTTTTTAACCCTTCGATGGGTCTTTTTGATGGAAGTTTTAACCCGTCTCCTTGAAATTTCAGCTTTATTTGTTAAAACTTAGGTCTCTGTAACCCAACCGAGGGTCTTTTCGGCCCGCCGGAAGGGTTTTACACAAACCAAACTAGTTACTCTTCAGTTTGATTGGGTGTTGGGGGAACTTTTTTGTTGGTACGGGCAAAGAACTGACTTAACTCGGCTACCTTTTCGGTAAATCTGGGTTTGCCGGCTCCTTTGCTGTATTGTGAATAAGAATAATCATTTAAAGAACCCTGATAGTTGTCATAATCATGCAGGATCTTAGTGCTTTTCAATCGATAAGCCAGGCTGTGAAGCCACTCTGCCAACGTATAATGGTTGATGATTTACTGTGGCGACCTTCAATAACCTCCATAAGAAGAATTCTTTTCGATTAAACCCAGGTTATGAATGCGTGAAATTTATCTTAAACTACTTAATATTAGTATGTTAAATAAACATTCAACAATTAAGATAAAAAAGGTTAACAATTTTTAACTAAACCTTGTCACGTTTTACAATTTCCTAGCTTATAAGGGTAAATAAACCACGTAATTAAACTATTTTTTTCTTAGTAACTTAGCCCCATAATTCTATATCCCGGGAAGGCTAAAGCTAATAAGAATGAAACATAAAAATTTTGGACTAACTGAAGCATCGTTTGAAAAATTGATAGCAGATCTAAAAAGAAATGATACCTGTTTTTTTGAGCAAGTGTTTCTTAAACAATTCGAAGAAACCTTGAAATATCTATGTAGAAAATATAGAGCAACCCACGAGGATGCTTATGATGCAACAATGGATGCGTTACTTGAGTTTAGAACACGATTTATAGACGGAAAGTTACAGTATGGAAACTTACGGTTTCTTTTCACTAAGATGGCATCTCAGATGTTACTTAAAAACCTTAAAAAAGAGACAACAAGTATAGAAGAAGGCGTGGCTTTCCTGGCTCATCCCGATAGCTATCGGGATCGGGAGGCAGATATAGAATCAACAGGGTCAGAAGAATTAGGTCAGTTTAATAAAGCCTGGAAACGATTAGGAGACTCCTGTAAACAATTGCTCACCTGGCATTTCTATGGAAAAATGAAGTTAACAGAAATAGCAGAGGAAGTTCAAAAAACCCCTGCAACGATTAGAAAACAGAAAGAGCGTTGTATCCAACAACTTAAAGACCAATTTGGTCTGAAAACAATAAAAAAGAACAGATGAAAGACAAATTAAAAAAATTGCTGGATCCTGATATCTCTAAAAAAGAAGAAGATCAAATCTTCGAAGAGGTTCTGAAAAAAAAACTTGACGAAGATCTAAAGATGAAATGGCAGGGAATGCTAAATAGTGATCACGGTATAGTAAGGAACGAGACCAGCACGAAAAAGAAGGTTTCCTCCTCTAACTACATAAAAATATTTTTGGCTGCGGCTGCCTGTATAAGTTTACTAATAGCTCTGCAAGTATTCTATACTGCACCTTCAGATCCATATACAATGGCCCAGCAATATTTAAATAAGCAGGAAATACTGCATCCGGGGGCTTCTAAAGGCATCGTAGATGAAGATGAGAATAGAACATTGGCCATCCAGGCTTTTAACAATAAGGATTATGAACAATCAACTAAGTACTACCAAAACTTAGAAGCAGCCAATGAAGAAGACATGTATTACCATGGGTTGGCACTTCTATTAAATAATCGGTATTCTGAAGCTATTCGAAAATTTGAAGAAAACGGGATCAAAAGTGACCGGTTTAAACAGGAAATACATTGGTATCGTTCTCTGGCTTATCTGCTTAATAAACAAAACGAGAAAGCAGAAACGCTGTTGAAACAAATTGGCAGCAATGAATGGAACTACCAACAAGCACAACAATTGTTAAAACAACTGGATGAAAAATAGCTGCTAATTTAATAAAACTATACTCTGAAAAATTAAAATCATTAATCCACTTGAACATGAAAACTTTAAAATATTTCACACTCTTAATTCTTATCTTACTGTTTCAATTACCGATTCTCGGCCAACAAAGTAATAGTAATCCAGCTAATGAAAATGAGCCGGTTAATCAATTTAGAGATGATGATGATGACGATGATGATGATGATGAAGATGATGATTGCGATGATGACGATGACGATGATGACGATAATTGTATTATCAAACACCCATCACTGTTTTTTGTAACCTTAGATCCGGCAATAAGCCAACAGGCTGTAGATAATTTATTAGATGAACTAAATTCTGAAGAGATCTGGTACCGTCCGGAAATTAACCTAAGATTGTGGAATACCGTGTTATTTCCATACACCAATGCAGCTGGGCAAACCGTTACCAATATAGATGGTCAAGTACAAGGTGCTGAAGGAAAAACTGATGTTGAAGGAGTTGAGTTTAATATAGGTCATATTGTGCCTCGACAACCTGTAGACATCCAGGGTTTCTGTTTTGATAATGTGGTTCCTCAATACGCTACAGGAACCAACCCTATAAAAATTTCAATTTTTGATACCGGCTTCACACCTCAGGCAGATGGAAATTTTCCGGGATATTCCTTCAACATTACAGAATATACCGGGTATGATTATATTGATGATGACGAGGTGCCTGATGATCAAAATGGTCATGGTACCCATATTGCAGGAGTAATTCATCATTTATTGAATCAACAAGGAACACCATCTGCAGTATCATTTGATATACGGAAAACGCATGATGCTCTGGGACGAGGGTTTATATCCAACCTTATTCCTGCCATCTTAGATGCGGTAAACGAAGGAGCAAATATTTTAAATTTTAGTTTTAGCTATCAAAATAAAAATGTAAATACAACGGGTAAACCTCTAAAACTAGCTGTAGATTATGCAGAACAAATGGGTGCTATGGTAGTAGCAGCGGCTGGTAATACCAACGAAAACAATGACAGTGATACTATTATATCATTTCCTGCCTCCTATCCTAACAGTAATATTTTATCTGTAGCTTCAATAAGTTGTAAAGACAATAAGTTAAGTAACTTCAGCAGTTATGGGCAATATGCTGTAGATGTGGCATTGTTGGGTGAGAATATTCCGGGTCCTGGTCTAAATGGAACTATAGCTTATCAATCAGGAACATCTTTTGCCTCTGCCAATATGACTGCACTAGCCACTATACTGGCTACACATCAGACCACTTTTGATTACCAAAACATTAAATGTAGCTTGATTAATACGTCTACAACATCATCAGATTTCTTTGAAAAAGTAGTTGCTAATGGAATTATTAATTTTTCCTCAGCATTTAACCAGCTTGGCAATGGATGTAACACTCGTATCAATACATCTATCGGAGCGTTGGATTCTAAAACAAAGCCCAGGTTTTTCCCCAACCCGTTTAGAGAAACACTTCAGTTACAAATAAGTAAAAATATACCACAGGACATTACTGTTTCAATATTTAACCAACAAGGCATCCTACTATTCCAAAATCATTTTATCCCAGGGCAAGACCAGCACTTAATTAACGTCGCACAAACTCAACAGCTATGGCCCGGGGTATACTTTGCAAAAGTCGATAGTGGAGATTATTCCCAAACACAAGTAGTTATTAAAAATTAATAGTCTAAATGACTTAAATATAAAAACTGTTCAAGCATTATTATTTATAATGCTTGAACAGTTTTTAACACTTTAAAAGAAAAAACTAATCTATTTCTGTTTTATCTTTAGCACTTGTAACTTGTGCTCCACCATAGACTTTCCTAAGTTGTTCTCTTTCTAATTTTATTGGATTTTTCTTTATATCTTTTAAATCTGCTTTTTTTAGGTTTTTCATACATAAAATAATTAGCAATATTTACGACTAAAAATAATAGATTATGATGAAATACTTTTAAGTATAACATATGTTTATCCTTTTCGTTTTCAATGGTATATTTATCTAAGTTTAATTTACGGATACCCGTAAAATTTTAACATTTTATAGTATCTTAGCACTTTAAATAGTATGCCTGGTTTACATCGCTACTGATAATCTATACTCATGGTTTTGAATACTGTTACCATCTTAACCACTTATTTCCTTTTTTTTGCCTCTTTTACCTGGGCCTCAGTACAGATTGATACTACCTATTTTAATAAACAATATAAACAGATTAATCAAAATATTAAGGAAGGCAATTATGAAAAAAATATAGTTTTAATTAACCTTATAAAAGTGCAACCAGAGTTTACAGCTTTAGATTGCTATTATAAAGGAAAAATTTTTCATAAAATAGGAGTTTCATACTACAAGCGCAATAATGAAAAAGAAGCTATTCATTATTATAAAAATAAAACTCTGAATATTTGGAAAAACTGTGAACAAGTACCTCCTTCTGAAAAGGCTAACACAATATATAATATAGGGATTGCATATCAGTATCTTAATGACATAGAAACAGCCAAATTATATATAGATGAAGCACTTTACATTTTTGAAAACGACACACTCTATCCTAGCTATAAATTGGCACGTAAATACCATGGGGTAGGTAAATTTTATAAGAATAAGAATGATGTTTTTCGTTCAGAATTATATTATAAAAACGCAATTAACCTCTATAAACAACAAGATGATGCAGAAGCGAAACAATTTGAGGTGTTTAATGATCTTATTGTAATGAATAACAGCTTCAAAGAATACGAAAAAGCTAAAGAGTATATTGATGGTGCTTTATCCATTCATAGAAACTTTCCAGAAACAATTCCAAAACTTAATCTAGCTTGGGTTTATCTAAATGCCGGAACAACCTATCTAGAGAGTAAGGAGTACAAAACTGCAAAACAAATGGCTCAAAAGGCTCTTAATTTGTTAAATAATCAAAATAAGCCTTACTATTATGCAATTGGATTAGAATTAATGGCAATGATACAGCTAGAAGAAGAAAGTTTTAATCTTGCAGAAGAAAATCTTGTAAGATCATTAGATATCAGAAATACTATGGTTAATAAAGGAGAGAGTAAATTATCAATAGTTCATGCCTATGAAAATCTTAGCGATATATTAATTAGAAAAGGAGGTATAGAAAAAGGAAATCATAACCTAAACAAAGCATTTGATATATTAGTACCTACAGGTAATTTTGATAGAGATCATTTACCCATTATAAGAAAATCAAAAGCTCTTGACGATTCTCATCTAATAAGATTAATAGAATTAAAGGCAAAGATTTTTAAAGCTAAATACGAAGATTCCAATAACATAAAGTTTCTTAAAAAAGCCTTACAGACACAACATAAGATTGATTCTGTAATTAATCGGAGTCTGGTCTCATTTCAATTCGAACAATCTAAGCTGGATTTTTTAAATCTAAAGTTCGAGCATTATGGAAAAGCTGTCGAAGATGCGCTAGAGTTGTATAAAATTACAGGAGAGCATTTTTATCTCGAAGAGGCATATTATTTTTCTTCAAAAACCAAAGCTATTGTACTTCAATATGAATTAAACCAATCTAATGCATTTCAAACTAATGTTTCAAAAGAAATAGTAGATCAAGAAAAAGCTTTGCGTGAAGAGATGCATACTCAACAAACGTTGCTTACAGAAGCTACTACAAATAAAGATTCACTACTACAAACCTATACAAAAGCACAATATGCATTAGGTAGTTACCTTAAAGAAATCGAAAAGAAAGAACCCGCATATTTTAAAGAAAAATATGCATTTGTTCGTCCGCCTAAACTAAAGGAAGTACAAAGAGACCTACCAAAAGATATGGCTGTGGTAGAATATTTTGTTTCAGAAGATATGATATACAGCTTTTGGCTAACACGAAAACAGTTTTTTCCGGTTGCCATTCCTTATGATGATGAGATCAAAACAGCACTTGATGATTTTATTGCACAATGCCATAACCCAAAGACAGAAGTATCAAAAAGGCTTTCAAAATTAATATTTGAAAAATGTCTTCAAAAAGGATTTAAAGAGATAGATCCAGAGATAAGTCGTCTGTGCATTATTCCTGATGGTCAACTTCACAAACTATCTTTTGAAGCATTGATTGATGGAAATAAAAACGCTGACAATTATTTGATTGAAGAGTATGCCATCTCGTATTCATATTCTATAGCATTGTTGTTTCGAGAACACAGTCAGGTCAGGCAACAAAATTATATCGGTTTTGGAACCAAATACACTAATGATCTTAATAAAAAACTAAGAGCACGCAAGCAATTCTTTGGAAACGAAAATTTAGTGCAATTAGCATTGTCTCATGAAGAAATAAAACGAGGGGCCGCAATTTTTGACGGAAAGACATACATCGATGATGAAGCCTCATTAGAGAATTTTTTGAAGCATAGTCCTAATGCTGATATCATCCATCTCTCTTTACACGGCTTGGTGGATATTGATGATCCTGGAAGGTCTTGTATTATTTTTGATGATCATCAGGAAAATTTTATACTTTCTGCTCAGGATCTATATGCAAATCGATTACATGCAGATTTAGTGCTTCTAAGTGCCTGTCATTCGGCCAGCGGAAAAATATATAACGGAGAAGGCGTGCAGGGAATGAGCAAATCCTTTCTATTGGGCGGAGCACATAATATCATGTCCAGCTTATGGAATGCTTCTGAAGCCAGCTCTATGTCTATTACCACTTCATTCTTAGAGAATATACATGAAGGGCTCCCTACAGATCTGGCGTTACATCAATCTAAACTAGACTACCTTTCAAAAACAGAGCCCAACAAAAAACACCCGTATTACTGGGCTAATTTTATACTACTAGGTGAGGTAGATACACCCACTACATCTACAAATCCTATGATCTGGATAGCAATAGCCGGATTGGTGATCATCCTCCTTTTTGTAATACGCACATCTTCATCTGCCCGCAAAGGCTAAAATTGTAAACTCCAACGGCTGCTCACTCATCTTTTTTAATCTTAAACGCTACATAGTGTCTGGTCGGAAATATATCACTATTAAATTTGTTTCTTTTGGGGTTTGATGAAGAAAATACGTAGTAATACAGGACTTCTGGGTAAACAGGACTCAAAATTAATGTGTTACAGACACGTACATGGCCAGTTTTAAGATGTTTTTTCAGCTTTTTTAAAAAAAACTAAAAAAGTTTGTCACATTATCCCTTTTTCCTTCTTATAACGATAACAAGACTAGTAAAGTAAAAATAATAACCCATTAGACATTATTATCGTGATAAAACTAAAGTTAATAACTGTATTGTTTATATGCTGCATCACTAATCCAGTGATAGCACAAGAGGATCTTAAATTATGGACCGGCCATAGTGCGCAGGCCAAACTTACCAAAGAATGGAGGCTGAATGTAGGTCAGTTGTTATTGTTCAGCCAGGAACCTTTTGAGTTATCATCATTGCAGAATAGTGCGAGGGTTACATACAGAATAAATAAGAGAATAAGTACTGGCCTGGGATACATCAGATCATCAGATCCTTCAGACCCGGATCAGGAGGCGAGAAACCGACTCACAGGTCGTTTCAGGTTAAACGCACGATTAGGTAAACTGCGAATTGCCAATAGTTTTAGAGCAGAATGGCATTTTCCAGAGAGAAGCAAATTTGAATATCGTTTGCGTTATGGGTTTCGAATTCATCGGGGTAACTGGGGATTACCTCTTAAAACCACACCTTTTATTACCAATGAACTCCATTATTACCTCTCTGGAAAGCCTCTGCAGTATCGAGACGAATTTGGAGAAAAAGTTGTGAAACAGTCTCCAAATGGACTCCATGCACATAGAATCACTTTGGGAGTGCGTTTCAGGCCGTTTAAGAGAGCGAATGCCAGTTTAAGTTATATGAGACAAACTGAGTTTAATATAGGCAATAAATACCGTGAAATACATGTAGTAGATCCAAGAAACGGTAGAATCCGTAGGCAATTCAACAATTTTTCTGTAGTCATGTTTCGGTTTTCTTATCAACTGGATTTGAGAAAAAAATCTCCAAGGCCTACATCTATAGGAAGTAACTTTCCAAAAACAACGCCAAAACAAGCAGTAGCAATAAAGTAAGTACCGAATTAAATCACTTGTTCAGTTTAAAACTGAACAGATTACACATAAAAATTAATTCTTAAACAATTTATATCATGAAAACTATCAAGAAATCCAATATCTGTAAAAATGTAGTCAATTATAAAATTGACCAAACAATTATTAAAGACTACCAGGCTGTAGCTGGAGACGTAGCTGTATTTGAAGTAGTAAGCATTGGTTCTTTAAATGCAATTCAGGACTTTGAGGGCAGAAACTGTTATATCTTCCCAGGGGATAAAATAATGTTAGCTTTTGGCAACCGTTATGCAAGTAATCAGTTCGAGGGATATGTGCCTGAAGGATACCACCAAGAGTATGATTTGCTTGGTAAAGGAGGTGTAGCAGGCACTGTAGTATCTATGTTTTACAAATTAGAGCTTAAAGGCCCAACCAAACTTAGATTGGTTGGATATGCCAGAGGGAAACAAGGAGAGGTAATCAACACTATTTATCACCATAGAAAACCTGTAAAGTTCAATGCTAAGAAAATAAGAAATTTTAAGACCATCTTGTCCATAGGTTCTAGTATGGATAGCGGTAAAACCACCACTGCTGCTTACCTATGCCGTGGATTAAAAACTTCTGGATACAAAGTAGCTTACATTAAACTTACCGGTACAGTCTTCAACAAAGACAGAATGTTGGCGTATGATTGTGGTGCCGATTTTGTAAGTGATTTTTCAGAATTTGGTTTCCCTTCAACTTACTTATCCTCAATAGATACAATCATGGACTTGTATGAAGGATTATTATCTGATGTAGCAAAAACCGGACTGGATTATGTAGTTATAGAGGTTGCAGACGGGCTTTATCAAAAAGAAACACGTGCACTCTTAAACTATACATTATTTACAGAAACCATCGATCATGTTATTCTATCTTGTTGTGACAGTTTGTCTGTAAACAGTGGTGTACAGTTATTGTCCCCTATTTTTGGTGATCGTTTGTTTGCTCTTGCTGGTTTGTTTACAGGTAGCCCGCTTTTGGTTGATGAAGTTGAAAATCTATTTTCAACCCCAATTCTTACGTTAAGCAAATTGTTACAATCGGATCTGTTGGTTGATTTACTTTCACAAGATGTGAATGTTGCGGTGTAAATGTTCATTTAAAAACTATGCTCCATGAAATGATCATAATTAAAAGTTTCGATACTAGGCGCAATGATTAGTTATGCGAATTTCACCATGCCTATCGGCAGTCAGGTCTGATCAATAAATAATCCCCGAGACAGAGCTATCGAGGTATTCAACAGAAGAAAGTTAATTTTTAGTTTGATGAAAACCTAAGGTTTTTAAACTTTCCTCTAAACCCCGAGGTAGAACCTCGAAGAATTCTTTAGATTAAAAACAATAAACACAAGCAAATGAAATATTCACAGAAACAGGCCACATTGATAAGTATATTTATCATCGCATTGGTCTTGTCTCCGGTAATTGAAAATTGGGCTAGCAAACCAAAAGACAACTTTCCGCTGTCATACTATCCCATGTTTTCCAGGGAGCGAAAAGCAACCTACGGATTGTATTATTTTGTAGGATATGATTCAGCTCAAAATCGCTATGCAATTCCTTACAAAGCTGCAGGCACAGGAGGGTTTAATCAGGTACGAAGACAAATAAAGAAGGCGGCTCGATCTGACAGAGCCAATGCATTCACACAAAAAGTCGCAGAACGAATTGCCAAAAAGAAAGGGTATCCTTATTCCAATTTGGCACGTATCGAATTAGTGAAAGGGTATTATCATTTAGAAAAGTATTTTCTAAAAAAAGATACGCTTCCAGTTCATGAGAGAAAAATAGCAATCCATAAAATTAAACGAAGATGAGTGCTTATTTTACTAAAATACGAGATCACTGGTTTATAAAGGTGACCCCGCAACGACTGGCATTGTTACGTATTGCCACAGGTTTATTCAGCTTATGGTACTTACTCTCACGCTTTGATATGCTACAGAGAGTTGTCAAAAATACAGATGCCTTCGAAGCAATAGGAATATTAAGCTGGATGAGTCAACCTTTGTCTTCAGAAGTATTCTGGTGGATAAGCATAGGAGTAATTCTGCTGAATATACTCTACATCATAGGTTGGAAATTTAAATGTATCGGCCCTGCATTTGCGGTGGCGGTATTACTGTACTTTACCTATCGAAATTCGTGGTCTATGATTTACCATAACAGGAATGCACTCATTCTACACATTGTCATACTAGGATTAGTGGCCTCAGCCGACGCCTGGTCATGGGATGCCTGGAAAAAAGCCAAAAAAGGTCTTAAACCACCCAAAGCCCATTGGCAATATGGATGGCCCATACAATTGATTTGCGCGGCAACAGTAGGTTCCTATTTACTATCTGGGATCGCCAAGCTTGCCGGTGACCTGGCCTGGGAATGGGTGAGTGGAAGCGCAATGCGTTCGCAAGTTGCCGTAGATGCCATACGCAAAGAAATACTTGGTGCCGAAGCTGCTCCCTTATTCGATTTTTTATTCGAACATACCTGGTTGTTTCTGGGAATGGGGATTCTGACTTTTGTATTAGAGCTTGGAGCACCCCTGGCTCTGGTAAAAAGAAGATGGGGAATGATTTGGGCTGCTTTTACCTGGATGATGCATTGGGGTATCTTTTTTATTATGGGGATCACCTTTCGCTATCAAATGAGTGGTTTGATATTTCTTTCATTCTTTGATGTTGAAAAATTATGGAATCCATCAAAAAAAGAGCAGATCGCCACATCTTCCAACAAGGATTCGATGGAAGGAACATCAAAACCCGTAGTCTTATTTGATGGAGTATGCAACCTGTGTAATGGATGGATTCGATTCATCCTTAAAAGAGAAAAAAATAAACGGTATAGTTTTGCTTCATTGCAATCAGAAACTGCAGAAAAATTGCTGGCAAATAGCAATGTTGCCCAAGACCTGTCATCTATTATACTTATAGAAGATGGTAATGTCTATCAAAAGAGTGATGCGGTATTACGCATCTGTAGAAATCTAAACTTTCCCTGGCGTATGGCGACAGTTTTCTTGATGGTCCCAAAAACACTTAGAGATCATATCTATGATTTTGTTGCTGCCAACCGATATAAGTGGTTTGGCATACAACAACAATGCGAACTGCTACAGCCGGATCAAAAAGTTAGATTTTTAGATTTATAAATAAAACATAATAGTTCAAGTGGCGGGTCAAAACAAACCCTGATAAAATTATAGAGTGATTCCTTTCAGGGTTTGACCTTCCACTTATACTATATAAAGAACAACCTCATTAAATTCATACTATGTTATCCAACAAATGGAGTATTATCAAAAGTTTTGGTTATAAAAATGGAATGCTAGTAGCTCTGGCTCTCCTCACAGGTTTGTGTTATAATATACTTACTATTATGATCCCAATTAGCATAGGTAAATTCTATGAGCTTAGCTTTGGCTTTTCTTCACATCGATTAGCCGCTTTTAAGTTCATTCCTTTTATGGATGCTCCAGATTTTAGATCTTTTCTTATCTTTTTCTTCTCACTGGTTCTATTACGGTTATTATTTGAATATCTAAATCGTTATGGTATTGCTTTAGTAGGAGAACGCTTTAGCAAAACACTGCGGGAGCAACTCTTTAAGAACCAATTACAAATCTCCATGGGCGTTTACGATAGTAAAGGAATCGGAAAGTATCTATTGAGGTATAGCGGTGATTTAAAAAGTATTCAGAACTACATGAAAAACGGATTGATACGTTTTGCTCAGGATATAGTTTTATTATGTATCGTTGTCTTGGCCATTGGATATTTTGATATGTATTTGGGTCTGATGATTGCGGGATGTATTCTTGTTTCATCAGCACTACTATGGATCCTTAACCGGACTTTATATAAAGCTTCTCTGGATAGAAGAAATAGCCGTTCTGGAATGCTAAGCTTTGTTAATACCCGCTTACGGGGTATTATAGCCTTAAAAGCATTTAACAAATATCAACCTGAAGAAAAGCGATATCAAAAACGATCTGATGATCTTTATGATATCGGAAAGCGTTATGCCAAAATCGTTGCTTTATTACAAGCGATTATTCCTGCCATTACCTATGGTATGCTAGGAATTATTATGTTTTATGTATTTTCTTCTGCACGAGGTATTCATGACAGTTTAGGAGGTTCTTCTCTACTCGTTCTTATCTTATTGATCATCTCTATACTTCCTGTGTTAAGACGTAGTTTACGAGTAAGTATTATCTGGAAATTAGGAGACATCTCCTTTTCCAAACTCATTGATATCTTTAACCTACCCAAAGAGAATCAATTACCTTTTGAAAATATAATCCTGAATAAAGAAGAAATTGTCTTTAAGGATGTTAATTTTGAATATCCTAATGCTGCAAAGACCGTATTCAAAGATCTGGACTTATCTATAGCAACAAATAGGACTACGCTCATACAAGGTATGTCAGGATCCGGGAAATCTACTTTTGTACGTCTTTTGCTAAAATTAATATCTCCATCCAAAGGAGATATTTCATTTGGGCATCATCAAAGCAGTGAGTTATCTGAAAAGACGATTAGAAAGAATATCTCCATCGTATCAAAAGACTTCCCATTGTATGGAAGAGATGTCTATGAGGCTGTCGTTTACAATAGAAAAGATCAAAATAAAGAAAAAGCAGAATTTTTATTACAGCATTTACAACAATATGAGGACAAGCAAAATCAACTACAGTTGGAAAGCAAAATAGGAGATCTGGGGTGCAACTTAACCTCGGGACAGCAAAAAATATTGATGTATTGCAGGGCATTGCTTACCAAAAAGCCTATTTTAATTCTTGAGGAGCCTTTAAAAGAATTAAACATCAAAACCCAGCAATTACTTCTTCAATTACTGAGAAGTATTCAGAATCAAAAGACTCTTATTTTACTGGATGATCATAAGGTAAAAGGTTTTGATATTGATAAGGTGCATTACCTATGACTTAATGGTGAAATCAGGAATATTAATAAATAATCTTTAGCTCTGTCGGTTAACCAACCCGAAGGTTGCGATTTTCATAGTATTCAAAAGAAAGATATAGAATTTAGTAAATAAACAATCATAAAAGCCTTAATGAGTGGTTTTCACTTCCTCTAAACAAGCTCTTTGCTTCAAATTAAACACAAACAGATAGCCTATACCGACCAAAAGGACAATACTTGCAGTTGAAAGAACAATGAAGTATCCTTTAAAAAGACTCAAACCAAGCCATATGACTACTGCTTTATAAAAAATCAGCAGCTCTGTTAATCCAAATCCAAATAAATAGATATAATACCCTTTTTGAGAGACTTTGATAAGCTTGAAATATTCTAAAAATAAAAAAAGCCCAATACTTACTACACCCAAAAAAGTCCAATGTAAATAACCAATGGTGAAATCGATAATGGTTGCGGCTAGATTTGCAATGTATGGTAAAGCTGATACCAATTGCAATAAGAATTTAACAGCGATCAGAATGCCAACAACGTTTAAGAGCTCCCATTGAGGTTTGAAAAATATTTTTCTTACTACTGTTTTTGATTTTAGTATTATTCTAAAAAGGAATAATAATGCTATTAGCTGAAAAAAACCACCTACTCCTCCCAAAAAGTAGTATATGAATGCAGGTTTAGTCCATAATACAGAGAGAAAAAAAGTTAACATAATACCCCAATTGATAAACACAAAAAACCTATTGAATTCTTTGCGCGTTAATTTGATTCCTCTACCCTCAAGAATGAAAAACAAAAGTCCAAATAAAGCAAGGATCATCCATCCATTGTATTGAAAATGTAAATAAAAATATATAGCCATTCTATACCAAATAGAACCTGTTCCCAAAGTAGTCATTATGACACCGAGTGCCCATGGACCAATACTAGAAACCACCATATAAAACAAAGCCATTTTCATGCACCTATACGAGCTGTTTTCTTTAAACTGAACAGCTGTGTTTTTAACAAAAAACCAAGAAAACCAATAAGAAGCAAAAAGGAAGAGCGTAGAAAAAATTATCGAGAATAACGCATAACCCTGAAACGGAAAGCTAAACAACATTCCTAATAGTGTACATTGGGTAAACCAAAAAATAATTCTATATCGTTTATCCAGACCAAATTCACTCAAAAACAATTTATAAAATATAGTTGTCAATCCAATATAAACCCACCCAAGTAAGGCTATATGAGAGTGAGCATGTACTATATATCTATAATCAACAGCTAGGTTAAAAATATATAAAAATCTTAAAAAAACACCTAGAGCAGCAGCCAAGAGAAAGAAAGTGAGCGATATATTAGTATGTCGTTTACTATTGATCATAAGCTAGACTTGCTCTTTGTTAGCCAATTTAGCATTAAAAATCTTTTTTTCTGGATTTTTTATAAATGAAGTAATTTAAACTTTTTTAGATTTAACGGGCTAATTCTATGATTTTATCTACTGTTTCTTTATTATTTACGCCCAGCCCTTCCTGTTGATGCTCTAATTCTCCGCTCTGGTTAAAAACACTAATAATATTGGAGTGTGAAAAATCCATCGGCGATATTTTCTTATAATTCACGGCAAGCACAGCGGCAAATTCTCTGGTATCCGATTCAGAACCTGTAAGAAACAACCATTGATCAGATTCCATTTTATTTTCAATGGAGAACTTTTTAAGCCTTTGGGGGGTATCTGTTTTTGGGTCGATGCTTACAAGCACTAGTTTAACATTGTCTTTTTTAGTCTCAGGTATTTGTGCTTCTATTGCCCTCATATCTGCAACCAATCTAGGGCAAGCCGCCTTACAAGAAGTATATATCATCACCATTACAAGAACATCTCCTTTTAATTCTTTTAATTCAATTTTACGATTGTTTTGCGTGGTCCAAACAGAGGGCAGGTTGTAAATAGAAAGTTCAGAAATAGATGCGTCATATTCTTTTGTTTTTGACACGGTCACTGCCTCTCGTTTCTTTTCAGAGGTACAAGAATAGCAGGTTATCATTATTCCTAAGAGTAGTATACTTATTCGTTTCATAAAAATAAGTTTTTGTAATTATTTGATATCGTTTATGGTAGTATGTCTTTATCTTTTACACATCTAAATCCTAGATTTCTTACTGAATAATTTGCTTTCATACTGCCTCTAAAAGCATAACGCATAAAGGCTGCATAATTCATAAGATCAGATGCTCCTACAGCTGCGCTACCGCAAAACAAATTACTGTCTTTGTCTACATCTTTTCTAGACTCACCAGATATGAGTACTGAATTAAAATCTAGTGTCCATTCCCATACCAGGCCGTGTAAATCATAAATTCCCCAGTAGTTTTTAAAAGTGGATCCTATTTTATTATTGAAAGACTTAGGTGCTTCATACCACTCCAAAATGTATTGATTATAGGTTTTCTTTTTTCTTGCATCAGGAGTTTGTTGATCTGCCATAGCAGCATATTCCCATTCATCAACTGTGGGTAGTCTTTTTCCCTGACATTCACAGTATTTCTTTGCAGCAAACCAGGAGACATTTGTTACCGGAGAGTTCGGTAGTGCTTGTTCTCCTAAAGCAGCATCATTTTTCCAAAATAACAGATAGTTTTTGTCTGCAAATAGTTGTTTTATATTACTTCTTTTCCATTCGGGAAATTTTTCCACAAACGATAAAAACTCAACATTTGATACTGGATAAATATCCATTAAAAAATCATTGACTTTAACAGCAGTAGAATCCACACCATATAAAGGAATATAAACTCCTCCTTTTACTGTAACCATAGTATTCTTTTGAGCTTGAACACTACATAACAAACACGTATTAAGAATCAGTAATAATACTATTTTCAAAGGAGGAGTCATCAGCTAAGTTTTTTAGTTTTAATGAACGTTTCTTCTACTAGTTACCATTGCCTGTGTAACTTCTTTTTTGGAATTTCCCCAACTATTATATATATAGGTTAACACATTTGCCACTTCCTCATCTGTTATGTCTTGTTTTGTCATTACACTATTGTATTTTTTACCATTTACGGTTATTTCTCCTGTTTTTCCGTGTAATACAATATCAATTGCCCGTTCTAGATCGGCATTTAGATAATCTGATTTGGCCAGAGGAGGAAATGCATTAGGTATACCTTGTCCCTCGGCCTGATGGCAGGCAAAGCATGTTCGCATATAGGTTGCTTTTCCAAACTCCATTTTTTCTTTTAGTGATGTTGCTGTCTTGTTTACTTGAACTAAATCATTATCAACAGGCATTTCCTGGATTCCGCTTCCTTCTGGTTGATACACACCTTCTTCTTGTTTACCGGAATAGATTTTTTTATTTTCATCTCCTTGTACTTTAAGCATGCCCAAAGCACCTTTATTAAATGCCCTAAAAATTGAATGATCTACCAAAATAAAGGTTCCTGGTACATCAACTTTGAATTCTACGATGGCTGCACCTCCTGCCGGAATAAGGGTAGTTTGTACATTGTTATTGATAAAATCACCACCTTCTACTCTTACTCTATCAAAAATTTCACCGATAACGTGAAAAGATGACACAAGATTTGGGCCACCATTACCTACATACAATCGTACGGTTTCACCAACATTTGCAGTAATCGCATTATCACCGGTTAATGAGCCAACTTTCCCATTAAACACCACATAGTCTGCATCTTCATCTACTGCTTTTTTCATATCGAACGGCTGAAGTCCTCTTTCTCCATTCTCTCCTTTGGTATAAAAATCACCTTGCATTATATAGTATTCTTTATCTACTTCAGGTAAGCCTTCTTCTGGCTCAACAAGAATTAACCCATACATACCATTAGCTATATGCATTCCAACGGGTGCGGTCGCACAGTGATACACATAGAGCCCTGGGTTTAATACTTTAAAAGAGAACTGAGTTTCGTGTCCGGGAGCTACAAAGGATGAAGTTGCCCCGCCTCCAGGACCCGTTACTGCATGTAAATCTATATTATGTGGTAATTTATTATCAGGATGATTCTTAAGATGAAACTCTACCTCATCTCCAATTTTAGATCTAATAAAACTTCCGGGTACCGAACCTCCAAATGTCCAGTATATATACTTCACCCCATCAGACATCACTCCCTCCTGTTCTAAAACTTCCATATCAACAATTAGCTTCTTAGCTTTCCGCCTTCCGGTTGGTCCCGGTACATTAGGAGGCGCAGTTAATTCTGCTCTCATTTCCCTACTTACAGGAATACCTGCTGGTCCTAAATAATTTTTTGTCTCCGCTTCTTTACTATCCGAGTAAAAAGAAAATACTACCAGCAGAATTACCATTAGTAACCCCAAACCTGATACTAGTAAAATTGGTTTTTTTGATTTCATACTCATACTATTTTTTAATTTTTAATAAAAGACTATTTTATCTTTTTTTTGTAAAAATAGGAAATAATGCAAGAGGTTACATATGATAAATATCATATTTCGGATGTTTTTATCCTAATTAAATTATTGTTAACTTTGCGGTATAATCTATACTAAAAAAAGAATGTTTTCAAAAGCTTGTGAATACGGAATAAAAGCAACCATCTTTATCGCCCTTAAATCATATCAGGGAATTCGGGTAAGTCTTAAAGATATTGCTGGAGAAATTAATTCGCCCGAAGCATTCACTGCTAAGATTCTTCAAAAATTAGCAAAAAATAATATCATAAACTCTACAAAAGGAGCAGCAGGAGGTTTTGATATTGAAAAGAATAAAATAGCAGAAATACAGCTTGCAAAAATAGTAGATGCAATAGACGGTGATAGTATATATAATGGTTGTGGTTTGGGGCTTAGCATATGTGATGAACTCCATCCTTGTCCTGTACATGATAAATTCAAGGCGGTAAGAGATGAATTAAAAAAAATGTTAGAGTCTACCAACCTTGAAGAATTAGCACTAGGTATAAAATCTGGAACATCATATTTAAAAATCTAAAAAAAATTTGACAACAAATAAGATAAAATTGTCCGAATTAATATTTTAAAGGTTAATAAATGAATAGAGAACGAAAGTTATGGTTTGGATTTGCAGCGGTTATACTGCTATCCTTTGGTGTATTGGGTTATTATGGTTATGAGATTTACCAAGAATCTCCCCCAATACCAGATAAAATTATTTCATCAGACAACACCGTTATTTTTACTGGAAAAGAGATTAAAGAAGGTCAAAATATCTGGCAAAGCATTGGTGGGCAGGAAGTGGGATCAATCTGGGGTCACGGGGCATATGTTGCCCCCGATTGGACAGCAGACTGGCTTCATCGCGAAGCTGTGTTTATCTTAAATAACTATGCAAAGGCAGATTTTAATAAAAGCTATGATGAAATAGGTGACGAACAACAAGCTGCGTTAAAAATACGATTACAAAAAAATCTGCGAACCAATACGTATAACAAAGCTAATAATACAATTTCAATTTCAAAAGAAAGGATTGAAGCTATCCGGTATCTGGGCACTTATTATAAAGGCTTGTTTACCGACGACCCAAAATTTGATCAATTACGTATAGACTATGCTATCCCTAAAAACACCATTAAAAGTGAAGATAGGGCACAAAAAATGACTGCATTTTTCTTTTGGGCTACCTGGGCAACAGTAACAGAAAGGCCAGGAGAAACTGTTTCCTATACTCATAACTGGCCATCAGATGAATTAGTGGGTAATACCCCTACTACTAGTTTATTTACATGGTCTGGTGTGAGTATTATATTATTGATTTTATGTATAGGCCTTTTGGTTTTTTATCACATAAAGTCAGGAGAGGATGAAAATATTCCTGCTCCGGCAGAAGACCCTTTACTAAAACAAGGGGTGACACCCTCTATGCGAATGATAAAAAAATATTTTTGGGTCGTAAGCCTTTTGATGGTTGTACAAATGTTATTAGGTATTGTAACTGCTCATTATGGTGTTGAGGGAAATGGTTTTTATGGTATTCCTTTGGATCAAATCCTCCCCTACTCTGTTACTCGTACATGGCATACGCAATTGGCTATCTTTTGGATAGCGACTGCTTGGCTTGCAACAGGGTTATACATCGCTCCGGCTGTTTCCGGTAAGGATCCAAAATTTCAAGTTTTTGGTGTAAATTTCTTATTTATAGCTCTTTTAATTATTGTTGTAGGCTCTATGCTGGGTCAATGGGCCGGGGTAATGCAAAAATTAAACTTGATAGAAAACTTTTGGTTTGGACATCAAGGGTATGAATACGTTGACTTAGGTAGATTTTGGCAGATTTTTCTACTGATTGGATTATTTCTATGGCTTGCTTTAATGGTTCGTCCTTTGCTTCCCGTACTTAAGAAAAAAACGGAAGAAAAAAATTTAATCATTATGTTTTTGATTTCGTGCACTGCTATAGCAATGTTTTACGGAGCAGGTTTAATGTGGGGTAGACAAACCAATTTAGCAATTGCTGAATATTGGAGATGGTGGGTTGTACACCTTTGGGTAGAGGGGTTTTTTGAAGTTTTTGCTACGGTAGTTATAGCTTTTCTATTTGTACGACTTGGACTTTTGAAAACTAAAACGGCTACTTTAAATGTACTATTTGCCACCATTATATTTATGTCTGGTGGAATTTTAGGAACCTTTCATCACTTATATTTTACAGGCACTCCAACGGCTGTAATGGCATTGGGAGCAACATTTAGTGCTTTAGAAGTAGTGCCTCTTACTCTTATTGGATACGAAGCATACCATAACTATAAATTGTCTAAAGCAACTCGCTGGCTCGAAGATTATAAATGGCCCATTTACTTTATGATAGCAGTAGCCTTCTGGAACTTCCTTGGTGCAGGTATCTTTGGTTTTATCATCAATCCTCCTATCGCTTTATACTATGTACAAGGATTAAACACAACACCTCTTCACGCACACACTGCTTTATTTGGAGTTTACGGAATGCTTGGTATAGGTCTGATGCTTTTTGTTTTGAGAAGCTTGTATAGAAATATTCTCTGGAATCAAAAACTTCTAAAAATCACCTTTTGGTCTTTAAATATTGGCCTTTTAGCTATGGCTTTATTAAGCTTACTCCCCATTGGTGTATGGCAGGCATTAGAGAGTATGGAACATGGAATGTGGTATGCACGCTCTGCCGAGTTGATGCAACATCCTACTATGAACATGCTGAAATGGTTGAGATCTATTGGAGATGTCATTTTTGGGGTTGGGATAGTAACCACGTGTTGGTTTGTATTTGATTTAACATTAAAAAATAAAAACAGTTATAAATAGAAATTATGAAAACACTAGGAAAAACTCAAGTAGGACAGATAGTGGCTCGGGATTATAGAACAGCAATTGTTTTTTCAAAAAATGAAATTGATTTTTGCTGTAAAGGTCATAGAACTATAGAAGAGGTATGTCAAAAAAAAGGAATTGAGGTGGAATACCTTTTGGATAGTTTGAACGAAATTCTAATCAAAAAAGATAATACCGCTATTGATTATCATTCGTGGCCTCTAGATCTATTGGCAGATTATATCGAAAAAACACATCACAAATATGTCGAAGAAAACATCCCCATACTAGTTCAATATCTGTCCAAACTTTGCAAAGTTCACGGAGAACGTCGTCCAGAACTTTTTGAAATCAACGATTTGTTTATTGGTGCAGCTGGTGAACTAACACAGCATATGAAAAAGGAAGAAATCATTCTCTTTCCTTTTATTAGAAAAATGATGAAAAATCTTGAGGAACATACCAAAGTACAACCACCGCATTTTGGAACAGTAGAAAATCCTATTTCTATGATGATGAAAGAACACGATAATGAAGGGGAGCGATTCCGTAAAATTGCAGCACTGTCTGAAAATTATACTCCTCCTGAAGATGCCTGTACCACATATCGGGTTGCATACTCTCTACTAAAAGAATTTGAGCAGGATTTACATTTACACATTCATTTAGAGAATAATATCTTATTCCCAAAGGCGGTGGAAATAGAAAAGCAGACTGTTAAAAAAACAGATGTGTCTTCTTTTACCGAAGAATAGAATAGGTTGAACTCCCCATTTTCACTATTCTTTAAAACTTCCGAAAGGTACGTTTACCTTTCGGAAATTTTTTGCTTTAAAAATCAAACTATTTCCCCATAGATAGTCGATTTTGTTTCAAAGCCATTGCGTTTTCAATCATCTCGACTAAATCCTTAATTATCGCTTCTCCTTTATCTTTATTGTACCATATTTGAAGAAACTTTTTAAAAGAATCATCAATTTTACCATTTTGACTTTTATAAGCTGCTACCATATTGGTTGCCATTCTAGATCTCGGGCCCCAGGTATTTAAAACATTATGTTCACTATCTAGTAGTATGAGTTTTGGCATAGAACGTGTTCCATTGGTTAAAAAATGATCCATTAGCTCTCGATTTTCATCCCTTAATAAGATTTTTAGATCAATATTGGGCCTCTCATTACAAATCTTGTTTAGAATAGGAATTGTTTGCGCTCCATCGGCACACCAACTTTCCATAAGAACAAGCCAGGTTTGTTTTTCCTTTATATTTTGAAAAGCTCGAATTGCCTGTTTTGGAATTACAAGGGTCTTGTCAAGTCTACGCATTCTACTGGCATTTAATTTGGTAACGTTTATCTGTTCTTCGGTTTGCTCTTCTCCCGTTGTTTTTCCTTCAGCAACAAGTTGATTTATTAATTCCACATAAGTTTCATAAGAAATTCCTTTGGGGATACTGGCCTGAATTATTTCATGTATCATAGTAGTATTGTTTTATGATGTATAGTTTTCTAAAATCTTTTTTGGTGATATATTGTCGATATTAAAGTAACCTCCTCTGTTTTCTTTTCTTTCTAAGGATTGACTAATGATTAAATGTGCAACATTGATCATATTCCTTAATTCACATAGTGTGGTATTTATTTTTGATCTTTTGTAAAGCTCTTCGACTTCTTTATACATCAAATCCAAATGTATTATAGCTTTCATCAAGAGGGCATTACTACGCACAATACCCACATAATCATTCATTAAGGCTTGTAATTCCTTACTATTATGGTTTATGAAGATATGTTCTTTATCGATATGTGTTCCTTGATCATCCCAATCAGGAATCTGTATCGAAACCTGTTGACCAGGGTGTGAACATAAATATTTGTAAATGTTATGGGCATAAACCAACGCTTCTAATAGAGAATTGGATGCCAATCTATTTGCACCGTGCAATCCTGTTCTTGAGCATTCTCCGCAGGCAAACAGATTATGAATAGAGGTCTTTCCATTTCTATCAACAACAATTCCTCCACACAAATAGTGTGATGCTGGCACTACCGGAATCCAGTCTTTCTCAACATCAATATTTCTGGATATACATTCGTCATAAATATTTGGAAAATGAATCCTGAAATCATCTATATGGAGATGTGTACAATCTAAATACACACAGGATTCTCCAGATTTTTTTAGTTCGTTATCTATACTTCTGGAAACAATATCTCTAGATGCAAGTTCTCCTCTTTCATCATGATCTAACATAAATCTATGTCCGTTCTTATTTTTTAAATATGCACCGAAACCTCTTACCGCTTCTGATATTAGAAATGATTGGCCTTCTTTATCATCGTATAATACTGTTGGATGAAACTGAACAAACTCCATATCACTAATCTGTGCTTTGGCTCTATAAGCCATAGCGATACCATCACCTGTCGCAATAGTTGGGTTGGTCGTATGCCCATATACGCTACCAATTCCTCCAGTAGCCAATATGGTCACACCAGCTTTTATAATTTCTATATTTCCCTTTTTTTGATTTAGAATATAAGCCCCGTAACAAGAAATATTGTCTGGGTCGAATTTATATACTTGATGTTCAGTAATCAAATCAACAGCAAAATGATGATTTAGAAGCGTGATATTTGGTAGTTGATTAATACGTCTTAATAAGGCAGTTTCTATTTCATAACCTGTAATATCTTTGTGATGAGCTATTCGATATTCTGAATGACCACCTTCTTTGCCTAAATCCAATTTTCCATTATAGTCTAAGTCAAAACTAGCCCCCCAACATATCAAATCGGTAAGTCTTTTAGGTCCTTCTTTAATCACCATTTCTACCACCGATGTGTCGCACAAACCATCTCCGGCAATTAAAGTATCTTGTATATGCTTCTGAAAAGAGTCTTCCTGAAAATCCAACACTACCGCCACTCCTCCCTGAGCATATTTGGTATTTGATTCCTCTTCGTCTGTCTTGGTAACAATACAGATTGTTTTTTCTCGAAACTGTTCTGCTATTTTAACTGCAAAAGTTAATCCCGCTACACCCGAGCCTATAACTAGATAATCTACTGAAATCATTTATACTAGTTTGAAAGTTCTAACATTCGCTTTATAGGTAGTAAAGCCTTCTTTCTAATAGCTGAAGGGACATCTATCTGCGGGCTTTCGTTGAGTAAACAATCGTACAATTTCTGTAGTGTATTAACCTTCATATATGCACATTCACTACAGGCACAAGTGTTATCCTCTTTTATCGGAGCAGGAATTAATACTACTCCCGGCACTTTCTTTCTCATTTCGTGTAATATACCAGCTTCTGTAGCTACTATAAATTTCTCTTTAGAATGCTCCTTTACATAGTTTATCATTCCTGCCGTAGAACCAATATATGTTGCCGTTTTTAAAATATGTTCTTCAGACTCGGGATGGGCGATAATTACAGCTCCTGGATTTTTTTGATAGAGTTCTAATAATTTATTGATACAAAAGGCTTCGTGCACGATACAGCTACCATCCCACAAAAGCATATCTCTTCCTGTTTGTTTTATGATATATTTACCCAGGTTCTGATCCGGAGCAAAAATGATTGGTTTTTCTTTTGGTACAGAATTCACAATTTTTAATGCATTGGAAGAAGTACATACCAAATCGCTCATTGCTTTAATCTCTGCAGAACAATTAATATATGTAATCACAGTATGGTTGGGATATGATGCTGTAAAATTACCAAACGTATCTGACGGGCACGAATCAGCCAGAGAACATCCGGCATTCAAGTCCGGCAAAACTACTTTTCTTGTAGGGTTGAGAATTTTTGCTGTCTCTGCCATAAAATGTACTCCGGCAAATACTATAATATCTGCATTGATCCCGGTTGCCTTTTGAGATAACCCAAGACTGTCGCCAACATAATCGGCAACTTCTTGTATCTCGGGACGCTGATAATAATGTGCCAGAATTACGGCATTCTTTTCTTTTTTTAGTTTGTATATTTTATCTTTTAAATCCACTTTTACCACCATATTCTTTACAAAGCGAAAAATAGGAGTATTCACCGTTGAAAAATATGATAAAAGTCATAATAAAAGATAAAAAAGTCTTTTATTATGACTTTTATATTTTGAAGAACTTCTGACTGATTTGTTATATGAACTCATAAAGAAAAAGACCATTCAATAGAATGGTCTTTTAACGATATATTCTTCAGTCGACTAAAACTCCAGTTCAAAGTATAAACTGCTTTCAGGGTTTTCATCAGTAACATCTTCGCCTTTTAAAACTTCATTTTTATCATTTAACAGTTTTAGATTAATTTTCCAATATCCTGTCATTGTTAGCGATAACTTACCTCTATACATTTTCGATATAGCATCATAGGTCAAATCTTTGTTATTTGGTGAACTATGATTCCCCATTCCCGGCATTCTTGGATCCACAGTTATTTTGTAGTTCTCTACCACAGGAAAACTCATCATATTTTCCATTTTGTATAAGGTTGCTACAAAATCATTTACTTTTACCTCTGGTTCTGCAGGGGCAACCATAGCCAAAATATACCGTGTATCATCGCTTCCTTTAAAAACACTAACTTTTTGTTTTCCATCTGCAGGTAGAAAGACCTCTATGCGATGAGTTGTCTCAAATGTATTTCCATTCACTTTATAATTCAATTTTAGATCCCAATATTCCTCAACATTACCAGACATTTGAAAAATCAAAAAACCTTTAGATACTGTTGTATTTTCTGTAAGAGTTAATGTAGACTTTGGGCAGGAATGTTCTCTGTCTACCATATGCATCATAGGTATCCAAGTGATTTCTGCATCAGAAAAATAATTTTCTGATGTCAAATCCTTTATACGAATATAAACTTCATTATATCCTGTTGTAAAATTGTTATTCTTAGAATAAAGCTCAATAATATGTCCATTCGTTTTAAATTCTGTTACCAAATTAAGTTCTGCTACCGGATTAACTTCAACTATGTCATCGTCATCTGAAGAACAAGAAACAAAAATGATAAAAAGTATGGTGAACGATATAAATAATTTAATTGTTTTCATAATAAGAAATTTAATTTGTAACTAATTGATTTTATAAGATATTGTAAAAAAGAAATTGCGTCCCATCCTTGGGACATTTCTCCAATCTGTGTATGTTGAATAGTACTTATCAAAGATATTTTCTATCCCCGCTTTGGCATATAGCTGGTTGTTGGATATGTAAAACGTCTTGCCCAAAGCCATTGAAAATACAGTATAGGCAAGTGTTTGATCTTCGCCGAACTCTGGATTAAAATTTACTTGTTTACCTGCACCTCTGATACTTAATTCTCCATAAAGGCTCTCTTTATTATACCTAATAAAAGAACGATATGCCAAAGGGCTAATAAATGGTAAATCACGGTTTTGATTATCTGCACCTCGATGATACGAAACAAAACCAGACCACATTAGTTCTGGTAGAATCTTATATTCAGTATTCAATGATAAGTTGATCATATCTGCATATCTTAAATTGGTGTAAATCTTTACACCATCTGCACCAATGGTCATTGTACTAAGTGTGGAGTCTATTTCCCCAATTATAAAATCAGGCATTCTAAATATGTTTCCATCCATACTTATTGTGAACTTAGATTTTTTCAGGGAGATCTTGACATTGGCTTCTATAGATTGTTCATTTTGTAAATCAGGATTTCCAACATAGTCGTGATTATCAAAACTGTTGAACAGATAGAAACCATACCCTTCTGACACCGATGGGGCACGAGTTCCGTATGACACCCCAAAATTGAGTTGAAAAGGTTTGAATTGCTTACTATATTGTGCCGAGATGCTTGAAAGAAAACGTGTCTGTGATGCTTCAATGTCAGGATAAAAAATACGCAAACTATTGAGGCCAAATTCATCTGCTATGCGATTATTATGTGCCGTAACCCTAGTAGATACTTTCAGTGAGCTCTCTTTGAAGCCTATTGTATCCTCCATATACACACCGGTATTCAGAGTACGTACATCTGGCCAGGTGAGCATAAACATAGGAGCTTCTTCAGGATTATTGGGATACATGGTCATCTCTGCCAAGGATCTATTGTAAAATCCGTCTAGTTTGAATAAAAAACTGTGTTTGTCAGTTTTTAAATTAGCCTGAGAAAAAAAACCATAGGTATCACTCCAACCAGGCATATCCATTCGAATGGGTACGTCTGGTCTCTGCGAGTCATCCATTACGTGGGTCACCTTATTAAAATACACCTTTGATTTCCATGTACTTAATATCCCCAAAGCATCTTGTTCATAACTTACAGAAGTGATTACTGCCTGAGCCAGGGAAACATCCATTGGTAAAGCCGGATACCCCACATCACGTGCCTCATCATAGATTATGGTCGTAGTTAGTTGATGACCTGTATCAAATTTGTATCCTCCATTTAACGAAAGGTTATACTTTTCATATTGTGAAAAATTAACCTCTTCACCTCCACCTGCGAAATAATTTTCTGCTTTTCGATAGATGATGTCACCATCTATATAGAACGTTGCATTAGAATAATTAGCTTCAGCTCCCAAAACTTTTAATTCATTATTCGTTTCAAAACCATCTTCAAGGCTCATTGTAAAAAGGTTTTCCTTGAAGTTACTTTTGTCGATCTTTAAATCGATAGCTCCACCTATACAAACCCCTTGTTCAGCTCCTTGCTGACCAGATGCAATTTTTGCTTCAGATAGGTTGGACACATCGACATAAGAGGTAATGGGATCCATTTTATCTGTACAGGCTCCAAAAATTCTCATTCCATCTATGGTGATAGAAAGTCGTTCAGAAGACATATTGTTTAGCATAGGTTCCCAAGCATAAGCTCCACGTTTCACCATATTTACTTTTTGGGCAGATTCTAAGTATTCATCTATTGAGGATAGTGGTTTTGCCTGTTTTTGATAATCAAAATGCTTTTTGGCCGATATCAAAATAACCTCTTCTAAATGAATAGGTAAAATTGTATCTCCTTGCTTTTCCTGAGTTACTTCTTGGCCATTGACAAAAATGGAAAGGGTAAGGAAATACATTAAAAGGTATGACGAGTTTGTACATATAAGTACTAACTCCAAAAAAGTGCATAAGGAGTTGCTTACAACTGTAATGATCTTCATCAGATGTATTTTAGATTGTTAAACACAGAATAAAAAGAGGTATTGTTTAAGGGGAAATTGCCTCCTAAAAGTCATATAGAAACTAATACCTTTAATCGTCTAATTATCCAATCTTTGGTGGAGGTGCAATATCTTTTGCAAATAAAAGTGAATTTAGTTTTTCTGAAGTTTTATAATTGTTTTGAAAAGTATTTTCGGAAACGTTCTTAAAATCAAATATAACAAGCTGTTGAAAGAAAATAGTATGGTGAATTTCGGTTTTAGACTGTTTTTTCTGAAAAGGATTTTTATCCTTTCCTTCGGATTCCCTGGCCAACTGTTTTGTCAAGTAACATTTACCATTACATTTTAGAGTGGGTCTCTCTTTATTTTCACAAAGGTTTTTAACAATGTAATCGTAATTTACAATATACTCTGCTATTGGCCAAAGAGGCTTGGTAAGCATAAAGAGCGCAACAATAAAGATGACCATACTTTTCACATATCAAATATAGAAGTAGCTACTGCAGGAAAATATGACAAAAATCATAATAGAAGATAAAACTATCTTTTTATTATATTTGATAAAAAAAGAAAACACATATGTTATCCAATGCTTGCAATTATGCCATCAGAGCAATGCTTTATTTGGCTATCCATACCGATAAAACTCATAAAATAGGTGCTAAGAAGATTGCTGAGGAATTAGAGACACCTCAACCTTTTTTAGCTAAATTATTAAGGCAACTTACCACAAACAAACTTGTCTCTTCTTCCAAAGGTCCCGGGGGAGGGTTCTTTCTTGATGAGAAAAACAAGGAAAGATCAGTTTGGGATATTATCTCCTGTATTGATGGTACAGATAAGTTTGATAAATGTTTTTTAGGGTTGTCAAAGTGTAATGATGAAAACCCCTGCCCGGTTCACCATATTGTTTCGCCCTTTAAAAAAGACATTTTAAAAAAATTTAGAGATAAGACATTAAATGATCTGGTTGAAGAAATTGAAAAAAAAGGTACTGTAATTTCACTTAAAGGATTTGATGAATAGGGTCGTATACTACCAATATTAAAAAATTTCGATATAATGAACGCAATTAAAAGCATATAGATATGGTCGGCAAGAGATTTCTTTTCTATAGAGAAGGTTTAATGTATAGAATTCTCTTGCTTAGTAGGTTTTCTTAGCAAAGTTTTACTTAATTCTGATGTTTAATTTTCTCGTACAGTAGCACCAAAGACTGTAGAAGTTCAGTTGGTGTGGTTAGGATCTGATAAAGATTCTGCCCAAACATTTGTGGCAAGTAATATTTTGCCTGTGCCTCTATAGCCAGTGCATACGAATTTATATGTTTTCGTTTTAACTCTCGCAGCGCTTGTTTTACATCATTAATACCATACTTCCCTTCATATTTATCGTAGTCATTAGGTTTTCCGTCTGAAATAAGGACTATCCACTTATTTTTGGTATCACGCTGATCCAGCAATGTTCCCGAGTGCCTAATTGCTGCTCCTATACGAGTATATCCACAGGGTGATACCGCACCTATTTTATACTTAGCTTTATTCCAATCTTCATCGAATCCTTTGAGGGTGATATAGGTAGAATAGTTCCTGGTTTTCGAGTAAAAGCATTGTATGGAAAAATCTACCCCAAACTCCTCCAGGATTTCTCCAAAAATAATAGATACCTGTTTTTCTACATCTATCACTTTATTTCCTGCAGCATATCCATCACTGGATAAACTAACATCCAAAAGGATCAATATGGAAAGATCTTTTTCTTTTTTACGTTTTGATAGATATATTTTTTCTGAAGGTGTATGCCCCGAATGTACATCAGTAAAAAGATCTGTAATCATATCCAAATCAAATTCTTCTCCCTGAACTTGTCTCCGTTGCTGTTGGTATTTATTATTTACAGATGTCAATATTTTACGTAATCCTGTTAAAGTTGATGTATTTTCTTGTATTGTTTTCTTGTAATATTCTACGGCTGTATCCATTTGATTTTTGGGATAAACCTTACAAAAATCAGGTTTGTAAGCTCGTTTAGAAAAGTCCCATTCATCATATGTTAGATGATATCTTTTGTTATCTGTTTCGGCACTTTCTGAAATAGTTGTATTCTCCATAAAGTCGGCCTGGTATACAGAGTGTGTAGGATCATCAACCCGTACCGTATGTTTCATGGTAAGCTCTTCCAACGCTCCGGCATGAGCGTCCAACTCATCGTCTCCATCAAAATCGCGCCACCCGTTTTCATATTCTTCAGCTGTTTCTACCTTTTCAAAATTATGAGTAAGCACAAAATCTTCTTGCGCTTTTTGGTCTAATTCAATATTCACAATCTCCTCTACTGCATTAGCTCTAAGAATGGTTTGTATTTCATCCTGAATTGCCTCCTGTGCCTTTTCGGAAAAATTTTTCAATACTTTTTTAGGCTTTGAAAATGGATCATTATACATCCATTTTCCGTAGATAAATGTATCATCTCTTTGTTTACCTTTTGGAGTTATCATCTCATAATGGGATTTCAGTTTTTGATATACTTCTTCCATAAATGGGAATTGTTCCCGGGCTTTAATCAAAACTTTATGAGACGTTTCTTCTGCTTTCTTCTGTGCTTGTTCTGTAGAATATTCATTGGTAAGAATAAAATTAAATCCCAGGTGCTTTTGAATAGATAGGTATACTATCCTAAATAGATAAAACGAAATATTCTCCTCAATAGTCATAAACTCAGAAAAGCGAGCTGGTAAGAAAAAATTATTGTTTTTATAACCACCTTCTCGTTCGGCTTCAAAGATCTCTATAGGTTCTCCTGTAATTGCTCTAGCCAGTATAGTTAGTCTAGGTTTTATATCCTCTAACTTTACTATAGATTGAATTTTCTCCTGAGACTTTTTTTTCCTTTTTTTAAGAAAGTTAACAACCTTACTGTATATATACTCATCGGGTTCAAACATAGGTATTAAATCATTAAATCACATAAATCGACTAATGCATCTCTTATTTCTATATCATCGGTAAGGGGTTCTACCACAGCTACCTTGACAGAAAGTCGTTTTGGTAATCCAGAGTGTATCAATTTTGCTGCATCTACTAATAATCTGGTTGAAACCGTTTCTGTTAATCCTAATTCTGTTAGATTTCTGATTTTATTAGCAATATCGACCAATTTTTTTGCCAATTTCCCTTCTATACCTGTTTCATTTTCTATGATTTCCGATTCTAACTTAGGGGCCGAATACTGAAATGACACTGCTATAAACCGTTGCCTTGTTGAAGGTTTTAGTTCTTTAAATCCTTTTTGATACCCAGGATTATAAGAAGCTACCAACATAAAATCTGGATGTGCTTTTATAGTTTCTCCCAACTTATCAATGAATAATTCTCTCCTATGATCTGTTAAAGCGTGAATTGCTACAATAATATCAGGCCTGGCTTCTGCAATTTCATCAAGATAAATTATCGCCCCTTGTTTAACGGCGATAGTCAAAGGCCCATCTATCCATATAGTTTCTGATCCTTTGATTATATAACGCCCTATCAGATCTGTTGATGACGTTTCTTCATGACAAGAAATCGTAATTAGTTTTTTCTTTAATTGATGTGCTATAAATTCAATAAATCTTGTTTTCCCTGTTCCTGTAGGACCTTTTAATAGCACGGGTAGTTTATTTATATACGCATGTTCAAAAACCTCTACTTCTCTAGCAATAGGCTTATAAAAAGGAAGAACATCAATTAATTCTGTACCATTTATTGCTCGTTCTGTTTGATTTTTATTGATTGGCACTATGTGACCTAACAGTTTATCCATGATATTGACTTTTTTAAAATTTAACAAGGTCTAAAAAGGGGCACAACTTACAATTTGGGGTCGAATTGTTATCGGGATTAGATGTAGTAGCTTTATACCTTTTTAGACCTTATCTTAAATTCTTTTAATACTATTAATTATTAAGAGTTTCCATAGCTTCGTCATTAGGACGGCCATGCTTTATAAAATCAATTATATATAGAATAATACCTATTGTAAATAGAGTGGCACAAAGAATTAATACTACAAAATGAATACTGATTTCCTTTTGCACCTCCATAAATTCCATTTTAAACTTACGCTCTAAATATACCTGTGCTACCCCAGCAACTCCGAAAGCCAAAGTCATGCCAATCATTCCAATATTTGCTGTCCAGAAAGAAGCTCTTCCTCGTATACTTTCATATAATTTTCTTCCTGTTAAGTTTGGTAGGGAATAACTAATAATAGCGAGTACAATCATTGCATACGCTCCCCAAAAGGCGAGATGACCGTGCATTGCCGTAACCAGGGTTCCATGGGTATATATATTAGTTTGTGGTAACGTATGTGCAAAACCTAATAATCCTGCTCCGACAAAGGATACAATGGCAGAGCCAATAGTCCAGAATAAAGCTATAGTGTTGGGGTGTTTTTTCTCTCCTTTTCGATACATATTAACTGCAAAAAGTGCCATTGCCAGGAAAGCTAAAGGTTCTAAAGCCGAAAATATCCCTCCTACAACCAACCATATTTTATTAACCCCTATATAATAATAATGGTGACCGGTACCTAAAACTCCTGATAAAAAGGTTAATCCTACAATTACATATAACCATTTTTCTATAACCTCACGATCAACACCTGTAAGTTTGATTAATAAGAAAGAAAGAATCCCTCCCATGATAAGTTCCCATACACCTTCTACCCATAGATGCACCACCCACCAGCGAAAGAAAGAATCCATCACCTGGCTATCAAATGGTAACATTCCGGGAAGATATAATAATGCCGCAAAGAGTAAGCCCATTGACAGCACCAATGCCGTAGTGGTTCTTCGTTTACCTTTAAATAGTGTTGCCAATATTAGTCCTAAGAACAGTAATACATTAATAACAACCAAGAAATCCAATTGCCTCGGTATTTCTAAAAACTTACGACCTTCCCACCAGTTAAAATGGTATCCTATGATGGCTGTTACTCCTACTAGTGCAAGAGAAATTAACTGAACATAGGCCAGTTTTACATTCACGAGTTCTCGTTGAGATTCTTCTGGTATGATATAATATGCCGCTCCCATGAAACCGGATAACAACCAAACCACTAATAAATTAGTATGTACTGCCCTTGCCGTATTAAAAGGAATAAAATCATGTAACCCGTCCATTCCAATGCGGGCAAAACCCATAATAAACCCGTATGTAATCTGTAGGACTAATAGCAGCATAGACAAAGCAAAAAACCAATAGGCTACTTTTTGAGATTTATATTTCATTTGTTATATTTTTTAAGTTAGTTAGTTTTCATCTTTGGCTAATGGAGATACAACAGTGTCAAAACCATTAAGATCTATATCGTCTATCCAATCAAAAAAGGCTATTAAATCCTCTGCTTCTTCTTTTGAAAAACCATAAGCAACCATTTTTCTACCGTTGGGTGCCCAGGGAACCGGGGTCATTAATACGGCTTTTACATACCCTTCTCCACGCCGGTCGAGAACCTTTGTTAATTCTGGTGCATAATAAGCTCCTTCTCCTAAAATTGTATGACAGCCCATACAGTTATTAGTTTCCCATAGATTTTTTCCTCGCACAACTTGTTCTGTTATATTCGTGTAGTTTGATTGATCTTGCCCCTCGCTAAAGGAATATATAGTCAATCCTATAAATGCTAAAAAAGTGACCAATGTCCCTCCCAGAAAGAAATTCCGTGCTTGTTTTTTAGATAACATAGTTACTATTGATTTTAAATTAATATAAAAAGATCTTTTTATCTTTTATTCAAAAATATAATTGTTCAAAACCAATAAATATGATATATATCATATTTTAAATAGACAATGTTTTAATTGGGATTACATAAATTATCTATTTCTGAATTTATTTGGTTTAAAATACCATTCCATTTTTCTAAACCATATAAAACCTGAGATTTAGTGTTTTTGGATACCGTTTTTAGCTCATCATTAAAAATATTTTTATAATAAGAAACACCTTCACTTAAGTTTTTTGCAAATGTTAATAAATGTTTTTTTTGCTTATTATTTAAGGGGCTTTTTGTCTCTTCTAACTTAGTTTTTAAGTAATCAATATAAATACCTAGTTCTTTTATGAACATATTTGGACGATCTGTTCTTGTAATTACATTAGATTCTCCGTAGATATGGCTAGTTATTTCTTTTAAACTCATAATCTTTGAAAAGTAAGCCATATTGGGGCCGGGGCAAATAGAGACACCTTCACCCTCGGTTTTTGTATTTAAGTCATATTTCAATAAAGCAGTAGTTCCTAATCCAACACAGGTACATGATTTTTCTATGATTTTATTGTATGCTGTCTCATACATATCTTTAGAAAGTTCTTTCTCATCTAATTCCTTAATTTTTAAATGTTGATATTGACGAGATGCCGTACACATCCCCTGTTCTGTAAATTCTTTATTTAAAGCCACGTATTTTTTAGGGCAAGAACTTCCCGGCCTATTTTTTGCAATCAAAGCTAATTTTTCCTGATCTTTAGTATTTCCTTTAAGGCTATTAAAAGGTATGCCCAAAGGAGAGATATCGCTAAGATATAAATCTTCTTCCTTAGCTTTTACTAATTTGTCTAATGAACTATCATCTACAGTTGTTGCTTCCGGAACCAAAAGAAATGGTGTTCCCCAACCTACAGAATCAACTTTGTAATACTCAAGTAAAAACTGATGTTCTTCTGCTGTACCTACTCCTCCTTGAGCAGTTATTTTTACGGGTAAAGGTTCTTGAGGAATATAGCCCTTTTTATGGGAAAGCGCTTCAACCATAATCTTATGTATTTCTTGTATCAACTCCTCCTTTTGATCTCTAAATTGAGCCAATATAGGCCCCAGAAGATATCCATCGGTTGCAAATGCATGACCACCACAATTAAGTCCGGATTCAATCCTGTATTCTGAGACCCAAAGCCCTTTTTTAGCAAGAAATTTTCCTTGTATCAGCGCTGATCTGTAATCACTTACTTTTAAAACTATTTTCTTTTTAATCTTTCCATTTTTATCAGGATAAAAATCTTCAAATTCTTCCATATAATTATACAGCCTTGGGTTCATCCCTGCTGAAAGTATTACGGATGAAGATAAATCACTTTTAGCATATCCTCTAAGCGCCGCGTGAGCATCATTGTATACGGTAGATAGTTTCTCTTTTTCTTTGTAATTTTCTTTATCTACTTTAGTCATGATATTAACATCTATACTACCTATACATAGATGATCTTCTATAAAATCCTTGAGGTCTTTTATATTGTAATTTGTTGAAATCAACTTCTTAAATCGCTGTTTTAAATCAGAAGTGTTAGGTAGAATGTTTAAATATTGTTTTAACTCATTATTGAACCCTGCCGAAATATTTTTAAGCTCTTCAAACTTCTTTTCTGCTAAATCATTCATCAAATTAAGATAGGAAGTAATCCTTTTAGCTCTAAAGTCCTCTATACTTTCTGTAATTTCATTATAAGGCTCTTCAAACAAATTACAGTACATTTTTCTTAGTTTTTCTAATAGCATATCGTCAACTAAAGAAACAACAGAGTTTATGCCTAAATGGGAGACTTTTAATGGTGTGTCTATAGTAAAACCTATTCCCATTACGGGAATATGAAATGAGTGTAGTTTCATAAAGATCAATTAATTTTGTTGTAATTGCATAATTGCAGATTTCTTATCTGATTATTTCTGTCAAAATTGGCAAATGGAACTAGAAATAAACATGACAATTATCATTTTTTAAGAACTTCTAAAACTCTAATACTATTTTCTATTTGATCCTCTTTCTGTTTTCCTGTCATAAGTTCTACTCTTTTATTTGTAAGATTATGTTTAGACTGCTGCGTATGGTAATGCCTCAATTGATGCTCGTTTTGTCTACCAGAGCTAAAACTAGACACACGTTTTAGATACCCTATAACACGAGTCGCATGGTCTACGTCTTCAGATTTGCACTGATTACATCTATACAAAGTACGCTTATCAATATGTGAGCATTCATTACAAATAGTAATTCTTATGTTGAAACAAAAATAGTTACAGCCTGCCGCCGCTGTTGCATGAATTAGTTTTATAAAACCTTCTTTATTTGGGGTTTCTTCAAGATTTAGATGTAGTGCAGAGCCTCCGTCCAGGTATTTAATAATATCCTTACCGTGCAACATTATTTTATCCAGAGAATTGATCTTATCATCCTCGACGACATAGAAATAGGAGTTATAGCAATCTCTGGGAACAAACAACCCATCTTCTCTATCCCATTTGGCATTTTTTATTCCTAAGTTTTCTGCAGGAACAAATTCGGTATTAAACATGTAACCATATTGTTTTTTTGCAGCTCTATTTTCTTTGTAAATCATTTTAAGATAATGATTCACAAGATTTTTATAAATCTCGTTGTTACCAACTTTAATACCTTGACTTTCTGCAGCTTCAACCATTCCATTAATACCAATGGTCAAAAATTGTTTTTCCAAAGAGATAAAACCTGCTTGATATACAGGCAACAACCCGACATCATTATACTCATCAATCAGCTTTCTGAAAGCTACCTGGTATTTATGTACCTTTTTTACTTCTTCTATAATATTGGCATTTTTCTGTATCAATCTATTCATATTAAGCGTAATAACATTAATAGACCCCGTTGCAACACCACCTGCTCCAAGAGAGTAGCTAAATGTATTATCACTTATCTCATTTCTTAAGCGACAGCAGGATGCCAAACTATCGGCATTTTCAGATTGATAGATAAAAAATGAATTTCCTTCGCTTAACTCCCGAGCGCACATTTCTGTGAATTCTGTATCAATAGGAGCACCATCTTTCACAAGCATTGCTGCAGTCACGACAGGAAAAGTAAGTACTGCTTTTTTTCGCTCTTCATTAAACCATTTCATAAAGAATGCTTGTAATCTTTTTACACTATGCCAGGATGGTTTAGTCATATCAGGAAACACAAAATCACCAAACATACTGTTAAAATAAGCTTCGTCATAAAGAGAAATATTCCAAAATACAGATTGATACCCTCTGGCTGCTGCTGGTTGATTAATGGCATACACTACATGCTGTAAATGATTTTCAATAAGTTTTTTGTGAGTGTTCAGATAATGCTCTCCATAGTCCTTGGCTGCAAAATGATCAAAATACATTAAAAACTCTACCGTAGCTAGTGCCCCTGCAAATTGAGAACTTACCGCAAAAACCAGATTCACAAACTCCCCACAGTAACTCTCTAAATGCTTAGGAGCTTGACTTTCACCTCCTAATTTTGTAAGTCCGTCGAGTAAAAATGGGTACATACTGATGGATACACAATATGGTTTTAACGAAGTCTCATCGTGTACATATATTTCGTGCGATTCGATTTGCCGGATATATTCATCAGCCAAATCCTCACCAAACAGCGTAGTAATTTTTTGTTTTATCAAAGCTCGGTTAACCTGGATATTAATGTCTTTATTAATCTCTGCCTCCATGGTTGCAATATTCTTTGAAGTTACATTTGCATTGGCATCTACCTTGGATCCATCTGCTGCATTTGTAGAATCTAAATAATCGTTTATAAAACTGATCTTCTTAGCTATTTGGTCGTCTGACAGTCGTATCATAAATTTTTTTAATTTTTAATGAATAAGTGATTAAGTTGTTGTTTTGTTTTTACTTCAATAAACTGTTGATTGGTCATTTTACTATCTAACCCTCCTAAGGTTTTATCCCATCTACCCGTTTTAATCCATGTTAGATGTTTAAGAATTTGCTCATCTACCATTTCTAAACCTGTATATAGGCAAGTTTTATATCCTTTCTCCTTAGCATATTTTAAATGATCTATTAATTCTTTTTTATACCATTCTCCACCCATAAAAATTACACAACTGGCAAATCCATGATATCTATCTAGAATGTCTTCATACATGCTTTTGGTTAGTTTTTCTCCACTTCCCTTTTTCCACAAAAACGGTGAATGGCATCCTTCACATCTTAATGGACAACCAGAAATGGTAAAACATAGACTTATTTCTCCGGGTACTTCTTGAAGTACTACATGAAAATCATAATAATGCATGATTACAATATTAAAAGACCTTTTTATCTTTTATAAAGATAAAGATACAATCACTTTATTTTAAATTGAAAAAAATGAGTTATTAAACATGTTATTAACAATAGTTACTTAAAATTATGGTGAAAATCACAAAATTCTTAAAAAGTGAATTTGTAAAGGTGATACTTGAATCTGCAATAAAAGGTTCTAGTAAAACAATAATCATTTTGATAATATCTGCGAAAAATATCGCACTTATCTTGGAGGCTAAACAAAACTTATTTATATTTGGAAGTGCGAAAATAGTTGCACTTACCATTTTAAATAAAATGACAAAGACAAATTACTTAAATTTAAGTAAACGAGAAAGGCAAATCATGGATATCCTTCACCAACTTGGGGAAGGAAGTGTCAATGAAGTTTTGGAAAAACTAACGGATCCCTCGGGATATAATTCTATCCGGATGTTGATGAATATCCTTGAAAAGAAAGGATATCTAAAACATAAATCGATCAAAAATAAATACATCTATTTCCCTACTGTAAAAAAAGAGATCGCTAAAAAATCTGCTTTAAATCATCTTATGGAAACTTACTTTGATAAATCGGCACCAAATGTAGTTTCTACTTTATTAACAGATAAAAAAATTACCGAAGAGGATTTGGATGAAATTAGTAAAATGATTGAAAAAGTTAGAAACAATCAAAAGGAACAATGAGTAATTACATAATTTCCTGGTCAGAAATTTCCTTAATGGATTGGGGATTAAACATCTTCATAAAATCTACTTGTATCCTGTTTTTCGTTTTATATCTGTCTCGATTATTAGCGAATACGACGGCCAAATTACGATATCGATTATGGAAAGGAACCTTTATACTATTGATTCTTTTCCCTTTTATTGGATTGTTACCAACTATTAGTACAGTTTCTTTAAATCCAACAGAAAACAATTTTCAAATCAATTCAGAATTGCCAATTCCTTATGCCGGCATTTTACAAAATAATGAACTAGAATTAGGTAATTCTATCTCCAAAGAACCATTAACACCAGAAAAAGCAAACACTTCTTCTCATGGAAACTTAAGCATAATTAATTACTTCTGCATTATTTGGATCATTGGTTCTATTTGTTTTTTAGCATTAATTGTATTTGAATTCTATTTTCTTTCTAGAATAGTAAAACAGAAACGATGCTTAATACCAGAGAGCTGGTTTTTACATCTACAAAGTGCCCAGCGCCAAATTGGGGCTTCCCGAACACCATCTATTGTTCTTTCAAAATACGTAGGCACTCCTGTGGTTTTTTGCCTGTTTAGAAAAAACTATATTCTCATGCCTATAAAATCATCGGATTGGGAAGAAGAACAAATTAAAATAGTCTTTCTACATGAACTCGGACACCTCATTCAAAAGGATTTACATATCAATCTTTTTGTTCAAATTGTTAAAGCCATTTATTGGTGGCATCCTTTAGTTTGGATAGCTGTTCATAAAATTCAATTAGAATGTGAAGGTAGTTGTGATGAGCTAGTCTTGAAAAATGGTGTAAATAGAGTGGATTATGCTCAAAAATTGACAGAGATAGCAAGAAATATCTATGCCTCCACATTTAGTTTATCAAAAGTGGCAGTCCCTATGGCAAAAAATACACAACTAAAAGTTCGGATTTCTCGCATTCTAAAAGAAGTGAATCCATCTTTACACAAAAAATCTAGGCAGAACATTAAAATATTACTCTATTTAGTATTACCAATATTTTTCTTGAATTTTACCTATACATCGAGTTCTATTGAGAAAAAAACGGAAGCTAAGCTCATTAAGCAATTATCAAATTCAAATGATATCATAAAAATAAAAGCAGCAAAAACATTAGGTGAACTAAAGTCTCCTGCTTCATACAATCAATTGGTAAAGGCATTAAAGAGCAAAAACCCCAAGGTTCGAGCTACAGTAGCTTGGGCACTAGGACAAATTCAAAATGAAGAAGCCGTTTCCGCATTATTACCACTAATAAATGATCAAGATGACTGTGTTAAAGAATGGGCCTTGTTGTCACTTGGAGAATACGGTACCAGTAAGTCTTTTAGTTCTGTTCTACGAACTCAAGGACACCTTAATCCAGAAATCCGTAAGGCCACATTATGGTCGCTTCATCAAATTGGCTGCCTTCCTTCTTTTTATCATATCAGCCATCATCTCCAGGATGAAAATAAAGAGGTACGTTTGCTTGCCGAAAAATTACTGAACGATTTTCCAAGGGAAAGATTACAAAAGTGGTTACTCCTTCCTAGAAATGAAAAACAAAATAAATGGGTTTATGAACATTTTTTAGGAGTCAAGAACCTTGGAACTACTAATTTATTTGTAGAAAGCTTGACTTCAAATAAAAAAGAACAAGATGCACTGTTTAAAATTATTCGGGAAAATTCTAACATCGAAGTATTAGATAAAATATATCAAAAGATAGATAATTTAAGATGATTGATGCAAAGTATATTTTTAAAAAGTAAAAAAATTTAAACATAAATGCGAAATTTTTCGCATAATAATATTAAAAAAATGAAAAGATTACAATATATGAAGTCCATTCTCTTATCAGTAAGCCTAATTTCTTGCATTACTAGTGTTGCGCTAGCTCAAAGTATATCTTATCCAAAAGCCCAGCAAATATTTACGGTAAAGGATTATCATGGAATAAAAATTACAGATCCTTATCAATGGATGGAAACCGTTAACACAGAGCCAGTACAATCATGGATGAAAGCACAGGACAAAACGATAAATAATTTTTTAGATAATGAAACCACGAATACATTAATTAAAAACAGCATGAATCGGTTTGGTAAAACAGGTAAAGGATATTCTGTACCCATTAAAGGTGGGAAATATTATTTCTACAGGGTTCAGAGTCCAGAGTTGAATCATCCGATTCTTTATGCTAAAAAAGGACTTGATGGCAAAGCAGAACTTTTACTGGATATGAATAAAGAATTGGTTGGTGAAGAAACCTTTGGAGGTTTTTCGGTTTGCCCTAACGGGAATTATATAGTTCTTTTAATAAAGGAAGGTCAGGCCAGTTACGGCAAGCTTAGAATACTTAATATTAACAAAAAAGAATGGTACAAAGAAGAATTAACTGGTGCCGCTTCTCCTAATATTGGTTGGACTTATAATAACGGCTTCTATTATATTTATTATGGCGAGTCTGAAACTCTAAATAAAAAGGAAGCTTCTCCACATTCCATTATCAAATATCACAAAATAAATTCCCCTCAAAACAAAGATATCCTAGTCATGGAGGCTACCAAAAAGAAAGAAGAAGCACTTATGCTATTTTCTATAAGCAGCGCTCATGATTTTCAGCATTTAGTGGTAAAAACTCAACAAGGAAGAAGTGATAAAAATATGCTTCATCTGATTGATACCAAAAATCATTCGAAAATTGCATTAGTTGAGGTAATGAAAGACATGTTCAACTATGTAGGAAGCAAGGGTAATCACTTCTATTTTTATACCAATAAAAATGCATCGAATGGAAAAATAATTGCGATTGATAAAGAAAACCCAAACGTCTCTAATTGGAAAACTGTTATCCAAGAACGGAAAGAGGTGCTTGCTGGAGGCAGTACTGCAGGGGGTAATGCAATGAATTTTATTGGTGATAAATTTACTTTGCTTTATAGAGAAGGCACTCACACCCAAATTCTTGTTTTCGATTTGAAAGGTAAATTAGAGCATACCATTCCGCTTGAAACAGGATGGATTGGTTCGGGATTGGTGGGCAGATCTGATGGTAATGAGGCTTGGTTTTCTTTAAACACATTTTTGTCGCCTAATAATATTTACCGCCTAGATTTAGAAACTGGCCAAGCTGAAATATTCTTTGATAGAGGATTGGCTATTAGTCGCGATGATTATAAGGTAGAAAACACGTATTATAAGAGTAAGGATGGTACCAAGGTGCCAATATATATATGCTATAAAAAAGATCTTAAACCAGACGGCAAAAATCCGGTATTCATTTATGGTTACGGATTTGGTGGTTGGGTGGCTACTCCCTGGTATCAACCACAAATGCTTACGTTCTTAGAAATGGGTGGTGTTTATGTGCTCCCTGGCATTCGAGGAGGAGGTGAATATGGTGATGCTTGGCGAGATGCCGGAATAAAGCTTCATCGTCAAAATGCAATTGACGATTATATAAGTGCCGCAGAATTTTTAATAGAGCAGAAATTGACTTCTCGTGGCTTGCTTATCGCCAACGGTTGGAGTGCTAGTGGCTCTTTAGCTGCTGCGGTAACTATGCAGCGCCCCGATTTGTTTGGAGCAGCCCTTATTGGAATTCCTTCATTGGATATGCTTCGATATGAAAAATATACTGCTTTTAAAGGTTGGACAAGTGGATATGGGTCAGTAGAAAATAAAGAGGAATTTTTAAACCTATTTAAATGGTCACCATATCATAATATAAAAACGAATACCTGCTATCCTCCAATGCTAGTTACCGTTGGCGAAAAGGACCCGACAACACCTCCACAGCACGGTTATAAATTTGTAGCGGCTTTACAAGCACATCAGCGTTACGACAATCCTGTTTTATTAAAAATAGTTTGGGGTGGAGGTCACGGTTTTGGGATTACAAATGAACAAACCGTAGAGACAAAGTCTCAAGAGATCGCTTTTTTAGTAAAGGTGCTTGATTTGGATGTGGAAAAGTTAAAATAATAGCAGAACTCTTATTTTAACTTAAGAACCAGTAAATATTGACTAACAAATTTTCAAATAATTATGACTCGAGAATATTGGTTTGTATTTTTGATATTATTAAACTCTTCTCTTACAAACCATTAATAGTTGCACAGTTTTGCTAAGTTTTAAGCAAAGCATTTATACAATCAAATTTAAAAACCCTGATAACAAGATGTTTTTATTTGATATCATCTTCTCTAAAGCCAATTCCTAACTATCAAAGTATGAAACCTCTTTTAATAACTTTCAGTCCTGATTTCTAATTTTCGTGTAGAAAAAACGAGCAATTCTTATAAAAAAAATCTAAAACATTAAAAATTAACGTTTTAGCTTTTATTTAGTAGCGGGAACAGGACTCGAATCTACCTGGCTTTATTGGTAGACAAGCCTGTGACCTTCGGGTTACGAGAACGATTCATGGGTCGTACAATACACTGTTTACTAAGTTTATACAGATTTTGAAGCCAGCTAAAACTTACAAATAGGAACATTTCACGGCTTAAAAACCCGGCTCTAAATTGGAGTCGGGTTTTTGCTTTTACCAATAACCATTAAAGTCAGTACAGTAATTTCACTTCTAGCTCAATTTTTAAACTACAAATACCAGCATTTGGATACATACTGGAACATTTCGCTACAAATAAACAATAAATAGTAAAGGCTACATTTTTGCTGACCTAATACTACATATTACCGCTCCTAAAGATTAGATTATTTTTAGATTTGAATCCTCCCTTAGTTCCGTAAGAAAAAACTCTGAATACTGTTTTTAAGTAATTCCAAACATCCAGAGTTCAAATTTTTCTATAGAATCATTAGAGGAGAATAGTAATTATTTTTGAAGAAAGGAAAGATTTTTTCAATACATAGAAATATAGTACAATAGGAAGCAATTATACTCATCTTTAGGTTATAAAATATAACAATAATTTTGTCACATTAACAAGTGGCACAGTTTTTAAAAACTGTGTCCGAATTTTTGTCCTAAGATCGTTTTATAACTGCACTAGTTTTTAAATCATTCTATGACGTGTTTTGAATATTAATCAAAAGAACATTTTAAGCAAAACCTCCATTAGTTTAGGGATTCTTATAGAATTTATTCTCTTATACTATCCTATTTACAATATAAAACAAATACCTTGTGAAATATAAACGTATTAAAAACATGAGTACAAAACTATTCATAAAATATATGGTCAGTTTACGATGTAAACTCATGGTAAAAGAAGAGTTGAAAAAACTTGGATTACATTATGTAGTTGTTGAATTAGGTATTATTGAAGTCTTAGAGGATATAACTAAAGAACAACGTGTTCAGCTGAAGAAAAATCTAAGCAAATCTGGCTTGGAATTGATGGATAATAAAAAAAGTATTCTGATTGAAAAAATCAGAAACGTCATCATCGAAATGATTCATTACACGGATGAATTGCCCAAAGTGAATTACTCTGATTATATAAGTAAAAAAATAGGTTATGACTATACCTATTTGGCTAATATATTTTCAGAAGTGAAGGGAATTACTATTCAGCAATTTATTATTATTCATAAAATTGAAAGAGTTAAAGAACTGCTTATTTATGATGAATTAAATCTTACCGAGATCTCCTATAAACTACACTACAGCAGTGTTGCGCATTTATCCAATCAATTCAAAAAAGTTACAGGTTTAACTCCTACATTTTATAAGAAACTGAAAGAAAAGCGTAAACAAAATCTGGAAGATTTATAATCCATTTCCTCAATTTTGTATCATTCAAATAAACAGACTTATTGGCTTGGTACTTGCATACCATAAAATACCCCTCATTAAGTGCGATGATCACTGTTTTTTCAACCCTATTCCTTATGCTAATGGGTAAATTCATAGACAAAACCACCCTTTTATTCATTACCATAAAAGTGGGGTTATTTTTACAGACAATCAGTAGCTTTGAAAGTTATTTTTCATCGTAAGTAATCTTTTCCTTTTTGACATTTGATAATGTGTGATATATGTAATATAGGTTTTACTGGGTGTAACTCAGCTAGTCGTTAATTATCTCATTTTTGTATCAAAATAAAATTATGATGGATGATCAAGAAATAAAGGACGTATTGAAAAATGGTAAATGGAGGAAATTATTCATTTTGGCAGCAATACTTATAGTATTAATAGCATTTAAGCCTTGGGTTCAGGTGGGAGCCGGTGAAAGAGGAATTGTTCAGAATTTTGGAGCAGTTCAGGATGTTGTATTAGGAGAGGGGATTCACTTCAAAATACCCATAGTACAAACAGTGATTCTAATGGATGTAAAGATCCAAAAAGCAATGACTGATGCTGCCTCTTCCTCTTCTGACCTTCAGGATGTAGATTTATCAGTAGCACTGAATTATCATATCATACCGGATAAAGCAAATCTGGTGTACCAAACCATCGGAGTAGAATTTAAAGAGCGTATTATTGATCCGGCAATTCAGGAGGTGATGAAAGCCGTTTCAGCCAGGTATACTGCAGAGGAATTAATTACCAAAAGACCTGCGGTCAGTACCGAAATGCAAGAGGCGCTCACCTTGAGATTGCTTGCATCAAATATATCCGTTGATGCCTTTTCGATTATCTCGTTTAGCTTTTCTCAAACTTTTACTGATGCTATTGAAGCAAAACAAACCGCAGAACAAAATGCACTAAAAGCAAAGCGAGATTTGGATAGGATAAAAGTGGAGGCAGAACAAACTATTGCTGCTGCAACAGCTGAAGCAGAGGCGCTACGTTTACAAAAAATGAATATTTCACCTGATCTAATTGAACTCAGAAAGATAGAGGCAAATCTCAAAGCGATAGAAAAATGGAATGGGATTTTACCGCATGTAACAGGTGCAGGTGCTATACCATTTATCGGTGTAAGTGATGCGGTTAAAAAGCAAAAAGAATAATAGTATGATCCTGGGGTTTTAATCTATGACCCTTGACAATTTTATTTGTGCTGATTCATTTGATTTCTGGTAATAATCAAAATAAGCATAGAGCTTCTCATTCGGTTTGCTAACGCCAAATCATAACTTATGCAAATAATAGAGTTTATAATTAGTGTCTGGTCGGAAATATATCACTATTAAATTTGCTTCTTTTCTAAAGTCAACTTACTATATAATCATACCTAACGGATTTTTAATCCCGGTAAATAGATTGCTATATATTCATGTAATATCGTACAAAAGTGTGATATATGTAATGTAGGTTGAGCGTAGTGTAACACATTAAGTCTTTAATTAACTGATTTTTGTATACATATTAAAACCGCCCATAAGGGGTGTGTTATTTATAATCTTAAAACAGAAAATCATGTCAAAAGAAAAAGAAGGTAAATCCAAGTCAGGTAAAAAAGCACCTGCAAAAAATTTGAAAGAAAAAAGGGCAGCAAAAGCAGCAAAAAGAAAGCAGAAAAGGAGTGATGATTAAATGTTATGTAAAAAATCATCTGATCACCTTGTCCTAGTTAGTGTTAACCTTCTAACATATTATCAATGAAAAATAATGAATTAGAAAAATCCTTCACACATGAGTTAGCTGACACCGTTGATTACATCCCTGGATCTGTGGTTATGAAAGCAATCCTGAAGAAAAAAACAGGAACTGTAACTGTATTATCATTTGATACGGGAGAAGCATTACTTTCAAAAACTTCTCCTTTTGACAACTTCATTCAGATTATAGATGGAGAAGCTGAGATTATTATTAACGAAAAATCAAGTACAATTGAAACTGGTCAGGTAATCATTATCCCTGCTCATGCAAGGAATATAGTAAAGGCTAATAAGCGTTTTAAAATGTTGTCAACCATCATTAAGAGTGGTTATGAGGATATAAGTATTTAAAAGTATATATGGTAGGACAAGAAGGTAAATTCAAACCAGGAGATACTTTTTACGCCAAAGTAAACCCTGAAGTTAAATTGATTATACGGTTATACTACCGCCGAATATACTACTGTACGTTTGCCGAAGATCCCGAGAAAAAGGAAGTTGTGTTTTTTGAAAGAGAGTTTTTATAATAATTGCTTAAAACGACAAAAAGCTAAATAACACATATATAAAATGGCACAACGATTAGGCATAACAAAAGAGCAAAGTTTTCATTTTAATATTCTAAAAAGGAAGCCGAAGATTACCTACTTCATATTGGTTCACCGTTTCCCCAAACAGTTCAAGCGATTGTTTAAAGCCATTTATCATCCAGAAAATCACTACTTAATCCATATCGATCAAAAAACTGGCATCAATATAAAAGAGGATATTAAAACTTTTTTAGAAGATTACTCCAGTGCTTATCTTTTAAAAAGTGAAAATATAGAGAAAGGAGGATATAGTATGGTACAATCTCAACTTAATGGGATGAAATACCTCTTAAATCGTTGTCTCAAATGGGATTTTTTTATTAATCTAAACGATCAGGATTTTCCTTTGAAATCTCAAGATTTTATCCTTGATTTTTTGAGTGGAAATAAAGGGAAAAACTTCATGAAAATAGCCAATCAAATTAAGGAGCGCCCTGATACGCTGAACCGCATTGAAAACTATTTTCAAGAAATAGATATTGGCTTTTCGGGCATACCCTATAAAAGATCCTTCATGGAAAATGTAACCTCGTATGTCGGCGGACAATGGATGATCTTGACCAGAGCATGCTGCGAATTTATCTGTCATAGTCCTGAAGTGAAAAAGTTTGAAGATTTCTATCGCAATACGCTAATTGCTAATGAATCATTTTTTCAAACTGTACTAATGAATACTTCATTCAAAGAAACAATCATAAACGATGATAAAAGAGCTATTATATGGATATCTGATGGAGATATAAAATTGATACCAAAAACTTTGACAGGATCGGATATTGACTTTTTAATGGAAGGAAACAACCTATTCGCCCGAAAATTTGATGAAAGAGTTGATGAATCTATATTGGATATTTTGGAGGAAGCTTTAAAAACAGATCAAATAACAAATAATTCTAATAGTATTGATTTTAACCTTATTCCAAAGCGTGATATTTATACAAAAAAAAGTAATTTATTAGATTCAGAAACAATCATAAATCCGTCAACAAAAATAACGAAACAAATACTTAATGGCAGTAAATAAATATTAAAAATGGCTAAAACGAATATTATAAGAAGTTGGCGAGAGCAAAAGGTAATGCTCAAACGAAGATTTCCTGTTCTATCTGACAAGGATTTTGACTTTAAAGATGAACAAAAAGAAATGATGCTTGATAGTCTTGCCGTTAAACTTAAGAAAACCAGAGCAGAGCTGGAATTGCTTTTTGCCGAACTACAAACTTATTGAACTATAATTAAGAAAAAAGATCATGCATAAATTCAAAATACAACCGCTTGCCGATGGGGTATTGGTAAAAGCTGACATAGCAGAAGAAAAATCGAAGGGAGGCATTATCATCCCTGATACCGCTAAGGAAAAACCTCAAAAAGGAATCGTATTAGCCGTAGGAAAGGGTAAAAAAGATGACCCCATGACTGTAAAGGTTGGTGATGCCGTATTATATGGAAAGTATTCTGGGACGGAAATTACTATTGAAGGTACTGATGCGCTTATTATGAAAGAGTCAGACATCTTTGGCATTATTCAACCAGCTACTTTAGAACTTATATAAAAAAGTAGTGAAACAGACTTATTTTGAAGTAGTTTCAAGCTGTAATACTTGCCCGTCCGGCAGGCGGGGATTTTTTAATGCATAAACCGGATTAAATCGATATTGTATTATCCAAAAAACTGTATATATTGTTTTTAAATTCAATGCATACGGGCTTTTATATGTATGAGAATAGAAAGTGTATTTGCTTCCAATTTATTTTAACTATGTTTTAGCTAAAGTGTTGCATGAGTATACATCTGGAGAGATTAATGAAACGCGCTATAAGAACATTTTTATAAAATACAATATGTCTAAAGATAAAAGAACACTTTATCTGGATAATTAAGAATGGCCGATTGTACATACGACTCTTTTAAAATACCATAGTTGGCGTATTCCTTATTCTTTTCTACCGCCCAGCCAATATTGCCATAGTCAAAATGCCAATATTCTTTATGATCACATACAAAATCTTCATCCTCGAAAAGTTTCATCAGAAGTTTACGATTTTTCTTTGCTTCTTCGCTAATGTCAGGATGTTTGGGGTAACATTTTTCATTTAAATCAATATGTAGTCCATCGTTGGTTCCAAAATCCAGTACACATTTCTTTCGCAAATCATAGATCAAGGCATCAACTGCACCACCAGTTGAATGGGTGGATTGATTTTTGGGAGCAATAAACCTTGATACTATCTCATCAATTTCTTCTATGGTTTTTTCGGGATGTTTCTTTTTCATAAAACTGGCTTTTTGATCCCATAGTTTTTGCTGGTGCTCAAATGATCTCCAGGCTGATCTAATAATTAGCTTTTTGCCCTGATTATCCAGAAGTTTACTAATCCGACCTATTTTTTCATATACCTCTTTTCTAACTAAATAGCGATAGTTTTTTTGAATGGACTTTTCAAATATTAAATTAAAATCTGAATCCTGAAGACTTATCAATGGAGTGTGATCCTCCTTGACAGGCATAATAGCCGTATTCTTTTTGTGCAACCTGTCTTTTTCTTCTACTATGGCGCAGTACTCTTTCGCACTTATAGGGGTGATGATATTTTTAAAAATATAGGATGAATTCATAGCAGTAACTAATGCTCCATACTTTAATGTAAATGATACATCGCTCCCAACTTTTAATTCCTCTTTTTTGGCATTGATTATAATGTGATCACCACCTGCACCCAGGATTTCGATATCCAATTTTGGAGTTAATCCAGTCACCATTACATCTTGAACACCCATTGCCAAGATAGCTCGTCTTATCATACCCTGGTCTTTAAATTTTGGCTGGTTACCAAAGGCATCCAGACCGATCTCACCGTCTGGTACTGATGATTTATTTTTCAGTTCTATAACTTCGGCCACCAGCATAAAAGCGTCTTGATAAAGTTTTGGAATCGGTTTTCCTGTTAAGGGTTCATAACCTAAAAATATAGATTCTCCTAATCTCAAATTATTTATCCTACCCACATCTTTTGTAGTGCTGAACCAATTATAATTGGCTGAGTTTCCTCCTGAGATCATAGATAGTTTTATATGAAACTTTTTCTCAATACTAATAGCAATAGAAGACAGTAATTCCATCTTTTCTGCTGTAGGTTTAACTCCCGAAAAACAAGCAAGATTTGTACCTATCCCGGTGAGTTCAACCCCTTGAAGGCTTAATACCTTTTCAATGGTATTTTCGAGTTGGGATGGCAATATTCCTTCGCGCAAATCTCCCAATTCTACCATGATTATGATTTTATGTATCTTACCATGTATGATAGCAAATTCTGAAAGTTTTTTTATAACAGATAACTCCGAATTTAAACTCATATCGGTATATAATACTACTGATTCTGCCTGACTTATCATAGGTGTCCTAATCAATAAAAAAGTAGCTTTCACCCCAGCGACACGCATTTTTTTGATATTTGCTATTCTTGAGTCAGCAAGAATTTTAACCCCACTCTTTACCAAAATATTAGCAATTTGTGGATGCGCACAAACCCCTTTAGTAACAGCAATTATATCTATTTCTTTTGACCTAAAAAGTGAACTTAAAACCGTCGCATTATGAGCGATCTTGCTAAGATTAATATCTATTCTTGGGGTTGGCATAGTAGGGGGTTGATACGGATTAAATCAGGGAATACTTCATGAAGTTTTTCTATCAGCTTGCTACAATCATTTTTTAAGACATCAGTAACAGGTAATTGATGTTTTTCTTCATAAGTGGTTATTATACTTTCAACTTCTTGGTCATTCATATCTTCATGATTGATGGTGATTGCAATTACTTTGGATCCGGAAAAAACTTCTAACATTTTTATTTCACTTTCAAGTGTTGGCATTGGAATTTTAGGAAAATCACATCTGGTACGTCTTTTTGGTGGATGCTGGAGGATAATAGCCTTAGGCATAGCACCTCGAATGATAGCACTTGAGGAAGTAAATGCCGGGTGACTAAGGGCTCCCTGCCCCTCTACTACAATAATATCGGGCTGTTCTTTGAGTGCTTCCAGAATAGCATTTTCAACTTCTCCGGTTGCAAAACCAGAACTTAGCATATCTATTGCAATACCGTATTTTGAACCTTGGAGTATTCCTGTCTGGCCTGTAGTTATGAAGATAGCGTTTAAACCTTCTTTTTTTAGAGCTTCTACTAACTTAAGTGCTGTAGTTCGCTTACCAACCGCACAATCTGTACCTGATACTGTTATTATAGGAGTTTGAACGTCTCTTATCCGTCCGGTAAAGTTGTGGAGATTTTCTTTTGAGGGTGGTTTTCTCACATCGAAAATAGATACATTGTATTTTTTTGCCAGACTAATACAGACTTCATCATCCGAAAGAAACTCTGGAAGTCCGTTTACAATATGCATTCCAGCTTTAATAGCAGTGTAAATAACTTTTTTCTCTTCATCGCTAAGTAATGGTTCAAGGGGAGCAATTCCGTAGATGAAATATTCCGGAACGCTATCTAATGTATCAATGGCTTGATTAAAATTCTGGAATATTGGCATCCCGTTTTTAATTCCATCAAGATATTCACCAGCATCTGTATCTGATATAGTACTATCTATAATACCCACGATTTTATACCTCTCAGAATGTCTGACAAGACCGTTTGCGACTTTACCATCCAATTTGCCAAATTCATTTTCGCAGTAAACTATTGCTGATGTTTTCATCTATTATATTTATTGTTTTTCAACGGTTAGATGCAATTCACCAATAATGCTCTCGGTTGTTACTAACTGCATTATCATGGCTCATTTCATATGTAAGTGATGTAAGATTAAAGAAATTGACTTCAGGAAGGATTTAACTTCCTACTAGTGCTCTTGCAGACAGACCCAATTCCCATCTGTCGGGATCATTTTGAAATCCGCAGTAGTAGATTCCATCAATATATCGCCTTACTATCAACGAAATACTGGGGTTTATTTTAGTGAATACTGTATCACCTACTTTATATTTTAGAATTACATTTTTATTCAGTTTCATAAGCAATATTAAAGGAGTTCTTTTTTATTTCTTTTGACCCCCAGAGAATTAGTTTATGAATAAATAACCTCTGAGGATACAAAGAATCAGCAACAATAAAGTTTTCGTAACGAATGGCTTTAAACGATAGGTTTTACCCTTGCCTTTTATTTTCTACTTTGGTAGCTCTCTTTTATTCTGAAGCTCTTCTCTGGCACTTTTTTACTTGACTTGGCTTTACCTTCTTTTTCTTTTGACATTTTGAAATGGTTTTATATTTAAAAAGAATTCTAATAAATCATTATATAAAACTTTCGTTCTATTTATTCTCAAAAATGCTTAAAGAATAGAGGTTTGTACGTTTTTTCCTCAAATTTTTGTTTTGTGATTTCATAAATTGAGTTTTACACAAGTATGATTAAAAAAGGCAGAGTTTTTAATTTCTGCCTCCTTTGTACCTGAAAATGTTTTGTAGTATATATCAAATACTATGCATCCATTATCATTTTGGTAATTCTTAACTGAGCAGGTCTGAAGCAATTATGTTTAAGTATAAAACTTAAGAATCGTATCTAGTACAAAGATGCCTCGAATTTACCGGTATAGGTTATACAATAGAAATCGAATCTTACATAAATCATAGATTTCCTCGATTTTTTTGAAGTTTTTGTAGAAAGCCTATCCTAAACTTTGGGGTATTAACAAGTAACTCCTCTTACTTCATAAAAGTATCAGCTAGATATATGTATTTATAATTTAACTTCTTACTCATATACTCAGAGTAATTTCCTCTTGGCAGTTCTTTTTAATAGTGGAGCACTTCAATAATTCGTTTTTTATTCTTTGGATTAATATACTTCGTTTATTATCTAATGTTAAGTCCTGAGAGGTATACTACTCTATGTTCGCAAATACAATAATTTTATACTATAGATCTATCCTAAATTACTTTATAAGAAGTACAAATTTCAGCAGCATCTTTTAACGCTAAAATAAAAGCTTTTAGAGCACAATTCAGAGGTGTAAAAAATGTAGAATTCTTCCTCTTTAGACTAACAAGAATATTTACTTAAACACAACAATTGATCTTGATCCCATAAAATTCTGGCTTTTCAGTTTTTAAAGTCAATATCGCTTCGGGTGTGCAACCCAAAGGTCGCAGATATACTTTATAAATAATATCCCTAAAAATAAAAATATAGAACTGATCAAAAATTCAAAAAAACAATCAAACCTTTGCTTATCAATTAATTATACCAAAAATCGAATAAATATTTATTCTTCAATATGAGAAAAGTTAGCGAGAAAACTGCGACCTCATTTGTTTAATATACACGAAAAAAGTCTCGGTTTTTGAAAAAACCCGGCTCTAATACCTGGCTCCGATGAAGTTGTGGTCGTGCTTAGAAACATTTTAAAATAAAAATAACCTTCTGATTTTCAAAGGGTTATATGTGGCGACAGGAACAGGACTCGAATCTACCTGGCTTTATTGGTAGACAGGCCTGTGACCTTCGGGTTATGAGACCAAAAAACTGATTTCATACTTAGCTGTTTATAAGGGTTTTACTGGAATTCATATTTGCAAATCAATACAAATCGTTACAAATCAATACAAATAGGTACGTATTTGCGGTACGTAAGCGGTACGTACCTTTTCAGCAATTAAATCATATAAGTTATTTATTAAAAAGGGTCTTTTCAGCAATTCTAAAAGTTTCTAAAACAGAATCATAGTATTCACCCATTACATTAAAATTATCTTTAATATTTCTGTAAAATATATTTCTAGTAATCTGATTAGTATTTCTTAAACACCTTTGAAAAATATTATTTGCATGTCTTTGTTTATCCTCTATCCTAAGGCTGCTCATAGAATATATGAATTTTAAAAACTTTATGATTTCGGTGATGAAATTATGCGGTTCTGAAAGCTCATAATTCATATTAAGTAAGCATCGGTCATAATTATTTCCCCTACCTGATAGCTTATCCAGAAATTCTGCTTTCAATACCTCAAAATTAAAGGATTGCCCAACATATCTTTTCTTTAATAAAAACCGATCCAGGTCTAAGGTGTTATACTCAGGATAAATCTTATTAGAAAACATTTCTACAGAAATAATCTTATCTCGAAATTTAGGCATTGCCATATAAAAAAGAATGTCATTGGTAATCAGAAAATACCGATCTCGTTCCATAAGACAAGCATGATCTAACATGAGTCCCATAATGTTATCATTCTTCGAGCTAACTTCTAAACTTAATGCTAAATCCAACTTTTCATCTATATTATATTCAATATCACAATTTTCACTTATCCAATTTAGAATCTTACTCAAAAACGATGTTCTTTTTTCTTTATAATCATCCGGATATTCATAAGGTATGAAACTATGTGCTGTGATTTGTAAAGTTGCATTCGGGTTATTTAATTCTAGGTCTTTAATAGAATCTTTAATTTCTTCTACTACGGCAGGTGAAACAATAAATTTGGTCTTCTTAAAACTTAAATTCAAATCTTCTTCCAGATGGTAAAAATGTGTTAATGATGAAAAATCTAATATGAAATTATCGGAAGTATCAAATTCAATTAATTGTAAAAATATTGATGGCAAAACAGGAAAGTTATGTGGCTTACTAGTTAGAACTTCGTACCCTGTAATGTGATCATCTCTGAAAATTGATCTGACAATTTCAGAATAGGCAAGTTCATAATTATAGAATTTTTTAAGGGATTCATCAATACTAATTTGCTTTTTGCTCCCTTGAAACCCCACTAAGGATTGTAACTCTTTTATCATCCCTTCACCAGAGGTAGACTTAAAGTTATAGCCCTTCATTACAGAACCCAAAGCTGGGTTAAATGCTTCACTATTAATGTCATCCAATATTTTTCTTTCGTCCGTCATTATTGAAACTATTTTCAGCTTTTCTATATCTCCAAAATATTTAGGTTGAATTATGAATTCATCTCCAATAGATTTACCAATACATTTTTTTAAATTTTCACTAATCCCATCACGCTCTAATTTTTCTGTGTAATTTTGACCATTATTTAATGTGTAAACGATCCAATGTCCATATTCAGCTGTTTTCGGGGTTTGAAATCGCGTCTGATCAAAAAACTTGGCGTTCATAAAAAATTCTTTTCTTGCCATCATATTTTTCGGATTTGATGCAAGGAGATAAGATATTCTAAATGCTTTTTCAACATTTATCTTACATCTTAAAAATACAGTTACAATGTATAAACCAATTTATTCATTTTTAAAGCGATGATCTATTTCATTCGAAACTTCCTCTAAAATGTCTAATTCCTCATTTTTTTCCAGAGCATTAATATAGAATTGGACCACTAATTCATTTTTAGGGTTGTAATAATACATATCCTTAGAAATTTCCAGAACCTTCTTATAATTTTTAGATAAAGATCATGCTCCGTAAATAACAGTTGTAAATCCGGAAACTTAGATTCTTTTCTCCATTTTTCCAGTAGGCTTAACAACTCTTTAGATGAATACCTGCTATTTCCTCTAACATTACGAAGCCTATGGTGCAACTTAAAGATATACGATTTTAATTCTGGAGAAAGTTTAGTTTTATCTATATAAGTTCCATCATAATCCAAAGATTCATCATAACAGCCTAACCTATACAGTTCTTCGGATAAATTAAGTTTTATAAGAAAAAAACTATCATTAAAACTATTCTTAATCGTCTGCAACCTGTTTTTAAAATATTCCTTATCTATTGAAGCCAAAAACCTACATTGTAATATAATATCAATAAGCTCTCTATATTTTTTGTCTACAAAATCCTTTTTCTTGATATACTCTATTTCTTCTAGTAACTCATTTTCACTATAACTTTGATCTTTTATTAAGCAAAGTCCAAATACTTGGATAATGTTAATAGTGTAAGTATCATTAATGACTTCAATGGAGTCCACAAACTCCCGAAATAGCATTCGCGAGTCACCCTCTTTATTAACGTGCTCATTCACAACTACTTTGAATAAATAGATCCCATCCGCAACATTACCCTTATTTTCCTCTTCAAAACTTCTAATAACCTCTAAAGCCTTATCAAAATTCTCTTGATGATTTAAAACTTGCAATAAATGCAATGTAATAGAATAGGATTTAACTTTAAGTTCTTCATAAATTTCAATAGCCTTATCCATAAAAGAACTATTCTTTGTTTTCCAGTATGATAAATAGTGATAATAAAATCTCTCTTGGCTTCGGTACTCAAAAAGCTCTGTGCCTTTAAGGTTATCAAAGACTTTTTTATGTAATTCATAAGTTCTAGAAAAATATCCATTTGTAGAAATGCTTTCCTGGTCTCCTGAGACATATTGTGTACTTTGTTCTTCGGCCAATTTATTTAACAGAAAAACCGACTGCATAAACCATGACTCCTTGTTTTTACAAGTAAATTCGGAAAACCTATCAATTGTTAAATCCAGTTCTATTCCATAGCCCAAAAGACCATTCATAGTAGGAACTTTTTGATCATTTACTAACCAACTACCAATACTAATGTTAAAAATTGGATTTTCTTTTACCAAATCCGGAACAGATTTCAAATAGGATAAAATATTTTCGCTTGTTATGACTTTTGCCATCCAAGCAGCAACATTGTAGTCTTCTTCAGCTATAATTTCATCTGCTAATCCAATACATTTTTGCCTATCATTCAAATTAAAATACTCTAAACATGCTAGCTCTTTCATAATAAGGTTATCTGAATCTAGCTTATAAGCCTTAATAAAATGTTTAGATATTTCTTTGCCGTCTCCACGCAGATCCCTTTTGAGCTTCCCTTTGAGGTATTCTATTTTACTTTTGAATTTTTTATTAGTTATTCCTCTATCTAATGCTCTGCTCTCTAAAGCTGTTAAATCTTCAAGTGCTGTTTTGGATTTAAAAATCGCTATTTTCTTTTCTATTTCTTCGATTTGTTCTTTGTAATCCTGATCTAGCTTTGTGTCTAGTTCCGAAATCACCATTCTTATTTCTGATCTTACACTTTTTAGTTGATCTGAGATGTAAAAGATCTCCTTATCAAAGTTTTCCTTTATATTCAATTCAGGTAGAACTTCACTGTTGTAAACCTTCATTGTAAAAATCTCCATAAAAGACCTTAATTCAGATTCTGATGGGACTATTAAATAAGAATTTTTTTCCAGTTCAGATTTTACTTTACCAATATCTAATTCTTCTGAAAGTCTATACTTCAAAAGGTGCTGCAATAAAATTTCAGATTTATAAAATGGGTATTTACCATCTTCATCTTGGATTTCGTTCTCCCGCTTATAATCTTCAATCGTATTACTAATTACATTTCTTAACTCTATCTCATATTTACTAATTTCATTATCATCAAAAAATGATACTATTCCTTTTTTAAAAGCATATTTTAATACCTCTTTTGCTACTGTTGCCAAAATTATCTTTCCCGTTACCATTTGCAAAACCTTATTTTAAAATCAATTTACCAACAAATATTCTGCAGTTTGAATATGAATTTTATGAATAATAAAATACTTATAAACAAATGATGATTTGATCTTATGGAGATTAATCATGACCTTTTAGGTTACCCCCCTAAGGTTCCATTTCGGATGGTATTATTACGATTCAGGAATCGTTGTAAAAAATACCATAAACAACTGATTAACAAATATTTAATTAGAATAAATAAATCATTTAGATCTAATTAAATTTAGAAGAAAAAACGCTCTCAGAGCTAAAAAATGAGATTTAAGGTACGTAAATGCGGTACGTAAACGTTAAAAAAATGATGTTTTTCAAGAAGAAAAAATAGCCATAAACAAAAACAACCCCTTGAAAATCAAGGGGCTATCTGTTGTAGCGGGAACAGGACTCGAACCTGTGACCTTCGGGTTATGAGTACGAATCTGTGGTCACACAACCTCTTAAAAACAAGTGTTTTAAGGTTTTTGGAGTATGCAAATACCAGCATTTGGCTACATTTCCGTACGTAAAAACCATACTCCAAAACGGAGTATGGTTTTATTTATGTCAATTATGATTAAAGTCAGTACCGTGATTTCACTTCTGATCTAATTTTTAACCTGCAAATACCTGCATTTGGGAACATTTTGTAACATTTAGATACAAATAATGACTAAGTAACAGATTTTAATTATACTCCAGTTTTGAAAATTTAAGGATCACTTTACAATACTTTCTTAATCTATCCATTCATATCCAAGAATTAGATAAAAGTCTTCTATTTCGTTGGTAGATAACTGAGTTTCTGTAGGTGACTCAACAATAAGTTTCCAAATAACCTCAGCCGAAAGATTCAGAATCAAATCATGGCCAGAAGTGTCTATTTTTTCTTTAACATGTAAGTTTCCATAATCTGAATTTTGTTTTAGAATTAGGGTATCAACATCTGTTGCGGACGGTAGTGGAAGTGGTGGACTAAATCTAAAAGTATAATCACCAGTTTCAGAACATCGGGCAATTAAAGAAATCGTATTGACTTTTAAGGTTTTTCCTTTGTCTCTGAATGAAAAGAGCTGTGGTTTTATTGTAAATTCTAAAACATTTTCTTCTGCATCAGTATCCGGATGTAAGAATTTGTGCCAGCTTGATGAAAACTCCCTTTTTAGATCTATAATTTTCATAGCAGGAGTTCCATCATCTTTACCAAAGTATTCTTTCAAATTAGCTATGGCATGATCTTTCAATAGGCCACCAGCTTCACGAGCCGTATACTTAACATGAATGATAGCATCGGAAATGGTGGAAAAATCAAACTGTCTAAGTGATTTACCAAAATCACCACCTCTTGCATCATTAAATAAATCGATAGTCCATTCGCTAATGACTCCTGCGCCTTCAAATGGTAAGTATCGTTCATCTCTAAAGTTCAGTTCAAACATACCACTATCATTTTGTGCACTACTGGCTGCAATGGATTTAATAGGAATATTGTTTTGAACAAAACGCTCATCATTCACCCAAACACCTTTTTCGTTATTATGTTCATACCCTTCTACAATATTTGTTTTAATACGGATATGATTTTTTAATAAACGTAATGAACAAGAAATCGTAGTGTATGGTCCCGCAATGCATGGCAATGAGATACTAACGGATTTGATACGTCTGAAGTAGTGCCCCGGATAGTCGAGATCAAAAATTTCTTCTGGTAAAGTAAGAAAGCACTTCCCAGTTTCCTTTAGTTTTACCAGGGCAATAGGATCCAATAATTTAAGTGAAACGTGCTTGGTTAACTCAAGTTCTCTTTTATTCTGCTCCAAATAAGAGGTTTCTAATCGCCTTAAATCATACTGTAACTTCTCTCCTGATAATAGTCCTTTTTTTAGACTATCCCAATAACCAAATTTAATAAAATCAGAATCTGAAATACCTAATTCAAACCGATAACATCGCTCCGCTTTTTTTGCCAAATCATACGCTAATTGATAACTCTCGAAAAATGTTTGGGAAACTTGACCTACCATCCATTGATACAGCTGTTGATTTGTATATTTTGATTGCATAAAATCATCAACTTCTTTAGAGTTCTCTAATTGTACTTCATGATTTGCCAATTCTTTTTCTGCAATCTGTATTCTTGTTTCTGCCGCTTTGATCTGTTCTTCAATTTGTATTAGTTCCTGATCAGATATGGCTTCCTGAAGTTTCCAATCATCCCATCGTCTGTCCTGGCCTCCTTTAATTGAAGCCATCGTCGCATCATTTGTACTTATCGTAGCAAGAAAAGAAAGAATATCTGATGCCAATTTACTTGCCTGACCTAAGTTCAATCCTCCTATTTTGAACTTAGCAAGAGGTGAGCCTCCAAAACCAGAGGCACCCAGATCAATATCGGGTAACAAACTGATAATAGATGCTGCCAGAGTAACCCCTTGTGCAGCTTCCTGATATCCATGTGCTTCATTTAACTTATCGATATTCAATTGTTCTTTTGTATTGATTTTTTCAATTTGCTGATAATAATCCCTCCGAATCTCTGTGGTCTTTTTACCTTCTTTTAATGCTTCCAAGTTTCCTTTACTCTCTTCAATCTGCAATTTTCTTACTGATTTAATAGCATCTAGCAACTTGTATTCATGTTCTTGTCTCAACAATACTAATTCTTCACCATCTTTCTTTTCTAATGCAGACAATAATGCATTTCCCAAAGATTTTAGCTCATTACATACCTCATTAGCCTTTTGCAATAAAATGTTGAACCTATAGTATGGTGATGATGAATTAAAATCTGATAATGCACTAGAAACCTCCATTCTACTGGCTACAGCTTTTACTAAAGCTCCCGGATCAATTTCCGGTTCAAAAAGTGATAGTTGTCTAACTACCCCATCTATATTCATACAATTCCTAATCTTATGAAGCCTGTCTGTTATGATATCCCAATACCCCAATAGTTTATTATTTTGAGGGATACAGAAATACAATGTAGGTATAGGAGCAGATACCTCTCCACTTTCGCCTTCTGAGGATATCACCGGAATATGGTTCTCTACCTCTATCAAGGCATTACTATAACTATCTAATTGTCCTTCTAGCTCAACAAAAGTTTCGACCGGTGGTTGTACTTGTGGCGGAATCTTCTTAGGTCTTGGCCCCAATAATTCTGCCGCCAGGATATATAACTGGGTAGCTTCATTGATCGATTCCATCGAATCTTGCCTGAACAAATAATCACCCCAGGCTATCAGGTTATCCATGTATTTCATAAAAACCGTTTTTTGATACGCTACATTACGATATTGAGCAATGCGGTGGGGCTCAAAAGGATGATACCGCCAGTCTATAACCTGGGCTTGCATATCATTTTTTAATTGAGTGGTAAAACTATCTACTGTATCATCTCCTGCAACGATTCGTAAAATACTATCGATTCTTTGCTTTTTATATTCTTCACTAGTAATTTTAAAAAAAGGTTTTGTAATCCAATATTTTTGAGGAGCAGGAGCAGTTGCACCACTACCATCTGCCAGTTTTCCTTCTACACCAATAGGATTAAAAATATAATGATACCAATCCATAGCTTCTTCAAAACGTTGGTTTTTACTTAAGCTATTGGCTATCATCAGTGGTATGTGATAAAACAGTTCCCAATTATAAGGCGCATAGCTCCCATCAGGCGAGAAATCCACAATCTCTTTAGGATATTGATTACCTGTGTTAATGTTAAAATCATACACATTACTTGTGGGTTGATATAATTTTTTAAAACTAAACCCACTATCTTTTAATTGGGTTTCCCTGCTCATCAAAGCAGGAATTCCCTTAAGCGGATTATAGACCGCTTTGATGAAATCACAAATAAAGGGATGGTAAAAATTCTTAAAATGATATTTTCGTTTGTGAAATTCTTGTAAAAAGTTACCTCCTAAGTTAATTTGACCTATACGGACAATATATTTGAAAATTATATCTCTAAGTTCTGGATTTGTGATGGTAGACACCTGATTTTCCCCTAAAAAACCTAAATAAATATTTGCAGCTAATAGCTTATCAGCTTGTGTAGATGACGAAAGATCCAGGCCATCTGCATAGGTCCTGGCATAATCTTCAAGACCACTGATGTATTCATTATAGATTGTCTTGATCTCTGGGTAATATAGAATCTGCGAATCATCTGGTTCTTCTTCATTTTCAATATACATAGGAAAAGCCATAAAAGTCTTTTTGGCATCTGCGTAACTAAAGGGTAACCACATTCCTATAGGCAATCCACTTTCCCATATTTGTAAAATTGTTCGGATTCCAAGAAACGACTTATCCATAAGGGATAAGTGCCAGGGAAAATATGAATTGAATACATTAGGAGTTTGGGCTAATATTTCGTAATCAGTATTAGCGGAAGAATCTTGACTGAATAGAAAATTCTGAGTCAATGTAAAATCATTTTCCACATCAACATTTACATTTTCTTTATAATCCAAAAACTCAAGGTCACTTCGATCCGGTGCTACCAAATGTTGAAAACCAGCTCGAAAATCAGTTTTAACAGGAACTCCTTCACATCCAAACAATTCAAAAGCTCCATTTTTTATATTTGAACCTTCAAATTTAATACCTACCCTACCATCAAACTCACTACGATCTATCGGATAGAACTTTAAGGATTTTGTATCAAAACTTTCAGTATATGAATTCGATGGGTAATAGTCCTTTGATATTTTTTTTGGTATCCATTTGTTATTTCTATACTCGCTTCCTGCCAGGCGTAATTGAGTAATCTTGTTTGTTGGTTCAATTGGGTAATTATCCTCTCCTGCATCCGGAATCCTAATCGTATTATTCAGTGTATCATCTGATACTTCTCTAAACTCTGGCCAATAAATATATAATCGTTTATTGACAACCATAGGAATTAAATGATCCCCAACGATATCAACTTCAATTTTTTCCCATGGCGTCCAGCGTCTATAATCATATTGTCGATAATAATACAAATGAGGATCTGCATTGGGGGTTCTGCCAAACATATGAATAATGGTTTCATCACCATCATCTTCTTGGTAGAAACCGGCTATATCCAAACGGGCAACATTATTTAACTTATCCAGGTAATTTAAATAAGCCTTTTCTGCGCTAAGCTGATTCACCTCATTTTGCAACAGTTCATTTTCTAAATCCTGGAAAAAAGAAGACTTATCTGGTCTTAACTCTGGTTCGATCCAGTTTTCAGGGTACAAGAACACTTTCCGGTTTGCTTCCCACACTCTGTATTTTCGCATCCATTTCCACCATTTCCATGCACTATCCCCATCTTCACCATCAGATTTTACAACCACTTCAGGTTCTAAACCCATAAAACATCTTTGTACAAATAGCTGTATAGACCCCGACCCCTGCACCAATCTCGATGTAACCATACAGGAACTCATTTTTGTATCTAATAAGTAATATGCATATAAATCATTGGTATTTTCCCACTTCCCGGTAGGAGCATCTTCTGGTTTGGGTTGTGCCAAAATATATGCAGAAAGTGCATCTCTTTTTTGTTCGCGAATAACATCCTGAATCTCTGTACTGATACTTAGCCAGGTTTCTGTGCCATATTTAGATCGAAGTATTTGCTTTATGGATTTTGAGTCATCAAGACCCATTGTTGGCTTGGCAAAAGGAATTACAGATAGGATATCTGTATCCAAATAATGCAATATATTCATTGCATTTAGCAGTCGCTCCCAATTTTCGGCTAATAAATAATCTGTGTGATACGATAGGTTCACATGGTCAATCCATATTTCTATTTCTGTGGCATTCCAACTTGTTAATACTTCTAACTCATTAGCAAATTCGGTTGTATCAGCATATTCGTTATGCTGTAACTTTCCGAGAACCTTAAAAAGGTTATTTTTTTCATTATTAAATGGAGTATTTAACTTTAATAGTTTCTCTGTACGAAGAAATTTATCCAAGAATATAATTGTACTTGTCTTATTGATCGGAAGTTCACTAAAATTCAATGTTTGAGTAGGAATATGATATTTTATAAGCCAATCCAGGTCTGCAAAATTTAATTTCCATTTATCTACTAGAAGCCCTACTCTATATAACCAATAAAAAGAATCGAAAGCATCTTTAAAATCAATACTATTAATCACTCCTGAAGATGTTGCAAATGTATTTTTAAAGTATGCTAATGGTGTTTCTGTACCGATTAACTGATACGTCTGCATTAGCTTTTGATTTAGATTTACAGGAATCCCTATTTGAGCACTGAATTGTTTGATAATAGTACTTTTGCTTTCTTTTTCGATAAAACATGTCAATAGCTTATTAATTGCCAGCACAAGATGGATTGGATAAAAACCATCAGCTTCATAATCCAAATCAGTTTCATCTATCCATAATTCATTCTGTTCAAAAACTCCAACAGTTGGTTGTAAATAAAGTGCATCAATAGCATCCAGATAAGCACTATCTGAAGAAAGTCCTTTTAATATTTCTTTCTCTCTCTCTGACATTATTCCGTCAAAGTGTAATTTGTTTTCGGCTGAGTTAAACATCACCTTTTTTGCAAGTTCTTTGGAAAGTTGTGTGTTGAAATCAATAGTTACCGATAATTCGGATAAAGGAGTTGAGAATTTTGGTTCATAGAATTTTAGGAATAACAGATCCTGCTGCAGGGTTTCGTTAATCCGAACATTTTCTAATACCTTCAGGATATTATCGATTTCTTGATCCTTCCTATTCAATCGCTGAAGTAGCTCAGTTAATAGTGCTGTGAGTTTTTCGGTTTCCTTTGGAGGTGTATCCTCTAAAAAGTCATATTGATTAGCATCAAATTCATTTCTAATATCTTGCAGGCTACTTCGTAATGCACTCAAAAATAGGGTCGTAGAAGTTTCAGAAAAAGCTGATTTTGCTTCCTGATCTCCCATCAGAATGTAGTTTAATTCATCTATTTTGAATTTGGATGACTGGATTGTTTTGATAACCTCTACAAATTCACAAGCCGATTGTGGATTAGAAAAAATAGCTATATCAGTACTGTAAATTTTTAAGAAGGTTTTCCAATCCGATGCTTTAATTTTTAATGCTTTTGTTAAAAAAGAATTTCGGTATAAGAAGGAAAGGTTTATTAAGTTTAAATCACCATCAATACCATTCGGGATATATGTATTTCCATCAACTTTTGTTAAGTTTATAAATATATCAAGATCAGTTTCCTTAATTCTGAGCCCAGCCTGAATTACAGGTAGATGGTCTTTAATTTTTTCTGTGCTTGAAGGAGTATTAACGGACGATACTTCAAATGCAGTATCTAGCGGATGGATTAGCTTTTTATTGAGAAATAACTCCTGATACAAGGCATTTTCCCTTTTTTCATGAAGCTTGGTAAACTTTGTTTTGGTATTAATATTACCAAACAGACTACAGACCTGCGCTATAGTAACTTTGACACCCAATTTATTTTTTAGCTCCATCAAATACATTAGGTTGATCAAGAACTGCTCATCTAAGATTCCATTACCAATACCTTCTTGCATGATTACTAGATCTACTTCCCATAACTCCCATCCTAATTTTCGCCATAATCTAAGGAAACGATGTATACGATCTAATGCTTTGACATCAAGATGCTGTATTATTTTTTGTTCAGTATCACAGGTTGGGTCTAGATGTGCTATTTTAATTGTTCCCAACGGATTAATAAATTCCAGATCTAATAGCTTGAGGAGTTGATTATAGTCTAACCCGGAGGTTCTTAGAAAAGTATTTACATTTTTGATGGTATCTAGTAGGACGGTATTATCGCTAGTTCCCCAATACTCAAATTGGCGATCTGGCATTGCTTGTAGCATCATGGTTTTTTCATCCACGACGGCATCGGAATCTACAACAATATCGAAGTACACCGCTGCAAGGTCATCTTCGGTAATATCATATGGAGCTGTATTCCCTTTGAAAAGCTGCATGAGTGCCCAACGCTTTATCTTTACTTTCTTAAAAGCTGCTTTTATCTCTTCTCCATACAGGTCAAAAGGTAGGCTAAAAGGATATCTCGCTTCCCTTAGCTTATCATAAGCTGCTTTATTAGTATAATTCGGATTCGCTCGAAGTTCATCTGCCTTTGCTTTGGTATTACGTAATATTTCAGCAAAGTAATTAACTGTACCCTTTTTCTTTAATAAATAGGTAATAGTACTGGAATGCACTATCCAATTATCCGTACTTCCAATCCTGGAGGAGTGCACAGCACCTATAAGATTGATGTTATTATCCTGAAAAGCGCTAACAATTGAAGTAGTAGCCGATTCCTGGTCGGTAGCATCAATAGTATTAAAACCCATTAATTCCAGGTCATTATCGCCATCTGCCACAACATCTTCCAGTACTTCGCATACCACATCGATATACGGTAAGGTCACATTAGCATTCTCACAATTTAGCTCTAAATACCCAAGATCGGGCCGGCGTTTAAAGAGTGTATCTTTTGCCGATTTACCATCTTGTCTTCTTTTGGATAAGAACATAAGCAAGTCTGCAAAATAGGCCGCCGGACTGTATACCGATCGACAATGCTTGCATTCACAGATATCACCGCCTTTAAACAAATTATTCCAATTCGGGAAATCAGAAACTGCACTACTTCCTGCTCTCAATGCTGCTACGTCACCCGCATTTTCAGTTGCTTTTAATTCAGCAAGTAGAGAAACAGTAGCCGCATGAGTTGCCTGTGCTTTGAACCAGGTACTTTTGGCACTTTTTTTAGTAAATCCCGGTTGATCTTTGTACCGCTTTACAAATTCAGATTCTCCTGTGAGATATACACTATGTGCAGAATGTAAACCATCTTTTAGTAACGTATGAGAACCCTCAAAATCAGAAGTAAGTTTAAATACCCTCTGGATGGCTTTAAACTCTAACTGAAGATCTTCATCCTTCTTTAATACACTGTCTTTCTCAATAAATTCGTTGATAGGAGTCGTCAAAAAATCAAAATCAGGATTTGCATCCAATACTTTTTTTATCTCTCCAGCTTTTTTGAACCCAGAAACAGCTTGTTTGTTAATTGCTCTGTCCAAATCTCCTGAAAACATGGTGGTTGGAAATGTAGTCTGAAACTGCTTATGCAATGTATTCGCATAAATTTCTGAAAGTCCTTGTTTCTCCCCTTCGAAAACTTTTAATTCTGAAGGGATTGGCAAGGGTTGTATTTCTGGTGTTTTGGCGACTAACTCTTTCCATTCTTCTTTACTTCTTTTTGCCAGTACTTGTATATCTTTTGGATCTTTTACAGAAAACGACGTTTTGATGGCTTTTACCAACTCAAAATTACCTTTTGTGAATTTGTTCAAAGCATAAGAAACTTCCAGGTCCTTAATCTCTGCGGCTTTAAATGATCTGTCTTTTTTTAAAACCTTCACCATCTCTGGCGAAAAAGCTTTATGTGTATGAAATACCTCTGCAAATTTTGATTGTTTCTTTTTATCAGTGATCCCGGCAGTTTCTAAGGATTGCCTGACAAAGCTATTTTTTAAAACGGGCTCTGAAAGTTGTACCTCAGCCACATATTTTTTAAAAGTATTTACCCATTTTTTAATGGTTTTTTCGTTAGCAATATCAACCTGATGCTGACGAAATGCTCGTTTTAGTGCTTTACGAATCCCTTTTTCGCTAAGGGTATAGAGTTTTTCTTTAATCTGTTCCCGTTGTGCTGCAAGATTTGCGTATGATAAATCCTTATAAAAAGGAATACCAAGTACCACATACCAGAAGGATGCATTAATGCTACTTTCTTTTTCGAAATGATGTGCTTGTACAAAATGAAGCACTTGACTAGTGGTATACCCAGTTTCTCCACTTAAGAAAGTGATATCCTGATGTTTTTCAGATTGGTCTAGTTTTAGAATAGGTTCCCCGGATAGTAAGGGTATGATGGCTAATTCCAGTAGTTCGAATTCTGACATTGTAGACATATCGTTGGCATTAATATCAAAATCTACTGTAGCTTTTGCCGAGGCTCCAAAAAGAATATCCGATTGTCCTACTGGCCTGTTTTTGGGATCGAATACTTTGATAAAGATATCTATGCTATTGCGCTCGACCTTTATAATATCATTGGATGAATATGTAATCGCATATTTCCCCTTTTTATCGGTGATTCCTTCGCCTAATAATTGTTCTGATCGTAGTTGCTTATCAAACACCTGGACAAAAAAACCATTTGCTGCTTTTTTATCTTGTAGTTTGATCTGTCCAGAAACCTTTAGTTTTCTTTCTCTAATAGAAGGGTTATAATCCACTTTAAGATCTACTTTGAGTTCTTTTGGTGCATCGCGAAGGCGTTTTGATTTTCCTAATACATTTCCGTCTGTAGAAAATACACGAACAATAATGTCGCTTCCTCCTATTTCTTTGGTGGTTTTTCTAAAATCTGTGTCGGTATAGGTTATCTTATAATATCCCTTTTTGTCAGTATATATAGGAGATCCCAAAAGATTTGCCGAGGCCCCATAATCCTGGTCGGTCGCTCTTACCAATACCCCTTGTATCGGTTGGTTTTGTTGATTGGTAATGATTCCTTGTATAATGTATGTTTTTTGTTTGGCCATGATTGCAATGATTTATTGTGTATTCTATTTTGCTTGTTTTCCTACTCTTAACGCCACTAGTCAGAGACTAGCGGGAGCGGGGATGGTTCCTTCTATGATATACATATTTTTTGTTGCCATGATTGCTATGATTTTGTGTATTGTATTTTTCTTATTTGTTTTCTTACTCAGGCCGCCACTAGTTACAATCTAGCGGGAGCGGGGGGATCAGTAGCTCTTACCAATACGCCTTGTACAGGTTGGTTTTGTTGGTTAGTAATAGTTCCTTGTATTATATATGTTTTTTGTTTGGCCATGATTGCTATGATTTTGTGTGTATTATATTTTCCTTATTTGTTTTTTATTATGTAGTATATACTATCTGTAATTTGTTTTCTTACTCAAACCGCCACTAGTTCCAAACTAGCGGGAGGAAGACACGGATTGCAAATCTGCGTTATCGGGTTCATTAAGGTAAATCAAGTTGAGATGGTACACGACGTTGGGGGTTTCTTCTCAAATATTCTATTGGATTTGAAATTCCTATAGGACGAACATCCCGATTGTCAGGGTGTGTTAAGGATTCGATACCACGCCCAATACTTGAACCTCTTGATCTAACTTCAACCGGTGATAAATTTTCTATAACGCTTCGGGTGGTATCTTCTAAAAGAGTTCTAATTTCCGGAGTTCTTAGCCACTCTCTTATATCTTCTCTGTTGGATTGAGGGTCAGGAAGACTAATCCCATGACTAATTAATGATCGAATGAATAGAATACCAATTTCAATACCTACACGATTAGAAGGAAGGTCCTCAAAGGACCATGCACTTATACTTTCCCCTATCCCTGTTATTTGATCCTGAGCAACTTCTACTTGATATGAAAAATCATAAACAATCGAAATAGCAGCCTGTTCCTCTGGTGAATATACTGAAGAAGTATTTTCTTGTCCACTATCTATTTCAGTTGAATATGTTGCGGAAACTGAGTATGTATCTCTGGACAAGGTTACTGATTGTTGTTCTCTAATAGCCAGGAAAGCTAGAACCGTATCTTCTGTCCAACCAATATGACCGCTATCAATAGTTCCTCCTCTTCTAGTATCAATAAGGACTCTAGGACCTCCATGTATTGCAGCCCGGACAAACGATGCTAATGTTGCTCTTTCTCTTCTAGTTTCTCTACTGGGGAGAGAAGAGTAAGGAGGAGGTGGATCAATAATAGTACCGTCTCTATACGTATAAGAACAACTTGTGCCAAATCCAAATAAGTATACACACATCAATGTCGGTGGGGTACCCGACTCACGTAATTCAGGATCACTTAGTCTTGCTTCATTTTCTTCCTCCGTGGGAAGGCGGCTGGTTTCTGACGGTTGAAGACCATTATTATCAACTTTCAATATAGGATTAGCACCTGTGTATTCATAAATATTCATCCCTCCTTCAATCCCAATCGGATCCGCACTCAACCACCTCCCCAGCCAAGGTAAATAATACCTGGCTGAATGATAATTAAGGCCACTCTCAGCATCCCGTTCCATCCCAGTATAGCGGTAGCGTTTGGCAGTAGCTTTGATTGTTGTGTTAGTGGCATTATAGGATACAGTTCCATAAGGATGGTACTCTTCATAAGAGATGATCGCTCCTTCCTGGTCTACTTCTAATCCTACCGAGCCTAAATGGTTGCTGTATTGGTAGCGATCCAGGATACCAGTATCCAGATTGGTGCTATCCGTTTGCAATACGTTTTCTACAAGTAATACTCGCTGATCGTCTACAAACAGGTGATGGGTTTCTATCTCTTCTATCAATACAGTCCCTATCCATCGTCTATAGACTTCCATCCCACCCAGGTATAATCGCTCCTCTACGACACCTAATTCTTTTTCAATTCTTTTTCGGCTGCGTTCTAAACCGGTATTATATTGATAATAGGCTTGTCCGCCACCTCCCAAATTGATCATATGTACCCTATCCTTATAATCCCATTGTGGCAAAAACTCTTCAGGAGTATTGTTGTAGTTCAAAATACTACCATGATTATCATATCGATATTGTATTGCATTGGTGGTATCACTACCTATCCAGGTACTTAGCAAACGGTTGCTATCGGTGGCATAGGCATAGTTTCGTGTCCATCGCTCGGTATCTATATTGGTTATATGCCGCATGCGTAGGATATTCCCCGTCGGATCATAGGTATATAATTGCGTATAGTTGCGTAGTGTTTGATCAGTCACAGGAAAGGATACTGATAAAGGATCAGATTCTACAGCAGTAGAGGCATTATTAAAGGTTTTGTTTTCCCGCCCTTCTGCTTGTATCAATCGATACATCGCATCATACGTATATTTATTTTTAGGTTCAACCCTTTGGTAATTAAAAAAGACGGGTTCGTAGGCATCATCTTCTATCTCTGTAATATTGCCTATCGGATCATAGGTATAATACAGGTTTTGCAATACATTAGGGTCTGATAAATTGGTGGGAGCACTAGGTATAGCTCCACCGGTAGTTCTGGTTGTGCGCAATTGGATCAAGCGATAGGTTTGTGGATCGTAATGGTATTTGGTGGTGGTGCCATTACCGTATCGCATTTTTATGCGTTGTCCCTTTTCGTTATATTCAATTCCTGAGACTGCTGTAACTTTTCTACCAGCGATATATCCCGTTGTTGTTTTTTCAGCAGCAGTAATATGATCTTCAGCTTTTAAGGCCCCACGTTCGTTATAACTGGGTTCATAAATAGTGACACTATTGGTATTTCGATGCCAATTGTAAAGCCGTGTCATTCTACCTAAGGCGTCATATTCTGTATGAGAAGTAAAGGTTTCAGTTTCTAACCGATTCGTCGGCGATCCTGAAGACCAATCGATGATTTCTACATCATATACAGCCGACAGTTGTCGTTGTGCTTCTAACAAATCCCCTTTAAAATCAAAAGCTATATTAGTTATCCTTCCACTGGAATCATAGTGCTGGAATACCTGTCCGCGTAGGTTTTTGGTGATAGCGTCTATTTCTTCTTCTCCATATTGGATTTTTTCAAAGAGGAAAGTATCTCCTGTCTCAGTATGAATAAACATTTCTATGGGGCGTTGCAGCACATCATAGTTTGTTGTAAATATCTGCCCTTTACTATCCCAGCTATACGCTGGATTTCCCATAAGGTTGTTCAACATCCATCGTTCGCCCGCATCCATACTATTTTGATACACCCGATGCCCAAGCATATCATATTTGTACTGCATCACCGGGTTGCCCCTGGCATCTATGATCACTTTAGCATTGCCTTCTATATCCAGTTGGATAAAGGTGGAGTAAAAGCGATGATTTCCTATAGCATCCTGTCCGTTGTGAGCAATGCTCAATACCGGCCTACCCAAAGAATCCAAATATATAGAAGAAGGTGTGTTGGCATATGCCTTGGCTTTTAGTGCTGCTTGTTTTTCTTTTTCCGGGTCTTTGCCCTGTGTTATAAGTTCAGTATCAATCAGGTTATGAATACGGTTATGATACCATTCACTTTCTAACACAGTATCATTTGGATCAAAGGATCGTTGTTTCCAGGAGTCAAATACTATTTTGATAAAGGTGCCATCGGGTAATTCGGTTTTGGTCTGCCTGCCTAAAGCATCGTAATAGATAATCGGAGTGACACCGGTTTCTACCAATTGCGAATCGTTTTCGTATAGGAAATTCGTACTAAAATAAGGCTCATATTGTTTTACGGGGTTTCCTTTGTTGTTTAGCACTGTTCTTCCGTTACCAATCCAGCGTAAGTCCATCCCAGTATCTTTTTGCATTCGTACGCCATCCTCTATGTAATAGGCCAAACCTGGTTCTGCTTGCATTTTGGCCATGGCTACATTGCCTGCCCCGTCAGAATATTCGAATCCAAATTGAATCTTGCTTTCCGGATTGTCTGTATAATGTTCTTCACGAGTTATTGCAACAGCCACCGCTGGCTGGTTTCCGGTGCTTTGGTAGGTTTCAAAATCGTATATAAAACGTGCGGTGGCACGTTGTAATAGAGCATTCCCTAATTGCCGCAGTTGATCCGTATCAGTACTTTGATAGGTAGCAGTATCAAATAATTGACTTATAAAATCTCTTTCTGCATCTTCTTCATATTCTTTAAGGCCTGACAGTTGATCAGCAGGTTGTAGTATCGTTACTGAAGTTGAAGAAGCATCGACATACACTCCGTTGCCTTCTATTGCCATGGCTTTGACCAGACCTAATTCATCCACTAATACCGAAGAAGGGTTCACATTGTGGTCGATCATTCGGGTTGGTGATAACGTCCGATAATTAAAGGTATCTATCTGTGTTTTGTTGCCAATAGCATCTTGGGTTTCCTTAATGAATAGGTAATACCCATTATTATTTCTTTCTCCCTCACTAAAGGTTTCGATATCGTATATCACTGATGTGACAGATCCAAAAGGGTCTTCAAAAGCCAAAGGTGAGAAGAATCGATTTCTAACATTTGAAACATCTTCCGTTTCGGTTGTTTTAAAACGTGTAATCCCAGAACGAATCCATAGTTTCCCTTCTATATTGGAAAACTTTCCCCGGGTTTCCATCAGGTTACTTACAAACTCTCCTTCAACCTGGAGTTCTGCTCCGTCTTGTTTGGTATATATTTCCCTCACAAGACCCTGGGTGTATGCTAATTGGTAGCTTTCATAGGGCAATCCTAGAGCATCATATATCCCGAAATCTAATTCAGTCAAATCATCTTTAAGATATCTGGTTTTAACATGTTCTATGAGTCTTTTTTGGATACCGGTAGTTGGTGTTTCGTAATACTCAATTTCTGAAGCCAGATTCAGTACATCTTCCAATTCCTCTATTTGAAAGAGGTCTCCAGCTCCTAGTACACCTGTAACTTCATACGTTTTAACCTCATACGGAAGCCGTAACCTATAGGTTTCAGGCAGATCTATATCATCTGATATTGTGATCCCATTATTATATTTTGCAAATTCATTTTGGGTATAAATAATATGTGTTTTGGTTTGTTCATTTTGAGCATGCTGTACGTTGTTTTCGAATGCCCTTTGCAATTGTGCTTGTTGAATAGCATCATTTAATACATCTTGCGAAAAATCTGTAACACTGTCTGATAGCTCCTTAAAATCATCAACCATCTTGCTTTGGTCACGTCCATAGACCACAGCAGCAGATTCCAGCACATTACCTAATTCGTCAATTTTTGTATTTAGGGTGTGTGTTATTCTTGCGTCTGTTTCATCACGTTCGTAATGTATATTGATCCCCTCGCTTTCGGTTACCAGAAAAACTCCATAGTTATTTTTATTCCTGGGTTGCAGTTGCTGAATATTACAATTGTGCGTAGCTACCGTAAAAGGTTTCATTTGTAGTTGTAATTCCAGATTTGTAGGATTTTCTGGGGCGTCCAAAGCAAACACTTCCTGTCGAAGCATCATCCCTTTACAGGCTCTGAGGGCTTCGCGATATTCATCTGCAGGTAATGCTTTTATTGCTTCCGATAACCGCGCGTCCTGAAGTTCAGGCTCATAAACAACTATGGGATCATAAGGAAATTGCTTATTATATGCTTCATACCAGTATTCTTCTTTGAAATGATTAAGTACGCGTTCACGATCTAAATATGCACCCGTATGAAACCAGGTTTTGGTTAATACTGGTTTTTGATATAGTGTTTCATCTTTTTCCAGTTGATTGGTGGCAATGTCTCTCTGCCATTCAGGGTAATATTCAGAATCAACCTGTTCTACCATTCCAAAGCCACGAAACTCACGTTCGGGATGATCATAATACCCATGATGATATTGGTATTTAGTAGAAAACCGAACATCGGTAATCTTCTCTTCAACAATTTGCCTGCTTACCACCTGAACGGGAAACGGTAATTTAGTTATCCAAGGTTTGCCACCTTGTTTATCTTTTAAATAGTAATATGTCGAGCTTTTGTATTCCAGCGTCGTTTCTTTGCCTAAATTATTTTTGTAATGCGTGAGCACATGCGGTTTTTTACCATTCATCAAATCAATGTATCGCATAGGAGCATCGATATATGCTGGTAGATCAGAAGACCAAACAATGCAAGAAGTACCAGTTCCCAACAAATCGATGACTGAAAGCTTACTGTTTTGATCTATAGGGAAGAAAGGCTCAATTTCGTGGGCTTCACTCCAGGAATTACCGCTAAGGTTGATAAAGGCCTTAAAGGTATTTTCTCCCAAATAAATGATGTCCGTAGCCCCTGTTCCGGACACATCAGCCAGGTGTAAGTATTGTAGATTAAAGGAATCCGGATGATCAAATAAAGGGGCATTACCCATTGTAATTTTAGCACTGAAGTTTCCATACCCCATATTGGCCCAGTAGCAGATTTCACCATTGCGGATCCTTACGATATCCGTTAAACCGTCACCAGACATATCTGCCAAAAAAATCGTTTGTTCCAAATCGGCAAACACTATAGCAGGACCTTGCTCTTCATCAAAGGTTTTCGAAGCAAATTCGACAGGTTTATATCCTCTTTTTCCGTCTGCAGTATACCATACAAATACATTTTCCTCAGTCATAACCAATTCTGGTTGACCATCTCCATTCAGATCAATTAATCGTGTATTAGGATCTTGAAGATTAATATTCGCCTCCTGTTCAAAGGGTTGAAAATTTTCCCATTCATTATTATGAGTTAATTCAAAATATCCTTTTACTCTTGTACTATTGACTACGATTTGTTTTTTTCCATTGGCTTCTAAATCCTGAAGAGATAAAACGCCACTGGTCAAACCAATAAATGAAGGTTTTGGTGCTACCTGTTGAGCTTTAGTAAATGAAACATCACCCTCTTCATTTGTATCCCCCAGGTTGTTTTTGTAATACCACCCTTCCCCTTGTTCTGTAAGAATCCCTGATATACCTTCTCCATACAAATCAACCCATTGATAATTATTGGTAAGTCCGACTGGTGCGTTGACAATGTTGTCCTTGCTCACCTTCCTTATTTCTTTATTCCAATTAAGTTTTTGATAAGTAAATTCCATTGGTGGAAGGGATTTTACAGAATAACCACCGTGGTGTGGTTTTCTGATATATCCTTTTTGAGTAATGGATTTTAAATAGGTAACCTCTGTTTGTCCAGAACTGTTTATAGAGGAAGGTTCGTATTCCAAATCTAATGAACGAACTAAATAACTTTCCCCAAAGTCTTCTTCTTCTGGTGTGCCTGCGAATTGTTTCTCCTTTTTAAAATGATGGAACATCAGTATCCTCTTGCATAGACGATTGGATCTGATTTCAAACCCTGAACGATATGAAGAAAAAGCATCTGGGCGATAATCCCATCTACCAGTATCCTGAGGAGTCGGTTTTAATGTATCATGTTCTCCATAATCTATAACCAATTCAAAGAAATATTCTGTATCAGTAGGCGGTTGTGGATCGTAAGGTCTTGTTGAATCTGCGTAGTACGCTTTTTGATTGCCATACTTAACTCTCTTAAGGTAAGTGTTGGTGAATGGAGCGACACCTGATCTTCGATTTTTTTCATAAATATTATTAGGAACACCAACTAAATCCTCTTTTTTATATTCATACTGAATCCAATTACCTTTATCATTATAACTAAATTCTGGTAACCATTGGAAAATATGTGCTGGATTTTTTGGATCAGTAATTCTATTTGATGGATTTCTTCCAAAAATAGTGGCAATGTTGTCACGCGTAGTCACTTTCCAATACACTCCGTGAGCCATATGGTCTACTTTTTCAATCCGTGCAAAGCCACCTTCAACCCTTGGGCGATAACGTTTTATAGTATAACCATTTGTTGTAGCTTCCTCTTTTACTTTGAGCTCACCCGTGATAGTATCCTCTTCAAGAAAAGGAACTAAATCTTCTGCTCCTGAAAACATAAAAATATCCTCCTGGATACCATCTCGATATCTAGGCAACCTATTATCGGTTTTACGTTGAATACTTTGTTGTCCTATTGCCCATCCTAGTCCAAATGGGCTATTTCCACCACCAGAATTATAGTTTAATGATAAAGTAGGGTTAAAACCATTTCGCCCAGATGAGATCGGTAATGGAATCGTAAACCCTGCAGTGCCGTTAGAAGGATTTACCTCAAATTTTTCATCTATCCCTTTTAATGCTCCACCTCCTTTGGGGAGTGTAATAGAAGGAATTTCAATAGCATTCGACTGGGTAGTGTTCTCTTTTGCTAACAAATCACTGCTGTTAGTTTTGGATTGCTCTAAACTACTATTTGTGTTATTGGAATTATTATCCATATCAAAAAAATGAATTTATTTTAATTCTATCTTTTGGGGTAATAAATGCTGACAATTTGTGAAACTAAGTAGGTATTTTTCTTATTAATGTCTATAACCTATAAAAGGTTAACATTATTCAAAAAAGAATCAAAGCGCTGATTTTTTATTTGCTTTATGTGCAAATGAATGTAATTAAATAAACAACTGATTAACAACAGTTAAATATCCCTATGTTTTGAGGAAAAACACTTATAAGTTTATAAGAATAAATTGAAAATAGAATTATATAAACTTTAAAGAGAGAGTACAGCCCAGTCGTGTAAGTTACCCGATGGTCGATGGTAATATAATACTCCATTAAAAACTTAAAAAAATAAACAAAACACCATCAATACCATACAATCAACTCAACAACAATTACTTAATTAAAATTAAAGATATCTATTATCTTAAAAAGTGAAGAAAAATGAGAAAATATTACTGAACTCGTGACCATAAAAAAGTACAATTTTCCATGAATTCCATACTCCAATTCCGTACTCCAGCCTATAAATTAACACTTTTGTGGTCACAAAAAACTTCTCTAAACAAAAACAACCTCCTGAAAATCAGAAGGTTGTTTCTAGTAGCGGGAACAGGACTCGAACCTGTGACCTTCGGGTTATGAGCCCGAAAAAGCTATTAATACCACACTGTAAACCAGCTGTTTATAAATTATTACGTACACAAACACCAACAAATAGGCACAAATAGATACGTAAAAACTGTACGTAAGCGTTACGTACAGTTTTTATATTATTTCAGAATTTCAAAGTTTCTTAATTCCAGTCCAAAGTAGAAAAAATATAAATTATAATCTAGTAAAGTATACAATACTTTTTAATCAAAAAAATGAATACGTAATTCTTGCCAGATCTTACAAATTACTTTAGGGATGATACAAAAAACCTAGCATTTCTGTGAGGCTTTACTTGACCTGGAGAACCGGGCTCATATCCAACTTTTTGATATCTGATTACAACCTAATTGTTAGGTTATCAGCTAATTTGCATAATAATGAGTCTAAATTTACTTACATAAATTATTAGATTGCTATGATAATATATTTCAAAGATTACTTGATAACTACTAAGGAAATTAATTCATCGTTTTATGAGACAGAAAAGTAGATTACAAAGGATAAAATTAGATATTGTTTTATTTTCTATAATTAGATTAAGTCACTCTTAATAATAAACTTAGGAAAAAAATTCAAAAAAGTTTTTGAAATCATTTTTTTATTACATTTGATTAAACAATAATGCGTTTTATATAAAAAACGCATTGCCTAAACAAAATGGAATCTTTTTTCAGATTCGGGCATAGGAGCATAAAGAAGTCTACTCCGAAAGCTGCCCTAGGGATAGGGAACCGAATTCTCAGGCTGACTTCTAAAGTATATACTACACTTAGACTATTGGAACGAATACAGTTCGTGCCCTACACTATTTTTATTTTTCGTGTATGAGATTAGATTGAAATTAATTGCTTTCGCAATTTCTTATGTATCAATTTCTAATTTTTCAAGCACATTATAATGAAAACAAAATATATCGATTTGATCGAACAGACCTTCCATTTTCCACAGGAAGAGTTTTCGCTCCAGAATAACCAATTAGAGTTTCACGGCATTGATCTTATGAAATTGATTGCTCAATATGGTGCGCCTTTAAAATTTACTTACCTACCCAAAATATCAGAAAACATTAATCGAGCAAAACGCTGGTTTAACAAGGCTATTAAGTCAAATGATTATAAAGGAAATTATAACTATTGTTATTGTACCAAAAGCTCACATTTTCAACATGTATTGAACGAAGCCCTTAAGAACGATATTCATATAGAAACCTCTTCTGCTTTTGATATTGATATTGTAGAAAACTTAAAAACACAAGGTAAAATCAATGATGATACTTATGTGATTAGTAATGGTTTCAAACGTGATCAATACATACAAAACATAGCTCGATTGATTAATCACGGACACCACAATTGTATTCCTATCATTGATAATTACGAAGAACTGGATCTATTAAGTGATGTAATTGACAAAGATTTTCAGGTGGGTATACGTATTGCTTCTGAAGAAGAACCAAAGTTTGAGTTTTATACTTCTCGATTAGGAATTGGGTATCGTAATATTGTACCCTTTTATAATAATCAGATCAAGAATAACCCAAAAGTGAAACTAAAGATGCTTCATTTCTTTATAAACACAGGTATTCGCGATACTGCTTACTATTGGAATGAATTACAAAAATGTCTAAAAGTATATATAAGTCTTAAGAAAATATGCACATCATTAGATAGCTTAAATATAGGCGGAGGTTTCCCGATAAAAAACTCTTTGGCCTTTGATTATGACTATCAGTATATAATCAATGAAATTATTAATCAAATCCAAATTTCCTGTGAAGAAGCACGAGTAGATGTTCCAAATATCTTTACAGAATTTGGCAGTTTTACAGTTGGTGAAAGTGGCGGGGCTATTTACGAAGTACTATATCAAAAACAGCAAAATGACCGTGAAAAATGGAATATGATCAATTCATCTTTCATTACAACAATGCCAGATACATGGGCAATAAACAAACGTTTTGTGATGTTGCCCGTAAACAGATGGGATGATGAGTATGAACGCGTACTACTTGGTGGATTAACCTGTGATAGTGATGATTATTACAATTCAGAACAACATATGAATGCCATATATCTACCAAAATACAAAAAAGACAAACCTTTATATATTGGTTTTTTCAATACTGGTGCATATCAGGAAACCATAGGTGGTTTTGGTGGATTGCAACACTGCCTTATCCCGCAACCTAAACATATTTTGATAGATCGTGACGAGGCTGGAAATCTAACTACAGAAGTTTTTGCACCACAACAAACTTCAGAACAGTTACTATCTATTCTTGGATATCAAAAAACACCAAAAGAAGAAATTTTAGAATATTCACAAAAAGAAATAATTATAAACTCTAACTAACCAAAATCATTAAATCCAAACATTTTTAAAATGGAAACTAAGAAAACATATGCCGGAATTCCAGAAAAATACGCTGGCTATGACAAATCAAAAGTAGTATTGATCCCTATTCCTTATGATGGAACTAGTACATGGGGCAAAGGAGCAGACAAAGGCCCTGAAGCATTTTTACACGCTTCAGAGAATATGGAGCTTTATGATATAGAAACGGAGAGCGAAGTATACAAACAAGGTATTTATCTATCTCAACCTATTGACGAAAAAAGCTCACCAAACGCAATGGTTACGGCTGTGCACGATACTGTAAAAACCAATATTAAACGCAACAAGTTTGTTACGCTTTTTGGTGGGGAGCATTCTATTTCTATAGGAGCTATACGTGCTTTTGATGAGTGTTTTAATGATTTAACAGTAGTACAAATAGATGCTCATGCCGATCTTAGAAAAGAATATGAAGGTTCTAAATACAATCACGCATGCGCATTGTACGAAGCCAACCAAAATACGAACCTTATTCAGGTTGGGATTAGAAGTATGGACGCTTCAGAACAATTAGTCATGAACGAAGACCAGGTGTTTTTTGCTCACGAAATGGCAACAGATGATTATTGGATAGACAATGCCATTGAATTAATGACAGATAATGTCTATATCACTTTTGATCTTGACGCTCTAGATCCTTCTATTCTACCTTCTACTGGCACACCAGAACCAGGAGGTTTATTATGGTATGAAACCCTTGAATTTCTTAAGAAAATATTTGAAGAGAAAAATGTAGTAGGATTTGATATTGTAGAATTATGCCCAAATAAAGATGATAAATCCTCAGATTTTGCTGCTGCCAAATTATACTATAAAATGTTGAGTTACAAATTTGAAGAACAAGATGTTGATGATGAGAATGAAAATCTATATGCTCTTAAAGGCAATAATAAACCTAACCACTTAAAATTCGCCGACGATGAACACGAAGGATAAAGGAGCGATCTCGCAATTTATAGAGAAGCACTATCTTCATTTTAATGCTGCCTCTGTAGTAGATGCAGCACAAACATATGAAGCTAAAATTAATAATGGCTCAAAAATGTTAGTATCTCTAGCTGGAGCAATGAGTACTGCCGAGTTAGGTAAGATTTTTGCAGAAATCATACGTCAAAACAAAGTGCATATTATCTCTTGTACAGGTGCAAATTTGGAAGAAGATATTATGAACTTGGTAGCACATAGTCATTATAAACGTGTGCCAAATTATCGTGATTTAACCCCAAAACAAGAGTGGGATTTATTAGAACAAGGGTTAAATCGAGTTACAGATACGTGTATCCCAGAAGAAGAAGCTTTTAGAAGATTACAGCAACATATTTTTAAGATCTGGAAAGATGCCGAAGAAAAAGGAGAGCGATATTTTCCACACGAGTTTATGTACAAAATGTTGTTATCTGGTGTATTAGAACAGTACTATGAAATTGACATTAAGGATAGTTGGATGTACGCTGCGGCAAAAGCCAATTTGCCAATGGTAGTCCCAGGATGGGAAGATAGTACAATGGGGAACATCTTTGCTAGCTATGTATTGAAAGGAGAGCTTAAAGCCAGTACCATGAAATCCGGAATCGAGTATATGACCTTTCTTGCAGATTGGTATACCGATAATTCTGAAAACGGTATTGGATTTTTCCAGATAGGTGGTGGTATTGCAGGAGATTTTCCTATTTGTGTTGTACCAATGTTATATCAGGATATGGAGCGTATAGATACTCCATTCTGGAATTATTTCTGTCAGATAAGTGACTCAACAACAAGTTATGGATCTTATTCTGGAGCGGTACCTAATGAAAAAATCACTTGGGGCAAGTTAGATATTGATACCCCAAAGTTCATTATAGAGTCAGATGCTACTATTGTAGCGCCATTAATATTTGCCTACTTATTAGATATGTAATAGATATGAAAACTTCAAAAAACAACCATTTAAAAAAAGTTATTGTTGACTTCAAAAAGTTAAATAATAAAATTTTGGATTTACTTGTAGTGAAATATCCTGATGGATATGATGATGAAGATATCATTACGTTTAGAAATGCACAAAATGAAATAGTAGAATGTGTAGAAGTAAAAACTGAAGATACTTTATATCTTGTAAAAGTAAGTAAACGCCTTGTCACTGCTATGGAGGATTATAATGTCGATGAAGATAACGTTAATAATGATGACTTAGATGTAAACGAATTAGAAGATAAATGAAAACAAACGCCTTTGCGCTACAAATTGCAGAAAACATGGATATAGATGCCTGCAAAAATCACTTTAAGCAAACTCTTCTTTTTTCTGATAGAGATGAATTATTTTTCGATTTTGAAAACCAGAGGTACGCTTATATTTTTAAATATGGTATTATTTGTGTTTTCAATTTCGCTCCAAACGAAATGGATCAGCTGAGGCAACAATTATTTGAATTTACTACAAATGCAAAGCTTATAGATAGTTCTTTAACCGAATCTATAGACATAATTACAGATGCCGAATCCTTTAGTGTAGATGTTGATGCAGTTCATCTAGCAGATAATGATATTGAAAAAATACGTTTGATAATGCTCAATGCATCTCAATCTATAATATTAGACTATTATTTGAGTATTGCAGAGCAACTAATTGAAGACACAGTACAATACACTAATTTTATAGAGACAAGAGGGACAAGACTATATACAGATGATAAAAAACATAAACATTTCGTTGAAAAGGTTTTAAATTCCAAAAATAAGATTTCTGAAAATCTTTACATATTTGATTCTCCTAGTGCAGTTTCGGATGATGAAATGCTTACTAAGCTAAATACTGAACTTAAGAAAAAATTTGAGATAAATGATAAGCATAAAACTATAAGCCAGAAGCTAAACATTGTAAAAGAAAACCTAGAATTCTTTAAGCATATTATAGTACATAGGAAAAATAGTAAACTTAAGTGGATTATTATAATTTTAATAATTTTTGGTATAATAGGTGTGCTTTGGAATCAATCCTATTAAACATATATACGCCTTTATAAAGGAAAAGTCGGATCTTAAAATTGCATTGGACATGATTCTTTGGCTAAATTTACAATGAATTGACAAGAGAATTACTTAATAGCTTTCAATAGAGCGAAATCCCAATTTTTGAAAAGAGAAAATTTGGTTTTTTTTAATTACGAAAAAAAGAATTATGAAAATAAAAATATGCTTTATCATGTACCCTTGGGAAGAAGTACGTCCATCACAAGATTCTACACTCAGAATTATACATGAAGCAGTTAAAAGAGGCCATGATGTTTCAATTACGGATCCGTCTAACTTGACTATTAGACATAGTATCACCCTTAGTTTGTGTAAGAATATATCACTAGGAGAAAAACTCACTAAAAGCATGATTGCATTTTATAAGACAGTAACATTTAAGTCTAAAATGAGAGAGTTGAGCGAGTTTGATGTAATATTTATGCGTGACAACCCTCCATTGAATGGATTGGTTCTGAATTTCTTGGATTCCATAAAAGATGATGTTTTTATTATCAATGCAATTGATGGATTAAGAGAGGCTAATAATAAGATTTATACTGCCGCCTACTTCGACCCTGATCATGAGATTATACCTGCTACATATGTTTCTAAAAACATTGATTATCTCTTACACATAATCAAAGAATCAGAGAATGATAAGATGATTATGAAGCCGTTGGATGGTTATGGCGGTAGTGGCGTTATCATTATTGAAAGGGCTGCAATGCAAAATATCCGTTCTTTATTAGACTTTTATATTAATCATGGCAAGGATCACTCCAACTATGTAATTCTTCAAGAATACGTAGAAGGTGCTGAAGAGGGTGATGTTCGGATTTTGATGTTAAATGGAGAGCCTATTGGAGCATTAAGAAGGAGACCTATCCAAGGTGATGTAAGGTCTAATATTTCAGCTGGAGGAGCAGTCGAAAAATACAAATTGACAAAAGCAGACAAAATATTGTGCAGGAAGATTGGTGAAAAATTAGTTAGAGATGGTATTTACTTTGCAGGGCTTGATTTGATTAATGGTAAATTGATAGAAGTCAATGTAATGAGTCCAGGCACTATCACAGATATAAATAGACTTAATAAAGTTAAATTGCAGGAAAAGATTTTAGACTATTTGGAAAAAGTAGTAAAAAGTAGCAACGAATTAAAAGAGGAATTTAGACCGGAAACACTAGTGGAAAATGCAGCAGTTAAAGGTTAGTGAAATAATTAAGCTTATAGAGCAAAAGAAGACCTTCGAAGCTAAAGCTTCGGATAATTCTTTCAGTATAAAAATCAATAAGTATGTACCCTATTGCTGTACGGCCATTCATGATGGCGGTAACCTTCGAGATCGGTTAAAAAACAAAATTGCCATCGATGATTATAACCGATGGTATGAAGAAGATCCACATACTGGTGAATTTATAGACTCTTTACCTATTACATTAGTTGGATTGGACTCCCGTTTTGAGTATGACCTCAATAGAAAGCCAGAAGATTGCATCTATGATGAAGCATGGGGCAAAAAAGTATGGAAACGTCCACTTACGCCTGCAGAAAAACAAGCAAGCCTTCAAAAACATCATAACTTTTACAAAGTCGTCCATGCATTGATTCAGAAGCTAGAAGAGCTGTATGACTCTTGCATCGTTTATGATTTACACTCTTATAATTACCAACGTTGGGATAGAATTGTGCCCCTTTTTAATATAGGTACAGAGCGCATTGATAGTTCGAAATATGAAAAATTTATTGAAAACTGGGTAACCGAATTAAGTGCTATTTCGTTAACAGGTATAGAGAATCAGACGACAATCAATGATGTTTTCTTTGGTAGAGGTTATAATCTTGAATTTATTACCCAGAACTTTTCCAATACACTTGTGCTGGCCACGGAAATTAAAAAAGTTTATAGCAACGAATTAACAGGAGAGGATTATCCTAAATTAATACGAGAACTACAGCAAAAACTAAAACGAGCTATTCTCAACAATGCACAGTATTTCAGTGAAGAAAACACCAATTGGAGATCCAAAAACAGCGTGCATTTATTAGATAAGAAAACCGATCCAGCTATTGTTTCTGTAGATAAGAAGCTTTTCAAATTATTGAAAGGATTTGAATTATTAGCTTATGTCAACCCAATAAATACGAACTCTGAACAAAAGCGGTTTATTAAAAATAAATACGCTAAACCTCCTAAGTTCAAATATGCACCCATTAAGATTAATCCATTCGAGCTAAAACAGCAATTAAGCACACTAAGAACACAAGATATATCAGATGTTTCTATTCGTCAATTATACGAATCTGTAATCAATAGTTACTTTGATAAGATTGATCTATTATCAGCACTAGGTACAAAGAAGTTTTTATACAACTCCCTCCGATATTTCGGAAGACCAAGTAAGAAAGACTTAACCAATGCTCAATATATTCTTCACTTGCCATCTATCCCTAGTGAACCAAAAAGAGTACCATTTCTATCGATGGATGAGGCCATTGGTTCATTTAGAAATGCACTAGATGAGTACGGAATCGATTGTAAAATCGAACTGAGTAAGCGAGTGATTTCTCAAGTAATGGTACTCAACTCAAAAAAGACAATTTTAATTCGACCTGATGCAAAATTCACAAGAAAAGAAGCCAATGCACTCATAGAGCATGAAATTGGCGTACACATGGTGACTACACAAAATTCTTCAGATGAGAAACTGAATATTTTCAATCTTGGTCTGCCAATGAATACCATGACTCAAGAAGGATTAGCAATTCTATCAGAATACCTGAGTGGAAACATTACCTTGAAAAGACTAAAAAAGATAGCATTCAGAGTAGTTATTACTGATATGATGTGTAATGGAGCTAATTTCATGGAATGCTTCAATTTCCTAGTTAATCAACATAGTGTTTCAACAAATGATGCATACATCATCGTGACAAGGATTTTTAGAGGTGGTGGATTTACCAAAGACTATCTATACCTAAGTGGATTTGAGAAAATATTGAAACTATGGAAAGCAGATGTAAATCTTTCTCCGCTATTGGTTGGTAAAACCTCTATGGACTTCTACAATACCATCAATGAAATGATAGAAAGAGAAATTATAGCAAAACCAAAACACATAACGAAAAGTTTTAAAGACCCTTTTGGCTATCAAAACAATGAGATTTATGAGTACATCATTAGTGGACTAGGTTAGTACTTAGCAAGTACTGAAAAGTTAATTAATAAATCTATAAACAAACCAAAGTATACTTAAAGAATACAAATTGAAACTATCGAATTAACTGAGAATATATTGGAAGTTTGTCTTACAAATCCAATATTTCCATACTTACTACCTAATAAGCATAAAAACATTCAAAATTTGTCTGTAAAAATAATTTTCAGAGTCATCTCGGGTACTTCACCCGAAGGACATAATTTTAAAAAATGGAAGTATTGATTAATTTCAAAGTCCAAATTACATATATCTAATTAATTATCAAGTACTTATGATAATATCACTAACTCTAAAAAGTGAACCTATTTGTAGAGAAAAATCCCTCTCATCGGATTTTTTTAATGAAAACTGTACGTAAATGCTGTACGTAAATCTAAAAAAGCAACGTTTTTCAAGAAGAAAAATGCCCTAAAACAAAAATAACCCCTTCAATATGAAGAGGTTATTAGTAGCGGGAACAGGACTCGAACCTGTGACCTTCGGGTTATGAGCCCGACGAGCTGCCTACTGCTCTATCCCGCGCTATTGGACGGCAAATATACAACCATTTTTAATTTAAACAAGAGGAATTATATTAAAAAAATCAAAAATAGTATAGCATTCTAAAAATGAAGGTTTTATATAAATTGAAATATTATTGTTCGATGCTCATTGCTTCAAAAGTAATCAATTCTTGCTCTTCAAATCTAGGGTGTAACTCAATAGGGTTGCAACATACTTCGCAATCTTCAACATATACCTGACACTTAATCGATGGATCTAAAAGCATAGATACTGCTGACCAACAGTATGGGCATTGAAAAAAATGTTCAAACATCTGTAGTATTATCTATTATTATTAATTATTGGATAGGAAGTAGCCTAAAACTCAACATTCAATAACTGTCCGGTAAGTTGTAATAGCTGTAGTTCTGCAATCTTGGCATCATACTTTGCTGAATTCTTATTAGTCTCAGCCAAAATCAAATTGATCTGAGCCTGCCTGAATTCTATAGAAGTAATCTGACCCAATTTAAAGCGTTCCTGTGAACGTTCAAAATTGTTCTGATTAGTCATCACATTCTGCTGTTGAATTTTATACACTTCCAGGCGGTTTTTATAATTCCCCAGGGCATTGGCAAGATCCCTTTTGACCTCCTGCTCTACCTGGTTTTTTATGATTTCCTGATTGTCTAAGGCTATTCTTGCATTTTTTACCCTGGTAATCGTGCCCCCTCCATCAAAAAGGTTCCAGGTAAGACTTACTCCAGCTGCCAGAGTGTATGTATCGGCAACATTTCCCGGAAAAAACGCCGAAGGCGGGTTTCGGTTTTCATTCCAGCCATAAGAGCCTGTCAATCCTATAGTAGGTAAATATCCCGATTTACTTACCTTAATATCATAATCACTAATTTTGATATTAACTTCATTTTGCAATAGTGTTACATTATTTTCTGTGGATCGTTCTAAATAATCGTCCAATTCTAATTTTGGGATAAACCTGATGATGGTATCTACTTCAAATTGTTTTTCTAATTCATTGTTGAGAACAATATTCAGATCTCGTTTTGTATTGATTAATTGTTGTCGGGTGTTTAAAAGATTGATGCTGTCATTGGCAACATCTACTTCGGCATTCAATACGTTAAGTTTGGTGTTCTGGCCATATTCAAACTGATAATTGGATCTGGAAACACGCTCACGGGAAATACGTAACGTTTCTTCCAGGATCTCTATATTTTCAGATAATCTGGCAACTTCATAGTATATTGTAAATAATTGTACTATAGTATTTTCAATCGTTTCCCTTGCTTGTAATTCTGTGAGATTATATTGCTCTTTCAGTCGTTTGTAATTATAAAAACGGCCTAATCCATCAAATAAGGTATAACTAAGATTTAATGCTGCGTTATATCGCTGTGTTTCAGCATCATTAATCTCTATATCTGCACGAGGCTGACCTGTATTTGGATCTATTGCTCCCTGAAAACCTGTATTGGAAGTAGCAGATTGATAATTGGCTTCCCCGGTAGCCGATAAGGTTGGTAAATATCCTGAATTAAGGACTCCTTTATTATTTTTGGCTAGCTCGATATTGTTAGCAGCAATAAGTATCCCAAAATTATTTTCCAGGGTTAGTCGTATCGCTTCATCTTTGGTTAATTTTTGAGCAACTACACTACCGGAAATTAAAAACAGAAACAAAACTACTCTCATTATGTATCTATACTTGCAATTCATGATGCTGTTCATCTTCCTCTTTTTGTTCTTTAATAGCGCGTTCTACTTCCTCTTTGGTAATTTTATTACCGGTTACCAACCACTTTGTTCCCACTTTTACATTATTACTAAAGGACAAAAACAGTGGCAACATTAATAAGGTGAGTACGGTAGCAAAACCAATCCCGTAGGCAATAGAGATCGCCATGGGTTTTAAAAACTGTGCCTGTCTGCTCTTTTCCAATAACAAAGGTGCCAATCCGGCTATGGTTGTTAATGAAGTCAGAAATATCGCTCTAAAACGGGATCGTCCGGCTTCATAAATGGCTTCATTAAAAGTCATCCCTGTACGAAGATTGCTATTAAACTTTCCGATAAGTACCAATCCATCATTCACCATAATACCAATGAGCGCGATAATTCCTAATAAAGACAATATGTTAATCGAAAAACCGTGAATCCAATGACCAAATGCTACCGCCGGAAGGCTTAACGGAATAAGCAGTAAAAGTAATAAGGGCTGACTATAACTTCTGAATGTAAAAGCTATAGTAATATAGATCAATGCTAAGGAAGTAAGGCCAACAGGACCTAATGACCCGAGGAACTTGCCAGCTTCTCTATTCTGCCCTTCGTAAGAGGGTGTAACTGTGGGAAATTTAGAAATAATTTCTGGCATGATTACTGTACGAATTTCTTCCAATATATCTGTAGAACTGGTTGTTTCTGTATTTTTTAAATCTGCCGAAATCTGGACCTCTCGCCTGCCATCTAAATGATTTACTGCTACATCACCACGTACTATACTATAACTGGCAATTTCGCTTAGAGGAATTCTCTCACCTGTAGTGGTTGCTATTCGCATTTTATCCAGATCCAAAATAGAAGAACGGTTCTCCCGATCATAACGCACCCAAACCCGAATCTCATCTTGTCCCCGCTGAAATCGTTGCGCCTGTATTCCAAAAAATCCTGCTCGTACCTGAGCCATCACATCTCTTAAATTGAGACCAAGGGCATATGCATTTTCTTTGAGTTCCAGTCGAATTTCTTTAATTCCTTCCGGGTCGTTATCTGTCACGTCCTTTAATCTGGAGTCATTCTCAAGAACTTTTTTAAGCTCCTCTTTTGCCGCCTTTAATTCCTGAATATTATTACCCAATAAGGAAACCGAAACCGGACTCCCTCCAAAATTGCCTCCGGATCCAAAAATCAATCGTTCTGTACCAAAAATAGGACCTACTTTTTCGCGTAAGCGGTTTGCCACTAATTCAGAATTAATGGTATTAGGGCGTTCTTCTCCCGGCAACAGGTTAATGCGCAAAGAAGCATTGGAAGAAGCATTAACACTCCTAATAATATTTTCGAATAATTCCTTTCCTTTATATGCTGAATCTTGAAAAAACTCTTCTGTCAATTCCTGATTTACAATCCAGGCTTTCTCTTCAATCATAGAAATAATAGAATCAGTCATCTTTTCATTGGTACCATTAGGCATTCCCAAATCTACAGATACCACATCACTGGCAATACGTGGAAAAAATGAAGTTCTTACAATTCCTCCCCCAATACTTCCGATTGTAAATATGAGTAGTACCAAAAAGATCGAAAAGGTAAAAAACTTGTTATTGAATGCAAAGCGTAGCGTCGGGCTATATATATTATCACGTAACCATCGCATAATACGATCCCCAAAAGTGTTTATATAACGTAATTTAGCAAACAACTGTGCTATTCCCTTTTTTGGGCGAGTGTCCTGAGGCTTTAATGCTTTGGAATGCGCCAAATGAGCGGGAAGAATGATCAATGCTTCTATCAATGAGACTGTAAGTGTAAGGATTACAACAACCGACACCTCTCCAAAAAAATCTCCTATACGGCCATCCAAAAATAAAAATATACCAAAAGCCAGAATAGTAGTCAGTATAGCAGAAACTATGGGAGGAATTACTTCCATCGTACCATCAATTGCTGCCTGAACCGGGCTTTTACCCTTTTCATAGTGCTGATAAATATTCTCTGCAATCACAATACCATCATCTACCAAAATACCGATAACGATAATCATCCCAAAAAGGGATAATACATTAATCGTAACATCAAACTGTCCTGCAAATACAAACATCCCCAAAAAGGCTATCGGCAAACCAAAAGCCACCCAAAAAGCCAACCTGGTATTGAGAAATAAAGACAAAAAGGTAAGCACCAAAAGCATTCCTATGATGGCATTTTCTGTAAGCAGCTCTGTACGCTGCACAAGAGTAATAGATCGATCACTAATCACATTGAGCTGCACATTATTGTACTTCTGGTTAAAGTCTTCTATATACTCTTTTGTTTTTTCTGCAGAAGAAATAAGATCTTCTGTATTGGTACTGGTGATTTCAACTGTGACTGCCAGATCACCGTTAAAATAATTTGCATTAGGCGTTTCAGAGAAACGATCGCGAATCTGCGCAACATCTTTTAGCCGAATCACACGCCCCGAAGCATCGGCCCGTATGATCAGGTTTGAAAGTTCATCACCATAATAAGAGCGATTATTTGCCCGAATAAGATACTCTTCGGTATCTGTTTTAATTGTACCTCCTGTAGTTAAAATATTGGCTTGGCTTACTGCCTGGGCTACTTCATTAAAATTAAGTTCGTATGCAAATAAACTATTTTCATTTACCGCTATTTCAATTTCTTCTTCGGGATATCCGCTGATGTTGATCTGAGAAATCCCTTCAATTCCTCTGAGATCATTCTCAATCTGACGAGCAATTTGTTTTAAGGTAACCAGAGGTATCTCATTACCGCTTACGGCAAAATTAATGGTTGGACGAATAGCTTCTTGTTTGGCTACGACGATGGGTTCCATCCCTGTAGGAAATGTAGGGACACGATCCACGGCATTTTTAACTTCAAGCAACATGAAGTCGATATCTTCCCCCTTTTCGATTTCGACATTGATATTACCACTATTTTCTCTAGAGGTTGAAGTCACACGCTCTACTCCTTCCAGTCCTTTAAGATTATCCTCTATCTTAAGTATGATTCCTTCTTCTACCTCTAATGGAGAGGCGCCGGGATAGGTAACATTAATGTTTATGTTTTTAGAATCTGCAAGCGGGAAAAACGACGACTTAAGAGAAAGTGCTCCAAAAATCCCGAATACAATAAATGCAAGTACTATCACATTAACAGCCACATGATATTTGATAAAATAAGAGATAATCTTACGCATGATCACTGCTTTATATTAGTACTTATGACATTGCTATCGGACGCAGAAGATTTTTGTCCTTTGCTTTGATATACCTTTACCAACATTCCTGCATAAGCACCCGGAACGGGTTTATTAAGTATCACATTGCCATCGGGAATGCCTTTGAGCACTACTTTTTTATCTGAAAAATATACCGGATAGACATCAACTATATCCAGAATACTATCTCTCACTACAAAAATCTTATTTCCTTCCTGTAGCAGGCTTCTGTCTATTTCGATCGCATTTTCTTCTTTTTTTGCATCCAGATTCGCTTCAAGATACATCCCTTCCCGAAGGGATGTATCTTTTATTTCGATGAACGTAGTTATGGTTTGCGTAGCCTGGTTTACACTACTGTTAATTCTGGTTACTGTACCGGTAAATGCTTTTGTTTTATTAAGGTTTGAAAGTTCTACAGTTTCTCCAACACGAAGCAGGTCTCCATATTCTTTACTAATGGCGACTTCCATCTCATAGACATCGGTATTGATGAATTCACCCAATTTTTGTCCCTGACGAATTAACGTTCCCTCTGTAACTAATGCTTCGGTAAGCACACCATCAAAAGGTGCATAAATCGTGTATTTTGCCAAACGCTGCTCCAGATTTTTCACATTGTAATATGTGGTATATATATTTCTTCCGGTAATAAAGTATTTTTCTTTGTCTGAAGTAATTTCCGGTAATTTGGGAGTCACTTTATTCATGTCAAATGTATTCAGATAGTTTTGCCATTTGTCATAAATCTCTGGATAGTCTAATCGTAAATCCGGCATGATGGATGTTACCAGATTATACAAATTACTTTTTGCCGATTGTACACTGGCATAATATTCTGATGCATCAATACGAATCAAAGCTTGTCCCCTTCTATATTTTTGACCCGTCTTAAATAATTGGGTTCCTCCTTTAAAAATTCCTTGAACCTCTGCATACAATTCTAATCTTCTTTTTGCAGTTAGGTTGCCATTTGCTGCAATCTGAATACGAATCGTTTTATTATGCACCGTATCTACAAAAACAGTTTTAACAACTTTGGTCGGCCTGGGTTTGGATCTTCTTTTGCTATCAACTATTTTTTTAGCAAAAAATATAGCTCCCAGGATTAGTAATAATCCCAGGATAGAAAGTATAATGTTTCTCATAAACAATTTTGTTTAAGTTTTTTTAACAAAAACCTACACAAAACTATCAACAACAAAGATAGGTTGAAGTTAAAGAACTCATAAAAGTTATAATTTGCTCATTATAGATGTCTTAACAAAAAAGACACCCAAAAACAGGGTGTCGATAGATCTATAAAATATACTTTTTTATCTTTCTGCTATATCTGCTATTTTAGCTTTTACCTTTTTCAAGGTAGCAATTAACGTTTCTATTTCTTCTTCACTTAAACTCTCTTGTACTGCCGGTATAAGGTCATACATTATGGGTTGTACTTTTTCTATTACTTCTTTTCCATATTTTGTAAGAAAAATCCGATTTACTCTTCTGTCATTACCATCAGTTTTGCGAATCACAAGGTCTTTACTCTCCATCGTATTCACCAATCGGGTCATCGAAGTTTTATCCCTGTGCGTAATAAAAGCCAGGTCATTTTGAGGTTGTCCATCGTGTACATTCAATCGCTTTAACACGCTCCATTGCTCTTTGGATAAATCTAATCCGTTTTCACTAAATGCTTTTTGAACCAAAAACCCAAAATCATAATGGATCTTACCTACCCAGGATAATGCGTGGGCATTTAAATCGATGGCTTTTGTATTATTCATCATACTATTGTTTAATTTTCAGCTACAAAAATATCTATAAAAATCTAGTTGTACCCGCTACTAACGATAAAAATATCACAAAAGTATTTTTCTGTGAATAACTTAACTTTAGGATAACAACTGGCCTTGTTTCTGAATTCAATGTATTTTAACCAATTACGCTAGCGCATCAATTTCTTCCTGTACTGCTTCCCAATCTTCCATTAGATCAGTTAACTGATCTTTCTTTGCCTGATAGGTATCAAAAAAATTGGGCTGTGCTATAGTTTGATCATAGTTGATCGCTAGTTCGAGATCAATTTCTTTAATTTCTTTTTCAAGTTTATTGATTTTGGACTCAACGTTGCTTAGTTTGTTATTGAGGGATTTCAGCTTTTTTTGATCCTGGTAGGACTGTTTTGCAGTTTCTTTGATATTAGAAACTTCTTTATTGCCTTGTTTATCTTTCTTTTCAATATCCCTAAGGTCATCTACCCTGCGTTGTTCTAAATAGAAGTCTATATCTCCCAAGTACTCTTTGATTTGTTTATTTTTGAACTCATAGACTGTATTGGTCAATCCCTGAAGAAAATCCCTGTCATGAGATACCAAAATTAAGGTTCCTTCAAAGCGTTGTAGTGATTCTTTTAATACGTTTTTTGATTTGATATCCAGGTGGTTTGTGGGTTCATCCATCACCAACACATTAAAGGGCTCTAAAAGCAATTTACACAATGCTAATCGATTGCGCTCACCTCCCGAAAGCACTTTCACTTTTTTATCGACCTCTTCTCCTCTAAACAAGAATGCTCCAAGCATATCCCGTACCTTGGTTCTGTTTTTTTCGTTGGCAGCATTGATCATGGTTTCATGAACGGTGATCTCTCCATCCAGATATTCTGACTGGTTTTGAGCAAAATATCCAATTTGTACATTATGTCCTAGTTTCAGTATACCGTCATGTGATATTTCATCGATAACGATCTTTGCCAAAGTGGTTTTCCCCTGGCCATTCTGACCAACAAAGGCTATTTTGGATCCTCGTTCTACCAAAAGATCAATATCCCTGAGAATTTCTTTTTCTCCATAGGATTTTCCCACTCCATCGGCTTCAATCACCACTTTACCAGGCTGTATACTCACGGGGAAGCTTACATTCATTACAGCATTGTCATCTTCATCGACTTCTATCCGATCAATTTTATCTAATTTTTTAATCAGCGACTGTGCCATCGATGCCTTTGAAGCTTTGGCTCTGAATTTTTCAATTAGTTTCTCTGTTTGTTCGATCTGCTTAGATTGATTTTTCTGTGCAGCCAGCTGCTGTTCGCGCATTTCTTTACGCAGTATCAAATACTTCGAATATGGTTTATTATAATCATAGATGCGACCTAAAGAAATTTCTATCGTTCTATTGGTCACATTATCAAGAAACATCTTGTCGTGTGAAACGATAACTACCACTCCAGCATAGCTTTTCAAAAAATTTTCTAACCAGATAATAGATTCTATATCCAAATGGTTTGTAGGCTCATCCAGTAAAAGAATATCGTTATTTTGTAGCAACAGCTTGGCCAACTCTATACGCATACGCCATCCTCCCGAAAACGTATCGGTTAATCGCCCAAAATCTTCTCTAACGAATCCAAGGCCCTGTAAAACCCTTTCTGTTTCACCCTGGTAATTATACCCCCCTATGATCTCATAGTGATGAGTAAGATCGCTGAGGTCGGTAATTAACTGATGATAACCCTCACTTTCATAGTCGGTGCGCTCTGCTAATTGTGCATTGATCTTCTCTATTTCGCGTTCGATTTTTTTGATTTCCTCAAATGCTTCATAGGCTTCATCCAATATTGTTCTGCCCTGAATAAAATCGATATCTTGTTTCAGAAATCCAATTTTGACCTCTTTATCCATGGCGATCTCACCCGAATCTGGCTCCTGCTCTTTGGATAAAATTCTGAGCATTGTAGACTTACCGGCACCATTCTTACCAATCAATCCTACACGATCTCCGGCATTCATCCTGAAACCTATTTCTTCAAAAAGATATTCTCCTCCAAACGAAATTGATAAGTTGTGTATGTTTAACATCAGCTTTTGAATATTTTGTGCAAAGATGATTAATTTTGCGTTACCATAAAAATCACTTATGAACTTCTTAAAAGGAACCAAAATATATAGTATTTTAACAGGTAGTTGTCCTGTATGTCAGAAAGAAAGTATGTATACAGCCTCAAATCCCTATAAATTAAGTAATACCCTTAAAATGCAGGAACGTTGCAGTCATTGTGGTACCAAATATAAAATAGAACCTTCGTTTTTTTATGGTGCTATGTATGTAAGTTATCCTGTGGGTATTGCATTTGCTGTGGCGGCTTTTGTTATTGCAAATCTTGTATTTAAGTTGAATTTAGTAGCTACTTTTTTAGTGATTGCCGGAACGATGATTCTTTTTTTACCTATCATTCTAAGGCTATCCAGAAATATCTGGATTAATTTTTTTATGCATTACAACAAAGAGAAAAGCATATCCTAGTGAGCTCGTCTTCAGAGCTGTTTAATGAACTACCTAGGAGACAGAGCCGGGGAATTCTATTGATTAAAACGCTTGATATCAATTTCTGGATCCAGGGGAATTCCTTTTTCGATATACTTATATAAATTTTCTGCCATTGCAGGGCCAATTAATATGCCTCTGCTCCCCAGACCGTTTAAAATATGTACATTTTGATAATCTGGGTGTGAACCTACCATGGGTCGACGATCTCTTACGGTAGGTCTAATTCCGGCCACCTGATCAACGATTTCATACGTTACTTTTAAAAAACGACTTAATTTTTCTTGTAATACTGCTTTGGCAGCAGTAGTTATTTCTGGGGATGTATCCTGATTGTTATAAGTAGCACCTACTTTATAGAGATCATCTCCTAACGGAATAATGAAGATCGAAGCTTTTACAGCTTCTTTTAATTTAAGTGTATTGGATTTGATGATGATATATTCTCCTTTATTACCAACTAGTGGTAAATGCTTAAAAAAGGGGTTTTTTTTCATTCCAAAGCCCTCTGCAAAAACGATATGTTTAGCTTTTTTTCCTTTATATTCAATAAAACCCTGGTTTAGGATCAGTTTTTCGTGTTCAAAAGATTCGTTGATCACACATTTCTTATTATTAAGATATTTCAGATAGGAGGACAGTAAATTCTGAAGATCTATTTTTCCTGTGTGTTTTACTTTTCCGTAATGATACGGAATATCCAATCCCGGGTTTGTATTTTGAATCAATTCTGAGGAAAGAAACTCTTTCAAAACAGGTTTATCACAAGCTTCAAACCAGCTGTTTTCTTCTTGTACAGAATTAAACCGTCGTAATACCGGAAGCTCTGCAACCAATGATTTCTGAAGTTTGGTTTCTATGTTTCTGTAAAAAGGAACTGCTATTCTCATCTGCTCGGCCGCACGCCATGCCAATGTAAAGCGTTTTAAAACAACCGGATTATAGAGTCCTCCCGCTACTCTTGAAGATTTTTGAGAATAGTCTTCAAAAACAATGTATGATTTATTATTATTTTCTAATTGTTCTACAAAGGATAATCCCGACAATCCAAATCCAACAATGATATAATCTAGCATAGAACACAAAAGTAAAAAACGCCCAACTTATAGTTGAGCGTTTCACTTAAAATTTATTAGGCATTGTGGCCGTTAATAACTCCACATATCCATTTCAAAGTTTCTAATACTTTCTTTAATTCTCTCACTTTCAAGAAGTTGCATTAAAGCATTATCTACAATGTAATCATTAATTGAACGGTCACCCTGTTCATTATCTTCTTTGTATATCACAGAATTAAAACGTCTTGCATTTAGAATATGATCTAAAGTAAAAGGCATTGAAGTATTTTTTCTGTTGAACGCCGATGTATTATGAAGAATTTCTCTTACATCTGGATACCATACCCAGAACAATGGTACCATGTCTGGTTCATCATCATCGATAAAGTTCACGTCGGGAGCTACAGGTGCCAATCCAAGCATTCTGTATCTCAATTCTCCCTGGCGCTTATCAAAATACCAATATCCTCGTATTCTATATTCTGCAATTTCAGCCGAAGTAATATCTCTTCTGTTAATATACTGAGGATCTACTGTTTCTCCTGCGTTATATTGCTCATATCCTAAATCTGTCGTATCAATTTTAGACATGGTAGATTTAAGGTCCTCAAACGTACGAGTCTCAGTAAAATATGAATCTGAATAAATATTTTTGATCTTTCCGTTTTTAACATTGGCAACCAGTACATCATATAAGGAACGACGATTAACACCAATATTATTGGTATCAATGGGGTAATACAATGGGAAATTTATACGTTCATCAAGATCTATTACCTCCCAAGTGGTTTTTGCCCACAATACGTCTCGTTTATCCACATAACCATACTCCAGAGGATGGTCATTGTCATACATGATCTGTTCTGCCGTTTTCTTACCAATATCCGAAGGTTCATCAGCATTTAAAACGTTGGTCTGACCATATGAAACAATTGAAATTAACAGACCAAAAACGGTTAATATAAAATTTCTCAAATTCATAATTATCAATTTATTTTTAATTTGTTAACTCAACAATCACAGGAGATATTTTCTTCAATCTATATGAAGAATTTGTAGTTAACCGTGCTTTTATATCTATAATTTGTACCGAAGAACCTCGTTTTGCCCTACGTAAAGCAGATTTGGCCTTTGCATTTAATCTTCCCCCGGTAACACTTACGGTAGGCTGGCCTTCTACTTTAAACTTAAATCCGGTTACTTTTAATTTGATATCAAAATCAAAATCAGGTAAAATAGCACCAATAGACGATATCTGTAACGCATTTCTTGCCATTTTTATTGCACCATCTTCTCCACGAACAGTTCCTACAGGTCTGGGAATATCTTTAATTCTAAACTTCTTACTATCACTCACCGTTGTACCATTTGCAAGCTTACCGCTTACCCTGATACTCACTTCACGTCCTTTTACTGTGGTAACATTCATCATGTATTTACCGGCACCACCAACTTTTCTTAAACCTGGAGCCTTAGCATTTACATTGGGCACCCCAGGAATGGATATGGTCATTGGGTTATTTACCCCACGATACACCACATTCATTTTATCTGCTGAAATAACTGCAGAATTTGGTCTTGGAATCACAGTATATGAACTTTTAATAGGGATTTTCACGATAGAATCTCCTTCTTTAAATTCTAGCTCTCCTTTTACATCTCTTTCTCCAACATTTCCAGCTGGAAAATCCAACATAATTTGTCCGTTCTGAACTTCTGTCTGCTCTTTACCGTTCACCATAACCTTAGTTGGCTTTAGGGTAGCATCAAATCGCCCGAGAACAATTCTACCTTTAAACTTCTCTCCACTAAAGAATGCTGTTTTATCTGCAACTACAATAGCTTCATAATTACTAAATGAAAGCTCTGAAGCTTGTTGTCCTGCCAATAAAGCAGAAAGTACTTTACTTTCGGTAGTCTTAACATCTGCCTGCATTTGAGTAAGCTTGGTAAGAGAAGCCACCAATGGAAAACCTTCAAAATTATAGTTTAACCATTTTTTATTCACTCCGGATCTATCCTTTACATCTCCTGTTGCAAACGTCTTTTCAACATCATTTGCAACCTCAACATCTACTTCTTTCACTTCTTTTATTGCAGCAGAAACGCCGTCTCTATATTTTGTAATGTTATCGAGAAACTCTTGTGCTGTTGCTGTAGTTTTACCACCTTCAAAAAACTTCTGATCCAATTTATCGGGTCGATCCATTGTTTCATAATCTGTAGGATCACTTCGTCCTTCTATTAATTCTGCCTTTAGTTGGTCTATGTAGGCATTAAATTCATTAGAAAGCACGCTTATTTGATCTGCTTTTTCTTTTAAAGGAGTATATTTTTCTGGTTGTTCTGAAACCTTTTCGGCCAGACCTGCCATGAATGCATTATTACGTTCTGTAGAGATAGTATTAGAATCGGTTAATTTTTCATTCATTAAACCGAAAGCTGACAATACTTCTTTAGACATATTTAATGCCATCATTGCTATAAATACCAAGTACATGAGATTGATCATCTTCTGCCTTGGGGATAATTTACCTGCTGCCATTTTCTTCTTAAATTTTGGTAGTTATTTTATATATTTCTAAATGTTAACTTCTATTCATAGCTGTTAACATACCACCATAAACTCCATTAAGAGAAGATAGGTTACTGGCAAGGCTTTCCATTTGATCTTTAAGCTTGGCTGCATTATCAGCAATTGCCTGATTAGCTTCAGCCTGACGAGCAGAAGATTCTAACTGAACTTTATATAAGCTATTCAAAGATTCTAATTGTGCAGCAGCGTGAGTAAGTTCTTCACTATATTTCTTTGTTCCTTGTATAGCATCTACAGTTGGAGAAATGTTCTTGGCTGCTCCTTCAAAGTTACGGATACTTTCACCAAGACTGCTCATAAGACTAGAATCAACTCTAGCTTCTTTCAGCATCTCATCTAATTTTTTAGATAACATTCCTTCTGGAGTATCTCTGTCTTTTTTATCTCTTTTATTTCCTCCTGCTAATTCAGGGTACACAAGAGACCAATCTAAATCATCATCTACCGGTTCAAATGCAGAAACCGTAAATACAAATGCTTCTGTGATCAAACCTATAATAAGCATTTCATTACCAAATGGCCAGTGCATGATCTTAAAAAGTGCACCTAATATTACAACGGCTGCTCCCAGACCGTATACCATGTTCATTAACTTTTTGCTTGCTTTTGAATTTGCCATAATAAATTTGTTTTGTTTTTTTAAATCTAATATATTTTAAAAAAAGGGTTAGTAATTAAGTTGATAGAAAATTTTGGGACTTTATTTAATTTTGGTCTTGGTTTTGAGTATTATCTTCTCCTGTCACGTCAGTACCCATATAGTCCTGAACGGTTCTAAATCCGATATAACTCCTTGCAGAGTCTGCATACTCATAATCTCTGGTACTTACCTGTAGGAAATAAGCAACATCTTTCCAGGATCCTCCACGAACCACCTTACGTTTGTTTTCATCATCGTTAACATTGGGGTTCATCGATGAAACATACTCATAAGCTGAAGGGTCATAAGATGATTGCACCCACTCAGAGACATTACCTGCCATATTATATAAGTTATAATCATTTGGCTCAAATGTTTTGGCTTCTACTGTATACAGGAAGTTATCTGCTGCGTAGTTTCCCCTAAGGGGTTTAAAATTTGCAAGAAAACAACCTCTGTCATTCAAAGCATAAGGCCCACCCCAAGGATATGTAGCTGATTCTAACCCACCTCTTGCGGCATACTCCCATTCAGCTTCTGTAGGAAGCCTGAAATAATTCACAAATTCTTTACCTTTTCTCTTTTGAAATGTATTTTTCTCTATAGTTCTCCATCGGCAGAAGGCTTTGGCTTGTTCCCAAGAAACCCCTACTACGGGATAATCGTCATATGCACTATGCCAAAAATAATCATTGTGCATTGGTTCATTATATGAATAACTAAAATCCTTAATCCAAACTGTTGTATCAGGATATACCTCTATTACTTCTTCTTTTACGAAATCTTTTCTTCCACCTTTTCTGGCACGTGCAGCGGCCTGAATATCCATCCAGGTAAATCTAAATGCGAATTTACTCACATCCAAAGTACGTCTACCATTATAGGATTCTTCTAAAGGAATATACATGGTATCCATTACTTCTGCATAAAATTCATCTGGATAATCATCAATATCCCAGATGATATCTACATCTTTATTGAGTTTTCTACCTTCATAACCGGTTTCTCCTATACCACTGTAATTGTCGTATACATATTTTTCATAAACCGACATGTTTTCGGTATCTGCATCAAGAAATGCAAATTCTCCAATACCATCATCACCAGGAGCTTTTCCCAGTTCATCGGCCATTATGGCAAGTCTCATTCGGATCGTAGAGTCCCGAACCCAGTTAACAAATTGTCTATACTCACTATTGGTAATTTCGGTCTCATCCATATAGAAAGAACGTACCGTAACCATTTTTGTGGGTGCATTTGCTAACGCTGCTTTGTCATCATCCGATTTACCCATAATGAAGGATCCTCCGGGGATGAGGGCCATTCCATATGGTTTTTGCGGGTGCCATTTTTTTCCTTGTGCTCCTACCAGTTCTCCTCGGTTTCCACCGCCACAACTGTAGAGCATTGCTAAAATAGCAAATAGTGATACAAATTTCTTCATAACGTGTTTTAGGTTAAGATCTTCTAGATTTAAGGACGTAAACCTATTTATTTATTTCCAGAAAAACAATTTTTTTCTAAAAAAAACCTTAAATCTGCCTAATAAAAATGTTAAACTTCGTTTTTTCGTTTTGCCTTATACCATCTTTCTGGTATTTCTTGATTACAAGCAAGCTCATAATCGTTGTATGTGCAAGGTAATAACGTATGTCTTTTCAATTTATTATTGCCAGATGTAATAAATGGTATTTCTATCCACCATCTTCCGGTTTTCGGGCTCTTGTAGAAAGATAAGATCTCGTCTTCTACGGGAACGTTATAATGCAGGGTATTTTTTAGGTTTTTTATATTAATTTCATTCGATCTATAGTTAACACCTTCAACAAAATACCATATCATCTGGGCAATTAACAATGCTGTGGTTTCTTCTGTTTTGAAATTTTTAAATTCATAAATCCCAAAACTTTTCACCTTATCACTAATCCCCGCATATCGGCAAATAGCACAGATCTCCCTACCATCAAAACCATTTGGAGAAGTTGTCATCCCGTTCATGGAAACAGCATTCATAACTCTTAAATCTATGGATACAATATCGGCATCCCGCATAATGGGTTCTACTATGGTAACATCTGAAATCACCTCTCCCAAGCGACAGGCATCAAAATATAACTTTTCTATGAGATCGATTTCTTCCTGGGCATTATAGTAGGTTTGATATCCTATATTGCTGTAATTAAATAAATTATAAGGTTGTTCAACGATAATTTTACCTACAAAAGAGGTATTTGTAATAGGTTCTGAAGAGTTACCCAGATCAAATTTGCTATCTACGTTGGCCAAATTCACCATACGCTCCAAAACATCAAATGACCTGTATTGTGCATAGACCAGATCCTGGCTTCCGCCAAGAATTATCGGAATAATATTTTTTTTCAATAAATCCGACAATACTTCTTGTACCAGATAATAGGTATCACTCACCTCGTTGCCGGGTGTAATATCACCAAGATCTGCTATATTGGCATTCCAGTTTCCGGGATAAAGTTCATATAGAGATTTACGAATCGTATCAAAATTTAATTTCTCTCCCAGATAATTTATATCGTTTCGGTTTTCCTGAATCCCCAGGATAGCCATATTGATTTGTTTTAAATCCGGAACTCCGCTGGATGATGTATGAATTTTGATTTGTTTTCCTAATGAATGTTCTGAGAGCAACTTAGTATGCGCGGCTACCAAATCACTAACTGGTTCAAGAAATTCGAAAGACATATGATAATTATTTCTTTTTTGCGGGCTTTTTCTTAGCTGCAGATTTTTTCTTGGGGGCATTTTTTTCGATGAGATCTTTTACCTTATCCAACGTTAGTTTTGAAGCATCTACCGTTTTAGGTAATTCGATTTTGATCTTCCCTTTTATGATATTGCTCCTACCCCATCTTGCTTTCTCTACACGAATTCCTTCCTCATCCCAATGATGAATTAACTTATCAATTTCCTTTTGTTTCTTTTCTTCGATAAGATGTATAACATCCTCTTCAGATAGATTGTCAAAGTCATATTTTTTATTCACATTGATAAACATCCCATTCCATTTAATAAATGGTCCGAATCGACCTTTACCTTTTTGAACCGGAAGATTTTCATATACATATATAGGAGCGTCTGCTTTCTCTTTGGCTTCTATTAATTCGATAGCTCTATCCAGAGAAATACTCAATGGATCTTCTCCTTTTTCTAGCGATACAAACTTTTCTCCAAAACGAACATATGGACCAAAACGCCCATTGTTCACTACTATAGTTTCTCCTTTGTAAACCCCTAGTTCTTTTGGCAACTGAAACAAATCCATTGCTTCCTCAAAAGTAATTCCGCTTAATGTTTGACCTGGGGGTAAACTAGCAAACTTTGGTTTATCTTCGTCGTCGGCTGTACCTATCTGCACCATTGGTCCAAATTTGCCTAGTCGCACACTCACAACTTTGCCGGTAGTAGGATCTTCTCCCAGGATGCGTTCACCAACCTCACGATCGGCATTCTGTGATACATCTTCGACTCTGGGGTGAAACTCTTCATAGAATTCCTTCATCACATGAGTCCAATCTTCCTGACCATCTGCTATTCCATCAAAATCCTGTTCGACCTTGGCCGTAAAATTGTAATCTAAAATCGTTGCAAAGTGATTTACCAAAAAGTCATTTACCACCATCCCTACATCTGTAGGAATTAGTTTTCCTTTATCACTTCCAACTTTTTCTGTTAGTTTTTTCTCTTTCAAAACATCTCCTGAAAGCATCATTTGAATATAGTTACGCACTTCTCCTTCTTTAGACCCTTTCTCTACATAGTTTCTATTCTGAATAGTAGAAATTGTTGGCGCATATGTCGAAGGGCGTCCAATTCCCAGCTCTTCTAATTGTTTAACCAAAGATGCTTCAGTATATCGAACTGGGGGCCTTGTAAATCTTTCGGTAGCAGAAATATAATTATTGAGAAGATTTTCGTTTATCTTCATTGCAGGAAGAATCCCTTCTTGCTCTTCATCCTCATCATCATTTCCTTCTAAATATACTTTTAAAAACCCTTCAAACTTAATTACTTCTCCGGTTGCAGTAAATTGTTCATGATGAGTATTGGCTTCAATTTTCACATTGGTCCTTTCTAATCTGGCATCACTCATTTGCGAAGCAATAGCCCGTTTCCAGATCAGTTCATATAAGCGCAGCTGATCATAATCAACATTCACACTGTGCCTTGAAAAATCGGTTGGACGTATAGCTTCGTGAGCTTCTTGTGCTCCTTTTGATTTACCTTTATATTGTCTGGGGTTGCTGTAATCCTGCCCATATGCAGAAACAATTTCTGCTTTGGCACCATTCTGTGCTTCAACAGATAGATTTACACTATCAGTTCTCATATACGTAATCAATCCAGCCTCATATAAACGTTGAGCCATGGTCATCGTTTTACTTACAGAAAAATACAATTTTCTGGAAGCTTCCTGCTGCAGTGTAGAAGTCGTAAATGGTGGTGCCGGGGATTTTTTGGCTGGCTTTGTGGTAAGATCTGCAACTTTAAAAGATGCCCCAATATTTTTCTTTAAAAATGCTTCAGCCTCTTCTCTTGTTTTAAAATTTTTAGGAAGTTTGGCTTTAAAGGACTTTCCTGCTTCATTAGAAAATTCTGCATCAATTCTATATGAGGCTTGCGGTTTAAAACCTATTATTTCTCGCTCACGTTCAACAATTAATCGTACTGATACAGATTGCACTCTTCCTGCAGATAATCCCCCTTTTACTTTTCTCCAAAGCACAGGGGATAACTCATATCCAACCAGACGGTCCAACACACGCCTTGCTTGTTGTGCGTTAACAAGGTTGTAATCTATAGTACGCGGGTTTTCAATAGCCTTGAGAATAGCATTTTTGGTGATCTCATGAAACACAATCCGACGAGTTCGATCCTTATCTAATTTAAGTGTCTCGGCAAGATGCCATGCGATTGCTTCTCCCTCTCGATCCTCATCACTGGCCAGCCATACCATTTCTGCTTTCTTAGAAAGATCTTTCAGTTTCTTCACCACATCCTTCTTATCTTTGGAGACAATATATTTTGGTTTAAAACCTCCATCAACATCAACGCCCAATTCCTTTGCAGGCAGATCTGCAATATGCCCAAAACTGGACGCTACTATATAATCTTTCCCAAGAAATTTTTCTATAGTTTTGGCCTTGGCAGGCGACTCTACAATCACTAAATTCTTAGCCATAATCCTTATATTTCTGACCACAAAAGTATATCAATTTTTTGATATCAAGATTCTTTATCAAAAAATTAGTTCAAAAAAAACCTGCTAATCAGCAGGTTTTTTCATTTTCATTTTATAAATAAAGTATCTTCATTTTGAGATGTGTCATCATCAAATCCCACAGCATCTTTATACATATAATATATGGGCATATATACAAAAGAAGCTGTAAAAAAGATCCCTACAAAACATAATACCATTCCAACAAGCTGGGATAATAATGACGCTATAAGTACCAAACCAAAAGCGATTAACCATATTTTATTACCCAGTTTAAAACTAGCTTTTATCAAATCTGAAGCACTAAGGTCTGGATTAAAAGCAAATATCACCCCCAATAACTGTAAAGGAACTATCACATAAAAGACAGGGAGATAGCATAGCAGTATTGACAACAAAACAATCCCAAAATGTGCTATAGCTAATGTAAATATTTTTCCTAAATACTTTCCTTTAAGGAACATAAAATATGTAGAAGTCTCGGGAAGCCCCAAATCTACTTGCTTACATACTCTGTAAAAATGTGCTGTAATACCAAACTGAAGGGCCGTAGCCACCATAGTGATAATCAAGACCAATATAACAAAAAGTATGATCAAGCCAATCGACAATTCCTCATTGGGATATCCATAATCCCCATAGTCACCATAACTATTCTCATATCCAGATATACCGGCAAGCGCAAAAATGGGAATGTACATGACAAAGAATAAAGGGATCATCACTGCCATTGAAATAAGAAGGTGAACAAATCCCTGAAGCCATACTTTTTTAAAAAGCTCTATGCTCTTATTAAAAATATCTCCAAAATCTATGGGCTTACTATTTTCTATTTTTTCAAAAAGTGTATTTGATACCATACATCACGTTTTATGAGTTTAAAAAGGTCAAATATAGATTTTTTAGAAAATAAACCTCTGCCACTTTGTCATAAATCGTATTAAAAAGTATCTTTGCACACTATTTGACCCCCAATCGATAAGGAATTATTTTATGGAAAAGATCATTGATGAAAACATACAGGGACAACCACTTGTTCTTCACCAAAAGAAAGAGAACAAAAGAAAGCTTTTTATTGAGAGTTATGGTTGTCAGATGAATTTCAGCGATAGCGAAATAGTAGCTTCTATTCTGGCAAAAGAAGGTTTTAACACAACACAAAGCCTTGAAGATGCAGATTTGGTTTTAGTGAATACCTGTTCCATTCGAGAAAAAGCAGAACAAACTGTCAGGAAAAGACTCCAAAAATATAATGCAGTAAAAAAAATAAACCCGGGAATGAAGGTAGGTGTTCTGGGGTGTATGGCAGAACGCTTAAAAAGCAAATTTCTTGAAGAAGAAAAAATCGTAGACCTTGTTGTAGGGCCAGATGCCTATAAAGACCTCCCAAATTTGATTGAAGAGGTCGATGCCGGTCGCAATGCCGTGAATGTTATTCTTTCCAAAGAAGAAACCTATGGTGATATCTCACCCGTTCGCCTGCAAAGTAATGGTGTATCTGCCTTTGTATCTATCACCAGAGGCTGTGATAATATGTGTACATTTTGTGTCGTGCCTTTTACCAGAGGTAGAGAGCGCAGTCGCGACCCTCAAAGCATCCTGGAAGAGATTGATGGCCTTGTAGCACAGAATTTTAAGGAGGTTACTCTTCTCGGTCAAAATGTAGACAGCTACCTATGGTATGGTGGAGGCCTGAAAAAAGATTTTGACAAAGCCAGTGATTTCCATAAGGCAACTGCAGTTAATTTTGCCAAGTTGTTGGATATGGTAGCCATTAAACACCCTAAACTAAGATTGCGTTTTACTACATCAAATCCGCAAGATATGACATTGGATGTGATCAAAGTGATGGCCAAACACAAAAATATCTGTAAATATATACACTTGCCTATTCAAAGTGGTAGCGATCGTATTCTTAAGAAAATGAACCGTTTACATACCCGTAAAGAGTATTTTGACCTAATTGATAATATCAGGCGAATTATTCCCGAATGTGCAATCTCACAAGATATTATTACAGGTTTCCCAACAGAAACTGAAGAAGATCATCAAGATACCTTGTCACTAATGGAATATGTAAAATATGACTACGGCTTTATGTTTGCCTATTCTGAAAGACCGGGAACACTCGCCGAACGTAAAATGGAAGATGATGTTCCTGAAGAGATTAAAAAACGAAGGCTCGCCGAAATTATTGACGTACAGCGCAAACATAGCGAATACAGACACCAGGCTTTTATTGGACAAACCCTGGAGGTTTTGATTGAAAAAGTATCAAAAAAATCAGATGCACATTGGAGCGGAAGAACCACTCAAAACACTGTTGTTGTTTTTCCAAAAGGAGACTATAAAATCGGAGATTTTGTGATGGTACGTATTGATGAATGCACCAGTGCAACCCTGCTTGGCAAGGCCGTTGGATATAGCCCCCTAATCCCAAAGGAAGAACAAGTTAAATATCTAAAATAGTACTTTTTAAAAATTAACAATATTAAAATGATTTTGCTAAAAAAAAATATATCGTTTAACATAATAATTACCCCCTTTGGGCCTGCCCGGTCGGCAGACAGGGGTTAGTGAGCTATGGAATCAGTTCAAGCTATAAAACAACGTTTCGGAATTATAGGAAACGATCCTAAACTCAATCGTGCGGTAGAAAAAGCCATTCAGGTGGCTCCTACCGATATCTCGGTTCTGGTTACCGGAGAAAGCGGTGTGGGTAAAGAAAGTATCCCTAAAATTATACATTCGCTTTCTCACCGTAAACATGGTAAATATATTGCTGTAAACTGTGGTGCCATTCCTGAAGGAACCATTGATAGCGAACTTTTTGGTCATGAAAAAGGAGCTTTTACCGGAGCCACCCAAACCCGTAGTGGTTATTTTGAAGTAGCCGATGGCGGAACCATTTTTTTGGATGAAGTAGGAGAACTTCCTTTAACTACACAGGTACGATTATTAAGAGTGCTTGAAAACGGTGAATTTCTTAAGGTAGGTTCTTCTAAAGTTCAAAAAACTGATGTTCGTATAGTAGCTGCTACAAATATCAATATGTTTGAAGCTATTAAAAAAGAGAAGTTTAGAGAAGATTTATACTACCGCCTCAGTACTGTAGAAATTCTTCTTCCCCCGTTAAGAGATCGTAAAGAAGATATACACTTGTTATTTAGAAAATTTGCTTCCGATTTTGCTGCAAAATATAAAATGCCAACCATTCGATTAACAGATGACGCCATTGTATTAATAGAAAAGTACCATTGGAGCGGTAATATCAGACAACTGCGCAACATCGCAGAACAGATTTCAGTCCTTGAGCAAAACAGGGTCATATCGGCAGGAACCTTACATGGATATTTACCTAATATTGGCAGTAATTTACCCGCTGTGATTTCAGCAAGTAAAAAAGAAGGTGATTTCAGTAATGAAAGAGAGATCCTGTACAAAGTGCTTTTTGATATGAAAAGTGATCTTAACGATCTCAAAAAATTAACTATGGAGCTAATGCAAAGCGGAAATGCCCAACAGGTACAAAAAGATCATGAAGGATTGATTAAAAAGATCTATAGAGAGGAAGAAAAGGATGTTCGTTTTGAAAAACCTGAAACACCTACGACAGAGGTGTTGCAAATACCGTCACCTCCTGCACCACAAAAAGAAGATGATAAATACCATTTTGCCGAAGAAATCCAGGTAGAAGAAACACTGTCATTACACGACAAAGAATTAGAACTGATTAAAAAATCCCTGGAGCGACACAAAAATAAGCGTAAAGCCGCAGCAGAAGAATTAGGAATAAGCGAACGCACCCTTTACAGAAAAATTAAACAATATGACCTGTAATAGGTTTGAGGTTTGAGAAATATACATGATTACAAAGATTAGCTGATTTGGATTATCAAAAATTATAAGGAAAATTAATGAGCAAACTACAACATATCATAATTGGATTAATCACACTTGTTCTAATTCAGGGATGTGGCGTTTATTCTTTTAGCGGGGTATCTATTTCTCCCGACACAAAAACATTTCAAGTTAATTTTTTCCAAAATCAATCTGCCAGAATTTTCCCCGGAGCAGATCAAACCTTCACCAATCAATTGCAGGACCTGATTTTAAACCAGACAAACCTGAGTTTAACAACATCAGACGGTGATATTATTTATGAAGGTGAAATAGTACAGGACTATGTTTCTCCCAATACAGCTACATCAGAAATTACAGCGGCACAGAATCGTCTTACCATTGCAGTAAACGTACGGTTTTTTGATGCCAAAGACCCTACTCAGGATTTGGAACAACGATTTTCATTTTTCTTTGATTACCCTGCTTCTTCCTCAGAAAATACGGTAAGAGATGAAGCGCTACAAGTGATTTTTGAAAGAATCACACAGGATATTTTTAATGCTACCCTAGCCAGATGGTAAATACAGTATTTTTTATTACCAGTATTTATTTGGCAGCAAATTAGTTAGTATCTGGTCGGAAATAGACGGTTCTTATAATTTGAATTATTTTTGATGGGATTTTAATTTTCTTTTTTGACGCAGATGCCTTAGCATCAGGCGATAAAAAACAAATAAAAATAGCGCAAAAAGAAACAAATTTAATAGTGGAACTCATTTAGACTTTTTGTCTGAAGGCGAAAATATAGGCTTTTGCTACCTAATGAAGCCTTTTTTGAGAAGCATAGCAGTGCTACGGTACGATAAAAAGTCAAAATTAGGAGGCAACCCGCCTGCCGGGTCGGGCAGGAATGCTATGTTTGCAGCCCAGAATAAAAGTCTAAATGAGTTCGTGATATATTTCCGACCAGACACTAGTGTAAGTAAAAAGAATAAATTTTGATTTTATACTATTGATTTTTAAGTTGGAAAATAAAAATATACGATTAACCATATTTTGAATACCAAAGAGTTTACATACTTGCTTCAACATCCGGCTCAATTAAGTAAAGAGCAGACCAATACTTTGGAAAAACTTACCAGAGAGTTTCCTTATTTTCAACCGGTAAGAGCACTAACACTAAAAGGTTTAAAAAATCAGGAAAGTTTCAGGTACAATCAGGAGCTAAAAACTACTGCTGCCTATACAGCAGATCGAAGTGTTTTATTCGACTTTATTACTTCAGACCTTTTTAAAGAAGAAAAACATCTGCAGGAAAAAGAAAAGAAGAACAAATCTGACATAGAGGTCGTTGATCCTCATGAAATAAGGACTTTGGCCAGAATGGCGATGGATGATGCCGTAAAAATGAAAATTGAAGAAGCCGAAGATGTCCTTAATCCGGCCTTATTTTCTGCCAGACAGGAAGAAAGTATTGTTAAACAAACCGAGATAGCCGAATCTATAGCATCACAAACTGAAGAAGATCCTGAGAAAGAATTACAGATCAACAAACCACTCGATTTTAATAAAAAAGAAACACATTCTTTTGCAGAATGGTTAAAGTTGACCTCTTTAAAACCAATAAATCGGGAAACCGATCAACAAACTGAGGAGTTAACTCTAAAATCAAAAGAAACAGCAGCTACAACATCATTAGATCAAAAGAATAAATTTGAGCTAATCGACGAATTTATTGCCAATAACCCAAAAATAAAACCTGCATCCAAAAATACGCCAATACGCAACCTGGCTAAAGAAAGCTTGATTCCTTCAGACGAGTTAATGACCGAAACTTTAGCAAGAGTTTATCTGGCTCAAAAAAACTATAAAAAGGCAATTCAGGCATATAAGATATTAATTTTGAAAAATCCCGAAAAAAGTGGTTTCTTTGCAGACCAAATTCGAGCAATAAAAAAAATACAAGAAAATAAATAACAATATAATAATGACAACGTTTTCAATCTTTTTAATACTAATTGTTATCGTATCTTTTCTGCTGGTAGTAGTAATTATGGTACAAAACCCAAAAGGAGGTGGACTATCCTCTTCTTTTGGAGGTGGTGGAACCCAACAATTAGGTGGTGTAAAAAAGACCACTGACTTTTTGGATAAAAGCACCTGGACTCTGGCTACCCTTCTATTGGTATTGATTTTGTTATCCAACATTGATTTGATGAGCGGAGGTTCTGTTCAGGAATCAAAGGTACCAACTGAAGATATTCAGGTCGAAACTCCAGCTGCTCCAGCCAACCCGGCTGCAACAGATAACACTCAAGAATAGCATCTTTTGAAAAAACAACTACAAAAATGTCGACTTGTCATAATGGTCGACATTTTTTGTTTCAATTTGTCAGTATCGCCTCACTGGCATAATTTCTGAAATAGAAAACACCGAAGATTTAATTTTAATTTTTAAATATAAAAACAAATCATAATGGGAGTAAATATTAAACCTCTTTCAGACCGTGTGGTTGTAGAACCACTTCCCGCTGAGACACAAACAGCATCGGGATTATTCATTCCTGACTCAGCACAGGAAAAACAACAAAAAGGTAAAGTTGCTGCAGTAGGTAGCGGTAAAAAGGATCACGACATGACAGTTAAAGTTGGTGATACCGTACTCTATGGTAAATATTCAGGTACCGAATTAAAATTAGAAGACGGAAAAGATTATTTAATCATGCGGGAAGATGACATCCTTGCAATTGTTTAATCGCAATCTATTCTTAAAACGCAAATCAATTTAAATATTCAAAAGATTTCCGCCCTTGTCTGCCGTGAGGTAGATTCGCGGAAATGAAAAAATAAAATTTAATTATGGCAAAAGACATAAAATTTGATATAGAAGCACGTGACGGTATCAAGCGCGGTGTGGATGCATTAGCCAATGCAGTAAAAGTAACATTAGGGCCAAAAGGTCGAAATGTAATCATTAGCAAATCATTTGGTGCCCCTACTGTAACCAAAGATGGGGTCACAGTGGCCAAAGAAGTAGAATTAGACGATGCTCTTGAGAATATGGGAGCACAAATGGTAAAAGAAGTAGCTTCAAAAACCAATGATCTTGCAGGTGACGGTACCACCACTGCTACAGTGTTGGCACAAGCCATTGTAAAAGAAGGCCTTAAAAATGTGGCCGCTGGCGCAAATCCTATGGATCTTAAGCGTGGTATCGATAAAGCGGTAAAAGCAATTACTGAAGATCTGGCTAAACAAACTAAAGAAGTGGGAGACTCTTCTGATAAAATCAAACAAGTTGCAGCTATCTCTGCCAACAATGACGAAACTATTGGTGATTTGATTTCACAAGCTTTTGAAAAAGTAGGTAAGGAAGGTGTGATCACTGTAGAAGAAGCAAAAGGTACCGATACGCATGTTGATATCGTAGAAGGTATGCAATTTGACAGAGGATATCTTTCGCCCTATTTTGTTACCAATAGTGAAAAAATGACGGCCGATCTCGAAACACCATATATCTTATTATATGACAAGAAGATCTCAGCTATGAAAGATTTACTTCCAGTCCTTGAACCCGTTGCTCAGACCGGAAAACCGCTTTTGATTATTGCAGAAGATGTAGATGGAGAAGCCTTAGCTACACTTGTAGTAAATAAATTACGTGGTGCTTTAAAAATCGCAGCAGTAAAAGCTCCTGGTTTTGGAGACAGACGTAAAGCAATGTTAGAAGATCTTGCCATCTTGACTGGCGGTACCGTTATTTCTGAAGAACGTGGATTTACATTAGAAAATGCCACTATCGAACATCTGGGTACTGCAGAAAAAGTAGCTATTGACAAGGACAATACTACCGTTGTAAATGGTGCTGGCGGAGAAGATTTAATTAAAAACAGAGTAAACCAAATCAAAGCTCAGATTGAAACAACTACCTCTGACTATGACAAGGAGAAACTACAGGAGCGTTTGGCTAAATTAGCCGGTGGTGTTGCTGTTTTATATGTTGGTGCTGCTTCTGAAGTAGAAATGAAAGAAAAGAAAGACCGTGTTGATGATGCCTTACACGCTACGCGTGCAGCTGTAGAAGAAGGTATCGTTGCTGGTGGTGGAGTAGCATTGGTAAGAACCAAGGATGCTTTAAGTAAGATAAAAACCGAAAATGAAGATGAAGCTACCGGGGTACAAATCGTAACCCGTGCGATAGAGTCTCCATTGCGAACTATTGTTGAGAATGCTGGTGGCGAAGGATCTGTTGTAATCGCTAAAGTACTTGAAGGTAAAGATGATTTTGGTTATGATGCTAAATCTGAAGATTATGTAGATATGTTGAAAGCCGGGATCATCGATCCTAAAAAAGTAACGCGTATCGCACTGGAAAATGCTGCTTCTGTAGCTGGAATGATTCTTACTACAGAATGCTCATTAACCGACATCAAAGAAGATGCTCCTGCCGGAGGTGGAATGCCACCAATGGGCGGAGGTATGCCAGGAATGATGTAGCTGTGAGCCACCACAGGCTATAATTAAGCCTGTTTGTGAGTTGCACAGCGACAGCGAAGTTATTTAGCAAGTTTGTGGATAAAAACCGCAATACGCTGAATACAATATAACAAGACCCATTTTGAAATTTCAAAATGGGTCTTGTTTTTTCAGGCAATGTCTTGGTTCTTGATTCTAAAAACCAAGCGGTCTTGTCTCTTAGTTTATGAATACTGCTTCACAATATCTTCAACCAATGCAGCGGTTCTTTTATATTTCTCCTTTGCCAATAATCGTTTTGGTGGTGCCATTCTAACTTCACAATCTTTTAGCGAACAGGACTCACAGGTTACTCCTACTTTTACTTTAGGGATTTTAGTATCATTTACAAAACTGATCTTTTTCTCTAAGGCTGAAGAAATCAAAAATCCAATCCCGATACTTCGATAATAGTCTTTTCTAAAAGGATCCTTTGTGGCAGAAGTGAACACCAAATATTGCTGATCGGTATCTGCATAATCAGAGATCTGTATATTAAATGCATAATCCAAATCTTCATTTGCAGTTCGCTGTAACGTTTTTATCGCCATCCAACGTCGGCAATAATGCTCATTCACCTCATTGGCATGTGGCTGTTGCTGATGCGTTATATGCAATTCTTTAACCAGATTAAACTTCTCAATACCTAATTTATGGGTGAATCGAAGAAAGAACACATTCTGCATTCCGAAGTCTTTAGGCAATACATTGGTAAGACGCTGATAGAAAGACTCAGGAGATGCATTGTATAATTTCATGATCTTATGAAAAGCCTTCTCAGAAAAACGCTTCATTACAAAATGCTCTTTAAGATGATCTTTAAGATGATTTCTTGGAATAATCAAGGCTCCTGCAAAATAGGAAGCATAAAAGTTATGCAACACTTCTTCAAAATTATCGTAGCGTATCCAGGAGAAGGTATAGGGTCTTTCTGTAATTTCCAGATATTGATAGCCTAACTCTTTGGCATAAATGAATGTTTTTTGTGCTTCATCTACTCTGTCAGACAATAGTAATGTTTTTGTTGATGGTACAAAAACCGACCTTAAATTATCTAATTCTTCTTCCTTAGGAATCCCCGAAAGATTAATGGTATACCCATATTCCTCTTTAAGAATTTCCTCCAAATCCCCGGAAGATATTTTCCCAGTTAAATCCAATTGATAGGAATTCGCGCATTTTATAGCTGCATTCTCCAAATCTTTAAAGTAGTTATTATGCGCTTCTTGATAGGATCGCAATGAAGCTAAATAAAACCCTTCGCGACTCATATTATAATGCTGCGCAATCTCGATGATTGTACTTATAAAAGCATTTACTTTTGAAGGTGCATTGGCGATAATATCGATTAAATCACTCTGTTGTATCCCAAACAATTCTAGGGGAATTTCATCCAATATTCCGGATTGTAAAATCTCACCAATAGGAGCCAGGTTTTTATCCAGTTTTAGAGACACTAATTGGTCATAAGGCACCTCTAGCGTCTCTGCAAGTTTGATAATTTTATCTGTTTTTGGGTACTTTTTTCCTTTTTCTATTTCATTTAAATACGACTTCGACAGTCCGCTTAACTTAGACAGTCCAAAAAGAGATAGCTCCTTTTCTGTTCGTATCTGCTTGATTTTCAGTCCAAAAATTAATCTTATATATTCTTCTGCTATTGCCATAATTTCAAAAGTAACCATTTTTGCGTAAATACTAAAAAAACAAAAAATACAAATTTAGCGAACGTTCGCTTGTTTTATAAAAAACTTTTTTATAATATTGTTCACTCAAACGATATGGTTATGGAAACACAGACAAAAATCACTCAGAAAATTAGCTTTTCGAAGGAAGTAAAAAATTACCATCCCGAAATTTTAACCGATGGTGCGCTTATCTTCTTAGAAGCATTGCAAGAACGTTTTAATGAAAGACGATTAGCGATTTTGAAAAACCGTGAGGTACAGCAGCAATTATTTGATCTGGGAACGCATCCTTCTTTTCCAGAAAACACAAAAGAGATTCGCAACAGCGAATGGTCTGCTGCTCCAATTCCTGCAGATCTACAAGATCGCAGAGTTGAGATTACAGGTCCTGTCGACAGAAAAATGGTCATTAATGCTTTAAACTCTGGAGCCAAAACTTTCATGGCCGACTTTGAAGATAGTAATGCTCCGCTTTGGGAAAACTGTCTTCAGGGGCAGCAAAACCTGAAGGATGCCGTCAATAAAACGATTTCGTTTTACAATCCGAAAAGAGATAAAACCTATCAACTCAAAGAAAGAACAGCCACCTTACTAGTGCGCCCAAGAGGGTTGCATCTTAATGAGAAACATCTTTTGATAAAAGATCAGGAAATGAGTGCTTCCTTATTTGATTTTGCATTGTATCTATTTCATAACAATGAACAATTAAAAGAAAATGGTAGTGGGCCTTACTATTATATCCCGAAACTGGAACATTTTACTGAAGCCATCTGGTGGAATGATGTGATTGACTTTTCTGAAGAATATCTGGAGATGGTACATGGCACAGTAAAGGTTACCGTTCTCATAGAAACTATTACAGCCAGCTTTCAACTGGATGAGATCATCTATGCATTAAAAGATCATATCGTTGGTCTCAATTGCGGGAGATGGGATTATATCTTCAGTTATATCAAAAAAATGCGAAATCATAAAGGCTTTGTGGTACCAGATCGTGCTCAGGTAACCATGGCAAGCCCGTTTATGGATGCATATAGCAAACTGGTGATACAGCGATGCCACAAAAGAAACATACTGGCAATTGGTGGTATGGCCGCTCAGATTCCCATTAAAGATGATCAAGAGAGAAATGATGCCGCATTTGCCAAGGTTAAGGCCGATAAAGAACGTGAAGTAAAAAATGGTCACGATGGCACATGGGTCGCACATCCAGGATTGGTAAAGTTGGCAAAGCAAGTTTTTGACAAACATATGCCCACTCCCAATCAAATGGATGTGAAACGAAATGACATAAAAATTACTGAAGAAAACCTTTTGGAAATTCCTAAAGGAACCATCACCGAAAAAGGGATACGAGAAAATATCAATGTTGGTATACATTATATCGCTACCTGGCTGGGTGGAAACGGAGCTGTAGCATTATACAATCTCATGGAAGATGCTGCTACCGCTGAAATTAGCAGAACGCAATTATGGCAATGGCTTAAGAATGAAGTGAAGCTTGATAATGGACTAAGGCTCAACAGCAATATGTTTCATATGATCTTTGAAGATGAACTAAAAATGATAGAAAAACAGGCAGGGAAACTGCTTTTTGAAACCAAAAATTATCAAAATGCCATTCAGATTTTCTATAAGCTAGTCACTTATGACAAATTTGAAGAATTTTTAACCACTAAAGCATATCAATATCTATAAAAACTATAAGAGCAAAGAAAATAGAGAAAAGAAAAGAGATGTTAAGATAACTACTCTTTATTGCTTATTCTTTATTCTCTAGTCTCTTTTCTTTAATCTTTAAAAATCAAAATAAGTCATGAATACCGAACAAAGAATAGAAGAATTGATCATCGATTGGACAACTAACCCGAGATGGAAAAATGTAGAACGCCCTTATACTGCCGAAGAAGTGGTAAAACTTCAGGGGTCTTATAACATCGAGCATAGTATTGCCAAACAAGGCGCAGAAAAACTATGGATGAAATTAAAAACCCAGGATTTTATTGCAGGCCTGGGGGCACTAACCGGAAATCAAGCCGTACAGGAAGTAGAAGCCGGATTAGAAGCTATTTATCTAAGCGGGTGGCAAGTGGCTGCAGACGCAAACCTTGCCGGACAAATGTACCCAGATCAATCTCTATATCCAGTAAACAGTGTACCGCAAGTAGTAAAAAGAATTAACAATGCGCTGCTTCGTGCAGATCAAATCCAGGTGGTTAATGGTGAGGAAAACAAAAAAGATTATTTAGTCCCAATCGTTGCAGATGCTGAAGCTGGTTTTGGAGGAAACCTAAATGCCTTTGAATTAATGAAATCTATGATCGAATCTGGTGCCAGCGGAGTTCATTTTGAAGATCAGCTAAGTTCTGCTAAAAAATGCGGTCATCTAGGCGGAAAGGTATTAGTTCCAACTCAGGAAGCCATCAACAAATTGGTAGCTGCCCGTTTGGCTGCAGATGTAATGGGGGTGCCTGCTGTAATCGTAGCCCGCACTGATGCAGATGCTGCAAATTTACTGACTAGTGATATCGATGAGCGCGACAGGAAATTTGTTACCGGAGAGCGCACAGATGAAGGTTTCTTTTTTGTTAAAAATGGAATCGAACAAGGTATAGACAGAGGATTATCATACGCTCCTTATGCAGATTTAATCTGGATGGAGACCAGTAATCCAGACCTCGAACAAGCACGCAAATTTGCTGAAGCTATCCATGCAAAATATCCCGACCAAATGTTGGCCTATAATTGTTCCCCATCATTCAACTGGGCAGCAAAGCTATCGGTAGAGGAGATGGAAACTTTTAGAGAAGAGTTGGCAGCAATGGGATATAAATTCCAGTTCATTACTTTGGCAGGATTCCATGCCTTGAATACCAGTATGTTTGAGTTATCTAAAGCCTACAAAGAAAGAGGAATGGCAGGATACTCTGAGCTACAGGAAAGAGAATTTGCTTTACAAAAAGACGGATTCCGTGCGGTGAAACACCAAGGATTCGTAGGAACTACTTACTTTGATGCTGTACAAAATACAGTAACAGCCGGTAGATCATCTACTGTTGCAATGGAAGGTAGTACAGAAGTTGAACAATTTTAATTTTTTCCGATTTTATAATTGTGCTCTTAACGGCATCTCATTTTGAGGTGTCGTTTTTTTGATATTTCACAAATCTAATCAACCATCTGATTATATTTGATCTTCTCTAAAATCATTTTTAGTGCAGTTTTACTAATATCTCAAAACCAAACCATCAATATTTATGGAAGTTACACAAAACATTTCTAAGGAGACTAGCTGGAATATTGTTACTAAAATCTCATTCAGATTCTTTTTTGTTTATCTTTTTCTTAGAATTTTTCCTTTCCCTTTGTATTATTTAGGCAGTATTATTGGTCAAGACGAATTATTTTCTTTTTATTTCAATTGGCTGGAACAATTATCTGTCTGGGCCGGGAAAAACATTCTAAACATCACATATGAAATGCCTGTTGGGCCTAATGGAAGTGGAGACACTACAACTGATTATGTTTTTCAATTTGTATCAATATTGATAGCTACAATTGCTACTTTGGTTTGGAGTATTATCGATTCTAAAAGAATTAACTATGAAAAACTCTCCTTATATTTTAGAACATATGTAAGATATTATCTTGTAACTATCATGTTTTCTTATGGGTTTTCTAAAGCATTTACTTTACAATTTTCAGAACTAACTAACCTTGACCTAATCAAAACCTTTGGAAATCAATCTCCTATGGGACTGATGTGGAATTTTATGGAATATAGTGACACTTACACAAGATTTTCTGGATATGCAGAAATCATTGCTGGTGTTTTATTACTTTTTAGACAAACCTCTATGTTTGGGGCATTAATGACAATTGCAGTAATGTTCAACATATTTATGATGAATATGAGTTATGATATTCCGGTAAAATTATATAGTGGTTTGTATGCGGTTATGGGGGGTTATATACTAGCTCCGGATTTAAAACGAGCTTTAAATTTCTTTATCCTCAACAAAAATGTTCCTCCCAAAGTTTTTACCCCGTACTTTACCAAACAAAAACTTAAAACCTCGATAATAGTTACTAAAGTTTTAGTGGTTGGTTTTTTATTTTACACTAATATTAACAGGGCTGTTGAAGGACAAAAAAGATGGGGTAAAGACTCCCCTAAATCTGCTCTACACGGTATTTATGAAGTAAAAGAATTTATTAAAAACAATGACTTTACCTCCATTAACTACTGATACCATTCGCTGGAAACGTTTGATTATAGATAAACGATATACAAATCTTCAAACCATGGATGAGAAGTTTATTCGCCTTAAAGAAAAAACAGATTCTATATCCAAAACATTAAACCTTACTTCATACAATGACAGTACAGACATTCGAAGTTTTTCTTATCACCAAAAAGATAGCCTTTACATCTTTGAAGGTGTTTATAAAGGCGATACCCTAAGGATCAAAACTAAAAAGAAAGAGCGAGAAGAGTTTTTGTTAATCAACAGAGGGTTCCGCTGGATCAATGAAAAACCTTTTAATCGATAAAACAACTCTTTATCATAGTATTAAAAAGTTATTTACTCAAGAGTAACGTCATGCTTACTGAAGAGTAAAGTTGTGTTTACTGAAGTGTAAAATAACAATTCTTCAAGTACTTTTAAAAAGTTAACCACACTTCCAGGTAAAATCGGATATTTTATAGTGTGCGTTATTGTTAAAGTTATAATGCCACCATTCGGTTCTTATGGTTTTAAAACCATGCTTTTCCATCGTTTTGCGCAATAATACCCGATGCTCCAGCACCGTTTTAGAAAGTTGGCTGTAAGCATGGTGCGCCTCCTTGCCAAAATGGTCAAAATCTGTACCCATATCTACAGGGCTACCATCAAGTCTTACCAAAGTAATATCTACCGCCGCCCCTTTGTTATGGATAGATCCTCCTTTGGGATCTGCCACATATCCGGGATTTGGAAAAATCTTCCACATTTTTTTCTGCACACTATGCGGACGGTAACAATCAAAAAGTTTTATCCTATACCCTTGCTTAATTAGTTCTTTATTTGCTTTTATAAGTGCTTTTGCCACTGCATTTCTAACATAACATTTGGCGCAGGAATATACTTTTTCTTTCAAGAAATTATCTGAAGTTGCATATTTCATATCGAGAACAAAATCATCTGACAGCTCTTCAATATTTACAAAATCAGTGTTTTTTGTCGTTTCCAGACTGTTTTTTCCCCCAGAAAGCAACTCGATAGAATCTTTTTTTCTGAGCATACTTTGCTCCACCTTTTCCCCCCGTAATCGCAATGCCCTAGATTTTTCTATAAGAGCCATCGTTTGTACAGTCGGGGCAGGAAGTACTTTCGCATCATTACAGGAAAAAAAGAGTGCTGGAAAAATCAACAACATCAATTTACTCTTTATCATATGGTATTTTGTTTTATTCCCTTTACAATAATATCAGGTTTCCCACATAAATTTTCCCTAAATAATTATGCTTCAATCACCTAATACCTCTTAAATATAGTTACAGTTACTATCCTTTATTTTGTTTCAACACCTCTTTTACACTTCCACAGCTAAGCATCTTATTACCAAAATATGGATTTCTTATTTCTTTAGAATCCGATAACCAATATCCTCCTTCTCCATCAATGGCCATAGGACAAAATTGTTTATATATTTCTCCCGATTTAATTTCTGCTTTACTTATCACTCGAACTACTTCATTGGTAAGTGTAACAAAAAAATCTCTTTGTTTATTCATCTCCTTTGTCAAAGAAATCAACTTTGATACAGCTTTGAATTGTTTGTTTTCTTCAGCATCATCAATAATAGCCTCTAGTTTTTCTGATTCAATTTGCACAGTTTTACTATCAGAATTCACCATAGCTGCTTTTATAGTCAGGTATGAAGCATATATTTCCTGGACTTTATTATCAGAAAATTCAACTGCTGATCTAGAATCTGTTTTATTGAGATCGGTTTTTGCATCTGCCTCACCCGTAGATTCTGTCTTACGATCCTTACCACAGGATATGGTGATCGATATAAATACAATTAATACTCCTTTAAAAAAATTTCCCATTTCTTTTTAAACCTTTAGTGTTTGTAAATTTAAACTTATGAAAATAATTTCACATCCTAAAAACACCAAATTTACTCTATATATAAAACAATTACCAGTGTATTTTTCCTTTTATAATTTTTTTTTAACAAAACAATACCATTCTCAATACCTATCTTTTCTAAATATTTTAAATATTTTTGCCGGAAAATTTGTGGGAATGCAGTTAGAAGAATTGAAATCAAAAGTTACCAATATCCTTAAAAATAAAGATCAATCTGTGACAAAAAGGCTTCATAGTGTTTGTCAATTATTAAGAGATCATGTTGAATACTATGATTGGGTTGGTTTTTATTTCAGAAATGGAAATAAAGAAGAATTAAAACTTCGCACCTATGCAGGTGAGAAAACTGATCACGAAATCATTCCTTTTGGAAAAGGAATCTGCGGGCAGGTAGCAATTTCTAATGAGAACTTTATAGTTCCCGATGTACAGGCTCAGGATAATTATATCGCCTGTAGCTTTACGGTTAAGTCTGAAATTGTGATTCCATTATTTAAAAACGGAAAAAATATTGGTCAGATCGACATTGATTCTGAAACTTCAGACCCATTCACAGAGAAAGACGAACGATTTCTGGAGTTTATAAACCAAGAGGTCGCCAAAATCCTATAATTTTAATGTTAAAGAAAGGCCATATTACATTTCTAAGGTGTAATGTGTATCGCTTTGTGCTCTAATCGTTTTTGCAGCTTGCTCTGCTGTTATATCTCGTTGCGGATTGGCAAACATCTCATAACCTACCATAAATTTCTTTACAGTCGAAGATCTTAACAACGGAGGATAGAACGCCATATGCATATGCCAGGCTTCGTGTGCTAATCCATCTGTAGGAGCCTGGTGTATTCCTGCAGAATAAGGGAATGATGTTTTGAAAATATTATCATACTTCGTCGTTAGTCTTTTAATAATTTCTGCGAAGTCTTGAACTTCTCCGGCAGTAAGCTCATCAATACGCTGTACCTTTCTCCTTGGTATAATCATCGTTTCATATGGCCAAACTGCCCAATAAGGCACCAAGGCTACAAAATGATCATTTTCTATCAGGATTCTTTCTTTTAATGCTAATTCTTGTTCCAGATATGTTTTTAAAAGTGACTCTTTGTTGTCTTGCCAGTAGTACTCTTGCCTTTGAGTTTTTTTCATGATCTCCCCCGGGATAGATCGTTGTGCCCATATTTGTCCGTGAGGATGTGGGTTACTACACCCCATCACTGCACCTTTGTTCTCGAATATCTGTACATAATTAATATCTTTTCTTCGGCCTAATGATGTATATTCTTTTTGCCATAGCTGTATCACTCCTGCAATGTCTTCTATCTCCATAATTGGCAGAGTAAGCGCATGGTTTGGAGAAAAACATACTACTTTACAAATCCCCGACTCAGATTCTGCACGCAGTAATCCATCACTAAACCTGGTATCGGAAACATCTTCTAATAATGCCGAAAAATCATTGGTGAAAGAAAATGGAGTGGTATAATTGGGGTTTATGTCTCCACTTGCTCTAGCATTTCCGGGACACAAATAACAGTCTTTGTCATAAGAGATCTGAGAAAACACTGCCGGTTCTTCATTTTTACCTTGCCAGGGCCTCCTGGTTCTGTGTGGGGATACCAAAATCCATTCTCCGGTTAGTATATTATATCTTCTGTGGGGATTCTCATTAAAATCTTGCATAATTATTTTCGTATTGAAGTTCCCTGGCTAGGAACTGTGATAAATGAGGTTAAATCGATTTTAAATCGGTCTTTATACGCTTTTTTTACGGTGCTTACATAATCGTCAATACTATTTTCATGAATCAGATTAATAGTACATCCTCCAAAACCACCACCCATCATTCTGGAACCAATGATTTGATCCTTATTTTCTGAAAAATCTACCAAAAAATCCAATTCTTTACAACTCACCTCATATTGATGTTGCAGCCCTCTGTGTGATTGATACATCAGTTCACCAAATCGCTTTAAATTTCCCTTTTCCAGGCTTTCTGAAGCCTGAAGCACTCTGCCATTCTCTTCGATCACATAAGATGCACGCTGCATAAGTTTTGGAGATAACTCCTTTTTGAATTCTTTCAATATACTTTTGTTTATATCCCGCAGTGATCTTACATTCTTATATTTAGAAGAAATAATGGCAACTACCTCTTCACACTCTTCTCTACGAGTATTGTATTCACTAGAAGCAAGATTATGAGAGACATTGGTATTTAATAATAGAATTTTATAGGGTTCAAAATTAGCAGCTATCAATCTATGCACCTGACTCATACAATCCAAAAGGATCACTTTTCCTTCTTCGCTCATTATCGAGGCAAATTGGTCCATAATCCCACATTTTGTTCCTACGTAGTTATGTTCTGCCCTTTGTGACAACTCAACCAATGTAATTTTAGGTAATTCAAGATCAAAAAGCTTATTAAGTCCAAATGCCAGGCCACATTCTAACGCGGCAGATGAACTAACCCCTGCTCCTATGGGCAACTCACTTTTTATAATACAATTAAAGCCTCTTACCCGATCAGTAATTTTCAGTAATTCACTAATAACACCAAGAATGTAATTCTCCCATTCATTATCGCTGGGCTTTAACGAATTCAATTCAAAATCAAGTATCTTATCATAAGTAGCACTGTATACCTTGCATTGAGTATCTGTGCCATTTTTTTCGAATGAGAAAATCACCTTTTTATCGATTGCAGTGGGTAATACAAAACCATTGTTATAATCGGTATGTTCTCCTATAAAATTAATTCTTCCCGGAGACAGTATAACCAACTCTTCATTAAAATCTCTAACAAACTCTTTGTTATCTTTACTCATTGTACATTCTTTTCTTATTAGCTCGATCAATCTTGATTGAAATAATAATTGTTTTCAAACTTATTTAATAAGCAAATATAATAAATGTAAAAAATACATTTATTATACAAGAACTCCTATTTTTTGTTTATTTTGTCATTAAAATCATTTTTTATCAAAAATTCACATATTATTATATGGATTTATATAACAAAAAAGATAAATTTTATGTTGCCGTAGACTGTATTATTTTTGGGTTTGATGCCGGAAAATTAAAATTACTTGTTTTTAATCGTAAAATCGATCCTTTTAAAAATTCGTTGTCATTGATTGGAAGTTTTGTAAAAATCGGAGAAAGTGTTGCAGATGCTTCCAAAAGAATTTTAAAAGAATTTACAGGATTAGAAAATGTATATATGAAAGAACTGAAAACTTATAGTTCTGTAGATCGAGACCCGGGATATCGATGTATTTCGGTAGCCCAGTATGCATTGATTCGCATAAATGCAAATATCAAAAAAATAGTTGAAGAAAAAGGAGCCAAATGGTGTGAAATTGATAGGGTCCCAAAACTAATTTTGGATCACAATCAAATGACTACAGATGCTCTGAATAGAATTGAGCAAATTGCCAAACACAAACCTGTAGGTTTTGAGTTGTTGCCAAAGAAATTTACAATCCCCAAATTACAAGCACTTTATGAAGCTATTTACAGAAGGAAGTTAGATCCACGTAATTTTAGAAAAAAAATCCTTTCTTTTGATGTAATTATCAAATTAGATGAAAAAGACAGGACCAGTTCTAAAAAAGGAGCCTATTTATATAAATTTGATCATAAAAGATATAAGAAATTACAGGAATTGGGGTATGATTTTGAAATATAATCTGGTTAAGAATTGTACTTTTTTTTTGAAAAATATAATAAAATATGTCACTGCTTTTAGAGAAGATTTACAATTTACAGGATATACACGCCATATCCAAGCATGAGCAGATTGTTCTTGGAATCATTGAAGCAATAGATTCTGGTGTTCTCAAAGTAGGCGATAAGCTTCCTTCAATAAATGAAATGGTAGCCGAAGTTGGATATGCCCGAAAAACATTTGTAAAAGCATATACAGAATTAAAGGAAAGAGGACTCGTTGAGTCTAAAAACCTTAAAGGGTACTACATTATAAGTAAGGAGACTAATGTTACTCTAAAAGTTGCTTTAATTTTGTTTGCTTTTCATAGTTTTCAGGAAGATTTTTATAATACATTCAGAAAAGAATTGGGGGAAAAATATCATATCGATATTTTTTTTCATCATAATAATCTTACCCTTTTTAAAACCATAATGGATAATATTTCACGTAAATATGGAATGTATGTCATTGCTCCAATACAAGATAATGAAGTAATTCCTCATCTTAAAAAAATACCTTCAGATAGGTTGTTATTGGTTGATCGTTATTTAAAAATGCCTAAAGAGTATTCGTACATCGCTCAGGAATTCGAAGAAATCACCTATAGTAAACTGGTGGAGTTAGCTCCTCTTATCAAAAAGTATGACACTTTTGTACTTTTCTATAAAGAAAACACAGATCTTCCTTCAGATATTTTATATGCATTTAATCGCTTTATTAAAGACTTTACCATTAATGGTAAAGTGGTAGAAAACTACGAATCCAGCATCGTAAAAAAAGGCACAGTATATTTTTCGATTAGTGATACCTATCTCTGGCAAGTATTAAAAGATGCCCGAAAAATGGAATATCGTATTGGTTCGGATATTGGAATACTGGCGCATGATGATAATATTGTGAAAGAAATTGCTTTTGGCGGGATCACTACCATTTCTACTGATTTTGAAGTTATGGCAAAAAAGGCAGCAATTTATGTTAAAGAGCGCAATACTATACAAGAGATTATTCCTACCTACCTAAGACAACGCAATTCGTTATAATTTTTTTCTTTCTCAAAAATTTACAGTGTAACGATAATCAATAACCCTTCATCAAAAAAAGCTGTACCTATACAGTTTTTCTACTAACACCACAAATAGAACTGTTAAAAATCCCATATTTATTTAACGTTTTTGATATAATATTCTTATTTTTATAGATAATGTTATAATTTTTTCTAAAAATTAGTTTATATTTGAAAAGTAGCATAGTGTATCATAGCATATAAATTTTAATCACCTTACTCAGGCTTACGATCACAGAATAATTCAAAACTTTATAATAAACACAAATCATATGGATCAAAAAACATTCACTGGCTTTATGATGTTTTTATTTGGGCTTATCAGTTCTGTTTATGCACAGCAAACAGTTTCTGGTATGGTAACCGAAATTCAGGGACCACTCCCTGGAGTAAACATCTTGGTAAAAGGGACTCAAAATGGGGCCACCACAGATTTTGACGGTAAGTATACGCTGTCTAATGTAGCCGAAGATGCTATATTAGTATTCAGCTATGTAGGTTTTGTAACACAAGAAGTCTCTGTAAACGGGCAGTCGATCATAGATGTAACGTTACAAGAAGATGCTGCCGCTCTTGATGAAATAATCGTTGTAGGGTATGGTACACAATCCAAACGAGAGGTTACGGGTGCAATCTCGCAGATTAAATCCAAGGATATTGCTCAGGTAGTAGTAGCAAACCCAACAGCAGCGCTACAAGGCAAACTTGCCGGTGTACAGGTTGAAAGTGCGGGTGGTGCCCCCGGTAGTGCAACTAATGTATTCGTGCGGGGAGTTAGCTCATTAACCAACTCCTTTCCTTTATATGTAATCGATGGAACTGTTGTGGATGATATCGTTTTCCTGAATCCCAAAGACATTGTGGATCTGCAAGTTTTAAAAGATGCCACTTCTGCTGCCATCTATGGATCCAGAGCCGCCAACGGGGTTATAATAGTAACCACAAATCGAGGCAAAAAAAATACCTCGCCCACAGTTAATGTAGATATTAGAGGAGGAATAAATACCCAGGCAAAAAAATTAGACCTGTTAAATGGGCCAGAATATATTCAATTTTTAAATCAAAGAAGGATTAATGATGGTCTAGCGGGTAATATTCCAGATCCCGGAATCGATACCGATTTTCAGGATTTAACGATCAATTCAGGAGCTATTCAGGATTATGGTTTTAATATCTCGGGTGGTAATGACGATTCTTCTTATTTCTTTTCTTCTAATTATTACTATGAGGAGGGATTGTTGATTAGTGAGGATTTTCAGAGAATAAATGCCCGTTTAAACAGCCGGTTTAAGATTGGTAAATTTAAGATCCAGGAGTCTTTTGCTTTCGCCGAAAATTCATTCACTCAAAACCAGGCGTTTGGAAATCAAGGCCCTACTTTACCTATCTTAAATGCATTCAACCCTAATAACGAAGGTGGTTTTGAAGCTGTTGACGGAGATGTGTATAGTGGTGTCGGTGGAACTAATAAATTTGCTCAGGCTAATCTATTAGATGATGAAAATACAGAACGTAACCTGTTAGGAAATATAAATATCGCATATGAAATTATTGATGGGTTAACGGCAAAACTAAATCTGGGAATCGATTATAAAAATATCTATCGAAATACGTTTCTTCCTACCTTTTTTCAAAGCAACACTGATGCTACAGTTAATCTAAATGAAGCAAATGATTTAACCGAAGTGCGAGCAGAAATTCTATCAACCAATGTAGAACCCACCCTTAATTACAAAAGAACTTTTGGTAAACACGGTGTTGATGTGCTTGTAGGTGGAGCTCGTCAGGAAGTTGATAATAATACATTGGCTGTATACGCTCAAGGATTACCTAGTAATGATATTAGAAATGTTGGAAATTTTACAACATTAGTAGAAAATACAGGAGGAAGTAGACTCTTATCTCGTTTATTTTCTTACTATGCAAGACTAAATTACAAGTTTAATGACAGATACTTATTTACTGGTATTATTCGTAGAGATGCTACTTCTAGATTTTCATCAAAAGATGACCTCAATGTGGGAGTATTTCCATCATTTTCTTTGGGATGGATCGTTAGTGAAGAGAGTTTTTGGCCTCAAGATGGCTTGATCAATACTTTAAAACTAAGAGGTGGATATGGTGAGTTAGGATCTCAAAACATTGGTGATTATGTTTTTCAATCGGTACTCAATCCATCTTCAAATATTGCTTTTGCAGATAACCCAAACCAGGGTTTTGCTATTACTTCTTTAGTAAATGAAAATATATCTTTTGAAACGTCTACAACCACAAATTTTGGGGCAGACATAACCTTACTAGATAGATCAATAAAAGTAAGCTTAGATTACTTTAACAGAGATAACGAAGACGTACTTTTGGCTTTAGCTATACCTTCTACAACAGGTTCTGCTAATGCAGTAATTCAAAATGCGGCTTCAATTAATAACAAAGGTTTCGAACTTGAAGCTAGTTATAATTATGACACCGAAAGTGATTTTAAATTTGATATTGGTGTAAATTTTGCCACAATAAAAAACGAATTAACTTCGGCTGCAAATCCAATCTTAGGTCCTATTATCAATGAAGAACAGACCCGGGTAAATAAATATGAAGAAGGAGAACCGCTAGGATTTTTCTTCGGATTTGAAACCGATGGTATTTATAACTCACAGGAAGAGATTAATAATGATCCTTTTTTGGCTAATGACCCTGAAAGGAGAAATCTACTTCAGCCTGGCGATTTCAGACGTATAGATACCAATGGAGATGGAAGAGTTGATGAAACCGATCGTGTAAACCTGGGAGATCCTACACCTGATTTTACTTATGGCATAAACTTTACAGGTTCCTATAAAAAATTTGATTTCGGACTATTCTTTAACGGAGTTCAAGGTAATGAGATTTATAATGTAACTAAATTCTTTGGGGTGTTCTTTGCCGATGATAACAAATTTGGACTTGTAAGAGATGCTTATACTGCATCTAATCCCAATACCGATATCCCAAGAGTAACTAATTTGGATCCGGCAGGTAATCAATTTCCTTCAGATTTTTTTGTTGAAGATGGTTCATTCTTTAGACTTAAAACATTAGAAATTGGTTATGATTTAACTGATGTCATAAGTACTGATTGGATAAAAAAAGGAAGAGTATTCTTTAATATGCAAAATGTCTTTGTGATTACCGGATATTCAGGATACGATCCAGAAATTGGTTCTACCTCTGGGGCACAAGCAGATGCAGATACGGGCTTCTTTGGTTTCAGAGGGGTAACCAATCCTATTTTTGGTAGAGGATTGGATGTAAGGGCACAACCAAGGCCCAGAACATTCATTATGGGAGTACAATTTTCCTTTTAATGAAATAAAATCATGTCAAAAAATAATATAAGATATATATCATGAAACTGAAAAATATTTTTTTTACCATTACCATTCTGGCTGCACTACTACTAGTCGTAAATGGTTGTAATGAAGATCAATTAGAAATTTCTAATCCAAATGCAGTAGGAGAAGCTGATTTTTTTCAGACTTCCGAGGATTTCAAGCTTGCAGTAAACGGGATGTACCATCCTATTACGGCTGTATTTTTTTGGGGAAGAGTCGTGCACACAGGGCCCCTATTACGTTCTGATGCGTTTAATATTGTTCCATTTGGACAAAACACAACCATGTCTACCTTGCAAGGACAACCTGGAATCGCAAGATGGTCATCAGATATGTTTCCGCAATTATACCAAACTGTATACAGAGCTAATACAATCATAGAAAAAATAAGCAATATTAGTGGGTCAAATCCTGAAGCTAATAATGAGATTTTGGGGCAAGCCTATTTCATGAGAGCATTTGCAAACTGGTATCTTGTTAATCTATGGGGCAATGTACCCTTAGTCTTAAAAACTCCCGACCCACAAAACAACGAAGATTTTTTCCCAGCTCAATCTAATCCAACGGCAATCAATGCTGCTATTATTAGTGACCTTACCAAAGCTTCAGAAATGCTACCTGATTCATGGTCTACAGAGGAAAAAGGGAGGCCAACCAAAGGCTCTGCATTAGCATTACGCGGTAAAACATATTTATATATAAAAGATTATCCAAAAGCTGTGACAGATCTAACTGCAGTAACGACAAACTTTGGCTATCAATTACTACCCGCCAGTCAATATGAAGAAAATTTCACAACCACAAATGAAAACAATGCTGAGTCAGTTTTTGAGCTTCAGTTCTTAGGACAAGCTAACTTTATTTGGGGCGCAGATATTCCCGGAACAGGCACACAGGGTAATTATTTTATTGATTATGCTCCGCCAGAATTAAGCCCTGATAATGGTCATTTTATAAATCCACATATATTACAGGTATTTGAAGATAATGGAGATACCGTGAGACGAAATGCCACAATAGCATTTGATTATCCCGGAGCTGCAGGATATGGAGGAATTCCATTTAAAGAAGATTTCGAAAAAGATATTGAATTAGCTAATACTATCGAGCTTCCAGATGGGTCTGTGGGAGTTCCTGCTTTATTTACAAAAAAATATGCCGGTTTTGATCAGGGTGTTAGAGATCAAATCCCTGTATTGGGTAATACTGTTGGGAATAACTGGAGGATCATACGATATGCAGATGTCTTATTAATGTTAGCAGAGGCACTTAATGAAAATATGGCAACCGCCGAAGCTATTCCTTATATCAACCAAGTTAGAACAAGAGCTATGATCGCTCCTTTACCACTTACTCTAGACAAAGCTGCGGTAGAACAAGCTATCATCGATGAACGTATCATGGAATTAACAGGTGAAGGACATCGCTTTTTTGATCTGGTTCGCTGGGAGCTCGCCGATGACGTTTTGGGTCCAGGTTCTACTATTGCCGGGGGTCGTCATCCCAAATCGCTTGCCGGGCCAACTGCAGTATTTACGGTTGGACAAGATGAGCTATTATGGATTCCTGTTCCAGAACTACAAGCCAACGACAATCTGGATCAAAATGATGGATACTAGAAAATAGCATACAGAACTGTTTGATTGTTTGTAATTATATATTGTTTTAGTGCCAAGCAAACTCCCCTGAGTTTTTGCTTGGCACTAAAAATCGCTTAACCTCGTTTTTTTTGAAAAAATCACATCTTCATATCATACTAGTCGTACTATTGTCCAGCTGTAATACAGAAAACAAAAAAGATTACCTATTTTCTTTTGCTCCTAAATCAACTTCGGGGATACATTTTGAAAATACCATTACAGAAAACAACCAGATTAATGTAATTGATTTTCAATACTGCTATAACGGAGGCGGTGTAGGAATAGGGGATTTTAATATCGATGGATTGCCTGATATCGTTTTCACGGGAAACCAGGTATCAAGTAAAATTTACCTTAATCAAGGTGATATGAAATTCAAGGATGTTTCGATAGCATCTAATTTTAACACCAACACCTGGATTACCGGTGTGAGTATTATAGATATAAATGCCGACGGGTTTGATGATATCTATCTTAATGTTGGGGGGGCTCACTGCCAGAATGATTGCAAAAATCTGCTATTTATAAATAATGGAATCAATGAAGACGGCATTCCATCTTTTACTGAAAAAGCTTCGCTTTATGGACTGGATGATGGCAATTATAGCCAACAAACGGTATTTTTTGACTATGATCTGGATGGGGATCTTGATGCATACATTGTGCACAACGGAAACACAAAAAGAGACAGAAATATGCCTTTGCCAAAAAAGTATTTTCCTAATCATTTGGCCGATCATTTACTGGAAAACAAAATGGAAAAAGAGACGAACCAAATATACTTCACCAATGTATCTGATAGCTTAGGAATTACCCATAAAGGGTTTGGGCTAGGCGTTGCTATAAATGACCTTAATAATGACAATCTGCCGGATATCTATGTAAGTAATGATTTTATCACAAACGATCTGATTTATATAAATAAGGGGAACGATATCGATGGAACCCATCGGGGATTTGATGAAATAAACAATCAGATGGTATCCAAACAAACCTATAATGCTATGGGGGTAGATATGGGGGATATTAATAATGATGAGCTACCGGATATCATAGTGGTCGATATGCTTCCCAACGATTATGAACGACAAAAGAAGATGCTGGGATTTAATAATTATGATAAATTCCTGCTTTCGCAGCAAAATAACTATACTCCGCAATATGTGCATAATACATTACAAATTCATAATGGCTTTGTAGCGGGTAAAATTTTGCCTGCTTCAGAAACAGGATACGCCTCTGGTATTGCAAGTACCGATTGGAGCTGGGCTCCGCTTATTGCTGATTATGACAATGATGGAAAAAAAGACCTCTACATCACCAATGGCTATGTAAAAGATATTACCGATCTGGATTTTATCAATTACTCCGGGCAGAACAATACTTTTGGCACCCCCGAATCCCGAAAAGAAAAACTCAAAGGTTTTGTTGATCAACTCCCCGGGATACACCTTCCTAATGTGATGTATCAGAACAAAGGTGAAATAGCATTTTGGGATGTTTCTTCGGCATGGATAAAAGCGCAAAATTCTTTTTCAAACGGTGCCGCTTATGCCGATCTTGATCGTGATGGAGATTTAGATTTGATTGTTAACAACATTAATAGTCCTGCGTTTATTCTGGAAAATCATACTTCAGAAAAAAACAAAAACTATCTGAGAATACAACTAGAAGGAACTTCCAAAAACAAAAAAGCAATAGGGGCCAAAGTAATCATCTGGGAAAATGGAAAAAATCAAATTCAGTATCAATCCGTGATAAAAGGATATCTGTCCTCTGTAGAACCCATTCTTCATTTTGGTGTTACTACTTCCCATATTGACTCTGTAAAAGTTATCTGGCCAGATGGTGCCATCACATTAAAAAAAGATATTAAAGTTAATCAGGTTCTTACCATAGCCCATAAACCATCTAAAAAAGAAAATCTTACCAAAGAGCCAGAAAAAATATTCAAAGAAGAACATTGGATTCTTAGGTATAAACACAAGGAAAATCTTCTAAATGATTATGTATACCAATCCTTATTACCTCATCAATTTAATGCCAGTGGTCCTTGCATAATTGCAACAGATATAAACAATCAGATCGGTGATGAAATTTTTATTGGCGGTAGCAAAGGTATACCAGGGCAGCTTTTTGTCGAAAACAAAGCAGGAATATATACTCTCACTCAAGAATTTGAATCAAAATATGAAGATACCGCTACTTTATTTGTAGATATCGATAATGATGGGGATAAAGATATCTACATTGGTAGCGGAGGTACAGATGCAGGAAACAATACTGATTTGCTTCAGGATCGCATATATAGTAATGATGGAAATGGAAACTATACCATTGCAACAAACGAATTTCTTCCTCAAATCAATATCAATACTTCATGTGCTGTGGCAAATGACATAGATAACGACAGATATCCCGACATTTTTATAGGAGGGGGTGTACTTCCTGGAAAATATCCAGAATCTACACCTAGCTATCTCTTAAATAATGATCATGGAAAACTATCAATTAACAAAAACATTTCTTTTTCGCATCAGGGCATTGTAACCGATGCCGTTTGGGCCGATATTAATAATTCTCAAACAAAAGAGCTTATCGTTGCCGGGGAATGGATGCCAATAACGATTTATGACATTCAAAAGAATAAGGTTGATGAAATTTCAATAAAATGGCAAAACACCAAAGGAAAAACCATTAAAATGTCGGGTTGGTGGAAAAGCGTTACCGCAGCCGATTTCGACAATGACGGAGATCAGGATATTATTGCCGGAAATCAAGGGATTAATGGATTTATTAAACCTGTTTTTGATCAACCTGTTTATGTATACAAAGATGATTTTGATAGTAACGGGAGTGTTGACCCCATCCTGGCCCAATATTTTGAAACCCCTTCAGGGATTTCATTAAAACCAATTCATACAAGGGATGATATTATGAAGCAGCTCGTGATCCTAAAAAAGAAATACGGTACTTATGATAAATTTGCTAAAGCTTCTTTCCAGGAATTATTAAACATCACCCATCTGGAGCAACAAACGCTTCGCGCCGATATTTTCGAATCTATATATGCCGAAAACATTGGCAACAATACATTTATCGTTCACTATTTACCCAATATTTGTCAGTTATCACCTATCAATGATTTTCTGGTTGATGATTTCAATCATGATGGTTTTAAAGATATTTTGATTGTAGGTAATGATTATTCTGCCGAGGCTAATTATGGAAGACACGATGCAATGATTGGCGTCTATTTACAAGGATCCAAAAATGGTTTTATCCTGGTCAAAAACCAAAAAAGTGGGTTTTTGATCCCCAAGCAATCCAATCATATTATATCTGCTCTAAATAAGAATAGAGACCAGCTCATCATTGCTACGCAAAACAATGATAGTATTAGAATATTTAAAATAAAAAATAGAACTGATCTCGAGTAGTAGTTTTAAGCCAAAAAATTTGGCTTTTGCAGACAAAAGTAATACTCAAGATGAGTTTCATAAAGAGAATAGTGTTTTAGCAAAGCGATAAACCTGCTAAAATAGAATGTATAAAATTTGCTAAATGAAGAATGTAATTACTACTCATAATATTGAGGTAATAGGAGAAACTAAAGCTTTTGAAGTAGCTGTTACTTTAACCTATGAAAGCGACAGTATTTCAGTTTATACTATTAATTTTTCTGCAGATTCAGATTTTGATCCTCATCCAATTACCATACGATGGAAAATACCCGCTATCAATGTAAAAGGTGTCTGGAAACCCACCACAGATTTTGCAAAAAGAATTATGGATGATTGGGAGCTGGATCATATGGAGTCTAGAATTTCGGTTGACTCTCCAATAATTTCTCTTTTTGGCCACGACGATACCAACACACTTACTTTTGCATGTTCTGATGTGATACACACTACAAAACTGAATACTTTGTATAGAGAAGAAGACAACTGTATGTATTGTCATATTTCTTTTTTTACCGAAAGGCATCACAAAATAAAAGAGTATGAAGCGCAATTGCGCATTGACAAAAAAAATCAACATTTTTCTAAATCTATAACTAATGTAGGACATTGGTGGAGCAGTTTTGAACATCTAAAACCTATTAAAACTCCTGATCTTGCAAAAGTTCCTGTATACTCTACCTGGTATCAGTTTCATCAAAAATTAGACATTCAAGAGCTCATAAGGGAGTGCGAAATAGCTTCAGAATTGGGATATGAATTAATTATTCTGGATGATGGCTGGCAAACTATCGACGAAAACAGAGGATATGACTTTACCGGGGATTGGCAACCCGAAAGAATTCCCGAAATGAAAGATTTTGTAAAAACCATTCATAACACAGGAATGAAACTGGCATTATGGTACTCTGTACCGTTTTGTGGAAAAAAATCCAATGCCTATCAAAAATTTAAAGGTAAATTCCTTACCGAAGAACATCGTTGGGCTCCTGTATTCGATCCGAGATACCCCGAAGTAAGGGAACATCTTATAGATCTATACACCAGCGCACTACAAGATTGGAAGATTGATGGTTTTAAACTTGATTTTATAGATGAATTTAAAGTATATCCCAATACTGTATTAACTAAAGAAAACGGAAGGGACTTTTCATCAATAAACTTAGCCGTAGATCGTTTAATGACCGATATTATAAAATCATTACATGCTATTAACCCAGAAGTAGTCATAGAATTCAGGCAAAAATATACCGGTCCTGCTATGCGTAAGTATGGTAATATGTTCAGAGCATTCGACTGCCCCGGAGATGCTGTTATGAATCGGGTTCGCATTACAGATATCAAAATGTTATGTAACAAAACTGCGGTGCATAGTGATATGTTTACGTATCACCATAATGAGCCCATAGAAATTAAAGCTTTGCAAGTGATTAATACCTTATTTGGTGTTCCTCAACTTTCTGTTTTGCTCCAAAAAGCAACAAAAGAAGAATTGTCTATGATTCGTTTTTATACCCACTATTGGAAGGCACATGCCGATACTCTTTTAAACGGAACTTTTGAACCCCAAAAACCTTTAGCAAATTATCCCATACTTAAATCTCATTCAAAAAAACTAACGATCATTGGATTGTTTGATAACTATGTGATAGATTTTAATGGAAAAACAAACCGAATCGATATCATTAATGGACAAACCACTCCCAATGTAGTATTAAACAGCAATAACAATTTTGGAGCATATCATTGCACAATCTATGATTGTATGGGACAAAAAATTAAAGAATACAAGGTAATGATCCTGATTGGTGTGGTACAAATAAAAGTTCCCGTTTGCGGGCTAATAAAATTAGAAAAGAACAATAATAGTTGAGCATGGGACATGAAATTAGCACCATAGACATTGGCGTAATTGCAATTTATTTCATTGCTGTTATGGGTATTGGATTGTATGTAGCCAGAGGAACAAAAACAGGAGAAGATTTATTCCTTGGAGGCAGATCTTTTGGTTGGGGATTAATAGGATTATCACTTTTTGCATCCAATATATCAACCTCAACCATTATTGGCTTATCTGGCGCGGCATATAGCTCTGGAATAGTACAATCTGTCTACGAATGGATGACAGGTATTCCTTTGATCATTGCTGCCCTAATATTTATTCCTTTATATTTAAAATCTAAAATAACCACAATACCAGAATTTTTAGAGCTTCGCTTTGACAGAAGATCCAGAACTTTCTTTTCGGCGATCACTATATTTACCAGTATTGTAGTGGATACGGCAGGTGGATTATATGCTGGGGCTATTGTATTACAGGCATTCTTTCCGAATCTTATCATCTGGCAAACCTGTTTAGTTTTGGCTGTTGTTGCAGGTTTGTATACGGCTTTTGGAGGACTTAAGGCTGTAGTTTATACAGATGCTATACAGGCTATCATATTAATTGTAGGCTGCTCTATTTTATCTTATATGCTTTTCGCAAAGCTCGATTTCTCCTGGGAAAATGTTTTGGCAGCCGCTCCAGAAGGTCATTTATCCATTATCAGACCCGCAGATGATACATCATTACCCTGGCCAGGGTTGATCATGGCTGTACCCATATTAGGGTTTTGGTATTGGACCACAAATCAATACATTGTACAACGAATTTTGGGTGCAAAGAATATTCAAAATGCCCGTTGGGGAGTCATTTTAGCAAGTTTTCTAAAGATAATTCCGTTATTCATCATGGTGATTCCTGGTACCATGGCTATTGGGCTTTTTCCGGGATTAGAAAATCCTGATCAGGTATTCCCTACTACCGTAATGAATGTATTACCTGTAGGATTAGTGGGGCTGGTACTAGCCGGATTGATCTCTGCAATTATGTCGAGTGTAGATTCGACATTAAACTCTGCTTCAACATTGGTCGTTATAGATTTTGTAAAAGTAAAAAAGCCAGACCTTACCGAAAAAGAAATCCTACAATACGGAAGAATCACTACAATACTATTAATGATCATAGCCGCGGTATGGGCCCCGTTGATTGTTAATTTTGGAGGGATTTGGGTGTACCTGCAACAGATGTTCTCTATAATAGTCTCTCCGGTTGCAGTTCTCTTTCTGGTTGGTGTTTTTTATAAACGAGGAAATGCTGACGGTGCTTTTTGGACATTAATTTTAGGAACATTAGGTGGTGCACTGTTATTCATTCTTGGTCAAATAGAGATCTGGCCTTTACATTATACCTACAATGTGGGTATCATGATTGTCATCAGTTCAATACTATTTATTGTTATCAGTAATTTTGGTTCGGCTCCCGATCCAGATAAAATACATACATATACATTCAGAAAAGAGTTAATGAATAATGAAAATAACGTGGTTTGGTATAAAGACTATCGATACCATATTGTCCTGTTACTTGTCGTTATAGGGATTCTAATGATAAAGTTCTGGTAATAATAGAGCAAGTTTTATCAGATAACTTTCTAGTTGTATATCAATTGTATAAATTTGTGATTCACATGTATTAAGGTTTTACTATCTTATTCTAGAAAACAAAAACAATGAAAATATTGGTAACTGGCGGATTGGGATTTATAGGATCTCATACTGTAGTAGAATTGCAAAATGAAGGATATGAAGTGGTTATAATTGACAACTGCTCGAATTCATCTCCAGATGTGATTGAAGGAATACGTACAATAACCGGAAAGAAACCTCTTTTTGAACAATTTGACCTTAGAGAAAAGGAAAAGGTTCAGGATTTTTTTAACAGACACCATGATATTGATGGTGTTATTCATTTTGCGGCATCAAAAGCTGTTGGTGAAAGTGTAGAAAAACCTTTACTCTATTATGAAAACAATCTGTCTACACTTGTATATATACTACAGCAGCTAGCGGATAAAGATTCTTCTAATTTTATTTTTAGCTCTTCTTGTACCGTTTATGGGCAAGCAGATGAACTACCTATTACTGAGAATGCAGCTGTAAAAACAGCTGAATCTCCTTATGGAAATACAAAACAGATTGGTGAAGAAATTATACGGGATACCTGCAAAGTACATGCAAACTTAAAAGCTATATCTCTTCGATATTTTAACCCGATAGGAGCACATCCTTCAGCCGAAATAGGAGAGTTACCTATTGGTGTTCCTCAAAACCTGGTTCCTTTTATTACCCAAACCGCAATTGGATTGAGAGAACAATTATCTGTATTTGGAGATGATTATCCAACACCAGATGGTACTTGTATTAGGGATTATATTCATGTGGTAGATCTGGCAAAAGCACATGTGGTTGCCTTACAGAGATTGCTGGAAAACAAGAATGCTTCAAATTATGAAGTATTTAATGTAGGCACAGGAACCGGAAGTACCGTTCTAGAGGTAATACAGTCTTTTGAAAAAGTTTCTGACCAAAAATTAAACTATAAGATCGTAGGAAGAAGAGAAGGGGATATCACTGCTGCCTATGCAAACACTGCCAAAGCAAATATTGATTTAGGATGGAAAGCAAAAAGTAGCCTGGATGATTCTCTTAGCTCTGCCTGGAAATGGCAACAGAAGGTGAAAAGCCAGAAGTTGGAAGTTGAAGGTCGGAAATCTAAATAAAAAAAATCCTGAAGAAAATTCTTCGGGATTTTTTTTGAATGAGTTCTATCTGTATATATTGTTTCTAATAAAATTTAGCTCTTTTATCTTCGATCTCGGCAGCCTCTTTCAAAGCATCAAATACTCTGGAATTAACAGCTCCTATCTGAGTTTTGGTTGTTTGTGACGCATAACTCATATAGGTATCCAGGCCGCTAGCCGGCGTTTTTTTGGTAACTTCTACTACATACACACCATTAGTTCCAACAATAGGATCTGAAACACTTCCTATTTCCATTGCAAATGCAGTTCCTACTATTTTTGGTTCTGTACCTGCCCCACTTATCGTAGGTGTCTTCATATTCAACGCAGAAGCCGTTTTAACGGTTTGCCCTTGACTACTGGCAATTGCGTCTAAAGTAGTTCCGGAAATCTTATTTTTTAACATTTCGGCCTTCTTTTCTTTAATCAATATTGGTTTTACCGTAGGGCTTGCATCTGCAACTTTCATTGTTCCTTTGTTTGCTTTGGCGGTTAACTGAACCACTGCATACCCTTCTGGGATATCAAACCTTTTTACCTCGCCAACTTCAGACTCTTCATTGAAAGCCCACTGTACTATAGCTCTTCTGGCACCTAACCCAGGGATATTCTCATCTAATTCTTTTATTTTATTTACTGGTCTTACCTCGAATTCATTTTCTTTGGCAACCTCTTCAAAATCTTTATCCTTTGCAGCCATCTGAAACCTGGTTGTTTCGGTAAAAATTGTATTAATTGTTTTCTCGCTAGGCTCAATCTTTTGAGCAACAGTAGCTAATTTTATAGCTTTTTGCTCATTTTTCTGATCTTCTATACTTACAATGTGATATCCAAATTGTGTCTCTACAATCCCCTGATTTCCAATCTTGTTATCAAAACAATAATCATTAAATGCAGGAACCATAGCCCCGGGGACAAAATATCCCAGATCTCCTCCTTTATCTTTGTTGGAAGTATCTGCAGAGAATTCTGCTGCCAACACAGAGAATTTAGCTTTATCTGCTTTGGTAACCCCTACAATACTATCTGCCAAAGCTTTTGCTTCTTCCTTTGTTCGTTTTGTATCACCAGCTGTTCCTAATCCTTCCCAGGAAACCAAAATATGACTGGCTTTAACAGAATCCGGCATTTGTTTTTGAGCAACAACTCTGGAAATTTTAATATAATCATTGTCTTTGTATGGGCCAAATACCTCTCCAATCGGAAGATTATACAATGTATCTGCCACAGAGGCTGGTAAGTCTTTTTTAAATTTAAAACGATCTTCAAACTTGATTGCAGAATTTTGGTTCACAAACTCTTCGACATCTTTCACATTTTTTAATCCAAAAACAGAATCTGTAGTGTTTGTTGCCTGATTAAACTCTACTTTGTCACTTAATAATGATGCTACTTCTGTTTTTATTTGATCCTCATCCTCTTGGCTAGCTTCTTCTTTTAGCAGCACATAACGTATACTTCTCGATGCTTCTGCCTTATATTGCTCAGGATGTTTATCAATATATGCCTGAATTTCTGCATCAGAAATTTTTATTTCACTATCCTGAATACTTGAAAATGGCAGCTGAACATATTTTATATCTACATTATCATTCTCCATTTTATAAGTTAGCTCTCCTTCTTTTAATGTAGATCCAACCCCGGCTTTGATCATATTCAGATACGTTTCTTCTTTTGCTCCTCTGGCAATCGAGTTCTCAAAAGGCAACCAATCATTTTGATATGAATTTGGTGCAGTTGCTTTCAGGTTGGCAACAAACTCTTGCATTTTACCTTTATCAAAAACACCTGCTTCATTCTGAAATCTGGCATCGTTGGTTAATGTTTCTTTTATCAATTCATTGATCTGGTCGGCACCAGCTGTGATTCCAAGTTCTTCAAATTGTTCCTCAAAAACAGTTTTTCTCAATTCTTGATTCCAAACATAATTTACTGCTTGAATACTAGATCCTCTGCCACCAAAACCTCTGGAAGCTTTTTCTACTTCTTTGGCAAAATAAGTGCGGTCAATATCTATTCCATTTATAGTAGCGATTGTATTTTCTGCTTTTTGTGAGATTGCATCTCCATTACGAAACAAATCTGCTAACACAAATGAGAAAAGTGCCATTGCAATGATCACAATTAAAAAAACGGAACGCTGTCTGATTTTATTTAAAACTGCCATGATGTATTATAATTTATTCAAAATATAGTGGGCGAAAATACCATTTTATTGTAATAATACCAATTAAAGATTAAAGAAATAAAGGTTTGTTTTTATCTCAAAAACCAAATTGAATTTCAGAACGATTCTGATTCATTAAATTCGGGATAAATGAGTTTGAAAAATCATCTAGAAACCGCCTATTCTTCTGAAAGAACTTCAATTTCTACAATCTCAATTTTAGTATTAGAAGTCTCTATAATTTTAATTCTAAAAGTATCTATCTTCAACTGATCGCCCTGTAGAGGGATTTCTTCGGTATGATTTACGATCATTCCGCCGAGAGTTTCATAGTTTTCCCCCTCAGGAAGGTCTAATTTATAGGCCTCGTTAATATAATCAACTTCCATTCTTGCCGAAAATCTAAAATAATTTTCTGCCAATTGTTCTTCTATAAGTTCAATAGAGTCATGTTCATCTTCAATCTCTCCAAAAAGTTCTTCTACAATATCCTCTACCGTGATGATCCCGCTTGTTCCCCCATACTCGTCTATCACCACGGCCATGCTTTTATGTTTTTTGGTTAAAAGATTAAGCACATCTTTTACAAACATAGTCTCGGGCACAAAAACCACCGGTAGAAGAATTGATCGCAGTGACTTTGGCTTTTTAAACAGCTCAAATGAGTGAATATATCCTATAATATCATCTACCGTTTCGTTATACACCAGTATTTTTGACAGTCCAGTATCTATAAACAATTTGCTTACTTCTTCTATGGATTGTAATTTTTCTACGGCAACGATCTCTGTTCTGGGAATCATTACTTCTCTAGATTTCACATCAGAAAAATCCAGGGCGTTCTGAAAAATCTGAATTTCACTATCTATTTCGTCGTGCTCTTCTACAGTTTCCATTTGCTCACTAATATAATCCCCCAATTCGGTTTTACTAAAAGCAAGTTGTACTTCATCTCCGTCTGTTTTTAGAAATCTTTTCAGAACAAAATCAGAAATCCAGATAACAAATGAAGAGATAGGCGAAAATATAAGGTAAAACAAATAAGCCGGTAATGAAAAAGCTTTTAGCAGTGTATTTGAATAAATCTGAAAAAACACCTTGGGCAAAAATTCTGCGGTTATTAAAATGACACCTGTAGAAACTACCGTTTGCGTTAAAAGATTGAGATCGGTAAGAAAATAATCCAATATCCAGAAACCTGATGGAAGAAATACCTGGAATATTTGCATCAGTACTTCGCCCATGTAAAATCCATATATCACCAATGCAAAATTATTTCCAACCAGCATGGTAGCAATAAATTTGGATGGTTTTTTGGTCAAACGGGTAAGAATATTTGATATGAAACCGCCTTGCTTTTTTTCAATCTCTATATGGATCTTATTGGAAGATACATAGGCTATTTCCATACCTGAAAAAAAAGCAGAGAGAATAAGAGATAGAATAATAACGATACTATGCAGCTCCATGAATTACTCTTTGTTATTTGCTTCAAATCGCTTTCTAAATCTTCTCTTAAAGAAAAACATAAAAACCGCTGCTCCCGCAAAAAAAAGATACAGTATACTTCTACCACCTTCTTGTTCCCATTCTACATATGCCTGATACACAAAAAAACACATGATTGCCAAATAGGCATATTCAAAAAATTTAAACACTTTCATTGCATGTTAAAAATTACTCATCTACAACCATCACCCCATCATTAATTCTTGAATTCAAGATAGTAAAATCCTGATTAGCATCAAAACCATCGGCTTCGTTAATTGCGCCGTCTGGTAAATAACTTTTATAGGGATGATCTGTAAACACCCAATTAATATTTTGGTCCCAATACAATTGCTGTGCCTGCAAATGTGTACTATCTGCTGTTAGGATATCTACATTGCCTCTCATATCTATTAAGCCGGTACTTTGATACGAAATTGCATAATCTGAAGTTACAACACTTACTTTTCCTTCTTTATCTATGATATCCAACACAATCCCTTCTGGGAATTCATGATACCCAAAAGATTTATTAGTAAAATCCAGCACCTTTGGGGTTTTGAGTACTGCGGTTAATCTCCCCGAGTCGGTATATTTTAGGTTTACCTCAAAAGCTTCAGCTATGGGAGCTTCTTTGGCAGTAAGATAATTATCGCCTTTTTTTTCAGACTGACATGAAAAAAACAATGTCACAGCAAATACTGTGACAAAGTTTACTATCATATCATACTTTCTGTTTTGCATTACAGTTTTGGAACTCTAACGGTTTCACCGATCCAACAACCAATACTTACAGATTTTATTTCAGGATTGTTAAATATATCCGTTTTTGACGGAGCTTTCGCTTTATAGTTTGCCGCTGTTTTGGCTGCATTAGATTTTAAACTCGGATCTACCTTTCCTGCTCTTCGCGCATAATTCTCTGCCAGCCAATATACCGCTCTTTTGCTAAATACATCGGTACCACAGCTATTAGCACTACTGGCAACCATACTGGCAATTCTAAGATATGCTGTACCCATAGAAGGCTTATAGTTTAATGCTTTTCTATAATACGTTCTTGCTTTTCCTTTACTTCCTTGCTTTTTCATAACCTCACCGATCCTGAAATACACTTTTGCTTTCTCACTAGATTTTTCTTCGAGCTCTGCTGATTGATTAAAATATTTTAAAGCGACAGAAGTCTTTTTATCTTTTAAAGCTAAAATACCTAAATAATAAGCTGTTTTTGCAGAAGGTTCTATCTTATGTTGAGATTCTACCAGCTTAAAAAATAATGGATCTTCTGTGCATTCTTTGGCATACATTCTTCTTGTGGCACCCTTTACCCATTTTATATCCCCTTTTTTGGCATCAAATTGTCCGGTATATAAAGGTATCAGATTACTACAATCTGCTCTTGCTCCCAATTTTTGATTGATCCCCGCTTTTACTTTACTAAAAGCTGTAAGGTTAATTCCTGCATTTTTTAGTTTTTTCTTTTCTTTTGAAGTTAATGCAGTACCGGTTTCTTCCTTTTCTGTATATCCGGCAATGGTTTTTGCCAGTCTGCTTTCTTCTTCTTCTATCTTATCTGTAATATCATCATACAGATCAAAAACATCCTGAAGCTCTTTTTTTCCTTTATCGTGCAAATCTACAAACAAAGAAAAATATGTGTATAGCTTTTTAGCTCCGGTAAAATTTTTCTTATCTTCTGTATACGCTTTTTCAAACTCTGCAAATTGTGCCTCTTTGGTACCAATTTTATGATCAAACATCAATTGCCCAATATCAGAATGTAAATCCCCTATTTTGGTTTTTGCTGGGAAATATTGAAAACGTTCTTTCTCTAAGGCAATAATCTCTTTTACAATTGTAACCTTTTGGCCTTCGGCTGCTTTTTTCAGTTTATCTTTTAATAATTTTTCCCCAAACTGATAGGTAGCTACACTATAGGTAGGGCATTCTTTTCTTACTTTCCACAGAGGCTCTTCAGCCGCTTGATAATTTTTTACTTTAGCATGCTCATAAGCAATAGATGCCGTTGTAGCACAATCTGTAGCCTGAGCACTAATATTAGTAGTACTTAAAACTAATCCTGCTGCTATTGTAAATAAAACTTTAGTATTCATAGCTGTAAATTTGTATTAATTAAATTTTATTTTTCTAAACCACTTATCATTTAATGATAAACTTATAGAGACATTAAAAAAGTCTTCCCTTATTAATCCCAGATCTGTATTTCCGCGTTGGCCATATTCAAAACCTATATTAGCATTAGAGAATAATCTTCCAACTGGTAATCCTAGACCAAAAGATATGCCAAACTCGTCAATCGAGCTACCATTAACATTTAATCCGGTTTCTTCATACCGAAATCCAGCCCTATATACAACTCTGCTAAAATAGCTTGTTAACGAGTTGTACTTAGGAACATAATACCCTCCGAGTTTAAATTTTGAGGCATTTTCATAAATAACATTATCTTCAGAAAACAATGGGTTTGTAAATGAATCTGCATCCAAATATGTATATTCTGCTCCAACAAACCATTTTCTGGGTTCTCCAATTCCACTTCCTATTTTAAATTCTGCAGGAAGATCTATTTCTTCATCTTCAATTTCTACTTCCTGTCGTTCTATAACATTTTCCTGACCATTATTGCTAAGTAGTATAGTAGCTAGTTCTCTGGTACTGTCTGCTGTTAACTTAAAAGACGGAGCGGACACAACAGAAGCTGATAATTCTAATTTTTCAGATATCATCGTTTTAAAAACTAATCCTAAAGATAAGCTAAATGAAGATAAATCTGAACTTGTAATTTCTCTTGTATCAAATTGTACGTCTGAACGCCTTAATATAGCTTTATTCTCGATATTTCCAAAATTATAATTTAAATCCAAACCAATATTCAGATTCTTGTTAATTTTAAACCCCGAAGATAAATATACTTTATTTAATCCTCCTTTTCCTGCAAATCGTCTTTCTGTATCATCATCTGCTATAGAATTCAGGTTATATCCCACCGAAGTAATAGGAATAACCCCAAATCCGAATCCGAATCTACCAGCGGGAATACCAATAGCCAGGTAATCTAATGATGCATCTTCTCCAGAGGATGACTCTGTTGCATTACTAATCTTAAAATTATTATATGATACCCCTACAGTATAGGTTGTAAGCTTAAGTTCTCCGTATGCTGCAGGATTCTGAAGATTTAAATGTACACTATCTGTAAAAACACTCAATCCCCCCATCGATCTGTTTTCTACGGTTCCTTTAAACTTCTGAATTCCTATCCCATAAAAAGAGTAAGGAGACGAAGTTCCTTCCTGAGCATAAGATACGCTGGTAATTATTACCAGCATGACTACTAAAATCTTTTTTATCATCTACTATTATTAAAAGCTAAAATACCGTTTAGTCCCTCCAACAAAAAATTGGAAGTGGCAAATATGCCATTTTTTAATCTTTTAGACAAAAAATGTGCGTCCCCTCCGGTTAAAATAACTGTTAAATCGGGATAAATGTTGCAATATTCTTTAATAACTCCTTCAATTTCATATAAAATACCTTGTATTATTCCAGAGTGTATTGCTTCTTCTGTACTGTTACCTATATAATTTTCGGGTTCTTTTGGCTCCAATAATGGTAATTTTGCGGTAAAATTATGGAGACTGCCATATCGCAATCGTACACCGGGAGAAATGGCCCCTCCCAAATATTCTTCTTTTCGATTCTTAAAATCATAGGTTATACATGTTCCTGCATCAATAATCAAGGTGTTTTTTTTGGGAAACTGATCTACTGCCGCAGCTACCAGAGCCAGTCTGTCAATACCGAGGGTTTCTGGTGTTTGGTATAAATTTTTGAAAGGCATTTTTACCAAATGATCAAGGATCATGGTATTAAACAGACTCTTAATACATGCTATATGGTCTTGCTGTAAATCGGAAACTGAAGAAATTATAGCATCTTTAATTAATGGATACTCACTTTTAATCTTTTGTATCTTTTCTTTAAAATAATCTCTCTCAACAATGCTTTTATAAACAAGCTGCGATTGATCGAAAACTGCTGCTTTTATGTATGTATTTCCAACGTCTATGACAAGATTCATCTCATAATTTGTAATGTGCAAAAGTACGAAACGATTTTTTTAATTTTTTCTTTTGAGTATTAAAAAAAGGGTTCTATATTTGCACCCGCCTATGAACCAATGCTTATTGGTAAATAGGTTTATTTATGGAAAGGTGCCTTAGCTCAGTTGGTAGAGCAAAGGACTGAAAATCCTTGTGTCCCTGGTTCGATTCCTGGAGGCACCACCTTGAAAACCCGAACAAGTTGTTCGGGTTTTTTGTTCAAAAAAATTTTATTTACAATTTCTACAGAGTTCGATACTTAATACCATTTTTTGTTTTTTTAAAGAGTTTTTTCTATAAATATTACGATTTATCGAACCGATATTTTTAATTAACAAACCTATAATAAAACACTACTTACTAAGTTAAACCTTTTTGATTAAAAATAGTCAAAGAATAAACCTCTCCTTCAGAATAAAATGGAGATATTACCTGTTTAAAATTTGGAGGCTTGATGAATCTGGCAGGAAAACCTACTTTAAAAAGAGATAAAGGTATCTTATCTTTTTATGACAGCCCGACTAGTCATTTTCCTACAAGCGTCTTTTCTATGAAAAGGTTTCAAGCTACAAATTTGATGTTTTTTTATTTTTCTTCTTTTTTCTACCCCACCAAATATAAAATCCTGTAACGGGCATACTGGCCCCAAATAAGCCAATCATTAGTGCCAAAATTTGTGTGGGTAATCCACCAATACTACCCATGTGTATATCCAGACTGGCTTCAAAAATATCCTGATTCTTTTCAAACTTAGCGACTAGTGGCTTATCCAATTGCTTCCCTGTATACCGATCAACTATTTGATTATCGCCATAGAGGTGTAAGAATCGGTTATCTTTATCTAACAGTATATACTGTGAAGTAAGTGTATCTGATTCCAGGGCCATTAAGGTTAACTTGTAGCCTTTTGGGTAGGCCTCTTCAAATTGTTCATACATATATTGAAGACTTTTAAAACCTTCATTTTTCTGATAATCAGCTGTAGGCAGTTCTTGTCCTACTAATTCCGGATGTCCTCCAAATACAGCCACTACAGGTTTTTCAACCCATTCAAAAGACATTACCAACCCTGTGATCACACTTATTAATAAAATCCAACAGGCGTAAAAACCATAAATCCTGTGAAAATCATGATTCATTCTTTTTTTGGATGCCGGATATTTGGGTTTAAAAGCTGAGCGTGCTTCATTTTTACTCCTTGGCCACCAGAGAATAAGACCAAATATGATTTCAACTAAAAAAATCAATGAAGCCACACGAATAATCCATAGACCAACATCCCCTAAAAGTAACTGCGAATGAAAATGAGCTACCAGGAAGAAGAAGTTTATAGACCTCATGTCCTTTCCAATGATTTGTCCAGTATAGGGGTTGATAAAAGTAAGTTTTAAAATAGGCATAGATGAACCCTCTTTCATAATGCCGCTCACTACATCAAAAGATCGAGTAACATCGTTATATGTATTCATCCAGAAGTACTGTTCCTGAGGGAATTGAGACTTATACGTTGCCACTAACTCATCTACACTCAGACGTTCTTTTTCAACCTTCACCTCTAGATTATTCTTGTTGTATGCATGCATAATCTCCTCGGCAAACACAAACAAGGCTCCTGACAAGCATAATAAGCACACCACAAGCCCTGAGGAAAGTCCCAACCATAAATGTATTTTTCTAATTATTTTTTTACTAATCATATCTTGAAATCTTATCGAACTTAAAAAAGAAATACTAAGGCAGCATTTAACAACCGTAATGTTCTAATTTGAAGCTATTTTATAATATATAAGCGTACATCTAAAACTCTACAATATTTTGAGGTTGTCCACCAATTACTGTAATTTCTAATTTGGATGTTTTTGTCTCTGGATCATAAGAATAGTAATATGCTTTTCCTCTATTTGGATCATTTGGATCTTGTAAATCAGCATTTTCAACAATAAAATAGGGTTTGCCTGCATAAATTGCAGGCCCATGGACACTGCGCCAATATCCTACAGGAATATCTTCAATTTTGGAAGCACTTCTGTCAATTAAGTCAATTTCATACGCATAATTTTCTTTTTCTTGTAAAGCCGCAAACGTGTTATCCACAGGAATTCCGAACATTTTAACATACATTTTTCCATTCATAACAGCGCCACCTATAGCAAAAGTTTCTCCGTTAGGAAAATCACCTCTTTTGCCATTTAGATCCCAGGTGCTGTCAAAGTCTGTAACTCCATCTCGTACACGAATTACCCTAAAATTAGGGCCTTCCGGATCTGTAAAATTACCTATAAAGGTTCCTAAATACATATCGTTTTTTTCATCTATGTTTACATAATTGATATTCTTAAAAGAGAAATAGCCAATCTTCATATGGTCATCCCAAACGATAATGCTATCCAGTGTATCTGTGGTTACATCAATAACAACTACATAGGTTTTATCATCTACTTGATTTCCTTGTTCATCAGAAAAATACAATTGTGTAAAAAACTTTCCATCTCGCTCAATCATAAAGCCTCCCATACTTGTGGTTTCTGCATTGTCTAAAGTAGCTCTGATAGCATTAATAGCTTCTGCAATATCTATTTCACCAGTACGAACCATCGTTTCCGGGTTAAATATTTGTACTGCAGTTTGACTTAGCACATGGTCTGTATAATATCCTTTGGTTTGAGTTGCAAAGCCAAAGGTAGCACCACCTCCATACGCTAGCGCTCCGGTGGGTATGAAGCCGTCTGTAACAAAACTCCCTGAGGCATTCAGAACAAGCCGCTGAATACCTGCTTCTCCAAAAGGGTTAGATGTATGAAACACCGCTCCGTTAAACCCAACACCAGCATTACGGGTGTTTGCCAATTGAATACCTTTTGTTAATGCCTGTGTAACATCTATTTCACCCGATGGCAACCCGTCAAAAGGTACCAGGAAACCACTACTATCTTGCGTATTTGTAGTAATAAATATGGCAAAAGAACCCACTTCGTTTATTACACCAGTATCTTCACTCTCAAATTCTGTTGTACAAGAATTTAGAATCATAAATACGAATGCCAGCGAAATAGTTATGATATTTGAAAACTTTTTCATAATAGTTTTGAATCAATTATTGTAATCTATATGTTAATTTTAAACGGTAGTTTCTTGGTGGTTTTGGTATTCTAAAATCATCAAAAAGCTCGTTATTAAATACATTTATCGCCTCTACATTGAGGCTTAACGGAATATTTACAAATTTGCAAGTGAGCCCTAAATTTACCTGATGCTGTGTAGGGATCACCGAAGAGATAGCATTTGAAATTTCTCCAAATAAATCAGGTTCAAAAATCTTTGGTGTTGCTTCTACAAAATACTGTTCTGTGTACAAATAATTACCATAAACATTCAAATCCAGTGGTAATTTTAATGGTGTTGAGAATACTTTATTTGCAGTTACGTTTGTAAAATAGTAGGGAATATTTGGGGTTCTCGAATCTTCTAAAATAACATCTGTACCAGAAGTTTCTGTTCGACGTAGGTCTTGATATGTTACTGCCGCACTAATACTCGATTTATCATCTATTTTAATTCTTACATTTCCTTCAATTCCTTTGGTTATTTGTGTGTCACTATTTCTGTTGACACTATTGATCAAGCCCTGTGGAAAAATTCGAATAAAATCTTTTGTGTTGCGATAAAAAGTATTCACCTCAACAAACATTGTTTTTGAAGCATTTACATTGGTAGCAAAACCAACATTTAAGTTATCACTTGTTTCTGGCTCTAGTAAAGGGTTTGGTAACAAAAACAAATTATCACCAAAATACTCATCCGCATTAGGAATTCTCGTTGCATTTTCAAAAGATATTCTGGCAAACGTATCATTGTCTATGGCAACTTTAAACGATTGACCCCAACCCAATGACCGGGCAAATAATTCATCCGTCAAATTATCATTAAAAGTAGAACTTGCTGCTTCAGTTTCTAGATAGTAATGTTTTACAAAAGATTCGCTTACTACTTTTTTATTGAAGAAGGATGCCCCAATACCCAAACCCGATATAATTTTTGTGTATGTCGAAGGAATCGTGATAGGCTTTATACCTGTTACTATATTGACTTCTCCAAAAGGGTCTGAACCTACCCTCTCAGTGCTGTTATAGGTAGAACTCAGCTTTACATTTACATTTTTAATGATGTCGTATTGGGTATTCAAACGGGCTACTGTAGCATCTTCCTGGATACGTTGGTCGCGTTTTTGGAATTCTCCGCCAACAGTTGGGAACGTCTGTTCTCCAAACCAGTTATATAAAAATTCGGATAAATCCTGCTCTTTAGTACTAATATTGCTTAGAGCCGCAAAAAGGTCTACGCTCCAATTAGGTAAGATTTTTTTTTTGTATTGTAAGCTTACAATTCTATTAATTTCTGCCTGGGTTACCTCTCCAAAAGGTCTATCGATACTGATACCGTTTTGTACTTCATTATCCAATTCAAAATAGCCAAACTTCAAATCCAATACATCTGCAAATTCAGTATTATGTACTCCGATATTAGCTTCGGTAAAACTAGCCGAAATCGCATCGTGAAACCTTCTCACCCTAAATCTTTCAACAGTTCCTTGGGTATTAATATCTATATCAAATTCATAATCATTGTCTGACCGTGTGTGGTAACTACTTACACCTATATGAATTTTGGTCTTAGGAATTATGAAATTACTATTAAAATTAAGTATCTGCGTATTAAAAGAGCCCAATTCTAAAGACGTATCGATATATTGATTGTCTTTAGTTTTAGTAACAATGTTGATACCTCCTCCTAAAGCATCTGCCCCAAGTGCTATCGGTAATACTCCCTTATAGATTTCTACATTTTTAATAACAGTGGTGGGTATTAAACCAATGTTGAAAGCACGGCCTAGGTAATCTGTTGGTATACCGTCTTTAAAATAACGTATGGCGTTTCCCTGAAGCCCATTAATATTAATGGTAGTATTACTTCCTATACCAGATGATTGCCTAACTTTTACTCCTGATGTTTGATTAATAATCTCCGGAATGCTGGTTGATTGGTCAATGATTTTCTCTACATCGATAACCTCAATCTTAATGGGTTCTTCACGCTTAAGAACCTCTCTTGTTTTTCCACGAATCACAACCTCACTTAAAGACTCATTAGTTTCGACTAAAATGATGTTTAAAGTAACGGAGTTGCTATTTTTAAAAGTAACAGGTATAATTTGCGTTTTATATCCCAAACTGGTTATCTCTACTTTATAATTTCCGAGTGGAACATTTGTAATTTTGAACACCCCATTGTTGTTGCTCGCTGCACCCAATGTTGTGTTAACTAAAATAACATCAACACTAGAAAGGGCACCTCCTTTATCATCTAATACACGCCCAACTAGCGAAGACTGACTAAAAAGAATTGTTGATAATAATGCAAAAACAGATAAAATTTGATATTTTTTGTACATTTGTTTTTATTTAGACCAATTCTAAAGAAGTGCAAAGCTAAGTGACAAATCATTATTTTTTTTCCGCATAGCGGAAAAAAAAGTCCGTAAAAAGGAATAAGTTACGGAAACACAGTACATATGAAAAGGAAACTCTACGACGTAAAAAATGATGAATCTCTTCTGGAATACGGCTTTCCTGAAGACTATTCATATCAGGAAGAAGGCGTTTCTGAACGTGTAGTATATAGAGTTTTTAATTTTGCTTCTGGAACGCTGCATGAGACTTTCTTTGAAAATTTTCATATCGGATATTGTGACTTAAAAACAAAGACGTCTACAAAAATACCAGTAGCAACCGAAATGGAAACTATTGAAATGGAATTTGTGTTAAGGGGGAGTTGTAAACGAGATTCATCAGCTTTTGAGAATACATTGGATTTTGAAGAAAACCGACATAACATTACATATACTAGACCACATAAAGCTATTTCTAATTGGAAAGCTCCTTCAAAAATTGTTCAAATGCTTCAAATAAATATTTCCCCAAATGTTTTTATGGGGTATCTAACTGGCGAAAACAACTTGATGAGAAATTTCAAAGAAAATATCCTCAAAAAAAAATCTTCACGTATTAACGCTCATAGTTTAACGATAACGCCCAAAATGCATCAAACAATCACAGAAATTATTAGTTGTAAAAGAAAGGGTACACTGAAACGGGTTTTTCTTGAATCTAAAATCCTTGAACTTTTGGTAATGCAGTTAGAACAGTTTTCTTCGGAAAGTAACCCTAAAAATTATACCATAAAGGAAGAAAATATAGAAAAGATTCATGCAGCAAAAGCTTATATTATCAAACACAAATATAAAACAGTTACATTGGCAGAACTTTCACAAATAGTCTGCACAAATGAATATACATTAAAAAAGGGCTTTAAAGAAGTTTTCGGTGCTACTGTTTTTGGGTTTTGGAACGAATTGAAAATGGAAAACGCAAAAAATCTTCTCCTTGATGGCAAAATTTCAATAGGTGATATAGCAGATAAATTAAGTTACAAAAACCAAAGACATTTTAGTACTGCATTCAAGAAACATTTTGGAAAAACTCCAAGAGAAATGAGAAATGTAAAGAACTTCACCTCTAAAAATTGACACTTTTCTATTCAAATACCCCTATGTCACATATCCTATTAAATAGGTGTTTTAGCTAGATTTTTATGAAGTCATTATTACACATCTAACCCCAAACTACTAACCTCTTCTTTTAGTTTAGGTAACACTTCTTTACCAAACCATTCATTTTTTGCTTGCCATATGTTGTTACGGGGAGATGGATGTGGCAAGACAAAATAATTGGGCAAGTATTCTTCAAAATTTTTAACGGTTTCGGTAAGGGTTCGTTTTGATTTATCTTTTAAATAATAATCCTGAGCATATTTCCCCACCAGGATCGTGAGTTCTACATGCTTCATTTGCTGTAGTAATCGATGATGCCATAGTGGAGCACATTCTGTTCTTGGAGGTAAATCTCCAGATTTTCCTCGTCCCGGATAACAAAATCCCATAGGTACCAATCCAACTTTTGTAGAATCATAAAATATCTTACCATCTATACCCAACCAATTTCTTAAATTCTCCCCGCTTTTATCATTCCAGGGAACACCTGTTCTATGTACTACAATTCCTGGCGCCTGACCAATGATTATGATCTTACTTTCTATAGCACCAGACACAATAGGTCGTGGCCCTAGTTGTAAACATGCTGAGCATACAGTACACTTGGATATTTCTTGTAACAATTTCTTCATCTCTCTAAAATAAAAAACTAAAGCATGTCAATTAATAAAAATTATTCCCTGACATGCTTTTGGTCTTCATAAAAATTAACCTTAAAACCAATCTTTAATTGTGCGTTTTACTCAATTTTTCCCAATTTTTATCGGCTATAGAAACAAGTTTTTTATGATTTTTTTCTGCCAACCATAATTGTTGCGCATCTAATTCTAAATTATACAGATATAAGAAGTACTTCCCATCTTTCACGATAAATTTATTAGGATCCGATCTAAATTTAGCCCCAGCATACACTCCGAAGGCACAAAAACCACCATATTGAGGTATATACTTTGTTGGGTTTTTATCAAAAGTTTTCTTTTGTTCTGCTGAAGTGAAATAATAAATCACTTTTTCATATTCAGATTTATATTCTTTTACTCCTCTTTGAGCAATTCCTATATCCAAATAAGACACCGGGCTATACCCCTGTAATGCGATATTACTATTATCAAGGTTATTTGCCATCTTATCTTGAGAAAAAGCAGTTGTACTTACTACTAAAGCAAATAATGCAATTGTTGTATTAATTAAATTTTTCATTATTCTATATTTTAAAAACTTTACTTTATTAATTATTATTGTGCATTGAAGTATTCTTCTTGTATTACTTCTCCCTTATCATTCCATACTCTGCGAATGATCTCATGCCAGTAGATCTTACTATCATCTTTCATATTAAAATCAAAAGTAAATTCTGAAGCAGATACATTTCTGTCTACGATAGTATGGTGGTGTGTGATTCCATTTACCTGGGCTATGGCTCCTGCAAAGCCTTCCATTTTCTCTACCATCTGTTGTTTGTTGGTAGTTGCTACTCCGTTATAATCTGATATTGTTGCATTTTCTGCAAAAAATCGTTTTACGGCATCTACGATTGCTCCTTGAGCCACTATGCCGTCCATTTGGATTGCTTGTTCTTTAATATTCATTTCTTAATTTTTTAAATTGTTATACAAATTGTGTGTTATAATTACACTACAAATATGAAAATGAATAGTCACTTAGAGGCTATAAAAAACACGCTTAAAATTGCACTTTTATTTTTTGTAATTCGAAGGTGGGACGCCAACATAATTAGTGAAGAATGAAGAGAAATGATTGGCTTCTTCAAAACCTAAGGCATAGGCAACATTTTTGACACTTTCATTTTCTGCCAACATGGTCTTGGCAGATAAAATGATTTGTGAACGGATTAATTGCCCTAAAGAAGCATTCATTTTTTGTCTTACTTTTTTTGATAATGCTTTTACACTTATATTCATCTCTTCTGCATAAAAACCCAGTGAGTGTTCTTCTTTATGAAATTGCCGAATAAGTTCTATCATATTTTGAGAGAAAGTGTCCTTATTTTGATAATCAAAATTATCTCGAAACTGTTTGGGTGTTTGCCCCGTTTTATTTTTAAAAAACCTATTAAAATAAGCCGGATCCTTATATCCCAGATCATAGGCTATTTCCTGAATGCTTTTATCTGTAAAAACAATATCCTTTTGGCTTTCGGTAAGTTGTTTATTATGAATTAATTTATGTATAGAAATCCCAATTTTATCTTTTACCAAATGTTGTACATCATACTGGGTATTCACCATATGATCTATCAAAGATTTTGTATTGATATTATTGGTAAACTCGGCATCTATCACATCTTTTACATCAAATATGACCTGATATTCTTCTTTATTGGCCTGAAAAGGATTTTGCCAATACCATTGTTTGGTAGAGATGTCGATAAGATTGCTCATCTTATCATTAAAAACGGTATTGTTTAAAAATAACTGGCATTCCTCGCATTCACTAAAATTGATATATCCTAATGAAATAAGATGCTTAAACAAGATTCGTACATCCTTAGAATTAAATAGTATTTCGTCGGGAAAGTCGATAAACCGAACCATGAAATCATCAGACATAAATTTAATGTATTGTCCTTTTTCCAGATAGATAGCCTTATCTTTCCAATCGTGATAGTTCTTAAAATCAACCTGAATATTTCCTGTTCCTTCAAGGATATGAACCAATGTATATTTAGCGATAAAATATACTTTATTGATTTCGGCATTGATTTTCTTTACCATTAACTCAGGAATTGACTTATCTCTTAGCGTATGTTTAAAAGCCCTACTTCCTGAAAACTACTGTTTTGAGAACTGTGATTTTATTTTAAATGCTGCTAATATCCCGATATGCCCTGCATTTGAAACTTTATCAAAACCTCAAACTATTCATTTTCAGTTCATATTCTTTTTAAACATACTCTTAGTCGAAATTTATTTTTAAAAATAATGTATCGTATTATGTCTTACAAATATTTCATTTGGAAGTTGTTTTAACCCCTAGAGAATTAACCAAAAAACCCAAACAAATGTTCGGATCTCATCGTCTTTTTTAAATAACACTAAATAGTACAGTGCAGAAAATATAAATTTGGATAAGAGTAGAACGCAAAGCCTCCCATTTTTATATTAATTAACACCATCACCTCCATCCAGCGGGGATGTTTTCTGAATAGTACACATCTCTGTAAGGCCAAAAATAGCATGAGATCCTCCAGCAATAGTTTGTATATTATTAAGCTTCACAATTTTGATTTTTTCTAAATTTAAGCTCCTTTTGATTTTTTGTGGTTTCATAATCTATTTAGTTTTAATACTTCACACTATTCATCGCTACCAATCGGGGCTGTTTTGGTAGAAAGAGAGGTGGTACATGTTTTGCTAACAGGTATTGAGGACGGCACCGTAGCTCCTCCTACAACAACTTGCATATTATCAAGTTTTGTAATTTTAATTTTTGCTAAGCTTAATCTTAATTTATTTTTGTCTGATTTCATAATATAAAGTCTGATTAGATAATATAAATTATTGTACTCCATCCCCATCCAATGACAATGTTTTGGTAGAGCAATCCATAGCTTTTGGACATAGCACTTCGTTGGTTTCGGTTGTTCATGTAAATCTCCCAACAACAGCCTGCAAATTCTTTAGTATAGTGATTTTTGTTTTTCTAAATTTAACGTTTTTTTTGCCTTATTCATTTTAATAGGATTTTTTTAAATGTCTACATCTGTCAAATCCAAAGGAGCTGTTTTGGTAGAAGTATCTTCATTACAAATTTCCGGAAAACTCCTAAATGTAGTAGTTATTGTAGTAGTAATAGGAACTCCTCCAATTATTGTACGAGCATTTTCTAATTTAGCAATTTTAATTTTACTTAAATGTAATGTCTTATTTTTTTTCATTTTAATCTTAAATTTTAATTTTTTCTTTATTTTCTGCACATTACAAAATACAACTTTTAATGCATCAAAAGAAGCAAGTTGTTGTTGATATTTATAAATTTAAGGCATATAATTATCTGCTGCATACACTGTTAACCATTTAATTTTTTGATGAAATAAGAAGGGTAGATTCCTGTCTTTTTTTGGAAAGCAGAAGAGAATGATTGTGCATTTTTAAACCCTACCTCTTCTGCTATTGCTTTTATAGTATAAGAATGTAAGGATTTATCTGAAGTAAGTCGATCTACGGCAAAATCAATACGTAAATTATTTAAGTAATTGGCAAAATTCACATTTTTATACACATTGATAATCTTTGATAAATATGCACTATTAGTATGTAGCTCTTTGGCCAAAGAATTAAGGGTGTAATACTTTTTAGAATATTTGTCAGAGTTTTCAAAAGCATGTAACTTTTTAAGCACTCCTTCTACAACGTCTTCAGCAATATCAATTTCTTCTTTGCTATTCATCTCTGGAATAATAGCAGTAAACTCGGGTGGGGTTTTTTCCTTGTTCTTTTGTTTTTTGAGCAATGCCTCAAAACGCTTTTTATTGATATAGCTTCTCCAAAAACCATACGTTGCTAAGGCCAATAAAATAATTAGGAATGAGATTAACTTGGTAATAGTACCTTCTTTTAAAAAAGTTTCTTCCTCTAGTGCATTAATTAATTTTTCCTTTTCAGAAAGCAGCTCAACAGTATCATATTTTTCATTGATGTTTTTGGTCAAATAGATCTCATCAGAGTGTCGAATGCTATCCAGTTTTAACAGCGTATTTATATACTCCAATTGTTGTTCAACATCATTGTTTGATTTTGCATGCGCAATCAGATAATCATATGTAGGTATCAATTCGGGGATGATGTCTTTCTCTTGCTTAAGAATACGATCTACATTTTTAAAATATTCTATGCTCAAATCTTCGTTTCCTAAGCTATGATAAGAAAGAGCAGTATAATAATCACAAGTTGCTACTCTTATTTGTGATTCATCTCTTTTAAGAATTAATCTTTTTCCTTTTGCAAGGCTATCGATAGCTTTTTTGTAATTTTTTGAAAAATATTGATGTACTCCAGAGGTCACCACGATGTACGAATACGTAGATGTATCGTTGGTCTTTATCGTTTGTTCTATACCTTTATTAATGTAGGCTTCGGCCTTATCCAATTCTTTACTATGAATATAGGAATCTGCAATAGCGAAGAGCACTTTATTGTAGGTAATTATTTTTTTATATTTAAGGTTTTCATCCAAAAAATTTAAATGTTCAATAAAAATAATCTGAGCCTCTTCTCTTTCTCCGGCTGCATTTTTTAACAATCCAATATTAAATTTTAAGGTACGATATAGATATTCATTGTTATTTTGTTTTGCAAATTTTGAGGCTGATAAATACAATTCTAAAGCACGTTGATAGTCTCCCTTTTCATAGGCATTATTTCCTTTTTGCAAATACCCCAAGGCCGGATACCTTTTATAATTTTTATTCCTGGTAATTGCAATCAAACTATCGGCATAAGTTAAAGTATGCTGAAGGTCTAATCTCGATAAAAAATAATAGGCATTTGCCATCCCCAATGTATCCAGCTCATTTTTTGCCTTATCCAAAGACAATTGTGCTATTTGCAATTTTAAGGCGCTCTCTGGTTGTTCTTTTATTTGAGTCCTTAAATTGGTATAATGCACATCATTTTGATTATTGAGCGCATTTGTAGTTTGGCCACTAGATTGGTTAACAAAAACAGTTATAATTACCAGGTAATTTATAAACAAATACTTCATAATCATTAAAGCAATTTTTACTCTGTTTCACTGAATTCAAAAACCATACCTCTTTAATAATTCTATTGATGACTGGTGATAGGGTTTATAGCGATTAATACTTTTTTATTGAGCTATCAATATGACTACCAATTTATAAATTTAAAGTGTACTATAATAATTTATTTTTATGCTTTTATAGGCTATTTATCAATATATTATATCGTACTACTCAATCGATTTTAAAGACTACCTCATATTTATAAATCTGAAGTTTAGATTTATAAATATCAAGAATATGCTTTGTGTTTTGATTATCGTTTCTCCTAATTTTACCCTTATAAACAATTAGTTTCTTTAAATCATTAATATTATAAAACCATGAAAAAAACTAAATTTTTATTGTCAATACTGAGCATAGTATTTACTGCCGTTATTTTAACTTCCTGCGAAACAGAAGACAATGATGAGCTACCTCCAGAACAAATCCTGGATGAAACTGAAATTACTACCAAAGCAAGTATTAGATCTGAAAATGTATATCGATATTATAGTGGGGGATCTGCATCATTACATACCTATAAAACACAAAGTGGTGTAGGAGTAGGTATCGGACGTAGAGAAGGTATTGCTTTTAGAACTCCCATAACAACAAATCCTGATCTTATTAATGATAGTGTATATGATACCATGTATTTTATGCTACATCCTCAACGTAAAGATTTTGTTTTAGTTACTGATATCGGAGAATTTTTAAACCTTGTTAATAGCGGCTGGCGAGACGTTTCGGGAAGAACCTTTGTTTTAATCCACAAAAGACCAGGTAATGGAAGAAAGAAGTTATATCGTTTTTACAATCCTATAAATTCTGATCATTTGTTTACCAAAAGTTATGCTGAAGGAGTTAATGCCGGTTTAATATATGAAGGAGTAACCGGTTGGGTGTATTGATACAGTAGAAATCTATTTTTTATAAAGAACTTGTTCTAACAATAATTAAACTCCATTTGTGGAATTGTATTGGAAGAGAGTTTACCTTAAAGTCCAGGCAAATTGCCCGGACTTTTTGTTTATCCTGAAAAAGATTGATTATTGATATAATTTCTCTTTTCTCTTTTGTAATTGATCTTTTAAATCACGAATCGTTTCATTAACCGCATTTCCAAAACTCCTTTCATCAGAAGATGCATAAATTCGCGGTCCCGGGGCACTCAATCGAATACCACAAATATGGCCGGCATCATCATTTTTACTTTCCCTTTTAAAGAATACATCTCCTCTAATAATAAAAGGATATTGATCATAAAGCCTATCCAATCTTTTATTTACATAGGATTCTAGTGAATCACTCGCGCTAATATTTACATATTCAAAAATTGTTTTCATCTGTTTATATTTTATTGCTTTTCAATTGTCAGATCTACCCAGCCTGCTGCAGGCAAGCTTCAAAGGGGGAATTACTATCCCCTTGAGGACGACACAACATTGTTGTGGGCGAACTGTAGACAGGGCAGGGGTGTTTTTGACACCTTTTAATATTTGTGGGTACACCATAGCTTGCTGCCAGGCAGAATTCACCAATAATCCCCGAAACTCGGGATTAAATGTCATGACTCATTTCATATTTAAATCATTGATTGGTGACGACTTCTTTTAGACTATAACTCTTTACGAAATATCCAAAAAGGGACTTAGCAGGGATGATCTCATTATTTCCTTCAGGTTATGTGATCTTTGCTCTCTTTATAATTGAACTCATTTAAACTTTTTCATCTGGGCTGCAAATATGCCATTATGCTCCCTAATTTTGACTTTTTTTAGAACCTTAGCACTGCTATGCTTCTAAAAAAAGGCTTCATTAGAAACCAAAAGCCCATATTTTCGCTTCCAGCAAAAAAGTCTAAATGAGTTCATTTTATCATCACGTTTTTACTATTAACACTATATCTTTAATTCTTGATTATTTTTTTGTCTGTCATTCATCGACCAGAAAAGGAGTCTTTCCATCGGTAATGATAATTTTACTATTTGGGGACTCTGATAACTTATTAAAAGCTTCTATACTTCTTATTTTGATAATCTCCTGGGTCAATCCTTCAGATAATATTTTTTGAGCGTCGCGTTCACCTTCAGCATTAATTATTTTTCTGTCGGCTTCCAGTTTTGCCTGCTGTATAACAAACTCCATACGCATTGCATCCTGCTCTGCCTGTAATTTTCGTTCTATAGAATTTGCCAATCCTCTGGGTAATTGGATACTTTTCATTAAAACAGCTATTAGCTCAATACCATCACCTTGTTTTTCGAGGTTTACTTTCATTTTCGATTTTATCTCTTCTTCGATTTTTGCACGCATCCCAGAATGCATATCCTTGGCAAAAAATTGTGCGCATACATCTGATGATGCCGATCTAAAAACACTAGTAATAATAGGCTCATAATCCTGGCCCAAATTCTCTAAAATACTTGGAATCTTATCCTTTTCTAACCGATATAGAATTGAAATTTCAGAATTAACACTTAGGCCTTCTTTACTAGGCAAACTTAAAATAAGCTTTATATTGTTGGTCTGTGTGGATTCTTTTACAACCTTACTAACCAACGGGTTGTAAAGTATCGTACCTTGTGTAGCTACTTTATCTGAAAATTTACCTAAGGTTTGTTTAACACCAGCCTCCCCTGGCCTAATTACTGCGCAATTTGAGAATACAATGAGTATTCCAATTAATAGAAAAAATTTAGTTTTCATACATACTTTTTTTGATTAAACACTTGCAATTAGTATTAACACTTATTGACCAAATAGTAAACTATAGTCATCATGTAATACTTATCTACTTTCACATTCGCAATCTGATCCCGAATCCTTCAAATCTTGGTTGATGAAATGGATAATGGCTCAGAGTTAAATCCACTGGAGGTTTGGGTATTTCAAGAAAGTATTCCTGAAGAATCATTTGCGAAGCCTTGTTTTTTAATAAGGTGTAGGATACACCCTTCGAATCCTGAACCTCTCCAGATTCGTAAGGTAACCCATATGGTTTAAGTCTGGTGAATGGAAAAGTTAAAGATCTATATTGAAAGTTTGAGATCCCTTCCGGAAATAAAAACAGAAGAGACAATGAAATTAATTTTTGAGAAGCAGACGATTTATTTGCATCGCTGTAGAATACTTCTGCTTTTGTTGTTTCTTTAAGATTTAACAAAGACTCTTGCAAAATTTCATAATCCAAATCACCATAGAGGCAAAAGAACGTAAGATTATCCAAACATCTTTGGGACTCAGAAGTATCGTTTGAACCAAAATCTTCACCTCCATAAGCAGCAAGACTACTTAGTAAACAAAATGTAATTATTACTATGTTAGTTTTCATATTCTTAAATTTTTAGAGGTATTAATGTTAATTTTTTATGTTTTATTCAAATTTATTAAATTATATTCATATATTTTTATTTATATTTATTATGGTTTACATAAATATTACTTATGTATTTGTTAATTACATCAATCGCAAGTGTCTTGAAAAATGATTAATAAACTACTGCAAAAGACTACCCAAAGCACTTCGAGTAATTATTAGTGTAGCAACTATAAAAGAGGTTTCATCTAAGAGTAGGCTTAAAAACAATTTTAATTCTTCGAAAACACTGCTCTATTTTTATTATTAATATATTATATAAGTTCCTATTTTTGCCTAGCAAATTTTTACTATGATTTATTTTAAAGCCCTGTTTGTAAGTATTCTATTAATTTCTTTTTCATTTACCATGTATTCCCAGGATACTCTGGATGTACAAAATAAAATGACTACCTGGCAAATGGTCAAGTATGATGGCCTTTCTGTATATGGAGGTGTAAAGCACGCCTATAAGCAGCCTTTTAAATGGAAAGAAAAAGATTGGGCTACTTTTGGAGGAGTAATGATTGGAACTGTTGCTTTACTCGCATTAGATGATCCTGCAAATGAATATTTCTCCAAACAAGGAGAAGATATTCCTGATGTTATTAGGGAAGCTAGTTTTCGTTTCGGAAAACCGCTGTTTAACTATGGTTTAACAACAAGTGTATATGCTTTGGGTTTAATCACAAAAAATAAAAAAATAAGAAAGACCGGGGTGCTGCTTATTGCTTCTGCTACGGCTGGTGGGTTGCTACAGACTGTAAGTAAAACCCTGATTGGTCGTGCAAGGCCACTCACAGGAGAAGGTAATCTTAGTTTTAAATTTTACTCTGGTGGTGATGCGGGTTTCCATTCTTTTCCTTCGGGGCATGCTATTCTTTCTATTACCACTGCCTATGCTATCGGCAAACAGTTTAAAAATCCATTTATCAAAGGAGGTATTTATGCCCTTGGTATGCTATCACCAATATCCCGCCTATGGGAACAAGCACACTGGCTTACCGATGTTGTTTTGAGCACAGCATTGAGTATTGTTATCGTTGATGGTATCGATAATTATTTAAACAAAACCGAACGTTATACATATGGTCATAAACAGCATAAAATAAAATGGAGCCTTCAATTAGGTGCCGGCCAATTAGGGGTTATAGGCAGGTTTTAATCTTATCCTTATTCTCTGTTTCTAGTGTTACGTTAAGCCAAAACCCGCGCATAATCCAATGCATCTTTTCAGTTTTGGCTTAAACACTAGTTAAATTCTTTTTCATAATATGTAGATGCGTCTTCTAATAGAATATCAAGATATGTATTTTCAGTTTTGAGACGTGTTTCGTCCCAGTTGAGATATTTTATAAGATCTTCCTGTATAATGGATCTATAGGTATGTACGCTGCCAATATCAAAGTATAACCTTCCTGTTCTTCTTACAAAGAAATCGGCTAAACCATTTGCCATTTCATGATGTACACTATACCAAAGTTCTGCCCTAATGAGTCTTGCCTCAATGGATTCGTTCAGGAAATAATTTACCTTATTGATAATAATATCTGCCTGTTTACCATAAGTAGAGACCAGGTACCACCCATAATAAGGATCTTCTATCTTCAAATCTCTTAATTGTTGTGTAATCTGATCCAGATATATATTTACTTCTTTGGTATTTTTAAGAGGCGTACTGGTTAGCGGTATTTGTTGTGTATGTGACTTAGAAAATGCATCTCTTCTTTTACTACTCATCGTTTTGAGGACAGTATCGATCACTCGTTGTGCCATTTTACGATATCCGGTAAGTTTTCCTCCGGCAATAGAAATGAGTCCAGTTTTTGATACGAAAATCTCATCTTTTCTTGATAGTTCTGAAGGGTCTTTGCCATCTTCATGAATCAATGGTCGTAACCCTGCCCAATTAGATTCAATATCATCGATTGTAAGTTTCAGACCTGGAAACATGTGGTTCACCGCATTCAGCAAGTATTCGGCATCATTCTGTACGGCTACCACCCGATTAAGGTTTGCGCTATAATTTGTATCTGTGGTTCCTACATAGGTTGCCCTGCCTCTTGGTATTGCAAAAATCATCCTGCCATCGGGCACATCAAAGTAAATGGATTGTGTAAGTGGAAAACGTTCTCTAGAAAAAACAAGATGAATCCCTTTGGTCAAATGCAGGTGCTTATTGTTCATCGAATGATCTTTCTCTCGTAAGAGATCTACCCAGGGCCCGGCTGCAGAAACAAAATTTCTGGATTTGATCGTAAGTGTTTCCTTTGTATTATGATCTTTACATTCCAAACTTTTTATTTTCCCTTTTTCATCATAATTAAAGGAGGTCATCTCACAATAATTTATACTATTGGCTCCATACGAAGCTGCTTTTTTAAGTAACTCTATAGTAAGCCGTGCATCATCGGTTCTGTATTCTGCATAGTATCCTCCTCCGGTAAGGCCTTCTTCATTAAGCAATGGCTCTTTATCTTTGGTTTCTTGTGCAGTGAGCATTTTCCGTTTATCGTCTCCTTCTACATTTGCCAGAAAATCATACACTTTTAACCCGATAGATGCCATAAATTTTCCATATGTACCTCCTTCAATAAGTGGAAGTAACATTTTTTCGGGCACTACAAGATGTGGTGCCAGTTTATGCACGGTCGCCCGCTCGCTTCCGGATTCTTTTACCAATCCGATCTCCATCTGTTTCAGATATCTAAGTCCTCCATGAATAAGTTTGGTAGATTTATTACTTGTTCCCGACGCAAAATCGTTTTTCTCTACCAGGCAGACCTTCAAACCCCTTGAAGCGGCATCAAGCGCTATTCCCGCTCCGGTTACACCTCCTCCAATGACCACAAGATCATATTTTTCACTTTTTGCACTACGCAGTTGTGCCCCGCGATCCAGAACAGAAAAGCGAACAGGCCCTTCCTCTTTTACCGCAAGCATATTTTTATTCTCTGTTTTAGTACGTGCTATGGCTTGCTGCCAACCGATATATTTTCGACTTCGCTCGTGCTCAGTAATTTTTGGTTTGAACACTTTATCGATAGCTCTCACCTCCGAAATATCTTTCTTGATCCACACCCCCGCTTTGATCCCTGCCAGGAAAGCTGCTCCTAGTGCTGTTACTTCCAGCATTTCGGGGCGGTCTACTTCTACGTTAAGGATGTCTGATTGAAATTGCATTAAGTAATTATTGGCCGAAGCGCCTCCGTCTACCTTCAATTCTTTCATCTGTTTACCGCTATCTTCGACCATAGCTTCCAGTACATCCCGTGTTTGATATGCCAGGGCTTCTACAGTAGCTTTTATGATCTCATTCTTACCAGAATCCAGGGTAAGGCCATAGATAGCTCCTTTGGCTTCCATATCCCAATACGGTGCTCCCAATCCGGCAAAAGCAGGCACCACATATAAATCTTCTGAAGAAGTAGTTGATTTGCATATTGCCTCGGTTTCTGCTGCATCATCGATAATCTGAAGTTTATCGCGCAACCACTGTATAGAAGCCCCTCCTACAAATATACTTCCTTCTAAGGCATATTTTATGTTATCCCCGAGCAGACTGCAGCATAAAGTAGTAAGCAGGCCATTTTGAGATTTATAGGGCTTCTTTCCGGTATTAAGCAACATAAAACAACCTGTACCATAGGTGTTTTTGGCAATCCCCGATTTATATCCTCCCTGCCCAAATAAAGATGCTTGCTGATCTCCGGCTACTCCATAAATCGGAATGCTATGCCCCTCATGATCAATAGTTCCAAAATCGGAAGAAGAATATTGAACCTCTGGAAGCATCGATCTGGGAATATCCAGCGTAGTGAGCATGGTTTTATCCCAATCCAGATTAATGATATTGTACAACATGGTCCTGGACACATTAGAATGATCGGTTACATGCTTTTTGCCGTTAGTAAATTTCCAGATTAACCATGTATCGATGGTTCCAAATAGCAAATCCCCTTTTTCTGCCTTTTCTCTGGCACCGGCTACATTATCCAATATCCACTTTAATTTGGTACCAGAAAAATAGGAATCAATTACTAATCCCGTATTTTTAGAAACATGATCGTCTAATCCTATGCTCTTTAGGTTTTCACAAATTTTGGCGGTTCTTTTATCCAGCCAAACGATGGCATTGTATATGGGTTCGCCTGTATTTTTATTCCAAACCACAGTGGTTTCCCGTTGATTGGTGATACCAATTGCGGCAATATCTTCTGGAGATATTTTGGATTTTTGAAGTACTTCAATAAAAACCTCTTGCTGATGTTTAAAAATCTCTTCCGGATCATGCTCCACCCATCCTGGTTTTGGATAATGTTGCGTTAATTCTTTTTGTGCAATTCTGCAGATTTCACCAGAATTGTTAAAAATAATGGCTCTTGTACTTGTAGTGCCCTGATCGAATGCGATGATGTATTTCTTGGCCATGCTTGAATAATTAACTATAATATCAACTAACTTCCTGAAGCAGAATTTTTATAAAAGTTCCTAAAAAAAGGTGTTTAATTCAAAAAAAAGATTGATTATTTACAAATATCCAAAGTATTCCCTCAATAGGAAAGTCAATCGTCAATTAAAAAAAATGTAATCGTTTGTATTATTTTTTATGCAACTTAATTTCCTTTTTATTGATTTTTTTTTAAGAACTTATCTTACCGCATGGGCAAGGTGCTCTCCTGAACTCAAAATACGTTTTGCAACCTTCTCAAAATGCTCCCCGGAGCTCAAAATACGTTTTGAGACTTCTCAAAATGCTCCCCGGAGTTCAAAATACGTTTTGCAACCTTCTCAAAATGCTCTCGGAGTTCAAAATGCGTTTTGAGCCTTCTCAAAATGCTCTCCGGAACTCAAAATACGTTTTGAGCCTTCTCAAAATGCTCCCCGGAGCTCAAAATACGTTTTGAGACTTCTCAAAATGCTCCCCGGAGTTCAAAATACATTTTGAGACTTCTCAAAATGCTCCCCGGAGCTCAAAATGCGTTTTGAGCCTTCTCAAAATGCTCTCTGCAGCTTAAATGAGTTCAGTTTTTGATCGGAAAAAATATCTCGGCTTTCCATTGTAACTCTGTACCACCCATCATTGGATTGTTATAGAAAATCTCTAAAGGGGTTTTCTCCAGAGCAATATGATGCTTATCGGCATATTCTAACAAGGCAAACCAGGCTTCGTCACTATTTCGGTAATTCCCGTAATAGGTTGCTTTCAGAGCTTTTTTTGATTCCATTTTATTATATATTATATGTGAAGAAACCGGTAAAGAGTCATTGTAAATTATCGGAAACCCAAAATCGAGGTGTATAGAATCTGTTTTTGTATCCCAATGCTTAATTTTCACAAAAGGAAATCCATTCTTACTGATGTTATGTTCTGCTAATTTGGGATGGAGGTATGCATTAGACCTCATCATTTCATTCGCTTTTCTGGATCTTTTGGTTTTTGAAGAAACAAGAAGCACATTCATTTCTGGTGTTTCGATCTCACCATCAATAATTACCCTGAAACTATCTGTATAATATCTGAGTTTTTTTCTGAAATCGATCATGTCATTCTTCACTAAGTTGACAAGAGGAGAAGATCCTGTTATTATTTGTAACCGATGTTGCAGAGAATGCTCTTTAGAAATAATCCCAACCTTGATTTTGGTAATAGTATCGCTTATACTTTCAAAATACCAGTCTAAAATAACTGCTGTACTATCTATAATCACTTCTTGTCTTATCGATTTGAAAAGATCGGTTTCTTCTATAGAAAAGTCTTTGATATCATCTGAACCGGATTTTACATTTTTTACCTGATCATATACACTTCCCGGGGCTGCATTGGCCTTAAAGCTAATTTGATAATCATACTTTTTAATACATACATACCATATGGCCAAGCCTAAAAGCATCACCAAAACAATCGTTACTGTTTTCTTCATTCTAGTTATTACTATTTTTTGTCATCTGAAGCTTTTTGACAACAAAACTTCCTAATTCACGCCCCTGTTCTAAGCCCAGATCTATCGCAGCACGATAATGAATCCCCCCGTATAACCTGCTAACTGCCGCTTCGTCTGCTGCCGTATTAAAAGATCTGAAAGAACGAATAGGTAATCCGTATGGTACTTCGGTATCGTCATTAAAGGCAAAATTATCGCCAAAAATATTGGTAAGAACGATAGACGCTGCTCCAGATACTACAGAATGCCCGCTGGTGTATTCTGGAAAAGGCGGTGTTTGTAAAACGGGTTCCCAGTTTTCATCAATATGTTGATTGATCAAGGTCTCTGGCCGTATCAAATTGCTTCTGTATTTCTCATCCCAGCAGCTTATAAACGCATCTGCAATAGCAATAGACGTTTTGGTATAAGCATATACGGTTTTTGCAAAATCTGCCTCGGTTTTTCTGCAGGCAATTTTGCAAATCCCAATCCAATGTGCTCCCGGAGTGATCTTTTTGGTGGCAAACATCAAATGACCTTTATGTGTAGACACATAAGGGTTACAATCCCAAAACTGTGCTATTTGCATTTTTTCTGAAGTATCCCCTTCTTTTTTAATCTCCAATCCAACCTCATAAGTCTCCAGGAGTTCTTTATAAAACGGAGCATCTTTTTCTAAAGAAAAATCAGGGTGTTTTGAGGGGGTAAATTGTGATGCAGAATCTATAATCGATGGTCTGATCTCTCTCCAATGCGGTTCGATCCCATCCATATAATCGGGTGGCGTAGGTTGCCAACGAGCAGGATCCCCGGTATTGACAGAAAACTTGGGCATGGTACGCGTTTGTGCATAGTTATCGGCAGATAGCCAATCTTTTATGTGCTGCGCCACTTGTAACCCATAGTCTTTGGAATCATTAAAACTACTTTCATTAATTTCTTTCCATGAATTGTACAGGCTATCTCTGTATACTTCTATCCTGTCTTCAGAAAAAATAAGTTCTTTACCTACTTCTATATAGGCTACCAATGCGGCTACATGATAATTAATATTTTGAGTACTATCGGCCACAGGAACCGGTGTAAGGCCATGTAATTGGCCAGATAGTGTTGTATAGGTTTTGTTTTGCTGGCAAATCACCTCATAGGCAGCAATATTGGGATAATTATATATTCTACTCGCAACCGGTGGAGAAAATATATCATGTACCATTACCTCGGTTATCTTATCTACTACATTATGGTAATCGTTCTGAGTGATCTCTATCGTTGCATTCTCTTTTTGGCAGCAGGATAGTAGTAAAATTAGAAAAAGAAAGGCAAACACCCCCCTACCACCTCTCAAAGAGGAAATAGTATCATATTTATTGATCAAGTTCATAAATTTCAATTTTTCCATTGTTTATGGTAACAAGTAAATACTCTGTATCAGCAAAATTAATAATATTTAATCCTTTTACGGCTTTTTGAGTGAGGTTAACATTCAGCTTATCGGCATCTATTACAACACCATCTTTTTGAAGTACCGCTCCTGCAAAACTATCAAATCTACCATGGTAGGGTATCACTCCAAAATAATTCCCTGCCAGAAACACCTCATCTGTACCATCTTTATTAAAATCATGCTTTAACATGGTCGTAATCGGGGCTACTTGCAGCTTATTTTCAAAAGGAACAAATGTGAATGCCCCCTTTTCATTTTTCAGGTATCCAGAAGCCAATTGATGTACTTCTAGTACTACTGCTTTATCCAATACCTCTTTTCCAAAAACTTCTTCAACCGTTTTACCGGCAAATGCCGCATAGGTAGTAAACTTTTTTCTTAAGAAATTTAACTGTCCTGATAATTCATCTAATCCCAAAGCTGTATAATAGTTTCCTCCTTTAGAAATAGCGATGATGGTTTCGGTCTTTTGGTTATTGTCAAAATCTGCATAATACATTGTAAGTGGAAAATCCCGGGATGCTTTAAATTTAGTATTTAATCCGAAATTTCCTAACAAATAATCCTGATCGCCATCATCATCAATATCAAACCCGACAATAGATTGCCATAAACCATTCATTTTATCTGTAGAGACCAAAGAGGTAACGTCTGATAATATTCCGTTGTTATTTTTAAAAAAATGTGGTGACATCCATTCGCCAACTACAATGAGGTCCTTCACATTATCTCCATCAAAATCACTCCAAACAGCATCGGTTACCATTCCCACTTTCTGAAGTTCGTTGTTTTCCTGTATGCTGAAATTTCCTTTGTCATTGATTAAGAGGTATGAATTAGGAATATTCCCAAAATCATTGGATACTGCATGTGCCCCTACAAACAGGTCCAAATCCCCATCTTGATCTATATCCTGTGGTTTTATAACTGATTCATGCTCAAAAAGCTCTGGGAACTGCCCTTTACTGAACCCTGAACCGTCGCCATAATACAACCGGTCTATCAACTGTTTTGAAGGGCCAAAGAATTCTCCTCCCGAAGATGCTACTAAAAGATCATTCTTTGAATCCCCATTAAAATCTTCAATTACAGAGGCTACATCTTCTTTAAGTTTATCAGCTTCAAGAACTTCGATTTGTTGTTCTTCAAAACCTGTGGAAGTTTGGAAAAACACTTTAGAAGGCTCGTGTTTTGAACTTCCGAAGAAAACATCATCTTTTCCATCTCCGTTAAGATCACCAACTGCAGTTGCAGGTCCACGATCTGAAATCTTATAAGGAATTAACTTCTGACGATTAAAATCTACATACCCATTTTCTTTGTGGACATATTGTAGCCCAGGAAGGCTGTCAATTTTTTTAAACCATGGCTTTGGTTTTGGAAACAATGTATCATAATCTACAGGAGTTCTCTTATTCAATAATTTAATCGTTAAGGTCTGATTTGTTTTGATATGTTCTGCAACCTGTATGGTATTATCGGGCCAGATAATCTTAAGAGAATCTACTATTTCTGCATTTCCGTATCCAAAATGAACTATAGCTTCAGATGATGACTGAAAACCTTTTGCTGTAAATAACTGCTTATATTGAGGTATCCCATCATGATAGGATATTACTTTGGTCCCTATCCCCATGATATTTGGTTTCTTATAAATAAATTTCAGTTTTAAATACGTTGATTTTGTATTTGTTTTGTTTTTGTAAAAAGTAACCAGATCATTGATATTATTGGTGACAATATCCAGATCTCCGTCGTTATCAAAATCTGCATATGCGCTTCCTGTAGAAATGATCGTATCTTTTGGCAACCAGGTTGCCGATTGATCTGTAAATTGAATCTCTGTTAGTCCCCGAAAAATATAATTCTGCACCGCTCCAGATGGCATGATATTGAGTGCTTCCTGATCCACCAATTTGGTTTTGGTTAACTTATCTTTAATTTTTTCATTAGAGATATATTTAATATAATCCAGGTTATTGGGCCTTTTTGGGATCCCATTAGAAATAAAGATATCCTGCTCCCCATCCTGATCGTAATCGGCAAATAGTGCAGACCAGCTCCAGTCACTTTCTGCCACCCCACTCAGCAATGCGGTTTCAGAAAAGAATTTTCCGGATTGATTGATCTGAAGCATATTTCTGGCAAACTGATAATGATATCCCAACCGATTGATTCTCATATCGAGCATATCTACCGTCTCATCCCCAACAGAAGCTTTTAGCACTTTCTCATCTTCGGGGGCCATATCGAGGGTTAAAATATCTACGAATCCATCATGATTGATATCTGAAACATCACTACCCATCGAAAAACGGCTTGTGTGGCCAAATTTTTCTTTTAATTGCTCGCTAAAGGTTCCGTTTCTATTATTGATATAATAATAATCATCTTCATGAAAATCATTGCTTACATAGATATCTGTAAATCCATCATTATTAAAATCGGCTGTTGCTACCCCTAAGCCATATCCATTGGCGCCACCAAAAATCCCTGCCTCTTCGCTTACATCCGTAAATTGCTGTCCATCATTGCGAAGCAATTTGTCTCCGCTTTCATAATTCCTGCTATTTCTGATAGAAGCCTTTCCAAAGGAATTTTGGGTATGGATCGCGTGATTGAGCAGATACATATCCAGGTCTCCATCGTTATCATAATCAAAAAAAGCGGCTGAAGAAGAATAATTATCAAAATCCAATTTGTATTGAGAGGCTTTTTCGGTAAATGTACCATTGCCGTTATTTATAAATAGCTCATTAGCACCCTCTAATCCCTGCACACCAACAACTGCGCATACATAAATATCCAGAAAACCGTCACCATTTACATCGGCCATTACGGTTCCTGTATTCCAGTCAGAATTGCCTGCAACACCTGCAGTAGAGGTAATATCTTCGAATTGAAAATTTCCCTTGTTGAGATATAGTTTATTTTTTCCCTGATTGGCAGTGAAAAATACGTCTACCAAATCATCATTATTGATATCACCAACCGCAACACCAGCACCGTTGTAGAAATATAGATAATCCAGGATATTTAAATCCTCAGTTGGATTCAAGGTATTTTGAAAAGTGATATTTGTAGTTTCAGAAGGCACTTTTTCGAATAGATCTCCTTGGTTGTTTTTATCTGAGCAAGAAAAGAAAAGAAATATGACCGTTAGGAATAAGATTCTTAATGTTTTAAATTTCACGCAAAGGGCGCAAAGACAAAAACACGCAAAGGACGCGAAGTGATATTTACCAATTTTCAAATACATTTTTAGTTCTCTACAAGTTATTTACAATTCTATGAATCCCGCTTTTTAAAAGTTTTGTATTGAAATTAATCAACAAACCCAGTTTTAAATCTGCCAGTTTAAGATATGTAAGTGTCTGGGAAAAATGAACTGGTGCCAGATTTTCCAGTGATTTTATTTCAACAATTACTTTGTTTTCAATTAATAGATCTATTCTTTATCCAACTTCCATCTTTACTTCTTATAGATAAATGGCATTGGCACTTGTTATTTGACATTAAGACCCAATTCTTTAAGGTCATACATTAAGGCATTTTCATAAGCTGATTCTAACAACCCCGGACCTATTGATTTATGTAATTCTAAAGCTGCCCCAATGATTTTATATGAAATATCATTTTCTGTCATCTACTCTGTTTTGATACCCTTAGCGGTCTTTGCGTGAAAAAATTAATCATTCAATTTAAAAATCTTTGGTTTTTTATTATTAATACCAGTGATTAAGTACTTTTCTCCTGATGTGTTTTTGATCCAATACATTTCTTTTACTTCTCCTTCTACAAAAAATCCTGTAGATTTTTGATCCCGATAGCTATCGGGATACTTTCCTTCTCCATCACTCAACAATATAGTTCCTCTACTTGCATCCAATCTGGAAAACTGAGGCTTGAAATTATAATTGTTTCCTCCCAAAATCAGATCCAGAATACCATCATTATTAAGATCTTCGGTTTCTATATCACAAATACATGATAGTTGCGCCTGTTGTGGCAACTCCTTGATCTCAAAATTCCCTTTTCCATCGTTATAAGCCACTATACTTGCAAAGGTATTGACCGTTTTTACAATGGTCTTTTGCAATATTTCTTTTGGAAACAACTCATCAATAGATTTGGTAGCATACTCTGAAAACTTCAGGTTTTGCTTTTTTAGAGAATTGATCTGGCCGGTGAGTTCTTTTTTTAGATGTATCGGAACATCTTTACCATCAATAGTCTGGGTAAAAATTTGCTCAATAGTACCATTATTATCAAAATCATTGATATATACTTTGGCTGGATGTGTATCGCTTGCCTTATACATAGCATTTAGACCCCGATTTCCCATCACCAAATCGATATCTCCGTCTTTATCTAAATCTTTGGCTTCAACAGTATTAAACCATCCCGAAATACTATCGAGATTTGTTGGTAACAGACTTAATCGTCTTCCATTATTCTTAAAGATCTTGGGCGACATCCACTCGCCGACCAAAATCAGGTCTTTTTTATGATCTCCATCTATATCTTGCCAGGCAGCATCATTGATCATCCCTATATTCTGGGCTTTAAAAGCTTTTGATTCGATAGTGTTTTTAAAATTCCCTTTCCCATCATTCTCCAAGAGTAGATTCTTGGGATTTATTCCATAAATGCCTGGCACGCTCATATTTCCTATAAAGATATCGACATCACCATCACCATCAAAATCATGAGGCGCAATCACCGAGGTATTATTCTCATTAAAAATGGTTTGTCCTTGTGAAAAATTTCCTTTTCCATCGTTGAGATATATTCTGGTATTGAATTGTTTTGCTTCAGCTTGTGCAAAATTCCCTCCGGAAGCCACTATCAAATCCAGGTCTTGATCCTTATCTATATCTATAAATTTGGCCGCAGTATCTTCATATAAAGCTTCCTTAGGTTTCTCCCAAGGGGGAGCGATTTGGTTAGAAATTGATAATTCCCCTTCTTTTGCTTGAATATATAAACTGCCCGCCTGATCTTTGGCACCACCTATATACACATCATCATTACCGTCTCCATTCACATCTCCTACAGCGATTGCAGGCCCTTCTCTGGAGGACATTTTAGAAATTAAGCCTTCATAATCAAAATCTACATAAGGATCTTCTTTATGTGCGGTTAAATCGGTTTTGATCTCTGCAAAATAAGTTTTTAGTGTTTTTGGAATACTTTTAAAGCTTTCGGAAGCATCGGCAATATCCAATTTGATGGTTTGATTAACGGCTATCCCGGTAAGTTTTTGAGTTTTCCCATTAGGCCATATCACCCGAATGGAATCCACTTTCCCGGTGGTACCCAACCCAAAGGTCATTACATAATCGGTTGAAGATTGAAATCCTCTGGATGGTATTAACTGCTGTCTTAGTATTTCGGTATTTCGGTACACCTCAACGACACTTCCTATCGCGAAAGTATTCTTTTGGGCTCCTTTAAGTTGTATTTTCAGGTAATTGCTTTCGGCATTATTCTGATATACAAACAGAGGCATATTCACATTATTTACAATGAGGTCAAGGTCTCCATCATTATCGAGATCTCCATAGGCCGCTCCATTAGAAAAACTAGGTTCGGTAAACCCAAAATCTTTTGTTTTATCAGAAAAAGTAAGATCCTGGTTGTTTCTGAATGCATAATTGAGAATAGGAACACTTGGCATTTTGTTTATGATAGAATCCTGAGAAGTTTTTACTCCGGAAATTGCCATTTTCTGATAAATTTCGGCTGCAAAAAAGTCCATAAAATCCTGATTGGTCAAATCGTGATAAATTCCATTACATACATAAATATCTCGGTATCCATCATTATCCATATCAAATAATAGAGCTCCCCAGGACCAATCGGTGTTACCTACCCCACTATAAAAAGCGATTTCAGAAAAGGTGTTGTCACCATTGTTAAGTTGCAACGTGTTTTGCATATACTGATGGTAAAAATCTTTGCGTTGCTTTAACTGATACACGTCAAATCGCTCAAAATCGCTGGTGTTTTTGAGTCTTTCATCTCCTTCTGGAAGCATATCGGTTACAAAAACTTCAGGTTTGCCGTCATTATTAAGATCTGCCATGTCGGCTCCCATAGATGCCAGGCTAATATGTGGCATTTTGTTTTTTATATCTTCGGTAAAGGTGCCGTCTCCATTGTTGATATACAGATAATCGCGCTCATAGAAATCGTTTGACACATAGATATCGGGCAGTAGATCTTCGTTGATATCTCCAACGGTAACCCCCAGGCCAAAGCCTATCAAACTACCATAAATCCCGGCTGTTTCACTTACATCGGTGAATTTTCCATCATCGTTGCGCAACAATTTATCTCCCCCTCCTTTAAACATATCGGGCAGATCCCAATCTTCACTTCTAAGTTCTCTTTTATCAGAATATCCCAGGCTACTTACAGGAATAAAGCTATTGTTTAGCATATACGCATCCAGATCCCCATCCAGGTCGTAATCAAAAAAAGCAGTATGTGTAGTAAACCCACTATCGGCCAGGTTATAATCTGAAGCTTTTTCGGTAAAGGTGAGATCGCCGTTATTGATAAACAGTTCATTTTTTTGATCATCTCCTTTTACATTTCCTGCATTACAAACATAAATATCAAGCAATCCATCTGCATTAATATCGACCATCACTACTCCTGTAGACCAGGATCTATTGCCCGATGTGCCCGATGATGCTGAAATATCCTCGAAAGTAAAATTGCCTTTATTGAGGTAGAGTTTATTCTTCCCCATATTGGCCGTTAAATATATATCTGCAAGACCATCGTTATTGATATCCCCAATGGCTACACCACCTCCGTTATAGAAATTACGGTATTTGAAGATATTGAAATCTTTTTGGTTGGTAACTTGATTTATAAAATCAATGCCTGTTTTTTCAGATTTGAGCTTTGTAAAAAGCCTTTGTGATTGTGGAGGCTGATTTTTTGATGCTTCCTTTTTTTGATGGCATGAAATCAGCAATGATATGACAATCAAGTTTAAAAAAGCGTTACGTATCATGGTTTCTGTTTGTAAAAGGACAAGCAATTTGGTTGTTGCACTAAAGTAACAAAGTCCTTCGAAAGGAAGAAGGACTTTGTACTTATAATTCAAATACTTATTTTTTTAATACCCCGGATTTTGTGTTAAATTAGGGTTTGTAGATAACGCTTCTGCTGGAATGGGCATTAATAGAGACTTTGCAGTAGAAGCAGATCCTTTCTCCTGCCAGGTTCCTAAGAAAGTGCCAAAACGTATTTGGTCATTTCTTCTCCAACCTTCCCAATATAGCTCACGAGCTCTTTCATCCAAGATATCATCTAATGTTACACTAGTTAAGGTAGAAGCATTTCTTATGTTCCTTAATTCATTGATAATACCTTCTGCAGTTTCACCTCCAGAGTCTGTACCTCCTCTTAAAATGGCTTCAGCCTTCATCAATCGGGCGTCAGCATATCTAAAGAATACGTAATCATTTCCAGGAGCATCATCATTGATAAATGATATAGCATTCTCTGAAGTAATATTTGTCTCCGTATTTGGTATATATTTAACTACTCGAATCCCTCTTCTTTCATCAGAATTAAATAGATCTACATCTTCTGTAAAGACTAATGGAGCCTGTTGACGATCTTTTAGCTCTACAATTGCAAGTCCTCCATCAACAGGACCACTTTGCTGACCAATTAAAAAACCAGCATTATATCCAAAAGTATTTGAGAGCCCTGGTACAGCACTACTTTTTCTTACATCTCCATCTTCAAACAGGTTGTATAACTCTGTTGTTGCAACAAAACCATTCCAACCACTAGGCTGTTGGTTATAATGCATACTCATATGCCATCTATTATTGATTCTTCCAGTAGCACCAGATTCATCATTTTTAGAAACAAAAATTATTTCAGAAGAAGTTTCACTATTTGCTGGAATAAAACTACTAAAATATTCATCTTCCAAATCGTATCCAGTCAAGGTATTGACATTATTAATCACGGCTGTCATATCTGCTGCCTCAAAGGAATATGGCCCTTCTAATGCGCCTCCATCAGCTCCAGTGGCTTTATAGACCGCTCTATTTAAATATAACTTTGCCAAAAGCATTCTCGCTGCATTTTGTGTAGCCACATCAGGTGTTCCCGAAGAAGGTAAGTCATTAAGAACACCTTCTAATTCTGAGATAAAAAGATCTACAGCATCTGCCCGATCAACCTGCTCTGTAGGCGGCAATAACAAATCTTCGTCACAGGCTCTTCTTGGAATCACTCCAAATAGATCTAGAGTAAAGAAATCAAGAAATGTTCTTAAAAATGTAGCTTGTGCAAATTCACTGGCAGTAGCATCACCATTACACAATACTAATTGCGCATTATAGGCTCTACTATTGAGGTCTCTCCAGGTTTTATCAATATGTGCATGGGTGTTTGTCCAGGCATGTAAATGATGATCTCTCCACAATCCTGCATCATCCCAATCTCCTCCTCTTGTAGGAGGTATTAGTTCATCTGAAGAATGTACATAGGAAGGCAATAAATCCTGCTCATGTTGAAGCTCTCTAAGAGAAGAGTACGTTCCAGTTAAAAGATCCGAAGCACTAAAATCTGCCCCTTCACCAATAGATGAATTTAATTCTTCATCTAAGTCGGTACATCCAAACATCATGAATGTTCCGATTAAACCAATGACTATTTTTTTTATTTTTTTCATCTTAATTTTTTTTAAAATCTCGCATTAAATCCTACAGAAAAAGTTCTTGCTCTTGGATATGCCGAATAATCGATACCAAAAGAGGGGACACCATCTACCTGTTTATTGGTATTCACTTCAGGATCAAATCCATCATATGGCGTAATCACAAATAAGTTCTGCCCTGTTACATAAAATCGTAATGATTCTATCCAATTTCCAATTTGACCTCTATCCATAGTATATCCTATAGTCAAATTATTTAGTCGTAAAAAATCTCCGCTTTTTAAATATTGCGTAGAAGGTTTAGGAGTCTGGCTGGCTTCACCCGATGCTATTACTTCTTGAGTTACATTACCTCCTGCACCTATTGCAGACGCTGTAAAAATAGCATTTGCGGTATTATCATAAATCTGATGCCCGTAAGCACCATTAAAGAATACACTTGCGTCTAATTTCTTATATCTGAATGATGTTGAAATACCAATAGTAAAATCAGGATTTGGATCTCCAACAAAGGTTCTATCACCTTGTCCAGGAGCTGCAATACCACTAGATGTATCCACTCCATCTCCATCTAAATCAGCATACTGCGAAACTCCATTCTCATCAAAACCTTCCCAAACCGGTAAATAAAACGCATTGATAGGTTGTCCATCGAATAATAGTTGCCCTCTTTGATTTGACAGTCCTTGTCCATTAAGGTCTCCTGTCAAAATTCCTGCAGGAAATATACTGGATACATTATTAATTTCATTATTTAAGAAACTAGCATTTACACTTACTTCCCAAGTGATATCTTCATTTTTAATAATCACTCCATTGATAGCAATATCTACCCCTGAGTTTTCTACCTCAACACCATCTAAGTTTCTCCACACAAAAACATTTGGTGCTTGTTGGGCAACACGAGTTCTAAATAATAAATCTTCTGTTGTTCTTTGATAGTAGTCTATGGATCCCGATAATCGGTTTTCAAAAAAGCCAAAATCTATCCCTGCATTGATTTGCTCTGTACTTTCCCATTGTAAACCTGGATTACCAACAGTTGATTGCACGATCCCTCCTGATCCATCTGGTGTAAATTGTGTTTGAGCAGATCCAGAAGGAAACTCTTGATTCCCAGTAAGACCATATCCAACCCGTAATTTGAGATCACTAAAGGTATCTGGCACAAAATCTTCTTCAGATAATCTCCAAGCAAAAGCTGCCGATGGAAAATACCCGTATTGATTATCACTACCAAATCTACTGGACCCATCTGCTCTTAGTGTAGCTGTGAATAAATACTTATCATATAATGTTACATTGGCACGCCCAAAGAATGATTGCAGTTCTGTGGTAGGGTCAAAAAATGATGTGTTTCCACCAGTAAGGGTGTTGTCTGGATTAAGAATAGGAGCCGGTCTTTCTGATCCAAAGTTGATATTGTTTATATATAGATTTTGATCATCTATTGAAAAATCCTGTACTCTAATGTTATCTCCTTTTCGTTCAAACTCTTGATAAGAATACCCCGCAACTGCACTTAAATAAACCGCATCATTTAATTGTTTATTGTAGCTCAATGTATGTTCAAATAAAAGATTGGAGGTAAAAACACTTTGAATATCTGCGATACCATTATTTACAAAATTTGCTTGCATTAATCTTGAAACTCCCACCCTTCTGGTAGATTCTGTACGCCCTACACCAAAATTAAATTTATATTGTAAAGCATCAGTAAACTTATAAGTTGCCGATAAATTTCCTAAAAGATTCGTAGATTCTGCTAAATCTGTATAATACTCTAAAAAAGCTAAAGGATTACGTGGATTATCATTAAACTGAAGAAAACTTCCATCAGGATTAAATAAGGATCTTGTAGGATTCCAACGTAAGGCGGAAATAATTAAATCACCTTCAGCACCCACATTGTCTGATAAGGCGGTAGCTTCATCTTTGATAAACGAAGTAATTAATTTTGTATCTATCTGTAATTTCTCATTAAAGAATTTTTCTGTCAAATTAAGAGTCCCGGTATATTTTTCCTGCCCGGTATTCTTGATAATTCCTTCCTGATCTTGCAAGGACAAAGAAAATCTATATCTTCCTGTTTCTGATCCCCCACCATAACTCACGTTATAGTTTTGAGTAATCGCTGTCCTTAAAATTTCATCCAAGGCATCTACATTTTGGCCAAAATTAAGGTCTGGCGCCCCTATTGCATTCACCGCACTTGCAAATCCCGGGCCATCCAACAAGTCATACTCATTCGCTATAGTACCAACACTAAGCGTTGACGAAAAGTCTAATTGTGGTTTCCCTGATTTTCCTTTTTTGGTGGTAATAATTACTACCCCATTAGAACCTCTGGAACCATATATTGCCGTTGCAGATGCATCTTTTAAAACATCAATACTGGCAATGTCATTAGGGTTAATAAAATTCAACGGATTTCTCGCACTTGATCTACCAGCTCCAACATCGGATCCAGCACTGGTATCACCACCATCTAATGGAACACCATCTACCACGATCAAAGGATTGTTTCCTCCTCGAATAGAAGACGTCCCCCGAATACGTATATTGTTTGCCGCACCAGGCTCACCACTCGCAGCAGTTACCTGAACCCCAGCAACCCGACCCTGGATCAACTGGTCTGGCGATGTTTGCACCCCCTGGTTAAAGTCTTCCGGTTTTACACTGGCTACAGATCCTGTTAAATCTTTCTTTCTTACCGAGCCATAACCAACTACGACCACTTGTTCCAACTCTGCAGCATCTTCCTGCATGGTTACATTTATTGTCGTTTGCCCATTTAACGGAATTTCCTGTGATGTAAAACCAATATAGCTAAAAACTATTACCGCATCTTCGGCTACATTGTCGAGCGTATAGTTTCCATCAAAATCAGAAACTGCCCCATTCGTCGTTCCTTTTACAAGAACATTTACACCAGGTATTGGACCACTGGCATCTGAAATCACCCCCGAAACCGTGATTTGTCCAAACATCACACCCCCCGATAAAAATACCAAAAGGAATATGAGTTTTTTGAGTATCATACTTTTCATAATATAGCGTTTGATTTAAATTTGAATTGTTTCGTTGTTTACGTTATTAAATATTTATGTTTACTTTTACTCTAAAAAGCGTTTGTAGCTATAGTAACAATGGGACATCCAAGTCTTTTTACCACATTTGACTAATTCTGTAACTATAAAACAATTAATTCAAAACAAAAAGTTACAAAAAAAATGGATGCCCCACCTGTTACACCTTCGAGAAGTTTTGTTATAAAAACTCCTCCGCTAACAAACAAAAACTAATTTCACTTTCTACCTTAATTCATTTTTGTTTTTTTTAATTCATTTTTAAAACCACTCCCTGATAAGGTTGAAGGCGCATGGTATCATTCTCAACACTCAATGTTTCATAATTATTTACCAAAATGGTTGATTTGTCAATCTCACCAGACGACTTATAATAAATTACAGAGCTCCCAAAATTTAAGATCACAGTGATTTTATCATTTCCTAACATCTTATTGTATATATACATATTAGGATTATTGAATTCTATTTCTTCAAAATCTCCATAGACAAAAACATCGTGTTCTTTTCTTATTTTTAATAAACCCCGATAAAAATTCAATATCGAATCGGGATCCTTATCTTGTTTCTTTACATTAATATCCAGATAATTAGGGTTCACCTTTAACCAGGGGTTTGCGATAGAAAACCCTCCATTTATCTCATCATTCCATTGTACAGGTGTTCTTGCATTATCTCTCCCTTCTTTATTAATCATCTCCAAAGCTAATTCTTTTGGGTATCTTTTTGTCTCTAAATTCTCATTATAAAAATTAAGGGATTGCACATCTTTAATTTCACCAACAGATTCTAAAACAATATTAGTCATTCCTATCTCGTCGCCTTGATAGAGGTTTAATGTCCCGTTTTGAGTAGATTGCATGATGAGCAGCATTTTTGCAGATGCCGACCAATATTGTTTATCATCTCCAAATCGTGATATCATACGTGCAAAATCATGATTTCCCATTGCATTGGCCAGCCATCCTTTTTCATGAACGGCATCTCTCCATCTTTTAAAAATACTCTTCAGGTTCACCAGATCAAATGGAGAATCTTCTTCAAACTTACCATTAACAATGGTACACTCCAGAACATCAAAATGATACAACATATTGAGTTCCTTTCGATCACAATTTATATACAATCCTGCATTATTATGATTAATCCCAACTCCTTCTGCCAAAGAAAATGCATCATAATGACTCACCACTTTCTCGTTCATTTCTCTTAAATATTCATGCAACCTCGGACCATTTGCATACACATCTTCTATAATTTTTCTAAACCCTACATCGGGTGCATCCGGATATCCATCGCGTTTTGAAATTAAAGGAATAACATCCATTCTGAAACCATCCACACCTTTGTCAAGCCAAAACCTCATTGCATCGTAAATTTCTTCCCTAACCTTAGGGTTCTCCCAATTTAAATCGGGCTGTTTTTTGGTGAAAAGATGCAGGTAATACTCTCCCGATGTTGAATCATATTCCCAAGCACTCCCTCCAAAGAAGGATTTCCAATTGTTGGGAGGCCCTCCATCTGCTGCAGGTTTTCTCCAATGAAAATAATTTCTAAATGAATTATCTTTTGACTTTTTTGCTTCTTTAAACCACAGATGTTCATCAGAACAATGATTAGCTACCAGATCCAGGATCAATCGCATTCCTCTATCGTGCGTTTTCTGAAGTAATTCGTCAAAATCCTCCATAGTTCCAAACTCTGGCATAATAGCACAATAATCACTTATATCATATCCATTATCATCATTTGGCGAGCAAAAAATTGGGCTCAACCATAAGATATCAACATGTAAACCCTGTAAATAATCTAATTTCTCTATAATCCCTCTCAAATCCCCAATACCATCATTATTACTATCATTAAAACTTCGTGGGTATATTTGATAAATAGTTCCTTTTTTGAACCAAGAAAGCTCCATGCAATACGGCTTTAAAAATTTTAAACTTGAAAATAATTGTAATTATTAATCTCCTTACTGCATTTTAAATAATGTTATATTTTTATCAAACAACTAAACATTATTTATCATAAATTAGCATAGACATAGCACATCTTGAATGTAAGTGTCTTTTGGGGAAGACTTTATTGCAAGAATGATCTTAATAAGTAGGCTTTATTATTGATTATTTAAAAATCAATGATAACTATTACAAATTACTAAACTATTCATAGAATTGAAAAGCAATCCTTTGATTTAAAAAAATGTAACCGTTTGTATTATTATATTTTTATTGAAATTGACGTTTTAATAACAATTTTTTAACGAAATTCTGATGCCTTTTAAGAAAAGAAGAGTGAAACTTGAGGATATTGCCAGAAAACTTAACATTTCTATTGCAACCGTTTCTCGAGCATTGGATGAAAATCCCCGGGTAAAAGTTAGTACTCGGATAAAAGTTTTTGAGACCGCACAGGCAATGGGGTATATGCCCAATCAAATTGCCAAAAGTCTAAGTTCTGGAAAAACCAACATTATTGGAGTTATTATCCCAAGATATGATGAGCCTTTTTTTATAGAAGTATGCAGAGGTATTGACCGCTATGCAAGAAATCATAACTACAAAATTCTGATAAGCTCTTCCAGGAATTCATTTGAATTTGAGCGAGAGAACCTTATTTCTTTTGAAAGAGGTATCGTTGACGGAATCATTCTCTCTCCAACTCACGAAACAGAAACTTTTACACATATTAAAAGTATCATAAATAAAGGGATCCCTGTTGTCTTATTCGATAATATAAAAGAAGAAGTTGCCGGGGCAGATCATGTTTTGATAGATGACGATAAGGCCTCTTTCTCGGCTGTAGAATTCTTAATTAAAAAAGGCAAAAAACAAATCGCATTTATAGGTGGTATTAAAGAAAAAAGGGTTTTTCAAGACCGTTTTAAAGGATATCTTGATGCTATGAAAAAATACAATGTAACAATTCATGAAGAACTAATTTTGCATTGCAACTCTTTGGACCGCGAATATGAAGACTCAGAAATACAGGATTTTTTTAAAGGAATCACTATAAAACCAGATGCAGTTTTTACCTGTACCGATAACTACGGATTACTTACTATGAAAACCCTTCTTAAGATGGGATATAAAATACCCGAAGAGGTCGCTGTGATCGGTTTTGGTGATTTAGGTCTGGGAGAAGTTTTTGTTCCTTCAATGACCTGTGTTGCACAACCAAGTTTCGAGATGGGCCAAAAAACTGCAGAGCTTTTGATCGATCAATTCAATGAACCCAATGATATAGATCATCATAAAAAAGTTATAAAACTAAAAACTAAGCTGGTTTTGAGAGATAGCACCTAAACAATGAAGTGATTTAAACCATCTCACAAACAAAAAATAGTATATTTGAACACCTCTTAAAGTCATTGATTTTGAGTCATTTTCTCTTTTCAAAACACATCAAATCATCGTATTATTATGTTTGTTAAAGCGTTTTTTACTTTTTTCATACTCTCAGGATTATCGATAACTACCCTGTTTTCTCAACAAGAAGGATGGAAAATTACCGCTACAGATGATCAAAATTATACCGGGATTGTATCGGCCAATGGGCGAATTGGCATATTACCATCTTATAAGATTTTTGAAACCGATAAGATTATTCTGAACAATGTGTATGACAAAGAATCCCCTCTGGGAGTAAGCAAAATACTTCGAGGTATGAATTTTGGAAACCTCGATATCTTTATAAATGGTGAAAAGTTGGATAATTCTAAAATTAGGAATTGGAAACAAACCCTTCATATGAAAGAAGCCCGTTTTACTACTTCTTTCTCTTATAAAAATATCGCTGAAATATCCTATAGCGTTTACGCTTTGCGAAACGTACCCTATACAGGATATATTGATTTTGAAATAAAAACCAATGAAGCTATAGATCTAAAAGTCATCGGAAAAATTCAAACTCCCGATGAGTACCGAGATCCAGTAAATACTTTTAGAGTGCTAAAAGACCTTGAAACCACTATGCCTATTCTTCAAACTGTTGCCAAGAGCAGACTTGGCAGGCATACTGTGTCTACTTCTGCAACTTTTGTATGGCACGATATAAATTCTACCAGAGAAAATCTACGGCCAGAATTGATTCACAAAAAAGTTTCAGATTATAACAATCAGTTATCTTTTGAGAAAAAAATAGAAAAAGGAGATACATATCGATTTGCCTGGACCGCTTCACAATGTACTACACAAGATTTTTATGATCCTCAAACAGAAAGTGAACGTTTTGTAATTTTTAATTTACTCACCCCAAAAGATGATGTATTATCACAACACAAAAAGCTATGGAACAATCTCTGGAAAGGAGATATCAGTATCGAAGGAGATCTTCAGTCGCAACTGGATGTTAGACTCGCATTATATCACCTATATGCCTTTGCCCGGGCAGATGCTAATCTAAGTATTGCTCCAATGGGACTAAGTTCTCAAGGTTATAACGGACATATCTTTTGGGATACCGAGTTGTGGATGTATCCTCCTTTGCTAGTATTGAATCAAGATATAGCAAGATCACTGGTAAATTACCGATCAGACAGACTGGATATTGCCAGGAAAAAAGCCATCAATTTTGGATATAAAGGAGCGATGTTTCCCTGGGAGAGTGATGATACCGGAGAAGAAGCCACCCCTGCCTGGGCACTCACCGGAACCTTTGAGCATCATATTACGGCCGATGTGGGAATTGCTTTTTGGAATTACTATAGAGTAACAAAAGATAAAAAATGGTTACAGGAACGGGGATTTCCTCTCCTGAAAGAAGTTGCAGACTATTGGGTGAGCCGTTCAACTGCAAATACAGATGGTTCCTATTCTATAAAAAATGTAGTGGGAGCCAATGAATTTGCCCCAAATGTAGATGATAATGCTTTTACAAATGGTGCTGCTATTACTTGTTTGCGTTATGCAAGTTTAGCTGCAAAAGAACTTGGCATTTCACCGGATAGCAATTGGAATATCATAGCCGATAACATTAAAATTCACAGGTTTGAAGATGGCACAACAAAAGAACATAGCAGATACGATGGAGATCGCATTAAACAGGCAGATGTAAATTTATTGGCATATCCTTTGGATATTATTAAGGACAAAGAAGCTATCTTAAAAGATTTAACGTATTACGAACCCAAATTGGCAGAAGAAGGCCCGGCTATGGCGCAAAGTGTTTTTGCAGTAATCTATGCCAGGCTGGGTGATGCAGAAAATGCATTCAGGCTTTTTAAAAGGAGTTATGAGCCCAATAAAAGACCTCCGTTTGGTGCATTGGCAGAAGCCGCTACAAGCAACAACCCTTATTTTGCCACAGGAGCCGGAGGAATGCTACAAACCATAATTTTTGGATTTGGAGGACTTCATATAACCGAAGAAGGAATCATCCAAAAGAATCCAATTTTACCCAAACAATGGAAAAAACTTACCATTACCGGAGTCGGGCCCAATAAAAAAACATATGTGATCAAATAGCCCTAATTAGTGTCTGGCCGGAAATAGACGGTTTTTATAATTTGAATTATTTTTGATGGGATTTTAATTTTCTTTTTTGACACAGATGCCTTAGCATCAGGCGATAAAAAACAAATAAAAATAGCGCAAAAAGAAACAAATTTAATAGTGATATATTTCCGGCCAGACACTAATTAGTAGAATCTCGTATGATTAGTGAGGTCTTTACCACTTCGGTTTTTGGTTTATGATTCTCGACAAAATTATCAAGCTGATTTACCAGAATTTGAGCAGCCCTGGCACCTAATTCCTCAGCGTGTTGAGAAACGGTAGTCAACTTAGGATATGAATGTTTTGCTAATAAACCATCTGTAAAACCAATCACCGAGATGTCTTTTGGGATCTTATATCCTAATTTGTGTGACATATTTATAGTAATTACCGCTGCGGTCTCATCCAACCCCAGCACAGCATCAATAGTATTATCTCTAAGAAATTTTTCTATTTCGGCTTCAATACCATCTGTATTCTTAACAGATAATTCTATTAATGAAACTTTATCATTTTTAGAAACAACTTCTTTGGCACCTTCTAATCGCAACTTGGCAACACTTAAATCACTAATAGTAGTAATTACCGCTATTTTCTTAGAACCTTTATTAACAAGATATTGAATTGCATTTTTAGAAGCCTCCATGTCGTCAACAATAACCTTATCACAATCTATCTCATTACTAACACGATCAAACATGATCACCGGCACATTATCTCTTTTTAAAACTTTAAAATGATCCAATTTGTTAAGAACCTGGGTCTCCTGGCTTAAAGCCACTATAAAACCATCAACACTGCTATAATTTAACATCTCGACATATTCCACTTCTTTTTTATAGGACTCATTGGTAATACACGTCAGGATTTTATAACCGCTTTTAGAAACCTCTTGTTCTATTCCGAATAATACTTTGGCAAAAAAATGATTGAGAATCTCTGGCAATATAATACCAATTGTTTTGGTTTTACTACTCTTTAAACTTACCGCCAGTGCGTTAGGCTTATAATTATAAAAACTAGCCAGTTCATGAACTCTGTTGATTGTTTTTTGACTAATCTCCGAATCATTTTTTAATGATTTGGAAACTGTAGAAATGGATAAATTTAATTCTTTAGCAAGTTGTTTCAGGGTAACTTTTTTCCTCATGTCCTTATATTTGAACCTTTTCTTTTAACAAAAATGACGGTGAAATCTCTTTTGAGCCTAAATTAAACTTTTTTCTTAATGTATTATCAATAAAAATGATACTTTGTTGAGTAATTTTAATTTTTTAAAGAAAATCATTCCATAATTTATTTACTAAAGTTCTTTTTTCTTAATAATTTTTAATGAAGTGATTTAGTACTTTATGTATTATTGCAGTACTTTTATTGTAAGCATTGATACCCTATTAACGACATATATTATTTATGTCTGTAACTAAAAAAACAATACAGCATGTCAAAAACATATTATGATCCTGCAGATCTAAGAAAATTCGGAAAAATTACAGAATGGAGTGAGGAATTAGGCAACAAATTCTTTGAGTATTATGGTAAAGTATTTGAAGAAGGAGCATTGAGTGCTCGTGAAAAATCCTTAATTGCACTCGCCGTATCACATGTGGTAAAATGCCCTTATTGTATTGATGCCTATACCAAAGATGGACTCCAGAAGGGTATTACCAAAGAAGAAATGATGGAAGCAGTACACGCTGGTGCAGCCATAGAAAGCGGGGCAACCCTGGTTCATGGAGTGCAGATGATGAATAAATACGAAAAATTATCAATGTGAACAGACTGTTGGTTCTACTTTGTAAAACCTTACAGGTCACTCATCCTGGCGTAGGCCAGGATCTCTTAATAGGAAAACGAAATCCAAGAAAGGAAAATGCCAAAAACAAAACAATCTTTGCATAAGCGTAATGACCAATTAGCAGATACCAACAGGCAGTTGGAAATTCTAAGCAATGGAATTTTTGCAAATGGAGAACTTCCAAAATTTGCAGATAAAATTGCAGAAATCGGTCATTTACCTTTACGGCCAAACAAACTTGAAATCCTTCAAATCAATGTGGGATATATGTGCAATCAAGTCTGCGAGCATTGCCATGTAGATGCGGGCCCTGATCGAAAAGAGATCATGACCAGAGAGACTATGCTGCAATGCCTGGAAGTGATTAAAAAAACAGGGGCGCATACCCTGGATCTTACGGGTGGAGCACCAGAAATGAATCCAAACTTCAGATGGTTTGTTGAAGAAGCCAGCAAAGTAGGAATCAAAGATTTTATTGTGCGCAGTAACCTTACTATTATAAGAGCCAACAAAAAATACTATGATCTTCCAGATTTTTTCAAAAAATATAATGTACATATAGTCTCCTCTATGCCACACTGGACCAGAGGAAAAACAGACAAACAACGAGGCGATGGGGTTTTTGATAAATCTATAAAAGCATTGCAGGAGCTCAATGAACGAGGATATGGCATGCCAGATAGTGAGCTAAGACTGGATTTGGTATATAATCCATCAGGAGCATTTTTGCCCGGGGATCAGGCCGCACTAGAAAAAGATTTCAAAAAAGCCCTGCTAGAGGATTTTGGCATTAAATTTCATAACCTTTTTGCGATCACCAATCTACCTATCAGCAGATTTTTGGATTACCTGATCGCTTCAGAAAACTATGAAGATTATATGTATGCTTTAGTTGAAGCGTATAACCCTACGGCGGTAGCCAATGTGATGTGTACCAATACGATTTCTGTAAGTTGGGATGGTTGGTTATATGACTGTGACTTTAACCAAATGCTTGAACTTAAGGTGGCTAGTAAAGTAAAACATATTAATGAATATAATGAAGAGTTACTTCAGAATAGAAATATCGTAATTTCACAACACTGCTATGGTTGTACAGCTGGTGCAGGAAGCAGTTGCCAGGGAACCGTAACATAACAAATAAAAAATGAATATCAAAATATGTTACATCTTCTTGATCATTACTCATGTTGGTATTGCTCAAGATTCGCTAGATGAATTGTTGGATCAATATAATAATGAAACGATTCCGTACATTTCTGTTTCCGAATTAAAGGCAATTCAGGATCAGGTTATGGTTTTGGATGCCCGCGAAAAAAATGAATTTGAAGTAAGTCATATAAAAAATGCGAAACTTGTAGGATATAATCATTTTCAAATAGAAACTATTACAGAGCAAAATATATCAAAAAACGATACTATTGTGGTGTATTGTAGTTTGGGTGTTCGTTCGGAAGATATATCCGAAAAACTCAAAAATGAAGGGTACACCAATGTTTTTAACCTATACGGAGGTATTTTTGAATGGAAAAACAACAACTATCCTGTGATGGATGCTGAAGGAGAAGTAACTGAAAACGTTCACGTTTGCTCCAAACTATGGGAAAAATGGTTGACCAATGGAAAAAAAGTATACTCAAATTGAAAGAAGAAAATCTATTGATGATCTTTACCCGAAATCCGGAATTGGGCAAATGCAAAACGCGTCTGGCGACAACGGTTGGAGACCAAACAGCTTTGGATATCTACAAATTTTTGTTACAACACACCGTATCGATAACCAAAAGCCTGAAACTATCTAAACAAGTGCATTACTCTGTAAAAGTAAGAGAAAATGACTTTTGGAATCCCGAAATATATAATAAAAAACAGCAGCTTGGAAATGATCTGGGAAAACGCATGGAGTATGCATTTACCGAAGGATTTGCTGAAGGTTACAAAAAAATTATTATTATTGGCAGCGATATGTATGATTTAGGTCTGAAGGATCTAGAATACGCTTTTATGGAGTTAGAAACCCATGATTATGTGATTGGCCCGGCCGAAGATGGTGGATACTATTTATTAGGAATGAAATCCTTACATTCACAGGTGTTTAGAAATAAAGTATGGGGAACAGAAACTGTACTTCGGGACACCTTGAAAGATTTAAAAAATGAAAATATAAAAATACTGGAAGAACGCAATGATGTAGATATTTACGATGACATCAAAGACATTGATGCTTTTCAAAAATTCTTGAACCAATGATTAAATACATAGAAGAAACCACAGAATTCCTTCAGAAAAAAGGATTCGATAAGCCCGAAATCGGAATCATACTGGGAACCGGTTTAGGACAATTGATTAATGAAATTGAGATTATCCATGAGGTAAGTTACAATCACATTCCTAATTTCCCAACAGCGACTGTAGAGTTTCATAAAGGAAAATTGATCTACGGAAAACTGGAAGGAAAAAAAGTAGTTGTGATGCAAGGCCGCTTTCACTTGTATGAGGGGTATTCACTTCAGGATGTTACCTATCCTGTGCGGATCATGCATACATTAGGTATCAAAACGTTGTTGGTCTCCAATGCGTCTGGCGCTGTTAATTTAGGCTTTAAAAAAGGTGAGTTGATGCTTATCGATGATCATATCAACCTTCAGGGCGGTTCGCCCCTGGCTTTTAAAGGCGTAGAGCAATTAGGAAGCCGTTTTACAGATATGAGCACTCCGTATGACCTCATCATCAACGCCAAATTAGAAGTAATTGCCAAAAACAATAATATCAACCTGCACAAAGGTGTGTATGCCTCTGTAGTTGGCCCTCAGCTGGAAACCCGTGCAGAATATCGTTATTTAAAAATTATTGGTGCAGACGCCGTAGGGATGAGTACTGTGCCCGAGGTTATTGTAGCAAATCACCTTGATCTTCGGGTGGTGGCAGTTTCGGTACTTACCGATGAATGTGATCCCGATAATCTGAAACCTATTAATATCGATGAGATTATTGCTATGGCAGGAAAAGCAGAACCAGAGATGATACTCTTATTCAAAGAATTAATAAAATCACTTTAAAACAAATTTGAAAGTTTTATATTCACTTTTCGACTAAGGAATATTTATAACCCAAAATAACTTGTAAAAAATACGAATTTACTATATGAGCTATTTAGATACCACTCACGATATGTATAAAGAAGCAGCACTCACCCCCGATATAGGTTTGTGTTGTACTACCAATCCTATTTGGGAGTTACCAGGACTTAAAATCCCTAAAATCATGCAGGAAATGAATTATGGATGTGGAAGCACGGTAAATGCCCGGGATTTAACAAATAATCCTAAAATCCTGTATGTTGGTGTTGGTGGTGGAATGGAATTATTGCAATTCTCTTATTTCTCACGTCAAAAAAGTGGTGTAATTGGTGTAGATGTGGTTCAGGAAATGCTGGAAGCTTCTCGTAAAAATTTTAAAGAAGCCGAGGCTCAAAATGATTGGTTCAAAAATGAATTTGTAGATCTAAGATATGGAGATGCACTAAATCTTCCTGTTGAAGATAATAGTATTGACGTCGCAGCACAAAATTGTCTGTTTAATATTTTTAAGGAAGAAGACCTGAAAAAGGCAATCGAAGAAATGTACAGGGTGCTTAAACCTCACGGAAGATTAGTCATGAGCGATCCAACCTGTGAGCAACCCATGAATGATACACTGCGCAACGATGAACGATTAAGAGCACTATGCTTAAGCGGAAGTTTACCCATTGCAGCATATGTGAAGGCACTCACCGATGTAGGTTTTGGAACTATAGAGATCAGAGCACGTAAACCGTATCGAATTTTGGACCCAAAACATTATGATACCGATGAGTTAATATATATAGAATCTATTGAAGTAGCCGCGATAAAAGATCCTATGCCAAAAGACGGGCCCTGTGTTTTTACAGGAAAAGCAGCCATTTACTTTGGAGATGAAGATTATTTTGATGATAAAAAAGGCCATGTATTACTAAAAAATCAGCCAGTTGCAGTATGTGATAAAACTGCTGGTGCTCTTGCCGATCTTGGAAGAGACGATATATTTATTAGCAAATCTACCTATCATTATGATGGTGGAGGATGTTGCTAAAATAGATAGCTAACTATAATGCCTAAGCCGAAAACAAAGAATTGTTTCCGGCTTCTTTTTTGCCAAAACTTAATTCTCAAAATATTAAGAATTTTAAAATCAATTAATTACTATCTTTAGAATGCAAATCATTCTAAAAATATACTATCATGGATAGAAGACAATGGTTAAAATCTACTTCGCTGGGAGGAAGCTTTGCATTATTAGGAGGATTAAGCTTTGCTAATGCCTTGACATTAGAAGAAGTACAGAAATACAATCCCAGACCACTTTCTAAACTGATACGTTTAAGTTCTAATGAAAATCCTTATGGCCCGTCAGAAAAAGTAAGAAAAGCCATCGTATCTGCTTTTGAACACGGTTGTAGGTATCCTTATACCTATGCAGATGAATTGGCAGAGATCCTGGCAAAAAAAGAAGGAGTTACCAAAGACCATATTATTATCTGCGGAGGCTCTACCGAAGGTTTAAAAGTAACAGGAATTACCTTTGCTGCCAATGGAGGAGAAATTATCGCCGGCCAACCCACTTTTTTGGCCATGATGACTTATGCCAAAGAATGGGGGGCTACGGTAAATTGGGTTCCTGTGGATGAGGATAAAGGATATGATATGCCTGGGATTGAAAAGCGGATTTCTTCAAAAACCAAATTAGTCTTTCTTTGCAACCCAAATAATCCTACATCAACAGCATTGCCATCAAAAAAATTGATGGATTTTTGTGATGCTGTAAGTAACAAAACCATCCTTTTTAGCGATGAGGCCTACTATGATTTTATTGAAGAACCAGATTACCCATCTATGGTTGAGTTGGTAAAACAGAATAAAAACGTAATTGTCTCCAGAACATTCTCAAAAGTATACGGAATGGCAGGCCTGCGTATCGGGTATCTTATTGCAAAGCCATCTTTAACAGAAAAACTTCGGAGAAATATGGTTGCTTTTAGTAACGTACTTGCTATCGCTGCTGCCAAAGAAGCACTTGAGGATAAAGAATTTTATAATTTCAGCTTACAAAAGAATAAAGAAGCTAAAAGCTTAATCTACAAAACGTTAGATACCTTAGAATTGCCTTATGTAAAGTCAAATACTAATTTTATTTTCTTCAAATCAGGCAAAGATATCAGAACACTTCACAAAGAAATGATGAACAAAGGTGTACTGATTGGGCGTCCTTTTCCTCCTTTTTTTGACTGGTGCAGGATCAGTACCGGAACTCTGGAGGAGGTAAAACTTTTTACCGAAGCATTTGCCAGCTTGTATGGTTAGAGTATGTTTAAAACTTTTTGGCCATTGCTTTTCTAAATTCATAAATAACCAAAAACATAGAACACCAAAGTGGGTTCATGTTGAGTTTGAATCTTTTTCCTTTAGAAAATCGAATTAGTTGTCGGGCATAGAAACCTCCTTCAGCAGAATCCTCGAATTGCTGCATCCCGGTTCTTAGTATCAGATTTTCCAGGTTTGGTATCCTCCCTTTTAAAAACTCTGGGATATCTTCTCGGTTAGTGATAAAAGGCCGACCCATCCCGATCAGGTCAACTTCGCCGTTCTCTAATACTTCATTACAAAAATCGTAAGACCTGAAACCCCCGGTAATCATCAAAGGTAACTCACTAATAGCTCTAATTTTTTTAGCAAAATCAATAAAATAAGCTTCTCTTCTTTTGGTGCTTTCTTTTACTACAGCATCTTCCTCATTCATTAAAAAGAAGGCTAATTTTTCATAAGTTCCCCCAGAAATCTCGAGTACATCTATCTTTTCTTTGTTCAGCATTTTTACAACTTTCAGAGATTCATCTTCGGTAAACCCTCCTCTCTGAAAATCTGCCGAATTTAACTTTACTGATATAGGAAAACCACCTTCAACTTCTTTTCTAATTTCGCGAATAATTGTAAGTAACAAACGACTACGATTCTCTATACTTCCTCCCCATTGATCGGTTCTAATATTAGTTCTTGGTGATAAAAACTGATTTAGCAAGTATCCATGAGCAGCATGGATCTGAACTCCGGTAAACCCGGCTTTTTTGGCAAGTTTGGCAGCTTTAACGAAACCTTCAATCACCTCTTGTATATCATCTTCGGTCATAGCCTTTGGTTTACCAAAAAGCCCCATCTTCTTCAATTGCACCTCTGACGGTGCCAAGGGGCGACCAACGCTAAATTTATTTGCCTGTCTGCCAGAATGCGAAATTTGTACCCATACCTGATTACCATTTGACTTTGCTGCTTTGGCCCATAAATGAAGCTTAGACAACATATTTTCATCATCAAAACATACATTACCGGCCGATTCCAGGTGTTTTCTATCTATAATCACATTTCCGGTAATTAATAATCCTGCCCCGGTAGTAGACCAATTTTTATACAATTTTTCATGGCCCCTGGTAGGTTCAAATTTTCTATTGCTAATGCGTTCTGTCATAGCAGACTTAACCAATCTGTTTTTTAATATAACACCACAAGGGAGTATCAATTTTGTATTAATCATAGAAGTGATTTAAGCTTTTTTGCCTGTCTACTGATCTGCCTGGCGTTCAGACAAGGATAGAATTGAAGCGAAAATAGCTAATTCCTGCCTGCGTATCTACCTGTCGGTAGACAAACGGACAGGTTTATTTGTTTTGAAGACTTTTTTGCACTTCATAGCAGCACTACTAAGAAGTAATAAAAAGACGAAAAAGAGGTAATAAAGAAGCATTTTGGGGCAATTGAAAAAAGTTCGGTTGCAAAGATACATCATCTTATGATATTCTACAATCTGGTTATTTTTTGCAGGTATTTTCAGACTCATATGTTATGTATAATTGCTTTTCTTTCGAAGAGCGCTAAGTATTAATTAGCGTTTTTTTAACAAAAAAATTACGGTTAAGCCGTAATAGTTGCATTTTATCGATTATTTTTGTATTTTTGTCGATCATTTAATTAAATGAAGTGGTTTCTAAATAACTTTTTACACGCAATATTTAAATACCTTTTAATCATGAAAAAAAAATATGCTTTATTACTATTTATTCCAACAATGTTTTTTTGTGTCATAGCCAAGGCACAGATTTCAATGAGCCATTCAGTTTGGGACAGAATACTGATCCTTAATGTTACCAAAGAAGGAAAAGTTAATTACGAAGGAGTAATCCTGGATAGTGCATTATTTTATCAATATTTCAGATCATTATCAGATAACCCACCCACCGATAAGTGGAGCAGAGATGAAAAATTAGCTTATTGGATTAATGTATATAACTCTGTAGCCATGAAAATGATCATTGATAATTACCCTGTTAAAAGTATCAATGACCTGCATAATCCATGGAATCAAAAATTTTTCAGAATTAAAGACAATAGATATAGTCTTGATGAAATAGAACATAATATTCTAAGAAAGTTTAACGAACCCAGAATCCATTTTTTAATTAATTGTGCATCAAATTCTTCGCCTAAACTATGGAATATGGCTTATACAAAAGACAATATCAATGAAGCGCTTGAAAATCGAACAAGAGAATTCATTAATGACCCTTCAAAAAATATAATCACAAAAAATAAAATTAGCATCTCGCAGGTATTCGAGTGGTACAAAGATGATTTCAACAATGGTGATGTGGCTGATTTTATAAACCAATATTCCAATGTAAGAATTAATACAATACCCAAAAATGGATACATGAAATATGATTGGAGTTTGAATGAATAACTACAGCCTATTTATCCATATAAAAATAATTTGATTTTTAATCCCCCTAAATAATGCCAATTATGACTACAATTATTAACCCGAAAAAGATGATTTGGCTACTGTGTTTTGTTTCCATTTCTACGCTATCAGCCCAGACCATTGTTAATGGGTTTTTTCCAAAGCAAAATGAATTTACCTTTGCTTCTTCTTTCTCTTACAAAAGCTTTGACAGATTTTACAGAGGAGAGTCACTAACCGAAAGTAACCCCATGAATATGGGTAAAATTTCTTCATCGGTAATAAGTGTATACGGCGAATATGGTTTTCTCGACTGGTTATCTACTACTGTAACCATACCTTATGTCTCTATCAAAAATGAAGAAGGTGTTGCAGATCCTGTATCTGGAGTGAACGAAGTAGAAGGAGTACAGGATTTGAACTTGTTTTTGAAAGCAAAACTATTGGATAAAAAATTTAATAACGCTTCCAAATTATCCATTGGTGGTGCTACCGGAATCACTTTGCCTGTTGGCGGATATGAAGAAGCTGGTATCCTTTCATTAGGCAGCGGAGCAACCGCCTATGATGGATGCGGTTTTATACAATTTAACACCTCTTCTAACCTCTTTATAGAATTACAGGCTGCTTATAGTTTAAGAACTAATGCCGATTTCGAAATACCAAACGCTATGGTCTATAGTGCCAAACTTGGCTACTATAACAAGTGGTTTTATGCACATGCAAAAGTTGGTGTTCAAAACTCATTAAGCGGATTCGATATCGGGTCCCAAGAATTTATGGATGCAGGCGGTGCTGCTGCATTACCAGAAACCGAAGTAGATTATGCCAATCTGTATCTCGATCTATATATTCCTGTATACAAAAATACGTTTGGGATTTCATCGGGATATGCGGTAACTATGGATGGCAAAAATTATGATAAAGCATCTTCTATTTCATTAGGGCTGGTGTATAAGGCCAACTAATGGCATAAAATTTGTAAAAACAGCAAAAATAAATACCCTGAACTACAATTTTACCTTGAACTATGGGTTATTTTGGATGAATTGGAACAATTACTTTTATGGGGCTTACCCATAGACTTTGGATAATTGAGTGGGGATTCATTCTATTTCACCTGAAAAAGTGATGGTCTAAAACTCAGAAAAGATACTATCCCAAAGAATAGTATGTTATCAACATAAAAAAGAATAGTATACCATGAGAAAAATACTTTTTATCTTATCAATAAACCTGCTTGTTACCTGTGGCGGAAGCAAAATGGCGGTTGAAAGTGCTCAGGGTAAAGAAGAAAAAACCGAAACACCTCAGCTCACTACTCCGATAGAAGAGAAAGCTCCCGAAATTGAAATCAAAGAAGAAATAGTCGACAAAACACCTCAAAAAGAAGAAGCTGTACCGGTTAAAGCTGAAGGAGAGCGAAAAATGACATCAGAAGCATTTAATCACCAATCCTGGAACAATTTGCTTGCAAAAAACGTTTCTAAGGATGGAACCGTAAATTATAAAGGTTTTAAACAAGATCGTACTGCATTAAAGGCATATCTTACTGCATTAGATAAAAATATACCCGCCAAAACCTGGACCAGAGAGGATAAATTGGCATATTGGATGAATGTCTATAATGCTTTTACAGTTAAACTCATTGTCGACAATTATCCTTTAAAAAGCATTAGGGATATTAAAGACCCCTGGGATCTGCGCTTCTTTAAATTAGGAAAAAAATGGTATACTCTTAATGATATAGAGCATAGAATTCTTAGAAAAATGAAAGATCCTAGAATCCATTTTGGGATTAATTGCGCTTCTTTCTCCTGCCCTCCTCTTTTAAACAAGGCATTTACGGCTCAGAATGTAAATCAGGAGTTGGAAAAATTGTCTATTTCTTTTATTAATGACTCAAAACGCAATACTATTACAGCAGAAAATGTTCGGCTTTCTAAGATATTTTTGTGGTTTTCCAAAGATTTTAGAACTGAGGGCTCTCTAATTCAATTCTTAAACAAATACTCCAAAATCACCATAAACAAAGATGCAAAAAAAAGTTTCAAGAAATACAATTGGAATTTGAACGAATAATAAAACCGTATTTTCTGGAAGAGCCTCGAGGAAGTCTTTTTGATTAAAAAAAGCCTCTCCAAATTTATATGGAAAAGCTTCTCATTGGTTTACTACTAAACCATCCCTTACCGATAGTTATCGGAATCGGGAACAACACAACATTTTCTTGCTAAAAAAGCTTCAATTTTCACCGAAGCCTTAGCTCCCGATGCTTCGGGAATGCGGTCTGGACGGGACTCGAACCCGCGACCCCCTGCGTGACAGGCAGGTATTCTAACCAACTGAACTACCAGACCAAGGCCTTATTGCGGATGCAAATATACACCTCATTTTATTACCCACAAATGTTTTTTTTGTTTTTTTTAACCTTCCCCCCATATAGTTAGACAAATTTCTGTCTTTCGACCAAATATGTTGTAAGGATCTTGTCAAAATCTTTAGTAGTATCGGCTTCTACATACTTAATACCATACTGTGCACATTTCATCTTCAGATCATAAAAGTAAGATGAAACTGCTTTCTGATAGTTCTCCTTAATGTTATCTGCATATAGATTGATAGACTCTCCGGTTTCTACATCCATAAATCGGGTAGGACGGTTGCTAAAATCAAATTTTAATTCTTTCTCACTATCAAAAGTATGGAAAAGGATAACCTCATGCTTATTATATTTGAGATGTCTTAATGCCTCAAATAATTTTTCGGGGCTTGAGGTCGCCTGTAGCATATCTGTAAATAGAAAAATTAAGGATCTGCGATGAATTTTTTCGGCAATCAGATGTAAAAACCTAAAAGTATCTGTTTCTTTATTGTCTGATTTATTAATTACAGTTTCATTTAGTTTACTAAGCAACATGTGATGATGTTTTTCACTGCCTTTTTCGGGAGCATAATAATCATACTCGTTACTATAAATACTAAGGCCAATAGCATCTCGTTGTTTTTTTAGAATGTTCATCAAACAAGCAGTAGCCAGCACTGAAAAACTAATTTTGTTTAATGATCCTAAATGATGTTCTTTGATCTTTGGATAATGCATCGAAGATGAATTATCAATAATAATATGACATCTTAAATTGGTTTCTTCTTCATATCTCTTGGTGAAGAGCTTATCTGTTTTTGCAAAAAGTTTCCAATCAATGTGCTTTGTGCTTTCTCCATTATTATATACTTTATGCTCTGCAAATTCTGCAGAAAACCCATGAAAAGGACTCTTATGCATCCCCGAAATAAAACCCTCTACAACCTGTTTTGCCAGTAGTTCTAAATTGGTAAACCCTCCTGTATGATTTATTTCCTTTTGAATATCCATGGTTTGATCTTGTCCAGACAAAGTGAAGATCTATATGATTGATCTATTAATGTCAACAATATACGTATTAGAAAGTTATTTTTATAAAAAAAGGCTTGACTTAACGCCAAACCTTCTTTTATTTTTTAAAGTCTTATTTTTACAAAAGCGAATCTAAGGCTTCAGCATATACATTTTTTGGAGAAACTCCAACCTGACGACCTACTACTTCTCCGTTCTGGAAAACCAAAACAGTAGGTATGTTTCTTACACCGTATTTAGCAGCAAATTCTTGATTTGCATCTACATCTACTTTACCAACGATAGCTTTACCATTGTATTCTTCACTAATTTGTTCAATGATAGGTCCTACCATTCGACAAGGGCCACACCAAGCTGCCCAAAAATCAACTAATACCGGTTTTTCACTTTTAAGTACTACTTCATCAAAAGTAGCATCGGTTATTTCTAGTGCCATAGTTATCTATTGTTTAATTTTTTTGTTTTATTTTAATAATTACAAAATTAGTCAATAATTCTGCCAAAGCTTACAAACGTAATATTTGTTTTCACTATAGAGTTATTTGATTTTCTGATAGCAAAGCTAAAATCAAATGATTTTCTGAAAAAAGCAATGCTGTTCTTTATGCTACACAAAACAATAATAACTCAAGATGAGTTCAATGATTAAATTCTAATATTGGTTGTACATTTCAAAATAAAATTAACATTATATTTGTAAGCACGAGTTAAAAATGATGGAAAAAATTCAACTGCCTTACTGCGATCTTATTTTGAAAGAATCTCATGCTATATTGACAATGCAAGAAGGCACTTCGGTTACTGTTGAAAATGCTGCCGAAATCACCGATCATTTAGAGAATCATTATAATGGGCAAAAGTTTATATTTATATCAGATCGAAAGTATGATCATGAGATAGATCTTAATGTATACAAAGGGAAGATCCTTAAAAACATGATAGGCTATGCTATCGTTTCTGATAAGCCCGAAGAGGTAAAAAGGGCTTATGTAGAACAACCACTCTGGGATGAGGCGTTTACTTTTTTTAAGAAATTAGAAGATGCAGAGGATTGGGCCAGAAGTTTTTTTGATTAGTTCAGTTTATAATAAATTGATTCGTCCTCTAGGGCAGTAAGCAATTCTTGAGAAATATTTACCTTTTGTTTTCTACTAGGCATATGCAATTTTAATTGCTCGGCCATTTCATAAATCACAAAATTCAAGGTATGATTTCCTGAATGTGTGCCTAACAATTCTTTCAACTCATTAATTCTGGAATCTGAAAGTTCGTTGATATCCAATTGTATAGTGAGTTTCTTGGCATAGTTTTCCATCACATCATGTAATAGTTGGAAACTATTAAATTGTATCCTTGGTTCTCCTTTTTTACCGGTATCCCTATTCACCCAACCTTCTTTTATATAGGCTTTGGCATATACAAAGGTACTTTTTACTAAAAAAGGTCGGTGTTTTAAGTATTCTTCACCAAAAATCCTGAACTCATGAGCGGTATTGTAATCTTCCATGGTAAATGTAGCCCAACCTTTACCGTTCTTAGAAGTACGATGTTCTACATTAGTAATTACTCCTCCATAAGAAAGTTCGCGATTAATAGTATTCTCCAGATCTATAAAATTCGTTAGCGTAGCATTACAGAAATATTTCATTTCATATTTAAAATCGTCCAATGGATGTCCAGAAAGATAAATGCCAACCACTTCTTTTTCTCTGGCCAGTTTCTCCATGGTTCCCCACTCCTCACAAGGTGGCACTACAGGTTCGGGTATTTGCACATCACTAGCTTCACCAAATAGGCTAACCTGAGAAGAATTCTCACTTTCCTGATATTTGGATCCATAACGTATCGCTTTTTCCAAAAAGGTAATACCATCTCCTTCCTGATGGAAATATTGCCCCCTATGGGTCTCGGTAAAAGAGTCAAAACCTCCTGCGAGGGCTAAGCTTTCAAATGCTTTTTTATTCGCAGCACGAAGATCAATACGTTTTGCCATGTCAAAAATAGATTTGTACGGCCCATCTTCTTTTCGGTTTTCAACAATGGTTGCTACAGCTCCTGAACCTACCCCTTTGATAGCTCCCATCCCAAATCGTACGGCTCCATCTTTGTTTACCGAAAATTTATGATAAGATTCATTTACATCTGGCCCTAATACATCTAATTTCATACGTTTGCATTCTTCCATAAAGAAGGTAACCTGTTTGATATCGTTCATGTTATTTGAAAGTACCGCAGCCATATATTCTGCCGGGTAGTGAGCTTTGAGATAAGCAGTTTGGTAGGCTATCCAGGCATAACAAGTAGAATGAGATTTATTAAAAGCGTAGGCGGCAAAAGCTTCCCAATCTTTCCAGATTTTTTCGAGCTTATCTTCGGGATGCCCTTTTTCTGAAGCTTGTTGGATAAACTTGGGCTTCATTTTATCGAGAACAGCTTTTTGTTTTTTACCCATCGCTTTACGCAGAACATCAGCTTCACCTTTGGTAAAGTTGGCCAATTTCTGCGAAAGCAACATCACCTGCTCCTGATATACTGTGATCCCGTACGTTTCCTGAAGGTATTCTTCGCAGGCCTCAAGGTCATAGATAATTTTCTCTGTACCATGTTTTCGGTTAATAAAACTAGGAATGTATTCTAACGGACCAGGGCGATACAACGCATTCATAGCGATAAGATCTGCAAACACGGTAGGTTTTAGTTCTTTCAGGTATTTTTGCATTCCGGGAGATTCGTATTGGAATATCCCCACCGTTTCCCCTCGTTGGAAAAGCGCATAGGTTTCCTCATCATCCAACGGAAAATTCTCAGGATCCAGTTCAATATTATGTTTTGCTTTTACAATTTTTACGGTATCCTTGATTAGGGTTAAGGTTTTAAGCCCCAAAAAATCCATTTTAAGTAGCCCGGCACTTTCTACCACAGAGTTATCAAACTGCGTGCAATACATATCAGAATCCTTGGCCAATGCTACGGGAACGAATTTTGTAATATCATCGGGAGTGATGATCACACCACAGGCATGTATCCCTGTATTTCGAACCGAACCTTCTAATACCCGTGCCTGATTTAATGTTTCGGCTTCCAGATCACTACCTTCAGCAATGTTAAGGAGCTCATTAACTTTTTCTAATTCGTCACTTCTGAACTTTTGCTTTAAGGTTGCTTCATCTACTCCAAAAATCTTTCCCAATTTTGACATATTGGGTATAAGTTTGGCAATACGATCGGCATCTCCTAGTGGAAGATCCAGTACACGTGCTGTATCCCGAATCGATGATTTGGCAGCCATAGTACCATAAGTGATAATTTGTGCCACCTGATTGGCACCATATTTTTCGATAACATAATCCATCACGCGACCACGGCCTTCATCATCAAAATCGATATCAATATCGGGCATACTCACACGATCGGGATTCAGGAAGCGCTCAAAAAGCAGATCATACTTAATGGGATCAAGATTGGTGATCCATAAACAATAGGCTACGGCAGATCCTGCAGCAGATCCCCGGCCAGGGCCTACCGACACCCCCATGTCACGAGCCGCACGAATAAAATCTTCAACAATCAGGAAATATCCCGGATATCCGGTTTTTTCAATGACTTTTAACTCAAAATCAAGGCGCTCATCAATCTCTGGAGCGATTTCTCCATATCGTTTCTTTGCGCCTGTATACGTAAGATGGCGCAGATATTTATTTTCACCACGTTTTCCTCCATCAATTTTATCTTCTTCAGACCGAAATTCTTGTGGAATATCAAAAGCCGGCAATAATACATCTCTTGCAAGCTCAAAAGGTTCTATTTTATCTATAATCTCCTGTACATTTATAATGGCCTCTGGTAAATCTTTGAAGAGGCTTTTCATCTCCTCCTGCGTTTTGAAATAATATTCCTGGTTGGGTAAACCGTAGCGATATCCTCTACCACGGCCTATCGGGGTGGCTTGTTTTTCTCCATCTTTTACACATAATAAAATATCATGCGCGTTAGCATCTTTCTTTTCACAATAATAGGTATTGTTTGTCGCAACGGTTTTTATATGGTGTTTTTTTGCAAACCCAATTAATACTTGGTTTACCCTGTTCTCATCTTCCTGATTGTGGCGCATAACTTCTATATAAAGATCATCTCCAAACTCCTGCTGCCACCAAAGTAAAGCTTCTTCTGCCTGCTTTTCCCCAATGTTTAATACTTTACTGGGAACTTCACCATACAAGTTTCCGGTAAGGACAATAATATCTTCTTTATATTGCTTGATGATCTCTTTATCTATTCGAGGCACATAATAAAACCCATCTACAAAGGCAATAGAAGACATTTTGGCGAGATTGTGATATCCGTTCTTGTTTTTGGCTAACATCACCGTTTGATACCCGTTATCTTTTCTGGTCTTGTCTTTATGATTTTCGCAAACAAAAAACTCGCAACCTACAATGGGTTTCATTGCTATACCTTCTGGTTGCAGACCATTTTCTATAGCTTCAGCATTTGTCGCTTTTATACTTTTATTGTGGTTGGATACTGCTTGCACAAAATGAAAAGCTCCCATCATATTGGCATGATCTGTCATCGCTACTGCATTCATCTTATGTTGTGCGGCTACTTTTACCAAATCGGGAATGCTTGTTGTAGATTGTAATACCGAAAATTGGGTGTGATTATGCAAATGGGCAAAATTAACCTGATCAAGCACCGCAATATTCTCTTTGATCTCCTGTTGTGATAGACCTGAATCACTCTTGGTACCATGAGTCTCCCTGATTCTTTGTGAAGCCTTTTTGAGGTTTATATGCTTTAAACCAATGAGCTGAATCGGTTCTGGATTGATTTCTTTAAAATTTTGAAAATAATCCGGCTGAACATCAAGTTCTTCCAGCGTAAATACCTGCTTACGAATTAGCTCCAGGAAACATCGTGTGGTTGCTTCTACATCGGCAGTCGCGTTATGAGCCTCATTAAAGGCGGTTCCGAAGAGATATTCGTGAAGCTCTGTAAGGGTAGGTAGTTTAAACTTACCACCACGCCCGCCAGGGATTTGACAAAGTGCTGCGGTAGTTTCTGTACACGTATCGAGAACAAGCAGATTTTGTAAATTGTTATCAATACCAAGACGGTAGAATTCGGCTCCCATGATATTTACATCAAAACCTACATTTTGCCCGACTATAAATTTAGTCTTAGACAATGCGATATTGAATTTCTCCAGCACTTCTTTCAATGTGATTCCTTCCTGCTCTGCTAATTCAGTAGAAATACCATGAATCTGTTCGGCATCATAAGGAATATTGAATCCATCTGGTTGCACGAGATAATCCTGATGCTCAATACAATTTCCCATTGCGTCATGCAACTGCCAGGCAATTTGTATACACCTTGGCCAATTATCGGTGTCACTAATAGGAGCATCCCATCGTTTGGGTAATCCGGTGGTTTCAGTATCAAAAACTAAGTACATAAAAAGAGGTATTTCAATATATTTATCCCTTACAGAGGACTTTCAAAAATAACTAAAATGATACGTTTACCGTTTGAAAAGTTATCCTTAATTATTAACTAAATTGTAGCGTAATTTTTTTAGAATAAAAAAGCGCTCACAAAAAATATGAGCGCTTTTTTTACATAAAGTTTAGTAGGGGTAATTATACGTTAATATCCAAAATCAAAAAATCCTTCTGATATTTGAACACCGCTTCTGGTTTCAAATTCGAAACTTCCGCTAATACATTTTGTTTCAATATCGTGGTTGGTGATCGTTAAATTTCCTGATAAGACCGAAGATTTATCATTATTCATAGCATATGAAGCACTATAATCACCAGATCCTGTAAGCGAATATTGTCCTGGTACAGCACTTGCCGAAAACACAATAGTAATCTCTTCGATTTCATTGGTCGCAGTAATTATAATAGAGGTATCATCTATTCCAAATAATGCTGCAGAATGATCATCGGTAATCATCTCATCTCCGTCTACAGTCGCGGTAAGGGATGCATTAAGCAGACAAGGATTAATCACTTCAGTAACTTCTTCTTCAAATACACCATTTTCTATAGGTAATCTGTAAAACCATCCGTCGCTGAAGTTCATCGTATTATTGTAATCATCTTTTAGGTTTTTAAAATAAAAAGTACCCGAGATTTCGTTATTATAAATCTCTGTAATGATCACAACTCCTTCTGTATCTCCTTCTTTAGAAATAAATTTCGTCTGGTCTTTCTGAAAACTTATCTTACTCACTGTTTGTTGCCCCGTTTTATAGGTTCCAACATGGGTAGATGAGGTTGTAAAACTAATTGATTTTTCTCCGGCACTTCCAGATATAACCAAGGTACCATCATCATAGATCACAGCTTTTTTTGTGGATGATTTAAATATTTCTCCATCAATTTTTGTTTGAAGAGCAGGGTTATTGATTTCAATATCTGTGGTACATGAAGTAAAAATCAGGCAGATCACTGCCAGTATTGGGGTAATTTTTTTAATCATAATATGGGGCTTTAGTATGATTTTTTTACGGTAAAACCGTAAATTCTATTTATTCCTACAAACATATAATGAAAATACCGTTAAAGCAATTTTTTATCGAAAAAAAAACATATTTAATCGATGAAATGCGCAAAATAAATCGTTTTATAGATGAAAGTTGGTTGGATTATAGATATTTTTATCTAGAAATGGACTTTAGGTTCAAGGGAAATTGCATAAAAAAGATATTCCATGGTCATACATCTTATAAACTTTTGACTATATTGATTTCGTTTTCATTAAAATTACCTACCTTTGCGCCCTTAATTATAAACAGGGTCGCGTACCCAAAAATTAATTTATATGCCTGTTAAAATTAGATTACAGAGACACGGTAAAAAAGGAAAACCTTTTTACTGGATCGTAGCAGCAGATGCTAGAGCAAAAAGAGATGGTAGGTTTCTTGAGAAATTAGGTACTTATAATCCTAATGTAAATCCCGCCAGTATTGACTTAAATGTTGATGATGCTGTAAAATGGTTACAGAATGGTGCCCAACCAACTGATACTGCAAGAGCTATCTTATCCTACAAAGGAGTTTTACTAAAAAATCACCTGGCAGGTGGAGTAAAGAAGGGAGCTCTAACAGAAGAACAAGCGGAAGAAAAATTTCAAGCTTGGTTAACTGAAAAAGAAGGGTCGGTTAGTGCTAAAAAAGAAGCGTTAACAAAAGCTGAAGCAGCAGCCAAGGCAAAAGCTTTGGAAACCGAAAAAGAAGTGAATGCAAAACGTGAAGCAGAAGCAACAGCTGTAGAAACTCCTGCAGAAGAGGCAGAAGTAGCCGAGGCAGAAACTGCTCCTGAAGCTGAAACTGAAGAAGCTGTTGAAGCCAAAAATCAACCAGAAGAAGCAGTCGAAACCGAAACTTCTGAAGAAGAAGTAGTTGAAGAAGCTGCAAAAGAAGAGGTGGTTGAAGAAACTGTAACAGAAGAAGTAGCCGAAGAGACTACAGAGAACGTTGCTGAAGAAGCTACTGAAACTGAAGCTACTGCTGAAGAGGTAACTGAAAAAGCTAGCAACGAAGAAGAATAGTTGCACTATTAACGATGAAGAAAGAAGATTGCTTCTATCTCGGTAAAATCGTAAGTAAATTTAGTTTTAAGGGAGAGGTATTGATTAAATTGGATACCGATGAACCCGAAAGTTATGTAAAAATGGAATCAGTGTTTGTTGACTACAACAATAACCTGGTTCCATTTTTTATTGAAAAATGTAGCCTTCATAAAAGTGATTTGCTTCGCATAAAATTTGAAGATGTAGACTCAGAAGAAGATGCAGATGATCTTATGAAAGCAGCATTATATCTTCCACTTACATTACTTCCAAAATTGGAAGGCAATAAATTTTATTATCACGAAGTCATAGGTTTCACCATTATAGATACAGATTTTGGAGAAGTTGGAGTGATAAAAGCTATTAATGATACTACAGCACAGCCCCTTTTTGAAATTGATCGTAATGGTACCGAAATCCTTATCCCAATGAACGATGAGTTTATTGACACAATAGATCGAGAAGCCAAAGTAATCACGATCAACGCTCCCGAGGGATTAATTGATCTATACCTATAAATAAACTTCAAATCCCAAAAACCAAATCCCAAATATTGGAATTTTTTAATGGAGCCTTTCAAATTTAAACAATTCACTATTCACCAGGATCGCTGTGCTATGAAAATTGGTACCGATGGGGTATTGCTGGGAGCCTGGGTACCGATTAATGATTCGGTAACCTCAATCCTGGATATAGGAACAGGAACGGGTATTATTGCTTTAATGGCTGCTCAACGATCTGAAGCAAAAACCATCGATGCTCTCGAAATTGATGCAGAAGCCTATGAACAGGCTGTTGACAACTTTGAAGCCTCCTCCTGGGGAGATCGGCTGTTCTGTTATCATGCTTCTTTTCAGGAATTTGCAGAAGAAATTGATGATCAATACGAGCTGTTGCTGAGTAATCCCCCATTCTATACAGAAGATTACAAAACTTCTGATGCCAAACGTGATATGGCCAGATTTGAAGATGCGCTTCCCTTTGATCATTTATTGACAGGAGCATCAAGATTATTATCTGAAAATGGCCTGTTTGCAGTAATTATCCCCTGTCGGGAAGAGGAGCTAATGCTTGATATCGCAGCACAAGTAGCGTTGTTTCCTCAAAAAATTACCAGGGTAAAAGGTACTCCAACTTCAGAAGCGAAACGAAGTATGTTGTTGTTTGGGTTTCAGGAGAAAGAGGTAGAAACCAATGAACTTATTATAGAAAGCTCAAGACATCAGTATACAGATGCCTATATTGATCTTACCAAAGATTTTTATTTAAAAATGTAGTCGTACAATAAGAAAAGGAAGATTTTATCATAAAACCCTCCTTTTCAAAATTCAATCACTCTACGAAGTTTAACTTATAACACTATAAGTCAAGACTTTTACTTGTTATCAATTAGTCTTTAGTGATCCAATTTCCATCTGCATCGCAGAAAACTTCCATAGTTTTTTCTCCCTGCTTTAATACTAACATAAATTCTGAAGCATCTTCTTTAGCTCCTGCTTTTTCGATAGTTGCACCAGCAAAATCTTTGGCTACAGCATCAAGAACTTTTTGCGGTAAATTTTCTACAGCTAGGTCTATATATTTATCCTGAACAGTTGTAGTAACTTCTGCTTTGTCTGTTGAAGCTACTTCCTGAGCATTCATAGTTTGTGTTCCTACTAATAATCCAAAAGCTAATACTGGTAATACAAATAAATTTTTCATGTTATTTTAATTTTAAATTTTATTGTTATACCAGTACTATATAGAATAATTATGCCAGATACATCAGGATGGCACACCTTTATCGTAAATAATTGATTTATAATATTTTAAAACAAATTAGTTTTTATTTTACCTTTTAAGGAATCCCAGATTTGTGTAGAAAAAAGTTTCAAACTGCGGAATTTATACACGGATCTTGGAGAAAGTGGAAAACAATACAATCGCTCAACTGTTTTTTGATTTAGAAAGGTTATTTTTTTAATTCATTGTATAGAACTCATCTTGAGTTCGTTTTTAAAAACCTCAAAAAAATTGGTTGCTTTTTTTTCATTAATTACATTTGCTAGCTACTTACAGTCAATAATTTTGAAAATAATTTAAAATATGAAACCAGATTTGTTCCAGGCACCAGATTATTACCAGATTGATGAATTGTTGAGCGATGAGCATAAAATGGTTCGTGATGCATCACGTAGCTGGGTAAAACGCGAAGTATCCCCTATTATTGAAGACTATGCCCAACGTGCAGAATTCCCTGATCAAATTATCAAAGGGCTTGCCGAAATAGGAGCATTTGGCCCCTATATACCCGAGGAATATGGAGGTGCAGGACTAGATCAGATAAGTTATGGATTGATCATGCAAGAGATAGAGCGCGGGGATTCTGGAGTACGATCTACAGCCTCGGTACAATCCTCTTTGGTGATGTACCCCATCTGGAAATACGGTTCTGAAGAACAACGAAAAAAATACCTTCCAAAATTAGCTTCCGGAGAGTTTATGGGCTGCTTTGGGCTTACCGAACCCGATCATGGATCCAATCCCGGTGGTATGACCACCAATTTTAAAGATAAAGGAGATCATTACTTGTTGAATGGTGCAAAACTATGGATCTCTAATGCCCCCTTTGCAGATATTGCAGTGGTTTGGGCCAAAAATGAGGAAGGAAGAATTCATGGGCTTGTTGTAGAACGAGGGATGGAGGGTTTTACCACCCCCGAAACCCATAATAAATGGTCGCTTCGTGCTTCGGCAACAGGAGAACTGATTTTTGATAATGTAAAAGTGCCCAAAGAGAACCTGTTACCTAACAAAAGTGGATTGGGCGCTCCGCTGGGTTGTTTGGATTCTGCCCGATATGGCATTGCCTGGGGAGCTATTGGTGCGGCAATGGATTGTTATGATACGGCTTTGCGATATGCAAAAGAACGTATTCAGTTTGACAAACCGATCGGGGCAACACAATTACAACAAAAAAAATTAGCAGAGATGATCACAGAGATTACCAAAGCCCAGTTACTGGCCTGGCGATTGGGAGTACTGCGTAATGAAGGCAAAGCCACTACCGCGCAAATCTCTATGGCAAAGCGTAATAACGTAGACATGGCGATAAAAATTGCCAGAGAGGCCAGACAAATTCTGGGTGGCATGGGTATCACCGGCGAATATAGTATTATGCGGCATATGATGAACCTGGAAAGTGTGATCACTTACGAAGGTACACACGATATCCACTTGTTGATCACCGGGATGGACATTACAGGTTTTTCTGCATTTAAATGATTGCTGTTATTAAAACGTTCTGTATTGTTACCAATGCACACTGTGTTGAAGGTCTTTCAAACATACTCAGATAGACAACAGACAACTTCTCTCTTCCAACTCCAGACTTCAGACTTCCGGTGCCACATTCCCTATTTCCTCACCTCTCACATTGCCTTTGGCAGAGCCCTCAAACCTTTAATCATCCTACAAAAGGATTTAGCTCATCGGGAAAGAAGGGATTAGCGTAAAATCCAAATCTAAAACCTACTTCTTTAACATACGTAAAACTCTGTATGGCAAAATCATACTCGACAGGAGCATTTAGCTCTTTCATCATATGGATCATGCGGTATAATTTGGTTTTAGAAATACCCAAACGCTTTGCAAGTTCTTCGGGTGTGCCAGTTGCCTGCAAACGTATAAGCCGATCAATACGCTCGATAAGCTCAACATGTTTCATAATAATTTTCATGGTTGTGGTTGTTTGATGGTTACTATTCTTTTTATTCAATAGCAAGAATTATGATCGGGTTTACGTGCGTTTTTTAGGATAAAGAAATGAGGTGGTAAAGAAAGCTAAGTAAAAACAAAGGTAGTTTGAGCGCTATAGAATACCTCTGGACATTTTGATAAAAATGCAGTATCAGTTAACAAAAATACTTTCTGTTTGGGTATTCGAAAGGTTTTGACGATAAAATTACGTTCTGGAGGGAATGGGCAGGATCTCATGATATTGTTATATTGTTGTTTTTGCTATTTCAAAGGTGGGGTGAAGATTTCCTAAAAGCAAGAGAAGTATGTCGATTTTTATAAAAATCGACATACTTAATACAATATAAAGCATTGATTATGAAATTATTAATAGAGCCTTTTACTCTGTTCTCATATAATTTCGATATATTACTATTGCGAATTACTTAGCATCTGATATCAAACAAAACTGTTGATTCTATTATATCCCGATTCTTCGAACCCAAAAAGGAAGGGTTATTTCTAGATTGAGGTTCCTTCCTAAAAAATAGCTGGGGATGAGGCACTAAGTTCCGAAAGCCGTTTTTTACAAAAACAGTACAGTATTTTTGATTATGAGGTAGATTATTTTGATGTTGATGTCATTATTTAGATACTTTTGACTCGTAAAGAAATTTGTTTTCTATGAATATAATACACCAAAAAACATTTAAAATAACAGCTGTTTTTCTTCTTTTAATATGCTTTATAGGATATGGGCAATCGTTTCAGGTGTCAGATTCTTTGATTCAAAAATCATATTCAGATCTTTTAAAGCTTTATAGAGAATCAGGAAGTAAAGAAGATAAAAAGGTGTTTTCACATGCTTATATCCAAAAAGGTAAGAGAGAAAACAATATAGAATCTACTAGTGATGGTTTTGTAATTCTTTCGAGTATTTATAAGGGCATGCAAAAGGTAAGCTATGGAGACTCCATAATCAAGTATAACCAGAATAGGGTTACTTTTAATTACCCTGCTAATGGTTACATGATTAAAGGAGAAGGTTATTTCGATTTAAGAAAAATAAAGCTAGCACTTGATAACTTTTTAATTGCTAACGAGTACGCAAGTCAACATTTTTTCAATCCTAATGTAGTTTTTGAAAGTAACCATTTGATTGGAGTTTTAAAGGATAGGATAGGTCATTCAAAAGAGGCTTTAATAATACATAAAAATAATCTAGATTTTTCAGAGAGAAATCTAGATAAAAGGGTTAAATCTAGTTTCTCAACAAATGCAATTCATGCCATTGCATTCACATATAAAAATATGCGAGTATTAGATTCTGCAATCTATTACAATAATCTAGGTTTAGAAAAAGCTAAACTTTTAAAAAACGAGAAATATATAAATCTTTTATTACTTAATGAAGGAGTAATAAAGTATTACATGCAGAGTTTTAACGAATCTAGAAAAGCTATAGAACAATCTTTAAAATATTTTGATAAATTAGACAGTAAGCCAAATAGATCTGAAGGTTACTTTTATTTAGCTAAAACTTATGCCGCATTACAACAAAAAGAACTATCTATAAAATATCTTAAAAAAGTGGATACTATTTTTACGCAAACTAAAGACTTATTACCCGAAGCTAGAGAAGGATATGAAATGCTTATTGATTATTATAAGGAAAATCATAATCAAAAATTACAATTAGTTTATTTAGAACGTCTTATAAGTTTAGATAGCATCCTAAATGATAACTATAAATATGTTTCAAAGAATCTATCTCAAAAATATGATACCCAAAAACTTATTCAAGAAAAAGAACAAATCATCGCTGTATTAGAAAAGAAAAACACTATTATTTCATCAAGAAACTGGATCATATCCATACTTTTGGGAATAAGCATATTTGGAGTTGGGTATTATTACTACAGACAAGAACTATATAAAAAACGATTCTTAAAACTACTTGACGAAACTTCGGGTGACAACCAAAAAAATGACCAATCACGAGGTGACCAATCTGGATCATCCTGGATGACTAAAGAAACTTTAGATAACTTACTGAATCGACTACAACAATTTGAAGAAAAACAGGGATACCTTAAACAAAACCTAAACACCAAAGACTTAGCAAAAAGTTTCGGATCAAATTCCAGCTACCTCTCCAAGGTTGTAAATACTTTTAAAGAAAAAAGTTTTAGTAATTACATAAATGATTTGCGGGTAGACTTTGTAATTGATAAACTGAAGTCAGATACAGTATTTAGGAAATATACGGTCAAAGCCATTGCCCAAGAAATTGGTTTCAATAACTCTGAGGCATTTGCCAAAGCATTTTATAGAAAAGTAGGTATCTACCCATGCTATTTTATCAAAGAATTAAGTAAACAAACAAAATCTTAATTTCAAAACAACCTTAAAATCGTTGCTCTAATGCATGATTTTTGATAAGACAGATATATAACCGCACCATAAACAAAACATTGTAGCTTAGTTCCTATAGGTTCTGGAGATAGATTTACTTATTTTTATGCAGGAAATGTACAAAGTTGGAAATTTGACACCAAACCTTGGTCTTCCAACTTTAAACACTATTAAATAAGTGATGTATGAAACTATTCGGACATCGAGGTGCTGCCGGTCTGGTTGCCGAAAACACACTGGAATCCATTGCAGAAGCTTTGCGATATAACGTAGATGGTATCGAGATCGATGTGCATTGTTGTAAATCTGGTGAACTCATGGTAATTCATGATGAAACCCTCGACAGAACTACCAATGGTAAAGGCAAGGTGGCCGATTATACCTTACAGCAGTTACAACAGTTTAGAACCGAGGAAGGATTTAGTATTCCAACCTTACAAGAAGTGTTGGACCTCATCAATGCACGATGTGAATTGAATATTGAATTAAAAGGGAAAGGCACGGCACTGCCAACTGCCAAATTGGTTGAGGAACATATTGAAAAGACTAGCTGGAATTACGATCACTTTATCATTTCCAGTTTTGATCACTCACAGTTGTTTGATGTGAAAAAGAGGACGTCCGAATTCAAATTAGGAGTCCTAACCGAAGAAAACATCACCACAGCACTTCCTGTTGCTAAGGAATTAGAGGCATTCTCGATACATCCCCCCATTTCGTCGTTGACCGAAGATGAGATAGCCATTGCCCGAGAGCAGGGATATCGGGTATATGTGTGGACAGTAAACCTCCCTGAGTTCATTGACACATCAAAATCGTGGAATGTTGATGGTATCATCACAGATTTTCCGAATTTTGTAGTATGACCTATGATTTGATAATCGTTGGCGGTGGAGCTGCCGGATTTTTTACCGCCATCAATGTGGCTGAGAATGCCCCAAACCTTAAAATCGCCATTCTCGAAAGAGGCAAGGATGTCCTGTCCAAAGTTCGTGTGTCTGGCGGCGGGCGATGTAATGTAACTCATGCCGAGTTTATTCCAGATGAATTATGTAAAAATTATCCCAGAGGGGAAAAAGAATTAAAAGGTCCGTTTCATAGTTTTATGACAGGCGATACCATAGATTGGTTTGATCGTCGGGGAGTGGCATTGAAGATTGAAGATGATGGAAGGATATTTCCGGTGTCGAATTCTTCACAAACGATTATCGATTGTTTTTTCTCAGAAGCAAGAAGATTACACATCGAAATTCTTACCAATCACTCTGTCAAGAGTTTTTATAAAGAAAATACATGTTGGAAGGTGATCACCAATCAGGGGGATTTTATGGCAAAAAAACTCATGATTGCCACAGGCAGCAATCCAAAGATATGGAACCTTCTTCAGGAACTGGAGCATACTATAATTGATGCGGTTCCCTCACTGTTTACATTTAATATCAAAGACCCTAGAATTGCCTCACTTCCGGGAGTGGTAACAGATGCATTGATAAAGGTTAAAAATTCTAAATTATCAAGCGAAGGCCCTTTATTGATTACCCATTGGGGAATGAGTGGCCCGGCGATTTTAAAACTTTCTGCCTGGGGAGCGATAGAATTGAATGCATATGACTATGATTTTGAGATCGAAGTCAACTGGCTTCAACACGCTAATCAACAAGAAGTGGTTAAAGATCTTAAAGTGTGTAAAGGTCAGAACCCAAAGCAACAAATTTTTAAATACCCGCAGTTTGAGCTACCCAAAAGGCTCTGGCAGAACCTGGTGATAGCTTCAGGAATAAAAAACGATACCCGTTGGGCCGATGTGAACAAATTTCAGCTGAAAACCTTATCAGAGCAACTCACTCAAGGGATCTATTCTGTAAAAGGAAAAAGTACGTTTAAAGAAGAATTCGTAACTGCCGGAGGAATAGACCTGAAAGAGGTGAATTTTAAAACTTTTGAAAGTAAAAAGCATCATCATTTGTATTTTGCAGGAGAGGTATTAAATATCGATGCCATCACAGGAGGGTTTAATTTTCAAAATGCCTGGACCGGCGGTTTTATCGCTGCGCAGGCAATAGCAGATAAGCATGCTTCGCTTTGAGGGGTGAGGTTATGAAGTGTATATGAATCGATACGGTGTTACAGATAAAGAGAGTTATGGGTTAAGAAGTATGCAGGTGAATCTGATGTTTCGGGGCCAAGGAATGAATTGAAGAAATAAGCAGCAATAAACCCAAATACTTAATAACTCAGTAAATTAATAACTTAGTAACTTAATAATTCAATAACCTAAAACTATGAACACATACATCGCCTTGCTTCGGGGGATCAACGTAAGCGGCCATAAAAAGGTCAAAATGACAGATCTCAAAACTATGTTTGAAGACCTGGGTTTTACATCGGTCACTACCTATATCCAAAGTGGAAATGTTGTGTTTCAAAGTAAGATCGCCGATACCGACATCATAAGCAAATCGATTGAAAAAGGAATTGTAACACAATTTGGGTTTGATGTTCCTGTACTAGTTTTTACCCATCAAACATTGCGATCGATTCATAGGGATAATCCATTCTCTGAACCGCTTAAAAATGAAGAAATCGAAGATAAAAAGATGTTTTTTACGCTATTGTCTGGAGAACCGGATTCTTTAGCAATAAAAGAACTTACAGCTACTTCATATGATCCGGAAGAATTTGTTATTACTCAACAAGTCGTTTATTTCTATGCAGCCAATGGTTACGGAAGGACCAAACTGCACAACAATTTCTTTGAGAAAAAACTGCGGTGTAATGCAACCACCCGAAACTTAAAAACAGTAATTAAACTACTGGAATTAAGTACTTTATCATAAAAAATAAGACCGTCTAATTACCCGGTTTGAGTAAAATTTTGTATCTTAATAGAGTTTAACTAATATCTCATTATTTATGAAAAAAATTACAATCGTCGTTATGTTGCTCTTTTTATTTTGTGGATTCAATCAGGGATACACTTACACTTACAATGAAAAAGAGCCTATGAAAAAATTATTGATGGAGTATATCAATAAAATGAATGCATTAACTCAGGGAACCAAAAAAGGTGATGTATTGGGTTTATTTGATGAAAAATACAAAGGAAATACGGTATATGTAAACTTATCTGGGGCTCTTGTGAGAAAAGATTATGATAAAAAAGATATTTCTTCACAGCTGGATGATATTATTAATGATGATAATTATGGTTTTAAATTGACATTGGATAAGATTATTTTTCACAGTCAGAAAGAAACAGCAGGTACTATTTCGGCAGTGATTAACTTTGAGTCCTTTGTTGGTAAAAAATCTGCTGAAAAAGGAACCATGCTAATGAATTTGGTTGGAATTCGGGTAAATGGTGGCTGGAAGATTGTGCAAAACAATATGGTGAGAGTTTCTGAAGCAAAGGATATAGGAGAGTGCGTTTGTTATGTATACGGAAAAGGTTCTACCAAATTTGTAACCGAAGTATATTTTCCTTCGGGACTTGAATATAGCCAGGAATTTGATGCTTTTCAGATAACGACCAAAAACGACAAACGTATTATAAAATCTGACAATAATGAGTTTTACTGGAACAGAGGCTCCGGAAAAATTAGTTTTAAAGGAACATTGATAGGAAAAGCAGAAAACGCCAGAAAAGCAGTCGAATTTGTGCTAAAAGACTTATATAAAGATTCTTGCGTGAATATTGTGTTTAATTAAGAGCCCATCATGAGTTCTAAATGAAACTTTATTTTGAAAAGCCATCAAGGTAAAGCTGGCTCAAAACAGTAAGCTGAACTTAAGATTGCAGGCAATAAACAGGAGTCTATTTGATGTAGCTTCTGCCAAACAAATGTACCGTCACAAAAAACCCGGCATATGCCGGGTTTTATTGTTTATCATATCGAGTATTTTATAAGACTTATAGTTTTTTCTTCACTGCAACCTCTTGATAAGCTTCTACCACATCTCCTTCTTTGATATCATTATAATTCTTAATCTGCAGACCACAATCATATCCCTTGGATACTTCTTTAACATCATCTTTAAAACGTTTTAAAGAAGAAAGCTCGCCAGTATATATCACAACTCCATCTCTTATCAATCGTATTCCTGAATTTCTGAAAATCTTACCTGTTTGAACCATACATCCTGCAATAGTACCAATCTTAGAAATCTTAAATGTTTCTCTAATTTCTGCAGTACCGGTAATTTCTTCTTTCATTACAGGAGAAAGCATTCCTTCCATGGCATCTTTCAAGTCATTTATTGCATCATAAATGATAGAATACGTTCTGATATCTATTTCTTCTTTATCTGCAACCTGTCTGGCATTTCCGGCAGGTCTTACATTAAATCCAATAATAATAGCATCAGACGCCGAGGCAAGCAATACATCACTTTCTGTAATTGCACCAACCGCTTTGTGTATAATATTTACATGGATTTCTTCGGTAGATAATTTCTGGAACGAATCTGTCAATGCTTCAACAGAACCATCAACGTCACCTTTTAGAATGATGTTTAATTCTTTGAAGTCTCCCAATGCAATTCGACGACCAATTTCATCGAGTGTAATGTGTCTTTGGGTACGCACAGATTGTTCTCTATGCAATTGTGCTCGTTTTGAAGCAATATCTTTGGCTTCTCGTTCATCTTCCAGCACACTAAACTTATCTCCTGCCTGTGGCGCACCATCGAGTCCTAAGATAGAAACTGGTGTTGATGGCCCTGCTTCTTTTACATTATTTCCTCTCTCATCATGCATCGCCTTCACCTTACCGCTATTTTTACCGGCAAGAACATAATCTCCTACTCTAAGGGTTCCTGTCTGTACTAAAATGGTAGATACATATCCCCGACCTTTATCCAGGAACGCTTCGACCACGGTACCCGAAGCCAATCGATTAGGATTCGCTTTCAATTCAAGAATTTCGGCTTCAAGAAGTACTTTTTCTAATAATTCTTTCACTCCAAGTCCTGTCTTTGCAGAAATATCATGGGATTGAATCTTTCCTCCCCAATCTTCTACCAGCAGGTTCATAGAAGCCAATTTCTCTTTTATTTTTTCGGGATTTGCCTCTGGCCTATCTATTTTATTAATTGCAAATACTATCGGAACTCCAGCTGCCTGTGCATGACTAATCGCTTCTTTGGTCTGCGGCATTACATCATCATCTGCAGCAATTACAATAATTGCCATATCTGTTACCTGTGCACCACGGGCACGCATCGCTGTAAACGCCTCGTGACCGGGAGTATCGAGAAATGCAATCTTTTGTCCATCTTCTAATTGCACACCATATGCACCGATATGTTGGGTAATCCCCCCACTTTCTCCAGCTATAACGTTTTCTTCTCTAATATAATCGAGTAAGGATGTTTTACCGTGATCTACATGTCCCATCACTGTAACAATTGGCGCTCTATTTACCAGATCTTCGGGTGCATCTACGATTTCTTCGATAGATTCTTCAATATCGGCTGTCACAAAATTAACCTCATAACCAAACTCATCTGCAACAATAGAAAGTGTCTCTGCATCCAAACGCTGGTTCATGGTGACCATAATACCAAGTGACATACAAGCAGAAATTATTTCGGTAGTAGGCACATTCATCATCGTAGCTACCTCAGAAGCGGTAACAAACTCGGTTACCTTAAGCACTTTACTTTCCTGCTCTTGTTGCGCTACATCATCTTCGGCTTTCTGGCGATGCTGATCTCTCTTATCTCTACGATACTTAGCTGCTTTTGATTTATTAGATTTCCCTTGTAATTTTTCAAGGGTTTCTCTTACCTGCTTTTGTACTTCTTCCTCACTGGGTTCTTCCTTTACAATAGCTGGTCTTTTTCCTTTTGCAGGACCTCTTCCTCTGTTTCCTCCGCCGGATTGGCCTCCCGATCTTCCGCCTCCAGATCCTTGAACACCACTTTCTTTACTTATTCTTCTTCGGCGTTTTTTTGCAGCATCTCCCGCTTCTGCCGTTTTCTTATCTGGTTTTTCCTCCTTCTTTTTAGGAGGTTTTTTAAACTGAGCTAAATCAATTTTTTGTCCTGTAAAATTAGGACCATCCAACTTTTTATACTGGGTTTTAACCTTATCGGCTTCTGAAGAAACTTCAGTTTCTGTTTCTTTCTTCGTAGTAACCTGTTCTTCTTTGGTAACAACAGGTTCTTTATCTTTAGCTACTTCTTTCTTTTCTATAACTTTCGGAGCTTCCTTGGTTATCTTAATACTCTTCTTCTCTGGCCTGTTAGAAACAATTTCGGGTTTCTTAGTTTTAACTTCTTCTTTTTTAGGAGTAGTACCTACTTTTTCTTCGGGCTTTTGTACTTCTTCCTTCTTTTTATCTAATTCAATCTTGCCAACCTGCTTTGGTCCGCTCAATTGGGCTTTGGCTTTTACGACTTCACGAGCTTCAGCAATTTTACGTTTTTCCTCCAGCTCATGTTCAATCTGTACACGCAATGCTTCTTTCTCTTTCTTTTTTTCTTCCCCAACCTCTTTTGAAGCTACCTTTTTACTCTTATCCGTCTGAAATTCATCAAACAAGAGCTGATATACCTCTGAAGAAATTTTTGTAGTAGGACGCGCATCTATCTCATGACCTTTTGAATTCAAAAAGTCAACAGCCCGATCTAGCGAGATATTGAATTCGCGTAATACTTTATTTAATCTCATTGTTCCTGTTTCAGCCATAAACGCCTTATTATTTTGCACTCAAATATAAATGAATTGTGTTTATTAATCCGGAAAATTCCTACTGATTTATGATTTTCCTGGTAATCGAATAAGATTTGCTAAGTTTTTCAACACTCAAAATTAAGCAACTCTAGTTCGGGATTAACCACTAGAAAAACCTTTGTTTTTCAAAACCATACATCATGTGGTTAATCTTCAAATTCTGATTTTAATATTTTAATCACTTCTCCCACTGTCTCTTCTTCAAGGTCTGTTCGCTTCACCAAATCTGCCATATCCTGTTCCAAAATACTCTTTGCTGTATCCAATCCTATTTTAGCAAATTCTTCGATGATCCAGGATTCGATTTCATCAGAAAATTCGGTAAGCTCAACATCTTCTTCTACTCCTTCTCTAAATACATCAATCTCATACCCTGTTAATTGACCAGCAAGCCTAATATTATGCCCTCCCCGGCCAATTGCTTTAGACACTTCTTCTGGTCTTAGCATTACCTCGGCGCGGGTACCATCTTCATTAATTTTAATAGAAGTAACTTTTGCAGGACTTAATGCCCTGGTAATATACAATTGTACATTGTTTGTATAATTGATTACATCAATATTCTCATTTCCTAATTCTCTCACAATACCGTGTATACGAGAACCTTTCATCCCTACACAGGCACCAACCGGATCTATTCTATCATCATAAGAATCTACAGCTACCTTGGCTTTCTCTCCTGGGATTCTCACCACTTTTTTAACGGTTATTAAACCATCAAAAACTTCTGGTATTTCTGATTCAAATAGTTTTTCTAAAAACAGCGGTGATGTTCTCGACATAATGATAGATGGCTTATTACCTTTAAGTTCTACCGACTCGATAACTCCTCTTACATTTTCTCCTTTACGGAAAAAATCTGAAGGTATTTGCCTGTCTTTAGGCAGTATGATCTCATTACCTTCATCATCCAGCATAATGATTGCTCTATGCCGAATATGATGTACTTCTGCCGTATAAATTTCTCCTTCTAATTCTTTAAACTGTTTATATATATTAGTATTGTCATGTTCATGGATCTTAGAAATCAAATTCTGGCGCAGTGCCAGAATCGAACGTCTTCCAAGATCGATCAACTTCACTTCTTCTGATACATCTTCGCCTACCTCAAAATCGGGTTCTATCTTTTGCGCTTCAGTTAATGATATTTCCTGGTTTCCATCTTCTACTTCGCCATCTGCTACTACAATACGGTTTCTCCAAATTTCTAAATCGCCTTTATCGGGATTAATAATAATATCAAAATTGTCATCACTACCAAACTTCTTCTTCAGAGCATTTCTAAACACATCTTCTAAGATTGACATCAACGTTACACGATCTATAAACTTATCATCTTTGAATTCTGAAAATGATTCTATTAATGCGATATTTTCCATATCAATTTTATAATTAAAATGTTATCATAACTTTTGCTTCTACAATATTTTCAAAAGCTATCACAGCCTCTTTGGTCACTGTGATCTTACCTTTCCCTACCGGTTTTGGCTCTCTGGCTTTCCACGTCAAGGTAACTGCATCGTCTGTTACCCGAATCAATTCTCCTTCTACAATTGCTAAGTGGGTTTTTACTTTAAGTTTTCTACCCACATTTTTTTTGTATTGCCGAATATGTTTTAACCCTTCTGATACTCCTGCAGACATCACCTGAAGCGAAAAATCTTCCTCATCCCGATCCAAATTATGTTCGATGGCTCTACTAACTGCAATACAATTTTCTACTGTAACACCATCATCTCCATCGATAGTAACTTCTATACTATTATCGGGATGAATTTTGCAATCTATTAGAAATAAAGACGGGTTTTCTGCAAGTGCTTCGTCCAACAATCTCTGAGTCTTATCTTTTAATGACATAAACAGATAAAAAGAGGGGACTTTTCGTCCCCTCACTGGTTTTTTAATTTCAACGGTGCAAAGATAGCAATAATATCTTAGATTCAAAATATCACAAGGGATGAATTTATTTCGTAAATTTAAGATAGTTTCCTTACTTTTAAGGAAGTAAACAAAATTATCATCATTTGGTTTTATGACATAGTTGCATAGAAGCTCTAAACCATAAACAATTATTAACTAACTTATTTCAAAAAAGTGATATTATGATCAAAAGTATCCTTGTACCAACAGATTTTTCTAAGCAGGCAGATAGTGCATTAAAAGTTGCAGCGCAAATCGCCAAAAAAAATGATGCCACCATCTATTTACTACATATTCTTGAACTTCCTATGCACCTCACCGATTTGATGTCTTCTGGTGCACCGGCACCGGCACCCGAAGCTATTTTTTTTATGAAACAAGCGCATAAAAAGTTTGAGGAAGTTCTCGAACAAGATTTTTTAAAAGATATTGAAGTCATAGAAACCGTAAGTTTTGAAGATGTAATGAAGGGGATTATCGATTCGAGCAAGAAAAATGAAGTAGATATCATCATCATGGGCTCACATGGATCGACCGGTTTTGAAGAACTGTTTATTGGCTCTAATGCCGAAAAAGTAGTGCGTACTTCAAAAAAACCAGTATTGGTAATTAAGGAAGATTGTGAGATTTTTGATATTAACGATTTTGTATATGCAACAAACTTTGATGATGAGGACAAACCCTGTTTATTGGCAGCTCACGAGTTCTCTAAGACAATAGATGCAAAACTTCACCTGGTTTGGATCAATACAGCCAATGGCTTTAAAACCACTTATGAGACTGAAGAGAAAATGAACAGTATGATATCTGATATGGCTATGGATAATTATACATTGAATATTTATAATGATATCACTGTAGAAAAAGGAATTCTAAATTTTGCAGGATCTGTACGTGCCGGTATGATCGGGATCAGCACTCATGGCCGAAAAGGCATCTCACATTTTATCAATGGTAGCTTGGGAGAAGATGTGGTAAATCATGCCAAAAGACCCGTATTGACTTTTAAAATATAGATGGCCTCCAGACAAGAATATCTATTCTTTCTTACAATAAAAAAGGAGTAACATGATACTTGTTACTCCTACTCAGTTGGTCTACTAGGGCTCGAACCTAGACTCTTCTGGACCAAAACCAGACGTGTTGCCAGTTACACCATAGACCAATACGTTGAATGCGGGTGCAAATTTAAAACAATCTTTCGGGTCTGCAAACATTTTTATTAAAAATTTACTCCTAATTCTGTATTCCTAAATGCTCCTAATACTCCTTAAAATATAAACTTCTGTTAAGCGTTTGCAAAAAAACCTAAGTGGAAAGTATTTTTATTGCTAAATTCGCCACAAGTTATATAACCCGATACAATCTTATGAGTACATTCAACTTTACCAAGTGGAATAAAATATTAGGATGGATAGTTTTTGCTATCGCTTTATGCGTATACTCAATGACGGTAGAGCCCACTGCTAGTTTTTGGGATGCAGGAGAATATATTGCAACAGCTTCAAAATTACAAGTAGGTCATCCCCCCGGGGCGCCACTATTTCAAATGATAGGAGCATTTGCTTCTGCATTCGCATCAGATCCCACTCAGGTTGCATTAATGGTGAATATGACATCGGCAATTGCCAGTGCTTTTGCCATACTATTCATGTTTTGGTCTATTACTATTCTTGTTAAAAAGGTCATTATAAAAGATGAGGAATTAACGCAAAGCAAAGCATTTGCGATACTAGGCAGTGGAATGGTAGGCGCTTTGGCGTTTACATTCACAGATAGTTTTTGGTTTAATGCTGTCGAAGCCGAAGTATATGCTATGGCAACCTGTATATTGTCAATTCTTTTTTATCTGGGATTGCTCTGGGAACGGGATATGCATAAACCGAGAGGAAATAGGTGGCTGATTCTTATTGCTTTTATAGTTGGATTATCTTTTGGGATACATTTTATGGGATTACTTTCTATTCCTGCCATAGGGCTTTTGTATTATTTTAAGAATTATAAAGAAATCACTGTAAAAAACTTTATCATCGCCAATGTGGTAGTGGTGGCAATACTATTGTTTATTTTTAAACTTTTGCTGCCATCAACGCTTAAGTTCTTTGGTGCTGCCGAGGTGTTTTTTGTAAATTCTATAGGCCTTCCTTTTAACTCGGGTACCATCATTGCTTTACTCATTATTGCAGCAGCTTTTTATTTCGGAATAAGGTACACACGAAAAAAAGACTATATACAACTCAACACATTGTTATTATGTGTCCTATTTATTCTAGTGGGTTTCTCGAGTTGGGTGATGCTGCCCATCAGGGCAAATGCAGGTACGGTAATCAATGAAAATAATCCAAACAATGCCCGAGAGCTTCTGGCATACTATAATCTTGAACAATACCCCGAAACACACTTGTTTTATGGCCCGCAGTTTACAGAAATCTATGCCGGTCTTGATGAAAACAATCCATACGAAGATGATAAACCAAAATATGAAAAAGACCTCAAAACCGGAAAATATATCATCGTAAACGATTGGAAAAATGCAAGACAAAACCTGGATGATGCCCACAAAGCATTTTTACCAAGAATGTGGAGTACAGAGCATATTGCCAATTATATGGAATATACGGGTCCGATTAATTTTACTATAAAGCCCGAATATCAAAGTGAAGAAGAATTGCAGAAAGCAGTAATGCAGTTTAGAAGTGAATATGCCAATGGAGAGTTAGACAATGAAGATTATCATAAATTCTTACAATCCTTTGGTAATTATATCAACGTCGAAAAACCATCATTATGGGATAATATCACCTATTTATTTGATTATCAAATGGGATATATGTACTGGCGTTATTTTATGTGGAACTTTGTAGGGAGGCAGGATGACAATCAGGGTCAGCTTACCAGCCTCGAAGGAAACTGGCTTAGCGGTATTAATTTTATCGATGAAGCACATATAGGACCTCAGGACAACCTGCCTGGTGATGCCCTTAACAATAAAGCTCGTAACACCTATTATTTCTTACCGCTACTGCTAGGACTTATCGGTTTTGTATTTATGTTTCAGCGTGACAAGAAAAACTTTTGGGTATTGCTTGTTTTTTTCCTGTTTACGGGATTAGCACTAAAAATATATCTCAACGAAAGACCTTTTGAACCCAGAGAACGGGATTATGCCTTGGTTGGCTCATTCTACGTATTTGCCATCTGGATAGGGTTTGGAGTCTATGCCTTGTTTGATCTGCTTAAAGACAATGTAAAACCAAAAATACTTGCCCCTGTTATTACTGTAGTATGTTTACTTGCCGTTCCTGTGCTTTTGGCCGCTCAAAATTGGGATGACCATGATCGTTCAAATCGGTATACTGCACAATCTATGGCAAAAATGTACTTACAATCCTGCCAGAAAGATGCAATTCTCTTTACCATAGGTGACAATGATACATTTGCGTTGTGGTATGCACAAGAGATCGAGGGCTATCGCACCGATGTGCGAACCGTAAACACCAGCCTTTTTGCGACAGACTGGTATATTGATCAAATGAAGAGGGCTGCATACGAAGGCAAACCTATTCCTTCTCAGTTAACACATGAATTCTATCGTTTTGGTAATAATGATGCTATTTATTATAAACCGGTGACCAATGATACCATGTTGATTAAAAACTGGATGCGATGGATAGAAAGCAATGATCCAAGAACCAAAGGTGATTTACAAAGTGGTAAAAAGGTAAATACTTTTCCTACAAAACATATCAGGATCCCTGTAAATAAAGAAGCCGTACTTAAAAACGGCATTGTATCTGCAAAAGATGCCGATCTCATAGTTCCTTACATAGATATTCATCTGAAAGGAGACTTGTTGTTCAAAAACCGGCTTCTGATGCTTGACATTATCGCCAATAATAATTGGGAAAGACCTATCTATTTTACCGGTGGAAGCTATGGAGATGATGATTTTTTATGGATGAAAGATTATCTTCAACTAGACGGAGTTACCTATAAACTAGTCCCCATACTTACAAAACTAGACAAACGCAATCCTTTTGAGATGGGTAGAATTGATACCGATCTTATGTATAAAAATGTAACCAGCTGGGATTGGGGAAATAGCGAAGATCCAAATATATATCATGACCCTGAAACCAGGAAAAATGCCATCACTTACAGGAGCAATCTTGCAAGATTGGTAGAAACACTTATCGAAGAAGGTAAAAAAGATAAGGCTACCCAGATCATAGACCTGGCCATGGAAAAAATGCCGATTGAATATTATGAATATTACACATTGTTAGAGCCCTATATCACTGGATATTATCAGGTAGGAGAAAAACAAAAAGCCCGGGATCTTTGGGAAAAAGTGGCAAAAAAATACCAGGAACAGCTCACCTATTTCGGAAACCTGGAAATTGGAGATCAATACCAGTATGCCGAAGAGATCGTAACCAATGTAGAACGGTATCGTGGTGTGGTTGATCTGTTACTAGTAAATCAGGATAGAGAAATGATAGAAGAAAAAGCAGATGAATTCAATAAATATCTTGGCTTATTTGCCCGCTTATATTCTCCTGATGAAGGATACGATGATGATGAAAAGATACGTAAACAAGAAGAAGATTTAATTAAAGAATTCCAAAATCAGGAAAGCGCTTTGGATTCTGTAGATAGCCTGTCGAATTAATCATAAAGTGAGTCTGTGGACTCACTTCTTTATTTATAGTATACGGTGAACTTGATTCCCAACAAAACACCCGGGGTTTTAAAACAATTTTTTTATAGCTACACCTGGGACTTCTTTGCAGAAAACGAAAAGAAATTATACCTTACTTTTGATGATGGGCCAAACCCTGAAGTTACTCCTTTTGTTTTAGAACAACTCTCACAATACAAGGCCAAAGCCACCTTTTTTTGTATAGGCGAGAACATACAGAAACATCCTCATATCTTTAACCAAATTCTTTTAGAAGGTCATGCGGTTGGCAACCACACTACAAATCACCTGAAAGCCTGGAGAAGTGACATAAAAACCTATATAAAAAATGTAGAAGATTGTCAAAACATCCTCACAGAACATTCAGGAAATCTAAGTACGCAAAAAATATTCAGGCCTCCTTATGGGCAGATAAGTTATTCAAAATTCAAACTATTAGAAAAACTTGGGTATAAGATCATTCTTTGGGATGTTCTGTCAAAAGATTGGGAACAAGCAACAGATCTTACGATATGCCTGCAAAATGTTATTCAAAACACGCAATCGGGTAGTATTGTAGTTTTCCACGACAGTGTAAAGGCGTCAAAAAACCTTACATTCACTTTACCCAAAGTATTGGCAAATTTTACAGAAAAGGGATTTGTTTTTGAAAAGATTGAGTTCTAAACGTATTCTTTCATAAGGCCGATCAACGTATTGGCATCTTGTTCACCGCTTTGTCTCCAAACCATTTCGCCTGCCTTATAGATCATTAAAGTAGGAAGCCCTTTGATGCGCAATGCGGTAGCCAGTTCTTCATTTTTATCGACATCTATCTTTATCACTTTTGCTTTATCTCCCAAAGCGGCAGCCACATCCTTAAGCACAGGATGCATAGCAACAGATGGTTCATTCCACTCGGTATAAAAATCCAGCAACACCGGAACTTCAATACCTATTATATCTCCAAACTTTGACATGTTCAAAAACTTTTATGTTTCGGGTCTTTTTTATATCGTAAATTAACCATTAAACCGTTGTAAATATAATACTTTCTCAGAATTAGGCAGGTTTCTCTCCTTTTCTTAATTCAATTACTGTGATCTCGGGCCAGATTCCCACTCTTCCAGGAAAAGCATGGAAACCAAATCCACGATTTACATTGAGATAACGCCCCATTTCATTATACATTCCTGCCCATTGTTTATAGACATATTGCACAGGGCTCCATTTTACAAATCCGGGAATTTCAATCCCGAATTGAAATCCATGGGTATGACCACTCAACGTAAGATGATAATGATCTGTATGTTTCTTTACTTCATATTCCCAATGCGAAGGATCATGGCTCAATAAAATTTTAAAATCTTCTTTAGCCACTTTCTCAGATGCCTTGGTAAGATCTCCTGCTTTCTTGAAATTATGTCCCCAATTCTCTACCCCTACTACAGCAATTCTATCTCCTTCTTTTTCGACAAAAACACTATCATTAAGTAACAGATTAAAATCGATTTTAGTATGAACATCTTTTATGGCTTGAAAATTAGCTTCTTTTTCCTCTTCACTATTCCAGGTAACATACTCTCCGTAGTCATGGTTTCCCAGAATAGAAAATTTTCCATGCTCTGGTGTTTTGATACGCTTAAAAGTATCAATCCAGTTATCCATCTCTTCTGCTACCGTATTTACAATATCTCCGGTAAAAAGAAGGAGATCGGCCTCCTGCTCGTTGATGAGGTCTACCGCATATTCAATCTTTGCAGCATCGTCAAAACTTCCTGAATGAATATCTGAAATCTGAGTAATCCGAAAACCGTCGAAGGCAGCCGGGAGATCATCAAAGTGCAATATATGGCGAATCACTTTAAAATTATATTTCCCCTTAAAAATGCCGTGCAATAACCCTGCAAAGGGAATGGCAGCTATCCCCAGCGCGATCTGGCTAATAAACTTTCTGCGATCTGGCAGATATTCTGTCGCATTTCCTTCAAAAAAAGTATTTGTGATATATGTATAACCCGCGACACATACTCTAATGATATCCTCTCCAAACATGAATAAAACCAGGATCAATTTTGGAACCAGCGTTAATAATAACAACCCGCTAGCACGTAAGGTATATCTGGTAGGCCCTACACTTCGGTCATAATTCGCAAAAATGTAAATCACATATCCCAGTACACATAACGACAGTACCAAATATCCTATTTCTACCCACTGGTTTTTGGCAATGGTTTTAACAGCCTGATATGCATAAACCTCGAGCAGTATATATAAAAATATTGGAATTAACCAGCGCATAATCTCTTCGTATTCGTTTTGAGAGCAAAACTATCCCTCCTTTTTAATTTGCAACCATTTTTTAAGTTAAAATTAACGATCTATTCATCAAATTACATAAAAGCTTGTAAATCCTTAACCTATAAAATCATAAATCTTAATTAATTTCTTTCAGTAGTACGTTTTTTATTTGTAACTTCGTTTCATCTTTATGCTAAGGTGTGAAACAATAAAACCAGTTATTTGTATTATATATAACTACAATCGTATTTATAGTAGTTGATACATTGTTATCAATTTTATTTTGGGGCGAAATGCCGTCAGGTCTTGACGGCATTTCTTTTTGCCATTTATTCTACATTTTGAAGCCGATTTGATTAATCTTCTTTTTATATTGCATTGCCAAAAAATTTTATGCACACATGTCACAAAAACGTCTTTTTCTTCTGGATGCCTTTGCGCTTATTTTTCGAGGATACTATGCACTTATCAAAAACCCCAGGATTAATTCTAAGGGTCAGGATACATCGGCTATTATGGGTTTTGTCAATTCTTTATTTGATGTGATCAAAAGAGAAAAACCCGATCATCTGGCGGTTGCTTTTGACAAAGAAGGAAGCAAAGACCGATTGGAAATATTTCCCGAATACAAGGCCAACCGCGATGAGACTCCCGAAGCGATACGAATTGCAGTACCCATTATACAGGAAATATTAAAAGCCATGCATATCCCGATTATCGAACGCGCAGGTGTAGAGGCCGATGACCTTATAGGTACCATCGCCAAACAAGCCGAAAAAGAAGGATATCAAACCTATATGGTAACACCCGATAAGGATTATGCACAGCTGGTTTCTGAAAATATCTTTATGTATCGCCCCGCCAGAATGGGAAATGGTATCGAAATATGGGGAATACCAGAAGTGCAAAAAAGATTTGAAATAGAAAGACCAGAGCAAGTGATCGATTATCTGGGTATGATGGGAGATGCCGTCGATAATATTCCCGGGCTACCTGGAGTTGGAGACAAAACTGCCAAAAAATTTCTTGCAGAATATGGTTCTATGGAAGGCCTTTTGGCAAACACAGATAAGTTAAAAGGTAAAATGAAAGAAAAAGTAGAAGCCAATGCAGCATTAGGACTTCTTTCAAAAAAACTAGCCACCATTATCATTGATTGCGATGTGACTTTTAACGCCAAAGACTATGAACTCTCAGAACCCGATGCAAAAAAAGTACAGGAGATCTTTGAAGAACTCGAATTTAGAAGGCTCAAAGATCAGTTTATAAAGATATTTTCTGGAGAAGAGATCACCACAGCCCAGGTGACCGGCACACCCACTGCAAAAAAACAGGCAGCACAAGCGGGCGCCGGACAGTTTTCTTTATTTGGTGACAATGAGGAGATTACCGAAGTAGCCTCGTATTCCAGCAGAAAAACGATTGCCAATACCGAGCACTTTTATCAAAGTATAGCACCGGGAATGGCGATGAAACTATTTCTTCAGAATTTACTGAAACAACCACAAGTTTGTTTTGATACCGAAACCACAGGGCTCGATGCATTAAAAGCAGAACTGGTAGGTATCGCCTTTTCCTGGGAAGCCGGAAAAGGGTTTTATATTCCCTTCCCCGAAGATCGCAACGATGCACAGGAACTTATAGAACAACTGCGGCCCTTTTTTGAAGCCGAACAGATCATAAAAATTGGCCAGAACTTAAAATATGATATCAAAGTACTGGCAAAATACAATATCGAAGTAAAAGGCACCTTGTTTGATACCATGCTGGCGCACTATCTTATTAACCCAGATATGCGGCATAACATGGATGTGCTTTCTGAAACCTACCTCAACTACACCCCGGTCTCGATCACAGAATTGATTGGTAAAAAAGGAAAAAATCAATTATCCTTCAGGCAAGTACCTCTCGACCAGCAAACCGAATATGCTGTAGAGGATGCAGATATTACTTTTCAGCTCAAAGAACACTTTGCACCCGAACTTAATGAAGCAAGCATTCTTTCTTTATTTGAAGATATCGAAATCCCCCTGCTACGCGTTTTGGCCGATATGGAAATTGAAGGGATTAACCTCAACGAGCAATTTCTGGAATCATTATCCAAAGAACTGGAAGAAGATATCAACAAATTCGAAGCCAAAATCTATGCCGCAGCGGGAGAAGAATTCAACATCGCTTCGCCAAAGCAGTTGGGTATTATCTTATTTGAAAAGATGAAGCTGGTAGATAAGCCTAAAAAAACCAAAACAGGGCAATATTCTACGGCAGAAGATGTGCTGTCATATCTCGCAAAGGATCATGAGATTATTAGGGATATTCTGGAATACCGCGGATTGACCAAATTAAAAAACACCTATGTTGATGCCTTACCTTCTCAGGTAAATGAAGTAACCGGCCATGTACATACAGACTATATGCAAACCGTAGCTGCCACCGGTCGATTGAGTTCTAATAATCCCAACTTACAAAACATTCCGATCCGTACAGAGCGGGGACGGCAGGTGCGAAAGGCATTTATTCCCAGAAATAATGACTATACCCTGCTGGCTGCAGATTACTCACAGATAGAACTGCGCATCATCGCGGCATTGAGTGAAGAAGAGACTATGATCGATGCCTTTAAGAATGGAGAAGATATTCATGCTTCAACCGCAGCAAAAGTCTTTAATGTTCCTATCGGTGAAGTAAGCCGTGAACAACGTGGTAATGCCAAAACGGTAAACTTTGGGATTATTTATGGGGTTTCTGCCTTTGGGCTAAGTAATCAAACCACTCTTTCGCGTAGCGAAGCCAAAGAATTGATCGACACCTATTATAAAACCTATCCCAAACTGCGTAATTATATGAGCGAGCAGGTAGATTTTGCGCGAGAAAACGGGTATGTACAAACAGTATTGGGAAGACGCAGATATCTTAAAGATATCAACTCTGCCAATGCTGTGGTGCGTGGTGCGGCAGAACGCAATGCTGTGAATGCCCCTATCCAGGGAAGTGCCGCAGATATTATCAAGATCGCGATGATCAATATCCATAAAAAACTAAAAGAAGGAAACTACCATACCAAAATGCTGTTGCAGGTGCATGATGAATTGGTGTTTGATGTCTACAAACCAGAACTGGAAGCCATCAAATCTATCATCAAATCTGAAATGGAAAATGCCTATACCTTAACAGTCCCTTTGGATGTAGACCTTGGATTGGGTGATAACTGGCTGGAAGCGCATTAAAAAGTCTCCTAAGCCCTAAGGGGAAGTTCTTATGGTGTGTATTTAGTATTGGGTCTTCTGATACTCACAAACTTTAACCCGAATTATACATTGGAAAAACACAAACAGGTTTATTTATGTCAAAAGAACACTACGATCGCAAATTGAAGATTCTTAAAGCTATTCCCAAAAAAGCAGTAAAAAGACCCCGAATACCGATAGATACTTACTTGCAAGAAGCTCAAAACCGATATATATGGGTCAAAGAAGACAAGGCCATACTCATCAAAAAAATCAACTTTGATTGGGTACAATATGGCGAAGACCTTCCGGTGCGCGCCGGTGCCTTAAGCCATGCCCAGTCGTTATGGATCAAAGAACTGCGCAGCCAGGGCGAGGTCAAAAAACAGTGGAACAAAGAATTCCCCATAGCCCGTAAGTTTAGGGACGATTTGCTGAATGACCTGAAATATGCCTTTGAAGATAATAAGACCTTATCAAACACAGTTAAAGCGATACGTAAAGGAAATAGCCATGCCAATACGATCCAGGACCTTTTCGATCTCAGTGTTTTTGGGAAGGCTCATATCGAGCTGTTACAAAAAGTTAATTTTGAAGAAGAAAAACTATCCCGGGCAGAAACGGTATCCAAAAAAATGGCATCATTGCTGGCAAAAGTACATGAAGAAGTTAAGAAAACCAGTAAGACAAAAGACCTGAGGGACAGGGCTTATATTCATCTCAAAGAAGCTATGGATAAGCTGAACAGAGCCGGAAAATACACCTTTAAAGACAATCCCGATCGATATAGAGGATATATTAATCATTTTCTTAAGAAATAATTCCTTTTATACTAGTACCAAATGCTTATTTGCAGACGCCGAATAGTATTTTGGTCTTTCTCATATCCCTTTTGTGCATACTAAGCTCTTTTCGGTATCTACCCAGTTAATATTTGTGTATGCCGAGTTTAATTCTTGGTGTGCCCATAGCATGGTGCCATCAAAATTAAATTCGGCACGTGTAAATATGTATTCGGCATTATCAAAAAAGAGTTAGGCACATATAAATAAGTGTTTGGTATCATTAAAAAAGAGTTCGGCACGCATATATTAGAACTAAGCGTTATAAAAATACCTTGAAAACGCTATCAAATGCCCCTGCTACTACTACAGGTAGATTTGCAGCTTTGTAGCATCAACAGTAAGTGATAAGATGAAGTACAAAAAATTACGGCAGGCTATAGACCCAAAAGATACTATGATCTTTGGGGTCTTTCAATTTGAAGTGATGTACACTTTTTTGAATAAAAAATTTCTTGAAACCGACTATCCCCGAGGCAAGCCATAGGGGTATTTCGCCGGTTTCATTTTGGCCTCGGGGCCAAAAACCGAAATTTTGTATTTAGCCTCACCCGGAACTGCCAAAAAAGGCAGTTCCGACCTCTCCCAAGGAGAGGTTAATCGGAAACCCCGAGGCAGAGCCGTCGGGGAATTATTTAGATTAAAACTTCCGGTCAGGATGATATACATCCAGATCTAAAGACGGTTTTTTATCTGAAATAATTTCTGAAACTAATTTTCCGGTAGCCGTTCCCATACTCCATCCCAACATGGCATGTCCTGCAGCGATAGTAAGATTGGTGCACCTGGATGATCTGCCAATATAAGGCAGGCCGTCTGGAGAAAGGGGTCTAAGGCCACTGGTCGAAGCATCTTTTTCTGCAGCGGTAAGGTTGATTTCAGGAAAATACTGTTGTGCCGCGTTGGAAATAGCTTCAATCCTAACTTTATTGATGTTGTGATTAATTCCTGCGATCTCCATAGTTCCTGCAAAACGTGTAAATCCCTGCATTGGGGTGATGGCAACTTTGGCTTCGGCTAATAAAGCCGGCATAGTAATGCCCAGATCTCTTTCAGAATTAATACAATATCCTTTTCCGGCCTCTAACAACAATTTAATTCCAAGTTTTTTGCTTAACAAACCTGACCAGGATCCTGCTGCCAGCACAAATTCATCTGCTGTATAGGTTTTGGTAGCATTGTTTACCGAGATAATTTTTCCTTTGGTAACGGTAAGGTCTTTTATCTCTTCATTTTTGAGAAATATAACTCCGACGCTTTCGAGGTATGATTTCATTTCTTCCATAAATGTATTTGGAGTACTATGCCAATCACATTCATAAAGTACAGCACCCAGGGCATCTACTTTTGTATCGGGCTGCATTTGTTTTAGCTCATCTATTGAAATTTCCCTAACCGGTAATCCCTCTTCTTTTGCAAGTGCTGCCACGCGAATCTCCTCTTTCAGCATTTTTTCGGTCTTACAGATCATTAGTAAACCTTTTTGCTCTAAATGAAATTTAAAATTCTCTTCTTCTCTTATCGTTTCATATAAATCCCTGCTTAGCATTGCAATTTTTTTAATAGCAGGAATACCACGATTCACATTTTTTACTGAGCATGATTTATTAAAAGCCCATGCCCACTGCATAAAATCTGCATTGAGTCTTGGTTTTATAAATAACGGACTTGCGGGATTAAACATCCATTTAAGTCCCTTTTTCATAACACCTGGAGCTGCCAGGGGAATAATATGACTAGGAGAAAGGTATCCGGCATTAATATACGAAGCTCCAAAATCCATCGAAGACTGATCTATAATAGTTACTTGATGCCCTTCTTTCTTCAAATAATAAGCACAACACAATCCTATGATTCCACCACCAATGATGATACAGTTTTTCATTTATTTAATGAATTAATGAAACAATAATAAAATTGCTTAAAATTAATCAAATGATGTATTTTTCCCGGCTTTTGAAACTACTTTCAGCATTTCTTCGGCTTCGTTTAATAATTGAGCTCATTCTTTCATTACATCATTAGCTCATTTTTTTTATCAGATCACCTGAAACCCATGTGCATAAGGATCATCTTCATCATCAATAATAATAGTGTTATACCCATAAATTTTGGCCCACCCTTCAATACTGGGGATGATGGCCTTTTTACCATCCAGTTGAGTTTCTTTTTCGATTCGTCCTATAAATGTACTCCCTATAAAACTTTCATGAATAAATTTATCTCCTTTTTTTAGCTTTCCTTTGGCATATAATTGCGCCATTCGGGCAGATGTTCCGGTTCCGCAAGGAGAGCGGTCAATGGCTTTATCACCATAAAAAACAGCATTTCTGCCAGATGAAATAGGATGTATAGGATGACCTGTCCATAAAATATGACTTACATCACTGATGGTTTTATTTTCGGGATGAATAAATACATTGGGATATTTCTTATTGATCCGGCCTCTTATCACTTGCGAATACTGAATCAGTTTGCTTGCTGTATACTCCTGTATCCCATCGAAATTTTGTTGTGGGTCTACAATTGCATAAAAATTTCCGCCGTAGGCGACATCAAAAATAAGTTCTCCTAATTCTGGGCAATCTATCGTTAAACCCTCTGCAGCAAGATAGGATACCACATTTTTGAGTTTAACCCAATCGACTTTGTTGCCAGTTTGTTGATATTCAATTTCTACCAGCCCCGCAGGAGCTTCCATTCTGATTTTTCCTGAAGTTTTGGGTTGGATCAATCCTTCTTCGATAGCTATCGTAACGGTTCCTATGGTTCCGTGCCCGCACATAGGGAGGCAGCCCGAGGTTTCGATAAAAAGAATTGCAAAATCATTTTTCGGATCGTGTGGTTCAAACAAGAAACTCCCGCTCATCATGTCGTGTCCGCGAGGCTCAAACATCAATCCTTTCCTGATCCAGTCATATTCTTTAAGGAAATGCTGGCGTTTTTCGCTCATTGTTTTGCCAACGAGATCAGGATGTCCTGTGGTAACGACCCTTACCGGATTTCCACAGGTATGGGCATCGATACATTTAAAGGTCGTTCGGGCCATTTCTAGATGGGTTCTTTGGTTTGTACACCATTTACCAGCCTTGAAATGCCTAATGGATTTTCATTCCTGAGCTCCTCTGGTAGCAGGTTATCGGGCCAACTTTGATAGCTAAACGGTCGTACCCAACGTTTTATAGCATGAATCCCAACGGCTGTAAACCGGCTGTCTGTAGATGCCGGATATGGCCCTCCGTGCTGCATTGCCGGGCATACTTCTACTCCTGTAGGGACGCCGTTAAAGATGATTCTTCCTACCCGGTTTTGTATGGCTTCAATCACTGCATTATATTCTGAAACTTCTTCATTTTCGGCAATAACCGTTCCTGTGAGCTGACCTTCTAAGTTGGATACTATGCTTTCCATTTCCCTTACATTTTCACATTGCACTACCATAGAAAACGGCCCGAATACTTCCTGATGCAAGTTTGTGTTTTTAAAAAATGTTTTTCCTTCGACTTTGGTAATGGTTTGCCTCGCATGATTGACCGGTACATCACCATCGTATTCGGCAGTTATGTTTACCCCACTTTGTTGTAATGCATTGGTTTTATTTCTTTCGTAATTGCCAATAATGTTGGGATGTAACATGCAGGAGGGTTCGATCTTTACTATTTCGTTAGAAAGTACCGATATAAAATGATCCAGGGCTTCTCCTTTTATCCCTATAATCAAACCAGGATTGGTACAAAACTGCCCCGATCCCAGTGTAATCGATGCGGCATATGTTTTTGCTATCGTTTCTCCTTTGTTTTTGGCTGCTTCGGGTAAAAGAATCACGGGGTTTATGCTTCCCATTTCGGCAAATACCGGGATCGGTTCTGGTCGTTGCGATGCCAAATCAAATAAAGCCCTACCGCCTCGAATACTTCCGGTAAAGCCTACTGCCTTTATTTTTGGGTGCTTTACTAATTGAACACCTACCTCAATACCAGCGCTATTGAGGTTAGAGAATACACCGTTGGGCATTCCGGTTTTTTGAGCAGCTTTGTTGATTGCAGAAGCTACCAGTTCCCCTGTTCCGGCATGCATAGGGTGTGATTTTATGATCACAGGACATCCTGCAGCAAATGCAGCTGCGGTATCACCACCTGCGGTAGCATAGGCTAGCGGAAAATTACTCGCTCCAAAAACGACTACAGGCCCCAAAGGAACCAGCATTTTTCGAATATCTTGTTTGGGAATAGGTGTTCTGTCTAAATCTGCAGTATCTATGGTGGCTTCTACCCAGGAGCCTTTGGCTACCAGATCTGCAAATGTTCTTAGTTGCCCAATGGTTCTTCCTCGTTCTCCTTTTGCTCTTCCTTCGGGTAACCCAGTCTCTGATATATAGGTTTGTATTAAGAGATGATCTAAAGCTAAAATCTCATCTGCAATAGTGTTGAGGAATGCTGCTTTTTTTGCTCCCGAAATTTTTTTGAACGTTTTAAAAGCCTCTGAAGCTAAGCATACTGCTTTTTCGATCTCCTCTTCTGAAGCTTCAAAAAAAGTATGTTCATTTTCAATATTCAGCTTGGGATTATAAGTTGTGTAAGTTGTGTTTCCAGCAGCCGAAAGTTGATTTCCTATATAGTTTTTGCCTGTTATCATGGTTTTCAATGATTTTATGTTGGAATGGATCATTTTTTCATGATTCCAAAATTTGACAATGTAGGTCTGGTTTTCAGACTACTTTCAATAATCCCGAGCACCTTTTTACGTTCTTCTCCAAAAAGGGGTAACCTGGGGGCACGCACATTTTCGGTACCGATACCAGTAGCTACTTCTGCCAGTTTTATATTCTGTACTAATTTAGGGTTTATGTCTAACTCTAGCAACGGTAAAAACCAGCGATAAATTTCTATAGCTTCTTTAATTCTTCCTGCCTTCTGGAGTTCATAAATGGCAACAGTTTCTGCAGGGAAAGCATCTACTAATCCGGCAACCCATCCATCAGCCCCCATTAGTAAACTTTCCAGAGCCAGGGTGTCTACTCCACAAAGAATTTTTAACCTGTCTCCAAAGCGGTTTTTAATTCGCGTTACATTAGAGATGTCTCTGGTAGATTCTTTTACTGCCTGTATGTTATCGAATGCTATTAGTTCTTCAAACATATCCAAAGTGACTTCGATTTTATAATCAATCGGGTTGTTATAGATCATTATGGGTAATTCTGTGCTTTTGGCAACCTCTTTAAAATAGATGAGGGTTTCCCGGTCTCCTGCTTTGTATCGCATAGGAGGAAGCATCATTAATCCACCAGCTCCGTCTTCTTTTGCTTTTTTTGCTGCTTCTATAGCTCCTTTGGTGGTTTGTTCGGCAATATTGATGATGATGGGTACTTTGTTTTTAACAATAGCTACCGTAGTCCTGATCAGGGTTCTTTTTTCTTCATCACTCAATGTACTGGCTTCGCCCAAAGTTCCGCCAAGGATAATCCCATGAACCCCGGCCTCGAGCTGTGCATTGATGTTGATTTCAAACATCTCTATATCTAGTGTATCCTCTTTTGTGAATTTTGTAGTCACTGCGGGCATTACACCTTTCCAATCTATTGTCATAATTGAGTTTTTGCTCAAAGATATTATGAAACAGCAGAAAGGGGTACTGTAAAATTATCCAGATATAATACTATATTACCTTATATTTGTATGTTTTATTTACAATACGAATAATATTGATTTAGTTATATGCATGTTTTACCTTTTAAAATACCTAAAACTTCGACAGATACACTTATCATTCAGGAAGATAAAGCTCCCCTGTTTTACGGTACCCTTCATCAGCATGAGGAGATCCAAATGTCTCTAATTCTATCTGGAGAAGGAAGTCTGATTGTGGGGGATGCCATTACAAATTATAAAGCAAATGATATCCTGGTTTTTGGAAGCAGGGTACCTCATGTGTTAAAAAGTACCCCCTCTTCTTCGGCATCTTATATGATATCCATATTTTTTACCGAGAAATCGTTTGGTGACGGGTTTTTTGAACTTGCTGAGTTTTCTGATATATCAATTTTTTTTAATAGTTTACCGTATGGGATTAAAGTACTGTCGGAAAAAGAAGCGTTAAAAGAACAATTTTTAGCCATTCTAAAGAAGAAAAACCGATTGGATCGCTTTATGTTTTTTTTACAAATACTACAATTGTTTGGCAAAGCCGATACAGAGACCATATCTTCTTCTATTACCAGAAAAAATTATACAGATCATGAAGGAAAACGAATAGCAGATATTTTTCAATTTGTGATGAATCATTTTTACAGAGATATGAGCTTACAGGAAGTTTCGAATGTTGCCAATATGACTCCTAATGCTTTTTGCCGATATTTCAAACAACATACTAACAAGACCTTTTTCCAGTTTTTGACAGAAGTGAGGATTGAAAATTCTTGCAGGATCCTTTCTAAAGAACCCGATATTTCTATCGCTGAAGCTTCGTATTTCAGCGGATTTAAAAACCTGTCTAATTTTAATAGAAAGTTTAAGCTTATTAAAGGAATAACACCTTCTAAATTTAGAAAAAACCTATACAATCCCCATCTTTTTCAATAGAAAAGAAGCATTCATATTCTGGCAAACCCCATCTTTAAATTTATAGTCAAAATAAAGTTCATCATCTACGATCTGCGCATCAAAAAAACGATTCTCTACCTGTGGTAATTCTGAGGCAATTTCACAAAGGCTTAGGTCATGCGTTGCAATAATTCCCGAAGCTTTAACAGTCACCAATCGTTCTACAAACTTACGAGACCCTGCCGCTTTGTCTTTACTATTAGTGCCTTTCAGGATCTCATCCAGGATAATAAAATATTCGTCTTCTTCAAGTTTATCTACAATTTTTTTAAGCTGTGTTAATTCTGAAAAGAAATAAGAAGCATCATCACTTAATGAATCTGAAGTACGCATACTAGAGATTAATTTGATGGGGCGATATGTACAGGAGGTTGCACAAACGGGTAATCCAATATTTGACATTACAATTTGCAAGGCTACGGTGCGTAAAAAAGTACTTTTGCCTGCCATATTGGCTCCTGTAATAATAAAGAATTGCTCCTGGTTAATGGTAATATCATTATCTACCCTTTTTTGAGTGCTGAGCATAGGATGACCCAGCGATTGCGCCTTGAGTATGATCCTATCTGATGTGATCTGCGGGTATACATAATCCGGATGGTTAAAGGCAAAATTTCCTAAAGAATTATAAGCATCAAAAAAGGCAATCACTTCAAACCATTGTGTTACTTTAGTATGATTTTTTGTAATCCACTGCTCGATACGATAGCATTGCCGGATATCCCATAACAATAATCCGTTGGCAAAAACACCGAACAACATATTATTGCGTTTGTCCAGCGCATCCAGAATATTGGCGAATTGTTTTAGAGTATGTGAGGCTTTTTCTTTATCGTTGATCACCAATTGCTGTTTTTCCTGCAGCAGAGAAGATTCAAAGACTGTGTGCTCAATTTTGTTGACAAGCTTATAGTATTGTTCAAAAGTATCTTTTACCTGATTCGCTTCGCGATATAGTATATTTATGTTTTTGATTTGTGTTCCTATAATTCCCAAACCAATAAAAAGCCAGATCAGGAACATATTGAATGTAATACTATCTAGAAAAAGCAATACTATCATAACAGCAGATATTACTGAAACAATGGCAGGAAGTACTCGCATGATTTTGGGGACAAAAGGGGTATAGTTTTGTAGCCATTTTTGAATCACAGGTACCGAAGCTATTACATGTACCAGCGATGCTGTAGCGCTAAAATCTTGTCGCCATTCGGGTAACTTTGACAGGTTTTTTATAGCTTCTTGTTTTCCTGGGATATCGTTAATAGAATTTGCAGTAAGAATTGTGGCCAATTTATTTTTTCCGGCCAATGTAGTAGTGCGATTTGCATATTGAAAGAAGGAGCGTTCTCCAAACAAATCTATATCATGACTGTAGGGATGAGCAGTGTCTATAAATTCTTTTCCGCTGGGAAGTTTGCTTATATCATCTGCAAAAACATCCAATTCTAATTGATTTATAGCAATGAGTTTTTCGAGTTTTTTTTTGTCATATGTAAGATGGCCATGCCTGGTGACCAGATACAGAAAAGCAATGATGCCTATAACGATACTTCCAATAATGATCTTGGTGTTAGAATAACCAATGTATACGGCCACTACAATAATGAAGAAAACTAATAATCGTACCATGCTAGAGATTGCTAGTTGTCGTTGTACTTTTTTTAGAGATAAGGTATGTAATGACTTTTGTTCTCTGTAAAATTTGTGTGGATCGTTCATATTGTTTATCAGAAGATAGAGAAAAGAATAGAAATAGAAATTCTGGCAGTCTATGTTCTTTTATCTTTCTCCTATATTCTTAAATTTTTATAAATTTTCTAATTCCTGTTTTGCTTTTTTGGGCAGGCCACTCACTACTAAATCATAAGAATGATCGATCAGTTCGTATATCATATCTGCAGTTAAAGAACCTGAAAAGTTAATAGTGTTCCAGTGTGTTTTGCTCATGTGATAACCGGGAGCGATTTCGGGGTGATATTCCCGTAGCTCGATGGCACGCTCTGGATCGCATTTCAGGTTTACGCTAAAAGGAATTCGGTCTAACCCGGTTAACGCAAACATTTTACCCATTACTTTAAAGACCAAAGTACTTTCATCAAAAGGAAATGCTTCGGTCACCCCTTTTTTTGCCAAACAATAGTCTCTGAATGCTTCGATATTCATTTTTTAATTATTTACGAGTTTTCCCATTATTCTGGAGGGGTCTTCAATAGCTTTAAAACCAAATTGTTCATATAATCCATGTGCATCCTTAGTGATAAGTATCCATCGTTTTATTCGTTGTAAATCTGGGTGTTGCATAACAGTCTTCATCAACTGTTTTGAGTATCCTTTTCCTCTATGTGTTTCAATAATAAATACATCCATCAGGTATGCAAAAACAGTATAATCGGTCAGCACTCTCGCAAAACCAATTTGTTTTCTGTTGAGATACACTCCAAAATTTAAACAGTTTTTCATACTAATGATCACTTCTTCTTTGGTTCTGCCTTCTGCCCAGTAGGATTTAGTCAAAAATTGATGTATAAAGTCGATCTCTAATTTGTTATTGTCTGTAGAAATAACTAAACTCATTATTCTTTTAACTCTTTTGTATCCTGGTTATTGTTGTCTAGTTCTAATGCTGAGTAATCTAATTTCCAACCAATGGATTCGGCAAGGGTTTCCATTAATGAAATGGCAGTCAATGCTTCTTTTTTTGAAGCTTCCATTAAACCGCTTTGCGGAATTTTATCTTTTATAAATTGTTTAGCTTCTTTATTAAGGTCTGTAAGATCGGCTGAAGTAAAAGGATTAAGCCAACCTTCTTTTTTGTCGTAATACTTAAAATCGGTCTCGATGGTCAAGAGTTTCGGCTGCGGAAAATGAGTGAGTATAATACGTTTGCTTTTGGTATCGTTTTGCAGATGTACTTGAGATAGGTCAAAACCTACATATGCTTTGGCATCAATCACGATCAATGCTTTTTTGGTGCCAGAAAGCAGTTTAAAAAACTTTTCTTTTACACTTTCATAATGATAAATTTCGGCAAAATCACCTTCAACTGTTACCAGTTTACAAACACTTTTAATTTTCTCCATAAGCACGGTAGATTGTGTTTGCACAGATGATTTATTTTTTACAGCGCTGAATCTTGCAAAAATGAAATAAGCCAAGATGGCACCTCCCAAAAGTCCTATAAACAATAACTCCATGGCGTAAAGATAGCTAAATGATGTTACAAAATTTTATATAAAACCGGTTTGCTTGGTGAAGCATCATTTTCAAATGATGCAATTTGAAGATTCAAAAGATATAGACCGTCTTCAATCGTATTTTCGACATAAATCATCTCGGTAACAGTGGCTTGAAACCGGGGTGCTTTGGGGTAATTCCAGAAGGCTTTATGTGCCGCCAATTTGCCGTCATCTTTCTCTTTGTCTATTGAAGGAAGATCGATTAGTAAATGCATGACTCCTAATTCTTTGATGTATACGGCTGCATCTTCGGTAAGATATGGCCAATTGGTGTTTGAGTATTGTTTATTGAGCTTCTCTTTTTTATTGGGAAGTGTACGTATGATTAAAGCATCAGGGTTTTTGGAGGTAACAGCATGTTCTATATGATCTTTGGTAATCACCAAATCTGCTCCCTGTTTTTTGGGTTGAATCGTAATGACTTCGGCCATAAAGAAGAATTGTTTCAAAGTATTATTGATGCTATAAAACTCTGGTGTAATATGGCCAACACATTCGGTATGCGTGCCATGGCCATGCGGATTAAAAGTGATATTATTAAAATTGGTAGTGCCGCCTTCAGATACTTTTCCTATCCACTTTCCCTCGGTAACAGCTGCTATTTTAGGTTCATCGATATACCAGGCGTTTACATTTTCTTTAGATGCCCTTAATGGAATGGATATGTCTAAAGGTTTAGATACATCAATAGTATAGGATTGTTTTTTATGGTCTAAAGTTATAATCATAGGCCGTTATCAAGCTTTTCTGATTACCATAAAAAGATAATCCCCACCTGTATTCTTATAGTTTTTAATAACATTATGTATCGCACCAGAGAGGATATCTTTTTCCAATGTTTTTAATCCTTTTTCAACTTCTTCAGCATTAGCTATTGAAGAAAAAGACGATATCCCATGGCGAACTTTGGGATCTAAGTATAATCTGGGATTGTGTTTTCCGGAGTAGAGAAACAGATCTTGCAAATCGGGCTGAATATCATATTTTTCGGTAGTTGCGATATACAAACCATTTTGTTTCAGGTGAGATTCAATAATTGCATAAGAAGGCATTTGGGTCATCGAATCGGCCAGCATTCTTGGAAAGTAGTGATTCAGCCAGTATCCTTTCATTTGATTTGGTGTGGCGGTGAAAATCACGATTTTTCCATTGGGTTTTAAAACTCGATTTAGCTCTGAAAAGCCTTTATTGATATCTTGCCAATGGTGCAATGTTAAGCTGGCAATAATCCCATCTACACTTTCTGATGGAAGATCGATTTTTTCAGCTTTACCGATCTTCCAGTGTACCGCATCATGCTGTTTTTTTGCTTTCCCGCCCACCCGGCAGGCGGATTGTATCATTTCTAATGAAGGGTCTATACCAATAAATTGATATCCTTTTTTGGCAAATGTTGAGGTGTAATTTCCGGTTCCGCATCCTATGTCGAGATAGGTTCCTTCAGATATGGGTTTAAGAAGCACAAGTAACCTGCCAAAAAGATAAGGATCGGCTTTTCGGGTCGTGTTATAATCAACCCCGATGATATCATATTTTTCTTGCATAGTAGTCCTGGATGTATCGAACTCATTTAATCATGCTAAATTTACTAAGAAAAGATCACTTGCAATGCCGTCACTTAAAAACTTTCCTTTTTTGGTTACCAATAATGTATCGGTGTCCAAAAACAAAAGATGTTCATCAATATGTTTTTGAGCTTGTTTCAGTAGATATTCTTTGTAGGTTGTGCCAAAATCCTTTTCTACTTTTTGCAACGATACTCCCCAAATCGTTCTCAATCCCGTCATCACATATTCATTGTATGTATCTGTAGTAGTTAAATCCTCGATTTCTCTCGGAAGCTTGTTTTGTTGTAAAGCGTTGATGTATTTTGTATTGTTATTAATGTTCCAGCTTCGCTGTTTGCCATTATAAGAATGTGCAGAAGGACCAATGCCTACATATTGTTTTCCTTGCCAGTAGGCGGTGTTGTTTTTACTAAAATATCCTGGTTTTCCGAAATTAGACAACTCATAATGTACAAAACCTTCTTTTTCTAGTATCTCCACCAAAACTTCAAAATGTTGTTGTGCCAGATCATCATTTACAGGAGCGATTTCCCCTTTTTCGATCAATTTGGGCAAAGCAGTATTCGGTTCTACCGTTAGGGCATAGCAGGAGATATGTGGCACATCAAAATCTATAGCAAGTTGAATATTCTGTTTCCATCGTTTAAGAGACATCCCAGGGATGCCATAAATCAGGTCGATCGAAATATTCTCAAACTCGCGGGTCGCGAGAGACAAACACCGAAGCGCATTTTTTGAATTGTGGGATCGGTTCATGAGTTTCAGATCTTCATCAAAAAAAGACTGGATGCCAATACTTAAACGGTTTACCTGGCTCTTAGCCAGCAATACTATTTTTTCTTCAGTCAGATCATCGGGATTGGCTTCTATTGTGATTTCTGCATCATCGGCAACCGGGTAGTTTTCATAGATGGCATTCATAATAGCCTGAAGTTCGTCTACAGATAATACCGTAGGCGTTCCGCCGCCAAAGTAGATGGTTTCAATAATTTTATTACCTTCCATTATGGCGCTGCGCAATTTGATTTCAGTACATAATGCAGCAATCATTTCTTCTTTTTTCTTCATTGAAGTTGAAAAATGAAAATCACAGTAATGACATGCTTGTTTGCAAAAGGGGATATGGATGTACATCCCCCGGCCCTCATATAGAGAGCCGTTATCTTTTAAACTTTTGCTGTTATTTAACGGGTTCAATTTTTAAATCTATTTATTACTTCGTTTCTTTTTAGGAAAGTTAAGAGGAGCTATTTCCTCCCTGGGGGTCTGGGGGCTTTTTAACTCGTTTCTCATTCTGTTTTACAAAGGCAGCCCAGCCTGTATAGCTTTTACCTACTGTATCGGCTCTACCCATATTGTAAAAATGACAAACTGCTGCTGCTAATCCATCGGTAGCATCCAGGTTTTTGGGTATCTTCTTAAGTTGCAGCAGATTTTGTAACATTTTGGCTACTTGTTCCTTGCTGGCATTTCCATTACCGGTGATGGCCATTTTTATCTTTTTTGGAGAATACTCGGTAATCGGTACTTCACGACTAAGACCTGCAGCCATGGCTACTCCCTGTGCACGGCCCAATTTAAGCATCGATTGTACATTTTTACCAAAAAAAGGAGCCTCGATAGCAATTTCATCGGGGTGGTAGGTATCAATCAATTCTACAGTTCGCTCAAAGATGAGTTTTAGCTTTAGGTAATGATCATCATATTTACTGAGTTGAAGTTCATTTAACAGTAAGAAAGACATTTTTTTATTTTCAACTTTAATAAGTCCGAATCCCATAATGGTGGTTCCTGGATCTATGCCTAATATGATTTTTTCGTTGTTCAAAGGAAGTTTTTGCTATGTATTTGCAAAATTACGTAATTAAGAACAAGCGAAACAGTTAATCCATATTAATTACAATGGGAAGTCTATATTTTGCTGAAGTGGGAGTGCTTCTAATATGTGCAGCTTCTATTTGGGGTAAGGTGCTTATACCTTGCTTCAGAATATTTCTGAAATCAGGAATTTGTGTTGTAATGATGTCGGGGATATCAAAATCCTCTATAACGATCTCATTATCTTTGGTAATTGTTAAAGGAACCCAAACAGTATCATTAATCGCTTCTTTTACAATAAACGTATGATTTGCAAGATGGTTTTGAATGTGATTAGATATCGTACTATAGAAGCATTTTTTCTGTTCTTCTTCGGTTTTGTTTTTGCAAACTTCAAATAATGGAGGTTCCTCAACTTCATTTTGGTTAAGTTTATTCCATTCTTCTTTAAGAATTTCTTCTTTATTTTCCTTTTTAAGCACAAAGTTATCACAAGAAAATAAAGTGAAGACCCATAAAAAGATATACCTATTTCTCATACTCATGATCCGTACACTATTTCGGATTGCCAAGCTACATATTTTTTTTTAGAGAGCGAAGTGATACATTGTAAAAGCCGAAGAGTGTGCTTCGGCTTTGAAACTGAACTGAAATGATAAAATACTATTCTTGTATTGCAAAAGTGATAGGCAAAGAGAAAGCAACCTCTACTTTTTTACCCTGATGTTCTGCGGGGATCATTTGCGGTATGGAACTCACAACACGTTTTGCTTCTTCTTCGAGTTCGGGGGCTGGCCCTCTGGCTTGTACATTTGTGATGTTACCTGTTTTGTCAATTTTGAAACGAACATAAATCTTGTTTACCCCGGGTTTTGCATAGGATTTCATCCCTTCTACATTAAAATTAACGTTCACATATTTCTTAATCTCTTCACTCGCACATTTTCTTAATGCATCGGGATCGGATAAGCCAACACAATTTTGAGGTGCAGGAGGTGTGTCTAATTTCATAAATGGAATAGCTTTAGCTTCAGCAGAACTACTTTTTTCACTAGCAGTAGTATCTTCTTTAAGTGGTGTATCTTCATTAAAGCAAGAAGAATAAAGGATCATTGAAATGATCATTGGGATTAGTGCTAAATATTTATATCTAGCTACTGTTTTTGATTTTGATTTCTGTAACATAATGATTCGTTTTTTTAGTAGTGAATGATTAAAAAAATAATTGGTAAATGAAATATTGTTACTATGAAAAGTGATGTTTAACAATTGCTTATAATACATTTTTTTGCCAATAGAATGTGCAGCAATTGCATCTGCGGTGTATTCGTGAAGAGCAATCATTCTATTTTGATATACATACAACAATGGATTCCACCAAAACACAATTTTAAGAAGTTCAAACCATAACAAATCCAAGGAGTGTTTTTGTTTTAGGTGCACCAACTCATGTATTAATATTTGAGCTTTTTTGTCTTCAGACAATAGCGTCCCTAAATAAACAGTGTTCCAAAATGAAAAGGCTTCGGTACTATTGTCTAGCAACACCAATTTATAATTTGGGAATTTAACTACGCTACTTTTTTTCAATTTTTTGAATTGATATACCTTAACAATAAATAAGATGATAGAAAGGCATATACCAAGTATATATATAATTCCCAGCCAATGGTTTTCAAGAACGACATATATTTTAGAATAGAGAGCACTGTCTGTTTTGGATGTGTTGGCAAATAAGGCAGGTAAATTGATGATGTATTCTTCGGGGATAACTTGTTTGATACTTTTGATTTTTATAAATGGCAAGACCAGAGAAAATGTAGATGTAAAAAGAAGGTATGTTCGATTTAAAGAGAAAAAAGTATCTTTTTTATGAAGGATATCATAGATAATCAAGAACAGTGTTTGAAAAATCAGGATTTGTATAAGATAGTAGAGCATAGCATTATTTTTTGTTATCTAATTCTTTTAAAATTTGTTCCAGGTCTTTGATATCCATATCATTCTTTTTTACAAAAAAGGAAACCATATTTCTAAAAGACCCATTGAAGTAATTATCCATCAGTTTATTAAGAGATTGATTGCTGTATTCTTCTTTTTTTACCAACGGGAAATATATATGCCCTTTTCCTTCTTTGCGATAGGATACAAATTCTTTATTTTCCAGAATTCTAATAATCGTAGAAATTGTATTGTATGCAGGTTTTGGCGCTGGCATTTGATCGATAATTGCAGCTACATTGGCTTCTTTTAGCTCCCATAGCAGTTGCATTACTTCTTCTTCAGCTTTTGTAAGTTGTTTCATAAAACAGTGATCTTTAAATTTTGAACTAAATATTTAGTTCAATAAAACAAATATAACTAAAAAATTAGTTTAAACTAATTTTTTAGTTATAAATAATTCGAAGTGTCTCAGATAGAATAAAAACAAAGGATTATTTATTTCCCGTTAATTTTTTGCCAACAGTAATATCAATTTCATTTTTTTGAAGTTCGAAAACTATAGGTAATGTAAAAATATCCTGGGTTACAGCTGTAGTTTCTGTTCCGGGAATTAAATCTGGAAAAGATTGTATGGTTCTCAAGGCCTCTATTTTCAGCTCAAGTGCAGATGCTTTTACCTGGATATCTGTAATCTCTCCAGATGGATCATCCTAAATCGGGCATAAATACGATTGGTACCAGGCAGTGCAAAAGAAACGACAGAGGCGATGTCATAATTGGCATCTACAAATTTTTGTATTTCTTTAATAATACAATTTTTTCTGACACGTTCATTTGTTGCATCTTTACATCGCAGGGTAGTAGCATAACTTTGTGAAAATGATATAGAATGTATCATTAGCATAATGGGTAATAATAAAGATCGCATATGTAAAAGGGGTAGTTTTATATTCGGTTTTATGTTGCTGACACAAAATAATTAAATAAAAAAGGATTTAAAGAACCTTTGCAGCACTAAGAATCAAAATACAAAGTTAATTCACGGTTGCGTAACAAATCAGAAACATTTTCGTCATATAGAATAGTAGCCTATGGATATAGCTTTAATCATTATCGGTTTTTTATTGTGCCTTATAGGCATCATAGGAAGTTTTCTTCCGGTATTGCCCGGGCCATTTACTGCGTGGATTGGGTTATTGATCCTTCATTTTACAGATGCGATTCCGCAAAACTGGACCTTTTTGGGGATTACTTTGGCAATTTCGATCCTGGTTTGGGTACTGGATTATATTGTTCCTGCCTTGGGAACAAAAAAATTCGGAGGAACCAAATACGGGATGATCGGCAGCTCCATTGGGCTTATTACCGGACTTATTTTTATGGGACCTTTTGGGATCATTATTGGCCCTTTTGCCGGAGCATTTATAGGCGAAATAATTAGAAATAGCAGTGATTCTTCTCAAGCACTAAAAGCTGCTTTTGGTTCTTTTATCGGTTTTCTGGCAGGGACTTTTATCAAATTTATTGTGTCTGTAGGATTCACAATTCTTTATGTAAGGGAAGTGATCGAACATTGGGGAACGTTGTTTTAATAACAAATATGCTTTGTTTTCTCATCTCTTTCCTGCAAAGTTATCTAATTGATCGCTTATGAAGACAGGTTCTTTTAAATTTTAAATAATCTATTATACCAAAAATAAAAAATGACACAAGAAATATATCTGAAAGCTATGAGATTTGCTGGTGAAAAACATAGCAAACAAAAAGTGCCGGGTACAGAAGCTAATTATTTGTTACACATTTCTAGTGTTGCCATGGAAATTTTATTGGCACATTCTTACTCAAAAGACTTTGATTTAGAGTTTGCCCTTCAGATGGCAATCCTTCACGATACAATAGAAGATACAGATACCAGTTATGAAGAGGTAGAGGCAGCATTTGGTATATTGGTTGCAAAAGGTGTTTTAGCATTAACCAAAAATAATTCTTTACCTTCAAAAAAAGAAAGGATGTTGGATAGCCTGAATAGAATCAATAGACTCGAAAAAGAGGTAGGTATGGTGAAGTTGGCAGATAGAATCACAAATTTGCAGAAGCCACCTCATTATTGGAGTAAGGATAAATCATTAAAATACTTAGAAGAAGCAAAAATCATTTCTGATGCATTGGCTACTAAAAATGAATATCTAAACAAAAGATTGCTTGATAAAATTCGCGAGTACACAAAGTATGTCTGAAACAACAAAATATAGATGCAAAAAACGTATTTTGAAACAAAAAAAGTCTTATTAACCAAATTTAATTCACTAAAATCATGAAAACATATTTTTTACCTGTTGCTATGTTTTTTACATTACAATGTATTATTGGTCAAACCAAAAAGGATAGCTTACCGGGAGATCCTGCTTTAGTATCTTCAGAAGAACAGCTTAAGGCACTAATAGATGAAGAAAAAGGTAACTTTTTATATGCAGTACAAGACTATTTTCAAAGACCAAAACAATCCTCTTTTCAATTCTCACCAGATGGGATGTATTTTTCTTATCGTGAAAAAGATGATAAAGGAAAACGGCATGTATATGTTAAGAACACTGAAACCGAAGAAACAAAGAGGGTTATTGAAGAAAAAGAGGAACTTATTCGAGGATACGGCTGGGCAAACAACAATCGACTTATCTATGTTATGGATCAGGGAGGAAATGAAGATTATCACCTTTTTGCAGTAGATTTAGACGGTTCGAATCAAAAAGATCTAACTCCTTTTAAGGGAGTTCGGGTAAATATCCAGAAAATTCTTAAAGAGCAGCCAGAGAATATGATTATCACCATGAACAAAGATAATCCTCAGATATTCGAGCCCTACAAAATCAATATCAATACAGGAAAACTTGAAAAGCTTTATGAGAATAAGGATGTTCAAAATCCAATATCGGGTTATGATTTTGATAAAGAAGGAATTTTAAGAGCCTATAGCCAACAAGAAAACGGGACAAATTATTCGCTTTACTATCGAACCACAAAAGATCAACCTTTTGAAAAAATTATCACCACTACCTGGAAAGATAATTTTTATATTCTTGGTTTTGATTATACCACAGAATATCCTCATGATGCCTTTGTGATGAGTAATTTGGACAATGATACCGACGAAATTATTCTATATGATTTAGCAAAAAAAGAAACCATAAAAAAAGTGTTTAACAATGACACATTCGATGTTGAAGGGATGAATCGATCTCGTAAACGTGCTTATGAAACAGATTATTATCATTATACAGGCGAAAAAAGCGTTATCATTCCTGTAAGTGATACCTATAAAAGACTACACGAGAAGTTTAAGCAAAAATTTGAGGATAAAGATTTTTTTATTGCCAATAAGACAGATGAGGAGGATAAGTACTTGTTGTATGTTAATAGTGATAAGTTGTATGGTATCTACTATCTATATGATGCAAAAAAGGATAGTTTTAAGGAGATTATGAATTTAATGCCTCAACTTAAAGAAGGAGATATGGCAGAAATGCGGCCGGTTACATTTAAGTCGAGAGACGGATTAACCCTGTATGGATATCTCACTATTCCAAAAGAGGCAAAAGAAGGAAAGAAAGTTCCGTTAATCGTGAATCCCCATGGCGGTCCTTATGGCCCAAGAGATGAATGGGGATTTAATGCAGAGGCACAATTGTTTGCCAGTAGAGGTTATGCAACGCTTCAAATTAATTACAGAGGCTCTGGCGGTTATGGAAAGAAGTTTTTTCTTGCCGGAAGTAAACAAATTGGTCGCAAAATGCTTGATGATCTCGAAGATGGGGTAGCGCATGTAAAGTCCTTAGACCTTATTGATGAAAACCGTATTGCTATATACGGAGGCAGTTATGGCGGATTGGCAACTTTGGGCAGTTTGGTAAAGACACCTGATTTATATCAATGTGGAGTAGATTATGTAGGAGTATCTAATTTATTTACTTTCTTTAAATCGTTCCCTCCATATTGGAAACCCTATTTAGCACAAGTCTATGAGCAATGGTATGACGAAAATGACCCCAAAGATCAAGAGATTATGAAAGAAGTTTCTCCTGCTCTCAATGTAGATAAAATAACAAAACCACTTTTTGTGGTGCAGGGAGCAAATGATCCTCGTGTGAATATAAATGAATCCGATCAAATTGTAAGTAATCTTAGAAAAAGAGGTTTTGATGTGCCGTATATGGTTAAGTATGATGAAGGACATGGGTTTGGACATGAAGAGAATCGTATAGAGCTCTATAAAAGTATGATGGGCTTTTTTGCCAAACACTTAAAATCTGATATCCCTGCAGAGAACAAAGCTTCTTTTAAGAACTGATGAAGACAAAGATATTTTTTTGAGATAATGCCCTGCTAATTCTTAAGCAGGGTATTTTTTGTAATAGAACCCATTCAGGCAAGTTCTCAGAAAATACACCTTAATTTAGCTTCTGAAAAAGTTAAAATTAATGTAAAAATTTATATTCAATATCTCACTGCCTCCTCACGTTCTACAAATACAAATTGAAACATAAAACACTTGTATTCAATATTTTGAATGCTTATTTTTCTTTTTACTAACACGTTTTGTTTTCTGTTTTATCAGTGCCGAAATCTGAAAAACCAAAAATGCATCTGTAAGGTCATTTCCTGATTTTCAACTAACTACCCAAATCAATTGATACGATTAGATTCATAAAAAAGAAATTAAATAATAATCATTCAAAAACCAAGAAAATGAAACCTCCAAAATTTATACTAGTTCTGTTTGCCATACTATTGTTACATCAACTTCAATCACAAAATAGTTTTGATCATAGCGTTTGGGATCAGGCGCTGTTATTAAATGTATCTGAAGACGGACAAGTAGATTATAATGGATTTATGAGAGATAGTTCTCAACTCTATGAATATTTTAAACAGCTTTCAGAAAATACGCCTCAGGAAAATTGGACCAGAGAAGAAAAGCTAGCGTATTGGATTAATGCATATAATGCATATACTATAAAGCTCATAATTGATAGCTACCCCCTTAAAAGTATAAAAGAACTTGAAGATCCCTGGGGCAAAAAATTTTTCAAAATTGATGGTGTATGGCATAGTTTGGGAGAATTAGAACATAAAATTTTAAGAAAATTTGGAGATCCTAGAATTCATTTTGCAATTAACTGTGCGTCTATATCCTGCCCCGTAGTTTGGAACAGAGCATACACCGCAGACAATCTTCACAATGCATTAGATCGACAAACCAGCAAATTTATTAATGATCCAACCCGAAATACAATTACCGATAAAGTGGTAAATGTGTCAAAAATATTTAATTGGTATAAAAAAGATTTTCGAGTAAATGGCGGAGATGTAAAAGACTTTATTAACCGATATGCTACAGTAAAAATTTTAAATCAACCAAAAAAAGGATATAAAGAGTACAATTGGAAATTAAATGAAGAATCAAAAGTGTATCCTGCCGTTGTTGTAGACTAAAACAAAAAAAGGATATCAAAGATTTAATTGAAAACTAAGAGTATGATGCTCTTAATAAGTAAATTTATAACCTAAATTGTAATACTCCAAAATTGAAAATATCGGTCATCATCCCTATCCTTAATGAAGCGGCTACCATAGGTAAGCTGCTTCCTTATTTAATTGGTAACACATATACAGATGATACTATTGTCGAAATTCTAGTCGTAGATGGCGGAAGCGTTGATGGATCTCAAAAGATCGTCGGGGAGTTTTCAACAAAAAACAATGGCATAGCTCAACTGATTCCTTCAAAGAAAGGTCGTGCAAAACAATTGAATGCTGGTGCCAGAGTTGCCAAAGGAGAAATATTATATTTTCTACATGCAGATTCATTACCTCCCAGGCACTATGACCATTATATAATAGAAGAGATAAAAAAAGGGAATGAAGCAGGTTGTTTCAGGATGAAGTTTGATTATAATCACTGGTGGCTGCAATTTCTTGGGTGGTTGACACAGTTTAAAAGTAAACGATGTCGCGGGGGCGATCAAAGTCAGTTTATTACTGCTTCGCTCTTTAAACAAATTGACGGGTATGATGAGTCTTTTGTTGTTTATGAAGATAACGATCTGGTAGACCGGCTTTTTGCTATAGATCGATTTGTCATTATTCCTGAATATGTGATTACTTCTGCAAGAAGATATAGAGAAATCGGCGTATGGCGATTACAGTATCATTTCCTGAATATTCATATGAGACGTTGGATGGGTGCCTCTTCAGAAAATCTATATCGGTATTATAAAGAAAAGGTGGTTTAATTAACACTAGTAGCAGAAAGATCTTTGATAATCTCTGAAATTCTATTTTTGAACGCAATAATGGCTGCGCTTTGATCTTTGGTGTTACGGGTATCAACAGTATACTTTTTTACTTTTCCTTCTTTGGTTTGTATCATAAAATAAAAACCTCCCTGGTCTGCACAATCAGGACAACCATACGTCTTATCAGAACCGTCTATCAGCTCATTAGGAATTTCTTTAAGAATACCCTTATACTTATTAAATAACTCATTTGAAAAAGTAAAAGAAGCTTTAAAATCATAAGCCTCTCCAAAAAAGTCAACAACCTGGTCTTCTTCAAGTTTTTCGTTATCAATTCTAAACACATCAAAGCAATCGCCAAAACATTCTCCGGCATAGGTACCAAAGACCAAAGACTCGCCTACAGCTTCCGGGGCAGTATCATCATCATTATTACAAGAAAATAGTACAAACATAGTGGCCGCCAATGTGATATAAAACGATTTCATAAGATCTTGATTTTAGACGAGTTCTATATATAAAAGATCACAGATGTCTGAAAAGGTTGCGCAATCAGCGTATTGTTATTAAATAGTATCTTTAGCCTGTGCAACTTCATATAAAGATAGATAACGATATATTAAAAAAGTTTGGAGATCAATTGGAAACCCAAATCGATCACAACCGTTTTGTTATACCAGAAAAATGGGGGTCGGATACTGCAGAAAGAATGTCGTTTGATGGAGATGTCGAATTTGTATCCATCTAATTTACATTAAACCAGCCTGTAATCAGAAAACCCTGAGAATAGTCCTTACTTTTTGTTAAACATCAATTTTTCTCAACAATCGGTTAATAAAGAAGTGAATGGACAGCATATAGAAATACAACGCAATCAACCATCAGGAATGTTATTTTATAAACCGGGAACCTCTGTTTCTAGTATGAGTCCTGTTAAAGTTCCTTTCAACATTCTTTTGGTACGATTTCCTAAAATGATGTTAGAGCAATATCTCGACAAAAAAGAGGAGCTTACCCACATACTCAATGCAATCTCTTCGAGCAATTTAATATACGAAGATCTTGATCTTGATTCAGAAAATTATCTGAGAGAAATAGTAACGCCCACCACCAGCTTGTTTCAAAAACATGCAAACTTGCTTAGTTTTTTAGAGATCTTTATTAAAAAACTTGCTAGACGTTCTTCTTTACAAAACTCAGAAAATATTAACTCTGATGATCTGAAAAAATTATTTATGATCGCCGGGCAACTTCGTAACCCTTTGATTTCTGATATTCCTACCAATGAAAATCTTGCCGAACTATCTGCAATGAGTTTAACCAAATTCAAGAATACCTTTAAACAGGTCTTCAGAACGTCACCTTATCAATATCACCTGCAGGCCAAAATGCACTATGCTCATCGAGAACTCACTCAAAAAGCACAAACTATTTCCGAGATTAGTTATCAACTCGGGTATTCACATCCTTCAAAATTTACCAGTGCCTTTAAAAAACAATATAACACACTGCTTCTAAAATTAAAAGATAATGCCTTTTATAGCTAATTGCCAAGCTTATTATCAAAGTATATTTGATAAAAAAACAATATCATGAATATTTTTGTAACAGGTGGTTCTGGTTTTGTGGGACAAAATATTATTCCTCTTCTCATTAAGAATGGTCATACCATTTATGCATTAGACCATGATAATACTTTGATCTTTACTAATAAATCTGATGCTACAAAAAGCTATAAAACAAAAAATGGTTATTGTCCAGGTGTGGGAATCATAGGTAATCAAATTGTTTTTTTTGAAAATAGAAACAGTGATGCTAAAACATTACAATGAACTCATCTTGACTTTTTTGGTTGAACCGAAAAATAGGGGTTTTTTGTCCAAAAGATGGCTTTTTTGCGTTGCATAGCAGCGCTACGGAACAATAAAAAGACGAATTTTGGGCGAAAAAGAACATTTTTACAGGCAATTATAAAAAGTCAAAATGAGTTCAATATGAGACATTAATCAGAATGTTTACTTTACTAGAAGATCATCATATAAAAATTGATACTTTTATAGCCAATAGGAGTAATTCAGATGAGTTCAGTTTTATTAAAAACGTTTTAATACTTTTTAGCTTTTATCATAAGTAGTTATTTTATTAAGTAAGCTATATAAATCCTTGATCTCATGTTTTGATTTTAAGCTTCTTTTTCGGGAAACCTTAACATATCGCCAACTCATTTGCCTGGCTCCTTCAATGTCGGATTTTTCAGAATCTCCAATCATCATTATTTGTTTCCCTCTTTTATGGGTATACGTTTCGACAATCTTAAAAATTTCAACTTCAGGTTTAATTAGCCCAATATCACATGAAAATATTACCTTTTCAAAATACTTATCCAAACCTAAGTTGAAGAATGGTTCTTTATAGGGAGTAGCTAAGTTTGAAATCAAGCATAAAACATAATTCTCTCTTATTTTTTCAAGAATTGCTAAAGAGTCATCAAATAACCTTACCGAATTTAATTCATCATCTAATTGTAGTTTATTCTTATAAAACAGGTCTTCAAATTCCTCTGCAAGCAAATTGAAAATCTCTTCCAATGGAGTTTTTAACAGTAAGCTTTTGTATTTATCGATTGTAATTCCAAATCCATCATTCGACAGTTTATATAATTGATAAAAAAAATGGTTGTTCCGATTAATTTCAATCAAAGTATCATATAAGTCAAAAACTAATATTTCCGTCTTTTCAATCATTTTCTTAATTAGTTGTGATTTAAATTTTTTTGAAGACTTTTTTGCACTTCATAACTGCACTTTTAAATACGAAAACAAATAATATAACAATTTAGAGAAATTAGGTTATACATCAGATAATTTGATACTTTCATAGTGAAAAACAGAACATTTTTCAATATACTTCTCCATTCCATTAGGTATGTGAGCTTGATTCCAGTTTTCACCAGCGAATTCAATCAAGTCTTTCTCTTTTTGCCATCGGGAAATCATTACAAATTCTTCTGGATTCCATTTGGAAGGTCGAGCGATTTCTAGTGAAATCAGGCCTTTAAAATTTTTTACTGCCGGAACAGAAATTTCTTTAAACTTAATTTCAAACTCTTTGTGGAGTTTGGCCGGAATAGTTGCTTTGAAGATTCTTATTATCATTTTTTAACAGTGAACCTATGTATATGATGACCAAGGTAACTATATATCTTAACTATTAAAAATATAGTTACAAAAGGTAGTTATATCCAATTTTTCAACTGTATACTCAATAGTCCCATTTTGATAAATACATTGAATGTCATTGGGATTCATTTTAATCACCTTTTCTTTCCCTAAAGACCTTCAAGGTTTTGAATCCCTTGAAGGTCTTTTGAAAGAAATTTTGGAAATTTAATTTTTTATTCTACATTTGTAGAGTTAATTCTAATTACGTAGAGCAATGCAATTATCCAAAGCCGAAGAACAACTAATGCAATATCTCTGGAAACTGGAGAAAGCCTTTATGAAAGATTTGCTTGATGCTTTTCCTGAGCCAAGGCCTGCCACAACTACGGTAGCAACTTTACTTAAAAGGATGCAGGATAAAGGATTCGTTGACTATACTTTGTTTGGAAAATCAAGAGAATATTATCCACTAGTTAAGAAAACAGATTATTTTTCAAAGCACGTAAATGGTCTGATCAAGAACTTTTTTAATGATTCGGCATCACAGTTTGCATCATTTTTTACTTCTGAGACCAATTTATCGACTTCAGAACTAGAAGAACTAAAGAAGATTGTAGATCAACAAATTCAAAAACAAAAAAAATGATTGTATATATTATAAAATCGTCACTTTGTTTGGCACTCTTGTGGACTTTTTATAAGCTGTTCCTGGAAAAAGAGCAAATGCATTACCTAAAAAGGTTTTACCTGCTTTTTAGCCTGATTTTTGCATACACAATTCCTTTAATTACGATTTCGTATGAAACAGATGTTGTAGCCAATCCACAAAAATTACAGCCTGTGGTTACTTCTGCAATGCTTGCAGATGGGGTACCAATCCCAGAGGCTTCTGTAAATTATATTTCTATACTATTATGGACAGTTTATGGTATAGGTTTCCTGATTTTTGCAATTAGATTTGTTCTGAACATGAATAATCTGATCAGAAAGATCAACAAAAATGAAAAACTAAAAGAACCTTCGCATATTAATGTATTACTTGGTAATTCAGTTGTTCCTCATACTTTTTTAAGATACATATTTGTGCCTAAAAGAGAATTTAAGCAAAGAGCTATTCCGCAGGAAGTATTGTTGCATGAAAAAACACATGTAAGACAGAAACATACCCTGGATGTTCTCCTGATAGAGGTTTTTCAAATGGTTTTTTGGTTCAATCCTATGTGGTTCTGGATAAAAAAATCTATCAAGCTAAATCATGAATTCCTTGCAGATCAAACTGTGCTAAAAAGACAATTTTCTTTACAAAAATACATAAACGTACTCGTTGACTATCCTAACAGTTCTAATCAAACTATGTTATCGAGCCCTATTAATTATTCATTAACCAAAAAACGAATCATTATGATGTCACAACAATTTTCAAAAACAAGAGCAGCAGTACGATTGCTGCTGCTTTTACCTGTCCTGTTGGGTTGCACCTTGCTATTTAACAATCAAATCGTAGCACAACAGAAGAATGTTCAATACACAAAAACGGTCGAACCTACACATCCTGATAAAAAAATCAAGATTCGTGTTAAAAATGAACAAATCACAGTAAATGGTACTGCAACAAAGCTGTCGGATTTTGCAAGTACTATTGATGAGATGACAAAGCAGTGGAAAGACAATGAACTCACAGAATTTCACTTTGATGTTCAATTACAAAATACGAATGACGATTTTCTTGATCAGCTCAATACGGCATATCGCAAGACACGATTATACAAAGCGAATTCAGATGGGCACGATTTGGTTCCGCCACCGCCACCGCTTCCACCTGCACCAAAAATGGCAAAAGTTCCTAAAGAAGTAAAACCATTAAAAGCTCCAAAGCCTCCAAAAGTGAGCAAAGGAGAAAGAAGTAATATCCCACCACTACCACCAGCTCCAAAAGTACCTCCAATGCCTTCTTTTTCTCACACAGATCATGTAGCCATTGAAAATGAAGTAGCATTAATAAGAGAAGAAGCCGAGATGGTAAGAAGAGAAGCCGAAATTCAGCACGAACACCAAGCCACTGTAGCAATGCATCAAGTAGAACTTGCCAGAGAACAAGCAGAACAAGCCAGAGCAATAGCTATGGAAGCAGCCCACAGAGCTATGGAGCAATCACATGAGGTTAGAGAAGAAGCGATGAGAAATGCCGAAAGAGCAAGACTTAAAGCAGAAGAACATGCTCTGATACATGAAATGAAAGCTCGCGAAGAAGCCAGAGCCGCAATGAGACAGGCAGAGAGAGCCAGAGAAAAGGCGATGGCTAATGCTGAGAAAGTAAGAAGGCATTCAGAAAAAGCCCGTAGACAGGCTATAGAAGAAGCCAGAAAAGCTCATAACGAAGCCAGAAAAGCAGCCGAAGAGGCTCGAAAAGAAGCCCGTAAGGCAATAGAACAAGCCAGAAAAGAACAAAGAAAGGCGAGAAAAGAAGCCGATAAGCAAAACAATTGAGGTTAAAGATACCTTTTATAGCCAAAAACTCCCTTAAGGGAGTTTTTTTATGCAACATTTTTCTGTAAATCAGCGTTCTATGATAGTGTTCAATCAAAAAACCCTTAGATGATGTTAAAACGTTTTTTTATTTTATGCTCAGGATCCGATGCAGATATTTTGGCCGATAGTTCCAGTGGAGAGCAAAACAAATATGTAGGTATTGGAGCCACAGTATTCTTTACTGCCGTGATGGCGTTTATAGCTGCCAGTTATGCCTTATACACTGTATTTGATAACTATTTTACGGCAATTTTCTTTGGATTGATTTGGGGTGCCTTGATCTTTAACCTGGATCGGTTTATCGTATCTACCATTAAGAAAAAAGACAATTTTATGGATGAACTTTTACAAGCTTCCCCTAGAATTGTTTTGGCAATAATCATTGCTGTTGTTATTGCGAAACCTTTAGAATTAAAGATCTTTGAAAAAGAAATCGATCGCGTATTACTCGAACAAAAGAATGATTTTACACTGGCCAATAAGGAGCAAATTGCAATACAATATACACCAACCATTGCGGCAATTGATTCTGAAATTACTTCATTGAAGCAGGAAGTGATGACCAAAGAAACAGAGGTCAATGATTTATATGAAACCTATATTGCCGAGGCCGAAGGACGAAAAGGAACAGAAATCTTGGGAAAAGGCCCCGTCTACAAAGAAAAACGAGAAAAACATGATGCGGCTTTGGCAGAATTGGCAACATTGAAGAAAACCAATGCAGATAAAGTAGCAACACTAGAAACCCAAAAAACTCAATTGGCCGCAGAATATGAAGAACAAGTCGTTACCTCACAGCCTGTAATCGATAATTTTGATGGATTGATGGCCAGGGTAAACGCTTTGAATGAACTCCCCTGGTTACCAAGTTTCTTTATCTTTTTATTGTTTCTGGCAATAGAAACTTCTCCTATTTTTGCAAAATTATTATCTCCTAAAGGAGAATATGATTTTAAGTTGGAAGATGTAGAAGGCGAAGTAAAAACCTGGGTTGCACAAAAAGAAGGTCAGCGCAGGGTATTGCTGGATACCGATCATACAATCAACGATAGAGTATATGGTGACCTTACTGAAGAAGAAGAATTATATGAATATAAAAAGAAAATTGCTCGCGAAATGATGAAAAAGCAGCAAGATGCTTTTTATAAAAGACAAACCGGTATTTTGTAAATTCTCGAAAGACCCCAACGATCATAGAGACCGTTGGGGTCTTGTAGTAGTTTTCTATACAAAGTATGATTGTGAAGTTTGCAAGTTTGCAAAGCCAACAGCTTGAGGCCTTCTTTTAAAATGTATTGTTATCTTACTTCTTAAGCACCAAAATCAAGGTTGCATCTACAAATACCAGGTTGTTGCTGGCATCTCTTATTAATAAATCGATGTCCATACTATTGGTAGTAATGCGACCGTCTGATAGCAGTGCTATCAAAGTAGTATTTCCTGCATCAAATTCGTAAGTAAAAGTCAGGGTATTCCCATCTCTTGTATAGGTTCCTTCGATATCTTCAAAAAAACAATCAATATTTTGAGTTTCCAGCCCGTTGTTATCTAGTTGCAACTCGAGAAAAGTAAGCCGGCCAGAGAAGGTGTTGTCTTCGTTTAAGGTAAGAAAGGAACTATTATGACAATCGGTTTCTAAGGCTTGATTTTCTGAAGCGTTATCATCGTTATTAATATCGGTAGCCGGATTGGTATTGTAGGCAATCAGGTTATACGTTCCGAATATCGGGGTAGCCACATCACCTGCATCATCATCTGAGGAGCAAGAGATAATTAAAACACATAATAAAATAAGGCTGATTAGAAGTCTAAAGTTCATCTTAGGTACGTTTACAATTATGCCGGCAAATATAGGAATAATTAAAACCTTCTCATGAAACAAGGCATAAAGGGTGCACGACAAATTTCCCTTACCGCTCATCCCTCTAACCTCTACCTGGCTAAAGGTAGACAGGCCCTAAGGGGGAACTAGCTCCCTCCCTTAGGGAGGGTTGAGGTGGGATAATAGATAATTGCATTTTTAAATTATTTGTTTCAATTGTCTTGAAAAGGAAAATTTGTCGTGCACCCGGCATAAACTCATTTTAAATTTCCATTCTCACCAATATCCATAACAAATTTCCTTTAGTATACACTCAACAACAGAAATGTTACGTATTTGAAAGGATATGTTACATAATTGACACACAGCAGCATCCTTTATCTTTTACATTTGTAAATACCTAACCCCCTATACATACTCCCTATTAGTTTTTTTATGAATTAGTAACTTATATATATTCGGTATATGAAATTAAAAGCTCTTTTACCATATGTTTTCCTGGTTATAAGTATTGGATTTTCCTATTGTTCGGGAAAAGACGCAGCAACTGAACATGCTGAAGAAAATGGAACAGGATTTGAAGAACTCACTAAATTTGGCAGCATTACACTTACATTGAGTGGAATACAACCCAATAATATACCTTTTACCAATTCGGAAACATTTAAATTTGCAGCCTTAAAGCCCGGCGATAACAAATTACTTATAAAAGATGGATTTGCCGATTTTGCAATGACCAGATTTTTAAACACTCCCGATGATGCCTACCAGGGATCCAGAGTTATGATTGGCCTCGGAATTGATAATTTTAAAGCAGCTCAGACTTTTAGTTATTTTATATTAATTCTTGGAGACTATGCTGTTATTTCTGAGGATCTGACCTACTTTGAAATGCGTAAAGAATTCGAAGATACCGATGGAGAAGTATCTAACTTTAACTTCTCCAATTACAGCTTTAATGAGCAGACCAACCATCTTATCTTTTCTTTTTCTTTTGATGTAGCCGCAGCAGCTAATTATACCGGGAATGACCTTTCTGTATCCGGTGAGGTCGATGTGATTGTTATGGAAGACGTATTACCCCCAGATTAATAGAAAGAACATAATGAATTTAATAAAAATAGAAAATGAGAACAACGTATTTTAAAATGATGTACAAACTAATTTTGATTTGTTGCCTGGGGCTATTCCTGGCAAATTGCGAAGGAGAAGATGGTGCCGTTGGCCCTGCAGGTGAAAATGGAATTGACGGAGTCGATGGAGCCAATGGAACCAATGGAGCCAATGGAACTGATGGAGAAAATGGAGCAGGTTTTGATGAACTCACCAAATTTGGCAGCATCACGCTTACACTGAATGGAACACGGCCTGATAATGAACCTTTTATCAATACGGCAATATTTAAATTCACACCGATTGAAATAAGCAACAATACATTTTTTGTAAAGGACGAACTTACGATTTTTGACGTGTCTAGGTTTTTAAGTGTTCCGGATGATGCATTTCAAAGGACGCTGGCTTTTATTGACTTTGGTGTTAATAATTCAGGAACACCAGAACAGAAGATTGATTCTTTTATTTTGAATATTGAAAATTATTCGGTCATTTCTGATGATTTGAAATACTTTGAAATAGATGAGAAATTCAACATATTCAAAGATAAGGCTATATCTAATATAAGTATTACCAATTATAGCTTTAACGAAGAGACCAACCACCTTATCTTTTCCTTTTCTTTTGATGTAGCTGCCGCCGAGAATGACACCGGAAACGATCTTTCAGTCTCTGGTGAGGTAGATGTGATTCTTTTGAAAAAAATATTTATCCCAAAAAGCAAATAACCAAGTAATCTCGGTATTAATACAAGACAAATGAGAACCTATTATTTTAGAACAATCGCCAAAGTAATTTTTATGTACTGTTTGGTACTATTCCTAGTCAATTGTGAGGGAGACAACGGTGCGATCGGGCCTGCAGGAGAAAATGGCATTAACGGAGTTGATGGAATTGATGGAACTAACGGAACCGATGGCACCAATGGAGAAAACGGGATTGGATTTGATGAATTGACCAAATATGGTAGCATCACACTTACCCTGAATGGAAAAAGACCTGATGGGATACCTTTTACAGACACGGCAACATTTAAGTTTGCACCCGCACAAGCTCCCTACAATATTTTTTATGTACCGAGTCTTGGTCCTGCCAGTATTTTTTTTGATACCTACAGATTTTTGGGACCACCAGGTGATACATATCATGCAGGAATTAGAATTAAACTCAAGGTTAACGATCCGGGAGCAGCAAGTCAGGTCTTCGAGGAGTTTGCCTTATTTATTGCCAATTACCCTGTCATTTCCGACGATTTAAAATACTTTGAAATAACCAATGGATTTGAAAGCGATAATGTTGCTGTATTTTCTAACCTCAATATCACCAACTATAGTTTTAATGAGGAAACCAACCATCTTATCTTTTCTTTCTCTTTTGATGTAGCTGCAGCAGGAAATAGTACCGGAAATGATCTTACCGTTTCTGGTGAGGTAGATATAATCCTTTTTGAAGATCTATTCCCCCCGGATTAAAAGAAAGTATATAATAAATTAATAACAAAACTGAAAAAATGAGAACGACATATTTTAAAGCAATGTTAATTTGCTGCTTAGCCGTATTCCTGGCCAATTGCGAAGGAGAGGACGGTGCAACAGGCCCTGCAGGAGAAAACGGCATTGATGGGGTCGATGGAATCGATGGAGAAAATGGCCCGGATGGAAACGCCGGAGAAAATGGAACCAACGGAGAGAATGGAGTAGGTTTTGACGAACTGGTGCAATATGGTAGTATCTCACTTACACTTGATGGCAAAAGGCCCGATGGGGTACCTTTTAAAGACACTGCCATTTTTAAATACACACCAATAGATCCAAAATTTAATGTTTTTTATTTAAAAAGAGGATTCATTGATTTTTCGGCAACCAGATTTTTAAGTGCTCCAAGTAGTATTTATCAGGAATCCCGAGCTTATATTGAGCTTGGATTCACTAAACCCGAAGTAGGAGAGCCTGCTTTTGATTATTTTAACCTTGGTTTAATCGAATATACGGTAATTTCTGAGGACCTTACCTACTTCAGGATAGTAAACGAATTTGTACACGATAGCGGCGGAGTGAAAGAATTTAGTCTTACCAATTATAGCTTTAATGAAGAAACCAATCATCTTGTCTTTTCCTTCTCGTTTATGGTTGTAGGAGACGATAATAGTACCCGAAATGACTTATCGGTATCAGGTGAAGTAGATATCATTGTTTTGAAAGCCCTATAACTATGAACAATTATAAATCTCTCAAAAAAAAACTTTGACCGGATCGATGACTTGATACTTCAGATCGATCGTCATATACAAAGTAATCACAATAAGTTGCCTGATGCTATTCATGACCAGTTGTGAAGATGGGGACATAGGGTCGGCAAGTGAAAATGGCATTGATGGGATTGACGGTACTGATGGCATCCAAGGCACCGATGGAATAGGTTTTGAGGAATTAACCCAATATGGAAGTATTAATCTTACGCTCGAAGGCACCAATCCCAATGATGATACCTCTTTTACTGATGCCACCGAATTTAGGTTTACCCTTTCTCCGGTTGAACACAGTTTATTCGAAATCAATACCGATCTTGAGTTTAGGTTGGCAAGATCTTTTGATACTGCCAAAACTATAAACGTTAACATAGTCGGAATAGTTACCAATCCCGGTGAAGCCAATGAGGAGCTGACTTTTGTTCTGCAAATAGCGGGCCTGAACATTGTTGCTGAAGACCTGGCATTTTTCATTATTAACGACACCTTTGATACGGCTGGTGATCCAGCAATGACGGGAATCCCTGATGTGAGTATCACCAATTACAGTTTTAATAATGAAACCAACCAACTTGCTTTTTCTTTCTCCTTTAATATATCAGGAAGCAATAACAGTACTGGAAAAGATCTTGCCGTTTCAGGTGAGGTAGATGTGCTTGTTCTACAGCCGGTAACTCCATAAAATCATACATCCTGTCGGTTTCCGAATCATGTACAACAACCAAAAACAAGTCTCATTTCTTTGAAAATTCAAAGAATAGGGACTTAAATCGTTTGATGATGCTTAGGTTTACAAAATGTTTGTGATTTGAAGCAAGAATCGCAATGTGAGGAAAAACAAAACATAGTAAGCCTAAATAAATGGAAAGAATAATAAGTTTTTGTTTCAAAACAATCTTAATTTGTGGGTTAGGATTGTGTATAACCAATTGTGAAGGTGAAGATGGTGCCATTGGGGCCGCTGGAGAAAATGGAATTGATGGTGTAGATGGAGCTGATGGACAGGATGGGCTAGGTTTTGAAGAGCTTACAGCATACGGAAGTATTACAATTTCTTTAGATGGTACCGGACCAGACGGTGAGCCCTTTAACGATACCGCAGCATTTAAATACGTTATGAACCCTACATCAGACAGTTTTCTGAATCCTAACCCTGAATATATTTTTGCACTTACAAGATATTTATACCCTGCAAATAAAGATAATAATGTCGTCTCAATGATCATAAGAAGTGACATAGCGGGACAATCTATAGAAGATGTAACTCTTATAGGTATCACTTTGAGAGATTACAGAGTCATCACCAATGAGTTGGATTATTTTTCCTTAGAATTGGAAAATACATTCAGCACTCCTACAGAATTGACATCCGGTATTTCCGATTACAGTTTTAATGATGATGCCAACAGGCTTACCTTCTCCTTTGCTTTTGAATCTGCTGCAGACGAAAATAGTACCGGAAATGCACTTGCGGTTACTGGTGAAGTAGACCTTACTGTGATCTCTCAGTTACAACTTCCTTAACCTAAAAAACAGTAGTAGTAATTTCAGAAATGGCAGTACCATTTTTTTATTTATTCGCCAGGTCCCGATAAAAATCATAATAATTCAAAAAGGCAGGAATCACTACCGGGCTTACAGAGTTGGGTGCATTAAACAGGGCGCAAACTGCAATACCATGTTCGCGATCTACCAATAATTCACTCTTATATTGATTTACATTGCCACTGTGATAGATCAACGTTCTTCCTCTATACTCTATAATACGATATCCTTTGCCATAAAAAGAATCGGTTACCCCATCCCAGTAATTTACATTCACATCTTCTGTACTGGTACAAATCATGGGGTTATATATCGCCTCCAGAGCTTGTTTTGAAATAATATCAGAGCGAAGACCTAACAATACTTTCAAATACTCTCCCATATCTGAGATAGAAGCATTTACTCCTCCGGCTGCTGCGACATTGTAATAATTTTTATGGATAGGCACGAGCTTATAGGCTTCGGCATAGTGATTAAAAGTATGTGGTAAGGCTACATTGGTATTCTGTATGATTTCGGTATATGAGCTAGACGCATTACACATACCGGCGGGAACAAATAAACGCTCTTTCAGTAATTCATCGAAGGTTTTCTCTGTGTTGTTTTCCATTACTTTTTCGACCACAGAAAAAACAGCATTTTGATATTCATATTCGGTTCCTTCTCTGGCAACAACCCCTTTCCATCTAAACCTTGGAATAATACGTTCTAAAGGCAGGCCTCTCTCAATCAATTTGGTATGTGTATATTGATACAAGCCTGTGGTATGAGACAATACATGATTAATCTGCAAACGATCTGCTTGTGCTACATCTTTTAAACCAAACCTTGTTACAGATTCTTTTATCAATTGATCCCATCGCAGCTGATCATGATCTACAAGATTTCCAGCCAATACTGCGGTGATCCCCTTCGATAAACTTGCAATCCTAAAAACTGTGTTGACATCTACAGAATCCCGGGTGTTGATCTCTTTGACTCCAAAACCTTTTTTAAAAACAACCGTTGTATCCTTAACAATAACCAATGCCGCACCTGGACAGCCAGATATATTGAAATTTGTAGTGAAGAATTGTTCATAATGGCGAAGAAAATCCTTAAAAAGATCTTTGACCTCGACTTTTGTTTCTTTTTCTACAATGATATCTTCTTGTATTTTTTCTTTTGTGCTACAACTTAATAGCAAAAGTATTATGCCAAAGAAATTCTTCATAAAGTACTATATAAGCATTGCAAAATACGTTGAAAAAATAAGAGTCGAAAAAAATTAAGAATTATAATCGTTCTGCATACAACAGCCTAAGCCATTTGATGCTTCTTAGATAGTGTCTGGTCGGAAACATATCACCGCCTATTTCCGACCAGGCACTAGATAATCGTTGTATCCTTCAAAAAACCTCTCCACGAGATCTCAATAGCTTGATTGATGTGCTTTTCCTGTAGCTTTACAGTTTCATTTTCATGAATTTTTACCAGGGAAACCACATTACCAAAGAACAACTCTTCCATAACCAAGGTATTATATGATTTAAAAACCTTTTCTTTTATTCCATTTTTAAAAAAGGTCTCGATTTCACCATAGTATTGTCTGGCTTTATCTTTTAGGGATTGAGGAATTTCTGGTGAACGCGCAATTTGTTCAGAAAACATAAAGGCAAGTGGGTTATTTACAAAGTAATAAAAGAGATTGAGCCACATCACGGTGAATTGCTTTTTAATATCATCCTCCGGGATATTTCGCATGACAACCGTTCCAAAATCCTGGGTAAGCATCAGATATAATTCTGTAATAATCTCTTCCTTATTTTTAAAATGATGATATACAGTTCCGTTGGCTACACCCGATTCTTTAATAATTTGTGAAAGAGAAGTAGCATTAATTCCTTGTTTGGTTATTAATTCTAGAGTAGTCTGTAAGACTATTGCTTTTTTACTCATAAAAATGGTATTCCTTATTCTTGGTTTAATTTAGTTGCCATACACCAAAATTCAATGCAGTTGCAAAAGCAACCCAAACGGCATAAGGGACAAGTAGGTAAGCAGCAGTAGAATTCACTACCTGGAACCATTTAATGGTAAACAGTAATAGGATAAATAGGGCTATTATATCCAGTAATGCAATTAATGGGTTTTGTAATCCAAAGAAAAAAATGGACCACGCAGCATTGAGTAACAATTGAAACCCAAAATGATATAACGCAACTTTTACCCATTTATGATAAAAACCTTTGCTCCATACAATTCCTGCAGCAATTCCCATTAGAATATACAGAATAATCCATACAGGTCCAAATACCCAATTGGGTGGAGTAAAGGATGGTTTGTTCAACCCTGCATACCATGTATCTATAGAAGTTTGAGTAGCAATACTGCTCAAAAATCCTATCAATAAACATAATAATACCGCAATTCCAATGCGAAAAAGTTTTTTTTTCATTAAAATCAGTTAGAACAGCACTAAAATAGCAATTTATTTTTACTAAGAATACGCTTAAATATCTTACAGCACGTATCTTTGTCTAAAATTTATGATATGCTATGAAGGATTTTCCCGAGTTTACTTTACCCATAGTTTCAGAATTACCCGAAGAAGGGTTCATAACCTGTACTTCACCCAGTAATATTGCCTTGGTAAAATATTGGGGTAAACGACCCGTTCAATTACCCGAAAACGCATCTATAAGTTTTACGCTTACCAACTGTAATACGACCACAAGCCTGACTTATAAAAAATTGGATAGCACCGCTGGGGATTTTAATTTTGAATTGTTTTTTGAAGGTAAGCCTAAACCAGATTTTAAACCGAAAATTCAAAGTTTCTTTGAGAGGATTGAAGCATATCTTCCTTTTTTGAAACAGTATGTATTTACTATAGAGACCAGCAATACGTTTCCTCATAGCAGTGGGATTGCTTCTTCTGCCAGTGGCATGAGTGCTATGGCATATTGCCTGATGGAATTAGAAAGAAAAATAAATTCGGGCATTTCAGATACTGAATTTATTAAAAAGACTTCGTTTTTAGCCCGTTTAGGTTCTGGCAGTGCCTGCCGAAGTATCCAGGGACCCGTTACGATTTGGGGAGCAAACGATGCTATCGAGGGAAGCAGCGACGCATTCGCTATAAAATTTCCGTTTGATACTCATCAAAATTTTGACAATTACCAAGACACTATATTATTGATTGATAAAGGAGAGAAGCAGGTAAGCAGTACTATCGGGCATGAGCTGATGCATGGACATCCCTTTGCAGCAAAACGATTTGAACAGGCTTCAGACAATATATCCCGGCTTACCGGGATATTGATATCGGGAGATCTGGATGCTTTTATTGAAGTAGTAGAAAGTGAAGCCCTGACGTTGCATGCCATGATGATGACCTCACTACCCTACTTTATGCTAATGAAACCGAATACATTATCTGTAATCAACAATATCTGGCAATATCGCAGGGAAACAGGTTCAAAGCTTTGTTTTACATTAGATGCCGGGGCAAATGTACATCTGCTATATCCCGAATCAGAGAAAAATGAGGTTTTACAATTCATTACCAGTGAGTTAGTTGTGTATTGTCAGAATGGTCAGTATATTTGCGACAAAATAGGATGGGGAGCAAAAAAAGTGTAACTTTATCCTGGTAAGGAATACATATAGATATAACTACAACATCAATAATGAAGGGACCGTTATTTTATTCTAAAATACTTTTGTTTGGGGAATATGGTATTATTAAAGATTCTAAAGGGCTGTCTATACCCTATAACTTTTTTAAAGGTGCACTAAAGGTATCTGAAACATCCGATCAGGAAGCGATACAATCCAATACCAATCTTAAAAAGTTTGCAGCATATCTTGAAGAGATCCAGGATAAAGGAGTAGTACATTTTGACCTCGATAAGCTTCATGCAGATATCGATTCTGGAATGTATTTTGACAGTAGTATCCCGCAAGGATATGGAGTAGGCAGTAGCGGTGCTTTGGTAGCTGCAATCTATGATAAATATGCTGCCGATAAAATTACGGTTTTAGAAAACCTTACCCGGGATAAATTATTAAAACTAAAAGAGATTTTTGGTTTGATGGAATCCTTTTTTCATGGCAGTAGCTCTGGTTTGGATCCATTAAATAGTTATCTCAGTCTTCCGATCCTTATTCATTCTAAAAACAATATAGAGCCAGCAGGTATTCCTTCACAAAGTGTTGAAAACAAAAAAGGTGCCGTATTTTTATTAGATAGTGGTATGGTGGGCGAAACCGCACCAATGGTTGGTATTTTTATGGAAAACATGAAGAAAGAAGGTTTCCGTAGTATGCTCAAAAACCAATTTGTAAAATATACCGATGCCTGTGTAGAAGATTTTCTTAAAGGCGATGTTAAATCCTTATTTTCAAATATCAAAGAACTTTCTCATGTAGTGCTGGATAACTTCAAGCCTATGATCCCTAAGGAATTCCATAAATTATGGAAAAAAGGAATTGAAACCAATGATTATTACCTCAAATTATGCGGTTCTGGCGGTGGTGGTTATATTTTAGGATTTACACAGGATTTTGATAAGGCACAAGCTTCTTTAAAGAATCATAAACTAGAAGTAGTTTATAATTTTTAATAAGCATTGTTATGCTTTCAAGAAAAAATAAACTCTTACTTCTCAAATTATTGAGTTTATTTTCTGTCGTTAGAGGATATAATATTCTTATTATAGTCGTTGCTCAATATCTCACCTCTATTTTTATTTTGGCGCCACACATCAAACTGCGACATGTGATTCTTGATCCCAATTTGTTGATGATTGTTCTGGCTTCTTCGGCAGTGATCGCTGCTGGATATATCATTAATAATTTTTACGATAGAGAAAAAGACCTGATCAACAGACCGCAAAAAACAATGCTGGATCGTTTAGTGAGTCAGCGCACCAAACTTACCGGCTATTTTATTTTGAATTTCCTGTCTGTGGTTTTTGCCAGTTACGTCTCATTTAGAGCAGTGCTATTTTTTTCGCTATATATTTTTGGAATTTGGTTCTATTCCCATAAGTTAAAAAAGTACCCGATTATCGGTAATATGATTGCCTCTATACTCGCTATTACTCCTTTTTTTGCTGTATTTATTTATTACAAAAACTTTGACCAGGTAATTTTTGTACATGCTACTTTTCTGTTTTTAATGTTAACGATGAGAGAAATGATAAAAGATTTGGGAAATCTGAAAGGAGACATGGCGCAAGATTATAAAACCATACCTGTTGTTTATGGAGAATTAACCTCAAAGAAAATAATAAGCGCATTGATTCTTACTTCGGGGATTCCGATTTATTTATTACTCACCCGATACGAAATTGGATTTATGTACCTCTATTTCTACGGGTGTGTTGCCCTATTGTTTCTCTTTTTAATTGGTCTTTGGAGGTCTGAAGGAAGAATACATTATGTTTGGTTACATAACATACTGAAACTCATCATCGTTTCAGGAACGTTTAGTATTGTATTGATTGATGTAAATATGATTCTGGATAGAATTCTTTGGTAAGTAAAAAAAGCAGTTGCTTTTATACAACTGCTTTTATTTCAATGAAGTGGATAACCAATGATTAAACACCCTGTGGTCTTATAATTTTCAAAGCAATTTTGAATACTTTGTTTCCGGCCTTAATTTCTGAATCTATTTTTTTGTAATTTAATCTTGATTTCACATATTCTATTACAATATCTTGTTCAGAATCTACTGTTAGTACTACAATCTCATCTCTACTGTTCAATGTAAATTCGATATTAGCACTTAGCTCTTCCTTTTCTACTTTGATTTTGGGGTGATCCAAAAGAGAGGCAATCTCATTTCTTAGCAGCTGTTCAGCATTTACAGGGTTGTTGTTTGAAGCAAAAATTTGCGAAGACCCTAGTACAATTGCAAATAATAAAACTGTTATCTTTTTCATGTTGTTTGTTTTTAGATTTGAGTTTTTAAAATGTCGTTTGTTTTAATATTACAGTACAAATGTATCATCGAATACCGTATTATTTTTGTTTTCAGTTTTATTAGAACGTACGGCAAACATTACGATTAGGTAAAAAAGAATATGTTTTAACGTAAATTAAACTTTGCAGAATCAATACTTTTTATATGTTTACTTCTCAGGAATAGAATGGAAATTGATTTTTGAATAGGAAATCCTCAATACTTACATCAGAATACTATCGATATTTAGTTTTTTAAGGATGTTCTAATGTTGTCTTAAGGTTAAAATATAGTTTTTTCCAAAAACCTATTGTTATTAAATAACGCATTGCAAATCAGTTTTTTTACATCTTAATTATTTGTTAATCAAATGCTGAAAATTTCCTAAAACCCACAATCCTGGTGAATGAAAATATGAATCGTTAATACGCCTTTATGAAAGACCACTTACTTACTGTTGCACTGGCACAAATCTCACCGGTTTGGCTAGATAAAACGGCTACAATCAAAAAAGTTGAAAATTCAATTATAGAAGCAGCTTCCAAAAAATCTGAACTCATCATTTTTGGCGAAGCGCTATTACCGGGATATCCGTTTTGGGTATCACTTACCGATGGAGCTCAATTTGACAATCCCGTTCAAAAAGAGGTCCACGCACATTATGCCCAAAACGCAATCATTATTGAAAAAGGCGATCTGGATACTATATGTAAACTTGCGGCAAAGCATACTATTGCTGTGTATTTGGGAATTATTGAGCGGCCTTTGGATCGAGGCGGACATAGTTTGTATGCATCGCTGGTGTATATTGATCAAAAAGGTGAGATTAAATCTGTACATCGCAAATTGCAACCCACATATGAAGAGCGATTAACCTGGTCACCCGGGGATGGTAACGGACTCCTCGTGCATCCGTTAAAGTCATTTACCGTAGGAGGCTTAAATTGTTGGGAAAACTGGATGCCCTTACCCAGAGCCGCTTTGTATGGCCAGGGAGAGAATTTACACATTGCCGTATGGCCTGGTAGTGACTATAATACCAAAGATATTACCCGTTTTATTGCCAGAGAATCACGCTCCTATGTGATTTCGGTATCCGGTTTAATGCGAAAAGACGATTTCCCGTCGAGTACGCCACATCTTTCCGAAATTTTAAAGAACGCTCCAGATATTTTGAGTAATGGAGGCTCCTGTATCGCAGGACCCAATGGTGAATGGGTGCTGGAACCGGTAATACATCAGGAAGGGCTTTTGATCGAAACCCTCGATTTTAACAGGGTGCTTCAGGAACGGCAGAATTTTGATCCCGTTGGCCATTACTCCAGACCCGATGTGACACAATTACACATAAACAGGAAACGGCAGCGTACAGTTTGGTTTAAAGAAGAATAACTTTTAATTGGCGTTGTATCTATGTTGTAAACAATTATCTTTGCACAAAATGTAAGATATGAGTCAAGGAGGCCATTCCCGAAAAGGAAAAAGTAGTGAGAAGTTATCAGGAAAACCAAAAAAAGGAAAGTCGTATGGGCGTAATGCCTCAGCAAAAAAATCTGGAGAATCTCCAAAAAAGAGTACTAATACAGATGAGATAAGGCTCAATAAATTTGTAGCCAATTCTGGAGTTTGCTCTCGTAGAGAAGCCGATTTATATATTCAAACCGGAAGTGTATGGGTTAATGGGAAGCCAGTGACCGAAATGGGTTACAAAGTGAAACTGACCGATGAGGTAAAGTTTGATGGACGACTCATTACTCCCTATAAAAAGGAATATGTACTGCTTAATAAACCTAAAGGTTTTGTGACCAGTACCAGTCCCGAGAAAACCAGAACAGTAATGGATCTGGTGGCTAATGCATCTAAGCATCCTCTAAAACCTGTAGGCAGATTAGAACGCAACACAACAGGATTATTGCTTTTTACAAACGATGTGGATCTAGAAAAGAAATTAACACACCATACTAGTGGTGTTCGTAAAATTTTTCATGTAGAATTAGATCGAAACTTAAAGTTTGAAGATAAAGAAAAGATAGAGAAAGGTATAAAACTTCAGGAAGGGTTTATCCAGGTTGATGAAATATCGTATATAGAAGGTGCTGCTAAAAATGAAATCGGAGTGCGTTTACAATCTGCAAAGAACAACATTATTCATAAACTTTTTGAGTACCTTAGTTATGATGTGATCAAATTAGACCGGGTAATTTTTGCAGGATTAACCAAAAAAGATCTACCACGAGGTCACTGGCGTATACTTACCGAACAGGAAGTGATTAATTTGAAGATGTTGTAGGGGTTGATTGAAGACAGCGTTTTTTAAAGGATTTGGAATGAAATTTGCGTTACTACTTATAAACAACTAACTTTAAAGATAACTAATATCAAAATATGAGTAAGTCTAAGGTTCAATCTGATTATGATAAAATAGAGGTTACACCTCATGGAGATTTCTTTATGTCAAGTAAAAATATATTTAATGATAAAAGAGAATCACTTCGTTTAATAGCTAAACTTAGACCTGCTATAGACTTATACCAAAAGAAAACTAATAAATAGCTTTAATTAGTTAGACAAGAATGCCAAAACTTGATTTGTTATTATTACCTCTTCTTGGAGGTTATTGGTTCCTTAATACTTTCAATTATACAAAATTTTACCATCAGAGAATTGAACGGCAAAGATTGATATTTAATTCATTAATAATCGGTTTTTTTCTTTCTATATTAGGTTTATTTGTTGATTATATATTATTACATTATTTTCCTCATATAAGAGAATTCTTAGGTAGATTAAATCCGATAGAATATAGTGGATTAAATCAATCACTATTAATTTTTGGAATTTCTTATCCTCTCGCTAAAGCTCTAAATATTATTCCAAAAAAATATTGGCTTTCTCTAATAATTGAAAAATGGGGAGATGATTTTGAAAAACTATTTTGGAATTCTTTAAAATCAAAACAAGATGAAGACAAACTTTTAATGGTTACAACAAATGCCAATAAAGTTTATGTTGGATATGTAAATAAAATTTCTAAGCCGATAGGAAATGCTCATATCACAATTATCCCTTATTTTAGCGGATACAGAGATAAAGAAGATCAGCAGTTTTTTATAACTACAGACTATCTTAGTGTACTTGAAAATTTTGTAATAAATAATAATGAAGAGCTAATAGATAAGAAAATGGGCATTGTTATTCCTAGAAATGAAATAAGTATGTTATCTAAATTTAATATTAGTGTTTTTACAGCTTTTAATGCTCATCAAGAAGATACCGAAAGGGATGAAGAAGAGCCTAGGGATGAAACTTTAATGTAGTTTAGGGCTACATTTTGGTTTTCTCTTATTGCATATTTCCCATCCAAAAACTGCAAATACCAAAAGATACTCCAGCCCCACCATCCATAGGTTTTCTTTAAAATCGGGATGTAGGTAGGCCGTATAGCTTAAAATAACCACAAAAGACCAGACAATTGGAAATCTGTAATTGGTAAATACACAAAGGGATAACGGCACAGCAATATACCAGGGATGTATGGTTGTAGATAAAAAGTAATAGGAGCATATTCCCAGCATCATGGCAGTGATCAATTGTGGAGTACTTCTGTTTTTTCTAAAAAAGGTGAGGCCTAAAAGAATCCCGATCACTACCAGCGGTAAGATCTTACCGGCAGTTTCAATCACATTCCACCCTACGATTTGATACCCGATCCATCGAATAATAAAATAGATACTGGCATTAAATTCAAAAGTCTGAAACCATAAGGTAATAGTTCTGCTAAAATTTGCCACAAACCTATCTGACAAGAAAGGTGCAAAAGTTAGAAAGACCGTAAAGATCACAATGCTGTAAAACCCTATTAGTTTTGGTAATCCTCTTGCCAGGCTCACCCTGTCTGCCGACAAGGCAGGCTTGTCAAAGCCTTTTCGTTCACCGAAAATGAACTTCTGAAAAAACAGCGGTAAAAATAATAATGGGATCAATTTCACCGAGACCGAAAGCGCCAAAACCACAGCAGCCCAATACCAATAGCCTTTATGCAAAAGATATAGTGACCAGATAATAAAAAAGACCATAACAGCTTCAAAATGAAGGTTACCGGTGAGTTCTATGATCATAAAAGGATTCAGGATATACCAGAAGATCCTTTTCCCGGGAAGATTAAGGGATTGCAATAACCTTCTTCCGAAGAAAAATGTACCTACATCTGCCAAAATAATAAGTATTCTGAATACCATGGCAGACCCCAAAATACTCTTGCCGGCAAATAAAGCTGCAATAAAATAACATAACTGACTTACAGGAGGGTAATTGGTATAGTGGCTTCCATTAAGCTGCCCCATGCCGTTATATAATTCCTGCGCTTGTGCGATAGGAGCATTTCCCCGGGCAATCCAGACTTCGGGCAAGGATAAGTATGGGTTGAACCCTTCAAGTAGCATACGCCCATCCCAGATAAAGCGATAAAAATCCTGAGATAGATTTGGAATAGCAAACAGAAATACAAGCCTGAAAAGTAGTGCAGCACCTGCCAGAAGCTTCCAGTTATTGGGATGAAGTTGAATGAGTTTATAGGAAACAAAAAATAACACAGCCCATAGACCGATCATTTTAACAAAATCTGTTCGCTCTAACTGGTAGGCAAAACTCCAATAAAAGAGCATACCAATACCTATCAAGAGCATAGAAAATCTGTTATGCTTCCACAATTGTGAGATCACAATTTTGAGGTTACAGATTTAATAAATACAAAACCAAAACCAAGGAATAGCATAATATGAAACAAGAATAATCCAAAATCCTGAAGCTTAAAAGCACTGTATAAAGCAAAAGCAAAATACCCCATTAACAGCGCTTCAATGATCGTATTTCCTGAGATATTTTTGTTGATATATTTGTTTTCTTTCCAGGAACCTTTGAATGATTCGACATTGAATTTTGGAGTACGCACAAATTCACTTTTCTTTCCAAAATGACCTTCGAGAACTGCCATAGAATTGTGTACAGAGAATCCCATCGCTATAGAGAAAAAGGTGAAGAACATTTTTATATATTCCATAAAATTCCAGAATCCTTTTCCGTGTATCTTTTTAAAAGTATGCCAATAGCAAAAGAAAAATATAACGGTGCTCAACGCAAAAAAGGCGATCACATTAAAATACCAGCTAAATAATGGATTGTTATTCTTAATATACATTACCGGGACACTTAAGATAGCAACCAATAATACCAATAAGAACATACTACTGTTGAGTAAATGAAAAAAACTATGAAACTTGGTTTTAAAAGAAACGGTTTTATCTCTAAGTAATTTCCAATATAATTTCTGAAAGTTTTCTGCAGCACCTTTATTCCATCTGAACTGCTGTGAACGTGCAGCACTAATCACTACCGGTAATTCTGCAGGAGTCTCTACCTCTTCAAGGTATTTAAATTTCCACTTTTTCATCTGTGCCCTGTAACTCAGGTCCAGATCTTCGGTAAGGGTATCTCCCTGCCAGTTTCCGGCATCTTCAATACAAGTCTTTCTCCAAACACCGGCAGTACCATTAAAATTTATAAAATGGTCTTTATAGTTACGACCTACCTGCTCCATAGTGAAATGAAAATCTAAAGCAAATGCCTGGATTTTGGTAAGCATCGAGTAATCTCTGTTGATATGCCCCCATCGGGTTTGAACAACACCTATAGCAGAATCTTTAAAGTAGGGAATAGTCTGTAACAGCCAGTTTTTGCCCGGTAGAAAGTCGGCATCAAAAATGGCTATAAATTCACCTTTGGCAACCTTAAGTCCTTCTTTTAAAGCACCGGCCTTAAAACCGGTTCTGTCTTCCCGGCAGATATGTTTAATATCCAACCCAGATTTCTGAAGCTTTTCGATATGAGCGGCAGTGGTAATCACCGATTCGTCTGTAGAATCGTCTAATACCTGAATCTCTAATTTATCTTTTGGGTAATCAAGTTCTGCAATATTATCCAGCAAACGATCCATGACATACAGCTCGTTAAATACCGGTAACTGCACTGTTACGCATGGAATTTCCTTTTCTTTGGAAAAATCAAAAGTAGCAGAGTCATCGGGTTGCTTTCTGGACTTCAGATAATTAAAAAGCAGATTCAGTTGTGCCAAACTATACATAAATATGATTAGTAGGGCTAGTGTGTAGGTTATGATGATAGCAATATCCATTACGTAAAGCTATATTTAAAAATCCAACTTAAAATCTTAACGCCTGCAAATATAGCACCTTTTATGGTTCCTGAAACTTTTGAGACACCTATTCTCTTTTTGTAATGCACAGGAACCTCGGTGTAACTATAACGTTTCTTTAACACTTTTAGTTGCATCTCTACCGTCCAGCCGTAGGTTTTATCGACCATTTCGAGTGCCAGGAGCTTATCATATTTCATAGCTCTAAAGGGCCCAAGATCGGTAAATTTTGCATTAAAAAAAAGTTTCATTAAGCTGGTAGCCAGCCAATTTCCGAAAATTTGAGGAAATGTCATAGCACCTGGTTCGCGTAGTCGTTTGACCCTGGATCCTATAACCAGATCGATATCACGCTCTATAATGGGTGCTATGATTTGGGTAAGCTCTGCAGGATAATCACTATAATCCCCATCCAGAAAAACGATGATATCTGGTTTTTTACTCTTTGATGCGACATATTCCAGTCCTTTAAGACAGGCATACCCATATCCTTTTTGTGCTTCTTTCAAAACTGTAGCGCCGGCGCCTTTTGCAACACTTGCTGTGTTATCTGTAGAATTATTACTCACCACAATGACCTCGGAAACGTTATCCGGAATCTCTTTGATTACATGAGCTATAGAATCTTCTTCGTTAAAAGCAGGTATAATAACGTTTATGATGTGAGGCATTTATAAGGAAGCATTAGGATTGTCTCTTTTAAAACTAATGATGTTGGTCCATTCACCGGTCTTTTTATCATTGATATATTGTTCAGCCTTAAAAAGTTCGTTGTTTTTATACAATAGACAGTATCCTTCTTTTTTATTGTTTTTATATTGATACTTTCGGGTTATTTTGGCTGCAATATCGTAAATAATCCACCATTTTTCGGCCTTATCGTTTACAAAATGCCCCTCTTTCAGTAATTTTCCTTCTTTAGCATAAAAATACCAGTATCCTGTTTTTTTATTATTGCTGAAATGCCCCTCTTTTGTGACATTTCCGTTTGAGGAATAAAATCGCCAGAACCTTTCTTTTTTGTTGTTCCTGAAATGCCCTTCGTGAGATATTGTACCATTGGGGTGATAAAAATGCCAGAAATCTTCTTTGATAGCACCTAGTTTCCACCCCTGGGCTTTAACAACACCATTGGGATAATATTCATAGTGGTATGACTTGTCAGAAATGCTTTTGTCCTCTGAAAACCAAAGCACTATGAGAAAAACAAAAAGTTGCTGAATCATCATATATATAGTGTTGACACCTTAGACGTATTACTTTTGTAGAACTAACACTAATAGTTTGACTTAGATGTAAAGCATGCCTTGTTAGTAACACAGCTTGCAAATCTGCCTGTATCAGATAGTCTTTGCACAGCTGTTATACCAATAGCAATCCTTTCTTACCGAGAAGGTAGTTAGGTCGAATTTTATTTTCTTATATGTACTCATCTGTAAGACCCCAAGGCCAATGTTATTTAGAATGATTTTAAGAAGGGGGAAAACGTGCCGGAAAATCCGGGGCGTTTTTCCTTGCAGGGAATTTTGTGCCGGAAAATCTGAGACGTTTTTCCCCGTGAGGAATTTCATGCCGGAAAATCCGAGACGTTTTTCCCTACAGGGAATGTTATGCCGGAAAACCCGGGGTGTTTTTCACGACTCGAAACGTTACACCAGAAAATCCAGGGCTTTTTTCAGGGTTAGAATCTTATGCAAGGGGCTCTGCGAAGTTTGCAACTTTGCAGGAGTTTATAATTAATAGTTAGGTGCGAAGCCTGCCTTGTCAATCAGACAGGTTACAAATCTACCTGTAGCAAAAAGGCTTCGCACATCGGGTTCTCAGGAAAATCAGGAGTCATACTATCCTAAAGACAGGAAGTGTCGTATTTACTTGCTCTTATTCACATACTCCATTAAGTCTACATCATTCCCCAGCAGGATCTCATTGGCATTTATTCTACCATCCAATGTATCATTTTCAAGTTTTAAAACGCCACGGGGGCAAACGGCAGAACAAATCCCGCAACCTACACAACTGGATCGCACAATGTTCTCCCCTTTTTGTGCATAGGCCCGCACATCGATCCCCATTTCACAATAGGTAGAGCAGTTACCACAAGAGATACATTGCCCGCCATTGGTAGTAATTCTGAATTTAGAAAACAGTCGTTGCTGAAACCCAAGGATTGCAGCCATCGGGCAACCAAAACGACACCATGCCCGATTCCCCAGTATAGGATAGAAACCAGTACCGATCACTCCCGAAAATATAGAGCCAATTGCGAATCCGTATGAAGACCGAAGCGTTTCTGCTTTCAAAAAGAAAATCTTACCCCCATCACCAAACACATGAATCCCTATGAGTAACATGATCACTACAAAATATCCAACGGCCCCATATCGGGCATCTTTACCCAATTCTTTTCTTTTAAATAACATAACCCCTACAAAAACCAGTGTTAAGAATCCGGCAACACTCAGTAGAAATACATCTTTGGTGAGCCAGTATTTATTAGCGTCATATCCCAGATAGGTATATACCACAGCGGTAGTCATCACTACTGCAAATACCAAAACGGTATGGATCAACCAGCGTTCTAATCTCCAGGCACTTAGTTTTTTGCTGGATAATTGTCTAAAAGAATCACCGGCAGTCTCTGCCAGACCACCACAACCGCAAACCCAGGAACAATACCATCTTTTTCCGTATTTATATGTAAGGATTGGGGTGATAATAAAGATAGAAGCAACCCCAAAGATTAATAATGCCAGGCCAATATTACCGGCATTAATGAACTCATCAATTCTGTATTGTTCGAAATTGTAATAATTGAGCGGCCATACATTTTTTAGATCATAATAAGGTAACTTAAAGGACTCTGAATTCAATCTTGCCATGAATTCGGGGATGAGAAATGCAAATCCTAATTGAAAAAACATCACTGAAACCGTACGAATCTGTTGGTATCTATTGTGCCTGTATTTTAAGATAAATTTATATCCAAAAGCTATAATGGCAATGGTATATAAGGTTCCATACACAAACCACTGGCTGGCTGGATTACCACTTAATAACCGGCTTAAAGGATCAAATAGTGCTACTAATCCTGTATTGGCTTCACCATTGGTGCCTAAACCCAGTAAATCGGCATAAAAATACAATACGACATAAAAAGTAGTTAATCCCACTCCTGTTAACCACCCTAGAATGCCGCGAGAAGAAATGGATTTGAACCAGACCCCGTCGTTTTTAATTCCTTCTAACTTTGCCAAATAGGCATCATTGGCAAAAAGTATAGTGCCCATGGTAATTAATCCCAAAGAGACTGTTAAAAATGCGCCTTGATTTGGGAAATTGGTGTTTAAAAGTGCTAAAGCTAAAATGAAAAGCCCTACCAGGCCTATGGCCAACGCTATTTTTTGTTTTGTAGAGATCCCATTGGTATCGGGATTTGCCAGTGACATACTGTGATCTAATTTATTACTCATCGTTTATGTTTTTTATTTGAATGCTTAGACCCCAAAGGTTTCCAAAACCTTTGGGGTCTAGATTACTTTATACAGTTTGTAATTGTGATTTTTTAAAGGCTGAAAGAATTTCAGCTTCATGTTTCTTATAGAATTCCGGATCGAAATTGGCTTCATCCAGATGCTGCATTACATATGCTACATCTCGCTTTTCTGTTAACCAGCGATCAAAAACTTCATGTCGCATTCGTATTCCGAAGGTATTGATCCCCAGGAATTCTTGTGTTTCTTTATGATAGGAAACCGTAATACATTTGGTATCATCTTTATGTATCCAATGAAATTGTTGCTCGTATTCCTTGGGCTGGCCAAATACCCAACCATAGGTTTGGTATTCGATATCCAAAAACTTAGCGCTGTTAAACCAATGTCCTGGTTTGTATTCAATTTTGTTTCCACAGATAGTTTGTGCAACGGTTTCGCCCATCATACGGCCTGTATACCACACGGCTTCAATAGGGCGGCGCAGTCCTATAGCTTCGTGTTGTTCTGCACAATCGCCAATAGCATAAATATTTGGAATATTGGTCTCGAGAAAACGATTCACTTTTACTCCCCGCCCCAGTTCGATCCCAGAATCTTTCAGAAAATCTACATTGGGTGACACCCCGGGGGTTAACCCTACTACATCACAATCAATGATCTCTCCTGTTTCCTGCACTACAACTGCTTTGGCTTTACCGTTTTCGTCGGCTATGATCTCTTTTAGATTTGAACCTAAACGAAGATCGATATGATGATTTTTGATATGCCTGTTGATCATTCCACTTTCGCCGGCAGGCAAAACCGCATCCCAAAAGCTATTTTCCCTAACCAAAAAGGTTACCGGAATATCCCGGGAATGCAACATTTCGGCCAATTCGATACCGATCAAACCACCGCCAACAATTACTGCTCTTTTACATACTTTATTATTGGGAGCGTGTTTTTCAAGATTTTCAAGGTCTTGTTTATGATACATACCCATCACTGCGTCAAGATCCTGACCTGGCCATCCAAATTTATTGGGTTTAGAGCCTACGGCAATGATTAATTGATCATATGACATTGTTTCTCCACTGGCAAAAACCAATTCGCTGGCTTTGTGATTTACCTTGGATACAAAACCGCTTTTAAGCTCAATCCTGTTCTTTTTCCAAAACCAATTTTCATAAGGTTGCGTATGTTCAAATTTCATATGACCCATATACACATACATTAATGCTGTGCGGGAAAAGAAGTAATCGGTTTCGGCAGAAATAATAGTGATTCTTTTGTCAGACAGTTTACGTATATGTCTGGCAGCGGTAACACCCGAAATTCCATTACCTATAATTACAATATGCTCCATAAAGGTGATTGTTGGTTATCAATAATTTACTTGAGAAGTGAACACTTCTGTGAGTAAGTCGCATATAAATATAAGAACTTAAGACGTTGAATTAATTTAGAATGAATCTAAAAGTCAGGGATTTCTGTAAGGATTGTTGCCTTTTTCGAACGAGATTTTAATTCTTTAAATTAAAAAAATATTTGTAAGTAGCTGGTTTACCATTCGACTGAATGCCCGTTACCGAGGTAAACTTTAAAATGTAAGTTGAATTCAGTTTCTTTATAAAGAGCTGATAAAAATCACATCATGAAAAAGATAATTATTGTTTTAATATTAGCATTCACTCAATCAATTTTTTCACAAGATACAGCTGGTTTTTTTGCTAAAGCAGATACATTCTTTAAAACTTATGTTTCCAACGGAAGAGTAAAATATAGTGCGATTAAAAAAGATCCCTCTTCTTTGAACCAATTGTTGGATATGGCTGCTACTATAAGTGTTTCAAAAAGTCGAGCCAAAACATTCCAGGCTTTTTATATCAATGCATATAACCTGGCTGTAATTAAAGGTGTGGTAAACAAGTATCCCATTAAATCACCCAAAAATGTCAAAGGTTTTTTTGATAAAACTACCTATGCTTTAGGTGGAAAAGTAACCACACTCAACGATTTAGAAAATAAGATCCTTCGTAAAAACTTTCCTAACGAAGCTCGCTTTCACTTTGTATTGGTATGCGCAGGTTTGGGTTGTCCTCCAATAATTGCTGCAGCCTACAAACCTTCGACTTTAGAGAATCAATTACAACGCCAGACTGAGAAATCGCTTAACAATCCTAATTTTATTAAGGTTAAAGGAAAGAAAGTGCAATTATCTCAAATTTTTGAATGGTATAAAGTAGATTTTGTGCGAAATGGATCAGAGGTTGACTATGTCAATAAATTTAGAAAAGAGAAAATTCCTTCAGATGCCAAAGTATCTTATTATCCATATAACTGGACTTTAAATCAAATCAAATAATAAACTCATGTAGACTTTTCGCCTCGGGGCAAAAAAAGAGTCCCATTTTTCTCAACATTAATTAACACTAAGTAAGTATTATAATGAAGACTTATCTATAAGAAGGCTCTATAAGGATACTTATGTAAAAAATCTCAAAAATGAAAACCAAAAAAATAATAGCAACAGCAATAACCCTTTTTGTTTTAACCATAGGGTTTACTCAGGAAGAAGACGATAATCAGGGATCTGTAATACAGACATTAACGCCTTCAAAGTTAATAGGAAAGGGCCAGTATGATATTAAGTGGTTTAATAATTTATATACACAAACCGAAAGTACCTTTAGTGATGGCACAGAACCCAGGCAAACCTTTTTTACCTCTACCATAGAAGGGTATACAGGAGTAGGTAATAACAAACGCTGGAATGTTGGCGTTATCCTCGAATTCAGATCCAATGTAGTTGTCGATAGAGGAGCACTGGAGGTGTTTGAGTTTGACGGGGAACGAGGAACTGCCAGATCGGGATTCACTTCTATTGCACCTTCGATAAAGTTTGTTCCTTTCGGCAGTATTAATAACTTTTCTATCCAGAGCTCATTTTTTATTCCTTTGGCAAGTAGTGAAACAGAGCAAGGAGTCTTCCTGGACCAGGATGGGTTTATCTGGCAAAACCGATTCTTTTATGATTACACCTTTCCGGGAAATAAATTTCAAATATTCGGAGAGCTAAATTCTGAATTGAATTTTGGTGATGAAGCTGTTTTTGGCGAAAATGGAGATACAATCGAAGGAAGTTTTGCCAATAATAGTTTGCGATTGACCCCGGGAGTTTTCTTTAGTTATTTTCCAAGCGCTACGTTTACGGTTTTGGCCCTGGCACAGCACTCACAGCTGATCGATCTGGGAAACGAGTTTGAGCAAGATTTTACCGCGCTGGGAGGAGGAGCAAAATATCAATTAACCAAAGAATTAAATATCGAAGCACTATATACCAACTTTGTAAGAGGTAATGACACCGGGTTGGGAGAAACATTTAATATAGGATTGAGAGCGGTGTTTTAGAGATAATAAAGGAAGAAAAGATCCTGTTCCTCTGGGTTAGTGAGTGTACACCCGATAGCCCAAAGGGAAAAGGAACAGATAAGGTTCATAAAATATTGAATAACAATAGATTTTAAATCGAACTCGCGTACACTTATTATTTTGAATGCATCTTAAAGGTTTTTCAAAATGAAGTTTTGCTAATAAAGTTGTATTTTCAGCGGTAAAAGATCAAAGAATGAAAACATTTTTTTTACTGCCGATAGTACTTGTTTTTTCTAGCTGTTCTGGACAAGGACCAAAGATCAACGGAGTGAGTTTTGTGGGTTCTCCAAGAGAGATTAATGCTTCAAACATAGAGCCCGTAGTAAAGGTAAATGCCAACTGGGCCGCGGTGATGCCTTTTGGATTTGTAAAAAATTTAGAAACTCCAAACGTTATTTTTAATACCGAACGACAATGGTGGGGTGAACGCAGGGATGGTGCTAAAAAAACAATAGAGTTACTCAATAAAAGAGGAATCAAAGTAATGCTAAAACCTCAGATCTGGGTATGGAGAGGAGAATTCACCGGCAATATTTGTATGAATTCTGATGAAGACTGGAAACGTTTTGAAAAGTCGTATGAGGAATTCATTTTATTGTATGCCGCATTGGCCGAAGAGATGAAAGCACCCATACTATGCATTGGTACAGAATTACACACTTTTGTGCAACAAAGGCCCGAGTTTTGGAACCAGCTAATTCATAAAATAAGAGCAATGTATAAAGGTAAATTAACCTATGCCGAAAACTGGGATCAGTTTGATAAAGCACCTTTTTGGAATCGCCTCGACTATATAGGGATTGATGCTTATTTTCCGGTTTCCCAGAGTCAAACTCCCAACGTAGAAGAACTTAAGGCGGGATGGCAAAAACATAAAGATGATATTGTAACACTACAGGCAAAGATTAAGCAACCTGTGTTGTTTACAGAATATGGATATCGAAGTGTTCATTATACCGGTAAAGAACCGTGGGACTCTGGCAGATCCAATGGCAATGTAAACCTGAAAGCACAGAATAATGCTTTAACAGCATTGTATCATGAGTTCTGGAATGAACCCTGGTTTGCAGGTGGTTTTCTTTGGAAATGGTATCATAATCATGAAGAAGTAGGCGGAGAAAGCAACAACCGATTTACCATACAAAATAAACCCTCAGAAAAAATAGTAAAAGAATTTTATTCGACAAGTAAATAAATAGTGCCTGGTCGGAAATAGTCAAGCCTTGAAAGCAATTAGGTGTTGAAATGAATGAAATTCTTTTTAAAATCATGATATAAAAGCAGGCAGTTTTCAGTAGGCAGGAACTTTTACTGTACACTGTTTAGACTAATATAATAAGTTTTTTAGAAATTAAAAATTAAATATCTGCCCTGGCGAACAGAGTTCTATAACTAATACCAACAAATACAAATGAACACACACATCGTCTTTCTCTTTTTATGGATCGGCTGTTTGAGCTTTGGTCAGGATCAAATCATTACAGAAGTGATGATCCAGGGAAACAAAAAAACCAAAACCGCAGCCCTTACAAAGCTAACTGCCTTGAAAAAAGGAGCTGTTCTGGATTCTTTAGTGATCGAAGAAGATATTAAAAGATTAAAACGATTACCTGCTATTGCACATGCCTATTATCAGGTACATAAAAAAGAAGACGGCTATGAGGTAGTGTATGGTGTCGAAGAAAACTTTACCATCATACCCGGTGCCAATGTATATACCACCAATAACGACGAATTTGCCTTTAGATTAATGTTGTCAGAATTTAATCTTTTCGGGCAAAACATCACTTTGGGAGGGTTTTATCAAAATGACATCTACAATACCTATGGTGCCAATCTTAGGGCTCCTTTTCTGTTTGGGAAAAAGTTGGGCCTGGCGTTTAACTATCAGGATCTCACTATGCAAGAACCTGTGTTTTTGGATAATGGCATAGCAGATTATAAGTATAACAATACTTCGTATGAGCTATTGGGATTGTATCAATTTGACTTTGGCAACCGTATAGAGCTGGGCATTAACTACTTTAATGAAGATTATGAATACCTAAGGGGTGCAACAAGTCCTGAAGTGCCACAAGACTTTGATGTCGATAAATTGTTGTACAAATTTATTTATGAATACAATAACTTAAACTTTGATTACCAATATGTATCTGGATTCAGAAGCATTTTGAATACACAATATGTGATAAGTACCGAAAATGTATTGCCGGACTTCTTTATCTGGTGGAATGATTTTTTATACTATAAAAGAATAGGCAAGCATGGTAACTGGGCCAACAGACTACGACTGGGGCTGGCTTCTAATGACGATTCTCCCTTTGCGCCTTTTGCAGTAGACAACAACCTGAATATTCGTGGTGTGGGAAATACCATAGACAGAGGAACAGGAGTTATTGTTCTGAATACTGAATACAGGCATACCTTGTACGAAAAGGATTGGTTTGTATTGCAAAGCAATGTTTTTGTAGATGGCGGCAGCTGGCGTAATCCCGGCGGGGATTTTGGAGACTTTGGCGATACCCAAAACTTTAGGATTTACCCCGGTGTCGGACTGCGCTTTATGCACAAACGTATTTTTAATGCGATCTTTAGAATCGATTATGGATACGGCATTACCGAAGATGCCACCAACGGGTTTGTATTTGGGATCGGGCAGTATTTTTAGTTGCATAATTGTATGTGATGCAGGGGTTCCTTTCCCTCCCGATAGCTTCTGAAATTTGCAAGTCTGATTTAAAAAAAGGCAAAGTCTTACAAAAGAATACTTTACACTGTGTTTTTTTTCACCTAAAAATAAATAATCTGAAAAGACCTTCAAGGTTTTAAAAACCTTGAAGGTCTGTAGAGGTTTTCCCTGCGTTAGGGATTGAATGGTTTGTTTGAGCTCCTTTTCTGTTATTTTTTTTGGAAATAAACACAGAAAAGAGCGAGTAGTGAAAGCCTGCCTTTGTCATCAGACGGGCCCGACCCCAATCGTCCCAATAGCTATCGGGAGGGGTAACGCCCTAATCTTTTTTGGATAGTTCTGTAAAATATTTATAAAAAAGCGGGATGGTTTCTATCCCTTTCAAGTAATTCCAAACTCCAAAATGTTCGTTGGGAGAATGAATAGCATCACTATCAAGACCAAATCCCATTAGAATGGTTTTGCTTTTCAATTCTTTTTCGAATAAGGCAACAATAGGGATGCTTCCTCCTCCTCGATGTGGGATAGCTGGTTTGCCAAAAGTATCCTGATATGCTTTACTGGCAGCTTGATATCCAATATTATTGACAGGAGTCACATAGGCCTGCCCGCCATGATGAGGTGTTACTTTTACAGTGACAGCTTTGGGGGCGATCCTCTCAAAATGTTTTTTAAACAATTCGGTGATCTCTTCCCAATCTTGATTTGGTACCAAACGCATTGATATTTTAGCATAGGCTTTGCTAGCAATAACGGTCTTAGCTCCTTCTCCCGTATAGCCTCCCCAAATACCATTCACATCTAGTGTTGGGCGTATTGAATTACGTTCATTGGTGGTATATCCTTCTTCACCATAGACGGCATTGATATTTATTGATTTTTTATAGGCTTCTAAAGAAAAAGGTGCTTTGGCCATTTCTGCTCTTTCGTCTTTGGACAGCTCTTCTACCTTATCATAGAACCCGGGAATCGTGATATGATTGTTTTCATCGTGCAACGAAGCGATCATTTTGGTCAAAATATTGATTGGGTTCGCTACGGCACCCCCATACAAACCGCTATGCAGGTCTCTGTTGGGGCCGGTAATCTCGACCTCAACATAGCTTAATCCACGCAATCCTGTTGTAATGGAAGGAACATCTTTGGCGATCATCCCAGTATCACTGATCAGGATCACATCATTTGCCAGTTTCTCCTGGTTACGCGCTACAAACCAGCTCAAGCTTTTACTTCCTACCTCTTCTTCACCTTCGATCATGAATTTTACATTACAGGGTAATTGGTTGGTTTTGGTCATAAACTCTAATGCCTTGACATGCATATACATCTGTCCCTTGTCATCACAAGATCCTCGAGCAAAAATAGCTCCCTCAGGATGGATATCTGTATTCTTGATCACCGGTTCAAAAGGTGGGCTATCCCATAACTCTATCGGATCGGGTGGTTGTACATCATAGTGACCATATACCAAAACTGTTGGAAGATTCTTATCGATAACTTTTTCTCCGTAAACGATAGGATATCCGGGGGTTTGACATATTTCTACATGATCGCAACCTACATCTTTCAGACTTTTACTGATCACTGTAGCTGTTCTTATTACATTATCTTTGTATGCTGAATCTGCACTTATAGATGGAATTTTGAGTAGTTCAAGAAGCTCGTTGATAAATCGATCCTTGTGCTCCTGAATGTAAGATTGTATGTTTTGCATGAGGTGAGTTAATTTTTGCCTAAAGTAGTAAAATCTAAAGTAAAGAAAAACAGATAGACCTTCAAGGTTTTAAAAACCTTGAAGGTCTATGCCTATTACCGATAAAAATGTCTTTCTAAAAAAATATATAAGGTTGTTTTTATTTTAAAACTATTGCTTATATTTGCACCCGCTTACTAACAAAAGTGAGTGTTTTTTGTACCGAGTCCTAAGTAGTACAAAATAATAATGCGGGCGTGGTGGAATTGGTAGACACGCTAGACTTAGGATCTAGTGCCGCGAGGTGTGAGAGTTCGAGTCTCTCCGCCCGCACAGTAAAAGAAAAGCCGAATCAAATGATTCGGCTTTTTTGTTTGGGTAACATGTTGGGTAACATATTTTTTAAAGTAAACAATGATAACTTATAGGTTCTTCTTTTAAAACAATTAATTTCAAATCCCCCTACATATACTTTTCCTTTGTTCCATTTTTCGTCTAAAGAATTCAATCCGCAAGCTCCTCTAGTCCAAATCGCTCTCCACTATCGTTAACTTTAAAGTAATGATTGTTCTCTATAAGAAGGGCTTGAGATTTCCCGGTAAACTTTTGGGTAGGATGTTTTATATCTATTCGTATTATTTTCCCATCAAAATCACCTGTTACTTCTCTTTCTACTATAGTATGGCCAACCACAATATGATCTACATCGTAAAACTTTAAAATAGAATCTACACTTTCTGCTGTTATTTTTTTATAGTGCTTTTTATAATCCTTAACCAAACCTCTATACCATAGTGGTCCTAAACGACCTAAAACTAAATTGGCAACTTGGTCATCTTCAGGGTTTTTATATAAATTTTTATGAATATTAGCTCTAACCAACCTATTCATTTGTCCAATTGATACACCAGCATCTACTAGTTCTTCGCTAATCCCTCCGTGGAGGAAGAGAGTATTACCTATTTTTTCAACAGTATTTTTAGACTTCATCCATTCTATAAGAATATTATTATTGGATACAAGATGTTGATACGCTTCTCTTTTATCTTTCTTTTTAGATAATACTTTGGCTAATGTTATATATTTTTCATGTACATATCGTATGTTATTTTGTAATGTCATGACTTCATGGTTTCCCAGAATATAGTGTACTTTTCCGCCTTTCTTAGCGGCATCTTGTTCTAATTTATACAACAGCCATAAACATGGAATAACTTCACTGCCACGATCTACCATATCCCCAGCAATTACTAGATGGCCATTTCCAAATGTCCAATTAAAATCGGTGTCCATTATTTTATTTCCGACTAAAAGGCTATAGAATGTATTAAAATTACCTTCTATATCAGAGGTAGCGAAAATCTTGTCTTGTGCCTTATACGTGTGCTCGGGAATTATGTGGCTGCTCATCAATGAAAAAGAAAAAACATCATTATCCTCATTATTGACTTCACACTTAAATTCCTTGTTTTTTTTTCTTATGTCTCTTTTATTGATATAATAGGAAGAGTCATTCCCTTTTTCAACAGTAATAACGGTTAGATTATTTTCATGCTCATAGATATAAGGACCGTCAACAGCCCGTAACGTTGCCTCTATCTTTTTGGAGTTACATCCTAAAACAAATAATGATAGGAGGAAAAAATTAAGAAAACGAAAGCTCTTTATTTTCATTATTAAAAGTTCAATACGTTGGGATGCATACATTTCATGATTTTTTGTTTGAATTTATTAATCCAGTAAACATTCATTCAAATGTATTTATTAACTACTTCTTTAAGATTTTTTTCGCATACTACATACCTACTATCAATCAATTTATTAGCTATATAAACCTACTATTCGCTGCTATTCACATTGGAAAGTGAAATTATTTACGGTAAAACCTTATATTTAGTATAAACAAGTAAGGTCCAATTATGATGTTGAAAAGAATAATATTTTATTGTTTAGTAATAATAATGGGATTGCATCTCGCTTCTGCACAGGAAAAAATTATTAAAACTGGTAGCAAATGGCAATATTACGATAGGGGGAGTGCTCCTGAGGAAGGTTGGGAAGAACATGCAAATTTAAAACAGAATTGGAAAACAGGTCCTTCTCCTTTTGGATATAGAGCTAAGATTGAGGCTACCACTATCTCTTATGGTGATGACCCTGAAAAGAAATACATCACTTCATATTTTAAAAAAACCTTTCGAATAGAAAATCCTTATGAATACTTAATTTATGAATTGAATTATCAAAGGGATGATGGTATTGTAATATATCTGAATGGAAATGAAATTGTAAGAAATAACATGCCTGATGGAATAATTACAAATAGTACTCCTGCTATCGGTCTAATATCGCTTTCTAAAGAAGAACTTCGTATTCATACCAGGCTTCTATCGCCAGATGATTTTATTATTGGAGTAAACACATTAAGTGTTTCGGTACATCAAGGAAGTAGTCGTTCTTCTGACTGTCTTTTTAATTTAGAACTTATCGGAAATAATAATACTGAGATGATACCTCTTTTATTAAAAGAACGAACCATAAAAAATTTAAACCTGGACGTTAAAGTAAAAGAATTAAATCATAAACGTGATCTCGAAAAAAAAGCGCTTCAATTAGAGTTTTTGGAACAGTTAAAAAATAATTTCAAGATAAGTACATACATTACAGGTGTTTTATTCTTATTCTCTTTATTTGGACTGGGATACCTACTTTGGTTCTACAGAAAAAAGATGAACATACTTACAAAAACTGTTCGTAATTTAAAAGAAACTATTATCACTAAAGATAGAAAATTGATGAGTTCTTCTTTAAGTACGGTTCATAACCAGCAGTTTTTAAAAGAGTTAAAAGACATTCTTACAGATAGTGTCTCTGAAGATACTGCTATGATTAAGAAAGAAGTGAAAAATGTTATCCGCAAGATTGATTATAACATAGATAATGATGAAGAATGGTTAAATCTATTAAACCATTTCAATTCTGTTCATTCAGGATACATCAATAGACTTTTAAAATTGTACCCTTCTCTAAGCGAAACTGAACAAAGGCATTGCATATTTATAAAACTTCATATGCAGACCAAGGAAATTGCTCAAATCTTACACATTGACCCTAGATCAGTACAGGCATCACGTTACAGAATAAAGAAGAAAATGAGCTTAGATGATTCTGTTAATTTAATAAGTTATTTACAAGAGTTTTAAAATTTTAATCGCTTTCGAAGTATATCATCAATTTTCTATTGAAATTATTTTGATTGACCGCTCCTGTTCGGGTTTAACTTTTCTAGGATTGGCTCCCTGAATATTTTCTTTTTTGTAACCTGCTTTGAGGTATAGAATTTGTCCCAACCGATAACTATATATCCGTATCGTTTGTTTTTAATAGAATATTTGATAGATTAACACAAACAAAATGGGCTCGAGTATATTTTCTATATTCGAGCCCAAATTACATTCTGGCTACATCAAAAAATTGGGTAATACCATTGATGCTATTACAATATAAACTTCTCAAACTTTCAATAAACAACTGTTAATTCGGCTCCATCATCTGGAGTAGAAGATGAATAATTTTCAGCTTCCCTACCTGTAGAACTGCTGGTTGCCCCAACACTAACACCAGTATGTTTCATGATGATACTAATACTATTACCAGATACCCAACCTGGCCTGTTCACGATTTCTTGAATAATGGGTGATAAGTCAACTGTTTTTTGAGCGTCCAACCTATCTCCGGCAGCCAACCATGGTTCTATGTTCCATACTACACTTGAGGTAGTAAGTGGACGTGCAGAAATATCTCCGTTTGTAGCTGTAAAAGTTTCAGCGTTATCAATAGCTTCCCCAAAAATAGTTACCTCTACAGGATCTGAACCATCATCATCACATTTAAATTGAATGGTAGCCTCTGAAATGGTTGCGCCTTGTGGTATGACCACATTATTAAATCGCAAGCCAATATTTTGAAGCCCTTGATTACTACTAATCTCTCCAAATTCTAAATCACTACTCGATAGATCCATATCTCCGACCATTGGAATAGGATCTCCCGGATCAATAGTCGGGTCTACTTCAACAACTTCTTCGGCATCGTCTTCTTCACTATCAAGTGGAATTACCAAGGTTGTTACTGGAGCTCCCACAGAGAAATCGGGACCTACGGCTGTTTGGCTATTTACGACAACGCTTACTGGACCATTTGTTGCTCCGATTGGCACAGAAGTGGTAATACTTGTGGTTGTAGAAGCCTCGACTGTAGCCGTGACACCATTAAAGTCAACACTATTATCTGCAGGTATAGCACTAAAACTGGTACCAGTAATCGTTACTACCGTTCCTTCTGAACCGTTCATAGGGTCTATAGAAGTAATTACTGGTACAACAATAAAATTGGGATATGTAGTCGTTTGTCCATCTACAGTTACCGTAATGTCACCTATACCTGCAACAGAACCTATTGGTACCGTGGTAGTAATACTGGTTGCTGTTGCATCGGTAACAATAGCGGCAATACCGTTGATCATTACTATATTATCTGCTTCAATTTCACTATACTTTGTTCCCGTAATAGTTATAGTCTCACCTACTCCTGCCTGTGCTGGATCTACATCCGATATTGTTGGTACATCAATTACCGAAAAAGAAGGACCGATGGCAGTAAACGCCCCATGAGATATTACAATATTCCCGGAGGTGGCTCCTTCAGGTATCGTAAATGTAAGGCTCGTAGATGTGGCGGTTGTAACTAATGCTGTAATTCCATTTATACTTACTTTATTGTTAGCAGGAACAGCACTAAAATTAGTACCATTAACTGTTACAGAGGTTCCTATATCTCCTAAACTTGGGCTAATATCAGTTATAGTAAGCTGCTCAATCGCAGGGAATCTGTTCAATTCTGTATAATCTGTGTCTTCACATCCTAAAATTACTATACCTATAAAGGTGAATATACCCATATACAATAGGAGTGTGCATTTTATATTTTTTTTCATTTTTTATTATTTATTTGAAATTAATTTCACACTTTTAATTAGTATAGGTGAGTAATAACTCTGGCGCAGCAGTGCCGTCAAAAGTTTCAGCTTCTCTTCCTCCGGAAGTTGATGTAACATTGAGACTTGGTCCACTAGCCAACATAATTATGGTAATACTGTTTGCGGGAACCCAATCATCTCTATCAATAATTTCCTGGATAACACTTGATATATCAACCGTTAATTGAGCAGGACCTTTATCTCCTGTAGAAGCCCATGGTGGTATGTTCCATATTGCACTTGCAGAGGTTAAGGGTCTATTCGTTATGTTATCATTGCTTGAGGTAAAAGTTTCAGAATTTCCAGTATCCTCACCGTAAATAGTATACTCAACAGGGTTAGCACCTGGTGCATCTACTGTAAATTGAATATTAGCAGCAGTAATCGTTGCACCAGCTGGAATTCCTATTAAATTAAAACGAAGTCCAATATGCTGTATTCCATCATCACTACTTAATTCTCCCAATTCTAAATCACTACTACCCAAACTCATTTCACCTACAGGATCTCCCGGTGGAACTGGATCAGGATTGAAAGCTACCTCTTCTGCATCATCACTTTCGGCCCTAATTGGGGTTACCGTTACTATATTTGGTGGAAATTGTTGAAACATCACAGCGCTAAACCTTAAAGCTTGTCTACCAACGTTAAAGGTAGTTGCTGTTGTGTTCCCTCCACTTTGCGTATTAGTAACAGTATTAAAATCTATATCCTCTCCTGAAAAAATCCCTCCTGCAGTGGTCACAATTCCGATAAAATTCACATTGATTGGTAACTCTGAAGCATCTGCCAAACCTAAAGCATCAATAACCATTTGACGTGTAATTAACAAAGTTCCCGGAAAAGAAGTTATGGTCGCAATTGGATCTGTTAAACCTGTATCCGTTTGGATAGCCACTGCATAGCTGATTGCATTATTATTTGGATCAATAATTTGGGCATTAATAACGGTTTCATCTGCTCCTCCTACGTCATGAACAAGATTTATTGATTCTGAAAATTGGGCAAAACCACCTCTATCAGTTATATCTTCAAATAAATTATTATTAGGATCTTGACAAGACAATCCGCATAGTACTAAAACTATACATATAACTATTTTTTTCATAATTATAATTTTTTCTGGTTATTTTAAAGAGCCTGCAGGTAACTTATCCCAAAAGACTTGATTTGTTACTGGTCGTTGTGTTAATGATGTATTCCTATTCACCGCATCTTCGGGGAAAGAAAATGTTCTTGGAAAAGGATTACTTTCATTAATAATAGGTATTTGCAAGTTTGATGGAAACCCTGTTCTTCTATATCCATTATAAGCTTCAATAGAATTGCCAAATGCAGCTATATAATATTCCCGCATAACAATATCTAATTTTCCTGTATTACCCGCGGCAGTATACTCTGTTAAAACCTCAGCAACATAGGTATCTACATCTGTTTGAGACGCAGCAAAACTAGAGGTTAAGATAGATGTATCGAAATTTAATGTTTTGGCCATCGATGCTCGTATTCCTGATTCAAGCGACGCCAGAGCATCACCATTAGTTCCTAAAGACAATACCGCCTCTGCCTTTAAAAAGTCCATGTATGACGATAGTAACACTGGAAATATCCCTGCTCCACCTAAGCTAGGAGAATTTGATCCTTGTTCTGGATTGTTAGCATCAAAAGTGCCTCCAGCAGGATACAAACCATAGATCGTTTTACGAAATCGATCATTTGGTCTTGGACGATCATCGCCATGGTCTCTCCCCCAATAAAAGTCACCAACGTAACAGAAATCAAAAATAGGATTATCATTACATGTAATTAATGAACCAGGTTCAACATTGGTTTGTCGATATACATAATACCGTAGTCTTGGATCTCGTATTGATTTAGAATCTTTAAGCAACCACATAAAAAAATTACCAATATATTGTGATTGACCAGTACCAGGATCATATCCACGTTCAAAATAAGGATGTCTACTATCGACAGGAACTTGAGACTCTGTATACCGAAACTGAAAATCAGTAGCCTCACTATCGATTAAATTATCTGCTGCAAGTAAAGCATTAATACCACTAGTATTGCCCGTGTTTAACAATAATCTTAATTTAAGGCTATTGGCAAGTTTTACCCATTTGGCAGCATCACCATCATAGTAAAGATCAGTATCAGGGGTTACCGTAGCATTATTTAAATCTGTTATGGCTAAATCAATGTCTGCTAAAATTGTAGTATAAATTGCTTCATCATCATCGACCGCAGGATTAAAATTATTTGGATCATTGGCCTGGGAGAATGGGATATCGCCAAGATAGTCAACTAAAGTTGCTGTGCTGTATGCCTGTAATAATTTGGCAACACCTCTATGAAATAGTAAATTATCATCACTTTCTGCTAAGGTTTCAATAATTTTTGTATTTTCTCTAAGCCGATATACATCAAGCCATTCTCCATTTAAAGCTCCATTATCTGCAATATCAGTATACGCATCAGACATCGACTCATAGCGCATCACATCATCAGTATTTAAAGCGATAGCACTCATGGATTCGATAAATAGTATTTGTATCTCGTTTAAAACAAAATTAGCATCTACAGAAACAGGTGTTAACTCATTAGGATTTTCCTGTAAATCTAAATCTGTTACCTCACACGACATGAAGAACATGCTGTACAATACACAAATTAGTATGGTTATTTTTTTCATAATGATTATTTTTTGAATTAAAAAGAAACAGAGACAGTAAAAGCATACCTTTTAGTTGTTGGTACAGATGTACTTCCTAAATCTACCTCGGGATCAACGTTTGTATATTTTGGATAATTAGGAGCATGATAAAAAATATTTCTTCCACTTAAGGTAAATGCAATATTTTCGAAAGGTAGTTTATACCTTTTTGCATCTAATGTATACGATAATGCTACTTCCCGTATTCTAAATACAGATGCATCAAAAATTCTATTATCATTTGCTGCATAATAGTTAGAAAATGCGGTTCTATTTCCATTTGCCTGAACTGTATTGGGTATGGTTTGTCCATTGGCATCTAAAAGAGGAAGTCCCGTATTTGGATCACCATACACTCCCGGTATAATAAAAGTACCTTCTCTGTTTTCAGTATCTCTGGTTACCCCTCTTTCCAGCAAACTAATCGCTGTACGAGATGCGATATCCCCACCATGGGTATACTCAAGCTGTGCGGATAATGAAAAACCTTTATAGCTTATTTCATTAATAGTAGTAAGGGTCCAATCTGGAGTTGGATCACCTATGATTTTATCTGGCAGACCTAAATCATCACTTACAAGCAACTCTCCGTTATTAGGGTTTATTAAAAAATTACCTTCGTTATCTCTTAATGCATGATCTTCAAATATCACCCCATAAGGCTGCCCTTCAATGAGAAAACGATCATCATTATCATCATCATCATTCAATTCGATTGGAGCATCTAGCTCTACAACAGTAGTTTCGTATGCCGTAAAAATGTTTCTTAAATTCCAATTGAAATTATCATTTTTAATAATATCTATACCTAAGTCTATCTCTACTCCTTCATTGTCTATTCTACCGATGTTGGTCGCAGTAATACCAAAACCCGTTGAACGATCTAGCGACCGATCTACGATTTGATCTTCTGATATACGTCTATATACCGAAGCTTCTAAACGTACACGATTATTAAAGAGTCTACTCTCAATACCTACTTCAACCTCTTTATGCAATTCGGGTTTTAAATTTGGGTTTGCCAACCTTGTTGGTGAGCCAATAGATCTAATAATACCATCTGGGCCTATAAATCGCTGAGGTTCTGAATCTAAAATAGATCGTGTTCTAAACCGTCCCGGAAACCCTGATGAAGTTGCATAGGCCCCTCTCATTTTTAGATAATTAACGATCTTCGAATTAAAATCAAATGCCGATGTGGGTAAAAATGAAACAGATACTCCCGGATAAAAAAGGGACTGATTTTCTTTCTCTAATGTCGAACTCCAATCGTTTCTTCCTGAAAGTGAGACAAACAGAAACTGATCATAATTAAATTCAAGTTGTCCAAAAACCCCAGCTATATTTTCTCTAGCTCTAGATGCAGAGCCTACTTGAGAATTAAAATTTGAAGGTCTGAAAAACCCAAACACCACTTGATCTTCATAAGTACTGGAATTAGACTTTACATTAATTGTTTTTGAATTAGCCCCTATTTGCCCATCTATACCTATTTTATTGCTTAGTTGGTAACTACCATTCAAAATCAACGTTTGATCTATTGTTTCTTCCTTATCATAATCCAAGACTAAAAAGCCTGTGATATCATCTGGGTCATTTGCTCCTCCTCTATTAGCAAAATCGAATTCATCTCCCACAAATTGATCCAGACCAACACGATAATTTAAGTTCAAATTGGTATTAATAACATATTTGGTATTAAACGTAGCAAACATTCTTACCACATCATCATTTCTACCTGTGTTGTTAATAAGCCAGTTTGGATTTGCAGAAGCCCTGTAATATGCATTTGCTCCCGTTACCGGGTCCTCATAAGGTAAATTAAACACATCTATACTTCGAGGGATATATAATAGTATGTCAAATATACCTGAGCCATTCTGTGAGTTACGTTTTCTTGTTGAGTACTTAAAGGTTGCAGAAACATCTAATTTATCTGTTAGTTGAGCAGACCCTCCAACACCCAAATTGAATCTTTTAAGATCATTATCTCCAATAATACCTGTTTCATCAGTATAACCTGCTGATAGATTAAATGATGTTTTTTCTTGAGACGTACTTATATTTATAGAAGTTACTGTACCTATTCCCGTTTTAAAAAAGTTTTTCACATTATTCGGAGCAGCTTTATATGGTACTTGAACATTAGCGAATTCAGGAAAAGCCGGGTTATTTGCATATGGATGCGGAACAAAATCTATTTCGCTAAATGCAGCTCCCCAGTTGCCAATATTACCCCCCACGAAATTGTTATCACCTCCTTGGCCATACTTATTTTGGTATTCAGGAAGGTTAGCAACTGTATTTGTATATACAGTTTGCGAAAAATCTACCAAAATCTTTTCTTTCCCTTTGCTACCACTTCCGCTTTTGGTGGTAATTAAAATAACACCATTTCTACCCTCAGTACCATATAATAAAGAAGCATTTAAACCTTTTAAAACACTAAAACTTTTAATGTCATTAGGATTAATATCTATAAGACTACCAATAAAAGGAGCATTATCAACTATAATTAAGGGTGAATTATCATTGGTAATTGACGAAACTCCTCTGATACGTATACTTGGTTCTTCACCTGTACTACCACTACCTATATTTATTTGTACTCCCGCAACTTTACCCTGTAAAGCTCTGGATACGTCTGCTACTGGTTTGTTTTCTAGCTCTTCACCTTTAAGTGTTGTTACTGCATACCCTAACGCTTTTTTTGATTTTTTAATCCCAAGTGAGGTAACAATTACCTCTTCGAGTGTATTACTCTCTTCTTCTAATATGATGTTAAGTTTAGTGGTTGTTACTAACACTTCTTGTGTCTTAAAGCCTAAATAAGAAATGATCAAGAAGTCTTCACTATTAGCAATAATCGTGAAGTCTCCATCAAAGTCCGTTTGGGTTCCCGTATTTGTCCCTTTTACCAAAATTGATGCACCGGGTAATGGCGCACCTAGATTGTCATGTACAGTTCCTTTTACCTCAACTTTCTGACCCTGCGCAAAAGACATCAAACTCATAAGGAAAAGAATCATAATACTAGAATAGCATGTACTTTTCATAAACTCTTATTTATAATTAATTTATTTTAAACATCTTATCAAATATATCTATTAACAACTCCTTAAGACTTTTTTTGCATTATACATACCTACTATCAATTATGGTTTTAACTATACAAACCTACTATATGCTACTATTTACTATTTTTTAATCTTTGAGAAATACAAAATTTATAGTAAAACCATATTTTTAGTAAAAAAATCCATAATTTGGCTTTGATAAAAACAGTACTTTATTGTTTATTCCTAAGTATAAGATTGCATCTAGTTTTTGCACAAGAAGAAATTATTAAAACAGGAGATCAATTGTAATACTATGAATAGTTTAATAACCCTAGCATAGTTCATAAATGGAAAGCGGGTGTTTCTACCATTTGGTTATGGAGATAATTTTATTTCCACGCAAATTTGAGACATCTGAAAAAGCTATTGGAGTAACTCTTCCCTTCTCTTAAATTAGACAATTGAAAACTAAATTACAAGCCGTCCACCAGTACTCAAAAGAATAATTGAATTTTTTATAAATCAAAATAATTCATTGAAAAACAATAAATTACTACATAATCAGGAACAAGACCCGAATACTCAATCGAATTCAGCACAGGCTCTTTGACCTTCGGGTTATGAGTTCGACGAGCTAACAACTTTGTTAAAGGTAATTTTTAAAATCAGACTAAATATTATGTAAAATAGGTTTTCATAAAACCACTGAATTACTGATGATTAACTCGTAATCTTCCATCAAAAAGTTCGGTAACTGTCTCTCCGCCCGCACAGTAAAAAAAAGCTTGACTCTAGTTTAAAATGGCGTTGGTATTTTTGACTAATCAACCTTTCATCCCATCCTTGTCAAAGGTAGGCCAGGCAGGCCCAGCTCCTGTCCGACTGGCCAGGCGGGCTTCCCAAAGGAAAAGTAGCAAAAAAATCCTTTCCTTTGGAAAGCCTGCCTGATGGTCAGCTACCGCTTACCCATACATAATTTGAAATTATAATACGTTCCTTTAGAATTCTTTATAAAAAAGATATGGGTATACGGTAGGCCTCGGGGAATTTTTAGATTATAGGAGGATGACATCACCCCAACTCACCCCGAAACCCCTCCTCTGCAGACTCCTGCTGTGTTTTGATATACGCCTGGACACCTTCTGTTTTGTCCAAAGGTACTTTATGGATCAAATCGGTAAGATGCGCTATCATATTCCTGTCTTTGGCCTTGATGGTATATAACGCATGATTTTTATGAGTATGCTGCATCCGCGAAGGATGCCACTCCATCATCCCAGGTTATGTAACAGGGCTTTGCAACGAATTTTTGAGATACAATAAAAACAGACGTTTTCTAAGTGAAAGCATAGCCGTAGGAAGTGTTCAAAATTATAAAGTAACATGGCATGTATATTTTAAGTGATGTTTTATTTCTTTTTTTCCTATGGAAAAACATAGGGGTAGCAACAAAATATATGCCGTTCTTGCAGGCAAACCTGTAGTAACTGCATTTTTTAATGCCACGGAAGCTCTTTTTGCTGCCACGGCTGAAGCTCTAGCTGCCCTAAATGAGCATAAACCTGCTTTACTTGACACTAAAGCTGTCCTAAATGAGAACAAAGATGCTTTACTTGACATTAAAACTGTCTTATTTGACGATCTAGCTGCCCTAAATGAACACAAAACTGCCTTACTTGAAGCTTTTACTGTGTTTAACACCATTTCCCGGTTGTCAACCATAGTATTTCTGAGGTATTTTCTTCCAAATGTCTGGCCTGGGACACTATACTTTTTAACATGACAGCAAAGAAGAGGAGCATAATTGTAGCAACATCGGTACTGATTGTTATCGGGGACAGCGAGGGTAGCGATTACATGGTAGTAGTGATTATAGACAAAGGCAGTACCAGCAGCCTTTCCGTCCCTGATCCTGATGTTAATAGGGATCAGTACCACCCTGGCCGTCAGCTACGGTGTGTACACATCTTTTAATATAAAGAGTAAGCCTAGCCTATGACATTCCTGCGGCAGGCCTCACCCTCTCCTTTGGGCTATGTCCCAAGAGATGGCAGCATATGTAAATCCCCTCTCCTAAATCCCTGCCCGACCAAGTCATTCAGGCGGGCTCTCCCCAAAGGCCTGCCTGCCGGCTAGGCAGGGGAAAGGACTTTTCCCTGGACAGAAAGCCCTTCCTTTGGAGGGCCTGTCTACCAAGCCAGGTAGAGTTTGGGAAGGATAAATTGTAACTGTCTTGATGGGACATAGCCCTCCTTTGAAGACGACATAGCGATAGCTATGGGCGAGCTGATGTATGGCAAAGAGGGATGTTTCACTAGGGTTCTGTGTTAAATTAGTTGATACAAAATAGTTTATTATGAGTATCAATCGCTTTTAAGCGCCATATTTGTGGGTAAGCGGTAGCTGATGGTCAGACAGGGATTTAGGATACATTACTATTTATCAAGCGAATAAATATCTTACGATCATCAACGCAAGTCTAAACTAGAGCCAAAAGCTTCTCTTAACCGAGAGGCTTTTTTTGTATACAAAAGTTTGATTTTACTTGGGAGAGACGAGAAGCCTGACTGTCTGCAGACAGGTTTATCCCGAGCCCTTCGACTTGGCTCAGGATAAAACGAGGCACGAGTCGAAGGGAGTCTCCTCGCTCACACAGCAACAAAAAACCCAGATCAGATGATCTGGGTTTTTTGTTGGAGATATATGGGTCATACTTTTTACTATTATTCTAACCAATCTCCAATTCCATAGGGATCTGCGTGTGGTGCAGAAACGTGTTCGTGACGAATTTTCCAATCATCCTGCTCTTTTTTAAGCACAAAAGAAGCACGAAAGGTGTTCATAAACTGTTTTCTATCGATAGAGACATAAATTTCGATGATCCCGGCAAGCCAACCCATATCACCTTGTATTTCTTCAAAAGGGCCTTCGATCCATTCGATTTTATCGAGGACAATTTTTGAATCGCAAAAATCTCTCCACCCTTTTGATATTTGGATATGTCCTTTGGTAGTAAATCTTGGCCCTTCGAGCACAACATACGTATCTTCATCAGGACAATAAGATGCATTGATTTTATCAATCTCATTTGCAATGATCGCATTATAAAATCTACGGATTCGATCTGCTAATATCATTACATCTCATTAATATCATTTGCTATTTCCTCAAGGCTTTTATCCGGGTTCTCCAACTCTTCCATTTCCTGTTGTACGATTCTTAAAATCCTTGAAATATATTCACTATGCCACAACTGACGTTGATCCTCTGTTTCTTTAGAATCTGGCACATAGTTTTCTATTTCCTCTCGGGACAACAAACCTTTCTTTTCCAAAATACGCTCTATACTATCCATCCGCTCCCGCATTACGGCCAGTTCTCCCGCTACGGCCATTGTAATATTTAATACTCGTTCTACCGCAGGATCATCATAAAAGTACGGACGTTTTCCTTTGGATTTATTTGATGCTAATTTTATATAATCAATCATGTTTTACTATTATTAGTTTTTAAAAGCTCCAAACACATTCCAGATTGGTGAACGGCCGTGGTCTTCGGGTTCATCGGTTTTTTGGCTACCGTCATCCAGGTCATTTTCGGCTTTGGCTCCTATTTGCATAAAATCTTCCTTTCTAAATCCCGAAACGGTCATCAAGTTAATTGGATCAATATCATGCATTTTAGACCAATACGGTTCGCTGTTGTAATACGCATCCCAATCTCGAATAAATTTTTCATACAAACTCATATCATCTGTATACTGTGGCTGCTCAATATGCAAAGTAATTCCGCCCGGTTTCAACAACCTGTATATTTCATTCATAATTCTATAAATAGATTTTCCGCCGGTTTCATGTAAAAACATCGTGGATTGTACCCAATCAAACGATTCATCTTCAAAGGTAGTTTTTGCAGCATCCATTTGTACGAAAGTAACATTCGTAATTCCCAGGTCTATAGCTCGGGCATGTGCATATCGTAACATAGGAGCCCCTGTATCGATCGCTATAATTTCGGCATTAGGATATGCTCTGGCAATAGGTAAAACGTTGTGTCCCATACCACAACCAATATCCAAAATACGCTTTGGGTCAAAATTCGGATATGTTTTCTTCATCCAGCTGGTTATCGCTTTTCCTCCTCCATCATTATATCGCCCCAAAAGGCCTGCTGTTGTTACAAAAACTCCCGAATCATAATTTGCTGCCGCTGTTACATCTCCTTCTATCAATTCGGTATGATAGCTCCCTGGCATGAGATGGTTATCTACCGCCATCAAATAATCTGGAACTTTGCAAGTGGGATCTAATACCAAAGTATCTTTCCCCTCATTTAGCTTTCTGGCTTTATCCCGTAATGCTTCAGCTTGGCGTAGTACTAATGACCGCCCTGCCTGCTGTCGCATTTCCATAGTGCATCTTCGCAAAGACGACCAGGATTGATATTGCTGATCTTTACTAATAGCATCTTTAAGTTCTTCCCTATCCCGAATTGTACGCCCATGTTCTTTTTCAAATTTTGGTACTACCCGTTTTTCAAAAGCAATTTTATTTCCCTGAGAAACATGTGCGAGGTGTTTGTTTAAATTTGCCAGAAAATTGTATCTGGCTCTTTCGTCATGTGTCGTTTCCGGAAGCATGGCATGTTTTGCCATCTTATTCCATACTGGTGGTAAATTCTTTGCTGCCATTTTTATCTTCTTTTTTTATGTAATGTACCCTAATACTCGATCTTCTTCGATCAATCTCTTATCTCTTTTTTCAGGATTGCCATATCCTCCACCTCCTGGCAATGTTAGAATCAGTTCTTCTCCGGGGTATAATTTATCCAAGCCTTTTGGTGGAAAATCGCGATGAGGCACGATTTCCAAAGATCCTGTTTTTCCATCTTTCCCTTCCAGAATCCCTTTAGCAGAAGTTTTTGTTTTTTCAGTCAATAATGATATATTCAATGGGTGTTCTCCAACATTTTTAAAACTGAAACGTTGCCCGAGTCCGCCCCGATATTGTCCTTCTCCTCCAGAGTTTGGTACCAGTGATTTTTCAGTAACCAGTACCGCAATGTCACTTTCTAATACTTCAACAGGTACATTAGCTACATTGGTCGGAAAACTTAATACATGCTCTCCATCCATATTGGGTCGTGCTCCATACCCTCCATTCAAAAAGAAATATTCTACAAACTCTTTTCCTTTGTGTGTTCCATTGAGTACGATGCACCAACACGCACTCCCGCAATCTGCCTGTACCTGGTTGGGCACTGCTTTTGCCAAAGCCCCAAACACTACCGAATGTAACATATTTCCCGTAATATTCCTGGCTCCTAACGGAACCGGTTTTTGAGCATTCACCAGGCATCCTTTTGGTGCAGTTACTTTTATTGGATAAAATGAACCGTCATTATTGGGTACATCAGGGCTAAAAGTACATTTAATAGGATATGCAGTATACGCGTATGTATAATTTAACACTGCGTTAATACTTAGCGGATGTGCTCCCGAAGTACCCGTATAATCAGCATGGATTTCATCTCCTTTGATAGAAATGGTTATCTCAAAATGGCATCCGTTTCCTTTTCCGTCTCCATCAGTATCATAACTATAGGAATAGCTTCCATCTGGTGCAATGAGCAACGCTTCGCGCATCGCTTTTTCTGAGGCATGGATCACTGCATCTGCCAAATCCTGCAAATCGGTTAATTTATTTTCATCCATCAATTTCATTAGCGACTTGATCCCCTGATCATTAGCAGCAATCTGGGCTTTGATATCGCCAATAGTCTGATCGGCAGCACGCACATTGGCTTCTAAAATAGCAAATAAGGTATCATTAGGTCTTCCTTCAGAAATTAATTTTGTTGGTGGTACCATAAGACCTTCTTCATATAAATCCCGGGAGCCGGCTCCCCATAAAACACCACCCATATCGGGAGAATGCGCAATAGTGCCTATAAAACCAATTAAATCTTTTTTATAAAAAACAGGAGAAACAATGCCAATATCAGGTTTATGACCAGCACAAAGCCAGGGGTCATTGGTCATTACCACATCACCTTCTTTCCAGGTTTCCAGAGGAAAATAATCCTCCAGTAAAGCTTTGGTCAACATCGGTAACACTCCCAAAAATGAAGGCACCGATACACTGGATTGCGCAATCGAACGCCCTTTACGATCCATCAACACCACTGCAAAATCATTAGACTCCCTTGTAACTGTAGAGAACGAAGTACGTTGCAAAGTAGTCCCAGCCTCATCTACAATACTGATGAGTCGTGACCATAAAATACTCAATGCAATCGGACTAAATGTTGTTATGGATTCCATGAACCTAAAATTAGTTAACTAAGTTAACTAATTTTGTTGTGATTTTGATGCACTTCTTTCAAAAACTTTATCTTCGATAGATAAATTTACCTTAAATGTTTCCCATTGCACTTCAAACCAAAGAAAATCATCATAATAAATCTTGAGTGACTGCGGCATCACAAAGGGTACCATCTCATCTCTGTTAAAATTACCATATTCGCGAAGATGAAAACCCAATGGGGTATCAAATCCCATATAAAGGATCTGAAATTTCTCTTTTTCGATCCCAAAAATAGTTTCCTGGCCTGATGCATCCTTGATTTTTATATAATAACAAGGGATTTCTCCAAAATGATATACATCGGTAAGCGAATACTCCAGGTTTTGATCGATGGCAAAACGAATAATCCCAAACCCAAAATTATTACTCCACTTAAAATGATCCTGCAACTGCTTCGCCCGATCAGACAAATATATATCTGATGTAGTGCCATCAAAACGGAGGTCAAAAAACACGATATCTTTTGATTTTGCCAGAATCGCTACTTTACCATTGGCTTGCCGGGCCCGTGCATTGGTATCAGGAAAAACACGATGCATCCTATAGGTATTCAATACCAAATCGGGTTCATTTTGGGCATACATTCGTGCATTCCCATCTAATATCAAGGTTTTCGGATGTTTCCAATGATCACCGCCATTGGATGCAATTGTTTTTTCTATGATTTGTTTGGCTGTTAATGGCATGTTAAAAAAATGAGTGTTTACAGTCTCTTTATAATTTGGGCGTTACCTTCGCTTAAGGCTCAGGTCGGGCTATCCGCGCTACATAGGTAGCTTGCTCCTATCCCTAACGCATTCAAATTTTTCACTTCGCCCCTAAAGTCCTTCCTAAAATACGTCCAAAGCTTAATGCAGGTGTAATTGCCATTCCGCTGCAAAAAGAACTTCCGCTGGTGGCTCCAAGTCCAAGAACTTCTCCTGCGGCATATAATCCGTTCATTACTTTTCCGTTTTTATCCAAAACTTCCAAATTCTTATTGACTTTGATTCCTCCAAAAGTTACCAATACAGATGCATGAACTTTTAAGGCATAAAAAGGCGGTTGATCTATGGCATCTTCAAAATATAATCTTCCCATCCCGACAGCTATCGGGATAGGATCAAGTTTTTTATACACCATTTTATTATAATCAAGTACAGTGTCTGTAAGGTTATCTGCTGGAAGTCCTGCTTTTTTTGCGAGTTCTTCGATAGTATCTGCAACACATAATGCTTTGTTCTTTTGTGCTTCTTCTTTGATACGATCTACGCTCCACCCCATGATGATGGGATTTTCTATTCCATTAGCATCTTTGGTAGTTAATGCTTTCTCATCAAAAACGACCCAAAAATACCAACCAGGTTGTTTCATTACTTCATGTTCTCTGGCTTCGGCATCAGCTTCATCTTCTGCCATAAAGCGTTTTCCTTCGGCATTTACATAGATATCTCTGGGTTGTCGGTATATTGAAGTCATTACCGCCGCCCAGGCAATATTAAAATTACATCGCCCACTATTTTCTTCCAATTCGATCCCGCCTATACTTGGTAGATGAAAACCTCCCATTCTAAACTCGGCACCGTGTTGCTCCAGTACTTTATGACCATCTCCGGTCGAGGCAGGATAACAAGAACTCATTAAAGGAACGTTTGGATGTTTTTGATTAAAATACTCAGGATTACTTCCATAACCGCCTGATGTGATGATGATATTACTTGCCTGATACATTTTCTCTCCATTATTGGTATTGCAAACCACTGTATCAAAACGGTCTGCTGTTTTATCTATACCTATAAATTCGTTACGAAAATTGCATGTTATATTTCCACTATCAACATAGTTTTCCCATAGAGGCAATAATACCTTATATATACTCATTGCTTTTTCAATTCCATAGTGGGTACGGGCAGTATCATAGGCTACGTGGCCGTAAATAATTCTGGGAGATTCTGGTGCAAACTCAAATCCCAAATCTTCTAACCAATCAATGGTACGTGGAGCTTCGTCTACAGCCATTTTAATGAGATCAGGGTCTCCTGTATTTTTATTAATCCTAAAAATATCTTCCAGGTGCTTTTGTGGGCTGTCTTCAATGCCTTTTCTTTGTTGAATCCTGGTGCCACCTGCACTCATATGACCACCAGACCAGTGTAATGCACCACCTACAAGATCAGACTTTTCTATCACTCCTACGTTAAGACCTCGTTGTGCAGCAGAAATCGCGCAGGTCATTCCTGCGGTACCGGCTCCTATAATCAAAATATCATACACCATATTAGTATTGTAAGTCGATAATTATATTCTTGTGCGTATCTACCTGTATGGTGCTATTTACACCAATCACTGTTGTACTTTCTGTTTCTTCAATAATAGCGGGGCCATCGAACTTTTCGTTTGGTTTCAAGGCATATCGGTCATACACAGGGCAATCCAGATATCCGGTTTCTTCAAAGAAGACTTTTCTGGTTCCTTTATAAGAGTCGGTAGTATTTCCTGTTTTAGAGAACTGTTTTACTTGCATTTGAGGAGTTGGCCCTTGCACAATTACTCTCCAGGTTACCATTTCTAATGGTATTCCCTCAATAGAACGATTATATCTAAATTCATACTCTTTTATAAACCGTTTTTCAATTTCAGGTAAGCAATTTTTATCTAATTTACCTTGAGGTAGCTGTATGGTAATTTCATGACCTTGACCACTATATCGCATATCCACAATTCTTTGCACAGAGGCCTTATTATCTGAAATTCCGGATTGCTCAAGAAATTCATAACCTTCCTTTTCCATATCGCCGAGAAAATCATTTACTGCATTCCAATCTAAATGATTTAATTGCGCAATATGACTTTGTATTTTTTCACTTGCCACAGGCGAAACCAAAAATCCTAAGGCCGAAGTTACTCCAGCACCTACGGGAATGATCAATCGGTTTACATGCAACAGTTTAGCTACCCCAAAGGCGTGTACCGGTCCAGCTCCACCAAAACCAATCATATTAAAATGCCTTGGATCCATTCCTTTCTCCAGGATATGCACCCTGGCCGCATTGGCCATATTTTCGTTAACAATTTTATGGATACCCATCGCGGCATCTTCTACCGAAATTTGCAATGGACCTGCCAGGTGTTTTTGAATCGCTTCTTTTGCTTTATCAATGCTAAGTTTCATCTCACCACCCAGAAAATAATCGGCATTCAGGTACCCTAATACCAGATCGGCATCGGTGACCGTCGGGAACTCTCCTCCCAGATCATAACTGGCAGGACCGGGAGTAGATGAGGCGCTATCGGGCCCAACTGTTAACAAACCAATAGTATTTACCCGGGCAATACTGCCACCGCCTGCTCCTATTTCTATCAAATCGATTACAGGGATGCGTACCGGAAGTCCACTGCCTTTTTTAAAACGCTGTACTCTTGCAGCTTCAAAATGATTGGTGATCTCGGGTTTCCCTTCATAAATAATACACGCTTTTGCCGTGGTTCCTCCCATATCGAAGCATAAGAGATTTTTCTCTTCCAGAAGGCTTCCGTAAAAAACACCTGCCATGGCCCCACCCGCCGGGCCAGACTCTAATAGATGAATTGGAGACTTTCTTGCTCCATCAATCGTAGTTAGTTTTCCGCTAGAAATCATAATATTGATATTTCCGGTAAATCCGGAAGAATGTAATTGCGTTTCAAAATCCTTTAAATAGGTATCGGTAATGGGTTGCACATAGGCGTTCATCGCAGTAGCAGAGCTACGCTCATACTCCCGGATCTCTGGCATAATCTCTGAAGAAAGACTGAAATATATATCAGGGGCATTTTTAGCTAAAAAATTCCCTAACTCCTGCTCATGACTTGTGTTGGCAAATGAATTTAACAGACAAATTCCTACAGATTCAATGTGGTTACGTTTCAACTCTTCAACTACGGTTTGTAATTCTTCTTTTTGAAGTTGTGTCAGCACATGTCCATGGGTGTCTACCCGTTCAGAAATGCCCATTCGCAGATTTCGGGGAACCAAAGGTTTAGGCATTGTGAGAAAGATATCATAAATGTCATACCGCATCTCCCGGCCAATTTCCAGAACATCTTCAAAGCCTTTGGTAGTGATAAAAGCAGTTTTGGCTCCTTTTCGCTCAATTACTGCATTAGTGACCAAAGTGGTACCATGTACAATATCATTAACTTTGTTTATAGTGAAACCAAATTTATCTTCCAGTTCCCGGATCCCATTAAAAATTCCAACGGTAGGCTCTGGGTAGGTAGTGAGGGTTTTAGCAAAAAACAATTGATCACTATTGGTATCAAACAGCACAAAATCTGTAAAAGTTCCTCCTATGTCGATTCCTAGTTTCATTGGTTTTTTAATAAGTTAATGATCTGATAAACAACTCTATAATCCCTTCAAGGGAATATTAATTCTGCCATCGTTCAATTTTGAATTCCATTACAAAAGTGATTCTTCAAAATTGGATCTCGCTAATGATATTCCTCTCCGCCACTCACATTCATCGCTTCTCCTGTAATATAATCTGCCTGATCTGAAGCTAAAAAAGCTACGGCCTTGGCAATATCTTCGACCAGGCCTGTTCTTCCCAAAGGGTTTTTATCTACAATCGTCTGAAGGTACTCATCATACTTCAGCCCTAGTTTATCACTAAAAAACTGGTTCTGCCAATGCCCTAATCCGGTAGTAATATGATTTGGGCATACTGCATTTACCCTAATTTTATGAGTTCCCAGTTCTACGGCATTCGATCGGGTAAGACCTATCATTCCATGTTTGGAGGCAGTATATGCTGCTGCAAATGGGAACCCGGATTTCGCAGCCTGGCTGGCAATATTGATAATCGATCCCCCTTTACCTTGTTCAATCATTTGCATAGCTGCATGTTTTGAACATAAAAATGCTCCTTTTAGATTTACATCCAACACAGCGTCCCAGCTTGCCTCTTTAAATTCGGTAAAGGGCTCCATGATAAAACCTACTCCGGCATTATTGACCAGGATATCAATGCTTCCGAAGGCATCTTTGGCGGTCTGCATCAGGTTAGAGACCTGATCTTCATATCGTATATCACAGGCAAGAGCAATTGCATTTGCACCTAGTTTTTTGACATCGGCAATTATGGCTTCCATTTCATCAGTAGTACCGATATGTTGCTTACTGAATTGTGTTCCTTTGGTAACGCCTATATCTGTTATAACCACATTACAACCTTCTGAAGCCAATTTGAGTGCAATGGCTTCTCCAATACCTTTTCGCCTTCCTGATCCGGTAATAATTGCAGTTTTTCCTTTTAAATTATACATCACTATGCTATTTGTTCTGAAATTATAAAGGTAGGGTTATCTGCAAACTCCTGGAATTCACTTGCTACCTTTTGCATAGTTTCTGTAGCAATTTCTTTACCTAATTTTGCCATATCATTAATATCAATTATTTCACAATATTCATAAGGCGAAGGGTTTTCGGTTCCCATAATATTTTGCAAGTGATATACCTTAAAGTCATCTACCGATGCTAATCCTTTAACGGTAGGAACATCGGTATTTTGCGCCCATTTCTCATAAGCACCTTTTGATGATTTATCCTTTAAATTAAATAATACAACTAGTGCAGCCATGTTTGCTATTTTTATTTCTAAAATTATTCAATTTTTTATTGCCTGGCATCTAAAAATGCTTTTCCTGAGGTTTTTATCAATCCCTGAACAGAATTCATAACCAATGCAGCACCTTTCTCAATTAGTCCTTCTGCCTGCAGAGCGGTTCCGGCAACGGTACCAAACCATTTTCCGGATTCGAGTACCGTGGCAAAAATTTCATCCAGTGTTTTCTTTACCTCATCATGTCCCGGCCCATCATAATGTCCCATAGACATCGCTAAATCCCTTGGGCCAATAATAAAACCATCAACTCCATCAACTTTACAAAGTTCTTTTAGGTTTTTTACACATTCCATCGATTCAATCTGTGGAAGCACCAACGTTTGTTCATTAGAAAATTGAACATACTCCTTTTGATTCATAGCTCCCTGCATATAATCTGATGCCCGAACGGGTCCTAAACCTCTATAACCCATTGGAGGATATTTTATGGCCTCCACCAGGCGTTTTACATCATCAACCGTATCAATACTGGGCATCATGACCCCCATAATCCCTGCATCCATATATTGAAGGATCAATTTTGCATCCACACTTCGGATTCTGGCCAATGGAGTACAGTCTCTGAGTTCGCAAGCTCGTATCATATTCGTAATATCGGATGCCGTAATCCCTCCATGTTCTCCATCGATCATATAAAAATCCATACCTGTGAGCCCTATATACTCGCAGATAGTCGGATCAATGGTCGGAGAAATGACTCCAAATCCTGTTTTACCTTGTGCAATTCTTTTTTTAAGCAGGTTTTCTCGCATAATGCTATTCTATAGGTTCTCCTTTGGCTATTTTTTCCCGTACATAATTCATTAATCCTCCGGCTTCACCAACTTCTGCAACAAAAGGTGCCGCAGGTATCGATTGAAAGGAAGTACCTTTTGTTAAGTTTTTGATCATTCCGTTTTCTGGATCATACTCCAATTCATCTCCGGTATCGCATCCTTTTGAAATATCATCACAAGTAACGAATGGTAACCCGTAATTAATTGCATTTCTATACTGCAATCTGGCAAAACTGATAGCGAAAACGGCTTTGATACCTGCACCAATCAATCCTGTAATTACATGCTCGATCGATTTACCGCCTCCCGCAAAATTATGCGCTGCAACAATAAAGGTATAACCGCCATCTTTAAAACCGTTTTCTTTATTAAATTCATCTTTGACACCCGCCATTACCCATTTACTGTTTTCTACCGGATCAATAGGAGACGTCCAGTATTCCTGAATAATAATATCGTAAGCCATAACGTAGTCATCTGCTACCCAACAGGTTCCTTTTATCATATCGTGTTTTTTAGTTTACTAATTCATTAAATACTCTTCTGGCAGATTCAGCTGCTCCTTCTATTCCTCTTGATCTATAAGCAGTATGCTCACCTGCAAAATGCACATTACCTGAGGCCCTGATCATATCTTGAAACCAGGATGCTTGTCCAACACCAAATTCTATATATGCTCCTTTATTAAATGGATATTTTCCCCAACTATGAGTTCCCAGGTATTCCAGTTTTCCTTCAGAAGCAGGCCTAATCTCTTTAAACTTTTTTAGGGTATAATCGGCTATTTCAATTTCTGACATACTATCAAAGAAATGAGTTCCTTTACCATTTATCCAGCATACAATCGCTTTTTCGTCTGGGGTTGAACTCATATTCATCACTCGTTCAAGTGGAGTATCTGTCCACATTGATAATGGAGTATTGTCTTCTTTCCAAAAGGCTTCTTTATGATGAAGATGAATCTGAGTAATAAGCGTGTATGGAATTTGATCAATAGCTTTTTTTTGATTTACATTGAAAGAAATATCCATATTTACATCTCGTAGTGTGCTAAAAGGTAATGTCGAGACAACTTTTTTAGACCTGTATCTTGAACCATCTTTACATTTTATAAATACTTCATCTTTTTCATCTTTTATAGACACAACAAACTTATTTGTATATATTGGCATAGAAAGATCATTTACAATAGCATTAATAAATGATTTGGTTCCTCCTTTAAAATTCAAAATCTTTTTAGAACCGTTGAATTTTCTAAATGCCATACTATGGTAAGCATTTATCGCAGAAGTCTCCCTGATATCATTATAATTTGCACTGATATTTGCCAAGTCTAATTCTCGATCTGTTAGTCCATTCCGTTTTAATAATTCACTATACGTCTCGTCTAAGTTTGTACTTTGATACCACTGATCTAAGGCAGTCAATTGAGGTGCTTTTCCTAATGCCATAAACTGCAACATTCCAGGATTGCTTTTTGCTTCTGGCCATTTGGGATGTAATTGACCGTCTAGGTATATAGCGGAAGGCTCGTTCATATACTTGGTAATGTCTATCATTTCTACATTGAGATCTTTCACCAAATTCATTACCTCTATATATTTATCACCAATACCCCGACCACCAACATCTCTGTTTATATCTTTTCTTGTGAACATTCTACCACCAAGTCGATTACTGCCTTCTAAAAGGATACATTCCTTTCCTGCTTTTTCAAGAAGGTACGCTAAATAAAGCCCTGAGAGACCACCTCCCAAGATAAGGATTTCTGTATCCAGATTGCGGATATAACTCATAGGAATGGTAGTTAATGCTAACCCCAAGCCGGCTGAAGCCATATTTGTAACAAAAGCTCTTCTTTTCATTTATTTAATCAGATTTTACTCAAAAAATAAAAACTATACATCAAAAGTTCTTGGATCGGTAATCACACCTGTAATCGCAGATGCTGCCACCACCGAAGGTGATGTTAAATAAATTTGTGCATTTTTACTTCCCATTCTACCTTTCATGTTTCTGTTTCCGGCACTCAACACAATGTCTCCATCACCAGCTACGCCAGTATGGATGCCCGCGCAGGCTGCACAACTTGGGGTGTCTACTGCCGCTCCTGCTTCAATAAGGGTTTCTAAATATCCGGCTCGTAAAGCATTGAGATATACTGTTTGACTAGCCGGTACTACAATCATATTTACATCTCTATGTATCTGTTTTCCCTTCATGATCTTTGCCATTACCGCCAAGTCTTCTAAGCGGCCATTGGTACAGGTTCCTACAAATGCTTTATTAAATTTGATTCCTATCACTTTTTCTACAGGAACGGTATCGTCTAACTTATCCGGCATGGCCACAGTTGGCCCCAAATTGGTCACATCCACTTCATATACGGCATCGTAATGTGCATCATCATCACTGGCAATCATATCCCAGCTTCCTTTTGCTACTTTGTCCAGATATTTTTTTGTAATTGTATCTGGTGCTATAATTCCATTTTTGGCACCCAGATCCACCGTCATATTACATAAGGTCATTCTGCCTGCCATATCCAGTGATTTAATAGCGGGGCCGGTAAACTCTAATGTTTTGTATATTAAATGTCCGTTCCAGTGCATCATTCCCATAATATGAAGGCTTAAATCCTTTGCCATCACCCAGGGCTGCCATTCTCCCGTAATATGAAATTTTACAGATTGCGGCACTCTAAACCATGCTTTACCAGTAGCCATCGCTACGGCAGCATCTGTTACACCGATAGCATTTCCTACTGCGCCAACAGCGCCATAAGTGTTGGCATGCGAATCTGTACCAATACTAATAGTACCTGGGAGCACATGGCCTTGTTCTACCATGATCTGATGCGCAATTCCCTGTCTTCCTAAATCATAAAAATGAGTAATATCATGCTGCTTCACTACTTCACGCCATTCGTTTAGCATTGTAGCAAATTTCTGATTGGGGGGAGGAACTAAATGATCAGAAACACAAATGACCCGATCTTTATCAAAAACCTCCTCTTTCCCTAAAGATCTGAATTTATCAAAACATTGTTTCCCCAAATAATCCATAGTCATCACCGAATTGACATCTGTCCAAACTAATTGTCCCGGAACTACATGATCCCTTCCGCTATTGCGGGCCATAATTTTTTCTGTGATGGTCATTTCCATAAATGTGATCTTTGGAGTTTTTTTTGAAAATATTTTCTAAAACTAATATTTAGAAAACAATGATTAAATAGTTAATATAATTAATTATTAATAAAATTAACTAATTTGAATCGAAATACGAAATCTTATACCAAAAAATTTATACATTGAAATAATAAGGAAGTGATTTAAACTTTAAAGATTGACATCATTAATATACGAGGCTTGATCAAAATGTGATAATGGCACATTTTCCTCGGTGTCTGTTTGTCGTTCTTCGATCATCATCAATCCTTCAAATTTATCATCCCTGCTAAATTGCCATACTCGCATACGATGTCCCGGACCGATCATCGTAATGATTTCATACAATTTACTGCCTGGTTCATCTTTATATGTCCACCAAAGCTGAATATTATTCTTACTCTCCCAGGCTTCCCCATAAATTCGGGGATTATCAAAGGTCATCACTCCTTTCTCATTAAAAAGCGCAATTCCAAAATTGTGAAATTCTTCTCTGCCATTATCAAATTTATAATAATTGGTTTGACGCCATTCATTACCAATGAGCTTAAATGACAATTTACTCTTATGCTTATAAATGATTTCGCCACTAGGGCTTATTCTGGTATAGGTTCCTTCCCAAACCCCCGTATGAAGGGGGAAAAACTTTAATTCAGGTATGATCATGTCTTTGTTATATATTGGTTTTTAATATTTTTTTAATAAAAATAGTTAATATAATTAACAATTAATGTAATTAATTATTAAATTGGTGTATTATTTAGCCTTTATTATGTTAAAGTTTCATCATTAATCTTTGATAAAGCTAAGTAATAGCGAAAAATCATACGAATCAAAACCAGTAAATTTTATGATATGAAACCAAAAAAAGTAATAAATTTTGTTTGTTTACTTAGTTTTCTTTTATGCGCAGCTGGCATTTATGCTCAGGGAGCCATAACTGGAAAGGTAAATGATGGGGCGGGGATTCCTATTGCAGGTGTTAGCGTTCTTATCAAGGGAACTACAGTTGGAACTATAACAAATTTTGACGGAAACTATAGTATTAAAGCATCACAAGGGGATGTATTGGTGTTTTCATCGATAGGATTTGTGACAAAGGAAATTGCCATAGTGTCTAATGTAATGAATATTCAATTAGAATCAGATATTAGTCAATTGAGCGAAGTAATTGTATCATCAACGCGAAAACCGGTTCGAAAACTCGAAACCACAACCGCTGTAAGTGTAATCGGAGCCAAATTAATTGAAACTATCCGCCCCGAAGGGTTTTCTGAAGCGATTCAAGGTACGCCAGGAGTCTATACCAGCCAGTCTCAAGGACGTTCCCGTGGATCTGTATTTATTCGGGGATTTCCCGATGGATCAGGTAATGGACTGGTATACACCGGTATTTTGATTGATGGATTACCTTCATTGGCAACTACCGCACGACCACCAGACTTTGCTTTTGGGTTTGACCAAAATGTAGAACGTATTGAAGTAGTACGTGGTAGTGCTGCAACGCTATTCGGAAGAGCTTCTGCGGCAGGGGTTGTAAACGTAATATCCAAAGTTGGTGGGGAAGAATTAGAAGGGCTGGTTAGCTTTACAAACTATAGCGAAAATGTCGATAGCCGTAGTGGTTTTGATTATAAAGTAGATGTAAACCTCAACGGACCTATTTCTGAAAAGCTACGATTTAATATTGGTGGATTTTATCTCGAAGATCGTGGTTTCAGAGATCTGGGATATTCAGATAAAGGAGGGCAATTTCGTGCCAATTTTGATTACCTTTTTGATAAGGGGTCATTTCGGGTATATGGAGGATTCACAGATATGACCATTCAGAATATGATCGATATCCCATATCGGTTATCAGACAATACTCCTTTAGATGGCTGGGAAACAACCGATTCTTATTATTCAGAAACCTTAGAAAATTATACCCACCCCTTTCTTAATAATGCTTTGGGAATCCCTCCTGGAAATTTTCAGATCACTGATGTAAACGGAAATTCCCAAAACCGAAGTTTCCGAGATTCATTTAAAGAAGGAAACTATGCTGAAGGGCTTAATTTTGGAGTTAAATTCGATATTCAGCTAACCGATTGGTTAACGGTAAGCAATAATTTTCGTATGCAGGATTATCGCCACGGAACCAAATTCAATCTCGGTATTTCTGACTTTTATTTTAATGACCCCAATGATCCTGAATTACCCATTAATTTGAGGCTTGTTATAGACGGTGATGGAAGGGATAGAGATGTTATGGATGAGCTTAGATTTACAGTTCCTGCAACTATTGGCGATTCAAAACACAGTTTTAATGTCGGATCTTACTTCTCTCGTGGGTGGTATACCCCCGAAACCTATTCGTGGTTATATGTATCTTCTGCAGAACCTGATAATCCGGCATTAGGGTTCTTTGCCCCTCTTTTAGGGCCTGGCGGAGATCCGATTCTTATTCCTCCCAATGGAGATACAATAAACGTTCCTACCACTGTAGGCGGAAATCCAGTGCCTTTTGGTAGTCCCGCAAGGCGAGATCAATATCGTATTACCGTGAATTCTTTCTTTGCAGGTGATGAAATGAAATTTGGAAAGAAAACCACCGTGAATGTTGGATTCAGATACGATGAGATTAATATGCAACTAGAAGGGTTTTACGACAATCCTAATGATCCAGATGATGATCCGGATATTGGAAAACGTAAAGAATCTAATAATGATATCAGCTATTCTATCGGAATTAACCATTTGTTAAATGAGAAATCCTCTGTTTATGGAAATTTTGTAAGTGCCTTCAGAATGCCAGACTATGGTGCATATTCTCCTGTTGACCCTCAATCTCTGGAAACCAATCCAACACTCGAAGACAATGAACGTATCACCAATATCGAAGTAGGATATCGTACCAGTATATCGGATCTGGGAATTGACATGGCAGGTTTTTATACCAATATCGAAAACAGACTGGCAACAGTGTATGAAGGAGGTGTCGCCGTACAACGCCCTTTGGGAACCAATCAAATTATCGGAGGGGAGATAGCTTTGACATATACGCCAAGACAAGTTAGCGGATTATTACTGCGAGGTAGCTTTACCTATCAGCGCGCTACTTTCGAGGATTTCAAAATTGCAGTAGAAGATGCAGATCCCAACGGACCGACTTTTGGGAATTCGATCCAAAGTGAAGGTCAGGATGCAAATGGAACAGATATATTTTCAATAGACTTAAAAGGAAATCAAATACCACGGGTTCCTTCTACCATTATTAACGCTTCGGCAAATTATGATCAAAAGTATTATGGTGTAAATGCAGCCTTAAACTACTTTGCGAATCGATATGCAGACGCGACCAATATCTATAAGCAAGATGATATTGCCAATCTTAATTTAGGGGTGTATGGAAAACTTCCCTTAGATGATAAAAGTAGTTTAAGACTAAATGTATTACTCAAAAATGTAATAAATACCGATAAAGCATTACGCTTTTTATATGTATCAGATAACGATGCCGCTCTGGCCAAAGCACAAGAGATCGATGCCGGGGCAGCCACTGCCGAAGACACCTATTATACCGGGATTCCATTTTTGCCTAGAAGATTACTCATCTCCTTGACATATGCATTTTAAAATATTTTATATTTAATAAATAAATAGGTATCAGATTCATCTTGTATCTGATGCCTTTTTCACTTAAAAACTTCATCATGAAAAAACTCTTGTTTATCATTACTTTAGCATTCATTTCCTGTGAACAGAAGACTACTCCTGAAGATAAAATAGAAGAAGTCACTTCTCTAAATCTAAACCTGGACGATCAGGCAGATAATATGACCGCCTTTGTAAAAATACGTGGTTCATTAACAGATAACGAAGAAGTTATTTTCTACGCCAATGGTAAAATATATGGCTTCGTAAACGGAGAAAGAGACAAACCACTCATGGGTTTCCAGATGTATAATATTGGAAAAACGATTAAAACCGGGGAGAATAGTTATGATCTTTTAACCAATGAAGTATTGCTATACACCGATTTGAAAACAGGAGAAGTTCTTGAAAAATTTGCAAATCCGTATACCGAAGAAACCGTAGATGTTTTACATGTCTGGAATTCGCCGGTAAATCAGAAATTTGCCATGGAAAGCAAATATGGGGAATGGGGCGTTAATCATACCAGATATGGAGAAGATCTGATCTGTATGAATGCCGATGTTTTTCTGGCATATCCCTCGCCACTATCTGTAAAAGAATATCCTGATAATTCTCAGTCAGATTTATATGAAGCTGCCGAATTATTTCAGTTTTTCTTTTCTGAAAAAGAACTGAATGATCCTACAAAAAATAGTACTGATTGCTCCATTTCCTGGACCCGAATCGGGCCCTGGTTGCCCTGGTTAAAAATGGGGCAACGTCCTGGAAATATGGTGTACCAGGGAGCTGGATATAAATTAATGGAAACTGATTATGATAGCATGCCAGCAATATTACGCGAATATGTTATGGCTAACAAACCTGAATATCGTCATGCACCAACCGAGTTTTCGAGGCCTAATGAAACTAGTTGGACGTATTTTAAGAAGAATAATCCTGTTGAATAAAACTATACAAACCTTTCAGGTTTTCAAAACCTGGGAGGTTCTCATAACTCGACTTCTTCATAACCACTCAAATCAGCAGGTGTATCTGTTTGGATTAATAACGCTCGTTTCCTGAAAAAACGCAGCAATCCTGCATCCCCCATTCTGGAACCATTTAATCCGGATTTCTTAAAAGCACTTTTCTCTGCGTCATAGATACGATTGGTCAAACTACCGTCATTAATACTAACTGCTCCCGCTTCTAATCGAAACGCTAATCGATTGATCGCTTCTTCATTTCTTGAAAACAGCGAAGCTGATAAACCAAATTCGCTGTCATTAGCCAGTTTTATAGCCTCTTCTTCAGTATTAAAAGCCATTATAGGAATAATTGGGCCAAAGGTTTCCTCGGTCATCATATCCATATCATGATCTACATTAGACAACACTGTAGGCCGACACCAAAGCCCGCCGTGATGGTTTTCAATCTCTCCTCCACAATGCACAATTGCTCCTTTAGCCTTTGCATTCTTAATCTGCTGCTGAATTATCGCTGCCTGTTTTTCAAAAATAATAGGTCCTATTTGTCCTTTGGATTTCTCTTTATTGTTCAGCGTGACACATTTTGCTTTTTCTACGATCAGGTCTAAAAAGTTAGCATAAATATCCCGATGTACATAAATGCGCTCCAGTGATTGACATGCTTGTCCTGTCGCTCCTGCAGCTGCCCTTAGTACGGCATTGGTAGCCATTTCCAAATCGGCATCCTGAAGCACAATTGCTGGATCTTTTCCTCCAAGTTCTAAAAAAGCTGGAATGAAACGTTGGGCACATGCCGTTGCTATATATTTACCAGTAGCAACACTTCCTGTAAAACAAATAGCATCTGAAGTATTTACCACAACTTTTCCGGCTTCAGCACCACCCCGAACCAATTGCAAAACACCTGCCAATTCGGGGACTGATTTGATGCTTTCTTCCAGCGGATCCAAATATCTGGGGGTGACCTCACTGGGTTTTAGTAATACTGAACACCCTGCAATCAAAGCTGGGATAGCATCAATGAGGGAAAGTGTGATCGGAAAATTCCATGGACCAATAACACCAACTACCATAAAAGGAATCTTCTTTTCCCTTATCTTTATTGAAGGATCAAAAACAGAAGGTCTTTCTTCAGGCTCTTCCAAAAGCAATGGTGCTTTATAACACCATCCATCGATCATGCCCAACACTCCTTTTACTTCGAGGTCGGCAATAAAATTACGCCCGGTATCAATACTCAATGCTTTAGTAATCTCTTTTTGGTACTGCTGAAGGCTTTCTTTCCACTGCTGCATCACTTCACATCGATGTTGAACCCCTGCCTCCATCCAAACTTGCTGATTGTTTCTTAACAACAGTACTTTTTCCTGTATAGCTTTAGCATCATCTACCTGTAGTTCATAATCGTATTCACCAGTATATGGATTGCGTATTTGCATAATTACCATCTATATTTTTTGAAAAACTTCAATTAAAAACCCATTGGGCGCCAGTAGTGTTATCACCTTTCCTTTTCCATAGATTGGGCTTTCATAAACCTCGATCTCGCATACGATCTCGCTCCCAAAAGCAGTAGCATTCATTTTGATCTGATTAATATCTTTGGTTTCAAAAGTCCACATTCCAAGGCCTCGATTTGGGGTTCTTGGTAGTACGTTGGGATCTATAAATTTCCCATCTTCATAATCTAAAAATAATAAATGCCCCGATGTCGTTCCTTTTGCATATACCAACGAGAATCGAAAAGGCACTCCGGCTTCAATACCCAAAGCACTACCATCAGAGCTTTTCCAGTGACGATCTGAGCGTAATTCTAATCCTAACACTTCTGTATAAAAAGCTAATTCGTGATCAGAATTTGTAATCACCTGCGCAGAATATCCCGGTCCGCCCAGTTGTGTAAGGCTATCTACAGGAGCCAATTGCGGCACTCCATCACCTCGCTCGATACCTACAGCATGTAAAAAATCTGGGGCTTTATAAATAGTTTCCCAATACCGGTAGGTAGTACCATCAGTACGTGGTATGTTACCTTCTTGTAATTCTTCCATCGATGTCCAGCCCTTGGTTCGTAGGTCTGCATCTAGTTTTTTCTGATTCAAATTAGGGAAACCCAATGAGAAAGGCCCCAACTCACGAGAATTATGACTCTTATGTATCAAAGGCGTTTCGGTATCCAACACCAATACCCTAATATTGATCAACCCGGGAACCGAAGGCCGGTTTAAATGGTACATTTTCCAATTGATTCCTTCTGGAATACTCCATAGCTTACGTTGTACAGCTTTCTTCTCATCACTTGTTGTAATCGGCCCATTCAAAGTCATTCCCATACCACCTACGTAAAAACTTACAATACTATCTAGTGACATTGTACTCAATGTTACCGTATGCAGTTGATGAGTCAAGGCATCTGCTGTAGAAGATGTTGCAGCTAATGTGTCTTTTGATGTTGAATTAATCGTAGTCTTTTTATCTTTTTTACAAGTAATAATCAACAAGCATGCTATTGTAATCAGAGTTAGTGATTTAATATTCATGTAAATTTATTTTGTAAATTAGTTAATAAAGTTAACTAATTTTATAGGATGATTCACTAATTTTAATAAAATTAACCATTCATGAGAATAGTAGCCTTCGCCCTAATACTTCTTTTTAGTTGTTTTTCTTGTCATAAGGAAGAAAAGCTTTCAGAAAAAAGCCAAATAACTACATATCCAAAAACCGTTGCTCATAACTTAAAATTTGAAAGTCGTATTGACGACGATTATCAGCTCAAAGGCTTTCAAGAAGTAGTATTTTCGGTTGTAAACATAGAAGAAGCCACAAAATTATACCAGCAGGTAGCCGGTTGGGATGTGCTATATAAAGGAGACGTTTCCTCTGCACAACTATCTGCCTGGCAAGTGGCTGATACTGCTAAAGCTAAAGAAATAGTATTGCATAACCCTGGAGATGTATCTGGTTTTTTACGATTGGTGCAATTCAGCAATGTCCCGCAACAACAAATCCGGTCTAGCGCACAGCCTTGGGATACTGGTGGTATTTTTGATGTGAATGTTCGGGTAACAAATATGAGGAAAAGTTTCCATAGTCTTCAATCCAGGGGATGGAATGCCTATCATGATCCGGTAGCATTTACATTCGGAAAGTTTCATGTAGAAGAAGTGTTGATTCGGGGACATGACGGAGTGGTTCTGGCAATGATACAACGTCATGTACCACCACTAGAAGGCTATCCTAATCTTAAAAAACTAAGTCATATTTTTAATGCTACTCAGATCGTTTCAGATATTGAAGAAAGTTTGAATTTTTATACCAATGGCCTCGGGTTTAAAATCTATATGCAACATCGAGGTGCCAGTTCTGAAGAAGGTGAAAACGTACTGAGTTTACCTTATAATTTCACCGACAAATATGAACGATCGGTATATATCCTTCATCCACAAGGTACAAATTTTGGCTCCATAGAAATTCTTCAGTTTCATGGCATAGAAGGAAAAGATCATACTGCTTTTGCTATACCTCCCAATCTTGGTATTTTAATGCATCGCTTTCCTGTAAGCAATATTGAAATTTTTAGTAAGAAAATCCAAGAACGGGGTATTGTCATTAAACAGCCTATTGTACAACTTGACCTTCAACCTTACGGAACCGTTAAATCTCTGGCTATTCAAGCTCCCGGAGGAGCCTGGTTAGAGTTTGTAGAGCTAGTGGAATAGTTTTTCTAATTAAATGAAACATTGTATCACCAATTCAATAAAATTAGTTAACTTAGTTAACTAATTTTGAATTCTGACTTTTTTAATGAAAAACAATCAGGTTATTATAGAAGAACAAGGCCTTCGGGATGGTTTACAAACCTTACCTCAAGTGATTCCTACTGAAAAAAAGTTGGAATATATCGATAAGCTGGTGTTTGCCGGAATCAAAAGAATACAGATCGCCTCGTTTGTGCATCCAAAACTAGTTCCTCAAATGGCTGATGCTGAAGAAATATGTAGAAAAATAGTTAAAAAACCAGGAGTAGTATATAGTGGATTGGCATTAAATGTAAAAGGAGTTGAACGCGGAATCGCTGCCGGAATAGAGCATCTTGCATGCTCTATTTCTGCCAGCGATACACACAGTCAAAAAAATACCGGACTTACTCTTAGCGAAGCTAAAAAAGCATTTGTAGCCATGGTTCAATTGGCTAAGTCAAATAAAATTGCCGTACGTGGAGGAATTCAATCTGCTTTCGGTTGCCGATATGAAGGAAAAATCGATCCCAATCACGTTTTAAACATGGTAGATCATCATTTGGATGCAGGAATCGATGAATTGGCATTGGCAGACTCTACGGGAATGGGAAACCCAAAGCAATTAGCCGATTTGATGGCTGTAATTGTGGAAAAAGCAAAAGGCATTCCGGTGATTTTGCATTTACATAATACCGAAAATAAAGGCTATGCCAATCTGTATGCAGCACTCGAAGCCGGGGTTCGAATTTTTGATACGGCTTTTGGCGGTTTAGGAGGCTGTCCTTTTATTAAAAGTGCTACCGGGAACATTGCGACTGAAGACACAGCACATATGCTCCATCAAACGGGATATAAAACCGGTATTGATATTAAAAAAATAGCATCGATCAGCAGAGAAATAGAACAAACGTTAGGACATGAACTCCCGGGACAGCTATACCGATTAATAGATAAAGAAGATATTAAAATGATTTGATGGGACAAACGATTTCAGAAAAAATAATATCCAACCATATAGGCAAAAAGGTGTTTGCTGGTGAACTGGTGATTACTCCGGTAGATGGAGTCATGGCTACCGATACCACTGGACCGCTTTCGCTAAAGGCCTTTGATGCCATGGGGGGCAAAAAAGTATTTAACCCTAATAAATGTGCTTTAATTATTGACCATGCCGCACCTTCTCCCAACGAACGTATTGCCAATTTGCATAAAATGATGCGGGATTTTGCGAGAACACAGGATATTCGATTGTTTGAAATCGGAGAAGGCATTTGCCACCAGGTGATGGTCGAAAATCAATATGTAAAACCGGGTGATATTTTCATTGGAGCCGATTCGCATACTCCCACTTACGGAGCGCTGAACGCTTTTGCCTGCGGTGTAGGTTCTACCGATCTGGCCGCCGTGATGATGACCGGTAAGATCTGGTTAAAAGTGCCACAAACCATAAAAATTAATTGTTCAGGGAAACTACAAAGTGAGGTAACTGCCAAAGATCTTATTCTATTTTTAGTAGGTAAAATTACCGTGTCCGGCGCTACCTATCAAGCTATCGAATTTTGTGGGGAAGCATTCGAAGGATTGAGCCTCTCCGGCCGGATGACTATTGCCAATATGTCTTCAGAAATGGGAGCAAAAACCGGAATTGTGCACCCTGCAGGATTACAGTTGGATTATGATTTTAACCCGATTGTTTCTGATGCAGACGCAAAATATATACAATCTTTTGATTTTGATGTTTCTGACCTCGAACCACAAGTGAGTGCACCAGAATCTCCTGATAATGTGCATAACATATCAAAGTATGAAGGCATCAAAATTGACTACGCCTTTATTGGCACTTGTTGTAACGGTAGACTGGAGGATTTGGATATTGCTGCAAAAATTTTAAAAAACAAAAAGATACATCCCGAAGTAAGAATGGTCATAGCACCTGCTTCACAAAGTGTGTTGCTTGATGGGATTAGTAATGGAAGCATCGCTACGCTCATCAAGGCCGGAGCTTCATTAATCACCTCGGGCTGCGGTCCCTGTGTGGGTACACACCAGGGAGTTCCGGCAGATGGTGAAGTAGTTATTTCGGCAGCCAATAGAAACTTCAGGGGCAGAATGGGGAATCCCAATTCTAATATTTACCTGGGAGCACCATCAACAGTTGCCGCATCTGCATTAGAAGGACAGATTGTAAATCCTAAAAAATACCTGGTATCATGAGTGCGATTACTAGAATCAAAGCCAAAGCCCATGTATACGGCGATCATATTGATACCGATCGTATTATTCCCGGTAAATACACCAAAACATTAGACTTATCGACATTAGCCAATCACGTCCTCGAAGATTTAGATCCGGATTTCCATAAAAAAATACAGACAGGTGATATTTTGGTTGCAGGCACTAATTTTGGCTGTGGCTCCTCTCGGGAACAAGCACCTTTAGCATTAAAACAGGCAGGTGTATCGGTAGTGATTGCTCAGGATTTTGCTCGTATTTTTTTTAGAAATGCGATTAATATTGGTCTTCCTGTACTGGAAATAGGAAACCATACGATTCAAAAAAATGCACAACTCGAAGTTGATTTACAACAAGGAACTGTAACCGATCTCAGTGAAAATAAAAGCTACAAAGCTACAAGGCTTCCGGAAATTATGATTGCTATTTTAGCAGAAGGCGGACTTGTGAATTATCTAAAAAAACACGGTAATTATTCCCTTTAAATATGAGTAGAATAACCCCTATATCCAATTATATGCAAGGCGCTTTAACTGAATTATTCAGCAAAGCTGAAGCCTGGATGGGATTTTTACCTAATGACGGGTTGCTCATGGCATATAAACCGGAAATACTCACTTCCTTTTTTGGTTTAGCAAAAGCTATTTATGCTCAAGGAAAAATTGATAGTGGATTAAAACGCATGATCGGGCATATTTCCAGCAAAGCTGGTGGATGTGTGTATTGCAGTGCGCATACAGCATACGGAGCAAATAATCAAGGTGTTTCTAAGGAGAAATTGGAAGCTATATGGGAATTTGAAAGTTCCTCATTGTTTTCAGAAGCAGAAAAAGTGACTTTATACGTTGCGTTAAAATCAAGTATGATCCCAAATCAGGTGACCGATGAAGATTTTGAAAACCTTAAGAAATATTATGATAATGAAGCCATCGTAGAAATTGTAAGTGTCATTGCCATGTTTGGCTTTTTGAATCGATGGAACACTACGTTTAATACCACCTTAGAAACTGATCCTAAAACTTTTTACCAATCTTTAAATCAAGATGATCATGAATAGCAACCCATTAAAAGGCTTAAAAGTATTAGAATTTACGCATGCTGTTATGGGACCCTGTACCGGATTGTTGCTGGCTGATATGGGAGCAGATGTTGTACATGTAGAACCTCTTGAGGGGGATAACACAAGACGATTACAAGGTTTTGGAACCGGGTATTTCTGGTTTTATAACCGGAATAAAAAAAGTTTAGCAATCAATCTGAAATCAAAAGAAGGGATTGAGATCATTTATCAACTGATTAAAGAATATGACATTGTTGTCGAGAATTTTGGCCCGGGAACCATGGATCGCTTGGGATTGGGCTATGAAAAACTTAAAACATTGAATGATCGACTAATTTATTGTTCGCTCAAAGGATTTTTGAGTGGCCCCTATGAAAAAAGACATGCCATGGATGAGGTTGTCCAAATGATGGGCGGTCTGGCGTATATGACCGGACGAGAAGGAGATCCGCTACGTGCCGGGACTTCGGTAATCGATATTACCGGAGGAATGTTTGGGTATATTGGTATTTTGCAAGCATTATATGAACGTGAGAAAACAGGAAAAGGTGGTTTTATAAAATCTGCACTCTTCGAAACCTGCGCTTTTTTAATGGGGCAGCATATGGCCTATGCTTCGCAGATCGATTATCAGATTCCGCCAATGCCATCCAGAGTGAGCGCCTGGTCGATTTATAAAATATTTGACACCAAAGATCAGGATAAAGTATTTATCGGCATCATCAGCGAAAAACATTGGGTACGCTTTTGTGAAGTCTTTGGATGGGAAGATTGGCTTCAGGACAAACGACTACAAACCAATAATCTGCGTATTGATGAACGTGAATGGTTTATTCCTGCTTTGAACAAACGTGTTAAAGCCTTCAACAAAGAAGAAATCATCGAAAAATGTGATGAGGGGCACATTCCTTTTGCTCCCATTAACCACCCCGAAGACCTTTATGAAGATCAACAACTCAATGAAGGTAACAGTTTAGTAGAAGTAACTATGAATAATGGTAAAGTGGTCAAATTGCCCAAATTTCCGCTGGAATATAAAGGAACACGTACAGAAAAAAGAATGGATCCTCCGGAAATAGGAGAGCATACGCTGCAGATCTTAAAAGAAATTAATATGGATACTAAAACACTTTCCAAAATGGAAAAGAATACTATTATCAAAACACATAGCAAATAATCAACACACAATGTTAGATCTCATCATTAAAAATGTAAAAGTGGTTCGCCCTCATAAAGAGGAAGTCGAAACTATGGATTTAGGTATTAAAAACGGAAAATTCGAAAAAATCGCTTCATCAATAGAAACTTCTGAAGCCAGAGAAGTGCAAGATGCCAAAGGATTGTTAGGTTTCCCAGGATTGGTTGATGCGCATATGCATACAGGAATCTATTCGCACCTTAGCGAAGATGCCATTACCGAGAGTAAAGCTGCGGCTATGGGTGGTGTGACCAGTAGCATTAATTATATGCGTACAGGGCAATATTATTTGAATAAAACAGGAAAATATGCAGACTTTTTCCCGGAAGTATTAGAAATTTCTGATGGAAAGTTTCATGTGGATTATGCCTATCACCTGGCACCAATTCGATACGAACATCGGGAAGAAATCGAAATGTTGATTGAGAAGTTTGGAGTTACCTCTTTTAAAATATTTATGTTCTATGGCAGTCACGGATTGCACGGCAAATCTACAAAAGGCAGTCAGAATGATTTTTTAATGACTCCGGAAGGGGAGCAATACGATATTGCACATTTTGAGTTCATTATGCGCAGCGTGCAAAAAGCAATGCAAAAAAATCCAGAGCTCAAAGATGAGATAAGCTTAAGCCTGCATTGCGAAACCGCTGAAATTATGCGTGCCTATACCGAAATTGTAGAAAATGAAGGCACTTTAACCGGCCTCAGGGCGTATAGTGCCTCAAGGCCACCACATTCTGAAGGGTTAGCTATTTTTATAGCAGGATATCTCGCCAATGAAACCAATTGCGTAAATATTAATTTGTTGCATTTGAGTTCTAAAAAAGCAGTAGATGCTGCCTTATTGATGGAACAGGCTTTTCCACATATCAATTTTAAAAAAGAAGTAACCATAGGACATCTGTTGTTGGATGTAGATACTCCTGCTGCCGGGCATGCTAAGGTAAACCCTCCAATCCGTGATCGTGAAAATGTAGAATATCTCTGGAAGATGTTATTAGATAAAAAGCTAGACTGGGTCGTAAGCGATCATGCTTGTTGCTCGGCCGAATTTAAATTAGACAACAAAAATCCTGATAATATTTTCCTGGCCAAATCAGGGTTTGGTGGTACCGAATATATGCTTTCGGGGTTATTTTCTGAAGGCAGTAAACGTGGCATGAGTTATAGCCATATGGCAGAATTAGTATGTTGGAATCCAGCAAAGCGTTATGGTCTTCGCTCTAAAGGCGATATTGCTGTTGGATATGATGCCGATCTGGTGCTATTGGATCCTGGTGAAAGTTTTGTCGTACGTGCTGCAGAATCAGAATCTGCACAGGGATATACTCCTTTTGAAGGCATGAAACTTAACGGAAAAGTAAAAACCACTTTCCTGCGCGGAGAAAAGGTATTCGAAAACGGAACAGTAATAGGCAATGCCAAAGGGCAGTATTTAAAAAGGCCTTATTAGGATACATTTATTGTCATTCCGCATAGGCGGGAATCCATTATCTTTATAACAAAACTCAAAACTATGCCATTCACACCATTAGAAGACATACCATCCAAAGAAATGATTCCCGGTTTTGTAGCTAAAATGATCCATATGAAAGGAATGACCTTTGCTTACTGGACTATCAAAGCAGGTGCAAAACTCCCCGAACATCATCACCCTCACGAACAACTTTCGTACTTAACAGAAGGAACGTTTGAGTTCACCTTAGAAGGAAAAACAGAAATTGTTACTCCTGGAAAGTTGGTAGTGATTCCATCAAATGCAGTGCATTCTGGTAGAGCAATTACCGACTGTATTATTGTAGATATTTTTCAACCTGTTCGTGAAGATTACAAATGATCGAATACCTTTCGCCATACATACCCGCCATTTTACAGATCTTACTGTTCCTCATCATGTTGGGTATGGGGATGACCCTTACCATAAAGGATTTTCTCAAGATAGGTGTAGCTCCCAAAGCTGTTTTTGTCGGGCTAATCAATCAAATTGTTTTAGTACCACTCATTGCATTTGTCATTGTGTCTTTCGTACCCATGCAGCCTATGGTTGCAATGGGGTTGATGATCGTAGCCTGTTGCCCGGGTGGTGCAGTTTCTAATTTGTTTTCACATCTTTCTGGAGCAGACACTGCGCTTTCTATCTCTCTAACGGCAATATCAAGCATCATTACTATTTTTACGATTCCGTTTATTATCAATTTTTCGTTAGACACCATTCTTGGAGCATCTGCAAAAAGCATACAACTACCGCTTGGTAAAACAATATTTAACATTTTTAAGCTTACTGCTTTTCCCGTATTCATCGGGATGGTCATCAATCATAAATTTCCTGGGTTTGCCAGGAATAATAAACCTGTTATCACATGGGGATCTATATTGGTCATTATTTTGGCATTGATATTAATGATGATGAAACTGGAAGAAATTGGAGATAGCTGGTTCTTTGTGAAAGCTTCTTTTATAGCCGTTATTTTGTTAAACTTATTGACTCTTTCCATCGGTTATGGAAGTGCCAGGCTACTTAAAATCCCTACTTGGCAAGCGGCGACCATATCCATAGAAAGCGGGATGCAAAATAATGTCATGGGAATGACCATTGCCATATCCACTACCTTACTTAATGAACCTAAAATGGCTGCAACCGCTGGGGTTTATGGTATTGTGATGTGCTGTATCGCTATCGGAGTACTATTTTTATTTAAAAAAATGATCTACAAACAAACGCAATCATATGAACTTACATCTCAACAATAAGTTATTTCTGGTCGGAGGTGCCACCAGTGGCTTCGGAAAAGCAATTACCGAACAATTAATTGAAGAAAAAGCAAGAGTGATTACTGTAGCACGAACCGAAGAAAAATTAAAAGCACTGCAAAAGACAAGTGACGCTATAGAAATTGTAACCGGTGATCTTTCTGAAGAAAATACACTCCGAAAAGTACTTGATAAAATAGGAGATCGAATCTTAACCGGTGCTGTCATCAATTCTGGGGGGCCGCCGGCCATGCCGGTGATGGATACTACCCTTTCCGATTGGGATACAGCCTACAAATCTGTAGTGCGCTGGAAAATTGCATTCACACAAGCACTGCTACCCAAAATGATGAAAGAACACTACGGGCGATTAGTCTATATAGAAAGCGTATCGGTCAAACAACCTGTTGAGAATTTAGTATTAAGTAATGCCATGCGGCTTGCTATGGTTGGCTATGTAAAAACACTATCCCAGGAAATTGCAGCATCTGGTGTTACTATGAACATTCTCGGGCCAGGATATCATGCTACGCAACGTATGGAGAGTTTGTTTCAAAAGAATAGTGAAATAAAAGGAATTCCTATTGAAGAGGTACGCGCCACTTTTGAAAAACAAGCCAAAGTAGGCCGGCTAGGAACACCTGAAGATTTTGCATCGCTTGCTTTATGGTTATTATCTCCCCAGAGCGGGTACATCACCGGGCAAACTATTTCTGTAGATGGCGGATTGGTCAAGGGGGTAATGGGGTAAGTACTGCTATATACAATTATATTTATAGTTAATATTTTAGCTATTTTACTTATAAAAACATATATTTAGCTAATATTTTAGCTAAAATGGGAAAATACAGTATTTATAAGTTGCCTTCTGATATCTTAAAAGATACGGCTTCAAAGCATCGGGATTTACGAAAAAAAGCAAAACTATCTCAAGCTGAACTGGCAGAGCGTTCTGGTGTTTCATTAGGGAGTATCAAACGATTTGAAAGTACCGGACAAATAGCGCTGGAATCTTTTTTAAAACTACTACTCATTCTGGACAGATTAGATGATTTTGACTCCGTTTTAGCTCCAAAAGGTAATGAGAATGATATAGAAAAGCTTTTCAGCAGTAAAACAAGAAAATCGTAATGGGAGTAAAAAAATTAATTGTATCTATTAGTCTTGACAGACAGGAAATAGAGCTTGGTGAACTGGTTATTTCCGAACGAAAAATCTATTTCAGGTATTATCCAAGTTTTATCGAAAAGAGAATACAGATATCTCCTTTTAAGATGCCGATATCAGATACCTTGCTATCATCAGCAGACTCGGAGACTTTTGAAGGATTGTTTGGTGTTTTTAACGATTCCCTGCCTGATGGATGGGGACAATTATTGTTAGATAGAACATTCTCATCAAGAGGGGTTTCACTTCATCAAATAACTCCGTTAGATCGGTTAGCTTATGTAGGAACTTCAGGAATGGGTGCTTTGATCTATCGGCCAGAGATTGTCTCAACACATGATCATGCAAATCAACTCGAATTAGACACGATTGCCAATCAAATGAATCTTGTGCTCGAAGGGAACAGTACTGATGTAATAGAAGAGCTCTTTGATTTGGGAGGGTCATCCGGAGGAGCCAGACCAAAAATTTTTGTAGGCTATAATCCCTCAACAGATCACCTTATTCATGGAGCCGATGAATTACCAGAAGGCTACGAACATTGGATCATTAAATTTCCTTCTTCTTTAGATCCGATAGATATTGCCAATATCGAGTATGCGTATTACCAAATGGCTTTGGATGCGGGTATAGAAATGCACCCATGCAAGCTTTTTACAGGAAGCTCTGGGAAACAATATTTTGGCACAAAACGATTTGATAGGATTGATGGTAAGCGATTGCATATGCATTCTGCCAGTGGGTTGCTGCATGACAATTTCAGGCTAAGCAATCTGGATTATGGGCATCTGATGGATTGTGCTTTCAGGCTTGAAAACCATGTGAAAGCCCATGAAAATATCTTAAGGCTAGCCACTTTTAATGTGTATGGGCATAACCGTGACGATCATAGCAAGAACTTTTCGTTTTTAATGGATCATTTGGGCAATTGGAAATTAGCTCCAGCTTATGACTTGACTTTTTCTGCTTCTTCTCATGGGATGCATAGCACTATGATTGCAGGAGAAAGTAAAGCCCCAGGAAGAGAACATCTGTTGGCGTTAGCCAAAGAATTTAGTATCAAAAATCCTGATGAAATTATCAATAGCGTTCGGGATGTTATTTTTGATTGGAAGAAATATGCGAGCGAAAGTAGTGTCGGGAAATCTTCAACCTCTTTGATTACTAGGGTTACGAATCAAATAATGAATATTTAGGAAATTCTGGAGTAGAGACCGCTTTTTTAAGTACTAAAAACTGCCAGAGATCTAAAGAAGATGTTTAACAGATTAATAGTTACTTACTATTATATCATTGTATTTGAAAGCTTTATCTCTGAAGTTTAATCCATATTACCAGGTTAAGGCTGTCTATGAAATTTATTTTATTACTTCCTGTGGCACAGAACCTCCCGACTCTGCTCGAAATGACAAAATAACTAACTTTTAAGACAGCCTCATTTCAAATGTAACATCCAACTTTTAAAACTTTATAATATGGTTTAACTGGCCATATTTTTAATTGATTTGCAATTTTTTGGTGATTGTAACACCATTTCTATCTTGTACCTTCATCATATAAATCCCATTTGGTAATTCTTGCAGAGACAATGTTGTCGAGGAATGCATCCCCGATAGGTCAAAAGTCTTCATTATTGATCCGTTGATCGAATGTACGGTTACCTTTTGTAAGGGAGCCAATTTATCCCAGTTAAAGGTAACTTGATCTGTAGCAGGATTGGGGTATAAAGCTACCCCTGAGGCTAACACTTGATCGGTAACTTTTGCTGCTGCCGGGAAACAATCTTCAGAAAATACGCTAGGATCATCCACATTCCATCCTGATGGAGCGTATGTAGCATCATCGACTTCTATACAGGTCAATAATGGATTGTTATTTCCAGTCAAAAGCCATATTGAAGTATTCGCTCCGTTTTTTAAATTTACAGATGTCAGTTTATTATTATATCCAAAATCCACTGCCTTTAGCTTATTATTTTTAGAAAAATCCAATGTCTCAATTTGGGTATTATCTCCATCAAAAAGGAAAAGTTCTTTATTTTTAGATACATCAATGCTAGTGATAGGGTTATTATTAATGGATAGGTTTTTTAATGCCAGATTCTTAGACAGATCAATATTCTTTATCTTATTATTGCTGAAATATAATGTTTCAAGTTTTGTGTTTTTAGACACGTCAAGAGTACTCAAATCATTGTTAATACAATTGAGTCCCGTGATGTTTATGAAAGCTTCAATGCCGGTTAGGTCATAAATTTTGTGATCAGAATCAAATACCCACAAACTTCCTGTAAAAGCGGCTGCTTCGGCACAAGAGATCTCCCCATCAGAGTTTGTATCAACAGGATATAAAGATTCCTTGAAATTAGGGTCAACAAAATTTACATTCCCACTACACTGTGATTGTACTTTTATAGTCACAATGAGTAGTAATATCAATGGGATAATTAATTGATTTTTCATAATAGATGATTTTTAAGGATTACGTTTAATTTGTGATTTATTTTGTGATTGTAACATCGGTTTTGGTTTGAGAACCCGTAAAAAATGGTCTGGGGTAAACTATCATAAAGCAGTGTATTGAATGATATTATAAATACAAAACCTTAATAGCATGCTATGCACTGGCTATTTTGAGGTTTTTATTGTAGTACTCTTTAGAAAAGTATAAGGATAAGCCTGCTTTCAGTGAAATATTAGGGCTCATGATCATGGTGGAATGGCTTTACTAAAATTTACAAAAATTAGATTTCCAGTAGATTTTAAATACTCAACAGTTAGCTTAGCAATAGATTTATGGGGCTGTGTTTTCATTTGCATAAAGGTTGGTTCCCTAAATATACTAATGTTCATTATTTAGTTAGTCCCGATTTCTTGATTCTCAAAAAATCGGGACTAACCTAATGTCTGTAATGTGTAATAAGTGCTTATGCTCTGGTCGAATGGCTAGTCTGCCACAATAAGTGTCCATCCTGAGACTATTTTACGAAGATTTATACCTAAACGTTTTGCTTCAGGACTAGTCCAGGCATAACTAATCGATTTGCTATTGATTCCTACACTATCTAGAGGTATATCATAGATAGCAATCTTCATGAGTTTGATCTTTTTTCCATACACCAATTGGGTAAGTTCTACTGTATAATCTACACCTTCGATATCCAATTCGGCCATACCCCCCTGGTCATGAAGTTGCAAATCTCTCTGAAAATAGGTGCTGTCTTTAAATTGTTTCACAGGATATTGCAGCCAACCCGAGAACATTCTTGCTTTTATGAAACGATATGGCTCGGGATGTTCAAAATGATTCATTCCTTTTACAAACAACGTATCTCCATCTATATTGATGTTTTCTGAAGAAAATACATCTTTGGGTAACACTATTTTTTCAACAAAATGTTTTCCGTTCCTGCCCTGGGTTATTTCTAGAGATATACTATCTGGTACCATTCCTGTTTTAGAGATTTTCAGGTGATAATGTTGGTGTTTTTTATCAGTATCCACTCTATGCATATCGGCAGCGGTATTTTCGAGCCATACCTGTTGGAAATTATCCCATTCCCCTATTGGATTCGATGTTGCTTCTGCCTCTTTTATATGTGTTGCCCCTGTTTCTGTTTTTGATTGTGGAGTATTACAACTAAAAAGACAAACATTTACTAAAACTACTATTATAATTCTTTTCATATTATTCGTTTTTTAAGAGTACCAGTCTATTAGATGTACTTGGATTTCTTCTGGTGTTATGTCTGTATTCTGTTTTTTAATTGCTGACCAGGCTTTTAACAAATGAGAACCATCTTCGGCAATAATTGGCGGTGTTTTTGATAGTTTGAATTGAAATTTTAAGTTGTTTTCTTCTCCAATTTCTGATCCTATATCTGCTACACCATACACTACAGATTCTGAAGCTTTTGTGCATATAAAAGCAGCCATTTCTTGCTTTCGTTTTATAGTGTCTTCAGAAATTGAAACCGATTGAATATGATCTGGAAGATCAAAAGACAACAAAACATCAATATACTCTAAAATAATACTCCCCTCCCATCTAAAAATAGTAGTATTTGGCTTTAATTGTTGCACATGCCTCACATTTTCATGCATAAAAGCAGCTTTATAGGCATAATGATAGTGTTCCCCAGCCTTTAAAAATTCTATTGCGATATACTGTATTATATTCAGAGGTAATGGCGGCCTGTTTAATTTATATTCTGAAGTGTTAAAACACCAGGGGAAATATTGAGTAATTTTATGTGCCATATCCCACAAAACTGTTAAGTGGCTTCCGCTATTTGTTGGTTTTAAATCCGGGAAGTAGTGTTTTAATATTTCATTCCGAAAATCATCTTCAAAGTGAGCAGCATTATCCAAAAAAAGATGGCATACCTTTTCAGGGTAATTTAATGCATATCGAATCGCTATTTGAGCTCCTGTTGCAGAACCGTATAGCGTTACTTTTTCCAGTTTTAAGATAGTAAAGAGTTCATGAAAAACTTCTGTATAATCTTCAATACTTTTTGGTGGGTTGTCCAGAGCATCCGATAATCCGTATCCCGGCGTATCAACACAAATCACGGTATGTTTTGATGCCAGTTCATTGGCTAGCGGCAGCATCATCGATGAAGAATGTGGTGAAGGGTGAAATAAAACTATAGCCGGCCCCTGACCAAGAATTTTGGTATGTATTTGTAACTTACCTACTGAAATAAATTTATGATGAACCAGATACAAGGTGATTTGTGATTTAAATTAAATAGTTAATTTAGTTAATTATTTATAATATTAACTATTTTTTTCTAAATTTAGGATAAATTATAAAAAACCTTCCAAAAAAAGTATATGATCAATACTAAAGTAATATTGGCCAGTCGTCCAAAGGGTTTTATTGAAGATCATAATTTTGATATCCAGACCTCAGCACTTCCCAAACTTAATGACCGAGAAGTACTTATAGAAATAGAAGCCATCTCTCTGGATCCGGCCATCAGAGGATGGATGAACGAGGGCACCACTTATATTAAGGGTATAGAAATCGGAGCAGTTATACGAACTTTTTCTGCCGGAAAAGTAATCCAATCTAAAAATCCGGATTTTGATGAAGGAGACTATGTTTCGGGATTATTAGGCGCACAACAATATTGTATTTCTGACGGAAAAAACCTAACTCCAATCGATATTTCTAAAGGAAAACTTACCTATCATTTAGGAATTTTGGGGATGCCCGGTATGACAGCTTACTTTGGGCTTTTAGAAAAAGGAAAACCAGTTGAAGGAGATATTATTTTTATTTCGGGTGCTGCAGGGGTCGTTGGTGCTGCTGTTGGGCAAATTGCCAAAATTAAAGGCTGTACTGTTATCGGTACTGCAGGTAGTGATGCCAAATGTGACTACCTGATCAACGAATGCCGATTTGATCACGCAATTAATTACAAAACTGAAGACGTAGATATCCAACTGAAAAAATATGCTCCAGAGGGTATTCATATTTATTATGACAATGTGGGTGGGCCGATATTGGATCTTGCCTTACAAAATTTAGCCCGTGGAGCCAGAGTTGTATTTTGTGGAGCCATTTCCCAATACAATGCTCCCGAAATATACGGTCCAAAAAACTATATGAAAATTGTAACAGCCAGAGGAACAATGACAGGAATTATTGTATTTGATTATATCGATCAGTATCCAAAAGCAGTCAAGGAAATTGCTCAATGGATCGAAGAAGGAAAAATCACCATAAAAGAGCATATTATTAACGATTTGGAGAACTTTCCATCGGCACTACAAATGCTCTATACCGGTAAAAATTTTGGAAAACTAATCCTAACTACATAACCAATGAGCACTAAAAAAATATTTTACGGCTGGTGGGTCCTCTTAGGGCTTTGTATTATTTATGCCGCTTCAAATGGAATTGTAACTTTATCATTAAAAAGATTTTATCCCAGCCTTATTGATGCTTTTTCCTGGACCAGGGAAGAGGTAACAAGGCCTGTTTCTATATTTTATTTTGCGCTGGCCATCTTGCTGCCAATAATTGGTGTTGTGCTGGATAAAGGAAACCCTAAGCGAATTATTATTGCTGGTGCTATTATTATTACTGCTGGACTGGCAGGCATGGGTTTCATGGATAATCTTACACAATTTAACTTGTTATATGTTGCTTTGGCTATTGGTTTGGCAGCAGCAGGATTGTTTTCGAGTATGTATATTTTAACGCGATGGTTTCATAAACACAGAGGAAAAGCGGTAGGCATATTGCTGGTAGGTGGGAGTCTGGGAGGGGCTTTGTTTAATAAAATAACCGGCGATGCCATAGATGCTATGGGGTGGCGCAATACATTTTTTCTGCTGGCAGTAATTGCTGCGGTGTGTATGATACTACCCTGGATTTTACTGGTAAAGAATAAACCCGAAGATATGGGTCTTTTTGCCGATGGTAAAGATGAACCTCCTGTACAAAAAATTACTGGGGGTGTATCTCTTTCTGAAGCCTTCAAAAGCCCTACACTATATATTCTTTTTATCGCTACGGGGATTCTTTGGTTTTGTATTATTGGGATGGGACAGCATCAGGACATTTATTTGCAAAAAGAACTCAACCTCTCTTCGTCTATAGTAACTAATGTAGGTTCTGCACTATTCCTTTTTGGGGTGGTTGGCAAGCTTTTCTTTGGCTTTTTAAGTGATAAATTCAATAAAAAGGCTGTGATGTCTGGATCTATTGCGTTACTAATTCTGGGGAATCTGTTTTTATATCTCATGGGAACTGACCCAGGCAAGTGGTCGCCCTATTGGTATGCCATTACTTATGGTATTGCCTATAGCGGAGTATTTACGATGATTCAGATCATCGTAGCAGAATTGTATTACGGAAAAGCTTATGGAAAGATCTTGGGCATTGTACTTACTGTAGATACCCTTGCAAGTGTTGCCGGTATCATATTTCTTGGCAAGAAAAGCGAGATAGACGGATCCTATATCCCGGCAATTCTAATTATGCTCATCTTATGTGCTATTGCGATGCTCACTTTTTTATTGGTTAAAACGAATTTTAGTAAAACAACACAAACCGCTTAGTATGAGGCTACAATTTTTTTTACTGTGTAATTTTCTAATGGTATCCTTCTTTATAAAGGCTCAACCATCTACCCCAGATACAGGAATAAGTGGCGTATATGAAGTCATGTTGGGAACCGATAATGGAGAGTATGCAAAAAAATACTTTGCAGATTTTGGATTTACAGTAATCGACAGTGCCAAAGTTTCTGCACAACAGGCAATGAAAATTTATGGTGTAAATTCAGCCTTTACTTCCTATCGCTTACAGAATGGAGATGTAGACAGCCATGGATTGTTACGCATTTTGGTTTGGGAAACGATATCAGGCCCGGGTGTAGGCTATGCCCCACCAGAAACGATTGGTAGCCGAATGGCTGTGATGCGCACCGAAAATATCCATCGTTTGTATGATATTTATCATACTGCCAGAACCAAGGGAAAGAAACCCTGGCTGGTGACCGAACCCATTGCAGATGATCTCTTTGGATTGGATACAGGAGAACGGGATTTTTTTAACCGCCCTGTTTTGGTAAGAGAAAATGCAGTGTATGGTGAATTTTTTAATCATGTGTTTTTTCAGCGATATGGATATCATATCCCGGGATATGGCACTGTTTCAAAAAATACCAAACTAAAAACCAGTGAATTTACCCATCATGATTTTGTGATCAATATTCCTTCAATAAAAGAACTGTCTTATCTGTCTACTGCTTTGGGTTTAAAAGCAGAAAAAGAACCAGAAATTGATGGAGATTGGCTCAAAGGGCCCAAACGGGTATTCCAGATGAATCCCGGTGACAGCCATTGGTATTGGGGATTTGTATCTCCCAATAATATCTGCGGAAAATTAAAATTCTTTAGCCCTATCGGGATTAAAACAGACAGATCTGCACATCAACGAATTGGAGAAAAAGGGATTACTCTGCATTCTTTTTATACTCCCAAACTAAGTATGGTGTATGAATTGGTCACCAAACACAACCTGAAACCCACAAAAATTCAGAAAAACGAATTTGGAGAGCGTTCTTTTATATTTACAGGACCTGCCGGAATAAGTTGGCAAATCATTGAAAAAACAACGGCTCCAAAAAATACTCCGGTTACCAAATTGGATTTTAAATTGGTGGATTAGCACAGAAAACCTTCAAGGTCTTAGAGAAAACACTTATACCCGATCATAAATTATCGGATCGGTATAAGGTGTAAGTCTTTCACCATCTTTCTCCAGTAATTCCATTACATGCAGTTTGGTGGCTTCAAAAGTTTCTATGAGTGTAAAGGTCATTCCGTTACCCAAATCCTGAGGCGCCCGGGTATGAAACGTATCTCCATCACGATGATATACAGCTCCCTTAAACGTAGGTGAAGGCAATAAATTATCGATTGATAATTTCAGGTCTGGATTATCATTTTTAATTTCTTCGGGGGTATAGGTGTTGGGAAATTGAAAAACCTGAAGCTGCATACTCATATCATCGAGCTCAGAGAAGTAAAAAATATATGGTTTGATCTCCATTTCCTTATCTGGCCATTTATAATAACTTTCTTCAATGATCCAAAAGCCTCTTCCCGAAATATCCTTGGGTTTTCCTATTATTTTATGATCTGCAACGCGATTTACATGCCTTGCATGCGGATGGATTTGCGCACCTTGGGCACGCTCTTCTTCTACCTGACGGATATTATCAAAATCCCCGGTGATATATTGCTTAAATAATTCGAATGTAGCGATGCTTCTGGCAGTTTTCATTTTTACAAAAATTAGGAAATAGCTTCAAAATATACTTCTGTCAATATTCTTTACTAAAATAGTTAATATTATTAACTATATTTCCGTATTTTTAATAAAAAATAACATTTCTGTGATTAATCGATACAAAGTTCTGGCATTACAATCTGAATGCCAGGCTATTAATTCTTGCCTGGATCGTGCATCAGGTTATGAAGTGATGCAGCAATCCCTCACAAAGATATTGGCACAAATAAGCGGATCTAAACGATTTATTGGTCCGGATTTAAAACTGGTAGTGCTCCCTGAATATTTTCTGACTGGTTTCCCTTTTGGGGAAAGTTTATCACAATGGAAAGAAAAAGCATGTATCTCTATTGAGGATGAGCTATTTACCCAAATGAAGGAGTTTTGCATACAAAACTCCATTTTTTTATCGGGAAATTTTTACGAAACTGATGCTAATTTCCCTGATCTGTATTTTCAAAGTAGTTTTATTATTGATGATGAAGGGAAATTGATTTTGAGATATCGGCGGCTCAACTCTATGTTTGCGCCTACTCCTCATGATATTCTCGATGATTATATAAAGGTATATGGTGAAGAATCTCTATTTCCGGTAGCGGATACCAAACTTGGAAAATTAGCCTGCATCGCCTCTGAAGAAATCCTATATCCTGAAATTGCACGGTGCCTGATGATGCGGGGTGCTGAAGTCTTTTTGCATTCTTCTTCAGAAACCGGAAGTCCGCAATTAACACATAAAGAGGTGGCAAAACGAGCTCGGGCCATTGAAAATATGAGTTATGTGGTTTCGGCTAATTCGGGGGGGATCGCAGGAATTGACATCCCAAGCTCCAGCACCGATGGAGGATCAAAAATTGTACATTTTGAGGGACATATCCTATCTGAAGCGAACACCGGCGAGAGTATGGTAGCTAATAGCAATATCGATATTCTGGCTTTGCGTGATTATCGATCTAAAGTCTCCATGCAAAATTATAATGCCCGACAGCGATTTGAGTTATATGCTTCATCTTATCAATCATATAGTCATTATCCTCCCAACTCATTTAAAAATGAGGACCCTAGTAAAGAATTGTTTATAAAAACTCAATTAAAAGTGATTAAAAAGCTATATAATTAAGGTAATGTACCTTATTTTCGCCAAAATGAAAAAGACAAATGATAGAAAAAAGTATTGAAGAATCTATAGTATTAAGCATTTTTGATTTATCCAATCAACTAAAAAAAATTGGAGACGAGGTATATCAAAAAGTAGGCCTTACTACACAACAGTGGCTTATTTTATTGCATCTGGCCAATAACCCCAACTTGCCTTTCTTTAAAAGGGAAAAGCATGAAAAAGACCTCATGGCAAGCGAATTGGCCGATTCGCTTAATGTTACCAGGGCCAATATAACAAATCTAATAAATGTGCTCCTTGACAAAGGTCTCATCAGACAATACGAAGACCACGATGATAGAAGAAAAAAGCGATTGAAGCTCACCAAAAAAGGAGTCGCTTTGGTCAATAAAACACAACCATCCCGCCTTGGAGTAATTAATTTCCTTACCGAAGGGTTCACCAAAACCGAAAAACAAACCTTTCTTCAATTCCTGGAGCAATGCATGAATAAATTGATCAATGAAGATGAAAAAATCAAGTCATTTCATAAATTATTGGTCGATCGCAAGGGCTAAATTGAGGTATACAAGAATACACCATTTTTAGTATAGATCGTTTTGATTTCTTTCTACTCTTGAATGTTTATTTTAATCAAAATTTCGTTGTATTTTTACGTAGTGTCTGGTCAGAAATAGACAACAAATTTAATAGTGATATATTTCCAACCAGACACTGTACACAACGAAAAAATCTATGATATCGGTACAAGAAGCTCTTCAATTAACTAATAATCATACAAAAAGGACAGAGAAAATGATTCGTATTTCCCTGTCCGATTCGTTAGGGTATATTATTGCACAGGATGTCATATCCCCTATCAATATGCCTCCGTTTCGGCAATCTGCCATGGATGGGTATGCCCTGGGTTCTGTTGAAGACAAAGACTTTACCCTTATTGGTGAAGTAAAAGCAGGGGATAATGCAGATCCAGTATTAAAAAAGGGAGAGGCTATTAGAATTTTTACCGGCGCTCCGGTACCCGACACAGCAAAAGCAGTGATCATGCAGGAAAAAGTGCAAGTACATCATAATCAACTAACAATAGAAGCGTTGGTGTTACCAGACACCAATATTCGCCCCATTGGTGAACAAATAAAAAAAGATGAAATCGCCCTCTCTAAAGGAACCTTGGTTACTGCCGCAGGAATTGGGTATCTGGCTACTTTAGGAATTACCCATATCGATGTTTATCAAAAACCCGCAATTGCCATTATTGCCACAGGAAACGAATTAGTGCCCCCAGGCCAGCTTCTTAAATATGGGCAAATTTATGAGAGTAATTCTATTACGCTCTCGACTGCTCTCAATACAATAGGTTTCACAGATATATCATATTTTAAGGTAGAAGATGAATATGGTGTTACACTTTCTCTATTAGAAAACACAATCGATCAATATGATGTTGTTTTGATTTCTGGTGGTATATCGGTTGGGGATTATGATTTTGTAGGGAAAGCACTTAGAGCTCTTGAGGTAGATGAAATTTTTTATAAAGTAAAACAAAAACCAGGCAAACCATTATTTTTTGCAAAAAAAGAATGTACTACTATATTTGCACTACCAGGCAATCCAGCTTCTTCGTTGAGTTGTTTCTATATCTATGTACTTCCTGCCCTACTTAAAATCTCGGGATACACTAACCATGATTTAAAGCGAGGTACAGCCATTTCTACTACAAATTATGCAAAAAAAGGACAGCGGGCAGAGTTTTTAAAAGCACTTGTTCAAAACAATAAAGTAACTATTTTAGATGGACAAGCTTCGTCGATGCTTAAATCTTTTGCCTTGGCTAATGCAATGGTCTATCTTCCGGAAGAAATTGTAGAAGTGAAAACAGGTGATTCATTACAAATAATTAATTTACCATAAAACCACTTACAAATTCGGTAAAGTTGTTCTAAACTCTTTATCTGCTAAAAGTCTAAATGAGTTCAAAGAATAACATATACAAAAAATCGTTGTATCTTTGAAAACCTAACGCCTTGATATGAACTACAAAATTAAAAGCAGAATTTGGATAGAGTCAGAGTATGGTGTCTTTCTGGGGGAAGGAAGAGTGAAGTTATTAAAAGCTATTGCCAAAACAGGTTCGTTGAGCAAAGCGGCTAGTGTTTTGGACATGTCGTATAAAAAAGCATGGAATCTACTAGACAGTATGAACAAAGCAACCAAAGAACCCCTGGTAATTACCTCTACTGGCGGAAAAGGTGGCGGTGGAGCTAATCTAACGGCTTATGGAGAGAAAGTGATCGAAACCTTTGATACTATCAATCAAAAATGCTGGGAATTTCTTGATAACGAATTGAAGCAAATTTCTTTATGAATAATGATAAAGACATAACAGGAATTATACTTGCAGGAGGTAAGAGTTCTCGAATGGGAAGTGAAAAAGGCCTAATTCTGTTTGACGGAAAGCCTTTTATACAACACATTATTGAAGCGGTACAGCCTTTGGTCGACGAAATTATGATCGTTAGCAGCAATCCGGATTATGATACCTTTGGAATTACAAGAGTTGAAGATATCATCCCCGATGCAGGACCCATAGCTGGCCTGCATGCTGGGTTAACACATTCAAAAACAACACATAATTTAGTAGTAAGTTGTGATGTGCCATTGATTACTTCAGAATTTTTAAAAAAACTAGTACAAGAAAAAGAAGATTATGATATAATTCAATTTGAAATGGAAGGAAAGACAATTCCATTAATCGCATTATATCAAAAAAGATGTGCAGAAACATGTGTTGAGCTATTAACCAATGGTGAAAGACGTTTACGAAAACTCGTTTCAGTAGTAAAAACAAAAACGATCCCTGTTTCAGAAAAAAACCATGTTTTAGTGACTAATATAAATACTGTCGAAGATTTAAAAGTAATCACCCATGCAATTGACCATTAGATATTTTGGTATGCTGGCCGAAGCTACAGCAATTACTGAAGAGCAATTACAAACCGAAGCGTGCTCGGTCTCTCAATTACTGGAAAAATTAAAAATTCAGTACCCAAAACTAAGTGGTAAAGATTTTAAAGTTGCCATCAATCAGCAATTAGTAGCTCATAATCATATCATTAATACTGAAGCCGAGGTGGCATTATTACCTCCTTTTGCGGGAGGGTAAAATAACTATTCAAAAACTAATAATGAGTTTTTTTAATTCCAGATATCATCGACAAATCATTCTTCCGGAAATAGGTACATCTGGCCAGGATAAGCTTACAGCATCCAAAGTTTTGATTATTGGAGCTGGTGGATTAGGCTGCCCCGTGTTGCAATACTTAACTGCAGCTGGGGTCGGTACTATTGGGATTATTGATTTTGATGTGGTAGAGATCTCCAATCTGCATCGTCAGGTATTGTATGGCGAAAGTGCTGTTGGAAAAAATAAAGCCCAGGCAGCAAAAACACGTCTTACAGACCTAAACCCAACAATAGCTATTCATGCATATCCTGAAAAACTAACCACAAAAAATGCACTGTCTCTTTTTTCAGCATATGATATAATCGTAGATGGAACCGATAATTTCTCAACGCGATACTTAGTAAATGATGCTTGTGTAATCACTTGTAAACCTTTGGTATATGCAGCTATTTTTAAGTACCAGGGACAAGTATCGGTTTTTAATTATCAAAACGGGCCAACTTATCGATGTCTGTTTCCCGAACCTCCTAAAGCAGGAAGTGTTCCTTCTTGTGCAGAAATTGGTGTTTTGGGAGTATTACCGGGTATTATCGGAAGTATGCAAGCCAATGAAGTCCTGAAGATAATTTTGGGTCTGGGTACTGTCCTTAACGGAACGTTATTGATGTATGATAGTCAAACAACTCAATCTTCAACTTTTTCTATTAGTCGTGTAGCATCTGAAATATCTAAAGTGTTGGATCAAGCTAAAGATTTTGAAACCATAGACTACGATCTTTTCTGCGGAATTAAAAAAATTTCAGAAATCACCGCGAAAGATGCATTCCTGATAAAGAATGCTCAGTTTATTGATGTTCGTGAAGCTCATGAACAACCAAAAATCGAAAGTTTGGATTCCGCTAATATTCCGCTGGATAAACTTGGGCAGGAATTAAGTACTATCGACAAAGAAAAAGAAATAATCATCTTTTGTCAATCTGGTATTCGAAGTAAAAAAGCAGTCGAAATCTTTCTGAAACATGGATTTGTGAATGTTTCTCATGTAAAAGGAGGTGCTGTAGCTTTATATGAAATAATACCAGACCTTACAGATTATAGAAATCTATGAGGTCTAAAAAAAGAACCTATGGAAAAAAAGAAACCAAAAAATGTATTTATACAAGGTGCTATTTCGCCTGAGTTTATAGGCACCTCTATTGCAAAACATCAAACCAAAACCAGTATTGGGGCTCACAATATTTTTCTGGGACAAGTACGGGCAGATGAAATTGACGGTAAAGTGATCACTGCTATTAACTATACAGCATATGACGAAATGGCCAATCAAAAGTTCTATGAAATACGAGAGACTACATTTGCAAAATTTGATCTCACCTGTATGCATATTTATCATAGCCTGGGCACTGTAAAAGCCGGAGAGATTTGTCTTTTTGTTTTCGTTTCTTCCCCTAGACGAAAAGTAGTATTTGAAGCTCTTGAATATGTAGTTGAAGCCATAAAAGCAGATGTGCCAGTTTTTGGGAAAGAAATCTTTGAAGACCAAACACATCAGTGGAAACAAAATAGCTAGTGTTAAGTCAAGACTGAAATGACACTAGTGCTGTTTTGTAAATTTCAAAAAATCAAATGAAAAAAATTAATGTACGATTTAGAGGATAGAACATTCAACTTTGCAGCAAACATAAGACTTTTCTGCAAAAGTTTGACTACACCAATAATCAATATAGATGATATTAAACAAGTAATTCCTTCTTCGGGTTCCATCGGAGCTAATTATATCGAAGCTAATGAACCACTTGGCACAAAAGACTTTAAAATGCGCCTAAAAATTGGCAGAAAATAAGCAAAAGAGAGTAAATACTGGCTAAAACTAATAAAAATCTCTTCAGAAATAAAAGAGATAGATAAAATAGAGAATCTTATTCAAGAGGCAACTGAAATAAAAAATTTCTTGAAACCGACCCTGCCTTGCCGACAGGCAGGTATCCCCGAGGCAAGCCATAGGGGTATTTCGCCGGTTTCATTTTGGCCTCGGGGCCAAAAACCGAAATTTTGTATTTAGCCTCACCCGGAACTGCCAAAAAAGGCAGTTCCGACCTCTCCCAAGGAGAGGTTAATCGGAAACCCTGTCTGCAACAGGCAGGCCCGAGGCAGAGCCGTCGGGGAATTATTTAGATTAAACAAAATTCTATCTAGTATTATTAATAAGGCAAGAGACTGAATTTTAGTTCTTGTTTTTTGAAATTTGTTATTTAAGAAATATGGTAGACATCACACATAAAACAACTACATTACGAATTGCTACGGCTCAAGCTATCGTAAAGGTTAGTTCACCCAAAACTATCGAAGCTATTAAAAAAGGTACAGTGCCCAAAGGTGATGTTTTTGCGATGAGTAAGGCTGCGGGATTACTGGGGGTAAAAAAAACACCAGATTTGCTTCCGGATTGTCACCCCTTACCCATAGAATTTACAGGAATTGAATACACGATCGAAGGCCTGGAAATTACGGTTCTGGTCACCATTAAAACCATATATAAAACCGGTGTAGAAGTAGAAGCCATGCATGGGGCAAGTGTGGTTGCACTTAATATGTATGACATGCTCAAACCTATTGATAAAGGAGTTGAAATTCATCATATTAAATTATTGGAGAAAAAAGGAGGGAAATCGGATTATAAAGATAAATTCAGAAGAGATCTTAAGGCAGTTGTGATTGTATGTTCGGATACGATTTCCGAAGGAAAGAAAGAAGATAAAGCTGGTAAAGCTATTATGGCGAAACTGGAAATGTGTGAAGTAGATATCCTGGATTATGTGATTATTGCAGATGAAACCGAAACCATACAGGCAAAAGCAACACTGTATCAGGAACAGGGAGCTGACCTGATTATTTATACCGGAGGTACCGGCCTATCTAAGCGGGATGTAACACCAGATGCATTAAAACCACTTTTGAACCGAACCATCCCAGGTATAGAAGAAGCCATACGTAAATACGGCCAGGACCGCATGCCATATGCCATGCTTTCGAGAAGCGTAGCAGGAACGATCAAAAATACCCTGGTACTGGCACTTCCGGGATCAACTAATGGGGCCAAAGAATCAATGGATGCTATTTTTCCTGAAGTATTACACGTATTTAGAATTTTAAAAGGAGCGAGACATGACTAAATCAGACACAAGATTCCAAAGGTTTTTAAAACCTTCAGGGTCTGAAGGAGAGAACATATTAACAGATACTTTTGGCAGAAAACATAATTACCTGCGTATTTCGCTAACCGAGCGCTGTAATTTGCGATGTACCTACTGTATGCCTGCAGAAGGGATTCAGTTGTCTCCCAAGGCGCATATCATGACGTATGAGGAAATCTATACCATTGCCAAAGAGTTTGTAGCTATGGGAGTTACAAAAATTCGCTTAACCGGTGGTGAACCTTTGGTGCGCAAAGATGCCGCCCTTATTATGGAAAAACTAGCTACGCTGCCTGTACAACTTACATTAACTACTAATGGGGTGATCGTAGATAAATTTATTGATCACTTCAAAAAATGTGGTATCAAAACGCTTAATGTAAGTCTGGATTCTCTGGATGCTACAAAAAACAAAGAAATCACCCGCAGATCCTATTTTGATAAAGTGTATCAACATATTATTTTATTGGTTAACGAAGGATTTCAGGTAAAGGTGAATTGCGTTTTGATGAAAGGCTATAATGATAATGAGATTATCGATTTTATTAATTTGAGCAAAGACCTGCCTATACAAATTCGGTTTATAGAATTTATGCCCTTTGATGGAAATCGATGGAATATGGACAAACTGGTTTCTTTACAAGAGATCCTTTCTGAAGTATATTCAAATTTTAAGGAAAACGAAATCATAAAGCTTAAAGATGCCCTCAATGACACTACCAAAAGTTATCAAATAGCCGGCTCTCAAGGTACTTTTGCCATCATTAGTTCGGTAACAAATCCCTTTTGTGATGGTTGTAATAGAATTCGTCTTACTGCCAACGGGCAGATTAAAAACTGCTTATTTTCTTCAAAAGAATCAGATCTATTAACTCTGCTAAGAGAAGGAAAACCAATCGCTCCGATCATTCAAAAGGCAATACAAGCCAAATTTAAAGTCCGTAGCGGGATGGATACTCTGGATAAATTCAAACAATCTGATGTGCATTCTAAAAATCGTAGTATGATTACGATAGGTGGCTAATACTAGAAAACGGCTACTTAACCATACAAACCGAGTTGATGTTTCCGCGTAAATCATATTCTCTTACAGGATTATCAGGATCTACGATCCATTCGCCATCTACAATAAACTTATAATGATGCTTCCCGCCCGAGAGCATAAGGGTATCTGCCCATCCACTTTTGGTTCGGGTCATTTTATATTTATTTTCAGACCAATTATTAAATGAACCCGCCAGGATGACTTCTCCGGCATCAAGGAAACCATTAAGAATAAATTTCATAGGTGCTTTAATATCTATTACAGAATTAAATCCATCAAACTCATTTCTTTTCTTTCTGGGATTATCGGGATCTATGATCCATTTACCATCTACTATAAATTTATATTGGTATTCGCCGGGTCTGATTTTTAGCTTTAACGTCCAGCAATCCTCATTTTTATACATGGTAAAGATCTCTTCATTCCACTTATTAAAGCTACCGCTCAGTACTACCTCGCTTGCATCATCATATCCATTGAGTGTAAAAGTCACATTACCATTTTTGTCGGGATATGCCGTATACATTTTCAGATTATATGCAGGCAATGCGTGTCCATTCTTGAAAGCTCTAACTGCATTTACATATTCTTCGACAGGCTCTGCCCAAAAGGCATTGTTAATCACAAACTTAAACTCCCAGGAGAACTCATCGGTAAAATCACTTAGTTTCTTTCTTAGCTCGTATCGATTCTCATCAATCCTGGTCATATACCATTTGCGTTTAGACCAATTATTGAATTGCCCAGAAACCACCACATTCTTAATATCAAGATCTTCAAAGTCAAATACATTACTAAATTGATCGGCAGTAGCAATTTTATAATCTCTCTTATCAAAAGTAAATATCAATTCATCTCCTTCTATTCTATATCCTTTAAAAGGTTCGGTTTGCCCATAGGTGTACAAGCCTCTTAATACAAGGAACAAAAGAATACTATACAACACAATTTGTTTCAATTTCTTATTATAGGATACTCTACAAAGTACAGTTTTTCTTTTTGATAATTAATAATAGTTCTTTTTTGTTGAAAAAATTCATACCCCAAAACCCCATCTAATTCGGTTCCGAAGGCTTCATTCATCTTATTCAGATTGGTTAATATCGTATTCATGGGGCCAAAATAAACGGTTTCACTTAGTTGTACACGAAACAATTTTCCTGCCATAACCTCAATTTTATGATTACTGGCACCCGATAAGATCAATCGTTTCTTAGGATAAAAGTATGTAAGCACTTTTCTTCCTATCTTTTTATTGATCTGATTAAACTCTGCGGCACTATCTAATCCAAATTTAACCTTTTGACCACCAACATATCCATGTATTACAATGGTATGTCTTTTTAATCTGAAATCGATACTGTCTAAAATTTCTTCTGCATATACATTTTCGTCAAACTTAGCACCAAACTCATCTACCTTGGTTAAGGTAATCTGATTCAAATGCATGTCAATAAACACCTCATAGTCTTTTAAAATATTATATCCTATTATTCCCAATAAATGCATTTTTTTGGTTTTCTCTATATGAGATAAATTCACTATATCTGAAGTTTTGTTCTTCAAATTGAAATTTTGCAGTATAAACTCTTTTACATGCTGTTCAAACGTATCGTCTATAGCCGATATAACACCAGATGTTTGCTTTCTTTTTGCAAAGTAACGGTCTTTTTGCGAAAAATGCACCTCGTTTAGTATCAGGGTTTCAGATCCTGTATCGATGATAAAATTCCCTTTTTTATTTAGCAATTCTGCTTCAACCACAATTAATCGATCAATTAGTTTAAAAGGAATTCGTGTGGTATATTCATTTAGAATCTCTGCCTTAGGAAAAATGACAGTATCATCAGAGAAGAATTCATGTATCTTATCGTTTGCCAAACAAATAGTAGCAGTCAAATGAAATAGTATACATAATAGGAACTTCCACATAGTATATAAGACCTCCAACCATATTCTTCGTTACACTTTTCAGGCTTTTCAGAAGTAAATTTAATATAAAATTAAGAAAGCCTATCTATAGGTATATGTATGTTATGACAAATATCATAGTTCTTTTATGACCTCTAATTTACTTTTAGCGTATAAAATTTAACTACAATGAAGAATATTCTGCTTCCCACTGATTTTTCTGATAATGCAAGAAATGCTATACACTATGCTATGGAGTTTTTTAAAAATGAACTCTGTACTTTTTACATCTTGAATGTTCAAAAAGCGTCTAGCTATACTACAGATGATTTGATGGTGGCACCAGCCAACACCACAATTCATCAGTCGGTGATCAGCGATGCCAAAAAGAAACTCGCCATTGTGGTAGAAGAACTAAAGTCGGCTTATCCCAATGAAAATTATAATTTTAACACCATTACCGATTATGATATTTTTATTGATGCCATACGACAAGCAATTAAAGCGAAGCACATAGATTTAATCGTTATGGGCACTAATGGTGCTACGGGAGCTGCAGAAGCTGTTTTTGGAAGCAATACCCTTAATGTAATCCGCAAAATCGATTGTCCGGTAATTGCAATTCCTCAAGGATATCCTTTTAAAATTCCTAAAACCATTTTATATGCAATAGACTATGGGGATCATTTTAATACCGATAGGATAGAGCCTTTAATGGATACTATAATAAAATATAAAGCTTCCTTACGGATTCTTAAGATTAAAGAAGATGACACAGTCACTATAGCCGATTTTGATGATAAAAAGCATATGAAAGACTTCTTTAAAGATATCAATCATACCTTTCATTCTATTGTCAATGTTCCGACTGCATTGGCGATTAATAGTTTTGTGCAAATTATGGATGTGGATATGACCGCTATGTTTATCCATAGGGAAACCTTTATGGAACGTTTTTTTAAGGGTTCAGAGACTTCAAAAATCAGCTATGGAACCCGCGTACCTCTATTGATTATGCATAGCTAAGTTAAAAACCCTATAGGACGCATGATATTAACTATTATTCTTAGCCTATATGTCCTGTTTGGGATTTTTATCATTATCAGATTACTTTTAAACGGAATGCGCCCCACAAAAACGTTGGCCTGGTTGTTAACGATTTTTACCATTCCTGTCGGAGGAATCTTTTTGTACTTAATGCTGGGAAGAAACCGCAGAAAAAATAAATTATTTCAACTCAAACATACACCAAAGGTAACCTCATATATTCAAAAAGCTATAGAACAATATGCTCCCATAACAACAGAAGAACATAAGGAGCACCATAAAATCATCTCTTTAATTACCAAAAACTCCTACTTTGCTCCTTGCACAGGAAACGATTTAAGACTTCTTAAAAACGGCAAAGCTACTTTTCAAGCAATATTCGATGCTTTAAAAAGTGCCGAACATTTTATTCACTTAGAATATTACATTTTTGAGGAAGGCGAATTGACTAATGAACTTTTTGAGCTTTTTCAACAAAAAATTAAAACCGGTGTGAAAGTTCGCATCATCTATGATAGTATTGGCAGCAGATCCCTAAGTAAAAAATATATTAAAAAGCTACAGCGAATAGGTGTTGAAATTCACAAATTTTTACCTATAAGATTTGGTAAATTTTTATCGTCTATAAATTATAGAAACCATCGAAAAATTATAGTAATTGATAATAAAGTTGCTTTTACAGGAGGTATTAATGTATCCGATAAATATGTAAAAGGCGATCCCAATCTAGGTGTTTGGCATGATATGCATTTACAACTAAAGGGCCCTGTGGTGCATAGCCTGCAAGCTATTTTTGCTATGGACTGGTATTTTGTGAGTAATAATGACAAAATTTTAGACCCTTTGTATTTCTCAACGTATAAAAAAAAGGGAACGTCTACCGTTCAAATTGTGCATAGTGGACCCGATGCAGACTTTTCTGCCACTCAGCAAATGTATTTTTCAATAATTAATGAGGTCAAAAAATATGTATACATCACCAATCCTTATATCATACCGGGAGAATCTATCCTGGATGCATTAAAAGTGGCCGCATTGAGTGGAATTGATGTTCGGCTATTGCTTTCTAATAATTCTGATAGTGTCATAGTTAAATGGTGTGTACGTTCTTATTTTGAAAGATTGCTTCAGGCCGGAGTAAAGATATATTTGTTCTCCGAAGGATTTTTACATAGCAAAACTATTGTCGCAGACGATACCATATCCTCTGTAGGAACGGCAAATCTCGATATCAGAAGTTTTGAACAAAACTACGAAGTAAATGCTGTGATTTATGAAGATGCTTTTGCGATCGATCTCAAAAATGACTTTTTAAATGATTGTAACAAAAGTATTCAACTCAACTATAATACCTTTGTAGAAAGACCCTGGCAGGATAAATTAAAAGAAGGTGTTGCCAAGATCTTTAGTCCGGTTTTGTAATAGTGTATTTAAAAGATGGAAAAATCAAAAAATATAGGATTAGTCTTATCAGGAGGTGGCTTTAAAGGCGTTGCACACATCGGGGCGATACAAGCCATAGAAGAAGCCGGAATAATCCCCGAATATGTTTCGGGAACAAGTGCCGGGGCTATCGTGGGATCATTATATGCCGGCGGTTATTCCCCAGAAATCATTAAAAATTTCTTTGCAAAAACTTCACTATTCAAGTTTACCCGGTTTACCCGAAAAAAGGCAGGTTTTTTAGACTCTGAAAAGTTCTATGATGATCTGATTACTTTTTTTCCTGAAAATTCCTTCGAAGCACTACAGAAAAAGCTTTTTGTTACTGCAACCAACCTTATAGAGGGCACGGTAAAAGTTTTTGGTAAAGGGACACTTATCAAACCATTATTAGCATCGGCCGCTTTTCCTGGTATTTTTAGCCCTGTTCTGATTGATAATGAGCTATATGCCGATGGTGGGATTTTAGACAACTTCCCGGTATCACCCCTAAAAAAACACTGTGATCTTATCATTGGTGTAGATGTATCCCCTATCAAAAAACCAAAGATGACCGATTTTAAACATTCCTATAATGTTATGCAACGAGCCTACTATCTTAGGGCAATGCCAAATTCTGAATCTAAATTCAATCAATGCCATATTGTGATTCAGCCAAAAAAATTGATGAATCATGGTATCTTTAGCAATAATAGTTTGGATACCGTCTATGATCTTGGGTATCAGGAAGCCAAAACACAATTAACATCATTTCTAAAAAATCAAGAAAAATGATTCAGGAATTAACCAATAACTATGAGAATTTATTTGAAAAAGAACTACTTGAAGAAATTAACCAGGTAGGAACCTTTAAAGAAATCCCAGAAGGTTTTGAATTGATCAAACCCGGCAGTTATATAAAATCAATGCCTCTAATTATTAGTGGGGCCATTAAAGTCCTTAGAGAAGATGATGATGGAGACGAGTTGTTATTATATTTTTTAGAACGTGGTGATACCTGTGCAATGACATTATCCTGCTGTCTTGGCCATCAGAAAAGTGAAATTAAGGCTATCGCCGAAACTGATGCAAAACTTATCATGATCCCTATTGAAAAAATGGAAGAATGGACCTCAAAATACAAGTCGTGGAGGAACTTTGTTTTTGATAGTTATCACAAACGATTAATTGAGGCTATCGAAACCATAGATAGTATTGCTTTTCTAAATATGGATGATCGATTGTTGAAATACCTTAAAGACAAAACCAAAATCAATCAAACCAAGATCATTAACAGTACCCACCAACAAATTGCATATGATCTTCATACCTCCAGAGTGGTAATTTCAAGATTACTTAAAAAGCTTGAAAGAGGCAATAAAGTAAAACTTAATAGAAACAATATAGAAATAATCCATATTTAATGTCTGGTCGGAAATAGGCGGTTTTTATAATTTGAATTATTTTTGACGGGATTTTAATTTTCTTTTTTGACGCAGATGCCTTAGCTTCAGGTGATAAAAAACAAATAAAAATAGCGCAAAAAGAAACAAATTTAATAGTGATATATTTCCGACCAGACACTATTTAGCTCTATGTAACAAATGTTACTGTATAGCCTGCTGTCTGAAGTTATTTTTGACTAAAAATAATGAATGGAGATTATTGATATTTTAGGATATATAGGAGCACTGGTTATAGGAATCGTTTTAGGATTGATTGGTGGCGGTGGTTCGATACTCACTGTTCCTGTATTTGTCTATCTCATGTATATTAATCCTGTAACGGCCACCGCATATTCTCTTTTTGTGGTCGGAATTTCTGCAATGGTAGGGGCTATTAACAATCTTAGAAAAGGGTTGGTAAGCATCCGTACTGCAATTGTATTTGCTATACCTGCCTTTATTGCTGTATATATAACCAGAAAATACATAGTCCCGGCCATTCCTGATGAGCTTTTTACTATCGGAAACTTTATGATTACCAAGAATATAGGGATTATGATATTTTTTGCCATCATCATGCTGCTGGCTTCAATATCGATGATAAAAAATAACAAAAAGAACAACAATGCAGAAACCGAAGTAAAATACAACTACCCTCTCATCTTAATCGAAGGTTTTGTAGTAGGCGTCTTAACAGGAATTGTAGGTGCCGGCGGAGGGTTTTTGATCATCCCTGCATTGGTGTTGCTGGCAAAACTGCCTATGAAAAAAGCGGTGGCCACCTCATTACTTATTATAGCTATAAAATCACTGATTGGTTTTATTGGTGATGTAGAAAACCTGGAAATAGAATGGAACTTTTTATTGATATTTACAGCTATTTCTGTGATCGGAATTTTTATAGGCATGTATTTATCAAACTATATTGAAGGCAAAAAACTGGAAAAAGGATTTGGCTGGTTTGTTTTGGCAATGGGTGTTTATATTATTTTCAAAGAATTAACCTAGCCAAAGCTTTGTAACTATTGTTACTGTATCGCAATAATAATTGATGTATTTTTGAAAAATAAATAATAAAGAAACAAAATCAATCTCTAAAATTGAGATTCATATAAAAAATATAGATGAAAATAGAACAAATATATACAGGATGTCTCTCTCAAGGTGCTTATTATATAGAAAGCAATGGCGAAGTGGCAATTATCGACCCTCTGCGAGAGGTAAAACCATATATAGAAAAAGCCAACGAGGACAATGCAAAAATCAAATATGTTTTTGAAACACATTTTCATGCTGATTTTGTGAGTGGTCACGTAACTTTGGCCAGAGAGACTGGTGCAGACATCATATTTGGCCCCAATGCAAATCCATCTTTTGAAGCTATAATTGCCAATGATGGGCAAGAGTTTCAATTGGGAGACATTATCATAAAAACATTGCACACCCCAGGACATACCATGGAGAGTACTACCTATCTCCTAAAAGATAAAGACGGTAAAGATCATGCGATTTTTAGTGGTGACACCTTGTTTCTGGGAGATGTCGGGCGACCAGATTTGGCTCAGAAAGCCGCTCATATGACACAAGAAGAGCTGGCAGAGACACTTTTTGATAGTCTGCGCAACAAGATCATGCCTTTGGCAGATGATGTAATCGTATACCCCGCTCACGGTGCCGGTTCTGCATGTGGTAAAAATATGATGAAAGAAACTGTGGATACGCTGGGTAATCAAAAGAAAATGAATTATGCGCTTAGAGCAGATATGACCAAAGAAGAATTCGTAAAAGAAGTGACCGAAGGGTTATTACCTCCTCCTTTGTATTTTCCGCTAAACGTAAAAATGAATAAAGAAGGATATGAAGATATTGATGAAGTTATCGAGCGTGGAGTAAAACCATTATCTCCCCAGGATTTTGAAATTATCGCCAATGAAACAAGCGCCGTAGTTCTTGATGTAAGACATCAGGATGAGTATGTAAAAGGGCATATCCCAAGGTCTGTATTTATTGGTATTGATGGCGGATTTGCACCTTGGGTTGGAGCATTAATCGCAGATGTACAACAACCTATTTTGTTGGTCGCACCCAAGGGAAGAGTTGAAGAAACCATTACCCGATTATCTCGTGTTGGTTTTGATAACACCCTGGGATATCTTGAAGGAGGCTTCGAAGCATGGAAAAAAGCAAGTAAAGATTATGATACTATTACATCGATATCTGCTTCGGCATTCAAAAATATTCTTGATACCGAAGAGGTTCCTGTTTTTGATGTACGCAAAGAAAGTGAGTTTTTGGCCGAACACCTAGACAAAGCAAACAATTCACCATTAGATTTTATAAATGACTACCTAACCGATTTTCCAAACGATAAAACCTTTTATGTGCATTGTGCAGGAGGATATCGCTCGGTAATTGCAGCATCTATCTTAAAGAGTCGTGGTATTCACAATCTTATCGATATAGCAGGCGGTATTAAGGATATTAAAGACGTTGGTATAGAAACCACAGACTACGTATGCCCAACAACTTTACAATAAAAAATCAGGGAAAAAGAAAAAATATAGAATGCGGGCTTTTAATAGAAAAAATCATTGGGAAACTATATACAAAACTAAAGAACTGAAAGATGTGAGCTGGTATCAGAAAGCTCCTAAAACGTCTTTAGATTTTATTAACCATTTTGAGGTTCCTACAACTGCAAAAATAATTGATATTGGTGGTGGTGATAGTCTTTTGGCAGATCATTTGCTCGCTTTGGGATATAAGGATATTACCGTACTTGATATTTCTGAAACAGCAATAAGCAAAGCAAAAGAAAGATTAGGGAGTCTTGCTGAAAATATTAAATGGATAGTAGCAGATGTAGCTAATTTTAAGCCAGCCGAAAAGTATGATGTTTGGCATGATCGTGCAGCATTTCACTTTCTAACCGAGAAAGAAGAAATTAATCAGTATATGAATTCTGCACAACATGGCATAATACAAGATGGAATCCTGATAATCGGAACTTTTTCTATAAATGGCCCAAAAAAGTGCAGCGGTATTAATATCGCTCAATATTCAGAACAGTCGATGAATGATGCAATGAAACACTATTTTGAAAAGGTAAAATGTGCCTATGTTGATCATCAAACGCCTTTTAATACTACCCAAAATTTCATTTTTTGCAGTTTTAGGAGACTAAAAAAGTGAATGTAACATACGTTACTGATAACCTCTATAAAATTTAATTTCTTTACCCAAAATATAACTCGAATGAATTGGATATATAACCCCTGGCCCTGGTATGTTTCAGGACCATTAATAACATTAGTGATGGTTGCATTACTAATGGCCGGAAAAAGATTTGGTATGTCGTCAAACCTAAGAACGATGTGTACTATTTGTGGTGCCGGAAAGACATCAGGTTTTTTTAGATTTGATTGGAAAGCCCAGCGATGGAACCTGGTTGTCGTTCTAGGTGTAATTATAGGCGGATTTATTGCTGCTCATTTTTTATCTACAGATCCCTCGGTAACCATTAACCCAAAAGTGGCTGCAGCTCTTAAAATCAAAGGTTTTGAAAATGCCGGCGAAGGCTATATGCCAGAACTATTATTTTCTAATGAAGTTTTAACCGACCCTAAAGGGTTGCTTTTACTTGTGATCGGAGGTTTGCTGGTTGGTTTTGGAGCCCGATATGCTGGTGGATGTACTTCAGGACATGCGATCTCAGGATTAAGTGATCTACAACTACCCTCACTCATTGCAGTAATTGGCTTTTTTATTGGCGGATTGGTAATGGTTCATTTTTTATTCCCTTTATTATTTTAAAACTATGCGCTCTATTATATATTTAATTATCGGAATTTTCTTCGGAATCGTTTTGTTTAAATCTGAAGCTGCCTCATGGTTCAGGATTTATGAAATGTTTCAGTTTGGCTCCTTTCATATGTACGGAATTATTGGTTCTGCCGTAGGGATTGGAATTATTGTAATTCAAGGGATCAAAAGGTTTGGAATTACATCTTTTGATGGTAAACAAATTAACATTGCTCCAAAAGAAAGAAGTTTCAGCAGGTATATGTTTGGTGGTATTATATTCGGATTAGGATGGGCTCTTGCCGGGGCTTGCCCGGGTCCTATGTTTGTATTGCTTGGAGCTGGTTATATGCCCATTTTGGTTGTAATTATTTCTGCTATCCTGGGTACTTTCCTTTATGGAATATTCAAAGATAAATTACCGCACTAACTCCAAAGTCAATTCATTTTTAACGGGTTTTTGTTGCTCCCAGCAATTGATATTATAGAAGGTGGTCTCGGCAATATTGGTAAGTGCTTCTTTGGTAGCAAAGGCCTGGTGAGGTGTGATCAGCACATTGGGGAAATCAATAAGCCGTTGTAATTTCTTATCATTAGGCTTATTTTTGGAATGATCATAAAAAAAGATGCCGCCTTCGTGTTCATAGACATCGGTACCATAGGCAGCTATTCTTTTTAATTCCAGTGCCTGTATGATGTCTTCGGTTTTCACCACAGCACCTCTGGCCACGTTGATAAGGATTGCTTCTCTTTTCATACATTGGATCACCTGGATATTGATCATATGATGTGTCTGCGTAGTAAGAGGCACGCATAGAAAAATAACATCAGATTGTTTACATAAATTTATAATACTTGTATAGGTAAGATTATATTGCTCTTTCAGATCATTGTCTTCATATATATCATTGGCGAGTATGCTACAACCAAATCCGCTCATTATTTTTGCAATCACCTTGCCTATTCTACCTGCTCCAATAATCCCAATGGTTTTTTTATGTAAATCAAACCCAACCAGATTACTTAAAGAGAAATTATAATTGCTTACTTGTTGATTAGCAAGTATGAGTTTACGATTTAATGCCAGCAATAATGTGACCGCATGTTCTGCAATAGCCTGAGGAGAATATCCCGCAGCATTGGCTACTTTAATACCCAATTTTTTGGCTGTAATAAGATTTACATTATCATAGCCAGTAGAGCGCAATGCTATATACCGAATTCCAAAATCCTTCAGCCGCTCTAAAACCATAGAAGAGCCATCATCTGCAGAGAAAATGGATATCGCATCAAAACCTAATGCCAGCCTTGCCGTTTTGGGAGTAAGTCGCTCTGGTATATATTTGATTTGGTGCACATCATTATTTGCCTTTTCAAGAAAAGGGATTTCAAAGTCTTTGGCACTATAGATCAATACCTTCATCTGTTAGTTCTTCTAGAATTAATAATTGTTGCCCTTTGAGAGCCCAAACCAATACTTTTACATAATCGTTTACTGCTTTCTTAATATTTTCTGGCTCTGTAATATCTATAGATCCTTTCCAGATTAATTCTCGCTCTTTATCAGGGCAAATACAATACAATGATGATTCTGCATGAAAAATCTGATATTCTTCATAATAATCTTCATCATGATATATTTCCTGATTCTCATAATAATCATCTCTAAAACTTTTAAAAGTTTTGTCAAGGTTCCTGTATGCCTTTACGACAGTAACTTTATCCTCAACTCTCAATACTTTGGAAAGTAGTATGGCATCAAAACCTTTTTCAATAAGCTGAGATTCCAGAGCCATCATTTCTTCTTCAGTTTTTGGCGAAGTTGTAAAAGATTTTTCGAAGAAATCCAGACTTCTTACGGCATTAACACCACTCTTTTTCAGCTCTGATGTTAGTTTTCTTTCAAATACTTTTCGATTACCCTCTTCGGGAGACATCCCAATTACCAAAACTTTTTGAGCCTCAAAAGTATCAATATCGGGGTTTTTCCAATTTTCGACCAACTCACTAGATGTGCAACCATTTAATACTATGGCTATTAATAAATAGATATACAACTTGTTCATGTTTTCCAGATTTACTTTATTATTTTATCTAATCGCTGTATTATAATGTCTGTATATTGTGGTATTTTCTCTATAATAGACTCTCCAGATATCATATCTACATCTTTCAAAACCATATTATAGCTTCCTACTGTAGAGAGAATAATAAGTTTATCTGTTTGATGCGGATGGTTTTTAATAAACTTTTTTACATTACGTGGCGGACTGGCATACTCCCATGAGTTAATAATCAATATTGCATCCCACTTATTAATATTTACTGTAAACAAAGTATATGCATCAATCACCTTAAAATAAATGGAATCCTTATCGTAATACCTCAAAATACGCTGAACCAATGAATCTTTGAATCTGCTTCCTTGAGAGGCGATTAAAACTTTGGTCTCCAAATTGGGATCATTCATCTCAAAAGGGATAACGGTATCCATAGAATAGGTGTATTCATACCACACCCAAAATCCTGCAAAAAGAATAAACAATATAACCACTATTTTTTTAACCAATTTTATCAAAACATACTCTTAGAATTCATCTTGAGTTCTAATTTAATAATCGTTTTTGTTTACTTTGTTTCATGATATTTTTGATCAGTTCAAAAACCTTTCTTTTCATTTGTTTATAGTGATCAAGATATTTGCTTACCTCTACCAATAACAGGCGATGGTCTTCTTTATATTGCTTTTCTTTTTTAGGTTCATCTATACCATCGACCAATAGGGTAAGCTCATTAAGATGATTGATTATTTTTTTTAGTAAAGGGTCTATATCTTTTCTTTTTTGAGATAATTCATTGACTAGCTTCTTACTTTTTTCAAAAGTTTTCTCCGAAATTAACTGAAGCGAATAATTCTCGATGAGTTCATCCAAAAAATGTTGCTCATCTTTAATGAACTTAAGCTCTGATACCCAATTTAAGGAAGCCTCGTGTAATTCTTCCGGGCTTCGCCACTCTATGTATTTTACGTTTGGAAGTTTTGCTTTCATAATCATAGGTTTAGATTCCTGTCGTAGTCTATCCTGAGCGAAAGTTGAAGGACAGAAATAATAGTTTACTGAAACTTCAACACTGAGCTTTGAAGCGTTTTTTTATTAAAAAAGGCAGAAAATAACACCTCTATTTTTTCTGCCTTTATTAAAGGTCAAGCTATATCAATTATTCTTTTTGGTTGTTCTTTAGCCTCTTCTTTTTTTATAAGATTAAGTGTAAGAATTCCATCTTTGTATGTAGCTTTAACCTTCTCCTTTTGGTCTACACTGGTAGGCAATTGTAACTTTCTGTCAAATGAGCTGTAGTTAAATTCTCTACGGGTGTATTCTTCATCTTCTTCTACTTCTTCCTTGCTCTTTTTTGCACAAATGTGCAATACATCGTCTTCCATGGTTACTTCAATATCTTTTTTTGAAAAACCGGGAACCGCAAGTTCGACTTCGAAGTCCTCCTTGTTTTCTTTGACATTCATCGCAGGGATATTTCTATCTCTTACGAAAAAATCATCTGCAAAAAAATCATCTGTATCCAACCAGGTCGAAACTCTGTCGCTGATCCAAGGAAATCTGTTCTTGTTAAATTTAATTAATGACATAACGTTAAGGTTTTTTTAGAGTTATTATTTAATTTATGTATGCTAAAGTTAGGTTGATGAACGATGGGCAGAAATGATAAATATCAGTTTACCAATATTTTAACTTTACTTCTTTTTCTTCTTTAGAATTCCACCTGCATAGCTAAAGACGTCAGATTTTAATTCTCTGAAGGTTTTGCAAAAATTATCAAACATTTTTTTCAAAGATTGATGTTCTTTATAATAAAAACTATCGCAAGAAATAGTGTCACACTCCAGCATCCCTCCCAGTTCGCTCTCATGTTTTCTGATACTTTGGTTCATGCTTTGTATTTCTTCTTCTACTTTTACAATTTGCTCTTTAAACTCTTGTAAGCGTTCAAAAAGATTGGGTGTTGTGGGTTCAAATACATAGGAATTTAACAACTGATTAATAAAATGTATTTCTCCTATAATAAACTGAAGGCTTGATTTCCATTCTAAAGTATCAAAATGAATATCCTTAAGGTCTTTTTCTGCGGTGATGTTTGCTGCTGTTTTCATTGTTCCTGGTCTTAAGGGTGAAGAGAAATCTAACCAAATCCAAGGGATTAAAAAATGACAATTATCAGGTTTTAAGGTTTTGGCCCAACGATTACTAAATAGTGTCTGGATCGGCAGATAGGATACGGGGGTAGAAATTTTTAAAAATTCAAACCAGAATTTCAATAACCTCATATAGCTTAGGAATATATACTCTCCACCGATAGGTATCCTGTATTTTTACTCGAAGTGTATCTGCAGCAGTAGCTTCCCCATGAACCAGGAAGACTTTTTCGGGGATATTTTTGATCTTGCTCATCCAATTTAATAATTCTTGCTGATCTGCATGTGCCGATAGGCTTTCTATAAGGTGTATTGTGGCTTTTACAGGATAATATTTGCCAAATAGCTTGATCTCGTGAGCACCTTCTTGCAACAGTCTTCCTCGTGTTCCTTCTGCCTGAAAACCTACGAGTACTACCGAAGTTGTATCTACATCTACAAGTTGCTGCAGGTATGTGAGCACTCTCCCTCCTGTAACCATACCACTGCCGGCAATCACAATTTTGGGGTGAGGGTTATCGACTACTTCCCAGGTTTCCCGATATGAGGTTACAATGTTTATATGATTGCAGATTGCATGATATTCGTGCAGAGGAAGTTTATGCCAATCCGGAAAGCTTTCAAAAACAGAAAGCACATTATTCCCCATCGGGCTATCTACATAAATTGGAAGATTCGGGATTCGGTTTTTTTGATATAATTTCCATAACAAATACATTAAGGTTTGTAACCTTTCTACCGCAAAAGAAGGAATGATCAAGGTACCATTTTCATAAAGTGTGTTTTTAATGAGCCCTATCAATTTTTCTTCTATATTTTCATCGGGATGTAGTTTATTGCCATAGGTGCTTTCAATAAAAAGAAAATCTGCCCATTCTGGTCTTTCAGGATCGCGAAGTAGCAGGTCGTCCTTCCTGCCTACATCCCCCGAGAACACAAAAACTTTTCCGTAGAGGTTTAATTCGATAAAGGTAGCACCTATGATATGTCCATTGTATCGAAATCTGTATTGAATATCCTGTGATAAAGAAATCCAGGAATCTTTCTCTGTACTTTTAAAATATCGCAACGTTTTCTCTGCTTCTTTTTCTGTATAAAAAGGTAGTGCAGGATCATGTCTGGAATACCCCTCTTTATTAGCTTTCTCGGCCTCTTCTTCATGTATCTTTGCACTATCTTTTAGAATAATTTCGGTAATCGCCAATGTGGGTGCCGTGGCAATAATGTCTCCTGTGAATCCTTGTTTGACCAATCGGGGCAGGTAGCCTGTATGGTCCAAATGCCCGTGGGTAAGGAGCACAACATCAATTGCAGCTGCATCAATAGGCAAGTCTTTCCAATTGAGTTCACGTAATTCTTTAACTCCCTGAAACATGCCACAATCGATCAATATATTTTTTTGTGGTGTCTCGATATAAAACTTTGATCCTGTTACCGTACCCGCAGCACCCAGAAAATGAATGTTAATTGACGGCATAGTGCTTCATTTTATTCATTACACAGCATTTTTATTTCATGTAGTATCTTTTGCTTTCGCTGCTCTGAAACGCCTAAATGATCCAGGTAAAAAACATCACCAATGAGTTGTTTACACAACACAATATCACGACTTAGTAAAAATTGTTTTTCACGATTGGTTAACAATGTAGAAACCGTTATAGGATATAATCCCAATCGGTCGATTCTTTCTTTAAGACTATTCTCTGAAGGATAATCCCAACTGAGTAAATACAACCCCGCACATTTGCCATACTGAATTGCATCTTTAGTAAAACGAGTATTGGTCACTACCCATCCTTCATCGGGGATCATATTTCCATTATCTTGATCCCGGTTGAGTGTTATAATATCCTGATATCTGGAATAGATATATAAGGGAACCTTTACATTGCAATTGCGGCCTTGCTCACTATGAAACTTGCATTCTATCAACAGATATTCACTATTCTTTCTGGCTGCTACATCAACCTCATGAGACACACATTTACCTTGAATGATTTGCCCAACGGTTACTTCATAACCAGAATACTGTAATATGGCTGCCACAAAACGCTCAAACGGAAACCCTGTGGGGCCTAGTTCGTAAATCGCTTTTTTGAGCTTATACTTTGATGCAAAAACAGGTTTCTTATTTTTGAGTAAAGCAAAAGCCCGATTATAAATCTCTTTGGTCGAAATTCCCTGGTATAACTCATCCCGAACGGTATCTAATATCTGCTCTACCACTTTATCATTTGCTCCGCTACGTTTCAGAGAATTACGAAGTTTATGAAGGGAGAATTTCACCTTTTCACCAGAAGATTTTATAATATCAATATTTTGGTCTTGCATTTGCTCGAGACTTAAACGTGAAACAACGCTGCCAGTAGCAGGCAGCGTTGTCTGCGTACAACATTACTAGAAATATTCAGAATACAATAAAAACTTATGTTTAAAATATATTCTTTTTATACTTTTTAAAATACTCCCTTACCAACGCTTTGGTTTGGTTTTCGGTCATACTATCTGCTTTAAAAACACCTTCTAGTTTTTCACTAATCTCTTTGTGATTTTCAATCAACTCTTTTTCAAATTTTTCTCCTGCTTTGGCAGGTCCGAAAATGGCAACTTTATCGGCGTCTTTTATAAAAGGAATGATCTCTTTAAAATAAGCCTTGAATTGATGTTTCTCTCGTTCGAGGTATTTACTATCCTGAACCACGTCCTGTGGCCCTCCTTTAAACCGGGTTCCAGAACCGCCGTGTATACGAAAGTTCTCGATCCCAGATAAGATCGTCGTCATATCCTCATTATCATCCTTTACCGTGATAATATGAGCTTTTTCTTTATCCATCCAGATTCCTATGTTCTTCATCGTTTATATTTTATACTATTTTGTTTGTTATACTCTTCATCAAAACTTCATACTACATATTGCTAACTTTTATCCTCAATTTCTTAAATCGTGCAATGCCAATACCGGGACTTTGGCATATCGTCCCAGGCTCTTCACCATAGGTCTTGAAAAAATACTTCCAAAGAAGCTATGCTTTCTGTTAAAAAAGACGATCATATCACTATCCCGACTTTCTACAAAACAACGCACAGCAGATTGAGCATCAACATTATATAAGGTGTGGAAGGTATAGGTTAATTCTTCAAAATACTCTTCGAGTAGTTTTTTATTATTTTCCTGCTCTTCATGAAGCGGTTCTCCATCAGACGCATATAAAATACGGATTGCTGCATTACTCATTCGTGCCACTTCTATTATATTTTGAAGTTCGCGTCGTTTAAAATTCATTTTATAATCTGTAGGGAAAACGATTTCTTTAAGGTCTTGATAACTAGCATCTTCTGGTATTGCCATTACAGGGCAGCTTCTGGATTTTTCCATAACCATCACCGTATTACTGCCGAAAATCACATCCCTGGCATCTGTTGCCCCTTTTGTACCCATAATAATCATTTCGATATCCTGTTTATCCACAACATCTTTGATAGCTTCCAATATACTATTGAACTGGGATACCATATAGAATTTATGTTTAGGATATTCATCGCGAAAGGTGAGCCTTTCTAAAATCTTACCTAATCCCTGCTCTGACTTTTGTTTTGCCTCTTCATAGAGTTTCTCTCCAGGTTCGGGGACCATCATACTTTCTAGGGCATATCCTGTAGCATTAAAAGCATTAAGCACATAAAAATCGCATTCCTCATTCTTAAAAAGCTCTATGGCATATGCTATCGCATTCCAGGCATTTTTTGAAAAATCGGTGGGCAATAAGATCTTCTTTTTCATACGTTTAAATTTTAAGTTTATTTGCTATAAATGTATAGGCCGCACTACTTGAAAACAATGATAATTATCACCTTGCAGCAGGAATTACCAGGAAAGGAACAGACGCCTTAAAACCTATTTTTTTTATAACCGGTTCATTAGCGATCGTTTCCATAAGACCTTTGGGATAATTCACCATAGCCAATATATTTATATTCAAGCCTTGAATAAATTCATTGATTACTTCGGCCTTTTTTGCAAATTTAGATATCCAGTGCATGGTATATTCATGACCACTGAGAAGATCTTTCAATGTCTTGAAGTTTTTTTCTTGTTCCTCATCCAGTTTTTCTGCTTCGTGTATATGAAAAATCCTGATAGAAGAACCAAATAGCGAAGCGATGTCTATAAGAGGACGTATTTCTTCCTTTTTATAAAAACGCCTGAAATCTGTGGCAAAGGCAATCTCTTTAGGGTTTTCAAAATCAAACTCATCTGGTATTGCGAGGATTGGACAACCTTTGATCTTTTGGATCACTTTAACAGTATTACTTCCCATAAAAATGGCTGCAGCTCCAGTTTTGCCTTTGGTTCCCATTACGACAAGATCAATATGCTTACTCTTTATAATTTTATTAATCGTTTCATCTAGTTTTTTGGAAACTGAAATGATCTCAAAAGTATGATCTAAGTCTTCGGTATCCCTAACTATCGAATGCGATATCTCGGTTAATTTTTCCTGAGACTCTTTCCTTAATTGCCTATATAGCAAATCACCTTTGCTTGTATCTATTCTACTGGTCAAAACTGGAGTGTTTACATCAAAGGTGTTTATGATATAAAATTGACACGTTTCATTTTGAAAGAAACGGGTTGCATAGAAAAGAGCGCTGTATGCGTTATGAGAAAAATCGGTGGGAACAAGTATTCTTTTCATGGTCTTAAGCTTTACGAATTATACTATAAAACTATCTCGAAAACATGAAGAATACTATGACAATTCTCAGTTGTATTCATAAAATATTAGCTCAGGTCATGATCAATTTGAATTATGCCCGGCAAGAGTATTTTCTGAAGATTTTTCAAAATTAAACTCATCTGGTACTGCAAGTACAGGACAACACTTTATTTTTTGGATGATATTTGAAGTATTGCTCCCCATAAAAAACCCTTTGGCTCCGGTTGCTCCTTTGGTTCCCATTACGATGAGATCTATACCTTTATTCATTACAGTTTCTTCTATAACTTCCGGTAATTTTTTAGTAGTAGAAATAGTCTCAAAAAAATGATTAAAATCTTCGGTATCTCTAACAATAGAATGGAATGTTTCTGTTAATTTCTCCTTAGACTCTTTGCGTAACTGCTCATCTCCATGGGTAGTATCAATGATGCTCGTTAGCACAGGGATTTCTACATCACAGGTATTCAAAATATAAAATTGACATGCATCATTCTTAAATAGACGTGTAGCATAATAAAGAGCATTGTATGCATTATTTGAAAAATCGGTGGGAACGAGTATTCTTTTCATTACTTTTAGTTTTATAAATTATCGAGTAAAATTATTTCCAAATTGCGATAAATTCTATGACAATTCTCAGGTATCTGCAGGGATCACCAAAAAAGGAATGGTAGTATGAAACGTGATTTTTTTGATCACGTCTTCCTTTAATAGTCGTTCGATAAAACTATGTGGGTAATTGATCATAGCCAAAACATTAATCTCCAATTCTTCAATAAAAGCTTGGATAGTGTCTTCTATTGTTGAGAAATCAGGAATGACATGAAAGTCATACTTTACATTTTTAAAATACTCTTCCAGAGAGCTCGAATTGTAGCTTTGCACATTGTCTAATCCCGGTTTGTCATATACATGAATCATCCTTATGGTAGCATCATGATTTTTTGCAAGACCTATGATAGGTGCTATCTCGGCTTTATGATACACTCTTTCAAAATCTGTAGCAAAAGCTATCTCCGAAATTTCTTCAAAGTATGCATCTTCCGGAATGATAAGGACCGGGCAATCTTCTATATTTTTAATTACCTTTTGTGTATTGCTTCCTAAGAAAATTTCTTTTACCCCGGTGGCTCCTTTGGTACCCATAAGAATCATATCAAAGTGATCTTCATCAGTTAGTTCCTCTAAAACTTCAACCAAAGACCCTGATTTAGATAGTGTTTTAAAAGTATGATGTAGTGCAGGTTGAGAATTATGAATGTCATCTATGGTCATTTTCAATCCTTCTTTTGATTCAATTTTGACTGTTTCATAAATATGCCCAACTCGTTGCGAACTTATTGTAGTAGCTAGTCGTACCGGGGTAACATCATAGGTGTTTAGAATATAAAACTCGCATGGAATATTTCTATAGAGTTCTAATGCATACAATATGGTATTCCATGCATTATCAGAAAAATCGGTTGGAATTAGTATTCGTTTCATTTTTTAGAAAATTTAAGTTTCATTTCATCTTTTCCTCTGAAGGGATTACTAAAAACGGAACATTGGTATGATAGGCTATTTGATTGATGACGGGTTTAAACAGCAGGTTTTCAAAAAAAGAATGCTTGTTATGTATCATCACCAGTAAATTGATCTTATACTTTTTCTGAAAATCTTCTACCGCCTCTAGTACATCTACTCCTTCTGCTATATGAAAAACATGGGCGTTGCCTTTGAAATATTCGTCTAAAAAATCCTTAACCTCTTCCTGATGGCCATCCAGGGGCACTCCATAATATGCATTTAGGATATTAAGCCTGCATATATGTTTATCACAAATTTCTTTTACCAATGGCAAGTACTTATTATCAATGCTAAGATTGTAATCTGTTGGGAATAAAACATCCTTAGGCTCTTCATACTCAAAATCTGAAGGAACTGCTATAACCGGGCATTTTACTTTTTTTATGACATACATAGTATGTGTGCCGATAAAAACTTCTTTAGCGCCAGTTGCGCCTTTGGTACCCATAATGATGAGATCAATGTTGTATTTATCTATAACTTCTTTAATCTCGCCAACCAGGGTATTAAAAGCCGATAATCGCACAAAATCATGTTTGGGATTGTTAAATTCTTTCCTGATCTTTTCCTCAATACGTTCTATATCTCTTTTTGAATTGATCATACCCACATCTTCCATTCCATAAAGTGTGGGGTTCTCAATCAAATATCCTGCGTGATAAGATACCGGTGTAAATGTATTTAATAGATAAAAAGTAGTTTCTTCATCTTTAAAAAAATGCATTGCATATCGTATCGCATTAAATGCATTATCTGAAAAATCGGTGGGTAGTAATATACGTTTCATAATATTTTAATTAATCTCATTCAATAATTTAAAATGACTCAAGAGACAGGAATCGGGATGCAAGACTTTTGATAACAATTTTTTTGTCTAGTTTCTTGTTTCCCAAATTTTACTTCAATACTCTATATTCATTGTATTTCATCTCTACATACATAAATCAATATCGTTCTAAGTTTTGCATTGCCAAAAAAGGGATTTTGATATGCAATCCTATCTTGTCAATGGTGGATTGGTATAAGATACTCTCCAGATAAGAATGCCTGGAGTTTACCATCACCAAAAAGTCTATTTTATGTTCCTTAATAAATTGATTAATCGCAGTTGTTATGTCTTCAGCTTGTGCTCTGTGAAACTCCAATTTTGCTTCGGGTAATGATGTTGAGAGAAAAGCCTTGTTATCCTCCTGTCTAATAGAAAGTTTTTCAAAACCTGATACATATAAGAAGTGAATTGTAGACCTGAAACTTTGGGTCAAGGTGCTTAGCAACTTCAGTTCTCTTCTCTTATAGGGTAATAGATAATCTGAGGGAAACAGCATCTCTTTGGGTTGCGTATATAAACATCCACTTGGAATAGCCAATACCGGGCATTTTACATATTTTAGAACCTGCAGGGTATTACTCCCAAAAGTAAGCTTTCGGTCATCGGTCTTACCTTTAGTACCCATGATCAGAACATCTATGTTCTCCTTATCTACCAAATCGTTGGCCTCATCAATCAAGGTTCCAAATATCGATAGCGTCTTATATTCATGTCTTGGATTTGGCGAGACTTGACGTATCTCCTCTAGTATTTTAGTCAATTCGCTATCAGAGTTTTTATGAATCGTTTCTTTTAACTCCTTAAAAATCTCACGAGAAACCAACGTATTATGATCATACACCTCATCGGCATAGGCGTGCATTATAAAAAAATCACAACGCTCATACTTAAAGAGCTCTACAGCATACCGTATAGCATTCATTCCATTTTTTGAAAAATCTGTAGGGATCAATATTTTTCTCATTGCAAGATGTTTTGTTTTACTCAAAACTAGATAATGACAAGGTGAGAAACTATGATTTTTGTCAGTAGGTTCGTTGGTTTTAGCTATTCATTAAGAACGTTTATTAGTAAGAATCCTTACCTTGGAAATAAAAAGATGAAAATTTCTGCAATGGCTATGGTGGTCATTACCTCTATCATGTTATTACTGGTTACCATCCTGGCAGTTATGAATATCGAGTTTGGTTGGGTGTTTTATCTCACCTGCTTTGGTCAAATTATGGTAATCATTATGGTTTATAAAGTACTTAGAGACCAGTATACTACTGATAAAACTTTTGAGGATTTTTATGAAGATCATCCTATTGGTAAAGAAGAATACTAAAAAACCGGATTTAGTAAAAAAGACCCATTCCCAGATGTACTGAACAATAGGCCTTTTAGTAATTAAATAATCAGGATATAATACTTAATTACAGCTATATTTTTTCAACTCGAGTATCTTTTTCCATGTTTCTCGAAAAAGCCGAACTCATTCCTAATTCTGGTATCACCAAAAAGGGTATTTGTGTATGAAAAGCTACCCGTTTTACAATAGGCTCTCTCGTTAACCTTTCGATAAAGCTATGCTTATAATGCAACATGGCTAATAAGTATATATCCAGTTCTTCAGTAAAAAATTTTAAGGATTTTGACACAGAATCACTTTTGGTCAATGTATGTTGATAATGCTTCACCTCATCAAGATATTTATGCAACATATTTAAATTAAACTGTTGTTCATCTGTTAAAGGCCAATCCTGTTGTTGCACATATACAATTCGTATCGTTGCATCAAATGATTTGGCTAAATCAATTAATGGCTGTAACTCATTCTTACTATAGAAACGATTAAAATCTGTTGCAAAAGCAATCTCAGATGGTGCTATAAAGTCTGAACCTTCAGGAATCGCCAATACCGGACAATCTTTCACTGATTTTATTACCCGAACGGTATTGCTTCCCAGAAAAACTTCGGTAGCTCCCGTAGCTCCTTTGGTTCCCATCACGATGAGATCTATTTTTTCTTTTTCTACAATAGCTTTTACCTCACTTACCAAAAACTGAAATGAAGTTATGCTTTTGTACGTATGGTTTGAATTGAAAAGTTCTTTTTGAATCCTGGATGTTAAACGTTCTAGTTCACTCAAAGAAAAAACCTTTGATGCATCTTCTATTCCTATATCTGCCGGAATTCCTTCTACAGACTGAAAAATTGCCGGAGTATATACATTCAGTAAATAAAATGTACAATTCACTTCTTTAAAAAGTTCAACTGCATATTGTATCGCATTCCATGCGTTTTCTGAAAAGTCTGTTGGTATTAGAATGTTTTTCATCTTCCAAAAGTTTGAAGTGATCTGCCAAAACTAATTTGTTGGCATCACTATAACTATGACATTTATCATAGTATCTCAGGTAGCGGTTTTTCAATTTTGTAACAAACAATATAGTATGTTGAATCCTACCTGTTTTCACTGCGGAAATGATTGCGGGAAAACAATCATCAACTATGATCAAAAAACATTCTGCTGCAATGGGTGCAAAACCGTATATGATATTTTTTCGACTCATGATCTATCCTGTTATTATGATTTACAGTCGGCTCCTGGAGCCATTCCTGAAGAAATTGAAGGAAAGTACGATTATCTCGATAATCCTGCTATTACTGAAAAACTAATCGAATTCAGTGATGACAATACTCAAATCATCACACTATACATTCCTCATATCCATTGCAGCTCATGTATCTGGATCCTGGAAAACCTGCATAAACTTCAGCCTGCCATCACAGCATCTTTGGTTAATTTCCCCAAAAAAACCGTTCGTATTACTTATAACACAAAACGATTTTCACTCAAAGAAGTCGTTACTTTATTAAACGCCATTGGCTACGAACCCTACATCAGCCTTGAAGATTACTCAACCGGTAAACAACAAATCAACCGCAGTTTGGTCTATAAGCTCGGTATTGCCGGTTTTGCTTTTGGGAATGTAATGTTCTTATCCTTTCCAGAATATTTTGAAGTCTCAGAATATTGGTTAGAGCAGTATAAATATGTTTTCAGGTGGTTGATGTTTGCCTTTTCATTGCCTGTGGTATTGTATGCAGCTCAGGATTATTTTATATCGGCCTATAAAGGATTGCGATCCAAAATATTGAATATTGATGTGCCCATTGCCTTAGGAATCTTAGTGCTTTTTTTGAGAAGTACCACAGAAATTGTTTTTGACTGGGGTACCGGATTTTTTGATAGCCTTACCGGATTGGTTTTCTTTTTACTGTTAGGAAAGTTTTTTCAGCAGAAAACCTATTCATTTTTGTCTTTCGAAAGAGATTACAAATCCTATTTCCCCATTGCTGTAACGAGGATTGCTGGGGCAAAGCAGAAAAAAGAAGAAAGTATACAAGTATACGATATCCAAAAAGGAGATCGATTATTGATCAGAAATGGAGAACTGATACCTGTAGACTCTATTCTTATTCAAGGTACGGCGCAAATTGATTATAGCTTTGTAACGGGCGAAAGTGAATCTGTTACCAAACAATCGGGCGATAAACTTTTTGCAGGAGGAAGACAATTGTGTGGAGCTATCGAAGTAGAAACCATAAAATCTGTAGCACAAAGTTATCTCACACAGTTATGGAGTAATGATGTGTTTAACAAAGATAAGTCGGCTTCGTTTACCAATCTTACCGATACCGTAAGCAGGTATTTTACGATTACTATTTTATGTATTGCAGTATTAGCTACTACTTTTTGGTTGTTTACAGATGCCTCAAAAGCGATCAATGTCTTTACCGCCGTACTTATTATTGCATGTCCTTGTGCTTTGGCTTTGGCTAGGCCTTTTGCGTTGGGCAATATCCTCAGAATATTTGGGAAAAGTAAATGCTACCTCAAAAACGCCGATGTGATCGAGCGTTTGGCTATGGCAGACACCTTAATTTTTGATAAAACAGGTACCATAACCACCAACGTAGCAAGTGAAGTAGAATATCGGGGAATGGCCTTAACCCCAGAAGAAGAATCTTTGCTCAAAAACACCCTGCGTGCTTCAAATCATCCATTGAGCCGGCAATTATATGAAGTACTGGCCGAATACGACATCTTAACCCTGGATGAATATCAGGAACACATAGGAAAAGGAATTGAGGGAACGGCAGCACAAAGTACCATTAAAATAGGTTCTCCAAATTTTGTGGGAAATGATACTACTTCCAAAACGCTGAATACAGCTGTGCATATCAGTACCAATGATGAATATAAAGGTCAATATATTTTTCATAATCAATATCGAAAAGGTGTTAAAAAAGTATTCGACACTCTGTCGAAAGCCTATAAATTATCTATTTTATCAGGTGATAATGAAGGTGAAAAAGAATACCTGAAAGAAGTACTCCCTGAAAAAACAGCACTATGCTTTAATCAAAAACCCGATGAGAAACTCAATTATATCAAATCGTTACAGCAGTCGGCACATAAAGTAATCATGGTTGGCGACGGATTAAATGATGCCGGGGCATTGGCTCAAAGTGATGTAGGTATTGCTGTTTCAGAAAACGTAAATGTATTTTCTCCTGCATGTGATGCCATTTTGGATGCTTCAAAATTTAATAAGATCCCTGCTTATCTTTCGACATCAAAAAAAACTATAAAAATTATCAAATCCAGTTTTGTTTTATCATTTTTATATAATATTATTGGATTGTATTTTGCCGTTACCGGACAACTATCACCCATCGTTGCCGCTATACTGATGCCTTTAAGTTCTATCTCTATTGTGATCTATGTAACCGTATTGACAAACTGGTCGGGCAGGAAGATGAATGAAAAAATAACATAAATGATATATAAAACCTCGGTAAGAACGCTCAACTCACCGGTAGCAATGCTCAACGCACTCATCTAAAACCCTTACTATTTGAAATCAACCGACAACAACCCGATCCAACACTTCCAACAGTGGTTTTATGAGGTAGATAAAGCCTATCCCGAAGATGAAGCCAATGCCATGATGCTTTCTACCATGGGTTTAGACGGTTTTCCGAAAAGTAGAATCGTGTTATTAAAGCGTTTTACCTGGGAAGGTTTTATCTTTTTTACCAATTATAACAGCAAAAAAGGAACCGCAATTTTGGCAAACAATAAAGTTGCTGCTTCTTTTAACTGGGTGGCAGCAAACCGTAAGGTATTTATTGAAGGAAAAGCAGAAAAAATTGCAGAAAATCTATCTGAAGGGTATTTCGAATCACGCCCCGAAGGAAGTAAACTGAGTGCATGGGTTTCAAATCAAAGTGAAGTGATTCTTTCCCGCAAAGTGCTGGATGATCGTTTAAAACAATATGAAGCTCAATTCAAAAACAAAACCATTCCCAAACCTGAACATTGGGGTGGGTATATCATAAAACCCCAAATGATAAAATTTATGGAGCATGATCCTTTGGTGGGTTTTAGCAGTGTGACAACATATAAGCTTCAACCAGATTATTACTGGTTAAAGAATATTTCTTACCAATTAGAATAATGTAAGAGCATCTATTGCTTTTCTTGAATAAGATTCTATTTCTTTCTCCTCAATAACTTTAAGTCTTTTCGGAGTTTCAAGAAGTTTCAAGGCGTGATCATAATCTTTAAAAAGTTCTTTTAATTTTGGTTTTGCCACCAATAGATCATAACGTAAGTTTTGAGCCTCAGCTTCATTTTGTAAATCAATAAACAATCCAAGAGTTTGGTGTGCTTTGTTTTCAATACTTGAAGAAGTCTTTAGGTCAAAACTCAAGGACCTTACTAGATTAAGCGTACCATTTTGCCATCCATAGTCAAACTTATATTCTCTTCCTGTATCGTTTATAACTTTATAGTTTTGATAAAAACGTTTAGACTGTTCATTTATCTTTTCAAAATCCAATTTTGATGATATATATTTATAAAATTGTTTTGAAAGTTGTGTTTCTATAGTAACATTAGAAACATTTGATTTATTAGCTTCAAAAAAATAGCTTTTTGAAAGAGTATCAACTATATCATCAATACTTTCATCGTATTTAATACTTTGTATACTTCTATCAAATTGAAGTACACTCGAGTCAATTGGAAGTAATTCCTTATTTATAAAACTTTCGAGAGCGTCTTTAATTTCGAATTGACTAAAAAACTCAGGATTTTCATTGAGTGTATTCAGTTTATTATCTATCTGCTTAAAATAATGCTTAATCGTTTTCTCTGAAACATTATTATATACAGATTTTACCCTTTTAAGGTTGTTGGTATGTTTAAAAACAAATCGATTTTGTACAGGGAAATATACGAGAATACCTATGTTCAAACTTTCCCCTAATAAGGCAGAATGCTTGTACTTTAAAATACTATATATGTAATAAGAAGTACTCATATTATTCTCTCTACTAATTGTTTTTGAATGAAATCCAAGTTTGATTTTACCCAATCAAAGTATGCAAAAATATTGTTTTTCTCACCAAATTCAATGTTAAACCTTTCAAGTTCATTAAATAAATCTTTTAACATCTCAAAATTTTCATATCGCAACATTTCAATAAATTCATCAAACAGATATTCTTTTTCAATAGCTTTAGTCTTTTTTAATGAATGATAAAAAATATGTCTTTGATATTGTGAAAAACTATTAAATTTTTGTTTAAAACTAAAATCCATTCCCTCTTCTATTCCATTGATAAAAGGAAGAATTAACTCATGATCAATTAATAAAAAACCACTATCTCCTATAAGTAAATTTGGTTTATTACGAGGCCCTCCCCGATCAACATTAAGAATCAAATTATCAAACGCAAAAACATTTTCAATATCATAGGATTTTAAATACCTAAACTTTGTTAACGGACTAAAAACTGGGCCTATTGGTTTAAACTCACTACAAAACTTATAACCCTCATCTAGTGAATTTATTTCATCTTTTGCAAAGAAATCACTTAAGATTGAATGGTCAAAATTGATTAAACCATAATCAGGCACTGGTAAATCAAGGCATTTTCCTAGTTCACAAGCAATAATTTCTTTGGTGGAAGAAAAATTATCTTTAATGTGAGTTTTTTTAAAAGTCTTTAGAACATATTCTTTTATACTATTTTTCTCATCTTAGGCTCTTATCAAAAGAGGCTTAGTAGTGCCTCCTCTTAAAACCTTTGTAATGCTAACCAAACGTAATTCTTGAATTCTCACTCTCAAATATAAAGTTTATTTCATTTTGAAAACAAGCTAATCATTAGATAAATTAACGATCTTCGTTAAACCCATTTTCCACCTTACAGGTTTGTATCCCAAAAATTTTATACAGTGGGCACCATCCTATAAAACCGGTAATTACCAATACGCCGGAAACAGATAGCAAAACAACTCCTAAAATCCCCGGTATGTAATTGTTATAGAATAAATATGCAAGAATAACTCCAACAAGGATTCTTAATACAGCATCTATTTTTCCTAAGTTTTTCTTCATTTCAAATACATGTAAATTACTCATAAAGAATTCTTTACAAATTTGTTAAAGATATACAAAGTAAAGACTGATAAATGTCATTTTATGGTATTTTTAATAGCCTAATCTTTGTACCAACAAAACCAACGATACAGGTATAACCACATTCACCTGGGAATTAAAAACATATATTATGAAAGACATTACCAAAATCCTCGTCCCATTTGATTTGTCGACCACTTCAGAAAGTGCGCTACAGTATGCGGTCAATTTTGTAAACCAGGACGAAACCATGAAAATTCTACTAACACATATCTCAGAATTATCTAATGACACATCGTATGTAAAGAAATTGGAGAATACAGTTGAGAAAATCAAAAATGATCATCCGTTTTTTAAAGGCACCATCGATTGGGTAATAAAATCCGGTAATTTAATTGATAATATATTAGATACGCAAAAAGAACATCAGGCCGATCTTATCATTATGGGCACAAAAGGGTCTGACGAAGAAACAACACTCACCAATACTGCTAAGCTTGTAATGGAAGCTGATTGCCCGGTAATTGCAATTCCTGAAAATACCAGGGAATTCGGTCTCAAAAAGATCGCCTTGGTACTTGGAAAAAGCGAAATTGACGATGCTACTGTACTTGAGACTCTTTTGGATATCGCCAGAAGATTTCACTCAGAAGTCCACGTCTTAACGATCTGTAATGAAGATGGCACCTATGGTTATTCTGAGATTGATGAGAAAAATGAAAATACCCTGGAGTATTATCTCGAAAATTTTTACTCTCACCATACTTTTCAGGAAAATGCTGATATCGAGAAAGGAATATTTGAGTACATCAATGACAAGGAAATTGATCTGCTGGCCATTTTACCAAGAAATCACGCAAAAAAAAACAAACCGTCTGAAGGTAGACTTACGAAGTTGTTAACACTTCATACCGAAGTACCGCTATTAACTATTGATTAATATTTGGAGTCAATTTTACCCTCCAAAGAATTGACAGAAAGAATTCCTTTCTTTTAAACACTAGTTAACCAAACTGAAAATAATCCTTACAAAAAGGATGTTTTTTTAAAAATAGTAAAAGAGGTATCAGATGTATATAATGTTAATCATTTTTGCGATAACTATCGGTTTATTTGTCTGGGGTAAATATCCACCAGATGTAGTAGCCGTGTTATCTATGCTTAGTTTGTATTTAACAGGGATATTAAACGTCACAGAAACCTTTAGTGGTTTTAGTAATGCTACAGTGATTATGATCGCTGCACTGTTTATTATTGGCGAAGGCCTTTCTCAAACCGGATGGACAGCTCTTGCAGGCAATAAGTTTATTCAATGGGCTGGAAAAAGCGTGCCAAAATTATTAGTAATCATCACTCTGGGATCGGGAGTATTGTCTGGCTTTGTTAGTAATACCGGCACTGTGGCTACGCTTCTTCCGGTTACTATTTCGGCAGCCTGGAACATCGGAACCTTCCCCTCAAAACTATTAATGCCAGTCGCTTTTGGTTCCAACACCGGGGGATTACTTACCTTAACAGGAACCCCTCCAAATATTATCGCAAGCAACGCATTGGTAGAACAAGGATTCACCGGTTTTTCCTTTTTTGAATTTGGTTTGATCGGATTGCCCTTATTGATCATTTCGATCGTATACTTCAGATATTTTGGATACAAATTATTACCTGGTTACAAAACCAGAAACCGACCTGTGAATATCGATTCAGAATTACATAAATGGATTGAAGCATACAGCGTAGATCAAAATTATTTCAGGCTTCGTATTCGATCCATATCACCTCTGCTAGGTACCAAAATACAAGATTGGGATTTTGAAAGTAATTATAATGTTTCGATCATACGTTTGAAACGCAGACATCCAAATCTGTTCAACAAAACTCCTCCGTTCATAGAGTTTCCAAAAGAAGATACCGAGTTTATGTATCACGATATCATCACGGTAAAAGGGGAGACCGAAGCTATCAATAAGATCATGATCGATTTTAGATTAGGATTATGGAGACTGGATCCTATAGAAGAAGAACTAAAAAACAATCTCATTAATCAAGAAGTAGGAATGGCCGAAGTGATTGTAACCCCCAAATCCTTATTTGTAGGCAGAAAAATCAAAATTGGTAATTATTTCGAAAGATTTGATATACAGCTCTTAGGAGCTTCAAGAAACAATGAGCCATTACAGGATAAAGACATCACGGTTAAAGCAGGAGATGCTTTTTTAATAAGAGGGTCATGGCAAGACATTGGTGAGCTTAAAGAAATGTATGAAAATCTCGTGATTTGTGGAAGCCCGGAAGGAATGGCAAAAAATGTAGAAAATCTCACACCAAGATCATACATCGCATTAGGCACACTGGTACTCATGATTCTTTTGTTAGTCTTTAAAATCGTCCCCGGAGCCATAGCCGCTTTGGTCTGTGCCGGCATTATTTTAATCACAGGATGTGTACCGATTTCTAAAGCCTATAAAGGCATAAGCTGGATCAGTGTAGTAATGATCGCAGGAATGATCCCAATGGGTATCGCATTGCAAAAAACAGGAGTCGCTCAAATAGCGGCAGACAGCCTGGTAACATATTTGGGTGCTATACATCCGCTGGTATTGTTGGGAGGTATTTTCTTATTGACTACTGCTTTTAGCCAAACCATAAATAATTCGGCAACTACAGTATTAATGGCTCCGATTGCAATCCTGGCAGCAACCAGTTTAGGTATATCTCCCAAACCGATTATGATTACCGTAGCCATAAGTGCTTCAACAGCATTTCTTACTCCAGTGGGTACAACTACCAATGCTATGGTATTATCTGCCGGCGGGTACAAGTTTTTGGATTATGTAAAAGTGGGTGCTCCACTCCTGATATTATTTTTTGTAATGACCTTATTCCTGGTGCCTATCATATGGCCCTTTTGACCAACAAAGTATTTAAAAATTAAAATTATGTAAAAAATGGAAAACACATTAAACACAAAAACCAATATCAATCTTGAAAAATATGGATTGAAAAACGTAACCACTCATTATAACCTTTCCCAGGAAAAGCTACAACAGCTTACCATAGAAAAAGGAATGGGGAAAGAAACCTCAAACGGAACTCTTGCCGTAAATACAGGTAAGTTTACAGGGAGATCACCTCAGGATCGTTTTTTGGTAAAAGATGAATATACCAAGGATAAAGTATGGTGGGGTAAAATCAATAAGCCTATCAATCCCGATAAGTTTGATCTTTTGCAGGACGAAATTATACAGTATTTATCTGGAAAAGACCTCTATGTAAGAGATGCCTATGTATGTGCAGATCCCAAGTATCGAATGAATGTGCGAACTATCACAGAATATCCCTGGTCAAACTACTTTATCCATAATATGTTCCTGCGTCTTTCAGATTCAGAACCTGAAGGATTTGAAGAAGAATGGCTGGTACTATGTGCGCCGGGCTATGAAGCAAAAGACCCTGCAGCTTTTGGTATTCGCCAAGAAAACTTCTCTATCCTCAATTTCACCAAAAAGATTGCGCTTGTTGGTGGGTCTGCTTATACGGGCGAAATGAAAAAAGGGGTTTTCTCTGCCTTAAACCTTATCCTTCCTGTTGAAAAGAATGTCTTGCCTATGCACTGCTCTGCCAATGTAGGTGAAGATGGAGATACAGCTATTTTCTTTGGACTATCAGGTACCGGAAAAACTACCTTATCTGCAGATCCGGACCGAAAACTCATAGGAGATGACGAACATGGCTGGACAGAAGAAAACACCATCTTTAATTTTGAAGGAGGTTGCTATGCAAAGGTTATTGACCTTACCGAAGAAAAAGAACCAGATATCTACAGAGCCATCAAGCCTGGAGCAATGCTAGAAAATGTAGTGTTTAAAGAAGGAACCCGTGAAGTAGATTTTGAAGACAGTACTATCACTCAAAATACGCGTGTAAGCTATCCTATTTATCATATCGATAATATACAACAACCTTCGTATGCCAAAAATCCTAAGAATATCTTCTTTTTAACCTGTGATGCTTTTGGAGTATTACCGCCAGTATCCAAATTAACGCCTGGCCAGGCTGCATATCATTTCATTTCTGGTTACACAGCTAAAGTAGCAGGAACCGAAGCCGGGATTACAGAACCTGTACCATCGTTCTCTGCTTGTTTTGGAGAACCATTTATGCCATTACACCCAACAGTATATGCAGAAATGCTAAGCAGAAAGATGAAAGAAGCTAATGTAAATGTCTGGTTGATCAACACCGGATGGAGTGGTGGGCCTTATGGCGTAGGTTCCCGAATCAAACTAAGGCATACAAGAACTATGATCTCTGCGATCCTCAAAGGAGAATTGAATAATGTAGAGTATGAACAACATCCTATTTTTGGATTATTTATGCCAGAGTTTTGTCCTGGTGTACCTTCAGAAATTCTGGATCCTATGAATACCTGGTTGCAAAAAGGAGCCTATGTAAGTAAAGCTATACAGCTGGCACATTCTTTCCATCTCAATTTTGAAAAATTTGTCAACCAGGCTTCTCAACAAATTATTGAAGGAGGCCCGCTAATTGATGAGCACCATCATCTGGGAGAACACATATAATAATTTGCTAAAAGGGTGCTGTTAAAAGTACCCTTTTTCTTTGATCAGGGAAATGGCCTTGAGACTCATGATCATAAATGGATAGTCCTATTATAGTATCAGCTTAGAATACAATGATCTTATTAATTAATGTGTCTTTAACATATGATAAATGTCATAGTATCTCAGAATTTATAAGGTAAATTTTGTACCTTAATAACCACATTTCATTTCTAACTATGAACCATTGTACTTCTTTCATAACTGATTCTGGTTAATTACTAAACTCATCTTGAGTTCATTCTATTAAAACCACAACCAATAACTAAATCAGAAATATGCCTATTAAGAGTTACTTAGCCCATCCACACACAGGTAAAAAAAACGAACTTATCAAAGCATTATCTGTACTACATCAATGTGAAGTCACACCTGCTCAGAATAAAGAGGTACTCATTTTGGTCACTGAAACCGAAAATGAGAGCGAAGAAGAATCTTTAAAAGAAAAGATAGAAGCGATAGAAAGCCTTAAATTACTGGCCATGGTTTCAGGATTTAATACCCCTCAAAACAATTAACAATATGTATACCGCTCTAACCAATAGAAGAAGTTTTATTAAAAAAATGGCCCTGCTATCTGCGATGACTGCAGCCGCAACAATGTTTCCCGGGATTATATTTGCCAGCGAACAAGAGGAAGGAATTCCCAATGGAGCTAATCTTGATTGGAAAAAAGCACCTTGTAGGTTTTGTGGTGTAGGATGTGGTATTCTGGTAGGTACCGAAAATGGAAAAGCAATAGCTGTAAAAGGAGATCCTAACAGTGCTGTTAATAAAGGATTACTTTGTGTAAAAGGATATCATCAAACCATGTGTATTCAATCAAAAGATAGATTAACTCATGCGTTGGTAAAGAAAAATGGTCAATACGTAAAAACACCTCTTAATGAGGCTTTAGATATTGTTGCCAATAAAATGAAGGAAACTATTCAAAAGCATGGTAAAGATGCTGTAGCAATGTACACCTCTGGGCAATCAACAATTCCTGAAGGATATGTTGCATCTAAATTAATGAAAGGTGCTATTGGTACTAATAATTTAGATTGTAATGCTCGATTATGTATGGCAAGTGCCGTAGCTGGTTTCTTAACCACTTTTGGGGCCGATGAACCTATGGGTTGTTATGAAGATATCGACCATGCAGACTATTTTATTACATGGGGAAATAATATGGCAGAAATGCACCCTGTATTATTTTCCAGGATGTTAGAACAAAAAAGCAGAAGAGGCGCTAAGATTATTGATTTTGCTACACGTACAACTCGTTCTAGTACTGCCTCTGATAAATCTATATTATTCGAACCTCAAACCGACTTGGCAGTTGCTAATGCTATTTGCTATGAAATTATTAATAATGGGTGGGTAAACCAATCTTTTGTAGAGAAGCACTGTAATTTTAGTAAAGGGCTAACTAATATGGGATATGGTTTAGAGGATAATTATAAATTTAATGATAAGCCACAAAAAATAAATTTTGAAGACTATAAAAAATTCTTAGAAGACTATACTCCAGAAAAGGTAGCAAAGTACTCAAAAGTATCTGTGAAAGATATTAAATATTTGGCTGCTATATACGGCGATCCAAATAAAAAAGTAGTTTCTTATTGGTGTATGGGAATGAATCAGCATACAAGAGGAACCTGGATCAATAACTTGGTATATAATATTCATTTACTTACCGGAAAAATTTCACAGCCAGGTAATGGGCCATTCTCGTTAACAGGGCAACCCTCTGCTTGTGGTACAGCAAGAGAAGTAGGTACTTTTACCCACAAGTTGCCAAAAGGAGTCGTAATGAATGAAAAACACAGGCGTTTGGCAGCCAAAATATGGAAAGTGCCTTATGAGCGTATTCCTGCCAAACCAACATATCATGCTACAGAAATGTTTAGGGCAGTTGATCGTGGAGATATTAAATTTATTTGGACACAAGTAACTAATCCATTGGTTTCATTACCAAAGACAAGTCGTTATCGCCCTGGTATGGAAAAAGACTCTTGTTTTGTTGTAGTTTCAGACGTTTTTCCAACACCAACATCTGATGTTGCTGATGTTATTTTACCAGCATCGTGGCATATAGAAAAAAGTGGATTGTATGGAAATTCTGAACGAAGAACGCAACATTGGGATAAAATGGTAGAGGGACCAGGAGAAACAACTCCAGATGCTTGGATGACGATTGAAGTTGCAAAACGAATGGGGTATGGTGATTTATTTCCTTATAGTGAAGAAAATCATGTCGAAGAAATTTATAACGAATATAGACAGTTTCATGAAGGAGCAAAACACGGAATGGCTCCTTTGGAAGTCCTAAAAAAAGAATCCGGAGTAATATGGCCCTATGTAAATGGAAAATCCACACAATGGCGCTTCAATGCAAAATATGATCCCGCATGTTCTAATGGTGAAGATTTTCATTTCTATGGAAAACCAGACGGTAAAGCTGTGATCTGGCAACGACCATACGAACCAGCTCCTGAATCCCCGGATGCAGCATATCCTTTTTGGCTCAATACAGGAAGAGTTATCGAGCATTGGCATACAGGTTCTATGACACGCAGGATTCCAGTATTGCATAAAGCAATGCCAAGTGCCTATATCGAGTTTCACCCAGAAGACGCAAAAGCATTGGGAATTAAAAATGGAGAAAATGTAAAAGTAACTTCACGTAGAGGATCATGCATATTACCTGCATCAATAAATGAAAGAGGTTTGCCTACCAAAGGTCAGGTCTTTGTGCCTTTCTTTGATGAAAATATGATGATTAATGATGTTACCCTAGATGCTTTTTGCCCAATATCCAAAGAACCTGACTATAAGAAATGTGCCGTTAAAGTAGAAAAAGTATAAGCTATGAGGAAGCGATTAGGTATCATATCATTATTTTCCCTCTTGTTTTTAGCTTTTATCATCATTTGGAATTACAGTTATAAAACAGGATTAAAAGAAGCATACATTCCTATTACAAATGAAACTCCTGTTCTTGAAATTCCCTCAGAAAAAGCAGTGTTTACACGTTCAGAATTTGCTTTAGAATATCTTAACATGCCTATTGATGAAGATCATCAACGAAGTCTAGATACATATTACAATAACAGAGCATATCCGGGAGCACCACCAAGTATTCCACATCCTTTACTTAAAGGAGAAAGAGGTATGGGAGGAAATGCTTGCTTACAATGTCACCAAAATGGCGGTTTTGTAGCCAAATTTAATGCCTATGCTCCTGTAACGCCACATCCCGAAATGATCAATTGCAGACAATGTCACGTTGCTCAAAATGCCAAAACACTTTTTACCGCTACGAATTTTGCCAAAGTGCATCCTCCAAAAGTTGGTGTAAATAACGCTTTTCCCGGAAGCCCGCCTATGATTCCTCATCAAATACAAATGCGGGAGAATTGTTTATCCTGTCACGCCGGACCTGCGGCACCCAAGGAAATTAGAGTTACCCACCCTGATCGTATTAATTGTCGTCAATGTCATGTTCCAAATAATAAAGAGGTTACAGATACAGAGATTTTTACCAGAAGCAATAAAAACTATGATGAATAAACATATACTACATATTCTGACCTGTATTTTCTTCTGTTTGCTATTATTTTCTTCTTGCAAACACAGTGAAGGAGAATATCATAGCATCACTGATAAAATTGAAGCAGAAAGTAAAAATTATCATGGTACTTCAATTTCTTCAGAACAATTTCTGGAAGGAATTAAAACTATAGAAATCACAGAAGGTGAGCATACATTTTTAATACCTGAACGAAAAAGCCAGATAACATCTTTTGCATGTACAGAATGCCATACCAAACCATTAATTGAATTACAAAGTGGCGACATAAAAAAGGCACATTGGGACATAAAATTAGCTCACGCCGATCTAAATACCATGAACTGTATTACCTGTCATAATGGTGATGAGATGGATAACTTAAAAAGTTTGACAGGCAATATCATTGATTATAACAGAAGTTATAAGTTATGCAGCCAATGTCATACCAATCAGTTTGAAGATTGGAAAGGTGGTGCTCATGGCAAAAAAATAGTAGGTTGGGCACCTCCCAGAGCATCGATGACCTGTGTGAACTGCCATGACCCACACAAACCTGGTTTTAAAACCAGATGGCCATCAAATTATAACACTCAAAAAGTAAAAGACCGAGAGTAATCTAATATCACTATGTTGTGATTTTAATAAAAGTATAACAATGGGAACTGATAGCAACAAATGGTTTAAATTAAATCTGAATAGTAAGACAAAGCAAACCTCAGGATCTTGCGGTTGTGGGAAGCCTTCTGGAGGATGTGGTTCTCAGACTGATGCTCATATGAGTGATGAAGATTTTGATGCTGCCGTAGATACTGCTATTGGTGAAGAACGCAAAAAAGATGGTTTTGATCAGGTTTTTGATGTAAAAATGAGTCGTCGCACTGCTTTTAGGCAATTAACGGCCAGTTTATTGATCGGAGCCGGAGCAGTGAGTACATCCTGTAGTGTAACTGCCGATGATGAAGCTAAAGAAAAAGCACAAATTGACTGGGAAGAACAATTCAAAGGAAATTATAAATTGATGACAGATGATGAGAAGAAAGCAACCGTTGATCGATTGGTGCGTTCTTATCAATTACGTAAGGGGAAAAATATTGCTGTGTCTTCAAAAAATGCAGAGAAAGATGTACTGTTTGGATATGCATTCAACATCTCCAAATGCCAGGGGTATATGGACTGCGTGAGTGCCTGTGTAGAAGAGAATAACCAGGATCGAAATTCGCAGATGGAATATATAAGGATTCATGAAATGAAGGATGGAAAAGGCCTTAAGTTTGATGAGGCCGATGACAATTATTATCATGAAGTACCGGCTGAAGGGCATTTCTATATGGGAACACAGTGCTTTCATTGTGATAATCCTCCCTGTGTAGATGTATGCCCTGTGCAAGCTACCTGGCGAGAAGATGACGGATTAGTAGTTATCGATTATGACTGGTGTGTAGGGTGCAGATATTGTATGGCTGCCTGCCCGTATGATGGCCGACGATTTAATTGGAGTACGCCCAAAGTTCCTGAAGAAGATGTCAATAAAAATCAACACTATCTGGGAAACCGAATGCGAAAAAAGGGAGTGATGGAAAAATGTACGTTTTGTGTACAACGTTCCAGAGCCGGTAAAAATCCTGCTTGTGTGGAAGCTTGCCCGACCGGAGCAAGAATTTTTGGAAATTTATTAGATCCGGATAGTACCATACGTTGGGTATTGGAGCATAAAAAAGTGTTCAGGCTAAAAGAAGATCTGGGTACAGAACCCAAGTTCTGGTATTTTATGGATTGACAAATAGTGCGTGAGGCCACGCCTGACCGGACGGGCAGGGATAGCAGTGAAAACCCCACAGCCTTCTCCCGATAGCTATCGGGAGAAGAGCGAGGAGTTGTAACGAATAGCCCGACCGAAGTGTAGCGGAGGTCACGCCAAAATGAATAATTGAGATGAGACAACTTAAAGTTTTTAGAAGTTTAGTAATTGATAGCTTAGATACCACAACCAAAGGTTCAAAAAAATATCATCTCTGGATGGCATTTCTGACCTTTGTGATGCTTGTAGGGATGTATTGTTATTCGGTACAGTTAGAATATGGTCTTAGCGCGACCGGAATGACCGATAGAGTGAGTTGGGGGTTATATATTTCTAATTTTACATTTTTGGTCGGGGTAGCTGCAGCAGCGGTAATGTTGGTGATGCCAACATATATTTTAAAAGATATCGACTTTAAGCAAGCTGTTCTTATTGGTGAAGGATTGGCGGTTGCAGCGTTGATTATGTGTCTGGCCTTTGTAGTAGCAGATATGGGAGGACCTTCGGTCTTGTGGCATATGATCCCCGGCATTGGGGTATTTAACTTCCCAAATTCTATGCTTACCTGGGATGTAATTGTGCTCAACGGGTATTTATTTTTAAATATTTCGATCCCGTTTTATATTTTATTCAGACGCTATCAGGGAAAAGTCCCTAATCCTAAAATATATGTTCCCGGAGCAATTTTATCTGTGTTCTGGGCAGTGGCCATTCACCTGGTGACTGCTTTTTTATATCAGGGGTTGCAAGCACGCCCTTTCTGGAATAATGCACTATTAGGCCCCCGCTTTTTGGCATCGGCCTTTGCTGCGGGACCGGCATTGATTATTTTGGTATTGGCAATTATAAGAACATTTACTTCGTTTAAAATTGAGGATAAAACAATTAAAAAAATCGGGATGATCGTTACGGTAGCAGCTCAAATCAATCTGATCATGCTCATATCTGAATTATTCAAAGAGTTTTATGCACCTACACATCATAGTGAAAGTGCATATTATTTATTCTTTGGATTACAGGGCAAAACTGCATTATTACCCTGGATCTGGACCGCGATTCCGTTGAATGTATTGGCCACTGTCATACTTACGTTTGGTAAACTACGTAACAATCTCAATGTATTGTATTTTGCATGTTTTATACTCTTTATTGCTATATGGATTGAAAAAGGATTTGGTTTAATTGTACCCGGTTTTATCCCCGGACCTTATGGAAAAATTGCAGAATACACCCCTACAGGTATCGAGATTGGGGTCACTCTTGGCATTTGGGCTTTGGGTGCTTTTGTATTTACTATATTGGCTAAAACTGCGATCAAGATAGAGACGGGGAAGCTGCGATTCAAAACTAAATAATCCCTTTTTAGGTAAGTTTATAAAATTACTACACCATTAGTTATGAGCCCGAACTATATAAATTGAACTCTTCTTTGAGTAAAAAATTTAGATCCAAGATAAAATATAATGTGTGTGGTTTATACCGATAATAATAATTCTATTTTTAACTTTCTTTATGATATAAGTTGAAATTAACTAGTATTTTTGAGAAAATACCCCTTACAGATTTAAAAATGCCAGAAAAATTACAGAAGCACACTTTTATATTTTTGTTATTTGTTGCCTTCTTCTTGTTACTCAATATTTCTGCATTCTCACAGGTATTTATAATAGATCAGAAACCAATTCCTGAAAAAGCATTTCTTAATGATCATGAACTTTTTGTTTATGAAGATATGTCTGGTAATTTATCTTTTGGTCAGATTAGTGCTTCAGATTTTCAGCATAATTTTGTTTCTCATGATAAAGAAAAAGTATATACATCAAAATCAACAATTTGGCTAAAGTGTATTATTGCCAATATCTCTGATGTAAGAAGGGATTTTGTATTGTTTTCAAATGACTGGGATGTTCAGTTTTTCTCACCAGATTCTAAAACTGATTTTTTCAAAGAACATCAGGGAGTTCTACCCAATAATTTCAATAATAAATTCTATAGCGGAGAAAACGCAGATGGCAAAATTAAAGACTATCTATTGCCTAATTCATCCAAAACCTATTATATCAAAACCCCGGGTGTATTATATGATATTGCATTTAAAAGCTTTGATTTTGTATATATAAGTGATACTCAAATCATAGAAGAAAAAGCGTTGTTTGATTTATGGAGTAGTAGCATATACGTTGGGGTCTTATTTTTAGTTTTACTGGCAAATTTTTATTTGATTATTACAGCATACAAAAGGAGTTATATTTTTTATGCATTCTATAGTATGGCCCATGTATTATTCTTTACCGGGTATTATCAAATACCGACTTTATTATCATTCAAATGGGCGATTCCACATAGTGTATTCCTTCCAATCACTGCTGTTTTATACCTCTTATTTGTTCATGATTATCTAAACCTGGAAAAACATAATAAATGGGTGAGTACTATTTTTAAGACTTATATGATATTAACTTCTATAGCAGTTGTTATTCTATTTTATCTTGGCATAACAGATATGATCACTTATTATAGCCTATTACCAAAAGTAAACATAACCAATCTTGCATTCCTGCTGGTGAGTACTATTTTAATAACCATCATTCCCGGTAGATTTAAATATTTTATATTTACTGGTACTTTATTCATTATGATCGGGTCAACTATCACCTGGATTACCCAGTATAATGATGCGATGGCACAAACATTTTCATTTTCTATAGCAGGAAATGCGATAGAAAAAATTGTCTTTTTATTTGGTATTTTCTATCTACATAATCAAGAGCGACAAATTGCTAAAACCAAATTAATGGCTGCTCAAAAACAACTAGAGCTAAAAACACAAGAACTTCAGAGCTTTTCTAACTCTATAAGAGAAAAAAACAAATTGATTGAAGAGTTTGAGAAACAGATCGAGGAATCTCAGGCTGCGTTACCACAAAAACAAGAAAACCTACAGCAGCTCAGTAAAGCAATTATACTCACCGAAGAGGATTGGGAAGATTTTAAAGCACTATTTGAAGAAGTGCATCCTAACTTTTTCTTTACTCTAAAACAAGATAATCCCGAATTGACTAACGCCGAGATGAGATTAGTCGCTTTACTAAAGCTAAAATTGTCTAATAAAGAAATTGCGGGAATGTTAGGGATCAGCCCAGACAGTGTTGTAAAGACAAAATATCGCTTAAAAAAGAAGTTATCTATCTACTTAGAAGTTGAAAAACTTGAAAGTTTTGTAGAAAACCTCTAACTATTTACACTTTACAGCAAACTCTATTCATGCTTAAAAAACCCTCTGTTAGTACAGATTTCTGAGTTGTCCGGTTTTTTGTCCACCTTATTTTTCAAACTACAACGACCATATTCTATAATTTAGCCTTATAGTTCAACCAAGTATATTTTAATTTCATTACTTATGAAAACCCATTATTTTGATATTTTCTCACTAGATGTCTTAAGAATATTTATGTTAGATAAAAATAACGAAACAACGTCCTTACTTGTTCCTATAGTATTTCCACAGAAAATAAAAAGTAGGAATAACCAGATTACCCCAAATTAATTATTAATACTTGGTTGTGAAAGCGGTAGTTACGACATACTGTGCTGCTGCTTTCTTCAAAAAACTCAAAACACGTATAAACCCCTATGCAATCAAGTAGAAAAGGTCTGTTACAGCAGATAATCAAAAAGTAGATTTGCTTCAACAATAAAGTTTCAAAAGGTTATCACAATGAACCAAACCATTTTTTCATCTCAATTATTATAAGATAAATTAATGACATCACAAAAATGAAGACAAAATTACTCATACCCATACTTACAATATTCGGGATTTATATAAGCCAATCACAAACCACCATCACTTTTGATGATCAAGGGTTTGTGCTTTCCGAAGATATAACGACTCCACTTCTTAACGGAATCTCGGGATACAAGTTTGAGTATCTCCAAGACGATATTCAACGACCTGGAACTCTCTACCTAGAAGACAGAGGATTTGGAAACTCTGGATCTATCTTACCTCCTTTATTATTACCTAATCAAATAATTATAATCTCACGAACAGATGGAAAACCATTTGAATTTACTCAATTTTTCATACAAGCTATTTTCGGAAATTCAATAGGAATGAATTTTACAGGGTATTTGGGAACCGTTCCTGTCGCTACCCAGAGTACTCCAGGACTTACCCCTGGTGGTGTATCCAGAACGATCACACTTAACCCAGATTTCGGCAATGTTACTTCGGTAATTATTGATGATACTGGGGCTCGTTTTGGTTTTGATGCTGTTTTTGACCATTTTATTTTTGAAGAAATAATAGATAATACAGCTCCTTCAGGATATACCGTAGCCTGGGATGATACATTAATCAATGCAACAGAAGCCCCCACTACCTCTTTTACCATTACCGATGGCGAAATTGGTGCAGTTGCCAACTATCAGGTTACCAGCTCGGGGGATGGCAATACGGCTACCATAACAAGTAGTGTAGCCATAAGCAGTATCCCACAGACCGTTACCGTGGATGTAAGCTCACTCCCAAATGGAGTATTAACCACCCAATTGACCCTTACCGATCCTTCTGGTAATGTAGGAACAGCTGTTTCTGATAACAGTGCCACCCTGGATCAAATAGCTCCTAGTGGCTATTCTGTAGCTTGGGATGATACGTTAATCAACGCTTCTGAAGCCAGTCCTACTACTTTTACTGTTAGGGATGTAGAAATAGGAAGCACTATGATATTTTCGATTTCCAATTCTGGAGATCCCGGTCCGCCAATTCCAAGTGCTCCTTTTACAATCACGAGCAACCCACAGACCATTAGTGTAGTTTTAAATGGTTTCTCAGATGGAGTTTTGACTAATGAAATAACACTTACTGATCCCGCCGGAAATATAGGGCCTACAGTTTCAGATAATTCGGCTACCCTGGATAAGACTGCTCCTTCTGGATATTCGGTATCTATTGACTTAATTGGAGAATCATTTGTTAACACTATTAACCAGAATATGATAGAGTTTAATGCTTCCGCTCTTGAAGTAGGAACAACTCTTAACTATTCGTTTACCAGTAACAATGGTGGCACACCGGTTACTGGCTCAGAAAATGTTACTAGTGTTTCTCAACAATTTGACAATGCAGGTGCAGGATATGACTTGAGTAGTTTAGCAGATGGTATAGTGACACTTACTATATCATTAACCGATACAGCTGGAAATACCGGGACTAATACAACCGCTACAGGAACAAAAGATGCTAATGTACCTTCCGGATATTCTGTAGCCTGGGATGATACCTTGATAAATAATGCAGAAGCCTCAACAGCAACATTTACTGTATCAAATGCAGAAATTGGAGCGAGGATAAATAATGTTATCTTCAGTTCTGGAGATGGTAATGTTGCCACAGTATCCAATCCAACAACGATTACTTCAAATCCACAACAAGTAACTATAGATGTAAGCCCACTTCGAAATGGTTTATTAACCGTACAAATATCAATTACAGATCCTGGCAATAATACTGGAGGTGTAGCATCCGATAATTCAGCTAGATTAGACAAAACTCCACCTACCGGATATACAATAGCTATAGACCAAAGTCTTATCAACGCAGGTAATGATGATGCTATAAGTTTTACTTTTGCAGGAGCAGAAATAGATGCAACCTATAACTATACTATTAGTACATCTGGAGGAACAGAAACAGTTACAGGTTCAGAAACCATTGCCAGTGCTACAGATCAAATCACAGGCATAGACCTAAGTGGATTAAGTGATGGCACCATTACTCTGGAAGCTACGCTTACAGATCCTGCAGGAAATAGCGGACCAACTGTAACGGATACTGAAAGTAAAGATTCAGCGATTCCTACAGCCTCAATAGCTATTGGTGATCCTGAACTATCTATTGGTGAGACAACAGAGATAACTATTACTTTTTCTGAAGCTATTACAGGTTTTGATAATGCAGACCTAGCCATACCTAACGGAACACTTTCAACGGTGAGTTCTACAGATGGAAATGTCACTTTTACAGCAACATATACCCCAAATGCTGATGTCGAAGATGATACCAATATCACTACCCTAAACAATACAGGTGTTATCGATGGATCAGGAAATATAGGTGTCGGAACAACAGACTCTTCAAACTTTGTTATTGATACACAGCTGCCCACGGCTATGATTAGCTTTAGTAATAATGATTTAATCGCGGGAGAAACGGCTATAATAACAATAGCTTTCTCTGAAGTCATAACTGATTTTAATAATACAGATCTTACCATACCAAACGGAATATTGTCTAATGTAAGCTCTACTGATGGTAACATTACTTTCTCTGCAACATTCACCCCAAATGTAGGAGTTCGTGATGTTACCAACATCATTACACTGGATAATACAAGTATAGCCGATATAGCTGGTAATGCAGGAATAGGAACAACAGATTCTGCAAATTTCACCGTCAATACCATAGTGCCAACAGCAACTATAGCCATTAATGATGATACACTAACAATAGGCGAAACCGCAACGGTAACTATTACTTTTTCTGAAGCCGTAACAGGGTTTACCAATGCAGATCTAACCGTACCTAACGGAAATCTTGCTACAGTAAGTTCAACAGATGGAAATATTACCTTTACTGCAACGTACACGCCTACAGTCAATGTAGAAGATGCTACCAATATAATTACTCTGGACAATACCAGAGTGGTTAACGCTTCAGGAAACCCTGGAGTAGGAACAACAGACTCTGCAAACTTTACTATAGATACACAAGCGCCTTCGGCAATTGTAGAAATTAGCGATGAAGAATTAACTGAAGGAGAAACTGCTACGGTAACCATTACATTTTCTGAGGCTGTAATCGATTTTGACAATGCCGATCTCACAATACCTAATGGAACACTTACAATTGTAAATTCTACGGATGGTAACTTTACTTTTACTGCTATTTTTACCCCCGCAGAAGATATAGAGGATACAATCAATATCATCACTTTGGACAATACAGGAGTGATGGATACTTCGGGAAATTCTGGCGTGGGTATTTCAGATTCTGAAAACTTCCGTATCGATACCCAAAATCAGACTCCGGTCTCAACTACTTTAATCTTTAACAAAGGATTCTCTCCTAATGGCGATGGAATTAATGATACATGGGTTATAGAAGGTCTAGAAAATTTCCCTAACCATCAAATTCAACTTTTTAACAGAACAGGCAACCTAGTTTTTAGGTCAAGGCAATATCAAAATGACTGGGGTGGGGTTTCTGAAGGAAATTCTACATTTGGAAATGATAGACTTCCTTCAGGAGCATATTATTATGTTATCGAAACCGGTAATGCTGAATTAGCACCATATACAGGTTGGATATACATCAATTATTAAAATATTTCGTCTCAAAAAATCAATCCCTTATTTAATCAAAAAAAGAAGAATCGATGAAAGATTTCACACCAATATATATTGCTGTATTATTATTTTTTGTTACCTTTTCTGCAAAGGCGCAACAGGATCCACATTTTAGTTTGTATAAGTATAATATGAATGTTGTAAACCCGGCATATGCCGGCACCAATGACCACTTGGAGGCTGTTGTTGGTGTTCGAAGCCAATGGGCAGGAATCAAAGATGCCCCTGAAACATATAACTTTAATATCAACTCAGCAATAGGAAAAAATGTTGGAGTTGGTTTAAGTGTTGTCAACGATAAGGTATTTGTCCTTGATGAAACTCATCTATATGCTGATTTTTCGTATAAAATCAAACTGGCAGAGCAATTAGATTTGCATGCAGGAATAAAAGCAGGAGGATCCTTCTTAAATATAAACCTCAATGAAGTAGGAATAGAAAGTGATCCGTTATTTTCAGAAAATGTGAGTATGTTCAATCCCAATGTAGGGCTTGGATTTTATCTCAAAGGAGAACGCTTTTATGTGACGCTATCAGCGCCCAGCCTGTTGGCTAATGATCGCTTCGAAAAAGATGGTGTTAATCCGGTTTCGGCAAGTGACGACCAGCAGTTCTATGTGGGAGGAGGATATGCCATACCTCTTAATGATAATTTTAAATTGCAACCCTCGGTATTAGGAAGAGCTGTATCAGGAGTTCCCTTATCGGTAGATATCACTACCTCGGCATGGTATAAAGACCGGTTAGAGTTAGGCGCCAATTATCGATTAGAGGAAAGTATCACTGCATTTTTAACCACTAATTTTATGAATGATACCCTAAGCTTTGGCTATGCTTTTGAGTATACGACTACCGATGTAGGCACATTTAATAATGGAAGCCACGAGGTGATATTAAAACTAAGGTTAAAGTAAGCACCCGAGTTCAAATAGCTTATTTTTGATATATCTGGTAATCACAATTAGAATTCATCTAATTTGACGCCAAAAAAATAAGGCCGAATTCTCTTTGAATTCAGCCTTTACTATTTCACTTCAACACTCAATTTAATGTGCGTATCGTTTAACCCCGGTAAACAAGCTATCTTCATAACTGTACAGATTTGTGGTACAATCCAAAAACATATTTTGTTTTTGTGCTGCGGTTTTTAATCTTTTTCTAATGTTTCGTATTGTTCTCATGATGATTAGTTTTTTGTTACCGTCCTGATAGCCGTCGGGGATCACAGGACAGGTAGATATAAGTTTATTTTAAATTATTTGTAACGTCTTTTGGTGTTCCAAACATATCCTTTGGTATTGCTTAATTTTCTTGTGATTTCATTACTGTCTAAAGTTCTCATAATATTTGTTATTTAATTGACCTATAAATTATTATACTTTTTTGATGTTGATACTCTGGCTATCTGTAGCGTCTTTTCGAATTCCAAACATATCCTTTGGTATCGTTTAATCTTTTTGTGATTTCATTACTGTCTAAAGTTCTCATAATATTTGTTATTTAATTGATTTATGAATTATTATACTTTTTTGATGTTGATACTCTGGCTATCTGTAGCGTCTTTTCGAATTCCAAACATATCCTTTGGTATCGTTTAATCTTTTTGTGATTTCATTACTGTCTAAAGTTCTCATAATATTTGTTTTTTTAATTGATTTATACTTACTAGACGTCGCAAAATAAATTTTGTTACAGTACTATGTATAAAAAGGTACTATTTTAACAATAATTAACAGTTTTTACTTCTGAAAGCTTCATAAAAACGGTCATTTTGGTTGGGAATGATCTTAATTCCTAAAACCTGATAAATATCATTTTTTAGGAAAATGTTCACGCATACTTTTGAATCATAATCAAAGTAAGTATGGGTGTTATCTATGTCCTCTTAACAATTAGTATTATCGTTGCCATCATTTTTTTTGTGGCTTTTATTATTTCAGTCAGGAATGGTCAATATGATGATGTTTATACTCCTTCAATCCGGATGCTTTTTGATGATGAACTCATAAAAGATAGCAAAGAAAAATCTTCAGAATCCAATAAAACTAAACAATCTTAATATGGAAATGGAACAATTCTATTACGATAATAAAATCGTGAAAAAATTCTTGTATGCGACCATGCTTTGGGGTATTGTCGGGATGTCGGTGGGCTTACTACTGGCATTCATGTTTTTATTCCCTAATATAACAGACGGTATCTCCTGGTTAAGTTTTGGGCGATTAAGACCATTACACACCAATGCTGTTATTTTTGCATTTGTGGGCAATGCCATCTATGCCGGTGTATATTATTCTACGCAACGGCTTTTAAAAACCAGAATGTTTAGTGATACGCTTAGTAATATTAATTTTTGGGGGTGGCAATTGATTATTGTAGGAGCCGCAATCACATTACCACTAGGATATACAACAACAAAAGAATATGCAGAACTAGAATGGCCTTTTGATATTGCCATCGCTATTATTTGGGTAACCTTTGGATGGAACCTTATCGGTACTATTTTAAAAAGAAGACAACGTCATCTGTATGTTGCTATTTGGTTTTATCTGGCTACTTTTGTTACTGTAGCGGTTCTGCATATCTTTAATAGTCTTGAGCTTCCTGTAAGTGCCTTAAAAAGTTATTCTGTATATGCTGGTGTTCAGGATGCCTTGGTGCAATGGTGGTATGGGCATAATGCGGTAGCATTCTTCCTTACTACACCTTTCTTAGGATTGATGTACTATTTTGTACCTAAAGCCGCTAATAGACCCGTTTATTCCTATCGATTATCTATTGTTCACTTCTGGTCACTAATATTTATCTATATCTGGGCCGGACCTCATCATCTCTTATATTCATCTTTACCCGATTGGGCACAAAATCTTGGTGTAGCCTTCTCTGTAATGCTTATTGCACCCTCCTGGGGAGGTATGATTAATGGATTATTAACCTTACGGGGTGCTTGGGATAAAGTACGTACAGATCCTGTTTTAAAATTTATGGTAGTCTCCATTACTGGTTATGGTATGGCCACTTTTGAAGGACCTATGCTATCCCTCAAAAACGTAAACGCTATAGCACATTTTAGTGATTGGATTATTGCACATGTTCATGTTGGTGCTCTTGCCTGGAATGGATTTCTAACCTTCGGAATGGTCTATTGGTTGGTGCCAAAAATGACTAAAACAAAATTATGGTCAACAGGATTGGCTAATGCTCACTTCTGGATTGGTACTCTCGGTATTATTATGTATGCCCTGCCTATGTATGTTGCAGGATTTGTACAGGCATCTATGTGGAAACAATTTAATCCAGATGGAACACTTACCTACGGTAACTTCTTAGAGACTGTTAATGAGATTATCCCTATGTATTGGATGCGAGCCATTGGCGGTAGTTTATATATCCTGGGAACTTTTGTAATGTTATATAATATTATCAAAACCATAAGAAGCGGTAGTGCTGTTACCGATGAATTGGCAGAAGCTGCTCCACTTACCAAAGTGACCAGACATAGAACGGCTAAAGAAGGATACCACACCTGGCTAGAAAGAAGACCGGTAAAACTCACCATCTTTGCTACCATTGCTATTCTTATAGGTGGTGCCGTTCAGATCATACCAACACTGATGATAGACTCTAATATTCCTACCATTACCAGTGTAAAACCTTACACTCCTCTCGAGCTTGAAGGAAGAGATCTTTATATACGAGAAAGTTGCGTATCCTGCCACTCACAAATGATACGGCCTTTCAGAAGTGAAGTAGAACGTTATGGAGAATACTCTAAAGCAGGTGAATATGTTTATGACCATCCTTTCCTTTGGGGAAGTAAACGTACAGGACCTGATTTAATGAGGATTGGAGGAAAATATTCTGATAACTGGCACTTAAACCATTTCTATGATCCGCAAAGCACCTCATCAGGATCTATTATGCCAAGTTATAAATGGCTCATTAAAAATAAACTCGACCGCTCACAAACTGAAGACAAGATGAATGCTATGGTAACTCTTGGGGTACCATATACTCCCGAAGAAATAGCCAGAGCCCAGCAATGGATGGATGAGCAGGCCACGCAAATCGAAAAAAACCTGTATAGTGATCCGGATTTTGCAAAAACCTATGACGCTGATAAAAAATATGCCCAGGAAAACGGATTGGATTTTACCGAAATGCGAGATAGAGAAGTCGTAGCCTTAATAGCTTACATTCAGCGGTTAGGTACCGATATAAAAGTTAAAACCGAAGAAAACGTAGTTCAAACTAAAGAATAAACGCCATGCTAAAATTTATAAAAGGTCACATGGAAAATATTGAAGGTATAGAAATTTATCCTATGATCTCACTACTTATCTTTTTCATCTTCTTTGCCGCATTATTCTGGTGGGTACTCACCGCAAAAAAAGAACATATCAAAGAGGTAAGTCAAATTCCATTAGAAACTGAAAACGATATACAATTATGAGAAGTACTTCATCTTATTTAAGAGTGCTTGCCTTTTTAGGTATCGCTTATATATTAATAGAACTCACTGTCGAATCAGGAGAACAATCTGCATTCATTGCACAACCCCTAACATGGTTAGTATTAGGAATGATTTTGTTATTTACCGTTGCTATAGAAATTAGTTTAGAAGCCCTAAGAAGTATCTTATTTCGGTCACTAAAACCTGATGCACAAGAGCGTTATCTTGTGGCAGAAAAGGCTAGAAAAGAAAAACAATTCAGATGGATTAAAAATATCTATTTAAAACTATTAGATAGCAAACCTGTCGAAGAAGAAGGCGAGATCATTCTGGACCATAATTATGATGGGATTCAAGAACTGGATAACAATCTTCCGCCATGGTGGGTATATGGTTTCTATGCTACCATTCTGTTTGGAGTAGTTTATTTAGCACGTTTTCACATTTTTAATGATTACACTCAGACCGAAGAATATGAAACTGAAGTAGCAGAAGCACTAATCGCAATAGAAGAATATAAAAAAACAGCTAAAGATCTTGTAGATATAAATACGGTTACACTATTAACTGAAGCTTCCGATATCAGCGCAGGAAAAGCAGTTTTCACCACCAACTGTGTAGCCTGTCATAAAGCTGATGGTGGTGGCGGTATTGGCCCTAATCTTACCGATGAATATTGGATTCTGGGAGGAGGTATCAAAAATGTATTCCAAACTATTTCTGAAGGAGGAAGAGACGGAAAAGGAATGGTCGCCTGGAAACAAACGCTCAAACCTGCCGAGATGGCTCAGGTAGCAAGTTATATAATCACATTGGTTGGTACTACTCCTGCAGAGCCTAAAGAGGCCGAGGGTGAGATCTGGGTAGATCCCGATGCACCAAAAGACGAAACGCCTGCAGAAGAAAATCCTGAAACCGTTTCAGATTCGACTGCGGTAGTAATGAAAATACCTTAATCCGCCCTCGGAGAGAAGAATATATCTGCGCGTAACCGATTAAAGTTTGAATGAAGAGGCTTACCTATAAAAATTATTCGTGCACCTGTCTGCCGACAAGGCAGGTTCGTGGTAAATAAATAATAAAAATAGACAATAAACACATTGGAAACACCAACAAACGAAAAATTCAGAGATGCTATCGGAACCATCAACGAAGAAGGCAAGCGCGCCTGGGTGTATCCCAAAAAACCTAGTGGTAAGTATTATACCTATCGCAAATGGGTAAGTTATGGGTTATTGATATTTCTGTTTTCGGCTCCTTTCATTAAAATTAACGGAAATCAGTTCTTACTATTCAATGTTTTAGAACGGCGTTTTAATATCTTCGGAGCTCCGTTTTGGCCTCAGGATTTTCACCTGTTTGTTATTTCGATGATCATAGGTGTGATTTTTGTTACGTTGTTTACCGTTGCTTTTGGTAGAATTTTTTGTGGTTGGATATGTCCGCAGACTATATTTATGGAAATGGTTTTCCGTAGAATAGAATACTGGATCGATGGGGATCGCGGAAAACAAATACGACTTGCCAAACAGCCCTGGAATGCTGAAAAAATTAGAAAACGTACTATCAAATGGATCCTATTCTTCATCATCTCCTTCTTAATTGCCAATATATTTTTAGCTTACCTCATCGGTAGTGATCAACTATTACGATATATTATAGATGGGCCTTTTCAACATGTGAGCACCTTGGTCTCCCTACTCATATTTACCGCTGTTTTCTATTTTGTCTTTGCATGGTTTAGAGAACAAGTTTGTATCATCGCTTGTCCTTATGGACGATTACAGGGAGTACTACTGGATTCTAAATCTATAGTTGTTGCCTATGATTATAAACGAGGGGAAAAAGAAGCGGGACGAGCTAAGTTTAAAAAAAATGAAGATCGCCCATCTACCGGAAAAGGAGATTGTATTGATTGTTTTCAATGCGTTCACGTTTGTCCTACGGGAATTGACATTCGAAACGGAACACAGCTGGAATGCGTAAACTGCACCGCCTGTATCGATGCATGTGATCATATCATGGAAAATGTAAATCTTCCCAAAGGATTAATACGATACGCCAGCGAAGATAATATCGCCAAAAAAGCAACATTCAAATTTACACCACGGTTAAAAGGGTATAGCGCTGTTCTAATAATTCTAATTGGGGTTTTCCTGGGAATGTCATTTTTAAGAAATGATGTAGAAGCAAATATCTTACGATTACCAGGGCAATTGTATGAACGAAAAGACAATAATATCATCAGCAATGTATACACTTATAAACTGGTTAATAAAACCACATCAGCAATTGAAAATGTTCATTTTGAATTATTGTCCCATAAAGGAACTATTGAGCTCGTAACACATCAGAATTTCATTGTACCAAAACAAGGCCTTGCAGAAGGTACTTTATTTATCGAAGTAAATGCCTCAGCTTTGAGTGGTGATAAGGATAAACTGAAAATAGGCGTATATAGTAATAACGAATTGATAGAAACGACAACTGCTGCCTTTTTAGGCCCCAGGAGTTATAAATAAAATGGTATGTGAGTCTTTGAGCGATAACTAATTGAGAAAAAATATTACAATGATGAGTTCAGAAATAGAAATCATGTATACTCACCCCTCAATTACTCAGATACTCATTAACTCACACACTCAAAAACTAAAAAAATGAAAATAAACTGGGGAACAGCCATCGTACTTGCTTTTATAGGATTCATTTCCTTTATTATGTACTTTGTTATAAAAATGAATACTGATAAGAAGTATGAACACGATCTGGTTACAAAGGATTATTACAAACAAGAACTTGCTTTTCAGAAAGAAATCAATGCTGAAAAAAACGCAAAAGCTTTAGAAAACAATGTTGCAGTCAAAAAAGCTAGTGAAGGATTAGTGATTACCTTCCCCGAAGACAAAAGCTATACAAATATCACAGGAACCATATCCTTATACAGGCCTTCCGATAAAAGACTGGATTTTGAAATTCCTATTTCATTGTCTGGTTCAGAAATGATTATTAAAGACGAGCATATACTAGAAGGTCGCTGGAACATTACTATCGATTGGGAGTATGAGAATACTTTGTATTTATTTAAAGAATCATTTACATATTAAATGGTAGCATCAGCATTTATATTAGGGCTATTAGGAAGTTTTCACTGTGTGGGAATGTGTGGCCCTATTGCATTTATGCTACCTGTGAATCACAAAAATGATCTAAAGAAATTCTTTCAAATTTTCTTATATCATTTGGGCCGGCTACTGGCATATAGTTGTATTGGGCTCTTCTTTGGAATAGTTGGTAAAAGCTTAAACATTTTCGGAATGCAGCAAAAATTATCAATTGCTATTGGGGTCTTGATGATTATTGTAGTTTTGATTCCTTCCCAAATATTGATGAAATACAACTTCTCAAAACCCATCTATAGAATTATAGCCAGAATTAAAAATGCCTTAGGTACAGCACTCAAAAAGAAAACTCCCGATACATTTCTTACTATTGGATTCTTAAACGGTTTTTTACCTTGTGGCCTGGTCTATATGGCAGTTTTTGGAGCTATCGCCTCGGGCCATATTCTTGAAGGTAGTCTATATATGCTCTTTTTTGGATTAGGAACCATCCCTCTAATGACCATCACAGTTTATGGCGGAAATTTCCTTACAGCAAAAGTACGACAACGCATTCAAAAAGCGATACCCATAATAGTAATTTTGATTGGATTACTATTTGTTGTACGTGGCCTCGGATTAGGGATCCCTTACCTCTCTCCAAAACCTGCTGTTGAAATGGTTTCTGCCGATTTTGAGTGTCATTAACAAAAAAACCTTTCGACAATCACTCAAAAAAGCTAGGTCGAAAGGCTTTAACTCTCTTAGAACTTCATTTTTATACAATCAAATCATTTAATCTTTTGCGCCATTCTATTCTTTTTACCTAGTACTTTCCGATATTGAGACATGCCTTCAAACTTTACACCACTCATATTCAAACATTCTCCATCTTTAAGACGTATTTCCTCAAGATCTGGTGTTTTATAGGTTCCATATGGATCTACCACAAATCCGTTTTTCAGGGTAAATGGTTTGCGTAATCGATTTTGAGCCTGGTTCTTTATTTTATAAACCACTCCATCAACTTTTACATAGTGAAATTTATTTTCATATCTACTCTGTTTCTGAAGTTGTGTAAGGTCTTTGTTTTCTTTTTTTACCTTATATCTATACTGATACTCGTTGCGATATTTGATGCCATACATATCAAGGCATTCTCCATCTTTGAGACGTAATTGTTTACCATCCATGGTCTGAAAGCTACCATCAGGATTGAGAACTGTACAATCTTGCAATATAATAGGCTCTTCAAGCCGTACTTGTTCGTTGTCGGCAAGCTGTACCATATCACCATCAACAAACAAAAAACTTACCAGATCTTGTGCTGTTAGCGTAGTGGTTCCCAGAGCCATTAACGCAAAAACTACTAGTATTTTTTTCATGATTTTTAGTTTTTTAATTCTATGCAATGTACTCTCTAGAGCGCAAAAAAACGATGATAAATATCATCTGAAAAAAATAATAAAACCACAAAAAATATCTTCCAAAAACAAGTACTTACTTTTTGATCATTCCACTGGATTTTAGCTGTTAATTCAACTGCCACCTCCAATCAAATAAACATTGTAACCTTTGTTACAGAAACAAAGACTGAAAAGCACTAAATTTAAAGATTAAAAAAAGTCAAGATCAGTTACATGAAACGACGAAATTTTGTTAAAAAAACGATATTAAGTTCTATGGCTACTGTTATAGGAGCAGATATTGTATTTGGGGCTTTAATGCCTGAAGGATATCAACCTTTGGCTCTTCAGGATCCGGATCCATACAAAATGTTCAATAAGGACAAAGGTATGGAAGTGCTAAACGATAAACCCTGGAACATAGAGGCAAAAGCGCATCTATTAGATGACAAAATTACACCAAATAAATACATGTTTATTCGAAACAATGGGCTCATTCCTTCAAATATAGATTCCACCAACTGGACATTAACTATCGACGGAGAATCTGTAAAACACCAAAAAAAATATTCGCTTGCCGAATTAAAATCAAAATTTCCACAATATACCTACCAACTTACATTGGAGTGTGGCGGGAATGGCCGTAGTGAATTTGATCCACCGGCCAAGGGCAATCAATGGACAGTTGGCGCGGTGTCTTGTGCACAATGGACCGGTGTAAGATTACGCGATGTTCTGGAAGATGCAGGGATAAAAAATGACGCTGTTTATATTGGTTATCATGCTGCAGATATGCACCTGAGCAAAGATCCAAACAAAGAGCCCATATCCCGAGGAGTTCCTATGGCGAAGGCATTGCAGGAAGAAACATTATTAGCTTTTAAAATGAATGGAGAAGATATCCCACTGGTTCATGGATATCCTCTGCGACTAGTTGCCGGTGGTTGGCCGGCTTCTGTTTCTGGTAAATGGGTGAACCGTATCAGTATCCGCAATAAAGTGCATGACGGTACCAAAATGACAGGAACGGCATATCGCCTACCGTGTGAGCCAGTTGCTCCTGGAGAGAATGTTAAGGATGAAGATATGTGCATCATAGAATCCATGCCGGTAAAGTCACTCATTACCTATCCAAAATCGGGGGCAATGATTGATCGGGGGCAGCAATTAAAAATTAGGGGACACGCCTGGGCGGGTGAACTGGAAGTTGCCATAATGGAATACTCTATTGATTTTGGGGCTACCTGGAAAGCATGCCCAATAGAAAAACCTGTAAACCCACTGGCATGGCAGCATTTTTCTGCTGAAATAGATTTTCAAAAGAAAGGATATTATGAGGTATGGGCACGTGCCACAGATATACAAGGAGTCTCCCAACCTATGGTTTTGCCAGGTTGGAACCCAAAAGGATATCTCAATAACGCATGTCATCGTATCGCTGTAAAAGTGAAATAAATGGATAAAGAGGCACAATTCAGGCAACAGGTTAAAACCATTTATCGATTTCTGGTAGTAGTATTCACTATAGCTGGAATAATTGCCGTTGCCGGAATTTATCTTATTACAGATCCCACATTATCAGCTTTCAAAAAACAGGAAACCGATGCTGCGTATGCAATCGTTACCGAAGATGATGAAGATCGAATAGAAAACGGAATCCATGTGAGAACCGGACTCATTGACGCCGAAGGATTGATGACCGTAGTAAATAATTGCACCAATTGTCATTCGGCAAAACTAGTTACTCAGAATAGAATGAATGAAGAACGATGGATCGCTACCATACGATGGATGCAGGAGACTCAAAATCTATGGGATTTGGGAGATAATGAACACATCATCATCAACTATCTGGTTACAAACTATCCTTCTAACAAAAAAGGAAGACGAGAAATATTAACCCATATTGAGTGGTATGATTTACAGGAAGAGTAATATTATAATTTTAGGATTATTGATTGTTTCCTGTACCAGGTATAAAGAAAAGGTGCAGGAAGAAGACATCCCTGCAACTGAAATGGAAATAAAAGCATACGTTAATACCGAGCATATTATTGAGGCCGAAGATTTGATTATCCTTTCTGGGCAAGAACATATAAAAATAATAGACTTCAGAAAACCTTCAGCCTATACCAATGCACATATTGAAGGAGCGCTAAATGTTTGGCGTACCGATATTGAAGATCCCTCCTATCCTTATAAAGGAATGATGGCTAAAAAAGAAGGGATTGAAACATTATTTAGCAAATTAGGAATTAAAAATGAAGATACTCTTGTAGTATATGATGATCGAGGAGCCTGTGATGCAGCCCGCTTGTGGTGGGTATTAAAAAATTACGATTTTGAATCTGTAAAACTATTAAACGGAGGATTAAAGGCATGGAAAAAAGTTGGAGGATCACTTAATAATAAAGCTGTATCCATTATTCCTTCAGTATTTATCTTACCAGAAAAAAGTTCGTTTGGTGTATGGATTGGCAAAAATGAGATTAAAGAAATAGTCGCTTCAAAAGAAAATGAAATTATTCTGGACACCAGGAACATCGATGAATTCAGCGGAAAAAGACAAAAAATCGGAGCTTCTAAAGCAGGTAGAATCCCAAAAAGCATCTGTATCGATTGGGTTGAAGCCATTGATTATGAAGGAACACAGAAATTTAAATCTTATGGTGAATTGGCAAAGATCTATAACCGAATGGGAGTATCAAAAACTCATCCTATTATCACCTATTGCCACAGTGGGGTTCGATCGGCACATACTACCTTTGTGCTAACAGAATTACTGGGTTATAAAAATGTAAGAAACTATGATGGCTCCTGGGTAGAATGGAGTTATTATGATGAGCTATCCTTTGAACAGGATAGCACAACAACAATAAAAGGATAAATTATGGAAAAATATATAACCGCATTTATAGATGCCTTTATGAATAGTGTGCAATGGACCTGGAACTCCATACTTTTTGAAGTTCCGTGGTATATAAACTACTTTTGGGGCCTTACTGCTATATCATTATTGGTTTGGGGTTTAGAAATGGTCTTCCCCTGGCGGAAAAATCAAGCTGTTTTTAGAAAAGACTTTTGGCTGGATGGTCTTTATATGTATTTCAATTTTTTTGTTTTTGCCATCGCTATAAGTGGTTTTTATAAACTGTTGGGCTTAATTTTTGGGGATTTAGGTATCTCGACAAAGAGCTTGACTATTATAGATATTTCCGGCTTACCGATGTGGGCACAACTGGTTATATTTTTTATACTATTGGATTTTGTGCAGTGGTTTACCCATGTATTACTGCATAAATATCCATTTCTTTGGAAGTTTCACAAGATACATCATTCTGTTAAGGAAATGGGATTTGCTGCCCACCTACGCTACCACTGGATGGAAAATATATTCTATAAACCACTAAAGACCATTGGGGTAATGATTTTAGGTGGTTTTGAGCCAGAGCAGGCCTATATTGTACATTTCTTCGCAATTGCTATTGGTCATCTTAACCATGCTAATATTAAGATTACCTGGGGACCACTAAAATATATCCTCAACAATCCTGTAATGCATCTTTATCACCATTCGTATGTATTACCAAAAGGGTCTTATGGAGTGAATTTTGGGATTAGCCTAAGCGTATGGGATTATATTTTTAAAACCAACTACATTCCAGAAGATAGTGGTACGATCGAAATTGGTTTTCCCGGAGACGAAAAAATACCTAAAAACTTTTTTGGACAGATTTTCTATGGCTTTGGAAAACGAAAATAATATAGAAAAACGATACCTATTGATCACTGTTTTATGAACGAAGTGATGTAAACTTTTTTGCCTGTCTACCGACCAGCCTGTCTGGCAGTCAGACATAGTATAATTATAATTAAAAAAAATTATTACATACTTAATGTAAGTAATTTCATACTATTTAATAGTTATTTCATATATAAAATACTTTAATTCATATTTTTATTACTTTATTTTAAACTTTTTTAAATTTATTTAATGATTAATTAAGTAAAAATAATTATAATTTAAAGCTATTTCATTACAATTTAACGTTATTTCATTATTTTTATAAGCTATTAAGTACAATTAAAAAGCTATTAGCTGTAATTTTATATAAATATATTACAATATAAATTTGATGAGCTTTTTAAGCTTAGAGGAATTTAACAGGGAAAGGTTTTACAAAACAAATGGCGAGTCGGATCGTAAGAGATGAACTGGGTAGTGTGCATTTAAAGACGTTAGAAAAAATTTGCCTGGCACTTGACTGTACTCCCAATGACCTGTTAGAATGGTATCCGTCAGAGAGTTATCATGATACAGAGCGTTATGCTTTGTACGCTATTAAAGCAAAAGATCCTGTGCATGCTGCAAAGATTAGTAAACTCTTACATGAGCTGTCTTTGGGTACATTAGAGAAACTAGAATCGTTAATTACAGATAAGAAAGGTCCTGAAAAAACCGGGGAATAGGAGTAATAGTATACAATTAGACACTAGCATCCGAAAGTTTTCTAAAACATTGACGAAATCTCCATAATCCATTAATGTATCAGTAATATTCAGGCAGATCTTCAGAAAATATCTTTTTATCACGAAATCAGACCTGACAGGTTTTTAGAACCTGTCAGATCTTGATTGTTAGTGTTTTATATTTTTAAAACGTCGTTCTCTCTTCATTTTTTAATAAACTTCCGGATACTTCTGTCAATGTAGGATATATAGTTAGTGTCTGTAACTATATAGTGAAGTCATTCAGAAGATATTCATTACCATAATAAATAGTACACTTCTGTTTTTTAATACGATCGATTCAAAATTCAGTGTATACAACTTTTATTGTTTTTAAGTTTACTTTTTTATCTGTATTTTCGTACACAAGTCTATGACAAAATTTTTAGCAATACTACTATCTTCCTTTGTGCTCTCTCAAAGTGTCAATATCGATCTTACCGATATTGTACAACTTGATGAATTGATAGCGCATGCTCAGTTCCATAATAAGGAATACGGTGATGGTTTCTTTGTATTTATCTCCAAGCATTATGGAAAACTGAAGGAAGAGCATAGCAAAAAGCATCAGGAAGAAAGGGAAGATCATGAACAACTACCTTTCAGTCACCAATCGTGTACACATATTTTTACGGTATTTGTTCTTATCCAAACCGATGTAGAGCTACCAAAAGTGACAGCTGTAGCCGATACAGTTTCTCACTTCTTCTATCAGGAATCTTATTCTTTTCTGGAAAGATCTGATATTTTTCAACCTCCCAGATACTCATAATCTACATTGATATCGATCGTATATTCATAAACTATTTTATGAATGATTTGTAACCGTTTATCTATGAGTTATGTTGTCATATATCATACAATTAAGTATAAAGAATAAGCTTATTATTCTTTTGTTTACCTTTTTTATAATAGGTTTTGGGATCTATTCTTTAACCAAAATCCCAATTGGAGCTGTCCCCGACGTTACCAATAATCAAGTACAGGTTATCACTACCTCACGCAATCTCTCTACGCAGGATATGGAACAATTTATCACATATCCTGTAGAGCTAGAAATGGCCAACCTACCGGGAGTGATTGAAATCAGATCTGTATCCAAATTCGGCCTTTCGGTAGTAACTATAGTTTTTGAAGACTATATGGGGACCTATCTGCCAAGGCAGCTTATTGCCGAAAAGATCAAATCTGCTTCAGAAAAAATTCCGGAAAGTTTCGGATCTCCTGAAATGGGCCCCATTACTACCGGGCTTGGTGAAATTTATCAGTACATTTTAGATACAAAACCAGAATATAAAGATGCATACACTGCTACAGACCTGAGAACAATCCAGGACTGGATAGTGAAACGTCAACTTTCGGGAATTCCCGGAGTAGTCGAGGTAAATACCTGGGGTGGGTATTTAAAACAATATGAAGTTGCCATCAATACCAAAAAACTAAAGGCAATGAATATTAATACTGCCGATGTATTTAACGCTTTAGAAAAAAACAATAGTGTTACAGGCGGAGGATATATCGAAAAGGCAAACCAGGCATATTTTATACGCGGAGAAGGGTTGGTCACTTCACTAGAAGATATCAGGAATATTATAGTTAAAAATGTAAACGGGACTCCTATATACATTAAAAACATTGCTACCGTTGGTTATGGCAGTGCGACTCGTTTTGGAGCCATTACCGGTAATGGCGAAGGTGAAAAAGTATTAGGACAGGTAATGATGCTCAAAGACGCCAATTCCAAAAAAGTTATTGATGCTGTAAAGGATCGCATTGCCTCTATTTCAAAATCGTTGCCAGAAGGGGTCTATATTAATGGTTTTTTAGATCGTAGCGAGTTAATCAAAAAAACCACGTTTACTGTAGTCGAAAACCTAGTACTTGGTTGTCTAATAGTAATCTTTGTCGTCGTACTTCTTTTGGGAAATATCCGTTCGGGGCTGGTGATAGCCTCTGTTATTCCATTGTGTTTATTATTTGCTTTGTCATTAATGTATCTTTTTGAAGTAGATGCCAATCTGATGAGCCTGGGAGCTATAGATTTTGGTATTATTATAGATGGAGCAGTTATCATTGTAGAATATGTGGCTTTTCAGATCACTTCTCAAAGTCGTGAATTGGCAGGGTTATCTATCTCAGAAAAAAAAGAAGCAAATGATCGTATTATTTTAAAAAGCGCTTCCAAAATGATGAATTCTGCTATTTTCGGGCAATTGATCATCCTTATTGTATTTATCCCTATTCTTTCTTTAAGTGGTGTAGAAGGAAAAATGTTCAGACCTATGGCGATGACTTTTAGTTTTGCTCTGATTGGAGCAATGATTTTTTGTTTCACCTATGTGCCAGTAGTCTCAACACTATTTTTGAAGCCTTCAGAAACATCTCATAGAAATATATCGGTTCGCCTTATGCGATTCTTAAACAAATTATATGAGCCGGCCATTCGCTGGGCTTTAGCCAGTAAAAAAATAGTGCTTAGTATTGCTTCTCTCCTTCTTGCTATTGCCATATATCTTTTTACTACGATTGGGAGCGAGTTTGTCCCTACACTCGATGAAGGTGATTTTGTGATTCAACCTGTATTAAAAACCGGGACTTCCTTAAGCAATACTATAGAAATTACTACCAAAATTGAAAAAATTCTTATCAAAGAATTTCCTGAAATTAAACAGGTAGTGAGCCGAATCGGTGCAGCCGAAATACCTACCGACCCCATGTCTATGGAACAAAGCGATGTGATCATCACTTTACATCCCAAAAGAGAATGGGTTTCTGCAAAATCTAAAGACGAATTGGCCGATAAATTTAAAGAAGCGCTTCAGATAATTCCGGGAATGGAAGTAGAATTTACCCAACCAATAGAAATGCGTTTTAATGAGCTCATTACCGGAGTTCGGGCAGATATTGCCATCAAAATATTTGGTGAAGATCTCAAGATACTTAGTAAAAAAGCAAATGAAATCAAAAGACTCATAACCGACGTAGACGGAGCATCAGATATTACAGTAGAGAAGATCGTAGGTTTACCACAAATGAATGTAAAATATAATCGAAATAAAATAGCCCGATATGGTCTCAATATTGCAGATGTAAATGAGATGATATCTATGGGGTTTGCCGGCCATACCCTGGGAAGTGTTTTTGAAGGAGAAAAACGATTTGATCTCGTACTGCGGTTAGACAAAAATAGCCGAAAGGATATTTCTAATCTAAAAAACCTCTATATAGATCTACCCAAAGGAGGTAAAATACCACTGAGTGAATTGGCTGATATTTCTTATCCGAAAGGTGCCGCTAAAATTTCCAGAGATGATACCAAACGTAGAATTGTGATAGGGGTAAATGTTAGAAACCGTGACCTACAATCTGTAGTAGATGATGTGCAGGAAAGCATCGAAAACAACCTGCAGCTTCCTGTAGGATACTCCATTACCTACGGCGGACAGTTCGAAAATTTACAAAGTGCCACCAAACGCTTAAAAGTAGCTGTCCCCATTGCTCTGATCCTCATTTTTATCCTACTCTACTTTGCATTTGGATCGGTAAAAGAAGCGCTCATCGTTTATTCTGCCATTCCCCTGGCGGCAGTGGGTGGCATATTACTGTTATGGGTTCGCGATATGCCTTTTAGTATTTCTGCCGGGGTAGGTTTTATCGCCTTATTTGGTATTGCAGTTCTTAACGGAATCGTATTGATAGAACATTTTAAAGAATTAAAACATCAAGGTATGAAGCAGAAAGATGAACGCATTATTCGAGGGACCAAAGATCGTTTGCGTGCTGTATTGCTTACAGCCGCAGCCGCAGCATTAGGGTTCTTACCAATGGCTATTTCGACCAGTGCCGGAGCAGAAGTACAACGCCCATTGGCAACCGTTGTAATTGGTGGATTGGTTACAGCTACGCTATTAACTTTGGTCGTCTTACCGGTACTGTATTCGATTTTTGATACCGAAAAAGAAATCAAAGTGGCTGAAACAGCTGGTAAAAAAGGCATTACAGGTATTACCATATTGCTGTTACTCATTTCTTTTCAACAAAGCCGGGCACAGGAAAAACCCTTAAGTTTTGAAGAAGTTCGGGAAATGGCACTGGGCAATAATGCAGGCCTCAAAGCTGCCGGGCTAAAGATTGAGGAAGCCGATGCCCTGGTTGGCAGTGCTTTTAGTTTTGACAAGACCGAGGTGTACTACCATTATGATGAAAACAACCTGGCAGTAAACGATAGGCCCATTGGTGTATTTGGGATACAACAAAGTTTTCTGTTCCCAACAGTTTATTTTGCCGGTAAAAAGGTGAACAAAGCAAATGTAACCCTGGAAACCAGCTCCTACAATATACAGAAACAGACGATAAAACGAGATGTTACCTTAACATACTATCGGCTTCAATACGAAATGGAAAAGGAGAAAGTGTACCAAAATCTGGACAGCCTGTATGAAACGTTTGCCTATGCTGCAAAACGCAGGTTCGAACTTGGTGAAAGCAACTATCTGGAAAAGATTACAGCACAAGCCAAACAAAAACAAGTAAAAACCGTCTACAAACAAGCTCAGCAGGATGTTGTGGCAGCATATGCGCAGTTGCAAAAAGTGGTTCAAAGTGAAAAAAGCTTCCGTGTTGCAACCATTTCTTTAGAAAAACTTCCAATACAAAATATTGCCATAGAAAAGAATATCGGAATCACCTATTTTGAACATAAAAAATCCTTATTCATAGCAAAAAGAGGGTATGAAAAGCAAATGCTGCTACCAGACATAAGCCTCAATTATTTTCGGGGAAGTAACTCTGGATTGAATGATCATTTATATGGATACCAGATCGGTCTAAAAATCCCTTTGCTTTTTGGTGGAAATGCTTCAAAAATAAAAGCTTCAAAAGTAGCCCAGGAAATAGCCGAAACACAAGCAGAAGATTACAAAGCTCACCTTAATGGCCTTTATCTTCAGCTGATGACCGCCTTAAAGAAATACGAAGAAACGCTCTCGTATTATGATGAAGAAGGAAAAATGCTTTCCGAAGAAATCCTCAAAACAGCAACATTAAGTTATCAAAGTGGTGAAATTGATTTTTTTCAGTACATCCAAAGTTTAGAAAATGCTTACGAAATGAAATTAAACTATCTGGAAAATCTTAGCAAATATAATCAGACGGTAATCAAACTTACTTATTTAACCTTATAAGACATGCATTATGCAACATATTAGACACATATTATCTTTCTCTGTTATCATTTTTTTGATATGGAGTTGTGGTCGATCTAAAAACAATAGAGATACTTCAGAAAAACAAGAAGAAGTGATGGTAAACGACGACAGGATACTAATCACCAAAGAACAATTTGAAGGAAATGACATGAAACTGGAATCCATTAGTGAACAACCGTTTCCTATCATTGTACAAACTACCGGAATGATCGATGTCCCACCACAAAACAGGGCTGTAATCAGTGCTTATGCCGGCGGATACATCAAAAACACTTCACTACTTATCGGAGATAAAGTACATAAGGGACAACCATTGGTTACGATTGAAAATCCCGACTTTGTGGCAATGCAACAGGAATACCTGGAAGTAGCACAACAATTATCTTTTTTAAAATCGGAATATGAACGTCAAAAAACCTTAGTCGCCGAAAAGATCACTTCGCAAAAAAACTATTTGAAAGCAGAAAGCGAATACAAAAGGGCACTTGCTATGTATAACGGACTTCAGAAAAAACTAACGATGCTAAATATCGACCCGGCTTCGGTTAAAAATGGAAAGATAATCTCTACGGTGACACTTTTTTCTCCAATTAATGGCAGTGTTACCAAAGTGCACGTAAACAAAGGGGTATATGTATCACCTGCTGATGAAATTTTGGAAATTGTAAATACCGATCATATCCATTTAGAACTTAGCGTATTTGAAAAAGATGTGATGAAGATCAAAAAAGGGCAAGCTATAGTGTTCAGAATTCCGGAAGCTTCAATGGTTACTTATCAAGCAGATGTGCATTTAGTTGGTACATCGGTCGATATTCAAAACCGAACAGTAAAAGTGCACGGACACCTTCCCGAAGGTTTTAAACACAATTTTGCCACAGGAATGTTTATTGAAGCACAAATAATTGTTGACAAAATGGTCGCAAAAGCACTACCCGAAGAAGCAATTATCGATATAGATGATAAGTCCTACGTCTTGATGCTGGATCCCAATAACAATACAGACTATGTCTTTATAAAAAAGGAAGTAACAACCGATGGAACCTTTAATGAATATACCAAATTGACAAACTGGGACCAGTCTAAAGAAACCGATAGATTTTTGGTTAAAGGAGGGTTTAATCTTATCAACGAAGAATGAGAACTCATACCATTTCTCATAGAAAATCACTGTATAAAGCTGTTATCTGTTTATCCCGATTTTAAACCGTCATAGAAAATAGCTGTGTTTCGGGTTTATTGCGCTGTAACCTTAAGTCAAAAGCCATGCATATATTGCGTACAAACGGCCGGCCTTTTTCGGTTACTTTAATTTGAGAATCCGATATTTCTACCAATCCATCTGTTTCTATTTCCTGTAGCCGGGCCAGTACATTTGGTAATTCATTAAAATATAACCGATCCTCTTTCCAACTGGTTTTAAAATGACACATTAAATTAAGGATATGTTGCCTAATGATTTCGTCTTCTTTAGTTAGCATATGGCCTCGATACACAGGAATGATGCTTTCTTGTACCAGATGCTGGTATTCTTCTATTCCTTTTACATTTTGAGCAAAACCATACCAACTGTCACTTATTGAAGACACTCCCAAACCGATCATCATCTGTGTTTTGGAAGCTGTATACCCCATAAAATTGCGATGCAGCGTCTTATTTTCCATTGATTGATATAGCGAATCGTTTTGTAAGGCAAAATGATCCATCCCGATCTCTGTATAACCTACTTCAGATAATAGTTTTTTACCTATCTCATATTGTTTTCGTTTTTGCGCTGCTGTTGGCAAATCAGATTCATTAAATCCACGTTGTCCATTTCCTTTTTGCCAGGGTATATGTGCATAACTATAGAATGCTAATCGATCGGGCAGTAACTCTTTTGTCTTTAAAATAGTATGAATCACTGCTTCTTCTGTCTGAAATGGCAATCCAAAAACAATATCGTGCCCAATTGATGTAAAACCAATTTCCCTGGCAGTTTCGGTCACATATTTTACATTGTCAAAAGGCTGTACCCGATGGATCGCTTTTTGTACGGTTTCATTATAATCCTGAACTCCAAAACTCACGCGTCTGAAACCTACATCATACAGGGCTTGTAAATGTTCTCGGGTTGTGTTATTAGGGTGCCCTTCAAAACTAAACTCACAATTCTCTGCGAATTCAGCACACCAAAAAATCCCATTGATTAAATAGTGTAAATTCTCGGGTGAAAAAAATGTAGGTGTGCCCCCTCCCAGATGTAATTCTTTTATTTTCGGTTTGTTTTCAAAAAGATTACTATACAATTGCCATTCTTTTAAGACAGCATTTATATAGGGTACTTCTACATCATGTCGTTTTGTGATACGTTTGTTGCATCCACAAAATGTACACATACTTTCACAAAAAGGTAGATGAATATATAGACTTATTCCTTCAGGTTTGTTACTTGCTGAAAATGAACGCCGTACAGATTTTGTCCAATCTCCAAGTGAAAAAGAGTTGATATCCCAATAAGGAACCGTAGGATAACTGGTATATCTTGGTCCCGGAATATTGTATTTGTTAACTAAACTTGTGCGCATACGAAAACTTTATAATTTTTATTTCTTTAACTCCAAATGTAGTATTGATTTAGAGAACCTGAACTAATACAATCTACAACAGGCCTGGCCTTTTTATTTCTGTCTAGTTTCTGGTTGTCTAGACTCTATGTTCTTAAATTCGAACTCATTTAAATACTTACGCTACTCATGCAATACCAAAAAAGGTGTCTCTGTATGATAGCTTATCTTTTCGACTGTAGGATGAAATAAAATGCGTTGAAAAAAATTGAGGTTTTTGGCAATCATAGTGATCATATCAATATCTCTGCTTTCTACAAAACACTGAACGGCTTCTTCTATATTTGGATTGGATAAGAAATGAAAACTATGTTCTATATCATCCTCCAGAAAGTCGTCTAGAAAATCTTTATTCTTTCTCTGTAAGTCTGTTAATTCTTGTTCTTTTTTGGCAATATGCAACACTCTTAAAGCAGCAGCATTCATGGTGAGAATATTCGTGATCGTATCCAGTACCTTACTTTTATAATAAATATTATAATCTGTAGGAAATGCTATTTCTTTGGGTCTGGAATAGTTTGCTTTTTCTGGAATAACCAAAACGGGGCACTTCACCTTGGTGATAACATCTCCGGTATTACTTCCTATAGTTTTTTCTTTTAATCCTGAAGCTCCCTTGGTACCCATCACAATAAAATCAATACTCTTCTCCTTAATTTGTTTTCTTATTGCGTCTACAAAGAAGATATATTCGTTAATAGTAAAAAAACGGTGTTTTGTATTGAGTGATGATTTCTCGACTCTTTTGAGCAGTGATTGCATTTGCTCTTTGTCACTACTTGTAATTTTTTCTAATACGGTATCCTTTGAACTATAAAAAGAATCCCCACCCATCATTTCTGTATAAGGAGTAACGTGCAGAAAATAAAAATCACATTGTTCCTTTTTAAAAAATGATAGTGCATATGTAATAGCGTTCCACGAATTTTCAGAAAAATCTGTAGGGATCAGGATATTCTTCTTCATACATACTTTTTAATACAACAAATGTATCAGGGCACATCCATGAAAAGAATGACAAAAATCAGTTTAGCTATATTTTGTAGTTTTTTATTCTACCAACTGAAGGCCAGGTAAATCTAAAATCCTGATATTACGCCCTTCAATTTCTATTAATCCATCTTTTTTAAAACTGGACAATGTACGTATCAAGCTTTCTGTGGCAATACCGGCTACGCTAGCCAGGTCATTTCTTGATATTTTGATACTGTCTTCAGGTTTTTTGTTTAGTACCTCGGCAAATTGAAGTATGGTTTGAGCTGTTTTTTTTCGCACAGAACTATAGGCCATTTGCAATAACTGCTCTTTGATTTCAGACAGATTATCGGTAAGCAATTCCATTAGCTCAAGAGAAATATTTTTACTTTTTTCTAATATCTCTTTAAGGCTATTCTTTGATATCCCGGCCAGCTCTGAATCCTCAACCGCAGTTGCAGATTCCTGATAAGGAGTATTATCTATAAATGAGGTAAACCCCAGAAAATCGTCTGCCTTATATAGTGCTGTAATCAATTCTTTACCACTTTCATCCATTTTGTGAGATTTTATAACACCCTTCAGGATCAGGAATATCTTATTGGAATGTTCTCCTTCTTTATAGATCACTTCCCCTTTTTTATACCCGGAGACCTCCCCATGATCATCAAAAAAGTTTTTGAGTTCATGCAGGTTTCTGAGTCCATCTTCATTTTGATCTTCTCCCGATTGGGTTGTACGTTCTTCCAGGATATTAGCAATGATTTGAGCTTTAGCCAAACGGCTTTCGATAGCACTTATCAGTTCTTCTTCCTCAAAGGGTTTGGTGAGATAATCATCGGCTCCCAGATCCATTCCTTTTCGAATTTCTTTATGCTCGGTTTTGGCAGATAAAAATATAAAAGGAATCTGGTTAGTGGTTTTATCATATGATAAGGCCTCCAAAACCCCATATCCATCAACCTCGGGCATCATAATATCACAAACGATTATATCTGGTTTTTCTTCTTTTGCTTTTGTAATACCGATCTTTCCGTTTGGTGAGGTGATAACCTTATAATCAGAAAGTTCTAAAAGTTCTGCGGTGTTTTCCCTAAGCGCAGCATCATCTTCTATCAACAAAATAGTTTTCATCATGATTGGTGATTGTTAGCAACTGGTATTTTGACAGTAAATATTGAACCCTCGTTTTCTTTACTTGTAAAAATAATATTCCCTCCCAGGTTTTCCAAATGGCTCTTTACAATATTTAATCCGATCCCTGTTCCTTGATCCAATAAGGCGTTTTCTGCCCTAAAATATCGATTAAATATAAATTTCTGTTCTTTTTCAGGAATTCCGATACCCTGATCTATAATCGTAAAAACCAGCGCATCATCTTCAAATCCTACTTGCAGATCTATGATCGTATTTTCACCAGAATACTTAATGGCATTATTAATCAGGTTGGATAGAACAAGCTCCAGAATCTTTTCGTCAAACTCCAAAGTATAACTATCTACATCGTTTGGATAATTGATCCTTTGCCCGTCTTTAAGCAACATATTGGCATCATATACGACTTCGTTAATTACTTTACTAAGCGGAAATGTACTAAACTTATAGGTCGCTTTTCCAGTTTCAAGACGCTCAATTGATAAGAAATCGTTAAGGATATTATCTAGATATTTTACCTTATTTTTTATGGTATCAAGATGTTTTTCTCTTTTATCCTGCTGTTTTTCTTTAGTGTATTTTCCTACTAGCGTTGCCGAAGTAAGAATACCACTAAGCGGTGTTTTGAATTCATGCGAAACCAGAGATAAAAACTTAGTTTTCAACTCGTTCAGATCTCGTTCTTTTTTTAGGGATTCTTTTATTTTAGACTCTGCTTCTTTACGAAGCTTTACCTCTTCTTGTAGTTCTTTAATGGTGAAATGTAATTCTTCTGTACGTTTTTCTATCTTTTGCTCTAATAATGCATTCAGCTCTTTTATTTCTTGTTCTTGTTCTTTACGCAAGGTAATATCAATAACCAATGTCATTACATAATTATTACCATAGATAGAGAAAGGGTTAAGTCCGGCCTCTACCGGAAACTTAGTGCCGTCTTTTCGCACTCCATAAATATCTCTCCCCTTACCCATATACCGTTTCTCCTTCTTCTGCACAAAACCTTCAAAATGCACTTTGTGCTTTTTATGATACTCCTGTGGGATTAAGATATTAAGAGACATCCCTACCAACTCATCAGTCTCATATCCAAATATTTCATTAGCCGATCCATTACAGGCTACAATAATCTGCTCTTCGTTTACCACGATAATACCTTCAGAAACGCCTTCGGATAAAATCTTAAAAATATTACTTTGTTTCTCAAAAACCTTCATATGATCAATCAGGGAGGTTGTTATTTATTTTATACGGTTGTTGTAAAAGTTTCAAAATAAGCTCTTAAATATAGTGTTTATCCTTCAGATAATTCTTACAATAATTCACACATACGAAGAGTCTCAAAACCTGTCATCAAAAATAACACAAACAACGGTTAAAACTGATATTCATCATTTCTTATTATCACTTCTTTGGATACTTTAACCAAAAATTATGAATCATGAAGGGTATATTGAATTTAGGAAAGCTATTTAATGTGAGAATTGAAATCCACTGGACCTTTATTTTCATCCTGGCCTGGGTTGTATTTTTAGAACTAAAATCAGGAGGCACCATTCAAAACGCTTTGATGAGCACCATTTTTATCCTCCTCCTGTTTGTTTGTGTGGTGTTCCATGAATTCGGACATATTCTTACTGCCCGAAAATTTGGTGTGAAAACCAAAAAAATAACACTGCTACCTATTGGCGGGGTTGCCTCTATGGATACCATCCCCGAAAACCCCAAGCAGGAATTATTAATTGCATTGGCCGGACCTGCGGTAAACATTGGTATTGCTTTTATATTACTTCTCTTTATCAATACTTCATTTTTCTTTGACCAGGAACCCTCTCAAATAGAAGAAACATTGAGCCATGTTACTACACAAAATCTATTGATTTATCTTTTTTCTGCCAATTTGGTATTGGCGATATTTAATTTTATCCCTGCTTTCCCAATGGATGGAGGTCGTGTGCTTAGAGCGATCCTTGCAATGAAAATGGACCGGGTAACCGCCACAAATATTGCCTCGGGAATAGGTCAATTTGTAGCGTTGATTTTTGTGTTTATTGGTATTTTATACAATCCATTTCTTATCATTATTGCATTATTCATTTTTGTTGGTGCCTACGGCGAAAATAAAATGGTGCGGCAACTTGCCTTACTTAAAGGACATAAGGTACATGAGGCAATGCTAACAAATATCACTACATTAACTCCCGAAAATACCATTGAAGATGTAATAGAACTTTTGCTTTCGGGAACCGAAAAGAATTTTGTCGTCGTCAAAAACTCTAAGATAGTTGGCATTCTTCATCACAAAGACATTATTAAAAACTCGAAAAACAAAAACCTGCCTGTAAAAGATATTATGTCTGCATCATTCAGATCTATTGCTGTTAATGCAGATCTAAAAGATATTTTTAAACTAATCAATACCGAGAAAAGAGACTTTTTTGCTGTTACAGACCAGGATGCATTGGTTGGAGCAATAGATCTAAATAATTTGAGTGAGTTTATGCTAATTCAGGCTAATTTGATTACCCGATAATACCACTATTTTATCATAAATCAACTGATTTATATCATAAAAAACTTCATAACGACTGCCTACATTTATCTTATAAATCCATAAATTTTATATGATATGAACACAACGCAAAACATAGGAATCACATTTTATCAAAACCTGGGAAAGTTATTCTATGCCATAGCTGCCTCTGATAAAGTAGTTCGCAAATCTGAATATGATTCTTTACGGAAAATCGTGAAATCAGAATGGTTAAAAGTAGATGATATCGAAGATGACTTTGGTGCAGATGCTTCTTTTCAAATCGAGATTGTTTTTGACTGGCTGGACTACCAGGAATTAAATGCCGAAGAATGTTTTAATCAATTTGAAGAGTATTATAATGAGAACAAAAAGCGTTTTACAGACAAAATAAAACAACTGATTTGGAGCACTGTGAATGCTATTGCTGGTGCTTTTTCTGGTAAAAACAAATCCGAATTGATGATGCTGGGCAGACTGAAGTTAATTTTTGAAAAATAGTCGAGATGACTTCAACAACTAATTCTCAATAAAAATATGGAGTTTATTGATTACTATAAAATATTAGGTATCCCTAAAAATGCTTCAGAAGGTGATATAAAAAAAGCATATAGGAAATTAGCCCGAAAATATCACCCCGACCTAAATCCAAATGATAAAGAAGCCGAAAGAAAATTTAAAGAAATCAATGAGGCCAATGAGGTATTAAGTAATCCCGAAAATCGTAAAAAATACGATCAATACGGCAAGGACTGGAAACATGCCGAGGAATTCGAAAAAGCACAACAATCACAACGACAATATCGCAGCCCCGGGGGTCAACAATCTTATGGTGATTTCTCTGGAAGCGACTTTTCTGACTTTTTTGAAACCATGTTTGGCGGGACAGGAAGAAGTTATAGGCGTAGCCAGGTGAAATTCAGAGGAGAAGATTATAATGCAGCATTACATCTTGACCTGATGGACGTATATAAGACTCATAAACGTACATTGACAGTTAATGGAAAAAACATTCGGATTACCATTCCTGCAGGGGTCGAAAATGGACAAACAATTAAAATCAAAGACCATGGTGGGCCGGGAATTGGTGGAGGGCCAAACGGTGATTTATATATTACTTTCATCATAGAAAATAAAACCTCTTTTAAGCGTGACAAAAGTGACTTGTACTTAAATAAGGATATTGATATCTATACCGCAGTTTTAGGAGGCGAGATTACCATCGATACCCTGGATGGAAAAGTAAAACTAAAAGTAAAGCCCGAAACTCAGAACGGCACTAAGGTAAAACTAAAAGGAAAAGGATTTCCTATATATAAAAAGGAAGGGCGATTTGGGGATTTATACATTACATATACCATCAAAATACCCAAAAACCTTTCTCATAAACAAAAAGAATTATTTAAAGAATTATCCAAACTTTAAATACACTACAATGACCAAAGAACAGCTCATACCGGTGTTAGAATTTTGCACAAGCCATGAAATAGAGTTTTCATTTATCAACTCCTTGCATGAATTTGGACTGATAGAGATCATTACGGTTCAACAAACTGCATTTTTAAACTCAGAAGAACTTCCCAAATTAGAGCAAATTTTACTCTTCAATAAAGAATTAGAAATCAATCTAGAAGGTGTCGAAGTGATCATACGCTTGCTGGAGCGTGTTCATCAAGTTCAACAGGAAATAAATACCCTCAAAAATAGGTTGGGTATATATGAGAACCTTTAATATATTATTGAAGTGGTTTAAACTTTTTTCAATTGCTTCAACCTGCCTTGCGGCGAGCAGGCAGGAATGGTCTTTTTTGAATGAACTAAAGGGGCAGACCTGCGTGGAATTCTATTGATTAAATCATATTATTATAGGGTGAGTTTGGTTATAAACTCACCCCTTTTAATTTAGAATACAAGCTGATTAATATCATATTTTTTGATCACTAACAGGTTTACTTTTATATTACATAAATTCAAATACTATGAAAACCCTTATCGCTTGCCTTATTTTTTTAAGTTGTATTGCCTGTAAAAAAGATACATCGCCTCAAAAAACCACAGATCCTAAAGAAATAGAAACTGTGCAAAATACAGATCAAAAAACTGGTGATACCTCTATCGTTTTTTCTGAAGAAAGCCTGGAGCTTGATCAGGAGAAAACAAAATCTATCAAACGAGAACGATTGATTAAAGCTGAAGATGATAAAGTGCAGTTGCAAGAACTGGTGGTCTCAAAGAAATTCTACAAAGAAGAAGATCTTTATGTATTGGATTATAAATATCCTTATCTGAATGAGAAAATCGATCCACTCTACTCGGTATTTAATAATTTTATCAAAGAAAACTATTTGAATATTGAAAAAACCGAAAATCAGATCCTCGAAGACAAAGAATTACTTTGTGATACCTTAAAAATAAATCGATTTAGAGACAAAAGGATTATCGACTATAAAATTTATAATGTAAAAAACGACCTTATCAGTGTGGTGCTATACAAAGAGAATTACTATTCTGGGATGTTATATTCTACCTATCTTTTCGATTGTGTAAATTTTGATCTCAAAAAACATGATTTTGTTTATTTCAATGATTTTTTTGAAACAGGGTCTGAAGAAAAAATATTTACCGTCATAAATACAATTATTAAAGAAGGAATCAATTCTGGCGAGCTATATTATGATTGCTGGGAGTTATCCCAGGGAGATTTTAAAGCCTATAAAAACAATTTTGTAGTGGATGATGATACGGTTGAATTCTATTTTGATGATTGTGTTATTTGTCCGTCATACACGGGAACATATTCTATCGAAATTCCGATAACAACAATTATGCATTTGTTAAAAAAGTATAATGATCCTCCTGAAGTAAGTTAATTTCTTTAATCAAACACTTTCTCAATACATTATTATAAATTTAGCCTAATGATCAAAAAATTATGTAATGAAAAGTAGTTTTAATACTATCATAGATTCAAAAACCCCGGTGTTGGTAGATTTTTTTGCTGATTGGTGCGGTCCTTGCAAAGTACTTGCTCCGATTCTGAAAGAAGTCAAAGATGAACTGGGAGAAAACATCAAAATTATAAAGATCGATGTTGATAAAAATCAACCCCTGGCATCAAAATACCAGGTACGGGGTGTTCCAACTATGATTCTGTTCAAAAACGGGAAACAGCTCTGGCGACAATCCGGAGTGCTGCAAAAGAGGGATATTATAAGTGTAATCAATTCATCTCAATGAGGATACAGCTCAACAAATATATAGACCATACGTTGCTTAAAGCCAATGCGACCGTAGCAGATATTAAAAAACTTTGTCTCGAGGCGAAAGAACATGATTTTTATGCAGTTTGTGTAAACAGTTATTATGTAGCCCTGGCCAACAGCGAACTTATGCATACAGATATCAAAGTAGCTTCAGTGGTAGGCTTTCCCCTTGGAGCTATCGTTAATAGCGTTAAGGTGTTTGAAGCCCGGAAATGCATTGAGCAGGGTGCAAACGAAATTGATATGGTCATCAATATCAGTTTGTTAAAATCTGGATATTACAAGATTGTAGAAGATGAGATTAAAGCTGTAAAAAAAACGATTGGAGATAATCTGCTAAAAGTAATTTTTGAAAATTGTTATCTCACCGATGAAGAAAAGAAAATTGCCTGCAAACTATCAATACATGCCGGAGCCGATTTTATAAAAACTTCTACTGGATTTGGAACTGGTGGTGCTACCCTGGAAGATGTGAAACTGATGAAAAATGAGGTGGGAGATACAATACAGATTAAAGCATCGGGAGGAATCCGGGATTTGGAAACAGCTAAACAATATATTGATTTAGGGGTTTCCAGAATAGGCACCTCATCTGGGGTGACCATAGTAACTTCAAAATAAATCAGATGAGCATACATATTGCCGCCCAAAAAGGAGAAATTGCCGAAACGGTTTTATTGCCAGGAGATCCGATGCGGGCTAAGTGGATCGCCGAGACTTTCTTTGATGAACCTGTCTGTTATAATGAAGTACGGGGTATGTTAGGCTACACAGGAACATACAATGGCAAGCGCGTTTCTGTGCAAGGAACCGGGATGGGAATCCCTTCGGCATTAATATATTGTCATGAATTAATTAATGATTATAGTGTTAAAAATCTGATTCGCGTAGGTTCTGCCGGTTCTTACCAAAAGGATGTAAAACTCAGGGATATCGTAATCGCCATGGCTGCCTCTTCTACATCAGGCATCAATAATTCAAGATTCATTAATTCAGATTATTCTCCTACGGCAAGCTTTGAATTATTTATGAAAGCTGCTCAGTATGCCATCGATCATAACATTCCTATCAAAGCCGGGAACGTATTATCTACCGATGAATTCTATGAAGATAATCCGGAGTCATACAAACAATGGGCAGAATTCGGGATACTGTGTGTAGAAATGGAAGCTGCAGGATTGTATACCATAGCTGCAAAATTTAATGTAAAAGCATTGGCTATTTTAACTATTTCAGATTCTTTGGTAACCAGAGAGAGAACATCTTCAGAAGAAAGGGAAACTACATTCAGTAAGATGATTGAGATTGCTTTAGGAACTTTATGAATTCTTCTTATAAGACCTGTCAGGCATTAGAAACCTGACAGATACTTAAACCCGTTTTATGCATTAGAAAATCCCCGCCTGCGTATCTACCTGTGTCGGCAAATAGGCGGGCAGGTATTACAGCTTCCAGCTACTGCAAAATATAGCGCTACGCTACATTTTTAAGTTTAACCGTAGCGGTGCTATGCTAAAACTTAGAAAATGTCATATTTTATTGCATCTGAAAGCTTCATCACGAAGTTCTAATGCATAAAACGGGTTAAACAAGTGCGTCTATATTTTAAACGTTATCACAGGTTTGGTAGCATGATTAGCAATATCTTCGCCGATACTTCCGCTAAAGAAATGTGCTAATCCACGACGGCCATGCGTTGGGATTGCAATGACATCGGCATCTACCATATTACTGTAATTAAACACTCCGCTTTCTACGGTATAATCACTATAATACACCACCCTGTCATGCATCTCAAGGTTGCCTGAGTCTGCTTTAAAAAGAAACTCTTTCACCCTTTCTACCATTTGATTTGTACTTTTAAATCGTTCTCCCGGCAAATTAACATATAACAAATGAACATTGGCCCCTAAAGAATTAAATAATCTTATGGCATTATGATAAGCACGTAGATTCTCTATTTTAAAATCACAGGCAAATACAACATCTTTTATCTTAAAATCTTCAGCCCAATTCTTTATTACCAATACAGGAATATCTGAAGTACGCACTACTTTCTCTGTATTTGAGCCTATAAAAACTTCTTCCCTTAATCCACTGGTACCATGAGAACCCATTACAATAAGATCTGCATCATTTTCATTTGCTACATCGTTAATTTCACTAAAGATCTTATAATTCTGTACAGTCTCTGTTACCTTAATTCCTTTTAGGTAATCTTTATCTAAAAAAGTTTTAAACCTCTTTTCAGCAAGTTTCATATAATACATTGCTTCAGCAACTTCCTGACCTTCATTTTTGGTCAATACAGCTTCAGACAATCCTAGCATATGCAACACGATGATTTCAGCATTTTGTTGTTTGGCCAAAGTTGCTGCTACTTGCAATGCATACTCTGAATATTCAGAAAAATCTATCGGTACAAGAATTTTTTTCATAGTTAACTGATTTTATACAGTCAAAATTAGAAGATGTTACTACCAATTCATATGACAATTATCATACTAATACTTCTTTGAAGGCTATAACTTTATATATCAATTATTTAAATTAAAAACTAAAACCTGTTTATCATGGCACTCAATTTTAATCAATATGCAACAGAGGCAAATACCTTTTTAAAAGAATATGCCGAAGAAATGAACCTGAAAGATAACCCCGACAAAGCAGGACGTATTTTATCTGCTATTTTACACGGATTACGAGAAATTATTTCTGTCGAAGAGTCTTTACAACTAGTTGCACAGCTACCCATGTTTTTAAAAGCTGTCTACGTAAACGGATGGACAATCAAAACCAAAAAGGATAAAATAAAACATATGGAGCAATTCATCGATCTGGTAAGGTCTTTTGATGGTGTTACTTCTATCTATGATTTTGGATCTAATGAAATAGCTGAGCACTACATCCAAACCACATTTTTTCTATTGCGAAAATATATTTCGCCAGGAGAAATGCAGGATATTAGAAATGAATTACCTAAAAACCTGAAAAATATGATTTTTGATAGCTTGTTTTTCTGAAAAAATATCTCCGAATAAGCATTTTTATCCAGAAAACATGGTAAAACCCATCTTATAATCTGGTAATTATACCATCATGTTCTAATCGGGTCATGATAGCACCCACATAATCATTAACAGTAGTAGTGATAGTTTGAGGGTCTACTATATCCAGAGCACCAACCCAGACCAAAGATTTATCCTCGCCTTCATTCATATTGTAAATTGAAGTTTCTAGATGATAAACTTTATATTCGTTGTAGTATCCCGGAGTATAGTATATGTCCTGATATCTATAATAATAACGACCAAAGCGTGTCCAACTATATCCTACAGTATAATATCCGCGATCATAGCTTCTTCTTTCATCAACGCCTTTGACCGCAGTAATGATTACTGCATCAAAACCTTTTTCAGAAAGTTCTGTGATCATCGTATCTATTTCTTCTTCAGTTCTTTTAGAATCGGTAAAAGATTCATCAAAAACAGCAGTGCTTTCATACGCATTAATATTGCGCTTCGCAAACTCTTTTTTAAGGTTATCTTCAAAAATTTTACGCGCTGTAAGGTTTTGAGTAACCCCCAAAACCAGAAGTTTTTGTGGTTTAAAAAACAATACCTCTTCATTTTTCCAGCTATCAACTACTCTTACGGTTGAACAGCCAAACAATAGTAATGTTATTAAAGTGACTATAATTTTTTTCATGATTTCTACATTGTTTATCCTTTGATTATCGTAAACTCATCTCGAGTTCAGTATCAATTCTAGTCTGGTAATCATCTTATTTATAAAATCGGGTGCTTCTTCCAGATTAGATTCTCCTGTAAGCACATCAACTTCTGTGATTTGATATGTGCCTTCTCCAGAAGTTGTTAACACCATCATTTTATCCTTATCATCTATTGTTCTTTCGATAAACTGTCTTACGACAAATGGTGGTTTCCAATTTTCCCAGGTATGCATGATTACTATTGCGTTATACTCTTCAGGATTCACTTCGGTCAAAGAAGAAACATCAATAATTTTAATAAATATAGAATCCGACTTAAAGTGATTCACTATTCCATTGGTGATGGTATCTTTAAAAACACTTCCTTGTGTGGCAATAAGAAGCCTTTGATCCAGATCAGGAGAATTCACCTGATACGCCTCTGCAACTTCCATAGAGTATTCATATGTATACCACGTTGCCCATAAGAAGAACAGCACTGCTAGCGACAAAATAATCAACAATACTTTTTTCGAACGTTGCATTTCTGAAATTTTAATGGTTTCTCACTAAAATATTGAACTCTTCTTCAGGAAAATATGACAATGATCATCTATATGAATTCTTATTAAGATTAATTAGTGTCTGGAAGTTGTGCTGTTTTATGATCATTTGATAGCATATTCTCATACTCCATCTGAAATATGATGGCATGCACATAATCTTCTATTGCAAGTGCTTCTAATTGGTAGTCATAAATGTCCAGACACATACCCCATACTAATGATATTTGATTAGCATCAAGCGTATAAATATCAGTTTCTAAGTGATATACTTTATAAGTCCCGAAATATCCTTCTGCATCTTCTCTTTTTTCTTCTACTCCTGTTACTGCTGTGATCATAAAATTATCATGCCCTTTTTGTGATACTATTGCTATTAGTTCATTCAATTCTTCTTCAGCTTTATCTACCGTGGTAAAAATGATCGAAGAGATTTCTGTACTTTGATAGGCATCAATGTGGTAATCGCTTAGCCTTGCTTTCATTTTTCTTTCGAAAGTAGTACGCGCCTCTAGATTATCTGTCAACCCAATAATTACCAGTTTTTTAAGGTTGGAAACTGTTACTTTTTTATCATTCTTCTTATGTACATGTGGTGTTATAGCTTGTGCATAGGTACTTCCAAAGGTGATACATAAAAGAAAAACACCTGCTAATTTTCTCATTATACGATATTTAAAAAGACAATATACTGGTATATGATCCTATTTGCTATGATCAATATCATACCTCATGATGGCGTTAAACTCATTTACAGATACTCCAGCTAAGTATTGATTCTTTAGATGGCAGTCTTTTCAGATTGAAGTTCTTTAATAGTACTAACTATGGGTAGAATATTTTCTTTTGCCACAAAATCAAAATCTTCTAAAAAGTATTTTGGCATATTTGGATTATTCTTGAACAACTTTACCATACTCACCATCAATTTGTCCCAAAAGCCCAGTTCGCTTTTTTTGATGCGTCCTCTCCTATAGAAAATCTTGATATGATTCCTTTCATGACAATATCATTTTAAAGTGAAAATCCTGTGCTTGAAGATAAAATACGTTTTAACTCTTCTGTAGTATTGGGATCTATAAGATTTAAGGCCCTGACTTTACACAACTCTTCTACCATTCTCCTTCCGGCAAGGGTATTGGTAGAAATTCCTGTTACAATATCCGGTACAATATCAAAAGCCTTCATCAGCCCGTGCACTGCATAGGGATCTGAAGCACTCAAAATCAAACATTTTATCTGATCTCTTATAGCGTTGATCGCAATATCGCCATTATAGGGTTCCAAAGGGGATGCTCCTATTTCAATGATGGCTACATCTGCATTTTGCAAAGCGATTCTGCTTAACAGCTGTCGCAATTTAAACTGGTACTTTTCTCTTGGATAAATAGAAGATGGCAGCCCAACATCTACAAAATCCAGTACTACATCGGCACCTACATCTTTAACCGCCAGAATATCTTTAAAACGCCCAGCTCCTGTAAGTTTGGCACCAACAACCTTTAGTCTGGCCAATTTAAACAGATTGGTAACAATTCTAGCCGAAGTAGTCTTGCCGGCAGACATCGATGTCCCTACAAAAAGGATCACCGGTGTCTCAAAAGGTATTTCCTCTATCGGTTCTACAAAACTATCCATGGTTACTTTTTTTTCTCCTCTAAAAGCATGAGCTGTATAGATCACCTCCATCATGTTGGGAATAAAAACCGACTTAGAAGTTAATTTCCCCAACAGGCCGGCTCCGGTTAAGACATGCATTTTGAGATCATCTGCTACTTTTTTCCAGGTTCCTGTGGCTTCCAGGGTGGCAAAACGCTCGCCCAGAGCTCCCACAATGGATTCACCACCTATTACTCCTCGCATTCTTCCATTAGGGAGCTCCAGGTTTAGAGTATTACTTCCGGCATCCACAATTTTGCAGATTACATAATCGCCGGTTTCCCATTGGTCTTTACGAAGCTGTTTTAAGGCAAACCCTTCTTCTGCCAGATCAGAAATTCGGGTGAGTGATGTATAGATATATTGATGATTCATCTGTTTATATGTATTTATTTTAATAATTAGATCCCGACGCTTCGGGAGGTATCAAAATTTTTAACTTATACCCCTTTCATGACTTGATGATTTAAAGGTTGAGTTAAAAGTAACAGGGCAAGCAATGCTGTCCTCTCTATCAACTTGTTCTGTAAAATATATTCGTGATTGGCATGTGCTCCATCCCCTGGGGTGCCCAACCCATCTAATGTAGCGGTATACTGGCTGGTAGTATTTGCATCAGAGCCTCCTCCTGCTGTGGCTTCCTGTAGCTCAAGTCCTAAAAGTTTTCCTTTCTGCTGAGCTGCTTTCCATAATTCCTGATTGCGAATGGTTTTTTCCATTGGGGGCCTTTTAATTGCACCTTCGATCTGTAATACTACATCGGGAAGATTTGGTTTTAAAGATTTAATCTTTTGGGTTATATATTGGCCATCATTGTCGTTCAATACTCTAACATCTACCACCGCTTTACTCTCGGGAGCTACCACATTGGGTGAAATACCACCCTCAATCATTCCTACATTTACTGTGATCCCTTTTTTAATATCGTTCATGGCATAGAGTTTTTGTACCTGATGAGATAACTCTACGATTGCATTGATCCCTTTAGCAGGATCCAGGCCTGCGTGTGCTGCTTTTCCTTTCGCAGTGATGGTAAAACGACCAATCCCCTTTCTTGCGGTTTTTAATTTTCCATCCAAGCCAAGTGGTGGTTCCAAAACATAGGCCCTTGATGAGATTCTGGCTAGTCTTTTAATGGTATTTGATGATTCTATGCTACCAATCTCTTCATCAGAATTTATCAAAACAATTGGTGTAACCGATACATCCAATGACAATTCTTTAATCGATCTCAATGCAAAAATCATTTGGGTCAGGCCCACTTTCATATCGTAAATTCCCGGTCCTTTGATCCTATCATTACTACTCAATATCGGCATTTCCTTTATTGTATCTATCGGCCAGACAGTATCGCAATGCCCTATTAAAAGTTGCAGTGGAAGTTGTTTATCTCTATTCTTAGGATGCGCATAGAGATATCCACCTGTTTTTTTGCCCTGAACGTGTAGCGTATCATAGGCTATCCTTTCAAATTCCTTCTTGAGTACATCAAGGATTCTATGCTGTGATTTTATAGAATTGGAAGGGGATTCCATTGCTACTAATTTTTTCAGGAAAGTCAACATTTCATCTTTGCATTCTGTAAGATGCTTATGTATCTTATTTGCTATGGCTACATCATTCTTCATCGCATAAAATCCTTTGGAAATGGAAAATTGAAGGTTTCAGAAATCTCAGCAAATCGACCATCGGCTATATAAACCAGTAATGGATGTTCGCCAAGCTGTTCCTGCTCATCTTTTTCAGAAACTTTTAAATAATCGGGATGTACAGACGCAGCCCGAATCTTACCGGTAATGATACTATTTTCTTCAAATCCGTCTATAATTTTAAACAATTCACATTCCAGATACAGATAAGAATCAGCAACCAATAGCGCATCTATGGTATTCGCTTTTATAGTGGGTAGTGCATCTACTATTTGATCTGACTTTGAAATACCTTCGGCTCTTGGTGAAGCACTTATGGAAGCCAACAGTACCTGATTTGGTAAAGGAAAACTTACCGAAAACTCTTTAGTTTGCAGCACATTCTGATAGGTACTATGTCTGGGAGTGCAGACAAAACCAAAGTAATTGTCAAAACCAATAGGCATTGCCAGATGTTTTGGAGCCATATCATACCCCTCACTCTCTTTGGTTCCTATAATAACCAAAGGAGCTATAGTAAAAAAATGACTCCAAATCGGATGCGAAACATCCAACGCTATAAATTCTTTTTGCTTATCCATATACAATATCTTGTATGTTAACAAGGTACAAAAGGTATAGTGCTCAGAAACTGATTTTTGTCATCTGCAAAAACTTTAAAGAGACACCAGGTTATTAAAAAACAAGTAATAGTTGACCAATGTCATTTTGTAATAGGGGATGTATTCATACATTGATTGTTACAACCAAAACCTTACCTGATATGAAAACAATAGTAGTAGTATTTGCATTTCTGTTACCAATCCTCACCTTGGCTCAATTCCAGGCCGAAGAAGAAGTTACCGTTTCAGAAGAACAGAATGACGACATATATCTTACCGGTGGAAAAGTAAAGATAAACGCTAAGGTAGTTGGAGATGTAGTTACCGCAGGAGGTGACATTACCTTAAAAGATTCTATAAGTCAGGATTTGATTGCTGCAGGTGGAGAAATCATGATCAAAGGATACGTAGCCGATGATATACGAACTGCGGGTGGCAGTCTCACTATTGATACCGAAGTAGGTGATGATGTTGTTGCCGCTGGCGGCGAAATTATCATAACAGATGAAGCCATCATCCGCGGGAATCTCATTTCCTGCTCTGGTAATTTGGATATTGATGGTGAAATCAAAGGTATGGCCAAAGTCTGTGGGGGCAATGTAACGGTAAATGGAAAAATTGCTAAAGAAGCGACATTCTATGGAGGAAAAGTAGTTCTAAATGGAGAAATTCGAGGTGCCTCTAAAATCGTAGCAGAAACCATCGAGATAGGTGATAATGCAAAGTTCTATGCCGATGTAGAATATTGGGCAGAAGATGGAGAAGTTGATTTTAAAAATTCACTAATTAATGCTACGGCATCATTTAACGAAGATTTGGCAAGAGAAGAACATCAATTTTCCTGGGGATTTTTTGGTGCTGCAGCATTAAGTTTCTGGATGTTCTATATTCTTTCTGCTTTCCTTGTACTCTTACTCTTTAATGCTTTATTTAAAAACTGGTTTTCTAAAGCTGTTGCCTTTTTAGACAAAGATATCTTTAAAAGTCTGGGATATGGTATCGCTTATCTAATAGGAATCCCTTTATTGATAATAGTAACATGTATAATTATTATTGGGATTCCGATAGGACTATTCCTTACCACTTTGTATCTGTTCAGTTTATTATTTGGACATCTGGTAGTCGCATTGCTAATAACCCATTACTTAAACAGTAGAAACGAGAAATCCTGGAACTTCTGGACTATTGTTTTCTTAGCGCTCGCTATAGCCATAGTGATCCGATTAATAACCTTTATACCGATATTGGGAGGTATCATTTCCTTACTCATTATTGCTATGGGTTATGGTGCACTGGCCATTACTATAGTACAGCATAGAGCCTCTTTAAAACCAAGTTCTTAAAAATCAGAAAAAATGATACTGGAAGATACACATAAACCCGTTTCAATTCAGGTTGGTAATATCACCCTACACGGTAATCTTGCGATCCCCGAAAATGCAACCGGAATCGTAATTTTTTCCCACGGAAGTGGAAGTAGCAGATTAAGCCCCAGAAACAATTATGTTGCCAGAGTTTTACAGCAGAAAGGACTGGCAACGTTGTTGTTTGATCTTTTGACCGAAAAAGAAGATAACATCTACGAAAACAGATTCGACATAGATTTATTAACAGAAAGATTAATTGCTGTAACGAATTGGATTAAAAATGATGCTGAAACCAAGAAATTCCAGACAGGATATTTTGGGGCAAGTACCGGTGCTGCTTCTGCTTTAAGAGCTGCGGCCTTTTTTGGTAAAGAAATTAGTGCAGTAGTGTCGAGAGGTGGCAGACCAGATATGGCCATGAACGAACTACATAGGGTAACCGCTGCCACCTTATTTATCGTAGGGGGTTGGGATGATATTGTAATTCAGCTAAATGAAAAAGCATATCGAAAATTAACCTGTGAGCGGAAACTGAAGATCATACCCGAAGCATCACATCTTTTTGAAGAGCCCGGGAAATTAGAACAAGTTGCCCACATATCGGCACAGTGGTTTACACGATGCTTATAAATTGGTATTACATAAGGTTTTAAAACAAAATAAGATATGTTTAAGGACAGAACCGAAGCCGGTATGCTATTGGCCGAAAAATTGCTTTACTTTAATAATAAAAACGTAGCAGTTCTAGCCATACCAAGAGGAGGATTGCCACTGGGAGCCATCGTAGCAAAGGCATTAAACGCCCCTCTCGATGTTGCACTAACCAAAAAGATCGGACATCCTTATAACAAAGAATACGCTATCGGGGCAGTAAGCCTGGATAGTAGGATTTTAAGTACTGCTATAGAAGCTTCAGAAGCGTATATTGAAGAAGAAACGAAAAAGATACGGGAAGTATTGGCCCGTCGTCGGGATCAGTATTATAAAAATTCACAACCTCAGGATGTAAAAGATAAAATAGTGATTGTTGTAGATGATGGAATTGCTACAGGAAACACAATTTTGGCTACTATCGAATTGGTACACAAGATGAAACCGGCTCAAATTGTTGTGGCAATCCCTGTAGCACCAACATCGGCAATTAAAAAACTAAACAATTCTCCTTATGTAAACGAAGTAATCTGTTTGCAAACCCCATACAACTTCAGGGCAGTGGGACAGTTTTATGATGAATTTGATACTGTTACCGATGAAAAAGCTATTCGAATATTGGAAGAATATAATAAGAATTTATAGAAGCGATTTAAACTTTTTCGCTTCAATTCTACCCTGCCAGCTACCGTATACCCATATCTTTTTCATAAAGAATTCTAAAGGAACGTATTATAATTTGAAATTATGTATGGGTATGCTGCATCCGCGAAGGATACCACTCCATCATCCCAGATTATGTAATAGGTATACGGCTTGTCGATACCCCGGGCAAACAGGAAGTGTTCAAAATTATAAAGTAATATGGCATGTATATTTTAAGTGATGTTTTATTTCTTTTTTCCTATGGAAAAACATAGAGATATCCACAAAATATATGCTGTTCTTGCAGGCAAACCTGTGGTAACTACACTTTTTAATGCCACGGAAGGTCTTTTTGCTGCCACGGATGAAGTTCTAGCTGCCCTAAATGAGAATAAACCTGCTTTACTTGACACTAAGGCTGTCCTAAATGAGAGTAAAGATGCTTTACCCGACATTAAAACTGTCTTATTTGACGATTTAACTGTCCTAAATGAGCACAAAGCTGCCTTATTTGACAATCTAGCTGCCCTAAATGAGCACAAAACTGCCTTAATTGAAGCTTTTACTGTGTTTAACACCATTTCTCGGTTGTCAACCATAGTATTTCTAAGATGTTTTCTTCTACATATCTGGTCTGGGACACTATACTTTTTAACATGACAGGAAAGAAGAGGTGCATGATCGTAGCAACATCGGTACTGATTGCTATCGGGGACAGCGAGGGTAGCGATTACATGGTAGTAGCGATTATAGGCAAAGGCAGTACCAGCAGCCCTTCCGTCCCTGATCCTGATTAACATAAGGATCAGTGCCAGGCAGGCTGGTCAGTAGACAGGCAAAAAAGTTTAAATCACTTCATAGTAATCTTCCAATCATTTGTATTTTAGTAAAAAGAAATTTGAGACATTATTTTTATGTCAAAACACTACAACATCACCGTAAAAGGAAAAGTACAGGGAGTTTGGTATCGAAAAAGCACTCAGGAAAAAGCTTTCTCATTGGGGATAAAAGGATATGTAAAGAATCTACCAAATGGAAATGTATATATCGAAGCCGAAGGGAATCTAGATCAACTCAAAGCCTTTTTATCATGGTGCTCTGAAGGTCCGCAATTTGCCATAGTGGATGATATTTCTTTTGAAGAAACCGATATGCAATTCTTTGAAGGTTTTGAGATCTTGCATTAGGTACTTTTATCCTGCCAGAGATATCCCTATCAGCGATCCAATTCCATATGTCACTGCAGCAGCTGCCAAACCAAACAACACTTGTCTAAAGCCTGAAAACAAAATATTTTTTCCTGTAAACAAAGTAATGGATGTACCAATCAGAAATAAACCAAATACACTGGCTCCAACACTTATATATAGTGCTGTTTTACCTTCACTAAAAAAATATGGAAATACCGGTAAGATTGCTCCAATAGCAAATAGAAAAAAGGATACAAAAGCTGCCTCCCAGGCAGAACCACCTAATTCTTCTTTATCAATTCCAAGCTCTTCAACAATAAGAGCATCTATGGCTGTATCTTTATTCTCAAAAATTTTATCTGCTAATTCGGCAGCGGTTTTATAATCCATCCCCTTTGCCCGATAAAGTAATGTCAGTTCTCTTTTTTCGTCCTCTGGTGATGCTTCTAATTCTTCGGTTTCCAGCTCAATTTGCCTCAAATAAAGCTCTCTTGAGCTTTGAACAGATAACCATTCTCCCAATGCCATAGAAATTGCTCCTGCAAGTAACCCCGCTAATCCCGTAATTAGTATGATCTTATTTTCTACCGCTGCCCCTGCAACTCCCATTACTAAACTCATATTAGACACCAATCCATCATTTGCTCCCAGAACAGCTGCCCTTACTGCGTTTCCACCAACAGACTTGTGCCTTCCTTCAAATTTTGATAATAACCCACTTGATATCGTGGTCGACTGATTGTCACTTACCGCTTCAATAATCTTTAAATGATTATGTTCAAAACCAGAGAGTTTTTCTCCTTTTTTTAATTTATTCTTTATTACAGATCTTGCCATTTGCTTTTCAGTATTAGCCAGGTTGCCAATAATATGATCATATCCAAATATTTTACCCAATTTAAGCTGAATTTTGGCTCTTAGACTTGGGGTAGGTACTTCAAAATCCGGTTGATCTTTCTTGATGCGTTCAAGCATTTTGGCAGCATGGTTGTTTTCTATTTCAGCCAATGCAAACAATACTTTCTTTAAGCTTTCTTCTTGTTCTTTTTTTGCTATTGATTCATATAAAAAACTTGTGTCAATTTCGACCTGTAGTTGTTTTTTTAAGTTTTTCATGTGGAAATTATTTATCTGGTTAGCGTAAGGTAATCAGAATACCATATCATTTGTAATGACTATTGTCATACTTTTTACATGAGTTCAAAGTATAATTATCTGGTATATATGATATCCCTCATTTTATATCTCTTAAGTGGGCAGTATTTTTAAGACGATAATTCCTAAAAACACTTAGTGATGAAAAATATACTTATTATAATTATCTCTTTAATGATATTTCCTTTTACAGGATCGACACAGATCATTAAGGATATCGATGAGATTACCCCTTTTCACGAAGGACTGGCAGCAGTAAGAAAAGGGAAAACCTGGGCATTTATAGATCCAACCGGAAAAATTGTGATCGATTACAGAGATGATGTAGTAATGTCCAAAGTAGATAATAAATCTGCGGGCTATCCTCATTTCAGAGATGGAAGATGCCTGATCAAAGAAGAGATCAATGGTATTAATTATTACGGTTATATTGATAAAAATGGAGAAAAAGCTATTAAACCTGCCTACCTTAATGCAACTTCCTTTTATAAAGGATATGCAATTGTATTAAAAATTGCAAAAGAAGAACTTGGCAAAAACGATCTTCTGGGTAAAAAAGTGGTATCCTACAGCTATGATGAGGTGGTTATAGATCCTTCTGGAAATAGCAAAGCCTTTTTAGCTGGTCCGGTTCATCTTATTTATAAAAAGGACAGGTTAAGGAACCCTCCCTCGATTCAATCGTATCTGTTATCATCAAATCTTGCTGCAATGAAGGACAAAGATAACCGCTGGCAACTTTTTTCTTTGAATTCTTCAGAATAATGTTTAAAAAATACCAAAATGAATACATTAAAAGATAAAGTCGCCATCATAACGGGTGGATCCGGGGGGATAGGAAAAGCTACAGCCAGATTATTTTTGGATCATGGAGCAAAAGTTATGTTGGTAGGTAGAACCGAAAGCAAATTAAAAAATGCAATAAAAGAATTAGATAATCCCAATACCTCTTACTGCATTGCCGATGTATCTCAATCTAAAGATGTCAAAAACTACGTCTCAGAAACACTGGCTACCTATGGTAAGATTGACATCTTTTTTAATAATGCCGGAATCGAAGGTACATTTTCTCCCATAGCCGAATATCCCGAAGATATATTTGACCAGGTGATATCTGTTAATTTAAAAGGCGTCTTTTTGGGCTGTCAATACGTAATCCCAAAAATGACAAATGGTGGTAGTGTGATCATCACCTCTTCTGTTGCAGGTTTAAAAGGGTATAAAGGGTTGGGTGCCTATGCCGCCAGTAAACATGCTGTTATAGGCATCATGCGTACTGCGGCATTAGAATTTGCCGACCGTAACATCAGGGTGAATTCTGTGCATCCGGGACCGGTTCATACGAGGATGATGCGATCCATTGAAAAAGATATTTCTCCCGGTAACCCGAAGGAAGCTCAACAGGGTTTTGAGGCTGGTGTACCTTTTGGGCGCTATGCCGAGCCTGAAGAAATTGGGGAACTGGTGTTATTTCTGGCTTCAGACGAAAGTAAATATATCACTGGCACTACTCAGGTAATAGATGGCGGAATGATTGTTGCCTGATTAGCAATCTTTACTGGTATTCAGATTACATTTCTGAAGTACCTGCTGGTCTTTGCTTCCATAACGGTACATGGTAATACCTTTCAATTTATATTTCCAGGCGGTATGATATATTTCTGAAACTTCTTCGGTTGTAGCATTTTCTGGCAGGTTTATTGTTTTAGAGACTGCATTATCGGTATATTTCTGAAATGCCTTTTGATGTAGTACATGATCCTTCCAGGAAATCTCAAGACTTGTCTCAAACAATTTTTTTACCTCATCCGGGATCTCATTTACATTTTGGATACCTCCATCCCGAAGGACCAACTTTTCTGTTTTAGAATTCCACAACCCTAATGCCTTCATTTTTTGAACAAAAAGCGAGTTCATTTCTGTCTGGGTTTTTCCGCCAAGGATTCCTACGCGATTGTATGCTAGTGCAAATAACGGTTCTATAGCATACGAAGTATCTGCAATTACCGAAATTGTGCCAGTGGGAGCAATGCTATTACAAGTTGCATTACGTAATACCGTTTTGGGAAAATAGCTGCTGTTTTTCCATTCTGGAAACCTGCCTTTCTCTTTTGCCAATTCATTTGAAGCCTTATAACTGTTTTCTTTGATGAATTGCATAAGTTCTTCAGCCAAACGCACTGCTTTATCTGAGGCATAAGGAATTTCTAATTGTATCAACAATTCGGCCCAACCCATAATTCCTAACCCGATCTTGCGATGAGCTTTTGTTATGGTTTCAATTTCAGATAATAAATAATGATTAACACTGATAATATTATCCAAAAACCGCATTGCTAAATGAATAGTCTCAGATAATTTGTTCCAATCGATTTCTGGTGTATCAGATGAACCAACAATCATTTTAGACAGATTGATAGAGCCCAAATTACAACTCTCATAATCCAATAAAGGTACTTCTCCACAAGGATTAGTACTTTGTATTTCCCCGGATTTGGGTAAAGGGTTGCATGCATTTATTGTATTCAAAAAAACCAAGCCCGGGTCTCCTGTTTTCCAGGCCTGTTGTACAATGTTTTGCCACAAATGCAATGCTTTAACAGTTTTTTGAATAATTTTTGTTCGTGGATTTATCAAATTCCAATCCAAATCCTTTTCTACGGCATTCATAAAATCATCTGTAATCCCGACAGAAATATTGAAATTGCTAATGGCTCGATTATCAGATTTAGAATTAATAAAGTCTTCAATATCCGGATGGTCGATATTAAGGATGCCCATATTGGCTCCTCTTCGCTTTCCGCCTTGTTTTACATGTTCTGTAGCAGCATCATAAATCTTCATAAAAGCGACCGGACCCGAAGAGGTACCACCAGACGAGCTTACCCAATCACCTTTGGGTCTGAGTTTTGAAAAATTAAACCCCGTACCCCCTCCACTTTGATGAATCAGCGCCGTATTTTTTAAGGTCGTAAAAATAGCTTCCAGGCTATCTTCGATTGGCAAAACAAAACAGGCGCTCAACTGACCTTCTTCTACCCCGGCATTCATCAAGGTGGGAGAATTAGGTAAAAAGTGAAGCCGGGTCATTAGCTCATAAAAACGGGTTTCCCATATTTTGAGGTCTTTGCTTTCTGCGGTAGCTACAAATTTTGCAACCCGTCTGAACATCTGATCAGGAGTCTCGATAACATTTCCGTATTTATCCCTTAAAAGGTAACGGTCCTGTAAAATTTGAACGGCATTGTTTGTTAGGGGTTTCATACGCTTACATCTTAAACCCTTGGTTCTCATCAAATTTACTGAGGAAATAAGGTTTAAAAGATGATAATTGTCATTGCAATACTTCCATATCAAGGATATTTTTAAGTACTCCTTATTTGGGCATCATATTCACATCATCCCTATGTAACAAAAGTTACTGTATATGATATTAATATCACGCAATTTTAGGGTCATTAATTTTTAAAGACACAAGATCATGAAAGTAGAACAAATTTATACGGGCTGTTTGGCACAAGGTGCTTATTATATAGAAAGTAATGGTGAAGCAGCAATTATCGATCCTTTGAGGGAAGTAGCACCCTATATAGAAATGGCAAAAGAACGTAATGCCACTATAAAATATGTATTTGAAACACATTTCCATGCCGATTTTGTTTCCGGCCATATAGATTTGGCAGAAAAAACAGGAGCGGCCATTGTATATGGGCCAACAACAATGAAAACCGGTTTTAATACTATAATCGCAAATGACGGACAAGAATTTAAGCTGGGTAATGCTATCATTAGGCTTATTCACACACCTGGCCATACCATGGAAAGCAGCTGTTATTTGCTTATTGATGAACATGGCAAGGAAACATCACTTTTTACCGGTGATACTTTGTTTATTGGAGATGTCGGCCGACCCGACCTGGCTCAAAAAGTAATTTCAGAGCTTACTCAGGAAAAACTGGCAGCGCATTTATTTGATTCCTTACGTAACAAAATCATGCCGCTATCCGATGATATCATCGTATATCCAGGACATGGTGCAGGAAGTGCCTGCGGAAAAATGATGAGTGATGAAACTACCGATACTCTGGGGCATCAAAAACAAACGAACTATGCGTTGAGACTGGATATGACTAAGGAAGATTTTATTGATGCGGTTCTTACAGGATTAACACCTCCTCCCGGGTATTTTCCGCAAAACGTATTGATGAATATACAAGGTTACCAAAGTATTGATGACGTAGTAGAAAAAGGAACAACTCAACTAAGTGCCAATGCTTTTGAAACCGCTGCAAAAGAAAACGAAGCGATCATTATCGACACCAGAGATGCACAAACCTTTGCAAAAGGGTTTATTATAGGTTCTTATAATATCGGAATTGATGGCAGCTTTGCAAATTGGGTAGGCACCACTATTGCAGATGTAAAACAACCTATACTCATCATTGCAGATAAAGGGAAAGAAGAAGAAGTTGCCGTTCGTTTGGCACGGGTCGGATTTGATCATGCACTTGGATATCTGCATGGCGGAATTGAAGCATGGATACAAGCAGGAAAAGAAATTGAAACAATTGCTTCTGTTACAGCAGACGATCTGGCCGATAAGATACAGCAAAACGAAGTGAACATCCTGGATGTTCGCAGAAATAGTGAATATAACAGTGAACATGTAGCACAGGCAATCAACGCTCCATTAGATTATTTGGAAGATAGCATTACCAAAATTGATACCAGCAAAACCTACTATGTGCATTGCAGAAGCGGGTATCGCTCTATGACCTTTATATCCATTTTAAAGGCTAAAGGATACACGAATTTGATAGATGTCCAAGGAGGAATGAACGCTATCAAAGAAACCGAAAGGTTTACCATTTCAGAATATGTAGCGCCTACCACTATGCTATAACAAACAAACTATTAAAAAACAAAAATTATGGAAACAGCAGTAATAGAAATGAATAGTATGCCCAGAATTGGCGATGATGCGCCAGACTTTACAGCGGTCACTACACATGGTCAATTAAGATTCTCTGAATTTGCCGAAGGTAAATGGGTAGTCTTATTTTCACATCCCGCAGATTTTACTCCGGTATGTACTACCGAGCTAAGTGGTTTTGCCAAAAGAAAGCAGGAGTTTGAAGCACTCAATACAAAACTCATAGGATTAAGTATTGATAGTATTCATTCTCACCTGGCCTGGGTGAATAATGTACGCGAAAAAACAGAGGTATATCTCGATTTTCCGATCATTGCAGATATCGATATGAAAGTTGCCAAATTATACGGGATGTTACAACCCAACGAAAGTGAAACAGCAGCCGTAAGAGCAGTGTTTTTTATCGATCCGTACCTGAAAATCAGACTTATCATGTATTATCCGCTAAATGTTGGTCGCAATATGGATGAAATTCTAAGGGCCCTGGAAGCATTACAGGTGTCTGACAAGCACAAAGTAGCCTTACCCCTGAATTGGAAAAAAGGTGACAAAGTAATCGTTCCTCCACCCAAAACTTTGGAAGAAATGGAAGACAGGATCCAGGATACCTCTTGTGAAAAAGTAGATTTTTACCTGGCCAGGAAAGATTTAAAGCTATCATGATGAACACACACTATCAAATACTAATAATCGGAGGAGGCACTGGCGGGATTATGACCGCCAGTAGCTTGCTTAAAAAAAATCCCAAACTTCAGATCGGGATCATAGAACCTTCAGAAACCCATTGGTATCAACCAGTCTGGACATTGGTAGGTGCAGGAACTTATGATTATAACAAAACAAAGAGGCCGATGGTTTCTGTTATACCCAAAAAGGCAAGCTGGATAAAAGATAAAGCGGTTTCCTTTGACCCTGAACATAATGCTGTAGAAACAGCATCAAGCAGAACGTATACCTATGATTATTTAATTGTAGCTCCAGGGCTAAAACTAGATGCATCGCTGGTAGAAGGACTACCAGAGGCTATTGATAAAGGAGTGGTATGCAGCAATTATACCAATCCCAACCACACCTGGGAGGTGATTAAAAACTTCAAAGGAGGCACCGCACTATTTACCCAACCGCCCAAACCTTATAAATGCGGTGGGGCCCCACAGAAGATCATGTACCTGGCCGATGATCATTTTAAAAAAACAGGAGTGAAGAAAAAAACGAATGTAGTATTCGCCAGTGCATCGGATATTATTTTTTCTGTTCCCGAAATAGCAGAGACATTGATGAACGTTGTAAATAGAAAAAAAATCAATGTAAAGTTTACTCACGAACTCAAAAAAATCGACAGCGCCAAACAAATAGCCTGGTTTAAAATAACTTCAGATTTTGAAGAGCATAATCCTATTTCAGCATTAGAAATGCACCAGGACAACGGCTTGATAGGTATCCCGTATGACATGATACACCTGGTGCCTCCCAATACACCTCCCGATTTTATAAAAAATTCTCCCCTGGTCGATGAAACCGGTTGGGTAGATGTGGATCCATATTCTCTTCAGCATAAAAAATATCCTAATATATTTGGCTTGGGGGATGCGAGCAACCTACCTACCTCCAAAACCGGTGCTGCTATAAGAAAACAAGCTCCGGTAGTAGTAAACAACCTTATTAGATTAATAGAACTTCAAAAACTAAGCAATAAGAAATACGATGGATATTCTTCTTGTCCTTTTGTTACGGGCTACGGAAAAATGGTATTGGCAGAGTTTGATTATACCAAGAAATTTCTTCCCGATCCCAAATTAAAACGACTGTTGATTAAAGATTCTTCAAAAGAACACTGGAGGCTTTGGATACTCAAAAAGTATATCCTACCGTATCTGTATTGGAACAAAATGCTGAAAGGGAAAGAAGTATAATCAGGTATTTCTTTTTCCTCAAAAAGTTATCACTATACTTTTTTTGTTTAATGCAAATGAATAAGAAGGATGTAAAACAATCATAAACATAATGACACATGAGAACAAATAAGTTGTTAATCCTGATGGTGATAGTTGGCGCTTTAACTTTAAACAGTTGCGGGCCGGTGGTTATTTCTTCAAGGCCAGATTTCCCACCACCGCCTTGGTTTTATCCTAACCGGGTAGAAGTCGTGAGATATGTCTATTTCCCAGAGTATAGGGTGTATTATGACTTATCATTAAGAAATTATATTTATTTTGAAAATAATGTATGGATAACCGTAGATATACTACCCCCTCGTTTTAGCGGTATTGATTTAAGGAGATCCCGATATATAAGAGTCCGGGATTATCATGGAGATAATATTCGAAGTTATCACAGAGATCGCAGAAGTACCAGGAGTAGCTATGATAGAAGTAGAAATACAAGCACGAGAAGTAGAAGTACCAGAAGTAATAGCACATCAAGAAGCAGAAGTACCAGGAGCAGGGATAGTATAAAATGATACAAAGAGTAATAAAAGTTCGCTAAAAGAATCAAGACTTTTTAATCATTGATTTTGATGTATCGCCGATCAAATCATGGTAATAGATTTAATATTCTTATAGGATCATCGGTATTTGATATCAAGAGATACAGCTTTTGCAGCCTCTACCAACATTTTCATATCGTTTAATCCAATATGTGCCGAATAGAAGTTTCTTTCGGCATTCAGTTGTTTTATGGTTTTATAAAGTGCATCAGGATTGGCATTTGCCACCTTCTCCAGTGTATCATAACCAGCCTCATAAAGAACATAGGCAAACGTGTGATTTACCCACCGGATTCTGGAGAGGTCTGTTAACTTAGTTAGTCTTAGAATTTTTTTATTGCTAATTCCTGTTTGTTTAGAAAGTTGTGCTCTATCCTCTGGGGTTATTATTTTTTCAAATAGATGACGTGTATTTTTAATACCATTTTTTTCTAATTTCGATATAATTTCTTCAGAAGTTTCAGGAAAATCTTTGATCCTATTGGGTTTTCTAAGATATCCGTTAATCATTCTTCGTAATACGTTAAGATACGGTTCTGGCAAACCACTTTGTTCGGAGAACTCCAGAAGTCGATCTTTGCGCTTCAGTATTTTTTGTAGTTCCAGGAGGTTATGAATCCCTTGTTTTTTTATAGTCTCCAGATAATCTATATTTTCTTTCAACATCTTCCAGCTGGGAATAAGATGAGAGGATTCTATGATATCCTTATAATCTTCAATACTAATTTTTGATAAATCTATATCATATCCCATTTTCCATAATTTAGTTATACAAACTACTTAATACTCATATAATTTGGTTTATACAAATCAAATCTGATTCGGGTATCAGCACTATATAGAAAGTTCGTCTTCCAAATTGCCAATAACTATTTTTAATTTATCTCTTACTTCTTCCGCTAATGCAGCCAAATCTTTATTATTTACAGAAACCATAGAAACAGCAGGATCTACAGCAGATACTTCTATTCTGCCCTTTTCCTTTTCCTGAATGATCACATTACAGGGAAGCATAGTGCCAATCTTATCTTCGGCCTGTAAAGCTTTATAAGCGAAAGGAGGATTACAGGCTCCTAAGATCTTATAGTTATAGAAATCAACATCCAATTTTCTCTTCAATGTTGCTTTCATATCTATTTCTGTTAGTATACCAAAACCCTCATTTTTAAGCTCGTGGATCACTTTCTCTACAGCTTCCTCAAAAGTGATATTTCTTAACGTCGTGCTTATATGATACTCCATTTTTTAACTATTTAAGGTTGATTTTAACCCCATGAATTTAAATACATTCTCATTAAAATGATATGATATATATCAGCGATAATTTTTCTGGTTAAAGGATCAATCAACAATATGACAATGATCATATACATAGTGTTTGGGACTTTAAAAAGATTAAATGAAATGGTAGAACATCCATTTTTTCCTGTAGGGCTTCAAAAAAACATAGACATTTTTCAATATGAAATGTAGGCATGACTACCGTACGTACGGGTCTCGTATATGGGACTTACATCCTTTGGGACATTCTTTCAAAAGAATTATATTTACCATTCAAGGCACACACAAATAAATAATAAAATCATTTGTTCATATACTACCGACATTAGTCTTATTTACTTGTAATGGAGTGAATTACAATTCTTCAAAAGAGATTCAAGGGAGACTCAAAATCAATGCAATTCTTTATTCTTACCAAAGTTCTGATACGCAACGGATAAAAGAATCTTTAATTAGAGACTCCATAATGTCTTCGGAATCAGCGCTATTTGACATCTATTTCGTAAACAGCTTTTTTTCAGTACATAATTATTTACCCAGTAATGGAATATTTAAAGATTCGATAAAAGAAAATGAATGTAAAAAAGATTACTCCGAACCAGAGTTCCATTTTGGTAAATGCTATAATTACGACACGAAAGGTCGTGTTATCAATATGTCTGTTACTGATCCTCATGCGAGACCGGGACGTGGTCCCTTGTTAAATTTCAATTACACTTATAAGTATGATGAATTAGATAGGGTTATCGAAATTAAATGGAAAGAAGTTGATAATACCTATACCTATCATTATGATGATAATACCAGATACCTAATCGAAATGAATATATACTGTAGTGGTTTGATTAAGAATCAACTAAGTATCCAATATCAATGAAAACTTGTGCTAATAACTAAGCATTCGTGTGGTCGGTACGACCGAACATGAATGCAGTGTTGACTGCCCGCCAGTGGTGGGAACCGGGGTCGGTGTTCTTTTCTATGGGGATTGATAGGGTGTACTTAGATACTCTTAAAGCGTTAGGAGCCCAGAAAAGAACATAAACTACTTAAAGTAGTATCCAGAGAAGAAATCCTTTTAATAGATTGATCAGTCTAACAATATAAAAAATCGATGTGTTATAGGTCTATTATATTCTGCTGTATGGGCATAGTAGTACAAAAACAACAGAAATATATACTCAAGTTGCTGTGAACAATTTTAAGTTTATCAAAAATCCCTAGATTTGTAGCCAAACATACATGGAATATAATAGCAATTGCTATTATATAATTGTTGGGCACCATAAAAACAGAAAGTGTAAAATTGCAACTTAATGATTAAAATATTTCTATCACTTGTTTTCATTTTCGGACTGATTAATTGTAAATTATCAACAGAATCGACTGATTATCTGGGACAATCATATCCTGATTCCATTCCTGTAATTTTTGCACCAGGTATAGTTTCAGTGAAAGGTAGATTAGAGCATGGTATTTCATTTACACCTGACACGCAGGAATTAGCATTTGGAATACTAAACAAGGATGATTTTAGTGGCGAAATACTTTATTCTAAGAAAGTTAATGAAAATTGGACTGAACCGATTGTTTTTGAACCATTAAAAGGTGAAAGTGTATTCCTTCCGTATTTTTCACCCAATGGAAAGTCTATGTTGTTTGCAAAAAGTAGACCTGATACAAATAATGGTGTTACGGATATTTGGATTTTAAATAAGAATAATGACATCTGGAATCATCCTGAAAAAGTGAATAGCCCGATTAGTACATTAGCAAGAGAATCTACAGCCTGTATGACATTAGATAATACAATTTATTTTTCTTCAAATAGAAATTGTGAAGGAAAAGAAAATTGTCACACAGCTGATTTGTTTTATTCAAAACTAATGAATAATGAGTATAAAAGCGTAGAAGTAATTTCTGAATTTATTTCATCGAATGATGAGGAGAGTGTATTCATTTCCCCAAAGGAAGAATACATAGTTTTTTGTAGATATACAGACAATAAAACATGGATGGATTTATATATAAGTTATCGAGACATTAATGAAAACTGGTTAGAACCAACAATTCTTGACTCAACAATAAATTCAAAATATTGGGACAGAAGACCATTTGTAAGTATCGATAACAAACTCTTGTTTTTTACTCAACTGCAAATTGGAGAAAAAGGATTGACTGAATCAGATATATTTTGGGTTAATACTTCAAAACTGTTTAAACCATTTGTATATAATCCGCTTTCTGATATAACAGTTCAAATTGGAGAGAAATTCGAAGTATCAATTCCAGCTGATTATTATAAAGACATCGATGATAACCTATTGGATTTAAATTTTAATCAAAATGAATTTGATTGGTTAGAATTTGATTCTGAGAAAATGAAGTTATCAGGATTACCAACTGTGGACGGAGATTTTGAATTGACTTTTTCAGCAGTTGATAAGTTTTCGAATATGACTGAGGATAAGATTAAATTGACGGTAATAAAATAATTACGGTGCCCAACAAATGCTATAATTAATAAGAGTTTGAGTGCTTAACCCAAAGTTTAGAGCTTTTAACCAAGTCCGCCAAATCTTTTTGATTTGGCTTTATAAAAAAAAGATAAAACCTGACTGCCGACAGGCAGGCAAAATAAAAAATTTTGGCTAAGTACTTAAACGGAAATTAAGTGTATTTTAATCCCGTACTAACCATAGCCGAGACGTTGCCAACTATAATAAGTTCGAATATGAAAATAGCTTTATTAAAATTATCTGTAGCGATTTTAATAATCTCGTTTCTTGGGGGATGCAAAAAAACGCATAAAAAACTGCCTAACATTATACTAATGGTAGCTGACGATTTAGGCTACAGCGATTTGTCCTGTTATCGTGAAAATACCCAACAAATGGAAAATTCCCCAACCTGTCAAACACCCTATATTGATAATTTGGCAAAAAACGGGATGCGTTTCACATCTTTTTATAGCGGAGCCGCAGTATGCTCTCCATCAAGGTCAGCATTGATAACAGGAAGAAACAAAACCCGTTTGGGCATTTACAACTGGATTCCTGATAATGTCCCGATGCATTTGAGGAACGAAGAAACAACTATCGCAGAAATGCTAAAACAAAATGGTTATGCTACCGGACATTTTGGCAAATGGCACCTCACATCAGTAAACATGTCCCAGCCTGAACCCTTAGACCAAGGCTTTGATTATGCTTTCTGGACACATAATAACGCCAACCCATCACATCAAAATCCAGTAAATTTTATTAGAAATAGAAATAAAACGGGAGAGTTAAAAGGCTATTCAAGTCATTTGGTTGTTCAAGAAGCGAAGGAATGGCTCGACAAGCAAAAAGGTAGCAAGAAACCATTTTACATGAATGTTTGGTTTCATGAACCTCATTTGCAACAAGCAGCACCAGACAGTTTAAAGAACAGGCATAAAAAGAATAAGGCTTACTATGGTTGTATCGAAAATATGGATTATGCAATTGGTAAATTGATGCGTTATTTAAAAGAGAACAAACTTGATGAGAATACAATTATTCTATATACTTCAGATAACGGTTCTAAATATCCCGGATCCAATGAGCCGTTTCGTGGAAAAAAAGTATTTCAGTACGAAGGAGGCATACGAGTACCATTTATTGCCTATTGGAAAGGAAAGATTCCCAAAAGAACAACATCGAATACCGTAGGGCATTTCACGGATGTATTACCTACCATTGCCGCATTTACAAAAAGTGAAGTCCCTAAAAATAAAATGATAGATGGTGAAAACCTATCAAATATATTCACCGGAAATAACAAAAATTATCAGCGAAAAGCCCCCTTGTTTTTTTACCGTTACTTTCACGACCCTATTTGTATGCTCCGTCAAGATGATATGGTGTTGTTAGGGTATTGGAAAAAACCAAAACCAAAAAAGGACGATTATGATGAAGTAGAAGAAGCTTTGTTCAAACCCACAAATGAAGAGCCATGGTCCCAATGGTCTTTTCAAAAAAGCCATATGGAAGCTTTGAAAACACAAGAACCCAAATATTTCGAATTATACAACATAAAAAATGATGAAGGACAAAGAATTGATATAGCCGCTGAAAATCCGGAAATAACCGAAAATATGAAGCAAACGATGCTAATAAAACGCAAAGAGATGGTTAATGAAGGCGGTGACTGGTACGAAAAAAAATAAATTGATAACTCAGAACAATAATTATAGAAGTGATAATAGCTATTTTTAAATTGTTTTAATGTATAAAAATAATAGCCGAGATATTAGTAAATTCAAGGTTGTAGCCCGCTTCAACTTTCTTGTAACTTGACAAGGATGTGCCACGCAATCGGCTACTATACTTATACTGATCGTTATGTGTAATTAAAAAAATCGATTGTGAAACAACACTTATTTATAATATTATCATTTATCTTTTTTGTGTCTTGCAAACAAAAACCTGCAACAGATTCTAACAATCAAATTTCAAACAATTCGACTAATAGTTATAAAATTATTAATGAGAGGTTAGGAATTCAGATAGATTCGTTGTTACGTGAGGAAATGGATATTGGATTTTCTGGGACTGTTGCTGTTTCTGTCAATGATAAATTAATTCTTCAAAATGGATATGGATGGACAGATTCATTGAAAACAGTACCTATTGTACCATTAACCAAATTTTATCTAGCATCTACAACAAAAGGAGTTACGGGTGTAATGACGCTAATTTCACAACAGAAAGGTCTTTTTTCTGTATCTGATTCCTTATCTAGTTTTTATTCGGATTGCCCTAAAGAATTTTCAAATATTACTGTCCATGATATGCTTATACATATGTCTGGATTAAGTAATAAATATAAAACTTTTGGGTTTACTGGGTTGGATGAAAATATTGCTTTGATTTTTAACGCTATACCAAACGAAGGTTCTAGGTTTATTTATACTAGTGCTGGTTTTTGGCTCACTGCAGCGATTATTGAAAAGACAGCTAACACCACATATGAAAAATATACTCATCAAAACCTCTTTGAACCAGCGGGTATGAGCAACAGTAGTTTTTGGTTTGAAGAAAACACCAACAATAGGAATTTGTATGCTCAAAAATTAGAAAAATTCCCACCTAATAATGTAGCACCAAATTGGGGTTTTAGAGCATCAAGTGGTATTACAACAAATATTATTGACCTACAGAATTATTTGCGTGCGCTGACTACCTATAAATTGATTAACAAAGAATCTTTAAACCAACTATTTGGACCACACAAAACGCTCGGAAGTGGTATTGGTGTAGGTTATGGTTGGTTTACTACAAAAACATCAAGAGGTACAACTGAAATTTGGTCTAGAGGTGGTGAAGAGTTTGGTCACAATAGCGCCATTCGTTGGTTCAAAGATGAAAATGTTTCTATTGTAATATTGACAAATTGTAGGCAAATAGAAGGAGAAGACTATGAAGCTAACAAAACGGTTAGTGATAAAATAGAAAAACTAATCTTTAAAAAAAGTACATAATAACGTGTATAAAACATAGCTAAGATGGTTATGAGAATGAAAAACCTTACTTTTAATAAAAACAACCCTAAATCAAAAAAAACGAAGCCTTAAAACCGCTACGTTTCATACACAAGATCGTTGAGTTTGATTATTGTTTAAAATAATTTGTTTTGTAATGAAGTCCGATCTCCTTTGTCATTAATAACACCTCTGGCTTATCTTTTCTTAACCCTACTTGCCAATTGTGAAATATGTCCCAAGCATCATTTACAAAAATGGGTTCGCCATACTGATCAATTAAAGCCTTGCGTATTCTATCCTCTTCTCCTTTTGCGGTTAGAATCCAAACTACATTGAGTTTATCATCTCCAAAGCGGGCTTCAATTTTTCTTGGGAATCCTAAATATTCCACTCCAAAGCAATTAATCTGTAATTGAGCATTAGGGTCGGAACCATCTAATGTTTCAATCTTTGTGAATTCGCTATTAACTTCCAGAAGTGGTTTTAATTCGTTAATTGATTCTCCCATTTTAAGAAATACAGGTATTTTACCAGAATGACCAACTTTTTTGTCATTTTTATAATTTGGATGTAGATAAGGGTTTTTCCATGTAAACAAATTTACATGCATAGCTTCTTCAGTCATTATCCTGGCTATATCTTTTTTCTTGTTTAAAAAAAGCTTGTCTTTAACATAAACTTCATAATCCAAATAGGTTCTGGCGGTATCTTTACGATGACTCTTAAACACTTTAGAAGTATTCCCTCTTGCTTCAATATAACTAAGTTTGTCATCGGCAAAAGTGAAAACAATACGATCTATCACCCCATATTCTGTGTTAACTTTTGAACAAACTAAGTGTTCTTCTTTAGTCCTGGCCAGAGGGAAACTGAAATCCTTAACTGAAATACGATGTAATGCTTCTGATATACCACTTAATTTCTGTTCAACTGTTTCTAATGATTCATTTAAAGAAATACCATTAAAAACAGATTCCGATTGTCCAAAATTAATAATGGGCAGAAGTGAAAACAGTAAAAGTATTCGTTTTTTATATCGCTTCATAGCTACTTCGTAATTTATTATTTTTTTAAAGATGTAATTAAACCCCGATTGTTACAATTCTGTGAAATAAACTAGTTCTGCGAAGCCTTCCTGCTAAGGGTCATAAGAATCCCCCAATCGAAAGGTCACCTCCTGTTTGCAAAGGAATTAAATTTTTATACCTTTAATCACCTTATCGACAGACGGGCAAGAACTAAAAACAAACGCAGTATTATAGACTGATTCAGGTGTCTGTACTTTGCTCCGATATATCTTTAGCACTGGCTAGTAATAACAAAAATCTAACCATATGAAAACCATATTTCCTTTTGCACTTCTAAGTTTGTTTTCCTGCATCACACCGCAGAATTCAAAAACAGGCTCCCAAAAAAAACAATTACCAGAAACTGTAGCGTGTAGTAATTTATATCTGTTTCAGGGCTACTATATTAACCTTGATGACAACAATGTAGTTGTGATTGATGGTATACCGTCAACAGACTTTAAAACCTGCTCCATATATGCACATCGTTTTACAAATCCGGTTTCCAATTCGGTGCATCTTAACGGAAAGTCTTTTACTGTCGAAAAAAACAAAAAAAAGAAGAGCTACAATATGGCTGTTTTTGAAGGTGAGAAACGTATAAACACCATAAAATTGCCGGTTGAAGACCCCTTGCCTGAAGTACACGAGTATTATATTTACCTGCTTCCTTATAAAAATGATGTGATCATGTTTATGAGAGATATGTACACTACGCATTTTACGATTTGCAAGTACAACTCGGAGGGAAAAGAATTGAGGCGTGCAGAAATTGAACATACCTTTGTTACGCATCCCGAACCAAACCATAATCTTCACCATCCGTATCTGTATTTTAACGGGATAACGAGTTCTCAGATGATTTTCACCTCTAGCTTTGGATTTGCAAAAAAAACCAAAACTGTAGTTTTGTCAATGGATGATTTTATAATAAGTGAATACGACAAAACTGCCAATGGACTGATACTTGACAAAGATGAAAAAAACCTGATCGGATTCATCACTAAGAACGATCAGCGTTTCTCGGTTCAAATGATCGACAGCACAACATATGAATTTGAAATTAAAGATAGAAACCCTGCCTTCGAATGCATTTTAAAAGACAATGTATTGTACATCGCCAATTATCATCCGATAGCAACGGGTTCCAGTCTGTATTGTGTAGATCTTCATACTGGTAAAACCAAATGGACAGCAGATGTAAAGCAGATTATGGCTGCTCATTCTGAATATTCAAACAAGGTTACGTTAAGTATCTACAAGGATAAAATTATTATGGAAGGTGACGAATCCTACGGTAATTATCTGCAGATTTTTAATGCCAAGACCGGTAAAAGACTGGCTGCGTTTGGTGATTTTTTAGAAGTAAAGGAATAATCATGTATTTATGATTAACCGGATGCAGCGGAAATGTTTTTAGTTGTGTGCCGGGTACGGGGTATCTATACACTATAAAAAACAGAAACAGGTAAGCGCAAACCTACCTGTTTCCTCCGAAGAAATTAATTTTATTTTGTAGTACAATAGTCTTCAATCTTCTACCTATTGCTAAATATAGAAATCTGATTACTGTATTTAAAACATCCTTAATTTCCTCGTTTCAGCCTCTATTGTTTTTCAACAACAAAAACCTGTTTCTTAATAACTAAAGATAAAAACAGAGATGCCGAAAGACATCTCTGTTTCCTCGAAAATATTAATAATACGATCAAACACTTACGGTATTCTTCAGTAACACTTCATTGCTAAAGTGGCTTTAGAGTACAAGGTTTAAAAATACCTTTAATATCTCCTATGGCCTTTATCATATTGCTATAATAAAAACCAATTTCTTTAACTAATAATTCAAAGAACCATTTTTTAACTACAAGGGCTAAAGTAGTTTATTTATATTCTGAAAAATATGATAAATGTCAGTTTTGAAATTTATTTTTTATACAAACTCATTTGAAGTTTTTGTCTGGAAGCGAAAAAATTAGCTTTTGTAACCTAATGAGACCATTTTTGAGTAGCATAGCCTTAGCTACGTTACGAAAAAAGGGCAAAATTAGGGTGCAAAATGTGTTTTTGCAGTCCAGAATGAAAACTTCAAATGAGTTCATTCAGGAATAATGATTATCAATGCTATAATTGTTAAAATAAAGGACACCATTTCCATAACTTCAATATATGTGATGACCCCCGTAACAATATCAAATAAAACTGGTGCCAGATATCCCAGAACATTTGTCAAAAACAGGATAGCCAATAACCATTTCTGCTTAACCCGAAAACTCTCATAAACTGCAATGACTCCAATGGTTCCTATAATTATATTAAAACAACCTATAAGAAGAATTAATCTGACGATGTATCGAACCAGGTTTTGGTAACTGTTTCCAAAGGTTTCCAACTCCAGGTTGGAATAGGTTTCAAGATTATCTGTAATCAAACTTGGTTTTACAATAACCCCTAGCCCATATAAAATCATAAGTGAACTATTTATCATTAATATGTATCGTGCCACTTTTTGTTTCATCTATAAGGTAGTGGTGGTTTTTTGTAAACAGTCTGTTGTTTATATTAAACCCAGATTATGAAGTTCTAATGGATAATACGGGTTAAATGCTGTTTATCCTATTTCTTTACATTCATTTCCAATTCTTCCCAGCGTTTTGTTGCCTGTTTACTGACTTGGCCTTTTTTTGCAAAATCAAATTTCTTCCAGGCTCGATGAGGATTCTCGGGGATGATCCCACCATTTTTTGTTTTTTCCAAAAGTGCCTGATAAGCTTCAAGAAATCTGTTATCTTCCCTAGCCTTTTCATAAAATGACAATACATACACATAATAGAACAGATTATATCGCAAAAACGGAAATTCGATTTTAAAAAATCGGGAGCCCATTCCAAAATCACAGGGGCCTAATGGAGACCTAATCTCCCAATGTTGTAACAAAAAATCTGCACCTTTATTTAATTGACCCGCCTCCTTAGCGTTATTATTTCTAAAACGAAAAGCATCCAGTACATATAAGGTTGTACCAGGGTTGCTGGCATCGGTTCGAGGTGATTTCCCAAGCTTTACTGTATTACACCTCCAGCCACCATCAGACCATTGTGACTCTAAAAGCTGTTGATAGCTTTTTTCTGTTCTCTTATCTTTGGCTGCTCCAAGTCGTCCAAATGCTGCGAGAATACGGGCAGTTATACAAGGTAACTTTGAACTGGTCTTTGAGTATTTAAAACTACCACCAGAGGTCTGGTACCCAAACACAAAATCAATTGCTTTTAAAAGATCAGGATATTGATCTACGGTCACTCCTAATTCTCCTAAAACTCCCAAAGTATCAATGGTACTGTGAGCATTGGGAGCATGAATATCACCATCCTCTCTCGACCAAAAAGACCCGCCATTATCATTTTGTCGATCAAAAATCGATGCTATTTCTGCTTCCATGATCATTTTATTTTTGGTTGCTGCTTACTCACATATAAGGCTTCATTTCCTGTTTTCTTTTTTTGAGTTGTCTCTCCAGATCACTAAGCGTTTCTTTAAAAGCCAGCTCAAAATTTTTCTCATTAGACGTAGCATATATTTTGGGTCCGGGTAAACTTAGCTCTACATCACAGATTTTTCCTTTACCTTTTGGATCCTTTTCTTTTTTGAAAAACACATCGGCTTTGATTATCCAATCATATTTTTTGTAAAATTTGTCTAGTTTTTCGTGTACATAAACTTCCATGGTTTCACTTGTTGGCATTTGTACAAATTGAATGTTGGTTTTCATCTTTTTTAAAAATTTAATGTTTAATTAGCAATCGCAGTTATATATGATTCTGCTTTATTAATATTTTCTATTCCTTTGAGCAACGCATCGGGATTAAACGAAATGCTATCGATCCCTGCTTTTACCAGGAAAGCAGCATACTCGGGAAAATCACTGGGTGCCTGCCCGCATAATCCAATCTTTTTACCAGAATAATTGGCCTTTTCGATGGCCAGCGCAATCATTTTTTTTATGGCCGGATCATTTTCATTAAAAGCCGATGCCATGAGTTCTGAATCGCGATCGATTCCTAATGTTAATTGTGTAAGGTCATTGGAGCCGATCGAAAATCCATCAAAAATTTTAGCAAATTCTTCTGCCAGTATTACGTTACTTGGTATTTCTGACATTACATAAATTTCCAGGTCGTTCTCTCCTCTTATCAGCCCATTATCGGCCATAATCTGAATAACTTTTTTACCTTCGTCAACTGTTCTGCAGAAAGGGATCATCACCTTTACATTGGTTAATCCCATTTGGTCTCTTACCTTCTTTATTGCTGCACATTCCAGCCGAAAACCTTCTTTATACAAATCACTATAATATCTGGCAGCTCCTCTAAAACCAAGCATTGGATTTTCTTCCTTAGGCTCAAATAGTGTTCCTCCTATAAGATTGGCATACTCATTAGTTTTAAAATCGCTCATTCGCACGATTACTTCTTTTGGATAAAAAGCAGCAGCCATAGTAGCGATACCTTGTGAAAGCTGATCTATAAAATAATTTTCTTTATTCAGATAATTTTTGGTGAGATCCTCAATACGATCTCTTACTTCGTCATCGACCTGATCAAATCGTACCAAGGCCATAGGATGTACCTTGATCATATGGGTAATAATAAATTCCATTCGCAACAACCCAATGCCATTATTGGGGTAAAATGAAAATTGAAATGCTTTTTCAGGATCTGAAAGAATCAGCTTAGTTTCTGTACTTGGAAGCTGAATCTTATTAAAATCTATCTTTTCTTCTATAAAAGACAGTGCTCCTTCATATACATAGCCGGTTTTCCCTTCGGCGCAGGAAACTGTAATGGTTTGCCCTTCTTTAATCCCTTGCGTAGCACTATTGGTTCCTACTACTGCCGGAACCCCAAGTTCTCTTGCCACAATCGCTGCATGACTTGTTCTTCCGCCACGGTTGGTTATAATGGCTCCTGCTTTTTTTAATAAAGGATCCCAATCAGGACTGGTAACATCGGTGATAATAATGTCGCCTTCCTGCAGTTTATAAGAATCCTTTGGGGATTTTAATAGTCTTGCTGTTCCGATCGCAATCCCAGAACCTATAGCATTTCCCACGGTAAGTACTTCGCTTCGCTCCTTCAGTTTATATGCTATATGAATATTCTCATTCTTTGTATGATGTACCGTCTCAGGTCTTGCCTGAGTGATAAAAAGTTCATTAGTAATACCATCTTTTGCCCATTCGATATCCATGGGTTTCTGGTAGTGCTTCTCAATTTCTAATGCCCACTTAGCCAACACAGTGATTTCATCATCTGATAACACAAACTGTTTCTGTTTTGATGCTTCGGTATCTATATTTACAGTTGATGAATGCCCATCAGGCTCTGAATAAATCATTGTCTTTTCTTTGTCCCCTAATTTCTTTTGCACAATAGCATTTTTGCCTTGCATCAGGGTAGGTTTAAAAACATAAAATTCATCTGGATTGATAGTTCCCTGTACAATATTCTCTCCTAATCCCCATACTCCCGAGAGATGAATCATATTTTTAAACCCAGATTCGGGTTCTATGGTAAATCCTACTCCCGAGCATCCTTTATCAGAACGCACCATCTTTTGTATCCCAACAGATAATGCAATTTCATGATGTAAGAAACCTTTATCCTCTCTGTATTTAATCGCGCGATTGGTATATAAGGAAGCAAAACATTGTTTAACAGCTTGCAATAATGGTTCTTCTTCCTTTACGTTCAAAAAAGTATCATGCTGCCCGGCAAAACTAGCTTCTGGTAAATCTTCGGCGGTAGCGCTGCTTCGTACGGCGACCTCAATCTGTTTTTTATCACTCAAATCATTATAAGCATCGAGTATGGCTTTCGAAAAGGGCACAGAAAAACTTCCTCCCAGAATAAGCTCCCTGGCTATCGAACCAATTTGGTTAAGGTTTGAAAAATTCTTTCTGTCCAAATCTTTTAAAAGATTCTGTAACGGTTCTTCTAAGCAATTTTCTTCCAGAAACAACCAAAACGCCGATGCTGTAGTCGCAAATCCATCGGGGACGCGAACTCCTTCAGACAACAATTCATTGTACATTTCACCCAGTGAAGCATTTTTACCACCTACTAATGGTATATCTTTGATGGTTATTTCTTTAAATTTTTTGATAAATACATCCATAGTTTTTTATTTAAAAAAATTAGTATGGTACCAGCTCATAAGCCGCATTTAATAAGAACACCCCTGTTAAAAACAAGAGTATGTATAATACCTGAACTAACTTTATGTTGATAAACTCCAGCCACTTTGTCGTACCCGCAGGAAAAATGAACAAGTTTAAGCCAATACCCAGTGAGATCCAACCTATAGCTGTGATTATAAATTTCCAATTCGGTTCCCATACATTGTGAAGAAGGATGGTAAGCAATCCAACAATGATTGCTACAAAGGAGGTGATGATTAGGAATTTTTGATCTTTCAGATCTTCAAAAATCTGTTTGATCCTGGTTGGATTAAAACTTAATATGAAGAAAAATATAATTAAGTACCAGCCCCAGAACTTTGCTAAAAAAATAGACGTATCCATATTCTTTTATTTTTTAGAATCTATTCAAAAATAGCGGGTCTATTCCTTTTTAAATATGATAAATATCATTCCGAAATGCAGAGTTTTCACTGAAATTTGAAGAAAATAAATACCTATGCTAAAGCCCGCATTAAGGATGCTATTTGGTTTTATTTTGGTATCCTGTAACAATAATGAAGAAAAGATACAACCAACGATTACCGAGATCACAGAATCGGTATATTCTTCAATTACTATCCAGCCTGATAGTTTATACCAGGTACATGCCATCGTAAACGGTATTTTGGATAAAAACCTTGTAGAAGAAGGAGATACCGTAGCAAAAGAAACTCCACTGATTCAGATTATCAATAACAGTCCAAAACTAAATGCAGAAAACGCTAAACTATCCTATGAACTTGCTCAAAAAAATTACAAAGGAAGTGCTGCCGTTCTTAGTAGTATTGACGAAGAGATCAAGGCAGCAGCCCTCAAAATAACCAATGATTCTATCAATTACTACCGGCAAAAAAACCTTTGGGATCAACAAATTGGTTCTAGGGTAGCATATGATACTAAAAAGCTGGCCTATGAACTTTCGACAAATTCTCTGGATCTTTTAAAAAACAAATATGACAGAACCAAGGAAGAATTAGAAACACAACTAAAGCAAGCCAGGAACAATTATACAACTTCGATCATTACCACAAAAGACTTCACCATAAACAGTAAAATAAATGGAAAAGTCTATGCATTATATAAAAACCCCGGTGAGATTGTAAGTACCGTTGAGCCTCTGGCCTCTGTAGGGAGTGCTATGGTATTTGTAATCGAAATGTTGGTTGATGAAGTAGATATCGTAAAAATTAAAAAGGGTCAAAAGGCAATTATTACCCTCGACGCATACAATAGCCAGGTATTTACAGCAAAAGTGAGTAAGATCTATCCAAAAAAAGATGAACGCAATCAAACCTTTATGGTAGAAGCACTTTTTGATAAAGCACCCGAAGTATTATATCCCGGCTTATCGGGAGAGGCAAACATTATCATCGCCCATAAAAAAGAAGTGTTGACGATCCCAAAACAATACCTGATAGAAGATTCTAAAGTGAAAACTGACAATGGGATTGTAGACATCGTTATTGGATTACAAAGTATGGATACCGTAGAAATCTTATCTGGTATTAGCGAGCAAACATGGATCTATAAACCCAAATAATGATCAACTGGAAAGTCATATTAAATATTGCCAAAACGCATTTGCTTACCAAAATTAAGCAGACAGCTACCGCTGCACTTGGTGTGACCTTTGGGATTGGGGCATATATCACTTTGGTGTGTTTTATGACAGGCCTTAACGCAATGCTGGATGACCTGATCCTTAATGTGACTCCGCATATTCATATTTTTAATGAAATTGAACCCTCAAAAAAACAACCGGTTGATCTGTATGGTGAACTTCAAAATACATTTAATGTAGTGCATTCTATAAAACCAAAGCAAAGCCAGAAAAGGATTCATAATGCATTACCCATAATGAATTATTTAAATAAGGATCCCCAGGTACGGGGGGCTATCCCACAAATAAAAGAACAGATATTTTATATTGCAGGCTCTATAGAATTGGGAGGCAACTTAACTGGTATAGATGTTCTGCAGGAGGTTGAGCTTTTTAATTTCAAAGACTATATTGTTCAAGGAACCCCTGAAGATTTAAAGAATAATGACAATGGGATCCTGCTCGGTGCCGGGGTGGCCGAAAAAATGTCGCTGGCTGTTGGCGACCGGGTGCAAATAAGCACTATCAAAGGAGATATCTTTCCTCTAAAAATAGTTGGAATTTATCAAAGTGGTATTGCAGATATTGATAATATTCAGAGTTTTGCCAATGTAAAAACAGTACAACGCATTCTGGGTCAAGCCGAAAATTATATCACCGATATCAATGTAAAGCTGCACAATATTGAATATGCAATTCCTTTGGCACAAAAAATCGAACAGCAATTCAAGCTCAAAGCAATTGATATAAAAACCGCCAATGCCCAGTTTGAAACCGGAACAACGATAAGAAACCTCATCACATATTCTGTATCGATCACTTTGCTCATTGTGGCTGGTTTTGGAATCTATAATATTCTGAATATGCTGATATATGAAAAGATGAATGATATCGCTATTTTGAAAGCCACTGGATTTTCAGGTAAAGATGTGCAACTTATTTTTATGAGCCAGGCCATGATCATCGGCCTGGTTGGTGGTATTTTGGGCTTATTAATTGGATTAGGATTGTCTCATTTTATCGGTAGTTTACCTTTTGAGACTGAAGCGCTACCTACAATCACAACGTATCCTATTAATCATAATCCTAATTTTTATATGATCGGAATCACATTTGCTATGGTTTCTACATTCCTGGCCGGTTTTTTACCTTCTAGAAAAGCAAAAAAGATCGATCCCGTTAGAATCATCAGAGGGCAATAAATCGTATTATGGAAACAGTTCTTGAAGCAAAAAATATCAACAAATACTTCAAAAAACCAGTATTATTTCATGTCTTGAAGGATATCAGTTTTAAAATAAACCGTGGGGAGTTCTCTTCGATTATGGGAAAATCTGGTTGTGGTAAATCTACTTTGCTATACATTCTTTCTACCATGGATACAGATTATGAAGGAGCGTTGTATTTAAATAATGAATTAGTAACAGGACAAGCAAGAGAAAACCTTTCCTATATCCGAAATAAACATATTGGTTTTGTGTTTCAGTTTCATTATTTATTATCTGAATTTTCGGTACTCGAGAACGTAATGCTTCCGGCAAAAAAGCTGGGAGAAAGAACCGTTGCAGAGATCGAACATCATGCTATAGAGAAACTTCGTATTTTAGAAATAGATCATCTGGCAAAAAAAAGAGCATCACGAATCTCGGGAGGAGAAAAACAACGAGTGGCTATCGCAAGGGCCTTAATAAATGATCCTTCGATCATAATGGGTGATGAACCCACAGGAAATCTAGACAGCTACAATTCTGATAATGTTTTTAATATTTTTAAACAACTCAGTGATGAACAGGGATTATCTCTTCTGGTCGTTACGCACGACATAGATTTTGCCAATAAAACAGATAGAATTATAGAAATGGGAGATGGTAGGATTATTGGTTAACTTTCCTAAAAAAATAAGAGGCTTATATCCATTATAAATCAAAATGATGTATGTAACTTTGCCTTATTAAAGCTTAATAAAGGGATATCTGTATGTGACTCTATCTGTTTTACCAAATCACGATGAAATAGCTTTTTAAAGAATCCGAGATCTTCACGCTCCAGCAATACTACAAGATCGGCTTTGATATCATGTAAGTAAGCATTTAACTTTTCATAAATATTGTCAGAAATGACCAGGTCGAACTCTATATTTTTATAGTTGACTTTTTGCATTACCATTTCTTTAAACCATGCCAATTGATTTTTTTCTTCTTCATTATCTTTTGCTGAAATATGAATTACATGAATTCTTGATTCAAAAGGTAACGCTACTTCTGTTAATCTATCAATCGCCAAAATGTCGCTTTCTTCAAAATCTGTCGCATACACAATGGTTTTTATTTGCTCAGCATTGAAATTGTTCGGAACTACTAAAAGTGGGCAAAAACTCTTTGTAATTAGTTCCTTGGCAATGTCTCCTGTCAAAATACCTCGATTACTATGTTTATCTTTCATCCCGATAATAAGCATATCAACCTGCAACTTCTTTGTTTTTGCAAGAATTTCATCGGTAATTGATAAATTCTTGGCAACTTCGATTCGCACACTAATCTTGCCTGGCTCATTACCCAGGTGTTTTTTACAATACGCTTTTAAGATATCATGATGCTCTTCAAAAGCATTTCTTTCTATTTGCTGTAAAGAACGTATCATACTTGTTCCCGGAAATGAGGGAATATCAAATACATGTAACACAATCAGATCTGCTTTTAAGTTATCTCCAAGATTGTAAGCATACCGTAAAGCATTCGCTGAATACTCAGAACAATCAGTAGCGTAGAGAATAGTTTTCATGGTTTCTATGGATTTAGAATCAATGAATGAGAAGATATACTTTTATGTATAGATAAAGAATGACATAAGTCATTTATAATCAATACGCCATGTCATACATTAGTGTCTATAAGATACTATTTTAAAAAGGCACTAATATTAAAATGGCACTAACACTAATAGGGGCAATTGTTTTAATTCTGATTGCGGTAGTAGTGATCGGAATGCAATCTTTTAATACCCGTATTGAAAAAGAAAGAATTATTCTATTCACTTCAGATAAAACAGCAAATGAAAAGATCACCGAAAATGACTTGGATGCATTGCCCGATCTCATAAAAAATTACCTCATCAAAACCAAAGTTCTAGGCAAGTCCAAATATTGTAACCTTATATTTACTCAAAAAGGCCAAATAAAAACCCATCCAAAAAAAGGTTGGTTATCCTTTACGGCAACCCAATATATGTCTTCCAATACTTCAGGCTTTATCTGGAAAGCACAGGCTTTACCCATGCTTATTAGGGATAAATACATAAACCAAAAAGGTGAAGTAAAAGTCAGTTTATTAGGGTTAAAAAATGTAGTGTTATTTTCTGGCCCAAAAGTCGATCAAAGTTCGTTGGGAAGGTATTTTGGTGAGTTGATCTGGTTTCCGATAGGTTTTTTGGATCCGGATATTGCCTGGGAAGATGTAAATGACAAAACCGTAAAAGGAACTATCATAAAAGGTGACCTATCCTTAACCGGTTATTTTTATTTTGATAAAAATGGAATGATAGATTCCTTTAGAACCAAAAGATATAGAAATACAACGCTTGAAGATTTTGTCGGTAAGGTAGGAGCATATCAAAACTATGATGGATTACTTGTCCCTAATAAGATGACTGCTATTTGGGATCTTAAAGATGGAAAGCTAGAATATTTTAAAGCAGATATTATCGAATACAAACTTGAAAATTCTATGCCTTGAAAACATGAGTGTTATGAATGTTTTAACTATCATAAGCGTCATATTATCGTATCTTCAATAGCATAAATTAGTTTGTAAAATAGTTACAAAAACTTCTAAATAGTATCGCCATGAATATTTCAAAAAGCCTGATTACTGAGATTACAGAATTGACGACCAAGATAGAAACTAAGTATCCAGAATTATATAAATTTATCGAAGAGCAACCTATCACTATTCCATCAAGTGATCATCCAAAAACTGACGAAAAAAACTTGCTGGACTATTTGGACAGTTTAAAACAGTTATTACAACATCACCTGGAAACTCACAACAGTAAAAATTGATCGATTAAAGATGAAATAAAATGGGAGAGATCGCTACATCTGACAGACAGATCACCTTGTTCTATAGCTCTAAATCAGTACGAGCAAAACAGACCTTGGCTTATGCTAAAGCAGAAGGCTGGCCTATACAAGAGATCGATATCTTAAAAACGCCTCTAACCGGAACACAAATTGCCGAACTTGCCAGTAGATTAAATTTGGAAATTAAAGATTTGGTAAATCAAGATCACCCTTCATATAAATCACGTTTTGAACCCCACGATTTCTCTTCTAACGACTGGATAAAAATGATACAACATAATCCAGAGATCATGAAACAACCTATAGCTTTAAGAGGTGATATCACTATACTTGTAGAAACCCCTACAGATATCATCAAAATATAATTATAAGATGAAGAATTGAATTCTGGTATATAAAGCTCATCTTGAGTTCATAGAGAAAAAGAAATTCTTAGCTGTTTTTAAAAAGCATCAATTAAACGCCTACTATAAAGTTGTAGTTTGTTTTTGTATTTTTAGGCAAATTCTTAGTAATGCCTTCAACCAACCAATGCAAAAACTGCGAAAAATCTTTTGATGGGTCTTTCGATTATTGTCCTTATTGCGGGCAAGAAAAAGCAGACAATCTTACTTTTGGAGTATTGTTCAGCAACACGATAAGCAATTACTTTTCTATAGATGCGCGTTTCTTCAAGAGCTTTATCCCGCTAATGACAAAACCCGGAGTATTGGCCAGGCGTTTTGTTGATGGTAAACGACTCTCATATTTACATCCTGCGCAGTTCTATCTCTTCATCTCTGTGGTATTCTTTTTTATATTCTCTTTTAGTATAAGAAAGGCAGACAATAAATTTACACAAGTATTAAAAAAAGGCTTTAGCAAGGAAATAACTATAGATTCGTTGCTAGTTGAAAAAGACTCTATTGGTTTAGAATTGGCCAAAAAAGCGCTTAAAGAAAATCAAGCTTTAACAGGAGTATCAGATGAAGATCTTAGGGCAATCGACTCGGTTATATCAGCCAGGCAAAAAGGACCTGATGTTTCATTCAGTTTTCAGAGGGGAGTGTTAGACTCTTTGATTGTTATTGATGCCCCACAAGCCGAAAAGTTAAAGGCTATGGGACTAAAGGAAGATGCCGGCACAATTACCCAAAAATTTTATGTACAAATGCTTAAATTCTATGAGCAACAAGGCGGTGGTATTCTAAAGACACTATATGACACAATCCCTATTACTATGTTCTTAATGCTACCCTTATTTGCCTTTTTATTAAAGTTATTTTATTTGAAACGGGGGACGTTTGCACATCACATGGTATTCAGTTTTTATTTTTTTACCTTTCTTTTTACATCGTTTTGTATTTTAATTGTAGCGAATGCAATACTCGGAATCCCAACTTGGTTGGAAGTTCTCGTCTTTTTATCATTTATTGTCTATTTGACGTTGGCTCTCCGAAATTTCTATAAGAGTAGTTGGGTGGGTGCATTTTTTAAAGCCAGTACGATTTCATTTATTTATATGATGTTTATCGTCCCGATTGCCATTTCTGGAGTGATAATGGTTTCATTTATGTTGTATTAAATCAAAAATCCTTCCTCTTAGATTTCCGATAAATATTGAACATCGGTAAAATAACCCAGATAGAAAGTACTAGTGTAGAGAGTAACACTCCCAAATTAGTGCCAAAAAACTTTTGAAACACAGCCCCAGTATATCCTAGCAAAGCAGAAATATCTAACTTTAATAAGATGAGAATCCTGGATAAATCTATAGGGTTTAGCATTGTTGCTACAAGTGAGTATGTATCGAGGGGATAGGATTCAAATACGATCAATGACATTAAAAACAAACCATCGTAAATAACCGCTAGAAATAACCAAAGTAAAATAGCATAACCAAATCCCTTGATTTTGTTTTCATTATATAAGGCAATATTAAACGCTAATGCCGTAAAAATAAGTGTTAAAAATGCCCCGGTTATTAAAAGCAGGGAAAAATCCCAGATTGTATTAGATTCCAATAATCCATAAAACACAAATGGCAACCCTAAACCAATAATTAAACTCATAGAAAGTGAAAGCGCTACACCCAGATATTGGCCCAAAAAGATAGAAGACCGCTTTACCGGTTGTGCCAACAACAACGCTGTGAATTCTTTAGAATTATAATAATACATAACACCAAAAATGGTTCCAATAAGCGGGACTAATATGATAATGACATTCATTAGCGTAATCACTGCTTTTGACAGGTCATTATTTAAAAATAATAATACAACCCCTAATAATAAGTAGAACAGAAAATATACATAGCTCCATCGGCTGCGCAAAAGATCATAACAGCTATATTTTAAAATTTTAAGCATAGTTCTTTGTTAAAACAGTGGCAATGGCATGTTCAAAATCTTGTTGTGCCGTTTTCTTTTTCAAACCATCAATTGTTCCTTTATAATAGACCTGCCCACCTAATAGAAATACGATTTCGTCAGCCATTTCTTCAACAAAACTCATAATGTGAGAGGTGATTACAATGGTCTTCCCTTTTATTTTTTCTTGTCGAATCAATTCTTTAAGACGTATTAAGGCAATCGGGTCTAAACCCGAAGTAGGTTCATCGAGAATAATCAAAGGGCTATCAAACATAAAGGTGAGCAACAGATTTACCTTTTGTTTGGTACCCCCAGAAAGAGTCCCCAATTTACTGTTCAAAACCGATTCCAGCTGAAAGCGCTCAATCAATGGTGTCTCATCACAGAATTTACCTCGCAAATCCTTGATCATTTTGATAAGTTCTTTAACCGAAAGGTTACTGGGAAAATTGGCAATTTGTGGTAAATAATCTATATCCCGGCGGTAGATCCAATTATTTTTGATGGAAGTATCCCTCACATAAATCTTACCCATAGTAGGTATTACCATTCCTAATATGCATTTTATCAAGGTAGTCTTTCCGGATCCGTTGGGTCCGAGAATAGCAAAAACACCACCTTCAGAAATATTTAAATTCACACCACTTATAACCTTATTCTTTCCAAAATGCTTATGCAGGTTTTTAATCGTGATCATTATATTTTATGCATTAAAGGTTGGTGATCTATAAGATTTTCTGGTGTAAAAACGGGGGATACTTTTTCAGAAAAATCGATAATATCAATAAATAAACTTCGTAACAAAATAATAGTTTCCGGAGTACGGTTTACCACATATGAAAATAACTTCACAGGGCGATAAGGAACATCTCCAAAACCATCTTTATCCAGATCATAGCCGGTATAATTGCTCCAGTAATTATTACTAAATTCATTATCGTTAAGATTGCTATTGTATGAAATATCAAAAGAATTGTATAAGAAATTATTATTAACAAACGTATTGGTATAGCAAGCTCCGCGCACCTTTATGGCCCATCCATTATTGATAAAGTCGTTGTTATCATACCGAATACGGTTTGAACCCTCAATATGGATCCCTATAGTATTTTCTTCAAAAGTGTTTCCAATAATCTCGGCATCATTTATCTCTTTCAACAGTAATCCATAAGACGCCGTTCCCCAATTTTTTTTAAAAGTGTTATCTAACATTTTTATTTGTTTAGAGAACATAACCGCCACACCTGCACCGTTATTCTCAAAAGTATTATGTTCATAGTTGTCATCGTTTGAAAACATAAAATGTAATCCGTATCTTAAATTATCTGAGCTGATATTGTTTTTAATACTACAATTGTTTGCGAATTCGAGGTAAATACCATCTCTTACACGGGTAATGATATTATTTTCTATCTCCACATTTTGGGAATACCAAAGCTGAATACCGTTTCCCGAACTGTATTCTTCCTTGGCATCACCAATGATCTTATTATGATAAACCTTTCCAAAGCTTGATTTTTCCAGGTAGATCCCAAAGAACAACTTTTCTAATACCAGATTCTTAATAACAAAGTGTTTGCTTTTCACTATCCTGATAGCTGCATAATCTTCGGTATAGCTTGTGCCTACATTTATGATGAACAGACCATCTACCGTAACATTATCTGAAATGACTCTTATGATTTCACCCTTTGATTCGCCATCGATCACAGGATAATCCTGACCGATCAGAGTAATCGGTTTATCTATAACCAGATTATGTTCTTTGTAGGTTCCTTTTTTCACGAAAATGGTATCATTCTCCTTTGCGGCATCGATGCCTTGTTTGATTGTTGAAAGTTCACAGGATTTACAAACAATCACTGATGCATTGGCAAAACCGGAAAATACCAGGAGCACTATGGATACTATCTTAAGGGAGATGTTCATCTACTTATTTTATTGTTTTAGCGGCCAGAGGTCTCATCTAACGATTAAAAACTTTGAATTCTTGTTTGCGCTTACCCAATGTGCAATTGTGGCCGGAAAATTGAACGTTTGATGTTTCTTTAAAAGATACACTTTATTGTTAATGTGAAACTCAACTTCTCCTTCCAGCATAATCAAAAAAGCATCTCTTGGGGAAGTATGTTCAGGAAACCTACTTCCGTTTTTAAGACTAATTATCAATATTTCCGAATGGTCATTGGATACTATTTTTTTGACTTGTAATCCCTTAAAACCTTGTTCTAAAATGGCGTCTGAAATTTGATACATCACTATTGTTTTAATTGGTTTAAAATTTCATCCCACGAATACAAATCACCCCCTTTTTCAACTTGAATCCTGGCAGCTTCAGCTTTGCCCTCAAATGCAGTTAAAAAAGCTCCCATTGGGCTTGGGATGCTCTCAGAAATCAAAAAAGTGGCCTTTGTGGCGTCAATAAGCTCCTCAGGATTTTCGTAGTGGTTGGTAAGATAACCGGCAACCGTTCCCAAATCAATTTCTTTACTATAGTTCACCATACACTCGATAGCATCAAATTTAAAAACCTTCCCTTTTTTAGTTATGATCTCTGCCCCATGAATCTTATCTACAATGGTCATTTTACAGAAATGACAACCATCAAAACCATATTCAATCTCTTGTGGTTTAGTACTACAAGCCAAAAACAATGACGCAAATATCACTATGCTTATAAGGCAACTTCTTTCCATTTTTTACTGTTTTTCACAGGTGTATTATATTCTTTTCTACCTACAAAGAATGCAATAAATGAAAGGGCCATTCCGATAGCTAAAAAATATGCTCCCAGCCTGGGATATGAGTTCGCTCTAAAATTGAGAATATCTTTTGAACCAAATAAAGGAGGCTGAAACCCCATCGTAGTGCCATCTGGATTGGTAAATTTCATGATTGCTTTGGGGTCCAGGTCATGACCATAGTCATGCTCCCAAAGGTAAAAATCATATAGACCCGCACCGCTTAAAACAACCATTAATATAAACCATCCTAAAAACCATTTGTAATTGGCTTTTATGCCTATGATCAAACCTATTATTGTAGTGATGATTATTCCTGCCGGGAATATTTTAAATTCCGGGATAGCTTCCGGAATGTATTTCATACCCACATAATGGTTCATAAGGTTAATATTCTTAATATCATGCGGATTAGCATCTGCAAAATCATTGATATAGATATTCATCCCCAGCGGAGTTGGATATTGTGGTGCTTCCAGTGTGATGTTCCAAAGAGGGAAGACAAAGAGGAATAAAGGTAATAAGGCACCAACAATCATTAATATTCGTGATTTTTTTCTCATTGTAAAAACTTTATCTGTTAATCAAAGCGGGAGGAAATTTCCCTCCCACTTTTCAGGAAAATGACATAACACATTTTCCCTTGTAATTATGTTGTTAGTCTTCGCCTAAAGACCAGGACAATTCAATATCAGATGATGCCGGAGACACTCTTACATATCCCTGCATCTCCTGGTGTAAAGCCGAACAGAAATCGGTGCAGTAAAACGGCCAAACACCAACTTGTTTTGGTTCCCAGACAAAAGTTTCAGTTTGACCAGGCATAATCAATAATTCTGAAGTGTTGGCTCCGATCATACTGATCCCATGAGGAACATCATAATCTTGCTCCAAATTGGTCACATGAAAATAGACTTTGTCTCCCACTTTAATTCCTTCGATATTATCTGGATTAAAGTGACTACGTATCATAGTCATGTATACGTGCACTTCATTCCCATTTCGCACTACTTTGGTATCGGCATCAGATCTAGCCACATATTTATGTTTATTCTCTTCGAGCTTAAAGATCTTTTTGGAACGTTTCTTTATGATATCAGCAGCAATTCCCGCTGCATAGTGTGGTTCGCCAATGGTAGGAAAATCCAGTAATAACTCCATTTTTTCACCGGTAATATCATAGAGCTGTGCAGATTGTGTAACTTCGGGCCCCGTTGGAAGATAGCGATCCTTGGTGATCTTGTTCATCGCTACTGCGTATTTCCCAAAAGGTTTTCTCGAATTTCCTCCCGGGATCATAATGTGTCCAACAGAATAGTATGTTGGCTTTCGGTCAATAACTTCCCAGGTGCCTAACTTCCATTTTACTACTTCAGAAGAGATAAAGAATGTGGTATATCCATTTCCCAGACCATCAAATTCTGTGTGTAATGGCCCCAGACCAGCTTGTGAAACTGTACCAGCCAATACATCCTCAAACTTCAGGATTGGAATCCCGTAAGCTTCGCCATCAAACTTTTTATTTTCAATGGCATCCAACATTTTGCTAAAAGAATGTACCGTCAGATCTGCAGAAAGTTTTCCGTTTCCAACAATATATTCCCCAGAAGGGTCTACATCACAACCATGTGGTGACTTTGGTGTTGGTAATAAATACACCAATCCCGGCAACTCTGAAGCATCCAAAACACGCACCTCTTTTTTCATCGTTGAAGTTGCGGTATGGGTATTGTCGTCATACACATTATGTGCATAATTGGCCGGCATGGTTTTAAATTTACCTTCTTTGATATATTCTTCAGCTTTTTTCCAGTTTATTGCGGCAATGAAGTCTTTGTCATTTTGTGAGGCATTCACCTCCATCAGCGTATGGGATTCTTCAGAGTTATAGGTAGAGAAGAAAAACCAACCATGTGAGGTTCCTCTGCCAGGGTGTGCCAGGTCATAATCAAATCCCGGCATCAGAATTTGAAAAGACAAATCCATATGCCCTTCTTCTGGATCTACACTGATAAAGGATAAAGAACCTTTAAAGTTTCCTTTGTACTCTTTAATAGGGATATCTCTTTGAGGAATTGGGACAGAAAATCGCGTTCCGGCCACCACATATTCTGTGTTTTCTGTCACAAAAGAAGAACTGTGATTACCGGCACTATTAGGAATTTCAATGATTTCGGTGGTTTCAAAAGTGGTTAGATCAATTTTAGCAATACGCGGTGTATTGTTACCGTTGATAAATACCCATCGCCCGTCTAACTCCCCATTGGTTTGTGAGATATCGGGATGATGTGAGTCATCCCAGGGAATAAATCCATGTGAGGTATTAAGCATGGGTTTGGTTTCTTCGTTATATCCCCATGCTTTCTCAGGATCCTGTGAAAATACAGGAATTACCTTAAATAAACGCCCCGATGGAAGCCCGTAAACAGATAGTTGTCCGCTAAACCCCCCTGAAACAAAGGCATAAAACTCATCATGTTCTCCCGGAGCTACATATACTTTTTCGGCAACATTGGATGCCAATGCTCCATTCTTGCCTTGTTGATCTTTGTTACAACTACTGAATGTTATAACTGCAATCAATGAGGCACATACTATTATAGATATATTTTTCATTACATTAAGTTTTGATTATTTAATTTGTTGGCGGTAACAACACTTTGTCAACCACATGTACAATACCGTTACCTGCAGGAATACTTGCCACTATTTTTGCTTCGCCAATAAAAACATCTTCGTCCTTTACAGATATAGCAACATCTACTCCGTTGGATTGTCCTAGCTTTTTAAACTTTTTTAAAAAATCCTTTGAGTAATTCCCAGGGGTAACGTGATATTTTAAAATGTTGGCCAGAGATTCTTTATTTTCTGGTTTCAATAAATTTTCTACCGTTCCTGCTGGCAGTGCATCAAATGCTGCATTGGTTGGTGCAAAGACCATAAGCGGTCCTGCATTTACCAGAGCATTCTCTAAATTGGCCGCTTGAACCGCTGTTACTAAGGTGGTGTGGTCTTTGGAACCAATGGCAATATTGAGTACATTGGGCCTGGACTCGTCATCTTTTATAAAGGCCTGACCCTGTTTTTCTGTCTCTTCAGTTACTGTTTTTACAGGTTCTGAATTTAACTGGTCTTTTCTGGTTTCGGTTTTGCAACCTGTTAAGGAAACAAAAAACAGTACAACCAAAAAAAGTGGTGTTATTGTTTTCATCTATTTAATATTTTAGTTTTCTTCTTTCAGGGTTCTGAAATATTCCAGAATAGCTCTTGCCTCATTTTCCTTTAAACTCTGATTTGCCATTGGTGAGCCGTTATGCTCTACTAATAGTTCTTTGGCAAGCGGATCTTCTTTAACCATTACTTCGGGGTTGAGGATCATATTCATGATCCATTCTGGTGTTCTTCTTTCAAGAATTCCTACAGGAGCCGGACCAATAAACTTTTTATGAGATTTATGGCAAGCCCCGCATTTTACTTTAAAAAGCTCCTGACCCTCTTTGACCATATTTTGATCTATATTTTCTGATAATACCAGCGTTTTGATTGGCCCAACGCCCTTATTAATAAGATCTACTTGTTTTGATGGAGGAATGGCAGTATTGGTAGTTGCTGCTGTTTTAGTTTCTGTGGTACTGGTTTTCTTGGTTTGAATGGTAATCTTTTCTTTTTTCTCTTCTTCTTTACCTCCACAACTTATGAGGATCAGGAATGAAAATGCGGTAATTAGTTTGATTATAATATTCATTGGATAGATTGTTTATAAATTTTGCTTAAATGTAGGTACCAGCCAATAAGTAAAATATGATATATATCAGTGTTTTTATGTCTAATCAGAAGTATCCGGAAGTTTATTAAAAAATGAAGAGAGAACGATGTTTTAAAAATATAAAATACTAATGATCAAGACCTTACAGGTTTTAAAAACCTGTAAGGTCTGATTTCGTGATAAAAAGATATTTTCCAAAGATCTGCCTGAACATTACTGATACATTAATGGATTACGGAGATTTCGTCAATGTTTTAGAAAACTTTCGGATGCTAGTGGTCTAATGAGCAGTAGAAAATTTATCGTGATAAATGTCATAGTTGAAAATAATTATAGCATTTACTTTTAATTTGCCTATGAACCCTCTTGAAAACATATCGAATACAACCCATAACAATTTACCCAAACTAACAGAAGAGTACTCCTTTTTATCGGGGCCCCGTTCCCGATTCAGAGAGCTGGTTTTTACCTTAAAAGTATTTAGGAATTTCGTTTGGGGGTTCAGAAAAATGCACTTTATAGGACCGTGTGTCACGGTATTCGGATCTGCCAGATCCGGGCCTTCAGATACGTATTATCAACAAGCCGAACAAATTGGGGAAGCTTTGGCAACTATGGGGTTTACTGTAATGACAGGAGGAGGCCCGGGAATTATGGAAGCAGCCAATAAAGGTGCCTATGAGGCCGGTGGATATTCGGTTGGGTGTAATATTGTGCTTCCCAAAGAACAAGAGCCCAACCCATACCTTCATAAATGGATCGATATTCCGTATTTTTTTATTCGCAAAGTATTGTTGGTAAAATATTCTTATGCATTTATCGTATTACCGGGAGGATTTGGGACCATGGATGAGTTTTTTGAGTCCTTAACCCTGGTGCAAACCCAAATGATCAATGAGTTTCCGGTGATTTTATTCGGAAAGGAATATCATAAAGAGCTTCTGCAACATATAGAAACCATGAAAGCCCACGAAATGATCTCTGAACATGAGCTAGACTTTCTCTTTATTACCGATTCGGTACAGGAGATGATGGAGTATCTGCAAACACATTCTGTAAAGAAATATCGACTAAAAAAGGTGCCTTTCAAAAGAAAATGGTGGTTGTGGGAGTATAATCATTAAACTATCTAAAACCTTATCTTATTACGTTGTAGAGATGAGCGCATATGATTCCTGCAACTATAATGCTATAAACCATATGATTATGATCATATAACTCTTGGAGCTATAAGGCAATAAATCATATGATTCTAATCATATAAGTCTTATTACTATGATCATATAAATCTTATTACTATGATCATATGATTCATATTATTATGATCATATGACTTATGGAGCTATAAGGCAATAAACTGTATGATTATGATCATATAACTTCTGGAACCATAAGGTAATATAGTACTGATGTATGATTTTACTAATTATTGTTGTGTGGCCAAAGAAAGTGTATAATGTAATTTACCGGTTCGTAAAGCAGTTACGTGTTGCAATTTTGTTCGTACTTCAAGAGTAATTTTTGTTTCAGCTAAGGTATCAGGTATTAAGAATAGGATATGTTTGGCACTACTCTTTATAAGTTTGGCTTTATAAGCCGTCCCGGTTTCTGTAATACAAAATACGCCCTGGTTTTTGGCCTTGGAGTCGATTTTAAGGCGATATCCTTTTAATTCGCCTACTCCTCCGGGGGTGAGTATAGTATCGTTGGTATTGGTAGTTAAATCTTTAAATGTACGCAATACGGGTACCGGCAAAGAGGTTTTGGTCTTCTTTACCGCCAAATGCTGTATGGCTTTTTGTAAATCCTTGCCGGGGGTAAGGTGTATTTTGACCGTATGCTTATTGGAACTATATTTTTCGCTGAGAACAAAATTGCCCTGAATAGCCGTTCTGCTTGCAAACAAAGGATCTTTGATTTTTCCTCCATTGGCAACAATGTCCTTAATAACCATACCAAATTCTTCTAATACTGCTAATACATCTGATTTAGAAATAGTACTACCTCTGTCTATCATTCTTTCAATGATCGCCTCACGAGTAAAGGTTTCCTGGTTTTTTATAACTGCCCGATATTGATTGGGTTCTTTAGATAAATAATTTGGATGTAATGAATAGTGTAAAGGCATAATATTCTTTATAGGTTTTAAAAATATTAATCTGTCTCAAAAGTAACAAAAACCTCCTTATAGTATTCAACAAACGAGGTATAGATGCGTTATTTTATGTGAAGTCTGTTTGCTTGCTGCAGCTATAGAGCACCCATATTTTTTAGTTTTTAGCGAGCAATTCTAAAACAGAGTACCAAAAGCTCCTGCAGGGGTGTGGGGTGTTTTTATGGTTCGTTTTGATGGCTACTTGCTGTCGCCACCAGGCAGAACACGGGAGCTGAAGTTTTTATAATAGTCCTCCCCCTGGAAAGGAGCTTATGAATCTTTATAAACTCTTTGAAAGAATTCACACTAAAACCCCACCTTGTTCTTTAGTTGAGGGACTTCCCATTGGATCATTTCTTTCAGGAATTCGTCTACCTTTTCTACAATCAGTTTTTCGGTAATCGATTCGGGAGCATAGATCCCCAGTTCTTTCAGATTATTTTCCTGCGGGGCATTGTCAATCTCGGGGTACATCATAAAAATGTATATGTCTCCATTATACGATTGCGAAAAGATCAATGCGCCCCCGGGTATAAACTGATAGGCCGGGATCTGATTGGTACAGTCGATCATTTCGGGAGGAAACGAATCAAATGTAATGTTTACTGCTTCATTATTATGTATCCAGCTCAACTCCTGCACCTTCCAGCCAATATCATACTGCTCTGTTATAGATTGTAATGTTTTATCCAGAAGATCTTTGATCCTGGTTTTCCATAGCAATCTTTTATCTACCACCGTTTTAATTGAGTTTCTATAATCGCCAACCCGTTCTTCAAGATGTTCTATTTTCATAGCCTATTGGTTTAAAATTAATCTTCGCCTTTCTTTCGTTCTTCCTTTTCCAACTTCTTAAAATACCCCCTGAACAGGAAATTATGCTTCAGGGCCTCCATATTTTGATTAAATCGATCGGTTCCCTCTTTTATATTTTTCATGGTGGTATTTAAATCGTTTACCAAATTTGGATCGTTTGCCAGGTAATTGAGTGCTCCTTTTCCTGCTGCGATATCTTTAAGCACTACATTCAGGTTTTTGGTCACTGTGCCAATATCATTACTGGATTTCTCCAGGTTAGTCACAATAGTCTTCATTTTTTGTCCAGATAGACTATCACTTAATAAAACACCGGCAACACTTTCTCCTTGATGAATAGAAGCTATCATATCCTTGAGTTCGGTAATGGCTTGCGATGCTCCTGTACTGGTTTTTCTTAATTCATAAATGGTGCGTTTCAGATCATTAGCCATAATCGAGTCATTGATCAATAATCCTATGGTTCCTTTACCTTCAAGAATTTCTGTAGTTATTTTTAATAAATCGGCGGTTAATAAGGCAGCATTTTCATTGGTGACATTTAAGGTGGTAAGCATATCATCGGTTCCGATCTTACTATAGGATTGAATGGTATCTCCAGAGACTACAGCCGGCTTTTTACTTGCTCTTGGGATAATATTTACGATCATATTGCCCACCAACCCATCAGATCCGATAGTGGCTACTGCATCTTTTTTAATGTGTTTTCCTATACGTTCCTGAATAAGCATTTCTACCATGATTTTAGTATCGCCGATCATCTCAATTTTACTTACTGTTCCTACATTGATCCCAGAATAGCGAACGTTATTTCCCAACTCCAGACCATTTACATTAGTAAATTGAGAACGTATCTTAATGTTGCTTCCAAAGAGGTTCTGCCGGTTTCCAATAGAATACAATGCTGCGATAAGAAGTAAAGTGCCTACCACAACAAAAACACCTAATTTCAATTTTTGTGAAGCTGATTTTTTCATGATTCTTTCATTTTAATACTACTGTTAAGTCAAACCAAAACCTACGTATCATCCAATGCATCTTTTGCGGCTTTCTATTGTTTAAAAAATGCCTGTACCTGAGGATCATCTGATTGTAATAATTCCTGGTAGGTTCCTTCGGCATAATTAATTCCATCTACCAATAAAATGATCCTGTTAGAGATCACTCTGGCACAATCTACATCGTGTGTAATGATCAATGATGATGTACCATATTTTTTCTGTATGCTACGCATAAGCTGAATAATTTCTTTGGCCGTAATAGGGTCCAATCCTGTGGTAGGTTCATCATACAGGATAATTTTCGGTTTTAGAATAAGTGCCCTGGCTAGTGCTACCCGACGTTGCATCCCGCCAGATAGTTCTGCCGGCATTAAATCTATAGCATCTGCCAAACCCACATTCTCCAGCGCCTCGATAACCAATGCCTCGGTGTGCTCTGTCATCTTCAATTTTTTCTTATGTCTGCGCAACGGGAATTCCAGATTTTCTCTCACGGTCATAGAATCATACAACGCACTCCCCTGAAACAGAAAACCAATTTCTGTTCGTAACAGATCTAATTCTGTTTGCCCCAAAATAGTAATGTCCTGCCCTTTAATGTTAATACTTCCTCCATCGGCTTGCATCAAACCTACCAGACACTTGATCATCACAGATTTACCTGATCCCGATTTGCCCATGACCACCAAATTTTCCCCTTCAAATAACTGCAGACTAAAACCATTGAGCACATGATTATCGCCAAAACTCTTTTTTAGATCTTTGATCTCTAAAACCGGCATTATGTTATTACTTTTTTCCATTTATATTTCAAAAAATATATCGGCCAGGAATACGGCAATAAAGTCGATGATAAATAACAACATAGATGTATACACCACAGCCGAATTGGAAGCTTCTCCCACACCGGCAGTTCCTTTCTTGCAATAATACCCTTTATAACATCCTACCAGCCCGATGGCAAAACCAAAAAAGAATGATTTTACGGTTGCAGGAATGATATCGCTATATTCGATAGCATCAAAAACCTGATTAAAATATAATTGATAGGATACGGCTCCTTTTAGGTTCTCTACAATAGCAGAGCCAAATAATGCGATTGCATCTCCAAAGACAATCAAGATAGGTAACATAAGTGTTGCTGCTGTAACCCTGGTAATAACAAGATATTTAAAAGGATTGGTACCAGATACTTCCATGGCATCGATTTGCTCGGTAACCCGCATAGAGCCTAATTCTGCTCCGATCCCCGAGCCTATGCGCCCGGCACAAATCAAGGCGGTAATGACCGGCCCAATTTCTCTTACGATAGAGATCCCGACCATAGAGGGCATCCAGGATTCGGCACCAAATTCCATTAAAGTAGGACGGGACTGAAGTGTAAAAACCAGTCCTAAGATAAAACCGGTTACCCCAACCAAAAGTAACGAGCGATTGCCGATATGGTAGCATTGCCGAAGTAATTCCTGAAACTCAAAAGGCCTGGTGAATACTTCCCTGAAATAACGTCCCGCGAAATATGACAAATCGCCAATCTCTGTAAAAAAAGCTTTTGTTCTTTCTACTATTCGAAGTGATTGAGTCATAGATGATCTGCTTCAAGGTTATTCAAATATAGAAGTAGCTTTTTCCAATAAAAATGACATAAATCAGGTATAAACGTAGTGAAAAGTGATATTTATCATAGTATGCCTTATAGTATTTTAATAGTTTGAGCTCATAAAAATGATATTATGAAGACAAGAGTTGCGATACAAAACCTAAAATGTGGTGGTTGCGAAAGTACCATCGTAAAAAAACTGCACATGCTGGAGGGGATCAAAGATATTACCATCAATACAGATGATTGTACGGTATCATTTAGCTATGAAACCAATGATGGGTTGGAGACCGTTCAAAAAGAGCTCTCAAAACTGGGATACCCCCTGGTTGGTGATAAAAATGATCTGGGTAGAAAAGCCAAATCGTATGTGAGCTGTGCTATTGGAAGGCTGAGTAACTGAACCACCCTGGCACCATTGGTAGACAGGGGTTTGGTCAAGCAATAAATTGCTTTTAGTTATTAGGTTATTCGTTCCAATGACCGTTATTAAATCGAATTATCAAACAATTAACCCGGAAAAATAACTTAATAACACAATACACCAATAACCCAGAATGTTTTTAGCCCCGAGTAATCGAGGAAAAGCCAAATGTACTAATCCCGATCGGGATCAGGAGCATACCTTCCTGCCCGTTAGGATTTTAACTGTTTTGAGACCAATAAAGAACTCTTCGATGAAAGAAAAAATACAAAAAGGCGCTTCTTCTAATCCGATATATGGTTTAGGAATCATTGGAGCAGCTGTTTATTTTATAAGTCAGGCCACCAGTTTTTGGATGGGTGTATTGGGGTTTTTGAAAGCGATTGTATGGCCGGCCCTACTGGTATATGAAGCTTTTACATCTTTATATGTTTAAATCTATACAGAGATAAATCCCTGCCGAATTGCTTTTATGAGTAATCCTGCGGTGTTTTTTACTCCAAATTTACTGATCAGGTTTTTTCGATGCCCTTCGACCGTTCTGGTACTAATAAATAGTTTTTCTGCGATCTCGGGGGTAGTACATTCTTTGGCAATGAGCTCGAGTACTTCCTGCTCTCTGTTGCTAATAAAAACTTCGGTGCCCAGCCTTGGTTTTACCTTATTCTTATGCCTGAGGCCATTTGCGATAGCTTTAGAAACAAAACTGTTAAAATAAAATTCTGTATCATAAACACTTTGGATGGCTTCTTCCAGTTCTTGTTGTGTTGTATCCTTTAGCAGATAGCCATTCACCCCCATCTCTATCATGTGGGAGATCATGCGCTCTTCTTTATGCATCGTTAAGATGATAATTTTTATGTCTGGATAGGTTTCCCGTATAATGGTAGTGGTCTCCATACCATCCATGGTATCCATTTCTAAATCGAGTAATAATACATCGGGAACTTCATTGTGTAATTTTTCCAGCAGGTCTTTACCATTCACCGCCTCTAAAACAAGGGATATATGCTGCATTTTATGAAGTAACAATTTGATTCCTTCCCGGAATAAGTGGTGGTCATCTACAAGTCCTATGGTGATGGGTTGCATTACAAATTATTTTATTGGAACACGTATTTCTATAGCTAATCCATTTTGAGCTTCATCAAATTTAATGGTACCATTTAATAAAGACAATCTACTTTCGATATTTTTAATTCCCAAACCTTTATTCTTTTTTAATGATTTTAGATCCAGTCCTATACCATTGTCTGTATAATACAATATCAAATGCCCTGCCGTATTCTTAAATTGTAATGTAATCCGGGAAGCCTTTGCATGTTTTATGGTATTGTTTATGAGTTCCTGAATCACACGATATACATTTAGCTCTTGTTCTTTTTCGAGGTCCAGCGACAGCTGATTTTTAAATACAACACGAATACTTCCTGCAGCATTGATACGCTGCGCCAAACTTTCTACAGCATCTGCCAGGCCGAGGTTTTGTAATACTACAGGGCGCAGATCTTTTGAAATACTTCGTACACTATCGATCATAAGATCAAATAAGGTACGCATTTTTTCGGTGGTCTGGATCAATTCTTCGGTAGTGGTTTCGGCAGTAATCTGGTTAAGGTATAATTTGGTGGTAGTCAACAGGGCCCCTACATCGTCATGCAGGTCTTTGGCGACACGGTTTCGCTCGTTCTCCTGACTGGTAATGGTAGCTTTTAATAATTCCCGCTGATAGTTTGAAGTGGCTTCCTGGTATTTTTTTTGCTGGGCCAATAACCTTCTCTGGTAGATAATAAAAAACAGGATCACTGCCAGGGCAAACAAAAACATGGCGACCATCCCGATAAGAATGACTTCTAATACACTTATGTTTCCGGTTCCACCCATAAAGCAATTGTAAGCTGTTTAAAATACTAGTGTTAAGTCAAGCTGCAATATACCATTTGTACAGCTTCTGGTTTTGAATGGTGTTGATATCCAAAATATTAAATAATCTATTTAGTTTTTCCCATCCTATCCTGAATACTCGGGACCCCAAGGGAAGAACTTTTTGATCGATTATACCCCCTTCCCAAAGGGCTACTGTGTGTGCACATCTTTTGAATGTAGAAATTATGGATAAAAACTTGGTCAAAACATCCCCCTAGCCCCCTTCAAAGGGGGAATTAATATCCCCTTGAGGGGATCATAGGGGTGTTTTCGACACCTTTTAATATTTGTCTACACACAGTAGCCCTTTGGGAAGGGCCGGGCCTGCCTGGCCGTCAGACAGGGATGGGATAATTAGCTAATAGAAATTTATTCAACACTAAAACCCATATATACTCCAAACAGCATATAAATTTAACAAATAGCCTGGTATTCAAAAAACAATACATTAAAAACCCAGTGTTTTGGTGAAACATTGGGTTTTTTATTGAATTTATTATTTACGGTAACAGAATTTCTATCTTATTCCGGACACGTAGAGGGGCAAGGTCTTGAATATTCATAAATAAACTGTCCTGATTTTAATAATCGTTGTTGTGCAGCTGCCTTTGGCAAAAATACGGTGGTAAACTTACCGGTTGCAGGATTTACTCCCCAAACCAGGTTCACCCCCTCGGGATTGGTTTGCAGCATATGTGCGGCTGCATCTGCAGGCATACTAAAATAACGTATACGTTCTCCCTCGTTGGTAATGGCATCTTCCAGTGTATGATCTGCCCACTGCTGTTGCCAGGCATCGATAAAGGCCACTGCATCTTCCGGTTGCATGATATGTGCCGCCACCGATGCAGAAAGTGCCTTGGTTGTAAAACGCACCGACTTTTCTTTAAGTAACTGCTTGGTGATCTTTTGCACTGAAACAGGGTCTGCAACCAGACCTTGCGTCTTGTTTCGGTGGGCATTCACCCCCGCAACCCGTATTTGCAACTTGTGATCGGCTACTTCCAAAACGAAGCGAATGGTTGATACGTCTGGCAGGTTCAATGCTGCTTTCATCACTTCCTTAGAAATAAGGAATCCATTTTCGGGAGCACCAAATACGGTTTCAGGAGCTGCTTTTTTCCAATCTTGAGTTAAATCCTGCTGGTTTAAATCGACAGGGGATTCCTCTTGCTGGCAGGAAATCACCAACACAATCAATACTACCGGAATTAAAAATACGAAACGAATTGTTTTCATGATATTAAGGTTTTAAGAGTTAATTATGATAAAAAACCTTTGCCAAAAAGAAAAGCAGTTTAGGAGAGTTTAACGCTTTAGGGATAAAATTATATTTTCTTTAACCTGTTGTGCATTTTGACTATATTTCTTCAATTTTTACCTCACCCTAAAGCCTGCCTAGTCAGTCAGACAGGGGCGAATTGAAGAAATCCTCATCTCATCCTTTAGGATTAGAGGTAAAAAGATGAGGATTTGGTATATAATCATAGTATTTTCTTCAAAATACACAACGGGTTTCTTTAAGGTTCTGCCGCTTTTATCCACAAAGCAATTGTATAAAAAATATTTAAAATGATATTTACCACTGCATGTGCGCTCCAAACCAGGTACATAGAAGGTGATCCCTTCGGTAAATAATCATTTAAAAAAAAGAGCAATAAATTACTCGAAAAATAAATCAAAAACCCAATGTTTAACCAAAACATTGGGGTTTTTTCCAGCGCTTCATACTTTACCTCCTTTAGTAATTTATAGAAATATGCTAGAGAAAAGAAGAGTGTAACATAGCTTACTATCGTTATGGTATTCGAATTAAAAGCATATATACTCTGTAACCAAATCGAATTGATAATGGCAAAAGCAACAAATATAATAAGTGCTATATTAAAAAGATTCTTTGAAAAAACAGATCTTAACTCAATCTTATAAATACCGATAATAAATATGAACTGAAAAATAGTAAATACATGAAACACAGGAAAATTATTGATGCTTTGATACCATAAAAAGTTGGAAATAACTTCGGTTACAGCCGTAGCAATCAATAAATAAAATAACCATGTTTGCGACTTACTTAGATATTTATATTTGAAACTCCCTATAATCAAAGGAATTAACACAATAAATGAAGATATTAATCTTATGTTTTCAAAAAATACTTTATCCATTTTTCATAAATCTATCCTATTCTTGTGGGCAGGTTGAGGGACATGGGCTTGAGTACTCCAAAAACACCCGGTCTCCCCTGGTTTCAATAACGCCCATCATTCTAAATCCTTCTGCCAGCTGTGGTTTTTTGGTAAATCCAAACACCGGGGTAAAGGATACTTCGCTTTTAGAATGAAATTTATTCATATCCACCCCCATATATAATGAAATAGGCTGGTTGAGATCACATACATCGTTTATAAAAGTACGCCCTGTTTTGTCTACCCAGAAGAACTCTACACGCTTTACCTGATTATCGGCCGGGTCACGCACAATAAAAAGATCATCGATCAGGGTGTTATCTATCTCTTCCCAATTAGTAGTAACCGCCCTTTTATATTCATAAGGTACTTGCCCCGATTGAAATCTGGGTGTTATCTCGGTGACAGGTTCAAATTCTAACAGTATCACTTCTTCAGTTTTGTTTTTTTCTGAAGAACCGAATTTTATTTCCAGTTTGGGAGCAAATGTAAAATGAGTTTTGTTGGGGTTTTTACCAACAGCACCATTGATTTTTGTATACTTTTTAATCCCCATACGCAGTTGAAATGATGTTACCTCTAAGGCATCTGCCTGTATCTGCTGCAGGACTTCACTGGGAATAGTAAGTGTATACTCTTTTACCCGATCGTATTGCTCTGTGTCCTGATTCAATCTATGAAAATGTTTGACCAATTGCAGCAGATCTTCTTCTTTCCATCGGGTAGTGTCGTCGATCAATGTTTGGGTAGGGGTTGTTAAGGCTTCCATATTAGATGATTTTTTGATTAATAATAAATACTTCCTTTAAAAATACTTAAAAAAGCATTCTAAATATAGAAGCATGACCTATAACCCGTAGAAATACGTATAAAAAATGTGGTAATTACTTGTTTACTCTGTTTTGTGCAATACGTTTTTATTGAAGTGATTTTTTTGTAAAAAATACTGGTTAACCTCATAAATAATAAGGATTTGCTTCCAAATAAAAGAAGTATGTATAAGTAGTGTCTGGTCGGAAATATATCACTATTAAATTTGTTTCTTTTTGTGCTATTTTTATTTGTTTTTTATCGCCTGATGCTAAGGCATCTGCGTCAAAAAAGAAAATTAAAATCCCATCAAAAATAATTCAAATTATAAAAACCGTCTATTTCCGACCAGACACTAAGTAGTAACTTTTAAAGCTGAAGAGATTATTATAGAAAATAGGTCTATCTTTTATAAAATATCAGAGAATTGTTATGTAAGCGTTAACCCTGGTAAACCCATATTGTCTGGCTTAACGGTTTGGTAAAGTTGAATGGGTAGATGTCATATAATTATATATTTTTTCTTTAAATTTATATGCTTTTAACTTGATTATTAGTGATTTGCAAATGTTTTATCTAAGATATTACCAAAAAAAGAAGCCTGACTATTTGGCCAGGCTTCGGTAATTCAACTATATATTGTTTTACAAACGCGTCCAGTCTGAGGTCCAGGTATCTCCTTCTTGCAAGGCACCTACATAGTTGGCAGCATCGAAGAAAGAACCCAGGGTAGCAGGGTTAAAGTTGTCTACTCCATCTTCAGCTACCGTAAATGCATATGTACCTCTGAAACCACTGATCTTAAAAGTGTCGGGAACTACAGTCCCCGAAGCGTCTTGCAAGTAATTATTGTAGGTCGCAAAATCTGCAAGATCTACAGTTGCGGTTCCTGCACTAAACTCGAAAGAAGTTGTATTATCGATGATCGAATTACGAATAATAAGTTCACCGTCATTCAGGTTGGTAAAGGTTTGGTCATCATTTAGCTCTATTCCTTTAGAAAAACCTTTTACGATCATATTATAAATAGAAACTTTAGTTCCTCTTCTAAATAAAATAGCCTCGTTTTTTCCGTCACCATCCTCTGCACCGATAAGGGTAATGTTGGATAAAGTAGGATTTGAAACCGGGATAGCTTCATTATTAGATTTTAGGTTATCGGCTTCTATTCCATGATCACCTTCATTAGTAGTTTGTTGAACGATCCAGAATTGCCCGTTGCCAACCCAACCATCGGTCCAGTCGAAAGAATCATCGGCAGCACCGGTTACAATAGCATACTTAAGATCTACGGTTCCTCCAAAAAACTCAATCCCGTCATCATTACCATTAAAAGCCTGAATATATTCCAAGGTGGTTCCGCTACCTACACCGTATAGTGAAAGGCCGTTGTACTCTGAGTCTGCATTGATTTTTCCACCGGTATATTCCAAACGTATATACTGTAATATACCAGAGTTGTCTTCGGGATCGGTTCCGCCATAGGTAAGATTGGCTACTTCTGTAGTGGCTGTGGTTCCCCGGTTAATGGGAGCTTTACCAGCCAATAACAATCCTCCCCAGTCTCCGGGATTGGGAGTTGCTTTGTTTGAGGTGAATACGATAGGTTGGCTGGGCGTACCTATAGCTATTATTTTTGCTCCTTGCTCGATCGCCAGGTAGGCAAAAACTCCACCGGTATTTCCTGCAACAATTTGGGTTCCTGCCTCGATAGTTAGCGTTACTCCATCCACAACCGAAACCCCTCCTCTTAATTCGTATACTTCATTAGAAGTGAGTGTACGATCTTCTGTAATTTCACCTTCCAATACTACAGTTCCCGAAGCGTTTCCTCCGCTACCTTCAATGATGGTGATATCACCGATATTATCTTCCTGAACGGTGCATGCATTAAATAATAATGCAACACCTAGTGTTATTCCCGTTAATAAATTTTTAGTTTTCATCGCTATACATGATTAATTTTAGTTGTGTTTTCTATTTTTTAATTAAAGTTTAAAAGTCACTCCAAGACTAAAGTTGATACCATTATCAAATTGATAGGTAGTTAATTCCCGATTGATATCTTCCTGATCCTGGTATCTTTCTATAGAGGGGTTTAAAAGGTTTTGTGCTTTAAAGCTTAGCACGACATGCTCCCCGATTTCATCTTTAAAATTGAAGTTGAGTAATCCAAATCCTTTTTCAAAGATGTCGCCAACACCATTACCTCCCGCAGAGTATACACGATCTCCAAAAATATTGAAGTCTATACCCGAAGTGATTTTATGGGTATCAAATTCTTTAGTATATGACAGATCAGTATTGATGAGATAAGGCGAAGCTCCCTGCAGTTGTCTTTCTAAATTGGTGGGTGCAATGTTGGAACCGTTAAAAGTGGTAATGGTTGGATCAATTTCTACCTGGGTATACATGATGGTAGCATTGATGCCAAAGCTCAGATTATTCCATGTGGTTTCTTCTACTTTGAAGAGATTTCCCAGATTCTTTTTATATTCTAATTCGACACCAAAAATAATAGCGTTATCAGAATTTACAAAGGTGTTTTGATTTGCGGCCGATGCTACAAATACTTGCTCAATCGGGTTCTCAATATATTTTCCAAATAGCGTAGCAGCGACCAGTTCACCAGACTGTTCGGGGAAATGTTCCCATTTAAGATCCACATTATAGTTGTCTGAATTAGTAAGGATGGGGTTTCCTAAAGTTACTTCGGTTACATCTTCATCAAGAAATGGAGCAACCTCTGTAAATTTGGGTAAGGTAACCGTCTTACTGGCGGCAAAACGAAGATTGGACGTTTCATTTAATTCATACTTCAGGCTTACACTTGGTAAAATGAAAGTTTCATCTATCTGCTGTGTTCTAAATGGAGAATTCTCCAGATCTTGCTGTTCTCTGTAAAACACATTCTGCTCAAATAATTCTGTACGAATCCCTCCGATAAATGTGAGTTTTGAAGATAATGCATATTGAAGATTGGCAAAACCTGCCAAAGTCATTAAGTCTGCTTCATAAATTCGCGTAGGGTTTAGGTTTTCTAACACTATATACTCGCCATTCAGGAAATTAGCTTCATTTAATAAAGCATCGGGATTAATAAAATCTACAGGGGTGTTTCTCAAGTTGTTTAGATCGTAGTTTACCTGATTGGCTTCAAAATCCCGCTCTTTTACCCTGGCAGCTACTCCAAAAGTGAGTATGTTTTTAAATTCTTCATCTTCATCTTTACCAAAGTTGATATCAAAATCTATTTTGGCAGAATAATCATCTTCATTCAATTCCTGATAAAAGCGTTGATTATTGGCCAAATCGGGGCTTGTTCTGTCTCCTAACAATAAAGACCTGTCTTCTAGTTCTGTAAAAAACAGCTGACGACGATCCGGGATCAATCCTTTTGCATTATTATAGGCTACTCCCCAATCCAGTACATATTTGTCTTCGCCGAATTTATGCTCACCAGTAAGCTGTTGTGTAAACAAGGTGTTTTGCTCATAAGTACCTCTTCTGGCAAAAATGGTAACATCTGCAGCTTCACTGCCTATACCTATAAATTCTCGTAATTCATCTTGGGTATCATTCACAAATAAAGTGGTTGCCAGTATTTTGTTATTGGTATTCCAGCGGTATCCCAAACTCACCAATGCGGTAGTGTTGGTACTATATTGGTATCGGTCTGTGTTATCAAAATTTGTGATAATACCTCCTTGAGAGTTAAAAGAAGCTTCGGTTCCATCTAGTGCTGTTTTATGATCCTGGCTAAAAGACCCTGTAAATAACACATCTAGTTTTTGCTCATCACCTATGGTAAAAGTTTTACCTCCTGTGATACTGGCACCTCCATCGGGAGCATTGAATCTTTTTTCGGGATTAAACGAAGTATCAAAAGGATAATAGTCGATATCGGTACTTACATAATTATAATTTGGGATCTCTAAAAAGATAGGGACTCTTCTGGATCCATCGTCTAATCCCCAATCGTCATATTCGCCACCGTTTAATAGAAAGAAATCATCGCTTACAGCATTGGTATTCACTCCAGAACTGAAACCAACTTCCAGAAAACCTCTTCCCGGACGGTCTTTAGTATCTATATTTACACTGGCGCCGGCAAAGTCTCCATAAATATCAGCAGCATACGTCTTAAAAATCCCAAGATTTTCAACGATATCTGTCGGGAATATTCCCAAATCGATCAATTTTAACTTCGGATTTAAAGAAGGGATGGGCAAACCATTTAAATAAGCATTGTTATACCGATCCCCCAGACCACGAACATATAACTTGTCGCTTTGTCTCGAGATACCGGTAGCTTTGGTTAATCCTGTTGCAACGTCACTTACGCCTTTTTTGGCAAGCTCTTGCGCACCGATCTTTTGCTGAATCGTAACCGCATTCTTTTGTTCTAATAAAATCGCAGCCTCAGATTCTTTTTTGGTAGTGGTTTTGATTACTACTTCGTCGAGTGCTGCAGCACTCGCACCAATAGAAGTATTGACAGTAACTGTTTGGCCAGCGGTAACAACAACTTCTTTGTCAAGGGTTTCATACCCCACAAAACTAAATTCTACAATATAGGTTCCTGGTTCCAGATTATCAATAGTATATAGCCCGTCAAAATCTGTAGTAGTTCCTTTGGTGGTTCCTTTAATTAATACATTGGCAAACGGGAGGGGTTGGTTGTTGGATTCTTTGTCCAACAGAGTTCCGGTAATAGAGCCGGTTTCCTGCGCTAAGAGTATTCCCACAAAAAACAGCGCAAAGAGGGTAACAATTTTTCTCATGTAACTTGTTCTCAAATTCCGAGGCAAAGAACGACAGGAAGTGTTAAGTAGATGTTATTCAAAAATTAATTGTGCGTCATTTTAATGTTACAGAATTGTTACCAAGGTTTGTTTAAGAAAACATTAAAAACTTTGTAAAGGTAAAAATCAAATTGAAGAAGGGAAATTGATTTTTTTTTGAAGGTTTCTAAAACAAAAAACGCCACAGCATGCTGTGGCGTTTTTGATACTTTTTTATACTGAACTCATTAATTATCATAATTAACTACTACATTGTCTTTATTCGACCAGGTAGTGACATCGGCAATCCGATTGTTAGTGTAATTTACTTCCGATAGTTTATCTGCACTCCAGAAAAACCATTTTCCGGTTTTTACTCCATTGTCGTATTGCCCCATGGCAATTTTCTTTCCTGTAACGTTATATGACTTCCATTCTCCATGAAGTTTGCCTTCTTTATTATAGAAACCCTGTTGACGAATTTCTCCATTATCGTGGAAGAAAGTTCCTTTTATTAAGTCTCCTTGCTTTTCAAAAGTAGGTTTTACATCCTGTGCCATTAAAGTTGTCGAAAATAAAATGGCTATTGCTACTAATATCTTTTTCATGGTTTTATTATTTTATAAATATTTGGGATGTCAACTTATATCATAAAAGTACTTTTTATTTTACATTTAAACAACATTTACGTAACATTAAATTAACACTAAAACCATAATGAATTGATTATAAGAATATTATATGTTATTAAATTAGACTAGTTGTATGATGCCATAGTATTGATTCAATTACTTTTTCAATACTAAAGTGTTGCTATTATATTTATATTTTTGATCCTCTTAAATTATTTGTATAATCATATTAACAGTAGTATTTAAATGATTAAAAAGAAAGAGCTTACCGAGGTTGCTACCGTTTTCTTTAGACTAGGTTGTTTTGCTTTTGGAGGGCCGGCGGCTCATATTGCCATGATGGAAGATGAGGTAGTTCATAAAAGAAGATGGATGGATAGACAACATTTTCTGGACCTTATTGGCGCCACAAATTTAATTCCCGGTCCTAATTCTACAGAGATGGTTATGCATTGCGGTCATGAACGTGCTGGAGTTGCTGGTTTATTTGTTGCAGGAGCATGTTTTGTTTTTCCGGCAGTGGCGATTACCGGGGTTTTGGCGTGGTTTTATACTTTATATGGGCAATTACCCGAAGTAGCGTCTTTTATTTTTGGTATCAAACCAGCTGTACTGGCAATCATTGCATCCGCAATTCTGAAATTAGGTAAGAAAGCTTTAAAGAGTTGGGAAATTGGTATTATTGGTGCTTTAGTATTAATTTTTAGTCTTTTAGGGGTAAACGAGATCATAGCATTGATAAGTGCTGGTGTTTTGGGAGCTCTATACTTCTATTCTAAATCCAGATTAATTACTACTCCCAAATCCATTGTACCTTTTTTTCTATTTAAAATTTCGACAACCACTCTTGTTAAATTATCTTCGCTAAAGGTTTTTTGGACGTTTCTTAAAGTAGGGGCTATATTATATGGTAGTGGCTATGTGCTGTTCGCATATCTCGATGCAGAACTGGTGACTAAAGGATGGCTAACAAGACCTGAATTGATGGATGCTATTGCTGCAGGTCAATTTACACCGGGCCCTGTTTTATCTACGGCAACCTTTATAGGCTATCAATTGGCCGGGTTTTGGGGATCAGTAGCAGCTACAATAGGAATTTTTCTGCCTTCTTTTCTTTTTGTGTTATTTCTTAATCCATTAGTTCCCAAAATGAGGAAATCTAAAGTGTTGGGTTATTTTTTGGACTCTGTTAATATTGCAGCAGTCGCAGTAATGTTATCTGTGCTATATGCAATGTCTTTGGATACATTAACAGACTGGAGAGCTATACCTATAGCTTTATTAAGTGTTTTTATGATTTTTATAGTCAAAAAAGTAAATGCTATGTGGATTGTGCTTGGAGGATCAATCCTAGGACACTTGTTAAGTTTCGTTTAATAGGCATTTTTAACTATAGCTTAAAGTTCTAGTAACATAAAAATTCGCCAAATAAGATATTTTTGACGAGTCATATGACAAATTGTAGTTTCAAAAAATCGTATTAGTTTTTGTCAACTTAGATTTTTGAAATACAGGGCTGACCTATTGTGGTCAGCCTTTTTATTTCTATATAAATACAGAAAAAAGTTTAATATAACCCGTTGTGCATTTTGAAGAATGTACAACGATTATATATCAAATCCTCATCTATTTACCTCTAACCCTAAAGCCTGACTGGCCAGTCAGGCTTTAGGGAGGGGTAAAAATTGAAGAAATATAGTCATAATGCACAACGGGTTAATATAATTATTACAAAACATTAAAATAACATTAACTTAACATTAGTATTAGTTCTTTGCATCGACAAAAACTAGTATCGGTTATGAAATTAAAGATTACGCTTACAGCGTTAGTGTTATTTACGCTATGTTATATAAATGCTCAGGAAACTACTGAAACCAAATTCGGAAAAGGAATACTAAATGTAGTTGCCAAAGATAGCTCATGGAGTATGAAATTCGCAACAAGATTCCAATTACTTGGTGTATCGGGATGGGATATCAATGATGGTGATTATGGTAAATCCGAAACCAATTTCCTTGTCAGAAGAGCACGATTAAAGTTTGATGGTTTTGCATACAGTCCCAAATTAAAGTACAAAATAGAACTCGGTTTATCTAACAGAGACATCTCTGGAGCTTCAGAATTTACCAATAATACACCACGTTATATTTTGGATGCGGTTATCAAATGGAATTTCTATAAAAACTTCACCCTTTGGGCAGGACAAACCAAATTACCAGGTAACGTAGAGCGTGTTATTTCTTCTGCAAACTTACAATTGGTAGATCGTTCCAGGTTAAATAGCAGATTCAATATTGATCGTGATATTGGCATTCAATTAAGACATCATTTTAAATTATCAGACAAATTTTTGGTAAGAGAAGTATTGGCTGTTTCACAGGGAGAAGGAAGAAATATCACTACTGGAAACTTAGGAGGACATCAGTATACCGGTAGAGTAGAATTATTACCTTTTGGGAAATTTAAAAGTAAAGGAGACTATAAAGGAGGCGATCTTAAAAGAGAACAAAGTCCTAAGTTACTGCTCGCAGCTACCTATGATCTTAATGCAGATGCAGTTAAAAACAGAAGTAATCAAGGATCATATATGGAGACTAGTACTGGTTTTTATGAAACGAATATCTCTACAATATTTGTTGATGCCGTTTTTAAGTACAAAGGCTTTTCTTTTATGGGAGAGTTTGCCGATAGAGCTGCAGATGAGGCTATTGCAGTAGAAGAAGATGGAACACCCACAGGAGATATTGTTGAGGTAGGTAATGCAATAAACCTTCAGGCTGGGTACTTATTCAAAAGTAACTGGGAAATAGCAGGACGCTATACCAATCTTAATTATGATACTATTGCCGATAGAAGCCAGGAAAAGCAATATACTTTGGGAGTTTCAAAATATATTGCAGGACATAATTTAAAAGTTCAGTCAGATATAAGCTATACTACCGAAGATGATGATGGTAGTAGATTAGCGTATAGGTTACAATTTGATATACATTTCTAAACATTGGATGAATACATAACAGTTTGATAACATTAAGCTGAGAATTGATTATAATATTTGCACTTTAAACAAGAAAATAATGGATAATATTTATTTGTTAATGGTTGTTGCACTTGCGATCTTAGCAATTGCAGACCTCGTAGTTGGGGTTAGTAACGATGCGGTTAACTTCTTGAACTCTGCGATTGGTTCTAAAGCAGTGTCTTTTAGAACAATTATGATTGTTGCCAGTATAGGTATTGCAGCTGGAGCTATCTTTTCAAGTGGATTAATGGAGGTAGCACGAAAAGGAATATTTAATCCTGGAGAGTTCTATTTTGATGAGATCATGATCATTTTTATGGCGGTTATGATTACCGATATACTCCTACTCGACTTTTTTAATACCCTTGGGATGCCTACATCTACAACGGTCTCTATTGTATTTAATCTTTTGGGAGCGGCTGTATGTATTGCATTAATAAAAATTGGGGCAGATCAAGGACAAACTTTTGCCGATTTAGAAAACTATATCAATACAAAGACTGCGAAAAAAATCATTAGCGGTATTTTACTGTCGGTAGTGATAGCATTCTCAGTGGGAGCCATTGTACAGTTTATTACTCGCTTGCTACTGTCATACAATTTTGAAAAGAAAGCCAAATGGGTTGGTGCTTTATTTGGCGGAATTGCACTTACAGCACTTTTGTATTTCATTTTTATGAAAGGAATCAAAGGAACTTCATATGCCAAAGCAATAGTCGATGTTATCTATAGCGGAGGCCCAGAAGGATTGTTGGATGCAGCCAAACAATATTTTGGAGCTTCTTATGAAAGCGTAAAGGAATTAGCAAAGGCTCAAAAAGATTTGTTTAAAATAGATGGAGATGCTGGCACAATTAAAATGACCCTGAGAGGGTTTTTAGAAACCTATGTATTTCAGATTGTGGCTGCTGGTTTTGTATTTTGGTCAATATTATCTTATATCATTATTAATTTCTTTAAAGTAAATATTTATAAGCTAATTATTATTGTAGGAACATTTGGATTAGCATTAGCTTTTTCTGGTAACGATTTGGTAAACTTTATAGGTGTGCCTATTGCAGGTTGGCAATCTTACGAAGCTTGGGTAGTTTCGGGTGTTCCTGCCACAGAATTTTCTATGGATGTTTTAACTAAAAAAGTTGATACACCAACACTATTATTGTTTGTTGCCGGATTGATAATGGTACTTACATTGTGGTTCTCTAAAAAGGCAAGATATGTTGCAGATACTGAAATTAACCTTTCCAGAGAAGGGGAAGCTAAAGAACGTTTTAAGCCAAATTTTTTATCCAGAAGTATTGTTAGAGGAACGGTATTGATATCCCAAGGACTCACAGCTATCACGCCAAAACCTGCTATGGAATTTATCGAAAAACGGTTCGCTAAACCTGTTATTGATTTGCCAAAGAACAAAACCTATGAAATCCCAGCCTTTGATATGGTTAGAGCTGCCGTCAACCTTATGGTAGCTGGAGTTTTGATTTCTATTGCTACTTCTATGGGATTACCCTTGTCTACTACCTACGTAACCTTTATGGTAGCAATGGGAACCTCATTGGCAGACAGAGCGTGGGGAACCGAGAGCGCTGTGTATCGTGTAGCCGGAGTATTCAATGTAATCGGTGGATGGTTCTTTACTGCAATAAGTGCATTTATTGCAGCCGCTGCAGTAGCATTTTTGATTAACCTTGGCGGTCCTGCAATGATTGCGATACTATTACTTGTAGCAATATTACTTTTGGCAAGAAATACTATAAGCTATAGAAAAAGGGTAAAGGCAGATAAAGCAGAAGATAGTCTTAAAAGTTCTGAAAGCAGCTCTATTCAAGGGGTTATCGAAGAGAGTGCAGATAATATCAAGTCTTTTGTAAATAGAGGAAATAAGATTTATGCAAGTACAATTGACAGTCTTGTAAAGTATGATTTACCTGCCTTAAAGAAAAATAAAAAGGGAATTGCCAAACTAGATTCAGAAGTCGAGGATCTAAGAGATAATATCTTCTATTTCATCAAAAATTTGGATGAATCCAGTGTAGGTGCAAGTAACTTCTATATTAATATTTTAGGATATCTGCAGGATATGTCTCAGTCGATAGAATATATTTCAAAAGCAAGTCATAAACATGTAAATAATAATCATAAAAAACTTCGATTTAATCAGATAAAAGATCTAAAAGAAATCGAAGAGCAATTGAATAAATTATTTGGACAAATTAAAAAAGCATTCAGCGATAGAGAATTTGATCGCATTACTGAAATTATTAATGAAAAACAAGAGCTATTTAACACGGTAAATCAGAAAATTGATAAGCAGGTCGCAAGAACCAGAACTGAAGAAAGTAGTCCTAAAAACACAACCTTATATTTTGGCTTGTTATTAGAAACAAAAGATCTTATAACGGCAACAATGAACTTGTTAACCACATATAGAGATCATCAATAGATCGAATTTGAAAATGAATAATTAAAGGGCTGGATAGTTTTTTTGGATTTGAAACCAAAGGCTACGTTACCTAAATGTTATCCTTATAAGATTTTTATGTTAGTTTATTGTTTCCTAGCTTCATAGTTGTGAAAACTTTCGCTGTAACATAGTATATTTACGCAAGTGATATAATTCTATAAACAATGCAAAAAAAAGATATTATAATTCTGCTGGTAGATGACGAGCCCGATATTTTAGAGATCGTTGGATACAACCTTACTGCAGAAGGGTATAGTGTGCTTACTGCAGAAAACGGTGTCGAAGCTGTAAAAATTGCCAAAAAGAAAAAACCACACTTAATTATTCTGGATGTTATGATGCCAGAAATGGATGGTATCGAGGCCTGTGAACAGATACGTAAGTTACCAGACCTTCAAAACACTATTATTACTTTTCTTACCGCTCGCGGGGAAGATTATTCTCAAGTTGCCGGTTTTGATGCCGGTGCCGATGATTATATTACCAAACCCATTCGCCCAAAAGTTTTAATAAGTAAGGTAAAAGCGTTGCTTCGCAGACTCAAAGAAGAAGAATCCTCAGATAATGTCGTAAAGATTGGTAATCTGGTGATCAATCGCGATGAGTATAAGATCTTAAAAGATAAAAAAGAGATCGTATTGCCCAGAAAAGAGTTTGAATTATTATCTTTATTGGCCTCTAAGCCCGGAAAGGTTTTTAAGCGAGAAGATATCCTTGATAAGGTTTGGGGTAATGAAGTTATTGTAGGGGGCCGTACCATAGATGTACATATTAGAAAGTTAAGAGAAAAAATCGGAGACGATAGCTTTAAAACGATCAAAGGAGTAGGATATAAGTTTGTAGTGTAAATGGCAGAAAACTTTAAGAAGTCGTATAGGTTTGCATACCTTTCGTCTTTATACATTACCATAGTACTAACGCTCGCATTGAGCGTTTTTTTATACACACAATCAATGCTCAATCTGTTTTTTGTAATAGGTTTTGCATTGGTCTGTTATGCAATTTGTTTTACAATCATTCAATATCGGGTAGAGAAATTTATTTACCGTAGAGTGCGCAAAATCTATGATGATATCGAAATGTTAGAGGCCGATACTATTGAAGACACCCCGGTCACCACCGATATGAGAACGCTCATCAAAGAAGTAGAAAAGTTTGCGCAACAAAGAAAAACAGAGATCGAAACCTTAAAAATTAGAGAAGCGTATCGTAAAGAATTTATGGGAAATGTTTCTCATGAATTAAAAACACCTTTGTTTACAGTTCAGGGGTATATCTTAACACTGCTGGATGGAGCAATGCACGATCCTGCTATTCTCGACAAATACCTTAATCGCGCAGGTAAAGGTGTCGAACGCCTTATTTATATCGTAAATGACCTGGATATGATCACCAAGTTAGAAACAGGGGACCTCAATCTTAATTATACCAGTTTTGATATTGTAGAGCTGGTGCAGAGTATATTTGATTTATATGAAATGAAAGCATCGAAAAAGAACATAGCACTCACCTTCGATATGAATTATACAGAACCTATTATGGTTCAAGCCGATAAAGAACGTATACAACAAGTGCTTTCTAATTTGATTGTAAATTCTATCAAATATGGAAAAGAAGATGGCACTACCGAAATAAGTATCGAAGATCTTATTAAGAATAAAGTGATTGTTAGGGTTACCGATAACGGCGAGGGGATTGCACAAGCCCATATACCCCGACTATTTGAGCGATTTTATCGCGTGGATAAAAGTGGGTCGCGCAAAGAAGGGGGCTCTGGCCTGGGATTAGCAATCGTAAAACACATTATAGAAGCACACCACGAACGTATCTATGTAGAAAGTGATTACCGCGTTGGCAGTGAGTTTTCATTCACCCTGGAAAAAGTGAAAAAGTTTCCCGTAGTCGATATCAGTACTAAAACTGCTTAATCCTCTATACATATTTAGGTCCTGCAATTTTTTTAGCGTAAACTCATTCTGATTACAACTGGGCACCAATCGATTAATCGTTAAACGCTCGGCCAGGTACTCTTGTTCAAATTGCCCGGGAGTCGGTATAAAAAAAGCCTTTTTTTTCAGCTTGGCCAAATCCATTACCGTAGTATACCCAGATCTCGAAATAATAAGATTACTGCTATTTATAGTATTTTGCAGGTCTTTGCCGGTAAGGTAGTTATGAATCGTAATATTATTTTTTACATACGTTTGTTGCGTCTCTTCAATAAGGCCACGCACAAATACAATCTTTTTATCACTTTGTTCAAACTCCTGAAAAAGTTTTTGTTCCAGGAGCGTACGTTGTGGTTCTGGCCCCGAAAGCAGTACCATGATATCATACTGTTTTGGTACAACCTGGTATTCAAACCTGCTCAGCGGCCCGAGATAGGTAACCGGGATGCTGCTTTTTTTAGGATGCCCCAGTTCACCACTTAGATTAGGGTCGTCGGCCATATCGGGTACCCAGCATACATCAAATTTCTTAATATATTTATTATGTAGCTTTGTGCTGATAGAGGTGGTTTTTCCGCTTAGAACAGTAAGTTGATGGGTTATAAATACCGAAGGGATACTCTTATGACGCACCCCCATTCTATTGTCGGATATGATACCACAAAACTCATCTTCTGCAATCAATTTTTTTATTGCTTTCTTTTCTGCACTGATAGCATGTGCAATTTTAGGACTGTTTAACAACATTTTAAGTTTGAAATTACTTCCCTTTTTGGCATATTCAATATTATAGGAAGGAAGCTCTTTGGTTTGTAATGCCGGAAATTCCTTTTTTAATAGTGATAGTGCTGCACCATCAGAAGCAATAACAGGTTTAATACCTTTATTGATTAATGCGTTGATAATAGGTATACAACGAGTCGCATGGCCTAAACCCCAATTCAGAGGAGCTACAAGTACTTTTTTGTCCAAATGTTCTGTTTTTTAATTTGTTATAGTGACTTAACACTAACTATCAAATCATGAATAATAAAGGTAAGTGTATTTTCCTATGTATATATTTCCTTAATTTTACCAAAAAATTATCTTTAGTGAAACTTTACATTCAAAAGCGGCAGGCGGGTTGAATGTGTTTGTTGAACCTGCCCGACTAGGGGTCATTCAGGGGGCTTATTCCTTTGTATAACGGGATCTGTTTATTTATGAAGGTGTATTGTGTATACTAGTTTGAATTTTGGATATAAAAGAACAACAAATGGTTTTCTGAAAAATCAATAAAACTCTTAACTAAATGACATTGGCCAAAAAGGAAGAGGTTGATGTAACACAAAACCAATTCTGAAGACAAGTAGATAAAGAAATAAGAAGTTTGTGGGAAGCAAGAATAAATTAAAACGATTCAATGAGAATAAAACCTTTCACAACGTAGTAGAACCTACTCGTGATGAGGTGCTCAATAATACATTGGGGTATAAAGGAAAATGGAATGAAAAATTCTTTAAAAATCAAAATCCTATTGTTCTTGAGCTAGGCTGCGGTAAAGGAGAATATACAGTGGGTCTTGCAGCGCAATATCCAGATAAGAATTTTATAGGGATAGATATCAAGGGGGCTCGGTTTTGGCGTGGTGCCAAAACCGCAATTGAAGATGAGATCAATAATGTAGGCTTTATCAGAACGCAGATCGAGTTAATAGATCATATTTTTGGTGCAGGAGAGGTCGATGAGATCTGGATTACGTTTCCAGACCCGCAGATCAAATATAAACGTACCAAGCATCGATTAACCAATCATGAGTTTTTACAGCGCTACAAAAAGATTCTCAAACCAGAAGGGTTCGTTCACCTTAAAACCGATAGCGAATTCATGCATGGATATACATTAGGATTGTTACACGGCGAAGGGCATGAAGTCCTTTATGCCAACCATAATGTGTATCATAATGAAGGAGCTCCAGAGGTGGTAACGACGATTCAAACTTTTTATGAAAAACAATATTTAGAAAAAAATAAACCCATAACTTACATCCGGTTTAAGATCGTGTAATTGGTATTGCAATTTTGGAAACTACAAAGCTTTTTTTAGTCACTTTTTTTGCGTCCCTGGTTGGGGTAATTCCACCGGGATTGGTCAATATGACTGTTGCCAGAACTTGTCTGGAGAGAGGAAAAAAGAATGGGATTTTGGTGGCCGTTGGAGCCTCGATAGTAGTGTTGTGCCAGGCATTGGTAGCCATTCTTTTGGCTAAATACATTTTTTTTAATCCGTTTGTTAAAAATATTCTGTTGCGCACCGGTGCTGTGATCTTTCTACTGATGGCGATTTACTTTTTTGTGAAAGCAAAACAGCGCAGAACCCGGATTAAAGTATATCGACAGGCAGATACCCGTAGTTTTTTTAAAGGAGTCATGATGTCTGCTATCAATGTATTGCCAATACCTTATTTTTGCGCCATCGCTGCCGCGATGAGTGTAAGCGGAAAGATAGAATACGATACTCTGCGAATTATTGTATTTATCATCGCTGCGGGAACAGGAACTTTTGTGACCTTATATTTTTATGTATTTTCTTTCCTGAAGATCGAAAAGAAAACCACATCGATCACCAAATATTCTAATTACTTTATGGGGATATTAATGCTGATTTTGGTGATCATTACATTGGCAAGAATTATTTATACCTGGGAATGAAAGAAAGCGATAGTTTTTTTGATCGGGTGTATGAAGTGGCCAAACGTATTCCGTATGGCAGAGTCACTTCTTACGGAGCCATAGCCAAGTGTCTGGGTGCTGCACGCAGTGCACGCATGGTGGGTTGGGCGATGAATGCCTGCGGAGGGCGGGAAGATGTTCCTGCACACCGGGTTGTTAACAGAAAAGGAATGCTTACCGGCAAGCACCATTTTCAAGGCACCAATCTCATGCAACAACTCTTAGAAAGCGAAGGTATAGAAGTAGTAGATAACCAAATCATAGATTTTGAAAAACTCTTCTGGGACCCTATGAAGGAGTTATGATGAGTAAGATGCCCTGATATTTCCTGATTTTTTAAAAGTTGACAAATAATTTTGAATCCAAACACAAAATTGCACCAGGCCTACCTGCCGTAGGTAGGGATAGAAGCGGCATCCCCCAATAGCTATCGGGGATATAGCGTATAGCCTACCTGTCTACCTATAGTAGATAAATCGTCAGACAGGCCCGCCCGGGCGGGTGCTCAAAAACAACTCAAAAAGAAACTCCAACACCCACAGAAAACATAGAAAAATCTGGATCTCCAATCTTTAAATGTTCATATCCCCCCGAGAAGGTAAGCCTTTTGTAGTGATAGTTTAACAGCGCATTAAATGTATTTACTGTTTCCCCATTAATAAAAGCCTGATTGAAACTGGCTTCAAGGCTCAAAGGCCTTGCAAAGAACAGTTCTGCCCCCAGGCCGTAGGTAAACCCAAGTTCTTTTACTTCTCCGTCAACATAGGTGGCTCCCAATCCCCACCAGGCATCAAATCGCTCTGTACGCACACGATGGTATTTTGCCATTGCAGTAAATATTGCCAAAGAATTATCTCCAAAATTGGTGTTGTCTTCCCATAATTGCAAATAATCGGCTTCGAGGCCGACCCTTTTTAGGAACCTCATATCGATATTCAAGTGATTTCCATACAGTTTTTGGTTTTCAACAATAAAACGATTAGAAATTGTAGTGCCAAATACAGTAGTATCGTCTCCCCAATCATAAGCATAGTTTCCTTTTTTTGAGTTGTAATACGGGTATTTTGTAATCGAGGCATAACTGGCCCTGTGATCCCTTTCCCAATAACTCTCGAAGGTTGTATAATAGGTTATTCCCAAAAATAGTTCAATGAAAATACCGAAAAATTCATCCGACAGATAGCTATCCTCAGAATCTGAAGAGTTAAAAGAATCTCGAGATCTTGACCTGGAAGTATTTCTTCTGTTTTCTTCTTTTTTGGTTAAACTTTCTTCTGCTTTTTCAAGTTTGCCCTGGCTATATCCCAAATAACAGGTGGTAAAGAGCAGCAATACACATAAAGTTGCTTGTTTCATAATGATAATGTGAAAATTCAAAGTTGCTAACTCACATAAACTATACCATTTTAAAAAACCATGTGATTACTAACACAAATACAGCTATAAATCATTTCGATTTTCGGACTTTATAATCTTAACTTTTACACCTATCTTTGCATTTAGAATTAATCTAGATTAATTTATTGTTAGCAAAAGAAAAATAAGCATGAAGCTAGAGAAATCAGAGATACTAAAAGCGTTGGAAAGTATTACCGTTGCCGGAGAAGGAAAGAATATGGTAGAAAGCGGAGCAGTAAAAAACATTATCACTTTTGGGGATGAAATTGTTGTGGATTTAGTATTATCGACCCCCGCTTTACATATACGCAAAAGAGCAGAAGTAGATGTGATGAAGGTGATTCATGAAAAGGTATATGAGAAAGCAAAAGTAACAGTGAATATCAAAGTGGAAGCCCCGGTGGCTTCACAACCTCAAAAAAATCAAATCAAAGGGAAACCAATCCCCGGGATTACCAATATTATTGCGGTAGCTTCGGGTAAAGGCGGTGTAGGAAAATCTACAGTGACTTCTAATCTGGCAGTAACTTTGGCCAAAATGGGCTTTAAAGTAGGACTTTTGGACGCCGATATTTATGGACCTTCGGCTCCGATTATGTTTGATGTAGAGGGAGAAAGACCTCTTTCTGTAAAAGTGGGTTCTACGTCGAAAATGAAACCCATAGAAAACTATGGAGTAAAGATCTTGTCGATAGGATTTTTCACCCAGCCCAACCAGGCTGTAGTTTGGAGAGGGCCAATGGCAGCAAAAGCACTCAATCAAATGATCTTTGATGCCGCGTGGGGTGAACTGGATTTCATGCTCCTGGATTTGCCTCCGGGAACGGGAGATATTCACCTGTCTATCATGCAATCATTGCCAATCACAGGAGCTGTAGTGGTGAGTACTCCACAAAATGTAGCTCTGGCCGATGCCAGAAAAGGCGTAGCCATGTTCCAGCAGGATAGTATTAATGTGCCCGTGCTGGGAATCATAGAAAATATGGCATATTTTACACCAGATGAGCTTCCTAACAATAAATATTATATCTTTGGAAAAGAAGGGGCTAAGCATCTTGCAGAAGACCTGGAGGTTCCGTTTTTGGGCGAGATTCCTCTGGTACAAAGTATACGTGAAGCAGGAGATGTGGGTAGACCGGCAGCACTACAAACAGCAACACCTATAGAAAAAGCATTTGAGGAATTAACGAAAAATGTGGTTCAGGAAGTGGTAAATAGAAATGATACATTACCTCCTACTGAAGCAATTAAAATAACAACCATGGCAGGATGTTCTGCTATAAAAAAATAGAAAATGACTTCTGAAGAATTAAGAATAAATGTAGAAAAGGCCCTGGATGAGATCAGGCCCTTTTTGGAAAGTGATGGAGGAAATATTTCTTTGGTTTCTATCGAGGATGATAAAAGAGTGAAGGTGCAGCTGGAAGGCGCTTGTGTGGGTTGTAGTGTAAATCAGATGACTTTAAAGTCTGGGGTTGAAATGACTATTAAAAAATATGCTCCTCAAATCGAAGAAGTGCTTAATATAGAGTAGCTTTCCGTTTTTATTTTACTACAGAAGCGAAGTTGGCTTCTTTGCTATATTCTTTTTTCAATCCAAATAGAGGATGTAGTAATGGAATTCTAAGAATGATGAAATGATAGAGCATCCAACTTCCCAAAAATGTACCGATAGTTAGTGTCAAAAACTTAGGTATAAATTCCCAATCCAGATTCATAAGATAATATCCTATGGTAATAGTTATCGTCTGATGTAGTATATAAAAAGGATATACTGCACGATTACAATAAGATAATAAATCACTTTTCTTGTTAAGAAATTTAGCTCCATAACCAAAGATGACTAAGATCCAGGACCATAAGTTAATCACTTTTACCAAAGCTTCGGTAAAATGAATATACACGTTATCTTTTCTAATGATCCAGATGGTTAATTGTGTGCAAAAAGCTAGTATGCCTATGACCAAAGTTTTCTTTTTGATACGATCTATACTTTCCCAAAACTGTTTGCCCACAGAGATTAAAATATACCCGTAGAAAAACAAAATCAGGTAGTTGAAAATGGTAAACCAATCTCCAATCAAAGCATGTGTAACGGGGAAAAAAGGTTCTAAAAAAGCTTCGGTTAGATACAATGGAATAATAAAAACGTATAAACCAAATGGGGTTTTAATTTTTTTATCAACCCAATTCTTAAACCTTGAAGTTTTCTTTTTTAGTCGTACTAATACTGGAGAAAGCACCACAGAAAATAGTAGAAGATACGGTAAAAACCAAAGGTGATGCCAGCTAATATTACCTTCAGGATATACACCAACGAATGACTTGGTGATAAAGAATTCTGCAAAAGAACCAACGAATTCACCATTTGCTAAGCGCTCAAAATATACTTGTGGAGGAATAATACATATCATGCCAAAGAGCAACGGAATAGCCAGTCTTTTATGACGTTCGAGATTAAATTGCCATAAATTTCTGGATGAAAGGGCATAGCGGGTTCCCATTCCTGATATAACAAATAAAATAGGCAGGCGCCACTGATTTAAAAAGAGCATAGGCCAGCGTATCCAGTCTACAATCTCATTATTTTTAATGTGCCATCCCCAGGGAACAAAGAACATGCCTACATGATAAAAGATTAATAATCCAAACACAATCACACGCAACCAATCAAGATCGTAGCGACGAATTTTTTTCTCCATGATACTAAGTTTAACGTGAGTTTCTGTGTCAAAAGTGAAGTATTTTGAGTATAAACAGCTGTGAAACAGAAGGGATTATGTCCAGAATTATAATTTTAGACGTTTTGATTTTGAGCAGATGACTTTTGAAGTTTAATAAATGTCGTCGGAGACATTGCTACATGTTTCTTAAAAGCATTATAAAAGGTAGCTTTTGATTTGAAACCTACAGAATTTCCTATGGCTTCTATAGTAAGGTGCTTGTAATCGTTGTCTAAAAGCCTTTTTTTTGATGCTTCAATTCGATATTGATTGATGAAATCATTAAAGTTTAATCCTGTATGCATATTAATGGTCTGCGAGATATAATTTGAAGTAGCATTCATTGCTATAGCTAAATTTTTTAGTGATGCCGATTTTGATGTATAAAACTGTTCATTTTCAACAAAAACCTTAATAGCATCTATAGATATTCCATTAGCGTTAAGTCCTGAGGTCTCATATTTGTCGGCTATCCAGGAAGTTGAAAAGAACCGCGATTCTGATAATATAACAAAACCTGTAATGAGAACAATTATAGTGTGAAATATAAAAATATAGTGATCTCCAGCGTCGTTTTCAAAATTCAGGAATACTAAAAAGATAAGGATGAAAGCGGCCAATAGTCCAAGGATAGTATTTTTAGAGAAGTCATATTTAGTAAGGCCGATATTTCCTGTTTGGGTAGTATTATTCTTATAGGTGTTTTTTAGAATGAGCTGTATACACAATATAATATACATGATAAAACTAAATAATATCAACCACCTGAACTCATCTTTTATCCATAGGTAGCTGTAATCGATATTGGCCGGAACAGGAATTCTTTTCATATCTGGAAAATATGCACCCAAATATGCATTGATTTTTATAGAAACGGGTTGAAAATAATAGTTTGATTGAGAAAAGAGATACACTAGAGATGGTACTATATGAAACCAGTGTTTTCTATAAGTTATTGATTTTCGCTCCAGAAGCGTATAAATAAATAAGTATACCGATGGAGCCAATAGCAATACCAGAGGCTCGGTACTATCATTTAGATGAGGCACATATTTTATAAGCCCGGTATAACACAAGAAGACGTCTGCGGCAATAATAGATTGTATCAATAAAGACCAGCCATATACCCTAAAAGCATTGTTTTTCTTTGAAGTTCTGAATAGAATCACCAGACTTAACAGTAATCCCAAAAAAATACCCAGAAATATAAAATAGGACACAGGATTATGTCGTATCGGAATTTTATCAATTATGTGTTGAATACTTTCCATAAATGGACAGCCTATTCGGTTATGAATTCAGTGAGCTTTTGAGGTCCCTCCAAAGGAATTCTAATGATCTTTAGTATTCCGTCATCAGTAGTCGAAATTTGCCATTTGATTAAGGTGATACATCCATTTTCAATTTCCATTCCGGTAATAGATCTGGGATGCACACAACTGCCATCATTAAATAAAGCTAGTTCCCCTGCTTCAGGAAATCGAGGCCGATGTGTATGTCCGATAACAGTAAATTGATTTTTGTTATTGGCAATCCATTTTTTGATCCTGCGTTCTACTTTTATGGTTTCCTTATAATTTTTTGCAGGGCTTGTAGGGTCTGTAATACCAACTACCTGTAATGGTTTCCATAATATACGAACCAAAAACCGGTGAATTCTCCATCCCATATAATTCATAAAATCTGCCTGATGTCCATGAAGTAGAAAAATTTCTTGTTTGGTATCCTTATGTTTCAGGATGATGGCTTCATGATATTTTATATCAGGAAAAAGAGGTACTTCGTTATCTGTTTTTTGGTCAAAATAGGAACTAAGATGTTTTTGTACATATTTTGGATCTCGGTAGACCATATCGTGATTGCCCCAAATCATTTCCAGTCTGTTTTTGCAATGAAATAATTGAAGAAGTTCATATACATTTTTGTGTGCTCTGAAAATAGTTTGGAAGCTTAAATTTTCCCAGAGCTCATCACCATCGCCTAATTCACAATAGGTAAACCCTTTATTATAATAATGTTTTAGGGCATGAAAATAAATATTTCTATTGTTGGCAAATTCGTCTGCAAAACTATTATCTCCACGATGACAATCACTAAATAAGATAAACTTAGAGGTGTCATCAAACAGAATCGTTTTAGCATTTTTATAAGCACGATCCAGACGGAATTGAGAAAACATAGACTAAGTTTTGAGTAAATATACAGTTTATAATTATGCCCAAACATTGACGAATAACAACCTTGAGATGTGTTACCAAAGTTATGGATATGATCTGATTATTAACCATAGCTAATCTAAGATAGTTTAACAGGAAAAATAACCAATACAAAAAATTGAAAAGCTTCTCGATTTGAGAAGCTTTTCCAAAAAGTGCAGGCATCTCCCTCAACTATACCCAACAACTTTTTTATTGGCTAACTATCCAAAAAAAACAATTATTTTTTAATTAAGATTTCATTAGATAAAACCTGTTGAATTTCAAGAATAATCTGCTCTTTCAATCCTTTAATGATAGTTAAATCAGTTTCCCAAAATTGTATTTTAGAAAGTGTTTGGGTCACAATATGATCGATATCCCCGGTTTTCCAGAGATCTGTAAAAAAGGCTATTACAGATAGATCGTCTTTAAGAGGAATTGCTTTCCCCTCAAACCAACCCTTGTAGAACACAATGAGATACGCAAAAGATCTCACCAAACCAGCAGGGAGTTCACCCTCCTTTTCATAATATGTAAGTAATGAAGGAAGTACTCGTACTTTAAATTTGGACACAGAATTTAAAGCGATACTAATAAGTTCATGCCTGATAAACGGATTCCTGAACCGCTCGATTACCGAGACGGCAAAAGAAGTTAATTCTTCTTTTGGCAGATCTAATGTGGGTATGATTTCATCAAAGATGATCTGCTTTACAAAAGCAGCAGTGGCCGGGTGCTCTACAGCTTCACGAACGGTATCAATACCGTGTAAATATCCAAAAGGCACCATTGCGGTGTGTGCTCCATTTAATATTCTTACCTTTCTGGTTCGGTAAGGGGTGAGGTCTTTTACAAATTTCACGTTCAATCCTGCGGTTTCGGCGGGAAACATCTTTTGAACATCATTTGGTGCTTCAATGACCAAAAGGTGAAACGGTTCTGCCTTTACTGCCATCTGATCTTTAAACCCAAGACGGGTTTCTAATTCTTCTTTTGGAAAACCAGGAACAATTCTGTCAACCAGGGTATTACAAAAAGTAATAGTATTATGCACCCAGCTAAGAAATCCGTCAGGTAATTCCCAAAGTTCAATATATTTCAAAATAACCTCTTTCAATGTATCTCCGTTACGCTCAATAAGTTCGCATGGGATAATGGTTAGATTCTTTTTATTAGCATCTTTGAAATGCAAAAACCGATAGTATAGTAACGCAGTTAATTTACCCGGAAAAGAATTTGGCAAGGTGTCAAAATAGGTATCTGTATCATCAAAACGTATTCCAGCTTCTGTAGTGTTGGATATGATAAATTCCAGGTTAGGATTTTTCCCTAGTTTTAAAAAGGTTTTGTAATCGTCGGCAGGATTTATTACTCCTTTTACGCAAGTAATTAAGCGGGGTTCCTGGATTTTTTCTCCATTTTGCAATCCTTCCAGAAGAACATGATAAAGTCCGTCTTGTTCATTTAATATTTTAGCCAATCCATTATCACTGGATTCTATAATCTGAATGTCTCCATGAAAAGATGCTTTTTCATTAAGAATATCAATCATCCAATCTATATATCCGCGTAAGAAATTACCTTTACCAAATTGCAATACCTTAATGGGTCGGTTACTTGCTGTATGGGATGTATTTCGATTTAACGTTTTCATAATAAACAATAAGTTTTAAAATTTGAAATACTCTTTTGCATTGTGGTACGAAATATCACTTACAATTTTGCCCAGCCATGCTTCATCTTCGGGCAATTCACCGTTCTCTACATCTTTTGCTATCAGATTACAAAGAATACGTCTGAAATACTCATGCCTTGGAAAAGATAAAAAGCTGCGAGAATCGGTAAGCATACCTACAAAACAACTTAACAATCCTAAGTTGGACAGTGCATTGATTTGTTTTTCCATACCGTCTTTTTGATCCAAAAACCACCAACCTGAACCGTATTGTATTTTCCCTTTCACACTTCCATCATTAAAATTACCGATCATAGTGGCCATTACTTCATTATCTGAAGGGTTTAGATTGTATAGAATGGTTTTTGTTAATTGATTGGTGCTATCCAGTATATTCAGGAACTTGCTTAGAGCAACAGCCTGAGAAAAATCTCCGATAGAATCAAAGCCGGTGTCGGGGCCTAACTGACTGAGCATACGCTGGTTGGTATTTCTTAGTGCTCCAAGATGAAATTGCTGTGTCCATCCTTGAGTATGGTACATTTTACATAGATGAAGTAAAGTTTCAAATTTGAAATAATTAATTTCTTCTGGCTCGAGCTGGGTTTTATTTCTAAGTTTTTTAAAGAGTCCCTCGATATTATACGCCCCTAATTCAAAATAGTACAACTGCTCTAGTCCATGATCAGAAAGTCGTCCTCCATGCTTATTAAAATAAACAACCCGGTCATTAAGAGCATTAATAAGATCCTGGTATGAATCAATGGAAACTCCGGAAGAGTCACATAGTTTTTCAAGATAATCCAGATATGTAGTTGGATTTTCTACGGCATATGCTTTGTCGGGTCTGAAAGTTGGAAGTAATTTTGGATGTATACTTTCCTTCTTCGCTTTTTGATGGTGCTCAAGGGAATCAATAGGATCGTCGGTAGTGCAGACCACCTCTACATTCATTAGTTTAAGCAATCCCTGTGTGGAATGAGTACTTTGCTGAAGCATTGCAGCAGTATGCTCATATACTTCGTGGGCGTTTTCTTTGTTGAGTAATCGGTCGATCTTGAAATATCGCTCCAGCTCGAGATGTGTCCAATGATACAAAGGATTTCTAACTGTATACGGAACACTCTCTGCCCATGTAGCGAATTTATCTGCATCAGATGCAGTGCCGGTAATAAATCGTTCATCTATGCCCAGAGTACGCATAGCTCTCCATTTGTAATGGTCTCCTGCCAACCAAACCTGGGAGCAATTTTCAAATTGTGTATTATCAGTAATATCCTGAGGAGAAAGGTGACAGTGATAATCTATTATGGGAAGATTTTTTGCAAAATTGTGATATAGCTTTTTTGCAAAATCATTCTGTAACAGAAAATCATCAGTAATAAAACTTTTAGGCGAATCATACAATCGATTGTGCATATTTTTTAAATGATTGGTATTGCTATTTTGACTCATAATTTCTTTTTCATTTAATTGTCTTTAGAGAAGAGGTTCTTATGACAAGTTCTGGTTGCAATACAGTTTTTTGCGGAATAAATTTTTTCTTTTCTGTATGAAGCATATCAAAAAACAGTTCTGCCGCTGCACGCCCCATTTCAATAGGGAACTGACTAATCGATGTAAGTGCGGGGTCTGTAAAAGATGTAAAAGGTTCATTACTGAAACCTGCCACTGCCACTTCTTCCGGGATTTTTATTCCTTTCTCTTTTAGAATCTGAATTGCCCCCATAGCCGCATAGTCACTGGAAGAAAAAATACCATCAAACTCTTTGTTTAAAGCCAGTAGCTGCTCTGCTGCAATTCGCCCGTCTTCAAGTTGCATATTTCCCTTGCAAACCAAAGACTCGTTAAAGGCAATATTATAATCATTTAAGGCTTCTTTGTAACCTCGATATCGATCCTTATAAATATTTACTTTCTTACTACTGGTAAAATGAACAATTTTTGTACAGCCTTGTTGAATGAGGTGCTCGGTTGCCATGTATCCTCCCAAAAAATCATCGATAACCACTTGGCTGGTACCTATTTTATTCGTGGTACGATCAAAAAGAACCAAAGGAATCCCTTTTTTAATAAGATTGGTATAGTGCTCATAGTTTTTAGTATTCTTTCCAATAGATGCAATCACACCATCAACCCGGGCGTTGAGCATTGCATTTACCGTCGCTACCTCATTTTCAAAAATTTCATAGGATTGACTTACCACAACACGGTAATTCAGGGTGTTTGCCACTTCTTCTACACCTCTTATTACAGATGAGAAAAAAGAACGATTAATTGTTGGTACAATAATACCGATCAATTGACTTTTTCCACTTCTAAGTGCGGCAGCAATATTATTGGGTTGGTAATGAAGATCCTTTGCCATATCCAACACAGCCTTTTTGGTCGTATCACTAATCCTGGGGTTATTATTTAATGCCCGGGAAACGGTTGAAGCAGTAATATTCAACTTATCAGCAATATCGTGTATGGTCGTTTTTTTTGGTTTCATTTAAAGGGTACTAAAAATCAATTCTAAAATTAAAAAAAAAGGATAACGATTTGCAAATTACAATTTTCCGGTAACAAATATCGTAAAAATGTAATCGATTGCACTTTAAAGTCAATTTTAAATTGGATTTGATAGTAGAACCTGTTATTTTTTGTGTATTTACCAAGCTTTATTGCATAAAAATAATGATTTTAGTTAAAATTAAGACAAAACTTGCTTTTCAATCAAATTATTAATAATATGCAATCGATTGCACAAATTGTTTTTGTTTTAAAAGCAAAGATACGTGCTAAACAAGTCTCAAAGTAATCCCGGATCTAATAAAGAAGTATAGAAAATTGGACAAAAAAGAATCATATGATGCTTCCAAAATTTACTATGTGAAGTTTCAAAATGATCTAAAATGATCACCATAAATATTGAACTCATATTAAAGATGAATTACTTGAGTGTTTGAGTTAATTTAGAAGGAAACGAAATAACATGAATGTAAGTGCATAATGTTTGTTTCAATGGCAACCCTGCTAATAGGGTTGTCTTTTCTTTCTCATTTTTCTCATTATGTGTATGATAAATCTACAAAGAGATATAATGTTTTTATTTAGTTTATTTAATTGTGGCCTTTTTCCAGTTCATGTTACCCCTATTATCTCTATTGAGCTGGTAAAGGCTTCTTTTGTAATTAAAAAACAGTTTCTAGACTATAGTTTTGGTATCATTTCAGCAAGAAAACTGGCATTGTTGTTAATGCTTGGAATAACACTCCAGTCATGTGCCCAAAAACCAAAACTACAGCTAGACGAAAGCTACAAAGCCAAAATCGAAGCCTCTCTTAATAAAGCTATAAAATATACCTGTAAAGTACTGTTGGATGAAAAAGGAATGGCTCGTGGAGATTATCATATGATCGAAGGTGTATGGGAAGAATATGAACCTGCATGGCATACAGGCCAGGCGATTTATGGTTTGTTGAATGCTTATGAAGTGACCAAAAACGAAATAGCATTAAAAAATGCAATTCGGGCAGGAGACTGGTGGGTTGCACAACAATTTTCTCAAGGTCATAAATTAGAAGGGTATCTAAACGGCGCCCATGGAGGCAAATTGGGAAATCTTATCAATACCACCACCATTGCTGATGGCACTCCGGGGCTCTTCAACCTCTCTGACGTAACGGGCAATGCAACATACGCAAATGCAGCAACTAGTGCCGGAGCCTGGATTTTGGATAACCTGTATATTCCTGAAGAACGTTTAAGCTATAATATTGTCGACTCAAAAACCGGGGAAATCTGGAAAAACCGCAGCCCTCACCATCAGCATCAGGGATTGCCCTTCAACATCAATCACGTAGCACGGCCCAATGCCGAGGGATATCTCTGGAAAGATATGTATACCCATACCAATGAAGAACGCTATAAAAAGACGTTCCTGGAGATTTGTGATGGACTTGTAGATAAACAATCAGCAAACGGATTTTGGATGAACTTTGAGCCCAATAATCCGGAAACCGGAAAAATTCATGGCCGTTTCAATACCTGGAACGCAGAAGCCCTCCTGGAAGCATATACATTGACCAAGAAAAAAAAATATTTGGATGCAGCAGTCAAAACTGCCCGGGGTCTTTCCGGTATTCAGGAAAAAAATGGGGTGATCTGGTACAATAGCTATACAAACAGACAACACGACAGGCGTTCTCCCTGTGGTAGTGCAGTGTCTTTTGCAGGAATTCTCTGGTTGCAGCTATACGAATTAGGAGTTACAGATTTTGAAAAAAACATACGTAAAGCATTAGATTTTACACTTCAGAATCAATTTTCAGAAAACCACCGGGATCCTAACCTTGCGGGAGCCTATTACGAATTACGTCAAAAAGCAAAAGACAATGGTAAATTCAAGCTCATATATAGGGATATTGCTACTTCTTTTGGGATGCGGTTTTTAAGTGATATTCATAGAAATGCGTATTAATAATAAGAACCAGGATATAATGTTAGACAAAAAGAATAATCGAATGACAAAGCCCTCCTTTAAAAAAGGATCAGGGAGGATGTTACCATATTGTACCATATTGACTATAGTAGCTTTCATTTCCTGTAAAACCGATAAGAAAATCGAAAGCGGTTTTAATGAGGTTTATGCTAAAGCAATGATCGATACTGCATGGAATACAACAATGCCCGGCATCTTAAAACAGATCGTCCCCCCTACATTTAAGGATACAGTGGTTTCAATTTCAGATACGTTGAATGTGCGTGAAAACATAAATAAAACTATCGAAGAAGTCTCTGAAAGCGGTGGCGGAATGGTAAAAATAGCAGCAGGAACTTATAATGTTAAGGGATCTATCGTTATGAAATCCAATGTGAACCTTCATCTTTCTGAAGGAGCCGTATTACATTTTTCTCCTTATCCCAAAGATTATTTACCTGTAGTAAAAATGCGATGGGAAGGAACTTTTATTATGAACTATTCTCCTTTAATCTATGCTATCGGGCAAGAAAATCTGGCCATTACCGGTAAAGGCAAAATAGACGGTCATTGCGAAAAAATATGGGCGGCCTGGAAACAACAACAAAAACCCGACAAGATACGGGCTCGCCAAATGGGAAATGATCAAATTCCTATTAAAAATCGTGTGTTTGGTGAAGGACATTTCCTGCGGCCAACCGGGATTCAGTTTATTGAATGTAAGAATATCCTCTTTGAAGACTTCACCATAAAAAGTACTCCGTTCTGGACCATCAATCCAATACTGTCAGAAAATATCACAGCACGAAGACTCAACATTCAACAAGGAACCACCAACGATGATGGTTTTGATCCCGAGAGTTGTAAAAATGTATTGATCGAAAATTGTGTAATTAATACCCATGACGATTGTATTGCCATCAAAGCAGGCCGCGATCAGGACGGATGGCAGTATCCGCCTTCAGAAAATATCATTATCAGAAATAATGATTTTACCAATATTGTAGGTAGTGGATTTTGTATTGGTTCCGAAATGTCAGCAGGAGTACGCAATATTTTTGCAGAAAATAATACGCTGCGCGGAAGTGATAAGCACGCTTTTCAGTTTAAAAGTAATCCCGATCGTGGAGGCTTTATAGAAGAAGTATATATGCGGAACATGAAGATTATAAACCCTGTAAAATACGGATTCGAATTTACCACAGACTATAAAGGCTGGCGAGGTAACAAATACTTTGTGAAGTATAACAATTTTTATTTTCAGAATATCACCCTGGAAGAAGCATCAGAGATTTCGATTAAAATCAATGGCAGGGTAGAAGAAAATATTCACAAAGTATATATGGAAAATATATCTGTTAAGAAATCTCCGGCTCCTGTTGTTGCAAATTATACCAATGATTTACTATTGAAGCATGTTTCTGTAAACGGTAAAGTTATTACCAATAAAGATATTACCACAACTATAGAAAAAAAATGAGTATGTTGGATAGACGTAAATTCCTTAAAAAAACTACTGTAGCTGCCGGTGCTGCCGCCGCAATACCCATATTGGGATGTGCAGATGCTACCACAGCAGCACAAACAATAGATAAAGAAATTGACAGAAAAAAACCATTTGATGGCGGAACACTAGAGGCAGACATCACCAAAAGAGTAAAAGCTACCTTCCCGTCTCCTGTTATCATTGATAAAATAGAAGTTGTCGAGGCAAAAAACCGCTTTTTCCTGCGCGTTACAGATGCACAGGGCAATACGGGTTTGACAGCGATGAATAAAGGTCGCTTTATGAGATCACAGACCATTTTTATCAACCTGGCGGCAAAGCAGTACATAGGCAAAGACGCTCGTGAGATCGCAAACCTTCCCGCCGAAATCCTTAAACACGACCGCAACTATAAGTTCGTTAGCCTACCCTATTGGAATGGTATCGGTACCGTAGAAATTGCTGTCTGGGATCTGCTGGGTCGCATGGCAAACAAACCGGTATATACTTTTTTGGGGAATAAAAAACGAGATTCGTATCCTGTATACATTTCTAGTCTGGAACGCGAATTGCCTTATGAAGGCGAGACCGATCGTATCCTGAAAACCGCTGAAATCACGGGTGCCACAGCAACCAAATTTAAGATAGGTGGCCGTATGAAAAATCACGAACCCTATATCACACGTACCAATGAATGGATACCGTATATGCGCAAACGCGTAGGAGATAATTTTACGATGTATGTAGATGGCAATAGTTCGTATACTGCAGAAGAGGCGATTGAAGTCTTAAAACTGCTTGAAGATAACAGAGTAGAATTTTTTGAAGAACCGTGCTACTGGCAGGATCTTTGGTCACACAAATTAGTAAAAGAAGCCGCTACAAGCTGTAAAATTGCCGGCGGTGAGCAGGATTTCAGTTTAGATCAGTTTAAACTCATGGCAGAGATAGGCGCTATAGACACATTACAACCAGATGCTTATTATCATGGTGGTATAGTACGCACCTTAAAAATCTCACATCTCGCAGCATATTATAGACTCGGTTTTACACCACATTCGCCTAAAGCCGGCCCTATGGCCGCGGCACCCAATCAGATTTTTGCCGTGTGCCCCGTGCTTTCCCACCATCAGGAATACAGAGTAGGCGGCGAAGAAAAACAACAAGACTGGCATTCGCCCGTGCTACCCAAAAATGGAGAGCTCTCCATTTTTGAAGCTCCCGGATTGGGTATCGAATACGATAATAATATCTGGAAAAAAGAAAAAGTATATTGGACTTCAAAAAATGCATAAAAACACAAATTATATGAAACGAAATAATATTAAGGAAATAAACTCCCCCCTTGAGGGGGGATTAAGGGGGGTGTTGGCTAAACTAATTTTCACAATCTTTTTAGTAGGCTTCATAAAAACCCTCAACGCCCAAACCCCATTATTACACAATGTATATAATCGGGAAACCACTTCACTTAACGGAAACTGGAAATTTGTGGTCGATCCCTATGAAACCGGTTATCGAAATCATCGCAATTGGCAACCTTTTGACCAGATGGAATCTACCCGTAACTCGGCCAAACCCTATTATATGGATAAGGTAATCGAAGAACGATGGGACCGTGTAGAGTATAATTTTAATACCTCGGCCGAGATCAAAGTACCGGGTGACTGGAACTCTCAGGATCGTATGTTATTGTATTATGAGGGGTCTGTATGGTATAGAACCACATTTGATTATACGATAAAAGAAGACAACCGTTTATTTATTTATTTTGGTGCGGCAAATTACCAAACCGATGTCTACGTAAACGGACAAAAAGTTGGGCAACATCTGGGAGGGTTTGATCCGTTTAATTTTGATGTAACCGATGTATTAAAAGCTAAAGGAAACTCTTTAGTGGTAAGAGTAGATAATAGACGAGAGAAAGATAGGGTGCCCAACTATACCACCGATTGGTGGAACTATGGAGGCATCACCAGAGAGGTAAAACTGGTCGAATTGCCAGCAACGTATATTCAGGATTATTTTATTCAATTGGATAAAGAAAACCCGAAAAATATCAAAGGACATGTGCAATTAGCAGGAAAATCAGTTCAAAGTAATATAACCATTTCCATTCCGGAAGCAAAAATTAACTTCTCAGGAAGTACAGATACAAATGGAAGGCTAGTTTTCGATATTCCGGCAAAAAAGATTAAAAAGTGGTATCCCGAGCGGCCCAAGTTATACGATGTACAGGTTCAGGCAGGGAATGATAAACTAGAAGACCAGATTGGATTTAGAACAATAGAGACCAAAGGAGCCGATATTTTATTAAACGGGCAATCGATCTTTTTACGGGGGATCAGTTTGCATGAAGAAAACCCGATCAGATCGGGTCGTGCAAGATCTCTGGAAGATGTCCAAATGCAGATGGGTTGGGTCAAGGAGTTGAACTGTAATTTTATCAGGCTGGCACATTATCCGCATAACGAAAATATGCCTCGATTGGCAGATAAACTCGGATTGTTATTATGGGAAGAAATCCCGGTATATTGGGGGATCGATTATGAAAACAAAGAAGCCTTCGACCAGGCAAAAAGCCAACTGGAAACACTTGTTCATCGCGACAAGAACAGAGCTAGTGTAATCATTTGGTCTGTAGCCAACGAGACTCCCGATACAGAATCACGTCTCGAATTCCTTAAAAAACTCAAAAAGACTGCAACCGATATTGATAACACACGATTTATAAGTGCGGCATTAGAACGTAACGAAAAAGATGTTCAGGATGTGGTAAAAATTCCCGATCCCTTTGCGGCAGATGTAGATATGCTGGCCTGCAATGAATATATAGGCTGGTATTCGGGCTTACCCGAGAAATGTGACCAGGTAACCTGGCAATTACCAGATAACAAACCCTTTTTCGTGAGTGAATTTGGAGGCGGTGCTTTGTACAATCATCATGGAGACAAGTTAACCCGATGGACAGAAGAGTATCAGGAATACTTGTACCAGGAACAGATCAAAATGCTTAAAAAAATACCTACCTTACGCGGGATGACGCCCTGGATACTGGCAGATTTTAGATCCCCCCGCAGAAACCTGCCTATCATTCAGGATGGGTGGAACCGAAAAGGCCTTATTTCTGACGGAGGATTTAAAAAGAAAGCATTTTATGTGTTGAAAGCCTATTATGATGAGATGGAAAAGAAATATACCTATCAGATAAAAGACTAAGTAGTACATGATCGCTCGTTTATTCATACTAACATTTCTATTGCTTTGCATTTCCTGCCAAAAGCAAAAGAAGCAGCAAACACAGGAGATTACTGAAGAAAAGCGTAAACCCAATATCATCCTGATCCTGGCAGATGATATGGGGTGGTCTGATTTGGGTTGTTATGGAAGCGAAATTGCGACACCGGTTTTGGATAGCCTGGCCTACAATGGGCTGCGGTTTACACAATTTTACAATACGTCTAAATGTTTCCCTTCGCGGGCGGCATTACTAACAGGATTGTATGCACAGCAAGTTGGTGCGGGGCAAAGCTGGAAAAATCCATGGACCAACAGTACCACTATTGCAGCTTCCCTTAAAGAAGCCGGATATATGACCTGGATGTCTGGAAAACACCACGGGGTAGATGTGCCTACAGACGATACCTTCGGTTTTGATAAATATTACGGATTATTAAGCGGTGCCGCCAATCAGTTTAACCCCGGGGAACAACGCCCGGGAGAGCCAGAACCCGCCAGGAAACGAGTCCGCCCTTTTTATGTAGATGGAAAGCGCTACGAACCCTATACGCCAGGTAGTACCTATTACTCTACTGATGCTTTTACCGAAGCTGCTTTGGGGTGGATTGAAGAAACCAAAACCGAAGAAAAACCATTTTTCCTCTATTTATCTTATACCGCACCACACGATCCATTAATGGCATGGCCAGAAGATATCGCCAAATATAGGGGAAAGTATACAGCAGGATATGAAGCCATCAGAAAGCAACGCTTTGCCAAACAAAAAGAACTAGGATTAATACCAAAAGATTTTAAACTTTCAGCACCTACCCATGTGCCCTGGGAAAGCCTTTCAGAAGAAAAAAAAGAGGAAGAAGACCTAAAAATGGCGATCTACGCTGCGATGGTAGCTCGGCTGGACTATAATATTGGTCTGGTAATGAATACTCTTAGATCGCAGGAAAAGCTACAAAATACGATCATTCTGTTCCTTTCAGACAATGGCAGCAGTGCCGAAGTGGTAGAAATTCCCGGCGATGGTAATATAGGAACCGTTGGGCAATGGACCTCTTTAGGTGGTGATTGGGCCAATGTGAGTAATACCCCTTTCCGCTTGTATAAAAATAATAGTTATGAAGGAGGAATCAATACCCCTGCAATCGTGAGCTGGCCAGAAATGGGGCAAAAAGGTGAAATCAATGATTCGTTTTATGGTCATTTTATAGATATCTTTCCAACCCTGTTAGATGCAGCGGGACATAGTTATCCTAAAGACCTAAAAGTATTGCCGTTAGAAGGCCAATCCTTCGCAGGCATAGCCAGGCAAACTTCTGAAGTTTCCGAAGAGCTGCAAAACCGTTCCCTCTTTTTTGAATGGGCAGATGGTGCCGCAGTGCGAATGGGTGACTGGAAGATCGTTCGTGAGAAAACAAAGCAATGGGAATTGTATGATTTGAAGGAAGACCCCGGAGAAATCAACAATTTGGCGAGTGAGATGCCAGAGAAAGTAGCCGAAATGAATACTGCTTTTAAAGCCTGGCAACAAAGGGTAAAAGAATAAGATAATGAAAAACCATTTGATCCCTGAAATTTTTTAACTGCCTTAAGACTTGGAAGCGGGTATCGCAACATCATTTGCAAATCAAGATAATGTTGCAGATCTAACAGGTTTTCAAAACCTCTGTCAGGTCTCAAAGATATTCCAAAAGACATCAAAATCACCAAACCAGCTTTGGGTACTGCCGCAGCTCTTCATTTGATGGCTTCTATATCAAATGCCAAACCTCTACTGCAATATGAGAATTGGCAAAGTGATTTTATTCGTACATATACCGTATATGTACTTATATGGTTGTGTTTTTCTTTACTTTTCTGAAATATGCTGCTACTTTCGTTTCATAAATTCTATAATCAAAATCGAAATAAGCTTATGAACTATTTACAATTTGCTATTCTTACTTTTATTCTCTGTTGGTGTAATGCCTCTACAATGGCACAAACCAATATTAAATCGTACAGTTTTAAAAAAGGTGAAATCTTAGATATGCTACTCCTTTCTGCAAAACCTAATACTGATGCACTCTTCAAAGACTATGTGAAGGTAGCTTTCCCGGTTGCCATAGAGATGAGTTACAAGAATCTTCCAGGCTTTAAGATTGAAGATCATACCCAAGGAAACCTACACCCTAAAAGTTTAATTTTTGGGAAATGGGATAATGTAGAGAAAAGAGAACAATTTCTTACTGAAGTGGAAAGTTTTGTGCCAGATTTTCATAAACGCCGCAGAGATATTTGGTCAGTTTTTAACTTAACTTATTATGAAATGCCAGAAACTACTTTTGAAATTAACAAAGGCAAATACAATGTGGTTACTGCATATTGGCAAAAAGATGAAGTTTCTTTTCAAAAATTCAAAACAACGTGGTTAGAAAAATCCCGAGTTAAAGGAGGAAAAACAATACTAGCGTTATCCAATGGAAAATCGCCTTTTGGGTATTATTATCGGCCAGATTATTTAGTAATTACACAATGGGAAAGTAAAGAGGTATTTGATACATTTTTTGCCGAAAATCTTAAAATGGATCATACTGGAGTACTTCATGTGAACCAGTTTGCGATAAACTAACTATTTTAGGAACCTCAATAGAGAACTAAAACCCGACAAGCTTCTATACATGCAAACACTATTCAATCAATTCGTCTATTTTGGTTTTCTGCAAAGCCTGTTTTTATTATGTATTTTTGTTCTGTCTGCCAAAAATCGTAAGAATATCAATGCTTATCTGGCTTTTTTAGTATTTGCTTTATTGATTGGTTTAAGTGGTCGTGTACTTCATATCGCAGGTTTTTTCAATAAGGATTTTCGGTTGATTGCATTTTCTGAGTTTGCTACCTTGCTTTTTGGGACTACTGTTTTTCTTTTTACCCGATCTTCTCTTTTTAATAAAAGATTTTCATATCAGGATTTAGTGCATTATATCCCCAGTATATTTTATATGACATTTATTGTTTTCTATTTTATGCTACCTTCTAATGAAGTGATCTCCACAAGAATTCGCAGTGGTGAATTACACAGAATGGTTATGGCCTGTCATGCAGTAGGTTTAATTGTTAATATTACCTATTGGGGATTGAGTTTGCAGGAGTTTTTGCGATTTCGAGAAAGCCTGAAAAATGAACTTTCGTATACCGTGAAGACCAGGTTTTTTCTAAACTTCATTATTGTTATTGGTCTTTGTTTATTGATTTGGGTTACCCTTTATTTCATTAGCCTTTTTGGCTTTGATATGCTTGAGAGAAACGCCCGTCATTTAATATGGTTAAGTATTGCATTTGTAGTGCTGTTCATTGCATACTATGGGATGATTTCTCCTGATATATTTAGAATCAAATCATTAGAAGCTGTTCAAAAGTATACACAATCCAAATTAACTACATCCGATTTAAATAGATTGAAAAATGAACTTGAATCACTAATGGAACAAAAGAAACCGTATTTAAATAATAAATTACTAAAAGCCGAACTTGCTGAATTGCTGGGGGTAAGCAATCCTGAACTTGCCAGACTTCTTAACGAAAGCATAGGGATGAACTTTTTTGAATATGTGAATTATTATCGAATTAAAGAATTTGTAAAATTGGCTAAAAGTGACAAAGCACAACACTTAACATTTTTTGGTCTCGCCCAGGAAGCCGGTTTTAATTCGAAAACCACATTTAATAAATCATTTAAAAAATTAATGGGGTCTTCCCCTTCAGAATATTTCAATAATTAAACTTCATAAAAACAATAATGATGTTAAAAAATCTTTTTATAATACTACTTTTTTCTTTAATTGGTTTCACATCAATGGCTCAATTGCGTGTTCCGCCGCTTAGTACTTCGGCTGCATTCAAACAAACAGTTGGTCTTACCGAGTTTGAGGTTCAATATTCCAGACCTAGTGCCAGAGGTCGCAAGATTTTTGGGAATAATAACCTTATTCCTTATAATGAATTTTGGAGAACCGGAGCAAATGCTGCTACAAAAATAACCTTTGGTGATGATGTGACTATTGAAGGTAAGCAATTTAAAAAAGGGGCATATACGATCTTGACAAAACCAAGTGAAACTATGTGGTCTGTATATTTTTATTCTTATGAAAGTACCAATTGGACCAGTTACGTAAAAAAGGAACCTATAGCTGTGATTACGGTAAAAGGTATTCAGCTTCAGAAAAGAAAAGAGACATTTACCATAAGTATTGACAATATTTCTATAGATGCTGCCGATCTGGTACTTTCCTGGGAATACACAGATGTAAGTATTTCTATAAAAGTGGCGGTTAAAGATCGGGTAATGAATACTATCAAAAAAGTGATGGCCGGTCCGGGGAATAACGAATACTTTCAGGCTGCCCTTTTTATGCATGAAACAAAAACAGATTTAGAAACCGCTCTTTCGTATATTCAAAAAGTAACAAAAAACAACAAAGCGCGGTTTTTCGAGGTATATCGCGAAGCATTGATCCTGAACGATTTAGGAAGAAACAAAGAAGCGTTGACCGTTGCACAAAGATCTTTAACATTGTCTAGAAAAGCCGGGAATAATGATTTTGTTCGGTTGAATGAAAAATTGATACAAAGCTTAAAATAGTTATGCATTTATAATGGTATTTTGAATCACTTTCATATTCTGTTCCGGGAGCTCTACATATATAGGATAATCAAAATAGCAGAACATTTTAGAATGTTGTGATAGCAAAGTGTCTATTTCTGAAGTTAATCTTTTGGTTTGGTTGGCCTGGTAGTTACGATAATCTAACATTGTAATCATATCAGTGTTGATATGAGCGGGATTGTAATAAAAGGTATTGACATGATAGTACAATTGATAACCTCTAACTACGATTATACCTACAGCTTTCTGCGAAGTTTGCAACTTCGCAGGGTCGAGCCCTATGTCATAAAACAAAAAAAAGAATCCTAATAAACGAAAAACACTATCAAAGATACCTTGGAAACCCATAAAAAACACAAACACTGCCAAAAATGACTTTAAAGTAGCTTTGCAATGGCTCCTAATCCATAAAGAAGACCCTCCAAAAACAGAGCAATCCCCATAATCACAATAAATCGACCCGGTTCCCACCACTGGCGGGCAGGCAGTCAAAACTGCACTCATGCTCGGTCGTACCGACCGCACGAATGCTTAGTTATTGTACACTGGCTTTTCTTTCCGCAAACTTGCTAGCGTTGGCAAAGACATACTCTTTTGCAATTATTGGCTTGTGTTATGGCTGAAGCGAATTGCAAATGTGTATGGCTTTTAGCGTTGGCTTTCAGTCTGTTTATATTTTTCCTTATAATAACTCAATTCATATAAATTCCATTTTCTAAAATTCTCCAATATTTCCATCCGTTTATACTGGTTTTCGTTATTGCTCTTCCAGCTCCACTGGGAAAAGGAAAAGTTTTCATTTCATTATCGATTTCAAATGTTATCGCACCTTCTTTATCGAGAGTGCCAATTATTTCATTGTTTGGTGATGAATAAACCTTTGTCCCGATTTTAATAATTCCCGCGTTTATAATCATTTTTAAAGTTATGTCTGGTATTTCTTTGTAAGCCATATTCTAGTCTTTTACTGCAAATCGAATTCGATAAAGTTGCTTTAAAGAATTTTTAATAGGTTCATAATATTCTGAAATACTATATATATCCATTAAAGCATTTTCAAAAGCGATTCTGTCTGCTGATTCTAATTCCTGTTCAAGTGGCAATCTGTTTCTTTGCATCATTGGTCTAAACAATTCAACAATTTGTAACTTTTGTTCATCCGTCAAAATGTTTGGATTCAAAATTTTAAAATCTCTTTCAAATTTAGTAGCTCTTAAATCTAAGGCACCTAAACCACGACCAAAACCAAAACTTTCAATTAAAAACAAGCTTGCTGTACAATTGAGAAGAGCCAAGTATAAAATTTTGTTTACATCTTGAAATTCATTTTTTACTGACAATCCAATTAGTCTTTGGTCAATAAATGAGCGATTTTCAAGTTTGGAAATGAATAAACTTCTATCATAATTTACATTAGCTACAAAATCAGCCATATTATCAGTTTTCATTTCATACCAAAACATATTAGGTTTACTTAACGACTCTGTTAGTGGGATACCACTATTATTGTTTTGGTTTTCAAATGACCTTATCCAATTAATAGCTCCTGTATGCCCAAGCTCTTGAAGCTCTTCAATACTTCTAGAGCAACAAAATGCTTCCTTGTTTGTAACTGAAGTTAAACTAGCAGTGTTTCGTAAATTCTTTAGTACTGGTTTAATATATTCATTTTCAATCCCGTGACCTGAATCAGGATAAAACATTGCGTTCCAACCACGCCTTTCACCTCGAGTGAAATGGAAAATATCACTGGTATTGATAAACCTGTCTCTAACATTTGCTACCCAACTTAGATTAGAAAAATAACCTGACCAAGGAATCCCAAAATCTTCAAAAGAATTTATTTGTGTAAGAGAATATCTATTGATGGTTAGATTTTCAGATTCAGTATTGACAATTATATTATCGCTCAAAGTCCTAATGTCATCAATTTCTTCTAGCTCTTCATTTAAAGTACAAAATGAGATTTCACTATCATTTGAGGTAGGTGTTTGTGGGTCTTTTTTTGACGCAACTAATATTGTTGCTACAACATCTGCATTATCAAACCATTTCCCTTTACCAGAGATTACTACTAATTCTATTTTGAAGAATTTTTGAAAAAGCTCTAAAAATATTTCTCCATAATCTGTTCCCAACCAAGCATTCGATAAAATAAGACCAATTTTGCCATTCTCGGATAAGAATTGATGAAGATAAAAAGGGATGTATGCGAAAATATCGCTTTTGCCACTTAATGTATCTGTTGTGCCTGTTTCTTCTTTTATCCAATCATTTATATCCACTATATGTGGATTCAAGACTTTCATTTCCTTACTCTTAATGAATGGTAAATTGGAAACAACATAATCTACGGTTGGGAATTCTTTTTCAACTAATTCTCCATTATTTGGATTTCTAAATTCTATTGTGTCTCCCTGATTTAGTTCAATTACATCAGAGTTAAAAACATTTATTATTCTACCAATATTTGAGGGTTTAGCCATTGATAAAGTAGAAAGTTGAATAGGAAACGAATGTTTATCAGATGCCCAAATGGTATTAAGACTTTCATTCGAATTTATTTCGTATTCTTCTTTTAATTCATAGGCTTGTTTTATAATTGTACCTGTTCCGCAACAAGGGTCGATTACTATTTTTGTTTTGTCATCAATGGTTAGGCGAGTTAATAAATCTGCTAATTTTTTAGGTGTCGAAAATTGACCCGCTACCTTTCTTTTAGCAGTTGCAATAGTACTTTGAAGTAATTGATGAAGAATTTCAATTTCAATAGCTTCAATATTTACGGTTGAAAGGAATTGATTTAATTCTGTCAATTCGCTCCAAGCTGTTTCCGAAATATATTGCTGACCAAGGTTTGGACTGAAAATATTCCAGAAATTACATTTTTGAGAAATAGATGTTAGGATTTCCATTGCATCAACAATAGAAGTTGACCTTTCAATATTCTCAATTTCTTTTGCTTCGTTAAAATGCCTTTTTAGTATATGAGCAAAAATTATTTTGAAAATCCAATCTGTCAAAACTACCATTGACAAAGTCGCTAGTTTATGTTCAGTTTGAGTTGAAGTAAAACCATATTCATTTGAAGATGAATTCCACCAAAGATTGATTTCTGCATCTAATTGCCGAGTAGTTCTAGCTTTTGCTTTTAGTGTTTCAGCAGTATTGTTGGTGTTTTCTAAGACAACATCTATTACTTCGTCAATAGACAAAATTTCTTGAGAAGTAACTTCTGGGATTTCTCCTGATTCAAAAAAGTTATTAAGGTCGGCAAGAATTTCATACAACAACTCTTTCCAGAGTTGTTCGTTAGGTTTTACTTCTGAGCGAGAATTTATATTTATATCATTCCAGCTTTTATGAATTTCAAAGTTGTCCCCATTTCTTATGTAAAGCACTGCACTTTTTGCATTCCATAAAAGGAAGCTATCTCTTTTTAATATTTTTGCCTTCTTTATTGCATTGCTTATTAATTCCGCATCATTAATTTGAGTGTCAGGCATTTTTAATTCCCAACCCTGTACAATTATATCTTTAGTAAGGTCTTTAAATAACAATACATCAGGAAATAGACTTTTCTTGTTGTTGCTTATTGTACTTTCTCCACCAGCTCCTTTAAAATGCCAACTCTTTTTTGCCAAGAATATTTCGATTGAACTGATAACATCAATAGCCCAACTTCTTTCGTTATACGTAACTTTCGCCATTGAGAACTTTAGTGTTATAGTTTAACGTATGATATTTTGCTATTGGTTCATTAAATAGACGCAAAGTAGATTTTTCTACCTCTTTTCTCTTTAATGTTTCTTGAATTCTATCTGTGCAAATTTTAATATAATCGACCTCTTTAACTTTATGTAGAAGCACATCTTCATTTTTCTCTATTCCAATGAAATTTCTGTTTTCAAGAATGGCAGAAAGTAAGAAACTACCACTACCACAAGCATTATCAAGCACAACATCTCCAGGCTTTGTAAAAGTTCTAATTAAATATCGACCTAATTCGATTGGTTTTTGAGTTGGGTGATAGACTGTTCCTTCAGATTCAGCCGTTTTAACATAGACAAAATCTTCAATAGATTGTTCTTCATAAGCAATCACATCTGTTGGATACCTGTTTCCATTACTTTTTACGTGATTCGACTTGAAGTCTCCATAACTGCCTGTTAGTTGGTCTTTTCTGAATCCTTTATCATACGCTTCGCCCTCTGTCATTTGAGGATTATAATTGGGCTGTTTCTTATAAAAAACGCAAATATCTTCGTGTTTTCTTAATGGTTGTTTTTTTGCATTTAAGAAATTTGTTGCTTTTGATTTTATCCAAACAATTTTGTATTTGAAATGCTTTTCGTTGCTTAATATTAATTTTGCAGTAAAAACGCCTTGAGATGTAAGAACAATTGCTCCATTGTCTTTTATTATTCTGTAATATTCAGTCCAAAGTTTATCAAGGTCAATAACTGAATCCCATTTGTTTTGAGTTGTTCCATATGGTAAATCGCATAAAATCATATCTATGCTTTTACTTGGGATTTCTTTCATTTCTTCAAGGCAATCGCCTTGAATTACTTTGTTTAAGTATTTTTTTAAACTGTTTGGCATATTTTAAAGTTTAAGACTTTCTTGTTTAGCATTAAGTCTGACGTAGGTATTTAACTTTCTTCTCAGCAACAAATAGTGCGTCTGTTGAAGAACTACTTTCATAAAGTTTTTTTGCAAATAGGTCGCTAAAAAATTCTGTTTTTAGTTCTTCTAAATTCAATTCAAAAACTTGGGCAAGCAGGGTTAGACGTTTTTCGTCAAAATCTCTTTTTCCGTTTTCAATTTTACTCAAATTAGCAGAATCCAAAGCCAGTTTTGCTCCCAGTTGGGTCAAAGTAAGTTCGTTTTTTGTCCGTAAATGTCTGATGTATTCTCCGAAAGATTGTTTCATTTGACTTGAATATTTAGACTTGTCAGTATTTGACAAATATAATGAATATTTAATGATTTCCTATTCGTGTGGTAGTGGAAAAAGGCAAGCTCTTTTTATTTTGTGAGGCACGAACAAAATGAAATGTGCTTGACTGTGCGGTGGACTTTTCAGAGCTTGTGTACAACGTACATATATAATTACTAAGATAACTATATATCCCTACTCTTAGAAATATAATTACCTGTTGTTAAGCTATTTATATAGCCACAGGTACTTATAACAAGTTTGTACCCATCCATAAGCACTTCCACAAGAATACATAAAATCCCGATGTACCCATTGTGAAAATCCGCAAAACGCTGCTGTTTTTTTATAAAAAAGTGTTAAAAAATACCGAGTTTCAAAATTTGAAACTACGATCTCTTATTCTTGCCCTGTACAGCCAAAACACGATAAAAAACGGCTCTTAACAATAGCCAACAGCTTTTATTATCATAAAAAATTGAAGTAGTTGGCACTTTGGCAAAAAATTTGTAGTAAAAAATAATGTATCTCATGCCCCATCAAAAACGTTGCAACGCAACCTTGAATTTTGGCATTTTTTGAGAAGTGTATTGCAATGAAAAATTGAGTATCGTACGTGCCGGAACCAATTTTGCAATGAAAAATCGAGTATCGCACGTGCCGGAACCAATTTTGCAATGAAAAATCGAATATCGCACGTGCCGGAACCAATTTTGCAATGAAAAATCGAGTATCGCACATGCCGGAACCAATTTTGCAATGAAAAACTGAGTATCGCAAGTACCGGAACCAATTTTGCAATGAAAAATCGAATATCGCAAGTGCCGGAATCAATTTTGCAATGAAACAGTAAGCATCTGGCACCAGATAGTAAAAAATGCAATGCAACGCATTTTTATAAAACCCAAGGATCTAATTATAAAACAAATATATCATGAAAAAAGTCAAAAACATCGGATTAACAAGAACCACACACGCAGAGTTATCAGAACTTACCAATAATTACCTTGCTATTATTGAAACGCATCTGCCGGAAAATTCTTTTTTGATGGCTATTGTAGCGCTTATCAAGCCAAAACTCCATAAGCTGTATGCAGCACTGGCGGCCATACGCATCAATAGTTTGGTAGAAGAAGCTTTTCACCTGGATCAGATCAGGGACAATGCTTTTATCGTATTTAGGGATATGATCCAGGCCTATGAAAAAACCGATATAGCCGAAGAACAAACAGCCTATAAACAATTATGGGCAGTCATCGAAAAAGTAGGCACTCGGTTATATGATGAAGGCTATATCGAACAATCGGGTAGGTTGAAAACCCTTTTTCAGGAAATGGATAAAGAAGATAAAAAAACGGCTATGGCTACTCTGGGCATAACACAACGTTATGAAAAGCTAAAAACAGCCCAGCAAAACTTTAAAGAAGTATATAACGAACGCCTGGAAGAAGATGCTCAAAAAAACTACCCTACCATCAGCAAAAGCCGTGCAGCTCTGTCGCCACTGGTTAAGGACCTGATACCTGTATTGCGTTACATAGCACGTACCGCTGATACAGATACCGATCTGAGCTGGGTAGCCCTTATCAACGAGCAAACCGATACCATAAAGGCACAGATAGCTGCCAGAAAAACCCGAAAAGAAAACGGTGAGGAGGAGGAATAAGCTGGTTTGAGTTTCTGAACACCCCCCTTAATCCCCCCTCGAGGGGGGAATCTAGTTCTTTGATTAAACAATGTGCTACATATATCCCCCCTCGAGGGGGGCGCAGGGGGGTGTAGGAGCACGAGGGGTGTTACCAACAACCTTTATCCTTAAAATACATATCAATTAACATGGCCCGTAACAAAATAATTCCATATCATCCGGCATTAAAGCAATATGCCAGATATCTTAGAAAGAATAGTACTAAAACAGAAGTTCTATTATGGAAAAAGATAAAAGGCAGAGCCCTGGGCGTGCAATTTCACAGGCAGGTACCTATCTTATCGTATATTGTTGATTTTTATTGCCATGAGATTGGTTTGGCTATAGAAATCGATGGTAAGATTCATGATCATTCGTTTTTATATGATGCCAAACGACAAGGTAATCTTGAAAAACAAGGGGTTAATTTTCTTAGATTTTCCAATCAAAACATTTTACAAGAAATGAACATGGTTTTAGAACAAATTAAAAGACAGATCAAGGAATTGTCTTCGTGACATTACACCCCCCTTAATCCCCCTCGAGGGGGGAATCTAGTTCTTTGATTAAACAATGTACTACATATATCCCCCCTTGAGGGGGGCAGGGGGGTGTTTTGACCAAGTTTTCATCCATAATTTCTACATTCAAAAGATGTGTAAACACCGTAGCTCAAGAGGGGATTTTTTTGAGGTATGATTAAACAACGTAAATACATCCCCCCTTGAGGGGCGCGCAGGGGGGGTGTAGGAGCACGGGGGGTGTAAAGTTTCCATCATCATCATTCAAAAAATTGAAATTGGCTTAGCATTTGCCAATAATGTAGGATCTATCATGATACCGTATCCCGGTCCTTTGGGAACAGAAATTTTTCCGTTTACAGGTTGTAACGATCCGCCACCAACTACTTCTACCGGCCAGTCATCTTTATCGCCTTTATATTCTTGATAGGGTCCTGCATTAGACATACTACTTACAAAATGCAAGGTGTTGAGAAAGCCCAGTCCAAAGCCAGAGATATGAGGAACACACGGCAATCCTACGGCAGCAGCCATATCAGCTATTTTTTTACTGCGAATGAGCCCTCCAAAAAACAACAGATCGGGCTGTGGTATATCAACAACACCTTTATCTATCAAATACATAAATTGCCGCATGCTTACTTCCTCCTCGCCAAAGGCCAGAGGCACCTTTATTCCTCTTTTTACTGCTTCAGTCTCCTCATAATGATCAAAAGGACAGGGTTCTTCAAAGAAATCGGCATTCACATCTTCCAGCATTTTACCGGTTTTGATCCCCATTTCCACATCAAAACTACCATTGGCATCTGTATAATAGATAAGATCATCTCCCAATTCTTTGCGCACTAATGGGATCAATTCTTTGTCTCTCTTATTAGAAAAGTCAGTGTATTTCATACGCGCACCCAGCCTAATTTTTACAGCTTTGGCACCACTTTTGGCAATCAAGCTCTTTAGGTAATCTACTTCATCTGAAGCGGTATTTTTCCGATTTCCGCTAGCATAGTAAATATTCATTTCGTTATGAATTCTTCCGCCCAGAAGCTCACCTATAGGTACATTGGCCACTTTACCCAACAAATCTAAAATGGCCATTTCAAGATATGCAACCGCCACATTATAAGCCAGGCCCTGCCACTTATAATTTAAATTATGGATATAGATATCATTAAATATAAGCCGTTCAATATCTCGTGCATCTTTACCAATAACCGGAGGTACAATTCTAGATAAAAATAAACCGTGAATTGCCAAAACGTATTTTTTGGCATTAATAGAATATCCTATGGCCCCATTTTTTGCAGTCACTTTGGTAAAAAAGTACTTGCCGCTTTTCATCATCTCTACCTTTTCGATGATTACAGCTTCTTTTATAAGTGAAGCATTAAACGTAGGGTTTTTTAAGATTTTCTGAAACTTAACAAGACGTTCTGAAGATTGGTATTCGTTGGACTCAATAGGCAACATTTCGGTATTTCCAGAGGAAGTGCATCCAAACATTGGAATAGAAGCTGCCGCAAGTCCCATACTTTTTAAGAAAATTCTTCGTGTACTCATATATCTTATGTTTTTCAGACCTCCAGGTTTAGATATCCAAGTAAAATTTGGCATAAACCTTTGAAGTCTACAAATTAATTTTTATTCGGCATAGATCACATCCCAGGTGCTTAATTCATCAATGGTAAATTCTATAGTTTTGCCTTTATCTTCAAAAGAAATATTCTTATCCCAAAGCACAGATTGCATTGATTTGATACTTTTGTCGGTTAACCATTTTAGTTTAACATCTCTTAGAACTATGGCCTTTGGCAATGGGCGTTCACCTTCGTTATTTACCAAAAAGATAAGATAGCCTTTTCCTCTTTTAAAGATGTTGACTATTACTTTTTCATCGTTTATTGTGGTAACAGGGGTACAATCCGGAGCTAAATGTTTGATCGCATTCTCTAACAATAAAGTACTTATCGGCAAACGATGATCCCAGGCAAATTGGCCTACTCGGCCCGGGAAATAGATATGATCGTTGTTTGCGTATACCAATTGGAACTCTGTTGATTCTTTTTTAAAGGAAGCCCTCTCTGGCGGGTTTCCCCATTTGTCTGCCGGAGCAAAGTTGGGTACCAGTGTCATCAAAGGCATAGCCGAACCTTCGGTTTTGATTGCTTCCTGGCCATAGGGGACCAATCTGGTGTTTCCAAAGTTTTTAAATAAAGGATGTGCAACATCTTCGATTCTATAATAAGCCCCCACAGGATTGGGAACTACCTGAAAACGTTGTTTTATTCCCAGCGCATCATCAAAAAAGGCTTTTGGCCGCACATTGCCATTTTCATCATATAATCCTGTTTCAAAAGTAGCAAGTGTCTTTCCTCCTGCTTTCGCGAAAGCGGAAATCACCCTCACAGCTTCATTACTTAGTACCCGTTGATTGGGAAGAATCATCAAATCATAATCCTTCAATTGGTCTTTGATGATGTTGTATTCTGTCAACACATCAAATTGTACCTGTGCATTGATCAGGGTTTCATAAAAACCATTCAATTCGTCTTCGGCTTGTTTAAAATTACGATATCCGTTAAGAACAGCTACCCTGGCTTCTTTTAGATTATTACGTAAATAAGGCTTTATCTTTTTTATCTGAAGATTAAAATCCCTCACCAATTCCAGGGTGGTTTTATCTTCCATCACTGCGGGAAAACCTGTGGTGCTTGGCAGCCAGTTACCACCATTGGCGATCAATTGCGCTGTCCAGAAATCAAATTCTCCTTTGGGTAAGGCTGTATGCCTCCATTTCAGGCCCGGTGCGGTATTGGTTAACATCAACGGCCGCTCTCCGTTTTGATGGGCGGCTCTTGCATAGTTGGTTTCGATAGCCGCTTTCCATCGCGGGTCCTGCATCGTCCAGCCATCCTTATAATCGTCACGGGGCTGGGTAGAGATCACATCGCAGTATTGACTCATAAACTCAATCGTTTCACGTTGATCCAAACGGGAGCGACCTACCAATACGGTATTTGGAGTACTCTCTTTGATTGCTTTATACCAGTTTTTCCAGGTATCATAATAGCTAATTCTGGCAAATTCCTTTTTTTCTTTTAAAGAAGCATCTTTAAGATCTTTGCCAAAGAGTTTTTTAAATTTTTGTTGAGAATAGGGCCCAAAAGAAGGGTTGTATTTAGCAAAGCTAAAGAAGAAGGCATCTGGTTGATATTTCTTGATGATTTCTTGCATTGCCGGCATGGCAACCGCCTCATTACGATAAGGGCCGTTACCATCGGTGAGGATAAGTCTGTCGAACTCATTAGGGCGTTCTAATGTGTTGATATGTGGCTTTCCCTCAGCATCCAAAACAAACCATTCGGGATGATGGCCATAGGTGTCTTCGGTAGTTTTGCTCCAGTCAGTACGAGCCAATACTTTGATTCCGTGTTTTTTGGCTGCGGCATTCAGCGCTCCAAAAATATCCCGATCACCCATATACGGGTTTTTTTGATGAAAAGGAATTTCGGTCGGATACCATGCATAGATTCCCGCGGTCTGCAACATAATAGCCTCGGCCTGAAGCGTATCTTTGGCATATAAAATGATTTCTTCGGCATCTATATAGGGAGCATCTTTTACCTGCAGATTAAATTGTAAAAAGATATGAGGTTCTTTCCACCATTGAATATTGTCTTTGTCCTGTGCTATACTTTGATCGAAGCAAAACAAACTTAACATGGCAATAAGATAAAACTTTGTCATGGCTACACGTCAATTTTAGTCATTAAATAGTTAGCAAGACGAGCATCATACGGGCGTTTACGTCCCTGAATTTTATTTGCCAATTCCTTGAATTTGGGTGTAAAAACATTGGGTATACCGGTCATCGCATCCAAAGCATTAAGTGCCTGCACACGCACCATCAATTGTTCGTGGTCCAAAGCATGTAACAGATACTCGAAGGCATATTTCTTCTCGTCTAATCCATATAACGTCTCTGCCAATACAATTCCCGTAAAAGGAGTAGCTTTAAAAATGATTTGTTTCATATCAGATACAGCCGGTTCTGCGTTTTCTTTAAGATGAAGTAAACCGATCGATCCCCAATATTGTTTTACCGGGTGGTTGCTTTTTAATGCTTCCAAAAACCTGGAAAAGTGTTCCTGATTACCAGATCCTGCAGCTTGGGCAAGTGCCATAATTTCTTCAATAGGATAGGCATCACTATGGGTATAATCGTAAATAGTTCCTTTGGTATCCAGTTCCTGTAACATGGCTTCCGGGATAAATCCCGCATCACGATTTTGGATTTGCCATTGGGTGAGTTGCTGAGATAGTTCTTGTTTTGCTTTCGCGAAAGCAATATTGTTGGCAAGATTGTGTAATTGATAGGGATCTTTTTGGATATCATACAGCTCTTCGGCGGGGCGTGCTTCAAAGAAAGCAGCTTGTGCTTCATTGGTTTTTCCATTTAGGTATGTCTGATGCCAGCTTTGCATGCCTTTGGCTTTCCATAGAAATTGTACAGGTTGCCCATAAGGTCTATATGGCATATAGTTTCTTGTATATCGGTATTTCCCGTCGGTAACTGTGCGTACCATATTGATACGCTCATCCATTCTTCCGGCGAAGCCGAAAACCAAATTGTCCTCATTTTCCGGGCGAAGAAAGGGTTTGCCCTGAAATTGCTCGGGGATATCTGCTCCAATAAGCTTTATCAACGTTGGAGGAAAGTCGATAAATCCTACTGGTCGGGTCACTTTAGTACCAGGCTTGTATTGGGTCAAATGCTTGAATTTTTCGGGAATCCTGACGATTAGCGGAACATGTAGCCCTTGTTGCGTAGCAAAGCGTTTGGTACCCGCTACCGGGCCACCGTGATCACTGTAGTAGAAAACAATGGTATTTTCGGCAAGGCCTTCTTTTTCCAGATGGTGTAAAATCTTACCAATTTCGGTATCTACATCTTGTAAGCGATCATAATACACCGCATAGTCGCTTCGCATTTCTGGTGTATCCGGGTGGTATGGGTACAGCTTCACATCCCCGGGCTTATGATATCGCGGAACACTATCACGATGCAGACGGCTCTCATGCGATGTCATCAGGTTTTGGATATGGAAAAAAGGCTGTCCTTCTTTTCGGTTTCTATATGTTGCTGTTTTGCTACTCTCATTCCACACCTCAGGCTTGTCAGACGTATTATAGTCCTTCTTCGAGTTATTGGTAGTATAATACCCTGCCTCTTTCAAATATTTTGGATACCATTGAATGCTGTCGGGAATTTTATAAGCAGAGCGCATATGTTGTGTACCCATAGCCGGAGAAAATATTCCGGTGATCAAGGTATTTCGCGAAGGGGCACAAACGGGGGCATTGCTATAGGCATTGGTAAAAAGGATACTTTCTGAAGCTAATTTATCTAGATTAGGAGTGGTGGCAATGCTATCACCATAACACCCAAGCCAGGGGCTGTTATCTTCACTTACGATCCAGAGAATGTTGGGTTTGTTATTTGGTTCTATGACTTCTTCAGGGGCTTTTTTACACGCTTTCGCGAAAGCAAGAATACAACAGATACTTACTATTTTGAATACTATTTTCATGATGTTTTGGCTTGTCGATAGTTATGGCTTATCAACCAGTACTGCAAAGCTTACATGTATATTGCCGGTCATAGGGTCTACAATAAGCTCGCGTTGGCGGTTGGTACCATCACAGGTGTTTTTATTACATAGATAAGAACCTCCGGCAAGGCGAATCTGGTTTTCTGCATCGGGTTCAGTAATCTCCCATACATTACCAATAAGGTTCACCGTTTCGGGAGGTAGTATGCTGTCATAAAACACATTAATACGCCGTTCATCCTTTTGGGCTATTTGCCAATAGCTGTCGTATGTGGGTAACTCGACTTTGGCCCAATTACAGTAAGCAATAGCATCATTATAACTTACCTGGGTAACCGGGTTTTCGGGTTTGGCGGCATGTATAGCATCAGGTTTTCGCCAGGTGGCATTGGGTACCGTTTTAAAATCATACACCGTTTGTTGCACAATAGACCAACCAAACTTTTCGGCATCGGTTACATAATTAGTGGTTTTTATAAATTCAGAAAACTCTTGTACCGTCACTGGTTTCAGTATTTGCTCCTGTTGGCAGGACATCAATACAACACCAAAGGCGATAGATGATATAAGTGTTCTAATATTCATATGATTATTTTATTCCACTAATGATCCCGAATTCGAGGCCTCTTAGTTCTGCCAGACCCTTTAGACGACCAATCCCCGTATAACCAGGGTTTGTCTTTTTATGTAAATCATCCAGCATCTGGTGGCCGTGGTCTGGGCGCATCGGGATACGATTGGGTTTATTTTGCTGCATATGTACCAGTGCTTTCATCACTTCATACATAGGTACGTCACCATCCAAATGATTTGCCTCATGGAAATTCCCCTGTGCATCGCTCAATGTGGCCCGAAGGTGGATAAAGTGAATACGGTGAGCAAATTCTTTGATCATGGCTGGCAAATTATTATCTGCACGTACACCAAAAGAACCTGTACAGAAGGTTACTCCATTATTTGGGCTGTTTGTTTCGGTGAAAATCCTGCGTATATCTGTGGCCGTGCTCACCACACGTGGCAGGCCAAAAATCGGAAATGGCGGGTCATCGGGATGTATCGCCATAACCACACCGGTTTCTTCGCAAACAGGAATAATAGTATCGAGGAAAAGCTTTAGATGGTTTGCCAGTTTGGTATGATCGATACCGGTATAGGTGTCCAATTGTTGCTGAAACTGTGTTACGGTATATCCTTCTTCTGCGCCCGGGAGGCCTGCAATAATGGTTTTGGTGAGTTGCGCTTTCGCGGAAGCGTCCATCTCTTCAAATTTTGCTTTTCCTGCTGCTAATTGTTCGGCGGGATATTCTTTTTCGGCATCAGGGCGTTTTAATATATGGATATCAAAAGCTACTAAAGCCGCCATTTCAAATCTCAGGGCCCGTGCCCCGTTAGGAAGCTCGTACGCTAAATTAGTGCGTGTCCAGTCGAGCACAGGCATAAAATTATAACAAATGGTTTTGATACCTTCGGCCGCAAGATTACGTATGCATTCCTTATAAACGGTTATATAGTGCTCAAAGTTACCGGTACGGGTTTTAATATGTTCATGCACGGGCACACTCTCTACGACAGACCATTGCAGTCCGGCATTTTCTATCATAGCTTTGCGCTTGGCAATTTCTTCCCGCGTCCATACTTCGCCGTTCGGGATATGGTGCAGGGCACTCACAATACCAGTGGCGCCAGCTTGTCTTATATCGGAGAGGCTTACCGGATCCTCGGGGCCGTACCATCTCATGGTTTGTTCTAAATGTATCATTTTAATTAAATTATTAATAAGATTTGTCAGGTCTGCATTTATACTCCAGCATAGGCACTGAAACCGCCATCTATGGGTATGATGGTTCCTGTCACAAATTTTGATGCATCACTACACAGCCAATGCATGGCCCCAAGTAACTCATCGGGCTCACCAAAACGTCCCATGGGGGTGCTTTCTATGATCTGTTTTCCTCTTTTTGTGAATGAGCCATCCTGGTTGGTTAATAATGTTTCATTCTGTTTAGTTAAAAAGAACCCGGGAGCAACGGCATTCACACGAATACCTTCGCCATATTTATGGTTAAACTCTACAGACAACCACTTGGTGAGGTTATCGATTGCGGCTTTGGCAGACGAGTACCCCATTACCCTTGTTAACGGACGGGAAGCAGACATAGAAGAAATATTAATAATACTTCCTTTTTTATCCCCCAAAAAAAGAGGTAAAAAAATCTTTGTAGGCAAAAAACTACCCAAATAATTAAGCTCCATTACCTTTTTTAACTGCTCTACGTCTGTATCTGCCAATGTTTGATCGGGGGTTATGATAGCTCCTTGCATATTCCCGCCAGCTGCATTGATAAGGATGTCCAGTTTGTCAAATTTAGTTTTAAAACTTTTCATAGCTGCTTCAAGAGATGCTTCAGAGGTTACATCTGCTTCTAAAGCAAAAGCCTGGTTTCCTTCTGCTTTTATGATATTGGCGAGATTTTCTGCACTTTCCAGCCGTCTGTCGACTATCCCTACATGGGCTCCCTCACTGGCGAGATATTTTGAAATGATAGTTCCTAAAACCCCGGCACCACCTGTTATTACAACTACTTTGTTTTTAATTGAAAATAATTTTGACATATACTTTTTTTTAAATTCACATTCTTACATAATTTCTTTCTGTACTACCGAAACTTTATAAACTTACGCCTCGTTTCCATGGGATAAAATCATCCTGACCAAGTTGCCGGGCCTTGGTTTTAATACGACCACTGGCTACATCAATGATAAAATCCAAAAGGGTTTCTCCTGCTTCTTCAATAGTCGATGTTCCGCTAATAATAGCTCCGGCATCAAAGTCAATAATATCGGGCATTCGCTTTGCCAGGTCCGAATTGGAGGAAATTTTAATCACCGGAGCAATCGGGTTGCCGGTGGGCGTTCCTAAACCGGTGGTAAACAGTATGATATTGGCGCCTGATCCTGCAAGCGCCGTAGTGCTTTCTACATCGTTTCCCGGGGTGCACAATAAATTGAGACCGGGTTTGGTAGCATATTCTGCATAATCTAATACATCAACCACAGGAGATGTGCCTCCTTTTTTGGCTGCCCCAGCGCTTTTCATGGCATCGGTGATCAATCCGTCTTTAATATTTCCCGGGCTGGGGTTCATATCAAAGCCCGATCCTACAGCTTCTGCAGAGGCTGCATAAGAATGCATTAGCTTCATAAATTTATTGGCAATCCCCTCATTTGTACATCTGTTAATAAGTTCTTGCTCTACTCCGCAAAGTTCAGGAAATTCTGCAAGCATGGCTTTTCCACCCAGTGCAACGATAAGATCAGAGGTTTTTCCAACGGCGGGATTTGCCGATATACCAGAAAACCCATCAGAACCCCCACACTCCAAACCTAAAGTCAATGCGCATAATGGGGCTGGTTTTCGTTCTGTTTTATTGATTTCTGTTAACCCGACAAATGTTTTTTGAATGGCCTGGGTTACTAGTTGCTGCTCGGTGCCTTCCTGTTGTTGTTCTAAGATATACAACGGTTTTTTAAAAGAGGAATGTAGTGTATTGAGTTTCTCTTTCAGAATAGAAACTTGAGCATTCTGACATCCTAAACTAAGAATAGTTGCTCCGGCTACATTTGGATTATGAAGATACCCGGCAATTAAAGCACAAAGCATCTCTGAATCCTGGCGGATGCCACCACACCCTCCCTGATGTGTTAAAAATTGAATACCATCTACATTCTCAAACAAAGGTTGTGGTTCGGTAATTTCTGTAGATATATCAAGATCTTTGATATCATTTTCCCTGCCTTGCCGATATAAGGCTACCATCTGGCATACATAATCTTTATATTTATTGGATTGGGCAAAACCGAGTTCTTCCAGAAAGGCTTGCTTCATGATCTCTACATTTCGGTTTTCACAAAAAACCAATGGGATTACTAACCAATAATTTGCGGTACCTACCTGTCCATCTTTACGATAATACCCCATAAAGGTTTTATTTGTCCATTTTGAAACATCCGGAGCTTTCCAATTCAGTGTTATTTGCTTTTCTGAAAATGAACTGGTTTGATGTGTAACGTTTTTGATGGTAAGAACAGCTCCTTTTTTAATGGATGTATTCGCTTTTCCGACCAGGTTGCCATACATAATAATTTCATCACCTGCAGATAGATCATGCCGGGCAAACTTATGCTTTGCCTGCACCGCTTCTGTTATCAGAATTTTTGTCCCTTCGCAGTCTGCCGTTTCTCCTTTTTTGAGAGGAGTAAGTGCAACAAAGACATTATCCTTTGGGTGTATTTTTAAAATTTTATGGTTCATTCTAAATTAAAATTACTATATTGCGCAATCGATTGCACAAGGTACATAATTTTGTGATAATATTGTTTATTTCAATTGATAATTTATGAAGTACTCTATAAATAATAAGGAATTTTAGTAATCAATTAAGAAAAATAACAAAAAACATATCGATTAGTAATTAGAAAGTGATACTATTTTTGTCTCTTTAAAGTAACCTCAAGGATTAGGACAAATAGTATTGTTGCTATAACCCATACATAGAAGTGATTTAAACATAAAGTGAAGACGAGTTTAAAGCATAAAAACGAACATTAAGAAATTTAAACGAATGAAAAAAGTAGTAACCTTTGGGGAAATCATGATGCGATTGGCTCCTCCGGGATTTTTAAGATTTTCACAAACCAATTCATTTGATGTAATTTATGGCGGTGGGGAGTCCAATGTTGCTGTCTCTTTAGCCAACTATGGTTTACCGGTTGATTTTGTGACACGTTTACCAGAAAACGATCTTGGACAATGTGCTATGATGGAAATGCGTAAGCGTGGTGTTAACGTCGATAATATCATATGGGGAGGCGAACGACTTGGGATCTATTTTTTAGAAACAGGAGCAGTAGCCAGAGGCAGTAAAGTGGTGTACGACCGTGCTTATTCTGCCATGTCACAGATTGAAAAGGGAATGATCGATTGGGAAGAGGTATTTAAAGATGCCCAATGGTTTCACTGGACGGGAATTACCCCTGCAATTTCACAAGGTGCGGCAGATGCCTGCCTTGAAGCTTGTGAGGTAGCCAGCCGAATGGGAATTACCATTTCTACAGACCTCAATTATCGAAAAAAACTATGGAAATATGGAGTTGAGCCAGAGACAATAATGACTCCACTTGTAGCGCATTGTGATATTATTTTGGGTAATGAAGAAGATGCCGAAAAACATTTTGGTGTTCATCCCGAAGGAGTAGATGTCACTCAGGGCCACTCGGTGAGTACCAAAGCATTTGAATCTGTCTGCAAGCAGATGATGAAAAAATTTCCGAAAGCCAAAAAAGTAATTACGACCTTAAGAGGATCGATCAGTGCTTCACATAACAGCTGGGCCGGGGTTTTATATGATGGAAACACACTGTATGAATCAACGACCTATCAAATTACAGATATAGTAGATCGTGTAGGTGGCGGTGACTCGTTTATGGGGGGATTGGTTTATGGGTTGCTTACCTATGAAGGCGATGATCAAAAGGCATTGGATTTTGCAGTGGCGGCCTCTTGTTTGAAGCATACTATTAAAGGAGATGCAAATCAGGTAATGGTAGATGAGGTAGAAAAGCTGATGAGTGGCGATGCATCCGGAAGGGTTGCCCGATAAGAAGAAAGATAATTTTGTGATAATAAAAGTATTATATTAGTAAGATGGCACGATTTTCCAGAATTGAGGTAGCGTTAAAAATGAAAGAAACAGGATTGATTCCTGTTTTTTATCATAAAGATCTGGATACCTGTAAGCAGGTAGTTAAAGCAGCTTATGATGGAGGCGTTCGGGTATTTGAATTTACCAACAGAGGGGAGTATGCTCACGAGATTTTTGGTGAACTCAATAAATGGGCAGCAATTGAGGCCCCGGAAATGATCCTGGGAATAGGCTCGGTGATAGATGCAGGAACTACTTCACTTTATTTACAGTTGGGGGCAAATTTTATCGTCTCTCCGGTATTAAACCCCGATATGGCAAAAGTATGCAATCGCAGAAAAGTAGCCTGGTCTCCCGGATGTGGATCACTAACCGAAATATCCTATGCCGAAGAGCTTGGTGCCGAAGTAGTTAAAATTTTCCCTGGTTCGCAAGTAGGCGGCCCGGCATTTGTAAAAGCTGTGAGGGGGCCTTTCCCATGGACCAACATTATGCCAACAGGGGGAGTAAAACCTACCAGAGAGAATCTCGAAGGATGGTTTGAAGCCGGGGTACATTGTGTGGGAATGGGATCACAACTGTTTACAAAAGAGTTGATCGCATCAAAAAACTTTGCAGCACTCACAAACAATATCAAAGAAGCACTTTCTATCATAAAACAATTGAAACAATCCATTGAAAATTAGACATCTATTATTCGCGATCAGCTTGTTTTTCCTTTCATCATGCAAACAGGGAAATACACAAAAAGTATTAAGACTGGCACACGGTCTTGATACAGCTCATCCTGTGCATAATGCCATGGTACATCTAGGAGAAAAACTGGAAGAAAAATCAGGAGGAAAACTTACTGTTAAGATCTATCCAAGCGGGCAATTAGGAGCCGAACGCGAATGTTTAGAATTGTTACAAATCGGAAGCCTGGATATTACAAAAGTATCTGCTGCAGTATTAGAAAATTTTGTGACCGATTATAAAATATTCAGTATCCCCTATATTTTTAGGGACAGATCACATGTTCATAATCTATATGATAGTCAGGTAGGAAGAGAGTTCTTGTTAAAAGGAGAACCGTTTCGACTTAGAGGACTATGTTTTTATGATGCCGGAAGCAGAAGTTTTTATACCAAAGAAAAACCCGTCAATTCGCCAGAAGATCTTAAAGGGTTAAAAATCAGGGTTCAAAAAAGTAATATGGCCGTAGCGATGGTTCGGGAGTTGGGAGGATCACCTACGCCGATTTCCTGGGGAGAGCTATATACTGCATTGCAACAAGGTGTGGTAGATGGTGCCGAAAATAATTTACCAAGTTTTTATTCGTCAAAGCATTATGAGGTCTGTAAATATTTCAGTCTCGATGAACATACTTCTGTTCCTGATATTTTACTCATCGGAACAGAGAGCTGGAACCGTTTGACTCCTCAAGAACAAAAATGGCTTCAGGAAGCCGCAAATGAATCGGCTGTTTTTCAACGTAAAGTATGGGCAGAAGCCGAAGAGATTTCTTTAAAAACCATTAAAGAAGCGGGAGTAGAAGTGAGTTATCCTGATAAAAAACCTTTTGCAGGCAAAACGAAAGGAATTGAGGATATGTTTACAGATAATAAAGAAGCATTACGGCTTATAGAAGCCATAAAATCCATTGAATAATGCGAACATTCATAGATAAAACATTAGAAAAGTTATTAATCCTGATTATTTCTATAATGCTGGTAGCAGTAGTATGGCAGGTGATTTCGAGATACTTATTGGGTGCCCCCAGTACATTAACAGATGAAATTGCAAGCTTTTCACTAATCTGGCTGGGGCTTTTTGGAGCCGCCTATGCCACAGGGAAAGAATTGCATTTAGCAATCGATCTTATTCCAACCAGGGTTATTGCAAAATCGCCAACGCTTTTTTCGGGAATTGTAAGCTTTTCGGTGGTGATCTTTGCTTTTTTTGTCATGGTAATCGGAGGGTTAAGGCTGTGTTGGATTACCTATACATTGGATCAGCGATCTGCAGCGTTAGAAATTCCTTTGTCATATATATATTTGGTAGTGCCCGTAAGCGGATTCTTGATTGTGTACTATAGCTTAGATATTTTTATTCAAAAACGCAAGACACTTAAATCGAAATAGTATGGATTATATAGAAGCACTCATACTGGTCATTAGTTTTTTGATTTTTTTATCATTGCGTGTCCCTATAGCCTATAGTATTGGGCTTTCGGGATTGCTAACATTGGTAGTGTCTATGCCATTTTTACCTTCGGTAACTACACTGGCACAACGCATGGCTACCTCTTTGGATAGTTTTGCATTGTTAGCCATTCCTTTCTTTATTTTGGCAGGGCAAGTCATGAATCGAGGGGGTATTGCCCATCGACTCATTGAGTTTGCCAAAGCCATTGTAGGGCCTTTGCCCGGGGGATTGGCCTTTGTAAATATTATCGCCTGTATGTTGTTTGGCGCTATTTCGGGATCTGCTGTAGCTGCGGCTTCGGCCATCGGGGGATTTATGAACCCTATGATGGAAAAAGAAGGATATGATAAATCTTTTAGCGCTGCTGTTAATATCACCAGTGCTACTACAGGATTGATTATTCCGCCAAGTAATATTTTGATCATTTATTCGCTGGCTAGCGGGGGGGTATCGATCGCTGCATTATTCCTTGCAGGATATATTCCCGGGATCTTGATCGGCCTTGCCTTAATGATTGTTGCCGGGATCTATTCGTATTTAAAGAAATACCCAACAGAAAAAGCCGTGGGATTCAAAATGTTTATCAAGCGCTTTATGGCTGCATTTCCCAGTTTATTACTGCTGGTCGTTGTCATTGGTGGTATTGTAGCTGGTATCTTTACCGCTACCGAAGCATCGGCAGTTGCAGTTATTTATACGTTTGTTTTGGCATTTGCCTATAAAGAAATTACTGCAAAAGATATTTCTGTTATTCTATTAGAAACCACAAAAACAACAGCTATCGTAATGCTGCTCATCGCTACATCGGTAGCCATGTCCTGGGTGATGTCTTATGAAAATATACCCCAGGAAATTAGTAGTGCACTCCTGGCAATAAGCAATAACCCTGTCGTTATTCTAATCATTATTAACCTTATTTTACTATTTGTAGGGATTTTTATGGATATGACACCTGCCGTATTGATTTTTACCCCTATTTTCCTGCCAATCGTTACCAATATAGGGATAGATCCGGTTCATTTCGGGATCATCATGATCATGAACTTATGCATAGGTTTATGTACACCACCAGTGGGCTCGGTGCTCTTTGTAGGATGTGGTGTGGCCAATTTAAGTATTCAAAAGGTGATACGTCCCTTATTACCGCTGTTTATAGTAATGTTGGTCGTATTGGTAATCGTTACCTATGTGCCAGAACTAAGTCTTTGGGTACCCCGGTTGTTTGGTTTTTAAACTAAAAAACCCGCATCATATTCGGGAAGGCTTTACTAAGCGCGGGTTTTGTTTAAGCACCTTGCAGCTAGCTTTTATACGGTGATTTTATATGAAAAATAATGCTATATTTTGTGCTGTTTACTTTTAAATGCACTATGGGTTATATTAAGGGCACCTCTAAAAACTGGTTTTTAGAAGTGCCCTTAAGTTATAGAAAGATCCCTGGCAGGGTGTCCGCCCTAAGCGGACGGAGGAATTGAAAAAATTTAAATGATACTAATTAAAATTACGTGATAACTTTCAAACCTCGCTTTCTGAAAAATCCTATGGGATTTGGAGGGTCAATCGCTTTAACTCCCCTCCTCACCACTCATAGCAAAACGCCCTCACAGCCTCATCTCTCATCCCTTTTCTAAACCTTCACTGCTTTCCATTTTCCTTTTCTAAACCAGATGATCCCGATTACTGCGATTAAAACCTCTGCAAAAGTAATAGACAAAAATACACCCATGGCACCCCAGTCAAAAACCAATGCCGCCAGATACGCAAATGGCAGTTGAAACACCCAAAAGCAAAAGAAATTGATCACTGTAGGTGTTAAAGTATCTCCAGCTCCGTTAAAAGATTGTATAATCACCATACCATACGCATAAAATACATATCCTGCAGCGATTACTCGTAAACTTAAGGCCCCAAATTCTATCACCAATGCTTCATCACTAAAGATTTTGAGGATCATCTCTGCAAATACCAGATAAAATATGGACACTGCCAACATAAACCAGGCATTGTATTTACCGGTTTTCCAAACCGATTGTTCGGCACGTTCAGGTTTTTGCGCACCCAAATTTTGGCCTACCAATGTAGCTGCCGCATTGCTCATCCCCCAGGAAGGCATCAAGGTGAACATGAGTACCCGAATCGCAATCGTATACCCCGCTAATACTTCACTTCCAAACTCGGCCATGATACGCATCAAAAATACCCAGCTCGATGTGCCAATAATGAATTGCCCGATTCCTCCTGCAGATACTTTGACCAAATTGAGCATAATTCCCGCTCGGAAAACGAGATCTTTAAACGCGACTTTGATCTTGCTCCAGCCATAAAAAAGAATCAGTAACTGAAATATTACGGCACTACCCCGGCCAATGGTAGTGGCTATAGCTGCTCCCTGCACCCCGAATGCGGGAATAGGGCCAAAACCAAATATAAACATCGGGTCCAACACAATATTTAATAGATTAGAGAATATCAATACCCGCATTGCTACCGATGCATCTCCTGCACCACGAAAAACTGCATTGATCAAAAACAAGAGCATGATAGTTACATTTCCGCCCAGCAATACCTGGGTATAGCCATACCCATCGGCTATAAGATCGGGTTCGGCACCCATAAGCCCCAGGATCTCTTTAGGAAAAAGAATCCCTATCACGCTTATAACAACAGCAACGACGATTCCTAAAAATATAGATTGTATGGCAACTTGTGAGGCTCCTTTAATATCCTGTTCCCCCACCCTACGGGCAACAATAGCGGTAACCCCCATGCTAAGCCCGATAGCAACTGCATACACCAGGGTAAGCACAGATTCTGTTAATCCTACGGTAGCTATGGCGTTGGCTCCCAGACTGGAAACATAATATGCATCTACCAGAAAGAAGACAGATTCCATCATCATCTCGAGTATCATAGGAACCGAAAGCATAAAAACTGCCCTCCGAATGCTTCCTGAAGTGAATTCTTGTTCTGTACCCGCAACAGCAGTTTTGAAATATGAAAACAGACGTGAAAGTGTGAGTTTATTTTGAGTCATGATGTAAAGAATTATAAATTAGAAAAAAGAAAGGTAAGAAGCAGTAAAAAAGAAATCTTTAGCTTCTAAATCGTCGGGTGACTATGTGCTCTATGAGGTACATAATTCTTTATAACTTCATCATAAAACAAAGATGCATATTATTTTTGAATTTCAAAACTAAAAATTAGAGAAAAAGCCGTAAAACAATTACGGAACTGCCTTTTTGTCACTATTTAACATAAAAGTATCTCTGGTTTCTACTTAAAATTTAATTATAAAATCGTATATTTACCATCCCAAAATAATTTTCTATGAAAAAAATCTACTTACTATTTATATTTATTGGACTCATTTGCTTTTCCTTTTCTTCGGGAATTCAGGCGCAATCTAATACCTCCGAAAAACAAGAACCAAAAGACATACAGATTGATGGTTTCAGGATGTTTCCTAATCCTGCACCCGCCGGAAGCGTATTATATATTACTTCAGATCTGGGTCTCACCAAAACAGTTACTATTTATAATGTTTTAGGAAAAAGATTACGTTTTAAGGTTTTAATTGGTAAAGAGTTAGATATCAGCCAGTTGAAAACCGGGATATATATTATTAATGTTAAAGAACTAGAAACACAGGTTACCCGAAAGCTTATTATAAAATAGCATGAGCTTTTAATTATAGGGTAATTTTATTGTTTTCTTCTCAAAAACACTTCAGGAAAAGAAACTCTTTTTTATACCTTTGTTCAATAAATTTGTTGAACAAATCATATGCTCGCCAACACCCTATTTTCCATTCAAAACGACACAGATTTTGAGCAGGCAGCATTAGGTGCATTTACTCATCAATATATTAATAATTCCATTTATCAAAGATTCTGTAACCTTCTGGGGATTACAAAAACCTCGGTAAAACACATTCGTGATATTCCTTATTTACCTATACAATTCTTCAAACAGGAACAGGTAGTATGCACTTCACCCTCTATTGATAAAATTTTTACCAGCAGTGGCACTACAGGTGCAGTAACCAGCAAGCACTATGTGAGTGATATCAAGATGTATGAAAAAAGCTTTCGTAAAGGATTTCAATATTTCTACGGAGACATTACAGAATATGTGGTATTGGCTTTGCTTCCTTCGTATTTGGAAAGAAAAGGGTCTTCTCTGGTATATATGGCCGAAAAATTGATCAAAGACAGCCACCAGGCAGAAAGTGGTTTCTATTTGTATGAGATCGAAAAACTCATAAAAGTAATACAAAAAGGTATTGATGAAAACAAAAAGATACTACTTTTAGGAGTCTCGTTTGCACTGTTGGATCTTGTTGAGCAATACCCTATACTACCGCTTAGTGACCAGGTGATCGTGATGGAAACGGGGGGCATGAAGGGTCGAAGAAAAGAGCTGATTCGCAAAGAACTCCATCAAATCCTTACTCATAAATTAGGTGTTTCACAAATACACAGTGAATATGGTATGACCGAATTACTGTCACAAGCTTATGCGAAACGCAACGGCATATTTTATTGCCCTCCCTGGATGAAGGTATCGATTAGGAGTCCTGAAGATCCGTTAACCCTGTTAGGCTATCGCAAAACCGGGGGAGTAAACATCATAGACCTGGCAAATATTAATTCTTGTGCCTTTATTGCCACTCAAGATATTGGTACAACTTATATAGATGGGGGATTCGAAATTTTAGGTAGATTTGACCATAGCGATATACGAGGATGCAATTTAATGGCGCTATAATATAAAAATGGTTACAAAAAAAACACTAGGTTGTTTTACGTTTCCCGCAATGATACTGATTGCTATCATTGGCAGTAGCTTTATACAAGCTTTTTTGCCTATATCTTTATGTACCTCTTTTATACTATTACTACTTTTACTTTCTGTAGTATTAGGAACATTGCAGAGCGAAGAAAATAATAGATCGCCATGGCGTTATCTTATGTACAGCACATTTTTTCTGGGATCTTTATTGGGATTGCGTTATATATTTACCCATCTGCCAACCTCAAACAAAATTACAAAAACAGATATTTCTGAAGATATTTATCGCGAAACCACAATCGAACATGGAGATTCTATTATGTTGCTAAGCCAAAAAAGGAAGTGGAGTGATAACTTCGGAAATTCTTTTGAAGGAAGTTTTTCGGTTCGTGAAAAAGATTATGTTTCTTCCAAAAAAGAATATGTTAACAATCACCAAAAATATAACAAATTACCCTGGGGGGATCTGTATCAGTATTTGGCAACATCAGATACCCCAAGGTTAGATTTAATTCTAAAAAAGCTGAAGGAAATTAAAACCACAAATAGCCTTAACCAATTTGAATTTGCCGATATGGTAGTCACTTTTATACAGGATATCCCATATTCTTTGGTATTTGAGACTGCTTGCCAATCGCCCGAAAAATATGAAGATTACATTCGTGAAGTATTAGAAAAATGCCCCGATTGCTGTATTGGCCATATTCCTCATGGTATACAAACCCCCATAGGCTTTATGGGAAATTTAAAAGGAGATTGCGATACCAGAACCGTCATTATTTATGCTATTCTTAACTATTTTGGATATGATGTGGCTATTCTTAACAGTAATTACTACCAACATTCAATCCTGGGGCTTCATATTCCGGCAAAGGGGCAATATAAAGTGCATAACGGAAAACGCTATTATGTTTGGGAAACCACCAGTAAATATTATACGATTGGCACATTACCCAGCAATTTTAATAATATAAATCATTGGTATATTATGCTAACTAACACATAACATCATGCAAACCAAATTATTAACTCTCGCTTTTATAGAAATAGCCCTGGCTATTGTGCTTTCGGTATTGATATTATTTGTTTCTTTTAAAATCCTGCAAAGAATATTCTTTAAGAATGTTTCCCTACGGGAAAATAATATAGCTTTCGCTGTTTTCACTGCCGGGATTATCCTCTCCATCGGTATTATCCTCAGCGAGATCATTCCTTCTATCACCAATATGGTTAGACTATCCATGTCTGAAGAAAATAACATCACTTTGGGCAAGATCATACAATACTCTGGATTGTACTTGTTTATTGGATTTGCCTTTGCTGTGATTATTAATACTTCGGTTTTTATACTATTTTCTGCCTTGACCAAAGGAATGAATGAATTCAAAGACATTCAGCAAAATAATATCGCTACAGCCATTGTCGTGACAGCAACATTGTTATCGATTACCATGATTGCAAAAGACAGCATTAGTTTATTGATCAGTGCCTTGATCCCGTATCCGGAAACTGGTAATTTTCTACTGTAGAAATAAAAGGTACTAAACCTCAGAGCAAGTTCTGGATCCAATAAGCGGGATCGACCCAGACAACAATGATTAAAAATATGTTAAAGTTGTAATGTTGAGATTTTTTTACGACCTAATTAATGTGACCATTATAAAATGTCGATGAAAAAAATATTAACAATTATATTTCTTGCTTTTGTAGTAAGCCTAAGCGCTCAAAAAACAGATTACAATACTAAGAAAGATTTTGTAGCCGAAGGATATGATGTTACGGTATATTTTAATAATAAAATAATGAAGGGGGATAGTAAATTTGTAGCTACCCATGATGGGGTAAAATATAAGTTTGCCAGCAAGGAGAATTTAGAAAAGTTCAAGAACAACCCTAAGCAGTTTATACCGCAATACGGAGGATATTGTGCCTATGCAGTAGCAGTGAATAATGAAAAAGTAGATATTAATCCTAAGACATTTGAAATAAGAGACGGAAAGCTATACTTATTTTATAATTCCTGGGGGATTAATACACTAGATAAATGGATAGAAGAAGATGCCGAACAATTGCAAGCAAAAGCAGACGTAAATTGGCAGAAAATTAAAATAAAAAGATAATACAGTGTTATTGAGCTGTATTGAATGCTAAGTTTTTTCAATAATTGATTGGTTAGTTGACAAAGCCTGCTAAGGAGTAATTCTGGTAGGCTTTGTTTTTTAAGACCTTCAAGGTTTTAAACCACTCTAATTACAAAATAGTTCTTCTTACCTCGCTGCAATAAGACAAATTGCTTATTGATCAAATCCTTCTCTGATATCAAAAAACTATCGGTTATCTTTTCCTTATTCACCGCAATAGAATTCTCTTTTAGTGCTCTTCTGGCCTCTCCATTGGATTTAAGAAAGCCTGTATGTTCGGCTAATGCTCCTATAATATCCAAACCATTTACAACCAAATCTTTTGAAATCTCTGCTTGCGGCACCCCATCAAAAACATCTAAGAAAGTAGCTTCGTCCAGATCTTTTAGATCAGCCGATGTAGACTTTCCAAAAAGAATATTTGATGCTTTTATCGCATTATCCAGATCTTCCTGAGAATGTGCAATCACAGTAACTTCATCTGCCAGTTTTTTCTGTAAAATTCGTTGATGTGGCGCTTCTTTATGTTCTGAAATAAGTTTTTCTGTTTCCTCTTTGGTTAAAAATGTAAAAATCTTTATATACTTTTCTGCGTCTTCATCACTGGTATTCAACCAATATTGATAGAATTTATACGGCGACGTTCTTTTAGCATCCAACCATATGTTTCCTCCTTCAGATTTACCAAATTTAGAGCCATCAGATTTGGTGATCAGCGGGCATGTAAGCGCATATCCTTTTCCGCCTGCAATTCTTCTGATCAGCTCAGTCCCGGTAGTAATGTTTCCCCATTGATCGCTACCTCCCATCTGAAGTGTACAATCATGTTCTTTATATAAGTGCAAGAAATCATAGCCCTGCACCAGCTGATAGGTAAATTCTGTAAATGACATCCCCTCGGCAGATTCTGAAGAAATCCTGTTCTTAACCGAATCTTTGGCCATCATATAATTCACCGTAATATGCTTCCCCACATCTCTTATAAACCCAAGGAATGAAATATCTTTCATCCAGTCATAGTTATTTACCAATACTGCAGCATTGGCAGCGTTGCTTTCAAAATCCAGGAACCTGGCCAACTGAGATTTTATCGCTTCCTGGTTATGGCGCAATGTTTTTTCATCCAGCAGATTACGCTCGGCCGATTTCCCCGAAGGATCACCAATCATACCGGTAGCACCTCCTACCAAAGCAAAAGGCTTATGACCCGCTCTCTGGTAATGCGCCAACAACATAATCGGTACCAGATTACCAATATGCAAAGAATCTGCCGTAGGATCAAAACCTATATAAGCAGATCGCATTTGTTCCATCAGGTATTCTTCGGTGCCGGGCATCGCATCATGCAACATCCCTCTCCATCGTAGCTCTTCTATAAAATTCTTGGTCATTTTCTTATAATTCGGTTAAGAGCGACAAAGATAAAAATATGGTTAATATTGAGCTATGAATAGGGGAGAAATACGAATTATGTTTACTTTAGTATCGCAGAGTATAGATCATGATATTAGTTACAGGAGCAACAGGTTTGGTAGGAACCCATTTATTAGTGAAGCTGGTACAGCAAAAACATACCATACGCGCTCTTTATAGAACAGAAGCTAAGAAAGAGCATGCTAAAAAAGTGTTTTCTTACTATTTCCCTGAGGAAGAACATTTATTTGATACCATAGCATGGTATAAAACGACCATTAATGATATCCCTGCATTATCTGAAGCTTTTGAAGGAGTAACCCACGTATATCATTGTGCGGCAAAGATCAGTTTTGATCCATCGCACCATAAAAAACTACGAAAAGTAAATATTGAAGGCACTGCCAATATTGTAAACCTTTGCTTGATTAACCGTGTAAAAAAACTGTGTTATGTGAGTTCGATCGCCACTCTGGGAGAAAGTCTTTCGGGTACAGATATAGATGAAACTGCAGAGTGGAATCCCGAAATCCCTAATTCGATATATGCAATCACCAAATATGGTGCAGAAATGGAAGTCTGGAGAGGAACACAAGAAGGGCTGAATGCAGTGGTTGTAAACCCGGGGATTATCATTGGCCCGGGATTTTATCACAGTGGTAGTGGTTTTCTATTCAAAAGAATATACAGCGGAATGAAATATTACACCACCGGAACCACCGGGTATGTGGCCGTTGATGATGTAATTAATACTATGCATCAATTGATGGCAAGTGATTATAGCAATCAAAGATATATTCTAATAGGCGAGAATTTAAGTTATAAAAATACCTTCGATATGATTGCTGAGGCTTTAAACAAGCCTCTCCCCAAAAAGAAAGCTTCACCTTTTTTATTAAAATTCGGATATTATCTTCAATGGATAAGTCACCTTATTTTTAGATCTAAACGTTTTATATTCAAAGCTTCTATACGAAGTGCTTTTTCAAAATCAACATATAAAAATGACAAAATCAAAGCAGCATTGAATTACCATTTCACTCCAATCTCAAAAGCTATTAAAGAAACGGCTACTCTTTTTTTGAAGGAGACCTGAGCCTCTTTTCTCTGGCTTCTTCTATCTCTTTTTCTATGGCTGCCTCTGGGGTGATTAATTCTTCTTTAAGATCCAGGGAATCCTTGATCTTTTTGATAGAATCTTCTACCTTTTTGATAGAGTCTTCCTCTTTCTTTAATTTTTCGTATTTGATCTTCTCCTTATCGAGATTTGCTTTTACACGAATGAAAATAGCTTCATATTTTTCTAATTGACCAGAATACCAGGCATTGTTTTCTGCAAAAACAATACTGTCTATTCCATATTTTTTGAGGATATAGGCTTCAGGATTGATCTTTTTCTCTTCAAACACTTTCCTATTAGAGCTTTTAGCAGCTTTTACAAAAGCAATATCTGTAAGGATTTCCACCATACGGTCTTCTTCTATAACAATTTTTGGTTCGGCAATCTTATCAACGCTTTGGCATGAAATAAATACTAGAAAAACGACAAAATATATACTATTTTTCATCAATAAAATTCGCCCAGGCTCTGCTTTGGGTGTTGTGTAATGATCTGATGTTTTTGTTTTTGTCATAGTACCGTTTATTTTTGGGGAAATAACTCCATATGTCTTGGCTCTATATCTTGATGGCTATCCATTCCGTTAGTTTATTCATCTGTCAAAAGTTAATCGTTGTGCATGCCGAACATCATAGAATTTAAAGTTTTTATACACCAAACCCCCATTGACAAAAGTATGGGTTATTCTTGATTTGAAAGTGGTTCCTTCAAAAGGAGACCACCCGCATTTATAAGCTATATTATCTTTGTTAACTGTCCATGGCGCATTGATATCTACCAGTACTGCATCTGCAAAATACCCTTCTTTTATAAACCCTCTTTTCTCAATCTGAAATAAGATCGCAGGATTATGACACATTTTTTCAACGATTTTTTCTAAGGTTATTTTGTCCTGATGATAAAATTCTAACATCGCCGGAAGTGCATGCTGTACCAAAGGCCCTCCTGATGGTGCTTTGGTGTATACATTCTCTTTTTCTTCGGCAGTATGCGGGGCATGATCTGTGGCAATCACATCCAGTTTGTCCTCCAATAACCCCTGAAACAAGGCCTCTCTGTCTTCTGCAGTTTTTACTGCAGGGTTCCATTTTATCAGGGTGCCTTTGGTTGCATAATCTTCATCAGAAAACCACAAGTGATGAATGCATACTTCTGCTGTGATTTTTTTTTCTTTAAGTGGAATTGTATTGGTGAACAGTTCCAGTTCTTTGGCAGTCGAAAGGTGAAACACATGCAGTCTGGCACCTGTTTTTTTTGCTAACTCAACTGCTTGTGATGAGGATAAGTAACACGCTTCTTCGCTTCGAATCACGGGATGAAGCTCAATAGGAATATCATCTCCATACACAGATATATGGTTTGCTGTATTCCTCCTGATGGTTTCCTCATCCTCGCAATGCACCGCTATTAAAAGGTTTGTAGAGGAAAATATCTTTTCTAATACCTCTGGATCATTTACGAGCATATTTCCGGTAGAAGATCCCAGAAAGAGTTTAAGCGCTGCTACTTTTTTAGGATCTACTTTTAAGATTTCTTCCAGATTATCATTTGTGCCCCCAAACATAAAAGAATAATTGGCATAACTTGTATTTGCAGCGATTTCAAACTTCTCCTCCAGCTTTTCTATGGTGGTTGCCTGTGGTACGGTATTGGGCATTTCTATAAACGAAGTGATTCCTCCTGCAATCGCAGCCCTGGATTCGGTAGCTATAGTGGCTTTATGTGTTAATCCAGGTTCTCTGAAATGCACCTGATCATCAATAACACCAGGCAACAAATACCTGCCTTCGGCATCAAAAATCTGTACATCGGGAGATTTTGCACTTATCTGCGGTGCGATCTCTTTGAAAACACCGTTTTCTATATACACATCTCCGTTAAAAATGGTTCCTTCATTAACGATATTGGCATTTTTAATAAGCACCCTTTCCATAATCATATTTCGTAACGATTAAACAAACTTTTAAATTTCATTTTTACGACTCCAAAAACAGCTTCAGCAATAATTCCTTTACTCATTTTTGAAGTTCCCCGTGTTCTGTCTGTAAAGACCACAGGAACTTCTTTTATTTTAAATTTTAACAAATAGGCCTTAAACTTCATTTCTATCTGAAAAGCATATCCAACAAATCTGATTTTATCCAGATTTATTTTTTCTAATACCTCTCTTTTATAACAGATAAATCCTGCAGTTGTGTCATGAATATTCATTCCTGTGATAAAACGAACATATTTTGACGCCAACCAGGATAATAAAACCCGGCTCATGGGCCAGTTTACTACATTCACTCCCGTGATATACCTGGATCCTATTGCTACTTGCGTAGAGCCTTTGGAGCAGGTGTTATATAGCCGTATCAAATCATTGGGATTATGAGAAAAATCTGCATCCATCTCAAAAATGAAGTCATACTCACGCTCTAGTGCCCATTTAAACCCGGCAATATACGCTGTGCCAAGACCCGATTTACCTTCTCGTTCTATCAAAAAAAGGTTATCTGGATATTCTAATTGTAACTCCTTTACCCTGGCAGCTGTAGCATCTGGAGAATTATCATCTACAATAAGAATATGGAAATCACGTTGCAGCGAAAACACATTCTTTATAATGCGCTCCACATTTTCAATTTCATTATAGGTAGGTATAATAACCAATGCATCTACCATGTAGGCCATTTTGAGGCAAATATAACTAAATAATTATACCAATTGTAAATTGAAATGCGCTGAAAGAGACGAAGTAGATTTTTCATTTCATAACGCTATGATTTTCTCGCATAGCATTAGCTACGGAAGAAATGATTAAGGAAATGAAGTGGAAAATAAACGAATAAATAAGGTGTTTTTCAATTTACAATTGGTATAACTGGCTATTTTTTTGTTTTTATTACTTAATTGATCGTAATTTTAACCCGAATTATTTTCTATATGGAATTTATTACCCGAGAAATAACATCAACCAACTGGCTTACCATTTTGATAGTGATATGTCTTACGTTACTAGCAACGGCCAGAGGATTAAACGCATTGCGCTTCTCTGACTTTATCATGCTTTTTAGTAATAATAAATACATCATATCATATCAAAAACCCAATAAGCTTTCTTCTCTATTTAATATAGTTTTGCTGGTATTGCAAATTGCTTCGGTATCCTTATTTTTATATTTATGTTTTGATGTCTTCAAATGGAAGGTAATCCCGGATCAAATCACGTTATATTTTAAAATTGTTATCATATACACGGTGATTGTTCTTTGTAAATTACTCATCGAAAAGATTATTGCCACTATTTTTTCGATGGATCCAATAATTGATGAATATTTGTTTTACAAAGTATCTTATCGCAATTTTATGGGGGTGTTGTTATTACCCATTAATATTGTGTTTATCTATGCTATGCAACCTTCGAGAATCGTATTTACGATATTACTCGTTTTGTTGCTTATTCTAAACACAATTGTACTCATCTCTTTTTATCAAAAAAATGAAAGTATTATTTTGGGGCACTTGTTTTATTTTATTTTGTATCTTTGCGCACTTGAAATTGCACCCTATTTTATACTGTATAAGCTTATTAAGTAATAATTAGTAGGATCTTTACAAAAAGAATATATATGAAAGTGAAAACGATTTTGGTCTCACAACCAGAGCCTAAAGTAGAAAATTCACCTTATTTTGATTTAGAAGAAAAGGAAAAAGTAAAAATTGACTTTATCCCCTTCATTCATGTGGAGGGAGTTGATGCTAAAGAAGTAAGATTACAAAAAGTGGATATATCACATTATACTGCTATTATTCTTACCAGTCGCAACTCTGTTGATCATTTCTTTAGAATTGCCGAAGAAATGCGCTATAAAGTACCCGATACCCTTAAATATTTCTGCCAAAGTGAAGCCGTAGCTTATTATTTACAAAAGTATGTGGTATACCGAAAAAGAAAAATATACGTTGGAAAACGTAATTTTCAGGAATTAAGCCCTTTGGTTAAGAAATATAAGAATGAAAAATTCTTATTACCTTCTTCAGACAAGCTAAAGCCAGAAATTCCTACGACCTTAGACAACCTTAAAGTAGATTGGAAACAAGGAATTTTTTACAAAACAGTGGTGAGTGACTTATCAGAGCTAAGAGATGTATTCTATGATGTATTAGTCTTCTTTAGCCCATCGGGAATACAATCACTATTTGAAAATTTCCCGGATTTTAAACAAAACAACACTCGTATTGCTGTATTCGGAAATTCAACAGTAAGAGCAGCAGAAGAACACGGATTGGTAGTCGATATACAAGCCCCAACGCCAGAGACGCCGTCAATGACCATGGCACTTCAAAAATATATTAAAGAAGCCAATAAAAAATAATATTCTTCTGTTTCTCACTAGTCCTAAAAAAGCGACACAGTGCGACTAAGAAATCAACAACCTCGGAGCAAGCTCACCAGGTATGCTTCCGAAAATACATTTTGTTTTCGAGGCAAGCCTGCCTGGATCGGCAGGCAAGCCTGCCTGGATCGGCAGACAGGCCTTGGGGAATGAAACCCTGATTTTCCAATGCATAATCAGTATAAACTATTACTAATCTAAACAAAAAGGGCTGAAAATTAATTTTCAGCCCTTTTTGTTTTATCATTTCTTTTCCTAAAAAGAGTACCGCTGAGGTCCTCCCCGTCGGATTTCTTCATTCGCATAGGATTCGAATTTTTTGAAATTTTCTCTAAATGCATTGGTTAACTTAAATGCAGTAGTGTAGTATGCCTCATCATCATTCCAGGTAGCTCTGGGACTGAGAACACTGGTAGGAACACCAGGGCACTCTCTGGGTTGCGCTACTCCAAATACCGAATGTATGTGATAGTTGTCATAAGAATATAATCCCAGATCACCATTTAGCACTGCATGGATCATTGCTCTAGTATATTTTAGTTTCATTCGGGTTCCCACACCATAGGATCCACCGGTCCATCCAGTATTTACCAACCATACATTTACACCGGCATCTTTCATCTTCTTGATCAGCATCTCGGCATATTTGGCAGGATGCAATGGCATAAACGGTGCTCCAAAACAAGCAGAAAAAGATGGTACCGGCTCTACAACACCAGCTTCTGTTCCTGCAACCTTTGCCGTATATCCCGATATAAAATGATATGCTGCCTGGCTTGGTGTTAACTTAGAAATCGGAGGTAGTACCCCAAACGCATCGGCAGTTAAAAAGAATACATTTTTCGGGCTTTTACCGATAGAAGGTTCCTGGATATTTTCGATAAAGTGAATAGGATAGCTCACCCGGGTATTTTGAGTAATCGATGTATCTGTAAAATCTACTACACCATCATTACCAATGATTACATTTTCAAGAATAGCTCCTTTTTTGATGGCTCTATATATTTCAGGTTCTTTTTCTGATGACAGATCGATAACCTTTGCATAGCATCCCCCTTCAAAATTGAATATGGTATCTTCTTTGGTCCATCCATGCTCGTCATCACCAATTAATTTACGGTTAGGATCTGTAGATAAAGTAGTTTTACCTGTTCCGGAAAGCCCAAAAAATATAGCCGTATCTCCTTTTTCTCCAACATTGGCCGAACAATGCATTGGCAAGCAATTATGTTCTACAGGAAGAATAAAATTCAATGCCGAAAAAATTCCTTTTTTGATTTCTCCGGTATATCCGGTTCCTCCGATAAGCGCGATCTTTTTATCAAAATTCAAAATCGCAAAATTATGTTGGCGAGTACCATCGATTGCAGCATCTGCCATAAATCCCGGTGCATTGATAACCGTCCATTCCGGCTCAAAATCCTTCAATTCCTCATCAGTAGGCCTCAAAAACATATTATATGCGAACATGTTAGACCAGGGATATTCATTAATCACTCTTATATTCAGTCTATACTCGGGATCTGCACATGCATAGCTATCCCGCACAAAAATCTCTTTCCCAGAAAGATAGTTGGTCACCTTGTCATACAATGCATCAAATTTATCGGGGTCAAAAGGAATATTAATATTCCCCCACCAGACTTTATCCTGAGTGATATGATCTTTAACGATAAAACGATCCATAGGAGATCTACCGGTAAACTCACCAGTATTGATTGCCAGTGCTCCTGGTTTTGTGATTTTCCCTTGTCCTTTTTGTACTACTTCTTCCTGAAGATCTTCAGGCGATAATTGGTAGCGTATTGTAGCATCTTTAATACCGTAATGCTTTAACGAAAACGTTTTCGTAATTGGATACAGTGATTCCATAAAAATATGTTGTGTTTGTTATGTAGCTGCAAAATTATGAATAATTATTTCACCCACCAGCAAAAAGTCACTTAATCTTCGCCAGTGAAATTATGAAGAAAATCCATCCGAAAATCAATAGTAAACCTCCCAAAGGAGTAATAAAAGCAATACTTGACAGATCGATGTTAAAAATTTCATCAACCACCAAAAGGTATATTGACCCCGAAAAAAGGGTGATTCCCCCCATGAAGAAATAGAAAATTCTTTTCCGGTCGGTAACGTTCAAAATGGTCATATTTCCCAAAATAATACAAACGATCGCATGATACATCTGGTATCGTACTCCTGTAGTAAATGAATCAATACTATCTGAGTCTACAAGCTTCTCTAAACCATGTGCTCCAAAAGCTCCCAGAAGTACTGAAATCAACCCTAAAACGGCTCCTGAAAGTAATATTGTTCTGTTCATTCTTATTTCATTCATCATTTGACTAAATAATCTGGTGGATATCAAATTTTATGTTCATTTAAAAAAAAGATAATGAATACCATAAAATCTACAATCTAGTTTTTGTAGTATTTACTACATTCGTACCAAAGTTATCAAAATATCATCAGGTATGCGAAAGATCCTAGTTATTGGTGCCGGTAAATCTACCGCCGTTTTAATTAAATATTTTCAGGTTAAATCTATTTCTGAAAACTTACACATTACTATTGGTGATATTTCTATTGAAAATAGTAAAAAATTAGCTGGTGATCACCCGAATACCGAAGCAAAAGTACTTGATGTTTTTGATAAAGCCTCACGAGAAGAAGCAATACAGAAATCTGATATCGTTGTTTCTATGCTGCCAGCAAGATTTCATATTGAGGTAGCCAGAGATTGCCTGCAATTTGGTAAATGCATGGTCACCGCATCTTATGTAAGCCCCGAGATGCATGAACTAGATAAGCAGGTTCGTAAAAAAGGACTGATTTTTATGAATGAAATTGGTGTAGATCCCGGGATTGATCATATGAGTGCGATGCAGGTGATTGATCGTATCAGAAACCAGGGAGGTAAAATCATCTTGTTTGAATCTTTTACAGGTGGTTTGGTAGCACCCGAAAGCGATAACAATCTCTGGAATTATAAATTTACCTGGAATCCCCGTAATGTTGTTGTTGCAGGGCAAGGCAGCGCGGCAGAATTCATTCAGGAAGGTACTCATAAATATATCCCTTATCACAAATTATTCAGAAGAACCGAGTTTCTTGAAGTAGATGGTTATGGGCGTTTTGAGGCCTACGCAAACCGAAACTCTTTGAAATATCAAAGCATTTATGGGTTGGATGATATATTGACACTGTATCGGGGAACTATCAGAAGAGTAGGATTCTCAAGAGCATGGAATACCTTTGTACAATTAGGAATGACTGCAGATGATTATACCCTGGTAAACTCAGAACAGATGAGTTATCGTGATTTCACCAACTCTTTCTTAGCGTATTCTCCAACAGATTCGGTAGAATTAAAATTGCGTCACTATCTCAAAATCGATCAGGATGATATTATGTGGGATAAACTTCTGGAACTCGATCTTTTCAATCCCAATAAAAAAGTGGGAATCCCAAACGCCACTCCAGCTCAAATCCTTCAGAAAATCCTAATGGATAATTGGACATTGGATGAAAATGATAAAGACATGATTGTAATGTATCACAAGTTTGGATATGAACTTGCTGGTGAGCGAAAACAAATTGACTCGACGATGGTAAGTGTAGGGAAGGATCGATCTTATACGGCCATGGCCAGAACCGTGGGATTACCAGTAGCAATGGCAACCTTACATATTCTGAATAAAAAAATCACAACTATCGGTGTTCAAATACCGATTCATGAAGAAATTTATGAACCAATACTTAAAGAACTTGAAGAATATGGTATTGTGTTTAACGAAAAAGAATGTGAATACCTTGGGTATAATCCAGATGGAGTAAAAGGGTGATATGCCAATTATGAATACAGCATTAGAGCATGTTTAAAAAGAATTTGACTTCTAATACATTATTTTTCCAGATAAATAGTATAATATCCAACCTGCTACATGCTTCAGCAGAACTGATTTGGATGCTTCTGGCGGGGAATTAAACCCTCTATGAGGGATTAAAATAATTCAATTAAGCAACAATAACACTTCTTTCATTTCAATTTTAAATCATTATATGTATTTTTGGTTATCAATTGTAATTAAAAATTTTATGAAGAGTCAAAACGGTAACGTAAAAATTGACGGTATTGATAAAGAGATTTTACGTAATCTCATGGAAGATGCCCGCAGACCTATCCTTGAGATTGCCAGAAAGGTCGGAATATCGGGTGCTGCCATTCACCAACGTTTACGTAAACTGGAAGCCTCGGGGCTTATTGCCGGATCAAAGTTTATTATCGATCCCAAAGTATTAGGCTATAAAACAATGGCTTTTGTAGGGGTCTATCTTGACAAAGCTGTAAGTAACCCCAGAGCTGTAAGGCAATTAAAAGATATCCCCGAGGTGATAGAATGCCATTATACTACGGGAAATTGGTCTATATTTATAAAAATATTATGTAGAGATAATGAACATCTGATGAATGTGCTCAATAAAAACATACAGGCAATAGAAGGTGTCTCGCGTACTGAAACATTTATATCACTGGATCAACAGATTGACCGACAGATTAAAATCTAATACTACCATACCTCCTAGGTTTCTAAAACCTAGGAGGTATTTAAGAACTCTTAATCCCTTCTTCCCAAAAAGATCGAAATAAAATACAATAATGTAGCCAATGAACCTAAAGCCGCTACCACATAGGTTCTGGCTGCCCATTTTAATGCATCTTTAGCCCCTGCATGTTCCTTACCGGTAAGCATTCTGTTATTCTCTAACCAGGCCAATGCCCTGTTACTGGCATCATATTCTACCGGTAGCGTGATAAATGCAAATAAGGTAGTTACCCCAAATAGCAGAATTCCAACCAGGAAAATAGTATTGCCTATCATATTACCGGTAGCCGATAAAATCAACCCTCCCATAATCACAAAATTAGAGAGCTTACTGGCTACTCCCACTGCAGGTACAATCTTTGACCTCATGGTCAACCAGCTATATGCTGTTGCATGTTGTACTGCATGACCACACTCATGAGCAGCGACCGCAGCTGCGGCAGCATTGCGTTGATTGTATACCCCTTCACTTAGATTCACCGTCTTATTCATCGGGTTGTAGTGATCTGTAAGCATTCCTGGTGTAGAAATTACTTTTACATCTCGAATTCCATTATCGTGCAGCATTTTGGTGGCAATTTCTGCACCGCTCATACCATTCTGTAAATGCACATTAGTGTATTTTTTAAATTTACTTTTCAGTTTATTACTTACAAACGAACTCACCAGGAATATAATTCCTGCAATGATATAATATCCCATCATAATCGTACACTTTTTTATTTATTATTATTAATAATAATAAAAGCAAAAACCTCGCCATAACAGCGAGGTTTTCAGTTAAATAAACTTGAGTTAGCCAATAATCGAGTTTACTTTAAATACCTATCTACATCCTCTAAAGGAAGGTTGAAAGCTTCTGAAATTGCGGGATACACTACATTTCCGTCAATCACGTTTAGTCCTTTTTTAAGTGGTTCATTCTCTGCACAAGCAGTTTTCCAACCTTTATTTGCCAATTGTATTGCATATGGCAAAGTGACATTGGTTAATGCCAAAGTTGACGTATATGGCACTGCTCCTGGCATATTTGCGACAGAATAATGCACCACATCATCTATAATATATACCGGATCCTGGTGTGTAGTCGGCTTAGTCGTCTCAAAACAACCACCCTGATCTACTGCCACATCTACTAGTACTGTTCCCGGACGCATATCCTTCAACATATCACGGGTGATTAATTTTGGTGCCTTGGCTCCCGGGATTAATACCCCACCGATGATGAGATCTGAAGTCTGTATATGTTTACGAATATTATGCTCATTAGAAAATTCGGTATTTACATTGGCCGGCATCACATCATCCAGATAACGTAACCGTTTTATGCTAATATCTAAAATAGTAACATCAGCACCCATCCCGGCAGCCATTTTTGCTGCCTGTGTACCAACCACACCACCGCCAAGAACCAATACTTTGGCAGGAGCTACTCCCGGTACTCCTCCTAGAAGAATCCCTCTTCCTTTTAATGGTTTTTCGAGATATTTTGCTCCCTGTTGGATAGACATTCTACCTGCCACCTCACTCATTGGAGTTAACAATGGTAAACTACGATCGGGATCTTCTACAGTTTCATAAGAAACACAAACCGACCTGCTATCGATCATAGCCCTGGTAAGGGGTTCGCTTGACGCGAAATGGAAATAGGTAAACACCAATTGATCTTTTTTGATCAATGCATATTCTGGTGCTATGGGCTCCTTAACTTTGATAATCATCTCGGCGGTCTGATATACCTCTTCGATAGTAGGTAAGATTTTACCTCCTGCATGGATATATTCCTCATCACTAAATCCGCTTTGAAGACCAGCGTTTTTCTGAATAAAAACAGTATGGCCATGCTTAATGAGCTCCATCGTTCCGGCAGGTGTCACACCTACTCTGTTCTCGTTATTCTTGATCTCCCCAGGAACACCAATTATCATATTCTTATTTTTTTGGCCAAAATAGATGTTTTTATGAAATAAAACAATAAATGAACCCTAAAAAATATTTTATTAATAATTTTGTCAGGTTGTCATTTAATCTGTTAAAATCCGGAAAGCTGAATAATTTATATCAGTTTTTATAACGATACTTGAAATATAAGAGTAAAAATCCTGATATCGCCGTTACCAAATTCGCTAAAATGATAGGGATACTATGGATCAAAAACCCATAAATCAGCCAGCAAAGCACTCCAGTAACAAAAATAAACAACATTGATACCGATAAACTATCGGCAGATTTTGTCTTCCAGGTTTTGTAGACTTGTGGTAGAAATGCCGCTGTAGTTAAGATAGCTGCTACCAATCCTAGAATTTCTATTGGGTTGATCATGTTTTATTTTTAAAGAATATTTAAAAACGGGGCCTTTCTTTAGCCTTGAGCGGAGTCGAAAGGTAGATAAAAACATCTCGACTACGCTCGATGTGACAATAGGAATTAAATAACTTCCAAATACTTTTTCTCTATTTTCTTTTACCCTACTACATTTACAATCTTACCAGGTACCACGATTACCTTTTTAGGTTCGCGCCCGGCAAGTTGTTGTTGTGTTTTCTCGTGTGCCATCACCGCAGCTTCGATTTCGTCTTTGTTTAAGTCTAAAGATAACTCAAGAGTAAAACGCATTTTACCATTAAATGAAATCGGGTATTGTTTGGTGCTTTCTACCAAATGTTTCTCATCAAATACAGGAAAAGCTGCGGTTGATATCGACTCCTTATGCCCTAATTTTTGCCACAATTCTTCAGCGATGTGTGGTGCATAGGGTGAAATTAATATTACCAAAGGCTCTAAGATCGCTCTGGAAGTACACTTCTGAGCTGTTAATTCATTTACAGCAATCATAAAGGTACTTACCGATGTATTAAACGAGAAATTCTCGATATCTTCTGCTACCTTTTTGATGGTTTTATGAAGCGTTTTTAGATTGTCTTTTGTGGGTTCGGTATCGCTTACGCTGAAAACATCTCCTTCATGATATAGTTTCCATAATTTTTTAAGGAACGAATGTACACCTGTGATCCCGGCAGTATTCCATGGTTTTGCTTGTTCTAGAGGTCCAAGGAACATTTCGTATAAACGCAAACTATCTGCACCATACTGTTCGCAAATACCATCTGGGTTTACTACATTGTATTTGGATTTGGACATTTTTTCAGGTTCTCTCTTAGTCAAGATACTTTTGCTTGACCCTGCTTCATATCCATAACCATCCTTCCCTATAAAAATAGCATTTCTATATTCTTCATATTTATTATCCTCTATGAAACTATCTATTAACATTTCATCAGACAAACCATCAAGATGAGATATATCAACTCTAAGTGGTATAAAACTATCTTTTTTGAAATAAAAAATCCCTTTTTTATTAGCTTTTCTAATTAATTCTAATATTAGAGAATTAAATCTTTTATGAGGTAACCATTCATCATTTGTTATACCTCTTTGTTTCAAAACAGCTTGAAAATTTCCTTCATTTTTTAATAATGACTGTTCGTAGAGATTAAAGTGTTTTCTATAATTATTATAAAAATCACTAGATACAATAAGTTTTGGAAGATCTTTTAAGTTTACTATAGGTTCAGAGCTACTTTTAACCCCATTTTCGTTGAACAGATAAACAAAAGCAATAGTCCCCAAGATCATCCCCTGATTGATCAACTTTTTAAAAGGTTCTTCTACCGGAAGGAAACCTCTGTCATATAAAAACTTCACCCAAAAACGAGAGTACAATAAGTGACCGGTAGCATGCTCGCTTCCTCCTATGTATAAATCAACATTTTGCCAGTATTGCATCGCTTCCGCGGAAGCGAATTCGGTATCATTACCAGCATCCATATATCTAAACAAATACCACGAGCTTCCTGCCCATCCCGGCATGGTATTTAATTCTAACGGAAAGATCGTTTTGTGATCTATTAAATCGTTGGCAACTACTTCATTCTTTTTGGCGTCCCAGGCCCATACATCGGCACGGCCCAATGGTGGCTCTCCGGTTTCTGTAGGTAAATATTTTTCTATTTCGGGTAATGCCAACGGTAAATGTGCTACATCGATCATCTGTGGCATCCCATCTACATAATATACAGGGAACGGTTCTCCCCAATAACGCTGACGGCTAAATACTGCATCACGTAATCGATAATTAATCTTTCCTTCTCCCTGGTCTAGTTGCTCCAACTCATAAATGGCTCTTTTGGTCGCTTTCTTGTAGTTTAATCCATTTAAGAAATCAGAATTAGCGATTACCGTATTTTCTTTATCAGCAAAAGCTGCTGATGAGATATCAATACCTTCAAAAATGTTGGTAATCGGGATGTTATAATGCCTCGCAAAATCATAATCCCGTTGATCTCCACAAGGGACCGCCATTACCGCTCCGGTACCATATCCTGCCAACACATAATCACCAATCCAGATCGGTATGGGTTCTTTGGTAAAAGGATGTTCTGCATAGGCTCCGGTAAATACACCACTAATGGTTTTTACATCTGCCATACGCTCACGCTCACTGCGTTTTGCGGTGGCTTCAATATATGCGTCAACCTCGGCTTTTTGTTCTGCAGTAGTTATCTTTTGTACCAGTTCATGTTCGGGAGCCAGGGTCATAAAGGTCGTACCGAAAATAGTATCCGGACGGGTGGTGAAAACTTCTATCGTGTATTGCTTCTCATCCCCACCTAAATCCTCCCCAGAGGGAAGGACTTTCAATTCATTTTCGATTTTGGCTATTACTCCATTAATATCATTCAAAACTTCATCATTAGAAAATCGTAAAACAGTATATCCTTTCTTTTCTTCTAACAACAACTGTCTTTGATGGTCTTCTTCCTTTTGAAAATCATGTATTCCTCCGTCGACTTCAATGATCAGTTTTTTAGAAAGACAAACAAAATCCACAATATAACTAGCAATAGGATGCTGTTGTCTAAATTTATAGCCCAGCTTTTTTGTTTTTAATCTTGCCCATAAAAGACCTTCAGCCTTGGTAGGGTTAGCTCTCATTTCTTTTGCTCGTTCTAAAAGTGTACCCGAAATTTCTGGATTACCCGTCAAATATCCAGCATTTTGCTCCCTTTCCTTAGGGAAGGGTTGGGGATGGGATGGGAGGATATTAAAAGTAACACTTGCTCCCTCAGAGCGGCCAATCCAATTAGTCTGTGAATCCTTTAATGGTTGCGGCCAATCGATCGTATCCAATCCATCCAACAACCGTTGTGCATAAGCAGAGATACGCATACTCCATTGTGTCATCTTTTTACGGATCACAGGATATCCTCCTCGCTCTGAAACCCCATTTACAATTTCGTCGTTGGCCAACACAGTGCCTAATTGCGGACACCAATTGACTTCGGTTTCAGCTAAATAAGTAAGTCGATATTTTAATAGTACTGCTTGCTTTTCTTTAGATGAAAAGCTATTCCAATCGTCTGCTGTGAATGAATCTATATCCTCATCACAAACAGCATTTACTTTCGCATTTCCTTCCGAAGAAAAAATAGTTTCCAAATCACTAATCACTCTTGCTTTATCAACATCTTTATCATACCACGAATTGAAGAGCTCTGTAAAAATCCACTGTGTCCATTTATAAAACTTCGGATCGCTGGTTCTCACCTCGCGACTCCAGTCAAACGAGAAGCCGATTTTATCTAATTGCTCACGATAGCGTGTTATATTTTCTTTGGTGGTGATCGCAGGATGTTGCCCAGTTTGGATTGCATATTGCTCTGCCGGCAACCCAAAAGAGTCATATCCCTGTGGATGTAATACATTAAATCCTTTGTGACGCTTATATCTCGCATATATATCACTGGCAATATATCCCAACGGATGCCCCACATGTAATCCCGCACCCGAAGGGTATGGAAACATATCTAGCACATAGTATTTTGGTTTTGAGCTGTTGTTTTCTGCTCTAAACGTTCTGTTCTCTGCCCAATATTTTTGCCACCTGGCTTCAATAGTATTAAAATCGTAACTCATCAATCTGAAATTAAGACCGCAAATTTACGATTTTATGCTACACATCAATAGTATTCAAGTTTAATAAACCAGTAAAAATCTTTTCGACTCTAAATAACACCACCCGGCCTACGGCTACCCACCTCAAGGAAGGACTTTATCTATTGTCTGGCTTTGGCTTCCATAGGTTGCAAACAACTATAAATAAAAGTATTTGTAGGAGTTGGAATTCCTAGTTTTTTACCTTCTTTAACAATAAAACCATTAAAATTATCCAGTTCTGATGGACGACCTTCCATAAGATCGCGTTGTGTAGAGGCTGTAGAATCATACGGTTGTTTACCTATAAAAGTCATGATTTGATCCACAAGGTCCTTGGGAAACGAAACTCCTTTAGCAGTCCCTACTTGATAAATTTCTGTTGCCGTTTGTTCTAAAATCTCACGTGTTCCCGGATTTTCATACATCTCTCCAATCGTTGCCCTTGTCAATGCTCCTAAACCGCTTACCGTAGCAATAAACATGAATTTGGTCCAGATATCTACAGAAATATCTTTAGATATGACATTATTAAACGCTGCCTTGTCAAATACATCTTTTATTTTTTGAAGACGTTTGGTTTTATCCCGATAGCTATCAGGATCCAATTCTCCAAAAATAATTTCCGGGGGATGCCCAAAATGTGAAATCACTCCAGGGGCTTCAACCTTGCTGTATATCTTACATAAGCCTCCAATCACATGTTTGGCTGGTAACACAGAAAGCAATTTCTCTGCATTATCGGCTCCGTTTTGCAAAGGGATTACAACAGTGTCCTCTTTAAGAATAGGTTTGATTAATTGTGCCGCTTCGGTTACTTGCCAGGATTTGGTGCAGATCAATATCAAATCTGCTTTTTCTACGATAGTGATATCATCTGTAGCAAAAAAAGGATGTGTTACAAAATCCCCGAAAATACTCTTGACGTGCAATCCATGCTCCTGAATGGCCTTGAGGTGTTTTCCTCTGGCGACCATGGTTACTTTTTGACCTGAATTAGCGATTTTTCCTCCAAAATACCCTCCTACGCCTCCAACTCCTATAATGACTGTGTGCATGTTACATCTAGAAAAATTATTTCTTCCTAATATAAGTAAAAGTACTAGTAGTTTCAACTACATTTACATCAATTCCATCCAAAGGAAGATCAATTAATGTTTCACTATTATCTCTCTTCCAACTTAAAACAAGTTTATCATCAGATAGTTCGATTATTTCAGAAACAATAGTTGTTGTTGGACCTCCTTCTATTTCAACATAGGTGTTAACAAGGTTTCCATTTTCAATTTTCCAATCCCCAACATGAAAGCCTTCTTGTTGATTTTCGTTAGAATTAATAACATTCACCCCTTCATCAACAAGAACTCCATCACAATTCAAAGTTGTTGTTACTTTATAAGAACCTGTACTTATAATTTTATTGGGGTTTTCTGTAATCGTAATACTATACTCATATTCAGAACCTATAGCATTATACTCACAATTTTGAGTATTCCCCTCAAATCCTAAAATACTGCTCTCACTTATTTTGTCTTCAGTTATTTCCCAAGTTCCTAATAAATTCGATTCATTTACCTCTGGTGAATCGGAATTATCATCTGACCCACAAGAAATAATAAATATTAATAATGCATAAACTGTAATTTGGGGCATAATATTCTTCATAATAATTCTTTAAGTTTTGTGTACAAAAATATTATTTTTATGTATTAGATCGTTATTTGTTATATATTTTTACGCGTAAATCAGATTACCTATGAGTTCATCTTTTGAAAAGTACCAAAAACGACGGCTAATTTCTTCTTATTTTTCTGTGGTTATTAGCATTTCGTTGGTATTATTTTTATTGGGCTTATTGGGCTTATTGGTATTAAACACCAAAAAAGTAGCAGATCATTTTAAAGAAAAAATAGCGCTCACCATCTATTTAAAAGACACAGCCAAAGATATTGAGATCAAACAATTGGAGAAAACCCTTGCCCTGGCAGAATATACTAAGTCTACCACTTTTATTTCTAAAGATGAAGCGGCTGAAGAGCACAGTAAAGATATTGGAGAAAATTTTATGGATTTTCTGGGATACAATCCTTTGCAAAATTCGATTGATGTGTATTTGAAAGCCGATTTTGTAGATCCTGCAAAAATTGAAGAAATAAATGCTTCAATTGTCAAAAAAGATTTTGTAGATGAAGTGATCTATGACAAACCCCTCATTTCGCTACTAAATGATAATATCAAGCGCATTAGTTTCTGGGTGTTGCTAATTAGTGGAGTGTTTACCTTTATTGCTGTGCTGCTCATTAATAGTTCCATTCGTTTATCGGTGTATTCCAAACGTTTTATTATCAAGACCATGCAAATGGTAGGTGCTACCAAAAAGTTTATTCGCAAGCCTTTTGTATGGAAGAGTGTTCGTTTAGGAATGATAGGAGCCCTTGTAGCATTGGTTGGAGTGGGTGTCGTATTATATTACCTTAACAAAACATTCCCCGAATTGGCCTTGCTTGATGATGAAATCTTATTGATCATCTTGTTTTTCGGCATTTTTGGGATCGGTGTACTTATCACCTGGATCAGCACTTTCTTTGCCACACAACGATTCCTTAATTTAAGGACCGATGAACTATATTATTAAAGCTCCTCTGTCCTTTGGACATCTCCAAAAAAAGGGAGACAAAACAACAAGTTTTCGAATACTATTCATAGACAACAAATTGAATAATAAAATATGGGAATTATAGAATGGAATGTTGATCCTGAAATTTTTACAGTATTTGATACTTTTCCTATAAAATACTACGGAATATTATTTGTCTCCGGCATCATCTTATCCCATAAGATTGTCAAACGCATTTATGAATCAGAGCAGATCCCCCTGGAGCAACTAGAGAAACTCTCTACATACCTCATGGTTGGGATTGTGGTTGGTATGCGATTGGGCCACTGCCTTTTTTATGATTTTGAATACTATTCTGAACATCTCCTGGAGATTTTTCTACCATTTCAAATCGTAGATGGCACATGGACCTTTACAGGATTTACGGGATTGGCAAGCCATGGTGGTAGTGTTGGTGCTATTTTGGCTATTATTGTATATTGTCGCAAATACAAGACTCCCGTATTTTGGGTGTTGGATCGTATCGCTATAGTAGCACCCATTACAGGTGCTTTTATACGATTCGGAAATTTTATGAATTCTGAAATCTACGGAAAACCAACTCACAGCAATTACGGAGTAATATTTATGCGAGATGATCTAATCCCGAGACATCCTGCACAACTATACGAAGCATTTTCTTATTTGATCATTTTTGGTATATTATGGTATCTATACAAAAATACCCAGACACCCCATAAAGAAGGATTCCTGTTAGGAATTTTATTGACTACATTGTTTTCTACACGATTAATTATTGAATTTTTTAAAGAAAATCAAGTCGCATTTGAAGATCGTATGGCCTTGAATATGGGTCAATTGTTGAGTATTCCTTTTATTGTTATAGGAATAATTTTATTAGTCATTAGTAAAAAGAGAATACGGCCGTTAACGATATAAGCATGGGAAAAATTGGTAAAATCTGGTTTTCGATCGTTTTTGTGCTTTTTATTGCGGTTATGATCGTTGCAATTCAAACTTTTCGACCTGTACGTGACGTAGGTCCAGACGATGTAATGAAAATCACCGGTAAAATAATCGATATCAAAGAAGGGCCCGGGTTTGATATTGTGTTTACTTTAGAAAATGATGAACACTACTATTATATTAATCGTGGGTTACATTATAACTTAACGGTAACACAATTACACACAGATCTATTGCATAAAAATGCAATTTTGTATGTTGTAAAAAGATGGACTATCTTTACCCGTGACAGTAACATGGGACATATATCCAAATTAATGCTAAATAATAAGGTTATTTATAACGAAATAAGCCAATAATAGTCTAAAGTATTTATAATAACGGTCAAAACGGTAAATTCTATCTGTCTTACATAAACAACAGATTTGAATAGATAAAATTAATAGTGATGAGTACAAAAAAACAATCCAATAAAAACAATCCACATACACCAGATTACGTTTTTGGAAAGAAAAACTATATCGTTATGGCCATTGGGATAGCGGTGATCGCTCTTGGTTTTATTCTTATGGCAGGCGGAGGAAGTGATGACCCCAATGTTTTTAATCCTGATATCTATAACTTCAGAAGAATCAGATTGGCACCTACAGTTGTTTTGATTGGCTTTGGAATTGAAGTATATGCCATTCTGCTCAATCCGGATAAGAAGAAAAAGAAGTAATTCGACAATTTGTAGTACGGTAATTATATATTTGCATCGAATTTTAAGAAAAGTCAAAATCCAACATGGAAATCATTGATGCAATTATTCTGGGCATAGTACAAGGACTCACCGAATTCTTACCGGTTTCTTCCAGTGGTCACCTCGAGCTTGGAAAAGCTATTTTAGGAGACAACAGTGTTCCTGAAGAGTCGTTATTTTTTACAGTAGTTTTACATTTTGCGACTGCGCTAAGTACCATTGTAGTATTTAGAAAAGATATTTTCAGGATTGTAAAAGGCCTTTTCCGGTTCAAAAAAAATGAAGAGAGCCTCTTTTCTCTTAAGATTATCATTTCAATGATCCCTGCAGTCGTGGTAGGGTTATTTTTTGAAGAACAATTAGAACAGCTTTTTGGAGGCAATATCATGTTTGTTGGCTTTATGTTACTTATTACCGCAGCACTACTATGGTTTGCCGACAAGGCCAAAAGCACCCGCAAACCCGTAAGCAGCTCCAACGCATTTGTGATTGGTATTGCCCAGGCGATAGCAATGCTGCCAGGGATTTCCAGAAGTGGTGCTACTATCTCTACATCGGTTTTACTGGGAAACGATAAGACCAAAGCAGCACGTTTTTCATTCTTAATGGTAATCCCATTGATTTTTGGAAAAATAGCCAAAGATATTGTGAGTGGAGACCTTTCGTTTTCTTCAGAGAATATGATCCCCATTGCTATTGGATTTCTTGTAGCATTTATTTCGGGACTTTTTGCCTGTACCTGGATGATTTCCTTAGTAAAAAAGAGTAAATTAACTTATTTTGCCGTATATTGTATTCTTGTTGGCTTACTAGCCATTGGCTTTGGTTTTATTAAATAGCCCCATCTATAATGCTAACCGAACAAAACTATATCGAGGGTCAAATTCTTTTGATCGATAAACCCCTGCAATGGACATCTTTCCAGGTTGTAAATAAATTGCGTTGGCATATTCGAAAAAACTTTGGAATCAAAAAAATAAAAGTTGGGCATGCAGGAACCCTAGATCCTCTGGCATCAGGTTTATTGGTGATCTGTACCGGAAAATTCACAAAACGTATTCACGAATTTCAAGGGCAAGTCAAAGAATATACAGGGACAATAACTCTTGGTGCGACAACACCATCCTATGATCTTGAAACCGAAATCGATCATACATTTCCAATTGATCATATTTCTGATTCAACCATAAAACAAGCTACTACTCATTTTATCGGAGAAATAGAACAGTACCCACCTGTTTTTTCTGCTTTAAAAAAAGATGGTAAGCGATTGTATGAATATGCTAGAGAAGGAGAAACAGTAGCGATAAACGCACGAAAAATAACTATTCACGAATTTGAAATCACAAGGATTGAATTACCTGAAGTAGATTTTAGAGTTGTATGTAGCAAAGGAACATATATCAGATCATTGGCACATGATTTTGGAAAAACTTTACATAGTGGGGCTCACTTAACTGGATTGCGAAGGACCAGAATAGGGGCATTTTCGGTTGAAGATGCTGTTACTGTGCAATCTTTTGAAAACCAGATACAAACAAAAATTGAAACTACATAAAATACGCATAAACAAATCTGCCTGACCCGTCGGGCAGGATTATTTTTTACATTCCAACAGAAATAATTAATTTTCTTATGTGAAAATGAAACGGTTGATCTATGCAGAAAATTTTTACTAGCTTATTTTTCAGCTTATTAAAAATTTTTAAATAGATAAAATATTGTATAACAAAAGTAGTTATAGATACCTATGGAGTTTATAGAAAAACATAAAGCCCTGATTATCACATCTATGTTGATGGGAATTTTTGTTCTAAGCCTGTATAACATCAATATGATGAATAAGCAAAAAGAGCAATCTGAGATATTAATGGAAATCCCAGAAGAGTTTCTTGTCAAAGAAGAAGAGCCTGAAGAAGAAATGATGGAGCAAGAAGACAGGCAGCTTATCGCCTCCAAAAGAACACACTCGGCATATAACGAAGATTTTGAGGATCACGATGAGATCGAAGAGCGTATCAAGTCTTTAACAGAAGTTGAAAAAGCTGCTGAAGAAATCCAGGAAACACAGACCAGTGAAGATGACATTGCTATTGATGAAAAAAAGGAGAAACCAAAGCCTGAAGAAGAAGAAACTAATAACAGAAACAGTTCGCTTACCTATAGTTTAAAAAACAGAAAATCAATTGATCTGCCAAACCCGGTATATACCTGTAATGGAAGTGGTAGAGTAGTTGTAAAAATTGAAGTGAATAAAAACGGTTATGTAATAGATGCCAAAGTCGATAAAAAAAAATCTACTACCCGAAACGAATGTTTATTTGATAATGCTATGGAGTATGCAAGGCAGGCATTGTTTTCGCGATCAGATTTAGAAGAACAACAAGGATCTATTACCTATTACTTCAATTATGGTTATTGAACCCACCTTGAGTTTTTGGTATATAATTCAATTAAAGACTGATATCGTATTGCTTTAGTTTATTGTACAGTGTTTTGCGATCTATAGAAAGCATTCTTGCTGCTTTTGCCTTATTTCCATTTGCTTTTTCCAACGCATCAAGAATCAATTCCTGTTCGTTTTGATTCTTAAACAGCCCATAAGTCTGTTTTGCATTATGGGTGGCATTAGCAATGTCCTTAGGCAATAAATCCAAAGTAATCATATCTTTTTGAGAGAGCAAAACAGAACGTTTTACCATGTTTTTCAGTTCTCTGAGGTTTCCTGGCCAATCATACTTTTTAAAAGCTTCTAATACTTCATCTGTAAAACCAACCACATGTTTTTCAAGTTCTATATTTGATTCTTCAAGAAAATGATTTGCAAAAAGCATCAGATCTTCAATTCGATCTCTTAATGGAGGAACCTTTATAGAAAATTCATTCAGGCGATGATACAGATCTTCTCTAAATTCTCCTTCCTTAACGGCATTACTAAGATCTTCATTGGTGGCAACAATTACCCTGATATCTACTTCTATTTCTTTATTACTGCCTACGGGTTTAATTTTTCTTTCCTGAAGGGCTCGCAACAATTGAACTTGTAGTTCATAACTCAAATTACCTATTTCATCCAAAAACAAAGTCCCTCCATTTGCGGCTTCAAAATGACCAACTTTATCGTTTACGGCTCCTGTAAATGATCCTTTAATATGCCCAAAAAATTCGCTTGAAGCTATTTCTTTAGGTATAGCTCCACAATCCACAGCCACAAAAGGCTTATCTGCTCTTTTACTCGCTCTGTGAATACTACTGGCCACATACTCTTTCCCCGTTCCGCTATCACCAATCACCAATACAGACATGCGAGTAGGAGCCACCAGAGCCACGTATTCGTTTAGTTTTTTGGAAGCATCGCTTACCCCTCTTACAAAAGAATTATTAGTTTTTTTTGGCGGGTTGGGTGATATCGCTTCCTTATTATTGGTTGTTATATCGGAGGCATCACTATGAAGTGCTTTTTCTATAGTTTGTAGTATCACATCAGGATTGAAAGGCTTGGAAACATAATCAAAAGCACCTCGCTTGATAGCATTTACTGCCATATTGATCTCGGCATACCCCGTCATTATGATCACTTGAGTACTGGGGTTGTTGCTAAGGATTTCGTCTAACAAAGTAGTACCATCTCTATCGGGCAATCTTACATCTGCCAGTACCACATCAAAAATATGTTCTTTGATCTTTGGGATAGCTTCATTACCTGAAAATGCGGTTGAGACCTCATATTCCTTTTTTTGCAAAAAGGTCTTGAGCATTGTACAAAAAGCAACATCATCTTCAACAATAAGTATCTTAGACATATATTATAATTTATTACCAAAAAAAGCTATGTTATAAAATTACAACTTAAAATACTTAGTTCGCATAAAAACATAAAAAAAGAGACCCTTGGGATTGAGTCTCTTTTTTAGCACTAAACAACTTTATATCGTCCTTGGTTGCAAAACGATATCCTTTTTCTACCCCTAGATTTAAGATTTATTGTCGTTTGGCGTTATCCATTCGCCATTAGCGCTTGCAAATACAACTTTCGTGTTATTTTCTTTATCTTTTAAAACAATCTTATAGGTATTGTCTTTAGACATATATGCTTTTACAATCCTAAGCTTTTCAAAATCCCTTGCGGCAGCTTCTTGAATTGATAAGGGTAATTCAACAATATTTATTTCTGTATATTCCTGTAACTCATATTCATAATCCAGATATTCAAAATTGCCATTAAGAGCTAATTCATCTTGAGCTACAACACCCTGTGCCGAAAAGATACTTACTACAATTGTTACTATCATTGGTAACTTTTTCATTGGGTTATTTATACATTTTTTACATAATAATTAATAGTAATAATTGTTCCAAAGAGATAGGATGCTCAATAAAATATTTAAAATACTGATAATCAATGATTTAAATTTTAAGCAATAGAACCAAAAGATTGTTAAAAACCGTGGAGTCCCCACAAAAGTGTGGAAATATTACACATTTTAGAGAGCAAAATTATACTATAAAGGAGGTTTTCTACGGCTAGCCTTCTTTAAAGCGTGTCTTTGCTTGCTTTCCAAACGCTTTTTGATTGCAGCTTTAGAAGGTTTTGTCGTTTTCCTTTTTTTAGGAATATAAAGATTGGCTTTAAGAATTTCCAGAAGCCTTTTAATCACCAGTTCTTTGTTTCTGTGCTGACTTCTGCTATCTCCACATTGTAGAAGCAAGATTCCGGATTTGGTTAAGCGGGAAGATAATTTTTGGTTCAATCGCAACTTTTCGTCATCGGTAAGCCCGGCTGATGCCAATAGATCAAAACTGAGTTCTACCTTTGATGATACTTTGTTTACATGTTGTCCCCCGGCACCCGAACTTCGAACACCTTTAAATTTTAATTCGCTTATAACTACCGCTGTATTCACGAAAAAAGTTTTACCTGATGTGCTGATTTCAATAGATCATTCACCGTTTTTACGGGGTTGAAAGTAGTTAATGGCACCTCGACAAAAACACTGATCCAGTTTGACATGGCACCATTCCATAATCCGGGAAGTTCCAGGGCTTTTAATACGTTGCCATTCATGGTTTTTTTAGTAATAAACCCTGCATCGGGATCAACAAAATCAATGAGATTAAATTTATCTCCTTTATAATCACGTACTCCGCAAACCAGATCTACAGGATTAAAATGTGTTGAACTAGCCAGGATACTTTGTTGTCTGTGATCTCTTTTATTGATCTGTGGTGCTTCAATAATTTGTAATATTAACCTACCATTCTCACGTTTGATCCAGAATGGGCCTCCTCCGGGTTCTCCTTCATTAATTACCATACCGCATACCCGAATGGGGCGATTTAAGGATTCTCGCAAAAACTGTAGTTTGTATGTATCTGAAAATTTATCAAAATCCAGCGGTAATCTCACATTAAGCTGCTGCACCAAAAACTTTTTGATATCCTTTAGCTCTGCTTCTGTCGGGTTTTTTTGATCGATGGCATTCAGTATTCTGAATACTTCATCCTGGATCTCTATCAATTTACCTGCCAATACCTTCTTATACCCCGAAACCTCATCCTGGTATTTACGCACCACTACGTTATCAATATTTTTGATATAAATAATATCTGCATCAAGATCATTGAGATTCTCGATCAGTGCACCGTGCCCCCCAGGCCTGAATAGTAGTGATCCATCTTCGGTTCTGAAAGGTTCGTTGTCTTCGGTTACTGCAATCGTATCGGTTTCTGGTTTCTGAAAAGAATAGGTAATATCAAAATTGGTGTTGGTTTTTTCTTCTACTTTCTTTTTAATTCTTTCGAATTCGCCCTTAAAGGCTTCAAGGTGTTCCTTTGAGATTGTAAAATGCAATTTGGAATCCCCTTTATCATTGGCATTATATCCTGCTGCTTCATATAAATGTTCTTCAAAAGAGGTCGCTATACTATTCGCATATTTATGAAAAGGCAGTAATCCTTTAGGAAAAGTGCCATAGTTTAACCCCTTTTCCTTCAACATCATTTCTACAAAAATATACAGCTGCCTTCCTTCAGATAAAGATTCGAATTTAGGATAGACGTTCTTTACCTTTTCCATTACGATATCATAGAAAGGAAACTTTTCTAATCCTATTAAAAAAAGTCGTATCGCATTTGCTTTTTCATGATTTGTATAGGAGTTCAAACTTTCTTTCTCATACTCATAATGATCCAAAAACCGAAACAAGTCCTTAAACATTCGTGTAGCTGCACCCGATGCAGGAACAAATTTAATAGTTCTCAGATTTGATAATCTGGAGTCATACAATTTGGTAAGCTCAGACTGATAATGTTCTGAAAATTTAAGAATCCCATTATCCAGGGTAGCGGCACTTCTTAATGCTACATACGGAATCTCGTTTTTAAAGATTTCTATTTGAGAGAGCACCTTATCGATGGTTAATCCCTTGGATTTAATTAACTTAATATCTTTATCTGCGATGTTCACCTTGTCGTGCTATTAATTGGTCAATAATTGTAACGGCTTTCTCAAAACGAGTTATTTTATTTCCCTTTATAATAATGTGTGGAAGGTTATGTTTTTTCAGAGATTCTTCAAATTGCAAAAACATATCTTCTCGCTCATAGGGCTTATCCCTTAAATCATCCGGTATCCAAGGGGTGTCAATATAAGTTAAAAGATACAAATCATAAACATTTTCTAATGAAATTTTGTGTATGCTTTGTGGCACTGTTCCTTCATAATATGCCTCGGCATATACTTTTAATTCTAAAAGATCTGTATCACAAAACAATATGCTGTTTGCGCTTTGGGTGATTTTATTTTCTAATTTCATTTGACCTTCGGCAATAGGAAGCAGATCATCATATGTACAAACTTCTCTAGAAGCATCCCACTTTTTCTGAAGATATTCTCGCATATATTCTGGCACCCAATGGGTATGGTAATGCTCGGCCAATTGTTTAGCCAGGGTAGTTTTACCTGTGGATTCTGGTCCAAACAGTACTACTTTTAGGCAATTACCGGGTTGTTGTCTAAGTTTTTCTTCCATGCTAAATAACCAAAAATTGCCATCACTGTAAAGATTAAATATTGAAGACTGGAAAACGTAAATCCTTTATAAAAATATAAGGGTACAGAAATAATATCTCCCAAAATCCAAAATATCCAGTTTTCGATTTTCCTTCTTGCCATTAACCACATTCCAACAAAGAATATTGCTGTAGTTAAGGTGTCGACATATGCTGTCCAGTCATTCCATTTATCAAAAGCAATATATACAACATACACAAAAATGAGCGTTGCCACAAAGATCAATACTTCGATAATTTTTTCTGTCGAAGTTGTTCTTGAAATTGGGGTTACATGTGTCTCATCTACTTTGCGGGTCCATACATACCAACCATAAATACTCATAATAAAATAGTATGCATTAATCATCATATCCCCCAACAACGACCACTTTAAAAGCAAGTATACAAAAATTGCTGTGCTTATAATCCCTGTTGGGTACACCCAGATCTTATTAAACCAAGCAAACAATACACTGGCAATACCAAAAACAACTGCAGTAATTTCTAAAGAAATATCGAGCGTTGAATATGCTGCATACTGCCCAAAGAGGTACTCAAAAATGTGGCTCATACTCGCTTCTATTGCTTTTTACCAGTTTCATATATACCAAAACGTGATCCATATCACCAAAGGCTGTTTTAATTTCCTGAGTTAGAAATCGCATCACTTTATCATACTCTCCATAAATTTGAGTACTTAATGGGTTTTCTAAAACTTTGAATTCTGAAGCTCGTAAGCTTTTTATGAATTTAATAATATGTTCTTCAAAATCGCTTTGAAGCGGAGTAAGGGTGAGTTCTATTGATATTTGCATATTATTTTTGTTTGCCACGAACCTGCCTTGTCGGCAGACAGGTGCACGAATAATTTTTTATTTTATCTCTTGTATTTTATTGCCACAAATATTTTGAATTCAATAATCACAATACGATTCTTTGATAATCTAATCTTTCCGATTCAAAATTAGCTAGAATTGCTAACTTATTTCCTGAAACTTTTAAATAATTTATACACTGTGCTATATGATCTTTGTGAGTATATTTTACAGACTTGATTTCCAGAATGATTTTATTATAAACCACAAAATCAGCATAAAAATGATGTTTCAAAACGATATTTTATAGTTAACATCATATCGTTTCTCTCTTTCTTATATAGAACTCATCTTGACTTTTTTGGTTGAACCGAAAAATAGGGGTTTTTTGCCCAAAAGATGGCTTTTTTGCGTTGCATAGCAGCGCTACGGAACAATAAAAAGACGAATTTTGGGCGAAAAAGAACATTTTTACAGGCAATTATAAAAAGTTAAGATGAGTTCATATAATATTTCCCATAAAAACATTTGTGTACTTGCCCGTTCTGCAGGTGGGTTTGTGGCTCAAAAACTTACATTTCAGAAGAAGGCAATGCATACACACAAGTAAACCCTTCAAACTCTATAAATGCTATATCATAGTAACTTATAGTACTTTTGTAATTGATAGTTCCCGAAACAAAAGGATAGTGTATCCTAAAAGGAGGGATATAAATATGTTGCTCAAAACTCAATCCTGCAGTAGCATATAGTTTGTATAGGGATTCTTTGGCCCCCCAAATCACGGTTAACACCCTGGTTGTATCCTCATTGTGCTGTGCAACAAATTTATTTTCGGTTTCACCAACAAATTTATGAGCAATTCGCTGAATTTTTTCCCGCTGTTTTTCAATATCAATACCTACCGGTTTATCACTAACGATAATCCCTGCAAATTCAAAAGAATGGGTAATGGAAATCTGTTTCCCATCCTTAAGATGAGGTTTTCCAAATTCATCATAATACAGATCATGATCGGTATACCCAAATTCTGCAAGCAAGTGCCGTACACTCATAAACCCTCTGCGGTGCATCTCTGATCTCATACTATCTACCCTATCCCGGCAATGCTGTGTTAATTCTATTCCATCAGAAAGGGACTCATATGACTCTTCAATCTTCCAAATCAGCACTTTAGTACTTTCATCTACTGTTATATTTTTGTAAAGAGGCATTTAAATTCTTAAAGTTATTATGTACCTTTGCAAACTGAAAAACAGGAATAGCGCCTGATTTTTGATGAACGAATTTAGAACAATTTAGTGCGAAATACCAGAATGCACTTCATAAACATAAAATAAAAACTATGAGTATCAAAACAGTGCCTTATGTTCCTTACAAGGTAAAAGACATTTCATTAGCCGCCTGGGGGAGAAAAGAAATTGAATTAGCCGAAGCAGAAATGCCCGGGCTTATGTCGCTTCGTGAAGAGTATAAAGACGAGCAACCTCTTAAAGGTGCCCGTATTGCTGGTTGTTTGCATATGACCATCCAGACAGCTGTCCTAATAGAAACACTTAAGGCTCTTGGTGCCGAGGTTACCTGGAGTTCTTGTAATATATTTTCTACTCAGGATCAGGCTGCCGCCGCAATTGCCGAAGCAGGAATCCCAGTGTATGCCTGGAAAGGAATGAACGAAGAAGAGTTTGATTGGTGTATCGAGCAAACCTTGTTCTTTGGGGAAGATCGCAAACCTTTAAATATGATCCTTGATGATGGTGGAGATCTTACCAATATGGTATTGGATAGATACCCAGAATTAGTAAATGGTATCAAAGGTTTATCTGAAGAAACAACCACCGGTGTTCATCGCTTGTATGAAAGAATGAAAAATGGCACACTACCCATGCCAGCCATCAATGTAAATGATTCTGTTACCAAATCTAAATTTGACAACAAATATGGATGCCGTGAGAGTGCTGTAGATGCTATACGCAGAGCTACAGATACCATGCTTGCCGGTAAACGCGTGGTCGTTTGTGGATATGGTGATGTAGGTAAAGGTACTGCAGCATCCTTCAGAGGAGCCGGTTCTATCGTAACAGTTACCGAAATCGATCCAATTTGTGCTTTACAAGCGGCTATGGATGGTTTTGAAGTGAAGAAACTAGAGACTGTAATCGGTAATGCCGATGTAGTAATTACTACCACGGGGAATAAGGATATTGTACAAGGACAACATTTCAAAGCTTTAAAAGATAAAGCTATCGTTTGTAATATCGGTCATTTTGATAATGAGATCGATATGGCCTGGTTAAACGATAACTACGGAAATACCAGAGACGAGATCAAACCACAGGTAGATAAATATACTATTGATGGTAAAGATGTTATCATCCTTGCTGAAGGGCGTTTGGTAAATCTTGGATGTGCTACAGGGCACCCGAGTTTTGTGATGAGTAATTCATTTACGAATCAAACCCTGGCGCAAATCGAGCTTTGGAAAAATGCTGAAAATTACAAGAACGAGGTATATATGTTACCAAAACATCTTGATGAAAAGGTAGCAAAATTACACCTGGCACGTCTTGGCGTAGAATTAGAAACCTTAAGACCAGAACAAGCCGAGTATATTGGCGTAACGGTTGAAGGGCCTTTTAAACCCGAGTATTACAGATACTAAATTAGACCGCTGGCGCTCTTGGATTTTAGAACGCTACGCTTTTAGAATATAGATAATAAACCTCTTGCCAGAAACAAGAGGTTTATTTTTACTGGTTTTTAATCACTTCTATGTATGGTAATCTCCATTTGATAAGTTCAGTTAATCATTTTGAAAGAAATATAACGTTACAAAAGTGCAGGCTCTAGATCCTATATGTCTAGATTCTTTTTTATACACATACTACTTACTTTTCCTAAAAATATAACTCATCCAAACCGGGTCATTTTCTTCAGAAACAACAGCTTGTCTGTCTACGAACTCCCAATTGGCAGCATTCATAAAATTCAATAAATCTGAGGTGTTCTCGAGTTTTTCTAACTGCTTAATTGTTATTTGTTTTCCTTCCAGAGCGTTTTGTTCCTCTACTTTTATGCGTTTCACTTTTCCGCTGTTATTTGCTTTCTGGATTACAATCACTTCCAGATACTCATATTTGGGGATTTCTTGTGCAGCAACTTCAAAAGTGATAAATACTACAAAAAGGGTGCACCATAGGGCGTGGATCATTGAAATTTTCATGGTTTTATTCGATTTTATGATTTTGGTATAGTAAATTTAGCCATTTGGTATAGTTTACTATGATGATTCCTACTAAAAAATATATAGTACTACTCATAACGTTCTGCATCACCCTATGTTGTAGTGGTTGGGCACAGCAGCAAAAAGAAGAGATTGAAGTCATCAGAAAAAAACATGACCATATCGAAACCTTGTATACCCAAAATCAGCTTATAGAAAAGGAAGTCGATTATATTTGTGATGAAAATGCAATAACCGATGGAAACCTTATTTTCGGGTATCTGGAAAATGATCTAAAGCTTATTATCCATTCTTTCAGCCAGGGACATCACTATGAAGTAAATAATTACTATGTGACCAACAACCAGTTGTTTTTCTATTTTGGTCAGATCAATGATAACCAGGATCTGGCCGAGTATGATGAAAACACAGGTAGTTTGCTAGCAGTCGAAGAACAATGGGAAGCCTCTGAATTCAGGCTGTATTTTGCCGATGGAGAAGCTATACGATGTTTGTATAAATCATTTACTGATGAAGATGTGACCGATAGTATTAAAGAAGAGTTTATCAATGTTGCAGATTATTTTGAAAACAAGGAAAAAGATTGCAATCGGCTCGGAGCCAAAACAGTTTTAGATACTTTTCGTCTACTTATGAATCTTCAAAATCTTAATGAAGAAGAAATTTGCAAATTAGTACATCTATATTAGAAAGGTTCATACAGATATTTTCTGCTATTAGAGCCCTAATTTCTCTGCATCATATAAATAAAAATCCTGCTCATTATTCATCGCTACAAAAAGACCAGTTGTAAAAGTAGCGTTGAGAGGCACTGCGATCACTTCACAACCATCAGTTTCATTGGTATCCAGATTAATTGCTTTGATAAAGCGATTATCTGCTCTCGAAAAAATATTGAATTGTCCTTTCTGCTGGTCTGAAACGATAAGCACACCTTTGCCGCCTGGTTGTGCAGCAATAGCGATCCCCTCGATATCTTCTTTAAAATATTCTCCTCCAAACATAGCCAGTTCTTCACTCCCTTTTCTGGGGTCTGCATGATATTTTCTAATTCCAACGCCTTCATCGGCATAATACACAAATCCCATCTCATCATCAACGGCAATAGCTTCAATTTCTTTTTGCCCGCTGAATTTTCCAAATTTTCTTATCAATTTGGCTTTAACTCCGGTACTATCTGCACTCAATTGATATTGATATACATATCCATTTCGGGGCCCCGATTTTCTACTCACAATAACATATATTGAATTTGTTTCAGGGTTCTTATACAGACCGATTCCCATAGGTCTTCGCAATTCGGGATCTATTTCATCTTCAAAAACAGGAAATCCTCCATTATCCAGGGGCTTCATATCCGGAACAGAAAAAATACGGATCTGGTGACGTTCTCTTTCGGTAAAAACAATAATATCGGTGATCGTAGAATCATTAGGTTTAAAACCATATTCTACATCAATATTATTTGGATATTTAATGTCGTGTATCACCTTATCCTGAATAATTTTTCCCTTTAGATCAAAAGCATAGATCGCTCCGTTGGTATCTTTATCGGTACCAAAAACAATGCTTTTTGAAGGATCTGTAGGATGTACCCATATGGCAGGATCATCTGTATCATGTGGTACTTTCTTTGAAATAATATCTGGATTAATCGCTGGTAATTTTTTTTGGCAGGTAATACCTAAAAACCCTATCACTATGGCAAAACCAATATTTCTCATCATAACACTATCTACTTATTGTTTTCTAAACAGATCATACTTTAACCCAAAAGTAAGCCTTCTTTCATAAAACTCTACCTGCATCGTTCTTTCAGAAATTCCCTGATAATAGCGCAAAGGCTGATTGGTTATATTATTCAGGTCTGCATAAACACTCAGGTTTTTGTTTATGGAAAAACTCGCATTAAAATCAAGAAAAAGTTGTTGATCATAATACCGATCTTCAAAAGTACTCCCTCCGATCTCATCGATATAGGCATCAGAGAAATTGGCAGATAAACGTGCGCTAAATCTTTTATCGGTATACCCCAAAGACCCATTAAACATATTTGGAGCTGTATTTGGCAGATCCAGGTCTTGCCGCTCTTCTCCATCTTCATTACGGATACCGTCGGCACTAGAAGTAAGATATGTATAATTAAGATAAAGACTAAAGTTTCTGGCAAATCCCGGAAGAAAATCCAGCTGACGCTGAAAAGATACTTCGGCCCCAAGTACAGAGGCTTCATCACCGTTTAAAGGTTGAAACAGATTAAATCCTGTTGTACCTGTCCCAAAACTATCATCTGTTGTCTCTCCTCTGAATGTATAGATAAAATCATTGATTCTTTTATAAAAAAGCCCCCCAGAGAGTATTCCTACTGACGTAAAGTAATGTTCTGCCATAAGATCAAAATTCATAGCCGTGGTAGGATCCAGATCTGGATTACCAATAGAGACCTCTTCATCACCAAAAACTACATCCAGTGTGGGTACCAGATCTGCATAATTTGGCCGTGCCAGGGTATTGGTCCAGGCTAATCTTACTATGGTTCGATTAGAAAAATTATACTTGATATGTACCCCGGGCATAATATTAGTATACGATTCTTCCTGAGTAATTTCCCCTATCACATTTTCTTCATCTTCTATTTGATTACCCGTTGCGGTGATCATCGTGTGCTCTGCCCGTACTCCAAACAAAACACTAAGTTTATCAGACAATTTTTGATTGGTCATCATATAACCCGCCAAGACATTTTCATCTACATCAAAATTTTGTCTTAAAAACTCATCAGGGATTGATTCTCCATTCTCGAGGATCAATCCTCCCAACCATCTTTCATCGGCATAACGCCCTGCTTGATATTCACTTCCTGCCAGGTAATCGGGATCAGAATAATCTTGTGTAGGCACATCGGCAAGTGTAGGAAAGCTACTTGCTAAATCATATTCAAAAAAATTGTTATCTCTTACTTTAGTTTTGAGGCGGCTACGCACACCAAACTTTACAATCCCATCTCCTTTCCCAAAGAAATCAGAGGGGATTTCTACGTTTGCAAAAAAGTTGATATCCTCTTCTTCGGTGTATTGTCGCTCGTCTGTAATTTCTCCATATTCAAAATTAGACAAGTCATTTGCGTCATTAGGATTTACGGTTGTGAATAGCGGAAACTCGGGATCGGTATTATCATTGTTGATACTATACTCGGTACCAAATTCTGCATAACGTTCGTCTGCTCTTTCTTCAGAAGCTTTGGCAAAAGAAGCCATCCAATCAACTTTTACCGCACCAAATAAATGATTACCTCCCAAACTGTAGTTTTGCATACGCTGATCTTCTAAACGAGTATTTTGATTACGATTATTATCAATTCCTCCTTTGGTTTGACGATTTACCTCTACCGGAAACCGGGTTACATTGCCATTGGTCACAGTAAAATCTCCTGTTTCTATGTCTTCGGCATCCAGAATTTCGTGTTCTAGTCGAAATCTATTTTCTCTGTCATCTCTCCAGTTATACATAGTTTTAAGGAACATACTATGATTATTGTCGAACTGATAATCAAAATTAGCCGAAAAACTTCGGCGTATACGCTGTACCAGGTAGGTTCGTTGTTCAAGCACATTGGTATAAGGATTCACCTCAAGTTCCTCAAGAACAGGGTCACCATTCACATCATTAACCCCTGTATTATACCCGAATTCGTCGGTCCACTCTGCTTCTACATTATCAGAACCAAAATCATTGTCATTTATAGATGCCGACAGTACCCAGCCAAATCGATTATTTTTAGAGCGATCTCCTATCAAAAGAGAACCATTTAATATCCTTTTATCTGAAATAAAATTAATCCCCGAACCTACTGTAGCCGAAAGTCTGAATCCCTGTGGGGAAGTTCGGGTAATCAAATTTACCGAGCCTCCTAAGGCATCGGCATCCATATCGGGTGTAACAGCTTTACTCACTTCGATAGTTTGTATCATGTCTGAAGGGATCAGATCCATCTGAACATTTCTATTATCACCTTCGGCTGAAGGGATCCTGCTACCATTAAGTGTTACCGAATTTAATTGGGGTGAAAGCCCTCTTACAATAATATTACGCGCTTCTCCCTGATCTACCTGCATGGTAATCCCCGGGATTCGCTTTACGGCATCCCCAATGTTGGCATCGGGAAACTTACCAATCTGGTCTGTTGATACCACATTGGTAATATTCATATTATTTTTTTGAGTATTCAATGCCTTTGCTTGTCCGCTAATGCCATTAACCACAATTTTCACATCGTCTAGCTGAATGTTTGCAGGTTCTAATAAAATAGACGCCGAGGCAGTTTGTTGAGCCGTAATAGTAACATGCTGCTCAACAGGCGAAAAGCCGAGATACTCAATTTTCAAACTATGGTTCCCTTCAGGAATATTTACAAAAGTGAACCTTCCATCAAAATCAGATACGGTTCCTTTATTTATATTCTGGATAAGCACTGTTGCACCAGGAATACTAATTCCATTATTATCTGTAATAATTCCCTGGATATTTCCGCTTTGTGCAAAAGCAATTGCCGCGATCAGATGTGCAAAAAATAGTAACGTAATTTTTCTCATGAGTAATTTTGTTAGCCCCAATTATTTTAAAGCCGGAAAGTTAACGCTACTACCTTTTTTGAATATTATCTGATTTTAATATTTTGGTTATGATTGTTTTAGTTATGGAAGAAGTTAATGCTTCTGAAACGTTGTGGTAACAAAAACCTTGTTTTTGTATAGATCATGTAGAATTCGGTGAAAGCCAGGCAACATTTGCAATCTTAATTCGACAGCAACAAAAAACCCTTTCCAGTTTACTGAAAAGGGTCAATTATATTACAAAGAAAAAATCCTGTTTTATACTTCAAAAGGAACTATTGAAACATAGGATTTATTGTCTTTCTTTTTAGTAAATTTTACCATACCATCTACTTTAGCGTGTAGGGTATGGTCTTTACCAGCGTATACATTTTCGCCTGGCTTGTGCGTAGTACCTCTTTGTCTTACAATGATATTACCCGCTACGGCAGCTTGTCCACCAAATATCTTTACACCTAAGCGTTTCGATTCTGATTCTCTACCGTTCTTCGAACTACCAACTCCTTTTTTATGAGCCATTTTCTTTAGGTTTTATACCTGTCTGCCGACAGGCAGGTGATTACTTCTAGCAGGGAACCCCTGCCATCTTTTTATTTTCCTTGTAAAGCTGTGATCAAATCGGCTTTCTTCATAGAAGAAATTCCTGTGATTCCCTTAGCTTTAGCCATTTCCTTTAATTCAGCAACTGTTTTAGTGCTTAAATCCTCTGCCGCAGTTGCTTTTGCTTTTGCTGCTTCTTTTTTAGGAGCCGCTTTAGTTTCTGCCTTAGGAGCTGCTTTTGCTTTAGTTTCTGCTTTTGGAGCTACTACTTTCGCTTCTTTTTTAGCAGAAGCTTTTGCTTTCGGTTCGGTTTTCTTTGTTTCTTTCTTAGGAGCTGCTTTTTTAGCTCCAGAAGTCACAATGCTTTCAATAATGATTTCGGTAAGAGATTGACGATGACCGTTTTTTACACGATATCCTTTACGTCTTTTCTTTTTGAAAACAATAACTTTATCACCTTTAAGGTGTCTTGTGATTTTTGCTCCTACCTGAGCTCCATCTATAGCTGGGGCGCCTAAAGTAATTTTATCTCCATCTGCAGCAAGAAGAACTTTGTCAAAAGAAACTTTGTCTCCTTCTTCTCCTGCTAAACGATGTACAAATACTTTTTGGTCTTTTGCAACCTTAAATTGCTGCCCTGCTATCTCTACAATTGCGTACATAGCGTAACGTTTAATTAATTATTTTTTTAAAATAAAAGAACCCACCTATTTTTATAGGCGGGTGCAAATATACTGCTAATTAATTAAATGACAAATATTTTTATACCTCTACAGGAGATGAATTATGATTTTTTTTTGGATTCCAACTTTCTTTGAATAATTGCATAAAAGATAAGGTGAGTACAAACGTAGTGGCAAAACCCATAATTGCCGCAATAAATACCACGATACCTACACCAACATGATAGTGAGAACTCCAGTTTGCTAACATTTCCGGCAAGAAATTGATATTGATATTAGTTACATATATTGCAAAGAAAATTGTAAAGATAACAGTAGCATTAAATCCGGTAAAAAGCCCTGCCATAAACCCTTGCTGATAATCAAAAGCATCTCCTTTTTCTTTCTTATATTCCTTCATTGCACGATACAACCCAAAAGCAACTATGACACCATTACCTAAACTGAAAACAGGATTTGTTTGTACTCCTATCAAAGAAAGGATTAAAAAATAGGCAATAAGTCCAATAGCGATTATCACACCATATTTAATAGGGATGGTTGACTTTTTCATCGTTGTATTTCTTTAAGATTCTTACTTAGTGTCTGGTCGGAAATATATCACTATTAAATTTATTTCTTTTTGCGCTATTTTTATTTGTTTTTTATCGCCTGCCTGCTAAGGCATCTGCGTCAAAAAAGAAAATTAAAATCCCATCAAAAATAATTCAAATTATAAAAACCGTCTATTTCCGACCAGACACTACTTAAAAGTATGAAATTTAAGAGTTTTTTAACCTTAAAAGGGTGTTAATTTATTACTTAACAATCTTTTATATACAGAACTCATCTTGAATTCACTATTTGGTGTACGACAAATTTTGGTTTCTGTTTTTTTGATGGTAAAAATTTTGCGTGAAGCCCGCCTGATGGATCTAAAGGTCGGTAGACAGGATCGGATGGGCAGGGATTGCAGTAGAAATCCCACAGCCCGATCCCGATAGCTATCGGTTTTTGTTAGTGAGATATACCCCAAAAATGATAATGCCAGAAGCCAGAAGCTGATATAATGAAAATTTTTCTCCATCCCATAAGCCCCAGACCAAAGCTATAATAGGCATAGTATATGTAACAGAACTTGCAAATACCGGGGTACTTATTTGTATTAGTTTATTAAACATTAATTTTGCAATACCGGTGCCAACAACTGCCAGTATGGCCATATACAGAATGCTGGTCTGTACGGTTTTGTCTGAAAACACTTCGGCATTAAAAAAGCCGGAAAAATAAAGCACGATCAACGCAGGGATAACAAGGACAACAAAATTACCATTAGCAATAGCCATCGGTGAGATATGCTGTAAATAACGTTTAATGATATTCACATTAATCCCGTAACCAAACGTAGCAATAATGACCAGAAAAGCGTATCCATAATTCTGGTCGGGGTTTATGATGGCTCCTTCCCAAATCAGGCCCACACTACCGGCCAAACCAATAATAACCCCGATAAGCTGATTCTTGCTAAAACGAATGGAGAATAGTAAAATCCCAAAAACAAAAGTAATCAAAGGGGTTAAAGAATTCAATATGGATGTAATCCCACTATCGATCTCTGTTTCGGCAAAGGCAAATAGAAAAGCCGGAATAAAAGTTCCTGCAAAAGCAGAAATAGTTACCCATTTCCATTCAACTCCCTGGATGGTTTTTATACTTCTAAAACCAATTGAGAATAAAAACATGGCTGCAAATACTGTTCTTAATGCCCCCAACTGCATAGGAGTAAGCCCAACAAGTGACTTCTTGATAAGAATAAAAGAACTACCCCAAACCAGAGATAGTATTGCCAGATATAACCATTTTAGCTTTGTGTTCTGCATGTTGTTTTAATACCCCGCAAAAATGATAAAATTATGACAACCCGAGAACAGTTTTGGAAGAAAATTAACTATCCTTAATTAATGATTTGAATTCGGAACGATATATATACCTATTATTCTTTCCATTGCAGGGTCTCTATTAAATGTCTTATATCGTTGCGCAGGTAATTGGCTGCAGGCAGTATCGAATCGTAGTTAGGTTTCACCTTAAAATATATAGAACCCACCAAAAAATGTTTTACACTATCGGTTACATAAAACTGGGATGGAGAAGCGGCATTACCAGAAACCTTATAAATGGTGCCATATACTTTTTTCTCAGTATTCATATACTCTTCAGGTTTAATGGCATCTGCTTTAATAAAGTGTTCCTGCGTAAGATTTTGGGCATCTCTCAATAACGAATCCAGATTATTATGAATCTCATAATAAGAAATATACACCGTTGCTTTTAGTCTCTTATATTCAAGGTCGTACCAGCACTTTCTATTTCTTCTTGCTTTTTGAAGTTCTGAAAATTCATTTTTCTCAAAAGAAAAAGGACAGGGTAATAAAACCTCTTTGTACTCTGGGGCAGGGTAACTTAATCGCAGCATTCCCTTTGGTTTTGGTAAGACCTCTCCTGCACAGGAAAATAGCACTGCGGTGCATATAAATAAAAAAAATCTAATTATTTTCTTTTTCATTAATGGTTAATTTCACTTGCTTTATTCGCTTATTATCCAACGATTCAATCTTGAATAGGTACCTTTCTAATGAGATGGTTTCTCCACGCCTGGGAAAACTCCCTGATATTTCCAACAATAGTCCTGCAATTGTTTCTGCTTCTCCTTTTTTGTCTTCAAAAACAGTATTGTTTTCAAGTTTTAGCACCTTATAAAAATCTTTTAGTGCTGTTCTTCCTTCAAAGACATAATTATTGTCATCGAGTTTTGAAAATATCAAATCTTCATCATCAAACTCATCACTAATATCTCCTACAATTTCTTCTATGATATCTTCCAGGGAGATCAAGCCGCTGGTGCCTCCATACTCATCTACTACAATAGCCAGGTGACTCTTTTTATCCTTAAAATCATTTAACAAATCATCCAGCTTTTTATTCTCTGGCACAAAGTAAGGATCTCTTAACAGCTCTATCCAATCAAAAGCCGGGATGTTGATGTATGGCAAGAGATCTTTTACATACAGAATCCCTATTACCTTGTCTACACTATCTTCATACACCGGGATACGAGAATACCCGTTTTCGATAATTTCGGGAAGGATCTCCTGATAAGAAGCGGCACTATTTAATGCAAATATATCGATGCGTGGCCGCATCACCTGTTTGGTATCTGTATTCCCAAAAGACACAATCCCTTCTAATATTTTCTTTTCTTCGTCGGTAGTATCGGTGTCTGATGTAAGCTCTAGTGCCCGCGATAACTGATCTACGCTTAGATTTGATTTCTGTTTTCCCAATCGGTTATGAATACCAACTGTGATACGTCTCATAGGTAAGCTCACAGGAGAGATGATCCAATCCAGAATACCGAGCGGACGAGCCATAAACTTTGCAAATTTTACTCTGTTTCTGCTTGCATATATTTTTGGAAGAATTTCACCGAACAACAAAATAACAGATGCGGCAACCCCTACTTCGACAATAAATCTTAGATTGATCCAACCCAACCAAAAGTAATCAAGGTTTTTAAAATACACGTTCCCCAATGCATCAAAAAGAAGTACTATGGCTATATTGATAAAATTATTGGCCACCAATATGGTTGCTAATAGTTTTTTTGGATTATCTAATAGTTTGGATATGATCTTTAGATTCTTGGAAGCGTTTTCTTCATCTTTAAGGTCTGCTGGTGTTAAAGAAAATAAAGCAACTTCGCTTCCTGATATCAATGCAGAAAAAATAAGTAATATCACAAGTACAAACAGATTAACCGTTTGCATCATATCAAAGACAAATAGTGTAATAAATAAAGGTTCAGGATCAGGGTCCAAATTATCTTTGTTTAGTTAAACTTATCAGAAAGGAAGATCATCTTCTTCTGTATCTGGTGTATCAGATGAAACAGCTTGCTCATTTGTAGCAGGAGTATTACTCACCTGGGAGGTGTTTTGAGGACTTGCCTCAGATGATTGGTGCTCGTTTTTAGGAGTTAGAAACGTGAAATCTGTGCATTGTATTTCTGTACTATATCGATCTTTGCCTTGCTCATCCTGCCATTTTCTGGTTTTGAGACGGCCTTCAATATAAATTTTATCTCCTTTGTTGAGGTACTTTTCGCAAATCTCGGCTGCTTTATTTCGAACTACAATATTGTGCCACTCTGTAGTGGTCACTCGTTCTCCCGTACTTTTATTTACATAAGAATCATTGGTCGCGAGTGGAAATCTGCCAATGCAATTTCCTCCTTCAAAATAATGCATCTTTACCTCATCTCCTGTATGCCCTATAAGCATTACTTTATTTAGTGTTCCAGACATTTTATGAATCGATTGGTTCTAATTTTAGAAGGTGTAAAGAAATAATAAATCTGGATAACTAACGCTATTTACGACATTCTTATTTCTTAAATATCCTTAAAAAATCTTGTTTATAGTAAATGTAAGAAAAAATCGGGAAACCTTTTATAACTGCCATGGTGTTAACTTATATATTGAATAACTGGCTGTAAAGGCTTATTTAATGAGACTTCGCTCTGCAGGGTTAGCCTGCTACAGGTAGATTCAATTTACTATTTTTACTGCATTTCATTTATCAAAACAGCGCCTCACTGAAAAAACTTGTCTATAAAATTACCTAACAAGATAGGAACAGGATATTCATGTATGGCCTTAGTCTTAATAAGCTGCTGCCCATCCACTGTGGGTTTTTTATCTGCTTTTACAACATAAAAACGAGTGTATAGGTGTTGATGTGATAACTTATGAATGATATACTCTTCTTTATGCAATGTCACTTTGTACTTCTGGTCACCAATCAGCTTTTTAAAAACAGGATGAGCCTCAATATCGTCGATATTCACTTCATGATCACTCTCGATTAAAGGAAATTCATACAGGTTTTGCCATATTCCTTTTCCTTTTCGCTGTTGAATTATTGTTTGCTGATCATTAATAGAAAAGATCAAATAATTAAAGTATCGCTTTTTGACTTTGAGCTTTTTGAGTTTAACCGGCAATGAGGCTACCTTGCCATTTTTCAATGATTCACAGCTATCATTTAACGGGCAAACTATACAATACGGACTGGCGGGCTTGCATTGCAAGGCTCCAAACTCCATAATAGCCTGATTATAGGTTGCTGGCTCATCGGGGTCGATAAGTTGCATTGCCAACTCCTTAAACTCTCGTATTCCTTTGGTACTATTAATTGGGGTTTCGACACCAAAATACCTGGATAATACCCGGTATACATTGCCATCTACTACAGGAACAGCCTCATTATAACATATCGACGCGATGGCACTGGCAGTATAATCCCCAACCCCTTTTAATTGTAAAAGCTCTTTATACGTATCCGGAAATACGCCATTTAACTCATTGGCGACATATTTTGCCGTGGTATGCAGATTTCTGGCTCTGGAGTAATATCCTAATCCCTGCCATAATTTTAGCACTTTCTCTTCTTTGGCGGCTGCCAGATCAAAAACCGTTGGAAAAGTTTGAGTAAACGACAAATAATATGGTAATCCTTGCGCTATTCTTGTTTGCTGAAGTATAATTTCACTAAGCCAAATATGATATGGATTTTTAGTTTCTCTCCACGGCATGGATCTTTTATTATGTAAATACCACGAAATGAGTTTTTTAGAAAATTTCATAGAAAAAATGTAAGTTTTGCAAAATTAAACGTTTAAAGATGATAATTTCATCTTAAGTATTGATATTTTGGAATTTAAATTCTTATATTTGCCCCCTTGAAAATTTAAAAACCCCTAAATAGGAATTATAATGACTAAAGCAGATATTGTAGCAAAGATTTCAGAAAAACTAGGAATTGAAAAAGGAGATGTTCAAGCAACGGTAGAGACCTTTATGGAAGAGGTAAAAAGTTCTTTAGAGAGCGGAGATAACGTTTATCTAAGAGGATTTGGTAGTTTTATTATCAAAACCAGAGCTGAAAAAACCGGCCGTAACATTTCTAAAAATACCACGATCAAAATTCCTGCACACAATATACCGGCATTTAAGCCTGCAAAAGTGTTTGTAGAGGGCGTAAAGACTAACGTAGAAGTAAAATAAACAATAACAATAAACAAAAGTACACTATGCCAAGTGGTAAAAAACGTAAAAGACACAAGGTAGCTACGCACAAGCGTAAAAAGAGAAGAAGAGCCAATCGCCACAAGAAAAAGTAGTTTTCTAACTACTTTTTTTATTTAAAAAGTTACGTTCTTTGAAATCGAAATAAAGCTTATACTACCTAATATAATAGCTTTATTTCAACGGAATTGTAAAAAAATTCCTGTGAAATGAGTAAAACAAACCCGACTGACTCGTCGGGCAGGATTAATCTTTAACATATCAAACAAAAAGATGAATCTTTGTTATACGAATTCTTGAATGTGAAAAATTTTTTGTTACTTTTTTGAACAACAAAAAATTTTAAACAGATAAAAAAATTGTTTAATCCATTCCGATTTATCGGGATAAAAATCTAATCAGAGTGAACAACGAATTGATCATTAGGTCGGGTTCCTCTACGGATTTTGCCTTACTAAAGGATGGAAAACTAATTGAATTACATAAGGAAGAAGACGACAGTAATTTTGCGGTAGGTGATATATTTATGGCCAAAATCCGAAAATCTGTCCCAGGTCTTAACGCCGCATTTGTTAATGTAGGTTATGAAAAAGATGCATTTTTGCATTACCACGACCTTGGTCCTCAAGTTGCTTCTTTACTTAAATTCATTAAACGTGTAAGCACAGGTAAATTAAGAAATTATTCTCTTAAGGATTTTCCTTTTGAGAACGATATTGATAAACACGGTATTATTACCAATGTGTTAAAATCAAACCAATCGCTACTGGTACAGATAGTGAAGGAACCTATATCTACCAAAGGCCCTCGAATTAGCTCTGAGCTATCGATTGCCGGAAGATATATTGTTTTAGTTCCTTTTTCGAGTCGAATTTCTATTTCTCAAAAAATAGAGTCTTCTGAAGAAAAAGAACGCTTAAAAAGGCTTGTAAAAAGTATTAGGCCCAAAGGTTTCGGAATTATTGTTCGTACAGTAGCAGAAGGCAAAAAAGTAGCAGAGCTAGACAAAGATTTGCAAAATCTGATGGATCGTTGGAGTGCCATGTGCAAAAAACTGTATAAAGCACACCATCCATCAAAAGTATTAGGTGAAATGAACAGAGCATCTTCTATATTAAGAGATGTTTTTAATGACTCCTTTACTTCTATTGTTGTAGATGATGAAGATCTCTACAACAGAATCAAAGAGTATCTGCAAGAAATTGCGCCAAAAAAAGAATCCATTGTAAAACTTCATCAGTCTAACGCACCGGTTTTTGAAAAATATGGTATCGAAAGACAGATTAAAACGAGTTTTGGCAAAACGGTATCTATGAGTAAGGGAGCCTATTTGGTGATCGAGCATACAGAAGCGATGCACGTGATCGATGTAAATAGCGGCAACCGTTCTAATAAAGCCAAAAACCAGGAAGATACTGCCCTAGAAGTAAACCTTATTAGTGCAGCCGAGGTAGCTCGTCAACTTCGTCTTAGAGACATGGGAGGTATTATTGTAGTCGATTTTATAGACATGAATAATGCCGATAACCGCAGAAAACTCTTCAACCAATTGCGAGAAGAGATGAAAGATGACCGGGCGAAGCATAAGATTTTACCGCCAAGTAAATTTGGCTTGATTCAAATCACGCGGCAACGCGTACGACCCGAAATGAATATCAAAACCAGTGAGGATAATCCAAACGGTAATAATGGTGAGATTGAGGCACCTATTGTTTTGGTAGAAAAAATAAAGGTCGAATTAGAAAAATTAATTAAAAAAGACCATAAAAAGATTACGCTGAGTGCGCATCCTTTTATTGCAGCTTTTTTAACAAAAGGATTTCCATCCACCCGATCCAAATGGTTTTTCGACCATAAACGATGGGTTAAGATTGTACCTAGAGACGCTTACACGTATTTAGAATATCATTTTCACGATAAAAATGGGGAGATGATACAGTAATAAAACAAACCCGGTTCTATAAAGAGCCGGGTTTTTTGTTTTTATTCGCTGGGAAGACGGATGTCAGAAGTCGGGTGTCAGATGTTAGAAATCGTTGCCGGAAGACCGGAGACGGAGCTCTCCAACTTCTAGTTTCTAACTTCCGACCTGCCCCTGTTGCTCCAGTTTTTTGATAAAATACGACGGATAGATACCTGTTTTTTTATAAAAGGCCTTGGTAAAGACCTCTGCATTGTTAAACCCGACCTCCTGGGCAATAGCATGAATGGTAAACTTTCTAAAGCGGGTATCTTCCTGTAGTTGTGTTACCACATAGTCGATACGCAGCTCATTGATATATTGGTTTAGGTTTTTGCCTTTATAAGTATTGACTACCTGCGATAAATAGGTAGAATTAGACCCCAGGCTTTTGGCCAGGTCTTTAGAATTGATACCGGGTTGCAAATAGCCTTGTTGCTTTTCAAATTGATGCAACTGTGCCAGTAAGTGTTCTCGAGTTTCCTGGGGTATGGTGACTATAGAAGTGGTATTTTTAACAGGCTTGCCAGGTGCAGGTACTGTATCCAGTAATTTCCGAAAGCGTTTTTTATAGCGCCGCTGGGTGTAGTAATAATAGCCACCTCCCAACATGCTTATCGCCAACAACGCTGAAATCACAATATTTCTATTGGTGGTTACCTGTTTTTCTGCTTCCAGCGAAGCGATCAATACTTCTTTTTCTTTTAAGAGGTTGGGAGTGTCGTAGTCTTTGGTGAGTTTTTTGCTAAGGTTTTTGTATCTTCTATCTTGAATACTATCAATCCTAAGCAATTGATTGATATAATAGAGTTGCTGTTGTGCATCACCTTTGGATTTATAATAATCAATAAGCATTTGGTAGCCTTCTCTATAAATTTTTGCCGAATGCAAATCAATTTTATTATTATGCTCTTTTTCCATTAAACATGCTTCAATAGCAAATAGATACTCTAAAGATTTTTTATCATCATTAAAAATTTTATACAGTTTGCTAAGATAAAAGTCCCCTGTAATTGAACACTCTTTAGAACCAGTCTTATCCATTTTCTTCAAATACATTGCTTTTTGAATACTATCTAATGATGCCTGATATTCTTTTTTGTAAAAAAGATTAATCCCTTCATTAAATGTGAAGGAATTACAAATATTTAGACCCTGCTCATTAGCAAGTTGAAAACCTCTTTTGTTATTGTAAGTAGCAGAGTCTAAAAGATTTAATCTCCTATAAATATTTGCTAAATTCATTATTGTTATTAAATGACCTTTACCTGTAATTTCTTTTTCGTTTTCATACCTCAAAACTTCCTTATAAATTTTGGCAGCCTCCTTATACTCTCCTATTCGGGATTTTAGATTTCCTATATTGTTCAAGGTTGAATAGTAAAAACCCGTACTATCCTCTTTTCTTGAATATTTCAATGCCTTTAAGCAATAGGCAAGGGCCTTATCATGGTCTCCCATACGATTATATTGTGTTCCTAAATTGAGATAAGTAACTGCAGGGAAGGAAGAATTAACAAAACCTTTATTCATTGCTATTGAACTATCAAGATACACTATCATTTTAGCGGGATTATTTTTATACTTAAAAGCTACAACTCTATATCCTTTTACCAATGATAAAGAATCTCTTTGTGATTTTGCTTTTGCAAGTAATACATCAGCATAAATATTGAATCTAACAGTATCTGTATAAAACCTAACCGAAAGATCCTCAATCTCTTTAAAAGTTTTATCCTTTAACGAATCCGGGATTTGAAACGTTTGCCCATACCCCATAACAACGCAAAAAAACAAAGATAAAATGGTTGGTATTGATCGCATGGTTGGGTTTTTGAGCTGTTTACCAAATGTATTGAAATAATTTTAAAATCGGGGAGTTAAGTAAGGACTTGCCGTTCGTTATCCATTAAAAACGGAGTAAAAAAACAGTCAACACTTTTTAGGAAAGGACAAGTTTCGATCTTCCGACCTTCTTCTTTTAACCAAACTTTAACAAAAAAAAGCTCCCAGTTTCAAAAAATGAAACTCGGAGCGCTTATTATTGCCCTGTAAAACGAATATTAACTTTTAAAATTTAATTAGTATGGCTTTAGAAAATTTAATCAGTCTAACTTTTGAAGATCATGAATTAAAAAAATTAGGACAGGGTATACAACTCATTCGGGAGGTTTTGACCGGCAAGACCATAAACCTGACCCCAGAACAGCGCCTGCAATATGGTCGGGTGAGCAACAAAAACAAATTAATCATCGACAAATCCAAAAACTATATGGAACAATACCCCGACTGGATTCCTAAATTTCTGGACAAAGCAGAATTTGATCGTGATTATACAGCGCGTAACCAAGTCGAAATCCATGCACAACTGCTCGAGAACCTGGCACAGCAACTTATCGATACCAAAACCCTGCTAGACCATGACAACTATACCAATGCTCTAAGTTTTTACCGAAAGGTTCGTTTTTTGGCGAGAGAGAACGAACCCGGTGCCAAAACGGTATACCAGGATATGAAGGTATTGTTTGATAAAGTCAACAAACCCCTATCAAAACCAGACACTGATACCGAAGAATGAAAAATCCCAGTATTTATAGGGGTCGAAGTGATATGGGTATCACTTATAAGTGATACACAGATGACTTCGAAGTGATACCGGATCACTTATAAGTGATGAGCGATCGCTTCGAAGTCATCGAGAGGTGGTTCGAAGTGATACTTGATCACTTCTAAGCGATCAGGGATCAATAAAAAGTGATCAAGTATCGATTATAATTGATTAAATATGACTTATAAGTGATAAGCGATCACTACGAAGTACCTACCGATCGCATGGAAGCATCAACTTGATCCTTAGAAACACCCTGGGATAGGTTAAAAGCATTCTTATGACACTTTGAGGGGTTGATCCTCCAAAAACAAACAACCCAGCTGTTTCCAGCTGGGTTGTTATTTTATATCCCTAAGAATTGTGTGAAGATTTACATAAAAGCCAAAACTTCTTGATTTGTTGGGCAAGGTGGATGCATCCTTTCGGTTTTATCAGGACAATTACTAGCTCCTTTTATTTGTTTCAGGGCTTCATTATGCAATTTGGTTACTTTAATTTTATCCAATACCAATTTCTTTGTGCGATTTTTGTTTTCCATGAGTTTATATTTAGAGTTCGGAACAAATATAGAGAAAGCTCTTAAAAAAATGTGAAAAAAAAAGGAACTGCTGGTCTGTATTCTAAGAAAACAGACTGGTATATTACTGTAAATCAGTATTATATTTTATTTTACATTTTAATTTGTTTCTTCAATTTTTCCTTTTTATTCCTAAAGTAAATGAATTGAACTCGTCTTGACTTTTTGTTTTTAACCGAGCTTGTCTAAAATAATGGTATGCCAGCCTGGATCGGCAAACAGGTCTTGAGGAATTCTTTAGATTATTTAAGCAACGCTATTCAAAACTAGAGCCAAAATAGTTTATGTTATGATACAATAGTTCCTCTTTCGAGCTGTTTGATAAAATAGGAGGGATAGATGCCGGTTTTTTTATAGAAGGATTTCGAAAATGCCTCGGTAGTATTAAAGCCAATGTCGCGGGCGATGGCCTTGATGGTGTATAATCTGAATTTGGAATCTTCCTTTAGTTTTTGGATCACATAATCGATCCGCAATTCATTTATATACACACTAAAACTCTTTTGTTTATAGGTATTAATGGTTTTAGACAAATACTTAGAATTGGTCTTTAATTTTTTGGCCAACTCATTGGTAGTGATATTGGCTTGTAAAAAGCCCTGTTCTTCTTCAAACCTGGAAAGTCCCTTCAAAATATCTGCCACAATAGCTTCAGAGACCCCAATAGCTTCGGGGGTAGTAGCACTTTTTTGATTTGCCTCTTCTTGTGTGACCCCTACCTTTTCTTCGTTATACATCAATTCCTGAAAACGCTTGCGATACCGTATATTTTTAGTATATATCCATACCGCAATGATGATCAGGATCCCGGCAATAATCACCGCTACGATAAACTTGATACTCGTCTTTTTTTCCTTTGCTTCCAGATTATCGATCAGGGCTTGTTTTTCTTCCAGTAGCCTTGGGGTATCATATTCCAACACTATTTTTTTACTCAGGTTTTTATAATTGGAATCCAGAATACTATCCACTTTAAATAGCTTATTGATATAATAGAGCTGTTTGTTTTTATCGTCTATCTTTTTATAATAATTAATCAACATTTCATAGCTTTCAAGCATTTCTAGAGAAGTAAACTTGTTACGTTTGCGATACTCATCGATCTTTACCAGATATTTTAAAGATTCCTGATCATTTTCAAAATGTTTATAAAGTTTCGCTATATACAGGAAACCTTCAATAATATATTCTTTGTCTAGCGAATTATCTTCGGGTACAAAGGGTATGGCCTTTATGATACTATCTAAAGAAGCTTGGTATTGTTGTTTATAAAATAGATTGATTCCTTCATTTAAAACAAAAGAATAGTAGATTTTTAGGCTATCTTTAAGGGATTTTTCAACCCCTTTTTTATTATAAAATGAAGCAGAATCCTGTAGTTGCAGTTTTCTATACGTATTTGCTAGGGCTAAAACTGTCTTTAAATGCCCTTCTCCCTGCATATCGTTTTTTTCTTCATAGATAAATTCTTCCTTAAACATTTTTGCAGCTTCTTCAATATCACCGGTTTTTTCTTTAAGAAGACCAATATTATGCTTTGTGATATAGTAAAAATTTTTGTTGTTAACCCTATCAGAATATTTTAATGCAGCAAGATAACTGTCCAGTGCCTTATTATAATCTCCTATTTGTTTATATATACCTCCTCTAACAGAATATGCAATTGCAGGGTAATTCTTATGATTTAACCCTTTGCTGATTGCAATAGAACTATCCAAATAAATTATACTTTTTGGAAAATTATTTTTGTAAATAAAAGATAGGGCTCCATATCCTTTAGCTATCCATAATGAATCAACTTCTTGCTTTGCTTTTAAAAGCAATGTATTCCCATAAGCAACAAACTTTATAGAATCTTGATAATGTGTGTTGAGTAAATGCTCTAGTTCATCCAAAGTCTTATGATGTAAAGAATCTGGTATTTGAAACCCCGGCGGTTCCTGGGCAAATCCATAGACCGAAATCAAAAAAACAATAATGCTCAGACGTATTTTTTTACTCATGATGCGATATAGCTAACCTTTGTTTTATGATGTTTTGCTAAGAAATCATAACATACCAATTCATAAAAGCGTTGTTTGGATCTAAAAGCACGATTTACCAGCATATGTATATAACTACTCATGAGATCATCACGTTGCATCTCGAGGGTATTTTGCTGTACACAGCCGGCAATTGTTGCGACCTCCTCTACCGATCGCCTGGTTTTATGCTCCAGGATTTGATCCAGGATCGCATATTCTCCCTGGGTGTAGACAGTATCTATAAATGTAGTGAGCCTATCTTTTAGGCCCCGGTATTTTTTATCCAATTGCTTGTTCAAGTTCTTGTCGGCGTGAAATTCTCTTTTATAACCACTACTGTTTCTGGTAACCAGATCCAGTTTTTCCTGTTTCCCGTAGTTAAAACTGTCTAACAGGCGATCTATTGCCTTTAATACAAATAAAAAATATAACTCTTCATCTTCTATAGCATCTATGGCATCCAGCAACATCTCGCTGTCATAAAAAAACAGCGCTTCAGACACCTCTATGGTATTGGTACCATAGCGTTCCAGCTCTCGTATATAGGTATCGGTTTGTATTTTGTGTATCACCCGCTGTGCAACATACTGTTGCAGTACTGCATGTATCTGCAGGATTACTTGCCCAATTTGCTGTATGTCTTTTAAATGAAACCGAACCCTTAAATGAAAATCGGGATCGCTATATCGTATAAAAAACCAGGAATCGATGAATCCATGCTCCAGCAATTGCTCGGTAAGCGGTTTTATGGTTTCGGTAAGAATCACATCAGACGTGCGGGCACCACAATATATTTTATAGTACACCCACTCATCTCCTAATATGTATGTTCTTTTTGTTGTCATGTTTTGGTATTCTTATCTGCCTTGTCGTCTCTATATACAGTGAACCATCCTTCTTATTGGTCAATATATACGGCATATTCATATTTTGGTTTTACCACTTGATTTGGAATATGGATCCCAGCCTACACTGGGATGACAAGCTTACTGTTATTTTATTTAAGCTTCGACTGCTTTTGACTCTTCATTTCTCTTTCTTAGCTGCTCCAGTTTTTCCTCGTTATAAAAGGAAATCACAAATTGATTGGTATAGCTTGCTCCTTGCTGCTGTACCACCCCAGCCTGTTTGGCAACAAATCCATCTTCTGCAAATAAAAATTCCTCCAGAATACACATTTTTCTATTCTTTATGGAATCTAGCCACATGTCTATAGCGTTACTATTCTCCAAATTGATCAATAAGGTGTTGTCTCCATCAATTAATTGCACATACTTTGGGATGTTATGCTTTGTTCTCCACTCTTTTATTTTAGCGGCTTTATCCTGTTCACTTCCTTCTTTTATAAAAGATATGTCTGAAGTAGTGATTTTCCATCGGGCTTTTGCCAATATAAAATCCTTATATACCACCCTGGGCAAAAAGGCTTGCTTCTCGAGTGTCTCACCCCAGTAAAACCCTACACCCGGTCGTATACCTTGCTTTTGTAAATCACACAAGAAATGATATACCGGCAGTGCATTGGCACTATAATTATGCGCATTGGTCAAACGGGGAAGTATCTCTTTGTTCAGGCTTTTGGATCGCAATATGATCCTGCCATATCGTACCGATATCATCAGATCTTCTATAGCAAGCTGTTGCGTTATTGGCACATTGGATTTTCCCAAATAAGGGATTTCATACTCCCTGATCGTAGCCCTGCGAATTACATTACCTGTTCTGGATTCTGGTAAATGAATGATCTCTGCCAGGATTTGATCCTGGTACATTTCCTGCTCTGTAGCTACAATTTTTTGAACGTGCTTCAGAATTTGTTCGTTCCCGGTCGAAAATCTTCCTAATAAGTTCGCCGCCGAAGAACCTCCCATAGAAGACATGATCATTTTTTCTTCTCCTTCTACCGTAGCAATTTCGACAATAGACGACATGGTATCGGGTAAATCATGCCAGTTTATAGGCAGGTGCTCTACATCCTTGTCTTCGAGTTGCAGAATATAGCTATTGGTACTGCTTAACTCTTGTAATTTCTTATTTAACATTTCCTGAACAGGATTCCAGTTCATGGTTTGTTGTGATGGCGGTTTATCGGGAACATACAGATCGTCTAAAAAAGAGGTAGAGTCATTGGCATTTTGATGCTGCAGATACCCAATGCCTACTTCGGTATCCAACGCAGTGGCCAGCGGGATCTCCTGGGTTTCATATCGTTTTACAAACGCATCGGTAAACCGTTGTAAATGTGTTTCTGTAGCAGCGATACTTATTCTGTTAAAAAAAGCCAGGGCCCGCTTTAGTTTATATCCCCATCGTATGTTTAATTGATTAGATACCGTTTGGGTATACATATCGGTCTGAAAAAGGTATTTCAACTCAAAAGGCGTTTCCAGCGCTTTTAACCGTTCACTTAACTGAAGATACTCCTGGTGGGTATTACCAAGCTTCTGATCGATCTGATCAAGAAACTTCTGATAATGATGAATTTCTTTTAACATCGTACCAGTATCATCTAATGCATTGAGATATTCGGCCAGTTGCATCAAAAAATCCCTACCCGTTACCGAGGGTTCTATTTCGCATACAAGGATTTGATTTTCTATAAGTTGATCTATAAATCCTTCGGCTTCCTCATAGGTAATATCCTCATCTACCAGCAATGTTGCGAGTTCTTTAATGTTCTTACCAGATTTAGCATTCTCGATAATCTCTTCTAAATATTCGGTATACGCCACAGCCTCGATAGAGTGTTCCCGCCGATTATATTGATTGTATTTATATTCTATATATCTGTATTGATCTCCAATCCTGTATAAACTATTGTTTGCATACCATCGTAGTTGATTCTTGATCGTCTCTTCTTTGGCTAATTTTTGTGAAAAAGCCACTAAAAAATTCATATCAAAACGGGTTTGCCTGTGATGATTTTTATCCTGTGCCAGCTCAATAGCTGTAGACTCTCTAAATGTTCCGATACTACAACCGGCAAACAATCCAAAGGGAGTGCAGCGGGAACTCATCCTGGAGATATATTTTAATAAAGAGGAGGCTAAACGTGCACTCTTTTTGGTATCGGTTATCTGACCTGCTAACCATTTTTCAATTTCAGAAAACAATTCTGGAGAAGCCAAAAAAATAGCTTCTTTTATAATCTCATCTTTCCAAATATCTTTAAACTTTTCGGGTGTTATTTCATATTCTTTGGTAAGATCGTCATAAAAGGGCAACGATAACAATGGCGTCCTTAGACAAAATTGATCAAAAAAGGTGTATGGATTTTTTAGCTTCAAGAGGATTTTTGGTCTTATTCTGTAGTTAATTAACTAGGATATAAATATACTACTTTCTGTTTTAACATTTCTTTCGAAAAATGTTAACAAAATAATTTGAAAATCAATCGATTACACTTAAATATTCGAAGTCTGAATTCTGCGAATTACGGGTGGTTTTTCCTGAATCACGACTTACTTTACTTGTTTTGAGGTTTTTATTGAGACTATATTTGATCAAATCAAAAAAAGTAGCAGCAGCTATATACTCACTTTATTTAACATCACAAATTATGATATACATTCTTATCAACTTCATTTCCAAACTTACGACATTTCTACTGGGTCATTGTATTGCGCTGTATCAATTCATTTTTTAATGTTTAATAACGAAGTATTATGAAACAGTTATTTCCAAAAGAGATTATTGAAAATACCGTAGAGGTACATCAGTTTGAACATAGTAATAAAAGTAAAACCATCTATGCGGTTATATTGATTGCTTTTATCATCGCATTAACACTGCTGCCTTTTATCAGGATTGATATCTACACCACAGCCAGAGGGATGCTCAAACCCAGTAAAGAACGTATCACCCTCACTCCTTTGCAATCGGGCAAAGTGGTTTTTGTGAATATGCTTGATAACCAAAAAGTCAGGAAAGGTGATACCTTATTGATGACCAACGCAGCCGTGGTAACAGGAAAGATAGAACGTTCTGCCACACAATTGGAAGAAACCCAACAGTTTATTACCGACTGCGAATATCTGATCAATACGACGTATCCAAAATTTAGTAAGATACAATCTGCCCGTTACCAAAAAGAATTCCTCTATTTCAAGCAAAAAATACGGGAATTGCAGACCCGGTTCGAAAAAACCAAGATCGATTACCTGCGCAACCAAAAATTGTATGAGAAAGGAGTAGTGGCCAAAGTAGAGCATGAAAACAGTGCTTTTGAACACCAACTGGCTTCCAGTACTCTGAAACAATACCGAAGACAGCAAAAAAACAACTGGCAAGCTACCTTAACAGAATATAAAAACTCGATCAGGGAATTACAAAGTGGGTTATCACAACTCCAACAGAACCAAAAAGAGCTGGTTATTACTGCTCCCATCAATGGGATCCTGAAAAATGTGATGGGTATCGAACCCGGAAGCTTTATCGCCGGAGGCATCAATATCGCTGAAATATCTCCCGATACCGGGCTGATCGCAGAATGCTATCTGTCTCCCACAGATATTGGTTTGGTGAGTGAGCATAAGTCTGTAAACTTTCAGATCGATGCCTTTAACTATAACCAATGGGGGCTCGCCACCGGAAGCATTCTCGATATCAGTAAAGATGTGGATATCTTAAATAATGAACCGGTGTTTAAAGTACGCTGTGCCCTGGACCAAACACACCTGGAATTAAAAAATGGTTTTACCGGTAGTCTTAATAAAGGAATGACCTTGAGTGCACGATTTCAGCTTACAGAACGCACCCTCTATGAACTGTTGTATGACAAAGTCGATGACTGGCTCAACCCATCGAGTCCTACTATAGCAGTAATTCAAAAATGAATACCGAATGACGAATGTATAAGTGTACTAAAAAATAAGTATCATGGCTAAAACAAGCATAAAACAACACGATATTACTGATTGCGGTGCTGCCTGCCTGGCATCGGTCGCTACTCATTATAAATTGCAACTGCCCATTGCCCGCATAAGACAGTTTGCCGGTACCGACAAAAAAGGAACCAACGTATTGGGATTAATTGAGGCTGCCGATAAACTCGGTTTTGAAGCCAAAGGAGTACGCGGGGATCTGGAAAGCTTATTCAAGATTCCTAAACCTGCCATCGCCCATGTAATCGTAAATGAAAAATTACATCATTATGTGGTGATCTATGAAGTTACCAGGGAATACATTAAAATCATGGACCCGGGAGATGGCAGGTTTCATAAAAAAACGCACGAAGAATTCGCCAAAGAGTGGACCGGAGTATTGGTGCTGTTATTACCAAAAGAAGATTTTAAAGCAGGAAACGAAAAGGTATCGGTATATAAACGCTTTTGGTTTTTACTTAAACCACATAAAAGCGTCTTGCTGCAAGCTTTTGTAGGAGCAATTATCTATACCTTATTGGGGTTTTCGACCTCGATATACATTCAAAAACTTACCGATCACGTCTTGATGGGCACCAGCACCAAATTACTCAACCTGTTGGGGGTGGTGATGATAGGATTATTGCTATTGAAACTGGTTGTAGGAGCCTACAAGGATATTTTCCTGATCAAAACCGGGCAACAGATTGATTCCCGCCTGATTTTGGGATACTACAAACACCTCCTTAAGTTACCGCAGCAGTTCTTTGATACTATGAGGGTGGGAGAAATTATCTCTCGTATCAATGATGCCGTGAAGATCAGAACGTTTATCAATGGAGTATCCTTAAACCTTACGGTAAACCTGCTGATTATTGTGTTCTCTTTTGTATTGATGTTTACCTATTATTGGAAACTGGCTTTAATCATGCTGATCATTATCCCTTTGTATGCGATCATCTATGCAATTACCAATAAACTCAACAAACGCACCGAGCGTGGGATCATGGAAAAATCTGCAGACCTCGAGAGCCAGTTGGTAGAATCCCTGAATGCTGTTGGGACCATTAAAAGATTTGGTCTCGAAGGTTTTGCCAATATCAAAACCGAAACCCGTTTTATCGGCCTTTTAAAAACAGGATACAAATCGGCCCTGAACAGTGTGTTCTCAAACTCAAGTACCGGGACCATCGCACAGTTGTTTACGATCATTCTATTATGGAGCGGTTCGTTCTTTGTGATCCAAAAAGAAATTACTGCAGGAGAACTCATGGCCTTTTATGCGATCATAGGATATTTTACCAGTCCGGTGGCTAGTTTGATCAGTGCCAATAAACAAATTCAAAATGCATTGATCGCTGCCGACCGTCTCTTTGAAATCATGGATCTGGAACGGGAAGAAGATGATCAACAAATTAAACTCACCAAAGAGCATATAGGTGATATCAATTTTATCAATATTGACTTTAGATATGGATCCAGGATAGAGGTGTTTAAAGATTTCAGCCTGCAGATTCCAAAGGGAAAAATCATTGCTATTATCGGAGAAAGTGGTTCTGGTAAATCGACTCTGATGTCGTTATTACAGAATATTTATCCTATACAAAAAGGACAAATCACTATAGGAGATCAGGATCTAAAGCATATCGATCACAATAGTTTGAGAGATCTGGTGAGTGTCGTACCCCAAAAAATAGACCTTTTTGCAGGTAGTGTGATCGAAAACATCGCGGTGGGAGAATTTGCTCCCAATATAGAACGTATCGTACAGGTGTGCAAAACCATTGGCATCCTTGAGTTTATAGAATCTCTACCCAACAGCTTTGCAACCTATCTGGGAGAAAATGGAGCTACTCTTTCGGGGGGGCAAAAACAACGTATTGCTATTGCAAGGGCCTTGTATAAAGACCCAGAAGTACTGGTGCTTGACGAGGCTACCTCATCGTTGGATACTACTTCAGAAAATTATATCCAAAATGCAGTACAGAACTTAAGAGATCAGCATAAAACCATTATTATTATTGCACACAGATTAAGCACTGTGGTAAATGCCGATAAAATTGTGGTGCTGGAAAAGGGAGAAATAGTAGAAGAAGGAAATCACGAGCTGCTCTATGCACGAGAAGAAAAGTATTATAACCTATGGCAAAAACAAATGCCTGAAACATATAGTCAAACTGTAAACGGAAATACACCCGCGCTGCAGATAACTTAAAAGGATTATTTAAAAATAAAGAGAATCAAAAAACATACAATTATGAATACAATTATCAAACAAATCGAGTTGATTGAACGAATCGATCGCCTCATTAGAATGCAGGGGACCGGAAATGCAATTGATCTTGCAGGAAAATTAGGCGTATCCAGGGCAACCCTGTATAGAATTATCGAAATGATGAAAGAACTAAATGCTCCTATAGAATATGATTTTACGATACAAAGCTTTGTATATGCAGAAAATGTAGGGTTTAAATTTGGTTTTTACATACAAGATATGCCGTATGGCGAGATGAGATCTGTGAGTGGTGGAAGTGCCTTTAAAAATTTACACTTTTTATCGGTAGTCTCATAAGATGAGACACCAACATTGTATTATTGAACCGTATAAAGATATAGAAAGCTTTATACAATGTTGCAACAATACTAATATGCTTAAGAAATGCTTTGACGAAATCATTTTTCAAGTCTTAAATTAATTATTAACAAGTAAAATGAAAAAAATGAACAATTTAGAAAATTTTGGAGTGCAGGAATTGTCTGTGAAAGAACAACAAGCTACTGAAGGTGGACTTCTTTTATGGATTCTTTTAGGTTCAGTAGGAATAGCAGGTTACATGCTAGCTAAAAAAATATTTGACTAGAATAGTATTAATCATTTAAAAAGTTTTTTATGAACAATTTAGAGAATTTTGGAGTTCAGGAATTATCAATAAAAGAACAAGAGGCTACTGAAGGAGGTTTCTTCATAGTACTTGCAGCTGCATTTATCCTTGGTTTTGTATATGGGGCAGCCGAAGCAATTTTTGATTAAGACTGATAGAGAAGTCTTTCTGCTATTTTAGAACTAATCTACATTATCTATACACCGTGGGCTTAGTTCAAGAGAGGCTTTAATTAATAAATGATGAGCTATTTGCAAATTTAGCTCATCATTTTATTGATAATCTTCTATAAACAATAGAAAATGAAGCTTTTGAAAACAAAAATAGGAATCTTAATATTTATTATACTTAATTACACATATGCCCAAAAAAAAAATCAGGATAGCATAGGGAAATCTTTTCTATACAATTATACAATTATTGATGGTGAGAACTATCCCACCATGAGGCAAACCAACCAAAATTATCTTTCCTCTTATCGAATGCTGGCCCGATTTTTAAATGAAAAACCAACTACCGCAGGAAAAATTGCGCAGTTAGGGGCTTCTTTTTTGGGACTTGTTATCACACATGAAGAAGGCCACAGATCTATTTTAACACAGTTGGATATTGGCTCAATATCGCAACCTTTTTCTATCCTTGAAGGAGCTGCCTATGTGAAAGGAGTAACCGATGCTACGCTTGAAAACCTTAGAAACACAGATGTACCAAACTATATACGATTACACACTGCCGGATTAGAGTCTGATTATTCAATAATCACAAAAACAGAAAGTTTAATTGCTCTCGAAGAAGATGACTTTAATAATTTGGAGATAGAATATTTTACACATAAACTCGCGCTAATAGGATATTATATCACGGCTATTATACCTAGTTTATCTCCCAATATAGAGGAAGAGAAAAACGAATTGGAACGCGATATTGTGGGTCATGATCTTTATGGAGCAACGAGACATTTGCATCGTCCTGATATGGATTTCTTTAGATATACAGATTATAATGACCTTACCAAAGATGAAAAAAGCTTTATTAAAAAAACAGGGTACTTATCTTTATTAAACCTGATTAATCCAATTATACTTGGAAAAACTAATTTTAAACTAACAAATAACATAAGATTTAATGCCGGATTGGGTTACACCATGGCTCCTTATGGAGGGTTTATTGATGAAAACTTTTGGTTGGTTATAAAAAATAAACTAAAAATTCATTCCTATTTAAGACAATCTCACAATAAAAATTCATGGTTTTTAGGGGGTGGTATTAAAGTTGTAAATTATAAACTTTACACTAATAAATTATGGGTATCTGCCGGCACACATTTTTGGTCACAACCTAAAGATCTTTCTTTTACAACAGACAGACAAAAATTTGGGTTTGCCTCAGAGTTTAACGCTGCTTATCGTATTTACGAAAATTCCAAAAATACCCTTGGTTTTATGATTAATGGAGGCCTTACCTATAAAACATTTGGTTTTATGCCAGAATACACTACACTCAAAGAAAAAACCCAAATAAACGTTGGGGCGTCTATACTTTGGTAAAGTTTAGCCTCGGTTTTCACCATACTTCATTGCATTGTTTAAAACAATAAATACCTTCAACAAGATACCCACTGTTATATTTACGCTGGTCTCATCTAATGAGACAAATATGTTTTAGTATTGTCGTATAAAAGAATCATTTCATGATTTATATCACATTAATTCCGGTTATTTTGGGTAGTATCTATTTTATATGTAGACAAGAAAAATCTGAAAAAACAATCAAAATTGTATTGATTATGGTTTTAGCAATCATATTTATGCTGGTATTGATAGAATTTAGGGTTTGGTTAAACTGTATATAGTGTCTGGTCGGAAATAGACGGTTTTTATAATTTGAATTATTTTTGATGGGATTTTAATTTTCTTTTTTGACGCAGATGCCTTAGCATCAGGCGATAAAAAACAAATAAAAATAGCGCAAAAAGAAACAAATTTAATAGTGATATATTTCCGACCAGACACTATATAGAAACTACTTCCAAAACAAACCTACAAAGAGGAAACATGACGATTCTTTATATAGAACTCATTTAAACTTTTTTGCCTGTCTGCCGACAGGTAAAAAAGTTTAAATGAGTTCATAAAACAATTATTAATTTTAAAACATTAAAAAATGAGAAAATTAGATTCTTTTGAAAGTTTAAGTTTGGAAGAACTTACAGAAATTAATGGAGGCTGTAGCATTTGCGATTTTATTGAAGATTTGGCAGATGCTATTATTGATGCTGCTATGTCTGTAGTAGACTTTGTCCTAGCTGTAGAATAACTATAATCGGAACCAAGCTGTTTTTGAAAGGTAAATCCAGGTTTTCAACATTCAGGAAACAATACTTTTCTTTACTATCTCAAAAAATGAGACAAAGTCACTTTATCATTGTATTATAAAAAACAGCATTAACAAAACAAAATAGCATCATGAAAAATCAAGAATTAAACAAAACTGAAATGACAATGATCCATGGTGGTCTGCTTATATTACCATCTGATTACACAGATACATTACCTATTATTCCATTTGGAGATCCAAGTGATTGGGATCACTATTTCCCGGTATTAGAGTTCTAGAACTCTTAAAAATCATCCTGTCCCCTTTGGCGGGTGGATCGGAAGCGGTTTCGTAGGACAAGATATTGGCTTGTAAGTCGATAAGTTGAGTTTAGTGAGTTTATTCCCCTATGATCTGAACATAGGGGAATTATTAGATATCCCGATATATTCTTGAATAATACAACCCCTATACTAGGTCTAAAATTACAAAACCATGAAAAACAACAAAAAACAACTATATGAAGTCTTAAAACATTTTGATGGAATGGGAAAGATAGAAGCTTATGACCTGACTCATAAGCTAGAAACGCTTTTGTATTATGCCTCCAATCCTATCAATACAGAAAACCTCAGCGAGCTTTTAGAATCCTTTATCGATCAAAACAATGAAATAGATCCTTTTCACTTCACTATTCTACCAAACGGGAACTTTTGTGAATTTATGGGGCAAAATGATTGGCTGCATATCTATAAAGAAAGTAAAAGGCTATTACCAGATTGGGCCATTTTTGAAACCTACTATTTTAAAACAAAATATGCGCCATTAGAACTTCAAAAGCTCACTAAAAAAAATCTGCTACAAGATATAAAAGGGAAACCTGAAGAAAAAAAAGTAAGAATTTTTTTAAAGAAAAACGGTACTTATAAAAAAGACTTAATCACTAGCAAATTATTACTTTTAGAAGTATCATCCAGTTAAGAGCATGTTTTTAAAAAGGATATGAATTGAAAAACAATAGTTTGAGATTCAGAGGATACTTTAAATCATGAGCATATCGGGATATTTGAAGTATTTGAAGTGAGGTCATGGTCCTCAAAATAATGATGTTCGGTTAAATAAGCTTTAAATAACAAAAGTGCATTACATTTGTACCAATGTACAAAGATCCACATAGATTTGTAACTATAGCCGAAGCAATAAAAAAAATGGAACGCTATTGTGCTTACCAGGAAAGGTGTCATAAAGATGTTGAAGGCAAACTCAAAACTATGCGGTTAATTCCTGAAGCCAGGGAAAAAATCATATTGCATCTTCTGGATCAAAACTTCCTCAATGAAGAGCGTTTTGCTAAAAGTTTTGCCCGGGGAAAATTCAATATCAAGAAGTGGGGAAAACAGCGAATTGTAAGAGAATTAAAATACAGAGGGATATCAGAATATAATCTGAAAACAGCATTAAAAGAAATCCCTGAAAAAGATTACCTAGAGGCTTTTCACAAACTGGCTGAGAAAAAATATGCTTCGATCACAGAAACTAATCTTTCTAAGAAACAAAAGAAACTTACTGATTATCTTTTATATCGAGGTTGGGAAACGCATTTGGTTTTTGAAAAGATCAAAGAACTTTTCAGATAAAAAAACCCCAAAGATATTGCTTATGAATACTTTGGGATTTTTGATTTAAAGTATTCTATTTATTGAAGTGAAAAAAGTTTAAATCACTTCATTTTCTTAATTCTTTTATCCCTAAAGCAGGTTAAAATATATTCCTTTTATTCGTCCTTCGTATTGCTTCAGAATTTTTATAATCCATCCATTTCTCTCCTCCTGTCTTTCGCATAAAATTATCAAAATATCGCATTACAAATACATTATAAGTGGCTTTTGCAAAATTGCTCATCTTTTTAGGTACAGAACGTATGCTCATAGAAAAACCAGGGGTCAAATAGGTCATTTGATGCCAGTATCCTTCAGGCATATATAATGTTTCTCCATGTTTTAAATTTGTGATATACCCTCTTGCTTTTTGCAATGCAGGCCATTTTTCAAAATCGGGATTCATAAAATCTATATCCTGATGAGAGATAAGTGAGTGCGGTACTTTATATAGATATTTGGTTTCTGAAGGGGGAAATAGTATACATTGTTTCTCTCCATGAAAATGAAAATGAAGAATATTAGCCAGATCTATATCATAATGCATAAATACTTTAGAACCACTTCCGCCAAAAAACAAAAATGGCAGTTTCTTCATAAATTTTAATCCTATCTCTGGATATTTAAAATCATCCTGAAGTTCTGGCACCTCCTTAAGCAAGTTGTATAGAAAGATACGATAATCGGTGGGGCCTTTTTTTAGTAAATCAATATACTCATCCATTCTCATACTTGAATGAGGTTCATTAAATTTACGTTCAGAAGTTACCGGGCGACCATCGTACAAAGGAACCGTTTTATCTCCCGCCAGCTTATTGATATAGCATAGGTTCCATTTTTGATAAGCAGGCCAATCTTCAATAAGGTTTTCGATCACAACTGGCTTTTGCAATGCAAAAAAGCGATGCAAAAATATCGATTTCGTGATCGTTTTTACTCTTGGTATTTGCTTTAAATTCAATTCCACAGACTACGAGAAAATGATGTTACAACTTTTAATCTGCAAAAGATACTGGCAATATTGTTTATTTATCTGCTATTGCCTTCTTACCTTTTTCTTTGGCGGTTTCATTTCTTTCTATAGTATGATCAGGTCTTGACCATTTTGGTTTTTCTCCCAGAGGTTCAAATTTTGAAGCTGAAGCTTCAATGGTTTCTGGCTGTGCTTTTTTAACAAATGGTTTTTGCGCAGTAAGACCCAATAGTGTAAACATTTCCATATCGGCGTTCACGTCGGGGTTAGGGGTTGTAAGCAATTTATCTCCGGCAAAAATAGAATTTGCTCCAGCAAAAAAGCACATGGCCTGACCTTCTCTGCTCATTTCTGTTCTTCCGGCAGATAATCTTACCTGTGTTTTTGGCATAATAATTCTGGTAGTAGCCACCATTCTGATCATATCCCATATGGCTACCGGTTTTTCTTCTTCCATTGGGGTTCCTTCTACAGCTACCAAAGCATTGATCGGTACGGATTCTGGTTGTGGATTTAATTTTGATAAAGCGGCCAGCATTCCTGCACGGTCTTCCTCTTTTTCTCCCATCCCAATAATTCCTCCGCTACAAACCGTTACATTGGTTTTGCGAACGTTGTCGATCGTTTTTAAACGATCTTCATATCCCCGGGTAGAGATCACTTCTTTATAATACTCTTCTGAAGTGTCGAGGTTATGATTATACGCATATAACCCTGCTTCTGCAAGGCGTTGTGCCTGATTTTCGGTAATCATACCCAGAGTACAACATACTTCCATGTCTAGTTTGTTGATGGTGCGCACCATTTCCAGTACATCTTCAAATTCCTGACCATCTTTTACATTACGCCAGGCAGCTCCCATACATACTCTGGAGCTTCCTGAAGCCTTTGCGCGAAGTGCCTGAGCTTTTACCTGCTGTACACTCATCAGGTCATTTCCTTCGATATCGGTATGATATCTTGCTGCCTGAGGGCAATATCCACAGTCCTCGGGGCATCCTCCTGTTTTTATAGATAACAAGGTAGATACCTGTACTGTATTTGGATCGTGATACTGGCGATGAATCGTAGCTGCTTCATACAGCAAGTCCATCAAAGGTTTATTATAGATGTCTAGAATCTCCTGCTTTGTCCAATCGTGTTTAATAACGCTCATAAAAATGGTGTGTGAATCATCAAAAGTAAATGTTTCCTATCAAAAAACACAAATTACCAAGATCAAATTCTTAGTTTTTAACTGGGTTTTCTAACAAAATACTGACCGCATTTCCTCCAAAACCTACTGCATTAACCATAATGCTATTTAATTTCTCAGGAATAGTTTCATGGGCAACAAATGGTACTGGTATGAATTCCTGGTGCTGTAGCATCAGGGCTGCGAGTTCCAGGCTTAAAATTCCACTAGCCCCAAATGTATGTCCAATTTTCCATTTATTGGTAGTTAACGCAGGTAGTGTATCTGTAAAAGTAGCTTTTATAGCATTATATTCTGCCAGATCTCCTTTTACTGTACCCGGAGCATGCATTACAATCGCATCAACCTGTTTTACCGGGGTTTTACCCAAGGCCATTTTCATAGATTTCTGAAAACAATCTGCATCGGTAGAGATCGATATATTGTGTTTTAAAGGTTCTGTAGCATATCCTATTCCTTTAATGAGTGCTATGGCATTTTCTTTAGAGCCTTTTTCTAAGCATGCCATAGCTGCTCCTTCGCCCAAAAACATAGAATTTCGGTTTTTATCCCAATTCATTGCCTGGCAGGGATATGCCGATCTATTATTTGATGCATAGATCTTAAGGGCTTTCATCTGTGCAATAGTAAAGGGGGTTAATGACGCTTCGCTTCCTCCTACCAAAAAGGTATCTGCTAATCCCGATTGTATCCAGGCAACACCATTAAGTACAGCATGTAATGCCGTAGAACAGGTAATCGAGTGGGTAATTTCGGGGCCACTGGTCTGTAAATCATGGGCTACCCAGGATGAGATATTTCCTAGTGTGGTGGTAGGCGAACTTAAGGTTGATGATTTACCGGTCTTTAGAAATTCCTGATGATATTTTTCAAAAAGTCGGGTGGCTCCTCGAGAAGAACCAATATTAATCCCAAAATCACGATTGCTATTCCATCTGGCACTTTTGATTGCTTGTCTGGCAGCAAAAATTCCATAAAGAACAGAATCGTCCAGTGCTTCATAATGCAGATTCTCTTTTCTTACTTCTTCAATAATTTGTCTTGCTTCTGTAGAAAGCAATGCAATTGGTGTTTGCGCTCCTTCAAAATCTTCAAAAGAAATACAATGTGACGCATCTTTATATCTTTTCCAAATTTCTTCGGAAGAAATTCCCAAAGGAGAGATAGAAGAAATCCCGGTTATTGATATGGCTTGTTGCAATGCTTACTTTTTGGCAAATGTAGGGGTTTGTTGTGTTTTGTTCAACTGTTTTATTCCAAATAGATTTAATAATTAACATCTATGCTATCGATTCATATTTAAATAGCTATATATCTTTTCTTTATAACTAACCTTTATCAGAACTTCAATGGTACCCAATTCTATATCATTATGGGTATATGCGGTTATTTTATTTAGATTTATGATGTAGGGCCTATGAACTCTGAGAAACAATTCTCCATCCAGAATGTCTAAATCATATCCTTCTATAGCATAATCCCTATATGCGGTTGTGATTATTGTTTTGGGAGGGGTTTTTAATGTCTTTAGATTAACTACAAACAAGTTTTCATTACTATATTCTATTTTGTTGTAATCTTATTCAAGATCTTTAGAATTTATCGTCAATTTTCTGCTTTTTTGTGTCGGAGAAGAAAATTGACGGTCAACTTAGTACTTTTTTATGGCAGAGAAGGAAATCACTCAACGACTTTATATTTTTCTGCCAAAAACATAAAAACTAATGATTATGCGCAATTATGCCGGTACAAAAATTCTAAGTATTTTCTTCACTCTTTAGGCTGTCTAAAGGGAGTAACTTTTCTATAATTTAAAAGATTACTTGAGTAATTGCAGACATTCAGAAATTTGAATTCATATCATGTATTATATTAAATTCACAGAAGTGATTTAAGTCTAATGAAAACTCTATAGATTGTAACAAAACTGTTAGACGACATACTTATATAGTGTCTATTTCCGAACAGACACTATATACTAAACTTTATATTCTATTATGGATACTATTCGGCATAAAAGCTGGTTTGCCAGAAATTGGGGTTGGGCGGTACCTCTGGGAGGTTGTTTAACTATTATTATCTTATTTTTTGTTTTTTTGGGCTCTGTGATATTTGGGGTAAGTGAATTAATCACAGAATCTGTTCCTTATAAAGAAGCACTTATCAAAGTAAATGAAGACGAATATGTTGTAAATATCCTGGGAGAACCTATAGAGACCAATGGTATCATGAATGGTAATCTGTCGTATCAAAATAACGTGGGCTCTGCCGATATCTCAATTCCTGTAAAAGGACCTAAAGGAGAAGCGCAATTGTATGTGGTAGGTACCAAACAAAATAAGCAATGGACCTATACAGAAATGTATGTGATTATTGATCAAACCGATGAACAAATTGATTTATTGGGGTATGAACAAGACTATGATGAGTAGCTTTACTTATCTCTTCTTCAACTGGTTTTAGATTTTTTTGAGAAGATCATGAACTGCATCATAAACCATATTTAACTGCTCTTCTGTAATCACATAAGGCGCCAAAATATAAATGGTACTCCCCAATGGCCTTAAAAAAATTCCTTTTTGCATAAAGTACTCAAAAATCTCATAGCGTTTCTTACCATAACGATCTAGTTCGATATTGAGATCCAGCGCATAAATCACTCCTTTTTGCCTTGTTGTTTTTACCTTTGGATGCCCTTTGATTTTAGCATCAAAATCCTGATGTGATTTGGTGACCCTTTTAATATTATCCTGGAATTCTTTAGTCTGTAAAAGTTCTATCGCAGCCAGGGCTACCGAACATCCAATAGGGTTGGCAGAGTAGGTATGTGCATGAAAAAATGCTTTGCCAACAGAATCATCGAGAAAAGCATTATAGATTTCTTGTGTACAACTAGTTACCGCCATAGGTACAAATCCTGCCGTTAAGGCTTTAGACATCGAAATAATATCTGGTTTGGTCATTATATAATCTGAGGCAAACGTTTTTCCGGTTTTACCAAAACCTGTCATTACCTCATCGGCGATGGTAATGATGCCATTTTCTTTGCAAATTTTCAGAATTTGATCCAGATATCCGGCTTCAAACATATGCATTGCATTGGCCCCTTGTACCAGGGGTTCATAAATAAAAGCCGCTACTCTATTTACTTCAATTATACTTTGTAATTGTTTTAAAACACTATTAATGTTTTCAGCATTTGGAGTAGGAATACGTTGCACATCGATAAAAAAGTCTTCAAACGGACCATTATACACAGACAATCCCGAAACAGACATAGCCCCAAAAGTATCACCGTGAAACCCGTCTTCAAAAGCAATGATGGTATTTCTTTTTTCTCCTGTATTAAAATGATACTGTAATGCCATCTTAATCCCTACTTCATTGGCTGTAGATCCATTATCGGAGAAGAATATCTTTTCCTGATTATTCGGTAAAATTTTGATGAGTTCTTCAGATAATTTAATAGCCGGTTCATGTGTAAATCCCGAAAACACAATTTGATCCAATTGCTGCATCTGGGTTTGTACCGCCTGCAGGATATACTCATTACAATGCCCATACATTGTGGTGTACCACGATGCTATTCCGTCTATATACTCCTTACCATCTTCATCAAAGAGCCATACTCCTTTTGCCTTTACAATAGGTAATGCTTTGGGATGGATTTTATGCTGTGTCAACGGGTGCCAAAGATGTTTTTTGTCTCTTTCTTTTAGATCTCTCTCCACTTTGAGGGAAGGGAGTTCTTTATCAAACTTGATTTTCATAACAGCTCTAATTTTTCTTTAAACAATGTAGCATATTCTTTAACTACCATGGTATCAAAATACGGTTCGTCATCAATTTGCCCCAGTACTTTAACACTCGTCATTTTTTTAATAATATCCTCGGTTGTTTTATGTTCGTTTCCATTAAAAATAACTGAAACATCAAACCCTCTGTCTTTTAAAATTTGCAGGGTCATTAAGGTATGATTAATACTGCCTAAATAATGTCTTGAAACCACGATTACCTTGTGATCTGGCTGTATTAGATCTAAAATGGTTTCGGTATCGTTTAAAGGCACCAGCAAACCTCCTGCACCTTCGATCACCAGATGATTATCTGTTTTTGGAACTTTTATAGTATTCAACTCAATAGTTACCCCATCAATTTCTGCGGCTGCATGTGGGCTCATTGGTGTCTCTAAAGCATAACTATTCGTATGGAATTTAGAAGTTGTATTAGCCACAAGCTCTTTTATCTTATCTGTATCAGAGAATTCTAAATCTCCTGCCTGCACCGGTTTAAAATAGTCTGCCTGCAATGCTTCTACTACAATGGCCGATACGATGGTTTTTCCGACATCTGTTCCTATTCCTGTAATGAATATTTTTTTGGAAGATCTTTCAATTCTGCTTGACATATTTGTCTTATTTTACTTTGAAACAAAGGTAGCCAACAACTCCAGAATTTCATTAATTTCTTCTTCAGAATTAAACGAATGTAAACAAAACCGCAACCGCTCTTTACCTTCTGGAACCGTTGGAGAAAGAATTGGCTTTACATCAAATCCTTTTTCCTGGATTTTGGCAGCTACTTTTTTTACATTTTCATTGCCAGAGATAATACAACAATGAATTGCCGATGTACTTTCTATAAATAAAGGTTTCAGGCCTGTAGTTTTAAGTTTATTATTAAAAAAAGTAATGTTCTCGGTAAGTTTTTCAATTTCTACTGTATTTTGAAGTTCCTGATAAGCTGCCTGGATGGTAGCAAGAGCATGTGGTGGTATAGCTGTAGTATAGATAAAACTTCTGGCAAAATTTATGAGGTAGCTTTTTAATTCTTTTGAGCCTAGCACTACAGCGCCATGGCATCCTAATGCTTTGCCAAAAGTATTGATCCTGGCAAAAACCTGATTTTCTAACCCCATTTCCTGAAGCAATCCTTTTCCAAGCTCGCCAAATACTCCGGCGGCATGTGCTTCATCTACAATTAGATGGCAATTGTGTGCATTACAAAACGAAACAAAGCTTTTTAGATCTGGAATATCACCATCCATAGAGAAGACAGATTCGGTTACTATGTACAGTTCATAATCGCTTCTCGACTTTGCTCGAAGTGACAGTAATCTGCCTTTTAGATCTTCCAAATCATTATGCCTGAATTTATATGATTTGGCATTACTCATTTGTATTCCATCCCGTATAGAGGCATGAATTAATTCATCATAAAAAACAACATCTCCTCGTTGCAAAACGGCCGAAAAAAATCCTACATTGGCATCATAACCCGAATTAAAGATCAGCGCAGTTTCTGCATTATGAAAAGCTGCCAATTGCCTTTCGGTTTCATTATATAACTTATGATTACCAGAAAGAAGACGGGATCCGGTTGCTCCATTCTGATAGATTCCTTTGTCTTCTAAAAGTCGATGTGCCTGATCAAAAATCGTTTTTTTGGCTGCAAATCCTAAATAGTCATTCGATGAAAAATCGATGAGGTTCTTCTGCTCATAGAGGGTACGAAGTGTATTACTCTCTTCTCTATCCCGAAGTTTCTTTTGAAGCTTTTTTGGTAACTGCATAGTGATTTCAAAAATAAAACAAATACGACATAAAAGCTGCTGGATTTTTAATTAATACTAAATCCTGCATAATACTTATATTTGACTTTCATCATCAATTCATAAACATCGTATAATGAAATTAGTACAGCTATTAATTACAATATCAATTATTCAATTAGGCTTCTCTCAATCAAAAAATCAGTATGCTATCTCTTTTGAAAATGCAATCCATCATGAAGCCAACGTGCAAGTTAGGTTTCCTGATATAAAAACAGCTACGCTCTCTATACGCATGAGCAGAACATCGCCGGGAAGATATGCTTTGCATGAATTTGCCAAGAATGTATACAATGTAGTTGCTACAGATGGTCGAGGTAAAAAAATTACGATCACACGCCCTAATCCGCATCAATGGGATATTACGGGTCATGACGGTACCGTTAATATTTCTTATATCCTATTTGCTGATAGAGGAGATGGGACCTATTCTCAGATCGATGAAACGCATGCACATCTTAATATTCCGGCTACTTTTATGTATGCTCCAGCTCTTAGTGAACGAGGTGTCGAAGTAACTTTTGAAGTTAGAAAAGATCTAAACTGGAAAGTAGCTACGCAGCTTAACGCTATCGGAAATAACAAATTTACTGCTCCCAATCTGCAATATTTTATGGATAGCCCTGTAGAAATTAGCAACCATACCATAAGAGAATTTAAAGTTTCATCTAATAGATCTGAATACACCATAAAACTCGCTTTGCATCATTTAGGAACTGAAGAAGAAGCCAGTACTTACTTTGAAAAAATCAAAAAAATTGTTCAACAAGAAAAAGCTGTTTTTGGCGAATATCCAAAATTTGATAATGGCACCTACACTTTTCTAGCTTGTTATATGCCTAATGTCTCTGGAGATGGTATGGAGCATAGAAATTCTACAATACTCACAAGTACTCGTAGTCTTGCCAATGAAGGAATGGAAAAAAATATTGGCACTGTTTCTCATGAATTCTTTCATGTCTGGAATGTAGAACGTATACGACCAAAAACACTAGAGCCTTTTGATTTTGAAGAAGCTAATATGTCTGGAGAATTATGGTTTGCCGAAGGGTTTACCAGCTACTATACCGGGCTCATTTTATGCAGAGCTGGCATCAAAAGCCAGGAAGAATATATAAAAGGACTGGCAGGAGCCTTTAATTATGTATGGAACTCACCAGCGAGAGCCTATTTTAATCCTACAGAAATGAGCTATCAGGCCCCTTTTGTAGATGCAGCGACATCTGTAGACCCCGTAAACAGAGAAAATACTTTTATCTCTTATTACTCCTATGGCAGCGTATTGGGATTAGCTCTTGATTTATCATTAAGAAACTATAAAGACGATCTTAATCTGGATAACTATATGAAACTTGTCTGGAAGAAATATGGTAAGACCGAAATCCCATATACCGAAGAGAATTTATTGGCTACCTTACGCAACTATGCCGGGGATACTTTTGCTAATGATTTCTTTAAAAGATATATCAATGATAGTCAAGTCCCGGATTACAAAACTTTATTTACCGAATTTGGAATTTCATTGATCAGCGATCCCAAAAAGCCATATCATGGAATTCCTATTAAATTTGATGAAAATAATAAAGCGGTAGTTTCTTATTACCCAAAAAAAGGAACACCCGCCTATGACATAGGATTAAATAAAGGTGATATCATTTTAGCTATAAATAACAATTCTTTTACCAATGAAGAACAACTGGCAGCATTGTTAAAAAAATACACTCCCGGAGAGAAAGTAACCATCACCTATAAAAGGTTTGAAAAAGAAATAAAAACTGAAATGACCTTTGCTACCGATCCTACTATTGAAACGGTATTACAACAAGAATCTAGTAGACAGGCTATAAATAAACGTGAAAATTGGTTAAAAGCTAAATAATATCAAAAATGAATGTAACCTATACTGTAACTACTTCTGAAACAGAATTACAACAAATCTTAAAACTTCAACATAGCAACCTACCCGTTTCCATTTCTTCTATAGAAAAACAAAAAGAAGGTTTTGTGACTGTTCGGCATGATCTTGCCATCCTGAAAAAAATGAATGATAAACAACCACATATCATTGCCAAAGATGAAGACAATGTGGTTGGCTATGCTTTATGCATGCACAAAGATTTTAAACATGAAATTGAAATTCTAAGACCTATGTTCTCCAAAATAGAGGAGCATCTGGACCCTTCTACATCCTATATTACCATGGGGCAGATCTGTGTTGATAAAGCCTATCGGAAACAAGGAATTTTCAGAGGTCTGTATCATAAAATGAGAGATGAATTAAAAGAACAATACGATCTGCTTATCACCGAAGTAGCAGCAAATAATACCCGCTCATTACAGGCGCATTATGCTGTGGGTTTTACAACATTGATCACCTATCAATCTGATGGGGTAGAATGGTGTCTTATTCGTTGGAACTGGGCATAATGTTTGATTCTCTTATATTCTCAAGATCGTATCCCAAATCTTTGCCTTTTTGCACTCTGGGAACACCCGTCGTCATCCATTTGGGAGCAGGCTTGTCTTTTAAATAATGATCAAAGAACTGCATCATCCTGATAGATAAATCTTGTTTGTTTTTTACTTTTCTCAAATTGTGTTCCTCACCATTATATACCAATAACCAGACTGGTTTTTGTAATCTGCGCATCCCCATAAACATTTCGATCCCTTGATAATAAGGTACAGCCCCATCATTATCATTATGCATCATCAATAAAGGTGTTTCTATTTTGGGAATCCCGAAAAGTGGTGAATTTTCGATATAGAGATCAAATCCATCCCATAAATTCTTGCCGATGCGGCTTTGAGATTTTTCATACTGAAAAGCCCTGCTCAATCCCGACTTCCATCGTATTCCTCCATAGGCAGAAGTCATATTGCTCACAGGAGCACCTGCCATAGCAGCTTTGAATTTGTTGGTGACTGTTACCAAATATGCTACCTGGTATCCTCCCCAGCTCTGTCCTTGTATTGCCATATTATTGCTATCAATGTATCCTAGCTTTTCTACAGCTTCTACACCAGAAACAACACAATTATAGGCACTAGGGCCTGGTTTTCCGTCTTCATATACAATATCAGGAACAAACATTATATAATCGTTACTCACCAAATAAGATGGATTTACAATCGATGCACTTGGTTGCGGAGAAACATATTTTCTATAATTATCAGATCTTTTTTCATAAAAATAGGTAATCAAAGGATATTTTTTTGAAGCATCAAAATCTTCCGGCTTATAGATAATCCCTTCTAATTCTTTTCCATCATATGCTTTCCATGAAAAAAGCTCTGATGTTCCCCACTTAAAATCTTTTTGATGAGGGTTTAACTTTGTTATCTGTGTACTATTAGAAAAACTATCGCCTGTTAAATATAAATCTGGATATGTGTTAAAATTCTCTTTCCTAAAAGTAAAAACATCAACATCCCGGGCTTTTTGATATCGGGTAATAACAAAATCTTTAGCAATGATTTTTTCTTCCAATTTGCCTTTATTCAAAACATAGAATCCGGATGCTTTAGTGGTTTTATCAAAACTTGTTATTAGTAATCCATTCCTGGTGTACGAAGCATTATTTTTTTGTTCAGGATCCAATCTCTGTGTTCTGTATTCTACATTATTCTTACGTCCGTTTTTGGTAATATTCTTCGGTTTTTCTTTTCCGGTAAATGAAACTTTCCAAACATCAAATTGATCATAAATTAAGGCATCTCCTTTTGCATCAAAACCCCCAAACCCATATGGGTAAGGTAATGTGGGGTGATCATCTTCTTCATCATAAAATGCTACTTTCAGGTCTTTGGTAAGGTTTGTTTTTTGGAGTGTTACTAAATTAATTGAAAACCAATGTTTTGCACTCATATCATAATACAACGCATAGTTCCCATCGGGTGATAAATATGGGCTTAAGGCTGTATTTTTAAGTCCCAAACGTTTTTGTCCTGTATTGGTATCAATGATATAGAAGTCTTTTGTCCACGGAAGATCCCAGGAGCGCTTGATATCATAGGGAGCTCCCGTAGCACCCAATACGAATTGCTGTTCTTTATTTTTATCGAAAATAAGATCATCGATAGTATCATCCTGAATATGAATATATTTTTTGGTTTTGGTATTATAGTAGGACACAAATGCTTTTTGATCGAGTTCCTTAAACTTTGATTTCTGCTCTGGTTGGATCAATTTATCCTGCCAGTTCCAGACATCGACCTGTGGTATTTCATCTTTTAGCAATGTAGTATCCCTGTTATAGACAACTCTTGGTTTTGAATATAAATAAAGTCTGTTTCCATTTTCTGAGAAATATGGGGTTTGGTCTTTACTCAATTCCCAGTTTTTTCTAAGGTTTTTTCCCAGAGTATCCACCAGGTTTTGCAATGTATTATTCTCATAGTAATATAATTCAAATTTCAAAGAGTCTATGGCCGTAGAATCTGTGGCAGACAGATACGTAAACCGACTACCGTCTTTATATACTGCAAGCTTATCGTACTTGTATTTTGTATTATCAATCACTTTTTTTTCTCCAGATGTTACCGTATATTGATATACTCCGATATCCTTCTCTTTTCCTTTTTCCTTGGTTTTATCTTTTTCTTTATCCTTTTCATTTGTTAAAGTATAGTAAAAAGTATTGCCTTTCTTGGGCAGTATAAAATCTTTTATTTGATATAAGGTATCTTTTTGTTTGGTTTTTAGCATATAAACCAAGGCATAGTTTTGTTGAAATGCTTTTGGCATGTTTTTCTCTGAAGTATCTTTCTTCTTTTCGACAGCAGCATCTTTTTCTCCTGCTTTTTTCTCTTTTCTTTTTTTAAACTTTTCAATAACCAGCCAACCTTCTTCTTCTTTTGGTATTTTATACTTTTTCACTCTTACGATAGAATCATATATAGTATTACTTTTTACGTCATAAATGAATAGTGCATCCTTTGCCCTGTCTTCTTCTTTTACCTTTTCTTTCTTTTCTTTTCTGGTTAATTCATACTTCGGTCTTTTTTTGAAAACCACATAATTCTCGTCTGAAGAAATTGAAGTATCATATCCATTTGGATAGGTAAAATTAGCTTTGTTCTGTGTATTATATATGGCTACATAACCATCTCCTCTTTTGGTATTTGTCTTGATAGTAGATACAATCAGCTTGCCTTTCTCAGATATTTTTACATCGGTGATATTTTTCCATAAATCGTAGTCAGCGTGAGTCAATGTTTTTTTCTGAGCAGAAAGAAATGAAGTGCTTACTATAACTACAAAGGTGATCAATCTTTGAATCATAAGTTGAGTTTTGATGTTAATGTGTTTTTATACCTGGGAAAAGTATAAAACCTTTTAAGCTAAAAGAGGCTGTTTAACATAATTTTATCTAAAAACCTTTATAGCAGGTTTTTAGATAAAATTATTAGATCCATGAAATAATGAAAAAGAGGCCATCTAAAAGTATTTAGATGGCCTCTTCAAATGTTTTAAAAGAAAATTGTCTAGTCTGCTAGTACAACCACTTTATTATCTTTCATTTCGATAGTTCCCGAGTTAATAGAAAATAGTGTTGCTCCTTTGTCATCTTTGGTAAATTTATCGGCAATCTCTTCTTCTATATTTATATTTCCATACACTTTTACACTTCCTTTTCCCAGTAAAGAAATGATAGGTGCGTGATTATCCAACATCTGAAACTCTCCATCTACTCCCGGTACAGCAACCGATGTTACTTCACCACTAAATAATACTGCTTCTGGAGTTACTATTTCTAAATACATTTTTTCAATTATGAATTATGAATTACGAATTCAGAATAAAAAATGTTGACCATTCATAATTCTGCATTCATAATTCTGAATTAAATCTACGCTTCTGCCAACATTTTCTCACCGGCTTCGATAGCTTCCTCGATAGAACCTTTAAGGTTAAATGCTGCTTCTGGTAAGTGATCCAACTCACCATCCATAATCATATTAAACCCTTTGATGGTCTCTTTGATATCTACCAATACTCCTGGTATACCTGTAAACTGCTCTGCAACATGGAATGGCTGAGATAAGAAACGCTGTACACGACGAGCACGGCCTACTGCTAATTTATCTTCTTCAGATAATTCTTCCATACCAAGGATCGCAATAATATCTTGTAATTCTTTATAATGCTGTAATAACTCTTTTACTCGTTGTGCACAATTATAGTGATCATCTCCTAAGATATCTGCACTAAGAATTCTTGATGTAGAATCAAGTGGATCTACCGCTGGATAAATACCAAGCTCTGCAATTTTACGCGATAATACTGTGGTTGCATCAAGGTGCGCAAATGTTGTCGCCGGTGCAGGATCGGTAAGGTCATCTGCAGGCACATATACTGCTTGTACAGAAGTAATAGATCCTTTCTTGGTAGAGGTAATCCGTTCTTGCATCACACCCATTTCTGAAGCTAATGTAGGCTGGTACCCTACCGCCGATGGCATACGCCCAAGAAGTGCTGATACTTCAGAACCTGCTTGTGTAAAACGGAAGATATTATCAACGAAGAAAAGTACATCTTTTCCTTGTCCATCTCCAGCTCCATCACGGAAATATTCTGCAATCGTAAGACCAGAAAGCGCTACCCGTGCACGTGCTCCCGGAGGCTCATTCATCTGTCCGAATACGAAAGTAGCTTTAGATTCTTTCATCACTTCTTTATCAACCTTAGAAAGATCCCATCCTCCTTCTTCCATAGAATGTGTGAAATCATCACCATATTTGATAATTCCAGACTCCAGCATCTCACGAAGTAAGTCATTTCCTTCACGGGTTCTTTCTCCTACTCCTGCAAATACAGAAAGACCACCATGACCTTTTGCAATATTGTTAATCAACTCCTGGATCAATACGGTTTTACCTACTCCAGCACCACCAAATAGTCCGATCTTACCTCCTTTTGCATAAGGTTCGATAAGGTCAATTACTTTAATCCCGGTAAATAAAACTTCTGTAGAAGTCGATAAATCTTCAAACTTAGGAGCTTGACGGTGAATCGGAAGACCAGCTTTTCCAGCCTTTGGAAGATCTCCAAGACCATCAATTGCATCTCCAATAACATTAAATAGACGCCCATATACATCACCTCCTATTGGCATTTGGATCGGAGCTCCTGTTGCAACAACTTCTACTCCCCGGCTTAATCCATCACTGGAGTCCATCGCAATAGTTCTTACAGTATCTTCACCAATATGAGACTGAACCTCTAATACTAGCTTACTACCGTCTGTTTTGTTAATTTCTAACGAATCATAAATTTTTGGTAAGTCGGTACCAGCTGCGAATTCTACATCGATAACCGGACCTACAATTTGAGATACTTTACCCGTAATTTTAGACATTATATAACTATTTAATGTTTTGTATTTAATTATGTTCAAAAAACCAAGCATTCTACTGTACTGAACACGAGCTTTTTTCAGGCTGCAAATATAGGTATTTTAAAATGAAAAAATAACTCATTTTGTTCTGTTTTTTTTAAGTAAAAAAACGCTGCTTTCTTTGGTCATAAAATCTTGTCTTTATATAAGGTTTTATGTTGGTAATTAAATGTTTACCCTGTGTTTTCTAAACAACAGTACTTTCCTTATTTTTACTTAAAACTTACTCAATGGAGACTTATGCCACAGCGTTAAGCTATGCAATACCAGGTTTTATTGTACTCATTCTTATAGAATATTTTATAAGTAGATGGAAAGGGATACCCGTTAACGAAGCTATGGATACAATTTCCAGTATTAGTTCTGGTATTACAAACACTTTAAAAAGCTTGGTGGGTCTTACCGTGATTATTATCAGCTATGAGTGGATGGTAGAACATTTGGCCCTACTAGAAATTAAATCTTCTATACTCATCTATGTTTTAACATTCATAGGGTTGGACTTTGCAGGATATTGGTCACATCGTTTTAATCATACCGTAAATTTATTTTGGAACCGCCATATCATCCACCATAGCAGTGAAGAATTCAACCTGGCTTGTGCTTTGCGTCAAAATGTTTCGGCAATAGTTTCTATCTATTTTTTCTTGTATATCCCGTTGGCTATACTAGGAATCCCGGCAACTATTGTTGCGCTTATTGCTCCTGTTCATTTCTTTGCTCAGTTTTGGTATCATACCCGATTGATTAACAAGATGGGAGTACTGGAATATATAATTGTCACCCCGTCACATCATAGAGTTCATCATGCTATTAACGACGAGTATTTAGATAAGAATTATTCTGAAATTTTTATTTTCTGGGATAAACTCTTTGGAACATTTCAAAAAGAGTTGTTAGATAAGCCTCCTGTGTATGGAGTAAAGAAACCTGTAAAGACCTGGAATCCTTTTTTGATTAATTTTATACATGTTTGGAGAATTTTCAAAGATGCTTTTAGGACCAGAAACTGGTGGGATAAGATCAGAATTTGGTTTATGCCAACTGGTTGGCGACCAGAGGATGTAAAAGAAAAGTATCCCATTAGTATTATTGAAGATCCATATCGCTACAAGAAGTACAGTACCGAAAGCTCATTATTTCTAAAACTTTGGTCTTGGCTACAGTTGGCCATTACAGTAACACTGATGTACTATTTATTGATTAGTGCGGGGGATCTTGAGTTCCTTCAAATCATTAACTATTCGATTTTTTTAGCAGCTTCAATATTTGCTTACACTTCTTTAATGGACAGACATATTCTTTCATTATATGCGGAAGGGGTTAAAATGGGATTAGGATTATATTTTATTTTTCAGGGAGATGGATGGTTTGGGATTGATAATTTACTTCCAGGCGGAACTTATATAGTGCTTGGATATATTATTGTTTCATTTTTACTGTCATTATATTTTCAGGTGATAGAAAATAGAAATTCGGGAAACCAAGTAGAAACAACATAAAAAAACCCGCTTTTAAATAAATTAAGCGGGTTCGTTTGTTTTATTATCAATTTAATCACTGAAGTAATGCAGGTGAATAATTCGTATTATAGGCTGAAACGTCTACTAAATTTCCAGAAGCTTCGAAGTTTGAACCATAAGTAGCATCAATAGCTTTTAGCATCTCATTAGCAATTAATGCATAACCTCTAGAAGTAGGATGTACCCCGTCTAATGAAAAAGCGCCACCGGTTGCTAAATTTGACGATATAAGTAACCCACTGGTTTCAACACCGGTTGAAGCAACTTGATCTAACAAAGTATTGGCGTTAAAGAGTGCAAAGCCATTTGCTGATGCAGCTGTTTCTATAACATTATTAAAAGCAATGGTTGCCGCCTCGATTTCGTTTTGTTCTTCTGGTGTTAGCACCCATCTATCGGATAAAGGTACTGCCACACCATTAACAGATAATGGGTTCTGTGGGTCTTCAAGCGTTCCTATGAAGCTTAAAGCCGGTAATACCAATAAGTCTTCAGCAGTAGCTTGCCTAAAATTAGGTAAACCTAAACCAGACAAATCTGTTAAATCCTCATCTACAATCACTACCGCATTAGACGATGAAGCTTCAAAATTAATTGTTCGGGCATCAGCTTCTTCTGCCGTTATTAAACTATTTGCTAAAGCTAACTGTAGCCCCCCATTATATTCGGCATATGCTTGATTAACAGCACCTGCTGTAGCGGCATCTAATGGTACAGGATTGTGCGGTACTGTCGTAAAATGAGGTATGGCAGTTACATTAGGAATATTGCCAAGTATACCTTGAACTCCTGGAATATTACCTGTTAACGATCCTACAAGCGCTTGGTAGGTAGCTTCAAAGCCAACTCCCGCAGCTCCTGCTATCGGTGTTATTGGATCAGTACCATCGCCACCGGAAAGCGCATAGCCCAATACGTCATTGTTACCTATCCATAAAGAAATGAACGATGGTTGTTGCGCAATCGCCAATTCTATTACGCTTGCGTCAGGTGTTGTCCCAGTCATTCTTATAAAATATGGATTAGCATTAGGTAATGCCACAATATTACCATAACCAGAAGCTAATAGATGGAAACTTTTAGCTCCGGGCACACCAAGATTGTTAAATGACCCTGTTGGATTGTTTAAAACGATATCTGTCGTTGGTACAGCAGAAGGCACCAATGATTGTAATGGCGCTGGTCCGGAACCATCAAACACTAATCTTGGATCAAAACCATCAATTTGGGTTCCTCCGGCTAACAAACCACCGACATTATCATTCATTAATGGTTGTGTAAAGGTACCACCGTTTCCTAAAGCTGCGAATTGTTGTGCCATTATCGCAGGTGTAGAATTTTCTTGAGCAATTTTATAAAGCGCACCGTCTGAGAAACCTGCTGTTAATGAGTTTCCTAAAGATACAAATGTGGAAAAATCTGCACTTCCTTGCGTAAAAGTTTCAAGTTCTATGGGTTCTTCTTGTCCTCTGTTTCTTAGGTCCTCTAAAGTGTCATTCTCACAAGACATAAAGCCTACAGTAAGAAGAGACAATAGCATATATTTAATTTTTTTCATGATAATTTCTAATTTCAACATTATAAGTTATTGATAGTCCACGATATGTAATACTGGGAACCTATGAATCCTGTACCAAACGCTGTAAAGTATTCGTCTTGCAATAAGTTTGTTGCACCTAGCTTAAAAGTGGATTTAAAGCTTGGAATAGTATAATTAATTTGAGCATCAAGCACTTGATAAGCGGGTACTTCACCGTCTCCAAAGGAAGCTTCCCAGAAGAAGTTATCACTCCATCTCCAAGAGGTGTTAAATCCAAAATTTTTGAACAATTCAGTTTTACCAAAAGAGACTTTTACTTTATGTTCTGGTGTGTTAAACTGAGTTCTAAAATCCGGATTTTCGTTCACATCAAAATCTAATCTAGCCCATGTGTAGTTGGCATCTAAATCAAAACCGTTGAATATTTTTGTGGATACTTGAACAGCTGCTCCATACGATTTTATATCTGCATCAGAATTTGTGTAAGTTTGATATGGTTGGAAATCGTCATTTGCTAACGCTGCTAACGAAAGAGAATTATCTCCTACAGTACCATAAAGGGGTGCTACTACAGTTTCGTTAGCCAAGAAGTCCTGATACTGATTATAGTAGGCTGAGGCATCGAAGATAAACTTTTCTACCTTACCACGGTATCCGACTTCGAAAGAGGTAACCTGCTCTGGTTCTGCTAAAGAAGAGTTCCCTATTCGTAAATCTGCAGGGTTGCCAGAATCAGCAAAGTCTTCAACAGAGCTTGCCAAATAGGAATTAGTATATGCTGCAGTACCTGTTTGTGTGATCTGAGAAGGCTGCCCCAACCCTTGCCCGTCATCACTTACATTATAAGTTCGCAAAAATCTTTCTGGGTTATCAAAAGCACCACCGACTAATATAGCTCGGCCGACATCTAAGCCAATGTATAAATCCTGGGTAGTCGGATTTCTAAATCCTGTCTGGAAGGACAATCTAAAGTTGTGATTTTCATTAAGTGTAAAACCTGCCGAAATTCTCGGAGAGAAAAATCCATCAAACAATTCAGACTTGTCGTATCTTATGGATCCTGTTAATTTTAGTTCTAAATTATTACTTAATTCTAATTTTTTCTGAGCTTGAGTATAAACACCAAATTCTGAATAGGTGATAGGACCATCAAAATCGGTAAAAATAGTTCCAAATGAATTGAGGCGATACGTTCTGAAAGAGCCCCCAACTTGTATCTCTACAGCATCCCAAAGGTGGCTAAAGTTATAATTTGCATCTGCATGGTAAATTTTTGAGTTATCTTGAAAACGGGAACCTGTAGATAAATCAGGATCATTTACAATTCTATCAAATGTTTCCTGAAATTCTGGAGTACCAGGAAGTAAACGACCCGTATCAGCAGCAACTCTTGCCGCGTCATGTTTTTGCTGTGTCGTGAGACCTTGTGGGTTACCAGACAATTCTATACCTGCATATGTTGCTATATAATCCCCAAACCAATCTTCATCACTTTTCCAGGCGCGGTTGATGTTAATCCCGGTAAAAACCATGTCATAGGAGTTACCTGCTTTGCCTTCGGTAAGGTAACCTCTTACAAAAAAGTTATCATTTCTTACTTCTAATTTATGTTGCTGTTGAAAGAAGTTTTTAATGTTATACCTGTTAGCACCCTGATAAATAGTATTACCTGTGCCTACTTTACCTACGTACTGAATTTCGAAATCTGTAGCCCAAGGACGGAAATATAAACCCCAATCTGCCTTAACGCTCTCAGCATTGTAGTTGGTTAAATCCACTTCATTATATCCTGTTCTACTTACCTCTACGTCTGGTATAATACCTAAACCAGAAGCTTCCCTAATATTGGTTGAAACCTCATCTCCGTAAATATTGATGCCATCGTAATCTGTGTTTGCTCTTGTAAAACCTCTGTTAAATCTATCTTCTTCATTTGTAGCAAACCAATCCGTACCTTTTAAATAGCCAAAATTGATTTTTGCTGCAAATTTATCACTGAATTTATGACCTACTCGTATACCAAAATCTCTATAATCATTGTCACCTGCAGCTTCTTGAGAGGTTATACCTCCTTTGATGTAAGCACTTATCCCTTGATGGTCAAAAGGGTTTTTACTACGCATAAATAGAATACCGTTGAAAGCATTTGCTCCATAAAGCGCCGATGCAGCCCCAGGAAGAATTTCTACACTTTGTACATCGGTTTCTACCATACCCAAAAGGTTACCTAATGGAAAGTTAAGAGAAGGCGCAGAGTTGTCCATTCCATCGACAAGTTGCATAAATCTTGTGTTAGCAAAGCTGGCAAACCCCCTTGTATTGATAGATTTAAATGTTAAACTATTGGTGTTAATATCGACACCTTTTAAATTTTCCAGACCGCCATAAAAATCTGCAGAAGGTGTGTTTTTCACTTCTTTCAATCCAAAACGCTCTACGGTAACTGGTGACTCAAAAAGACGCTCCGGCGTTCTTGAAGCAGATACAATTACCTCGTCTAGTTGAGTTCCTTCTTTTAATGTAATGGTTAAGTCCTGAGTACTTGAAGAAATAACTATCGAAGTAGACTCAAATCCAACACTACTTACTTCGATAGTAAACGGAGGTGATTGTTGAACCGTTAAAGAAAAAAGCCCGTCAAAATCTGTAACGGTACCTACTCTCGCATTCTGCAATGCTACATTGGCCCCTGGAATGGGTTGATTGCTATCATCTACAACCTTCCCTCTAATTGTTGTTTGCGCAGTAGCAATAATGCCTATCATCAGCATTATCACTAATGTAATTGTTTTCATACCCCTATGTTTTATAGTTATGGCAACAATATACGTTTTTTTATGATTTTTTTAATAAAGTAGTTAAACCTTTGTGTTTTAATCCTGATTCATTACCAGTATTAACAATTTAATATTTCAAATTATTTGGGTATATTTTTGAAAGAATCCGTATAGATAATAAAAAAACCTGTTTGAGGATCTTCAAACAGGTTTTTTGAGGAATACGATAAATTTGTTCTTTTATAAATTGTTTATAGATAATCCGATATAATACTGAGACCCTATGAATCCAGATCCGATTGCAGTAAAATATTCATTGCCTCCAATATTATTGGCTCCGATCTTTAACTTGGATTTAAGTGCAGGAATCGTATAACTAATTTGTGCATCAATTACAGAGAAAGAAGGAATTTTTCCATCTCCAAAATCAGCTTCCCAGAAATAGTCATCACTCCATCTATAATTGGTATTAAAACCGAAGTTTTTAAATAAGTTCTCATTACCGAAAGAAGCCTTTATTTTATGTTTTGGGGTATTAAAATTACTTCTAAAATCTTGATCCTGACTCTTATCAAAATCCTCTTCGGCAAAGGTATAGTTGACTCCTAAATCAAAATCTTTAAAAACCTTAGTCGTTACTCCTGCCGTCGCTCCAAAAGAATTAATATCTACATCAGAGTTTGTAGAAGCAGTAAATACTTGAAAGTTTTCATCTTCGATCGCTTGTAGGGCGGTTAAATCTCCATTGGCTATATCTGCAACTTTACCAGATAAGGGTACAATTACATTTTCGTTAGAAATAAAGTCCTTATACTGGTTATAATAAACACTAACATCAATAATAACTTTGCTGAATTGTGCTCTATATCCTAATTCGTAAGCTGTAATTTTCTCTGGCTTTACAATATCAATTACTGCTCTGACGGGAGTTCCATTTGCTACTGAACTCGCCGAGAATGAATTCTCATATGCATCTCTTCCCGTAACCGTAGTTTCTCCTATATTTAATGTATATCTATCTAAGTTATCCGGAGCAGAACCAATTATAACACTTTGTCCGGTATCTAAACCTATATATAAATCCTGTGTCGTTGGATTTCTGAATCCTGTTTGTACAGAGGCACGAATATTACGATTTCTTTTCTTTCCTAATGTATATCCTACAGAAAATCTCGGAGAAAAATTTCCATCAAACAATTGAGATTTATCATAACGTATAGATCCTGTTAATTTTAATCTATCTTCCAAAAACTTCTTTTGAATTTGACTGTATACTCCATATTCTGAATATTTAATCGGCCCATCGACATCGGTAAATACGGTACCAGAAGAATTTAACTTATACTCTCTGAAAGATCCACCGATCTGAATATCTGCAAAATCCCTGGTTATATGGCTAAAATTATAATTCGCATCGGCATGTCTGAACTGTGATTTCTCTTGAAACTTAGAGCCCTGAGAAAGATCCGGATTTCCGATTACCGAATTGAATGCCTGCTGAAATTCTGGAGTACCAGGAATAAAACGACCTGTATCGGCTGTTTGCCTGGCAACAGCATGAGCCTGGTCTTCTCCTAATGGAAGTGCGGCCAGGTATGCTCCTGCATACTGCCCAAACCAGTCTTCATTACTCTTCCATCTATTGTTTATATTGATCCCGGTAAATCTAATATCATAAGAATCTCCTGCATCTTCGGCGGTAATGTATCCTCTCACAAAGAAGTTATCATTTTTAAATTCTAGTTTATGTTGCTGCAACAAAAAGTTACGTAATGAGGTTCTGTTTGCGTCTTGAGTTACTGTAGTTCCTCTACCTATTTTACCGTTATAAATAATTTCAAAATCATTGGCAAATGGGCGATAATGTAATGCTGCATCAAATTTTAAACTTTCGACCTTGTTATCATTTAAGTCGCTTTCGTCATACCCTGTTCTACTTACCAATGTATTTGGTAATAAACTTGCTTGTGCCTGAGTTAAAAAACCTGCTTCAACCAAGTCTTGGCCTACGGTGCCCAAACTTTGCGCTACTTCATCCCCATACACATTCACACCGTTATATCCCGGATTTGATCTATCTGCTCCCGGATTAGATAAATCCTGCTTATCGGCCGCAAGCCAGTCGGTTCCTCTAAGAAAAGAGAAAGTTACTTTCCCAGCCAACTTATCTGAAAAAGCATGTGCCATTCTAACCCCATAATCAACAAATTGATTGTCTCCTGCAGCCTCCTGAGAAGTAATACCTCCTTTTACATAAGCACTGATTCCTTGATGATCAAAAGGATTTTTACTATTCATAAACAAAATACCATTAAAAGCATTTGCTCCATATAAGGCAGAAGATGCTCCTGGTAGTAATTCTATACTATTCACATCCAATTCGTTTAAACCAGAAAGGTTTCCTAAAACAAAATTCAATGCTGGTGCAGTATTATCCATGCCGTCTACCAATTGCACAAAACGTGTGTTGGTAAATGTGGCAAAACCTCTTGTATTTATAGATTTTAGTGTTAAACTATTGGTATTTACATCAACACCTTTTAAGTTTTCCAAACCACCGTAAAAGTCTGCCGAAGCAGTATTCTTAATTTCTTTTATCCCGAAACGCTCAATACTCACCGGAGATTCAAATATACGTTCGGGAGCTCTGGAAGCAGAAATTACCAACTCGTCCAGAAAGTTAATTTCTTCCAGGATAATAGTTATATCGGTGGTACCTGAAGAAATAACTTCGGTAGAAGAATCAAAACCTACACTGCTTGCTTCAATAGAAAAGGGGTATGCTTTTTTTACGGTTAGTGAAAAGAAACCATCAAAATCTGTGATTGTTCTTTCTTCACCGCCTTTTAAGATTATATTAACACCTGGTAAAGGTTCATTAAATGCATCCACAACCTTACCGGTAATCGTATTTTGTGCAATGCCTGCAAAGCTCATTAATAGCATTGACATAAATGTAAATTTCTTCATAAAATTAACTTTTTTTTAAGATTTGTTTAGCAAATATACATTTTTTAAACAAATCTTAAAAAAAAGTTAATTTTATGTGAAATAAATGTTATTCCACAGTCACAGATTTTGCCAAATTACGTGGTTGATCCACATTTTTATCAAGCATTACTGCTATATGATAAGATAATAACTGCAAGGGTATTGTAGTAAGAAGAGGGGTTAAGAATTCTTCGGTTTCAGGTATTTCAATTACATGATCTGCTAATTGTTTTACAGTAACATCTCCTTCGGTAACGATTCCTATGATCTTTCCTTTTCTGGATTTAATTTCCTGGATATTACTTACCACTTTATCATAATGCCCTTTTTTGGTAGCGATTACTACAACCGGCATATGCTCATCAATTAATGCAATTGGGCCATGTTTCATTTCTGCTGCAGGATATCCTTCTGCATGTATATATGAAATCTCTTTTAACTTTAATGCCCCTTCTAATGCAACCGGAAAGTTATATCCCCTACCTAAATACAGGAAGTTCTTTGCGTTTTTATAGGTATCTGCAATAAACTTAATATGATCATTGGATGCTAACGCTGCTTTTACTTTTTCTGGAATTCTTTCTAATTCTTGTAAATAATAGTGAAAATCACTATTAGAGACAGTTCCTTTTCGCTCTGCTAATTTTAATGCTATTAGAGAAAGAACAGTAATTTGAGTAGTAAAAGCTTTGGTAGAAGCAACACCAATCTCTGGCCCTGCGTGGGTATAAGCACCTGCATGTGTCTCTCTGGATATAGAAGATCCCACTACATTACATACACCAAAAACAAAAGCCCCTTTTTCTTTAGCCAATTTGATAGCAGCCATGGTATCGGCAGTTTCTCCACTCTGCGAAATAGCAATTACCACATCATCCTGATGTATTACGGGATTACGATATCTAAACTCTGAGGCATATTCTACTTCTACAGGCAAACGAACTAATTCTTCAAAAATATACTCTGCAACCAGCCCCGCATGCCATGAAGTACCGCAGGCTATAATAAGGATCCGCTTTGCATTTAGCAGCTTCGCAAGATTATCATCTATCCCGGCCATTTTTATGATGCCTTCTGCAACTCGCATTCTACCTCTGTAGGTGTCACTAATTGCATTGGGTTGCTCATAGATCTCTTTTAACATAAAATGATCATAGCCTCCTTTTTCAATTTGCTCCAGATTGATCTGTAATTCTTGCAGATATGGGTCTACCAGGCTATCATCCTGGATTTTTCTTACTTTAACTTCTTTATTTCTTCGCACGATAGCCATTTCACCATCTTCAAGGTAAATTGCATTATTGGTGTATTCTATAAATGGAGAAGCATCAGACGCAATAAAAAACTCATCTTCGCCTACTCCAATCGCTAACGGACTACCCAATCGTGCCACTACAATTTCATCAGGTTTTTGCTTATCAAAAACGGCAATTGCATAGGCCCCCACAGTTTGATTCAAAGCTATTTGAACTGCTTTACCCAGCTTTACATTTTCTTTGGTTTTTACATCTTCTATAAGATTCACCAATACTTCAGTATCTGTTTCTGAGGTAAAACTATATCCCCGTTTTAGTAATTCTTTGCGAAGGGTTTCATAGTTTTCAATAATTCCGTTATGTATAATAACAAGATTTCCAGAATTAGAATAGTGTGGATGTGAATTTACATCGTTGGGTACCCCATGCGTCGCCCATCTTGTATGCCCGATGCCTATAGTTCCTTTTGTAGAAATTTCTTTTAATAATCGCTCTTCAAGATCAGTTACCTTTCCTTTGGTTTTTGACAATTTGATATCACTGCCATCATAAAGGGCAATCCCTGCAGAATCATACCCCCTGTATTCTAGTCTTTTTAATCCTTTTAAAATGATTGGATAGGCCTCTCTATGACCTATATACCCTACTATTCCGCACATGATTCAAGTTTTTAATATTGTTGTTAGTTGTCTTTTGATGCTGTATAAAAAATATCCAGTTTTAAACGTTTTGACTCTGGAACGTTTTCTCCATTTCCATAGAGAATGGTTCCTTCATGAGAAATTATAGATGTCGTGGGAATTACATCATCTTGCGTTGTGGGGGTATCACTAAGTATGCCTGTTGTTATATTTACATTTTGAGAAACAGAAACTCCTAATGTAAGGTTTTCTGCATCTTCGTCATTCAAAAGACTTGTTATATGCTGGGGGAGTCTAATTCTGTAGAATTCTCCTTTTTCGTCAGAATCTCTGCTGATTCTACCTAAATGATTGAGGATTGAATTTACCGGGTCCTCCCGATTAACTAGTCTTAAATTTACATCCAAACCATAATCTGCCAGTACCGCTCCTGTTTCTGTATTAAATATATAAATTCTTTCTGGCTCTGCGTCTCCCGATGTCACTTTATCCTGGTTGATATAGAATTTAAGACTCGCATCATTAATTAACCAATCTTGTCTTTTTAAGAAATCCAATTCGTTTTCTTCTTCTCCATTTTCATTAATGATAGTGCCTCCAAACAAATCTATCGCCGCATAGGATCCGTCTCCTCCTTTTAGATACAAATTGTCTTCTCCATTTACTACATCCTGATTCTCTACCTTTAATTCTTCTGCAATCTCCGGATCCAGCTCGGTTCTTATATCATTTACAATATTATTTGAAAATGTTAATACCAAATCACCCTGATCCCTCTCGACATCACCACTGCCATCTCCATCTGAAGTATCTGTGCTATCAAAACTGTAATGTAACGTTATATTTGCTTCAGAGATATTAAAATATACCAGGTTTCCATTGCCATTTACAGGTTCTGCTTTAAAATAGATTCCTCTGAAATAATTTCTGAAGTTATTTGGATTACTTAGCTCTGCACTACCTTCTTTATCCAAAAACTGGGCTTTAAATTTATCCCGAATATCATCTGAAAATTTAACCCTTACTCTGGGAGTAATGCGTGTTCTGGTTGTTTGAACATTTCCTTCTGTATCGGTTTCTTCTGTTTTCAAAACGACTTCTTTATTTGAAGGAAGGAAGGTATCATTGGTATATAAAGGCACTCCATCACCTAAAACCTCATCACCAAAAGTTTCAATATCATTAGAATAATAAATTTGCCTTTCATTGGATGCTGGATCGAAGTCTCTTAAAAAATAATTAGACTGATATACCGCCAAATTAAAAGGTTGATTACCGTATACTGAGTCTAAACTATACAGTGTTCTGGTTTCGGTTGTATTTTCATCTATCTCAACACTCTCTGTCCCTGTTTGTGTACTGTAATACGGCAGGCTAAGAACTACACTATCCAAAACTGCATTATCGCCAAAACTCGGATCAAATTGATCTGGGATTACCTGAGACAAGATACCATATACAGATTGGCCATATATGGGATCATTGTATACTCCCAGTAAATTGGCATGAAAACCATCATCAGCTTGAAGATTACTTGTACGTACTCTTTCAAATTTTTTACTATATGCTATCGGGACGGAGGTATATTGTTTCTCTTCAAAATTAACATCTCCTATAATTTCACTTCCCACCGTATTAAAATCATCATCACAAGAAAAAAAAGTAAAAACAGCTACTATAGCTGCTATTTTAATATAAATGTTTGTCAATTTCATAAGTAATTCAATAGTAATTCAATTTGCTTACACCAAAACCTCTGTCTCATAGAAAGCTTCATATGCATCTGCAAATTCATCTGGTTTTTTGTATTCTAAAACAGGTTGGTCTATGGTTTGTAAATGTTTTATAAGTTCATCGGGTATTTCTTCAGAGCCTACAATGATTGCATCAGAATTATCTATAGCTACCTTCATCACATTATTATATGTTGGTTTTGCTAAATCTTTTATTCTTTCCTCATCTATTCCATCAAACTTTACTTTCTCCATCATATGATTATCCAACGTCCCGTCGAAACCACGCTCATATACCGATGTCACAATCTTACTGTGTCCAAAAAGCGGTTCATTGGCGTAATAGTTCTTTAGATACAGTGGTAAAAGTGAAGCCAGCCAGCCGTGCACATGGATTACATCTGGAGACCAGTTTAATTTTTTAACTGTTTCTATAACCCCTTTGGCAAAAAAAATGGCTCGCTCATCATTATCGGGGAACAAATTTCCTTCCTCGTCGGTTAGTGTGGCTTTTCTCTTAAAATAATCCTCATTATCGATAAAATATACCTGCATCCTTTCTTTTGGAATAGACGCGACCTTAATAATAAGGGGCATATCTAAATCATTGATTACTAAATTCATCCCCGAAAGTCGAATTACTTCATGCAATTGATGTCTTCTTTCATTAATATTACCATATCTGGGCATGAAAATTCTTATTTGACCTCCTTTGCTATTCACCATTCTTGGTGCTTCAAAAGACATAGATGAGATTTCGGTCTCTGGCAGGTAGGGTATTACTTCTGATGATACATACAATATCCTCTTATCTTTCATATAATCGATACTTTTATCGTCCTCCTTTTGGAATTAATTTTGCAAAATTACGAAAATTTATGCAGTCTGCCAGTAATATCTTATTTTTGCACGCCTTTAAATTTGAGACCGATGCGGGTACACGAAAAAAGACTAGATATAGCAGCAGATGTTGCAGCTCTTACCAAAAGGAACAAATCGATAGGATTTGTTCCTACAATGGGTGCTTTGCATGAGGGGCACCTTGCGCTGGTTAAAAGGGCTATTAAAGAAAATGAAATCGTTTTAGTCAGTATTTTTGTAAATCCAACCCAGTTTAATAACTCACAAGATTTAGTCAATTATCCCAGAACCTTACCATCAGATGTTCGACTTTTATCAGAATTATCAGAAAACATTATCGTTTTTGCACCAACACCCAAAGACGTTTATGGTGACCAAATGTCATCTATAGACTATGATTTTGGCGGATTGGAAAATGAGATGGAAGGTAAATACAGGCCGGGTCATTTTGATGGAGTAGGAACTGTTTTAAAACATTTGTTTACCATAGTATCTCCTACCAGAGCATATTTTGGCGAAAAAGATTTTCAGCAACTCCAAATTGTAAAAAAGCTGGTTGAAATTGAAAAATTGTCAGTACAAATAGTAGGATGTCCTATTTATCGAGAGAAAACGGGCCTGGCTTTAAGCTCCAGAAATAAAAGACTAAACGATAAACAACTGGCTGTATCTCCAATGATTTACAAAACCCTGAAGCAAATAAAAAAAGACTTTGGCACAAAAAGTGTATATAAGTTAAGTGAATGGGTTTCAGAGCAATTTGAAAATAATGAAGTGTTAACATTGGAATATTTTGAGATTGCCAAGGTCTCTGATCTGAAATCTATAAAACGAAAACAAAAAAACACGAAATACCGAGCATTTATAGCAGTATTTGCCGGAGAAATAAGACTCATTGATAACATTGCCCTAAATTAAAAATAACTAACTTTGTAGCATGCTTGTACACGTAGTAAAATCAAAAATTCATCGCGTTAAAGTGACGGGTGCCGATCTTAATTATATTGGTAGTATTACCATTGATCAGGATCTTATGGACGCCGCCAATATTATTGAAGGTGAAAAGGTACAGATTGTAAACAACAATAATGGGGAGCGGTTAGAAACCTATGCTATCCCAGGGCCTAGAAATAGTGGTGAAATCACGTTAAATGGTGCCGCCGCACGAAAAGTAGCAAAAGGAGATATATTAATACTCATCACGTATGCAATGATGGATATTGAAGAAGCCAAAAACTTCAAACCGAAATTGCTGTTTCCCAACGAGGAAAATAATTTATTAAAATAATAGTGAACCCTAAACTTATAAAGTTTCTTAAAATTATACTCCCGCTAGCACTGGGAGTTTTTTTAATTTGGTATTCTATTTATTCTGCCACTCCCGAAGAAAGACAAAAAACACTGCAATATATTACGCAAGCCAATCCTAAATGGGTGGTTTTATCACTTATTATGGGGGTGTGTTCCCATCTGTCAAGAGCATACCGCTGGAAATTTTTACTAGAACCCTTAGGATATTCGATCAAAGTATCTAATAGTTTTATGGCAGTGATGATCGGGTATTTGGCCAATCTGGGAATCCCCAGGTCTGGAGAAGTGCTTCGTGGCGGTACCATATCTACTTATGAAGGTATCCCTTTCAAAAAAGCTTTTGGGACCATTATCTCTGAGAGGGTTATTGATTTGATCATGCTTTTATTAATCATAGCGATCACCTTACTTTTCCAATCAAAAAAACTATTATCTTATTTAGAAGAAAAAATTGCAAGCCCGTTTATATATCTTGCTATTTTACTAGGTTTATTAATATTAGGAATCGCATTCCTTAGCATTACAAAAACTTCAAATAATCCCATATTGGTTAAACTACGCAATTTTGGAGATGGGATTTTAGAAGGGATTAAAACCGTTTCCAAAATCAAGCAAAAAGGTGCTTTTATTTTCCATACGCTGCTTATCTGGATATTATACGTAGGAATGTTTTACGTTATCAAATTTACCGTTCCCGAAACGACCTCTTTATCTTTAGGCCCTTTATTGGCCACCTTTGTAGCGGGGTCGTTTGCAATGACCTTCACCAATGGAGGCATTGGGGCATTTCCAATAGCAATAGCAACTATTTTATTATTATTTGATATTGAAAAATCCTCCGGAGAAGCATTTGGATGGATCTTATGGGGGTCACAAACTGCAATAAACATTGTTATCGGAGCGTTATCCTTTTTGTTTCTACCAATTGTAAACAGAGAGAAATAAGGAAATAATTTATATATTGTTCCTTGCTTAACCTTAAATCCTATTGTACTTATGAAAAAAAGCATAACTCTTATCTTGGCTTGTATTTTTGTTATTTCTGGTTATAGTCAGGCTATTTATGAGTCCTTCAGATCTATAAAATTAGACCAAAGCAGAGAGCTGAAAATTCAACTTCCCCGCAATTACAAGAAAAATGTGGAAAAAACATATCCTCTGATTATTGTTCTTGATGGAGATTACTTGTTTGAACCCGTAGCCGGAAATGTAGACTACTTTTCTTATTGGGAAGATATGCCCGAATCGATTGTCGTTGGAGTCAATCAACGCAAAACCAGGGTCGATGATTGCCGATATGACAATGCAGAATTCCTGCCTGAGCTCAAAGGAGCAGAGTTCTTTGAGTTTATAGGCCAGGAACTGGTTCCTCATTTGAATAAAACCTATCGTACAGCCCAGCTCAAAATTATTGTAGGGCATGATTATACGGCCAATTTTATTAACTATTTCCTGTTTAAAGACAATCCTATTTTTCAAGGATATATATGTCTTAGTCCAGAATTAGCCCCCCCGATGGCAGAGCGAATTACCAACAAGTTGGCAACTATTTCCGATATTTGGTATTATCTCGCTACAGCGACAAATGATGCAGATAATATTAAAAAAGAACTTGTGGCATTCGACGAAAAAATGCAGGCCATAGAAAATCCAGATATGCATTATTTCTTTGATAATTTCGATGAGTCCTCACACTATACGCTGGTAGGAAGAGGAATCCCTAAAGCTCTCGAAGCTATTTTTGAAATGTACCGCCCAATCAGCAAAAAAACATATAAAGACGTATTGCTCACTATAGAAACCTCTCCATACGATTATCTGGTAGATATGTATAGAACTACAGAACAATTATATGGTATAAAGCGCGAGATACGAATAAACGATTTTATTGCCGTATCAACCGCGATAGAAAAGAATCAAACCTGGTCAGAATTAGAACCATTAGGTAAACTGGCTATAAAAGAACATCCAGATGTAATGTTAGGGCATTATTATCTGGGTATGTTCTACGAACAAACCGGAGAGCCCAAAAAAGCGATGAGAGCTTATGAAAATGGTTTTCAACTTGCCGAAGTTGCTTTTTTAACCAAAGATTATATGCTGGATAAAGTAAATAAAATCAAGGAAGATTTTGGTTGGTAAATCCAACCCTTAAATACCTGCAAGGATTTGAAAACCTCGCAGGTATCGTTATGTTAACAAATGGCTAAAACCAAAACTGTTTTTTTCTGTCAGAACTGCGGAGCGCAATATGCCAAATGGCAAGGGCAATGCACTTCGTGTAAAGAATGGAATACTATTGCCGAAGAAGTAGTTCAAAAAGCAGAGAAAAGCGATTGGAAAACGGCAACAACTGCATCAAAAATAAATAAAACCGCCAAACCTCTTAGAATTTCGGAAATTGATACGAGCCAGGAAGCCCGATATAATACTGAAGATGCAGAATTGAATCGTGTCCTCGGCGGAGGATTGGTTCCCGGTTCTTTAACCTTATTAGGCGGTGAACCCGGAATAGGAAAGAGTACATTATTGCTGCAAATAAGCCTTAAACTACCCTATAAAACCTTATATGTTTCTGGTGAGGAAAGCCAAAAACAAATCAAAATGCGTGCAGAACGCATAACCTCTAAAACAGATAATTGTTTAATCCTTACCGAAACCAAAACTCAAAATATATTCAGGCAAATTGAAGCTATTGACCCCGATATAGTCATTATAGATTCTATACAAACACTACATAGCGATTATATCGAGAGTAGTGCCGGCAGCATTTCCCAAATCAGGGAGTGTACTACAGAATTGATCAAATTTGCCAAAGAAACTGCAACTCCGGTACTGCTTATTGGCCACATCACAAAAGACGGAAATATCGCCGGCCCCAAAATCCTGGAGCATATGGTCGATACAGTATTGCAGTTTGAAGGAGACCGTAATCATGTGTATCGAATCCTGAGAGCCTTAAAAAACCGATTTGGTTCGACCTCAGAATTAGGAATCTACGAGATGCAGGGAAGCGGATTGCGAGAGGTTACTAATCCCAGTGAGATTCTAATTTCTAAAAAAGACGAAGAATTAAGTGGTACTGCCATCGCTTCAACCCTGGAAGGTATGCGCCCCTTAATGATAGAAATACAGGCACTGGTAAGCACAGCGGTCTACGGAACACCCCAGCGCAGTGCTACTGGCTACAATTTAAAGCGCCTAAACATGATCCTGGCCGTTTTAGAAAAACGTGCCGGTTTCAGGCTGGGAGCCAAAGATGTCTTCCTGAATATTACCGGAGGGATCTCGGTAGATGATCCCGCCATCGATTTGGCTGTAGTTGCTGCCATATTATCTTCCAGTGAAGATATCCCCATCCCCAAAGAGTATTGTTTTGCTGCCGAAGTGGGACTGGCAGGAGAAATACGACCGGTAACCCGCGTAGAACAACGTATACAGGAAGCAGAGAAACTAGGGTTCTCAACCATATTCGTTTCCAAATACAATAAGATATCCTTGCAAAATACCAAAATCCGAATGCAGCTTGTTGCTAAAATCGAGGATGTGGTTGAATATTTGTTTGGGTAATTTACGGCGCCGGATTTGGAATGTTTTCATGCACTGCTTCAATTTCCTTCAAAATATCATCAGACAGCGTAAGATTAATACTATCGATATTCTCTTTTAATTGATCCATCGTAGTAGCACCAATAATATTGCTGGTCACAAACGGACGATCATTCACAAATGCCAAAGCCATTTGAGTTAAGCTAATATTATATTTTTTGGCTATTTCATTGTATGCCCGAGTAGCCTTAAATGAATTCTCATTATGATATCTTGCAAACTGAGGAAACAGGGTAACCCTTGCATTTTTGGGTGTTTCCTCAAGGTATTTCCCGGTTAATTGTCCAAATCCAAGAGGAGAATAAGGCAAGTGCCCTATATTCTGGCGATGCAGCACTTCGGTAAGGCCAATTTCATCTTTACGATTTAATAGATTATATGGATTTTGAACCGTAATGATCTTTAGTGCTCCATTTCGGGCCTCTTCCGCGTAGCGCATCACTCCATAAGCCGTTTCATTAGAAACCCCGATCTGCCGTATTTTTCCTTCCTTTACAAAATCCTGAAGGTATCCCAATACTTCATTAAAATTATCCTGCCATTGCTCTTGATCATCATGTGTATATCCTTTTACCCCAAAGAAGTTGGTATTTCTCTCGGGCCAGTGCAATTGATACAAATCAATATAATCGGTTTGCAATCGTTGCAAACTGTTGTTGATAGCATCTGTAAACTCTGCCTTGGTATAACCTCCTGTGCGAACGTGACTTGCAAAATCTTTGGGTCCTACTATTTTTGTAGCAATCACCACTTCATTTCGTTTTCCTGTTTTCTGTAACCAGGTACCGATAATTCTTTCTGTGCTTCCCTGCGTTTCTTTTCTGGCCGGAACGGAATATAACTCTGCGGTATCGATAAAATTTATGCCCTGATCAATAGCATAATCCAGTTGTTGGTGTCCTTCTGCTTCTGTATTTTGCTGTCCCCAGGTCATGGTGCCCAGGCATATTTTACTTACGTTGATGTCTGTGTTGGGTAGTGTGGTGTATTTCATTTTTAAGTAGTCGTTCTTGTTGATTAATGCTTGCAAAAGTAGAAACTCTTCCCCTAAACCGATGTAAAAATTATCATAATAAATGTGGAATATATCTGCGATATATGGAAGTGATTTAAACTTTTTTGCACTTCATAGCAGCGCTACGAATTGAAGCAGGCAAAGTTTCTTAAATCTTTTTTTTTAAACCTGTGCATTCATACCATACTAAATGCTGCACAAGCTTTTTTTGATGTAGTAACTAACTATTTCCTAATGTATACCATCAGCTCTTCACTTTTACTCAAAGCGTATGAAAGTGACTTATCATGAAATGATTTTTCGGGCTTATAATTAACCAGCGACAGCACTGTAGGTAATTTCAACGCCCAGGAGCCGGATTTTTTAGTTTCTCCGGGAAGCATCATCACTACATGCCCATAGGCTGTTGAAGTATCTATGACCAGAGATAAACCTCCACTATTGGTATGCGCCAAAGCACGATCCAATATTTCCTGATCCATCGCTGTACCGATACGCTCCCAATCTCCGGATCTTTCGATAATAGGACGTATACTATCATAAATAACATGTCCTAATTCCGGATCTTTAAACTCTGATAAATTATAGGTTTCACTAATAACTTTGGTAATTCGGCTTCGGCAGTCATTACGTTCTGTAGCTTTGGCTTTACAACTTATAAAGTCCTTAACTATATATTCCAGATCTACCGGTGTTAAGTCTGCTTTTGATTTGGTACTGATCCCAGAATTACCAGTGCTTTCAGAAACGGGTGATGAGGAATTTTTGTCGTTTGATGTATTCTCTACAGTCTCTGTCGAAGTCTCGACTTGTGTATCATTTGTCTTTTTTTCAGCATCACCTTTACAGGAAACACCTACAATCAAAGCCAAAACAAAAAGCGGGATAAGAATTGTTTTCATATGTTTATGTATTTGTTTTTTAATGGTTAGATGGAATTCGTACATTGTTTATTTGAATATTTTTTAAACCCAGGTTAAATATATAACCAAATATGAAAAAAGTATCCCAAAATCCTGCATATCATAAAAAAAACGGATACGACTACCCCATTGCCGCATCCGTTTCACACAACTAATCAACCTAAAATTAACTCCTACTCCACCTAACAAATGAATTTTATTGTTGATATACCGTAAAAGTAAAACGTAATGACGGATTACAAAACACAGAATGAGTGAACAGTACTATTGAGTGAGTAAAAAGGAATTTTTGAAGTATTATTCTGAAAATATGATATTTGCTTCTTTACAGCAGCGTTCAATTAAATATGCCGCAAGATTGAAGTTCTTTTGTGCCCTATCTAATACCCATGCATCAGAGCTTACCACAATGTGATTTGATTCGGCCAATACTTTATCCGGGTTATTGACCAGGTCTATTTTCCAGGGAAAATGATATTGCGCTGCTGTTTCGCGAAATAACGTTTTCAACCTTCCGCTATTAGAAACCGGAGCGTCAAAATACCAGTGCACCGATGTCACTTCTAATTCATTAAGTGCATTGCCTACAATTTGTATGGCTTCTTCGGTTTTTTGTACGCGTTTATAGGTTCCATGAACACCAGACACATCGCGATAGTAACCATCTGCCCCCTTGAAAACATAAGCTCCAGACAAGGCACTTTCCAGAATAATCAACAGATTAAACCCATCGATAACTATAGTTTGATCTTTTAGCTGTTTTGGTGTCACGGTATATGTATTCCGCAGTATACGTTGTTGCTCACTACAGCTCATCCCCTGTAAGGCTTTTTGTTGTCGGGCATTGAGTTTATATCGATTTCCCACCAGCTGTACCGATGACTTTTCTGCAAAACCCCGAGAGCGTAAGTAACACATATCTTTTACAGCTTCTTTTAAGCTTTGCTGCATTTTGAGATCGCCAAACAGGCGATCATCGCTGCCTTCTTTTCCTCGGTTGCGGGTGGTCATTGATGATTATATATAATGAAGGTATTATTTATAAACAAAAAAAGCGCTATCAGCGCTACTTCTATGACATCGGTAATATCTCAATTACTTTGCCATATACATTTTTGGTCCACCCGTTCAGGCGGCCTCGGTTATTACCGATCAGCAATCCTCGTTTCGCATTTTTTCCTTTTACCAAATGCGTATAACAGTTGCCTCTTACTTTACAAAAAACAATATCTCCTGTTTCACAATCTTCCCAATGTACGGGTTCAAGGATCACAGCTTGTTTTGATTTCAGAATAGGCAACATAGAATTACCAGGTTCTTTGGAGACGATTGTCTCACCATTCAATAGCTTTTGAATTTTCCAATTCATTTTTCATAGTATTTAAATTAAACATAAATTCAAAAACTATGGAGTATGGTTACAAAGAACTTCTGTAAAAGTACGTATTTTACTTGAATTAGCAAGTACACTTCACCAATGGGGTGTACGACAAATTTCACTTTTATAGACAAATCATATTCCCTTCCCTTGAGGGCTACGGTACCCACAAATATTAAAAGGTGTCAAAAACACCCCTATAATCCCCTCAAGGGGATAGTAATTCCCCCTTTGAAGGGGGTTAGGGGGATGTTTTGACCAAGTTTTCATCCATAATTTCTACATTCAAAAGATAGTGGATACCGTAGCCTTCGAAGGGAGAGAGTTATACATCTAATTTTTCACGCTCCTTCTATACCAAAACACTATTAAAATTATAACACTCAGTATCACCAATCCCAAAACCCAGTACCATATCGTATCATTTTCAAAATTGATGGGCGCAGTTTCTCCCACCAAATAAAAACCTCCCCAATAAAACGGATGGGTACGATTGATCTGTGCCGTTTGCAGGTATTGCAATTTGGCTTGTTGCAGGGCTTTGGCTTTGTTCATACCTTCTTTTAGGTTGGTGTAGAAATATTTCATGAGCTCGGGAGTGGTTTGATCTGATACTTCCCAACCGGTAAGCAGCAAACTTTGGGTGCCAGCATACTGAAACGCATTGCCCAGGCTCATAATCCCTTCGCCTTTGGCGATTTTACCGCTGCCGGTATTGCAGGCACTCAGTACGGTAAGTGCCGCCGGAATATCGAGCGCGAACAACTCGTGGCTGTAGAGCAGATTGTCTTCGAGGGTATCTTTGTTTTTGGTAAAAAACAGTTTGGAGTTCTCGGGATGTTCATTGTCTACCTCGCCATGCAGAGCCAGGTGCAGGATGCCGTAGTGGTTGGCATGTTTTTTAAAATTGGCCTCAATGGCCTGTGAGCCAAAAAAGTATTGCCCGTCGATAATATCGGCAATTGCTTTGATTTCTTTGCGGGTACCCGGCAGGTCATCGCTGGTATCTCGCAAGGTAGCCAGGCGCATTATATTGGTCTCGGTAGTCTGGGTGCTGTCTGAAAACGAAAAGGCCAGGCACTCTTGTGGTTGTGATGGGATAGTGCTTTTATCTCCGGCAAACAACAGATTGGCCGAATTGGCATAGCTGATCGCATGGTCTTTAAGCAAATACGGCAAATCCTTGGGGTTATTGGAGGCACCTTTTTGTGTGAGTAACAGCTCAAAATTCAAATGCCATAGCGGACCATCGGGAATGATGATAAGCCGGTCGCCCTGCAATTGCTCTTTGACCGGGGCGATCAACGTGTTGTATAAGGCATGGGCCGAGGTTTTGTAGGTAGCCAGGTCTTTGGTGGTGATATGATGGCGAAATTCTTCGACCCGATCGGCAAGGTTTGGCGTAGCCAGTTCCTGCACTTCCAGCTGGTTTTTGGTGATCGTAAAGGCATAGGTCACACTATCGGCAGTAAAAAACTCCAGCAAGCTGGTTTGCGCATCGAGCTTGTTTTGGATCTCGGCTACCGAAACCGTTTGATTTTGATATTTCAGCTGGTGGTATTTGGGATAATTGTTTTCTAAGACGGCCGTAAGCGAGTCCTGCCGCCGGCTGATCTCAAAGAGGTTGTTTTCATGTTCTGTTATTTTTAAAGAATCGGGTTGTGCTCCCGATTGCTCTTTGGCGAGTTGCGATTGGTAAAAAGATGCCTCGGTACGCAAGTCTTTTTCCAGGGAGACCAGCGTTTCGGGTAAGCCCGAAAAGGCTTTGGCGTGGTTTAACAGCTCTTTTAAGGTATTGGCTTTGCTTTTTTCGGCATAATACCAGGCCTGTTCCAACGATGTTTGATCTTTTTGTGATTGATGTAGTAGTAGTTGTGCTTCTATCGCACCCCGGTATATTTCTTTGGCACTTTTTGCAAAGGTGATTTTGTCTTGATAATTTTTAAACGATTTCCTTATATAATTAATTAGTATATCTGCATGTTCATATATCTTAATACTTTGTTGAAGGTTACTTACTTTATTACTTTCTACATATTTTGATTGTAAGGTTTGGGCTTTTCCCTGGAGGGTTTCTATCAATAGTTTTAAGTCATAGTGCTTATTAGAATCAAGAGTATTTTCAAAGTTTTTATCGTCTTTGTTTTTAATATTTACTTTAAGTGCTTTATTATAGTGATAAATTGCTTTATCATAATCTTTTTGTTTACTATAAATGTCTGCTATTTGATTTAATGTTTGTGTGGAAAGAGGATTCTGTTTGCCATAGAAATTTTGCAGAAGATTTAAGTTCTTTTGAGAATAAAACAAAGCATCATTATAATTTTTCTTTTCTAAGTAAAGAATTGCAAGACTACCATATATACCTGCAATATCAGGATGATTTTCATCAAATACGGAAGCATATACAGCTAAGCTTTTCTTATAAAAATCTAAAGCTAAGGAATAATCCTTTTTACGCCTATGAACATTACCAATACTGTGATACATCACACCAGTATTTTGATGATATTCTCCATAGACTTTCTTACAAATTTGTAAATTTTTATTATAGTAATTTAAAGCGTTCTCATGATCCTCCTTCTCCGAAAAGACCACACCTATATTATTATATATAATTCCAATCTTAGGATGATCATTTCCATAAATTTCTATATTTTTATTCAACCCCTTTTTATAATACTCTAATGCTCTATCAATTTCTCCTTTATGAAGTAGAATGATTCCAATATTCTGATAAATATCAGCGATACCTGTTAAAAAATTCTTTTCAATAAAAATCTGTAATGCTTTTTGATAAAATTCTGATGCCTTATCGTATCTCATTAAGCTATAATGCAAAACACCTATATTAGTATAACTATACGCTGCATAAAGATGATGCTCTCCATATTTATTAATGGTTATTTCTAAACTCTTTTTATAATAGTCTAAGGCCTTATTTGATTTTCCAAGCTCTCTATATGAAACACCAATTCCGTTATATATCTTTCCATTTTTTTGATAATTCACACCATAGACCTCTGAATTGATAGATAATGCTTTATTGTAATATTCTATGGCTTTATAATATTCTGAAAGATTAACATGAAGAATTGCCAAATTGGTATAAGAGGTAGCAATATCCGGATGATATTCGGAAAACTTATTTTGTCTTAATTTGAGTGCTTCTTCATAATAGAATAATGCTTCTTTATACTTTGGGAGCCTTTGATAATATCTACCTATATTGTCAAAAGTATTTGCTTTTTCTTTATGATCTTTATCAAGATAATCTTTACAAATTTTTAAAGCTATTTTCGCGCTTTGCAACGATTTTTCTAATTTCCTACTATCCAATTGACCTTCAGAAATCTTATTATAACAACTTGCTACCCGTTCCCAGGCATTTGCTTTTTGGTATATAGGCAAAGCCTTTTTAAAATGAGTAACAGAGCTGTCGTATTTTCTGGCGGTCAATAAAGAATCTGCTTTTTGGTAATAATGCCAGGCGGGGAGAGTATCGTTTACTACCTGGGCAACACTTATCATTGATACAATAAGAAATACGATCCTTATAAAGGATACTGTGGTTGTGGTTGGTCTCATGAGTACTATTATTTATGGTTGATAACAAAGAAACTAAAAATGTTACTTCTCGACACAATATTTAACAGTGGTTTTTGATGGGTACTTTGTATATAGTAAACTCTGGTTTTTTTATTACTTCTATACTATCTGTGTACTCAAAGCGTTCTTTTTAGTGTCACATTATAAATTTATAGTGCATTTAAAGATGGTCATAAAATTCGTGGCACGCTTTTTGGTTTTTATCAAATAAATTGACTATTTTGACTCAATTTTTAAGGTTATTTTAACAATAAAATGATATTAATCCCGTTAGATAACCCATTGTAATTAACCTATAAACTTTTAATACATTATTTAACACCCAAACATTATGAAAAAATTATTTCTACTTGTATTCATGCTAGGCGTAAGTGTAACCTCTCAAGCCCAAGAAGATTGGTCAAAGCTTACAGAAGTTTTTGACCTAGTATATTCTTTAGCTACAGATCTTAGTGAACAAACTGATAAAGTGACTGCAGCAAGCAATGTGATTTCTATTATCACTGGTAAAGGCACCGTATCAGTACAAAAAAAATTAGATAAGTCTAAACCTAAACATTTAACTCATTACCAATATCATTTATTAACCACTACTGGAAAGGATATTTTATTGGATAAAATGAATGCTGAACGTGTAATAGAAACTTTTCAGGCTAAACTTTTAGAGTTAAAAACTACTTTAGCAGAAAATCAAGATGCAGATGTATCAAAAATATTGGATAGTTTATTCAATTAAATACCAAAAGTATAAACAAAAGCGACCTTCCCGGTCGCTTTTTTTATGTTTGGTATTCTTATAAGCATCGTTTTGATAGTTTGAGCTCATCGGTTGATGCTTCGAAGGGTCAAAAAGGTGCTTCGAAGTCATCCCGAATCAAATATAATTGATCGGGGATCGCTTTTTTGCCATCCGGGATCACTTATAAACGATCAACCATCACCTAAAAGTGATCTTTGATCACTTCGAACCACCTCTCGATGGCTTCGAAGCCATATTGTATCACCTGGAAGTGATCAGCCATCAGTTATAATTGATCGCCGATGACTTCGAAGTGATGCCACATCAGTTAGAAGTGATCCCTATATCACTTCGACCCTTATAATTACTGAGGTTTTGGGTTTTGATGTATTGGTGGATACAATGCTCTGGTTGCAGTACACCCCCCAGTCCCTCAAGGGGGGTGTAAAAGACAACAATCTGAATTACATATCCTTCAACAGCTTGGAGATCTCATCCAGTTTGGGGGTGAGGATCACCTCGATACGCCGGTTTTTGCTTTTGCCCTCGCTGGTATCATTGCTGGCTACCGGCGCATGTTCGCCGCGCCCGGCTGCGGTAAGGTTTTGCGGGTCGATCTGCTTATTTTGCAGTAAAATATTTACAATGGCCGTCGCCCGCTTGGTAGACAGGTCCCAATTGCCCGATAATTGCGTAGTACCTGTATAGGGTACATTATCGGTATGGCCTTCGATCAAGACCGCGATATCGGGATTGTTACCAAGTACCTTACCCAATTGCTTTACGGCTTTTTGTCCTTGTACTCCTACCGCCCAGCTGCCCGATTCAAACAGCAGTTTGTTTTCCATAGAAATATAGACTTTCCCGTTACGTTCTTCTACAGTGAGGCCTTTGCCTTCAAAGTTGCGTAGTGCTTTGGATATCGCCTTTTTAAGTGCCTGCATTTTGGCATCTTTGGCAGCAATCAATCCTTCCAACTCATCTACCCGTTTAGAACGTGAGGCCAAATCCCTTTGCAGCTTATCCAAACGATTACGCTCCCGGGCCAGGGCTTGTTCTTTCTCCTCTAGCTTTCTTAATAATTCTCTGTTTTTCTTACTATTGGCGGCAATAGCGGCAGAGCTGTTTTTCTCGAGGGCGTCATACGAGTTTTTCAGGTTGTTGTAATTGGCCTGTGCAGCATCATAATTACGTTGCAGCTCATCTCTTTCGGCCTTGGTTTTTTCATATTCGGCAGTTAATTTATCTAACGCCTTTTTTGTTTTTTCAAAAGCCGCCAGTTCGTCTTCCATTTTACGGTTTTCGCGCTTCAGATCGGCATATTTGCTTTCTAAGTCTTTATATACTTTAGACGTAACGCAAGAGGTCATCAGGCTTCCGATAAGTACAATACATACAATTCTTTTAATCATATTATGGGTTTTAAGGGGTTATTTTTTCTTTATTATTTATGGTTATATGACTATTCTGGTCGAAAAACATCCTCCTTCAAAGGGGGAATTACTATCCCCTTGAGGACGACACAACATCGTTGTGGGCAGGCTGTAGACAGGACAGGGGGTGTTTCTGCTCCTTTCAATTAAAAAAGAATTCCTTGTGCTTACACCCAGATCTTTGGCAAGATTAGTACTAGTTGCTTATAGACTAATCAAAAATCTAAACATCCAATTCGACTACAATCGGACAATGATCACTGTGTTTTGCTTCAGATAATATAACGGCTCTTTTTAATTTATCTTGTAATGGTTGGGATACCATTCCGTAATCCAAACGCCAGCCTTTGTTATTGGCCCGGGCATTTGCCCTGTAACTCCACCAGGAGTACTGATGTGGTTCTGTATTAAAATATCTGAAAGAATCGATAAACCCACTATCAATAAAATTACCGATCCACTCACGCTCTACCGGTAAGAATCCAGATACATTTTTGTTGCGCACCGGGTCGTGGATATCTATTGCCTGATGACATATATTATAATCCCCAAGGATTACAAGGTTTGGATACTCTTTTTTTAACCCATTTATATAACGCTGAAAATCGGCCATATACTGCAATTTATGTTCTAACCGATCCAGGTTGGTACCACTGGGCAGATACAGGCTCATTACCGAAACCCCATTAAAATCTGCTCTCAGGTTACGGCCTTCAAAATCCATATACTCTATCCCGGTACCATAGGCTATATGATCGGGTGCTGTTTTTGATAGAATGGCCACACCACTATATCCTTTTTTCTGAGCGCTGTACCAGTAATTATAAGGATATCCTGCTTCGGCAAACATATCGAGATCCAACTGGTCTTTGGTGGCTTTTATTTCCTGAAGACAGATGACATCGGGATCGGCTTGTTGTAACCAATCCAAAAAGCCTTTGTTGATGGCTGCCCTGATTCCGTTTACATTATAAGAGATGATTTTCATTAAATCTTGTTTTTAATCCGGATTCTGCATTATAAAATCCCCGCCTGCTGGATCTACCCTGACTGCCAGGCAGGCTGTCGGTAGACAGGCGGGCAGGTATTACAGCTTGAAACCACATCAAAACCTGCCGTTTCGCTTCATTTTCAAGTTTCACCAGAACGATAAGCTATCGGGATGCCGAAACCAGGAAAATGCCACTTTTATTGCGTTTTCAACCTTCATAACGAGGTTCTAACGCAGAATCCGGGTTTAATTTTCAGTAAAAATAAAACTTACTACTAATTTATCATTAGCATCTTCTTATCTTTTTTCTTAAGGGAACCTGGAAATGCCGGTTTTTATCCCGGCAATCACTTAGACGATCCCTTATTTTACACATAAATTTTAGTAATAATCTAATTAAAATCTCATCAAAAAGAAACAAATTTAATAGTGATATATTTCCTACCAGACACTAACTATAAAACCCCTAGTCGTAAATTATAAGGGGTTTTGGAACAATTTATAAGGCTCCCAGCCACAAATTATAAGGTACTTTGGAGCTGTTTGTAGTAAGGTTTAGGGGTATCAAGTAAGACCCTTTTTGGATATAAAAGATATTTACTACCACTAGCATCCGAAAGTTTTCTAAAACATTGACGAAATCTCCATAATCCATTAGTATCAGTAATGTTCAGGCAGATCTTTAGAAAATATCTTTTTATCACAAAATCAGACCTGACAGGTTTAGATACCAAAACAAGTTTGGTACAAGCCTGTCAGGTCTTGATCGCTGGTGTTTTAGATTTTTAAAACGTCGTTCTCTCTTCATTTTTTAATAAACTTCCGGATACTTCTGATTTACTACTAAACTTTGTTTCCTTATTTCTTAAAAAATGATGTATTCTAACAAATTTTTAGGAACTTTATATTCTATGAACAATGTATTTAAAATATCCATCTTTGCGGTGTTATTAAGTCTATATCATTGCATCCCGGCAAAAGGAGTGGAGGGTAAAGATGATGTTACTGCCAGCGTTGAGCCCAGACAAGATATTTCTAAAGAAATGATCGAAAAAGGGTTTAGTAAAGGGACTATAAGGGTAAGCAAATCTGAAGGATGTCCTTATATTCTGAATGTAAGCGAGTATAAAGACAATCTGGATCCTATTAATCTTAGAGAGTTTCTTAAGACTGAAGTGCCCGAAAAAGTCTGGGTAAAATTTGCCAGCCTTAGGATGCCTAACCGATGTGATGAAGCACGCCCGGTTTCTATTCTAAAGATGAATAAGCGTAATGAATAGGTTTATTGCACAATAAACTTCACAGAATTTCCCTTCTTTCTATTACCAAGTCTTACAAAGTATACCCCCGATTTTGCATAGGACATATCTAAATCATATACAAATCTGTTATTGTCATCTTTTTTAACTTTATTCGATACAATCAACTGTCCCAGTATATTGAAGACAAAAATACGTTGTTCTTTTTCGGCATTGACATCTACCTTGGTGATCAAAAACTGATTTTCTAGATCGGGTTTGCTGCTAACGATCAGGGCAGTTTGGTTGTTGCCTCCGGGATTTTGAGTTTCATCGATTACTACGGTATAGTCGTGGGTGGTACCAAATTGCATAGAATTACAGGCATCATTTAGCCCGGCTCCGGCATTTACTTCGGTATCGCCGGCACGAATCCTAAGGAGATGCATTCCCAGGGGGACATTATTATTAAGGGTGATCCTGAAACTTCGATCGGTATCGGCCCGATCTATTACCTGGTTATCTAATAATAGCTCTGTGGTATTATCAAATAGGTTGTCGTCGTTAAAATCAATCCATAAGGATAATCGCTCTACATCACCCGAAGCAAAACCCGCCCGGATGATAAGGTCATAAACACCGGGAGTGCGATCTAATTCGATTACCTGCTCTGAAAAATCTTCATATCCTGTATTACAAAGTATCGAAGTGTTCACAACATTCGACAATTCGAAGTATGTGATCCCATCACCAAACTCTGCACAATCTGAAGTTGGGGCACATAATGCATGCACTACCGTGCTACTAATAGTATCATTATCGGTATTCTCATCACCACTTAATGTTGTTCCTAACTGAAAATCATAATTTCCTAATTCGAACAAATCTGCCGTAACAGAAAAAGTGTATTCTACTGATTCCTGAGAGGCCAGAGTGCCATTAAAAACTTCGGTTATCGCAGCTCCTCCATTTAATGTATAAAAAACAGGAATATCAGATTGTGGTGATCCGCCAAAGTTATATATGATCATAGTAATGGGTTGGGTTGTGGTAAGGCCACTACCCGATGTTGGAGAAAGCAGTGCTATTACACCTACATCACTAGATAGTAAATTCTTAACTTTTTTGGTTGCACAATCATTTTCGGGAGTAACATCACTTGGTAAATTGGTCTCTGTAGTAATCTCATATGATGTCTCTGCAGTAAGATCGGCTTTTGCGGCAAACGAAAAGGAAACTGTTTTACCGGGGCTAATGGGGCCGGCGAACATTTCGGTAATGGGAGATCCCCCATTAATAGTATAGCTCACAGGAATATCACTTTGGGCAGTAGTACCAAAATTTTTGATCGTAACCGTTATGGTCTCTTCATTGGTTAAGGTAGCATCTGCAGGCGCCTCTATGTTAACGATGCCTACATCGGTGGTAGTATCTTCTGCAATTTTAAAAACCCCGACAATATTTTTAACCTCTGTAGTTGCATCTTCAAAATATTCTGCAATATGCCAGAACGTTTGATCATCGACCGGATCTACGGTCATGTGAGCATAATCCCCATAGCGCTCAGAATTATTGATCCCTGTACCGATAACAATTGTTTCTTCAGGAACAGTCATGGTGCCAAGAGCATCGCCGGCTAATCTACCTGTATATCGTATGGATACAAAACTGTCTTCTGTTGCGCCATTTGCCGTGGTTCCCATAGTGGTATATCCCATACCAATATTTCCAAAAACATCCATTGCCATACTGGCACACCAGGCACTTTTACCATCGGAAGACGTATAAGTACCTTCCTGATATACCGTCCATGGCTGGTTATCACCATTTTGCCGTAACTCATACCAGCGAATTCCCGAGACATTATCTGCCAGGAGATCTATATCTACTGCAAAATTGAGCACTACAGCATTGTAATCACAAAACCTTCTGTAGTTGGTGGCGTGCATCATTACAGCCTGCTGTGCATCTAATGCTTCACCGCCATTAGGTTGCGGTAAATTCTTGAAAGATCCCCCATCAAAAGTAGCATCAAACATGTTAATATCTCCATTGGTAACATTTAGTTCTTCGGCTTCAGCAATAGTCGATTCACCTGGGTTGATCCAATCTACATTAATGGTCCATAGTTTTAAAGCATCCTCATTTACGCCTTCCCAGGAGTCATCCTGCAAATAGATGATTTTTGCATCTCCCCTTGGTGGTGGGGTATTCCCGATTGCATTAAAAGATGCGGGGCTATAAAATCCGTTAGTACTAGATCCCGGTAAAGGAAATCCTAACATTTTGGCATCTTCTATCCCCAGCAATACTTTATCTCTTTCTATTACATAAATCACTTCGTTTTCTGTTTGTGTTCCCTGGTCTTTATTGGTAGTAATGTAATACCCATCAGACCAAACCGAGAATTTAGGGTAATCAGGAAACGTATTCCCGGTTCTGAAGGCATAAACATACCACCCATCGTTTACCGGATCGGGTCCTTTACTTACTGCAATCAAAAAGCCATTGTCTGGATCATTAGAAGAGTTTACGGTTCCATCAAACTGAGTAATAATAAATCGATCGGCAAAATTATCATAGAACACAATGGGATCTCCCAGTGTTTCACCTTCCCAGATATTAGCCAAAGAGCTGGGGCCCATAAGTATATTTCCGTTTCTATCATGAATTGCAAACTCAGAATTTAAGGCGCTTACATAGTGATTGGGGCCAATCGCTCCAGTAGGATCTGAGGGATCAGACGGAGTAGTGCCTGTCTCAAAGGTTAATGAGGGGGCTTTTCGGTTTCTATAAGTTGTTACTCTTTTTTGTTTTGAAAGCAGGGGATCCTCTCCTTTGGGAAGCCCTTTTCCCGGTACTACCTTATTGGCCCCCCAGCTTTTGGGATTTACTATCCCTTTTCGAGATTGTGCCGGGATTAATTTTTTATACCTCAGCGGCACTACTTCTTTCATATATGAAGCAGTTGTGATCATACTGGCATTTCTTAACTCTTTTTTTTGCGTATACCCCATAGCAATAAAAAGAAGAAAGACAATTACAATATATTTTTTCGAAAGCATAAATAATTATAATAAGGGAAAACCCGATGTTTTTTTGGCTAAAATACGACTAAACTTCAAAAAACGAAGCTAAAAAATTGATTTTCATAATAGCCCTTAAACCCGCGCTTTATGCATTGGAAAATCCCCACCTTCAGATACGGACAGGTATTCTGTATTGAAACTACTGCAAAATCTATCTGCCGCCCTTTAGGCAGGTACACCTCTTTGCTTCATTTTTTAAGTTTAACCATAACAGTCCCGATAGCTATACGAAATTGGTTCTTTACCAGACAACAACGATACTATTTATCATTCATATTGCGACATCTCTTGCCTTAATTCATCAGTGACAGGAAACGTTTTGTTGGTGTTAAAATCAAAGCAGACCGCTACGTCATGTCCTTTGGCACAGAGTACACCCTCGTCATTATATAATTCATGATAGAGCCCAAAGCTCGAGTTTTTTATGAATTCGACTTTGGTTTTTATAAAAACATTTCCAGGGAAAAATAAGGGGTGGGTAAAGTCACATCGGGTCGAGACTAGCATTGGGCCCTTTTTGGTTTCGGCATATAGTTTTGCCAACCCCGTTACTTCCCAGAATTGCACCCGTGCACTCTGCATGTATTTCATAAAACATACATTGTTTACATGCTGATAAGTATCCATTTCACTCCAGTCAATACGAAGTTGTAAGGATAGTGTAAAGGCTGAATCCTGCATATTACAAATTTGATTGAATAGCAGACGCCAGTGTTTCAAATGCAGACTTGGACATAGCTATTTTATGTTGAAACGTCATTTCTTTCATTTCTTTTAGCGGAATCAAATGCACGTGAACATGAGGGACTTCCAGTCCAACCACAGCCATCCCCACACGTTTACAGGGGACTGTTTTTTCTATGGCTTTGGCCACTTTACGAGAAAAGCGCATCAGCCCGAGATAGGTTTCTTCATCAAGATCAAATAGTTTGTCTTCCTCTTTTTTGGGAATACACAGGGTGTGGCCTTTTGCATTTGGACTTATATCCAAAAAGGCGTAGAAATTCTCATCTTCAAATATTTTGTATGACGGAATCTCACCAGTAACGATTTTAGTGAATAGGGTAGGCATTCGTTAAATTTTAGTCGGTTTACGTTTTCGAAATATAGTGTATTTATCTGTAAGGGAAAATCATAAAAAAGCCTTTTTTGAAAATTCAAAAAAGGCTTTTTTTATCGGATCCGAAAAACAAGTATATATTTTTTCTATTCTCGTGAAATCTCTACGACATCAAACTTCATAATCCCGTTGGGCACTTCGATTTCGGCAACTTCGCCAACACTTTTACCCAGCAGGCCTTTTCCGATAGGAGAATCTACCGATATTTTTCCGGTTTTAAGGTCGGCTTCACTTTGTGCCACCAATTTATAGGTCATTTGTGCACCGTTTGTTTGATTTTTGATCTTTACGGTAGAATGAATTAATACTTTAGAGGTATCTAATTGAGATTCGTCAATTAAACGGGCATTGGCCAGAGTTTCTTCCAGTTTAGAAATTCTTAACTCCAGCAACCCCTGTGCATCTTTGGCCGCATCATACTCGGCATTTTCGCTTAAATCCCCTTTGTCTCGTGCCTCAGCTATTGCCTGAGAAGCTTTTGGACGTTCTATATCTTTGAGTTGATTTAGTTCGTCTCTTAATTTTTTTAGCCCCTCTGCAGTGTAATAAGATACTTTGCTCATAACTTCATCGTTTATCCCGTTTTATGCATTAGAAAATCCCCGCCTGCGTATCTACCTATCGGCAGACAGGCGGGCAGGTATTACAGCTTCCAGCTACTGCAAAATATAGCGCTACGCTACATTTTTAAGTTTAACCGTAGCGGTGCTATGCTAAAACTTAGAAAATGTCATATTTTATTGCATCTGAAAGCTTCATCACGAAGTTCTAATACATAAAACGGATTTATATAATAAAAATAAACTCATACTGGATTTTCTTTTGCCTACACATTTTATATTCCTGCCTGCAGGTAGATCCGGCAGGCGGGTTAAGCTTTAATCTACCCTGTCTGACCGCCAGGCTGGCTGTAGACAAATTTTATCTTATTTTCGTGCCAGAGCTAAAACCAGACCACTCAAAAAAGATGGATTAGAAAAAAAGCCAAAATGCTCGCTTCAAAACAAAAACTCAGACTGAGTTTAACACAAAAAATCCCATAGGGATGGGATCTGTTATTCAAAGATAACAAAAATTTTACTGAAGACTACAAATTTATGTAATTTGGCGATACAATAACAGTTATATAGGATAGTATGACTATTGACATATTATATAACATGTTTTTTCAGACTATATTTTTTGTTCACATGTAAACTAAATTACTATGATTCAACTTCCTGTCCATTTTCTTTGCATTGCCCAAAGAAAACGCACCAAAACCTGCCTGCTTACCACAGGTAGGCAGGGAAAGGGCACTTTTTCAAGGTATACTGTTGAAAAAGGTTTTCAAAGCGATGCTTTAGAACGACAACAAAACCAATGGATTTTTTTTATCTGCGGTCTTCTCATTTAGACAAAACATAAACACTATACTCTCATGCAAAAGACGTTATGTATCGTATATATTCTTATTATCACCTCCTGTAGCAGTGATGACAGGGCTGATAACAACCCATTTTTACCTGCTACAACGATTAATTATAGTATTAATCTTAATTTACCACAATTTAACGATCTTGATTTTCCCGGCAATCATTTTGTAGACAGAAGTGCCAACGGAAGTATAAAAGGAATTATCATCTACAACCTGGATAACACACTGTATAGCGCCTTTGAACTTAGCGACCCCAATCATTCTCCTAATAATTGCTCAACGCAATCTATTGAAGGTATCATTGCTACCTGCAACTGCGATGATGGTAATAGCTATAATATCTTTACCGGACAGCAAACTGCGGGAGAAGGCCAGTTTGGATTAAGAAGATACAATATACGAAGAGAGGGCAATACCTTGTTTATTACAAATTAAATGGTAGCTGTTTTTGGTAACCCGATAAAAAGTTATTCTTTTTCTTTGGGCTGGGGCCGAAAAGGCCTTCGATTGGGTTATAAAGGCCGAAATTTCTACCGTGTGAGTTGAAATTTCTACACCTAAGGTTAAAATTTTAACAAAAGAAGCTGAAATTTCAATAATAGAAGTTAAAATTTCAAGGTCTGGTATAGAAATTTTAAGAACGAGGGTTAAAACTTTCGTCAAAGAGGCCCGTCGGAGGGCCAAAAAGGCCCACGGTTCTACTCCAGGGGTTAAAAATTCAACCTCCGAAGTTGAAATTTCAAAGGCAATTGTTAAAATTTCAACTCAAAAACCAAAAATCACATAATCTGCTCTCAATACATATTGAGAGCAGATTATACAATTTTTTGGCAAAATCTACTTAAAACTTCAACGTAGCTCCTGCTAAAAAGTTGATCCCTGCCTGTGGATAAAAACCTGCTCCTTCTACAGTGGTTACTGTTCCCGGATTGCTAAAATCATCATCAAACGTAAAAAAGTAGCCATTGGAAGCATATTCCTCATCAAAAACATTATTGATTAACCCTGTAAGTACAACAGATGTAAAAACCGGAATATCCTTGATTTCATATACGATATTCAGGTCATTTACAAAAAAACTATCCAGTATAGAGGTTTTGCTATCGATATTGCCCATATACTGCTCCCCCACAAATTTGGAAAGAAATCCTAATTGGAGGTTTTTTAAAGGTCGATAGATCAACATATTGCCGGCAACGATCTCTGGAGAATATGAAATGTTGGTATCACCAAGGTTCACCAGGGCCCCATCTCGCGAGGTGACAAAATCTTTATTCTTATTGGTGCTTATGGCAACATTGGGTTTAATGATAAACTTGTCTGAAAGTGTGATATCGGCATCAATTTCGATTCCCAATCGATAACTCTCTCCACTAGTGGCTCTTATAGGAGCTCCCACATCGTCTAGTGCTCCCGTTAATACCAATTGATCCCGATACCACATATAATAAATATTGGTATTTACTATGGTTTTATTCTTTGCTAATCGCCAGCCCAATTCTACGTCATTCAATCTTTCGGCAGTATCGATTCCGTTTTCAAAATCGCTTCTTCTGGGTTCTCTGTTGGCCCGGGCATAGGATGCATACAATTGATGCTCAGTATTGATCTGAAAAGTGGCTCCTGCTTTTGGGTTAAAAAACGCATAGTCTTCATCTACCTCGAGTGGCACGCGATCTGATGTCAATCCTGAAGTTTCATAGCTTATAAAACGCCCTTGCAGATCTAAAAAGGCGCTCCATTTATCAGTAATATTATAGGTTGTTTTGCCGAAAACGGTGATTTCGTTTTTCTTTCCGTTTCCAAAATAGTAGCGGCCTCCTTTCTGAAAACCGATAGGGTTTTCTGCCCAGATGATTTCACCAAAATGATCCCCGTCATAAAGACTATAAAACCCGCCAAAATCAATATCCAGGTTATTATTTTTATAATTTGCAGAGGCATTCACTACATAAAAATCATTATCCAGCCATCTACGACGTATATAATCGGTTTGTGTAATGTCTTCACCATTTACAGTAATAGGATCGACTCCCAAAAACACAAGAGTGGCCTGATTAGAAAACAAAACATTGCCATAATACCATTCATCGACATATTGCTCAAAAAAACCTCTTCCGTAAGTGTAATTAAGCCCTAAATTTGTGGACCAGTTATTGGTGTATTTTTGATTCCAGTGTAACTGATAATGATCCTGTTTATAATCATCTACTTCGTTGTCATAAAACCCTTGAAAATTACCTTCAGTATCATATTGAAAGCCAATTGGGTTAAAACGCCTATCTGTATTTAAGGTCTCTTCATCGATGCCATTCCAGGATTGATACGTAATGTTATGCCCCCCAAAGGCAATGGCCTTGATCAGCGTATGGTTATCTACATACGCAGCTTGTAAAAAATAGGATTTCAGATCAGAAGAAGCCCGATCAATATATCCGTCTGATGCAATAGCAGATAATCTTCCGGCTACTTCAAAGTGATCGTTGAGCAGGCCGGTGCTGAATTTTAGATGATGCCTCCTGGTACCATAAGACCCAAAGGAGTTTCCTATCCCGGCATTTGCCACTTCCGAAACGGCATCGGTAAGTAAATTTAAACTGGCCCCAAAAGCTCCCGAACCATTGGTAGAGGTTCCTACGCCTCTTTGTAATTGTAAATTTTCTACCGACGAAGCAAAATCGGGTAGGTTTACCCAAAATGAGCCCTGGCTTTCTGCATCATTAAACGGGATTCCGTTTAAGGTTACATTCACCCTCGAAGCATCGCTGCCCCGTACCCTGATGTAGGTATATCCAACACCGGCCCCTGCATCAGAAGTAGTGACAACACCTGGCAGATAATTCAATAAAACAGGAATATCCTGACCAAGATTTCGCGTTGCCAGTTCTTCTTTGGATAGATTGGAATGGGTAATGGGTGAATCTGCTTCGACACGCACAGATTTGATTAACACTTCATCCAGTTTTTCGATTCGGTTAGTGACAGAATCTTTTTGTGTTGACTGAGCCCATAGGTTGATGCTCAAAAAGAAAATGGTAAGATAAAATAATACAGTTTTCATTCGTAAATGATTTTTTACGAATAAAAGGGGTAATTACTCTATTGTTAAAATTAAATTGATTAAAATTTGTACCGACTTAACGATACCTTGTATTGTTGTCCCTTGGCAGCATTACCCGCCCAGGTTCATTGGGTATGATCTCAGCCTTTTAGAGTTATGAGTTTTTTAAACTCAACACTGGAAAAAGCACCCCTTTGAGATTTTGGCGCAAAAATACTATGTTTTATTGATTTATTGTAACTTTATTTTTAGTAATGTTGAAGATAAACAATGCTTTTGGGTTTTTTTAGTTATAAAACCAGGCACATAAGATTATGAAGAATACAAAAAGATCGGTTACTTTTAAAATTATTTCGGGCTATCTTCTGGCAGGAGTACTAGCTATGACTGCCTTTTGGGTGATTTATCAACAAGTAACTAACTATACCCAAATTGCTGAGATCAAAAATGAAAACAATGAAAAACTCTTTTTGGTAGGGAAAGCGATAACCGGTTTGTATGAGGCCGAAAGTCTTACCAGAAATATAATTCAGACCTCCGATGTGCAGAAGTTTACCATCTATAAAACAAAAATAGACACCATACTAAAAACGATCCATAAGGTTTCTGAAATATCTGATGACACACTGCAAACCCGAAAAATTGATAGTATCAAGTATCTTATTGACAGCAAAAATAAAAACCTCGAAGAACTCATCGATATCTATGAGCAGCGAAAACAAAAGGGATTGTATGAAACGGCTATTGATGAATTAGAAAAGGTAAACAAAAGCTTTGGAGGATACACCAATTATGACGAAAGATTCAAAAAATATGACCCTCGTACCAAAAGAGCTCTTATTGATATACTGGAGTACTCAAAAAAAGATAATGCCAAACGGTTAACAAATCAAACGGTAGACTCCTTAGCTACTTCGGTAAAGCAAGTACTTGCAGAACTGGAACAAAAAGATAAAAAATACAAGCGCGAAATCTCTATAAAAGAAAATAATCTCCTCAAAAATGACCAAATTATTACAAAACAGTTAAGAGACCTGCTTGCTGCTATAGAACTCAACGAAAGGAATCAATATTTTGCTCGCTTAGAAGCTTCAAGTAATGTTTTGAATAACACTTCAGATATTATTTTAATCATTGCAGGAATTAGTTTGTTGATCGCTATTATATTTCTCTTTTTGATTACCAAAGATGTGTCTAAAAGTCAAAAATATCGGTACGAACTTGAAGCTGAAAAAACATATACAGAGTCGCTTTTAAAAACCCGGGAATCTTTGATTAATACCGTTACTCACGACCTGCGCTCTCCTTTAAACACCGTGATAGGATATTCAGACCTATTAGAGCGAACTGGCTTAAGCACCAAACAAAAACACTATCTGGAACATTTAAAAAAATCTTCAGATTATATTCTTCATTTGGTCAATGACCTGCTGGATTTATCAAAACTGGAAGCAGGAAGAATGGTGATTGAAGAACTTCCTTTTTCTCCCAAAAAACTGATCGAAAACACTATCTCGAGCGTGATCCCAATACATGACAAGAAAAATCTGGAGATTAAAATGATTACCGATGAACGCTTAAAAAACCAATACCTGGGAGACCCGTTCAGACTTAAACAAGTACTCACAAATCTGGTTAATAATGCGTATAAATTTACCGATGTAGGTACTATCACAATCGATAGCAAAATTATCGAAAATGGGTTATCTCAAAAGCAATTGGTCATATCGGTAAAAGATACCGGAATAGGAATAACCAAGGAACAACAACAGCATATATTTGAAGAATTTTCTCAGGGCGATGAGAATACAGAAAAAAGGTATGGAGGTTTTGGTTTAGGGCTTGCGATTACCAAAAAAATAATCAAACTTCTTAACGGTGACATCACCTTAAACAGTGAACCTGATAAAGGCAGTGAATTTATCATTTATATCCCTATTAAACTTTCTAATTTGTTAGTTCCGGAAGAAGAATCTGAAATCCAGGAAATACAAAGTTTTTCTAATAAGAAAGTCTTGATTGTTGATGATGATCCCAGTCAATTGGCACTTACCAGCGAAGTAGCAGAATTAGCAGGGTTATCGTATGATGTATGTGAGAATGGCGTTGCTGCTGTTGCGCTCTTAAACGCCAATCAATATGATCTTGTTCTTACCGATATACAGATGCCAAAAATGGATGGTTTTGAACTTTTGAAAGCTATAAAAAATACGATTCATCAAACTGATATACCTGTTATCGCATTATCTGGCAGGACCGATTCTTCATTTCTGGAATACCAGGAAGCTGGATTTGCAGGTAGTCTTCGCAAACCATATGCGCCAAAGGAACTCATAGACCTTATCGCAGAAGTCTTACGTGTTGATTTGATTGATTATGATCATGCAACGGTTGATGATCATTCTGATGAAGCATATTCTCTAAACGATTTAATGCTCTTTGCCCATGGTGATTCTGATTCTTTATATGCCATTCTGGACACATTTTATGAAAGTACTATTGAAAATGTGAGTGAATTAAAAAAGAGGATGCAGGAAAAAGACATCTTTCATATTAAAAAGATTGCGCATAAAATACTACCGATGTTTAAACAGATAAAAGCAAAAGAGGTAGTACCCATACTTGAAAAATTAGAGTATCCCGACGAATTTAATCTGGATACAACTTCTATATTGAATTTAACCAATGATGGGATCGCAAAAATAGAGGAGCTTATCGATAAACTTAAAGTGGAAAATTAATAGGCATTAATCGTATAAACAGCAATAGAATAAAAAATAGCAAAGCCGTTCTAAAAAGAACGACTTTGCTGTTGTTATTTAAATAAGGATGATGTTATAAAAATTTTATAATCTGTTATTGTTTTATAATCTTTTGAGTGGTATTGAGTTTACCACTTACATCTGAGGCCCAAACCACATAAAAACCTTTTGGATAACGATTCATGTCGATGGATACTTTGGATATTCCGGTATTAAGTTGTATGCTTTGTTTATACACGGTTTTACCTGTTATATCTGTAATTAGAATATCTACATCACCTTTGGTAAGAGTGCTGAAATCTATAGATAACAGATGCTTAACCGGATTTGGAGATACAGATATAGTTGCTTCTTCTAATCCCCAATCCTCATCCATTAATTCACTTTCAAGAGCGGTAGGGTTTTCTGCATAGGCAACGGCATTTTTGGTAGTGATATCCTCACCGTTTTCAAGGCATACAATAGCATCCAGGTCATACCCATCTGCAAACCATGGAAAAATAGCTTTATCACTGGTATCTACAACCCTGATATATTTAGCAGAACGCAGGTTGCCTGCTGCAAGGTCAAATTCGCCATCCTGGCAGGTGGTTCCCAGAGAAACAAACTCAACACCATCTTGTGATGCAAATATTTCTGCTGTTTCGGGATAATAATTACAAGGGATATTGTCAAAGAATCCTGTAGATTCAAATACCGCAAATTCATTGGTGTCGGGATTATCAAAAATCTCATTATTGAGCTCTATGGTGATAGCTCCACCAAATCCTAAACTCACAAAATTAAAGTATCTTCTTTCTTTGGGTTGCCCAAGAGCACGTTCAGGATTGCTTCGGTATCCAGGTATTGATCTGCCATCATTTCTCGTACCCTGATCAAAAGTAACAATTGATGTACCGACACACTCATTATCCACAAACAGCGGGCCCAATAAGAATCGTGCAGATACCGGTAAGTGATCTGAGGTGGTAGTGGCATAATCATTATCATATACTTCATAGTGCACCGTTACAGAGTTTTCGATATACGCTTCATCCAGTTCATTGGTTACTGCGATATGATCGATCATATTTTCTCTAAAGACAAAAGAACGCAATCCAGCTTCACTTAATGCAGCAGATACAATGGTATAGTTGGCGGTGTCATCCACATATTCCTGGAAACTGGAAATGGTGGATGGGATATCGGCCACCGTTTCATCTACATCGTCGTTATAATCACCCAGTAGCATCACTTTGTTATTGGCAAAATTTACATCCAATGAATCTTTTAACACTTCTACATCATATTTGCGCATATCGTAGCGATTTTGAGCGTCTGCTCCAGAACCTCTGTTTGCCCTTGCATGTAAAGCAATCAAATCGATACGTTCTGTTACTCCATTAATAGTCACATCGGCAGTCATTAAAAATGGTAGCCTTCCACTGGCATAGAAACGTGATGTTGTACTTGGGTAGTCGGCAATTGCAGAGTCATCACCACCATTATATAACGGATGAATAGAGGTAAACATCGCTCGGGTTTCTACCACAGAAACCGTCTCGGTATTATAAATAAAACCTAGTTTTTGGAAAGGTGGGGTGCCGCCAGGATTCGAAAAAGCGTCAGATAAGATATAATCATAGCCTGGTAACAGCGCTACCAGTTCTGCAAACAACGCATCATCGGCAATTTCTTCAACAGCATACACATCGGCGTTTAGTCTTTTAAGCACTGTGGCCGTGCTATCTCTCTGGATCTCATCAGACATAGGGTTTTGCCCTACCGGAGAGTTGTTTTCGTCTCCAAACCACTCAATATTCCAGGTAACAACATCAAACGTATCTTCTTTCGGGAAACCGAGATCTCCCGGAGGAATAAATTCTACTGCACAAGGAATATCTGATATATCCCTGGGTAGCAATTGTGAAATTTCTTCAAAGCGGCCTACTACTCCGGTAATTTCAGAACAGATAATGGGTTGTGCTTTACCAAATACAGAAGTTACATTATTATCGATTCGAAGCGCTCCAGGACCACTAGCATCAGTAAGCGTATAATTACTCCCTCCAAATAAAAGATCATTAGGATTTGGAAAAGTGGTATTCAACACCCGTACTAATTCGCCTTCGTGATCAGATAATTCTGCCAAAGTGATATCTATCGGGATTATTGGGTTTTGTGCTACTCCATTATTCACAACCTCTACCACATTTTCGATCTGGAGCTGTTGTCTAAAGGTAGTTCTTAATCCTGTAACCGTAATGGAATCTCCTATTTTCAAGGTTGTGTTGGCATATACTTGTTCATCAAAAACAGCAATTCCTCCGGTAGCATCTTGTATAAATGCCGGAAATCCAAAATTATTAGTTACAGTGATTACACCTGTTATAGTAACAGGAGTATTATCTTCTAATTCCCGTGCTTCAGCAATTGGGATCGGGTCTGATGGTATAATGATAATAGTTTCATTGTCAAGACCAGGTGTTGGAGTCTTGGTTATATAGGATGCGGTATTACGAACTCCTCCCTCGCCGTTGGGAATTCTTTGCAAGGACACTGCTTCTCTATTGTCGCTACTATTTTCATTCAGTTGAAGTTCTCCAGTATTTAATAAAACAAGTAATTCTACATCATCTGGGTCATCGGTACCATATACAATAGCGTCAACAAGATTCTCTGTGGTTACTGCAGTACCGTTAGGAAAATTAACAACTTCTGTTTTATAAAGCGCTACGGCGTCGGCACCATTTTGCAACAAGTCATTTCGAAAAGTAAAGTTTACATTAGGCACACTATCATTTCCAATGACAAAATATCCATTGCTATCGGTAGTAAAACCGTTTAAGTCAAAGGCAGCATAACTTTGATCGTTTGATCCGTTGTAGAACACTAAAATATGCCCGTCAAGAGGAGAATTTCCCGCACCACCATCATATAACTCTACAAACTCTAAAGCATCAGTACCTTGTGTATCGGCATCCAGTTCGTTGATAATAAGATTTACAACCTCGGTCACATTGGTATTGGCTGCTCCCGGGGTGGGAACTGCCTGGGTATAAGCAGATGTATTTCTCAACCCGCCAGTTCCATTGGGAAAACGCTGTAATGAGTGAAAATCCTTATCGCCTTTCTCATTTTCATTTACCTGCGGTTCGGCGTTGTTTAATAATACCAATAATTCTGCATCATCACTATCGTTGGTATCATATACAATAGCATCTACAAGGTTTTCTGTGGTTACTGCGGTTCCGTTGGGAAAGTTGGCGGCGTCGGTTTTATAGAGTGCTACGGCATCAGCGCCATTTTGTAATAAGTTATTACGAAAAATAAGATCTACATTTGGTACACTTTCATTTCCTATAATAAAATAACCTTCATCATTGGTTACAAATCCGGTAAGATCTGCAGTATAATAACTTTGATCACCATTTCCATTATAAAACACTAACACATGCCCATCGAGAGCAGTGTTTCCGGCTCCGCCATCAAATAGTTCTACGAATTCCAGGACATCGGTTCCATCGGTATCGGCATCAATTTCATTGATAATTAACGCCGAAGGATCTACATCTTCAATCACTATATTTTCCTGACCAGGCGTATTAACGGCTTCTCCCGGGTTGGCTTCTACCGAGGGAAAGCTGGGTAATCCGCTTCCGTCAAAATCATTTCTTGTCCAATCGGTGGCAGTATCGGTATCCTGACCGTTTGGAAATCTGGAGGCACCACCTACAGTAAACGAGATCCCATCAAAAGATTGTACCAGGGTTACCGATGCATAATTCTGATCGGTAGCATCGGCATCGTTTACGCCGATATCATCGATAATTGCTTCCCAGGGTGCCATATCAAAAACACCATCATCATCGGCATCCAAATCTTGTCCTATGATTCCGGTAAAATTCTTTACCAAAAGCAGGGCCAGGGTTCCGTTTTCAAAGGCACCACTTTCAAAAGCAGTAGTAAAATAACCATTCGCATTGGTAGTACCCAGTTGAATTACCTCATCAATAGTTCCTGCTGCATTGCTATCGCCTTCAATTTCGAGGATCCAGTATTCGCTGAGGTCTGTTTCGGCACCAGCTAAAACCTCAACAAATTCATCGGTATCGGTTCCTGTGTGATTCAATACAAATTCGTTGATCACTGGTTCCGGTATTCCGAAAACCTGGTTGGTGTTTACTGCTCCATAGGTATTCGTATCAACAGCTTCCCAAATAAAATCTTCAGCTACTGTTCCTATTCCGGATAGTTGTAAAGAAGCTCCAACAGGAGTGTTACTGGATTCTGAAACCCCAATATCGGTACTGGTTAATCCTGAAGCAGGACCATCTATTGCGGTAAAAGTGCCTTCATAGCTTAAAAACTGGATAACCGTATTGCTGTTATCTACCAGTGCTAATCCGTCGGGAGAACCGTTTTGGATACTTCCGGAAGGAAATACAATGATGGCTCCAAAACCATTTTGTTGATCGGGAAGAGTCCCTGAAAGAGAAACAGTATCATCAACAGCAGCATTCGATCCGTTATACAATACAATGCTCCAACCTGTAAGATCTGTTCCGGCAGGGCCGGCAATTTCGATAGCTTCGTCTACATCGGTACTTGCATTATCATAATGTAGTTCATTAATAAATACAGACTGTGTAAATCCATTCTGAGTCCCCAAAAAGCATGAGATGACAAATGGAATTAAAAGTAATTTTAATTTCATGACAATTAGTTTGTTTGTGTGATTTTTTGCGTGCGCAAGGTAGGATATTAGGACGATTTTAACATCTTTGTTATGTTAAAAAAAGTTTAATAAACAACATATTTATTTTAAAACCCTTTGTACATCAGGGGTTTAAAGAATTATGATTTATTTAACGGAGCATTTTTATCGAGAGAGAGAAACCTTATAAAAAAGGAAAATACCCCCGTAGCATAGGGGCACTTATCTGTTGCGGCTGAAGATCAACAATTTAAATTTTAATAAAAAATGTTTACCTCCTCTTCTTTTTTAGCACAAAGGGTAAATTATTAAATCTTAAAACTATGAAAACAACAATGAACCTTAGAAAGTATGTACTCGTTGTAGTATGTGTTTTTGTTGTCGCATCCTGTGAAAAATCTGAAGTAGAAACAGAAGTAACTACTGTTGAGCATCAAGAAGGTTTTATAAGTACAACAGGCAATAGTGATACCAGTATTGAACAGAATCCATCAGAGATGGTACAGCCATTATTTCAGATGCATTTTGATGCAGAAGTAAGCGAGGAAGACGCACTGGCAATATTTAACAAAAAAGCTGCAGATTTTATGAAAACTTACAAAAGCCAGGTTAAAGGAGTTAGTACAAAATGGCACTATAGAATATGCACCTACACCGGAAACCAACTTAATGCCAATACAAATGGGATGGTTCAGGCCTGGGTAGATTTTAATACTGATAAAGGAGGGAGCCATACTTCAGCTTTAAATTTAGATAATCCCGGTGACGACCGAGAGGGAGGGATGGGACTGCTATATCTTTGAAAGCAACATCCAGGGGCAAGAAGTTTCCTGGGTAGAAGCAGAGCATGCCCATGTTCGTTTAAAAGGTACCAATGCCTGGTTTCTTCAGCATTTTAATGTTTATGTAATTCCAGCAGATCAGAATATACTATCTACGGGAATATCAATTATACATACAAACCCGTATACATGGTTAGATAATACTACCTCTAATGGCTGGGATTATTATGAGACCGGTAAGGTAGGTACTGGTAGGCTTAATTTTTGATTACCATTCATAAAATCATAAAAAATGGGCTGCAGTACTAAAAACTGTAGCCTTTTTCACAGATTATCAGTTCAGCTTTAACCTAATGTATACCGGAAAGTGATCACTAAACCCTCCTTTGTATTTAGAACCTACAAAAGTTCTGAAAGGATTACCTTTATAACGACCTTTATAAATCTTCAAAAAATCTTTATCAAAAATAGCGGCATCAGAAAAGCAGTGTTTTCCTTTTTCGTATTTATGAAAATTATGACTAAAAATAATCTGATCAAACAAATTCCATTGGCTTCGGTAATTTAAGCTTCCCTGGTATCGCGTTAGCAAACGTTCCATCGGGTTAAAAAAATCCTGCTGTACCAGATGCGTTTTAATGCTTTCGCTAAAAGGATCATCGTTAAAATCTCCCATAATCATAATTTTTGCTTCAGAATTATCTGAAGTAATCTGGTCAATGATCTCCCGGTTTCTTTTGGCAGCTGCAATACGTTTATAGGCTGTTTCTTCTGCTCCCTCCCGCCTCGAGGGCCAGTGATTGACCAAAACGTGAATTTCTTCATCATTTAAATTTCCCCTCACCCATAAAATATCTCGGGTATAATCTCTTTCTCCTTCTTCATTATGTACCATCACCTTAATACTTTCAGAATGAGTTACCTCAAAAAATTCTTTTTGGTATAATAATCCAACATCAATACCCCGTTCATCGGGAGAATCATAATGCACAATACCATAGTCTTTTTGTGCTACATATTTTGAATGTATCAGATCCTGAAGCACGTTCTTGTTTTCAACTTCTGCAACACCAATTAGAACAGGAGCTTTTCTGGTTTTCGAAAACCCGATGTTTGCAATGACTTTTCCTAATTTGTTAATTTTCTTTCGATAGCGTTTGGAGGTCCATCGCTTTTCAGCATTAGGTAAAAAATCATCATCCAGCCTTTTGGGGTCGTCTTTGGTATCAAACAAATTTTCGAGGTTGTAAAATGCAACAATATAATGATTTGTGTATTTCTTACGGAAAAAAAATGTGCTCGCCATCTATGGTAATTTTGATATGAAAACAATATCCTAATTGACTTGCAAGGATATAATTATCGTACTTTTGTATCTTCAATTAAAAATACAAGATACTAAATTAAGACAAAGCAGGTACCCAGAGCACATGTTAGAACAGAAGGAAACAGCATACGAAAAAACAGTATTGATAGGAATTGTTACCAGAAATCAGGATGAAGAAAAACTCATTGAGTTTTTGGACGAGCTTGAATTCCTTACCTATACTGCGGGTGGTGAAGTGGTAAAGCGTTTTATCCAAAAAATGGATATGCCCAATTCTAAAACCTTTATAGGAACCGGTAAGATGGAAGAGGTAAGAGCATTTGTTGAGGACAACGAAATAGGCACTGTTGTTTTTGACGATGAACTGTCACCGGCACAACTTCGTAATATTGAAAAAATTCTTAAGGCCAAAATCATTGATCGTACCAATCTTATTCTTGATATTTTTGCACAACGTGCCCAAACCAGTTACGCCCGCACCCAGGTAGAACTGGCACAATATCAATATTTGTTACCACGACTTACGGGTTTATGGACCCACCTTGAACGACAACGGGGAGGTATCGGTATGCGGGGTCCTGGTGAAACCGAAATCGAGACCGATCGTCGAATCGTTAGAGATCGTATTTCTTTACTGAAGAAAAAACTACAAACCATCGACAGGCAGATGGCCACTCAGCGTGGTAACAGGGGTAAACTGGTTCGTGTGGCTTTGGTTGGATACACCAATGTAGGGAAATCTACCTTGATGAATGTGATTGCCAAGAGCGAGGTATTTGCAGAAAATAAGCTTTTTGCCACATTGGATACTACTGTGCGAAAGGTGGTTATCGGAAACTTACCATTTTTGTTGAGTGATACGGTAGGTTTTATCAGAAAATTACCCACCCAGTTGGTAGAAAGTTTTAAAAGTACGCTAGACGAGGTAAGAGAAGCAGATTTACTATTGCACGTAGTAGATATTTCCCACCCACAATTTGAAGATCATATCGACTCAGTACATAAGATTTTGGGCGAAATTGATTGTGCAGATAAGCCCACAATTATGGTTTTTAATAAAATCGATGCTTATACACATGAAACTATAGCCGCTGATGATCTAACAACAGAAAGGACCAAAGCACATTATACCCTCGATGAATGGAAACGCACCTGGATGAGTAAAATAGGGGATAATGCCTTATTTATTTCGGCGACACATAAAGAAAACATAGACGAATTCAGGAAGCGGGTATACAAAGAAGTAAGAGATATACACGTGACCCGTTTCCCATATAACAATTTTTTATATCCCGAAGTTATAGAAGAGTAAATCCTTACTATAGCTGGCAAACCTTTTTAGTTTCCCCTTTGGGGGAAGAGAGGGCTTAAAACTTATAATTAAGGCCTATTCCTAATACTTGCCTGACCTGAAATGCCCCGGTAGCATTGTCATCATAAATACTTTGGAAGATAAAACTGCTGGAAACATATCGGTTGATTTTCAGATTTAGATTCAATGTGTAATCGATATCAACATTGGCTGGGTCTTCGATATAGTTTGAATACAAATTCAAGATATTTTCTATAGTAAAGTTTTCTACAAGAGTAAACTTAATATTGGCCGCTACAGACCCTCCAAATTCGAATCGTGTGCTCTGCCCGGCATCTACACCAAAATAATCCCCGTCTACATAACCCTCGATATTGGTAAATTCTTTATCCACAAAGATCATACGCGAGGTAACAGGGGCGATGTTAATATTGATATCATCACTTTTTTTCCAAAGCAATCCAGGTCCCGATTGTATAAATGCAGGGGAGAAAAAATGAGTTTCTTCGGTTCGCGTAGTCTCTTCTGTTTCGGGATCAATACCAAAGCGATATCCTTTATCAAATTGTGATAAGAAATTGGCAAAGAAAGAATAGTTCCAGTTGCCTTTGCCAATACGTTGTCCAATACGAGTGTTGAATTCTATACGGTCATCTGTTTTCCTGGGAAAATCTTCATCTTTCAAAAAAGATAAACCATAATCAGCCTTGAGTTTATTCTCCCAGAGAAAACTCTTTTTTTTATAATTGAATCTATATTTTATTTTACTATTACCAGAAACATTAGAGGTTCCTCCTCCTTGCCAATCAAAATTAAAGGCAGATTGGTTGAAGAGCAAAGAAAACTCGAGTTTACTTTTCCAACCAATTTGTTCAGGTTCTTTACCTTTTTTAGGATTAATTTCCTTTAGTTTTTGTTTTAGGACTATGATATTTAACTCTTTCGAAGTGTTTTTTAAAAGACTATCCAGAGAACGTTTTAAATCTGACTGAATCGAGTCCAGATATTTTGTTTTTTCTTCTTCCTGACCTATTATATTTGGTATAAAAAAGAGCAGGAAAATAGCTAAAAAAAATCTATTCATGTAATCTTTTATTGCAGGGGTAAGACACAAAGATACAGGATGTGTTTAGTTTTTTCAAATAGATGGATAGTTATTGAAATGCTAAACCCGGTCTCTGATGTAGAAACCGGGTCTATAAACTCTTTCAGATTTTCTTTAGAATCCATAATTCACTCCAAGTCCAAATACTTCTCTGATTTGAAAAGCACCGATAGCATTATCATCATAGATCGCCTGGAAGGTAAGGTTGGTCGACAAATATTTATTGATGGTCATGACCACATTGGCAGTATAATCAACATCTACATTTTGCGGGTCTTCGAGGTAGTTTGAGTACAGGTTTAGAATGTTTTCCATCGAGACATTCTTCATGATTTCAAATTTGGCATAGCCATTTAACGCAGCACCAAATTCAAATCGAAAAGTCTCATTGGCATCTACCCCAAAATACCCTCCCGCCTCATTAAAGGCATCTGCGTCGGCTTCTAGAGTATCGGTAAATTCTGAATCTACAAAAATAAATCTTGCCGTAGCCGGAGCAATGTTTACTTTTAGATTATCGTTTTTCTTCCAAAGCATACCGGGTCCGATTTGCAGATATGCAGGAGAGAAAATATGTGTGATTTCTTCCCGGGTTTCATTGCCGTCTGTATCTTCTCCAAAATTATACCCTGGAGCAAATTGTGTTCTAAAATTTAGAGATAGTGAATAATACCAGTTTGATTCTTTTACTTGTTTACCAAGTACAGAATTGTATTCAAAACGGTCATTGGTTTTACGAACGTATTCCTGGTCATCCTGAAGCGTTAAACCATAATCTGCGAGTATTTTGTTGTCCCAGGCAATATCGCCCTTACGATAATTGAAATCATACGATAGGGTTAAGTTTCCTGCGATGTTTGAGGTTCCTCCACCCAGCCATTCTGCATTAAAAGCCGATTGATTGAATAAAAAACTAATGTTTCCGGCTCTGGTCCAACCGTCTTTGGGAGTGTCGTCTTTTTTTTCTTCTTGTGCAAGCAAAACGGCAGAGCTCATAAGTAGCGCTACAGCCAAAAATGTTTTTTTCATGTGATAGATAGTTTTAGAGTTGGTCAGACGATTACTCTAGTCAAGAGGGGTAAATACCAAATAAATTCATTAGGTATGCTTAACCAAAATAAATAATCTGTTAAAAAATTTATGTTGGCAAATATATTTTAAGAAACGATTTTTGCTCCAGATAGAAGATATTCGAACACTATTTTTCGACGAAAAACAATATTAATAGACAAAAACAAGCTATTTCTTTTTATAAAGAGGAACCGAAGAACATGCCTCACCATACATAATACTTTTGGCTACAGGTTGTAATTTTTGGATTAAAGAAATATACGCCCCTTCGGGAACGGGTTTATTGGCACAACCTTTTATAATTAGAAACTTGTCTTGATACCTGGAAACATCAAGATGATTAATAATTTCATTATAGAGTATGGTTTCCAGAGTTTCTAAAGAACCCACCACTACTTTTTTGGTATACGGAATTAAGGAGCTTGTTAATAAAAGATACGCCCATCCGGGAATAATAGCATCTGATGAGCATGTTAAGGCAACATACGCATCCCGATAAGTACTCCAGTCGTGATCTGAAACCTGTTTCCTAAAGTCTTTTTCTCGTAATAATAATCCTTCAAAAAGCCAATCTTTGATATCAAATAGTATACGTTTACCTTCAGGATAATATTCCTCAAGATCAAAGGTGATGAGGTTTTTGTTATTGGCGATTCTATTTACAATTTCTTCAGCCATGGCTTTTTTTCAATCTCCCTAAAGGGCAATGTCATTTATTTTTTTGATTTTAACCTCAGCCCAGCCCTCTCCTAAAGGAGAGGGAGCATGTAAAAGGTTCCTTAACTAAATAACATTGCCCCAAAGGGAAGAGTTTTTAGTTATTTATATTTAGTTCTTATATTAAAATTCCCTCTTTGGGGTTTCCGATAGCTATCGGGAAGGGGTTATAGCATCCCCAATTCTAATTTAGCTTCTTCACTCATCAGGTCTTGCGACCATGGCGGATCAAAAGTAAGCTCCATTTCTACATCATTTACCGAATTTAATGATTTTACTTTCTCACGCACTTCTTCCGGGAGAGATTCTGCAACAGGGCAGTTAGGAGAAGTGAGTGTCATCAGGATTTTTACATCATAATCTTCGTTGACAAACACATCATAAATAAGACCTAATTCATATATGTCTACAGGAATCTCGGGGTCGTAGATGGTTTTAAGAATCCCTACAATCTTTTCTCCCAGCTCATTGGTATCTATAGTGGTTTCACTCATAATATAAAAACGTTAATTTAGTTGAGTTTGGTAGGCGATAGCATACATTTTTAACTGCTTGATCATACTTACCAAACCATTGGCACGTGTTGGTGATAAGTGCTCTTTAAGGCCAATTTCATCAATAAAACTGGTGTCGGCATCGATAATATCCTTAGGATGTTGCCCAGAAAAAGCTCTGATTAAAATTGCAATGATGCCTTTGGTGATAATAGCATCACTATCTGCTGTAAACTCGATTTTATCATTGTTCATTTCGGCATGCACCCATACCTTGCTTTGGCAACCTTTTATGATATTATCATCTGTTTTGTATTTTTCGTCAATAAGCGGAAGAGACTTCCCCAGGTCGATCATATATTCATACCGCTGCATCCAATCATCAAACATCCCGAATTCATTAACAATCTCCTCCTGAATTTCATGTATAGTCATTGCTTATAAATTTTCAACAAAAGTACAACAAGAATCGTTGCTATTCAATACTTTCTGCCAATGATAGCATAGTATTAACTAATGATTCTATTTCTTTTGGGGGATTGCCATGATCAAAATTACTCGAAGTGAAGGTAAGATCTGGGGTACTAATTTTTAGCTGTGCCTGCAGTGCTCTATCGGTATGACTTTTTTCTGAGGGCGCCTGTAGCTCACTAATTTTTTCCAGATTGATTTTTTCTATATATGACAGTATATTTTGCCATTCTTTTTTTGAACATTTTTTTGAGGCAGGATTTTTTAAACTTCTGTCTATAGATTTTTCAATAGTAGTTTCATTGATTTTGAGATAAAAAAAAGAACCTCTTGAAAATGCTTCATATACCACATAGGATATTTTTTTCTCCTGCTCTGTTGTTGTATCTACAGATGCATGATTCTTAAAAGAGGCATCTTTTTCCTTTGAGAGTATTTTTACTAAAGTATATTTTAGCGAAGAAGCATCTGCCGGTGGATTTTCTATTTCGGTAACGGCTACTTCAACCAGATATTGGTGCCCTTCTTCATAATCAAACCCTTCGATAGTATCATAAAAATAGTTCCAGTCATCTGTTGGGTTCTCTTTATAGTGCATACACTTTTGAGGTGCTTCTCCCTGGCAATCTGCCAGCGCACTTGCAATGTATATTTTTTTGGTTTTCTGGCAAGAGAAACACATAAAAGCTAAAACTATCCACACAAAAATTCTATTCATTATCCTTATTTTTTATGGCAATACATTAATAAAAGAGCTTCCAAGAGAGATCTTATTTCACAAAACTTTCTCTGGGACCATCTTGAGCAAACACGGCCTTCATTCTATCTTTTTGACCTTCGGTAAACAAGTGCATACATGCATCATCGGTATAGTCCATATAATTCATGGTCATATCATTTGTATTGCAATGCACTGTTGGATATGGCGGGCAACCATTATTGGGTCCATCAGAGACAGGGGTGTCATCTACAAAATCATCCAGAGAGCAATTCCCGTCACCCCAGATATGTCTTAGATTCAGCCAGTGTCCAACCTCGTGAGTAGCAGTTCTTCCACCATTAAAAGGTGCCAAAACAGATCCTTCGGTGCCAAAAAACTGGGGAGAAACAACGATTCCATCAGTATCAGGGTTATCCCCTGGAAACTGTGCATATCCCAAAATTCCGCTACCAATATTGCACACCCAGATATTGAGATGTGTAGCAGGGTCTACCACATCTGATCCGCCACTAGTACCAAACTTCATCTCATCTTCTGTTCCCCAGGCGGGTCGGGTCGAAGAAACCCGGATAATACTGTCTACCTCAAAATGAATATTCGCATTGGCAGCCAAAGGAGCGAATTCTTCTGGTATTTGTGTGGTATCTGGATTGGTTTTGGTAAAATCCTGGTTCAAAACTTTGATCTGAGAATTCACCTGTGCTTCACTAATATTTTCTTGCTCATTGCTATAGATCACATGTACTATTGTTGGAATAATAATGGTATCGGGAACAGCAGTTTTACCCTGTTTTTTAAGTTTGATAAATAGTTGACATTGTTTTTCGATCGCATCCATACGTGATTTCAGATCCGAATTTCTGGCCATATGTCTTTGTAACACTTCCATAGTTTTGCACCGTTGAAAACTACTGTTTTGTGCTTGATCGGGAGCTGTAGTTTCCTGTTGGGCATCGGTTTCCTCAGATTTCTCCTTATTTCGGTTGATACAACTTAAGACAAAAAGAAAAATGATGATTGTGGCTGGGAGTGCTAATTTTTTCATTATACTATATTTTTACGATAATGAGCGTATTACAAATTATCGATTTTATTTTATAAAAACGAGAAACAACACAAGTTTGTTTTGGGGTTTAACAAAGTTTAAGGTTGTTTAACATTTTGGAAATCAATGATAAGTGAATGATCAAAAGATATAATTAGTGTTTGGTCGGAAATAGGCGGTTTTTATAATTTGAATTATTTTGGATTTTCTTTTTTGATGCAGATGCCTTAGCATCAGGTGATAAAAGCAAATAAAAATAGCGCAAAAAGAAACAAATTTAATAGTGAACTCATTTGAACTTTTACTTTTTGCTGCAAATTTTGCTTAAAAACAAAAAGTTCAAATGAGTTCAGTGATATATTTCCGACCAGACACTTATTATTGAATAAAGGACACTCTGGCTCCATCTTTGGCAAATACAGCTCTCATTCTCGCTTTTTGGCCTTCGGTAAACATATACATGCAGTTATCATTGGTATAATCCATATAATTCATAGTCATATCATTAGAATCACAGTGTGCTGTTGGGTATATAGGGCAGCCAAAGTTTGGGCTGTCTGAAGCAGGGGTATCCTCTACAAAATCATCCTGATTGCAATTTCCATCTCCCCATATGTGACGTAAATTCAGCCAATGACCGACTTCGTGGGTAGCAGTTCTTCCATTTTTAAAACGAGGAGAAACATAGCCCCGCGTTCCAAAATATTGAGGAGAGATCACAATACCATCGGTATCGGGATTATCACCCGGAAATTGAGCATATCCCAAAATACCTCCACCAATATTGCACACCCAGATATTTAAATGAGTAGATGGAGAGACCACATTAGACCCTCCCTTGGTTGAAAACTTCATTTCATCATCAGTCCCCCACAAGGGTCTCTTGGAAGGAACTCTTATGACACTATCCAACTCAAAACGAATCTTTATATCTGCTGCCAAATAGGAAAATTCTTCAGGAGTATTAACAACATCGGGATTTGTTTTGGTGAAGTCCTGGTTTAGCACTTTGATTTGAGACTGAATTTGAGCATCACTGATGTTTTCGATAATGTTACTGTATACTACATGAACTACCGTTGAAATGGTTATGGGTTTCTGAAAGTAATCTGTATTTTCTCTTTGACGTTTAATAAATGCTTCGCAATGGTTTTCTATGATTTTCATTTTGGATTTTAGCCCAGGATCATTAGCAAGATGTTTTTGCAATACTTCCATGGTTCTGCATCGTATGGGTTGATTTTGAGCCGCATATTGGGATGCTTTAACTTTTTGCAATGAATTGAGATAGTTCTTTTTTTCCTGATTGAAAGAACTTAAGAAAAAAAGAAAAATGATGATTAAAGAGGGAATAGTTAATTTCTTCATTTCACGAAGTTTTAAGAGCATATTTAAACATACTCTTAAAACGAAAAACAAAGTGCGTTTGTTTTATTCTGGAACAAAAATTTAAATTCTTTAACATATAAAGTCCCGAAAAGACATAAAAAATGCGCCTAAACTAATCGGCGCCTTTTGCTTTTTAAATTTTACGAAATGTCATAAAATAAAAAAAGGTGGAAAGTCCACCTTTTTTTGCCCCAAATCTACCATGAACTTAACCTACTTATGCTATGGCTCTGCTAATATAAAGCGTTATTTCATTGTGAAAAAATGTTTTAGATGAAAGGTCAAAATACTTGTTGAACTACACAATTTAACGTATTTTAACAGTGGTGTTTTTTGGTTTTTTAGTATGCTCTTTCATCCTTTCCTTCATAAAAATTTATAAAAGCCTTATTTACAACCCTATTGCCGCCAATCGTCGGGTAATTTCCTGTAAAATACCAGTCCCCAAGGTTCTTAGGGCAAGCCTGGTGCAGGTTTTCGACGGTTTGATATATAATTTTCACTTCAGCATTTACCATTTCATCACTCAATAATCCTGCGATTTTATCACTAATTTCCTGATCTGAAAACCCAGCATAAATTTCTTTAACAAAATTTTGTACTTTGGCATCTGCTAAATTTTCCTGTGCTTTACATTTTTCATACACTTGTGCTACAAGGTTGTAGTTTCCATTTTCTTTTAGAAGTTCTAATGCTGCTTTGAAAGCGATCAAACCTTCCAGCCTGGCCATATCTATTCCATAACAATCGGGATAACGAATTTGCGGCGCCGAAGAGACAATGACAATCTTCTTTGGTTTCAATCTATCCATCATTTTGATAATACTCTTTTTGAGTGTTGTTCCTCTTACGATACTATCATCAATGATGACCAGATTGTCTTCTTTTTTTACCACACCATAAGTTACATCATAAACATGAGCCACCAGATCATCTCTGCTACTATCTTCTGTGATAAAAGTGCGAAGCTTGGCATCTTTGATGGCAATTTTTTCTGTTCTTAGTCTATATGAAAGAATTTCTGATAGCCGCTCATCGGTTAAGGTGTCTTTTTCAGAAAGTATGGTTTCGTTCTTCTGTTTATTCAGTTCGTCCTGAGCTGCTTCTACCATACCATAAAAAGAGGTTTCGGCTGTATTGGGTATAAAAGAGAAAACTGTATTTACGGTATCATGGCCGATTTCTTCTAAAACCTGAGGCATAATTAATTTCCCCAGATTCTTTCTTTCTTTATAGATTTCGGCATCACTTCCTCTTGAAAAATAAATTCGCTCAAAAGAACATGCTTTTCGCTCCAGCGGATCAATGATTCTTTGCATTGAGGCCTCTCCGTCTTTTTTGATGATAATCGCTTTTCCGGGGTCTAATTCTATTACCTCATCAAAAGGCACATCAAATACTGTTTGTATTACAGGCCTTTCTGATGCGACCACCACTACTTCATCATCTTTATAGTAATATGCAGGTCTTATTCCCGCAGGATCTCTAAGCACAAAAGCATCTCCATGACCCAGCATACCAACCATAGCATAGCCTCCATCCCAGTCTTTTGAAGACTTTTTAAGGATTTTGGCAACATTTAACCGTTCTACAATCTGCGGAGAAGCATCAATTTTATTAAATCCTTCTTTTTTTAATTTTTTATATAGCTTGGCCACTTCAGAATCCAAAAAATGCCCAATTTTTTCCATTACAGTAACCGTATCTACTCTATCTTTAGGATGCTGCCCTAAACGTACAAGGTTATCAAACAATACATCATTATTGGTCATATTAAAATTACCGGCTACAATGAGATTACGGTGCATCCAGTTGTTCTGTCTTAAAAACGGATGAACACTCTCAACACTGTTTTTACCAAAGGTTCCGTAGCGCACATGTCCCAAAATTACCTCTCCTATATATGGTATGTTCTTTTTCTGCAAATCGACATCATCTGCATATTCGGGATGGTCTCCAAGTTCTTTATTAATCCTTTCATTAATCTGTGAAAAAATATCTTGTATTGGTTGAGAAGCGCTAGAACGCACCCTACTGATGTATCGCTCTCCGGGAGGGGTGTCTAATTTAATGCTTGCAAATCCTGCACCATCTTGTCCGCGATTATGCTGTTTCTCCATCATCAGATACATTTTATTTACTCCATAAAATGCACTGCCATATTTCTGTTTATAATATTCTAATGGTTTTAGCAGTCGAATAAACGCTATCCCGCATTCGTGTTTTAAAGCATCACTCATTGTATTCCAAAAATTCTAAGTTCGTTGTGTTGGGTAAACTATTATTAAAAAAGCCCCAAGCAATTGCTTAAGGCCGTGTTTTATATCATGACAATTCTATTTCGAATTGTGTTAATTCCTTAAACTGTTTAAGCCGTTTTTGAACCTCTTCCCGGTTTAAATTTTCCATTCGCTCTGTGCCAAACTTTTCTACACAAAAAGAAGCTAGATTTGACGCATGGATAATTGCATTTTTCATATTCTCGAAAGAAATATCTCCTGTTTTTGTTAAATATCCGGCAAAACCTCCTGCAAAGGTATCCCCGGCACCTGTAGGGTCAAATACTTCTTCGAGTGGTAAAGCCGGTGCAAAGAAAATCTGCTCTTCATGAAATAACAACGCCCCATGCTCTCCTTTTTTAATCACTACATATTCGGGACCCATCTTTTCGATCACTCTGGCCGCTTTTACCAGTGAATACTCACCGCTTAACTGTCTGGCTTCTTCATCATTAATCGTAATCACGTCTACTTTGGCAATCACTTTTCTAAGATCTTCAAAAAAAGCTTCTTGCATCCAAAAATTCATAGTGTCCAGTATCACCAATTTTGGCTTGGAAGTAAGTTGTTCCAAAACACTAAGCTGTACTAAGGGATTTAAATTTCCCAACACCACAATCTCTGCGTCCTTATAATTCTCGGGAACTACAGGATTAAAATCAGCCAACACATTAAGTTGTGTATCTAATGTATCTCTGGAGTTTAGATCATTATGATATTTGCCACTCCAGAAAAAGGTTTTTCCTCCTTTTACAATTTCTACAGCCGAAGTATCTATGTTTTTCTTTTGCAGCATGGATAGATATTCCTCTGGAAAATCTTCACCAATTACAGAAACGACAGCCGAAGAAATATTAAAATTTGATGCCGAAAGTGCAATATAGGGTGCAGCACCTCCCAGTATCTTGTCTGTTTTCCCGAAAGGAGTTTCAATAGCATCAAAGGCAACAGAACCTACAATCAATAATTTGCTCATAAATAGCGTAATATTTTTTTGCAAATATAGGTTAAAACCTTCAAGGTTTTCAAAAACCTTGAAGGTTTACTGGGAATCGGTTACTTCCTGCCAAAATCTGCCGGAATTTCGCCCCAGGCTTTGGTTTCCCATTTTACAATTTTTGTTTTGTATGTATTCTTATTGAGCCAATCAATAGCACGGTCTACCAAATCAAACATTTTCTTGTTTTTAGCTGTGCGTTGAAGCTTTGTTCTACACGTCTTTTGTTTGACCCATCCAATAGCAATTTTAGAATCTGAATATAGGATACGATCACTGTTTTTCTTCTTCAGATATGCCAGGCCATGCACCAATGCCAAAAACTCACCTATATTATTGGTGCCTTGTGCAAAAGGCCCCTGATGAAACAATTGCTTTTCGGTTTGGGTATCTACCCCGCGGTATTCCATTTTACCAGGGTTACCACTGGATGCAGCATCAACGGCAATAGAATACAGGTTGGGTTCTCCTATTTTTGACAATTGTGCTGCAGTAAGGGTCTTTTTGGGTTTGCTTTTACCTTTATAATCCTCATAATCTTCGTTATATGCCTTTTTTGCTATATCAAAGGAGTCAAAAGATTTATATTTTGCACTCGCATATCCTTTTACAGCAGCTTTACAATCATCCCATTTGGTGTAAATGCCCGGTCTATGACCTTCCCAAACCACGTAAAATTTTTCTTTTTTTGCCATTATTTAGTTGTTAGTAAATAGTCGGTAGTAGTTAATTTTTAATTTTTTCGATGCTATAGTTTGACCACCTTTGCGTTAGGGATAGCAGTGAACCCGCCCGAACGCCTTTATTAATTTTCACAACTCACCTCTCAAACACACCTACTACCTCATTTCTCATCCCTCAAACCTAACACCTGCTCTATAACGACCGGAAAATGTTTATATTCTAATTGATGAATTGCATTTGCAACATCTTTGGCAGTATCACTTTCGGCAATTGAAATTTTAGCCTGAAAAATAATGGCGCCTTCATCATACTGCTCATTTACATAATGAATGGTGATCCCGCTTTCTTTTTCTTTGTTTCTTACCACTGCCTCATGCACATGATCGCCATACATTCCTTTTCCGCCATATTTTGGTAACAGTGCCGGATGAATATTTATTACCTTATTTGGGAAAGCATCTATAATTTTTTTTGGAAACATCCATAAAAATCCTGCAAGCACAATAATGTCGGGGTGAGCATCTTTTAGAATATTCAACACATCGTTTGTGTCATAAAATGACACTCTGTCAAAGTGTAATGCCTTTACTTTTAGGTTGTGAGCACGTTTTAATACTTTGGCATGCAGGTTGTTAGAGAATACATGTGTTACCTCGGCAATTTTTCGTTCATGAAAATATTTAATTATATTTTCGGCATTGGTACCAGAGCCGGAAGCAAAAACTATAATACGCTTCATAGTATGATAAGGTTGTTAATTAGAGAGCACAAAAAAACAATTATTATTCAATTTTAGGCAGCAAAAAGCCAATACTTCCCTATATTTGATAAAAACACGAATACATTTTTGCGGGATTATGGGGTTTTAAAATAAAGTTTTTTATTTTTGCCTCCTAAATTAAAAATTAAAAATTAAAATTATGTCAGACATTGCATCAAGAGTAAAAGCGATAATCGTTGACAAATTGGGTGTAGACGAAAACGAGGTTGTAAATGAAGCTAGCTTCACAAATGACCTGGGCGCCGATTCACTAGACACCGTAGAATTGATTATGGAGTTCGAGAAAGAATTCGATATCCAGATTCCAGATGATCAAGCTGAAAACATTGCTACGGTTGGTCAAGCAATATCTTATATTGAAGACGCAAAGTAACAAACTTCACACAACGTATGAGTCTTAAGCGAGTTGTAGTCACAGGACTGGGTGCCTTAACACCTATTGGTAATAATATCGGTGAGTATTGGCAGGGATTGTCAAACGGAAAGAGCGGTTGTGCCCCCATCACTTATTTTGATACCGAAAAATTCAAGACTAAATTTGCTTGCGAAGTCAAAAATTACAATCCTACAGATTATTTTGATAGAAAAGAAGCACGCAAACTAGATAAATTTGCGCAGTATGCTATTGTATCTTCTGAAGAAGCTATACAAGATGCTGCTATTGATCTTGAGAAGGTCGATAAATTTAGAGTAGGCGTGATTTGGGGTGCAGGAATCGGAGGAATAGAAACATTTCAGCAAGAAGTAATTGGCTATGCCAATGGTGATGGAACACCACGTTTCAATCCCTTCTTTATTCCTAAGATGATTGCCGATATTGCTCCCGGGCATATCTCTATTCGAAATGGTTTTATGGGACCTAACTATACCACAGTTTCTGCATGTGCTTCTTCTGCCAATGCGATGATTGATGCGCTAAACTACATTCGTTTAGGGCATTGTGATATTATCATTACAGGAGGAAGTGAAGCAGCAGTTACCATTGCCGGTATGGGAGGATTTAATGCAATGCATGCACTATCAACAAGAAATGAAAGCCCCGAGACTGCTTCCAGGCCTTTTGATGCTACCAGAGATGGTTTTGTACTGGGCGAAGGTGGTGGAGCACTTATCCTTGAAGAATATGAACATGCAAAAGCACGAGGTGCAAAAATCTATGCCGAAGTTGTTGGCGGCGGAATGTCTAGTGATGCATATCACATGACTGCTCCACATCCCGACGGGATAGGTGTAGAGCGCGTAATGCTCAATTGTTTAAGAGATGCAGGTGTACAACCAGAACAAGTAGATGCTATAAATACACATGGCACCTCCACACCATTAGGAGATGTCGCAGAATTGAAGGCTATTACCAACGTTTTTGGAAAACATGCACCTAACATCAATATCAATTCAACAAAATCTATGACAGGACACCTGCTGGGTGCTGCAGGAGCTATAGAGGCCATTGCTTCTATTTTGGCAATGCAAAACAGCCTGGTGCCCCCAACTATCAATCACGCTACCGTGGATGAGACCATAGATCCCTCATTGAATTTGACATTAAACAAAGCACAAAAGCGGGATATCACCTATGCGATGAGCAATACTTTTGGATTTGGCGGGCATAATGCCTGTGTGTTGTTTAAAAAATTAAACGAATAGTCAATGAATGTTATTCGAAACATATTAAATTCCCGATCTGAGAAGAACGGGAATTTTTTTGTTAGAATTCAAAAAATATTAGGTTTTAAACCCAAAAGTATTGCTCCTTATAAAAAGGCATTTACACATAGATCCCTAAATCTTAAGGATAAAAAAGGAAATGCAGTAAATTACGAAAGGTTGGAGTTTCTGGGAGATGCCATGTTAAGCAGTGTGATCGCTGCACATTTGTTTAAAGAGGTTCCCGAAGGTAATGAAGGATATTTAACCAAGATGAGGGCCAAAGTGGTGAGCCGCAAACATTTGAATGAATTAGGAAAAGACCTGAAGCTTATCGAATTGGTAAAAACCAATATTCCAAAATCTCAATTTGGTATTAATATTCATGGAAATCTTTTTGAAGCACTCATAGGAGCTATCTATCTGGACCGGGGGTTTATATACTGTGAACGATTTATTCACGAAGCCGTGATTGAACCTTATGTAGATATTGAAAGTCTTGAGGGTCAGATTATTAGTTATAAAAGCCTGCTGATAGAATGGTGTCAAAAAGAGAAAAAGGTATTTAACTACGAAATATATGAGGATACAGGCAAAGATGAAATGAAACACTTTGCAGTAAAATTATGGATCGATGATAAAGTAGTGGCCAAAGCCAGGGCAACTTCAAAGAAAAAAGCAGAAGAAAAAGCATCAAAAAGAGCTTATTTTGCATTTCAATCCAAAATCACCACAAGATAGTTAGCAGATTTTACTTCGGCATCCCTATAAAATGCTTCTTATCAAGAAAACTATTTTTTTTGATTAAACCCGGTTAAAAAGATAATAACTCAATCGTTTTCGTAAAATATCTTTAGGTTTAATTAAAGTGGGTGGGTGAATTTATTTGTATATTTCCCGCTAATTCTGAAAACAAATAAACACAGCAGTGGCCATTCAGAAGTTAGTTTTAGATACCTTTGATGATGATTATGAGCTTATTGCCATACATTGTTCGTTAGCTTCATACAGAGTAGCTTTTTTATTAAACAAACACCTGGATTTACAGCTTTTCAGAAAAAAAGAAGATATAAATTTTGAATATAATGATCTTGTAGCAAATTTTCCATTATATCAGTATTATGATCGTTTTCAGTATAACACCTATAGCCTTTTTGGGAATAAATTTAAAACCCAGATAGCTCCAAAAAGCCTGGTTTCTGAAGGATTGTTTACTCCTGAAGATGCATTTACAACAAAATACCTGATCCCTGAATTAAAAACCATAGATTATTTCTTAAAAATAGAAGCAGAAACATCACAATTTTCAAGTAAATCATTACTAACTCAAATACTTGCCATTTCGCAAATTATAACTGCATATACAGTAGAATATACAACACTTAAATCAAAGAACAACTTAATTTTTGAATAATGCCAAAACGTAAAAGAACCAAAATAGTTGCTACTCTAGGACCTGCAACAAGTAGTAAGAACGTGTTAAAACAAATGCTTGAAGCCGGTGTAAATGTTTTCAGGGTGAATTTCTCACATGCAGATTACAATGATGTAAAGGAACGTATAAAAATGATACGGAGCCTTAGCGAAAAACATGGGTTTAACGCAGCGGTATTGGCCGATTTACAAGGCCCAAAATTAAGAGTTGGTGTAATGAAGGGAGATATCGTAGTGAGCAAGGGGGATACTATTGATTTTATCACCGGAAAACCTTTTGAAGGTACTTCAGAACGGGTATATATGAATTATCAAAACTTTCCGAAAGATGTAAAAGCCGGAGAGCTTATCTTACTGGATGATGGTAAGCTAATTTTTGAAGTTGCTTCTTCAAATAATAAAGATACCGTTACCACAAAAGTGATACAGGGAGGCCCTTTAAAATCTAAAAAAGGAGTCAATCTTCCTAACACCAAAATTTCTCTGCCCGCATTAACAGAAAAAGATGTAAAAGATGCCATTTTTGCCTGCCAGCAAGAAGTAGACTGGATTGCCTTATCTTTTGTGCGCCATGCCCAGGACCTGATTGAACTTCAGGATCTGATTAAAGAGCATAGCGCCCATAAAATCCCTATTGTTGCCAAAATCGAAAAACCCGAAGGGGTAGAAAATATTGATAAAATTGTAGCCTATTGCGATGGGTTGATGGTAGCACGGGGTGATTTGGGGGTTGAAATCCCCGCCCAGGAAGTTCCATTAATTCAGAAAAAACTGGTTCTTAAGGCAAAGACCGCCAGAATACCGGTGATTATTGCCACCCAGATGATGGAAACAATGATCGATAGCCTTACGCCAACGCGTGCCGAGGTAAATGATGTTGCCAATTCGGTGATGGATGGTGCCGATGCTGTCATGCTTTCTGGCGAAACCTCTGTTGGAAAATACCCTGTACAGGTAATCGAAACCATGTCTAAGATCATTAAAAGTGTAGAGAACTCAGAATTGATCAACGTGCCTCAAAGCCCTCCGCATATACGTACCAATCGATTCATTACCAAGTCTATTTGTTATCACGCAGCGACAATGGCCAATGAGATTGAGGCAAAAGCGATCTGTACACTTACCAATAGTGGATACACTGCATTTCAGATCTCTGCCTGGAGGCCCGATGCACATATTCTGGTCTTTACAAGTAATAAAAGAATTCTATCTCAATTAAGTCTGTTGTGGGGAGTTAAAGCTTTTTACTATGACCGATTTGTAAGCACAGATGAAACGGTAGAAGATATCAATAAAATTGCATCAGAGCGTGGATTTGTAGAACAAGGAGATATGCTCATCAATCTTGCAGCTATGCCAATCACTTCAAAAGGAATGGTGAATACCCTGAGAGTATCACAAATTTAACGGCAATAAAAAAATTCAAGAATTTTTAGATTTAAAACAGTACATTGTACCATAAAAGGCCTCATTGCTTGAGGTCTTTTCTATATTGTGTGATCCATAAAAATAGATTCTAAATCTTCTATGGTAACAGGTTTTATAAGATAATCCTTTACCGAATTAATTTTTCTGGCTCGTTTTATATCGGTTGGATTTATTGAAGAACTTACGATGTAAAGAGTAATGGTTTTTCCTAATTTGTTTTTAATCTTGGTAAAGTTATCCAAAAACTCCCATCCATCCATTACCGGCATATTTAAATCCAAAAAGATAATCTCGGGAATACTTTTCTTATCTAAATTGCTTAAAATAGCTTCAAAATAATTAAGGGCGTCTTTACCATTTTTGAATACCATTAAATTCTGACAGAGGTTTTTTGCTTCTATAATCTTTTTTACAAGATTTACATACATGTTATCATCATCGATGATGCAGGCTAATCCTATTTTATGACTCATTATGTGTGGGTTATATTCGTTAAAATTCAATTATAAAAGTGGTTCCTTTATCTACCTCACTTTCTATAGTAATGCTACCATCTAATGACTCTACCTGATTTTTTGTTAAAAACAATCCAATCCCCACGGCATCTTCATTATAATGAAACGTTTTATACATCCCAAATATCTTATCCTTAAATAATTTCATATCGATTCCTCTTCCGTTATCTGTAATTTTTAGACCCCTTTTATTACCTTCAACATATGTTTTTATATCAATTATTGGGTCTCTGTCCTGATGTTTATATTTAATTGCATTTGTTATTAAGTTCAACAAGATACTCTCAAGATATGCAGGGATATAATTGATTTCTGCCAATTCACTAAAATCTACATTAATTTTGGCATTACTTAACGCAATCATTTGGCTTATTCCGTTGGTAACCAGTTTTAGGGCATCCTGAAATTTAATTAATTTTCTTTCCTGATGTCTATTGGTGTGGATCGTTACAATCTCATTGAGATGTTCGATAGTAATATTTAAACTCGATGAGATTTCTTTGATTTGCTGAATAAGCGCCATCTTTTCCTTAGGATCATCTATATCTTCTATGAGTTGAACCAATAAAGATAAATTACTGGTATGAGATCTAAGATTATGAGATACAATATGTGCAAAATTGAATAACCTGGAGTTTTGAGAGGCAATAATATCTATTGATTTCTGAAGCCTTAATTCTTTTCTTTTAATATCATCTATATCCTGAAAAACGCCTCGTATTCCTATAATTTCTTTGCTTTCATTATATACCGGCTTTCCAATAGCCCTTACCCAAAAAACTCTATTATTGGCCGTCACCATTTTAATCTCGGTGTTAAATGGGGTACCTGCCATTGCACAATTAAAAAATAAGTCTGCTGCCTGTTGTTGTGAATCCTCTGCATAGTAATTCGCCGAATCTTTAAGCGATGGAACATAATCATCGGGGTATTCCAAAATTCTCCTGGTCTCAAAATCCCAATAACTTTTTCTTTTCTGAAAATCGACATACCAACTTCCGGTAGCGGTCATTTGAGCAGTTTCTTTATAATAGAAGTTGTCTTTTGAGATGTCTTGATCTGGTTCAAGTTTTATTTCGAAAAAAAAGATATACTTATCCTCAGATTTTATATTTACTGGTAATTCATCATTTGTGGCACATCGAAACAGTTTATAATTACCTGTCTTGGTAAGAATCTTAATATGTTGTTTGAAATTTACATTATTGCGCCTATAATTCAGAAAATTATCTCTAAAAACTTCTATATCTTCCTTATGAATCATTTGTCCCAGGAAATAATCTAGATCGGCTTTTAGTTCTTCTTTGGCATATTCCAGATTTTCATAAAACTTGTCAGACCATCGCTCACGCTTGGGATTATCATGCAACTCCCAATACCCTGTATTGAGATCCTGTATCACATTATTAAAAAGTTCATTTTGAAGCATTAAAACAAAAATAAAAAGTATTAAATCCAGGGCAAACCCCGCAATCGACCCAGGGCCGAAGTACTAAACCAGATCACCCTCTACGACAGGATCATCTCAATAACTATTGTAATAACCTGCTATTTTGAACCTGCCTGAAGCGGGTTTTTCAAAACAGCGTTTTACTTAATTATACTAAGCAAGATAAGAATTTATTCATTACTCTCTTCGATTCTATCGAGTCTTATAGACAGAGCTTTGGTAGAAATCTGAACTTCTATAAACGACAAAAAAAGCGAAATCATAAGAGAAAAAAGGCTCGCCCCAAATACTATATTCGCCCACGAGATCTGTTCTATATATAATAAAAACATAGTAATTACACTTGTAAGAAAACTTATGATCGCTATCGCTTGCATATTTCTTATTAACCACAACCGTTTTCTCAGGTTTTTGATCTGCAATACCGTATTCTTTGATGGTGCCGCCAGATATTCACTATGTAATTGTCTTATCAATGCTGCAATTGCCAGATAGCGTGCATTATACGCCAACATAGTTAGTGATATTGCAGGAAACAACAATGCCGGAATACTCATAGTAAGGTTCATAACAAATCTTTTTAATAGCTACTAATGTATATCAAAAAATAGGAATATGATCAATCTAGCTGCTTGTCTTCTAAATTTAACTATTTGCATGTTTTGTAACTACAAATTGATTTTTATTGCATGCATCATGTATAATCTTAATAATTATTAATGCTTTAAGTCAAAAAAATGGGACAGGTATAATTTCCTGAAGTTCAGTATTTTTTATACTTTGAGACTATCAAAACAAAAAACCTTTGTATAGATGAAAACTACAGTTGAATTAATTGAAAAAAAGACCCTGTCCAAAATTGTGGGTGGCGGTATTGGCACATCGACTGGAGGAATTATGAATCCTGTGAACCCTAACAATCCGAGTTTAGCCCTAGGAGTTATGGCTTCTCCCTAAATGAAGATACCTTTAAAACCTTTATAGATGAAAACAACGTATAAAACAATCGAAAAAGAAGGTCTAACCAAAATTGTTGGAGGTGGCTTTGGCACATCTCCTATAGTTATATATCCAATTGATCTTAACCTTTCTATAGGTAGTGGTAAGGTAGACAATACCCAAACATCTCCTTAAATACATATTTTATGATGAAAACAACGTATAAAACAATCGAAAAAAAAGCACTATCCCAAATTATTGGGGGTGGCTTTGGCACATCTCCCCGAATTATGAATTCTAATACTATAACTAATGCAGGAAATTCTCTTATGATTTTAAAAAATGTGAGTTTATCTCCGTGATTTTTATGACAAAAACAATGTTTTATAAAAACTAAAACGAACTCTACGGGAAATATAAGTAACGGTATCTTTTGATTGGAATATTGAAATATTACCCCCTTTATTGCCCTATATTAATTACTTTAAACCCTGTGATGTATATTTTCACAGGGTTTAAATTTATGTATTGGATTGATTATGTTATTCATTTTATCGTTCAAAAACCCAAATTTCATTGGTGTTTTCGTTGATTTCAGGGATATACCCCCCAAAAACCCAAATTTTATCTTGAAACACTACTGCAGCATAGCGAACTCTGGGAGAGAATGTTGCGTGTTCCTGTGCCTGTATCCAGTCTGCTCCATTACGGGTATACCAGATATCATTGAAGTCATCTGTACCATTTGTACCACCCATCACCAAAAGTTTATTATCAAATACTACGGTTTGGTGACCGTATCTTTCTGAAAAAATCATCGCTGAGGTCTCTGCTTCTGTCCAGGTTTTTCCATCAGAACTTGACCATACATCATTGAATCTTTTAAAGAATTTATCATCCAAACCAGCTGTTACCCAAATTTTGTTATCAAATACTACTGCCTGATGGCCTGATCTTTTAGAAAAATGATCATTTGTTTCAACCCTATCCCATTTCTGGCCATCGGCACTCACCCATATATCATTTGTTGAGCTGCCAATGTTATCTGTAGTACCTCCTATTACCCATAATTTTTCCCCACTTCCATCATCAAATACCGCCACTTGATGGCTTGACCTTTTTGAAAACCTGGTAGCTGGAGTAGCCGGATCTGAATCTGTAATTATTTCTAATTCTTCCCAGGTTTTTCCATCGGTACTCGACCATACGTCGTTCAGTAAAGCTCCATTGCTATCACGACCCCCTGTCAGGTACATTTTATCTCCTGTCCCATCATTAAAGGTTATAAGATTATGGCTAGATCGGGAAGAGAAACCTCCGTTATCAGTCTCTAACACCCAGTGTATACCATCATTGCTTGACCATACATCATTTAAGTAGTCGGTACCAAAACCTCCAACTACCCAAATTTTACCATTAAAAACAGTGGCCGCCAAGCCTATTCGTTTTGTAAACCTCGCCCCCATATCTTCGGTAATCTCTATCGCTTCATTGATCACTCTTGTGGTAAAAGAGAACGAAGCACTCTCGGTGGCTGCGTCTTTATCGTCTTTGGCCACTACCTTCCAACTATATGCTGTATCCAGTTCAAGTTTATCTTCTTCGGTAAGCGTATATGTAATAGTTGTTATATCAGTAATGGTTTTAGTACCTGTCGTGCTTTCCAGTATCAGATCATAAGTTACCGGGTCTCCATCGGGATCTATCGCTGCTTCCCAACTAAATGCAGGTAAGACCGGCACATCTATGGCCTGGTCCTCTACGGTAAGTAAATTAAATGTCTCTGGAGGGTTGTTTTTCTTTTTGGTCGTCTCAAAAGAAAAGATGGCAGCACTCTCTTGCCTGGCCCCCTTGTTATCTTTGGCTACTACCTTCCAATAATATGTCTGATCCAATAATAATATATTTTCTTCAAGTATTTCATAGGTTGTGTTGGTTATATCTTCGGCCAATACCGTGGTAGGGCTTGTGTTTTGATCCAGGTACAGGTCGTAGGTTACTGTATCTCCCTGGTCGGGGTCTTTTGATGCCTCCCAACTAAATGTGGGCAAGACCGGTACATCTATGGCCTGGTCCTCTACGGTAAGTAAATTGAATGCTCCGGGGCGGTTATTTATCTCTTTGGTTGTTTCAAAAGAAAAGACGGCAGCACTCTCTTGCCTGGCCCCCTTGTTATCTTTGGCTACCACCTTCCAATAATATATCTGATCCAATAATAATATATTTTCTTCAAGTATTTCATAGGTTGTGTTGGTTATATTTTCGGCCAATACCGTGGTAGGGCTTGTGTTTTGATCCAGGTACAGGTCGTAGGTTACCGTATCTCCCTGGTCGGGATCTATCGCTTCTTCCCAACTAAATGCAGGTAAGACCGGCACATCTTTGGCCTGGTCCTCTACGGTAAGTAAATTAAATACTTGAGGGGCTGTGTTACTATTATCATCGTCATTACTACAAGAAATGATAATGAGTAATAACAATATGTTGCTGAGTTTTTTCATTGATTTAATTATTATATCGTAAATTCTAATTATGTTTAGGGATTTTGAGATGCCAGAATACTTGATTCTATTGCTTTACGTTCAAATAAAAAACCCCTTGGTGGCTTATCGGGGTTTTTATATACTTTTTATCGGTTTGTTTTGGTATTTCAGGAAGGTTGTCTTTTTTTAAAATGAAAAATCTTAAAAACGATTTTTGTTTAAATCTACTCGATCATACATTGTAAACTAATCTATCCCTATACTCTGATGGTGTCATACTGGTAAATTTTTTAAACGTTCTGTAAAAGACAGATTTTGAATTGAAACCCGCCTCCAAACCAATAGAGAGTAAGGTATATTTATCATACTGTGTGCTATTAAGCATCTGTTTGATTTCTTCTACCCTAAGCTTACCTATAATGTCGCAAAAAGTTTTTCCCGTATTCTTATTAATGATCTGCGATAAGTAATTTGCACTTATGTTCAGTTTTTCTGCAACGGCATCAAGGTTTAATGAAGGGTTTAAATAAATCTTTTCGGCACTAATTAATTGAATAAAATTTCTAAAGTGAGCATTTTCTGTGTACATGGCTTGGTCTTTTTGAGATTTGATATTACATATAAGCCTCTCCTTCTCCAGCAGAGCAATGTGTTTATTGTCATTTATTGAATTCGATTTCATTTCCATAACTATTTTTATTAAACTGGTTTCGATCTACATCAGATAACTATCTGTAAAGCAGTTTGAAAAACCTGCTATATACTGATGCATCTTTTGTAAGGAAATACTATGGGGTAGTTCGCATTCCCTGAACGATTTCAGAAATAATTATCATATTTAAATCAATACTATTTATATGCTGTATACAATTTTTAGATATATCTTTCTCTAATTAAAAATGTATAGTATAAAAGTATCTCGGTATGACGTGGAATAATAACAGAATAGTTCCAAAAACTATAACAATAGTTTCAAAAGAGGTGCAAAACCCACTATTTTCTGTGGTTTTACTATAAATACGTCTGTATTGCGGTTATTTGTTTTTTGCTTGTTGCTTTTTATATGCCGAAGGAGAAATGCTATAAAAAACTTTAAAACACTTGGTAAAATATGAGACACTATTAAACCCAACGGCATAGGCTACCTGGCTTATAGTATCTTTGTTGTTTGCAAGCATTTGTGCTGCTTTCTTCAAACGATAGTTACGCAAAAATTCTCCGGGGCCCTGATCTGTTAATGCCTTGATCTTGCGGTGCAGTTGCGTCTTGCTCATCGACAGAAGTTCCTGCATTTGTGGCACCCCAAAATATTCATCGGCAATATTGGTTTCTATACCTTCGATTACTTTTTCTAAAAACACTTCTTCTCTAGATGTAATCGCTATTTGTTTTGGCTCTAAAGTAATCTGTTGGCTATATCGTTTGCGCAACAGATTGCGTTGCTGGATCAGGTTATGCACTCTTATCTTCAGCTCTTTACTATCAAAAGGTTTTACGAGATAATCATCGATACCGATATCCAACCCTGTAAGTTTATCTTCCTGATCGGCCTTTGCTGTTAACATCACAATAGGGATATGACTCGTCTTTTCATCGGCTTTCAATTGCTCACACATAGAGATCCCATCCAGCTGTGGCATCATCACATCGGTAATAATCAAATCGGGGATCTGATCCCTGGCCATCTGTAATCCTTCTATACCATGTACCGCTTCCAGGATATGAAATTCATCCCGAAGATAATCTATAATGTATTTGCGCATATCTTCATTGTCTTCTACAACCAGAATAATAGATGCGTCTTTATCCAGAGAACTATTTTTACTAATGGTAAGATTATATTGTTCGGGAATTGTTTCATTAACACTCTTCACCATTGTTGTACCAACTTCTTTTACATAAGGTAAAGGCAATATCATCCTAAAGGTGGTACCTAGTTTTGGGGTGCTTTCTACCCGTATCTCTCCTTTATAGAGTGCTACTAGCTCTTTTACCAACGCCAATCCTATACCTGTTCCTTCCTGATGCCTGGTCTCTGAAGCATCTACCTGATAAAAACGATCAAAAATGTAAGGCAATTTTTCTGCCGATACCCCGATGCCATTATCCGATATCACAATTTCGACCTGATTACTCTTTAGTATACTGGTAAACGTAATAACCCCCTTGTCTGGAGTATATTTAAATGCATTAGACAACAGATTAATGATGATCTTTTCCAGCTTATCCTTGTCAAAGCTGGTCATAATGACATCTTCATCGATCATAACTTCATAAAATATGTTTCTTTGGGTTGCATGTGAGTCAAAGGCAGCACTTATTGACCTTAAAAAATGGTTCAGATCTGCTTCTTCGGGTTCGAGTTTCAGGTTTCCTGTATCCAGCTTCGAAAGATCTAATAATTGATTTACCAATTGTAATAAACGGTCTGCATTGCGGCCAACCATTTTTAATTTATCCCGATCCAGTCCTTTTGGTGTATTGTTAATAAATTCCTGAACAGGGCCTTTTATTAAAGTAATGGGCGTTCTGAATTCATGAGAAATATTGGCAAAAAAGCGGGACTTTACTACATCCATCTCTTTGAGTTTTGCTGCCTGGACCTCTAGCTGTTCGCTTTTTTCTATGATTTCTTGTGTTCGCTTTTGTACAATTGCTTCGAGTATTCCTTTTTCTTTTTCAAGAGTCGAAGAACGCCATCGTACAATAAAAGCCGTGATGGCAATAAAACCTAACACATACAAAAAATAAGCCCACCAGCTGCGATACCAGGGCGGCAGAATCACAAATGTGAAGGAAGATACTGCACTTTCCTGTTCATACACATTTTTGGCTTTTACCTTAAAGTGGTAAGTACCTTCAGGAAGGTTGGTAAATTCTTTTTCAGCTATCGATGTCCAATCTGACCAATAATCATTAAATCCTTCCAGTTTGTGCGCAAAGCGATTACCGTTGGTATCATTAAAATCGGGAAAAGCGTATCGCACTTTAATAGAATTATCGTTGTATTGTAATTTGAAATTGGGGTCATTGTGATGAAGGTTTCCTCTGGCAATTAAAGAATCCTTTTTTAAAAGACTCAGATCTTTTATCAACACTTGGGGAACAGTACCATAATTTCTCTTTACCCTGGGATCAAAAAGCACCAGCCCGTTTTCGGTTCCCAGCCAAATCATGTCTTTACTATCCTGAAAAGCCGTGTATATATCCATCTCTTCAGGAAATCTTTTAAAAACAGTATCCAACAATTGATAATTTCCTTTGTTACTTCTCTTTCCCAACAACATCTTTCCCCGGGTGCCTGTACTTAACAACATATCAGAAACACTATCCTTTTGATAAACGATATAGGGCTTAATTTTTAGTTCTTGAATAGATTTGTTAATCGGGTGTTCTTCAAATCGTATCTTTTTATCATTAAATTCAAATAATAAACTATCTATTCGAATAGTAGGCTTGTATGTCGCTACCCAGGAGATGGCCCAGTAATCATTTGATGGTACTTCAACTTCTTCCGACTGATAATCCAGAGGAAACATCGATTTGATGCGTACTCTGATAATTTTTTTATTCCCTTTGATGATAAGCAGACTTCCCATTTCACTTTCAGCAATAGTATATCCCGCAGTTTTTATTGAAATAGTGCCTGCTTTCATAAATCTACTGGATGGTATTTGACTTGTTCCCAAATCCTTATATACGATTATCGCTTCTGCTTCAATACCATATAAAATACCGTCATATACTGTAGATTTCATTAAAAACGGATATTTGCCGTCTAGCACCTTATATGTTTTTTGATCTTTGTATGCAAACAAACCATTTGAAGTTTTGAATAATAACAGATCTTTATACGTAAAAATATTGACGAAATCATTGCTGCTAAAAATCTTTCGGATATGTTGATTTTCAAGAACATCCCTTTCTTCAAAATTTAATTCATATACTTTGTTATGCGAGACCGCATAAAGGTGTTGATCATGTTCTTCTATATAATTAAAAGGATTTGGAGTATTTCTTTGATCATAAAAAGAAAAAGGCGAAAACACTTCTATTTTACTAATTCCTTTTGCATGAGCTACCCAAAGATTCTTATCCTTATCCAGATATAGGTCTGTGATTTCATTAGAAACAAAACCTCTTTGTTTATCCAATACTGAAAGTAACTTTCCCTCGGTAGAGTACATGAGCAGCCCATCACTTTCACTTCCAACGGCTATGCGGTGATCATCGATAGGTAAAAAAGTTCGATCAGAAAAATCGATCCCTTCAGGAAGTTTAAAAATTGGGTTAAATCCTTTTTGGTCATGTGTATAAAACTGCCCCTTCTCATCAACGATCCAAAGCCTGTTATTTATGATTTTAAGATTCAGGCTGATACTTTTAAATACCCTACCTTCCAGCGCGGTTACCTTTCCATCTGCAAAAGCATATAATTTGCCATTATACCCCTGTATATATATCTTATTACCTGTGTTAAATACAGAACGAATGGATTTTCCCATTTCATAGAAAAGAAGCTTTTGATTTTTTAGCCTGAATACATATTTTCTGAAAGCAAAATACATCTCATCTTCGACACTGAAACAACCAATCTCAGATCCTAGCTCGAAAGGTTTATCATCCAAGGGCGTTAGCATCGATTTAAAATAATAGCTGCCGGATCCTTGCTTTTCCAATACCCCAAAATCATTTGAAATTATTAGATAAATAGCCCCTTGTTCTGAAATTGAAAAGGAGTATATATGGGTTCCTTCTGCTCTTTTATATATGAGTTCCCAACCAGTACCATCAAATTCGGCGATACCTTCCTTACATAAAACATAAAGTAATCGGTTGGGATGTTGTAGTATTTTTCTAGGGTAAGACAAACCTGAATTCTTATCCCAAATATGATTTTGAATAGGCGGAATCCCTGCCTCTCTGGCAGTAGTAACATCGAATTGCGAATGGGTGCGTTGCGCAGTGGCGAACAGGCTGGATAAAGCTATGAATACAAAAGAATAATATGTTATGAGTTTATAAGATCTCTCCATCAGAGAATGTATTCTGGTGTAGCATAATTAATGATTTTATCTTTTTTTGATAAAGAAAATCGATCTCAAATATAGTTACTTTATTTCGGTTTCTTTCTTTAAAAATTTCTTGGGTGACACCCCGAATAGCTGCTTAAATCGTTTCGTAAAATACGAAACACTGTTAAACCCAACTGCATAAGCTACCTGGCTTATACTATCATTGTTGTTTGAAAACAGTTGCGCTGCTTTTTTTAAACGGTAATTGCGCAAAAATTCTCCCGGTGCCTGATCGGTAAGCGCTTTGATCTTACGGTGCAGTTGGGTTTTGCTCATCGATAAGATCTCTTGCATCTGCGAGACTCCAAAGTGCTCATTGCCCATATGAGTTTCTATGACATCAATTACTTTCTCTAAAAATTCTCCTTCTTTAGATTTAATTACTTCTTGTCGGGGTTCGAGCATAACTTGTTGGCTATACTTTTCCTGTAGTTGACGGCGTTGCAGGATCAGGTTTTGTACCCGTATTTTTAGTTCTTTGCTATCAAAAGGTTTTATAAGATAATCATCGACCCCTATATCCAATCCCAACAATTTATCATCTTTTTCTGCTTTTGCGGTCAACATCACAATAGGGATATGACTGGTCTTTTCATCTTCTTTCAGTTGTTTGCACATCGAGATCCCGTCTAGTTGTGGCATCATCACATCGGTAATGATCAAATCGGGTATGGTTTGCTTTGCTATGGCCAGGCCTTCAACGCCATTTACTGCTTCCAGTATGCAAAATTCATCTTGCAGATAATCTATGATATATCTTCGCATATCTTCATTATCTTCTACTATCAATATGATCGACGCATTTTTGGCCAGTGGTGGTATCTTTTTGTGGTGAGCAATAGCCGTATCTCTATCGGGATTAGTATTCATCTTTTCGGTTTCAACAGAGCTATCATCTCCTTCTTTTATATAAGGCAAAGGTAATACCACTGTAAATGTGGTACCCAATTGAGGTTGGCTTTCTACCTGAATCGATCCTTTATAAAGTGCCACCAATTCTTTTACCAGGGCCAATCCTATCCCGGTGCCTTCCTGATGTCTGGTCTCTGAAGCATCCACCTGGTAAAAACGATCAAAAATGTAAGGCAATTTTTCTGCCGATATCCCGATGCCGGTGTCTGATATGATCATTTCGACCTGATGATCCTTTATGATACCGGTAAAGGTAACTTTCCCTTTTTCGGGGGTGTATTTAAATGCATTCGATAGCAGATTGATCACAATCTTCTCCAGCTTATCTTTATCTAAGCTGGAAATAACGGTTTTATTATCTACAAACACTTTATAAGTGATATTTCTTTGTTGTGCATATGAATCGAAGGCCGAACCCAGGGATCTTAAAAAATGGTTCAGATCTGCCTCTTCGGGTTCTAATTTTAGATTGCCGGTATCTAATTTTGAAAGATCTAATAGTTGATTGACCAGTTGTAATAAACGGTCTGCATTGCGATTTACCAGTTGTGCTTTGGCCAGTGTAAAACTCTTTCCTTTCTTATCAATAAATTCCTGGATAGGCCCTTTGATAAGGGTAATCGGGGTTCTGAATTCATGAGAAATATTGGCAAAAAAGTGAGATTTTACCGTATCCATCTCTCTTAGTTTTGCCGCCTGAACTTCTAATTGTTTGTTCTTTTCTGTAATCTCTTGTGTGCGTTTTAGAATGGTAGTTTCCAATTTTGTTTTCTCTTTTTCGAGTGCAGCAGAACGCCATTGTACAATTCCTGCAGTTAGTGCTGCAAAACCAACCACATATAGCACATAAGCCCACCAACTGCGATACCATGGTGGCAAAATAATAAATGTAAAAGAAGCTACTTTACTTTCTTGTTCATAGACATTCCTGGCTTTTATCTTAAAGTGATAGGTACCTTCAGACAGATTGTTAAATTCTTTTTCGGGGGCTGAAATCCAATCAGACCATTGATCATTAAATCCTTCCAGTTTATAGGAAAAACGGTTGCTTTCGGTATGGTGATAATCTGGAAAAGCATATTTTATTTTTATAGAATTATTGCGATAGGCAATTTTGACCATCCGATCATCTTTTGTTACTATTCCCTTAGCAACCAGAGAGTCTCTGTTTGAAACTTCGAAACCCGTTACAAAAACCTCTCCAATAGGTTTTGGTGGTTTGACCAATTTGGGGTCAAATCTTGTTACTTCTTTTTCGCCCCCAAACCATATCATCCCTTCAGTATCTTGAAAAATATATGAGGTAAGAGATTCAGGATATCTTTGAAAAACATCATTTCTCATAAGGTATTTACCTTCAGGATTTTTATGTAACAGCACACTTTTATCTCTTACACCTCTGCTTATAACAATATCTGAAACACTATCTCTTTGCACAATAAAATAAGGCTTAAAGCCCAGTTTTTTTACTTCTTTATTTATCGGATGTTCTTCTATTTTACCAGATTCGATATTGTATCTATAGACCGAACCGCTTATTAACAACACCGGTTCGCCGCTCAAAGAGTATAAAATTACAATCCCCTGTATGGGCAAATCCATAAATTCCTGAGTATATCTAAGAGGAGTTATCGATTCCATTTTTACTTTTAGTACTTCCCTAAAATTAAGATCAACGATCAGGTCTCCATTTTTACTTTCCATAAAATCGGTGTCCAGACCTGGCATCGGAGGTTTGGGAAATATGATTTCTCCAACTTTGTTAAATCTCGCATTCAGGGGCACGGTGCTTCCCAGGTCTTTATAGACATTTATACCTGTATCGCCAGAGATATAAAGGATATCTTTGTATACATCGGAAGCAACCACAAAAACACACGAAGCATCGAATAGTTTATATATGTTATCGTCTTTATAGGTAAACAACCCTTCTGCCGATGTTAATAACAGCAAATCTTTATACGAAAAAACATACACATTTTCACTACTCAGAATATTTTCTATTTTGTTGTTTTTAAGGATATTTTGTTGTTGTTGGTTTATTGTATATGCTTTATTGTTCGAGGCAAAGTAGATTTGCCCCCGATGCTCTATTATATATTTGACTTGTTCATCGATCCCGTTTTTATCGTTATAAAAAGAAAATGGCGAAAAAATGTCAATTTTACTTACTCCCTCATTATAAAGCACCCATACATTATTATCTCTATCCAGATAAAAACCTTTAATATGATTGGATAACAGCCCTTTTTCTTTATCCAAAACAGAAAGCAATATTCCATTAGAATCATATAGTAGTATCCCTTTATTCCTGGTTCCTACCACCAATCGATCTTTATCTAAAGGAAAAAATAATATGGGGGTAATCTGTGTATTCTCTGGTAGTTTAAAAACAGGGGTTAGTCTTTTTTCTTTATATTGATAAAACTGCCCGAAATTATCTCCAATCAGCAATTTTCCTGCTACTTTTTCACCAAGTGTAAATGCTTTTTTAGGAAGTGCCCCTGTGTCTTCAACTATTTTGTATGTTCCGTTTTCGAAGGTAAAAATCTTTGAGGAGGCATCGTGTATGTAGAGCGTCTCGTCTGCTATAAAACTGCTATTTATAAAGCCATCTGTTTCGTAAGTATATACCTGTTCATCTTTATATTGAAAAATAAATTTGGAATACACAAAATAGAAGCTGTCTTTTATCAAAAAACACCCCCGAACATATCCTGGATTTTTACTTTTTTGATCTGTATCTATAAAAAGGGAATTGAAATGATACTCGCCTGTTGCATTTTGTTTAAGTACTCCAAAATCTTCAGAAGTCATAATATATAGTTCTCCCTGGTCTGAAATTAAGAAATTAGAAATCTTTTCTTTTTCAAAAATCAACTCCCATCTCGATCCGTCGAAGGTTGCAAGTCCTTCTTTACAAATGATATATAACAAGCCGTTGGGGTGTTGTGCTATTTTTTTGGGTTTGGAAAGGCCAAGGTCATGATCCCAATGATAGTGTTGCATAGGGGGAATCCCTGCTTCTTTAAAAGAGCTATTGTTAAAATTGTCTCTTATTTCCTGAGCTTGTATTACCAAACTGATATAGACAAAAAGTATGGCTATCTGGTGCTTCATGTGTTTGCTAAAGGTTAGCTGACAATAAAACCAACAATGACTCGGGAGACTATTTATCCCACGGTCACATTGCCTTTTGTAATGAATTAACCTATAAAATTAGGGCACCACAAAAAAAACAAGTCCCACTTTATTGAATATTCAATAAAACAGGACTCCTATAGGTTTTTTCTTTCTAAACGCTACTCTGGGATATTAAATAAGGTTGCAATCTCCTCGTAGGACATGTTCTTATAGTCTTCTATCAACCTACTTTTCCCTGCTGGTACTCCTCCGGGAATTAGAACATAACGATAGTCTCCATTTAATAAGGGTGTTCCGATATCTTGTCCATCAGTAGTTTCTACTCCAATTTTTAAGGGCCCCGTACTACCCGTAATGTAGTAATAACTTTCGCCCGGGTTTCCAAAAAATGCTATCGGAAGTTGAAAAAATCTATCTGCTGAAATCCCGTCTGGAATTAACCTGGCATATACTAAGATGGTACCTTTATCTATTATCTCTTGTGTTAGATCTGGCACATCTATTAGAAATTCTTTAAATTCTGGTACTGAATCACCAAACTCTGACGGTATCCAACTCGAATAAATCACATCGGAAGATCCTGGTTCTCCATCCTGCCCATTAACACCATCTTCCCCATCCTGACCAGCTGGGCCTTGTTCTCCTTGAGAACCCGCCGGCCCAATGGCACCGTCTTCGCCATCAGAACAAGAAAAAATAAACACTGATAGTACTACTACCATCATACTTCTCATTACCATTGTCATTGCTTTCATGTTTTCTGTTTTTTAAAATTAAACGAGAATAAACATAACAGATGGCAGTATAAAACAAGTCCCATTTTATTGAATTTCAATAAAGTGGGACGTATGCCTTCTGTTTTTTTATACATGGCTATTTTGGGATACCAAACAATGCAGTGATCTCATCATACGACATCTTTTTATAGTCTTCTGCAGATTTGTTTTTGGCCGCAGGAAGCCCTCCCGGGATGATGATGTATCTGAATTCTTTTATAAAGGAATCTCTTATATTAGTTGTATTACCCGAAGGCCTTTGAACTATAAAACGTAAGTCGACTGCCCCAGTAAAGTCATTACTATCACCAATAGTGAATCTAAAATTTTGAGCTATGGGATCACCAAATATTACTGGAAATTGAAGAGCTTCTGTTATATTTGTATCTGCAGGTGCCTTTATTCTACCATATGCAAGAACGACACCTCTTTCTTTTATATTTAAATCTTTTAATTCAGGGACATTAACTTTGAATACAGAAGCTGTGCCAGATATAGGAGAAGTAAAACCCCCAAACCAATCTGAATAAATTACATTGGCAGTTCCTGTTTCACCGTCTGCGCCGTCTTGACCATCAGCACCGTCTTGACCATCGACCCCGTCTTGGCCATTAGCACCATCTTGGCCGTCAGCTCCGGCCGGGCCTTGTTCTCCTTGTGAGCCAGCGGGACCAGCAGGCCCTGTTGCCCCATCTTCTCCATCAGAGCAGGAAAAAATAAATACCGATAGCACTACGACCATCATACTTCTCATTACCATTGTCATTGCTTTCATGTTTTCTGTTTTTTAAAAATTAAACAAGGACAAACATAAAAGATGGTAGTATAAAACACGTCCCACTTTATTGAAAAATCAATAAAGTGGGACTTTTATAGGTTTTTTCTTTCTAAAATCTATTTTGGAATGCCAAACAATGCAGTAATCTCATCATACGACATCTTTTTATAGTCTTCTGCAGATTTGTTTTTGGCCGCAAGAATTCCTCCCGGGATGATCACGTATTTAAACTTATCTATCGAAAGAGTCCAATTTGAATCACCGCTAATAATTTTTTCTACTGTAATTTTCAATGTGTTAAACCCTGCTATATTAACCTCAAAATGATAAGAATACTTTTCATTATCGTCACCTAATTCCGCAGGAAGTGGGTAAATACTGGACGGGAAGCCAGTATCGCGCCCATATACTATAATAACTCCTCCTGCTACAGTACTTGTATTCAATTCATCCGCTCTAAAATCGACCGTTTGTTTATCACCTGAAATTTGATATTCTGGTGTCAACCAATCCGAGTAAATCACATTGGCAGTTCCTGTTTCTCCCTGCTCGCCTTGCGTACCCTGTTCTCCTTGTGGACCTTGCTCGCCTTGTGTACCTTGTTCACCTTGCGTACCCTGTTCTCCTTGAGAACCCGCCGGCCCAATGGCACCATCTTCTCCATCAGAGCAGGAAAAAATAAATACCGATAGCACTACGACCATCATACTTCTCATTACCATTGTCATTGCTTTCATGTTTTCTGTTTTTTTAAAATTAAACAAGAACAAACATAAAAGATGGTAGTATAAAACACGTCCCACTTTATTGAATATTCAATAAAGTGGGACGTGTTGAGGGGTTTGTTTTTACTATTTTCAATGACAATTATAGCATCTGCCTGCGCTTGTTTTCTATGGGCTATACTATAAAGGTGTTTAATCTAAAAATTCCTCGAGGCCTTTCTGTTGCAGCTACGGTACCCACATCTTTTGAATGTAGAAATTATGGATGAAAACTTGGCCAAAACATCCCCCTAACCCCCTTGCCTCGCCGGCAGGCAGGCTTCAAAGGGCTATGTCCCATCAAAAGACAGTTACAATTTATCCTCCCCAAACTCTACCTGGCTTGGTAGACAGGCCCTCCAAAGGAAGGGCTTTCTGTCCAGGGAAAAGTCCTTTCCCCTGCCTGCCGGCTAGGCAGGCCTTTGGGGAGAGGATTTAGGAGAGGGGATTTACATATGCTGCCATCTCCTGGGACATAACCCTTCAAAGGGGGAATTACTATCCCCTTGAGGACGACACAACATTGTTGTGGGCGAGCTGGAGGAAGGGCAGGGGTGTTTTTGACACCTTTTAATATTTGTGGGTACCGTAGCTGCAGCAGGCCCCTTCAAATCCAAGGGAGGAACTTTCGGTTCTTTTATTATACTATTTGTGGACACCGTAGCTGCCGGCAAGGCAGGGTCGGTTTTAAGAATTTTTTAATGAAATAAATGATTGCCCCAAAACAACAGAAAAATCATAATCAATATATAAATTAATAACCACAATCCCAATTTGTAATACTTTGTCAGTTTTTTAAGCCCTTTTTTCATTTGTTTACAATTTTATTCCCTATACAAACCTAATAATCTGCTGATTAAGAGAGTCCCTCTTTATTGAATTTTAACAAATTAGCGCCTGTAAATCCTTTTTTTTGTTAATAAAATCATTCTAAAATGTTAAATAATGCCGTAAGCTCTTCATACGACATCTTTTTATAGTCTTCTGCAGTATAGCCTGTTTCAGGGGCCGAGGGCACACTTCCTGGTACTTTTGCTGCGGCAACCCCACCCGGGATAATCAAATATCTGAATTCGGTAAACCTATTATTGGTTCCTATAGGACTACCATCTGTCTTTACGGCAACAAGTAACAATATTCCCGATAATTCAAAATATTCATACTCAAAATGCACACCTTGAAAATTGACATAGGGTAACAGTACTACTTTTATACCTAATCCAGATAATTCTATTCTACCATATACCAGAATCCCTCCTGTAGTTACAATTTCTTCGGTAATTTCGGGAGCATCGATCTCAAGTGCATCGTTAAAAACAGGAGTATCCTCTCTAAATCCTGACGGAAACCAACTAGAATAGATCACATTGGCAGATCCTGTATCGCCATCCTAACCATCAGTACCATCTTGCCCATCAGGGCATCCAAAAATAACCATCGATAATACCAATAGGAACACGCTCTTTACTAAACTTGTTTTTGCCTTCATGGTTTCTGTTTTAAAGAATAACTCCTTAATTTCAGTATAGCATACAAAAAAAAGTCCCATTTTATTGGATTTCAATAAAGTGAGACTTGTAGCATGTTTTTTACTATTTCTTGTTTGCAGAAATTTTGTTTCACCCCTTAATCCCTTTACAGGCAGGTATGGTTAATACAAATAATCCCCCCAGAACAGCAGAAATACCATCATAAAAATATACAGTAATACGCATATTCTAAAGATGTTTGACTTCATAAAATCTTTTGATACTCCCATAATGTTTTATTTTTTGTTTCCCAGATACAAAATTAATAATCAGAAGGTTAAAAAAGTCCCAATTCTTTGAATTTCAGCCCTTCAGAACTCCTAAAGTTCTGTTAATAATTTATAGTCTACGGCCGGTACAAATCACTGCGATCGCAAAAGTAGCTATCCGGTCAAAAATAGTGAGCAATACCCCAGGGGGGAGAACATTGTTGGGCAATACTGTTGCATCATCGTTATAAAGCTTTGTCTTGAAGGTAGAATACCCGTTTTTTTTGTAACCACAACAAACTTTGCCGCAACCCATGGCTCAAAAATCCGGTTACAAAACTTGTTGAAGCATCACCAAAGCGATAAATTTACTTCAGGAAATGGGGTAATGAGGAAAATGAGGTATAAAATCGGGCTACAAAACTTCTTGACAGGTAAAAGAAGGTGTAAAATCGAGCTACAAAACTTCTTGAAGCATGATCGAGCAAAAAAATATGTCAAGAAGTTTCTTGAAGGGTGATTAGAGCTTCTGCAGAACTCAAGAAGTTTCTTGAGACCTCAGATATTACTTAGTTTATGCATCAAGAAATTTCTTGAAGGGCGAACAAAGCTATTGCAGACGTCAAGAAGTTTCTTGAAGGATAATTAAAGCTTTTGCGGGGTTCAAGAAATTTCTTAAACTCCCATATCTTACTTATTCTATGCGTCAAGAAATTTCTTGGAGGGTGAATAGAGCTATTTTGGACGTCAAGAAGTTTTGTAGCCAGATTTTACGGCTCTTTCTTCCATTAATAAGAAGAACTCATCTTGACTTTTTATAATTGCCTGTAAAAATGTTCTTTTTCGGTTCAACCAAAAAAGTCAAGATGAGTTCAATATTTTGGACGAAACTAACCTTATAATTTAAGGAAAATTCGTTCTGCCAGACTTCTTTTAAACATATCCCGGGCCTGCAGATAATTCTTTTCATACTGCTGGCGCAACGCTGCCTTGGCCATCTCTTCTTTGGTCAGTGCCGTTTTTACTGCTTTGGTAGCAACCTCAAATATAGCAACTGCAGCTTTTGAAGCTTCTATATTAACTGCCAACGTATCGGTTTCAACAAATAAAGGATGGTCTTCTCCCAAACTTTGCAATCGCAATACCAGATTATCTAAGGCTTCCTGTTCCTCTTCGACAGGCAAATTTACCAGACCCCCAAATTTACCGGTAGGAAAAATGGTCATTAATACTCTTGCTGTAGGTATAGCTATAATGACAACTCCTCGATCTGCTCTTTGATCTGTTTTAAAACGGTGTCTATATTTTGCAGAAAGTTTGAATTTCAAAAAATCCGGATGTTTTTTAAGGTTTTCTGTATTCTTCCAGAAGAAATTTCTATAGTACTTATCTCATAAAATAATAGTGAACAATACTGGGAGCCATATTGTTCACTATACATAATACAAATACAATTTTGGTTATCAAGATTATTCCGGGATATTAAATACCTCAATAATTTCCTGATAGGACATGTTTTTATAGTCTTCGGCAGATTTGGCATCAAGCTCGAGGGAACCTGCGCTGGACGAAACTGATACGCCACCAGGGATAATCACATACCGAAAAGAATCAAAAAACTCGAAATCCTTATCTGCGCCATCAGTAGATTGTGCTGTAACCCTTAAGGACAAAAAACCAACCCCTGATCCTATGGTGACACTATAAAATTCTGCATCGTCTACATTAAAATAAGGGAGTTCGTATACAGTACCTAATATAAAATCCACGAAGCCATATACCAGAACCACATCCACTTCGCGATCAAAATCATCCCCAAAGCCAAAGCTTGTTAGCCCTGAAGAACTTTCGGTACCACTTAAGAAATCTGCAGAAATCCAATCAGAATAAATAACATTGGCTGTCCCTGGTGCTCCATCGGCTCCATCTTGTCCGTCCTGGCCATCAGTACCATCTACGCCTTCTGCACCATCCTGGCCATTGATCCCATCTTGCCCTGCCGGCCCTATGGCACCGTCTTCTCCATCAGAACAGGAAAAAAACAATCCTATTACTAATAAAAAAGTAATACTTCTTACTAAATTTGTCGTTGCTTTCATCTTACTAATTTTTAAAAGTTAATAATGACAAACCTAGGAAGGGTAAGGCACTCAGGTATCCGAAAAGTTTGAAATTCAAAGTATTCGGATCTTTTATCAGGGGTTTATCTGTTTTTGTGTCGAGATCTCAAAATCCTTCATTTACATCTTTATTTATTTTGTATCTTATACTGTGGGTACAGAAATTAGCTTAAAGAATTTTACAAAGCCTCTTGTTTATGAATCCTTTCAATACTTCATAAAAATTTGCAATTACCGACAAGATGTTGTCAGAAAATAAATTTGAAGAAAGGACCCTCATTTCCCTTGTTAGGTTAGACAATGAGGATCCTGATAATGAAAAAGCAATTGGACAAAAAAACCTAATCATTACATTGTTTTTGGTATTTTGCATACAACTAATTCATAAGTTTTGCTATATAGAATAATGTATTACTTACTATCGACAATCTTTTATGCTATCATAGCGTTGCATGACTGATCTTTTTGCACATACTTTATGATGCTAAAAATAACCAGAAAAGTATCCATGAATGTCCGGGATATTTGAATTTCAAAATATTCGGACTTTTTTTAGCACATTTGCCTGTAACTATTAGGAGAAATCCCCGTCATTTTTTTGAAGGTACTGTAAAAGGTAGATTTCGAATTAAATCCCGATTCCAGGGCGATATCTATAACCGTATAGTTTACAAATCTCGGATCTCGTAATTTTGATTTTGCATCTTCAATTCTAAAACTACTCACATAATCGGTAAAATTGCAGCCGCCCAATTTGTTAACCAGTTGCGATAGATAATTACTGCTTATATTTAGCTTTTGCGCCATACTGTCTAATCCCAGATAGGGCTCCCTATATATTTTGGCTTCTTTCATTAAGAAATTAAGTTCTTTAAAATACACATTATCGTTGGTGAGATGAGAGATACTCCTGGTATAGATTTGTTGTAGTTTTTTTCCGGTCAATTTGGCAATCAATTGAAATAAGAAGATATGTGTTGCTGTAAAAAAGTTTTTTTGAGAATGTTCGGCATCCAGCACTCCTACCACTTCATCGTCAATAAAAACCGGTACTGCCAGTTCTGATAGCCTGCTGGCATCATCGACTATATACTGAGGATATTGGCTTAGATCTGGCACGCACACTACCTCTCCCAATTGGGCTGCCTTGCCTACCACTCCTTCGCCCGGGACAATCTCGATAGTGCTTATTACCTTTTTTTCTCCATTATTTTTATTTCCAAAGGCTGCTTTTTGCACCAGGACATTCCTGCTAGGATCTACCACATATATTACACAATCCTCCAGTTTCAGTTGTGAAATGCAGTTTTCAACAATATCCCACAACACCTCTTCCAATTTGTTTTTGTCGAATAGTGAGGTGGCAAAATAACTAAGGATCCCTATAGCTTCAGCCGGAGTATTTTGCAATCGGGCATTTTCCGGAAAAACATCTTGCAACAGCGCTATATTGTCACTTGATACCGCGTGTCGATTCTTCTTTTTCCGCATTTCAACATCTTTGCTCGGTTTTAAATAGGCAAGCCACCATTTGTAAACCCTTGTCCCTGTTTTCCCGATCATGGCAAGCATCTCCAAATACACCCCTGAAATAGGTTTCCAAACAACGGTGCGTGTGCTCTTTTTTAGGATGTGATAGATAAGAAAAGCAACCACCACACACAATAACAGTATGTTGCACACCACCAGCACTGCTACGGTGTTTTCTATGGTAAATTTTCCGGCAATGAGCTGTAGCATATGGTAGCACGCTACGTATAGGATCAGCAATACACCCCCAGATACCAAAATGGCAGATACCTTTGGTATAATTTTGTGCTGTATGCTATTCTTACCATTCACCGGATTTGATTTTTTGTCTCCTTCAAATATAAGAGGACTCTCGGCTTGCATGCAAATGGGATTTCTCGAAATTCTAAGAATTTCGAGATTGTTTTTTTTTGAAGTGATTTAAACTTCTTTGTTAAACTACTGCTTGCTATTTTTTTAAGCCTTATTTTTATGAATCAGACAAAAGACAGAAAACCAGTATCTTTGTAGTATACTTAATGTAGTTGGACAAAGAAAAAAACCCTTGAAACCAAAAAAGACATACTCCTTTTTTACTTCCTTTTGGCCGAGGATATTTTGTGTTTCTTTAGTGTGTGGCATACACTTCTGTATGGCCCAGGCAGAAAATTTTATGACTCCAGATTCGTTGAAGTCTTTGGATTATGATCAATTATATGATACTTATCTTAAAATATGGCCGGATACTTTGACCTCAAAAGTCTACTTAAATACCTTTTTAAAAAAAGCGATTACAGAGAACAATACCATAAAAATAGCTGACGCCTATGGGCTGTTGTCATATTATGCAAAGGAAGAGCCTGAAAAGATAAGGTTGCTGAATCGCTCTATCGAATTAAGCAAAGATGTAGATCATAATATTACCATTAGAGGATATTCTTTTAAAGGTGGTTTTTATATGAATAAAGGGAAATATGCTTTAGCATTAGATAGTTACCTAAAACTTTTGGCATTGGCAGAAAAAGTACAGAATACTAAATTCATCTACATTACCAAACACAATATTGCCTGTATTAAAACTGAAATAGGGAAGCATGAAGAGGCTTTACCTCTTTTTAAAGAATATTTTACATATGTCAAAGGCAGGCGCCCCACTGATACACTTCGATATTTAAAATCAATAATACCCTTAGCTGAATCTTATCGTTATAATAATGATCCGGATACTTCTTCGGTATACCACCTAAAGGCAATCAAACGAGCCCAAAAACCGGGGTATTTCTATAATAGATTTTATGGTAAAATTCTTATTAATGAGGGTATCAATTTATTCTTTAGAGAACAATATGAAAAAGCCTTTGATAGTATTGTAAAAGGCTTTACCCTGATGGATAAAAGTCATTCTGAAAACAGAAAGGCCTATATTTTAGGGGAGTTTTATCTGGGCAAACTAGCGCTTTTACGACAGGATGTGTTATCGGCCAAAAAACACTTTGTTACGGTAGATGCGCTTCTTCAAAAGGAAACCATCACACCTTATGAAGTGCGGGAGAGTTACGAATTTATGATCCATTTTTTTAAGGCAAACGAAGAAAAAGAACAACAACTGGAATATATCAACAAACTCCTCAAATTTGATAGCATTATTAACAGCGAGGTTGCTTTTGTATCTACCCGCTTATTCAAGGAATTTGACACCCCTATATTGCTCGAAGAAAAAGAAACCCTGATTAATGAGCTGAAAGGCAGTAACAAAAACCTGAATTTTCTGGTTGTTTTTTTATTGACCCTTACTATAGTAACCGTCACTTTCTTATACCGCCAATACCGAAAAAGAAAAACATACCAGCTACAATTTGAAAAACTGATTCATAAAAACTCCCCTGGCGAAGCCCTTCAAAATAAACCGTTAGGAGAAATTGGAGTGGCCGATGACATTGTTGCAGATATTCTAAATAATCTCACTGCATTTGAAACCAACCAGCAATTCTTACAAAAAAATATCAGTATCGCATGGGTTGCCAAAGAAATTGGTACCAACACCAAATACCTGTCTAAAGTGATTAACCATCATAAAGGGAAGAATTTTGCAAATTACATTAATGACCTTAGAATCGCATATGCGGTAAAGGCACTCAAAGAAAATGAGGCCCTTAAACACCTTACCATACAAGGTATAGCCGAGGAAATGGGGTTTAATACGGCAGAGTCTTTTTCATCGGCCTTTAAGAAAAGTACCGGTATCAAAACCTCCTACTTCATACGAAAATTACTTACCCTGGATACCTCCTAATTTATCGAAATTCACAGAATTTCGATAAAATTACTCCCGCCTTATGGGTAACATTCCTCGACTACACATTATATTTATATAAAACATAAAAAGTAATTATAAAATTTGGACTCATGAAAAAAGTAGGGAAAAAACTAAAATTGGAAAAATTTAATGTAACAAAGCTTAGCAATATGTCAATTATCAAAGGGGGGCATTTAAGAAGTGAAAGGCCCGGTTGCGAGGTGTTTAACAAAACCAAAAAAAACTGTGATACAAAAGAAGACTGCCCAGATCCTTCTGGCCCTACGATTATTGTATGGGGTTAATGTCCACGTGATTTATTGTTTGCATGTATAAGATACGTACACCAATACCCCCCTCAAATCATTTGCTAAGGGAACTAATGGTTTGAGGGGTTTTTAATTCTTTGAACTCATCTTGATCCTTTATAATGGATAAGGAAATTACGGAGGACAAGGAAGATCATGACGACCACATATAATTATTGGATATGGCGTGTCTGTGGGTACCATAGGGTAACCAAACAGATGAACTACAGGGGCCCTAAAACTGGGATCATAAGACATGTATCTTGCTTCTACCCCGTGTGACAGTTTAATAGTAGGAGTTAATTTTGTAATATCGATATTATCATCGGTAAGCTTAATTCTAATCGTTTGGTCATCTTCCTTAATTGAACCTATAATGTTTTTCTTTAAGGAAGGGTTGTTACGAACCAAAAACTCAAAACGCAGTAGTTGTTTATCATTTTTCATTCGTTTTTCAGTGAGTACTTGTTCTTCTTCCAGAACAATCTCATCTTTACTACAACTTATTGCTAAAACTGCTAAAACAACTGTAGCAATAATGGTTAAAATGGTTTTTAAATGTTTAAGGAACAAACTTAATCCGGATAAGAAAATATAATGTCCAAAAAATTTGAATTTCAAAGAATCCGGACATCTCTGTATTCTTTTGGAAAAACTTTATAGTGCTTACCTTTTCAGAATAATAGTGAACAATACTGGGGGGCATATTGTTCACTATACATAATACAAATACAATTTTGGTTATCAAATTATTCCGGGATATTAAATATCGATAGGATCTCATTATTAAGACATACTTGCATAGTCTTTGGTATATTTTGAGCAGCAGATGATATAGGAACCCCATAAGGAGTGATGATATAGTGAAAATCACTAAATGTCACCTTTTTATTGCCCTATATTTTTAACTACTTTTTTAATCAAAAAGTAAGTCCTATATATAGAAAATGTATTCTAAATATATATAGAAATTACGGAGGACACAGCCTATCACCTGGAGGAAAACAGAGAACTAATGGCCATGGTGTTCCATTCGGTATTATAGTGTAACCAAATAAACGAACTACAGGAGTCCCAAATTTGGGGTCAAAAGGCATGTATTGTGCTTCTACCCCGTGTGACAGTTTAATAGTAGGAGTTAATTTTGTAATATCAACATTATCAATAGCTCTAACTCTAATGGTATTGTCATCTCCATTAATTAAGCCTACAATGTTTTCCTTTAAGGAAGGGTTGTTACGAACCAAAAACTCAAAACTTATGATATGTTTATCATTTTTCATTCGTTTTTCAGTGAGTACTTGTTGTTCTTCCAGAACAATCTCATCTTTACTACAACTTATTGCTAAAACTGCTAAAACAACTGTAGCAATAATGGTTAAAATGTTTTTTAAAATTTTCATTCTATGGTTTTTAAATGTTTAAGGAACAAACTTAATCCGGATAAGAAAATATAATGTCCAGAAAGTTTGAATTTCAAAGAATCCGGACATTTTTTAAGGGTTTTCTGCATTCTTATAAAAGAAATTTATATAGTACTTTCCTCATAAAATAATAGTGAACAATATTGGGGGTTATATTGTTCACTATACATAACCCAAATACAAATTGGTTATCAAGATTATTCCGGGATATTAAACATCGATAGGACCTCTTTATAAGACATACTTGTATAGTCTTTTGCAGATTTTGAAGTGGCTGAGCTTGGTACTGCGACACCCCCTGGAATGATTATGTAACGAAACTCACTGAAAAACTCAAAATCTTTATTCGAATTATCTAATGTTTTAGCTTCTGCTTTCAATATTCCATTTAACAAAAGGAAATTGTAAATCTCGCCATTATCAACATTTATATATGGTAATGGTCTTATCAGTGATCCATTTCTTCTTCCATATACTAAAATTGTTCCCTCTTCAATAATCTGATTAGACAAACCACTCACCAACGTATAACTTTCATAAATACCATCGGTAGATTCTGCTGATTCAGGTCTACTTCCATCAAAATTTTCAGGAATCCAATCAGAATATATCACATTGGCCGTTCCTGGTTCTCCATCGGTACCATTCTGGCCATCAACACCATCCTGACCTGTGGCTCCATCTTGACCATCGACCCCAACACCATCAACACCATCCTGACCTGCCGGACCTCTGGCCCCGTCTTCTCCATCAGAGCATGAAAAAATAAAAAGAGATAGCAGTACTATCATCATATACTTTACAAAATTTGTCATTACTTTCATTATTTATCATTTTTAAAAGTTAAGTGATACAAACCTAAGACGTGTAACGATTTAAAATGTCCAGAAAGTTTGAGCTTAAAAGAACCCGGACATTTTTTTGGTTTTTCTGAGTTCTTTAGAAGAAAAATCTCTATGTCTTATCGCTAAAAAAACAGTGAACAATACCGGGGGCCATATTGTTCACTATACATAATCCAAATACAAATTGGTTATCAAGATTATTCTGGGATCTTAAATATCGATAGGATCTCTTTATAAGACATGTTCTTATAATCTTCTGACGATTTTGACGCGGCTGAGCTTGGTATTGCGACACCTCCTGGAATGATTACGTAGCGAAAATCACTAAAAAACTCAAAATCTTTATCCGCTCCATCTGTTGATTGAGCTTCTATAATTATGCTTTGTTGAGGAGGGCTGCCAAGACTACTAAGACCCTGAGTAATACGATTAGTGTAAAACTCTTCGCCTTCTACATTATAATAGGGAAGTTCATATACAATACCTGGTGGTAATATAGTTTCAGATGAAGCACGTCCATATACTAAAACAACATCAATATTCCGGTCAAAATCCTGATCACTAGTGTCTACCAGGATCATCGTTTTTATAGTACCAGGAAAAGCATTAAAATTTTCAGGTATCCAATCAGAATATATTACATTGGCCGTACCGGTCTCACCGTCAGCACCATCCTGACCATCGGTACCATCAACTCCATCCTGACCATCAACTCCATCAGTACCATCCTGGCCATCAACACCGTCGACACCATCAACACCATTCTGGCCTGCCGGGCCCCTGGCGCCATCTTCTCCATCAGAGCATGAAAAAATAAAAAGAGATAGCAATACTACCATCATATACTTTACAAAATTTGTCATTACTTTCATTTTTAGTATTATTTAAAAGTTTAGTGACACAAACCTAATAGGAGGAGAAAAAGGAAATGTCCAGAAAGTTTGAGTTTCAAAGAATCCGGACATTTTTTAAGGAAGTTACCTCTCCTTTTTGGCGAAGCTTGCTTATCTGTACCTGCAGGCTATACCAATGATTTTTTGTGTTAATAGTGAGTTCTGTTTTCTTTTTTTCTGAATAAATTTCCAATTCTCCTGAAGATGTTTTGTTTTTTTATAAGTACAATTTCGCCTACCATATACTCAGTATAATATGCCATATTAATTTTTAAGAATTCTGTTTTTTTATGAATCAATACTTCCTGTGTATCCATTCCAACATATGAAAAAACCAGTGTTGGTTTGTTATTCTTAAAACTACGGGTATGAATATGAATTGAAAAAAAGCCATCAAAATCTGTAAAAACGTCATGAGAAGTTCCTTTTAACTGCACATTTACTTTTGAAAGAGGGCCTTCTTCCCCAAATACCTGCCCTCTAATATTTATAGAATCGTTTGATGTGGTTTGCATCTTTTTCTTTTTAAATGATGATCCCTGATGATTATCTGTAAGTTGTATTTTATTAGTTATTTTTTGAGAAAAAACGGGAGCAGCAATAGAAAATATAGTGGCCAATCCCAACAGAAAACCAATTTTTGAGACCGTATTGCTTTTCGGATAATTCATTTCTTTATAAAGCTGTTGTGATTTGAGTTTTCCACAAATTTTGTCTTCGTTATCCAATGTTCTTATCAGTTCATAATCTGACAACGTGGTAAAGTCATAGACTTCTTTTTTACAGTTGGAGCAAAACATGCCTCTTTGGGTTGGGGTCATTTGATCCCAATTTTCAGTACATGGTTTTGGTATTTTAATTATATATTTCACTTTTTCTACGTATCATTGCCGTTTTTGTGGCTAAGAGCAGGGTTCTTAAGCATCCTCTAATTTTTAAATCCGGTTGTAAATAAATTCCTTGCTCCATTGATTCCGCATTTTTGATATTTGTTATAGGTTTGCGCTGCTCTTTCTTTAATTTGTTTTCCCGTTTCATTGTTGATCCAGCCATCGATCGCCGATTGTAAGGTATAGGCTTCAGGCGCCATTAAATGTGTGGTCCATAAAATCGGATTTGCTTTTGATTGTACTATTTCATTCGAAAAATAATCCTGGCTGTAGCACGCCAGGATTATTACCTCTTTCTTTTTAGAAACCTCTTTTTTATAAGGAACATCTACCGCAAACTCCATTAATCCATTATGCCCTATATAAGAGAGTAAATCTGCACTCCCTCCAAAGTTTAATGTCTTTTTATCTATAGTAACCGAAACAGGGTTTTGTGCGTTTGATGCTTTTAAAAAACCTTCTATACAGGTTTGGATTTTCTCACCATCGTATGCGTCTGCCAGTAAGTATATTTCTTTTGTAGCATGTTTAAATAAAACCCTGTCTAGTATTGTTGGGTCATCAATGTCAAAATCTTTTACTAGTTTCCAATCTTTTGTTTTAAGCTTAAAGAACGTTTTTACGCCATACCCTGCTCCCCAATATAGATTGTGCTTTGGGTCTTTTCCGTTCCCTATTTTTTCTGGAACCGGAACTATCCTCTGATTTTCATTATCACATAGCGCTACAAAAACATGAATTGTTTTTACCTGGCTATACAAATTCATCGACAAAAATGAAATCAGCAAAAATAACAGCACTTTTTTCATGCGTTTAAATTTTAATTATTATTTGATAATACAATACTTATAAAATTAAACTCATTATTTGAGTTCTCTCTTAATTTACGTTAAAGCCCAGAAATAGTGCTCAGGGATTCTTAATAGTTTGCAAGAAAATAGGAAACAGACCATTTTCCGTTCTTTTTACAAAAACCAATTCTATATCCAATTGGCGACCATATATAATCCCGATAGACATATCCTTCTAATTTTTTGTCCAAACTTATAATATAGTACCAGAGTTTTTCACCCATACGTGTTAGGTATTCATATTCATGATTAATAAATGGAGGGTACGATTTCTCATAATCTACTTTAACAATATCATAGCTTAATTGCCCCAGAACCTTTGAATTACTAGCGTTTGGTTCATTAAAAACATTTACTTTTGCTGCTGTTATTGCCATATATTCATAAACATCATATACTTCATGATCGGGCCAATTTGAAAAAACATATGGCATTGAATAAAAATTACCTTCTTCATTGAGTTCTCCTCCACCCATTTCAAAAATATTCTTGGCTAGCCTCCAGAAGAATGACTTATCAGACAAGTAATTCCAATACTCTTTGAACTCTTCAACCCCACCACCGCCACCAAAACCGTTTTGAATTTTTGGGCTTAGATTGTTGATTATAAATTCTTTATCTTTTACAGCGATTGCATTCCTGAGGTTTACAATAAATTCTTCCAGATCAGGGTCTTTAATTTGCGAATTGACAGGTATAAGTTTCTCCTGTGTGTAGGCATTAATAAAGATCAGTAGAAAAAGATATATAAATTTTAGATTTCTCATAAATTAATACTGCTAGCGTTTTGAACATGGGGTAGCAGCACTTACTAAACCCGGTATTACTTCTGCAGCTTGCTGGTACATATTCAGTTTACCCATTAAATAGTATACTGGCAACAATTACCCATATGCCTACAAATACTCCTGCCAATCCTAATCTCCCTTGTATGGGGGCTAGTTTTGCCAGTAATTTTTCTCCTTTTTGTTTAGCTTCTTCATTTTTGGACAAAAGAAATTTATTGATCATCCCATATCCAAGAATAAATCCTAAAACAGCTTCTACTATACTAGATGCCATCCAGGTAATCCACCATATAGGGAAAGTGTTTAAGTACCCTATATTAAGAACCGCCTGGATTGTACCCCAAACTCCCCAAAAGCAGAACAACAGACCAATCCATCCTTGATAAGGGGTTATTTTATCTAAAAGCTCTTTTGCATTTGGTTTTTTTGATAGTAATAATGAGGGAGCTGCGAGCAGTCCCAGTATAATTAATGTTATCCCGTAAATCATTTTGTTTTTATTATTTTATTAATTGATTAATTTTTCTAAAGGTTTTAGTGCTTCCATGTATTTTGGTGGTGACTTATTCATAGTTACTAAGTTCTTTGATTAATTTTTTGTCTGAAGTATTATTAAGAATTTTTCCTTCTCTGTAGTCAATCACAAAAGGTTGGCTCACATTTGATTTTTCCGGGTAATGCCTCAGGAACAGATATTGGTCCTTAATATCCTTTTTTAGAATACTTTTATCAACATCATTTTCCTCGAAGCGATACTCTTTAAACAAAAAACTTGTACTAATAATATCCCATCCATTATCTGTATACGATACTATACCATTATATAGACCACTACTATTTTTATCAAGAAAAAAATGATGGTACGGGAAATTTTCTGAAACATAACATTCAATTTCAAAAGGGTTATAAATATCCTTTAAATTATAGCAATAGATCCCATAGTCTAAAGCCCGAATTATTAAATAGTGTCGGTTTTCAAAAAGCTTCATATCTACCAACATACCCGATTGAGCATCTGCGATATCACCTCTTGGTATAGGGCCAAATGGTCCTATCAACATTTTGGTTGATATATCTAACATATAGAAGTGATACCGGCCCCTTATTACCAAAAATTTCTGCTTTCCCAAAAAATCAACATCAAACTTATACAGATCAACTTCATGATTTAATTTAAAAGATTGTATTCTTTGGTCTTTTTCATAGATAGTTAAATATTGATTTGTATGAGTTGTATCCCTGCTAATCACCAGTTTCAGCGCTAAATCCTCATAATTGCGCTGGTTTCTATCATCATCTTCCTGCGAAAAAACATCATGGCAACCCAAGAGCAATATGGTAACAAAGAATAGTTGCTTTATATTTTTTTGCATGACATCCAACAGTTTCAATGAGTTCAGTAGTTATTTTGTGCTATATTCTTTTTTCTATGACCGACATAAAGCCTTCATTTTTTGAATACGGCAAAAAATCAGGATCTTTTTGTATATGTTTTTCAATCCCAATTTGTGGAGGGGCCAGCTCTATCGTTTTTTTGATGGCATCAAGCAACGCTTCTTCTTCACCAAGCCCTGCATGAATACATGCCAAATTGTAATATCCTTCAAAGTTTTTTGGGGACAATGCTATTGCTTTTTGTATATAGGGTAACGCTTCCTGATATTCTCGCATATGAATATATGTACATGCTTTTCCCTGGTATCCTTTTGCCTCATTTGTATTTACTGCAATTGCTTTATCATAAAATGACAGTGCTTCTGCATAATTTTTGAACATATCTGAAATAAAGGCAATATTATAGCACACCTGATAATCGTTTTCATTTAATTGAAACGCTTTTTTAAAGTGATCATAGGCTTCTGGCACCCTATTGGTTTGTAATAACGCTAAACCATATTCGCTTTGTATTTTTGCCATATGATTGTCTTTTATTCCTTGTTGATCTAATAATGGTTCGAGTGTTTCGATTGCGCTTTCATATTCCTGTAACCTATTGAATGTATGTGCCAGGCCAATCCTGGGATTTAAGTCCTCGGGGATTGTTTCAATAGCTGTTATAAACATTTGTAATGCATCGTTGTATCGGTTATAATGAAGCAGTGTTTCTCCCAAATTGTGCCAGGCATATCCATAATCAGGATTGAGAGTGGTGGCTTCTATATAACACAACATGGCTTCCTTTATATCATTGAGGTGGTTTTGCAATAAAACCCCTTTATTATAATACGCTTTACTGAGATATTGGCCTTCTAGTATAATGGCTTTATTAAAAAGGCTTTCTGCTTTTTGATATTGGCCTTCTTTCATTTGAAGAATTCCTTCATTTACTAGTTTTAAATCCTGTGTTTCCATATCGGTTTTATTTAATTTTGGTTGTTTAATCCTCTTGGTTTTTTGGTAGCTTTTTAAGAAAATCCCTCTGATTTTTAACATTTTCTGATTACTAAACAAATGTATGTCACGATCGGCTCTATAGCTATTGGTAATGTAACCGATACCGGCAGATATGTAACATTGAAAATAAAGCAGGGAATTCTTCTCTAAAAAGTTTCTTTAGCTCTTTTGTTATGTTACTATAATTGTTATGTATATTTCATTTTTAGATTAAGAAACCTAACGTCTTTTCTAAATTCAGAAAATACCTTATCTGTTTTGATGGTATCCATCATCATTTGATACTCATCATAATACTGTTCTGCAAACTCGATACATGTAACTATATTATCAAAATCTTTCATCTCGGCATACACACAAGCTGCATTAAAATAAATGGCAGGGTTTTCTTTGCCGTGAGACAGGCATTTTTCTAAAAAGTACGCATTCAATTCGGTATCTACCGGTAATCCCGTATTGTCATTTTGAAGAAAATACAATACGTTACAAAAGATTTTCAGATATTCTGAATATACCTGGGGTTGCACATTATAATACTCTCGATATTCTATATTTACTGCCAATTTAAATAGTGCTATTGCTTCTTTATATTGCTTTTTCTGGCCTAGTGCTACGGCTTCATTTCCGAGATAGGTGATGAATCCTGTTTCAAGGAAGACTGAATCGACCCAGTTCTTATACCACTCCAAAAAGTCGTCATTTATACGATATACGGCTCCTCCGTTTGTACTGCCATCATACCACAGTTCACCGGCAAATGGCCCAACCACTGCCAACCAGGTAAATAAGGCACAACCATTATGTGAAATTAATAACTCCCCCGGGAAATCTTCTGTTTCTATTCTATTATTTAAATCTGCAATAGGGGGAAACCAACCAGCTCGGTTACGTGCCTCCTCCAGGGAATATATCCCATAGGCCGGGCCTGCACCACCATTGCCCAGGTATTTTAAATATTCCCGATAACTTTTTGGTAAGCGTATTTGTTCTTTTTTTTCAAAATCAACAAGCTCAGGTTCACTTAGCACAGGGTTGATCTCATAACCATGTATTTCAGACCCAAAAGCCGTATAAGAAGTATCGTATTTCTTCAGAAGCTCGATCTTTTTTCTAATGTCATTAAAATCTGTCATAAATTTATTATCCTCTTTATCTATATTTTGATGCCTTATTTTTACTTCTATTTCCCTTTTTGTATACTGCTTGTACCTCTTCTCAAAAACTCATCGGGGCCAAATACTTAAATTGACGAATGATGCTTAAAAAAGTAGCGATCGGCTATAATGACATAACTATTTTTAGATCGCTACTTTTTTCTCATGCAAGTTTAGTTAGCAATACTATTCTGGGATATTAAATACTGTTTTTATTTTTTCATAAGACATCTTCGTATAGTCTTCTTTAGATTTTGCGGTAGTGCCAGCAACAATTGGTCCTCCTCCAGAAGCTCCAGAAGGAATGGCAACATATTTATAGCTTTCAGAAAACAAATAATCTCCAATAGGATTACCATCAAGACGCCTAATAGTAATTATTATGCTTGCAGATGCTCCAGAATTTTGAGATATCCTAAAAGAATATGAGATACTAATACTATCTATTGGTAGGCTTTTCACATACACATCACCACCATCATTCGTAGTACTACTATAAACTAAAATCACTCCCGAATTTATAATATCGTCTGTTATCTCTGGTGTATCAATAACAAATTGTACTAATGATTCAGTATTAGGATCACCATCATAAACTGCAGGTATCCAATCTGAATATATTATTTCAGTACTTCCTCCAGTACCGTCTTCGCCTGGTTCGCCCTGTTCACCCTGCTCTCCTTGTGATCCTGGCTCTCCTGGTTCACCCTGTTCTCCTTGTGGTCCGGGACGTCCATCATCTCCATCACAACTAGAAAAAATGGCCGAACATAAAAATAGTATTGTAATACCCTTTATTAAATTTATTAATGTCTTCATTTTTTTATCATTTTTAAACGTTAGTGGTATAAGCCTACCAGCACTAGAAAAATGAAGTATCTGGTTTTTTTTTAGATGGATACTTATTTCTAATATAGACTTCGTTAAATTACTCTGGAATATTTAATGCTGTCATTACCTGTTCATAAGACATCGTTGTATAATCTTCTATAGATTTTGCGGTAGCGCCAGGAACATCAATTGGTCCTCCTCCAGAAGGAATAACAACATATCTAAAGGCACCAAAACTAGTCTCTCCAATTTCATCGTTCGAAGTAATAACCTCAATACTTATCCTTATCCTTTCTTCTTCGTTAGCAAAAAAAACATTTTGACTCACAGTAAAAGTATACCGATGTGATAAACTATTATCGACGAACGGTAACTTCTTCACAATCACGCCACTATCATTCTCATTCCTGCCATAAACTAAAACCGTTCCCGAACTCCTAATATCTTCTGTTATCTCTGTATCAATAAAAAACTCTTCAAAAAATTCATTACTAGGATTCTCAAAACCAGAAGGTATCCAATCTGAATATATTATTTCAGGACTTCCTCCAGTACCATCTTCGCCTGGTTCTCCCTGCTCTCCTTGTGGTCCTTGTGGTCCTTGTGGTCCTTGTTCGCCCTGATCTCCTTGTGGTCCTCTTGCCCCATCTTCTCCATCACTACAAGAGAAAATGACTAAACATAAAAATAGTACTGCAATACTTCTCATTAAATTTATCATTGTCTTCATTTTATTTATTATTATAAACGTTAGTGGAAGCCTACTAGCATTAGAAAAATAAAGTGTCTGAACTTTTTTAGATCACTACTTATTTCTAAAGTAAGCTTAGTTAAATTACTATGGAATATCAAATAATGCTCTTACCTCTTCATAAGACATTGTCGTATAATCTTCTATAGATTTTGCGGTAGCGCCAGGAACAACAACTGGTCCTCCTCCAGAAGGAATGGCAACATATCTAAAGGCATCATAATTAATCTCTCCAATATTTCCTCCGACCGTAGAATTAACCCCAATCCCTATCGTTGTGCCAGTAGGTAACAAAGAAGGATCTTGATACATACTAAAAGTATACCGGTTTGATGAATTATAATCGGTGAACGGTAGGCTCTGCACAGTCACCCCACTATCCTCCTCATTCCTACCATAAACTAAAATCACTCCCGAATTCACAATATCTTCTGTTATCTCTGGTGTATCAATAAAAAAGCCTGCACCACTAGCCTTAAGACTATTTTCAAAAAAATCAAAATCAGAAGGTATCCAATCTGAATATATAATTTCAGTACTTCCTGTACTTCCATCTTCGCCTGGTTCTCCTTGCTCTCCTTGCTCTCCTTGTTCGCCTTGTTCGCCCTGTTCTCCTTGTGGCCCTCTTGCCCCATCTTCTCCATCAGAACATGAAAAAATCACTCCACATAAAAATAATACTGTAATGCCTCTCATTAAATTAGTCTTTGTCCTCATTTTTTTATCCTTTTAAAAGTTAATAGCACAAACTTAACAGGGGATAGTGTTTAGCATATCCAGAAAGTTTGAGTTTCAAAGAATCTGGACTTTTTTTAGAAGGCTTTTCGGTTTCAAATTTTATGGGTATGCATTTGGCCAGATGGTACGTCTAGATTAATACTAAAAAGACTGCCTATAAAATGTTTTATAGGCAGTCACCTAACAAACCCAACTTTAAGAGTATTTGGGGCTACTCTATACTTTTTAACAAAACTCTTATTTTTGTTATTTCAAAAGTTAGTGACACAAACCTAATAAGAGAGCAAACTTAGAATGTCCTAGAATTTTGAATTTCAAAGAATCCGGACTTTTTTTTGTCTGTATCTTTATATACAATCCATATTGGTTATTTTGGCATTATTTTGACAATCCAGTAATCTGCTTTGCCCCACCAAAAACCAACGTCACCTCCGTAAACGAATTCTTCTTTTTGCATAGGAACGCCAGAATTAGCACAACCGGCTATGATGTATCCACCATCTGTAGCTGGCTCAATATCATATGCATAATCACCATAGGGCCCGCCAAAACTATATTCCCATAACAAAGTACCCTTAGTATTGAGTTTAACTACCCAATAATCTGTATTAGGAGAACTATGACTAATTTTTACATCATAATCAGCAGAGACAACATATCCAGCCAAGACGTATTCTTGATCTTTAGTTTGATAGATGGACTGAATAACATCATCTCCCGAACCACCTAAATTAGTATACCAGTCTATCTCTCCGTAATCGGTCAATTTCAAAACCCAACTATCAATACCTCCTTTGTTTTCAAGTCCAAAACCATCTGAAGATTCAGAAGAACCAACCACAATATAACCCCCATCTTTTGTTTGCTGTATTTCGTATACATTTTCATTTTTGGATCCACCATAAATTTCATGCCACTCAAGAGTTCCAAAAGCATCTAGTTTTACAATCCAGTAATCACTTCCACCAAGATTAAGACCTACATCCCCATCTGGGGAATTAGAAGAACCACCTACAATATAACCTCCATCCTTTGTTTGCTCTACAGATGTTGCTATATCATATTTCGTGCCTCCCAGGCTGGTTTCCCACATAAGTTTTCCGTTACCATCTAGCTTTACAATCCAGTAATCCATCCCTCCATTGTTACTGTTCACGTCTCCATCTGAAGAAGATGAGCCTCCTGCTATAATATATCCACCGTCTGAGGTTTGCCTTATAGACCTGGCTTTCTCATGCCCACTACCTCCCAAATTAATGTCCCACACAAATTTTCCTAATGTATCAAGTTTTACAATCCAATAGTCCATCTCTCTATTATTACTACCCATTTCATTGCCAAAACCAGATGAAGTTCCTGCCATAATATAGCCTTCATCTAAGGTCTGCCTCACTGATATCACCTGTTCATCTGCATTTCCTAGTTTAGTCTCCCATAAAAGATTACCAGACTCATCTAATCTGATCAGCCAATGATTGTACTCTCCCCTATAATGATTCTTTGTATTATTCGTATTTTTTCCTACATCCCCATCAGAGGAATCTGTAAAACCACCAATAATATAACCTCCATCTTTTGTTTTTTGCATAGATTGAGCTGCATCAAAGCCGGTCCCTCCATAAGAATGCTCCCATATGATCTCTTTCTTGTATGACACTTCATTTTTGTTCACTACCACATCTCCATCAGAAGAACCACCAACAATGTAGCCTCCATCTTTTGTTCTTTGCTTAGATACTGCTGGATCAGCTTTATTAGTAACGATTCTTTCTCCTTTTGTAACAAAGGCAAATGTGTTTTCTGATACTTCTCTGTTTTTGTTTAAAGCTATTATCTTACCACTATAGTTAGTTTGAGGGGTAAGCCCCCTAAACACATGCATTGTGTTTTTTATACCTGATTGTACAATCTTATCTTCTAAAAAAATAGTATAAGTTACTTCTTCGGTATCTGGAATAATTTCGGGGCGCCATTCGAGTAGTACAATACTATCTGATATAGATGATACCGTAACTTCAAAATCACGCGGTTGCTCGTTTTGGCTCAATCTATCGCTATTAACCGTCTTATTATTTCTGCACCCAAAAATCAACATGCATAAAATGATTAACAGGAGTAAAAAAGGATTCTTCTTCATATTTTACTATTTATAATTTGATGAACGCATCTTGACTTTTTTGTCTGGAAAAACTTCAGAATATCTATAGTGTTTTTTTGGTTTCAAATTTTATAAGCATCCTTTTGACTGGCTAGTACATACTAGATTTAGGTATCATATATCGAAACCTGAATCAAAACCCGGTTTTGGTAAAGGATCCTCATCATTTAGCCTATGGTTTGGTTAATTAATGAGGACCCAGATAATGAAAAGCAATCGACAAAAAAACCTAATCATTACACTAATTTTATTTTACATGGAGCCGGTAATTATTCTATTGCAAAAGTTACTTTCACATGATGTTTTTGAATTTCATCAGCTCGATACGTATCTGCTATGTATTGCATTTTAGTTTCAGAGCTTTCAATTTTTATAATCTCACCTAATTTTTTATTGAGAAGATCAGCCGTTTTTTGAGCTTTCATTTTAGCATCTTCAATCGCTAGAAATGTTAAAGAAGCCCATTCTTCATTCGTCTTTTCTTTAGCATCTACTAGAATTCGTCTAATGGCTAGACCGTTCATCCTTTGTTTGAGGATTTTAAGTATTTCTTCTTCAGAAGTTGAAACATAATTATAATATGACACCTCATTTTCTTCAGAATAAGCCATGTATAATTGGCCCAAAACACTCTTTTGAAACTTGCTGAAATCAACGCCTATGTCTTTTAACTTGTCTTTATATATTTGCTCAACCTGCAAAAGGCTTTTGGATTCAACTTGCTGACCCCCATTGCTAACAATTTGTTTAAGGGAAATGGTAAGAAAATAACGATCGACCTCTAAGTGTTTATTCGCTTCTCCTAATACCGTTATTGTTTGAAGATTTTCCTGCGAAATACCTGGTGTAATAACAGTTAGAAGGATTATAAGAATGAGCTTTTTCATTTTGGTATTATTTTTCAGGTCTATTTTTTAGTATTCTATTGCAAAAGTTACTTTCACATGATGTTTTTGAATTTCATCAGCTCGATACATATCATCTATGTATTGCGTTTTAGAATCAAAACTTTCAATTTTTATAATCTCACCTAATTTTTTATTGAGAAGATCAGCCGTTTTTTGAGCTTTCATTTTAGCATCTTCAATCGCTAGAAATGATAAAGAAGCCCATTCTTCATTCGTCTTTTCTTTAGCATCTACTTGAATTCGTCTAATGGCTAGACCGTCTATCTTTTGTTTGAGGATTTTAAGTATTTCTTCTTTAGAAGTTGAAACATAATTATAATATGATACCTCATTTTCTTCAGAATAAGCCATGTATAATTGGCCCAAAACACTCTTTTGAAACTTGCTGAAATCAATTCCTATGGCTTTTAACTTGTCTTTATACATTTGCTCAACCTGCAAAAGGCTTTTGGATTCAACTTGCTGACTCCCATTGCCAACAATTTGTTTAAGGGAAATGGTAAGAAAATAACGATCGACCTCTAAGTGTTTATTCGCCTCTCCTAATACTGCTATTGTTTGAATATTTTCCTGCGAAATACCTGGTGTAACAACCGTTAGAAGGATTATAGGAATGGACTTTTTCATTTTGGTGTTATTTTTTACGTTCTGATTTATATCGTATTGGTGTAGTTTGTGAATTTTACCATAGCAATACTCAACAGATAATAAACTAATTATGTTAAATGCCTTCACTTTTGCTTGTGCAGCATTTAATCAGGGTAAAATTAATTAGGATGGTTTTCACAAATATCCAGAAAGTTTGAGTTTCAAAGAATCTGGACTTTTTTAAGGAATTTGTCTGTATTCTTTTGGCAAAATACCCGTTAGCTTTTTGAACGCGTTATAAAAAGTAGATTTTGAATTAAATCCTGATTCCAGGGCGATAGATATAATCGTGTAGTTTGCAAATTCTGGGTCTTTTAATTTGGCTTTTGCATCTTCTATCCTAAAACCATTTACATAATCGGCAAAATTACACCCGCTTAATTTGTTGACCAGCTGTGACAGATAATTACCACTAATATTTAGTTTTTCAGACATACTATCTAATCCGAGCGTGGCATCTCTGTATATTTTGGTTTCTCTCATCAAAAAATCAAGCTCCTTAAAATAGGCATTATCATCGGTAATATTGAGTGTACATTTTGTATGAATTTGTTTCAGTTTTATTTCGGTTAATTTGGCAATTAGCCGAAATAAAAGTATATGGGATGCCGTAAAAAAGTTTTTTTGAGAATGCTCGGTGTCTAAAACACCAACTACTTCATCATCTATAAAAACAGGAACCGATAATTCAGACCTTCTATGCACATCGTCTATTATATATTCGGGATCCTTGGTAACATCGGGTATATATTCAAATCTACCTGTTTGGGCTACTCTACCAACAATACCTTCTCCCAATGAGATCTGAATTGGGCTTACAACTTTTCTTTCTCCACTATTTTTGTGACCAAATGCAGCTTTTTGAATCAAAACTTTTTTTCCCCTATCCAACATATAAATTACGCAATCTTCTAACTGAAGTTGTGAGATACAATTTTCTGTAATGTCCCACAACACCTCATCGAGGTTATTTTTTTCAAATAACGATGTGGCAAAATAGCTTAAGATCCCTATTACTTCGATGGGTGTGCTTTGTATGAGTTCTTTTTCCTTCTCTGAAAAAATGCTGCTTAGACAAGGAATATTAACATGTGAAATCGAATTTTGCATTACGTTTTTCTTATCAGTATCCTTTTCGAGATTTGGTGTTAGCCTTTTTGAGATACCAGAAATATATGTCTGAACTAATGCAAATACCTTGTAAAAAACAGTCCCTAACCAAAAAATAAACAGGTGTTTTAATAGGCTATGTACTTCTCGTTTTCGCATTAAAAAGAACAGAACAGAAAACACCGCCAGAAGCAATAATATATGTAACACTATGAAAATGGTAAACATCTGCGCTCCATTCAATGTAGCAGTACCGGCACTCAGCACCTTATAGAATGCAGCATTTATGAAAAGAAACACAGATCCGCATATCAAAATAGCAGATGTTTTCATCGCAATTTTGTCATCTATATTTTTCTTGCTATTCACGATGATCGATTTTTTTGTCCGATTCAAATATAGAATCATTCTTTCTCCTAAAACAAGGGAAGTATATCGAAATTCTCGGAATTTCGATATTGATTTTTTTGATTAATATCTTGATTATCAATATTTTAACTGTTGTTGTTTATAAAAATCGGGCAAAGCCAGAAAATAGTATCTTTATGGCTTCAGAACAACCTGAATTAAGAAAAAACCCCTTGAAACTAAAAAAGACATATCTCTTTTTTACTTCCTTTTATATAAGGATGACATTTGTTTTTTTTATGTCTGGAGTACAAATCTCTATTGCCCAGAAACAAGACTTTGTGATCCCTGATTCATTGAAAACATTGGATTATGATTATTTGTACAAATCTTATATAAAAACCTGGCCAGATACTTTAACCTCCAGAACCTACTTACGTACCTATTTAAAAAAGGCTATAGTAGAGGACAACCCCATAAAAATGGCCGAAGCGTATACTTGGTTGTCTTATTATACTGAAGAAGAGTCTGAAAAAATAAGATTACTGGATCGTGCTATTGCTTTAAGTAAAAACTTAGACCATAGAACTACAATCAGGGCGTATTCTTTTAAAGGAAGTTATTATCTAATGAAAGCTAAATATCAATTAGCATTAGATATCTACCTGCAAACCCTAGCGCTGTCTGAAGAAGCAAATGATACAGAATATATAAATATTACTAAACATAATATTGCTCGTATCAAAACAGAAATTGGAAAACATGATGAGGCACTACCTCTTTTTAAAGAAAACTTTACCAAAATAAAATTAAAACGTGCTACAGATACAGTTCGGTATTTAAGATCATTAATTGCTTTAGCCAAATCTCATCACTATAACAAAAACCTGGATTCTGCATCTATATATCATCTGGAGGGAATCAAACTATCAAGAAAAAAAAGATATTATTATAACACATTCTATGGGAAAATTGTTTTAAATGAAGGGATTAACCTATTCTTCAAAAAAAAGTACAACAATGCCTATGACAGTATCACCAAAGGCATTTCATTATTAGACAAAAATAGTGCAGAAAATAAAAAACCGTATGTTTTAGGTGAGTTCTTTTTGGGCAAACTTAATCTTTTACAACAAGATGTTATCACGGCCAAAAAACATTTCCTTACTGTAGATTCTATACTTCAAAATGAAAAAATTGCCCTTCCAGAGGTTCGGGAGGGTTATGAATTTATGATCAACTTTTTTAAGGTTAAGCAGGAAAAAGAAAATCAGCTGGAATATATTAATAAACTACTTCAATTTGATAGTGTCATTAACCAGGAAACCTCTTTTCTTTCCTCAAGATTATTTAAAGAATTTGACACGCCTGTATTGTTAAAAGAAAAGGAAACTCTCATTAATGAGCTCAAGGGCAATAATAAAAGTCTAAACCTATTGGTGGTTTTTCTTTTTATAGTAACTGGTACAATAGCCTGTTTTTTATATCGCCAATACAAAAAGAGAAAAACGTATCAACAAAAGTTTGAACAACTCATTAATCAAGGCAACCATAGCATACCCTATCAAAACAAACCCTCTGGAGCTATTGGTGTAGCAGATGATATTGTTAAAGAAATCCTCAATAAGCTAGAATCTTTTGAAAAAAAGAATAAATTTTTAAAAAAGAATATTAGCACCACTTCTTTGGCCAAAGACATCAAAACCAATACAAAGTACTTATCTAAGGTTATTAATCATCATAAACATAAGAGTTTTATCAACTATATTAACGATCTAAGGATCGCATATGCCGTCACCCAACTTAAAGAAAACAAAACCTTGAAACACTATACCATACAAAGCATTGCCGAAGAGATGGGATTTAATACCGCAGAGTCGTTTTCAACAGCTTTTAAAAAGAGTACTGGGATCAAAGCCTCCTATTTTATCAAAAAGTTAAATACTTTAGATGCTGAGTAATTATATCGGAATTCTGTGAATTTCATCTAATAACTTCCTCACTCAGAACCAATTTAGTTGTTTTATTCTATATTTATTGACCGAAATCAAAAAAACAAACCATAAAAAAACATCATCATGAAAAAAGTAAAGGGAAAAAAACTAAGTCTTGAAAAACTTAAAATTGCAAAACTAGATAGTAGTAAATCCATGATCAAAGGAGGTAATAAAAGTGGTAGCCCCGACTGTCCTATCTACGAAACTGTCACCTGTGAAACACAATTTACTTGTGATTCTATACATGTGTGTGTAGTTCATACTGTAAACTGTAATCCTCTTACAACCATTTGGGGAAGTTAAATTTAAGTATTTAGTGTCTGGTCGGAAATAGGCGGTTTTTATAATTTGAATTATTTTTGATGGGATTTTTATTTTCTTTTTTGACGCAGATGCCTTAGCATCAGGCGATAAAAAACAAATAAAAATAGCGCAAAAAGAAACAAATTTAATAGTGATATATTTCCGACCAGACACTATTTATAATAAAAACAAAGAATACAAACCCTCAAACTTATTCAAAGTTTGAGAGTTTGTTTTATACGATACCATATTCCTTAAAAATTAAGAACAAGGTATGGTATCTCTTAGGCAAGCACCCCAGGCGGTACATTGTCGGTATCCGGGAGGGCAATCTCCCCATGGTCCACCACCGGGGGCATCTCCGGCATTAATGTGCTTTTGGGCGCTTTTGGATATTACCCGAACACCTTCTATATTCTTACTGTTTTTTTGCATTCTACTGTATTTTAATTAATAATTATTCTAAAGTTATAGCGATTTATCCTCTATGTATTCCTCGTAAATGGAGGCTTATTCTATATTCGATTCCGCTTAAAATCAATCTGTTCGCTTTTATCCATCAAATAGTATATTTCATTTTTAAAGATGAGTATCCACAAAACTAATAACAATACATCTTTTATATATCCGAAAAGTTAACATGTCCAAGAATCCGGACATTTTTCAGGAAGTTTGTGGGTATTACTTTTTTATCATAGCTCAACGTTTTTTCTTGAAAGTAGCCAATGGCTTTCTTTTTGAAACCAGAAACAACGTTACCGCAATCCTTTGCTCAAAAAATCTGCTACAAAACTTCTTGACAGGTAAAAGAATGTAAAAAACCCAGGCTGGAAATATCCCGAAGCCTCACTAAAACCATAAATTCGCCTCAGGAAATGGTGTAAAGAGGAAAATAAGGTGCAAAATTGAGGTGCAAAACTTCTTGAAGGGTCCCCAAAGCTCCAATTGTTTTCAAGAAACTTCTAGGCAGGTAAAAAAAGATTAAAAAGACACCTTAAGAAATTTCTTGAAGGGTGATCAGCGCTTTAACCACCTTTCAAGAAATTTCTTGATGTATTTCTAGAGCTTTAGGACCCTTCAAGAAGTTTATGAAGTGAATATAGTATCAAAAATACCCATAGCAATATTTTTCTTGATGCGTTTCTTGAGCACTGATCACCCTTCAAGAAATTTCTTGATGTGTTTTTAGAGCTCCGGAGACCCTTCAAGAAGTTTTTTGAGGTTTTTTTGTTGCTTTGAGAACCCTTCAATACAAAATTTTTAAAGATTTTTAACCCTGGTTGTCCTGATCGACCTTTGTTGTCTTTGCAGATTGCTTCTTTATTTTAGGAAAGATGCGCTCTGCTACGGCTCTTTTAAACATACTTCGGGCTTGCAGATAATTTTTTTCGTATTGATTTCTTAAGGCTGCCTGAGCCATTGCTTCTTCAACTGCTGCTATTTTCTCTTCCTTAGCAGCGTTCTTTACTGCAGTAACAAGGGCTTTTGAGTTTTCTATACTAGCCATCAAAATATCAGCTTCTTTATATAAAGAATGCTCTTCCCCTAAACTTTGCAATCGCAATACCAGATTGTCTAAGGTTTCCGGTTCCTCTTCGACAGGTAAATTGATCAGATCTCCAAACTTCCCTTCAGGAAAAATGGTCATTAATACTCTTGCTGTAGGGTGTTCCCGGTCATACTTTTTACAGGCATCAAAAATATTGCGTACCACATCGTCGAGAATATTATCTGCAAAATCCAGATCATCCCTGGCATCTTCCCGTAAGGTTACTTTTGCCAACCGTGCTTCCTGCCTGGTAAGAAGCACGTTGTAATGTGGTTCGATAGCACTGTGTAAGGTTTCGGCTCCTTTAATCTTTTTGCAAAACCGCATATGTCTGCGGGTTGCATTTAAGTGTTTGTCGGTACTGTCTCGGTCAAATAGCATCTGTGCCATAATTGAAAACGTTTAAATTAATAAATAGACTATTACAATTACTTTGGCTGGTAAGTAGGGGTAATTTTAATAATGGATTGATGAATATATCAGAGATGCATCAAAATATATGCCAAATATTGATTGCTGGAAGAAATTTCTGGTTGTATGGCTAACACCTCCCTTAATCGCCCCTTGAGGGGGCTATGTCCCATCAAAAAAACAGTTACAATTTATCCTCCCCAAACCCCTCCAAAGGAAGGGCTTTCTGTCCAGGGAAAAGTCCTTTCCCCTGCCGGCTAGGCAGGGGGAATTGTGTAGTACTTTGGTTTATGGCATAGTTATAACATTCCCCCCTTGAGGGCGATTAAGGGGGGTGTAAAGTCAATTAACTTCAAAAGAAACTTTTTTATTTGTTTTTCCGCCAGAAATATGAATATCATATCTTCCGATCGGAAGGTAATACTTTCCGTTTTTCCTTTTAGCCACTTCATCATCAGGAAATTCCTTTACTAACATATCCTTTCCTTTTTCAGTGATAGTCAAATCATATGCTACATAGTTAAGCCCTTTATCTGCTGTTGTCGAAAACTCCTGAAGTGTTTTACCTTCTTCTGTAGTGATTTTTATTACATATTCTCGGGTATCGTTGCTGTAAAAAGCAATGGTTGTTGAGGGTTCTTCGGCTTCAAGCCATCGGCTCCAGGCAACGCCCCATTTTTCTGACCATTTTACCCCGGGTAATTCAAAAACGTGAAGTGCCTTATTCATAATCTCATCGCTAAGTAATTGTATAGCTTCAATATTGGTTTTGTAAATACTTCTGCCATGGGTTCCCAATAATACATCTTTAGCCTCTGGCTGAATGACAATATCATGTACTGCCACATTGGGTACTCCTTTTGAAAATGCCTGCCAGGTGGTTCCTCTATCTATTGAAACATAAGCCCCGTTATCTGTACCCAGATACAATACATTTTCATTTTCGGGATCTTCTTTAATTACATTCACTGCAGATGCCGGCAATCCGTTTCTTATAGATTTCCAGCTTTGCCCATAATTTTCACTTACATATATATAAGGTGTAAAATCATCCCATCGATATCCGTTAAGGGTCGCATACACTCTTTCTTTTTTATGAGCAGAGGCGATCACTCTGGATACCCACAGATCCTTAGGAAAGCTATCTGAAATTTTATTCCAGCTTCCGCCTGAGTTTTTGGTCACATAGACCAATCCGTCGTCACTTCCGGTGTAGAGCAACCCAAACTGAAAAGGGGATTCTGATATGGTTGTAAGCGTACCATAGGCTACATTTCCTTTTTTACCGCCATTGGTTAGATCATTGGATATGGCGGTCCAGTCGTCTCCCTGGTTCATAGATCGCATCAACTTATTGCTACCCAAATACAAAATATCCTGATTGTGTGAAGACAACAAAATCGAGGTTTGCCAATTAAATCGATAGGGGGATTCGCCCAATTCGTGTTTGGGTTGTATAAATGTTTGCTTGTCGGTCGATCGGTCGATCCTGAAATAATTCCCAAACTGAAATCCGGTATATACAATATTGCGATCTCTATTATCGATCTGCACCTGCATGCCGTCGCCTCCCATGATCCTTTTCCAGGCATACTGCCCACTTTGGTGCCAGGCATCGTCTTCTTCGGCATTATGCGGTCCTACCCAAACACCATTGTCCTGCAACCCTCCATATACATTGTAAGGCGTTGCATGATCAATATTGATCGCGTAAAACTGCCCCACTGTGGGTTGATTGGCTTTGATCCAGTGCTCTCCATCGTCGTAGGAGATATTTAACCCTCCGTCATTACCGTTTATTAAATGATTAGGATTTTTAGGATTGATCCACAAAGCATGATGATCGACATGCACGTTTTTGGCACTGATACTGGTAAATGTCTTTCCTCCATCTTTAGACTTCAAAATCGGGACCCCACTTATATAAATATGATCTTTGTTTTTGGGGTTTACCTGTATTTGGGCAAAATAGTATCCGTAGCTATAAAAAATATCATCCAGAAAATCAGTATGGGTTTTTGACCAGGTTTTTCCTCCATCATCGCTTCGGTACACCTCGGCACCTATAACGGGGGTGTCAAACAACATAGAGTTGGCATCTTCCAGATATTTGGCCAGGTCTACCGGTTGCACGGTACCCCCACGAACTAATTGCTTGAGGTTGTCTGCCCGATATTTTTCCTGAAATCCATTGGTTTTTAAAAAGGCATTTAGTTTTTTGTTTTCCAGTTTTAAAAAGGTTGCTGTAGCCATGGTTTTAAAATCCTCTTTGGTGAGTATCGTACTCCTTTTTTCAGTGTCATTTTTCTTTCTTCTGAATTGATTATCATGCACTGCATAGATGGTATTTTCATCAAAAACAGCAAGGCCAATGCGCCCCACGCCTTCTCCGGCAGGGAAGCCGCTTCCCTTCAAAGAAATTTTGGTCCAGGTAGTTCCTGCATCGGTACTTTTATAGATCCCAGACCCTGTACCGCTTCCTTCAAAATTCCACGCTTTTCGGTCTTTGTCCCAGGCAGCAGCATATTGTATGCTGAAATTATTGGAAGCATAGGCAATATCGATGATCCCCGTTTGATTATTTACAAACAAGGTTTTGCTCCATGTCGCTCCGCCGTCGGTGGTTTTATATACTCCCCGTTCTTCATTGAGTGAATACAAATGCCCGGTAACTCCAACTACCACCTCATCAGGATTGTTGGGATTGATAATGATTCTGCCAATATGATGTGAATCGGGTAATCCTGCATTTTTCCAGGTCTTTCCTTTATCGGTAGATTTTAAAATCCCTATTCCGGCATAGGAAGATCTTGAGGAGTTATTCTCCCCGGTTCCTACCCAGATGGTATTGTTTTTCCAATCTACGGCAATATCACCCACATTGATCGTTTCGGCCGAATCTAAAACAGGTTCAAAAGTGGTTCCGTTATTTATAGTATGCCACAATCCTCCCGAAGCATAACCTACATAAAACTCGGTAGTGTTTTGTGGATTTACATCTACATCTACCACGCGCCCACTCATCACCGACGGACCAATATTTTTAAAGGAAACGTTCTTTACCAAAGAAGATGCTTCCATATCTTTCTTTAGTTGTAACCCCTTTCGCACCTCTTCAGGCGAAGTTGCCGGTTGCTGAGAAAAAATGGATAAACAAAAAAATAAGAATAATACACAGGAAAGATATGTTTTCATTATGATGGAAATTTAGTTACAGGAAAGTAGATACTATTAAAACAATCTCAAAATTTTTAGCCATTGTTTAACAATACATCTTTCGGGCTTTAGTATTTTTGGAAAAGTTAACGAGGCAGACCTCACAGGTCTATCTTAAAACTCTTACAATGAAATACCACCAAATAGATAAAAATCTTTTTATTAAGAATCGTAAAAATTTCACTGCACAAATGAAACCCAATAGCATTGCTGTGTTTAATAGTAATGATATATATCCCATTAGTGCAGACAGCACCATGCCTTTTGCACAACACAGAGATATTTTTTATCTAAGCGGTATAGATCAGGAAGAAAGTGTATTGTTGCTTTTTCCTGATGCCCCTGTAGCAAAGCATCGTGAGATTGTTTTTTTGAAAGAGACCAGTGAGCTTATCGCTATTTGGGAAGGTGAAAAACTCACCAAAGAACGTGCTTTTGAGGTTTCAGGGATCAAAACGGTGTACTGGCTGAAAGATCTGGAAAAAATATTCTTTGAGATAATGACCCAGTGCGAAACGGTATATGTAAACACCAATGAGCATTATCGATCGAATGTAGTGACCGAAACCCGCGAAGATCGTTTTACCAAATGGTGGAAAGCCAAATATCCTGCACATTCGGTAGCCAAAAGTAATCCTATCTTACAACGATTGCGCTCGGTAAAAGATCCTATAGAGATCGAGCTCATGCAAACTGCCTGTAATATTACCGGGAAAGGATTTCGCAGGGTCTTGGATTTTGTAAAACCAGATGTTTGGGAATATAATATTGAAGCCGAATTACTGCATGAATTTATCAATAATCGCTCTAAAGGATTTGCCTATACCCCAATTATCGCAAGCGGAAATAATGCCAATGTATTGCATTATATAGAAAATAATCAGCAGTGTAAAGCAGGAGATCTGATCTTGATGGATGTAGCCGCAGAATATGCCAATTATTCTAGTGACTTAACACGTACGATTCCGGTATCGGGCAGCTATTCTAAACGTCAAAGGGAAGTCTATGATGCCGTATTAAGGGTTAAAAATGAAGCGACCAAGATGCTGGTTCCGGGAACGATCTGGGCAGACTATCATGTGGAGGTTGGTAAAATTATGACTTCAGAATTACTGCGGTTGGGGCTTCTCGACAAAGCCGATATACAAAAGGAAAATCCCGAATGGCCGGCCTATAAAAAATACTTTATGCATGGTACCTCACACAATATCGGACTCGATACGCATGATTATGGGATACTTACTGAACCCATGCAAGCCAATATGGTCTTTACGGTAGAGCCGGGAATTTATATCCCCGACGAAGGTTTTGGGGTTCGATTAGAAGATGATGTGGTGATACAGGAAAAAGGAGCGCCTTTTAATCTGATGGCCAATATTCCTATCGAGGCCGAAGAGATCGAGGAATTAATGAACGAGTCATAAACTATAACCTACTAATTAATAGATAAGATTAGACCTCACAGATAGATACCGAAATGAATTCGGCACAAGCCTGTGAGGTCTTTTTTGTTGACATTTCTTCTTATTTATAGAATATTTCCCGCTATTCTTTCGTTACAGACAAAAACTCACTTTTTATATGCAACGCATGAAAATTACTGCCGGCCACCAACAGGCAATGCCCTATTTGGTAGTCGAAAGGGCCGAAGATTTTATTGACTTTATCCGCAAGATATTTCAAGCCCAGGAAATGATGCGCAGTTTGGATGCCGACAAAAGAATTCAACATTCTGAAATTAAAATTGGTGATAGTACAATTCTATTAGCTGAAGCTTCACAGCAGTATCCCGCCCACCCCGGGTCGATGTATGTATATGTAAAAGATACCGATCAAACCTATTATGATGCGTTGGATGCAGGCGCCATCTCTTTAATGCAACCTATGGATGAAGATAGTGGTGCACGCGGAGCAGGATTTCAGGATCCCTTTGGAAATACCTGGTGGATCGCTACGCTAAATTAAGGGCAGTACTTCTTTCTCGTATGACCATAATGAAGTCCCGATTTTTTGAATAGTCAAGATATTGGGACTTTACATAAATTAGTATCCCTATTTTTATAAAACTTGTTTAGAGTGTATCTCTACAACATATTCTTACCTACCCCTACCTAGTATATTGTCTGAATTTTACTCCGGCTTGTAGTACAACCTATACCTTTATTAAACATAAAATTGGAAACAAATGAAAAGAGTAATTTACATGACATTGTTCTTCATTACCATTTCTTGTAGTAATGATGATAATGGAGGAAACACACCTATGAACAATCAATCTCCCGGGGCCTTTAACCTGATTTCTATAGCAGATCAAGCAGTAAATGTTGGACTTTTACCCGAATTTTCCTGGGAAACCGCAGTAGATCCCGATGGAGATACGGTAACTTATGACTTCATACTAACTGCCGGAGAGAATACTAAAACCATTGCCGATATCACCACAACTTCGTATGTATTGCCAATTGAAGACAAGCTTGCACTCGATACTTCGTATAGCTGGAAAGTGATTGCCAAAGATGAGCAAGGTGCAAGCACCGAAAGTGCTGCTTTTATTTTTACCACAACTATCATTAACACTGCTAAAGAAATTCCGGAAGAGCTGGGATCACGATTTAAGAATTACAGCGGATTTGCTACTGTAGTGTATGATGGAAAAATCTGGACGGTGGGAGGATATGACAACATCAGCCTACAATATAAGAATACGGTTTTCTCAAGTACCGACGGTATGAATTGGGCGGCAAGACAAACATCTCCCAATCCTGATGAGGTTCTGCCCCCTAGAAGCGGCCATGAGCTGGTAGTTTTTAAGGATAAAATGTATGTAATAGGTGGTCGCAACGATAGTGGATACCTCAATGATGTCTGGTCGAGCACCGATGGGCAAATATGGACCGAGGAAAAGACAGACCTAACAGGGTTTACCCGGTTTTCAGGAAGATCCCGCCATAAAGTAGTGGTATTTAACGAAGATATATTGGTGCTCATCGGGGGGGCTCAGGGTACTACTGGCCTTTCTGATATGTGGTCGAGTAGTGATGGGAAAAACTGGATTAAAGGCGATCCTTCGGGCGATGTAGCATTGCCTACTATTTACGGGCATCAGGCAATTGCTTTTAATGGCAAAATATGGATTTTTGGCGGGTCTATCGGCCTTTTTACCAATGTTCAAAATATCTGGACACTCGGTACAGGAGGAGTTCTGGAAAAAATTACGCCCCCTGAAACCTTCTTTTCCATAAGATCGGGCCATCAGGTCGTTGTGTATGATAATAAAATATGGCTGATCGGAGGAACCGGACTGGATCTTGATTCAAATTTTGGCGAACGCTTAAACGATATTTGGTATAGCAGCAACGGTACCGACTGGACACTGGTAAGAGAACAGGCGACTTTCCTACCCAGAACAGGGCATCAAACAGAAGTTTTTCAAGATGCTATGTGGATATTGGGAGGGTCTATTGAGGAAGAAGAAAAAGTAGTACACACCAATGAAATATGGGTGATGGATACCAACTAAACCTTTTTGCTTTTAAAGCCACACTTATAAAATAATCCCTTCATTCTTCTTATCGGGTGCGTTTTCTTCAAAAAACGAGCACCTGTTTGTATTTCCCCCCTGGAAGGAGAATGAAGGGTTATCATCAAAAATCTACTGAAAATTCGCATGGCAAATTATGTTAAATCTGTCCCATTTTTTTGACAATTCAAAATATTGACACTTCTATAATTTTTTCCCGAATTATGTTTGAATCACTTAATTGGAAAACAACGACTTAATTGGAAAACAAAACATCACACAATGATATTTTAACAGTACCTATTATTTTTTAGTACCGTTAAAACTTACCCCAAGCATCATTTTAATGGATTTTACATCCCTTGTAAGCCTGTCTTACACTGGGATAAGGATTGCTTATTTAACACTTAATATTACTATGAGAAAAATCAATTATTGTATTGCCATTTTACAATTCTTTTTTTGTTTGGCAACTGCACAGAACAAGGCTCCTTTTAAAGTCAATGTAATACCTCCTTCTCCTGAAGCTGCACAATTGGCTAAATATGCCGATGTTCCTGTGAGTTTATACACAGGAACACCAAAAATTAGTATTCCTATTTACACCATAACCGAGCGAGGTTTAGCACTGCCGATTTCATTAGACCATCACGCATCTGCTCATAAAGTAGAAACCGTAGCACCCAGAACTGGCTTGGGATGGAGTTTAAATGCCGGTGGAGTAATTACGCGTAGTGTAAGGGGATTGCCGGATGAGTATCATAATGGTTTACTACAAGGGTTTTTAGAACGTGCCCGTATCCTGAGAAGGATAGATGATCCTTGTAAGGAAGATGAAAATCTTTGTGCAGATGCATATAGTAGAATTACAGATTCTGAAGAAAAATACAACGCCTATAGAGAACTTGCCAATGGTTGCTGGGATGCTGAACCAGATTTATTTTACTTCAATGTCTCTGGATACACAGGTAGTTTTCAATTTGATTGGTATGGAAATCTTAATATAGTCTCAGAACATCCTATAAAAATAGAACCTTTTCCCAGTGAATTTATTATAGGTTGGTTTCTTACACTTCCTGATGGTTCAATTTATACCTTTGGCGCAATTGAAACTCAAAAAAACCAAAGCCCTGTAGGTAATGTTATAAGTGATTTTTGTGGAAAAACAATAAATGATCTGAATGTTCCACAAAGCTGGTTTCTTACAGAGATGTACAATCCTAATACCGAGGGGCGTATCATTTTTGAATATGAAGACTATAGGCAAACAACCCAAATGTTGGCTTCAGGATCCAAAACACATAACGTTATTATTTCTCAATTTTCAGTTCAAGAAACCGGAACCCAGGGAGATCAAAAATTTACTATGGTAATTTCTGGAAAATATCTTAAAAGAATTACTACTTCATCAGGGCAAACAACTGTTGATCTTTTTCAAGATACTGATTTTATACGTCAAGACGCAGGCATAGACAACAGCCCAAGTAATCCGCTTCATCCTTTAGGCGGTATAAAAATTACCAATCCACAAAAAGTGGTTGAAGAATGGAAAATGACCTATGATAATTCAACAAACAGGCTTACGCTAAAAGAATTGCAAAAAAAATCACCTCAAAACCCTATTCCTCCTTATGTTTTTGAGTATGCAGGAACTTTACCAAACATTACTTCTTACCAAAGGGACTTTTGGGGATACTATAATAATAATTCTCCACAGACTTTGGTGCCTAAAACTACCTACGGTATTAACGATCAGGTGCTGGAAGGAGCAAATAGATCTTCGGCTCCCAATAAAATTACACAGGGAATGATTAAAAAAATCACTTATCCGACGGGTGGTACAGACGAATTTACTTTTGAGTCGCACGATTACAGTTATAGACAGGGTACAGAAATCTTAGGATCTGAGGCAGATGAGGCGCCTTTTCACGAAGTACGTGCTGCTGCTCCTGGCGACACGCCAAGACAAGGGCTTAATCAGCAAACTGTAGACTTTACCTTAACATCATCCTCCACCACAATTTCTATTTTTGTTTCTGTTTCATACATCGATGGTATTTTTGGTGGAGATAGACAAAACCCTACATTTAGAATTGTAGACCAACAAGGCAATGTAGCATGCAGTAATGGATGTTTGATAGTAAACCCAGGTGGTGTAGGAGCCAGTTCATACAGTGGAACGGTATCTTTGGATGCAGGGGATTATACGCTTATCGCAAGTACAAATATTCTACTATACAATCCAGATGACCCCGTAGAACGTATAGGGATTGTATTGAGTTGGAGAGGAGAACCAGAGCCAGGAACACCTTTTACCAAAATCATTAAAGGAGCCGGAAGCCGTATTGCCAAAATAGAACGTACTTATGGATTCGGAAATCCCAATAAGAGTACTACTTATGATTATCATTTTGAAGAAGATAATGTTATAAAATCTTCGGGTTCTCTGCTTGAAGCCAAGCCAGAGTATCAAATGGAAATAACCTATTGTGATGGTGCGGGATGCGATCCTTTACACAAACTTCATAGGTTCTCACAAAATCGTACTGCCCTTGGTACCACTCAAGGAAGTCATGTGGGATATAGACAGGTAACTGTATCACAGGGAGAGAATAACGAAAATGGTAAATCGATACATTATTTCTCTTCCCCGTATACAGTACATGACAGGGTTTATGGATTCCCATTTCCGCCTGCCACCAGCTATGATTATAAAAGAGGGCTTCTCAAAAAAAGGGAGGATTATGACAATCAGGGAAACCTGGTTCACAAAATTGTAAATGAATATCAATATAAAGAAAAAGGAATTAGGGGAATAAAATACGGCTGGATAAACCCTTCTACAGGTTCCCATGAAGGCCCTAAACGACCAGATCGAATTCAAGATACACGGTATATAAATGTTTTGGGGTATACCCAGTTATTAAGTACCGAAGAAATTAATTATTTCGGGAATAACTTTGAAAGACCTCTTGTACAGCGCAAGGTTTTTGATTATAGTAACACCCACAAACAGCTTACACAAGAAACTACCATAGATAGTGAAGGCAAAAAAATAATCACGCAATATAAATATCCTTTAGACTACGACTGGAATTCGAATAATGTGCTGGCTAATATGGTACAAAGAAACCTTATAAATCCGGTAATTGAAAAGGTAACCATGACACAAGAAAATGGGGGTAATGCATTATTATCTGCTCAGAAAACTGAGCATAAGTTTTTTGAAGGGAACATTTATCCTCATCAAATCTATACCGCCAAAATTGCGGTCCCGATTTCAACTAACCTTCCGTTTAACACCGCTCAAAACCTTTATGAACCTCGATATATATTCTCTAAATATTCTAAGTTCGGAAATCTACTCGAGCAATCTCAGCTATATGGAAATCAGACTTCTTATATCTGGAATGAGCAAGGAACTTTTCCTATTCTGAAAGCAATAGGTGCTCGTAAACATCAGGTTTTTTATACCAGTTTTGAAAATACCGGTACTACCGGAAATGCTAAAACCGGGGATAAATATTTTAATGCCGCTTCCTATACAATTCCTGAAGATAAAAGACCCACAGGAAACCATTTGGTGATGACCTATTGGTATTATAAAAACGGTACCTGGAATTTTCAGGATGAAATCCCCTATCAATCAACCATTTCACATCCGGGAGCCTCAAGACTGGATGAAATAAGAGTATCTCCTAAGGGAACATTGATGTCCTCTTATACGTATAAGCCCCTGATAGGAGTAACTTCTATAACCGATCCCAATAACACTACCCAATACTTTGATTACGACGATCAAAAACGATTAATGACCGTCAAAGATTACAATAAACATATTTTAGAACACTATGAATATCATTTCAAACAAAATTAATTGGCACCCATGAAAAGTATTAAATTAATAAATAGAAATAGTATAAAACATTGGTTATTTACGCTGGTCATATTTTTAGTATCAATAGTATCGCTAAACGCACAAACTATATCTGGAAACACAGTCGTAACACCTGGTAGCACTCATGTATATACTTTTACTCCTGCTACCCAGGACCCACCTTTTCAAGCCGGGTGGATAATTAGTGGGCATAGTTCCTATTCAAATCCAAACGGACTATATCAGGTAAGGGTTACCTGGTCCGACTCTCCCGGATCTGGTCTGGTAAAATTTACGTCACTTAATGTTGGCACTGCCCAGCTATCCGTATCTATTATTGCTCCACCGCCCCCACCACCTCCACCATCTGTACGCAATACTACCATGTGTGGTTTAGGAACATTAACAATGGAAGCTTACGGAGCACCATCAGGAAGTACCTATAAATGGTATCGCGAAAACAACACTTTTATAAAAAACGGCCGAACTCTCGACGTGACATTCAACATTTCCCTCGGAAATCCTATTCAGGAAAAGCGTTTTAAAGTAAGTTATGTAAAAGACGGAGTACACAGTGCAAAAAGATTGGTTAGGGCCCGATCTGTTCCTTTTCCAGAACTAGTTGATGCGGGTCCAGATCTTACTGTATGTCTAAATGATCCATCTGTAGCTCTGGGTGGGATCCCAAGTGGTGGTGGATGGAACGGAAATGGCGTGAGTTCTGGATACTTTTCCCCGGCATCTGCAGGGGTGGGAACTCATACCATCACTTACCGGTATACTAACCAACATGGTTGTTCCAAGTCTGATACCCAGCGAATCACAGTAAAGAACCTTCCTAAAGATACTGCAGGAGAAGACACGGGTTTATTTGAAAATCAGGGACTCTATAACCTTTCAATAGCCAATACCAATCCAAACATTACCGATAAATCATGGAGTGGACCCGGTGTTGTAAACGGAGGGCCCATGTTTGACCCTTCAGTGGCAAATGCTGCCAATACCATTACCTATACCTATTCTGATGGGAATTGTACCAATTCGGATACTCGAATACTCTATGTGTATCCAAATCCGGAAATTACCCACCAAAGAGATCCTGTGTTATCTGACGACAAACCTGCTATCAACCTGGTCATTAATAGGGTGTATCCTCACTATCAATGGTATAGAAACAATATTCCTGTTCAGGGAGCCACACTTGGGGCCTTATATGTTACCTCTCCGGGGGTATATAAAGTTAAGATCACACTTCAGGGAGGAGCAACCCGATTTACCGATCCTGTAGCGGTATTCAGAAATAGTGATCTGGTAAATTATGTGAGGGCACATACTGTGCAAAAAGAAAATCTCATCGGTATTCAAGATGTTGTTTCGGCATCTGCAGATGAGGTAAGGGTAAGTACTAACTATATTGATGGCTTGGGGCGACCTATTCAATCGGTTGCCAAACAAAGCTCACCTGAAAGAAAAGATATGGTAGCGGTTATGGCATATGATCAGTTTGGAAGGGAATCCAAAAAATATCTTCCTTATATAAGTACATATGGAAGTGGTTTTTATAAAGATTTCGATATTAGCGATACATCCAATCCTCAGTATCAATTTTACCAAACTGCAAATGATAAGGTGGCCAATACCACAGCTCCCTGGGCAATGACCAGCTTTGAACCGTCACCCTTAAACCGCCCCCTCAAACAGGGAGCTCCAGGTGAGGATTGGCAGCTTGGTACAGGCCATACACAACAACTTACATATAGAACCAATATAACTTCAGATGATGTGGTGATCTGGAAAAAAGGAAATAACAGTTTAATGAGTACCGAGAGTTATCCCGAAAATTCACTAACCGTAAACGAGGTCAGGGATGAAAACGGACACACCAAAATCACCTATACCGATAAGTTGGGAAGAAAAGTGATGGATGAAATGGAAGATGGAGAAGCAAAATGGGCACGCACCTATTATGTATATGATTCTTTCGGAAGGGTTATCGGTGTGATCCCTCCCATTACCGTTGATGGATTAGGAAGCAACTATCCCAAAACCATCTCCCAGGAAATTCTGGATCGGGAATGCTATCAATACGAGTTTGATTATCGGGGCAGGAATATTGTTAAAAAACTTCCCGGAGCCGATAAGATAACTATGGTGTATGATCGTTGGGATAGGCTGGTGTTTTCACAAGATGGAAATCAACGTCTTACTAATCAATGGAGTTTTACCAAATATGACCGTTTTGATCGACCTGTGATCACCGGTGTAAAAACGATTACCGGAGATCGGGAAACTGTACAACAACAGGTGGATAATTTTTATGCCCAGATTCAAGCAAACGGCCATTTGCGATATGAAGCCCTGGGAACAGGTACTCATGGATATACTAACATTTCGTATCCCCATATCGAAGCTGATGACCAGGTGCTTTCGGTCACCTATTATGACACTTATGATTTTACTGCTAATCCTCAATGGAACGGGCCGGCTGAACTTGCTGCTTTTCAACCCACAATAGGAATAACGGATCATATCCCTAATACCAAGGGGCAAATCACAGGCACTAAAATTAAGATACTGGATAAAAATGTATATCTCTTCAATGTAAATTTCTATGATAAAAAATATCGGCTGGTTCAAACCGCAGCTACCAATCATTTAAATGGGCAAGACCGATACACTACCAAATACGATTTTATAGGAAACATTCTTGAAGATTATCGATTGCATTCGTCATTAGACAATCAGTTAACCATCCATAAAGAATATACCTACGATCATCAGGGCCGTGAGCTTCGAACCTATCATACCATAAACAATGGAGATAGAATATTATTATCTGAGAACAAGTATAACGAAATAGGGCAGCTTATTGAAAAAAACCTGCATTCTACCAGCGATGGGCAGCAGTTTTTGCAAAGTATTGATTACCGATACAACATTCGGGGCTGGCTCAAATCGATTAATAACCCCGAATTGGCAGTAAACCCCGAAAACAATGATGATAGCAACGACCTTTTTGGAATGGAGATATTATATAACGAAGCATCCAGCAACCTGGGCAATACTCCTAGTTATAACCGAAATATCTCTGCCATCACCTGGCGTAACGCCCAGCAAAATGAGAAGCAGGCATATAGCTACAGCTATGACCCTGTGAATCGTTTAAAAACGGCACAATACATCAATCTTACAAATCCTGCCAATAATGGAATGTATAATGTTGGTGGAAATGCAGGAATATTGTATGACAAAAACGGAAATATCTTACACCTGGTAAGAAAGGGGCTTATGGGTACTAGTATCGGAACCATCGATGACCTGCAGTATGAATATTCAGGAAATCAATTGTTGTCTGTAAATGATTTGGGAGATCATACCCTTGGGTTTAAAATGTCTGCTTCGTCATCTGGTGGGACCCCACCAGATCCCAATCAAGGACCGCCAATTATTCCTGGTAATGATGATCATTAAAAACCACAGAGTGATGAATAAAATAAAAATTTTGCTGCTTATAGCACTACCAACCCTCATTTGGAGTCAATCAGGCCCCAACTATGAGTATGACCTGAACGGAAATCTGATCGCCGATCAACATAAAGAGATTGTGAATATTGAGTATAATGTACTTAATCTTCCTGAGACTATAACTTTTGATGATGGAAGAAAAATAGCCTATAGCTATACTGCAGACGGAAAAAAATTAAGTCAGCAGACAATTTTACCCGACGGTTCTATAGATTCTGAAAAAGACTATCTCGATAATATCGTGTATGCTTCACAGCTACTGGAATATATAAACACTGCTGAAGGCTATATAGAGCCTGAAAACACTCAGAATTTTACCTATAGCTATCAGCATAAAGATCAGGTGGGTAACATAAGAGCCTCTTTTTCTGATTCAGACCGAGATGGTATTGCAGACCCGGTAAAAGAAGAAAAAAACTACTATCCTTTTGGGTTGCAATGGCAACAACCGAATTCGGTGATCAGGGGTCGAAAACATAACTACGGGTATGGTGGTAAAGAAGAGATCGATGCTTTTGGACTGGATTGGAATGATCATGGTGCCAGAATGTATGACCCTGCTATCGCCCGATGGAACGGCATCGACCAGCTTGCAGAAAAATACGTTGCCTTGTCTCCCTATAATTATGTAGCAGGAAATCCAATACTATTTACTGATCCTGATGGAAAAGACGGTATAATTCATTATATGGAAAATGGACTGGAAGAGGTTTTTATATATAAAGGCGGTAAACCCAAAAATGTGCCCAATAATAAATTTGTACGGCAAACTTTGAGTGCTATAGAATATAATCGTAAAAATGGTGGTGGGCAGATATTGGATTACCTTGTAGGATCCAGAGATAGTAATGTGCATATATTCAACGCTAACCAGGTTAATGACCCAAGCTCAAGTAAAGATAAAACATACAAAAACAAAAGCAAGGCGGTACTAAGTAACGATGGCAAAGAACTTTCGGTCGAGTGGGATCCTAATGGAGGTACCCTAATTTCTTCTTCCGACAGTGATCTGGATAATACTGTACTATCTCCGGCGACTAACCTTGAACATTTAGTCGGTGAGGTAACAGTTATGTATGTAAAGCACCTAAATCGAAAAGTTAACGATCCCGATCCATTGAGACCTGCAGAGTTTAATAGAGAATTAAAATTCGGAGACACCGATAAGATAAGAGCAGATAAAAAAGCAACTACACAAGACATAAGAACCGAAGGGCCGACTTCGAGAAAACCAAGTGATCCCGCAATTCGGGATCAAATCCAAAAATCCAAAGAAAAGAAATTAGGTCTTGATAAAAGAAAATGAACCAAAAAATAATCATAGTACTATTAGTGTCTTTGCTATTTCAGAGTTTTGGATTTTCCCAAAATGTAGCCTATCAATATGACCCGAATGGAAATCTAATTTCGGATGCTAATAAAAATGTAGTATCTATAGACTATAATGTCTTAAACTTACCTCAAGAAATCCTTTTTTCTGATGGAAGAAAGATCATTAATACTTATGCTGCAGATGGAAAAAAACTAAGTCAGCAGACAATTTTATCCGATGGATCTATAGCGTCTGAAAAAGACTATCTCGATAATATCATATATGCTTCACAGCAACTGGAATATATAAACACTTCTGAAGGCTATGCAGAGCCTGAAAACACTCAGGATTTTACCTATAGCTATCAGCATAAAGATCAGGTGGGCAACATAAGAGCCTCTTTTGCAGATTCAGACCGAGATGGCATTGCAGACCCGGTAAAAGAAGAAAAAAACTACTATCCTTTTGGGTTGCAATGGCAACAACCGAATTCGGTGATCAGAGGTCGAAAACACAACTACGGGTATGGTGGTAAAGAAGAGATCAAAGCCTTTGGACTCGATTGGAACGACCATGGTGCCAGACTATACGATCCGGCAATAGTCAAATGGAATGGGATTGATCAACTCACAGAAAAATACTATAGCTGGTCTCCTTATAACTATGTGATGAATAACCCGATTATATTTAACGATCCCGATGGTAAGGAACTAAGAATCTACTACATGGATAATGGTGTAGAAAAATTTTATTCTTATAAAGGTGGGCAACCCAAAGATATACCAAACAACGAATTTGTTCAAAATGTATTAAAAGCACATCAGTATAATTTAGGAAATGGAGGTGGTGATAACTTACAACATATTGCCCAGTCTGATCAAATTGTTAATGTCCGTGAGGCGCCCGGAGGAGAAATTAATAAAAATAATTACCTCGAATCGACCTATGAAAGTAAAAATAGTGTTCATGCAGGTATAGATTATGATATTTATTGGAATCTTTTACCAGAAGATAAGTACAGCACCATTTATTGGGATTCCTATGCAGGGAGATTTATAGAAGAATCCCCTTTATTTGCTGCAAGAATTCCTGTAGAAGGTGGAATTCTTTCTCCCGCTTCCTTGCTAGAATTACTAGCAGGATTTGCAGTAATTACTATAGAAAATAATAGGGGTTCTATAGAAAAAATTCAGTCCAATCAAGGTAAAACAGCCATACGTAATGGAGAGATACCAGAAAAAACAGTTCGACAAAAGGGTGTTCTTTCAGGGAAAACGGTGAGAACCAGCGGCCCTACATCTGTTATGCCACCCAGTTACGAAATTTTAGAACAAATTATGCAAGATATGAGAGGGAGGAGTGATTATAACACAGATATACATAAGATAAGATGAAATTATATTTTTTATTATTTCTCATAGGATCGTTTACAGAATTAGGTTTCTGTCAATCAGGCTATCAATACGATTCTAATGGAAATCTAATTGCCGATCATCATAAACAAATTGTGAATATTGGGTATAATGTACTTAATCTTCCTGAGACTATAACTTTTGATGATGGAAGAAAAATAGCATATAGCTATACTGCAGACGGAAAAAAACTAAGTCAGCAGACAATTTTACCCAACGGTTCTATAGCGTCTGAAAAAGACTATCTGGATAATATCGTGTATACAGATAGCCAATTAGAATGTATCAATACTTCTGAAGGATATGCAGAATCCAATAATCAGGATTTCACCTATAGCTATCAACACAAAGATCAGACAGGAAATATCAGAGCCTCTTTTGCAGATTCAGACCGAGATGGCATTGCAGACCCGGTAAAAGAAGAAAAAAACTACTACCCTTTTGGGTTGCAATGGCAACAACCGAATTCGGTAATCAGAGGTCGAAAACATAACTATGGGTATGGCGGAAAAGAAGAGATCAAAGCCTTTGGACTCGATTGGAACGACCATGGTGCCAGACTATACGATCCGGCAATAGTCAAATGGAATGGGATTGATCAACTCACAGAAAAATACTATAGCTGGTCTCCTTATAATTATGTTGCTAATAACCCTATTGTATTTAACGATCCTGATGGAAAAGATTTACTGATTCATTATGTGGAAAATAATCAAGAAAAATCATATCGATATAAAGGTGGGCAACCCAAAGATATCCCCAATAACAAATTTGTAAAACAAGTAGTAAGCGCTTATCAATACAATACTAAGAATGGAGGGGGAAATTTTCTCAGAACTGCAGCGTCTGCTAAAGAAACTCTGAACATTAGAGCAGTTTATGGGCCGGCAGTCGATCAAGATAATTACTTAGACCCGTCATATGATTTTGGGGGAAATTATAGCCATCACAGAGAAATTTATCATGGTGAAGTATTGAAAGAAGCAAGAACTGTTTATTGGGATCCCAATGGAGGATTGATTACAGATACGGGAGCCATTTTATCCCCAGCAACAATTCTGGAACATGAAACGGGTCATTGGGTTTTAAGAATATTTTTTTCTGAAATATATCACAATATTGCTGCCAAAAAGGATAAAGATTATTGTTTTATCTATGAACAAATAATTATTAAATCAGGTGAGCAAAAAACAGCTGAAAGTAATGGAGAAGTAAAAGAGGGGCAACCTACAAGAAATAGTCATAAAAAAGGAAAGAAGATAAGAACTGGTGGTCCTACCACAACATTACCTCCAAGTTTTGAAATAATAGAACAAATTATGCAAGATATGAGAGAGAGAAGTGATTATAACACAGATATACATAAGATAAGATGAAATTATATTTTTTATTATTCCTCATAGTATCGTTTACATAATTAGGTTTCTGTCAATCAGGCTACCAATATGACTATAATGGTAATCTAACCTCAGATAATCATAAAGAGATTGTCTCAATTACCTACAATATTCTCAACCTTCCAGAAACTATTCTATATGAGGACAGAAGCAAAATCGAATACACGTATTCAGCTTCTGGAGTAAAACTCTTCCCAAAAGTATATCAAGCTAATGGTACATTGGCAAAAAGATCACGATCCCCTTGTCCTGGAGCATTTTGAGTTCTTTTTGACGTTAAACAATCAAAAACAAGGAACTTATTTTGCTCCTTTTTTTGGAAACTCGAATTCATTAAAAAATCTACAGTCTAAAATAAGTCCCATTATTTTGACGATTCAAAATATTGAGACCCTTATCTTTTTTTTCCGGTTTAAGTTTGAATATTCTTAAGTAAGAGAAAAACCTAACCCCAAGCATCATTTTAATGGATTTTATATCCCTGGTAAGCTTATACCTTACCGGGGGCAAGAGCTACTTATATAACACTCAATATTATTATGAAAAAAATCAAGTATTGTATTGCGATCTTTCAATTGGCTTTTTGTGTAACATTAGCACAGGAACTTCCCTATCGCGTAAAGGTAATACCGCCCTCTCCTGAGGCGGCTCAACTGGCCAAATATGCCGATGTGCCGGTAAGCTTGTATTCAGGAACACCCAATATCAACATTCCGATCTATACGCTTACCGAGCGGGGCATGACTTTGCCCGTCTCTTTAAGTTATCATGCCTCGGCACATAAAGTAGAGACCATCGCCCCCCGTACCGGGCTGGGCTGGAGCCTGAATGCCGGGGGTGTTATTACCCGCAGCCTCAAGGGAGCTCCCGATGAGTATAAAACCGGACTGGTGCAAGGGTTCCTGGCCGAGGCTCAGGAAATGTATGATAAAGATAATCCTTGCAAAGCAAAACCCGATGACTGTATTGGCGGATACGATCGCCGTAAAAACTTCACCATGTTTCGCGACCTTGCCGATGGGTGCCGGGATGCCGAACCCGATCTTTTCTACTTCAATGTATCAGGGTTTACAGGAAGTTTTCAGTTTGACTGGCACGGAAACCTGGTCATCGCGTCTGAACATCCTGTAAAAATAGTGCCTATAGGCCTGAACCCGAACAATGATCAATTCATCCAGGCCTGGAAAATGACTGCCCCCAATGGGGTTCAATATACCTTTGCGGCCAAAGAATATCAAAGTAATAATGGTGCTTATAGTTTAAATTCCTATTGTGGCTCCGAGATGAATGCATTGCGAGCCCCGCAAAGCTGGTTTTTGACTGAAATGTACAACCCCAATACCGATGGCCGCATTTATTTTGAGTATGCACCGTACTCCCAAAAAACCACCATGTGGGCCATGGCCCATAAGGTACATGATATCATAGATGTAACCGGAACCCTGATGACAAATGCACCCGAAGGAGAACAAAAAATTGATATGACTATTTCAGGGCAGTATCTTAAAACCATCCGGACCTCATCGGGCCAAACAAGCCTGCATTTTACAGATCATGCCATACGCCGAATGGATTATGGAGAAAACAACCAAGATAATCAGCTATATCCTCTTGGCAACATCATCGTACAAAATATTCATAATACCATTATTGATCTATGGACATTTGACTATACCATTTCTTCTATTGATCGATTAAAGCTAAAATCTGCACAGAAAAGATCTGCCAACCAGGAAATTCCTCCCTATCTTTTTGAATACAATGATCGCCTCCCTTCTTTTACCTCCCGCAAACAAGACCATTGGGGATTCTATAATAATAACGGGGCATCAACGCTTATCCCGCAAACAACCTTTGGTGTGATGAATCCGATCGAGTTATCAGGGGCCGATCGCTCACCAAACGCTTCCAGGGTAACCTATGGGATGCTTAAAAAAATCACCTATCCCACCGGAGGCACCGATGTATTTACCTTTGAATCTCATGACTACAGCTTTATACAAAATCAGGAACTTACCAAAGAAGAAACCTATACAGAAACAAAATCGGCTGGAGTTCCCCTTTGGCCCAGACAAACCGGCGACAATATAGAGCGGGTACCGTTTACAAAAAATATAAAAGGCTTAGCCAATATAACGGTAACTGTAACATATCTTAAAAGTGACTTTGGAGGAGGAAGACAAAAAGTTGCTACAAAACTTTTAAATAAAACAACGGGTGAAACCATATTGGATTTATCTACTCCGGGATTTCAAATGGAACCTGATTGGGAGGATGAGATCAAAAGACAAATTACACTACGTTATACGAAATTGTTGGCAGAAGGTGATTATGAATTAATTGCCCGTATGGAAGTGCCTTTAAATACTGGTCCCGACGAGCCAACTGAAGGAATACGGGCAGACATCAGCTGGGAGCAAGGTAGCGGTGTCTTTATTACCGAAAAGCGAAAAGGAGGCGGTGCTCGAATTGCCAAAATAGAGCGTTCTTATAAACTGGGCAATCCCAATAAAATTACTCGGTATTCATACCGAATGGAGGAAAACGGCACCATAAAATCTACCGGATCTTTACTGGAATCCGAACAAATCTACGCAGTAGAAGTTGATTACTGTGATACTGGCGGGGGTGGTGGATACTGTGGAAATGACCGAAAGCTGATGCGCAGCTCTCAAAACCGGTCGGCTTTGGGTACCACCCACGGAAGCCATGTGGGGTATCGCAACGTTACGGTATGGCATGGCGAAAATGGCGAAAATGGGAAATCTGTACATCATTTTACCTCTCCTTATTCCCATTCAGATCAGCGATACAATGATATCCCTTTTCCACCACCAACCACCAAAGAATACAGAAGAGGGTTACTAACCCGGCAGGAAGAGTATACTGCCCAGGGAGATCTGGTACGCAAACGTACCTATAGTTATTATAATAGCCACCGGCCAAACCGTGGATATAAAGTGGGCTGGTTACGTCCTTCTTTAGGCCCGTATGGAGGCCTTGAGCATGTTGATCGCCTCATTGGTGTTCCCTACGATAACGGGTTGGGCTATACCCAATTAAAACAAACCAAAGAGACCACATTTTACAAACCCAATTTCGATCGGTCGTTTACCAAAACTATCAATTATACGTATAGTGACACGCACAAACAGCTCATCGAAGAAACCACCACCGATAGTAAAGACAAAAAAATCATTACCCTATATCGTTATCCGCCCGATTATCCCAGAGGAATTGATCCTGCACTCGATGCGATGCAGGACCGAAACCAAATTAGTCCGGTAATCGAAAAGCTTAGCCTGGAAGAATCCATTGGACAGCGCGCTTTACTATCGGGTACAAAAACCTCATATTCATTTTTGGGGCAACAAATACTTCCTACTACTCTATTAACGGCAAGAATTACCGATCCGATCTTAACCGGGGATCCTTTTGCTACGGCAGACGATCTCTATGAAACCCGATATCTATATAATGATTATGGAAACTATGGCAACCTTATAGAACAATCACAGCCATATGGCAACACAATTGCTTATAAATGGGACGCACGGGAGACCTATCCTATCGCCCAGGTGGTTAATGCCAAAGCCGACGAGGCTTTTTATACCAGTTTTGAGGATGATGGCACCACAGGAAATGCTAAAACCGGAACGAAATACTTTGATGGATCTTCCTATACGATCCCACCCTATAAAGTGCCCTCCGGAAACGATCTGACCATGACCTATTGGTATTATAAAGACGGTAGTTGGCAACTCCAAAAAGAAATCCCTTTTCAGGCAATCATTAGCCATCCGGGAGCTTCCAGATTGGACGAGATCCGGGTATACCCCCAAGATGCCCATATGATCACCTATACCTATGAACCGCTTGTTGGGATTACCTCGGTTACCGATCCAAACCATAAGACTCGTTATTTTGAATACGATGCCTTTAATCGATTGCAATGCATCAAAGACCATAACCAGGACATTCTGGAATGCTATGAATATCAATATCAGCAAGAATTACCATATACTCCTAAACAATAAATTACGATCATGAAAACCATAAGAAAACAGCATATACACCACTATATTGGTCTACTCTTGATAGGCATAATAATGTTGAGTCATCACTCTGGGTTTTCTCAGTGCACTATTTCGGCCGATGCGCCTACCAATCCGCTTATTCCGGGTATGACTACCAATCTCACTGTAAATACAGGTTCTTACCCCTGTACACCCACGATCAGTGATTTATACTGGAAACGCAATAATGCGATCATTTCCAACTCTGACGGAAAACGAAGCATTCGGGTCACCCAGGGAGGGTTATACGAGGTTTGGGAAAGTAATACAAGAAGTCGAGTAGCTACCCTGCGCATTCCTGACGACCCCGATCCGGTCCCGAGAGATTATAAATTAGGTAAAAGAACCGTTCGTGGAAACTTCTCCATGGTTCTTACCAGTACTGCTGAACATATTGGCTCCAACTTATGTGTAACAACCAATGCTGAGGCTTATATCGATGGCATCAGCTGGTACTTAAACAATACGCTCACTTCAGGAAGCCTTGTCTGTAGAACAGGTACCTCTATTGGTAGCTGGAAAGCCCGGGTAAAATTTAAATATGGAAGTAAAACAGTGTATAAGTATACCAATTCAATCACTTTAGAAAATGTACAGCAAGGGGACATCACCATTTATGATGGCCCGTTGATACGAATTCCAGGTATTGACTACCCCACCAAAATACGGCTTACCAATTACAATACCAGCCATCCTGTGCGATGGGTGCGAGCAGATAATACCGTAGTCGGATCGGGCGATATTCTATACATCACAGACCCCGGGAGGTACAAAGCACAACAAAATTATACTGATAACCCTAATGATAATCTTTTTTGGCATGAGGTGGCTTCAATTACCATACCTATGCTTTCGTCTTCCATGGGTATCAATGGCCCTCAAACCCTGGACCCCGATACTGCCACAGAGCTCTGTGCTACCACCAATGGTGCTTCATATCTGGTTTCCAAAACATGGCTAAAAAACGATACAGAATACCTTATTCCGGGAACTCCTTATTGCGCTATTATTGAAGAGCCCGGGAAATATCAGTTTCGGGCTACCTACGAGTATCGAGATGAGCAGGCTGCCATTTCGGCCACACCCATTAGTATACATCAAGCAGAAAAAGCGCCCGATTTAAAGACTTCAGACACCCATTACAATCCTGTGACCCCACCCGTTCTTGAGGTATACCATGACTATGTATTTTCTGATTTTCAATGGTATAAAGATCGGGAGATCATGCCCCAGGAAAATGGTGCCTCCCTCAACGTTCCGGAACCCGGAATATACATGGTAAAAGCAACACATAATAGCAGCGGAAAAACCTTTTTTTCGAAAGAAATACATATCTATACTGGAGAAATCCCTGATCCAATCTTATCAACGATCGGCAGTGATATTTTAGCCCTGGAAAACCCGGAGGTCACATTAAGGGTCAATCCTAACTATCCGTCCATCATCTGGGCAAAAGACGGCCAGAGCATTACTGATGCCAATAACCAAAGAGAACTAACCATTACAGAGCCCGGGGCCTATAGTGTTACCGTATGCGCTACCTATCCCGATTCCAGATTGGCTTGTAAGGAATCTTCGGTAAAGGTCATTAGCGGAGAGGATGTATATGTAAATTATGTAAAAAAGAAGACGGTACAAGTTGCCGGAATAAAATCGCCATCGGGTATTGAAGCCCTGCCCAAAGAAGAGGTGGGCATACATACCACTTATCTCGATGCCTTGGGGAGACCTGTGCAACAGGTAGCCCAGGAAATGTCGCCCCAAGGAAACGATCTGGTAACTACCACCTTGTATGATGCCTTTGGGCGACAGCCTAAACAATTTTTATCCTATCAAAGAAATTCTCAGAATGGTGACTATCATCACGTTTTTTTGAATGAGCAAAACAATGCCATTCAACAATTCTATAATAAAGACAACGATGCTATTGCCAATTCTGATTTTCCCTATACAATCACTCACTTTGAAGCATCGCCATTAAACAGAGTACGGGAAAAAGGAGCGCCCGGTGCCGACTGGCAACCCGGTACGGGGCATACATCCAAAATAACCTACCGCACCAATACTGCCGAAGATAACGTGCCTTTGTGGAGATTCGCCCCCAGAGGATTGGTAGCTTCAAAAGCCTATGATCCCGAAAGATTACTGGTAAACGAGATTATTGACGAACATGGATACATGACCCGGACTTTTACCGATAAACGAGGGCAAAAAGTAATGGAAGAGACTGAAGATGGAGATGGCTGGATCAGAACGCATTACGTTTTTGATGCCCTGGGACGATTGACTCATGTGATCCCGCCAAAAATTTCGGCAGCCTTACCCGAAGAATACCTCAAAAATATTGAAGGAGAAACCCTCGACCAGGAATGTTACCAATATAAGTTTGATCACAGAGGAAGAGTTATAGAAAAAAAACTACCTGGAGTTGATAAAGTAACAATAATATATGACCGTTGGGATAGAGTAGTATTTTCTCAGGATGGTAATTTAAGACAAAGTAATCAATGGAGTTTTACAAAATATGATGCTTTAGATCGACCAATATTAACAGGTCTGACGACTATTTTAGGGAACCGCGAAACGGTACAACTACTGGTAGATAATTTTTATGGGAATATTCAAACAAACACCCAAATCAGGCATGAAGATTTAGGATCTAGTCTACATGCATACACCAATAGGTCGTATCCAATTCTTGAAGCAGCAGATATTATACTGTCAGCCACCTACTACGATGATTATAAATTTAAAAACGAACCTAGTTGGAATGGTCCAAGTAACATAACTGATATTGAGTTCGAATTAGGAATCACTACTCATCTGGAAAATCCTAAAGGGCAAATTACTGGAACTAAAATAAAAATACTGGATACAAATGAATATCTTTTTAATGTCAATTTTTACGATGATAAATACCGGTTGATACAAACCGCTTCCACCAATCATCTGGAAGGGTATGATCGATTTACGACTCGATATGATTTTACAGGAAATATTATCGAAGATCTCAGAATTCATTCTACCGCTAATAATCAGTTAGTAATTCATAAAGAGTATACCTACGATCATCAGGGAAGAGAGCTCAGGACATATCATATTGTAAATAATGGGGAAAGGATATTATTCTCTGAAAATAAATATAATGAAATAGGGCAATTGGTAGAGAAAAACCTACATTCTACTGATGAAGGTCAAAACTTTTTACAAAGTATCGATTATCGTTACAATATCAGGGGATGGCTTTCATCAATTAATAATGCCCAATTAAACAATAATCCAGAAAATAATGATGATAATAATGACCTTTTCGGCATGGAATTGACCTATAACGAACAAAATAATGAAATTGGAAATACCCCCTTATTTAATGGAAACATTTCGGCAGTTCGATGGAAAAGTTTTGAACAAAATGAAGAACAAGTATACAACTATACCTATGATCCTATGAACCGCTTAAAGACAGCTTACTATAAAAATGTTTCAAATCCTGTAAAGAATGGGCTGTATGATGTTGGTGGGCAGGTTGGTATTGCAGGAGATACAGGAATATCCTATGATAAAAATGGAAATATTTTGCATCTGAAGCGCAAAGGGTTGATCAATAATTCAGTAGGAGTAATGGATGACCTGTACTATCAATATTCTGGCAACCAGCTTTTATCGGTTCAGGATTCTGGAGACCATACATTAGGTTTTAAAGTACCAGCTCAATCTTCAGGAGGAACCCTGCCACCTAATAATGATGGTCCACCAATTATTATTCCTGGAGATACTAACCACTAAAAAAACTCACAAAATGAACACTTCAACAATACGTATAACATCCTTTTTAACAATTACAGTAGCTCAAATACTATTTTTTATCCAAATTGTCTCTGGTCAGGAATATACATATGACCATAATGGCAATCAAATTTTAGACAAAAACAAAGGAATTACTAGTATAGAGCTCAACATTTTTAACCTTCCAGTGACAGTTATTTTTGAAAATGGGAACAAAATTAAATACACGTATTCGGCAGATGGAATAAAGTTGTCCAAAGAGTTAATTAACAACAATAATGTTATTATTCAAAAGCAAGATTATCTAAATGGTATTGAATATGCCAATAATTCATTACAATTTTTTAAATCCAAAGAAGGATATATTGAGCCTACAGGAAATGATAACTTTGTCTATGTCTATGAATATAAAGATTATCTTCAGAATACAAGGACATCTTTCATGGATAGTGATAATGACGGCCATATTGATATAGTAAAGAATAACATTGATGGTGATGGTGATGGAGATTTCGCCCAGGAAATCAGAGAAGAGAAGTCATATTATCCCTTCGGTTTAAGACATAATGGATATGGCATAATAAGAGGTAGAGAACATCAATATGCATTCGGAGGCAAAGAGTTAGAAAACTCATTTAATCTTAACTGGTATGATTTTGGAGCCAGAAGATATAATCCCGAAACAGGAAGATGGCTATCCTATGATCCCCTTGCTGAAAATTATATTGCATGGTCTCCCTATAATACAAGCTTTAATAACCCAATATTTTTTATTGATCCAGACGGAAGAGGTGTCTTGGATTTTGCAAAAGGTTTTGTAATAGGAGTAAAAGAGGTTGCAGTCGGTACCGCGAAAGGCCTGTATACCGCGGTTACAAACCCTATAGATACTGCCGAAGCTATAGGGAGTGGAATTAAGAGTGTAGTTACAGACCCTGCTGGGACCTATAATGATGCAGTAGATGGAATGACCGATTTTTTTGTTGAGGTAGATGATGTTATTAGAAATGGAGATCATGAAGATCTTGGTAAACTTTTTGGAAAAGGAATGGCATCTGTAGCAGCAGGTGGCGGAACTGGAATGGCAGTGAAGTCAGGAGCTAAAGCTATTTCTAAAAAGGTAGCTGGCAAATTAGATGATTTAGCCGAAAAACAAACTAAAAAATTAATAGAAAATATTCAAGGAGTTAATCCAACTGGTTGTAAGAACAATTGTGTTTTAGCGGCAGAAGCAACCGAAAGAATTGTAAGGGGGCAAAAACCTGGAACTCCGGGGACTGTAGCTCCCTCAATTTCAAGAGCCGTAGCAGACAAACTTGATCATGCAGCGAGGTGGGCAGCAACTAAGTCGCTGATGAATGTTTCGAAGGTTGAGATGGAGAAATTTATGATCAAAAACGGAAGAGGAACTGTTGGTTATGTAACACATGTTCCTCCAGGAGCTACCACCGGTCATACATATGTGGGCTTCGTAAGTAGATTCAATAATAAAATAAGATATTTAGATGGTCAGGTTGGACAGAGTGTAGTAAACCCTCCTTCAACTGGGACATATAGTATTTTTATAACGGGTAAAAAATAATGTATTTAATAAATAGAGCATTAAAAATAAGATTATGTAATTTATTACTGCTATTCAACATAAGCATGTTGATTTGTCAATCATCCTATCAATATGATCAGAACGGTAATTTAATAACAGATCATAACAAGAACATTAATTCTATAATTTACAATGTTCTAAATCTACCCGAAGAAATCCTCTTTTCTGACGGAAGAAAAATCATCAACACCTACACTGCAGATAGGGAAAAAGTAAGTCAGGAAACGATTCTGGCTGATGGATCTATACATTCTAAGCAAGATTACCTGGATAATATTGTATACAATTCAAATCAATTGGAGTATATCAATACTGCTGAAGGGTATATAGAACCCGATAACAATCAATTTTCGTATACCTATCAACACAAAGATCAGGTGGGTAACATAAGAGCCTCTTTTTCTGATTCAGACCGAGATGGTATTGCAGATCTGGTAAAAGAAGAAAAAAACTACTATCCATTTGGGTTGCAGTGGCAACAGCCGAATTCGGTGATCAGGGGTCGAAAACATAATTATGGATATGGTGGTAAAGAAGAGATCACTGCTTTTGGACTCGATTGGAATGACCATGGTGCCCGAATGTATGACCCTGCTATCGCCCGATGGAATGGTATCGACCAGCTTGCAGAAAAATATGTTGCCTTGTCTCCTTATCATTATGTCGCAGGAAATCCGATACTTTTTAATGACCCCGATGGTAAGGATCTCAGAATTCACTATGTGGAAAACGGAAAGGAAAAATCGTTTGTATATAAAGGAGGGGCCCCTAAAAACATCCCCAACAACAAATTTGTAAAGCAGGTGATAATGGCATACAACTATAATGTAACCAACGGTGGAGGTGATAACCTGAAGAAACTAGCGGAATCTGATAAGTTAAGCGTAAATATTGTTGAAACCGATTGTTGTGCCTCTTACTCTCGAGACAAGACCATCAGATGGGCCCCTACGGAAGGAACGATACTCCCGGGAGGTTATAAGCTATCACCTGCTACAGGCCTGGAACATGAAGCAGCTCACGCTTATTTGCATTTGACCGACCCTGAAGAGATCGAGAGACTTACAAAGATCAAATTAAAAGGATATGGTAATGCGGAAGAAAAAAGGGTCATGACCGGAGCTGAAAGAAAAACGGCTATAGCCAATGGAGAGCTAAAAAAAGACCATCCGGGCAGAAAGAATCATGAACCTCCAACATTTACAACTGTAAGCCCTATTTCCACCAAAGAAAAACCTAAACCTAAGCCTGAAAAAAATAATGATTCAGAGATCTATGAGGGAGAATTGAAATAACATAAATTATGAGAATCACTCTGTACATACATAAAAATTTAATTATAAAAATTTATGCCTGTTAACGCTATTGTATTATTTGGATTGTTTTTATTATGTGCCGTAAACCCCAGACAGTTAGCTGCTCAGGAATATACATATGATACTAATGGAAATTTGACTGTCGATACGAATAAAGGCATCGCTTCCATCGCCTACAACCTCCTTAACCTTCCTAAAACCATCCTGTATGAAGACGGCCGAAAAATTGAATATACGTATACGGCTTCTGGCAAAAAACTTTCACAAAAAGCCTATAATATCGATGGTACTTTGGTACAAAATAAAGCATACGCAAACGGATTGGTTTATACAAATGACAACCTTGAGTTTTTACATCATTCTTATGGGTATTCAGAATTCGATGGCACAGAATCTTTTGACTATGTGTATCAGCACACAGATCATTTGGGGAATATTCGGCTTGCTTTTGCAGATGAAAATCATGACGGTTTCATCGCAGATACTGAAATACGAAAACAAAAAGATTATTATCCCTTTGGGTTAATCCATGAAAAAGAAAATAACATCATACGAGGCAGAGATCACCCCTATGGGTTTGGCGGTAAAGAAGAGCAAGCGGTTTTTGAGCTCGATTGGCACGATTTTGAAGCCAGAATGTATGATGGTGCTTTAGGCAGGTGGCATGTGATGGACCCGATGGCAGAAAAATTCACTTTTTTATCACCGTATGCCTATGTTGCCAATAATCCCATAAAATATATTGATCCAGACGGTAGACAACAACGATTACCTCCTCCAAACCCTAAAACCTTAAAACAAGTATCCAATCTTATACAAAAGATCAGTAAAATCCCAGTTGTAGGACCAGTTGCTGCTAGGATAATCGCTCCCTTAGTAATTACCGGGGCAATTGGGATGGATACCATGAAAAAAGTAGGCCGGCCCTTACCAGGAAGAGTTGTAGTGCCTTCTTCTACTATAAGCGCCCTATCTATTGCTGCAGGTGTCTCCTATCCTATTGCTATGCAAAAAGCAAAAGAAGCTGATGCACGAAAGGCAAAAGAAGCTGCACAGGAAAATCCTGCTGTAACCCCTCAATTGGAAGTAATCCAAGGGGGAGGGGGAGGAGATGACGGCGATGATTTTAAAACAACCTTTGTTGTTACACGTCGAGGAGAATATGTGGTCACTCGCAATACGATAGAGCTTTCTCGCCGGATTATTATAGGATACCCTTCTTTAATTGAAGCCCGAAATTCAGCCATTAAAAAAAGAAAAGACAATACAGATACCTTTATAGTACAAGTAGATGCAACAAACTGGAAGCATATTAAACCTCCCGAAAGTCCGGAAAATCCCGGTGTGTATGTCAATATAACCGGTAACATTCGTATTAATGAAGTATTGCAGGTAAAAGAAATGGGATATTGGGATATCCCTATTCAGTCTACAATTAATGCTATGAAATAATAATAATAATTTAGTCACTTAAACAAAAATAAATGTCAGATCATAACAATTCACAAAAAGCTTATAATTCCTGGTGCTTAAAGGCTCCTCTTGAAGTTATTAAAAAGTACAACGCTCCATGTCCTTGATGTAACTTCTCATCAATTTCATGCTTCACTGCAACATATTGATCTGGTAACTATTTTAGGAGGTGCTTTAAACGGTGTTTTCGATTTTGAGTGTCAAAAAACTGCATGGAGCAATATTAAAAACATACTTCACAAAGATGGTCATGTTATTTGTGATGTGACATTGCTCGACGGTTTTTTTGAAAAAGATGAAATTGGCACCGTATTCCTTAATCCCGAAAAACTTCCTCCTCAATACTTTTTGTCTGAAAAGCAACTCTTTGCTATTTGGGACAAGAATGGCTTTAAAATTGAAGCATATGAAGATTTGAAAGTAAATCGTGTTATGTCACTTAGATACTATTTATTGCGGTCAATACATTAAATTTCTTATAACTGCTAAAAATAAAACGAAAAAAAAGAGGGAAGCTTTTGCTCCCGACATTCATGATGAAATAATGGCATATCGTATACAACAAGCCGTTGCCTCCAATCCTGAAATCAGATCGGTAACCGATATTGATGAGGATGCTGTAAGATAAACCCAGGTTGGTGGTAGATTTCCCTATTTAAACCTTTTCCCGATACGATTACAAGTAACATCCAGTAAACAAGATCTCCAAAGAGCCTTTCCCAATCACAATTTCAACAATCTACCCAATAACTATCAATTTATAAATGACCCAAATGTAATTGTCAAACCCGCATTGAAACAAAAAAATAGCAGTAGATCGTTACTGCTTCGACACTTGGATACAACAATGATTTTTTTACAATAAAAGTCCTGTTATTTTGAATATTCAACAAATTGGCACTCTTATTCTATTTTTGTGTTTTAAGTTTCAAACTTAAAACCAACTTATGAGAATTTTAACCACCACAATCAACACCCATAACCATACCTATATGCTACAATCTATTTACAAAACCTGCTTTTGACCTTTGTCAACCAGATCATAGAGCACTTTTACATCTTATCGCGTATTGTTTTTCACCTCATAATCCCTTTCATTATGTACAAAACTCAAGCTTGCTTATTATTGTTTTTAGCGTTTTTTCAACTCCTTTGCTATTCTCAAAACGAAACCGCCTACTCTTATGACTCAAATAGAAATTTGATTGCTGACCATCATAAAGGCATCACTTCAATTACCTATAATCTGCTCAATCTTCCTAAGACAATTTTGTATGAAGATGGTAGAAAAATTGAATATACTTATACGGCTTCTGGTGTGAAACTTTCGCAAAAAGCCTATCAGGCAGATGGTTCTTTGGCAAAAAATAAAAGCTATTTTGATGGCATTGTTTATGCCAATCAAGATCTTGAATTCGTAAATCATGCTGACGGGTATCTTGAACCCAACAACTCCGGAAATTTCGATTATATCTATCAGCATAAAGATCATCTGGAAAACATCAGGCTATCATTTGCCGATGTAAATAACAATCACCTCATCGAGGATTCTGAAATACGAGAATCCAATGATTATTACCCTTTTGGTCTAAAAACCCAAAAAGAGAATCATATTATTACAGGTAGAGACCATCCTTATGGTTTTGGCGGAAAAGAGGAACAGGATATTTTTGATCTCAACTGGCATGACTTTGGTGCTCGCATGTATGATGCAGCCCTTGGCCGTTGGCATATTCTGGATCCTAAAGCCGAGAAATATTATCCATATAGCCCATATAACTATACCCTTAACAACCCAATTAAATTTGTTGACCCCGATGGAAAAGATGTCGAAATAGCAGGTACCAGTAGTAAATTAAAAGAATCTGTAAAACTTCTGAAAAAGACCCCTACCGGGAAAAAATTATTTAATGCTGCAGCTGGCAACAAAAATATCCAGGTACGTATAAGCAGCGTCAGTAATTTTAAAGCTTATGATGATTTTATTATGCGTCAAGGAGTTAAATACTTCGATGTTCAACAAGCAGAGACCTTTGCTGTCGATATCAATAAAAAAACAAATAATAAGGTAACTATTGAAGACCCTAACTTCGAAAAAGCATTTAAGGGAGCCACGATTAAGGCCGATAAAAAATCGGGAAAAGAAACGGTATATTATATCGTGATATCTGAAGATGTTAATGATGTTGGAAAAATGACAGAACTACTGGGGCATGAGTTGGGTGCCATGGTGCTTACCCGCGAACAATACAAATTAAAAATTAAAAAAAAGGGTACTATTGAAGTTATAGAAACTGCCGATGGTAATTATAGATCTTTAAATGGTATAGGCAGTGGTGGATTTGGTAGCACAGGAGAGGTGAATCAACAAGGCGAAGTGATAAAAACTCCCGGAATTTCTGAAGCTCAGGCATTAGCCAAAGAAATTCAACAAGTTAGAGAAAAAGAAAAGAAAAATGAAAATCAATAGTTCTCTTCTTTAGTTCTCTTCTTTTCTTATTTTTTTAATAGAAAAAACACATTCATAATAATAAAGGTAGCTATTGCTGGCAATAACCAGGCCAAACTATAATTCCCAAAGGGAAGGAAATCTAAAATCGACTGTATTTGCTCTTTCATTCCAACAGAAGCCAAAAAATCAGGCAGGCTGCATACAATAGAGACGATAACCACCGCTTTAAACACCAAAGGAGAAGTAAACTTCTCTGGCAATACATTAAGAAGTATGAGAACAATAGTGATAGGATAAATAAACATAAGTGCAGGAACGGCTACATTAATAATAGAATGCACATCAAACTGCCCCATCACCACACCAAGAATACAACCGATGATGGCAGTAGCCAGATATGCTTTTTGAGAATTTTTAAATACTCCTTTCATAAAATCTGCGGTGCCGGTAATAATCCCAACTGCCGTTGTAAAACATGCCAAACCCACCAAAATGCTTAAAAACACGGTTCCGATATTCCCAAGTGTTTTTAAACTCATCCCCGATAACAATTCGGTGCGGGTAACATTACTTTCAAATGCTGTATTAAACAAAGCACCATTATAAATCATTCCGGCATAAATAATAAAAAGACCAATTCCTGCAACAATCCCAGATTTTATGATCAACCTTCGGTTTCTTTCAAAGTCATGTGCTCCTTTAAGTTTTAGTGAGATGATAATCACCCCGCCTACCACAACGGCCCCTATGGCATCAAAAGTTTGATATCCCTCTAATAACCCATGAATCACAGGAGTTTGAAAACGTGAAGAAGCTATCGGGCTTTCTGCCGAAAAAATCCCCACACAGATAATAATAAGAACAACGATAAAAATAATTGGAGTAAGAAATTTTCCCAGAATGCTCAAAATTTTGTTTCTGTTAAGCACAAATAGCAATACCAGGGCAAAATAAATACTACTGGTGAGTAAAGAACTAGTGTCAAAAAAGGGCTGAATGGCCATCTCATGCGTTACAGAAGCAGTTCTTGGAGATGGCAATGCTATAGAAATACAGTATACCAGTACACAATAAATTAGGCTGAAAGTTGGGGATACTTTTTTAGCAAAATCCAGCATGGTGCCTTGTAATCTTGCATGAGCAAAAATACCCAATAGTGGAATGATCACCGCAGAAATAACAAAGCCCAATGTAACCAGAAGCCAGGCATCTCCGGCTTTAAACCCCAACAGCGGCGGAAGCATCAGGTTTCCTGCTCCAAAAAACATAGAAAATAATGCAAATCCTGCAACAAAGGTTTCTTTATTAAATCTCATTTACTTAGGTTTATGCGCCTAAAAATAAAATTTCAAAATGATATTCACATATAAAGAGATCAAAATATATTATAATATTCATGGAAATGGTGCTCCTATAGTTTTTTTACATGGATTTCTGGAAAACTCCACCATGTGGAAAGAAACCATTGATCTTTTATCAAATACATATACATGTGTTTCAATAGATTTGTTGGGTCATGGCCAGACAGATTGCCTGGGATATATCCATACCATGGAAGATATGGCCATAGCCGTTAAAGCCGTTTTGGATCACTTAATGATGACCAATATAACCCTGGTAGGACATTCGATGGGAGGTTATGTAGCTTTGGCCTATATCGATCTTTTTCCTGATGAAGTTTCTGGTTTGGCATTGGTGAATTCTACTTCTTTTCCTGATAGTGACGAACGAAGACTAAACCGAACAAGAGCCATTAGCATTGTAAAAAAAAATCCTGATGTTTATACCAGTGTGGCAATTGCTAGTCTCTTTGCAGAAAAAAACCGGTCAAAATTTGTTGAAGAAATACGGGATATTAAAGATCAGGCTTCAAAAACAAAGCTACAAGGAATCATCTCGGCTCTGGAAGGCATGAAGGTTCGAAAAGATCGTAACAATCTTTTGTCTCATTTTAAAGGCCCTAAAATAATCTTTGCGTCAACACAAGATCCTGTTTTAGATTTTACACAAAATCTTTTGGAAGCAGAACAATCTAAAACGAAACTAGTGAGTTTGGATGGGGGTCATATGTCTCATATAGAAAATAAGAAAGAACTTTTATCGGGATTACAAAAATTTCTGAAACAACAGTAAAAAACAAGAGCAGGTAGTTGAGTCTTGAATTTGATAAAAACATAGACAAAACACCTTTTATCTGGTCAAAAAACTTGATGAAGGGGTTTTTTAGTTAAAAATCAATAAGAAAAGACAAAATCTTCTTACAAAAATAGTGTGAATATTAAAAAAATTATTATTATTGTATTGGTAACCAACTTATAATCTCTGTCTATGAATTTTTAACCCCAAAAAACCATGAAAAAAGGTACCCCCAACTCTACGTTTTCCTTCTCAAAAATCTATTGCTCTTTATTCGGTCATAATTACAATCTTACCAAAAACGTTACCCATTATATAAAAGAATATACCTGTTCACATTGTAAAGAACAAGCTACAACAAATAGCAGGGGGCGATTAGAAGTAATGACACCAAAATTAAAAGAAATAAATAATGCCCTGGCTTCTGTACATGCCAAGAAAATTGCAAAAAATAAAGCTAAAACTCAATTTCAGGCGGCTTCATAATTATTCCCTGATTGGATTCCAACCCTGAGCCTGTAATATTATTTTTTCATTTGCCCTGGTTACTAATCCGATTCCGCTTTTTGCATCTGTCATATGACCAATGACCGTTAGGTTGGGATTACCTTTAATTTTTGGAAAGTCTTCCTGCTTCATTGTAAACAACAACTCATAATCTTCACCTCCATTGAGTGCTACAGTTGTACTATTTAACTTAAATTCTTCACAAACAGAAATAACAACCGGATCCAAAGGTATTTTTTCTTCATATACATTTGCTCCTACTTTTGATTGCTTGCAAAGATGTATGACTTCAGAAGATAATCCATCACTTATATCAATCATACTGGTTGGCTTTACATCCAGTGCTTTAAGAAGCTCGCAGATATCTTTTCTGGCTTCAGGTTTAAGCTGTCTTTCTATAAGATAGGTATATGCATCGAGATCGGGTTGCGAATTTGGGTTTACCTTAAACACTTGTTTCTCTCTTTCCAGTACCTGAAGTCCCAAATATGCAGCTCCCAGGTCTCCGGTAACCACTAAAAGGTCATTGTCTCTGGCACCACTACGATAAACAAGATCGTTTTCTTCTGCATAACCAACTGCAGTGATACTAATAATTAATCCGGTCGTCGAAGAGGTGGTATCTCCTCCAACTACATCAATATTATATAGCTTTGCTGCGGTTTGGATTCCTGCATATAATTCTTCTAATGCTTCTAACGGAAATCTGTTTGAGACTGCTATAGAAACCGTAATCTGTGTAGCGGTTGCGTTCATCGCATACACATCTGAAAGATTAACGATAACGGCCTTGTACCCCAAATGTTTTAAAGGAACATAGGATAAGTCAAAATGTACTCCCTCGACCAACAGATCGGTAGTCAACACGCACTTTTTATTCCCAAAATCTATAACCGCAGCATCATCTCCAATACCCAGATTCGTAGTTTTTTGTTTTATCTTAAAACTTTTGGTCAAATGATCAATGAGTCCAAATTCTCCCAATTCAGATATTTGTGTTCTAGCTGTGTTTTTATCTTCAATCATTTTGCAAAGGTAATTGATCATAATTAATTGACCTTGTTTTCAGATATCATTATACACTTCCATAACTTTTGCCTATTCCAGTATATGTTAGATAAATGTTAGCTTTTGTGATAAAAAGCTACTTATGTAGTATATTTGCATCTCATTTAGAATTAATCTATTTTAAAAAAGTATGATTAAGGTATCAGACATAGCGAAAAACAAGGTGGTCGAATTGATGACCGAAGATGGATATAATGCTGTTACAGATTATGTTCGTGTAGGGGTAAAAAGTGGTGGATGCTCTGGTTTATCATATGATCTAAAGTTTGATAAAGCACAGCAGGAAGGGGATAAGGTATTTGAAGACAATGGTGTAAAAATTATTGTGGATAAAAAAAGTTTTCTGTATCTAATTGGCACAACACTTGAATATTCCGGAGGGTTGAATGGTACTGGCTTTGTGTTTAATAACCCCAACGCCAGCAGAACTTGTGGTTGCGGAGAAAGTTTTTCACTTTAATTGATTGCTTAATTTAGGGTAAGGACTATGGCATATACTGAAGACGACTTAAAAAAAGAATTAGAGACCAAAGAATATGAATATGGATTTTATACAGACATAGAGTCTGATACATTTCCTGTTGGTCTTAATGAAGGTGTTGTTCGTGCAATTTCTAAGAAAAAAGAAGAGCCCGAATGGATGACTGAGTGGAGGTTGGAAGCTTTTCGTATCTGGGAACAGATGAAAGAACCCGAGTGGGCAAATGTTACCTATAAAAAACCAGATTTTCAAAATATTTCTTACTACTCTGCTCCAAATAAAAAACCAAAGTACAACAGCATCGATGAAGTAGATCCAGAGCTATTGGCAACATTTGAAAAATTGGGGATCTCATTAGAAGAACAAAAGAAACTGGCGGGAGTTGCTGTAGACATCGTAATGGATTCTGTATCGGTAGCAACCACTTTTAAAGAAACGCTGGCCGAAAAAGGAATTATATTCTGCTCTATTTCGGAAGCAATTCAGGAACACCCCGAATTAATAAAAAAATATATCGGAAGCGTAGTCCCGCAGAAAGATAATTTTTATGCCGCGTTAAACTCGGCAGTCTTTAGCGATGGATCATTTTGTTATATCCCCAAAGGAGTTCGCTGCCCGATGGAATTATCTACCTATTTTAGAATCAATCAGGCAGGTACGGGTCAGTTTGAGCGCACTTTGGTGATTGCAGATAAAGGGAGTTATGTAAGTTATCTTGAAGGATGTACCGCTCCATCTCGTGATGAAAATCAATTGCATGCCGCAGTGGTAGAATTAATAGCACTGGATGATGCAGAAATAAAATATTCTACTGTGCAAAATTGGTACCCCGGTAATGCCGAAGGAAAAGGCGGAGTGTATAATTTTGTAACCAAAAGAGGACTTTGTGAAACCAACTCCAAAATTTCATGGACACAGGTAGAAACAGGATCAGCTATCACCTGGAAATATCCTTCCTGTATACTTAAAGGGGATCATTCTGTAGGAGAATTCTATTCGATAGCCGTAACCAACAATTTTCAACAAGCAGATACAGGAACCAAGATGGTACACCTAGGTAAAAACACCAAAAGCACCATCATTTCTAAAGGTATTTCGGCAGGAAGATCTCAAAATAGCTATCGCGGATTAGTACAAATAAGCAGCAGGGCAACCAATGCACGTAATTTTTCACAATGTGATTCATTATTGATGGGCAATGAATGTGGTGCGCATACGTTTCCCTATATAGAAGTAAAAAATAAAACTGCTCAAATAGAACATGAAGCAACTACGAGTAAAATAGGTGAAGATCAGATTTTTTACTGTAACCAACGAGGTATAGATACAGAAAAAGCAATTGCTTTGATCGTTAACGGATTTAGTAAAGAAGTATTGAATAAACTGCCTATGGAGTTTGCCGTAGAAGCACAAAAACTTTTAGAAATTTCTCTGGAAGGTTCTGTAGGGTAAATTTTAAACCATCAAATCTGCATTAATGAAACCATCATTTATTTTCATTGTTTTAAGTATTATAATTTTTTCCTGTAAATCTGAAAATAAAAACGAAGAACCTATTTTGATCCGAGGAGAGTTTATTCTCATTGATGATGCAGCAGTCATAAAAGGTAGTGACTTTATTTATGGGGTAGTAATTGATGAGATTACTCATGAATTAGCCAAAAAAGTAACCCCTATGCAAAGAGAAGAATATGATATGGTACCCGTAGTGATCAAAGGATTTATAAAACCCAATCCCGAACAAGGTTGGGAAGAAATAGTAGAAATAAAAGAGATCATTGGAGTAAGTGCTCCCACATCAGAGTTACCTACTAAGATCAATTCTTCTGAAGCTGAAGAGGGTTCTGGCGATGATGATTCAAATAAAGAAAAAGAAAATTAAACACGTAAATGTATCTCTTATATGAGATAAAAGAATTATGAGCATGTTAGAAATAAAGGATATACACGCAAGTGTTGAGGGGAAAGAGATTTTAAAAGGTCTTAGCCTGGATGTAAAAGCAGGAGAAATTCATGTTATTATGGGCCCAAATGGTTCGGGAAAAAGCACGTTGGCTAATATTGTTGCCGGTAAAGAAGAGTATGAAGTAACTGAAGGCAGCATCTTTCTGGAAGGAGAAGATATTGAAGAATTGGCTGCCGAAGAACGTGCTCATAAAGGTGTTTTTCTGTCTTTCCAGTATCCGGTAGAAATTCCCGGATTAACGGTTACCAATTTTATGAAAACCGCGATCAACGAAACCCGAAAAGCACAAGGCCTCGAAGAAATGCCTGCTAAAGATATGCTGAAAAAAATCCGTGAAAAATCAGAATTGCTGGAGATAGATCGCAAATTTCTATCCCGTTCTCTTAACAAAGGCTTCTCTGGTGGAGAAAAAAAACGTAATGAGATTTTTCAGATGGCCATGATGGAACCTAAATTAGCGATTCTGGACGAAACCGATTCTGGACTAGATATTGATGCCTTGAGAATTGTAGCCAACGGGGTCAATAAATTAAAAAACCAGGACAACGCCATTGTAGTGATTACACACTATCAACGTCTTTTAGAATATATCGTTCCTGATTTTGTGCATGTATTGTATGATGGTAAAATCGTAAAATCAGGCACCAAAGAACTTGCTTTTGAGCTAGAAGAAAAAGGATACGACTGGATTAAAGAAGATATAAAAGTATGATATAGTTGGCAGTAGATAGTTTATATTTTGTACACGTATTATGTGAACGATCAACAAAAAACAGACAACAAGCAACGAGAAAATGGAATTGAAAGATAAATTAGTGTCATCCTTTTTGGCTTTTGAAAACACGGTAGATGTAGATGCTCCCGTGCACGATATAAGAAGCCAGGCGATAAAGACTTTTGAAGAAAAAGGCTTCCCTTCAAAAAAAGAAGAAGCATGGAAATATACTTCGTTAAAAACGGTGCTAAAACACGACTACAGTGTTTTTCCGAAAGAAGAAAACGCATTAGAATTCAGAGATGTAAAAAAATATTTCCTTCATGATCTGGATACATATAAGATTGTATTCATCGATGGTAAGTATTCTTCTCATTTATCAGAGACCACTCATGATAAGATAGATGTATGTCTCATGTCGGCTGCATTAACCCGTGATAAATACAGAGTTGTTATTGACAACTATTTTAATAAAATAGCACCCAAGGATGGCCTTAGTTCTTTAAATACCGCTTTTTCTAAAGAAGGAGCTTATATCTACATCCCAAAAAATAAGCTGGCCGATAAACCTATCCAAATTATACACCTTTCTACCGGAAAAGAATCTGCTCAGCTATTACAACCCCGTAACCTGATCGTCGTCGAAGAAAACTCGCACGTTCAGATTATTGAACGCCATCAGAGTCTTACAGACAATGCGGTACTAACAAATTCGGTAACCGAGATTTTTGCAGACAAAAGAGCTGTGGTTGATTACTACAAAATCCAAAATGATAATCAAGAAGCATCTCTTATTGATAACACGTATATCGAACAGCAAACACAAAGTTTGGTATCGGTACATACCTTTGCTTTTGGTGGAAACATCACCAGAAACAACCTGAATTTTTACCAAAAAGGAGAAGGGATCAACTCTGTTCTTAACGGGATAACAATTATTGAAGGAAAACAACATGTAGATCACAACACTCTGGTACACCACACCGAACCAAACTGTGAGAGCCATCAGGATTATAAAGGCATTTTTGATGAGAGGGCCACAGGTGTTTTTAACGGTAAAATCATTGTAAATAAAGAAGCTCAAAAAACTAATGCTTTTCAATCCAACAATAATATTTTATTAAGTGATAAAGCAACGATCAATTCCAAACCACAGCTGGAGATTTTTGCAGATGATGTAAAGTGTTCTCACGGCTGTACGATAGGTCAATTAGACGATAACGTTTTGTTTTATATGAGATCCCGAGGAATCGGCGAAAAAGAAGCAAGAGCCTTATTAATGTATGCCTTTGCCAATAATGTATTAGAGAGTGTAAAAATACCTCAACTAAAAAGTAGAATCAATAAGTTAATTGCCAATAAGCTGAATGTAAATATTGGCTTTGACTTGTAAGTACTATTTTAATATAGACGTGGTTTACACTTCAATACGTTGGACTTATCGGGTTGTAGAGCGAGATCTACTGTTACACTTGGGTTCTTAAGATTGATTCTGCTTATTGAGCTCAGGGAAATACCCGAGGTTTAATAGGAAGTGTAAACCAAACCCTGTCCAGGGATTAATTGCACTAACCTATATTTTTTAGTGTAAAAATGTATATAATTATAGTTTGTTTCATTCCACAGCATTTACAATCTCTTTCAAAAACCTATTAAAATCCACTCCTGCATCTCCAATTAATCCAAACCGTACAATTACCAAATCTTTTGAAGGGATAATAAAAACCCGTTGTCCCTGGTATCCATTTGCAGAAAACATATCTCTTGGCGCATCGGGATAAAAACCTCCTGCATTTAACCAAAAATGACCTCCATAATCCCCTTTGGATGTAGGACTTGGCGTGGTAACATAGTTTACCCACTCTGGATCAAAAATTTGCTGTCCCTTCCAATTTCCTTTATGAAGATATAATAACCCAAATTTGCCCCAGTCTCTAACTGTTGCCCAGGCATAAGAAGAACCTACATAATTACCTGCCATATCGGTTTCTATAAGCATAGAATGCATCCCGATTTTATCAATAAACTCACGATAAGGGAAATCAAGATATTCCTGGTGCGTGGTAAACTGCTTTCTTAAAATCCCAGATAATAGATTAGAAGTGCCCGAGGAATATAACCAATGTTCATTTGGCTTATGAATCGCATTTTTATGAATCTGGGAAAGGGTCATATCTTTATCTATATATAACATTTTTGTAATATCAGAAATAGATCCATAATCCTCATCCCACTCGAGACCACTATTCATTTGCAGCAAATTATTAATAGTTATTTCTTTTCTTTCATCATTTTGCCATTCATCTACAAGAGCTTTATTATAAATGTCTATTTTACCTTGCGCCTGTAATACACCATACATGGTACTAAGAACACTTTTGGTCATTGACCATCCTAATAATTTAGAGTTTTTATCAAACCCATCAATATAACGCTCTGCAATAATCTGATCTTTATAAAGCACCAAAACTGCACGAGTTTTATTTTTCTCTACCCCATCAATATCAAATATTGTAGCTACAGCTTTTTCTACCTTCTTATAATTTATCTCTTCAAAAACACTATCTCTCTGAGGTAAATCTCCATATGGGTATGATAAATTAGTTTTAGAAAATCTTCTGTTTGGAATTAAAAATGGTTGGTTTTCATCAAAATCATCATCAATTAAAATACTACCTAATCCTTCTCGATAAATTGCTTTTCGTTCCTTGAATCCATATACATTTGCTATGGAATACTTCTTACCTATATCTACCTGATCTGTAGCCAATCGTACATTAGGAACATTATGATCTGTTTTATCTGTATACTCAAGACTCCTTTGTCCGATAAAAACAGATGAACTCATGTTTTTTGCAGAAAATCCAGAAATAATTTCAAGCTTTGGATAATTAAGAACAACTGCAATACAAATAACTACAATCAAGAGTAAAAATGTAATACTGATAATTTTTTTAAATCGCTTCATAAAAAAAAGGTTAAACCATTCTAAAAATAAACAATCCTACTTAGAAAATACTCATATAATAATTGGTATTAGTACTTTTGCAGAAAGAAATTGATATGCTAGATGTACAAAAGATACGAGAAGATTTTCCAATACTTAAAAGAGAAGTAAACGGCAAACCTCTAGTGTATTTTGATAATGCGGCCACATCTCAAACACCACAAGTTGTTATTGATGCTATCGTAGATTATTATAGTAACTATAATGCTAATATTCATCGCGGTGTTCACACCCTGTCGCAAGAAGCAACAGATGCTTATGAGATTGCCCGAAAAAAAGTACAACAGCACTTTAATGCAAAACATGCACATGAGATTATTCTAACTTCTGGAACTACCCATAGTATTAATATTATAGCTACCGGTTTTACCAATTTTCTCGATAAAGGTGATGAAATCATCGTTTCTGCCCTAGAACATCATTCTAATATTGTTCCCTGGCAAATGTTGTGTGATCGTACTGGTGCAATTCTTAAGGTCATTCCTATGAATGAGGAAGGAGAATTATTGATGGATATATATGATCAGCTCCTTTCTAATAAAACCAAACTTGTTTTTACCAACCATATCTCTAATGCATTGGGTACAATTAACCCAATCGAAGAAATTATTGACAAAGCACATGAGGTTGGCGCAGCAGTTCTTATTGACGGTGCCCAATCCTGCCCCCATATCAAACCCGATGTGCAGGCACTTGATGTAGATTTTTATGTCGCATCTGCGCATAAGCTTTGTGGACCAACAGGAGTTGGTATGCTTTACGGAAAAGAGGAGTGGTTGAATAAGCTTCCTCCCTATCAGGGCGGTGGTGAGATGATCGAGCAGGTCACTTTTGAAAAAACCACCTATGCAGGACTTCCTCATAAATTTGAAGCCGGTACCCCCAATATTTGTGGAGGAATAGCGTTTGGAGTAGCGCTAGATTATATGAATAGTATTGGTTTTGATACTATCGCGGCCTACGAAAAAGAGCTCCTGGACTACGGAACTCAAAAATTACTGGAAATTGAAGGTCTGAAAATCTATGGTACCGCCAAAAACAAAACTTCGGTGATTTCTTTTAATCTTGAAAATATTCATCCATATGATGTGGGAACTATTGTAGATAAATTAGGCATTGCTGTACGCACAGGGCATCATTGTGCTCAACCCATTATGGATTTTTACAAAATACCAGGAACCGTACGAGCTTCTTTTTCATTCTACAATACTAAAGAAGAGATTGATGCTTTGGTTGAAGCTGTGAAAAAAGCAAAGATAATGTTACGTTGATTTTTGACGTCTATAACCACCTGTTTATTGATGCTATTGGGTAAAAAACAATATCTATCATGATAACTCGTTCTTCACTTTTACCACCTAATCTAAGTTCATACAAATGAATATGAAGTGTTTTTTCTGTACCTACAGTATTTTTCTGTTTTCAATAGTTCTTTTGGGATCATGCAGCAGTGATAACGATAATGAAACGGTAACCATCGACAATCCGCTAGGTGATCCATTTGATGGAATTCCTGCAGGAAATCCCGATGGAAATTATCCAATCCCTGCAGCAGCAGCTCTTGAAGATGTTTCTAACCCCGATACCGTAATTGGTGATGGCACTCCTCAAAGCTGTACCGGTCAGATTTTTATTGATGCCGTTGCCAAAGGAGGTAAAATCGTTTTTGATTGTGGACCCGACCCCATAACTATAACGCTCAATCAACCAGCCAAAGTATTCAATAATACCAACCCCGATATTGTGATCGATGGAGGTGGATTGATTACATTAAGTGGTAATAACCAAACAAGGATTCTGTATATGAATACCTGTGATCCCGATCAGGTATGGACTACAGACCATTGCCAAAATCAAGATCATCCCAGGCTTACGGTTCAGAATATTACTTTTGCTAATGGGAATTCTACCAATGAAACACAATATGACGGTGGAGGAGCTATTTGGGTTCGGGGCGGACGTTTTAAAGTTGTGAATTGCCGATTCTTTAATAACACCTGTGCCAGCAACGGGCCAGATGTAGGCGGAGGAGCTATACGAGTATTCAGTCAACACAACAACCAGCCCGTATTTGTTGTTAATAGTACTTTTGGAGGCAAAGAAAATCATGGAAATTCCGGATCAAACGGAGGAGGTATTAGCAGTATTGGTGTGTCCTGGACTATTATTAACAGTCTTTTTTCGCATAACAGCGCTTTAGGTAATGGCGGGAACCCTGCTCAGTCTGGTACCCCCGGAGGTGGAAGTGGAGGAGCCATATATAACGACGGAAACACTATGACACTCACGCTGCTTGGCTCTTATATAGAATCAAATAAAGTAAATGATTTTGGTGCTGCCATCTTTTTTGTCACCAATGACCGTTCTGGAAATGTAATTATCAATGAATCTACTATTCAAAATAATACAGGAGGCTCATGGTATCCTGCTTATCCCGGGATCTCTGCCCATTCTGATACTAACATTAGTGTAAACAATTCTACTATAGCAGAATAATCCCATATCCATCTTTTCCTGAAATACCAAAGAAGGGATAAATGATTTGATAGAAGCTTTTAAAAAAGCCAAAATAATGTTAAGTAACCTTTTGGGTATTCTTTTGGTATGATTTACATCGCCTAGTTAAATGCTTGCTTTTACCAATTTACACCTTGTTAACTTTTAGTTAATTAAAGCTAAAATGTATACGAAGCATCTTATTTTTAGGTTACAAAAGAACACAAACTTTTAAAACCTATACATTATGAAAAAACTATCCATGTGCATCCTTGCACTAGGTTTGATTTTTGCATCTTCTTGCGAAAATGAAGAAAATTCAACAGAATTACAAAATCTTGAAAATCAGGAAGAAATCACGGCTACACAGCGTAAGTGTTATTCTGCAGAAATGCTGGAAAAACAATTGAGCGAAAATCCCGAAATGGCCAAGAAACTTGTTGAGATCGAAGAAAAATCCCGAAATTTTTCTGAAAACGACCTAAAAGCTCCCAACGGAACCATTGGGATTCCTGTAATCGTTCATGTGATTTACAGAACTAACAGACAAAATATTAGCAACGCTCAGATCCAATCACAAATTGATGTACTCAATAAAGATTTCACAGCAACCAATAGTGATGTTTCTCAGGTTCCTAATGAATTTGCTGGTCGTGTTGCCAATGCTAATTTCAGGTTTACACTACAACAAGTAACGCGAAAACAATCTTCCAGACGATCCTGGGGAACACGAAATCGAATGAAGTTTGCTTCCCGGGGTGGTGTAGATGCCATAGATCCATCGAGAAATCTTAATATCTGGGTATGCAATATTGGCGGAGGAATTCTTGGGTATGCTCAATTTCCCGGAGGAAATCCAGCTACAGATGGCGTTGTAGTCTCGCCTCAATATTTTGGTGATCGAGGATTTGTTTCTGCTCCTTTTGATGAAGGTAGAACGGCCACTCATGAAGTTGGGCATTGGTTGAATTTGCGTCACATTTGGGGAGACGGCAATTGTTCTCGCGATGATTTTGTTTCAGACACTCCAGTTTCGAGTGCGCCCAATTACGGTTGCCCAAGGTATCCTACTGTACGCTGTGGATCTAATGATATGACCATGAATTATATGGATTATGTAGATGACCGTTGTATGTATATGTTCTCTAACGGACAAAAAAATAGAATGAGAGCGCTGTTCTCTTCAGGAGGGGCACGAGAATCATTCCTTTAAAAACTATATAAAAAAAGAAGGGGCAGTTTTGCCCCTTCTTTTTTTATATAATCATGGATAATAACTATTACTTTCCTTGTGCGTATCGGCTAGAGACTTCGTTCCAATCGATCACATTAAAGAATGCCGTAATATAATCAGGACGACGATTCTGGTAATTCAAATAATAAGCATGTTCCCATACATCTATTCCCAAAATAGGGATTCCTCCACAGCCTACCTTAGGCATTAATGGATTATCCTGGTTTGGGGTAGAGCAAATCTCTACTTTTCCTCCTTTATGAACACATAACCACGCCCATCCCGAACCAAATCGGGTACCTGCGGCATTAGAAAAAGCATCTTTAAAAGCATCAAAAGATCCAAACGTGGCAGTTATGGCATCTGCAAGATCGCCAGAAGGCTTTCCTCCACCATTTGGAGACATCACCTCCCAGTATAAATTATGATTGTAATAACCGCCGCCATTATTTCTAACAGCGGTATTAGACATATCAAGATTAATAAGAATGTTTTCTATAGTTTTACCATCGAAATCAGTTCCTTCTATAGCTGCGTTTAATTTATTGGTATATCCTGCATGATGTTTATCATGATGAATTTCCATGGTACGGGCATCTATATGGGGCTCTAACGCATCAAAGGCGTAGTTTAATTTTGGTAATTCGAATGACATATATAATTGTTTTTATTAATAAAAAATGAAAATGACATCAAATTTAACAATTAGAGTGATCAATAAAAATTAATAATTGTTATAAATTAATTAAATCGGGCATTCCTGTAAAATCGGTTAATTCCTCTTTTTATTTATTTGACTTCATGCTATAAAAATCACTGCTTTTAGTATTTTAGTAAAAAAAAGTGTTGAACGCTACTACCGCTTTTACGATCTATAATGCCGCTGCCGGAGCAGGAAAAACATATACTTTGGTAAAAGCATACCTGATAACCCTTTTAAAAGGAGAATTTAAGGATAGTTATAAGAATCTTTTGGCGATAACCTTTACCAATAAGGCTGTTGCCGAAATGAAATCCAGAGTTTTAGAGAACCTGGTTGCTATTAGTAATCCACAGACCCCATCAAAATATCAGGATGTATTAAAGGAGCTCATTGTAGAAACCGAAATTCCCGAAGAGGAACTAAAACTGAAAGCAAATCGAATCCTTAAGAGTATCCTTCATAATTATGCGGCATTTGATATTGTGACCATCGATACCTTTACACATAGAGTGATCAGAACCTTTGCTCACGATTTAGGAATTCCTATGAATTTTGAAATCGAAATGGACACAGATTTGTTGATTGAAGAGGCTGTTGATGCTGTGGTAGCCAAAATAGGAGTTGATGTTGCGCTCACCAAGTTGATTATTGATTTTGCAATCGGTAAGCTCGAAGAAGATAAAAGCTGGGACATTAGTCTGGAACTTAACAAGATCGCAAAACTTTTATTTAGTGAAAACGATCGCAAGCACCTCGATAAACTTTCTGATAAAACAATACAAGATTTTGAAGTATTAAAGCATACACTATCCCAAAAGATTAATGAATCCAAAAAGAAGATTGTTTTTAAATCAAAGGATATTCTGAAGTCTGTCGGGCAGGCTGGATTGGAAACTACAGATTTTACAAGAGGTTCTATTCCCAATCATTTTCAAAAACTTGCTGAAGGAGAAACTACAATAGATTTTAAAGCTGCATGGAAACAAGATATTCAAAATGCTTCATTTTATAATGCCAAATTGGATCACCATAAGAAAGAACAGATTGACAGCATAAGACCTTCGATCGAAGAAGCATTTTTGGTAACAAAAGAACAAATACTACAGATACATCTTTTTCAGAATATTCTTAAAAACATAACGCCTCTTGCTGTTTTAAATGCAATTCACAAAGAATTAGTTGAGATCAAGAAAGAAAGAAGGATTTTATTGATATCAGAATTTAATACGATTATAAGTGATGCTATCCAGGGTCAACCGGCACCTTTTATATATGAACGGCTGGGAGAACGATACCGGGATTATTTTATTGATGAATTTCAGGATACCTCAGAATTACAGTGGAATAATCTGGTTCCGCTTATTGATAATGCAATAGCGACAGAAACACTCACAGGCAAGAGAGGGCAGCTTACCATTGTGGGAGATGCAAAACAAGCTATTTACCGCTGGAGAGGAGGTAAAGCAGAACAATTTATCAATTTGTCTGCCAATTATAATCCTTTTTCGGTAAAAGAAAAACAGGTGCTCAATTTGCCTAAAAATTATCGCAGCCATCAGCAAATAGTGATGTTCAACAATCGTTTTTTTACATTTTTAGCAAAAGATTTCAGTGCCCAGAACCATAAAGAACTCTACCTTTTAGGGAACAGGCAGGAGGTGAATTCAAAAAGAGATGGATATGTAAATGTATCATTTATAGAAGCCAAAAATGTAGCTGAAGAAAATGAAGTCTATCCGCAAAAAGTCTACGAAGCTATTCTGGAACTCACAAAAAAAGGATATCAACTCAATGACATTTGTGTTATTGTAAGAAAACAAAAAGAAGGAACTGTAATTGCCGATTTCCTCACACAAAAGGGCTTGTCTATAATTTCTTCAGAAACCTTGTTAATAAATAATGCTCCGCAGGTTGTATTTATTATTGATCTACTCACCTGGTTCATACAACCCGATGATCTTTTATCAAAAGCCAATGTATTGCATTTTCTGGCAAAGCAGTTTTCGATACAAGAACAACATTCATTTATACAAAAAATGATAATTGCTGATAATGATGCATTTGCATTAGAATTAAAAAGCCGAGGAATCGATTTTGATGTTAATCAATTGGCCACAAGACCACTTTATGATACAATAGAATATATAATTGGCTGTTTTGGTCTTGCAAATACAGCTCCAGCATATCTACAGTTTTTTTTAGATATCATATTTACTTTTACACAAAGACATACAGAAGGTATCATTGGTTTTCTTTCTTATTGGAATGCCAGAAAAGACAAACTAAGCATTGTAGCTCCCGAGACCAAAGATGCCATACAAATTATCACGATACATAAAGCCAAAGGCTTAGAATTTTCTTGTGTGATTTATCCATATGCAAATATTGATATATACAGAGAAATAGAACCCAAAACCTGGTTGGTTGTTGATAAGGAAAATTATAATGGTTTTGAAGAAATATTCATCAACTATAATAAAGGAATATCTCAGTATGGCAAAGAAGCCGAAGAAATTGTTCTAAACAGACAAGCTCAGTTAGAATTGGACACATTTAATCTGTTATATGTAACCCTTACCAGGGCAAAAGAACAATTATACATAATTTCTAATCTGGAGTTAAATTCAAGCGGACAAAGCAATCCTAACAAGTTTTCAGGAAAATTAATCGGGTATTTAAAAGATTTGGGGACCTGGGATCCCAAAAAACTCACCTATACTTTTGGTAATTCTTTGAAACCTGATCAGGTAACCGAAGATATAAGTGATAAGACAAAAGTGATCACCTTGTCCCGATTTGATGACGCTTCAAAAAGGTATAGGGTAAATATAGTGACCAATTCTGGTAAGTTATGGGATACCTCGCAAAAGGATGCAATAGAAAAAGGAAATCTGATACATGATCTTATGGCACAGATATACACCTATAAAGATGTAGAGAGTACTGTTGAAGAAGCTTATGCAAAAGGAGAAATTACAATGCCTGAGAAAGAGATGCTTACCCATGAGATAAAAAGTGTAATAAATCACCCCGGGCTTTCACAATATTTTGCTAGTGATATTATTGTATATAACGAGCGAGAGATTATTTCTAACGGGAGATTATTTAGACCCGACAGAATAATAATAGACAAAAATAATAACACCGTTATTATTGACTATAAAACCGGAGCAGAGAACGCGTCACATATAACTCAGTTAGAGCAGTATACACGAGTTCTTAAGGAGCTGGGATACACGATAAAAAACAAAATACTTATTTATTTTAATGACAAGATCACTTTAAAATACATATAAATAAACCATCATTTTCATAATTACTAAAAGAAATTTAAGGATAAAAGGTATTTTTATCTTATAATTGTACCGTAATTATTGAGATAAATACAATAATTTTTATTGAAAACAGCCAGAATCGATGTGTTTTTTAGGGCTAAAAAATGGTAAGAAAAAACTTTAAGACCCTTGAAAACATCGATATTTACTGGGCTGTTAAGAAAAATTTATTAGATTTGTCTTTGACAGTTATGTTTAACATATTACATTTGCTCTAATTAACACTTAAAAATTAAATTATTGAATATGAAACATCTTAGCAGATTTTTAGCGGCTTCGTTATTAGTACTAGGACTTAGTACTGCGAACGCACAAGATGAAAACAATCCTTGGGCGGTTTCTATAGGCATTAATGCCGTTGACGTCTTTCCTACTGGAGGAGACCTTATTACTCAAGGAGAAATTTTCGATGAATTTTTTAATGCTAGTGACCACTGGAACATCCTTCCCTCTGTTTCTCAATTATCTGTTGGTAGATATATAGGAGATGGTTTTGCTTTTACAGTTGCCGGGTCAGTTAACAAAATAGAAAACGCAGGAGAGCTTCCTGATGGAACTGATGTTGGCGTAGATGACTTGTCGTATTATGCTGTAGATGGTAGAATTAGCTATAGCCTTAAAAATGTCTTAAAAACAGGTTGGTTTGACCCTTACCTAGGTGTAGGTGGTGGTTATACATGGCTTGATGAAATAGGTGTAGGAACACTAAATGGTTCTCTTGGAATGAACTTTTGGTTAACAGAAAACTTAGCGTTCAATCTTCAGACCACGTATAAGCACGTGTTTGAAGATTATGAGGTAAGTAACTATCCTCCTACTCACTTCCAGCACTCTGCAGGTCTTACTTTCGCATTTGGAGGTAAAGATACAGATGGGGACGGTATATACGATAAAGATGATGAGTGTCCAGAAGTTCCTGGTTTAGAAGAATTCAAAGGATGTCCTGATACAGATGGGGACGGAATCACTGATGCTAAAGATGATTGTCCTGATACTGCAGGTACTGCAGAATTTAACGGATGCCCTGATACAGACGGTGACGGTGTTGCCGATCCTAAAGATGAATGTCCTACTGTAGCTGGATTGCCAGAACTTAATGGATGTCCTGATGCAGATGGTGATGGAATCACTGATGCTAGCGATGAGTGTCCAAATGAAGCTGGTCCTGCTGCAAACAATGGTTGTCCTTACCAGGATAAAGATGGTGACGGTGTATTAGACAAAGATGATAACTGTCCTGATGTTGCAGGTACTGTGGCAAACAATGGTTGTCCAGAAGTAACAGAAGAAGTTCAGAAAACACTTAACGAGTATGCTGCTCAGGTATTATTTGATTCAGGTAAATCTAGTATCAAAGACGAATCAACTAAAATACTTAACGATATCATTAGTATCTTAAAAGAGTACCCAACTGCTAAGTTTACAGTAGAAGGTCATACAGATAGCGCAGGTGGTGCTAAACTTAACCAAAGATTATCTGACTCTAGAGCTAATGCAGTTAAAACATTCTTAACTGAAAACGGAATCGATCAGTTCAGGTTATCTGCTGTTGGTTATGGAGAAGACAGACCAATCGCTACTAACAAAACCAGAGCGGGTAGAGCTAAAAATAGACGTGTAGAGATCAACTTGGTAAAAGAATAAGTTAATTTCTCTAAATAATAATAACAAAAACGTCCCGAAAATTTCGGGACGTTTTTTATTGGTGAAACTCTGTTATAGAATCTACACTTTGGTGTAAAATTTCAAAACAGTTATTTATTCCGATACCTTATCGGAATCTATGATTAATAAATACCTTTAAGAATGCTTCAAAAACTATAACAACTAGTAATTGTTCAATCTCTTTGGATTAGTTACTTTTATAAAAGATGAAACCATCATAATAATAATCGTAAAGACTTGAAAAGTTTTCTAAAAGAAGTATTAGTAGAGTTAAGCAGTAAAACAGATAAGATAAGCGATCTGATTTTTCTGGTGCCCAGTAAAAGAGCTGGACTTTTTCTAAAGAAAGAACTTTTAGAAATGTACACAGAGCAAACTTTTTTTGCTCCCGAAATTCTAAGCATAGAAGAATTTATCACCAGATTATCGGGCTTACAACAAATAGATGCCATTCAAACATTATTTGAGTTTTATGAGACCTATCTGGAGACACATGCGCATTTAGAAAAAGAAGATTTTGAAGCCTTTGGCAATTGGGCACAAACCCTGATTAATGATTTTAATGAGATTGATCGGTATTGTATTGATCATAAAAGCTTTTTTGCATACTTATCGGGGATACAGGATTTAAACCATTGGTATTTACAAAAGGAAAAGACAGCACTGGTAAAAAACTATATTGCCTTTTGGGAGCACCTGAAGGATTACTATGATAATTTTAAAAGCAAGCTCCTTGCAAAGAAAATGGGTTACCAGGGCTTACTCTACAGAAAAGCTTCAGAAGACATTCAAACCTATATTCAGACCGAAAACCGGAAGCATATCCTGGTAGGATTTAACGCCTTAAATAATGCAGAACAGATTATTTTTCAATCTCTGTTAGAAGTAGGGCTCGCAGAAATATACTGGGATGCAGATCGGTTTTTCTTCGAGAATACATACCACGAAGCATCCTTGTTTTTGAGAGCTTATAAGAATCAATGGAAGTATTATAAAAACAAACCTTTTAAGTGGATAAGAGATCATTTTTCAGAAGAAAAAGATATAAAGTTAATAGGAGTATCCAAAAATATAGGTCAGGCAAAATATATAGGCCAGATACTTACTTCTATTCCAGGGTCTGAGATGGAAAAAACCGCTTTAGTACTGGCAGATGAAAATTTATTGCAACCATTACTCAGCTCGTTGCCCAATACCATTGAATCTCTTAATATTACCATGGGCCTGCCCCTTAAAGAAGTGCCGCTAGCTGCATTTTTTGAGCTGTTGTTTAGCCTTCATAAAAATTCCAGCCCCAAAGGACTATATTATAAATCTATACTGGAAATTTTACATAGTTTACCAGCGTATAGATTACTTAGCACTACTTCGGCCCGCCTGGTTGCCACAATTTCAAAAGAAAATGTAGTTTATGTGACTTTAGAAAAACTGCAAGATCAAGCTTCAGATACCGAAAAAGAAATTCTTAATTTATTATTTAAACCGTGGAGCGATATTACTTCTGCATTGAATAATTGCAGAAAAATCATACAATTGCTTAAAGACCATCTTGATAAAGAAAAGGATACCTTAGAGTTAGAATATGTGTATCATTTTCACCTGTTGTTCAACAAACTTTTTACCTGGCATAGCAGTTATCAATTTATAAGTACAATAGGGTCGCTACATACACTGTATAAAGATATTTTGAGGACCGAAACCCTGGATTTTTCGGGTGAACCCTTTAACGGATTACAGCTTATGGGAATGCTTGAATCTCGTTGCCTGGATTTTGAAACCGTGATTATCTCATCGGTTAACGAAGGAGTTCTGCCAGCAGGAAAAAGTATGAATTCTTTTATTCCATATGATTTAAAAAGAGCATATAACCTTCCTACCTACAAAGAAAAAGATGCCATTTATACCTATCACTTTTATCGGTTGATACAAAGAGCAAAGCATGTTTATGTATTGTTTAATGCCGAAGATGAAGGAGTAAGCGGAGGAGAAAAAAGTAGATTTCTACATCAGTTAGAGATCGATAAACGACCAAATCATATACTTACCAGGTGTACGGTTTCTTCAGAAGTGCCTAAACTAACGAGTGAGCCATTACAGGTAGAAAAAAATGATGAGGTCTTATTCAAGTTAAAAGACCTTGGAGCATATGGACTCTCTCCCTCTGCATTAACCACATATATCAGAAACCCTATGGATTTCTATTATAAGTACGTTCTGGGGATTCGGGAAACAGAAGAAGTAGAAGAAATCATCGCAGCAAATACATTAGGAACTGTGATTCATAATACGCTCGAGAATTTTTATAAACCCTTTGAGAATACTTTTCTTACCGTGCAGGATATTGAAAAAATGAAAGGGAATATAGAAACAGAACTTCGGGATCAGTTTAAAAAGGAATATGCTAAAATGGATATTAAACAGGGCAAAAATCTGTTGATTTTTGAAGTTGCCAAGCGATATATCCATAATTTCCTTAAATCTGAAGAAAAACTGTTAGGCAGTGGAGCAAGGTTGAAGATCTTATCGGTAGAAAGTGATCTAAAAGCCAGGTTGCACATTCCTGAGTTGGATGTTCCAATATATATCAAAGGAAAAGTAGACCGCATTGATGAATTAGACGGGCAGATTAGAATTATAGACTACAAAACAGGGAGGGTGGTCAAAAACGACCTGATCTTTACAGATTGGAATTTAATCACAGAAGACTATAAATACAGCAAGGTAATACAGGTATTGGTATATGCCTATATGCAGCATAAAGAAAAACCCATACCTGATGTTTTTCAGGCAGGGATCATTTCATTTAAGAACCTTCAGGAGGGATTTCTCAAGTTTGGAATAAGAGAGACTACAAGAGGCAAAGCAAATCATGAAATAACCAATGCTGTATTTGATGAATATTTAGTACAGTTAAAAAAATTGATTCTCGAGATTTTCAATATTGAAATCCCCTTTACCGAAAAAGAAGTATAGCCACTATGACCAGAAACAAAAATATTGTCATTTCAGGAAAGCATGGCAAACCCATTTTAACAGATGTTTTTTATACTGAAAATCAGAAACAAAAACCATTGGTGATTTTCTGTCATGGATATAAAGGTTTTAAAGATTGGGGTGCCTGGGATCTGGTAGCCGAAGCTTTTGTCAATGCAGGTTTTTTCTTTCTAAAATTTAATTTTTCTCATAACGGAGGAACTGTAGCGCAACCTATAGATTTTCCAGATCTTGAAGCGTTTGGGCATAATAATTTCATCAAAGAGCTGGATGATTTGGAAACGGTTATCAACTGGGTGGTTTCTCGGGAGTTTAACTTCAAAAATCAAGTAGATACTTCAAATATAATCTTGATAGGGCATTCCCGGGGCGGAGGTATTGTAACGATCAAAGCATCAGAAGATCCCAGAATTACCAAAGTAATCACATGGGCGAGTGTATCTGATTACAAAAAACGATTTCCAAAAGGAGAAGCATTTGAGTTATGGAAAAAGAATGGAGTATATTTTGTAGAAAACGGAAGAACAAAACAGCAGATGCCCCATTACTTTCAGTTTTATACTTCTTTTATCGAAAATGAGGAACGCCTTACAATTTCGAGAGCTGTTAAAAACATCAATATCCCTCATTTGATTGTTCATGGTACAGATGATCCAACGGTAAATGTTCAGGAAGGAAAAGATATACATTCCTTGAACCCCAAGAGTGAACTATTCTTAATAAAAGGAGCAGATCATGTTTTTGGAGCAAAACACCCTTGGGAAAGTAATGATCTGCCTAAAGATTTAAAAGCGATTGTTGAGAAATCTATAGAATTTGCAATACTTTAACACACACTTGTTGTTAAACATGCAATGATTTTCATTTTTTTTTGTTTATTTGTTATCATGAAGTCAAACAGACATATCATTGCTTCTATATTTCTTGCCTTGTTTTGTATAATACAATTGGCAGATGTACATATGTTGAGCCATGATTCTGGTGATACAGATTGCCAGATATGTCTACTTTCTTCTGAGAAACAAGATGATGGGTTTTTGGGGACAGAGATTGTAGAAATTCCCTGTATAATTTCAATTCCTGCCGACATTGTTAGAAGTAATTATGAACAAAGCTATTTTGATTCTCAGATAAACTACTCACTTCAAAATAAAGCCCCTCCTACGGCTTAATTACAATTTAATTTTACAACTGTCCTTACACTAGTGTCATTACATTGTGCTAGTTTACGTTATTATTTTATTTTCAATGAAAAGATTCACTCTTATTATAGTGTTTCTTTTAGGTGTAACTTTTTCATCAGCACAAGATTGCGACAAAACCCTTACCGGTAAGGTAATTGATTTTCATGATGGAGTTCCTCTAAAAGGCGCTAAAATTACATTCAACGATCAAATGATTGTTACAGATACAGAAGGTAACTATACCATTACTAATTTATGTGCAATATCATATGCATTTACAGTCTCACACGAAGATTGTAATTCTCAGGTGGTTACTATTAATATCGAAGAGGTTACATCAAAAAACTTTTATCTAGAACATCATTTAAATGAGTTAGAAGAAGTAAACGTAGATGGTGATAAACCAAACAAGACTTCTTCTTCTCAAGAAGAGACGATTAATAAAAATGTAATAGAAAAATACAGTAGTGGATCCTTAGGAGATGCTTTAAGAGAAATTACTGGTGTTTCTTCTTTAAACACAGGGTCTACAATTGTAAAACCAATTATCCAGGGACTTAATGGAAGTCGCGTTCTTATTATGAATAACGGAGTTAGAATGCAGGATATGGAGTGGGGAGATGAGCATGCTCCTAATGTAGATATCAATACAGCAGGAAACGTTACTGTGGTTAAAGGAGCAGGAGCATTACGTTATGGTGGCGATGCTATTGGTGGGGTGATTGTTATGGAGCCTAGTAAGTCACCTGTTAAAGATACTTTGATAGGAAAAACAGTACTCACAGGAGCATCAAATGGCCGTGGAGGTGCTATTTCATCAGAAATCATCAGAGGATATGAAAATGGATGGTTTGTAAAAGCACAGGGAACAGTAAAACGATTTGGTGATGTAGAAGCCCCAGACTATATACTTTCTAATACAGGAGTTTTTGAAAAAGGAATTTCGGCTTCTTTTGGTGTAAATAAATTTACATATGGATGGGATGTATATTATTCTTTTTATAATAATGAAATAGGAGTATTAGCAGCATCTCATATAGGTAATGTAGATGATCTTATCGAATCTATAAACAGTCAGGAACCAGCAATTATTCGTGATTTTACATATGATATCGAAAACCCAAGACAAGAAGTAACACATCATTTAGGGCGGTTGCGATATTTTAAAAGATTCGAAAAATTAGGAAAATGGACTACTCAATATGATTTTCAACGCAATGAAAGGTTAGAATTTGATGTTAGACAATCAGAGGAGCTAAGAAAAATTCCAGGTATTGATTTAGAACTTACCACGCATACTATCACATCAGATTTTAAAATTGATGCAAACTCAGAATATGTGTTGGATTTTGGAGTTATGCTTCGTTACCAGGAGAACTTTGCTGACCCTGCAACAGGAGTAAGACGATTGATTCCGGATTATGATAAATATGATGCAGGAGTATTTTTGACAGGAGAATATGATCTTAATGACAATATGGTTATAGATGCAGGAATACGGTATGATTTTAATCAAATAGATGCTCAGAAGTTTTATCAAAAAACAAGATGGAACGAAAGAAGATATGATGTTGATTTTAATGATCTAATTATTGAAGATTTTGGAACACAGTGGTTAACAAATCCCAAATTAGAGTATCATAATATATCTGCCACTACAGGATTAAATTATAGTTTTAAGGAGGTATATAATCTACGATTTAATTATGCATTGGCTCAGAGAGCTCCCAACCCATCAGAGTTGTTTAGTGATGGTTTACATCATTCTGCAGCAAGAGTAGAGCTCGGTGATTTAAGAGCCGATCAGGAAACCTCTCATAAGATTTCTTTATCACTTCAAAAAAGCAGTGACACATGGGGTTGGGAAATTGCACCGTATGTGAATATTATCAATGATTACATTCTTTTAGAACCCACAGGTATAGAACTATCATTAAGAGGAGCTTTTCCGGTTTGGGAGTATCGACAAACCAACGCACAGTTACTTGGATTAGATGCAAAAGTATATGTGCAATGGCATAATAACTGGAAAACTAATCATAGTTTCTCTATTGTTAAAGGAAAAGAAACAGAAAATGATATTCCGCTAATTAATATGCCTGCTCCAAATATTAATAATAGCATTACATTTCAAAAAAAAGAATGGCTCGGTTTGAGTGCATCATTAGAAAGTCAATACCATTTTAGACAAAATGAGTTTCCATCTAATATAGATGTATTCTCTGTTCGTCAGGGAGAAAATGTTCTTTTAGAAATCAATACTCCACCGCCTGCATATCACTTATTAAACGCCAATATCGATGTAGAATTACCATTATGGAAACAAAACAGCCTTAAAATGGGTGTAACGATTAATAATATAATAAACGAAAACTATAGAAACTACCTAAATCGACAACGTTATTTTGCCGATGATGTAGGTAGAAACTTTTTATTGAGATTAATTTTTAACTACTAATTTTTTTACCAATGAACACATGCAAATTTTTATCAATGCTAACTATCGCAAGTATTTTATTTTTTTCCTGCTCAGACGATGATGATGCACCAAGTGTAATTAATCCTGAGGAGTTAATTACTACGATGACAATTACTTTAACTTCAGGAAACAATACAATTATATTAAAATCTTTTGATGAGGATGGAGTAGATGGTCCAACAGCGCCAGTGGTAACTGTTTCAGGAAATTTGGCAGCAAATACTACATATAGTGGAGAAATAGTGCTGCAAGATGAATCAGTAAGTCCTGCAGATATTGTAAACGAAGAGATTGAAAGAGAAGCAGATGAACATCAGTTCTTTTTTGAATCTTCGGGTGATCTTAATATTACGACTTCGTATGCTGATACAGAGAGAGATTACAATGAAGGAGGTAGCGTGACAAACCCTGTCGGAATTAAATTTGAGTTAGTAACCACAGATGCCAGTACAGGAACGTTTACAGTTACACTACGACATAAACTAAAAAAACCTAATGACGGTACATTATCAGACGCAGGTGGCGACACAGATATTGCTCAATCATTTCCTATTACTATTGAATAGAAAAAAACAGCAAGTAATTAATTGAAGCATCATAGTTATTATATTTAAGTTGAGTTTATATGACATGTAGTTTGTTTCAATTTTATCCCCCGGGATATCTTTTCGGGGGATATTAAAGTTATATATTATTTCAATAATAAAGGCAAAATAATCACTGTTTGGTATAAAATTTGATTGATTTACAATAGTATAACATACTAATTTTAGATTAATGACAAAAACCACTGAGAATATGATGTTGAAAAACTGAAATTTCCCTCGAAAATGGAATGTAAATTGATTTTCAATGAGTTAAATACAATGATTTTATCAGAGCATTATGAGATTATTAAATGTGAATTAACATCAAAAAAAGACATAGAAAATAAAGAGATACCGCTTATATTCGCGGCATAAAATATAATCGTATTAAACGATATAATTGAAACGATCATAATTAGTATAAGTTGAGTTTGTGTTAAATACTACTACTAAGTTTCAATTCAGACCCCCGGGAGTAGTTACCCGGGGGTTGTTTTTTTAGAGGGTTACGGAATGGTTACAAACCACTGATATTCATTTTTTATAAAATCAACAACCTCGGAGCAAGCTCACGAGGTATGTTTCCGAAAAAATATTTTGTTTTCGAGGCAAGCCTGCCTGGATCGGCAGGCAAGCCTGCCTGGATCGACAGACAAGCCTCGGGGAATTAGACCCTCGATGAGGGATTAAACCTCAGACAGCGTTTAATTTACAGATCTATTCATCGTTTTTATAGACATACTACAATTAAATTTAGACTTATTAAATCTTTAGTATCAACTTTTAAAACTATCAATTTTTGGCAAAATTTTTATTTAATTTTTATATGAGTTTTCTTTAATCCTTTATCTATTAAATAATCATAAAGGACATCTGCTTCTCCCACTTTTGCATGGTGTAATAAAGTAAATCCATGTGGTCCTTTTGCAAATATTAACTCGGGAAATTCGTCTAGAACCGGTGTAACCAGCTCTGTCTTTCCTAACATTGTAAGCACAAATAAATTAACCCTTGCGCCTTGAGATATTAGATAATTTGCTATCTCTTTCTTGCCTAGATGACCAGCACCTTCGATCGCTTCCTCAAAATCTCCATTCCCCCAATCGTAGCGACTATAAATAAGGTTTGGATATTCGTTTAGCATTTCTTTAACCAATGGTAGATTTTTATGACCGGCAACTACAAAGTCTTTTACTAATTTTACATCTAGCGGGTCTTGTTCTTTAAAAACTCCTGAAAACGCATAGGTTGGTGCTAAAGATGAGATTGTAAGAGTTCCTATACAACCTGTTAAAAATGTTTTTCTGTTCATTGTTTTTGAATTATTGTTTGTATCAATACTAAGAATCACATGATTCTTTTGAATCAAAAAATCTAATCAGTATCAAATTTCAGGAAATACCTGTTTATAGTCTTTAATGAACACGTATTTTAAAACGAAAATTACTTTAGCAGGATTGTTTACGAAACTCAGTAGGAGTTAATTTGGTGATTTTTTTGAATGCTAGGTTAAAAGATGTGATGTTACTGAAACCAGAGTCAAATGCTATTGTCTGCATTTTTTCATTCTCATATTTTTTATTCTTAAGAAGTTGTTTTGCATTCTCAATTCGATAACTATTCACAAACTCATAAAAATTTTGGTTTAGATTTTCGTTAATCGCTTGAGAAACATCTCTGGAGGAAACCGATAATTTCACAGCAACAGTATTTACTGTTATATTTGAATCTAAAAACATGTGCCCATTTATAAAAAGCCTTTTCACGTTTTCAAGCAATTCTTTAGAGCTTTTCTTATCGAGTTTTGAGCTTTCATATTTTTCTAAGTTTAGGTTAGTGCGCTTTAAGAAAAGATATGAAAATGAATATATTAAGAACGTGTAAAATATAGGACCACTAATATAGTAAGGTGTTATATTGAGAAAGTTTGCCAAATAAAATCCCCAAATACATATGGAACCAATCAATATATTACGATACCATATATACACCCTTCTTTGGGTTTCTATACGTTTTAAAAACAATAATCTAAAGGATAGGAATAAATAAATAGCAAGATGTAAAACCACTAAACCATAATTCCAATATGATTCAAAACTTCCGTTACTAGGAATAATGGTAACAAATGAAATGAAAAGTATAAAAGGAATAAGGTGGAGATAATTCAAAGTATTAAATCGCTCATTTTTGTTTAGCAAAGCCCTTCCGTAAAACCATAAAAAAGGCCCCGTAATAAAGATTCCTGAAATTCCAATATTACGTTGCCAAGCTGCTAAAGGAATATAATAATCTACTACCGATTTACCTATTCTTATGGTAAGACCCAACAGCGCTAATCCCAAAAAAATAGTTGCTTTTCTATCTCCTCTTTTTAGTGTTAAGAGATAAAAGGATAGAAGGATGCCTTGCGCCAGACCTAAAGAAGCCAGCACTAATAAAAGTTGATTTGTTAACATTAAGGCAAATTATTTATCTGCAGGAAAGTTACGAATTTTCATTTTTAAATAAGGCTGTTAATTACTTCTTATATAAGAAGTGGTTTAAACTTTTTTTTTAAAATCTTCAAGACTCAATGAGTGATTAAAATGCCATCTCAGGGTTACTTTAAGTTTTAAAAAGTGAAAAAATGAATCTGATAGCACGATTGATTGATTTTTGAAAGTATTCCTTTGATTTTTCCAAACAGCAAGGATATAAACTGCCCTAATTTTGGTTCCTATAAAAAATAATTCCTGCAGGGTTAATTGTTATACCAAATGAATTTTGAAATAAGCTTAAATAAATAAGAAAATCCAAGCATAGCCTTAGCTACGGTTTTATTTTATTATGAAATATAAGTATGATAGAAACGAATTATAAGGTTTATTTCAATGTTTGTTTGGTATTAGTCAATAATAATAAAAAATAGAAATCATGAACACAAAAGAACAAATCAGAAAAGACGCTCAAATGACTTTTAAAAATCATTTAAAATATTTATCCTCTGGGCGTATAAAAGAATGGGTTGATCTATTTACAGAAGATGGAATATTGGATTTTCCTTATGCTCCATCCGATTTCCCTAAGTCTGTAAAAGGCAAAAAGGACTTGTATGAGTATATGCAGAATTTTCCAAAGCATTTCAAAGTTGACTTCGAGAAGCTTCATTTTCATTTAACTGAAGAACCTACATTGGTTATAGCAGAATTTTCCAGTAATGGTCATGCCATTAGCACAGGGAATCCCTACAATCAAACATATATATCAGTTGTTACAACCGATACTGAAGGCAAAATTATACGATATGTAGATTTTTGGAATCCATTGGTAGCAATGGAAGCAATTAATGCACCAATGAGTGATTTTCTACAAGGATAAATTTTAATCAAAGCATGTAAAAAGCCGGGATTCATTTTATTCAAATTTCGGCTTTTTTTAACTTGCTTAAATTCTATAGTATGCAATTATCTAATAACTTTAGTTTTTTAAAGAACCTGGTAATAAGATACGGTAAAATGGAAAAACCGGAGACATTAGAAGAATATTATGCCAATCGCCCTTTTCTTAAATCTGTTGACTTAAGACATGAAGAAGGGCATTTTAATGTGTTTAGGATTGAAAATTATAAAGCTGATGACACCAAAGCAGTTGCATATGGAAGAAAAGATTATTTTAAAATATGCTTGGTTAATGGGAAGAGTAAAATCCATTATGCAGATAAAAGTTTTGAAATTTTAGAACATGGATTACTCTTTGCCGGGCCACTAATTCCTTATAATTGGGAACCTTTAAAAACAAAACAAACGGGGTACAGTTGTATTTTTACCGAGACTTTTTTTGCAAATTATGGAGATTTAAAAAAATATCCGTTTTTCAAACCAGGTGGATACCCAGTGTTTGAATTACACAAATCAGAAGTCGATAAACTTGAACATGTTTTTAAGCAAATAGTAAATGAAAAAAAATCTGATTTTGAATTCAAGGATGATGTGCTCAGAAACTTAATTTTTCAGGTAATTCATGACGCTCTAAAAATACGTCCTACTGAAAATGTTATTGTAGAAAAGGTAAATGCCGCCAATAGAATTACTTCGTTGTTCACTGAACTTTTAGAAAGTCAATTTCCAATTAGGAATACCATAGATGGAATAAAATTACGAACTGCTTCCGATTTTGCCGAGCAAATGGCTGTACACGTAAATCATCTGAATAAATCGGTCAAAGAAACTACGCAAAAAACAACTTCCGAAATCATTGCAGATAGGTTATTGAAAGAAGCAAAAATAATGTTGCGTCATAGCTCTTGGGCAATAGCTGAAATTGCATATAATTTGGGATTTGACGGCCCATCACATTTTAGTACTTTTTTCAAAAAACAGTTGCAGATTTCACCTTCTCAATATAGAAAATTTTAGTTGAGACTCTAATATTCATTTCTTAGATAATTCAATGGCTATGGTTTTTCCAACACCACTGCTTGCTCCCGTAATAACGGCTACTTTTTCTTTAATCAGATTCTTCATGCTTTTTTCTATATAATCATACTATACTGTAAAACTCTTATCTGTAAATCCATATTGTTAGAAGTAGTGTTTTTTTCAATTAAACGACTGTCTAAACTTAATAGGAGAACTATTGGTTTTATTCTTAAATAATTTACTAAATGATGCAGGATGTTCAAAACCCAATTCGTAGGCAATTTCACTTACCGAAAGGTCGGTAGTAGAAAGTTTTTCTTTGGCCTTATCAATCAGTTTATTATGAATATGCTGCTGCGTACTTTGTCCGGTTATTACTTTTAGCATACTGCTCAAATAGTTAGGCGAAAGGTTTAATGTCTCAGAAATTTGCTTAACCGTTGGAATTCCTTTGTTAATAGCATTTTCTTTATTGAAATATTCATTTAATGTTTCTTCCAATTTTATTAAAATTTGGTGATTCGTAATTTTTCGGGTAATAAACTGACGTTCATAATAGCGTTCGCCATAGTTGAGTAATAATTCAATTTGTGCGATGATAATACTTTCACTGAACTTGTCGATATTGGATTGATATTCTCGTTGGATGTTTTTGAGGATGTCTACAATAATTATCTCTTCTTTTTCTGATAAGAAAAGTGCTTCATTTACAGAATAGCCAAAGAAATCATAGTTTTTAATGGTTTTTGCTAATGGTGTATTCCACAAAAAATCTGGGTGAATAAGCAATAGCCACCCAGATGCGTTTACTTCTACATTTTGATTTATTTCTATAGTAAGAATTTGCTGTGGAGAAACAAACGCCAATACGCCTTCATCAAAATCGTATTTTTGTTGTCCGTAGTTAAATTTTCCATTCACATTTCGTTTTAATCCAATAGAATAAAAATTTTGCACCCATTTAATTTCGTCGGAGGTTGTTGGATAGTTTACTTGGCTATAATCAACCAAACTTATTAATGGATGTTCGGGTTTTGGTAAATTACTGTACTTATGAAATTCACTAATTGTATTAAATCGATGGATATTTTTCATTTCTACAAATTTAATAGTTAATCCTCTTTATATAAAATCATTCCTGCGTGGTAAAGAATTCCGTTTTTAAATTCTTCGTCGGCAGTGAATCCTGTATCATCTTTATAGTCGATATGATTTCCCAATATTTTATAGTTGCCTTGGTATGCACTTTTTCGATTTCCTCTAGCTTCGTCATAACGATTATTGGGTAATAGTTCGTGGCGAATATAACCATCTTCGGTTACCCACATACCAATATAATCCTTGGTTTCTTCTATTGTTTTTATATTTTCATATTGCATATTCTTCAATTTTGAAAGTTCATAAGTATCTAAAAAAGCGGTAGCTCTAATAATGGAATCACTTTTTATAGTGAGCATCCACGCATAGTGATTTTCATACGATTCGTTAGTAATGGTGGTAGCTGTTCCTTTCCAATTCAACCAAACAATATCGTTTTCGGCTGTAAGACTAACGAGTTCTGGCTGTATGGGCGAATTCAATTTTGCCGTAATTGGTGTTACGGCTTGCTTCATAAAATTATCTTTGCCATTGTAAGCGCCGCAGTATGGAGCTTTTCCTGCAACAGTCCACTCTACATCTGTTGCCAAAAGATCAAAAAAGTTTCCTTCACCGCTGATCCATTGTTCGAATTTTGTTTTGATAATTTGTTTGTTTTTCTCAGTTTGATTGGTCATACTAATAGATTTAGGATGTCTGTGACAAGCTGCAATACATAATAAAGTCAATACAAATACCCAAATGCTGTGTGCTTGAAAGCTTCTTGTTTCCATTGTTATATAGTTTTTAACGGTTGAACCCTGTTGAAGTCCCTAATATTTTATGTTCTTCCATTGTCTTCTGAATAGTTTCAATTTTCAGGTTGGCATAGTGATAGGCATCTTCTCCCATAAAAAAGTGCACTGGTGGATTTTTTTGTTCGCTTAAAGTGATAAAGACATCTACTGCCTTTTCTGGGTCATTGGGTTGATTGCCGTTTATATCATTCAAGTGTGCTTGTTCCATTTCACGTGCAGCTTTGTATTCTGCAATAGGGTTAGATGGTGTTTGAACAGAGCCTTTAGATAAAAAGTTCGTTCTAAAATAGCCAGGATACACCAAAGTGGTATTCACGTTGAATGATTTCATTTCTTCAGCAAGTGCTTCAGTAAACCCAGCTACAGCAAACTTTGTTGAACAATAAATACCAAACCCGGCAAAGTTGCCAATGAAACCACCAATTGAAGCAATGTTAAAAATATGCCCAGACTTTTGTTTGCGCAGGTGCTGTGCGGCATTGCGAATTACATTCAGTGAGCCAAACACATTTACATTAAAATTATTTTTTACTTCTTCTTCTGAAAGTTCTTCTATAGTTCCTATTTGACTATAACCAGCATTGTTTACGACAATGTCTATTCGTCCGAAATGTCTGATTGTTGTTTCAATAGCTTTTTCAACATCTTTGTTTTCGGGTACATCCATTTCAATTGGAATGAAATTTTCGTTTTCGCCTCCAATTTCATTAATTAATGCTTGCTTATTTCTTGAAGTCGCAGCAACCTTGAATCCTTTAGCTAATAATTTTGCAGCTAATGTTAACCCCAAACCTTTTGATGCTCCTGTAATAAACCATACTTTTTTAGTGTCCATTTTTATTTTTTTAGAATTTACACTGCAAAGATGGTTTGGAATAGACACTTCTTCTTGTCCAAATCTAATGTTGTCTTTGCCAAATCAATTTATTACTGAAATTTCAGCTTACATTACTACTAACAATTGCATGCTTTAGATGCCAACTAGCAATCTTATGTTACATTTAAAATTGTCTTGGAATCCAGGCTAAAGCAAAAGTTTGATCATAGGCAAAACAGAAAGACCTTCAAAAAACTTGAAGGCCTGTATCTGATAAACCTCATTTACAATCAACGCTATTATAAAAAAGGCTCTTTTAAAACAAATGTGTTAAGGGGTAATACGTTTTAATACTGATAAAAATTATGAGGGATATATTCCTGAATTAAAAAGTATGTCAACACCATACAATAAAGAATAATAAAAACTCCGCCTAATAGCATTTTATCCTTCAACATTTTTTTAATCGTATACATCGGCTTTGTGTTTTGCTTTATTAATTGTTTGTATTAATAAAAACAACTCACTATTAAAAACTCCTTTTTAGGATGATTATTTTTTTAACCCGAGTTATGGTATTAGACCAAAAAGACCTTCCAATAAACCAAAAAGACCCTCGGTTTAATCTTGAAGACTCCAATTTGGACCTGTCTGGCTCCTATTTCAGTTAACAAGGTTGAAATTTCAGCGATAACCACCAAAAATATAACATTACAAAATTTGATATACCCTTCTAAAAACAGATACAAAACTAAAATTACCAATCATAATACAATTGCATCACAAAAAATCAGTAACATTATATAAACTAAGCCCCTGCTGCTCCTGGCGTATCAGATTAACGCTTCTGCATTCTATAGATAAAAAACACAAAAGCCCGCACAATAGTGCAGACTTCTGTTCATCTGTGGAGAAGATGGGACTCGAACCCACGACCTCTTGACTGCCAGTCAAACGCTCTAGCCAGCTGAGCTACATCCCCATTTTTCTGTTCTGGAACGTAGCGAAACGCCTGTTCCGTAGTACCGGAGCGAAGGCGGGAAGCTACATCCCTATTTACTATTTATTAATCGGATCCTCGTAAAACCAGTAAAGGAATTCTGCTTTCAAAATCTTTTTTGAGTACAGTGTTTTCTTCCCAAAGTTTGGCAAAAAAGCCTCGTTTACGCCTGAAAACACAAATCAGATCAGGATGGTTCTCATTGAGATGTTCCAAAACACCCTGAAATAAAGTAGCATTTTCAGAAGACTTATAGGATGAAATAATTTCTCCCAGGTCTTTGTGAAACTCAGAATCTTCAGGTAAAAACTCCACTGTTTTCACTTGAAGCAACTGCATTTCGGCACCAAATGTACTTAAAATTTCTTTTATAGGCGCCAAAGCATTTTTCTTTTTTACGATTCCAGACTTTACTGCCATTAATATCTTTTTAATGGGTTTGAAAGAATATTTTTCGGGAACAATCAATATTGGAATTTCTGTTTTTTTAACCAAAGCCCCCGAAACTCCACATAAGAAATAAGGATCCTTAATATCTGAACTATTCGGATTGAGAACAATCAGATCAATAGAATGCTCTAAATTAAATTTAGGGATTTCCTCAAGAAGATCACCTTCCAACGGATACGCTATAACATTCACTCCTTTTCTATCTACACCTGCTAGTTCTTCTTCTATCAAAGATTCAGAAATTTCCTTAAGCGTTTTATTTACAGAAGGTAAACTTCCAGACCTGGGCAATTCTTTAAAGACCTTTATAACATATACTACAGCTTTTAGTTCTCTTGCAAAATCTATTGCATATTGAAGTTGTTGCGTAGTATTCATTGAATTTTCAGATACCTCCAAAGGAACCAGTATATTGTTCATGTATCAATTTGATTTGTGATTAAGATCATAAAATTACAATTTTAGAACTTTTACTTGGTATTTTATTAATAAATAAAGCTTTAAATCCATTTTTGAGAAGAAAAATGGGTTTTTCATTTCTTAAAGTTTATGTAAATATGTATCAGAATACCATCAGCAACTATTGAAGTGGTTTAAACTTTTTTGCCTGTCTGCCGACAGGTAGAATTGAAGCGAACCCGCCTGCCGGGCGGGCAGGAAATAGGGGTTTTGTAATCAATTGAAGACTTTTTTGCACTTCATAGCAGCGCTACGGAGTAAGGAAAAGACAAAAATTGAGTGCAAAAGACCATTCCTGTCTGCTCGCCGCAAGGCAGGCAGGTTTATAGCCAATTGAAAAAAGTTTAAACCACTTCATTATCTAAAACATAAAGTTAGTACTTTTGGCGTTTGCCAAAATATGATTTGTAAAATATTACTATCTGATCTGGATTGTATTCTCAAATTAACACAAGCTTGCGCCAGAGTGATGATAGCAAATGGCATATATCAAAGGAATTGTTGTTTTAACCGAATTAATGGATTTTGCCGAGGATTTTGCCAAAAAGAATCAATATCAATCTGTGCGACTGGATACCTTCGGCCAAAATAACCGCAACCAAAAATTTTATGAAACCCGGGGATATCAAAGGTTGGGGAGCGTCTGTTTACTCACGCAAAATGAATATCCTTTCTATTGTTATGAGCTTCTGGTATGAATACTGTGATTAGTTTTAAAAATATTAATAAACTGGCTATTCCCGCGATTATTTCGGGGATTGCAGAGCCCATTTTATCGGCTACCGATACTGCAATAGTGGGTAATATTCCTGTAAATGGTACAGAATCTTTGGCGGCTGTAGGTATTGTAGGTTCATTTCTTTCCATGTTGATATGGGTACTTGCTCAAACCACAGCGGTGATTTCGGCAATCATATCACAGTATCTGGGTGCAGGAAAATTAGATGAGGTAAAAACATTACCAGCCCAGGCTATTCTATTTAATATTGGACTTAGCATCACCATTCTTGTGGCAACGGTTCCTTTTATAAGGGAAATTTTCGAGTTACTAGAAGCCAAGGGGCAAGTGCTGGAGTATTGTATTTCGTATTATAGCATTCGGGTTTGGGGGTTTCCACTATCTTTATTTGTGTTTGCCATATTCGGAATTTTCAAGGGGTTACAAAATACTTTTTGGCCAATGGTTATTGCTTTGATAGGTGTAGCGGCCAATGTTGCTCTAGATTTTGCATTGGTATACGGAATAGAAGGTGTCGTAGAACCTATGAACCTTGAAGGTGCTGCCTGGGCGAGTTTGATTTCACAGATTTTGATGGCAGTGTTATCTTTTATATTGCTCCTTAAAAAGACCGATGTATCCTTACAACTGAAAAAACCATGGCACCCAGAGATGAAACGATTCCTGGTAATGAGTGGTAATCTTTTTATTCGTTCGCTTGCGCTAAACATTACCTTGATGCTGGCAGTGAGAGAGGCAACAAATTTAGGAACAAATTATATTGCAGCACATACTATTGCCATACAGTTATGGTTGTTTTTTGCCTTTTTTATTGATGGTTATGGCGGTGCAGGGAATATCTTGGGCGGAAGGTTATTGGGAGCCAAAGATTATCCCACTTTGGTGGCGATGGCAAAAAAAGTAAACATATATGGGGTCATTGTGGCTTGTGTCTTGGGAGGGATCGCATTACTTTTTCCTGAACAACTGGCAGGTATTTTTTCTAAAGATCAAGAGGTTTTAACCATTTTTAAGGGCTTTTTCTATATCGTTGTCATTATGTTACCCATAAACGCACTGGCATTTGTTGGAGATGGTATTTTTAAAGGCCTTGGAGAAACGGGATATCTGCGCAATGTACTGGTAGGCTCTACTTTTTTAGGATTTCTTCCCATGCTGCTAATTGCCCGGTATTTAGATTGGCAATTACACGGTGTTTGGATTGCCATATCGGTATGGATGTTTATCCGTGGGGTAGCATTAGTCATTAAGTTTCAGAAAAAATATGTAAAAGCAGCACTGTGATTTGTATTTTTGAATATAAAATATATTAGCGATGACTACAACCCGACCCAACGGAAGTTTATATACTCATATTGAAAACAATATCGCCACTATAGAATTTGGGCACCCTGCCAGTAATTCTTTTCCATCAGAGTTGCTAGAAAGATTGATAAAAGCTTTTGATCTGTTGTCTGAAGATGAAGCCGTAAACGTAATCATTTTAAAATCTGAAGGAGATCGGGCATTTTGTGCCGGTGCTTCTTTTGATGAGCTGATTGCAATTACCAATCTTGACGATGGAAAACAATTCTTCTCTGGATTCGCCAATGTGATCAATGCCATGCGCCGTTGTAAAAAACCAATTATAGGAAGAATTCAAGGTAAAGCAGTTGGCGGAGGCGTAGGTCTGGTTTCAGCTTGTGATTATTGTCTGGCAACCGAAGCTGCTTCCATTAAGTTAAGTGAGTTAACGATTGGGATTGGCCCTTTTGTAATAGAACCCGTAGTATCCCGTAAAATAGGAGTAGCAGCTTTTGAAGCTTTATCCTGGGATGCATCACAATGGAAAAATGCCTACTGGGCCAAAGAACAAGGATTATATGCCCGGGTTTTTGAAACTACCAAAGAATTAGATAAAGAAGTACAGCTATTTGCCGATAAACTGGCGGGTTACCATCCAAAAGCGACACAGCAAATGAAAAAAATTAGCTGGCAAGGAACCGATCATTGGCAACAATTACTACCACAAAGAGCAGCTATTTCTGGCGGTTTGGTACTTTCTGAATTTACTAAAAAGGCTTTGGAAAAATTCAAAAAATAGCTATTCAATCAATAAAACAGCTCAAAATCTAATACATAAATAGAAGAATTGGATACACAGAAATGAACATTAAGAAATTTGAACAATCATTTCAGAAAAAGAAATGTTTATCCCAAGGCTTCAGGATTCTCAATTAATTTTACAGACAATTGAAAAAAGTTTAAATCACTTCAATTAAAAAAGACTTAAACACATGAACAAATACATTATAATAAATGATGAAAAAGCTTTATCTGATTTTATAGACTGGTTGCCAGAATTACAAGAAAATGAAAAATATTATTGTTCATTGTTTGCCAGGAAAAAATATTGTGATGACCAGATTAGGTCAAATGATAAGACTCAATTAAAAAGATTTACATCAAATAAAGAACGATTAATAGAAAAAATCAAACACCTTGAAATAGAGGTTGGAGCATATAAATTAAAAGAAGGAGAAGCTCCTCAGGAGTCTTTAGCTTTATACATAACTCCTAATCCGAGAAATATGAAGAAAGCAACCTTTTTAATGATGAAGAAATGTTTGCAGTTGATTGAAAATGATAATTCTAATTATAACATTCATGCAGAGGCATTATCCTGTATTCAAAAAAGCCAAAGTAGAGGTGTTGTGGTAGATTTTGATATTGACACAAAAGACGTGAATTTTAACCTTTTAAAAGAGATTTTAGACAAAGATTCTTATGACATACTCGAAACAAGAGGAGGTTATCATTTGTTAGTCGATCCCAGGAAAGCACCAAAAACTAATTGGTATAAAAAAATAACAGAGATGTATCCGGTTGATCAGACAGGAGATAATATGATTCCAATACCGGGAACTTATCAAGGTGGTTTTACACCGACTTTCTTAAAATAGAATGTTTTTAATAACATAAGTTTTAAAAAATGAGGGTATACGACAAATTTCCCTTTTTTAATTTTCTGGGCGTGACCCTTTCTCATCCCGATACGAGACTATCGGGATGAGAAAGGGTCAGGCAGGCCTCACGCAAACTTTTAGTTCCAGAAAAGAAATTTGTCGTATACCCAAAAATGACAGGCTTACAAGAGATAAGTAAAAAATCAATATACCAAACTTTTTAAGAGGCCATAGATTGTTCCTCATTCTGAGAATTGTTCTGGTTCTGGTTTACTATACAAATAAAAGGAAGAGAAAGTAATCTTCCGTAACTTTGCAAAAAATCACAAAGTAAGCGATGAGTAAGATTCGTATCACCAAGCAATTTTCTTTTGAAACAGGCCATGCCTTGTATGGGTATGATGGCAAATGCAGAAATGTTCATGGGCATAGTTATAAATTGAGCGTCACGGTTATTGGCACCCCTATCACCGATACATCCCATGTAAAATTAGGGATGGTCATTGATTTTGGAGATCTTAAAAAGATCGTAAAAGAAGATATCGAAGATGTTTTTGATCATGCTACCGTGTTTAATAAAAATACACCTCATGTAGAACTGGCCAAAGAGCTTGAACAAAGAGGGCATAATATAATTCTGGTAGATTATCAGCCTACCAGTGAAAATATGGCCATCGATTTTGCCAAAAAGATCAAAGCCCGACTACCTGAAAATATAGTGTTACATTCATTGAAGCTTCAGGAAACCGAAACATCTTATGCCGAGTGGTATGCGAGTGATAATGTCTAGACCTTGAAGGTCTTATTGTTTTCTTATCTTTACTTTCAAATTTAGATTATGTACCTTCCTAAAGGGAAAAAAGTATATTTTGCCAGTGACAATCATTTGGGGGCTCCCACTTCAGAAAAGAGCTTTCCCAGAGAGCAAAAATTTGTGAGATGGCTCGATGAGGTAAAAAAAGATGCAGCTGTGATCTTTTTACTGGGGGATCTTTTTGATTTTTGGTTTGAATATAAAACCGTGGTGCCCAAAGGCTTTACCAGAACCCTGGGAAAACTGGCAGAGATTACCGACTCTGGGATTCCTATTTACTATTTTGTGGGAAATCATGATCTATGGATGAATGGGTATTTTGAAGAAGAATTGAATATTCCTGTCTACCATAAACCACAGGAATTTACCTTTAATAACGCTACTTTTTTTATTGGGCATGGTGATGGCCTGGGCCCGGGAGATAAAGGATACAAGCGAATGAAAAAAGTATTTACCAACCCTCTAGCCAAATGGCTATACAGATGGCTGCATCCTGATTTGGGGGTGAAATTGGCGCAGTACCTTTCTGTAAAAAACAAATTGATCTCGGGGGATGAAGATGTGACTTTTTTGGGCGAAGAGAATGAATGGCTGGTACAATATTGTAAAAGAAAGTTAAAAGATACCCATAGAGATCACTTTGTATTTGGTCACAGACATCTTCCTATGGAAATTCAATTAAATTCAACATCCCGGTATACCAACCTTGGGGATTGGATAAGCCATTATACCTATGCCGTTTTTGATGGAAAGGAGCTGAAACTGGAAAAGTATGCAGGCTAGTTGCGTACTCTTTTCAGAATAATTTCTTCAGGAATACTAATTCCAACAGTTTCGGGGACTTTTAGTTCAGTTTGATGGTCAAAAAAGATGACAGAATTTTCAAAAACAGCCTCGATTAAATAATGACTGCCTTTAAAGTATGTATTTTTCACCCTTGCCTTTATGTTCGAATTTGGATCTACTTTTACCTCATCGGGATATACAAGAATAGTATCGGTAGCGTTTGATTCTGTAAACAAAGAAAGCTGTATTTCATTGACTTCACCAAAAAGGGATGCTACATAATAATCAGGAGGATTTTGATAAAGCTCAATAGTATTCTTTTTGGTTAAAATTTTGCCCTGGCAAATAACAATAGTTTCATCTGCAAAAGAAAGGATATCTGTTTTATCATGTGTCGCGGTGATACTGGTGATTTTATTTCTTCGCAGGTATCTAAAGAGATTTCTTCGCAAAGAACTTCGCCTGAAGTTATCGATATTACCAAAAGGCTCATCAAGAAGCAGTAATTCTGGTCTTTTGGCAAGTACTTTTGCCAGTGCCACTCTTTGTTTTTGACCGCCACTCAAATTTTCGACTTTGGTGTCAGAAAAATCTATCATTTCAACAATTTCAAGTAATTCTTGTACTCGGCCTTGTTTCAATTCGGGTTCAAAATTAGATAGATATTGACCAATATTTTCGGCGACACTGCGATAGGGTTGTAGTTCAAAACCTTGAGAGAGGAACTTCATATTTTCTTCTCCGGGAACAAGATGATAAAGAGGACCCAATATCTTTTTATCTTCCCAAAACAAAACTCCTTCTTCAGCCTGTAACAACCCATAGATAATTTTGAGTAAAGTACTTTTCCCACAGCCACTCGCTCCAATTAAGGCAATATGCTGCCCCTTTTCGATAGTGAAACTAATATTTTTTAAGACAGGTTGTGTGTTGTATGCAAAAGATACATTCTGGACTGTAAGCATTTTCAAATATATTGAACTTTGATGAGGTTTCTGAATAAAAAAATCCGTCTCTTTTTAAGAAAACGGATTTTTTTATTTTTTCAGGAAGTAGGGTTTTTAAACATCCTCTTATCCTTTTACTTCATTAGTAACTTTTTCGGGTAATACTTCAAAACCCATATTGTATAGTGTAAAACCAAAGATATCGGCATATTGTTCTATGGTTTTGCTAACCGGTGTTCCTGCGCCGTGACCAGCATTAGTTTCAATTCTGATTAATGTAGGATTATCACCAGATTGCTTGGCTTGAAGTTCTGCAGCAAATTTAAAAGAATGTGCAGGTACTACTCTATCATCATGATCACCAGTTGTCACTAGAGTAGCAGGATATGCTACACCTTCTTTCACATTATGTACAGGAGAATAGCCTTTGATGTATTCGAACATGGCTGTACTTTCTTCAGACGTGCCATAATCATATGCCCATCCTGCACCTGCAGTAAAGGTATGATAGCGTAACATATCTAGAACACCAACCGCTGGCAAAGCTACTTTCATAAGATCCGGGCGTTGGGTCATGGTAGCACCAACTAAGAGCCCTCCATTAGATCCACCACGAATTGCCAGGTAATCACTGGATGTATATTTGTTTTCTATTAAATATTCTGCAGCAGCAATAAAATCATCAAATACGTTCTGTTTTTGCATTTTAGTTCCTGCAACATGCCATTTTTTACCATATTCACCACCACCTCTTAAGTTGGGAACAGCATAAATCCCACCTTGTTCCATCCATACTGCATTAGCAATACTAAAAGAAGGGGTTATACTAACATCAAACCCACCATATCCATATAGTATGGTTGGATTTTTACCATTCAGCTCGATTCCTTTTTTATGGGTAATGATCATAGGGATTTTAGTACCATCTTTAGATGTATAGAATACTTGCTTACTTTCGTAATTATCGGGATTAAAATCTATTTTTGGTTTTTGATATAATTCTGAAGTTCCTTCTGCAATATTATACTTATAAATGCTGCTGGGGGTTTTATAATTTGTAAAAGAATAATATAGTTCTTTTTCTTCCTTTTTAGAACCAAATCCGTTGGTGCTTCCCACCCCGGGTAATTCTATTTCACGGATTAATTTTCCTTCATAATCATATTGTAATACTTTAGAAACCGCATCTACCATATATTCTGCAAAGAAATATCCTCCACCAGTTCCTGAGCTCAATACATTCTCTGTTTCTGGAATAAAATCTTTCCAGTTTTCTGGAGTTGGGTTGGAAGCATCTACGGTTACAATTTTTTGATTTGGTGCATTTAAGTTGGTAACGATGTATAATTTAGAACCAACATTTTCTATGACATATGTATCACTATCTGTATGATCTAAAATTGTAACCAGTTTGTTGTTTGCTTTCGAGAGGTCTTTGATAAATAATTTATTTCCTGATGTAGAAATACTTGCAGAAATAATTAGATACTTATCATCTTCTGTAACACGACCACCGATATATCTATGTTTTTCTTCAGGTGCTCCTCCAAAAATTAATGCATCTTCTTTTTGAGAAGTTCCTAATTTATGGTAATATACTTTATGTTGATCGGTTTTGGCAGAAAGCTCACTGCCTTTTGGTTTGTCATAACTAGAGTAGTAGAATCCATCATTACCCTTCCAGGACATTCCCGAAAATTTAACATCTACAAGAGTATCTTCGATAATTTCTTTGGTTTCGACATTTTTAACAATTACCTTACGCCAGTCACTACCACCTTCAGAAATTGAGTATGCTACAAGGTTTCCGTTTTTAGAGAAACTTAGAGCCCCCAAAGAGGTTGTACCATCTTCACTAAATGTATTTGGATCCATGAAAATTTCAGGTTTGTCTCCTTCTTTTTTAAAACGATAGATTACATATTGATTTTGAAGCCCATCATTTTTATAAAAATAGGTATAATCTCCTTCTTTAAATGGCGCGCCTACTTTTTCATAATTCCAAAGATCGGATAAGCGGTTTTTTAGGGCTGATCTGAAAGGAATTTTTTTTAAGTATCTAAACGTAGTTTTGTTTTGAGTTGTTACCCAATTTTCGGTTTCTTCGCTTCGGTCATCTTCTAACCAACGATATGGGTCTTTAATTTTGGTACCAAAATAAGTATCTATAGTATCTACTTTTTTAGTTACAGGATAGTTCAATGCGATATTAGTTTTACTAGTTTGTTCTTTAGTTTCGTTTTTACATGCTATCATTAATAACATAATACATAGCATAAAGAGAGAGTTTTTCATAATACAATTCGTTAGAATATTTAACAAATCTATCAAAAGATGTTGTGCTAAATGCTAAATAAAATATAAAAAGACTGCTCTGTAAATGAACCGATAAAGAAAACCATATTTTCTTCAGTAGTGCTTTGGGGTATAGCAGCACTTTAGTTCAAAAAACAAGAGCAGTCAGAATTTTCTGTAAGAAACGAAAAATTTTGCTTTTAGAAAAGTGTTTTATAATTGTTCCAATATTTAAATATTAAAAAAGCGTTCAGAAGGAAGACAAAGGCAGCAGGCCCTATGTTTAAAGGATCTAGCGTTACATGAAACAAGATGATATTTACAGAAATAGGAGCTAATAATGTCAATGCAAAAGGTACAGCTCTGTTTATGAGTAGTAAAAATCCGACAATTACTTCGATAATTCCTACAGTTGTTAGTACATAACTATCGGCCAATGCACCAAAAAAGATACCCGCATCGGGGTTGGCAAATTCAAAAGCAGGCATAAACCCAATAAACTTATTACTTCCAAAAACGACTAACAAGGCTCCTAATACTATTCTTAATGCTAAAATTAATTTGTTCATGTTTTCTGTTTTTTGTGATTAAATTATGAATTTGTTTAAAGCTCTCTTGCTTGCCTAGGCGAAAAGCATTGCGGCTTCTGGACGGCACCTATTTTTCGTTCCGTAGTAAAGGCTATGAAACTCAAAATTAGTTTTGCCATAAACCACAAACCAATCTGCTCTATCAAGACAGAAAACAGTAAATAAATTTAAGGTATTAGAAGAAAAAATGTTAAAAACCTTACAAATGTCGTGGAAAACCAGACTTAAAAAAATACCTTTCACCTATGTAAATGTGTTCAATTGATTTGTTCCTAATTCATCTTTATGTTTCTAATTCTTTAATCTAATACTCATGAAGCTAAAACTTACTTTTTTTATTTGTGTATTCTCTATTCTTTGTACCGCTGCACAAGATTATTTTTTTAAAGACAAAGCACCTTTTAATACCGAGATTCCTTCACCCGAAGAATTTCTTGGATATCCTATAGGCGAGCGACATACCCGTCACGATCAAATTGTAGCCTATCTCACAAAACTTGCTGAGGTTTCAGAAAGAGCAACCATCACTAGCTATGGAAAGACCCATGAACATAGAAAATTAGTAATGCTTACTGTTTCTGCTCCAAAAAACCTGAACAACCTCACTACATTAAAACAACAGCATTTAGCATTTACCAATCCATCAGAAACAGCTGTCAATTATGATGCAGTGCCTGTTTTTGTTCAGCTGGGATATAATGTACATGGTAATGAACCTTCTAGTTCTGAAGCTGCAATGTTAACAGCATATACTTTGGTGGCTTCCAATAGTGCCGAAGTAAAAAATTATATAGAAAACGCAGTAATATTTATTGATCCTACTATTAATCCTGATGGGCGTGACAGGCATACGCAATGGGCCAATCAATTCAGAGGAACGCCCCTGGTAAGTGATAATTATGATGCTGAGCATAATGAAACATGGCCTCGTGGGCGCACGAATCACTATTGGTTTGACCTCAATCGTGATTGGTTACTTGGGATTCATCCGGAAAGCCGAGGAAAACTAAAGTGGTACCATGAGTGGTATCCCAATGTGGTCACCGACTTTCATGAAATGGGAACCAACAGCACCTACTTTTTTGAACCTATGAAACCTATCGGCTCTCAGGATCCTATTATGCCCAAAGAGAACTATGAGGATTTAAACAACTTGTTTGCACCCTATTTTTCTAAAGCATTGGATAATATAGGTTCATTTTATTTTACCAAAGAAGCTTTTGATGGTACCTATCCGGGGTATGGTTCCTCCTATCCCGATTTACAGGGAGCATTGGCATTGTTATTTGAACAAGCTAGTTCTCGAGGACATTTGCAGAAGACCGATTATGGAACCATATCGTTTCCGTTTACCATTCGCAATCAATATGTCTCCAGTATCGCTACTATTAAAGCTGCGGTTGAAAACAAGGATAAACTTCGCAAATATCAACAGGATTTTTTTAAGTCGGCAATCAGCAATACTACCAAAAATGGTTATGGGGCCTATGAATTTGGTGATGTATATGATCATAATAGAAACAAAGCTTTTATTGATAAGTTATTACTTCATAAGATCAAGGTGTATAAAAAAGGAGACCGATTTGTAGTGCCGGTAAAGCAACCTCAGCAACGTATGGTGCAAACAGTTTTTGAAACCTATAATAAGTATCGCGATAGTGTATTTTATGATGCGTCGGCCTGGAGCGTAGCCAATTTTTATAATATGAAATACAAAGGCATAAAGTCTGTCGATCTGGGAGAAGAAATTACCTCGACCGAAGGGTTAGTGAATGTTTCCAAAGTATCAAAATCTAGCTATGCCTATATTATGGACTGGGACGATTATAATGCTCCTGCAGCTTTGTATTTTATGCAATCCAAAGGATTAAAGGTGGCTTCGGCATTTAAGCCTTTTAGTATAGTAACTTCTGGAGGAAATGCAAGTTTTAATTATGGTAGTGTGATGATTCCTGTAAGTAAACAGAAGAAAACCAGCGATGAAGTATATGCAATTGTAAAAGAAGCACAGGATACATACAATGTACCTGTTTATGCGGCTAATTCAGGTTTTAGTACATCGGGAATTGACCTGGGAAGCCGAAATTTTCGGAAGTTGGATATCCCAAAAGCATTGCTTTTGGTTGGAGACGGCATTAGTTCATATGAAGCCGGAGAGGTTTGGCATTTGCTGGATACGAGAGTGCATATGCCGATCACCAAATTGCAAATGAGTGACTTTGATTATGCACCATTAAAAGAGTATAATACCCTGGTGATGGTGTCTGGAGGTTATAATCAGTTGGATTCTCTTCGCCAGAAAAAAATAAAAGACTGGGTGTCGCAAGGAAACACCTTGGTTACCATTGCACGGGCTTCCAAATGGGCTATTGACAAGAAAATTGTAAAGGAAAAACTTACTAAAAAAGAAAAAGATACAACCAAAAACAAAACGGTAAAACGGCTACGATATGTAGATGCAGGCGAAAATATTGGCCGCGAACGTTTGGGAGGCGCTATTTTTGAAGTCGATCTCGACATCACCCACCCTCTGGGCTTTGGGTATCGCGATACCTCGCTTCCGGTGTATAAAAACAATGAAGTATTTATTGCTCCCAGTAAGAATCCATATTCTACGGTAGCAAAATATGTAGAAAATGCTCATATCGATGGGTATATTTCTACCGATAATTATGAGAACTATGTAAAGCCTTCTGCTTCGTTAGTTGTAAGTAAATTAGGTGGTGGACGTGTCATTATGTTTGCCGATAATCCTAATTTTAGAGGTTCCTGGTACGGAACCAATCGTTTGTTTTTGAACGCATTGTTTTTAGGAAATCATATGTATATACCTAATGTGAAGAAGGAATGATTTAGAATGAAAACACCCCTGTTATCAGTGAGGCAACAGGGGCTTAGTTATTTAGAGGTGCTCTTTAGTTAAATGATGATATTATCCTATCAACTTATTTTCGACAAGATATTCTCCGATTTGAACGGCATTGGTTGCTGCTCCTTTGCGAAGGTTATCTGCAACGATCCACATATTTAAAGAATTCTCTCTGGAGTGATCCCTACGAATTCTACCTACGAAAACATCATTTTTACCCTCGGCATAGATGGGCATAGGATAAGTATTGGTATCTGGATTATCCTGTACGGTTATCCCCAGTGTTTGACTTAAAATAGTTCTCACTTCATTTTCATCAAATTCATTTTCGAATTCAAGATTTACGCTTTCACTATGACCACCCACTACAGGAATTCGAATCGCAGTTGCTGTGACAGCGATAGTGCGGTCATCAAGAATTTTTTGTGTTTCATTCACCAACTTCATCTCTTCTTTGGTATACCCATTTTCCTGAAATGCGTCACAATGTGGTATTGCATTGCGGTGTATTGGATAGGGATACGCCATTTCTCCTTTTGCACCTGCGTATTCATTTTCTAACTGTTGTACCGCTTTTACCCCAGTACCTGTAATTGATTGGTATGTGGAAATAACAGCACGCTTAATTTTGTATTTTTTATGTAAAGGTCCTAATGCCATCACCAATTGTATGGTAGAACAGTTGGGGTTGGCAATGATTTTATCGTCTTTGGTTAGTGATTTGGCATTGATTTCTGGAACTACTAATTTTTTTGTTGGATCCATTCTCCATGCCGATGAATTATCAATAACAGTAACTCCAGCTTCGGCAAATTTTGGTGCCCATTCTATTGAGGTGCTTCCTCCGGCAGAGAATAGTGCTACATCTGGTTTCATGGCTACTGCAGTGGCAAGCCCTACCACAGAAAAATCTTTGTCTTTGTAGGAGATTTGTTTGCCAACAGATCGTTCTGAGGCTACCAGAATTAATTCTGTCACCGGAAAATTTCTTTCTTCTAATACTTTTAATATAACGGTTCCTACCAGCCCGGTAGCACCTACTACAGCTACTTTCATAAATAATTATAATTTTTTATTTCCGGCGAACCTACCTGTAGATAGGGACGGAAATCTCACGGTCATCATTTAATTGATTTTGCGTATACAAAAATCGTATAAACTCTTTTAAATTCCAGCAAATGTGAGGAATATTTCCAAGATGGCAAGCGTTTATACAAAAAATATAGAAATTCGTATTATTTGTGAAATATATAACATTTTGTAAAAAATAACCGCCCTGAAATTTGGGCGGTTTAGTTAGCATATGTAGTATAGCGGTTACTATAGATAAATCATTCCTGAGAGACTGTTATTTTTTTAGCAGATCTCTTATTTCAGCCAAAAGCTCATTATCGGTAGGGCCAGCTGGCGATGCAGGAGCTTCTTCTTCTTTTTTCTGAGATCTTTCGTAGGCTTTTAAAACCATAAAAATACAGAATCCAATAATTATAAAATCAATTACAGTTTGCACAAAAGACCCATAATTTATGGTTACCGGTGCAATGGCCTCTCCCGCTTCATTTACAGAAGCTTCGGTAAGTTGAAATTTAAGGTCGGTAAAGTTGACTTTGCCCAATAGTAAACCAATAGGAGGCATCAATACATCATTGGTAAATGAAGCTACAATTTTTCCAAATGCGCCACCCACGATTACTGCTGTAGCAAGGCTAATAATGTCGCCTTTCATGAGGAAAGACTTAAAATCTTTAAAAAATCCCATATCAATTTTTTTTTTGATGATTAGTAATAAGACTAATTTAACAAAAATTTAAAGATTTATACCAAAACTGATACTGTCCTTTTTTTACATTTTTCGATAAGAATCAATTATCATCGACAACTACTACCCTTTTTACTCTGGAAGAAATAGCTGTGAGTAGCTCATAAGAAATCGTACCCGAATTTTCGGCTATTTTGGTTGCACCCGATTCGGGACCAAAAATAATGACCTCATCCCCTTCTTTACAGTCAATATCTGTGATTTCAACCATGATCATATCCATACAAACATTACCAATAATATAGGCACGTTTATTGTGTATCATTACGAACCCTTTTTTATTACCGTATTGTCTACCAATGCCATCTGCGTGTCCAATAGGAATAGTTGCCGTTTTGGTAAAACCTGAAGCAATAAATGCCCGATTATACCCTAAGGATTCTCCGGGTTCTAATGTATGAATTTGCGAGACGATAGATTTCAGAGAAGCTACTGGTTTTAGTTCTTCGTCATATTTGGCTTCATTACCGTAGCCATAAAGACCTATCCCGGTACGAACCATATCAAAATGTGCTTCAGGATAGTTAAGAATACCAGAAGTATTGGATTGATGAAGCATCGGTATATATCCTAGCTTTTCAATCATTTCAGATGCGATTTTCTTAAAAGAGTTGATTTGCCCTAGTGTAAATTCTCTTTCGCTATGATCTTCACTGGCAGCAAGATGAGAAAGAAGAGAAACAACCTTTACAGCATTAGTTTGGTCTAGTTTTTCTATAATAAAATCGACATCATTTTCCCAAAACCCTATGCGATTCAACCCGGTATTGAATTTAATATGAATAGGATAGTCTTTCTTATCAAGTAAATTAGCTGTGATAATAAAGTCTTTAAGAACCCTGGCACTGTACAGGCTGGGTTCTAATTGATATTTGATCAACTTTGTGAAATTTACAGGTTGTGGATGCAGCACCAGGATGGGCATTTGTATGCCCGCTTCCCGAAGGAGCACTCCTTCAGAAACATAGGCTACCGCAAAATAATCTGCTCCGATTTTTTCGAGGTGCTTGGCGATCACAGCTGCATCACTGCCATAGCCAGAAGCTTTTACCACGACCATGATTTTAACGTTTTCGGAGAGCTTACTTTTCAGATATTTAAAATTATGAGTAAGATGAGCCAAATTGATTTCGAGAACAGTTTCGTTGGTGCTATCCATCAGATTTCTTAGGTTTTTTGGATACTTCTTCGGGGTCTTTTACATTCATATCTCTTACTTTTTCCTTAAGCATAGCTTTATAATAAGCGGCACGACTTAACGGCTCATACTCTTCTGTTTCTCCCAATAAAACTAGGTCATCTTTTGCAGATTTTCGGTAGCTGAACTGAGCCAGATTTCCGGTTCTGGTGCAAACAGCATGCACTTTGGTAACATATTCGGCAGTAGCCATCAATGCTGGCATTGGCCCAAAAGGATTTCCTTTAAAATCCATATCTAATCCCGCAACAATCACACGAATCCCTTGATTTGCCAAATCGTTACAAACCGCTACAATTTCATCATCAAAGAATTGTGCTTCATCTATTCCTACTACATCACAGGTATTGGCAAGAATTCTAATATTGGCTGCTGCGGGAACCGGAGTAGAGCGAATTTCATTTGCATCATGAGAAATCACCATTTCATCATCATAACGCACGTCGATCGCGGGTTTAAATATTTCAACTTTTTGTTTTGCAAATTGAGCACGCTTTAACCGGCGAATCAATTCTTCAGTTTTACCCGAAAACATAGAACCACAGATTACCTCTATCCACCCAAATTGCTCCTTATGATTTACTGTATTTTCGAGAAACATTTTGTATTTTTCAGCATCAATTAAAAGAAATCCCTTCTTCCCATACCCAATTCATTTTAATGATTATTTGGTATTGCTCTAAAGATGAGGTAAATTTATTAAAAAACAAAAAGCAGTATTATAAACGAATAAGAAAGTTATGAAGAAGAAATTGGAAGCCGAACTTATAAGTATTGCCCATAGAATATTACAACATAAGGATAAGTCTTCTTTATCCCAATTACAGGAAGATGCCAGACAGCTTTATGAAAAATTAACGATACTTAATTTTTCAGAATCTCATTTTGCCGGGCCTCAACCTACGATCGGGCAGGTAAGAGACGCATTGGATAAAGATGAATCAGAGGAGCTAAGGCAGGTGAGAGAAAAAATTAAAGCAATTATAGAACCCAAACCGACTCCAATAGTAGAAGAAAAATCAGAGATCGAAGAATCTTCAGAATCACAAATTAATCAGGAAAAAGAAGTAGCCGAAGCACCAGGTACCGAAAGCAAGCCTGAGCTTGTTATTGAAGAGATTAATGCCCGGGTTACCGAAGATCTTTTTGTTCCGGCTGTTGCAACTACAGAAGAGAGTGGTATATTTTCAGAATCGTTGGAGTCCAACTCGGTTTATGAAAAAAATGACAAAGAAGATATGACACTTACTTCGCAAGATTCCCTTACAGAAAATGATGACAGGCCTAAATCCATTAATGATCAGCTGCGAAAAGACATTCATATTGGATTAAACGACCGTTTGGCATTTATCAAATATCTTTTTGAAGGAAGTACTGCCGATTATAATCGGGTACTTTCACAATTGGGCACAATGAGCAGTAAAGACGGGGCACAAGATTTTATTAAAAACATGGTAAAACCAGATTATAATAATTGGATAGGAAAAGAAGAGTATGAAGAGCGTTTTATGGATACTATCCTTAGTAAATTTGAACACTAAACATAAAATTCATACATATGAAAATCATTTATTGGATTGCTACAGGGCTATTATCAGCATTAATGCTATTTTCTGCAGGGATGTATATCTTTAATCATGAGGAGGTCCTGCAAACTTTTACATCGTTCAATTATCCGAGTTATATCATTTATCCATTAGCTGTTTTAAAGCTATCCGGAATTACGGTTATTTTGTTGAATAAGTGGAAACTATTAAAGGAATGGGCGTATGCCGGGTTTTTCTTTAATTTTATACTAGCATTTTTTGCACACCAGCAGGCAGGTGACGGAGAGTGGGGTGGAGCTTTGGTAGCATTGATTTTGTTATTGGTTTCCTATTTTTTAGGAAAAAAAGTAAGGCCTTAAGATTTAACTAATAAGATGCAAAAGTTATCTTTACCGAAGGCAAAAGCTTTCGGTTTTTTCTTTCAATATTATGTCTAAACTATACATCGTACCGACACCTATTGGTAATCTAGAAGATATGACTTATAGAGCGATCAAAGTGCTTACCGAAGTCGATCTGATACTTGCTGAAGATACCCGAACTAGCGGAAAATTACTGAAACATTATGAGATCAACACCCCAATGCAAAGTCATCATATGCATAATGAACATAAAATGATAGATCGTGTTATCCAAAGATTACAGCATGGAGAAACCATCGCTTTGATTAGTGATGCAGGCACCCCAGCCATAAGTGATCCTGGTTTTTTGTTAACCAGAGCTTGTGTGACACAGGGTATTGAGGTAGAATGCCTCCCAGGAGCAACGGCTTTTGTTCCGGCACTGGTAAATAGTGGATTACCCAATGATAAATTTGTTTTTGAAGGCTTTTTACCCGTCAAAAAAGGAAGACAAACCCGATTGAAATTATTAACCGAAGAAACAAGAACCATGATTTTTTATGAGTCTCCTCATAAATTGATAAAGACCTTAGGAAGTTTTGTGGAGTATTTTGGAGGCGATCGCCAGATTTCAGTATCACGTGAATTGAGTAAGTTGCATGAAGAAACCATACGAGGCACTGCTGAAGAAGTATTACAACATTTTGAAAGCAAGCCTCCCAAAGGGGAAATTGTGATTATTGTAGAAGGAAAAAAGAAGTAATGGATACGCTACTCTCAAATATCAGAGCGTGTGATGTATGTAAAGCGCATTTACCATTAGGTCCCCGACCAGTAGTTACTGCTCATAGAGACGCCAAAATGATCATTATCGGACAGGCTCCGGGAACAAAGGTGCACAATTCCGGAATTCCCTGGGATGATCCTAGTGGGAAACAGCTTAGAAAATGGCTTGGGATTACAGATAGCCTATTTTATAACGAAACCAAGATCGCCATTGTCCCCATGGGATTTTGTTATCCCGGAAAGGGAAAAAGCGGGGATCTGCCCCCAAGGCCAGAATGTGCACCACTTTGGCATCAACCCTTGTTTGATCATATGCAACATTTACAATTGATCATTTTGATTGGGCAGTATGCACAGAAATATTATCTGAAACAGTTGGCAAAAGCAAATTTAACAGAGACCGTTAAAGCATATTATGAATATTTGCCAACCTATTTTCCGGTACCACATCCTTCTCCCAGAAATCGTTTTTGGCTCACCAAAAACCCATGGTTTCAGGATGAGGTAGTGCCAACACTACAGCAAAAAGTAAAAGAGATTTTAAAATAAATGAAGTTAAATTCTGTTATTGAGACCCTAACCCGGCTAAAGAAGCATTTCTAAATTTTAAAACAAGTGAAAAATAAACCTTTACTCGCTATTATCGGAACCAGCTTGCTTGTGTTTTTATTATGGCAACTACCCTATTTTGGGATGATACAATACCCCCTTTTATTGTTAGGAACCTGGTTTCATGAAATGGGCCATGGGCTCACTGCATTATTGCTTGGAGGGGAGTTTATTTATCTTGAAATATATGAAAACGGTGGTGGAATCGCATATTCAAATGTGTCTTCCAGTTATTTGCCTTATCACCTTGCTAGGGCACTCACAGCAGCAGGAGGATTACTGGGGCCTGCAATTTCTGGGGCTGTACTAATTGCATCGGCAAAAAACCGGGTGAATTCCAAAATTACCTTATGGTTGCTTATTACCATTATGGTGTTATCGCTATGTTTATGGATTCATGCATTATTGGCGTTGATCATCTTAAGTATTTTTGCAGCAATTCTGTTTTTTATTGCCATTCTCAGAGTAAGAAAACTAGAAGCTTTTACATTGTTGTTTTTGGGTACTCAATGTGTATTAAGTACCTATCTTCAAACAGGCTATTTATTTACTAAACAATTTGAACGGGAAGGAAAAATCCAATATTCTGACACGCAAATGATAGCTGCTCATCTTCCAGGTTCCTATTGGATGTGGGCAGTATTTATTCTTTTGATCACCCTCTACCTCCTCTATAAAAGTTATCGGTATTATTTGAAGAAGTAAGAAGTAAATGGTAACACCTGCAAGGTTTTGGAAACCTTGCAGGTGTATTTGGTTATACATGCTTTCCCTTTTCCCAACCGTGTTTTCCCAAATATTTTTCGCCAGATTCGATAGCCCCTTCTTCAACCATAGTACCCATAGAATCATTCCAGCGGTTCAGATATCCAAATAAAGAAATCACACCCAGCATTTCTACAATTTCACCTTCATTCCAATATTTATGAAGTGCTGTTTTGATTTTATCATCAACGGCGTTAGGAATTACTGACGCGGCAAGCGAAAAATCAAGAGCAGCACGTTCTGCATCGCTAAATGCAGCATGTGTTTTATACTCCCAAATATTATCTAGTTGCTCTTGTTCGGCTCCATAGCGTTCTGCAGCACGAATAGCATGTGCCTGGCAATATCGACACCCGGTAGCATTACTACTCACCCAGGCGATCATACGTTTCAAAGCCGAAGTTACCCGGCCTTCATTGGCCATAACGGCTTTGTTAAGATTGATAAATGCTTTAGAAATTGCCGGTCTTCTTTGCATAGTAAGCACCGAATTAGGGCAAAACCCCAGGGTTTCATTAAAGAATGCTGCTAATTCCCGAGTCTCTGGATCATGATCGGCTGATAGTGGAGTAACTAATGGCATGTGTATATGTTTTTTAAGTTTACTAGTAAATTTTTAGCAAAGCAAAATACAAAACTAATATCAAATCAAGGATGGCCAAGATGTTTTTTGTACTTTGGATTTTCATATTAGATTTTTTCACACAAATGAGATGGACACTGAAACCTAAACCCGATACATCAATTGTAAATACCTTGGCTGAAACCTTGAATATTGATAGAATGATCGCTTCACTTTTGGTACAGCGAGGGATAGAAACGTATGACCAGGCCAAAAAATTCTTCAGGCCTTCTTTAGAGGATTTACATGATCCTTTTTTAATGAAAGATATGGATCTCGCGGTTTCCAGGATCGAAAAAGCAATTGCCAATGATGAAAATATTATGGTATATGGAGATTATGATGTTGATGGCACGACTTCGGTAGCACTTATGTCATCTTATCTTAAAACGAGATCTTCTCAAATTGCCACGTATATCCCGGATCGGTATGGGGAAGGATACGGTATTTCATATCTAGGAATTGATTATGCTCATGACAATGATATTTCGCTAATCATCGCTTTGGATTGTGGTATTAAAGCGATCGAAAAAGTCGCATATGCCAAATCAAAAGGTATAGATTTTATCATTTGTGACCACCATAGACCCGGAGATAACATCCCCGATGCTGCAGCGGTTTTAGATCCCAAGCGTGAAGATTGTGAGTATCCTTATAAAGAATTATGTGGTTGCGGTGTGGGATTTAAATTGGTCCAGGCACTGGGGGGTAATAATGGCCAATCTATTGAGGATTTGCTGCTTTATTTAGATTTGGTGGCCACGGCTATTGGAGCAGATATTGTACCAATCACAGGAGAAAATCGAGTATTGGCCTATTATGGGTTACAGGTGATCAATGCACATCCCAGAACAGGTTTTAAGGCAATGCTATCACAGGTGAAAAAAGAAACATTGACTATAACCGATGTGGTATTTATCATTGCGCCCAGAATCAATGCTGCAGGAAGAATGAGGCATGGTTTACATGCTGTTAATTTGTTAACCGAAGAAAACCTTGAAACGGCACTGCAATATGCTTCAGAAATAGAATTGTATAATAATGATCGAAAAGATGCAGATAAAAGTATTACCCAGGAAGCATTAGCCCAAATACTTCAAAATAAAGAAGAAGATCAATATACGACTGTTGTTTATGAAGAAAACTGGCACAAAGGAGTGATAGGGATTGTTGCCTCCCGGTTAACAGAAACCTATTATCGCCCGACCCTGGTTTTTACCAAAAGCGGAGAGAAATTAGCCGCCTCGGCGCGTTCGGTAAAAGGTTTTGACGTATATAATGCAATAGATGCTTGCTCTGATCACGTCGAACAGTTTGGAGGACACAAATATGCAGCCGGATTAACGTTGCTAGAGGAACAATATGAGTCTTTTAAACAAAAGTTTGAGGAAGTGGTGGCTGCTACCATTGACAAAAAATTACTTACCCCAGAGATTACAATCGATATGGGAATAGAATTGGAGCAGGTAACCCCAAAATTCTATCGTATTCTCAAACAATTTGCCCCGTTTGGTCCGGGGAATATGACTCCCGTGTTTATGACCGAGCAATTAAAAGATACCGGTTATGGAAAATGTGTTGGTGTCGATGAAAAACATTTAAAATGTAACGTGCAAAAAAATGGAATTGCTATCGGAGCAATTGGTTTTGGCCTTGGCCCGAAATATGATCAAATTACCGACAGGCAAACTTTTAAAGCTGCTTATACCATTGACGAAAATGAATGGAATGGAGAAATCTCCCTTCAACTGAAGTTAAAAGATATTATATAGAACTCATTTAGACTTTTCATTCTGGGCTGCAAAAACACATCCTCATCTTTATGAGACAAGCTTTGCGTTCTAATCTACCCTGTCTGACCGCCAGGCTGGCTGGCTGGTAGACAGGGTTTCATCCTTTTTTTGTAACATACTTTGCACATACTGAGAGAAGGACAAGGTAAAGTTTAACACTATTTAGTTTATTTTTATTTAGATTTATTATAAATAATAGTATTTTTGAATTCAAAATAGATTCAGTATGAGTGCTATTGATAAAATTTACAGCAATGAGATGGGAATATCGTTCTTTTGGAAAAGAGAAACAGCTGTTTCTATACCCAAAATTCAATTGGTATTCAGGGATATTGGATTTTTGCTCTCCCTGGGTGAACTAAAAGATTTTTCAGATTGTTGCGCTACTACTATTCAATCCCAATGTTGTAGTCAATGCAAAGATTCGCAAAACTGCAGGTCCTTATTATTAAGAACCCCTTCAGATATCATCGATCTTGCAGTGAGCAAAGAAGAAGTATATCAAATCCAGGAACTAATCAATGGCACCATTCTTAGAATAGAATTAAAAAGCTGGGTAAAAAATTTAAGTCTTAACTAAGAAACCGATAATTTTATAAGCAATTTCTTCCCCTTTGGTTTCCTGTAAAAAGTGCTTCTCATCCACAAAATGAATATCTTCGTTGTTTACCTTTAGCGCATTCGAAGCCTTGGTTTGTTGTGGAGGCCATTGCAGCATGGTATCATGTATGCCCCATATTACCGTAACCGGAATATCCACATTTTCAAAGACTTCAGAGTAATCGGGTAACTCATTGCAGGTTTGGCTATAGAAATAGTACATAGCATCTGTTTTACCCTCTAATAAAGGAGTTTTATAACCTTCGATATCCAGAACATTCAGTGTGTTTTCTTTTAGCCCTTGTTTGAATAGGTTTTTTAACAGGGTATTTGTGGTTACCCCATTACGATAGGCCCACATGGCAGTTTTGGCAAATCCGCCCGGTTTCATTCGTACTGGTGGATAAAACCCTTCTTCATAAATAATTGTATTAAGTACAATTAGCTTTTCGATCTTATCTGGTGCCTGTTTCATGAGCTCCCAGGTCCATATACCTCCTGCATCATGCATCACATGTGACCAGGTATTTATGCCCAATGCTTCCATGAGTTGTAAAAGTCGCTTGGCATGATTTTCTGCATTATAGATCTCAAAGCCTTCAGGAGAATCGCTGGATCCATACCCTAGCATATCTGGTACAATCACACGATATCCCGAGGCAATCAGGGGATTGATCATTTTGCGGTACAACCATCCCGAAGTAGGAACACCATGCAGGAGCACAATTACCGGGCCTTTCCCTTTATCTATATATTTTAGTATACCATCATCGGTAGGATATAGTCTTTGATCTGCCCTAAAATCTTCATAGGTAATCTGGTTTTTCCTGATTTTGGTGTTTTCATAAGGTTTACACGAAAAAAGTAATATCCCAAAAAGAGTTAGTACAAAAAATTGCTGCATGGTACGGATGATTTATAAGCCGGCAATTTACTTAAAATGATTTTTTTATGCTATTGCTGAAAGCATTTAGTAATGAAAAAATAAAGAAGTATAAAAAATGCGGTTATGACTCCTTGCCAAAACCGCATTAAATTCTTTTTTAGGAATAAAAATTTGAAATTATTTAGCTACTTTATATGTTTCTTTACCATTTTTCACAATGTAGAATCCTTGAGATAAACTTTCAATAAATACTTTTTCTTCATCTTTTGTAGTTACAACTTTTTGCAGTAGTAGTAAACCTTCGATACTAAAAACAAAAACCTTATAAGGTTTTTGTTTTGAATTTGAAAAATCTGGAGTATTGATATTTCTTTGGTCAAAAGTCGATTTTACCAATACAGGTATGCTTTTATAATTGTTTTGGTTGTCTTTTTCGTTTCCATCTGATTCAACATCAATGACAAGGTAATAATAGCCTCTATCTACAGGGAAATCAGTATTGTAATTAAACGTTATGTCATTTATATAAAATTCACCAGGATTTATACTTCCAACAGATAAAGTTTTATTATTTGCTTTGAGTCCTTGAGTACTATGATAACCTGAAGATAAATAAAAATTGATTTTTGTCGGATTTGAAGCAACATCACCAGTATTTTTAACTCTGAATAGTGTTCTTATTACACCGCTTTCCATAATTAATACATGTTTATTTATTGCTATAGACCCACCTAAAAAACCGGGATTTAATAAATCTAATTGAGAGGTGCATTCAAAGCAATCACTAAAGACATTAATGTCTGATTCGCTTAGACTAAGGTCAGACTGTCCAGGACAACCACTATTAGACCTAGGGCCAGCTTCATCAGGGCAATTATCCTCATAATTTTGTACTCCATCTCCATCAGAATCTCTATTGTCTTGACTGTCACAAACATCACCTTTACCATCTCTGTCAATATCTTCCTGATTTGGATTGCTAGTTCTTGGGCAATTATCATTATCATCAGGAATTCCATCCCTATCAGAATCAATGCACAAATCTTCTGAGTATGGCCCACCTTTAATTACTGACACTGTAGTCCAAGCATCAGTCCGAGGAGCTGAGGGACCGCTTAATATTCTATAAAAACCTCTACCGATTGGGCCTTCAAAAGTACCATCCTCTAATGCATAAACTCGATTGGTTATTAAGTTAGCAGTTGATATGATATTAAAAAATTGAGTGCTAATTGTATTGTTAGTTATACAGCTGGTGGGGTCATTATTTTTATAGTCAATAGAACGAACAGTATACCCTTTAAATTCATCAAGAGTGCATAGGTTAACGGTTTTATATTCTCTTATTTTCGGTCTTCTAGCCCCTTTACTTTCTACTCTAACGTCAATTCGATTAACACCATTATAGAAATTTAATTGTTGAGTGTCATAAATAAATTTTCCGTTTGAATATTTAAAATCAGATTTATAAATTTTATATATACGCGAAATACCTCCGCCGACTGTCATTTCTACATATCTAGCTGGTGGGCGATCTAATTTTAATCTAATTTTAAATCCCGTATAACAGTAGGAATTAGAATATGTCTTATCAATAATTTCTATATCATCAGCATGAGTATTTAAATAAAAAAAAGCAAAAATAATAAATAATAATTTTTTCATAATAAAAGTTTAGGTTTTTAATATATTTGAGCGCAAACTTACCCAAACTAAACTTTTCAGATTATTTATTCCGGTTAAATAAATGTTAACATAGTTAAGCGTTAATTAATGTAATTAAATAAAGGTTTTAATACGAATTTTCTTCCTATTAAAATTAAAACTATCTCCAATGGTTTTTCCTAACAACAATTTACCAATAGGGGTATTGGCAGCGATAGCGAAGTAAGTATCGTTTTTAACAGTTAATTTTCCTGCCGAAATACTAAGAAAGTAATTTCCTTGTGAAGTCCCAACGAGACTGCCCAGGCGAATATGTATTGAAGAAGAGGAGAGATCTATTTTGGCTAAAACTTCTTGTAGTTTTTGCACTTCGGCCAATTGATTTCCTGCTTTTTCACATTCCAGCTGAAGCATGGCACGACCGGTTTCATGCTTATCTCCTGCGGTACTTTTGGTTTCTGAGGTTAGAGACTCTTGAATATCTGAAATCGTTTTTTGAATACGTTGTAGTCGTTGGTCCACATAATTTTTGCATTGCTCCAGTAGTTCTTGTTTACTATTCTTTGTACTCATTTTGCTGTTTCTTATCAAATACTAAAGTACCATAATTATGCATTTGAGAGAGAATCCATTCTTTTCTTTTTTGCGTATATGCCGAAGGGGGATTTGCCAAAAAAAGAAGTGGATTAGGAAGAATTGCGGCAAGGGCTGCGGCTTCTTCTTTATGAAGATTGGTTGCCGATGTGTTAAACCAAAATTGGGCAGCTGCTTCTGCCCCATAAATTCCATTGCCCATTTCGATGCTGTTCAGATAAATTTCGAGGATACGTTCTTTACTCCAAAACGTTTCTATCAAAAAAGTAAAGTAACTTTCTAATCCTTTGCGCAACCAACTGCGATGAGGCCATAAAAACACATTTTTTGCCGTTTGCTGCGAGATGGTACTGGCGCCGCGCAATCGTTTACCGGCTTTATGTTCGGTGATGGCTTTTTCAATCGCTTTTTTGTCAAAACCCTGGTGCTCTATAAATCGTTGATCTTCGCTGCAAATCACAGCGAGCTGCAAATCTTTGGAAATCTGTGATAGGGGTATCCATCGGTGTTGGATAATATGTCTTTGTTTGGATTGTAGTTTACGTATACCCATTAAGGGTGTAGCCGGAACATCTACCCATCTATATACTAATACCCAAAGAACACTGAGTATTAGAAAAGCAACCATGCTTTTAAGTATAAAACGAACGTATTTTTGCATGTCTTAAACCAGATTTATTTACAATAGATCTGCCAATTCCGTGCCAACAATGCTTCCTATGGCAACACCCATACCGCCCAGGCGTACACCACAAAAGGTATTGTTGGATATTTGTTTTACGATGGCTTTTTTTTGATTTCCTATTCCCATAATGCCACTCCATCGCCGTTCAATTTCAAAATTAGTATCTGGTAAAATCACTTCATGCAAAATTTCTTCTAGCTTTTGTTGTATCGATTGGGTTTGTATCATTTCTGTAGTTTCTTCGGCTTTAAAATCCAAATTACGGCCACCACCCAACAAAATTCTGTTGTCTATATTTCTAAAATAATAATATCCCCGATCCAGATGAAAGGTTCCTTTGATATGCAAATCATCAATAGGTTTGGTAATCAGTACCTGGGCACGAGCGGGTTTTACTGCATTAATACCTAATTGCGAAGCAAAACCATTGGTCGCAATCAATACTTTATGAGTAGAAAACGTAAATTGATCGGTTTTTATTTCTACAGAAGTGTTAAGATCATCAATTGCTGTTACTTTGCAATTATTCAGAATTTTGATACCAGATGCTTGTACTTTTTTTAGCAGTGCTTCCATCATTTTACCGGTATCGATCTGACCTTCGAATTGATTTGCTATATATTGAGATTGAATATTTTTAAAATTGAAAGTGTTTTTATTGGTGCAGAAGACCTCATCTTTAAAAACAGGCTTCAATAGCTGATTGATTTCTTTTAGTTTTGAAAGGCATTTTTTATACAATCCCTCATCGTCGAGAATGAAAAGTTCATGGCCTCCATGTTGCAAATATTCAATAGTTTGATCTCCTAAAGTTTTTCTTAATAGCTGCAGCCCTTGATGTCTTTTTTGAACAAGCTGCAGTACTTCTTCTTCTGTATGCGAATTTAAATCATCAATGATTTCAGACAAGCTTCCGAAGCAGGCAAATCCTGCATTTTTGGTACTTGCTCCATTGGGTAGCATTCCCCGCTCGAGGATTAGGATTTTGGAAGCAGGAAAGTTAGTTTTTAATCGTAGTGCACAGGAGAGACCTACAATTCCACTACCAACAATAGTGAAATCGACATTGGATAACCAGGTTTTATATTCCCAATAGCTTAAATTCATAAAAAAGCCCCATTACTGAGGCTTATGTTTTAATTGTTTACTCTTCTGGATCTTCCATTTCAAAATCCTCCATAAACTTGGTAGTATAATTACCAGCTACATACTGTGGATGATCCATTAACTGTCTATGAAAAGGAACTGTAGTTTTTATTCCTTCTACAACAAATTCATCGAGTGCCCTTTTCATTTTATTGATTGCTTCTTCGCGTGTTTGTGCGGTTGTGATCAACTTGGCAATCATAGAATCATAATTAGGCGGAATACTATAGCCGCTATATACGTGGGTATCAACCCGCACGCCATGGCCTCCGGGGATATGTAAATTGGTTATTTTACCTGGTGATGGCCTAAAATCTTTGTAAGGATCTTCGGCGTTGATTCTACATTCTATAGAGTGTAACTGCGGAAAATAATTCTTACCAGAAATCGGTACTCCTGCGGCTACTAATATCTGTTCTCTGATCAAATCATAGTCTACAACCTGCTCTGTGATCGGATGCTCTACCTGGATACGTGTATTCATTTCCATAAAGTAGAAGTTGCGGTGCTTATCTACCAGAAACTCTACTGTACCCGCGCCTTCATATTTAATATATTCGGCTGCTTTAACTGCAGCTTTACCCATTTTTTTACGGAGCTCGTCCGTCATAAATGGAGAGGGGGTTTCTTCAGTAAGTTTTTGATGTCTGCGTTGTACAGAGCAATCTCTTTCAGATAAGTGACATGCCCTGCCATTGCTATCACCAACAATCTGGATTTCGATATGGCGGGGCTCTTCGATAAGTTTTTCCATATACATCCCATCATTGCCAAATGCAGCTGCGGCTTCTTGTCTGGCACTATCCCAGGATTTTTTAAGGTTTTCTTTTTTCCAAACGGCGCGCATTCCTTTTCCTCCGCCTCCGGCGGTTGCTTTCAGCATTACAGGATATCCCATTTCATCGGCAAGCTTTTCTGTTTCTTCAAAAGAATCTAGAATACCTTCGCTTCCCGGGATGGTTGGCACTCCGGCAGCTTTCATCGTAGCTTTTGCAGAGGCTTTATCACCCATTTTGTCTATCATCTCTGCACTGGCACCGATAAATTTTATCTCGTGTTCTTCACAAATTTTAGAGAATTTTGCGTTTTCAGATAAAAATCCATAACCAGGATGTATGGCATCTGCGTTCGTAATTTCTGCAGCTGCTATAATATTAGACATCTTAAGATAGGATTCACTACTGGGTGCAGGTCCGATACAAACCGCTTCATCTGCAAAACGCACGTGTAAACTTTCTGCATCTGCTGTAGAATAGACCGCTACTGTCTTTATCCCCATTTCTTTGCAGGTTCTGATTACTCGCATCGCAATCTCACCTCTATTTGCAATTAGAATTTTTTTAAACATAACTTCTTAGAAATTACAATATCCAAAGAGCAAATTCCAGCTTTTTTGTTTTTGGAATTTGTCCCGAAAGTCATCGGGATTGGATTTTTGAGGTTAATTATGATGGATCTACTAAGAAAAGTGGTTGATCAAATTCTACCGGAGAAGAATCATCAACTAATACTTTTACGATTTTACCTGAAACTTCACTTTCGATCTCGTTAAAAAGTTTCATAGCTTCTATAATACAAAGCACATCACCTACTTTTATAGTATCACCTACTTCTACAAAGGTTGATTTGTCTGGTGATGGTTTTCTGTACAGAGTTCCTATAATAGGAGATTTGATGGTTATGTATTTTGAATTACCGTCTGATACGCTTTCTTCTGTAGCTGCCTGTGTGATAGTAGCGGGAGGAGTCGCTTGCACAGGAGTTACAGACTGAGGAGTTGCAGCACCCCCGACGGCGGGTATTTGCTGCACAAATGTCGTTTCTCTACTGTCGTCTGATGCAGTTTTGATGGTGATTTTAACATCATCCATCTCTAACTTTACTTCGCTGGCCCCTGATTTGGCTACGAATTTAATTAAATTCTGAATTTCTTTTAAATCCATAATATTGGGTATTGTGTGTTTAGATGTTTTAAAAATTGTAAGCCCATTTTAGATAAATGGCGCCCCATGTAAAGCCTCCACCAAATGAGGCAAAAATGATATTATCTCCTTTTTTGAGTTGTTTTTCGTAATCGTGCAATAATAATGGTAAGGTTGCCGAAGTCGTGTTACCATATCGCTGTATATTCATAAGAACCTTGTTGTGGTCCAGCCCCATTCTATTTGCAGTTGCATCAATGATGCGTTTATTGGCCTGATGTGGGATTAGCCAGTGTACATCTTCTACTGTTAAATGATTGCGTTCCATGATTTTTGTACTGGCATCTGCCATATTGGAAACGGCATATTTAAATACCGTTTTTCCGTCTTGTTGTACAAAATGCTGTTTTTTGGTTACGGTTTCTTCAGAAGGGGGTAATAAAGAACCTCCTGCTTCGATCTTCAGAAATTCTCTTCCGATACCATCTGTACGCAAGTATTCATCCTGTAGTCCCAAACCTTCTTCATTGGGTTCAAAGAGTACAGCACCCCCGCCATCACCAAAAATGATACAGGTGGTACGGTCGGTATAGTCTATTATAGAAGACATCTTATCGGCTCCTATGAGCAGGATCTTTTTATATTTTCCGGTTTCTATATAGCTGGCCGCGGTAGACATCCCATACAAAAAACTGGAACAAGCCGCTTGTAAATCATAAGAAAAGGCATTTACTGCGCCAATTTGAGAAGCTGCATATGCCGCAGTAGCTGCAACAAGAAGATCGGGAGTAGCAGTGGCAAAAATCACCATGTCTATCTCCTTTGGATCCAGATTTTTTTTAGCGATGAGGTCTTCTGCCGCTTTGATCCCCAAATAAGAACTTCCTTTGTCCTTATCTTTTAATATTCTGCGTTCTTTAATACCTGTACGAGAAGAGATCCATTCATCGTTTGTGTCAACCATTGTTTCTAAAATCTTATTAGTTAACACATAGTCTGGCACATATGCGCCTACAGCTGTGATAGCGGCTGTGATTTTACTCATATCTTAGTTTTAGTTTCACCTGTTTTCAAAAATCAGATGGATTCGCAATAGTTCCCAGCCTGCGCCAGCACAAGATTTTTCGTCGATAACCATTGAGGAATCTTGAAATTCTTAATTACGCTCATTTCACGAAACTATAGCACAAAAATGCCTAAAAAGTCGTTGAAATTACTAAATTATACACAAATATGGCGCAAAATAACGGGATTTTGACACATATTCAACTAAAAACAAAAAAACTCTCACAAATGCGAGAGCCTTCCTTAGAATTTTAACAGTATCCTTATACTACTTCTTCTTCAGTATTGTCGATAACCACCTGACCGCGGTAATATAATTTACCTTCGTGCCAGTGTGCTCTATGATATAGATGCGCTTCTCCTGTAGTAGGATCTGTAGCAATTTGTGGTACAGAAGCTTTATAATGCGTTCTTCTTTTATCTCTTCTGGTTTTCGATATTTTTCTCTTAGGATGTGCCATGGCTTACGCTATTATTTATCGTTTAATAAGTTTTTTAATTTATCCCAACGAGGATCTGTTTCCTCATCATTATTTTTTATTGTTTGCTCTTTTGGACTTAGTTCTTCCAGCTTTTCTAGTATGTCTGATTCTAATGTGCCATCTTCTACACCGGGATGCACTCTTTTGGAAGGCATCGCCAACACAATGAGCTCATAAATATATTGCTGAATGTTTACTTCATAATCGCCATGAGGGAGAATAAGAAGTTCTTCGTTTTCATTATTATATTCATCTCCAAACTTTACTACCAAAAAGAAATCATTTTTGATTGGTAAGTCAAAAGGTTCGTTGGTGAGGTCACAATATACATTTACAGTTCCTGTAGCTGTAAACTGAAGTTCTAACATGGTTGTTTTCTTGTTAAACTTCAGATCAACTTTTACTGCTGCTGCATTGAACTCGTCATACTCAAAATGCTCAAAGAACGTATTGTCAATTTGATACTCAAACTGGTGTAATCCTTGCTTCAGTCCAACAAAAGGAATAGTATACTCTTTAAGTTGTATCATTTCATCATCAGTTTCAGATGCCTCCCAATTTGGTTATGGCGGGTGCAAAGATAACAAAAATTCATAATCAAAGTGTTTTTCTAAACAAAATTATATCAGATTGTTAGTGTTTTAATATGTGAGTAGGATAGTCTTTGAGTTTTTGAGTCTTCGAGTGAGATACTTTTTCAAGAAATTTAGTTTTTATATAGTGTCAAAATTAATAGTTAGTGCCTATTTTTTTGTTCACCGCGAAGTCTAAAGCTTCTCAAAAACTCTTATTTTACTCAATTACTCACCATTAACACACTCACTCACTTTTACTCTTATTCTGTGCTTTACGGGGTTGCTTTTTTAAGGGATTTTTGGTGAGCTCGGCATATTCTTTTCTGTTTTTATAAATTTTTAATGCTGCAAAAACGGCTTCTTTAAACGAACTGTTATCTGCTTTGTTTTTTCCGGCGATCTCGAATGCCGTACCGTGATCGGGAGAGGTGCGTACTTTATTGAGCCCTGCGGTGTAGTTGACTCCTTTACCAAAAGATAAGGTCTTGAAAGGGATAAGGCCCTGATCATGATAGGATGCTACCACAGCATCAAAAGCTTTGTGGGTATTGGATCCAAAAAAACTATCTGCAGCATAGGGGCCGTATACCAATATGCCGGATTCATTGATCTTTTTGATGGTGGGCTTGAGCACTTCTTCATCTTCTTTGCCGATCACACCGTTGTCACCACTATGCGGGTTGATGCCCAATACGGCGATCTTTGGTTTTGAGATGCCAAAATCCTGCTTCAGTGCGAGATGAATCGTATTTATTTTTTGTTCGATAAGCTCTGGAGTGATTGTATCGGCAATATCTTTTACTGCCACATGATCGGTGAGTAGCCCTACTTTAAGTGTATCTGTGATCATAAACATGAGGCTGTTTCCTTCTAACTCCTGATTGAGATAATCGGTATGGCCGGGGAAGTTGAAAGTTTCAGACTGGATACTGTGTTTATTGATGGGTGCGGTGACCAGCACATCAATTTCATCGTTTTTGAGTGCTTCGGTAGCGGCTTTGAGTGATTTGATAGCGTATTCTCCTATTTTTTCTTCTTCGGTTCCAAAATTAATATCCACCGGTTCTTTCCAAACGTTGAGCACATTTATTTTTCCGTCGAGAATTTGGGCAGTTGTATCGATACCGTGCAGATTGGTGGTACTCTCATAGTGTTTTTTCAAAAAAGAAAGAATCTTTACCGAAGCAAAAATCACCGGAGTACAGAAATCCAGCATTCGGGAATCTTCAAAAGTTTTAAGGACTACTTCGCTCCCAATACCATTAAGGTCACCTATAGAGATCCCTAGTCTTATTTTTTGTTCTTTCTTCATTGTATAAACTACTTTTACAGTATTTTTGAAACCTAATCCCGATAGCTATCGGGAAAGTCTCGACTTTCAAGGTCACAAATTTAACTAAATAATTCGCATTTATGTTTACAGGAATCATTGAAGAATTAGGAACGGTGATATCTTTACAAGCAGATAAGGAAAATCTGAACATTACGGTGCGTGCCAATTTTGCTTCCGAACTAAAAATTGATCAGAGTGTAGCGCATAATGGAGTGTGTCTTACCGTGGTTTCTATCGAGAATGATAGCTATACAGTTACTGCCATTAAAGAGACACTGAATAAGACTAATCTGAAGGATCTAAAACAAGGAGATATTATTAACCTGGAGCGCGGGATGAGGCTGGGTGATCGATTGGATGGTCATATTGTACAGGGACATGTGGATCAAACGGCGGTTTGCACAGCGATTACTGAAGCAGAAGGGAGTTGGTATTTTACCTTTAGTTATGGTCCCGGGTTGAGTAATATCACCATAGAAAAGGGTTCGGTCACAGTGAATGGGGTAAGCCTGACGGTGGTGAATTCTAAAAAGAATGAATTTAGCGTAGCGATTATTCCTTTTACGTATGCGCATACCAATTTTAACACCTTCAAGATAGGGACCAGGGTGAACCTGGAGTTTGATGTGATTGGTAAATATGTAAAGAGAATTAGTGAATTAGGATAAAACGTGATGTAACAACATAAATTTTCTAGTTGGATCAGTCTTTATGTTGTCGTTCATATTTGGCATAAAACCAAAGCCGTGGTGACAATTTCGGGTTGTCACCCTGATAATATCCCCATCCGATGATTTCGTAAAAATTATCTGAGACTATTTCTTTGAAATATTCTATTTTCTGAGGGTTTTTTTCATCCCGTTGCCATATAATCGTATGATTTCCTTCTGCAGTACCTTTATGAACGACGGTTTCATCGGGTTTTTTCACTACACACCACATCTGGCCATCCTGGATTTTATTAACACCTTTACTTACAATTTTTTGCCCTGTATTTGGATATAGATCAGTGATGGTTACTTTTTGGAAATAAGGGCTCTCTGAGGTGTAAATTTGTTCAACATCAATGCTGTTAATTTGTTTCAATCCATCTTTTTGCAGGCTTGAATGAGAAATATTTTTTAGTTCTATTTTATCCTTTGGCAATCGTTTTTGATCTTCAAAGATTAGAAATTGTCCTTTCCAGACACCATCTAATATTTTAAAAACATTGGCATAGGGTTGATTCTCTTTGGCAATATCAGGAATGGTATGGATATTATCAATAGCTATCTTGTTCTGACAACTACTACTCATCGAGAATATAAATAAGAGGTATATAGATAATCGTTTAATTTTTATAAGATAAATTAAAAAAGAATTAACGTAGAAAGAAGTAGAATGGCGCTATACCAATTCTACTTCGTTAAATTTAAATAGAGAGACTCTGTTTCTCCCAATCTTTAAGAGCACTCCTCCTAAATCACTTAAAGTAGAGCAGGATTCGAAATCCAACACTTTGCCAAAAAACTGGCTTTTTGCATCAATTACTTTATACTGCATAATTCACGATTTGATTTGTTTCCCATTTTCTTCATTCTGACTGTTCTTTCCCCAAAAAGCATACCAGAATGTATCAAATACATAGAATTCTGTCCTGAATTCTTAAAGTAAATTTAATAGCCATACTCTTTTTTTGAAAATAAACTTATTAGGTTTTATTAACAATGGACGTTGTTAAAGCAGATTTTTAAGCAAGCTAAATACAAAAACAGGAGGCCATAGTAAGGTTCTTAACTAGTTGTTTTTGAAAAGTTTATTAACATTTGGGCTGGAGTCATTTGACTTGTTTGTGTATTTTGTGTAGAGGAAGCTATAGTGTCTATATATTACGGGATACCAATACATTTTAGGCCGAAATCACGTTGAAATATATTTCAATTCATAACTAGGAATTATTCCAAATTTTGTATTTTTGTATTGGAATTATTCCATTTTTTTAAACAGGACTCATTTTGAAGTTTTTGTCTGGAAGCGAAAAAATAAGCCTGTTTAACTAATGCCTGGCGGGCAGGAATGCCTTTTGCAGCCCAGAATGAAAACTTCAAATGAGTTCTACGCTGTGTCAGCTTTTAAGACTTTTTCACATTTTTTTAGGTTAATTTTTCAAAGTCTTGGCATGCGATTTGTAAAAATAGATATAACCCAATATCGTATGACTATGATGATAGCTATACCTAATGTAAATGAATCTTATGTTATGAGTGGTATGAACTATGAAATACAGAATAGAAGGCTCAAATCGTATAAACATACGTTTGATTATAACTTTTGTAAGCGAAAGTATGATGAATATGCGCTGATGGAGTTAGACGAATTTCGTAAATGCCTAGAAGATCCCGAAAAGCTAGGTGAAATTGGTCACTTATGTTGTTTTATTTTATGGGTAAAGAACAAAGAAAAACACGAATATCGCGATAGCCTGGGAGATTATGGATTAATTCATCTACTTTTTCACTGTATGGAAAACAAACACCATGCAGAAATCCATGCAGAATATATTCATATGCTGTTTAAAGAAGATATTAGGTTGGTGTAGATTTACGATGCTGTTTTTTTCTAAATGAACAATACTAATCTCCAATCCTTTTTTAGCGTTAGCAAAAGATTCTTCATAGTTGGCATTGCGCCACTGGCTTCCAGAAATCCTGTTATATTATCTTGCCACTCGTTACATAAAAAAATACTTTTTATGAAGGATTTAGGATGGGATATAAAGCATTCTAGTGAAATTAATCAACGTAATTTATAAACTAGAGCTATGTGTTAGCATTTTAGCAACGGAATCCGCTGTTTTTTTAAACTTTAACTATATCCTGTTAATAGCAAAGAAACTAAAAATGTTACTTTTACAGATGATTTAATCGTATTCAAAAGGTAACAATCTGCTGTTTTAACACATAAACCTATGAGCAAATCTGAAGAGTGTAAGATTTTAGAAGGTATTATTGCAGGAGAAGAGGCGGTTATTAAAGCTTTTTATAAAAAAAACCAGCCATATATCAGACGATATATCCTTCAAAACTCCGGGAACGAAGAAGATGTAGAAGATGTGTTTCAGGATGCATTGGTATTTATATATCAGAAATTAAAAACAGATTCTCTGGAGCTTCATTGTTCTTTACGCACCTATTTTTATGCGGTTTGTAAAAATATTTGGAGAAACAGGTTGAGAAAAAATAAAAAATTAGTGATCACAGAAGAAATTCACCTCACCTCTGAAGATATGAGTATTTCGGTTATTGAAGAAATAACGCATAAAGAACGCCAGCACCTGTATCGGAAATATTTTATGAGATTAAACGATTCCTGCAAAGAGGTACTTACCTTGGTTTTTGATGGAAAAAGCATGAAAGAGATTGGTAAGCTCACCGGATATTCTGAAGGATATACACGAAAGAAAAAATTTGAATGCAAGCGATCACTGATAGAGATGATCGAAAAGGATCCGTTATATCAGGAGTTAAAATTCACCCCTGAAAAAGAATAGGCTGTATGAAAAGAACCCCGGAAATATTTGAAAAAATAGAACAATACCTCGCCAATAGCTTATCTGCAGAGGAGCTGGCGGCTTTTGAAAAAGAAATGACCGATGACCCCGAGTTGCAAACCGAAGTAGAAAAACACCGGGACCTACACCAAACGTTGAAGGATAAAGACACCCTCGCTTTTAAAGAAAAACTGGTAAAGATCCATAAAGAAATCAAAGAGGAACAGAAAACTACTTCTGCTTCCTGGTTGTATGCGTATTGGAAGATTGCGGCTTCAATTATTGTGCTATTGAGCATAGGTGCATTGCTATGGCATACACTGGATAGCAACCATAAAACACAAGATCTGTATATGGCCTATTACACACCTTTTCCAGTAGTCGATGTGACCAGGGGAGAAATTAGCAATGAGCTGCAGAATATAATGAAAGACTATACTCATGAGGCATATGCAAAGGTAATCACTGCCCTCGAAAAGCATCCTGAATTGATAAATCAGGAGGCATTGCGATTGTATCTGGGTACTAGTTATATGAATACTGATCAGGAACAGAAAGCGATTACTCAGTTTGAACATATTGAAAAAAACAGCAGCTATTATGAAGCGGCAACATGGTATGAGTTACTTGCCTATTTGAAATTAGGGAACACACACAAAACGATTGCCAGACTCCGGGAAATTATCGAATACAATGGTATTTATAAAGAAAAGGCCATACGATTACAGGAAGTATTGGCAGAATAATCCTTTGATTTTGACATAGAAACTTTCTTCTTTTACCAACCAGCTTTAAAAAATTAGGCGTCACAAGGGTAACATACTACTGGTTTAGGACATAAATATATACTAAACCAGTAGTAATTATGAACTCCTACCCATATTACAGTATAATTCGATATACCCAGGATATCTTACAGGCATTATATATGTATCAGCTGGTGCATTGCCACCCTTATGAGATCATCCTCTATGCCTGGATCCATAAACGCTATAAAGAGTATTATATGAGGATGCCATACAACACATCTATAAAGCCCGAAATAGACTATTGCTAACAAAAAAGAACAGTTTGTGTACTGGCCTCCAATCATTTCCCATTCCATGAACCGCTTGCTTATGCTTTTTTATGATTACAAATAAACATAAACCCCAATCGTTATCTGCAGTTGAACAATCAAGATTAATAACCACTAAACAAACAAATTCATGAAAATCATCATCCAACACATCGAGCTTTTAGAGCGGATTGATCAGATGATCCGCCTGCAAGCTACTGGTAGCCCCGAGGAGCTGGCCTGCAGATTAGGCATCTCAAAGACCAAATTATATCGTATTATCAACCTGATGAAAGAACTCAATGCTCCTGTAGAGTATAATTTTACCATACAAAGCTTTGTCTATGCAAAAGCAGTAGGGTTTAAATTCGGGTTTTTTACCAGAGAAGCGTATCCTTTTGAATTAAATCCTTTTGTGGGATAACCCCCTAACCCCAATGTCATTTAGTTAAGAGTTTTTTTGATTTAACCTCACCCCTGCCCGCCTGTCTACCGGTAGATCCGTCAGGCGGGCCAGTCCTCTTCTTTAGGAAAGGGAGTATATAAAAGGTTTCTTAACTAAATGACATTGGGCCAAAAGGAGGACTTCTGCTACCTGTGTGTACACAGTTTTATTGTAAATAATTGAAAGAATAAAAAAATTCTTGAAACTTAGTTATCTCTATGACTCTGACCTGTGCAACATAAGAATTGCGAGGTTTGGGTATTTATTAAAACGATTATAAAAGTTTTGATTCTTGTAACGTAGCGATCTTAAACGATATCTCGATGGCTCTCCAGAAGGTTATGTCCTGGGACATGACAGCGTCTTGATTTTTCTGTCATCTCGAGGTGTCCAATAAATTTTTTTCCATTGGCGATAACAAACAGCTACAACCGCAATTGTATATGCATTCTATTAAAAAGTTTTACGACAAACAACATGATAATAGTAAACCCCAGAGACCATAGAATCCCGGGGATGCCGCTGGTAAAAAAATCGGGTATGATGGTAATCCCTAGCAGCATACTTAAATACATAATGATCCCGGGAATAATATAAATTAACAAGGGGTTTGAAGCTGCAGGCATAATAAAATGAGACCAGCGAACTAATTTTTTGAGTTCGATCAACCAATACATAAGGTAATAGATCAGTACACAAAACCCTGCCGAATACAGGCACCAGGAAGGGGTTGCTCTAATCTTAGACACTTCATAATAAGGGCGTAGCAGGTAACCAGCCACAAATAGCAGTACTGCAAAAACAATAATATTGGGATTAACAATCTTTTTTGATTTCCTTTCAAAGAAAAAGAGGGAAGTAACTAGCCCGCAAACTACAATAGAAGTATGAGCAAAATGACTGCCTATAATGCCTATCCAGGACAACCCGGTATTTTGATCCCATTGCGCCACATCGGATATGTTGATCCCAATACAGATCACAAGAAAGATCAGGATCGCAATGATCTTACCATTTGTAGACCAATACACTAGTGAAGTGATCAGATATGCCCAGCCTATCAACCCAAGAATACCCCACCACTTAGCAGTCATTCCCCGGATACCGGTATCTTGTATATATAAAAAGTACATCACAATCAACACCAGGATGGCACTGTATTGCAAAATACGTTTTAATGGTTTGGAAAAACTTGCAGCATACTGATTCCATATAGGGATGGGCAGGCTATAAGCCAAAAATCCCCATAGCGCCATAGAAATCCACATTTTTGATTCGTCATAACCATACTCTGCATTTACCATATAGAGCCCCATGACCAGTAAGGCAATAGTTCTCTGTATGATATGTTTCCAGATACTTATGGTAGTACCTCCTTTTTTTAATCGGGCATTAATGGCAAATGGAATTGACATGCCTACGATAAACAAGAAAGCAGGAAACACTACATCTACAAAGGTCATGCGATCCTCTTCGGCCAGGGCATGTTTCATCCAGGAAGGAATGTTTTGAACCCCGGCCAGCTCATTCACAAAAATCATGGCAAATATAGTCATGCCTCTAAACACATCGATAGACGTGATCCTTCCGGTATATAAGTGCTCTTTAACAATCATAATTCGGGTTAAACGATTGTAAGTTATATAAATTTAGATAGAGAAAACATAGAATTCGCCGAATAACATTATGAAGCATACAGGCAACGAATCTTGATAGATAAATGTAAAGGATTTTGTTTTTTTCCAGGTCAAGAGAATGGGTTTCCTTCATTGAATTCCACAAAAAAAGCTGTTTCTTGTACAAGAAACAGCTTTTATACATACCTGTGGCCCCATGTTTGGCGTTTCCTTCATTACTTTTTCTGCTTAGTACAAGTTTGTCTGTTAACGATGAAGGTTATGGCCATGTTACTAATTTGTGCCTGGTCGGAAATAGGCGATTTTTATAATTTGAATTATTTTTGATTTTCTTTTTTGATGCAGATGCCTTAGCATCAGGCGATAAAAAACAAATAAAAATAGCGTAAAAAGAAACAAATTTAATAGTGATATATTTCCGCCCAGACACAAATATTATCGAGTTGTTTAGTAATCCGCATCTTCTTCGGTTCTTGTAAAGTCATCGCATCTGGGATTATCACGATCTTTGGTGATATCGCACTCAAAGTCGACAGAACCGCCAACAATACTTCTGGATTGTTCTTTTGATAACCGTGAAATTGTAATTTTGTTTAGATGTAACTTTTTCATTTTAAGAGATTTGTTATGATTTGAACAAATATAAATTAAAAACCATATCCGTACATTTTTAGTAATCCAGATTCCGGAATTTGGACTGCTAAAGAGCTTTAACAGGTTGGTTTTTAGGCTTCTATTTTTTTAAGTTCTTCAATAAAATAAGAAGGATAAATCCCTGTTTTTTTATAGAAACAGGTAGAAAAAGACTGGGCATTACTGAACCCAATTTCTTTTGAAATAGCCTTAATGGTATAATTGCGCAACTTGTAATTAGTTTTTAATTTTTCTAACACATGATCAATTCTCAGGTCATTGATATAAGAAGTGAAGTTTTTCTTTTTATTGTAATGAACAACTTTAGAAAGATATTTGGGATTAGAATTAAACTCGCGTGCCAGACTGCTTGTGGTGATACCTGGTTTAAGAAAGCCTTGTTGCTTCTCAAAATTCTCTATTTTTTTTGATAGGTCCTTGATAATTTCCTCAGAAATGTCGATAGTTCTTTGATCAAATGGTTTAAGCTTTTTGGGTATCGAATTATATTTTTTTCTTATTGGGGGAGATTCGAGCAAAGCTTTAAATCTTTTGGCATATATTTTTTGCCTTTGATACTGGTAATATACCAATGCCAAAGCTCCAGCAACTATAATCAATAGGGCAAATATCAATTTTTTAAACGTGGTGTTTTTAGAGTTTATAGACTCGATAAGTGTTTCTTTCTCTTCCAGGAGCTCTTTGGTATCAAATTCTTTTAACAGTTGATCATTTACCGATTTATAATCTTTGGTGAGAATACTATCTATTCCGAGTAATTTATTGATATAAACCAGATGATTTGAAAGATCATTTATTGACTTATAATAAGTAATGAGTTCGACATATGCCAATCTGCTTTCGGGAATAATATAATTTAAGGATTGAGATATTGAATCTATTTTTTTAAAATAAACAACGGCCATCTCTGGATTATTTATGGCGTTATAGGTTTTTGCTAAATGTATATAAGCATCTATTAAATTGTAATTTTCAAAATATGCTTTATTATCGGGATTAGTAAATGCAGGTATCGTCTTACTTATTTTGTCTTCAGCCTTCAGATAATTACCATCATAATAATCAAGGATCCCTTCATGTAGATGAAACAGGTATGTGTTTTTTTTTCCTTTCGATAGTTTAATACCTTTACTATTCAGGATCTTGGCCGAATCTAATTGCTTATTAAGTCTATATAGCGATACTAATTCACTTAAGGTGGTAAGATACGATAGGGTATCTGTTTTGGTTTTGTTTTCGAGGTTTTCTTCATAAGAGAAACACTCTAAAAGCAGTGTTTTTGCTTCGGTATATTTACCTAATTTTCTTTTCAGTAATCCTATATTATGTTTAAGAACATATATGTAGAATTCATTATTTGCTTTTTTTGAGAAGTGTAAAGCCTGAAGATAATCATTCAAAGCATTTTTAAAATCTCCTTGATTTTCAAAAATAATACCTCGTTTTATGTAAAGACCTTCCGGAAAATTTTTTTCGGCACTATTTTTTGCCATTACAATGGCACTATCCAAATATATCAAACTACGCTCATCTGTATACCGATACGTCTGACTTAACAAGCTATACCCTTTGGCCATACGAATGCTGTCATTGTTCTTTTTCCCTTTATTTAAATAAACTTTGGCATATATTTTAGATGATCGGTTATTACTAAGCAGGTTTTCGTGAAATTTTTTGTAGAGCTGTTGGTAGGTATTGCCACTTAAAGAATCTTCTTTTTTTTGATTAACAATATCCTGAGAGTATATCTTGGGGTTTAGAAAAATAAGTGAGACCACTATTATTTTATCAAAACCTGTAACCATCTTTATTATGAATACAGATATCGATCTGATTTGCATTTTAAGAACTTGAAAGGATAGAGGACAGAATGGCATATCGAAACTAAATGTAAAAATCAATGTTATGTGCATTAAGTTATAAGTACATCAATTAAGCATACTTCTATAGCAGTTCGTTCATTTTGGCCGATAATAGTTGTTAATAAAACTATATGCTAATATACAATTACTTACCGTTAAAATAAGAAGTTTATTTTCCGGAATTTAAACTCCAAATTCCAGAATCTACATCACCTTCCTTTGCATTACGGAAATTTTCGCCTTTATATTTGATAAGATGAAAAATGAAGCCCACATAACATAATAGTTGTGAATTTCGGGAAACCAAAGAGTAGATCATGATACGTTCAGGTTTTTGATTCGGCTTCATTTTTTAAATTTTTATTGCAGATAAAATATAATGATGTATAACAATGAACTTATCTTGAATTCAATAATAATTAATTATACGATATGAGTAATGCTCAAATAATTAAATCATTTCTGATATATATATTCATTCTTTTCTTTGCCTATACTGGTTTTTATAAGGTATTAAACCTGGATGCTTTTAAATTCAATATAGCACGAACGGCTGTTTTTCCAGAATACTTCATCAATATAATACCGTATGCGGTAATTCTGCTTGAGTTTATTGTGATCTTCTTTCTGATTTTTAGAAAAAAAACAGGAGTTATTCTTTTTGCCATATCGATGCTGGTATTCAGCATATATATTATGCTGTTGTATCAATTTGGTCGTTACGAGGTGTGTGGTTGCGGGGGAGTTTTAAATGGATTAGAATTCAAATATCATATGCTAATCAACATTATCTTTTTGCTGTTAGCGCTTTCTGTCATTTATTTTAATCATATAATCAAAAAAAATCATGGACTTTAGAAAATTTTTAAAGAGTGTATTCTTTGCTGTTTTTACAGTGTTTGCGTTTCAAAGCTTCAACGTACCAGATACTAAGGAAAAAAAATATGAAAATGTGTTTAACAAATACAATAGAGTGTTTGATACCAGTACACAAATCAAACCGGTCAAAAAATCATATCACAACAAATACTCAAACTTTTTGTTCACTATAAAATCCAATAAACAGATCGTTTTTGTAACTAAAAAATACAATATTGGGGATAAATTAAACTATACTTTTGTTTTTCTGAACGCTACAACCCTGGTTGAAGAAACGAAAATCAACGTTCCTTTGCCCGATCAAATATCGATACTTTACGCTTCTAAGAAAAAGATCTATTACAGAAAAAAACTTGATGTATTTGAATTCGACATAAACTCCAGACATACCCGGGATATTAGTATAGAAAACACTAAAATTTTTGATCTGCTTCCGCTGGATAATGGTAAAGCCATTTGTTTGGGCAATATCGCAGATGTGAATACCTCAAAGAATAGTTTTTCATTTTTTACTATTGATATACATAGTAACTGTATGGGAAAAATAGAAAAAGAGCTGGCAACGAGCAATGAAGACGAGGCTCTCGAAAATTCTCTTAAATATAGCGGACAGTTTATCAAAACAGATACCCATGTTATGTATCCATTTGATAAGTATGGTAAAGTTTTAACATTCAATAATTTGGGGAATTTTCATAAAGAAATTGAAACCATCGATAAGGTTAAATTGCCCGGGATTACTTTTTTTAATGGATTATACACCTACAAAAGAGGGGCTACATTTTACTCCAATACTGCATCATTAATTAATGGAGACAACATCTATGTTTTTTCATGCAGGCCAGGTAATCTAAAATATATTATGGTAGACAGATATAGCCTCAAAAACGGGAAATATACTTCTAGTTACAAACTTGATTTTAATGCAAAGAGATCGAGTGATATACGATTCTTATATCAGGAATCAAAAAACAACTTTGTTTTGGGGTTTGATAATTTTTATCAGGCCTATACATTAGAATAGTTTTTCTTTAAAATTAGCGCCTTAGAAGATATGTAATCTTCAGGTTTTTTAGAAGAGCTAGTTATCAATTTCGAATTATTTCAGCTGTATAATTATATATTTTGTTTAATCTAAAATTATTTAAAAATGAAAAATTATTTAAAAATTATTCCGGTAGTAGCTGGATTGGCATTGGCAACAATAGGATCTGTTGACGAAGCAAAGGCTTCAAATTCTTCTGTGGATGCCGCTTTTTTTGGCGGATGTGAAGGAAGTGGTGCATGTGGAATTACTTCTGAAGGCACTCGTCTTATAGGTAAATGGAAAGAAGGAGATTCTGATTCAGATGATGCTTTAAATTAATCTAATTAGTAAAGTAGTGAGTATTTTGATGTATTTCTGAAAGCTCACTACTTTATTTTATAAGAGTAATAAAACAACAATACCAAAAATACAATGCATAGCAGCACTGAATACTTATCAATTTGCGGAACAAGGAAAAATTTAATATTTGTTTCAACCAAATAATAAATACTTTATGAGAATTCTTGTTTTTTTGATCTCTATTATATTTTTCAACTTTAGTTTTTCTCAGGAAAAAGAAATAAGAATCTCAGGAAAAGTGCTTTTGGATAGTGTTGCCAGAGAAGCAGCTGTGGTGACTATTGTATCTGGAGCAAAAAAAATTTCAAGAATCACCAATCAAAATGGAGTATTTGTTTTTGAAGCTATTAAATTAAAGAAAGAAGAAGATTCTATTATGGTCGAATCCTCATATTTTGGATACCTTCCTTATAAAAGATTATACTCATTGAAAGGAAAAAATTCTTTGACTATCGACATTCACCTAAAGGAAGATATTCAAAAATTGGATGAAGTTGTTATTACAGATAATAACAAAACCATAATAAGAGAGGTCAATAAATTAACATATCAGATACAAAAGAAAGACTTTATTAAAAACACAAAAGCATCGTATGTTCTAAATGCTGTACCCAGCTTGTCTTATAATAAAGCCAAAGGAATCTCTATTGAAGGAGATAGAGATGCCAGAGTCTATATAGACGGATTAGAGATGTCTTTGATGGATCTCGAAACAATAGATGTTTCAGAAATGGAAAAAGTAGAGGTTTTGTATAATCCATCTGCCAGATATGGTTCTGAGTTTACAGGAGGCATCATAAATATCATCACGAAGAAACGCGAAAAACTATATTATAAAGGATCTCTTATGGCTGGCAAAGGGATACTCTTAGATTATACTACCTATGCCCCTCAATTAATTCTCAAAACCAACAAATTTATTATAAAAGGAGATTTCACTCATCTAGACAACAAACAAAAGGTAAACCTTGACTTCAAAAGGGTATTGGAAAATGGAGAAAGTTATATCCAGGAGAGTTTCAGAGAACCAAAAGTCGTACAAAAATGGGGTAGTTTAAAAATGAAATACGAACTTTCTGAAAACAACAATATATTTTTAAATAGCTCTTATTTAAATAATAGTGTAGAAGGAATATTTAATGGGAGCTTTACCACCAATTCTTCAAATCCGGCGGTATTCTCAAACGATAAAACAAACAGTTATGATCGTTTTGCTATAAACGGAGTCTATGAAAAAAAGATTGAAAATAACCTTTTATATGTAAAGAGCAGATATTTGACCTATATAAGAAAGGACTCTTACCAGATCACAGAGAATGATATGCTGCAAGGAGCTTTGGAAACCGAATCTAAAATGGAAGAATTTTCAGGAGAAATAACCTATGAAATCCCCACCGTAGAAATCCTGAATAAGAAGGTAAAATTAGAATTAGGAACCAAATACATTAACCGAAAATTTTCGTTTGGTAATGATCCGTTTTCTTTAAGTCAACATATTGCAAGCCTTTTTTCTGATTTTTCATTTTCTTTCAATAAGAGATTTTCTTTGTTTTCGTCACTATATTATGAATACACAAATAATAAGAATGAGGCTTTGAATCAAACCCTATATTATTTTTTACCTTCATTAAGCCTTAAACATAAAATCACAAAAAAATCGAATATAGAAACCTCATTTTCTAGAAGGATAAGGCGTCCTAATTCATACGATTTAAATGATAATGAAATCTTGCTTAATCCTGGAATAATCGAAAGAGGGAATGAAAATTTACTTCCTCAAACACAAAATAACTACTCCTTAAGATATGGTAAATCTCTTAAAAATAGAGGGTATTTATCGGCAAAAGCATATTTTGAAAATATTGATAATGCCATTTTACAATCGATATCTCAGAGGGGAGGTTTTTTAGTTTACTCCAAAGATAATATCGGTAACGTGAATAAGTACGGAGTTACATTAGGGTATAACACCACTTTTTTTAAAATCCTGAGAACAAATATAAATGTTGGCCTTCGGTATGATAAGTTTGAAAGTCAGGGAGCAATAAATTCGGGAGCGACATTCTACGGAAACGTATTCTTGTCGACCAACCTATTTAAAGATAAATTATACGTAAGTTTCTTTGGTTCTACCAACAATCCAAAATATGATTTCATCTCAAGAACTACAAACTTTCCTTTTACGTCGTTGTCTGCCTCGACAAACATGTTTAAAGATAAAATAACCGTTAGCCTGGATTATTCAGACATATTCAAATTAAATTCAAAAATGAAAACTGTAATCGATAACGATAATTTAAATCAAATAACCAACATCACCAGCAACTATTCTAATGTTTCTATTAGTCTATCTTATAATTTTGGAGATTCGTTTAATGACAGGTATAAGGAAAAATCTATCGAAAATACAGATATAAAAAACTAAGATGTATACTGGATTGTATTAAAACTGACAGATATTTTTTTATATAAAGCTTTGATGTAATCATTATTGATAGTTGAAACAAAACAGGTCTGCCTTCACAGAATTTTGATCGCCTTCGTAAACAACATCCAAATACGATATTCATTGTCATTTTCCAGCGTACTACTCAAAAAACTATAAGAGGAGGAACCGCTCCCCTTTTTGATGCAGGGGTTAATATTGAGGTAGTTAAGGTTAATGATACTTTTAAGAATAATTATGCAGTGACTACCAAGAATCGGTATGGCATTACAGGAATTAAGTATAGTATTTTCAATAAAAACATTATAGGCGCTGCAGAGGATATTTCAGAATCAACTGTAGAAAACTCAAAAGTAGAAGTGTGATATATTATACAAACCTTTTAAAAATGATCTGGAAATTACTACCCATAGTGTTAGTTATCGCTTTGGGAATTCTTTTTTTATCCTGGAGAAAAGAACGGCAGAAAGTAAATAATTTTAAGGAGATCCAAAATACACAATTCCAGGAAATAGAAAAATGGAAGGATGCAGCAGGTAAAAGCAGAGCCAGAGCAGAAATTGCCGAGATCAATGCCAGCAATGTAAAATTAGTAATGAATGAAGAGCTCCTGCAGATGCTCAAGAAAGAAGTGGGTAATCTAAGGCGCAACCTGATCAGTTATTCTGCAGTAAAATCATCGACAGAGGAAAAGTTTAAGATCAAAGGAAAAGATACAGTGTACATAATCAATGAACTAAAATCCTTATCAGCCAAGAAATTCTCAATCCATAATCCGGATCTCGATTTTGATGGTATATACCTTCCTGAGTTGGACTCCTTAATGGTCAACTACAAAATCACCCATAACTTTGATATTTTTTACTACTACAAAAAACCTGGTAAATCCCCCAACCTCTTTCGGAGGAAACGTGCCGTGGCAGAGACCAAATTTCATAACCATGGATCTCAGGCTGATAGTTTGTTTACAGTAGTGTTAGAGAGGAAAAAAGGAGTGTTGAAATGAGTTTTTGGAAGGTAGATCTATTTAATTTTGTTTTCATGTAAAGAAAATCCAAATTTCTTTACACAAAATCAATGACATATAAAGAAAATCCAATTATCTTTATATAAAATATTGAACGTATAAAGAAATTTATAAATTGTTTTCATGAGTTGGAAACCTTCAAATCTTCCATATGAGGAAGATCCAGAAACCAAAAGAGTACTTAAGAATCTTTCTGCTGCACATCGTGCACTTGCAGAACTCAAAGGAGTTGCCCAATCAATACCAAGACAAGAGATACTAATTAATACATTAACATTTCAAGAAGCAAAAGATAGTTCTGAGGTAGAAAATATTGTTACTACACATGATGAGTTATACAAAAGTTCATTAGGTTTTGAAGGGTTTATCTCTCCAGCAGCTAAAGAGGTTCAAAACTATAGCTTGGCACTTAAACGTGGGTTTGATATAGTATCGCATAAAAAAATACTTAGTAGCAATAGTATTATTGAAATTCAGGAAATTTTAGAGAAGAACAGCGCAGGTTTTAGAAAATTACCAGGCACCAATCTTAAAAATCAGAAAACAGGAGAGATTGTATACGAACCTCCACAAAGTATTGATGAGATAAAAAAGTTAATGCAGAATCTAGAGGAGTTTATTAATGACAATGAATTAGTGGATTATGATCCAATCGTAAAAATGGCAATTATTCATTTCCAGTTTGAAAGCATACACCCTTTTTACGATGGAAATGGCCGTGCGGGAAGAATTATTAATATCCTTTATTTAGTACTGCAAGAACTATTGGATATTCCTATTTTATATCTAAGCATATATATTATTCAACATAAAGGAGATTATTATCGATTATTACAGGAGGTCCGTGATCAGAATAATTGGGAATCTTGGATTTTGTTTATGATAAAAGCGGTTGAAGAAACTGCATTATATACTATAGATATTATTAATGATATAAAACGTGATATGATGCACATGAAAAATACACTCAGGGATAATTACAAATTTTATAGTCAAGAGTTATTGAATCATCTTTTTAAATTACCATATACCAAAATCGAATTCTTGGTGGAGGATCTAAAAATAAGTCGTATCACTGCCTCAAATTATTTAAACAAACTTGCTAATGATACTATTATTCATAAACATAAATTAGGAAAGAGTAATTATTATATCAATCCTTTGTTAATCGATACACTTACTAAAAAGAGGTAATCAAAAAATAATGATTAAGAGTAAAATAAACCAAAACGATGATTAACAATCTCAAAAATAAATACAATTTCCAACTACGTCTTGCCACAAAAGATGAAATAGATGAACTAGCAGAGTCCCTTGCCAGAAAGAACTGGTTGGATAGTGAAAAGTACTTAAAATCAATCGCAAAAGACATAAAAGAAACCATGGCTACCGATTTTATAAGCAGGGATAAAAATAATATTCTTGAGCTTATAGGGGATAAGGTATTAGTGCAAGACTATAAAAAACATGAAGTATCCATTTTTGTTTATAATTACATCCAGGAATATGAGGAAAATGTAATTACTTCATTAACCTTTAGAGTACTACGAAGCAAAAAAGGGATGGAGCTTCTACAAGATGAAGATGTCGTCTTTAACTTAAAAGATCTTCAAACAAAACCATATCATACAGACAAAGAAAAATCCGGCAGGCCAAAAAGACCTAGAAGTGAATCCATCCAAAAAGCGATAGAAGTTAAAAGACACATAGAAAACAATCCTGTATTAAATATAGGTGAGATTTGCCAGGAATTTGGTTTTTCTAAAACAACATATTATCGAGTAATGAAATGGCTAGCAGGAAGAAATTTGTAATGGTAACAGATTTTTTAATCTTATTGTAATTACCCGATTATTAGTGGTATCGTCTGGGGAAGTACTTATTAATTCATTTCAAACCACCAAAACCGAGCAAATTATTACAGAATTGTCTAAAACCAAAAAGAGTTACGATTCTTGTTATCGTAACTCTTTGATTTACAAAGTGGTCCCACTTGGGCTCGAACCAAGGACCCCCTGATTATGAGTCAGGTGCTCTAACCAGCTGAGCTATGGGACCCTAAACGGACGGCAAATTTAAGGATTTGACATAAACACGCCAAACATTTCTTTCTATTATTTTGGGTTATTTTTTTATTCTGATTTACCCTATTTCTTTTGAAGAAGTCTGGGAAGGGGCGTCCTGACACAACTCTACCAAAACTCCATGAGTACTTTTAGGATGTACAAAAGCCACCAACTTATTATCAGCTCCTCGTTTAGGAGTTTTATTGAGTATTTGAAAGCCTTCTTTTTCCAGACGATCCAGCTCTTTTTCGATATTATCTACGTCAAAAGCAATATGATGAATTCCTTCTCCTTTTTTGGTAATAAATTTCCCGATAGGACCCTCTTCACTGGTGCTTGCTAATAACTCGATTTTACTTTCACCTACCTTAAAAAAAGAAGTAACCACAGCTTCGCTTTCTACTGCTTCCTGTTTATATGGGGGTACACCCAAAAGTTGTTCATATAAGGTATTTGCCTGATCGATATCTTTTACTGCGATTCCCAAATGCTCTATTTTATTGATATGGTTCATAATATACTTTTATAACTACTGTGGTAAAAGTACAATTAATCTTATTGTTTTTTTTAGAGCATATTTAAAAAGAATATGAACTGAGAAACAATAGTTTGAGGTTCTGAGGATACTTTACATCATGAGCATGTCGGGATATTTGAAGCATTTTAAATAAAGTCACAGTTCTCAAAATAGTAGTTTTCAGGAAATAGAGTTTTTAAACAAGCTCTAAGAAGATTAATATGTATTTTTGCACTATGGAAACAAACAGACAGAAAAAAATTGCAGGGGTGTTGCAGCGTGATGTGGCAGATGTAATACAACATGCATTACGTGAAGCGGGAGTACATGGGATTTTGATTTCTGTTACCAAAGTGAATGTCACCACAGATCTTTCTATTGCCAAGGTGTATATGAGTGTTTTTCCACATCAGGAAGGTGAAAAAGTACTAAAAGAGGTAAACGCAGTAAAATCACAAATTAAGCATCAGGTGGCGCAACGCACCAGGAATCAGTTACGTCGCATGCCGGAGCTCTCCTTTTTTATCGATGACTCTCTGGAGTATATTTCCAATATCGAAAAAGCAGTAAAAGGAGGAGAAAATCCCATCGACAATCCCGAATTGCTCGAAAAACGCAAGAAAAAGTGAATTTGAGAAAAGACAGAAGAGCATAGAATAAAGAAAAAGGATACACACAGATCGATTTAGCATTTTCATTTCTCTTTATTCCCTTATCTTTATTCCCAAACTAGGTTTTACATAAATCAATTGTCTACAATAAAGAAGTGAATTTCTCTCTATACATCGCTAAGCGGTATTTATTTTCGCCCGGTAGCAGTAATGCCATTAATATCATTACAGGGATTGCTGCAGCAGGAGTAGTGATAGGTGCGATGGCCTTGTTTTTGGTGTTATCGGGATTTGCGGGGCTTAAGGATTTTAGCCTTCAGTTTTCTACCTATTTTGATCCGGATCTTAAAATTTTTCCGTCCAGCGGAAAAACATTTACATTCAACGACACCCAAAAGGAAAAATTTAAACAACTCAAAGGAATCGCTCATTTTTCTGAAATTGTTGAAGAACGGGTATTTCTGGAGTATAGAGATAAACAGAAAACCACATCTATTAAGGGTGTAGATACCAATTACCATAAGGTAATCCAGACCGATAGCATTTTGGTGTATGGGGACTGGCTGACTAATAATGATTTTCAGGTAGTGGCCGGTAATGGGATCAGCAGAGAACTCTCTATGGGGGTCGAGCAAACCTATACCAACCTGCTGAGTGTTTATGTACCAAAACCCGGGAAAGGCATCCCTAATGACCCCTCAAAGGCATTTAGAACACAGAAAGTTGTGAATATTGGGATTTATAGCATAAATGAAGAATTGGATAAAAAATACATCTTTGCTACCACCGCACTGGTACGTAAATTACTGGAACTACCACCAGATAAGGTTACTCATATAGAACTCAAACTAACTCCCGAAGCAGATCAGGAATTGGTGATACAAGGATTGCAATCTATCTTTATGAATGATGTGATTATAAAGAACAGAGTACAGCTTAATGATACTTTGTATAAGATGTTAAATACCGAGAATCTGGTATCGTATCTGGTTATCACCTTGATTGCTATCATTGCCTTGTTTAATGTAGCAGGGGCAATTATTATGATGATTATCGATAAAAAAGACAACGTAAAGACACTTTATAATCTGGGCGCTTCTTTATTAAGTATCAGAAGAATTTTTTTGTTTCAAGGGTCACTTATGACGGTTTTAGGTACGTTGCTTGGTCTCTCATTGGGATGTGTTCTAATTGCTTTACAACAACAGTTTGGATTATTGATGATCACCCCATCCCTACCGTATCCTACCCGCATTACCATCGTTAGTTTTATAGTGGTGTTTTTTACGATTACCATCATCGGTTTTATAGCTTCACTATTGGCTTCGAGTAGAATCAATCAGAAACTAGTGACATAATTTTATGAGAACAGGAACTAAAAAAAAATTGATATTTAGCTTGCTTGTGGCTCCTTCACTTATCTTTTTGGATCTGATTGTTTTTAAATATACATGTGTATATGGGGATGGAGGACCAGATTTTTATGGCTTCCCCTTTATATATAGAACCGATACCAGTTGGGGAAATTCGCTATCGGGAGAATTGTATATACTTGGTTTTATATTAAATACCCTCTTCTGGGCGTTTATTATTTATCTTTTGACGGTGCCGCTAAAGTATATACTCGTTCCTTTTAGAAGCATATTTGTGAATATACTTGCGACATTGGTATTGCTTTTCAGTTTTTTTATTGTCCTTTCTAATATAATGGTTATCGACTGGAGATATAAAACACATCACGATGTTACCATGGACTATTATCCCGATGATGTGGTTTGCAAAAAGGAACTCTGGTTTTTTGAGAATTAACCGTATGATTTAGTTTCATCTGTAATTTGGGTGTGCCCTCGTTTGCTCGCTGAAGCGTCTCGCAAAGGCCAGGTCGGGCTGCCTGGCGGTCGACAGGGTAGATCCGGTCAGGCGGGCCTCACGCAACATCTCCCTGGCCCTTCTCAAGCAGGGAATTATTTACATGAAGTGATTTAAACTTTTTTCAATTGCCAAAAAAATGCTACTATCTTACGCAAACTCAAACCCTGTAAATTTCTCCAGCACTTCATCAAAAGCAGCAAATACATCTTTGGGATGGTCGTTGGTGACCATTTTGGTGCGGTATTCTTTAAAATGCGGTATCCCTTTAAAATAATTGGTATAATGCCGGCGGGTTTCAAATACCCCCAATTTCTCACCCTTCCAGTCGATCGCCATTTGCAAATGTCTGCGTGCTGCGATCACCCGTTCTTCTATGGTTGGGGGAGGTAGTAACGTTCCGGTTTTAAAAAAGTGTTTTACTTCTTTAAAAAACCAGGGGTAGCCAATACTGGCACGACCGATCATCGCTCCGTCAAGGCCATATTGATCCCGCATTTCCATCGCTCGTTGCGGGGTATCTACATCGCCATTACCAAACACAGGAATATACATTCTCGGATTGTTTTTTACTTCGGCAATGGGTTTCCAGTTGGCATTGCCTTTATACATCTGTGCCCTGGTACGGCCATGAATAGAAATCGCTTTGGCACCCACATCCTGCAGTCGTTCTGCTACTTCTACAATACGGATGGAATCGTGGTCCCAACCCAATCGGGTTTTTACAGTTATGGGTAGTTTGGTATGTTTTACCATGGCTTCGGTAAGTGACACCATAAGGTCGATATCTTTCAAAATACCGGCACCGGCACCTTTGCTGACCACCTTTTTTACCGGGCACCCAAAATTAATATCGATGATGTCCGGTCCTGATGCTTCTACGATCTCAACAGATTGTAGCATCGAATCCAGGTTGGCGCCAAAAATCTGTATGCCTACAGGACGTTCTTTTTCGTAGATGTCGAGTTTCATCACACTTTTGGCAGCGTTGCGAATTAGCCCTTCACTAGAAATAAACTCGGTGTACACCACATCGGCTCCCTGCTCTTTGCACAATGCACGAAAGGGAGGATCGCTCACGTCTTCCATGGGTGCTAACAGCAACGGAAATGCTCCTACATCTATGTCTCCTATTTTGACCACGGCAATTATTTTTTTGGCAAAAATACAAATTCTCAAACATCTATTAAAGACCTCACAGGTCTCAAAAACCTGTGAGGTCTAAAAAATAAAAAAAGGAATGATACAAACCTTTTAAAATCGACTATATTTGCAGCTTACATAAGTTTGATTCAGGTGAATCGAATTCATCGGGCAGGGATAGAAGCGGCATCCTTTTTTGTTATGGCTGAAGCAGCAGGTTGGAGGACAAAAAAGATATAGCGGACTTGCCTTGCCGGCCAGGCAGGTAGCCCGGTTCGGCCCGCCAAATAAAAAGGTACATGAAAAACATAAGAAACTTTTGCATTATTGCACATATTGATCACGGTAAAAGCACATTGGCAGATCGATTGTTGGATTTTACAGGATCGGTAACGGCTCGTGAGGCACAGGCACAGCTACTGGATAATATGGATCTCGAACGTGAGCGTGGGATTACCATCAAGAGTCATGCGATCCAGATGGAATATACCTATAAAGGTGAAGAATATATCCTGAATCTGATTGATACTCCCGGCCATGTAGATTTTTCGTACGAAGTTTCACGTTCGATTGCGGCATGTGAGGGTGCATTGCTGGTGGTAGATGCCGCACAAAGTATACAGGCACAGACAATTTCGAATTTATACCTGGCATTAGAGAATGATCTTGAAATCATTCCTGTACTCAATAAGGTAGATTTACCCAGTGCCAACCCTGAAGAAGTGACCGATGATATTGTAGATTTGTTGGGATGCGATGCAGAAGAGGTGATCCCGGCCAGTGCCAAAACGGGGATTGGGATCGAAGAAATCCTGGAAGCGATTATAGAACGTATTCCTGCACCAGAAGGAGCACCAGAAGAACCTTTGCAGGCGTTGATTTTTGATTCGGTATACAATCCGTTTAGAGGGGTGGAGACCTATTTTAGAGTAATAAATGGTGAAATCAAAAAAGGACAGCAGATCAAATTTGTGGCTACCGGAAAAAATTATTTTGCCGATGAGGTGGGTACCCTGAAACTAAACCAGGTACCAAAGCAGGTGATTAAAACCGGCGATGTAGGATACCTGATTACCGGGATTAAAGATGCACGTGAAGTAAAAGTGGGAGATACCATTACCGATGCCAAAACCCCAACTCAAAACGCAATCGAAGGTTTTGAAGATGTAAAACCAATGGTTTTTGCAGGAATTTACCCGGTAGATACCGAGGATTATGAAGAGCTTCGTAATTCTATGGAAAAGTTACAGCTCAATGATGCTTCTTTGGTTTTTGTACCAGAAAGTTCTGCGGCATTAGGGTTTGGTTTTAGATGTGGATTCTTGGGGATGCTGCATATGGAGATCATCCAGGAGCGATTGGAGCGGGAGTTTAATATGACGGTGATCACCACAGTACCCAATGTATCGTATCATGCGTTTACCAATAAGCATCCCGATGATGTTATTATTGTAAATAATCCGACAGATTTGCCCGATCCATCAAAAATGAATCGGGTTGAAGAACCATATATCAAAGCTTCGATCATTACCAAAGCCGATTTTGTGGGGCCGGTGATGTCTCTTTGTATCGAAAAACGCGGCGAGATCACCAATCAGACCTATCTCACTACCGAACGGGTAGAATTAACTTTTGATATGCCGCTGGCAGAGATTGTTTTTGATTTTTATGATAGGTTGAAAACGGTTTCCAAAGGATATGCTTCGTTTGATTATACACCGATCGGGATGCGTGCTTCTAAGTTAGTGAAGGTCGATATACTCCTTAACGGAAATATTGTAGATGCTTTGTCTGCATTATTGCATCAGGATAATGCGTATGATATTGGGAAAAAGATCTGTGAGAAGTTGAAAGAATTGATCCCGCGTCAACAATTTGATATCCCCATACAAGCTGCGATTGGCGCCAAGGTAATTGCCCGTGAAACGGTAAAAGCACTGCGAAAAGATGTAACGGCCAAATGTTATGGAGGGGATATTTCGCGTAAGCGAAAGTTATTGGAAAAGCAGAAAAAAGGGAAGAAACGTATGCGCCAGGTGGGTAATGTTGAAATCCCGCAAGAAGCATTTATGGCTGTATTAAAACTGAATGATTAGCTTTTAGTAGGTAATGGAGTTTGTGAGTATTTGGGTCTGTGAAAACCTACAGCTTTTGTCTGCTACTCACTTTTCTTCGCTTCATTAATGAATGTTCTTTGTTATATGGTTAAGAACGATGTTAATATATTGTAAGAATTAACACACGCACATTATATTTTTTACAGACAAAATGCTGTTTACAAAAGATTAAATGTGCTTTCTTTCGAAAATTTTTATAAATTTGCGCCAGTATATAAAAACCCAAATCTATACTATCAAATGTAATAACACCTGTTTAGTTTACGTTTAGAACGAAGTGTTTATACCTATTGATATTTGTACTTAACTTAACTCAACTATTTATGCAAAATCTTTCACCAACCCGATTACCGGTTTACGTATATCTTTTTTTAATTTCGGCTGCATTAGTTTGCTTTTCCTGTAGCAGTGATGATAGCAAAGATATGGGAGGCCAAGGTACCGATAATCCCGATACCACAGATGGCAATGTTTTTGAAGAGAACTTTATACTTGACAAAGATAATAAGCTGGTAAATTATGTATTACCAAAGGCCGATTATGATAAATTTCTGCAAGGAGAAGGTGATTTTGCTATGGTATCTAATAAAATATATGAATATTTTAATGATGATTTCGATTTCATTTTTATTCTATCTAATGAAACTGAGAAGCCCGCAGACTTATATTTTGGAATCACAAGAAAGATTAAAAATGATGTAGAAGGGATAGGATCTTCTATTTATAACAATACGGCAACCTATGGTTCTCAGGGAGCGTTGAAGAGTATTATTCATATGCCGGAAACAGAATTTGTAAGAAACGGCCCATTTTTGCATGAGATCGTACACTATTGGGGAAATTATGATTTTATACCAACTACAGTTGGCGGTCATTGGGGGTATGCAAGTGTTGGTGGCCAGTTAGGAGGTTTTGACGAATTAACAGATTTAGGCAACAATACTTATAAAGCAAATGTTGAAGGGCGAGATGGATTTGGCACTTTTGCCAATGGGGGTAACTCCTTGCGATATGGTAATCTTGAATTATATATTATGGGGTTAATCGGAGTGAATGAGCTTGAACCTGTACAAGTTGCCGAAAATCCACAATCAGCAGGAAATAGTACGTTTACCGCAGATAATATAACAATTCTTACCGCAGCAGATCTTATCTCCCGCAACGGTGAGCGTGTACCATCTACCCAGAATGCTCAAAAAGCTTTTAAAGGGATCACAGTGGTTCTTTCAAGATCAAAATTGAATGATGATGAAATAGCCAAACTTAATTCGAATCTAGAGAATTTCTCAAGAAATGCTGCACCAGATGCATCTTGGGGTAGTTTACTTAATTTCTGGCAAGCTACGGGAGAAAGAGCTACTCTGGATATTGATGTTTCTCAGGAAAACATCAAATAACTGAAGCTTTTTTCGCTTCAATCATTTTGGTGAGCATATGCTCTACTCCATTTTCATTATTGCTTTTGGTAGTATAGTTGGCCACTGCTTTTATGTTGGGGTGCGCATTTTCCATAGCAAAACTATAGGTGGCTCTGCTCATCATTTCGAGGTCATTATTATAATCGCCAAACACCATTGTTTCTTCCGGTAAAATATGATGACTTTCCTGCAATTGTTGTAAAGCGTAGCCTTTGTTGGCAAGATTATGTGAGAGATCCAGCCAGATCTCTCCAGATACTTTTACTTTTAATCTGTCTTCGAGATGTTTTAATGCGGGATAGAGGTATTCTTCAGAGCCTTTTTGGTTGCAAATCGCTATTTTAAGGTATAGATCATCGGTTACTTCGGCCAGGTTTTCTACAATTTCGTAGCGGTCATAATATTCGGCAAACATATTTACAAAGTCTTGCCCGTAGTCTTCGATATATCCTTTTTTCCGGCCACATAGAATGACCTGTGATCCTTTTAGTGTTTTGGTAATATCCAGCAACTCGAGATAGGTGTCCCGATCAATTTCTGTAGTTTGTAGTTCTTTGTCCTGCCGCATGGTCAATGCCCCATTTTCTGCAATGACATAGATATCATTTTTGATGGGCTTTAATTTGTCGATGATACTATAGTATTGTCTCCCGCTGGCAGCAACAAAAGTAACCCCAAGATTTTGTAACTCTTCAAAAAGATCAAAGAAATGGCGGCTTACTTCGCTTTTAGAATTAAGGAGTGTGCCATCCATATCGGTGGCGACCAGTTTGATTTGTGATAGATCCATAGCAATCTGTAGTTTAAGATGCAAAGGTATATAGTTAACCGAAATACAATAGGTAAAGACTGTGAAATTTGTATTAAATTAGTCAAACTTCTTGTTATTCTAGCGTAAGCAAGAATCCAAACTGTTCATTATAATAACTAATAAAATTGTAAGTTCGAATGAGTTCAATTATAAAAAACAGATTCCAGTGTAGGCTGGAATGACAAAGTGTATGAAATTTTTCCAAAAAGAAATAGAACTATCTTCCCGTTCAAGAGGGTTCCATTTAATAACTGATGAGGTCCTCTCACAATTTTTAGAAATTAAGCAAATTACTATAGGACAATTGCAAGTATTTATCAAGCATACTTCGGCCAGTCTCACGATCAACGAGAATGCAGATCCTACTGTACGGCAAGATTTTGAGCAACATATGAACCACATGGTGCCCGAAAATGCGGCCTATTATGTGCATACTTACGAAGGCCCGGACGATATGCCGGCACATATCAAAGCTTCATTGATGGGAACTTCAGTACAGATCCCGATTACAAATGGGCGGCTCAATCTGGGTACCTGGCAAGGGATTTATCTTTGTGAACACAGGGATTATGGGGGTAAGCGTAAATTGGTGTTAACGGCTTATGGAAGCTCCCTAGCCCCCAAAGGGGGAACATAAAATAAATTATCTTGAAAACTAAAGAATTCCCCCTTTGGGGGCTAGGGGGCTGGCTTTAAAACCATTGTGCCCAAGGAATTCTGGATAACATCAACACCCAGGCAAGCGTATAGAAAATAGCCAGCATCTTAAATTTTGGTGTAGACGTAAGTTTCTTTTTGTGTTTTGAGTATCCCATGGTGATAAAAACGATCATTAAGATCATTACCATTGGATGTTCTACATTATACAGACGTAGCGTAGCGTCTTTCATAATTTCTCCCATAGTATGAGTGCCCGAAAACCAAACTACCAAAGGTGATACAAAGAAAATAACAAGACCTATTAGCAGTTGGATATGCGAAACAATAAGTGCAAAGAGGGAAACTCTAAAATCTTTTGGGGCATATTCTCTTTTACTGAAAAACCCGGCCAATGCATTAATGGTGGCCAGGGTTACGATAAGAACAACAAGATAGGCCCAATAAGAGTGAACGATTTGAATAGCTTCGTACATAATGAGGTGTTTGAGATTTTCTCAAAGGTACATAATATGAATAAAAAAAACCTCATTCAATACTGAAATGAGGTTTTTGATATTCGCGTTTTTGTTTTTTAGAACCTATAACTCAACGAAGCATTAAAAGTAACACCATTGGTAAATAAGAATCCAAAATTATCGGTAGACTGAGCTCTTACTTCATCAAAAAGGTTATATACATTTCCTCTAAAGACAAGGCTACTCTCATCAAACTTAAAATCATAAGTTAAGCCAACATCAGTAAGAGAGAAAGGTTTGATTTTTCCGACATTTTCTGTTTGTAAATTAGCATCATCAAAATCAATATCATTCAGATAATGCTCTGCATAATAGTTAATATTAGCGTCAACAGACATGCCTTGTATCAATTTAATTTTAGTTCCCAAACCAGCAGTAAACTGAGGAGCTGTAGTTACTTTAACACCAGATAAATCTACATTTGATTGTGTTGAAATCAATTCATTGGTATCATCATTATAGGTTTGTCGAGTAACTTCTCCATTAAATCTCCAGGAAGCACCAGAGATATATCCTTTTAGATTCATCCAGCTGGCAACTTTATAGGATAGTTCCAACTCTGCGCCTGTATGAATTTGGTTTACACCTCTGTCAAATAAGTTTACATTGGTATCATCGCCGTCATCTGGAGTAGGTATAGGGTTAAGATCTAATGAACCAGTTGATAAGACTACACGATTATCCCAATTGGTGTAATACGCATTAAAATCAGCTTGGAAATTGCCTGCTCTAAAACGGTACCCTGCCTCAATACCGGTAATATCTTCATTATCTAATTCTGGCTCCACAAAGTCATTTGATACTCTTCTATTTTGGAAAAGATTGTCAAGGAATGGTTGTCTAGAGTAAAATCCTGCATTAAGGTATAAAGTATGTGTGTCTTCAATAGTATATCCAAAACCTCCTTTAAGGTTATACCCAATTTTATTTACTAAATCAGAATCTCCTGGATCAAAGAATCTTTCTTCTCTTTTAAAAGACTGGTTAGAAACGGCTCCTTGAAAGAAAGCACTAAACTTATCTCCGGCATACTCTATTTGAGAAAATACACCTTGATAATTGATGTTTTCTGAATAATCAAAATCAATACGTTGATCTTCATCAGCAAAATTAAATAATGCAGCCCAGGGATTAGAGTCGAAAGCTTCAGTTACAACACCTCCATCAGGACGATCATTTGCCCAACCCTGAAGGCCGTGGAAATCGGTAATCTGTCTAAAGTGATCCCCACGATATAATCTGAAGTCTACTCCCACATTCCAGGACCATTGTTCGGAAAGTTCTGTATTAAAGTTAGAGATCAATCCATACCATTGGTGATTGTTTACAGAATTTCTTCGTGCATAATGATCTTCGGAATCATCACCTCCTCCAATTCCATCTGCATCTGCAAGGTTTTGCTCTTCAATTGCACGAAAATCTATTTGCCCTCTTAATGGGCCATCACCATCAGGATCTACTGTTCTGATTCTACCACTACCTCTTGGTCCAATGGATCCACCGCGTCCCCAAGAAGCATATAGCACAGAGGATAAGGTAGATTTTTCATTGATGTTCCAATCCCAGTTTAAGTTGGCTACGGGCTTATGGTAGTAATTTCCTCTTTCGGTATCAATATTTGAAGTATACTGGCCATTTCCCACATTTTGATCAAAGCTTTCAGTAAAACCCCAGTGCTGGTTATATTTTGGGTTTGCAGCAAACCTTTCCCTTGTCTGAGACCATCTTTGTCCGTGTTTTTGTGGGGCTCCTGTGATCAGGAAATTAAACTGATGCTCATCATTAGGCTTATAACCTACAGCAAAGAAATAGTTTTGTCCTTCACCAAATGTTCCTTCGGCCCATTTTCTATGTGCTCTCCAATAGTCTACCAAGACAGAAAATGCCCAACCTTTCTCGTTCATTCCTGTATCATAAGCCAGGGTTCCTTTGGCATAGCTATCATTACCTCCTAAAAATCGGGCAAACCCCCCTTTGTTTCTATCGGCAGCTTTCATTACGATGTTTACCGTACCTCCCACAGAGGAAATGGCTAGTTTTGATGATCCCAAACCTCTTTGAACCTGTACCGCATTAGCAATATCACTAAGACCTGCCCAGTTGGACCAGAATACACGTCCGTCTTCCTGAGAGTTAATGGGTTGCCCATTTAACAGGATAGCTGTATTGGTATCGTCAAAACCTCTTACAAACAAGGCACCATCACCAAAACCCGTTTGGTTGGATACAAAAACAGAAGGAGTATTTTTAATAATTTCGGGAAGTTCTACATTTCCTATAGCTTTTTCCTGTATTTCGTTGGCAGTTACAGTAGAAACGGCAATCGGTGTTTTTCTATCATCGGCCAAATCGATGACTCCTGCTCCTACAATAACGATCTCGTCTAAAGCATTCCCCAATTGCAGTTGGATGTTTCCTAAATCTTTTGTTTCAGAATCGTTAACCTCAAAAGAGATCGTTTGCGTTGTAAACCCTATGTAAGAGATTTCAACGCTACCGGTTGAAGTTTCGGAAGTTAATGTAAATTTACCATCAAAATCGGTGGTAGTTCCATTATTGGTTCCTTTAATTATAACATTGGCTCCAGGTAATGGGCCGCTAGAGTCAGCATCATATACTGTTCCTGTTATTGTACCCTGTGCAAACGTCTCCCCAACGAATGCCATAAGGATTACAACAAATAAAAATGTAATCTTTTTCATGAGTGTTTTAATTGTTTTTAATTGTCTTATGGAACTTTATAATGATTTAAAATTTGATCACTTGTATACCCCGGTTCAAAAATTAGTTACATCCTATTCAGCTCCACAACAAAAGATTGAGTTAATAATCGCCGCAAAAGAACAAATCTTTATGCAAACTAAGTTTATCTTAATGTTAAGAGTTTTTAACAAAAAAACTACAGGTTAAAAGTAAATGTATTTTCTAAGTATGTTGGGTGTCAAACAGTTGAAAATATTCAAAAGTTATTAACTAAAGAAATGTTAATTAATACCGTTATTTTTGTTGCAACGTTACCCTTAAAAAATAGTCTAAGGCCAAAAGAACCCCCGATCAAGCGATGAAACTGGTATGATTTTACTTAATTTAGATATTGTTTTAATAATTCTTTTGTTGAAGAGTCATGCTGAGTGACTTGAGAATTGTTAATTTCTGTCAAGATTTTTGTAGCCAGTTGTTTACCAAGCTCTACTCCCCATTGGTCATAACTAAAGATATTCCATACGATTCCCTGCACAAATATACGCTGTTCATACATGGATACCAGAGCCCCTAAGCTTTTAGGGGTTAATTTGTTTATTAAAACGGTTGTAGTGGGTTTGTTTCCTTCAAAAATCTTAAATGAGGTTAATTGTTTTAGCTTTTCCTGAGATAGATTTTTTGATGCTAATTCCTCAAGTACTTCGGCTTCGGTTTTCCCATTCATCAATGCCTCGGTTTGTGCAAAGAAATTGGCCATCAATTTATCCTGATGATCCTGGTCATTAAACAAAGCATACTTAAAACCAATAAACTCTGCAGGGATTAACTTGGTTCCTTGATGAATTAATTGAAAAAAAGCGTGTTGTGCATTGGTGCCGGGTTCTCCCCAAATGATGGTTCCGGTTTGATAATTAACAGGATTACCATTGCGGTCTACGCTCTTGCCATTGCTTTCCATAATGCCTTGTTGCAGGTATGCGGGTAGTCTGTGTAAATATTGAGAATACGGTATGATGGCTTCACTTTCGGCTTCAAAGAAATTGTTGTACCAAATGCTTAACATCCCTAAAATAACGGGTATGTTTTCTTCAAAAGGAGTATTTTTGAAATGTTCATCCATCTCGTGGGCACCTTCAAGCAGAGCTTCAAAGTTTTCATACCCTACAGAGAGGCTTATCGATAATCCAACGGCACTCCATAGCGAAAAACGACCTCCTACCCAATCCCATAATGGGAATACGTTATCTTCAGAAATTCCAAAGTTGGTTACATTAGGAATACTACTCGATACCGCTACAAAATGTTTGCCTACTGCTTCTTTTGGGGCATGTTTTGTGAACCAGTTTCTTGCAGTAGTAGCGTTGGATAAGGTTTCCTGGGTAGAGAATGTTTTGGAAACCACTATAAAAAGTGTGGTTTCGGGATCTAATCCTTTTAAGTTTTGATGTACATGATCCCCGTCTACATTAGAGATAAAATGCACATGAAGATGATTTTTATAAAATTCCAGGGATTCTGTGATCATAGCCGGACCAAGATCAGAACCACCAATACCAATATTGACAATATCGGTAAAGGCCTTGCCCGTATATCCTTTCAAATCTCCAGAGATCACCTGTTTGCTGAAATGCTGAATTTTTTCCTTTACTGCATTAACCTCAGGAATTACGTTTTTACCATCAAATGCTACACTGTGATTTGATGGAACTCTAAGTGCTGTATGCAGTACTGCGCGCTCTTCAGTTTCATTGATAATGCTTCCGCCAAAATACTGCGCTATGGCTTGGTCGAGTTGTACTTCTCTGGCAAGGTCGAGGAGAAGTTTTTTGGTAGTCTTATCTATCCTGTTTTTAGAATAATCTACATAAAAATCATTCCAGGCAATTGAAAAAACAGCAGCCCGATCGGGCTGTTGTGCAAAAAGATCTTTGAGATGGGTGTTTTTTATATTCTGATAATGAGATGTTAATGCTTCCCAGGCTTTTGTGGTGGTAGGGTTGATAGTTGGTAGTGCCATGTTATAAAAGTTCTTGTGGTTTAAGCGGTTTAAAAAGTATACTATCTAATTCTGCTTTTATGGGTTCGATATATGTATAAAATGCTGGTCGCAGACTATCTGCCAATGGTTTTGAAGCAGGTAGCTCTTGTTTAAAAGGATCTACTTCTCTGCCATTTTTCCAGAATCTATAGCAAACATGTGGGCCACTGGTATTTCCAGTCATCCCTATATATCCTATCACATCACCTTGCTTTACAAATTGTCCTACTTTTACAGCTTGTCTGCTCATGTGAAGGTACTGGGTGTCATAGGTGGCGTTATGTCTTATTTTTACGTATTTACCGTTACCACCCTTGCGTTCTGATCTGGTGACAATCCCATCTGCTGTGGCTAATATTGGTGTTCCTATGGGTGCGGCAAAGTCGGTTCCTCGGTGAGGCCTTACTCTATTTCCATAGTATTTAATTCTGCGTTTCAGATTATATCTTGAAGAAATTCTGCTGAATTTTACAGGGCCTCTAAGAAATGCCCTGCGCAAATTATTGGCTTCTTCATCAAAATAATCGATAACACCGTTTATGGAATCGTTCTGATACCTGAATGCGTAGATGGGTTTGCCATGATGCTCAAAATAAGATGCTTTGACTTGGTCAATTCCGGCAGGAATGGTATCATCAATGAATTTTTCGGTATATATTACTTTAAACCTATCTCCTGCATGCAGTCTGGTAAAATCTATGGTCCACGCATAAATATCTGCCATATTATATGCAACAAGAAAGCTAAGATCCATATCGTCAAATGTTTGCATCAGGCTGCTTGTTATGATCCCCGAAGCTGTTTTTTGAACCAGTTTTATGGGTTTTTTGTTTTTTCGGGCAATGATACTATCCCTGAAGTCTATTACGGTATAGTCTATTTTGTTATTTTGATACACAAATACCTGCGCTTGTTCTGTAGTATCCTTGGACTTGAGAAGCATATATGGTTTTCCGGCCTGGATTCTTGCAACGTTGAAAGTATCTTTGATTTTGCTGGAAATCTCAAATACTTTTGCTCTGCTTAAGCCATGGGTATCCATAATTGCACCAAAGCTGTCTCCCGGTCGTATGGTGTCTTTAACCACATTAAAATTATTGAGAACATACCCAAATTCCTTAATGATCGGAGGTGCTTTTTTTTTCTCAATTACTTCAGGAACAACAACTTTTACTTCTTCTTTTTCTTTTTTACATGAAAATGCTACTACCACGATAAGTAGCAAGTAACCTATTTGCTTCAACTGACAACTATTTATTTACGGTATTAAATTGATGAGCGACCCATTGTTGGCCCCAGTTTTCTTTCTCTTCTTCGCTCCAAAGATCAGGAAAAAACAGAATCCTTTGAAAGCTAGGGGGCAGAAAACTTTTCCAGTTGGTTCCTCCGGTAGCCAAAACTTCACCTCTCTCTTTATTAAGATATCTGAAGGCGGCACCCATATGCATTAATAACCAATTAATATTCACATTGGTGTCAAAAGTACGTAATGCTTCGATAAGGTGCACATTATTTTGCTCTTTTTCTGGTAGTTCTAGATATTTATGTGATATCGTACTGTCTTTTACCTGATGTGCTATACGCATCATTCTGGGGGTGTACCGATACTCAAACTGCTTTAAAGTAAGGGTTTTTTCCCCGGTTTGTATATTTGTGGCACCAGATTTCCAGTATAGATGTTCGAAAACTTCTTCGAGTGGGTCTTTTTCAGAAAATTGATCCCTTTCTTTGGTATTGACCAGATTATACAGAGGAGTAGCATAGATCTCGATCAACCTGAATTGTACAGATTGAAATCCACTGGCAGGCAGTAATGACATTCTGTATTTAAGGAACTGATCTCTGTCCATTCCTTTGATCATTACATCAAAAGAATTGATCAACACCCTGAAATATCGATTTACCCGATTTAGTTTTGCAGTGAAAAATTCTGCTGTTTGCAATTTATCATCGATGATTTGCTTTAATTCGTGTATGATCAGTTTAAAGTAAAGCTCTGTTATCTGATGATAGGTAATGAAGATTTCTTCGTCGGGAAAATGGGTTCTGGGTATTTGTAAACTCAGTAAGGTATCCAGGTGTATATAATCCCAATAGGTGAGATATCTATCATGCAATAATCCATCGAGATAAGATCCTAGATCCTGGCCAGAATTTTTGAATTTTTTTTCTAATTGCTTTATTTTTTCAGCAATTTCTGGTTTAATGGGTTCATTCATTTAATCTATTACAATTTTAAAAGGGTGTTTAAGGCCTTTAAACGCATCCAGATCTGCTTTTATGGAGCCAACCAGGATATCGGCTTTAATTCTTACAGGCATACGATTGTCATCATCGCTCACCCAAACGGTCATGCTTTCTTCTTCTTTAAAGATTCTATCTGCCTTAACATAAGGCCTGAACTTTAAACATGCAATTTTACCCATTTTAGTTCTAATGACCTCTCTCCCTAAGAACTTTAACTTAAAATGATAGTTCTCGTTATCAAAAAACATATTTACATATTGCTCGTCGCCTTTTTTCAAAGAAGATGTCTCGATAGTATTTCGCAAATAGTAGAAAGAAGACATCATATCCTGCACATCGGGTTTGATAGGGAAAGTCTCTTTTTTATTGTACTTTTTGTTGAACACTAAAGCTTCGCTTTTATGGTGGTCAAAGTTAATTTCTATATCCTTGGTATGTCCTCCTTCATTTATTTTTCGAATAAATCTGTAAGGTTTTACTTCATTCTTATCAATATAGGTTTCATAGTAATCTTCAACTTTAAAAAACACACTTAAAAGCCCCGAAGACTTGCCCGTGCCTACGATATGGTGAACTGGCATGTTATTAATGGAGTCATCCTTTACTTCCAGTGTTGCATAGCTAGCAGTAAAAATACCATAGTGTATCCTGAACCTGAACCACTCACCAGAATTAAAAGCACTATGAGTTTCTTGTGCGGTGACAGAAATTACAGTAACCATCAAAAGCAATACTAAAATAAACTTTTTCATATTTTGGGCATTCGTATTAATTGATATAATTACTTACATACTTACAATATCTATTCCAAAAATACTATTTAATGTATAGAGATAAAAATGGACAGTGTTACTAAATATAAAAATATAACAAAAAAAGAGAGCCACCACAGCTCTCTTTTTACTTTTATTAACCAACTAAAAACTTAAATTATGAGAATAATTATTGTTTTAGATATAGGCAGTAACCACTCTGCCTATACTTGCAAAAGTGAACTTTTTTTGAATAATTGTCAAGCGAAAACGTTTTTTTATTATGAATTTTAACAAAAATTTATATCATTTGCTATAAAAATTACGTTTTTCTCAAAATTTAACCAGAACCATTTTAATTCATAAAAAGAGATAACACTATTATTTACTTTATAAGGTACCTCGTTGTTCTTGTTCTCTTTCTATTGCCTCAAATAATGCTTTGAAATTACCTTTTCCAAAGGATTGTGCTCCTTTACGCTGTATAATTTCAAAAAACATGGTGGGGCGATCCAATACGGGTTTGGTAAAAATCTGCAGCAGATATCCTTCATCGTCCCGGTCGATTAAAATTCCTAATTCTTTGAGTGGGGCAAGATCTTCATCGATTTCGCCAACGCGATCTAATACAGTTTCATAGTAGCTAGCAGGAACAGTAAGAAATTCTATCCCTCGATTATGAAGCGTAGTAACAGTCTCGATAATATTATCGGTGGCCAATGCCATGTGTTGTACTCCAGCACCGTTATAGAAATCTATATATTCTTCAATTTGCGATTTTTTTCTTCCTTCTGCAGGTTCATTTATCGGAAATTTAATGCGCCCATTGCCATTGCTCATCACCTTACTCATTAAGGCAGTATATTCTGTAGAAATATCTTTGTCATCGAAGGATACTAACTGGGCAAACCCCATTACTTTAGCATAAAACTCACACCATTTATTCATTTCATTCCAACCCACATTGCCTACCATATGATCAATATATTTCAGGCCGGTAGGTTCTGTTTTGTATGGTTTGTTCCAGGTCATATAGCCTGGTAAAAATGTTCCGTGATAATTTTTTCGTTCCACAAAAATGTGCACAGTTTCTCCATAAGTGTGGATTCCTGAGAAAACAACGGTACCATTTTTATCCTCTTCTACTACAGGTTCCATATAAGATTTTGCGCCTCTTTTTACAGTTTCTTCATAACTCTTGGTGGCATCATCAACCCAAAGCGCTACGACTTTTACACCATCGCCATGTGCATTGATATGCCTGTTGATATCTCCATCGGGTTGAAGTGGAGAGGTAAGTACCAATCGTATTTTGTCTTGCTGCAGCACATAAGAAACACTATCCTTGCGCCCTGTTTCTAGTCCGGCATAAGCAATGGGCTGAAATCCCCATGCTGTTTGATAATAGTAAGCCGCCTGTTTGGCATTGCCTACATATAGTTCTACATAATCGGTTCCCAGCAGAGGCAAAAAATCTTCTGCCTGCGGAACTACTTTTTCTAAATCCTGTGGTGTTATATTGGTTGACATAATATTTTAATTAAATAATTAACTAGTAAATGAAATGAGATATTTATAGACCTTCAAGGTTTTGAAAACCTTGAAGGTCTATATTTTACCACATGGCTCTTATGTGAGAAGTTATATCAGTTCTATAATTCAACATTTTTTAATTCTTTAATGATTTGACAGAAGAATTTATAATGTAATAAAAAACAAGGTATTATATGATTTTCTTATGCTCACATCCTCTAATTAATTACTCTAACCAGGAAGTATGATAATCTTCGTCGGCTATATTCATAGCTTCTTCTGTTACCATAAGTGGTTTAAACGTATCTACCATAACAGCGAGCTCGTCGGTTTTGGTTTTGCCAATACTTCGCTCTACTGCTCCGGGATGGGGTCCGTGAGGAATACCTGCCGGATGCAAGGAAATATGGCCTGCATCGATATCATTTCTGCTCATAAAATCACCATCTACGTAGTATAGTACTTCATCACTATCGATATTACTATGGTTGTATGGAGCAGGAATGCTCTTGGGATGATAATCGTATAATCTTGGTACAAAAGAACACACGACAAATGCATCGGTCTCAAAAGTCTGATGAACAGGAGGAGGCTGATGTATTCTACCGGTGATAGGTTCGAAATCGTGTATTGAAAAAGCATACGGAAAATTAAACCCATCATATCCCACTACATCAAACGGATGCGTAGCATAGATCATATCAAAGATTTCATCTTGTTTTTTTACTTTGATCAAAAAATCACCTTTTTCGTCATTGCTTTCCAGCTCATAAGGTGTTCTGAGATCTCGTTCACAGTATGGAGAATGTTCTAGTAATTGCCCGAACCAATTTCTATATCTTTTTGGAGTGTAAATTGGCCTTCGGGATTCTACAATAAACAAACGATTATCGGTAGTGTCAAAATCTAGCTTATAAATGGTTCCCCTGGGAATTAATATATAATCTCCATATTTAAAATCAAGATTTCCCAGGTGACTGCGAAATTTTCCACTACCACGATGTACAAAAATCAATTCATCAGCATCGGTATTCTTATAAAAATAAGCTGCTGTTGATTCCTGGGGAGCAGATAAAATAATGCTTACATCACTGTTGGTTAATACAGTTTTTCTACTTTGTAAATAGTCTTTTTCGGAATTGACCTTAAAACCGTGAAAACGATAAGATTTAATATTATTTTTAATGGCAATTTTTGGTGCCACACTATAGTTTCCTCTAATTTCTTTTACCTGAGTAGGCCTGTGATGATGATACAAGTTGGTAGACATCCCGTCAAATCCTATAGTTCCAAATAATTGTTCATAATATAGGTTGCCATCAGGTTTTTTAAAGATGGTATGGCGTTTAGGTGGTATTTTCCCTAATGAATGATAAAAAGGCATGATGTTGTAAATTTAAGATAATAACTACTTTTTTGAAAAAAGATAAGGAATAACAAAAACGCCTTATTCGGGATTACGTTTAATAAGGTAATGTAGCAATAGTAGTAAATCCTTCCAAAACAAACTCATAATAGTACAAATATCGTAAATATTTCTTTTATGAACAGAAGAGATGAAAGAGAAAATAGCAGAAGACTTTTTAAATCAACGACCTCGGAGCAAGCTCACGAGGTATGCTTCCGAAAATACATTTTGTTTTCGAGGCAAGCCTGCCTGGGTCGGCAGACAGGCCTTGGGGAATTAAACCCTCTATGAGGGATTAAATCAGAAAATCAATGCTTTTACGTTTTTCTACAATCCAATCTATCTTCTTTGCTCTTTTTTCTTATGTATTAAAACCAAAAACCCACACTAAAGAACCAATGACTTTCTTTCAGCTCTGGTGAATACGAATATTTTACTTGTACAGGCCCGGCAAAGGTATCGAGACCATAACCCAGTGCATATCCTGTAAATTCTGGATCTTCTAACCATTTTCCGGTACTGAACAATTTGTTACCAGCATTGGCAAAATTTGCAGCCACATTTATATGGTTCTTTTTAAAGATTTCATAATCAAGCGAGATCAATGCTTTTGCAAAACTTTGTCCGGTAAAGCCCAAAAAATCATATCCATAAAAAGGGATAAAATTATTGATGGTTCTTGCTCCAAAACCTCCCAAAAGAAAATCGAGGGAATTAATGGCATTATTACCGATTTTGGTACCGGCGTCCATACTAATATTGAGGGCAAGCTTGCCAGACAAAGGCATTGCATACCCCAAATGTGCTTTGGCAATCGAAAACTCGTCAAAACTTTGGGTAAAATCTGAAGAAAGAAGATAGGTGTGTATATCCCCATCAAATAAAATTCCTCGCCTGGGGAAATACTTGTTATCGTATGTGTCTAGTTTTAAATACCCAAATGCACTCCAATAATCACTGTCCTCAAATACTGTTCTTGGGATTTCATTTTCATCTTCTCCAAAAGTGTCAGAAATGATTCTGAGGCGTTTATATTCTGCACCCAATCCTGCCGAGAAAGTTTGCTTCAGCAATGTTTCTGCATAAATTTGAGCATTGATATCGGTATAGTCAACATTAACTGTATTGATATCCAGATTCGGAAGTTCTCCAAACTGCCCTATAAAATCAAAGTCAATGTCTTTTTCAAAGTTCGTATATCGAAGTTTTAATCCGGTACTCCAGTAAAAACCATTATCAATATAATATTCTACATTATATCGTATATTATCGCCCAAAGCCACATCTGCCGAAAGCACATCGTTATTAACTAATAAACTTTTTCGGGTAATATTAACCAGAGCTGCCGTCTGATATAAATCATCATAATGCAAAGCAAAACGCAACAACATTTTATTTTCACTTTCTTTAACATTAAGTGCTAATTCTTTACCTTCTGCTTTGTCGATTAATCTATGGCTTATCCGATCAAAATTTCCTGTGGCAGATAGGTTATTAATCCCTTCGTTTAGTTTTTCATAAGTAGAGACTCTTGGGGTTTTAAGTTTTAGTTTTCCTCGTATATAGGCTCTGGTATATCTCTTATTTCCGGTAATTGTTAAACTATGTATAAGTAAGGTTTCTTGTTTTTTTGGAATACTAGCTTTAGGTTTTGATGATTTTTGACGTTGTGTTATTTCTTTCAGATTTTCGAAATTAGCACGTGCTGCATCCTCACCGGCAGCAATAATTTTATCGGCTTTATCAAAAGATATTACCGAAAAATCCATAATCGAAGGTTTTATGTATACATCGGTCTCAGATACTTTGTCTTTCATAGCATTATACGTTCTGAAATTACTGATCTGTAACATAATGTTGGTAACAGAATTTAGTTGATCTCTAAGCATTAAACTATCTTGTACATCGATACCTATGATAATTTCGGCCCCTTTTGCCCGTATTTCTTTCACGGGATAATTATTGGCAACTCCACCATCTGTCATTAAAATACCGTCTACTTCTACCGGGCTAAATACAGAGGGTAAAGCACCACTGGCTGCAACCGCTTCAGGCAAATATCCTTTATCCAACAATATTTGCTCTCCTGTTTCTATATTGGTAGCCATGCAGAAAAAGGGGATGGGAAGTTTATCAAAATCCCTTATATCATTCACATGAGAGGTATACCTCGAGAATTGGTTAAAGAAATTCTGACCTTTTGACAGGCCTTTGGGTAAATCTATTTTAAATTTGTCAAATGGAAGCGTTACTGCATATTTTTCTGCATCTTCTCGCTCATAAAAGGTTTTTACATCTCTGGGAAGTACATCCTGTATAAAGGTGTCAAAATCCACAGATCTGAAAATAGAGTCCAGCTCTTTTGCGGTGTACCCCGAAGCATACAATGCACCAACAATGGCTCCCATACTGGTTCCTCCTATATAATCGATACGTACTCCGGCTTCTTCAATAACTTTTAGTGCACCAATATGTGCCAGTCCTTTTGCGCCACCACCACTTAATACCAACCCTACCTTAACATCTTCTGCTACAGGATTATCACGAGTTTTTATAACCTCTTTCTCTTGCGACCAAATTATTTCTGGAATCATGAGAATCACCATAAACAGTAGTATGCAGAAAAAAAGTTTTGGTGTGCGATATGTAACCACGATTAATCTTTTTTAGAAAGATAGTAATTAAATACTTTGGTTGCGCGCGAATCTCCTATCACTTCAGCCAGTTCATCTTTTGAAGCTTCACTTATTCTCTTTACCGATCTAAAATGCTTCAGTAATTCTATGACCGTTTTTTCTCCGATTCCGGGAATTGAATCCAGTTCGGTATCCAATGCCGATTTACTTCTTTTTTGCCTGTGAAATGTAATCCCAAATCGATGTGCCTCGTTACGAAGATGTTGTATGATCTTTAAGGATTCTGATTTTTTATCCAAATACAACGGAATCGAATCGCCGGGGTAATAAATCTCTTCCAGTCTTTTTGCGATACCAATGATGGTAATTTTTCCCCTTAATTCGAGTGCATCCAGGGCTTTTAATCCCGAAGACAATTGTCCTTTTCCTCCGTCGACAATAACAAGTTGTGGTAAAGGCTGTTCTTCTTCAACTAATCTTTTATACCTTCGGTATACAACTTCTTCCATCGAGGCAAAGTCATTAGGGCCTTCTACAGTTTTTATATTGAATTTTCTGTATTCTTTCTTGCTGGGTTTCCCATTCTTAAAAACCACACAGGCCGCTACAGGATTGGTTCCCTGAATGTTTGAGTTATCAAAACATTCGATATGTCGTGGTTCTTCTGGCAACCTCAGATCTTTTTTCATTTGTGCCATCAACCGCTTTATATGACGATCTGGATCAATAATTTTGATCTGCTTAAAACGCTCCTGCCTGTAATATTTTGCATTTCTGAGAGATAAGTCTACAATCTTCTTTTTGTCGCCTAGCTGCGGAACCGTTATTTTTAATCCCTCGCCAACGGCTACTTCAAACGGAACAAATAGTTCTTTGGATTTTGAGTCAAATCGTTGACGAAGTTCTACAATAGCCAGTTCTAAAAGTTGCTTGTCTGATTCGTCTAATTTTTTCTTGATCTCGGTAGTATGAGATCGTATGATTGCACCATAGGACAACTGAAGAAAATTCACATATCCGTATGACTCATCAGATATGATCGAAAATACATCTACGTTGCTTATTTTGGGGTTAACAACCGTAGATTTGGCCTGATACTTTTCCAGAATTTCAATTTTTTCTTTAATTCTTTGGGCATCTTCAAACTCCATTTTCTCTGCATAGGTAGCCATTTGTTTACGAAAACGGTTCAAGGAATCTTTAAAATTACCTTTTACAATCTGTCGAATGGCTTCAAGGTTTTCATTGTATTCTTTTTCTTCTTGTAGCCCTTCGCAAGGACCTTTGCAATTGCCCAGGTGATATTCCAGACATACTTTGTACTTGCCATTATCTATTTTTTCTTTTGAAAGATCATAGTTGCAGGTTCTGAGCTGATAGAGTCCTTTGATAAGGTCTAAAAGCGTATGCACAGTTTTTACAGAAGTATAAGGGCCATAATATTCTGAACCATCTTTGAGAAGGTTGCGAGTCAAGAATATTCTGGAGAAACGTTCTTTTTTAATACAAATCCAGGGATACGTTTTATCATCCTTCAGCATGACATTAAAACGGGGCTGGTACTTTTTGATCAGGTTGTTTTCCAGCAACAATGCATCTGTTTCAGTTTCTACAATGATGTGTTTTATCGAGCGAATTTTTTTTACCAGAACTCTGGTCTTATAATTATCATGGGTCTTTGTAAAGTATGAAGCTACCCTTTTCTTTAGATTTTTAGCCTTACCAACATATAGTAATTTGTCATCCTTATCATAATATTGATATACCCCGGGATTAGAAGGTAAGGTTTTGATTTGTATGTCTAAAGAAGCTTCTTGCATATTGCAATGGCAAATTTAATGGTGAAAAGGCACAATACAAACATTGAAGGTATAAAATTTCTGACCAGACACTAATTGCTAGTCAAAATTTCGTTTTCTATTAAAAAGGGTAGATATCATACAACGCATCTTGTTTTTTCTTACATTAGTAGTCCCATTGTTAATATATTTTTTTTGGAAAAGGAAAAGAAAATAATTGGTAGGACTGATAAAGCTGATTTTCCACTTTTAAATTTAAAAGATATCGATGCCAAGATCGATACAGGAGTGTATACTTCATCGATTCATTGTATTGATATCAGAGAGATTGATCAAACATTGCAATGCAGTTTTCTGGATGCTATGCATCCCGAATATAACGGCAAAAGATTTACGTTTAAGAATTATGATATTACAGCCGTAAAAGAGATTAACGGAAAAGTAGCCGTGCGATATGCAATCAGAACACAAATTACTTTATTTGATAAAACCTATCCAATAACACTTACACTATCTCCTCGAGATGATATGCGTTTTCCTGTGCTTATCGGCCGCAAATTTTTAAACGGAAAATTTTTGGTTGATCCTCAATTGGAGAATCAGTCTTATAATCAACAATCGTAATGAACCTCAAAATTTTGTCGCGCAATGCAAATTTGTATTCTACTCATGCCCTTGTTCAGGCTGCAGTGAAGCGTAAACATAATGTGCAGGTGATTGATCCGCTTAATTGCGATATTATCATTGAAAAACAAAAACCTGAGATTTATTATCGAGGTAGAAAGCTAGATCATGTGGATGCTGTGATTCCCAGGATTGGATCTTCGGTAACTTTTTATGGTACTGCTGTAGTGAGGCAATTTGAGTTGATGAATGTATTTACCACCTTAAAATCACAAGCACTATTGCAATCCAGAGACAAATTAAGAAGCCTGCAAATGTTATCCAAGGCAGGTCTGGGGCTCCCAAAAACGGTATTTACGAATTATTCCAAAGATGTTTCAGAGGTGATATCCCATGTGGGGGGTGCACCACTTATTATTAAACTTCTCGAGGGTACTCAGGGATTAGGAGTAGTTCTGGCCGAAACCAAAACAGCTGCAGAATCTGTATTAGAGGCTTTTAACGGGTTACAGGCCAGGGTAATCGTTCAGGAATATATTAAAGAAGCCAAAGGAGCAGATATTAGGGCATTTGTAGTAGACGGAGAGGTGGTAGGAGCGATGAAAAGGCAGGGTAAAGAAGGTGAATTCAGGTCTAATCTTCATCGTGGAGGAACAGCACGCTTAATTCGATTAAGTCAAGCCGAAGAATATGCAGCGGTAAAAGCGACCAAGGCTTTAAAAATGGGTGTGGCTGGAGTAGATATGCTGCAAAGCGATAGAGGGCCACTTATTCTGGAAGTGAATTCCTCCCCCGGATTAGAAGGGATAGAAAATGCTACCGGAACAGACATCTCAAAAGCTATAATACGTTATATTGAAAGAAGTTTGTGAAACCTATGGCAAAAATAACTGAAGAAAATATACTTAATATTCTTGGCAAAGAAATACCACCAGGCTCTAGTGCCATTATAAATTTTAATATTGCCAAGCTATATACTTCTACCAAGGTAGAGATTCCTATAATTATAGAAAGATCAAAAAAACCAGGGCCAACGGTTTTAATCACGGCAGGAATACACGGTGATGAGATTAACGGAGTCGAAGTAGTAAGACAAATTATTTCCAAAAAAATTAATAAACCGGCAAAAGGAAGTATTATCTGTATTCCTGTACTTAATGTTTTTGGGTTTTTGAGTATGGATCGTTTTTTCCCAGATGGAAGAGATCTGAACAGGGTTTTTCCGGGAACCAAAAATGGTTCTTTAGCCAGTCGTTTTGCGTATCAGTTTATCAATGAAATTTTACCGGCTGCAGATTTCTGTATGGATTTTCATACCGGTGGTGCCAGCAGGTTCAATGCACCCCACATTAGGGTGGATCCAAAAAACGAAAGGCTGTTAGAGCTGGCAAAAATTTTTAATGCTCCTTTTATGCTGCTATCCAAAAACCTGGCAGGTTCTTATCGCGAAACCTGTGCCAAAAAAGGAAAGGATATATTACTGTTTGAAGGAGGCAAATCTCAAAACAGCAGCAAGGAAATCGCAATAGAAGGTGTGCAGGGTACCATGCGTATGCTGCATCATCTGGATATGCTGCATACAAATTTTGAAGTACCGATTCCTGATACCAAGAGCATCATTATTAATAAAAGTATATGGGTACGCGCAAAATACAGCGGGTTGCTTCATATCAAAATACCTATTGGCAAACATGTCGAAAAAGGAGAAATTCTGGCGACAATAACAGATCCTTATGGTAAAATGAGGCACGTAGTCAAAGCAGGTAATGCAGGGTTTGTAATTAATGTGAATGAAGCCCCGATAGTGTACAAAGGGGATGCTATTTTTCGCATAACCAAAGAATTGGTCAATGAATAAGCAAGAACTGCGCACCAAATACAAAATGCTTAGATCTCAAATAAGTGAAGAAGATGTAGAACGTTTGAGTATGGATATTGCCAATCAATTACTTCAATTACCAATCTGGGAAAAATCGTATTACCATATTTTCTTACCCATACAGAAACATAAAGAGGTAGATACAGAATTTATACTGCATATTCTTCAGGGAAAGGATAAAAACGTGATTGTACCCAAAAGTAATTTTAAGGACAATTCTTTAACACATATATTACTTACAGACACTACTTTATTAAAAGTCAATTCCTGGGGAATTTCCGAACCTGTAGATGGGATCCCAATTCCCGAAGATACAATAGAAGTAGTTTTTGTGCCACTATTGGCTTTTGACCAACATGGAAACCGGGTAGGTTATGGTAAAGGGTTTTATGATGGTTTTTTGGCAAAATGTAATCCCAAAACCTTAAAAATCGGCCTTTCTTTTTTTCCTTCCGAAAAGAAGATCAACCATATTTTGAGCACAGATGTTGCCTTGGATTATTGTGTCACTCCCTTAGAAACGTATAATTTTAAGAAATAGTTAACATTTCTTGTGTTGTATATGACTTTGTATTATCTTCGGGCTTTTTAATTTTTAATCTCGAATGTCCCAAAATATACAAACTGTTTGTATCATTGATGATGACAATATTTATATCAACTTAGTTAGTAAAATTATTAAGTTAAAAAGACTGTCTGATACGGTTTTGGTATTTAATAATGGTAAAGAAGCTCTGGATTTTTTCCAGAAATCTGCGCATAATGAAGAAGAGACAAAAGTGCCACAGGTTATTTTTTTAGACCTCAATATGCCGATAATGGATGGCTGGGAATTTTTACAGGAGTTTTCTAAGATTAAAAACCAGCTGAATAGCAAAATTGATCTTTATGTAGTGAGCTCTTCTATTGATTCTAGAGATATCGAACGGGCCAAATCCATAGATATAGTGTCAGATTATCTTACCAAGCCAATTAGACTGGATGATTTTGAGAGAATCCTGGTTTAACGATGCTTTTACTTTTTTGGAAACGCTTTTTTATTGAAAATTATCAATAAGAATACACCAACACTTATGGCAGAGTCTGCAATATTGAACACGGGATCGAAGAAAGAAAAGTGCTTTCCTCCCCAAAAAGGAATCCATTCGGGCAAAATATCATCATAAAAGGTAAATTGAATCATATCTACCACTTTTCCGTAAAATATGCCTTCATAACCCCCTTCTGCAGGTAAAAAACTTGCTACATTTATTGTTGTACTTTCACCAAAAAGAACACCGTATAATAATGAATCTATAATATTTCCAAATGCTCCGGCAAAAATCAATGCAATACAAAAGGTAAGTATTGCCGGACTGTTCTTGCGCACAGAATCATACAGCCAGTACCCGATTCCTGTGATTGCTACAAGTCTGAATAATGTAAGTACTAGTTTTCCATAGCTACCTGGCAGTTCAAAACCCCATGCCATTCCTTTGTTTTCAACAAATACAAAACGAAACCAATCAAAAACTCTTACCTCTTCATGAAGTGTGAAATGAGTTTTAATATAAACTTTAGTAATCTGGTCAATCAGTAATACTAAAACAATAACTAAGATAGATTTCTTTATGGACATACATAACTGGTTTGCCTGATTATAAAAGCAATGGGCAAAAATAGTATTTTATTGGTGAAACTCAAATTTGAGGAGTGCGAAAGACAAGTTCTTTATAAAAAGAAAAAATTTAGCTGTCATATCTTGATAGAATAGACAGCTAAATTTTTTGATGTATTTTGATTATCAGCCTATTGCTTTCTGATAAAGATACTTCCGCTTATGGTTTTGAGATGCAATTCACTTTTCACGTCTCCAAAGGTACCAGTTACTTTACTGCCTACCATTCGGTTTTTGCCATGATCAAATTGCATATCCTTATCAGAGTAGATCATCCCGGAAATTGTTTCTGCTTTTAATTTTGATTTTGCAACACTAATATCAATATCCCCACTGATGGTTTTAAGATTCAGATCTCCATCATAATTTTTTATATCAATGTCTCCGCTTATAATATCTACTTCTAATGCTCCCTGATAATTTTCTGATGCTACACTACCAGAGATACTTTTTACTCTTAAATTAGAGTTTTTGGGCAGGTACAAGGTATAAAAGGCATCGATATCCAGATTATTACAAGGATTCCCATTATTATTGCGGTTAGATCCACGTTCTTTTTTCCATGTATCAAATAAATCACCATAATCTGATTTGATTTCTAAAACCGAGGATGTATTGTCTACAGTAAGATTGTAATAATCGTCAAACTCTCCGCCATTAATACTTACTTCAGCTTTGAGGTATACATCCTTTTTATCCCAGGTTTTTATTTCGATATTTTCTGCAAACTTGAACGCTACTTTAATATAATCGGCATTGGTGCTGATTTCTTTTTCGATGACTTTCTGTGCATTCATATGAAATGCTACAAAGCAAAGTGTGATTAGTTTTATTACATTTTTCATGATGCTGTTGTTTTTAGATTGATTGATGACCTCTTTATTGTTTTCTTAAGTATATGTTTCCTGTAGATGATCTTAGGCTAATATCCACCCCGCCATTATTTAATATGGTTTTTATCGTTCTTTTACCGGCAACAAGTTTCATGTTGTTATCGGCTACCGGAAACTTTATATCAAAATCTGTAAAAATCTCGCCCATAGACGTTTTTAATTCTAAATTTGCCGGAGTATTAGAAGGCAGGCTTACATCGATCGCTCCTGTAGCAGAAACAAGAGAAATGGGTGAGTTCTGACTTACTTTGGTGAATATCACATTGATCTCTCCTGTTGCGGTTTTGGCCACAATGGGTCCTGTCACATCTTTGAGAATAATGCCGCCTACGTTGGTAGTAGCCTCTATTTCTGATGAAAAGCCATTAATCTCCAGGCTTCCCAGATTGCTTTTTTCGACCGTGATATTTATGCTCTTAGGGAGGAATATCTCTAAAACCGGGCTATGCATATTTTTCAAGTTTTTAACTACCAGGGTTTCTCCTTCTTTTTGTACATATACACCAAACCCTGTATTATCATTTCCTCCGGCATACACTGCTTTTAGCCCTTTAGCTTTTTCGGGCATTTCACGCTCATCACCAACAATGAGGAGTTCACTGTTATTATGCGTTTTTATGTTTACTCCAGATTCTGAGTGAATTTTTACTTTTTTGATTCCTTGCAAAGATTGCGTATAATCCTGCGCTTTTATGGCTCCTGTTGTTAGGAACACGATAAATACAATTGCTATTTTTTTCATTATTATCCGTTTTTTGATTAAAATTTTAAATTAAATTAGGAAGACCAACTTTTACCTGATCTTTTACATAATTGGGTGTTTCTTCGTTATGAAGTAACTTTTCCATAGCAGGAACTGCGCGTTTTTCCTGAATGGAAACTAAAATCTGAATTAATTCAATCTGCATGCCCGGATCTTGTTCCATATCCAACGCATTGATTAATGCTTTACGAACCATCTCTGAATCAGAAAATTTTGCCAGTGCTTCTGCTGCAGCCAATCGCACATTAATATGATCGTCATAATGCATTTTGTTGATTAAAGCAGTTAAGATTTCATTTCCTGGTTTTTCAAACTCCTCTGCATAGTTCACCGCCTGTAAACGCTTACTGGCAGATTCGTTTTCAATTAAAGAAATGGTCATGGTTTGCTTCATTTGTGTTTTTTCTTTTTCTAAAACTGCCATTTCCTGCGAAAAAGATTCATTATTTTCTAATTTTCCATAGAAATATGCTGAAACCACCAACGCAATTGTAGCTGCAATTTGTATCCCTGTTTTCCAGCGGGTTTTAGTTTTTTTATGCAGTGAAACTATTTTAGGATCATTCAATACTGTTTTTTCTTTTTGAAGCATTTTCTCAAAGTTTATCTGCAAACTTTTATCAGGGAGCTCCTGAGGCTCATTATCGATGGTTTCAAAAACAGTTTGAAGTTCTTGTAAAGCTTTGCTGCAGCTTTTACAATCCTTAAGATGTGCCTCTACTTTTTTAAGCATTTCCTTATCTAAATTACCATCTACATAATCGATAAGTTGATGTTCTATTTTTTTACAGTTCATAACATTATATATTTTGGAGGTAATGATTCTTTAATTTAGTAATAGCCCGGTGGACTTTGGTTTTTACAGCTCCCGGTGTAGAACCTGTGATTTCTGCAATCTCCTGGTATTTGATCCCTTGATATCGGTTCATAATTACCAATTCTCTATCACTTTGATTCAATTGTTCTAACGCTCGATGTAATTGTTCTGCGGTTTCATCTTTTTCTATCCTATCTGCTGCTTCAGTTTTATAATTAATCTCATCTAGTCGCTGATCCTTGTTTTTCTTACGCTGATAATGATCTGAGAATATATTTCTGGCAATGGTATAGATCCAGGATGAAAACTTTCCTTTTTTATAAGAGGTTCTATATTTTATTGCTTTATAAAAGACCTCCTGGGTAATGTCCTGACTAGCATCTCTATCTCTGGTCATTTTCAGTAAAAAATTAAAAATCCGGACATGATACCTGTCAAACAGTATACTCATCATATCTAAATTTCCATTAGATACCAGAATCATCAATTCTTCGTCGGTTACATTTTTCAAGTTGTTACTCTTTTGGTCAGTTCTTATTAGTAATACCTCAATTTTCTAAAAAGGTTACATACAAGATAAAAAAATTAGATCTTCAAGGTTTTCAAAACCTTGAAGATCTAATAAAAAAGACCTGTCGGATTTTAAAAATCCGACAGGTCCAATACATTTAATTTTAGATGCTTTAACCTTGCATATTCTTCGCTTCAATGCTTAGCGTAGCATGAGGAACCAATTTTAATCGCTCTGGATTAATCAGTTTTCCGGTAACACGGCAAATACCATATGTTTTGTTTTCAATGCGTAATAATGCATTTTTGAGATCACGCACAAATTTCTCTTGTCGAATAGCAAGTTGTGTATTTGCTTCTTTAGACATGGTCTCACTTCCTTCTTCAAAGGCTTTGAATGTTGGTGAGGTGTCGTCTGTACCATTATTTCCGTCATTCTTATAAGCACTCCTAATCAATTCCAGATCTTTCTGTGCTTTTTCCATTTTCTCAACGATGATTTCCTTAAACATCGTCAAATCAGCGTCGCTGTACCTTACTTTGATATCTTCTGGCATACTCTTAGTGTTTTTTTATTATCAATTGGGTTGCAATGTCGTCAAACGCAATTTCTGTACCATTTATTATATTGGTTGCAAATTCAATTGTTTCGGTTAAGGTTTCATTTTTGATGTAGGTTTCGTTGTTTGCAATGGCGTCCTGAACCGTTTTATTTTCTTCGAAAACAATTTCTATTTTATCAGTCACCTCAAGCCCGCTATCCTTACGGATATTTTGAATACGATTTACAAGTTCCCGAGCAATCCCTTCTTTTTTAAGCTCAGGAGTAATTGTTACATCTAATGCAACCGTAAGAGAGCCCGAATTTGCTACCAACCAACCCTCAATATCCTGAGAGCTGATCTCTACATCATCGGTTTCTAAAGTAACAATTTTATCATTAATTTCTACATCAAAACTACCTGTTTGTTCAAGAATTTTAATAGTTTGCTGATCAAATTCTTGTATCTTATTGGCAATCAACTTCATATCTTTTCCAAAACGAGGCCCTAAAGCTTTGAAATTTGGCTTAATTTGCTTCACTAATATGCCCGAAGCATCATCTATAAGGGTTATTTCTTTAACATTTACCTCATTTTTGATAAGATCTGCGATGTCATGTATTTCATTTTTTTCGGTCTCATTCAATACCGGGATCATAATACGTTGTAATGGTTGACGCACCTTGATCTTCTCTTTTTGGCGTAGTGAAAGTACTAAAGAAGAGATCGTTTGTGCCTTTTGCATCTTATGTTCTAGTGCTTTATCTATAAAAGCTTCATCATACTCTGGGAAATACGCAAGATGTACACTTTCAAAAGCTTCTTTTTGAGTGCCGGCTACCAAGTCTTTATATAATCGATCCATAAAAAATGGTGCTACTGCAGCTCCAAGCTTAGCCACGGCAAGCATACACGTATATAAAGTTTGATATGCAGAGATCTTATCTTGTTGGTAATCCCCCCCAAGCCCCTGGCGGGCAGGTTTCCAATATCGTCTTCTGCTTAATCTTATAAACCAATTGCTCAGGTTTTCCTGCACAAAATCAGAGATTGCTCTGGTTGCTTTGGTAGGTTCGTAGTCATTATAGTGCTCATCTACATTTTTGATCAAGGTGTGCAATTCACTTAGGATCCAACGATCTATTTCAGGACGTTCAGCTAGCGGGATATCGTCTTCAGCATAGGTGAAATTGTCGATATTGGCATATAATGTAAAGAATGAATAGGTGTTATATAGGGTGCCAAAGAACTTACGGCGCACTTCTGCAATTCCTTCAAGATCAAACTTCAGGTTATCCCAGGGGTTTGCATTACTAATCATATACCATCTTGTAGTGTCTGGGCCATACATTTTTAGCGTTTCAAAAGGATCGGCAGCATTACCCAATCTTTTAGACATTTTCTGCCCGTTTTTGTCTAGTACCAGACCATTAGACACAACGTTTTTATAAGCTACATCGTCAAAGATCATTGTAGCAATAGCATGCAATGTATAAAACCAACCGCGGGTTTGATCTACTCCTTCTGCAATAAAATCTGCTTTTCTCCCTCCTTTTTCTACTTTTTCCTTGTTTTCAAAAGGATAATGCCATTGCGCATATGGCATTGATCCCGAATCAAACCATACATCGATCAGGTCACTCTCACGTTTCATGGGTTTCCCCGAAGGAGAAACCAAAGTGATTTGATCCACTATATTTTTATGAAGATCGACTTTATCATAGTTTGCTTCACTCATGTCTCCAACCACAAAATCTGCAAAAATAGCTGCTTTCATAACTCCTGCCTCAACAGCTTTTGTCATTTCGGCTTTTAATTCTTCTACAGAACCAATGATGATTTCTTCCTTTCCGTCTTCTGTTCTCCATATCGGTAATGGAATTCCCCAGAAACGAGAGCGGGATAAGTTCCAGTCATTGGCATTGGCCAGCCAGTTCCCAAAACGCCCTTCACCGGTGGCTTTAGGTTTCCAGTTGATCCCCAGATTAAGCTCGTGCATACGATCTTTAAAATCGGTAACTTTTATAAACCAGGAGTCTAACGGATAATAGAGCACAGGCTTATCGGTACGCCAGCAATTGGGGTAGCTGTGTACATATTTTTCAACCTTGAAGGCTTTGTTTTCTATCTTTAATTTGATGGCGATTTCTACATCTACCGATTTTTCGGGTGCTTCTCCATTATCATAATATTCATTCTTCACATATTTACCGGCAAATTCGCCCAGATGCTTTGTGAATCTACCTTGCAGATCAACCAATGGAACCAGATTATCATGATCATCTTTTACTAACATTGCTGGTACTTCTGGGGTAACTTGCTTTGCTACCATGGCATCATCTGCACCAAAAGTAGGAGCGGTGTGTACAATCCCTGTACCATCCTCTGTAGTTACAAAATCGCCTGCAATGACTCTAAAAGCATTCTCTGGGTTATGATAGGGTTGAACGTAGTCTATCAATTGCTCATAACGGATTTCTACCAGATCGGCTCCTTTACATTCTGTAAGAATTTGATATGGTATTTTCTTGTCATTCGGTTGATATGCTTTTATTGCTTCTTCAGTTTCTGCCAGAACAAATTTGCCGGCAAATTGTTTTCCAACCAGATTCTTGGCCAGAATTACATTAATTGGCTCAAAAGTGTATTGATTGAATGTTTTTACCAGAACATACGCTATTTTTGGCCCAACGGTAAGTGCTGTATTTGAAGGAAGGGTCCACGGCGTGGTCGTCCATGCAAGGAAATAGATTTCTCCTGTCACATCTTTTAAGAACGAAGGAAGGGTCTCTTCTTTGGCCTTAAATTGCGCAACAACAGTCGTGTCGGTTACATCTTGATAGGTGCCAGGTTGGTTAAGCTCGTGAGAACTTAATCCGGTGCCTGCTTTTGGAGAATAGGGCTGAATGGTATATCCTTTATACAACCATCCTTTTTTATAGATCTGGGAAAGTAGCCACCATACACTTTCCATATACTTGGATTTGTAGGTGATATATGGATCCTCCATATCTACCCAATATCCTATCTTTTGGGTAAGATCGTTCCACACATCAGTGTAGCGCATTACAGCTTTTTTACAAGCTTCGTTATATTCCTCTACAGAGATTTTTTTACCGATATCTTCTTTGGTGATGCCTAATTCTTTCTCAACACCCAACTCTATCGGAAGCCCATGGGTATCCCACCCGGCTTTGCGTTGTACCTGGTATCCTTTTTGGGTTTTATAACGGCAAAAAATATCTTTGATCGCACGAGCCATCACGTGATGAATACCAGGCAAACCATTTGCAGAAGGAGGTCCTTCAAAAAACACAAACGGTTCGGCTCCATCACGCTCACTGATACTTTTCTCGAATATCTCATTCTGTTGCCAGAAACCCAGTATTTCGTCGGCTACTTTGGGTAAGTCAAGTCCTTTATATTCAGGAAACTTCGTACTCATTGGATCATTCTTTCTATTAAGTCTGCGAAAATAAGGATTTTCTGGAAATTTGACGAGGGGAAAAGCCCCAAATCGACAAGAGGCATTTTACCTGAAAATTTTATCGTTCTTCAATTACTTTTTCTGAATGGAATTTTATTACATTTAGTTTATGAAAGAAACCTTGAATATTGCATTGATTCAATCAGATCTGGCTTGGGAAAACCCGGTACAGAATCGTTTGATGTTTACTCAAAAAATCGAGGAGATATCTCAAAAAACAGACCTTATCATCCTACCAGAAATGTTCAATACAGGGTTTACGATGAATGCTGCTGAAGTTGCCGAAACCATGGATGGTGATACTGTGAAATGGCTTGGCAAAATGGCCAAAGAGAAGCATTGCGCAATCGCAGGCAGTATGATTGTCAAAGAAGGTGGTAGCTACTATAATCGCCTAATTTTTATGTTTCCCAACGGGGTATGCCAATCTTATGATAAGCATCAATTGTTTACATTGGCCAAAGAGCAGGAAGTATTCACCGCAGGACAGGAAGAAGTAATTATTGAATATGAAGGTTGGAAAATTAAACTACAGGTCTGCTACGACCTTAGATTTCCCGTCTGGGCAAGAAATACTTCAGAATACGATGTATTGTTATATGTAGCAAGCTGGCCAAAACCAAGAATCAACGCCTGGGATACCTTATTACAAGCCAGAGCCATAGAAAATATGTGTTATTGTATCGGGGTAAATCGGGTTGGGATCGATGGCAAAGGCTATGAATACAATGGCCACACGGGAGTATACGATGTGTTAGGAAATTCGGTTTTAGAAGAAAATCCAATCGAAGAAGAAGCAATTCTATATGCAATGCTGGATAAGTCGCATATTATAGAAACAAGAGAAAAACTTCCTTTTCTTGATGATAGAGATCAATTTACCTTACTCTAAAATAAAAGTCTGTTTCAATTCCCAATTTGCTCTTACATCAACAACATCCGGGTAATACCGAATGACTTCTGGCTGTATGCCTTTTAAAAAATTACCGGTATCCCACTTCCCATTGGCATTACTATCTAAAATGACTCTGATATAATATTTTGCAGGGTTGAGATAATCAAAAACCAGCGTTTCCTGATTTTTTGATATTTTTTCTGAGATAACTTCTTCTTTTTCATTGGTAAGTTGTACCAAAACAGGATATGTATCAACGTTTTGGAGGGTAAGGAAAATAGTCCCATAATCTGCCAATTTCCCGGTTCTGAAGTTAAATTTTATAGTATCATTGATATTACCAACAAAATCTTTGATAGCTTCGGGTAAAAATTGCATCGAATAGGTATTGTTTTCCGTTTTTTCAAAGATAAGTTCTGCTTCATTTTTGGCCCTGTCTATTTGAACAGAAAAAGGAACATCTAGTGTGTCCTTATCTGTGAAGGTGATTAGCTTTTCATTAATACTGTCTAATGGGGTGCTGGCAGAAAAAATAAAATTTTCGTTTAAAGGTAAAGCCGAACTAACCTTTGTAGAAAGTTTTAGAGAATCTTTATACTGATCTTTGAACCTGGTAATAAGGGTATCACGGTAATTTTTGGAATTTGTGACCTCAAAAATTAATGAATCAGCTTCAAAAAATGGTTTGAACCAATAGTGTAAGGTATCGGTTTCTTTATCGGGAAAAACCCGAGTTTCAAAATTATCGGGAGCAGTGCCGAGCAATCTTATTTTCATACTATCTGCATTGCCTTCAAAAGGAAAAACAAATTCATTTTTAGAAACTTGCTTAGGCCTTAAAGCCTTAAAATCCAGAACTTCTTTAAATACATTGATATTAAAAACCTTGGCAGTATCTTCTGGAAGTGTAATGATTTCTTCATAAAAACCTATTTTATCCTGTTTGGGTTCATAGGTATAATTATTTGCAACATCTTTTAATGCGATAAGTTTAAATTTTCCTTCCTTTAGATTGTACAAATCAAAAGAAATACTATCCAAAGTATTGGTTATATACCTGGGAACTGTTTGGTATACCAGTGAATCACTATAGTTTTCATCGATTTCATACAGGGCCACGGTGATATAGGAATCTGCTTCTTTTTGCATCGCATCGGCTACCGTACCTTTTATACTTAGCGAATCAAGAAAATCTCCGGTAGAAAAAACATACCTAAAAAAAGGATAAGGATTACCTTCATTATTATCTGTGACACTCTCTCCAAAATTGATACTATAGGTAGTGTTTTCTAATAAGGTATCCAGAAATTTGATTTTTATGTATTTACTCGCTCCTCCCAGGGGTGTAACTGTGGGTTTGGGATCCATAGGAGGAGATACAATAATTTGATTTTGAGGATTGTCTAATTTTACATATTCATCAAAATAGATCCTGATCTCATCTTTATTAAAATTTGTAGAGAAATTTGGGGGCAATGCTCTTACAAAAACAGGAGGCGTTTCGTCTTTTGGCCCACCGGTTATTGACCCCTTTTTTGCACAACCAATCACCAGTATCAGTAATAACAAAGGACGCAATAACATATTCAATTTTTTGCACATAGCTTCGCAACAATTTTAGGACACAAAGAAACAACTATATTTAAAAAACAAAAAAAACTATTCTGTTATTGCCATCGTAGCAATACTGATTTTAATCCCGGGTATAGATTTTAGTACTCTGGCACAAGCTTCCAGAGTAGCTCCTGTGGTAACAATATCATCGATCAGCAGAATATGTTTATTTACAAGTAAGGACTGGTTTTGAATTCCAAATGTTTCAGAAGTATTTTTCCAGCGGGTATCTTTTCCCCGCATAGATTGTTTATTGTTGAAAGAATTTTTTTTTAAAACCGAATCAATATATTTTGCCTGTAATTTTTTTGCAATTTCGATTCCAAATTTCTCTACCTGGTTATAGCCTCTTTCTTTCAATCTCTTTTTGTGCAATGGCACAGGGATTATTATGTCAATCAATTGATAGTCAGATATTTCTGACAGATCCTGACCTAGCCACTTACCTAATTCTTCTCCTATTTCCTCTCTTCCTCTATACTTTAGGTTATGAATTAAGTTTTGAACCAAACCGTCTTTTTGAAAGACAAATAAGGAAGTAGCATTTTCAATTTTGATACGCCCATAAAATACTTTTTCAATTTTTTTTGCGTTTACGTTATGGAAATTGCCCAAAGGTAACTCGTGCCTGCAAGAAGTACAGAGTATCCTTTCGTTCTTATACAAAGGACTGTCACAGGCAGGACAATATTTAGGATATAATAAATACGCTAAGTCGCTTAACATTTTAAAAATTATATTAACATTAATTATTTACTATATTTAGCTATTGAAATAACCATCAAAATTTAAAAATTAATTATGACAACTCAAAACAATAACTTGACCCTTAAAATCCTGATCGGTGTTCTAGGAGCACTGTTGCTTATTCTAGGGATATTTACGTATAAGTTTTACAACGAAGAGAAGCAAAATAAAGCAATTTTGCAACAAGAAAAGGACCTTATCGAAAGTGAATTAGGAGAACTGATCACAAAATATGATAATGCTATTGCTCTTAATGAAGTAATGGATGATCATTTGCTGAAAGCTAAGGAACGTATCGTAGTATTATTGGATAGCGTAAAAGACAACGACGCCAACTTGGCATTAATCTCTAGATACAGAAGAGAAGTTGGTAAACTTAAAAAAGAGCGTGAAAGATTATTTAAACTTGCAGATAGTCTTACTACTGCCAATACACAGTTGTCTACAGATCTTGATAGTACATCGGTTGCATTGAACAGAAGAATTATATTTTCTGATTCTTTACAAACACAAAACACAAAATTGGCCGAGATTGTAGAAAGAGGTTCTGCTCTTACTGCTGCCAATATTAAAGCTGAAGGTGTACGGGTACGTAATAGTGGTAAGATATCAACTACTCCTAAAGCAAATAAAGCTGAAAAAGTAAGAGTATGTTTTACACTTTCACCAAACAAGCTTACAGAAAAAGGAGACAAAGAATTGTTTGTTCAGGTAATCAATCCTGAAAATAATCTGATTGGAGATAAAGTTTCTGTAAACTTTGATGATGCAATACTCACCTATAGTGGTCGTAACAAAGTGTTTTATGAAAACGACGCATTGGATGTATGTGTTCTGGTAGATGCAGCAGAAGGAGAATTGGTGAAAGGAAACTATGTGGTAAATCTGTTCTCAGGACCGAGAATGATCTCTAATACACAGTTTGAATTGAAATAATCTTAAAAATAAGATAGAAAGAACCGCCTGTTAATTCAAAAACAAGGCGGTTTTTTTATGCTTTTTTCAGAAATTGATGGCTCTTGCTATTAATTAGTGTCTGGTCGAAAATAGACGGTTTTTATAATTTGAATTATTTTTGATGGGATTTTAACTTTCTTTTTTGACGCAGATACCTTAGCATCAGGCGATAAAAAAGAAAAAAATAGCGCAAAAAGAAAAAAATTTAATAGTGATATATTTCCAACCAGACACTAATTACCAAATTCGTTTTCAAATCATTTAAATTCAATTATTTTTGCGGAACAAATTTTTAGAGAACGACTGCAAGAATAGATTGTATGCAGGCGTTTTTATATTTAATGATTATCTGCTATTGTTCTCATACTGGTGTAATAGCATTATATTTTAATCGAAATTTTTGAATCAATCTCAAAAATTTTAAACAACACAAATGGCAAAGCAAGAAGATACATTTAAAAAAGTAATCGCCCATGCTAAAGAGTATGGATATATTTTTGGTTCCAGTGAAATTTATGATGGATTAAGTGCCGTATATGACTACGGTCAAAATGGAGTAGAGCTCAAAAAGAACATACGGGAATATTGGTGGAAAAGCATGGTGAACATGCATCAAAATATAGTAGGATTAGATGCTGCGATATTTATGCATCCTACTACCTGGAAAGCTTCTGGCCACGTAGATGCGTTTAATGACCCGTTAATCGATAATAAAGACTCCAAGAAGCGATATAGAGCCGATGTACTTATAGAAGATTATGCCGAAAAATTATATCAAAAGGCACAAAAAGAGATTGCTAAAGCCAAAAAACGCTTTGGAGATGCTTTTGATGAAGCACAATTTGTAGCTACCAATCCCAGAGTGGTAAAATACCTTTCTCAAAAAGAGGAAATCATACAGCGCATGGCAAAATCTTTGGATAATGAAGATCTTGCCGATGTAAAAGCATTGATTGAAGAATTAGAGATAGCAGACCCGGAAACCGGATCCAAAAACTGGACCGAAGTACGGCAATTTAATCTTATGTTTGGTACCAAACTGGGAGCATCTGCAGAGTCTGCAACAGATTTATACTTAAGACCCGAGACTGCTCAAGGGATATTTGTGAATTTTTTGAATGTTCAGAAAACCGGAAGAATGAAAATTCCTTTTGGTATTGCCCAAACCGGAAAAGCGTTCAGGAACGAAATAGTGGCACGGCAATTTATCTTCAGAATGCGGGAATTTGAACAAATGGAAATGCAGTTTTTTGTTCGTCCGGGAGAAGAAATGAAATGGTACGAGTATTGGAAAGATACCCGATTACAATGGCATTTATCTCTGGGCTTGGGAGAAGAGAATTATCGTTTTCACGATCATGATAAACTAGCACATTATGCCAATGCCGCCGCCGATATTGAGTTTAATTTTCCATTTGGATTCAAAGAATTAGAAGGAATTCATTCGAGAACAGACTTTGATCTTAAAGCACACGAAGAATACTCTGGTAAAAAATTACAGTTCTTTGACCCAGAATTGAAAGAAAGCTATGTCCCCTATGTGGTAGAAACTTCGGTAGGATTGGACAGAATGTTCTTAGCTGTATTCTCTACTGCCTTGCAAGAAGAAGATTTAGAAGACGGCACCAGTAGAGTGGTGTTAAAATTACCAGCGGTTGTCGCTCCTGTAAAAGCAGCCATACTTCCTCTGATCAAAAAAGATGGCTTACCAGAAATTGCACTCCAGATTGTTGATGACCTAAAATGGAAATTTAATGTAATATATGATGAAAAAGATGCTATAGGACGCCGATACAGAAGACAAGACGCCAATGGAACCCCCTTTTGTATTACTATAGACCATGATACCTTAAACGATCAAACAGTTACCATACGGGATCGGGATACGATGCAGCAAAAACGGGTTCCTATTACCGAACTTAAAACGATCATTGCAGCAAAAACAGATGCCGAATATTGGTTAAAGTAATATAACGTCTCTTGTATGGTGTATTTGCTTTTTCCACCTTGGGCAGATGTAAATTTAGTACAGGACAATTTGTTGTGGTGTCGTTTTTCATTCAAATAGTTGAGATACAGTATTCATTGGTAAAAACCTCTGACCTTTTTTGAAAATTGATTTATCAATTGCCAATCCACCAAATAATACATACTGTAACCAGCTTATTTATACAACGAGCCTGTTTTTTGTTTTTAAATCATTTCAATGCCCTAAAGCCTGCCTGGCCAGTAAGACAGGGGTGAATCCCTAATTCGAATACTGGAATAATTGCAGATAAGCATAAAAAGTAAATATCAAATGATGGGGTAGTATACACATCAGAAAAAGGAACCCCTTGCCGTTACAAAATACCCTTAGGCCAATGATAAAAACGTGACAACAAACTCTACCTCGTCGGTAGACCCTCTTTCTGGCAATCTGTTTACTCGAAGAATTGCCAAGGGAAGAACTTTTTTAGTCCTGGCTCACATAAACATGCCTATATAGTGTTTGGTCGGAAATAGACGGTTTTTATAATTTGAATTATTTTTGATGGGATTTTAATTTTCTTTTTTGACGCAGATGCCTTAGCATCAGGCGATAAAAAACAAATAAAAATAGTGCAAAAAGAAACAAATTTAATAGTGATATATTTCCGACCAGACACTATCTACTACAATCCTAAAAGATCTGGTCGATACATATATAGATATCCCGCACCAGCCAATAGCACTATCACCAGCAATAACCCATAAAATAATCCTGTAAAATGCAAAGAACCCGATTTGGGAGTAAGGGTTTTTTTGTGATAATCATATACCCGCTCTATATCCTGAGTCCATTGTCCGGGAAAAATCGTGTTTTCACATTTTTGACACTCAATACTTTCAATAACATAGGCTTTGGTTTTTACCAGAAACCTGGATTTTAATCGTTGTTGTTTGAAAGAAAGTACCATACTATCGTTGGAATAGCATTCTGGACAATTATTGTTTAGGGCCGTTTCTTTAAGAAGAATATATTCGGTTTTCACATTGTTAAATTTTCGATATTACTTTTTACATAACGTGATGAAGAAAATATTGTTATACAGGGGTGTCAGATTTGCGTAGGGTGATCTGAAAAGTGGTTCCTATACCAATATCAGATCTGAGTACTTTGATTTTTCCCATATGATATTCTTCAATAATTCTTTTTGCCAGCGATAACCCAAGACCCCAGCCTATGGTTTTTGAAGTATAACCCGGTTCAAAAATTTTGGTAAACTTACTTTTTGACATCCCTTTACCACTATCATTTATTCGTATAAATACACGTTTTGCATCATCTGCAAGGTCGATTTTAAGGTCTCCTTCGCCCCGCATAGCATCGATAGCATTTTTTACCAGGTTTTCTATGGTCCAGCTATATAACTGGGGGTTCAGTGACACATAAATTGGTTTTTCGGGCAGGTCCAGCGAGAAATTTATCAATTTAGAGCTTCTGGATTGCAGGTATGTATAGGCTTCCCGGGTTTCTTTTACAATGTCTACTTCTTGCAGCTTGGGGATAGAACCAATTTTTGAAAAACGTTCGGTAATTACCTTTAGTCGTTCGATATCTTTTTCAATTTCGATAATATATTCAGGATTTACATGTTCTGCTTTCAGAATCTCGTTCCACCCAACCAGAGAGGATAGCGGTGTTCCTATTTGATGGGCTGTTTCTTTTGCCATACCAGCCCATAGCTTGTTTTGTTCACCAGCTTTAGAGGTGGTAAAAAAGAAGTAAATCACTCCTATTAATAAAAATATAATAAGCGCAATAGCAATGGGATAGTATTTTAGCTTATTTAAAATATCCGAATTTCCGTAGTAAATATATTGAACAGATTCTTTGAGATCCAGCTCTATAGGTTTGTTCCCCGACTTTAGATTATTTAAGTAAGACGTAAACTTTCGTTCGTTTTTTACTACATTTTCAGATACGTTCTGAAAATAACTGGGATCGGGCATCCCCAGGGTGTCTTTTATAAAATCACCATTTGCATCGGTGATAATAATAGGGATCGACCTGTTGGTAGATCCTATGATTATAGACAGCTCCAGGTAATCATCAGATTGTTCGCTGTTCAGCGCTTTTTGTGACTGAGCCCATATTTCAATCTTTGTTCGTTCGTCGTCTTTAAGCCGTTGCAGAAATAAAGAGGTGTTCCATAAGGCAAGAATCGTTATAACGATAACTGCTATGACGATGAAATAGCTTGCAAAATTGCGCTCATCAGTAAAATTCATAGAAAACTGTTAACTAAATCTTAAATATAAAACGTTTTAAAGCAATTTTATTGCTCATAAAACAGATTACTAAAACGAGCTCATGTCTTCATGAAGAGCCCAAACTTTAGTTATCTTTGTTCAATATAAAACAATTATGATTACAATCGACCCTTCAGAGGTTTCTATAGGAAAATTACACGGTCTTTTGCTTGGTGCCGTGGGTCCCAGGCCCATAGCTTTTGCCAGTACTATGGATATGCATGGTACTCCCAATGTATCTCCATTTAGTTTTTTTAATGTGTTTAGTGCCAATCCACCAATCCTGATTTTTTCGCCTGCGCGAAGGGTGAGGGACAATACTACAAAACATACTTTTGAAAATGCAATAGCCACCAGAGAAGCTGTGATTAATATTGTAAATTATGATATGGTACAGCAAGTCTCGTTATCCAGTACCGAATATCCTGAGGGGGTGAATGAATTTGTAAAGTCTGGCCTTACCATGCTGCCTTCAGAAAAAGTGAAGGCCTATCGTGTTGGAGAAGCACCGGTGCAATTTGAATGTAAAGTAAATGAGGTGATACCTCTTGGGAAAGAAGGGGGCGCAGGGAACCTGATTATTTGCGAAGTGCTGTTAATGCATATTCATAAAGATATCCTGGATAAAAATGATGGTATTGATCAATACAAAATAGATCAGGTGGCCCGTATGGGAGGTAATTGGTATACCAGAGCGAATATGGGACTGTTTGAGGTTCCTAAACCTCTAAGGACTATGGGGATTGGTGTTGATGCATTGCCGGAAGATATAAGAAATAGCACTGTTTTTACAGGAAATGATCTGGGAAAGCTGGCCAATGTAGAAAAAATGCCGGAAAAAACAGATGCTTCGGCATTTGTTAATAACAATAGTGATATTAAGGATAAAATTCAGGGTGCTAACCAGATAGAAATTCATAAATTTGTGAAGCAATATCTAAATCAGGATGATGTGGATACTGCGTGGAAAATTTTAGCAGCAAAATAATAATATAATTACGATGGAAGTACAAGGTAAAGTAAAGATGATCGGAGAGACACAAACCTTTGGAAGCAATGGTTTTAGAAAGAGAGAAATTGTTGTCACTACAGAAGAGCAATACCCACAGCATATTATGGTAGAGTTTGTTCAGGATAAATGTGACTTATTGAATACTTTTCAGGTAGGTCAGGATGTAAAAATCAGCATTAACCTAAGAGGTCGTGAATGGGTAAATCCACAAGGAGAAACAAAGTATTTTAATTCTATCCAGGGATGGAGAATAGAGAGTTTACAACAAGCAGCTCCGGTAGCTTCTGCTCCGGTAACTCCTCCTGCGGCAGATGCTTTTGAGCCTGCTACAGATTTTTCTGAAGAGGAGCACGATGATCTTCCTTTCTAGGTTGATTTCAAATAGAAAACATCTTTGATAAAAAGCAAAAAGTCCGATACCAAAAATATCGGACTTTTCATTATTGTGGTTTTAGGTTAACCTTCTAAAAAAACTCAAAAAAGCAATGATGAACAAAATTTATCTTAAAAGGTCTTAACAAAGATTGTAATTTTTTTGGTCAATTCAAACAACTGATTGATATTTAACGTTGCATAAACGTTTATATATTTTGTATATTCTTACAGATTCGATACAATTTCCACCGGTTGCCTATGCAGATATTGATGGATTACTGGCTCTGGGCGGGGATCTTTCTACAGCACGTTTATTAGAAGCGTACCATAGAGGGATTTTTCCCTGGTATAATGAGGGGCAACCTATTTTGTGGTTTAGCCCAGATCCCAGAATGGTGCTTTTCCCTCAGGAACTTCATGTAAGTAAAAGTATGCGCCAGCTGATTCGTAAAAATCGATTTGAAGTCACATTTAATAAAGATTTTGAAAATGTGATAAAAAACTGTGCAGCTTTCAAACGTCCCAGCCAGAAAGGTACCTGGATCACAAAAGATATGCAGGAAGCCTATATAAAATTGCACCAACTGGGATTTGCTGCCTCTGTCGAGGTTTGGGAAAACACCGCCTTGGTTGCGGGGGTATATGGAGTTTGGCTAGAGGATAAAAAAGTGTTTTGCGGCGAAAGCATGTTTGCTAAGGTAAGCAATGCATCCAAATATGGTTTTATTAAATTAGTCGAGTGGCTTAGGCAAAAAGAGGTACGGCTGATCGACTGCCAGGTATACACAGATCATTTGGCTAGTTTTGGGGCCAGAGAAATCCCGAGAAAAGAGTTTCTTACGTATTTAACATTGAACTCAGGATGAGTTCATTATAAATTAACGCTGGGTTTTTAGCGTGTTTAAAAATATATCACACATGATCATTCATAATATAGGGTTAGAAAATTCAATTTTAAATCAATTTATTTTAGAGCTTAGAGATTCTGAAATACAAAAAGATGCTATGCGTTTTAGGAAGAATATAGAGCGCATAGGAGAAATCCTGAGTTATGAGCTTAGTAAAACCCTGGATTATGAAACCTGCACCGTTCAGACCCCATTAGGGGCCAAAGAAGTTCTGGTACCCAAAAATGAACTGGTATTGTGTGCTGTTCTTAGAGCGGGATTGCCTTTACACCAGGGGTTGCTAAATTATTTTGATAGTGCCGAGAATGCATTTATTTCGGCATATAGAGATCATCACAACGATGATGATGATTTTGATATCGTTGTAAAATATCTGGCCTCGCCAATAGTACAAGACAAAACGTTAATTCTAGCCGACCCGATGTTGGCTACCGGTAAAACATTGGAGAACACTTTTGGGGCAATGAAAGGACATGGAGTACCAAAACAGGTTCATATCGTTTCGGTGATTGGTTCTGTTGAGGGTATTGCATATGCTAAAAAGGTATTTCCGGAGCATACACATTTATGGATTGCTGCCGTAGATGAAAAATTAAGCAATAGAGGCTATATTATTCCCGGCCTGGGAGATGCCGGAGACTTATCTTTTGGAATAAAATTATAAAGATCAAACTTCTTTATACCGAAAACAACCCACTACATGATCATTGACCATCCCAATGGCTTGCATAAAAGCATATAGTACCGTAGAACCTACAAATGTAAATCCGCGTTTTTTTAGGTCTTTGCTTATACGATCTGAAATTTCGGTAGTAGCAGGGCATTCTTTATGATGTTTCCAACTGTTTTGAATAGGTTTTCTATCAACAAAACCCCAGATATAGGCGTCAAAACTACCAAATTCCTCTTGAATTTTCATAAAGTGTTGCGCATTGGAGATTGCTGAGTTTACCTTCAGTTTATTACGAATAATTCCTGCGTTTTGAAGTAATTCTTGCTTTTTAGCTTCTGTATAGTTTGCAATAATGGTATAATCAAAATTATCAAAAGCTGCCCTGAAATTTTCTCTTTTTCGCAAAATAGTGATCCAGCTTAATCCCGCCTGAAATGTTTCCAGAACCAAAAATTCAAATAACCGTTGTTCGTCGTGCAAAGGTGTTCCCCACTCCTGATCGTGATAGGCCTCATATAAAGGATCACCAATACACCATCCACATCTGTGTTTTTGCATAGGTATATTTTTGAGATAGTAAATATAATAACTCCAGATGAGTTCATTACATTCGCAGAGATTTATATGCTGTAAGTATTAAGAATAAGATACGTCCTACTAGTATATATCTCAGGACGAAATTATGGAAATATCAACAATGACAGTAAACGAATTAATTGAGCAGGGAATTGCAGATTCATATACCTATGCAGCATATAAAAAATTAGTAAGTGATTTATTGGCAGAAGGGAGATCTACCGGCCATGAGCAATCTGAAGCACTAACAAATTATAGTATACTTAATGATCGCAGAATGAAACGATTGGATAAAACCTTAAAAATTGATGCAGCTGTTGAGCAGACTTTTATACATGCCAACACCAGGGTTACCTGGTTGGTATTGACCGAAGGCTGGTGTGGTGATGCTGCGCAATCCTTGCCTATGATCAATAAGCTGGCTGCATTGAACGAAGGGATTGATTTAAAGATTATTTCAAGAGATGATCATGATGAATTGATGAAGAATTTCCTGACGAATGGAGGAAAAGCTATACCCAAATTAATAGCGTATGATACTCAGAATAAAAAAGTACTAAATTCCTGGGGACCCCGGCCTTCTGTTGCCACGCAAATGGTACATGAATACAAAGCCAAATACGGTAGCCTGGATCCTCAGTTCAAACAAGATTTGCAGGTTTGGTACAATAAAGATAAAGGTGCAAATATTGCAACAGATCTAGTGCAAATATTGTAGTGATCTAAAGAACCTATCTTGAGTTCTTAATCTCTATCCCACCAAACACCGGTATCAATAGATCGCTGTGCTTCTTCAACAGCTTCTCCGTTTCGGGTTTGTTCTGTCGAGGGATATTGAGCTCTTCGTACCCATTGCCCGTTCAGGGTTTCTTCATGGTTAACTGGTAGCTCCAATCCGATAAATACATTAGGATCAAAATCATAACGCCGTAGGTCTACAAAAGATTCAGCATTTAAAAACGTAGCAATATTTTTTTCCCGCATAATCAATGCCAGAGTGAGGTTTCCTGCTCCAACACCTACAGATATGTCTGTTATATAAGCATTACTATCAGATCCTGCAATGCCCAATTTATTCATATGGGCGCTAATCCCTTCCAAATATGCATCATATGCTTGCTGAGTGGTTCCTACAGAAGTTTCATTTCCGCCATTTTGCAAAAACAAAGCTTCTGCTTCTATAAATTTTAGCTCTGCATAGCTCATCATTACTACAGGAGCTGTCTGAGAAGAATAAAAATCATCGGTACCCAAGTCTGCCGTTGCAGGAATATTGTCATCCTCTGGAGTTGCTGCAAATTGATGAATACCCTCGCTGCCGTTGATGGCTCCCAAAAATTCTGTCTCTTTTTCTGATAATGATCCGTATAATTCTAATCTTGGATCTACAGCTATTGAATTAAAAGGAAAAGTGGTTCCATCCATCATACTCACCAGCTGATCAGACAACAATACCGAAAGGTTACCCGTATTATTAGGGAGTACCACCTCACGATGCCAGGGATTAAAGTTTCGGGTAGTATAAAATAGTTGAAAATCATCCTCGTTGGATGTAAAAGCATTGGCAATATGCGTTAAGGCATCAGTCACTGCCGTTTGTTGGTCTACTTCGGTAAGGTGAATTGCATATTTTGCCTTGAATGCATAGGCTGTTTTGATCCATTTGCTAATATCACCACCAAAAATAAGATCGTCTTCGCCCAAAGTTAAACCAGAAGTATCGGTTTCCTGCAATAATAGAATCGCTTCATTCAATAATCTATTCATAGTTTCATAAATCTCCTGCTGTGGATCATACATAGGTGTAAAATTATCTTCTCCGGCGAGGCCTTCAGAAAAAGGAATATCTCCCCATTGATCGGTAGCCAATCCCAGGTTTATTGCCTGCAATATTTTGGCAATCCCCAGATAGGTAGATGTATTATCCCTTTCAGCGAGCAAAACCAATGTTTTGATGTCGCTTAATGCATCGAGATAAATAGCCCTCCAGCCAAAGGATATTTGAATTTCTTCCTGAGTATCGGTACCGGGAGAAAAGTACGATGCTAATTGTTGTGAGTATTGGCAGATATCTACTGCAATCTGATAATGCGCTTCTGAAGTATAAAAAGCAGCGGTAGGCAATAGATCTTTTGGCTCTAAATCTTCAAATACCGAAACATTGGGATCATCGTTCACATCGAGGGAATCATCACAACCTAAGTAGATCAGAAAACCCATAAGTAGTATATGTTTTAAATTTTTCATCGCTTTTAGAAGTTTATATTAATACCAAACTGATAACTCTTAGTAGACGGAATATTGAGCCCTGTAAACCCATAGGCATTTGTTCCTGCACTAAACTGACTTCCCTCTGGATCATACCCCCGGAAAGGAGTATCCAACCAAAGGTTGTTTCCGGTAAAGCTCACATTGATATGCTCAAAAGGTGTTTTGGATAACATTTTGGAAGGAAGATCGTAAGACAAAGTCACATTACGCAAACGCCACCAGGAAGCATCCTGCACTAAAACCTCTGAAGCTCTGTTGTAAATGCTGGAGCTTCGGTAATAGTTCTCATCGATTAAAACTGGTGTTGTGTTAGGGCTTCCGTTTTCTAAAATACCATCAAATACCATCTCTACTTCTCTGGGTTCTGTAATTTCTAAGATTCCGTTTCTAATGCCATTGCGCTGACCCGAATCATAGAGGTCTCCTCCTTGTTTTCTTTCCAGGAGAAAAGAAAATGAAAGCCCTTTCCATCGCACAGTGCTATTAATGCTTCCTAACCAGTCGGGGAAAGCATTCCCTACCTTTACCCGTTCTGTAGTATTGATCCTAGGGAAACCATCATCTGCAATAATCAAATTACCATTGTCATCATAATTATAGATATACCCAAATAGATCACCGGGTGAGCCTCCAACAACAACTTTCGAAATCACTCCGGTAAAACCACTATCGACAAAGATAATTTCATCTAATTGCTCTGGTAAAGACAACACTTCTCCTTCTACCTGTGACCAATTGAGAATAATATCCCACGAAAAATCCTTAGTTTTAATTGGTGAAGTATTAACCAAAACTTCATATCCTATATTTTTAATCTCACCTGCATTCAACAAAAAAGTATTAAACCCCGAACTTTGAGCCACGGGGACATTTACAATTTGATCTTTACTACGTTCTTCATAATATGCAAAATCTATCCCGAAGCGATTCTCAAAAAATTTAAACTCTCCCCCAAACTCGATTGCCGAAGTACGCTCTGGTTTTAACCCTTCAGATCCACCAGCCAATAATTGCGAAGCGCCTCCTACTGTGCCAAAAGGAAAATTAAGCGGTTGATCATAAAATACACCGATAGATGCCGGAGGGGCATCTTTACCAACTTCGGCATAGGAAGCTCTAAGCTTGGCAAACGACAAAAAATCGGGTAATGCCTCAGTATCTTCCAGTGTTTGAGAAAGTATATAACTCAAATTTGCCGAAGGGTAGAAAAAACTTCGGTTATCCTTTGGTAAGGTAGAAGACCAGTCATTCCTTCCTGTAACATTTAAAAAAAGTGTGTTTTTATATTCTAGTTGTAAATCTCCAAAAAGGCCAATGATACGTCTTTGGGATTCTCTGCTATCATCAAAGAAATTATCTGCTTCTGCAAATGCTGGCTGATTGTTTGGATTCAGTCCTTCGGCCCGATTGGTAACACGTCGTTGCTCTATGTCTGAAATCTGATTTCCCACTAAAAAAGAGGCTTTTAGGTCTTCATTAAATTCTTTGGTGAGGGTGAGATACAGATTGGATGTTAGTTCGTTATAGTTTATTGCTTCCCTCACAATAAATCCATTGGTTGCTGTACCCACATCTACATCGGGGGGTACAAAACGCTCCCTGTTATCATGATAGTTATCTATACCTATTTGATATTCAACTTTTGCCCAGTCATTAATCTCATATTTAAATCTGGTATTGGCCAAAAGCCTGTTATTACGGCTATCCAGATAACTTACCTCGGCAAAATACCTGGGATTATCGATAATTCCATTACTATAATCCCGTTCTCCTCCATTGGGCAATAAATAATCATTCACATCAAAAGTAGGAGTCCAAAAAGACAACGAACTCATAATGGATTTATCACCCCCATTAGGCAATCTTCCGTCTGTTACAATGTATGATATCGAGGGATCTATTAAAAACTTATCGGTCACACTAATATTACCCGAAAGTTTTAGGTTTACTCTGCTAAAATCGGTATTGGGCACAATCCCGCCATCATAGGCCCCTGAAACAGAACTATAATACCTGTATTTTTCGTTTCCTCCGCTGCCGCTAAAAGTAGTATTGGTAGTAAAAGCGTTCTCAAACAAGTCCTGAAAGTTATCATAAATGGGTTCTCCGGGGGCATATTCTGGCCCCAGGGTCCAAAAACCAAACCTTCTTCCATCCAGATAATCATACCCGGTAGGTGCATTATCATTGGGAACCGAAACAATTTGCCCGCCTCTACCTTCTCTCCATTTTTTTTGTACCTCTGGTACTTTATTTACCCTACTCCAGCCAAAGGTGTTTCTCAGATTAAACTTAACCTCTCCTTGTTGTCCTCTTTTGGTAGTAATAATTACTACACCATTTGCCGCACGAAGACCATATAATGCTGTCGCTGCAGGTCCCTTAAGAATAGATATGTCTGCAATATCGTTAGGATTGATATCCTGTGCACGATTGGTAAAAGAAAATTGTTCTGAAGAAGATGGTACTCCTCCTATAGATGGTGCATTAGATCCCGTACTAGGTAGTAGGTTACCTGTAGGAGCATCGTTGCTTATAGGAATCCCGTCAATGATAAAAAGTGGTTGATTATTGGATGTTGGGTCTAGTGAAGTAATCCCTCTGATCACAATATTAGAGCCTGCTCCTGCAGCACCACTGGTATTGGTAATGTTTACCCCTGCAACTTTACCTTGTATGGAACGGAGTGCATCGGGGTTGCCTCCCCGAGTAATCTCATCGGCTTTTAAACTCTGAATAGCATATCCCAGAGAGCGTTTTTCTTTTTCTACTCCCAGCGCAGTAACAACAACTTCGTCGAGCTGTGCAACATCCTCCTGCATGGTAATGTCGATCACCTGGTTACTTCCTACAGTTACTTTTTGGGTCTGTAGGCCTAAAAAGGTAAACACCAAAACCTCTCCCTGGATGGCATTAATCGAATAATTACCATCAAAATCGGTAATTACACCAGTATTTTTTCCCTCGACTGCTATCGAAACACCAGGAAGTGATGTACCAAAAGCATCAGTAACTTTTCCGGTAATAGCCTGCCCATAGGTAATTAATGAGCTTACGTATAGTAGTATTGTAATGTAAACCCTCATAAAATGTATGTGATTTAATGATGACCTATAAATATATCACATTAAAGTGTTAAATGTTTCACAAACAATGAGATGCCGTGTTAAATAGGGCTCTTATTCCATGAAGTGATTTAAACTTTTTCTGTATGTCCGCAATCACTCAAGCAATCTTTTAAATTATAGAAAATTCCGTTATTCCCTTTAGGGCTAAGGGTAAATAATGGAATTTTCTGTATTTTCTTTTTTGACCCCTCCCGATAGCTATCGGGACTAAAGGGAGAAGAAAACACTTTATATGGGTGATTGCGAACATACAAAACTTTTTTGATTGAAGCGAAAAAGTTTAAATCACTTCCATTTATTGTTTGAATTAGCTGTTAAGAAAATTAAGACTTTTTATTTCAGCAGGCAGGAACTAAAAAAGGCCGAATGTTAACATTCGGCCTTTTATCTAATTACTTCTTTTTATTCTCGAGTTCACGCTTTTTTCTTTTTTGTTCACGCTCTCGTTTTTTTTGTTCTCTCTTTAGCTTTCTAAGTTCTTTTTTAGACAGCTTTTTGGTTGCAGTCTTCTTTTTAGTGACTGCTGCGGTACTTTTTGCAACCGTCTTGGTTGTGGTTTTTGCTTCTTTTTTCTTTTCACCACAGGCAACTGCTGCAATTACAAATACAGCCAGTAACAGCCACTTTTTCAGAGTTTCCATAATACAACATTTTTAGTTTGTACTGTCTATAAAACGCAATAATGAGTCAATTGTTTTATAGTGATGGTATGGCTTGATTCTAAAGGGATTTGCTTAGTTTTTATTTTAATGAAGGATGTTTTTGAGGTGATATCTATCTATCATATAGTATGAACTAGCCCTTAGAAGTGATATGAATGGCTTTAGAGGTTGTTTATAGTTAGTGTCTGGCCGGAAATATACCAGTATTAAATTTGTTTCTAAATCAGATCTTTCGTTAACTAAATTTCAGTTGAAATATAACCTTTCAAACATCTATGATATAGAACTCATTTTTATAATACCTTTATAAACTGATATTCTTAATTTTTTTGCTCGTTCCCTATACAACCTTCATAGAATGGGTTGAATTCGAATATTTCAACTTTAAATGTCCTGTGGACAACCGATACATCTTTCCTGGTAATGGCGTTGGCTTCATCTATATCTTTTGCTTTAAGGATCATAAAACCTTTGTCAGAATATCTGCCTCCCATGATAAGTACTCCTTTCTTTCTTAACGCTACAAGGTGTTCTGAATGTTCTTTGAAATAGGCTTGTTTGCTAGTAGAAATGGTATCATTCCATTTTTCACCAGTTGTATATATCATTGTGAATAATTTGTTTTGTTCGGGATTCTGTGAAAAACAAAATGATACGGCACCTATAAAAAATACAAATAAGGACATGTTTTTTTTCATTTCTATTTGATGTTATGATATTGTAAAATAAACAATGTTTATTTATAGACGAATGAAAAATGAAAAAAGGGACATGTCCTCCTGTGGCAATGATTCATACAACCATCATTTTTAACAGCTGGGCTATAGCTGTAATGAATTGATTATCAATCTTTCATCCTGGCAATAAATCCCCAGTTGGTGTGCTGTAACCTCCCCATATATTTGAATCCTTTACCAAAATAAGCAGCGTCCCCTTCGGTAATAAATAGCAATTCATTCTCTCCCTTCTTCAAATCAAGGTTGATTCTGAACATCCCGTCAAACACACGCTCAAACTTAATTTTCTTGTAATTGAATACTTCTTCCCCATTTAATAGAATCCTCAATTTTCCTACAAAGTCAAAGTACAACAGTCTTTTTTTATCTGCTTTGGATTTCAGTTGTTTTTTGGCGAAGACAACACCATCAGGATGTTCAAAATATCTTGAAATGTTTACATAATCATCATTTGGAGTATGAATTGTTCTCCACTTGGTCGAGGTATTTACTTTTTCTATAAGTTGATCAAAATAATTGCTAACCGTGTCTCGAGGAAATTGTTGAGAGATATCCCATGCTCTTAAAAAAGGAGTTTTTTTGGATACAGAAGTTACCGATCCATCATCAGAAAGTGCTTTGTAGCTTATGTTGGCAAAATACGAAGTGCCAAACATGCTTCGTAAAAGAAAATTACCCCCCGATATTTCTGTGTCTAATAATGTTACATCCATTTGAGGTTCTGTACTATTGTTTACAAACACCTTCAGGTTATTTCCTCTAACTTCTATGGTGGCATGAAACCATTCTAATGCATGAATATCTGCTTTGGTTTCATAGGTCGGATAATTATAAAACACCCAGCTCAATGCCCCGTTGTAAATAGGAATATATTGTATGGCATCGCGCTTACCTCCCATTTGGGGTCTAAAATAAATGAATTGATAGTTATGTTTATTGGCCACCCTAAAACCCAATCCAGACATGACCTCTCCTGCTATGTCCATCTCTACTCTAAAGTTTTTAATATTCATATTTTTTGTTAAAGCAATAGATTGCTTCTTACCATCTAATTTGAGACTTGATTTACCTTTGTACATAGTATCGGCATATGCTGTGGGTTTGTTATCCTCAGAAAGAATAGTACATGTACCTTGTTCAAATAGTGTATTTTGGCTATATATAGATATTGCGCATACAAAAGCCAGAAATCCCGAGGTGATTTTTTTAAATTTCATGTGTTTAATTTTTAGTAATTATTTAATTTTCTTGATGTTCGTTTTAGGCGTTTAAGTTTTAAATCGTATATTTTAGTTCTAAGCTAAATGAACCATGTATAAAGGAGGCTTTCGTTTTTCAATTATTTTAGAACCTTTTTTCAATCATAATCTTATCGTGTTGTAAATGAATTCTTTAGACCAAATTAATCAGGAATTACTGGAAAGCATCAAGCAAAGAATAGCGTTTGCTTCCGGTCTTGAAAACACTCTGGAATGGGCACAGAAAGACTATGAGTTTTTAGTTTTTTTTATTGAAGATGAAACAGGTGTTCGATTAAGTTTATCTACTATCAAGAGGATATGGAGGAATGAATACAATCGCCTGCCTCACATTTCGACCCTGGACACCTTATCAAAATTAGCTTATAAAAAAGATTGGCTTTCGCTTAAAAAGCAATGGCTGGAGCAAAGCCATCAAAGTCGGCCTGTTGTTAAAAACAGAAAAGGTGAAAAAAGAAATCCGTTTATATATATCATCCCGATTGTTTCGCTTGTCCTAATTGTTGTTATTGTAGGATTTTTTTCACTAAACAGCGAGGATGAAATAGCGTTAGAGGATTATGAAGCTGTTACTTTTTCGTGCAGGAAATCTGTGGATGGTAAAATTCCCAATACGGTAGTTTTTGATTATAATATTGAAACGGTTAAAGCAGATCGGTTTTTTCTACAACAGAGTTGGGATAAGAGCAGAAGGGTAGAAATCTATAAGGGCAACACTAAACGAACAGATATTTATTATGTTCCGGGCTATTATACTGCCCGACTTTTGGCAGATGAGCACGTAATCAAAGAAATACCTGTTCATATAACCTATGATGACTGGTTTATGGCGGCACGGCAACCTATATCAAACATCAGGGCTTTTGAAAAAAAGTATTGGTTGGATTCGCCATATTTAGGAATCAGTGAAGCGGCTCTTACATCTAAAAAAATAGACCTTAATCAAGAATTTCAACTAGCTTTCTACTATGTAAAAGAATTTGATTTGGATGGCGATAATTTTGGATACTCTGTTATGTTCAAAATGAATCTGGTAGAGGCCTTCTCTTGTCCAAAAATCAATCTGCACGTACAGGCAGAAAAAGGGCATTATTGGATTATGTTTGGAAACAAAGGGTGTGAAAGCGAATTAATAGCCGAGTTTAGCAACGTGCTACACGATGGCAAAATTGAGGATCTCACTATGTTTGGTACAGATATGTATGAATGGCAGCAATTTGATATTACTGTAGTGAATAAAAAAGTTACTGTAAGATTGAATGATAAAACTATTTTTTCTAGTACCTATAATCTCCCGATCGGAGCTATTAAAGAAATTAGTTATTTTTTTGACGGGATTGGGGTGATTGATAATGTAGTACTTAAAAATGGCAATGGTGAAATTACCTTCTCTGATGATTTTGAGGAATCGGAATGAATCGTTTTTTTGAGGTTTAACAAATATCCAAAACAGAACTTCTTTGAATTATACCTCACAGGTTATAGAAACCTGTGAGGTCTGTGAACTAACTCTTATTTTCCCACAATCCTAATATTATCAACATGATAGCGCGTGGTTGCCCTGGGATCTCCTCCCATATACCGAAAACCAATGCGAATCTTGCCTTCTACACACCCTATCGCCATGGGACCGGCTGTAATAAAATCTCCAAAAGCATTTAAGGGTCCTCTGGGGATAATAGCATCTAACTTTCTCCAGATAGTTGTCGTTGGGTCTTCTGTAAAATCGTTGGAGATAAAAACTTCCAGAATATTGCCATTGTCATATCCTGGCTGCAGATCAAAATTAAGGACTTCAGCATTTGACATACTTACATCAATTTCGGGGGTAACCAACCATACTTCGTATAAAGGTTCTTTGGATCTGAACCCTGTAATCTGTGCGTATTGATTATTGTCAAAACTCCCTATTTCATAATCGAGCTTTCCATTGGTGATATTTATATTGATCCAACCCTTTTTCTCAAGGTCTTTATTCTTAAAACCGGTAAAATCCTCTTCAAATACTATTTCAACGCCTTCAGCAGTTGCCGGGCATTCCAGTACCGTTGGATCGCAGCGAGTTTCGTTATCAAATACCAAACCAGTTGGATCATTAAGCACCAGATTATAGGTGTCTCCCAAAAAGTTTTTAGTTAAAATCCCTTCAAAACTTCCTTGTTGAGCTGGCAGCTTTAATCCTTTAAAATCTGAAAAAGTGCTGGTGCTCAATACTATTGTCCTTCCTGTCTTACAACTTTCTACAATACGCTCCCCATCAAACGTATCATTGGGTTCTGCTGCAAATGTAAACGTATTATCATCTAGCACATTACTTTTGTTAAACTGAATATTATTCACTTTAATGTATAGATTCAACAACGTATCAGTAACATCTTCAAGTGTGATTTCCAAAGGTGTTATGGTAGCTACTTCGGTAGATCGTATTAGCATTTCGTCTACAGAAAAAGAAGGAATCGCACCAACGTCATTTCCTTCTGAAACTCCTAAGGTCGGAACGCCATTTTGCATTCCTAATGATAAGCCGTCTAACTTTATATATACTTTGCGGCCAAATTCATAGGTTGTAAATAAAGGATTGTCGTCTACCAAAACTCGTATTCCTGCCTGCTGATTTGTGTTGTTATCCTGAAGTATCAACTCTTTAAAAAAATTACCTGCTTTATCACTGGATATTACATAACCCGACATAAAAGTATTGGTGTCTTCAAAAACGACCCTGGCGTTTTCTCCTTCTTCTGCCAGTTCTTGTCCCAAAATACCGAGTACCGCATCGATTTCTATGATAGTCCCGGCTATCTCTTGTTCTTCGATTAGCAATTCTGGAATTTTAAATTCCTCTTCTGGCGAACAGTTTAACAGCAGTCCTACTATCAGGAAAATTCGAGTTCTTTTAAAAATTCTTGCATCCATTTTTTTTGTGTTTATTATTAAAAAATTATTTGTTTGATTTCCGGCGTAGGCCGAAATGTCATTTCGTTGCAAACTCAATAGATCTCACAGAAGATACCAGACCTGGTTCGGCAAATGCCTGTGACGTCTGATCTTAAAATCTTACATATACATTCATATAGTAGGAAGTGCCTAAACCATAAAAGTATTTGGGTCCAAAAACAGGGGTTTGCCGTCGGGATTCCTCTAATAATTTTCTATAGTTTGCATTTCTGGTTTGTTCAAAACCCCCTGTTTTGTATTGTTGATCCAACATATTATTTATCGAAGCAAAAAAACCAACATAATACTTTTTGATCCTCCAGGATTTACCACCTATTACATTCACCAAAAAATAATCGTTAAACTCTTCTTGCTGTAATAGGTTGTTTGCAATGCTTTCATCATAATCATTAAAGGGCAATCCATCGGCATCCTGATAAAAATTAACGGTACGTGCAAAAGGGCTTACATTGATATAGGCATTAGAAAAGTAATTGGCAGATGCCCCAAACCACCAAAAATCGGGATCGCGATATTCAAATCCTATTTGTACGGCTTTTTGAGGGCCTCCGGCGATGTGATATCCTTCTAAAGATGATGCTCCAAAATCCCGTATGCCTTCAAAATCGGTAAATGCCTCACTGGTACTGGTTAAAGTTAAATTTGGGTTATTGTCATATACAAAATTCCCCACTGCTGCTGCGCCCTTCAGTTTTATAGTAGGTGTGATCTGATACTCAACACCTAGTTCACCTCCTGCATATAATTTATCGATATCTGTGAGTATCTCCTGAACAAACCCTACATCTGATCCTGAGATGGCTTCGGTAAAATAAAATGAAATATTGGCCGCATCTTTAATCGTTGTGTAATATCCTGTGAGTCTTGCTTTTATAGTAGGAGATCGAAATATATAACTGCCATCTACAGATTTGATTTTTTCGCTTTCTTGAGTTCCTCCTGCTAATTGCGCTACAGTTATATTGTTTTGCCTGGCATTTACAAACGCGTTGCGAATGATAGGTGCTTTGCTAAAAGATGCTCCATGAACTTTTATTGAATGCCGGCCATTGATCCTAAACGTTGCTCCTGCTTTAATTCCATAATTTGTAAAGTCCAGCGGTTCACTTTTTCCGAAAGATGCATTTCCCGGGAAATATCCGTTTTCAAACAATCCGTTTCTTTGATAAGAGGTTTGAGAAATGGTTCCTGCAAGAAAGAAATCAATCCTGTTATAGTTAAATTGCGTCTGGGTAAACCCATCGATTGTGGTTGCCTCGATCTCATAATTATAATCATAGCGATCCCCTACTCCTACCAACCGATCAGGGTTTTGTAAATCGCTCTGTGCCCGATTCTCTAGTGCAGAAGAAGCCCCTCCTGCAGATAACGCAAATACATCTACATCCAGAAAACCGGTGCCGCCTAAAAGATCGGTTACCTCGGCAAAATTTTCACTTTTTAAGCTCCGGTAGTTTATCGTTGTATTTAAGGTGATGTGTTCACTTAATCGCCCATTAAGGATCATATTGCCTGTAAGCTGAGTATCATCTGTTCTATCGTCATATAAAATATAAGTTGCATTATTACCTTGTTGTGCATTTAATTGATTGGTCTGTATCAAATCATTCCAATGTAACTGACCATCATTGACCAGTTCCTGCTGTGCCAAAAACGCATTTTGATACTCCAAAGGTGTTGGATTAGGGTCTTTTAAAAAAGAACTTGGCACATTATCGGGATGTACAGGATTGGTATCTGCACTTCTTCCACCCCCAATGTAGGTTTGTTGTCCATCTGACCCTACCACCATATCACTCCCCCCGGTATCTATACGGCTATTTGCTATTTTCCCGGTTTGAAATGCCAGATTCGTATTCAAATTGATGTTATCGGTAATGCTCCAGTAGTGATTCAGCATCATAACCGGTTCTTCTATTTTCCGTTCTCTGGCGTTTCTTATTTTTCCGTCCAGATAGCCCCAATTAGGGTTATAGGTATTCCCTTTAAGGTTAAATACCTCTTCGGTAATAGCTGTAGATCTTCCTCTGCGATTTGGGGTATAAAAACCTGTGAGATTAAGACTGTGTTTTTTACCTAATTTCTTTTCTGCGGAAACAAAAAATGAATTTGCATCATACAATGTACCATCTATAAAGCCTTCATTTCCAAATCTACGAGATAAGGATACCGAAAAAGCCCAGCCTTTGGAGGTAGTCCCGGTGTTGTATGTTCCCATGACTCTTCCCAGATAACTTCTATTGGAAGAAGCATAGGATATTCTGCCTCCTTTACGATACTGGCTGGCTCTCATTATCATGTTAGAAGTGCCGAGAAGATCGCCAAACGTATACTCATTTTCTGAAATTCCGAGAGAGAATTCCTGATTGCGCTGTACATCGTTTAATCCTCCCCAGTTACTCCATTGTGGCCGGCCATTAAAAAGCTTATTCATCTCTACACCGTTGATCAGTACTTTTCCATGTTCATTTCCCAGGCCTCTGAGGCGAAAAAAAGTGGCGCTAAAATCAAAAGCGGCTGCATTAAGAAATACATCCCTGGTAGACTGAAGCAGCGCCGAAATATTGGCTGCAATATCATTATCCTCATCCAATTCATTATCAGACAGACTAATGGTTCCTATCTGTTTTTGTTCCTGGCTAAAATCATATTCCAGGTCTATCTTTTTAAGATTGAGTATATCTCCTTCATTAATGATGACAGGAAAACGTTTGACAATGTATTGCTGCTTGGCGATAATAAGCACCTGTTCTCCTAACGGAAGTGTTACCTCTTCAAAATTAAACTCGCCCAGATCATTGGTCATCACTAAAACACCTGTTTCATCAATGCGTACAGTCACTTTTTCGAGACCCTTACCCGTAATAGCATCAACGATTGTTCCTTTTAGCCCTGTTTTTTGCGCGCTTAAAGCTGAAAAAAAGAAAAAGAAAATAAAGATATGTTTTATAGTAAAGTCGTTATAACTGTTCACATCATAAAATTTGTGAGTTCTTAAATGTTTCATCGGTTAATGTTTTTTGTTTTTCAATGGTCATATGGTTCCGATAGGTATCGGAAGGTATCCACTTGGTTGTTATGGCTTATTTCATGTTTAATATTTAATGCAAGTATAAAATATCCCAGTTTCATTTTTTGAAACTGAAAAAATTAATCTTTGTAATTATTTAGAAATCGATTAATAATTTATAATCCTTGACCATGATCATAAGAAACACATTACCATTTATTCTTTTATTTTGTTCCTCATTTCTTTTTTCACAAGAAAAGAAGAGGTACAAGATCCATACGGTTGCCTTTTATAACCTTGAAAACCTGTTTGATACGCAGGATGACCCTATCACCTTTGATGATGACAGAACTCCCGAAGGGAAAGATCATTGGACCCAGGAAGTCTATCAAAACAAAGTAAAAAATATGGCAAAAGTGATCTCTGAAATTGGTGTGGATATCGCTAAAAACCCTCCTGCGCTTTTGGGAGTTGCAGAAATAGAAAACAGAAAAGTGCTGGAAGCTCTTACCAATGAAGCTGTTCTTTTGCCAAAAGATTATGGTATCGTTCATTATGATTCTCCCGACAGAAGAGGTATCGATGTGGCTTTTTTATATCAAAAAGCATTATTTAAACCAAAAAACACCAGTGTACATGAACTGGCAATTTATGATAACACTACAGCTAAGCGGGTGTATACAAGAGACCAGCTATTGGTAAGTGGCTATCTGGATGGAGATTTGATTCATATAATTGTAAATCATTGGCCATCGAGAAGAGGTGGAGAAGCCAGAAGCCGCTATAAAAGAGAAAAAGCAGCACAGCTGAATAAAAAAATTATAGATTCTCTTTTTGCTATTGATCCGTATGCAAAAATTATCACTATGGGAGATCTTAATGATGATCCTTATAACGCTAGTATAAAAAAGGTGTTGAGGACAAAGTCAAACAAAAAAGAAGTGCCTATAAAAGGGCTTTATAATCCTATGGAAAAATTAGCCAGAAAGGGTATTGGTTCTTTGGCATGGCGGGACAGCTGGAATTTGTTTGATCAGATTATTATTTCAAAAGAACTACTTGAAAATAATTATGATTCTTATCGGTATTATCAAGCGGGTGTATTTAATAAAAGATACTTATCTACTCCCAGTGGTAAATACAAAGGGTATCCTTTTCGCAGTTATGCCAATGGTGTATATACCGGTGGGTATAGTGATCATTTTCCGGTGTATATATATCTGATTAAGGAGAAAAGGTGAGTCAAAAAAGGTTATTTATTTGATTATTATAATAGTAATAATGTTTAATACATTAAAATCCCATCAAAAATAATTCAAATTATAAAAACCGCCTATTTCCGACCAGATACTAAATAGAAAAGGTGACCTGGATTGGATCGGGTCACCTTTTTTACGTTTCTAATGAACTTGATATTGCTTAAAATCCTATTTGGATATCACACAATCCTGAAGCCGCAGCTGCGGCTGCTTCATCATAATCTTGACCAGTATCATCTCCGTCTACAAACGCATTACCATTTGCTCCACGGGTAAAAGTGATTCCGGCACACTCGAAAGAATCTCCTCCTCCATCATCATCACTACCACATGCAGTAAACCCCAGGGCTATGGCAAATACTGCTACATACATAAGTTTTTTCATAATTTGGGTTTTATTAGATTTATAGGCACGAATATATTGCAATATTTTTTTGTTAACAAATTTTTATGTTAAAAACATGTGCTTTAACCATTAAATATAGTTTTTCATCGGTTTTTATAACATTCCTGTAACATAATTAATATTAAACTCATCTTAACTTTTATAAACCAAAATAGGTGACCCGATCGGGTCACCTATCCTTTAATATTATATCCTTTTCAGTTTTTAAAGTATTGTATCTATTATTCGCACTTAGAAAGTTCTACGTATCGGGTAAAAGGAACCCCTGTATCTTTTTCTTCTATAAAAGCATTACCATTTTCACCCCTGCATACCTGAAGTGTTATTCCACTATTGGTGCAGGACAAACAGGTTCTGCCTGCAAAGGTGCAATCTCCCAATTGATCTAGTTCTTGCTGAAGGCCTTTTATAACTTCCTCATCCTCAGAGCAATTATTAATTATAATGTTTTCTATAGCTATTCTATAGGCATTGCATGTATCTGTAGAGTTAGTTTCCTGATAGGCCAGTAATGTATCTGCCAATACAGTGTTTCCTTCGTTGCAATCAAAATTATCATCATCGCTTCCACAAGCAGTAAATGCCAGGGCCAGGGCAAATACGGCCATATACATAAGTGTTTTCATTATTTGGGTATATTAGATTTCTGGAACGAAGATAAACGATTTAAAATAATTACCCAATATTATGTTAAAAAACGAGTGTTTTACCATATATATACAATTATGCTTTTGTAACCCTTTGTGTATTTTGATTTAGGTTATGCACTCATTTAGACGTTTTATTGTTTCGATCGTTAGTTAAAACGATGTACTTTCAGTGTAAGACTTTTAGCCCCTGCCGTCCTTTAGGTTTCTATACATTTTAAGTCTTCAAAAGTTATTGGTTAAAAGTTAAACGTTAATAAATTTAGGACTAATAAGCATATCCAACAGATCCAGAGGGGTACTTCGGAAGTATCCCCTCCCCACTTATACAACTAACCCACTCGAAGGTCTGAGACAGGTGCCTCCTTAGGTTTGAAGTAACCCCCTCGAAGGTCTGAAGTACCCCTAAATTAGTAGGCAGGCCTTCTTTATTTGGTCTCAAAATAGCTAAAACACTGTAGTAAGTTTGTTCCCGTTTAGCCTGCCATGCCGGTTTACCTTGCCTGGTTGTCAACCCCAGATGGCAGCATCCTGAACAAACGATCTTTAAGATCAATACAATACTATTTAGCTAACAGCGTATACAACTTTTATTTACCTCACATCAAAATGCACAACGGGTTTTTGTATTTATGGTATACAAAGAGTCTGAAAAGCAGGTTTTAGAGGTGTCCTATAGTGTTCCTGCACATACCCCATCTGCAAACGCTTCGAAACTGGTTCCTTCTGGAATATCCCGGGTCTGCTCATCACCAGTACCTATTGTTAGTTGTGCCGTTCCATTGCCATTATCGCAAATAGAAAGAGCAACTCCATCCCGTTCACAGGATTTACAATTTTTTCCGTCATCGTCGTCGTCACTGCAAGATACAAATGCCAGGATCAAAGCCAATATGGCTACATACTTTAGTTTTTTCATATTCATTAGATTTTGGTTTGTTTACTGTTATTATCCTATTCATAAAAAACATCCCCCTCAATCTCCCCTGCCTAGCCTACTACCTATGACAGATAAACCGGCCTTCAGGCTTCAAAGGGAGAAGTTAACCACCTACTTGAAGGAAGCGTTGAACCCTAATTTTATAGCTCTGGTACAAAAGTGTACAATCATTACAACAAGATTGTTTACTAAGTATTTTTCTTCAAAATAATATTTTTACCTCAAAAATTATGGGATTAGCACTGTATTGCAGCTACGCTCAACAAATTCTTCAAAAGATTCTCCACTTCGAAAAGGAAGTTCAAAACTATCTGTTCCCGGAGCAGAAAAAGTAGCTGTATTGTTTCCATTATCACAAATTGTTGTGGGGATTCCGGCGATTTCACAACTTCTGCAATTTCCATCATCATCATCATTTCCGCAGGACATGCAAAAAAATCCCAGCAGGGTTATCAAGGCACACGACCACTTTCTCACCATCATATAATTAGGAATTTAGGTTTTAAGTTCCATAAAAATAAGCCTTTATGAAACAATTTACAAAAGTATGGGGTAGGAAAAATACCTTTGCTAATGATTATTTGATCTCTTCAATATCGATTGGTTTACCAATATATGCCAAAAAACTATCTTCTTCTATCAAGTCCATCTCTTCACTGTTTGAAGATATAATGCTAATCTTTTTGTTAGGGCTTTTTATGAATAAGGGAATAATATCGGCATCCTCCTTGGTAATATCAATAATGGTTTTATACCGTTTTTTATCTTTTATTTTTATTTCCTGAATGCCCGGGTATTTTTCGGCCAGTTCCATCAATTTATAAAAATCATCTGTTTGGGAAAACAGACCTTCCTCTGGGTTGTTTTCTGGATCTTTCATTTCTTCAGACGTTATTAATCTATAAGATCCATGTTCACCAAATTGCCCCTTGAACTTGTCTATCGCATATTTATTAATATCGCTATTGCCTGTTAACGCCATGAGATATCCCACATCATTTAACTCGATATTGTCTTTGAGCTGGTCTCTGAAAATATTTCCTTCTATAGCTTCCAACCCCAGGTCTCTGGCTTTATTCACATGATTTCTGTTGTTATCTACCAATACGACATGTCGATTGTTGTTCTTGAGGTATGCTGCTATCAGCCTGGAAACTTTGGAGGCACCGATGATCAAAACCCCTTCAGATGTTTTAAGAAACACCCCCACTATTTTGGCAAACATACGAGCGGTTGTAGCATTAAGCAATACGGTACCCAATACAATCATGAAAACCAGTGGTGTTATATACTCTGCTCCTGGTTCTCCTGCTTTGGATAGCTTTAAACCAAATAAAGAAGCTATCCCCGCAGCAACAATCCCTCTTGGGCCCACCCAACTTATAAAGAGTTTTTCGTTGGTTTTGAGCCCTGATCTTGCAGAACTTAAAAATACACCTATCGGCCGTATCAAAAATACCACCACAGCAAAAAGCAACAGTGCTTTCCAGTTAAACACCAACATAAGGTCTTCGATATTGATATTGGCAGCCAGCAGGATAAATAAGATCGAGATTAAAAGTACGCTGAGGGACTCTTTAAAATATAGTAACTCTTCGATGTTAGGAAGATTCATGTTTCCTAAAACCATTCCCATAATGACCACAGAAAGCAATCCTGACTCGTGTGCAAAAACATCTGATAACACAAACACCGCCAATACTGTTGCCAGTGTAAATACATTTAACAAATAATGGGGGATGATCTTTTTCTTTATCGCAAAAGCCAGGGCATGAGCAAAAGTGAAGCCAAAGGTGAAACCAAACAATACGATTTTACCAAACTCTATCAGGGCGGTAACCGTAAACTCCTGACCTCCCCCTACGCTACTGATAAATTCAAAATCCAAAACGGCTACTAATGCTCCGATAGGATCAATTAAAATTCCTTCCCATTTTAAGACTGCCGACACATCCTTTTTAAGCGGTATATTTCTTAGAATTGGTGTGATTACGGTGGGGCCAGTCACAATAATCAAGGCAGAAAACAAAAAAGATATCGGCAAACTCAGGTTAAAAATAAAATGCGCTGCCAATCCGGCTCCAAAAAAAGTAACCACCACCCCTACTGTTATCAATTTTACAATAACAGGACCTACATTAAGGATCTCACTTCTTCTAAGAGTTAATCCTCCTTCAAAAAGAATGATCCCAATGGCCAAAGACACAAAGTAGAATAGGCTTTCTCCAGGAAACAACCCTTTATGACCATCCCATATAGGCTCAATAAGCTTAGTGCCATCACTGGTAAATAATGTAGCAATAGGTCCCACCAAAAGCCCTATTAAAATAAGTGGTAAAATCGCAGGGATTTTAAACTTCCACGCTACCCATTGCGCTAAAATCCCTAGTATAATAATTCCTGCTAATTCTAACATTCGTTGCTTTTGATCAAATACGGCTCGGGAAAGATCGTAATTTTTTTAAACATAGTTGCTATAGGCGCTATTTTCTAATTTAAAAAATTAAGTTTATCTTCTACTCTTAAAATTTTAAGAAAATAGTATCTTGAGCGAATTATTCAATCGGAAATTTAATACCATCCTTATTGGTGTAGCATTTTCTCCTAATCTGAAAAATAACATTTTTGAAGCTATGCGAATGGTAGATTTTTTTGATTCTAAACTGATCATCGTTCATGTAGGAGATAAAACAAAAGAGAAGGAAAACAGTATCAAAGAGTTAATTTCTGGGTTTTCTGACGATAATGATGAAAAAGTAAAGGTGGTATGGAAACATGGCAACCCGGTAGAAATAATTATAGAAACGGCACGAGCAAACAAGGCAGACCTTATTATGCTCGGGGCTATACCCAGAGAAGATTTCCTTAAATTCTATATTGGCTCGATAGCAAGAAAAATTACACGAAAAGCACATTGTTCTGTTTTATTGCTTATCAAACCTTCTGAAGACCTGAGACCATGCAACCATATTGTTGTAAATGGTCTTAAAGACGAAAAAACAAAGCAAACTATTCTCGATTCGTTTGAGGTGGCACAAAATCTTGGTGCACAAAAACTAACTATTGTAGAAGAAATTTCTCATCAGGAAGTCAAGATTGTAGTAGAAGATGACCAATCTTTGCTTAAAGACACCTTAATAAAAGAACAATTAGCCAAAAAAGAAGATCAGAGAGTGCAACATATCTTACATGATGTACCCGAAGATCTTAAAAGTGGAATTTTAATTAAAACACAATCTGTTTTTGGAAAGAGAGGATACTCTATTGGCCATTATGCCAAAGTAGTGGCAGCAGATTTGTTGATTATGAATGCCCCAGAAAGAACTACTTTTTTAGATCGTATTTTTCTTCATGACCTCGAACATATTTTATCAGAATTACCCACAGATGTATTAATTATGAGATAGATGAAAAAAACAGACAACAATACATCTGGTTTTATATCACAATTGCCAAAAAACATCTTTTCGGGCTTTGTGGTCTCTTTGATTGCACTGCCATTGGGATTGGGTCTGGCATTGGCATCTGAAGCGCCCCCTATTTCTGGGGTAATCGCGGCAATCGTGGGAGGGATTGTTGTATCTGTATTTGGAGGATCCAATGTTACGGTTACAGGCCCTGGCAATGGGTTGGTCGTGGTTTTGCTGGGCGCCATCACCACACTAGCCAACGGCGATTTATATCAAGGATACATTTTTACCCTGGCCGCCATCATCTGTGCCGGAGTACTTATGATCATCATTGGTCAGCTACGTATGGGTATTCTTAGTGATTTCTTCCCCTCTTCGGCTATTCAGGGAATGCTGGCAGCTATTGGAATCAGTATTTTTGCCAAACAATTTCACGTGATGCTGGCCAATATAGGTGCTAACGGAGACACCATTTCATTGTTGGCCGATATTCCCGGTAGTATTTCTATATTATTTACTCCAGACCACACTCATATTTTGGTAGCTGCCCTGGTAGGTATCTCGAGTTTGTTGATTATGTTTTTTTACGGCAAAATCAGAAATAAATATTTTCGGCTTATCCCGGCTCCTATGTGGATTGTTCTTATCGCAATTGGTTTAAGTTATTATTATGAGTTCTTTTCTAATGGTCAATATCCTATCGGTAATGAACTTTTGGTTCAGATACCCGAAAAAGTATTTTCCAACTTCCCCACACCGGACTTCTCCAGAATTCTTGATATAAAATTTATTGGTGTTGTATTTACCATAACGCTCATTTCTAGTATAGAATCTTTATTGAGTATCAAGGCGGTAGATAAGTTGGATCCATTAAAAAGAAGGTCTAACGTAAATAAGGACCTTACAGCATTGGGGATCGCTTCTATTGCAAGCGGTTTTTTAGGAGGGCTTAATGTGGTGACGGTGATTGCCCGAAGCTCTATAAATGTTAATAATGGGGGAACAAACAGGTCCTCCACCTTTTTTCATTCGGTGTTTCTTATTTTGTTTGTTGTTTTATTTCAAGATCAACTCAGAAGAATTCCTCTCACCGCATTGGCCGCTATACTGGTCTACACGGGATATAAATTAACGGCTCCCAGAAACCTAAAAGATGTAGCCAAAATAGGTAAAGAACAACTTTTTATTTTTTTTGCCACCATTATTGCCACCATAACTACCAATCTTATCACCGGCATCCTGATTGGAATTCTTACAACGGTAATCATACATTTCATACTTAACAAAAGCCTTATGTTTTTTGCCAGAAACCTCTTTAAACCCAACGTTCTTATGTTTAAAGAAGAAATCAATGGCACTTATTTTGTGAGTGTAAAGAATTTTTCAAATTTTCTGAACTATACCCGCTTAAAAAGAAAATTAGATACCATCCCAGAGGACCAGGATGCTGTTATCGATTTTTCTCTTTGCGACTTTGTGGATTATACTGTACAGGAAAGCCTGTTGGGATACCAGGAAACTTTTAAACGAAAAGGGAGATCTTTTGAGATCACAGGACTCGATATTCACGGTACATCTTCGGGGCATCCCCTGGCTGTAAGAAGTTTGATTCCTTTTTCCAAAAAAATTAAAATCGGTTCAAAATCAAACCTCACCAAAAGACAAGAAGATTTACAGAGCATTGCAAACGATTTTATGTGGCGTTATGATCCAAAAAAGGATTATGATATTTCGGATTTACAAGATTTTCTTTTCTTTAAAATCAAAAAAATCAATTACCTCAACAATTCTATTTTTGATACAAAAGTTATTTTTAGAATTTCTGATATTGAATTTTCTGAAGGTGAATTTATTGCCAGAAGCCTCGTAAGAACCACTATATTAACTATAAAATTAAAGAAGAAAATTCCTAAATTTACTTTAGACAGAGAAGGTTTATTAGAGTTTGTATACAAATTTGCCGGTTTCAAAGATATTTCTATTGCCGGGCATCCTGATTTCTCCAAGAGGTTTTTCCTTTTAGGGGAAGACCCCGAAAAGATCCGACTGTTTTTTACCAATGAATTAGTGCTCTTTTTTGAAAGCAACCCCTATTATCATATAGAATGTAATGGAAACACTTTGTTGTTAATGAGAAAAGAACGTTTGGCGAGTATTAAAGAGATTAAAGCACTGCTAGATTATGGAACTCGCTTAGAAAAGGTTATATCTTGTATAAAATATGATGAAATATTGTTAAAAAGTCCAAAAATCAGGTACTAATCCTTACCATTTTTTTCTATTTTGCAAAGATTTTTGAAAGACTATGAAATAAACTATAACAATTTGGTTGCTATCAACCAAAAATTATGTATTGGCGAATTACATACTGATCTGCATCAGCACAGGTTTGACCTTTATAAAAAGTAACTTTTGAACAGATGAATTTATATCCCATAAAAGCGGGAAATTTTAAACTTGACGGTGGTGCTATGTTTGGTGTAGTGCCCAAAGTTCTATGGAATAAAACAAATCCTGCCGATCAAAATAATCTCATTGATATTGCCGCAAGATGTTTGCTTGTTGAAAACGACGGTCGACTTATTCTTATAGATTCAGGAATGGGTGACAAACAATCTGAAAAGTTCTTTAGTTATTATGCCCCCTGGGGTGAGGATACCTTAGACAAATCTTTAAAAGAAAAGGGGTTTCATAGAGATGATATCACCGATGTTTTTATTACACATCTTCATTTTGATCACTGTGGGGGTGTAGTACAATGGAATGACACCAAAACCGGTTATGAATTGGCATTCAAAAATGCCAGGATATGGAGCAATCAGGAACATTGGCAGTGGGCCATAGAACCTAATGCCAGAGAAAAGGCTTCTTTTCTCAAAGAAAACATAGCTCCGATCCAAGAAAGCGGACAATTGAATTTTATTTCCGCCACAGATACAGCTTTTCAAAAAGACACCGCATTGGGTTTTGGCGTGTTATTTGTTAATGGTCATACAGAAAAGCAAATGATCCCGCATATAAACTATAAAGGAAAAACCATCGTTTTTATGGCAGATCTTTTGCCCACAGTAGGCCATATACCTTTGCCTTATGTCATGGGGTATGACACCAGGCCTTTATTAACACTGGATGAAAAAAAACTGTTTCTAGATAATGCTGCCAATAACAGCTGGTACTTATTTCTGGAACATGACGCTCATAATGAAATAATAACCGTACAACATACCGAAAAAGGAGTACGCCTCAAAGAAATTTTTACGTGCAATGAACTATTCAATTAAAATAAAAGATACTATGACCTTCTCATCAAACAGAATTTTTGCAACTATAAGTTGTGTAATGCTTCTGGTAAGCTGTGGGGCTCCTGCAATTATTTCTACACCCATAGAGAATATCGATGCTATTCCTTTAAAAAATATCGATCTTACCGATGCTCAACTAAAAAGCTGGGGATTGCTCGACCTGGTGACCGATACGATTCCGGGCATGAGTGTAAATAGATCTTATACCGAACTTATCAAAAACCGAAAAGGCCAAACAGTAATCGTTGGTGTTATTGATAGCGGAGTAGATATAGAACACGAGGATCTTGAGGGTGTGGTTTGGACCAACCCAAAAGAAATTAAAGGCAACGGTAAAGATGATGATAAAAATGGGTATATAGATGATATTCATGGCTGGAATTTTCTGGGTAGTTCTGAAGATGAAAACCTGGAGTTTGTGAGGATTATTAAAAAACTGAAATCAAAATATGACGGTAAGAATTTAGCTTCAGTGCCAGAAGAAGATAGAGATGAGTATCAATTGTATATTGAAGCCAAAGCAGAGTTTGAAGAAAAATACCAGGAAAACACTGCACAAAAGATGCAATACGAGCAAATACTTCAACAAACTAAAATCTCTCACAAAGCTGTTGCCGAAGTTATAGGAAAAGAGGATTATTCAAACCAAGAGCTTTTAACCGTAGAAGCTACCACACCAGAGATGCAGCAACATGTGGCTTTTCTTTCTCAAATGTTTGGGTTTTTGGATCCGGGAGATACCGTGCCAGACTTTATAAAAAACCTGAAAGAAGGAGTAGACCATTTTACCGATCAACTAAACTATAATCTTAATCTTAATTTTGATGGAAGATCGATAGTGGGTGACGATGTAGATGATATTACCGACACAAAATACGGAGACAATAAAGTGATGGGTCCAGACCCTAAAAAAGAAGGGATAGAACATGGGACTCATGTTGCTGGTATCATCGCTGCAGAAAGAAACAACGAGAAAGGAATGAATGGCGTAGCACAAAATGTAAAAATTATGGCTATCAGGGCGGTACCTAATGGTGATGAGTACGATAAAGATATAGCTCTTGCTATACGATATGCTGTTGATAACGGTGCCAGGGTAATTAATACCAGTTTTGGTAAGTATTTTAGTACACATCCCGAGTGGGTTTGGGAAGCTATAAAATATGCCGAGTCAAAAGATGTGTTGATTGTAAATGCCGCCGGAAATGAAAGTGTAGATCTGGATCAAAAAATGGTATACCCAAATGATCAGGTAGATACTACTTCAGAAATCGCCAGGAATTTCATTACGATTGGAGCCTTAAACTATGCTTATGGATCTAATCTGGTAGCAGATTTCTCTAATTATGGAAAAAGTAATGTAGATGTTTTTGCTCCAGGGGTCAAAATATGGTCAACTGTTCCAAATAACTCCTACAAATATTTACAAGGAACCTCGATGGCAGCACCAGCAGTCTCGGGAGTAGCTGCCATAATTCGATCCTATTATCCTAAACTAAAAGCCTCAGAGATAAAGCAAATACTTATGGATAGTGGTTTGAGTACTAAAGCTTCTGTCATAATTGGTGGTGAATCAACAAATATAGGAAGCTTTGCAAGCCTTTCTAAGTCTGGTAAAATAGTAAATTTGTATAACGCATTTATTATGGCAGATAAAATGTCTAAATAATGAATACTATGGTACTTAATAAAAAAGCCTTGTTGTTTTTCTTCGGAATTTTCAGCTTAGCAGCACAAAACAATATAACATATTGGCAACAGCACGTAGATTACACCATGACTGTTGATATGAACGTTGAAAACTTTCAATATGAAGGAACACAAGAATTAGTATATACAAACAATTCTCCAGATACTTTGTCTCAGGTGTTTTATCATTTGTATTTTAACGCATTTCAACCCGGTAGTGAAATGGATATACGCTCTCAAAATCTTCCGGACCCTGATCCTAGGGTAAGCAACAAAATTAGTACGCTTACTCCACAAGAAATTGGGTATCTGAGAGTTTCTTCTTTGACTCAAAATGGAAAACCGATCCTCTATAAAACCGTAGGGACCGTTCTAGAAGTAGTATTAGAAAAACCTATTGCTCCCAGAGAAAAAGTCACTTTTTCTATGAAATTTAATGGCCAGGTTCCTAAGCAAATACGTCGCTCTGGCCGCAATAATACAGAGGGCATCGCCTTATCAATGACACAGTGGTATCCCAAAATTGCAGAGTATGATTTTGAGGGCTGGCATGCACACCCCTATATCGCAAGAGAATTTCATGGTGTTTGGGGTAATTTTGATGTTACCATAACTATCGACAAAGATTATGTTTTAGGAGGATCTGGATATTTACAAAACCCAAATGAAATTGGGTACGGATATGAACAACCCGGAACCAAAATAAATAAAAAAGGAAAAAAACTATCCTGGCATTTTAAGGCGCCAAATGTGCATGATTTTGCATGGACCGCCGATCCAGAATATCTTCATGATGTGGTAAAAGTGCCTAATGGCCCAACACTACATTTCTTGTATAAAAACAAAGAAGAAATTATCGACAACTGGAAAGACTTGCAGCCAAAAACGGTAGAGTTAATGAATTATTTCAGTGAAAAAATAGGAAAATACCCATATGATCAATATTCTGTGTTACAAGGAGGAGACGGTGGTATGGAATATGCAATGTGTACTTTAATTACCGGAGAAAGAAATTTTGGAAGCCTTGTTGGGGTTACCGCACACGAAATGGCACATTCCTGGTTTCAGCATGTATTGGCCACCAATGAATCTAAACATGAGTGGATGGATGAAGGATTCGCCAGTTACATTTCTACTTTGGCCATGAATGAGGTTATGAAACAAAACAACCCAAATTCTTTGAGAGGAGTATATAAGAGTTATTATCAATTGGCTATTTCTGGGATCGAGCAACCACAGACTACACAAGCCGATCGCTATGCCCATAATGCTGCTTATGGCGCCTCAGCTTATTCAAAAGGGGCTGTTTTTCTTTCTCAATTAGGATATGTGATAGGAGAAGATCATCTGGCAAAAACCATAAAAAGATATTTTGATGAATGGAAATTTAAGCACCCTACTCCCAATGATTTTAAAAGAGTGGCAGAAAAAGTATCTGGTATACAATTAGACTGGTATTTGACCGATTGGACCCAAACCACAAATACTATTGATTATGGACTAAAAGACGTTGAACAAGAAGACAAAACAACCAAAATAACTTTAGAACGTATCGGGCAAATGCCTATGCCTATCGATCTTTATATTGAGTATACCGATGGAACTTTAGAATCATTTTACATTCCACTTCGGGTGATGCGGGGGGAAAAAGAAAATCCGATTCCTTCGATTAAGAGGACGATTTTATCAGACTGGCCCTGGACCCATCCTTCTTATTCTTTTAATCTTCCTGTCCCAAAATCTAAAATAAAAACCGTTTCCATTGATATTACCGGTACCATGGCAGATATAAACCCAAGCAATAATAACTTTTTGAATTACTAAAAGTAATTGTGTGCAAAAGCCCCCTTTAGATCTTTATCACTATTTTTAACGCCTGATGAGGGTAACTTTTGGCAAAAAAGAAAAACTAAAAAAGAAGAAGGAAATAGAACTACTGTTTTCCGAAGGAAAATCTATATCCAAATATCCTATCCGTCTCGTTTATAGAAAAACTTTTTTTGAAGAAAACATTAAAATTAAGGCCGGAGTATCGGTGAGTAAACGTAATTTTAAAAAAGCAGTAACTCGTAATCGTATAAAACGTTTATTGCGTGAAAGTTATAGAAAAAATAAGTATATTGTAGCCAACACTACACATCAATTCGCTTTTATGTTTTTATATTCAGGTAAAGAAATGCCCGAGTATTCTGTAGTTGAATCTAAAATAAAAGGAATATTACAAAAATTTGTTGAACAGGAGATAGAATCAAAATAATACCTTATATATAATGAGTTCAGTTTGATTCTCATTGCTAAAAAAGAATATTCATGAAAAAGAGAGTTATCTACCCCGTTGTCGCTTTTATGATCTTACTGTCTACGGTAAGTTTTAAATCAGATTTTTTTGAGATCGCAAAACAGATTGAGATTTTCACTACCATGTTCAAAGAATTAAACATGAATTATGTAGACGAAACCAATCCAGCAGAATTGATGGATACTGCTATTAAATCTATGTTGGATGATTTGGATCCATACACCAAATATTGGAATGAGCAGGATGTTGAAGCCTCAAAAATTCGTAATGCAGGAGAATATACAGGTATTGGTGCCTCTGTAAAAACCATAAAAGATAAGATTACCATCATAGAGCCCTATAAAGATTATCCTGCCGATAAAGCAGGTCTTAAAGCAGGTGATGAAATCATACAAATTGGGAATATAAAGGTGGCCGATTTTAAAGAAGACGCAGGAGAGCTTCTTAAAGGGGCCAGTGGCACTAAAGTAGATATTACCTATAAACGGCAAGGGGAAATTAAAACAACAGTGCTTACACGAGAAGAAATAGAGGTAGATGCTGTACCATTTTTTACCTTGCTTGACGATAATACCGGATACATTGTGTTATCAAAATTTAATAATAAAGCATCTAGTGAGACTATTGATGCTTTAAAAGATCTGAAAGCCAAAGGTGCAGACAAAGTTGTGCTGGATTTAAGAGGAAACCCAGGCGGTTTATTGAGTGAAGCCATCAATGTTACTAATATTTTTGTGCCAAAAGGAGAATTAATCACCACTACCAAATCGGTAGTAAAAAAATACAACAAAGAGTATTTTACCAAAAAAGAACCTGTTGATATACAAATTCCGTTGGTGGTATTGGTAAATGGACGAAGTGCTTCTGCTAGTGAAATTGTGGCAGGTAGTATTCAGGATTTAGACAGAGGAGTGGTGATTGGTGCCAGAAGCTTTGGTAAAGGGCTGGTACAACGACCTAAAAAATTAACCTATGGTACCCAATTAAAAATTACCATATCCAGATATTATACCCCAAGCGGCAGGTGTATCCAGGCATTAGATTATTGGAATCGCGATAAAAATAATAACGCAGTTCGCACCAATAAAGAAGATTTTAAGGCTTTTAAAACCAAAAATGGAAGAACCGTGTATGATGGAGGAGGAATAGAGCCTGATATTGAACTGGAAACTTCTAAATTCAGTAAAATTACCACCGCTTTGTTAAAATCGGATGCGATTTTCGGGTATGGAACCAAATATTATTATTCACATCAACTGAAAAAGCCAAGTGACTTCAAGTTCACCGATAGTGACTATGAGGATTTTAAAAAATTTGTAAGACAAAGTGATTTTAATTTTGAAACTGAAACTGAACAATCATTCAAGAAATCTTTAGAAATTGCCAAAAGAGAAAAGCTTGATAAAGAGATTGCCTCCCAGTATGAGGCACTTATTGCTTCAATAAACGTATCTAAGCAAACGGCATTGGATACGTATAAAAAAGAGATTGTTAATTTACTTACCGATGAGATCATCAAGCGCTATTTCTATAGAGAAGGGTTGTATAATTACTATGTAAAAAACAATCCTGAAGTGGCAAAAAGCCAGGAAATATTGAAAGATAAAAACAAATATGAGGAAATTTTAAAATGATAACCTCTAAATGAAGTGATTTAAACTTTTTTGATTGAAGCGAAAAAGTTTAAATACTTCAGTATAAAAAGACCATTCTATTATAAATTAGGTGGTCTTTTTATTCCTTATTTTATCATCGTTATATGGGGAATCCCGTCCTCAAGGTACTCTTCTCCTATTTGTTTAAAACCATGAGTCTCATAAAACTTTTTTAAATAGGTTTGGGCAGATATTTTAATTTTTTGGGTATTATAATGAATTTTTACGGCTTTAATACTTTCCTTTATCAGATCATGACCATAGCCATATTTTCTTTCTTTTTGAGAGACTACTACCCTACCAATACTGGGGTCTTCAAAATACAATCCTGCGTCAAATAATCGGGTATAAGCGACAACTTCATTATTTTTGTATCCAATTACATGAAGCGCTTTTTGATCTTTATTGTCTATGTCCTGATACACACAATCCTGTTCTACCACAAAAACTTCTGCGCGTAAGCGCAAAATTTTATATAATTCTACAGTAGAAAGTTCATCAAAACGTTTTACTTCAAAAGTGATATCCATATTTTTCAGTCTTGTACAATAACATCTTTATTGTCTTTTTTACCGTATTCTGGCTGTAAGGTAACATGATTAATCCCAAAATTTTTATGTAGTATGTCTTCAATGTTATGAAGGATTTCTATAAATTCTGACACCTGAATATTATTCGCAAAATCAATATGCGCTTCCAAATGAGTTTCTTCCTCATTAAGCTGCCACACATGCACATGGTGTATGCTTTTAACCTTTGGTAATGCATTGATTGTGTTTACAATTTCCTTTACTTCAACACTATCAGGAGTATATAACATTAATATTTTAAACGATCTTTTTAGCAGATCATACCCCACAACAATCAGGTAAACCGCAATTGCAAAAGTTAATACACTATCTACCCAATATACTTTGTAATACTTCATCAGCAACCCTCCTATCAATACAGCAACCGATGCCATAAGATCTGTTATAAGATGTAAATAAGCCGATCTCATATTCATGTTTACCTTACTATCCCGTCTTAATAACAATACACTTAATCCGTTACCAAAAATTGCCACCCCAGAAAGTATAATTACAATACGAGCACTTATTTCTTGCGGATTTTGGAGTCGCTCTACTGCTTCAAAAATAAGAATTGCGGCAATCACCATAAGTGAAGCAGCATTTATAAATGCCGCCATAATCTCTGCTCTTTTAAAACCAAAAGTTCTTTTAATTGAAGCTTCTTTTTTTGCCAGGCGGTTAGCAAAATAGCTTACAATCAACGAAAGTACATCACTAAAATTATGCAGCGCATCTGATAACAAAGAAAGACTACCGGAAACCAAACCTCCAATTACCTGGGCTGCAGTGATGCCAATATTTAAGAGAATGGAAAACAGTAAATTGCGCCCGGTGAGTTTATGATGAACGTGTGAGTGATTATGAGCGTGGTCTTTTGCCATACATTACATACACATGGGTATTTTATTTATTCTGTTTAAATGTCTACCGCCTTCAAACTTGGTATTAAGAAAAATTTTTACCATTTCTACGGCTTGATGTAATGAAGTAAATCTCGCGGGAATACAAATAATATTAGCATTATTATGTTGTCGTGTTAATTCTGTAATTTCCTTGGTCCAGCAAAGTCCTGCACGAACATTTTTATATTTATTAGCCGTCATAGCAACTCCATTTCCGCTTCCACATATTAAAATTCCGAAAGCAACTTTTTCTTCCTCAACATCTTTGGCCACAGGATGCACAAAATCAGGATAATCCACACTGCTATCTTCATTGGTTCCGTAATTACATACTTCTATTCCTTCAGATTTCAGAGTTTCTACAATAGCAAACTTATACTGTGTTCCCGCATGATCATTGCCAATAGCTATTTTCATTTTTTACTTATTTTGTATTTAAACAAAGATACTTTAATCTTAAAAAAGTAAACTTCAAAAAATCAATAATTTATTCAAATGTTACATGAATGTTAATAACCCTTAACCTTTGGTTAACATATAGTGTGTATAAATAGTTCTTAAAATTCAGAAAGTTTTTTTGGTAATCTAACTTTTTATTAGAATACACATACACCTAGAACAAAACAAAATTTAAAAGCATCTTTTTTTGGACAAGTTTTCAGGTGTTTAGGCAATCTTATAAACTACGGTTTTCCCGTAAAAATATAAAAAACCGTATGTGTTTATAAGCTATCAACATCTGTTAACTAAATCATTTTTTTATAGTGTTTTCAAGCATTTACTATATTGATATCCTGTTTATATTTTGATGAAAATTTACTTTAACTTAAAAAACAAATAAAACTCAAAAAAGATATACCGCTATCCACACTACATCATCATCATCATTATTAATTTTAAAATTTTAAAAAAGAAAAAGATGTATTTAATATATGTTGAAAACTATATTAAAAAATTGAAATAATTAACGTAGAATTCTATACGATTCTAAGATGAGAATTAGTGTTTAAGTCATCTATAATTTGAAGTACTTTTTCTTTGTCTTTTTGATGGACTTTTAAGTTTATGCCTCCCAGCGCGTTTGAATAGAAAGGAAATACACCAATCATTGTTTCATTTTCAAAGAAATATGAAATACCTTCTTGATCCAAAAGAAGTTTTAAAATAGCATACTCAAAAGGATATGTATACGTTTTTATAGTAATAAAATCTTCCATTTTATAATTCTTCCTTATTGTAGTCCTTTTACAATATACAAAATAAGCTAGAAAAATAAGATGGTAGTGGTAGGTAAGTATTGAATATAAAAATGTTTAAAGGGTAGAAGATTAACAAATGCGTGAAGTTTTTAAAATTAATTTATTTGTGTTGCTTCACGATCCGGTTTTTTTGTGTTATGTATCTCAGAATCTTCTACAGGTTTTTTATTCTGGTCTATGGTATTGCTTATGTACAGGGTAAAAGAATATATACCTAATAAGAATATAAGTATAAAGAATAAAATTATCTTATGTGTTTTTTTGACTTTAGGCATATTGAATACATATTGTATAACGAATATAAGCGAATCCTAGTGCACTAAAATTAAGTAAATTTTAATATAAATAATTGTCTTTATTTACATTTTTTCACTGTAATATGTTGATTTACAGATAATGTATTTTATAGATATTAAATAGTAAATGTATTTAAGTATTAATAAAAGTTTAAACCTAAAATTATAGATGTTAAAAGATAAGCTGTACTTTTATCGTAAATTACATAATTGATATTAATGAAAAGAAAGAGTAGAAGAAGGAAAAAGACACCAAAAATAGAGAATATTACCCAAGGAATACTTAAAATCTTAAAATCTGAACCCAATAAAACGTTTAATTATAAACAAATAGCATCAAAATTTGGAGTGAATGATGCTAGTAGTAGAAATCAGATTATCAAGAAGCTTGCACAGCTTGCCGCAAAGAAGCAAATTGAAGAAGCCGAAAGAGGAAAATTTAAAATTATACCAAATATAGACACTTATATTGGTGTTTTGGAAATTACCTCCAAAGGTTCTGGGTATGTAATCGTTAAAGATCTGGAAGATGATATTTTTATTCCAAATAATAACTTAAATAAAGCCTTACATGGAGATGAGGTAGAGGTATATATATATCGCAGAAAGCGAAGAGGAAAGAGCGAAGGAGAAATCTCAAGAATTATTTCACGCAAGAAGACAGAATTTGTGGGTGTGATCGAGATCCAGAAAAATTATGCTTTTGTGAATATGCAGGATACCAGGATGTATACCGATATTTTTATTCCAAAGAATAAAATCAACGATGCAGAGAATGGGGATAAAGTATTGGTAAAACTTGAAGATTGGCCAGAGAAAGCAGATTCTCCTTTTGGTAAGGTGATTAAGGTTTTAGGTAAACCTGGTGACCATAATACCGAGATTCATGCGATTTTGGCACAATATGGATTACCTTATGAATTTCCTGCAGAAGTAGAAGAGTATGCGAATCAATTAGATACAAGTATCCAGGAAACAGAGATAAAAAATCGCAGGGATATGCGAAAAACCCTTACGTTTACTATTGATCCAAAAGACGCCAAGGATTTTGATGATGCATTATCTTTTGAAATATTGGATAATGGTCATTATGAAATAGGAATTCATATTGCAGATGTATCTCATTATGTAAAACCGGGAACCATACTTGATGATGAAGCTTATGAAAGAGCAACATCGGTATATCTGGTAGATAGGGTGGTACCGATGTTACCTGAAGTTTTATCAAATAATGCTTGTTCGTTGAGACCAAATGAAGAAAAGTATACTTTTTCGGCAGTATTTGAATTAAATGATAAAGCAGAAATCAAGAATCAATGGTTTGGTAGAACTGCTACCTATTCTGATGCTCGTTTTGCGTATGAAGAAGCACAACATATCATAGAAACCAAAGATAATAGTATTCCTGCAGATATTTCCCTTACCGGAAAAACCTATAAAACAGATCAAAAAACAGCAGAGGCTGTTCTTAAATTAAATGAACTGGCTAAAATTATGCGTGTTAAACGAATGCGCCAGGGAGCTATTTCTTTTGATAAAGTAGAAGTAAAGTTTGATCTCAATGAAAACAGCGATCCGATAGGTGTGTTTTTTAAGACATCTAAAGACGCAAATAAACTTATTGAAGAGTTTATGCTACTAGCCAATAAAAAAGTAGCAGAATTCATTGGAAAGCAAAATCCTAAGAAAACATTTGTATATCGGGTACACGATGAGCCCAATGATGAAAAATTGGCTGCGTTACAAAATATTATTGGTCGTTTTGGGTATAAACTGGATCTTAGAGATCGAAAAACAACTACAAAATCGTTAAATGGATTATTAAAAGATGTTCAGGGTAAAAAAGAACAAAATTTAGTAGACACCTTAGCGATACGTAGTATGAGTAAAGCCGAATATACCACCCATAATATTGGGCATTATGGGTTGGCGTTTGATTATTATTCTCACTTTACCTCCCCTATTAGAAGATATCCCGATGTTATGGCACACCGTTTGTTGCAACATTATCTGGATAAAGGAAAATCTGCTGCAGAAGAAGAATACGAAGAAAAATGTAATCATAGCAGTAGTATGGAGAATTTGGCAGCCAGTGCAGAACGGGATTCTATTAAGTTTATGCAGATCAAATTTATGAAGGATCATGAAGAGGAACAGTTTTTGGGTGTGATCTCTGGAGTTACCGAATGGGGTATTTATGTTGAGATCATAAGTAATAAATGCGAAGGCATGGTACGTCTTAAAGATATAAGTGATGACCATTATATTTTTGACCAGGATGAATATGCCGTAATTGGTCAAACTTACAAAAAGGTGTATCAATTGGGAGATGAAGTATATGTAAAAGTAAAAAATGCAGATCTAATAAAAAGACACTTGGATTTTATCTTATTAGGAAGTAAAGAAGATATAGAATAATTAGAACTAAGTGTCGTTTTTTTAAAGTAAATATGAAGTTAAATCTTAAAAACTGGGCGATGCAAAAATTAGTATTTCTTTTTGTATTTGTAGTAACTACTGCAGTACAAGCACAAGACATTATAACAAAAAATGTAGGCGATTTTAATGAGTTAAAAGTATTTGATAAAATACGGGTTACTTTACTCCAAGGCAATGAGAATAAGGTTGAAATTACCGGGATTAAAAGGAGAGAGGTAGCTATAAAACAGAATGGCGATCTTCTTAAAATTAGAATGTCTTTAGATAATATTTGGGATAATAATAATACAGAAGTAGTTGTATATTATACAGATCTCAACAAGATTGACGTTAATGAAGGCTCCAGGGTAGAAGTAAGTAATATTATTAAATCAAATTCTTTGGATGTAAGAGCACAAGAAGGTGGAAGCATGATTGCAGAAATTGAAGCTGGATTTCTGTATGCCAGAGCCATTACCGGAGGAGAAATAGAATTGCGGGGTAAAGCAAAAGAGCAGGAAGTTATTATTAATTCGGGAGGACGATATTATGGCAGAGATCTTAAAACCAGGGATACTCAGGTAAAAGTAAGTGCCGGGGGTACAGCAGAAGTAAATGCTAAAAATTATATAAAAGCCAATACTAATGCCGGGGGTACCATAAGAATCTATGGAAATCCAAAAGAAATGGACACTCAAAAACTTTTAGGCGGAAAAATTATTGAAGTTAACTAAGTAGTGTCTGGTCGGAAATATATCACTATTAAATTTGTTTCTTTTTGCGCTATTTTTATTTGTTTTTTATCGCCTGATGCCAAGGCATCTGCGTCAAAAAAGAAAATTAAAATCCCACCAAAAATAATTCAAATTATAAAAACCGTCTATTTCCGACCAGACACTAAGTAGTTTTAATAACTTTGTAGTAAATAAGCTTAGATCCCATGCTTCAAGATGCTCAGACCGCCATTCCTTTAGGATTTTTACTTGCCTTTTTAATTGGCCCTGTGTTTTTTGTATTATTGGAAACTGCTGCAATTAAAGGATTTAGAGCAGCGTTGGCTGTCGATTTGGGAGTTATTCTGGCAGATGTTGTATTTATTTTAATAGCATATTTTAGCACAAATAAAATTTTAGAAAAGATAAAAGATGACCCCGCATTATTTATTTTCGGGGGAATGCTTTTATCAACCTATGGGGTGATTTCTTTTATTCAGGAACGAAAAAACTACAACAAACTTAGAGATACCTCTGTAGAGGTGATCAATAAGCATAATTATTTAATGCTTTTTATAAAAGGGTTTTTACTCAATTTTATAAATATTGGTGTGTTAGGGTTTTGGTTAAGTATTATTATTGTCATTGGGCCACAACTGGATATGAATATCCATAGAATTACCTACTTTTTTGCGATTGTTCTGGGTACATATCTGTTTATTGATGTTTTTAAAATGCTATTAGCCAAACGTCTTAAGAGAAAATTGACACCCAAACGAACCTATATTATCAAAAGAGTAATTAGCATTATGATGATCATCTTTGGTGTTTTTCTTATTCTAAAAGGAGTGCTGCCCGAGACTATGGAGAAAAAAATACAGGATAGGATTGAAAAAATAACACCAGAATCCAAGTTTAAATAGCACAGTTTCGCTATAAAAAAATCCCGTACTTTTATGTACAGGATTTTTTGAGGTGTCGAGCGGATTCGAACCGCTGTAGATGGTGTTGCAGACCACTGCCTAGCCACTCGGCCACGACACCGGATTTTTTGGTTGGTTGGCAAATGTAAAAAAAATTATGGTTACTTCTTAAATCATTCTACATTAATACCAGATTCTTATATATGTAACACTACAAAGTTAACGATTTTTACTTCGGGTTATAGTCACCATTTCAACATTTCCTCCAATAGGTGGATTAATTTTAGAAACATCTACAATAACTTTCTCAACCAAAGGAAGTTCATCCAGTATTCTTACCAGAATACGCTCTGCTGCATGTTCTAATAATTTGGAGCGTTTCGCCATTTCTTCCTTTACAATTCGGTTAAGATGAACATAATCTACCGTATCACCCAATCGGTCTGATACAGCAGATTTCGTTAGGTCGGCTTTAACTTTGAGATCAACCCTATAGTCTGATCCGATTTTTTTCTCTTCTACAAGGCATCCATGATAGGCATATACCTTAATATTCTTTAGTTTGATCAGTCCCACAGAGTTTTTTTGTAAAGGTATAAATAATCTTTGTTAAAGATATGTAGTTGAATATCCCATTTTTAACTATGAACTCATTTAGACTTTTTGCTGCAAGCGAAAATATGGGCCTGTCTAACTAATGCCAGGTAGACTTTTGGTTTTTAATGAAGCCTTTTTTTCGAAGCATAGCAGTGCCCTAAGGTTCTAAAAAAAGTCAAAATTAGGGAGCATAATGGCATATTTGCAACCCAGATGAAAAGTTTAAATGAGTTCTATAGGTTGAATTCGTTTTTATACTCAGAAAAAGAATTATCATTTGTTTTGTGACATTAGAATTTTAGTAGTTTTGTACAAGATTTTATCTGTTCATATTTATTGTATTTTATAGGCCGGATAGAATTTACATATTAATCATTTTGGTTGGTATTGAAATTATTAATTATGCTCATTTGATTTACAATGACAGAAGAGAAAAAACCACTCAATTTTATAGAGCAGATCATAGAGGAAGACCTGAAAGATGGGATGAATGATAAGGATTTACGGTTTCGTTTTCCACCAGAACCTAATGGATATCTGCATATAGGACATACTAAAGCAATAGGCATTAGTTTTGGCTTGGGCCTTAAGTATAATGCACCGGTAAACCTGCGTTTTGATGATACTAACCCGGCAAAAGAAGAGCAGGAATATGTAGATGCAATTAAAAAAGATATTACCTGGTTAGGGTATCAATGGGATCAGGAATGCTATTCTTCAGATTATTTTCAAAAGTTATACGATTGGACTGTACAATTGATTAAAGAAGGAAAGGCGTATGTAGATTCTCAAACAGCCGAAGCTATTGCATCCCAAAAAGGAACCACGACAGAACCAGGAACTAATAGTCCGTATAGAGATCGATCTGTAGAAGAAAATTTAGCGTTGTTTCAAAAGATGAAAGGCGGTGAATTTAATGAAGGAGAACATGTAGTAAGAGCCAAAATTGATATGGCAGATCCTAATATGTTAATGCGGGATCCTTTGATGTATAGAATTTTAAAGAAATCACATCACAGAACAGGAGATGAGTGGTGTATTTATCCTATGTACGACTGGACTCATGGTGAGAGCGATTATATAGAAAACATCTCACATTCTTTATGTTCTTTGGAGTTTAAGCCCCATAGAAAATTATATGATTGGTTTTTGGATCAAATATATAGTGATAACATACGACCCAAACAACGAGAGTTTGCACGACTTAATTTAAGTTATACGATTATGAGTAAGCGTAAATTACTCAGATTGGTTGAAGAAGGAGTTGTATCTGGATGGGACGACCCCAGAATGCCTACAATTTCGGCATTGAGAAGACGTGGATACACACCGGCATCCCTGCGTAAGTTTGTGGAAACCGTAGGTGTTGCAAAGCGTGAAAATGTAATTGATGTTTCTCTGTTGGAGTTTTGTGTACGAGAAGACCTTAATAAAACTGCGCCCAGGGCAATGGCTGTTTTAGATCCTGTTAAACTGGTTATCACCAATTATCCTGAAGGAAAAGAAGAGTGGCTTGAAGCCGAAAACAATCCCGAAGATGAACAAGCCGGATATAGAAAAGTGCCTTTTTCTAGAGAGCTATATATCGAAAGAGAAGATTTTAAAGAGGATGCCGGTCGAAAGTTTTTTAGACTTACGCTAGATAAAGAGGTGCGTCTAAAAAATGCATATATCATTAAAGGTGAACGTGTAGTAAAAGATGGTGAAGGGAATATTACTGAAATTCATTGCACATACGATCCAAAAAGTAAATCTGGTAGTGGCACCGAGGAATCAAAGCGCAATGTAAAAGGAACATTGCATTGGGTTTCTATACAACATGCTATTATGGCCGAGGTGAGGATTTATGACCGATTATTTAATGATGAAGCACCCGACAGTCATAAGGATAAAGACTTTATGGAGTTTCTGAATCCTAATTCATTAAAAGTAGTCACGGGATATATAGAACCAGGTTTGAAAGATGTAAAACCATTAGAGCAATTTCAGTTTCAAAGATTGGGGTATTTTAATGTGGATTTAGATAGTAAACCTGGTGCATTGGTATTTAATAAAACTGTTGGTTTAAGAGATACCTGGGCCAAGGTAAAACCTGATCCTACGCAGCAGAACACTCAAAAACTACCACAAAACCAATATAAAGAGGTTCCGGCGATTGAAGAAATTAAAAGAGCAGGAAAAAAGTATACTAATTTACCTAAGGAAAAACAAGAAGCATTAAAAAAGAAAATTCGGGAAACTGCTAAGCACATTGATATAGAGGAGTTAATTCCTTTATATCAAACCGCTGTAAAAAAAGCAGGAACCCGTATTGTTACGATTATTGCTTTGGATTCATTCTTAGAGAACAGAAAACTAAAGCCAGATGATACTGCTACAGATTTCATCAAGAAAGCACTTGAGGATAAGAATGAATTATTGCGTATAGAAGCTTCAGAAGTAGCATCAAAATATAAAATATAGATTATAAGATAGACCTGTCAGCTTTTCGAAAAGCTGACAGGTCTACATTAGAATAATTTAGTTTTCGGCAATATGTTCATCAAGCGGAATTTCGATCTCTGTTTTGAAGTTTGGAAATAATGCTTTGGTGTCGGGGTCATCCAAAAGCTTATTGGATTCTACAAAATACCACTGTTGTATTTTTTTATCGTAAAAACCAAAAAGAGAACTTTTTAAGGTGATGAACCTTCCATTGAAATCCATTTTAATAGTATTTTTTACTAAACAACGATATTCTTTGTCTTCTTTTTTTACTTCGGTTACTTCATTTACCTCAGAGCTAACAATTTTGATTTTTTGGGCCTGCATGGTTCTAAAAACATCTTCAATAGTTGCCTTGAGTTGTCTCTTTCCAAATTTTTCAGAAATATTTGGGTGCGTATAGTTTAATAAAGTAACAGCATCTTTTTTTATAGAAGCTTCAGATGTTGCTTTGGCATCTCTTAACGCAGATTTTTTTAGTTCATTCATATTTTGGGAGAAAACACTTCCCGAAACAAGAAGGAAAATAATTAGGTAATTTTTCATGGGACTATCTTTTTGTAAAGATAATAAATTTTCATAGATAAGATTTTTTTATGATTTACAGAAAACAATTGTTTTTTCTTATTATGAATTACCCAATTTAAAGCTGTTTAAAGAGATAAAAAAATGGTGTTATACATTTAACTTTAGAGGAATAAAAACCACTTAAAACCACGTTTTATTTCTTTTTTAAATTTTAAGATAAAAAAACCCGATCACATTAATTGATCGGGTTGTGTATTTTATTGAATAGACGATTTTATTCTTGAGTACCAGGTTTTTTTCTGGTAATACCTTTTTTGGCATTTTGTTTTTTCATCTCTTCGCCAATTTGGTTGGAAGCAGTAAATGAAGCGATCATATTATTTAACATATCGCTACCGGCTTGAGGAGAGTTGGGCAGCAAAATCAAATTACTGTTTGTTTCTTCTCCTATCGATTGTAGTGTATCATAATGTTGAGTTACTACAATTAGTGCCGATGCTTCTTGTGAATTAATCCCAACATTGTTTAATACATCGACACTTTCTTCAAGACCACGGGCAATTTCTCTACGCTGATCGGCAATACCTTGCCCCTGTAGTCTTTTGCTTTCGGCTTCGGCACGTGCTTTGGCAACGATTTTAATTCTTTCAGCCTCAGCTTCATATTCTGCCGCTACTTTTTCACGCTCAGCAGCATTAATTCGATTCATGGCTTCTTTTACCTGCATATCAGGATCAATATCTGTCACTAATGTTTTTATAATATCATAACCATAATTAATCATGGCTTCATTCAATTCTTGTTTTACTGCAATCGCAATGTCGTCTTTTCTTTCAAACACATCATCCAACTTCATTTTTGGTACTTCTGCTCGAACTACATCAAATACATAAGAGGTAATCTGATCGTGCGGATTTTCAAGTTTATAAAATGCATCATACACTTTTTCTTTAATTACCTGAAATTGCACAGAGATTTTTAGACGAACAAATACATCATCTTTTGTTTTGGTTTCAACCAATACATCGAGTTGCTGTATTTTGAGATTGATACGACCGGCAATGCGATCAAAAACTGGGATTTTAAAATGTAATCCCGAATTTCTTATGTTTAAAAACTTGCCAAAACGCTCTACGATGGCAGAGGTTTGTTGCTTTACGGTAAAAATTCCTGAGATTAGAATTATAAAGCCGAAAATGATTAATGGAATTAAAATTATATTCATTGTTTTTTAGATTAAAAGTTAAAAGTTTAGCTGTTTTGAATGTACTAATAAATTATATATGAATGTTTGTTATTTTGAAATTATTACCATTGCTGTAGATATTCCAGAACTACTGGATGATCCGAAAGCGAAAGATACAATTTCCCGTCCTTTTTTGGATACCGGTTTAGTGTTTCTTCTACTTCTTTCCTCAACCACATATTAGATCTTTTTAGTACTTTATATTGTTTTGTCATGACTGAATCTTATATTTTATTGCACTTTCAACCTTCATTACAAAATTGCAATGTATAATCTGGGTTAAGTAGTTATTTAATAAGTGTATAATTTTTATTTAATGTTACATGAATAAAAAAGAAACACCATATATTGGCATAGAAATAATGGTGCTTTTTTGAAGAATCAAAAACCTCGGAGCAAGCTCACGAGGTATGTTTCCGAAAGTACATTTTGTTTTTGAGGCCAGCCTGCCCGGATCGGCAGGCCAGCCTGCCCGGGATCGGCAGGCCTCGGGAAATTAAACCCTCTATGAGGGATTAAATTGTGATGCTAGTTTCTTTCGATAGCATTTTCTATTCTTTTAATTGTTTCTTTTTTACCAATTATGGATGCAATTAAAAATAAATCTGGCCCTTCAAGAGAACCTACTAAAGCAACACGCAATGGCATCATGATTTTACCAAAACCAATTTCTTTTCCGGTTATCCATCTTTTAACAATATTTGAAACATTGTCTGCAGAAAAATCTGTAATATCATCTAGTATTCTGATAAGTTCATACATTAGATTAGAAGTGTCTTCTTTCCATGCTTTCTGTATGGCTTTTTTATCATATTCATTTGGGGATAAAAAGAAGAAATGGCTTAAATTCCATAGGTCTTTTACAAATGTGGCACGTTCTTTTACAATGTCAACAATCGTTTCAATGTTTAGATCTGTTGAGATGTTTTTGTCATCTAGTATATTTTCAAATTGCTTGGACAAGACTTTGTTATCTGTTCTTTGTAAATGTTGTTGCTGAAACCATTTTGTTTTTTCAGGGTCAAATTTGGCTCCGGCTTTATGTACTCTTTTAAGGTCAAACTCTTTAATCAATTCTTCAAGAGAAAATAATTCTTGTTCGGTACCTGGGTTCCATCCCAAAAAAGCAAGCATATTAATTACAGCTTCTGGCAGGTAGCCGTCTTCTCTATATCCAGATGAAACCTCATTGGTTTTAGGGTCTGTCCATTGTAATGGAAATACCGGAAACCCCATTTTATCACCATCACGTTTGCTTAGTTTTCCTTTTCCTAAAGGCTTTAAAATTAATGGCAAATGCGCAAAAGCTGGTTCTTCCCAGCCAAGGGCACGATACAACAACACATGTAATGCTAATGATGGCAACCATTCTTCACCACGAATCACATGAGTAATTTGCATTAAATGATCATCTACGATATTGGCGAGATGATAGGTTGGCATACCATCACTTTTAAATAGAATTTTATCATCAAGGATATTGGTATCTATTTTGATATCGCCTCGAATTATATCGTTAAGATGTAAGGCTTCATCTTGTGGTGCTTTAAAACGGATCACGTAGGGATCACCAGAATTAATTCTGGTTGTAATTTCATGTTTAGATAGTGATAATGAATTGATTAATTTGTCTCTGTTGTGCCAGTTATAGATAAATGTTTTTCCTTTGGCTTCGTGATCTTTTCTGTGTGTATCTAAATCTTGAGCAGTGTCAAAGGCGTAATATGCAAAACCATTTTTGATTAATTGATCGGCATATTGCTTATAGATATCTTTACGTTCACTTTGGCGATAAGGTCCAAAAGCCCCATCTTTTCCAGGGCCTTCATCAAAAGGAATAGTACACCAATCTAATGAGTTTTTTATATACTCTTCGGCCCCTGACACATATCTGTTTTGATCGGTATCTTCAATTCTTAGAACAAAAGTTCCGTTGTGTTTTTTTGCAAATAGATAATTAAATAAAGCGGTTCTTACCCCTCCGATATGTAAGGGCCCGGTAGGACTAGGTGCAAATCGTACCCTAATGTTTTTTGTCATGATTGTGTGTTTTAACCTTTAATCATTCTTATGCAATACAATCTTGTCTGGAGTGTTGAAAATGCAATAAAATATATTTCGACACCGAATAGATTTTCTAATGTGTAGCAAGTTTAAAAGCGTTACAAATAGATGGCAAAGATACGATCTTAAATATGCTATTAAAATCAAAAGTAGTGTATAAAGAAATAATTTATAAAGGTGTACGACAATTTTTTCTTTTTTAATCTAAATAATTCCCCGACGGCTCTGCCTCGGGGTTTCCGATTAACCTCTCCTTGGGAGAGGTCGGAACTGCCTTTTTTGGCAGTTCCGGGTGAGGCTAAATACAAAATTTCGGTTTTTGGCCCCGAGGCCAAAATGAAACCGGCGAAATACCCCTATGGCTCTGCCTCGGGGATAGTCGGTTTCAAGAAATTTTTTATTTTCCCGGGCGTGACCCCATATTTGTGTTAGTCCTTTATATGATTTTTCATTTCACGCGGAACACGTCTGTTCATAACTAAAAACCATATCGGAGGAATGAGTGCTAATACCATTGATGTGGGATAACCAAAAGGTAATTGCGGACTTTGATCGTGATGGTCTAAAAGCTGATATTTTTTGGAAGCACGATGATGATGGTCACTATGTCTGGTTAGCTCGTATAAGATAATTCTGCCAAGGGTATGATTCGAGTTCCAGGAATGAATTTCTCTTACGCGTTCGTATCGGCCAGATGAAGTTTTTTTTCTTATCAATCCATAATGTTCGATGTAATTAATGGTTTCTAAAAGTAGAAATCCAACCATTCCGCAGAGAACAGCAATAAGTGTCCCGAAGATTCCAAAGAAATATAAAATGATGGCCAGGTAAATAGCAGTAATAACAAGATACCAGAACATGTCGTTTTTTGAAGAAAGTAAAGAACTTTTGTTTTGTTTTAATAATGTGGATTGAATTTTCCACGCGCTTATATATTGACCAAAGGCTGAAGTAAACCAAAAAAGATATACCGGTTGATTATATCTTGCCGTTGCAGGATCTTCTTTGGTGCCTACTTTTTGGTGGTGACCAAAATTATGTTCGATGTAGAAATGCATATATAATGAAGGTAGTAGTAATGCTTTTCCGATAAAACGCTCAAATGTAAAACGATGCCCCAGTTCGTGTCCTACATTAATTCCGTTTGCACCTAAAACAATACCTGTTGAAAATACAATTCCAACGATTTCATAAGTAGCCAATTCAGAATATGTTGTAGTATAAAGGGTTAGTAATACTACTCCGTAGACTATGGGAAGGTTGAGGTACAGCATCCAGTTAAAAATCTTTTTTTTGGATTTTAGCGAGCTTTCTTCATCACTTAAATTTTGTGTTGATGAATTCGTAAACAGCTCGAAAAGGGGTATGATTCCGAAGGTGTATATGGGTGTTAAATAGGTATACGCTCCCTGAAACCAAATGCCTATTATTGCAGTAATGGGTATAGTATATGCGCAGACATATTTCAGATCTTTCATAAAGCAGTATGTACTAGGGGGTTGAATTATCATAAATATAACAATTCTATTGAAAATAAAATCGTAGTTTTAAAAGTTAATGAAAAAATGAAGGTTTTAGGTATGGATAATTTTGAGTTCATAAAGAGTAAGCTTGAACAGTTTATTAGAAAATATTATAGCAATGAATTGATTAAAGGTGTGATCCTTTTTTTCGCTATTGGTGTCTTGTACTTTTTAGTGACACTATTAGTAGAGAATTTTTTATGGCTGGGCCCTGTAGGCAGAACCATTTTGTTTTGGACATTTGTTATTGTTGAAGTTGGCTTATTAGTCAAGTTTATCCTTATTCCTATAGCAAAACTGTTTAGGCTGGCAAAAGGTATAGATTATGTAAAGGCAGCAGATATTATAGGAAATCATTTTTCTGAGGTTAATGACAGATTATTGAATCTTTTACAATTAAGTGAAAACGAGTCCTCATCCTCATTATTATTAGCTAGTATAGAGCAAAAGTCGAGTGAGTTAAGACCGGTTCCTTTTAAATTGGCGATAAATTTTGGCAAAAATGTTAAATACCTTAAGTATGCTGCAATACCCGTGGTACTTTTATTAATATTATTTGTTCTTAACAAAACACACTGGTTATCAGATAGTTATGAGCGAGTTGTAAATTATAAAGTCGCTTATGAACCACCGGCTCCATTTCAGTTTTTTATTGTTAATAATGAGTTGAATGCACTGGAGAGCACAGATTTTGTGCTCAAAGTAAGAACCAGCGGTGAGATGATCCCTGAAAATGTGATGATCACCTATAATGATGAGGTGTATTTTTTAAAGAATGTAGGATTAGGTGAGTTTGAATATACATTTATACAGCCAAAGGAGTCTTTGTATTTTGTGATAAGTGCGAATGATATACATACCAATTCTTACCATTTATCGGTTGTACCAATTCCTGCATTGTTGAATTTTGAAATGATGTTGGATTATCCAAGGTATACAAATAAAAGAGACGAGGTTTTAAAGAGCTCTGGAAATGCTACTGTACCCGAAGGAACAACTGTGAGATGGAAAATGTTTACCAGAAATACTGATAAAGTAGAATTAAAGACCAAAGATACTGTGATTGCTTTAGAAAAAAATGGCACTGATTTTTCACATCAAAGAAGCATCTATTCTAATTTTGATTATGAAATTACTACATCAAATCAACGTGTCAAAAATTACGATAATTTGTCTTTTAATCTTAATGTGATTAAAGATCAATATCCGGAGCTAAATCTTAAGTCTGAAAAAGACACTGTCGATAATCAAACGATTTATTTTTTTGGTAGGGTAAGTGACGATTATGGATTGAGTAAACTTAGGCTGGTGTATTATGATGTAGATAATCTGGAGAAGAAAAACAGTAAAAGTATTACTATTAATAAATCGGTTTTTGATGAATTTATTTATGCCTTTCCAAACGGCATTGATTTGGTAGATGGAGTAAATTATGAATTCTATTTTGAGGTTTTTGATAATGATGTGATTCACAATTATAAAAGTACAAAGAGTCAGGTTTTTAATTTTAGGCAGCTTACAGAAAAAGAGAAAGAGGAAAAATTATTGCAGAGGCAAAATGAAGCCATATCGGGATTGAATAAATCTTTGGATAAATTTAAGCAACAGGAAAAAGAACTACAAAGTTTGAGTAAAACTCAGAAAGAAAAGAAACAACTGGATTTTAATGATAAGAAAAAGCTTGAAGATTTTTTAAACAGACAGAAGCAACAGGAGAAAATGATGCAGGATTTTTCTAAGAAGTTGAAAGATAATTTAAATGAACTTGAAAACAAGAATGAAGAAGAACCTTTTAAAGATGCATTGAAGGAACGTTTAGAAAGAAATGAAGAAAGATTAAAGAAAAATGAAAAACTTCTTGATGAGATTCAGAAATTGGCAGATAAAATTGAGAAAGAAGAATTGACAAAAAAACTGGATGAATTAGGAAAAGAAAACAAGAATTTAAAGAAGAATCTCGAGCAGCTTTTAGAGTTAACCAAGAGGTACTATGTGATTGAGAAACATGAAAAGCTGGTTAAGGAACTGGAGGACTTATCGAAAAAACAAGAAGAGTTGTCTGAGAAGAATGATGAAGAAAACACCAAAGCTAAGCAGGATGAATTGAATAAAGAGTTTGAAGATTTTCAAAAAGAAATGAAGGATTTAAGAAAGGAAAATGAAGATCTTAAAATACCCATGGATTTGGATCAGAAGGAAGAAGATGAAAAAGAGATAAAAGAAGAGCAACAAAAAGCAAGTGATAATCTTGAAAAGGAAAATAAATCTGACGCAAAAAAGAATCAGAAAAGCGCAGCACAAAAGATGAAGCAAATGAGTAATGGAATGAAGATGCAGATGCAGATGTCTGGTGCAGAACAACAGCAAGAAGATATGGAGATGCTGAGGCAGATTCTCGACAATTTAGTTGATTTTTCGATAGGGCAAGAAGGATTAATGAAGGAGTTTAAGGGCATTGATATGGATAATCCTTCTTATTCAGCCAAATTAAGAAGACAAAGCGTGTTGAGAGAAAACTTTATTCATGTAGATGACAGCTTGTATGCACTTGCATTACGAACGCCTCAGATAACAGAAATGGTTACTCAAAAGTTAACTAATATAGAATTCAACATAGATAAATCCTTAGAGAGATTGGCCGAGAATCAGGCAGTTCAGGGTACAGCAAACCAGCAATATACGGTTACTGGATCAAATGACCTTGCATATTTGCTCAGCAGAACATTGGATCAAATGCAAAACAGCATGTCGGCTGCCGGAAAAGGCAAAAGTGGTTCCAATGAGTTTCAGTTGCCTGATATTATTAAAAAGCAGGAGGAGTTGAATGATAAAATGAAAGATGGTGCCGAGAAAGGAAATAAAAAAGGAGAACAAAAAGGAGAGAACAATAAAGGAAAGCAGGGAGAAGATGGAGAAGAAACGGGAAATGAAAAAGGTAAAAAGAAAGATGGAGAGGGTCAAAATGGAGAGGGTGAGTCAGAACAACAAGAGGATTTAAACGGAGAATTATACGAAATCTATAAGCAGCAACAAGAACTTAGAAATGCTTTGGCAGATAAGATCAAAAAGGAAGGAAAAGGAAAAGGTGTGGGTAGTGATGTGTTGAAGAGAATGGAGCAAATTGAACAGGAATTGTTAGAGAAAGGGTTTAATGAAAAAACACTTGGTAAAATGTTGGATTTAAAGCACCAACTACTCAAGCTAAAAGATGCAACTTTTGAGCAGGGTGAAGAAGAAAAACGTGAAAGCAAAACCAATCAAGTACAGTTTGAGAATCAAAACAGGGAACGATTGAACAAAGCAAAACAATATTTCAATACTACTGAAATATTAAATAGACAAGTATTACCTTTGCGGCAAAATCACAAGAAGAAAGTACAGGATTATTTCAAGAAAGATAATGATTAATTTTTTTTATGAAACAAGCAACCCGTTGTTGGATGAAGAACGTTTGTCCTTATGGTTACGCAAAGTGATTATATCTGAGGATAGAACAGAAGGAGAAATAAGTTTTATTTTTTGTGATGACGCATATCTTTTAAAGATTAATCAGGAGTATTTGAATCATGACGCATATACAGACATTATTAGTTTTGATACTACGATAGGTAATAAGCTTGGTGGAGACATCTTCATTTCTTTGGACAGAGTTTTTGAAAATGCAAACACATATGGTGTGTCTGTAGATGACGAGCTGAGACGTGTTATGATACATGGAGTGTTGCATTTTTGTGGTTATAAAGACAAGACCAGAAAAGACGAACATTTAATGAGGCAAAAGGAAGATGAAAAACTATCTATGTTCCACGTGGAACAATGATGGTTTTTAATGATTTTGTTCCACGTGGAACAAAATGTACATATAGTATTTTAATGTTCCACGTGGAACAATGGTATAGAAATTATGTTTGATATTGAGTATGATGTAATAGTAGTTGGTGCGGGACATGCAGGAAGTGAAGCTGCCGCGGCAGCGGCTAATTTAGGTTGTAGCACGTTGTTAATTACAATGAATTTGCAAAATATTGCGCAGATGAGTTGTAATCCTGCCATGGGAGGAATCGCAAAAGGACAAATCGTTAGAGAGATTGATGCGCTTGGCGGATATAGCGGAATCGTAAGTGATCACACTGCGATACAGTTTAAGATGCTGAATAAATCAAAAGGACCTGCGATGTGGAGTCCAAGAGTGCAAAGTGATCGAATGCGCTTTGCCGAAGAATGGAGATTGCTCCTGGAACAAACTCCAAATCTGGATTTTTATCAGGAGATGGTCAGCGGGCTCCTGGTTGAAAACGGAAAAGTTACAGGAGTAAAAACATCATTAGGAATTGAGATCAAAGCAAAAACAGTTGTACTTACCAATGGAACTTTTCTGAACGGACTAATTCATATTGGAGAGAAACAATTTGGAGGAGGAAGAGCTGGCGAAAAAGCTGCTACAGGAATTACCGAACAGTTAATTGATTTGGGTTTTGATGCCGGAAGAATGAAAACAGGGACACCTCCAAGAGTCGATGGAAGATCTTTGGATTACTCAAAAATGGTGGAGCAACCGGGAGATGAAAACCCAGAGAAATTTAGCTATACAGATTTAACAAAACCACTTACCGAGCAAAGGTCGTGTTATATGACATATACATCTTCTGAAGTTCATGATTTGCTTCGGGAAGGATTTGATCGCTCACCAATGTTTAATGGAAGAATAAAAAGTATTGGCCCGAGATATTGTCCTTCTATTGAAGATAAGATCAATAGATTTGCCGATAAAGAAAGACATCAGATTTTTGTAGAACCAGAAGGATGGAATACCGTAGAAGTATACGTAAATGGATTTTCTACTTCACTACCAGAAGATGTTCAGTTTAAAGCTTTAAAATCTGTAGAGGGTTTTGAGAACGTAAAATTTTTCAGACCCGGCTATGCAATCGAGTATGATTATTTTCCTCCAACACAATTAACCCATACTTTAGAAACCAAATTGATTTCGGGATTGTTTTTTGCAGGTCAGATTAATGGAACTACAGGATATGAAGAAGCCGCTTCTCAAGGCATGATGGCAGGAATAAATGCAGCACTAAAAGTTAAAGAACAAGAAGCGTTTATTCTAAAAAGAAGTGAAGCCTATATAGGGGTGCTTATAGATGATTTGATCACCAAAGGCACCGAAGAGCCGTATCGCATGTTTACGTCTCGGGCAGAGTATAGAACATTGTTAAGACAAGATAATGCAGATTTTCGGTTAACACCAAAATCATATGAGATTGGTTTGGCTTCAGAAAAGCGAATGAAAAGAATGGAGGAAAAGGAGAAAAAAGCAAATGCTTTTGTTCAGTTTTTTAAAGATACAAGTGTTACACCCGAAGAAGCAAATCCTGTTTTGTCGGCAAAGAATTCTTCGCCAGTGAATCAAAGCGGAAAATTATTTAAACTATTTTCCCGACCACAAATTACATTAGAAGACATACAACATTTTGAAAAAGTAGATACTTATATAAAAGAACATAATTTGGATAAAGAAGTTTTAGAACAAACAGAAATCCAGGTGAAATATTCTGGTTATATCGAGAAGGAAAAAAACAATGCCGATAAGTTGAATAGATTAGAAGATATTAAGATTCCAAAAAACTTTGATTATACAAAGTTGAAGTCTTTGTCTTTTGAAGCGTGTGAAAAGATGTCAAAAATAAAACCAGCAACCATTTCTCAGGCATCAAGAATTAGTGGTGTATCTCCCAGTGATATTTCGGTGCTTTTGGTGTATATGGGAAGATAGTTTTTATAGTTCCACGTGGAACATTAAGAAAAAGCCCTCAGAATAGAAAATGCTGTTGGGTTGTTATAAAGTATTAACAAAACCCTGAAGGTTTTAAAAACCCTTCAGGGTTTATAATCGTAATAAAATAGAAATAGAATCAGAAATATCCGGAAGTTTATTAAAAAATGAAGAGAGAACGACGTTTTAAAAATCTAAAAACACTAGCGATCAAGACCTGACAGGTTTTAAAAACCTGTCAGGTCTGATTTCGTGATAAAAAGATATTTTCCAAAGATCTGCCTGAACATTACTGATACAGTAATGAATTACGGAGATTTCGTCAATGTTTTAGAAAACTTTCGGATGCTAGTGAAATAGAATATAGAGTATTGATGAAATTGCGGTTTACGAAGAAAAATGTATTAGATGGTAATTTCATATGAGAAATGATATGAAGTCTCTGTGTAAAAACAAACTCCTTAGAAAAAATTTAATCACTAATGTTGTTCTGTTTTTTAAGGAATCGATTTCAAACAATTTTTACTCTAATAAGGTGAAATTAGTTTTGAACTCATTTAAACTTTTTGTTCGGAAGCGAAAAGTTCAAGAGAGCTCTTTTATAAACAACGGTTTTTTTCAACGCTAATAAGAAATATGATTATCAATATAATGCAAAAACAACAAGGTTCAGATTTTTTTATTGAGTGTAAAGATCATACAGTTTCGGGCGAAAAGTTTCAGTTGTATTATGATGACAATTATGATATGTTGGTGACATCGCCAAAACCTCTTTCTGAAGAATTAGAGAAATATTATCAAAGCGAAGATTACATTTCTCATACAGATTCAAAACGATCTCTTTTCGAAAAGTTATATCATCTTGTTAAAACATATTCACTGAACAAGAAAGTTAGTTTAATTTCAAAATTAAATGATGGTCCGGGTAAACTTTTGGACATCGGGGCCGGAACAGGAGATTTTTTAAGTGTTGCCAAAAAGAAAGGCTGGAACGTTACAGGAACCGAACCCAATAGTGTGGCAAAAAATTTGGCGCAACAAAAAGGAATTGATTTGCTATCTGAGACCTCAGATTTTGAAGAAGAACAATTTGACATCATTACCATGTGGCATGTGCTCGAACATGTACCCGATTTGCAAAATCAAATAAAAGAATTAAAACGCCTGGTAAAACCAAATGGATATGTGATTATTGCGGTGCCGAATTTCAAATCATATGATGCCAAATATTACACCTCATTTTGGGCGGCATATGATGTTCCCAGACATCTTTGGCATTTTTCTAAAAAAGCGATTCAACAATTGTTTTCAGAACACAAATTTGATTTGGAGAAAACGCTTCCCATGAAGTTTGATTCTTTTTATGTTTCCCTCTTATCTGAAAAATACAAAAGCAACAACATGAATTTTTTTAGGGCATTTTGGGTGGGGTTACGATCAAATATAAAAGGAAAACGATCTGGAGAGTATTCTTCACATGTGTATGTGCTTAAAAAACCGTAATTCTTATTTTAAAATAGTTTTTAGGACATTTTGTTTTAAATGGTGATAAAATACCGTGGATTTTATCAAAACAAGCTTAAAACACCTTATTGCGATTCATTTTTAATAGATTTTACTTATTATAGAATATAAAACAATCGTTTTTTACTATTATTTGTTATTTTGAAGAAATATAATGAGTAACATCACATGAACTTTGATATTTTTGCGCAGAACTAAATTTTTGAAAACATGAGAAAATTTTTATGGATTGCGAGTGCATTGTTAATTTTAGCTTCTTGTAATCAACAAACTGAAAAAACAGGTTATGTAAATAACACCAAAGTAGTTTCCGATTTTAATGAAATGAAAGTTGCACAAGAAAAGTGGACAAAGAAAAATAATGAAGTGCGAACCGAGCTTGAGGAAAAAGCAAAGCAATTTCAGATAGAGGTGCAAGGATATCAAACAATCATGAAATCTATGACCAAGGCCAATCGCGAGAAAAAAGAGCAGGAGTTAATGACAAAACAACAGGAGCTGCAAAGAGAGCAACAAGCCAAAATGCAGGAGATCCAGCAAGGAAGCCAGACCGAGATAGACTCTATTATCAATAAGGTGAAGGACTTTATTAAAGACTATGGAAAGAAAAACGGATACACCTATATTTATGGGGATACCGAAGTAAGCAATATCTTATATGGTAAAGAAGAATTGGATCTTACCGAAGAGATTGTAAAGGCATTAAATGGAACCGATTCGGTTTCTGAAAGTAAAGAATAATGGCTTTATTTTTTGTGCTGGACCCGTTGATGTTTTCAACGGGTTTTTTGTTTTAAAATGAAGTTACTGCGATACATTACCGCCAAAAGCATAGGATTACCACCATCTTTTTACGGCATTATCTGTAATTCAAAAAAATGGGACATATATAATTTTTTAGAGGGTTGCTTTTTTAATACTTTCAGGAAATGGGTCAACTAGCCCCCGAATCGCTAAGTTGATGTTTACCATTTTCATCTTAACCAGTAAGTGTGATCCCATGAAAAAGCAATGTAACCCCATATTGTCAATTATCTGTATGGCAGTACTCCTGTTTTCTTCATTACAGGCTAGTGCACAATTTACCGAACAAGGCCCTAAGTTTTACATTTGTAGTGAAAATATATGTACCGGCGAGAGTTTCTGTGATAGAGATGAAGCATTAGATCTCGCCTGTGTAAATCAATGTACACCAGTTCGAGCTGCTATTGCGAAGAGAACAACAGTTCCTTTTCCTATTGGAACTGAATTTGTTTTAGAGTTGTCTGATGAAGACGGTATCTTTTCAGATACCCCCCTCGTATTATCCCGATTTACAACATCGACCCCAATAAACATCAATGAAGATATAGATTTTGATACCCCTTTTTTAATGCCCACCGATCTTGCCAGTGACAATTACAGTCTTCGCATTAGGGCAACCAGAACTGGGGAAGAAGATATTTTTAGTGCCATAAGCACAGGGGTGCCTATCGCTTATTTTGATACAAGAAGACTGGTAACCGTCAATGATGTAAGTGCGATTGGTTTGTGTAGTGGTGAATCGTTGACATTAAACGTTTCCCCCGATGATTTTTCTGAATACGAATGGAAATTTAATGGAGAGATCATTGCAGGAGAAACCGGTTCTACATTGACCAATGTTACCGAACCAGGCAGCTATGATGTTCGAATTCTCCTACCTGGTGGATGTGAAAGATTATACGGAGGAGCCAATTTAGGAGGAATTACCATTTATGATTTTAACACCACAGCAATTCAAATTAATGAAGCCCCGAGAGTAGCGTTTTGTCCTAGTGATGTAAAAATACTATCTGCCAGCGTGACCGATTCTGATTTTACTTACGAATGGTTTCGAGACGGGGTGTTACAACCCCAGTATGATAGTGCTATAGTAAATTTACCGGAGAGTAATTTTGGAGGGATTTACACGGTTACCATAGGAGGTTCAGACACTTGTTCTCTCACTACAGCCCCTGTAGAGGTGGTCAATTTGGGATCTGATATTTTGACCCGACCCCCTCCCGAGATCATGCTGCTACCCACCGAACCCACGTTGACCTTATCGATAACGACCAACGCACCACCGGGCAGTACAGTAGAATGGTTCAGGAATGGAATAAGTTTTCAGCCAGCGCTTCCGATAGATAGTCCGGGAGCTTTGTCTATTGATATAAGTAATGTTGGTTTGTATGTTGCCAGTGTCTTTGCCAATGATGTATGTATGGATACGCTGGAGGCGACGACGGAGGTTTTTGAGCCAGTTGGTTTTAGAACAGTGATTACTACCTTGCTGGACTGTGATGCAGATTCAGGGACCTTGGGTATAGAAAATTTGTTTGGCATTACCGACACGGGAGTAGAGGTTCCCATTACCGCAGCACAATATCCCTTATTTGATTTTGAATGGTTCAGCAACGGGCAGTCTACTGGCGATACAGACCCTACCATCACGGTCACCCAGGCTAATATTGGGGAGACCTATGTATTGGATGCAACGCTAAGGGGCACTACCTTTCCCACGGCACGATCCAATGAGCTTGTGGTAGAGTTTCTATCCGATAATTTGGTGATCGACAGTTCATCTCCATTTGTTCCACCTGGTGAGACCGTTACCTTAAGCGTACTGCAAAGCGGCAATTATATCTATGAATGGTTTGTAGTGATTAATGGCGAGAATCAATTGGCGGTCAATGGAGATACTATTGTAGGCGGTCAGGGTACCAACAGTATTGAAATCGACACATCGGGTCAATACTTTGTACGGGTCACTTTACAGGATTGTGTGATTGAGTCAAACATAGTGAATATAGGAGGAGAGATAGGCGAATCAGAGATTATTCCCAATGTGGTAACCCCCAATAATGATGGGATCAATGATACTTGGTTGTTACCAGATTCTTTATTTAATCAGCAAGATGTGGAGGTTACGATTTATACCTCCGGAGGTCGGGTAGATTTCACATCGTTGGGCTATCAAAATAACTGGCCACAGGAGAATTCAATTTCTTTGGGTCAGGAGCCGATCTATTACTATATAATAACGAGAAACAATTCCGTAGTCAGAAAAGGTTCGATAACGGTAATGAGATAGTTTTATGATTAGGTGAACTGATTAATAACGATTGTGACGCAAAAAAAGGCATATAGCTTTTTTCCGTTGGAAGAAATTTGCTCAAAACACACAACGGGTCTAATATTGCTAAGTGGCCAAGGCAGAAAAGAATGTATTACAAAGCTCATAATAAGATGAATAACAGAAAAAATTTATGAGATAAAATCATTCTTCATTTACCAAATTAGTAGGTTATACTTCTCTTCAAAAACACAAAAGAACACCCTGGTTTTAGGTAAATATTTCCCTGTTTCTCAACTCATATTTCAACAATGTTTTTTACACTTCATCGAATAAAACTGCCTTTTTCTGAGGTTTTATATCCTACAAAATGCGCAAAAAAGTGAAAAACCCAGTCGTTTTTCGTATAAAATTCTTTGCTTTTTTATAAAAAATTTGGGGATATTTTAGCTACTTACGGATAGTGCCATAGCTTTTTTATATCTATACAACACTTTGATTAACAAAATTTTATGTATATTAAGCTGTTTTTTTAATTTAATTTAATTTTCCGTGAAACGGAACAATTCGGCAAAGGTCAGAAAATTATTACAAAAAAATATTAAAATTTAGTTTGATATAACTATTTAATTTATAATTTTATGTCTTGGTAAAAAATATATTAACAATATTATTAACAAGCGCCCCGAATCGCTAAGTTGATGTTTGCCATTTTCACCTTACTATTAAGTGTGATATCATGAGAAAGAAACTTAACCTAATATCGTCAATTGTCTGTATGACAGTACTCCTGTTTTCTTCATGGGAGAGTATTGCACAATTCACCGATCAGGGACCCCTTTTTTACATAGAAAACAGTAACGATGCGGTAGCTATTGCTTGTGTTAACGAGGGAACACCCAACAGGCGTGCTATTGTAAGATCCACAAAACAACCCTTTGCTATTGGCACAGAGTTTATCCTTGAATTATCTGATGAAGATGGTATCTTTTCAGACACCCCCCTTGTATTATCCCGATTTACAACATCTGTGCCAATAAGTATTGGCCAGGACATAGATTTTGATACCCCTTTTTTAATGCCCACCAATCTTGCCAGTAATAATTATAGCATGCGTGTTCGTGCCATTGAAGCTGGGGTTGAATTTCTTAGTGCGCTTAGAGAGGGTATGAGTATTGCTTATTTTAATACAGATACCGATAGTGGCGGGGTTACTATAAACAGTGTAAGCAGCATAGGTTTATGTGCAGGTGAATCAGTGTCCTTAACCGCATCACCTTCAGATTTCCCGGAATATGAATGGGCCATAGACGCCGATCTAACCGGTACTTTTGTAATTATACCTAATGAAACAGGTACTACACTAGCCAATATATCACAACCCGGAAGATATCGGGCCAGAATCCCATTACCATCGGGTTGTGAAGGGTTTTATGGAGGAGCAAATATAGGTTTTATTACTGTGATCGATTTTAATACTACTACGGTACAAATCAATGAAGCCCCTCGGGTAGAATTTTGCCCCAGCGATGTGAAGATATTATCAGCCAGTGTAGACGGTAATGATTTTACTTACGAATGGTTTCGCGATGGGGTGTTACAACCCCAATATGATGGTGCTATAATAAATTTACCTGAGAGTAATTTTGGAGGGATTTATACGGTTACCATTGGAGGTTCAGACACTTGTTCTATCACTACAGCCCCTGTAGAGGTGGTCAATTTGGGATCTGATATTTTGACCCGTCCCCCTCCCGAGATCATGCTGCTGCCCACCGAACCCACGTTGACCTTATCGATAACGACCAACGCCCCACCGGGCAGTACCGTAGAATGGTTCAGGAATGGAATAAGTTTTCAGCCAGCGCTTCCGATAGATAGTCCGGGAGCTTTGTCTATTGATATAAGTAATGTTGGTTTGTATGTTGCCAGTGTCTTTGCCAATGATGTATGTATGGATACGCTGGAGGCGACGACCGAGGTTTTTGAGCCAGTTGGTTTTAGAACAGTGATTACTACCTTGCTGGACTGTGATGCAGATTCAGGGACCTTGGGTATAGAAAATTTGTTTGGCATTACCGACACGGGAGTAGAGGTTCCCATTACCGCAGCACAATATCCCTTATTTGATTTTGAATGGTTCAGCAACGGGCAGTCTACTGGCGATACAGATCCTACCATCACGGTCACCCAGGCTAATATTGGGGAGACCTATGTATTGGATGCAACGCTAAGGGGCACTACCTTTCCCACGGCACGATCCAATGAGCTTGTGGTAGAGTTTTTATCGAATGCTTTAGTCATAGATGCCTCCTCATCGTTTATTCCGCCGTCAGGCACCGTTACCTTAAGCGTGCCACAAAGTGGGAGTTATACCTATGAGTGGTTTGTGGTGGTTGATGGCGAAAATCGCCCTGCAATCAATGGGGATACGATTATAGGCGGTCAGGGTACCAATTCGATTGAAATAGACAGGCCAGGTCAGTATTTTGTAAGAATAACGCTATTAGACTGTGTTATCGATTCGAATACAGTGACTATTGCGGGGGAGGCAGGCGAGACAGAAATTATCCCCAATGTGGTTACCCCCAATAATGATGGTATTAACGATAATTGGTTGTTACCGGATTCGTTATTTAATCAACAGGATGTAGAAGTCACAATTTATAATTCGAGAGGCCAGGTTGACTTTACTTCGGTGGGTTATCAAAATAACTGGCCGGTAGAAAGTTCAAAATCCTCGGGAGGAGAACCGATATATTATTATATAATTACAAGAAATAATTCCGTAGTCAGAAAAGGTTCGATAACGGTAATGAGATAGTTTTATGGTCAGAAGATTACTTTTAGTATTAATATGTTTATCCTTTCACCTTAGTAAAGGACAGGATGAAAGCACCACCTATGGTGTTCTCCCTACCGATATCCCAACACACAACTTAGTAAGATATAACCGGTTTTATTTTAACCCCACTTTTTCGTTAGTTCGCGAAAACAAAAAATCTGTTAATGTCTATAATAAAACACAGTGGGCGTCTTTTAATGATAATCCACAAACCTATCTCATAAATTACACCGCAAATTTTGATGAAAAAACCGGGGTTTCTATCGGTCTGCATCAACAAAATGAAGGTATTTATAGATTTTTTGGTGGTATCGCCAATTTTGCATACAGGCTGGAGTTAAATCGGGATATGAATTTCACTTTTGGATTGAATTTAGGTTTTTCGCAAAGCGGAATTAAATCCAACATCGATGCAGCCACAAGCATATTGCTAAATAATGGAGTACAAGTAAGTGACCCGGTTATTCTTAACTACGAAAACAGCTCTGTTTTTCAATTAACTCCTGGTATCAACTTTAATTATGCAGAATTTGATGTAGGGGTTTCTGTGGTGAACCTGGCTGCTTATAATTTAACGGCTAGTGAGTTATTAACAGACAACATGGCGTTTACCGGTCATGTGATGTATACTACAGGTTTAGAAAGAAGATCATCAGACAAGACCATACGCGGTATGGCCTATGCCAATATGCTGGCCGATTCAGAGTCTGACTCCAATCTTAGATACGGGGGTAATGTTATTGTAGAATTACCAGAACTGGGCTGGGCTCAGGCAGGATACAATAGTTTTTACGGGGCATCATTAGGTATAGGAGGTAATATCACCTCAAATGTTTCCATTGGATATACTTACGAAATGGGCTTGGGAGACACAGGTGATTTAGGCTCAACACACGAGGTGGGTCTGGCCTACAATTTTGCTACCGAACGACCAAAAAGCCGAAGCAAATCAAAAACCGGAACACAAAAAGCCTATGAAGCAAGGGATTCTGAGATCAGAAGGTTGAAAAAAGAAATTTTAGAACAAAATAAAATCATAAGAAACCTGCAAGATGAAACTGGCGAATCTCAAAGCCAGGAACAGCGATCTATGAGCGAACTGGAGCGGTCTATTGCCGAGGCTAAAGCAAAAGAAGCCAGAGCTGCCCGAGAGCTTGAATTACAAAGAGAAGAAGAAATAAAACTACTGAACAGGAAAGCCGAAGAAGAACGATTGGCTTCTGAGAAGACGCTCGAGCAAGAGATGACCGAGCAAGAACGTATAGCCGCGTCTCAGAAGGAGCTGGAGCGGGAAGTGACCGAGCAGGAATCTGAAGAACAAAAAATAGCTGCCGAAGAAGCCGCCCGGGAAGCCGAAGCTGCCAAGCAACAGGCCGAAGAAGAAGCACGTCTGGCTGCTCAAAAGAAAGCAGATGATGAAGCTGCCGAAGCTGCCCGTTTGGCTGAAGAACAAAGGCTGGCTCAGGAAGCTGCTGAAGCTGCCCGATTAGCTGAAGAACAAAGGCTGGCTCAGGAAGCTGCTGAAGCTGCCCGATTAGCTGAAGAACAAAGGCTGGCTCAGGAAGC